>CAWFRI010000001.1:0-840000 GCA_963818235.1 uncultured Acidobacteriaceae bacterium
GACTCAAAAGCGGACGGGAACTTATTGTAAGTATAAGTAATCAAAGACGATGCTATCGTATTGGCAGACGCAGCGGATTTTTAACACTTAACCCTTTGAGTTCACTGGCGATTCCAACTGCACAATTTCGGGCAACCGCCCAACGATAGGCCAGCTTACATCCACCGTCGGATGAGAACGCCGAACACTTTAGCTGTAAGACATTCCCAGAATTGATTCAGTAAGAAGCTCGCCCCCCATTGGTAGTAGAAAATAGCCCTGGAATTGGGCGCCAATTTTGACGTGAATCAAGCCTCCTCTGAAATCATGACGGTATCTTCCATCGCTGTTCCAAATTCCTACGCCATTCAACCCCGTTTTGGATCACCAGGTTCGGATCGTCGAAAGTGACCGTCTGTGCCGAGGCAAACCGATAAATGCGAGGCAGCATGATTAGTTCTCCGTCAATCCTTTGCCGCGAATGCGATTGTTGTAAGCAGTGCGTTGGCGTCTTGCCTTGAATCAAGGCGCGTATGCTGCACCACGATCGGTGTGTCCGCCTCAAGAACGCTTGCGTAATCGGTTCCTTTGGGAATCGATTCGGGATCACTGAGATCGTTAAAGCGCAAATGCTTCGTACGCCTTGCAGGAACCGTGACATGATAGGGCCCGATTGGTTCTTTGTCCGAAAAATATATCGTTATCTCAACATGGGCGTCCTGGTCGGAAATGTTGAGCAAACAAGCTGTTTCGTGGCTCGTCATCTCGGGCTCGGGTCCATGGCTTGACGTGGGAATATAACCTTCGGCAATCGCCCAGCGTTTTTGACCGATTGAATTTTTCACGTAACACCTCCAGAGATTCTTGCAACGTCTTTTATTCTTATGGAATCAAGCTTTCCATCACATCCTTGATTCGCTCTCCCAATCCTGCTGTCAGCGACCAAGGGCTTGGCTGACGCAACACATGCAGGCGGCCGCGCTTGTCGAGCACATCAAAGTGCGTATATTCATTTTTTCGATAGAAACGAATACTGGCCGTGGCTTTACCTACATGCAGGTTGTGAACGAAAATCTGCGGAAGCCAATCGGGCAAATGTGGGTCGAGCAGGAGCAGATTGGTTGGGGCAAATGGGTAAAGACCTAATATGGCCTGCAGGATTGCAAACAGGCTCGATGCCGACCATGCCTGCGGCCAATTTGTCTTTGGATAAAGAGCGGGAAATGGATGGTGGTCGTCCCGAGGATGTCCGCTGAAGCACTCGGGAAGTCGGTTGTAGTCGAAGAGAGTGCTGGCTTCAAAGATTGCCCGTGCAATCGTATGAAGTTCTTTGATGAGCCCGAAGCGCATCATTCCCATTGCGAAGCTCCCGTGTTCCACCGGCCAGATGGAACCGCGGTGATAGCTGTAAGGGTCATAAGCGGGATGATGGGACGAAAGGGTGCGGACACCCCAACCGCTGAACATGTCATTTTTAAGGAGTCTTTCTACGACTAGCCTGGCTAATTCTTTGTCGACAATGCCTGAGGCCAGCAAGTGGCCGGGGTTCGAGCTGATGGATTTGATCTGTTTGCGCTTCGCATCCAACCCCAAGGCGAAGAATTTCTTATCCGGCATCCAATAAGAATCGTTGAAACGTTTTTTTAGCTCTGAGGCTTCATGGAAGTATCGGCGCGCCAGGTCGCGTTTTCCCGTGAACCACAACATCTCCGACATGCGAAGCTTTGCAACGTAGACGAATCCCTGTTCCTCGCAGGTTGAAATGGGTGGATTTACCTGCCGTCCATCCTCATAGACGATCGCATCGCCAGAATCCTTCCATCCTTGATTGCGATTTCCCTGCGAGGAGAGGGTTTCGTAATCGTAGAAACCATCTCCGAAACGATCCGTGTACTTGTCCTTCCATGCCAGTCCACGCAACGCGGGTTGCAGCAGCGACCTGACTTCAGGCTTGTTTCCAGTCCAATGCCACAGTTCCGAAACGACTACCGGATAAAAAGAAGAAGTGGTTGCTGCGCCGTAGTAGCGCGAGCGTGGGTTGTAATTGAGCATCGCGAGTGGGCCGGTATGCGCCTCGTGCAACATGCGTCCGGGCTGCTCGTCGCGCCAGTCATTTTCGACCTTGCCTTGCCACTCTGGGAGTTCACGCAACGCTCCGTGGGCCATTGCAGTGGATACAATGCACGCCTGCCAACCTGCCGTCAGGGTGTCGCGACCAAACAAGGCGATGTAAATCGGCAGGCCGGCCGCGGTAACCCATGAGCGATTTCCTTGATCAAGATCCGGAAGTCGGAGGGTGGCCAGGTCATGTGTTGCCTGAAGCAGCGCGGACTCGACCACAGATGCCAGTTTCGGCTCCGGCTGACCAGTTTGGAATTGAGTGGATTCACTGAGAAACGTTTCGCGCTTCTTATCGAGCTCGTTGCGCGCTCCAAAGAATTGATGGCAGTTGTAGAGTGGCGGCATCCGCTCACCCTCGAACACGGGAATGAACTTGATGCATGTGTGCCAGGACTCGTGCGCCTTAAGCCGAACATCGAATCGCAGCCTGGAACGGTGCAATGAAGCGGGCGAAGAGGCCTTCTCGATCCGGACGATCAAGGAGCGGTGCAAGTGCGCTACTCCACGATTGCCCTGATGTGAGTAACGATGACTTGCGTGGTAGTCATAGGCGAGTTCCGCTTGGCGGGACGAAATTCGTCGCCAACGGCGTGTAAGTTTTCCCCGTTGCTTGCGGCGAAAAATCTCTGCTTGGTCCGCGAAATCTGAATCAATCTCAATCTCGAAGGTGAAATTCGCAGTCTGCTGCGTGAAGTTGGTTAAATCGATGTCCTCATGGACGCCGAGGCCCACGGTGCGGGAGACCTTCAGCTCGATGGTTTCTTCTGAGGACTCCTCCATCTCGCCCGAGCCCGTATCGTGCTTCCATTGAACGCCTGGAGCAGGGCTGATGTAATAGCCGAGCCACGAATGCTGCTCCACGTTCGAGACCGCCACAGTTTGCGGCGGCTTCCCATCCACAAGGTACCTGTAGCGAGATAAGAGGCGAGTCTCACCGACGAATAAGCCATGTCTCGGGAAATCGACAATCACACCATCAAGATTCGTTGCCAAGACGGCTCGTCCCTGGCTGCAGTAGATAGTGCTCGGGCGAGGCTTGAGTCTGGCTAGGGACTTGTGGAGATGAGTGTCCATTCACGTTAGTAAGAACTAATTCGACCAATGTAAATCCTGAAATGTTTACCGTCGTCTGCTTTTAAGCCATGCAATACCGAAGCCTGCCAGCGCCAGAGCAGCCACTACACTCGCGGCGCGCAACATGGACTTCTTCTGCGCTGCCTGACGTGGTTGCACAAACCAGCGTTCGGAATACATCTGTGGCAACGGCTGGCTTTTCTCGTCGAGACCAAGTTTTAGAACTTCCGCGAGATGCAGGGCGTGGCGGCTGGTTTCCTGTGCAATCTGTTCCTTGCAACTAAACCCGTCGGCGACGATTATCGTTGATACGGGAGCTTTGCGTACCTCCGGCAAAAGGGAACGCTCTCCGCAAGCAACAGAGACCTGATATTTATCCTTTTCATAACCGAAGGCGCCGGCCATGCCGCAGCAGCCTGATTCGAGGACGCGATGGTCGAGTTCCATTTTGTCCATCAGCGATTTTTCTTCCTTCAGGCGCATCACCGCCTTGTGGTGGCAATGGCCCTGAACGATGGCCTGGCGGTTGACTTTCGGCGGCTGGTAACCGGGCATCTTCTTTTCAAGGAACTCAGACAGCGTGAATGTATTTTTGGCAAGCTTTGCCGCGGTGCTCGATTCAGGAAAGAGGTTGTGCAATTCGTCGCGAAACACGGAACAGCAGCTCGGCTCCAGGACGACCATTGGCGTACCGGCGGTGATGTAGGGACGAAGTGCGGCGAGGTTGCGATTGAGGTACGATTTCGCCATGTCGAGAAAACCGTAATCGTAAAGCGGCCGGCCACAGCAGAGATGACGATCAATAACGTCGACGCTGCAGCCCGCCTGTTCCAGTACTTCGACCGCTGCCTGCGCCGTTTCGGGCATGAAATAGTTGTTAAACGTATCGGCCCACAAGAGAACTTTGGGACCTTGGGCTGGTCTTGCTTTGCGTTTACGGAACCAGGACTGAAATGTTTGCGGGGCGAATGCCGGTATCTGTCTTTGTTTAGGCACGCCCACTGCCAATTTCGCCAAGCCTCGCACGCCGGGCAGTTGCGTAAACAGATTGGCAAATCCGGGTGCAATTGAGGCAAGCCGCGCCCATTTATCGATCCACCCGAACGCATAGGCGTAAACGGGACGAACTCTTCCTTCCCAGTAGTGCGCCAGGAATTCGGCTTTGTAGGTGGCCATGTCCACATTGACAGGACAGTCTCCTTTGCAGCCCTTACATGCCAGGCAAAGGTCGAGCGCTTCCTTCACATGTTCATCGCGCCAGCCATCGCTGATCACGTCGCCGTGCAACATCTCCCAGAGCAGGTGTGTCCGTCCGCGGGTGGAGTGCATTTCTTCCCGCGTGACCATGTAGCTTGGACACATAGTGTCCTGCGCGCCTTCGCCGTTTTCACGACGGCATTTGCCCACGCCAACACAACGCAAGGCGGCATGCGCGAAGCTGCCATGGTCGTCCGGAAACTTGAAATAGGTGGGAGGATCCCACGGATGGTAACCAGCTCCGAGCCGCAGGTTTTCATCGATGTGATAGGGATCGACAATCTTTCCCGGATTCATTTTCCAGTCTGGGTCCCAGATCGTCTTAAATTGCCGAAAGGCTTCGATCAACTCGCTGCCGAACATCTTGTAGAGAAATTCGGCTTTTGACTGCCCGTCGCCGTGTTCGCCCGAGATCGATCCGCCATAGCTCACGACCAGGTCGGTCGCCTCTTCCATGAACGAGCGCCATTTGCGTATTCCCGGCTCGCTCTTGAGATCAAAATTCAAGCGGCAATGAATGCAGCCTTGGCCGAAGTGACCATACAGCGCGGATCGGTATTCGTACTTCTCATAGAGCTTGCAGAGATCACGCAGATAGCCCCCGACCTTGTCCGGAGGAACAGCTGAATCTTCCCACCCTTCCCACGTGAGCGGGTCGCCCGGTACAAATGCGGTCGCACCCAATCCAGCCTCGCGAACATCCCAGACTTTCTTCTGTTCAGCTTCATCGATAAATAGCTTCATCGACGGCGCACCAGATCCTTCGAGTGCTGACATCGCCTTTCGGGCTAGTTGCTCGGCTTCTTCGATGGTCCCACCGCCAAACTCCACTACCAGCCATCCTTTCCCTTCAGGGAGAATGGCGAGATCATCGACTTGCGGCATACCTTTCTTCTTCACGTTGTTGATCAGGAAGTTGTCAATGCCCTCAAACCCAATGGGCTTGTGCTCAAGGATCTGTGGAACGTGATCTCCTGCTTCATAAATGTTCGGATAGCCAAGAACCAGGAGAACCCGCTTCGGATAGCTGTAGATCAACTGTACTCGGGCTTCGAGAATCGTGACGCATGTGCTTTCGCTCCCAACCAAGGTGCGCGCGATATTGAAGCGGCCGTCCTCGCCTGGCAGCAAATGATCCAAGTTGTAGCCCGAAACACGTCGCGGAATACGCGGATACTTTTCATCAATCAGCTTTCCGTATCGATCGCGCAACGACTTCAATTGCTCGTAAATATTTCCTTCCCGGCCGCCTTGTGTAATCTTCGCTCCAAGCTGTGCTTCATCCATCCATCCGACGGTCATTTGTGTGCCATCGTAGAGCAGGATGTCCATCGAGAGTACGTTCTCTCCGGCTTTGCCTGCCATCTGTGCATGTACGCCGCACGAGTTATTCCCGAGCATTCCCCCGAAAGTACAATGATCATGCGTGGCTGGGTCAGGACCCCAGGTCAAAGTGTGGGGTTTGGCGGCGTTGCGAAGCGTGTCGCAGACCGTTCCTGGCTGAACGCGCGCAAATTGTTCCTGGGGATTGAGCTCGACGATGTGGTGTAGGTATTTCGACCAGTCGATAACTATCGCCACATTGCAGCACTGCCCGGCGAGGCTGGTGCCTCCGCCTCTGGAGAGCAAGGGGGCGCCAAATCGACGACAGGCGGCAACCGTTGCAATCACGTCCTCTTTGCTCTTGGGAACCACAACGCCGATAGGAACTTGGCGGTAATTCGAGCCGTCGGTGGCGTAAAGCGCCCTGCTGCCGGCATCGAACCGGACCTCTCCGCTCACAGCATTTCGCAACGCCTCTTCCAATGCGACTGCGTCAACTCGTTGCGCTCGATCCCGCCACGAATATTGGAGTGCCTCAGGCACAACAAGTGGAATACGACTCGCGGACATCACTCCTCCTTAGGCGGCAAAACGTTCGGCGTCGGCGCGCTTAAATTCGATTCCCATTCCCGGCCTTGACAAGTCGGGGGAAAGATTCCCGTTCACCGGGGAGCGGACGCCATCGAAGAACATGTTTTCGATGCGGACGTGATCGTGAAAGTATTCCAAGTGACGCAACGGCGTCACCGCACAACCGAGATGGGTATGCACAGCCGGTGCGGTGTGCGCGGACAATGGAATATGATGTGCCTCGCAAAGCGCAGCTGCCTGAAGAAAGCCCGTGATGCCGCCGCAACGTGTCGCGTCTGCCTGCAGCACGTCCACGGCTCCCGCCGAGAGCATTCGTCGAAAATACCCTGCGTCATACCCATATTCACCTGCTGCAATGTCCATGCCGGCCGGACCGCGATCCCGAAGCAATCGCAAACCCTCCAGATCATCCGAAGAAACGGGCTCTTCGAACCAACTGACATCCAAGTCTGCAAATTTCTTTGCAAGATCCAGGGCTTGCTTTCGGCTGTATGCGCCATTCGCATCGACGAAGAGTTCTGCCTTGGGACCGATTGCGGCCCGTGCTTTTTCCACCCTATTTCGGGTCAACCGCGGGGTCACGGCCGACCTTCATCTTCACGCGGGATATGCCTTTTTCGACCCATCCGCGGAATTGCCGCTCAAGCTGTTCTTCGGAATATGAGGTGAATCCACCGCTGCCATAGATGAGAACGGATTCCCGCACTGCGCCTAATAATGTAACTAGTGGAAGATCGAGCAGGCGGGCCTTCAGGTCCCAGAGCGCAATATCGACCGCGGAGATCGCCATCGACACGATTCCAGGCCTTCCCAGGTTGCGGGTGCGCGAGATCATGGCATTCCAGGTCGACGCTGGAGCCATCGCATCCCGATCCTTTACGACTTCCGACAAGAGATCGCGAATAAGTGTCGCCGTTGCCGTGTCTGCGTAGGTGTAGCCCAGACCACACTTACCACCGGCGTGCGAATGCACCAAGACAACGGTGGTTGAATTCCATTCCAGCGTGCCATCCGACTCAGGAAAGTCTGTTGGCACGGTCCGCGTGGATACCTCGATTCGTTCGATCAATACCGGCGATAACGTGACAGTGGTCTCCTTCGGTAACGCAACCCGGTCAGTTCAGTGAATACCTTATTGATTCATCCGGACCGACCGTCCGAATCTAGCTCATATGAGATGAGTTTTTAATGAAAAGGGTTAGGCGGACAAATCGCGATTTTCTCGCAAGTCTCGCATGCATATCTTTTGAGTGCGAACTTGCGCTGATCAAGAGAAAAGTTCAGCTGTCCTAGACCACATCCATTGGGCTTGCATCAAACTTTAACCACGGACGGTTCTGATTTCGAACGAAGGAGTTCTTCATGACGGCAGCCGACATACTGATTGAAACTTTATTGGACTGGGGCGTAGAGGTTATTTTTGGTCTTCCAGGCGATGGAATCAACGGGATCATGGAATCGCTTCGCATCCGTGAGGACAAGATTCGTTTTATCCAAGTGCGGCACGAAGAGGCTGCGGCCTTTATGGCATGCGGGTATGCGAAGTTCACAGGAAAACTTGGAGTTTGTCTTGCCACTTCCGGGCCCGGCGGGATTCATCTTCTGAATGGGCTTTACGACGCCAAACTCGACAGCCAGCCGGTCTTGGCTATCACCGGGCTTCAGTTTCACGATCTCATCGGCACCTTCACGCAGCAGGACGTTGCGCTGGACAAACTTTTCATGGATGTTGCTGTCTTCAACGAACGCATTATGGGACCGACCCATGTGGAGAACATCGCCGATTTGGCATGCCGAACGGCTCTTGCTTATCACGGAGTAGCGCATATCACCTTTCCGGTGGACCTGCAGGAAAGAGAAGTGAAGAAGAAACAGGCATCCAGCCGAAACATCGCCCATCACACGTCGGACGTTTACGCGCGCAGCGCGCGCTTACCGGACCATGCCGATCTGCAACGCGCGGCCGAAATTCTAAATCAGGGGAAGAAGGTAGCGATCCTAGCAGGGCGGGGCGCCCTTAACGCAACCGATGAACTGGAACAAACCGCCGAACTCCTCGGCGCACCGATCGTCAAACCACTGCTCGGGAAGGCCGCGGTGCCCGACGACAGTCCGTATACGACAGGCGGGATTGGGTTACTTGGAACCAGGCCTTCGCAGGAAGTATTGGAAGACTGTGACACCTTGCTCATGGTCGGAACATCTTTCCCCTATCTCGAATTTATGCCAAAACCGGACCAAGCCAAAGGAATTCAAATTGAACTTGATCCAAAGCGCATTGGGCTTCGTTACCCGGTCGAAGTTGGATTGGTCGGCGACAGCAGAAATACCTTACGGGAACTCATTCCACTATTGAAACGCAAGGAAGACCGAAAGTTTCTCGAAGCGGCACAGGCCGGAATGAAGGACTGGTGGGAACTGATGGAAAAGCGCGCGACTCGCACCGACAAGCCCATGAAGCCGCAAGTTGTGGCTCGGGAACTTGGGAAGCGTTTGCGCGATGACGCGATTGTAAGCAGCGATAGCGGCACGATCACAACGTGGTGGGCCCGCCATATTCACGCGCGCCGCGGCCAGATGTACTCTCTCTCTGGAAACCTGGCGACGATGGCCCCAGGACTTCCTTACACGATCGCTGCACAAATCGCCTATCCGAATCGGCAGTGCGTTGCGTTTGTTGGCGACGGCGGATTCTCGATGCTCATGGCCGATTTCGTCACGGCCGTTAAATATAAGTTGCCGATCAAGGTCGTGATCATCAAGAACAATACGCTTGGGCAAATCAAATGGGAGCAGATGGTATTCCTGGGCAATCCGGAATACGGAGTTGATCTGCATCCCATCGATTTTGCCGCTTTCGCGCATGCATGCGGAGGCATCGGCTTTAGCGTTGACGATCCTGCGGATTGCGGACGGGCCTTGGAGGAATTCCTCGCCGCTCCCGGACCTGCGATTCTGCAAGCGACGGTCGATCCATTCGAGCCGCCCATGCCCGCGAAGGTAAAAGCGGAGCAGGCGCTGCATTTCGCCGAATCATTGGCCCGCGGGGAGCCGAACCGGAAGAAAATTGCGCTGACCACAATCTCCGACCAGGTTCGGGAAATGATTTAGCTTGCGAAGGAAGGTTCTTGAAGTGAAAGACGGAGTCGTTGTCATCACGGGGGCGTCCGCAGGACTAGGTCGAGCTACGGCCCGGGAGTTTGGCCGCCATGGCGCCAAGGTCGGGCTCATCGCCCGCGGCATCGAAGGACTTGAAGCCGCGAAGCGCGAGATTGAGTCCGCCGGGGGCAGAGCGATGGTTCTTCCTCTCGACGTAGCCAATGCGAATGCGATCGAGGATGCCGCTGGGTCCGTCGAAGACGAGTTCGGCCCCATTGATATCTGGGTGAACAACGCCATGGCTTCGGTCTTCTCACCGGTGAAGGAGATGAAGCCAGACGAATACAAGAGGGTCACCGAGGTCACGTACCTCGGCGTCGTTTACGGCACGCTTGCAGCTTTGAAGCGCATGGCGCCTCGCAATCGCGGAATCATCGTTCAGGTGGGATCGGCCTTGGCTTATCGCAGCATTCCCCTGCAATCCGCCTACTGCGCCGCCAAGCACGCGATTGCCGGCTTCACGGATTCCTTGCGCTGCGAACTCATCCACGACCATAGCAAAGTGCGTATCACGATGGTACAAATGCCAGCCTTGAATACGCCGCAATTTGGCTGGGTGAAGAGCCGATTGAAATACAAAGCGCAGCCAGTGCCCCCCATTTTTCAGCCTGAGGTCGGCGCGCGGGCGATCTACTGGGCTGCGCATCACTCGCGGCGGGAGATTTACGCGGGCTGGCCGACAATCGAGGCAATCATCGCAAATAAAATCGCGCCCGGCTGGCTCGACCGCTACCTTGGCAAGACGGGCTTTGACTCCCAGCAAACCTCGGAGCCAGAGGACCCGGAGCGGCCCGATAATTTGTGGAATCCGGTTAAGGGAGATCACGGCGCTCATGGCGCGTTCGATCGACGGGCCCACGAGAGCAGTTGGGAACTCAAGGCCAGCTTTGGCCGTAAATGGATCGGCGCGGGCCTGGTTGTGCTCGCGAGCTCCTTCTTGCTCGCTTCGAGGCGCTGGTGAAAACGGGCTCTTTATCTGTCTTCATCCTTTTCTCTCTTATCGCTGCGATTCTGCTCTCGCCTGATTACGCAAATGGTCAAGAAAACGCCGCCAATATCATTCAGCATTCCGCCGAGGCTAACGACCGCGACTGGGCCGCGGTTCCTGAATTCGATAATTTCGAACGTGACCGGACCAAGGATGGCGATAAGACTTATTCAGTCACGATGCTTGAGGGCTCGCCCTATGAGCAGCTCATTGCCGTGAATGGAAAGAATCTCAGCGGCGCGAACCAGAAAGAAGAACAGGAAAAGTACGAGAAGGCGGTCGCCGCTCGCCAGCACGAATCCGCCGACCAACGATCCCGGAGGATTGCCAAGTATCAGGCTGACCGCAAGCGCGATCACACGCTCATTCAACAGATGATTTCTGCCTTTGACTATCACCTCATCGGCAAACGCAATCTAAACGGATTTCGAGTCTATGTGCTCAAGGCGACGCCACGGCGTGGCTACAAGCCGATCGATCGCGACAGCCAAGTGCTCATTGGCATGGAAGGAACGATGTGGATTGATCAGAAGACGTTTCAATGGGTTAAGGTGGAAGCGCACGTGATCCATCCAGTGAGAATCGAAGGTTTCCTTGCGGAGGTAGAACCTGGCACGAGGTTCGAAGTGGAGAAGCGGCCGGTAACCGGCGACATCTGGCTCGCGTCACATTACTCAATGAGAGCAAATGCCAAGGTCCTGCTTTTATTTCCACATCGAGGACAGGAAGACGATTCGTACTTTAACTATCACAAAGCGGCGGCGGCGTCCGCCAGCCAATGATTTGGCTGCCTCAGCCAATACCAAGGTCCTCGATGTGGTCCAGCATATCGGCCGGATCGGCGTAAACTCGGAATGCGCCCGATTGCTCCAGCTCCGCCTGGCTGTAACCGCCCGAGAGGACGCCGACCGCGAGCGCTCTCCTCCGTCCCGCGGCGAGCATGTCCCAGACACTGTCGCCGACCACGATGCAATGCTCGATAGGCACTTTCAACCTGCTGGCCGCGGTGATGAATACGTCGGGAGAAGGCTTGGCCTTCTCCACGTCGTCTCCGGTCACTATCACCATCCTTGAACGGAAGCTTAAGATCCGCAGCAGTCTTTCTGTCTGCTTTCGGTTGCCGGTGGTCGCAATCGCCCAGGGGACCTTCATTTGTGTCAGCTTTCGAAGGAGTTTCGATGAGCCGGGCAGAGGCTGGATACGTGCCAGCACCTTAGTAAATTCCGCATCATGTTTTTTCTCAAGTTGCTCCAGATCTATCTTGCGGGCGCGAGAACCGTGCTCGCGCATCAGTTGCCGCACAAGCGATTTTCCGCTCATGCCGATGCGCCGATGAATTTTCCAGGTCGGCACCGCCATGCCTGCAGTTCTAAGCGCCGAAGACCATGCAAGCGCATGTTCGTATGCAGTGTCGATTAGGGTGCCGTCGAGGTCGAACAATAGAGCGGGGTTTTGAAGTCTGGGCGCTTTTGATTCCGGCGCTCTCAAATCGTCCATCCTATGCGGCCCTGGCTGTGGTTTTGCGCAAAAGCGGCAGGACTTCCTTGCCGTAGAAGTCGATCACTCTTTTCTGATCATGTTGGCCAGAATGAATATGGACACCGGTTGCACCGCTGTCAAAAAGTTCAGAAAGAACTTTCACGTGAACTTCCGGATCGGTCCCTACGGGCCAGCCTTCGGTCACCTTCTCCAGCGGAATTTCGGCTTGCGCACGGTCCTGGATAGTCTTGGGATCGCGAATATTAAAGTAAGGCTTCCACGCCTTTGGGCCGAAACGCCACATTTCCGCCGCTTCTGCCTTCTCGCTATCGCCTCCGACGACAACATACTGCTCAATGAAAACCGGCATGCGCGCAAGATCTTTGCCGGCGTGGCTCGCGCCCTTCTGGAATTCAGCCTTATGTTCTTTCCATGTCTTCGGGTCAGTGATCAATCCATCTGCGTACCTGCCGCAGCGATACATAGCCTTTGGCCCGTTCCCTGCCATCAGTAGCGGAATCGGCTGAGAGGGGGGATCGTACAGCCGGGCGTTAACCTTGTAGTATTTCCCGGAATGATCGATCTGTTTGCCAGCCCAAAGTTTGCGAATGATATCGGCCGCTTCCACGAACCGCTCGGATCGTTCCGGCCATTTAGGCCAAACGCCAGTGGCCGCTTCTTCATTCAGGGCTTCGCCGGAACCGATACCTAGGAAAACCCGTCCCGGATAAAGAAAGCTCAGAGAGGCGAAGGCCTCTGCGACAACCCCCGGATTGTAACGAAACGTTGGACATGTAACCGTCGTGCCCATCCGAATTCGTTGGGTCCGCTGGCCGATGGCACTCATCGTAATCCAGGCCTGTCCGGAATGCCCTTCATTCGCTTGCCACGGCTGAAAGTGATCGCTGACCGCGAGCAAATCGAATCCCGCTTGGTCCGCAGCGATTCCGAGTTCGACCAACTCGGGCACTGTAAATTGTTCATGCGCCAATTGAAAGCCGACTTGGCGCGTGAGCCACGAAGGAGTGGCAGATTTGCGAGTGTTCATATCGCTTTGGTCCTCCGCGCTGGGGCTGCCCCCGCTCACAAAGCTCATACCGAAAGCGGACGAGACAGTTCCTTGCAGATTCATCGCGGCAAAAATGGATGCCGCCATTTTCAAAATGCGCCGCCGACTGCGATCCGATGATTCGGCAACGAAATTCAGGGAACGAGGAGTTTGAAACATCTTCTTTGACCGGCCTCAGAAATAGCGGCTGGCTTATGATGCCAGCTCTTTTGCGGAGGATGTTCTGGAATTTCATATCGCAGGCGGAAGATGCTTGCAAGCGGACACTATCATCTTTGCGTTTACCAAAAAAAGTGTCCCGCTCGAACGCGCGGGACCTGGTCCCAAACCTAAGCAGCTTTTCTGTCTTGCCCGAACCTTATCAGGACCTTCGTATAGCCATCGATTCGTTGATCGAATTTATCGTAAGCATTCGGGGCGTCTTCAATCGATATGTGATGACTGACGACGCGCCTTGGCTTGGCGCGGCCCGTTACGATCAAATCCCGCAAATATTCGTTGTATCTCTTGATAGGAGCTTGCCCACTGCCGATGGTAAGCGCTTTGCCAAAGAAATCGGCCACCGGGAAGGGGAATATACCTTTCTTGGCGTCCTTAGTCATCAGCACCCGGATCGGGGGCAATGTACACGCCGATCAAGCACAACCGCCCCGGCAGGGTTTACCACCCGAATCACATTTTCCAACACTTGGGTTGGCTTCTCTGTTTTAGGATGCTTGTCATCTCGCGCTTGATATCCCACGGCGTCGATCGCGCAGTCAACTCCCTCCAATTTTTCTTCTCCGGGTCTGTGGCTCTCCTGAACCATCGAGATCATCCAACCGCACGGAGGCGGATAGCAACTAACTGGCACACCGGACATTCCGCGACATTGACGACTGGATACTTGTTCTGAGCGCATGCTAATGGGAACGCCGGCCGCCAAGTCAAAACCCGCCCTTTCCCATCCGGGTCCGGGGGACGGAAGCAATCGCGCTCCTGCAGACATCCTGAAAATCTTTTTTCAAAAGCTCGGCCCGGGACTTATAACCGGCGCCTCCGACGACGATCCCAGCGGCATCGGGACTTATTCTCAAGTCAGAGCGCAGTTCGGATATGCCCTCCTCTGGACGATGCTATTGACGTACCCGCTGATGGCGGCCATTCAGGAGATCAGCGCCCGCATCGGCAGAGTGACTGGCGTCGGCATCGCGGCCAATCTGCGAAAAAATTATCCCAAGCCGCTTCTGTACGGCGTCCTCTTCGTGGTCTCGGTTGCGAATGTGTTCAACCTCGGAGCCGACATCGGGGCGATGGGTTCTGCCGCCCAGCTCGTTCTGCCTGGAAAGAGCGGCCTCTATATTGTGATATTCGGCATTGGTTCGCTCGCTGGCGTTCTCCTGGTTCCATATTCGACCTATGCGAAATATCTGAAATGGCTCACACTGTCCCTGTTCGCGTATGTGGGCGTCGTCTTCTTTGCCCACGTGCATTGGGCCGCCGTCGTCCACGCGACGCTCTTGCCGCGCATTGAGCTGACCAAGGATTACTTAACCGCTCTGGTTGCCGTTCTCGGAACAACCATTAGTCCCTATCTCTTTTTCTCGCAGGCCTCGCAGGAAGTCGAAGAGGTGAAGCAGAACGAAGGTGAGAAGCCCCTGAAAGCGGCGCCTTTGCAAGCTCCGACGCAGTTGGACCGCATCCGCATCGATACCTATGTCGGCATGGCCTTCTCGAATATCGTGGCCTACTTCATCATCCTGACCGCCGCTGCGACATTGCATGCTGGCGGAATTACTGATATCGCAACTTCGGCACAAGCCGCCAAGGCGTTAGAGCCGCTGGCCGGACGCTTCGCCTTTCTCCTGTTTGTGTGCGGTATTGTTGGCACCGGGCTGCTGGCGGTGCCGGTTCTGGCGGCATCCGCCTGCTATGGAATCGGTGAAGCGTGCCGCTGGAAAATCAGCCTTGAGCGCAAACCCCGACAAGCGATCCGATTCTACGCGGCCATCACGGTAGCGACTTTGATCGGCCTCTCGCTGAACTTCATGCATATCGATGCCGTCAAGGCGCTTTTCTGGGCTGCAATTCTCAACGGTCTCGTCGCGGCTCCTTTAATGGCGGTGATCATGTTTATGGCTTCCAACAGAAAAGTCATGGGGCCGCTGGTCATACCGCAATATCTCAAAGTGGTGGGTTGGCTTGCCACGGCGGTGATGCTATGCGCCTCGATAGGTGTGTTTGTCACATGGAAATGAAGAGCTGAGTTGGCACGCCAGAAGTAGCACAGGTCAGCCTACAGATGCCATTGATTGTCTCGTGATCAGACCGGTCTGTAACCAAACGGTGTCGGCGAATAGCAGCGACTGAACGCCGAAAAAATTACGTCGAACTCACCGACGGGGCTGCCCCTGAGAGGGGTGGTACAATCGATCTGTTTTAAGAATTGGCATTAGATATCTCGCGACGAAATCGACTGAGAACGTGTTCAGCTGTTATGCAAAACATGTGGAAACCGACACAGTTTGTTACACAGTTTCACATTGTTTGTTCTTTGATGGCAGATGATCGAATGCGGTATTGGCCGTAAAATCAGTAACTTGCATCTTACGCCGGGATGGCGGAACTGGCAGACGCAGCGGACTCAAAATCCGCCGACCTTCGGGTCTTGGGGGTTCGACTCCCCCTCCCGGCACCATCCTAAAAGCAATAGACTGATGCAATTATCAAGCGGTCGGTGTTTCGGTAGGTTGTTCTTCTTTCGGTTGAGACTATGCCCGAGACTATGACCGTCGCGGGGTTCTAGCCTCCCAATGGCTTCGGCGATGTCGGTCTGGGAGACAATGGCATACCGCTCGAACACGCTCCTAGGGCGTGTTAACACTATCGCAGGGCCTCGACGATCAAGGCGAAGTTGAGAAATCCAAGAAAGAGAGCGTCGAGTTTGTCGAAGCGGGAGAAGATGCGCCGGAAGCCCTTGAGTCGGCGAAACAGCCGTTCCACTTCGTTGCGCTTGCGGTAGAGAGCCTTGTCGTACTGCCAGGGCTGCAGGCGATTACGCTTGGGAGGAACCACGGGGATAAAGCCGAAATCCAGCGCCAGTTGCCGGGTTTCGTTGTCTTCGTAGGCGCGGTCCATGATCAGGTGCAGGGGCGCGGGCAGCGGTCCGATGCCGCCCAGTAACAGGCGGCCCTGCTTGGCATCCGAGGCTTGGCCGAGCGACAGCGCGAAACTTATGGCCGTTCGAGCATTCGCGGCAACCATAGGAATCTTGGTGCTCCATCCCCCGCGACATTTGCCGATGGCCTGGGGACCGTTTTTTTTAACGCGCCGGTGCCGTCGGGATGCACTTTGACGATGGTGGAGTCCAGTTTGACGGCCGTGATCTGGATGCGCACGATCTGCTCGCGCTGCAATTGCTCGAAGATGCGATCCAAAACGCCGTTCTTGGACCAGCGATTCATGCGTGTGTAAATCGTGTGCCAGTTGCCGAAACGCTTGGGAAGTCCGCGCCATTTGCAGCCTTGCTCGGCGACATAGAGAATCGCGTTCAGCACCGCGAGATTGGTCAGGCTCACGTTGCCGCGCTGACGGGGAAGACTGGACTCGATGCGACTATACTGCGCCTCGGTAATCTCCATACAAGAGAGAATACCACCCAATTCTATTTAGTGTTAACACGCCCTAGTCCTAAGCCAAGTCTCGGCACATGCCCCGAATAGCTTTTCGTATTGTTCATCGTCGAGGAAGCCTTTCCTCACGTTGTCTTCCGCCAGTCTTGGAAATCCCGGAACTCGGTTGACCTTCGGTGGTGTCGCCCGTAGTCCCAGATGGTACATTCGCTTGAGCGCAGCCAATTCTCGATTGATCGTGGCGTTCTTGGCTTTCTGTTCCTGTCGCTGATCCACGTACCTAGCGACTAGATCGCTCGATATATCAATCGCTCTCAATTCACCGAAGAATGGCTTGAGATGCAGCTTCCGTCGCGCTTCCACGTCGTCAAGAGACTTCTTGCCATTGATTCGATAGTCTCGCAAAACATCATCCGCAAGTTCGTCGATTCGGACTCGCTCGGTTTTCGGCCCGAAAAAATTCCCTGTCACGATCTCGCCTAACCGCTGCTTGAGAAAATCGGTAGTGTCCTAACGGAATAGGACACTACCGTCAGATTGGCTCGCGTGCAATTTCCTGGCGGTTTCCGATAAAGTAGTGACTTCTCATGCTTGATCTGAATTTTGTACGCGAGAATTTGTCCCGGGTGGAGGGGATGCTGCGGCAGCGAGGGGCTGATCCGGCGGCGGTGCTGAAAGATTTCCACGAGGTGGATACGCAACGCCGCCAGGCCATCACCGAAGCGGAAACTATGAAGGCGAGGCGCAATAAGGCTTCGGAGGATATCTCCAAGCTAAAGAAGGCGGGGCAGGATGCTTCCGCGGCCATTGCCGAGACGAAGGATCTGCGGGAGCAGATTCAGACGAGGGAGAAAACTGCGGACGATCTTGATGCCCGCTTGCGGGACATTCTTTCGGGCATTCCGAATATGCCTGACGCCAGCGTGCCAGTTGGGCATAGCGCGGAAGAGAATGTGGAAGTGCGGCGCTGGGGCGCGCCTCCGGAGTTTGACTTTGGGCCGAAGCCGCACTGGGAGCTGGGAGCAGAGCTTGGCGTGCTCGATTTGGAGCGAGCGGTTAAATTGACGGGCGCGCGCTTCGCGGTTTATTGGGATATGGGCGCGAAGCTGGAACGCGCGCTGGCCAACTTCATGCTCGATCTGCACACGCGGGAGCATGGATATACCGAGGTGCTGCCGCCTTATCTGGTGAATTCGGAATCGATGTATGGTACGGGGCAGTTGCCGAAGTTTGCCGCGGATTCATTTCGCGTACCGCATGGAGAGAAGGATCTTTGGCTGATACCAACGGCGGAAGTTCCGGTTACGAATTTGTATCGCGATGAAGTGCTGGATGCCGAGCGGTTACCGGTGTCGCTGGTGGCATACACTCCTTGTTTTCGCAGCGAAGCGGGATCGTATGGAAGAGATGTGCGCGGGATTATCCGGCAGCATCAGTTTCAAAAAGTGGAGCTGGTGAAGTTTGCGCGTCCGGAAGATTCTTACGAAGAACACGAGAAATTGACGCGAAACGCGGAGACAATTCTGCAAAAGCTTGGACTGCACTACCGGACGGTAGCGCTTTGCACGGGCGACATGGGGCCATCTTCGGCGAAGACGTATGACATTGAAGTGTGGTTACCGGGGCAGCAGTTGTTTCGCGAGATTTCTTCATGCTCGAATTTCGAAGCGTACCAGGCGCGAAGAGCGAATATCCGGTACCGACCGGAGGGGAAGAACAAGACGGAATTCCTGCACACGCTGAATGGGAGCGGATTGGCCGTGGGACGAACGTGGGTGGCGATCGTGGAGAATTATCAGCAAGCGGATGGAAGCGTGGTGATTCCGGAAGTGTTGCGGCCGTATATTGGGGCGGAGAGAATTACGAGGAAGAGCTTTTAGCCGTTCGTTTTGGGGTAGCAGTGCAATTTGGCTTACGCGTTAGGCCGGTTAAAACGGAGATCCCTTCGGCTTCGCTCAGGGCAGGCTCTTGGCTACGCCTGAAAAACGGCTCCGCTCAGGATGACAACGCCGTAACAGATGCCAAATTATTTGCCAAGAAGGGATGCGGTCACTAGACTTGCACAGTGTGGACATCAGCACGACGCGTGCGGGCGCGACTCCCCTACCGATGAACGGCGTCTGGCGGACAATCCGCAGCTACATTCTGTGGCAGCATGAGCGTGGGACGTTGCACTACGACATCATGGTCACGCTGATCCTGATCTTTATCTTCGCCACACCTTACTGGATTAATTACAACGACAAACCGGCTCCGCAGAATACGCATCAGACCGATGTTGTGGTGACGCCCGATGCGCAGGGCGGGCTGGTGTATGAAATTTCCGGAAGCGCGATTACGGCGGGAGACGACAGTGCGGTGCGCGAGCAGTTCATGCATGTCATCGAGCCGATCTCCGGGGCGGTGACGATTATGAGATACGAAGCCGTAGCCGATTGGGGCGGGAAAGTACAAACCTACCGGGTTTGGGTGAAGAGAAAATAGTGAGGAAAATTTTCTTGATGATTGCCGGGGTCCTTTGGCTGATCTTGCTGCATTCTCTTGCGGCAGCGCAGACGCCGTCTTTAGATAACGTTCTGAAAACAATGGACGCGGCGGCGGCGAATTTCCAGACTACGCAGGCTGATTTTGTTTGGGATCAATATCAGAAAGTGGTGGATGAACACGACTTGCAGAAGGGCACGGTTTACTACCGGCGGTCGGGCAAAGAGATAGAGATGATGGCCGAAATCAAGGAGCCCGACCAGAAATTCCTACTGTACAAAGACGGCAAGCTACAGGTGTACCAGCCAAAGATTGAGCAGGTGATGGAGTATACGGCGGGGGCGAACCATAACGAGATTGAGAGCTATTTGGTATTGGGCTTTGGGGGAAGCGGACAGGATTTAAAAAAGCAGTTTGCCGTAGCGTATCAGGGTGAGGAGACAATCGACGGCATTGCGACGGCGAAGCTGCAACTAACGCCTAAGAGCGACAAAGTTAAGAATTATTTTACCGAGGCGTTCTTGTGGATCGATTTGAGCCGAGGGATTTCGGTCCAGCAGAAATTCATGCAGGGACAGGGGGACTTTCGGCTGGCGAAATATTCCGGCGTAAAGGTGAATAGCAAGATCAGCAGCGACGTGTTCCGCCTGAAAACCACGGGGAAAACCAAATTTGTCTCACCGCGCGGGTAAGTAGTTGCATCTAAAGCAGAAGAATCTTGTTCTGAAAAACGGACTCGGGGCGCTATACTGCCTTGAGAATTCTTATCAGAGTGTGCGCATGGCGAAAGTGTTCACGATCCCAGTCCCGCCGAAGCTAGGTCGCTCCACAAAAAGAGAACGCACATCCGATCCGCGCTATGTGGATGGCCAGCGGTTGCTGGTGGAGGCCATGCGGTATTTGGCCCAGAGCGACCCGGTGACGAACCGGACGGCCATCGAACTGATTTCCGAGCACGTGCGGACGCGGTTTCGCATGAGCGATTCGCCGCTGTCGTAGGGACGGCTGCACCCCGTTTACTCCAGACAAATCCCGGGTTAAGTGGTTTTTGCGTTCGATTAGGCGCAAAGATAATAGGGGTGGGGATTCCACCCCTAGATGACAGGCTGTGGTCAGAAAGAGTAACGGAGCATGAACTCCATCACCCGGGGATTGGAAAGTGTTGAACTGAAGTTCCCGAAGCTGCTGCTGCTGGAAAGCGAATTGTTGCTGTTCAACTGCATTGTGCCTACGTCGAAGCGCGCCGAGTTGGTCACGTTGTACATTGACCAACTGAACTTCACAATCTGACTCTCGGTGATGTTCCAACTCTTGGCGACGGTTGTATCCACGTTGAACGTACCGGGCCCGCGAAGACCGTTACGCAAGCCGGCCTCGCCTGGGTAAGCCGGGCGAAAAAGATTGATGGCAGCATTTGGATCGGAGCTCGATGCCGAAGTGATTCCCGGATTCGAGAAAACGTTTGGCCCCGTACAGTAGCTGGCGCCCCCATTACAACTCCCCTGCTGGACAATAAAACTACCGGTTTTAGGACGTACACTGCTCAGTGGTACTGCGGGACTTTCAAGTTGGAAGTTTGTGGCCCATTCAGGGCTGAACAGAGAGAACGGGTACCCCGAGGACCAACGCCAGAGCCCTGACACCGTCCATCCACCCAGTACGGAATTCGCAATCCGGCCCATGCCTGAGCCAAAACGCTTGCCGCGGCCGAAGGGTAGCTGATAAATCCAGTTGGCATTGACGATATGAGTGGTGTCGAAATCAGAGACAGCGCGATTCTCGTCTGGAAACCAGGAATTAATAATCTGGCTCCCAAACCCAAATCCCTCAAACTCATTGATGCGTTCGGCATTGGAACCGACGTCTATGGATTTCGAGTATGTGTAGTTTAAGTCGAACTCTAATCCGTTCGAGCGATGACGCAGGCTGAACTGGCCGGCGTTGTAATCGCTGTTGCCGGTACTCCGCCAGGCAAACAAAGAAGAAAACTGCGGCGAGTAGTAGACGTTTCCGTTGGTCAGAGCCCCATTGATAGTGGCGCAGGCCGGGAAGCAACCGGCATTGACGCCGTTGGCGCCGGGTTCATCCGCGCTTTCCAGTGCGGTGGTTTCGTTTCCCGCATAGCAGTCGAACAAATCATACATAGCTTGCGTGGCGGTAACGGTCGTGATGCCATTCACGTTAGGGGCGCAGCCGAAGATCTGTGAGGATGCGGCGCCTGCCGCCGCCGGAAAAAGATTCTGCCAGTAATTGCCAACGAGGGCAGGAGTAATCTGCGAAATGTCAGTGGCATTCGGGCCCCCTTGCTTGTACTGCCTCGCCAGTGCTTGCGCCGCCTGGAAATAGGTCTGCCCACCGCTCGTGTCTTTCAGGTTAACCGGCTCCGCCAAGTCTTCCTCCTGAAGCAGTCGATGGGCGAAGCGACCGATATAGGATGCTTCGAACACGAAGTTTGAGGGCAGCTCGCGGGTAATCGAAAAATCTATGACGTGAGAATACGGTGTCTTGAGCTTGTCATCCAAGCCCCACGTAATGGCAAATCCGCCGTTATTAATTGAGGCGGGGGCGTAGACCGGGAACGGTCCAGTTGGCGGCGATTCCACGATCGGCCCTAAGGCGCTGGTGGTTGGGATGTTGTATAAGCCAGAGAACCTGGGAGCTGTATCCGGGGTTTGGATGCCTGCGGCGTTGTCGATGGCGGTGGTGAGACCGAATGATCCATTTTTGTCGAAGGTGTTGGTGATGCCTTCGCCAAAGTGATCAAAGTAAATGCCGTAACCAGCGCGAATCGAAGTTTTACCGGGGCCTCCCCACAGCTTCCTGGAAAAACCGTCATCCGCTTTGGGCGAAAAGGCAAAGGCGAAGCGCGGGGCGAAGTCCTTGTAGTCGTAACCCCAGTACGGCTGCTTGCCATTCGCCTGGCCTGAGAGTCCAAAACCGACGATTGGCTCGTAGGGCAATCCCTGGGCGGCTGCCGTCCCCCGTTGCGCAAACCAATCGTGCAGGCTGACCGTCGGCGACACTTGGGTACCGGTAGTCTCGAAGGGCGGCTGCAAAATGGAATAGCGCAATCCGTAGGTGAGCGTGAGATTGGGCTTCACTCTCCATTGGTCCTGCCCATAAAACTCGTATTCGTGATCCCGGAAATGGCGGGGAACCAATTGGCCTTGGGGAATTACGCTAAGGCTTTTGTTGAGCTCGTAGTTTGAACCCACAAACGGAATCAGGCCCGCCAGCGCGGCCATGGCGAAGTCGTAGCTGGCACTGTAGCCGGAATCGACCGCTGGATAATATTGCTGGTTGGTAGCGGGATTAATCAATGCTGGGTCGAGACTTTGGCCTGTGTTGGAGATGCCGGAATCAAACAACCAATAGACGTTAGTCTCCGCCGAGAAGAAGTTCGAGGCATTCGATTCGCGCAAGTTGTCTACTTGCCTGTAATTCACCCCAACCTGGAAACTGTGTGTGCCGACGACTTTGGTCAGGTCGTCAACGAAGTTCTTCACCGGAACGTGAGTGTTGGTGGTTGGGGTGAAAGCGTTGATATCGTCCATACCGCGAAAATGGACGAAAGGCTGACTTTGCTGTCCTTGAATATTAATGAGCTGACTGATGTAACCGAAACGGAAATTGTTGATCAGCGTGCTGCTGAATGTGGCCGTGTATCCCACTGTGAAGCCTTTGTTGTTATCGTGTTCGGTCTGCGCTTCAGGTTGTCCGGGGAATTCCTCACCTCCGTCATTGGTGATGGAGGTGCTGATGTTGCGCTCCGCTGTCCGGTCGTTGTTCATGATGGCGCGCAGGAACAGGCGATGGTTTCCGTCTTTTGTGAGGTTGTAGTCGAGCTTTGCCACGTAGGCATTTTGGCTTGCCGGCAAGGGCGACGGGAAGGTGTAACCGACATAGTTCAAACCATCGCCCACTGTATTTGTATTTGACGCTGGATATTGGGGGAAAAGGGCGCTGGGATTAGTCCCGCCGATATTTGCAAGCAGGGGATTAGGGCCTGCTCCCAGTGGACATGTGCCAGTGGTGGGACAACCCTGGTCCAAGACCGCGATCTGGCTGGCGTTCAACGTCTGTATCCCGCTCGAGGGGCACGTCGGATCCTCGGTACAAAAATAGCTTATCGAGCCGGCCTGCATGCCTGCGCTGGGCACAACGCGCGTTACCTGCAAATCTTCGCGTTTGCGCTGACCTTCGTAAGCTACGAAGAAAAAGAAACGGTCCTTGATGATAGGACCGCCCACGTTCGCTCCAAACGTATT
Organism: uncultured Acidobacteriaceae bacterium; assembly: GCA_963818235.1. Lineage (GTDB taxonomy): Bacteria > Acidobacteriota > Terriglobia > Terriglobales > Acidobacteriaceae > Sulfotelmatobacter. Next base: position 23,404 of record CAWFRI010000001.1, read on the forward strand.
GCGCAACAAAAACGGGGCAGTGTTGGGCTCAGCCTGCTGAATCTGAGCCGCCTTGTTGAACCAATCGTTCGCGGTGGTAAAGGTCGGCCGATTGTAAGCATAAAGCGAGCCATGCACGCGGTTAGTACCGCTCTTCGTGACAAGAGATACTTGCCCACCGGAGGAGCGCCCAGAATCGGCATCAGAATTGCTGGTAGTAACTTTAAGCTCTTCCAAGGAGTCCAAAGGCGCGCGAATTGCTCCTGCAAAGGCCGTACCCAGAAGCTGATCATTATCGTCAACCCCATCGAGAGTGATGTTGGTTTGATCGCTGCGCGCGCCATTCACGGAACCGGCGCGGCTATCGGAGGATCCGGCGATGTGAGGGCTGTTACCGGTGAATACGACTCCCGTCTGCAGACTGAGGATTCCGCCGGGGTCGCGCCCTTCAAAGGGAAGGTCGGCGATCTGATCCGCCTGGAAAGCATGGCCCATGCTGGCATCCTGAGTGTTGACTAACGGAGCGCTACCGCTAACCTCTACCGTCACGGTTCCACCGGTGACTTGCAAATTCACGTTGAGCGTGGCGGGGGTGGCCACCTGGAGTTCCAAGCCGCTTTGCTTTAAGGTGGCGAAGCCGGCGGCATTTGCCGTCAGGTCGTACTTGGCGGGCGGCAGCTCGAGAAACTGGTAGTTGCCTTGGCTATCGCTCTTGGTGGTGCGATTGAATCCCGTAGCTGGATTGTTGATGGTGACGGAAGCGCCAGCAACCACGGCTCCTTTCGCGTCGTAGACCGTGCCGCGCAGGGACGTGGTTGCGGTCTGCGCTAAGAGCAAAGTGCTTAAGGCAAGGAAAAATCCGATGAATAGAGTAACTACACGTGCGCTAGGACGCATAGAGAGCTCCCTCCCCGCTGGGGGTACAGAAATCGATTTTGTTTGCCCAGGAAAATTAGAGATGAATTTGAGACCCTGGGGACCTGATGGGGCGCTATTGTGCAACCAGGAGGCCATAAAGTTCAAGCTTAATTTTCAACGGCAGCAGGGTTGTGAAACGTTTGAATACGGCATTCCACATACGTGGTTCCAGATTCTGGAGCGTGTCTAGGCAGAGTTTCGATGGATTGGATTTGCTTTATCGATGAAGAGCGAGGCGGCGGCGAGGATGAGGACTGGATAGCATTCGAGCGTGTAGCGGGATTCGGGATTTTCCAGCGTTCCCAAGAACAGGGAGCGAATGCAGAGAAACAAGAGCAACAGTCCGAGGCCCTGGAACGCGCGCCAGCGCACGAAACCTGCGACCGCCGCAGCGACGTAGAGCAGGTTGATCAGGCCGAAGGCAATACTGACGGAGAGCCAGAGACGATCATCGTTGAACTCCCACCAGCGAGGGTCTGAGGGGAGCAATTCGGTGCGTGGGCGCAGCCACATATCGGCGATGCGCAGGGCCGGCAGCCAGACGTAATAGCGCGCCGGGGCAGCATGGATGCGCGCCGCCGCGAGTGCGGCAAAGCGGGCATCGAGTTCGGGAGTTAAGTCGTGGTCCTGATTGTAGTCGGCAAAGAGCTGGGCAGTTTGCTGGCGCTGCTGGGTGGAATCGAAGGCGCGGCGCGGCAGGCGGGTGAGGTCAATGGCGGAGCCGGGCATGTTCCAGTAGACCTCCTGCACGGAGGTGTAGTCGGCAATCCAGGTTTTGGTCCAGAGATTGAAACCGGTGGTAACCGGCTCGTCGGCGTCATTGGCATAGCGCGGAGCCAGAGGTTCGAATCGGTGAAGAGTGTGCAGGTTGCGGAGGGTCCACGGAACGAGGGGAGCGAGCGAGCAGATGACGACGATGATTGCGGCGCGGAAGATTGCGAGCAAGTGGAGAGCTTTACGGGTTTCGCCATCCTGATCAGAAATCGCATGTGCAAAAAGAAAGAATAAATAAGCTCCAACGGCAGCCAGCAGAATACCGCCATCGGGACGCAGGAGAATGCAGGCAGCTACAGAAAGACCACATCCAAGCCAAGGAAGCGCCTTTGGCCGAATTTTCGACCCGGCTTGGTGAGGCAGACTCGCCAGACCGCTCACGGCACAATCCAAGGCCAATGCGGTGAAGAAAATTTCCAAAGTTTCGGTGAGAACGGCGGCGGAGTAATTGGCGAGGAAGGGACAGAGTGCGGTAAGCATGAAAGCCGCTTTCGCTGCGCGATCGGAAAAGAGGCGGCGAGCCGTATCGGCGATCAGGAAACAGGTGCCGAAGTCGAAGACGATTTGAACGATTAGGACAGCGCGGAAGTTGCTCCAGCCAAAAGCGGCGAAGATAGCCGCGAGGAAGGCGGGATAACCCGGCAAGCGGGAGAGCGTAGGCATGACTTGGCCAGAGTTGGTAATGCCGTAAACGCCGTGCTGGAGCCAGTTCATGGCGATATCGGCATAGAGGCGGGAATCGTCGACGACGGCGGGATAGTGCAACAAGAAACCCACGCGCAGGGCGAGGCCGGCGAGGATCGCGGCGAAAAAGAATCGAACGTCCTTACGCACAAGTTCGAGCACGACTGAATATAGCGCGTTGGGGTCGACTTGGCGCGATTGGGAGGCATCTTATATTTTGGATAAGGTTATTTTCCGATGAGTAGTACTTAATGTGCGCCCTCATTCGCCTTGGTAGTGTTGTAGTTTGGCGTACGCGCCTGGCCGGTTGAGCAGGAGATCCTTCGCTACGCCTGAAAAACGGCTCTGCTCAGGATGACAACGTTGTAAAAGGCCAAAAATTTGCCGCCTTCATTCGTCCTGCCTGAATTGACCACTTGCCGCATGCGGCATACGATAAGCGATTAACCCTCCATGGCCGAACCTGTCTTCTACGATCCCGAACGCGCCCGCTGGAAGCGACTGAGGAGGTTCGTCGACGTTTTTGTCGCGGCGCTCTCGGCGCTGGTGATTTTCTTTGTGTACACCACGCTGCGGGATGAGCGTCTGCCGGAGCTGTTGTTCTCGCCACAGAAGCGAGTCTTTCGGGCACTCAAGGAAAACGAAAAAGATAAAGCCCGGGATCGGCAGAAGAAGCTGGCCAGCCGATCGCATCGCAAGTCGAAGCTGCCCGCGTCTGAAGTGAAACTCAATGGAGAAGAAGGAATTCGGGCGGCGTTCTATGTTCCGTGGGACGCGGCGAGTTTTTCATCCTTGCGAGATTTTGCGCGGCAGATTGACTTGCTCTATCCCGACTGGCTGCATGTACTCACGCCCGATGGCCGACTTCAGGGGGTGGACGACCAGACTAATAAGTTCTTCGACGTGGTGCAAAACAATCACGCGCGGTCGGTCGACGACCGGGTGATGCCATTTCTCAAGTCGGATGACCCCAACATGGAAGTCTTCCCCATGGTCAACAATTTCAATGGGACCGATTGGGTGGGGGACATTACTGAGTTTCTGAACAATCCAGAGGCGCGGGCGGAATTCCGAAAAGAGGTTGGCGTATTTCTTGGGTCCGACCATTTCCGGGGATTGATGGTTGACTTCGAGGCGTTTCCGAATTCCGGGCAGCAAGGTTATATCGCGCTGTTGAATGAACTTTCGTCGGACCTTCATGCGCGCGGTATGAAGCTTTATGTGAGCGTGCCTGCGCATAATCAGGAATTCGATTATGCGGCGATTGCGGCCCCGGCGGACGGCGTGATTTTGATGAATTATGACGAGCATTATCCGGGAGCGGGGTCAGGCCCGGTGGCGTCGCAGGATTGGTTCGTCGATAACCTGAAGTTCGCAGTGAAGGCGATTCCGAAGGAGAAGCTGATTTGCGCCATCGCCAACTATGGCTATGACTGGGCGCTGAAGCCGAAGAAGGGGAAGCTTCCTCCGGAGGAGCACGACAGTTCGGTGAGCGTGCAGGAGGCATGGCTGGCGGCGCGAGATTCAGACGAGGATGTGACGTTCGACGACGATGCGTTGAATCCGCATTTCAGTTATTTGGATGAGCGCAGTGTCCGGCATGACGTTTGGTTTTTGGATGCGGTGACGGCGCTGAATCATATGCGGGCGGCACAGACGCTGGGCATCCAGACTTTCGCATTGTGGAGGCTGGGCGGGGAGGACCGGACGCTGTGGCGTATTTGGGATATTCCGGGCGATGCCGGCGCGGCCGACAAGGTGCGGGACGTGCCTCCCGGGCAAGACGTAGACATGGAGGGCCAGGGGGAAATTCTTCGCATTGAAGACCGCCCGACACATGGCACGCGCGATCTTACGATCGATGCGAAGACAAAACTGATCACAGACGAAAATTTCCAGAACCTGCCGGAGCCTTATCGGGTGGGTCGTTACGGTTACAGTCCGAATGAGGTTGCGCTTACGTTCGATGACGGGCCCGATCCGGAGTGGACACCGAAAATTCTGGACGTGCTCAAGAGCGAACATGCTCCGGCGACTTTTTTTCTGATTGGAATTCAGACTGACAAGTTTTCGGGGATTGCGAAACGCATTTATAACGAAGGCCACACGATCGGCAATCACACATTTACGCATCCGGATGTGAGCAATATTTCTTCCACGTACATGAAGGTGGAGCTGAACCTGACGGAGAGGCTTTTCGCCAGTTTAATGGGGATTCGGGCGAAGCTGTTGCGCCCGCCGTACGCGATTGACGAGGAGCCGGATACGGCCGATCAGGTGAGGCCGTTGGAGTTCGCGCAGGACATGGGATACATCACGGTGGGCAACCGGATCGATCCGAATGACTGGAGCGATAAGGTGCCGACGGGGAATGGGGGGAAGTTGCGGCGGCACACGGCGGAGGAAATTTCTTCGTACGTTTTGGCGCATCTGCCGCCTTGCGGGCCAAACGATTTGCGGTGCGGAAACATTGTGCTACTGCATGATGGGGGCGGAAATCGCGCGGAGACGGTGCGGGCGCTGCCGGCGATTATCGAAGGCATTCGGGCGCGCGGATATACGGTAGTGCCGGTGTTTCAGTTGTTCGGCAAAACGCGGGCCGATGTGATGGCTCCCTTGAGCAGGGGAGAACGATGGGCGGCGCGGCTGGATGGGCTGGGCTTTTGGCTGTTCGAAGCGGGGATTGTCGCGATCACGTGGATATTTTTCCTGGGCGATTTGCTGATGACCGGGCGGTTACTTTTCATTGGCGCGGCGGCCGTTTATGACCGGTTGCAGGAGAAGATTTTCGGCAAGCCGGCGGAAGTGGCTTCATACAGGCCGAAAGTTGCGGTATTGATTCCGGCGTACAACGAAGAGAAAGTTATTGTGCGAACGATTCGCGCGGCTTTGAACTCGGACTATCCGAATCTGCGGGTGATTGTGATCGACGATGGATCCAAGGATCGGACGCTGGAAGTAGCGCGGGCAGCGTTTGTGGCGGAGGAGGATGCGGGGAAGGTTCTGATCCTGACCAAGGCGAACGCGGGGAAGGCGGAGGCTCTAAACTTTGGGATCGAACATATTCAGGATGCGGAACTTTTCGTGGGCATCGATGCCGATACGATTATTGCCGGCGATGCCATCTCGCGGCTGGTGCCGCATTTCATCAATCCGAGAGTAGGAGCGATTGCGGGGAATGCGAAGGTTGGGAACCGGGTGAATTTATGGACGCGCTGGCAGGCGCTGGAATACATTACGAGCCAGAATTTTGAGCGGCGCGCGTTGGATGTGCTGGGCGCGGTGAGCGTGGTGCCGGGAGCGATTGGATGCTGGAGAGTTTCCGCGGTGCGGGAGGCGGGATGCTACCAGATCGATACCGTGGCCGAGGACGCCGACCTGACGATGGCGTTGTTGCGGCGCGGTTATCGCGTGGAATATGAAGACATGGCGCTGGCTTACACGGAAGCGCCGACCAATGCGAATGGCCTGATGCGGCAGCGGTTTCGCTGGTCGTTCGGGATTCTGCAAGCGGTTTACAAACACAGTGGAGTATTCGCGCGGAAAGGTGCGTTGGGGTTTGTGGCACTGCCGAACATTGTGATCTTCCAGATTTTGCTACCGCTGGTATCGCCGCTGATCGATATTATGTTTGCGTTCGGGGCACTCTGGTATTTTGTGCAGAAACATTTTCATCCGGACTCGACGGACCCGGCGAGTTTTCACAAATTGGTCGCGTTCTTCTTTGCGTTTCTCGTAATCGATTTCCTGGCGTCGGCATTGGCGTTTGCGCTGGAGCGGCGCAGGCCGGACGACAAGGAAGATATCTGGCTGTTGAGCCAGGTGTGGCTGCAACGGTTCGCTTACCGGCAGTTATTTTCCGTGGTGCTGTTCAAGACTTTGAAACGGGCGCTCGAAGGGCGCAGGTTTGCGTGGGATAAGTTGGAGCGCACGGCGGCGGTGAAGCGGGTGGCGTCAGAGGACAGGGAGTCGGTGAATGTGCCGTAGGTGCTGCCGTGGACGCGAAACCTCAGGGGCTGAAGCTCCTTTCAAGAATAGGAGTTACCGCAGCGGTGAACCGCTGCGCCACCCAAAAGCAAAATCGAATTTTTCTGCAAGATCTAAAGCCGTGCCCTTTCAAAGCAAAATTGGCTATTTCCCCCTAGCGGCCAGTCTTCCTTCCTAGCGGAAAATTAATTGCGCGAAGTCCGTTAGATTCCTGCGCCAGACCATCCACGTATGCATTCCGGGGGTTTCGATGTCGGTATGATTCACGCCTTTGTTTTGCAGCCATTCCCGTAAATTGCGGTTGATGGCGATCAGATGGTCTTCGGTACCGCAGGCGATCCAGAGCAGGCGGAGTTGACGATTGGAGTTGGAATCGAGGGCGGGAAAATCTTTTGCGAAATCTTCGGGGATGCCCCCGGCACTGAATGCGCCGATCCAGGAAAATTTATCGAGATTATTCAGGCCGGTGAGCAGCGACTCCGAGCCGCCCATCGAAAGCCCGGCAATGGCGCGGGCATTGCGATCTTTCGTGATGCGATATTCGGCCTCGACCTGGGGCATGACTTCGGTGAGCAAGGCTTCGGTGAACTTCTTAAAGTTGGCTTGGCGTACGTCTTCGTGATTCCATGCCGTCCAGCCGAGGCGAATCATCTCCATGGTGCCGTAGCCGAGAGGCATGACAAGGATCATCGGCTTGGCTTTACCTTGGGCAATCAGATTGTCGATTATGACGTTGGCGCGGCCAACGGAGGTCCATCCGCTCGCGTCGTCGCTGTATCCGTGCAGGAGATAGAGGACGGGATACGATTGCTTCGCCGAGGGATCGTAGTTGGGAGGAGTGTAGACGTAGTAATCACGATCGGCATTATCCCTCACGACGGTTGATTTGTAGAAGTGATGGTGGATCACGCCGTGTGGCACATCGTTGAGTTCCCAAGACAGGGACGGGGGGCCGGGGACATGCACAAAATTTGCGGGAGTGAGCAGATTGGCAACCAGATTGTGGTTTAAAGGATCGAGGGAGCGCACTCCGTCGGCGAGGAAGGAGTACCCGTAGTAGTCCGGAGGCAAGGGAGCGGTGGTAATGGTCCACAGGCCTTGGTCATTCTTCTGCATGGGCTGCGGTTCCGCACCTTCCAGGCCGAGTTTTACTTCCTTGGCATTGGGAGCGGCGAAGCGGAGGGTTACGGTGTTATCGGCGTGAACCTCGGGCGAAACTACTGTTGGGTGGGGCTGTTGAGTGGCTGCAATGCCGGAAAAACCAAGAAGCGATAACAGAAAGACAAATGGAAGTCGCATGGTTCAGTCCTCAGATTCTTTGGGGACATCTTACCGCAGCGGCTGAAACCGGATCCGAGGAAAGCACTGATTTCGCAGCGGGTGAGCCGCTGCGATACCCAAACTCTTTGTTGAGCGCTTCTCGCCCTAATTTTTCTGAGCGACTTCCAGGCGCGTTTCGGCTTTTTTCTGCGCGGCGAGAGCACGCTCGACATCGACGTTAGGATCGCCGCTAGAGAGCAGTTTTTCGGCGCGGTCTTTGGCTTTGCGGGCGCGCTCAACATCGATCTCATTGGGACGTTCGGCGGTTTCGGCGAGAATCGTGACTTTATCCGGCAAGACTTCGGCGAATCCCCAAGCCACGGCGAGTTTCTGCTCCTGGCCGCCGTCACGGTAGGTGATCTCGCCGATAGCGAGTTCGGTGATAAGCGGCGCATGGCCAGGCAGAACGCCCAGATAACCGTTCTTGCCGGGAATCTGAACTTCGGCGGCCGCAGTATCGACTACTTTCTTTTCTGGCGTAACGATCTCGAGTTGGAATGTGTCTGCCATCAGTGATCAGTGTCTAGTGGTCAGTGGCCTGTGCCGAGTCGCTCAGCGGCTAAAGCCAGCTTCTTTCTTGCGTATAGATGGCACGACTGAAGTCATGCCCTTACCAAAACCACTCTCACGGAAGCGGTTCTTACGCTGCCGCTTTCATCTTCTCGGCGGCTTCCAAGACTTCTTCGATAGGTCCCTTCATATAAAAGGCTTGCTCGGGGATGTCATCGTATTTGCCTTCCACGATTGCCTTGAAGCCTTTCACCGTGTCGGCGATCTTTACGTAGCGTCCGGCTGCGCCGGTAAACTGCTCGGCCACGTGGAACGGTTGCGAAAGGAAGCGTTGTATCTTTCGCGCACGCGCGACCGTTAGTTTCTGATCTTCACTCAACTCGTCGATGCCGAGAATCGCGATGATGTCCTGCAGATCTTTGTAGGTCTGCAAAGTCCGCTTGACCGATTGGGCAACGTCGTAGTGTTCCTGGCCGACGATGCGGGGATCGAGAATGCGCGAGGTTGAGGCTAAGGGATCGACCGCGGGATAGATCCCGATTTCAGTCAAGGCGCGCGACAGAACCGTCGTGGCGTCGAGGTGAGCGAATGTTGTGGCGGGAGCGGGATCGGTCAAGTCGTCGGCGGGAACGTAAATCGCCTGCACGGAGGTAACGGAGCCTTTCTTAGTTGACGTGATGCGTTCTTGCAGTTCGCCCATTTCGGTGGCGAGGTTCGGCTGGTAGCCTACGGCGCTGGGCATGCGGCCGAGCAACGCGGAGACTTCCGATCCGGCTTGCGTGAAACGAAAAATATTATCGATGAAGAGGAGAGTGTCGGCGCCTTCGGCGTCGCGGAAATATTCCGCGACCGTGAGTCCGGTGAGCGCGACGCGGAGACGCGCTCCGGGCGGCTCGGTCATCTGTCCGTAGATCAGCGCGGCTTTGGAGTGAGCGGGATCGCCGGGCTTGATTACGCCGGATTCCGTCATCTCGAGCCAGAGATCGTTGCCCTCACGAGTGCGCTCGCCAACTCCGGCGAAGACGGAGAAGCCGCCGTGGTTCTTGGCGACGTTGTTGATGAGCTCCATGATGACGACGGTTTTGCCGACGCCCGCGCCGCCGAACAGGCCGATTTTCCCGCCCTTTAAGAAGGGCTGGATGAGGTCGACGACTTTGACGCCGGTCTCGAACATTTCGGCGCTGGTGGCTTGCTCGTCGAATGCGGGAGCGAGGCGGTGGATCGGCATTCTTTTTTCGTAGGCGACGGGGCCGAGTTGATCGACGGGTTCGCCGATTACGTTCATGACGCGACCGAGGGTGCCGCGGCCGACGGGAACGGAGATGGGCCCGCCCTGATCGATGGCGTTCATGCCGCGCACCATGCCGTCAGTGGCCGACATCGCAATGCAGCGCACGCGGCCTTCGCCGAGATGCTGCTGCACTTCGAGGATGACGTTGATGGGAGTGGGGACGGTGAAGCCGTCGCTGATCACCCGAACCGCCTGATAAATTGGCGGGAGCTTGCCTTCGGGAAATTGAATGTCGACTGCTGGTCCCGCGATTTGAACTACGTGTCCGATGTTTTCTGGCATAAAATCAGCTTCTAGCTGCTAGCTCCTAGCTTGGTTCTGGGCGCCTGCGGCGCTTTACATGGCGGCTGCGCCGCTTACGATCTCGATAATTTCTTTTGTGATCTTGGCCTGACGGGCGCGATTCATGACCAGCGTCAGGGAGTCGATCATGTCGGTGGCGTTGCTGGTGGCGGAATCCATGGCCGTCATGCGAGCGGCATGTTCGGCGGCGACTGACTCTAGCAGCGCGCGAAAAATCTGGATACCAACGTATTTCGGCAGCAGCGAACGGAATAATTCCTCGGGCGATTGCTCGTAAATGTAATCCACGTCAGCGGTGGCAAACTTTTCCGCGACCTTATCCGCCGGGCTTTCGCCGCGCATGCCAACTCCAGCGCTGATGGCGGCTTCTTTGGCTTTTTTCTTTTCCTCTTCCGTCATCTCTTCGGATTGACGTACGGATTGCTCTCCGACATTTTCGATGGGAAGAATTTGTTCCACGATGAGGCGTTGCGCGATGACAGATTTGAATTCGTTGAAGACAAGATAAACGGAGTCGATCTCTTCGCGCTGGTAGCGTTCGATGACGCTTTCGGCAAGCGTGCGCGCCTGGGAAAAATCAAGCTTGCCGAGAACGCCGACGTGCTCTCCCGTGATTTGTATGGCTCCGGCGCGGTCGCCAGCTTCGGCACGGGTTTCCATCGATTCTTCAGTCTCGGCAAGGCTGCGGGTTTGGACTGATGCAGCGGGATAGCGGCGTCGCAGGAAGTCGCGGCCCTTGCGGCCGATGGCTTCGATATCGATATTCTTGCCGGCTTTGGATTCGAGAAAGCGGGCGGCGGCCTTGGTGACGTTGGCGCTGAAGGCTCCGGCGAGCCCTTTGTCGCCGGTGACGACGATCAGAAGAATGTTTTGTTCTGGCCGTTGCGCGAGCAAGGGATGTTTCGGCTGACCGGTTTCGGGATCGTAAATTTCGGCGCGAGCAACAAGCGACTTCAGAACATTGGTCAACATCTGCGCGTAGGGACGCGCGGCCATGGTGCGGTCCTGGGCGCGGCGCAGCTTTGCCGCCGAGACCACTTTCATGGCCTTGGTGATTTGCCGCGTGTTGACCACGCTGCGGATACGGCGACGGATGTCGAGAATGTTGGGCATGTCAGTTGCCGGTTGCCAAGTGGTTTGGAATTTCAGGCGTCCCTACAGGACGCGTGTTTCCATTCCACGTTATCCCCCGGCGCTAAACGCGCCGGGCTATTATCTATCGGTCGCCCCTCCGAGTCTATTTCGCGACAGCTTGGCGCGATTCTACGAACTGCTGTTTGGCTTGCTTGATTACGTCGGTTAGCTGCGCTTTGAGACTGTCATCGAGAATTTTCTTTTCCATGATGGTGCGCAGCAGGCCGGCGTTGGTTGCGTCTACGTATTTATAAAGTTCCAGTTCGAAGTCGCGGACCTGATTCACCGGCATGTCGTCGAGGAAGCCTCCGGTGCCGGCGAAGATGATCAGAATTTGTTTGGAGAACGGCAGCGGAGAGAACTGGTTTTGTTTGAGCAGTTCCACTAGGCGCTGGCCGCGGTTGAGCTGCGCTTGCGTGGCTTTGTCGAGGTCGCTGCCGAAGGAGGCGAAGGCAGCGAGTTCGCGATATTGCGCGAGTTCCAGTTTCAGAGTGCCGGCGACTTGGCGCATGGCTTTGATCTGAGCGCTGCCGCCGACGCGGCTTACCGAGAGACCAACGTTCACTGCCGGGCGCACGCCCTGATTGAACAGGTCGGTTTCAAGATAAATCTGACCGTCGGTGATGGAAATCACGTTGGTCGGGATGTAGGCGGAAACGTCACCGGCCTGAGTTTCGATGATGGGTAGAGCGGTGAGCGATCCGCCGCCATTTTTGTCGCTGAGTTTTGCGGAGCGCTCGAGCAGGCGCGAGTGGAGATAGAAAACATCTCCGGGATAGGCTTCGCGGCCGGGCGGACGGCGCAGCAGGAGCGAGATTTCGCGGTAGGACGCGGCGTGCTTGGAAAGATCGTCGTATATCACTAGCGCGTGGCGTTTGGTGTCGCGGAAATATTCGCCGATGGCCGTCGCCGCGTAGGGCGAAATGTACTGCATGGGCGCGGGCTCGGAGGCAGAGGCCGCGACGACGATGGTGTACTCCATCGCTCCGGCGTCTTCGAGAATTTTTACGACTTGCGCGATGGAGGAGCGCTTCTGGCCGATGGCGTTGTAGATGCAGATGAGGTCGTTGCCTTTGCTGTTGATGATGGTGTCGAGAGCGACGGCGGTTTTTCCGGTCTGGCGGTCGCCGATGATCAATTCGCGCTGGCCGCGGCCGACGGGGATCATGCTGTCGATGGCTTTGAGTCCGGTGGCCATGGGTTCGCGGACCGGCTGGCGATCGATGACGCCGGGGGCTAGGCGCTCGAGCGCGATGAATTGATCGCTAGCGATGGGGCCTTTATCGTCGATGGGGCGGCCGAGGGAATCGACCACGCGGCTGATCATGGCGTCGCCTACGGGAACGCTCATGATGCGCCCGGTGCGTTTCACTTCGTCGCCTTCTTTGATCTCGGTGTATTCGCCGAGTAGGACGACGCCGACCTGGTCTTCTTCCAGGTTCATGGCAATTCCGGCGACACCGTGGGGGAAGGACAGAAGTTCGCCGGCCATAACTTTGTCGAGGCCATAGACGCGGGCGATGCCGTCGCCGAGGGTGATGACGGTGCCGGTTTCATCCACGGAGATCTTAGATTCGTAGTTCTCGATCTGCTCGCGGATTAGTTTGGTGATTTCGTCTGCTTTAATCTGTGCCATAGAATGCTCTTAGTTCGCCGTACCGTCCCTACGGGACTTGTTCCTAATTTTCTGAGCTTGCCCCGGACTTACGTCCGGGGCTAACACATGCCACCCCTTTGGGGCTGTATCGGACGGCGCTAGCCGCCGGTGATTTCCTCGCGGATTCTACCTAATTGTCCTTTTACCGAGCCATCGTAAATCGTGCTGCCAATGCGAAGTACAGCGCCGCCTAACAGCGAGGTGTCCTGGCCGTAGTGGGCGCGAACTTTCTTGCCGGTTAGCTTTTCGACTTGCGCTTCGAATTCGCGTTTTTCGGCGTCGCCTAATGGACGCGCGCTGGTGATATCGGCTTCGGCGAAGCCGAGGCGCGCGTCGAGTTCTTTTTCCAGTTGCCGGATGACGGGATCGAGGAAATGTACCCGGCGATGATCGATCAGGACGGCGAGCAGGTTTCGCACCTGTTTTGAAACGCCGTCGCGCGCGACGATAGCATCGAGCACGCGGCGTTTTTGATCGGCGGGGATTGCGGGATTCTCCCAGACGCGGCGCAGCTCGGGGCTTTCACTCAGCAAGCTGGCGATGGTTCGCAGCTCGGCAATGGCGCGGTTTACGTCAAGATGTGCGCCGAGGACGACGTCGGCGAAGGCGCGGGCATAGGTGCTGGCGACGGAAGCCATCTTTATCTTATTGCCTGCCCTTTCCCGGCGCATCGGCCGCGGACGCACCCAACTGTCCGGCGAAGTTGCGCACCAGCGATTGATCGGTGGCTGCATCTACATGAATTTGTTTTTGCGCCAGGCCGACGGCAAGATCGGCAGCGTAGGCCGTGAGTTCGCGACGCGCGGACTTGGAAGCGGCTGCGATTTCCTGGCGCGCCGACTCCAACATTTTGCGCGCATCTTCCCGGGCGGCGTCCTGTATGCGGGATTCTTCCGCAGCGGCGTCTTTTTCGGCGGCATCGCGCATCGCACCGATTTCGACGTCGAGCTTCATCAGGCGGGATTCAATCTCAGCCAGTTTGCGGCGAGCTTCGTCGCTGGCCTTCTGGGCTTCCTGCATCGCTTTCTGGATGGCAGCGGTGCGGGCACTGAATGCGGCGGGAAGATACTTGCGAGAGACCCAGATGATGATTCCGGCGATGACGGCAAAATTTAGAATGACGCAGAGAAGATAAGCGCTGCCGGTGCTTAAGCCGGTGTGCCTGGCGATGAATTTTACCGCGGGCGATTCTTTGAATTGGGCCTTGTCATCTTTCTCTTCTCCGGCGGCTTCGCGGGTTTCGTGCGAAAGTTGGCGGCCGAAACCGGGCTGACTGGATGAGCCGTCGGACTGCTGTTGGGTCGGAGGTGCAGGCTGCTCTTGAGCACGCAGCGTTGCCGGCGCGGCGAAGCTCATGACGAGCAGAGCCAGCACAACTGCACGGACGATTTGTTGGACGGATTTCATTTTCGAAATCATCAGCTTCGAAATCATGGGCTTTGAAATCATGAGCGTGCCGCTCCGGCGGGCTCCAGTACGCGGCGCATGATCTCTACGGCCAGCGACTGAGCTTCCGCTTGCAGACCATTCTGCGCGGCTTCGCGATCTTTTTCTATGTCGGCTTTGGCGGCTTGCACTTGCGCCTGGGCTTTGGTGCGAACCTCATTCATAGCGGCGGTACGCGCGTCGAGTGCGGCTTTGCGGCGGGCTTCCTGGGCGCGGAAGACGGTGGCGCGGGCTTCGCGCAGGCGCTGTTCGTATTCGGAGGTACGGGCCTCGGCGGCGGCGATATCGGCGCGAGATTTTTCTACTGCGCCCTCGGTCTTGCTGCGGCGCTCAGCGAGCACGCGATGTAAAGGCTTGTGCACCAGCGTGTTGTAGATAGCGTACAGCAGAGCCAGAAGGATTACGGTGGGCACGGCTCCGAGCAGTAATTCGCCTAATTGTCGTAGTGTCTGATCCATGAATCGCAGCTGTACAGGAAAATGAGGGCTATGAAAACTGTTAAGTCTAACGTTGGAAGGGATTTATGTCAACGCGTGGGACGGGATTTTTGGGTGAATGTGGGAATGGGAAAAGAGTTTCAAAATGGGCGGAATTTGGGATGAACTATTCATTTTGCGCATGCGGCGATCATGCAGAAAGCTGCAACTAATGGTAATAATATACTTGGCAAAATGAGCGGCGAATGATGGCCTTGCGTTTCCATAACAGAGGGATGAGGGTTAGACGCCGAGTGTCGCTCTTGCTTCCCGAATATCGTCGTCTGTGAACGGAGGATTGCCACAGTCGATCACGATTTGCTCCAAACTCCTCCCACCTTTCTGCTGGAGTTCCCATCCGTGCTGTCGATGTGGGCCGCGTATCACTTTCTGGACGAAGGCTATGAGTTCGGGTAGATCGTTCTCGTAGCGTCGCCAATTTGCAAGACGTTTTGCTGCGCCGGAGGTTAAGAGGTTGGCAGTGTCGGCCTCGCAGCGACGAAGTTCAGCAGCAAGATCACACGTTGCCATATCAACTCTTCTTTGGCCGCTTCACTGCTGGCTTATTTTTCTCGCGTTCTTCTCGCTTGAGTAGTTCTGTCTTGGAGACAGTGAGGACTTGGCGGACGGCGTTGTCGAATCGCTCAAATTCGGTCTTGCCGGGAACGTGGGGCATCGGTAATGGCTTCACGCGCCGATTATAGCGCCAAAAGCAATAGCCCAGCGGTGCTCCGCTGGGCTATCGGCAAACGAGTTATAATTGAAGCTGCATCTGAGAATACAGCCAACTTCGTTCGGCTCACCACGGCCCCGCAAGGGGCCTTTGTGTTATCGCCGGAAACCACGGTGAACCTCTGCGGTGGTTCCGGCTATATCCCTCCTCACGACATGCTTCGTTTTTGGAACATCTGATCCCGCAATTATGAGGTCGGGGGACAGGACAGGGCCACGTCATGCAAGGGCGTTTGCGGACATCTTAGGACATCTTGCGAATAACTACTTTCCTATTCAGCAACTTGGAGAAGAACGCTTCATACGCCCACAGCGTTCTGTCGTAGGGAACGGAGTGGCCTGCGATGTGACGCCGCACCGTGCGAACATCAACACCGATTTTTACAGCCAGCTCATCAGGCGCGAACTGGCATTCGTTGCTGAGTCGTCTGATTTGTTCACCAACCGACTCTTCCGTCTTCACTAGAAGAGGGACAGCGGGCGGATTCTGGCGAGATACGGGCTTTCGATCTGGCGGGTGGTGGAATTCAACCTCAAGCAACCGCCTCTGCGCACCGGAAAGCGAAAGTGAGTTTCCGGCACTTTCGATCTCCTCTCTCATGGCAGACCAATACTCTCGCCATGTGAATCCGGCGGCTTCATATTCTGTCGCAAGCACCTTAAGAACGACGCGGGTACCCTTTCGATCAGCCTGGTTGCGAAGATACCGTTCTTTCTCTTCTGGAAGGTGTCGGGCATCTATATCGGCCTCGGCTTCCCATCTGATTCGCTCAGCTTCAAGATGCGCACGCTCAACGCGCCGCCGTGCGGATTCAGAGAGACGATTCTGCGGGTCGCCGGGCAGTAGGCCCGACAATGGTAGTTCTTCCATGGCCCTGCTCTTGCGTCCGGCGCGAAGAAAGGGCTACGATTGGTGTCGAGTTCCAATCGAAATGCCCCGGCCTTGCGCCGGGCTTTCGTTTTTAGAATGATCTCATTGTATCGGGCTGCGGGAAAGCGACTAAGCGGATTCTTTCGGCGGTTTGCCTCGCTTCAATCGCCGCCGCACGTCAAAACGGCTGCGCTGGCGTTTGCCTTTCTTCGTCCTTGCCCGTCAGTTCCTCGTAGGTGAGCCGCTTCCCCACGATTTGGCGCACAGCGAGATCGAAACGGTCCGAATCGTTCAGAGGATTTTCTTTTGTTGCGCGGTTGTTGTAACGGAACATGTATTCATCAAGGTAGCGATGCAGATGGAACGGCTAAACTGCAACGTATGTGCCGCTGACTGTCCGCTTCAGCAGACTCCAGAAGTTCTCCAGCCCATTCGTATGTACACGACCATTGACGTAGCGTTCCATGTGGTTCACAAATTCGTGGGTGTACTCTTTCGGGAGAGCCTTATAAACACTGGCTTCATCCGTGTAGATTTTCGAGCCGTGCTCAACTTGATTCAGAACGGCAGCTTGCAATGCTTCGCGGTTCACCTTCGGAACTACAGTAGCGCGAACAGTGCGCGACTCACGATCTAGCACGCCCCACACTGCGGTTTTGTTAACTAGGTTTGCGTCACCCGTCATGGATGATTCCCGCGCATCCTTGAACTGCGCTCTGCGGGATGCGTGCATATTCTTCGCCTTTCCGCCGACAAAAGTCTCATCCGATTCGACTTCGCTACCGGGGCCGCCGAGTTTGTAGATCGTTCCGCTTTGCAGCGCCATGCGGATTCTGTGATCCATAAACCAAGCGGACTTTTGCGTGATCTTCAGGCTACGGGAAATCTCCCAAGAGCTAATGCCATTCTTGGAGTTCACGACCAGCCACATTGCGGTAAGCCACTTGTCCAAACCGAGCGGACTATCCTCAAAGATGGTTCCTGTCTTGAGCGTGAACTGCGGAGCCTTGTGCTTCTCGCGGCAGTGCCAGCGATTGTACTTTTCAAGGAACAGAACGTTTTTCGAGCCACAGCGCGGGCATACGACGCCATCCGGCCAGCGACGGGCTACCAGATATTCGCGGCAGTTCTCAGGTTTTGCGAAGTAGAGGATTGCCTGCTGTAGGCTCTTCGGTTCCATGTCTGAATCTTAGGCCGAAGAGTCTATTTTGTCAAGTATATTATTACCCAACTAATGCTTGACATACGAAGTGAGAGGACTAGCATAAGAAGTATCACCTCCGATCCAATTCAGGATCGAATGGGCCGATAGCCAAGGAATGTCACCGCTTCTTGGTTGCCGGCCCATTTAAATATCTAAGACTTAACTCTACGTTCTTTTCCGGATCAACAGTGGAGGTTTGAGCGGTTTGATATTGGCACGATTAGAGGACACTGCACAAGCAAAACTGACAATGTCGCCGGGGGATGAGCGCCATCAAACAATCGAGTCGAGCATTTTGAAGGGACCCCCCGAAGAATTTCCCCTTCATATCACGAAAATAGATTTCCCTGCGTTATGGCACAACGATCGGAGGGATATCAACATAGGGTTCAAACACCTGAATGGGAAACACCATCGGCTGTCCCCCTGGATTTGCCCAAACCTCAAGATAGTAGCTGCCTGCAGGAATGTTGTTAATGTAATATAAGCCGTCCAGTCCCGCTGTCGATGGGTTCGACCTGCCTAAGGTCTGGTTGTAAACGGTTACCGCAACACCTGTGGCTGGATATCTCGCACCGTTGGGAAGGACACGATCCAATCTTCCGCGCACATTTGCGGCAGTCGCGCAAAGGCTCGCTAAGAGAACGAAAAGGACAGCGCGCGAAAAACTCTTCATCTGATGTTGAAAATTATTTCTGATTTCCATTAATGTACCTCCTGAGGAGGACTGGAGATTTCTGTGCCATAAGGCACTTGGCGCAACTGCGCATTGGAAGGTCGATATTCTTCGCTTGTCAGTCGCAGAGGTATTTTATTAATACCTATAGTGTGGCCGGTTCGTGTAACGACTAGGCCATTGGACGCGCCGGGGTTCAGGTCAATGTTGTAGGAATCGTACTTCGCGTGGCCCACGGCCAAACGGGGAAACTCGATCTCGCCACTCGGCCCAAGCCAACTGTAGAACTTTAACTTGAAAGTTCCAGCGACGTTCGGCTCCAGAGGTGGCGGAACTAGCACAACATCGGTGGCGCTCAGAGGCTCAATGGGATTGCCAGTCTTCTCGTCGGTGACCTGACCGGTGACCTCCCACACCTGATAAGGAGGCGTTGGAGCGGGAAATAAAATATTATGCGCGGCTACGACCAGAACTACTACAGCAAAATAACCCGCGAAAGCCCCGCCTAGGTTGATATTAAGTCCTTGCAAAGGACCGGAAACAATTGCTGTGGAGGGGAGAGCCTTGAAAAGCAAATAGGCTGGCAGGATAGGAAGGAGAATGACGCTAACGAGAATCAATAGGGCCAAGATCGTCTCCTTGTAGACGCTTAGACGCTTCCCCCTCAGAAAGCAGGGAAATCCTGCCATATCCATGAGGCGTTGTCAATAATATTTTCAAGGATTCAAAAACGAGATCGCGACCGGCGGGCGTCATGCAAGCGAATTTCGCTTCATTCACTCCGTGATTTTTGCGAAGTCGAATCGGCCATGAAAAAATGCCTCATCTTCCGCACCACTGACTCCGGCGCTTCGACTTCCAATTCCACCGCTCCGTCCTTGTACGCGCGTGAATAGATTCGGGCTTTGGCCTCGAGCATGGCTAGCAGCTTTCCCTCTTTTTGCGGGATGCGGAGGTGGATACGGCTGACGCGGTCTTCGTCGATCAGTTCGTCGATGCGAGTGAGCAGGCGATCAAGGCCGCGGGCTTCGGCGGCCGAGACGTAGACGGTTTTTGCGTCGTCGCGCAGGCTTTCGGCTACTTCTACGTCGAGGAGATCGATTTTATTCATCACACGCAGGCGGGGCTTTTTTTCAGCTTCGAGTTCTTTCAGGACGATTTCGACCTGGGCGTCCTGCTCGGCAGAGAGGCGGCTGCTGGCGTCGGAGACTTGTAGGATCAGCGAGGCGCGCTGCACTTCTTCGAGCGTAGCGCGAAAGGCTGAGACCAGGGTGTGCGGCAGGTTGCGGATGAAGCCCACGGTATCGGACATTAAGATTTTGCGTTTGGAAGGCAGCACGACACCGCGAATTGTCGGGTCGAGGGTGGCGAACATGCGCGGGGAAGCGAGCACCGCAGCCCGAGTGAGGGCGTTGAATAAAGTCGATTTACCCGCATTCGTATATCCCACCAGCGCCACTACTGCCACCGGCGCCGATTCGCGGCGCTGGCGTTGTTGGGCACGGATGCGGCGGACGTTTTCGAGTTGCTGCTCGACGTGGCGAACGCGGCGAGCGATTTTACGGCGGTCGGTTTCGAGCTGGGTTTCACCGGGACCGCGGGTGCCGATGCCGCCGCCCAGTTGGGACATCTCTATTCCGCGTCCGGCAAGGCGTGGGAGCATGTATTGCAACTGGGCGAGTTCGACTTGCAGCTGGCCTTCACGGGTGCGGGCGTGGCGGGCAAAAATATCGAGGATGAGTTGGGTGCGGTCGATGACGCGGCGCTTGACGATTTTTTCTATGTTGCGCTGTTGCGAGGCGGTGAGATCGTGATCGAAGAGAAGCAGGTCGGCATTCACCGAGGCGGCGGCTCCGGCGATTTCTTCGAGCTTGCCTGCGCCGATTAGAGTGGCGGGATCGGGACGGTCACGGCGCTGAAGAATTTCTCCGACTACTTTTGCTCCGGCGCTGCCGGCAAGGGTGTGCAATTCGGCCAGAGATTCGTCGGCATCGAACTCTGGAATACTGGGTTTGTTGCTGGTCGATTTCGTCGAGGCGTGCGCCGGAACGCCAACTTTTTCGTCAGCGGTGATAGAGGCGGCATCCCGCGCAGCGTGGGCCTGCGCAGTGACTTTCGCACCGCCGCGGCCGCGCATGCGCACGTCGAGGCCTACCAAAAAAGCTCGCTCCTGGGCATTAGCTTTTCCGGTGCGCTCCGCCTCCGCTTCTGTGAGTGAAGCCGCTGCGCCGAGAGCGACACGTCCGGCTGGGGACGTACGGACACGGGTCTTCTTGGGATGTGACTTGCGCAATCCGAGAACGCTCTATCCTTCAGTACCGGAGGCGCTGGCCGCCGATGCCGAAGCGGGCGCCGCCGCGGCGGCTGACCCCGCAGTTGCAGAGCCGCTCCGTGTATCGGACTGTCCAGCGTGTGCGCCGTGAGGAATGGTCCGGCCCATGACCACGGTTGATATGGCGTGTTTGAATATCAATTGCTCTTGTCCGTTGGCTTCGAGCACCACGGAGTACTTATCGAAGGATCGAATCCGGCCCGTCAACTTTACCCCGCTGAGCAAGTAAATGGTGATGCTCAGTCTCTCCTTACGGGCGGTGTTGAGGAAGGAATCCTGAATGTTCTGCGCCGGCTTGTTGCTTTCCATAGCCGATCTCCTTAAGTTCTTTTGAACAGCGACCTATCCATTTGCTCCCTCGGCGTTCGCCTTAGGACCAGCTCAAAACAACAACGTTTCCTCGCGACCTTCCGCACAAGGAACACGGGGGGAAAACCTGCTCCTCGCCGCCCTCTTGGGAGCGGCGTTGCCCAGCAGGTGGCTGCGAGTACCATACGAGGTCCGGGTGCTCTTTTCAACCGCCAAGTTCGGGGAAACCAATTTTTGTGCGGTTGGGGGAACGGCTGATGATTACGGGGTTGTCGACTAGAGGCGCGCGAACGCCGCCGGTTGTGTACAATCCCCGGCGTGGGCATTCTGCCCTTGAATTTACGAACGAAATTCCTGGAGGACGCATGTTCGGAAGCGTTGTGTTTGGAAGCACGGTGGCAAGCGCCACATTCGCAGGATTATTTAGATTTGGGCCACAAATCAACATTCCTCCGGACTTCAACACCAACTTTCTGATGCTGGTGCGCTGGATTCATTTCCTGGCCGGTATTACATGGATCGGGCTGCTGTACTTTTTCAATCTGGTGAACGTCCCGTTCATGAAGGAACTGGACGCCACGACTAAGGGCAAAGTAATGCCTGCACTGATGACGCGGGCGCTGATGTGGTTTCGCATGTCGGCGGCGCTGACGGTGCTGGCCGGGCTGGCATATTGGGGAAACATTGTGGGAGCGGACGCGCACAACGGTGGCGGCTCAGCCGGGGCGGTGATGGGAAGTTTCTTTTTGATCTGGACGATCGTTTGGGGGATACTCTACGCGTGCCTTATCCCAGGGAAAGGAATTTTCGATAACGGCGTGTTCGTTGGTGTGGTCTATGCGGTGGTGGTAGCGGCGGCTTCGTGGCTTTTTCTAGACCTGAACAGCCACGGTTGGGAGAGCAACCGGCTGCTGGCGATCGGTATTGGCGGCGGGATGGGATGGGTGATGCTGCTGAATGTTTGGGGAGTGATCTGGCGGATACAGAAGCGCCTGATTCAGTGGACGCGGGACAGCGCCACGAATGGCACTCCGATGCCGGAGAAGGCGAAAGCCATGGCGCGCATGGCATTTCTGGTATCACGGGCGAATGCGTATTTGTCGATAGCGCTGCTGTTCTTTATGGGAGCGGCGAGCCATTATCCGATGTTCGGGAAGTGAGTGGGGGCAGACAAGAAAAAGCCGGCCCATTTGTGGGCCGGCGCCTGTAGTTTAACCGCCTAACTAAAAGTCCAAGCGAAGCGCAAGTTGGAGAACACGGGAGCCTCCGATCTGGCTTCCGTAGTCCTGACTGATAACGCCGAAGGTGCTGGGGCTGGTAATGTCGGCCGTTCCTCCAGAGCCCGGCAATTCGAAGTTGACGTGATTGAATACGTTGAAGGCATCCGCCCGGAACTCCAGGTGAACTTGTTCAGTCAAGGGGAAATGTTTGATCAGGCCCATGTCAAAGTCGGAATAATGCGGCCCTCTCAGGTTGTTACGGCTACCCGCCTCCAACCCGACGGGCCCGCTAAAGGCCCCTATCGCGGCCTGTTGGTTTTGAAACAATTGGATGGTAGGCTGCCCAGTGGACGAATTGATTTCAGCATGGGTATTGGTTTTCACGGCCGATGAGTCGCCGTTGAAGATTGCCGGTACATTATTTGCGAAGCTGATGGGGAAAGCGTTCGCTACAGTTTGGAAAGCCAGACCGGTGCGCCAGCTGGCCAAACCGGAAAGCGACCAACCTCCTACGACTTCATCGGCCCAACGTGACATCGAACTTCCGAAGGTCCTGCCCCTGCCTATCGGCAATTGATAGAGCCAGTCGGCGGTGATGGCATTCTGGACGTCGAAATCAGAGTTGCCATAACAAACGGCGATGTGGATGGAATCACACATAATTCCTCCGGCACCGTTCGAGCCGAAGGCCTCATTCGCGGGCGCGGATATGTTATCCAATGAGTGCGACCAAGTGTAGTTCAGGTCAAACTGAAGCCCGTGGGTCATCTTATGATGCAGAGTGGTCAACAGGCCGTTGTAGTTGGAGTAACCTTTGTTGGTGATGTAAAGCGTGGTTCCAAACTGCGGACTCAGCCCGACGCCGGGGTTGATCCCGGCACCGTCAAAATAAAGGAACTCATTCAGCAACTGAAGCGAGTCGGCCACATCGCCGCGGAACGGGTAGGGATCCGTGGCATTGGCTACAAATGAGGTTCCGCTTGGGAATCCGAAGGCGCCAAAGTTCTGGATCTGATTTTCGAAAAACGGTATTGGGGTGACGTTATAGCCGCCGGGACCGGGAGTCTGATTGCGCTCTTGGGCCGTAAGGTTTGCGTAGGCTTGCGACAAAAGTTGGCCAGAGGCAGGATCTTTGAAGTCGACTGTCTGTTCGGCGTCGGCTTGGGAGTCGAGCCGGTGGGCGAACCGACCTACGTAGGTTGCCTCGAGCTGGAATCCACCTGGCAGTTCCCGCTGGAAGCCGAGGCTGATCGCATATGAATACGGTGTTTTCAGATTGGGATCGATCGCATAGTTGAACGGATTCTGGGTAAGGCCGATGACCGGACCATATGCAGGGTTGGCACCGTTGTTTGCGGCAGAAGATGCGACGTTAGGCGCATAGGGGGTCGTGATGGTGGTTGGAACCGCGGCCGCCGCGGGCGACAACGAATTGATTGCAGAGAAACGCGGGTCGCTTGCCAGGTTGGCAGAAGGGTCGCCCGTCTCAGCATATGGATTAGTTGCCTGATTCTGAAGGATCCAGGTGTTTTGATCTTGCAGAAAGTTGAGCGCATTGAGCACGGTGTGATCGTCAATGATCGATGCACCACCGCGGATCACGGTCTTGCGATCTCCCAGAAGCCGGCTCAGGGGACCGGAACCCGAAGGATTATAGGCGAAAGCGAAACGTGGCTGAAAATCGAGCCAATTGGGATTAAAAAGCCCGGGGGCATGATTGGCCTTGCCTCCCAGAGAATAAGAAATTATGGGATTCACCAAGCCACAACTCGCGCCGGGACAGCCTGTGTTCCCAGACAAGCCATTGGCTATGCGCGGATTCGCGACTTGATTAAATCCGAGGTTGGGAATGGCTTCCAGGCCATTCACTTCGTAGGGGACAGAGTAGTACTGATAGCGCAAACCGTAGGTGAGGGTCAGATCGCTAGTGGCCTTCCACGAGTCTTGCCCATAGACTTCTGTCTCGTAATACCGATAAGTGCGGTGATGACCCGTTCCCTGAGGCAGCGGCTGGAGTTGGCGGTTATTGTTGTAACTACTGCTGACAGAACCAAAGTTGCCGAGAATGAAAGCAAATGCGCTGTCGTAAAGGTTTTGGGAAACGGGGTCGGTTGCGAGGTCAGCCGGGCGAAGCTGTGTGCTGCTGCCAGTCAGGCTGCTCATGCCGCCGCCCAACCCCAAATCCACGTCGTTGAAATCGCTAATCAGATAATTGCTAGTTTTAATGTTCTTGAATGTTCCGCCAAACTGGAAGGTGTGCTTATTATGAACGTACGTAAAGTCATCGCGGAATATCGGGATCGGCACGGTTCGGCCCTGCGAGGATGGAGTGAGGTAGGGAGAGGTAAGGTTCGCTCCACCATTGTTGCTTGCGTCGAATGTGGTCCACTGGGTAGTTCCCGTAGGCGCATAGAGGAAGGGGAAATTCAGTTCCTGACGTGTTTCGCCGTAAACGAACTGGTTCACTTTGGTGTTACTGATTGTCCACGTGTGACCAATCACATAGGAGTAACTGTGATCGGTATCGATAAAGGTCAACGGATCGCCGGGGAATTGAATAGAAGGCACGCCGCCGACCGCCACGCTGCGATCATCAGTCTCTCGAACAAGGCTGCCACGGACAAACAACTTCATGTTGTTAGTAACGTTAAAATCCAGGCGGGCGACGTAGTTATTGAGGGTTTGGTTGGCAGGTGCATTGAAAACAAAGCCTCCGGTATTTAAGCCGTCCCCAACGGCGGTTGAATTCGGCGCAGGATAACGGCTCTGAAGGAAACTCGTAAGGGCTGGAGATGGCCCGATTCCCAAAGGATCAAAATTCTGCACGGAAGGAGTTGCCCCGGTAGCCGTTGCGGGCAGAACCGAGACACCGCCGGTGTTATTGATATATGCGATGTTGCCGTTGCTGAAGGACGTGAGTGGAACCGTCTGCGTCACCTGGGAGCCGCTGGCGTCACGCCGGCCTTCATAGTTGAAAAAGAAGAACAGCTTATCTTTCCAGACCGGTCCTCCCAAGTCTCCGCCGAACTGATTGCGTACGAGCGGGGGACGGGCAACGACCGGACTGGCAAAATCGTTAAAGAAGTCGTTCGCCTCAAATCCTCTAGTTCGGTAATATTCGTAGAGAGCGCCGTGGAACTTATTGGTGCCACTCTTAGTCACAAGGCTAAGCTGCCCGCCACTGCCGCGCCCTTCCGAAGAAAGCGGATTCGCTACTTCGCCGTTAAATTCCTGCACTGAGTCCACGGGAGCGTTGCCCACTATGGTGAAGGCGAAACCACCCGCGAAGTCATTGACGTCCAAGCCATCCAAGGAGATGTTGGTCTGGTCGCTTCGGGCTCCTGTGATCGCGCCATTGCGGCTCTGATTGGGATCCGACGTGCTACCCGCGGTGGTCACTCCCGGCTGGTACGCCAAAAGTGCGGCCGGACTGTCGCGCAACTGCACCGGTAACTCATGAATCATGTTCGCATCGAAGCTATTCCCCACAGCGGCGTTACTGGTGTCGAGGCTGACGGCGCTACTCTCGCCCTTTACTTCGATAGTTTCTGAACTCTTGCCGATCTTCAACTGAGCATTCTGGGTATGGGTTGTGTTGACTGCCAAGTATAAGTTCGGAACACTGACTGTATCGAAGCCGTCTTTGGTGAAAGTGACCTTATAACCGGACCCAGGCAGCAGTTTGAGGAACGAATATGTACCGACGGAATTCGTCGTGGCGTCATAGTTGGTGTTTGTTTTTGTATCCAACAGCTTCACGTTAACGCCGGGAACTACGGCACCAGTGGCGTCCGTCACTACGCCGGTAAGGGAGGCGACGTCTTGCGCGGTTAGCAAGCCTGGCATAGCCAGCAGCAAGGCGAGCGCGAGGGAAGCAAACAGGATTCGATTCAGAACGGGGCGAAAGGCGGATTCCATTGACTATCTCCTAGGGTCGGTGGTCTCAACCGAGGCCAGCATCTCGTTAAATTTTGCAGCTACCCAAACATCGCCGCGGCAAGGGGGGACGGCGGCGTAACGAAAGCCAGAAGCATCTGATGTTCCAAAGCGAGGCGAGCTGGGAAGGCCTAATTTGTCAATAGCATAGGGACGAATCGGATTTTAGTGAAAGGGAGAGCGCATGGGTTTCCGGACGGACCCTATGAGAAGTTGTAGGGCGAGGCCTATGGAAAAAGAAAACAGGAGGCTCGGGTGAGCCTCCTGGATGGTGTTTTTGATGTTTTGTTATGTTTAGAAGCTGAATTTCAGGGCCAGCTGCATGGTGCGCGGGTGGCTGCTGAAGTTTTCTTTGGCATTGTCGAATACTGAGTTGTTGGGGATGAAGAAGTTGCGAGAGGGTCCGGTTACGCCGTTAGTGGCGACGTCGTTGATAAAACCAGTAACGAACTGGGGGTGGTTGAACAGATTGAAGGCCTGCGCCAGGAAATCGACGCTGTAGCGCTCACCAAACTTGAAGTGCTTGGCGGCGGACACATCGAAGTTATTGGTGGGAGGCGTCTCCAATGTATTGCGGCTAGAGGTGGCGAAAGCGCCCAATTGCGCTGTTATGTACTGCGCATTGGGATTAACGGCCTGGTAAGCGACGGTGTAGCCAGCGCTGTTCATTAACGGGGTGACATCGCTGCCGACTCCTTTTTGACCTGCCGGATTGTAAATGGCGCGATCAGGCGCGGAGTCGCCGTTTAAATTAGCATCATCGCCGCTCTGCACCGTTCCCCACTGGCCCGACTCCCAAGTATAGACGGGTGCGAACTCGTAATTGCCCAAAACATTCCGCTTCATCCAGCTGGAATCATGAGCGAACCAAGGCGCGTCGTAGATCACAGCCATCGTGATGCGATGAGCGTGGTCGAGGATGGAGTTTGCCCGTTCCACCGGCAGGTCCTGGAAATCCTGTGGACGGCGGGGCGAGATGTCGGTGGAGTGGAAGTCAGCCGTGCTGTTGTCGATGAGGTGGCTCCAGGTCCAAGCACCTTGGAACATCAAGCCATTGGACAAACGCCTTTGGACTTGAGTGGCAAGGCCGTGATAAGTGGATGCTCCCCAAGGGGCGAAGGAGGTAATCGGATTGCCGCTGTCGAAGCCTGCGTTAAGCCATGGGGCTCCAACAAAGCAAGTAGTAACGCAGTTATAACTTTGATCCAACAGGCCACCGGGACCGTCCAGGGTGATCGGCAGTGCATTGAGTTGTGACTGAGAAGGTGCACTCAGGTACGTGGGCAAAGAGTTTGTGGCAGTGACGTAAGTGTAGTAGTTGAGAATATTTTGCACGGGAAGGTGAACACCACGCGAGCCAACATAACGGACTTCCGCGGTGTACTTCGAAGCAAATACGTGCTGAACCCCTAAATTCCAGGATTCGGCGTAGGGGTACTGCACTTTGTCCGGAATATACGATGACGTGTCATTCCTGGCATCGGTCTGATCGAGAATGGTGATGCCACTGGATGCCTCAGGCAAAATCCCGCCGTTGGCCAGGAAGTGGGTGGCAGGGCAGGCTGCCGATGGGCAATTTGCGGTTGAGCCAATCTGCGGCGGACGCGACAATGTGCCGATATTGTCATACAGCACGTCGTAACCCATACTGAACCCGCCACGGATCGAAGTATTGCCATCGCTGCCTGGCGAGTACGCGAATCCAATGCGCGGCATGAAGTCTTTTTTAGGAGCTTGCGGAGAGGCGAAGTTGATCAGGCCTGGCACGTCAGAAATGGAGTTCAAGCTCTGCTGCGTCCAGCCATAGGGAACTGTGAGGTATTCGTAGCGCAGACCTAGGTTCAAACTCAGGTTGCGAGTAACCTTCCAAACGTCGTTCACGTACCAGCCATACATCTTATCGTCGCCTGAATACCCAGCCGAGCCGAAGCTACGCTGGCCAAATCCCGCAGCCTGCGTGGTATTGGGGCCGAAGTCATTCACAAAACCATCCAGAGTTGCCCATTCGTAATCGCCGCGAGAACGCTGGACGAACAACTGTGGGTCGATCTGTTTGCGGAGATCCACCCCGACCTTAAGACTGTGATTGCCTTTGGTCCAGGAAAGATTGTCTTCGATCTGATAAGTGTTTTGCACGGCGTACTGCGGTGCGTTAGGATCCGGGCCTACGTTGATGCTCCCAAGCTCGTCGATGGTGAGGTTGGGATATGCGTCCAGATTTTCAAACTTGGACAATGCGCCCGACGTGGGCACGGTGAAGTCGTTGGCGGTACGATTAAACCCGACGCGGAATTCGTTGCCGATCGTGGGTGTGAATGTGTGGTACTCAGCCAAGGTGACGAGGTGAAAGGGAATGCGCAGGCTGGTAAAGAACTGCGGCAATTCGGCGCCGGTATCAATGGTAACAAGTTTGTTGTAAACGTAGCGGCCACGGATCTGGTCCCTGGAACTCAAGTCAAAGTCCATGGACGTGACCAAGGCGGTCGTATTTTGATAATTGGGTGCCACGATGGGAACCACTTCGACCGGTATCGTGTAGGGGATGGGATTGCTTGGATTTGTGTAATCGAAAACAGTCGCCGAGGGTTCACTGGGGCAAGCGCCACCGGTTCCGGTCGCCTGGGCCATGAAGCCCGCGACATTGTTCTGGTTTACGGTAGGGATGGTATCGATAAGAGCCCAACCTGCAGCGGTCGGAGCGCACGCCGCCGAACTTGGTGTGGCATTTCTCCCAATCGGGTTGTACTCGAAGTTCACGAAGTAGAACAGTTTGTTCTTAAATATCGGCCCGCCAACTTGTCCGCCAAAGCGATTGCTATCGAAGCGCGGGTTCGTAGTGATTCCTTGGTTTACAAGCGTCTGGTCGATCGCGTTAAGGTTTCGATTTTGGAAGTATTCGTAAGCGCGACCATGGATGGTGTTCGTGCCGCTTACTAAGACCTGATTGAACTGACCACCAGCGGAGTGGCCAAACTCGGGGCTGAACTGATTCTGAATGACAGTGAAGTTCGCGACAGCGTCGTTGGGAATGTAAACCAGCGGACCGGTGACGGTCTTGTCATTGTTGTCGGTACCTTCAATGGTGAAGTTGTTTTCGCGGGGACGTTGGCCGCCGACAGATGGGCCGGAACCAGCACCCAAGCCGCCCGTACTACCTACGCCAGCTTCCAGCAGGGAAAGATTCAATACGCCCGTGCCAGTCGAGGCGCTGGGCAGATCCTGCAATTCTTTTTGCTCGTAGGTGGACTGGAGCTGCGAGGTGGTGGTGTCGATGGTTGGCGGAGTGCCGGAGACTTCGATGGTCTCACTGGTCGCGCCCGGCGTCATGCTCAAGTTGCGGGTGCCGGTCTTATTCAGTTGCACGTCAACTTGCTCGGTGATGGTCTTGAACCCGGTCATTTTGGCCGAGATCTTGTAGGTTCCGACCTCAAGGTTATCGAAACGATATTCGCCGGCGTTGTTCGTTTTCGTGGTGCTCACGACGCCTGTGGCCACGTTGGTGGCTGTGACTTCCGCGCCCACAACGGCGGCGCCTTGCGAATCCAGCACCGTACCGACTACGTTGCCATCGATGGCTTGGCCGAAAGCGAGACCGGCGCTGATTGCGAGCAGACCAAACAGAGCAAAAACGAAACCTGCGAGCTTAAAGCTCGTTGCAAGTTGCTTCATGGTGCTTCTCCTGAACCGCGTTTTAAAGGAAACCTGGGAAAGTTCCCTGCCCGCGCCCCGCGGGCTGTTTGTCGCGGCGCCCAACCTGAACAGAAATAGGGATTGCGTGCTGCGCCCCGAGCGACTACCTCTGTGCAACTAACGCTCCAAAACAGGAAAAGAAAGACAGCCTTTGTTTTCAATGATTTTGTTATGTCTGGAAGGCGCGTCCTCCCCAAAAAGTGAATGGCGCATGAATCTAATCTATTATTTTTGGTATAAGGCAACCCGTGGTGACCATTTTGAATCGCTTGGCAAGTTGCTTTTCGTAGGTGATCCACCTGGCTTTCGCGGGTCGCCTTCCGGAGAAAAGAACGTACGTTGGGCCGTTTGCGCTTGCTGCTACAATCGCCTTTTCTGTGACTTCTTCTTTCACCAAGAACGAATTGCCTAAGGCGTACTCGCGAATTCCTTTGGAAAGCGCGAAGGCGATAAATTCTGTTCCAATGCTTGACCTGGAGCGCCAGTACGTAAAGATTCGGGCGGAGGTGTTGGCGGCGATTGAGAGAGTTTGCGCGTCGCAACACTATATTTTGGGCCCGGAGGTAGAAGGGCTCGAACGGGAACTGGCAGAGTTCTGCGGCGCACGCGAGGGCGTCGGCTGCGCTTCTGGAACGGAGGCGTTGTGGCTAGCTCTGGTGGCTGCGGGAGTGCAGGCTGGAGATCAGGTTCTCACTACGCCGTTCAGCTTCTTTGCCTCGTCCAGCGCGATCGTGCGGGCGGGGGCGCGGCCGGTGTTCGCCGACGTCGATCCGCTGACTTTTAATCTCGATCCGGCGCGGGTGGAAGGTTTTCTTCGCAGCGGGCGGCGTGACAAATTACGGGTGTTGCTGCCCGTTCACCTTTATGGGCAGTGTGCCGACATGGACCGGTTGCAGCAGCTTGCGGACGAATTTCATCTCGGCTTAGTGGAAGATGCGGCGCAAGCGATCGGGGCTTGGCGCGGCAAAGAGCCGGGGACGGCTCGCCGAGCGGGGTCGATGGGAATGTCGGCGACTTTCAGTTTTTATCCCACGAAAAATCTCAGCGCCTACGGCGATGCTGGTTTGGTCACGACCAGTAACTCGGAGATGGCGGAGCACATGCGGCAATTGCGCAATCACGGCAGCCCCCGGCGCTACCTCCACGAAGAGTTTGGATGGAACAGCCGGCTTGACGCCATGCAGGCGGCTATTCTGCGGGTGAAGTTGAAATATGTTGAAGAATGGAATGAGGCGCGGCGGCAGCGGGCGGCGACTTATGATCGACTGTTCGCCGAAGCGGGATTGACGGCAGTAGGGGAATCAGCGGCCAGACAGAGTGAAGATGCCGCGCCGATCCGGCTTCCCCATACTTCAGCGCAGGCGCACCATGTTTTCCATCAGTATGTTGTCCGCGCATACCGGCGGGATGAACTGCGCGAGTTTCTGACGGCGCGGAAGATTGGGACGGAGATTTATTATCCCCTTCCGCTGCACTTGCAGCCTTGTTTTATCTACCTCGGATATGTGGAAGGCGACTTTCCGGTAGCTGAACGGGCCGCGAAAGAAGTGCTGGCGTTGCCCATGTTTCCGGAGTTGACGGAAGGCGAACAGAGACGAGTAGTACAGAGCATTGCGGATTTCTATTGCTAGCTAGCGCCGGCGGCGCTTCTTCCCTGCCGAGGCTTTGGGCGCTTCTTTTTGTTCTCCGGGAGCCAGCACACGGCGAACCATCGGCGTGTGCAGTTTGTACTTGCGTTCGCTGATGTTGCCGCTGTCATCTTTTACCCGCAGAATAAAGACCGGCAATATACCTTCTTTGTCGAAATTCTCAGTTGTCACAGTAATCGGGAGGAAGCCGTTAAGGCCGTGCTCGCGATAGGCGGTCTCGTAGCGGTGCTTTCTGACGTTCCAGGTGAAGACGCGGATCTGGTCGTAATCGTAGGGCGAGCCGTCATGCGGTTCGGTGATGGCACAAAGATATTGCGCGACATTCTTGCCGGTGCCGTCCTTGCCTGAATCCTGAACTTGATTGAGCGCGAAGAAGGCGACGAAGCGCTGGCCTTCGGCATATTGAGCGATATCGAGCGGAACGTCGATATCGACCATCCGTGATAGGACCCAGCCCACGCGGTTCTCGGAGTCGCGGACGAGCCACCAGTCTTCCAAGGCTGGTCCGGCTGATTTTCCTCCGGGCTTTTGCGGTGCTGAAACTCCGGGCTGTTTTTCCGCAGTCGCACGTTTCAGGACAGAAACTTTTGCACCCGCAGAAAGTTGGTACAGATGCTCGGTCTCACGGCCGGGCGTGAGGTGCAGGTTGGTATCGTTGCGCAGCACACCGGGGGCCTGCGGGGGATCGGTCTGATTGTCCTTTGTCAGCTTTTGCAGGGCATCATAGGTGGCCTGATCGATGAGGTTGCGCTGCTCGATCCAGCCTTCAATGCCGCCCGCGGTGCGAACTTTCGAGAAGTGCTTCTCGTGCTCAAGCACCTCTACACGCTCTCCATTCTTTACCGTGCCAACGCGGTTGTACATGGTGGCCAGTTGATCGCGCAGCGTGGCCTGCACGGCAGAAACGTAGTTTACTTCGAGGACGCGGTGACGTCCGCGATTGCAGGCGGGGAACGCCAGCAAGAGGAGGCCCGCCAACAGGAAAGCAACTATGGGCTGGTCAATACGCGATAATTGAAAGGGTTTCACAATCTCAACATGGGATGGTTAATCCAAGCGCACTTTTTACTATAGCGCGTTGCCGCTTTCCGTTCTGGTCTGGGAGGGGTTACACAGAATGCACCTGCATCAAGATGCGGCGATCCTGGCGCCTTAGACGGGCCAGTCCGCTTCATTTACCATGGAGACAGATGTTGGGCTGTGTCCTTGAAACCACAGACATTTCCCAACGAAGCAAAGCTTTCACAAATCTCCTTAACTAAGTGAGTTATGAAAAATATTTTCAGGAGTATTCTTGCCGCGGGGTTTCTGCTAGCCGTATTCGCTCTATCGATCTGCGCAGTAGCGCAACAGGCGGTAAATCCTGCGCTGCGTCCGCCCAAAGGCGCTCAGGTGGCCATTGTGGTGTTCGAGGATTTGCAGTGCCCCGATTGCCGCCGGGCTGCGCCGCTGGTGGAAGAAGCCGCGCGGACGTATAAGATTCCCGTGGTGCGGCACGATTTTCCGTTGCCGTTCCATACCTGGTCATATCAGGCGGCGATTAATGCTCGCTATTTCGATACGCACTCGAAGGCGCTGGGCAACGAATACCGCGACTATATTTTTGCGAACCAATTGGAAGTGACTCCGCCGAACCTGCGCGGCTTTACGGAGAAATTCGCGGCGGAACATAAGATCGATCTGCCTTTTGTGGTCGATCCCGATGGAAAACTTGCCGCGCTGGTGAATGCCGATAAGGATCTGGGCAAGGCGATCAATATCCAGCACACACCTACGCTCTACGTAGTGAGCAATAACCGCTCCGGCAAACCTTTTGTCGAGGTGGTGGACCGCTCTCAGCTTTATGCGCTGATTGACGCGATGATGAAGGAGTAAAGCGCTTCCATCGATGGAGCCGCGAGGGTTTCAGCCGACGCTGGTGAGCAGCCTGGCGAAGAGGAGAACGGACAAACCAATGGCGGCGATGCTATTGACGCGGATCCCGCGATAGCTGGCCGCCCAGGGAAACATCAGAACCTCGAAGATCGGCATCAGCTTCTCAGGCCAGAGAAGCCCAGCCACGCCGAACGCGAGACACAGTTGGACTACAAAACAGATTCCGAAAAGACTCATGGCGCTAATTCCGTTGAGAAAACTTTTCTTGTATTAAAACGCGCCCGAGGCAGTTTCGGAAACTTACCAAAGTCACTTTTGGGTACATACTTCCTTCTCAATCTCCGAAAGACTCAATCCGCAAACTCAATCTCCAAAGCCGATGCCGACAGCGCGAGCGGCGCGAACAATTTCTCCGTTGGGATTTACCGACTTGAGCTGGCCGATGGCATGAGCGACGTCAACGGAGACAATGGTATCTCCGTGCAACGCGACCATCATGCCGAAACCACCGGCGGCGATCAGATCGACCGCGGCCACGCCAAAGCGCGTCGCCAGGATGCGGTCGAAGGGCGATGGCGTGCCTCCACGCTGAATGTGGCCGAGCACACTGACGCGAACATCTTTGGTCGACCCACGAGCGATGGCGTTGCCCAGCAGATTGCCGATGGAACTGGCACGCCGGTTTTCTTTTAGCTCGGGCGGGTTCTTGACGCCTTCGGCGACGACGATGATAGTGAAATCCTTGCCAACTTTTTCGCGCTTCGCGATGTGGCGGCAGACGCGGTCAATGCTGAACGGAATTTCCGGGATGAGAATGACGTGAGCGCCGCCGGCAATGCCGGCTTCGAGGGCGATCCAGCCGCAATCGCGGCCCATGACTTCGACCACCATCACGCGATGATGCGAAGCGGCGGTAGTGTGAATTTTATCGAGGGCGTCGGTGACGGTATGCAGCGCGGTATCGAATCCAAAGGTGACCTGGGTGGCGGAAAGGTCGTTGTCGATGGTTTTGGGCACGCCCACGATCTTCACGCCCTTTTTAAATAGCTCGTAGGCGATTTTCTGGGAGCCATCGCCGCCGATGCTGATGATGGCATCGATGCCGAGCTTCGCGGCGTTCGAAACCACGCGATTGGAAATGTCGCGCTGAACCTCTTTACCATGTTCGATTTTTTTGTAGTGAAAAGGATCGCC
The DNA here is from genome assembly GCA_963818235.1 of uncultured Acidobacteriaceae bacterium. Taxonomy (GTDB): domain Bacteria; phylum Acidobacteriota; class Terriglobia; order Terriglobales; family Acidobacteriaceae; genus Sulfotelmatobacter. Next base: position 57,571 of record CAWFRI010000001.1, read on the forward strand.
GCGGTTGGTAGTACCGAGAATAGTTCCGCCGCGGGGCAGGATGCCGCTGACTTCTTTGAGCGTGAGTTCGAACGACTTCTCGGGCCAGATAAGGCCGTCAAAGCCATCGGGGATGCCGATAACCTTCCATCCATATTTCAGGATAGCGGCTTTGGTGGCGGCGCGGATGACGGCGTTGAGGCCGGGCGCGTCTCCGCCGCCGGTGGCGATACCGATACAACGAATGTCAGACATAGAAATGAATGGTTAGGCAGTCGGATTTGAAGCTCGAAGGCCTTCTTCACGATGATACGGACGCTGCGCAGAATAACAACTTACGAGTGGCCGTAGAGGGAAGGACCTTCGGTTACCGGGAGGCCTCATCTTGCCAAGCGCCACGGGGCTTACGGTTTACGATGCTGCTTATCTGGAGATTGCTTCTCGCGGGGGAATTCCGTTGGCCACGCTTGATCGGCAACTGCGGTTCGCCGAAGGTCAAAGTTCAGGTAGCCCTTAGAGCTATATAATCATGTCAATCCGGCGAATGAACTGTATGGCGACGCTGATGATCCTCTCGAAATCCCGGTCCTGTGAGTCTGGGCGTCCGCTCATTCGGCGGATGTGCAAGCCGATGGCGACAAAAATATTGGTAATTTTGGGCGCGTTAGCGATTTTGTTGCTGCCTGCCGCCTCCTGTGGTGGCTGTCCGGCAACGCCTTCGATAACTTCGATCTCGCCGAGCAGTGCAACCGCTGGAGCGGCTGGATTTTCGCTCACCGTAAACGGCGGTAATTTTAGCAGCAACGCTGTGGTGGTTTGGAACGGCTCTCCCCAAACGACGGTGTTCGTCAATGGTGACCAGCTTACCGTTGCAATCTCGTCAACGCAGATCGCACAGCCGGATACAGCGCTGGTTTACGTCTACAACCCTACGGGCGGCATCCAAACCGTTGGTACGGGGTCAGTCACAGCGTCGAGCTCAAACTCGTGCAGTGCGGCGGGCTCCAATGAGGTATCGTTTACGGTTAGCCCGTAGGTGACTATTCCTGAGTGGAATTGTTTATGAGAGTCATAAGCTCAACTTCTCGCAAAAGACGCGAGAACGGAGCACCCGGCGGGTGGGGCATCCCTTCTACTGCACCACTATGTTGAGAGTGGCCGCCAGACCATTTGTGCCATACGTCACGATAACGGAATAAGTGCCGGCCGCCGCGGTGTCGTCGTCCTCGCATGTCTCAGGAGACGTGCCGTCGTTTGTACATGAAATTCCGGTAGCCGTCGACGGCACCGTCCAAGTTGAGGAAGCCGTAAGATCAAACGTCTGTCCGTTTGAGGTTCCCTGGGCAATAAACGTTTGTGTTTCGCCAGTTGCGGGCACGGTCCAAGTAAGTGGTGTGCTACCGCTGGAACAGGAAATCGTGGCGCCGAAGGTACCTTCACAAACTTCGAAGTTGGTAACATTGCTGAGAATGACATTCGCTGTTGTGGTACCGGTGATAGCGCCGGAGGCTGCAGTAATGGTCGCTGTACCCTGGGCGACGCCGGTGATCAACCCGCCAGTACTGATGGAGGCGACGGTCGTATCCGAACTGGACCAGCAAACGCTGCTCCCGGTGCAACTGGTTCCGCCGGTCAGGGTACCCGTGCTCCCGTCGCTGTAAGTGGCTGCCGCAGTCAACTGCAGAGTGGCCGCGACGGTCACGGACGGAGTCGGGGGATCAATCGTGATAGTGGACACTGTCGGATTCACGAAAAATCCCTTGCAGCTTACGGCTAGGCCAAGCGTTAGGATCGCAGCCACGGCTCCGGCGAGGCGGAGTTTGTGTTTGATGGGTGACATATTAATTTAAAGCTCCTTGGCCGCGCCGCTTGGCTCAAACTCTCGGCTGCTCAAATCTCTAACTTTCGCAATGCACACCGCCCAAACGCAGCGAAGCTTTGCTCCGCGGACAGCCGAGGGCGGATGTCCCTACACAAACTCTCGCCGCCGACACCATCGGTCACTTTTACGATACAGTCCTCGCGCGGCGCCGGATGTAAAAAATTGTAGCAGAAGAAGAATTGGCGCCGGAGCCATGAGTGCCCTTCCGTGCACCGCCGTAACCATCGCTGCTAATGCCGCGCATGGGATAAGAACGCCGCTGGACTCGGTGGCTTGCAAGAAAAAAGGCCAATGCTCGGAAGCATTGGCCGTGGTTTTTCGAATTGGATTCACTTCGGATTAGACTACCGTCCTTTGTGCTCTTCTTTTGGGGGAGCGGCTTCCTTCTTAGGAGCGGGAGCGGGCTTTTGCGGCTTGGGAGCGCTGGCTTTAGGCTCGCTTTCCCTGGGCGCGGGCTTGGGAGCGCTGGCTTTAGGCTCGCTTTCCCTGGGCGCGGGCTTGGGAGCACTGGCCTTGGGCGCACTCTCGTGAGAAGCGGGCTTGGGAGCACTGGCTCTGGGAGCGGACTCTTTAGGCGCGCTTTCGTGGGGCTTGGGAGCAGGACTGGGCTTGCTCGACGCTCGAGACTCAGTCGGATGAGACTCAGGGCGCGGCGCGCTCGCTTTCGGCGCGCTTTCTCTAGGCGCACTCTCCTTCGGTGCAGTTTCGTGAGGCTTGGGAGCGGGCTTGTTGGCTGCGTGCGATTCGGTCGACGGGCGAGTACTTTCGCTTCGCGGCGCGGTTTCATGAGGAGTGCCCTCGTGAGCCGTGTTTGTCTTCTCCGGACGCGCGGTGCTCTTCGGTGCAGCTGGATGGTTCGCTGCCCTGGATTCGCCGGCCGCACGATTCTCCGCGGGACGATTTTCCGCAGGATGAGTTTCGGATGGACGAGCTGCGTTAGGACGGGCCGTGCCTGCACGGTTTCCGGCGGGAGCAGAGGCGCGCGCTTCCTTCGGCGACATGGCTGGAGCGTGATAGGTGCCTCCAGCGGCCTTGGCGGTTACGACGCCTTTTCCGCTGAACTCTCCTGGACGCGCCGTGGCTGCTATCGCGGGGCGGCCATGGTTAGTGGATGCGAAGAGTGCGCGGTTCTGGCTGGCAGCGTGTGCCTGCTGGACCTGGGCCGCGACCGGCGGATGGTGCGACTCATGCGCGTAAGTTTCCTGCTGCGCGGTAGGCCGGACCTGGACGCCGCCCTGGCCGCCATTGAAGGCCACGTGCGATTCATTGTTCACGATCACGGTTTTATTCACGTAGACATTTCTGATGACGGTTGTGTTCACGTTCATGACGGCAGTGTTGTAGAAGAAATGTCCACCGCGCCACTCGCCGCCGCCAAAGCCTTCGCCACCGTATCCGAAGCCGTAGTTAATGCCACCGTAAAAGCCGATCTGCGGACCCCAGTATCCGGCATTCCACAGATAGGCGCCGTCATTCCAGCCCCAGTATCCGGGAGTCCAGAGCAGGCCTTCTTCGGGAGCTTCCACCCATGTGCCGGGCACCCAGTAGTAGCCATTGTCGTCGCTCCAGGCCCAGTAGCCGGGAGTCCACATGTAACCATCGCCAGGGCAGATTGGCTGATCATAAACCGGCAGGGCCGGAGGGCCAATGCGGACAGAGATACCGCCAATACCAATACCAACGCCGACCTGAGCGGCGGCGGGAGAAGTGAAAGCCGCTGGCAGCGCCAGCAGGAGAAGGGAAAAAGCGAAAAGACGGGAGAGCTTCATTTGGTTCCTCGAGCCCGGAGGGCTTGCCAGAGAACGGCAGCACCAGAGGCGGGCGAATTTCGGCTCAAAAAAATCTGCCGCGGATTTTTCCGCGGCCAGCAGTTTGGCCTGACGAATGGGCTTGTCTAATCAAACACCGCAGGTTGGAGTATGTTCTTCGGCTGGCGGTTGTTCGGAATGTCAACTTTTGTCAAATTTCTGCGGGGGCGGGTTAAAGGTTTCAGCTGGATGGGCACGAGGTTGCCGCGGCCGGCAAATTGATCGGAGGATACAGGCAGAAAAATCCTGAGCGCTGATCCTGCTCTTAGCTGGTTCGCCTTAATTGGTGCGCCGGGAGCGGGCGATGCGTTCGTCGATCAGCTTGCGGCCGGCGAAGCCCTCATCGGTGCCGTGCCAGTGGGTGATGGATTTTTCCCCCGTCTTCCAGCACAACAGAACGGTCTTGCCTTCGACTTCGCAGGGGAAATCGAGCAGGCCAATGTCGAGGTCTTTCACTTGCACGCCAATGGAATCGATTTCCGCGAGTGAGTCTTTGGCGCGCTGTTCCGCTTTGGCGCGCTCGGCCTTGCGGCGGGCGACGGCTACTACATCGACGTGTGTGCCGCCGTTCAGAAATATGCGGTGACTGAGCTCCTGCAACTCTGCTTCGACTTCCTCCATCAACTTCTTGCCGCTGATGGCGGCGCGCAAAAGAGACTCCAGCACGGGAAGGAGCATTTGAGCTTCGTCGAGAGTGAAGGTACGGGCTGACATTTCTTCTATTCTAACGCAATCCTAGAGGCGGCAGTTGGCAATTAGCAGTTGGCATTCGGCGGCTTACTTTGCCGGCTTCACCATTTCCACGTCGAGCGTAATGGTGATGTCATCGCCTATCAGTCCGGGGAGGCCGCTGACTCCGAAATCATTGCGATTAATCTTGGTGGTGGCGGAGGCGCCCATGCGTAATCGATCCTTGCCCATAGGATCTTTGATCGGCGAGGCAAGCCCATCCACGTCGAGGACAACTTCTTTCGTGGTGCCATGAATTGTCAGATCGCCGGTTACCTTCAACTGTCCTGCTCCGGCGGCTTCTACTTTCTTCGAGGCAAAAGTAATAGTGGGATATTTTTGCGCGTCCAGGAAACGCGCGCTGCGCAGATCGTTATCGCGCATCTCGACGCGGGTATCCACGGAGGCAGCGTCAATGGTCGCCTGGATCGAAGTCTTGCTGAGATTGTTCGGATCGTATTGCACCGTGCCGCTGACTTTTGTGAACGCGCCGCGTACGGTGGAGACACCCAAATGCTTCACGGAAAACTGAGCCGCTGAATGTGGAGGGTCGAGTTGCCAGGTGTCCTGCGTGGCGGCGGATAGAGTCAGGATCAGAGCGATGGCGAGGGTAGAAAGCGTACGGGGCATGAAGGGCAAGTCTCCAGAATGAAATTTTCCCAGGCAGTCGTTACAGTCTAGCAAATTGCTCCACACGCGATTAGTGCATTCTTCCGTGCGAGGGGTCAGGGCTGGTTGCGGAGTTTAAATCCACGTGAAGTTGCAGCGCCTGGGGAATTCCGGGCGGATAGCATTCTCCGTCGCGGCTGTAATTCGAGCAGTGGGCGGCGACGTCTTTGCGCCGAGGAGACTGCGCGAACTGCCAGACCTCGGCGAAGCTGACGCCGCTTTCGGCAGGACTGGGCGGGTGCGCGGGAAACGCACAGCCGGGCGCGAGAGGGCAAGCGTCGTTGATGGCCCAGTAGATGATCTCGCGTGTGGCGCTGGCGCCCTCGCCCGCGTGGGCACGGATATCTTCGGCAGTGACGATGTTGTCATCGTCTTTGGCGGCGATGCCGGAGCAGTAGATGCCGGCACGGAATCCGGTAGCGGTGACGCCGTCGACCCAGGCGTAGATGTAGGCTTTCTGCTCGGGCAGCATCCGTCCGCCTTGCTCTTGATCGAGGAAGATGACGGTGTGCGCGGGGAAGCCTTCGAGGCGCGTGGCAGCGGCGGCGGCTTGGGCGTCAGATTGGCCGAGTTTGGTTGCGCGGGCAACGGAGTTCAGTTCGACGAAAAGGCGTCCGTTGAAGAGCACGAGGAATCCGAAGCCGGCTGATTCGACGGCGGCGCGATGGCCGGCCCAGCTGTTCGTGCGCTCGCCGGGAGGATTGTTGAGCCAGTAGCCGGTGTAAGAGAAAGTTTGGTGCATGGCTTTCAGGTTGGCGTCGCCGGGGTAGGTGTTGCGGTCGAAGCCGAGGTAGGCGGGGACGGAATTCTGGCACTGCGCCGAAGGAGAGCTAGCTGCGATTACCAAAATCAGCGCTGAGACAGGGCACTTCATGCAGAAATGCCCGCCGCTTGGATTTCCCGGGGTCGATGGAATACCTCGGAGTCGATTGTCACACCACCAGCGGTCGCGGCCTCAAACCGAACCGTGAAGTCTCTACCCTCGACCGGAAGCCAGTCGTATGCCTGCAACTTACGACAGGCATCGGGCAGGCTATCTGAGTTCTGTAGCGCCCAGATCAGCGCGTCGAACTCAGTGAGCCAAAGGCCGTCCTGCTGCGGAATGTATGTAAGGTGGTCACGTGCGATTACTCCGTAAGATAGGTCCGGCTGACCTTCTCCGATGGCGGTGACGCCCTGCTGTTGCAGATATTCGGGGAAGCGCCCCAGGAATGCCCGTACATCTCGTAGTTGCTGGAACCCCTTGTCCAATTCTGCGTCACGGTCCAGATGTTCGAGCACACGGACGGTTTTCCGCGGCCACTTCAACTCGCCAATCAGGACGGCGGAGCTTTCGGCATCCTTAATCACGATATCGATGTCCGGAAGTTTCGGGTCGGGAAGCGTTAGCGGGCCCGAGACTCTGTAGCGCGACGGGGCGCTCGCCTTGATGCTCTCCCTCATCTCCCCTTCCTTCGCGTTCGCGATCTCGCTGTAGCACTGGTGCCGAGCATATGAGCACACGCGGAGAATGTTTTCCTCCGCCCTGCTGTTCAGGATGAAATGGGGCACCAGAAACAAGGTCTGGCCGTCAAGACTAGGAACGAATGGATGGATGTAGATGTCGAGCGGCCTCGTTGCGCCGAAAGTGAGGTCAGCAATCATCATGCGGATCTGGCTCTCTTCGATACCGGTCAAGCGCGTCATCAGCTCAGCCCAATCCGCGACGGACTTGACCATGACGGCGGACTCAAACGGATACCGCTTGCGTGCATCGAACCACGCGGCGCTGAGGTATTCATGCACAGTGCAAGCCGAGAGCAGGGCGGAGAAGAATCGCCGGAAGGTTCCTAACCTGTAACCACCGAGATCAAGCAGGGGGTCACGCCTAAAGTCTTGCTTCAGTCGAATCTCATAGATGTCCCTCAGCACGCTCAGGAGTTCGCTGTCATCTGGATAGCTCATAGCGAGCGCACCCTCCATGGCTACTTTGTTCCAGAGTCCCTGCAACAAATGCAGCACATCCGAGTCATCCACGAAGGATTTATCAACGGGGTTATCTGGGGTGGACGGCCAGCCGGGTATTCTCGCTCCCTGCTGATGCGCCCGAATGCGACGATCCGTTGGCGACGGGAGGACTCCAAAGCGGAGGTGTGTGGGCGACAGAACTTCTACCGTCATCCGGTTCCTGTACCACATCGTGAAGCAGGAGACGAATGCGCCATAATTGTGGGCCGCAAGGACGGCTTCCTTAGTCGCCCCGGCCAATGCGGCCGTCCATCTTCGCCAGGGGCCTTCTTGTGGGAGCTTGGCATTGCTGAGCCAGTCGAGTAATAGGCCCCCCGCCCTGCCGAGGTTGATCATCGCCTCCCGCTGTTCCTGTGAGCCGTGGCCAAAACGGGTAATGTGTTCCTCGACGATGCCGATCATCTGCGTGAGAATTCCCCACGCTGCCACGTCGTAAGTGTAGCCCGCGAGAGCGAGGCTACTTGACCACTTGTCGCTACAGCTCTCGATCGCCTTAACCTGCGCAAGCAGTTCGGGCGATGCATCGCGCTTCATTGTGGGCAAAGCCATTTATCTATCCCCCGATGTGCACCATCGTCCTCGATGCCGGAACGAAATCCGGTTCGCCGATGTGGTGGCGTTCTTCTTTTTTCTGGATCACGCCGCGGATGAAGTCTTCCAGCTCTTCGTCGCTGGCGCCGCGCTGCATCTGCGCGTGGAGGTCGTGGTCCCAGACGGAGAATAGGCAGGTGCGGATTTTGCCGTCGCTGGTGATGCGGATGCGGCTACAGTGGCCGCAGAAGGGATGCGAGACGGGAGCGATGATGCCGATTTCGCCGATGCCGTCGTCGAAGCGGTAGCGGCGGGCGGTCTCCGAACGCGCGTGCGGGATTTCGACCAGCGGGCGGTACTCGGCCATGCGCGCCAGGATTTCGTCGAGCGTGACCACCGTGTTCGGCGACCAGGTGCGTCCTTCTTCGAGCGGCATGAATTCGATGAAGCGCACGGTGACGCCTTCCTCGCGAGCGAACATGCCGAAGGGAATGATTTGGTCCTCGTTGAAGCCGCGCATCAGGACGCAATTTACTTTCAGGGGCCACAGTCCGGCGCGGCGGGCGGCGCGGATTCCGGCGAGCACGTGATCGTATCCGCCGGGCACGCGGGTAATGCGGGTGAAGCGGTCGGGATCGACGGCGTCCATGGAAACGGTGACGCGAGTGAGGCCGGCGGCTTTCAGGGGCTGCGCGAGATCGGCCAGCAGGTGGCCGTTGGTAGTGAGGGCAATGTCGAGTGGCTCATAATTCGAATCGGCCATGGAGCGGCGGACGCCCTCGTCCGCCGACCGTGTCACACCGCCCCGGACGAAGGCGTCCGGGGCTCCATTCTGCGTTGGACGAAGTTTTGATAACTCACGGACAAACTCGACCACTCCCTTACGCAAAAGCGGCTCGCCGCCGGTAAGGCGAAGTTTCTTGATTCCCATGCCGACGAGAATGCGCGCCATGCGCAGATAATCTTCAAACGGCAGGTCGCCATAGAGCGCGCCTTCGTTTCCCGTGCGGCAATAGACACACTTGTAATTGCAGCGGTCGGTGATGGAGATTCGCAGATCGGTGATGGGGCGGCCGAATTTGTCGGTGAGAGGCAATGCTCACAAGTATAGAGGGAGCGAACAAGGAAAAGGTTTCAGGGTTTCGTCGTTGCCAGGGCCTTCTCGATGGCAGCCTCAGCCAGCGGCGCCATGATTTTGAATCCCGCGGCGTTCGGGTGCAGGCCGTCATCGGCCAGATCTTCTTTCATAAGGCCCTTATCGTCAACCATGGCGCTGAAGTAATCGAGATAAGAACAGCCATTCGATTCCGACGAGCAGTAGTTTTTCAGCCAGAGATTTAGCTGGAGAATCTTCGCGGGCGAGCGTTGTCCAAAAAAATCCTTCGCCCGGTCCGTGTAATTGTGCACTGGCAGGACAGACGAATAAATAACCTTGATCTCGTGGGCACGGGCGAGTTCGGCGATGGAAGCGTAATTGGCCTCGATATCTTCAAGGCGCATGGGACCAGTATTTCCCGCAATGTCGTTGGTGCCGGCGAGAATGATAACGACTTTGGGATGAAGATCGATCACATCCTGGCGGAAGCGGACCAGCATCTGCGGCGTGGTTTGGCCGCCGATGCCGCGATTGAGGTAAGGCTTGCCGGGAAAATATTCGTCGAGGTGCCAGATGTCGGTAATGGAATCGCCGAAGAAGACGACGCGATTCTCGCGGGGCGCGGGCGGCTTGAGGGCGGCATTGGCATCGCGGTAGCGGCCGAGTTGGCCGAAGTCGTCGAAGAAGACGGCAATGCGCCGGGCGCGGTATTGATCAAGGCCGGCAAAGCCGGTGGAGGGAATGGCGGGCTGTGCTGGCGGCGCGGGCTGCTGCGTGGGCTGCTGCGCGAAAGTGCAGGCTGCCGCGAGGAAAAGGACGAGCACAGGCGTCCACAGGCCGCGTGATGACTTCATGCAATTACCTCCGGGGCTCGAATTGCGGTTCGAAATGAGGTTCACCCGTAACAAGGCCATTATTATTGGCTCGCCAGCGCCAGGGCAATAGCCTTCTCCGCGAGCGGAGCCATGATCTTGTACCCGGCCGCATTGGGATGCAATCCGTCGTCGGAGAGATCGCGCCTCAACATGCCTTGATCATCGACGAGCGCCGAAAAATAATCGAGATACACCAGACCGTTCTTGACGCAGTAATCCTTGAGCCAGGCGTTGAGCGCCAGGATGCGTTCCCGTGGGCGCAGCGCGAACGACTCCTTCGACTCCTGCGTGTAATTGTGGGCAGGCAGCAGCGATGCAAAGACCGTGCGGATGTGGTGCATGCGCGCCAACTCGCCCATGGAGGCGTAGTTGGCCTCGATTTCCTCGTTACGCGCAGGTCCGGTGACCCCGGCGATGTCATTGGTGCCCGCGAGCACCAGTAAAACTTTGGGATGCAGATCAATCACATCCTGGCGAAAGCGCACCAGCATTTGCGGCGTGGTTTGCCCGTCGATGCCGCGATTGAGGTAGGGCTTGCCGGGAAAATAATCTGCCAGCTTCCAGTAGTCGGTGATGGAATCGCCGAGGAAAATCACTCGATTTTTGCCTGGAGTGGATGGAGCCAGCGCGGCGTCGGCTTCGCGGTAGCGTTTCAGCTCTCCGAAGTCGTCGGTGTATATGGCGATGCGTGAGACGCGGTATTGATCGAGGCCGGGGTAGCCGGTGGTCGGGATGGGAGTCTCTTGAGCGGGCTGTTCGGCAAGCGTAATACTGGAAAAGAGAGCCGCAGCGAGCACCGGTACTAACCGCCGAAGCCTGTTCCTATGCATTATGGCCCCTGACCTATGGATTTAACTCCCACTTCCAAAGTCCTCTCCGTATTTCTTCTTGAATCTTCGGTTCATGCGTCTCATGTACTCCTTCCACAAGTGCAGGACCATGACGTTCTCCCAAACTAAGAGTTTCCCGCCCTTGGCGGTCATGCATCTGATGTCACCGTCCTGGGAAATGACGAAGCCGATGGCTCCAACGTGGCGAGCACAAAATCGCATCATCGACCGATGCCGCATTCCGAAATGTGAGGGGTCCATAGGCACCAAGTCCTTATCAGATGGATCACTGCTACTCGCCAAAAAAATTTTCTTCGGATCTTCCCCTATGAGAATCTCTGTGCCAAAACCGTTGAATTTCAGATCGAAGTCGCAATGAACCAAGCCATCGACACGGGAGAGTGAACTGATGAATCGCACACAGCCCGTAAGTTCCGCGTCGCAATCCTCCTCATCAGCGCGCGCGATGCTTTCTTCATAGTAAAGATCCATTGGGAGGCGCTTCTTGTCGTATTCAATGTATCGCTCGTGGATCTCGTGCACGGCGGCGCTGGCCCTAACCTGAAAAACAGCACGCCGACTAAGGCAGTCGCCGAGTCTGCCATATCTGAGTGGGTACTTGAATCGAAGGTCATCCGCTTTGTCGCTGATCAGGAGCGCTCCGCCGTGATGGTAGCGCTGGATTCCGATGAGGAGCCGGCTCAACGTCCCTAGCCATTCTTCCTCGAGTCCCCCAGGAGAAAAATAGGACGCATCATAAATCTCTTTGCCGACCTGATCGATGACGTGCTTTCTCAGCTTGCGAATTGGGGGCAGTAGTCGACGATAAACTGGTCCTCGCCAAAGAACGTCGTGCTCTCGGGCAACAATCGTGTCTTGGCGGAGTCTATCTATAAGACCATCCTCGCGATAGGCGGCAAGATCAGCCGTCCCCTGAGCGATCGCATAGAAAACACCTGGTGGCGAATACCTCGGCCGCGACTCTCTGACCAGTGCGGTGCTGGTGTGCACAGCTTGATCGACTAGGCCCCAAATGAAAAGCTTGTCTTTTTCAAAGTACACGGCGACAGCCGTTGACCAAGGGTCGGCCGCGGGAGCGAGTTTTACGAGGCTCCTTGTATTGAACGGGATCGGGTGGTCGAGCCGAGAGATCGACCATCGGTCCGCCCTGACCCGGGTAGGCGGATCTTCATCTGGTTTTTTGGGGTCGACAAAAGTGATCCAGCATTTAACTTGTTCCGCTTCCTCCGTCTTGAGGCTCACAAAATAGAGGGTTTCGAAAAACTCTTTGAGTACGCCCAGGCTAGGAGATGCCACCTTGTCGTGCTTAAGCCGTCGCCTGACCAGGGCCGCCAAATCTGCAGGATAACTCGCCAAATTGAAGTACCTCCCCTGGCACAGCCGCCTTCACTTCGCTAGCCCGGGCGCGCAGAAGCTATCTTACATGCCGTCATAATTCGGCCCGCCGCCGCCCTCCGGTGGAACCCAGGTGATGATCTGGTACGGGTCGGCGATGTCGCAGGTCTTGCAATGCACACAATTTGAAGGGTTCAAGTTGATTCGCTTGCCATTCGGCTGCGTTGAGTCGTCCACCATTTCGTAGACGTTGGCGGGGCAGAAATTCTGGCAGGGGCTGCCGTATTCTTTTATGCAGCGCGTGTTGCAAATGTTTGTGTCGTCGATGACTAGGTGCGAGGGCTGGTCTTCTTCGTGCTTGGTACCGGAGTGGTAAAGGTCAGTGAGCTTGTCGAAGGTGAGTTTGCCGTCGCCTTTGGCGGGGCCAAGCAGATGAGCTTCCGCGCCGCCGTCGGCAGGCAGTTCGGCGAGCTTGTGCATGTGCTCGTGACCCGCTTTGGCGGGATAGCGGTTGCGCAGGCCGCGCCCTCCGGTGAGCATCTGGAGTCCGGTGTGGAACATTCCGGCGTACATTCCCTGCTCGAATCCCTGGTGCATGTTGCGGACTTTCCAGAGTTCGTCTTTGATCCAGCTGGAATCGACTTTTTTCTGGTATTCGCCAAGCGAGGTGGCGGAGAAATCGTCTTTCTTCAGAGCATCGAACGTAGTTTCAGCGGCCAACATTCCGCTTTTAATGGCAAGATGAATTCCCTTGAGGCGCGCGGAGTTTAAGAAGCCGGCGGAGTCGCCGAGGATCATCCAGCCATCGCCCGCGACCGGCGGAATGGCCCACCAGCCGCCGTAAGGCATGGATTTCGCGCCGTAGCGAATCATCTTTCCGCCTTCGAGCAGCTTCGCGACCATGGGATGCTGCTTGAAATCCTGGAGCACGCGTTGCGGGTCGAGGCGTGGGTCGGGATAATCGAGCCCGGTGACGAAGCCGAGGGAGACGATGTTGTCTTTGCCGCCGTAAATCCATGCGCCGCCATATTCTTTCGTGGTCAGCGGCCAGCCGAGAGTGTAGATGACCTCGCCAGGAGCAACGCGGCCTGAGGGAACTTCCCAGAGCTCTTTGATTCCTACGCCGTAGGTTTGCGGGTTGGCATTTTTCGCGAGATCGAATTTGTTTACGAGTTGTTTGGTTAATGATCCGCGAGGGCCTTCGGCGAGGATGGTGATCTTCGCGTTGAGGTCGTAGCCCGGCTCGAAGTTCGATTTCTGATGGCCTTCTTTGTCCACGCCTTTGTCGTCGGTGCGAACGCCGGTAATGCGGTTTCCGTCGAAGAGAAGTTCGGAGCCAGCGAATCCGGTGAAGATCGTGATACCGGTCTCCTCCACCTTGCTGCCCAGCCACTTCACAAAACGGTTCAGCGAGATGACGTAATTACCGTGATCGCGCAACGGGGGTGGCGTGATCGGAAGTTTGAATTTGCTTTTCTGAGTTAAAAAGTAAACGGCTTCTTTGGTGACTTCGGCGTCGAGCGGAGCTTCTTGTTCGAATCCTGGGAGCAGTTCGCGCATGGAGCGGGGATCGAGCAATGCACCGGAAAGGCAGTGCTGGCCGATCTCGCGCGCTTTTTCGAGGACGTAAATATTTTCTTTACTGAGCGGCGAGTCGGGGTTCGCTGCATTGTGTTGGTCGATTAACTGCGATAAGCGAAGAGCACAAGCCATGCCCGCCGGACCTCCGCCGACGATGACCACATCGGCAGGCATCTGCGGGCGTTCGACGCCTTCGATCGGTTTGCGGAAGATCAAGCTCATAAGAGTCTAGCGGTTGGCCAATGTCGCAATATCACCCAGGCCGAGCAATTTTTGGTCAGCAGTAACCAAGGTTAACTTCAACACCTTGGCTGTGGCTGCGAGAAACCGATCGGCGGGATCGGCGTGCGGCAAAGGCATCCCCAACCCCAAGCGCACGATTTCGTGAGTTAGAGGTGCTTCACGCATCTGCTCAACCGCGCGCTCGACCCAAGCAAAAGGATTTTCGACTCGAATGCGGCCCTTCTGCATGAGAGTCAGAGCTTCCCAGACGCTAACAGGTGATAGCCACAGATCATTGCTGCGGGTTGACAGCTCTTCGGCGGCACGCTTCCCGAGTCGCTTGGGATCGAGTTTGCTCCAAATCCAGATATGAGTATCCAGAAGCAAGTTCAATCGCGGTAGGCCTCAATGTCATCCAGATCAATGACGGGCGAAACTATATCTCCGACGATTTCGGCGGTTCCGATCATGTCTCCCAAAAACTTTCGCTTGCGATCAGGTCCCGCTGGAACGACCTCCGCCACGGGTATCCCGTGACGGGTAATGCGCAAGGGCTGACGGGTCTTGTGAACCTGTTCGATGAGCCCAAGGCATTTAGCTTTGAACTTGGAGATGGGAACGTCCTTCATGACTAATATTTTAACCATAGTCATTTTAGAGGTCAATTTATAAAATGCGCCACCACTAACTTCCCGCCTTCGCCTTTTTCACCTCTTCAATCAGTGGCGGAACGATGTCGAACAAATTTCCTACGATGGCATAGTCGGCGATCTCGAAAATCGGGGCTTCCGAATCTTTGTTCACCGCGATGATGGTGCGCGAGCCTTTCATGCCAACGATGTGCTGAATGGCGCCGCTGATGCCGAGCGCCAGATAGAGTTTCGGCGCGACGGTTTGGCCAGAGGAGCCGATCTGGCGGTCCATGGGAAGCCAGCCGTTGTCGCAGATAGGGCGCGACGCAGCCAGGTCGCCACCGAGGGCTTCGGCAAGCTGTTTCGCGATTTCGATATTTTTCTGCTCTTTGATTCCACGGCCGACGGAGACAATGATTTCGGCTTGCGTAAGGTCGACTGCCTGTTTGGCTTCCTTGAAGACTTCCTGCGGCTTGTTGCGGATTACGCCGTCAGCAATCTCGACGTTCACAGTTTCGACTGGAGCCGCGGCAGCAGCGGCTTCCGCTTTGTCGCCGCGGAAGGATCCGTTCTGAAAAGTGGCGAACCAGGGAGCGTCGCTGTTGAAGCTGACATCGGCGGCGAATTTGCCCTGGAACATCTGGCGAGTAAAAATCAGCTTACCGTTTTCGTGCCTAAATCCGATGCAGTCGCTGATGACGGCGCGTCCCATGGAAGTGGCAAGCTTGGGAACGAAGTCGCGCACCTGGTAGGTGTGCGGCATCAGGACTAGCTTGGGCTGCTTTGTGGTGAGTAACTGCTTGAGTGCGGCGGCGAATGCGTCGGGAGTGTAGGGCTCGAGCTTGGGTGATTCGACGGCGTAGACCTTCGCAACTTTTTTGGCGGCGACTTCGGCGGCGATGGATGCAGGGGTAGCGCCGACGACGGCGGCTTCCAGAGGCCAGCCAGTGGCGGCGGCGATGGCTTGGCCGGCAGTAATGGTCTCCCAGGAGACGCGGTTGAGTTTACCTTCGCGTTGTTCGACGACTACTAAGATGGTATCGGACATAAGGTCAGCTTCTCGCTGCTAGCTCCTGGCTTCTGGCTTCTATCAAGAACTGCCGAGCTTTGCTCGGCGGATAACCCCTTCGACTCCGCGGATGGCGAGGGCGGCTGTTTCCACATTTGATTTTCACAGCACCCGCAACTCGTTACGGAGTTTATCGACTAACTTCTTCGCGATCTCGGAGGCCGAGCCTTCGATGTGCTCCGTCTTTTTGGTTTTTTGTGGCACATACAGACGTTCGATCTTCTGTAGATTCTCGCCGATGGCGGATTGCACTTCGCTCAGCATCACCTTTCGTAGTGGCTTGTTCTTGGCCTGTTTGATTCCGATCAGCGTCGCGTACCGCAGTTTGTTGATGCCGGACTGAATGGTGAGTACGGCGGGCAGCGGCATGTCGACAAACTGAAAGAATCCGGCTTCGAGCTCGCGCTTCACACGGATGCCGGAATCGTTCTTCTCGATCTGCATGATAATGGTGGCGTGCGGCCAGCCCAGAAGTTCAGCGAGGATGACTCCGGTTTGTGCGTAGCCGTAATCATCGGATTGCAGACCGGTGAAAATGAGATCGAACTTTTCGTCTTTGATGGCGGCGGCGAAGGCTTTCGCCGTATTCAAGGCATCGAGTCCAACGAAGGCATTGTCTTCCAGATGGATGGCGCGATCAGCGCCCTTGGCCAAGGCCTCGCGCAGAACCTGCTGGGAACGGGCAGGACCTGAGGTAATGACCACAACCTCTCCGGTATGTTTTTCCTTCTGGCGCAGTGCTTCTTCAAGGGCGTAGGCATCGGGTTCATTTACCTCGTAGGAGACATCCTCACGAATCCACGCGCCGGTTTCGTTGAGTTTGAGCGGTGCATCTTTTTGCGGCACCTGCTTCATGCAAACCAGGATTTTCAAAACATGACTCCTTCATTCCTATGGCATACGGGAGCAACCGAAAACCACTTAGTATAAATGAGCGCCAGCAATTGGCCCAGCAGAACCGATGGAAAACCGACATGTGGCAGGGTGCCGGCATCCAGGGAGAAATCCGAATCTAGGAAGGCTTGGTGCGACACGGCTGAAGCGGTACCGTTACCAACGATTTATCGGATGGCTTCTACTCGGTAAAGACGACCGACTGGACGCCGGAGATTTCGAAGCGCTTTCGGCAACGGATATTCTTGCAGGCCATCAGATCGTCTTTGCGGAGCATGTAGGAGCGGGCTTTGGCGAAGCGCGCGCGGTCGCGCTCATCGGCGCGGCCAGCGAGTTGGCGCTTCTTGGTGCGCACCACCCAGGTGACTTCATACTCTCCGGGCTGGTGGCAGTGAGGACAGTTTAGGGTCGCCGGTTTCTTCTGGGTGCTCTCGTCGAAAAAATCTCGCTCTTCCATGAAATAAGATTATTACATGTTCGCTACCGTACAAGCTATGGCAAGATGAGGATCAGGTGCGCAAGAAAATGGCAGGCAAAAAAAAGGTGAAACGATTTCGGGCCGTGCAGGCGGTGAAGGAACTGGCGCGAGAGCGCATGGGTGCTCCTCCGGCGGCCAGGGTGGTTCCGCACAAGAAGAAAAATCCAGCAAAGCACAAAACAACATTGGGTAAGCTGCTCGGCGAGGGCGACTAGGGGCGGAGCCGCGTCCCGCGTTCGGGTTATTGACTAAAGGTCGCAGTCACAGTGAGATCAATTTGGAGATTGACGGTGCAGACCGTCGCGTCGATACCGCTAGTTGAGGTGCAGCCCGACCATCCTGCGAACGACGAATTGTTCGTAGGCGAAGCCGTGAGCGTGAGCGTGCTTCCGATGGGGAACTGCTCACTGCAAGACCCCGGACTGGAGCAACTGATGGAGCCGGTCACAGTGCCAGAGCCAAGACCGGCGAAGCTGACCGTGAGAGTGGGCTCGGGGCCGGCCGGCGTGCAACCATCGGCAGCCGGACCGTTTACGGTGATGGGAACTACGTTACTGGTGACTTGATTGGGGCTGTCGAAGTAAGTGGCGGAAATATTGGCTAATCCACAAGAAACATTAGGGGTGACCACGCCGGTGCTGCTTACCTGTACGACCTGCGGGTTATCCGATTGCCAGGTCACGATGTCCGTAATGTTCTTGGTCTGCGGAGGATGAATGTACGTTCCGATGGCTGTAAAGTCAAAAAATATGCCTGGGCCAGTTCCGCCGAAAGTGCCGCCCGACTCCGGAATGCTGATCGACACCAAATGCTGATTAAAGCCGCAACTTGGAACGCTCGCAAGAAATGTCGCGAGGGCGATTATGACGATGACGCTGAACCACTTCCGGCTCATCAATTGCTCCTGGGACTAAGCGATCCGGTTGAATGCTCGCGCATTTAGGGGATGGGTAAATTTAGTCAAAAACCGGGCAAAAAGCAATCATTAAGCATAGCTGATAGTGTGCAGTTTAATAAGGAAGCGCGCCAAACGCGCTGTTATTGTGTCGCGAAAGCGCGACACACCGCGCGGCTCGCCCAGAGCCTTCGCTGCGCAAAAAGCGCTTCCTCAGGATGACAACCAAACTGCACCACTATCACGCAGCTTCGAGCACCATCGGTCAGCCCTTCACTGCCTCGGCAACGACTTCGACGAACTTGCGGATGTCCTCTTCCGTCGTGTCGAACGAGCACATCCAGCGCACGATGGATTCCTCCTCGATCCACATATAGAAGAAGTAGTGTTGCTTAATTTTTTCGATGGCGTGGCGCGGGATTTGAGCGAAGACACCGTTGGCTTCCACTTTCCAGACCACTTTGACCTGGGGTATGCGGCGAACTTCTTTTTCCAGCAAGAGAGCCATACGATTGGCGTGCTCGGCGCTGCGCCGCCAGAGATCATCGGTGAGCAGAGCCTCGAACTGCGCCGCGATAAAGCGCATCTTGGAAGCCAGTTGCATGCTTTGTTTGCGAAGGTAGAGGAAGTCCTCGCTCAGTCTGGGCTGGAAAAATACGACAGCCTCGCCTCCCAGGATTCCGTTCTTTGTGCCGCCGAAGGAGAGCACATCCACACCCAGATCGCGTGTTGCCTGGCGAAGGTTCTGGCCGAGTGAAGCGGCGGCGTTGGCAATGCGGGCGCCGTCCATGTGCAGAAACATGCCGCGCTCGTGGGCAAATTGAGCAAACGCCAGGATTTCTTCCGGTTTGTAGACGGTTCCCATCTCCGTGGATTGGGTTATCGAGATCACGCGGGGCTGCGAGTGATGCTGGTCGCCGATACCGTGATAGGCATGGCGCACGCTGTCCAGGGTGATTTTGCCGTTCTGATGGGGAAGCGGGAGCAGCTTGCAACCGGTATGCTTCTCGGGCGCACCGCATTCGTCCGTGTAGATGTGGGCATAATCGCTGCACAGCACCGACTGGAATGAACGGGTGAGGGCCTGCAGGCTAAGAACGTTCGCGCCGGTGCCGTTAAAAGTGAAAAATACTGCAATGTCGGGGCCGAAATGCTCTTCGAACTTCGTGATCGCCGAACGCGTGTAAGGGTCGTCACCGTAGGCCACGACGTGGCCCTGGTTCGCCCGCGCAATAGCCTCAAGAATTGAGGGATGCACACCGGCATTGTTGTCGCTGGCGAAGCTGCGAACAGATTGGGGAGTACTTTGCTCCATAGGGCAACAATGTAGCAGAATGACGTAAATAATATGAGGATGCTACTTTTCTCTATTTCTTCACTGCCAACCGGCGATTATTTTGCGTCCTGGCGCTACCTTGATGAATCTTTGAACTAACGCTTGGAGTGCGGCATCGTCTAAGCAAAGATTCAGGGCTTCCCGGAACGGCTTTCAATTCGGTATTGTATTTCTTCTTCTATTACGGTAGGGGCAGTCAACGGTAAATTCATGGCGATCAGTTTTCAAAAGAGATTATTCAATAGCGGGCTTTTCTTTCTTGCAGTTGCAGCCATCGGAGCGACGCTGGCATGCTCCAGCAATACTCCGAGGAACGCCCAGGCCCAAGGGCCGCCGGGAATGCCGGTGAAGGTGGAGGAGGCGCACGCCACTCCGGTGAATGACGCGACGGAGTATGTGGCTACGCTGAAATCGCGGGATTCCGCCGTCATCATGCCGCAGGTAGAAGGTCAGGTAACGAAGATTCTGGTGCATTCGGGGGAGTCGGTTGCGGCCGGAGCGGCGTTAATGGAAATCGATCCGCTGAAGCAGCAGGCGACGGTGAAGAGTCAGGAAAGCTCCCGGGCGGCGCAGCAGGCGAACTTAACCTGGACCAAACAGCAATATGAGCGCTCTCAGGGGCTCTATGCGGCAGGTGTGGTAAGCAAACAGGATCTCGACCAGGCCAAGAATGCATTGGACGCGGCGCAGGCGCAGATGGACTCGCTAGATGCGCAGGTGAGCGAGCAGCAGGTACAGCTCCACTATTACAAAGTGATGGCACCATGGGGTGGCATTGTCGGAGATATTCCAGTACGCGTAGGTGACCGGGTGACGAGTTCGACGCAGCTTACGACGGTGGATAAACCCGGCAGCCTGGAAGTATACGTCTATGTACCGATCGAGCATTCCGCGCAACTCAAGATGGGGCTGCCGGTGCAGGTGTTGGATAGTGACGGCAAAGTGATGGCGAACAGCCGCGTCGATTTCATCTCGCCGCAAGTGGACAATACCACGCAAACGGTTCTGGTAAAGGCTCGCATCGCTAATAGCAATGACGCGCTGCGGCAGTCGCAATTTATTCGGGCGCGCATTGTATGGGGCACGCACGACGATCCCGAAGTCCCGATTCTTGCCGTGTCCCGGCTGGCGGGACAGTATTTCGCCTTTGTTGCGGAACCAAACGGCGGGCGCTACGTTGCCCGGCAGAAGGCGCTGACGATTGGTCAAACTGTGGGCAATGACTACGAAGTGCTCGCCGGCATTAAGCCTGGCGACAAGGTGATTATCTCCGGAACGCAATTTTTGCTGGATGGAGCGCCGGTGATTCCGCAAAGCTGAGAACTTCGGCTTGCGGGCTTCAGCGCTTGAGTCGCAATTTTCGCAAACAACTATTAAATGAGCAGCGGTTGAGCCCAAGCCCGGCAACTGGAGCCCGAAGCCCTATCCTTTATGTTCGTTGAATTCTTTATCAAACGCCCGGTGTTTGCCACGGTGTGCGCGCTGCTGATTGTTCTGGCGGGCGCGGCCGTCATTCCCACGCTGCCGATTTCGCAGTTCCCCAATCTTGCGCCGCCGCAGGTCGGGGTTTCGAGCTTTTATACGGGCGCGAGCGCGCAAACAGTGGAGAGCGCGGTCACGATTCCTCTGGAGCAGCAGATCAATGGCGCCGAGGGCATGAAGTATATGACCTCCACCAGCGGCAATGACGGTTCGAGCAGCGTTACGGTCACGTTCGACCTCAGCCGCGATCCCGACCTGGCGACGGTCGATATTCAAAACCGCGTCAACACCGCTCAAGGCCGGCTGCCGGCCGCGGTGAAGGCGGTTGGAATTACTACCGCGAAAACCTCTCAGAACTTTGTGTTCGGCGGAGCGATCACGGCCGACAACAACAAGTATTCCACGCTGTTCATGAGCAACTACCTTGATATTTACGTCAAGGATTCTCTGAAGCGGATTCCGGGAGTCGCCGACGTGATCATCTTCGGCGAGCGCAAGTATTCCATGCGGCTTTGGCTGGACCCGGTACGCATGGCGGGACGAGGACTGACGGCTCCCGATGTGGTCAGCGCGCTGTCGGAGCAGAACGTGGAGGTCGCCGCCGGACAAGTTGGCCAGCAACCCGCGGTAGAAGGACAGCAATACCAGATCAGCGTTCGCGCCGTGGGCCGGTTGAGCGAGACCTCTCAGTTCGACAACATTATTCTGAAAACGAATGCGGATGGCACGCTGGTACGTCTGAAAGATGTTGGCCATGCCGAGCTAGGCGCGGAAGATTACAGCAACGACTTACAGTTCAACGGGCAGGACGCGGTCGGCATTGGGGTGACGCAACTCTCGACCGCAAATGCGATCGACGTAGACCGCCGCGCCATCGCCGAACTGGACCGCCTTTCAAAAAGCTTTCCGCCGGGAATGCACTACAAGGTCGCATTCGATACGACAGACGCCGTGGGCGAATCGATCCGCGACGTGGTCTATACGGTAGGTTCCGCGATTCTGCTGGTCATCCTGGTGATCTTTATCTTTCTCGGCGACTGGAGAACGACGATGATTCACTTCATCGCAACTCCGGTTTCGCTCATCGGCACTTTCATCTTTGTGAAATTGCTCGGTTTCTCCATCAACACACTGACGTTGTTCGGCATCACGCTGGCGACCGGCCTGGTCGTCGATGACGCCATTGTGGTGATTGAAAACATCGAGCGCCATATCGCGGAGGGCGAGCACGACTCCCACAAAGCGGCGGCCGCAGCCACCGCCGAGATTACCAGTGCCGTGATCGCGACCTCGCTGGTGCTGGTTGCGGTGTTTGTTCCCGTTGCATTTTTTCCCGGAACCACCGGTATTCTGTTTCGCCAGTTTGCATTGACCATCGCATTTTCTATCGCCATCTCGGCCTTCAACGCGCTCACCCTTGCTCCGGTGCTGGCAGCAATCTTTCTGAGCGGTCCCCACCGGCAAAAATGGTGGTGGCTACAAAAATTTGACGATGGCGTCACCGTCGTCACCCGCTGGTACCGTGCCTTGTTGCATTTTGTGCTGCAATACAAGCTGGCGATGATGGTGTTGTTTTTCGCGGGCCTGGGGCTCACTTACTTTGTGTTCACGCGCGTGCCGCGAGGATTCGTTCCTGACGAAGATCAGGGATACTTTATCGTCGTCGTACAGGCCCCATCTGGAGCGTCTCTCGAATACACAAAGGCAATCGGAAGACAAGTTTCCAAATTGCTCAGTGACGTTTCGGAAGCTGAAGGTACGTTTTCTGTGGCGGGCTTCAGTTTCTCCGGCAGTGCGTCGAATCAGGGAATTATCTTTGTTCCCCTCAAGCCGTATTCCCAGCGCAAGGGAGAGGAACATACGGCGGCGGCGATTGTGAACCGGGTGCGTCCACGTTTGTTCTCGGTTTCCGGAGCGATCGTGTTTGCGACGCTTCCGCCCGCCGTGCAGGGTCTCGGACAGTTCGGCGGCTTCCAGTTCGTCGTCCAAGATCAAGCTTCGCATACGCTGGAAGAACTCTCGACTACCACCCACGACCTCATCCGCCGGGCAGGAGAGCGTAAAGATCTGGTCGGACTTTATACCCCGTTCACCTCCAGCGATCCACAATATCTGGTGACCATCGACCGCGAGAAGGCGAAGAGCCTGCACGTGCCGCTATCGCAAATCACCGATACTCTGGGCGTCTACATGGGATCGGCCTACGTGAACGACTTCGATTTCAACAATCGTTCCTATCGCGTTTACGTGCAGGCCGACAAGCAGTTCCGCGCCACCGCGCAGGACATGAAGGAGTTCTACGTGCGCTCCGATTCCGGAGCGATGGTACCGCTGGACAATTTGATCAACATCACGCAGACCACAACGCCGCAGGTGATCAGCCACTACAATCTTTTCCGGTCGGCGGAAATCGATGGCTCGGCTGCGCCGGGTTACAGTTCGGGGCAGGCGATTGCCGCGATGGACGAACTGGCCAAGAAGATGCCGCAAGGCTTCACCTATAGCTGGACGGGGCTGTCTCTGGAAGAGTTACAGTCGGGTGGAACCACCCTGATCCTGTTTGCCCTGGGAACGCTGGTGGTTTATCTGACTCTTTCCGCCCAATACGAAAGTTTCGTGCTGCCGTTTATTGTGCTGCTGGCAGTGCCGATGGCGCTGCTGGGAGCTTTGGGGGCGCAGTGGATACGCAGCCTGCAAAATGACGTCTTCTGCCAGGTGGGACTGGTGATGCTGGTAGGGCTGTCGAGCAAGAATGCAATTCTGATCGTGGAATTTGCGGAACAACTGCGCGAGCGCGGCATGCCTTTAGTGGAAGCGGCGGTGCAAGCGGCGGTGATTCGTTTACGTCCAATTTTGATGACCTCTCTGGCCTTCATCCTGGGCGTCGTTCCGTTGGTGGTCGCCACCGGTGCGGGAGAGAACGGCCGCCACTCCGTAGGCACAACTGTATTCGGCGGCATGATCATGTCGACCGTGCTGAATCTTCTCTTCATCCCGGTGCTGTACTTGATTATTGAAGGCTGGCGAGAACGCGGGAAGAAGAGTGTGCCACTGCGTGCCGAAGCCCAAAAATAGAACCAGTCAGGCCGCGCTTGGGGAGGATCTTATTTTTTTTTGAAGCGTTTTTTCTTGCGGCTGCTTAGCTGCCGGTGCAGCGGCCTGTTTTCCCGCTTTCCTGCGAGCCTTGCGGCGCAACTTCGCCATCCACTCCCGCGAATACATCGTTCCGCGGCATTTGGGGGAGCCGCAGTGGCAGGGCGCGGGGTCATCGTCATCGTAGAGGTTGTAATCCCAAAGCAGCTCTTCGCCGGGAGCGATGTTGCGGATGGCTAGTATCCACACGCGGTTCTTGATTTCATCGACTTCGCAGTTGGGATCGCAGGAATGGTTCAGGTAGGCGCCCATGCCTTCTCCGTCGATGACGGTTTTGCCATCCTCCAGACCGTAGAGGTATGTGCGAGCTGCACCGTCGTAAAGCTCGTTAGCTTCTTCGGGGCTGAGACGCGGTCCTAAGTATTCGACTACGCGAGAACCTTTGCGAATGGGCGCGGTAGTGAAGACGCCGGCGGCGTGAATGCGTGAGGGACGAATGACCAATGCCATCCAACTAATTTCGCACGGCGGGGAGGTTTCATGGAAGCCGAAAAAGGAAGGAAGCAAATTCTTGCTCTCTTTTTTCCGTCTGTGGCTTCAAACTGAAGCCCCAGCAGGTGTTTCCAAGCATCGTCTGCAATCCGTGCTGGCGCGCACCCAGCGCCCGTGATAAACTTTCGCCGCTTTTCAATCGACGTTGAATACTGAACCCTGGGGGAATTTATGAGTCGGACGAAAGAGATGTTTGCAATCGCGACGATTGCGCTTCTATTCGGAGCTTTTTCCAACATGACAGCGCAAACTTCAAAATCCGAGAGCGCGACGGCCGCGGCCGCTCCGCAAGATTACTGCACCAGCACCGGTGGCGTGGTGGAAACCCGTTATCCCGTGTACGGAACCAACAATGCCACTGAAGACTGGATTCAACTCCAGGGGCGCGAGGGTTTCTGCCAGTACACGCAGGCCTCGGATGGATCGCGCATACACGTATCTCTGGCGACCCTGTTCACCACTAAGCCCAGTCTGGCTGCGCTCGCTTATTACGCGGAGACTCCGTGGAACGGCCAGGGGAACGGAAATCCTGCGTCGTTCTATTGCACACAACTCGGCGGATCCGATTCGTTCGGCGGAGTCAGCGCCGCCGGCGGAGGCTGGGTGGAACTCGATACCACAGACGTCGTGCTGGAAGCCTGCATCTTTCCCGACAATTCCACCATCGATTCGTGGGGATTGTTTTACCATTCCGACGGAATTATTCGCGGCATCGACCTGTCGACGGTTCTGAAATATCAGAATCCATACGCGAAGACGACGAAGACGAAGACGAAATAAACCTGCTTGAATTCCAATTTAGTGGACAGTAAAAAGTGCCGCCGCTCCTGGAACTTCGGAGCGGCGGCATTATTTTCGTCGAAGTAAAGTCGCGTTTACGGATCGTAAACCGAGCTACCATAGCCTTGTTTGCGCGCGGACTCCTGCATGTCATCAAGACGCTTTTTCTGCTCCTCGAGTTGGGCCTGCATGCGTTCGGCGCGCTGTTGTTTTTCGCGTTGGCGCTCGTTCCATCCCACGCAATTGGCGGCGCAATTTGCCGGCGCAAAACGAACCGACTCGTTGAGTTCATCGATTTGATTTTGCAGCGAATTAACCTGATTCTTCTGCGTTACAATCTGTGACCGCCACTGCTCGGCCGGGATCTTGGGCCCGTTGGAAGTTGCCGCCGCGTATTCCTGAGCGTTGACCTTACGGAGCGAGGCCGCTTCCGAGTGCTCGGGAATTTCTTCGTTGGTGATCACCTTGGGCGTCTTAATATCTTTGCCCGGGGTGGTTTTTTGCTGGCGCTGCTGTCGCGCCAAATCGCCTAAAGAAGGCGAATCCTGGCCGTTGGCAAGGATGGCAATCAGTAAAACCGATGCTGTCGTAAGCAGGATAATCCTGCATTTTGCGCCCATAGCAAAGCCCCCTTGCCAATGGTATTAGCAAGCCCTCACCGAACCAGCATTACGAAAGAGGCATGCACTTTCGGTGCTAGCCGTTGAAGTGCCAGTGCAATGACTATTTTTGCTCCGCCGCCGCTGAAGGCGCCGATTGCCGATCTGCCTGCCAACGCATGAGCGGCAGGTTTTCAGCCTTCCAGCGCATGGCGGCATAGATGCGGTTGCGGCCGCTGGGATGATCGAAGAAGATGAATTCCTCGACTGGTCCTGGATTCATCTTCCTATACTCCCCCAGATGAATTGCCGCCTGCGCAAAACCATCGGGCTGGCGGCTGGCATTCAATCCGTACATATCGGCTTCGCCTTCCGTAACGCGGGTTTGCGTGTTCATGATGGGAGTTGCGACAAAACCCAGGATCGATACGATGAGCACAACTAGGGGTAGCACGGCGGTGTCGCCGATGCCGCGGATCTTCCATTTATCGCCCCAGCGCTGCAACGACCAGTTCAAGGACCAGTTCAGCAGGGCAAACGAGATTACGATGACCACGCCGAGGAAAAGCATATCTTTGTAAATGTGATGCAGGACGTAGTGGCCCATCTCATGGCCCATCACGGACTGAATTTCCTCCGGAGAACCCCGGCGGAGCAGATTGTCGTTCAGCGTGATGCGCATCGTCTTTCCGAAGCCGCTCACGTTCGCGCTCATGCGCGTGGTTTGGCGCGATGCGTCGACCTCGTAAACATCATGTGCGGGAATGCCATTGGCCCGGGCCAGGCTTAGGATCGGTTGCGTAACCTTGGGATCGCTGAGCACCGTCACTTTGTTGAAGATGGGAACGATGTAGACAGGCACTATGAGGACAACGAGCATCATGAAACATTCGGTGACGATCGCAGCCCATATCCACCATGAGCGCTTAAGCCGCCGGACGATGCCAAACAGCGCCATCGCCAAAATCCCGCCCAGCACCAGGTTCACGCCGAGACCTTTTAGTTGATCGCCCATCCAGGGAGCGAAAGTCTGCGTGGCCAGCCCATATTTGTGTTCACGGAAGTAATCTTCGTAAACGGAAAGTGGGAAACCAAGGATAGCGGTGAGAAGCAAATATTGCAGCCAGTAAACGATGGTATGGATCGGCTTGAATCGTGTGACCCGTTCGGCTAGATTCCGCATTGCCGCCGACCAGCCCAGATTCAGCACGAGAAGAAGGACGACGGCTCCATAGAGAAAATCCCAGAGAATCATCCAGTAACCGCCTTCAAAGTAAGCGTCGGATCTGGCTCGGGCATCCGCGGGAATCTGCGCTAGATAGGCGTTGGTGGCCGCCTCCGCATTGAAGCTGGGCGAGGGCTGCGCTTCCGGTGGAACTTGAATGACCGACGGCATCGCAGTGAACGGCTGAGCGCCGGGAGAAGATGTCTGGCTGCTTAAGAAGCCGGCCGTCGCCAAGCAGAAGGAAATACAAACTACCGCCAACCACTTCTTGCGTAAGAACATTCTTGCCGCCTCTCAATCGATTCAGGGTCCGGATTAGATACGCAGGAACAGGACTGTTTGTTCCAAGGAGAGGAAAATACAGGATGGCTGCGGAGCTATGCGCCGACGCCGATCCCTGCCAGACGCGTGCCCGTGATCGCGGGGACGAGTTGAATTTGAACCAGGCGTGGCTGCGAGGCCTTGTCTTTTTTTGCCAGCAGATTCACCGAAGGGATGCCGGTGCGGGCGAACGATTTTTCGCAATCGGCGGTGGAAGGTCCGCGCATATTTCCTTCCATGAAGGCCAGGCCGGGGCAACGGGTGCAAGTAGAACCATGGGCGCACTGCGAGCAGCCGGATAGGTCTCTTAATCTGATCGAGCGGACTTCTTTCAACTGCTCGGAGTTTCGCCAGATATCGATGAAGCGCTGTTGCCGGACGTTCCCGCACGATAAAGGAAACTGAACACAGGGATAAAACTCGCCATAAGGAGAAACGTAACAAGCGGTGTGGCCCGCGCTACAAGGTAAGGATGACAGGGTCTCTGCGTTCGGTGGGGACGGCGGCGCACAAAACTCTTCGACATCGCCGACAAACATTTCGTCGCGGAAAAGCTCACGCAGAGCGGATTCTCCCGCATTCAATTGCAACACGCCGCGGTCACCATCCATCATCGGAGTGATGGTGGGATCGAGCGTATATTCCGCGCCCAGTTCCTCCGCCAAGGCGCGGACGCCGTGATAATCCTGCATGTTTTCGGTCATCAGCACGTTGGCCATGATGACTTTCAAGCCTTGCGACTTGAGAAAGCGGATGGCATCGATCGAGCGCCGCAGCGAGCCTTTCACCTTGGTGATCGCGTCATGCACCTCGGGGCGATGGGAATAAATGCTGATCTGAACCGATTGCACTTCAAGATCACGGAGTCGCGCCGCCTGCGCTTCGCGGATCAGAACGGCGTTGGTTTTGAGTTTTATACAGAACGTAAGATCACGGGCGCATTCGAGAATCTCGAAAAAGTCTTTGCGCAGAAAAATCTCACCGCCGCTGAAGGTAAGAATAAAAACTCCGGCTTCGGCCATTTCCTTCAGGAGATTTTTTATTTCCACCGTGGTCATTTCGCCGTGATCGTCGTGATCGAGATAGCAATGAACGCACTGCTCATTGCAGCGGTAGGTGAGGTCGATCTGCGCGCTGAAGGGAACAGCCAGACGCAGCGCCCGCTCGCTCATCTCGTGCATTAAAGCGCTCATGATTTGGCCTCTGCCTGCACTTGAACGCGCGTAGGTGAACTGACGATGGGCTCGTCTGACACCAGCAGGATGCCGTGCTTGGCTAAATTCTCCGCCAGTTCTTCGGCATCGTGTTTTGCGTCGTCAGGATTTACCTCAAACTCCGTGCAGATGCGGCGATCGACAATCTCATCAAGCGTAGTCGCTCCATCGGCGGCTTGCCACAGAACGGTCGCGGTCGGGTTCAGCGTAAATAGCGTGGAATCGTGTCCCGACATTACCAGCATCTCTTCGCCCAGCATGCGGGCGGCGATTCGCGGACTGCGCGCAATGTACATTTTTTTATCCGTCATCTTTGTATTCATCGTATTCATCCGATCAGTTCCCAGACGCGCGCATCCGGAACAAACGTTAGCCGGTAAACTGGCACGCGGCCGACAAAGTCGCACGCAGCTTGAAATGCGAGCTGCACGAATTCTGTATCTTCTGCAAAGAAAAGCATGTTGGCCAGCAGTTCACGCCCAGCATCGGCTATGCTCACGGGCTCAATACGATTCTCCGGACCTTGCGCGAGCAAATAAAGCGCGGTCACTGGCGCCGACGCGTTCTCGCCCAACTTTGCTAACTCTCCGGTGAAGGGCGTGCCGTAAGCCATGTAGCCGTCGGCGTGCTTGCGGACGTAAGAGATTTCGTCCGTCAACAGAGTCGCATCGGGAGGCGCAAGGCGCGAGATCGTAGTCTTCCCTGCGCCGGAAACTCCGGCGAACAGAAACGCTTTGCCGTTGCGAATGGCGCTGGCGGAGTGCAGAAGAAATCCGCCTTGCTTCGCCAGCACCAGCGTGTGAACGATACGAAGAACAGCGTCGATGGAGTATGGATTCGCGGTCTGGCGAATGCTGCCACGACGCGTGGCAGGCTCCCATTCGGCGCGAAAGTCGCCACGCTCCAGCAGCCAGCGACCGGCACGCTGCGTCACTCGAACATTCGCTTCCGGATTGGCAAGCGCGGTTGGCGACAAATCCACATCGAAGTCGAATTCGGCGCGACCTTCATCGCTGGCAAAGCCGGAATACCGGTTCTGCAACATCTCTCGAAAATTTACGTCCGAGGTGTTCACGCGGACGGGCACGCCGCCAATCTCGATGACGACACTGTGGGTCTCGACTTGTGGGGCTAGGACTGGCACGGAAGAACCGATTTCTTCGAAGTCTGGCGTTTACGATTCAGATAAACGAGAGCGCGCGCCACGGAACCGGAGCGCCGCACAAGTTTCGCGATAACGTTATCTACCCCGCTTAGTTCCGCGGGAACAGGAACTAACCTTCCCGCCCGGATCAAATAAGCGACGCGTCCCATCAACTCGTTCTTAGCTACGGGACGATCCGGAACAGGCAGCGCATCCCCTTGCGTAATCCATCGCGGAGCCTCCGGATTGCCAACCACGCCAGTGACGCGATGAGCGCAGAGCTTACCTTCGCGGCTAACCACTACAACGTCTCCGATACGAACTTGATCTGGGACGACGTGATCGACCACTAATGTGTCTCCGGGCCAAACTGTCGGAAGCATGCTACGACCGACTGCTGGAAAACTGAGCGTGCCGAACGCGCGCAGAGCCTCGCCTGCAAGTTCGCATCTCACAGCGCTTTCGCGATTCGCCTGCGCGGATCGCATCATGAAGCTGACTGATTTCCGATGCAACTGGTTTGAGTCGAGGTAACCTTCCCGCACGATAACGCCGAAGTCACGAAAACCTGCTCATAGCGAAAACCCGGCTTCTGGTAAGGCTTTTTCTGCACCGCGGCAGGACGGGGCTCGTCGCTGGATGATTCATTGATCGACATAAGATGACTTTCCTTCCTTACTGTAAGTCCGATTGCGACGCTTGCACCGCGCAACCGCCGGTGCCCGAGGTTCCACAAACCTGGTCGCTTAGAGTGGAAAAGTATACTTGAGAAGCTCCTGGCAGTGTTCCCGAGCCCACGGTGTTGTCAATAATAATGCCACTGGTGCCGCCTGCGGCGGGAAGCACGAAGCTGCCGAGCACGCCTGCGTTAATCCACGTCACGGTGCCATCTGTGGTGAGGACGCCCGGAGTCGTGCTCCAAGTTGGGGGCGAGCCTCCAGTCGTTCCAGCGGTATTGACGATTTCAACGTTTCCGTTGCTATCGACAATTCGTGGATTCGGCCTGGTGTAAAGATGATTGGAAGGCCAGGTCGAAAGCGCCGCTGCCGAGAGATTTCCCTGATTCACCCAATGCACGGTACCGTCGGTTGCTCCATTGCCGGGGGTGTCGGGCCAATTTGGCGGCGTCGCCCCGGAGGTTCCCGGGAACGTGGCTACGTTAACAAACAACTGGTTATCGAAAGGACTAAGCGCAAGAATCTCTTGCCCGACGATGTACGCCGTTTGCGGCTGCCAGGGAGTATCCACAAAGTTGAAAAGACATCCTCCACCGCCACAGCCAGTATTCAACCCATTGCTCTGCACGCTGACGAAGAGTTTCTCGGTGGCTCCGCCGCTGGCATTGGCGTTGTATATGTCCGTAACCGGAGAACAGGGCGGAGTCTTCAATGTTGAAGTAAGGAGAGTAATGGAAACTCCGGAGGCAGGCAGAACACCGGCTACAATCGGTACCTGGTACAAGATCGGCGTGCTGCCAGTGTTGCCGCACACGTAGAGGTTTCCCGTAGCAGCGGTTGATTTCTGGTAAGCGCTGTCGAAACTTCCGATGTACAAGGGATTCGGATTGGGCAGAGTTCCGAAAACCACACTGGCGCCGACGGTTGCCTCGGTTCCCAGATCACCGGCAAGGAAACTGGTACTGAGCTGGTAAACCGCGGAGCAGGCGGCTCCGCCGGCACAATTTGAGCTGCCATCGCTCGAGGCGAACGCGTACACAAAGCCATTGGCGGAATCGACGATCGGGCCTTCCACGATGCCAACGCCAAAATCCAATTGGCCGGACTGAATCACCGCCCCGGTGGAGCTGTTCACGGAATACAAGAAGCCGCCTGCATCGCCCACGTAAACATTGCCGGATGCGTAGTCATGCACGGGACTGGTGAGAACGTTGGGGTTGCCGGGGTTAACCTGAACCGGAAACGCACCGCCAGTTGACTCTGCCGGCGTGCCTAGGAATATTCCAGTAATCTTGTGCAGCCAGCCGCCTGCACCACCCACCCAAGCGGTATCGTCACTGATATCGGCAAAGACCGAGGAGGTTGTGTCATCGGTCTGCGTGCCCGAGTGGTCTTCCAGGTCGATCTTGGTCATACAGGGCGCGACGCATGCACGGTACGCGGCGTTGCTTACGGCGGTAAGCGTATCGGGAGCGGAAACCGTTTCGGTGGTGGAAGTCGCCCACTTCAACAAGACAAGAATCCCGAATCCGCCACTGGTTTCGACGAAAGCAACTTGTGTGCCGTCGCGAGAGAAAGATGGAGAAGTCAGAATCTGACCGCCGGTGTTGTATGCCCAATAGACCGAAGGCACGGTTCCAGTGCAGCCAGAGTAGAGGTTGTCATAAGCCACAACGCTGGCTTGGCCAGTCGATCCCGCAAGGCCGGTGCTATAGACAACGAAATCGGGCTGCGTGGCATTGCCGCAATTGGCGGTGGTTCCGTAAAACGAATATTTTGCCGGGTAGTTTCCGGCGCCAACGCTCGCGCCGCTTCCTAAGTCCTCCTGCCAGTCGTGCCTGAGCAGGTTTTGGGGGGAGAAACTCTGCGACAGTTGGTCCCTGGTCAGCGATTTACCGCTCGCACTAGCTTGTGCGGCGCGCACCGCAGTTTCCAGCTCGGACGCGCGCTCTTGCATTGCGGGCGCCATTGTTGGAGGCTCTGTGCGAATGCGCTGCTGGGTATAACGTGGATTTCGCTCCAGCCGGGATATAACGTGGCGGCTGCTCCAATCGGTGACAACCGGGCGTGCGGCTTGCGGGGCAGTCTGGCTTAACAGAACCGGAGCCAGGACCAGCACTGCGAGAATAGAGACTCCCAACCACGTCAAACGCTGCCGGTTCCTTCTCATTTTTCTCCTGATGCTTTGAAGACACGGACAACGGGCTCATTGAAAGCGCGTTGCGACCGAGCCCTCCGCTGGTCTGCTCTCGATATCTTTCGGCTGGCTGATTGGAAAATCATCATACACCTGCAAGATGGGCGGGAGGCCCAATTTTTGCCGGGTTGAAGGACAGATTTCCACAGAAATTTCCACGATTGCCGGCCGAAGTAGAGGAAAGCATGGATGCGGTTATGCTCGAATAAACGACGGCGATCAATCCGGAAGAAGAGAAGTGGAAATCTGTTGCGCGATGCCGCGGAGTTCCTCGAACAGAATGGTGCTCAAGTAGCGCTCACCAAATGACGGCAGCACAACTACGATCAACTTCCCGGCATTTTCTTCCCGCTGGGCCAATTTCACCGCGGCCGTAACTGCGGCTCCAGAAGAAATTCCGACCAATAGGCCTTCTTCGAGCGGAAGGCGGCGAGCCATACGAATAGCGTCATCGTTGCTGACTTGAATAATCTCGTCAATGTAATCCGTGCGCAGAATACGCGGCACAAAACCAGCGCCGATGCCCTGAATCTTGTGCGGACCGGGCTTTCCACCCGAGAGCACGGGACTCTCCGCCGGCTCCACGGCAACCGCTTTGAACGAGGCTTTCCTGGGCTTGATGTATTCACAGACTCCGGTAATCGTTCCACCAGTTCCGATGCCGGAGACAAGAAAGTCGACTCGTCCCTCGGTGTCGTTCCAAATTTCCGGGCCAGTGGTTTCAAAGTGAATCTTAGGATTGGCTGCATTATCGAACTGTTGCAGCATGTAGCTGTTTGTGGTTTTCGCCACCAACTCCTCTGCTTTGAGGATCGCGCCCTTCATTCCCCGCGGGCCCGGCGTCAGTACCAGTTCGGCGCCAAAGGCGAGCAGCAGAACACGGCGCTCGAGGCTCATGGTTTCCGGCATGGTCAAAATCAGTTTGTAACCTTTCACCGCAGCCACAAAAGCGAGGCCAATTCCAGTGTTGCCGCTGGTGGGCTCAATCAGCACAGTTTTTCCCGGCTGAATCTTTCCCTTACGCTCCGCGTCGAGGATCATGCTCGCGCCGATGCGGTCCTTGACGCTGCCCACAGGATTCTGGCTCTCCAGCTTGGCAACCACCTCGGCGACGCAGCCGCTGGTGACCTTATTCAGACGAACCAGTGGAGTGTGGCCGATCAGTTCGATGACATCGTTCGCGATCTTCATAGCTGCTCTCTGCCCTCCGCGTCCGGGATCATGGCTACAGTTTTGTATAAAAGTAAAGTCTACTGATTTTATAGCCTATCACGGAAAGGTAGGGGAAGATAAACGTCCTCGGTAGTGGGCTACTTTGAATTGAAATGAAAGTAGCCCACTACCAACGTCCTCATAACTCACCCCAGAATGCATTTCCCGGTGTTACGATTTGGCGAGAGGCTGAAAGTTCTCATTCACTCCCTCGCTGACGCAGGAGATAACCATGGCTAGTCTTGAGGCACGGTGCAGTATTTGCGAAACAAATGTGACTGCGTTCACCCTATTGAGCGATAACGAGATCAAGCTGCTGCTGGACCGCAACGAAGAGATCACGGTTATCCACCATTTCGGGGACGAGTCGGGCAACCGTCTCAATCATCGCTGGAGTCTCGCCGAAAAAGAGAAGCAAAATCTGCGGAAATTGATAGATATTATGGCGCGGGAGAAAACCAGGCTCGGCCACCGCCCCTAGGGCGCGGTAAACGGGCCGGAATTCTGCTCGCGTAAGAGTTTCTACTGAGGTCCTATCCACTCTAACCGCCAGTTGCAGGAGCGGCCGGCTGCACACCTCGCTCCACCGTCATCTTTTGCGTAATGGCTTTGGCGTAAGAAGTGTGCGGCGAGCCCGCGGCCCAAAACAGTGCAACCATGCCCCACGGCTCGTCGAAGCGAATCGTGCTCGCTTTGACCATAGCCGCCAGCTTCTTCTGGAGTGCATCGCATTTTGCCTTGAAGTCGTTGTTTTCATACAGCGTCTTCAAATCTCTTTTTCCGACGAATGTCTTTACGTCCTGGATCAGCGTGCCCACTGCGACCATGGCCTTCGCCCATTGCGTAATTACAAAAACATCGCCGATTAAGACTCCGACACGGGTATCGTCCTGGCTTATGCCGACCAATGGACCAAGGTCGGGAGTAGGCCCAATCTCATTCACCACTTTCGGCCAAAGGCCATCATCCACAATCTTGTAACGAAGTTCATCGATGGACTGGTGCTCGGGATCGAGCAGCGCTCGCAGCGCCAGCCTGCCAATTTCCAGGTAATAAGGCGCCGCGCGAAGAGTACCGGGCCCGTCGAAGAACATCGCCGTGCAGTCAGCGTCGGCGAATAGCGTTCGCAGCACGCAAGTGGACAATCCTCCGGGAATAAACCCGCCAAGGATTGATTTCTTCTCTCGCGTCGCGATCAGGCCCAGCGCCACAAACCAGTTCAGATAGTCTCCCATGATTTGTTGGTTTGTTTTCTGATTCAGAGCGAAGTGCACCTGCCCACAAGTTAAGTTTGGCAACGCAACCGCGTTTCCGGCTTTGTAGCTGGTAGTTGCCAGTACTGAATTGAAGATAACTTTGCGTAGAGCCTCACTGCGAAACGGCTCCGTCAGCGCCGCGATGTTGTTTCCCGTTACCGTCTCCTTAATCGTTATGTCGCCGCTAACGTCGTCCGTTAGGATCTCGCTTTTGCGGATCAGTTCCGCCACTGTGAGATAGTTCAGAATTCCCAACAGATTAATCTTAAGAGTGACTGCCCGGTCGCGAGTTTTCGAGAGCACACTATTCAGCATCTTGACTCCCGGAGCCAAAATGCCGCCAGGCTGCATGTTTTCTTCCATCGCGGTCAGCAGGCCGAGGTCGCCATCCAGCGCCTTGTGCACCGCGAGATTCGCCTCACCGGTTAATTGCGCAGGCTTGATCTCGTACTGAAACGCAGCCTGATCATCTGTGGCCGCAGAGAGAATCACATCCAGGGAGGCTTGCAGGCTATGATCCAGTCCGCCTTTGATCGCATCGTGGAGTGTTTTTACTTCCGCTGGCTGTAAGTCGGCAAGCAGCTTCTTATCGCCCGTGGGATCTGTGCTGATTGCACTGAGGACACTGGCGATGAGATCCGTATCTCCGAGTTTCGCCGTAATTCCCGCAGACGCGGAAAGGTCGGCCTTCAAAGTTGTACCCGACTTCCGCAGAAAACTTAGCTCGATCGTATCTGCACTCGTCCGGCGAATCCTGATTTGATAGGAGCCGGAAATGATGAAGCTGGCCGAGAACCCGACAGTTGCACCCGCCTTTACCGAAACCGTGCCGGGCCCCAATGGCAAGTCCACCGAGGCCAGAGGATTCGGCGATACGGTGACTTTTATTCCGCCCGAGACCTTGAGGCTGCCCGATCCGGAAACGGTGGCGATGTCATTGGCCGCCAGGTTCGCAAGGTCGGCGAGATCCGCCGGAATCACATAGGAGGACAGCGTCTGTCCCAGAGCGTCCCCTAACTTGGGCTCACCCGCACCCAACGGAAATGCTTTCAAATATTCCAGACTGACGGTGCTCGTCTTATCGAATCCGAAAGTGAGGTCGCTGTCCGTGCCGCTAACGCCGAGATCGAGCGATCCCTGGAAGCCGACCGATACGTAGCCGGTATGGTCCGGCACCTTGGCCGTCGCATGGAAAGGGTCGCCGTCAAATAGATTGCTTTTGGGCGTGGCGTTGACGCGAATCGTAGCCTTCGCGCTAGGCGTTATATCGATTTCCGGTTTCGTGTTGCCGAGCTGAAATTTATGTCCGGCCTTCGCCTGGAACTGGGTCGGCTTCTTGGCGGCTACGCTGAGAAGATCGTCTCTCTTAGCCAGGAAATCAGGCAGCACCGCAAGGTCCAACAGTTGGGTCTTGAGGTATTTGACCAACGAAGAGGGATGACTCACATCTATCTTTATTGACGGAACCGGTTGGCCGAGCTGATCCGTAACCTGTATGTCGGGCATAACTAACTATCCTTTCGATCTAACTGATAAAAATAGTGCAATGTGTTGGTTCCCCCAGTCGAGGTAGTGCAAGTGGCGCTGCCGAAGCTCAACTGATTTGCGAGTGATTTTGCTTTCTGTAAGCTGTTGAAAAATGGCGGAAGCGAGTGGGGGTCGAACCCACCGGTGACGGGGTGACCCGCCGCCCGCCGGTTTTGAAGACCGGGACGATCACCGGACCGCATGCGCTTCCGAAAAAATCCGCCAATAAAACGCCCGCTCCCGTTCTATTTTGGCTGGGGCACTATCCTCAGATACGGCTTCGGTGACTTCCAACCTCCCGGATATTTCTGTTGCGCTTCCTCGTTCGATACCGAGGGCAGAATGATCACCTCATCCCCCTGCTTCCAATTCACCGGGGTGGCAACCTTGTGCTTGGCCGTGAGTTGCATGGAGTCGATGACGCGGAGGATCTCATCGAAGTTGCGCCCCGTAGTCATGGGATAACTGAGTTGCAGCTTAATCTTCTTGTCGGGTCCGACTACAAATACGGTGCGCACGGTGGCATTGTCCGCTGGCGTTCGTCCCTCGGAAGTATAGCCGCTCTCGGCGGGCAACATGCCGTAGAGCTTCGCGATCTTGAGTTGCGGATCGCCAATCATCGGATAATTGACCTTGGCGCCTTGCGTCTCCTCGATATCGGCGGCCCATTTCCCGTGGCTGCTGACAGGGTCGACGCTCAACCCGATAATCTTTGTGTTGCGCTTGGCAAACTCCGGCTGAAGGTGCGCCATGTAACCGAGTTCCGTAGTGCACACCGGGGTGAAA
This sequence comes from uncultured Acidobacteriaceae bacterium, assembly GCA_963818235.1. Taxonomy (GTDB): domain Bacteria; phylum Acidobacteriota; class Terriglobia; order Terriglobales; family Acidobacteriaceae; genus Sulfotelmatobacter. Next base: position 94,505 of record CAWFRI010000001.1, read on the forward strand.
TCCTTGGGGTGCGAAAATAAAATTGCCCAGCCGTCGCCGATCCATTCGTGGAAGTCGATCGTACCCTGCGTGGTCTCGGCGGTAAAATTTGGCGCGGTGTCATTGATGCGGGGAATTCGGTTGCTGTCGATTGCCGTGTCGGTGCTCATCTTTCTCTCCTCGTGAAATCAAAGAATGCTAAACGCCTGTCGTTGAAGCCTGAGGCTCTGCCAATGATTGGATGAAAAACGAAACCCACCCGCTTCATCGGGTGGGTTGGAGAAATCTCACTTGCTCCCTTACCCACACGACAGCGGACACATGCAACAGCACTGCCCGCCGGGGTTGGAAAGGGAAATCACATTCACAGGATAGAAGTCGGCCCAAGGCCGTGTCAACCGCACTGCCCGCGCGCCCGTGTGGCTCAAGGGTTTTCCTGCATCGCTGAGCGGGTTTTGGCATCTGTGTTCTTGCGCGTAGTTGCAGCTGCAACGGCGCTAACTTTCATCCGGAAAAAGTCAATGACAAAAGCATCCAGGCGTTTGGCCATGACCCAGTGGGACGTTTTTTCTTCGCGTCCGCTCGAAGGCAATTCATTAGCGGTATTTTCCGACGGTCGCGGGCTAACCGATGCGGAAATGCAGTCGATCGCCAAAGAGATGAACCTTTCGGAAACCACGTTCATCCTGCCGCGCGATGCCGGGATCGAGCGCGAGCGCGGCATTCGGGTTCGCATTTTTACGGTGCACGAGGAATTGCCCTTCGCCGGTCATCCGACGCTGGGGACGGCGTTCGCCTTGCGTGGGCAAAGTGGAACACAACAGATCGTGCTGGAATTAAATGTCGGCAAAGTGCCGGTGCATTTCGAAGACAAGGCGGAAGGGGCTGCTTTCGGCGAGATGACGCAGATCGATCCGACCTTTGGAACGCAACATGATCGCGAAACGGTGGCGCGCGCCACCGGATTGCGCGTAAAAGATTTCGACGATTCCCTTCCCATAGAAACCGTATCGACGGGAGTTCCCTTCACGGTAACTCCGCTGAAGTCGCTGGCTGTCATCCAGAATTTGCAGGTCAACTTGGACCGGGCCGCCGAGTATCTGGAAAAATCCGGCGGGAAATTTTTCTACTTTGTTTCACGGGAAACCGTGGATCCCGGTGCGCGGCTGCACGCGCGCATGCTCTTCTACAACGGCGAAGATCCGGCCACAGGCTCCGCTGCCGGATGTACCGCGGCATGGATGGTGGCACACGACGTGGCCAAGCCGGAAGAACGCGTGCTCATCGAACAAGGCGTGGAGATGAAACGGCCCAGCCGGATTTTCGTCCGCGCTGCGCGAAACGATAACCGCATAGTTAACGTACGCGTGGGCGGGCGCTCGGTTGAAATTATGCGCGGCGAACTCTACCTCTAACGTGCCATACGCAAGCGTTGCAGAATCATAACTTTCACACCGGCACAAAAATATCAATAGCCAAACTTTGCCATTTGCTTCGGCGATACTTTACAGCGCTCATCGTTTACCGTTAGCATCACTTCGCTCTTCAATTCTTCACGAACAGAGAAATTTCCGTTGGCTCCGGCTCACAACCGGCGGCCTCGGTTACGGACGGTGAATGAAACCTAAGCGCACGATCCTGTGTGTGGACGACAACGAACAGTCTCTTTCCCATCGCAAAATCATGCTGGAGACCCGCGGCTATCGTGTGGCCAGTTATTCCCGAGGCGAAGCGGCACTGGAACGCTTCAAGGAAGGCGGTATTGACCTGGTGGTCACTGACATGGCGATGCCTGGGATGGATGGCCCGCAGTTAATTGCAGCTATTAAGGCCCTGTCGCCGCAGGTCCCCACGATCCTTATCTCGAGCAAGGTCCGCGTCTACGACCACAATTCTCAAGCGGACGTATTTCTGGCCAGAGGAATGTATGCGCCCGCCGATCTGCTGGAACGGATCCGTTTGCTGCTTGTGCGTAAGCGCGGACCCAAGCGCATGCAGCGCTCCTCGCCAACATTGCCGCGGCAAATTGGAGCTGCGTGACGCCGGTTTGCGACCGCGCAAAAACATTTCACCGCCGAGTACGCCAAGAACTCCGAGCACCCTTTTCCTGGATGTCGCCATGGCTTTAGTTACCGGCGGTTCTGCGCGCTCGGCAGTGAACAATGCCGCCATCGTGTAAGATCGAAGCTGGCATGGGCGCATTCATTGAGGCCATTGATCTACATAAAACCTACCGCGTCGGAAAAATCGACGTGCCCGCGCTTCGCGGAATCTCCTTCAGCGTGCAAAAGGGCGAGTTTGTCAGCATCGTGGGTCCCTCGGGCAGCGGGAAATCGACACTGTTTTATCTGCTCGGCGGCCTGACCCGCGCCGATTCCGGAAAGGTAGTGATGGATGGCGATGACTTTGCCACGCTCTCCGATGCGGAGCGCACGCGCATGCGCAAGCGCAAAATCGGCTTCGTCTTCCAGAAATTCAACCTTTTGCCCACGCTCGATGCGCGTTCGAACATCGCGATCGCCCAGGAAATTTCCGGCAATGGAGATCGCGATCCTACATTTTTTCTTCGCATCTGCGATTTGCTGGGCCTCACCAAACGACTGAACCATCGGCCCTCGGAACTTTCCGGAGGCGAACAACAACGGGTTGCGCTGGCTCGTGCGTTGGTCAACAAGCCTGCGGTGGTGCTGGCCGATGAACCGACCGGCAACCTCGACACGGAGAATTCGAACATTGTCCTGAAGATGTTGCGCCAGTCCAATCAGGAGTTGGGGCAGACAGTGCTGATGATTACGCATAATCCCGAAGCCGCGAAATTTGGCGACCGCATCATTCACGTGCGCGATGGGCACATCGTAAAGCCGGAAGAGGATCCGCAATGGTCGCCCCGGCGAGAATCGCCGCACTAGAGGCCAGTGACCCGTTGCCCCAGCGCAACACCGTCATTTATAATCGCATTCGTCGAGCGGGAGTAGCTCAGTGGTAGAGCGCGACCTTGCCAAGGTCGATGTCGCGGGTTCGACCCCCGTCTCCCGCTCCAGATTTTTCTGCATCTGTTTCCTCCACACAGATGGACTTTTTTCATCCAGAACGCTAACGTATTCCGCAGAGGCGCGGTACCCAAGTGGTAAGGGAGAGGTCTGCAAAACCTTTATGCGTCGGTTCGATTCCGACCCGCGCCTCCAATCTTTCCTGACTCCCGCACGACTCGTTTCAACGAGAAAGTCCCGCCGGTGCGCGCGGACGGCCGATTGCTCATGTAAGCAATTTTGAATCGGCGCAGCATGCTTTGAAAAAAGTACGAGAGGTCGCCCCAACCGCGGCCGATTCAACCCAGTTAGAAGGCGAGATTCAGAGCGTTGAGCAATACTTTGCCCAACGAGGAACTGCGCGCTGAATAGCCACTGTCTTTTTCGCGGGGTCTGCTTTCATTTCCCCGGCCAGCTTTTCGAAGACCATAACTCGCCCGTCCATAGTCAGAGTGAGGAGTTGGCAATTCCCGGACCTGCCTAGCTGGATTGCGCGAAGCCATGCAAAAACAGGCGTAGCCGATGCGCGGGAATCTTTTGTTTCGGAGGAGTTCTTCTCCGTCAACAGGGCAATGTGGGCTTCGGCGAAATGGCCGCGATTGTTGACGATTAGACGCCAATTTTCTTTGGCGTCCTGACCTAGCAGACTGTCATAACCGCCCGCACCCAGATTTACCACTGTCCCGTGAAATCCAAACGGACGGTTCGCTGCATAGACTAAGGGCAGCACTTCTTCATCATCCTCAAATTTGCCTTCGCCAGTGTTCCAAAGAACTTCATTCCCAACGGTAGACCACAACGCAACGTCGACCCTCCCGTCGTGATTGAAATCCCCGGTCTGCGCATCTAAGTAGGCGTATCTCCAAATCTCCTTGCCCACATCCCAGGTCACATCCTCGAACTTGCCCTGCCCCGCATTTTTGTAAAGTACCGGCGGCTTGTTGTCGCGCAGCAGCAGGAGGTCCATGCGTCCACTGTGGTTGAAATCAGCGGCGATGGCTTTGCGAGTGCGTCCAGGGTTGGAATCCAGACCGGCATCTTCGGTAATATCACGGAACGTGCCGTCATGCTGATTGCGATAAAGCCGACTGTTGACTCCTGAGAAATCGTTGGGAAATACGAATGACGTTTTGGCAGGCGGAGCGCTCAAGTCCGTATAGATTGTCACCAGCACATCGAGGAACCCGTCGCCATCGGCATCGAATAACAAAACCGAAGTTGCCAGCTCGGCGGATTTGCCTTTCAGGCCAGCTTTCTCCGTCACGTCGGTAAAGACGCTTCCACCTTCATTGCGATAGAGTCTAACCCCACCCAAACCCGCCACGAACAGGCTCGACCTTCCCGAATGGTCGAAATCGCCGAAGGCGGCGGCGAGGTCACACCCGGTCCCGCTTACTTTCGCCTTTTCTGTTATGTCGGCGAAGCTGCCGTTTGCACTCTGCCGCAGGAGATGGTTCGCGCCTCCGGGCACAGCCACGTAAAGACTGCGTCGACCATCACTATCAGGAGCGTCCACGGCAATGGAACCACCCATGGCTGGTATCAGATGCTCGCGCGCGTAGTCGAGTGAAAATTCGCTCGACGGGATTGGACGAAGATCGGCCGCCTCTGGCGCATGGCTGAGCGGAGGAACGGCAATTCCCAGCTTCGAAGTGATCTCTACAAAAGTGATCGTTTCGGCCTTTGCTGGGGCAGCAGATTTTTGCTTCGCTTGCGCAGTAGCGAACCCACTGATGAGAAGAATCGCCAGAACCAAACGCAATCCAACCGAGACCTGCTTCGCAAGTGGAGTCATGTATTTTCCTGGGATCGCAGCATTGTTAACAGAAATGGGGATGGTAGCGAGATTTTGCCGAGACGAGCTCCGCCGTGGCGCTCCGCTACGTTTCCTTATTGAACCAAAAAGTCCCATCCAATCTGATTCTAGTTTGGATGGGACCGAACCCGGAAGAGAGCCCCCGAGTCACTCAGCCAAGTTGAAGGTGTCAATCACTTGAAGCTCATCCCGCCGCCAATCGCGTTGTTGTTGATCAGCAAATAGCCCATTCCACATTACAACTACTGTTTGGGGCTGCCGGTGCCGATGAGTTGCAGCGTCAGTGCGCCGCCAATGGCGTTGTCGTTAATTTGCAGGTAGGCCTGCTGCGGAATGTTGCCTACCGTCGGTGTGAATGTAACAGTGACTGTGCAGCTACTCTTCGCTGCCAGCGAAGTCCCACAATTGTTCGATGTCGAAAACTCCGTAGGGTTGATCCCCTGCACGGAGACAGTGCCGAGGGTCAGATTTCCTGGCCCCAAGTTCGTCAGCGTCGTGGTTTGCGGCGCGCTGGTCTTGCCCACGGTGCTGGTGAACGACAAACACGGGGCCGAGATGCTAGGCACGGGCGTAGTCGGATTGGTGGGGAGCAGGCCGAACACATCCAGTTCGTTTTGGGTTCCAACGTAGACTTTGCCGTTGGCGATGGTTGGGGTCTGAAATTTGTTGGCGCAGCCGATCGCGTCTCTCTGTATCGACTGCCGGCTGTTGTAAAGCTCAGTCGCGACATTGGAGGCGTTGTAGGCGTAAAGCACAGCTTCGTGATTTCCTGGAGCCGCGGAAAGAATATCTGTCCGCTCGACGGCCCACACGATGCCGTTACTCTTGCCATTTGCAGACACCGAAGGAGTACTACCCACCACGAAAAGATTGGTACTTTGGGCGACCGGCGCTGTCGAAAGAGCTCCGTTCGCGAGGGAGTATTGCTTCAGATAGTCTCCGCCGCCGGTTTCTGTGGTCATGCCAGAGTAGTACACGTAGGATGCGCTGGCGCTCTGCCAGGACGCCGGACTGCTCCAGTAGCCATGTATCGTACCCTGAACCGTTTGAATGTCCTGATCCTGCGTGACGTTATACCCGCCCAGGCTGTCCCGGTCCAGCAGATAAATGGGTACGGCATAATTGCTGCCGAACAAATCACAGGGTGAACCGCCTTTGCCGGACTCTACGATCTCATCGGGAAATGCACCGCTCTGCGTGGGAAAAATCATCGGTCCGCCGGAACCGAGGTCAAGGTCGTTGTTTGGTGCAGACGTAAAGCGGCAGTCCTGATCCATCGGAGTGAAGTAGCTGAGGATATGCAGAGTGGGACTGAGTTTCAATACCGTGTCGCCGTAGTCGCCGCCGCCCGTATTCGCATCGAAGGTTCCGTCCCCCGTAGCCAGATACAAATCTCCGGTGGAATCTACGGGGAAGCCGTTTCCAGATTGCCATACCCCTCCCAGAGTTCCGTTGGGAGTGGTATTGAAAATTGCGTTTTGCTTCAGGTTCTGCGCACCGTAAGCCATCACCCAGCCATGCGCATTGCCGGCCCAGCCGAGGTAGATGTTGCCGTTGGCCAGAACGAGGCCGGTGCGCTGATCGTTGTGCAGGGTATTGAAAAGAATTTTGCCGTTGCTGCTGCCCGCTCCCGTGCCCTTCACCTGCCCGCTGATCACAACTGGTCCGCCAAACTTTTCGGCACCGCTGGTGATGTCCAGAGCGTGAAGCCGCTGCACATAGTTCGTAGTTGTACCGGAGGTCTCGGCGGTGCGCACGAGTACGTACATCGTGTTCGTTGTGGGATTAATTACCGGAGTTCCGGTGATCCCCGTGGTCGGGTATACATTACATGTCAGCCCCGCTTTGGTACACGAGATTGTATTCACACCTTCCGCTGGATTCGTGAAATTATCGGACCACAAAATCGTCGGCGTGAGTCCATCCGCATCGAAGGCGTAAACCGTGTCGCCTTCGGTCGCAACGTAGACGACATTGTGCGTGCCCAGCCCCGGAATAGACACGTTCGGCACATATAGCGGCTGGGCGTAGATTTGATTGTCGACGGGATAGGAAAACAGTTTGCCAAACTGCTTGGAGTTCACGTTCGCCGGGGTTAGGACGGTTTCGTTGATATTCTGACCGCTACGGGATAAGTCATTGTGCTGGGTGAACACGCCGCTGAAACCCTGAGCCGAAGCGCGCGGTGACAGCACGCTCCCTACAACCATCGAAAGAATGACGAGTCCGATGCGAACCTTCATACTTACCTCCAGGGAAATGAATGCTGCAATATCGCAGCGCAGTTTCGTGGGAAAGTTGCCTGGCTGCGGTTCCAGCGTCAAGCAGAGCGTCCTGACCGACTACAACTGATCATGACTCTCAGCTTGCTTCAGGGGGGAGAAACGGCCGGAGCGATTCTCATCGCTGGCAGTAAATGTTATATCAAAGTTCCCTCTACTAGAAGCCCTAGTAGGAGGGGAGGGCGGCCTGACAAAGTCGCAATTTCTTGCAGCTTTCTTTACTCATACGGCGATCCAACGTAATTGCGGTACGAAGAAACTGCTGTGCCAACGGCTCACCACGAGCGGCCTCCGCACAAACCGACACCGGATAAACTGCCGCTCTCTGCAGGATCACGGCAATCCGGTGCGTTTTCGGAATATTTGGATTCGCGAATTGAGCGAGACAGTAAGCGTATTTCAACTGCGCGACTCGGAAGGCTCAAACCGAAAATTTCGGGTCTCCCTCTAGAATCTGAGTTTGCATTTTCGGCGATTCGCCATTTTTCCAAAGGTTGGTGCGAAATTTAGCGCGGTAGGCGAGAGGGCCTCCATCTGGACGGTTGCTGCGTTCGATCGGGCGAGGAATGCAGACGAACTCGGTCTCAAGGGACTCGCTGGTTGCATGAACGACCGAGTAACCGTGGCCTCCCATGTCGACAAATGAAAGGTGCGGAGACAAATCTGGATTAGACAGGGCTCGCGCCTTCGTGATGTCTCCGCTCTGCGCATACTCGAAGCATGAGCGCACGCCATGCCGAATGAGCAGGTTCAAGATTGGCTGCGGGCTTTTATCCGCAGGACCTTGTCCGACATAGAGCAATCGCAGTGGATGGTCTTTGGGCAGAGAATGTTCGAGCGCTTCGACCACGCCGGGTGCGGAGATTGAGCCGGTTACGAAGGCAATGCCAACTGGAACGAAGGGTTTTGGAGGCAGGGTCTTGGCCGCTAATCCTGCCCAAAAACTGTGACGATCTCCGGCGATGGTTGCGAAACCCGTGATACCGTTCGCTTGGATGAAGTCGTAAATCTCTCCTCGCTCCACATAGGCTGTGCCGTGATCGCCCATCGGGGAGGTTGCGTAACCGCTTCCTGGCCAAGGCTTGGTTTTTCCTGGCGGTAGATTCTGCAGATCGGCGCGCATGTCGAGCGTGGCGGTGGTGTTGCCCCAGATTTTCCAAGTTGCTTTCGAATCGCGTAGGCGCTCCAGAAACCAAGACTTCTGCTCAGCGCCAAGAATGGTTTGTGCGGGCCGGTCTTTGGAAAAATTCGCTATCTCTAAAGAGCCAAAGCGGATTGATTCTGGCGATTTTCCGCCGTTGTATGTTTTCCCTGCATCCATAATCTCCATAGCCTCTTCGGAGATAAACTCGGGGAAATCATCACTCGCAAGAGGATTCGACTCGGGCTGATCGGTAGGAGTTTCGGAACGATAAGTGCGCTGGTCGGTGACGATAAGTTCGACATTCCGGCCCCATCGCAGCGCGCGATAACCTCTGAGGCTGCCGATGGCGGCGAGATTGTTCGGTTCCTGGCCGAGGCCGTGTTCATCGAAATGAGTGACCGGTGCATCAACCACGCGAGGAGGATCGAAGCGATCGAGTGAAGGTCCGCTGGGCTTCGTGATTCGCGCAGGCTGGTATTCGAAGAAGGCTTGATTGGCAGCCACTTTGCGGGTCTGGGCGGGAATATTTTTCCCTCCGAAGCGTTGTATGGATTGCCAGCCCAGCCAACTGAACTCATGGTTATCCCACATGTTGACGAAGGGCCAGCGGGCGCGCGCGTCCTGAAGATCCGGGTCGCTCAGATAGCCGCGATAAACGGCGCGATAGTCTTCCACGGTGGTTGGGATGTGAAAGTCGCGAATCTTTTCGCCGTGGGGATAACGGGCAATATCTCGCAGGCGGCGGTCGTACATGCCTTGTGGACGGTCTTCCGGATACCAGACAATTTCGTAGATGAAATCGCCGAGGTGAAGTACGAAGCCAATGCGGTCGGCTTCGGCGGCGTGTTCATCTTCGAAAATCATTCTTCGGTAGGCGTTCTGTGCGCCGTCATTCGCATTCTGACAACTGACGAAAACAAAATGGACAGGTCTCGTGTCGCCGGATGCCGGGGCCGTAATCGTTCTGCCGATGCGGCTGCCAGAACCTTCGGAATCGGTGAAGCGGTACCAATACACACGGCTGGGCTTCAATCCGCCCACCAATATGCGGCAGGTCCAGTCAGATGCCGCGGAGACCTGAGCTATCGAGGCAGTCACGACGCGAGTGAATGTTTCATCTTCCGCGACCTCGACGTTCAACTTCACCGTGGGATTCTCGCGGGCCGCTTTTTCATCGGTCGGTGGCCGTCGGGTCCACAATAGGACGCTGCTGCTATCGGGATCTCCCGAGGCAACGCCTTCGGGAAAAACATCGCGGCGTTCCCGCCAAGCGATGGAGGACTTCGATGCGAATGGGTTACTCCACGCCGCGGTGGCGCCCATGGCAGCCGCGAGTGCGAGAAAAGAGCGTCTAGTGATGCTCGACATATTTCCGTCCTTTTCGAAGATAATATTTGGACGTTTCTACTCAGATTTGGGTGCTAATGCATTCAGTGCTTATGTTACCGTTAGGTCCGAGAGCAGGGCAGCATCTAAGGATTGCGCCTGGGATACGCTCGGCTGAAGAGCCCGTTTTTACTGAACCTTCGATTTTGAGGAGATTGCTTTGCGCCATAATCGAATCGCTGTGTTTCGAGTTTTATTCCTGCTGATTTTTACGGGCGCCGCGATAGCCCAGGATCAACCCGCCGTGGATTCTTCGGTCGCGCCTCCACCGCCGATTAGGCAAATCCATCTCAAGCACATCCTGGTGATTGGTGAAACCAAGGGGTGGGAGCACGAGTCGGTTTCAGATGGAATGGCCGCGATCTACAACATGGGACACGACAGCGGCCTGTGGGATGCCACGCTACGCACCGACACTGAGCTCATTACGAAGAAGTCCTTAGGAAGAAATGCCAAGAATCTGGACTATTTTGATGCTTTAGTTTTTGTCAGCACCACGGGCGAGCTTGATCTGGATGACACCCAGAAGCAAGATATGATGGCGTTCATTAAGAATGATGGCAAGGGCTTTGTGGGCGTTCATGCCGCACTCGACACGAATTACAAATGGCCGGAATACGGCGAGATGATCGGGGGCTGGTTCGATCAGCATCCCTGGTCTACATTTAACGCACCGATCATCAATGAAGATCCGAGTTTTCCCGCAGTTCGTCACTTTCCCAAGGCGTTTGTTAAATACGACGAGATTTATCAGCCGAAAGATTGGTCACGCGATAAGGTGAACGTACTGCTGAGTCTTGACCCAACAAAACTTAACTATGCGAATAATCCACGGGTGCATCGAACGGATCATGATTTCGCTGTGGCTTGGGACAAGATGTACGGCAAAGGGCGGGTGTTTTATTCGACGCTTGGCCATACCGAGGAATCGTGGAACGATCCGGACATCCGCAAAATGTATTTTGAGGCGATTAAGTGGGTGCTAGGCATGACGGAAGGCAGCACGGCTTCTCATCCGCGGCCGTAAGCGGCGCGCGGTGAACATTGAGTTGCAGGAGCAAGCTCCAAAATGATTTTTTTGGGTTCGGTCTTGCGCAGGTTGGTGCCAGCGGCTTTGTTCCTGATCAGCTTCGCCGCTGTGGGACAAGCACCGACTTCCGCTCCGGCCACAAGCAAACCCGAAAGCACGGTTGCGCCAAAATCGTACTCGCAAGCACTCGTTGAAAATGGTGCTTCCCTATTCCGCGAGGATTGCTCCTTTTGCCATGGGCGCGATGCGGGCGGCGGAGAGAGCGGGCCGGACCTCACGCGATCCAAGCTGGTGACGGCGGATGTGGGCGGAAACAAAATCAGATTGGTTGTCCGCAATGGACGCCCGGAAAAGGGTATGCCTCGCTTTGATCTTTCTGACCGCCAGATCGCCGGCCTGACGGCTTTCATCCATACTCAACAAAATATTTCACTGACGAAAAAGGGTGGACGCAAGGGCGTGGATGCAGCCGACCTCCAAACCGGTAACGCCGACGCAGGCAAGCAATACTTCGAAGGCGCAGGAAGATGCGCAAGCTGCCACTCGCCGACTGGTGATCTTGCCAGGATCGCATCGCGCTACAAAGGTCTTGAGCTCGAGGAGCAGATGCTGTATCCCAAACATGCGAAATCGGCAGTCACGGTAACGCTCGCATCCGGCCAAACTATAACGGGAACATTGGATTACCTCGACGAATTTACAGTCGGACTTATCGATGCCGGAGGGATGTACCGATCCTGGCGTACCGCCGACGTTCAATATAAAGTTGACTCGCCGGTGGAGGCGCACGTCGAATTATTGAGTAAGTACACGGATTCGGACATCCACGACCTGATGGCATACCTGCAAACTTTGCGATAGAACGTTGGATCGCCTCGTGATTGTGGGAAAGGTTCCGCGCAATATGAATCTGTTGAAAACTGTGTTTATTTTGGTCGCGAGCATATTGATTGCGACCGCAACTACGGACTTGGCGCTCGCGCAAGGTGCTAGCGAGCAGATGCTTCTGCATCCGCCTTCTGATAGTTGGCCGGGGTATCACGGTGATTATTCGGGCAGGCGCCACAGCGCGCTCATTCAGATCACGCCGCAGAACGTAAGAACTTTGTCCCTTGCATGGGCCTTTCAGACAGACCAACTTTCACAAATCAAGTCTTCGCCATTGATGGTCGATGGCATTGTGTACTTTACGGTGCCAGAAAACATTTGGGCAGTCGATGCACGATCGGGACACCAGATCTGGCACTACACCTACCCGCGGAGTCCGGGGGAACACATTGGACATCGCGGCGTGGCCATGTATAGAGGATATCTTTTTTTCGTAACACCAAATGCACACCTGGTTTCTCTCAACGCTAATAATGGAACCGTGCGCTGGGACATAGTGGTGGCCGATGCCACGAAGGGTTATTGGACCAGCATGGCGCCACTGGTTGTTGGCAACCATGTGGTAATCGGAGTCTCGGGAGATTTCGACAACCTGAGCGGCTATCTTCGATCGATTGATCCGGAGACAGGCGCAACGCAGTGGCAATGGAATTCCACGCCTCCGGCCGGAACGCCGAACCAGACGACTGGGGGAATGACGTGGATGACGGGAACTTACGATTCCGATCTTCATCTTCTCTATTGGGGAACAGGGAACCCTACTCCTGTTCTGAAGGGCGCAACGCGGCCGGGCGCTGATCTTTACACTTGCAGTGTCGTTGCCCTGGATCCGGAAACTGGAAAACTAATGTGGGCTTTCCAAGCTTCTCCACACGATACGCATGATTGGGACGCGGTAGAAACTCCAGTGCTGGTGGATGGAGATTTTCACGGCGAGCAGAAAAAGATGTTGATGCAGAGCTCGCGCAATGGATACTTCTTTGTGCTTGACCGGACAAACGGGAAGAATCTTTTGACTGCGCCTTTCGGGCCGGTAAATTGGTCGCTTGGCATCGATGCGCAGGGCCGTCCGATTCCGAATCCCGCCAAGGAACCGGCTCCGGATGGACGCCTGATCGCACCCGATGAGGGCGGCATGACCAACTACCGATCCCCAAGCTTCGATACCAGGAACGGATTGTTTATCGTCGATGCGCATCCCAGCTACGGCATTTATTTTGCGAAGCCCGCGGATGGGGCTTACGGCTGGGCAGGCGCGGATTACGGAGTTTGGGGCAAGGGCGTGATCGAAGCGATCGATTACGAGACCGGCAAGATCCGCTGGAGCCATGAACTGGGTCCGCAGGTATCAGGCTCGGGCGTACTGACGACGGATTCAGGACTCACTTTTACTGGCGATGCTCAAGGCAATTTTCTGGCGTTAGATTCAAGTGACGGCAAGACTCTATGGCATGCCGGCTCAGGCTCTCGCATCGCAAGTTCTCCCATCACCTATGAACTCGACGGCCGACAATACGTGCTAACCAGCAGTGGCGGTGTGCTGTTCGCCTGGTCACTTCCGCAAACGCAATAGATATTCTGAAATTTACTGCCTCGGCTTACGGAAACAGTATTCGGCGGACTACGGAGATTTCTCCTCCCACGGGACGTTCCTCCTACTACCTATCTATCCTCCTGCGGGCGTCAACATCGAGTCCCCGCGCTTGTTCAGGGGACATGTATTTAGCGCTGCCGATAACCATTCCCGGCTGGCTGATGGAGGCTGGCGAAGGGTTTCCCCCTCAATGAGTTCGGACGCGATGAAATGCATTCCATCCGCCTGCCCAAACTCATAAATTGTGAGGATGTTGGGATGATTCAGAGCGGATGCGGCTTGTGCTTCCTGTTCAAACCGCCGCAGACCTTTCTCGTCGCTAATGAGGTTGGACGCAAGCATTTCTATAGCGACCTTGCGTTTGAGCCGCAGGTCCTCAGCGAGGTAAACTTCGCCCATGCCGCCGGCTCCCAGCAGGGAAACTATTTTGTAGTGCGCCAAGTGAGTGCCAACAACCGGCCGGCGAACCTCTTCGGCCACGATCCGATTAGCCGCCTCCAGTACAGGCTGCCGCAGGAAATCCATAGGGGGTCGGAGGAATCAAGCAGCGCCTTTATTTCTTTTTGCAGATCCGCATCATCGGAGCAGTTCTTTTCAAGAAAGCCCTGGGCGTGCCTCGGGCTTCAATTCGAGGGCTTCGTAAAATAAAGCTTCGAGCCGGTGCCAGCGATCTGACGAAGAGGCCATGGCGGTGCAACGCTTGCAAAGGGCGTGCTGTCAACTCAGTTAGTCCTGCCAAGCTTAAAGTATCTTACTTCCATAGGCGAGAGCCATCCACACTTCCTTCATCGAATATGCCGGATTAGAATTGGGTATTGGTAAGGAGGTCGCGGGAATATGACCGACGAGACCATTACAATTTTGCCGGGTTCACAGTTTCGCGCCGCCATGATCCTGGCCATCATCGCGGATGCGCTGCAAATCCTGGTCTTTCCGTCGTTTGTCGAGGGCGCTTTATCGCCCGCAGATGACATACTCGACTTCGGCATTGGCGCGATAATGATTCATCTGCTGGGCTGGCACTGGGAATTTCTGCCGTCGTTTCTTGCCAAACTCGTGCCAGGGGTCGATCTGGTCCCTTTCTGGACGATTGCGGTGGTGAACGTGTATCGCAAGTCAAAACGGATCGCAGTGGAATCGGAAGAAAGGCGCGGCGAGTCGGCAGCTCTGGGAGATGGGCAAGATCATAAAGCCTAGACACGGCGGTTACTCAAACTGGAGCATTACGATCTCGGGATTCGATCCCAGGCGAAGCGGCGGGCCCCAGGTTCCAGCGCCGCTCGAAGTAAAAACCTGCATTTTCCCGATGCGGCTTAGGCCGTAGACGAACTGGCGGTACATTCGGCGCGCCATCCAACTCCAGGGAATGAACTGTCCAAGGTGCGTGTGCCCGGAGAGTTGCAAAGAAACCCCCGCGGCCTCCGCGATTTCAGGGCTGTCGGGAGCATGGGTTAAGAGAATACTGGCGCGGTCGCGATCCAGGCGGATGCCGTCAAGCACGGAGGCGAAATGCGCGTGCTGCGCGGCGTTCCGGTAGGAGACGCCAATAATCTGGAGACCGTCGGCTTCCACTTTCTCGTTGCTGAGCACGCGCACTCCAGCGGCAGAAACAGCATTCAGATATTTGCTGTCGTCGCGAAATTGTTCGTGATTTCCGGCGACGAAATAGACCCCGTGCGGGGCGATTAGTTTATTCAAAGGCTCCGCGGCGCGACCGGCATCGATGGCAGTGCCATCATACAAATCGCCGGCAATAAAAATGGCGTCGGGAGCTTCTTTTAGAATCATGGCAACCAGCCGACGCAAGAATTTACCGTTGCGCACGTGCCCAAGATGTACGTCGCTGATTAGCGCCGCTTTGCGCCCACGCCATGCCGCTGGCAAGTTTGCGAGCCGCACCGTGGTTCGAGTGATTCGGGTCCAACTTGCGTTGAAAACCGCGTAGAAGCCGGCGGCCGCCGCGGCGGCGAACAGCAATTCCACCATGCGATGGAAATTCACCGTGAGGCCAGCCGCGCGGGCAACTCCGAAAGCAATCCAGGAAAATAAAGAAGCGATGAATAAGAAGGTCAGCAGACCGAGCCAAATCGCGGCCGCCCGGTAGAACACGCGCAGAGCGGGATTGTTATAGCGAAAGGCGAGCAATGAAGCGGCCACAAAGCTGACCGACAAAAAGCTGAGAGCCAGTTTTAACCAGGAGGCTCCGTAAGATACAGCCGGAGCAGATGAAAAAGTCCACGTCTCATAGAGAAAAAAATGGGTTAGAAAAAGAACTGATTGGATCGTAACGACGAAGCCGATTAAGCGTCTTGCAGCGTGCATGTCTGATTAGATTCACCAAGCAGGCACTCGGATTGTGGGCGATTTGGCCAGCTATTTCTTGGGTTTCAAAGCCTGTAGCGCGATCCGGACCTTCACGGAGACGTTCCTAGTGCGTCAGCCGTCGTTCTAACGACGCACGGACGTGATAATAACGATGACAACGTACGACGAACGTCAGTCGGCCAGCAGCCCGACTCCCAGCCCGGCCAGTTCGATATCTTCCGCCGACGACAGGCCGCTAACAGCGACCGCCCCAATCACTGAGCCGTCCTTCCAGACGGGATTCCGCCACCCCACCCAACATATTTGGGGTCGCCATAGTAGGTAATGTCGTGGCCCTTTTCTGGATGCTTCACTTTTTCGCCGATCTCTTTGGTCGGTTTGCGTTCGCGCGCCGCGGTCCACGCTTTATTCATGGCGATCTTGATGGACGAAACAGGGGCGCCGTCCATTCGGGCGAAACAAATGACGTCACCATGCGAATCGGCAACCGCAACCGAGCTGTTTTCTTCATCTGCAAAGCTTTTTTCACGATGAGGTCGATGATTCGTTTGGCCTCGGAATAGTCAATGCGTTTGGAGTGTTCTCATAAGCGGAAAGGATACAACGGCTTATTTGGGGAAGATGCTAGGAACGTTTAAGGGGGGTCAACGGCGGACCGGAACGAGCTGCTGATTGAATAAAAATCCGGGCCAGGAAATGCTCCTGGCCCGGACAAGTCTTAGAACCGCACCCCATAGCGAACTGAATCAGACGTGGATTGCCGTATATTTGAGGTCACCTGCCCGAAACCGTTACCCGCAGGAACACCGGGAGTCGCGGGGGTACCGTTGAAACCCTCTCCCGGAATTCCGAACTGGGGATGATTGAACAGGTTGAAGAACTCGGTCCGAAACTCGATGCCCACTTTCTCAGCAATCGTAGTTCTCTTAAAGATGGCGAAATCAAAATTCTTGACACCATCGCCGCGAAGAACAGAGTCCACCCGAGACTCGCTGCCGAAACCCCAGTCAGGCGGGGTTGCGAAACAATCGGTGTTGAACCAGTTTGCAACGGTGCCGCCGCTGGCTTTCTTGTCGCATCCGGCAATGACATCGGGACGGACGTTTGCTATGCCCAGGTTGGCGCCTCTGCAGCGTGGATCCAGAATAGCTGATCTTCAGCGGGAAGCCTCTCTGGAAGGTAGTGATGCCATCCACTCCCCAGCCGGAAACTACCTTGTCGGCAACCCCAGTCATGCCGGAGAGAAATGCTTTACCGTGCCCGAAGGGCAGATCAAGCACGTAGCTGATGACCAGTCGTTGGGAAACATCCTGCGAGGAAAGCGATCGTTCTCCCGCCAAGTTGTTCCAATCCTGCACCGCTCCAACGCCGCCAGTACCGTGACCACCTTCAAGCCAACTGGTAAGCGTATCTGTATTGCTCATCAGTTTGGAATTAGTGTAGGCCGCCAAGAGGGTGCCGCCACCCTGGAACCGACGAGTTACTGTCGCCTGCAATGAGTTGTAATTGCTGCCGCAACAGCCGTATCCGCCAACAGATACGTTGTTGTATTCGGGATAAGGCCGGTCAAGCTGCCCCGCAGGGATTGTCGCCCCGTTCAGGCCGGAGTACGGACAAACAGAGCCGGCAAGCGACGGGCATGTTAATGGGTTAGCAATCGCCGTAGTGAGGGCGGTTGTCTGTGACAGGAAAGAATCAGGAATCTGGTTGATGTCGGTATTGTATTGCTGGAGATGTACGCCATGGGAGCCGGCATAGGCTACATCGGCAAAGAATCCTAGAGGCAACTGGCGCTGAATGTCGAAGTTGTACTGCTCGACATATCCGTACTTTGGATTGGTCCAAGGCGCTAGAGTTGGCGAGCCGTTCGCGGCGGCAGTGAGAGAAGCGGTCTGGGTCCGTCCCGGCGGCAACAAGATACCTCCCGCACCAAAGGGTCCCGAATTGTCTCCGCAAGTAGGGAGCGGTACCATTGAATGTACAACCCACCCCATTCGCCGTCGTGCCATTTAACGTGCTGAACGGAGTGAGATATCCGTTCGTGGTCGCGGTAAACGGTGTGGTTGCGAGGTTGATCACATCATTATCCGGATTCAGGCCGAACGATACATAGTTCGGGATGAAAAACACCCCGAAGCCTCCCCGGATCACGGTCTTTGAGTCACGCTGTAGGCAAAGCCGAGGCGCGGCGAAAACGCCTTTTTGTCCAAGGGGAGGTTGTTGTTGCTATGGTTCGGGCCGGTTCCCACGAGCTCGGCGTCGCCCGGGCAGGTCGATCCCGCGCCAGCGCAGCCGTGACCGTGGCATTGGTGGCGTTAGGATCCCAGTAGCTCAGTCGATTGTAACGTTCCGACCAGGTTCCGGGCAATTCATAACGCAGCCCGATGTTCAGGGTGAGTTTGCTTCTTGCGTGCCAGGTGTCATCGACGTACAATGCACGATAAGTTTGCTTGCCAGCCGTCAGAGCCGGTACCTGCGCCGCACCCTCAGTCTGGTTCACAAAGGTTCCCTGGTTCTCGGAAAGGCCCAACAGAAAGTCCGCGAATGCGGCTTGCGTATTGGTCACGAGATTGGCGCCGCCGGTGCTTGAGGTCCAAACGCCGCCAAATCCGAAAGCTCCACTGGCAATGTTCGTCTGGTAATAGTTATCCAGGCCGAACTCATATTGCCCGCCAACCTGAAGGGTGTGCTTGCCGCGAATCATGGTAAGTTGCGGCGAAATGTTGTACTGGGTATTGTGATCGCCAATCGCGCTGTTGCCTTGCGACCTGCCAACATCGCCAGGGTAGGGGAAAGCTGGCGTCGGAGGCGTACGGATGGAGAGGCTGGGCTATTGTAGGCTCCGACCAACCAAGAGAGGTAAGATCGAAACCGGACAAGATAGGAGCGCGCAAGATAAATAAATCGGCTGCCAGCGAGGTTAACGTCAAGAATGGTGGTTGGCGTGAAGGTATGGTTGATGTCGATCGCTAACGCTTTGGTGTGGTAATCCTCGGCGCAACGATCATTACAGAGGCCCGTACCGAACGGGTTGGTGGGCAAATCAAGCAGGCCGAAATAAGAGAACCGCGCGAACAGGCGCGTAGTGCTGTTAATGACCTGATCCCCGCGGGCCACAAATTGGTTGGTATTGCCTCCGGAACTGGTGGCGCTCGTGAAATTGTTGGCCCCCGTGAACTGAGATTGGGCCAGGTTGGGTGGAACATAGTACGTGTCCCACATTTTTGTCGTTGCCTGACTCAATAGCGCCGACGGGATCTGGTTCATGGCGAAGGGAACGCGGTTACCCGCTGCATCCAACGTGTACGGGTTATAAATCTGATTCGGGGAAGTGGGCTCGCCGTTGACTGTAGTGATGCTGTCGCCGCAAATTGCGGTACCGTCGACAGTGGGGCCGGTGAAGCCCGAAGCGCACAAAGAAGAGAAGTCGCCTTGCCCGCATTCCGCCTGTGACTCCAGCAGGAGTAAAGGGGCTATTCGCGGTAACCGGAACAGTGGTGCTCAGCACGGAGCCGGTTCGAAGCCGGAATTGCTCCCAACTCACGAAGAAGAAAGTCTTATCTTTGATCACGGGGCCGCCGAAAGTGAACCCGTACTGGTTTTGCACGTAAGGAGGTGGCGTATTTTGGAATCCCCATTCGCTAATCTCTAATCCCTTGTAGAAATACTCGTTCGAATTCAGCGCCTTATTCCGCAGGAACTCATATGCCGTGCCATGGAATTGGTTAGTACCAGACTTGGTACTAATATTCATCATGCCGCCTGAAAACTTACCCCATTCTGCGCCAAGGTCGTTGTACTGCACCTTGAACTCGCCAACTGAGTCCTGGGTCGGAATGATGATCGGCAGATTGATATAGCCGATGTTCAGGGGTTGACCATCTAGGTACTCGGCGCTCTGATTACCGAACGAACCGCCAATCTGATAGTTGCCCCAGCTAAATGGGTTTTGGCTGACGGGTGTTCCGCCAGACCCACCTTGCGCAATCGCCGCAGGGGAAACCGTGATCAGGTTGAAGATATTGCGGCCATTCAAAGGGAACTCGTCAGCCTTGCGTGCTCGACAACCTGGCCGAGAGAGGAGGTTTCAGATTGCAGGAGTGGCGTTCCGGAGGTGACCTCGACGACTTGGCTGACTTCGCCGACTTGGAGCGCGGCATCGACGCGCGTGCTCTGTTGTACGTCAACCGTGACATCGGTGCGGGCGAAGTGCTTAAACCCTGCTTTTCCACGTCGATCCGGTACTGGCCGGGGAACAAGTTGACGAACGTGAACAGCCCATCAGCTGCCGCTGGATTGCGTGCGCTTTTCCTGGGTGCCCAGGTTCGTCAAGGTCACGTTGGCATCCGTAACCGAAGCTCCAGAGCTATCGGAAACCGAGCCGGCGACCGTGCCGTAAGTGCTTTGAGCATAAAGCGAGGGAGAAGCGGAAACAACGAGGGTGATCGAGAGTAGCAGGCTCCACAGTATGCGGCTTGGCATAGACAACTCTTTCCGGTGCAGAAATTTCCCCTCACAGGGCTCTAAATATCGGTGGCCGATTCTTGTCCAGCCGAGCAACCGTTGTCAAGCGGAAAATTGATTATTCTCATTTGAATAATCGTTAACCCTCCTAACAAGTGTTATGCTTCCCCGGTCATGCCTGTGACCATGCAGGACATCGCGAAAGATCTGAAGGTTTCGGTAGTGACAGTGTCGAAAGTGCTGCGAAACCAAGGACGCATCAGCGATGCCACCCGCAAGCGGGTGCTGCGCCGCGCTAAGGAATTGCACTATCAGATGAACTGGGTGGCGCGCAGTCTGGTGACGCGGCGCACCTACACGGTGGGCTTGCTGTTGCCGGAATTCACGCATCCCTTCTTTGCAGAGATCGCGCGGGCTGTGGCGCGATCCGTCCGGCCCCACGGCTATCATGTGCTGATCTCTTCATTCGAAGAAGATCCCGAACTCGAGGCGAGCGAAGTTGATTCTCTGTTGGCTCGCCAAGTGGACGGATTGATCATCGCTTCTTCGCAAACACCAAATCACTTCGATGTTTTCAAGCGAATACGGGAACGCAAAACTCCTTACATCTTGATTGATCGCCCCATCGCCGGTCTGCGAGCATGCTTTGTTGGCGTGGATAATCGTGCCATCGGCACTTTAGCGACAGAGCATTTGATTACGCAGGGTTGCCGCCGCATCGGACATCTGCGTGGTCCCGAAGTAGGAATCGCCACAGAAAGACTGCAAGGTTACCGGAGGGCGCTGGCGAAAGTAGGAATCCGTCCTTATGCCGGCTACATCGTCGATGGCGGACACGAAGATGCCAGTGGATACGATGGGATGAGGCAACTATTGGCCACTCGTCCGGTTCCAGACGGAGTTTTCTGTTACAGCGACCCGGTAGCAATCGGCGCCATGAAAGCGATCCGGGAGGCTGGCCTCAACATGCCGCGAGATATTGCCGTAATCGGCGCTGGCAATGTCCGCTACTCTGACGTGCTGGCGGTTCCGTTGACCACCATCGATCAGGGGACCTGCCGCATAGGGATGCTGGCCGCCGAACTTCTACTGGCACGCATTGGGCCAAAGAACTCATTACGTCCGCAAAAGATACTAATTCCGCCTAAACTTGTGGAGCGGGAATCGACACGGCGGGCGGTGTAAGAGCTAGCTATCGAGCTCATTACTCGAATAGATCGAGTGCGGAAGATTACAGATTGCACTCTGCGATATGCTGTTTCTGAAGGAATTCCAAGTTGCTGAGGATTTTTCCCGTCCGTCTTGGTTCCGGATCTCGTTCCGGATTTCATGCATCCTGACGCTCGCTTTGTGGGCGACGGCTGCGGCTGCGCCGGTTTTCGACGTCAACTTACCGCGCGGTCTGGATTTCACACTGCAAAATTCGCCTACGCCGCAAAAATATCTCATTGAAACAATGCCCGGCGGCGTAGCCCTTCTGGATTACAACAACGACGGCTTATTGGATATTTTCCTGGTGAACGGCGGGCATGTGACGAGCCCGATGAAGACGCCGGAAAATTTTGATCGTCATGATCCGCGTTACTGGAACCGCCTGTACCGCCAAAATAAAGACGGCAGCTTCACGGATGTCACTCAACAAGCTGGCCTGGCTAATGCCGGCGACGGCAATTACGGCATGGGTGTAGCAGTAGGCGATT
This sequence comes from uncultured Acidobacteriaceae bacterium, assembly GCA_963818235.1. Lineage (GTDB taxonomy): Bacteria > Acidobacteriota > Terriglobia > Terriglobales > Acidobacteriaceae > Sulfotelmatobacter. Next base: position 116,142 of record CAWFRI010000001.1, read on the forward strand.
ACGATAATGACGGCTATCCCGATCTCTATGTCACCAGCTACGGAAAGAATATTCTGTATCACAACAATGGAGATGGAACGTTCACCGATGTGACGGCCAAAGCTGGTGTAGCGGGCGGCGGCTGGTCGGTCTCAGCCGGATTTTTCGATTATGATAACGACGGAAAACTCGACCTTTTTGTAACTCGCTACATGGACTGGGATACCAAGCATAATAAAGATTGCGGCGGAAATTATCATACTTATTGTCCGCCGGAAGAGTTTCCTGCAACGACTAACATTCTGTATCACAACAATGGCGACGGGACATTCACGGATGTGAGCCAACGCTCCGGCATCGCAGCAAAAAAGGGACGCGCGCTGGGAGTCGCTTTTGCGGACTACGATGGCGACGGTTTTACCGACATTTTTGTAGCCAACGACGGAATGCAACAGTACTTGTTTCATAACAATGGCAATGGCACTTTTAGCGAGGTAGGCCTCGAAGCGGGCACCGCTCTTTCGCAAGATGGACGGCGGCTGTCCGGCATGGGAGTCGTCTTTCAAGACTATGACAACGACGGGAAGCCCGACGTTATCGTGACCGAATTGCCGCGTGAAATTTACGGTGTCTATCACAACGACGGCGATGGAACATTCACTTATCGCAGCCTTGAAACCGGACTCGGGCTGCTCTCCAGCGGCAGTTCCGGCTGGGGCGTTGGTCTGGAAGATTTCGACAATGATGGCTGGAAAGATTTATTCGTCGCTCAGGGGCATGTGTTGGATAACGTAGAACAGATTGATCCCTCGCTTCACTATCTCGAGCCTCCACTGTTGGCCATGAATCACAATGGACGCTTCGAGCGCGCCGACTCCGGAAGCACGGTTCCGGCGGCCGCGCGGGGTGCGGCTTTCGGCGATCTGAATAACGACGGATGGCAGGATGTGGTGATGACAACTCTCGGCGGCCATCCTCAAGTGCTTTTCAATCGCGCCGGGAAGCTGCACTGGCTAGTGATTACGCTTCGAGGCACCCGGAGCAATCGCGATGGATTCGGCGCTCGCGTGCAAGTCAATGGTCAAACCAGATTTGCCACCTCTGCCGGAAGTTATCTTTCCGCCAGCGACAAACGCCTGCATTTCGGGCTCGGTGCGGCGGAGAAAGCAAAGGTTGAGATCGCATGGCCGTCGGGCATTCACCAGACCTTAAACGACGTTCACGCCGACCAGTTTTTAGAGGTTCGTGAACCGGAGAAGCCGTGATCCACACATTATTCATTCTATGGTTCGCCTGGCAAGTCGCATCACCGCAGGTTGCGGAACACATGCAGGCCGGCATCGCGGCGGATAAGCAACGACAGTTCGACGTTGCGATTGCGGAGTATAAGAAAGCCACTGAACTGGATCCGGCGTTCGCGGATGGCTTTGTCAGTCTCGGCCAGGCCTACATGGAACGCGGCGATTATGCGTCCGCCATCGCGCCACTCAAACATGCTCTTGAACTGAAGAAGGATTTAGTGCCGGCTCATCAATTACTGGGCTATGCGCTATTGGCGGAAGGTTATGCTAGCGAGGCTATTCCACACCTACAACTCTCGCCAGACAAAACCGCGCTTGGCATTGCGCAAATTCAAACCGGGCAACTTCCGGAGGCGGTGGCAAATCTACAGGCATCGCTGGCCGCGCATCCCAACGACCCAGATATCCTTTATTACCTGGGCCGCGCCAGCGGCCTGCTGGCCAAGCAATCCGTGGATACTCTACTAGCCGCGTATCCCGATTCCGCCCGAGCTCATCAGGCGATGGCGGAAAATTATTTCGTCCTGCGCCGGATGCCGGATGCGGAAAATGAATATCGCGAAGCCTTGCGCTTGCGGCCCGCGCTTCCTGAGGCCCACCTAGCACTTGGCGAAGTGTATGCCGGAGCCTTTCAGTGGCCGAAGGCGGAGGAAGAGTTCCGCATGCAAGTCAAATTACAGCCGGGGAATGCCGAAGCCGCTTACCGCCTGGGCGAAGCTTTATTAGAGCAAGGTAAAGCGCATGAGGCGAGGGCCGAACTTTTGCGAGCGGATCGTTTGATGCCGGATATGCCCGAGACTCTCTACGCGCTTGGGAAGGCAGCTTCGGTCGAGGGAGATGCTGCGGCTGCCGAGAAAGCCTGGATCAAACTTCTTTCCATCGAGAAGCAAAGTAACCTTGCGGCGCAGGCGCATTTCGGGCTCGCAGGAATTTATCGCAAACAGGGAAAAACCGCTGATGCCCAGCGTGAGATGCATGAGTTCGAAACATTGCAGAATTCGAATCCTGCGCAGCCATCTGAACCTCAGAATTCACATAACTAGAGCCGTGACCTAACTTTCAATCTATTTCAGGTTAGCCGATTCTTTCAGCGGCAGATTCTGCGAGGATCCTCCGACCAGAACGGTATAGTCTCCCGGAACGAGCTGCCATGCGTCGCGCTGCACATTGAAAATGGAAAGATACTTGGGGTCAACTTCAATTGTGACTTCCTTACTTTCTCCGGCATTCAATTTGACTTTACTCCAACCCACTAATCTCTTAGGCGGTTCCCCGGCGCTTTCTGGAAGTTCAGCATAGACCTCGGCGACCTCCGCTCCGGCTCGATTACCCGTGTTCGCCAATTTGAAACTTAAGCGAATACTCTTTCCTGGCATCACTTTCAAATCAGAATATTGGTAAGTGGTATAGGAGAGGCCATAGCCAAAAGGGAATAGAACTTGTTTATGCTCCGCGTCATACCACTTGTATCCAACCTTTAAGCCCTCATCATAAGTGACCTGGAATGGCGGTAATCCGGTAGCGATTTTCTTCCACGCTTCGGGTTCGCCGTTGGTTGTCGACTTGTGCGGAGGCTTAACAATGTTGGGATGAGGCAAATCGGCATCGCTCTTGGGAAAAGTTATGGGCAATTTAGCACTGGGGTTCACTTCGCCAAAGATCACGCGCGCCAGCGCCTGAGCACCGCGACTGCCTCCGTACCACGCTTCAAGAATGCTGCTCACCTGGTCAACCCAGGGCATGGTCACGGGACTGCCGGTCTCGAGCACAACTATGGTGCGCGGATTTGCGGCCGCGATTTTGCTGATCAAATCATCCTGATGCTCGGGGAGCGAGAGGCTGTCGAGATCCATTCCTTCGCTCTCCCACTGATGGGCGAACACAATGGCGATATCTGTTGACTTGGCCAACGCGGCAGCCGATGAAGCATCCGTCCCCGCGTCATACAGAACCTTCGCATGAGGAGCGCTGGCTCGAATCGCTTTCAGTGGCGAGGTTGGAAACCAAATATGCGCTTGCCACGTGGTGTTGCCTTGGCCCGGCGGCATAATGGCGTTTCCTCCCGGAGGATCAACCTGGGCCGACCCTCCGCCAGAGATCATTCCAACGTCGGAGTGCGCACCAATTACGGCGATGCTGGCAATCTTCGATGCGTCCAGCGGGAGAAGCGAGCCTTCGTTTCTGAGCAATACGATGCTCTGCTCCTCAATTTTCTGCGCGACTTCGAAACCGCGCTCAACATCCACGACGCTCTTGACTGGAGGATCGTCGATTACGCCCGTGGCAAACATGGATCGCAGAATGCGGTGAACGTGGTCGTCGATTTCCGCCATAGGAACTTTCCCGGATTCGACTGCCTGCTTCATGGCGTTTCCATAGAAAATCTCGGCAGGTTCCTCATGATCCAATCCGGCGGCGGACGCCTTAGCCGTACTGTGGGTGGCTTGCCAGTCAGATACAACAAAACCTTTGAAGTTCCACTCTTTCTTCAGAACATCGGTCAACAGATACTTATTCTCGCAAGCGTAGTCGCCGTTCACGCGGTTGTAGGCACACATGACGGCGGCGGAATCTGATTCCCGCAAGCCAATCTCGAAGGCGAGCAAATCGCTTTCCCTCATTGACCGTTTATCAATGTTGACATTGACCGCGTTGCGCCCGCTCTCCTGATCGTTCATCGCATAATGCTTGATGTCACCGATCACATGCTGCGCTTGCTCGGCCTTCATCACCTGCGCCACCATCTTGCCCGCCAGGATGGGATCTTCCCCCATGTATTCGAAGGTGCGTCCATCGCGGGGTTCACGTGCCAAATTCATACCTCCACCCAGCGACATGTTGTAGCCTTGGGCGCGCAATTCGCGCGCTATCAACGCACCGTATTCATACGCCGAATCCAGGTCCCAACTTGCAGCACCAGCAAGGTCATCGGGCAAAGCCGTGGAGTAGCGGCCATTCTCGCCGCTGCTTCGCACGCCATACGCCGCATCAGAGATCTGGAGCGCAGGGATGCCCAATCGTGAAATCGCCACCACGTATCCCGCGCCTCCGTTGGATTTCACGGCAAGCGGACTCATTGGTCCTAGGCCGATCATTCCCGTCCCGTGCAAAAGAGAAATCTTTTCGTCGAGCGTCATTTCCTTTACCACGAGAGTTGCCCGCTCATCTGGGGAAAGAGAATGATTCATCCATGGGGCTGAGGCTGAGGATGTGTTTCCTTTTTGGGCTAAAAGGGGAGACAAGCTAACAAAGAGAATGGCGACACCAAGTTGTACAGCGTAAAAGAACGAGCCTTGTTGCGAGTTCATAATTTTCCCTGATGGGTTCGCGGTTTTTCTGCCTCAAGGAACGTACCACAAAAACGATTATGTAGAAGCTAAATCGACATTCAGAGTAATTGCACGGGCGGAAGCGGAATTCGAATTGAGGCGATGGATCAAATCAATTCAAAAGCAATATAAATATGCTCATGCGACGACTGCGGCATCCGTCACTCCGGCTGTGCCGAACACGCGGCGGTAACGTTCGATTTCAGCGGGGGAACCAAGCGCCTTGGCAAAGTTATCCGACAGCTTTACCGCCGGGCGGCCCTCAACGGTGAAGACCTTGCAGATCAGGCTGATGGGATCGAATCCGCTGCCTCCGCTGGGATCGCAGCCGCGAAAATCGTTGGTAAGAAGGGTGCCCCAGCCAGCGCTAAATCGAATGCGACGGGCAGGCGTCCACTTTCGTTCGTCAAGAAAATCAGCCGCGCTGTGAAAATCCCCGCTGCTCGCGCCAGTTTGAATTGTCCCGCCAAAGTAGGCGTGCAGACCGAGTATTTCCTCGACGTCGAGCGCATCCGAGGCGATGATGAGTTTGTCGCGCGGATCCTTGCCGTGAGCCCGCAGCCATTCAATGTACTCATCGCCTGCCACATACGGATTCTTGCTGTCGATGCGCTGGCCTGTCCAATCCCCGACCCAAGCCGGCGCTCCATCTAAAAATTGAGTCGTGCCAAAAGTATCGGGAAGCATAATCCGGAGCGCGCCTTCATAGGTTTTCTGCCACAGATCGAGAACCTTGTATTGAGAATCCTTTAAAGCCTCGTCATCGGGCGCGAGGGCGGCAACAACCATCGGAATCTCATGCGCATTGGTACCAATCGCCTCCAGGTCATGTTTGTGAGCTAGAAAAGCGTTCGAGGTCCCGATAAAGCCCCGGCCGAGATTGGACGCCATGGCGCTGACCACATATTCCTGCCATAAAAAACTGTGACGGCGGCGCGTACCGAAATCCGAAATGCTAAGGGCGGGAACGTCGCGCAGGCTTTCAATTTTGTTCCACAGTTTCGTCTTTGCCCGGGCATATAAAATGTCGAGACCAAACTCACTCAGTCGCTTGGCGCAGGCTCTAGTCTTGAGTTCATCGAGGATGGAAAGCGCGTAGAGTTCCCACATCGTCGTCTCGCTCCACAAACCGTCGAAAGCAAGATGAAACTGACCGTCGTGGACCGATAGCTGATAGTCCGACAGCTTGAAGTCACGCTCCAGCCATTCCAGAAATGCCGGTTCGAAGATTCCGCGGCGGCCGTAAAAAGTATTACCGGCCAGCCAGACCAGTTCGGACTTCCGAAAGCGAAGCTTCCTTACATGCTCCAGTTGTTGTGAAATATCGTGCGCGGAAAATAAGTCTGCAAGCCGGACCGCAGAAGTGCGATTGAAAAGCGAAAAGGAGACGTGAGTCCTGGGAAAATGTTTCCAGATAAATTGCAGCATCAGCAGCTTATAAAAATCTGTATCGAGCAACGAACGCGTAACCGGGTCCAGTTCCCAGTTGTGGTTGTGCGCCCGCTCCGCGAAGTTGACAATCATCGGCGCTTGCCGTCGAGAGCGGAGCACTCAGGCGAGGAATTAATCTTGAACCCGCGCAGTGCCGTTCTAAGCTCGTTCATAAAACCGGAAGAACAGCGACTGCTTCGATACGGGCTCCGCTCTTTCGCTGAGCGCGGCCATTTGTTGCTGGCTGAGCGGCGTGAACTCCCGCGCCAGTTGTACGTTTTGCTCCAGCTGAGCGATGGAATCGCAACCGATGATGATCGTACTCAACGGTAGTGAAAGCGAGTAATACATTGCCTGCCGCATATCGAGCGTACCCGGCGTTGGCGCAAGAACCATACCTTCCCAGGAGTGTTTCTGCTGCTCGAGAGGCGGCGGGGTCCACGATGAAAGGATGCGTCCACGCGCCGGGACTTTCATTCCGACAATGCCCATCTGCTTCTCGACCGCCAGAGGCAACAGTTGTTCCGAGAAACTATAGTGATGCGGATCGGCGGCATTCACGGCCATCAGAATCGTATCGAACGGATAGCGATGGATGGCTTCGATCAGTGCATCGGGCCGGTAGTGCCCCGTGATACCGAGATAGCGAACGATCTTCTGATCGCGCGCTTGCAACAATGCTTCCATCGCACCGCCTTTGGCAAATATCTCGTTGATATCGGTCATCGTTCCGATATCGTGCAGTTGCCACAAGTCGACATGGTCGGTCTGCAACAGCTTTAGCGAAGTTTCGATCATGCGCAGGGAACCATCGCGCGTGCGTTCTTTCGTTTTGGTCGCCAAGAATGCATCGTTGCGGCGGTGTTTCATGACCTTGCCGACGTATTGTTCACTCCAGCGATCCGGGCCGCCATAGATCGAGGACGTGTCGATGTAATTCACCCCGAGATCGAGAGCCCGCTCGATGATGGGAACCGCAACCGGTTCGTTGTTCGACTTCTCCAGTGAGGCTTGGCCGCCAAGGCTGAAGATGCCGACTTTGTATCCCGTCTTTCCAAGATTGCGGGTGGGCATTGCCTCGGATGCGGGGTTAAGAGATGGCGGATTTGATTGAGCACTGACAGCACTCGGAATAGCGGCGGACCCAACAGCGGCGGCGCCGAGGATTCCGGTCGCCTTAAGAAAACTGCGTCGACTGCTCTGAGATGACTTGCCTGATGCACGCTTGCTCATAACGCGCTCCCGTTTTGCGTAGCCCTATACGATAACGCCAATGAACGCCGGAATCTATCCTAAATTCAAAACTCACCTTTCGCTCTGCTGCGCCAGCCCCATGCCAGCCAACACTCCCCGCATGTAAGCGAAGCTGGCGATCACTCCCGGCAGCGGATCATCGGGATGAATCTCATATTCCAGATCGACAAAGCCCTGATACTTGATTGCGATGAGCGCTTCAAACATTCTACGCACCGGCATCTTGCCGTCTCCCACCGCGACCTGGCTTTCCTTGCTCTCGAAGTCGGTGAGATCCTTCATGTGCAAGTTGAATAATCGGGGACCAGCTTCGTGAATCGCCTCGACCACATCCGTGCCGGCGCGAACCGTGTGCCCAACATCAATGCAACAGCCAATTCGCGAATCCATATTCTTCACCACCTTCAAAACATCCAGCGGTGAACGCCATACCTTGTCCTCGGGCCCATGATTGTGCATCGCGATGCGGATGTCGTACTGCTTCACGAATCTTTCAATTCGCGGTAGAGTTTCGGGCGAAGGATCGCCTGCAACGATGACGCCGATCTTTGCGCGCTTGCAGTATTCGAATTTGGAGCGAATATCCGCATCTTCATCTTTTGCGAAATAAACGGCCCCGGCTGCATGAAGCTGAATACCCGCGGCGGCGTAGTCGGCGAGCGCAGTAGCCTCCTGCTGCGGATCCATCGGCAGATGGTCTTTGACGTCCTTCGCATTCAGCGCGAATACATTCAACTCCTTCATGAAGCCGATCAGTTGCGCGCGGCTGAAGTTACGGAATGTATAACTGGCCAGACCCAAATGAATCGACGATTCCTCTGCTGGGGACGGTCGCTGTTGGGCCAGTGCCCAGCTACTGCTCGGCGACGCGAATACTCCCGCGGCGAATGCGCCAGCACGCACGAAGTCACGCCGGGTGACAGTATTTTTAGACATGCGGCGCCCATCCCTTTTCGTAGTCCCTCCCCCACATCTTCATCGCCTCCGCATCGTCTTGAATCCGCCCATCTTTCGTGTCGAGATGCAATTCGCGGTTGACTTCCCACGCAATGTTGGAAAGCTGCAGCATGGTAACTGCAACGTTGCCGACAGCGACGGGAGCGTTGAGTTTCTCGCCTTTGCGAATGGCAGCGATAAAATTCGCGAAGTGAGCGTCGGTCATGGAATCACGGCCGATCAGATCGGAAGATTTAGTCGTTGCGCCCACTTTGTATTCGCTTGTCTTATTGCCTTTCGCGTCGTAGATTTCATAGCCATCGCGATCGATGAGCACTGTACCCGTGGTTCCCATAATCGTTGAACCACGCCCGCGTCCATAATATTTCATTCCCTGGCAGCTCTTGCCTTCCCACGAAATCATCGCATCGTCGTATTCGAAACTCGTTACCAGCGTGTCATAAAACTGCCAATCGTCCTTGAACTGGTACCTGCCGCCCGAGGAGGTGATTCGCTGCGGATAATCGACGCCCAGCGCCCAGCGGCAGACATCGACTTCATGCGTTCCATTGTTCAGCGTTTCACCGGTGCCATAGATTTTGAACCAGTGCCAGTTATAAGGATGTACGTTATCTTTATATGGACGGCGGGGTGCCGGCCCCTGCCATAAATCCCAATCAAGCTGCGGCGGCACAGGCACTTCTTTTCCAACGCCTATCGACTTCCTCGTATTGACGTACCAGCTCTTTGCGAAGTACGGCCTGCCGATGATTCCGGCGCGAATCTTGTCGACGATTTCTATCGTATGCGGCGAGGAGCGCTGCTGAGTTCCCATCTGCACCAGCTTGCCGTACTTCCGCTGCGTCTCCACCAGCATCGCGCCCTCGGCCGGATTGTGGCTGCATGGTTTCTCGACATAAACATGTTTACCCGCCTGCAATCCTGCGATGGCCATGGGCGCATGCCAATGGTCAGGAGTGGCAATCGTGATCGCATCGATATTTTTTAATTCGAGAATGCGCCGAAAATCTTTCTCCGTCACTGGAGTTTCGCCCATCTCTTGCCGTGTCGCATCGGCGAATTTGTTCAGGATGTTCCCGTCGACATCGCAAACGTGGGAGATGCGCGCGGCGCTGCGATTCGCCTTGAGAGACGATAAATGCGCATAGGCGCGGCCATTCAGTCCGATGACTGCGAAATTGAGGCGGTCGTTAGATCCCATGATCTGGGCATAGCTCTTGGCCGTCGTTCCCACGGCGAGTCCCGCTGCGCCCACCGCAAGTGCATCGATAAATTCACGTCGCGTGACCATAAAGTCCCCCTGTGGCTAAATGTTCGTTAAGATAAGCTCAGCTCAGCAGGAAATGCCCGCCTTCGCCAAAGTTTTCTTCAGTCCATCCATGCTGATTCGCGTAGACGCTTCAGGCGTCCCCGCACCGCGCCAATGAGTCTCCAGGCTCAGTCCATAGTGAAAGCCGTCGCTCTGTAAAGCCTTCAACTGTCCGACCCAGTTCACGCCGCCGCCGCCGACAGGCCCCCAATCGTATTTGTGATCCGGCTTGCGAATCACGTCCTTGCAGTGGCAGTGCCCGATGCGGTTTTTTGGTAGCGCCTGATAGCCGGTGGGATACGGCGTACTTCCAAGGGCTGCGGCGTTGCCCGGATCCCAGTTCAACATGAAATTCTTGTTTGGGACCGCATTCAGAACAGCCGCCGCTTCTTCGCCTGTTGCGGTGTTGCAGGACATTTCGTTCTCGAGCAGCAATATAATGTTATCTTTCGCGCAACGCTCCGCAGCCTGCTGCAGTTTGCCGTTGATCGCCGCCCGGTATGGATTGGGATTGTCCAGCCGCCAGTAATCAAAGCAGCGAATTCTATCGGTATTGAAAGACTTGCAAAGTGAAATACAACGTTCGAGAAGTTTGTCTTGAGCGCCGGCATCGAAGTCGGCATGGAATTGGTCGCGGGTTTCGCTCTTCGGTGACCGCGGCGCCCCAGGCCAATCTGTCTTAAACAGAGGGCTGGCAATATCTGTAACTCGCAGTTTGTGCTCTTCGAGAATCTTGCGCGCGTCCTCTACTTGTTTTGCGTCGAGTGCGGTTACGTTCTTGTCCCACATCGAGCGGAGTTCGATCCAACCCAGGCCGAAGTCGCCGGAGACGATCTGACACGCCTTCTCGAAGTCCTGCGTGATCTCGTCGTTTATGACTGCCAGCCTAAACGGACAAGCGATCGAGGATGCGGCAGCTTTCCTGATGAATGGCGAAATCGCCGATTCCAACCCTACCAGTCCGATGCCGGCCAGCACGCTGCGCCGTGTGCATCTCACCCTATCCTCCACGTCAGATGATTTTCTGCCACGCCGTTCAATCATCTTAAGCTCTCTCTTAAGTCTCCGGTATTTCACCCGCCAAAACTACTGGTTGACACCGCTGGCCAGAAAGCCGCCATCAACCACCAAGGTTTCTCCGGTAACGAAGGATGCCGCATCCGAGGCAAGATAGACAGCTGCCCCGACGAGTTCTTCGGTCTTGCCGAAGCGGCCCATCGGTGTCCGCATCAGCATTTCCTTTCCGCGCGGCGTGTTGTCGAGCAGTTCCGCATTCAAGTCCGTGCGGAAGACGCCAGGCGCAATGGCGTTCACCGTGACGCCTTTCTTCGACCACTCTACCGCGAGTGAACGCGTCAGCGAGACCACGCCTGCCTTGCTGGCGGCGTACGCGGCCACTTCGTTCAATGCAACGAAACTGTTGAGAGAAGCAATATTGATAATGCGTCCGTAGCCGCGTCCCAGCATCTGCGCACCGAAGATCTGGCAGGCACGCAGAGTTCCGGTAAGATTCGTATCCAGGATGCCGGTCCATTCTTTCTCTTCCATGGCGAGCGTGGGCATGCGCTTAATTTTTCCGGCGCAATTGATAAGGATGTCAACTTTACCGAAGCGCTGTAGTGTAGTGGCGAGTAATTGTTCGAGCGACCCGCAGTCACAAACATCCGAGCAAATACGCACAGTCTGGCGCCCGCGCCGTTCGATCTCGGCTGCGGTTTCGTCAACTTGTTCCCGGCGGCGCGCCGAGGCGACAACATCGGCTCCAGCATCGGCGAGACCGAGGCTCAGCGTGCGTCCTATGCCAGAAGTTCCTCCTATCACTACCGCAGTCTTGCCTTCGAGGCTGAAGATGTTTTTCGTCATAGATCGCTACAATTTACCGCGATAAGCCCACAGTCCCAGTCCTGGATTCGGAATAAAAAAAACATCTTTCCCGTCGATGCTGTTGTAGCCGTGCTGAAGTTTTTCCGGGCTATAGCGACCAAGCATAGTTTTCAGATCGCCATATTTAAAACCTACACTTTCGATTTCTTCCTTATTCAGATGGCCGGGACACCAGCGAATTGTAAAGCGGCCCTCCGAAGATCCGTGGATCAGATGGGCAGCGGCGCTCAGATCTCCTGCAAGATCGAGATTAGCATTGACAGCTTCGAGCGTAGCCGGCGTTCCACGATAGCCATACTTCCGGATTAACAGATCGATGGTCGCGTCTTCGCCGAATTTCTCCACGCCCGGCGCGAGGATAATCAACTCGGCTCCGTCCGCCAGCGCCATGCGCGTGCGGTAGATAGCTTTGTTACCCAGCCAGGTGCTGTGAAATTCGTGCGGGTCGAGATAGACGACTGCCTTGCGAATCGGCGCGTCGAGTATTTCAAAATTTACTTTCAAGCTAAGCTCGGAGGCGCGGTGAAAGCACTCAACGTCGTCGCCGATAAAAATGCCGCGCATCGCTAACCCACCGTTTGCCGCACGCCCGATTACCGTAAGCACATACACAATCGGTAAATCTGGCAAGAAACGATCGGACGCGTAATTGAGGACATTGCGCACTGGGTTTTCCGCGCGGCCCATAATGCGTTCCATCCCGTAAACCGCGCCCAGATAGTGACTGCGGTTTATGCTCTCGCGGCCTCCCGTGCCCACAAGAATGTTCTTGTTGTAATTTGCCATGCCAATCACTTCGTGCGGCACAACCTGGCCGATTGAAAGGATGAGATCGAACCCGCCATGCGCCACCAGGCGGTTCACCTGCGCAGGCCAGGCGTAGTTCAACTTTCCCTCCGATTGCTGGTGGATAAAGTCCGCCGGAACTTCGCCCAGAGTCTCGACGTCGGTTCGCCAATTGTGAACACGGAATAGTTCTTGCGGCATCGCTCCAAACATTCGTGATACTTGTTCCGGCTGCATGGCCGCATGGGTGCCAAGTGCGGGGAGAACCACCTGGAGTTTATCGCCATAAAATTCCCATGCGTACCGCGTCAGATCTCCTGCGCGCGAGTGTATGCGGCTCTGATCAGGTGGCACAGCGAGGACGCGCTTGCGGTCGCCAAGCTTCGCAAGACTTTCGACCAGCAGATCGTGTAATTGATCCAGTGACAGATCCGTGTCTACTCCGCCGGTCGCGCAGTAGAGACTCATGTGGGGAGTTCCACCTTCCTGAGCCCAGGAGCCAGCAGGCACAAAACAATCAGGGCCGAGAGATAGGCGCTGGCTGCGATGGCGAACAGAATCGTATAGCTGTGCGTGAGTTGCAGAACGTGACCGGCAAAGAAAGCAAAAAAAACGCTGCCGATGGATCCGGCCATGCCACCTATGCCGACAATCGATGCCACCGTGCTGCGCGGGAACATATCCGAAGATGTTGTAAAGAGATTGGCTGACCATCCCTGATGCGCGCCTGCGGCAATGCTTATCAGCGCAATAGCGGTCCATACCGACTTAACACCGGAGGCCGTATAGATGGGAACCACGAGACATGCACAGAACAGCATCGCCACAAGCCGCGCATAGTTGGGCGCAAGCCCCAGGCGACGAAAGGGAGCGGGCAACCAGCCTCCGCCAATGCTGCCAATGGCCGACACGTTGTAAACAATGATAAGCGGAAGACCAAGATGAGACAGGTTCAGATTGAATTTTGCGCTGAAATAAGAAGGCAGCCAGAACAAATAAAAATACCAGATCGGATCGGTAAGGAATTTTGCGACAAAAAAAGCCCACGTCTGCCGGCAGCGCAAAAGTCTTTGCCAAGGCATCGCGGGGCCTATCTCCCCAGCCGCCTCCTGTTCAATGTGCCGCAACTCCCCGGCCGTAACAGTGGCGTGATCTGTGGGCGCGCGATAATAGCGATACCACAAGAGAATCCAGAACACGCTGAAGACGCCCGTGCTTAAAAAGGCCGCATGCCAGCCCCAGCGCAGCGTGACCCATGGCACGATCACGGGAGCCAGGATCGCACCAACATTTGCTCCCGAGTTAAAGATGCCCGTGGCCAGCGAGCGCTCGGTTTTGGGAAACCACTCCGCCACGGTCTTGATTGCGGCGGGAAAGTTACCGGATTCACCCAGCCCCAGGCAGAAGCGCGCGGCTCCAAACTCCAGGACCGTACTGGCTAGAGCGTGACCCATCGCGGAAACGCTCCAGACCGCCATCACCAGCATGTAGCCAATCCGCGTGCCTAGCTTGTCGATCAGGCGGCCGGCAGCCAGCAGGCCAATCGCGTAAGCGATCTGAAACGCGTCGACAATATAGCCGTAACTCACCTCCGTCATACCGATGCTGTGTTCGAGGGTGGGCTTGAGGATCGCGATTACCTGCCGATCCATATAGTTGATCGAAGTAGCGACGAAGAGCATGGCGCAGACCGTCCAACGCACGCCGCCCAACTTGGTAGTGACCCGGGCATCTTCGGGCTGTCTGTCCAAAGCGATCCTGTCCGCCACGTGCTCTCCTACAACCGATACGCTTTCTTCACCAGGTGATAAGCCAGATCTTGCGCCACTTCCAGGGCCTCTTCCTCGTCAAGGCGATGCTCGGCGACTAACTTCGCAAGGAACGCACAATCCATACGGCGCGCCGTATCGTGCCTCGCTGGAATCGAGAGGAAGGCTCGCGTGTCGTCGTTGAAACCCACAGTATTGTAAAAACCGGCGGTCTCCGTAACCTGCTGGCGGAAGCGCATCATTCCTTCCGGGCTGTCATGAAACCACCACGGCGGGCCGAGTTGCAGGCACGGATAGTGCCCGGCCAGCGGAGCCAGCTCCCGGCTATAGGCAGACTCATCCAGCGTGAAAAGAATGATCGTCAAATTACGCTCGTTGCCGAATTGATCGAGCAGGGGACGGAGTGCATCCACATAATTTATTGGCCGCGGAATGTCCGCACCCAAATCACGCCCGTATCGTTCGTAGAGCTTGCGGTTGTGGTTGCGGACGCTGCCCGGATGGATCTGCATGACCAGTCCGTCTTCGAGGCTCATGCGCGCCATCTCCGTCAGCATCTGGGCGCGAAAAAGTTCGTTTTGCGCTGCATCGGTTCCACCCTCGATCACGCGACAAAAAAGTTCAGCCGCCTCTGTCGCTTGAAGATTTGCGGTTTGGGCCGTGGGATGTCCGTGATCGGTTGCCGTACATCCGAGTTTGCGAAACCGCAGGCGCGCCGCTCGCAAAGCATTCAGATAACCGGACCACGTCGCAGTGTCTTCGCCGGTTTGTTCGCCTAGCCTCGCAACGTTTTGGGCAAATTCATCGAATTCAGGATCAACCACCGGATCGGGCCGAAAGGTCGGCAGGATTCTCGCCTTCCAGCTGGATTTGCGGATGGCCTCATGATCTGCAAGCGAATCGACCGGAGAATCCGTAGTGGCTAGCACTTCCACGTTGAACCGCTCGTACAAGGCGCGTGGCAAGAATTGAGGCGTCGTCAGCTTTTCTGAAATCGCGACGAAATAAAAATCGGCGGTCTCTTCCGAAAGTCGCTGCTCGATCCCAAAGAGTTCCTGGAAAACAAAGTCCAGCCACATTCTCGTCGGCGTTCCGTGAAACAGATAATAATGACTGGCAAAAATTCGCCATACTTTTCTTGGATCTTTTAATTCCGGACGCCCAATCTCTAAATCCTCGAGAGAAACTCCCTGGCTGTACAGCATTCGGAAAATGTAGTGGTCGGGCTGCACCAGGAGTTTGGCGGGATCGGGGAAAGGCTCGTTCCTGGCGAACCACCCCGCTTGCGTGTGGCCGTGCGGACTGACAATTGGCAATGTTCGTACAGTATCGTAAAGCCTTTTGGCAATCCCTCGCGTGCCGGGCTCGGCAGGAAACAGACGATCAGGATGGATCAGCATAACTCCGAATCAACCTTTTTTCGCGACCGTTTTCGCAACCAGGAAATCGCTTCCATCTGCCCAACAGCATACACGTCCCAATCGACGCCGGAAGTGCGGCAATCTTCTGATAGGGAACAATGGAAAACGGCTAGAATGCTCCCTACCGAGGGCGCGGGTAGTTCCTATGAAGAAAAATCGGCGATGGCGGATCGCCTTTCTGCTTGCCTTCGGCGTCCTGGTTAACTTCTTCGACCGCATCAACCTGTCGGTATCGCGTGACGCCCTTCACGATTCGTTTGGCTTATCCCTGGTCGCGTTTGGCTATCTCTCCAGCGCTTTCAGTTGGACTTACGCCTTAATGCAAATGCCCGCCGGGGTTCTGCTCGACCGCTGGGGAGTGCGTCGCGTCGGAAGACTCAGCGCGTTTCTGTGGAGTCTCTCATCTTTCGCCGCCGCTGTTGCACCCGGGCTCGGTTGGTTCTTCGGCGCTCGTCTGCTGCTCGGAGTCAGCGAGTCTCCCACATTCCCTGCCAACGCCAAGGCCTTGGGATATTGGTTCACCCGGGAAGAAAGAGGGCTTGCCACCGCAATTACCGACGCTGCCGCGAAATTCTCCAATGCCATCGGAATCCCGCTGATCGGACTTCTACTCCTGTATTTCGGCTGGCGCTGGAGCTTTGCCGCTACCGGCTTCATCAGCTTTTCGTACTTTATCTTGTTCTACTTTGTGTACCGCAACCCGAGCGAAGACCCAAAACTTTCCGCTGTGGAGCTGGAATTCATTCGCCGTGGAGGGGCTCAACTCGAAGGCCAGACAAAAACGGAAAGCGGCAGCTCACTGAAATACATTTTGAAACAACGCAAGGTATACGGACTCGCGATAGGATGGGGCGCTTACAACTACACTTTCTTCCTTCTGCTCACCTGGCTGCCCAGCTATCTATCCGTGTCACTCCACGTGGATTTGTTCCACTCAGTTTTTTACACCAGCGTACCGTGGCTATTTGCGACGGCGACGGATCTTCTGGTCGGCGGTTGGCTGGTAGACTCACTCATCCAGCGCGGTTATGACGCACACCGGGTTCGCCAGACAGTAGTAGTGGGAGGAATGGCTTTCGGTCTCGCGATTTTCGGGGCGGCGCGTGCTCAGAGTCCTGCCGCCGCGCTGGTGTGGATCAGTCTCGCCCTAGGCGGCCTGGCCGCCGCGGCGCCGGTGGCCTGGACCATTCCATCTCTGATCGCCCCGCGCGAGAGCGTCGGGACGCTCGCAGGCGTAGTGAATTTATGCGGCCAGATCTCAGCGATCTCCGCCCCCATCGTTACCGGCTACATTGTCTCTGCATCGCACTCTTTTGCCGCTGCCTTCGTGACGGCAACCGTAATTTTGCTGCTGGGCATCGCCGGCTATGTTTTCTTGCTCGGACGGATTGAGCCGATCCCAGAGCCACACTTTGAGGTGAAGATTCAAACGTGAGGAATGGTGTAGGTTAGACCTATGAGGCCAAAATCGCAGGCGCGTGCGCCCAGATGGTATGCAATCCCGGTGCGCGTTTTACTTGTGACATTTATCGGCACTCTAATCTCGTTCGCCGCGACTCTATTTTTCGCGATTATTGGTACGGCGGCTTTTTCAGCGCTGCGCGGAATCCATCCAAATATGACTATCACTTATCGCCGGATCGCGCTGCCCTCCGCCATTGTCGCGGGAAGCATTATCTTCGTACTCGCATTGGCGATGGAAATCCGCCACTACCGTCAATCGAAGGCGTTAGCGGAAATCGAGAGAACCAGCTGAAATGCCAGAAAAATCGCCACCGCGAATCGCCATTCCGATGCCCCATTCCAGCGATCCTGAGTATGCCGACCGGGCGATCCCTCAATACGAATATGCCATCAAGCTGGCTGGAGGCGAACCGGTGCGCATTCCCCTTGACCTGGCGCCGGCTGAAGTAAGAGAAATCGTTGAGCGCTGTGACGGGGTTCTGCTCCCAGGCAGCAAAGCCGATCTCGATCCTGCCAGGTTCGGCGCAACCCGCTCTCCGCAGAGTGCGGCGACCGATACTCGCCGTGAAGCGATCG
Source organism: uncultured Acidobacteriaceae bacterium (assembly GCA_963818235.1). Taxonomy (GTDB): domain Bacteria; phylum Acidobacteriota; class Terriglobia; order Terriglobales; family Acidobacteriaceae; genus Sulfotelmatobacter. The sequence continues at coordinate 133,602 of CAWFRI010000001.1, forward strand.
ACAATCTTCTTCTGCGAGACGCCTACGATCTGCGCAAACCGGTCCTCGGCATCTGCTATGGCCTTCAGAGTCTCAATGTCTATCGCTCGGGATCGCTTATCCAACACATTCCAGACTTTCTGCCGGAAGATTTGCGAACTCGTGTCAATCACGAAGCTGGAAAGAGCGTCGCGGTAGCGCATGCGGTGGAAATCAAGAATGGATCGAAACTTTCGCAGATTCTAGAGGCAGAGAGAAATAGTTCTTTAGCGCGAGACGGTGCGAGCCTCACTATTCCCGTGAACTCTTCCCATCACCAATCTGTTGACGCCATCGGCAACGGCTTCCGCATCTCGGCCTATTGCGTCGAAGACGGCATTATCGAAGCCCTTGAAGGAACCGCTCCGGATCATTTCGTGCTCGCCGTGCAGTGGCACCCCGAGCGCTCGGTGGATAACGACGAACCCTCCCGCGCAATCTTTCGTGCACTGATCAAGGCAGCCGAGAAGTAGAATCTATTTCGCGCTCTTCCGAGCTTTCTGCAATTTTCTGCGTTTCTCTAGCAGCACCACGACGTGCGCGACTGCAGTGTTATCCAGATTAAGCCCTTCGGGAGTCTTTGCCTTCAGGCCAATACTGTCTCCGGGCAGACCCATCAACTGCGCCACGCTCGCCCGAATCGCGGCTGCGTGCGGTCCAATTTTCGGGGCAGCCAGAATCAAGCTTGCGTCGATGTTCGCCACGTCGTATCCGGCATGATGCACACGTTTCAAAGCCTCCCGCAAGAAGACAGCTGAATCCGCGCCCTTCCACTGCGGATCGGACGGCGGAAACAGCACTCCGATATCCGGCGCAGCCACGGCGCCCAGCAGCGCATCGGTAATCGCGTGTAGCAGAACATCGCCGTCGGAGTGGCCACCCAGTCCTTTATCATGCGCCAGGGTAATGCCGCCAATCTTCAGCGGAATTCCCGGGCGGAATTCGTGCGAATCGAAGCCATAGCCAATGCGAGTGGCCGGTTTATTTCGTGGCTGCGGCATCCTCGTCAAGCACCGCGACTCTGTGAAATTTTCAAGTAGAATTCCGCCAATTCCATGTCTCCCGGTGTGGTGATCTTTATGTTTCTCGATGAACCCATCACCACCGCCACTTCGTGCCCGGATCTCTCCACCAGCGACGCCTCGTCCGTACCGAGGAACCCATCGTTCGAAGCCTCATCGAAGGCTTTCTTGATTACGTCGTAGCGAAAACCTTGCGGCGTCTGCGCCATCACAATGCTTGCCCGCGGAATCGTGGCCTTAATCAACGCACCTTCCGCAGTGCGTTCCACCTGCTTAACGGTATCGACAGCGGGTAGACCGGCAATCGCCGCACCATACTTCCTGGCCGCTTCAATCACTTCCTCAATGATTTCGGCGGTCACAAACGGCCGAACCGCATCGTGTACCAGGACGATATCATCGGCCGCAGCCCGAACCGCGTTCAGCGCATTTCCGACCGATTGCTGCCGGTGCTCTCCGCCTGCGACAAACTCGACCTTCCTCGCGAAGATTCCGCTATCTTCTTTTTCGACCCGCGCGCGAAACCCAGCAATTTCGTTTTCCCGCAAGGCGATCCAGATCTCGTTGACTGCCTCGACGACTGCGAATTTGCGAAGCGTGTGAATGAGTATTGGAGTTCCGCCCAATTCCGTGAATTGTTTTGAGGGAGCCTTCGGTCTGCCTTTATCGCCGGCGGGTATTGGCGCCATACGAGTTCCGAGACCCGCAGCCGGAATTATGACAACTACCTTCATCGCGGGCTATGAGTATACGAGCGCCGACCGTAGGAGTTCAATGTGCGGGCACGCAAACGAGACAAAACATTCTTTGCGACAGCACCCCGAAAGCCATAGCAAAGCAACCTTATCCCCGAAACTGGCACTAATTGTGGGTGAGCCTTATGACAACGCGCTTCTGGATACGGACGCTTGCCGTTCTCGCCATCACTGCCTGCGTTCTGGCGCTTTTCTTTGCAACTCCAAGAGCCGATGCCGGCGCGGCGGCGCCAGAGCCCCAAGCCACACAGGAGCAATCGCCTGCGGATCAATCCCAAACCTATGAAGGAATCATCACCGACACACACTGTGGAGCCAAGCACTCTGCGGCCGTCGGCCTGAGCGCAGCCGACTGCACGCGAGCGTGTGTTCACAGCGGAGAGCACTTCGCCTTGGTCGATGGCGATAAAACCTATGCACTTCAGGGCGAAGACGCCGCAATCAAGCGCGTAGCCGGGCAGCGCGTTAAGATCGTCGGCACTCTGAACGGCAACACAATCTCTGTTGCTTCAGTTACTGCGGCGGCCTCCTAAGGCTGGCCAGGCTTGGTTTCTACCAGGGTTGGTGGAAGCACAGTTGCTCCGGGAATTGGCGCGGCAGGCTGAACCGGTATGTTTGGCCGACCAAAGGCACGTTCGTCCCATTTTCCAAAGATCATTTTGCCCGCAGTCGTCTGTAACACCGAAGTAACCGAAACATCGATCGTTTTGCCGATCATCTTCCGGGCGTTGTCCACTACCACCATGGTGCCGTCATCCAAATAGGCAACGCCTTGGTTGTATTCCTTGCCTTCCTTCAGGATGAAAACCTTCATGATTTCGCCGGGCAGCACGATGGGCTTCAGTGAATTCGCCAGCTCATTGATGTTCAGCACCGCGACGCCCTGCAACTGCGCCACTTTATTCAGGTTGAAGTCGTTGGTGATGATCTTGCCTTCATAGACTTTGGCTAGCTCAATCAGCTTCAGATCGACCTCGCGCACCGCCGGGAAATCATCCTCTACAATCTGGATCTGTAGCGTGGCCATCTTCTGCAAACGCTGGAGAACGTCAAGGCCCCGGCGTCCCCGGTTACGCTTCAGCGAATCCGCCGAATCGGCGACCAGTTGCAATTCGCGCAACACAAATTGCGGCGTAACGATGATGCCATCGAGAAAACCGGTCTCGGCAATATCCGCGATCCGGCCATCGATGATTACGCTGGTATCGAGAATCTTGTAACTTTTCTTACCTTGCTTCTCGCCGCCAAAGATCCCTCCCAAAGCTGCAAGATTCAGCAGGTTGCCCTTGCTGGCGCCAACAACCAATCCGACGTAGGCCATCAGCAACATCACCAGGATTTGCAGAAAGCTCTGCGTATTCCCGGCAGGCACACTGCTGCGAATTACCAGCGCAAAAAGATAAGCTCCGCAGATCCCGAGTATGCTACCGATCGCTGCCCCAATCAGCCGCTTCAAACTCACCGTTCGAAGCTTCCATTCGAACAGCACAATGCCCGCCCCGACCAATGCGCCAACTGCTGCATCCTGCGGACGCGACAGCCGGAAAGGCTCAATAAAATAGCAGGCAACCGAAACCACTATGACGAAAAGAAAACGTACAAGAATCAAATCCACGATAAAACCTCCCCCGGCGCACCGCCACTGCGATTCTGGCAAAGCCGGTGCTTATTCCGCGCCGCCTCTAACGGGAACAGGCAAATCTGTATGCGGGGCGCGCAAGAATAAAAGGGGGATGAATGTACGCCCCGTCCCCGGCCCAAGGAGGCGTGGCCGGGAAGGTCAGTAAAGCATCGCCAAAAAGTATATACCTGATGGCAAATAGTCGGTGAACGAACCGGACGGCAGCTCTTCTCCTAATAACATTGCTGCCCGTTCCCGCCTCCGGCGGAAGCGAAAGCTGAGTACCAACCACCATCGAGGTAAAATTTTGTAATTCGCGCTCGTGAGGCGCAACTTTCGCGGGCGTGCGAGCTTTGAACAGTTGTATTGGTAAGAAAGATTGGCAAGAAAGATAGGAAATCAGGACGCTATGAAAAAGATGGCATTCTTTGTTTTGTTGATGGTTTCCGCGCTGGCATGGGCGGGATCGGAACCGAACCCATCGGATTACACAATTAAAGTCCACGTCAGTTCGGCTCGCATTAACGGTCGCGGCCTCATAAGGCTGAAGGTTGTGCTGGACGGGAAAAAATGCGAACTGGAAGGCATTGATGGCGAGAACTCGCTGCTGACCCCCGGCGACTACAAAGCCAGGCCCATCCCACCCAAAATAAAGGACGCGCACACCTATGACGTATATGGGGCCTACGAGTTTCTGTTTTCCGACAAGAAGACCCGAAGATACCAACTCGTCGGCATTTCGGAATAATCTCGCCCTGCTAAACTCCATCCATGAAAGCCCTGGTCATTACCAGCCTGTCAGGCCCCGACGCCCTCGCCATTCAAGACGCTCCCGAACCGACCCTCAAGCCGGGACAAACTCTGGTGCGCGTAACTGCTGGCGGCTTGAACTTCGCCGACTTCATGACCACCCAAGGCGGCTATCCGGGAACTCCGGCGCCACCCCTCATCGCCGGACGCGAATTCGCCGGTGTCGAAGAAAATACCGGACACCGGGTCATGGGCTACATACAGTGGGCAGCCTTCGCCGAAAAAGTCGCCGCCTTTCCTCACATGCTGTGGCCAGTTCCCGACCACTGGACTGACGAGCAAGCCGCCGCCTTCCCGGTAAATTACTTTACCGCCTATCTCGGCTATTGGCAGTCTGGCATGACTTCCCAGCCCATGTCGACGCAGTCGCCCTCGCCTACTCTCAGTGAAGGTCGACACCTGAGCGAAGCTCGGCACCGCGTCCTGATCCACGCCGTTGCCGGAGGCGTAGGCACCGCAGCCGTCCAAATCGGGAAAATTCTGGGCGTCGAAATGTATGGCACATCCTCCTCCGACGAAAAACTTGCGCGCGTAAAAGAGCTCGGTTTGCAGCACGCCATCAACTATAAACAGCAGGACTACGAAGAGGCCGTAAAGAATCTCACCCACGGCGAAGGCGTCGACGCCGTCTTCGAAATGCTCGGCGGAGAGCACACCGCGAAAAGTCTCCGATGTCTACGCGACTTCGGCCGCGTCATCCAGTACGGCACCGCCACAGGTAAGCCCCCGCAACTCGACATCCGATCCCTATATGCGAAATCCGCCAGCGTCCAGGGTCTTTGGTTGACTTATCTCTCGCAAAAACCCGAGATCATGCAGCCCGCATGGACCCAGCTTTCCCAGTGGATCGCGCAACGCCTGCTCACTCCCGTGATCGGCCATGCCTTTCCCCTCGACCGCGCCGCGGAAGGATACAAGCTGTTACAGGAAGGTAAGAATTACGGCAAAATTGTGCTAAAGATCGGTTAGCTTTTTCTCAAACACATACACCGCGCTCACCAGAAAATTGACCATCGAACACGAAACGATCGCGATAACATTCCCCACTAAATAGTTCATGTGCGCAAACGCAATCAACACCTTCATCAGCGCCAGATTACCTGCGATAGAAACCGCACCGTTCGTTAGATTGAATTTCGCCAACGCGGCAACGACTTGCGCCAAGATGGCTGCACGCAACTCGCCCATGTGTAGCGCTCGTGCCACAGGAAGTTATGCACCACGGTGGCCTCCACCGCCACGCCGGTCGCGACCAGATAGTTGAAATGAAAAATGCTCTTCAACAAAAAGAGCAAGCCTAGTTGCACAACAATGCCAATTCCGCCCACCAGATTGAACCGCACCCATCGCTGAAAAATGTCTATGCGAACGGAACCGGATTTGGCCATCACTCCACGACCTTTTCTTCGCGATAAAGCCGCTTCGTGTTTTGCAGCGTGAAGCAAATCAGCATCAGCGCCATACCGGCAAGGCCAATTGCTCCGCCCACATCGAACAGCCGGTATTGGCCGCCAAGAAAATGAACAGTCGGTTGCCATAGCAACCTCAAGTTCCCCACGGCCAGCAGAAGGCGAAGTTCCGTTGGCCCAAAGCGCCAGAACGACAGCCGAAACTCCCCCAGTGTGTGCGTCGCCAGATAAGACTGAATGGAAAGCATCAGAAATCCAACCAGCAGACCAATCGCCAGCGAGCGATCCATGCATCCTGACAAAGCCAGCCCACCCATCAGCGCGAGCGCGCCAAAAATATCAACCATGTGATCGACATAGAATCCGTAACGAGGACGCAGCTTCTGCCGGACCCGCGCCAGCGTCCCATCCAGTGAATCGCCCAGCCAGTTCAGCGCCAGACAAACGATCACGCCAAGTAGCGCATACTCATTCCGCCGCGCCAGTGCATAGAACACGCCTGCGCCGATCTGCGCCGTCAGTCCCAGCAGCGTCAAGTGGTCTGGACTAATCCACATTGGCGCGCGCACTGCCAGCCACAACAATGTGTTCTTCTCAGGCGCAGCCACCCAACTTTCCTGCACCCGCCGCATCTCCGGAGATGGACGTGCCCGTCTTATCTCCAACAACACCTTCGGATTCATCTGCTCACAAAGCTCTGTGATCCCATCTGTCATATTTCCCCCGTGATGCAATGCTTTCGGCACCACTTCGGAGGTCACTTTGCACCACGGCTGCCGGCCGGACAATGCTCCACCGCTCAATCCCGGATCAATCGGCGATCAATCCGTAACTGATTGCGAAGACTAATGGTTAGATTTGCAGATCATCTGGCAAGAAGTCGCACGGTTGGTAGCTATCACGGGAGTATCGATATAGGAACCAACGTCACTCGGAATCTCGATAAGCACCAACTTCGGAGGAACCCGTCTGGTAGGCTTTGAAAGAAATTTTGCTGCGCCCGCGCTCATGGTCAAAGTCCTGAAGTTCTTCCGTCCCTCGCACCAGCACACGGCCTTTTCGGCCACCCTGCTGCTCATGGGGGCGGTCATGCTTTCGCGTGTGATCGGTTATGTCCGCGAAGCCTATATCGCATACGCCTTCGGGGCTGGGCCACAGACCGACGCCTACGTCGCAGCCTTCACCCTGCCTGACTGGCTCAACTACATCGTCGCCGGAGGTGCGGCCTCCATTACCTTCATCTCCATCTATACCCGCTTCCTAGCCGAGAACCGCGACGCCGATGCCAGGAAAACTTTTTCCGTAGTCATCACCGTCATGACGGCGGTCATGATCGTCGGAACTATCCTCACCGAAATCTTCACTCCGCAATTCATCCGCTGGATGTTTCGGGGCTTCTCTCCCGCACAAGTCGAACTCACTGTGCACCTAACCCGCATCCTTCTGCCGGCTCAAATTTTCTTCTACGTCGGAGGCGTCGTCTCCGCGGTTTTGCTCTCGCATCGCCTGTTTCTTTTTCCCGCCTTCGGTCCGCTGCTCTATAACATGTTAATTATTTTCGGAGGCGTAATCGGCGGCCGCCACTTTGGAATTTCTTCTCTCGCCTATGGCGCGCTTGCTGGCAGCATCGTCGGCCCGTTCCTTGCCAGCGTTCTCGGCGCGGTAAAAATCGGCACCGGCTACAAGCCATCGTTCGATATCTTCAATCCCGCATTCCGCGAGTGGGTGCGGCTCTCCGTACCGCTCATGCTGGGAGTCTCGCTCGTCACCGCCGACGACTGGATCCTTCGTCACTACGCCTCCAGCGGCATTGGCGATATCGCCCGCCTCAACTACGCCAAACGCCTGTTCGCCGTACCCATCGCCGTTCTCGGTCAGGCCACGGGGCAAGCTTCTCTCCCGTTCTTCGCCCGCCTTTTCAACGAGAAGCGCCTGAAAGAATTCGCCAGCACCGTAAACGACTCGGTCTACCGCGTCGCCGCCGCCTCGTTTCTCGCCACTGGATGGATGATGGCCGCCGCCTTCCCGCTCATCGACCTCGTCTACCGCCGCGGCCGCTTCCTCGTTTCCGACACGCAAACCACCGCCATATATTTCTTCTGGTTCTCGCTCTCTCTCGCCCTCTGGTCTGCCCAGGGACTCTACGCCCGCGCCTTCTACGCCGCCGGGGACACGCTCACTCCCATGGTCGCCGTCACGCTGATCACAAGCGCCTCGCTGCCGATTTACTCTCTGCTCTTTCACAACTACGGCGTAGTCGGCCTGGCCTGGGCTTCCGATATCGGCATTGGAGCAAATCTGCTGGCGTTAGCGTGGCTGCTTCATTATCGAAAAATGGTTTCATTGAAAACATTGCCGTGGGATGAACTAGGAAAATCCGCGCTGACGGCTATTTTGGCTGGAGGAATCAGCCTCGAAGTGGCAAAGACTGTGCCGCTCCCCGCCAACGGCCACGGCAGCCGCGTAACGGACATACTTCAGCTCGCGCTAATCTCGGTAACCTGGGCTGCTGCCACCGCATTAGGTTTGTGGCTCCTGAAGTCGCAACTCCCCGACGACCTGCGGCGCCGCAAGAAGATCGCCTATCCTGCAGTCGCGCAGAACGAAGGCAAAGAGATTATGGATGCGGGATTGCAGCCGTAGTGGGTGGACTCTTATCCTCGTGTGTGGGGAAAAACGGCGGACATTCGCAACTCTTGCGAACCCCGCCGCTGATCTTTCTTCTCTAGTGTCTCAAGCCATCAGTCCCCGGTGCCGGTAAGCTTTGGCTCTTGCGGGCTACCTCCGCCGTCGTCCTGAATAACCAAATAAGCGTTACGCGTGCCAGTGTTGCGCGGCGAAAAGGTCACCGTGATCGTGCAACTGGCGCCTGCCGCCAGTTGCGTGCCGCAGTTGTCACTCTCCGGATAATCGTTCCCATAGCCTCCGCCCACATAGATAAAGTAAGTGAAATTCAGCGGCGTGCTTCCCGTGTTCGTAAGTTGCATCGTCTGCGGCGCGCTCATCGACCCTACCTTCGTCGGCGGAAAGTTCAAGGCCGATGGCACAAGCTTCACGAAAGTTCCGGGACCGCTCAGCTCAACCACTTGTGGCTTCGATGAAGCGCTATCGACAATCGTGAGGGTTCCGGTTACCGAGTTTTTTACCGTCGGCGTAAAGTTCGCGCTGACCTTACACTGCGCACCCGGCGCAAGGCTTCCTGTGCATGTATTTTTCGTGATCTTGAACGGCAGCCCGCTCGATGTGACGGAAGAGATGCTGATCGGTGTCGTCCCTGCGTTCGTCATGGTCGCGGCCATTGGACTGCTCGTAGTGCCGATTAACTGATTGGCAAACGTCACGGGAGAGGTAGGGCTGAAGTCGGCGGTTCCCGTGTTGAGCATGGTGAATAAGTTTCCATTCCGGTCGACGACGGCCACATCCAGCATGCCGTCTCCGTTGAGGTCGCCCACCGCCGCATAGTCGGTGAAACCACTGGTGGGAAAAACCTGGGTGGGCTGAAATGTACCGTCGCCATTGCCCAGGAGCACGCTGACATCCCCATTTCCGAGATTTCCAAAGTCGGCTACGATCAGATCCGCCTTGCCATCACCGTTGAAGTCGGCAATCGTCAACGACATCGCGTCCGCGGTCGGGTAGGTTTGCCCGAGTTGAAAAGTTCCGTCGCCATTGCCCAGATAAACCGTCGGACTTGCTCCGACCACCAAATCAAGTAGGCCGTTGCCCCGCAGATCTCCCACAGCGATCGGCCCCACCTCATCCTGCGAATATTGCTGTGCCACCGTAAAACTTCCATCGCCCTTACCGAGCAAAATGGAAAAGTCCCCGTTCCCTTCATAGTTGGCGACCGCAACGTCCAGGATTCCGTCGCGATTGAAATCCCCCACTCCTACTCCAACCAACTGGCTGTCTTTCCCTCCCACAATTGTGTCTATGCCCGGCTTAAAAGTCCCGTTGCCATTGTTCAAAAAAATAGTAAGGAGGCTGCCATTCTCGATCAACACGTCCGGCCTGCCATCGCCATTGAAATCGCCGACTGCGATCAATCCACCGTAGTTTGAAGTGGTCAAATTTACGAACGACGTAAAAGTGCCGTCGCCATTGCCAAACAAAACGCTGTTAGCGCCGCTGTCAAAGTGCGTGAGGACGACATCCAGTTTGCCGTCTCCGTTGAAGTCCGCGACCGCTATGGAATCAGGAATTGCCCCCACCGCATAGCCCAGAGGCGATTGAAACGTGCCATCACCTTTGCCCAAAAAAATCTGCAGCTTCCTGCCCACAACGGCAACGTCGGGAATTCCGTCGCCGTTAAAGTCGCCCACTGCGACCGCGGTAGGGTCACGCGTGGTTCGGAAGGGCGTGATGATGCGCTGCTCTAACTGAGCGCTGGCAGGCGCGCAAAACACGACGGCGAGAACCAACGAGAACAGGGCGAAGGTCGTGAGGTGAGATCGATGCATAGAATTCCTCGGAGAATGAGAGATAGCGAGCGGAAAAATGCGAACTGGCAGGCAATTGGGGGATTGCCGCTGCGCAAGACTGATCAGGGCGAAGAATAGCACAAAACAGCCGATTTTGGAGAGGCGTTTGGCGGCAACCGGGGACAAAACTGGTTAGGCATCCCGTCATTCGAGTTGTTATTTCGCTTTTCCTTCGAAGAACAACCGTAGGTGGGAAGGTCGAACGGGGAATGATTTCTCAGTTTTCCCCGCCGGCGCCGCCAGCTCCCAGCCTCGAAAAACGCAAAGGCTGGCGGCCTGTCGGAAATTCTAACTTCGCGCTGAATTAGGACTCTGCGAACTTTCTTTTTTTCGCCAAAGCGCGATGCCATCCGCGCCGAGCGCTAATGACGCCAACGATGCGCCCTCCGCACGCTCGTTAAGTTGGATCTTTGGCGCCGTCAGAGAAACCGCATCTTCATCATCGTCTTGCCCCTTTGTCGCTCCGGCGGCGATCGGCTTGGCAGCCACAGTTTCGTAAGCGAATCCAGTCAACTGCGCCACCCATGTGCGCTGCTGTCGCGTGCCGCCATGGAACTGCACGCTCAGTCGCGCCCATCCGTAGTGATATTCGCCGTTGATCTTGAACTTCAGTCCGGCGTAGCGATTTCTTTCCCGCACCCACTCCCCGCTGTAAATAGGGTTACTGTTGGTGTTGAAAGGATCCACTTCAAACGCCAGTGGCACGCGCCCTCCGAAAAATCCTCTAGGCTGAATGTTGGGCCCGATTAACGATCCGGCATTCAGCACCGCAACAATGCTCTCTCCGCTGATGCAAAAGCTGGAGGGGCAGACCACCTGATTGCCATTCGCGGCCTCCAGCGCAACCTGCTGAAATGTTGCGAACGATCCATCTTTATATGCGTGTTCGGTGAGAATGAAGTCGACGATGCCGTCGCCATTGAGATCAATGCTGTAATTTGCATCGCGACCGACAGTCTTATTAATCGGTGTATACACAACCTCCGCTTCGGACAAAGGCGCAAGCGCCATCAAACCAACTCCGGCGGCTCCGGCCGCTACGGCATACGAAGCCACGCGCTCCCCAACGAACCGGAAAGCACCGACGATTTGCGAGACATTGAAGAACTTTTCATCACAGCCTCCTCAAGTTTTGGGCGAAATTATCTGCATGACTTTATCTCGCGCCGAAGTCTTCGAGCAAAAGGAAGGGATTATCTCACGCGACGGATCGACAGTCAATTTTCCGACTGGATTAAGAGGACTAAGAGGACTAAGAGGACTTGGTTCAATTCCGGAAGCGGGGAAGGTGGACACTTATATCTTAGTGATTGCGCAAAATAAAAAGCGGCGGGGGTCCACAATGATGCGAACTCCGCCGCTGAACCTTCTTACCAGAACCTGAACTTAAGCTCGCGCTCCCACTGCCGCCGACTCCGGCACTGACACACTCTCATCCTTGCCATTCGGCTTCTGCTGCGCCGGCGTACCGCCCTTGCGGATATCGATGCCGCCCTTGAAGAACGCCCCGTCTTCAATGGAGATGCGCGCAGCGACCACGTCGCCGGTGAGCGAGCCATCGCTGCGGATGTCAACGCGATCACTGGCCGTCAGATTACCGCGCACTTTGCCGAGCACAACGATTTCTCGGGCATTAATATTGGCGGCGACTACGCCGTTGCGTCCGATGGTGACGCGATTTCCCGCCAAGCTGATCGAACCTTCGACCCGGCCATCGATGTAGAGCGACTCCGATCCAGTCACCTCGCCCTTGATCACCAGCGATTTGCCGATGGTTGCCTGGTCCGCGGTGGTAGTGGTGGTTGCTGTCGCCGGACGCGGCGCAACTGCAGGTTCATTCGCCACTATGGCAGGCGCGCTCGGTGTATTCATAGTGGGACGCTCCGGTTCCGCTGGCCGTCCTGGGGTCTGAGGCTGATTTGTCGGCTTCCACATGGGTAACAAAGTTCCTTTCCTTGTTGGGATTAGAGAGTCACGTGCCGCACTTGCGTGACCAAATCGAATTGTACTCCCCGGTCTCACATTGAGCACTGTGGAAAAGCTTTATTTTCAACAGGGTTTCCTAGGATGGTACGTCTTTAAGTGCCAGCAGACGTGGGCCCGAGCCGCGCCAATCCGTCCCTTTTTCACTCGCTTATCGTGTAAGGATTCCCGAAACAGATTCCCGGACTAACCATTCCACAGGATGTCGGCGTATGCTTCTCGCTCCAGATCCTCGAGCGCTAGAATTCGATTTTGGAGCCGCGAAATGGAACCAGCCGTAATTAACCCCCCAACCCTCACCATCGTTCGCCCTCAGCCCGACGAGTATGCACCTTATTACGCCCACTATATTTCTTTGGTGCAGGGCGAGGACATTCTCGGCACGCTCGACCAGCAGCGCCGCCAAACTATGATGCTGCTTTCCGGCCGCGACGAACAAGATGGCGATTTCCGCTACGCCCCCGATAAATGGAGTGCGAAGGAAGTTCTCGGCCACATCTGCGATACTGAGCGCATATTCGCCTACCGTGCTCTGCGTATCTCGCGCGCCGATGCCACGCCGATTGAAGGCTTCGAACAGGACGACTACGTGCGCAACGGCCCTTTCGCTCGTCGTCCCCTCGCCGATCTCGTTGAAGATTTCATCGCCGTCCGCCGGTCCACGCTCTCGCTCCTACGCAATCTTGACGAAGCCGCATGGACGCGGCGCGGCATCGCCAACAAAAACGAAGTCAGCGTGCGAGGCATCGCATACATCATCTCCGGACACGAACTTCATCACCGTAGAATTCTGGAAGAGAAATACTTCTCTGCCACGCGCGGATAAACTCCATGTCTCCACAGATGCTGACGGAGTTGCTTCGAGGCCAAGGCGCTCACGCCGATCCTCTCGCCTGCGTCCAAGATCTTCCCGCAGAACTCGCGGCCCGCCAGGTCGCCGGCTTCCCACACTCTGTTGCTCAACTCGTCTTCCACATGAATTACTGGATGGACTACGACCTGCGTCGAGTTCGCGGCGAGAAGCCCCCGTATCCCACTCACAATTCCGGAAGCTTTCCCGCGACGGAGCTGGTTAGTTCCGAATGGAAGGAATTGCAAGAACAATTTGCAGAACTTCTCAACCAGACGGCAGGGCTTGCAGATTCAAATCAAGTCGATCTTGATCGTCACATTGAAGCTACTCACCCCAGTCACCAGAAACGTGCGGATACGCTCGAAGCAGTTTTGTGGCAGCTCGTCGCCCACAACAGCTATCATGTCGGCCAAATTGCAATGATCCGCCACATGCTGGGCGCCTGGCCGCCCCGCGGCGGCGGAGATACCTGGTAACAGAAGCGTCGTTGGTGGTAGCCGTTAGTCGTTAGCAGCCTCCACATCAATATTTACGTTAGGATTGGCTTTAGGTCTATCGCACGACCAACGACTAGCGACCGACGACCGCTTTCATGCTCTCCGACTCCACCATCCTCAAACACATTGCGCGCCAGCCCAAGCGCGCTGCCGGATTCAAGCAACTCGTCCGGGAACTCGGCCTGCACGGCGAAACCCGCGGAACACTCGACGCGCTTCTTCAGAAACTGGTCGCTGCCGGCGAACTGGTTCAGCTCAACTCCGACCGTTACGCTCTGCCGCACTCCGCTCCTGACAAGAGCGGCAGACACGAAAAAAATGATAAGAGCCTGGTCGCCGGTCGCCTCACCATGCACCGCGATGGCTTTGGATTTGTTATCCCCGACGCAAGTTCGCTAAGTCCTTCGATGAAGTCACGCCTCGTCGGCGATATTTTCATCGCGCCCCACGGCATCGGCAATGCGATGCACGGAGATCGCGTCTTGGTCGATGTCGTTGCCACGCGTCTCGATGGCCGCGCCGAAGGCCGCATCGTCCGTTCGGTCGTACGCGTCCATCCCACGGTAGTTGGAATTTTTCACTACGGCAGCCGTCACAATTACGTCAAGCCCATCGATAGCAAGATTACCCAGGAGATCGTCATCCCGCACGGTTGGGAAACTCCGGAACGCAAGGCTGAAGCGGACACCGAAGAAACTGAAAGACGCGACAAGAAATCTCGCGACCGCGTCCTCGGTGCCGAAGCCGCTCTGCACTCAAATTGGACCGATCTCGAAGGCATAGTCGTCGATGTGGAAATCACTGACTGGCCCACGCCCACACAAAATCCCCGCGGACGCGTCTTTGAAATCGTCGGACGCCAGGACGATTTCGGAGTCGACGTCGAAATCACCATCCGCAAATTTCACCTCCCACATCACTTCCCTGCCGCCACGCTCGATGAGGCCCAGAATGTGTCGCCTGCAATTCCGGCGCACGAACTCCGCCACCGTCGCGACTTCCGCGCTGTCCCGATCGTCACCATCGATGGCGAAACCGCCCGTGACTTCGATGACGCCGTCACCGTCCGCCATCTCGACAATGGTAATTTAGAACTCCAGGTTCATATCGCCGACGTGGCTCAATACGTCACTCCCGGCTCGGCGCTCGATCAGGAAGCTCACTTGCGCGGCACCAGCGTCTACTTTCCCGACCGAGCCGTGCCCATGCTGCCCCTCGAACTTTCCACCGATATTTGCAGCCTGCGCCCGCACCTCGACCGGTTGGTTCTTTCTTGCGTCATGCAGATCGATCCTCGCGGAGAAATCCTGAGCTACGAATTGTGCGAAGGCGTCATCTGTTCCGCCGAGCGCATGACCTACACCGCCGTTAATGCCGTCATCGAAGGCGATGCCGCCGCCCGCGAACGTTACGCACCTCTGGTATCAACGTTCGAACTGATGCGTGATCTCGCCGTCATCCTCAACTACAAGCGCCAGCGCCGCGGCTCCATCGATTTCGATCTTCCTGAGCCCGTCATTGAATTCGACGAACTCGGCCTGATGAAAAGCATCACGCGCTCCGAGCGCAACATCGCCCACCGTTTGATTGAGGAATTCATGCTCTCCGCCAACGAGTGCGTTGCGCAATATCTGGAATCCAAACGCATCGCGTCGCTCTATCGCATCCACGAAAAGCCGGACGCCAAACGCGTCTACGACTTCGAAGTAATCGCGGCCACCTTCGGCTACTCTCTCGGCGTCGGCGCCCTGCCCATTCAACGCGTGCAATTCAAGAGCGACCGCCGCTCCGCCCGCGGCACCGGCAAACAAACCCGCACCGTCGAAATTCCGAAAGACGTTCACATCACTCCCCGCATGTATCAGAAGTTGGCCGCCAAGATCGCAGGCAAACCGGAAGAGCGCATCCTGAGTTACCTGATGCTGCGCTCGCTCAAGCAGGCTCGCTACTCAGAAGAGAACGTCGGCCACTTCGCGCTCGCCGCGCCGAGTTACACTCACTTTACTTCGCCGATCCGCCGCTACCCCGATCTCATCGTGCATAGAATCTTGAAAGAAGTGCTTAAAGATTCCGCCGAGAAACACGACGGAGAAATCCCGGTGGGAATTTTCCCCGCGCCGCAAAGTGGCGACAGCGTCCCACCTCCCAAGGCCGAAACCCCGCCGGATTCAGAAACTGCCCTATCGCCCTGGTCCAAACGTCGCGACCACGCCGCCCAGCAGGAGGCGCTCACGCCTCTCGGCGGGCCCATCTCGATCGACGAACTCCACAACATCGCCGAGGAGTCCAGTCACTCCGAGCGCCGCGCCGACGAGGCCGAACGCGAACTCATGGAATGGAAGAAGGTCAAGTTCATGCAGGACCGCGTGGGCGAAGACTTTGACGGCCTCATCACCAGCGTCACCAAGTTCGGCTTCTTCGTCGAACTTACCGACCTGTTCATCGAAGGCTTGGTCCCGCTCAACACGCTCACCGACGACTATTACAGCTTCCACGAGAACACGCGCCAAATCATCGGCCAGCATTCCCGCAAGACTTACGGCCTTGGACAACGCATTCGCGTCTTAGTTGACCGAATCGATCCTGTCGAAAAGAAAATTCAGTTCGCGGTTTGGGAAGAGGCGCCGCCCCGTCTCGCATCGAAGCAGAAACGAAAAAAGGCTAAATAGAATTTATGTCGATCTGGAATGCTCGTTGGGTGGCGCTGGCCGTTTTGCTGTCGATGTCACTACTTGCGGCGATCAGTACTCAGGCGCAATCGTCTTATGGTTGCCAGTCCGTATTTTTCAAAGCCGCTCTTAAGTCCGAGGACGACTTCGCTCGTGAGATAGGAGGCGGCTTGCTATTCAGGGTAAGGAGCCAGAAAGAGGCTGGCTGGTCCCTGGACATCGTTCCGGCTGAGGCCAACACACAGGATTACATCTACCCGGTAAATCTGCCTCTGCGCTTCAATGGAAACCAGACCCTCGGCCCGGGCTTCGGAGAGACCGTCAAATCTTCTTTAGCTCACGCTCATGAAATGAATTTCCTGCTCAATCGATCGGATTTTGATCGGATTTCCGCTCTCGTCGGCAATGTCCTACAGTCCTATAAGACGAATGATCCGGATAAGGCGCTCTCCGACTACACCAACGCCGTAGAGCGTGCGAAGAAGGGATCGCTAAGAGTTGCCATTTCGTCTTACAAGACAAATCCGAAGACAGGCTCGCTGACTCACATAAAACTTCGCATGCAAATCACGACTCCCATGGACTTCAGGTTTGCTCCTAAATTGAACCCTCTTCCCTGGCCCTGCCATCCGTAGGCCGTAAGGAAAAGAGAAAATCGAGCACGAACGAAACAAAGTGGAGCGCAAGTGGTAAAATCTTTGAGTTAACCCCATCTGCTGCGGATGCGATGCAGCGGGTTCCTTCCTAGTCGGGACGTGGCTCAGCCTGGTAGAGCACTCGCTTGGGGTGCGAGGGGTCGGCAGTTCAAATCTGCCCGTCCCGACCATTACTCGAGAATCAGCAGGTTACAGATAGTAGCCGACGGACGACAAACCTAAGCAGATTGTAGTCCGCACCTAGGAGAAGGATTTCCGTGCAACACGCTGCAACAGTGCAGGCAGCGCTATAGCACCAGAGCCGTCGACTGCTTCGCCGCCTACGTCGTTCCCGAAAGAACCTGGTACGTCCTCCCATCTTCCGTCGTCTTGAAAACCAAAAGCCACGACCTCATGCTCTGCCCCGTCCGCAAACCCCAACGCAACCGTTACCGCTACAAACACTACCGCGAAGCCTGGAAGCTCCTACGCGCCACACCAGCGCACCCAGTGAAAAATCAGAACTGTCATCCTGAGGCACCGCGCCCTTTGCGGGCTGAAGGATATAGGCAACTCGTGTGCAGCGACCGCTTTGCCATTACACCGCCTGCGCGTAAGCAAACGGCCGCTCCTCCATGCTTCTCCAAAAATAGAAAAGAATGATCGCGCTGGCCACCGCCGCATATGCGCACCACAAAGAGGTAAACGCGTAGCGCTTAAATTCCATCACCACCAGCAGAATCGCTAGATTCGCCGCGCCGAAAATCACCATCACTCTGACCTGTGAAAAAAATAATGACCCGCAGGTCGCAATCACATACAGCACCGCAATCGCCGTATTGTTGGTCGCTTGATTGATGTAGACGATGCTGTTTCCCCTGACGAAAACCTGCAATGGAAATGCCGTCAACGCCCACAATATATAAAGAGCAGTACCGGTTCCGATTGCAAGGAATGGCAGCATGCGTCTGCGGCTCTTCGCGTCGGCTTCAAACAAGAACACGCTCAGCGGCAGAAGAAAAGGCAGCAATCCCTGTGCGTAGAGCATGAACGCCGCGCCCATGTTGTGCGCCACCGCCGCGGAAAGAATTCCATCCAGCCCTAGCCACACAAATCCCTCAATAAATTGATGGATCGCAAACAAAATCGGCAGCACCGCGAAAAGCACTTCGCGCCGGTGCTTCACCCGGGTTAGCGTGACCGCTCCTATTCCGCCCAACACTCCGCTGCCGACAAAATTCGCCGTGGCTGAGAAACACATCCCGTTCTTTCTCCGTTGGCAGCATTGCATCACTCGCCAAAGAAGGCAAACATTTCTTATCCCCACGGTCCCTGGGCAGGTTTTGGGAAGGGCACGACTTGGTCGTGCCGTTAAGTCCGAATCGCGCTTTTAGCGCCTGAGGTTCTCATTCCTCTGCATCGCTCTCCTCTTTCGAACCCACGCTCCATTTCCGGAAACACTCCCTTTCGTGCGCCCACGGTTTCGGCTGCGCTTGAGCCTTCTCTAATTAGAATCGCTGTGTAATTAAGGTCTGCTTATGAGAATTCTGATGGCCGAAGATGACGCCGCCCTGGCCAGTTTCGTGAGCCAGGGTTTGCAAGCCGAACACTACACCGTCGATGTTGCCGAGGATGGCGAACGCGCCCGCGCCATGGGTAGCGAGATTGACTACGATCTCGTGATCCTCGATCTCAACCTCCCTCGCGTGGATGGCGTCGCGGTATTGCGCCATCTGCGCCAGAAGCGTCCCACTCTTCCCGTGCTCGTACTCACTCTGCGCAGCCGTGTCGAAGACCGCGTCCAGTGTCTCGACACCGGCGCCGACGATTATTTGCCCAAGCCGTTTTCCTTCAGCGAGCTTTCCGCCCGTATCCGCGCCCTTCTGCGCCGCAGTCACTTGCCATCGGAATCGGTGCTAGTCATTGAGGACCTGAAACTTGATCGCATCGAGCACCGTGCCGAGCGCGCCGGCCGCCGCATCGAACTTACCTCTAAAGAATTTTCCCTGCTCGAATACCTCATGCGTAACGCGGGAAGACAAGTCTCCCGCGCCATGATCATCGAACACGTCTGGAATCTGACTTTTGACACTACAACAAATGTGGTGGATGTTTATATCAACTATTTGCGGCGGAAGGTGGACGATGGGCATGCACGCAAGCTGATTCATACGGTGCGCGGGGTGGGCTACGAATTGAGCAGCGACGCGGGGGTTCCGGCGTGAGTCCTGCGCCCGCGGTCGCTCGAAGTCAAAACCAGGCGGCGGAGCGGAGTGTGCTCTCGCAGTTGCTGCACGGGCTGAACCAGCCGCTGACCGGATTGCAGTGCTCGATGGAAGTGGCGCAGGCCGCGCCGCGCACCGTCGAGCAGTATGCCGAGGGCTTGCGCCAGGGTCTCGAACTCACCGAACGCATGCGGGCGCTGGTTGAGGCTTTGCGTGAGGTGGCGGATTTTTACGACGAACCGGCGGCGTCTACCCAAGCCGCTGCACTTACAGAAATATCGGAACTGACGAGCCTTCTGCCGCAGACAGTGGATGAGATCCGGCCGCTGGCGGAGGCAAACAACGTCCGCATCGTTCTCGATCTGGCTCCTTCTCCATCTTCGTTCGCAGTGGTGGAGCAGAAATCCTCTCTCGTCCGCGTAGCCTTCCGTTTGCTGGATTCAACTTTGAGCATGGCTGCGATGGGCACGGAGTTGCGTGTTGCGAGCGGAGCGGAGACGAGCCGAGGTTGGCTGCGGATACAGTGGCAAACGAAAGAGGCCCATGCGGCACTCTCCCGTCCGGAGCTGGGACTGTTAATCGTGCAGGCCTGGCTGGAGCGGGCCGGGTATGAGTGGCGCCGGGAAACGGCGGGTGAAGCGGAGACGCTGACTGTCCAGCGGCCGCGGATTTCTTAGTTCAGCCCAGTCGGCGATCCAATACAAAACGAGAGCAGGAAAAACAAATGAGCGCACTCACGGTGTTTCCCAGTCTGGCGTCGATTGCGGGCGGGGCGGTAATAGCGAGTCCCAGCGGCGCGTTCCGCGAGCAGGTGGTGGACCGGCTCAATGGCCGCTGCCGTCCGCTCCAACAGGCGCTGGGTGGAGCGGATGCTCTAGCAAAGCTCGAAAAAGGGGACTGGCAACTGCTGTTTCTCGACCGGCAGGTTTCCGATCTCGAGACTGGAGAACTGATCGCGATCATTCAGAAAAGATTTCCCGGAATTCAGGTGGTGCTGCTGGATTCGGCGAGCGGTGCCGCAAACGGGTCTTCCACCAATGTCACTTCGGCGAACATCTCTGCGCCAGGCTTCCCGGCTTCAAGTTTTTCTCCGCCCAGCTTCTCCTCGTCTAAGCTAACAATTTCTAGTCCAGTCCTTGGAAATCCGAATCCAATCGCCCCGGGAGAAGCCGTCGGCATTGCACCGCTGCCCGGCATGATTGGGCGCAGCCAGGCGATGCAGCGGGTCTACCGGCTGGCGAGGCTGGTTGCCCCGCGCTCGACAACCGTGCTGATCGCGGGCGCGACGGGAAGCGGAAAAGAACTGGTGGCGCGGGCGCTGCACCGGCTCAGTCCGCGGGCGGGGAAAACCTTTGTCGCGGTCAATTGCGCGGCGATTCCGGAGACTCTGCTCGAATCCGAGCTGTTCGGCCATGTCAAAGGGGCATTTACGGGAGCGGTGCAGGCGCAAGTGGGACGCATCCCGGCGGCGCACGGGGGAACGCTTTTCCTCGACGAAGTGAGCGAACTGCCGCTCGGCATGCAGGCCAAGCTATTGCGCTTTCTGGAAGAAAAAGAAGTGCAGCGGCTAGGAACGTCGGAGGTATCGCGGGTGGATGTGCGAGTGGTCGCGGCCAGCAACGCCGATCTGGCCGGCCGGGCGGAGCGGGGAGAATTTCGCGAAGACCTGTTTTATCGCTTGGCGGCTTTTCCTTTGGAGCTACCGCCACTCGCCGAGCGCCGCGAAGACATCCTTCCGCTGGCCGAACATTTTCTGGCGTGCATGGCAGCGGCAATCGGCGGAGTGTGTCCGCGACTACACAACGAAGCGGCGGCGGTGCTCGAAAACCATGAATGGCGAGGCAACGTGCGCGAACTGCAGCATGTCATGGAGCGGGCATCGATCCTGGTAGAGAACGGGGACACGGTACACGCCGAACATCTCTATTTTCCTTTTCAGTATCCGCAGGCGCAACCGGCGAGCCGTTGCCTTTCGTGCTCCGGCCTCGCCAGTTAAGCTTTTTCTAAGACTCTTCCCATCTCTCTTGGCCCCAACCGTGCAAAGGTTGCCTACAGCTATGACGTCTTTGCCTATCGTTCTTCCGAACTCCGAGTGTGCTGAAGTGGTATGCGGAGAGAACGAGCGATTTCTTCGCGAAGCGTTTCGCTCTTTTGCGGAAGCTGCAAGTTCGCTCGAGCAGTCGTATGGCCTGCTGCGCACCGAGGTGGGGCGACTGCACGGCGAACTGGCCGAGAGCAATGCGGGGCTGGCGCGCAGCCTGGAGGAGAACCACACGATGCGCGAGCATTTGGACCGCATTCTGGAAGGGTTGCCCTGCGGGGTTTTGGTGACGAAGGCGAACGGGAGAATTTCGCTGCTGAATCCCGAGGGGCGGCGGTTGCTGGGCCGGGCCGGAGCGATCGAAGGCTCGGGAGAAAACTCGAATACTAGAGAAGAATCTATTCCGGAAGTGCCAGACGCGGTGCGCGAACTGCTGAAGCGTGCGCGCATCGGTTCGGGCGAGCAGGAGCAATGTTTTATGGGAAAAGGAAAAGATGACGGCGAGTGCTGGCTGGCGGCGCGCCATGCGGCGGTGCGTAATTACGAGACGCGAAGTTCCGAGACGCCAGGTTCCGAAATGCTGGGTTCCGAAACATGCCGTTCTGAAAATACAAAACTTTACCACTCCGAGGCCGGGGGTAATTCGGCATCGATCTTCATTCTGCGCGATGTGAGTGAGTCGAAGCGCATGGTGCGGGAGCGGGAAAAGTTGCGGCGGGAGCAGGCGCTGGCCGAGATGTCGGCCATTCTGGCGCACGAGATCCGCAATCCGCTGGGCAGTTTGGAGTTGTTTGCCGGATTGCTGGCGAAGGCTCCGTTAGTCGGGGAGTGCCGGCAGTGGGTGGAGCATGTGCAGGCCGGGTTGCGGACGCTGGGGGCAACGGTTAATAACGTATTGCAGTTTCACGGCGCACCCGCACCTGCGCGGGTGCCGACGGATCTGGGCCGTCTGCTCGATTGGGCGGGGGGATTTCTGCTACCGATGGCGCGCCAGGCGCGGGTGGAACTGTGTCTGCGGAACCGGCTGCAGGGGGTGTGGTTTTCCGCCGACCGTCACCGGCTGGAGCAGGTGTTGCTGAATCTGGTACTGAATGCGTTGCGCACCATGCCCGGCGGCGGCTGGGTGGAAGTGGCGGGGCAGCGGATGAATCCAAGTGGAATCGATTTGATAGAGAAGGGCCACAGCAACGATCCAGTGGTGACGATTTGCGTCAGCGACACCGGGCCGGGAATCCGTGCTGGTCAGGAGAAAAAAATATTCGAGCCGGGCTACAGCACGCGGCAGGGCGGGCCCGGGCTGGGTCTGGCCGTGTGCCGCAAGATCGCCGAGCAGCATGGGGGATCGCTCACGGCCGGAAACCGCGCGGGGATGGGGGCGTGCTTCACGCTGACGCTGCCGTTGCGCGAGGAAAATCTGCAAGGGGTGGAAGCATGAATCGAGTGCTGGTGGTGGACGATGACGCGGGGATGCGGGCGGCGCTGGAGGCTCACTTTACGCGCCGGGATTGGCAGGTGGATACGGCGGCGACGGCGGAGGAGGCTCTGGGAAAATTCCGCCGGGGATTGCATCCGCTGGTGGTGACGGACATTCGCATGCCGGGCGCGGACGGCTTTGCCGTGATGCGCGAGGCGCGAGGACTGGCTCCGCATACGGCGGTGATTTTGTTGACCGCCTTTGCCAGCGTGCCGGATGCGGTGACCGCGATGAAAGGCGGCGCGTGCGATTACCTGGTGAAGCCGGTTTGCTTCGAGCAACTGGAAGAGGCGGCGGAGCGAATTCTGGCGCAGGCGCGGACGCAGGCCGAAGCGGCTGAGGGATTGGTGGGGCACGCTCCGAAGTGGCTGCGGGCGCTCGACCGCGCGCGGCAGGCGGCGGCGAGCGACGCGGATGTGCTGATCGAGGCCGAAAGCGGCACGGGAAAAGAGCTGGTGGCGCGGCTGATCCATCGATTGAGCGCGAGAAGAGAGCGTCCGTTTGTGGCGGTAAATTGCGCAGCGTTTCCCGAAACCTTGCTGGAGAGCGAATTGTTCGGCTACGCGCGTGGGGCCTTCACAGGGGCGCTGGCGGCGAAGCCGGGACGATTTGAGCTGGCTCACCGGGGAACGCTGCTGCTCGACGAAGTGGGTGAGATGCCGCTGGGGCTGCAACCGAAGCTGTTGCGGGCTTTGCAGGAGCGCGAGTTCGACCGACTGGGAGATACGCGCAGCGTGCAGGTGGATTTGCGGGTGATTGCTACGACTAACCGGTCGCTGGGGGAGATGGTGCGGGAGGGAAAATTTCGCGCCGACCTTTATTACCGTCTGAACGTGATCGCGCTGGGGCTGCCGGCGTTGCGCGAGCGGCGGGAAGATGTAAGGGAGCTGGCGGAGCATTTTGCGCGGCTGTACGCGCCTCCGGGGAAGGGGGTGCGACTGAGCAGGGAATTTCTGGACGGTCTGGAGACGCATGACTGGCCGGGGAATGCGCGCGAGCTGGGAAACTGCGTGCGCCGGGCCGTGGCGCTGACGACGGGTGCAGAGATTGGGCGGGAAGGTTTGGAGGGTTGGGCGTGGGGCGCTGAGGAGATAGGAGCTTTGACAAAAAATGGAAGCGGCGGCGGAGTGGGCGATCGCGATAAGGACAACGATAAGGATAAAGACGAAAGGAGGGACAAAGAGAATGACGACCAACTGCGGCCGGGTGTGTCGCTCGAAAACATGGAGCGGAAGTTATTGGAGATGACTCTGGAGGCGACTCGGGGGAACCGGTCGCGGGCGGCGGAGTTGCTGGGGGTGAGTCTGCGGACGGTAAGAAATAAGATCCGCTGTTACGGCCTGCCGAGCTGGAGCAGTTATGTTCATGATTAGGGCTGGAAAAATTTAATCCGGAGAGATTAAAGCGGGGAGCAAGGCGATGATGATTGACGATCCGATGGTTGAAGCGTTGAGCCGCTATCTGGATGTGAATGTGGCGCGGCACAAGTTGATTACGTCGAATGTGGCGAACATCGATACGCCGGGGTATCGCACGCGCGATCTGGACTTCCGGGCTGAGATGGCGCGGGTGAGCGGAGAGACGGAGTTGGGCGAGGGAGCGGGCACAGGTTATGCGGGGTTGAGTTATGCGGCATACGCTCCGGTGGCGCGGCCGGTGCGAGGATTGATCGAGAGGCCGGATGGGAACAATGTCAGCGTAGAGCGGGAGAGCCTGCTGCTGGCGGAGACGCAGATGAAGTTTGGGTTGGGAGTGCAGCTGTTGAAGGATGAGTTCAAGACCATATCGCAGGCGATTAATTCGGGAGGAACGTCGTCATGAATTTATTTGGAATGCTTGAAGTCAGCGGATCGGCGCTGGGAGCGGAGCGCTGGCGGGCGGAGGTGGTGTCGGCCAATATGGCGAACGCGGAGACCACGCGGACTCCGCAGGGCGGGGCCTACCGGCGGCAACTGCTGGTGTTCCGGGCGCAACCCATGCCGCGCTTTCCGTTGCTGCTGGCGGGATTGCGCAAGGCAGTGCCGGATGGGGGCGTGCGGGTGGAGCGGGTGGTGGCGGATATGTCGCCGATGCCGCGGAGGTATGAGCCGGGGCATCCGGATGCGGATAGCGCGGGGTATGTGACGTATCCCAATGTGAATCCGGTGATGGAGATGGCGGACTTGTTGAGCGCGGTGCGGGCTTACCAGCTCAACGCGGCAGCGGTGCAGGCGGCGAAGAGCATGCTGCAGCAGTCGCTGCAGATTTTGACGTAGGTTGCGCAGCACGGGATGACGACCCTGCCGGTGCGCGTTTGGAATTTAAGAAGCAGATAAGAAAAGAAAATAATAATCGAAGATCTGACCATTACGAGATCTGATAGAGGATCAACCCATGAGCAGCCCGGTATCTTCGTTGCGCATACTTCCTGCCGAAATTGAGAGCACGGCGGCGGGCTTTCCGGAGGCGTCCGCCGGCGGGGGTTTTGCCGACACTTTGCGGGACGCGATGGGCGAGATGGGAAATTTGCAATCGCAAGCTGAGGGCAAGGTGGCGGGCGTGCTCGAGGGCACGGGCGGCGATGTGCATACGGCCTTGATTGCGGTGGAGAAGGCGGATCTGTCGTTTCAACTGATGATGCAGATGCGCAATAAGATTGTCTCCGCCTACCAGGAGATTTCGAGGATGCAGTTCTAATTCAGTGGCCAGTGGCCAGTGGCCAATGGCCAGTATGAGCGCACGCGATGGCCGACGACAAACCGCAATCGTTCGAAGACGTCCTCGCCCGCATGGGAGTGTTTTTCAAGGGGCTCAGCTTTTACCAGCGGCTGTGGATGGGGGCGGGGGTGGCGCTGGTGGGGGGAACGCTGTGGGTGTTCGTAACCCTGCTGGGGCAGCCAAAGTACGTGACGCTTTATTCGGGATTGCGCCCAGAGGACACACAGTCGCTTGGCGCGAAGCTTGCGGCCAAAAACATTCCGCACCAGATCTCTCCCGATGGAGGCAGCCTGCTGGTGCCCGACGACAAACTCGATGCCGCGCGCCTCGAAACCGCGGCGGCGGGGTTGCCGCGCAGCGCGCGCCTGGGATTCGAATTGTTCGACACGCCCAACTGGGCGGGATCGGATTTCACCGAGAAGGTGAATTACCAGCGCGCCCTCGAAGGCGAACTGGAGCGCACGCTTTCGACCCTCAGCGAAGTGGAGGGTGTGAGAGTGCATCTGGTGATGCCGGAGGAGTCTTTGTTCACCGAGCTGGGTCACGAAGCCAAAGCGGCGGTGATTTTAAAAACCCGCAGCGGACGCTTGTCGGAGCAGGCGCAGCTGGCGATTCCGCAACTGGTGGCAAGCGCGGTTGACCGGCTCCGTCCGGAGAACGTAACCGTGGTCGACGCCGACAGCAACACTCCGCTGCTGCACGGGCGCGAGGGTGGAAGGACCTACGCTCCTGACGAAGAACTGGCCAAGACTCTGGTGCATACTCTGGAGCCGGTGGTAGGCGCCGATCACGTACGCGCCAGCGTGCACGTGGAGTATGACCTTGGCACCAGCGAAGAGACGCAGGAGACCTACGATCCGAAGACCGCGACGGCGCTGACCCAGGAGCATTCGGAAGAAAGCTCGACCGGCGAAGCTCCGGCGGGTGTGCCCGGGACGGCGAGCAACGTGCCCACGGGGACTCCTCCAGCGGCGCAGCCGGGAAAGCCGGAACAATCCTCGTCGAAGTCGGATTCGACCACTTACGCCATCAGCAAGAACATTCATCGCAGCGTGGAGCCGGCGGGGCGGGTGCGGCGGATTGCGGCCGCCGTGCTGGTGGATGACGCGGTGGACTGGATCGAGCAAGCGGGCAAGCGCACTAGCACGCGGCGCAAGCGGACGGGCGAAGAGATGAAAGAGATCGAGCAACTGGCGCGGGCGGCGATTGGGGTGGATACGCAGCGCGGCGACGTGCTGGCGGTGGAAAATCTGTCATTTCAGGAGATGCCGATGGAAACTCCTCCGCCGCCGAACAAAGTCGAACACTGGCGGCAGCTGCTCGAACAATGGTCGTGGGTGCTGCGCTATGCCGGGCTGGCGGGGCTGTTTGCCGTGGTCTATTTCTTGATTCTGAGTCCGGTAAAGAAGCAGGCGATCGCCGCCTTCCGCGAGCTGCCTAAAAAAATCACAGCGCATAACGCGCCTCCGGGCCTGGCAGGAAGCACGACGCTGGATGCGCCGGAGCAAGTATCGAGCGGGCAGCGCGCCAACGAATTGAAGAGGATGCTGACCGACAAGGTGAAAGCCGAACCGGAGGCGGCGAGCCGGCTGGTGGAATCCTGGGTGCGCGAGGACGAAAAATGACCACGTCCGCTCCTACCGGTTTGCGCAAGGCCGCCATCCTGATGGTAATGCTGGGCGAAGATGCGGCCAGCCAGATCTACCGCCGCTTGCCACCGCTCGAAGTGGAGCAGGTGACCAAGGAGATCGCCGAACTCGATCAGGTGGATTCCGAGACTGCGGTTGCGGTGCTTGAGGAATTTCATCGCCTGGTCGTTACCGGCGATTATGTAAATCAGGGGGGAACGGAGTATGCGAACAAGCTGCTGGTAAAGGCTTTTGGCAAGGAGGGAGCGAGCGAGCTCTTGCGCCAGGTCTCGGAGGCGGCGCAGGTGAGCGGAGGAAAACTGGATTCGCTGCGAAAGATCGATCCGCAACAGCTGGCGAAATTTATCGAGGGCGAGCATCCGCAGACCATTGCGCTGATTCTGGCGCACCTCGAATCGAAGCAGGCGTCGCAGGTGCTGCTCCGTCTGCCGAAGGAGTTGCGGGCCGAACCCATCAAGCGGCTGGCGCAGCTGCGGCAATTTTCGCCGGAGATGGCGGAGCGCGTGTCGCTGGTGTTGAACAAGCGGATTGAGGCCATGGGAGAGCAATCCCGGCGGGCCTATGCGGGGTTGAAAGGCGTAGCTGACCTGATGAACCGTCTGGACATAGCCACGGGCAAATCGATTCTGGAGACAATCGAGGGGGAAGATCCGAAGCTGGCGCTTTCGATCCGGAATCTGATGTTCACCTTCGAAGACTTCCTCACGGTGCCGGAGGCTGGGGTGCGGGAACTGTTGGGGCAGATGGATAAGAAGACGCTGGCGACGGCGCTGCGCGGCGCCTCGGTGGAGTTGAAGAATTATATTTTCAAATCCATGTCGTCGCGGGCGGTCGAGATGTTGAAGGAGGATATGGAGGTGCTGGGTCCGGTGAAGCAGAAGGAAATCAGCAAAGCGCAACTGGAGGCGGTGGCGGTGGCGCGGAAACTCGAAGCCGACGGCAAGCTGTCGCTGAGTCCGGGAGGCGCCGAAGATGAGTTCGTCAGCTAGCTTGGCTCCGGAGCCGGCGAAGGTTGCGGGAAGCCTTGTGGACAGCGAGGCTCTCGAAGCTTCGCCGTTTTCTTACAGCGAAGCTGTAACCGCGGCCGGGCAGCTAAATTTTCCGCTGGCGGCGCACCGGTCATCGTCGTCGTCATCATGGGGATTGGGGGGAAGCGAAAACGATCCCGCAGCGCAGGCGGCGGGAGCAGAGCGGGAAGTGCGGATGCGGGAGGCGGCGCGGCAAGAGGGGTTGGCGGAGAGCCGGGCAAAGTTCGAAGAAAAGCTCGGAGCGGAACGCGCGGCGGTGGAGCTGGCGTTGAAAGACTTTGCGCGGGAGCGGGCGGCCTATTACCGGAGGCTCGAAGAAGAGGCGGTGCGGCTGGTGATGAGCATTGCGCGCAAGGTATTGCACCGCGAGGCGCAGGTGGATCCGCTGCTGCTGATGGGAATTGTGCGGGTGGCGCTGGAGCGGATTGAAGGAGCAGCGGGGGTGGCGCTAGCGGTTCATCCGCAGCAGGCGCAAGAGTGGAGGCGCTATCTGGCGGCGCACCTGGAAGCAGGCGAGATGCCGGAGATCGTGGAAGATGCGGTGATGCAGCCTCAGCAGTGCGTGCTGCGGACGTCGATGGGAACTGCGGACCTGAGTCTGGAGACGCAGCTCAAAGAAGTCGAACAGGGATTGATGGATCTGCTGGCGGCGCGTCCTCAGGGGAAGCGATAAGCGTGGAGAGCTCAGGCTTGCTGGCTCCGTACTTCGCAAGCGTGGAGGCGAGTTCCGAGTTGCGCTGGAGGGGACGGGTGACGCAGGTAATCGGTCCGCTGGTGGAATCGGAGGGACCATTCTGTTCGGTGGGGGAAGTGTGCGAGATCACCGACTCGCAGGGGCGGAGGATGCCGGGAGAGGTTGTGGGATTCCGGGGGACAACGGTGTTGTCGATGCCGCTGGAATCTCCGTCCGGAGTGCGGAATGGAGATATGGTTTCGACGTGGGGAGCGAGGCCGTCGATCAGGGTGGGCGATGGGCTGCTGGGACGGGTAATTGATGGAGGAGGCGAAGCCCTGGATTCGCTGGGGCCGGTGCGGGGACAGGAGTACCGGGCTCTCGATGCGACGGGACCGCTGCCCATGGAGCGTGTGCCGATCCGGGAGGCGCTCGGATGCGGGATCCGCGCGGTGGACGCGTTTCTGACCTGCGGGCGGGGACAGCGGGTGGGAATTTTTGGCGGCAGCGGCGTGGGCAAGAGCACGCTGATTGGCATGATGGCTCGCAATACCGGGGCGGACATGACGGTGCTGGGCCTGGTGGGTGAGCGTGGGCGCGAGGTGCGCGAGTTTCTGGAGACGCTGGGAGTGGAAGGGTGCAAAAGGTCGTGCGTGGTGGTGTCGACCTCGGACCAGTCTCCGCTGCTGAGGATTCGGGCGGCGCAGGCGGCGACAGCGGTAGCAGAATATTTTTCCGCCCAGGGAAAGCAGGTGTTGCTGGTGGTGGATTCGCTGACGCGCCTGGCGATGGCGCAGCGGGAGATTGGGCTGGCGGCGGGCGAGCCTCCGACGGCGAAGGGATATACGCCATCGTGTTTTACCATGCTGGCGCGGCTGATCGAGCGGGCGGGAAGGTTCAACCAGGGCAGCATCACGGCGTTTTATACGGTATTGATGGAGGGTGATGACGAGCAGGATCCTCTGGTGGATGGGGCGCGGGCGCTGCTCGACGGGCATGTGATGCTCGACCGGCAACTGGCGGCGCGAGGTCATTATCCTCCGATTGCGATCTTAAACAGCGTGAGCCGGTTGATGTCGGCGGTGGCCTCGGGAGCGCATCTGCAAAAAGCGCAAAGCCTGCGGCGGCTGCTGGCGGCCTATGCGGCGTCGGCGGATTTGGTAAGGATTGGAGCGTATCAGAAGGGGAGCGACTCGACGCTCGATAAGGCGCTGGGACTGATTCCGGAGTTGGATCATTTTCTGATGCAGAAGCCGGGCGAGGCGGCTCCGCTGGGGGAGACAATTGAGAAGTTGCTGGCGTTGCCGGGGTAAGGCGTTTCAGGAAGGCATTGCGGAAGTTAAGGGCTTGAAGGAATAAGAACATGGCGTTTCGATTTCCGCTACAGGCGGTACTGCATTTCCGGCAAAGCGTGGAGCATCAGCAGGAGCTGCGTCTGCGGGCAGCGAACCAGCAGGTAGCGCGCGGCCAGCATGGAGTGGAGCAGATCGACATACGGCGCCGGGAACTGCACGCGTCCAAGGAAAGACAGCTGGGTGCGGGGGTGACGGCGGCGGAACTGCGCTTTGGTTTGCAGTGCGAAGCGGAGCTGGAGCGCCAGCGAAGGGATCTCGAATTACATCTGGTGAGGCTGCAACAGTTGCGCGAGCAGCAGCGGGAGATTTTTCAGCAGGCGCGGCGGGCGCGGGAAAC
Source organism: uncultured Acidobacteriaceae bacterium (assembly GCA_963818235.1). GTDB lineage: Bacteria > Acidobacteriota > Terriglobia > Terriglobales > Acidobacteriaceae > Sulfotelmatobacter. The sequence continues at coordinate 163,834 of CAWFRI010000001.1, forward strand.
TTTGGAGGCGGTAAGGGATGAGCAGCTGCGCATATATAGACAAGAGGCGGCGCGGCGGGAGCAGCAGAATCTGGATGACTTGTTTTTGTTGCGGAGAGAATACAAGCAGCGTGTCTAAAGTTTGATAGTTAAAGTTTGCCGGGGTGAGTGGATACAGTTTGCCGAGCTGGGTGTGGCGAATCTGCCGATCACTCTATCGGCAGAAATCGGATTCACCTGAATGAAAGGAGTTAGCGACTTTTTGCCGCGTTGAAGCTGGCGTATACCGATGGCTAGCAGAGTGCATTGAGTAGTGCGCACCCCCACACAATTGATGGGTGAGCGCCGTGGATCTGGGACTGGAATCCATCTCGAGCAATTTTTCGCCGGCGAGCAACTTTGCGGCGCTGCCGGTGGCGGGCGCAGTGACGCAGGTGGGTTCGGTGCATGGTGGAGGAGGCGGGAGAGGGTTTGCATCGATGCTGGCCGCGGCGCAGCAGGAATTGTCAACTCCGGCGACAGCGGCGTCCGCTATTGTTTCGGAGGCGAGTTCGGCGGGAAGTACGCCGGGAGCGGAGGCGGCGAGCGGCGTGAATTTAAAGGCCGCTATCAATCTTCCGCTACGGAAACCGGCGAGCGCTGTGGGTGGGGCGGGGAGCACAAACAATTTTGCCGATGCGCCGGTGGCGGTTGCGGCGAATCCGGTGGCCTTGGCTTTGCCAGTGCAAGTGAGTTTGGTGCCGGGTGTGGTGGTATCATCTGCGGCGAACTCGACGGCATTGCCGTCGATTGCGGATGGGTTATCGACGGGCACAGAGCGTGCACTGCCTGCGGGACAGCAGTTTTCTTCCGCGTTCACCGGGTCTGGTGGCGCGATTGTGTTCGCGAGCGGCGTTCTGCCGCAGAACATTTTTCCGCCGACGCAAAATCAAATTCCATCCAGCGATCAAGAATCTTCAGCGGTCGTGTTGCCTGCGGCGGTTGACTCGGGCGCTAGCGCAGTTGCGTCCAATGCTGTTCAAGCAAGTCAGTGGAATAGCTCTGAAGCTCAGCCGCTCTCGACGGAACCAGCGGTGGTGGCCGCGAATACCACGCCGTCTGTATTTTCCTTCACCAGTCGACCGGCTTCATCCGACACGGTGTGGAATGTAGTGCCGCAGATTCAAGGAAGCGGAATTCCGGCGAACGGCGCTGCTGGAGCGCAAACCACAACTCAGGCATTTGGAGCCGCCGACGCGGCAACACCAACTGCACTGAATGTTCCGTCTGCGCCAATACTCATGGCCAGCACATTTCCAGCAGCTGATTCCAGCGATGGAGCGCAGGAGTTGTCGAATGGGAATCTTCCGGGAACTCGGGAAAATAGTTTGCCGGCGAATAGTTTGCCAGCGGTGACGGCGAACTCTGTTGCGACCAGCAGCAGCTCACTTCCTGCCGATATCGGCAGCCTTCTATCGGGAGGGGTGAGTACGACGACCACTGCTGCGCTGACTCCGTTGAATTCAGCGATTCCACTGCTGGGACAGATACCCTTGGGTCAGACGTTGCCGCGTCCAGTGGCAGCGCAGGCGGGGGCGAAAGCGGGCGCTGGCGTGACCGGGGCTTCGAGTGTGCGCACGGTGGGAGCGAGTTCTCCTACCACGTCCGCTACGGCGAGTGAGACGGCGGCGGGCGCTACGTCGCCGCTGGCGAGCGTGTCGCCATTTGCAGTTTATTTTTCGAGTCCGGGGCCGGGGACGGAATCGGCGGCATCGACCTTGCCGAAGATGATTCTTCCGGCGAATACGGCGAGTCACGGTAGTTCGATTGCCGTAGGAACGGCGACAGCCGCGAATTCGCTGAGTGCCGGACTGCAAAGCAATGCGATCGCGCCGGTGGCTCCTCCGCCAATCGCATCGCAGGCAAATACAAATAACAAAGATTTGCCGGCTGGAATTACGAGCGCGGGTGCAACCGCACAAGCGGCAACACTCCACGCGGATTCGAGTAGCGCGGCTCCCGCTGCCGCAGTGGCTGTGGCGCAGGCTTCTGCAGGAGCGCCTGCCGCAGCGGTGACGTCGGTTCCGGCTTCTGTGATGGCTGCGCAATCTCTTCCCGCAAACTCGCAGCTTCCTGGTCAGCCTGCCGGGACATCGTCGGGCAACGCGGCGCCGACTCTTCCGCCGCTTCCGCCGGCGACGCCTGCGGCTGTGCCGGTGCCGGGTCCGGTGCAGATGGCGCAGATGGTCGATCGGGCGGGGCAAGCCGAGATGCGGGTGGGGATGAACACCTCGGCATTCGGCAATGTGGAAGTGCGGACGGTGGTTCACGCCAGCGGTGTGGGGCTGACGATTGGCAGCGAAAAAGGAGATTTGCGCGGGCTGCTGACCAATGATATGCCCGCCATTTCGAACAGTCTGCAACAGCAGAATCTGCGGCTGAATAACGTGAGTTTTATGCAGGGATTCGCGTCGGGAAACAGTGGCGGGGGTGGCGGCGATTCGCAGCAGCAACGCTCGTTTGTTCCGGCTTCGACGGCGGCAAATTTTTCTTCGCCGGAAGCGATACCGGACGAAGCTTCTGGAATTGTTTCCACGGGCGGCGGATGGGTGGGCGGGGGAAGCAGTCTGAGCATTCTGGCTTGAGCGGTTCCGGCATTTTGCCGGAAGAAAAAACCAATGGACCACGCAGGACGCTAAGTTTTCCGAAAGGGGATTCTTATGAGTACATCTCCGGTGACTACGCCTCCGACCACGGGGACAAACGGTCTACCCACCGGGCAGAGTTTGAACAACATGTTTCTGCAATTGCTGGTGGCGCAGCTGCAGAATCAGGATCCAACCGATCCTGTCGATCCTTCGCAGTTTGTGGGACAACTGGCGCAGTTCAGCGAACTGAGCGAGGTGACATCGATTTACACACTGTTGCAGGGATTTGTGCCGGCTTCGGGAACCGGGACAGGATCCACGGGCGGGGCGGTTCCGGCGACAGGATCGTCCAGCCCGGGTGCCGCGGCGGCTGCGGCGCTGGCGGCAAACCCGGCGCTCGCTTTGGGCGCCGCAAATCCGCTTTCCTCGGCGGCGACGACCTTATCGAATTTTGCTTCACCAACCATATCCGCGTTAACCAGCAAGATCCAAGGAGCGTTCTAAATGCCTGATTTTTCCATTCCACTCTCCGGACTCACGGCCGAATCGACGGCGTTATCGGCCATCGCGAATAACTTATCCAACCAGAACACGACAGGTTACAAGGACACGAGTGTTTTATTCAGTGACTTGTTTTACCAAAACCTGGGAACGACGGGATCGGGCGATCCGATTCAGGTGGGCGCGGGCACGGAGGTGGGATCGATGCCGGCTCTGTTTACCCAGGGCAGCATCAGTGCGACGGGAGTGCCGACGGATGTGGCGATTCAGGGCGACGGATTTTTCGCGGTGCAGAACGCAAATGGAGTGATCGACTACACGCGGGCGGGAGATTTCTCCACCGATGAGAACAATTTCCTGGTGACCTCCAGCGGGCAACAGGTGCTGGGATATCCGGCGGTGAACGGGGTGGTGAATACGGGAGCGGGAATTGCGCCGCTGCAACTGGGCGCGGGAACGATTAGTCCGCCGACGGCCACGGCGAACGTGGATGTGACGGCGAACTTGAACGCAGCGGGTGGGGTGGGGTCGACGTTTTCGACGCCGGTGACGATTTACGACTCGCTGGGCACGAGCCATACGTTGACCTATAACTTCACAAACACCGCTCCGAACACGTGGAGCTACAGTCTGAACATTCCCCCGGGCGATCTGAATGCATCCGCGGGAGGCGCGGCTCCGACTGGCGTTCTGGCGACGGGCACGCTGACGTTCAATGGCAATGGAGTGCTGATCGGCACCGGTGGAGGAGCGGGAACGCCGGTGTACGGCACGGGAAACGTGGGAAACGGAACCGTATCCGGATTAGGGGTAAACGCGGGGAGCGTCCCGCAGACGATTACGCTGACCGCGACCAGTGCAACGCAGTTCACGGTGACGGGATCGGTGACAGGGGCATTGGGGACGGCGACGGTAGGAACTCCTTTTACCTCGGGCCAGCTGAATTTTACGATTGCGGCGGGATCGACGGCGTTCGCGTCCGGGGATACGATCACAGTGCCGACGACGCCGCTGACGCTCGCCAATGTTACGGCGATTCCGATTAACGGTTTTGCTGATGGGGCAGCCAACCAGACGTTTAACTGGAATGTGCTGAGCGGAACGAGCCCGGTGATTTCGCAGGTGGCCTCGCCGAGTACGACATCGGCAACGCAGCAGGATGGCAGCAGCAGCGGCGCGCTGGTGAACTTTGCGATTGGCGGCGACGGCACGATTACGGGATCGTTCAGCAACGGCAAGACGCAGGCTCTGGGAGAAATTGCGCTGGCGAACTTCGCCAACGTAAACGGGCTGCAACTCGATGGCACGACCGATTACTCGCCGACGCTGGCTTCGGGCCCGGCGGTGGTGGGAGTGCCGGGAGCGGGCAGTTTGGGAACTCTCTCTGGCGGATCGCTGGAGCTTTCGAATGTGGATATTGCGACCGAGTTCTCCAACCTGATTGTGGCGCAACGAGGCTTTGAGGCGGACGCGAAGGCGGTGACCACGTTTGACCAGATCACACAGGACACGATCGCACTGAAACAGTAAGACGAATGTGAAATGACTCATGTGGGAAATTTCTCCGGCGGCTGTGGCGGGCTGCCGGAGAAAGCATGATTGGGATCATGAGAACTTTGTCATGAGCTTCTCCTAATCTGATTTTTTTGGGTGGAATCCTCAGGCTGGGATTGAAGATCAGCGCAGTCTACGCCGGAAGCGGGTAAAGATTGCCTGGAAGATGAGTGGTGTGGGGTGGATGCACCATTTGCCAGGTACTAAGCGGCAATATTCACCCCTCCCTTTCGTTCCCCACCACGGCAACGCGATTGCTTTTTCTCTTCCGTGGCCGCAAAAAAAACTCCCGAACAAAAAAAAGAAGCGACGTCAGGGCGGGGGAAGTTTTCCTACTTCGTGATGGCCTGTGCGCTAATTGCGGCCGGAGGTTGGTATTGGAACAGCCGCACGGCTGTGCCCACGGCGCAAGGGGCGGCGCAGACAGTGAAGAGCACGCTGCATCTGGAGACGTTTGTGCTGAACCTTGCGGGCCCCGACCAGCGGTCGTATTTGCGGGTGGGCATCGATCTGGGACTGGGGCGGGAGCTGGGTAAAAGGGAGAATGCGCCGGTGGCGCAGGCGCGGGACACGATTCTGAGCGTGCTCGGGCAGTTTCGGGTGGAGGATTTGCAGGATGAAAAAGGCAAGGCGAAGTTGAAGGCAGATGTACTGCGAGCGTTACAGGAAAAAATACCGGAGCTGGGGGTGGAGGAAGTGTACTTCACCGAGTTTCTGATTCAGCGCTGAAAACTTTGAGGGGCGAATGGCAGCGGCAGTGACGGCTCCGGTAGCGGCGGAGCAGACGGGCGAGGCGGTTGCGGTGCGGGCGGCGGAGGCGCAGTCCGATGCGCGGTGGAAGCCGGTTCTCGATCTCGGCTGCGAACTCACGGTGGATTTGCCGATACCGGGTTTCAAGATTGCGGAGCTGCTGAAGTTGAAGAAGGGATCGATTGTGAATGCTCACTGGCGGGTGGGGCGCGATGTGCCGCTGCGCCTGAATGGCGCGGCCATCGGCTGGATCGAGTTTGAAGTCGTAGGCCGCCATCTGGCGGTACGGCTGACGGAGCTGGCGTGATGCCGGAAGCGGGGGATTCGCGGACGTTCACGGCGACGCAGGCACTGCCATTCTCTTTGACGGCGCTGCGAGCGCGGTTGATCGCGTTGTGGCGGCGGGTGGCGCGGATCAGCCGGCGTCCTGAGAAGCGGCTGCAGCTGTGCGAGAGTTTGCCCCTGGGCGAGCGGAGGTTTGTGGCGGTGGTGGAGTTTGAGAAGGCGCGCTTCCTAGTAGGAGGCACGGCGACGTCGCTGGTGCTGCTCTCGCGGTTGGGGAGAAAAAATCCGGGAGAAGAGAACCTGCGGGAAAAAAATTCGAGAGAAAACAATCTGCCAGAGAAAGATCCGGCAGAAAAAAATCCCAGGAAGAATCGGGGGGGCGGCGAGTGCTGAGCGGAATGGCCAGCGTGGCGGCAGTGATGGTCTTGCGTCCGAAGCATCTCCCGGGACTGAACTGGACGGGGATGGGCGGGGCGAGTGGGTCGGTACCGTGGAACATCGTGGTGCTGCTGACGCTGCTGACGCTGCTGCCGGCGCTGCTGGTAGCGCTAACTCCGTTTACCCGGCTGCTGATTGTGTTTCATTTCCTGCGGCAGGCATTGGGGACGCAGACTGCGCCCAGCAACCAGACGCTGATCGGGCTGGCGCTGGTGCTGACTTATTTCCTGATGCAGCCGGTGGGTGCGGCGATTTACCAGGCTGCGGTGGTGCCGTTTCAGCAAGGCAGAGTGGATGTGATGCATGCGGTGGAACTGGGCACGCCTCCGCTGCAGCATTTCATGCTGCGGTACGCGCGGGAAAAAGATCTGGCTCTGTTTCTCGAACTGGCGCAGGCGCCGCGTCCGGCGCGGCCCGAGGACGTGCCCATGCGGGTGGTGGTGCCGGCCTACATCGTGTCGGAGCTGAGAACCGGATTCCAAATCGGGGTGGCGCTGTTCCTGCCCTTTCTGGTGATCGATCTGGTGGTGGCGGCGGTGACCACGTCGATTGGCATGATGCAGCTGCCGCCGGTGATTATTTCCACTCCGCTGAAGATTTTGCTGTTCGTGATGGTGGACGGTTGGAATTTGCTGGTGGGGTCGCTGATGAAGAGTTTTGCGTGAAGAACTTCTGCCGGCCGGAGGGATTTCGATGGGAGCGGATCAGATCGTCGCATTGCTGCGGCATACGCTGGAGACGGCCCTGTGGATGGGGGCTCCGCTGCTGATTGCGGCGGTGGTGGTGGGGCTGGTGATCAACGTGGTGCAGGTGCTGACGTCGCTGCAGGACATGACGATTTCGACGGTGCCGCGGCTGGCGGCGGTGGCCACGGCGGTGCTGCTGCTGATGCCGTGGATGGTGCGGCGGATCGGGATGTTCACGTTGCAATTGTTTTCCGACTTCAGGCCGTTTGTGCGGTGAGGCAGCAGCCAGAACCTAGCACATAGTACCGAGACTGATCAAAAAAAAATGACCGACGGTTTGCATCTCGAAGAGTTGCTCGCGGCGGCGGTATTTACCGGGGCGCGCGTGTCGGGGCTGATGGTGTTCTGTCCGTTCCTTGGCAGCAACGCCGTGCCGATTCCAGTCAAGGCCGGGCTGACGCTGCTGCTGACGATTCTGCTGCACCCGCTGCATGGGCCGGTGGGGTTGGCGTTGGGATCGTGGCAGTGGGCGCAGGTGGCGGTGGGCGAGGCGCTGATCGGGCTGGTGCTTGGTCTGGTGGCGAATTTCATGTTCGAGGCGGCGCTGCTGGCCGGTCAGGTGCTGGGGGTGCAGATCGGCTACTCGCTGGCCAACGTGTTTGATCCGCAGAGTCAGGCGGACACACCGGTGCTCTCGGAGTTTCATCAGATGGCGACGCTGCTGATTTTTTTGCAACTCGATGTGCACCACTGGCTGCTGCGCTCGCTGGTGCGGAGCTTTGCGTATCTGCCGCCCGGGGGCGCGACGGTGACTCTGGCGCTGACCGCAGAGTTGCTGCACGCTGCGGGCGGAATTTTTTTGGCCGGCGTACAGATTGCCGCGCCCTCGCTCGCGGCCACGCTGGTCGCCGATGTGGCGCTGGGATTTCTGGGCAAGGCCTCGCCGCAACTGCCGGTGATGTTCATCGGGCTGGCGGTGAAAAACATTTTGGGATTGACGGTGATGGTCGGGGCGGTGGCCTACTGGCCGCGGCTGTTCAACCAGCACTTCATGCGGATGATTCAGGTATCGGAACGGCTCATGCATTTGGCGCGGTGAACGCGGTGAAAAAGAGAAAACACGTGAAGAAGAAAAAGTCCCATGGCGGATGAGAGCAAGACAGAGCGGGCTTCACCGCGGCGGCGGCAGAAGGCGCGCGAGCAGGGGCAGGTCGCCCGCAGCCGCGACCTGACGGCGGGGCTGGGAGCGATGACCGCAGTGGTGTTCTGCGCCTGGCAAATGCCATCCTTTGCCGGGGAGTGGCGCAGCTTGCTGCATCAGGAGCTGACCATGGCGGCCACGCATCCGGAGCAGTTTGTGCCGGTGTGGCGCAACGGATTGGGAGTATTTCGCGGGGTGGCGCTGGCCGCGAGTATGAGCTGGCTGGTGGCGACCTTTGGCGGTCTGGTGCAGGGCGGAGTGGTGTTCGCTCCGTCGGCTCTGGCTCCGAACTGGAACCGGCTGAACCCGGCGAGCCACGTGGAGCAGCTGTTTTCGCTCGGCGCCCTGAGCCGCCTGTTGAAGTCGCTGCTGCCGACCACGGTAGTGATCTATTTCTCCATCGGGGTGCTGGTGCGCGACTGGAATTTTTTTCCGGCCCTGCTGCGCGCCAGCCGCACCACGCTGGCGGCGTTCGCCACGGGAAGAATGTTTGAAGTGTCCTGGAAGGGGTCGCTGGTACTGCTGGCCTGGGCGGGCGCGGACTATTTCCTCGAACGCCAGCGCCATGAAAACGAAATGAAGATGAGCAAGCAGGAGCAGAAAGACGAGTTCAAGGAGACGGAGGGGCACCCGGCAATCAAGCAGCGCATCCGGCGGCTGCAGCGGCAAAGCCGGCGGCGGCGCATGTTGAAGGATGTGGAGCGGGCTGCGGTGGTGATAACCAATCCCACGGAGTATGCCATTGCGCTCGAATACCGCGTGGACATGGATGCGCCGGTGGTGCTGGCTAAGGGGCGCAACCTGATCGCGGCGCAAATCAAGGAAATTGCCCGCTGGAATGGCATTCCGATGGTCGAAAACGTTCCGCTGGCGCACGCATTGTATCGCGCGGTGGAGGTGGGGCAGTCGATTCCAGCGCAACTGTATACGGTGGTGGCGGAAATTCTGGCGGCGATCTGGCGGGCGCAGACGAAAGCGTCGCAGAGCCAATCTTCATCTAGCCAGTCTTCACCTGGCCAGACTTCGCAAAATCAGTCCGCACCTACTCAGCATCCGGGCGCGGCGGGAAGGGGGTAAGCCATGGCCGCAGGTATTACCACGACGACGATGACGGCTCCCGCCGGACGGAAGAATAATGCCGCGGAATGGATCATGCCCATCGCGGCGGTGGGCCTGATTTTTGTGATGCTGGTGCCGCTGCCGAGCTTTCTTCTGGATTTGCTGCTGGCGGTAAGCATGACGGTGAGCGTGCTGGTGCTGCTCTCGGCGATCCAGATTCTACGCCCGTCGCAATTCTCGGTGTTCCCGAGCTTGCTGCTGCTGCTGACGCTATTCCGGCTGTCGCTGAATCTGGCCTCGAGCCGGAGGATTCTGCTGCACGGCAACGAGGGCGCGTCGGCTGCCGGACGCGTGATTGAAGCTTTCGGTCAGTTCGTGGTGGGCGGCAACTACGTGGTGGGATTCGTGCTGTTCATGGCATTGATCGCCATCCAGTATTTGGTGGTGGCTCACGGCGCGGTGCGCACGGCGGAGGTGACGGCTCGCTTTACCCTCGACGCCATGCCGGGCAAGCAGATGGCGATCGACGCGGATTTAAACGCGGGGCTGATCAACGAGGGCCAAGCCCGGGTCCGGCGGGAGCAGATCGCGCACGACGCGGAATTTTACGGCGCCATGGACGGGGCGGCGCGGTTTAATCAGCGCGACGCGATCGCGACTATTCTTATTACGGCAATCAATATCATCGCCGGATTTCTGATCGGAGTGTTCCAGCTCGACATCCCCTTCCGCGAGGCGTTGAAGACCTACACCGTGCTCACCGTGGGCGACGGCCTAGTGACCATGATTCCGTCGCTGCTGGTGTCGATGGCGGGGGGCATCGTGGTGACTCGGGCCTCATCGGATGCGACGCTTTCGGTGGATGTGGGGCGGCAGGTGCTGTCACGAAGGCGTCCGCTGATCATTGCGGCGGGAGTCATGCTGGCGCTGGCGGCGATTCCCGGACTGCCCAAGTTTTCCTTCTTTCTGCTGGCTGCGGGCACGGGATTTCTGGCCTGGCGCGCTCCGAAGGCCGGGGAAGAACCGGCGGCGTCCGGCGCAGCGGCTACGGCGGCTGCGGGCGGGGATAAAAAGCCCGGCAAGGATTCGGTGGAAGACTTACTGAAACTGGATGAACTAAGTCTGGAGGTGGGCTACGGCCTGGTGGCGCTGGTCGATCAAAATCAGGGCGGACAGCTGCTGGCGAGGGTGAAGGCGCTGCGGCAGAATCTGGCGCAGCAGCTGGGCTTCATCGTGCCGCCGATTCATATCACGGACAACGTCCGCTTGAAACCGAAGGAGTACACCATCGCTCTGCGCGGGGTAGAGGTGGCGCGCTGGGAGCTTCACCAGGACAACCTACTGGCGATTAGTTCGGAGGGTTCGCCGCGTCCGCTGCCGGGAATTGCGACTAAGGAGCCGGCCTTTGGCGCGGCCGCGGTGTGGATTGCGGGAGCGCTGCAGAATCAGGCGCTGGCGTCGGGGTATGCGGTGGTGGACCAGACGTCGGTGCTGGCGACGCACCTGGCGGAGGTGGTGAAACAGCACGCGCACGAACTGCTGACGCGGCAGGAGACCAAGCGTCTGCTCGACCGGCTGGCGGAAAGCCATCCCAAGCTGGTGGAGGAATTGGTGCCGAAAGTTTTGAGCCTGGGCGAAGTACAGAAGACCTTGCAACAACTTTTGCGGGAGCAGGTGTCGGTGCGCGACCTATCGACGATTCTCGAGACGCTGCTGGATATCGCTCCGATCAATAAGAATGCGGTGCTGCTGGTGGAATCGGCGCGGCAGGCGCTGGGGCGGGCGCTGGTGCGTCCGCTGCTGTCGGAGCAGGGCGGGCTGCGGGTGGTGACGCTCGACCGCTCGCTCGAAGACGAACTGGGAAGGGCCTTCGGTGGGCAGGCGTCGGCAGCGGGGGCGGGAGCGGCGGGCTTGTCGCCTCCTTTTGCGCGGAGAATTCTCGAGGGGCTGCGCAAGCTGGCGGGCGAGCAGGTGGCAGTGGCGAGTCCAGTGTTGCTGTGCGCGACTCCGGCACGCTATCACCTGAAGCGGCTGCTCGAACCTTTCTTGCCGAAGGTGGTGGTGCTCTCGCCGCTGGAGGTGCCTCCTGTGATCGAGGTGCAGTCGGTGGGAGTTTTGCGCTGAGCGGGCGGAGAGAAAAACGTAAGCGGATTCCGCAGGAAGTGGAGAGCTACGAATGAACAAGAACACGGCCGAGGCCTATAGCGCGTGGCAGGACAAAGAGGAGCGCGACCGCATCCTGCTCGAACAGCTGCCCCAGGTGCGTTACTTGGCGCGGCGCATTCACGAGCGGCTGCCGCGTCAGGTGCCGCTCGAGGATCTGGTGCACGCCGGGGTGATTGGCCTGATCGACGCGCTGAATAAGTTTGACCGCTCCAAGCATGTGCAGTTCGGGTCCTATGCCAAGTTCCGCATACGGGGGGCGATCCTCGATAGTTTGCGGGAGATGGACTGGGGCCCGCGGGAGCTGCGGCGCAAGGCACGGCGGATTGAAGAGGCGCAGCGCAAATTGAGCATGGAGCTAAGCCGGGCCCCGACCGAGGTGGAGATTGCGGCGGAGTTGAAGATTGAGTTGCGCGAGTTTCAACAACTGCTTACTGAGCTCGATGGACTGGAGGTGGGAAGCCTGCATGTGGAGTCTCCGTGGGACGGCAAGGACGAAGACCTCTGCGACTATCTGCCGAGCGCTCCCGAGGACACGCCGTTTTTCCGTTGCATGCGCTCGGAGATGAAGCAGATGCTGGCGCGGGTGATCGCCGAGTTGCCGGAGAAGGAGCAGCAGGTGCTGGCTCTGTATTACTTCGAAGAGCTGACCATGAAAGAAGTGGGGGCGGTGCTGGGGATCGGAGAGTCGAGGGTATCGCAGATCCATTCCCTCGCGGTGGTGCGTTTGCGGGCGCGGCTGGCGGAGGTAATGAGTCCGGCGAAACAGTCGAGCCGGGCGGCACAGGTCGGGCAAACTTAAAAAAGTGAAAATAAAAAAGCGAAAAAAACGCCTAGAAAGAAAAAGAAGCGGTGAAAAAACCGGCGAGTGAGGCAGTTTCATGCAGAACGAACTGAACCAAGAGGAAATTGATGCCATGGTACGGGCCGCGCGTACGGGCGGACGGGCGGATGCGGGCGCGAGGGAGCCGAACGTCGAAGCCTGGGACGTACATCGGGCGGGGCAGATCGGGCGCGAGCAACTGGCGGCGATCACCCAGCTGCACGAGAACTTTGCCCGCAGTCTGACCAATGCTCTGGGAACCTATCTGCGGGTGGTGTTTGCCGCCACTCTGGTTTCGGCGGAACATTTGACCTATCGCGAGTTCACCGAGCGTATTCCGGAGACCACGTATCTGGCGGCCTGCACCCTGGAACCGATGGGCGTGCGCGGCGCGCTGCAGTTGGATCTGAAAGTTGCGTTCCCGATTATCGATTTGTTGCTGGGGGGCGAGGGCAAGAGCCTGGCAGTGGCGCGTGACATCACTGAGATCGAGAACCAGATCGTCGAAAGCATCGCGCGAATTGTGTGCCGGGAGCTGGGTGCGGCGTGGCAGGCGGTGGAGCTGCAGGTGGGCTTCGAAAAACGCATGGAATTGGCGGAGGCGCAGCGCCTGATGCTGCCCAATGAAAAGATACTTTCACTGAGCTTCGAGGTCAGCCTGCTGGAGGTGCGGGGCGGGTTGAATCTGGCGGTGCCGGTGAGCCTGTCCCACGCTCTGCTGCGCAAGATCTCGACGGCATTTGCGGACCGCCGTTCGCGTGGGCCCGCCGAGTGGCGGGAGCGGATGAAACGGTTGCTGCTGGAGTGTCCCTTTACGGTCGAGCTGGCGGTGAACCGCTTAAGCGCGGCGGTGAGCGCACTGTCGCAGATGGCTCCAGAAACCCTGCTGCCACTCGGTCGCGGCACCGGCGAACCGGCGTCTCTGATGGTGGCTGGAGTGGAAATGTTCGGCGCCGTGCCGGCGCGGGCGGGAGCGACGCGCGCGGCCCAAGTGCTCGAGCGCAAGCCGGAAGCGCAAGAAGGAAAAGCAGGGCATTTCGCAACGCCCGGCATTTGAAAAACGAAGTATTTTCGCGGTAAGAGAGTGGAGAGGGCAATGGCCGAAGAGGAAGAGGGAAAGAGCGCGGCGGCGGGCGATGCACGGGTAGGAGACGCGAGATGTCAGGAATATGTCCGGTTGTGGGCGGACAGCTTCGCCCAGGTCATCACCCAAATTACCGGCGCGCCGGTTGCCTGCCGCATGTTGCCTCAAGCGCCTGCCGGCCTGAAGCCAGCAGCGGAAGACGACCAGTGGGTGATGGTCACGGCGGTGGGAGGGGTGCGGGGGGAGATGAGCGTGCGTCTGGGAGCAGCCAGCGTGCTGCGCCTGGGACAGGCGTTCATGAGCGAGCCGGCGGCTCCGGATGTCCCCCTGACGCCGGACCACAGGGAGTCGGTGATCGAACTGCTGCGCCAGGTTTCAGGGATCGTGGCCAGTGGAGCGAAGGCGCGCTGGGGAGAAGTCCAACTGCATCTGGAAGGGGTGGCGGCGGCTCCTTCGTGGACCGCGGCGGAGAGCTTCCGTCTGGAGGCGGGCGAGGAAACGCCACCCAGCATGGCGCTGGAATTCGGCTTGAGCGCGGCGCTAGTGGCGGAGTTGCGGGCGGTAAAAACCGAACCGGCAAAAGAGGAAGCGGCAAAGCCGGCTGTGGATTCTTCCACTCCGGCTGCGAATGCGGCTTCGACCGCCGAGGCGGGCCCGCTCGATCTATTGATGGACGTGCAACTGGCGGTGAGCATGCGCTTCGGCTCAAGGCGGTTGCTGTTGCGGGAGGTGCTGGATTTGAGTCCGGGCGCGGTGATCGAGCTTGATCGGCGGGTGCGGGAGCCGGTGGATCTTCTGCTCGACGGGCGGCTGGTGGCGCGGGGAGAAGTGGTGGTGATCGACGGCAATTATGGTTTGCGGGTGAGCGAAGTTTCTCCGCAGGCACTTCCGGCGGGGCGGCGCGATGGCTAAAGCGGGCGGGATCCTGAAGCCGTGGGTTGTCGCTTGGCGGAGCTTGCGGCGGGAATCCGGGATGCGGTGCGGAAGCTGCGGCGGTCTGCCGCCTCGCGGGGCGTGGTGGCCGGTGCGCGGTCGGGTACATGGGGTGCACCTGCGAGGGGTATGGTATTGCACGCCGGATTGCCTGCACCGGGGGCTGTCGGAAGTGCTGGAAAGAGAGCAACCGGGGCAACGGCGGCAGGGAGTGGCGGCGCACCGGGTTCCGTTAGGATTGCTTTTGCTTTCGCGCCAGGAGCTCACCGCCGTCCAGCTTCGAACCGCGCTTGAAGTACAGCGGGGAGCGGGCGAGGGAAGAATTGGCGACTGGTTGCGGCAGCTGGGTTTTGCCAGCGAGGCGCAAATCACCGCGGCGCTGGCGCGGCAGTGGGCGTGTCCGGTGTTGAAGACCGGTCCGGCGGTTCTGGCCGCGGGACGCTTCCTGCCGATCCCGACGTTGCTGCTGGAATGTTTTCAGATGATTCCGGCGGGATTCGTCGAGTCGACGCAAACGCTTCTGATGGCCTTCAGCGAGGGCATTGACCACACCGTGTTGTACGCGGTCGAACAAATGCTGCAATACCGTACGCAGGCATGTTTTGTGTGTCCCAGCGTTTTGCAAAAAGGCCTGCGCGAGCTGGTGGAGCGGGATGCGGCGAAAGACGTGGTCTTTGACCGGCTGGAAGATATGAGCGAATGCGCCCGCGTGACCGTGAGTTACACATCGCGGATCGGAGCAGAGGAAGTGCGCCTGGCCCACTGCGGCTCCCACATCTGGGTTCGGCTGCAGGCAGAGCGGCGCGAGGCGGTGAATCTGGTGCTGCGCACTCCGGGAGCTGCTGCGTGGAATCCGGGGATACGACCCTTTCGCCAGGAGCGGGCGGCGGTGTAAAGTCCTGCGGGGATGTGCCGATAATCTCTGAGTCGCGCTATCTGGGCCAACTGGACGGAACGCTGCGAGACCGGGAACGGCAGCATCAGAGGAGACCATGAACAAGGTGCAGGTTCTCATCGTGGATGATTCCTCGGTGATGCGAAAAATCGTGGAGCGATCACTGCGGCAGGCGGGCATCGAGATCGAAAAAGTTTTCGAGGCGGGCAACGGAGCGGAGGCACTGGCGGTATTAAAGGATGCCAAAGTGGACATCATTCTTTGCGATATCAACATGCCGGTGATGGATGGGCTGGAGTTCGTGAAGCAACTGCCCGGGGTGGAAAACGCCAAGGGCGTTCCGGTGGTGATGATTACGACGGAAGGCAGCGAGGGGCATGTGGTGCGGGCATTGTCGGCGGGAGCGAAAGGATATCTGCGAAAGCCGTTTACCGCCGATCAGGTAAAAGAACACATTCTGCCAGTGTTAGCGGGTAAGCTGTGAACCTGGAAGTATGCACTTCGGGCGAAATCGAAAGCCGTCAGAGCTGGCATCCGGTGCTGGTGCTGGCGACCCAGGAGGTCTTTGAAACCATGCTGGGGAGCAGGCTGGAAATGGCTTCGGAACCGCCTCCGGAGGATGCCCTGGAGGTGACGGGCATGGTGGGGCTGGCGGGATTGCTGTGTGGAGTGTTGACGGTGCGCTGCTCTACGCGGGCGGCGGGACGGATGGCGGGGAAGATGCTGGGGATCGAGGCGGAGAACGCGGTTGCGGAGATGTGGGATGCCATGGGCGAGGTATGCAACATGGTGGCGGGAAACTTCAAGAACAAAATCTCCGGGTTGGGGGACGGCTGCATGCTTTCCGTGCCGACGGTGATAACTGGCGGGGATTACAACTGCCGTTCGCTGGGAAGCGCGAGCACTTTGCAGGCGAATTTTCTGTTTGCCGAAGAGCGGATTGTCGTGGCTCTCGAGATTCACAACTAACCAGATCGAATAAGTCGCGCCTAAGATTTCCTCGGCCGCGATTTCAAACCTTGATTCGGGCAATCCTTTCGCTCTCTTAAGATTTTCTTCCCGTTTTCCACTGACCCTCCAATCTTTCCGGACACTTACCCTCAGACTTCACGATTCCCTCTTCTCCTCCGATGGAACGTCGCGTGCACTCTTCCCCTGCGGAGCTCACATGGACAGCGGTTATTACGCAGCGTGCGCCGGACTGGCAGCGCAAACTCAGGCACTGGAATTAGTGGCGCATAATCTCGCCAACCTGTCGACGACTGGCTATCGCGGACAGGAGACAACGTTTCGTTCGTTGCTGACGGGTGATGGGGCGGCGAATTCGAATGCGATCAACACCGCCGTCAACGACTTCGGGGTGCTTAGTGGGAGCCGGCTGGACATGACGGCAGGGAGCCTGATTGCCACGGGAAATCCGCTGGATGCGGCGCTTTCCGGCAGCGGATTTTTTGCGGTGCAATCCGCGCAGGGAGTGCTATATACGCGCGACGGCAGTTTTCATCTGACGTCGACCGGGCAACTGGTCACCAGCCAGGGAGATGCGGTGCTGGGGCAGCAGGGCGGGGTGACGTTGCCCACGGGCAATGTGACGATCAGTCCGGATGGAACGATCTCGGTGGATGGATCGGTGGTGGATCAACTCCGCCTGGCGGAGTTCTCGCCGCAGACAAGTTTAACCGCTGTGGGGAATGCGACCTACAGCGCGCCGGCGGGATCGGCGCTGGTGGCGGCGGGGACGGCAGTGAATCAGGGGATGCTGGAGGGATCGAATGTAAGTCCGACCGAGGGCGTGGTGCAGTTGATTACCGTGCAGCGCAATGCGGAAATGCTTTCGCGGGCCATGAGCGCGCTGGATGGGCAGCTGAATCAGATCGCGGTGCAGGACTTGCCGAAGGTGTAAACGGTTCGCGGGAACGAAAAACTAAGGGAGAGAACAAAAATGATACGCGCGCTTTATACCGCGGCCAGCGGAATGACGGCCCAAGAATTGAATCTCGACAACATCGCCAATAATTTGTCGAACTCGTCTACGGCGGGCTTTCGCAGCCGGCGGCTGCAGTTCGAGGATCTGATCTACCAGAACCTGATCATGCCGGGGGCGGCGGCGACGCAGCAGACGACCGTGGTGGCGGGTCTGCAGGTGGGACTGGGCACGCGTTCGGCGGCGTCGGAGGTGATCCAGTTGCAGGGCGACTTCAGCCAGACGGGGAATCCTTTGGACCTGACGATTCAAGGGCAGGGATTTTTTCAGGTGCTGCTGCCGAATGGGCAGACGGCGTACACGCGGGCGGGAAGCTTTCACACCGATGGACAGGGGAATCTGGTGGATCAGGATGGGGATGCGGTGCAGCCGGGAATCACGATTCCGACAGGGGCAACGTCGATTACGGTGGGCTCGGACGGCACGGTGAGCGTGACACTGGCGGGGCAGACTGCGGCGCAGCAAGTGGGCACGCTGCAACTGGCACTATTCAATAATCCCGGCGGGCTGAACAGCACGGGCAGCAATCTGTTTTTGCAGACGACGGCGTCGGGCGATCCGGTGGTGGGGTCGCCGGGTGGGAGTGAAGGGCTGGGGAGCATTGTGCAGGGCATGCTCGAGCAATCGAACGTCAGCGTGGTGACGGAATTCGTGAACATGATTGTGGCGCAGCGGTCGTATGAAGCGAGTTCGCGAGTGGTGAATGCGGCGGATCAGATGCTACAGACGATCAACAATCTCGGACGGTAAAGAATTACCGTTAGGAAATTAGAAATTAAAGACGCAGGAGGCGGCTTCATGAAGCGGCTGTGCGGGGCGCTCATCACGATTGCGTTCGCGGCCTCGGGGTCAGTGTGCCTTGCAGAAACTGCTTGCCGCACGCTGGTGGTGCGGTCGCAGGTGGAAGCAGCCGCAGGCGGGCTCACGCTGGCGGACTTGCTGGGGTCGGGAACTTGTCCGCAATGGTATCGCGCGGCGGCGCAGGTGAGTCTGGGAGCTACTCCCAGGGCGGGCAGCGTAAGGGTGATTGAGGGCAGGGAGATCCGCCTGCTGATGGAGGCTTTGGGAGAGCGTGAGTTCACAGGGCGTGAGTTTGCTGGGCATCAGGCCTATGTGCCGGAGCGGGTGGTGGTGCGGCAGACGCGGGCGTTCAAGAGTTGCGGAGAGATCGCGAGGTTCATTGGGGCGGCGGTGCGGCAGGAGGGTGAGACGGGTGGAAGCCAAGCACCGAAAAACATGGACTGTGCCGCGGCGCGGAACATTCCCGAAGACGCGTCGCTGGAACTTTTGAAGACGAGCTGGAATGCGGGCCTGGAGCGGAGGGAGTTCGCGTTACGCTGTCGCCGTCCGGAGGACTGTATTCCGTTTCTGGTGTGGTTTCGCGAGCCGGCATTGGAAGCGAGCCTGGATGGACTTTTACACGGGAGAAAAACGGAGAGTGCAAGGGCGGGCAGTTCTGAAGCGCGGCTGATCAAGCCGGGGCAAACTGCGATGCTGACCTGGGAGCAGGCGGGCATTCGGGTGGTGTTGCCGGTGACGTGCCTTGAAGCGGGCGGGCTGGGTGAGTTTGTGAGAGTGCGCTTCAAGAATGCGGCGGGAATTCTGCGTGCGGAGATTGTGGGAGCGGGAGCGGTGCGGGCGAGCCTGTGAAGAGAATGATCGGAACGCTCGCGAAAACCCGCAGAGCTGTGGTTGGGGTGGCATTCGTAGTGGCGCTGATTTCCGCCGCCGAAGCCAAGCCCAAGAGTAAACCTGCGGCTCCGAAACACGATGCCTTAACCGAATATATCAGCCGCGTGAGCGGGCCGGCTCAGGCTCCGGCACCCTCTACTCCGGGAAGCTTGTGGGTCGACAACGGGCGTCTGGCGAATCTGGTGGCGGACTATAAGGCGTCGCGGGTGGGCGATCTGGTAACGATCAGCATCGCGCAGAACCTATCGTCGACCAGCACGGGAAATGTGGCGACGAGCCGAAGCTTCTCGGCCAGTTCGGGAATCACGGCCCTGCCGGGACGGATCAAGACGGGCGGGATTGCAAACCTGTTCTCGCCTACGTCGACACAGGCTTTGGCGGGCAAGGGCCAGGCGACTACGACCACGGCGCTGACGACCACGCTGACCGGGCGCGTGGTGGCGCTGCTGCCGAGCGGAACTCTGGTGATCGAGGCGGAGCGGCAGCTTTTGATGGATGACCAGCGCGAGACGGTGATCCTGCGCGGGCTGGTCCGTCCCGGCGATCTGGACGCGACCAATACCGTGATATCGAACAGCGTGGGCGATCTGGAGGTGGAGGTAAAAGGCAAAGGCGTGATCACGGAAAGCACGCGGCCGCCGAATCCGCTGATCAAGTGGATGTTGCGGATCTTTAATTTCTAAGAGTGAGAATTTTTGGAACAGAAATTTTTGGGAGGAGTTTATGCAGCGGGTTCGTATTCGACTCCGGGAATGCGCGATGACGGTATGGGTCGGGCTGCTGTTTTTTCCGATTGCGATAGCTGTGGCCCAGACTCTGACAACCCGGACTCCGGCCATCCAGACTGTAGCAACGGCGTCGCAGATAACGACAACGCAGACAACTGGGTCGCAGAGCGCGGAACGGAATCTGGAACGAGCC
The DNA here is from genome assembly GCA_963818235.1 of uncultured Acidobacteriaceae bacterium. Taxonomy (GTDB): domain Bacteria; phylum Acidobacteriota; class Terriglobia; order Terriglobales; family Acidobacteriaceae; genus Sulfotelmatobacter. The sequence continues at coordinate 183,409 of CAWFRI010000001.1, forward strand.
GACCACAAGGTTCTGATCCGCGATGTGGCCAGCGTGGAGGGCATCCGGAATAATTCGCTGATCGGCTACGGGCTGGTCGTGGGGCTGAAGGGAACGGGGGACAAGCAGCAGACGTATTTTACGATTCAGACTCTAGCGAGCATTTTGCAGCGGATGGGAGTGGAGATTCCTCCGAGCGTGGTGCAGACGACGGTGCAGGTGAAGAACGTGGCGGCGGTGTTTGTGACCGCGAACCTGCCTCCGTTTGCGCGGCCGGGGATGCCGCTGGATGTGATCGTGTCGTCGGCGGGCGATGCGCGCAGCCTCGAAGGCGGACTGCTGTTGCTCACTCCGCTTTACGCAGCCGATGGGCAGGTATATGCGGCGGCGCAGGGACCGCTGGTGGTGGGCGGGTATGCGACAGGGTCGGTGGCGAACTCGAAGTCGGTGAACCATCCGACGGTGGGGAGAATTCCGAATGGCGGCCTGATTGAGCGCGACAGCTCGCTTGATCTGGCGAAGTTGCACGCGGTGTCGCTGGTGCTGAACGAGGCAAGTTTTACGACAGTGGAGGAAGTAGCCAGCGTGATCAACCGCGAACTGGCGCAGCCGGCGGCGACAGTGGTTGACAGCAGGAGGGTGGAACTGGGGCTGCCGGTGGCGGGCAATGCCAACCTTCCGGCGCTGCTGGCGCGCATCGAAAATTTTGAAGTGCGGGTACGGCGCAAGGCCAAGGTGGTGGTCAACGAACGCACGGGCACGGTGGTGATGGGTCAGGACGTGCGCCTGGGCGCGGTGTCGATATTGCATGGCAGCTTTTCGATCGAGGTAATCACGTCCTATACGGTTTCGCAGCCGAATGCGCTCGGGGCGGGGCAGACGGAGGTGTTGCCGGAGACCAAGATCAAGGCGTCGGAGGCTCCGGCGCGCAACATTGAATTGAACGAAGGGGCCAGCGTGCAGGAGTTGGTCACGCGGCTGCAGGCGATTGGAGCGACGGCGCGCGACGTGGTTTCGATTCTGCAGGCGATTAAGGCAGCGGGGGCGCTGGAAGCGGAGTTGGAGGTCTTGTAATAAAAAGCCTTGGAATGGAGGCCTTGGAATGAGCACGATTGCTGGAATGAAGTCTGCGGCACTTTCGGGGGCGGATGTTATGCCGCCGATGGCGACTCCGGGGTTGGGGAAGGGTCAAAAGGCGGCGCGCGAGTTCGAGGCGCAGCTGATCGGCACGGTGTTCGAGTCGCTGGAGAAGACCTTTGCCGAACTTCCCGGCCAGGATGCGATGGCGGGACAGGACGACTACAACTACATGGGGACGCAGGCGCTAGCCTCGGCGCTGGCGGCGGGCGGGGGCTTCGGGATTGCAAAGATGATTACCCAGCATATACAGATGAGCCAGGGGGCGCACCAAGGGCTGAACCCGCAGGAATGAGAAGAATTCCGAGGAATGACTAAAGTTTGGCTAACTTCCGCCGATGGAACAGGATGAGAGAGCATCCGACAAATCGGCCGGCAGCGGTGAGAAAAAATTAAAGTTTCCTAAGCTTTTGCCGATAGCTAAATTGCAAGACAAGTTTGGCGGAGGGAACAGGCTATGAGAATCGACGCGAATCAGCAGGCACAGCAGGCGGCTAATAGCGAACGGGCGGGGAACCAGCCGGCAGCGAGCGCGAATCCGGCAGCGGCGGCAGGCGGTTCGAGCATATTGGGGGAGGATCAGGCGCAACTTTCGGGCTTTCATGCGCAGGTGCAGTCGCTGGTGGCGCAGTTGTCGGGGCTGCCGGAGACAACGCAGGCAAAGGTCAACGCCTTGCGGGAGGCGGTCGGAAGCGGCAAGTATCATGTGAACCCGGAGCAGGTGGCGGGAGCTTTGTTTTCGAACATGGTCGTGAAGCTGGCGGCATGAAGCTCGCGCTGGCGGGATGGAAGTTGTGGCCATCGACAAGGTCGATTTAAGCGGCGGCATGAATCTGGAGGAAATGACGCTGGTGGTTTCGCCTGCGGCTGTGTCAAATCGGGGAGCTTCGCAGACTGGAGAAAAAAAGCCACGGCGGGAGCTGGCGCGGAAAAAAAATTCCCATGAGTTGCAAAGCGCAGCCCGTGAAAACGATAACGATAGTGATGACGATAATGACAACGGCAATAATCGCCCGCCGCACCGGATGGACCGTCTGGCCTGAGATCGCATGATCCAAGAGCAATCCAGCCGCGACGCCGCGCACAGCCGCCTAGCATTGTTGCGCGAATTGCAGCTCAGCCTCTCCGTGAGCCGGGCCGCGCTGCTGGCGCTGGACCTGAGCGGGATTGAGCAAGGGACGCGGGAGCAGATCGAGTTAAGCCATAGGCTGGCCGAAGAAATGGCTGGGGAAAATCGCATGCCGGAACGAGACCTTGAATTGAAGCGAGCGGAAAACGAAGTGCGGCAGGCATTGCGGCTGCACGCGGCGCTGCTGGCGCGGGAGCGGGCCAAACTGCGGGTGCTGGCCAACATGCTGGCCGGGCCGAGCGTGAACTATAGCGTGAACAATGGTGTGCAATATGGAGATCCTGGGGCGCGAAATATGGAACCTCCGCGCACCTGCCGCTCCAACCCGCGCCGGGAGTTTTGAGCGATGTCGAGCCTCAACGCCAGTCTTGCGACCGCCCTGAGCGGACTGATCGCGGAGCAGGGAGCGATGTCGGCCACTACCAACAACGTGGCCAACGTGAATACCCCGGGCTATTCGCGGGAGCAGGCGGTGCTGGCTGCGAGCGATCCGGTGGTGGTCGATCCACTGACCTTCGGGACCGGGGTCACGCTGCAGAGTATAGAAAGCGTTCGCGATCCTATTCTGGAGTCGCAGATTCAGCAGCAGACACAAAGTCAGGGCCAATACAGCGCACTTTCCACGGCGCTGCAGCAGACGCAGAGCAACTTCACCGCCAGCACGGGAGATATCGGCACATCGATCTCCAATTTTTTCGACAGCATCAACCAGCTCTCGACCAATCCTTCCGACTTGTCTTTGCGCCAGGGGGTGCTTACCGCGGCGGGCAATGTGGCCACAGCCTTCAATACCACGGCCGACGCCCTGACGCAGCAGCAGAATAGCCTGGACCTGAGCGTGGTGCAGCAGGTGGGACAGATCAACCAGCTGACACAGCAGATAGCGACGTTGAACGGACAGGTCAGCAGCCTGCAAAATGTGGGCGAGAATGCGGGAACCTTCATCGACCAACGGCAGCAGGCCATCGATCAGCTTTCGGCACTGGTGGACGTTTCGGTGATTCCGAGCGACACGACGCTCACGCTGACGACGGCCAACGGCGCTCCACTAGTGACCGGATTGAAGAGCTTTCAACTGACCACGCAAACCAATTCGGCGGGTCTGCATGATGTCTACTCGCAGGGCAACGACATCACCAGCCAGATCACCTCGGGCCAGCTGGGAGGAACGATACAGGCGCGCGACCAAGAAATTCCCGGCACCCAGAATCAGCTGAATACGCTGGCGGCCAGTCTGGCCAACGCGGTAAACGGGGTGCAGGTGGCGGGCTTTGATCTGAACGGGAATGCGGGAACGGATCTGTTCAATCCTCCCGCGGTATCCGGAGCGGGGGCGGCGGCGAGCCTATCGGTGGCCATCACCAATCCGTCGCTGATTGCCGCCAGCTCCGATGGCACGCCGGGCAGCAACGGAAATGCGGAGGCGATGTACGCGCTGAACAGCCAGCCCGTGGTCGATGGCCAGAGCCCGACGGATTATTACTCCGGAGTGGTTTTCGACATTGGCAACGATGTCTCCAATGCGACGGCGGAGCAGAGCGCTTCGAGCCTGGTGCTGCAGCAACTCACCGACCAGCGGGCGGCGGTTTCGGGAGTCTCGCTGGATGAAGAGGCGGCCAACATGGTGCAGTATCAGGATGCCTATTCCGCGTCGGCGCAGGTGATTACCACAATCAACGACATGATGTACGCCGTCATTCAAATGACGACGCTGACAGGATAATCTCATGCGCGTAAATCCCGATCCCTATCCCGACCTCCTGGCCGCCGTGTCCGAAACCCAGCAGCAGATCCAGACCGACGAGCAGGAAATCGCCTCCGGGCAGAGCGTCAATTTACCTTCGGACAACCCGGCCGCGGCGGCTCAGCTGGTGCAGAACACGGACCAAACCTCGCAGGCCGATCAGTTTGTGCGCAGCATCGGCAGCGTGCAGGGAGAAATCCAGAACGCGGATTCGGCGTTGAGTTCAGTGACGGCGGCATTGCAACAGGCAATCACTCTGGGAGTAGAGGGAGCCAATGGAACCGTTAACGCCGCCGACCGGGCCGCGATCGCGACCCAGATTCAGGGCATTCAGAGCCAGTTGCTCAGCCTGGCGAATCTAAGCTATCAGGGCAACTACGTCTTTGGCGGAACCGCGAACCAGACGACTCCGTATGTGCTGGACGCCAGTTCTCCTTCCGGAGTGACCTATCAGGGGAATTCGGGGGTGAACAGCGTGACTTTGGGCAGCCAGTTCAGCCTGCAAACCAACTTGCCCGGCTCGCAGCTGTTTTCCGCCGCTGGCAGCGACATGTTCCAGAGCATTCAGGACCTGATCAACAGCCTGCAAAGCGGCACGGGGATCAACACGGCGGTCACGGAGGTGGGCGCGGCCAACAATTATATTTCCTCGCAAAGCGTTTTTTACGGCAATGCCCTTAACCAGCTGACCTCGCAACAAACTTACCTGAGCACCGAAACCACGCAACTAGCCGAGCAGCAAAATACCGAAGGAGGAGCGGATCTGACCGCGGTGATCAGCGATCTAACCACGTCGCAAACTTCGCTGCAGGCAACGCTCGAGGCCATTGGGCAAACGGCTAATACCAACCTGTTTGAATATCTGAAGTAAGAAAATAAGGAATAAGGATTTCAAAGAAAAAGTTTATAAAGTCTGGCGTGAGGCCCGCGCCCACTCCGCGGCGGAGATCACGCGGGCGCGTTGCGCCTCGATCCGCGCTCGCTCGACGAGCAACTGGTTGTAGATGGAAGGCAGAATCTGGCGCAGCCGTTCGACATTGTGGCGATAGTCGTCCAGTTCGCAATCGAGCTCAGGATCGGTTCCCTGGGGAGGGAGGGGCTGGGCCCGCAAAGCTGCGCCGGCGCGGACCAGTTCGGAGAGCAGAGCGGTAATACAGTCGAGAGAGGGAGTGCGCTGCGGACTGGGTTGCTGGCCCGGCTGGGCGGTCAGGCAATCGGGGGCCAAGCGATCGAGCCAACGGCGCAACTGGCGGTTGGTTTCGCGAAAGTCTTCAGCCTGGGTGAGAGTTGCAGAGGTGAGAGGGAGAGTAGGCATCAGGCGTTCCAGCCGGCGGAAGATGAAACTGCGGGAGAGACCGGCGGCGAAGCAGACGAGGGATCGGAAGTGGGTAGCCCGGGGTTCGTGGTAGCGCGTTCGACTTCGAGCCAGGCTTCATGCACTTCGGCGAGTTGAGAAATCTGCTGTTCGAGAAGGACGGTGGATTGCTTCTGTTGCGCCTCGGACAGACCGGCGCGCAGCACTCCATAAAACCGTGCCAGATTGCGCGCGACTTCCCCTCCCCGCTCCATATCGAGCGAGCCTTGCAATTGAGCAATCACGAGCAGGGCATGGTTAATTTCGCGGGTGCGAGCTTCGATATCGCCCTGGTCGAGGGCGAGGACGGCGCGGCGAAGATCTTCGATGGCCTGTTCGTAGAGGGAGATGACCAGCCGCACCGGGCTTGCACCGCGCACGCTGGACTCGCGATAGGAGGATCTGGCATTCATTCCGTTATAACCCCGAAGTGAGAATAGGTCCGCTGGGAACGCTCGAACCCGAACTGGAGGTGGTGGACCCAAGTGTACCCAGGGTTTCCGTGATCTCCTGGAGGAGCAACGGGTAGGACTGCAAAGAGGCGTTGACCGAGTCATATTGCGAGGTTAAGGCGGCGGTCTGAGTGGTCAAGTTCGTCTCGAAGTTGGTGATGCTTGTACTGAGGTCTGTACCTTCCGCCTGATCCTGGGACAAGTCGATGTTGAGTGGGCCAGCGGTGGGGTTGGTTTGGTTGGTGAGATCGGTATTGAAATTGTTGGCAAAGCCAGTGCCGTTGGCATTTTGAAAGAAGCTTTGCACGGCAGTGGTATTAGTGGCCAGAACGTCGGCGAAGGTTTGGCCGCTGGCGTTCGAGCCGACGGTGAGCGTGCCGTCATCGTTCATGTTGATGCCGAGAGCGGCGAGGTTGACGAGGCCGCCGTTGCCTCCAATGGCGTAGGCGGCATCGTTCAACATGCTCGATTGCAGCGAGCGCAAAGAGATGTCGGATTCGAGCGGAGGGGCGGGCGTGGCGCCGGTGGGATCGACGACATATTGGGTGTTGATGGTGCCGACGACCTGATTGTAGGCGGAGACGAAATTGTTGACGGCGTTGGTGATTTGATTGGTATCGGGCCCGACGGTAAGCTGTACAGTTTCGGCGGGGGTTCCGGGGGATGGCCCGGCGAGGTTGAGCGTAACGCCCTGAATGGCTCCGGTAACGACGTTGCTCGAACTGCTGAAGGGAACGCCGTCAATGGTGAGAGAAGCGTCGGTGCCGCCGACAGGGGTATCGAAGTTCAGGGTCGTGTTGGTATTGCTTGAAATGGACAAGGCTCCACCAGTGCCGGAACTCTGGCTGAAGAGGGCGAGGCGCGATCCGGTGGCGTCACTGACTACGCTGGCAGTGACTCCCCAGTTATTGGCGGTGCTTTGAGTGTTGATGTAAGCGGCGAGGGTGGTGAGAGTGTCATTGCTGCCTTGCGTGATCGCAATATCGTCGGTGGTGCCGCCAGAGCCGCCGACTTGCAACTTGATGTCGCCGGTGGTTTGTCCGCTAGCCAGGAAAGAAGTATTGGCGCCGGCAGCGATCGGATCGGTGTAAAGGGTACCGCTGGTGGCAAGACTGTTGACCACGATGCTGTGCGTGGCGGTCACGGCATTGGTTTGGGCGGTAGCGGTGAGAACCGACGGGTCCGAAGAGCCGGCGGCCTGAGCGGCCAGCGCACCTGCGGGGTCGGCTAATGCGGCAACCGCAGTCTGAAGGCTGGTGAGATTGTTTTCCTCGCCTTCGAGTAGACCCTCCTGCGTGGCGAGTGTGGTTTGCTGGCCTTGCCAGACGGCGAGCTGTCCGCTTTGCTCGCCGATAATTTGCTGCACTACGGAGCTGACGTCGATGCCTTGGCCGGAAAGTATGGTGGCCGGATTTAAGCTAACTCCCATTGTCTTTGCCTCCTGCGACGGCGAGCGGCGCTTTGGATGCGGCTTCCTCGGCAAGTTGCTGCGCAATCTGATTGGCGAGGTTGAGCATCTGTTCGCTCGGCACTTGCAAGATCAGGCTGCCCTGCTGGTTCACGAACTGATAGACAACGATCTGATCCGAACTATTCCATTGCACTTTGACTTCATCTTCCGGGCTGGAAAGCACCGCCGAGGAATTTTGTGCGGCGGAGTTTTCCCGGTTTGAGCCATCTCCCGCTCCAGGAATCGACGGCGATTCCGCGCGCACACTTCCGCGATCGACTGGCTCTTCAGTCGAAGGAGGAAATATGAGAGCGGAACTCACACTCATATCGAGTACCTCAGGTTAAGAGTCGGAAGGAGACAGGATGAACTGCCTCCTCCTGAGCCTGGACTTATTGCAACAGTTTCAAAACCAGTTGCTGTTGCTGGTTAGCCTGGGCGAGAGCGGAGATACCGGTCTGTTCCAGGATGGAATATTTGGTTAAGTTGGCGACAACGGAAGGAATGTCGGCGGCGGTGATGGTATTTTCCGCCGAGGTTAAGTTTTGCACCTGGCTGTTGATGACGTTGCTGGCCGCGGTGAGCCGGTTGACACTGGCACCGAGCGTGCCCCGGACGCTGGCCACGTTGGTGATGGCCGCATTGATCAGGGTCAAAGCAGTTTGGGCGTCGGTTTGTGTGCTCAAGTCGGTGGTAGCCAGGTCTACGGCTTGAGCGCCACTGCCATTGGTGATCGAGGAGGTTTGCAGTCCACCGATCTGCACTGCGATCTGAGCCGAGCCGATGGCGGTGGAGTCACTGAGAAAGATGTTGGTGGTGGTGGAACCGGTTGTGGTCGGATTGGTGTAGGTGCCAAGCACCGTTTCGGTGTTGCCCGAGCCGACGGCAACATCGTTGTTGTCGTTGGGGTCGGTGATGATCAACTGAGTCGCAGTGCTGGTTCCCACGGTGCCCAGATAGGCGTGAAGGCCCGCGGCGTCGCTGGGATTATTGATGGCGGCGATCAGAGCGCCGACGGTCTGGCCAGCGGCAGCGGTGAAGGTGAAGGTCTTGCCGCCCGCGGTATATTGGTCGACCCCGCCGGTGGTTAGAACCGTGGCCGCGGTAATGGGCGTGCCGACGGTACCGGCGTTGCTGGCCAATTCGTTGGTGTCGACAGTTGCTGCACCGGTGCTAGTGGTGTTGGAAAACGTCGTGGGAGCTCCTGATACGGGTGCGCCAAGAACCGTGTCATCAGTGGTGACGGCGAGATCGGCGCGACCCTGAGGATCGGTGATTTGCAGTTGGCCGCCGACCAGTGCTGCCTTCGCGCCGACAGTCGTGTCGCTGTTAATGGCGTTGATCAGGTTTTGCACCGTAGAAGTTGCGGTGGCGTCGGTGAATGCAGGAGTACCCGTAATATTGGCATCCGTGACAGCAAGGTTTCCATTGCCGGCGGTATCGACAACTTGTAAATTGCCTCCGACCAGGGTCGCAGTCAAACCGGTGGCAGCACCACCCGCAACAGTAACGGCACCGGCACCACTGCCTTGGGTAACTCCAGTGTTGATGGCAGCAATCAGGGTGGCTAAAGTTGCGGTCGAGCTGGCGGCCGTGGTGTAAGTAGTAGTCACGCCGCCTCTGGCGATGGTGAAGGCGGTCGAAGAGATTAACGCCGTGCCGGTAGTGAGCGCGCCCGCGCCGCCGGACACCTCATTCGGATTCACTCCACTCGTGGCGCCTGCTGTGTAGGTGAACGTGACTCCGCCAGCACTGACGGATGTGGCATCCCCTACTGTGAGCACGCTGTTCAGAGTGACGGGGGCGGCCGTGCCGTTATTGGCGCTAACAACCTGGTTCACGTTGGTGGACGTACCGCTCTGGAATACCGATTGCCCGTTATAAGTGGTGGCGGTACCGATCTGGTTAATTTCGGCGAGGATCGAGGCGTACTGGGCTTGAATGGCGGTGCGCTGCCCATTCGAAACCGTGCCCGTGGCCGATTCCGTAGCCAGGGTGACGGCGGTGTTCAAAAGGTTCGTGACCTGAGCGAGCGCGCCATCGGCGAGCTGCAACTGGCCGACTCCGTCATTGGCATTGGAGACGGACTGGGTGAGGGCGCTGATATTGGCTTGCAAGCCGTTGGCGATGGAAAGACCGGCGGGATCGTCGGCGCCACTGTTGATGCGCGACCCTGAAGCCAGCTGCTCGAGCGTATTGTTCAGGGCGCTGGCGGTAAGGGTAAGTTCATTTTCCGCCTGAAGAGACGGAATGTTATTCAGGATACCGAGAGGCATTGTAGTTCTCCTTTTCTTGAGTTGGTCCCGCCTACTTGGAACACCTCCTCAGCTCTTGCTGCGAAGTCCCTGTTCCACTTGTGTGCTCGGAACCCGAATGTCTGTAGTGTCCATCGGCGAATGTGTTTGGGGCTTTAGTGCCCTTTTTTTGGAGCTCCACTGTCGGTTGCTGGCCCTACGTAACGGCGCTGTTGCTGACGGGCGATACGGCTAAGCGGGGCAAGGCCGATAACTCTTCTTAGGGGCCTGTGCGCATCCTGGACAGTTTGTGTTTAGGAAAAGGGAGAGAAGGGGACATGATCCGGCTCACGCGTCTCAACAATCAAGTCCTGACCGTAAACTCCGACCTCATCAAGTTTGTGGAGCAATCTCCGGACACTCTCATCACGCTGGTTACCGGCGAAAAAATTGTGGTGCGGGAAAGTTCGGAGGAGGTAGTGAGACGGCTGATTAAATTCCGGCGCATGGTTTTGCAGGGTCTATCGTTTGCCTGGGATAGCAGTTCAGCGCATAACTTGTTGGCCGAAACGTCCGTCGCCCGCACGAGGGAGCCGGGGAAGTGAGCCTGGATAAAGCAAGCCTGGGCGGACTGATTCTGGCGCTTGGAGGAATTCTCGCGGGATTACTGCTCGAAGGCGGGAACCTGGGCCAGATTCTTCAGCCCACGGCGGCCATGATTGTGTTTGGCGGGACGCTGGGGGCGGTGATGCTGCAATTTCCGTTGCCTATTATTTTGCTGGCGGTACAGCAACTGGGATCGGTATTTGTGAATCCGCAGCGAGATCCGCAAGACACGATTGAGCAACTGGTGGAATACGCGCAGAAGGCGCGTCGCGAGGGGATTGTTTCACTGGATGCGGAGTTAGGGGAGATTGAAGATCCGGTTCTTCGCAAATCCCTGATGTTGGCGGTGGATGGAACCGAACCACAGGAGTTGCGCAAGATGATGGAGCTGGAACTGGACAATCAGGCGGAATATGAAGAGCAAGTTCCGCAGGTGTTCGAATCGGCGGGAGGATTTTCTCCGACTGTAGGCATTATTGGAGCAGTGCTGGGGCTGATTCAAACGATGCAGCACCTGGACAAGATCGACGAAGTGGGCCGGGGAATTGCGGTCGCCTTTGTGGCGACGATCTATGGAGTGGGGGCTGCGAATCTTCTTTATTTGCCTATCGCGGGAAAGATGAAGCTGCGCATTCGGGAGCAGCAGATGATGCGGGAGATGACGCTGGAGGGAGTGGTGTCAATTTTGGAAGGAATGAATCCGCGCATGCTAGAGACGAAATTGTTCGGCTTTTTGGTAGAGGCGAATCAGAGCTCGGAGCGCGGCGAGGAGATCGAGAGATGAGACGCCGCAGGCGCACCGAAACACATTCCAACCATGAGCGCTGGCTGGTTTCGTATGCGGACTTTATTACTTTGCTGTTCGCATTTTTCGTGGTGCTGTATGCGTCCTCGCAGGTGGATAAGAGGAAAGTAGGAAAACTGGCCCTGGCGATTCAGGTGGCATTTCAGGAAATGGGCGTGTTTCCGGCATCGACGACGAAGATTCCGCTGGATCTGAATGAGCCGATGCCATTCAGCACGGTGCAGGCGATTGAGAATGTGGAGCGGAACTCGGCGCTCGGGCGCATTGCCTCGGCGCCGACCGATTCACTGGCGGGGTCAGCCAGCGAGACGGACATGGCCACGCTCCGAACCGAGTTGGAACAGGCGCTGCACGGAGAAATTGCGCTGCACCAAGTTTCGCTGCACCGTGACAGCGAAGGGCTGGTGATCAGCTTGCGGGAGTTTGGATTCTTCGATAGCGGCTCGGCGAATCTTAAGCCTCAGGCCCTGCCCACGCTGGATCGTATCGCTTCGATTTTAGCGATTCGCACCTGCAAGCTGCGCATCGAAGGGCACACGGATAATGTACCGATTCATACGGTGCAAATAAGCTCGAATTGGGAACTCTCGACTTTGCGGGCAACTGAGTTGATTCGGATTCTGATCATGGGCCACGGCTTCGCTCCGGCAAGACTTTCGGCGGCGGGCTATGCGGAGTATCACCCGATCGCCAGCAATCTGACGATGCAGGGGCGGGCGCAGAACCGCAGAGTCGACATCGTCATCTTGAACGAAACCCTCCTGAGCGAAGCCAGCAAACCGGACGCGGCTCACTAATAACAGAGATATCCAAAAATCTTCGGGGAACGGGTTAGCACGGTTAAAGTCCCGCTCCATGATGCCGATGAGATTTCAGGGGTGCGAATCGAATCGCCTTGTGGGTAAGGCGGCCACTCGTGGACTCCGGAAGCTGGCAGGGTAACAAGCGCGAGGGATACCAGATGGAATTAAGTACTCCTAACCCGAAGGGAGGATCGCGAACCCACGAGCCGAGGCAGGCCCACGAGGAGTTGCTGCAACTGGTTGGCTTCCGCGTGGGTGGGGAGGAATTCGTGATCGATATTTTGCGGGTGCAGGAAATCATCCGGACGCAGCAGTTGACGCGAGTGCCCAATTCGCCGGATTGCATGGAGGGCGTGATGAACCTGCGGGGAAAAATTATTCCCGTGATTGGGCTGCGCAAGAGATTCGGCCTGGAGGAAATCGCTCCCGACAAACAAAACCGCATCGTGGTAGTGGAAATCCAAGGTGCGGTGCTGGGTTTTGTGGTGGATGCGGTGTCGGAAGTGCTTCGCATTCCAGCCCATACGGTCGAACCGCCGCCGCGCATTGGACTGGTCGAGCGGGAATACGTTGCGGGAGTGGGGAAGGTTGGCGACCGTCTGCTCATTGTGCTGGATGCGGACCGGCTGATGAGCGGCTCCGAACAGGAAATGATGGGGACTGCTGCGACCCAGGCATAGGTTAACCAGCGGCGATAGAGGAGCAAACCTGCGTGAGTGATGACCTCTCATACGATCCTTCGATAATCCAGGATTTTCTGGTGGAGTCGGAAGAGTTTCTACAACGGATGGACCAGGACATGGTCGCGTTGGAAGCAGCGCCGAACGATGAGGAGTTGCTCAACCGAATATTTCGCGCTCTGCACACGATCAAAGGGACTTCGGGATTTCTGGGTTTCGAGCCGCTGGTTCGTTTGAGTCATCGGGCCGAAGATGTTCTGAATGCCTTGCGAAAGGGTGAAGCACAGCTTACGCGGCCCATCATCAATGCGCTGCTGGCGGCGCGCGATTATTTGGGGAAAATGCTTCAGGACATTCGGGCGGGCGGATTGCAGCAGTACGAACTGGGAGCGCTGATCAGCGATCTGGAAGCGGCGCAAAATGCCGGGCAGAGATCTCCTTCTCCGGGAGAGCTGCCGGTCAAACACGAAGTGATCCCGCCGGCGGCGCTGGATGCAGTGCAGGCGGAACAATCGGCGTTGAAAGAGCTTCCCAAGCCGGACCAGATGTTGGCGGAGAAAGGGATGGCCTCACGGGCACAAGCGGGCGAAGCCATGGTTCGGCAGAAAGAGGTTGCGCAACCGCAAGCCGCAGCCGCGCCAACGATGCGCGTGGATGCGGCGAAGCTGGACGACTTGATCAATCTCATCGGAGAGCTGGTGCTGGAGCGCAATCGATTGCTGCAAATGAGCCGCAATTGCTCTTCGGGCAAGCTGGCGATGAACGAATTGAGTTCTACTCTAGCGCAATCTTCCGCACGCCTGAGCTTCATTACCGAAGAGTTGCAGTCGGCAGGCCTGAAGACGCGGATGGTTCCCATCGAAACGGTGTTTCGAAGATTTCCCCGTCTGGTTCGTGATGTGACGACCAGCCTGAATAAGGAAGTCGATCTGTCGCTGATAGGGCAGGAAACCGAACTGGATAAGACGATGGCCGAACTGGTGGGCGATCCATTGGTCCACCTGGTGCGTAATTCACTCGATCATGGGGTCGAGATGCCGGCAGATCGAGAGCGGGCGGGCAAGCCACGACGGGGAACGATTCGGCTAGAAGCCCGCCAGGAAGGCGATCAGATTGTAATCAGCATCGCCGACGACGGGGCGGGCATGGACCCCGCCAGGATTGCGCGTAAAGCGGTAGAGAAGGGATTGGTGACGGCGGAACGGGTGCGCGGAATGAGCCAGCGCGAAATTCTCGATTTCATTTTCCTTCCGGGATTCAGTACGGCTGAAAAGACTACCGATCTTTCCGGCCGGGGAGTGGGAATGGACGTGGTGCGCACCAATCTGAAGAAGTTGAACGGGTCGGTTGAAATCGAGAGCCATCTGGGGCAGGGTACGACGGTGAAACTTCGTTTGCCGTTAACGCTTGCCATCCTGCCCGTGCTTTTGGTGCAGGTGGGAAAAGAAATTTATGCATTGCCGCTGCGCTCGGTGGCGGAGACGGTGCAGGTCGATCTGAAGCACGTGCACTGGTTGGAAGGGAGCGAAGTGCTCTGCCTGCGGGAAGAGACTATGGCCCTGCTGCGGCTGGATCAGATGTTCCCGGTGAAACGGAGTCAGTCCCGGCAGGCGGCTGAGGATTCTACGCCTGCGGTGACGAGCGATGAGGGGCGGAAGGTTGTGATTCTGGGAGTTGCGGAAAAGCGCTTTGCGCTGCTCGTCGACCAATTGCTGGGGCAGGAGTCCACTGTAATCAAACCATTGGGAGTTTTCCTGCACGGCTGCTCGAGTGTGGCCGGGGCCACAATCAGCGGCGATGGGCAGGTGCGGCTGGTGCTTGACCCGGCGGGGCTGCTGGCAAACCTGCAACCTACGCCCTCCATGGCACAAAAGGCTACCGCGTGACGACTGCGCCTTCGCTGCGAACAGTACCGACGATGGATGGTCCGCCGGAGCCGGAGTTGGTGCGCATCCGGGACATAATTTACCAGACGGCGGGAATTTTCCATCCCGATAATAAGCTTCGTCTGCTACAGGACCGGTGCGGGCGCCGCATGAAGGAACTCAAGTTGCAAACCATGCGGGAGTATTCCGAGTGCCTGACAATCCGGCCCACAAGGCAAGCGGAGCTGGTTTCGCTGCTGAACGAGATAACGATCGGGGAGACTTCGTTCTTCCGGAATCAGCCACAGCTGGATGCGCTGAAACGCATCGTAATTCCGAAAATTATCGAAGCTAAATCCAACCTCCCGCTGCGCCGACTGCGCGTCTGGAGTGCGGGCTGCTCCACCGGGGAAGAACCTTACACTCTGCGCATGTTGGCAATGGAGGAGGCGAGCGGCCAACTCAAAGACTGGTCGATAGAAATTCTTGCCACTGACCTTAACGAACGCTCTCTGGCGCATGCGCAAGAGGCGATATACGGCAGCTACAGCACTCGCAACCTGACGCCTGCCTACCGCAATAAATACTTCACGGCGCAAGGGGACAAGCTGCAGGTGAACACGGTGGCGCGCTCCAACATCAGCTTTAGCCGGCTGAATCTATCGGATGACTCACGGATGACGTTCATGAAAAGCATGGATGCGATATTTTGCTGCAACGTGCTCATCTACTTCGATTTGGCTTCTAAAAGAAAAGTCATCCAGCACTTTTACAACAATCTGCTGCCGCACGGGTACCTATTTTTAGGCCACTCGGAATCTCTTTTCGGGGTGAATGACGACTTTCGTCTAGTCCATTTGCCGGGAGCTACGGCGTATGTGAAAGGGGAACGCGCCCCCGGAGGGGGTAGAGCGTTATGACCGGCACAACCGCAACCAAACAAGCTTTGCTGCAACGTCTCGAAGGCTTGCATCAAATTCCGACCATTCCCGCGGTGCTGGCTCCTCTGCTGCGTTACCTACAGCAGCCGGTGGAACAGCTCGACGTGCAAAAAGTCACCGATCTGCTTTCGCAGGATAAATCGTTGTCGGCGCAGTGCCTGCAAATGGCCAACTCGTCGCTCTTCGGACGGGCACAAAATGTGCAATCGTTGCGGGGAGCGGTGGTAAGCCTGGGCTTTAGTCACGTGAGTGACATCGCGATGTCTTGCGGCGTACTGAACATGCTTCCCAGCGATAAGAGCAACCTGGACCCTGTGGTTTTCTGGGAGCACTCGCTGGGGTGCGCACTGATCTCACGGCATATTGCGCGCAAGATTAATTTTGGCGATCCCGGGAAGGCTTATCTTGCGGGGCTGCTGCATGACCTGGGAATCATCGTGAACCTTTGGGTTTTGCCCAAGGAGTTTCGTGGCGCATGGGAGAAAGGGAAGAGCGACGGCATTCCACTGCATGAAGCCGAACAGATCACGATGGGACTCACTCACTGCGAAAGCGGGCGACTGCTGGGCGAACGCTGGGCGCTAGCTCCGGATTTGATTGAGGTCATCAGCTATCACCACTCGCCGGAAAAATCGGGAAAGCACGCGGGGCTGGTCGCATTGGTGCAATTGGCCGATTTACTTTGCCGCATGAGCGGACTGAACTACGGCTATGTGGAAGAACGGCAAGTGAATCTGGTGGAAGAGTCTGGATTCGGACTGCTCGCCCAATATTCCAAGACATTGAAGGACTTTGACTGGGCACGGTTGACGTTCGAATTGGATTCCTACATGGACGAAGTCCACAGCCTGGTGCGCGCCATCTACCGAACGTGACAGACCAGGGGGCAAACTCGCAGATCCGCGTGCTGGTGGTGGACGACAGCGCGTTTATGCGCACGGCGCTTTCCCGGATGATCAATTCCGATCCAGAAATGCGTGTTGTAGGCACGGCGAGCACAGGCTCCGAAGCTCTGCAAAGAATGACCTCGCTTGATCCCGATGTGATCACGCTCGATGTACAGATGCCAGGGCTAGACGGCCTACAAACCCTCAGCCGGATTATGGCGGAGTTCCCGCGGCCCGTCATTATGGTGAGTTCGGTGACGGTGAAAGACGCAGATACGACCTTCAAGTCTTTGGCGGCAGGCGCTTTTGACTACGTCCCTAAACAGCTTTCCGCGGCCTCACTCGATATTCTTCATATTCGGGATGACCTGATTGCGAAGATCAAGGTGGCGGCAGAATCGAGGCATGGCAGCGAACCTCTGATTGTCCCCAAAAAGCCTTCGCGGGCTGTGACCATGCCAGTGGATGAAGTTGTACTCTGCGTTCCGGCGATTATTGCATTGGGAATTTCGACCGGAGGACCGAAAGCCTTGCAGGATATTCTACCGAATCTTCCCGCGGATCTTTCGGTTCCGATCGTGGTGGTGCAACACATGCCCACGGGATTTACGGCTCCATTCGCCAAGAGGCTGGATAGTCTTTGCGCCGTTGCTGTTTGTGAAGCGTTCCATGGCGAGGCCATCCTGCCGGGAGTTGTATACATTGCACCGGCGGGAACGCATTTGACAGTGGAACGCGTGAGTTCGCGAACCTTAGTTTGTCTCTCCGACAAACCTGGGAATCAGCTGCATATTCCCTCCGTCGATGTGATGATGCAGTCGGTGGCATCGGCCTTTGGCCCACAAGCAATGGGGATTATCATGACGGGCATGGGATCTGACGGAACGCAGGGAATGAGTGCGATCCATCGAGGGGGTGGTATGACCGTGGGTCAGGATGAGGCGAGTTGCGCAGTATATGGCATGCCACGGGCTTGCGCCGAAATGGGAATCCTTGACCGGGTGGTCCCTCTGGCCCGGATTCCGCAGGAAATTCTCCACGCAACGCACTACCGCAAAGCCAGCGTGAGTTAAGCAGGAGCAGCAAAATCCTGTGGCCTTTTGTCCAGCACCTGGCGTACTCGCTGCAAGAGCGTGGATGCGGAAAAAGGCTTGGCCAAATATTCCGTTCTGTAAGGTGAGAGTTCGCCCGCCAAAAGCTCTTCGGCATAGCCACTCATCAGCATGATCCGAACATCGGGGCATAAGAGGAAAAGGGTTTGAGCCAGTTCGGGGCCGCTAATACCGGCCATAACGACATCAGTAAGAAGCAGGTCCACGGGCGTACAGGATTCGCGGTAAGTCTCTAATGCGTGATCGGCGTTATCTGCAATGAACACTTGATAACCCGCCGATTGTAGAGCTTCGGCGGCTGCCTTGCGAACCAAGGCGGCATCTTCAACCAGCAAGATGGTTTCTTTGCCACGCCACTGGCAGGTATCAGCCAGGCTGGAGGAGGGGGCTTCGAAGACCACGATTGAAGGGATATCCATGAGATTCGTATCGCATTCCGGAGTTACATGGTCGCAGCCGGATCGAAAGGTCAATTTGTTCCCTCCTGAAAGTACTTCTCATGAAGAGCACCTTAACGGCCATTCTTTTCCTTGGCAGAAAAGGCTTTCGCAGGAAAGAGAATTAACAAGTTAGCGTGAATGAGAATCAGCGGGGGCTACCTAGTGCGAGGTTGATTGCCATTCCGGGATTCGCTTGCGGGACGAGTTCCGTTGCGGGAGATAAGAATTGAGATGTGGAAAACACGGTCGCTTACTTTGGAGAAGTGAGAATGGTTTCATTTGGATCGAGTAAGAGCTTGTGGGTACCGGCAGGCGCAGACAAGTGAAATGCGGTTTCGGGGCCGTCGGCGAATACACGGCCTAGAAACACGGGAGCTTTGTTCGATACAGCTGCATAAATCGGAACGGATGTAACCAAGGCGTCGGGGGAATCCTCTTGGCGTATGATGCCGGTGGCAACCACCTCGTTTGTCTTTGCTGTGAACTTTACGCCGTGCAACTCCAACTTCGGCAATGAGGTCCCGTTCACCCACCCGTCGATGAACCAGTCGAGCGAAGATTTGCCTTCATAGCGGAGCGAGGAAGGAAGGTCTTCGGCGAAGACGTTGAACAATTGGCGGGTACTGATGGCTTTGCCTTCGTAACGGTCGCGAATCTTGCGAAGGCCCACTAGGAACGCGTCTTGCTCGACGTCATGCTCAGCACCACGCGCGATACCGTGGCTCGATCCTTTTAGCCGACTCTCGCGGGTTGCGTCCTCGAGCATGGAGTGCAGCATGTAAAAGAGCCATGTTCCCCGGCCGTAACTGATAGCTTCGTAGCCATCGGGAAAATGCGACGAGAAGAGACGGCTGCCCAGGGTGACGGGGCCAGCATCTTTGGGGAAGTTGCCGTCTTTATTCTTCGCGACCAAATCATGGCGATATTTTTCCAGGATCTGGCGGAAGCCAGCTGGGTTCTTCTCCCGTAGGATCATCAAAGCGGAATAATTTGCCAAGCCTTCGGAGAACCATTGATCGCGGTAGGTGCTCCAGGTGACGAGGTCTCCCCAGTACTGGTGGGCGGTTTCATGGGCGGGAACCTGCTGATCGATGATTTCGCTGGAAGGACTGATGTGAAGTTCGCGACGCTCCTCCGGCGTGAGGAAGACGTAAGAAGAAAGGAAAATCAAACCGGGCCAGCCCTGGCTCTCGCGTCCGGGAAGCTGGGTTAAGGATAGATTGCTGTAGGGGAAGGGGCCGAAGCGATCGGCGTAGTAGCGGATGGCGTGAGCGGTAGATTCGGCGACCGCTGCCCCATTGCGAGCCGGAGAGAGTGGCAACGGGGTAATCGGGGGAAGAGAAATCCCTTTGCGCGACGTCTCAGGTTCGATTTCGACGGGAGTGTTAGGAAAGTCTCTTTCAACTCCGACGGTCGCATAGGCTTCCACGGTGACATTTCCGGCCTGGGCAGAGGCGCGAATATATTTGCCGAGATCGAACCCGGCAACCGGGAGGGGGCGTTCCGAAACCCAGTGTCCCACTTGGTCGCCATCGGAGCTTTGAGCCGCTGATACGGGTGAAGGTTTGCCGGTCGCGACCAGGGTCCAACCCGGGGGATAGTGAAAGGTGAGATCGTAGTCAGACATGGAGAGTCCGCGGTTGGGATACCAAGTTCCACGGGCGCCGACATAGAGCAAGCCTTTAGCGGCTTCGGCCAATACCTCGCCTCCGTAGACGAAGTGCAGTTGGATTTTTTGTCCTGTGTGCGCGGGCGCGGAAAGAATCACGGCGACCAGATCGTTGCCGCTCCGCGCCAAGCGTGTGCCTTCGACGGCAGGATTCTGGATGAACTCCACGGGGTGACCGTCTTGTTCGACGGTTTGGATTTTCAGAAAGCGCGACAATTCAAACACGAGAAATTGCGAGCGGTCGCGTACCACTTCGAGATTCAACTTTACTTCTGCATCAAGTTCCTTGGGAGGTTTTACGCGGGCGTCGATGATGTAACTGCGGACGAAAATAGAATCCTCGCGGGACTCGGTTTCCGTGGGCAGGGTTTGGAGAGTCTGCGCGAGAGGCGGACGCGCGGAGCCGGATTCGCCGGCCGAAAATGAAGTCCAGACGTCATATTCCACGGCTCCATTAGCGGCGGTCTTGGGCTGTCCCGCCTCTACTTGTTCTCCCGCGGTGGAATCATAAAGGATATCGAAGACGCCAAGCGTGTTTCCCTGGAGCCGGGCGTGCAGCATGTGATCGGCGGATTCGGAGCGGGAGGGGGATGAATCGGCGGGGATTTTTGCAGCCGCGGAGGGAAGCATTTCGCTGAACGTGGCCAGCAACCTCATGGCGTCTACTTGCGCTAGGTTGTGCGCGGTTTCATCCCAGCGCGCGACGAAAGCCGCCGCATCTTCCGGCGCCCGGAGGCCGGGTTGCAATTCGCGAGCAGTGTCGTCGTTGAAACGGAAGTAGGCGGTGCTGAAACGCTCCTCGAGAATTGCCATGCCTGTGAACAAGCTCATGGAGCGGCGTTCGACGGCATTGGGAGGGACCAGAAGCACTTCACCATCTCCCTCGAAGAATGCGCCGGTGATTTTGCCGAGCACGTCGCGGGTGAAGGCGATCGTGCCATCTTCGAGAGAGATGTGAACCGCAGGCCGGTCGATTGAGCTATCGCGGACGCGGAAGACGCGCGAGCTGTCGAGACCGATGCTGTTCAATTGCAGATAGAGCAACTCTGCGGGTCCGGGCTGGTGGGGGGTGTTCTGTATGGGCGAAGCCTGGGCAAAGAGTATTGGCGTCCACAGAAAAATTGCGCAGAGAACGAGCGACTCGAACCTTAATCTGGCCGGCCTGCATTTGGCTGATTTTCCCGACACTTTCGTCACGTAGGAGTGGGTGCTCACAGTTGCTAGAATGCGCTTCAATGGGGCTTCGTGTCACTACTTTCGGAGTGATCTGTGTGATGCTTGGGTCTTCAGCTTCGGCTGACACGATTCACTTGAAGAATGGGCGCACGATTCTGGCAGATCACGTCCGGGAAAACGGGAATCGCTATGAGTATGAGATTGGCGATGACAGTTATGCCATTCCGAAGTCCTCTGTAGAGCGTGTGGAAGCAGGTGGAATCCCAGCGAGCGTGGCATCTTCGGGCTCCAAGGGGGCTGGGGATATGCCGGCTTTCATTCCGGCGGATAGCCTGGCGAACGAGGGCGACCTTCCCAAGTCGATTATTAAGGAGGGCAAAATTGACGCAGATGCGCTTGCGAAACTGGAAGGCAAAGGCAGCGCCGAACTGGCGGCAACAGCCGATTTTATTGCCGGCAAATTAGAATTCGATCACGGCAACATCGACCAGGCGCGGCGCTATTTTGAAAATGCACTACGCTTCCAGCCTGAAAACTCCACCGTCCTTATTTATTACACGGCGCTGCTGGTGCGGACGGGAAATCCATCGCAGGCATTGTCATATGCTCAGAGGGCGGTAAGTGCGGCGCCGAACTCGCCGGATGCGTATACGGTGCTGGGCTACGCGCAGCAGGCTTCGGATCGCACTAAGGACGCGGTGGTTTCGTGGAAGCATTCGCTCGAGCTGCGGCCCGATCCGGCAGTGGAACAGTATCTGGCGAAGGCGCAGCGCGAGCAAAATGTGGAAATCGATTTCGCGCAGCGCGAAAGCAGCCATTTTGTTCTGCGTTACGAGGGAAGACAAACGTCAGACGCATTCCGCGAACAAATTCTGAGCGCTCTGGAATCCGATTACGATGATCTGGCGCGCGATCTGGGCACGCCGCCGCGGGATAACATTCTGGTAACGCTCTATATGGAGCAGGCGTTTTTTGATGTGACGCGAGCGCCCTCGTGGTCGGGAGCGATCAATGATGGGAAGTTAAGAATTCCCGTCAGCGGCCTTAATTCGTTAACGCCGGAGTTGGCGCGAGTATTGAAGCATGAACTGGCTCACACATTTATCAATCAACTTTCGGCAGGTCGGTGTCCGCCGTGGCTGCACGAAGGGATTGCGCAGTTGCTTGAGCCGAAGTCGCTGGGGAGCGATGGTCGACAATTAGCGCAGATGTTCAAGGTGCAACATAATATTCCGCTCAATGTGCTGGAGGGAAGTTTTCTCCGATTTTCGGGCAGTGAGGCCTATGTGGCTTACGCGGAGTCGCTGGCGGCGGTTTCCTACATCAACGATTCCTATGGCATGGGGGATATCCAGCGAATTCTGCAACTACTCAGCCAAGGCAATTCCACTGAGGCTGCGATGCGCGCGACGATCCACTCGGATTATGGGCAGCTGGAATCCGAGGTGGCGAAGTATCTGGCGGACAAATACGGGGACTAGCGCCATTGAGTCAGGCGCATTTGCCCACCTCTAACGCTTGTGCTAGTTTCGATCAAGACTCCGCTCGAATGTGTTCTTTATTCCAACCGCGTGATCCTGAACCGCTTCCCGCCCTTGAGGTTGCGACGAACGAGTTTCCAGCGATCGAAGGTGCGGAAATTGTAGCTACCACCTACGGAAAAAGAGCTGCGGGAGATTTCTACGACTCGTTTCGCGTGAGCCCTGAACGAGTCTTATTTGGTCTGCTGGACGTTGCGGGACGACGCGAGACCAATCAAATTATTCTTTCGGCGGCGCAAGACCTTTTCCGCACGATAGGCATGGAACTGTTTTCCCGGGCGGACTTCAACGAATCCGAAGCTATGACGGAGCTTTGCCTTCGATTGAACCGGGGGCTCATGGAAGCCGCGGGCGGTGTCGTATCGTGCCCCGGTTTTATGGGTTGTTATCATGAGAAATTTGGGACTTTGTGCTACACCAATGCGGGCCATACGCCGGCATTGCTGCGGGATGGCACGGGGATTGTTGAACTCGCCTCCACGGGTTTGCCGCTTGGCTTGTTCTCGCACGCGACATGTGACGCTCCCACGGTTGGTCTGGAGAAAGGGGCGGTTCTGCTTTTGGTTTCACGAGGCGTGGTCGAGGGCAAGTGCAAGGATGAGCAGGCTGAAGATATTGAATACGGATTGGAACGGGTGAAGGAGCGCCTCCGGACGGCCGATTCCCCGAGTCCGCAAGCCCTGTGCGCCTTGATCCTGAATGCTGTGGGGGAGTTTACTTGCGAGCCGCTGGTTCCGGATGATATGACTGCGCTGGTATTGGCGCGAACGCCGTAGCCCCATACTGGGGATGGCATAATATCTGGCCAAATGTGGCGTCTGGCAGACGCTTCAGTAGTAAAATACCGAAAGGCCGTAGCCCACTTTCGCCGCAAGCCCAGGCAGCGTGGCGGCCCACCGAAAAAACCTATGAAGAAAATGATTTTGATAATGCTTGGCATGGCCTGTTTGCCGGCCATTGTCTCGGCGCAAGTGGTGGAAGAAATTATTGCGCGCGTGAACGGCCAGATTATTACGCTTTCAGAGTTCCAGCGCAGCAAGGATCAGCTCAAAGAGGACGTGAAACAGCAGGATCCGAGTGACCCGGACAAGGCGTTTGCCGAGCGCGAAAAGGACATCCTGCGCGATCTGATCGACCAGCAACTGCTTTTGGACAAGGGCAAGGACCTTGGAATTACCGGTGACACGGAGTTGATCAAGCGGCTTGACCAGATGCGTAAGGACATGAAGTTGGAAACGATGGAAGAACTGGAAAAGGCTGCGACGGCGCAAGGGATTTCCTACGAAGATTTCAAACAGAACATGCGTAACCAGATTATTACGCAGAAGGTGATTGGCGAAGAAGTTGGGTCCCATCTCAACATCACTACCGAGGAACAACAAAAATTTTACGACACGCACAAAAGCGAGTTGGAGCAGCCGGAGTCGGTGCGATTGAGCGAGATATTGGTCACACCGGAGAAGACGGCTGAGAAACCTGCGGCCGATAAAGCGGCGGGGGCGGCGACTGATTCAAGTGCGGCAACTCCAGATGCGGCGAAACGGGCGGCGGATGAGGCAGCGGCTCTGGCCGCCTCGGAGGCCAAAGCCAACGAATTGCTCAAGCAGCTTCGAGCAGGAGCTAACTTTGACGATGTTGCGAAAAAGTATTCCGCAGGTCCTTCCGCGGCGCAAGGCGGCGATTTAGGCGTGTTCAAACGCGGAATGCTGGCGAAAGAGATTGAAAATAGAGCGTTTGCAATGAAGTCGGGCGACGTTAGCGATGTGATCCGGGTGAAGCAAGGGTACATGATCATGAAAGTCACCGAACATCAAATGGCGGGAATTCCTTCCTTGAAAGATGTGACGCCCAAGATCATGGATGCGCTGTATTACGAGAAGCTACAGCCAGCGCTACGCTCCTATTTGACGAAGCTCCGTGAAGAGGCTTACATAAAAATCCAGGATGGGTATGCCGATTCGGGGCGCAGTCCGAACCAGACTGAGCCGGTGGAAACTGCTGCCGCGAAAGAAACGGACGCCAAGAATCTAAAGAAAAAGAAAAAGAAGTTCATGGGAGTTCTGTAGAAAGATTTGCGGCGTTGTATGCGCTCCGCTACCGTGTTTTCTGATTTACACTCTTGGAGAGAATGAAAGATTTTTATATCAGCGAGTGTACTCGGCACGAAAATAAGATCGTCACTTCCAACTTTGTTGTAGTTTCGAAACAGATTAAACCCAAGAAAACGGGCGAACCTTACCTTGCTTTGACCCTCGGAGACCGCAGCGGGCAACTGGAAGCCAAAATGTGGGACAACGTGGAGGAAGTGCTCACGGTGTTCGAGCAGGACGACTTCTTAAAGATTAAGGGCCTGGTCAATAAGTATAAGAACCGGTTCCAGCTCACCATCCACAAGCTACGGAAATTGGGCGATTCGGAAATTGAGTTTGCCGATTATCTGCCGAAGACGACCAGGGATATTGACGAGCTTTGGAAATCCCTTATGGATTTCGTGGGTTCGTTCCAGAATCCGCATTTGCAGGGGCTGGTGAGGGCGTTTATGGCCGATCCGGAGATCGCAGCGGCTTATCGCAACGCGCCGGCGGCTAAGACCTTGCATCATGCGTATATCGGCGGATTGCTCGATCATGTGGTATCGCTGTTTCGGTCGTGCGACCTGATCTGCCGGAATTATCCGCTGGTGAATCGCGACTTATTGCTGACTGGTGTTTTCCTGCACGACATCGGAAAAATTTACGAGCTTACGTACAATCGATCTTTTTCCTATACGACCCGTGGACAGTTGCTGGGGCACATGGTGATTGAACTGGAGATGTTACAGGCCAAACTGGCTCTGGTTCCTGGGTTTCCGAACGAACTGAAGACGCTGCTGGAGCATCTCATCATCAGCCACCACGGGGAATACGAATTCGGCTCTCCGAAATTGCCGATGTTTCCCGAGGCTTTGCTGCTGCACTACATGGATGATTTGGATTCGAAGATGGAAGCCATGCGGGCTCACTTCGAACGCGAGGGCGATATCGAGGGAGCTTGGACTAGCTACAATGCTTCACTGGGACGTCCGCTGTTGAACAGTGCGAAGTTTCTTGCGACCAAGCCTTTGACTTCTCCTGCGGAGAATACCTCGGCGCAGGCTGAAGAAGAGCCCGACGCGGCGAGTATCGGTGGAACACCCGCAAAGGCTACTACGTTGTCTGGATTCGAGTCTTAGGTTTCTCCTCGAAAGAACGCTTCATCATCATGCTCGATTTCAGCCGCTTTGAAATTATTACTTTTGATTGCTACGGCACTCTCATCAATTGGGAAGAAGGCATACTGCGTTGCCTGCACCGGTTGTTCGAGGCTCACGGTGTAAAGGCGGACGATGCTACCCTGCTGCGATTGTATGGAGATTTTGAAGCCGAGGCTGAGCAGGGGGAGTATCGGCGCTACCGGGACGTTCTTGGCTCGGTAGTGGTTGAGTTTGGGAAGGAATTTGGCTTCGCACCCAGCGAAGAGGAAACGCATTCGCTGGCTGAATCGCTCAAGGAATGGAACCCGTGGCCTGATACGGTAGAGTCGCTGCGGGTCCTCGGAAGTCGATATCATTTGGCGATTATTTCCAATGTGGATGACGATCTTTTTGCAGCGACCAAACCCCAACTTCAAGCTGATTTCAAACAGGTTGTCACGGCGCAACAGGCGCAGGCTTACAAGCCATCGTTGAAGATTTTCGAATTAGCGTTAAGCCGTGTGGACGTTCCAGCGCACCGTGTTTTGCATGTAGGGCAGAGTTTTTACCATGATGTAATCCCCGCGCAGTCACTCGGTCTCGCCACGGTGTGGGTTAATCGGCCGTCGGCGAGAAAAGGAGCCGGGGCGGTCAAAGCGGCCGAGGCGCTTCCGGATTTGCAAGTGGAGAGCCTTGCGGAGCTTGCTGGTGCGTCTTTCCCTGCTTAACTTTGACGTTCTTTCGTGGGACGCCTCTCCCGAGCGGCGCGGTATCAGGTAGAATCGAGCACTTATGCTGCGCTACTTCACGGCCGGAGAATCTCATGGCGAAGCCCTGGTCGCCTTCCTTTCGGGTTTGCCGGCGGGGCTCAAAGTAGAGCAGAGCTTTGTAGACCGTGAACTCTGGCGGCGGCAGCAAGGCTATGGGCGCGGCGGGCGCATGAAGATCGAGCGCGATACGGCGCGAATTCTTTCGGGCGTGCGTCATGGCATGACGATCGGCTCGCCCATTGCCGTTCAACTGGATAATCGAGACTGGAAAAATTGGCAGGAGGCTCTACCGGTGGGCGAGGGAGATCCCGCGCTGCATAAGCGAGTGGCGTCTCCTCGGCCAGGGCATGCTGATCTGGCCGGAGCATTGAAATACAATTTTGCCGAGTCGCGCTACGTGCTGGAACGGGCGTCGGCGCGGGAGTCGGCGGCACGCGTGGCGGTGGGGGCGATCGCCAAAGCTTTCTTGCGGGAACTGGGCATCGAAGTTTTAAGTCACGTGGTCGCCGTGGGAAGTGTGGCGATGCAAAAATACGTTTCCTGGGAGCAGATTCACGCGCTATACAATCAGCAGGAGATCCTGCTGAATTGTGCCGATGCGGAAACTCAACAGCGGATGAAAGACGAAGTGGATAAAGTTCTGAAGACGGGAGATTCGGTGGGAGGAGTATTCGAGGTGGTGGCGCACGGTGTTCCGCCCGGACTCGGGACTTATGCGCAGTGGGATGAGCGGCTCGATGCGTTGCTGGCGTGGGCAGTGATGTCATTGCAGGCGGTGAAGGCGGTTGAGATCGGTTCCGGTATTGCGGCGGCGGCTTCTCCCGGTTCAGCTGTGCACGATGAAATTGGATACGGAGAGCAGGGGAATTTTACCGGCTTTACACGTGCGCGTAACAACGCGGGTGGAATTGAAGGTGGAGTTTCGAATGGTGAAGAGATTCGAGTGCGCGGGTATTTGAAGCCTATCTCGACTTTGCGGCGTCCGCTGCAATCGGTGGATTTTGCGACGCGAGAACCTGTGCGTGCAGCGTACGAGCGGTCGGATGTTTGCGTGGTACCGGCGGCAGGCGTGGCGTCGGAAGCCATGGTTGCGCTTACTTTGAGCCGGTGTGCGCTGGAGAAATTTGGGGGCGATTCCATGGGAGAGACGTTGCGGAACTTTGAGGGATACCGGCGGCAACTGGAAAATTACTGATGATTCATCCCATTGTGAAATTCGGAAATCCCGTACTCGAGAAGCCGGCAGAGAAGGTCACGGTCTTCGACGAAGAGCTGAAGAAGTTGATTGAAGATATGTTCGAGTCGATGTACGCCGCGCGGGGTGTGGGGCTAGCGGCACCGCAGATCGGCATTTCGCGGCGCATCGCGGTGGTAGATGTGACGTTCAAAGAGGATCCCGAGGCCAAACTGGTTCTGATCAATCCCGAGATTATCCACAAGCATGGGCGACACTCCCAGAGCGAAGGATGTCTCAGTATTCCCGACTTCCGCGAGAATGTGAGCAGAGCGCAAACGGCTACGGTTAGAGCACAGGATTTGACGGGCAAAGTTTTTGAAAAGACCGGAGAGGATTTGTTGGCGCGGGCTTTTCAGCATGAAACCGATCATTTGAATGGAAAGCTTTACATCAGCCACATCAGCGCGCTCAAACGCGACTTGATGAAGCGCAAGATTCGGAAACTGGTGAAAGCAGGGGAATGGTAGAAGGAATTTGTAATTGAATAATGTAATAGTTTCCTTTGAGAATCGCGCGTTCGGTAAGCCAATTACTTCAGATTTTTCAATGAGTCAACCCCTTAGTGTTGTGTTTTGCGGGACGCCTCGCTTTGCCGTGCCTACACTGGCCCTGCTGGTTGAGGCCGGGTTTACGGTGCGGTTGGTAGTGACGCAACCGGATCGTCCCAAGGGACGGGGGCTTGAGGTGGTTGCTTCGCCGGTGAAGCAATCCGCTTTGCCGCTGGGATTACCCATCGTCCAGCCTGAAACGATCAAGAACAACGCTGATTTTCGCGCTCAACTTTCCGAGGTAAAACCCGATGCCATCATCGTCGTTGGTTATGGGCGCATTGTTCCGCAGTGGATGCTCGAACTCCCGCCGATGGGAAATATCAACCTACACGCGTCGCTGTTGCCGAAGTATCGCGGGGCGGCCCCGATTCAGTGGGCGATTGCGAGGGGTGAGAGCGTCACAGGCGTGACGACGATGAAGATCGATGCTGGCCTCGACACTGGCGACATTCTTCTGCAACAAGAGATCGCCATTGCTGAAGACGACACGGCAGAGACGCTGGCGCCGAAGTTGGCGGGTGCTGGGGCGGCGCTTACGGTCACGACGTTGAAAGGTCTGCAAGCGGGGACAATTCTTGCACGCAAACAAGATAATTCTCAGGCAACGCTTGCGCCTATTCTCAAGAAGGAAGACGGGCGCATAAATTTTGCTCTTACGGCAGCGGAGATGTTGAATCGATTGCGGGGATTTCAGCCATGGCCTGGGGCATACGCGCAATTTCGGGGGAAGAATCTGCAAGTATGGCACGCAGCCGCGGTTGAGCGAGCGATTGCGATGGCCGAATTGAAAGTTGAGGGCGAGCGCCTCCTGGTTGGGTGCGGCGAGGGGTCTGCACTCGAGATCCTCGAGTTGCAATTGGAAGGTAAGAAGCGGACTTCCGCCGCCGAGTTTATTCGCGGCTATCATCCTGTTGTCGGCGAAAAGCTTGGAGCGTGAGAGGATTGTTTCTTCGAGAGCTCGCGCCTCAGTCATACTTAATCCCGTGAAAACTAAGAAACGAGAATCGGGGCCGTCAGTCTCGCCGGCTCGGGCTGCGGCTTTCGGCATTTTGATTCGCATGGAACGCGAATCTTCTTATGCGGCGGACCTGCTGCATTCGAAGGCGCACGCTTCACTGAGTTCCGCCGATCATTCGCTGACGACCGAACTGGTGATGGGGGTTTTGCGTTGGCGGCCGTTGCTGGATTCGCAAATTGCGAAGGCATCGTCGCAACCGCTGGTGCGGCTCGATCTTGAAATTCTTACGGCATTGCGAATAGCGGTTTACCAACTTCGCTGGCTTAGCCGAATTCCGGCTCGCGCGGCCATACATGAAAGTGTGGAACTCGTGAAGCGTGCGCGAAAATGGTCGGCGGCCTCGTTCGTCAATGCGGTTTTGCGGAAGCTTGCAATTGGTACCGGCGGCGATGTGATTCCTCCTGCTATTGATGGCGCTTCTGTTGGCACACTTGCCGCGAGCGCTGCGCATCCTGAATGGCTAGTGGAGCGCTGGGTTCGGGCTTATGGACTGGAAGCGGCGATTCAGATTTGCCGGCACAATCAGTCGATACCAGTTACTGCTTTGCGGCTGCGTGATCCTAAGGCTGAAGAGCAACTTCGGGCAGAGGGGATTGAACTCGTTCCGGGTGCTCTCCTTACTTCGGCGCGACGAGTACTGCGAGGAGACGTTACTGGATCGAGCGCTTACCGATCCGGCCGGTCCGTGATACAGGACGAAGCGTCGCAACTGGTTGCAGCTCTAGTGGGGCGCGGAGACAGCATACTGGATTGTTGTGCAGCGCCCGGGGGCAAGACTCTGGCCATTGCGGATCACAATGCGAACTCGAAGATAACAGCTATCGATTTGCACCCGCACCGCGCGCGATTGCTGCGACGATTGGTGCAGGCAGCTAATGACAATATTTTCGTAGTTAGCGCCGATGCGCGGGATCTTCCGTTTGCAGATTGCTTCGATCGCGTGCTCGCGGACGTGCCGTGCTCGGGCACGGGAACTCTTTCGCGTAATCCGGAGATCAAGTGGCGGCTTAAGGCCGATGATCTTGCCGATTTGCAGCCTCGGCAACTGGCGATTCTGCGCTCCGCGATGGATCGAGTTACGACTGGCGGTCGACTGGTCTATTCCACTTGCTCCCTGGAACGCGAAGAAAATGAGGATGTGGTCGAGGCGGCGCTGGTGGGAGACACGGCGTTCCGGGTGATCGACTGCGAAACTGAATTGGAGAAGCTAAGGCAAGAGGGCGAACTGGTCTGGGATCAGCCGAATCCGTTGACGCGCGGGCCTTATTTACGAACACTGCCCGAAGTACATCCCTGCGATGGATTTTTCGCAGCGATTCTGGAGCGGATTTAATAGTGTAAAAGGAAAGGATTCGTTTCAATTTCTTAACCTGAGGCAGGATGGCGGTTCTTACCGCACTTCGAAGTTTACGATGGCCCCGGCCAAGACTTTTTGGCCGGCAGGCGGGGTTTGGACCACGATAATACTGGCGGGCGAGGGCTGGGCCGGAATGATGGAGATTGAGGAACTCGGATTTGGAGGCGGCGTATTCGAGAGGGCAGGAGCCATGGTTACATTGCCGAGTTTAAAGCCTGCATCCTGCAAAATACGGCTCACGGTGCCGAGGGGTTGGCCCGCAAAATTGGGCATTACATAGGCTGGAGAATCTGACGGAACGGTGATCAACAGGCTGGTTTTCGGGGCGGCTACCTGACTGGCGTTGGCGGGGGGACTTTGCGCCAGAACTTGATCAGCGGGAGAGCCGGGCAATTGCACCTCCGCAGTGGAAGCCAGGTCGAGGCCGCGGCGCCGGAGATTCCATTCGGCAGCGCGCTCGCTTTGCCCGGTGACATCGGGAATTGCGACGCGCTGCGGTCCGAGGCTTTGCGCGACGCGCAACTGCCAACCGCGGCGGACTTTCGTTCCGGGCAGCGGCAACTGAGTCATGATGCGACCCTCGGGAATTTGCGGGCTGTAATACTGACGCTCGACTTCGATTTGCAATCCGAGGTTGGCGACGGAGTGGGTCGCTTCCGCGGGAGTGAGTCCGACTATGGCGGGTACCTGGACCTCCTGACCGTGAATTGCGAATCGCATGGCGGTCAAGGCTGACACCAAAGCCACGACGACCAGGGTCAGCGCCAATATCGCGAAGCGGAAAAAAGATTTCATAGCTCCTGACTAATGCGTCTCATCATCGTTAATGCGTTTCATCGGCACCGGGAAGATTATCGGGCGTGTCGACTTTCTGTGCCATGGCAGCCGGAGTTTCTGGCGGCGGCTGAAACTGCCCAGGATCTTTTCCGGCCATGGCGGCCGACATGAAGTTCATCCAGATTGGAAGGGCAGCATGAGCTCCGGTTTCTTTTGCGCCCAAAGTTTTCTTCTCGTCGAAGCCGATCCATACGCCGCAGGTTATGGCGGGAGAGAAGCCTACGAACCAGGCATCGGTGAAGTCGTTGGTAGTGCCGGTTTTGCCAGCGGCGGGGAAAGGCAGCTTGGAAGCGGCGATTCCCGTCCCGTGCAGAACTACCTCGCGCAGCATGGCGGTCATGATGCGCGCGGTTCGAGGACTGATTACATCTTTCACCTCGGGATAGTCTTCTTCAAGGACTCGGCCTTCGTAGTCTGTAACTTTGGTGATGTAGCGGGGAGTGACGCGAACGCCGTCATTGGGAAAGACGCTGTAAGCGGAGGTCTGTTCCATTAACGTAATTTCTGCAGAGCCAAGCGCGACCGGTAGATATGGGGGAAGCTTGGCGGTGATGCCGAAGCGCTCGGCGGTTTCAATCACGCTCTTGATTCCGACTTTGCTGGCTAGCTTCAACGCAGGAATATTGCGGGACTGAGCCAGAGCGCGGCGCAGAGTGATGATGCCTTCGAATTTGTCGTCATAGTTATGCGGGGAGTATGGGCCGGAGCCAGTCTCGAAGGTGACCGGTTCATCGAGAATTGTGTCGTCGGGACTTGCGCCCTTGTCGATGACGGTAGTGTAGACATAAGGTTTGAAGGATGAACCAACCTGCCGCAATGATTGCGTGGCGCGATCGAATTTCGACTCACTGAAGTCGCGGCCACCAACCATCGCTTTAATTCCTCCAGTCGTATTGTCAATTGCTACAAGAGATCCTTGCGCACCGGAGTCCTGTTCGAGGCTCACTCGGGCTGCACCGTTTGGGTTTAGGGAAAGAATTCTTACGTAGCAGATGTCGCCAATTTTTAACAGATCCTGGATTTTTCCCTGCGTCCAGGCGACGTCGGTTTGCGAAATTGCGGCGGAATAGCGGCCGAACTTCAGCGTGGCAATACCGATCCCGGAAGAAGTAACGAGAGCATGAATGTATCCATCTACTTCCGGCTCGTCGTCCCAATCGGGATGTTGATATTTGTCGAGCGTATTTCCTTCCGCCAGCACGTTTTCAAGATGGCCTTTCCAGCCGTGGCGGCGCTCGTAGACTGCAAGGCCATCGAGCACCGATTGGTTGGCGGATCGTTGCAGGTCGACATCCAGCGAAGTGTAGACCTTCAGGCCGCCTTCGTGTACCTGATCGGCGCCGTATTTGTTTTCAAGATAGCGGCGGATTTCTTCGACGAAATACGGGGCGAGCGAGTTGGGATCGTGTTGCAGATGCAAGGCCAGAGGCGCGGAGCGGGCGTCAGCGGCCCGCGCGGCGGTAATCTTGCCATCTTCGAGCATGGCATTGATGACGAGGTTGCGGCGCTTCTGGGCGCGGTCGGGATGGTTGATGGGCGAATAGATTCCTGGCCCCTTCGGCAGGCCGGCGAGAAGCGCGGCTTCGGGCAAAGTTAGTTTTCGAGCGGGCTTGCTGAAGTAGTACTCGGACGCGGACTCGAAGCCGTAGACTCCGTGGCCGAGAAAAATCTGATTGGCGTAGAGGGTAAAGATTTGTGGTTTAGTGAAGCGGCGCTCGATTTGGATGGCGAGCATTGCCTCCTGTACTTTGCGATGGAAGGAACGATCAGGGGAAAGAAAAAGATTACGAGCGAGTTGCATTGTTAGGGTGGATGCGCCCTGCACTTTTCCGCCGGATTCGATATCACGGTAGGCAGCGCCTACGATGCGCCAGAAATTGATCCCGGAGTGGCGGTAAAAATCTTTGTCTTCGATGGAGACTAACGCGTCGCGAAGAGTTGGAGAAAAATCATCATAGCCGGCGACGACGCGGCGCTGGAGGGCGAACGAACCGATGACGCGTTCATGATCGTCATACAGCTCGGTAATGGAACTGGGGCGATAAGCTTCCAGAGCTTCGACCTGCGGCAAGTCGGTGGTGTAGACCAGCAACAGTCCGGAGGTTGCTCCGACCAGGGCGGAAACCAGTACGAGTAGGCCAAACAATACGCGGCCGACCACTTTCTTTCCGGCGATTTCCACTGGCGGGAGATCTTCGTAGAGCGACTTCATGGCGAGATGGGTTCAGCATAGCAGGGCGCTGAGCGCGACGGCCATAAACAGTTCGTGAGATGATTGCGAGGCGGGCCGTTACTCTTCAGTTTATAAAAAATGGTTTCAAGCACTCGAGAGAAGCCGCCCGACCTCAACATTACCCTATATTTCGTCCGGGCGAGCGCAGTTTGGGCGCGCGATGGATATATGATTCAGCCGGCACGAACCCTAGCTGGCGCGGCTTTTCAAAACTTCGATGGCTTTGTGCAGCTGGTCATCCTGCGTGTTCTTGGGCTTCTCTTCCGATTCCGGCGCTGCGGGCTCCGCATCTTCGTCGTCGGAGATGACATTGTCGGCTTCGTCGGCCACAAGAACGTTAGGAGTCACAGCGGTTTCCTGAATCGCTTTTCCACTGGGCGAATAGTATTTCGCGACGGAGAGAATCAAAGCGCCGCCATCGGGAAGATCAATGGTCTTTTGCACCGATCCGTCGCCGAAAGTTTTGTCGCCTACCACGTCGCCGCGGGCGTTCTCCAGGACGGCAGCGGCTACCACTTCAGCGGCGCCTGCGGTTCCTCGATTCACCAATACAGCGAGCGGTAGCGCAGTCACGGCTTTGGCTGGATCGGCGTTGAACGCTTCTTTGGGAAACTTCTGGCCTTGCAGATAGGTGATGGTGCCGTGGTTCAGGAAAAGATTGGCGGTGGCGACGCCCTCGCTTTCTTCTCCATCGGAGGTATTACGTAAATCGAGAACGAGCTTTTTCGCTCCGGATTTTTCCAGCGATTTGATCTTGGCGGCTATTTCCTGTGATTTGCCTTTGGTTAAAGCATCCACTTTGATGTAACCAATGCCGTCTTCCATCATTTTGTCGGCAACGGGAGGAATACTGACGATGTCGCGAGTAATGACCATCTTCTGCGGCTCGGCTTTGCGCGCGCGGACGACGGAAACGTTGACGGTTGAGCCGGGAGTGCCTGCCAGCGCATCACGAATCTCAGGCAATGACATATCACGTGTGCTCTGGCCTTCAATCGATTCGAAGATGTCGGTGGCTTCGATGCCGGCTTTTTCGGCGGGCGAACCGGGAAGGACGGAGACTACGTCGGCGTATCCAAAGCGTTTGGATACGGTCGCGCCAATTTCTCCCTTGGCTGTCGACTTGTGGGCCTTTAATGCTTTGTAGGCTGCGGGCGTGAGGTAGCTGGAGTTAGCATCCAGAGACTCAACCAGGCCGTGCAGGGCACCGTCAGTGACTTTGGGAATGTTGGGATCTTCCACGTACTCGCTTTGGACGCGCGACAGAACTTCGCTATAGACCTGCATTTGCCGGTAGGAGCCGTCACCCGAGGAAGCGTGCACGCCTCCGAGCGAACCCACCACGACAAACAGCAACACGGCGAAGGAGGAAACCAGGATCGCAGCTTTAGTTTTCATGGACATCGAAATTGTCGTTTCTGGAAAAGAAGTTACTTCCGGCGGAACTTAATTTCATTATATCTGGTAGATGCTGGTTTTGGACTGCCGGCTGCATCGATTCGCGCCTCGTCGGTAACATTGGAGGAAAAGCCGGCTTGTGCAGAGAATTAGACGGTTAGGAAAGAGGATTGTTATCAGAATTTGGCTACGCCGGAGGCTTGAAGTTCAAGGTGATTAAGCTTTGGATTGATACCACGCGGCCGTTCAGGATGTAGGGTTTGAAATGCCATTGTTTTACGGCGTCGATGGCTGCCCTGGCGAAGATGAGCGAGCCTTGCAGGAACTTTGTGTCCTGTACAGTGCCGTCGTGGCCAATTAGGACCTGGAGGACTACGCTGCCGCGCTGGCCGCTGGCCTTTGCCGAATCTGGATAGATGGGATCGACCGGCTGTGTGAGGAGGTTCCATGCGGCGGTTTCCGGCAGCTTCACCGGTTCGATGGACGACATGGCGGCCTCTTCGGGCTTATTTCCGCTGGCCTCAGGAGTTGAGGAAGCTAGCTGTGATCTCAGACTCGATGGGATAGAGGTAGCGGGTCCCGAGGGAACCGGGTGTGGGGCGAAGGTTTGCACTTGAGCTGTGATGGGACGCAACTGCGCAGAAGCTGATTGTGGCATCGTCGAACTGGCGTCCAACTGAACTGCGGGGGCAACTGCGGCTTGCGGAACTGCGGCTACGTTCGTGGCGCTTGATGCGGCCGGTGCATTGACCTGTTCAACCTGGGTTGGCACAACCTGCGCGGGTTCGCTGCCGGCCGCAGCCTGTTGCGTTTCATCGGCAGCTGCGTGAGGTCCAGTTGATGCATGTATGCTGGCGGCATTGGCTGGTTTGGCAGTGGGATCGATTACGGGCAGTACGCGAATTTGCGATGGATCAGTTGTGGCATCTGGAATGTTGGCGACGACTGGAAGCTTGTATTCATCGCCCTCCTGGCCAAAGCTTTCGTGTTGGGTGACTACTTGCGGAACCTGAACGGGCTGTGGATTCAGCCAGTTCTTACTCGCGTGTGAAGCGTTGCGATAGACGCTCGTCAGCTTTTGACGGGTTTGGGGTATTGCCATCGCCACCAGAACCGCACCCGCGACTGCAAGCATGCTTACCACGAAAGTGCGGCTTCGTTTCGGACGGGCGTTAAGCGCAGGCTCGGAGCCTTCTCCGGACATGTAGGAGAAAAGGGCGGCTTCGGATTCCGCCTCACTTTGCGAATGTTTGGTTGATGACTGTTGTTGCGTCGATGGCGCTGTGGTAGCGCCGAATGAGGGAGTTTCGCCAAATCCCAGCAATTCGTTTTGCGGCGGAGGTTCAGAAGAAGAAGGGGTGGGGGAAGCGGGGATGATTGATCGAGTCAGGCGAGCCTGTAGCGAGGCCCAGCCGTCCAGCGCGTTGCGAGGATTTTCAGGCGGCGCCGGCGCAGTCTCCACGGAAGCTGCCATAGGTTCGAGCTCGGTGAGAGCATCGACTTCCGAAGCTGCCGCATGATCGAGCGACTTCTGAATCTCGCTCTCGGTGACGAATTGCGCGCCGGGCGCGGGTGTCGAAGATTGCAGGAATTCTCCGGCCCGGAAGGTTTTCTCGGCTTCAGACGGGACAGAAGCGGATACTGAAACGCTCGCCGTACCCGCGGCAGCCGCAGCCATGGCAATCGGTTCTTTTGCCGTGGGTTGAGTAGTTGGGTCGGCCGGGCGCGGTGCAGGCGGCGACTGTTTGGCGCGAAGCAACTCGCATGCCGTGGTCATGGTGTCTCGCACCTGCTCGGGACGAATCGGCTTCACTAGAACTGAATTGGCTCCTGCTTGCAGAGCCTCCGGCAGGGTTGCATCATCGTTCACGATTGCGAGAGTCAGAGGGCGCTGCG
The DNA here is from genome assembly GCA_963818235.1 of uncultured Acidobacteriaceae bacterium. GTDB lineage: Bacteria > Acidobacteriota > Terriglobia > Terriglobales > Acidobacteriaceae > Sulfotelmatobacter. The sequence continues at coordinate 219,921 of CAWFRI010000001.1, forward strand.
CGGCTTTTTGATCGCGCGCGGTTTTCAGCAGGAATGTTGCTTCGGGCTGGTCCGCCCAGTCGGTAATAACGATCTGAAATAGTTGAGTGGTAACTCTCTCCACCGCGTCGACTGCACTGCGGCAGTATTCTCCCTCGATACCGAGGTCGGCCAGCACCTGCGAAATTGGCTGGAACGTCTCTTCATTCGACGAAAATAGGAGGCAGCGCAAGGGCATACTATTTCAGACTAGGCAGCCCCGGTAACCACGGCAAGTTACCGAGGTTGGCAACGATTACGGGCCGGATTTTTCCGAGGTACATGGTCCCGCGGTCACAGGCGCTGGAGGGTTGTGAGCTGGGGCGCGGGAGTGATTTAGAATGCTCCGTCCTTTTGGCGGTGTTTGCTCCAAGTGGCGACTGCAATTATGACCTTACGCGAACAGAACTATTGGCTTACTACAGTGGAGATGCCGACCACGGATATTTCCCAGCCGTTGCCGCTGCGTGTTGACGTGGCCGTGATCGGCGCGGGATTTACCGGCCTATCGGCTGCACGCACTTTGGCGAGGCGCGGAGCCAAGGTTGCCGTGCTGGAGAGCGAGACCATTGGCTGGGGTGCGAGCTCGCGCAACGGCGGCATGGTGCTGACTGGGATGAAGTTGGGGGTGAACCAGCTCATCTCGATGTATGGGCGCGAGCTTACGCGGAGAATGTATGCGGCATCGCTAGCAACGATTGATTGCGTCGAACAGATCGTTCGCGAAGAAGGGATTGATTGCGATTTCTCACGTTGCGGACATCTAGAGGTGGCTTGTAAGTGGAAACATTTTGACGACTACGCGAGGCAGGTGGAAGTGATTGCACGCGAGTTTGGTCATAAGTTGCGGGTCGTGCAGAAGGACGAGTTGAGCGCTGAGATCGGATCGAGTATTTATTTCGGTGGCATGATCGATGAGGTTAGCGCTGGAGTGAATCCGGCGCGGTACGTCGCAGGCCTAGGCCGGGCTGCGATGAAGGCGGGAGCGGAGATTTTCGAACGCGCGCGGGTTGAGGGATTGCTGCGGGAGTCGAGCCAGGGGGAATCGGGATGGAAGGTTGCGACCTCGCGTGGCACACTGTGGGCGCGTGAGGTTTTTGTCGCGACCAGCGGTTATACGGGAAGAGCGACTCCGGCGCTTCAAAAGAAAATCATTCCGATTGGTTCGTTCATAATTACGACCGAGATTCTGCCCGAGGCGCTGGCCCATGAACTTAGCCCGCGCAACCGCATGATCTACGATTCGAAAAATTATCTTTACTATTACCGGCTCACTCCGGATCGCCGCATGTTGTTCGGCGGGCGCGCTGCGTTCTTTCCTGAGAACGACCAGACGATTCGCCGAAGTGCGGAGATTTTGCGGCGGGGCATGATCGATGTCTATCCTCAACTGCGCGAGGCGAAGGTGGAATATGTTTGGGGCGGCACGCTCGACTTTGCTTTTGACATCATGCCGCACGCGGGGCAGATGGATGGCATGTATTATGCCGTCGGGTATGCGGGGCACGGCGTGGCTATGGCCACGTATCAAGGGCAGAAGATGGCGCAGCTGATTGCGGGGGATGAGCCGGAGAATCCATTTGTGGGCATTCCGTTTCCTGGGGCGCCGCTGGGTTTGTACAACGGAAGGCCGTGGTTCTTGCCGTTTGCGGGAATGTGGTACAAGATTTTGGATTGGATAAGTTGACGGTGTATGAACTGGTTTCGCAACAGCCCGTTCGCCAGGGGCGAGGACGCGGCTGCACACATGGTCGCTTTGGTGGCGGCACAAGCTGAGAAGGCAGGAGCCCCGTTGAACGACGAGGAGCGGACAATGCTTCTCAACGATGCGATACCCGGGGATGCGATGCCCGGCAACCTTGTGTTGGAAGAATTAGACGCAAGAGTAAGAAAACTGATCGAGCAAACGTTCGATGGCGAGATTGAGCCAGATGATCCTAAGAACTTGGGGAACTCTCTGCAATGGACAGGGGACGGGCAATATCCAAAGATCGTGGCACTTACCGAAGATGTTATCCGTGCACGGGGCGAGAAATTTACACGGCTACGAGGAAGGAGATGGGTCGTTGACCGGATTCAGTTCGTCGGGTGCGGAGTTGTAGTAGTAATTGTCATGATGCTGGTTGTGGTACTTTTCAGCTGGCTATTCGGAGACAAATGACGAAGGCGGCTGGTTTGGGGTCCTGAACGGATTTCGAATGATTAACTGCCCATCAATGACCCGCCCATCCTGCAGGTCTTCCGAATAGAGTAACTCGCACTTCGCCTCTAACGCAGAAGCAACAATAAGCGAATCATAGATTCTATAGCCGTATCTCTCCGCAATCCCGACAGCCTTCTCGTGCGTTTTGATGGTGACTGTAACCGCTTCGGGACAGAGAAGCAGAATCCATTGCAATGTTGCTCTCACATCATCCCAAGGCATTTTCACCTTGCGGCGCACAACAAAAACAAATTCATTCAACACCTGCACGCTGATCGTGCCTCCAACGGCAAGCAATTCGCGAGCACGTATCTTGCGGGGATCGTTTTCTGCGATGGCATAGACCAGCACGTTTGTGTCGAAGAAAGCCTTACCGTTCATGCGCTTCTTCGCGGTCGAAGACAAATCCCTTGGGGAACGGCCGGCTCAATTTCCGCAGAGCCGTCAAAGCCTGCTCACGGGTCCGGTCTTTCTTAACCTGAAAATTCTTGCGGCCGGCAATCTGAATCTCAATGTTGTCGCCCTCTTTCAGTTCCAGCCCTTTGACTACCGCGGCCGGCAGTCTAATGGCCAAACTGTTCCCCCACTTTGCGACCCGCATAATCATGCTCCGTGATATACATCATGATTGTATATCCATCACCAAAGCAACCGCAACGATTATTCATTTCGCAGGGCAAGTTAGGAGCGACGCCGACGCACACCAAAATAAACCAGCGGCCCCAGTAGCATAGCGATGGCCCCGCCGATAGCCGCAAAGCGGTCGCTTCCTAGCAACGCCACCAAAGCCATCACGACTGGTGCTGCTACTACGTAGAACAATCCAGTTCGTCCACCGGGGATTCGGAATGGGCGAGGCATTTTGGGGCGCGTGTGGCGCAGCTTCCAAGCGGAGAGGACGGTGAGAACCGTTGTGGCCGAGCGCAGCCAGATATACACGGAGATGAGTTGTCCGAGGCTTTGCCATGCGAGCAGCGCATAGATGAGTGCCGAGACTAGAATCGCCAGCCACGGGGTGCCATAGCGCGAATGTTTGCGAGTGAGCGCCGAAGGAAGATAGCCATCTTCCGCCATGGCGAAGGGCATGCGAGTAGTAGTGAGGACGGTGCTGTTGAGCAGTGCGACGTTGCCGACCATGGCGGCGAGAGTCATCCAAGTGCCGAGCCAGGGTCTTCCTAAGAAAGTTCCGCCGATTATTTTTGCTGCGTCCGAGAAATATCCGGTGTGCCAGTTTTGCCATTCGCCTGCCGAGGCAAGTCCCACGAGGGTGGGCAGAAAGTAGACGGCAATCGAGAGCGGCACGACGAGCGCCAGCGCTCGCGGGTATGCGCGCTGGGGGTTTTCGACTTCCTCAGCAACGGTGGAGAGTTGTTCGTATCCGGAGTAGAGCCAGAGGCCAAGAGCTAGTCCGACGCCGAAGATTTTGAATGTCGGTTGATGCGGTGGAACGAGAGGGACGAATGGATTGTGATGCCAGTGCAGGAAACCCATCACGATCATGGTTATGAGCGGGATAAAGATAAAAATCTCAAGCGCGGTTGCGACTTGCCCGACCAGTTGAATGCCACGAATGTTGATCCAGGTGACTATGGCGATCAGAGCCACTGAAATTATGTAGTGTTTCCATCCTGAGATGTCGGGAAACAAGTAGTCGGTGAAGAGGACAGCGTAGGCTCCGCCGAGGAGGAATGCGGCGCTCCAGTTCCACCAGCCGGCGAGAAATCCCCAGAAGTCGCCGAAGGCGGCGCGGGTCCAGCGATAGAAGCCGCCTTCGACGGGCATGGCGGTGGTGAGTTCGGCGGATACGAGCGAGACCGGAATGCACCAGAAAAACGGCAGAATGAGCAAATAGATCAGGGTCATGCCGGGGCCGGAGGTGCTGACCATGTCTTCGAGGCCGAAGGGACCTCCGGTGGTATAGGAGAACATGACGAAGACGAGGTAGAAGAGGCTGGCTTTTCGGAGAACGGACGATTTGGTTCGGCTCGTCAATAGATTGTTGATGGATGTTTCTGATTGTTGATTGAAAACCACGCAGGCTCAGGTTTTCAATTTCTAGGCTGCCAGCGTGCCGCTCAGTGCACCTTCGAGTTCTAGCAGTTTGCGCTTTACGTCGAGTCCGCCGCCGTAGCCGCAGAGTGTGCCGTCGGAGGCGATGACGCGGTGACATGGGACCACGATAGCGATCGGATTGCGATTGTTGGCCATGCCAACAGCACGAAATGCGTTTGGCTTGCCGACGGCGCGGGCGATGTCAGCGTAACTGCGAGTCTCTCCGTAAGGGATTGCCAGCAGCGCACGCCAGCAGGCGAGTTGAAAATCCGTCCCTCGGAGATCGAGAGGAAAATCGAACTCACGACGCGCGCCTCGAAAATATTCGCCGAGCTCGTCGAGGTAGGGCCGCATCTGACGAGAGGATGGCTCAAAGTTGAAGACTTTTTTTTCGTTTCGAAGATCGCGCGGGTTCGGACGAATGGATTGCTGGCCAGGGGTTCTAGCGTCGAATTCCAGGGCGACTAGGCCTTGGGCGGAAGCAGCCAGAAATAATGGGCCGATGGGTGAGTCCAGGTTGGTGGAATAGAGAGCTTCCATGGAAATGCAACCTCCGCCGTACAGAACAATAACATGTGGTTTGGCATTTGCACGTGGCTTGTGGTCTTAACAGCCGATAGCGTCCAGAGCCGGATTCTGACCAAGAAACGAGGTTGCCGGAGTTGACAGAACAGAGTTTTTGCCCCAAAGTGTCTGCGGCGTGCTTATGGCCTTGCCTCTATCGTCTATTAAGAAGGGTGTTTGGATCGTTGTTGCCGTGGTGCTGACCCCCGTGCTGTTCGTGGGCATGGTGGCGCTCGCTGCCGGAGACTGGCGTACGATTGGCGCTACTGCCGGCGGCGATCAGGTCTTGGTAAGTTCTATCAGTCCTCAGAAAAACGGACTGCGGACGGCGTGGATTCGAATTGAATATAAAGAACCGGCCAAGCTTCCGCAGGGCGGTCCATTCGTGGAGCTACGCGCGCGGGTGCGATTCAACTGCGTTAACGGAAGCGCGACGCCGAACTCCGAATGGTTTTACTCCGCCGACCGAAGCGGCAGGCTTGTGGTCAGCAAAAAGACGAGGCACGACGATCAGTTCGGGCAGGGCGCGGAGGGGGATTTCGGCGAGATGGCGAAAGAATTTGTTTGCGGGCAGAAGCGATGAAGTTCAGTGGTCAGTAATTAGTGGTCGGTGGCTAGTAGTGGTCAGTGACCAGTTAAGACCATTCCGCGAATCTTCATTTGACCGGAACTGGACACTGATCACTGGCCACTGTTTCCGGATTTCCACAGGCTTACACCTCGGTAACTTCGCAACCACTTCCAACCGCTGCGCTTCCGTCATATTCTGATAACGAAAGCGTGGCGCATGGGGCCGCGCATTGCCTTTCACTTCAGTATGGATTCTCTTCGCATTTATTCTTTAGTGGCCGCCGGAGCGGTGGTAGCTTTAGTCGCCGTCGCGCTCTTGCGGCGAAAGCCGAAACTGTCTGCCGAATTGGAACGTGAGAGACGCACGTGGCTTGATGGCGTGGGACGAATTACGGACGGTACCGTGATCGATGTACAGGAACTGCCGCCCAGCAACGGCCAACATGCCGCCGTCTTTCTGGTTTACAAGTACGACGTTGCGGGAGTTTCCTACGAGTGCTCACAAGACGTGACCTATTTGCGGCAGTGGATTAATCTGCACTCTTGCCGGCTGGGATTACCCACTTCGGTGAAGTACGATCCGCATAATCCCGGTAATTCGCTGGTGGTTTCGGAGAGCTGGATGGGGTTAAGGCAGTAGAGGCAAGGTTTCAAGTTTTATTTTCAGGTTTCGAGGGCCTTGCAACTTCGGAGGTTCATAAAGGTAGCTAAGTTCAGAAGCCGGCGAACTTTCCGTCTGTCCCGGGGTTTGTTTGCGCGGCCTGCTGGCCCGAGCCTGTGCCGAAGTCACAGTTTCCTGGCAGCACCCGGGCAAATGGATCTGGAGAAAGTTTTCAATGTCTTTTTTTATCCGTTCCTCGTAAGCGCCTGACCAAATTCTTAAGACCTTGCCTGCGGGAGAAACTACAATGGTTTCCGGTGTTCCGCTCATCTGATAGACTCCGCGTATATCGCTTCTGACGTCGGAATAGATAGGTAAATTTAAGTTCTCATGTTTCACGTATGAATCCAAATCTTGGCGCGTAAGCGCGATACCGACAACTCGATAGCGAGTACCGGCCTGGTCGATGAGGGCGTGGAGATTGGGAAGATTTTTCTTGCACCAACCACATTGGGGGGTAAATACATAGAGGACTGTTGGAACGTTGACTTCGCCATAATGAAGAGCGGCGGTAGAGCCATTCGAATCGAGGCCAACAATTTCTGGGACAGTTGCCCCTGGCTGAAGTGTATGCTGGGCTTCGATTCTAGCTATGGTCTTTCGTAGGGCAGATATTCGATGTGCCGCCAATACATTGAGCGTAACGGAGATGGTGAGCAAACACAATGCGATGGAAACCGAGATTGAATTCGACGGCTCCGCGGTAGAACAGTTTCGATTCGCAGGAGTTTTCATTTGTAACCCGGCTTGTCTGCGTTTCGACTTGCACCTGTTCTACCGGGCCCGTTCTTCGCTTTTTGAAGCAATAACCCTAGTCGAGCGTAGGTGCTAAGTACTGGCTCACGAGAGTTTAGAAACGCTTCAAGGTCGCCTTTTGCATAACTCGGTCGTATATTCGCGGAGAGTAGCTTTCTCGCATAGAAAAACCAATCTATCTTACCGACTTGCTGATAAGAGTTTTGCTCAAGAAACGTGATGAAGCTATCACGGACTTTGTTATGCATTGAAGTACCCACTGTTCTCTCGGCTAGGCCTTCCAAAAGAATAACCTTTTGGTGAAAAAACACTATCTCGGGTTCACCTATATCTGACCAAGCGCTAATTTGGTCGAGCAGATCTTCGGCTTCGGTCGACCATTGACCATTGTCCTTTGCAGTCCCAGGCGCTTTTTTCGATTCTTGTTGCGTAGGCTGATTCAGCCCCTGCAGAGACTGCAACAGTTGTGCGTAGATTTGGGACTTCCACCCGGACGGCGAAGGGGCATTAATCTTCTCCGGCCCAACATTCTTGATCTCATCCCCGCGAATTGGTCCGAGGCCCATTCTCACCAGTGGTTCGCCAAATCTCTCATCGAACTCCGAAACCGCGGTGGGCAGGGGTGAGCCGGCGTTTCCTGACGTTTGCGCTCCGCCACAAATTGGCCCGTTGAAATTCAGCACCAGATAGCTGCGCACGGCATAAAGGAGGGGGCGCGAATCAATGGACTCTTTGTCTAGCGAACCAATAAGCCTGGAGATCGCGTCTCAAAATACATTCGCCCTAGCCATGAGCACGTAAAAGGAAAGAGGGTCTCCGCGTAGATTTCCCAGGGTGGCGGCGTAGGCTGGGACAATCTCCCTGAGTTCTTTTTCGGCGAACGTATCAGTGGTCAGCAAGTGGGCGATGGGCAGAAGCTGAACGTGAGATTGAGTGCCCTGTATGATGGAACTTACGTAGCTAGCACGTAGACCACCCGCAATTTCGCGAGCGGAAAAAGTATGTTCAACCACCTCAGAGAGAACATCGTAATAAGAATCTGGAACAGAATACCAATTTTGGCCACAGGAGGCCGGTTCGATATTGGGGGGCTGAGTCGACTCGAAGACTTGCCTAGCTCGTCGAGGATTTACAGACATAAGCTCGTGCACTACTCTCGTTTGCAAGGAAGTGCGGTCTAGGCTAGTAACAGTGGACGCAATGCATGAAGACCTTGTGACGTTTCTTCAACATTCGCTCCCAAAGGGCGCCTCATTACGTCATCCTGAGCTGCTGCTGCCTTATTAAATGCGCGGCTAAGAACTTTGATTTTGAGGCTGTCATCGTGAATAAAACCATTTTCGACAAGCTGGAGGAGTACGTCCGAAGCAAATTCGGGTGGCAACGCTTCAGCATCATCTAAGAGAGACCGAATTTCAGGATTAGGGGCGGTAGGTTTAGAGGCGGCCCGTATACTACCTGCTTGATCGAACCTCGCGTCTGTTAGTTGAGGCCCGATGTCCTCGGCAAAAATAGTTGTTACAAGTACCGATACCGAGATGAGCAGACCAAGACGCGTCATAAGCGATTTTGACCCAGATAAGCCGCTTAAAACAAGAAGGAGAACCCGAACGTTAGGGCGGGCTTTTGTCTGTCTTGCTGTATTTAAAACCTTCAGTATACGCAGGTTCCGCCGCCGTATCCAGTGCATCCTTGCGGGGTATTTTAGCTCCATAATTCTGTCACCCCCTAACAGCAACGTGAAAATGTCACTCCATGAGAGGAAGGACATACGCGTTGAGTCAGAAGGAATTGCAACGAGTGAGCGTGATTTCCAGCTTGGCGAAGGGAAACATGGCGTGCGCCAGAGCCGCCGCACTGCTCTCGCTCAGCGAACGGCAAGTCAAACGTCTTAAGAAACGCATGCGCGAGCACGGGGAGGCGGCTCTGGCGCACGCCAACCGCGGACGGCCCAGTCCCCGCCGCCTGCCCACCCGGGTTCGCCGAGACATCGTTCACCTGGCACGCACCACCTATGCCGGCTTCAACGATCACCACCTCTGCGAAAAACTTTGCGAGGTCGAGGGCTTCTCCTTGAGCCGCGAAACGCTGCGCCGTCTGCTGCGCCAAGCCGGTCTGGGATCGCCCCGCAAACGCCGTGCTCCCGCGCATCGCCAGCGCCGTCTGCGAAGCGCCCGCGAAGGCGAACTGGTGCAACTGGATGGCTCTCCCCACGACTGGCTGGAAGGCCGCGGCCCGCGCCTCACCGCGCTCGGCTTGCAAGATGACGCTACCGGTAAAATCTTGGCCGCGCAGTTTTTCCCCTCCGAAACGGCCGCCGGTTATCTCGCCCTGCTCCGCCAGATGTTGCGTCGCCACGGCACGCCCCTGGCCTTTTACGGCGATCACAGCGGCATCTTCGTGCGCAACGACGACTCCTGGTCGGTCGAAGAAGAACTCGCCGGCAAACGTCAGCCCACCCAGTTCGGCCGCGCCCTCGAGCAACTCGGTATCACCTTCATCGCCGCTCGCAGTCCGCAAGCAAAAGGCCGCGTCGAACGCCTCTGGGGCGTGCTTCAGGATCGCTTGTGCAGCGAGCTTCGTCTGGCTCAGGCTTGCGATCTCGAATCCGCCAACGCCGTGCTGCGCGTGTTCCTCGCCGACTACAACCGCCGCTTCGCCCGCCGTCCGCGTGAAATGCAAACCGCATGGCGTCCGGCTCCGGAACATCTCGACCGTATCTGCTGCTTCGTTCATCCGCGCGTGGTCAGCAACGACAACATCGTGCAGTGGGACGGCCAGCGCTTCCAGATCCCGCAGCAAGGCCAACGCTTCAGCTTTGCCGGTGCCAAAGTCCACGTCTATCAAGCGCTCGATGGGCGCGTCTCGCTCTACTACGGCGACACCCGCCTGCAACACACCCTGGCTTCGCCAGGGTGACATTTTCATGTTGCCGTTAGGGTGACAAAATCACGTTGCTACAACAGTGCATCCTTGCGGGTACCAACAATCAACAGTTAGTTCAGCAAATGACTAAACAAGAACGATTGTGCAAATACGTGAGGGACCGAAGAGCGTTTGATCGATAAGTTACATGCCGACAGGCCTACGGTGTTGGAGGCGAACCCAGCTTAGGCGTACCTGGGAATAGACCGGTCGTTCGCCGGTTTTTGCGCCCTTCACTCCTCAAATCTGATAATCATCCTGAAACAACTCTTGCGGGGAGATATTGGGCGTCGAAGTTTCTTCGGTGATGGCTACGTGCGGTTCGGCTCCCGGCATCTCGTGCGTGTGGCTCTGAAATTTTTCTCGCAGTTCCTGGACTTCCGTGGCTAACTTAATGATTACGTCGGAGAGCGGATCGCGGATGTCCTTGGGATCGGTGATGACGACACGTTTGCCGTCGCGCAAAACGATGTGGCCGGGGACGCCGACGATGGTGGAATTGGCGGGGACGCTGCGAAGGACTACAGAGCCCGCGCCGACACGGCAGTTATCGCCGATGGTGATGTTGCCAAGCAGCTTTGCACCGGAGCCGATGGAAATGTTATTGCCGAGCGTGGGATGGCGCTTGCCTTTTTCCTTGCCGGTGCCGCCGAGTGTCACTCCTTGATAGAGAGTGACGTCGTCGCCGACCATGGCGGTCTCGCCGATTACCGTGCCTATGCCGTGGTCGATAAAGAGGCGGCGGCCAATTTCTGCGCCGGGATGAATCTCGATTCCAGTGAGTACGCGGGCGAATTGCGAATTGAGTCGGGCCGGAAAGCGCATGCCATGACGCCAAAGCCAGTGGCTCAAGTGATGCAACCATACGGCATGTAGACCAGGATAGAGGAGCAGGACCTCGAAGTAGGACCTGGCGGCGGGGTCGGATTCGAAGACGGCGGCGACATCTTCGCGCACAGAATGGAAAAAGCTCAGCATGTTACAAATCAACGTAGTCTAGCGAGGAAAAGAGTGCAAGGGCAGAACTCTAGCTGCCGGTTTGGAATTCGCCGCTATGGGCGATGGTGATGCGCAGATATTTATACGGGTTAACGGGAGTGTCGTTGATGCGGACCTCGTAGTGGAGGTGAGGACCGGTGGAGCGACCGCTGAGGCCGACATAGCCGATGGTGTCGCCGCGATGGACATGCTGGCCGGGGGTAACGGCGAAGCCGGAAAGGTGGCCGTAGCGGGTGCAGATGCCGTGACCGTGATCCATCATGATGGCCTTGCCGTATCCGCCCATGAAATCGGCGAAAGTGATAACGCCATCGGCGGGAGCGATGACTGCGTGGCCGTAATTGCTGCTGATATCGACGCCGCTATGAAACGCGCCTTCCCCGTTAAACGGGTCGATACGCTCGCCAAAGCTGCCTGTAACCTGGCCTTCCACGGGCCAGAGATTGGGAGAGGCATTGGCGCGATACCAATCGGCGGTGGTGGCATTGCGGGTCATACCCAGGCTGATGCCAACTGTGGCATCGCCGGTAAGGGCGGAGGTGCGCAGGGCGCCTAGTCGATCGAGCGAAGAAGAGACATCGGCATCGTGAATTTCCTGCTGCGTGGCTGTGACCAGAGTGGGCTGCGATTTTAGGCCGTATAAAGCGGATACTTCGCTGGCAATTGAACCCAAGGAGGCGACTTGTACGTCGCGTTCTTTAGCTACTTCCTCAAGGCGGGAATAACGATCTTTTAGCTGCTCTTTTTCGGTGCGCAGCTCGTTATAGCGGGAAACCTTGAGAAGCATCCGGGTATAAGAACTGGCGATGCCGGTGAGGCTAAGGAACCCAATGGCTGCGCCGACCACGAATACATACAGGTAATGGACTGGGATGGAGATCTTGCGGAGCTGGCCATCGTCTCCCCGGGCCACGAAAAGTATGTAGAAGCGTTTCTGCAAATGCCTTCCTTCTTAAAGCTTTTTAATGATCAGGGCCGGAACTCCAGGCAAAGTTCTGAGGTTGCAGAAAGCCTGTTCGGACTACCTGATTGTTCCGGGTCACGCGTTCCCATCTTGGGAATGGAGACTTCTAACGTGCCCTGCTGCCCTACCGAACCCAACAACCGCAGCCTTTAATACTGCCCGTCGTCTGCAATTCGTAAAGAACGCAGAACTTAGCTCGGCCAGAGATCTTGTGTGAATGACTGGTAAAAGGTACCAAACTAGGTTCCCCCTGTCAACGGGAGGCGGGCTGTATTAACCGTTACTTAAGGCCCGTAATCGGAGGTCATCTCAGAACAGGTTACCGCGACCGAAACGGGCCAGAAAAGATGGTGACCGAAAAGCCCATCGGAGTGCGGGTCCAGGTCAGGTGGGATGGTGTCCCTATATATTGTTTAGAGTGGTGATTGCCGAAAAAGCGCTGATCGCAAGAATCCGTCAACTGGCCAAAGGCGAGGGGAATGCAACCGTCATGACCGGAATCGGCGACGATTGCGCTGTGCTGCGGCTGGGTCGGCGCTCGGGAAGAAAGATAGACACGCTAGTCACGACCGACTTCTCTCTGGAAGGGGTCCATTTCAGGCGCGACTGGCATACGCCGGAATCGGTGGGACACCGGTGTTTGGCGCGCGGCCTGAGCGATATTGCCGCTATGGGCGGAGAGCCGCTTGCCGCATTTCTTTCGCTGGCGCTGCCACGGGATCTGCCACGGAATTGGGTGGAGCGTTTCAGCAGCGGTTTGCTTGGTTTGGCGGGGCGACATGGAGTGACCCTTGCTGGCGGCGATACGGCAGAGTCGCCTGGGGGGATTTTTGCGGACATCGTCGTCCTCGGTACGGTGGCGAAAGGCAAGGCGGTATTGCGTTCAGGAGCGCGGCCCGGCGATGGCATCTACGTGACGGGAGGACTTGGGGGTTCGGCTGCGGCGGTTGGGATGATGCAAGACGAGACACGGAAAAGACGCAAGCTGAATCCACAGCATTATTCCCGGCATTTTTTCCCGGATCCCCGTATCGAAGTGGGGAACTTCCTGCGGGAGAAGAGCTTGGCGTCGGCGATGATCGATTCCAGTGATGGTCTCTCCACGGACCTGGCTCACATCTGCGAGGAGAGTGGAGTGGGGGCGGAATTGCTGGCGGAGTCGATCCCCCGGGCTAAGGTTGGAAAGCCGTCGCGTAAGGTCGATCTCGCACTGGCGCTGCACGGCGGAGAAGATTATGAACTGCTGTTTACCGCGGCACGGTCGAAGAAAGTTCCGCCGCAAATCGCGGGGGTGCCGATTGCGAGGATCGGGCGGATTACTCGCGGGCACCGGTTGTTCCTAGAAGAGAACGGCGAAAGATCAGAACTCAAGGCTGGGGGATGGGAGCACTTCGCTATCAAACGCACCTAGTGGGTTCGCTGCGGCGGGTACCTTCGTTACCAGAGTATCCGCTATGCCTATACCGTACCGGTACCGAACGGTACTAGAGTATGGATATGTCGTACACACGATTTGTCTCTCTGCGCTCTGTGCTGGTTGTGCTGGCGATAGCTGCCACGTCGGCAACGCTCTATGCGGGAAAGAAGCTGCCACCTCCGCCACCGGCGCCTGCAAAGTCTCCCATGCCCGCGGTGGCTGATGATTACATTCACAAGGAGTTTGGCGAGAACTGTTCGCTGCTGGGCGGGCCACCGCAGTTCGTCGGCGATCTCGATGGCGATGGCGTGGATGATCTGATTGTGGCAGGGCGCTGCAAGAATCCTTTGGCGGACCAGGCCGAATACGGCTTTCGCGTGATCGATCCCTACGACAGTTTTCTAGGCTTCGGCGATGTGAAAGTGACCTCTACATTTGCTTCGGACGCGCCGGAGCGCAAGGGGGTTTGCCTGCTGGTGGTTCACGGTGTGGGCCCTGAGGCGTGGCGTTCCGATAAGACCAAGGCTAAATTTGTATTGATTAACCTGCCTTTCAAGACTTTGACGGTGAAAAAGCTGGCGTTGAAGAAGAGAATGACGCTGGGCGTTTACATGGAAGAAAAAGGCGAAGGGGAAAGCACCTCTTCGGTTGTCTTTTGGGATGGCAAGAAGTATCGCTACCAGATGTTGGGCGCGGATTTAGAGTAGCACCTCGACAATTCTTTATGGGATGTGGGGACAGCCCCCTTGGCTGTCCAGCGAGCATAGCCCGCAGTAGGCCTGCGATCTGGTTCATGCCTGTCCCATTCACCCGCTATAATCCTTCCGCTATGAATCTTGAAGAAAAAATTGCAGAACTGAAGAAGCGCAACCAACTTGCGGAAGAAGGTGGAGGCGCGAAGAGGCGCGAGCGTCAGCACAAGGAAGGCAAAATGTCGGCACGGGAGCGCATCGAGTTCCTGCTTGATGATGGCACCTTCGAAGAGACCGACAAACTGGTGACGCACCGCTGCAACGACTTTGGCATGGCCGAGCAAAAGCCTTACGGAGACGGCTTTGTCACCGGATATGGTCGTATCGAAGGGCGGCTGGTTTATGTTTTCGCGCAGGATTTTACAGTGTTTGGCGGATCGCTTTCGGAGACGAATGCGGGGAAGATCGTCAAGATCATGGACCTGGCGGCGAAGATGGGCGCGCCGCTGATTGGGCTGAACGATTCGGGAGGGGCGCGCATTCAGGAAGGCGTCGCATCGCTGGCGGGATATGCGGACATTTTTCTGCGCAACACGTTATATAGCGGAGTGGTGCCGCAGATCTCGGCGATTATGGGACCCTGCGCGGGTGGCGCGGTTTATTCGCCCGCGATTACGGACTTCGTGCTGATGGTCGATAAGACTTCCTACATGTTTATCACCGGGCCGGACGTGATTAAGACGGTGACGCATGAAGAAGTCACGAAGGAGCAGCTCGGCGGCGCCATGACGCACAATGAAACCTCAGGCGTGGCGCACTTTTTGGCGCATGACGATGCGGAGTGTTTGTCGATGGTGCGGGAGCTTCTGAGTTTTATTCCGTCGAATAATTTGGACGATCCGCCGCGCAGGGCGTGTACCGACCCGATTGACCGGGCGGATGCCGCGCTCGACCAGATTGTGCCGGCGCAATCGAATCAACCTTACGACATGAAAGATGTGATCCATGCCGTAGTTGACGACGCTTACTTCTTCGAAGTGCAGGAGCACTACGCGAAGAATATGGTCGTGGGATTCGCGCGGCTGGATGGGCGGTCGGTTGGAGTTCTCGCGAACAATCCGGCGATGCTGGCTGGTACGCTCGATATTAATGCGTCGGTGAAGGGGGCGCGCTTCGTGCGCTTCTGCGATTGCTTCAATATTCCGCTAATTACGTTTGAAGATGTCCCGGGATTTCTGCCAGGGACGGCGCAGGAATATGGTGGCATCATCAAGCACGGCGCGAAGTTGCTCTTTGCATTTGCCGAGGCGACCGTGCCGAAGATTACGGTGATTACTCGCAAGGCCTACGGCGGAGCTTATTGCGTGATGGCCTCCAAACAGATTGGCACCGATGTGAACTATGCGTGGCCCACGGCGGAGATCGCGGTCATGGGCCCGGAGGGCGCGGTGGATATTGTTTATAAGCGCGAACTCGATGGCGCGGAAAATCGGGAGGCCCTGCGGCAGGCAAAAATCGAGGAATTCCGCGACCGCTTTGCCAGCCCGTACGTGGCCGCTGATCGCGGGTTTGTCGACGCCATCATCCAGCCGCGCGAGACGCGGAAGAAGTTAATTCAGGCGCTGGCCATGCTGGAGAATAAGCGGGATAAGAATCCGCCGAAGAAGCATGGGAATATTCCGCTGTAACGTTTGATTGACGAACAAAAAGCGAATAAGATAAGCGTGGCGATTTAATCATGTTCAATCAATGGAGTCCCCATGGCCGCGGCACCGCTCCCAGAACCTCTTAGTGTTCCCGAATGGGTCAAGTTTGTCCTTCATCGCTTCGAACGAAGACCGCAGCCCTTCATGGAGATCGAGATTCCTGATGCTCTTCAAGCTGCCAGGAAAAACGAGGGAGACCTCGGCGACGCAGAATGGAAGGGGTTTCTAACCGAACATTCAGCCTTCTTTTTCATGGAAGGGCGAGGCAAGGAAAGCGTTTGGGGCACGTACTTCGCCCCCTGGGCATCGTGGAAGAAGAGCGACGGAACCGACGTTTACCAACCTGACGTGAGAGCGCTGGGCGCGGACACGGTTTTGCACTGGGGAGAGCGAGCGAAGGCCTGCCCTAATCCGTTGATGCGTGCCAGATATTCCGATCTCGTATGGGACCTTAAGAGCACAATCACCGGGCAGAAAGCCGCACCCGAGTACGCTCGGCTCGCCGCAGATTTTTATTTGGAGGTAGCCGACCGTGGTCTGTACGCGCCAGACATGGAGATTCGGGGTATCCAGTGGCTAGGGCGTGCGCTAGATGTGTCTCGCTCAATCAACGACTCCGACCGTGTTAGGCGCATCGTGGAATTCATGTTCGTGTTTTATGAGCGAGTTGCCAAACCGCAGTTCCCAGGAACATGGTTCTTTCTCTTCGACAATCTGTACGGAGAAAAATTCGTTACCCTGGAACAAGAGTCGCGCATTATCGCAAACCTCGAAACAATGCTGTCAAAAGCGTCGGATACAACGGCTACACCTTCCGGCGTTCATCCTACGCTCGACCCCTGGGGTGCTGAGGCAGCCGCACAGAGACTCGCGCGCCACTACCGTCGCCGCAACGACGGCCCAAATGTAAAGCGCGTTATCAGGGCATACGGGGGTGCGTTCCAACACATGGCCGCGAAGGCCAGCCCCATGCTTGCGATGGCTTGGCTGCAGCCTGTCATCGAGAGTTACGAGCAGGAAGGTCTGAAGGTTGAGGCAGAACGACTTCAGTTGATGTCCGCAGAGAAGGGAAAGAATATCGGTGCCGACCTAAAGCACTATGAAGCAAAAATCGAAATAAAGACAGAAGAAATAGAGGGCTTCATCGAACAGCTGATCGGAGGAACCGACCTCAATGCGGCATTGCTTCGAATTGCTGGGTATTTCGTCCCAAAAGTCGATGAAGCCAGAAAGTTCCTAGACCGGATGCGCGTCGACGCCCCGCTGATGAGCATAATGCCAATTAGCATAATTGCGAGCGACGGTCATACGACCGCGAAGGTTAAGTCCATTGACGAGGATCCCGACGGCAGACTCCATAAGCAACTTAGCGAGACCGTTGGCTTCTACCAGCCTTTCCTCGCGCGAACTCTGGATAGACTCAGGGAAAGATTCGCTCTAACCACTGAAGACGTTCTCGATTTTCTGTGCCAATCTCCGCTCTTCAAGGAGAGTCGAGACGGTCTACTCCGAGACGGACTTCTAGCCTACGAACACGGCGACTTTGTTAAGGCTGTTCATGTGCTCGTTCCGCGGGTTGAGGACATCTTGCGGAGATTTCTTGCGCAGTTGGGCCGACCCACGTTAAAGACAGTCAGGAACCACCCGGGAATTATGGACGCGAAAAGCATGAACGATGTACTCGGCGACGGCCAAATGCGAAGCGTTTTAACCGAGGATCTTTGGAGATATCTGGAGGTTGTCTATATCGATAAGCGAGGCTTGAATCTTAGGAATGACCTGGCACACGGGTTGCTTTCCCCGAGCGCTTTCAACAGATATGTGGCTGATCGCGTCTTTCACACGTTGCTTGCGATTAGTTTACTGCGTGCCGCGCCCGTGCCAGGTGCCGATTCGGTTGCTGAGCCGTGACATGGAAATAGATGTCGCTCAACTCCCACATCGAATGGACCGACGCGACCTGGAATCCGGTGCGCGGCTGCACCAAGATTAGTCCCGGCTGCAAGCATTGCTATGCCGAGACGTTTGCGGAGCGGTTTCGCGGAGTCAAGGGGCATCCTTACGAGCAGGGGTTCGATTTGCGCCTTGTCCCTGAGAAATTGACCGAGCCGTTTCTCTGGCGTTCGCCAAAGCTCGTGTTTGTGAACTCGATGAGCGATCTTTTTCAGGACGGTGTGCCCGACGATTACATCGAGGCGGTTTGCAAAGTGATGGTCAAAGCGAACTGGCACACATTTCAGGTGCTCACGAAAAGATCAGAGAGGTTGCGGAAACTGCTGAGTGGGCCTTTGCGATTTGCCGCCAAACAAGAGCACATCTGGTGGGGAGTGAGCGTTGAGGATCGGAAGTATGGCTTGCCACGAGTTGAGGATTTGCAGCAGACGCCCGCAAGCGTACGGTTTCTTTCGATTGAGCCGCTGCTAGAAAATATAGGCCGCTTTAATCTCTCAGGCATCAGTTGGGCGATCGTCGGAGGTGAAAGCGGCGCGGGAGCGCGCCCGATGCACAAGGATTGGGTGATCTCCCTGCGGGACCAGTGCCGCGAATCGCGGGTGCCATTCTTTTTCAAGCAATGGGGCGGCGTGAGGAAAGCGAAAAATGGAAGGCTGCTCGAAGGGGCGACCTACAACGAATATCCCGAAAGAGTTCCCTCACCAATTCCTGAGAAGGCCAGATGCTTGGAGTATGCGCACGATATTCTCAATTCCTTTCGACAAATTTCTTCCGCCAGTTCGCTGGTGCAAGCCGGCGTTTAAAACTCACATTTAGATTTTCTGCAGCCTCTGCACTTCGTGGACGCCTGTGATCTTCCGCAATCCTGCCATGATTTGTTCCAGGTGTTTAAGGTCAGAGATATCGAGTACGATTTCCACGCTGGCCTGGCTGTTTTCGGTGCGCGCGCCGATGTTGCGGATGTTGCTTTGGGCATCACCGATGACGCTGGTAATGTTTTTCAACATGCCGAAGCGGTCGTCGCAATAGACGGTGAGTTTGACCGGATAGGCTGTGGGCGTGGATTCGTCGCGGGCCCATTCGACGTCGATGCGTCGCTCGGGCTCGTACATCAAGTTGGTAACGTTGGGACAATTCACCGCGTGGACGGCGACTCCCTTGCCGCGCGTGATGTAGCCGACGATGGCCTCGCCGCGGATGGGATTGCAGCAGCGGGCGCGGTAGACCAGCATGTCTCCCTGGCCTTTGACCATGATGGCGTTGTGGTCGCCGAAGACGCGGCGGACGACGCTGGCGATCGCGCCAGGTTGTGAGCTTAATCCCTCGGCCTCGATATCACCCGCCATGGAAGGCGTTGCGCCCGAGGGCAGCAGGCGAGCGAGAACCTGGCGCGCGGAATATTTTCCGTAGCCGATGCCGGACATGAGGTCATCGACTTTGCCGAGTCCATAAGCGCCCGCGACCTTCAGCAGTTGGTCCTCTTTGATTTCTTTGAGCGCGATGCGGTATTTGCGCGCTTCTTTCTCGATCACCTTGCGGCCGATTTCGATGGAGCGCTCGCGCTGGTGAACGTTCAGCCAGTGCTTGATCTTGTTGCGCGAGCGCGAGGACTTGACGAGGCCGAGCCAGTCGCGGCTAGGCTTGTGTCCTGCCTGGGTGAGGATCTCGACGATATCACCGGAGTGCAGTTTGTGGCGGAGAGGGACCATGCGTCCGTTGACTTTGGCGCCCACGCAGGTGTGGCCGACTTCGGTGTGGATGGTGTAGGCGAAGTCGATTGGAGTGGCTTCGCGCGGGAGCACGACGACTTTGCCTTTTGGCGTGAAGGTATAAACCTCTTCGGGATAGAGATCGACTTTCAGCGCGGTAAGGAATTCGTTGGGATCGCTGACATCGCGCTGCCACTCGACTACTTGCCGCAGCCAGGCGAGACGCTGCTCGTCCTGCGCGGAGACGGGACCATCTTTGTATTTCCAGTGGGCCGCGATTCCCTCCTCGGCCATCTTGTGCATTTCTTCGGTACGAATCTGGATTTCAAAGGGCGTGCCGTCTTCGGTGATGACCGAGGTATGCAGCGACTGATAAAAATTTGGCCGCGGCATGGCGATGAAATCCTTGATGCGGCCCGGAACAGGCCGCCAGATGTTGTGAATAATGCCGAGCACGGCGTAGCAATCTTGCAGCGAGCGCGTGATCACGCGCATGGCGAAGAGATCGTAGACCTGGTCGACGGAAATATGCTGGCGCTGAAGTTTCTTGTGAATGCTGAAGAGGCGCTTGATCCGGCTTTCCACTTTGGCCTGGATGCCGGCCTCTTTCAGCTTGTCGTTGATGATCGACTGCATTTTCGCAAGAAATACTTCGCCCTGTTTGCGGCGGGCATTGACCGCTTTTTCTACCTGCTCATATCCTGCGGGGTCAAGGAAGAGAAAGCCGAGGTCTTCGAGTTCGCCGCGAATTTTTCCCATGCCCAGGCGATGGGCAATGGGAGCGTAGATTTCGAGAGTTTCTTCGGCGATTTTGCGCTGGCGGTCGGGCTGGAGATGCTCGAGCGTGCGCATGTTGTGCAGGCGGTCGGCGAGTTTGATGAGCACCACACGGATGTCATCGACCATGGCGAGCATCATCTTGCGCAGGTTTTCGGCTTGCGCTTCTTCACGCGTGGCGAAATCAATCTTGCTGATTTTGGTTACTCCCTCGACGATGTGGGCGACCTGCTCACCGAATTCCTTGCGGATATCAACGATGGTGACAGAAGTGTCTTCCACTGAGTCGTGAAGCAAGCCAGCGGCGATGGCGACTGGGTCCATTTTCATGTCAGCCAGGACCAATGCGACTTCCAGCGGATGCACAAGATAAGGCTCGCCCGAGGCGCGGGTTTGGCCTTCGTGGTGTTTTAGCGAATAGTCGTAGGCTTTTTTGATGATGGACAGATCGTCCTGCGGACGGTTTTCCTGAATACGCTTCATGAGCTCACGGAATTTAGTGAGCGTAAGAGCGGTGGTCGCGATCTGTTGGCGGAGACTCGCCATGTACGATTATAGCCCGCATCGTAGAGCCGATTCTTGGGAAGCACTGTCAACCAGACCAGATGGCGGGTAGTGGATGCGGCATTCTGTTATTTCGGGAGCTTCAAATCTTTCAAAGCGATCCACTGTTTGTTCACGTGCGGCGTCAACTGGTAGAGTGAAAATCAATACTCATGAATTCCAGAATTTTGGTTAGCGGTGTTTCGGGGCCGATTGGCGTGGCTCTTCTTCCTTCCCTTCGGACGAATGGGTGTTCTGTGGTGCGGCTGGTGCGTGGTCCGGCGAAAGGCGATGACCAGATCTCGTGGGATCCGGCGGTGCCGCTGGAACCGCAGACGGTGTCCGGTTTCGATGCTGTGATTCATTTGGCTGGGGAAAGCATTTTCGGACGCTGGACTGCGGCGAAGAAATCGAATATCCGCGACAGCCGGGTAGTGGGGACGTTCAATCTGTCATCGGCTCTGGCGCGGGCGGAAGATAAGCCGAAGGTTTTTGTTTGCGGCTCCGCGATTGGCTACTATGGCAACCGGGGCGACGAAGCGTTGCGCGAGGAGAGCGCGCCGGGTACGGGATTTCTTGCGGAAGTTGTGCAGGACTGGGAAGAAGCCACGACGCCCGCAGTGCAGGCCGACATTCGAACCGTGCACATCAGGACAGGCGTCATTCTTAGTCCAAAGGGCGGAGCGCTGGGGGCGATGCTCACGCCGTTTAAACTTGGTCTGGGCGGTCGGATTGGCAGCGGGCAGCAATGGATGAGTTGGATCGATGTTCGGGACATGGTAGGAGCAATCCACCACATCTTGAAGAACGATTTGATTCAGGGAGCGGTGAATATGGTGGCACCCAAGCCGGTGAGGAATGCGGAGTTTGTGAAGACGCTGGCCAGCGTGCTGTCGCGGCCAGCAATTTTTCCCATGCCCGCGTTTGCGCTGAAACTGGCGTTTGGCGAAATGGGGGAAGAACTGCTTCTCGGCAGCCAAAAGGTAGAAGCCAGCAAACTGATCTCGAGCGGATATCCGTTTCGATATCGGGAGCTGAGAGCGTCTTTGGAGTCAATTTTACGCGTCTAGGCAGTTCGGCTGGGTTAATTTGGCTCGGAGCGCTGCATCTCTTCCAACAGCTTCTGCAACAACTCCGCCCGCTGATCTGTGCTCAATTCCCGCCTCAGTTCTTCCAGCGCCAGCGCGACGATGTGGTAGTGGTGCGCGCCAGCGTATTTGGGATCGGTGGTGATGTCGAGCCAGAGTTTGTGCATGAGGTCGACATCCTGCGGACGCAGGCGCGGGTTATGTGGGCCAATGGTGTACTCGCGCACGGAGCCATCGGGAGCGCACACTTCCAGGCACAGGCGCGGACGCGGCTCCGGCATGCGCTCCCATGCGTCACCCGTAAGTTTGGCTTGCTCGTCTGCGGAGAGCTTGTTGGAAAGGCCGCAGATCACACGGACGGAATCGAGCCGCTGCGCCGTAACCATGATGGCTTCGAAGACGTCGGTTGCCGGAACCACTAGCAGAGAAATCGGCTTGCCCTCTTTTTCGGCGACGGCTACGGCTGCTGTAAAGAGCTCCTGCTCGTAGTGGTCGAAAACCTGGCTGGCTTCCATGACTGAGCTGCCGCTGAAGCTATGCTCGCGATGATAGAGGCGAGCGCTCATCACAACTACATCTTGTTTGGCCGTGACGGTGTGGGAGAGCACCTGCCGCAGGTAATACAGATTGCGAGGATCGCGCACCGCAACCAGAATGTTTCCAGGCCGCACGCCCATGGCGCCGCTGCCCAATTCCTGATTACCGTAGACGCGAAACTGGTCAAGTTGTTCGGGTTTGCCATGTCGCTCTTTGGCGACATGGCGCTCTGAAATGGTGAAGATGGTGAAGAAGACACCGCTGAAAATCACCCCGGCAATCGTGGCCTGGTACTTGGTGAACAAATTCACAATAGCGGTAATCAACAGGACGGCTGAGATCAGCATGAGCCCAACCGGAATTTCGGTCTTGCCAATGTGCAGATTGCCGGGGACTTTCCAGGCGCGATTTCCGGGCTCGGTGAAGCGGAGGACAAGGACGGCGATGGACTTCATGGCGAAGCTCCAGATCACACCAAAGGCATAGAGCGCCGCCAGAACGTATACATTGCCCAAACTGAGGATAATCGTGAGGAGTTGCAACCCGACAATTAAATTGATGATGCGATAGCTGGTCCCATAGCGGTTGTGCGGCTTCTGGAACCAACTGGTGAGCACACCGTCTTCGGCCACGCGGTTTAGGACGCCATTCGCGCCCACGATGGAAGTATTCTGGGCCCCAGCCAGAATTAAGACTCCAACCAGCACCACGAAGGCATGGAACAGCAGCTTTAGACTTTCCGGGCCGGCCAGATACACGGCGATGCCGCCGATCAAGTTGGCGAAGTAGTCAGGGCGAACCTTGTCGGGAATAATCATCACGGCGAAGAACGAAACCAATGATGTGAAAAGCAGGCTGTAAATGAAGATGACGAGCCCGGTCTTCTCCAGGTTCTTCAGCTTGGGATGTTCGATTTCGCGGTTGACCTGGGCCAAAGTCTCTTCGCCACTCATGGCCAGGACGGAGTGGCCGAAGCCTACAAATACAACAATGGTTGTGAGAATGCCGAGGGGCAGATGCCTGAACCAGGTTGTGTCCAGCCAGCCCAGCGATTCCTTATTCAGCGGAACAATGCCGGGATGCAGCGGGCTGGGCGGCAATTGAATGGGGGCGCGTAGAACTGTAATGGTGCACCAGACGAGGAGAATCACCACCATCACAGTGGTGATTACCATGATCTGCAAAGCCTTCTGGCTGGATTCGTGCATACCCTGCGTATTTTTCCACCAGAAGTAGGTCACCACCACGACGGCCAAACCCGCGGCAAAATGGTCGTCTGAAAAGTTGAAAGGGCGGTGCATGTACACACCCATGTCTTTGATAAATCCCGCCAGATATTGGCCAGCGGATACGGCGCTGATGGGCCCGGTCAATACATAATCAAAAAGCAGAGCTGAGACGGAGAACTTAGCGAGGCCTCCGCCCATGGCTTCCTTGACCACACGGTAAACGCCGCCACGGACGAACATGCTGCTGGATTCGATGTAGAGAGCACGCACCGCATAACTGAACAGCATGACGCCGAGGATGAACCAGGGCGCGCTCTTGCCAATAACTTTTTCGGCGTCACCGCCGGCGTAGTAAGCGGAAGAGGCAAGGTCAGACAGAACGATGGCGGAGGCTCGCCAGAAAGAAATGAAGGTCAACATCACCGTAGTGGCGACGAAGACCTTTATGGCCGGTTTGGAGCCTTCAGCGGAGGTAGCCATTCAATGGAATGCGGGAGCCGCAAATGTCAGACAGACTTTGAAGATAGCACAGCTAAGGCAGATCAAGCGCACTAGAGGCTAAGCCGGAGCATCCAGAGATTCAGGGAATCGTAGACTCGGCGCGGACCGATTCCCGCTTTCTCGGCGCGAGATAAGTATGGGTGATGCGGTCATGCCAGCAGAGAGAGTCTTCGTCGAGGAAAACCCAAACATATCCCATGCCAAGAGATGCGGCCGAGAGAAAAGATGCCAGAACCCGCCAACGCCGCAAACGGCGAGTCGCGCGTTTTTCATCGAAGCGAAGCAATTCCAGCCGGGCCACGCGTAGGCCAGAGGTTGTCCCCGCATAGACCAGAAGCAGGTATTGGTAGGCCGCCCAAAGCACCGACGCCAAACCTGCGATCACGCCAAGAATCTGCATTCGAGGTGGACGGATGGCAGTTAACTTCCAAAAAATTAGCGCGAATACTCCGCAGAATGCTGTGATGATCAGACCGTCAACTGCGGCGGCTAGTATGCGTCGCTCAAGCGGCGCACTTTGCAAGGGAATGTCGATGCCGGGGCGCTTTTCCGGTTCTGGCTGTCGCACTGGCTCAATCGTGATTCCACCGAGGGCCGGCGGCGGAGGGATAATTTCGGGAGCTTCCAGGATGCGGGGCCGATCGACGACCGGCTCGGCCAATTCGTCGAGCGCAGGTAGCGGAGGGGTCCAGGAGCGCGGGAACTCAATGATCTTCGCGGTGGCGGGAGCTGGGATAAAGGCGGGAGTTTCAAGGTTTGTGGATTCTTCGCCAAAAGAATTCGCTGCGGGCTCGGATAAGTGGTCAATGTCATGTAGCTTCGCCGTCTCGGGCATAGGTGAGGCTGGAGAGAACGAATCCAATGCCAGTGCCTGATTTGAGGTTGGCACCTGGTGGAACGTAGGCTCGGCCTCTTCAAAGCGCAGGCGCAGCGAGGGGTAGCGTGGTGGGCGAGGTTTGCGGCGGGAATGATACCGATTCAGGCGAGCAGCCACTTCCTGACGCCAGGCTATGGGATCTTCGGACGCGGAATCACTTTTTCCGTCCGGCGAAGCGGGTTCAGTTGTTAACCGTAAACTTGATTCGTCAATTTCCTGGACCTCCGGCGTCGCGGGCGAAAGTTCCCCAACGGAATTGGCGGCGGATGCACACTCGCAAATATCACCACAAAGCGGACAAGGCATGAAATAAGTCTTATAAGAGCAAAGAAGTTGCAGCGTACCGGGTAACTGCGAAGAGCGAGCTGGAATCCAATCCATTGAGCCACTTTGCCTCACGGGGCGCTGCCGTGCTAAGTTCACGACGACTGCTGCCGCTCGAGGCGTCCGGGCGCTTCTTACGTGCGCTTCGAATGATCGCGTTCCAATGATCTTGTTCCGATGACTCTTCGCAACAGAATCCTTATCACGGCGGCGATGCTTTGTCACCTGCTTCTCGCTCCGTTATTAGTTACCAGGCAGTTGCTGGCTGCGGATTCCGCCTCTGCAGCGCCTCAGGCCGAGGCGTTGTCGAAAAAAGCGACGAGTGCTCCGGCTACACCGTGCGCGCGGGCGTTCGAAGAATCGAACAAGCGGCCGACGGCTTGCGCGATTAAGCAGGAGAGAGAAGGGGCGATTTACAAGCTGCATGGCGCAGTCGAGATCTACTACGAAAATTACGTTTTGAAGTCCGATGAAGCGACCTTCAACTCGGAGACCAATGAAGTCACGGCGAGTGGGCACTTCGCTCTGGACGGCGGGTCCAATGACGACCGCATTCGCGCCTCGCATGGTACTTACAATTTCGCCCTGGAAACGGGGAAGTTCTACGATGTGACCGGAAGTACCGGATTGCAGCTAAGCGCCAACCGGCCAGTTCTAATTTCCACAGCGCCTTTCACGTTCACCGGAAAGCTTGTCGAGAAAACCACTCCCGAACACTATGTGGTTTACGACGGCACGATTACTACCTGCGAGTTGCCGCATCCCAAGTGGCTGTTTGATGCGCGACGAATAGAAGTTGAGGTGGGCGGCAACGCGAAAATCTACCGCAGCGCATTCGATTTGCATGGCATCCCAATTTTTTGGTTTCCCTACGCCACGCATCCAGTCGAGAAGGAGTCGCGGCAATCCGGATTTCTGATGCCCTCGGTAGGACGGTCCTCGACTAAGGGCAACATTGTTGGCGACGCGTATTACTGGGCCATCAATCGCATGATGGACGCGACCGTGGGGGCGGACTACTTTTCGCTGCGGGGTTGGTCGCAGCGCGGCGAATTTCGCGCTCGACCCTCGGAAACCTCCTACGTCGACCTGAATTATTTTGGAGTGATTGATCGTGGGATTGGTACGCCTCCGCTCAAAGAGGGCGGAGAAAATGCGCGGCTCAACGCAGCCGGTATCCTCGATGGCTTTCGAGGAGTCGCTAATATAGATTACCTGAGTTCATTTCTTTTCCGGCTGGCATTCAATGAAGTCTTCAGCCAAGCCGTGTATTCGGAAGTGAAGTCGCAGGCATTTCTCTCGAAGTCAGCCAACGGTTTCAGCCTGAACGGCTTCAGTGAACGCTACCAGAACTTTTTGAGCACGACGCCAGGGCAGGTGATAACCATTTTGCATGCCCCGAGTTTCGATTTTTCAGGTGTGGACCGGTCGATCGGGCGCTCGCCATTTTATTGGTCTTTTGATGCCTCGGGTGCCGGACTTTCCCGCAGCGAACCTGAGCAATGCACAACGATAGGGTCGTTGCAATCGTGCATGCCGCCTTTTCGGACGGCTAACTTGCTGGGACGCTTTGATCTGAACCCGGAAGTGTCTCTGCCGCTTTTGTTCCGGGGATGGTCTCTGCGTCCGGATCTGACGCTGCATGAAACTTATTACACCGAGAGACTGGTCGGGGAAAGCGGACAAAATCCCGGGCAAGCCGTTGACGATCCGATTGACCGCCACGCACTCGATGGGTCCGTGGAATTGAGGCCGCCAGCGCTCGAACGAGTCTTCGACAAGGAGTTTCTTGGAAAGAAGTGGAAGCACGTAATCGAACCGCGCGCGGTCTATCGCTTTGTGACCGGAGTGAACAACTTCGGAAACATTCTGAAATTCGACGAGCGCGACATCCTTACGGATACTCATGAAGTCGAGTATGGATTTGTTACACGCCTTTATGCCAAGCGTCCGGCGAATCAGCCGGAGGATTGCAGCAAAATTATGTCGCCTCTCACGGTGGGCGGGGCAGCACCAGAGTCGTCGATTCCCTGGCAGCATACTAATCCGCTGGCCGGACCAGCGTGTGAACCTGGGCCACAGATGCGCGAAGTCGCCACTTGGGAACTGGAGCAGAAATATTATCTCGATCCAACATTTGGCGGGGCGCTGATCTCCGGTCAGCGCAATGTATTCACCACCACTTCCGACCTAACGGGCATCGCATTCCTAACCCAGCCACGCCATCTTTCACCCCTGGTTTCGCGATTGCGTGTGGAGACCAGCTCGCGCACCGACGCGGAATGGGATATGGACTACGATTTCCAAAATAACCGCACCAACGCCAATACAATCCTGCTGAATTACCACATTGGACAAGTGACCATGGGAGGGGGCGACGCGTTCCTGCAAATTCCGACGCAGACGGCGACATCGACCGCCGCAACGCCCGCCGTATTCAATCAATTTCGAGCAGCGCTGGGTTACGGAAGCCTTAGCAAGCGCGGCTTCAGCGGCGCCAGCAGTTTTGGTTTTGATGCGGAGGTCAATAAGCTGCAATTCGTCAGCACACAAGCCACTTATAACTGGGATTGCTGCGGCATGACATTGGAGTATCGCAGTTACACGATCGCCAATGTGCGGAACGAGAACCTATTCCGCTTTACGTTCACTCTGGCGAACATCGGAAGCTTCGGGAGTTTACGGCATCAGGAGAGCCTGTATTGAAGGTTTTTTTGGCAGCCTGAGTGTCCCGCGAAAGCATCCAAGCCTGCTACGATAATGCCTATGTTCGGCGTGAACAATGAATTAGAAGCAAAGAGTGCGCAGCTGCATACATCGCTGCAAAAACTGGGACGGGTTCTGGTTGCGTACTCGGGTGGCGTCGATTCCGCTTTCCTCGCCTGGGCCGCGCATACGGCGCTGGGAGATAGAATGCTGGCGATTATTGCCGATTCTCCCAGCCTGGCGCGAACTCAACTGGCTGATGCGCTAGCTTTTGCGGAAGAGCAAAGGATTCCTTTGGAAGTGGTCGCGACCTCGGAGCTCGATCGGCCAGAGTATGTGCGGAACGACTCTCAGCGTTGTTTTTTTTGCAAAGATGAACTATTCACGCTGATGGAAGAGTTGCGGCAGACTCGGCGCTTCGAAGCCATTGCTTATGGGGTCAACCTGAACGACCAGGGAGATTTTCGTCCGGGCCAGAAGGCTGCAGGCAATCACCATGTGGTTGCGCCGCTGCTGGATGCCGGACTTGGTAAGGACGAGATCCGCGCACTGGCACGTCAAGCGGGGCTGCGCATATGGGACAAACCGGCGTCGGCGTGCCTTTCGTCTCGTATTGAATATGGGCGGCCAGTTACGCGAGAGGCTCTGGCAGTCGTGGAAAAAGGCGAAGACGCCATCCGCGCCTTAGGGTTTCGGCAGTTTCGCGTTCGCCATCACGGAGAGATCGTTCGCATTGAAATCTCGCGCGAGGAGTTGGCACGAGCGCTGGATCCGGCGATGGCAGGGCGATTCACGAGCATCTTCAGAGCACTGGGCTTCAAGTTTGTGACGCTGGATTTGGAGGGCTTCCGCTCTGGGTCCATGAACGCCCTGCTGCCCGCAGAAGAGCTGATTCGAACGGGTTAAGTCGGTTGCCTGTTCTTGTCTGTGTGTTCCTGCGCCCCGCTGTGGGCTATGAGATAATCGACGTTTAACCCTCAATGTTTAGGCGGCTTGTAGTGACTCTATTTCGGCGTTGTTTTGTTCTGCTGTTAACCATTTGCCTTGGGTGCGCTGCTCAATCGGGCTCGCCTGACTTATCTCAGAGGATCGAGCGTCAGGTTCGCGCTTACTACAAGGTACCGGCCGAATTCAACGTGCTGGTAGGCCCTGCCTCACCAAGTTCGGACTTCCCGAATTACGATTCGTTGGTCGTGACTGTCTCTGGCGGAGAAAAGAAAACAGACCTTACCTTCTTGATTTCCAAAGATCATTCCTCATTGATTCGAATTAACAAACTGGACCTGAATAAAGATCCTTTCGCCGAAACCAGGAGCAAGCTCGACATCACTGGCAGGCCGGTGCGGGGAGCAAAAACATCTAAAGTGGTGGTTGTGAATTTCGACGACTTTGAGTGTCCCTTCTGTTCGCGCATGCACGAGACTTTGTTTCAGCAGATATTGAAGGAGTATGGCGACCGGGTGGCTTTTGTGTACAAGGATTACCCGGTCGTGGAGATTCATCCATGGGCCATGCACGCCGCCGTGGATGCGAATTGCCTTTCTGCACAGAATAGCGATGCCTATTGGGACTTCGCCGACTACATCCATGGCAACCAGCGGGAGATAAACAACGAGAAGACGCCGGCGGCGCGTTTCGATGCGCTCGACCGGCTGACCATGCTGCAGGGTCAAAAACATAATCTCGACGTGGTGAAGTTGCAGTCTTGCATCAAAGCTCAGGATGAAACATCGGTGAAGCAATCCATAAAACGAGCGGAAGCGATTGGCGTAGAGGCCACTCCTACAATGTTCGTCAACGGCGAAGAAATACCGGGCGGAGCGGTGTCTGCGGATACGATTCGGGCAGCGCTGGACCGGGCGCTGAAGGATGCCAATCTGCCCGTACCAAATCACACGACCGCAGCGGCGCCGGCACCGGTTTCGAGATGATTACGGACAGCAGAATGAGTTTGCGCAACGGTCCGACATTTAGCGGAGAAACTCCTTTGAGAAGAAACCCGAGTTTTGTGCGGCTGGCCGTATTAGTCGCTGCTGGCGGCCTCTTGATCACGATGCTGGGCTGCAAGTCACAAGTGAGCGGCGATGTGATGGCCACGGTGGATGGCCGCAAGATATTTCGCTCCGATGTCGACAAGTACTACGACAATCAAGTGGCCAGCGCGCAACAAGCGCCTGTGGGCGAACAGGCGACTATTCTGCGGCTGAATATTTTGCGGCAGCTGATTGACGATGAGATGGTGATGCGCCGCGCCGAAAAGCTGGGGCTTCTGGCCACGGAAGAAGAGGTCGATCGTAAGCTGAACGAGATCAAGTCTCCTTACACGCAGGAGGAGTTTGACAAGCGGTTGCAGGAAAAAAAGATCAGCCTGGAAGACTTCAAACGCGACATTCGCCGATCTATCACCGTGGATAAGGTGATGAATAAAGAAGTTTCGTCGAAGATCAATGTGACGGATCAGGATATCAACGAGTATTTCAGTGCCCACAAATCCGAATTCAACCTGATCGAGCCGCAATATCATCTGGCGCAGATATTCGTGACTCCTACGCCGAATCCGCAAGTACACAATCAAAACAACAAGGCGCAAAATGAGGCCGAGGCGCGCAAGAAGATTCAGATGATTTCCAACCGGCTGGACAGCGGAGATGATTTTGCGACACTTGCGATGAATTATTCCGAGGATCCGGAAACGTCCGGTAATGGCGGGGACCTGGGAACGGTTCCCGAATCTTCGCTGCGCAATACAGATCCCTTTACGCGAGATGCGGTAATGAAGCTGAAATCTGGGCAATATAGCCCAATCATTACGGTATCCAACCCGGCGACCAAGCAGGCGCTGGGCTTCCGCGTTGTGAAGCTAGTTTCGAAGGAGCCGGCGGGGCAGCGCGACTTGTCGGATCCGCGAGTGCAGCAGGCTATTCGTTCACAACTGCATGACCGGCGAGAACAGTTGTTGAAAGCTGCCTATTATGAGGTTTTGCGCGACTCGGCCAAGGTCGACAATTACTACGCGAAGAAAGTGTTGGAGAGCAACGGCTTGATCAAGTAGGCGATGCGCAGTTACTCGACGATTGCCAGGACCTCACCGGCATTTACCGCGGCGCCCTCGGTTATTAGAATTTTTTGGACCCTGCCCTTCTTTGGCGACTTGATCTCGTTCTGCATCTTCATGGCCTCCACCACGGCGATAGCGGCGCCCGGTTCTACTAGTTCCCCTTCGCTGACCAAAAGGCGGACGACTTTGCCCGGCATGGGAGCGATGATTCTTTTTGGGCCTTGAGCTTCTCCAGTCCGAGCGCGGCCGCGCAAAAAGCGGGGGTCGCGCACTTCCGCGGTAAAGCGTGTGCTTCCCACCCACAACTGTAAGTCGTTCGCGACCCGCTCCGACTTAATCTCGTAAGCCAAGTTACCGATACAGAGCGAGAGAACATCGGCGCGGACGAGAACAGCATCTACTTCGAGTTCGCGACCATCGAGAAGGCAGGACCAGCGCCCGTCGGCGCGGTCGAGCTCCAGCCGGTAATTCTTGCTGTCGATGATTATGTCGTAGAGCATAAGAACAGTGGCAGTGGCCAGTGATTATCGCCCTTTAGCGCAACGCTTCGTTGCGGCTAGCTTTCCTCCAGTTTGAAACCGACTTGTTCATTGCAGACGAACTACCTTCCGAGGCACGCTCGCCGGTGGCGACCGTTGTTGCGCCGAGTGCGGCGAAGATGCCTGCGGCGATGGCAGCCACTTCCGGTGATTTTGCATCGGCCGATTTGTCTTCGGTGTGCTTCAACATCCGATCGAGAAATCCGGTATCAAGTTTGGCGGCTTGAAAATCGGCATCGCGCAGGATACGCCGAAATAGCGGAATGTTCGTTTTAATTCCGCCGACAAAATATTCGCTGAGAGCTCGTGTCAGGCGCCAGATGACCTGATCGCGGTCTGTGCCGTAGGCGATTAATTTCGCCAGCAGAGGATCGTAGTCAATCGGCACGTTCCATCCTTCGTACATGCCGTTATCAAGGCGAACGCCCGGTCCTGAAGGAGCCAGCAGCAAAGTGATTTTGCCGGGGCTGGGGAAATAATTATTATCGGGATCTTCGGCGTAGATGCGGCACTCAATAGCGTGCCCGCGGAGATGTATATCGCCTTGAGTGAACGGTAACTTCTCCCCAGCCGCAATACGAATCTGCAAATGAACCAGATCGAGGCCGGTAATTAATTCGGTCACTGGATGTTCGACCTGGAGGCGGGTATTCATCTCGAGGAAATAAAAATTATTCGCCTGATCGACGAGAAACTCGACTGTGCCCGCGTTGGTATAAGACGCGGCTTGTGCTACGTGCACCGCGACTTTGCCCATCCGGCGCCGCATTTCGGGGTCGACAATGGGCGAAGGCGCTTCCTCCAGCACTTTTTGATGGCGGCGTTGTAGCGAGCACTCGCGTTCGCCAAGATAAACCGTGTTGCCGTGCTCGTCGGCCAGCACCTGCATCTCGATGTGACGGGGGTTGATAATGGCCTTCTCGATGTAAATTTCGCTGTCGCCAAAAGAACGCTGCGCCTCACTACAGGCCGCATCGAGAGACGACTTCAGCTGTTCGGGAGCGTGCACCAGACGCATGCCCTTGCCTCCGCCACCTGCGGCTGCTTTCAACATCACCGGATAGCCGATTTTTGCGGCTATTTCGCGTGCCTTATCGAATGATTCCACACCGCGAGATGTGCCTGGCACGAACGGCACGCCAGCTTTTTCCATAGCTTGCCGCGCGCGCGTCTTCGAGCCCATGGCCTCCATTGCGGCGGCGGTTGGGCCAATGAACTTCACTCCAGCGTCGGCGCAGGCCTGCGCAAATTTGGCGTTCTCGGAGAGGAATCCGTAACCGGGGTGAATAGCATCGGCCCCGGAGCGCCGAGCAACATCGAGAATCTTAGGAATGTTGAGATACGATTCTGATGCGGCGGCGGGTCCGATGGAGTACGCTTCGTCCGCTTTGCGCACGTGCAACGCGGCGCGGTCAACGTCCGAGTAGACGACTACGGCAGCGATGCCCATTTCTTGGCAGGCGCGGAGCACGCGTACGGCGATCTCTCCTCGATTTGCAATGAGAATTTTCTTGAACATCAGTCCGCCTGCGCACCGCGCGATGAAGTCACGATTTTACCGGAGATTCTTCAGCTGTGGGATGTGCATGCTTGCCGGTTTGCAATAACAGGAACACAGCCAGGATGAGCAACTCCGGTTCGATGGGATGGCGATAGCGAGCGTGCGGGAAAACAAAATAGTAAGTTGTTGGATAGGCGAGAAGCAGTCCCGCAAAAAGCCATGCTCCGTGGACTTTTTGCCGCAGTGCGCGACCGGCTCCCCAGATAGCGAGCACTGAAGAGGCAAGAAACAAAGAATTGCGAAAGTCCCAAGGAGCGCGGCTGTCGCTGTCTTTGGGTACTCCGTTCCAGTAATAAAAAAATCTCTTCAGGCTGACGACTGCGAAGCGGCGCGGATTTTCGCGAACCCAGCCGAAGGCCAGGCGCTTGCACTCCGCCGCGTATGCCAGTTCGCCCATGCTTTGGAACTTTTCCAATTCCAGTTTGTTGAGATTCGGCTGAAGATAAGCCATCAGCATTCCTTCCGCGCCCTTCCAATTACCCAAGCGAAACTGAAGGCCAAAATCGTCGCGCAGGAAAACGAAGTGACCGAAGACTTCGTAATTTCTGATAAGCCAGGGCGAAAGAATTAAAAAGAAAACCGCGGAGGACAAAATGACGCCAGCCAGGGATGGCAGCGCGTTCTTGAATCTTTGCCACCATATCCAGATTCCGCAGAAGGGCAAGAAGGCGAGCATCGAGGGATTCGCCAAGGCGCCTACGCCCCACAGAACTGCGAACACCAACCAGCCTTGGAAGCCCCGCCATTCTTGGAGTTCCAGAGCTATTAAAAATATAAGGCTCAAAATCAGCGGAGTGAATGTGGTGTCCCAAATCCAGTGAATCGCCCAGTACCAAATGTAGGGATTGAGCGCCCAGCCCCAGGCTGACCAGCGGGCGGCACGTTCACCAAACGTTTGGCGGGCGATCAGGAAAATTGGGATAGTCGTGAGCGAGGCGAAGAGGCTGTTGATGCTCAGAAGAATCCATGCCGAGCCGTATGTGTAAATACCGAAGAGCCTGAAGACTCCGGCCATCAGGTATGGATAAAGCGGCGGCTCCCATGCCGTCGGGCCGGTGTTGACGCCGTAGGGGTTGCTGAAGCCCTGTCCAGTGGCTATTGAACGGGCGACGCGGCCCATTTCCCAGCCGAAAGCGAAATGATTTTCTATGGGGCGGGTGCGATATTGGTGGAAGGCGCCGATCATCGCGATTTGCAGCAGCAAAGACCATAGGACGAGCCAGAATACCAAGCGAGGAATCGGCGACGAAAACGATTTATCCATCGAGCGGAAGTGTATCAGGAGGGTTATTCTTCCGACAGCGAAGTGAACTTACGAGAAACGGCGGTTGCGATTCGCCGTCAGGGCGACTCATCCATCGGGATGCGCGGCTGAAGCGGTGACGGAGTAGCGTCCAGATTGCCAGCCAGCCATCGGAGTGGCGAATCTTCTTGCCTTCACCGGCCGAACGGGGCACGTAATTGATTGGAACTTCGGCAATTTTTTCGCCTATACGGCAGAGCTTCGCGGTCACTTCCGGGCAGAACTCGAACCGACGACATTCCAGGCTGATTTGTGAGATCAAAGAACGCCGGAAAGCCTTGTAGCAGGTTGCTTCGTCGTGGATGCCAGCACCATAAATAAAATTAGTAAGATGAGTCAAAAGTTTTGCGCCCAGGAAAAATCGCAGACCGCGCTCCGGGCGGTCCGGACGTACGCCGTAGACTACGTTGGCTTGATGCGATTCCAAAGGCTGGAGCAGGGCCGGATAGTCTTGCGGATCGTACTCGAGATCTGAATCCTGAATCAAAATATATTCTCCGCGAGCGTAGGCGAGCGCGGTACGAATGGCCGCGCCTTTGCCGCAGTTTTTTTCGTGGAAGATGACGGTTACATCATCGGCAAGCGGCATGGCCTGGAGCTTTTCGCGAGTGCCGTCAGTGGAACCATCGTCCACAATAATAATTTCTTTTTTTACGGGAGATGCATGAATGGCCTGGAGCAACTCGTCAACATGGGCAGCTTCGTTGTATACCGGCACGATGACTGACACGCATCCCGCCCAGCGTTCGTCGCCCGCCGCCCTAGCGGCGCGGTTGCGCATGGATGCTTGCAGTGAGGCCACATTCATGATGGGTCTTTCCAGAATACTATCATCCGGAATTTGGCATGTTCCTGGTGCGTGAAGCAAGTTGGCCTTGATTTTTGCGGCTTAAGGCACCCACGGATTTGCCCTGCAGAATTGGGACACAGCATACACGACAAAACCCACGGCTCGCGCCGTGGGCTGGATTGTGTCGCCGCCATGAGGCTTAACTACTTGGGCTGGTCCATGGTGATGCCTTGCTGCCCAGGCTGCTTCTCGGCCTTGGCTTTCTTGGTGCTGAGGGTCTTGTCGACCCAACCGTCAGCGGTTTTCAGGTCTTCCTGGCGCTGGTTCAGGTCATCGCATTCCACGTCGGCTTTCTCGCGGTACATCAGGTTGAGGTAGGCCATGGCGTCGTCGTAATCGGGACGGAGTTGGATAGCTTTATTCAGGCTATCGATCCCTTCCGTAATCAGCGGCTCATTCTTGGTCTTTAGATCCGTGCAAGCCTTTTTCTGATCTTTGTTCTTTGGATTCAGGCTCTCTTCCGGCTTCATGCCAAGTTTGGCGCGCTCTTCCATGCGGGGCTGGTAGCAGGCCGTCCAGTCGATCACGCCGACGGAGTAGTAGGGCTCGGGATCGTTGGGATCGAGGTCTCCGGCCATGCGGTAATATTTCTTGGCGTCGTCGAACTTCTTCATGTTCAGATACAGATAGGCGATGCCTTTGGCGGAGTTCACTTTTTGATCGCGAGCCGCCCCATTCATTTCGAGCACGTGCTGATATTGCTCAATCGCCTGTTCCGCCATTTTGTTGTTATCGGGAGTGTCGGCACCGGGAATATATTGCTGGGCGAAGGCTGTGGCCAAATACATTTTCGCGTTAATCAGAGTGGAATCGAGGGCAACGCTCTGCTGGAAGTGGTCAATGGCCTCTTCGTATTTGGCGTTTTTATAGGCGGTGACGCCCTTGTTGAGCTGGTCGCGGGCGCGGAGTTTGCTGCAACCCACGGAAGATAAGATTGCCAGCATAGCGGCCGCCAGCGTGAGCAGTCGAATGGATTTATTCATTGCAGTATAAGTCTCCCTTGCCACACAGCATCCTAGGCCCAGAGACATCAAGTTGACAAGCGCAGACCGAACGTTAGCACACGCGCACGGGGTTTCCGATCTTCCCGCGCGCGCTGAATACGATAGGCGGCCTTCTTCCGGGCTCTTGCGTAAAACGTGGACGAACGGTCTAGCCGCCGGCTTCGATCTTTGCCGTAATCAAGCCGACCTTATCGACCCCCGCGGCGTGCGCAATGTCGATCACGTTGGCGACATCGGCGAAGGGGATTGCGTCATCACCCTTCACGAACATCACCTTCTCGGCACGGGTCTTGTAGATATCGGCCAGACGGCCCTGGAGATTGTCCCAGGTGGCGTCTTCCTGATTGATCTTTACGCCGGGATCCTGGCCAGCGCCACGATCGATGAGTTGCACAACGATGGTGCGATCCGGCGTATTGTTCTTCGGGGCATTAGGCGGAGGTGGCTGGGGAACCAGCGCATCCAGGCCTTTCGGTGTCAACGGCGTGATCACCATGAAGATGATGAGCAGCACCAGCAACACGTCAATGAGCGGAGTGACGTTAATATTAGCGCTTTGCCCTCCGCCGCTTCCCATTGCCATACTCATAAGCGATCTCCTCTTAATCTACTCACTTCTCTACTCACTTCATTGCCCGGGTGCTGGAGCAGTGGGCGGAGCGTTTGGAGTGCTCTTCCGCTGCTCGGTGAGCAGGCCTAGATCATCCACGCCAGCAGCGCGGACGGCATCCACCACTTGGACAACGTTGCCGTAGTGGGCGCGGGCGTCCGCCTTAACATAAACCTCTTTGTTGGTGCGGTTGGTCAGGCGGTCCTTGACTTTGCCGGTCAAACTGTCGACCACGACCTTATCGGAGCCGAAGTAGACGGTACCATCGCGCATGACAGAAACCAGCAACGCGTCTTCTTTGTCGGCATCCTGCATCGGCGTGGGGTTGTTGACCTTAGCCATATCTACGCTGATGCCCTTCTGCAGCATGGGCGTGATAACCATGAAGATAATCAGCAGCACCAGCATCACATCGACCATCGGAGTTACATTGATGTCGGAGTTTACCTTGGCGCCTTCATTTCGTTTTGCCATTGACATAGCGTGAATCTCCAAGAACAGCGGCTAAATGCCAGTGTTCAGTTGCCAGTAAATCTTATAGCAGGAGCCGGATCGATTCCGCTTGGATTGGGAAGGCCGGCGCTGGAGTAGCTCCAGCGCCGGACAGCAACTCATTGCGGGCTTCACCCCAGGCTCCGAGAGCCTAGGAACGGCGAACGTCGCGCCGCTTCAGGAAGTAGTCGATCAATTCGCTCGACGAGTTGTCCATCTCCACATCGAACGCTTCCACGCGGCCGGTGAGGTAGTTGAACATCATGACGGCGGGGATGGCGACCAGCAGCCCGAAAGCGGTGGTTACAAGCGCTTCGGAAATGCCGCCTGCGACTGCGCCCAGACCGGTCGCCTTCTGCTCGGAAATACCTTTGAAGGCGTTCAGAATGCCCATCACGGTGCCGAACAGTCCCACGAAGGGGGCGGTGGAACCGATGGTGGCAAGTCCACCGAGCCCGCGCTTCAGTTCGGCGTGGACGATGGCTTCGGTGCGCTCAAGAGCGCGCTTGGAAGCTTCAATGGTTTCTCCGGGGATGGCTCCGGGAGAATCCTGATGAGCTTTGAATTCCATCAAGCCGGCGGTCACAACCTTGGCAAGGTGGCTCTTCTTGTTGCGCTCGGCAACCTTGATGGCCTCGTCGATGCGGCCATCACGCAGAGCCCCGGCGACGGCTGGAGCGAAGGCGCGAGACTGCTTGCGGGCTGCGTTGTATGCCATGGCGCGATCAATCATGACGCCGATCGACCAGCCGGACATAATGAACAGGATGATGACCACGATTTTCGCAATGATACCCATCTGCCTCCAGAGCGAAATCGGATCCCAACCCACTGCGCCACCCTCTTGCACAATCCAGGCGGCTACTCGGGGAACGTGATGGAAACCTGCTACGGCAAAATTAGCTAACATGAGTTGCTTTTCCCTCCTCGGAACTTCTTTGACTTTGATGCGAAATCGGAGACAACCGTAAATCTATCTACACTAAAGTCGCTTGGCAGACCCTTAGTAAGGGTCCATTTTGGCCATGCAAACCCTTCTTCGGGTGCTACACAATAGCATAGCGCCGGGTAGAAGGTTTCTCCCGGCCACGGTTCAAGGTGGGATGAGGGAGGACCGTTCTTCTTAACAAATCGCCAATTCAACCGCTTACGACCGGACTAACCTCCGGCCAAGGTGAAGTTGACTTGAACTTCGGTATCCACTTCCACCGGCTCGCCATTTAGGAGATACGGCTTATACTTCCACTGCTTCACGGCTTCGATGGCCGCCGGAGCAAGCATTGGATGCCCGCTGACCAGCTGCAAGTTCTCAATCGAGCCATCTTTGCCGATCACTGCCCGCAGTACAACGGTTCCAGAAATTCGGGCTTGGCGCGCCAATGGCGGATAATTGGGCTGCACTCTGCGAATCAAAAGGCCGTTGGTAACGCCGGCTGAAACGCGGACACGTTGCGGAGTAGCTACCTTTGGCACCGCCACGGGCGTGGAGCTGATAATACCGCCAATTACGCCGCCCATTTGACCGCCGGGAATGCCTCCCGGAACGCCACCGACGACGCCCGACGACGCCATTGCAGGCGGAGCTTCGTCTTCCTTAATCATCTGAATTTTCTGGGGAATCTTAGTGGGAGTGCGGAGGGCGCCGTTTACGATGTCAGTCTGAATTTGCTTAACGATTTTGACAGGAGCGGCTGCCGGAGGAGGCGGAGGTGGGGGTGGGGGCGGAGCCACCAGGAAGGTCATCAATTGTTGTTTGGGTAGGGCCTCGGTGAAGATGAGGGGCATCAGAACCATGACGCCGATCAAAGCTATTTCGAGAATAATCGCGAAGGTCGTGGTGCGGCCCCGCTTCGTTTTCAGCCTGCCACCGGATTCGAGAAGGCTATCTTCAAACATAGTTGTCTCCCTGCTTAGAGCCTACGTAACCTTAGACACCGACTGACTTCCCTTTGCTCCCACAATCGCCCAAGTTGCCGAAGAGGCTCAAACCGAGCCCTTCAGGCAGTGAAAGCAATGCCAAACAAGGCGTATCACAAAACCTCCCGCAATGCTATCGGGATGTCTACTTGGCGCGAACGGGCATTGCGGCGGGCCGTTTGCCTTTGCTAATCCGCCAGTCCTGATAAGCCACTAAGATCGGCGCCGCAATCGCGATCGACGAATACGTTCCGATTAGAATTCCGATTACCAGGGCAAGGCTGAACCCGCGCAGCACCTCACCACCGAATAAATAGAGTGCGAGTACGGTAAGAAAGGTTAGGCCCGCTGTCAAGATGGTTCTGCTTAGAGTCTGGTTGATGCTCCGGTTAACGATCTCCGAAAGTTTTTCCCGCCGCATGAGTTTAATGTTTTCCCGGATGCGGTCAAATACCACGATCGTGTCGTTATTAGAGTAACCAATCAGCGTGAGGATGGCGGCGATCACGGTGAGGGAGATGTCTTTGTTCAGAAGAGAGAAAAAACCCACGGTGATCAGCGTGTCGTGAAAAACTGTGACCACGGCGGCTACGCCGTAGATCCACTCAAAGCGGAATCCGAGGTAAATCAGCATTCCGGCAAGGGAATAGGCTGTGGCCAGCAGGGCCTGGCGGCGGAGCTGTGCGCCGACTTGGGGGCCAACGATTTCGACGTTGCGCACGCTGAAATCCGAAAGATAGAAACCATCCGGCAGGGAAGCTGCCACGGCGGGATCGACTCCGCCCTTAAGTTGGCCAAAAGAACTCAGCACTCCACCCGCGCCTTTGTCGCGGGCATCGACGACGGCCTGTGCCTGCTGGGTATATTTTTGGTCGGCATCGGAGCCGAGGTGCATAGGGTCTTTATCCATCAAATAATTCTTGATGGCCAGAGAGCTGGCGTTGTTCAGATCGATCTTTCCGGCGGGCGCATTGGTCTCCAGAGTATTGATGATCCGGATTTTGCCCTGGTCGAGAGCCTGCTCGCTGGTTTCCTGCACGTCGAGGTCGATCAGCACTTCGTTGTTGGAGGGCTGGTCATAGCGCTGAATCTTGGCGTTGTGAAGACCGGCACGGTCCATGGCAGCGCGCAGGGCGTTGTCATTTGGCGTGTGCGAGAACTTGACATAGACAAGCGTTCCACCGCGGAAGTCGACGCCGTACGGGATGCCATGCCAGAAGATGATGGAAAACAATCCGGCCACGCTGAAAACCAGCGAAAAGGCTAGGAAGTACCACTTCTTGCCCAAGAAATCGATGTTTGTGTTGCGAAAGAACTCCACCAGAATTACCTCTTATCCGATCTATGATTTCATTGAAATTGAGCGATCGTGAGATTGAGTCACCGAGTGATTGCGACCCCAACTCCGGTTTTTAATCGCTCAATGAATCAATCGCCCACTCAATTCCTAAATGCTTAATGCGTCGCCGCGTTGTTTGCGGCTCAGAACCCAGTCAAAGATCACGCGTGAAACGAAAACGGCGGTGAACAGATTCGCTAACAAACCAAAGGTCAGCGTGACCGCGAAACCCTTCACCGGCCCCGTTCCGAACAGGAACAAAATTGCCGCCGATACGATAGTGGTGACGTGAGTATCGACGATCGTGATCCAGGCATGGCTGAAACCCTGATCCACGGCGGACGGCGGTGTTTTGCCGTTACGCAACTCCTCGCGGATGCGTTCGAAGATCAGCACATTGGAATCCACGCCCATACCGACAGTGAGGATGACTCCAGCGATTCCAGGCAGCGTCAGCACGGCTTCGAAATAGCCCATGAATCCCAGCAAGATGATTAAGTTCAGCAAGAGCGCGACGTCAGCGTTAATGCCGGCGGCTCTGTAGTAAATGAGCATGAAGATCAGAACCGCAAGCATGCCGACCACGGCGGCGCGAACGCCGGCGCGGATCGAATCCGTACCAAGCGACGGCCCAACGGTGCGTTCCTCGAGATACTTAATGCCTGCTGGCAGCGCGCCGGAGCGGAGGATCATCGACAGATCTTTGGCTTGCTGCTGGCTCATGCTGCCGCCGCTAATTTCGCCGGTGTCGCGGATGGCCTCTTTAATGTTGGCGACTTCTTGCACGCGGTTGTCGAGAATGACGCCAAGCCTCTCACCGACGTGCGCGGAAGTAAAGTTAAAGAAGCGCTGGCCGCCTTCGCCCGTGAGCTGGAACTGAACGCTGGGCTGGCCGTTCTGGTCACTATTGGGCTGCGCGTCGCGCAGGTCTTTTCCTCGCACTGCGGAAACGCGCGACACTAGATACCAGGATTCCTCGTTTGCGCCCGCTCCTGGAGCGCCGTGCCCCTGCAATAGAATCGCATCTGGCGGCAATACTCCGCCTTTATCTTGGCGGGCCGCATCCTCGCTCGGATACGGGCCGCCCAGCACCTGCTTGATCTCAAGCATGGCGGTGGACTGCATGATGTCCTTCACGCGGCCGGGATCGTCGACACCGGGCAACTGAACCAGAATCTGATACTGGCCGAGGCCGTGTTCCTGGATGGTCGGTTCGCTCACGCCCAGCGCGTCAATGCGATTGCGGATAGTTTCAATCGCTTGGGTGACGGCCTTGTTCTTGAGGTCGTTGAGCGTCTGCGGCTTCATGGAAAGAGTCCATGTATTGTCCGCACCCGACGTGAGGTTGTACTCGGGCAAGCGCTCATTGGTGATATCCAGCAGGTCTTTGCGCGATTCCGCCGGCACGCCCTTGAGCACAACTTTGTCGGGATTATTTTGTGGATCGGGCTTGGAAATATCCGCGAAGGAGATTTTTTTCTTGTTCAGCTGCTCTTTGAGGACTTCGACGGCGTTGTCGGAATCTACGTTAATCGCATCATTAACCTGCACCTGGAGGATAAGGTGAGTGCCGCCACGCAAATCCAGACCAAGGCTGATGCGCTTGGTGATGGCGGCGAGCAGACCATCGCCGGAAAAACTTTGGGGAATGCCGAAGATCCCAAACAAAAAGACGAGCAGAACTCCGACGATAAGTACGAGCTTCCAAAGAAGATTTCTATTCATAACGAAAACAGATCCAAAATAACTAGGTTATGCCGCCATTACTTGGTCTTAACTTCTTCTTCGGTGGTCGTCACCTGAGTCACCGAAGCCTTGGTTACTTCCACGAGGATATTATTCGGCGGTACTCGCAGGTGAACCGAGTCATCCTTCAGGGCCA
This sequence comes from uncultured Acidobacteriaceae bacterium, assembly GCA_963818235.1. Lineage (GTDB taxonomy): Bacteria > Acidobacteriota > Terriglobia > Terriglobales > Acidobacteriaceae > Sulfotelmatobacter. The sequence continues at coordinate 262,247 of CAWFRI010000001.1, forward strand.
TAATAGTTCCCCGCAAGCCGCCGCTTGTAACTACCTTGTCGCCAGTCTTGAGCGCATCCAGCATGGCCGTCCACTTTTTCTGGCGGCGTTGCTGGGGAAGAATCAGCAAAAAATAAAAGATTGCGAAAATGAAAATTAGCGGGGCGACGCTCAACCACCCCATCCCTCCACCCGCAGCCTGTATCGCTAAGAAAAAGTGCATATCTGCCAAAGTATATTCACCAACTATTTCGCCGTTTATGCACTTCCGGGCCCTGTCTGCGAACCGCCGCCTACGACTGCGAGCGCCACTGGCCTGTCATTTCACCACGGGAGTGCTCAATCGATTCCTGCCGACCATCCGGTACTCGGGCTTGTATCCGGCGAGGTCTTTCCAGGGAGGTCTTTCTAGGAAGGTCTACGGTTTCGATCGAGACCAGACGCTAGAGAAAACGGGAATCTTCCCCAAGTCGAATAGAATGACGCACCCGCCGCATAGTGTCAAGGTAGAAACTGAGGTTGTGAAGGGTATTTAAGACTTGAGCCAGCACTTCATTAGAAGCATAAAGATGTCGCAAGTATGCGCGGGAGTAGCGCAGGCACACGCGACAGGAGCAATTGGGGTCGAGTGGAGCCGCATCTTGGGCATAGCGCGCCTGCTTGATGGAAATTTTTCCTTCTGAGGTGAAGAGCAGGCCGTGGCGTGCGGCGCGGGTGGGAAGGACGCAATCCATCATATCGACGCCAAGGCGGGCGTATTCGGCAATCTCTTCAGGTGTTCCGACTCCCATGACGTAGCGTGGCTTGTCTTTGGGCAGATATTCGAGGGTGGCTTCAATGACTTCGCGGGTCCGCTCGCGGGGCTCGCCGACGCTGAGGCCGCCGATGGCATAACCAGGAAAACCGATCTCTATGGTGCGCTCGGCGGATTCTTTTCGGAGAGCTAAATCCATGCCTCCCTGGACGATTCCGAAAAGGGACTGAGTAGAACGGTGGCCAGTGTTCAGTTGCCGGTGGTTCGTAACGTCGTCGTTCCGAGCAGAGCGCAAAATTTCGTTCTTCCGGCCACTGTCGACTGTCCACTGTCCACTGTCTTTCCACGGCACCTCATGCTTGTGGTCCTCGAAGTACTTCTTGCTGCGGGCTGCCCAGCGCAGGGTCAGTTCCATGGAAGCCTGGGTCCTAGCGCGGTCGGCGGGATATTCTGTGCATTCGTCGAAGGCCATGATGATGTCGGCGCCGAGTCCGATCTGCGCGGCCATGGAATTTTCTGGACTGAAGAAGTGCGAGGAGCCATCGAGGTGCGAGCGAAAAGTCACGCCTTCTTCGTTAACTTTTCGCAACTCGTTCAGGCTGAAGACCTGGAAGCCGCCGGAGTCGGTCAAAATAGCCCGCGGCCATGCCATGAAGCCATGTAACCCGCCGAACTGGCGCACGGTTTCGACTCCGGGCCGCATGTATAAGTGGTAAGTATTTCCCAGAAGAATTTGGACGCCAAGTTCTTCGAGAACATCCTGTGGGACGGCTTTAACGGTTGCGGCGGTGCCCACGGGCATGAATACAGGGGTTTCAATTTCGCCGTAAGGAGTTAGCAAGCGTCCGGTGCGGGCAGCGCCGGGGTGCGACTCGACATGAAACTCAATGGACATTTGCGTTGTGCGATTGTAGCAACCGAACTGGACTCAGTGGCTAGCGGTCAGAGGTAAGTAAGGGCAGCATTTCGCCGCGCACTTTTCCGTTTTCGGCGAAAAGCCTGCCCACACTCACTGGCAACTTGAAGCGCCGCGGACCGGCGCTACCGGGATTGAAATAGAGGATCCCATCGCGTAAATGTTGCTTAGGAATGTGGCTGTGCCCGGTTACGACTACTGAAAAACCAGCGGCTTTGGGGTTGAGATCGAGTAGCGCCATGTCGTGCAGCACATAAATTGAGACACCGCCGACTTCGAGCACCTCATTGTCCGGCAGTTTCTGCGCCCAGGCAGCCTTGTCGATGTTGCCGCGAACGGCGGTCACAGGAGCGATGGCGCGAAGCTCGTTGAGAATTTCGGGAGCGCCGATATCTCCAGCATGGATGAGATGGTCCGACCCGCGCAGAGCCGCGATCGCCTCGGGACGAAGCAGTCCGTGCGTATCGGAGATGACACCGATCAGAATCGCAGAATTCATTTCAGGGAGTCCATTGAAGATCAGATTCGAGCCAGCGTGGCTGCTTCACGCAACTTGCGAACATCCTGCGGCGAAATCTGGAAGGTTTGATTTTCGGCGGTTGCAGCGGTTCCGAACGTGATCTTTGAATGGGGAAGAGTTGCAGGAACCGAGACAGGGCTGCTCAATCCCGAATGGATCTCTCTGACGCCTGTCCGCTCGATCACGGAAGCGACATTGTGCTCGCGGATGCCTCCGCCCGCCATAATGGCGATGCGGCCGCGGGAAGCTTGCACCAGTCCCGCGATTTTGTCGATTCCCAGCGCGGTGGTTTGCTCTCCTCCCGAAGTTAGAAGCCGGTCTATCCCCGCGGCGCGGAGGTCCTCGAAAGCACGAAAAGGATCTGGACTCGTATCAAAAGCGCGATGGAACGTGACGGTAAGAGGTCTAGCCAACTGGACCAACTGGCTTGTACGTTCGATGTCAACGGTTCCCTTGGTTTGAAGTATGCCGAGAACAACGCCATCCGCGCCGATTTTTTGCGCGACCAAAATGTCTCGCCGCATGGTTTCGAACTCGTCCGCCGTGTAGCAGAAATCGCCAGTGCGCGGCCGAATCATGACGTGAAGACCGATGGAGATTCGGGACCGCACAAGTTCCATCAGTCTAAAGCTGGGAGTGGCGCCGCCTTCGGGGAGATTACTACAGAGTTCCACACGATCGGCTCCGCCGAGTTCTGCCGCCATCGCGGAGGCGGCAGAATCCACGCAGATCTCAATAAAAACGGGGCCGCTCACAGTTCCGCACACAGAGCGAGATCGATATGAGCTGCTGGGAAAATAAAATTGTTACGTGCTTGCATCGTAGATGGTCTAATTTTTGGCAAAGTTTCCCAGTCTCACGACGGCGCGACCCACGGTGCCGCGCCCGATTTCGCGGTCGTCGTCGCGGGCGCTCACTCGCAGGATGTAGAAGCGTCCATCGAATGATTCCAGCACAGCCTCGGCGTGAATGTGCGCGCCGACGCCGCTGGCTGCCCGGTGCTGGATGTTGATTGAAGTTCCCACCGTAATCTCATCGCCTTCACAATAGGGGTGGAGAGCGAGAAATGCCGCCGTCTCCATCAGGCGGATCATATCGGGTGTGGAATAGACCGGCGGCAACTCGGGGTGATGAGCCGTTAGAGTATGTTTGAATTCTACTGTTTCTTGGGCTTCGGCGCGGGCGCCGAGGGGAATCTCTTTCGCCATGACAGCCCTTCATTGTTTTGACTTTGCAAACAAATAGCCAAGGGTCGCGGAGAATCCACCGGGGTGGACGGTCGGGTCAATGCGCGAAGGCCAGCCGCGCCGCTTCTATCCCGTCGAGCGCCTGCCATAACATTCTGGCAGCAGTTTCGGCGGCATGCAAAGCAGCTTCCGAAGCCTCCGGATTGGCCACGATACGCTGTTCCAGTTGTTCCTTCCAGACGCTGGAGTGGTAGACATCAGCCGTGGCATGCAGGGAGAAGTAGCCGCAGGTTTTGTCGTCGGCGCCGTACATTTCGCGGAGTCCGCGCTCTTTCTCTTTGGCTATGCGGGGTACCTGGGATTCATAAACGTAAAACGCCGTCAGCGCCTGCTCCGCCGTACCTTCACTGGCCACGCTGTGGAAATACCGGATGAGTTCCTCGATCTGAGAAACAGGCAGGTGCCACTGCATGTCCCGTCCCGCCCCCATGCCTTCAGCAAAATCGAGCCAAAGTTCGGAGTGCGGCGCATACTCTTTGCCGGATGCGTTCGACCGGCCCTTCTCGTCGACCATGTTGGCGAGCACAGCGCGTCTCAGTTCACCTTCATCCATGCGCAGAGCGAACTCCGCCAGATAGCCGGGAAATGCTTGAACGTGATGGTAGTAGTGGCGGGCGTACTCGCGGAGATCTTCGCGCGACAACTCGCCCGCCGCCCATGCCTTGTAGAAGGGATGGCAGAGCAGATCGTAACGGGCGATTGATCGTTCCAATTGTTCGAAGAACTGATTGCTATTCATGATGGCCTCTTTGGGGTCCTAGTAGGAAAACCTACTATACGGTCGAGGGTGAGCCTCTGCAAGTGATGGGATGCTGAAAATGTATAGAGGCACGAGATAGATTGGCTTAGTTGCTAGAATGATGTAGGCGCGCCATCGCGAGGCTCGGGTTTCTTTGGTCTCTTTTCATGCAGCAGTTCACCGAACAATTCGATGTAGTCGTTGTGGGTGCAGGCCATGCCGGGTGCGAGGCGGCTATGGCCGCGGCGCGTATGGGCCTGAAGACCGCGCTTTACACGCTGAACGTCGATTTGATTGCACAGATGTCATGCAATCCGGCCATCGGCGGGATCGCCAAGGGACATCTGGTTCGCGAAGTGGATGCGCTTGGTGGGATTATGGGCGAGATCACGGATGCAGTGGGCATCCAATTTCGTCTCCTAAATACATCACGCGGCCCGGCCGTATGGTCGCCGCGCGCGCAGTGCGACAAGCAGGCCTATCGCCTGAAGATGCGCGAGGTTCTCGAGGCGCAGCCGAATCTGAAGATTAAGCAGGCGGAGGTGGCGGAGCTGATTGTGGAGGCGGCTCCTGGATTCCGCTATCCGGCGTCCGAAGATGCGGAGTCTGCCGGAAGTCGCATTCTCGGCATTCGCCTGCGCGACGGCCGCACGGTGGGCGCTCGGGCCGTCATCATTACTACGGGTACTTTTCTTAATGGGCTGATTCACTGCGGGGAACAGCAGTATCCGGCGGGACGCTCCGGGGAGCCGAATGCAGTTTTACTTGGAGAGTCGCTGAAGAAGCTTGGCCTGCGCGGCTGCCGTCTGAAGACGGGAACGCCGCCACGGCTGGATGGACGATCCATCGACTGGTCTCGCTTCACGGTTCAACCTGGCGATGCCGACCCAACGCCGTTTAGTTTCCGCACCAAGCGGGTGGCGCATCACGATTCGCAAGTGCCCTGTTATATTGCATGGACTTCACCCGAGACGCATCGCATCATCCGCGAGAATGTGCACCGATCACCCATGTATAGCGGGCAGATTCAATCGATTGGGCCGCGGTATTGCCCGTCGATCGAAGATAAGATCGTCAAATTTCCCGACAAGGAAATGCACCAGCTTTACCTCGAGCCCGAGGGTTTGAACACGCACGAAATCTACGTCAATGGAATGAGCACTTCTCTGCCCGTGGAAGTGCAGATGGAAATTTTGAAATCGATTCCGGGACTCGAGAATGCGGAGATGCTGCGGCCGGGTTATGCAATCGAATACGATTCGATCGATCCGACCGAGTTGCAGCGAACATTAGAGACCAAAAAAATTGCTGGGTTATTTCTGGGTGGACAGATCAATGGGACCTCCGGCTACGAAGAAGCCGCGTGCCAGGGGCTGATGGCGGGAATCAACGCGGCGTTGCAAGTGAAAGCCGAGCCGCCGCTTATCCTGGATCGCACCGAGGCTTACACCGCCATTCTGATTGATGATTTGATTTCCAAGGGCACGAACGAACCGTACAGAATGTTTACCTCGCGCGCGGAGTTCCGCCTGCACTTGCGTATTGATAACGCAGATCGCCGTTTGACTGCGCATGGGCGGCGCGTGGGGCTGATTTCGGATAATTCGTGGAGGGATTTCCAGGAGAAGCAAGAGCGGTTGGGAAGGCTAAGGCAACTGCTGGAAAAAACTAAGTTGACCGCGACGATGCTGGAGGATCTGCCTGAAGGGAACAGCTGGAGTTCTGTGATCGGGCAGACTTTCGCTCAATTGCTGAAGCGGCCTGAGATCACGATTGAACAGCTCGTTGTTGTTCTCCGTAAGCTGAATCCGACTTTCTTTGAACGGGAAGGAATCCGTGCGAATCCGCGTGAATCCGTGGTTGCGCTTTCTTCCGAAATCCGCAATGAACTCAAATCAGTCGAGACCGAGATCAAGTACGAAGGCTATTTGCTGCAACAACAGCGCGCCATGGAGCGCATGAAAAAATCGGAGCAGCGGTCCATTCCCGGCTGGTTCGATTACCGCTCAATCAGCGGGCTCTCGCGCGAAGTGCAGGAGAAGCTGTGCCACGTGCAACCGCGAACCCTGGCGCAAGCCTCGCGCATTCCCGGAGTGACTCCGGCGGCGGTGTCGCTGGTGAATGTGTTCATCGAGATTCAAGCCAAGCGTCGCGAGCAGGCTGCTGCAATCTAGTGGTCGGATTATTCCCGCTCCAACGAAATTAACCCAGCATTAACAATCCAATGTTACGCAGGCGTTAAGATTTTCCGCATGCCGCAAGAGTCTTTGCAGATTGAGGATACGCCCGGCGCTCAGCCGGGGCAGCGCGTTCTTCGCCTAAATGGCGCGCTCGTCATGACCACCATGTTTGAGTTTCAAGCCATGGTGCGGGCCGACCAATCGAAGGCGCTCATCATCGACTTCACCAACGTGCCCTACGTCGATTCAGCCGGGATCGGGGCGCTCGTTGGTGCTTACGTGACGCGCCAGCATGGAGGAAGAAGTCTGGCGCTGGTCGGCGTCAGCGAGCGCATCCACAATGCGCTCAAGGTCACGCGGGTCGAGCAGTTCTTTCGATTCTTCGATTCAGTCACTGCGGCGGAACAAGATTCGGCTGCGTAGTGAGTCAGACGATTGTAATGGCGATATTACAACAGTTGACGTGTTCGCAATGAAAGTTGCGCTAGACTTGACACTCGGCACAGCGTAGGCAATGCGTGGCAAATGTGTGCCAAGCAGCCTATCGCTGGAGGGAGGGGAGCGATGTACTTCGAATCGCTACCGCAGAAGGCGGAGAGGAATCAGCTCCGCACCGCGGCTGCTGTTAGAGGCGTCCTGCCAAAGCGAATCGAGACTTGGGAGGTCTGGACTGGAGCCTTTGAAAAAGAAGACGATGCTCGGCCCCTCATTGACCAGATCAAAAAATGGTCTTGCGCAGATGGGCCATGTCTATATGTTATTTCTCGCTTGACAGACAGCCCCAGCAGTGAGATCGTCTCACGGAAATTTGCGGATGCAAAAGTCACCGACGGTGACGAGCGACGATGTTACCCCAGGCTGAACGCGCCGTCGTCTATCCTTTACGTAGGAAGCTCCGAAAAGATCCACCAGAGGCTAAAAGAGCACCTAGGGTTTGGGTCAAAGAAAACTTTTTCTCTTCAACTAGCCGCGTGGGCACGGCAGCTCGATCTGGGCCTGAAAATATGCTGTGCCCAGTACCCAGCGGACACCCCATCTGAGGTGCTACAGGCTCTAGAGGATACACTCTGGTTTGAACTGAAACCAATGTTTGGCCGTCAAGGAGCACGTTAATGGGGCTGGCCCAAACCACTCCGCTTCGTCTCTGCTCCTTAGCGGCATTCTTCGCCGCAGGCATGGTTGTTCCTAACAGGCGTGGGTGTTGAAAAAGTCACATCGATTAGCGGATGAGATTTGGCAGAAGCGTGTTAGAAGAAAGTGATCTGACCCATGCTCTGTTGGATTCTCATCACCGGAGGCCTGCTGATCATGATGGGGCAACACGACCGCTCCGAAGCGCTGTTCTACTACTTCCGCCTGGAAGATCAGGTTCCCGAGACGCACCTGCTGCGGCTCATCGATAAGCACATCAGTCTTGCCTTCGTGCGCGAGAAGCTAAAAAACAGTTACAGCGACACTGGCCGACCGTCGATTGATCCCGAGTTGCTGCTTCGCATTTTGCTCATTGGTTATTTGTACGGCATCACCAGCGAGCGCAAACTGGTGGAGGAACTGCGCATGCATCTGGCGTGGCGCTGGTTCACCGGTCTCGGTTTCGATCAGGAGATTCCGCATCACTCTACGTTCTCCAAGAACCGGCACGGGCGGTTTCAGGAATCGAAACTGTTCGAGCAGTTGTTCGAACGGATCGTGAAGCAATGTGTGGAAGTGGGATTGGTGCAGGGCAAGCATCTGTCGGTCGATGGCAGTTTCGTAGAAGCGAATGCGGCGAAAGAGAGCCGGATTCCACGCGAGCAATTAGCGGAAGCGGCCCAAGTTCATCGCACCGTGCGGCAATATCTGCGGGAAGTAGAAGAGCAGAATCCGGTGGAGGAGCCGGTGCATACGCAGGACCAGGTTTCAACCACCGATCCCGATTCTACCTATGCCACGAAGGGTGGCACACCGGCGCGTCTGGGATACTACGACAACTATCTGGTGGACAATCACAGTTGTGTGATCGTGGGAGTGCAAGCGACGGCCGCACGGATGAGTCAGGAAACCGTTGCCGCGCAGGACATGCTCACCCGTTTCACGCAATGCCAAGGACGAGAGCCGGAATCGGTCGCAGCCGATACGACCTACGGGAACGGCGAGTTCTTGCAATGGCTCGCCGATCGGAGCATCACTCCCTACATGCGGACCCGTGACAGTATCCACCGCAAGAGGAGCCCATTCTTTGGCCCCGGGCGTTTCACCTACGAACCGGAAAACAATCGCTATATCTGTCCTGCTGGCCAGTTCCTCAACTATGGTGGCCGAGTTTATCGCAATCGAGCCTTCAATTACATCGGGACACGCAAAAAGTGTGGCCCGTGCTCGCTCCGGCCACAATGCACCAGTGCTGCCTTCCGGGGCCTCATCATCCACCAGAACGAACCAGCCCGACAACGTGCGCGGGAGTTGGTCAACACGAAAGAGTTCGCCAAAGCACAGCGGCAAAGAAAGAAGGTGGAAGCTTTGTTCGCGGAACTGAAGAATCAGATCGGATTGCGGCGCTTGCGTCTGCGGAGACTCAGGTTCGTGCGCGAGCAGTTCTTCCTGGCAGCGGTTGCTCAGAACATCAAGCGACTGGTGCGGTTCCTCAGCCAACCGACACCCACTGTGGAAGTCGCCTCTTAGTTGAAGTGGGAACAAAGAACTCGGCCATCGCAACCATCGCGGCAGAAAAGACATTCCTATCACGGACTTTTTCAACACCCACAGGCGATTTCGCTCGTTGACCCATCTGATCCCCGCGTTCCGTTCCATGCCCCCGCGTTTGACTGCCCTTCCTTATCCCTCCTAAGATGAGTTTTCCCGCTCAACTCATTCATGATCGGCCAAACCATTTCGCATTACCGCATCACCGGCCAGCTTGGCAGCGGCGGGATGGGCATTGTCTATGAAGCCGAAGACCTTGATCTAGGGCGGCGTGTCGCGCTCAAATTCCTGCCGCCGCAACTCTCTCGCGATCAAAATGCGCTCGACCGTTTTTTGCTGGAGGCGCGTAGCGCTTCCGCGCTGAATCATCCCAACATCTGCACGATCTACGCCGTAGAAAAAGCCCAGATTCAAAATGGACAGATTCAGAACGAACAGATTCAAGGCGGAAATGCCCAGTCCTTTATCGCGATGGAATTGCTGGAAGGTGAGACTCTGGACCACCGCTTGCGTACGGGCGCGGTACCGATCGATCGACTTCTGGATTGGAGCATTCAGCTCGCGGACGCGCTGGATGCGGCGCACGCGAAAGGCATCATCCACCGCGACATCAAGCCAGCGAACATATTTATTACACAGCGCGGGCCGGTGAAGATTCTCGATTTCGGGCTGGCCAAGCTGGCGCGCCTGGAAATGGATATGGAAACGATTGGCGCCACGCAGGATTCGCCACAGCTGCACCTGACGAATCCGGGAGCGACCGTAGGCACAATCGCGTATATGTCGCCCGAGCAGGCGCGCGGCGAAGAGTTGGATGCGCGCACCGATTTGTTTTCTCTGGGCGTGGTGATCTATCAGATGGCGACGGGGCGCATGCCGTTTTCAGGGGCCACGTCGGCGATCGTCTTCCACGCGATTCTTGAGCTTGATCCAACGCCAGTGCTGCAATTGAATTCCACGCTGCCTGCGCGATTGGAAGACGTGATCGGGAAGGCTCTAGAGAAAGATCGCGAGCTGCGCTACCACTCCGCCGGCGATTTGCGCGGCGACTTGAAGCGGCTGAAGCGCGATACGGAATCTGGCCGCAAGTCCGCGGCTCACATCTCAGGTTCCGTGTCCGCAACTTCAGGAGCGGTTCACGAGGTAGCTGCGGGATCATCGGGAACGAATTCCGTTCCGCACTCTTCCGAAAGCCAGCCTGCGGCAACCGCCAAACCGCGGGACAACAGGCTGCTTCGCATGATAGGTACTGGCGCTGCTCTCGCGCTGGCGGCAATCCTGGCCTACTCGATATTTTTCCGGAGTTACGGTGTGCCGTTTCAGAACATCTCCCTCACCAAAGTTACGGATACCGGCAATGAGGTGTTGGCGGCTATTTCTCCAAACGGCCAGTATGTCCTCTGCGTGTCGCGAAAAAACGGCCTGGCGAGCTTGTGGCTTAGGAATGTGCCGACCAACAGCAACGTGCAAGTACAGCCTCCGGCTGACGTTTACTACAACGGGCTGCGCTTCTCTCCGGACGGCAATTATTTTTATTTCGTTCGCAGCGATCCGGGGAATTCCGAGTTGAAGTTTTTGTATCGCGCCCCTCTTTTGGGCGGCACGCCGGAGAAGCTGATCAGCGACATGGACTCGAACATTACGTTTTCGTCCGACGGGCAGAAGTTTGCCTACATGCGTTACGACAATCCCGAGAAGGGCAAGTACCAGCTCATTGTTCGCTCGGTCGCGGGCGGAGAAGAAAAAGTGCTGAACACCGGGGGCACGGATGAAGGTTTGTACCAGCCTACATGGTCGCCTGACGGAAAGACGATTGTTTGCGAGAAGTTAGATTTTGCAAGTGGATTGATCCGGTTGATGGCAGTGGATGCAAGCAACGGCCAGGCCCAGGCTTTCTACAGCAGCAACCAGCGGATTGCCGACAAGCCGTCATGGATGCCTGATGGCAGCGGTTTGCTCGTCCTGGACAAAGAGCAAAGTACAAATTTCGCGCGCACGCAAATCGCCTTCATTTCCTATCCCAAGGGCGAGTATTTTCCGGTGACGCGCGATACCAACAGCTACTCCGATCTAAGCGTCGCGAATAGCGGACACGTCCTCGCCACTGTGCAGAACCAGTACCGCTGGAATCTGGAAGTGATGTCGGCGGCGGTGCCAGCGGCCCAAGTGCAGCAGATCACCCGGGCGGACGGAGATACCAACTTTACCTGGACGCCGGACAATCACCTGATTTCTGATCAGGGAAATGTGCTCAATCTGATCGATCCGGTCTCGGGCAGCAAGTCGGTTATTCCAGGTCAAACTTCAGGCGGAGCTCCGTGGGCTTGCGGGGGGACGGGTTCCGTAGTCTTTGTGAAATTCGAGAATGGCGCGCAAAACATCTGGCTAATGGACGGCAATAATTTCAAGCAGATTACCAAAGGCAAGCTGGATGTCAGTCCAATGTGCTCAAGCGATGGGAAGTGGGTGTTTTTTGTGGAGCAGGCCGGCATACAAAAATTGGCCAGAGTGCCGCTCAAGGGCGGCGTCCCGCAAGTGATTTCCGACTTGCCGAGTTCCAACACTTTCGATGTTTCGCCCGATGGTAAGATCGCCGCGTTCCCCACACTCGAACACTCTGGAGAGCATAAAGATATGCTGGCGGTAGTGGAAACGGATGGCACTAAAGCACCGAAGATAGTAGCGTTCGAGCGGCCTCGCGTCAGCTTGCTGCACTTTACGCCCGATGGCAAAGGTGTAGTTTACGCAACGCGCGAAAATGGCGTGGATAATCTCTGGCTGCAGCCGCTGGACGGCTCCAAGGGCAAACAGATTACGGATTTCACTTCAGAACATATTTTCGATTTCCACTGGTCGTTCGATGGGAAGCAGCTAGCTCTGGTGCGGGGTCATACCGATGCCGATGTGGTCCTAATTCGCGATCAAAAGTGAGTACAGGAGAGTGGTTTGCCGGGTTTCAATCGCTGAATCGCCCAATCACTCAATAAAAAGGCGGCCATGTCTGGCCGCCTTTTTCCGGATTGTTAACGGCGAAGTGGTTTATGCACCCTTCACGTTCTCGGCCTGCCAGCCCTTAGGGCCTTTGACCACGTCAAACTGCACTTGCTGACCCTCCTGCAAGCTGCGGAAGCCGCTCGCCTGGATGGCGGAGAAGTGCACAAATACGTCCTCGCCGTTTTGGCGGCTGATAAAGCCGTAGCCTTTGGCGTCGTTAAACCACTTCACTGTTCCTGTTTCCATGGTGTTGCAAATTCCTTTTTCTGTGATGTAGCGCTGAAACTTTGGAAGGTTTCTTCTGCAGGCAGGTCACGCGCTGGGTTAAGCGGAGAAACTGGGTACTGCGAAAAAACTCTAAAGTCAAACGCAAGCAAATTGTATGTTAACGCCCTGCAAATTGCCATAACTTTTATGCAATGCTGGAGGTAAGCGGCTTAGAGTGTGTCACTTGGAGACGGCTACACCAGACGCTCATTGAGGGCCTGGAAAGCTCGCGTATATCGATAACCTCGACGAGATTCGCGCGTCAGAGTCTCAGTATGAACACAGAAATTGTATGATCTCAGATATGCCTTTCCGCAAGCTTCTAATTCTGATTGTGTTGGCTACCCCGGCGTGGGCCGGGATTGTTGAAGATGTTCGCGGCGCGCTGTCCCGAAACAACTTTGCCGCCGCCGAGGCCGAGATCAAGAGCTATCAAGCTACTAACGGTGTCACGCCTGAATATATCGACGCTTATTCCTGGATGGCGCGAGCGGCTCTTGGCGCTCGCGATTATGATCAGGCCGCAGCCTACGCCAAGGCGACGAAAGCTCTTGCACTCGAACAACTCAAAAAGCGTCCACTCGATGCCGAGCCGCACCTTCCGCTCGCTCTGGGGGCAGCCATCGAAGTTCAGGCGCAAGTGCTGGCGGCTCGCGGCGACCGAACGCAAGCGGCTGCGGTATTGCAAGCCGCGTTGAAGACCTACGGCAACACTTCGATTCGGGCTCGGCTGCAAAAAAATCTCAACCTGCTCTCATTCGAGGGCAAAGCCGCTCCCACGCTGCGCAGCGATCAATTCCTGGGATCGAAGCCGCCCGTGCTCGCGCAACTTAAAGGGTCGCCGGTGTTGTTATTTTTTTGGGCTCACTGGTGTGGAGACTGTAAAGCGGAAGCGCCGATCATCACCCAACTGCGCTCTGAATTCGCTCCGAAGGGGTTGACCGTGGTCGGTCCGACGCGGCTGTACGGCTACACCGCGCAGGTTGAAAATGCTTCGGCCAGCGATGAACTTGCTTACATCGATGCGGTGCGTCATCGATTTTACGGAGGCTTGCTCGATATGCCGGTGCCTATCAGCAAGTACAACTTCGACGTGTATGGAGCTTCGACCACTCCAACGCTCGTATTGCTGGACCGCTCGGGCAAGGTCGCGATGTATCATCCGGGCGCTTTGCCTTACGATCAGTTGCGGGCAGAAATCGAAAAAGTCGTGGCGCGTTAAAAAACCGGGGATTATACTTACTGAGAATTGCACCCTTTCAGCATGAAGAAAGTTGTAGCGTCCGTATTCCGCTTCTTTGCCCCTAAAAAACTCACTCCGCAAGATTTAGCTGACCAAGCTGACCGTATATTGAGCGGCAAGTGCCGCAAATGGGACGTCGATAGCTACGAAAACACGAATCCCAAAGATGAGAGGTTGGATGATCTCCTGCGGAGAACGCTAGCGATCGGCGGCTTGCCGGAAGAATGGGTGAAGCAGACGATGAACAGAAAAAAGCAATTAGTGGGCTCATTGAGGAAATGAGGCGGATGAAATCAAGGGAATCGTGATTGCCCCAAGAGAATTAATACCGTACACGCGCAACCATTAGCTCACCTCCTTCAACTTCCCCGTCTTCACGTCATAAATAAAGCCCCGCACCGGAATGTGCTTCGGAATCCACGGATGCGATTTCACGCGCAGAACCTGCTGGCGCAAGTTCGCTTCAAGGTCGTCGAAGGCGTAGAAATGGGCAGGCTCGCTGGCGATGGTACCCATCTTCTCGGTCAGACGTGACCTTAGCTCGTATTCCTTCACCTTGAGCAATCCGCAATCGGTGTGGTTGACGATGATGAATTCCTGCGTGTCGAGCAGGTGATGCGAAACGATGAGTGAACGCAGTGCGTCCTCGGTGGCAATGCCGCCCGCATTGCGAATCATGTGCGCGTCTCCGGGGCGTAACCCAAGGCAGCGTTCAAACAGGATTCTGGAATCCATGCAGGCCAGCACGGCTAGTCGGCGCTTGGGCTGCACGGCTAAGTCGCCCAGGTTGAAGTTGCGTACAAATTCCTCGTTGGCTTTCAGTAGTTCGTCTGCGACCGACAATTTTCTTGACCTCTTCTTGAATTTGTCCAGTTTTGTTCTACCAGTCTAACCGCTACAATCGCCCGGTGAACACTGATGACACGATTGTGGCCATTGCGACGCCGCCGGGACGCGGAGGGATCGGTATTATCCGCATCGCCGGACCACAGGCAGTTGAGATTGCGGCTCCAATGGTGAAGTTGAAACGTTCCCTTGAGCCGGGCCGCGCGGTTTTCGGGGAACTCGTCGACGCCGACAAAACCAGAATCGACGAGGTCGTGGTCACATACTTCGCAAAGCCCCACTCCTACACAACCGACGATATCGTTGAGATTGCGGCGCACGGCTCGCCGGTCGTGCTGCGTCACATCGTGGAATTGTGTCTCGCCGCAGGAGCGCGACTCGCCGAGCCTGGCGAGTTCACCATGCGCGCTTTCTTGAACGGTCGCATCGATCTTACGCAAGCGGAAGCTGTCCGCGATCTGATCGACTCTCAGACTCTTTACCAGGCGAAAGTTGCCGCGCAACAGCTTGAGGGAGCGCTCTCGCGGCGCTTGCAGCCGATCAAGAAGAATTTAGTCGAGCTGATCGCCGTACTCGAGGCAGGCATCGATTTCGCGGAGGATGACGTTTCCGTTATGCCTGATGCTGTGATCCTCGAACGTATAGCTGCCGTACAGCTGCCTCTAAGGCAGCTAGCCGCGAGCTTCGCCTACGGCAAGATTGTGCGCGAAGGACTGACGCTGGCCATCGTCGGACGGCCTAATGTCGGCAAGTCGAGTTTGTTCAACCGACTGGTCGAGCGCGAGCGCGCCATCGTTACCGCAACCCCCGGTACTACACGCGATCTAGTGAGCGAAACCGTAGCCATCGAGGGCATTCCCATCCAGTTAGTGGATACGGCCGGAATTCGCGAGGCGCTCGACGAGGCGGAATCGATCGGCATTCGCAAGTCGATGGAAGCGTTGGCTGATGCTGACGTGATCGTGATTGTCCTGGACGCTTCCCAGCCAACTGGAGAGCAGGACGAAGAATTGCTGCGGCACGCGCAAAATCGCTCGGCAATTATTGTCGAGAACAAATGCGATTTGGCGGTTAATAATTCGGAGCATTTGGCTGGCAGCCAGTCTTTGAGAGTTCGTGTCTCTGCTCTCACAGGTGAAGGAATCGCCGAACTGCGCGCGGAGATTCTTCGACACATCGGTGGCGAGAGTGGGGTGCAGGCGGAAGTCGGCTTCCTTACAAGTGTTCGCCACCAGCGTCTTGTAGAAGATTCAAGTGCCGCGCTCAACGCCGCAAGCGCTGCCGTACGGGAAAAGATTCCGCATGAGATGTTGCTGCTGGATCTTTACAACGGTTTACGCCCGCTGGATGCAATCACGGGAGCGACGACGGCCGATGACATCCTAAACTTGATATTCAGTACCTTCTGCATCGGAAAATAGAGTTACCTCCGGTAGGCCTCCGGTTACTCGAACCCTTTCGGTCAATTACCTGCCACCAACTCCAGATATAACCTGAAGGGCAGAATCTCGCAGACAAGTTGTCGCAAGATCCATGTTCCTAACAATTGCCGGGGAAAAACTCCGATGAAGTCACTGCTGACTCCAGGGATCTGGATTGCGGTGGTGGCGGTTTTGCTGCACGCGGGGCTGGTGGCTCCGAGTGCGGCGGCGATTACGTTTGCGCTTTATGCGGCTTTGATTGCAGGGCTGCTGATGGCGTGGAGGTTTCATTCCAGCCGGATATTTTTTGCGTTGTTGGTTTTGTTTCTGGCGGAGCGGGCGATCTCTTATTTTTCTGGTGGGCATGTCGCGGCTGGCGGGCCAGGGAGTGCCGCGATGGCAGCGGTGGGATTGCTGCTGCCGCTGGATTTTGTGCTGCTGTCGCTGGCGCAGGAGAAAGGATTTGCGGTCTCGAGCGTAGGGCCGGCCTCTTTATTGTTGTTTGTTGAATCGGTGATTGTGGCGGTGTTGAGCAGGCCCGATCCACTAGCTGCGGCGCAGCATGCGCATCATGCAGGGGCTCAGCCTCTGCCGTTTGCATTGGTGATTGCGTTTGCGGCGGCGGGAATTAGTTTGCTCATACGATTTTTTCTGTTGCGCAAACCGGTGGAGAGCGGGCTGCTGTGGGCGCTGGGGGCTTGCGCTTTGGCGCTGCGGTTTGGCGGGGCGGGACGGATTGCGGCGGCTTATTTTGCGACGGCGGCTTTCATCCTGGCGGTATCGATGGTGGAGATGTCGTATCTGCTGGCGTATCACGATGAGTTAACGACTTTGCCTTCGCGGCGGGCATTTCATGAGGCGCTGGTGCGGCTGGAGGCTCCGTATGCGATTGCGATGGTGGACATCGACCATTTCAAGCGGTGCAACGATACGTACGGACATGACACGGGAGATGAAGTGCTGCGGCTCGTGGCGTCGAGGCTGGCGCGGGTGACGGGCGGAGGGCAGGCCTACCGGTGCGGCGGCGAGGAGTTTGCGATTGTGTTTCCGGGAAAGACAACGAAGGATGTGGTGGAGCATGTGGAGGAGTTGCGGGCGCGGATTGAAGCGAGCAGCTTTCGGCTGCGAGGACAGGATCGGAGGCAGGAGGCGCGTGGCCCGGACCGGAGGAGTGCACGGGCTAAGGGACATGCCATTCGGCAATTGGCGCGGGCTCCGGTGGCGAGGGAGCTTTCGGTAACAGCGAGCATGGGAGTGGCGAGCGCGGGGACCCACACGGAGTCTGCGGAGGATGTGGTGAAGGCGGCAGACAAGGCGCTTTACCGGGCGAAAGAAGGAGGACGAAACCGGGTGGAGACGGCGACGGCGGGGCGGAGACGAGCGCGGAGCAAGACGGCGGTTACGGCGTAAGCGTAACAACAGGCTCCTCACCAGGCTTCGCCCAGTTCGGAATGACAAGTGCGTGGTGGAGCGTTGAACGTCTTGATGGAACAGGAACGTCGGGCCCGGGCGCGCCACTCAGGGCGGGAAAACATGACGCCCCGGGCACAGACGTTTTCGCAAGCACCACAGGCCGTGCGGTCAGCCCGCGGTAGAAGGTGGATGTGAGGTATTCCGTCCGGTGCCTGCGCAAGCTGGACACGTAATTCGGATAAAGGCAATGCCCTCGGACTTACCACTGATGTCCACAGGCCTGGCAATATACCCGGTACCGCCGCAGCGCTGGCAGTCCTTCGGAGCCACTCGTCCCCCTCAGTTGAAAAGAGTTTTTCATTAAATTGAGCTCACGGCACCGAAAAATGATTTTTGTTACGAAACACGAACAAGAATCGAGTAGCGGACTATGGGGACGGCGAGCGAGCATTTTTGGAAGGTTGAGTCGTCGATTTTTTTGTTAGATAGCGGATAAAGGCCTGCTTAGTGGCCACGAGAAAAGTCGACCGGGAATGGTGAGGATGGTAATCTTCCTTTGAGTGTAGAGAATCAGCAGTGCTCAACATGATTAATAGTTAAGAGGAGATCCTGCGATGAAACTGTCACGGACTAGATTTGTTCGCGGTCTTTCGGCTGCCGCTTTTTTGATGATGTGCTCTTTAGCGGCAGCGCCGTTGCATGCGGCCGAGCCGGTGGTCCGACCGATCGATTCGGGATGGCAGTTTCGAGGAATTGCGAATGTGGACCGGGCGGAGTTGAAGGAGTGGCATCCGGCGCAGGTGCCGGGGGTGGTACAGACTGACCTTTTGAATAGCAAGCTGATTCCGGACCCGTTCGACCGGGATAACGAGTTTCATCTGCAATGGATCGGACTGGCGGATTGGGAGTATCAGACTACTTTGCAGATGGATGCGGCAGGGCTGGGGCGGGAGCATATCGATTTGGTGTTTGACGGGCTGGATACGTTTGCGGATGTATATCTGAATGGGGAGGCGGTGCTGCACGCGGACAATATGTTCCGGACGTGGAGGATTCCGGCGAAGGGGTTGTTGAAGGCTGGGCCGAATACTCTGCGGATTGTTTTTCATTCGGCAGTGGAGAAGATGATTCCGTATGCGAAGTCGCTACCTTATATATTGCCTTCGATTTCGAGCCACAACTACGGGAACGAGGAGAATATTGCGACGGCGCCTTATACGAGGAAGGCTCCGTATAACTACGGCTGGGATTGGGGGCCGCGTTTCATGACCGAGGGGATTTGGAAGGCGGTGCGGCTGGAAAGCTGGGATGGGCTACGGATCGATAACATTCATGTGCATCAGCACAGTGTCACGGCGGAGTTGGCGAACTTGACGGAGGAGTTGGATATCGAGGCGAGCAAGGCGACGACGGCGACGCTGGTGCTGGGTCACGATGAAATGGGGGGAGCGCAAACTTCGGATGGAACGCAGGCTTTGCAACTGAATGCTGGGATGAATCATGTGTCGTTTCCGGTGCGGATTGCGGCGCCGGAGTTGTGGTATCCGGTGGGATATGGGGCGCAGAACCGGTACCGGTTCACGGCTGCGATCCGGATGGGCAAGGAAGCGGCGGCTCATGCCGAAACGAAGACTGGATTGCGATCGGTGGAGTTGCGGCGGGTTGCGGATGAGTGGGGGAAAAGTTTTGAGTTTGTGGTGAATGGAATTCTGGTGTTTGCCAAGGGCGCGGATGTGATTCCGTTCGATAGTTTTCCGAACCGGGTTACTCCGGAAATTCACCGGCATATTTTGCAGGCGGCGCGGGATGCGCACATGAATATGGTGCGGGAGTGGGGTGGAGGGTATTACGAGTCGGACGATTTTTACGATATTTGCGATGAGCTGGGAATTATGGTGTGGCAGGAATTCATGTTTGGCGGTGACATGGTTCCGGGGGATGTGGCGTTTCAGGAAAATGTGAGGCAGGAGGCGATCGACCAAGTGAAGCGGCTACGGGATCATCCGAGCATTGTGATCTGGTGCGGGAATAATGAGGTTGAGACGGGTTGGTGGCATTGGGGCGACCGGCAGGAATTTAAGGCGTCGATTTCGCCGGATACTCGGGACCGGGTGTGGCAGGACTACGTAATTATGTTCGCCGATATTTTGAAGAGCGCGGTTGCGGAGTATGGGGACCCGACGCCGTATACGCCGAGTTCTCCGAGCGCGAACTTTGAGGAGATTCCGGATAATCAGCATAACGGAGATATGCACTACTGGCAGGTATGGCATGCACAGGCACCGGCTTCGGACTATACACAGCAATTTCCTCGATTCATGTCGGAGTATGGATTCCAGTCGTTTCCGGAGATGAGGACGATCGACACGTTCGCCAAGCCGGAGGACTTCGACATCCGTTCGACGGTGATGCAGGCACATCAGAAGAATAAAGGTGGCAACGAACGCATCCTTACGTATATGTTGCGGGAATACCGGCAGCCGAAGGATTTCGCGTCGTTCGTGTATCTGAGCCAGGTGCAGCAGGCGGAGATTATCAAGATTGGAGCGGAGCATTTGCGGAGGCAGCGTCCGCGAACGATGGGGTCGTTGTATTGGCAGTTGAATGATTGCTGGCCGGTGGCCTCGTGGGCGAGCATTGATTACTACGGGCGGTGGAAGGCGCTGCATTATTATGCGCGGCGTTTTTACGACGATGTGCTGATCTCTCCGTTTTTGCACGATGACAGAGTGGACGTTTACGTAGTCTCGGACAAATTGCAGTCGCTAACGGGAACGATCCACATGCGATTGCTGGATTTTTCCGGGAACGTGCTGCTGGCGCAGACGAAGGAAGTGCAGGTTCCGGCGCAATCGAACTCGATTTACTTAACGGTGGATAAAGCGGCAATGGCGGCGAAGGGCGATCTGCACCGCAGCTTTTTGGTTTTCGATTTCGATGTGGGAGGAAAGACAGTCTCGCGAAATTTAATTTTCTTCGGTGTAACGCATGATTTAGATCTCCCGGTCGCTCCGAAGATCGAGAGCAGTTTCAGTCAGGCGAATGACGGAGTGACGGTGACTTTGCAGTCGCCGAAGCTGGCGAGGAGCGTGTTTGTATCGTTCGGCGATCTCGATGTGCAGACTTCGGACAATTACTTTGATCTGCTTCCGGGCGAGGCGGTCACGATACGGCTGAAGTCGACGGCGACTGCCGAGCAGGTCAAGGGTGCGATAAAGGTGACTTCATTGACTGAGGCTTTCTAAATTAAGTTGATGCATTGAAGTGTCTGCGTGATATGCGTGGCGTTCGTCCCGCTGATGAAAGCGCAGGACGAACGCTGGCACTGGATTGGTGTGTCTATTTCAGATTCTCATTGAGCAGTTTCGCGAGGCGGGCGCCAGCGAGCGCGATGCGGTCTTTGGCGTCCTGCATCGCTTTGTTGTAGTAGGCCTGGGTGATGAGATAGGCGGAAGAGTTCGAGGTTCTGGCGGCGGCATGAGCAGCGGAGGGTTGCAGTCCTGCGCCGATGGGCGATGCGTAAGCGTCCTGCTTGGCCATTGTCAATGATTCGGCCTCCCAATCGGAGGGGTCGGTGTCGGCGACTTTATCCGCGGAGGCGCTGGGTAGATTTTTGGCGAAGCTGATCGCGTCGGGAAGCGCGGGAGCGGGTTGGCCTTCGCCGGGAAGATCATCCCAAAAGGCATGCAATTCGCGGGGGGAAGACTTGGACTGTGTACCTTCGAATTGTTTCTCCATCGGGAGGGGAAGCTTGATGATGACGAGGTTGCCGCCTTCGTCTCCTTTGCCGGCAAAGTAGCGGACGGTCCCGTGGAGAGGCTGATGGATGTCGCCCACCAGGTGTTCGAGCCAAACCATGTCATAGGACTTAAGGTCGTCGCTTTCGTTAGAGTCGATGTCTTGACGAAGGGCGACGATCTGGGTCGCTGCGTTCGGGACTGGAGTGGCGGGAACGTCGGAATGATCGGAGGAGAAACCGGCGTCGACGAAGTGCCAGTAGCCGTGGCTCTTTTTATCGGTGAAGCCGATATTAACGTCGTCGGTAACGCCTGCCGGGGCGATATCCGAGTCAGTGAATCCGACATGTTTAATGGTGTCCGGCCAAGTGGCGGCGCGCATGAAGAGGTAGAGATTTTTATCGTCCTGCGAGAGGCCAGCGGGTAAATCCTTCACCCAGTCTTGATAGCCTGGAACGGATTTGTTTTCCGGGCTGGTCAGGGTTGGCACGAGTGCTAGTAAAGCGATCGCGCGGGCGCGAGTAGCGGGCGTCATTTGCTGCCAGGCGACGTAGGCGACAGCTTCGTGGCCGGTGCCTCCCCATGCCCAAAGTTGCGACGGAACAGCAAGAAGCAAGGACAGCGACAGGACGAGACGAGTTTTGCTGAGAAGCAGGCGCATGAAGGGTTCTCCTCGGAGAATAGACGTTGGGGCCCGGCGATTATAGTAAGGCTCTATGGTCGGGAGTAGAAGGGAAATCGCGGGAGCGCATCATGAGGAGCATGAGATCGCGGCGCTTCTCGGTGTCCTGCGGTAGCGGGACGAAAGCTCTTTTTCAACATAGAATCTGAAGTCGAAGTCAAAATCCGGTACAGCGCTGGTGAACAGAAGTTGTAAAGCAGAGAAAACGGGCGGAGGTGCTGATGCGGTAGATGGCGCCGGAGCCGCCGTTGGTGGTGACAACCATAGAGGAAGCTGTCGGTGCCTGGACCCATGCGGGCCAAGGGGCCATTGGTGTAGGCGTTATCGAGCCCGATACGTTCCGAATCGTGCCTGCGTTCGACAAATGGTAGAAAATGTGGAAAAGGAGCTGGCGATGCTGCTGGCTACAAAAAAGTTGCATTTTGGAACGAAACGGAAGTAATATGACTTACGGGGCAGATAGCAAGTTTCCCAGATCGGTCCTGTACCGCTTAAGTAAACTTCCAGATTCGCAGCATGTGCAAAACAACATAACGAGGCGGCTCGTCAGCCTCCGTCCCGGTTCGGAGAGTTCGATATGTCGTGGTATGCATACTGCCTTACCGAGCACCAGACCCTTCCCAACGGCACCCGTTCCCGACGCCCATTTGTAATTGAAAACGTCCAAGGCGTGAACGGAGCCCCTATCCTCAGCTATCCCAGCGGCGAGTTCGCTGTGATAGTGAGCGAATACGACCCTAGCATTGGGGAACTCGATCACAAGGCGGCCATTGACCATGCGCGCGTGGTAAGTGGCTGTTTCCGTAATTCGACCGTATTGCCGTTCCGTTTCGGGACAATTTTCGAGAGTGACGACGCGCTGCGCCAGGCTGTCCGGGTAAACCGGCGGGCATTTGGAGTCAGCGTGGCGAAGCTGCGAGGCAAGTCGGAAATGCACATTAAGTTGACGGTGACCGACGGGTCGCTGCGCGAGGCGATGATCGATGTCATTCTGCCCGATACGGTGGGTGGGGACTATCTTTCGAAGCTGCGTGTGAAGGCATCCCGTGAGCGTGAGCGCCAGACGAAGGCGCGGGCGCTCTCGGTTCAAGTGCATAAACTGTTTAATCCCCTAGAAGAAGAAGTAAGCTGCAAGAAAGTAGCGCCACAGGGCATGCTGATCGACATTGCCCATCTCATCGATTCCAAGTCGGTGGAAAAATACCAGAACCGCTATACCACGGCTGCCAAGCAGTTGAAGAACTGCCAAGTGGCAATTAGCGGACCGTGGCCGCCGTACCACTTCCTTCCTGGGAAGCTGCGCACGGTGGCGGGAAATAGCTAGTCTGAAGTCTTTTCAATCTTTAATCTTTCGAGCCGCCGGGTTGGACCGGCGGCTCGGATAATCTAATTCCGGGAGCCTCTAGTGCATGGAATGTGCAGTCATGTGCACTTGGGCGGTTGCAGTTCGTCGTGCTCGGGTGGGCTAAGTCAAGTCGGAGAATTGTGTAAATAGTTTTTAATCAATGACTTGCTGGCATTTTGGGTTTGCCGAGTCGAATTTCCCCGCTTTGGTTCGGGAAGTGCTTCATCCTTATGTAACTAAGAGGCCGTAACCAGAATGACCCTCACTCTCTTTCTTCTCAAATTTCCCGAAGTGACTGTCCCATGGTGGGACGACCACTTGCTTAGCCTTTCCTGAAATTGCCCACCTAATTCGCCTCTTCGAAACTTGGCCCCAGAGATGGGGCCATTTTTTTCGAGCGGGAAGTTAGAAGACGCGCCATACGAAATGGGCCAGGAAGGCGAAGAGCAGCAGCATGAAAACGCCGCCCACCCAGATGAGGAAATTCACTGTCATTTTGGGATCGTTGATTTGCTTCTTATCCATGGCACAAGCTAGCACGCGGCAAGGCGTGATCCATAGGGTCCGCATGGTAGATAGAAGGTTTCGCTCGGTTGCCCGTGTCAGATACACTTTCCCTCTATGACCACCAGAGTACTCCGCCGCTTTTCTTTTCCAATTGCTCTCACATGTTTCCAGATTGCGATCCCGTTGTTTTCTAGCGTGCTGGCTGCGCAGACGCCGGCGCAAACGCCTCCGCCGGCGATGGCGATGATGGGTGCGCCGCAAAGCTCCACGCTGGATCAGCAGAATTTTCCTCCGCTGCTGTTGCAGCAGCTTTCGGCGATCAAGGCGGCGGCGCTGAATGACGACTATGCGTACCGGCAGGTGGAACATCTCACGGAAAATATTGGACCGCGGGCGACCGGATCTCCGCAGGCGAAGGCTGCGGCCGAATATGTGGCGGGAGAAATGCGAAAGTTAGGGCTGGAAGTGCGGCTTGAGCCGGTGACGGTGCCGCATTGGATGCGTGGCGCGGAAACGGCGGCGCTGGTGGAGTATCCGGGGATGGTTCCTGGAACGGCTCAGAAGGTGGTACTGACGGCGCTAGGAGGAAGTTCGGCGACGCCTGCGGATGGGCTTACCGCGGACGTTGTGGTGGTGAATACCTTCGAGGAGCTCGCTGCCCTAGGGCGAGACAAAGTTGCAGGGAAGATTGTGCTGTTCAACGAACTTTTCGATAAGCAAAAGGCAGCGGCGGGAATGGCTTTCGCAGCTTACGGCGAGGCGGTGCGGTATCGGGGAGCGGGTGCGAAAGCGGCGGCAGATCTGGGAGCGGTGGCGGCGCTGGTGCGGTCGGTGGGTAGTGCGGACTACCGACTGCCGCATACGGGATTCAGCTTTCCGGCGGGGATTCCAGCGGGAGCGGTAACGGCGGAGGATGCCGATTTGATTGCCCATCTTGCGGGTGAGGGAAAAGTTCGGATGCACCTGACGCTGACTCCGCAGAAGTTGCCGGATGAAACCGGGTACAACGTGATTGCGGACTTGAAGGGGTCGCAGCATCCGGAGCAGATTGTGGTGGTTTCTGGACATCTGGATTCGTGGGACCTTGGGACCGGGGCGATCGACGATGGAGCAGGAGTGGTGATAGCGATGGAAACGGCGGAAATTTTGCAGCGGCTGCATTTGCGACCCGCGCGCACGCTGAGGGTAATCGCGTGGATGGATGAAGAGACGGGCGGATCAGGGAGTAAAGCTTATTCGACCGAATATGGAAATGATTTTCCTCACTATATAGCGGCAATTGAGAGCGACGCCGGCGCGGCGCATCCGCTGGGTTTTGACGTAAAGGCGGTGCCGGCGGCGATAGAGGCGCTTCGTCCGGTGCAGGGAGTTCTGATGAGCATTGGTGCAACCGCGATGCAGTCGAGCCTCTACACCCCTGGGGCCGATATTGCGGGTATGGCCGATGCAGGAGTGCCGGCGTTTGGAGTGCTGCAAGACGGGAGGACGTATTTTAACTACCATCACACGGCGGCGGACACGCTGGATAAAATTGTTCCTAGCGAGCTTCGGGAAAATGCGGCGGCAATGGCGGTGATGGCATACGCGCTGACGAATATGCAAAATTCGCTGCCGCGGTGAAACCCCGAGCTGCGGGATTGATGGATATCTAACTTTTCCACGCGAGGCTGCTCTCACCCAAGGGGAGT
Source organism: uncultured Acidobacteriaceae bacterium (assembly GCA_963818235.1). Lineage (GTDB taxonomy): Bacteria > Acidobacteriota > Terriglobia > Terriglobales > Acidobacteriaceae > Sulfotelmatobacter. Next base: position 287,407 of record CAWFRI010000001.1, read on the forward strand.
CGCAAATACAGGAAAGACCGTATCGAACGGTGCTCTTGCACAACCCTAGAATTTGGGTATTCCGAACGAGCGCCACTGCGTTGTGGGTTTGAGCTTGGATTTCATAAACGGCGGCTGGGCCCGGCGGCCGATTCGAAAACAGGAGAAATCATGAAACGAATTGGAAGAAGCGCAGTTGCAGCCGTGATGGGATTGGCGTTGATGTTTTTCGTGGCGGCGCCGCGCGCCCATGCCGATGACCGGTCGAGGTGCCAACATGCCGTGGAAAAGGCGGAGGGAAACCTGGACCGAGCGATCCATGACCATGGCGATCACAGCCGTGAGGCGGATGCACGGCGGCGTGATCTGAATGCCGAACGGCAGCATTGCTGGGAACAGTATCACCAGTGGTGGAATGGGAAAGAACATCGTTGGGAGACCGAGCAAACTTGGGATAACGGCCACCGGTAAAGTGGGAAGTTCAGGAGGCCGTCTTCGATTATGGGGACGGCCTTTTTGTGCATTACGCCGAGGTCGAGAGTCGGGATTCTTTTGACTGCTCGGTATGACAGACGGGGTTTCGACGCGCAATCAATGGCGAAAACCAAGCTGGTTGCGGACGGCATCCTATCCTCTGCTTCATCTTCATTAAGGAGATGCCAATGAGAATACTTTGTGGCGTTGCAACGGTGCTGCTGCTCAGCGCCTTGTCGTTTGGACAGCAGAGTCAAAGCGCTCCGCCGCCTGGCGACCAGAGTTCCTATCCCGCAGAAACGCATAAGATGACGGCGGCGGAAAAGAGTGACACTCCGTCGGAGAACGGACAGCCTGTTGACCTGAACAGCGCGAGTAAGAAAGACTTGGCGGCGCTGCCGGGCATTGGGCCGGACTATGCGCAGAGCATCATCGATGCGCGGCCGTTTGGATCGAAACAAGACCTGCTGAAGAAGAAGGTGATCCCCCAGGAGACTTACGAGAAGATTCAGAATCGGGTGACGGCAAATGGGCCGAAGAAACAGGCTTACCCCGATGGGTCTCAGCACTAGAAGCATTAGATGTCCCAGCCGGCGCATCGGCAATCGTGCTCCGGCTGGAACGCTTCGGACGCGAGGAGGACGTTTCGAATTGGCATATCTTCCCCGCCTCCTGAAAATGGATTGCCTTTACTCCGAGACGACGTTTACCACTCCGTTGCTGGAAACATAAGCCAAGCGCGTGACGGAATCCACATCGACATAAGTGCCGCCGGCGTTGCTGGCAGCTCCGGTTACGGTATTGGTTTTGCCATCGACTTCCACAAGGCCGTTTCCAGAGGTCACGAAAATCTTGTTCGTGAGATAATCCACGCACACGCCAAACGGAGAGGTTCCAACCACCACATTTGAAATCGTTTTCAAGCTCACCAGATCAACTACGCCCAAGGTGTTTCCGTACCCTGATCCTGTATAGGTTGCGTTGACGGTCACGTAGGCGCGATTCGTGAAGGAATTTGCGGCCACGTTCCAATTGATCGCTCCTACTTGGACCCGGGCGGCTGAATTGTTAGAACCATTGATAATCAGAATTACGTCGCCGCTGGGCGATGCAAGAATTTGATCGGTGGAGAAATCAACCGCCAACCCGAGCGTCTCCGAAACGCCGGTTTTGATGTAGTCGATGACCTTGTTGGTGCGGCCGTCAATTTCAGCAATTCGGTAGTTGTTGTCGTCCGCCACATAAATTCGATTCGTAGCTGGATCAAGCGTGATGGCTTGTATTCCGATGCCTCTGCTACCTTGTAGTGGGATAGTCGTAATCACGGCGTCCGTGGCCCCGTCGATCACCGTCACAACGCACGTCGCGGGATTTTGGTTATAGTCGCAACCGGCGGCATAGACGAGTCCGGTGACCATGTTGGCGGCCACGAAAGGCGCACCCTGCGGGACCGATATGGTATCGATGACCGTGTTAGTGCTGCCGTCGATTACGCCGACGCTGTAGCCGAGGGCGACGTAGATGCGATTGGTGGTGGAATTGACCGAAATTCCATAGGAATTGCTGGGAAGTGGAATAGTTGTGATTAACGTTTGAGCGCTGGATGGAAGCGCACAGGCACACGAGAAGACAATGAGTAGAACCCCGAACCGGTGCAGCATAAAACCCTTTCTTCAAGATTGGAGATATGCACTTCAGGGCAGGAACTGGAGTGGCTTGCGTTAGATTTCAGCGAAAGCGAAGAAGGTTGCCAAGGCTTTCTGCGCAAGGTTTCTGGGCCTCTGGCAATAACGAAATGTTACAGGGGAATGACCATGGCAATAATCGGGCTTGGCGGCCACTCTGGAAAGTTCGGATACGCCGATGTCGGTGACTAATGTTTGCGCGTGGGAGGGAAGCGTGCAGGCGCAGTCAAGAAGCATGAGCAGAAATCCAATTCGGCATGGCGTGAATCTCTTTGGGATTTTGCATGGGCACTCAAGAAGACAGGACTACAGGACTGAGGTTTGCGTAAACTTAGACTTCAGACGGGGTCGCAAGGGTTGTCTTGCGGAGGACGGCGTAGGTGAATGCAGCCGCTGTGCCTGTTGACGCATCTCAATTTTGGCGCTTATCATCTTCGTTTGGCCTTTACCTCAGTACGGCTCCTGGAGCCGTGGGATTTAGAAGTGATCACTATGGATAAGAAGAAGTTAGAAGGATTCAAGAAGCGGCTGGAAACGCGGCAGCAGGAGTTGCGGCGGACGGTGTCGCGAACCCAGGCAGATGGGCGTTCCGCGGATGAAGATACGGCACAGGATATTGCCGATCGCGCCGCGAGTTCTTACACCAAGGAATTTCTGTTCAGCCAGAGCAACAACGAACGGCAACTGCTGCAAATGGTGGATAAAGCGCTGGCGCGGATCCGCGAGGGCAGTTTTGGCGACTGCATTCATTGCGGGAAAGAGATCAATGCCAAGCGGCTGGAGGCGGTGCCGTGGACGAGGCACTGCATCGAATGCCAGGAAAAAATGGAGCAGGGATTATTGGAAGAGGCTCCGCGATAGTTGCCTGGACAGTGCGGTTTCTTGTTAGTCCTTGGGGACGTTATGATCCGCGCGCCCGACTCTAAGAATAATCCTTGATGTTCTGTGACGCATGATTGGCGCCTTGATTGCCGCGTTGGGGATAGGATTCGCCGGAGGATTGCGATCCATGACTGCGCCGGCAGTTGTGGCGTGGGCCGCTGCGATGGGCTGGATGCGGCTCGGCGACTCTCCGCTGGCTTTTATGGGATCGCGTTGGGCGGTGGCGATCTTTACGGTGGCAGCGCTCGGTGAATTCATTGCAGATCTGCTGCCTATTGCGCCCGCCCGAACGGATGCTTTTCCTCTGACCGTTCGAATTGTTGTAGGCCTGTTCACGGGAGCGAGCGTTGCGTTTGCGGGCGGGTTTGCGCTTTGGTTTGGCATGTTGTGGGGCACGATTGGCGCGATTGCAGGGGCGTTTGGAGGTTACCGGGCTCGAGTGGGGTTGGTGCGGAAGTTGCATGTGCCGGATGCGGTAATTGCCATTCCGGAGGATCTTGCGGCTGTTGGCCTCGGATTGTTGGTGGCGTACACGCTGAAGTGAGCTTCAGAGGCGGCGCGGCTTTGACTGGCCTAATTTCGTCCTGTTAGACTATGGGTTCGCCATAATCGATCCACTCTCCACATAGGCATTAGAAGGGACTTTCGTGCGCGCACAGACACGCCATCAACTGAAACAGGATACATTCAGCCGGGTCACCATCCAGGCTGCTGAAAAGACCGCTCACTGGAGCGCAGAGCACAGGAACACCCTGGCCGTTGCGGCGGTGGTCGTGGTGGTGATCGCGGGGGCGTGTGCGGGCGGGTGGTATTACCTGAGCGCTCAAAACGAGAAGGCGAGCCTGGACATGACGCAGGCGGTGAGGACTCTGGAGGCGCAGATTCGTCCGGCGGGGGCGCCGGCGCAACCTGGGGTTCCTAGTTACACCTCGGCGAAGGAACGCGCGGAAGTGGCCAAGAAACAATTTCAGGCGATTCTGGATAAATATCCGCATACGCACTCGGCCGATATGGCGCGCTACTTTTTGGGTGTCACTTCGGCGACCGAGGGCGAGAATGCGGCTGCTGAAAGCGGATTTCAAAGCGGTGACTTCCGAGGGAAATAAGGAACTAGCCTCGATTGCGAAGCTGGCGCTGGCGACTTTATACGGAAACACCAACCGCACCAAAGAAGCGGCGGCGATTTATCAGCAGCTAATCAATAAGCCAACGACTTCGGTGGGTAAAGTCACGGCGCAATTGCAATTGGCAGAGCTTTACCAGACTACCAACCAGCCGCTCGATGCTAAAAGACTCTACGAGCAAATCAAGAAAGACAATCCGACCGGAGAAGCTGGGCAGATGGCGACGCAGAAACTGGCGGAGCTGAAGTAGGAATCGGTCAAGCTTTTTAGTGTCGGGTCTTTTCGAAACTGCCACCAATTTAGTGGTCGTAGTTCCGTTATCCGTGCTTACCTTCGTAATTCCAATCACAACTTAGGCAGTGAGTTGCGGGCCTAGCTCCATGAGAATCAACGGGAGTGCACCCTCGTTTGTAAGTGAGGTCTCATGAATACATTTTGGCGGCGGATTTGCTTCGCTTGCGATCTGTTTTTCTCTTTCTCTCTGCGTTGGCGCGGTCGGACAGCAGACGGATTCCGGGCAGAGCCTTGGCGATGTGGCGCGCAAACTACGCAAAGACACGACCAACGAAGTCAAGATGACGGATGCCGACACGAAGAAGCTGTTTGAATCGGTGGATCGGATCTTCGACTTTGCTGCCGAGGATACAGGCATGCCGAAACATACTTCGGTAAAGCGAAGGTTGGTGAGTAAAGAGGATGTAGAGAAGTATGCCGCCGGTCAGATGGCGAAGGAAGATTTCACGAAGACCTTGGCGAAGAGCGAGCTGAGCATGAAGAAGCTCGGGTTCCTGCCGCGGGATTTCAATCTGAAGGAGTTTCTAGTGAAGTCTACCGGGCAGGAGATTGCCGCGTATTACGACGATGAGACGAAGACAATTTCTATGCTGAACTGGGTTCCTCCGGACCGGCAGGAGCCGATCCTGGCGCACGAGTTGACGCACGCGTTGCAGGATCAAAACTACGATTTGTCGAAGTGGATGAAGGCGAAGCCTGCAGGGAATCAAGCCAATGGGGCTCCGGTGGATGGTGATATCCAGATTGCGCGCAAGGCCGTAGTCGAAGGGCAGGCCATGGTGGTGTATGTGGATTATCTGCTGAAGCCGGTGGGGCGCAGCCTGGAAGACACGCCGGGGTTAATTTACCAGATGGAAGAGCCAGCGGTGAAGGCAGTGATCGATTCACAGATGATGCACGATGCGCCGATGATCCTGCGGGAGATGGGAGGGTTTGCGTATCAGGAAGGTTTGATTTTTGAGGGAGAGCTACTGCACAAGGGGGGAAAGAAGATGGCATTTGCCGGGGCGTTTGCGCGCCCGCCGCGGAATTCGCACGAGGTGTTGCAGCCTTCGGCCTACATTAGCGGGGAAAAGCTGGCTGCGGTGCGCATTCCGGACATGGGAGATGTGCTCAATCATGAATATGAAGCGTATGACTCGGGCGGAATCGGCGAACTGGATGTGCGGGCGCTGCTGAAGCAGTATGGCGAACGAAAAGCTGCCGATGAAGTTTCATCGGAATGGAAGGGCGGAGCCTATGTGACGTTCCGGCGCAAAGACAAGGAGGTGACGGAGGTTGCGCCAGGCACGGGCGATCTGGCGCTGCTGTATATCTCGCGATGGAAAACGGCGCATGCGGCCGCATGGTTTGCCAGCTTTTATGCGCGGGCTGTGTCGCAGCGGTATCGCAATGCCGCCGTGGAGAGCGTGCCGGCTTGCGCGGGAATGGATTGCCCAGTTTCGATCACGCAGATTGCGACCGAGGAAGGCGCGGTGATCGTGGAACAGGGAAAAGACAACAGTGTGGTGGTTTCGGAAAGCTTCGACCCCTCCACTGCGGCGAAACTACGGATAGCGCTGCGGGATGGGGCGGATGCGGTGCATGCGCAGGATTTACCGCAAGAAGAGATTGGGATGCGGCTATGGGATATTCCCGCTTTCCAGATTTTTGCCAGACAGCTTGGGGTAAAGATTGTCGAAGAGATGGAGCGAGAAGTGGGGAGTTCAGTGCGGTGAGTTCGACTTGCGAAGCAGAAGGTAAAGGTTAATTCGGGAAGAACTACTTCTCTCCGAACAAGGTTTGCTCCAGGGCGAGCGTGCGGCAAGTGGACTGGATGATTTCGCGCACGGCGTGGGACTCGACGAATTGGAAGCCGTAACGAAAAGCGTTGCGTTGGCGAACGACGGCATAAACTTTGACCGGGCCGAAGGGGAGCGAGAATTGCAGTTCTACAAACTCGCCCAAGGGAACCTCGAGTTTTAGCATCGCAGAAATTCCGGCTTCGCTGATGTCGACTGTGTAGCCCTGCAGGACTCCACACGTCTTGGTGCTAATCGTGATATCCATGGAGAGTTTGAAGCGAGGCTGACGCCGGGCATCAGACCCGGTGCGGGCTGGGGCTGAGGCGTGCTGATTTCCGGTGTCCAAGGGCGGCCTACCTCGCGTGAAGTTTGTGGCTTGTCTAATCCGTTTCTAAGACGAAATGCTCTGGCCTCTTCATCGGCATAACATACTAGCAACTTGAGATGCGCGATTTCTCATCGGAGGCCATTTCACTTTTCCTGCTCGTTGAGTAGGATGATCTCCTGGCTGCGATGACTGTCGAGGAAAATATGGCCGAAATCACAGTACGAGTCAACGGTACCGAAAGAAAAGCGAGCGTGCCTCCGGAGACGCCTTTGCTTTGGGTGTTGCGCGATACTCTGGCACTTACCGGAACCAAGTTCGGATGTGGAGCGGGGCTCTGCGGAGCTTGCACGGTGCATCTGGAGGGCGCGGCGATCCGGTCGTGTTCGACTCCGGTGTCGCAGGCTGCGGGGAAAAACATCACAACGATTGAAGGGTTGAGCGCGAATGGCTTGCACGTTTTGCAGCAGGCGTGGATCGCGGAAGAGGTTCCGCAGTGCGGCTATTGCCAGACGGGTCAGATTATGACGGCGGCGGCGCTGTTGGCGAAGACGCCGAATCCCAGCGATGAGCAGATTACCCAGGCGATGAATGGGAACTTGTGCCGTTGCGGAACGTACGAACGGATTCGCAAGGCGATTCGGCGGGCTGCGACCGGCGCTGCGACGGTAGGTGCGCGATGAGTCCGTTAAGCAGGCGCGAGTTTGTTGCGGCGGGAGTGGCAGCGGGAGCAGGCCTGGTGGTGGGATTTTATTTGCCGCATGGAATGAAACGGAGCGAGCGAGTTTTTTCTCCGAACGCTTATTTGCGGATCACCCCGGAGAACAAAATCACGATCGTAGTGGCGCGATCGGAGATGGGGCAGGGCGTTCGCACGGCGTTGCCGATGATCCTGGCGGAGGAACTGGAAGCGGACTGGAAGCAGATTGAAATTGAGCAAGCGGAAGCTAGCACGCTCTACGGCGACCAGACTACGGGCGGCAGCGCGAGCGTGCGTACAACGTGGGATCCGATGCGCAGGGCGGGAGCAGCGGCTCGAGAGATGCTGATCTCGGCGGCGGCGTTGACCTGGGGTGTTTCACGGGCAAGTTGCACGGCGCAGAGCGGGAACATCGTTCACGCATCCAGCAAACGGCAGCTTAGTTACGGAGAGCTGGTGGAAAAGGCTTCGGGGCTGCCGATTCCAACCGATGTGCCGCTGAAGCAAAGCAAGGATTACAAAATTGTTGGGCAACGATTGCCGCGGGTGGATACGCCGTCGAAGGTGAAGGGCGAGGCAGTGTTTGGGATCGACTTCCGGACGCCGGGAATGAAGTATGCGGTGCTGTCACGATGTCCGACGATTGGCGGGAAGTTGGTGAGCTTCGACGACAAAGAATCGAAAAAGATTCCCGGCGTAACTTTCGCGGGGAAGATCAGCGATACGGCCATGGCGGTTGCGGCCGACAGTGTTTGGGGCGCGATGGAAGGGCGGCGCGTGCTGAACGTGAATTGGGATGAAGGACCGAATAAAGATTTGGATACGGCCGCGGTGATGGAAGGGCTGAAGCAGGCGGCGGCAAAGAAGGGCGCGAGTTTGTATTCCGTGGGCGATGTGTCGAAGGCCGCGGGGCGCAAGGTTTCGGCGGAGTACCAGTTGCCTTTCATGGCGCACGCACCGATGGAGCCGGGGAACTGCACGGCGGATTTTCAAGGATCGAGGTGCGAGTTATGGGCTCCAACCCAGGTGCCGCAGGATTGCCGCGATTCGGTGGCGCAGGCAGTGGGACTTGATCCGGACCAGGTGAAGGTGAACGTCACACTCATGGGTGGAGGATTCGGGCGGCGACTGGAGCATGATTACGCGGTAGAGGCAGCTCTGGTTTCGAAGGCGGTGCAAACTCCGGTGAAAGTGATTTGGACGCGCGAAGATGATATGCGGTCCTCGACGTATCGTCCGGCGAGTTTGCACCAGTTGAGCGCGGTGTTGGATGGAGCGGGATGGCCGGTGGCGTTTACGCACAGAATCATTTCGCCATCGATTAGCGGACAGAAGGGGCAGCCGGGGACGAACGGAGTGGATCCAGATTTGCCGGACGAAGCGGCGTTGGTTTACGGACTACCGAATGTTTCGCTGGAGTATGTACTGGCGGAGACGCCCGTGCCGCTGGGCTGGATGCGCTCGGTTTATGCGCTGCAAGCGGCTTTTGCGAGCGAAAGTTTTATCGATGAACTGGCGGCCACGGCAGGAAAAGATCCGCTGGAGTATCGCCTGCACATGCTGGCAAAGGACCAGGACATTCCATTTTTTGTGACGACGTGGCATACGGCGCGTATGCGAGGAGTTCTGCAGTTGGCGGCGGACAAGGCGGGATGGACGAAACCATTGCCGGCCGGGCGTTTTCGCGGGGTGGCATGCTTTGCATGTTTTTCGTCCTATGTGGCGGAAGTGGTGGAGATCAGCATGGAGGGCGAAACTCCGCGGGTGCATCGCGTGGTAGCGGCGGTGGATTGCGGGCAGGTGGTGAATCCCGGCATTTTGGAGCAGCAGATTCCCGGCGGAGTGGTGTATGCGCTGGGGAATGCGTTACGGGCCAAGATCACGATTGAAAAAGGGCGCGTGGTACAGGGAAATTTTGACGACTACGCTCCGGTGCGTATGGAGGAGACGCCGATAGTTGAGGTTTACGCCGTGCCTAGCGCGGAGTCTCCGACGGGGATTGGAGAACCGTCAGTGCCGCCGCTGGCGCCAGCTTTGTGCAACGCAATTTATGCCGCGACGAAGAAAAGAATTCGCGCTCTGCCGATTTTGGGTTAAGGACAGAATGATTTTTTTGAAGATTGCGAGATTTGTTGCATTGCCGATTTTTCTCAGCGTCCTGGGCGCGAATTTTTCGCCGGCGCAGGCGGCTGCCACTTCCCCAACTTCCTCGGTTCCCACAGCGCGTGTGGAGCGGCTGCGGCATGGCATCAATGCCAGCGAATGGTTCGCTCAGGTTTATGACAAGCGCGGTTATACGAAGGAACATTTTCAAAGTTGGACCACGGCGGAAGATGTTGCGCTGATGAAGTCCATGGGATTCGATCACGTGCGCTTGAGCGTGAATCCACAGCCCATGATGCAGAACCACCGGCCGGACGAAATTCCGGCTGAGTATTTCGGCTATCTCGATGCCGCGGTGAAGATGATTCTGGATCAGGGGATGGCGGTGGTGATCGATGTGCATCCGGAGAGCGATTTCAAAGCCAGGTTGGCGAAAGACGATAGCTTTGTGCAGGAGTTTGCCGACTTCTGGCGGGCTCTGGCACGGCATTATTCCGGCTGGGATCAGGAGTGGATGTTTTTTGAAATTCTCAACGAGCCGGAAATGTCCGACCGGTACCGCTGGTATGGAGTGCAAGCGAAACTGGCGACGGCGATTCGCGAGGGCGCTCCGCAGAATACAATCATTGCGGCGGGAGCACGCTGGTCGGACGATGATGAGTTGGTTTTTCTGGAGCCGCTGCGCGATGCCAACGTGATTTACAACTTTCATTTTTACGATCCGCATATCTTCACGCATCAGGGCGCGACGTGGGGAGCGTATTTTTGGCATTGGGTGAAGGGCTTGCACTATCCATCATCGCCGGAAACGGCGGCGAAGACGGCAGCGGGAGTGCCGGATGCGATGGACCGGATGGCGGTGATTCGCTATGGCGAAGATCACTGGGGTGCGGCGCGCATCGACGCCGAAATTTCGCAGGTAGCCGATTGGGGCAAGCAGCGCAGCGTTCCGGTGGTATGCAACGAGTTTGGCGTCTTCCGCGAGTATGCCGATCCGCACGATCGCGAAGCTTGGATTCGCGACGTGCGCACGTCGTTGGACCGTCATGGAATGGGCTGGACGATGTGGGATTATTCCGGAAGTTTTGGAGTGGTTACGAAAAAAGATGGGCACAGCGTTCCGGACGAAGTTACTTTGCGCGCTCTGGGATTAACTCAGGCGGTGGGGAAATAATTTTGCTTACGGGATATTGTTAAGGGACGTTCTTAAGCGCCGCGGGCATGGGCTGGCCTACGGTAAGTTTGAAGACTTTAATATTTTTGCCGAACGATTCGTAGCGCGGATCGCGAAGGTCGGCGTATTGATTTTGTAAAGAGTTGGCGAGATCAACTCCCCATCCTGCCTGAAAAACCCACACGGTATCGCCCGGTTTCAGATTGTAGGTCTGCACAAGATCCTGCCAATGTTTGGAAAAGTCATCGGCGAAGAATTGCCATGCGGTCTTGAAGTCCGCGGAAACGACGCGGTGGCCGGTGCAGGTGAATTGTTCGAAGCCGAGCGGTGCGGGGTCGATGGCAATGGGGCGCTGCTGGCAGAGATAGTGGCCGAGAATGAGATCGGATTGGTAGTCGGTGAAGATAATATCGGACGAATTTATGTTTTTACTCACAAACTCCATCGCGGCGGTCATGTACGCGCGGCTCTGATCGGCGCGGTCGATGCGCGGGGGGTGCGGTTTGCCGAAGGCGAGGCAAGCCACAAGAATGAAAGTGGGGGCTCCGATTGCGCGCTTCCAATTATCGTTTGCTAAACGAGCGATGGCTATGCTGACGCCAGCGATGCCGGGAATTATAAGGAAGGCCAGGTGCCGTGTGCCGCCATAGGGATAATAGTGCGCCAGGCTGGCGGCGCCAGCAATGGCGAACGGCAAGATCAAGAGGGCGATCCATGTGCGGCTTGAAGTTCGAAGCGGCACCCAAACTTTTCCGCGGATCAGAAATATAATTCCCACTATAAACAGAAGTCCCATCGCATCGCCCACGGCCAGTTGCCCAAAGAAAAATTGAAAGACGCCGAAGGAGTGTCCCACGAGGAAGAGAAGTGGATTGTCATGAGCAGGGTCGAAATAGGAGCGGTGGAGGTAGAACTCGCTTGTCCAACCTTGCATCGCAGTTCTCGAATCGCCGGCGTCTATGCGCGCGAGATGTGTCTTGTATAGGAAGAGCGCGAGCGCGAGCGCGATGCATTGTCCGGTGACCCAGACCGCAATCAAGCCTGCGGGCGGGCGCTCTGTGAAAATTCGGAAAAGCGCATAAATGCCGAGTGCGGCGGCGAACAAGAACGCCGAGTAGTGAAACAGCATGGCGACATATAGGCAGAGGGAAAATGCGCCCATGCGGCTGAGGGAGTTGTGCGCGAAAGCTTCATCGAGGAAATAGAGTGCGGCGGCGAGGAATGCCAGCAGCAGGGAGTATTGGCGGACTTCCGCTGCGATGAGGATGATGGATGGGAGGAAGGCGACGAAGAGGAGTCCGATCAGGGCGACGACTTCGCCGGTTGTGTGGCTCAGCCATTTGTAAAACATCCAACAAAAAAATGCGCCGGCGAGGACGGAGGGGAGGCGCAGCCAGAGCTCCGAGGTGCCGAGGGTGCGCCAGAAATAAAGCAGAAGAATGAGCAACGGCGGATGTGCCGCAGTGAGACTCCCTTTGTAGGCAAGAGCCAGCGAAGGCTGGTTGGCGAGGCGGAAGTGCAGAGCTTCATCCGGGTTGAGAAAGGAGCCGGAGGCGGTCCAAAGCCGGGCGAGGAAGCCGAGGAGCGTGACAGCGATGGCTGCGGAGTCAGCAAGAATCTCCGGGTGATGTTTTTTTTCTGCTATCAACAATCCTGATCCCTGGAGTTGCGAATCAAGAGTTTACCGTAAATACCAAGTGAAGACGCGAGGATCAAAAATGCGCGTTCGAGAGTTGTGAATCCCACCTTGGCAAAAGGCACCAAAGGTGAAACCACCAACCGCTAGTCTTTCAAGCCGACACGGCGTAGAAGATTCTGATAGCGGGGATCTGAGCGGAGGTTATCAATCCGCAAATCAGCCCTCAGAAACCATGAGAGGTCCAACGATTTCTCCCGATAGGCCTTGTCAAGGAATTTGAAGGCCGAGTCTTTGTCACCCAGCGTTGCGTACAACGTTGCGATTATGTAGGGCGCGACATAGACTTTGGTTGATTTTTCCTCTAAGTCCCGCAGTATCCTCTGAGTTTCAGCTTTTCTTCCAATACCCGCGTAGGCGTGCGCCAACGACACCTTGGAATATAGATCGCCGCCGGAGAGCTCCACCGCCTTCTGGTACTCAACAATAGATTCCAATCGTTTTCCCGCCCCCTCGTAGCCGACGGCGAGATAATAATGCTCAAGCCATTCGTTCGGATTTAAACTCACTCCTCTGCGGCTGGCTTCGATTAACCGGTCGAAATCCCGTAGTTGGTAGTCAACGGCAGATTCGGTAAGGGCCGAGCTGACGCTGGTATCCAACTCCAGAATCGTGGTCATCTCCGCCTCAGCCTCGGCCTGTCGCCCTCGGAAGGCGAGGTATTCAGCTCGGTCCTCATGGGCGCAAATGTAACTCGGCGCCAGCGCGATGGCTCGATTAAACTCTCGTTCGGTAGTGCCCCAATCCCAGTTGTACCGCCAACTTAATACAGCGAGGGTGTCATGAGCTTCGCCGATGCTGTCGTCCAGAGTCAGAGCATGCCCAACAGCCTCGTCCGCACCCTGGCGGCCGGATTCTGGGGACATTTGTCCGAAAAATACCAAATAAAGGTAAGCGTCCGCTAGGCCCGAGTAGGCCAGCGCAAATCCTGGATCTTTTCGAACCGCTTCTTCGAAGTATGCCTTAGCCATGTTAAGAGGCTGGGGCATTGTGTACTGATTCGATAAGTAATAGCGGCCCTTCAGGTAGGCATCGTAGGCTTCTGGATTTACCGGACGGGCGGCGCGAAAACGGGCCTCCTGCTGCGGCGTTACCTGCGCGCGGACTTGTTGTGCTATCGCCTGCGCCACCTCGCTTTGCAAACTGAGGACATCGCCAAGATCGCGATCATAAGTCTCTGCCCAAAGATGTTTGTCGGTGGGACCGTACAGCAACTGCGCCGTAATTCGTACTCGTTGCCCGGAGCGCGTTACCGATCCCTCAATGATGCCATCAACGTTTAATTCACGCGCAATCGCGGGCAAGGTCTTTTTCGTCCCCTTATATTGCATGACGGAAGTGCGCGAGATCACGCGGAGAGAGCCAATCTTGGCCAGGTCGGTGATCAACTCATCCGTCATGCCATCAGCGAAATATTCCTGAGCGGGATCACCGGAGAAATTATCGAGCGGCAACACTGCGATGGAACGCACGGAGAGTGCGGCGGCTGCGCGATGCGAGAAGCTCGATATCAGCATCAGAACCGCCGAGACCACGACGATCATCAAGAGCGCCGCCATGAGGACGGCGCGAGACCTGCTTCGTAGCGGTGCAACGGGAGCTTCCGGGGATGGCTCGGCTGGCGCGGACGGCAGGGGATCCTCAGCACCAACTCTCTCCACCGTGCCTATGAATCGGTATCCTCTGCGAGGCAGAGTTTCGATGTAGCGCGGAGTGCCTGCGGAGTCTCTCAGCACCTCGCGAATTCGCGCCACGGCGTTGTGCAGGCTGTGGTCGAAGTCGACAAAGGTTTCAGCCGGCCAGACCTGGGACCGAAGTTCCTCACGGGTTACCAGCTCGCCGGGACTATTCAGCAATGCTGCCAGCACTTGGATCGGTTGGCCTTGCAGGCGCAGCTTGACGCCGCCTTTTCGCAGCTCGGCAGCTCGAACATCGAGCTCAAAATTATCAAACCGCAGAAGACGCGGGGCTGGAGCCGCTGTCAACATCCGAACTCCCCCAATAAAGCTACTAAGGCTACCACATTTATTGGACCTTGAGTCCCATATACGGAAGAGGCTAACCCTAAGCCTATCTTGAGGTTACACGCTGGAGGGAATTTTGGGGAAGGAAGGAGGCGGCATGGATTGCTCGTCTTCCCGGTTCGATGCAAGATGAGCTCGCTCGGTGCGCCGCAGAAACGATCGCGGCCAACAATCTCAACGATCGATTTAGAAACGATCGAAAATAAAAAAGGAAAAACTTATGACGATACAGACCTCTCAGTTCACCCAGAAATCCATATCACGAAGCCTGCTACGAACCCTAACTTTGACTCTGCTCGGCAGCCTCATCGTGGCCACGCCACTGCTCGCGGCAGAGAAACCTTCCCAGCATGCAGCCGTTCATCAAGACTCTGCTCCTGCCGGGTTGGTGCAGCAGGTTCGCGAAGGGACGAAGCAATACATCAACGTTAACAATGCAACCGCTGCCGGCTACGGGCCATTTCTGGGTTGCGTTGCGGGCACCGACCACGGGGCGATGGGCGTACATTATGTCAACGGAACCCTGCTCGGTAACCTCACGCTCGACCCCTCCCAACCGCAGGCACTTATCTACGAACCCTCCTCCAGTGGCAAGATGACACTCGTGGGCGTCGAGTTCATTCTGGACTCGGCGAGCTGGCTCGCCGCCAATAACAACACTCCTCCGGTGCTCGACGGGCAGGTATTCAATTTCGTTGGCGCCCCGAATCGCTTCAACATCAATTCGTTCTTCGAGCTCCACGTCTGGGCATGGCGCGATAACCCGCAAGGCTCGTTCGTGGACTGGAACAACGACGTGACCTGCGCAGGGGAGTAACTGAGGAACAAGAAGAGAAGCTCGGCTTCCGGGCTTGGAAACTTGCGGAACTAAATCTGCCTCACGCTTCGGAGTCTTGTAAAGTGCCAAGGGACTTTTCAGGCCAGAAGCGTGGGGTAGCTTATTGCATTCGTGATGCTGGCCAAGAAGTCGAGTTTCGCTCGGCTGGACATCCGCGGGCGGCTGCTCCAGATAAGCATTTTCGGCAAGCTGCACTTCTGGCATCAACTAAGTTCGACCTATTCCTCGCCGCCGACTAGGCTCACGCTCCCCTGGATTTGACTCTACTCACCATGCTCGGCTAGCCTCAAGAGTCCGCACATTCCTGGACACTTTCTATCTTGATGCGATTCCGGCACAAATTATTGATTTTACTGCTGATGGCTGCTGCTGTATTCCCCGAGTCGAACGCTTTTGCTTCCACCGAACCCGTCCATGCGCAGCACGGAATTGTGGTCAGCGTACACGAATTGGCCTCACGGGCCGGAGTCGAAATTATGCAGGCCGGCGGCAATGCCATCGATGCCGCCGTCGCCACTGGATTTGCCTTGGCAGTCGTCCATCCCCCGGCAGGAAATATCGGTGGCGGCGGCTTCATGCTTATCCGCATGGCCGACGGCAAAACCCATTTTCTCGACTATCGAGAAAAGGCTCCCGCCGCCGCCACCCCCAATCTTTATCTCGATGCCCAAGGCAACGTAGTCGAAGGCGCCAGCGAATACGGATACAAAGCGATTGGCGTGCCCGGTTCGGTGGCGGGCATGGTTTATGCCGAACAGAAATACGGTAGGCTCACCCTCCAGAAAGTGATGGCACCGGCAATCCGGCTGGCCCGCGGGGGTTATGCGTTGAGCTGGGACGAGGCGCGCGACTTTCGCCGCGATCGACATCTCGGCCAGTATCCCGAGTCGCGGCGCATTTTTCAGCGCGACGGCAACTTCTACCAGCCCGGCGAGATTTTCCGCCAGCCCGATCTGGCACGCACGCTCGAACGCATAGCTGCCAAGCCCGACGATTTTTATCACGGCTCTCTGGCCAACGAACTCGCCGCTGCCCTCCAAAAAGGCGGAGGCCTCATTACCGCGGACGACCTCGCGCACTACGAAGTCAAAGAGCGTGAGCCCATCCGCGGAACCTACCGCGGATACGAAGTCATCAGCGCGCCGCCGCCATCTTCGGGAGGAACGGTTCTAGTCGAGTCGCTGAATATCCTGGAAGGCTACGATCTCGCCAAGCTTGGTGACCGGTCGGCGGCGTCTATTCACTTCACCACGGAAGCCTTTCGCCGAGCTTTCTTCGACCGCGCGGAATTTCTCGGCGATCCGGATTTCTCCAAGCTCCCTGTGGCCCAGCTCATCGACAAGAAATATGGCACGGCCTGGCGGGATTCCATCGACGCCGCAAAAGCCACGCCCAGCAATGCTCTGAAGCGCCCCGAAGTTTTCAACGAGTTGGAACAGTATGCGGCGTCGCATCCCCAGCCGCTGGCCAATCATGAGTCGCCGCACACCACGCACTACTCCGTAGTCGATGCCGACGGTAATGCCGTTTCGGTGACCACCACCATCAACGACTGGTTCGGATCGCGCGTCACCGCGGATCGGTTGGGTTTCTTGCTGAACGACGAGATGGACGATTTCTCCGCCAAGCCCGGCGTCCCCAACTCTGACGGTTTGATTCAGGGCGCCGCGAATGCGATTGGACCGGGCAAACGCCCGCTTTCATCCATGACCCCGACCATCGTGGTGCATAACGGAAAAACGTTGCTGGTGTTGGGTTCGCCTGGCAGTTCGAAAATCATTACAACCGTGGCCAATGTCTTAATGGGAGTCCTGGACTACGGCATGAATATTCAGGAGGCAGTTGATGCTCCCCGCTTTCATAACCAGTGGCTCCCTGACATTCTGAATGTCGAGCAATGGTTTTCGCCTGATACCGTGCAAGCCTTGCAGCAGATGGGATACAACGTGGACTTCGGCCTGCACGAAGGCAGCGAAGTTTTTCCCTACTGGAGCGATGCCGAGTGCATCGCCATCGATCCCAAGACGGGCGACCGGCTGGGCGCCACAGATTACAGGAGTAACGGGAAGGCCGTGGGATACTAGAGTATCTGCATTCTGATTGCGATCGGCAATTCTCGAATGAGGACTAAGCATGTTGAAAGCGGTATCAACCTATTTATATGTGAAAGAACGGCTGCATCCGGGAATTCTAGATGGCCTGACTCGCAGCGGAGTGCAGGCGATCGAGATTTTCGCGGCGAGGCAGCATCTCGACTATGCCAACCGCAAAGCTCATGTGAAGGAGATTGCCGAGTGGTTTCGCGGCAGCGGTGTGCCTTTGCATTCCGTACACTCGCCGCTCTATGCCGATTACGAGTGGGGCCGTGCCGGCGCGCCTCCTATCAACCTTGCCTCCATCGACCGCGCCGGCTTGGTGCAGGCGATGGACGAAGTAAAACGCGCCCTCGAAATCGCCGAACAGATTCCGTTTCGGTTTCTGATTCAGCATTTGGGGTTGCCCAACGAAAGTTTCAGCGAGAAAAAGTTCGATTCCGCTATGACCTCGATCGAGCACCTCCGCGCGTTCGCCAAGCCGCTGGGCGTCCGCATCCTGCTCGAAAATATTCCCAACGAACTCTCCACTCCGGACCGGCTAGTGGAAATGATTCGCGCCGCTCACTTCGACGACGTCGGAATCTGCTTCGATTTCGGCCACGCTCACATGATGGGCTCGGTAAGCGAAGCTTTCGAGATTTTGAAAAAAATGGTGTGCTCCACCCATGTTCACGACAACGCCAAAGTTCAGGATTCACATTTGTGGCCGGGCGAGGGAACCATTAATTGGAAGGAAGCCATGGAACTGCTGCGTTCTGCACCGCAAACGCCGCCATTGATGTTGGAACTTAGCGAAAATGAAAAAGTAAATCCGCTGGAAAAGTTGCCGGAGACCTTCGAGAAACTGGAAGCAGCCTAAGAACTTTCATCACGGAGACCACGGAATGCCGAGGTAGTCGGTAAAAGATCGATCCACTCCGACCATGACCTTGTCTCCTCGGTGGTCTCCGCGTACTCGGCACAAATAAATTTTTAACTATGCCAACTCTAACCACGATCGCAGAAATAGGTAAACACGAGGGCCAAACCGTCACTCTCCGCGGCTGGCTCTATAACCTGCGCGCCAGCGGAAAACTTTTATTCCCTCAATTCCGCGATGGCTCGGGCATTATTCAGGGCGTCGTACCGAAGAATGGGGTCACGCCGGAAGTGTTCGAGGCGCTCAGAACTCTCACCCAGGAATCGAGCGTGATCGTCGAAGGCACAGTCCGTGCCGATAAGCGCGCGCCCGGCGGTTATGAACTCGACGTATTAAACGTGCAGGTGCTACAGCGCGTCTCCGAGTCTGACCCCTATCCCATCACTCCCAAAGAACACGGCACTGAATTCCTGATGGAGCATCGCCATCTTTGGGTGCGCTCGCAGCGCCAGGCTTCCATCCTGCGAGTGCGCGCGGAAATTATTAAAGCGGTGCGCGATTTTTTTGACGACCGCGGCTTTACCCTCACCGATCCTCCAATTCTTACTCCCGCCGCCTGCGAGGGCACCAGCACGCTTTTCCCCGTCGATTACTTCGACGAACAAGCTTATCTCACGCAATCGGGCCAGCTCTATATTGAAGCTACGGCGATGGCTCTCGGCAAGGTCTATTCGTTCGGCCCAACGTTTCGCGCCGAGAAATCGAAGACCCGCCGTCACCTTACTGAGTTCTGGATGGTCGAACCGGAAATCGCCTATGGCGAACTCGACGATCTAATGGACCTGTCAGAAAGTCTTATTACCTTCGTCGTAAAGCGCTGCCTGGAGAAACGGCGTACCGATCTTCAGGCGATCGGCCGCGATATTTCCAAACTGGAACAAATTGAAGTTCCTTTTCCCCGCATCACCTACGACGACGCGGTAGAGAATTTGCAAGAAGGCCACGCTAAAGGCGCCCTGGAAGCCAGGTTCGAATGGGGCGGCGATCTCGGCTCACCCGACGAAACTTATCTCTCGGCGCAATTCGACAAGCCCGTGATGATCCATCGTTATCCCGCCAAGGTCAAAGCTTTTTATATGGAGCCCGATCCCCATCGTCCCGAATTGGCTCTCTGCGTGGACGTGCTCGCGCCCGAAGGTTACGGCGAAATCATCGGCGGGTCGCAGCGCATGGCATCGTACGAATTGCTGGTGCAACGTATCCACGAGCACGGCTTACCGGAAGAAGCCTTTAAGTGGTACCTGGATTTGCGCAAGTTCGGCAGCGTCCCGCACGGCGGCTTCGGCATGGGCATTGAGCGCGCCGTGGCTTGGGTCTGCGGTCTTGAGCACGTGCGCGAGACCATTCCGTTTCCGAGAATGCTGAACCGGCTATACCCGTGAGGAATTGAGTTATTGGTAATTGGGCGATTTAGGATTTCGGGTTTCGGCAGCTTCAATTTTCAATCGCACAATCACTCATCGCAAAACCCTATGACAAACATTAGCACCACCAACATCGCTCCCAAAAAGATTCGCGTGATCGGAGTTCCCCTCGATCTCGGGCAGTCCCGCCGCGGCGTCGATATGGGCCCTTCCGCCGTCCGCGTCGCCGGACTCGAAGCCCGCCTCGAAGCCCTTGGACACGAAGTTGAGGACGGCGGCAACGTGGCCGTCGCCATTCCGGAGCAGAAAAAAGAAGGCGATACCCACGCAAAATATTTAAAAGAGATCACAGCCACCTGCACCAAGCATGCCGAACTAGTAGTAAAAACGCTCGAGGCTGGCAAGATTCCTCTCGCCCTCGGTGGAGATCACTCCATGGCTGCGGGTACCGTCTCCGGCGTGGCGGAATTTTATCGCCGACAAAACCAGCGGATCGGACTCATCTGGATTGACGCCCACACCGACATCAACACTCCCGAAAGTTCTCCCAGCGGCAACGTGCACGGCATGCCGCTGGCCGCGCTGATGGGCCTCGGCCCGGCGGAACTACAAAACATCTTCGATTTTTCTCCCAAAGTGAAGGCCGAAAACTGCGTGCTGGTGGGCGTGCGCGACATTGATTCGGTCGAAAAAGAAAATGTTCGCCGCGCCGGCATCGGAGTCTTCACCATGCGCGACATCGACGAACGCGGCATGCGTACTGTCATGGAAGAAGCTCTGCGCATGGCCGGACGCGGCACCGCCGGTTATCACATTTCCCTCGACATGGATTGGATCGATCCCGAAGACGCGCCCGGCGTGGGCACTCCTGTGCGCGGCGGTGCTACGTATCGCGAAGCACACCTGGCGATGGAAATCATCGCCGATCACGGACGCATGCTGAGTTTCGAAATTGTAGAAGTGAATCCCGTAATCGACGAACACAACCGGACGGCCGACCTTGCCGTCGAGTTGGCGCTCTCCGCGTTTGGGAAAAAAATCTTATAAAAAGACCATGAAAAAGCTTCGCATCGGCATTCTCTTCGGCGGCCGTAGTGGCGAGCATGAAGTTTCTCTGCTCTCGGCCGCCTCGGTTCTGCAAGCCATCGACAAAGATAAGTATGAAGTCATCCCCATCGGCATCACCAAAGATGGCCGCTGGCTGACGTCCAGCGACGCCGAAAACTTGCTCCAGGGCAAGTTAGTTTTGGAAGCCCGTCATCTGCGCGCCGGAGATCCGGAAACAACGGAAGCCGCCGCGGTGCTCGCTCGTGGAGAATCGGTCGTAGTCCCTCCAGAGCCCGTACATCGCCAGAGTGGCTTAATACCGTTTCAAACCGATGCGCAGCTCACCCGCCGCGCCAGCGATCGCGCTATCAACGTCGATGTAATCTTCCCCGTGCTGCACGGCACCTTCGGCGAGGATGGAACCATTCAGGGTCTCCTCGAACTAGCCGATCTCGCGTATGTGGGCGCGGGCGTACTCGGTTCAGCCGCTGGCATGGATAAGGACGTCATGAAGTCGCTGTTCATCGCCGCCGGAATTCCCATCGTCAAGCATGTCACCATTCTGCGTAGTGCGTGGCATAAGGAACCGAAGAAAGTTCAGAAGTTCATTGAGAGCAAACTGCGCTATCCCGTGTTCGTAAAGCCCGCGAACTTAGGTTCGTCGGTAGGAATCAGCAAAGTCCACGACCGCAAAGAGCTTGGGCCCGCGATTGAAGAAGCTGCAAAGTTCGACCGCAAGATCGTCATCGAACAGGGCGTCGGCGGCAGGAAAAATAAAGCCCGCGAAATTGAATGCTCGGTGCTCGGCAACGATGATCCCATCGCCTCGATACCCGGCGAAATTGTTCCCCTGAAGGAATTCTACGACTACAACGCCAAGTATCTCGACGAAGGTTCCGAGCTGATTATTCCTGCAAAGTTGACTAAGGCGGAAATAAAAAGAATTCAAGAGCTCGCCATCCGTTCCTTCAAGGCAGTCGATTGCTCCGGCCTGGCTCGTGTGGATTTTCTCATGGACCCCGTTACGCGAAAGATTTTTCTAAACGAGATCAACACCATGCCAGGATTCACCGCCATCAGCATGTATCCCAAGCTCTGGGCCGCTTCTGGCCTCGAATACAGGGACCTGATTGACCGCCTCATCGAGTTGGGCATCGAGCGCCACGAAGACAAAAAGAAAAATCAATACAGCAAGTAAGGCTTGCATTTCTTCTTAGTGACCTGTCTCACCTCGCATCGACGAAAGTAACTACAGTACAAGTGCACTCTCGCCGATGTCCTTGCCATGGCCGGAAACCGTCTTCAGTACCTCACCGCCAACGATTGGGTCTTACTCCGGGCGAAAGCCTCGCGGCGCACTTTTAAGCTGGGCGATGAAATCATCCATCAAGGCGAGAGCGGCAACAGCATCTACATCATCCGACGTGGCGAAGTTTCGGTTGAGCTTGCCGGAAACGGCTCCCGCTCGATCCTCGCCTCTCTTGGCCCCGACGATATCTTCGGAGAAATTTCCTTTCTGGAACAAAGCAAGGCGACGGCTGCCGTAATTGCAAGCGATGAAGAAGTGGAAGCCGACGAAGTAACGGCGCAAGAGTTGCGCGCAATGTTTATTGCTTTTCCTGGTCTTGCTTCTCGCTTTTATCTTTCGCTGGCGGTAATCCTCGCGCAGCGCCTCCGCGTCACTTCCAAAGAATTGGCCCGCGAGATGTCGCTACACGACCGTAAATGAAAGGAACGCTGTCTTCCTGGGATGACGATTCCCCTAATTACGGCGCAGTCACCAACGGCAACTCAATAAAACTAGCCTGTCCCGCCGCGTGATACACGCGTTGAGTTGCCGCGCGGTAGTCCTCCGGCTTGGCCCAGAAAATATTAGGAACAAAAGTTTGCGGATTTCGGTCATATAGCGGAAACCAGCTCGATTGAACCTGCACCATAACGCGATGTCCCGGTAGAAAAACGTGGTTCGCCGTAGGCAGGTTAAAGCGATACAACAACGGCTGCCCCGCCGCGATTCGCTTCGCGGTCTCCAGGCTCTCCCGATAGCGGCCGCGGAAAATATCGGCGGAAATCATCAACTGATAACCGCCCATGGCAGCATCGCCCGCCACTTCGTCCGGATACACGTCGATCAACTTCACCACCCAATCGGAATCCGTGCCGCTGGTTGCGGCAATCAGATTCGCCACCGGCTGTCCGCTAATCTTCATTGGTGCGGTCAATACATCGGAAGTAAACACAACAACGTCCGGTCTACCAGACGCTTCCCGCTGGTCGTCTACCAGCCACTGCGGCCACGTGAGTCCGTTCCCATAGCCGATCTGCTGAATCGGCCGCGCGCGAAACGGCACTGGCTTCGCGGGATCCGAAACATACTCATCGAAGGCTGCGTCACTGGATTTCGGCGCGTTCCATCCGAGCTTCAATCCAGCTTCCAGATAAAGCGGCGTGGGTTGCAGCTTGCAGCCACTCGCGCATCCCGCCGGCCAATTCGGCAAACGACGCCAGGTATTCGTGCCAGTTTCAAATGCGGTGACCGGCGAGATTTCCGCCTTGGGCGCGTCATCTTTCAGATATCGATCCAGAAACGGCCGCAGAATTTCCCGCCGGAAGTAGAGACCGGTATCGCTGTTAAACTTGATTGCTCCGAGCGAACTGCCGTCGCCAATCTCCTGTCCGTGATGCCACGGCCCCAGCACCAGAAATAATTTATCGCTATCCGCGTCTTTCGCCTTCAGCGCTTTGTAAACCGCCGGCGCACCGTAAATATCTTCCTGATCCCATAAGCTTGCCACGAGCATAGTCGGCACCTTCAGCGGCTGTGCCGCGAGGATGCGGTCCATCGCCTGCTCCTGCCACCATGCATCGTAACTGGGATGGTCCAATAGCTTTCGCCAGAAACCCACCTGTTCCAGCCCATGCCGCCGTCCCAGTTCGCCTGCCGAAACTGACTCCATAAAAACATCGTAATCGTCGTAATGATTCGTCCACCATTTTTCGTCGTTGCTGCGCGTCGCCTCTTGGTCGTAAATGTAATTCATGTTCTGTTCACGGAAGGCGCCGTTGTGGAACCAATCGTCGCCCATCCAGCCATCGACCATGGGATTCATCGGCACCGCGACCTTCAGCGCAGGATGCGGATTCACCAGTGCCATCAGCGTGGTAAATCCGTCATAAGAAATTCCCAGAATGCCAACCTTCCCGTTACTCTCCGGAACATTTTTCACCAGCCAGTCGATCGTGTCATACGTATCGGTCGAGTGATCCACCCGCGTCGGGTTCAACGGCCCGTGCAGCGGCCGGTTCATCACGTAGTCGCCCTCGGAGCCATACTTGCCACGCACATCCTGCACCACGCGAATGTAG
This sequence comes from uncultured Acidobacteriaceae bacterium, assembly GCA_963818235.1. Classification (GTDB taxonomy): domain Bacteria; phylum Acidobacteriota; class Terriglobia; order Terriglobales; family Acidobacteriaceae; genus Sulfotelmatobacter. Next base: position 311,281 of record CAWFRI010000001.1, read on the forward strand.
CCGCCTTCGACGATGACATCGGTCGCATTGTCATAGCCGTACAGAGTCGGCCCCAGGTGCGAGCTCGCCGCCTGATTGGTCTGCGCTGCGGCGCTGTAAGGCGTGCGCGTCAGCAGCATTGGCGCATTCTTCGCGCCCTTGGGCAGGACGATGACCGTGTGCAGTTTCACGCCGTCGCGCATGGGAATCATCACATCGCGCTTGACGTAATCAAAGTTCGTCTGGACTGGCGTGAGCATGGCCGGAGTTTCGCTCGGCAACTCCGACGCTCCGTTTTGCGCGAAACATGGACCAACGAATAACAGCACCCCAAAAATAACTGCCAGAACAACCGGTTGACCAAACCGAAAAATGGCTGCCTGCGAAACTTCCCGGAATCCAAAACCACTCAGTTTCCCCATGTTCACCTCGCTGAGAGTGTACTGGTGCCGAGCGATCGGGACAACCGCGCGTCGCCGAGCGCGGCCATCGTGAATAGCTGGCTGTGATCTCATGCTCCACAATTGGAAAATACTACTGACGATTTCTAGACGATGCCTCTCACCCGACCTTGACACCACTTTCTCCCCGCCTTTATTCTTGATGTTTGCTCCTTGCGGTACTGGCGCCTTCTAGGCGTGCTCCGCGGGCTTGGGGCGGCCATAGCGCGGTCGCGGAGGTTTGTGATGTTCTTCGAAATCAAGGACTTGGAACTTCATCCGATTGAATTTTCGGAGAAGTTTGAGCCCGGCGTCCTGGATTTAGGCGCCGATTACCAGCAAGTCTCTCCAGTAGAAAGCAGCGGGCGAGCTGATCTGGTGGAGGAGCACCACGGTAAGCACAAGATAATCCAGGATATCCGGATTCAGGGCAGGCTGGCGACCAGCCTGGAATCGAACTGTGCGCGCTGTCTCGAACCTCTGGTTCAGGACATCAAACGCGAGTTCGATCTGCTTTATCGTCCGCTGGGCGCCGACGCCGGACGCGACGAAATCTCCGTAACCGACGCCGAAGCTGAGATCAGCTATTATGAAGGAGAAGGGATTCTGCTGGACGATGTCGTCCGTGAGCAGATCCTGCTGGCCGTTCCGTTAAAAGTTACCTGCAGCGAAGATTGCAAAGGTCTGTGTCCGCACTGTGGTACGAACCTGAATCAGGAAAAGTGTTCCTGCGCGGTTACGCGCGAAGAGCCACGCTGGGCGGCGCTGAAGGAAATCCGCGGCAAACTGGCGCACTGATACTGATAGCGGATCAACGATAACGGATAAAACGACCGACGAGATTATTTGCTGGGCCAACCGCCCTTAGCGAGAGGAATTGATACCATGCCGAACCCAAAACGTAGACATTCACAAAAGCGCACCTCCACCCGGCGCGCGCATGACGCCTTGAAGAGCCACTCGCTCTCCGAGTGCCCCAACTGCCACGAGAAGAAAATGCCGCACCGCGCCTGCGTAAAGTGCGGCTACTATAAAGGCCGCGAAGTGGTCAGCGTTGAGGAAACCAGCTAATTTCCCGCCACCATGCCTAGCGTGATCGCGCTGGATGCGATGGGTTCGGACCGGGCTCCCAAGCCTGAAATCGAAGGGGCAATTCACGCGGCACGCAACTATGGTGTCCGCGTGCTCCTCATCGGTCCGGAAGAAACCATCAAAGCCGAACTCGACCGTCACCCCTCGGCCTCCCGCCTGCCGATTGAGATCGTCCATGCCAGCGAAGTCATCGCAATGGAAGACAAAGCGGTGCAGGCCGTGCGCTCCAAGCGCGACTCCTCTATGCGTGTGGGTTTGAGGCTAGTGCGCGAAGGCCAAGCCGCCGGCTTTGTTACTGCGGGCAATACCGGGGCCGCCATGGCCTCGGCAAAAATGGTTCTTGGCGCATTGCCGGGCGTGGACCGTCCCGCGCTGGCCGCAGTATTTCCCACTGCTCCCGGAACCGCCGCCATTCTGCTCGATGTCGGCGCGAACGTCGATTGCAAGCCGCACAACCTAGAACAATTCGCCGTGATGGGCGAGATTTATTTTCGCGCCATGTTTGGCGGCCCGAAGTTTGGCCGCGCAGGTCTTGCCGGCTCAAAGTCTCCGCGTGTTGGATTGCTTTCGATCGGCGAAGAAGAAACCAAGGGCAACGAGCTGACCCGCGAGTCATTTCAATTACTGAAACGCTTGCCGTTGAATTTTGTCGGCAACGTGGAGGGCCGCGATCTGTTCAACGGTCATGTCGACGTGATCGTCGCCGATGGCTTTGTCGGGAATGTCGCGCTGAAGATATCCGAAGGTGTAGCCAATCTTGTACGAACTGTACTTAAGGAAAGTTTGAGATCGACGATCACTCGCCAGGTCGGCTACATGCTTTCGCGCAGCGCGTTTTCGGATTTCAAAAAGCGCATCGACCACACCGAATACGGCGGCGCGCCCCTACTCGGGGTGAAAGGCGTGTGCATCATTACGCATGGATCGTCGAACGCTAACGCCATTAAGAATGCGGTGCGCGTGGCGGCCGAGTTTTCGCAGCGCCATATTAATGAATCGATCGAGCAAGGACTGGCCGCGCTTCGCCCTCTACCGGCGGAAGCGGAAGTAATCCCGGCTCAGTAATTTCCGCAAACTAAATCATGATCGAATCCACTGACGCTTCCCACCTAACACAATCCCCGGCTCAACAACAATCCCAAATCGCCTTCATCTTCCCCGGCCAGGGCTCACAGGCCGTCGGCATGGGGAAAGAACTTTACGACAAATATCCCATAGCGCGGCAGACATTTGACGAAGCCGATGAAGCCTTGGGATACAAATTGTCTCAAATATGCTTCGACGGCCCGGAAGATCAATTGCGCCTCACTGAGATTACGCAGCCCGCAATTCTAACGGTCTCGATCGCGGCATTGAGAGTGCTTGAACGTCGCTTCCCCAGGCCGAGCTTTGTCGCGGGGCACAGTCTGGGCGAGTATTCCGCTCACGTCGCCTCCGGAACCATGGCTTTCGCCGATGCCGTGCGCACTGTGCGCAACCGCGGAAAATATATGCAGGAGGCCGTCCCCGTTGGCGTGGGAACTATGGCGGCAATCCTCGGCATGGAACTCGAAAAGGTTTCCGCCATCTGCCAGGACGCCGCGCAAGGCGAAGTTTGTTCGCCAGCGAATATTAACTCCCCAGAGCAGATTGTCATCTCCGGCAATACCTCCGCCGTCGAGCGAGGCGCGAAACTTGCCGACGAGCGGGGCGCAAAACGAGCTAAAGTTCTTCCCGTCAGCGCGCCCTTCCATTGTTCCCTGATGAAGCCCGCTCAGGACCGCCTGGAGGCGGACCTGAACGCCCTCAAGACGCAAAAGCCCGTATACCCAGTTGCATGTAACGTCGAAGCCACTTTAGTCAGCGACGATTTGCGGGCTCGTGAAACTCTCGTCGCTCAGGTCACTGGCGCGGTGAAGTGGGAACAATGCATGCGCCTCTTGATTGAGAACGGGGTCCAAGCCTTCGTCGAAATCGGGCCAGGAAAAGTTCTTTGCGGATTGATGCGGCAGATCGACCGTTCAAAGACTGTTCTAAACGTAGCCGACGAATCGTCGCTTAACAAAACGCTTGCGCAATTCGCCGGTTAGGCGAAAAGCTATCTAGTGAAATTCCAGATCGCAGGGCGGCGAACTGATCGTCTTATCGGTTTTGTCCACGTAGAGCTGCGCATGCTGTGCGCGGTCGTTCACAATAATGTCGATTACCACGCCCGTCCCACCTCCGGGACAATTGCTCTCGCCATAAATACGATAACTTTTCACGAGGCCCCACTGTCCGCCCGGCCCCCAGTCCTGCTTGAATTCGTTCAGCGGGTACTGCGCATGATTCTGCGGATGCTGCTTCCAGTCGGGATCATGGTAATAAATCCCATAAGCGGTTTCGAAATCCTGTTTCTCCACCGCCGCAAAAAATCTATCCGCAATATGTTTCTCCGGCCAAAAGCGATTCCACCACCCAGCTCCACCCAGGATCAGAACCAGAACGATCGCCGAAATAAGCTTCGCTCTCTTCTTCCGCTCTTGTTCCGGATGGTAGTCTTTGGCGTCCAGTAAGGTCATCACCCTCTAGCATAACGGACGCCGCCAGTAAGTCAAAAGCTCCCAGCAACTAATCGGCAGCCGGTACACCGGAACGCCGCAAAATTCACAGGAAAAACGGCAGGGAAAACCCAATGATTTTCTCGGAGCTCTCCGGTGTACTCGGCGGTGAATGATTTACAACGTGCGCTTAAACAACGGAATGGCGATGCCCAATGTGATCGCGGCGAAGATGCTAAGAAACAGCATGTCTCCCCATACCGCCGCCAAAGTCGTCTCTTTTAGCAGCAGACATTTGAACCCATCTACCGCGTAAGTAAAAGGATCCACCCTCGCAATCGCCCGTAACCACCGCGGAAACGCCTGGATGGGATAAATCGATCCGCTGGGAAAAAACAGCAGCGTATTCAGAATGCCGAACATTGCACGCGGCACCAGAGGATCTTCTATGCGCACCATCAGCAAAAACATCATGGTGTTGAAGGCCAGCGACGTGAGCAAAATCATCACCAGCAATCCCAGCATCGTGACTGGATTAAAAATCGTGCTCACCCCTGCGATCAGCGATCCGATCACGCAGATGATGATGCCCGTCATTACCGCTTTGATTGCCCCCGCAAGGTTGAGCCCAAGAACCAATTCGAGCTTCGTAATCGGCGTCACCAGGTAGCCTTCATGCACACCGCGCGCCTTATCGTCGATATATAACATTCCGCCGCCGATCATTACGGAAACGAACATTGCCAGTGCCAGCGAGCCCGGCAACAGATATTTCATGTACTCGATGTAAGGATAAAGTTCTACGATATCGAGCGCGGTCTGCTGCAAAATACGCGGCTCAACCGTAGGTTGGTTCAGCGAGGTAACCAGATCGGTGAGCTCTGACTCCAGCGCAGAGCTCATAAAGTTATCGCTGTTATCCACCACAACGGCAATCTGCGGATGATTCTCTTCGTAAACCCGCCGCGAAAATTGCGGCGGAATGATGACCGCACCATCGAGCTTGCCGTTGCGCACGTCTTCGACGGCTTTTTTTTCGTCGTTGTAGTAAACCGGAATGAAGGTCCGAATGTTCGCCCGCACGGAGTCGAAAGCCTCGCGGATCTTTAAAGCCTGCGTGTCGCCGTCCTGATCGACAATGGCAAGTCGCGCGTCGCGAATCTTCCCGCCAAATGCGTTGCCCAAAATCACCAGCTGCACCAGCGGGAAAATCATTGACGCTAGCATCAACGCCGGAGATCGAAAAAACTTGCGCATCTCGCGCTCAACAATCGCCATCATTCGATTCATGAATTCAGTCCCCGAAGTCCTTCATGGCCGCAGTCCCGGACTCTGCGGCATCACAAACGCATAAGCTTTCTGCAACTCATCGCGCAATTGCCGTCCCGTGTAGTGCACGAAGACATCGTCCAGTGTCGTGTTCTGCACCGAGAGCGATTTCACCGCCACTCCTGCAGCAACTGCCATTTCAACCAGTTCGGTCGTTGTTCGCGAGCCGTTGCCCGTGAGTACGCGATACATTCCCGCTCCCTCATGCTGCACCGATGTGACTTCATCGAGCGTATGCAGCCGCTGCTCCCAATCCGCCGGGGGATTCTCAAACTGTGCTTCGATCACGTTTGATCCGGGCACGCTTGCCTTCAAAGCCATCGGAGCATCGAGTGCAACCAGCTTGCCGTGGTCCACGATGGCGATGCGGTCGCACAGCCGGTCCGCCTCGTCCATGTAGTGAGTTGTGATCAGAATCGTGAGTTGCCGCTGGCTCTTAATGTTGCCCAGCATCTCCCACACCGCCACGCGGGAAACCGGATCGAGTCCGGTGGTAGGCTCGTCGAGAAAAAATATTTTCGGATGATGTACCAGCCCGCGCGCAATCTCCAGCCGCCGCCGCATACCGCCAGAGAGCGTCTTGGTCTGAGCGTCGCGCCACTTCGTCAGATCGACCAGTCCGAGTAATTCGTCGATGGACCGCTTCCGTTCCTTCGCCGGCACGTCGTAGAGCTTGGCGTAAATGTTCAGATTCTCCTGCACGGTCAAGTCAAGATCGCTGGTCAGGGCCTGCGGAATCACGCCAATCGTTCTCCGCGCTGCATCGGGCTCTTTGGCAACGTCGTGGCCGGCAATCAAAGCGTGGCCGGAAGTAATGGGGATCAGCGTGGTCATCATGCGGATCAGCGTCGATTTGCCCGCTCCATTCGGCCCGAGCAATCCGAAAATCTCGCCTTCTTTCACGTTGAACGAAACATCATTCACCGCAGTAAAATCGGCATATTTCTTGACAATATGCTGCACTTCAATGGCGTAGGACGCCGCGGATTCGGATGTAGGAACGGATAAACCGCCGCCATTCGGTTTCGGATTCACTTCAGCCATCATTGCTGCCCCGCTGCGGCCGCGCTCTGCGTGCTTTCGCCCTTCATCTGCGCGGGCGAAACCAGCACTTCCGCCGTCATTCCCGGCACAAACGCGCCCTTCGGATTGTCCAGCCGGATTTTTAGCACGATGGTTTTGATATCCCGCTTGCGCCGGCTCACATCACGCTGCGTAGCGAAGTCGCCTTCCACTCCTTTGAAAAATACTTTGCCGCTTGTGATCGTGCCGCCGGGAAAGCGCACGCGTAGCACATCACCGTATCCGATGTGGTCGGCATAAGTTTCCGGAATCGCGGCCCGCGCCCAGGTGTCGGTCAGATCGACGATAGTCACAATGGGCGCGCCAATATTCACCACTTCGCCCTGCCGCGCCGCTCGCACTGAAACCGTGCCGGTAACCGGCGCGTAAACGTTGGTATAGCCGAGGCGTACCGCCGCCTGATTTTTTTGCGCGATTGCATTCTTAAGATCCGCCTCTGTCGATTGCACCGTGCTCTTCGCCGCATTCGCCTGCTGCGTTCGTGCGACGGCCGAAGTCAAATCCGCTTGCGCCGCCTTCACCAACTCCTGCTGCGCTTGCACCGTGGCCTGCGCTGCTTGCAAGTTAGTTTCAGCCTGCACCCTGTCCTGTTCAGACTGCACTCCAGCCTTAGCCAATTCAATCATGCGCCGGCTGTCGCTCGCCGTACGGTCCAGCGCCGCCTTTGCCTGCAAAAGCTGCGCTTTGGCCGAATCCAGTTTGGCCTGCGCATTGGCCACGTCGCTCGAGGTCGATCCAGAAGTAGATTCTTCGGTATGCTGCATCTCTGCGACTTTGTGTTGCAGGCTGCTGATCGTCGCGTCGGCTGCGGCCTCCTGGGTTTGCAATTCGGAGGGATCGAGTACTGCGATCAGATCTCCGGCCTTCACCGGCGTGCCTTCGTCCACCAGCAATCTCTGGATGCGTCCTTCCACCTGCGCACTGACGATTACCTGGTTTGCGTCAACCGTGCCAATCAGCACCAGGTCCTTGGAATGATCGGTGGAGAAAAAATAATAGACCGCGGCGATCACAAAAATAATGCTGAGGAGAATGAAGAAGCGGTTGCGGGCACTCATTGTCGTACTCCTGATTTGCGAGTCGAAGGCCCAGCGCTGGAACCGGGCAGAAACAGCGCAGCGGAAATAAAATCCAGAACGGCCGCCCGGCGCTCGGCAATACGCCGCGGCGCAAGCGGGTTAAAGCGGACAATGCGCCGCATCACCGGCGCGCTGCTGAAATAAAAAACAATCATGGCCACAATGGATGGAATAAAGTGTACCGGGTCGACCTTGCGAAAGTCGCCTGCCGCAATTCCTTTCTGCAACAAATCCCCCAGCCGCCGGTAGACCGGCTGAAAATAGGTTTTCACCAGCCGTTCAATGTGCAGAGAATGCCCCTCGCGCGCCCGCATCATTTCGCGCTGCATGAGCTTGGGATAAACCTGATTGGAGGCGATGAAATCAAAATATGCCCCCACTAGGCCAATATCTTCTCTCGCGGAGGCAGGCCGCTGTCGAGCACCCTGAAAACTATTTCCCTCATTCCGGAGAAAGCGTGGTCGAGCACCGCTCCGTACAGTGTTTCCTTATCCTCGAAATAGTAATAAAGCAGAGCCTTGTTCACTCGTGCCCCGCGGGCAATCGAATCGGTGCGCGCTCCCGCAATCCCCTGTTCGGCAAACTCCAGCGCTGCCGCCTGCAAAATCGCAGCCCGGCTTTCCTCGGGCCGCCCGCGCGAACCCATGCGAGGATGGCGCCGAGGAAGAGCAGCTTTAATCATTATTAATTAACCAGTTAGTTACATTATACATCAACCAGTAGAATGGAGATGGAGTTCCTTTCACGACGCAGCTCTCCGCGGCGCAGCAAGCTCGCATGGAGAATGCCAGAGTACAGCAGACTCATATGCTAGGACCGAATGGATCACAGCAAACGATTGACACAATAACGCGTCAGCCTTAGAGAGTTAGCGTGAGTCGCGAACGCTACCTCGATCCCCCAGCAATCGAGGGCACCAATAGCACCTCGTCTCCATCGCTAAAGGTATAAGCCGGTCCGCCCAGGAACCGGATGTCTTCCTCGTTCACGTAAATGTTGAGAAAGCGCCGCAACTGTCCGGCCTCGTCGCGCAGATGCGGCTTCAGCTCCGGAAATTTTTCGTCGAGCACGGAGAAAAGCTCTCCCAAGTTCGCCGCGCCGCACGTGATCGAACTGACGCCCGCCGTATGCCGCCGTAACGCGGTCGGAATTTGTACCGTGATCGCCATTTCGTCCTCCGCCTACGCTCCCGCCGTGGCCGCCGCTTCTTTCGCGACTTCCAGGGTGTCCAGCGTCTCATGCAAATACTTTTCGAACTCCGTCAGCTTGGGCGCGATTGGCTGCTCGACTTCATAAACTCCGGCCAGCACATCCGTCGTCTTCAATCCATTCCCTGTGATGCACAGCACCGTCGTTTCCTCCGGCAGAATCCGATCCTGGCGATACAACTTGCCCGCCGTTCCCACCGTCACTCCACCCGCGGTCTCGGTAAAAATACCTTCCGTCTCCGCCAGCAACCGGATCGAATCGATCACCTCTGGATCGCTTACGTCCTCGCTCCATCCGCCGCTCTGCTTGATGGTTTTAATGGCATAATGCCCGTCCGCCGGATTGCCAATGGCGAGTGACCGCGCGATGGTCGCTGGCTTCTGCGGTTCGATCTCCGCGCTGCCAGTCTTCACGGCCGTCGAAATCGGTGAGCATCCCGTAGCCTGTGCGCCGAAAAATTTCACTGGCTTCTCTTCGACCAATCCGAGTTTCGCGAGTTCGCCGAACGCTTTTTTAACTTTCGTAATGAGCGATCCGCCGGCCATGGGGACTACGACGTTATCCGGCAACCGCCAGCCAAGTTGCTCGGCGATCTCGAATCCAACCGTCTTCGATCCCTCCGCATAATAAGGACGCAGGTTCACATTGACGAATCCCCAGCGCCGCTCCTCGGCAATCTGCGAACAGAGGCGATTGACCTGATCGTAGTTGCCCGCAATACGCACCACGTTCGCGCCAAAAACCTGCGTACCAAGAATCTTCGCCGGCTCCAGATCGGACGGAATGAAGATCCACGCCGTAAGCCCCAGCCGCGCCGCATGTGCCGCCACGGCATTCGCCAGGTTTCCGGTGGATGAACACGCCACTGTATCGAAGCCGAAAGCCTTCGCCTGCGCCAAAGCCACAGCAACCACGCGGTCCTTGAACGACAAAGTCGGCAGGCAGACCGCGTCATTTTTAATGTAGAGATTTTCCGCGGCGGTCTTCGCATCGCCATTCCCCGCCAGACGCCCCGCCAGACGCGGAGCCTGAAACAGCGGCGTAAATCCAACCGGCAGCCGCGGCTCAAAACCCGCAGGCAGCGGCAGCAATTCCGAATAGCGCCACATGTTCGGCGGCCGTTGCGCAATGCGCTCCCGGCTGGACTTCGCTTTGTCGCTCGCGCCCTGGGCGAGCGACGCCCGGACAAAATCGTAGTCGTAAGTAATTTCGAGAGGAGAGAAACACTCGTCGCAGATCGAGCGGGGCTGGTTGCCCCAGCTTCGTCCGCATTCCCGGCAGCGCAGTTCGTATTGAGCCATTGGGCTACTCGCTTTCTGTTACAGCAAGCAGCTGCGGACGAGCGGCCCCCCTGAAAAGCGCCCTAAAATACGAAGGCCTCTTTTCCGGGAAAATGGGAAAAGAGGTCGGAATGCAAATGGAAATGAAGCTCGCATCCGAATCTCATGTTCCCCGTTTCCGGGCGGGAGTTGGCACCTGGCGGTCTCGATATATGATCAAGATCCGGTTGCCGTGGCGTCACAGGGCTCGTCCCTCAGCCACTCTGCATGAAATTCCGCTTTGCCCCGAAGGGCAAAGTTATCTTCATAATGCTACACAGCCGGGCGGTGTCCGTCAACAAGTCTCTCGACAGCCGGGGCAATTGTCCAAAAGGAGTTTTCTAGGCTCGCTTCTTCTTTTTCTTTTTCGCACGCTTCTTTACTGGTGCTTTGGCGGAAACCATGTCATGCGATTGCCGGATCAATCCCTGCAACTCATTCCATGGCACGGCATCGAGTCGATCCAGCATGACCCACTTATAACGCCCCACATAGGGCGCAGGACGAACGTCCTCTCGCTCAATCAGCTCGGCGAAGGTTTCTGAAGTGCATTTGAAGCATAGGCGAGGATTGTCCAGGCCAACCATGGCAAAGATTTTTCCACGGATCTTAAAGCAGAGGTTGTCTTCCCACTGGAGGGTTTCGGTCGCATCGGGAAAGCTGAGGCAAAATTCGCGGATGGGATCAACTTTCATGGTCAGTAATCTACCGCCGACACGCCGGGAACGCAAAGAATGGCGAGATCGTTGAACTTGCTTCTATCTGCGTACCCGGCGGTCTAGCCGATTAATGTTCTTTGAGGTCCTTGATCACCGTCACCTTGCTGTAGGCCACGCGGAATCCCAGTCGTTCGCAGTTGCGTTGTGAGGCTGAGCCACCTTGGGTTACTACTACCGCATACTCACACCCAGACTCGGCCGCTGCCGACAGGCGGGTGCGCAGCAGAGCGGTCTGCAGACCACGCCCGCGAAATTCGGCGGCGGTTCCGGCCCCACAGATTGCGAATATGCGATGCTCCGGAATCACCAGTCCCGCGCCGCATGCCGCCATTTTACCTTCTATGCTGGCGGAGAATGTCAGCGCGCCTTCCATCTGATAGAGCGGGGTCAGCAGATCCTTGAAAGCTTCCGGTGCCCCTTCGGGAAAGAAGGCTCGTTCCACGATGCCGCCCAGTTCCCGCGCCTCTTCCGGCCGTCCACGGCGGATCTCGCAACCGGCAGGAGGGGCAGGAAATTTCTCCTCCCGATCAAGACGGCGGCAGAGCACGTTGTTCAGCTCGGCGATGCGATAGCCCCGCTCTTTGAACATTTCAAACATGATCGGATCATGCAGCGGACATAAGTCCACTTGCGACGGAGCCTGGTGCGAAAGATAGAACTGTTCTACGTGATTTAAATCTTCCGCAGTGAAGGGACGATCCAGACCCAGGCCGGTTGCCCGTCCGATGGGCGAACCCAAGCCAGCAAAAATCATGTGGCCGCCGCAGATTTCTTCTTCCGCAGCGCCGATTTCGGGGCGAGTCTTCTGGAACACTCGCGCGTATAGAACTTGCGGCATCTCTTCGCACGCCTCAAAACGGCGCGCCAACGCCTTGTCTACGAATTGCACGTCAAAATCCTTTCTGGATTTGGAAAAAATGAAAGGCTCGAACGAAGCGCGCACACTTCGGCGCTTCTTCGTTCAAATTCAATTCGCGGAAACTAGCGTCCAGCAGTCATAGGCAGACGGCAGAATACAGCTTCGCTCGGCTTGACGCAAACGCGTAAAGAGATCGCGGCACACGAGCTCCGACTGGCATCGGGGCCTTTCTATTTGTCGGTACCGAAAAAGCCGGGAAGTTGCTTCTGAATCATATCCCAGCATACATCACAAATTCCGATTCGTCTTGATGTCTTGTCAGCGTTCCCCGTCTTGCCGTCGTAGCTCACTATCTCAACCTGGAATGCCACTGGCTTATTGCACCGGACTCCAGCGTGATCGCAAAAAGTGGCCATGCAAAAACAATCGGTCTTATCGTTCGCCATGCCCTGCATTCTCTCACTCGGGCCAATTCCTGTCACGGTAATCACGTCTTTAACCGCCAGCCGCCTAGATGGCGTTCTACTTTGTCGTGAGCGTACAACCGATTCAGAGATTTGGTGACGGATCGCTCGCTCCGATTAAGTTGCTTTGAAATATAGTCCACAGCGTAAGGCGCTTCGGTCAGTCCTTGATCCCGAATCATGAGTCCTCCCGCATATTCTCTTTGTACAGGAAGAAGCATTCTATTTTTTAGAATGGCTAATACGTCATGATCCAGAAAGCGATCCAAATACCAATCCCAAACCTCAAGAATCCTTTTTGGGCCGAAAATAATTGCGGTTCCCCCGGTAACAAGCGGGTAAAATGCCCTTCCAGCTTAGGGCAAACCGCCAGATGTCGGCCCATGGCATCCCGGCATCTTACACCAACAGTCAGTCAGCTATATTATTACCGCTCGAACCGGGAGCAGACCTAGACAGCTCTTTACACTTGCTCTCTAGCTTCACCCAGAGCGACACTCACATCCATCTTTTTCTTATTGCGATAGATCGTAACCTTAACCGTGTCTCCGGCGCGGTGATTGTTCATCATCTGCGACAAGGTATCTTCGTCTTCAATTTTTTCGCCATCGATGGCGACGATCAGATCTCCGCCCAGCATGATCGGAATATTGCCCAGGTAGGCGCGCTCGGTACCGCCGCGGAGACCGGCCTGGTCGGCCGATCCGCCAGGAATTACCTGCACGATTAGCAGGCCGTAGTCGACCGGGAGACCCATTTCATCGGCGAGTTCGGCGCTGATGGGAATAGTGCGCACACCGAGAGCCGGTCTCCGTACGCGGCCAAGCGTCATGAGATCGTTGAGCACGGCCTTCGCGGTATTGATCGGGATCGCGAAGCCTATGCCTGCATTTTGGCCCACGCTCGAAAGAATCATCGTATTGATGCCAATCACTTCCCCGTGCCAGTTCATCAGCGGACCGCCGGAGTTACCGGGATTGATGGCGGCGTCGGTCTGAATCGCTTCATCGATGGTTGCGCCGCTGGGTTCGCGCACGGGCCTGATCGAACTCACGATGCCACGCGTCATCGTTCCTGCGAGGCCGAACGGGTTCCCGATTGCATAAACCTTTTGCCCGACCTGTAAGTTGCGCGAGTCACCGAGGACGGCCGGAACAAGGTCGGGCGCCTTGATCTGAATCACAGCCAGGTCATGCGCCGGATCGGTGCCAACAACGGTTGCTTTGTACTTCTTGCGGTTGTGCAGCGTCACCTCTACCTGGCGCGCGTCGGCGACCACGTGATAATTGGTCAGAATATGACCGTCTTTATCGATGACGAAGCCCGATCCTTGGCCTTCCTGCGGCGTCAGTCCGTAGAAGAAATCGAAGGTCATGGCGCGCGAGGTTACATTCACCACCGAGGGAATGTTTTTACGGTAGACGAGGATATTGTTCTGTTCTTCGCTATCGAGGCCCTCGTTGCCGGCGGCTTCCGTAATCTCAACCTGCGCGGGATGCGACAGCCAGTCAGTCGGATGAAGCAGGCTTGATTGCGAGTTCGAACGCCAGGTGGTGAAATAGAAAAATGCGCCGGCAAGCACCAGCGCAAACGTTGCGGGTCGTATGAATTTCATAAGAGCGAACCTTATTGAACGCGGACCAGACTAGAGCCTGAAACTCAGGTCACTGTCCTTTGATTCAATTCTAACGAATGTCTCCGGGGCAGGTACGAAAGCTGGTTCAAAAGGTATTGGTGCAGTTTTGAAAAATCTAGCGATTCTACCTTTTCCGGCATCATCCCGAAGGGCGCGAAGAGACAGGAAGAAACGCCGTGGCAACTGCCTTCGTGTACTTCGCGATTGATGAATTCAGGACACGACCGAAGGTCCAGGAAATGTCAAAGACTGCCCGGCAGGGCAGGTGGTCGGCTGCGGCGTCGTGTTCAAGTTCACTCCATCCTCTTCCGGTTGGACCGAGCAGGTTCTCCACGCATTCACCGAAAACAATGGATATTATCCGCAGGCCACAGTGACCTTCGACCTAGCGGGAAATATCTACGGCACAACCATGACCGGCGGAGGCGTTTACAGATTACTCCCACCACGAGCGGCCCTTGGAAATACTCCGTCTTAAAGATACTGAGCGATTTAGTCGGCGCTTCGCCTATGGCCGCCGTTACGCTGGACGCCGCTGGGAACGTTTACGGCACCACCGATTTCGGCGGGGATGTGTCATCCCCAAAGTGCAACACCAACGGTTGCGGAGTGGTTTTCAAGCTGACGCCCACGGCAAGCAGTCCCTGGACTAAGTCCGCGATATATTCAAAGGTGGCGCGGACGGAAGATATCCGGTTTACTCCGGCGTGGTTTTGGACTCCAGCGGCAATCTATACGGAACAACGGAAGAAGGCGGAGCTGGTTGCAGCGGCTGCGGCGGCGTCTACCAGATCGTTCCGTAAACCCCCGTTCTCCGCATCTAAACCTAGTACGGAACCCACTACAGGCTGGTTACCGCCATAGAACAAAAGCCCCACTCCTCGATGCGAGGAGCGGGGCCTTCAAAGTCCTAACTGCGAAGTGAATCAGTTACGGGTGAATCGCGTACACGGCACCGTCATTATCCGCGCCGCCGTTGTAGGTGGCGCCATACAGATTGCAACCGCGCTCCACGAGTGGACCGGGGTTGGGGGTGATCGCGTCGCCGCCGGTGGGTGCGAGTTATGAAGGATGCTTTCCGTCCACAAGCCGCCGGAGCCGGGTATTAACTGAAATACAGTTCCGCAGCCTTTGGATCAGTGCCGCACGAGGTGTCGCTGAGGCTGCCTCCACCAGTAGTGCCGTATAAACTTCCTGCAGGCCCGAGAATAACGCCGGAGAGTGGATAAATTCCATCACCCGGGCCTCCGGTAAAGTTGTGGATTACGGCTTCCGTCCACGGCCCTCCACCTGTCCCTGCCACCGGCCGCGTCAGCGAGTAGATCATCCCATAGGCGGAACTTCCGCCCTCAGCGGTGCCCCCATAAAGTAGTCCGTTCAGCCCGATCAACAATCCGTATGGGTAGGCGACATTCAGACTCGTGCTGCTTGTACCAAAGCTGTAGAGCAGGTTGAACCCCCAACCCGTGCCGCTACCCGTGGAATGAGAGAGCCGATAGACTGTGCCACCACCCAGCCCGCAATAGAGGGCTGTTCCGTAGAGATCGCCATCGGGACCGAAAAGCAGGCTCCACGGATTGCATCCATTGGCATATCCGGGGTCGCTCGAATTGTCGTTGAAATTATGAAGTGTGGTGTAGGTCCAGACTCCACCGGAAAGCGCTAATTTATAAACGGAGCCCCCGTCATGAGGCCCGCCGGCCTGGAGGATTCCGTAAAAAACGCCTGTAGCTGGATCTCGCGACGGCGTGGTGTACGAGATTATTCCGTAGCCAGTTTTGTCTGTGGCTTTTTTTCCGGCGCTATCTTTTATCTTTTTCGGCGAGAGCGACTGCGTCATGCAGCAATCCGGGATCGAAGCGGTCGAGCACGTAGATTACGCCGTTCGCGCAATTGATTCCGTTCCCCTCGAACTCCGCGCCATTCACGTAATACCCTTCACTGCGAATGTCTATGCGAAGCTTCACACCAGCCATCGTTCGTGCCGATGACAGGCCCTCCGTGTCGCTTCCAGAAATGCTTCCGCGAACGATGTAGTGCGCCAGTAGTACGTGCATGGCGGCGCGGTTCGAAAGCAGCGCTTCCATGTCGCCTTTCGGAAGATTGGCGAAGGCGCGGTTGCTGAGAGCGAATAAGGTGAAAGGGCCTTCCTCACGCAGCATCTTTACCATGCCGCTCGACTGGAGCGCCGTTACAAACATGGAGAGATCGTTCTCGGACTGAGCTACGGTGAAAACGTCTCGTGATTGTTTCGGTGACTCGCGAGTAATTTCCTGCGCGAGGGCGACGCTGGTCAAAAGCAGGAGTGCGCCGAAGATTCTTAGATTCCTTATCGTCATCGTCATTACAATCTCCTCAACTTCGCGAAACGCATTCGTGCGAACTTCGTGTGACAAATTCGTTCTTACTACGGTTTTACAACTTGCCGGAGATCTGCCGATTCGCTGCCCAGCAAGTTCGCGTTGCCGGCGTAGCTCGCCCAGATGTGGTGAACGCCGGCTTTGAGCTTGGGCGTGGCGAATGTTGCCGCGCCGTTTGTTAAGACCCCCGTTCCCAGCCGGGTTTGGCCGTCATGGAAATCGACCAGCTCGCCATTGGCCGGCGTTCCGTTGGCAAAACTCACGGCGGCGGTGAACTTGACGGGATGCCCGTAAATCGACGGGTTCAAGCTGGACGTGACCGCAGTCGTAGTCGCTGCCTGAATTACAACCTGGCTCAATGGCGGAGAATTCGCCGCCGGATTATTCGAATCGCCAAGATACGCGGCGACGATCGAGTGCGTGCCTACGGCGAGAGATGATGTAGTGAACGTGGCGACTCCGCTGGAGTTCAATGTACCCGAGCCGATGGTGGTGGAACCGTCATTGAAGTTGACTGTGCCTGTGGGAATAATGCCGCTGCCGGAGACAGTCGCGGTGAGAGTGATTGGCTGCGCGTAAGAGGACGGGGTAGCTGAAGACGATAGGGCTACAGACGTTCCCTCATCGACGATGAGTTGAGTGGGGAAGCCAAGGGCCAAGAGTTGGCTGGTGTAGTAGTAATCATAATTGCCAACGTGATCCCCCACATATACATTGTTAACCGTCCAGGTGCCAGCTTCGCCGTAGGCTGGAAAGGTTGCAGTGCCCGTCCACGTCCCGTTCAGATCGCTGCCTGAGCTCAGGGACATCGCTGCCGATTCCGAGTGAGACCCAGAGGGACTGACGAAATACGGGGACACCACCGCTACACCGGAAAGATTATCCGTGACTTGCGCCGTCACATTCACCGTCGCGGAACTCGTCGTGGTGTTTATCTCCGTCGGACTGAACGTGAAACTCACCAGCACCGGCGATTGCGTGTCTTCGTTCGATGTGACCTGGAGTTGTGTGGGGAAGCCAAGGGCCAAGAGCTGGCTGGTGTAGTAGTAATCATAATTGCCAACGTGATCCCCCACATATACATTGTTAACCGTCCAGGTGCCAGCTTCGCCATAGGCTGGAAAGGTTGCAGTACCCGTCCACGTCCCGTTCAGGTCGCTGCCTGAACTCAGGGACATCGCTGCCGATTCCGAGTGAGACCCAGAGGGACTGACGAAATACGGGGACACCACTGCTACGCCGGAAAGATTATCCGTAACCTGCGCGGTCACATTCACCGCTGCGGAACCCGTCGTCGTATTTATTGATGTCGGGCTGAACGTGAAACTCACCAGCACCGGCGATTGCGTGTCTTCGTTCGATGTGACCTGGAGTTGTGTGGGGAAGCCAAGGGCCAAGAGCTGGCTGGTGTAGTAGTAATCATAATTGCCAACGTGATCCCCCACATATACATTGTTAACCGTCCAGGTGCCAGCTTCGCCGTAGGCTGGAAAGGTTGCAGTGCCCGTCCACGTCCCGTTCAGATCGCTGCCTGAGCTCAGGGACATCGCTGCCGATTCCGAGTGAGACCCAGAGGGACTGACGAAATACGGGGACACCACCGCTACGCCGGAAAGATTATCCGTGACTTGCGCCGTCACATTTACCGTCGCAGAACCTGTCGTGGTATTGATCGCTGTTGGACTGAACGTGAAACTAACCAGCACCGGCGGCTGCGTATCCTGCCCCAGCGCGGGTACCGCCGCGACAATGGCAAGCAAGAACAGAAACAGCGTCTTACCAGACTTCCGGACGAAGTTGTAGTTTCCCCATGCCGCCATGCCAGAGCCTCCAGTGAAGCACCGCGCCTTGCTAAATAAGTATTGCTGGGCTTTCTCTCGATCTGATCTTCAGTCGATGGCGCAGAAAGTCGCCTGAAGGCGGGGGAAACCAATATAGCCGTTGGAACGGATGGACGCAAATCGAGTAGCCCACTCTGTAGACCCGAAGATTCCCCCGCGAATCACTACCCGCCCGATGCGGTCATTCCGAAACCACGACCGTCAACGGGAAGCTGACGTTACGGCCGTCCCCTTTTCACTGGATTGAATTTCGAAACGCGCACCGCGCGCTGCACCTTTGCGGTGATGCCGTTGTAAACTATTTGGTATATCCGCTTACCTGTGCGGAGGGATGTGTGAGTGGTTGAAACAGGCGGTCTTGAAAACCGCTGTACCTGAAAGGGTACCGGGGGTTCGAATCCCTCTCCCTCCGCCACGCAGTCTGGACTGCAGAGAAATTCCGCTCGCTCCGCGCCGAAATGTGCGAATAATGCCCGTATTTCGCGATTATTCGCACACAAACCGGACTGCAGAGAACGGACTGCTCGACAGCAAAGGCGGCCAGTGTCCTGGATTTCTCTGCAAGGGACTTGGGCAGTCCGGTTTCGAGAATCCCATTAGGCGAATGCAATGCGACGACACGCTGAAATTCGGTGATGGCGGGTTGACTTTTGTCGGCCCGCCCAGGAACACGTTTTTGAGAGCTTTCCCGGTGGCTCATCGAACTTTTACTCGCGCCCGATCATCTAACGCCCGACCATTTGGTAGTCGAGCCGGAAGGAACGCAGACCCATAAGGCGTCGGTAGTGGATGGGGCAGAAGTGTAGGAGTAGATGCTACCGATTTTGCAGGTGCCGGTGGGTGCAACGCTGCCCTGCACCCAGCTTGGCACACTGGCGCTGGTGGTAAAACGGCTATGGGCGGTAACGGTACCGCTGACGGACTGCGACTTTCCGAGCATGTAGGTTGCAACAATAGGATCGGTCGCGCTGGTCAGCGTGGTAGTGGTCGATAAATCCTGAATCGTGTTGGTGGCTCCGTTGGCGTTTACACCCAAGATGGCGATATCGCTGGGAGTGAAGCTGTTGGAGATGATCACGGTACTGGTCATGCCGCTACTTCCGGTGATGTTTTTCGCCAGGATGCCGGAGCTCGAACTTCTTGGCCCAATGGCAACGCCGTTCACAAAGCCCTGCACCTGAATATCTTCAATCGAATCGTTGCTACCGCTCACAGAAATCGCGGTACTGGGGATGGTGGAAGTAGAGTTTGAGCACGTCATCCCGTGGATACCGCGAGTGCTGGGACCTGTGATTAAAGCGCAGAGAGTGGTACTGGCCGGGGCTGAAGTAACGAAGCTGCAAGTAAGATCCGAGTAAGGGCCGGAGTTGACGGGATTCCCCGGCGAAGAGGGGCCAACGGAAAGGCCGGTACCGTTAATCTGGTAGAAAGTTACGTGCTTCACGTAGCTGGATTCCTGCGAATAGTTGTTTAGAACGCCAGTGATCGATTTGGACTGCCCATCGAGCCGTAAATTCTCCACCGAGATGCCCATGCAGACGTTAGCGGGGCAGATGGTTGTGCTGCTACTGCCCATATCGATCATAAAGGTTGAAGCAAAAGTGCTGCTGGCTTGAATTGTGGTAGCCGGGCTGGAAGTGTCCGATCCTGCGCCCTGTCCGATGATTCGAGTTCCCGACGGAAGGGTCCACCCCGTGTTGATGATGATCGTAGCCGAAGGCAGCAAAACCGTCGCTGCGATGGTGATGGTATTGGTATCCACCCAAGGCGTGTTGCTTCCGGTGCAGGTGAGGCTCGTGGTAATGCCGCGCGCATCCACCACGGTTCCAGGGACCGTAACGGAGGCTAACGCCGCGTTGATCCGAGCGCAGATATCGGAAGAGGCGCTGAAGGCACTCGCGTCAAGGTAAGCAGAAGATGTGGTGGTTGAGGTTGAGCCGGTATATACGACGTTCTTGCCCTGCGTGGATTGCGCCCATCCACCCGTTGAATAAAGAATTGCGAAGGCAAGCAAGGCCGCCACGGTGAAGAGAACCTGCCGATTTGAGTTACGTCTGCTCATCATAAATTTCTCCTGTTCCGCCCTTCGGTCCCGCACTTCAGACAATGAAGTTTCAGTTATGGATCCTTATGGGATGCTCGCCCAGAAACCATTAATGCAGGCGAATAGAGTGCTTCCGGTTGTACTTGTATTGGAGTAGAGGGATCCTGTCGTGCATGCCGTTGTGCCGGATGCGACGCCGCTGCCGAAGAGCCAAGTTGGAACTCTCGGGCTGGTCGAAAAGCGGGAGTATTGCACTGGTGTAGCCGCCGGACTACCCACTTGGTCGCCCAGCATATAAAGCCCGACGAAACCATCGCCGCCCGACGCAGTTAGGTTGGCTCCAGTTACCTGATCGTCAATGGCAGTTGTTCCAGTGGCTGCGCCTACGCCCATAATTATCAGGTCGCAAACATTCTGCCCGCCCGTAACGGTGGGAGGGCAGAAGGAGGTTGAGCTGGTGACGGAGCTATCGATATTGATAAGTGTAGAAACCGAAGTTCCTCCGCTTATGTTGAACAATACGTTGCTTGGCGCCTGACCTTGGGATCCAATGTAAATTCCGTTGGCAAACCCATTGACGTAGACGTCTTCGATCGAGTTGGCGTCGGAATCGAGATAAATGGCTGCCGTTTGCGCCGATGTGCCTCCGCCGTAGCAACTCATGCCATGAATGCCGCGAGTGTGGCCTAAGAGATCGGCACAGCGTGTCGCGGAATAAGCCGCAGGGGTGAGGGTACACACCAGGTTGGAGTAGGGTCCTGAATTGCTGGCGCTGGGACCGGTAACCGTGGCCACTTCAAGGGCCGCATACTTTCCTACGGTCGAGTTGGTCGAATTGCCGACATTGATGAAAGTGACGTTATCGACGAAACTGGTCTCCTGCGAGGCGGCGTTATATATCCCATAGACCGCGGATTGCAGCGAACTCATGTCGACAGTCAGGTCCTGGACGCCGACGCCGACACAATCAACATTTCCCGCGCCGTTAACGACACACACGGGAGTTGTCGTGTTTTGGCTGCCCATCTCGATAACGGCAGGAATGGAGTCCAGGCCATCTGCGGCAAAGGTCGGCGACGCTTTGATGGTGGTAACTCCCGGACCTTCTCCAATCACCTTCGAAGATCCCGGAATAATCCAAGTGGTGGCGATGGTTAGAATGCCGGGAGGCAATAGGATAGTGGCGGCATGTGAACTCACTGTGAGCGTACCGCCAGTGCCTTGGACCCAAGGCGTGCTGTTCGCCAGGCATGTGGTTTGCGAGGTCAAGCCGCGCGCGTCAATCACCACGTTGGTGTTGGCAACAATGATGGTATTCAACGTCTTACAGAAATCGGTACCCAGAGCAACGGCGCTGGCGTCAATATATGCCGCCGATCCTTGGGTGGCACTTCCGCAATAAATGGCATTATTGCCCGCGACTCCGGTGTTGGTACATTGCGCCTGGGCCGAGTGAGATGCGAACAAGCACCCCGCAAACGCTAACGCAACTAGGTAGAGCACGGTTGACTCGACGTTCCTGTTAGGATTCATCTGCATTTCTCCCTGGTTCAGTTGCGTGTTTAATTGACTGCATTCCACTTCGTGCCGCCGGCCCCGTCGCTCTCACAAACGTAGATCGTGTTTGATTTCGACGTGCCGCCAGTATTGGAAAACATGGACCCGATGGGACAAGGTGTAGCCGGGGTGGTGCTGCTGGCCGTAGCCCACATAGGAGCGCCTGCAAGCAGGCTGGTGGGAGTTGCGCTTGATGAGTTGAGACGCGTGTAACCAAGGGTGGAACTTGCCCCAGCCACGACTTGGCCAAGGGCATACAACCCCGTCACGTACTCGCTTGATCCTCCCGGAGGTACGCCGATTTTTGTGGAGGTTACGTCGTCCTTAATGAGGAGTGCACTATTCGTATTGTTGCTCACTTGAGAAATGGCAATGTCGCCCAGGTTCGCAGTGCTGGAGCCGCTGTAGTTTGTGCAGGCGCCGGCCAAAGCGGCCGGGTTGCAAACATGTACCGAATTGATGACTGGTCCGGCCCCGTTGCCGCTCGTCACGTGTAAGATGCTCGAGCCCGCCGCAGAAGCAGTGTCTCCCACAACAATTCCATCGTAGAAGCCTTCGAAATGAGTATCCTCCACCGAATTTGCAGCGTCCACGTGAATCGCAGCTTCGTCGGTGCGGAAGTTAGTCATTGTGGCAGTCATGGTGCAGGTAATTCCATGAAGTCCGCGGGTTACGGCCTGGAGATTGACGCATTGGGACGGACATGCAGTACCGATACCTTGATTCTCGCAGAAGTCTCCCGCGGCGTAGTTAATGTTGGTGTAAGGTCCGGAGTTTGCGGCACCGCTACCAACGTTAATCCCCACGCCAGAAAGCCACAAGAACACGATGTGGTCGACATAACTCATGGCTCCGGAACATTCATTGTCGATGCCATTCACATTGTTGCCGCCGCTGCCGGTGGAGGGCGGCTGGAATGAGAATTGTTCCAGCACCACGGGGGCGCCACCGGGGCAGCTGGCAGGTCCCATCTGGATCATGTAATTGTTGGCGGGGGCCGTCCAAGTACTCGTTAGTGTAAGAATGGTGTAGCGGCCTTCGCCAATGATGTGAGTGCCGCTGGGGACTGTCCACTGGGCGCTGATATAAATCGTTCCGCCGGGCAGCAACACCGTGGTAGGAGGCGGACTGGTGACGCCATTCCAGGGATTCGTGGTGCATTGACGACTGGTTGGACTTTGACCTACCGCAATTCCTCGCGCATCGATCACCGCACCGCCGGCAGGGATCAGGTGGTTGGCGGGCGTATAGATGTAATTGAGGATGGCGCAGATGTTAGTGCCCCCTATAGTCGATCCATAAAACGCGGAAGCGTCGATAAAGGCTGTCGATGCGATGGTGCCGGCTCCCGACGAGATCGCGTTATTCCCGGAACTTTGGGCCAGCGTGCTTCCCACCAGGCCGGGCATCAACATTAGAGAGAAGAGGACAGCCAGCCGGGTTCCGGTTGGTCGCGTTTGCGTGGGCATACTTAACCCCCCTTTTGTTAGTGCGTAGGTTTGATACTCGATCACGGGAAATACTTCCGCGATACAAAAGCTTGTGTGCGAGTCGAAGTCTGCGGGGAGAAAGCCCCAACGTTCAGCAAGAAGTCTAGCGGCAGAAACCCAAGGTTCAGAAAACTTCTAAATGATCGAGAACTTATTTCATGGCTTAGGCGCCAGATAGTTCTAGTTTCGATTCGTGAAAGATAGACGATGATGGTTTCGATGTCAAAAGAAAAGTCGATACAGCATGTGGAAATCGTAAATGAGTAGTTCTCGTCACGCCGCTAGAAAAGATGAGACTGACAGATATCAGTGACATACTGAGCGACGACGACGCGGCAATCGGCACCTTCCAAAGGAAGACTGTTCGGTTAACTCTCTGTCGTGACCGTAACGAAATCGTCTACAGGGGTGTAGCCGAAAAAACAGAAATCGCGGCCAAGTCATTGAAAGATTGGTCGGGGAGAGAGGATTTTGAACCTCCGACCCCCTGGTCCCGAACTATGAAACTACAAACTCCAAGTGTTTTGTCTGGTGTCGCTTAGGGAGCAGCGCACCACTTTTTCTCTCGCTCAGTTGAACCGAACTTGTACCGAAAGTGGGGAATCCGGTTGGGCTACGTACTCCAGCGATGCTCGGCTTATCGGTCGTTCCCCCCTGCGTTTTTTTCGACAACGCGACCGCACTCGTGTCGAATTCGCACAGTACCCCCGAATTTCGCGGCAGCACACTGTCCTCGTAAGATTGGCCAGCCCCGATGGTCTCTACTTCTGCGAGATCTCGAGAATACAATTCCACGAGAGTTGGCGGACAGCCGATTGATCGAAAGCTTCTTGTCGGCGACGATGTCATTCAAGTCGGAAAAATACAAACTCGTTGTTCGACGCGGCCTCCAGGCGACCGTGTTTGCTGTGCGCTCGCCGTCAATCCCTAGCCATCAATTCAAGGACAACACCTGCCTTGCGTCGTGCACCATTGCCGCCGCGTCCAGATCGCCATCGGCAATAACCGGCTTGCGATCGAACTTCCAGAAGCGAGTCAACTCGACAAGCCCCGAGGCGGCCGCGATGACAGCAGCCGGTCCCGGTCCGGCCAACACGGCACCGGCCATTGTCAACCCGATCGGAATCACCGTGAAAGCATACTTTGCGACGACTTCGCCAAACGCTTTCCGTGTGGCTTCGTTGTAGTCCAATAAACGCTGCTCGAGTTCCTCGATCGCCTTCTCATCGCTGATCTCCTCTTGAATAATCTCCTCCTGCCACTCGTAGAGCGCGAACGCTTGCGGCGAAAAGCATCCGTCATGGCGAGGTCGACGGCCCGCTTCAGCATGTCGTGCTTCGGGTCGCTCTGGATGGGGGTCAGAAAGCGGTGCGAAAGCAAGAGCGCGACCTGCGTTTTGCGGTCGACGTCCGACGTCGAAACGTCACGCCGGAACGCCTCCGCGGAAGGGTAGGCGGCGACGGTCCACGCTTTTGACACGCCCGGAGGCAGGGCCGGACGGAACTCGTCCTTCACCAGCATCCGCGTCATCAGGAACGGATCCATGTAATAGGTGTGTTCCGGATCGCGCCGCTGCGTAGCCAGAGCGGCGGCCATGCTCATCCTGCTCTTGAACCGCTCCCTTTTGGAATTGTCCCAAGGAACGGTGAGCGCCAGGCCATCCGCCTTGTCCGTTTTCACCTTGAGGACATCGAGACAATCACGCAGCACGTCGGGTTTCCATCCTCGTCGGCCCAACTCACTTCTGCGAGATTGTCGTTAGGATCAGGGATGGGAATAATCAGCCGATCGTAGAGCAGCACTTCGCTCACGAAGGGAGCATCGCCAACGTGATCCCGAACGGAAAAAGCGCCCCATCGCTCTCTCATTCCGTATCTACCTCTGAGCCCCTTGGAACACAGGCGACGCCAGTTAGGTTCCCCAAGTAATGGTCAGCCACAAATCCTCCATGGAATTGTCATCGAAGTACAAGGTTAACGGCGGATGCGTGGAATCAGTAATGGCGGCGGGCAGAGCGATCTTGGTTAACGAACCGGCAAGCAGATTTCCGATTAGAGGATTTCTCGCCAAGATATCGTTCTTGCCGCCCTTGTCGGCTTTGTCGTTGATGTTGATGGAAGGAGTATTGTCGGCAGGCGTCATCTCGGCGAAAAATTCAACAGCTTTCAGCGGCTTGCTTCCGACAATTCCCTGCGACCAGAAAGGATAGAGCTCAGGGACGAGGGTGAGCTGAAGTTCGGCTGTAAGAGTGACGCCGCCGATGGTGACGTTTTGGAACTTCGCCCATTGTGTCGGGAACTCGTGGCGAATGGAGAACAGGCATACGGAACCGATGGTTTGCGCCTTCTTGATCAGAGTCTGGAGATTGCCGACGGCGCCGGCCTTTAGTACGGTCCGGCAAAGTGACCGCCTATCAGTTTTCCAACCCCAAGGGTTGCCTTCATCCAATTAACGCGGCGGAAGAGACTCTTCATTAACTTCTTCGCCTTATCGCTTGCCTTATTCTTGAAGGTCTCATGGTCTTGCAGTTCTTCGAGGATTGTGCCCATGAGGGCCGTCTTCGCGCCCTCGTAACCCTCAAAGAGCCAGCCATTGAAGGAGAGCACCACAGTTCCGGCTTTCCACTCGGCATCGGTCATTAACTTGGCTTGGACTATATCGATGAGGGTTGACTTGCCGCTTCCCCAATCTCCGAATACTCCTATCGTTGCCGGAAGGAGCGCCTCGTTCTTGACGATCGAGATGACCGCCTGCGCCAAGTATTGAAATGCGAGGAGGTCCTCTTTGGATTCGTTATCCGACCACATCGGTTATCCTCCCCGAGTGTTCGCCAGTGCTGACGAAAATGCCTGCAGTGCGGTAACTACTTTCCACTTGAAGAGACTTCCCTGTATTGACATGAATGAGCCAATCATTCGGTCCTTCGGTCTGTGGCCACAGTCGAGTCTAATCCCGTCGACACCCGCGCTCCCACTTCCAATGTCCGCTTCTGATCTGTTGATCGAATATTAGCAGGCCTAAAGGTTCTCCCGTTCCAATAACTCAACCTGTCAAACGAAAAGGGATACCAGCTTCCTAGTTTCAACCCCAAGACCAGAGCCAAGAAGTAGAATGCCAGGCATGCGGTTGATTGCCGTTAGCCCGTTCCCACGCTCCCTAGATACACTCAAGCGCGCCGCCTTGATGTTCGACCAAATCTGCATAAATCAAGCAAATACTTCCGCAAGCATTGACACGCGAGAACAAGCAGAACTGGATTGGCTTAGAGAGAAAGGTGTGGTATTCCAACAAGAGCTCAAGGATGTAATCGGCCTCAGCCGGCATAAGAACGGCACGAAGGTGTATTTACTGCCTCGCCCTGAAGGGTTTAAGGGGGCCGGCAAGATGACCAAGGTCATGTTGGAGGGCGCAGACCCAGCGCTCCTTATTCGGTCTCCCGCCCTCTCAGCCGAACTGATCCGTGAACTCCTCTCACGCTTGCTTGCTTTGGAAATCTCCGATTTCGATACGGTGGAGGCGGTACCGTTGCTTGCCTCGGAGAGGGCAATGTTTGCGAATGTGCGTTCCGTGACGGACGCTGGTAGACGCGAAGAGGTTATCGATGTGGTTCTTAATTCTTTTCCAGAGCCGGACGATAGCACGTCTTGGGAACAGATTCTCGACTTTCGCTCGGACCCCGAAAGTCGAGCCAAGTTTCTGGGACTGCGAAGCTGGATCATTGACATGAGCCACGGGGCATTCTCGCAACACGAAACGCGAGACAAGCTTGAATGGGTCCTACATCAATACAGTGAGCACCTTAACTTGCACCGCATCAAGGCCAATACCGGAATCTTGCGCGCCTTGGTTGTCGGAGGAGCGGAAGCGATAGAGAGTGTCCTCAAGCTCAAACTCAAGAACGCTGCCGAGTTGATCTTTTCTGTTAGTTCTCGGAGGTCGTCGCTGTTAGAGGCCGAGGCAAACGCGCCTGGACGAGAACTGGCCTACATCCATTCAGCCCGACGGAGATTCGGAAAATGATGTGTTACAGGTACGGTTTCCAGTTGCACCCGCTGGGCTCGACTGACCGTCACGTTGAAGTCGATCACCCGGCGACGATCATGAGCCAACACCAGGAACACGTAGAGAACCTGGAAGCGAACGGTGGCACGGTGAAAAAATCGACGGAGACGAGCTGTGAGATATGGTTCTGGAGGAAGGTACGCCAAGTCTGGGAAGGCGGCTTGCGAACCCGTACCATGTACTTGCTGACGCTGGTCTCGCCGATGTCGATGCCGAGCTTGAGGAGTTCGCCATGAATGCGAGGGGCACCTGTGATCTTTCAACACGTTGTTCCCTCATGCACGATCAGAAATACCGAAGCAGCAGGGTCGGTGTGAAAGTGGAAATCGGCTGTAACGATTTCCAAGGCGCGGACTTATCGCGCCGTCTTTTGCACCGACCTCGGTCGAAAATGCTGCCGAGTGGTTTGATTTTCGAAGGTACAACGTCTTGAGGGATCACAGGCACCCCAAGTGGGATTTTCCCGGCACATTTGGCAGATCAGAACGCGAACCTCACGAGGAACACCAGGGCGTCCGGGCTGGCCGTGCCGCACTTTCCATGTCCAGAACAGACGAAAGCACTTGCGATGCCAGGCGACAACAGTTCCCGGCTTCACGATGACCAAGGTGGAGCGCCCATTGCTCCAGATGCGGGTGAGGCAAACCCAGAAGAGTCGATCGAGTGGCGTCAACTTCGAGCGTTTCCGGGCCGATCGCTGAAGCACACAGATTTGGTGACGCAAGGCCAGATTCTCAAGTTGGAGTTCGGCTCGTGAACGAACCATCGAACGCAAAGTCTGGAGTGCAAGCGGAGAAATCGGCATGAAGGAATGAAATCTGAAAGAAGTATAATCCACGTCGGCTCAGACATTTCGAGATATCCGAGAGGCACAATCGATCCCGTCTTGTTGAAAGATTTATCGTTTTCGCCTCGCGGAGCCGCTATGAATCGTCCAACTTAAACCTGCCCACCCCCTACTTGGGAAAGGTATTTTCTCGTGACTGGAGCAAACGAAAGGCGCAATTCGATTCTCCGTGATTCGACTGGCACCTATTTTTTTGTTGACACGCAGAGCCATCCACAAGTATTGTCTCGAACAATCAAGACAGGATTCGCTCCGACACAATCAGAGCTCCTAATAGCTCGCAGAGCGGCTTCCTTCTAAGGTGTAGACCATCGCGCCAGCCATTGGATTGCGCGATGCGTGCGGAAAACAAATGGATGTTCCATCTCCCTGGCAAGAGTGGGTGGATGGGGGCCCCGCATTGCGCTTTAGGAGGATGCAGGATGAAGGTACAGCTCGCGATCGGCGTTTTTGTTTTTACCGCAATAGCGAATTCCGCAGTTTGCCAGGCCCAGCCTCCCAACAGTCCTCAGGCAGTGGCATACGCTACTCAGTCTATTGCAGCCCTGACCGGAGGAACAACGATCAGCGACGTCATGTTGAGCGGAACCGCCGTTTGGGCGGGAAGTGACACTGGGTCGGTGACTTTCAAAGCTCTAGGCATTAGCGAAAGCCGAATGGATCTTGGACTGACGGGCGGCACTCGAACTGAGATTCGCGATTCTCAGACTGGCCCGGCAAAAGGACAATGGATCGCTCCGGACAATTCGTCTGGGTTGTTGGCCTCACAAAATTGTTGGACCGACGCATCCTGGTTCTTTCCAGCGTTGAGTTCGCTCACCGTACCGCCGCAAGTAGTACTGTCGTACGTTGATCAAGAGACTTGGAATGGCGCGAGCGTTCAACACCTCCAAACCTATATATACATAGGCAGTCAAGTCGCCAGTCCCACGCCACAACAGCTCAGCACGACAGACTTCTATCTCGACTCGACCACTCTATTGCCTGTGGCAATCGTTTTTAATATGCATCCAGACAATGATGCAAGCACTAATCTCGCCGTCGAAGTCGACTTCTCAAATTATCAGAACATAAACGGCGTTCTTGTCCCAATGCGTGTTCAACGGATTGTTCAAGGTACATTGTTGGTCGATGCAACGTTGACCAGCGCATCTTTCAACACAGGGCTTCCGCTCTCAGACTTCCAAATTAATTAGATGCTGAGGAGATGCACCGCATGAAGCGCGCTCTCGGATGTTTGTTGCTGTTTGTGTTTGTCAGCCTGTCCTGGTTAGCGGGGCAAGTGGCCACGGGAAATCCATCTTTCTCCAGCATCGGCGGCGGACCCTTCGATGCCGTAAACTTGGGAAATCTGAACGTCCATTTTTCGATCCCGGTATTGCACAAGGCCGGTCGGGGAATGCCGTTTACATACGATCTCAGCTATGACAGCTCGATCTGGGCACCTGTAATCTCTGGTGGTACTTCATATTGGAAGCCTAGCGCTAATTTGGGGTGGCAATCGACCTGGACAGGAAATGCCGGATATATCATCTATTCAGTTTCGACACAGCTCTGCTATGACAACAGTGGGCACAACGATGGAGAAAAGCAGACTTGGACCAACTATGTTTATCACGATGCGTGGGGCAGGGTGCATGCGTTTAGTGGCCAAATCGTAATCTATTCGGGCGGGCAAAACTGCACCGGCACCAATGTGACCTCATTTTCTTCTATCGCCACGGATGGTTCAGGTCTGACGATCTCCGTAACAAATGGAGTCGATGCTTATTTGACGACAGTGAAAGGAGATGCTTTGTCCCCGGCTGTGGTTCAGGTTCCGCCGACCTCTGCCCAATCGTCCACAAAGTCAGACGCCAACGGCAATTTCATGAATGAGAACACCAGTGGCCAATTTTTTGACACGCTTTCCAGCACAGTTCCGGTTTTGACAATCGGCGGCACGGGTACTCCTTCAAGCCCAATTACTTTCACTTATCCTGCGCCCTCCACGGGGTCATCCAGTTGTAGCCCTATCACCAATTGCGCTTCCTACACGATGAACTTTACACAGTACACCGTAGCCACGAACTTCGCGGTCAGCGGGATCGTTGAATATGGAAAGACAAGTACCCCGCTCGTCAGTAGCATTGCGCTTCCAGATGGCACCAGCTACAGTTTCACCTACGAACAGACTCCCGGCACATGCACGCACCTCTCCGGGACGGCCGCGAATTGCGTAACAGGACGAATTGCGTCCGTGGACCTGCCCACCGGAGGGACAATTACCGTATCTCTATACGGGCGGATCGAACGGAATATTCAGCGATGGTAGCACGGCAGGTCTGACACGAATTTTAAGTCCGGCCGCTTCTTGTGGTTCGGGGGGATGCTGGCAATACTCTCGCGTGCTCAGGACGGATTCGGCACCGGCTGGCCCAGGATCGGTATGGACTACGACGGTGATCGATCCAACTTCTAATTACACCACAATAAATTTCTCCGAAGACAGCAATACCACGGCGCCTACATATAATTTGTATGAAACGCAGCGACAGGTGTATCAGGGGAGTATCTCCGGCCCAAATCTATTAGCTACAAATATCCATTGCTACAACAGGATTTATGCAAATTGTGCGACTGCCGGCGTGACTACGAACATCACTCAAACGGATATGTACAGTGAGCTACCAAACGGCAGCATCCGACTGTCCGAAGTTGCCTATAATGCGTACCAACTGGTGACCGACGACAAAGAATATGGCTACGGCGTGACCATTGGGGCTGCTCCGAGCAATACAGCTCTTGTACGCGAAACCGCCATTTCCTACGCCAGCCTGGGAAACGGAATCGTCAACAAACCATCATCCGTAATTGTTTCCGACTGGAGTTCGGGTACGGCAGCCACACTTTCTTCCACGTCTTATGCCTATGATGGGTCGGCACCCACCGGCACTTCTTCTACGCCTCAGCATACCTCGGTTAGCGGCTCCCGAGGCAACCTAACAACGGTGGCAATGTCCGTGAGCAGCAGCAAGACGCTTTCGAAAACATACACTTACTACGACACTGGAAATCCCAAGATCGTAACGGATGTCAACACCGGCCCAACCACCTATGCATATAGTTCCGCTACGAACCCCTACAATAGCACGCTTACCGCGTCTTGCGGGAATTCCTTCCCCACCACAATTACCACAGCTCTTTCGCGCTCAATGCAGTGGAATTGTCTAGGCGGTGTCACGGAGCTGTCCACGGATGAGAATCTCAACACGATCAAGACTGACTACACCGACGTTGATTTTTGGAGACCAGCCGATGTGTATGATCAGGAAAGCAATGAAACTAAAGTTAGCTATAGCGGCCAAACTGCGGTAGAAACGGCTCTCCAAAACTTTAATTCGGGGAACTCCTGACCTGCTCCCCGCTTTCCGAACAAGTCCGAGTATGATTTCGGACGAAGGAAAGGGGAAGAGGTATGTCGAAGAGCAGGCACACGGAAGCGCAGATGATCGGGGCGCTGAAACAACTGGAAGCAGGACGTAAAGCGGAGGACGTGGCGCGGGAAGTGGGGGTGTCGAAGCACACGATCTACGCCTGGAAAGCGAAGTACGGCGGGATGGATGTGAGTCAGGCGCAAGAAGCCAAACAGTTGCGCGATGAGAACACTCGATTGCGGAAGCTGGTGGCAGATCTGAGTCTGGATAAAGATGCGCTGCAGTGGGTGATTGAAAAAAACGGGTGGAGCTCGCGGTCCTGAAGGCGACTGTCGAGCAGGTACGAGAGAAGTATGCCTTCAGTGAACGGCGGGCGTGCAGCGTGATGACGATGGCGGTGTCGAGCTATCGCTACCAGAGCAGGCGCAGCGACGAGCCGCTGCGCACGAAGTTAGTGGAGTTGGCGCGGGAGAAGCCGCGCTTCGGGTATCGGCGGTTGCATGTTTTGCTGGGCCGCTCGGGAGAGCATGTGAACCACAAGCGGGTGCATCGCGTGTATCGAGAGGCAGGGCTGATGATCAGGCGAAAGAAGCGGAAGCATTGCGTGCGCGAGGGTAAGCCGCTGCTGGCGCGGACTTCGGCCAACCAGGAGTGGGCGCTGGATTTTGTGCACGATGCGGTGGAGTGTGGACGAACCATCCGGGTGCTGAGCGTGGTGGATGCTTTTACGCGAGAGTGTTTGGCGCTGGAAGTGGATACCAGCTTTGCCAGTCGGAGAGTGACGCGGGTGTTGGATACGAT
Source organism: uncultured Acidobacteriaceae bacterium (assembly GCA_963818235.1). Classification (GTDB taxonomy): domain Bacteria; phylum Acidobacteriota; class Terriglobia; order Terriglobales; family Acidobacteriaceae; genus Sulfotelmatobacter. Next base: position 343,426 of record CAWFRI010000001.1, read on the forward strand.
TGTGGCCGAGCGGGGACAACCGTTGGCGATCCGTTGCGACAACGGGCCGGAACTGACCAGCCGGCATTTTCTGGCGTGGTGCGTGGAACGGCAGATCGAGTTGCTGCACATTCAACCGGGCAAGCCGACGCAGAACGCGCGCGTGGAAAGTTTTCACGGACGGCTGCGAGACGAGTGTTTGACAGTGAGCTGGTTTCAAAATTTGTTCGACGCGCGGCGCAAGATCGCGGCGTGGCGGATCGAGTACAACGAGGAGCGTCCGCATAGCAGCTTGGGATATCAAACCCCGAACGAGTTCGCGGCAGCCCAGGCAGCGAGCCTCTACACAGCTGAGCGAGGGGCAAGGGACTCAAACGCCGTCCCTTGCCCCTCGCGCTCCCCCATCCCGGCTCAAACCGGAGAGGAAGTAACTGAAAGTTGTCGTATTCTTACGTGAACGAAAGCAGGGGGCAGGTCACTCCGTAAGTGATATGCGTGCCACCGTTGACGGTTTTGGACGGCCGATTCTTAGTCAGCGCTTGCAGGGGCCGGGCGAAATGAACTACGACACTCGCGAGGTCGATTACAACGAACTAGGTAAGCCTTCGAAGTCCTCCATGCCTTTCAGTGCTGCTGCTGGAGGAACCAGTTCGACAGCTCCTGCCACCAACACGACTTACGACGCTCTTGGCCGCGTCCTCACAGTTACAGACGCAAGTGGTGGGGCGATTTCTTATACGTATACGAATAACGATGTACTTCAGGCAGTCACTGGAACACAAAGCTTTCAAAAGCAGCTTGAATACGATGGACTCGGACGGTTAACTTCGGTCTGCGAGCTATCTTCTACGTTGACGGGCTCCGGAACGTGTAGTCAAACGACGACCAAGAGCGGTTTTTGGACAAAGTACGCTTACGACGCCCTTGGGCGGCTGCTGACCGTAACGCAGAACGCGCAAGCCACGTCCAATCACCAGACCAGATCGTTCACCTATGACTGGTTGGGCCGCATGACTTCGGAATCCAATCCCGAAACCTCGAATACCGGCAGCAACGGCACCAAGACGTACGTGTACGATACGACGACTGCTATGTGTATGAACCCGGCGTTACACCTCAAATGGAGATTTGCTAAAGGTCACGGATGCTGCTGGCAACTGCACAATGTACTATTACGACGCTCTGCACCGGGTAACCGACGTGGGAAACTCGAATCAGGGTACAACCAATCCTTGTAAGCGATTTCGTTACGACAATAGCGCTGGATACACAGGTACCGTACCCGCAGGAATCACTACGGCTAACACCGTAGGACGTGTGCGAGAAGTGTTGACTGACGTTTGTGTCACTGGCAATGACGCTACGCTTACCGACGAGTGGTTCAGCTATTCGCCACGTGGCGAACTGACCGATGTCTACGAGTTAACTCCGCACTCGGGAACGAACTACTACTATCACACCACGGCTGCCTATTGGCCGACCGGGACGCTGGAAACCCTGAGCGGCATCCCCGGCGTGCCCACACTAAACTACGGAGCCAGCGGAGCGGGTTTAGATGGCGAAGGCCGCCTCACTCAGGTCACAGCTTCGTCCGGCATGAATCCGGTGACGAGCGTCGCTTATTCCACAACAAGCACGACCAATCCATTGGGAGCGCTCACTGGCGTCACCTTCGGGTCGGCGGACAGCGACAGCTTCAGCTCCGACCCCAACACCGGGCGTATGAAGGGATATACTTTTACGGTGAACAGCCAGACCGACGTGGGCGCGCTGACCTGGAACACAAACGGCACTCTGAGCAAGCTCGTAATCACCGACGGCATCACGGGCACTAACGACAGCCAGACCTGCAATTATCTCTACGACGACTTGCAACGGGTTTCGTCCTCAAGCTGCGGAGCGCTCTGGTCCCAGACGTTTACCTACGACTCGTTTGGCAACATCACCAAGACCGGCAACAGCTCCTTTACTCCGGGCTATTCACTTACCCAAAATCAGTTCACCTCGATTCCGGGGAGGACCGTGAGCTACGACGGTAACGGCAATCTGCTTACCGACAACCTGAACACCTACACTTGGGATGTGTACGGCAACATGAGCACGGTCAACGGAGGCGCGGTGGCCGCCACGTACGACGGCTTGGGGCGCATGGTGGAGAAAAATGTCGGGGGAGTTTATTCGGCGATCGTCTATGCTCCGACGGGCGACAAAGTTGCGGTCGTAGCGACGGCCAGCCAGACGCTTTCCTTCGGCTACATTAAGCTGCCGGGCGGAGCGAAGGCGGTATACCAGGCGTCGGGCCTGGCGTATTTTCGCCATTCGGACTGGCTGGGAAGTTCGCGGCTGGCTTCGACGCCGTCTCGCACGGTCTACTCCAGTGCCGCCTACGCTCCTTTTGGAGAAGCGTACAGTACGTCGTTTACGAATGAGCTTTCGTTTACGGGACAGAATGAAGACACGGTGAGCAGCTTGTATGATTTCCCGGCGCGGCGGTATAGCCAGAGCCAAGGAAGGTGGATCTCGCCTGATCCCTTGGGAAGGGGGGCCGTGTCTCTCACAAATCCGCAGACCTGGAATCGCTATGCTTACGTGTCGAATAATCCCTTGCGGGCGGTGGATTCCACTGGTCAGGAGCAGGACATCTGCGGCACGGATGATGTTACTTGCATCTTCGGAGGTGACGGAGGTGGAGGGGCCGTTGGTGATGATGATGACAGCAGTGGTGGCCTTGGCAACGATCCGAATTGTGACGTTGACGCTTGCGTCACTGCGGATGCTCCCTCTGATCTACAAACGCAGGACTCAAATATCGCTTGCAACACACTCGCGCCAAATGCGCCGGCAGGTTCAGGCGCGAGCGTGGCTGCAAATGTCACCGCTACATCCTCGGCCTTTATTAATGATCCCATTGGGACCGGTGCGGCTTCTTGGTGGTTAGACCAAGTCAAACCGGGGGGATCTTGGGATTACAGGGCTCATTACGGCAACACATTCGATAACAGCGCTTTTGGGAACTTCAACTTTGGTGCGACATGTGCCGCGATGGACTTTTCATTGTCGACGTGTCAGAGCGGAGCTGGTGCAGTGGACGATTGGAACGCCGTGAAAAATGTGGCCGGCGAATTATGGACCGGACAGCCATTGACGTGGACTGCCGGACCGGGCATTCCCTTCATTCATGCCACTACTGTAAATGGCCAACCCACCTACGGCGACCAGACTAATGCAGCAGAAAATCCAATGGTTACACAAGGCTACGACTATGCCCAGCAAGGTTGCACGGAATAGACATCGAGGCCTGATACTTTTCGCCGAGCTGGCGCTCAGCGGCCTAGCTGTGTTGCTCCTAGTTGGCCTCCATGAAGGTCTTGCTGCTGGCCAGATACGACTGCAAGCCCTCGGTCCAGACGGCAGATACGTGGCGTTCTTGAGGAAGTACCCTCAAGGCGGGGCAACCTCTTCCGACCTCAGCAAGGTTCAGCTTAAGACCCGAAGAAATCCATTTCCACATACTGTCCTGACGGGACTGGACTACGGTGCTCATCTCTCAATATCCTGGAACGGTCCAAAAAACCTTGTGGTCGGCTGCGACAATTGCGGTAATTTTGAAATGAAGTGCGACGCATGCGCTTTATACATCGTTGCTAAGGAAACCAGCTGGCGCGATGTAACGATCTCGTATCGCACTCAATGACAATTTCCAACGAGCAATTATTTGGAGACTAGTCGTAGTCTTGTCGTGGTCTCGGCCGACACTTTTTCTCGAAAAACCATGTAATCTTCCTTAATATCATTCGGAACTTCATCGGTCCGCAGCGTGAGCCTTCGTTCTGCCACCAGTAGGTTACCGTGTACCAAGTAACTAGCTTTGTAGGTGCCGAACGGTCGTTCCAGACTGAGCGGCGACAAGCCCTCGAGAGTGAGTGTCGGGTCAAATTCGAGCTTGATCCGATAGGTGTATTTGCCAGCTAGTCCGATCCGCACAAATTTTGAATTACCGACATACGCTTGGTTCTGCCCCACATAGCCTGTATCGACCAAGCTGAAGTCCGACATCGGCAAAGTCAATTCGGCAGTCTTTCCGCTGTTGCGTACGAAAATGGGCGTATGGACGTTAAACGACAACACAAAAGATTCTGCGACTGCCGAACCCGTAACCTTAACATCGCTTATGAATCCCGATACTCCTTTGATCACAGTTCTGACCGCTGCGGAGAGCGCGGAATCATCTGCAGCAAGAAATGACTGGCCTAACAGAACTGCGGGGTATCCGCTGGCCGTAATGCTCACGCTCGCGTCGAGCGAACCTTCGGAGTCGACTTTGCCGTCGATCATTTCGAGCATCAGAGATTCAACCTCAGATTCAGAGGTTGTCTGCTCGAAGTGAGGAGTTCCGGTAGGCGGGATCACGAGCGCTTTCTTCCTCCGCAATACAAAAGGAAGTATTCGCGCAGGGCAACTGAATGCGGTTGTCCCCCTGGAACGGGCGTCGATGCCGGGGCGCACGGTCCGCCAATTCGAGTTGCCCGATCAGCACCAATTCACGCTGGGCCTGTTGCTTGGCTTTTTCAAACAGCTTGGCATCCCGCTTCGGCAAATATCTGTCGCGCACTCCTTCCTCAGTGCGCTTCTCAAGAAAAGACTGCATGGTTTCGCCATCGGGCACGGGATAGTTCGGGAAGCGGTATCCCAAATCGCGCATTGCGATATTCTTCAGCGCGGTCGCAGTGACGCTGCAATTCGACATAAACATTGCGAGCATTCCAGTGGTAACGGCAACAGCGAGCAGGGTGCGTTTGACAACTTGATTTGGCCCCACCGCGATACTCACATTTGGCCCCACCTGTAGTAATAAGGATGCCCTGTCTGGCTCGGCAAAGTTCCTGCGTCTCCAGCCGGGATGGAGTGCAGAGGAAGGGGCGGCGTTTGAGCCCCTTCCTTTGCACCGGCAATGTAGAAGCCACTCCGTGGGTGCCTACGATGCTTTCTTTTTCTGGCGCACCTCCAGGGTTCTGCGAAAGCGGTACGACTCGGCTCCGGTCTCGATGATGTGGGCTCGGTCTGTGATTCGATCCAGCAACGCCTTGCACAAGCGCGGATTCGGAAACACCTGCGTCCACTCGGAAAACGGCAAGTTCGTGGTCACGATCAACGTAGCCCGCTCGGCGCGTTCGGCGATCACTTGGAACAAGAACTCCGCTCCGATGTCGGCCAGCGGCACGTAGCCGACTTCATCGAGCACGATCACGTCGTAGCGCAACCAGCGCGCCAGTACTCGCTTCACCGCGTTGTGTTGCCGGGCTTCCACCAACTCGTTCACCAGGTTGGCGGCCGTGGTGAATCGCGCTCTTCGTTTCTGGCGGCACGCGGCCACGCACAATCCCGTCGCGAGGTGTGTCTTGCCGGTACCGCATTCGCCCATCAGTACCACGGGTTCGGCGCGTTCGATATAGCCGCCTTCGGCCAGTTCGCGGATCTTCGCCGCCGAAATCTGCCGCGCCTGGTTGAAGTCGAACTCTTCCAGCGTCTTCAGCCGCGGCAGTTTGGCATCGCGCAGCCGTTGCTGAATGGCGTGCCGGTCGCGCTCTTCCGACTCCATGGTGAGCAGCGCTTCCAGATACCCGATGTGACTGCGCTGTTCTTTGATGGCCTGCTCTGCCAGTTGCACGAAGTGCGCTCCGATCATCGGAACGCGCAGCGCTTTGCAATACTGCTTCACGCTGGCGTGTTCGAGAGCCTGGGTTTGCTCTTTCATCGCGCCACCTCCGCTGTGCTGGCAGCGATGCCGAGTAACTGGTCGTACTCGTTCATCTGGGGCAGCGGTCGCTCATAGCGTTCCAGTCCATTCAGTTCGAGCAACGCAGGATGCGGACGACCGAGTTCCGCTGCCGTCAGCAAGTGCCGAACCGCGGCCGCATCCGTGCAACCCAAAGCCAGCGATTGCTCGACCACTTGCTGCAGCCGATCCCATCCGTGTCGCTTGCCGAGCGTGAGTAACTCGATCATCTCCCGCGTGCCCGAGTGTTTGCCGTGTCGTTCCTGCAAGCTCTGCCAGAGCTGGTCGAAACTCTCCGGCCAGCGTCCGCGTTCGCGCCACTGCCGCAGCGGACTCGATCCCGCCAGCGCTCCCGGTTTCTTCTCCAGCACGTCGAGATAGTGCTCCAGATCGAGCACCTGCTCATAGCGCCCGAAACTGCGCTCGTGCCGCGCCACGCACTCCCGCTCCTGCCAGATCTCGACATAAGCCGGCAGCAGTTTCGCTTGCGGGCGCGTCCCTGGCCGCAATGGCGTGGAGTAGAAGTTCGTGCGCACCTTCACGCAACCCTTACCATCCACCGTTGGGAAACTGGTCTCCGCCAGTTCGAATCCTTCCGCCGTCATCGGCAGCAGATGCTCGCGTTCGATCCGCATCGCCTCGCCCACCAACATCGGCTTGCCTGCGATCCGCCGCCGCTCGTCTTGCTGACAATAACTTCGCAGTTGTTCGTTCATCTCTTCCAGGTTCTTCGCCTGCGGAATCGGAACCAGATGATTCCGGCGGAAGTAACCGACTTCGCCTTCCACTCCGCCCTTCTCATTGCCCCGAGCCGGATTGCAGAACTCTGTCTGGAAGCCCCAATGCGAGCGGAAGGCGATCAAGCGTTCCGTCTCTTCTCGCTGATGCCCGCGCAGAATCTTCTTCACCGCACTCTTCAGGTTGTCGTAACGCAAACAGCGGAACACGCCGCCGAAATAGCGGAACGCCAACTCGTGCCCTTCCAGAAAGGCCTGTTGCGTGGCGTGATAGTAGGCCACGTGAAAGGCTCCGCCACTGGCCATCGAGCGCATCGCGAAGTGATGAACCGACTGGCGCTCGCCGCCGATCTCGGCCATGGCTTCGTACCAATCCACCTGCGCCTCTCCGCCCCAGTCGTAGACCTGCGGCACAAACGTCTCGCGCGATGTGAGCCCGAACTTTTGCTTGCGTTCCCGCACGTAACGGCGCACCGTCGCTTCCCCCACTGCTGCGCTGGGTTGTTCCTGGCGGATCCGCTGCCAGATGCGATGCGCGGTGTGCCGCTGTTTGCGCGGAGCCAGCTGATCTGCGCGCAGAATCTCGTCGATGAACTCCATCACCGGACCCAGCCTCGGCTTGTTTCGCGCCGCCAGTTTGCGCTCCGGCGGAATCGAACTAGCCAGGGCCTGTCGCACCATTCGCCGATGTACACCCAGCTTCTTCGCGACCGCGCGAATCGAACCAGCCCCATGCACATGTTCCCGTCTGATCTCTTCGAATAGCTCCACCTTGCGTCTCCTGTCCATCGCCCTCCCCGTCCGCTTCGCAGACAGGGTAGGCCGATCTATCGGTTAGGGTGGGGCCAAATGTAATGATCGAAGTGGGGCCACTTCAGAGTAGCGAAATCACAGGGTTCCGTACATCGTGGGCAACGCAAATTTCAAGAAGGTTCTTGCCTCCTCTACGCTGAAGACTCGCATCTCGCGCCTTCGAATCTTTGGCAGCTTCACGCCTTTGGTCGGAACCTCCAAGATCATCTCCCATTGCAGTGCCTGTCTGAACGCCGCGTTGATCACCCAATGAGCGCCCTGAACTGTTCTTGGTGAAAGTCCGCGATCTGTCATGTCTTGGTAAATCGCTTGGACGTCCAACGGACGGATTGCCACGATCGGCTTCTTACCCAGCGAGGGGCGGATGTATTTTGCGAGCAGACTCTCGTAACTTTCGAACGTCTTGCTGCAGATCCCCGATTTCACAGTCTTGAGCCATTGATCGAGATATTGATCCAAGCGAATCTTTGCGCCGTCCCTTTCAATATATGTGCCCAGTTCATTGACCTTCTTTCCGAGAAATTTCTGCGCTTGGCGCAGAGAACCGTGCACAGTACGGTTGTAATAGCTGCGTTGTTTGGTTTGGGGATCGCAACCCATGGGGATGCGAATCATCCAGGTGTTCTCTCGAACGGCGATGATCTGACCCAGTTTGCGCGACATGGTCATACCTCCTTTCTCTGCTCGCAGAACGCAGCAGCCGTGGCTATCGATGATTGATGTTTTGGGATTTGGCGGGAAATGGGTTACAACGACAGACCGTTCAGCAGGGCTGCTTCCATCTTGGCAGCAGCTTCGTCTTGCATATGCGGAAGCACGTGCGAGTAGGTGTCCAGAGTGAAGGCAGCGCTCGCATGTCCAAGTTGCTCGGACACCCCATGGTGTTGCCAAACGACTTCCAAGATGCTGCCACTGTGTCCCAAAATTGCGGGATGAAAAACGAATACCCGAGCCGGGAAAATAATCGCTGGGAACATGCCCTCACACGCCCAGGAGGATCCAGTTGCGTCGTGCATCAGTATTTTCAGGGCAACCGGAAATATTGAGCAGCATTCCATCGCCTCCTCTCGGGCGCGAGAGCTGGTACTACTTTGATGGATTTGATGCGGAAGACGACGGGGCGAGACTGCCGATCATCTCATTAATATTGAGCAATTCGATGCGGAGCTGTGGAAGATGGCGGATACTCTCCGATCCAACTCGGGGGCGGGCATCAAACGTATACTTCATGCCCATCATGGGAGTTCTCTTTTTGCAGCAGGCCGCCAATCATTACTCCGTCAGCGCTTTTGGCTATTCAGGTGAATAAGAACGCCGTGAAGATCCCAGACCCGCCCTTTGGTCGATGCCGACTTCCTTTCGCCGCCGTGGCCATGATGCTGCCCGACGGAGCCCGGAACGACGAGATTCTGGAACATCGGAAAACCGGCAATCTAGGTAGGCAATTTCACGAATCGGACACCTACAGGACACCAGAACAGAATTGACCGGGTTAAGTCTGTCGGGGTCTGATCCAGCTAAGCTGTTGGAATTGTTAAAAATGGCGGAGGGAGAGGGATTCGAACCCCCGGTACCCTTTCAGGTACAGCGGTTTTCAAGATGTACCTTTCTCGCCGCCCTCACTCGTATTCAAGCACTTACAGTTGGACTCATGGCCTCCAAGTCGGACTCAGAGCCTCTCATTCGGCAGTTATTGTGCTCCGCTTTGTGCTCCTGCCCCCGATAGCGCGACCATCGCACTTCATTCTTAGTGATTATCGCCTCCTTTGCATGTTGGCCTTACAGGCTTTCGACAAATCATTTTTCCAGTCATAGCCGATCAACTCATACGCTCGGTCGAGCCTTCCGAACCGCCACCTCAATTTGTGCGAAGTAACCAACCTGGGTGCAGCGTCGATGATTGGCGCGCTGAGTCGGCCATGTGATGCGAGCAACGAACGCAGATGCTGCAACATTTCCTCATCCGTTTTTCGCCCGTTCTTCCTCCAGTCGTAGCCGATTAGTTCGCACATCACTTTCTGGGCAGCCGCCCCCGCGCGGTTTAGTGGGTTAGTGTCCTAATTTATTAGGACACTACCGTTTAGTGACAAGTGTTGACTTCCACTGCTCGCGCGTAATAGATTGTCGCAGTCAGCGGACGGGATTCGCCGGGGACGGCAGACAGCTAGCCTACTCGCAGTTCTGATCGCCGCTTCCTTCTGAAGTGAATTGACGCAAGTGTGCTGGTGCGGACAAATGAGGCTAGTTAGGTGCCTCTTAATTATTCGCACGGTAGTCTGTTCAATTTCCGTGGAATGAAGCTGATGACTCCCTTAAGCGTTGGACCACCTACAGTTCGATGTGTAGCTCTACTCTCGTTTGGTGACACTCGGTCAAATACGAGTCCTTGCCAGCGATTTCGCCAATCGATCCTCCTGTTTGAGTCTGGGCGAGATCATTCGAGGACAGACATGCCTATTTGCTTGGCGATTTAGAATTACTGCCATTTTGTTGGTCTTAAGGAATGAACGAAAGCAGGAGCAGATCACTAGCAGGGCCATGTGTGCTGAACTGCAAGGAGGATGTTATGGCTTTCTCGAAACCTTCCCTCAGAGCCAATGAATACCCAATTCTTCAGTCGCCAAAACGGGTTGCTGCCATTCAACTACTACTTGTCTTTTTGTTTGCCAGTCCCCTTTTGTCGCAGAATGGCGGCGCAAACCCAGGTGTTGGGTTTCCTTCATTTGGATCGTTTAAAAGTTCTGAGTTCGACACCGTCAATGAGGGAAACCTGAATGTCCATTTCTCGATACCTGTATTTCAGAAATCAGGGCGTGGCCTGTCCGTCAACTCAACAATCTCGTATGACAGCTTGATCTGGACGGCCGCCCCTCCCCAGACGGATGTTGACGGAAACATCATCGAAAGTGCTCAATTTATGCCGCCAGCGGTAACCCCGTGGGGCTGGACTCTGAGCCCATTCACAAGTTATATAACCTACACGCGAGCACAAACGCCGCCTTCGACGTGCCCAGACGGCACCGGAATTTGGATAAGATCCAATTACGCCTATCATTCCTCCGACGGCACCGTCCACTCAATGGGGTCGTACCAGGCGATCGAGGCCAACTGCAATGGTGTGCCCCAGGGTTTTGGTCCGGTCATGGCACAGGATGATTCCGGATATTCCTTGACAGTTACTTCATCTATGGCCGCTTACGTCACAACTGTCGGTGGGAATCTGATTCTTAACATGCAACAATTTCAGGTGTTCGGGCCGCTGCAGGGACTCAGCTTCGAGATGTCGGCACAAGTAATCGATACAAATGGTAATGAATTAACGGTCGGCACCGGACTGACGGACACACTCGGGGTCGTAGCTATGCAGGTCTCCAACACTGCTACGAGCGCTTCCCTCACATATCCAAGCCCTACCAATCCCTCGACATTCATTGGCGTGACGCTGAATTTCACTACCTACACCGTCCAAACCAAGTTCGGTTGCCATCTTTTAGATTACGGACCCAAAACCGCGCAACTTGTCAGCAGCATTAAGATGCCAGACGGTTCCATCTACAGCTTCACCTACGAAGCAACTCCCGGAGTACCCGCCAATACAACTGGAAGACTGGCTTCCGTTGCTCTCCCGAGCGGCGGAACCATCACTTACACATACGGAGGGGTAGATTGCTCGGACGGCTCAAATGAAAGCTTGACACGCACAACGCCGGATGGAACATGGACCTACACACGGCAAATTACCGAGACTCCATTTACCAATGGATACCCAGGCGAGATCACCTCCTCCATCACCACGGTCACGGATTCCCTGGGTAATGTCAGCATAATAAATTTTGGAGGGGGGGACCAATTTGAGACCAAAAGGCAAATCTATACCGGTTCTTCGACTCTTCTGGAGACGATTGAAGCCTGCTACAACGGTGCCAGCTTTCCTTGTACGACCACCGCGGTTACTCCCCCAATCCAGCGCCGTACCGTGCGAAACGAAATTCCTAACACGACTGGCCAGGTTTCCGAAACCGATACTTACCTCAATTCTGCGGGGTTGACAACCGATGTCTACGCCTACGATTTTGGCTCCGGATCGCCGGGAGCGCTCATAAACCACACAGCGACGACCTATAACACATTGTCTGAGACTATCTCCTCTGATCCCGTCACGATTTCGAATCGGCCTGCTACCGTAACCGTGACAAACGGGTCTGGAACTACAATGAGCCAAAGCTCTTACTTCTATGATCAGACTACGCCAACCCCGACTTCGGGTTTACCTCAACACATCTCGGTCACCGGTTCTCGCGGCAATCTGACAACTCTGCAAAGGCTTGTCCAGGGCACCACCACAATTCAGAAGACTACTTCCTATAATGACACCGGTACCGTTGCCATCGATAATGATTTCAAGGGTAATCCGGCCGCAACCTACTTCTACGGAACGAACAGCTGCGGTGGATCTTTTCCGACCACGATAACGGACGCCATGAACATGAGCCAAACGATCGTATGGAACTGTAATGGCGGCGTTAAGACATCAGTAGAGGACGCCAACCTTCAGACTACCTCATACACGTATAGTGATCCAAACTATTGGCGTGTGAGCGAAACAGGTTTCCCCGATGGCGGCCAGGTAGCCACCTCGTACAATCTCGGCACTAACAGGCCATGGAACATCGTGACCAATACGAAGTTGACCAGTACGCAAGAAATCACAAGAACGAGCGTTTATGACACCCTTGCCAGAGTGTCGCAGCAGCAACTGAACAGTGATCCGGAAAACCCCGATCTGACCAACACCACCTATGATTCAGCCGGACACGTGCATTCGGTCTCAAACCCGTATCGCACGACCGCGGATTCGACCTACGGTTTGACATCCTACGCATACGATGGTCTGGGGCGAGCGACGCTACAAACAGAACCTGATGGGAGCAGTGTCGCAACTTCCTACAACTCTAATTGCACGACTGTCACTGATGAAGCCGGTGCCCTTCGCGAATCCTGCGCGGATGGTTTGGGAAGGCTTACGGAAGTCGAAGAACCTGGCCCGGGGGCGCAGGCTGCAACGGCCGGGGGCAAAAGCATTGCTATCAGCGGAACTTCGGACCAGAGCGGAACCTTCAACATGTGCCCAAACAACCCGAATGGGCCATGCTGGGAAACCATTCCAGACACCGGCACAGTCTCCATTACGGTTGATAGCTTCCCCGTTAGCACTACATACGGCCCCGGTTCTTCAGCCAGCGGCATCGCGTCAGCTTTAGTAACAGCGCTCAATGCCAGTACCTCTCCGGTGACGGCTTCGCTGAGCGGAAACACCGTTGTTATCGCTTCGCGAGAGCTCGGTGCGGGCGGCGATTTCGCTTGGTCAGCATCCGTCAGTTGGAACAGTTACTTCAGCTCTCCTTCCTTTTCTCCATGTGGGAGTGGCGTAGGATCCTGCTCTGGTTCTCTGTCCGGTGGGGTCAGCGCGAGTCTGGGAACTTCGCCGCTCATAACTCTTTACCAGTATGATGCGGTCGGAAATATGCTGTGCGTTGAGCAGCATGGTAACGCCACGACGGGAACCGGTTGTTCGTCGCCTCAAAGCGACGACCCGACCAGCCCATGGCGGGTCCGCCGGTTTACGTATGATTCTCTGTCGCGCCTGTTAACGGCCAGCAACCCGGAGTCTGGTTCTATTACCTACACTTACGACAACAATGGGAACGTCTTGACTAAGGTTTCCCCGCAACCGAATTCCGGCACCAGTACGATTACCACCTCGTACTCCTACGATGCTTTGAATCGGCTTACGCAGAAAAGCTACACGGGTATCACCATGCCTGTAGCGAAGTACGGTTACGACGGGGTCGCATTGACCGGCTGCACGGTTGCGCCGTTTTCCATTAACTCCCCAACCTATCTCAAAGGCCGTGAATCTGAAATGTGTTACGGTTCGAGCACTTCGGTCTGGAGCTACGATCCCATGGGTCGTATGGCCCAAGAGAATACTAACGATGTCAACAGCAGCAACGGGACAGCCGGCAAGAGCATCCTGTATACGTATTATCTCGACGGCGAACCGCATGCGCTAACCTACCCGAGCGGAACGGTAGTCACGTACACGGCTACGACAGCGGGGAGAATTTCGACCGTAAGCGACCCGAGCAACACCTACGTCGCTACGCCATCGACCGCACCGATGTATTCGGCAGGCGGGCTGCTTGTAGGCATGAAAAATGGTTCTGCGATCAGTACCGCGAATGCCTACAATAGCCGTTTGCAACCGGTTACTCTTTCCGCCGAAACCACAAGCGCAACGCTGATGAGCCTGAGCTACAATTTCCATTCCGGAGCCGGCGATAACGGCAATATTTTTCAAATCACTGACAATCTCGACTCTACGCGCAGCACGGCTTTTCAGTACGATCTCCTAAACCGAATTAGTCAGGCCAATACCATTACCACCAGCGGTGCGAACTGCTGGGGCGAGGTGTATACCATCGATTCCTGGGGCAATTTGACCAACCGCTCCGGCCCCTCGGGCATGGGCGGATGCAGCACCGAAGGTCTGAGCCTGAGTGCCAGCCTCAAGAATCAACTGGTCGGACTTGGCTACGACGCTGCGGGCAACGTTACCAACGACGGCAACGGCAACGCGCCTACCTACGACGCCGAGAATAGAATCATCACCGACGCAGGCGTGACCTATTCCTACGATGCCGACGGCAACCGTATGGAAAAATCATCGGGCACGTTCTACTGGTATGGCGGGGGTGGCGCGGTGCTGGCCGAATCCGATCTCAGCGGGAACATCAACGAAGAGTATATTTTCTTCAATGGCGAGCGCATTGCTCGTGTCGACCGCCCCAGCGGGACCGCACATTACTATTTTTCCGATCAATTGGGCTCAGCCAGTGTCATCGCGAGCGCTTCCGGGAGTGTGCAGGAGCAATATTTCTACTACCCGTTTGGGGGGATGCAATCGAGCGTTGGCAGCGATCCCAACCATTACAAATTCAACGGCAAAGAATGGGATAGCGAAAGCGGCCTGGACAATTTTGGGGCTCGATTTGATTCGTCGTCGCTGGGTCGATTCATGACTCCGGACTGGGCGGCGAAACCGATCACGGTGCCGTACGCAAAGTTCGGGGATCCGCAATCGTTAAACCTATACGCTTACGTGGAAAACTCGCCAATCGACCGGATCGATGCTGATGGTCACGTTACCTCGGGCGATTTCAGGTGCCCTGATCAACGCCATTGTGTCGATCAGTCGCCGGCGGTCGGCGACTCCTGCGACAACACAGCAGGCACTTGCTACACAGGAAACTTGTCTAGTGATTACATCTTGTGGAAGGCGCAACAGCCGGCGCAACGTAGTAGTGCGGCTGCCCCAGCTCTCAATGGCCCATTTATTGCCGACCTCAAGAGCAAAGAAATAGCTCCCCTTCTTGATCCGAATCACCACGCATCGGACGCGGACGTGATTGGAAATGGCCAATGCGTGAGCGCCTGTAAGAAGTTTGCAGGCTTGGAGGGCACTAACACCAGTCAATGGAGGGCTGGGGAGAAGGTAGCGAGCGACAGCGACATCAAACCGGGCACAGCCATTGCGACGTTTGACAGCAAAGGCCGTTATCCAACGGGCCCAGAGAAAAATTCTGGCATCTATCTGGGACCGGGAACGAACGGCAGCATATGGATTCTGGATCAGTGGCCTGGTCACTCACCTCAACCGCGGGAAGTAGTCTTTGACGATAAGCGGAGCCCATCGAACAACTCTAATGCTTACTCTGTGATCTATGTAGCGCGATAGGTGATGATATGACTCTTTTGCGATGCCTCATTTGTCTTCAGCTCACTGCCACATTGGCTGTTGGCCAGCTTGCTCATCGGAGTGACCCGCCTAGCACATCCAACCAGCCCGATGCGGTAGTCCGCAGCCTCTATCGGGAGGTGGTAGCGCGTCGGCCGGTCGGTATCCCGAAGGGCTCGGACATGAATACTTTCGCGCCGTACCTCAGCAAAGCACTGCTGCACAGGATCGATACAGCCCGTGCTTGCTACGATGATTGGATTCGGCAGCATCCGGATCCCAACTTGAAACCACCATTCGGCTGGCTTGAGAGTGGGCTCTTCTCGGGCGACGACGAGCAGGCATCACCACGCGGCTTCCAAATTGAGAGAACACAGTCAGAGAAGGACGGCACCTTTCGCGTGTATGTGGGGCTTAAGTGGGAGCAGCCGCCCGCGCCCAAGTGGGTTTGGCAGGTTGCGGCACTCGTGATGCAGGAGGACGGCCACTTTGTTGTTGATGACGTTACCTATCTGAAGGATGAGAATCGGGTTGTTGATTCACGACTATCGGAGTACTTATCCACAGGATGCGACGGCGCTCATTGGATTGGGCACGGAGGGCGGGGAGACGATCTCAAATAGCAGAGGTAAACGGCGCAAAATACGAGCCAATATGATCCAAAGAAAAGTGGCCCTGAAGATCCCACAAACCCAGGTCATCCGTTATCCCAGAACTCGGTCGTAAAGAAAGCATCTGATGAAGCATGGCAGACGACGACCAACGGTACGGCGCGCAACGGGCGCGCTGAAGCGGGAGGCACCATCGAATACAAGGACGGCAAGATATTTCCCGCCAACAAGGTGAACTCCGTGAACGTCGACGCAGAGACGGCCAACCATCTCCAAATAACAACGGATGCCAACACGATTGCCATCTACCACACGCACGGGAACTCGCTCGATCCTAGACCTTCGGCCGGCGACCGAAGCCCTAACACACAGGTTCCGGATTTTGTGAGATCGCAGCGCTCGCTTTATGTGACGATCCCCGGTTCGGCGCACGGCAACCCGTCGTTGAATGACTACATTCCGCTTCAATAGATAGAAGGCCGCGCGGCAGATGAGGAGGTGGACTACGATGATTTCCAGAACGTGCATGGGACGTGCCCTACTTGTCCCTTTTTTGCTGGTGCTGAGTGCCGTTGGGCAATCGGGTGGAGGTGTACCAGCGGATATGAGAGATCGTGTTCTTGATCTCCTTTTCCGATCAGATACCGTCACGTCGCCATTCCTCTCGAAAACGACGCTCCGATATGGCGACTCCGATTCTCAATTAGTGGTGCTGACCTATCCGGTTTATCCCGTCCATCCTGGGGGACCAGCAGAGATCATCAGTTACACGATCACCGGCATGGGCAGTGACAACCTCTCGCAGTTCATCTCGAAGATGGCCGCTCAAAACCCAAGTGTCACCGACCAGGAGATCGCGGCCAAGTTGAAAGTGGAAGTTAAGCGTTCTCCCATCAGCTACGAGGCTTTGAAGCGTTCCCTTGACGAGCTGAAGGCTACGCGGATATCGCCGATGCTGGCGAGTCGTGTAGCAGTCGATGAATACTCTGAGTATCAGTTCTGGTACAACACCGGGCAAGAATCCGTTCACTACGTGATTACCAGCCCGTTTGGAAACGATCCGCAGGATCAGTTGGGGAAATGGATGACGAAGTTTAGAGATAACGTCCCCAACTTGTTAAAGGCTAGCTTGGAGCCAAATCCCGCGAAGTCAGGTCGCGCGGAAAAATGATCGTGAGGAGCATCCTCGCGCTCGCGATCAGCACGACTCTGTTGTTGTCGGTTTGCTTCTCTCAAACAAAGAGCGCGACGGAAGATGAGCGGGTTTTCCGTGCCCCGTTTAAGCTGAAACTCCATGTTGATGACGAGCGCTATTACGAACAGAGTTTCGACCGGATTCCGTATGTGGCGGGCAATGATGTGTACCTTTTCGCTGGAGAAGCTTTCGGCATCAATGTGACCGCTACGGAGAACGAAATATCTCGCATAGCTTATGAGCGGAACCCGGCCAAAGCCGACGTGGAGCTAAGGTTCACACAGGAGAAATCGAAAACCGGTTGGATGATGATGCTGGTGATTCGGAACAAGCTGAAGCACCGACTGTATCTCGACACCCTAATGACCATTCCAGGGAAAGAAGAAATCCTCAATACCAACGTTCTCCCTGTCGAACCAAATCTCAGTGACTTCGAGTCGTGGCCTCATCCCATCGTTCAGCTAGTGCTTCGGGACTTCCGTTTTTCCGAGAAGCCGAAAGAGCAGACAGAGACCGTCGATCCAAAGACCGGGAACGTCCACCTGACGATCCCGATTCCGGCTCCCACGAAAAAGCAATAGCGCCGCGATCCCGACCGCCGAGCAGAGTGCCTGCCGCTGGCGTTTCTGTGCGGCCAGGGCGAGCGATCCGGGAGCGGGTAAGGGTCAGTGCTCGGGTTACCGGGGGTGTTCTGAGAGTTTTTTCTTTAGCCGTGGGTTTGGGTTCTGGCCGCGCCGATCTGTGGCGCGGCCTTGCCGTCTGAGGGTGCCGATCCCTGCCCTGATCCGGGGTGTTCCTGCCGCCGATCCGTGCTGTGATCCGGGTCTGAATTAGCCCAGCCTTCCGGTCCCGATTCGAGAGCCGATTCCCGGCCTGTCAGTGTGGCGAATCCGGCACGGTGAGGGATGGCTTTTTCGCGCTCCCGGAGTGCCGTGTCGGGGTTGATGAGAGTATTTAGCCGTGCTGCGCACGGGGTGTACTCCTACGATGCTTTGAATCGGCTTACGCAGAAAAGCTACACGGGTATCACCATGCCTGTAGCGAAGTACGGTTACGACGGGGTCGCATTGACCGGCTGCACGGTTGCGCCGTTTTCCATTAACTCCCCAACCTATCTCAAAGGCCGTGAATCTGAAATGTGTTACGGTTCGAGCACTTCGGTCTGGAGCTACGATCCCATGGGTCGTATGGCCCAAGAGAATACTAACGATCTCAACACCACCAACGGAACAGTGTTGTAGCAACGTGATTTTGTCACCCTAACGGCAACATGAAAATGTCACCCTGGCGAAGCCAGGGTGTGTTGCAGGCGGGTGTCGCCGTAGTAGAGCGAGACGCGCCCATCGAGCGCTTGATAGACGTGGACTTTGGCACCGGCAAAGCTGAAGCGTTGGCCTTGCTGCGGGATCTGGAAGCGCTGGCCGTCCCACTGCACGATGTTGTCGTTGCTGACCACGCGCGGATGAACGAAGCAGCAGATACGGTCGAGATGTTCCGGAGCCGGACGCCATGCGGTTTGCATTTCACGCGGACGGCGGGCGAAGCGGCGGTTGTAGTCGGCGAGGAACACGCGCAGCACGGCGTTGGCGGATTCGAGATCGCAAGCCTGAGCCAGACGAAGCTCGCTGCACAAGCGATCCTGAAGCACGCCCCAGAGGCGTTCGACGCGGCCTTTTGCTTGCGGACTGCGAGCGGCGATGAAGGTGATACCGAGTTGCTCGAGGGCGCGGCCGAACTGGGTGGGCTGACGTTTGCCGGCGAGTTCTTCTTCGACCGACCAGGAGTCGTCGTTGCGCACGAAGATGCCGCTGTGATCGCCGTAAAAGGCCAGGGGCGTGCCGTGGCGACGCAACATCTGGCGGAGCAGGGCGAGATAACCGGCGGCCGTTTCGGAGGGGAAAAACTGCGCGGCCAAGATTTTACCGGTAGCGTCATCTTGCAAGCCGAGCGCGGTGAGGCGCGGGCCGCGGCCTTCCAGCCAGTCGTGGGGAGAGCCATCCAGTTGCACCAGTTCGCCTTCGCGGGCGCTTCGCAGACGGCGCTGGCGATGCGCGGGAGCACGGCGTTTGCGGGGCGATCCCAGACCGGCTTGGCGCAGCAGACGGCGCAGCGTTTCGCGGCTCAAGGAGAAGCCCTCGACCTCGCAAAGTTTTTCGCAGAGGTGGTGATCGTTGAAGCCGGCATAGGTGGTGCGTGCCAGGTGAACGATGTCTCGGCGAACCCGGGTGGGCAGGCGGCGGGGACTGGGCCGTCCGCGGTTGGCGTGCGCCAGAGCCGCCTCCCCGTGCTCGCGCATGCGTTTCTTAAGACGTTTGACTTGCCGTTCGCTGAGCGAGAGCAGTGCGGCGGCTCTGGCGCACGCCATGTTTCCCTTCGCCAAGCTGGAAATCACGCTCACTCGTTGCAATTCCTTCTGACTCAACGCGTATGTCCTTCCTCTCATGGAGTGACATTTTCACGTTGCTGTTAGGGGGTGACAGAATTATGGAGCTAAAACACACCACCAACGGAACAGTTGGCAAGAGCATCCTGTATTCGTATTATCTCGACGGCGAAGCGCATACGCTTACATACCCGAGCGGAACGGTAGTCACTTACACGGCTACGACAGCGGGGAGAATTTCGACCGTAAGCGACCCGAGCAACACCTACGTCGCTACGCCATCGACCGCACCGATGTATTCGGCAGGCGGGCTGCTTGTAGGCATGAAAAATGGTTCTGCGATCAGTACCGCGAATGCCTACAATAGCCGTTTGCAACCGGTTACTCTTTCCGCCGAAACCACAAGCGCAACGCTGATGAGCCTGAGCTACAATTTCCATTCCGGAGCCGGCGATAACGGCAATATTTTTCAAATCACTGACAATCTCGACTCTACGCGCAGCACGGCTTTTCAGTACGATCTCCTAAACCGAATTAGTCAGGCCAATACCATTACCACCAGCGGTGCGAACTGCTGGGGCGAGG
Source organism: uncultured Acidobacteriaceae bacterium (assembly GCA_963818235.1). Classification (GTDB taxonomy): domain Bacteria; phylum Acidobacteriota; class Terriglobia; order Terriglobales; family Acidobacteriaceae; genus Sulfotelmatobacter. The sequence continues at coordinate 363,303 of CAWFRI010000001.1, forward strand.
TGTATACCATCGATTCCTGGGGCAATTTGACCAACCGCTCCGGCCCCTCGGGCATGGGCGGATGCAGCACCGAAGGTCTGAGCCTGAGTGCCAGCCTCAAGAATCAACTGGTCGGACTTGGCTACGACGCTGCGGGCAACGTTACCAACGACGGCAACGGCAACGCGCCTACCTACGACGCCGAAAATAGAATCATCACCGACGCAGGCGTAACCTATTCCTACGATGCCGGCGGCAACCGTATGGAAAAATCATCGGGCACATTCTACTGGTATGGCGCGGGTGGAGCGGTCCTGGCCGAATCCGATCTCAGCGGGAACATCAACGAAGAGTATATTTTCTTCAATGGCGAGCGCATTGCTCGTGTCGACCGTCCCAGCGGGACCGCACATTACTATTTTTCCGATCAACTGGGCTCAGCCAGTGTGATCGCGAGCGCTTCCGGGAGTGTGCAGGAGCAATATTTCTACTACCCGTATGGGGGGATGCAATCTAGCGTTGGCAGCGATCCCAACCACTACAAATTTAACGGCAAGGAGAGGGATACGGAATCGGGCCTGGACAATTTTGGGGCGCGATTTGATTCGTCCTCGCTGGGTCGATTCATGACTCCGGACTGGGCGGCGAAGCCGATCACGGTGCCGTATGCAAAATTCGGGGATCCGCAATCGTTAAACCTATACGCCTATGTAGAAAACTCGCCGATAGACCGAATCGATGCCGATGGGCATGTAACCTCGGGGGATTTCAGGTGCCCGGATCAACGCCATTGTGTCGATCAGTCGCCGGCGGTCGGCGACTCCTGCGACAACGAGGCAGGCAATTGCTCAACGGGAGAATGGTCTAATGATTACATCTTGAAGGTGGCACAACAACAGGCGGCGCAAAATACGTATGGCCGCCAGACCGATGGTTCTTATAAAGCCGATCCTGCCAAAGTAAAAAAGGCAATTAACGCCAAAAAACCGATCGGAAATGGTCAGTGCGTTGCCGCGTGTTCGCAACTTTCAGGGGTGACCCCGCATACAGCCTCGTGGACACCAGGAAAGTCGATATCGGAGCTAAATGACACAACCGACGTAGGCCTGGCAGTCGCAAGTTTTGGTGAAGACAAGAAATTTAATCAGGCAGGTGGAGACCAGAACTCGGCGATCTACATGGGGCACGACAAATCAGGGAATATCATGGTCGTGGATCAATGGCCGCCGCCCAATGCCAAGCAATACAATGCGCCGTTCGAACATCCTCTGGCGAATCATGGAGAAGGCCACGATCTACAGAGTAATAGGATGGAGAATAATGCTTACTATTATCACGTCATCGTTGCTCCTTAGAGGGAATCAAATGAGCCGATTGATGCGTTTCTTGTTGTTCCTCTCCCTGATGTCCATATTTGGTCAGGCTGTAGGGAGGGCGCAATCTGACCGCATCACGTCTCAACCTGGTGCTATGGTTCAGAGCCTCTATCGTCAAGTAATCACTCGCCATCCACTTGGTATTCCTTCTGGTGAGAATTGGAAGGTGTTCGCGCCTTTTCTGAGCAGAGGTCTGATTCGCAGAATCACTCTGGCCCGATCGTGCCAGAATGACTGGGTTCGTCAGAATCAGGGACAGATGATAAAGGAACCGTTCGCGTGGGGAGAGACTGGATTTTTCTCAGGAGCTGAAGAATTATCCGAACCGACGAGTTTTCAAGTTCAGAAAACGGAAACCAATCATGACGGATCTTTTCGTGTGTATGTGAAACTCACTGAAAATCCACCGAATCACAAGCCATGGAGCTGGGATGTTGCAGTACAGGTGAAGATGGAGGAGCGCCGCCCAGTGGTCGATGACATCGTCTACCTCAAGGGAGATGATGTACTCACTGAATACCGCTTGTCGGAGCTTCTGACGGAAGGATGCAACGGCTCGCATTGGGTCGGGCATGGCAACAAGAACGCAAAGCCTTAGTTTACGATCTAAGGAGGTACAACTACGACTGCGCCCTCCGTGAGTTGGCGCAAAATACGAGCCAATATGATCCAAAGAAAAGTGGCCCTGAAGATCCCACAAACCCAGGTCATCCGTTATCCCAGAACTCGGTCGTAAAGAAAGCATCTGATGAAGCATGGCAGACGACGACCAACGGTACGGCGCGCAACGGGCGCGCTGAAGCGGGAGGCACCATCGAATACAAGGACGGCAAGATATTTCCCGCCAACAAGGTGAACTCCGTGAACGTCGACGCAGAGACGGCCAACCATCTCCAAATAACAACGGATGCCAACACGATTGCCATCTACCACACGCACGGGAACTCGCTCGATCCTAGACCTTCGGCCGGCGACCGAAGCCCTAACACACAGGTTCCGGATTTTGTGAGATCGCAGCGCTCGCTTTATGTGACGATCCCCGGTTCGGCGCACGGCAACCCGTCGTTGAATGACTACATTCCGCTTCAATAGATAGAAGGCCGCGCGGCAGATGAGGAGGTGGACTACGATGATTTCCAGAACGTGCATGGGACGTGCCCTACTTGTCCCTTTTTTGCTGGTGCTGAGTGCCGTTGGGCAATCGGGTGGAGGTGTACCAGCGGATATGAAAGATCGTGTTCTTGATCTCCTTTTCCGATCAGATACCGTCACGTCGCCATTCCTCTCGAAAACGACGCTCCGATATGGCGACTCCGATTCTCAATTAGTGGTGCTGACCTATCCGGTTTATCCCGTCCATCCTGGGGGACCAGCAGAGATCATCAGTTACACGATCACCGGCATGGGCAGTGACAACCTCTCGCAGTTCATCTCGAAGATGGCCGCTCAAAACCCAAGTGTCACCGACCAGGAGATCGCGGCCAAGTTGAAAGTGGAAGTTAAGCGTTCTCCCATCAGCTACGAGGCTTTGAAGCGTTCCCTTGACGAGCTGAAGGCTACGCGGATATCGCCGATGCTGGCGAGTCGTGTAGCAGTCGATGAATACTCTGAGTATCAGTTCTGGTACAACACCGGGCAAGAATCCGTTCACTACGTGATTACCAGCCCGTTTGGAAACGATCCGCAGGATCAGTTGGGGAAATGGATGACGAAGTTTAGAGATAACGTCCCCAACTTGTTAAAGGCTAGCTTGGAGCCAAATCCCGCGAAGTCAGGTCGCGCGGAAAAATGATCGTGAGGAGCATCCTCGCGCTCGCGATCAGCACGACTCTGTTGTTGTCGGTTTGCTTCTCTCAAACAAAGAGCGCGACGGAAGATGAGCGGGTTTTCCGTGCCCCGTTTAAGCTGAAACTCCATGTTGATGACGAGCGCTATTACGAACAGAGTTTCGACCGGATTCCGTATGTGGCGGGCAATGATGTGTACCTTTTCGCTGGAGAAGCTTTCGGCGTCAATGTCACCGTCACTGAGAGCGAGATATTGACCTGCCCCCAATTTCCGTTCACGTAAGAATACGACAACTTTCTGCTGCTCTCTCTCCGGCTTGAGCCGGGATGGGGGAGCGCGAGGGGCAAGGGACGGCGTTTGAGTCCCTTGCCCCTCGCTCAGCTGTGTAGCAGCCTGCTGCCTGCGCCGCCGCAAACTCTTTCGGCGTTTTATATCCCAGGCTGCTGTGCGGGCGTTCTTCGTTATACTCTTTCCGCCACGCCGCGATCTTTCTCTTCGCGTCGAAGAGATTCTGAAACCAGCTCACGCGCAAACACTCTTCCCGCAGCCGTCCGTGAAAACTTTCAATCCGCCCATTTTGCGTCGGCTTGCCCGGCTGTATGTGGATCAGTTCAATCTGCCGTTCGACACACCACGCCAGAAAATGCCGGCTGGTGCGTTTGACAACTTGATTTGGCCCCACCGCGATACTCACATTTGGCCCCACCTGTAGTAATAAGGATGCCCTGTCTGGCTCGGCAAAGTTCCTGCGTCTCCAGCCGGGATGGAGTGCAGAGGAAGGGGCGGCGTTTGAGCCCCTTCCTTTGCACCGGCAATGTAGAAGCCACTCCGTGGGTGCCTACGATGCTTTCTTTTTCTGGCGCACCTCCAGGGTTCTGCGAAAGCGGTACGACTCGGCTCCGGTCTCGATGATGTGGGCTCGGTCTGTGATTCGATCCAGCAACGCCTTGCACAAGCGCGGATTCGGAAACACCTGCGTCCACTCGGAAAACGGCAAGTTCGTGGTCACGATCAACGTAGCCCGCTCGGCGCGTTCGGCGATCACTTGGAACAAGAACTCCGCTCCGATGTCGGCCAGCGGCACGTAGCCGACTTCATCGAGCACGATCACGTCGTAGCGCAACCAGCGCGCCAGTACTCGCTTCACCGCGTTGTGTTGCCGGGCTTCCACCAACTCGTTCACCAGGTTGGCGGCCGTGGTGAATCGCGCTCTTCGTTTCTGGCGGCACGCGGCCACGCACAATCCCGTCGCGAGGTGTGTCTTGCCGGTACCGCATTCGCCCATCAGTACCACGGGTTCGGCGCGTTCGATATAGCCGCCTTCGGCCAGTTCGCGGATCTTCGCCGCCGAAATCTGCCGCGCCTGGTTGAAGTCGAACTCTTCCAGCGTCTTCAGCCGCGGCAGTTTGGCATCGCGCAGCCGTTGCTGAATGGCGTGCCGGTCGCGCTCTTCCGACTCCATGGTGAGCAGCGCTTCCAGATACCCGATGTGACTGCGCTGTTCTTTGATGGCCTGCTCTGCCAGTTGCACGAAGTGCGCTCCGATCATCGGAACGCGCAGCGCTTTGCAATACTGCTTCACGCTGGCGTGTTCGAGAGCCTGGGTTTGCTCTTTCATCGCGCCACCTCCGCTGTGCTGGCAGCGATGCCGAGTAACTGGTCGTACTCGTTCATCTGGGGCAGCGGTCGCTCATAGCGTTCCAGTCCATTCAGTTCGAGCAACGCAGGATGCGGACGACCGAGTTCCGCTGCCGTCAGCAAGTGCCGAACCGCGGCCGCATCCGTGCAACCCAAAGCCAGCGATTGCTCGACCACTTGCTGCAGCCGATCCCATCCGTGTCGCTTGCCGAGCGTGAGTAACTCGATCATCTCCCGCGTGCCCGAGTGTTTGCCGTGTCGTTCCTGCAAGCTCTGCCAGAGCTGGTCGAAACTCTCCGGCCAGCGTCCGCGTTCGCGCCACTGCCGCAGCGGACTCGATCCCGCCAGCGCTCCCGGTTTCTTCTCCAGCACGTCGAGATAGTGCTCCAGATCGAGCACCTGCTCATAGCGCCCGAAACTGCGCTCGTGCCGCGCCACGCACTCCCGCTCCTGCCAGATCTCGACATAAGCCGGCAGCAGTTTCGCTTGCGGGCGCGTCCCTGGCCGCAATGGCGTGGAGTAGAAGTTCGTGCGCACCTTCACGCAACCCTTACCATCCACCGTTGGGAAACTGGTCTCCGCCAGTTCGAATCCTTCCGCCGTCATCGGCAGCAGATGCTCGCGTTCGATCCGCATCGCCTCGCCCACCAACATCGGCTTGCCTGCGATCCGCCGCCGCTCGTCTTGCTGACAATAACTTCGCAGTTGTTCGTTCATCTCTTCCAGGTTCTTCGCCTGCGGAATCGGAACCAGATGATTCCGGCGGAAGTAACCGACTTCGCCTTCCACTCCGCCCTTCTCATTGCCCCGAGCCGGATTGCAGAACTCTGTCTGGAAGCCCCAATGCGAGCGGAAGGCGATCAAGCGTTCCGTCTCTTCTCGCTGATGCCCGCGCAGAATCTTCTTCACCGCACTCTTCAGGTTGTCGTAACGCAAACAGCGGAACACGCCGCCGAAATAGCGGAACGCCAACTCGTGCCCTTCCAGAAAGGCCTGTTGCGTGGCGTGATAGTAGGCCACGTGAAAGGCTCCGCCACTGGCCATCGAGCGCATCGCGAAGTGATGAACCGACTGGCGCTCGCCGCCGATCTCGGCCATGGCTTCGTACCAATCCACCTGCGCCTCTCCGCCCCAGTCGTAGACCTGCGGCACAAACGTCTCGCGCGATGTGAGCCCGAACTTTTGCTTGCGTTCCCGCACGTAACGGCGCACCGTCGCTTCCCCCACTGCTGCGCTGGGTTGTTCCTGGCGGATCCGCTGCCAGATGCGATGCGCGGTGTGCCGCTGTTTGCGCGGAGCCAGCTGATCTGCGCGCAGAATCTCGTCGATGAACTCCATCACCGGACCCAGCCTCGGCTTGTTTCGCGCCGCCAGTTTGCGCTCCGGCGGAATCGAACTAGCCAGGGCCTGTCGCACCATTCGCCGATGTACACCCAGCTTCTTCGCGACCGCGCGAATCGAACCAGCCCCATGCACATGTTCCCGTCTGATCTCTTCGAATAGCTCCACCTTGCGTCTCCTGTCCATCGCCCTCCCCGTCCGCTTCGCAGACAGGGTAGGCCGATCTATCGGTTAGGGTGGGGCCAAATGTAATGATCGAAGTGGGGCCACTTCAGAGTAGCGAAATCATCAAGTGCGCTGCCCTTCTGTAATTGGATTAGGCACTGAACCCCACTCATGGTCAAGCGGCGCGGAGATAGTAGGCTCGCATCTCTCGCCGATATGTCGTGAGGAGTTCTTTGAGGTCTATCGAAGGAGCTGCGCGGCCTAGCAACTGATTCGCAGAGTCGCTCCAGTCCAGCTCTATCAAACCCGCTTTAGATAAGGTTACCTGGGTATTTACTACACCAGTTGAAATGTCAATGATTGTCATCGTTGTGCCAACTAGAGGTACGTTGCCATGATTAACGTAGTCAAGCGCTTCCCCCAAGAACGCCGTTAGTTCGCGCAAGACGATTCGCTCTTCGCATTCGTAACTGGTATGGTCTGGGTTAGTGTTGCATTTCCTATACTCCACGACTGCAGAGCCGCAATCCACACAGCTCTGCAGTCTAACGATGATCCCCTTTATCAGGGTGTGCCAAGCGTTGCGATTTGCGCACAGACATAGTTGACTTTCTGTCGAGGCTTCGAAATACAACCATATTAGGTGCTCAAGATCTTCGCAGGCCGTCTCGAAGCATTGAACCGCGCACAATAACCCTTCTGGTTTAGACAGGAAGGGACACGCGACTTCCGACTGCCATAATGTGTCCTCGTCACTGTTAGTAAGGATGGGAGAGGGGTCCGCTTTAAATGACGCCATAATTCGAGCCCTGTTCCGCTTTTATTTGTTGCAAGTTCTTATCACATTGTTGGAGAGATATCTCCTGTGATGTGTGACCTCTTGGCGGAATTTCAGCCAATCGCTTTCGCCGCACCGATTCAAAGAGAGCTTTGTCAAATTGATCCTCAAGTTCTCTCTTGAATGCAGAGCGGAGACCCCTCTGGTGGGCCATAACGCACATCCCGCCACTGCCTGCTCCTAGGAGGAAAACACCAACAATCAACAAAGCGTCCATAGCCGATCACTCCCCAAAAGGAGCAGGAAAGCGAATGATGGTTTCAGCCGCCAGCTTCGTTTCCTGCTCCACATTTGCTCAAGTCGGTGAGTAGGTAGAGTTTAGTGCAGGCTCAAGATGGCTGTATGTGACATCTGAACATTGCCCGGTTGTTGGCTGTGTATGCAGTTATGTGGCACTAGTTTTCGCCATCCCTTCCATGACAAGGAGGCAGTTCCGGATTCGGTTTGAATTAATGGTGATACCGCCTACGATCACATGGCCGTGTTCGAGCTCGACCATCTTGAAATGAAGCGAGGCGTTTCGTCAGTGGCTGCGCTGCGGTAGGGTTAAGGTGAAATCCTTATACAACCTGAAACTCTCATGCAGATAGACCAGCAAGAGGTGGTGCTCGATCATGGCCGCGTGATGGTCATTACCAGAACGGGATTTGACGTGCGCGCGGGATGCGCTGAAGTTACCCCGTCGACACCGCGGTATAACGCCGCAAGCAGGCTCGGGCCAAAAATACGCCAATTACACGCATGTTCGGCCACCTTTCGCGAACGACCATCTTTGCTGCGCGAAAATGTGAACCCGTGGCTAGTACGTCATCCACAACGACAATCGTGTCCGGTTTGGGTTCAGTCTCGGCTTCATTGATGCACATGAAACGACTTCTTTGGATCGGCGTCGGACGCCATCCATCCTGGTGGGAAGAGGGAGTGTCTTCCTTCTGCACCAGCAAAACTCGGGCATCGGCAACCGGCAGGTTTTCGACAATCGCCTTCACGGGATTTTTTTCGCCCCGGGAGGGCGGCATGGGGACAAATGTAAATCGCTGAATCCAGTCGTGTGGCAGTGCTAATGCGAGTTCTTTCGCGATAGCCAGAATTGCAGTCTCATTGCCTTGCTTAAGCGAAATGATAAGCGGCTTGGTTGCTGGCTGGCAGGGAGAGTCGTATAGGCTTGCAAAATAGCACTCGTCCGAGCTGTTCAAGTAAGAGTGCTCTCCAAGGAGAAATAAGCGCGGTTCAACCTTCCTCAGCTTCATGACTTCTTTCCGAGTCTGCGCCAAAGTTGTTTAGCCTCTTCGATGGATTTGGCGGAGCCTAGACCCTTTCGTTGCCAGGCTGTGCAGCCCTGCAAAGCCCACCCGAGGATTCCGCTGAGCTCGCTGCGCAATTCGTGTTTTAATTCCTGGTTGCAGGTGTCGGTGAACGAAACATCAAACGGAATGATTCGCAATCTGCTCCAAGCGGCGTGGTCATTTGATCTCAGCGCGGGGAGCCGATTCATGGCAAGCCAGAGTTTGTGCGTGGGTTGAAACTCCTGAGCGTGCTCATACAAACGTCTGGCCCGTAACTTGTCCCCTCCGGAAACCCACTTGATCGTGGCCTCTGCAAATGTGCTGTTTATGAAGGGCTCCTGAGCACTTATGAATCGCCGACCGCGCATGTCCGCAATGTCCTCTCTTAGCTTGTTCGCGCCCGACGTCAGGAACGTATCCATTTCCGCGACCCCGCCATATTCCCCAAAAAGGTGATGCAGGAGAGTAATTAAAGTGCTCTTGCCATTCCGTCCGCTCCCTACGAGCACGACAATACATTCTTCGCGTGTTTGTCCGGTCAGCGCATACCCGACCGCCCTTTGAAGGTAAGGGATGATATCGAGATGGGGCGCAAAAACCTCGCCAAGGAATTTCTTCCATCGGGGGCAACGGGCGTTCGCCTTGTATTCAGCGCCCGCAACCTTTGTGATTAATTCCTCGGGACGATGCTCTCGGAAGATGGCGGAACGAAGATCCATTGATCCATTGGGCAGATTCAACACCCAGGGATCGCGGTCGAGCTCTTCCAGGGTCACAGAGACTCGGGGGTCGGATTCCGCCATGCGCAGGGCTGAACTGATCTGGGCAGCACCCTCTGAGCGATGCGCCCATCTTGTCAACGCATCAACTTGGCGACGAGCAACTTCCCAATCCCCGTGCTCGTCTTCCGATTGGCTGAGAAGCTGTGATCGCTCGTGGCGCATTGCACGGACCATCTTCTTCGTAAGCTGCACAGCAGAACCTCGTCCTGCCACCCACCGGACTCCATTCCAAAAGAGCCACTGGCGCTTCGCGGCACAGAAGCGCAAGCACTCCCCATGTTGGTCTATGAGTCGTTCGGCATTCCCGCAATCCGTCAGCGCACGCATCAAGTAAGGGAGGTTGCTATTCTGACCGCTCCGGGGTACTTCCTCGAAAGCTTGCTGGACTTTAGGATTGGTTAGTCGTACTCGAATAGATGCCATGGAAATCTAAGTCTCTTCTCTCTTTTCGCCGTCCGGCGGGTTCGACTCAAACAACGCCCGCTTTTGAGCGACGCTGAACCGTTTCAATCTCTTCGATCCGCCTTTCCAGATCTGAAACCTCGGCGGCACGGAGCCAGCTCGTGGCCAGGTAGGCAAGGGTGCTTGCGATCTTCGGGTCCATCTGACCGGCGTGAACCGGAGCCATCGCGCTGCCGAAAGCATCTCGGACTTCGACGGCAGTCTTTGGCGGTTGCATCGGCGCTGCACCGGAGTCTGGCGGATGTGCCGATCTGCGTCCATTTTCTTGGCAGCCCATCTTCGCTGCCCATTCGGGATCCAGATGCAAAGCGCGCTTGTCGGCTCCCGCGCGGCGGCCCACGCGCCGCACCGTTTACGGTTCCTGTTCTTCGAGCATCGTTGAGACATCGTTCAAACCCTCGTCATTTGCCGTTCGTCACCGTTCAATGGTAGGGGTGGACCCCGTCCATCATCCGGCCTCGATAAGGGACGCAGGCTTACCGAGCTGGCGCCTGCGTCCTCTTTACGTTCCCCTTCGGCTTGGACAGGGAGCAGACCCAACCCGGTTGGTGGACCTCTCAAAGTCGTTACGCTGACCAAGCCTTGAGCGTTTGTCTCACGGCAGACGGAGCGTGGCTTGTGACATGAAACCTTTTGGGCTGTGCAAAAGCATGGGCCGAACGAGTTGTACACGAAAGTAGCTAGAGGGAAGAAAGCAAATACTAAGCTCCGGCGATCAGGAGCGCCCAGAGGAAGAACTTGGCGGCCAACGCGAAGCATCAGGCACGAGTGATTTTAGGAAAGGACTGAGAAGCCATCATGCCCAACCTGCGAAGGTCCATCCTAAAGCGAATCGAGCAGGCAGAAACGGCACTGAGAACTCAATCGATCTTTTCTAGAGACTGCATCTGCTTTCCGGAGAAGGTACAACCATTCTTCTGTTCATCCTACGAGCAGCCAGTTGCTGCCATGGTGAAATGTCCTCTGCACGCCAAAAGCACCCGCAGTTTGCGCGCACCCCAGTCGGGATAGCGCCGACGCAACTCGGTCACCTGCCGCTCCAGTTCGTCGCAGGTGCGGCGCGGACTGTGGTGGGGCTGTCGGCCCTTCTCTGTGATCCCGGCGACCCCCTGTTCACGATAGCGTTGCAGCCACAAATAGCCCGTGGGCCGGGACATCTCATACGCCGCACACAAAGCTCCAAACGACCGCAGTTTCTGCGTCGCTTCCACCACAAAACGCACGCGCGTTGCTCCTGCACATCCATCGTTTTCCAAGCCATTCCTTTCGCCACCCCCCGCGCGCTGCGCGCGCGGGGAGTGTAAAGGATGTCTCGGGACATTTTATAAAGGATGTCATGGGGCTGAACACCTAGTTACACGCATGGGATTGTTAGGATTAAAGACTTGAGAAGCCCACCGAGATGAGAGCGAAAAAAGGGACGCAGATGTTTTCCGAGCTGGCATCTGCGTCCCCCGCTTGCTTCCCCATGTTCGGCTTGGGCGGGGAGCAGGGCCGGCCCGGTGGGAACTGGACCTCTCATACTTGTTACTCCGCCAAAGCCTCGAACGTTTATCTCACGGCTAACGGATTACGGTTTGTGACATTGAACTTAGACCTGTGGAAAGGCATCGGACCGGAAGAGATACACGAAGGTAGCTACTCAGTCGCTTCGCCAGTAAGCAACCGAGCCATTCAGAATAGTGTGTTTTAGAGCGTTTAAGTCACTCTCCCAATGAGGACAACCTAGAAACCTGAGTAAACAGCATCTGCTAAAGCGAAGGTAAGTGCAGAAGAGTTCATCCGTGTCTCCTTGTGCCGTTCGGTGTAGCCTCGACCTGCAATCAAAGCAGAACAGATGGCTGCGTAGGGCTACATTTCACAAATTCTGATTCCGGGCTGCCCCAACCTAGTAAGCTGAGGTCAGGTCCGTAAAGAAGACGTCTCCTCGGCATCCCGATCCAGCATTTACATATTGGACGGTTCCGTCGCCGCTCACCGATCCCCCTATTGTTTGCGTCCAGGTCGGATGCGTTGTGCCTGTGGTGCCACTGACGGTGACCTTAAACAAGAACAAAGCGGCGTTTCCGGCTTGCGGAGCGATCAGTGTTCCCATCGCGAGTGGCGTTTCCCGTTTCCAGTTGTCGAAGCGCAGTGTGCCGCCAGGGCATGTCGAATTGCCATTTTCGTCGCCTAATGTCTCCAACCAGTCGGATGACAATCCTGCAAAGTCACCCGTCTGCGTCCATTCGGTAATGGCAAATTGCACTGAAAATCGTCCAGAGTAGCCGGAGTTGAATGTATGACCTGCACGGCCAATCGATCCCCCGGTTGGCTCATACAGCAAGATTTCGTTCCGAAGCGGAGATGAATCGTTACAAACCTGAGCGGGTATGGTTTCGGTTGTAGCCGAAGTTGTCGAAAGGAAATCGGTTACATTGGTCGGATCATCCGCGATCCAACTGTAGTGTGAGTCGCCCTGACACGTGATTCCTGGCACCTTGACGGAGGCTGTTCTAGTGTATGTGTGGTTGGTGTTCGGAAGTGGTCGAACGTCAGCCTGGCCGGCATAAAGATTGCCGGCCTCATTTTGCCAGAAGCTCCAACCAAAACTGGAATGCCCACTGCAGTCCCCGTACCCTGTTGCACAGAGATAGCTTCCCACATTTGTGCCCAGAGTGAAACTAATGCCGCTTGCGCCGTTGTAACAAATGGCTAGACATTTCCCAACACTCATAACCATATACGTTCCGGACAAATCTTGATTTGGGGAAGTATGAATCGTGAAGCGGTCAGGAAGACTCAGGGTTGTACCGTTCGTTCCCCATGCGGGGTCGGCCGTGATTGCGCCAGTATAGGTATTCAGAACTTGGCAACCTTTCGCTTCGCTCCAAACTACTTCATGCACGCCAGTGTCCTGACCATTACCGTTTTGTCCTGGGTAGCCTTCATTCAACGATGAGAATGCAACGGAGAACTGCGAGTCGGTAAGCTGATCTTGATCTCCGCCAGCTGTCCATGTGGGGACGTAATCAGAGGGTAAACAATTCGGACCCGCGTTCGCCAAATCGACTAGAGTCACGATGCCTCCGTTTGCGACGGTTGGAGCGTTAACTCCGTCAAATGTATCGCTACAAATTCCATCAATGTAAGTGACGCCGAAACAATAGGCTTGAATCTGTGTGCCGGAGTTTGCATAGTAAAGATTTTTCTGCAGCCAGGAGAATCGTCCCTTCGGCACCTGGAATCCCGTCGGCACTGTTGTGTAAAGACCGAAGACGGACTGTGGAAGTACCGGTGGGATCGCGTTACCAGCATTGCGGATTAGAGTCTCGGCTGAAGCAAAAGCAACTGGATCAAAGCGCAGCATGTAATCCCCACTTGTGCCCTCTATCTTCCAGAGCGTTCTGTCCGTATTCGTTAGGTTACAAAAAGAACCTCCCCCGCAGCCAGCTTGGAAAGAATTTCCGTCCCACTGAGTATTGCCCGGAATGATCGTGTGCATGTAGTCGGTAGCTCTTACGAGGATGTTATGAAAGTCCGGATCGACCATGTATGTGTTAGCTCCGCCCGGACCTCCTGCGTCCGGCGGAACGGCTGGCACCGGGATCGAAGCCACGGTACGGTTTACGCAATAATAAAACGGCTTGCCGCACGCTTCCACTTGTTGCGTCACACTCACAACCGTCGTCGCGTTAGCTGCGTTTCCATATTTATCGGTGCCTGCGACGAGCACAGTATGGGTGCCTGCCAGTTCGAAGGTGTGGGATTGGATTGGTCCTGGAACCGATTGAATGCCGCCGTCTCCAAAAGACCACGTGTATGCTACACACGCAGAGCAGGTTGCAATAAAACCCACCGCCAATGGGGCTTGCCCTGATGAAGGGGTCGCCGCGAGCGTTATCATCGGCAGTGCTGAAGAAACTTCTAAAGCCGTTATATATGTACTCGCGGAGGCTTTCTTTCCATAAGTATCTATACCGACGACAACTGCGTTGTACGTACCGGCTTGGTAAGTATGTGCCTGTGTTGTTCCGGTACTACTTCCGACATTGCCATCTCCGAACGACCATGTGTAGTCTATGCAGGTAGGGCATGTAGCAAGGAAGCTCGCCGCCAAGGGAGCACTTCCTGCTTGAGGCGTTACTGTAAGCGCCAACACAAGTTGAGAACTAGTGGCGCTCGTCGGACTAGTAGTAGCTGCCGTTGTCGCGGATTGCCCAGCGGACGCCTCTCCGCAAGACGACACCGTAAGCGCATCAGCTACGATCACTAGGCAAACGAGAGAGATAATTCTGGATTGGTAGCGACCTGTGCGCCCAACACATGTGGGGAAGTTCATGGCCAGAGGCTCCAAGCGGTTATTTTGTTACTGCCTCGATGGAACTATAGCCAGCGCACTAGGGGAAACATAGATCGCATATGGGCGTATCAACGCACGTTTGGTCATTGCATTTCTCGGTGACCTCACGAGAAAGGAAGAAAACATCTGAGCAGTCGGTGATCCGAAAACGGCTGGACTAGTAGCCCAAAAAGGTGATGCGTACACGCGAGAGTGCCGACTTTGGAATTGGACACGAGTTTCTGCCAATCGGAGGGTGACGCGCGTGCTGGGATCGTGGCCGTGCGTGGACAGCCGTAAGCAATTCGCTGCGACAACGACCTGGAGCTGACGAGCCAAGCAGTTCCTAGCACAGTGAGTGGAACGTCAGATCGAACTGGTGCGCATTCAATTGGACGAGCCGACGCAGAACGTGAATGTCGAGAGGTTCCGCGGACGGACGACTGCGGGAAGAGCGTTCGTGCGTGGGTTGGTTTCGGAACTTGTTCGATGCGCGGGATCGCGGCGTGGCGGAGCACAACGAGGAGTGTTCCACAGCAGCTTGTGATACAAAACGCCGTAGGGGTTTGCAGCGCAGGCCGCGACCATCTACATAGCTGAGCGATGGGAAACGGCTGAGCGAGCATCGCCAGACTGCGACATGTCAAAGAGAAACATTTTGGAGTAATCCATCTCCCGCCACGATTTTTCTTGCTTGGTTTCGTAACACGTTCGAACGTCGTCCCTTGCCCGTCGCGCTCCCCCATCCCGGCTCAAACCGGAGATGGAGCAGAACGCCAGGAGCTGACCCGTATCGCCGACCATCCCATCAGCCGCATCGACGAACTGTTGCCTTGGAACGAATGTTGAATACGATGTACGGACATCGGGCCCCCTTAGGAACCCGTTGAGATTGACCCGAAGTTCACGGAACGTACAAGTCATGTGCCCAACACTGGTAGCTGAACGAGATAGTGCCCGGAAGCTTGACGTTCGCAGTCAGTGTCGTACTCGAAATAGTTTCCCAGTAGGTTCCGACTTCGGAAGTATCCCCGAGAGGGGTCAACCCGCAACTAAGTGGATTTTGGTAAGTTCCGGCGAAATCATAAGTGGCAGAAGTCCCTCCCGAAATAAGTAGCGTGCCGGCTGTGTCGCTGTTCGCAATGGTTCCGGTGCTTATTTGCGCTACCTGGAGCGGAACTTTGAACACCTTGCCGACCGCGCTAAGCCTTTCCAAGTAATGGGTTCCATCGGGAACGGTCCCCACATATTCAGAAACCGAAACAGGGGAGCCAAAAGCAAGCTGCAGTTTAGAGACCAGTGCCGCCGGTTGATCCAATCCAATATAAGTATCGGCTGGATCCCAGCTAGCCCTGTTACCCGCAGTGCCCATAGTCTTCGCGAGATTAGAATCTCCAAGAGTAATCACTTCGGTTGGAGCGAGAGTACTTGACCCAGGGATTTCAAATATCAACCGTCCCTTTAGTCCTCCTGATCCCGAGCCGTTTACCGACTGCTGCAGCAAAGTGGCACCTACCGGCGAATAGTCATTGGACACTGCGTTGCCGCCGACGCATTGAATCCAAGTCGGCGTCCAGTATTCTTCGGGGTTGCATTGCGTTGCAAAAACGGAAGGCTCAAATGCTCCCGCCGAAGATACAACTGCACCTACGGATAAGGAATCGGTAAAATATTCAGTCGGCACCCCCCCGCCTGAATTAGCAAAATCACTTGCGGAGGTCAATATGACAGTTCCGGGCCATAACTTCAGCGAAGGCCAATAGGCCCCGCCCTGAATCGTATAACTAAATGGTGGTGACGCAGCATTATCCATTATCGAGCATACCTTGTTTAAGCACGCCGTCGTAGCAGGAACCCCGGTCGCAACAGCGTACAGTCCCGTTCCATATGGAGCGACCGAACTGGTGGGGCCGAGAATCCGAAGCACGTCATATGTGATGACGCCCTCGTTCCCCACCTGATTCCAGAGAACCTTTATCAGGCCCGAGCCGTTCGTGTTTGCTTGGCCAGCCAGATAAACGGGCGACGTGCCGTAGGTGCTACTATTCACGACGATATAGTAGAAGTATTGAGTGTTTCCTGTGTTGGCATACGATGGCAGCTGTCCGGCGGGTGCAGAAGCAGAAGAAATCGCCTGGCCACCCTCGACAATTAAGCCCGCAGCTCCTGTCGCAAGAGGATTGGCGTCGCTATCGAGTTCAAAATAGACACTATTTAATTGGACTGCAACGGGCTGGTAAATGGTCAGTGCTCTTATTCCAAACTGTGAATACCCCTGCACAATAGAATTTGATACTTGTAAGGTATTCCCGTTTTGATTGTCGATTCCGTTCCCCACACCTTGAAGGGTAATGTTCGAGTTTTGAACCCAGAGTACTCCGGCATTCTTGGAGAAAGGCCCGGGCCCTAGGATGGCAGTCGAGCAGAAAGACGAGTTGCACTGGGCCCAACTGTAATTCGTGACTGTGTTCAGATGGTCGATAGTGGCTGCTTGATCGTTGTCTATCTGAACTAGGGACCCGAAGTTGGCTCCCGCCACCCCTGTAGCAGGGGATAGACCTTCTATAGTCGAGCCGTTGGCGTTGTCCTCAACGGCCGGCCATGTTCCCTTTTGAACGCCAGGAATTATCCTAAGCCCGCTAACGGTAATGGAGGCAAATAGGTTTGAATCCGATGGATCTCCCATCATGATACAAGTATCACTCATAGCACAAGTGATGGTTGCCCCGGAACTCGTCACCGTCATCCCAGTACCCCGGATCGAGAGTCTTGCTCGAAAAAGATGGGCACCAGGGTCGACCATCACCTGTCGGGAAACCTGCCCGTTTGTATTCGGCATCTGCGCGTCAACGACTGCTTCTTGGACTCCAGCGGTTGCAGTTCCGATGGTGTAACCTACTGGATGGGAATACACTGCAGTAAAATCAATCGTTCCGCTCGACGCTCGCGAAATGCAGGAGCCACCAGTTATAAGGATCACTTCGGGCGTACCTGTACCGGAAACGTAAAGATAGTGCCAGGCATCTGTGCCATTTACTCCCCGCGGACATGGTGTCAGAATGACGGAATTAAGGCCTGGCTGAATTGCAGTTTTGCCTGGCGGAGTTTGAGTCCATGTATAGACAGCGGAATTCGCAATGGGGTTTGCCGGGCTTCCTGCACTAATACCCTGGCCACCCCCATTCCCTGATCCCATCATCCCAGTAATCGGAAAGGTCTGTCCCGGTGCAAAGTTGATTGTGCCATCCGCATTGATAGAGAGACCCGTGTTTTTCGGGCTTGCCCCACCTGCGCCAAACAAAAGAGAAAGTTGTGCGCTGGGTGTAGGTGTGGTTGTTTCCGAGACTGGTTGAGAGACCCAGCGGAAACGCTGCATCGTGGAAGAATTCGTCTGCGGATTCGTGACAGAAGACTCAAAATCCAAGGGAGCAGAGTCGAGCGCACCCGTCGTGTTTTCATCCGCGCTAGCTGGGGGCAACTCGCTTCCACCCATAAAAGTCTGCACTGCCGGGAAGGTGTTATTGGAGCTAACTTTCGCAAACGCGGCGTCGGTAAATCCGTGCAACAAGTCAACATTGAGGTGTGCAACTAAAGTGTCTGACGCTACTTCAAAAGGAGGCCCGCTTGGAGCAATAGAAATGAACGATGGCCCTATCGGGGAAGTCGCCTCATATCCTAATGCTTGGCCGAAGGTCGGCATTCGACACGCGAGGCAGGGTAACGCAGCCGGCGGCCACTGAATGGGATTCGGAAGGACTGGCTTAAATCCGCCGAGTATTGCAGTCAGTTGTTGCAGAGATACAAATTCAGCAGGGCTCTTCCCGCCAAGGGTGTCGGCATCAGCGGCCTTCAATGCGTAGGGTACGCTCACGAGAGCAATTCGGGGACGTTCTATCCCGTCGACCGGGGTAATGCCGATCCAACGAGGATCTCCGGTAGCAAACGTCGTCGATGGTATCCCAAGAGAGCTCGCCGATCCCAGCAGGACGGTAAATCGCCCCAAGTTGTCCCCCGAGATTGTCTGGGTTTCGGTCCAAAGTGGATCCCCGCCGGTTTGTTCCTCGTAGAGCGCAAACGTTATGCTGCGAGGACCGGAAGAGAGAGTACCATCAACTTCTCTCAAAGTGCCGCTGAACTTCACGAGCAGGGGCACCTGGGAATTCGTTGGCGAGCTAATGATTGGTAGCATGTCGGAAGTTTGCCCACTGAGATGACTTATTGTCGCGACCAACAGAACTACCGTACCTACGATGCGCTGCATAAAATTTACGTTCTCAGCCATATTCTTGACTCTCGAAGGCTGCCCTGGACTCAATTGTGCTAGTTCTAATTGCTCGGTGTAATTATTATTATTAGAAGCAGCCAAGGAAGAGATACCGCGCACGTCACAAGGCAAACGAAATACTTGTGGAAAACCTCAAAACGGGAAAGTTCCTGCGGACGATTGTTCTAGGAAGTGAACTCCGTTTGTGGTTTGAGCCTCTTACTTTTGGCCGGGGAATCGTCTATTCTTGAAGTGTGGTTTAGCGGTTGAACCGCGAATAATCGTAATCGCTTAAAAGCGTCAGTTACGGGAAGTTGTCCTCGCACCAAGGTGCGGACTCCCAATCCGGTGCCTGCCTTCACCTGTGCGCGCCTTCAGGTTTTGCATCACAGCCGCCAGGTTGGTTTCCCGCAGACCCTTCCCCAGCGCGGCTGAAGTCGAAAACTTGAGGACACCTACGCACAAGATTTCGTTGAGTGAAGCGGTTGCAAGAAGGAATGTGTTCGGCGGAACGCAACCCTGCTGAAGATGGCGTTCAAGGGACTGGGAGCGCGCTTCGTGCCAATCTGCGCTCTTTAGAGACGCGCCGTATGTCGCTAGCCTTCCCCCAATTGTCGTTCACGTAAAGAAAAAGTCATGGTGCACCAAGCACGGATTGTGCCTGCTCCGGCTCAGTAGGCAGCACCAAACGGGCTTTTACGCCGAACATCTCATAGTCGGTAAATAGCCCTCTGCACCAGTACGTTTTCTTATGCTCGGCTTGCGTCGTGATGGTGAGCGGGACAAGGTACTGTGCCCCCTCCTTCTCCAGCCAGCCATAAGTCATCACTCCCCACCAGCGATACCACGGTCCCGAAAGATCGATAGCTTCCGAAATCCGCAAGATGATCCCCGATTCGTCCATCCAGACTTCCCCGTGGCAGTCGTAGAATTTCGTCGTGCTCCGCCGGAAGAAGCCGTAGCCTATGACAGACTGGAACGAGCAAACACTGTCCTCCACGTTCGCGGAGTACTGGAACACATGGACGGTTCGCCCCCCTAAGACGGCGTCAGGCGCTTGGTGAATTTTCAAGTTAAGCTGAGTCCCGACCATCCGAGGAAGCACTGACCACTCAGCACCAGACACTATCGATGCGTCCAGAGGCGGGAAAGGAAGGTTGTCGTAGAAGTGCTTGCTTCCCTGGTGACGCCAGCGCTGCCAGCCATCCACGATGAGCGTTTCGTAGGCGTCCGACACCTCTGGCTGGCCGTTTTCGCGACCCCAAGCGAATGTCTCGGTCGCGGTGAAGTTTCGCATTGAGTCGGCGAGATGTTGCGCCGTGTGCCGCAACTTGACTACCTCGGGAGGCTCCTCTGGGTGCTGCGAAAGACCGTAGGCGCGGAGCCAGGTGTAGGGCGGATACAGGTCTGCGGCGACGGGAGAGACGAAAACGGTTTTGGGGAAAAGGGTCGCTTGCAGGTAGGGCTGAGCCCTCATGACGAAATCGGAAAGCTCCTTGACGGGCACCGCGAGCGCGACGCGATCCTTGCCTTCGCCCGCTGCGTTCAGGATACCGACGATTCTCTTCGTCTTGCTGTCAACCACAATGCCGCCGCTGGCGCCGCCGTGCAGGCGACCTTCCTCGTAGCTGAAGGCAAGCAGGCCTTCCTGGGTGATGCCGATAAACTTGCCGTGCCAGTGAACCAGCCCCCGCTTCGGGTTCCAGTTGAACGGGTAGGCATAGATGTCCGCGCGGCCGCATTACTGTCTAAGCCGTCGGAGTCAAACCCAATGCCATGGAAGTTCTTGAGGGGATGCCGCATTTCGTAGATGGCAAGGTCGTGAGCCGGTGTGTACCTCAGCGAGCCGCCCCCGGCAAGGTTTACATCTCGTGCCCCTGCTTCGTCCGGAGCGGAATCGAGGTAGCGGTGTGCGGAGAACTCCCCCTTGATGCGAACGTACTTGCCCATGATTTTTGCGACGTGGTAATTGGTGCCCACGAAGCGGCAGTCCAGATCTAAGCAAAACCCTGTGCCGAATTTCACGGAGAAAGGAGCAAGATGCTTGATGTCGGGCTTGAGATCCGCGATGGGAAATACAACGTGATCGGGAACAAATTCCTGAGCGAACACTGGGAGGGAAAAAGCTAATAGGAGAAGTATCGGCCCTAGTCTTGGAGTGTGGGGTCTTTCGCTAGGGCGGCTGGGGAAGGTGCAGAGACGAGGGATGAGCGCTTGCCTGCTGGATGCTGAGGCCGCGAACAGGTTGATCAGAAGCGAATAATTTCGCACGGCTGTGTCGATCTCTCACGGGAACTATCGGCAGGGCCTATTTCTCCTTTCGGAAAATCAGTGAGACTCTATGAAACGAAGGTGCCGGGGTCTTTATGAATGACCGGGAGAAACCCTGTAGAGTCTCGGAAGTACAGGAAAATCAAAATCTCGTGCTCGTCGTGGACCAGGCATTGTGTCGGGTCAAGCGGGTGGCGTCTGATGAGAGAGAAATTAATCTCGTTCGTGTGGGTCAGCTCCGGCTGTTTTGAGTCAAGCAGTGGGCTGAACGAGGAAGTTCGGCATATTCCGACGCGGGACTATGAGGGAGTCGGGGGGCGGTATTGTCGGTAGACCCTAATTGACGGGCGCGCCTTGGGCGCGAGTCTTTGCCTCCATTTCACTCCTTTTTGTAATGTCGTCGTGGAAGCATCAAAGATGCCCACAGGATTCTCGCTTGGGGAGCAGAGATATTCTGAATTGTTGGTGGAGGTGTTTGGGGCCTCCGGTTCCCGAAGAGCAACTGCGCAGTCACGTCGGGCACCCCCGATATCGGCAGCAACACTCACATCAGCCGGGCGCGGCACAAAGGCGAAGGAACAGTGCTTACGCACGGCGCAGGTATATTCCAAGCCACAACCTCTTCCCTCCTACTGCCCCAGGTTGACCCACTGGCCATTCCGTTTCACCTCGATTTTTGTTATGGGATGGATCTCCCATACCGATGCCCGCTGACTTCCAATCACTGGAACGTGCTCGTAGTCGTAGAGCAGCCACCCACGATCCGCACCGGCACATTCTTGTTCACCACAGCATCCAAGTCCGACTCCGCCCACTTGTGGATTGGCCGTGTTCTAGCTGTTGTTTCAATGATGACAGACTTGCTGATGTCGTCGACGCCCGCGGTATCATTCGCGTAAATATGCCAATCAACTTCATCTGGATCCGTGAGTCCGCAGTTGGGCGACTCGGCGCCCTCCGGCTTGACCTTGTGAACGAGGAACGCTTCAATCACGACCGGCGCGCCCGGCAGGTCCTCGGAATGGTTCGCTGGCAAATCTCGCAAGTCCGCCCAGTCGACTTTGACGTATGCGGTGTCGGCGGGAGTGTCAGTGCGGTTCTTGTTGGTGTTCAGCGCTTTCTTTTTGCCATCGTTGGCGGGGGTGCCAGTTGGGCCGCACACGGCTTCCCCATTGATGACCAGAGGCTGCCCTACAGCATCGGCGTGGGCCGCCAGGAGTTTGGCTATGGTGTCATCTTCGACGGGTGCACTGCCCTCTCCAGCATCTTCCTCGTCGGACACCTCTACGTTCTTCGTATAAACCCACCCCTTGTCGCCGTCATCGGTGGCTACATGGAGAAACCCGTTCCTGGCGGCCGGATTGATCACCGATTTGAACGATCCAGACCAGGTCGTTGAAATCGATATCCGTATCTACGGCCTCCCGTATAACGCCTTTGAGTCTGGCAAACTCCTCCGGCAGCGGAGATCCACTCGTGTCGATGCAGATCACCCACGCGGTGAACTGTTCCTGTGAGTTATGTTGCGAGATCCACCGCTCCGCCGCGAGAGGCGGCGCCGCTTGCGGTGGTTTGCCGCAACCGCGTGTGAAACGAACTATACTCAGCGCCGCTAAACACATCCATCGCCGGTTCATTGTGCCCTCCCCGTCAAGCTTCTATCGCGAAAGTGAATCACTCGTAACGCGGGGCCCACTCGCTTTCTCGTAGTCATCCCTCTCAAATACCAAAGCCGGAAGTCGTTTGCGTCCGGAGCCGCCTTCTCCGGAAATCCACTGATAAGCCGCTCTGACAAAGTCACCAAATATCTCCGCAGTCGACAGGAATACGATCGAGCCGCCACACAGCACATTGCCCAGGACAAAAGCGGCGGCTACCCCAAGATTTTCGACAGCTACTATCAGCGCCCACGCTAACACAGTGGCAAAGGCCGAGAGAAAGACCAGGGTGCGCAGGACGGCGGCGGACGCTGGTCCAAAGAAATCGGAGGAGCACTCGAGAAACAGATGCAGCAGGTAAGCGTCGACCCAGGGCATGACAATGCCAACGACCGAGGAAATGACCGTCGGTATCCAGGGCGAAGAGCCGGTCCCGAGCTCATAGCCTCGCATGCCGGCTAACAGGCCAAGTCCTAAATCAAGGAGCAGAAACAACGAGAAGGAGATGGGGCGCAGCCGGAAGAATTCTCCCGGCAGGCTCGCCAGCGATTTTCCGGCAGGTATCTCCCACAGAAAAATCAGTCCGAGCGCCGCTTGCACGATTGCTAGCCCCGTTGCCATCACCCCAAGATCGGCTTTCCATAGGGTCTTGAACGGATCAAGCATCTGGTTGCAAGATCCTGGATCGATTGCAAAGTGGAACGGGATTTACCCTGGCTTTCCTGTGCATTGTTGGCCGAGGTTACCGAACGATCGTTGGCCACTGTAGCCGAAGATGGTGAGGCCGATGGCTGAGGATTCGAGGTATACAGACTCTCGATCTCTCCAGCCCGATGGGAATGCTCGAAGGAAAAGATGAGCGGCAATCCCGATAAAATTGCCACCGCGTCGGCATACAGCGCGAACCACAAGCAAACCATTAGCGTCGGGCTGACAAGGAATCTGCGCGAGCACGCTTTTAAATCTCCGTCATATCCTTTCCGACTCCATATTCGGATTTGCTGGGTCAAGTTCCAGCCGAACACTTTTGCGACGCAAGTTACGAGGCTGGAATTAGCCTTCTTGCCCATTTCCCAGAGCCATTGGTTGGCGTTGCACATCCAGCTCCAGATCATTCCCTTACGCGGTTGATGTGGGCAGGCAGCCATGCCAGAATCAGCCAAAAAAGAACCGGCACAACGATTGCGAGTCTCCCCGACCACGGAGAGCCAGTAAGGCGGTTGAAATTGTCGGAGGCCAGCGCCACCGGCCGCTCCTCGTTGCTGGGGCGTGGTTGAGGTGAGTCGCTGGGCTCGGGTCGAACGACCGCGCTGGGACTGGGTCGGGATGCCTCAGTTTTGCTGGTCGATTCCTGACATAAATTCGAAGCATTGTCGTCTCTAGTCACCTCGACGACATCCGAAACCGCCTCACCCCTCGGGCCACGCTTGGAGGGGCGCATTTCGGGTTTCATGAAGAGGCAGTTTTGGGTTCGCTATGGCCCTAATCTCAAAGACCTTAGAGCTATAAACTCGTGTCTGCTGGCGCGCGATATACGTTTGGATTTTCCACTGCCCGTCTTTTCTTACAGTAACTGCGGGCTGCACCCAGTAATCGCCACCAACCTCAAGAGGATGAACAACGACCGATACGCGAGCGTTCGCATTGGAGACCGTGCCTTGGATGCAAGGGCGCCACGGCACCAGCTTACGTCGGTCGGCGACGTGATCCTAACCTGAGTGCTCTGAGCATACGCTTCCGTCGCCGCAATCCACAGAATCGCAATGAGTAAAGCTTTTCTTCGAGTCATAGCTGTGCCCTCCTATTTGCGATACAAGGTAACGGTTTCAGAGAAAATGGCATCGGCTGGCAGATCTGGGGATCCGGTGGCCAAGACCGTCTTAGTCGCAAAGACTCGGACCATAAACTTCGTACCGCTGCTCTGCGTTTTCTCTTCGTCAAGACACTCAGACGGCCGTATCTTCCCGATCACATTCCGTTTCCCAAGCGTCAGCGGCGGATGCCCACAGTACTGAGTCAGGAGGAAGTGGCGCGGCTCATCGCTTCCGCTCCTCAAGCAGGAACTGGAGTCCAAACTTGTAGAGAGCACGGACCGCGAGCAAGCTGTAAAACAGCTTGCAAGGAACATCGAGCGCTCATTCGGCCGGGTTCGACAGGGGGTGGAGGAAGTGGACTTGCAATCTGTCACAACGGTCTTTCCTGTACTTGTCACTCGCGATGACTTGGGAAGCGTGGCAGGCGTCAACAGCTATCTCGGAGAGCGTTTTGATGCGATTCTGAAACGCAAGGGACTCTCAGCTTCCGTGGCACCACTGACGTGTTTTTCCTCCGAACATGCGGAAGCGCTTTCAGCTTACCTTTCGGACACACGTTTGGCGGATATTCTCGAAGCGCATATTCGTTCTAATCGGAAGGGCTGGGCGCGTTACCCAACGATGCCGTTTTTCGCCACGACGAACGGAGTGTTGAGCAAGAAGGGAGAGAGGCCTATTCCCAACCAGCTCTGCAATTTCGACGAGCTGATCCAAAGTTGCATACAGCAGCTCGGTCTTCCTGAACCGGAAGAGGGTGCAGCAATCGTGCCAGAATGAAAGCTTCAGCTTGGACGTCGGTTGATCAGGTGCTTACTACTAGAGGTTCTGCTTGTCGAGCATCGAGCGAAACTGCGCGTCCCCTCTGTCGGCGTCGCTAATCTCAAAGGCTACCCAGTCGCGTCCTCGCTGAAAGGGATGTCAACGTTGCTTATAGGGGCGTCTCCTCCGTCGCTGCGCCGAATCTTTATGGGGAGAACCGCTCGTCTACTGCTGCGCTGGTTGGTTGCTTGCGGACGGTTGGTTCAGCTCTTGCTGCAACTGCAACAGTTGGCGCAGTTGCTCAGCGTTGGCGGAGTTGGATGTTGGAACGCTCCTCGCACTTGGTTGGTGAGAAACCTGATTGGATTTGGGGGTCTGCTCGAGGATCACGTAGATCGGAGTATCCGCCGAAATCGTCACCACGATGTGCTGGGTGATCGCTGATCGGGAAACCTCCTCATCTCCAGCCTCGCCGACATTGTTGCTGACGCGCTCCCGCATTAGGTCCGACTCGCTCAGCGGCTGGTTCAGACTGCCTTGTCCCAGCAACATCGAGCCAGCTTGGCCGATTCCTGACAGCGATCTGACCAGGACGTTCTTTCCCGTGTTCTTACCCTCAACTTTTCCTTTGAGCGGCCGCAAGTCCAAACCCGTGGCGGCGGCCTCGATGGGAACGACTGCACCATCCGGCATCAGCAGAGAATCGAACTGGACGTCAAGGTAGCCTGAACGATCTCCGTTCCGGATGTGGCCAACCGCTTTTGCGCCCGCAGGGACAATAATTTCTCCGTCTCGCTCGTAGTTGTACTCGATCACTGCCAGGACCGGTGTTCGCACTGCGGTGCTGGCCGCTGATTCCAGGCGTGCACGCAATCGCGTACCCGTGGCAAGGCCCAATCCCAGTTCCGGTGCTGGATCATTGATTTCGCGGGCATGAGCACTAATCGAATTGGCGGAGACGTTTCGCACGTAGATTAGCGAAGACTTCTCCATGGCCTCGCGCTCTGCTTTGCCCAAGTCTGGAGTCTCGGAGCCGCTGCCGGTGTTCGAGCCTGGCTGGTACGGCGGCGCTTGCCAGGGTTGCTGGTCTCCGAAAGGCGGTATCGACCCCAGAGTTCCCGCTCCGGTCGCCACCGTCCTTCCCGCTGCCGGCTTGGTTGCGGTTCGTTGTAGATCTCGTTCGTTCAGGAAGCCTTCGTGAGCTTCCTTTGTGACGGGCCGGCCAGAATCGGTGATCGGAAATAGGCTCTTGTCGTTGCTCGCGGTGCCGCTCTCGAAGGCCAAGTCCTCAGTAACGGTGGCGCCACGATTCTTCACTTTCTCTGGCGCGCCCCGATGGGGCATAGACGTAGCAACGAAGATCAGCAGCGCGACGACGATCGCTCCCGCCCCGATGATTACAAAGCGGTTCTGTTGGATCTGCTGCTTCGCTCTCTGTTTTGCTCTGGTTGCGAGCTCGGGCATTGGGACGTTTGCGTCCGGAGGTAGTGGCAGGTCGTTGTTGCGAGCTCCATTTTCCTCTAGCTCCTGAATGACTGCAGCGTTGCCGTTGTCGTTGTGTCCGTTTGGATGAATCACTTTGCACCTCCCGAGATCGGAGCCACAAACGCAATCGGTGCCAGGACAGGACGGTCGACCTCTTCCGCTTGGGCAACCGCGAGCAAGAGCTGTTCCCGGGATTCCTTGAAAGTAGGCCGGTCGAACACAACGATGCCATCGGCTCTGGCGCCGGGCGCGAGTCTACGGGATGTAATCCAGTAGTCTTTGATCGCAACCGGCTCGGCCTTGATCGCCTTTCGATGCTTGTCTTTCGATGTCCCCGCAAGCTGTACTTGCGGCGGCAGTACTTCAATGGTCCGTGCAGAAGAGTTCAGAACGGCGAACGGCACGGCCATCTGTTGCTCTTTCTCGATCGCCTGTCCTACCGCAACCTGCAGTTGCTTGCCTTCCCAATGTGGATTCTCAATCCGTTCCGCCCTGAGCAAATCCTGCTCTTGTCTGCCAGGCTTCTCTGGGGCGGTGCTGGTTGGCTGATTTTCTGTAGCAACGTTTCTTGTTTCGCCAACCACAAACGCGGGATGAGTCGACGCAATCAGAAAGCTGTGCGGACGCTCACAGTTGAGGACATAGTCCACAGGCTCACTACGATCTGACTTGCCTTGGCTCACCAAGCTCAGCGAGATCTCATGGCCTCCTCTGGTGGTAATCAAGGCGTTGGTTTGCGCAGGTTTTGCGCTGGTTGCTTTGAAAAACACCAACTGCGGCTCGGCTTCGGAGTGGTCGACCTTAAAAGCCCCCGGATCGCCCAGTACGACCGAGCTCACCTCCTCCAGCACCCGCACCGAACTGACGTATCCTGGCCGCAAGTGCAAGACCACAACTTGTTCCGGGTCAACATTCAGGCTCACGATTCGCGCCTGCGGAAGATCGGCTTGCGCTGAAGCTATATGCAGCAGCAGGAGACCGGTCGTTGTCAGATACACCAAACTCAAACAAATTTTCATCTCACATCTCTTTCCGAACTGGTGTTCGTAGTTCTTGGTTTAATTCCGGCTTGGCGGGTGTAAGTTGTTCTAATTCTTGCCACGTAGGCAATTACGTCGGGATTTCGATAGCCGAGGTCTCGTCTGCCGATCACGTCTTCGCCAGCATAATAGGCGGCAGCCACTAGCCTGAAATCATTGTGGAACTGTTGCATCAGCCATGCGAGGTAGCGCACTCCTCCGGAAATGTTCTGATCGATATTGCAGCGATCTCTTACTCCGAGTCGCTGAGCGGTGCGGGGCATTAATTGCATGAGCCCGGCCGCGCCTTTAGAAGAGATCGCGCACGGTTGCCAGTTCGATTCGCGTTCGACAATGGCACGCACCAGAGCGACCGGCACCCGATAGTGTTGCGCATAGGCCGCGACGTAGTACTCGGCTTCGAGACGTGCCTGTAGTGTGAGCGATTGTCCCCAACAAATCGAGACTGCAGAAATCACTATCGCCCAAACGAGAGCTCGCCTCATGCGGCATCCTCCCGCAGAGCTTCAGCGGTGTGCTGGTTAGCGTCGTAAACGAGACTGGCAAATCCATCTCGCAATAGCAGCTTGCGCCGGTCTGCCTCGGTTTTGGCCAACAATGGCAGTAGAACGTCTCTCATGTCGGCCGTGACTCGATCGGCGCGAAGTATTTTGAGCGCCTGTGCGAGATCGAGGATCTCTGAGACCGACGGCGGTTTCTCCAGGCTCCATCCACGCAGCGCTTTGGCAAGGCCCGCCATCCCGGCATGAAACTCATGGCTTGAATCCGGCGTTCTGAGCGCGACAATTTCGGCCTCGCGTTCTGCCGTAGGATGTTCCACCCGCAGGTAAAAGCTGCGGCGTCGCAGCGGATCCCCAATGCGTCTTTCTTCGTTGGAAGTAAGCACAACAAACGGGATGCTCTTCGCCCGAATCGTACCTAGCTTCGGAATGCTGATCTGCCATGCGCTGAGCAGTTCTAACAACAAGGCTTCAAACGCGTGGTCCACTTTGTCGAGTTCGTCAATCAACAGCACGCAGGGGTTTTCATATTGCAATGCACGCAGCAACGGGCCGGCACTAAAAAATTGCTGGCCGTGCAATTCTGTGCGCAGGCACTCCCAATCAACGCTGTCGGACTTGGACTTGAGGTCGACGCAGAGCCGCTGCAGCGACTCATCGAACTTTCCGATACCCTTCTCTTCGTTGACACCCTCGTAGCACTGCAGCCGCTCGACCTTGGTGTGCGCCGCATCCGCGACCGCATATGCCAACTGAGTCTTTCCACTTCCGGCCGGGCCTTCGAGTAGCAATGGCTTCTGTAATTTGGCCGCCAGGTACACCGTGGTCGCGGCGATCGAATCGGTGATGTAGCCAGTGGACCTGAGTCGTTCACAGACTTCTTCAAGAGATGCAAACATCTGTACTCCTGCGCCCGGGACCGTCTTTCGCTCTTGATGCGTGAGAAACGTAACCCCGAATGAAAATTCGGTCAAATCGTCCGTGCAACGCCTCGTTTGACCGAAATTGGGAAGTTAGATAGAAAATGGCGTGGATAGGAGCCGCCGATGGGACCTCCACGGAGAAACCAAAACACAATTACGCCACGGCCACGACAGCGCAAGAATCATCGCCGAGTTGGAACTGAAAGGGCATGGTTTGAAAGCCAAAGAGGTCGCGGCACTTTTGCGAGTTGTTGGACACGGCTAAAAGAATGTTGCATGTTGTTTAACATGGTCGGTTGCGCGCGGCCTTAAGGAGGCAGCGACGGGCGGCGTGGCTCCGACATCCCATATGTCTATGCATATTGGATAGTTGTCGATTGTCGATCAATGAGAGTTCGGCGCAACCGGAGCGCAGGCACGGATTGCGATGCAGGGAGCTTCACGGGGGCGATGCTCCAAAGCGAGGTTAGAGTTCGATGCAGAAACATACCGACCCACAAATTGTCGAAATCAGCTCAGTGGACAAGAAGCAAGCGCGGCCAGCCCTTTTCGAGTCATTGTTGGATGTGGCAGAGGCGGCAAAGCTTCTGAGAATTCACCCGAAGACCCTGCGGAACAAAGCGCGCCTAGGAATTATTCCGGCTGTTCATGTGGGCAGACTCTGGCGATTTCGGCCTTCAGCACTCAACGAGTGGCTGGATGAGATTGCAAGTTAAGGAGCTAGCTTGCCGACAAAATCTCTCTCGACCCTAGTGCAGTCCTGGACTATTCTGGATTGGGCTGTCAGTGCCGTTTAAACAAAGGAGGAATTTTGTTTAGACGGACACGCTACCAACAAGGAAGTCTGAGGCTCGAAGAGCGGAAGAGAGGTTCAGCAGTATGGGTGTACCGGTGGTGGGAGAACGACATCACGGGAAAGCCAATACGTCGCAAGGTGCAACTGGGATCTTTGGAACGATATCCAAACGAATCAGCGGCATGTGCGGCAGCAGACGCTCTTCGGTTAACAATCAACAATCAATCCAAGCGAAAGAACCTGCAGAAAACAACCGTAGGTACTCTTTGGGAGCACTACTGTCGAGAGGAACTGCCTCTCAAAGAGATATCCACGCAAGATGCTTATCTGGTGTATGGGAAAAAGTGGATTCTCCCACGATGGGGATGTCTCCTTTTGGAGGACATCAAAACCATCGAGGTCGAACGCTGGCTACGAACAGCAGAAGTTGCAGACGGGACCAAAGCCAAGATCAAGTGCGTCATGTCGGCTGTGTTCTCGCATGCGGTTCGCTGGGAGTTTTGTGGCCACAATCCAATTTCATCGGGAATACCGGTTGGAACGGGTGGAGCAAGAGGGCCGAGCACTGGCGTGCGCGTCAGTGCGAAGCGTCAGAAATCTCCGCTCGTCCTTTCACCCGAAGAGGTCATACTCGGTCTGGCACAACTGGAATTTCGCGATCAGATTCTCGTGTTTCTGGACGGTGCCTTAGGAATTCGGCAAGGGGAACTCGGGGCACTTCATTGGCTGGACTGCGATTTCAACAATATGAACTTCAGCGAAACGGCGCCCCACTTGAGGAATCCATCCAGAGTTCCTCGTTCCCCAAATGCAGCACTGTGATCACGTGGGTAAATGGCCACGGAGAGGGCATTTCAGGGTCAAGTTCGCGGGTGGGATTAATCAAAACCGAAGAAGTTTGCATGCCGACAGCTTCGAGTAGGGCTGCTAACAACGTGTCTTTGTCTTTGCAATCGCCGTAGCCAAGTCGGAGCACATCCCCGGCGGTATGTGGTTCGTACCCCCCGATGCCGAAGGAGACCAGGCTCAGGTACTTGATTTTTTGTGCAACGAAGTTATAGAGAGCTGCTACCTTTTCCAATTCGGACTTCAGTCCGGCAGTCAACTCCTCCGCCTTCGCCTTTACCTCCGGAGAAGGGATACGCCGGTTGCTTTCCATTTCCGCATACCAGCGCCCAACTTCTTCCCAGCTTCGGAAGCTCGAAATTTGAACATCCGGGAAGCTATTCGAGGCAGTTGAGGCAGCTGTAGATCCGTGCCCATTTTCAAAATCATTGGATTGATGCAAAACCTTCCAGGAGTAGATGCGCCGACCATTGTCAGCCTTAGCCGAGTATTCAAGGCCGGGTTTCGCTTTCAACTTGACCGCACGGTCGGTCGGCACATTGATTTCGAGCTCCTCGTCGAGCACGCCTTCAAAGGAAAAATTATAGACTTCAGAAAAGTTACCAGGGGTTTCTGCGGCGTAGGATACAGTTTCGACGTCGTATTCGAGCGCATCTCCCGGAGAGGTCGATGGCAGAGGTAAGGTCCTCTCGTAGAAATCGAATCCAGACGACCCTCCTTCGCGGAAAATGCGGTGGGGATTCGGAAGGGGGACAGTATCAATATCAACGATTTTGCCGTTACGCCTTAGGATCTGGACATAGCGCACCTGTAGGCGTTCTTTGGAGGGTTTGTACTGAAAAGTTACTTCCGGAAACTGTTGCGCGCCAGATTGGGTTAGAATGCGAATCCGTGCGTTGATCTCTTTGGTGCCAGTTCCGTCGTTTTCAAAACGATAGCGTGTTCGCAAAACCTCAAACACATAAGGAGGCGAGATACTGTGCTCCTTCTGTGGTTGATGCGGTGGTTCCTGAGCTTCCGCTGATATCGCATGCAAGCTGGCCGCCGCACTGATTAGAGCAATGAGGCGTATAAACCTGTTGAAGGCACTTAAAGCTAACGGAGTACGATGAGGCCAAAAGAAGTTTCGCTTGCCAAGCAAATTCATGTCGTGGATATCATAAACGTCGCTCATTGCGTATATTGTTGCCATCTCAACCACGCGCAAAGAGAGTGTTGCACATAATCGATGCGGACCTCGGCGGAATCAAATTTTCTGATCAACGTTGATCCAGGAATTCCTCCCGCGTCTCGACCGGAGACAACCTGCGACCTTACGAGAAAGACTATTCCTCTTTGGGTAGACGACTCGATCCTATCGTGAAGACTTCCCTTCGGCAAGAAATCCAGTGCCGCCACCAGACCTTCCAACCGCGTGGCGGCCGGAGCGGTTCGGCCCGTGGAGTCAAACGCACCATCTAAGCCGACATTTGTCGAACCCACGAATTGATCCCGCATAATCGATTCGCAAACCTGCACCGCATGTCGCACAAGTTCTTCCCGCGAGATAGCGCATCCTCTTGGGTCACAATAGGGAAGCAATTTCGCTGTCGCGATCAGCGCCCAATGGTCCGCAGGAACCGTCGAGAGCGCTGCTCGGCTCTTCGCCAGATAGGTGAGTGCCTTGTTCGCGGCCGCCAGCCATTCGCGGGAATGGTCAGCCTCATACAAGGCAATCAAGCCCAGTGCGGCTTCGCCGGGATAATAGAGACTGTGCCAGTAATTTACCGGGCCATTCTTCTCTTCATATTTATGAAAAAAGCTGCCATCGTCCCTCTGCAAGAATAGAACGAAGCGGCCCAAGGCTTGCAACTCTTCAAGCGGCACCGACTGCGGATCAACCTGTCTCGCGGCAGCAAGAGCTACCAAACCCAAACCAATGCCGCCTAACTCGGCATAACGCTCCCGAGGCTTGGAACCGTATGCCTCGGGATTTTCGCCCAGCGGTTGTGACCAAACCGTGAGCATTCCGGGACGCGGCCCCGGACCCATGTAGTTCTCCCGCATAAATTTTGCCGCGCGGAGCAACGGCGCGGCAACCTTGGGATCGGGCTGAGCATGATTCGCCATTGCTAGGGCGTACATCGCCCCAGCGTGGCGAATGATGTCATAAGAAGAGTTCTGCTTGCCGGTGCGAAGGTCAACCTGGTAAGCAAACTTGCCGTCCGGACCACAAGCCCGAACTAAATAGCCCGTCGCGAGGTCGATGGCTCGGTCGACCTCGACCCGTGACGGACTTCGAGTTGTATCGCGAGCTGTGGAGGCGCTGCCTTGGTCTTGACCCTTGGAGGGAACCGACACGGCCAGCAAGAGCGCAATTGTAGAACAGAGAAGCAAGAGCCTATCACCGGCACAGATGTTCATGGTGCCCTTTCCCAAAGTGTTGGACTCCTTGTGCAACTATTTTATTAAAACTAACATTTCGGTATCAGGATACATACCTGAAACCATTCTTCTGCTACTAGCGTGGTCGTGACGATTTTGGGTCTTCAAGACATCGAAGATCGACAGGCAGCGACAATTCGTAGTGGCGAAGCTACAAACTTTTTCAACACCAATCACCTGTGGTCTACAAACGAATGAACCCTGGTCCGGAATGTCTGCCTGCAGATCGTTTCATGCATGGAGAGGCAAGTGTTGCCTTGCCCAAGCGCCAGAATGACTTGACTGCGATTTCGGTGTAAAGTTGTGCAGAAAATTATTGGAGGTATTCAGTTTGGAAAGTATTGATCGAGACATTTCCTTGTTTGCCGCCCCGTCTTCTGTCGCCCATACTGGAGCAACGACTAGTGTTAGTTTACCGCGGATTATCCTCTTCATTTGCGCACTCGCTGCATTTGGCACAACGGTTTACCACAACGCGGCTGCCCAGACCTTCGAACGATACAATTCCTCATTGCGATTTCATTCACCACTGCAGCCTGCTTTCATCCCAATAGGATTTGAAAAGAACGTAGGTCAGACATACTCATCCAGCAAGTTTATCGCCCGGACGTCCCAGTTCGATCTATTCCTAACCTCTGCCGAAGCAATTTTCGCGGCCAAAAGAAGTAAACCAGACGGCAACAGCGGATGCACTTCTCAGAGTGATGTCTCTTCGAGCCTTGATGCCGGAGCTTCGGAGGACCACGTCAGCTGTTTGGTTGATTCTCGAAAAACGATTCGTCTACGTCTGCATGGGACGGATCGCGGCGCTCAGCCGGAAGGCAAAAAGCCGTTGCTTTCCTACAGCAACTATCTGGTTGGCAATGACCCACGCAACTGGCATACACATGTGCCGCAATTCGCAGAGGTCTACTACTCCAATGTCTATCCTGGGATCGACTTGGACTATTACGGAAACAAAGGCCATTTAGAATATGACTTTATTGTTGCGCCACATGCCAATGCTGCCCGAATCATCTTTTCGATTTCTGGATTGGAGGCAAAATACCAGCTCAGAAGAAACGCCAAAGGCGATTTGATAATCCTCATGGATGGCGAAGAACTGATTCTCCAAAAACCAATCTTCTACCAGGGCGAATCATGCTCGCAACGTGGTTTGGTTGAGGATGATGAACATGGCACCTGTCACGTTATCAAGGGAGGAGGATTTGCCTTCCACAGAATTGGCAATACCGAAACCCAAGTCAGTTTCAGCTTGCCCAAATATGACCACTCGCAGCCACTAGTGATCGATCCAGTCGTTGCATTCTCTACCTTTTTCGGAAACGGAGGCGGCGCGAGTGGAATAGTCCTTGATTCGGCGGCAAATATTTACTTGGTGGGTGCTACGAACTCCGTCGACTTTCCGATAACTGCGGGATCTTTTCAGCAAAGCATCGCTGGGAATTCCGATCTTTTCGTTAGCAAACTTAGTAGCGATGGCTCCCAAATTATTTATTCCACTTACCTGGGAGGGAGCGATTCGGAATTTCCTGCGAATATCGCAATTGACACAGCGGGAAGCGTGTACGTTACCGGGCAAACCTATTCCTCTGATTTTCCGCTGATGCATCCATACCAAACTCAAAATTTGGGGGGCGATTCGGCGTTCCTTACGAAACTCAGCTCAGACGGCTCTGCATTGATCTACTCGACGTATTTGGGAGGTAGTTTGGCAACTGCGGGGGTCGGGGTTGCCGTCGACAGCTTGAGCGAAGCCGTCGTGACTGGCTGGACATATGCTCAGGATTTTCCGACGGTAAATGCCTATCAGCCATCGCACGCTTCGGATGGCGGCAACTCCGACGGGTTCGTGACGAAGTTTGCGGCGGATGGATCGGCATTGGTTTTCTCCACCTATCTGGGCGGGAATGTTGGGGACTTTACGGCAGCCGTGGCTATTGACCCTGGGAATAATGTATATGTCACCGGGACGACCAATTCTGCGAATTTCCCTATCACACCGGGGGCATATGAAAGTGGTTATAACTCTACTGCCATGGAAACCAGTTTCGTCTCCGAAATAGGTTTAGCAGGCTCTCTGATCTACTCCACGTACTTCTCAGACGCTCAAGCCTATGCGATCGCGGTTAACGCGTCAGGAAATGTTTTTCTAACTGGGTCTGCCGATAAGGCTTTTCCGGTCACACCCGGAGCATTCCAGACTTCTGAGGTCGGCACGAACGCATTTGTCTCGGAGTTTAACAGCAGCGGTTCGTCTCTCGTGTATTCAACGTATTTGGGTGGGAACGATGTCGATTACGGATATGCGATTGCTCTCGACTCGACTAACAACGCCTATGTAGCGGGCCAAACATCTTCTCTAAACTTTCCTCTCCAATTTCCTGTGCAGACGATTGCTTACGGCGGAATTCCAAATGCATTTGTGGCGGAGATAAATGAAGCCGGCTCGCAGCTTCTTTTTTCGACCTTTCTTGGAGGAGGCGCTGCGTCGGGTGCCGGGTCACAACAGGGAAACGCCATCGCAGTTGACACTGCCGGAAATATTTATGTTGCTGGTGATACAAACGAAGTGGATTTCCCCGTATTGAATGCGATGCAGCCGTCGCTCGTGGGATTCGCTGATGCCTTCGTCACGAAATTCTTGAACGAGCTTGCTCCTGCTGTATCGCTGACGCCGTCGAGCATATCGTTCAGCCCCTCAAACGTTGGGAGTACAAGCGTGCCCCAGACAATTACCTTGACGAACGCCGGAAACGCAACCCTAAACGTCTCGGCAATTGTTGCCAATGGGGACTTTTCGCAGACCAATACTTGCAACGGAGGAATCGTGGCCGGAGGAAGCTGCGCGATTAATGCTACTTTTACGCCCACGATCTTCGGTTCAAGAACCGGTATACTGAGCATAAATAGCAACGCGACCCTAGTGCCAGAGGTTGCACAGCTTTCCGGGACCGGTCAAGATTTTCTTTTTGCGGGATCTCCTAGAAGTGCGACGGTCTCAGCTGGTCAGGCCGCGACCGTTGTGCTCACTTTGCAGCCTGAGTCTGGTTTCGCACAACAGGTCACGTTTTCATGCAGCGGAGCGCCATCAGGTTCAAGTTGTTTGGTGTCGCCAAGCTCCGTCACACTTAATGGCAATGCGACTGCCACTGCTACGATGACCGTGACCACCATGGGAAGTGTTGCATTTCCCACCCATAGTCCTTCTTCCGGCGACCCTTTTCTAAAGATGTTTGGACTTGCAACCGTCGCTATGCTGCTCTACTTTACGGTGGTTCGAAACAAAAGACCTCAGCTAGTTAGTCTCGCGACGATTATCGCTGCATCGCTTCTATCCTCATGCGGTGGTGCTAGCGGAAGCAGCAGTAACGGCGAGAGTTCGAAAACTCCTCCGGGTTCGTACATCATTACGATAACTGCAACCAGCGGAGGCAACCTTCAACACAGCCAAGACTTCACCCTTACCGTAAATTGAGCGTTTACGTAACCGGGTCCACTTAGGTGTAGACGATTTTGTAGCGGTCAAAGCACCGAAACTCAACAGAGATCAACAAGTCACAAGGTTGCGGCTGCAACGCCTTCAACATAAATTACTTGGGGTCTACAAATTTCAATAGAGTTTCATAACTCTCGGAATCTGGTTCGGGACCAGGGGGTCGGAGGTTCAAATCCTCTCTCCCCGACCAAACTCTTCAAATACTAAACTACACTTCTGGTTTTCCGCTACACCGATGGTGTCGAAATTGTAGACGGTCGTGTTTTTCTGGATTTCCCGGCGGGTTTCCAACGGGCGGACCGGGCATCACCCTTATGGCGTCGTGAAAACGGTCGACACGAATTCCGTCTGTTCGCAATTCGGCGAGTTCAACGGCAGGGGAAATCAGTTCAAACTCGAACGTGCCATCACGCGCACAACTCCTTGAGAACAACCGGGGAGCGTATACGCCGGAGTGAACAATACCCTAATGCCATCTAAATCGGAAACCACCGTGTACTGATCGCTTCGCCGTCCGATTGACGGAAGAGCGGCAAGCTCCTGTGTATAGAAAGCGGTACTGATGCTACCCCTGACACCTTCGTGCTGCAAAACGCCCCTCATCACCGCGCTACAATCAAAATTGCTGTAGCTGTTACATATCCCAGGGGGCAACATGGCAAATCTAACAGGTGCACTTCAAGAGCTTCGAGCAGAACGTAGTCGGGCACAGTTGCAAGTGGAAAAATTGGATCAGGCAATTTCGGTCATTGAGTCACTGAACGGGTCGGGGGCTTCCCACAAAGCAAGCCCAACAGTAAGAGTGGTCTCCGCAGCGTCACGGCGGAAAATGGCGCAGGCTCAGCAGGCGAGATGGGCGAAGATTCGCGGGGAATCGAAGCCAGCAGCAGCGGCATTGGCGAAAACAACGACCTCGGCTCCCGTGAAGCGCATCATGTCGGCGGCTTCACGTAAGAAGATCGCAGCATTCCAACGAGCGCGGTGGGCGAAGCTGAAAGCGACTAAAAAAGCGGGGTAACTGTGATCTTTCAACACGTTGTTCCCAGGAAGTGAATAGTCCATTCGCTCCAAACCGGAGAAGCTGATGGTGCTGACCAATCCGCTTCTCAGGAGTAGATGGAATGGACCTTCACCAGAATGCCCGACTTACCTTTCGGAGTCGAGAGGCTTTAGCTAAAAAAGTCATGATCGATCGGCTGACGTTGAACGCGGCTGCAGCCGCGTTCAATGTCAGCCGAAAAACCGCCGCCAAGTGGTGGGGCCGCTACCGCACCCTGGGGTTGCCCGGCTTGCGGGATCGTTCCTCCCGTCCGCGGCACAGCCCGCGCCGAACCTCGTCGGAGTTGAGCGCCCAGGTCGTTGCCCTGCGGCGCGAGCTGCGTCCCGCCTATCAGATCGCCCAAGCCACCCGCCTCAGCCCCGCCACCATCAGCCGCATTCTGCAGCGGGCTCATCTCAACCGCTGGCGTCATCTGCATCCTGCTCCGCCCGTGGTGCGCTACGAGCATCCCGCTCCCGGCGATCTGCTCCACCTCGACATCAAAGGCATGACCCGCTATCAGCAGGTTTCCATTCGCGGCGATGGCCGCCGCCGCGGCCGCCCCCAGTTCGCCGGCTGGCAGGCTCTGCACGTCGCCATCGACGACCACTCCCGCCTCGCCTTCTCCCGCATGCTGCCCAACCAGCAAAACGAAACCGCCATCGCTTTCCTGCACGCCGCCGTTGCTTTCTACGCCCAGCACAACATCACCATCCGCCGCTTGCTCACCGACAACGGCTCCTGCTATCGCTCCCGCCAGTTCCGCGCCGCCTGCCTTGCACTCGGCATCCGGCACCACTTCACCCGCCCCTACACCCCGCGCACCAACGGCAAGGCCGAACGCTTCATTCAAACTGCGCTGCGGGAGTGGGCTTACGTCCGCCACTACCTCAACTCCGAAGAACGCGATCTGCAACTCTCGCCCTGGCTGGAGTTTTACAACCTACGCCGCCCGCATGGTAGTCTCGGCTACGCTCCGCCCATCAGCCGTGCGTCTCCGATGGGTACAACGTCTTGATAGATCACAGGTAACCCGTAAGATTTTAAGGAAGCCTGCTGCGAGAATGCGGCGGGCTTTCTGCATTTTGTAACAGAGCCGCTATTAACCCAACATAATCGGTCATGGTACGCCATCGAACAGTCCTATCAGCGTACAAGCCTCTATAGTCCCCAGACGTGCCGAAAAAAGAAATCCGTTGTCCCTACTGCGTCGTCGATGGGAAATTCCACCCGATGGCCGTTCTGACAAACGAAAGATTGATTTGTAAGAATTGCGGGCATATTATTTTTCCGGGCGATAGGGCTTTCAAGTGTCCCTGCCAGAGATGCGTCCAAGTGGATTTCTCCCCCCAGACTTCGCCGGTTACGGCGGACATCTAGAAATCTTGAATGAGGGGAACCTCTTTGCCAGATGGGGAGACGACGAAATCAGAATTTTAATTGCGGACGACTCCGAACTGGTTCGGCGTGCCATCAAAAACCTGCTCATCCAAGACTCGACTGATTGGATCTGCGGCGAAGTCGATAACGGCCAAGCTGCAGTGAGGGAGGTGGGGGAATTGCTCCCAAATGTTCTCTTGCTGGATGTTTCAATACCCGTGGTCCATGGTGTGACGGTTGCCCGGTTAGTGAAAAAGGGATCGCCCAGCGGTAAGGGTGGTGGTGATGAGTGAGCAAGATATCTCTGTACTAAGAGTAATGACTGAGGGAACCCCTCGATAAGAGTGAAGGCGGTGTCAAGGACAAAAGTATCCTGTCGGTGTTTTTAGCACCGGTTTTTCGCCAGAGAGGGTTGAGGACCAAGACTCTGGAAATCTCACGCCAATCACCTGCGGTAGTCGTCTTCTCCCAAAGATCGTTGTAAGAGAAGACCGTTCCACCAACCATCGATTCGGCCTAAACATCGACCATGATTCTTCTATGCGAACATCCCGCCCCGTGCGGGATGCGAGAGCGCCCAATCAGTTCTGCGGTCTAGCTTGCGCCGACCAGGGGCACCCGCGAGCTGCTCTCGATGCGAACGATCTCTGGATACGGTGTCTCGGTGCGTAGCATCCAGTAGAGTCGTACCGCTAACTTGCGCGCCGCCGCCACCTTGGCCACGCCTTTCGGCTTCTGATGACAGCGATGCAAATACTGTTTCTTCATTTCGGGATCGAAGCGCACCGCAATCTGCGCCGCCTCCACCAGCAACGATCGCACCATGCGGTTGCCTTGCTTAGTGATTGCTCCCAGCTTCTGCCGTCCGCCCGAACTTTCCTCGCGCGGAATCAATCCCAGGTAGCTCGCCACCTGCTTGCCGCGCGGGAATCGGCTCACATCGCCGATGGTCAGCACATAGGCCAGCGCCGTGTTCGGACCCACCCCCGGCTGCGTCATCAGCAACTTGGCCTGGGGGTTCTCCTCCGCCGCGTGCTGCACCGCGTGATCCAGCGCACCGACCTGCTGGTTTAACATCGCCAGCAGTCCCAGCAAATCTTCCCGCCGGCATGCCGCCCAAGGTTTTAAAGGAAGCTCGCGCAGCAACTTCTGTCCCGCCTGGCTCCACAGCGCGCGCTTCTTTTGCATTCCCTTATTCAAAGAAAGGTGTTGCAGTTCGTTTTTTACCCGGCTGCGAATCTCCACCAGCTTGTGCCGATGCAGTACCAACTGCCGCAAGTCGCGTTGCTCCCGGTCCGGTGTCCACAAGCGCGGAAAACGGCCTTGCTCCACCAGTCTGCGAATGTGCTCCGCGTCCCGCTTGTCCGTCTTCTGCTTGCGCACGTAACTGGCCCGGATCTGCGCCGCATCTCCAATCCAGATCTCGTGCCCCAAATCTTCCACCAGCTCGACAAACCACTGACTGTTACCCGTGGATTCCATGCCGATCAGCACCGGCGCCGCCAGTTGCTGATAAAACTTCTGAGCCTCGCCACTGGCATGCACCAGCTTGCGTTCCCCGCAGTCCCCGGTTTCGGTGTCCAGCCAACTCACTTGTTGCCAGCTGGGATGGAAATCACATCCTATAATCATCATCGAAGGCTCCTTTCTTCCCAGCGTCTTCGTCCTCAAACAAAGACTACATGGGTCTGAATCGAGCCTTCACTCTTATCCAATCAGTATTACATGACGAAATCTCAACTGGCGACGAATCTGATTCCTTTGCTTAGAAGTTTGGGGGAAGGGTCATGAAATTCATAAGCCGCCTACGTGCAAATGATGCTGGGATTGTCCTTTGCTAATTCCAGACAATCTTTATGCTGCTTCGCGGCGGAAGCAACCGCTGGTGGGGGCGGAGCAACAGCAAAAGGGAGACCCACGAAAAGGTTGTGATAGTGGGACTAGCTTTGCCTCTCTTAGGTCGAAGCTGGTTTTTCAAGCCGATAAGGGTTTGGCAGGAGTGTGAGTTTCCCCTGTAGTGGTGTTGACCCAGAATTGTCGCCCTGCGTCCCAGACCGCGGTAGCACCGCTCGAGAGTGTGTATCGCGGAATTTCCTTATGCTCTCTCCAATAGCGGACATCTTTCCATTCGTAACCGCATGGGTAGCAATGGTAGGTATGCCGCCTCTGGGCAGGCCCACCCTGTTGGCATTTTGGACAGACCGGAAGGATGTTCGACGAGAATATGTCTTCTTCTTCGGGCAACTGCGAGGGAGTGGCTTTTGCCGCCTGCTCGCGAAAGTATTCCCATAGTCCGTAGCGATGGGTTCCTTCCTTGACCCAAATGAGCGCCTGCGAAGTGGAATCGGTCTGGTCGTCATATTTACCAGCAGGAAAGCTGGTCAATTCGTGAACGTAGGCTTTCAGCCACGGCGCCTCCGTGGGTAGATAGACCAGCCCATTTTCGAAGGTGCTAGTGACAGAGTGCAGCCGCATGGTCTTTTCCAGTCCGCCCGGCTCATAGGGCGTCACTTCACAAATGCCATCCTGCCTCAGTTCCTGTATCAACTGCGTGCCGGAGGCTTTATCTTCGATCAGAATATTGCTGGGCTGAAAACGATCGGCTTGAGCTTGTACCGCCCGCTTTAACTGAGGATACTCAAGGCGATCTCGAAGCACATGCAAAAGATAAAGATCTCGGTTCTTCAATCCCCAGGTCGTGCAAACGCTATAGTCGCTGAGCTCGGTTGGTTTGTTCGCCGTATCCCAACTCTGAAAGGTCAGATCAAAGTGTGCCGGCTGCTCTCCCGGGACGTAATAGCGAAGCCAAATCGCTTTTACCAGACCACCGCCAAGCGGCGAGGGGGATTGTTGATACTGCCCGGAGAAGTTGTATTCGCCCATCGTCTGGCGCATCTTATCGAGAACTTCCAGCGGTTCACGTTCCGGATGCAGTGCTTCCCCCGCCTTCCGATGAACGACGTGGCGATGATAGCGAGATTGGATCATGTGAGTTTCGTCCACTTCGGCGATGGCGGGGAGCCGAACATGCTCCCAAGACTCCTGTTCGAGGACATGGCCGACCAGGTCGTCTTGATGCAGGCGTTGCATGATGATAATGATGCAGCCCTTTCTCTTGTTGTTCAGCCGACTGTACAGGGTGTGATCAAACCAATCGTTAACATTTTTCCGCTGGGATTCGGAGAATGCTTCCTCAGGCTTCATTGCGTCGTCGATAATGATGAAGTCCGCACCACGACCCGTGAGAACTCCCCCGACAGAAGTTGCGAGTCGGAAACCGTTCTGCGTGGTCATAAATTCCTGTACCGCTTGCTTATGAGGCGAAATCCGAGTTGGGAAAAGCCTTTGATACCAAAGGCTATTAATCAGTGCCCG
Source organism: uncultured Acidobacteriaceae bacterium (assembly GCA_963818235.1). Taxonomy (GTDB): domain Bacteria; phylum Acidobacteriota; class Terriglobia; order Terriglobales; family Acidobacteriaceae; genus Sulfotelmatobacter. The sequence continues at coordinate 405,352 of CAWFRI010000001.1, forward strand.
GGAGTCTAAAGCGTGTTTATTGGCCAGATCCTGTCCGTAGCTGGCGCACATGATCTGTGCGTTGGGATGATGGCCATGAATAAACGCTGGAAAGGCCACCGTCGCAGCGTGAGACTTAAGGGAACGTGGTGGCACGTTGATGATGAGCCGATTGATCTCGCCGCGGCGACAAGCCTCCAGTTTTGAGGCAATCAATTCATTGTGCCAATTGGGCAGAAACTTAACTTGGGGGTTGAGTTCGAGAAACGCTCCGTGCATGAAGGTATGAAAGTCATTACGAAGCAAGGCATGATATTCTGCGACGCTAAGCGACATCATTTCTCCTCCGGCTGAACTTCGAATTCTTCTGGCTGGGTGGCCTGACGGAACCGTTTCATGACGTCCTGCAAGACCTCTTGATCGCTATCGGTCAGCGTTGCCTGTTGCGTGTCCTGAACAAGTTGCTTGGCTTCGGCATCTTTGGACAAGGCCACCAACTGGGCAAGCGCGCGCAGTTCTCCGGAGGCTGCCTTGTTGACCAGTTGCTTGAGCGCGGCCTCGAGCTTGGTAACTGTCCTGCGACGGCCGTTTTCATTGATCACCACTCGTTCGCGCAGGGTTTTCATAAACGCCGTGGCCAGGTTTAGGCTGCCCTTCGGTCGGCCCTTGGGATTGCCGGACACACCCTTTTGGAAGCGAGTTCCCACCGGCGGATTGCGGTAGCCAACGGACTTGTTGGGAAAGGCAATTTCGCCTGATTTCTTATCGCCCGTACTCATTCTCGGCCTCCTTCTCCAGTTCATCGAAAGTGCGTCCGGAGCCTTCCTGTTTGGCGGCTTGCCCGGTGAAAGCCTGCCACCGCCGAACGATAGTGTCGACGTAGAGTGGCTCCAACTCGATGCCGTAACAGATCCTTCCAGTCCGCTCTGCGGCAATCAGAGTGGTGCCGCTGCCCAGGAATGGATCGAAAACGATATCGCGACGGGCGGTGCAATCCATGATCGCGTCTCCTACGAGTGCCACTGGCTTAACCGTGGGATGCATGTTCAGGAGATTGCCCTCCTCAGTAGACCGCGAGAAGGAATTAACGCCCGGATAGTGCCAGACATTCGTTCTGTATCTTCCAAACTGACCTAGCTGAACATTATTTCTGTGCTTTTCTTTTCCATTCTTGAATATCCAAATCAATTCATGTTGGCTACGATAGAGGGAGCCCATTCCCCCGTTATCTTTGACCCAGACGCACAATGCCTTCAGCTCGGAGTAAGCCTGCCGACCCGCAAGCAGAATTTCACTTGAGTGCCGCCAGTCCATGAAGACGTAGTGCAGGGATCCAGTTATCGAATAGGAAGCCAGTAGATGAAAGATTCGGAACAGAAAGTCGGTGAATTGTTCTTCGCTCATTTCTCCGGAAGCCATACGGAACTCTCGGTGCCGTTTGGCCCCGAGACCGGTAGCATGGCCATCAATGCGCACGTTATAAGGCGGATCAGTGAAGACCATAGCTGCCTTCCCGTTCCCCAATAACGAAGAGTAACTTTGCGGATTTAGGGAGTTCCCGCAATAGATCTGGTGATGGCCCGCATGCCAAAGGTCGCCTTCGCGCGCCACCGGCCATGGGGGGGCTTCGGGTAACTTGTCCGCCGGATCCGAAGAACCTTCCGTTGCCGGGATGGCGTCCTCGATCAAAACATCGATCTCACCGACTTCAAATCCGATGGCATCGAGATCGAAATCCAGTTCCACTTCCAGCATTTCTTTTAGCTGTTCGGCGAGCAATTGCTTGTTCCAGGACGCATTTTCAGCAAGCCGGTTGTCGGCGATCATGAAAGCACGGCGCTGCGATTCGGAAAGGTGATGGATGCTAATGGTGGGTACTTCCTTGAGTCCGAGGCGCTTGGCAGCCTCGATACGGGCATGGCCTGCGAGAATGCGTTTTGATTCATCAATCATGACCGGCCAGACGAAACCAAAGTCGCGAATGCTTTTCGATAGTTGATCGATCTGCCGAGGGCTGTGTTCCCGCGCATTCTCTGGATCGGGCTTCAGCTCGGCGACAGGAATTCGCACGATGCTCGTTGGCAGACTTGGCTCAGTGCCAGTCGGGTTGTTGGCGATCCGGCAATTAACCTTAAGGTTTTTTGGAGGTGTTTTCATAGAACAATTCTGCGACAAACCTCCGAAAAGCTTACTTAGACAATGAGTCCAAAAAATTACTCTTGGGGACCTCTGGAGCTAACGGCTCCATTCAAAGTGTTCGGGGGGGTAGGTGTTGAAGATGTGGACGGAACGGCTTTCGCGGTCACATTGGCCCGAGGATAAAGCGGGCGCCGCTCTACCGAGACGGTGTATAAAACTCTGACGGTGCGGCCGTTCGGCAACCGGCGGATGTCACTTTCAGAAAGCGGTTTACGAACGACAAGGCAGCTCTGGCCGCACCGGGGTAGCCAGGCCGCCAGGATTCGGCTGACTTCTGTCTTCGAGATTCGCATGGCAGGGGCAATCTTGCGAATGTATTCCACGACCTCACAAATCGCTACACTGTGTTTTTCGCCTGCCTCCCTGAACAGAGCGTAAGCGTGGACAACTAATACGATCCGTTCCAGAACGTACGCCGGCTCCCGGCCATCTTTCCGGGGTCTTCCGCGCTTCTTCATAATTCCTCCGGGCACTTGATTTCGACAAAAATATATACATAGGGGAGTGCAAGCCTAGGAGGGGGCTACGCCTGGAGGGGACCACTACGGCTAAGAAAATACTTTCAAAACATGCGCGCCCTGTCAAAGGCTATTCATCGAGCATCTTGATCACTGTGGTGCCATAAGGAGCGGAGCTCCCGGTTCGGCGCGAAGTCACAAGATTGCGAAGCAGGTAGGACGGTCCAAGTCCGCCCCAGAAAGGCCCGATTCGGGAAACACCCTCCGGAAGCAGATTCGACTTGAAGTTTCCTCGAAAGGAAGCGTCAATGTCGGACTGGGAGGATTTCATGCCGAATCTCGCTACGACACCGGTTGCAGATCTACCAAGACTCAGTAAAAGCACGCTGCGCCTTCTGTGGAGACAGCTTTTCAAGATGGAACCGCCCGGCAAACTGCGCAGAGAGCTGATGATCCCCATCCTCGCTTATCGACTCCAGGAGCAGGTATTTGGATCGCTCCGTGGACGGGTGAAGAGTCGCCTTCGTCAACTCGGTCAGGGAGTTGGGAGAAATCCCGATTTAGCAACAACTTCCGTACCGTCTATCAAGTCGGGCACGCGCCTGGTTCGCCAGTGGCACGATGAAGTTCACCTCGTGAATGTGGAAGCCAATGGCTACGAATTTCAAGGTGTCAAATATCAAAATCTTTCCGCGATCGCACGCCTGATCACCGGCACCAAGTGGTCCGGCCCCGCGTTCTTCGGAATCAAAAACGACCAACACACCAGATCGAAGGAGGCATGATGAGTTCTGACCAAAAACCGATCCTGCACTGTGCCATCTACACGCGAAAATCTTCAGAAGAAGGTCTCGAACAATCATTCAACTCGCTCGATGCCCAACGAGAGGCCGGAGAAGCCCTCATCCTAAGTCAACGCCATGAAGGTTGGCGAGTGCTACCTGCTCGTTACGATGACGGAGGCTATTCCGGCGGAACTCTGGAGCGGCCAGCGTTAAAACGTCTACTGGAGGATATCCAGGCCAAAAAGATCAACCTCGTTGTCGTCTATAAAGTAGACCGCCTCACGCGCAGCCTTGCTGACTTCGCGAAGATCGTCGAGGCTCTTGATGCCCGAGGAGTTTCCTTCGTTTCCGTCACCCAGCAGTTCAATACCAGCACGTCGATGGGTAGATTGACGCTCAACGTCCTCCTGTCCTTCGCGCAATTTGAGAGGGAAGTTACTGGAGAGCGGATACGGGATAAGATCGCCGCCTCGAAACGGAAAGGGATGTGGATGGGTGGTCCGGTTCCGCTTGGGTACGATCTCAAAGTGCGCAAGCTGGTTCCTCAGCCCGCGGAAGCCGCTTTGGTCTGCGGCATCTTTGAGCTCTATCTTAAGCTCGGATGTGTACGGAAGTTGGCGGTGCAACTCCAGCAGGAAAACATCAAAACGAAAAGTTGGACAACCAAAGCGGGCGCGAACATCGGCGGAACAGTCTTTGCCCGTGGTCATCTCTACCTGCTGCTGCGCAATCGTCTTTACCTGGGTGAAATTCGCCACCGGGAACGCTGGTACCCGGGAGAGCACCCCGGCATTGTGCCGCGGGAGCTGTGGGATAAGGTCCAGGCCCAGTTAGACAATAATTTCCGGACCCATCGCAAGCGTGCGCGAGACCAATCCTCAAGTCTTTTGACCGGTCTGATTGAGGACGAGGAGGGGAACCGATTCACTCCTTCTTTCACGATCAAACGCGGACGGCGTTATCGTTATTATGTCTCTCAACCTGCGCTTGGCAACCCAGGGGCCGTTTCTGAAAGACCAGTTCGTGTGCCGGCGCACGAAGTTGAGAGTCGGGTCACAGAGAGACTGCAAGCCTTCCTTCGCTCCGATGCCGAGATATTCGACGCCTTGAGTGCCACGGCAGAAGAACCGACAGGCCCGACAACTCTGCTGCCGCTGCTGGCAGCCGCCAAGAAACTGGCGGCCCAGTTGCCTTCTCTTTCCGCGGACGGTCTTCGCGACTTAATGACTTCCTTTCTGCACAGGGTCATGATCCAGGACAGCAGTATTCAGGTCATGATCCGGAGTTGCGATCTGCGTAGGGTCTTAAAAAATGATGGCCAAGTCCTTGGTTCTGAACGACCGAAAGGGGAGGAGAGCCGCCTGATTTGTTTGACCATCGACGCCAAGCGGAAACGGTTCGGTGGAGAAATTCATCTGGTGGTTCCTCCCCATTCGAACCTGCCGGTCCGGCATCCCAGCCCCGCGCTCATCAAAGCCGTTGCGCGAAGTCATGCCTGGTACGAGATGGTTCTGGCGGGAAAACTCGGTGATATGAAATCTCTAGCGCGTGAGACCGGGCTCACGCGACGATATGTCAGAAACGTTTTCGGCTGCGCCTTCTTGGCACCCGATATTGTCGAGGCCATTCTGGACGGCCGTCAGCCACTCACGCTGAAGTTCGAAAATCTCTACAAAAATCTTCCTCTGAGTTGGGCGGAGCAGCGGCAGCGCTTCGGCTTTCCACAGAATCCGCATACCGCAAAACCCGTTCTCCAATAATTCCCTGATACGCTATTAAAATTCCCTGGTTGCGCCTATTAATTCCCTGATCGGTCCCTGTTCTGATTTGGGCTGAGCGAGGTACTTTCCTCAGCAAAATGTGCAAGTTAGAGAAAGAAGAGTGCATTTTCGATAGCAAAATCCGTCGAATTCCCTGTATTTTTCCCTGTTAGCAGGGAATTTGTCCGGAGACGAGTTAGCGCCAGACTGCGTGCTCCGCCACGCAGTCTTAAATGCAGAGAAAATCCTCCGCCCCTACCCCGAAATAGGCGAAATGCGCTCGTATTTCGCGATTATTCGCAGCAAACCGGACCAGGAAAGCGCCTGGTAGACAAAATGAAAAGCGTCTTCGGTTCCGCTAAATTGGAAGCCGGCGCCGCTGACTGTAAAAATTCCATTTGCATAGCTGGAATTCCCCGTAAGGCCCACTGCGCCTATATCTCCGTCCATCCATCCCGCAGGCAGTGTGCCGAGTGTGAAAAAAGGGCTATACGCTGTTTGGCCGCCGACGGTCACTGAGATCGGTCCGGAACTTGCGCCAGCCGGCACGGGAGCTATGATCGATGTCGCGCTCCAACTGGTGGGAGTCGCCGCAGCCCCATTGAAAGCCACCGTGCTCGAGCCCTAAGTCGATCCGAAATTCGTCCCGGTGATCGTCACGGACGTACCCACCTCACCAGCCGTCGGGGCCAGGTTGCTGATCTCCGGCGTCACCAGCACCACGAAGCTGCTTCCGTTGCTGGCTTGTCCCGCCACTGTTACCACTACATTCCCGCTTGTGGCTGCGCTCGGCACTGGAATCACAATCGAGGTCGCACTCCAACTCGCAGGAGTTCCGGAGGTTCCGTTAAACGTGACTGTGCTAGAGCCCTGCGTCGAACCGAAGTTCGTTCCTGTGATTGTCACTGACGCGCCCACTGCCCCTGATGTCGGCGAGAGACTAGTGATGCTCGGCGCCGTGACCACAGTGAACGAGACTCCGTTGCTGTTTACCCCACTCGCGTTTACCACAACGTTGCCTGTGGTCGCTCCTGTCGGCACCATGGCCACAATCGACGGCGCACTCCAACTTGTGATCGCCGTCGCCGTCGTGGTGTTAAACTTCACCGTGCTCGTACCTTGAGTCGAACCAAAGTTCGACCCGGTAATCGTCACCGACGCACCAACTGCGCCCGTCGTCGGGGAAAGACTGTTGATGCTTGGAAATACCGTAAAGGAAACCCGTTACATAAGTTTCTTCTGTTCAATTACGGTTGAGTCTCGTTGCTGGTTAAGGGAAAGAGTTGGGAATCGTCCTGAAGTTCAGCCCCGAGGCTGTGGATCTGATTGTGCGCTTTGGTTTCGACCGGGAGAAAGGCGGCCGCCGCTTATGCGCGTGATTGACCGCATCATCAATGGCCAGCTCAACCAGAAACTGACGTTCCCGCGCTCAGGGCAGCGCTCTCCGCGAATGTGAACGACGGCTCCTTCTCGAACCTTTCCCAATAAATGTAGCTGCAGTACGAGTCCGTCGAATTACCGACCGCTACATCGACGGCACTACTCTTCGCTCGCGGGATCAAAGTGAAGACGTGGCCCAAAGATGTTCAAGCTCACTTAGAAGGTTCCAGCCCGTGCAGGGGGAGCGCAAGAGGGATTGATCACGACCATTTACCTTACAAAGGACGAGTGTTGCGTGTTCGCGCAACTTTCGACTCCCGTTCACGTCGATACATTCCAACTGCCTCCCCCGACTATCCGAATAGATAGCCTGCTCGCTATCCGTTCGGATACGCCAGGAATCATTTTTCTGGCGTTTCTGGAATGACTTCCTATGTCGGGCGTGAGCATTCCCTTGCTGCTCGCGGCATTGGTGACACGAAGTGGTGTGAACGACAAGCTCGTCCTGGCTAAATAACATGGCTACTGAGTTGCTTGCACCACCATAGTTCGGGGCGAAGCAGACCAACCCCCCTTAGTCTGCTAACACGTTAGGCGCAATAGTGAACACCATAATGCTGAAACCTGAAGAAGGCCCTTTACCGTTCGTCCATGTGCTTACGGAGGAATATAAGATCCTTCGCGAGAATACCGAATGGAGCGAAACCACAGACCAGGATCTTCTCCGGAAAATGGATAATGAAGAGACTGCCCTCAGCGCACTGTGCATTTCAGGTGGTGGTATCCGCAGCGCGACGTTTGCCCTCGGCGCGATCCAGGCATTGGCGGAAAAAGGTATTCTTGCCGGCTTCGATTATCTTTCAACCGTATCCGGTGGAGGTTATGTCGGCGGTTGGCTTACTGCCTGGAAGCAGCGAGAAGCCGGGCTTGATAAAATCATCCCGCAACTGAAACCAATCGCGCCCGATCCTGCCGAAGGCGCCCCCGATCCCGTACAACACCTGCGGGAGTACAACAATTATTTAACTCCAAAGCTTGGGCTGCTTTCCACCGACACCTGGACCCTGGCCGCAACCATTGGCCGTAACATGATGCTCAACTGGTTAGTCCTGGTGCCAATCCTGCTTTTCGTGCTGATGATACCCCGCTTGGTCTTAGCATTAGCCCGCTTGGGAGTGACTATGCAGGGCGGCATGGTCCCGGACCTATTGGGCACACTGGTCGATGTGATTCCCGTGGTTAGCGGCACGTTATTTGCCGTTGCCATCTTCAATACCATGCGCTACCTGCCGGGGGTGGGCCGCAAAGACCATTCCGAATTCGATTTTCTCAAATACTGTCTGGCTCCCTTCATTGGCGCCGCCGTCACTTTTGTCGCATTCGACTCCTGGTTCAACTCGAACGATCCGGGCTTCGCCACCAACCTACCTGACTTTCGGGACATTTTATTGTGGATGGTAGTCTCCAGCGCCGCTGGTTGGATTGCGTACTTGCTCGTCGGGGGTAAAGCGATCTGGCGCAGGCCGCAGCTTATTGTCGGCCTGAGTGCCGCGATTCTGCTGGTTGGGTTCAGCACCGCCTGCTGCGCGTGGCTGCTAACCGTCAAGTTCTACCAGGATGCGAGTTGGGCCGAGTATGTGACGGTAGCCGCTCCTCTATTGATGTTGGCATTCATGCTTGCAGTCGTGCTTTTTGTGGGCTTAACCAGCAACATCCTGCAGGATGAAGATCGCGAATGGCTTTCCCGTGCCGCCGCATGGATGCTGCTATTTATTGTTTCCTGGGTCAGTCTGTGCGTGCTGGTGCTGCTCGCCCCGTCCTGGGTTCTGAAATCCCACAGTGTCTGGAAAAAATCGTTACTTGCGATTGCGGGTGGGGCAAGTGGCTGGATTAGCGCTTTGGGAGGGCTTAGTCCCAAGACGAAAGTTCAAAAAGGTGGCGATGCACCCCAATTGAGCGGGGGCGGGATGATTCTGGACTTGGCCGCGAAGATCGCCGCTCCAGTGTTTGTGGCGGTATTTTTAACCGGCTTGGCGATTTTTACGAACTGGCTGCTGTTTACGACCGGCTTATTGGCGGCCACCGACGCTCCCTGGTGGATACACGGGGAAGTCATCGAAAACACTCACGCCACATCTATCCTCCTGCTTGCATTGGTATTCCTGGGATTTGGCTTCCTTATGGGCCACTACATCAATATTAATAAGTTTTCGCTTCATGGCATGTATCGCGATCGTTTGATCCGGGCTTATTTAGGAGCTTCAGGAAACCGCAACGATGCCAACAAGTTCACCGGTTTTGCTGAAACCGATAACCTGCAAATGAGCCAACTGCAAGCTTCGCTCAAACCGTTCCACGTGCTAAATATGGCGCTGAACCTGGTTCACGGCAGGCGCCTGGCCTGGCAGCAGCGCAAGGCTGAATCCTTCACTGTTTCGCCTTTGTACTCGGGCCATTGCACGCTGGGTTATCGGCCCTCCAGCAAATATGGCGGGACAGGTGGAATTTCTCTTGGGACGGCAATCACCATTTCGGGCGCGGCCGCCAGCCCGAACATGGGTTACCATTCTTCCCCGGTCATTGGTTTTATCATGACATTATTCAATGCGCGGCTTGGCGCCTGGATGGGGAATCCCGGCAAAGCCGGCGCCAAGACATGGCAGAAGTCAGGACCAAGTTCGGCTATTGCGTCACTAATCAAAGAAGCCTTCGGACTTACCAACGACACCAATGAATATGTATATCTCTCCGATGGCGGACACTTTGAGAATCTTGCAATTTATGAGATGGTCAGGCGCGGCTGCCGCGGTATTGTTGTGCTGGACTCCGGATGCGACCCTGATTTCAAGTATGACGATCTGGGAAATGCCCTGCGCAAGATCCGCATCGACCAGAAGATTCCCATTGAATTCGACGAATCCTTGAAAGCGTTGCGCGCCAAGCAGACTCGTTTTGCCGTGGCTACAATCGGCTATTCCGCGTTAGATCCGCAGCGCAAAGATGGATCGCTGCTTTTCATAAAGCCGATCATGCTGGGCAACGAGCCTCCAGACGTCTCCGCCTATCACGGCACCAACCCAGAGTTTCCTCACCAAAGCACGAGTAATCAGTGGTTCAACGAGTCGCAGACGGAAAGTTACAGAATGCTCGGTGCGCATAGCGTAAATGAGATCTGCGCGGGTTGGGATGGCGCTGGCGGGCTCACCGGATTGTTCGAACACATTGGTGTCAGGAATCACCCAGATCCATCAACACGCCAGCCCGCGCTCGAGTTCGACCGCGTGGCTTCGCAGCACTTGGCTTAAAAAATATTTGGCTTAGAAATACTAGAACAGGAACGCAAGCCGCACACTTCACAGGGAGCTGAGATGAACAGAAAAGTTGTCACGGTCGGAATACTGATTGTTCTACTGGTTGTAGTGGGCGCTTATCTGTTCTTGCACTCGAGTCTGTACAGTCAGTTAACGGTAGTGGTCCCAGCCTATCAGCCTCCACCGGAACAATTCGTGCACATGGATCAGGGATGGAGCCCGGACCAACAAGTTCAGTTTCATCACACGGCGCAAGGAACCCGCCTCGTCCCTTACGACTGGTTCGTAGCGCTGGAGCAACCTTGCTTCTCTCTGTTTGGCTGCGATTTGTTTGCCGATAAAACTTACCTAGGCCGTTTTGGTTTTCTCACCAGTCAGGCAGATCCCAAGATCAACCCGGATGGGCTCCCCATTGGTTTCGCGAGGCAGGAGGATTTTAACGATCCGGATAGCCATCAAACTTATCCGGTAGTGGGCTTGAACTGTGCCGCGTGCCATACGGGCGAACTTCACTACAGCAAGTATGCCGTCCGCATCGACGGCGCGCCGGCCATGATCGAGGTCACTGAATTTCAGAAGGCACTCGGGCTCTCCATGGTTTTCACGAAATTGATTCCCTTTCGCTACGGCCGTTTCGAAAAGCGTGTGCTTGGCACGAACGCTTCTGAAGACCAGAAGGCCGATTTGAAAAAGAACTTCAACCAATTCCTGGATAACGCAAAATTTGAATTGGACAATACAAAGCCGGGAAAAGGTATCTACGACAATCTGGCGGGGTTCGATCGTACGGATGCTCTGACCCGCATAGGAAATCAGGTGTTCGCCGTCGATATGAAAATTGCGGGCAACTTCGCGCCCGCCAATGCTCCAGTCCGCTTTCCTCAGATTTGGGACGCTTCGTGGTTCACCTGGGTGCAATACAATTCTTCGATTTCAGATCCGCTGGTCCGCAATATCGGCGAGGCGCTGGGCGTGCGCGCCGCCGCAAAACTCTATGGACCCGACGCCAAAGAATTTAACAATAGTGTTTCCGTGGACGGCCTTAAAACATTGGAAGGATTACTCTCGGGGCCCGAGCCGTATCAAGGCCTGTGGTCGCCCAAGTGGCCCGCGGAATTTCCGCCGCTCGATCCCGCCAAAGTTGCACGCGGCGCCGAAGTCTACAAACAGCGTTGCGAGAAATGCCATTTGCCCCCGGTCGAGGAACTCAAGGCTGATCTCAAATCTCCGCATCCCACCTATTGGCGGGAGAACAGTGAGGGCAAGCGTTTTCTGATGGTCAAAGACGTGAAAGCGGATTTCGTCGGCACCGACCCTCATGAAGCTACCGACTTCATCAATCGCACGGCCGATACCGGCGATCTCGGCAAAGGGCGTGTCTCCGCAGGCGATGGCCTAGAGTTGGTTACAAATGGAATCGCCAACAATTTTTTCGCTAAGAAGAACATTTCTCCCAAGGATCAGATTGTATGGCGAGGGAACCGCGACCCTGGCGAACAAACCGTGCGATCGGAAGCGGTTTACAAAGCCAGGCCATTGAATGGCATTTGGGCGGCAGCTCCTTACCTGCACAATGGATCGATTCCTAATTTGTACGAGTTGCTCTCACCGGGGGATAGGCCGGACACGTTTTGGACCGGAAGCAAGCAGTTCGACCCGGTCAAGGTCGGCCACGATTATTCCAAACTCGAGGGCGGATATCTTTACGACGTTAGTAAGCCAGGTAACAGCAATAAAGGACACGAGTTCAAAGACGGGCCACTGGGGAACGGCGTAATCGGCCCTGTGCTCTCCGAAGAGGACCGCTGGGCCGTTATTGAATACTTGAAATCCCTCTAGAAACGAGAAAGGTCAAACGTGAACTCCAAATTCGCTGTGCTCAGCCTGTGGATCGCCTTGGCCACGCTAGGCAGTTGCAGTCGCCACTCTTCGAACTCGCCGGCTCCGGTCCCGGCGAACACTGCCTACGAGAATTATCTGAAACAGAACGCCTCGGGATACGATTGGTTCGTAAACGCCTCCGATGGATACTCGGGGGTGCCGCTGATTTTATTGCGCTCGTTGCCCGACCTAGCGCCCGATATTTGGGGTTCGCCCGAAGAACAGTTCTCCCGCTTCGGTTTAATTCCAAATTCCACCGGGCCTTTGCCGCAGGGCTTGTCGTGGGATTCCATGGATCCCGCGCGCCCCACCCAGCAGTTGCACCCCGTGGCCCTGACTTGTGGAGCCTGTCACGTTGGCCGGGTCCAGCTGGAAAATGGCAGCTACGAAATGCTGGTGGGTGCGCCCAATACCCAGTTCGACGTGCGCAAGTGGCGCAGGGCCTTTGAACTGACGGTTCACAAATTGCTGAGCACTCCGCAAGATATTGCCGCAACCGCGGATCGCTTGCGTAAGCTGATCGCCGAAAAGCCGCCCAACTACTTCTATCGCAATTACCGCGGCATCCCGGACCAGGTGGAAGTCGGCGAGCGGCAGGCATTTATGTCCACCGCCAGTGGCAAGGATGTAGCCGCAACCATCCTGACAGGATTTGCCGTAAAAATTCTGCTGGGCGAAGCCGCAGTGAACAAGCAGAAGGCCACCAGTTACAGCAAGCCGAATGCGCCGCCCCTTGATGGTGGCAGTCCAGGGCAATCGGATGGCAGCGGCGACCTCATACCCCGCTTGCTGCTGCTTGATACCGTGAATTCCATCGGGCCGGAAAAGACGCTGCATGACTTCGCCGGCATGAAATTCCTTGCGCTCCCCAATCAACTAGCCACGGTTACTGACATCCTTAGCACCTGGCAGATGGCCGATCAGAACCTCGCGCAGATCGATGGCAGCGTGAAGTCGCCGTTCTTTCGCAATGTCGCGGCCAGCCTGGCGGTCGCGGGAGATCCTACCGCCGTTAACGTGGTGAACGCCGATATTACCGCAAAATTCATCGCCCACCTGCCTCCGCCCACCTATCCTTTCGCCATCGATGCCAAGCGCGCCGAGCGTGGCAAAGAGATTTTCAAGACGAATTGCCTGCCTTGCCACAGATCGTTTAACGACAACCTGTACAAGACCGATCTCATCGGTGCCGATCCAAATCGTTCCCGCGTATTAAATGCCGATGCTCTGGCCTTGTTCCTGAAGCACTTCGTAGCCAGCGTTCCGGAGAATTACGAAACTACGGATGCGAATGGCGTGAAGTACAAACCCCGTGACCTTCCTGCATCTTCTATTCTGTTTGACCGCACAACGCCTGCAACCCAAGGCTATGTCACCAACGCGCTCGATGGCGTCTGGGCGCGTGCTCCCTACTTGCACAACGGTTCGGTTCCTACTCTCTACCATCTTTTGGTTCCCGCCGAACGTCCCGCAAAATTCGTTCGCGGGTCGGTGGATTACGATCCGATTCATGTCGGCTTCCAATGGGACATCGTCAAACTCGATTCCTTCCGCAGCTCAACTTCGGTTGCAGCGGTTTTCGATACCAGTTGGGATAGCGCTTCCAACGCGGGACATGATCGCAACCTCACCATCGACGCGACTGGAAGCATCCTCCGAAATAATTGGGACGGCCCGGAGCACCCCGGCGAGATCCGTGTACGGCTGGACTGGAGCGGGCCTGAGAACAAGGAATCGCTCACGGATCTGATCGAATTTCTTAAGACCTTGTAGCCGAATAACCGATTAGGAGAAAGCAATGTCCCGATCCTATGAAGCGCTTACGAAAGGCTTAGACGCGGATTTTCAGCAGGTTATCCAAACCTTGCAAGGGATTTTCGTTCGTGTCGCCACCAAAACTCAGGGACGAGCCACGCACACCTATGGTGTGGCCGCTCGCGGCGAAGCCAGAATCATTGTGCCCATGGGGTTCCCGCAAAACGATTTTCTTAAAACCGGCAAGACCTACCCCGTGATTCTGCGGCACTCTTCTCCCGGCGCCCAAAAGGATAACCGCGCCAGAGATGGTGCGGCTACCTCGCTCAAATTTTACGAGAGCAATGCCGATCCCGCCGCGCCCGGTTTTCACGACATCATGATGAATACCGGCCGCGTACTATTTGTACGCAGTGCCCGCGCCTTCCTGACCATGGTCATCACTCCCAACGAGGATCGAGTTGAAAAATTGCTTAACCCCGGTATCCTCAACGATCAAATTCTGTCCGAGGGATACAGGAGCGGCGGTTCGTTCACCGACTTCTATTACCATTCCCAGATTTGCTATGAACTCACGGACAATTTCGGCGTGATGTCCTACTTGAGATACCGCTTGATTAACGCAGACCGCGGACCGGAACGTGGAAACTATCCCAGAACCTGGCAGCCCAAGGGAATTACGGTGTACCCGCCATTGGCCAATGATCCACGATCCGATACTTATCTGAAGCAGGATTTTCTCAGCCGGTTTGAGCACGAGGGCATGCGCTACCTGCTCCAGGGACAGTTGCGCCCGGGTGATGATTCCGAGGCGGTGAACTGCTCCAACGTGTGGGATGAAGCGCGCTACCACTGGGTCGATCTCGCCGAGATCCGCCTCACGGAGGCGCTGCCGCCTGAAGCGTTGGATGTCCTGGCTTTCGACGCCAACTGGACTGCCCCAAGTATTGCGATCCCATTGGCCACCTCAGGAATTTGGCCAGGATTGCAAGCGGATAATTACGCTTCTCTCGGGCACGCTCGAACCCTGGTTTACGCTGCCGCTCGAAAAGCCAGGGCGGATTCGCCCCAACCGCACGCCAATTGATATCATCCGTGGGTTCAGAACGAGGAAAATTATGCCGGATTCAACCGCGAGTCAGCCAGTTCCCCTTGAGTTGGGAAAGGAGTATCCACCTCCCGGCGAGGATGCCGTGATTCAACAGCTCCGGGCATTGCATTTGAAAATACAGGCTGCGCAGGACCCCAGCCATCGTGGAGAACATCCCAAGCAGCACGCCGGCCTTTGGGCAAGATTCAGGGTCGAGGCGGAGATTCCACGCGAGTTCCGGATCGGCCTCTTCAAAGATCCGCGCGCTTACACCGCACTGGTGCGTTATTCCAACGGACGAGTCTCCGACGACCGCCTGCCCGATGTCCACGGCATGGCGATAAAAGTCTTTGTGCCAGGCGACAAACCAGACGCCCCGGCGCAGCAGGATTTTATTCTTGCTGACCACCCGATTTTCTTTGCCCGTAATGTTCAGCACATATTCGATTTTCTGGTGGCAACGGCATCCGGTACTCCGGCAAGCCAGTTAGCCATGACGACTCATCCCAAGCTTGTCGGTTTCACGAGCCTCCCTAAGTCCACTCCACTGGCACTTACTTACTGGAGCCAGACGCCTTATAAATTGGGCGATGTCGCCGTGAAATATCTGGCGCTCCCCGCCAAACATGAAGATGACCCAGCAATCGAGTTAAACGATTCGCCGGATGCATTGCGGGCGGCGTTAATCGAGCAGTTGACTTTCCGCAAGATCGGCGCTCACTTTCATCTTTGCGTCAATCCGCAGACCGACGCCACGGCCATGCCGGTCGAAGATCCAACCCTCGAATGGACATCGCCACCCGTTCGGCTGGCGACCATTTCGATTTATCCGCAAAAGTTCGATTCCGCCGGTCAAATGAGCTTCGCCGAGAACCTTTCATGGAATCCATGGAACAGCCTGCCCCCGCATAGTCCATTGGGCGGCATCAATCGGGCTCGCTGGACCCTGTACCAGGACAGCCAGGAATTACGACACAACACAAATCATGTACAGCCGGCTATCCCGACCGGGCGCGAATCGTTCTAATCAAAATCTCTTTGGAGAAGGATCTGGAAGAAAGATCTCTAAAGAAGATCGGAGGTTGCAGTTTTGAAAGAGGCATCCTATGTTAGACCCAGCCGCATCTCCAACGAATTGAAGAAGTCAACTCGCTTTGGTTAAATTCCCGGCTTCTTGATTGCATTGCATTCGCCTCAACTTTCGGCGTTATGCGATCAAGGCACCGGCATCAACACAGCCGGAACATCGCGGGATATTATGTTGATCCCGGTACGGTCGGACACGGATTTATCCGTTCCTCCAGCGGAGGCATTATCGCCTTTAACGATTCCGGAGCGGGCACCGCAGCACATCAGGGAACTGCCGGGAATCCCATTAATACGGCAGGAACAATCGCTGGCGAGTATGCGGATTCCAGGAGCGTCTTTCACGGCTTCAGCCGCTAATGGCGACCGAAGCCGAAGCCTCGCTGGTCGCCGCGATGTCGAGTTTGCCGTCATGATTGAAATCCGCAGCGACCACGGATGAGACGTAGCCGGCGCCGACTGAATAATCGACACGGGTTGAAACGTACCGTCACCGTTGCCGACAAAAATGGAGACGGTGTCACTGGCCCAATCCGCGACTGCCAAATCCTGCTTGTTATCGCCATTGAAATCGGCCACAAAGATGGAGTCCGGGGCGAAACCTGTGGCGTAATCAATGGGAGGCTGAAAAGTGCCGTCGCCATTCGCGAGGTAGATTGAAACCGTATCGGCGTCATAGTTCGCGACCGCGATGCTCAGCGGGCCACCAGTTTTGAAAATGCCGGTTGCAATGGCGAAGGGATCCAACCCTGTAGGCAGATCGAGTCTGCCGAAGACGTATCGCTGGGCGACTGGCGCGTCGGGCGAACGCAGCGGGCCAGAAGTGTAACCGATCGGCGCGGCAGTTGCATTCTTAGAATGCTGTCGGATTAGCTCCGCTCTGCGCTCGAAGAATCGGTGCGAGGTCTGTGCGGAAGGGGCTTCGACTTGTGCCGGCAAGATCGAGGAGAGTGCGATAACTCCTATCAATACAGTCTGGAATAGTGAAGAAGTTTCTTGGCGCAGAGCATGATTTTATCCTCTTGAAATTCGCGTGAACGTGCCCTGGTTTAGGGATTTCTTGTTTCGCTAATGTTTTGCAAATGTGCCGTGCGCTGCGGTTCTCGCCGCCGCTTCGGCGTCGACAGAATGAAGCTGCGTGGCTAACCTGCGCTTCATCATTTCAGGATTTCGCGCCCATTCGACTCCTTGCTCCGGTGCCGCTCCGTAGAGTTCGGGATGCAGGTAAAAGCCTTTTTCCCGATCGGGCTTTTCCAATTCCACGGGGGGTCGGTGAGCGTTGGCCATGCATCCTGCCGAATGCCAGTTACTTGCCAGGAAACCTTCATTCCCTCTCGTCCGCCACCGATCTTGAATTGGTTGTTGGCTAACTCGGTGGCGATATAGACGGGTGCGAAGCCCCCGATGCACGTGAGTTGATAGCGAAAGTCACGATTGAGAGATCCGAACCATCCCGGCATTGTGATCACAGCTTCTCCGCCCGCATCCAGTGTCGCTACACCGTCATAGATATCCTTCATGTCGGACGATTGGACGGAGGAGTGCATGAGATATTTATTCGCTGGATCCGGCGGATGATCGATGTAGACGGCAGACGAGGGCTGGTAGATCCCGTCCTTCACCGAGAGGTGAGTGCGGCGAGCAATCATATAGTTTCTCCTTGATCCTTGCAGCGGATGACTCCACCATTCCTGACTGACGCAATCCGTGATTGCCTGTGCTTGAGTGGCAGTGCGGGCGCTGCTTAGCTGTTCCGGCTTAAGCCAATCGCCGTGCGCAATGAAAATGAACCAGAAGGGAAAGGGGTGAATGAAACATCGTTTTAAGTCTTTCTTAACCGGGAAGTGCCTGAGGGGGAAGCTAGTTACGCCGACTCATTAACATCGTCGCGAAGTCGGAGGCGGAAGCCAAAAGTGCGCTTGCGCTCTCCGAACATCTTCCCACGGAACAGCGGTTGCTTCTAGAAGGCCGTTACCGAGCCGCAATCAACGACAATGCAAAGGCCGTGGAAACGTATCGCGATCTATTCAGCAAATTTCCCGATAGCCTAGCCTACGGCCTAAGCCTCGCGGACGCCCAGCGTTGGGTCTCGCCTGACGACGCATTGCGCACGCTGGAGACGCTCCGACAACTGCCGCCTCCCGCTGGCAACGATGCGCGCATCGATCTGCTGGAATCGCGCGCTTTAATGGATAAGGACAAGCCCAAGTCTGAAGCGGCCGCGCAGCGCGCTATCCAGAAAGGAACTGCGCAAGGATCGCACCATCTTGTGGCTCGGGCCTACGGAGTTCTATGTCAAGCCCAGTTGCTCGGTTCTTCCGCGAATGATGCGATTCATTATTGCGAAACTGCACGTCAAAGCTACGCCGCGGATGGTGACCACTACAATGAGGCCCGTACTACAAACGATCTGGCAGTAGCCTATTATCAGCTGGGAGATTTCGCGAGCGCGGAGAGCATGTTTCGCCAGGCTGGGAAAGTCTTTCACACAGTCGGCGACATATCAGCGGAGGGCGCAATTTCTAATAATCTCGGCGATATTTATCTGGACCAGGGAAATTTGATCGAGGCACAAACGTTATTACAGAACGCGCTTACTGCTTCGAAAGCGGTCGACGATAAAGCCGCGGCGGCCCTTGTTTTGAACGATCTGGTGGAACTACTGCGCCGCGAAGGCGAGCTTGAAGCTGCGCTCACGACCTTTCATAAGGCGCAGGCAACCGCGCAGGAAGTCGAAAATAAGAGCGCCTTGGGGTATGTGCTGAACGGAATCGGCGATGTCTTGATTGATCGCGGTGACTTGGCAGGGGCTGAGAAATCTTACGAAGGAGCATTAGTCCTGCGCAACTCGGTCGGAGAAAAACAATCCATTGCTGAAACTCAGGTTGCACTGGCTCGGCTTGCCATCGAAGAAGGACGGCTCACGGAAGCGGAAGCGACCTTGCGCAAGTGCAAGGAGCAGTTCCATCAAGAACAACAAGCTGACGATGAAATCGCAGCCAGCACCGCATTGATCCAAGTTTTACTCAAGGAAGACAGCATCTCGCAGGCAAAGTCTGTGTCGGACGCAACTGCGGAGTTGGCATCGAAAAGCAAGAATCGCTACGCCCGCCTCGAGTTCGAACTGCAGAACACATAGGTTCAGATTTACTCGAATGATTTTCATTCGGCGCGAGAAACACTCGCTACTCTTTTAAAGGATGCTCGAACCCACGTACTCGTCGGGGTTGAGCTTCAGACCCAGCTTGCACAGGCAGAACTGGAATTGAAAGCGGGGCAAGCAACCGCAGCTCGAGAGGAACTGATTGGTGTGGAGAGAGCTGCCCACAGCGCGGGATTCGGTCTAATCGCTAACCGAGCGAGCGCCCTACGGGTCGGCCAAAAAAAGTATTCTCCGCCGTCTTAAGTTTTCCTGAACGGCGCGATACTGGCGACAAGCGCCTTCGTACACAAACCGGACTCGAGAGAATGAACGGCTGAGGCGGAGACGGCATATTTTGAGGGCTTTCCCCTGGAAGGGGGTACGTCGGGTTCGTTCTTCAGCCGCGACCAAAGATGAAGCCACGTTATACCATGGGGTGTGGACCTTCCAGTAAATCCCCCGATCCTGCCGATGCTCGCGAAACGAGTGGATGAATTGCCCGCAGAGGGCGATTGGATTTTCGAGCCGAAGTGGGATGGTTTTCGCGCGCTGGTGTTTCGCGATGGAGATGAGATTTTCATCCAAAGCCGCGACGAAAAACCACTCAATCGTTACTTTCCTGAGTTGCTCGATCCTTTGCGCGCGACGCTGCCTTCGCGGTGTGTGCTCGACGGAGAGATGGTCATCGTCAAAGACGATGGGCTTGATTTTGATGCGTTGCAATTACGTTTGCATCCCGCTGCGTCGCGCGTAAAGCTTTTATCCGGGCAGATTCCCGCATCATTTGTATTCTTCGATCTACTTTGCCTTGGAGATCGCGATCTCTGCGGCGAGGCGTTTCAAACGCGGCGGCGCGAACTTGAATCATTGCTTTCTTCAGCTTTACCGCCGATTCATCTCACACCTGCAACCAGCGATCGGAGCATTGCCGCCGATTGGTTTCGCCGCTTTGAAGGCGCAGGCTTGGACGGTGTGATGGCTAAAGATCCTGCCGGAGCTTACGAGCCGAATAAGCGAGTGATGCTTAAGGTGAAACACGAACGCGACTGCGATTGCGTAGTCGCTGGATTCCGCTGGCATAAAAAAGGCGAGTACACGATGATCGGCTCGCTGCTGCTCGGTCTGTTCGACGATGCTGGCGCACTGCAACACGTCGGAGTCTGTGCGAGTTTCAGCACGGCAAAACGAAAAGAGCTGGTGGAGTTTCTCAAGCCTTATCGAAAAGATGCGCTGGTGAACCATCCGTGGAAGGCTTGGGCGGAGTACGCGAGCGAGAATAATGAAGGTGTCAAGCGGATGCCCGGCGGACAGAGCCGCTGGAGCCAAGGCAAAGATTTGTCGTGGGAGCCGTTGCGGCCTGAATTAATTGTAGAAGTTGCTTACGATCACATGCAGAAAGATCGCTTCCGGCACACCGCGCAATTCCGCAGATGGCGAACCGACAAGAAGCCCAGCGATTGTACTTATGCCCAGCTTGAAGTTGTTCCTCCGCAGGAGCTGGCGGCAATTTTTCCGCGCGGAAGGTAAGATTAATCTTACTCGTTCATCTTTTTCTTCTTCCAACGCTCCCGCCACTCACGGGTTGGATCATCATCCGGCTCTGGAGTTTCCTGCGACGGACGTTGTTCTTCGGGGACGTGACGCAGATTGATGCGGACGCGCGTCCACGTGGATGAGCGGCCTCGCATGGAGTCGACCAACACGTCGTCTACGGCAAGCAGATTTGCGATATCCGCGTGTTTAACCTTCCATCGCTCAAGACCCGCCAGCGCGGCCGCTTTATCGGGCGAATTGGCGACGGTAATCAGCGGCATCTTTACGCGCGGCTTCTTCATTATTGCTGTCTTGTTCGCTGCAGATTTTGCGCGGGAAGGCATCACGCGCGCAGCCTCGCCCTCCATCTTGCGGAAGTGCGGAGGCCAGGGCGCATCGGCGATGCCGGATGCTTCGTCTTTATCGGCGAGTTCCAGTAATTTTTCCAGTGAGCCGGGCGACGCATCCATCTCGGCATGCGGATTGCCGATTTTCGCGAAGCGCTCAGGAACTGTGAAGATGGTAAAGTCTGCCGCATCGCAATCGGGCACTTCGTTCCAGGAAAGAGGAGTCGAAACGCGAGCATCTGGGAGCGGGCGCACCGAATAGGCAGAGCACGTGGTGCGATCCTTCGCGTTCTGGTTGTAGTCAAGGAAGACGCCATGACGCTCTTCCTTCCACCATTTCGAACTGGCTAGCGTGGGGGCCCGGCGCTCGACCGCTCGCGATAAGGCGACTGCCGCACGGCGAACTTGCGTGAATGTCCAACGCGGTTCGATGCGCACATTCACATGCATTCCGCGCGAGCCGCTCGTTTTCGGCCAGCCGCGAAGGCCGACCTCATCAAGGAAGCTTTGCACTTCAAGTGCGACGCGGCGAACACTGTCCCAACTAACGCCGGGAATCGGATCCAGATCGATGCGTAACTCATCCGGATGATCGAGATCGCTGGAACGCACCGGATGCGGGTGCAATTCGATGCAGCCAAGGTTCACGATCCAGGCAAGCCCTGCTGCATCATCGACGACGATTTCTTCGGCGGTTCGGCCGGAAGGGAACGACAAAATGACGGTACGCAACCAGGCTGGCCGCTTCTCGGGCGCACGCTTTTGATAAAAGGCCTCCGCCTCGGCGCCGTTAACGAAACGTTTTAGAACGATTGGTCGATCTTGAATCCCCGCTAACGCACCCGGAGCGACGGAGCGATAATACTGAACAAGTTCGAGCTTGGTAACTTTTACTTGCGAAGAAAAATACAACTTCTCAGGGTTCGTGATCTGGACTTCCTGCCCGTCAATCGACAGAACTTTGCTATCCGATTCCTTTGCCACAAGACAAGGCTACCATCAATAATCATTAATCTTAGGCGACACAAATCTCTGGCCATGAATCAATCATCATCCAGCCCCCATCGACGAATATCTTCGTAAGCGCTTGATCGTTGGCGCACCGCTCTAGGGAGACGATCTCGCGCCCAGGTAGTAGAGCAGATCCTGCAACTGGTTCCGGTTGTTAGAGCGGTCTTACTGGAATCTGGCTGGAACGGACCGAACCTGTATACGGCCTTCTTGTGAGGTTTCCCAAGTGTTACGCGCTTCCCTTTGGGCCGTAAATCGTGACACAGCCCCGTTAAGAAGAGGATCTAAGCTTATGGAAACTTGACCCTTATCTGTTAAAGCACGTTTAAGGATAGTTTCATTGACCCGACGAACAAGTCCCCGCAAATTGATGCTCGCAGGGTAGTGATTCGCACGACCATCACTACGAAGCGCTGCCCGAACGCTATCAGGGGAAGTGGTATCGGGGGGATGCCAACTTCCACCTGGGGACACCACTTGGGGGTAGAAGATCATAATGAGACGAATCCTGATCATCCTAATGCTGTTGGCCATTCCCGCTTGTTTCGGGAGACGCAGGTTGCGAAAGTTCGCACGTATTACATTGCCGCAGACGAGGTGGACTGGGACTACCCGCACACTATTTGTGCTCTATGACTCGGCTTCAGCCCGACAGCCCGAGAAAATGATCGTGAGTCTCAATCTGGTCCGGCTATAGCGTTGAGATGAGCCGCATGATTCTCCTACGGGATAGCCTTGACCTCGAAGCGAGTACTCCAGACCTCATGTTGAAGTCGGCCGCAGAATTCAAGACAACCCTCAATGAGTGTGCGACATCCT
This sequence comes from uncultured Acidobacteriaceae bacterium, assembly GCA_963818235.1. Classification (GTDB taxonomy): domain Bacteria; phylum Acidobacteriota; class Terriglobia; order Terriglobales; family Acidobacteriaceae; genus Sulfotelmatobacter. Next base: position 427,888 of record CAWFRI010000001.1, read on the forward strand.
CTTCTTGCGTGGGCGCGTCTCCAGTCTAGTCTTCCGTGAACAAGCTGGCTGGGTCACGCACTAACCTCCCACGCGGTAGATCGCGGTTAAAAATTTTACATTCCGATGAGATCATTTGTACTAGCATGTATGACCAAGTGAATATCCCGTATATTGTGCCCACAATCCGGGATTGCCTATCTTCTAGTAGTTAGGTATTACGGAGGTCAAATGACAAGGAATAAGCCCTCGCTCGTCCTTCTCGCCGTTCTTTTCTTGCTGGTCGTTTTCTTCATGGCGATTCAGCTTCCGAGCTTGTCGGCCCAGAGCCAGGAATCAGTGCTCTATACCTTTACCTTCCACAAGGATGGTGCATTTCCATTTGCGGGCGTAAGCTTCGACTCAAAAGGGAATCTCTATGGAGTTAGTTCCGAGGCCGGCTTTATCGAGGGATCAATTTGTTGCGGAACGGTTTTTCAGTTGACCCCGGGCGATGACGGGGCCTGGACTTATAACGTCATCCATACCTTTGAAGGTCCTGTTAGTGACGGTGAGGATCCCACGGGGAGTGTGATCTTCGATTCCGAAGGGAACCTTTATGGCACAGCCCAAAATGGAGGCTGGTGCGGGGTCGTTTACGAGCTCTCACCCACGCAGGCCGGCCCGTGGAAGGAAACGATTCTTCACTACTTTAATAACATTGAAAATGGTGTAACTAACGACGGATGCTTACCGTCCTCTTCCCTGATCTTCGACAAAGCGGGTAACTTGTACGGTACAACACAGCAGACAGGTCTGTCGGATTGCCAGACAACCGCCGGTTGCGGAACGGTATTTGAATTGTCTCCGAGCGGGTCAGGAGCATGGACGGAAAAAATAATTCATCGTTTTGCCCAGCAAGCAGGCGACGGCGCCGAACCTTACGGAGGCTTGGCCCTGGACAGCGCAGGCGATCTCTGGGGAACAACCATCGCCGGCGGGTCGGCCGGCATGGGCACCGTCTTTGAATTAAAGCCGCAGCCCGGCGGAAAATGGACCGAGCGCGTAGCTTTTAATTTTACCGACGATACCACAGGTTGGCAGCCTTACGCCGGTCTGGCGCTCGATACCTCGGGAAACCTTTACGGCACCGCCTTTTACGGCGGCATCAGCGGTGCGGGAGTCGTCTTCAAGTTAACGCCGCGACCCGGAGGTGAAGTTGCCGAGACGCTCATCCATCAATTCGCTGGCTGCAACACCATCGAGTGTCCCGATGGGTTCTATCCTTTTGGCGGCGTAGCTTTTGACTCGTCCGGAAATCTCTACGGAGCGACAACCTATGGCGGAGGAGTGGGGATGGTCTGCACCCCCACCGGTTCGAACATAATGGTCGGCTGCGGCGTGGTCTATAGCCTCACTCCTTCCTCACAAGGCGGATGGAAGTACCGCATTGTCCATCGCTTTCCGGGTGATACGGAGGGAGGATATTTGACGGATGACAGACTCGCTGTGGACTCAAGCGGCAACATCTTCGGCACGACGTTTTTGGAAGGCGATGTGACTAGCAACAGCATATGCCCACAGGCCGTCGAGGGTCTCGCAGGATGCGGGGTAGTCTTCAAGCTAACTCCGTGACTTATGCTGCCCCTAGATAAATCGAATGGAAGTATAATCCACGGACTATCTGGCAATAAGTACAACTTATCAGGCTGCCCTATTTACAAAATCCGAAAAAATCTCTAGCGCCGAATACATCGAACCATTGACCTATCGCGGTTACCTATAGCGACTCCGCGGTAGTGGATACCCGCAATCCAACATACTAACAATTAATAACTTATCTACCTCAGATGCTTTTCTCTCGCGCTGCTACTCCGCTGGCAGTTGTTCGGTTTTTGGAACAAACTTAAGATTGTCAAGTTTTCCTCTTCCCAAAATGGTACTCGTTAAACCCCGATGTGCACGGCTTGACCGCCGCTCGGCCGAAGCGCGAAGAATCGGGATTTTACGTTGGCAGCAGTTGCCCAGGCCCCATCAGTTCACATCCCTGGCGAGAGGACTATCGGAAATGAAGAACCTATCTGGTGTTACCGTGGCTGTGTGCCTTGGTATTGCCCTGGCAGTGTTAGTGGCGATGCCTAACCTCCAAGCTCAAGTAAATCTCCCACCGAATCTGGGGACCGACCCAGGTCCGCAGCAATTGCCGCCCATTGCAGTCAACACCGTAACTTGCTCCAATAACAATCCCAACCACCTGATCGACGCACCGGCGTCGAATCCGCATAACCAGCCCGTGGGCGACATTCCGATTCCGCTTCAGAACTTGAGCCAAAACCAGCTGGATCTTTTCTGCGCTGCCGTTGGGCGCTTTCAAGAAATCAACTCGGTCGCCGGTGTGCTACCTCCGTCCGGTGCTGGTAATGGCAGCAGCAACTGTATACCGGCGGATCTGCCACCAGGGAGCACAGGAACCATCCCATGCATCGAAAACAGCGCAGGGCTGGGCCCGCGCTTCAACGGCAATAGCTGCCAGATGTGTCACTTCAATCCCACCTTTTTGGGCGCGAGTGGACCGATTAACCCGGAAGCGGCGGCGGTTACTGAACTTAGTATCCCAACCGGCGGCGTGGGCTTGCTTGACGGAGCGACCAACTCATTGTCCGCCTTTACCAATGCTCCCTATCAGATTAACGGCACCACCGCAATCAGGGAGGTGCGCTTCATTAACGTGCCCAATACCACCAACACGGACGGAAATGTACACGAATTATTCACCATTACCGGCCGTGTGGACGCTACGAATGCGATCAACATCAATCCGGCGCTCGGTCTGACAACCTGCGCCGAGCAGCAGCCCAATTTCACCGATGCGGTGAACCAGGGAAATGTAATCTTTCGGATTCCCATCGTTACCCAGGGTGATGGTCTCGTGGAACTGATCGACGACGAAGCCCTTGAGTTGAACAACCAGGCCTTGGCGGGAACGAACGGAGTTTCCGGCATGTTCAACCGCAGCGGCAACGATGCCACAATTACTCGTTTCGGATGGAAGGCGCAAAACAAGTCCATGGCCATCTTCGCGGGCGAGGCCTACAACGTTGAGCAGGGCGTAACCAATGACTTGTTTCCCAACGAACGCCGCATCGACGACGATCTCCTCCATGAGAGCGTCACTCAGATCGAGGACTGCCAGTTCCATGCTTTGCCCGACGATCTGATTAACTTCGTGGCGGGCAGTTCCAACAGCAATCAGGGAAATCTTGCATCGCAAATCTCTACCGATGTGTTCAATTTTTCTGCGGCCATGCGTCTTTCGGCGCCTCCGCCGCACGCAACTTTGAACTCAAACGAGCAAACAGGGCAGACCCTTTTTAATACCACCCTTCACTGCAACCAGTGCCATGCCAATAACAGCACCGGATACCTGGTTACGACCGCAGGCAGCAGTTTCCCCGTGGGTCAAAGTCTGCAGCCGGTTCTTGCCTTTTCTGACTTTGCCGTTCACGCTATGGCCAGCGGTCCCAATTTGACCAACACCTACAACCAGCCGTGCCTCGATGATCAGGTCATGCAGGGATTCGCAGCCGGAAATATGTTCCGGACCGCCCCGCTGTGGGGCACAGCGACTCGCCAGTTCTTCCTCCACGATGGCCGCACGTCGAACCTAGCCGATGCCATCGTCAACCATATCTGTCCCGGTTCGGAGGCGAACGATGCGGGGAACGCATTCGTCGGACTTTCAACTACCGATCAGGATGATGTTCTCGAATACCTGCGCACACTGTAAATCGAATTCGAGGCAACCCGGATGAGCCCGCAGCGCGGACTCATCCGGTCTCTCTTCTAACCCGTGGATGTTGAGTATTGTTCGGGGCGCCGCCTATGTCTCGACTATTGGTTTCAATCCTTTCGGTGTTGCTCTGCGTAACGGTTCCGAGGGCCGCTGCTCAGGTTGGCTCCATCGAACCCTCCCGACAACCGCGGTACGGACCCAATTCAACGCTGTCGCTCTCTTCAGAACCGGAGGAAGGCCGTGTGGCGAATGGGTCTTTTTCGGATCAATACTTTCAGCTAAGTTATCCTCTTCTACCCGGCTGGCAGGAGGATATGAAGGGTCCCATACCATCCGTGACCGGATATTACGTTCTGGGCAGGGTCCGCACTCAAGGCGATCTGAAAGGATCGGTTTCAATCGAGGCCCAGGACATTTTCTTTTCTTCAACTCCCATCCACGACGCAATGGATTCGTCCAAACTCCAGGAGCGGCAGGCCGCTTTCGTTTTTCAGGAAGTCATCAATCGCCCGCCACAGCAAATTCCGATCGCCGGACATCAATTTGTCCGCTTCGACCACACCGGCACGCCTTACCATCACGCAAGGTTTTCGACCGTTCTGCGATGCCATGTTGTGAGCATCGAAATCACCAGCCGTTTTCCGGAGGTATTCCGGCAGCTCGAAGCCAGCCTGGAGCGCCTTTCTTTGCCGGAGACGTCTGATTTCGCGTCGGGCGGCGGTCCCGCGCCGGTTTGTGTGAAGGATTACATTTCCGATGCAACGCTCATTCACCGCGTGGATCCGGTAATGGTGGGCCCGCGCTTCACCAAAGTACCGGTGAGATTCGTCATTGATGACCACGGTAGGGTGAAGCACATTCACGTAATCAATGCTTTACCGGATCAGGCCAAAAGCGTCGAGGAAGCGCTGGCTCAGTGGGTTTTCAAGCCGTATCTGCAGAATGGCCGTCCGGTAGAACTGGAGACGGGAATAGTTTTCGAATTCCCACCCAACGGCCAGAGGCAAACTTCGACAGCATCGAGGTTTTGAATTCTGAGGTTTGAATTCTAGGGTTTTTGAATTCTTATGAGACGCATCGCCGTGCACTCGATAGGCTTTTTCCCGCGGATGGCGCGCATTTCTTTGGCTGTTTTTCTATGCTGGCCCGGTTGCGCCTGGTGCGCGCAGGCGATTGTCGGTACCGTCGTCAATGGAACGATGGGCAAGCCTTCCGCCGGGGACGACATAGCTTTGTTGACAGTGGTCGGCGGATCGCTCGAGGTATCTCGCGGCAAAACCGCAAACGACGGTTCCTTCCATCTGGCCACGGACACATCCGGTAAGCACATCCTGCGAGTACGCCACGACGGCGTGATTTATCAGCAGGAGTTGACGAGCGGAATCGCGCCGACGTTAAAAGTATTCGATTCTAGTACAGAGCTTGCCGGAATCAGCGAGGCGGTCACCGTAATGAAGATCGAGCCAGCCGGGCAATGGCTTAGTGTAACCGAACTGCATTCGATCGTGAATGAATCAAAGCCTCCGCGCACGCTCGCTAATGATGACAATTTGAAGATCCTTCTGCCAGCCAAAGCTACGCTAGATGCAGTTGTCGTGCAGGGGCCGTCCTGGCACCCGGAAAAGGTTAAGCCCAAGCCTGTAGGGCATGGTTCGCATCAATTCGCCGCAGGGTTTCCGCTGCGCCCCGGAACTACACAGTTCGCAATCAAGTATCGCTTGCCGTATTCGGAAAGTGCGACCATCAGTCCTCACCTTCAGTACTCTTCGAAATTGTGGACGGTGATGTTCCCCAAATCGATGAGTTTCACTCCGCTGCACAAGTCCAGCTTTCATCGATTTATGGAGCAGGAGGGAATGCGCGTGCAGGCAATAGCCAAAGTCCCGGCTGGTGAAGTGCCGGCCTTTGTGATCTCCGGCGGGATGCCAGCCAAGCCTGCACAGCTCTCTTCCGGCGAGGCCCCGGCCGATTTGCTTCAGATTCTAAGCGCCCCGCCGATAAGTCCCTCGGTTACGCTTGTGCATCCGCGAATTCCAGCAGCAGGATCGAATCGGGCAATGCTCTACCTGGGTATTATCGGCATCGTGCTGATACTGGGTGTCAGCTTCCTCAGTCGGACACGGCAGCCCTGGTCTAAGGTGAAATCTTTCGTGGAGTGAGAGCAGGGTCTAGGCTTCTCGAAATGAAGAAAGGAGCACCGAAAATGATCGTCGCATTCAGTAGAACCATCCTGCTGCTTTCCGTCACTACCGCGCTGTCATCCTTCGGTCAGAATTTGCCTGACCATCTGGCCTCGGCCCCGGCGCTGGTCAACGCCACGAAACAAAATTCAGCTTCCCCAACGACAAAGAACGAAGGCAAAATCGAAGATGACGATCCGGTAATTACGATTCATGGAGTCTGCTCTGCCAGTTCATCCGAAGCGCAAGCCGACCGCGGCGCTTGCGCAACCGTGGTCACGCGCCGGCAATTCGAGTCTCTGCTAAACGCGGCGAACGTTTCTGGCCAGTATGTCAGCGATGCGGCGCGGCAGAACATGGCGGAAGGCTATGTAACATTTCTTGCTTTTGAACAGGCCGCTAGAAAAGCCGGCTTCGAAAACACGCCCCAGTTTGAGGAAATCATGCGCTGGGCACGCCTGCGCGCCATAACAGACGCCTATCGTGGAAAGATTGTCGAGGAGGCGCGCACGGTTACTCAATCGGAAGTTGACGCCTATTACAAATCTCACATTGGCCTGTATAGCCGCATCGAAGTAATATCCCTCTCCGTTCCGAGCGGTAACCCTGCAGCCAGTGATGCCGGGGAGTTTGACCATAGAGCGCAGCAGGCTGCGCAAAACATGCGCGAGCGTCTCATTAAAGGAGACGACCCCGAGACAATTCAAAACAACGCCTATGCAGCGCTCGGGTTACCGGGAGTTCAGCTCGTCGATATCGGAATGCGTAAGCCTTCGATGTTTCCCCGCGAAGAGTCTGAGGAACTGTTCTCCTTAACTACGGGACAGGTGAGTCGGGTGGAAAAAGAAACTTTGCGATACGCGATTTACAAAGTCACAGATAATCGGCCTATCGAGGAAGCAAAAGCCCAAGATCAGATCGTACGAGCGATTGGAGAGGAAAAGGTCAAAACCGCATTCAAGTCAATCGGCAATTCGGTGAAGCCGGAATACAATCTGGCCTACTTTGGCTCCCCCCAGCCTGTTCTTTCTCCACACTAATACTCGTCTCTGGTCGATGTGCGGCTCGCCTTTTAGACGCGGGTTCTCGTAAGTGCAATTCATAAATCGAGCGAATGAAGGAGTTTAATGAATCTCTTGTAGCCTCATCATGCGATCAATCGGAATCGAGAACTCCTGGCGATGAAGATGGTATTCATCGACAAATACCTTGCTCATCAGACGGCGCTAAGATTGTTTTCTTATGAGGCTACATCCCGTTCTTCAATGCAACAGTCCTGGCGCGGGCCAGCTCTGGACGAGCGGAATTTTTTCCGTCATTGCAGTTCTTGAGTAACTGGGCATAGTACGTATTGGCTTTCTGGGGCTGATGCGCCATTTCTGCGGCGCGGGCCGCGCCGGCCAGCCCGTTGAAGCGATTGGGATCGATCTTCAAAGCGCTCTCGTATTCGGCCAGAGCTTCCTGCGGACGGTTGAGCGTGAGCAGCATGTCGGCCAGCATTTCACGGGCCGGGATGTCGACCTCGCGTTTCCCAACCTTATCCTGAAGATCGGCGACTTCGCGCATTTGGCGCAGCGCGTCGTCGTTCTTCTTCTCGGCAAAAGCCAGCCAGGCATGCACTTCCCCGCGGGGAAAATCCGGCCCCTCAAGGGTGTAGGCGTTCTTGGTCTTGCGCGTGGCTTCCTCCGAGTCATCGAATTTCTGCGCATTGCTCCGCGTGGCTTCCACATCGCCCTGCTGAGCGGAGCCGATGGTCCGCGCCCAATAAGTGATGCTTTGCTTATCGGGGGCTGCGCCGGCGGCAGGCTCAAGTGCAGCCAAGTCGGCCCAGTGCCGCATCTCCAGCGCGTAGAGCGCCGGAAAATGTGCCGCGGCGAAGCCGTAATACTCAAGCATTCCCGAGTCATCATCCATCTTGGGAGCGCCTGCGATAATTGCCTGGGCCTCGTCCACAGTGCGTTTGGCAGCTTCATCCTGTCCGGTCTGCAAATATGCGTAGATGAGGAAATGCATGGCGTGCAACTCATGCCCGTGCATGTATACCTGGTTCGAAGGATGAGCCAAAGCCACCGATTTCAGATTTGCGTCGATATCTTCCTGCCACAGGCCAAGCCGGGCAAAAATGTGGCTGGGCATGTGAACGGCATGAGCGGAGGATGACGCGATGGAAGCATACCGCCGAGCAGCGTCGAGTCCATAGGGCGCCATCGCAGGGGAATCGCAGGCGTGGATGATGTAGTGCGCCAGCCCAGGATGATCGGGTTGCCGCAAGAAGAGTGGGTTGAGAACGGCGACGGCATGCTTTCTTGCCGCCAGCGATTTGTCGCTCGGCGGTTCAGCCGCCAACAGCGACAGGCCATAGAACGCGCCCGCCTCAAGGTCGTCAGGATATTTCGCGTATAGTTTTCCCATCGCCTCCGAATAAGAGCTCACGCGTTGCATGTGATCGCGCGTGCCGTAATCACGGTAGAACTCGGAAAGCGCCGAGATATATCCTTGCTCGCGGTCAGTTTTGGCGCCGAGCTTCTGCGCCGTCTCCATCTCGCTCCAGCCGCGCTTTAACGACGGCTCGGCCGGCCGCTCCCAAATCTGATGGAACAAACTCAGGGCCACTCCCCAATGCGCCATGGCGCAAGTAGGATCCTTCTGCGTGATCTCCACGAACTGCGCTTCAGCCTCTTCGTAACCAAAGGAATGCATCAGCGCGACTCCGCGTTCAAACGGCTTCTGCGAATCGGCCGCGCACGCGATAGGGAACGAAATGTTCCCCAACTTCTCGGTGGCATCGTGATGATGCGCGTGCATCTCATCGCTGAACGACAACCCAGAGAAATAGCACAAAAACAACGCGCAAACGAGCGCGCGGGCAAAAGCTTTCTGTCTGGCCATGTTTACCCCTTTGATAATTCCTATGAATCCGACATTTACTGTACACCGAAGGGCGCTCGGAGGGCTAAGCTCCCGCGTTAAGCAATAAGTAATACGGAGAAACTGTAAGGTCGAGTATTTGGTATTCAGTGGATAATACGGGACTGCATCTTATTCGCAAGACCCTGATTTTAAGCCGCTAGAAGGTTAAGAAATGAGCTCGCTCCAAATTCTGATCGCAGACGACCATGAATTGTTCAGGCGCACTGTGCGGTCGTTTTATTGAGTCTCAGCCGAATTGGCGGTTTGCGGCGAAGCCGGCGACGGCATCGACGCGGTGGAAAAGGCAAGACAACTGCGCCCTCACATTATTCTGATGGACATCAACATGCCTCGCATGGACGGATTAGAGGCAACGCGAATCATCCGCCGCGAACTTCCCGAATGCAAGGTAAATCATTGTCACGCAGAATCACGAAAGCATTGCTCGCCAACAGGGCTGCGGTCGATGCAAAAGGGGGTGTTACAAAATCGGAACTTACCCGGGAGTTGCGCCCGACGATTGAAAAATTGTTCGCATCTCCGCAGCCGCAAACAAGCGAAAACGCGGACAAAAAATCTGCGCTCGCAGAAGGATGGGTGCGCGGCGGCGGAGCGGCCGCTTGACGCGAGCTATGCGGGTTTTATAAATCTTGTCGCCGGGCAGATTGCCGCCAGCGTTGCCAGTGCTCGAGCCTATGGGGCGGAGAAGAAACGCGCCGAAGGTCTGGCTGAAATCGATCGCGCCAAAACCGCATTCTTCAGCAACGTTAGCCACGAGTTTCGTACTCCATTGACCTTGATGCTGGGCCCGCTACAGGACCTGCTGGCAAGGAGCCAGACTCACCTTTCTCCCACCGCGAAAGAGCAACTCGATTTGGTGAGCCGAAACGGCTCGAGGCTATTGCGCCTAGTGAATACGTTGCCGGCTCAAGGAGAGGCGTTGGCTGCAATTCTGCACCAGCCCTCGACTCAGCCGGGACAGGCAAGCTGATGTTCGCAAAACCACGGGCTAGTCATGGGCTAGGATTTTTCGAAGCGGTGAGCACGATTTCTTGTAACGTGCAGAAACTGCAGAGGAAAATATGGTAGGCACGAGGAGACTCGAACTCCTGACCTCTACCGTGTCAAGGTAGCGCTCTAACCAACTGAGCTACGCGCCTACTGATCCACTGATTATACCTAAAGCAGGGGTCAAGAAACCTGAACTGTTGAGACCCGAACTCCTGCATGCGGCATCCACAGGGGTGGGGATACGAACGGGTTTGTACTTTGGTGAGCTCGCACATCAAAGTTGCTTACCGAGCCCAGCACGGCTTCGGTGTAAGATCAGTGGGAGATGTTCCGCCCGGAGAGGTCAATGAGACGAACTGCCGCCTTTATACTGCTGCTGGCATCGAGTGTTGCATGGTCAATGCCAGGCAAAACCGAGAACAAAAGCATTGGCGAGAATGGGCGCGAAGCGCGAAAGGCTGCCAAACAGCAGCAAAAAGCCTCCAGAAAAATTGCGAAGAAACAACGCAAAGCCATGAAGAAGTACCAGAAGGCACAAAGGAAGGCTGCTAAGTCCCATCATCACGCTTAAGTCCATTCGATCCTTGTAACTCCCCGGCCCAGCTGCGCCACGTTTGCCTATTGCAAGTCTGAGTGGAGGCGGCGACAATCGTTACATGCCGCAAGAACCTCAGCAAGAAAACTCCGCAGACGCCACGTCTCCCTTTAGGCCCGGGTCCATGGTGGTCGTCACGCTGGGGAATCCCCGCGACAAATTCTGGGGTATGATTCTTTCCCTGGCCCCGGAAGGGCTGAGCTTGAGCGGGATTGAATTGGCCTCGTTTGAGGACCTTGTGCTGATGGTGAAAGACGGCGAGTCGTTCAGTCCAGCGGTTGTTTTTTTCCCGATGCACCGCATTGAACGCCTGGAACTGGACCTTCCCGACGGGAATTTGCCTTCGCTTTCGCAACGCTTCTCGGCGAAAACCGGCGTCCCTCCCACAGTGATGCTGCGTTCTCCACTCACACATAGTGGGCTGAATTACGAGGCAAGGACGGGGGCAGCGGTCCTTCCCCAGAAGGAACCCGCATGAAGGTTTCGCAGGTCTTCACCGCGCCCAACCAGCTCACCATGTTGCGCATGGTTTTTGTTCCCTTCATCGTGATCGAGCTGGTGGAAGGGCGTTATTTCTGGGCCCTGGTTCTGTTTGTGATTGCCGGATTCAGCGATGGCTTGGACGGTTTGTTGGCGCGCAAGTTGCAACAGCAGACTCTGCTGGGCCAGTATCTCGATCCCATCGCGGATAAGTTGCTATTGAGCACCATGTTCCTTGTGCTTTCCATTCTGCACAGGATTCCCTGGAAGTTTACCGTGCTGGTTTTCAGCCGCGATATTTCCATTTTGGCGGCCAGTGCGGTTTTGTTCGCGATTGCTGGACTGCGTAACTTCCAGCCGAGCATTTTTGGCAAAGCGAACACTTTCTCCCAGATCACCGCGGTCTTTTTTGTCATGGTGGTTTCTTTGCGGCCGCAGCGGTGGATATGGATAACACGCACTGTGTTTTTGCGCGCCACCTTCGCTTTCACCATAATCTCCGCTCTCCATTATGTTTTTCTGGTGCAACACCGGTTGCGAACCAACGCTCAGGCGCTGGCCCCTCATTCTTCCGCTGATATTCCCGCCAGTTGACCCTTTTTCTCGGGTCACCCTAGAATTGGTGGTTCGTCTCGGTGCCCACAAGACCTATGCCCTTACGCCTTTACAACACCATGTCGTCGCAGGTTGAGGAATTCATTCCGCTCCGTGAGCGCGAAGTCCGCATGTACGCCTGCGGCCCAACGGTCTATGGATACGGGCATATCGGCAACTTCCGCACCTTTATCGCCGTGGACATGCTCCAGCGATTCCTGCGCCAGTCGGGCTACAAGGTGCGCTACGTGATGAATATTACCGACGTCGATGACAAGATCATCCGCAACGCTGCTCGGGAGGGAGTAAGCGTTCAGCAATATACCGCGACGTTCGAAAAGGCCTTTCTGGAAGACTCTGCCATGATCGGCATTGAACAGCCTACTCTGGTGCGGGCTACTGAAAACATTCCTCAGATGGCGGATTTCGTGACGAAATTGCTAAAGAAAGATATCGCTTACCGTACCGAAGATGGATCGTATTACTTCCGCATCGCAAAATTTCCGCAATATGGGAAGCTCTCCAAGAAAGATTTCGGCGGGATGCTCGACGGCGCCAGAGTGGATGTAGACGAATACGACAAGGACAGTGCGCGCGACTTTGCCCTCTGGAAAGCTCCCAAGCCCGGTGAAGCGTTTTGGGAGACTTCGATTGGACCGGGGCGTCCGGGCTGGCACCTGGAGTGTTCCGTGATGTCCATGCAGGAATTGGGTGAGAGCTTCGATCTGCATGGCGGCGGCGAGGACCTGGTGTTCCCGCATCACGAAAACGAGATTGCGCAGTCGGAATCGCTCACCGGCAAGACCTTCGCGCGCTTCTGGTTTCACGTCCGCTTTCTCCTGGTCGAAGGCGAGAAGATGTCGAAGAGTCTGGGGAACTTCTATACCTTGCGCGACCTTGTTTTGAAAGGGCACAAGCCCTCGTCGATCCGTTATCTGCTGACGTCGGTCCCCTATCGCAATCAGTTGAATTTTACCTTTGACGGGCTGAAGCAGGCGGCGGCTTCGGTAGAGCGTTTGCGCAATTTCCGGCAGCGTTTGAGCTCGGGAACTTTTCTGGCTGGCTCCAATCCGGAAATTCAAAATCTGGCGAAGACGACCGTTGACCGGGTGAAGTCTTCGCTGGATGATGACCTGAATACGGCGCAAGCGCAGGCGGCGATTTTCGAGATGGTGCGTATCGCAAACGCAACCCTCGATTCGAACGGAATCAAGCAAGATGACGCAAAAGCGCTACTCACCGCTCTGGAAAAATTCGACGAGATCTTCGCTGTGCTGAATGATGACGATGCGGCCAGTATGAAGCAGGTTTTCGATTGGGCTGCGGCCGAAGGCCGGGAGGAAGATATTAGCGCGGAATTACGGGAAGCTGCCCAGTCTGATCGACTCTCTGACGCCGATATCGAGAAGAAAGTCGCGGAAATGGAGGTTGCGCGCCGTAGCCGCAATTTCAAGGCTTCGGACACACTGCGGGGTGAACTCACCACCGCCGGCGTCGTCATTGAGAATACGAAAGACGGCGTCCGCTGGAGAAGAAAGTAGTCCTCCCCGGTGTTAAGCATCCCAGATGCTAAGCTCAGGCCTGACGGCTGAAAGCTAACAGCTTCGTTATGAAATCCCTCGACGAATATCTCCGCGATGCCGAAGTAGCCCACGGCCACCTCTGCGCGGGACAAGTCCTTGGGGTACGGTTGGCGATGCTGGGTCTGCTCAAACTCGGCATCGACGATCCCCACGGCAAAGACCGCAAGCGCCTTGTCACCTTCGTCGAAATCGACCGCTGCGCCACCGATGCTGTCGCTGTAGTCACGGGCTGCCGCTTGGGCAAGCGCGCGCTGAAGTTTCGAGACTGGGGAAAAATCGCGGCCACTTTCGTCGATGTAAATACCAATAAAGCGGTACGCATTGCCGCCAAAGAATCCTCGAAGGCGCTTGCCCGGCAGATGCATCCCGAAATCGCGGACAAGAATCGGCAGCAGATGCTGGCTTATCGTGAAATCTCAGACGAAGACTTATTTACGACGCAGTGGGTCAAGGTTGAACTACCGCCGGAAGAATTCCCCGGCTTCAAAGGCGAGCGAGTGGTTTGCGAGGTGTGCGGAGAAGGCATCAACTTCCGTCGCGAGGTTCGTGCTGAAGGCAAGGTGCTGTGCCGCGCCTGTGCCGGCGAGCGATACTACGAGCCTATTTAAGCAGCCTGCTCATAGGCATGGGCCAATCGCAGAATCGTTGCTTCGTCGAAATGCTTGCCAAGAATCTGCATCCCGATCGGTAATTTTTCCTTCGTGACTCCGCACGGAATCGAAATCCCCGGAATCCCTGCAAGGTCGGCGGTCACGGTGTAGATATCGGCCAAATACATAGCCAGCGGGTCATTCGACTTCTCCCCCAGCCGAAACGCCGCCGTGGGGCTGGTCGGAGTAACAATGACATCCACTTTGCGAAACGCCTCCTCGAAATCGCGGGTGAGCAGCGTTCGCACCTTTTGCGCTTTCAAATAGTACGCATCGTAATAGCCTGCGCTCAAAGCGTATGTGCCGAGCATGATGCGGCGCTTTACCTCTGCCCCAAAGCCCTCGTCCCGAGTGCGGCGATACATTTCCGAGAGCGACTTCACCCCCGCGGCGCGCAAACTGTAGCGCACCCCGTCGTAGCGGGCAAGGTTCGAAGAAGCTTCCGCAGTGGCGACCAGGTAATAAGTCGGAATCGCGTAGGGCGTATGCGGCAGCGAAACCGGAACTACTTCGCATCCCAGGTTTTTCAACTTATCGATTGCTGATTCCACGGCATGGCGGATTTCATCGTCCAGACCAGCCGCGAAATATTCTTTGGCTACGCCCACTTTCAGCCCTTTCACGGGTCTATCCAGCGTAGCCGCATAATCGGGAACGGGAACGTCGGCAGATGTCGCATCCATCGGATCACGGCCGGCAATGGCTTGCAGAACAATCGCCGCGTCCTTCACCGTCCTGGTAAGCGGCCCAATGTGATCGAGCGAAGAAGCGAATGCGATCAGTCCATAACGCGAGACGCGGCCGTACGTCGGCATCAATCCCACAACACCGCAAAATGATGCCGGCTGCCGAATCGAGCCTCCAGTGTCGGAACCGAGCGCGACGACAGCCATGCCTGCGGCCACGGCTGCGGCGGACCCGCCCGAAGATCCGCCCGGCACGCGGCTCAGATCGTGCGGATTGCGAACAGGATGGAAGGCCGAATTCTCGTTGGATGATCCCATGGCAAACTCATCGCAGTTGGTTTTTCCGAGAATCACTGCCCCCGCGGATTCCATCCGCGCCACGGCGGTCGAATCGTAAGGCGGAATATATTTACTCAAAGCCTTCGATCCCGCAGTGGTGCGCACGCCGCGCGTGCTCATCACGTCTTTGATAGCAACCGGCACGCCAGCCAATGGCGGCAGCGGCTTTCCTTCGGCCGCGAGACGGTCGATGTGGTCCGCCTGTTCGAGAGCTCGCTCTTTGCAAAGAGTGAGATACGCGCCGATTTGCTCATCTTCGTTTTGAATGCGGGAGTAATGCGCCTCGGCGAGCGCCATTGCAGTTGTCTTGCGCTCAATTACTGAAGAGCGAGCGGCGTCGATGGTGAGTTCAGTGAGTTCCATGAAAGGTTCAACTCAATGATCGTCGTCGGTTAATCCATGCGCAGAAAATGGCCACTAGCCACTGATCACTGGCTACTATCTCTCAATCACTTTTGGCACTCGGAAGAAAGTTCCGTCTGCGTCTGGCGCGTTGGCCAGCGCCGATTCCTGAGAAAGAGATTTGCGAAGGCCTTCCGGAATATCCTCCCGACTGGCATAGTCGAATCTATCGCTCTCCTTCTTTGATTCGTCCACGCCATAACGGCCCGATACCTGTGCCATCGGTTCAACATTAGAGGTAGCCAGTCCATTGAGCATTTCCATGTGGCCGAGAATCGAATTCAGGTCACGCACCATACCAGCGCGTTCTTCGCTGGAAAGTTCAAGATTGGCGAGATCGGCGACGTAGGCCACGTCTTTTTCGGTGACTTTCATGCTTGCTCGCTCCCTATCGCTCCTGCCGAATCACAAAATCAATCCGCTCTACTTTTTGGCCGGAATAACGATTCAGAGTGGCGAGATACCGCGGGGCTAGGGTCTGCATCTCACGTTTCCACCCAGAGTCTGGAACTTCTACTCGCAAAACGGCGCTGGAGAATGCCACCGCTCGCGTCCGCTCAGCTACGACTGACCCGCATACCAGTGGCCATGCGTGCAAGGGAGCCTCATCCTGTGGCACCCGCCGCATGGAATTAAGCAAAATTTTCTCGAGCCCCGCACCAGCCTGCTGCATGAAAAAGTTCTCCAAGCGAGATTCCGATTTTAGCACCGCGATTGATTTTCCGGCTCTTGAAACAAGCGCTTAATCAAAGCGGAAATGCATTTTGCAGATAACGCAGCGCCTCCTCCCGCGAAAGTAAGCGCCCTTCGAGTTGAGCATCTTCCACGGTCTCCAAAATTTCACGGAACCTTGGTCCCGGAATATAACCGGCAGCAATCAAATCGTCCCCGGAAATCAGAGCGGTAGGCCGAATTGTCTCTGGCGCAGTCTCCGTCAACTTTTTCTGAAGGAACTCGTAGGTGCTGAGGTTGCGATGGCTGGCCAAACTATCGGCTCGGTGCAATGCGAGATGTTCATCGAAACTGGGAAGTCGGAGAAACTTCTTCAGCGTTGACTCTTTCATGCGCGAGACGTGGCCAAAGCGCATGTGATTATCGACCAAAGCAAGCACTTGGCAAGTATTGTGATTGGAAAACCGCAACCGCGCGCAGATTTGCTCCGCAATTTTCACGCCGACCTCGACGTGGCCGTCGAAACGAATACGGTCGGGTGCTACGCGAAATGTTGCCGGCTTGCCGACATCGTGCAACAGAGCTCCCCAGGCCAGCGTGGGCGGGCACGGCTGCGGCAAGTTTTCCAGCAGCAGCAGAGTATGCACGAAGACATCGCCTTCGGGATGAAACTCCGGCGGTTGCTGAACTCCTTTCATCGCGGAAATTTCGGGTAAGACCTCTTTCAGCAACCCGGTTTCATCGAGCAGCAGAAAGGCTCGGCGCGCATGATCTTCGGTCAGCATTTTTGTAAGCTCGTCGCGAACGCGCTCTCGTGAGACGATTTGAATATCGTGGGCAAGAGCTTGTATCGCTGCCAAAGTTTCCGCTTCGATCTCGTACTCAAAGCGCGCGGCAAAACGGATTGCCCGTAACATGCGCAGCTTATCTTCGGCGAAACGCCGCTCTGGCTGGCCGATTGCACGGATAATACCGGCTTCCAGATCCTTTCGCCCATCCACAAAATCGAGCACCTCATCCGTCAGGGAATCGAGCATCATGCCATTGATTGTGAAGTCGCGGCGTGCCACATCCTCGCGCGGGTCCTGACTGAATCGAACCTGATCAGGATGACGGCCATCGGAATATCCCAGATCGCTGCGGAAGGTCGCCACTTCCACAGCGTCTATCTTTGGCGGAACATCTTCTGCTTGATCAAAGCGGCGCACCTCCGTGAACGGAACCAGAACAACACCGAACTGCACTCCGACCGCGTAAGTGTCGGGAAAGATTTCCATGACTTGCGCGGGCGTGGCGCTGGTGGCCACGTCGAAGTCCGCAGGCTCGCGATTCAGAAGAAGATCGCGCACGCAACCGCCTGCCAGATAGGCTTGAAACCCTTGCTCGCGAAGCGATTCAATGATCGAGATGGCGAAATTCTTGGACATGCCGCGGGGAATGGATTAGGCAAGATTACATTCCGTTGCGCTCGACACCGGACTCTTCTTTTTTCACCGTTTTGCTCGCCCAGGCCATGCGCGGTGTGTTGTGCGCGATGCCGATCTGGCCCTGCGCATTCAGGACAATAATGCCGCCATGGCCATTCAATCGCTGTTTCAAATAGTTCATGGCTTCCTGGGCTGCCCACTCCGGAAGATTACCCGCGGCAACGCGATCGGCCGTCCATTTGGCCAGCACCAGTTTCATGATCGGCTCGCCCCAACCTGTGGTTGAGGCCGCCGCGCTGAGATTATCCGCGTAACAGCCGCAGCCGATCAGCGACGAATCGCCCAGTCGCCCCGGTGCCTTATCCAGGGTTCCTCCTGTGGAGGTCGCGGCCGCGATATTTCCATTACTGTCGAGGGCCACAGCTCCTACCGTGTCGTGGGATATCGATGGAGCAAACAAGTCGCTTCCATCCTTCTCGGATCGCTGCCTCGAGGTATCCTGCTGATATTCACGGAGCCGTTCCACTTCACGAGGAATCACCAATTCTTCGTTTCTGCAAAGCGAAATACCGTGATCCGCGGCGAATTTTTCTGCGCCCTCGGCTACGAAGTATACGTGCGGGCTTTCACTCAAAATCTTGCGTGCCACGCGGACTGGATTTCGCAAGTGTTCCACGCAGCCTACTCCTCCTGCGCGCAGCGTAGCGCCGTCCATGATCAGCGCATCCATCTGCACCCGCCCATCGCGATTCAGGAAGCTTCCCCGTCCAGCGTCGAAGATCTCGTCGTCCTCCATAATAACCACGGCTTCCTCGATCGCATCCAGCGCCGGACCGCCGCGCTCCAAAATGCGCCAGCCCGCCGCCATCGCGTTGCGCACGCCATGAAGGTGCGCCTCGACCATGTCATCGGGCATGGCCCAGGCCCCGCCGTGAACCACCAAAACCGGATCAGTAGGCAAGAGGAGTCCTTAGAGGAAGTGAAACGACTGAATAGTCTAGCATCGCTGAGCCAGGAAAGCGGAGGCCCTACGCGGCATGGCCCGCTTTGGCCGGAACGGCTGGTGGAGCATCTTGGGTTCGGGTCCAGGTGTAGCGCATGCGATGGATCACCGTCAGAGTAGAAAGCACTGCGATAATCCACAACACCGGCGCCATGCGGTTGAACAGCGCACCGATAATCACTAGTACCAGGCGCTCCGGGCGTTCCATGAAGCCCACGCGGCAGGAACCAATGAGCGACTCGGCCCGGGCACGGGTGTAACTGACCATGATCGCGCTGACCATCACGAAAGCGGTAAGGACGACATAAAAGAAGCGGTCTCCGCGAGCATAGAAGACCAGCAGGCCCAGGAACTGCGAGGCATCGCTGTAACGATCCACTACCGAGTCGAAGAAGGCCCCGAAGCGCGTGACTCGATTCGTTGCCCGCGCCACTTGACCATCCACCAGGTCGAAAAAGCCGGAAAAGATAATCACCAGGCCGGCCAGAAAAAACATGCGTTTCTGGTTGGCAGCTACCGCGGAGCCGAATAAGATCGCGGCCCAGGTATTGACCACCAATCCCATGAACGTCAGCACGTTAGGATTGATGCGGGATAGGGCCAGCCACTTGACGATGGTATCGAGCAGCACACCACAGGCGCGGCCAAAGGCACTCGTCCATGATCTATTGGATGAACCCGACATCAGGCGCCAGCCTTCTCCGAATCGGCTTCATCGTGAACCGTGATCAAACTCAAAATCTCCAGCTCGCGCTTGCCGTTCGGAGTGATCACCGTAGCCTCATCGCCCACTTTCTTATTGAGCAGGGCGCGGCCAATCGGCGAAGTGGTGGAGATTTTCCCCGAACTTACGTCGGACTCTTCACTGGTAACGAGCTTATATTCGATTTCCTCGTTCTTAGTGCTGTCGAACACCTTGACCGTGGAACCCAGCCCCACTTTGTCCCTGGGGATGTTGTTCATGTTGGTCAGGGAGAGATCTGCGAGGCGCTTGCCAAGCTGCCGGAAGCGCGCCTTGACGAACTCCTGGCGCTGCTTTGCCATGTGATACTCGGCGTTCTCGCTGAGGTCGCCGAGCGCGGCGGCGCGCTTGATCTCTTTGGGCAGCTCGTGCACCAGTTCGTGCTCAAGCGCGTCAACTTCTTCCTGCAATTTCTTTCTAAGTTGATCAGTCTGCATACGAAACCGCTTTGGAGATTATAAACCCCGTTATCAGCTTGTGCGTGGGAGACCCAGAGGAACACAGAAAAGCCCGATCTCAACCCAGGGAAGCGGTTTGAGATCGGGCCCGTGATTCGCCGGCGAAGCCGGTTAGTTGTTCAGTTACCAGGCCGAGGTGCCGATGATGCCGAACGAAAGCACCTGGCAGCCGGTGGAGGATACTTCGCACAGATTCGAATAGTCGAATCCGAAGTACGAAGAGTTGAAGTAGCTCTGGTCAGCGGGCTGGATCGGGCCGTAGTTGTTCAACCCGAACGTGTTGTCAAAATAATACTGAGAGATGCTGCAGCTGGAGTTGCCCGAGTCAGTGCATTGCGGAACAATCGTCATCCAGTAGGTGCCGGCAGGCAGAACCGTGGAGCCGGAGCTGGCGATGGTCTTAACGCGCAGGCTGTACTCGGTGAAGCCGAACGGGAAGCGGCCAGTCGGAATGAACTGGGTGTTGGCAGCGGTGGAGGTGCCGGAAGCAACGACAGTTCCGCCATCGCCTTCGCTAACGCCAGAGTTAATCGACCAAGTCGAAGCGCTCGGATCAAGTCCATCGTAGCCGTCTGCGATGGTCTGGATGAACATGCCATCAACCGTCCAGGTTTGGCCGGCCGGAACGACGAACGCTCCCCAGCTGGTGGTCTCCGGAACGAGGAGAGTGTTCTCGTTCGCGAAACCGTTGTCATCGGGTGAGCTGGGATTGTTGTCGCCGGTGTACACCAAGCAGACTGGGCCGCAGACAGCGGGTGGCACTTCCGTCGGATGGGCTACATAGTGCCCTCTTGCCGGTCCGGTGCTTTTTACCAACGTGGGGACGCCTTTGGTCCGGGTGTTCTCGGCCATGGCAGACATCGTGAACAGTCCAACTAGTGCAATCGCGCAAAGCGTTTTTTTCACTGTATTTCCTCCTGAGAGTTTACTGAGTTGTTCAGAGTAGTGGTTCGGCAGAATGTGCTTCGCGACTTCTTCGTGGAGGACGCAAAAGCACATGGGTCCGAATCCTAACTCGCCTGTGGAGAAAGTCAAGTGAAATCCGCACTGGACGCGGGAATTCGAGCGGTCGATCAGCAGAGGAAAGAAAAGTTGCAAGATTCTTCACACTCGCTTGCGTAAGGCAACCGCACCCTGTTTAAAACTCGACGAAAGATACAGTGTTCATGGTATTGCGAAGGAAACGAAACAAGCACAAGAAGTGAACCGCATTTCCGTTTTGGGCGGAAAATGTCGCCTCATTGGTGGTGGTTGAACGGGATTCCCGTCCGAAGAGTGGCTTTGGGCCTACAGTGGTATAGGGATTTCCTGATGCTCTCCGGGCAGGTTACACGCGCGACCATTCGTTGGCTGGATTGGCTGGCTGCGCGTACGCTTCTCCCTGAGAAGGGTCCAGCCCACCAGAAAACTGGCCGCCGTGGAGAGGAAGCGGCTTACTTCCACTTGCGGAAATTGGGTTATACCATGGTGGCGCGCAATTTCCGGTCTCCGCGCTGCCGTGGCGAGATTGACCTGATCGGATGGGAGAACGACATACTTTGCTTTATTGAAGTCAAGACCCGCAGTACTCGTGACGTGAAGACTGGAGAAGCCGCCGTGGACCGCCACAAGCGGCGGGAAGTGGCAGCTGTTGCCCGGGATTTTCTCCGCCGGCTTCCACCATCGTGCCAGTGGCGCTTCGATGTGGTCAGCGTATACTATGACCGATCAACAGCCAGCCAGCCGCAGATTGAAGTGTTTCGGAATTCCTCACTCACGGCTTAGAATAAAAATTTCGCGCCTATTCCA
Organism: uncultured Acidobacteriaceae bacterium; assembly: GCA_963818235.1. GTDB lineage: Bacteria > Acidobacteriota > Terriglobia > Terriglobales > Acidobacteriaceae > Sulfotelmatobacter. The sequence goes on from CAWFRI010000001.1 coordinate 449,159, forward strand.
ATCTGAAGAGGTCCTTGAGTGCCTGAGCTGAGAAAAGATCCTATCGTTGGCCGCTGGGTGATTATTTCCACGGATCGAGCCAAGCGCCCGACGGATTTTGCGCGTGAGAACGTAAGATTAAAAGGCGGATTCTGCCCGTTTTGTTACGGCAATGAGAGCAAGACCCCGCCGGAGATCCAGGCTTACCGTCCGGGATCGAATGGCGGGCCATCCTCACAGCGGGACACCCCGGGATGGACGGTCCGAGTGGTGCCCAATAAGTTTCCGGCTCTGGGGATTGAAGGCAATTTGAACCGTCAGGCCGAGGGCATGTTTGACCGGATGAATGGCATCGGAGCGCACGAAGTGATTATCGAAACGCCGGATCATACGGCTAGCCTTGCGACGTTGCCTCCCAAACGAATTGAAGATGTGTTGTGGACCTTTCGGGACCGCATTCTTGACCTGAAAAAAGACCGCAGGTTCAAATACATCCTTCTGTTCAAAAATCATGGTGAGGCGGCGGGCGCCTCGCTCGAGCACGCGCACTCGCAACTGATTGCGCTGCCGATTTTGCCCATTAACGTTACGCAGGAATTGGAGGGCGCTAAGCAGTACTTTCTCTATAAAGAGCGCTGCGTATTCTGCGACATCATCCGCCAGGAAACGGAGAATGGAAGCCGAGTCGTGGCCGAGAACGAAAATTTCCTGACCATCGCTCCCTACGCCCCGCGCTTTCCGTTTGAGACATGGATTCTGCCAAAACAGCATGAATCGGCCTTCGAGAATTCGTCCTCGCACATGTTCGAAAACCTGGCCAAAGCACTGAAGACGCTGCTGATTAAGGCCGATCGCGTATTGGATAATCCGCCGTATAACCTGGTGGTTCATACTTCGCCAGCCCAGGATCCCACCAACGATCACTATCATTGGCACATCGAATTCATGCCAAAACTAACCAAGACGGCGGGATTCGAATGGGGTACGGGCTTCTACATTAATCCGACGCCGCCGGAAGAGTCGGCGAAATTTCTGCGGGAAGCCACCGTGGAAGACCCGGTTCCGGCGACCGTCGGCTAGACTGAGCAGTTCAGAGAAAAAGAGGGCGCGGCCATAGTGCCGTGCCCTTTGCAGTTGAACGGAGAGAGAGGCTGCTGGCCGCGAACGGAGCGCTGGGGTCTCCGTTGGAACAACAGCTAAGAGAACGTAAGCCCTGGCATAGGGCGGATTGTCACCGAAATGTAAAAAGATTGTGAGGTGATTAAAGAAGCAGGCTGAAAAAAGTGCGGAATGATCTCCTAACCCTGCGTGCGGTCCTGAAATTCCTCATGCCATGCCATTTGGATGGCTTCGAGCTTGCCTTCGTTGGAGGCCCCGGGATCGCCCTTGAAATCCGGCAATTCAGTCACGTAGCGATGAAGATCCGTGAAGCGGACGGTAAGGGGATCGAGCTCGGGATGAGCTTCGGAGAGCAGGATGCCGATATCTTCAGCGTCTTCCCAGGAAAGAGTTTTTGGCATCAGCATTCCTCTAGTGGTGTTCTTCCGAAATGTAGTTGCGGTTCCAGGCAGGGATCTCAACCACGACTTTTCCCGGCTTCGTGATCTGCACCTGGCAACCGAGACGCGAGTTTAATTGCAAATCGGCAGCCATGTCCAGACGATCGGCTTCGTCGTCGTCCATGGGCGAAAGATTTTCGGCGCCTTCCTTGATCCACACATGGCAGGTGGTGCAGGCGCAGTTGCCGCCGCAGGCGTGATCGAGTGTGATGTGATTGTTCAGCGCGACGTCGAGAATCGACTCTTCCTTCCCGTGATACTCATACGGCAATTTGCCGTGCTCGAATTGGACGGTCTTACCTTCGGGCAGGAACGTAATCTGAACCATGTTTTCGCCGGGAGCCTCTTCGGTGACCGTGCCGGCGGATTGTGCTTTTTCTTCTGACATTTTATCCTCTAAAACCTTCAGCCTTTTCTTGCTTGACGCTGCCCAGCGCGATTCGCCGACGCTACTCACTCAAATTCCGCCTTCGCCACAGGATGCGGCGCGGTCGGTCCTTCGCCCAGATCAGCCTCATCCATAGTTTTTCCTTTCAGCACGGTGGATACTGCGCTGTCCATCATCAGTTCAGCGAGCCGTGTTGTACCTTGATTGAGTGCATCGATGGTTTTGCGAATCGCCTGATAATCATCTTCCGCATTCACCGCAACTAAAGCTTTCTCCATCTTCGCGATCTTTTTCTTTTCATCGGTCGTGAGATGTCCCCAAGCCGGACTCTTCTTGCCCTTGTCGAGCGCCGCCAGAATAGTTGCGGTCTCGTTGCGAGCCTCGATGATCTGTCGCTGCCGGAAGTCTTCTTCGGCGCTGTCGAACGAATCGAGAATCATGCCTTCGACTTGCTCATCGGTTAGGCCATAACTTGGCTGGACCTGAATTTCCGATTCTTTTCCACTGCGTTGCTCGCGCGCCGAAACATGCAAAATCCCGTTGGCATCAATCAAAAATTTGACCTCGATGCGCGCCATTCCTGCGGCCATCGGCGGAATGCCTTTGAGATCGAACCGCGCCAGAGAGCGGCAATCCTTCGCTAATTCACGCTCACCCTGCAAAACATGAATCGCGACGTTGGCCTGTCCGTCGACCTGGGTGGTGTAAAACTGCGTAGCTGACGCCGGCACGGTTGAGTTGCGCAGAATAATTTTGTCGGTAACGCCGCCCGCAACTTCGATTCCCAGAGATAGCGGCGTGACATCCAGGAGCAACATATTCTCGGTGGCTTCCGACCCGCCTCCGAGAATGTTGGCTTGCACGGCAGCGCCGAGCGCAACCACTTCGTCGGGATTTAAATCTGTGTGGGGCTCACGGTGAAACAACTCTTTTACCAGAGCGCGCACTTTGGGAATGCGCGTCGATCCACCAACCAGGACAACTTCATCGATTTGTTCCGGCTTGAGGCCGGCATCTTTTAGAGCCTGTTTGCAAGGGCCGACGGTTCGGTCGATGATCGGCTGAATGAGTTGTTCGAACTGCTCGCGTGTAATTTCGCGCAAATAGCGTTTCCTGCCGGGCAATTCGATATCGAGCTTCGCGGTCGCCTGCAAGGAAAGAGCGATCTTGGCTTCGATCACCGCCTTGCGAATGGCTTGAATCGCTTCGGCATTGCGGCGAAGATCGTTTCTGCGTAAATCGAGGCCTAGATCGCCGGCGGTGTCGTCGATCGCGATCGCGATCAGCAGGTTGTCGATGTCGTCGCCGCCGAGGTGTGTGTCGCCGTTCGTGGCAACCACTTCAAAGATTCCATCGTGCAGCTTGAGAATGGAAACGTCGAAAGTGCCGCCGCCAAGGTCGTAAACAGCAACAATGCCGTTTTGTTTTTTGTCGAGACCGTAGGCCAGCGACGCGGCAGTTGGCTCATTGACCAAACGCAAAACCTCGAGGCCAGCGATGCGGCCCGCATCTTTTGTGGCCTGGCGTTGCGCATCGTTAAAATATGCAGGAACAGTGATGACAGCCTTGCTGACCGGCGCTCCGAAAAAGCGTTCGGCGTTGCGCTTGAGTTGGCGGAGAATGAGAGCCGAAATTTCTGGCGGCGTAAAAGTTCTCTCGCCCAGTTTAATTCGCAGAACTTCTCCCGGCTGCAAATCCTCGGCAAGGCGAAACGGGAAGAACTTCAACTCTTCCTGAACGTCGTCAACCCCGCGTCCCATCAGGCGTTTGATGGAATAAACAGCACGCTCAGAAGTTTCGGCCAAATACTTCCGAGCCGCGTTTCCGATCACAGGCTGGCCCTTTTCATCGAGCGCGACAACCGAGGGCACCAGATTCAAACCGTCATCACCGGGAATGACGACAGGCGTCTCCCCTTGCATGAACGCCACGAGAGAGTTCGTGGTACCCAGGTCGATGCCGACGATGCGATCGGTAGCCATTGAAGTTATTTTCAACTCTCCAGCACGTCGCTCACATCCCGTACCAAATTCCGGATATAGTTGCGGCGGTTCAGCAGGTCCACCATCTTGTCGCGTGACTGCCTGCGCTCTTCTTCGGAGACGGGCTGACCGTTTTGTTCCCGCTGGATCATTCCATCCCACATCTTCCAGTGCCCGTGCAACTCGTGCAGGAGCGCTTCCTGCTTCTCTTCAAGCTCAAGCTTTTGCCGCCCGATTTCTTCGATCAGCGCGGGATCGTCTTCCCCCATTTTCTTTTGCATGCGGAGTTCTTCGAGCTGCATATTCAGCTCGAAAACTTCTTCCAGCAAATCCGGGGGGACGATCTGTTTCTTCACTTCCCCGGTAGAGCGCGCCTGTTCCGTGGCCGATTTCGATTGCTCTTCCAGTTCCACGCCCTCCAGCTTTAAAAGATACTGCGTCCTCTTGATTGGGTCTTTCAAAGTTCGATAAGCGTCATTCAGCAGCGAGCTTTGCTGCAGGCTCCATTCCTGCTCCTGGCTGCTGGCGCGGGCGTTCAAGTCCGGATGCAACTTGCGGCTCAACCGATAAAAGTCTTTCTCGATGGCAGCCACGTCGAGATTCAACTTCCTTGGCAAGCCAAAGTAAGTGAAATAATCCACCGGCACTGGGGGCTGCACCTTGCCGCAGGCCTCGCAGAAGTGCACGGCTCGAATTGCACCGCAGGACCAGCACGACCGAGCCCTCTCAGTCGCCGGTTTTGCGGTAATCGTGGTCGCAGTCGGGTTGGTCATTTCAGATCTACTTCGTTAAATTTAATTGTCACGCGGCGCAACCCACGAGGGCGATTTCAGCGAGCTAAGGGCCGTTGCGCCGCCGGCTTTCGTGGGCGAGGGCGGCCGCGCCACATCATTATGCGGAGAACGACGTGCCGCAGCCACAGGACTTCGTGGCTTGGGGATTCACAAAAACGAACCCCTGTTGCATCAGCGTTTCCTGGTAGTCGAGGATCATGCCGTGCAGGTAGATAAACGACTTGGGATCGACGAACACGCGAACATCGCCAAACTGAAAGATCCGGTCGCGGTCGCGTGGCTGCGTATCGAACCGGACGTTATAGCTCAGTCCGGAACACCCCCCGCCCTGCACGCCCAAGCGCAATCCACCCTGTTCGGGCGAAATGCCTTCCTTGGCCATCGCGCTCTTCACCTTGCCCAGGGCTTTCTCCGTGACCTGAATACCCTTGGCCGGCGCGGATTGCGTTACGGATTCAGTTAACGTTGTCATTCGATTTTCAGACGCGATGCCTCCGCGGCTAAAGCCAGTTTCGCATTGCGGTCTTACGGCGCGGCTAAAAACCGCGCCCTTTCCAATCAAGACCTTGGAGATTACTGGGCCACTGCGGACGCAACCGGCTTCGCGCTCTCCTGCTTCTTTTTCCAGTCGCCAATCGCCGCGCGGATCGCATCCTCGGCCAGCACCGAACAATGGATCTTGACTGGAGGAAGCGACAGCTCCTTCACAATGTCCATGTTCTTGATGGCGAGAGCTTCATCCACCGTCTTGCCCTTGACCCACTCAGTGGCCAAAGACGACGACGCGATCGCAGACCCGCAGCCAAAGGTCTTGAACTTGGCTTCTTCAATCACGTTCGTGTCGCGGTTGACCTTGATTTGCAGCTTCATAACGTCGCCGCACTCAGGCGCGCCCACTAGTCCAGTGCCTACATCCGCACTGCTTTTGTCCATGGAACCCACGTTGCGGGGATTATTGTAGTGATCGATTACTTTATCGCTGTATGACATTTGCTTCTCCTGAAACTAGATTGCCCTCAGAGGCTAAAGCCGATCCGCTAATTAGTTAGTGAGCTTCTCCCGCCCACTTCACATCCTTCAGATTGATCCCTTCCTTCGCCATTTCGTAGAGCGGAGAAAGTTCGCGCAGGCGTTCCACAGTTTCAATGACGCGGTCGGCTACATAATCGACTTCAGCCGCAGTATTGAAGCGGCCAATGCCGAAGCGGATCGAACTGTGCGCCAGGTCGTCGCCGGTGCCCAGAGCCTTTAATACATAAGATGGCTCAAGCGTCGCAGAGGTGCACGCCGAACCGCTGGAAACTGCAATATCGTTGATGCCCATCAGCAGCGACTCGCCCTCTACATAGGCAAAACTGATATTCAAGTTGCCGGGCAAGCGGTGCTCCATAGAGCCGTTGATGTAAGTCTCGTCCAGACGGTTCATAATGCGGTCGCGCAGACGATCGCGCAAACCGCCCAGTTGTGCCGCTTCGCGAGACATTTCCTCGGATGCAATCGCACAGGCTTTCCCTAACCCAACGATCCCAGGGACGTTGAGCGTGCCGGAGCGCATGCCGCGCTCGTGGCCGCCGCCATCGATGATGGCGGAAATCTGCACCCGCGGATTCTTCCGCCGGACATACAACGCGCCCACTCCCTTGGGACCATAAATCTTGTGGCCCGTGATCGACGCCAGATCAATGTTCTGTTTAATCACGTCGATGGGAACTTTGCCGATAGCCTGCACCGCATCGGTGTGAAAGATCACGCCGCGCTCGTGGCAAAGCTTGCCGATTTCGGCAATCGGCTGGAGCACTCCGATTTCGTTATTTGCGGCCATGATCGTAACCAGGATGGTTTTGTCATCCATGGCGCGCTTGAGATCGTCGAGATCGATCAGACCGTCCTTCTGCACCGGCATGTACGTTACGCGATAGCCGTATTTTTCCAGCCGCTTACAGGTATCGAGCACGGCCTTGTGCTCGGTGACCGCAGTGATGATGTGATTGCCTTTCTCGCGGTACATTTCGGCCACGCCCTTGATGGCGAGGTTGTCACTCTCGGTTGCGCCGGAAGTAAAAATGATTTCTTTGGTAGTGGCGCCGATCAGCTTGGCGATACGTTCGCGAGCCGTTTCCACGCCTTCTTCGGCGGCCCATCCAAACGAGTGGTTGCGGCTGGCCGAGTTGCCGAACTTCTCCACGAAGTACGGCAGCATTTCTTCCAACACCCGCGGATCCATCTGCGTGGTGGCGTGATTGTCCATATAAATCGGCAGCTTCACTCCTTGGGGAGTGGAATGCTTGGTAACTCCGAGTTCTTGGGGGATTCTTACGTCCGTGCTCATAACTGCGTCTCCTACCTGCCTGGTTAATTGCTTGTCGCTAACACTTAAACGATAGTCACTAACTCAGGAGCCTTGCTGGCCGTAGCCGTGATACTGGGTTCCGGCTCTTCCTTCATGTGTGAAATCTTGATGCGCTTCAGCACGGCTTCGATGCTGTCATTCACCTTGCGCAACGGCTCACGAATGTTGCAGCGGTCGCTCTGCCCGCACTCTCCGCGAACTGTTACGCACGAGGTAATAAACAGCGGACCATCGATGGCCTGAATCACTTCAAACGCCGAGATCGTGTGCGCCGCTCGCGCCAACCTGTATCCGCCGTGCGTTCCGTGGTGAGAATGCAACAACCCAGCTTTGGCCAATCGCTGCAGTATTTTCGCCAACGCCTCCGGAGGGATGCCAAAAGAGTCGGCAACATCCTTGGCGCTGGCGCTGCCCGTACCTGTTTGCGCATGGTCAGCCAGGTGTTTCATGGCCATCAGCGCGTAATCGGCTTTTTTGGTGAGCTTGAGCATTTTCACCGCAACGTGACAGATTCTTAAATCCGACGAATTTACTCGGACTTAAATCCGACCTTTTTTGCCGTAATTCATTCTACTTCCAAACTCTGATACCACGCAAGTCTTTCCACTCAACTGCGCGAACACGGGTCGAATGGTAACTAATAACAATTGAGTGGTTTAGCAGTTGGCGATGCTTTTGGTCGGAATTTAGGGATTCATCTCCAGACCGCTCATTTCCGACTGAAATCAAGGCGAACTTAAAATTTATCAGCATCCCCTTGTTCAAGAGGGCGACGTTTCCGGATTTATGACCGCAAAGCCGTTGTCCCAGCCGAAAGACGTGAGCAATCAGCCCTGCAAGCACCCGCGCGTGCAAATCGTCAGCCGCGACGAAGATGCCGAATTCGTTGAGTGTCTGGAATGCCGCGAGGTCTTCGAATCCAGCGAACTCAAGGACATGAGCATCGAAGAGAGCGTCGAAGGCGAAGCTCAAGAATCGTAACTACTCGCTGAGAACACCATAGTAACCATATCTTCTCGCTTCTTTCTTGTTCCGCGCGAAAGCGTACTGCTAATCTGCAAGCCGGAGGCGTGCATTCCGCGCGTTGCAAACTCATGCCTGGCGTAGCATTGGTAGTCGATGATTCCATGCTGATCCGCTACACTGTTTGCCGCTCTCTGGAAGAGCGCGGTTTTACGGTGGAGTCGGCCACCAACGGATTGGAGGCTTTGCAAATTCTTAAGCGCGTTCATCCCGATGTGATCGTAACCGACATGCAGATGCCGAAAATGTCAGGCGGCGAATTGATCACCGCGCTCAAGAAGGACCCCGAGACTTCACGGATACCCATTATTATAGTTGCCGGCCGTGCCAGCGGCTTTGACGAGAAAGAGAAGCGCGCCGACTTCGCGATCTACAAAGACATCGATATTCAAAGCCAGCTCGAAAAAGCGCTGGACAAGGTCATGGGAAAAAGTCACAGCCAACGTGCGGGCATCTAGTGGCGTTCCAGGAGCTACGAAAAAACTCCGATTCAGCGCAGGTTTGGGAAGGGCACGAGTTCACTCGTGCCGCTAAATCGTTGAAAATATGTTCGCGCTTTAGCGCCTGAGGTTTGCTTTTTACTTCCTCGACGAGTTTCCGCAACTTCCTGGAACTAGATTCTGTTTTCTTCCCACCCGGCTATCGGAGTACCAGGCCGGGCTCGGCTGAAAAATCCATCGAAGCAAAATCCTTGGCGAGAAACTTGGGGTAGGCTGCCGCGGCAATCATGGCGGCGTTATCGGTGGAAAGAGCGCGCGACGGAAAGTACACGGGCACGCCTGCCTGCGCCCCCTCCCGCTCGAATGTTTTACGTAATTCGCTGTTGGCAGCCACTCCGCCTGTAACGAAAAGGGTGGCCACATCGAAGGCACGGGCAGCAGCAAGAGTCTTGCCCACCAGATCGTCGACGATCGCACGCTGGAAGGAAACGACCAGATCGAGCATTCGACGGTCGCACAGGGCAAGATAGTCTTCGATCGTCGGCTTCGCAATACCCGCCAAAGCCTTCCGCCGGGCTTCGATGGATTCGCGCATCGCATGCACTTCTACGTAACGCAACACGGCCGTCTTGATGCCGCTGTAAGAAAAATCAAAGCGCGGGCTATCGTTGTCGTGGTCCGTTTGTTTCGTTCCTCGATGCTCGCGCCGGTCACGATGCTTAATCTGCGCCGGAGGAAACCTAACGGCGGAAGGATCGCCATGAGGAGCGAGCCGGTCAACGATGGGCCCTCCAGGATAGCCAAGGCCAACTAATTTGGCGACTTTGTCGAACGCCTCGCCGGCGGCGTCGTCTCGAGTATGGCCGATGTTCTCATAGGTCCATCCGTCATTTTTCTGCGCCGCAAGATAGAGATGCGTGTGTCCTCCAGACACCACCAGAGCCAGCACGGGAAATTGCAACTCACGATTACCCTTCTGCCGCTCTTCTAACAGCACCGCATGAATATGGCCTTCCAGATGGTTGACCGCGATCAGCGGCTTATCGAGCGCAAAGGCCAGGGCTTTGGCATAGCTGATACCGACGAGCAACGCTCCGGCCAGTCCCGGGCCCTGGGTGACGGCGATTGCGTCCAAAGATTTGTAAGTCTGATTAGCTTCAGCCAGCGCTTGCCGGACGACGGGAACAATTGCCCGCAAATGCTCACGCGACGCTAACTCCGGAACTACTCCGCCATAGGGCTGGTGGGTGGCAATCTGAGAAGCTACAACGTTCGAAATAAGCTCCTCGCCTGAACGCACAACCGCGGCAGCCGTCTCATCACAGGAACTTTCGATGCCGAGAATGTATGCGTCGGGCATGAAGTTATAGTATTAGAAATCGATGATGAGGTTGACGAAACTCGAAAATGGAATGGCGGTTGTGGAGGCGTAGGAGGGAGTTGGAAAAGAACTTGAAAGAAAAACTAAGAGTTCCGAGGTGCTGTTGGGTCCATTCGTCTCGGCCAGTAGCTCGCGTTCGACCCTTGCTTGACCTGTTACGGAGCTTCCCTTGCGGGGTGCCACGAACGATCTTTGCTCGGGCTCCGGGCTTACCGCCAACCGGAAAAACCTACCCAACGCCTCGGAACTCTATCCTGCCTTCGACGTTTCTTCTTGTTCCCCTCACCCAGCGCTTTGCTATCGACCCTTGCTTGCCCTCCCTCGCTCATTTGCATGAAGAGGGTGATTGCGCTTGAGTCCCGGACGCGGCACCAACTGGGAAAACTTTAGAAGCTGTCAAAGAACGATTATGTTTCTACTCTTTTTGTTTTTAGAGTCAACGAAAATATCGTCCCTGTAACTAACCTATTTTCAGCCGAGTGCGGGGCATCCACAGGCGTGTGACCGGAATTTGTGCAGAACGAAAACGGTCTTCTCACAAAAGCGCATCAGGCAAGGGTTTTCGCGGGTTCAGATTAACAAGGCCGATCTCATGTTTTTTCGCCGGCTTCGCGCCCATGTGAAAATGTCGCTCGGAACGGCGATTGCTCAAGTGATCCAGAAGATTGAATCCTCGCCGGAATCAATCGACTTCGATTTTCTCACCGACAAGTTGCTTGTTCGCCTCGTCGGAGCCGGCAAGTTCAAACGAATTGGTAATAGCCGCCTTCCCCTTCTCCACGCTGGTGATCACATAAGAACAACCGATCCAGTGTGCCTCGGCAAAATCAGTCTGCGACCACTGTGCCGGGTGATCGGGGTGGGAGTGATAGAAGCCGACAATGTCCTCTCCACGTTCGCGCCCTTCACGCTGGACCCTCACCAGTTCCCGCGGGTCGATGTTGTAGCGGTTCTGCGGCGAATCGGTGCGGGTGTTGCCACAGCGGACGGTCGAGGTGACCACGCGAGACCCGTCATCGCTCATCCGGCCAAGCAGCACACCGCAGCACTCGTGCGGGTAGGTCTCTTCCCCGTGCCTGCGGATGGCGGCGAAGTCTTTGCGTTCAACTCTCAGCATAAAGCAATTCACCACAGAGGCACGGAGGCACAGAGAAAACAAATAAGGCACTGGCTTTCTCCGTGTCTCTGTGCCTCTGTGGTGACATTATTCCGTCCAGAATCTTTCACTCAAATACTTGTCGCCGGAGTCGCACAAGATGGTGACAACAACTGCGTGCTGATCTCTTCTTAGTTGGAGCTGCTCCGCGACCTTGAGGCTGGCGAAAACACCGGCTGCGGCCGAGATTCCTGCTAACAGTCCACATTCGCGAGCGAGGCGGCGGGCCATGGCGTAAGCGTCCTCAGTCGCGATCTCCATGTTTTCGTTCGCGAGTGCTGGATCGTAAATCCTGGGCACAATGGCGCTTGCCATATGTTTGGCGCCTTCAATCCCGTGAAAAGAGGAATCGGGTTGCAACGAGATGCAGCGAATTGCAGGGTTAAGTTGCCTTAGGCGCCGTGTTGTGCCCACGAAAGTCCCGCTGGTACCGAGCATGGCAACGAAGTGCGTGATGCGTCCTTGCGTTTGCTGCCAGATTTCGTTGGCTGTGCCGTAATAATGAGCCTGCCAGTTGGCATCATTCGAATACTGATCGGCATAGAAGTATAAATCCGGATGCTTGGCCGCCAGTTCGCGGGCCATACGGATGGCGCCATCGGATCCATCACCCGGGTCGGTGTAGACAATATTTGCGCCGTAAGCCTGTAGAATTTTTTTGCGCTCTACGGAAACATTCGTCGGCATACACAGAGTCACCGGAAATCCCTCTACCGCCCCCAGCATGGCATACGCTATGCCGGTATTCCCGCTGGTGGCGTCGAGCAGGGTTTTTCCGGGGGCAAACTTGCCGTCGCGCCGGCCTTGGGCGATGATGTTGGCGGCGGCGCGATCTTTCACCGAGCCCCCGGGGTTGTACCATTCGGCCTTGCCTAAAAGTGTGACGCCCGGCAAATTGGCGTTGAGTCGGTCGAAATGCAACAGTGGAGTATTGCCGATTCGCTCCAGCAGACTTTGGCCGGGGCGCGCCACGGCGACTGCCGGCGCATGTTGTGCCGAGAATGTTGCGGCCAACTTGACGGAATCTGGAATCATCTTCGAACTAATTTCCCGTGACTAACGTAATTATGCAAAGACCCATCAAACACGCTATGTAGTATGGTGTCTTTAGATGACAAGAATTGCAAGTCCGATGCAGGGTGAAATAAGCGGTGAGCAGTTTGCCCGTTGTCTGCATCTATAAAAAAGAAGATCGGAAGAAAGAAAGATCGGAAGCGAAAAATGCCTAAAGCGATAGAAGCACGAACCTATGAAGAAGCACTGGCCTGGTTGCGGGATCACGGGTTCGATGTAACCGAAGCGCCGGGAACGAACGGGCGCGTCTTCCTCAGGAAATACAACGTCTCGGCCGCAATTCAAAAGACCGACGACGACACAGTAAAGATTTTTGCATACCCTGGATACTTGATCGGAAGCGAAATCTCGAAGCTGGTCAACCGCGGCTACCAACAATTCTTGAAGAATTCAAAGACGGAAGTTCCGGCAACAGCGGATCATCTGAAAGCGCTACAGTCGTTCGCGGAAGAGTTGAAAGTCGGACTGGGTTTACCGAGTCTTTATAACGAGTCTCTGGGCACCGTGAGCGAGTCTTACCATTATGATCGCGTTAAGGATAACGACAAGGCCCCGGTAGACCGGCCTAAACGGCCCTGGGAAGTTGCGGGCAAGCCGGTTGCGGCCAAAGCGGTTGCCGCCAAGAAGGGTCGCGCGTAGTGGTTTTTCGGCTTTGGGCGACGGCGACCAAAATCTTCCGTCCATTGCATCCTCGTGCGAAACTGATACCTCTGGTTTGCCAGGGGTAGAGGCTCACATGTTCAAACCGCTCGTCAATTTTTTTCTCTTTTTCTTCCTCTTTTCAATCGTCTCGATTGCGGTCATTGCCCCAAGTGGCGCTCAGGTGACCACAGCGAACACCAACGACGCAAAATCAGAGGTCGAGCACGTGCTCCGCACCCAGCAGGAAGCCTGGAACCGTCATGATCTCGATGGCTTCATGGCCGGCTACTGGAATTCTCCCGAATTGACTTTTTTTTCGCCGCAAAAGAAAACCATGGGTGGCAGGCCATGATGGACCGTTACCGTGCAACATATGCCAGCCCCGGGCACGAGATGGGAAAACTGGAATTCTCCGCCTTGCGAATCAAAATGCTGGGCGCTGATGCGGCTTTTGTGCGCGGTTCCTGGCAGTTGACCATGTCGGATGGAAAAACGCCGCACGGATTATTTACGCTGGTGTTCCGCAGGTTTCCCGAGGGATGGAAAATAATCCACGACCATACTTCGTCGGCCGAGTGAGAGCGTGTCAGAGTTGCCGATTCATCCCCTCTTTGCTCGCACCTGAACTCGCGTCCCTTCCGGGAGCTTGCCGTTCGTCAGTTCGATGACACCGTTGCGCATAATTCCTTCAAATTCTTTTGCTTCGTCGCCGGCTGAAGCACTCGCGGGCGCGCTGGTTGCCCTCCGCTGAACAGCGGAGGCGTCTACCTCCACATAGGATGTGCTCTTTCCCATCCCCTTGTCCATAGCTTGGTTGGCGAGGCGGTCGGCTTCCGTGTTGTGTTCGCGTAGCGCGTGACCGATGGAGAACCAGTCGAGTTGCGCGATCAATTCTTTAGCACGGCCGTGAAGGTCTTGAAGGGTTGCGTTCTTGACTTTGTAGATGCCTTTGATCTGGCGAACCAACAATTCCGAATCGCTGATGAGTTTGAGCGCTTTGGGGCCATGCTGGAGAGCGTACTCGAGAGCCGCAATTAGGCCTTGATACTCGGCGAAATTGTTGGTTTGGTGCCCAAGGTATTCGCTAAGGTGTGCCACTTTTTTCCCCAACTCATCCTGAATGACGACGCCATAGCCGGCCGGTCCGGGATTGCCGCGGGCGCCTCCGTCGCTGTGGGCCACGAGATAATGCTGCGGAGGATTCTCGCGGGAGGAGCCGTCGTGCTGGGAAAAAAGTGACTTGCTGCGAGGGTAGGGCATGAAGATGAGTTTACAACGAGGATTGTGTTCTCAAATTCACCTCTACAATTTCCTTCCCGAGCAACCCGAGGGATCTCTGCGTCTCCAACTGCATCAACGGCCGGCGGCCAGTCGCGTGGCTAAGCGGGCCGGCAAATTGGCCGCAAAGATGCGGTCCTGCGCCGCTTTCAAGTTATAGGGAGTGCGATGGAAGTGAACCACCTGGGCGTCGGTATCGAACAGAGCGAAAGCGGCTCGCCAGTCTCCATCGCGCGGTTGTCCGACTGAGCCCGGATTGATCATGTATCGCGTTGAAGATTTCAGTTGAAAGGAGACGGACTCGGCTTGGCCGACGGTGCGGTATTCGGGGCGGAAGCCATCGGCGCTCGAACCGTTAGCGAAGAATCCACCTTGCAGGTGAGTGTGGCCGAAAAAAGTAATCGGTATCGTGAGTGTGATGAGCGGAACCAGTGCGTCGCCAATCGAAACTACATAGGCGTCTTCGTCGCCGGGCGAACCATGAACCAATTGAACTTGCGGAAAATCTTCGAGTGGAAGCGGCCCTTGCGGCAGAGCGCGCAGCCATTCCATGTGTTCAGGCGTGAGCTGGTCGCGGGTCCAGATGGCGGCAGCGGCGGCCATCGGGTTGAAGTCATCCAGATCAAGCAGGCCAGTCGCAGCCTTGTCATGATTGCCGCGAACAAAAATTTGGCCGAGTTCACGCGAACGATCGATCACTTCGTTAGGTGAAGCGCCGTAGCCCACGACGTCGCCAAGATTGGCAACCAGATCGTAGGCGGGAGCTCCAGCGAGGCAGGCTTCCAGAGCTTCGAGATTGGCATGAATGTCGCTAAGCAGCAGTATGCGCAATAGACACCAGACGGATGGCGATTATAGAACGAATGCGACGGATGAGGATACACGGTCGGACGTGATTCCGTCATCGCGATTCCGAATTGGGTAGTGGTGCAGTCCGTTTGTCATCCCTAAGCAAGCGCTTTTTGCGTAGCGAAAGCCTGCCCTGAGCGAAGTCGAACGGGGATCTGGGCGAGCCGCGCCGGGTGTCGCGCTTTTTGCGACACATAATAGCGCGTTTGGCTCGCTTCCTTATCAAAACTGCACTACCCCGAATTGACTACCGGACAGCGAGCCCAATGCCCCGCCGCAACCTCAGCGAGCGGAGGAAAAACGCGGGCGCATTCGGCCACCCTGAATCCACAGCGCGGCTCGAAAGTGCAGCCTAGAGGCATGGCATGAAGCGGCGGGACTGTTCCTTCGATGGTTTCCAGCGGACGCTGCCGCTCCGTTTTAAGGTTAGGCACCGCTTGCAGGAGGCCGCGTGTGTAGGGATGCGCTGGCGAACGAAAAATTTCCTGTTTACCTGCCAGTTCGACTACGCTTCCCCCATACATCACGGCAACCCGGTCGGCAACCTGCGAAACCACGGCGAGATCGTGCGAGATAAAGAGCATCGCCAGTCCAAAACGGGAGCGTAAGTCAGAAAGCAAGTCGAGAATTTGCGCCTGGATCGTAACGTCGAGCGCCGTGGTGGGCTCGTCGGCGATGAGCAGTTGTGGACGATTCACGAGCGCCATGGCAATCATGATCCGCTGGCGCATTCCCCCGGAAAGTTGATGAGGATAGTCGCGAGCCCGGCGATCGGGCTCAGGGATGGCTACGTCGCTCATCGCCTGGACCGCGAGTTTTCGCGCCTCGCTTTTTGAATGGGAGCCATGAGCCAGCACCGCCTCGGCGATCTGGTCGCCGACTCGCATCACAGGGTTAAGAGCGGTCATCGGCTCCTGGAAAATCATGGCGATGCGTGAGCCCCGCAGTTCGCGCATGGAGTCATCAGGAAGTGGGAGGAGATTTCGCGGCGTGCCATTTTGAGTAAATAGAATTTCGCCGGAGACCTGGGCTTGTGCAGGCAGTAGGCGCATGATCGCGAGGGACGTAATGGATTTGCCGGATCCCGACTCGCCAACCAGTCCCAGAACTTCGCCAGCAGCGATGGCAAGGTTGAGGTTGCGAACGGCAGAAAGTGTCCGTGTGGCGAAAGCCACCCCCGGCTGTCCGGTTCGCAGAACCGCAGATGGAAACACGATACTTAAATTGCGGACTTCAAGAAGCGAGGCCATGATGTCATGTTAGCAGCGAGGAATCCCCTTGCGGTTGTAGAAGGGTCTTTTGCCTCTTGCGTTACGCAGAACGTTGGGGCACAATCCGGGACGCATGGTGAGTAAGTCCTATAGAACTATTTCCGGTTTGGCCATTCTTGTCCTTATGTCTGTGCCGTTTGCCTTGGCACAGGCACCTGCTGCGACGTCCGGTGCGCCGATTGCACTCTCTCTGGGCCACGTCGCCGCAATTGGCGCCTCGGAATTCACTTTCGTGCCGATAGTTGTCGGTGCGGACGCCACCGAGGTTCTTATACAAACGCTTTCGGCTCAAATTATGGCTTCGTTCTGAGAAATGGAGTTGTCACCACGATCGAGCTGCCGAATTCGATCACGCAAGTGGCGGGGATCAATTCTTCCCTTGAACTCGCAGGCGATTACCTGCCGGGTGACGGCCGCGACAATCCCAAAGGCTTTATTTTTGGGGACGGAAACCTAATTCCTATCGATCCTCCGGGCGCAATCGCAACCGAGCCCGACGCCATCAACGATGCAGGCAGTGTGGTCGGATCGTATTACCTCGAAAGTGGTTATCAGGGCTTCCTTTATAGGGGCGGCATATTTACAACTCTTAGCTTTCCCGGAGCTGCGGGCACTTTGGCGGAGGGAATCAACAATCAGGGTCAGATAGTTGGCGTTTGGTATGACTCGAACCTAACGGATTACCCGTTCCTTTACAGCGACGGCCAGTTCCAACAATTAACAGTTCCCGGCTGTGAAAACAGTGGCGCCTTCGGAATAAACAACCACGGAGATATCGTCGGCTTTTGTTCGGACCCTGAGCTTGGCCTTGGATTTTTGTATCAGAACGGCGCGTTTTTGCTATTCTCGTTTCCCGGCGCTACAAACACGCTGGCCTTCGGGATTAACGACAGCGGCGAGATCGTAGGACAATACTACCCACCCGGAGTGGATGAACCTCAAGGCTTCCTGGCGACTCCAGTAAAACAGGGCAACCGTAGCGGCATGCCGCTCTTCCTCTGACCCAATTCAGCCAATGACGGCTGCTCCGGCATGAATCTTCCCGTTCGTCTGCGACATCCTTTATTCTGAGACTATGAGCAAGATTCACATTCCCACCCCTTTGCGGCAATATGTTGGAAAGCAATCCACGGTAGAAGCGCAGGGGTCGACCGTGGGCGAGGCTTTAAACTCGCTGCTGGCACAGCATCCTGAGTTGAGGCGTCATTTGTACACGGAGGATGGAAAGCTGCGCGCCTTCGTCAACCTGTATGTGAACGACGAAGATATCCGCTACCTACAGAAGGAAGCGACCGAGATAAGGGAAGGTGATAACATTTCTATCGTGCCTTCCATCGCCGGGGGCTGGTAATTGCACGTTAGGCAGATTCGCAATTAGAAGCTTCGGAAACAAAAGATTGAACCCCGCTGCCACAAACCGCTGTTGTATGTGCCTCGCCTGTTGTTAGCGTCTCCATCCTGACGCAACCCATCTCAAATCTCAATCGAGGAACTTATGGCTACAACCACCGAAATCCCAGTCACACTCAGCAAAGACGAAATCCTGCGTTACTCGCGCCACCTGATCATGCCCGAGGTCGGCATGGAGGGCCAACAGAAGCTGAAAGCGGCGCGTGTGCTGTGCATTGGAACCGGAGGACTGGGATCGCCGCTTGCGCTGTACTTGGCGGCGGCGGGAGTGGGCACGCTTGGGTTAGTGGATTTTGATGTGGTGGATTACACCAACCTCCAGCGGCAAATCATTCACTCCACCGCCGACGTGGGCCGGAAGAAGCTGGATTCAGCCGCGGATAAATTGACCGGGATCAATCCATTCTTGAATTTGCGAACTTTCGACACGCGGTTGAGCAGCACGAACGCACTCGAACTTTTCCGCGACTTCGACATTATTGCCGACGGCACCGATAACTTTCCTACCCGCTATCTTGTAAACGACGCCTGCGTGCTCACCGGCAAGCCGAATGTTTACGGATCGATTTTCCGCTTCGAAGGTCAGGCGAGTGTGTTTGCCACGGAGGATGGCCCATGCTACCGCTGCTTGTATCCTGAGCCCCCGCCGCCAGGACTTGTGCCATCGTGCGCGGAGGGCGGAGTGCTCGGCATTCTTCCTGGGCTCGTTGGCGTGATGCAAGCCACCGAAGTGATCAAGTTAATTCTTGGCATTGGCGAGCCGCTCATTGGCCGTCTGCTTCTGATCGACGCGCTCGGTATGAAGTTCCGCGAACTGAAGCTCAGGAAGAATCCGGACTGCCCGGTATGCGGAACCCATCCCACGGTCACCAAGCTGATAGACTACAACGAGTTTTGCGGAATTCGCGGGGAGGAAAAACCAGTGTCGAATGGAGTTCCTGAAATTCAGGTGGAAGATTTGAAGCGTCGTCTCGATGCGAAAGAAGATCTGTTCGTGCTGGATGTGCGCGAGCCCCACGAATATCAGATCTGCAACATCGGCGGACATCTTATTCCGCTAAACGATCTGCCCAATCGCGTGAACGAACTCGATTCGAGCCGCGAAATCGTCGTTCATTGCAAAATGGGCGGACGCAGCGCGAAAGCCGTCGTCTTCCTCCAGCAGGCGGGCTTTAAGAAGGTTCACAATCTGGCTGGCGGCATTAACGCCTGGGCAGAGAGAGTGGATCCGAAGGTGCCGAAGTACTAGCGTCGTTTGCCGGTAGTTCTTCGGTTGTCTTTGTCCGGAAGCTGGGAGTGCGGAAGCGCACTCCCTTATTTTATTTCTGCTGAACGCCGGCAATTAGATTCGTAGCAGCGTATGGAACCGTTTGACAATTCTTCAAGGCAGAGGATAATGGCGTGTCCCTGGGCCCCCAAGAATTCTGAAAGTTAATGATGGGAGGTCGTTTTGAAAATTTCTCTGCCTGCGGTTCTCGCAGTGTCTGTTCTATCAACCTTCTCATTCTCTCAAACAACGCCGCAACCGGCGCAGCAAGCGGTTCAAGAACCTGCCACACAGACAGACTTTACTTCCGCGAAAGGGTTTGTGCTCGAGGAAGGGACGCCCGTTAGGCTGCGGCTCAATCGAACGATATCTTCGGCTGATGCGCACGTCGGCGACACGCTGGACTTTGAGGTCTTGGATGACATCACCGTAAACGGCACGCTGGTGATCCCAAAGGGAGGGTTGGCATTCGCGACAGTTACGGAAGCGCAGGCAAAGAGAAGAATGGCTCGTGGAGGAAAACTGGATATAAACATCGACTACGTAAAGCTTGAGAGTGGCGATAAAGCCGCGCTGCGGGCTGTTAAGGATGTCAAAGGCGGCGGTCACACTGGAGGCATGGTTGGCGGAATGGTTGCAACAAGCCTCATATTTTTTCCTGCTGCACCTTTTTTCCTGTTCATGCACGGCAAGGACATTAGCATTCCGAAAGGCACGGAGATCACCGCGTATGTCAACGGCGACATGAAACTAGAAATTGCCAAGTTTAAGCCCGCGAACAATTCCACGCAGGTTGCAATGGGAAATGCCGCGGGTGACGCCGCGAGCTCCTCCTCGGCAAAACTGCAACTAGGCTCCGACCCGCCCGGTGCCGATATTGAGCTCGATGGCAGCTTCGTGGGCAACACGCCATCCGACGTGCAGGTTACAGAAGGGGATCACATCGTAACGGTGAAGAAGGCTGGATTTCAACAGTGGGAGCGCAAGCTGAAGGTTACCGCCGGAAGCAGTGTACATCTTAACGCGGAACTGGAAAAATCTCCGAACCCGTAGCCGGGCCGCCAGCGAAAATAAAATCACGGGAACACCCAAGTGTGCTCCCGTGATTGTTGATGGTGAAAACTACTTACCGGATCCACTTGCCATGCTGTCGCCCCCATCGCCGAAGTCGAGTGCAGTTTTCTTGCCTTCGAAGCGGACGCCGGTGAGGGTACGCGGTCCGTTATCGCTGCCGCGAGTTAACGCCGCATCGTTGGCGGCCGGCGACTGCAATTCCACCACATGCGCGGGCACTTTTGCCACCACATTTTTGCCTTGAATAATATTCAGTTCAACGTTGGGTCCGTTGCCTTCCCACTCCACTTTGTAGTCTCCCGCCTTCAGGGTTGTTCCGTTTACGGTGACCGGGTCGGTAAGTTGCAAACTGCGTTTGGTTGCGGCGAACGCGGTTGATGCCATTACCAGCGCTAAGCCCAAAACGATGCTCTTCGAAACTGTCGCAAACTTCATGGCTGCTCCTTAATTTTCTTCCTCGAATCGCGTCGGGGAACGGCTGGGGCGGCCCGGCTCACGACTCGCGCGAGAAAACTGTGGACTTTTCACGCGAATCGCCTACAATCCATGCGCTGGGGTTCAGCAGACAAAGCCGCAAGGCCTGCCTCGCTGTCCATGGGGCTTCGCTCACCTGGGCCGCCAAACCGAGAGTGAACGAATCCCCTAACCCCGCAAAATTTCGGCTTCTAACAAACTTTCTGCAAATCCTCACTGCAACTGCATACTCCAGCTACTACGAAAACAATTCACCGAAAGTTCCATCGTGAATTCGAAATTCCTTTTTGAACTGGAACGTTTATTTGGACGAAGCGTGCACGCTTCCGGTAGCAGGAATGCTCTGTGAATTTGCGGTTAATAAATGGAACAGTGGAAGGATGTTCTGTCTTGAGATGACGAAGTCCGGTAACTAAGTCGCAGTCATTAAATCATTCAAAAGAAGTGCGGGAATCATCACAGAGGTGCTTAGAAACCGCACGCCATGAACGGGTTCCCGCACGCGAAATTAATCGGCATCGCCGTGCTGGCGCTCGACTGACCAGATGCTGGCTTGATCTTTTTCGAACGGATAAACATGGACCATCCAGTTGAAGATTACAGGATGGAAAGTTCCGCCCGCCGCATCGCAGGCTTCCTGCGTGGTGATCGATCCTCTCAAACCAAACTGAGGATGCGGGCTCAAATATTCAGCTTTTCTCCCGGCGGGCGCGGCGCAGAAATTCACGTGCTCGTGCCATTGCGCGACGCTCAACGGAACCCGCTCGTCCAGCTGATCTTCGCCCATGCGCTTGGGCGCGGTATACATCACGCCGATGAGCTTGTAATCTTCGCCATGTTTTTCGTAGAGCAGAGACGTGGGATGCTCGGGATTGAAATTAAACGCGGCTTCAAACCCATATTGATAGTTGGTGAAGTGATACATCTTCTGCTTAATTTCAGGATGGAAAATCTTGTAGCCATCGGCCAGCGCAACATGATAGTCAGCGTATTTCGCTGACGCTTTGCGGGCCGCTTCCACGATTTGCTGGGCACGCTCGGCATCCCCGGGCTTTGCCGGACGCAACGCCGTCATCTTCATGTGCGGTCCCATATCCATGTGACCTTCCATGGAATTCATGGCGTGCATCCCCGCGTCCGGGTCTTTATCGTCTTTGTCTTTCTCGTTGCCCATTGACATGCCCTTCATATTCGGCATGTCATGAGCAGGCATATCCGTCCCCGGCATATTCTGCGATGCGCCAGGCTGGTTGTTGCTCGATGGTTGCTGCTGGCTCCAACTCAAGCTGGCCAGAAGGAAAAACGGAATCAGAAAAATGATCCGGTCACGCATGGCAAGTCCCCCAAAAACTCTATTGTATTAACCCTGCCGCAATTCAGTTGTTTCTGCAAGTGAGTCGAGGTTACGGTAGTTTGCTTGTCAACAAGCGTCTTTTGCGCAGCGAAGCATCGCGGCGAGTTCGCGCAGTTGTGTCGCGCTTTTTGCGACACAACTAAAGCGCGTTCGGCTCGCTTCCCTATCAAACTGCACACTACCTGATGTTACCAAGATTACTGCGGTCATTCTGCCCTGGTCAGATTAGCCGGCTGAGACTGATTGCGATTTGCCGCGGGGTTCAAGCGCCAGATTCCCCCATTCAAATAGGTCGCATACGTAACCCATGCCAGGTAGGGCATGAGAAGGCTGGCAGAGAGAACAGAAATTTTCCAGAAAAGAATTACGTTGGCGAGAATTGCTGCCCACAGCAAAATAATTTCAATCAAGGCCGCGCCCGGCGCGCGCAAACCAAAAAAAATCACCGACCAGGCAGCATTCAGGCCGAGTTGAATCAGGAAAACAGTTATCGCTGGCGTCGCGTTAGACCAGCCTCCGCCAACCCGCCAGACGTTCCACGCGGCGATTGTCATGAGCGCGTAGAGAATCGCCCACACCGGGCCGAAGTACGAAGCGGGCGGATTGCCCGGCGGCTTGCGCAGCGACGGATACCAGATGCGAACCGAGCGCGACGTAAATGCGGCCGCGATTCCGGCGGCGGAAAACGTCAGCGCTACGAATGCGGCGAGCGCAGTGAGCAGGTTTCTCGACAAGAACCCATTTTACTGAATTGGTTCGGAGACGTGTTCGTGAACGATAAGCCATTTGCCGTCCTGGTTCTCGAAAACGACAGTCCAGCGGAAATTGCCCATTTCGACCTTCCCGGCCTTTGTTGTCATCTCTTCTTTTACCGTGGCAGTGGCCCAAACCAAATCGCCATGGGGATGAATATCGACGTCATCGTTCAAGCTGAACTTGGCGCTTTTGTAACCCGAGAGCTCACCCTTTACGCCCTTCTCATACTCATCCCAGCTTCCATATTTCAGTGGAGCGATGTCATAAAACGTATGCGGGCCGGTAGCGTAAAATTTCGCAGTGTTGGCCGTATCGAGAGTGGACCAGCCATCCCAAACCTTTTGCAGATAAGCTTTGTCCGGCACGGGACCGGCGGAAGATTTCTTCGCAGCTGGCTTCGGGGTTGCCAAACTGGCCAGAGAGAGAATAAACATGCACAACGCGACGGCGAGCATGCGCTTCATAGTTGGGTTCCTCTTAAGAATGTCTACGGAGAACGCGGAATTCTCGCACATCAATGGGCGATCTGCAAAACGCGCATTGACCGATTTCCACAGCACACGCTAAAATAGTTGAGTTTGCCTGTACTTGCCGACCCGTTCTGGGGACGCCTGCTTTGGCTGCTCAAGCGCCCAGGTAGAAAACACAGCAAGCATAGATACAGATTAAGGTTCTACGGGTCCACCATTGCGCGTGCGTGCGCGTAGAGGATCGGCTGAAGAACTGATTTTCACGACATTTTGATGGAGGCAGACGTATGTACGCGGTCATCCGCGCCGGTGGAAAGCAGTACCGGGTGGCGCCCGGGGATGTGATTCGAGTGGAAAAACTGGCTACGGGAACCGACGACCAGGTGAACTTCCCCGAGGTTTTAGCGGTGTCGGGCGGCGAAGGAAAAATCGGCAAACCGGAATCGGAAGCACGCGTGGTCGGCGAAGTGGTGGAAGAAGGCCGCAGCCCGAAGATTCTGGTTTTCCACTACAAGCGCAAGAAACAGTACAAGAAATTGCGCGGGCACCGGCAGTCCTATACCGCCGTGCGCATTACAGAGATCGCCTTTGACGGGCAGAGCTTTAAGGCTCCCGAAGTGGCCAAGAAGCAGCCTAAGGTGAAAAAAGCGGCAGCGGAGCACGAGGCTGACGCTGAGGTGAAGCACACCAAGGGACACACGAAGGGGCATGCCAAGAAAAAGGCTGCTCCCAAGAAAGCGGCGAAAAAATCTTCCGCCAAGAAAAAGAAGTAGAAACTGCACAAAAAAATCGCAGACTGAGAGTTGATCGATGGCACATAAAAAAGGGCAGGGAACATCACGAAACGGCCGCGATTCAAACGCGCAGCGGCTGGGATTTAAAGCATTTGGCGGGCAGATCGTGCCCGGCGGCACCATCATTGTGAGGCAGCGCGGAACACCAGTGAAACCGGGGCTCAACGTTGGGCGCGGCAAGGACGACACGCTCTTCGCCAAGATCACAGGACGAATCAAGTTCCTCAACAAGGGTTCGATGGGAAAGTTCGTCATGGTCGAACCGATGGAAGTGTTGGAGTAGTCGCCTCTCGCCAGCTGAAGCGGCGGCGTTTCGGCGGCCGCAGTCAGATGTGTGACGCGGCTTGAGCCTCGCCTTCGGGACGGGGCTTTTTGTTTTTGTCAGGAATTACCGATCGAGCAGCAACCATGTTTATCGACGAGGCGAAAATTCGGGTGAAGGCGGGCGACGGCGGCAATGGCTGCATGGCCTTCCGCCGGGAAAAATACGTTCCGCGCGGGGGACCATCCGGCGGCGATGGCGGCAAAGGCGGAGATGTGATTATGGAATCCAGCGAACAGCACAACACGCTGGTTCATTTCCGTTTCAATCCCGAATATAAGGCCGAGCGCGGTCGTCACGGAGAAGGCTCGAACAAGACTGGGCGTGAAGGCGAAGATGTTCTTCTCAAAGTTCCCGTCGGGACGATTGTGTATGACGAAGAAACCGGCGAGAAGGTGTTCGATTTTTCCGGCCCGGATCAAAAAATGGTTATCGCCCGTGGTGGCCGCGGTGGTCGCGGCAATGCGCGTTTCGCCACCTCGGTACATCAGGCTCCGCGTGAGCACGAGCCGGGGCGTCCGGGCGAGGAACACAATTATCGCCTCGAACTGAAGTTGCTTGCTGACGTGGGGCTGGTGGGTTATCCGAATGTCGGCAAATCGACTTTGATTTCACGAATTTCTTCCGCTCGCCCAAAGATTGCGGATTATCCCTTCACCACACTCGAGCCTCAGCTTGGTGTAGTTGCAGTCGGCGAGATCAATAAAGAAATCAGCTTTGTAGTCGCCGATATCCCGGGGCTAATCGAGGGAGCTCACGACGGTTCCGGGCTTGGCATTCAGTTCCTGCGGCACATCGAGCGCACGCGTTTGCTGGTCCATCTGGTCGATGTATCCGACGCAAGCGGACGTGATGACGTGGTGAAAGATGTGGAAGTAATTCTTGGCGAACTGGCCAGCTTTGGCGCTCATCTGGAAGAGAAGCCAATGATCATGGTGGCTTCGAAGATCGACGTCGCTAACAAGGATCGAGTCGCCGCATTGAAGCGCTATTGCAAGAAACATAAGCTGGAGCTTTACGAAATTTCAGCGGTAACCGGCAAAGGGATCGAAGAGCTGAAATACGCGATGGCCAAGGAAGTGAATACTTTGCGCGAGCACGCGCCGCGGCAGGCCGAAGGCGACAGCAATCCAATCGAGTGAGTCAGCTCAGGCGCGGGGCAACTGCGATCCGTGCTGGAACTGATATTGCAAAATCCTTGCCGCCAAAGCCGGCGGCATCTCCTCTCCGGAAGTCTCGACCGTGCGCACAATTTCTCCCCGGCAAATCACTTCCGTCGGCGAAAGTCCGGCAATCTCCGAGGGCAGCACAAGATTGATTTCCAGCTGCACGGTTGGTTGCAAGTGGGGTTGCGAGAAATCTCCCGCCTGAAACAGAAGGCCCGATCGGCTGATATTTCTTGTCTCGCCTACGTGCCATTTCTGTTCGTCCAAACGCCGGTATTTCAAAGGCAGTTGAACTTGAAAGCGAGGTGCGCGCGCCAGGGATGGTTGCTCGATCCCCCGCTCCGGCGCATTCTCGGTACTGCGAACCGGCATATAAGCCTCACTGCCCTCGGGCGTAGAGTCCAAGACTTGGCGAACTTTATTTTTCAGCTCCCGCAAAGTGAAAGGTTTTTGCAGAAGGCGTACTCCAGCGTCGAGTGTACCGTTGTGGCCGATTACATTCTCCGTATAACCGGACATGTAAAGTATTTTTGTCTGTGGACGGATTTCCGAAATCCTCTGCGCCAGTTCGCGGCCGTTCATGCCCGGCATAATTACATCGGTTAACAGCAGGTGAATCGTGCCTTGGTGTGCCAGGGCGATTTGCATGGCTCTTGCTCCATCCGCGGCTTCGATCACGTTGTAACCTTGCTTCTCCAAAAACTGACGCGCAAGGTAGCGTAGATTAGATTCGTCCTCCGCCAGAAGAATCGTCTCGGTTCCAGGCGCAGCCACAGCGGTCTCGTCGGATGTTACAACCTGTGCGGGCTCGGCTCTCTCGGCAACCCGGGGTAAATAGATCTTGAACGTCGTGCCCTTACCAGGCTCGCTGAAAACCCAAACGTAGCCGCCACTCTGCTTGATGATTCCGTAGACTGTGGAAAGTCCCAGTCCGGTTCCCTTCGGGCCTTTGGTAGTGAAGAAAGGTTCGAAAATGTGGGATTGCGTTTCCGAATCCATGCCAAGGCCGGTGTCGCTGATCGTCAGCATCACATAGTCACCGGACCTGAGCGGAGCGTGAAAGCGCGCGTACTCTTCGTCGAGAGAAATGTTCGAGGTCTCTATGGTGAGTTTGCCGCCGGATGGCATAGCGTCGCGGGCATTCACGGCGAGATTCATAATGACTTGATCGATCTGGCCGGAATCGGCACGCACCGCGCCAAGTGAAGGAGCGGGCACCATGACGAGATCGATATCTTCCCCGATGACCCGAGTGAGCATTTTCAGATTCTCCGTAACCACGGCATTCAAATCGAGGACCTTAGGCGCGAGCATCTGCTTGCGGCTGAAAGCCAGCAGTTGGCGGGTGAGCGAAGAAGCGCGTTGCGATGCTCCGGCAATCTCTTGCGCGGGACCGCGGAGCGCCGGATCGGATCCCAGTCGATCGAGCAAAAATTCCGAGTAGCCGGAGATAACCATCAACAAATTGTTGAAGTCGTGAGCGATGCCTCCGGCAAGTCGTCCCACGGCCTCCATTTTCTGGGATTGCCGGAGCTGCTGCTCCAGCGCACGGCGCTCGGTTACATCTTCAGCAAACAGCTCGAAGGCTGTTCGCTTATCCCCGTCGGAAACAGCGCGGCCAGAGACGCGAACCACCATGGCAATGCCATCCTTGCGCTTCCACTCGGCAATCAACCCGTTGAAGGGTGCGGAGGAGTGCATCCGATCGGCCAACTCGAACCAATGGTGCGTATCCGCATAAAGTCCGCCAAGATGCTTCCCCACGAGGTCATGGGCCGAGGGATATCCGAGCATAGTCAGCAAGGCGGGATTCACATCCAGCAACTCGCCGGCGGAATTGCACCGGCAGATGCCGTAGGGAGCATTTGTCACCAAAGAGCGAAAATTCATCTCCGAGCGGCGCAAGCTTTCCTGAGCCGCTCGCAGCGCGGCATTCAGCCAGCAAATAAGTGCCGCGAGCACGACGAACAACGACAGCCGCAGCATGGTCGACCGAAATTGGGCTGGCGTTTGTTCGGACGTAAACGAGAAGTAGGCGCTCACTGTGAGCGCGAATGAAGTCGCGACGAGTCCGGGCTTCCAGCCGCCATACCAGGCGCTTACCATCACGGCAACGGCGAATACCGCAAGACGGCTTTCGGTGATATTAGGCAGCAAAACTGCTGGAATCAGCGCCAGTGTGGTGCTGAGCACGGCTACGCCGTACCGCAGTATGGGCGCACGGGCAGGTTGAATGCTGAGTAGGGGGAGGGTTACTCGCATAGTGACGCAATGCTAGTGTTAGTTTCTTAGATGCGCGAGATTACAGGAGTTCATTCCAAATTCTTGCGGTAGACGTTTTTCCGGGCGGCGCCGCCGGGCCAGACAGCCGATGGACCATCGGCCAATGCGGAACCAAGTCAAACAGCCACTTCAGGGTTGGACTTGCCAACCGGGGCTGGAAACGAAGACACTAGCCGCGCATGAATATTGGATTGTTTGGCGGCACTTTCGACCCTATCCATCGCGGGCACTTAACCTTGGCTCGTGCGGCACGCGACCGGTATAAACTCGGCCGTGTTCTATTCGTACCGGCGAACGTTCCGCCGCATAAGCAAACGCAGCCACTATCGGCGTTTCCGCATCGCTACGCCATGATTGTCCTTGCTACTGCCCAGGAGAAAGAGTTCGCGCCCTCGCTCCTCGAAGCGCCGGAAGAACCTATTGCAATATCGCCGCGCCAAAAGAAGGAGAAAGCGCGGCCGGATCCGAATTATACGATTGATACCGTCAAGCGCCTGAAACGTGAATTCAAAAAGGCGGACCGTCTATTTTTGCTGATCGGAATTGACGCCTTCGCGGATATTGCCAAATGGCATCAATCCGAAGAACTGTTTCGAGAATGCGAATTCGTGGTAGCCAGCAGGCCGGGTTACTCTCTGGCTGATGTTGCCGCTGCGCTGCCCCCCAGCCTGCGTCCGCGAGTCGAAGCCACGCGTCCGTTTCAGAAGCAAGCCGCAACCGGAGACTTAGTCCTGAGCGGAGTGACAGTCCACTTGCTGGATGACGTCTACCAGAGCATTTCTTCGACAACGATTCGTCAAAATGCCGCCGCAGGAAAGCCGCTGGGGCGTTTCGTCGAACCGGCCGTGGCCGACTACATCAAGAAAACAGGTTTGTACAAAAACCGTTGAAGGCCGCTCGTTCTCCGATTTCCAAAGCACTCTGTCGTTTACAATGAAAGTTCAGCCCGGCTGAATCGGTACGAACCACTAGCGACCCACCCTCTGCATGAAGAAAAATGATTCGAAGCAACAGATAGCGGCGGCCATTCAGGCCTGCCTGGACAAGAAAGCGGAAGAACTTTCCATACTCGAGATGGAGAAGGGGTCGGGAGCATTCACCGACTACTTCGTGTTGTGCAGCGGAACCAATCCCCGGCAGGTGCAGGCAATTGCGGACGAGGTGGAACTGCGCCTCAAAGCGACAGGGCTGCGTCCTGCCAGTGTGGAAGGCTATAAGCAGGCGGAGTGGATCCTGGTCGATTACGTCGATTTTATCGTCCACGTTTTTTCCGAGAAGGCGCGTAAGTTCTACGACCTCGAACGCTTGTGGAAGACGGCCAGACGGCTGGAGCCTTCGGAATTGAAGCCAAAGCCAAAGACACGTGCTAAAGCGCCTTCGAAGACGATAGCGAAGCCAAAAGCAAAAACTACCGGGCGACGCGCGGCTCCGGCAACTTCTCGACATAAGAAAGCATAATCCTGCCCCCCGCAGATTGCTCGAACCAGTTTGCCGCATGACGACTCCTACCAACCCGTCCCCCTCCCAAGTCCAGACTCCCAAAGTTGAAGCTGGCTGGGGAAGCCAATACCGTCTCATCGCCACCGAAAAGTGGAAGGCGAAATCTGCGGTGATGGGCAGGGCAGTGACGGAAGCTCTAGTGGATTATGCGCACCCGGAACCAGGGATGAGGGTTTTGGACTTGGCCTCTGGAACCGGCGAACCCGCCATCACTATCGCCATGCAGGTAGGGCCACAGGGTCGAGTCACAGCTCTCGATTTAAGCGCCGACTTGCTTGAGATCGTAAAAGGCAGAGTGCAAGAGCGCGGTCTAAAGAATTTTTCCACGCAACAAGCGGATGCCCAGTCGCTTCCATTCGCGGATAATAGTTTCGATCTCGCGACCTGCCGGTTCGGTATTATGTTTTTCGCCGATCCGGTTCTGGCCCTGCGAGAGGTCCATCGCGTTCTGACGGCGAAATCCCGGGCGTGCTTTGCTGCCTGGGGAACATTCGAGCAGCCTTACTGGCAGAGCACGATGGGCGTGGTCCACCGGCATATCGGTGGTCCGTTGCTCCAGTCCGGCGGTTCCGACCCCTTTCGCTTTGCATCCCCAGGCAGCCTGACGGCGGCATTTCAGAGTGCGGGCTTTCGCGCTGTAAAAGAAGAAACAATCACTTTGCCCTGGACGTGGCCGGGCACAGTCGAAGAAGTGTGGGAGCAGGCGCAATCCGTGTCTGTGCCCTTCCGGCCCATGTTGGATCGCGTGCCGGAAGCTTCATGGCCGAAGATTAATAATGAAGTGCTGGCCGCGATTTCGCAGTACGCGCACGGCCCGAATATCGAGTTCGGCGCGTCCGTGGTCCTGGCCTCCGGAAGTAAGTAATTCTAAACCTGCCGTGAAGATCAAAATTGCATGGATTGGAAAGACGAAAGAGCCGGCGATTCAGGAACTGACTGATGAATATCTGAAACGCATTGCGCGCTATGCGACGGTGGAAAGTGCTTCGCTGCGCGACGAGACCGCTCTGCTGGAATCGTGCGGACGTGCGGCAACGGCCAAGGGCAAGTCGAACCCAGGCAAGTCGAACCTGGTGCTGATGGATTCGCATGGCAAGCAGCTCTCTTCCGAAGAGCTCGCACGCTTTCTCGGAGAGTATCAGGATCGTAACGCCTTGCCGCTGGTCTTAGCCGTGGGCCCCGCAGATGGATTCAGCCCGGCCGCGCTCGCTGCGGCCCAGCATACAATTTCGTTGGGTAAGATGACTCTGCCGCACGAACTGGCTCGCGTGGTGTTGCTGGAGCAAGTCTATCGCGCATTCACCATTTTGAAGGGTCACCCGTATCATTCTGGGCATTAGTAATACAACAAAGTTAAGACCCGCGGCGCTGCCATTGCAACCTTTCTCGCCTCATATGACCTCGAATTGAGGTGTACCTTAGTGAGTTGCCGTACCAGCGGAGCGTCGTTACAGTTTCAAACGATAAGATTGATTGATCGACGTAGATTCTGGAGAGCACCGATGAAGGATGTGATGGAGCTGTTGCGGGCGAAAGAACAAGAATTATCAAGAGTGAAGCGTCAAGTAGAGGCGCTGCGTATCGCACTGCCCTTGCTGCGCACGGAAGACGACCCACCTCCAATGAACGCGGGCTACAAAGGCAACGAAAATCTCAGTTAATGCCCACCCGTCTCTCCGAACAGCGTCAAGAAACTACTGCGTAACCGTGGCTTGGTAGCTCACCGTCTGCCACTGGCCGTTGCGCCGTACCCACACACGTGTGTAGCGATACGGCCCGCTGAAATCTTCTCCGAGTTGGTGGCCCTTGACTTCCGCGCGAGCGGTCACGACCGCCATATCCCCGTAGACACGCACGACCATGTCCGTAATGTTCATGGCTTCATAGCGAAGCTGCCCGCTCCGGCGCGCCGAGATGGATTCCTGCTTGGTTGTGACCTGCCCGAGCGGGGTGATGGCGACATAGTCTTCAGCCAGGGTTTTCACCGAAAAATCGGAGTCACGCCGAAGGCTGGCTTCTTTGGACTGCCGCTCCATGTCGACGATTTGCCGGATAATTTCCTGATCAGGAGAATCGAATCCGGGTCTGGGATGAAGGGCGACGTGTTGCGCCCCGAACGCGGGCACGATTGCCAAAACGCAAAACAATAACACCGTACTATTGTTGATTACGACCTTCTTGACCACGATGAGACCTCCGCAGTCTGCGATAGGCAGAGATGTGCTTGCCCTTCGATACGAAAACTTGGATGCACGAGTTCCGTTGGAAAATTCGATAGCTTGAACAAATGCACCATAAACGAAACGGAAAGGGTGTCGACATTATAAGGTCCCGCCGCAGTTCTAGTAGAATCAAACCTCCACCTATGACGGATGTACGCCGCGGTCTGATTATCGTGAACACGGGGCCCGGCAAAGGCAAGACTACCGCAGCCATGGGAACCGCGCTGCGCGCCGTCGGCCAGGGCATGCGGGTGCTCATGCTCCAGTTCCTGAAAGGCTCCTGGCACTACGGAGAACTCGATGCCGTCCAGGCCTTTGGGGATAAGTTTGTGATGAAGCAGATGGGGCGGGGCTTTGTTAAGGTAGGCGTGGAGAAGCCAGACCCCGAAGATGTGAAGATGGTCGAGGAGGCATGGGCCGAGAGCGAAAATGCGATTCAGTCGGGCGAGTGGGATCTGGTAGTGCTGGACGAGATTAACTATGCCATCAGTTATGGCATGCTGGACCCCGCTAAAGTGGTCGAATGCCTGAAGAACAAGCCGGAGATGGTGCATGTCATCTTGACGGGAAGAAACGCACACCCCACAATCGTTGAGGTTGCGGACACGGTCACCGAAATGCGGCAAGTGAAACACGCCTATGAGAAGGGCGTAATGGCGCAGAGAGGCATAGAGTATTGATGATTGAGTCATTTCTGATCGGGCGATTGAGCGATTGTGTTCAAGCTACGGGATTTGGTCTTCAATTGCCCAATTACAAATCACTCAATCGCTAAATTTCTTTATGGCTTGGTTCAAACGAGAATCCGGAGAGCTCGATACTTCTGGCAAGAAGACAGTCCGCACCGAAGGGCTGTGGGTAAAGTGTGAGAGTTGCCGGCAGATTATCTGGAAAAAAGACTTGGAAGAGAATTTGAACGTTTGTCCGAAGTGCGAAAAACATTTTCGCATTGATGCGCGAACCAGGTTGGCCCTGTTGCTCGATGAAAATCAGTATCAGATGTTGGATGGGAACCTCTCCTCAACCGACCCGCTGAAATTTGTCGATTTGAAGCCGTATTCCTCGCGCCTGCGGCAGGCACAGCACGATACCGGCCTGAAAGATGCCGTCATTAACGCGCAGGGCAAGCTGTTTGGGCGCCCGGTGGTTGTAAGCGCGATGGAGTATGCCTTCATCGGCGGCAGCATGGGCGCGGTGGTGGGCGAGATGATTACGAGGGCCGTCGAGCGGGCGCTGGATTCGAAGACTCCATTGATTATCATTTCCGCTTCGGGCGGCGCGCGCATGATGGAGGGCGTGGTCAGCCTGATGCAACTCGCCAAAATTTCGGCGGCGTTGGCTCGGCTGAATAGGGCGCAGGTTCCCTACATCTCGGTGCTGACTGACCCAACCACAGGCGGCGTGACCGCATCATTCGCTATGCTGGGTGATCTGAATATCGCCGAACCCGGCGCGCTAATTGGATTCGCCGGACCGCGCGTGATCGAGCAAACCATTCGTCAAAAACTGCCCGCTGGATTTCAGCGCAGCGAATTTCTCCTCGAACATGGCATGCTGGATGCGGTCGTATTGCGCAAGGACATGAAACCTTACATTGCGCGGGCGCTGGATTTTATGGCGGCCTGAACACCGCGTCAAACCAACCCCACCGCGATCTGCCAAACCTCGAATCTTATCTTCCAACTTGATAATCTTAAGTACAAGCCGTGAGTTGACGGCTAATAGTTTCCCTATGTCCTACGAAACCGCGGTATCCCGTATGTTCGCTCTGGGCCACGAACTGGCGCAAACGCCTTCGCATAAATTCGATCTCGCGCACATGCGCGTCTTGCTCGAGGAGCTGCATCATCCTGAAAGGTGTTGCCCGAGTGTGTTGATTGCGGGCACCAACGGTAAAGGATCGACGGCCGCTACCCTGGCTTCGATCCTGCGAGCTTCCGGATTGAAGACTGGTTTGTATACCTCGCCCCATCTGGTGCGGATCAATGAAAGGATTGGAATCGATGGTGTAGATATTAGCGACGATGCTTTTGCCGAACTGCACGGCAAGATTGATGACGTGGCCGAGAGGCTTGTGGAAAATGCTCAGCTTCCCTGGCATCCTAGTTTCTTCGAAATGATGACCGCCATTGCATTCGAATATTTTGCGCAAGCGCGAATCGAAATTGCGGTTCTGGAAGTGGGGATGGGTGGCCGCCTGGACGCCACAAATGTAGTTGAGCCGCTGGTGAGTGTCATCACGGACATCTCGCTCGATCACCAGAAATTTCTCGGGAATACCATAGGAGAAATTGCCTGCGAGAAGGTTGGAATCGTTCGCCCGGGCCGCGCGGTTGTAACTTTGCCGCAGCAGCCCGAAGCCAACGATGTGATCGGGAACACCATTTTGCAACTGGAGGCGCGAGCCGTGAATGCGGTTCCTTACGTCCCGCCAGTTTCTCCCGCGAGTGCCCATTACCTGGCGCCCAGTACCCAGATGGATCAATCTGGCCCGATATCGCGCTACCCGCTTCAGGTTTTAGGCGAGCAAATTCTTGTTGAAACCCCACTGGTAGGGCGGCATCAACTACGAAATGTCGCGCTGGCCGTCGCCACTGCGGTTGAACTGAACCAGCAAGGATTCTCCGGCATTACTCCATCCAGCATCCAGCGCGGCATCCGGGAAACAAAATGGCCGGGACGATTCCAGGTAATTCCTGCTCGACCGGGCTGGCCAGAGACGCTCATTGACGTGGCGCACAATCCAGCGGGAGCGTGGGCGCTGCGTTCGGCCCTTTCGGAGCACTATGAAGACCGTCTGCTGATTTTTGTTTTTGGGGCAATGAGGGATAAGGCAATCTCGGAGATGGCGGAGATTCTGTTTCCGCTGGCGGATAGAGTGATTGCCACACGGCCGGATAATCCGCGGGCGGCGTCGCCCGAGGAGATTCAGGAAGCAGGCGCGCGAACCGGCACCGAAATTGAACCAGTCGACGATGTGAATCGTGCTCTGGATCGCGCCCGCGAAGTTAGCAGTAAGGAAGCGGTGATCGTGGTCACGGGTTCTATTTATCTCGTCGGAGAAGTCATAGCCGAGATGCGAGCGCAAGTGGGCAGCGCTACTGCATCATTTCCCCTAAAATAGAAACGTGCAGGAAGTAAATTCATCTTTGGACGTGGAACGAAGCGCAGAGGCACCTGTGGCTGCTCCGCGGCGAAGCCCGCATGCGGTTCCGGACAAGAACTATGGCTGGGCGAGCTGGCTACGGTCTTACTTTATTCTTGATCCCTTGATCTGGTTCTACACGCTGGTTCTCGGATTGCTCGCGCTCCCTGGCGGCTTGTTCGATAAGAGCGGACGTAGGCTGCATTGGTTTTCACGCACCTGGTCGTGGATGATTATGAAAACGATCCTGTCGCCGGTGAAGGTCACCGGGCTCGATAAGATCGACATGGCGAAGCCGCATGTCTACGCGGTCAATCACGCCTCCGCTATGGATATTCCTGTCCTCTACGTTTACCTGCCATTTCAGTTTCGTATTGTGTTCAAGAAAGAGTTGCTGGCATACCCGGTGGTGGGCTGGCAGTTGAAGCGGTCGGGACAAGTCTGCATCGATCAGCAAAAACCGACGAATTCCATAGCGGCCATTCGTTCGGCGGTCAAAAGTTTGAAAGCTGGCATGCCGCTGGTAATTTTCCCCGAGGGCGGACGCACTCCGGATGGTGAGATCAAACCGTTCTTGCCGGGAGCATTTTTCCTGGCGATCAAGGCGCAGGTGGATATTATCCCCGTGGCGCTGGTCGGCACCTACGAACTGCTGCCCATGGACACTTACCATCTCAAATGCCGACCACTGGAGATGCGCGTGGGGAGACCGATTTCAACCTCAGGATTAAAGATCAAGGATATGGAGACGGTCTCGGCCGAAGTAAAAAAGGCCATTGAGGATTTATATTACGCGCCGGGTTCGCAGTCGGCTTAAGGTAGGCGTCCTGTTTGCCCTTCTTTTTCGTATGCGTTGGGCGAAATTTTTTTCACTGTTAACCTTTCGCCGGCGGGACGGAGCTGAAATCCGGATTAAAAAAAAATCTGGATCGCGCCGCTAAATCAATCATAAAAAGGAACTTGCCGACGGGGTGATCTGAAGAATCCCGCTAAAATATTAAAACTAAAGACCTTGCCCGCGGGATCTATAACACTTAGGGCTGTCAGTTCCCTGTTTTCGTTTATCAAAGAGTAGTGCAGCCATCTGGAACTATCATGAACGAATTTGAGTGCCGTGAACAAGGTTAGATGTCACAGGGAGCTGTGGATTTCGGGTGTTCCGGCTTCCACCCGACTGCTTTGATGGCCCCGCCCACTTCTCGCAAAGAACGCGAGAAATGGGGCACCCGGCTGTGGATTTCGGGTGTTCCGGCTTCCACCCGACTGCCTTGATGGCCCCGCCCACTTCTCGCAGAGAACGCGAGAAATGGGGCACCCGGCGACGGTAACAACTGCTGGTGCGACTTCTCCGACTATGTGAGATTATGGATTGCTCCACTTCTCCCATCGCTCGATCAGTTGCCTTGGTTGGAATTTGTTTGTAACGGTGACGTATAGATATTCATCAATAAGTTTGGGAAGTGTGGACTTCGGCCTTTCAATCTTAGTCGGCAGATCGGTTAACACAAATCCACGTTTCGTGCATTCACTGCTCAAATCTTGAAGTTGTCCCCTTGCCCATAACAAATGTTGACGATAAGAGGCGGCGGAACCATTCAGACGAAAGTGCCTGAGCATTGCGTTGTCCCACGGGATCAGGGCATTCGGTCTAAGCGCAAATAAAACCTTGGCCGTTGGCACCGAAGCAAATGTCTTCCCGGTACAGCAAGGCCTAGCAGCCAAACCGCTAAATGCTTCCTCCGCCGTGTTAAGGTCGGAGTCGGTCAGTGCGAGAAGTCCTGTAGTTGTTGGGAAAAGCTTGTTCTTGATGGTGTCGTACCATCCCTCGATCTGCCTGCCAGCGTCATCGAAGTCTTCCTCTTTGATTCGGCACATCCAACTGTTGAGAAACTTCAAGAGACTCTTGCGATGTGATTGTTGTGTTAGGTCGGGCGCGGAAACCGTTTCACCAAGAAACTCGAGATAGCCTCTGTCGAAAGAGGTCATGGCAGCATACATATAGCAGGCAAGAGAGAGTTCAGCCAGTGTCATGTCAATACCGAAGGTTTCAGCTACATCTTACAACTGGCGACTTCCGAAATTCACCGTAACTTTTTCCCACCCTTCGCCGTTATCCCTGTGTAACACTACTCCGCGCGGAGAAATCGTGAAGGCTCTAAAGAAAGAAGCGGACGAGCGGCTTCTGGTTGAAGCAGCGCAGCGGGACCCTGCGCGCTTTGCGGAGCTTTACGAAAACAATTTCGAGCGCGTGTATGCGTACGTGGTGCGGCGGGTGGGAGACCGGGCGGAAACCGAGGATTTAACCTCGGAGGTATTTCATCATGCCCTGGCCAACCTGGGGCGATTTGAGTGGCGAGGGATTCCGTTTGCGGCGTGGTTGTACCGGATTGCGGGGAACCTGATTTCGGATCGGTGGCAACGCTCGAACCGGGAGCAAGTGGCGGACGAGCCTGAGCAGATCGAATCCGTGCAGAGCAGGAATTCTGAGTTCGAAGAGGTGGAGCGCAAGGCAACTTTATTTCGGCTGGTGGATACATTGCCGGCCGAGCAGCGTCGCGTGCTGGTGCTGCGGTTTGTGGAAGAGAAAAGTATTAAGGAAGTGGCGCGGGAGATCAGTAAGACGGAAGGCGCGGTGAAGCAGTTGCAGTTCCGGGCGCTGACCGCGCTGCGCGCCAGAATGGAGGGTGCCGATGCCTAAGCGCTCTCTGCACGCGGGAAATGGCGATAGCAAGAAGATCGAGCAGCTGAATAAGGCTGTAGATGCGATGTTCGCTCGGATGGACGGCAAGGCTCCGAAGGCCGAGCCTGGAATCGAGCCACTGGTGCGTGTTGCGGCAGAATTGCGCAATCTGCCGAGCGCAAGCTTTAAGGCACGATTGAAATCCGAATTAGGAGGTAAGAAGAGTATGTCTACCGTTGCCGAGCCGGTTGCAAGGGTTCGCATGAGTGCGTCACCAAGATTGGCATTTCGAGATCCCGCCAAAGCGATTGAATTTTACCAGCGAGCTTTGGGGGCCAAAGAAAACTTCCGCTTCCAAGTGGGCGAGAGTATTCCTGCCGCCGAGATTATGATTGGCGATTCGACCATCAATATAACCGGTGAATGGCCTGAAGGTGGCCGATTTAGCGCCGAGACGCTGGGGAATTCTCCGGTTTGGATGTCGCTCGAGGTGCCCGATGTTGACGCATTTGTGGAACATGCCGTCCGCGAGGGAATGAAAATGGTGCGCGAGCCGAAAGATCAGTTCTACGGCCATCGCGACGCAACTCTTACCGATCCCTTTGGATATACGTGGGGGATTTACACCGTGAAGGAACAGATGTCAGTGGAGGAGATGCACCGGAGGATGCAGGGGATGACGACTGGGCCGGAGGGTGGGAAGATGCCGGCGCAGGATGAGTCGCGAAAGGGAGTGGAGCCGGTTCCACGCGGGTTCCATCGGGTGACACCTTATATCGTCACGGCAGATGGAGATGGGATGCTCAACTTCGCCAAGAATGCCTTCGGGGCCGAGATTACTTTGCGCGCGGAGAGCGAGGGAATCCACGGCGAAGTGCGCATTGGCGACACCATGCTGATGATGGGTGGAGGCATTCCGGGCAAGCCGTTCAAATCTGAAGCGAAGCTGACCGCGCTGCACGTGTATGTCGAAGACACGGACGCGACGTATCACAAGGCGCTTGAGGCGGGAGCGACTTCGGTAGGTGCGCCTCAGGATCACGAATACGGCGAGCGCGGGGCGAGCGTGAAGGATCCGTTCGGCAACTTTTGGTACATTGCCACGCACAAGGGCGAGAGCTATATACCGAAGGGGTTGCACAATGTGAATGTGTATCTGCATCCTCTGCGGGCGGAGCCGGT
The DNA here is from genome assembly GCA_963818235.1 of uncultured Acidobacteriaceae bacterium. Classification (GTDB taxonomy): domain Bacteria; phylum Acidobacteriota; class Terriglobia; order Terriglobales; family Acidobacteriaceae; genus Sulfotelmatobacter. Next base: position 487,424 of record CAWFRI010000001.1, read on the forward strand.
GATTGGCTTCCTGAAGCGCGCTTTCGAGGCGGAGGAAATCTCGAAGTACGCGTCGCCGGATGGAGTGGTGCATCACGCGGAGATTCGCATGGGCGATTCGATGGTCGAGATGGGCGAGGCGCACGGGCCGTATCAGCCGATGCCTTCGATGTTCTATATGTATGTGCCGGATTGCGATGCGGTGTATCGGAGGGCGCTGGCGGCGGGGGCCAAGTCACTGCACGAACTTGCCGACCATCCTTATGGGGACCGCAATGGGGCGGTGACTGATCCGTTTGGGAATATTTGGTACTTGGCGACGCATGTGAAGGATGTTGGCGTGTAGACAAATCAGAAAGAGTGGAGGGCGGACTAAACGTTCCGCCCTTCACCACTAATCGATGTTCCCGCCGTTGACCCCTCTGAATCCCTCCAATAAACTGAAATATCCACCACTTCTGTAGGTCCCAAACTTATGGCAGATAGCATTCATGTAAAGCTTCCGGATGGAAGCGTTAAGGATGTCCCTAGGGGAACGACGGCGCTCGATATTGCGAAGTCCATCAGCCCGCGTCTGGCGGATGCGGCTTTGGTTGCCAAGGCGCGACCATTCGCGCCGTCCGAACCAAGCTCCAATGGCGATCTGATCGACCTTACCAAGCCGCTGGAAAAAGATACCGACCTGCGCCTGCTCACGGACAGAGATCCGGAGGCGCTGGAGGTTTACCGGCATTCGTCCGCGCATTTGCTGGCGGCCGCGGTGCTTGAGCTTTTTCCGGAGACCAAGCTGGGCCACGGCCCGCCGACCGAGAGCGGATTTTTCTACGACTTTTACCGGCCAACTCCGTTTACTCCGGAGGATTTGGAAAAGATCGAGAAGAAGATGCAGGAGCTGGTGCAGCAGAATATTCCTTATGCACGCGAATTTCTGCCTCGCGACCAGGGCTTGCAGGAGTTCAAAAAAGAAGGCGACTTCATGAAGTGCCATTTCATCGAGCAATTCACCAAGCCCGATGAAAAGATTTCGATTTACCGCACCGGCAAGTTTACGGACTTCTGCCGCGGGCCGCACGTTCCATCGACTGGGAAGATTAAGGCGTTCAAGCTGTTTAACGTTGCCGGGGCGTACTGGCTCGGGGACGAGAAGAACCAGCAACTACAACGCATTTACGGGACTTCGTTTTTCACGAAGAAAGATCTCGACGCTCATCTTCAGCAGGTGGAAGAGGCGAAAAAGCGCGACCACCGCGTGCTGGGCAAACAACTCGATCTGTTTTCCATCCAGGAACTGGCCGGTCCAGGGCTAATCTTCTGGCACCCCAAGGGCGGCATCATCCGGAAAACGATGGAAGACTGGATGCGCGAGCAGTACCTGAAGCGTGGCTATTCGCTCGTCTACACGCCGCATGTGACGCGGCGGCAGTTGTTCTTCACCTCCGGACACGAGGGTTACTACGCGCAGAACATGTTCGATGCCATGGAGCTCGACGACGCGGAGTACCGCCTGAAGCCGATGAATTGCCCCGGCCACATTTTGATTTACCGGGATTCGCTGAAGTCTTATCGCGATCTGCCGGTGCGACTGGGCGAGTTGGGAACGGTCTACCGTTACGAGCGCTCGGGCGTTATGCATGGGCTGCTGCGGGTGCGTGGGTTTACGCAGGATGATTCGCATATCTTCTGCACGCCGGAGCAGGTCGAAAGTGAGATCGGCAACTGCCTGGATTTTGCGCTCGACGTCCTAAGGGATTTTGGTTTCGAAAAGTTCCAGACCGAGCTTTCCACCTGGAATCCAGAGGACAAGAGGAATTTTGTCGGCAGCGAAGAACAGTGGAACCATGCTACCCAGTCCCTGGAGAAGGTGCTGAAGGGGCGGAATATCGAATATAAAATCATCCCCGGCGAGGCGGCTTTTTACGGGCCGAAGATCGACATCAAGCTGGTTGATGCCATTGGACGGTTGTGGCAGCTCTCCACGGTACAGGTCGACTTCAACCTGCCGCAGCGCTTCGAACTGGAGTACGTCGCTGAAGACGGTTCCCGCAAACAGCCGGTGATGGTGCATCGCGCGCTCTTTGGATCGATTGAGCGATTCTTCGGTGTGTTGATTGAGCATTACGCGGGCGCGTTTCCGGTGTGGCTGTCGCCGGTACAAGTCGCGATGATCCCCATCAGCGAGCGCCACGCGGAGTATGCGAACAAAGTTGCGGATCAGCTCAAGGCTATCGGTGTGCGCGTGGAAGTGGATGCGCGCAACGAAAAGATGAATGCTAAAATCCGCGAACACGCCATGCAGAAAGTACCTTTCCTTCTGGTGGTTGGGGATAAGGAGGCTGAGGCCGGGAGGGTGAACGTCCGCACGCGCGGGAAGGAAAAGACTGAGGACATGGGTGCGGTCGAGTTTGTGGAGAAGATTCGGAAGATGATTGCGGAGAAGAGTTCGGGCTTATGAGTGCTCTTGACCCGGCGCAAAACGTTTCGCCGATGGATCACATTTAATGAAAAGGCTCGTCTCCGATGTATATTGCTCCCATGGAGATCGATTTCGCTTACCCTAGGGCGTGTTAACACTATCGCAGGGCCTCGACGATCAAGGCGAAGTTGAGAAATCCAAGAAAGAGAGCGTCGAGTTTGTCGAAGCGGGAGAAGATGCGCCGGAAGCCCTTGAGTCGGCGAAACAGCCGTTCCACTTCGTTGCGCTTGCGGTAGAGAGCCTTGTCGTACTGCCAGGGCTGCAGGCGATTACGCTTGGGAGGAACCACGGGGATAAAGCCGAAATCCAGCGCCAGTTGCCGGGTTTCGTTGTCTTCGTAGGCGCGGTCCATGATCAGGTGCAGGGGCGCGGGCAGCGGTCCGATGCCGCCCAGTAACAGGCGGCCCTGCTGGGCATCCGAGGCTTGGCCGGGCGACAGCGCGAAACTTATGGCCGTTCGAGCATTCGCGGCAACCATAGGAATCTTGGTGCTCCATCCCCCGCGACATTTGCCGATGGCCTGGGGACCTTTTTTTTAACGCGCCGGTGCCGTCGGGATGCACTTTGACGATGGTGGAGTCCAGTTTGACGGCCGTGATCTGGATGCGCACGATCTGCTCGCGCTGCAATTGCTCGAAGATGCGATCCAAAACGCCGTTCTTGGACCAGCGATTCATGCGTGTGTAAATCGTGTGCCAGTTGCCGAAACGCTTGGGAAGTCCGCGCCATTTGCAGCCTTGCTCGGCGACATAGAGAATCGCGTTCAGCACCGCGAGATTGGTCAGGCTCACGTTGCCGCGCTGACGGGGAAGACTGGACTCGATGCGACTATACTGCGCCTCGGTAATCTCCATACAAGAGAGAATACCACCCAATTCTATTTAGTGTTAACACGCCCTAGGATATCCATCAAGAAAGCTAGATATCAGGAACCGTCGGATGTGGGTGCATCTCACACATCCAGCCGATTCGCCGCCGCCACTCTCCCATACCACTGCCCCGAATCTTTCACCGTGCGCTTTTGGTCGCGGAAATCTACGTAAGTCAGCCCGTAGCGCTGGCTGTAGCCATCAGCCCACTCGAAGTTATCGAGCGCACTCCACGCGTGGAATGCGCGAACATTCGCGCCATCCACGATGGCACGCGCCAATTCCTTGAGCTCGCCGCGGAAGAAGTCGATGCGGCGCGTGTCCGGAACACGGCCATTCTCTTTCTCGTAAGGCCCGTCGAGATAACTACACCCGCTCTCCGTGATCTCGATGATCGGCCGATTGTACTGCCGCGTGATTTGCATGACAAGGTCGTAAATGCCGCGCGGCCAAACCTCCAGTCCTGCGTCGGTGAGCGGACCTTCCGTCGGCATCTCGGCATGGAACTGAGTGTAGGGATCGCGGCTGGCTCCCGCGTCATTTTCGATTTCCGTGCCGAAGTTGGCCTGCCCACTGGTGTGTGTGCCCGGGTTTGAAACAATGCGGCGCGTGTAGTAGTGGAAGCCTATCCAATCCAGTGGAACCTGCATGATTTTTTCATCGCCGGACATGAATCCCATTTCCTTATAAGGTGTGTCGCCGACGAATGCTTTGGGATACTCGCCATGCATAGCAGTGTGCAGGAAGTAGTCGTTGTTCATGGCGTGGTAGCGCGCTGCCGCTGCGCGGTCCGCCTTGCTGTTGGTTTTGGGATAAGCGGGAGCCATGCCATAGGCGCTGCCCACTGTAGCTTTGGAAGATGCCGCCTTAATCGCGCGGAAAGCCTCGCCCTGCGCCAGGTTGACCGTATGGGCGGCTTTCAGGAACAGCTTGTAATCGGATTTGCCTGGCGGAAAGACGCCTACTCCATAACCCAGATAAGTAAATGACCACGGCATATTAAAAGGCGCCCAAACCGTGATTCGATCTCCGAGATTCTTCGCCAAGATTCCAGCGTAATCGGCGAAGATCGCCGCCAGCTCGCGGTTGGGCCAACCACCACGGTCTTCCAGCGCTTGCGGCAAGTCCCAATGATAGAGCGTGCAAAAGGGACGGATTCCGGCTTCCAGTAGCTTATCGGTGAGACGCTTGTAGTGGTCGAGCCCTTTTTGATTCACCGCTCCCGCGCCTGTCGGCTGAATTCGTGACCACGAAATGGAGAAGCGATAGCTTTTCTGATTCAGCCGCTTCAGAATTTCTATGTCTTGAGGGTAGAGGTGGTATTGGTCGCAGGCAACGTCGCCGGTGGCGCTGCCTTTAATTTTTCCTGTGGTGTGCGAAAACCGGTCCCAGATGGATTCGCCTTTGCCGTCCAGGTTCCACGCGCCTTCTACCTGATAGCAGGCTGTGGCCATGCCCCAAAAAAACCCGCTGGGAAAGCGGATAGGAGCGCTTTCGGAGGACGAACCCGAGCCAGAAACCTGTTGGGGCGCGATGGAAGGATTGTCCGCAAATCCTCGGCGGGCAAGCAGAGCGCCCCCTGCCGCGGTGATCGAGTTGCTCAGAAACTGGCGACGGTCCATTGCAGGGCTCCTGCGTTGAGGACCTAAAAATAGCACTCTCAAAGGACGAATCGCAAAGGTCAAGCCTTCGCTGATAGTCGGCGGCATGATCGGCGGCCCGATCAAGCCCTGCCGATGTACGATGGTGCCGTGCACGAGTTGGCGCAGATCTTGTTGAAGCAGGTGCGGCGGGAGGAATTGTTGACTGCGGGAGACCATGTTGGCGTTGCGGTTTCCGGCGGGATTGATTCGGTCGCTCTGTTGCGCTTGCTGATGGACTTGCGCCAGGAACTCGGTGTTGTTGTCTCGGTCGTTCACTTCAACCACAAGTTGCGCGGGGCAGAGTCTGAAGGAGATCAGCAGTTTGTTGCGAATCTGGCTCGCGAGCATGGGCTGGAGTTTTATGTTGGGAGTGGGGACACGGCCCGAGTGGCAGCGGAGCAACATTCTGGAATAGAAGCGGCTGCGCGCGAGTTGCGGTATGGATTTTTCGGGGAGCTTCTCGGCTCTGAAAATGGATCGGAAGATTCAAGTACCTCAGGGGCTGAAGCCCAAAATCTCGAATCCGCTGAGCGCAGCGCTGAAAGCGCTGCGCCACCCCAAGGCAGTGCTCCTCGTGCCAGTCTTCTGACCAAGATCGCCACCGGGCACACGCTCGACGATCAGGCCGAAACCGTGCTCATGCGGCTAATTCGGGGAACGGGAATGCGCGGGCTGGGCGGCATTTATCCGCGGATTGTGGTGGAGCACGGCGATGGTGAGGGTCACGGGGAGATCGTCCGGCCGCTGCTCGAAATCCGGCGGCGCGAATTGGAGCAGTATCTCGCGGATATAAAACAGCCCTGGCGAGAAGATTCGAGCAACGCCGATTTGAAGTTCACACGTAATCGTATGCGCAAGATGGTCCTTCCGCTCCTGGAGCGGGAGTTCAATCCGGCTGTAGTCGAGGGCTTAGTGGAACTGGCGGAGATTGCCCGCGATGAAGAGGATTACTGGGAGAACGAAATTTCCGGCTGGCTGGGCACCGTGGTGCAGTGGTTGGAGCCGGATTGGCTGCGCACTCTCCCAGGTTTCGGCGCTTTGTCATCGTCACTTGTGCAGATCGGCTCACGGCAACTCGAGCCCGATCCCGAAATGCTGGCCAGAATTGAAGACTCTCCGGCGCTCCTGATGAATGCCTCGCTCAGCCGGCCGTGGCTGCTGACCGAACCCAAGGCTGTACAAAGAAGAGTTCTGAAAGCGATTGGCGAGCAAGCTGGAATTCCGCTGGAGTTCAAACACGTCGAAGAAATTCTGCGCTTCGCCGCCGAAGATGGTGGAACGGGAAAAGAATTATCGCTGCCCCTCGGATGGAAGGTCCTTTGGGAGCCGGAAGCGATGGTCTTTGTAACCCCCGATCTGCGCCACGGCGATGCTGTTGTGAACTATGAATACTCGCTGCCGGTGCCCGGACGGGCCATCGTCCCAGAATTAGGAGGAGTTATCGAAGCATTGCGCGTTGCTCCGGAGACGCAGACCGCGGAGTATAATCCCGAGCAACTTCTTCGTGCTGATTTATTAGCGGACCGATTGACGGTTCGGAACTGGCGTCCGGGCGACCGTTTTTGGCCGGCGCATACAAAATCGCCTAAGAAGGTGAAGGAGTTGTTGCAGGAACGGCATATCGAAAAGCTGGCCCGTAAGCTTTGGCCGGTTATAACCAGCGCGGACGAGCTGATTTGGTTGCGCGGCTTTCCGGTTCCGGCGCGATTGCAGCCTAAAGCCGGGCAGGAAGCTGTGTTGATCCGCGAGATATCCTCGGCAGCGGACGAGACTACGTTTTAGCATTTGATCGTTTTAGTAGTGATCGAGCCGTGTCGGGCAGCAATGTCAGTTATATGACCGGGAGGAAAGCCACTTCATGAACGGTCCGAAAGTCGAATCACTTCGCCAAGTCATAGGTTCGGAGCAGATCCAGAAGCGTGTGAAGGAATTGGCCCGCCACATCTCCGACGATTACCGGGGAGAGACGATCCAGGCTCTGGCCGTTCTGGAGAATGCTTTTATGTTCATGGCCGACCTGGTGCGGGCGCTCGAGGTTCCAGTGGTGTGCCAGTTCATCAAGCCGAAGTACAGCAAGCAGTCCGGGAATCATTCCGGAGAGATCGTTGAAATCTTCTTCAGCCACGAGCCGGATATCCGCGGTCAGCACATTCTTCTGGTTGAAGGCCTGGTGCATTCGGGTGTGACCAGCGAGTTCCTCATGAATGACTTGCGCGCGCGCGGAGCTGCCTCGGTAAAATTAGTCACCCTGCTGGACCGCCAATCGGCCCGCCGTGTGGCTTTGCAACCCGATTATTTTGGGTTTCTGGTGGATGAAGCCTTTCTTGTGGGTTACGGGCTGGGCGCAGTGGAACAAACCAATCGCAATATCCCTTACCTCGCTGCCGCTCAAGTTCCACAGATGACTTAAGTTATGGTTAAGGCAACGCGCCTTTTTTCCACAGAAAAGGTAGAATAAGGTTCTTAGGGAATTTCCCTATCCAAATTGTCGGAACGGCATCTAACTTAGTGGCAGGAGCCTCGGGGCTTAGCCGGTTGGTCGGACCCGGTTTCATTTAGGAGTGTTTTGGTGAACTCGACAGTCAAAACCGTAGCTTTCTGGCTGGTGATTGGGTTGTCCGCTCTTCTGTTGTGGGAAGTCATTCAACAGGGACGTGGCGGTCAAAAAGACAAAGAAGTCAACTCTTCCCAGTTCATGAGTGAAGTGGCTCAAGGGAACGTGCAGGAAGTGACCGTCGACGGCCAGAATGTTCGCGGAAAATATCGCGACGGCTCCGCCTTCCATACCACCGTTCCGCTTAACTATCCTGACATGTACAAAACGCTCTACGAGAAAGTCGGAGCGGTAAACGTGAAGGATGTCAACGGAGGAAGCTGGCCTCTGCAACTGCTGGGAACCTGGGCTCCACTGATTTTGCTGGGGGCGCTTTGGTTTTTCATGATCCGGCAGATGCAGACCGGAGGCAACAAAGCTTTGTCGTTCGGTAAGAGCCGGGCCCGGCTGCTTTCCATGCAGCAAAAGAAAGTCACGTTCAAAGATGTAGCCGGTGTGGAAGAGGCCAAGGAAGAGCTTCGAGAGATTATCGAATTCCTGCGTGAGGCGCAGAAGTTTCAGAAGTTGGGCGGCAGGATTCCGAAGGGAGTGCTGCTAGTTGGTCCTCCTGGAACCGGCAAAACGCTTCTCGCTCGCGCCGTAGCTGGCGAAGCGAACGTCCCTTTCTTCTCGATCTCAGGGTCGGATTTTGTGGAAATGTTCGTGGGCGTCGGCGCCAGCCGGGTTCGCGACTTGTTCGAGCAAGGCAAGAAGAACGCCCCTTGCATTATCTTCATCGACGAAATTGACGCAGTCGGCCGCCACCGTGGCGCTGGCTTAGGCGGTGGTCACGACGAACGCGAGCAGACGCTGAATCAATTGCTCGTGGAGATGGACGGCTTCGAATCGAATGAAGGCGTCATTCTGATGGCAGCAACAAACCGTCCCGACGTTTTGGATCCGGCGTTGCTGCGTCCCGGCCGCTTTGACCGGCGCGTAGTTGTAAGCCGTCCCGACGTGCGCGGGCGCGAAGAAATTCTGCGCGTGCATACTCGCAAGATTCCTCTGGCTGAGGACGTCGATCTCACTATCCTGGCGCGCGGCACACCAGGATTTTCCGGCGCTGACCTGGCCAACATGGTGAATGAGGCGGCATTGGCGGCAGCCCGACAAAATCGCAAAGCAGTTCTGATGTTCGATTTCGAGGTCGCCAAAGACAAAGTTCTGATGGGCGTCGAACGCAAGTCGCTCATTCTCACCGACGTCGAAAAGAAAGTGACCGCGTATCACGAAGCCGGACACGCTTTGGTGGCTGCGAAGCTGCCCGGTTCCGACCCGGTTCACAAAGTCACGATCATTCCGCGCGGAATGGCATTGGGCGTGACCATGCAGTTGCCCATCGACGATCGCCACAACTATACGAGGGAGTATCTCAAAACCGACCTCGCCATTCTGATGGGCGGCCGTCTGGCCGAAGAGTTGTTCCTCGACCAGATGAGCACCGGTGCCGGCAACGACATCGAGCGGGCAACCGAAATGGCTCGCAAGATGGTTTGCGAGTGGGGCATGAGCGACCTGGGACCTCTGACCTTCGGTAAGAAAGAAGAGCAAATATTCCTGGGCCGCGAGATCAGCCAGCACCGTGACTACAGCGAAGACACAGCCATCAAGATCGATGGTGAAGTCCGCAAGCTGGTGAATTTTGGCTACGAAACGGCGAAAGGCATTCTGGAAGGAAACCGCGACACGCTCCAGAAAATCGCGATGGCATTGCTAGAGCGCGAAGTACTGGACGCGTCCGAGGTTATGCTCCTGGTCGAGGGCAAGGAGTTGCCCCCGGTAAAATCTCCTTCCAAGCCCGACGATGGCGGAGTTCAGCAGGTGCTTAAGCCGGAGCCGGGGCGTGGAATCGCGAAGGGCGGAGAGAGTCCGGCGCGAGCGTAGTCCAAGAAACAGTTAAGGATTAAGGGCGGCCTCTGTGGTCGCCCTAAGTTTTTGGCAGTTCGTTCTATCCGTTCACGATGCTCATCATGTGTTCGGGATAGCGAAGTCCAGCGGCCGCGCCCGAAGGAAAGATTTCATCGATCCGCCGCAGGTCTTCTGCGGAGAGCTTGACGTCGAATGCGGCGACGTTCTGCTCAAGATATTGACGGCGCTTGGTACCGGGGATCGGAACGATATTCCGATCTTGCGCGAGCACCCAGGCCAGCGCCAACTGTGCGGGCTTGCAGTGCTTTTCGGCGGCGATTTCCTCGACCCGGTTCACCAAGTCAAGATTTTTCTGAAAGTTCTCACCTTGAAATCGTGGGGAGTGCTTGCGATAGTCATCTTCTGGAAGGTCTTCAAAGCGCGTGAATTGGCCGGTGAGAAAGCCGCGTCCGAGTGGGCTGTAGGCAACGAATCCCACGCCAAGTTCGCGGCAAGCCGCGAGAATTTCGTCTTCGGGTTCGCGGCTCCAAAGTGAATATTCAGTTTGCAACGCGGTAATGGGATGCACTCTCACCGCTCTTCGTAAGGTTTGGGGCGATGCTTCCGAAAGCCCGATATGCCGAATCTTTCCTTCTTCCGCCAGCTTCGCCATCGCTCCTACAGTTTCTTCAATTGGCGTAGCCGGGTCGACGCGATGCTGATAGTAAAGGTCGATGGTTTCAACTCCCAGCCTTTTTAAACTTCCTTCACAGGAGCGGCGAATGTATTCAGGCTTCCCGTTGACGCCGCGCACCTGAGGATTCGCGGGATCGCGAACGATGCCAAACTTTGTCGCGAGCACAATCTTGTCACGTTTACCTTTGATGGCACGGCCAACCAACTCTTCATTTTTGTACGGACCATACACGTCCGCGGTATCGAGAAAATTGAGGCCAAGTTCGAGAGCGCGATGAATGGTTGCGATCGACTCGTCGTCATCGCGCCCGCTGTAAAACTCCGACATGCCCATGCAGCCCAGGCCCATGGCTGAGACTTTCAGGCCGCTGCGTCCAAGTTCACGAAATTGCATAATGATTCCTTTCCAGACAACACATTGATTTATGACAGGGTGACTACTTAGTAGATGCGGATGAGCGGCTTCTGGGATTCAGTGACATTGCCGATATGACGCGCCGGAACTCCAGCGTCCTGCATGTCGCGTACTAACTCCTCGCAATCGTCTTCAACAAGAGAGATGAGAAGTCCACCCGCCGTCTGAGGGTCGAACAGCAGAGACTTGACCTCGGTGCTGATCGGAGCTTCGTAGCTCACAACGCATTCGGCAAAATCGCGGTTGTTATTGAGGCCGCCCGGAATGTAGCCTGCACGAATACACTCCAACGCTCCAGGCAGGATTTGAATATCTTTAGAAAAAAATCGTAAGGCTACATTGCTGGCTAGCGCCATCTCCCGGGCGTGGCCGATCAAGCCAAAGCCTGTGACGTCGGTCATGCCGTGAACTCGGTATTCCTTTTTGCCAATCAGTTCCGCGGCTCGCTTGTTCAACGTCGTCATCGACTGCACCGCGGCATCGATCCACGCTTGGTCCGCTAGACCTTTCTTGATCGCGGTAGAGATCACTCCAGTGCCAAGCGGTTTGGTGAGGATGAGAGCGTCGCCTGGCCGAGCGCCGCCATTAGCTAGAATTTTCTTCGGATGGACCAGCCCCGTAACCGCATACCCAAACTTTGTTTCTTCGTCGCGAATGCTGTGCCCGCCAATCACGGTACACCCGGCCTCAATCATCTTCGAGAGACCGCCCGCGAGGATGCGCTCCAGAATTTCAAGATCAGCTTTGTCGGGAAAACATACCAGTGCGAGCGAAGTGAGCGGACGCCCGCCCATGGCATAAACATCGCTCAGAGCGTTGGTGGCGGCAATCTGGCCAAAGACATAAGGATCGTCGACGACGGGAGTGAAGAAATCTACGGTCTGCACCAGCGCCTGATCGGGGCCGATTTGATACACTCCGGCGTCGTCGGCGTGGTCGAAGCCGACTAAGACATTTGGGTCATGTTGCCGGGCTAATTTCCCAAGCACCGTGTCCAGCGCCGCCGGACTCAGCTTGGACGCTCAACCCGCAGCTTTTACCGACTCCGTCAAACGGAATGGTTTTACATCTGGCATGGATTCATTGTACCGAGTTGCGGTGGAAGAAGATTATCGACCACGGAGACAGGGAATCACGGAGGAGTTTCGGTAAAAACAAATCAAGACCAGGAATCTCTCCGTGTCTCTGTGCCTCCGTGGTGAGAAAGAACGCGGCTACTTCACCGCGACATCCGTGATCTGAATCTCTGGATACTGGCGATTCCACTGTGCCGAAATACTCTCGAACGTCAGGCGGAATGGTTTGCTTTGCCCCGCACTGAGCGGCGAAACGCTGAAATCAACAGCCTCTGGATATGGCCCATCAGTCTTAAGCACCTGCATAGGAATCTCTTCCCGCTGCGCGATCTGTCCCATATCGTCTTTAAAGTTCACCTGAACGATGAGATGCGTAACGGTCTTGTTTCCATTATTGGTAACCGTTCCATCGACGTAGCTGACCGTCGCTCCCACAAAATTCTCTGCTGCGCTCATTTTGAAGTCGGAGAGTTTAAGGCTGGCGGCATAAGGCGGCGGCCCGGATGCGCCTTTGGGCTTGCCGCGGAGCAGAAACGCAGAAACCACAGCGATGATAATTACGACCGCAACCGCAGTGGCAATAATCCGCCGGCTGGAATCGGGCTCGTCGCGGATTGGAGTTTGCTGGATCAGGCCGCCCATGCAAATCGATTGTACTCTTGGCGTTAGTTGCTGGTTTTGAAGAACGCGGCAAGAAATAAAACACCGAAGAGCACATCAACTCCGCCCAGTGCCAGGTCTTGCGGATGCAGCCGGTTCTGCGCATAGAGCACAGCCAGAGTAGCGCCATATCCAAACTTCTCCAGCACGGAAGGAATCATCATGGGCCGAAGGCGCACGGGATTTTTCGCAATCACGAAGAAAACGATCTGAAAAGCCAGACCTACGCCGATGAAACCGTAGTAGAACGGGGGATGTGTGATCGGCGGCGGGTCTTTCTGCCCGATCAGATCGAACATGAAATACAGCGGCGCGAGGATCAGAATGCCCCAAATGCCGGCGATCCAAAACACGATCTTGGCGAATTTCATGTAGCGAATTATTCGCCGCCGACCGTGAGTCCGTCAATCCGCAACGTCGGCGCGGCCACCGAGCCGCGGAACTCCAGATCGTTCGCGATCTCGGAAATGTTGAAGAACATTTCCTTCAGATTTCCGGCGACAGTGATTTCTTCGACCGGGTACGCAAACTCTCCGCCAGAGATCCACAAACCGGAAGCGCCGCGGGAATAATCGCCAGTCACCAGGTTCGCGCCATGGCCCAGGAACTCCGTGACGTAGAGGCCTTCCTTGATCTCGGAAATCAATTGCTTCGGAGTCCGCACTCCCGCCTGTAGAAAATAGTTGCCCGGGCCGATGCTCGGAGTGCCGGCAAGTCCGCGCGAAGCGTTGCCCGTGGTTGCGAGCCCCAGCTTTTTCGCGGTGTAGGTATTCATCAGGTAAGAATTCAATACACCATTCTTGATGACTTCCGTGCGCCGAGTGGGCACGCCTTCGCCATCGAACGGGCTGGTGCCGAAGCCCCCGGCAATGGTGCCATCGTCGATAATCGTGACGTTGTCTCCTGCAACTTTCTGTCCCAGCTTGCCAGCGAGAAACGACGCTCCACGGTAGACCGAGTCGCCATTGACCCCCTCGAAGATATGTTCAAGGATTGACGTTGCCACCATGGGATCGAAAATAATCGGCACTTCGGCCGTCTTCGCCTTTCGCGCCCCCAGGCGGCGCAAGGTACGTTCGGCAGCGACTCTGCCAACCTGTTCAGGCGATTCCAGCTTTCCCAGCGTCCGCGCCACGGAGAACCAATAGTCGCGCTGCATGCCTCCATCTTCGGTTTGCGCAATGGGGACGGCGGCCACCGAACAATATGACCTGCGATATTCGCCGACGAAGCCATGCGAGTTGGCGAGAACCTTGTGGCCGGTTGCCGCGTCGAATGATCCGCCTTCGGAGTTCTTGATGCGCGGATCGAAATCGAGCGCGGCCTTCTCGGTACGGCGTGCGTAATCGATGCGCTCCGGGCCAGGCAACGAATAAACGTCTTCGTGATAGAGATCGAGATCGCCGGTTAGCGCGCCGAGTTGCGACGCTTCAGGGATACCGCCGAACGGATCTTCCGAAGTAATCTTCGAAAGCTCCAGCGCCGATTTCACCATGCGGTCAAGGCTGTCGCGGGAGAAGTCGCTCGAGTAAGTGCTGGCGGCGCGCTGGCCGTTGAATACGCGCACGCCAATGGATCGCGATCCGGATTCTTTAAGTGTCTCGACCTGGCCCAGGCGGACCAGCGTGGAGAATTCGTCGCCCTCGCGGACAACGCATTCGGCGGCGGTTGCGCCACCGTTCATGGCGCGGCGGACGATGTCCTGGGCTAGGGAGCGGAGGTCGCTGCTTGCTTGCGGACTCGGAGCTTCTACTTGAGTTGAGGACATAACACCTTTCACCACAGAGGCACAGAAAAGAAAGATTTAATTTTTCTCTGCCGCTTGACGGTCCAGCTTGCGCTTAAACTTCTATTATCTAATAAACGGCGGTCTTTCACATGAGCGGCGGCAAGGGAAAAAAGGGAACACAGCTTCTTCGAGCGGCGTCACGCAAGTCCGCTTCCAAGACGGACACTACGCGGACCGGCGACATCCGCGACTTCTTTGGCATGCTTGCCGGCAAGACGAAGAAGGTGGCCACGATCGAGGAGATCAACAAGGCGGCGGCCGATGGTTGGGCAGGCCTGGTTAACATGGGCGAGAAATGAAGGTTGCCGTCGCTTAGGAATGTGGCTCGGCGCGGAGGCGTTTGTTTCGTTCGATAGGAAGGCGGTGGACGCGTTGCAAGAGCAGGGAGTGGCGGCGCGGCTGCTATAGCTCCAACGAATGCTGACTGCCAGGGTTTTCGGATCCCATTATTCAATCGGACCTAACGATAACGGCGCCCCAGGATCGGGGCTCTGTCGCGGCCTTATCGAGCAGCTGGTGGAAGGCTTTAGCGGTCGGGTCGAGAGTACGCTTCCGCTTCATCGTTAAATCCCTTCGCGGCATGGGCCACGCATTACCCGGATACTCACAATAGGCAGGACCGCGCTGAGTGTTTGCCCAAAGACGAACCCTGCACTCCCGCAATTCTGCCTCTCCGATGCCGTCCACTCGGAAATGCAACCATCCGTCTACCTTCTTACCGCGAACAATGTGCACCGGAAGAGGAAAGGCTTTCCCCCGATTTTCTCCTTTATCGAAAACCTGCCACTCTTCCACGTCCTGCGCCCACTCCGCGGTATAGGTGATTCCCTGCTTGACAAGATCAAGAGAGTAAGACACTTCCGCCGATTCTGGCTCGACAAGCTCTATGTCGGCAAGGAGAAGTATGTGATCGATTCCGCGCTTAAGCCTGTCTAGGGACGGGGACGTGTACCTTCCCTGAATCTGCAATTTCGCTGCAAATTGAACAGCCTCAAGCTCTAATCGCTTTCCTCTCTCTCGCCACCACTCCTGCAAAATCGCGATGACGAAGCAGACCCCAGCTAGCGCAAATGTTGCCTTAACTACCCAGACGCCGTCTTTCCCCGCGTAGGCCGCATAGGTTCCTAGAACGGTAAACAATGCGCAACTCATTAATGCCCACCAACGCTTGACGAGCTGCGATGCAGACCCCATACCTAAATTGTACATTGACCTGCTTCTGAACGGCATCATTGTGGATCACTTCCTCGGCTTTTCGATGAACTCTTTCAGATGCTTGGCGCAAGCCTCAGCAGTGCTCTGGATCTGGTTTGTATTGGCGCTCTTGCCCACAGAGTAGGCAAAGACGATTTGCGATGAGTGAGCGTCGATTACCGAAATGCTCGCACTGGTCGCCCCGCGAGCGGTTCGCCGCGCCTCGGCCCTCCGTGCCCCGTCTGCGAATGCTCCGCTTCCCCCGTTGTTGACATCGGAGTCTTTGATGTCATTGTTGTTGATATTCGTGTTTTTGACCCACCACGGCCGGTTGGCTAGGTGTCTGATGGCTTACGGAGCTTGTGATGATGTATTCCGCCTTGCTCTTGTCAGCGAGCACAATCAAAGGGACTTTCTTTTTTGCGATGGCCGCGGCGAGATACGTCTCGTACCCGTCCATTGGTTCTATGTAGACGGTAGACGCGCTCCTGATTTGCGGAGCCTGGGCGAACGCAATGGAAGTAAGCAAGAGTAGCGAGGAAGCGAAAACCCGATTCATGGAAGTTTCCTTTCCCGTCAGGGCCTGGACGCACTAAATATAGCGCAAGGACTGAATCCATGGTGAACGCAAGGCAAGGGCTACGGGGCTTGCAATGGCACGGGCCGCTGGTGCCGCGCCATCGCTAGGGATCCTTCGACTGCGTGTGACCTTCGCGCTTAGGCGCGAAGCTCACACTCCGCTCAGGATGACAGCATCTTGAAGTATCCATGCCGATCCGTGTGGATCCCTGGCGAAAGTCTTACTGCATGAAGCCGCCGGGATCTTTCTTGGCGGTGCCACCGACTGTCAGGCGATCGATCTTGATGGTTGGAATGCCTACGCCTACCGGCACGGCCTGCCCGTCCTTGCCACAAGTGCCCACGCCTTCGTCGAGCTTCAAATCATTGCCTACCATCGAGACGCGGGTCAACACATCCGGGCCGTTGCCGATCAAGGTTGCCCCTTTGATGGGCGCGGTGATCTGGCCGTCTTCGATCATGTACGCTTCGCTCGCTCCGAACACGAACTTGCCGTTGGTGATGTCGACCTGGCCTCCGCCGAAGTTGACGGCGTAGATGCCGCGCTTCACCGAGCGAATAATGTCTTCCGGATTGTCCTGGCCGGCGAGCATGTAGGTGTTCGTCATGCGCGGCATGGGGATGTGCTCGTAGCTTTCGCGGCGTCCGTTGCCGGTGTCGGCGATGCCCATCAGGCGCGCGGATAGCTTGTCGCTCAGGTATCCCTTCAAAATTCCTTTTTCAATCAGCACGGTCTCCTGGGTAGGCTCGCCTTCGTCATCTACGTTCAAGGAACCGCGACGCCACGGCATCGTGCCGTTGTCGATTACAGTGCAGCCTTCGCTGGCAACGCGTTTGCCGATCAGTCCGGCGAATGCTGAGGTCTTCTTACGATTGAAATCAGCTTCGAGGCCGTGACCGACTGCTTCATGCAGCAGAACGCCGGGCCATCCAGGACCAAGTACGACCTCCATATCTCCCGCTGGGGCTTCACGTGCGTCAAGTTGCAAGATCGCTTGCCGCGCCGCTTCTTTTGCAAAATACTCGGGATTCTTGTCTCCAAAAAAGAAGTCGAGAGCCACGCGCCCGCCGCCGCCAGAACCGCCACGAGCCGAACTGTTTTCGGTTTTAGCGATACAGGACACATTCATTCGCGCAAGCGGCTGGGAATCCTCGGCGAAGGTTCCGTCGGAACCAACTACCAGAATATTCCGCAACTCGTCCAAATAACTGGCGCGAACTTCCTGAATGCGCGGATCATACGCCCGCGCAGCTTTATCGGCCCGCATGACCAACTCAACCTTGGCGGTGATCTCCGCATCGACCGAAGGCAGAGTCACGGGATACAAACTGCGAGCGGCGCTCTGTTGAAAGCCGGCCACAGGCGTTTTGGCGGGAGCACTGGCAATCAATGCGGCCGTTCGGGCCGCGTGCAAAATGCGACTGGACGACAGGTCATCCGTGTATGCGTAGCCGGTGCGCTCGCCCGAAACTACGCGCACTCCGCAACCGGCGGAAATTCCCTGGGAGGCCGACTTCACCATCGACTCATCCACCATCAATGAGGTCGATGACAGGTATTCAAAATAGAGGTCGGCGTAATCCCCGCCGGCCGAAAGCGCGGCGGCCAAATAATGTTCAAGATCGTTTTCCGTGACGCCGTAGTGATCGAAGAAAAAGCGCTGTCTGTCGAAGAATGTTGATTTATCCAAGCTTTTGCTCACAATATTTAGATGCCGCCCGGCAGGCGTGGACTCAGTTGAGCGGATGGTCCATTATCCCATACGCTGTTCTGAGAAGACGTGGCAACGTCCACAGATGGAACGTGACGATGGTCACATATCACAGACGCAAAGCCGGCGTCGGGCGGACAATCCATGATTCAACCATCGAAGCGGAGAAGCTGAATGTCGTCGATCACGCCGCAGGCCTTGACTCGCACCGTGCAGGATTTTCTCAGCGAATCCGCAGGTGCCGTAGTTTTGGAAAATGGCGCGGTCGCCTTCGATCTGGCGCAATCCAAGTATTCCATCTCCGGCGAATACAACCGCTGCCTGCTTCATCTCTGGTCGGCCGAGCGGAACTCCGTGCGCCGCGTTCTGGAGGCAGAAGTCAAGAATGGCACTCTACGGCTAGCCGTGCAGCGGCTGGGACAAGCCCGGCCTTCCAGGTTGGAGATCTGCCGCGAGCGCGACCGGCGCTCGCCCACCGCGCGCCGGCTGGCTCGGAGCGCCTACGAGCAGGTGTTTCGAAGGACTCTCGACCGGAACTTCCCCGATTTTAAAGTATTGAAGTTGACCAGCGGCGTCGATTTGGAAAAATCCTTTGGACCGGTGTACGCGCGTGGTCTGATGCGCCGCGGACGCTCGGCCTTTGCCTTGCTCGGAGTGAATGCGCAGGAGAACCGATCGTCCATCGATGCCTCGCTGACCTTCGGCATTCTGTGGCTCGACGTTTGCCGCCAGTCGCAGCCGGCGGACATTCTAGTAGAAGGCCTTAAGCTATTTGTCCCGGCTGGAACTTCCGCGCTGGTCCGGGAGCGAATGGCAAATCTGAATCGCGATGCCGCGAAGTGGTCTTTGTTTGAACTGGACGAGCGCCACGACGCATTGGTGGAAATCGACTGCGCCGATCGCGGCAACGTGTCTACGCGGTTGGTGCATGTGGCGGATGCTGACGCAGCACGGGGACGGTTCAAGGAATCGATAGCGCGTGTGAACGAGATTCAGCCTAATTGCGAAGTGGCCGTATTGTCGCCGGCGGAGATTGCATTTCGATGGCGCGGACTGGAGTTTGCCCGGGCGCGGCTGGGAGTTATTCCGGGATCATTTCGCAGCGCTGAAGAAATCGTGTTTGGAGTGGGAGCCGAAGAGCGCATTCTGGAAGCTGGTAATGAGGCCCAATTCGCCGAACTGGCACACTGTTTGCGCGACATTCGCCATCCGTACGGTCCCCGGCAACATCCGCTGTGGCGACTGCGTCCCGAAAGATGGCTGGAATCGCTGGTCGCGGGCGACATGAGTGTGGTGGACGGCCGCCTCGATACCTTATGGCAATATTCTCAAATCCCGGCATTCTCCGGAGCCGATCGCGCCTTGATCGATGTCCTGACCGCTACCCATGAAGGAAGGCTGACAGTGGTGGAACTCAAGGCGGATGAAGACATTCATCTGCCCCTACAAGGCCTCGACTATTGGGCGCGCGTGGAATGGCATAATGCACGCGGTGAATTTCCGCGGTTTGGATACTTTGGCGGCACGGTACTTGCTTCTGAAAAGCCGCTCCTCTTTCTGGTCGCTCCGGCACTGCACGTCCACCCCGCCACCGACACCTTATTGCGTTACCTATCGCCGGAGATCGAATGGGAATTTGTTGGGATTGACGAGCGCTGGCGCGAGGGAGTAAAAGTCGTGTTCCGAAAACATCGTCAAACAATCTGCAATATCGTTGCTGCGCTTACCGCCTAAACACCTTTCCCATCCCGGCGTTCCGTTTTTCGTAACAATTTAAGAAATTCTGGATATCCATACCAATTGTGGGATAAGATGCCGCGCATCTGTGGATCGGCTTCACCGCCGATTGTTCTTAAGAGACAATCACGAGGACAATAAAATGAAGAAGAATGCCTTCCCCCTTTCGGCATTGCTTGCGCTCGTCTACGCAACAATGTTCTTGATGTTCACAATCCCAGGACAGGCCCAGTCCCAGCAACTGTTGACGCGTCATGTGCGCGACGAAGTTGCTAACGGGCAGGCGCAGTTCGTCGGCCAACTCCCGGCAAACCAGACCCTGCGCTTTGACATTGTTCTGCCACTGCGTGATCGCACTGGGTTACAAAACTACATTCAGGAAATTCAGGATCCCACGAGCCCCTCCTACCACCAATTCCTTACGCCGCAAGAGTTTACCGTGCGGTTTGGTCCCAGCCAGCAAGATTGGGACGCTTTGGTTACCTTCGCGAAAGCCAGTGGCTTTGAAATCATCAACGGAACCCTCGAAGAACGCGACCTGCGGCTAACCGGCACGGTTGCAAACATCGAGAAGGCTTTCCATGTGACCCTGGGGAACTATAAGGATCTCACCGAGGATCGCACCTTCTTTGCGATTGATCGAGAGCCCACGGTCGACCTTCCCTTCCAGCTTTGGCACATCACGGGTTTGGATAACGATTCCCGGCCGCATCCGCTGTATGTGAAGAAGAGCGACTACGCGAAGGCTCATGGACTCGATCCGGGCAAAGTCGTGTCGAATGCCACCACCGGCTCCGGCCCGTCGGCTTCCTTTCTTGGCAGCGACATGCGCGCGGCCTATTACGAAGGAACGGCGCTCACCGGCTCCGGCCAGAACCTCGCCCTGTTCGAATTTCTGGGTACCGATTTGGCCGATTTGAACACGTATTACAGCAACGTGGGGCAAACCAAACCTTACACTCCCACTCTCATCTCAACCGGCGGGTACAGCACAAGTTGCACCGAGAGCAGCGGATGCGATGACACCGAGCAGACCCTGGACATGACGCAGGCGATGGGCATGGCTCCGGGCTCCACAATGCTCTATATGTACGTTTGCGGCAACGCCTCGAATATTAGTGACACTGCCTGCATCAGCGCGATGGTTTCGACCGCGGATGCTCCCTTGTCCAAGCAGATCAGTTGCTCGTGGGGATGGACACCGGCGGACGCAAGTACGTTGGATCCATACTTTGAGCAGATGGCATCGCAGGGCCAGAACTTCTTTGCCGCCTCCGGCGACAGTTCGGCCTGGTCTTCATCGAACGAGGCGTGGCCGGCGGACGACGCGAATATCGTCTCGGTCGGCGGCACAGACTTAACAACCTCCAGCGCGGCCGGCCCATGGAAGTCGGAAACCGCCTGGGCAGACAGTGGCGGCGGCATTTCCCCAGACAGTATCGCGATCCCCTCGTGGCAAACGCCCGTAGATGGGTGCTCCGGTTGTTCGAAGACCCTCCGAAACGGCCCGGACGTATCCGCCAACGCAAACTTCACCTTCTACGTTTGCGCCGATCAAACTACTTGTACGGCGAACGAGTACGGCGGGACCAGCTTTGCGGCGCCCATGTGGGCCGGCTACCTTGCTCTGGCTAATCAACAGGCTGCATCCAACGGCGAGTCGATCGGATTCATCAATCCGATCATTTACCCGGCCGCTGAAGGATCCGGCTATGGCACGGACTTCCACGACATCACCAGCGGAAGCTGCGGCAAGTATTCGGCGGCAACCGGCTTCGATCTCTGCACCGGCTGGGGCAGCCCGAATACGACCGGTATTATCAACCTGTTGGCCGGTTCTTCGACTCCGAGCTTTACTTTGTCGGATTCGCCGAGCAGTCTGACGATTACCCAGGGCGGCAGCGGCACCAGTACCATCACAGTGCACGATGTTAACGGATTCTCCGGCAGCGTAACTCTTGCCGCATCCGGCCTGCCGAGCGGCGTAACCGCGACCTTCGGCACCAACCCCACAACCGGGACTAGCGTACTCACCCTGACAGCCAGCGCGACGGCGACTACCGGAACCTCCACGGTGACGATCACCGGTACCTCCGGCAGCCTCACCGCAACCACAACTCTTGCCCTCACGGTGAATTCGTCGGCAACGCCGAACTTCAGCGTCAGCGCCTCGCCCACGTCCGTGACCGTAACTCAGGGCAGTAGCGGAACCAGCACGATCACCGTGACCAGCACGGGCGGCTTCAACTCCGCGACCACCTTGAGCGCATCCGGCCTACCTTCGGGCGTGACGGCAACGTTCTCCACCAACCCGGTTACTCCGCCCGCGAACGGCAGTGCGAGCTCAACCCTCACGCTGACCGCCTCCGGCAGCGCAACCGTCGGCACGGCTACGGTGACGATCACCGGAACCTCCGGCTCAACCAGTCACAGCGCCACGATTACTCTCACGGTGAACGCTTCTTCGGGAACGCCGAACTTCACCTTGTCCTTGTCACCTTCCTCGTTCACGGTTGATGAGAATGGCAGCAAATCGACCACTCTCACCGTTACCAGCGTGAATGGATTCCATTCGGCTGTAACGTTGAGTGTGAACGAATTCCCCAGCGGCGTATCGGCGACAGCTTCGGCCAACCCTGTAACGCCTCCGGCGAATGGCAGCGTAAACGTAACAGTTATCTGGACCGCCACCAGGCGTGCGCCAACCGGAACTACGACCATCGACCTGATTGGGACTTCGGGTTCGCTAACCAACCAGATCCCCGTCACGATAACTGTGGCGCCTTGAAGTCAAATCAGTTGCCTTAAACAATCGAGCCGGCTCCCAAGAGGGCCGGCTCTTTTTTCAGTCGAACAGGATAGATCAAGTTTGTGTTAGCCCTTCCACGCTCCCAACAGCCTGCGCACATCAATAAGTTGGCCCAGATGGTGAGCGTTGTGGTCGGCCACAAGCAAAACCTCGCGTAGAACAGTCTGACCGTCGCCCCACGGGATTTTTGCAAACAGATCGGTCTTGGGATCCGCCACCAGCTCCTGCATGGCTTTCAGATCTTTACGGAATTGCCCAACGCTTTTATTCCACGCCGCCGCGCTCGGCGGAGCTTCCGTCTTTGGCCAATAATCGTCAGGCCACTTCGGAGCCTTGTATTTCGGATTGCGGCTGAACTCGAGTATGTCCCACTGCGCAAGCCGCAGATGCTCGAGCAACATCCACGCCGAGTGCGGCAGACCATCGGGCTTCACGCCCCGCAGTTTCTCAGGCATGTCCTTCACGCAATCGTCGAAGCTGGCGTGCGCTCCACGCCCGTCGAGAAGTTCCACTAAATGTTCGCGCAGCAGCTTGTCTGGTGATTTTTTCTTGATTGCCATTTGATCCTCTCTTAGCTGTTGTCCAGGGTCTTTATCCCGTCTCGAAGCGCCGCATCCTGGCTCAAGGCGACGCTATTCACCTCAGGTCCCTCGCCACGCAATACCCGGCCAATGCCGCGAACAATGCGCCGCATCGGAAACGTCCCTTTATCATCCGCAAAGAATATTTCTCCTGCCCGGCGGCTGCGATAATACCAGCGCTTCAGCAAAGCAAGATGCTCCATGGTTTCGATGGCCGCAACAGCTTTCGGATACGCGAACCTGTCGAGCGCCATTTGCACCCGCAATTCCATCGATTGAGATTTGGCGTGCTCGGCCGGTTGGATGCAAAATACCTCGGGCCCGTAAATCGCTCCATTGTAAATCCGGAAAAACGCAACCGACTCCGCGAGATGGCATGGTTGAATCATCAACGCATAAAGTCGATCCAGCCGGCGAACGATTTCAGGAAGCTGGCTTATCGGCTTTAATTTCTCCAGCTTTACGTGAATAGCGGCGGCTTCTTCAAATGCCATGTTGGCCGAGGCCGCGTCCCGCTGTGCCGATAATTCTCGCGTGAGCGATTCTCCCGCCGAATCAAAGTAAGCCTGCACTCTGTTTACCTCTGCGGAATATTCGTCATCGCTGCAACCCTTGAAACAAGGAGCAAGGCACATCTTCATCTCGGAATAAATGCATCCCGGAAACGCCGGATTGGGATGCAGATCGTCGATGCAGCGCCGCATCTTGAAAAAATCCAGCGAATCGTTCGTGAACTTCTCGGCGGCCGTGCGGGATTGGAAAGGTCCGTAGTACACATTGCGCCCGTTTAGCCGTCCTAAACGCGTGGTGATGGACGCTCGTGGATATTGATTTTCAAGATGAAGTTTCACCAGCGGAGCAAACCGGAAGCGCAATCGGTTAACGTAAGTTTTTGGGAAGACGGATCGCAGAACTTTGTACAACACGAATCCAGATTCAAAATCCGAGCCAGTCGGCGCGTACTCGATGGTGCGGATGCGGTCGCGCAAATTCAACTTCTTCGTGCGCTCATCCAAGGTTCCCAGCAATCGTTGCAGACGCCGTCTGAGATTAGCCGTCTTGCTGACGTAAGGTTCGGCTCCAGCATCCGCGCCGCGTAACAGAAAGACGGCTGGCGCGGCGGGCACGTTAGAAAAGATTTCCGTATCTCGTTCCGGAGTGAATTCCAGCCGTTCAGTCAACACGAAGTCATTGTAAGCAAATCTTTACCACAGAGTCGCTTCGAATGCGCTCAGGGGCTGGCACCAGCAACGAGAAAGCTAGTACAGGCAGGCTCACATCCCGCCGTGGAACCTTGCGAAGTAGTGGGCATTATTTAGCGACATGATCAAGACGCCGGCTCCGAATACGAGCATGTGCGCGGTTTTGCGCAGATCGAAACGCCCGACACGGCAGACGAGCAGGTAGGCGACGGCAAGGTTAAAGAGACCCCACAGGACATTGACTACCGAGGAGGACAAGCCCACTCCGGGTGGCGACGCGAAGGGGCTCTGAAAAGCGTGCCCTGAAATTCCATTGCCGAGATGAGGCAGGGCATTCGCGAGAAATATGCCGCTGAAGAAGTACGCAACATAGTGGTACCAACGCATTGCTGCTCCCTACCTTATCGAATAATCATTTCGCAGAAGATCGACGGCATACTTAGCGGAAGCTGGCGCTGCGGAACTTCTGCCGGAAGTCCTCCCCGTCCATCTTGATAATGCGGCACATTTCATGCAGACGCGAACGCATCCGCTCCCCAATGCGGTCGCCAAGACTTTCCGCACGGGTGGCCCTTGATGCGGTCCCGTTCGCTCCAGCCGCAGCCTGATCCTCAAAGTTGGTTGTAATAATGGTTGTGCGGTTGTCGTTGTAGCGTGTGTTCAAAATTAAACTTACCGTATCCCATACCCATTCCGTAGGCTTCACCGCGCCCAGTTCGTCCAGCACCAAAACATCTGTTTCAAAGACAGGGCGAAGAACGTCCAGTTCGGTGGTCTTCACCGTCGCATTATACGAATTCTGGATTTCCTTCAGCAACTCGCGATAGTCGTAAAACAGGCAGGAGATGCCTTTGCTGAGAATCAGGTCCTTCGTAATCCCGACCGCAAGGTGAGTTTTGCCGGTGCCAATCTGACCGATGATCAGCAAGCCCATGCCATCACGAGGATCATATTCCTGAGCAAACTTAGTCGCGGAAAGATGAGCGAACGCCAGCGAGGGGTGCGCTCCAGGAAAGTCCGTGGTATAGCTGGCCAACTCACAGTGCTCGTATCTTTTTGGAATTCTGGCCGCAACCAGCAGCGTCTGATTCCGCGCCCGCAACTGGCAATCGCAGCGGGTTACTCTTCCGTCTCTGGGCGCGCTCGGTCGTGCGGCCACGGGCTTCCAACCCGTGCCCTCGCATAGGGGGCAAACACCCGCCGCTGTCTTGGTCAAGTTCACTGCCTAAGTCCTTCTTCGAAAATTCTCTGGTTTGACTTTGCACCCTCGGCCCGGCTTCCTGCAAGTGGGAAAGCTCAAGGTCCTGTGTACAAGCTGTGAAGCCGAGGCCGCGGCTGTGGACAAACGAAGGAAAACCCGTCTGGTTACGCTCCAAAACCCGCCCCCTCCGCCCCATTCCGGGACTGGGGGGTGCGAAACAGGCTTCCGGCGCGGATTTTCACAGTTGACATTCTCCGCAGAGAGAGGAGAATGTCACCCATCAGGTTTCCCAACTCAGGCACAAGCAGTTGTCCTCCCGGTATTGTGCCGGGTATGCATACGAAAGAAACCTGCGAGGAGAAACAACTATGAATAAGGCCGATCTGGTCGATAAGATCGCGGGCGCTTGCGAAATCAGCAAAGCGCAGGCTACAACTGCCATTGACACCGCCGTGAGCAGCATCACCGGCGCGCTACGTAAAGGGGATCGAGTGGCTTTGATTGGGTTCGGCACTTTCTCGATATCGCAGAGAAAGGCGCGGAACGGGCGCAATCCACAAACCGGCGCTACTATCAAGATCGCCGCCCGCAAAGTCGCGAAGTTTTCCCCTGGGGCCGAGCTGAAAAAAGCTGTAAACAAAAAATAAGACGGGAAGTTCGCCAAAGGCAGTTCGCCAATCAAAAGAACGGCAGGGGGTCGGCCCTGCCGTTTTTGCCGCCTTATGTTTTAGTACCGAGTCCCCGTTCCAAGCGTGCGGACTCGGTACTCAGTACGCGGTACTCTCAACTAACATGATTGCCCATCTGCGCGGAACTTTGCTGACCAAGCATCCCAACCAAGTTGTCGTGGAAACGGCCGGCGTCGGCTACGAAGTAAACATCAGCGTGCCTACCTTTTCCGAGTTGCCTGGGAACGGCACGGAAGTGGCGCTTCATATCCACACCCACGTGCGGGAAGATTTGATTGCGCTCTACGGATTTCTTCGCGTCACCGAGAAGCAGCTGTTCGAGAAGCTGATCACCGTCAGCGGCATCGGACCAAAGCTTGCGATCACGATTCTGAGCGGGATGGCCGCGGCGGAATTGGCAGGCGCGATCCGCGGCAATGATCTGGCACGACTGACCCGGATTCCAGGCATCGGCAAGAAGACTGCCGAGCGCATGGTGCTCGAACTGCGTGACAAATTACCCGCCGACACGGGAGCGACTCAAGCTGCCATGCCTTCGATTAGTGCCATTGAAGAAGATGTTCTCTCCGCGTTGGTGAATCTGGGATATCAGCGCGCCGCCGCGGAAAAGGCTCTGGCTGGGGCGCTGAAGAACGGCGGCAAGGGCGGATCGTTCGACGCGCTGTTCCGCGAAGCTCTTGCCGGACTTTCCAAGTGAAGCCAGGGCTAAGTAATTCCCCCGCGACGTTGCATTTTGCATCGATGAATACTTAGGCATAATCCGAAATAGATTTGCTCTCGCGCTTTGTATTCCCCGATTTTCTGCGATCCGGCCGGTTCTGCTGTTTCCGATCTTCATCCGGCCCCAGTTGCACAATGCAATCTTCTCCGGATACGTTCTCCCCGGCAATTTTCGCGGCGAACTCCTGGAGCTTTCTGCGCGTACGTTCGGCCTCGCGTTTTGCTGCGGCCTTGCCCGCCGCGTAAAGGGCATCCAGTTCGGTGTTTGGATTGATCTGATTGGGGTGAATATGCATGGGTCTGCTCCTCGTCGAAAATCCGTAAAGCAACTCAACCAGCCTTGGCTGGGCTCTAGTTGCCCATTCAGACATGGAATTGGAGTTAACCCAGCATTTAGCCTGCCGAAACCCGCTCGGACGCGCGGCGGGAGACCTAAGTGCAGCCCCTCATTTGCACGAAAACTGGGCGCCTCGGCCTTACTTCCATGCTGCATGAAATGTATAGTGATCATTGCAATTGAGTGCGCCAAACGGGAGTGATTCCGCCCACGGTTGGACGGGGCGCGCCAATGAATTCAGACAAGGATCATGACGATTTGATCTCGGCGATTTCATACATCGTGTTAGGCATAGCTGTAGTCGGCACGTTGTCTTCGGCCGTATTTCTTGCCCTCGCGGTTTCGGGAGTCGTTCGATTTCATAAGGACGCTCGCCGACAACTCCGCTCCACACCCGACGACGCGAATCTGCCCGCAGTTTCCGTACTCAAACCGGTCCACGGTCTGGAAGCGCGCCTCAAGGAAAACATCGAGAGCTTCTTTCGGCAGGACTATCCCGCCTACGAAATTTTATTTGCCGCAGACGAAGCGGACGATGCCGCTCTCGAAGTGGTTCGTGAAGTTTGTGCCCGCTATCCGCATATTCCGACGCGAGTATTGGTAACCGGCACACCGTGGCCTAATCCGGTGGTGTATGCATTTCATTGCATGTCCGAGGCTGCGGCCCATAACGTTCTGGTCACGACCGATAGTGACGTCAAAGTCGCCCCGCATTATCTGCGTGAGATTGTCCCGCCATTGCTCGATCCGCAAGTCGGCATGGTGACCTGCGTATACCGCGGAAAAAATGCCGCAGGTTTTTTCTCCGGCCTCACGGCCATCGGTATGTCGGTGGAAATGACCGCCGGAGTGCTCGTCGCGAATGTGCTCGAAGGGATGAAGTTTGGCTTAGGCCCCACCACAGTGGTGCGCAAGGATTCGCTGGCCAGCATTGGTGGTTACGCCGCCCTGAAGGATTACATTGCTTACGACTTCGCCATCGGCAACTTGATCGCGAAGGCCGGCTATCGCGTGGTCCTCTCCGGCCACATCATCGACCACGTGGTCAATCAGAAATCGTTCCGCCGCATGTGGCAGAATCAGTTACGCTGGGCCCAAACCACGCGCTACTCGCGGCCAAAGGGCCATTTTGGAAGTGGGCTGATCTTTGCCATGCCGTATGGCTTGCTTGGATTCCTCGCTGCGGCATTGCTGGGCCACATCGGCATTGGAACCTTCCTGCTCGCTGTGGCTGTATTGAATCGCCTGGCGGAAGCCTGGCTTGTAGGTTGGAAGGTGGTTCGCGATCCGGAAATACGGCGCGCTCCTTGGCTGTACCCACTGCGAGACTTGCTCGGTTTCGCGGTCTGGTTCGCCAGTTACTTGAACCTGCGTTATGTTTGGCGCGACAGCCGCTTTGAATTGAAAGGCACAAGAATCGCTCTGCGGCAGACGTCTTCGAATAGCAGGTAGCATTCTCGTTACAGTACGAATCTTTATCGCACGAATCTGTGTCGAATTAAATTCCTCGTGGAGGTTGCATTGCGCGTTTTGGTCACGGGCGCCGCGGGTTTTATCGGCAGCAACATGGTCGATCGTCTTCTGTCTGCCGGACACAGCGTAATCGGGTTCGACAATTTTTCCACTGGCGAGCGCCAGTTCCTTGAAAGCGCACTCACGCACGCACAGTTCACTCTGCATGAGGCCGACTTGCTCGACAGGAACAAACTCGCGCAAGCGATGAGTAAAGTGGAACTCGTAATTCACTTCGCCGCTAATGCCGACGTACGCTTCGGCACCGAACATCCGCGAAAAGATCTGGAACAGAATACGATTGCAACCTGGAACGTGCTTGAGGCCATGCGCGAACAAGGGTGCAAACGAATCGTATTTTCGTCGACGGGCTCCGTTTACGGAGAACCTGACATTTTTCCGACGCCCGAGATCTGTCCGTTTCCAGTTCAAACCTCGCTCTATGGTGCATCAAAGCTGGCTGCGGAAGGCTTGATCCAGGCCTATTGCGAAGGCTTCGGAATGCAAGCCTACATTTTTCGTTTTGTATCCATCCTCGGTGAGCGCTACTCGCACGGTCACGTATTTGATTTTTACAAGCAGCTTGCGGCGCATCCGGAACGTCTTCACGTCCTTGGCAACGGGCATCAGCGCAAATCGTATTTATATGTACAGGATTGCATCGACGCGATTCTTCTCGCTCTGGATAAGCATAAAGATAAAGACAAAGCCGATGGCAAGGTCAACATCTTCAATCTCGGAACGGATGAATACTGCCAAGTTAACGATTCCATCGGCTGGATCTGCCAGCATCTCGGGCTGCATCCGAAGCTGACTTATTCCGGCGGCGAGCGCGGTTGGATCGGAGATAGTCCGTTCATTTTGCTTGACTGTTCGAGAATCCGCGCTCTAGGCTGGCGCCCGCGCTTGAGTATTAAAGAAGCGGTTCTGGCGACGATCAAATTTGTAAGCGCCCACAACGCGCCCTAAAAAACGGCATTCTAGATATTCTGTAGTCGCCTGCGAAGGAAAAAACTCGCTTGATCATCACACGAAGTCCGTTGCGAATCTCGCTGGGTGGAGGCGGCACCGATCTCCCCTCCTATTACCGAAAGCACGGTGGCTTCGTGTTATCCGCGGCAATCAATCGTTACGTTTACATCACCATCAATGAGGCCTTTAAGCCACGCATTATTTTGAAATACTCCAAGCTGGAAGATGTCGAGCGCTGGGAGGAGATTCAGCATCCCATCATCCGGGAAGCGCTGAAGCTGACGGGAGTAATGGGGCCGTATCTGGAGATTGTGAGCTTGTCGGACATTCCGGCAGGCACGGGTTTAGGCTCTTCGGGCAGCTTTACGACGGCGCTACTGCGCGCGCTTCACACGATGAAGAGAAATTTTGTGCCTCCACAAGAGTTGGCGGAGCAGGCCTGTCACATCGAGATCGATCTGCTGAAAGAACCGGTCGGCAAGCAGGACCAGTACATCGCGGCCTTCGGCGGCATCACCTGTTTCGAATTTCGGCCGGACGATCGGGTTATTGCCGAGCCCTTGAAGATTGCCCCGGAAACCTTGGCGAATCTCGAGGACAGCTTGTTGCTCTTCTTCACCGGAGCATCGCGCTCCGCGGCGGAAGTTTTGCGCGATCAGGACACTCGCACCCGCGACAATGCCGGCGAGATGCTCGACAACCTGCACTTCACCAAGCAACTTGGGCACGAAAGCCGCGACGCCCTGCTCGCCGGCGATTTGCGCAAATTCGCCGAACTGATACACGTTCACTGGGAGCACAAGAAAAAGCGCTCTCCCGGAATGAGCAGCAGTTTCATTGACGAAATGTACCAGTTAGCCCGTGTCCACGGAGCGCTCGGAGGTAAATTAATTGGCGCGGGCGGCGGAGGTTTCCTGATGCTCTACACCGAGGATAAAACTCGTCTTCGTTCCGCCATGCGAGGCGCGGGGCTGCGTGAAGTTCGCTTGCAGTTCGACTTCAGCGGCACGTCCGTCCTGGCGCACTCCTAAGAAACCATGCTGCCTGTGGCCATATTAGCCGGTGGTTTGGCGACTCGTCTGGGCGCGCTCACTGCTGCCATCCCGAAATCGCTGATACCGATTCACGGCGAACCTTTCATCGCGTATCAGTTGCGTCTGCTGCGAAGCAACGGCATCGAGCGTGTCATACTGTGTGTCGGCCATCTCGGCGAGCAGATCGAAAAAGCCATCGGGAACGGCAGATCGTTCGGAGTACAAGTGACCTACTCCTCCGATGGCGCATCGCTGCAGGGCACTGCCGGAGCCATCAGGACAGCATTACCTCAGCTGGGCGAAAGTTTTTTTGTGATATATGGCGATTCCTATCTGGATTGCGATTATGCGGCGATTGAGTCGGAATTCAAGCAGCGCAGCAAGTTGGGCTTGATGACAGTATTCCGCAACGACGGACAGTGGGATTCCAGCAATGTCGAATTCGAAGATGGGCATATTTTGACGTACAGCAAAAAAAACCACACTGCGCGCATGCACTACATCGATTACGGGCTGGGCGTATTCCGGGCCGACGCCTTCGCCATCACTCATGCCACCGATCTGGCCGACGCGTATATCGACCTGTTGCAGGCAGACGAATTAGCCGCGGTGGAAGTTCATGAACGCTTCTACGAAATAGGCTCGCCGGCAGGCTTGCAGGAAATGAAAACCTTTTTGAGTCGTCCGGGAGAAACGCGTAAATGAGCGGATCCGGATCTCACGAACGCGGCTCTCACGAAAACAAGTTTGCCGAAAGTTTTCTCGCCGAAGTCGCCGAGATCATCGCGAAGCTCGATGTCTCGAGCATCGAAAAAGCAGCAGGCTTGTTGGCCAGCACTCGCGATGCCGGCGGACGTTTGTTCATTCTTGGAGTGGGCGGCAGCGCCGCCAATGCTTCGCACGCCGTCAATGACTTTCGCAAAATTGCCGGCATCGAGGCTTACGCGCCCACGGACAACGTATCCGAACTGACGGCGCGCGCTAACGATGAAGGCTGGAGTTCCATCTTCGATAGCTGGTTGCGCACCAGCCGCCTGCGCCCCGAAGATTTGTTGCTGATCTTTTCCGTAGGCGGCGGAAATCTTGAACAAAACGTGAGTCCGAATCTGGTCGCCGCTCTGAAATACGCAAAATCAGTCGGCGCAAAGATTATCGGCGTGGTCGGCCGCGACGGCGGCTATACCGCCAAAGTCGCCGACGCGTGTGTCCTGGTCCCGACTGTAAACCCCGCGCACACCACTCCGCATACGGAAGCGTTCCAGGCGGTCATTTGGCATCTCCTCGTGTCCCATCCCGCCGTCAAGGTGCAGGCGACAAAGTGGGAATCCATGGCCGCGCCTGAGAAACGCCGCGCCGTTTTTCTCGATCGCGACGGCGTGATCAATCGTGCCTTTGTTCGCGATGGCAAACCGTTTCCACCGCCCACGCCGCAAGAGTTGGAAATTCTTCCCGGGGTTCCTGAGGCGCTGCGCGATCTGAAATCTCACGGTTATAAGTTGATCGTCGTGACCAATCAACCCGATGTTGGTCGCGGAAAGCAATCACGCCAGGCGCTCGACGCAATGCACGAGGCTTTGCGCAAGCGTCTTCCTCTCGACGATATTTTCGTGTGCTGCCATACCGAGCGGGATAACTGTGACTGCCGCAAACCTTCGCCGGGAATGCTTCTCGAAGCGGCCCAAAAATACAATATCGATCTGGCAGCCAGCTTCATGGTCGGCGACCGGTGGCGGGACATTGACGCGGGTTATAATGCGGGATGTAAGACGATTCTGGTCGATTACGGCTACTCGGAGAGGCCTCCAGATCATAAGCCCGATTTTCGCGTGAGTTCTCTCCGCGAAGCGGCCGACTGGATCATCCGATCCGCGCCCCAAGGAGCGCATCCCGCATGAAGTCTGTCGCCGACCTGCGCGTGCAGATTTTCGCCGACGGAGCCGACAAGGCCAGCATGTTGGAGCTCTACCGCCAGCCGCATATAAAAGGCTTCACTACCAATCCCACCTTGATGCGAGCCATCGGAATCACTGACTATCAAGGTTTTGCGCTGGATTTGCTGGCAACCATTCAGGATCGTCCCATCTCGTTCGAAGTATTTGCCGACGACGAAGCGGAGATGGAAGAGCAGGCGCAGCACATCGCCTCCTGGGGTAAAAATGTTTCCGTTAAAGTCCCGGTCATGACGACCAAGGGCGCGCCAACTTACGATCTCCTACGCCATCTTTCATCGGATGGAATTCAGTTGAACGTAACGGCGCTGCTCACACTCGATCAAGTCCACAGCGTTTGCGACGCGTTACAGGCCCCCGCTTACGTTTCCGTTTTCGCCGGCCGCATTGCCGACACCGGACGCGATCCCGTGCCCCTCATGCGCGAAGCTGTTGCCATGGTGAACGATGCGAACGCGCAGTTGATCTGGGCCAGCCCGCGTGAACTTTTAAATGTTTTCCAGGCGGATGAGATCGGCTGCCACGTGATCACCGCTACTACTGACATCCTCAAGAAACTTCCGCTCGTGGGCAAAGATCTGCACGAGTTCTCTCAGGAAACCGTCCAGATGTTCCGCCGCGATGCGGTGCAATCCGGCTACTCTCTCCCCACAGCAAAGCAAAAAGTTCCAGTCGGCTCCATCCGCCAGGGAAGGTTCTAAGGATGATTCTCCAAAATCACCTTACCTGATACTTCACTCACAGCGTGCAGCGGTCCCGGCAGCAGTGCTTCCACTTTTGCG
Source organism: uncultured Acidobacteriaceae bacterium (assembly GCA_963818235.1). Lineage (GTDB taxonomy): Bacteria > Acidobacteriota > Terriglobia > Terriglobales > Acidobacteriaceae > Sulfotelmatobacter. The sequence goes on from CAWFRI010000001.1 coordinate 520,475, forward strand.
CGTTCATGCTGCGGCACAAAAAGAAAAACCCGCTCGGAAGAATTCCACGCTTGCAACAAACCCTTATCGTTCAGAAAAATCTTCGGCGCATCAGGATACGTCGATCCCCACCACATGGAAGTGGTATTGCCATTCACCAGCTCAATCGGCCGTCGCAAGTAAAACAGCAGCGATGAACCGAACGACTCGTCACCGTAAATCATGACGCGATCCTCAGGCCGCAACTCCGGCGCAATTTCCCGCGCCATGCTGCGCGATCCCAGGAAAGGATCGAAGCGTACCAGAGCGATGTGCGCCGCGATCAAAAATACCGCCATCGTGCCGGCAGTTGCGAAGGTAGCGGCGAACTGCCTTCCCCGCCTCCTGAGCCAGAAAGCAACAGCCGGCCCGATCAGCAACACGACCGCCGCGAGAATCGCCGGCAGGCGCAGCGCGGCAAACGATTCCCCCGTCAGATCGAGCATGTGCCCCATCGAGAGCGTTTCAGCCTGTAGGTTCGGCTTGGCAAGAACCGTGCCAATGTCCTGAACAAACGGCACGGTGCGTGAATTCCACAGCCCAGCCGCCAGCACAACCGAGCATGCAATGCATACTGCCGCCAGCGCGCCCGCAGTCCACACAAGCCAACTTCGCGATCCTGATTCCTCCTCGTTCGCAAGCTTAGCCGCGATCAAAAGCAAAATCGGAAAGTAAGCCGGGAATGTGTAGTACTCCTGGTTGGTAGAAAAAGAAAAAAATACGAGAGTCACTCCGGCCCAGGCGAAGCAAAGCATTTCCGTCCGCGAACGGAAATTCAGGATCGTCCCATGCGTTTTAACGCCCAACTGCCTTCGCATTCTCCACTCGTGAATCGGCCCTCGCAGCACTACCGGCAAATACAAACTCCATGGGAATAGCCACACCAGGTGCAGCGTCCAATAAAGCGAGTCCGTCTGCTTGTTGTAATCTTTTGGAATGCGCTTGCCCAAAAAGCGCATGAAGTGTTCGTTCACAAAGTAAAACCAGAAGAAGTGCGGATTGCGGATGCCCGCGAGTATATGCCAAGGTGCGGCGATCGCCAGGAAGAGCAGCGTGCCGGTAAAAAGCCGGAACTCCCGCCAGCGCCGCCACTCGCCGCTGATCGCAATGTATAACGACAGCGCCAATCCAACGATCACAATGGCGAGTAGCCCCTTCGTGAGCACGGCAAGCGCCATGCAGGCATAACCGCCATACCATCGCCATGCATCGTGGTCTTCCAATGCGGTAGCGAAAAAATAAAACGAAGCGGCGATAAAAAAACTCAGAATGGATTCCGGGATCAAAATGCGCGTGAACAGATAACCGCCCGCCACCGTTGAAAAAAACAATCCCGCATAGATTGCGGCGCGCCCGCCGAAGGCGCGGCGTCCCCAGCGCATGGCCAGTAGCACCAACAGCAGCATCGAGAGCACGACCGGCAGGTGCGCGGCGAACTCATTCACGCCGAAACACAGATAGGAGAGAGCTACCACCCAATACATCAGCGGAGCTTTTTCCAGATAGCGGTTGCCGTTGATTTTTAACGTGACAAAATCATGCGTGACCAGCATCTCCCGCGCGGCCTCGGCGTGAGTGGAATCCGCATCATCCTGTAGCCCCGGAGAAAACAGCGATCCCACATACACCACTGCGAACACCAGCAAGACGCCCACAAGATAAACCGGCCCCAACCGCGGTCGGGATGAAATTGCATAGATTGAAGCAGAGTTTTTGCTCGTCAATGGGAGACAGGCCTCGAATCAAGCCCCAACGCAATAACAGCGATGTTCATACGCAAAAGCACATTCGAATGTATCACCCCGCGCCGCGGCGCGGCGCGCTCGTACACTGTACTCTCGGCGAATCGCATCTTCATTTTCCTATGTTAAACTTTGATTTTGAGTGCAAAAAACTCTCTCCATCTGCCAAGAGCGGGAGCGTGCGGTGCGCAGGTCCTTCTTCCTTTTCTCTTTTTTCATGTTGGTGGCCGTTTCCTGCGGCGCGGTCGTTCCCACCGACTACTACAACCACGTGGTGTTCGATAACAGCATCACCCCCGATTACTACTATTACAGCAGTGGGCGCGCCGTGTTTCCCAGTACAATTGAATTGTTATCGGGCGCGCTTCCCGTCGAGAAGAAGAATTTTTTCACTCCGCCCAACGCGCTCCGCCTGCAATGGCGCTCCGTCGCTGGAGGAAGCTGGGAGACTGAGTTGCGCGTGGTCAGCATGCGCAACCGTCCCACCGAATTTCGCGGGGACACTCTTTACATCTGGTGCTATTCGCCCGAGGCAATTCCCGCCGCCGATTTGCCCTTCATTCAACTCGAGGACGAAGAACATGGTTTCACCGTTCCCGTAAAGTTGAACGGCGCCAACGGCGACGTTCCCGCAAAACATTGGTTTCAAGTCAGGCTTCCACTCAGCGAATTTGAGACAGCTTCCATCCATCCTTTTCAAGCGCGGGAGCTGCACAGCTTGTACTTCAGCCAGGGCACTGCGGACAATGCGCCCCACACGCTAATCATCGACGAGATTAAGATCGACGATCAAAGCGCGGCTTCCCCCGTCGCCGCCGAGGTTAGAGCCGCGCCCAAGCCGCCCAAAAATATTCAGGCCAAAGGTTACGATCGCCACATCGACATCAGTTGGGACCCGGTGAAAGATAGCGAACTCCAGAGCTATGCCGTATATCGCTCAATCGATAAACACAAGTTCCAACCCATCGGCATTCAAAGCGCGGATATTAACCGCTACATGGATTTCGTGGGACGCTCCGGAGTAAAGGCCAGCTATCGCGTAAAAGCGGTCGATCGATCTTATCGGCAGTCGGTTTTTTCCGGAACGGCAACCGCGTCCACCCGGGAATTTTCCGACGACGAACTCCTCACCATGTTGCAGGAAGCCTGCTTCCGTTATTACTGGGAAGGCGCTCATCCCGTGGCCGGAGCCACGCTCGAGAATATTCCTGGAGACGAACGCATTGTTGCGACCGGCGCTACAGGATTTGGCATCATGGCGCTCATTGTAGGAGTTGATCGAGGTTTTATCACGCGCGACCAGGGCATAGAGCGCCTCGCACAAATTTTAGATTTCCTGGAAAAAGTTCCTCGCTACCACGGCGCGTGGGCCCATTTTCTGAACGGTAACACGGCGCAGAGCATGTTGGTATTCGGCATGTTCGATAATGGCGGCGACCTGGTCGAGACTTCGTTTCTGCTGGAAGGCCTCTTAGCTGCGCGGCAGTACTTCAAAGGCGATAGCGAAGCCGAACAGAGTATCTATCAAAGAATCACTCATCTCTGGGAAACCGTAGAGTGGGATTGGTACCGCCGCACCCCGAAAAATGACGCACTATTGTGGCACTGGTCTCCGCAATGGTCATGGTTCATCGATCACCGTCTCACCGGATTCAACGAAACCATGATCACTTATCTGTTGGCCATCGCCTCGCCCACGCACGGCGTTCCCGCCAGTCTTTATTACACGGGATGGGCCGGTCAGTCGGAGGCCGCGGTCGCCTATCGCAGCGGCTGGTCAGGGTCTACGCAAGGAGATCGTTATCTCAACGGCCACAGTTACTACGGCATTAAACTTGATGTAGGCTCAGGCACGGGCGGTCCTTTGTTCTTCACACAGTATTCGTTCATGGGTTTCGATCCCCGCGGCATTCATGACCGCTACGCCGATTACTTCGACAACAACCGCAATCTGGTGCTCATCGATCAGGCATACTGCGAGACCAATCCCGGCCACTATCAAGGTTACGGCGAGAATGACTGGGGTTTAACCGCGAGCGATGATCAATTGGGCTACTCCGTCCACGCTCCGGATCGCACCACCGACAATGGAACCATTACGCCAACGGGCGCGCTTTCATCTTTTCCCTATGCTCCGGAAGCCTCCATGGCAGCGCTCAAGTTTTTCTATCGCGATCTCGGCGACCGGCTGTGGGGAGTCTACGGCCCGCATGACGCTTTCAATTTAAGCCGGAATTGGTTCTCTCCCGTTTACATGGGTCTGGATCAAGCCCCAATTGTCGTCATGGTGGAGAACTATCGCACTGGCTTGATCTGGAAATTATTCATGTCCAATCCAGAAATTCAACCTATGCTGGATAAGATCGGTTTCGTCGCCGATAAAGACCATCCCTTGCAAGAGAAGACAGAAAAGACGGAAAAGTCGCTTGCCGTTCCCGCCGACCAGCACCCGTAACCGCACCGCTTTTTAACCAACCTAAAGCGAAAGCACTACATCAGAGCTTACCGAACTCTAGCCACACGCCCAAAGAGCTGTATGCAATTTCGAAAGAAAACGTGGGACCTCGTCTACCGCTGGTCAGCGCTGCACTTTCTGCCACTGGAATCAGCAGATTTTGAGCAGGCCTTTCCACCGCCCACTCTCTCCCAAGTTCATCCGACTGAGATTTCTCCGCTCTTTAGAAACCTGCCGACCGTAAGCCCTAGGAGGTATTCATGATCCGCATTTCAGTGAGGGTTCGATTTCTTTTGTTTTTCGCAATGGTCCCTTTCTTGTGCTCGTCTTGCTTCGCTCAATACGGAGCCACGCTCCAGGGAACTGTCCAGGACAAGTCCGGAGCTAAAATCGCGGGAGCCCAGGTCGCGGCGACCGACCAGGCCACGGGGGCGATTCGAAATGTAACAACCAGTGCGGAAGGCTTTTATCGATTTGGTGAGTTGCCTCCTGGACTTTATACGGTGACGGTGGATGCCACCGGTTTCCTGCATCAGGTAACGAAAGATGTGGCCGTTGCAGCCGAGTCGCCGCGCGGTCTAGACGTGACTGTGGAAGTTGGGCACACCTCGGAGACAGTCACCGTGAACGGGTCCACGGCTCCAGCCCTCCAAACCGAAGACGCCAATGTCCAAGGTACGCTTTCGTCAATAGAGGTGCAGAGCCTGCCGGAAATCGACCGCGATCCCTACGAACTGCTTCGCCTCGCGCCGGGAGTCATGGGGGACGGAGCGCGTTTCGGCGACGGTCGGTCCGCGGGATTTCCCAACGGCTCGGGCGCCGTCAGCGCCTCAGCCGGACCCGGTGGATCCAATACAGCTATCTTCCAGGTTGAAAACCAGCAGCCAATAAGCGCAAATGGAATGCGCGTGACATCGAACGATTATCTGGTCGATGGGGTGAGCGTCAATAGCCTGGAATGGGGCGGCGCGGCAGTCATTACTCCAAGTGTCGAATCCGTGCAGGAAATCACGGTTCTATCCAACGATTACGACGCTTCCGACGGACGCAGTTCTGGAGCTCACATCAAGACCATCACCAAGGGTGGGACCAATGCGCTTCACGGCGGCGGAGTCTTTCTCTACCACGATCCGAATTTCAACGCTTATAACAAGTTCAACGGTTACGACGTGGGCGTGGGCTTTGCCCCGACTGTACGCGACGATGACGCCTTCCGCCAGTTTGCGGCCACTTTGGGCGGGCCGATCGTCAAGAACAAGCTTTTCTTCTTTTTCAACTACGAGGGATTAAGGGCAAAAAACACTACTTTCGAAAACGATTATGTGGAGACGCCGCAATACGACGCTCTTGTTGCCGGAGCCCGCGGTGGGACGCCCACGGCTACGATTCTCCAGCAAAGCGGCCTGGCTCCACGCATCAAGCAATTGCTGGAGCCGAGTTGCGCGCTTTGGGTGATCGCCAGTCAACCCTGCGTCGTGGTGGGCACCGGCGTTGACATCGGATCGCCGTATGCGGCCTACGGCACCTACAATCCCAGTTTCACTACCGGCAATCCCGCGGAATATGTTGGCGGGGGTCTCGATGGCATCCCGGACTTGGAGAATGCGGAAATCTTTCTGCCCGCAACCACCAGCGGTAATCAGTACAATATTCGCCTCGATTACAACACCGGCAAGAATTTGTTTGCCGCCAACACCTTTCTGACTTTCTATAGCACAATTTCCGCAGACGCCGCGTCGGCGGGAAGGCCGATGGATGACCTGGGCACAAAAACCTTTAGTCCCAGCGGTTTCCTTTCCTGGGTGCGAACCATTGACTCGAATACTCTCAACGAGGCGCGATTCAATTTTACCCGCTACGGCTACAACGGGATCACAGCGAATCCACAGGTAAACTGGGCCATTCCACAAATTAAAATCCAAGGCCTTCCTTTACCCGGCGCGCAGAATATTTTCTACGGAGCGGAGCAAGGGGACGATTCGCCCGGAATTCTGGCGCAAAATACATTTTCATTCCGCGATGTCCTTTCCAAGGTCAAAGGCAACAAGGCTTTCAAGTTCGGCTTCGAGTTCAACCGCGAGCAAGACAATGATTCTCTGATCGGTGGCGCCCGTCCGCAACAGGTTTTCCAGGGACTCTGGAACTTCGCCAACGGAACGCCGATCTTTGAACAGATTGAAGTGAATCCCCTTACCGGCGCCGCTCCCACCACTCGCGGCCAATTTTACCGAACCTCGGATTATGGAGTCTTCGTGCAAAACGACTGGAAAATTCGTCCAAACCTGATGCTGAATATCGGCTTGCGTTGGGAATTCTATGCGCCTCCCACCGAAGCGGACGGACATCTGGCGAACTTTGAGCCCACGAATGATCCGGTCAATGGTTTGGTGAATGGCACAGCCACAAATCCGAGCCAGATGTGGAACCCCACCTGGCGCAACGTCGGTCCGCGCCTGGGCTTTGCCTGGAGCCCAACCGCCTATGACAACAAAATCGTCTTCCGCGGCGGCTTCGGAATGGCTTATGACCGCTTCGATAACAATACTTTCGACAACACACGCAACAATCCGCCCTACGTAGCGAACTACGGAATCTGCTGTGGCACCGAAGCGACTGCGTTTGGCACGCCATTCGTAAAGGGACAGATTGCGTACAACCTGGGAACCAGCAATAATCCGCAGAGTTATCCGGCGAATCCAGCCTTGATCACGCCCTTAGCCTCCAATGGGCTGCCTACAATTCTGACCGGCCAAAGTCCGCCGAACATTTATTCGACCCCGACCGACATGCCCGTCCCGTATGTATATCTCTACTCGTTTCAAATGCAGGACAGCCTGCCGAAGAACTGGGTTTTCACGCTGGGCTACCAAGGGAGCGCAGGGCACCGCTTGCTACGTATCAAAAACCTCGCCTACTTCTATCAGAACCTCAACCAGGACGTGGGGAACGTTTATCAGTTCACGCCAGACACTAATTCGAATTTCAATGCTCTCAACACGCAGCTTGAGCACCACTTTGGCCATGGATTTTCAGCCAACTTCCAATACACCTGGAGCAAGTCGCTCGACCAGATTTCCTCCGAAGGCCCCGGCTTCGTCACCAACCAAACCTATCCCACAGACGATGCCACGGAGCGAGGTCCGTCAGATTACGATTCGACGCACAATGTGCGCGCCTTCGCCGTCTGGAATCTACCCAACTTTCACAGCAACGGCCTCCTGAACAAAGTTGTCGGTGGCTGGCAGCTTAACGGAATTTTCCAGTTTCATTCCGGCTTTCCGTGGACGCCAGTAGCTTCGAATCTCTGCCCGGTACTTGGCGCTACCACTCTGTGTCCGGTCAGGCCAGTCTCTTACAACGGCAACGCCGGAGACAGTCACGACACGTCGGCATTCCTGCCACCCACGTCGGGAAACTTTCCCGCGCTGGCGAACGTTTCGGCCGCCAATCCCCTCAATCCCTACTTCACGCTCCAGACGACTGGAACCACTCCGGATTTCCCTGGCATCGGACGCAACAGCTTCCGTGGTCCTCGATATCAAGACATAGATCTGACCGTCGCCAAGGAGATCGGGCTTCCCACTACGAAGATTTTCGGTGAAGGCGCGAAGATCGAATTGCGCATGACTGCTTACAATACCTTCAACAAGCTGAACCTCGCACCGTTCAGCTTCGGCAGCACTTCCACCACTATCAGTTCCAACAACCATGGCGGCGTGCCATTCGCGAATCCGCTGTTCGGCACGGCAACATCGGGATTGGCAGGCCGCGTCCTCGAGCTACAGGCGCGCTTCAGCTTCTAAGCGAAGCCGCCAAAAACATAGCCGCGTCCCTCAGTTTCCGGATCGAGGGTAGCGCACGGAATGAACATTTGGTGCTTGTCGTCCTGAGAGAGCGCGCCTTTGGGCGAACGAAAGGATCGAGGCGAGCAGCGCGTTTGGCTCGCCTCCATATGAGGAGTGCTGCGGCATTCCTTTCCTGCAATTGCGCCAGACACGTCTCGAATACTCTAATGTATGCAAGTTCTTGCAAACAATCCTCGCTTTGTAAAGTCTCTTGCAAAATAATTGTCAATTCTGCACCGCAAGCCGGTAAAAATTCTGTGGAACCGAGTTATAATCCGTCCGCCTGAGATTGCAAAATTTTAAGGTACAAAAGAGTTCGCCCGGCCCCTGACGGCTTGCCGCAACACACCTTAACCTTACAGCTTGCGAGATTATGGGTGCTTGCATTTTTACCCATCTTCACCTCAGGTCTTTGCTTTGAATTCAAATCCCAGGAGACTCAAAAACAGGACATGAAAATCCCTCGAAGCCTTATCTGTATTGCCACTCTGCTGGCTGTTTCACTGGCTACTCAAGCGCAAACTTGGACCACCGTAACTCACGCCCCCACTTCCCCTCTGGGCACCGCTCTTATGATGACCGATGGAACCGTCCTGGCGCAGGGCATGGCCACCACTGGCTACGCCACCGGAACCTGGTATCGCCTGACTCCCGATAGCACGGGAAGCTACATCAACGGCACCTGGTCCACTCGTGCGACCATGCCCTCCGGCTATTCCCCACTTTATTACGCTTCGGCAGTTTTGCCCGACGGTCGTATGGTCACGATTGGCGGCGAGTACAACAACAACGCAGACGAAGAAACCAACCTGGGCGCAATCTACAATCCATCCACCAACACCTGGAAGTCGATCAACCCGCCAACCGGCTGGACTCACATCGGAGACGCTGCCAGCGTAGTGCTTCCGAACGGAACCTTCATGATCGGTAACTGCGGCGTCGCAGGCACCGAGTGCACCAATCAAACCTATCAGGCTCAGTTGAACGCGACCACATTGACTTGGACCGTGATCGGCGCAGGTAATGGCAAGGCCGATCAGAACTCCGAAGAAGGCTGGGAACTGTTGCCCAGCGGCGACGTCCTCACCGTCGATGTGTGGGACGTAAAAAACTCTGAACTCTTCAACCCCGCCACCAGCACCTGGTCGAGCGCCGGAAGCACGATCGTGACCCTTCCCAGCAGCGCATGCGAGGAAATTGGCCCCGCAGTGTTGCGTCCCGATGGCACCGTCTTCGCAATCGGAGCCACCAGCGCCACCGCCATCTACAATACTTCGACCGCAACCTGGTCGGCAGGACCAACCATTCCCAGTTCCGACGGCACTGTGGACGGTCCAGCGGCGATTCTGCCCGATGGTAACGTCCTCATGGATGTGGGTCCCACATCGCCCTGCTACGCCAGCGGCACCAAGTTCTACGAATTCAACGGCACCACTCTGACCTCGGTTCCAGCTCCCATCGGGGCTGGCAGCAATCCAACCTACACCGGCCGCATGTTGGTTCTTCCCACCGGACAGATTTTGTTCACGGACGGAACCTCCACTGTGCAGGTCTATACCGCCAGCGGCACGTATCAGGCAGCATGGCAGCCGACGGTGCTTAAGGTTTTGAAGACTCTTACCCACGGAGTCAAAAACAATAAGATTGAGGGCACGCAATTCAACGGGCTGTCGCAGGGAGCCATGTACGGCGACGACGGTTCGATGGCAACCAACTATCCGCTGGTTCGAATCACCAACACCGCCACCGGAGACGTTGTTTATTGCCGAACCCACAATCACAGCACCATGGGCGTAGCCACGGGAACTGAGGTCGTTACCACGGCCTTCGACATTCCCGCGACCATCGGCTTGGGTGCCAGCACTCTGGTAGTAGTGGCGAACGGAATTCCATCGAATCCCGTCAAAGTAACCTTGGAGTAGCCGCTCGGGAAACTTGATCGGTTGTTCTCAAAACCAAAGCGCCACGGTCCATGCATCAGCGGATCGTGGCATTTTTTTGTGGTTCGCTTGTCATCCTGAGCAAGCCGAGCGGTTCCACGGGCCTGCCCTGAGAGAGCGACAACCACCGAAGGGCACGTTTGCCTCGCTTCCCATCAACGGCGCCAAACCCGGTTTTGCTCTCTACAGGGTTTACTGTATGGACCTACATTACACAGCATCCTTACAGTAACGGTTTATTTGCTCCCCCTTAATTTTTTACGTTTCTAAAATTCGCACAGGCTTTAGGAATGCCCAGCCTGTGTGAATTTCGGACAGTCAGCGCGGCGATTCTCCGCTATGATTTCCGGTCCGTTGCTATGGCCGATCACAAGTCAGAGTGCTTCGCGTAAAGTTCGTAAGACAATGCAAGCTATCAGTCGAAAGAGCAACGGCAGAGCCAAAAAAGGCGCAGTGGAAAGAAAACTGCCCAAGATCCTTACTGGAATTCAGGGCCTCGATGAGATCACCGGCGGCGGGTTTCCCGCAGGCCGGCCAACCTTGGTATGCGGCAGCGCCGGTGCCGGCAAGACCCTGCTCGCCATGGAATTCCTCGTCCGCGGAGCCATGCAGTACAACCAGCCCGGCGTTTTCATGGCCTTCGAAGAGACTGCGCCCGAGCTCACGCAGAACGTCCGCTCGCTCGGCTTCGACCTGGACGAACTAGCGGAAGCAAAAAAGCTCGCCATCGATTACGTTCGCGTGGAACGCAGTGAGATCGATGAGACTGGCGACTACGATCTCGAAGGCCTTTTCATCCGCCTCGGCGCTGCCATCGATAGCATCGGCGCGAAGCGTGTGGTTCTCGATACCATCGAGAATCTTTTTTCCGGATTGCAGAACGAAGGTATTCTCCGCGCCGAATTGCGCCGCCTGTTCCGCTGGCTGAAAGACCGCGGCGTCACGGCGGTGATCACCGCCGAGCGCGGCGAAGGTGCGCTCACCCGCCACGGGCTGGAAGAGTACGTCTCCGATTGCGTCATTCTCCTCGATCATCGCGTTACGGATCAGGTTTCCATCCGGCGGCTTCGCATCGTCAAATATCGCGGTACGGCGCACGGCACCAACGAATACCCATTCCTCATCGACGAGGATGGGTTCAGCGTCTTGCCGGTCACCTCCCTGGGTTTGCAGCACCGCGTAAGTGAGGAACGTATTTCCAGCGGCGTCCCGCGCCTCGATACCATGCTGGGCGGCGACGGCTTCTATCGCGGCAGCACGGTTTTAGTCTCTGGAACGGCCGGCACCGGCAAAACCAGTCTGGCCGCGCACTTTGTCGATGCCGCCTGCCGCGGCGGTGAACGCTGCATCTATTTTTCTTTTGAAGAGTCGCCAGGGCAGCTCATTCGCAACATGCACTCCATTGGCATCGATCTCGCCCAGTGGAGCAAGAAAAATCTGTTGAAATTTCACTCCAGCCGCGCCACGCTCTTCGGTCTTGAGATGCACCTGGCGATCATTCACAAGATTGTCCAGGATTTCCAACCGCAAATCGTCGTGCTTGATCCAGTCGGCAGCTTGATTCAGGCCGGCAACTTGCGCGACGCTCACACCATGTTGATCCGCCTCATCGACTTCCTGAAACAACGCGATGTGACCGGCTTCCTGACGAATCTCACTTCTGGCGGAGCCGCAATCGAGAAAACCGACGTCGAGATCTCCTCCATCGTGGATACCTGGCTCTTCGTTCGGGATATTGAATTGGGTGGCGAACGGAACCGCGCCATGTACGTTCTCAAGTCGCGCGGCATGGCCCATTCCAACCAGCTTCGCGAGTTTCTTCTGACTTCCCACGGGATCGACTTGCTCGACGTTTACGTAGGGCCGGAAGGCGTCCTCACCGGCTCCTCTCGTCTTTCGCAAGAGGCACGCGAGAAGGCAGCCGCTCTCCTTCGCCAGCAGGAAGCCGAGCGCAAGCAGCGCGACAGGCTCCTCAAGAAGGAAGCTCTGGAGGCTCGTATCACTGCTCTCCGCAAAGAATTCGAGATGGAGGAAAAAGAGGCGGAGACTTTCACCGCCCAGGAAGGTTCTCGCGAAAAGGTGGTTGCCGCCAGCCGTGAGGCCATGGGCCGCAGCCGCCGCGCCGATCAGCCCACAGTACTATCGCGTTCGAAAAAGTAACTCGGGAGTCAGAATTGGGAGTCAAATGAAGAAGCCATCCAACAGCAGCGCACCGGCTCCTCAGAGCCTCAAAGAAATCGCGGATACCGCCGGACCGGAAGGTGAAGTTTGGCAGCTCCGCTTATATGTCGCAGGGCAAACGCCCCGCTCGGTCGCCGCTTTCGCCAATCTGAAAAAGATCTGCGAGGAGCACTTGGCCGGGCGGTACAATATAGAAGTGGTCGATCTGGTCAAGCATCCGCAACTGGCTGCCGGAGACCAGATCCTGGCCATCCCCACCCTGGTGCGGAAGTTGCCCCAGCCGCTGCGCAAAATTGTGGGCGATCTTCGTGATACCGAACGCGCCTTAGTTGGGTTACAATTACGGCCCGGTGTTCCAGAAAAGTGACGCAATGGAAAACGAATTTCCAGGAATCGATGTCCGGTTGATGGACGAAGCGGAACAAACGCTACGCGCAATTCGCGATGGCGCAGTCGATGCTTTCGTGGTGCAGGAGACCGAAGGCCATCGCGTCTATACCCTCGAGGGCTCCGACCTTCCTTACAGCGCTCTGGTGGAACGCATGCAGCAAGGCGCCGCCATGCTCGACGCAAACTGCTGCATCGTTTATGCCAATCGTAGCCTGGCCCAGTTGCTCGGCCTGCCGCGCGAGGCGGTAGTCGGGTTCCCCCTCAATCATTTCCTCGCTCCCGAAGACCATCCTACGTGCCAAAAGCTCTTACAGGAGGCCCAGAGCGGACCAAGCGAGGGTGAACTCCGCCTCCTTCGTCCAGCGAACGAGTTTCTATCCGCCCATTTTTCCTTCACCTTGTTATCGCGCGATAAATCGGCCACTGGCGTTTTGATCACCGACTTGACCGATCGCAAAGAGCAAGTAGAACTTACCTCTCGCTTTCAGCGCATGCAGGATGATGAACGCAAGCGCATCGCGCGCGAACTTCACGATAGCGTCGGCCAGTTGCTCGCCGCCATTGGCATGAATATCGCCGTCGTCCAGTCCCAGTCGAATAAACTCGATTTGCCGGGACAAACAGCGGTTTCTGAAAATGCCATGTTGGTCGAAGAGGTTTCCCGCGAAATCCGTACCATTTCGCACCTGCTCCATCCCCCGCTTCTCGATGTCGCCGGACTCGCCTCCGCTCTGCGCTGGTATGTCGATGGCTTCTCGGAGCGCAGTAAAATCAAAGTCGATCTCGATATTCCATCTGACTTTGGCCGCTTGCCCGACGAAGTCGAAATCGCCGTCTTTCGCATCGTGCAGGAATGCCTCACCAACATTCATCGCCATTCCGGAAGCGCCACCGCTCAGATTAGTCTTCACTTGGACAACAACCAACTCACGGTCCAGGTTTGCGATCAGGGCAAAGGCATCCCCCGCGAACGGCAACGGGAATTGCTCGAATCCGGACGCGCTGGTATCGGCTTCGGCGGAATGCGTGAGCGCCTTCGTCAACTTCACGGTACCCTTGAAATCCAATCTGAAAATAAAGGCACCACGGTCATCGCTACCCTCAAGGTTACATAACCTGTCTCAATCGAAAGCCCCCCGTTTGCTGAAAGACCTCTACTCTTCCTCTTCCTTCACCTCGCCCCGCTCCGCCTTGGCTTTCTCGATAATCTTTTCCTGCAACACTCCGGGAACCGCGTCATAATGATGCATTTCCATGTTGAAGCTGCCGCGGCCCTGGGTCATCGAAGTCAAATCCACGCCGTAAGTCAACATCTCCGCCATCGGCACTTCGGCTTTCACCACTGTGTTGCCGCCCTTGTTGTCCATGCCCTGGATGCGTCCCCGGCGGCTGTTCAAATCGCCCATGATCGAGCCTGCAAAGTCATCCGGTACGGTAATCTCGACGTGCATCACCGGCTCCAGCAGTGTGGGCTTCGCCTGTTCCATCGCCTTTCTGAAGGCGATGCGGCCCGCCATCTGGAACGACATGTCGTTCGAATCCACATCGTGATACGACCCGTCGTAAAGAATCACACGGAAATCCACCACCGGATATCCCGCCAGATACCCACGCCCGGCGGCATCCTTGATTCCCTTCTCGATGGCCGGAATGTAATTCTTGGGAATCGCGCCGCCGAAAATATCATTGACAAATTCAAACTGTCCACCACGCGGCATGGGTTCCATCTTGATCTTGCAATCGCCGTATTGCCCGTGGCCGCCGGTCTGTTTTTTGTGCCGGCCCTGCACATCCGCTTTGCCGCGGATCGTCTCCCGGTAAGGCACCTTGGGCGCTTTCAAAACCACTTCTGTGTGATAGCGCTTCTTGAGTTTGGCCACCACCACTTCAATATGCTGCTGACCCGTTCCTGCAATCAGGAACTCCTGAGTCTGTGCATCGCGGAAGAAGCGCAGCATGGCATCTTCTTCCATCAATTTGTGAATACCCGGCCCCAGCTTGTCTTCATCGGCGCGGCTCTTCGGCTCAATGGCAAACGTGATCGCGGGCTCCGGCAACTTCACTCGCGGATACTGAATCGGCGCGGCCTTGTCTCCCAGCGTGTCGCCGGTGAGCGTTTCTTTTAATTTGGCGACCGCGCCAATATCTCCTGCATGCAACTCCGTCACCGGCACCGCCGTTTTGCCTTGCATGATGGAAATGTGCGAGAGCTTTTCGCTCGCTCCGCGCGAGAAATTCTGAACCGTCGCTTCGTTCTTGAGCACGCCCGAAAAAACTTTGAAGTACGAAATTCTTCCGGAGAACGCGTCTGACACCGTCTTAAAGACATAGAGCGACGCCGGTTCCGAATCTGTCTCATGCCGCTTGGGTGCATCTCCATTGCCGGTAGCTGCCGGGTCTCCCTGCACCCACTCGTGCTCGGAAGGTGCGGGAGTGTAGTCCACGATGAAATCCATCACGCGGTCGGCGCCAATGTTTCCCAGGCCGGAGGCGAACACAACAGGGAAGAGTTTGTCCTCGCGTATGGCATTATGCACAGCTGGGATCAGATCTTCTTCGGGAATTGTCCCCTTCTCGAAGAACTCCTCCATCAACTTGTCGTCGCCCTCGGCTACTAACTCGACCAATTGTTCGTGCGACTCCTGCACCTGCGCCCGCATATTGGCCGGGATCTCCGTCTCTTTTCCTTTCCCGTTCCCTCCCAATTCGTAGGTGTACGCCTTCATCCGTACCAAATCGACCACGCCCGTCAGATTCTTTTCACTGCCGATGGGCAGCTCGATCGGAATCACATTCCTCCCAAAGGCATTGATCAGCGACTCCAGCACGCGCTCTGCATTCGCCCGGTCGCGGTCCATGCGGTTCACCACAATCAAACGCGGAGTTTTGTATTCCTCGCAATCGTTCCACACTCGCTGCGTCACCACCTCCACACCAGCCACGCCATCCACCACCACGATGGCCGCATCCACCACAGGCAGCACCATCCGGGCCTCATGCACGAACATATTGAACCCCGGCGTATCGATCACATTGATCTTCGTCTTGCCCCACTCGACATAAGCCGCCGAGGCCGCAATCGACATCTTCCGTGCGATCTCTTCTTCGTCATAATCGGTCGTCGCCGATCCGTCATCCACCCGCCCCAGCCGTGGCGTTGCCCCTGCGGTGTACAACATGGCCGAGAGCAGCGAGGTTTTTCCAGCATGCCCGTGCCCCACAATTGCAACATTACGAATGTTTTCTCCGGTATAAACTTTCACGAGTAGGCTCCTTCGAGGCGGGGGAAGGGGAGACGGCTAGAAGTACAGCAGACAGGCCCGTCCAACATCACCCGCCAAAACCTAGGATGCTACCACGCCGAGAGTGGAAGCCTCAACCTGTTGGTCCATGGTAATGGGGTCGTGCAGAGCAGTTCCCGTCAGGTGTATGATTCTCCGCGATACTGGGCAAGCGCACCAATGAGCAGTGGATCGCGCAATACGCCTCCAGCCATCGGCATCCCGTGAACCGGGTCTGCCATACACTCGGCATCCCGACCATCCTGATTGCGGCCTTCTTCTTCATCGGCAGCATCTTTATTCATCGCCTGTGGCCCTACGCCCTCGCTCTATTTGTGGTTGGATGGGTCTCCCAATTTGCCGGCCATGCCTTCGAAGGCAAGCGGCCCGAGTTCTTCAGCGATTGGCGCTTCCTCTTCGTCGGCGTCCGCTGGTGGTGGGCCAAGATCCATGGCAAAGCCTAGGGTTTCGCGGTTGTCCGTTCATCGGGAAGATGTGCTACAACAACCTTAATCGAGCACGTATAATCGAAGACAGCCATGTTTCCCCAACTCGCCCGCTTCACCGATCTCGGAATCCTTTTGCTCCGCCTCATGGTCGGCCTGGTCTTTGTCACCAGCGGCTACAGTCACCTCAAAGATCCAAGCGCGCGCGCCAAGAGTATCGAGATGAGCAAGGGTTTCACTATCTTCCTAGGCATCGCCGAAGTTGCCGGAGGGCTGGGCGTGGCCGCCGGAGTTCTCACCCAGATTGCTGCCTTCGGTCTCATCCTAATTATGTTGGGTGCGATCCAGAAGAAGATGTTCGCATGGCATACCGGCTTCTGGGGCGAAAAGGCCTCCGGCTGGCACTATGATCTGATGTTCGTTCTGATGAATCTGGTCATCGCCTTCACCAATGGCGGCGCCTACGTACTGCTGCGATAGGCGAGCGTGAACAGAAGGCACTTTCAGCCGCCGCAACTAACAATCCCTGCCAGAAGCCAACCTGGTCCGCTCCACGTCTGAAATCCAGAAGGTATGAAACCGGGAACAAAATCGGAGATAATCTGAGAAGACTAAAATATGACCGACAAACGCACGTTGTCCTTGAAACTTTCGCCGCGAGCCTTCTTTCTTTTTCCTCTTTGCGTCTGGCTTGCTTTTTCCTTCGCCTGCACCCGCGGAAAATCAACGGAAAACGATGCTGCGGCCGGTGCCAAACGTTATGTCTTCAAGGGAAAAATCATCTCTGTCGACAAGAACGCCGGCGCCGCCAACGTCGAGAACGAAGCCATCCCCGGCTTCATGGATGCGATGATTATGCCCTATACTTTCAAACCTCCGTCAGCGATCGACCAGATCCAGCCTGGAGATTCCATTACCGCCGATGTCGTCGTCGACTCCGATAAATACTGGCTCGAAAATGTGAAGATCATGGCGCACGCCCAAGCGCCCGCGGAAAAGTCCGCGGCGGCCGTGCACCTTCCTCAACCTGGTGATGCGGTTCCGGATTTCAAGTTAGTCAATCAGAACGGCCAGAACATCTCGCTGCATCAGTACCACGGCCAAACGTTGCTGCTCACGCTCATCTACACACGCTGCCCGTTCCCCGACTTCTGCCCGCGCGTCAACCACGAGTTTGCCGCAATCAATCGCCAGTTGCGCGCCGATCCAGCTCATTACGGTAAAACGCACCTGCTCAGCATCAGCTTCGATCCTGCGCACGATACGCCGAAAGTTCTGCGTGCCTATGGTTTTTCCTGCGCTGGCAGCAAAGACCCGTCCGTTTTCAACCGCTGGGAATTTGCCGCAATCCCCCAAGCCGAACTGCCCGAATTTGCCCATTACTTCGCTCTCACCTACAAGGAAGAGGGCGGACAGATTACACACTCGCTCAGCACCGCGGTGATTTCTCCCGATGGGAAAATTCTCAAGTGGTACCACGGCGCGGACTGGCAGGCATCGGATCTGCTCCAGGACATCGCCGCCGCTCATGCTGCCAGTTGAGGACGCAAAATAAAAAAGGCGGCCGTAGCCGCCCGAATGTTTCCGCTCGATGTTCTATCCGTGTGATACGCGTGAATCCGTGGCGAACTGCCTCTCTAAATATCCAAATTCTTCACATCCAGGGCATTCTCTTCGATGAACTTCCGCCGCGCTTCCACGTCCTCGCCCATCAGTGTGGTGAAGATGGTTTCGCACTCGGCAATGTCTTCCAGCTTCACCGAGAGCAGAGTCCGGCGCTCCGGATCCATCGTGGTCTCCCACAACTGCGGAGCCGTCATCTCGCCTAGACCTTTATAGCGTTGCACGTCGTAGCCGCGGCTGCCTTCCTTTTTCACGTAATCGAACAATTCGCGTGCCGTAACTTTCTCCACCGGCTCGATCACTGCTCGATTCTTCGGAGCAGCCTTCGAAGTCTTCTTCCCGGATTTTCCATCGGACTCCGACGAATCGTCCGCGCCTTCTTCCTCGGTAGCGTCGTCAACGGCAGTCGCAGCCCCGCCCTTGGTCACCGCTTCCACGACGAAGGGCGGTTCCATGTACGGCTCAATCTGTTTGAACTTCGAAATCAACTGCCGGCACTCCGCGCTGGACGCCAGTTCCCAACTGATCACGTGTTCCGAACCCTGCGAGCTCACGAACCGTACTTCCCATAAGTTGTGCTCTTCGTCGAAAACTGACCCGACACTCTTGAACTTCCGGTCTTTCTGCAACCGCTTGAGTTCTTTTTCCAGCTTCTCGATTTTTTTCGATGGTGTCTTCTTATCGCCCTCGAAATCCGAGTGCTTCGAGAAATCCATCCGAGGGAGCAGTTCTGTGACCGCTTCATCGCGCACGCGTTTGTTCACCTTATCGAAGAAGTTGAGATACTCCTTCAGCACGCTCATGAACTTCGTGAGCGCTGCACCCTCCAGTTTGGCCGCTCCCTCGCCGTAGCGCACGATCAGCCCATCGGCCGCGCGTTTCAGCATCACTTTGTCGAAGGCATCGTCGTCTTTGATGTACTGCATCGACTTGCCCTTCTTGATGGAATACAGCGGCGGCTGCGCGATAAACACATTCCCGCGCTTGATCAACTCTTGCATGTGCCGAAAGAAAAACGTCAACAGCAGGGTGCGGATATGCGAACCATCCACGTCGGCATCGGTCATCAGGATGATCTTGCCGTACCGTACTTTCGTAGGATCGAAATCGTCTTTCGCAATGCCGGTGCCCAGCGCCGTGATCATGGCGCGAATTTCTTCATGCGCCAGCATCTTGTCGTAACGCGCTTTTTCGACGTTGAGAATTTTTCCTTTAAGCGGCAGAATCGCCTGGAAACGCCGATCGCGTCCCTGCTTCGCCGTCCCACCTGCGGATTCGCCTTCCACCAAAAACAGTTCGCACCGGTTCGGATCGCGCTCCGAACAATCCGCCAGTTTGCCCGGCAAACCGCCGGAATCGAGCGCACCTTTGCGCCGGGTCAAATCCCTCGCCTTGCGCGCCGCCTCGCGCGCCCGCGCCGCGTCTACCGCTTTATTGATAATCTTGCGCGCCACGGGTGCATTCTGTTCGAAGAAGGCTCCCAGCCGCTCGTTGATGAACGCCTGCACAATGCCGGCGATATCGGAATTCAGTTTGCCCTTGGTCTGCCCTTCGAACTGCGGCTGCGAAAGCTTCACGCTGATCACCGCCACCAGGCCTTCGCGAACGTCGTCGCCGGTCAGATTCTCCTTTACATCTTTGAACAGCCCCATCTGCTGCCCAGCGTAATTAATGGTGCGCGTGAGCGCCATGCGGAAGCCGGACAGATGCGTACCGCCATCGACCGTATTGATGTTGTTGGCGAAGCTGAACACCGACTCCGAATATCCGTCGTTGTATTGCAGCCCGATTTCCATGGCCACGCCGCTGCGCTCCGCTTCCATGTAAATTGGTTTATCGTGCAACACCTGCTTGCCGCGGTTCAGATGCTTGATGAATTCCGCGATGCCGCCGTTGTACTTGAACTCGGAATGCTTGGCCTCGCCGCTCTTCGCGTCAGTCGCACGCTCGTCGGTCAGAGTAATCAGCAATCCCTTGTTCAGGAACGCCAACTCGCGCAGGCGCTGCGCCAGCGTGTCATAGTTGTATTCCGTCGCGGTAAAAATGCTGCGGTCCGGCAGGAAGTGAACCTTCGTCCCGCGCCGCTTGGCCGCGCCCGCCTTCTTCATCTTGCTGGTGGGCTCACCCTTGGAGTAGGTTTGCTCCCACGTAGCGCCCTCGCGCCAGATTTCAAGATCCAACTCTTCGCTCAGCGCGTTTACGCACGAAACGCCCACGCCGTGCAGGCCGCCGGAAACTTTGTAGGTGGATGAATCGAATTTTCCGCCGGCATGAAGCGTAGTCATCACCACCTGCGCCGCCGAAATTTTTTCGCCATCAATGTCCATATCATCCACGGGAATGCCGCGCCCATCGTCGATCACGGTGATCGAGTTGTCGATGTGGATCGTAACTTCGATGCGCGTCGCAAAACCGGCCAGAGCTTCATCGACTGAGTTGTCCACCACTTCGTACACAAGGTGGTGCAAGCCCAGATCGCCCGTCGATCCGATATACATCGCGGGGCGTTTGCGCACCGCTTCCATGCCGCCGAGTACTTTGATCGAGTCGGCGTTATAGTCGCTCTTGCCGCCGCCATTAGTTCCGGCGATCGGCGTCACAACTCCGTTTTTTGTTTTGGTTTCTACGATGGGAGTATTGATCTCTTTGGTGGCCATTCAGCTCCGTGGAGCATGCCCGATTTGTCACCTGAAACTTCAGTCAGCGAGAGTTCAAACTTACTCGCAGGAGCCGCATTCCCGAGGGCTCTTGTGCACCCGCGAAATCGACTTCAAGTGATTGAAATTTCGTGTACTTAGGTTCGTTTAGCGACTCTCAAATTATAGCACGAAAAGCTTCCCTTGACGCTTGCGTAAGTAGGCGAATCCTCCGGGTAAATGCCGCATTTACAATGAATTCTGATCTTCAGTTTTTCCGGTTTTTCAGATGTCACCCCGAATGCCCGAAATCCGTTTCCTTGGGAACATTAGGCGTGCGATTTTCGGCACCCCTGGTCGCTTGACGATCATCTAACCGCCTGTCCCTGATAAAATAACTGCAGGAGTTACCAGTCCCACAATGGCTGTTCCCGTATCACAGATGTGGACCGTGTCGAGCTATGTTCTTAAACAGAAGCTCGCCGGCCGCAAGCAGTATCCGCTCGTGCTGATGCTCGAGCCCCTGTTTCGCTGCAACCTCGCCTGCGCAGGATGCGGAAAGATTCAGTACCCTGCCCACATTCTCAAGACGGATCTAACTCCGGAAGAATGTTTCCGCGCGGTTGATGAATGCGGAGCTCCTATGGTTTCTATCCCCGGCGGCGAGCCGCTGATGCATGCCCAGATCTCCGAAATTGTCGAAGGGCTGGTAGCCCGCAAAAAATATATTTACCTCTGCACCAACGCTCTGCTGCTGCAAGAGAAGCTGCATCTCTTTAAACCGAGCAAATACCTGACTTTTAGCGTTCACCTCGACGGCCAGCGCGAAGAGCACGACCTCGCCGTCTGCCGTGAAGGCGGTTATGACATCGCTGTCGATGCAGTGAAAGCGGCTTTGGCTCGCGGCTTCCGCGTCACCACGAACACGACGCTCTTCGACGGCGCCGATCCCAAGTCCGTTCGCGCCTTTTTCGACGACATGATGGAGCTCGGCCTCGAAGGTATGATGCTCTCGCCCGGCTACTCCTACGACAAGGCTCCCGACCAAAAACATTTTCTCGGCCGGGCCCGCACCCGCCGCATGTTTCGTGCCATCTTGTCGAACCGGAAGAAGAGCTGGAAATTTAATCTTTCGCCGCTCTTTCTGGAATTTCTGATGGGCAAGCGCACCTATCCCTGCACTCCCTGGGGCATGCCCACTTACAATATTTTCGGATGGCAGAAGCCGTGTTATTTGCTCCAGGACGGATACGCGGAAACTTTCGAGGAGCTACTCTCGACGACCAATTGGAGTAACTACGGCACCGAGTCCGGCAATCCGGCGTGTGCGAATTGTATGGTGCACAGCGGCTACGAAGCTTCCGCAGTGAATGCAACCTTCAGTTCACTGAGCGGGTTTCTGGCAACGGTAAAGGCGACTCTGTTCTCTACCTATCGCGACAAAGAAGCGCTGCGTTTGTTGGACGAACCGCAAGCCCCCGTTCACCCGCTGGTGCAGATCGCACCGACCGCGGAAACCTTGCACGAAACGCGGGCATAACCAGATTTTCTCTGCGTCTCCTGGAAGTTTCGAGATCTTGAACTGCGATTGAAAAATGACAGGCAAAGAATCCGGCCACATCGGCCACATAGCCGCGCAAGCCGTGCCCCACGCCAATCCCGACGCGCTTGAAGTCGCACCTGGCACCGCGCACGAAAATCTTGAGGGATGGATTCCTCCACTCGCAACCGAAGAAGAAATCCGCACAGCGCTGGAAAAAGCCTTTGATTACCGAGGCGACGTTACTATCACCCGCAAGGACGGATCGAAGATCGAAGGTTATCTGTTCGACCGCCGCACCGCGGGCACGCTGCAAAGCTCCACAGTCCGCCTGCTCCCGAAAAACGGCCCCCTGAAGATCTCAATCTCCTACGCCGACATCGCCGCGCTGGCCTTCACCGGACGCGATACCGCCGCTGGAAAAAGCTGGGAAGCCTGGATGAAAAAATACGCACAGAAAAAGGCCGCCGGCGAAACCAACATCGCCCTTGAACCCGAACCACTCGACTGAAGACTGATTTATTTCCGCTCCCACGGCGGAGGCACTTTCACAGAAGCCATCCGCGCCGCCTTCGCGGCCTCGATTCCCATCTCCGCGTCTTCGAAAACCAGGCATTCTTCCGGCGCTGCGTCGAGCCTGCTGGCTGCAAGCAATAGCGCTTCTGGGTCGGGTTTGCCTTTCGAATACTCTCCGGCGCAAACCATGGTGTCGAATCGATCGAGCAGGTTGAGCGCAACCAGAGACGCAGTCACCGATTCCCTCGTACTTCCCGATACAACGGCGAACGGAATCCCATTGGGCTTTGCCTCGATATGATCCAAAACCTCGGGAACTGCCTTAAGCTCCGGCAAAAGCTCGTAATAAAGACTCTCCTTCCGGCGCCCCACCGCTTCGATCGGCATATTCAGTCCGCGCCGTTCATTCAACGTCGAGATGATCTTCGCAACTGGCATCCCACCCCACGCGTAGAAGAGTTCTTCCTCAAATTCGCAATTCCATTCGCCCAGCGCTTTCTTCCAGGCTTTGTAGTGCAACGGCATCGAATCGGCAATGGTGCCATCGCAATCGAACAGATACGCTTTAAATGATCCTTCGGGCAATTTAAGTTTCATGCGGCCGGCCAAACACCTCTCCTCGTTCATGCATAATCCAAATCAAAACCCAAGCGGCGCGAACTCAGCGGGGATGAGGTTTGGTGCCCGCGCCAAAACTCAATCCCTCGATCAATTCCTCAACTTCATCTTCCGTGCCTCCGATAAACGTGAATGACACAACATATCCGCGCACCAGAATTACCAGCGTCGCCTGCCGCATGACTCGCGTCCCAATGTCTTTCTGGAAATCTCCGCGCACCATCGTCTTCACGCCAAACTCGAATTCATAGGGATCGCCGTCTACTTCGAATCCCTGCGCCTTAGCGATTTCTGTTACGGGGTCGAAATACTGCACTGCCTCTTTTAATCCCGGATATGCAGCGACGCTCTCCGCGGCGATCAGAATAGAAGAATTTATGTCCTCGCCGTGCGCCGCCGGAGGACGCGAAAATGCCGCCAGCAGGACACGGCCGGATTTGTCCGCGTCTGGCGCAGCCTGTTCATCACGCGTGTTCATCTCTTCCGTCCGCAATACCCATCCGGCGGGAATTTTGCATGAAAATCCGAGCGTCGGACTTCGGTACATGCCATTGCTCAACGAGCCGGCGTCCAGCCGGGAATCGGCTGTGGGCGTTAGTTTCCGAGCGTATACGGAGGAGGAACTGCTTGAGGGCTTCCCCGCTCCTGCTGCGGCCTGCTGAGCGAGGTCAGCGTGAACCATCACAAGGATGGTGCCGGAAAGAAGAAAGAAGCGGAAACGGGAACTCATCTCTTCGATGTTACAGCACCGCCCTCAGGGGCAGGTCAATTGCGTGGTGGTGAGAATAGAATCTCCGCAAGGATTGCCAAAGGGAGTGGCCACGTTACACACGGAGTCCGGAGGCGTGGAGAATTGTAATATCCAAGCCCCCACGGTGTAGACACCCGACGCTTCGGACGAGCACTGAGCCAGGCCATTGTTGTCAATAGAGACGGCAGTAGTGTGCTGGCCGGCACCGTCGATGACACCCCAGGTTGCCGCAGCCGGAGTGACTGGCGATGGAGGCATGTTGTAGGTGGCGGTCGCCGTGAATTGAACCTGGCCGTCAGCCGGCGCAGTAACGTTGGAAGGACTCAGGGCCAGGGTTAAAGCTTGCCGGGAAGGAACGCTGCTACAGGCGGCTGTGATAAAAGTCGCGACTGCAAGAATGATTGGCCGGGAGCGCCAGCTAGGATGAGTCATGTGACCTCGTGACAATACCGACCCTAACCGAGGGAAAAAGTTTCGTTAGGGAAGTGTGCGACGCTGCGCACCGCCGGAAGGTTTGTAATCCGCAGGATACAGAACCACGCAGCGGTCGCGCCCTTCGCCATCGCTTTCCGTGCGCAGGTCAGCTTCATCTCGTAGCGCCAAGTGGACCATGCGGCGCTCCCGCGAGGACATCGGAGCAAAGTGGAATGGCACACCGGTTTGCCTGACTTTCTCCGCGGCCACGCTCGCCGCCATTCTCAGTTCCTTCAAGCGCAGAGACCGCTGATTTCTGCAATCGAAGGCGATCTTCTCGTGTTCCCCGGAAGCCAGCCGCAAAATCTCAAACGCCAGCAACTCAAGCGCTCGCAGAAGCTCGCCTCCGCGATCCAGCAGCAGCGCCGAATCCGGCCCGGAAAAGTCGACGTAGATCTCCGGCTTCTCCCATTCGCTCAGCGCTGGAGGATCTACAACAATGCGGTATTTGAGATGAAGGCCTCCGTGAGTAACCACAGCCTTCAAGAATTCATTGATTCGATTTGCGGTAGTAACTTTGTCCATAAAATCGGCTCTCGGCTATTTGTCTTTCTTTCTCGCCCGCTTTTCCATGACCTCGCGCATCTCGCGCCCCAGTTTCGTCCGGTTCATGATGGCCTGCTGCGCCATCGAAATTAAATTAGTTTCCGCATAATACAGATTCAAGCCCGCCGCAAAATTGAAGAAAAGGAATCCCATCATCAGCGGCATCATCCATGTCATCATTTTCTGCTGCGCCGCATCCATCCCCGCCTGCGGCGTCATGCGCTGCATGAAGAACATGCTGGCCACCATCAGAATCGGCAGAATGAAATAAGGATCCCGCGCGGAGAGATCGCTCACCCATAGCCAGTGCGCGTGGCGCAGGTCCAGCGCAATCCCCAACATGCGATAGTAAGCAATCAAGAATGGAAACTGGATGAGCAGTGGAAGGCATCCACCCGCGGGATTCACGCCTTCTTTTTTATAGAGCCCGCTTATTTCCTCGTTCATCGCCGCCTTGCGCGGGTCACGCAAGCTGTACTTCTTATACTTTTCCTGGATCGATTTAATCTGGGGCGCAATGCGCTGCATCTTCAACATCGACTTCATCTGCGTGATACGCAGCGGCAGCAATGCCACCGTGATAATCAGAGTCTGAATGACGATCGCCCAACCCCAGTTGGGATAAACGTGTTTGTAAGTCCACTTTAGCCACAGGAAAAGTGGCCGCGAGATTAACCCCCACCAGCCGAAGTCCACTGTGCCGCGCAGATCGGCATCGCCGTTCTTGATCGTCGGGACACTCACCGCTTCGAGCGAGGACAGTTCCTTCGGGCCCACGTAAACCCGCTCCGAGGTCGCGCCGCGAAGGTTGCCCACGGCCGCACCCGCCACCTCTACAGTCGTGGTTTCTTTCGAATCAGCCTTCTGCGGATCACGCGCCACCTGTAGCGAATTCCCCAGTGTTACCATCGCCGCGGTATTGGGATCGTCCGGAATAAAAATCGCCGTGAAATATTGGTCGCCCGGACCAGCCCACTCGAAGGGTCCTTGAATTGTCCTGCCCCCGCTAATGCTCTTCACCGCGAGCCGCGAGACAAAGCTCGGAAATACCAGCGCCGTACGGTCGGTAGAAGCATCATTGTGGTAGTCGATACGCGTCGCAGCGTAAGAAGCGGCTGTGGTCTGATCGCCGAACCCTGCCGGCCAGGCCGGAGCCGCAAAAGTTTCGACGCCCTTGTACACAACCGACGTTTCTACGTTCAGAACGTACGTGTGGTCGAAGCTGAAAGTCTTGCGGACCACGACATCCTGGTCGGCATACTCGAATGTAATTGTGGCCGGAGCGCTGAGCTGACCCTCTTTCGTAGGCACATACAGCACCGAGCTTAATTTGTTCCGCAGTGCTTCATCATAAGTCCACAGCGAAAGCGGATAACCATATCTTTCCGCCGCCGCGTTGTCGACCAGCTCCAACCGCCCATTCTGCGCGTCGTTATCGAACTTCTTCAGAATCCAGGATTTCACCTGTGCGCCACGGTTGGTGAAAGTAATTTTATAAAGATCGTTCTCAATGACAGTTTCGGTTTCCGATGAGGCTTGCTTGCTGGCCGTAACTGCCGGCGCACGATGGGAGACCACTGCTGTCGGCGGAGCCGCTGCCGGCGCAGAAGGAGGAGTTGCCGCGCGTTCGAGAGAGGAAGAAGACTGCTTCGCCGGGGGTGCTGGAGGCGCCTGCGGCATATATTTCTTTAACAGCGGCTGGAAAATTATTAAGACAACAAACGTCAGAAGGAAAACGAGAAGCAACCGCTTCTCCGCGCCGGGTTCTTGCTGAGGATTTTTGAAGTCGGCCAAAGTTTAATTACTCTTTCAAATTCGCGGTCCACATGCGCCGCCACACTCGTTTAAAGCTTTGCTCTCCGCCCGCGGCATTCCCGCATGCACCACCGGGTCATAACCCGATCCGCCGAAAGGATGACAGCGCAAGACACGGACCATAGCCATCCACCCTCCTCGCAGTACACCGTAACGCTCTACCGCTTCCATGGCGTACTCCGAACAGGTGGGTACATAACGGCAGGCCGTAGGAAACAGGGGCGAGATTGCCCACTTGTACGCTCGCAGTACTTGCAGCGTGACTAATTTGGCGGAGTCTCTCAAGTTTTGTATGTTGCGTGCTCCCCCGGCTGCGTAACCTTCCCTGATAATTTTTGCTCAATCACTCCAAAGGCGCGTTGTACTTCGTTCACCACATCCGTAAAGTCGGCAGCCAGCAATGACTTCTTCGGATTGATTACCACATCCGCCGCAACTCCTGGCACCGGACGCGTCATACGGACTGCTTCGCGCAATCGCCGCTTCAGGCGGTTGCGCTGCACCGCCCCGCCCAGTACGCGGCCCACGGTAAACCCCACTCGCAAGCCCTGTGGCGTCTGGGTTCGCCCCGACAACTCCCCTATGGTTGCTTCCGGCCGCGGCCAGTAAAAGACAGTCATCGATGCCGAAAAATGCCGCCTTCCCTGTTTATATACGCGCTCGAAATCCGCGTGGCGCAACAGCCGTGCCGAGCGCGGAAATCGTGCAGGCTTCTTTGGTGGCATTCTGGATTCCAGCCAGGTAAACAAAACGATATCCGCCAATCCTGCTCCCGGAATGCAAACAGAAACCGGATGTCTCAACTCCGAAAGTTGGCGGCACCAGAGAAACTACTCGCGGAATCCGGGCTTAACGGATACGCGCTTCCGCCCTTTGGCGCGGCGGCGCGATATAACCTTCTGGCCGCCCTGAGTCTTCATGCGCGTGCGAAATCCGTGCTTCTTAACTCGCTTGCGCCGGTTAGGTTGGAATGTACGTTTGGGCATGAAAGATTGCTGCTCCTAGTTCGCTCGACAGTGTTTGGGCAAACGATGAGTATAAATGACCCAGTGCCATCAGAGCAAAGGGCTATGGGCCACTCTCCTAACCGTTGCCGATAGAGTGCCTTCCGGATTCCGTAAAAAAAGTAACCATCAAGCTACAGTTCCTTCAACCCGCCGTACACTCATGGGCCTCGCTTGCTTAGGCAAGCCGCTCAACTTCCAAAGGTTGAGATCCGAAAAAACTCAAATTCTGGAGAAAGACATGAAACTCCCACGGATACTCGCAGCTGGGTTGGCGTTGCTAACTCTTCCCATCTTTTCCGCGCTGGCCGGCGCACAAACCTGGACAACCCTCACCAACACGCTTCCCGCACCCCTTGGTACAGCTTTGTTGCTCACCGACGGAACTGTGATGGCACAAGGCATGGCCACCACCGGCTACGCTACCGGCACCTGGTATCGGCTCACTCCCACCAGCGCGGGCAGCTATTCCGGCGGCACGTGGACGACACTGGCGACGATGCCCTCAGGCTATTCGCCTCTCTACTATGCTTCCGCCGTGCTGCCCGATGGGCGGCTCGTCACGGTGGGCGGCGAGTACAACAATAACTCCGATGAGGAAACTAACCTGGGTGCCATCTACAATCCCGCCACCAACGCCTGGACGTCGATTACCCCTCCTTCCGGTTGGACTCACATTGGAGATGGCGCGAGCGTCGTGCTGCCTAGCGGAACCTTCATGATTGGAAACTGCGGTGTCGCAGGTACGGAATGCACCAATCAAACCTACCAGGCACAACTGAACGCAACCACTTTGACCTGGACCATCATCGGTTCCGGCAACGGTAAGGCCGATCAGAATTCGGAAGAAGGTTGGGAACTGTTGCCGAACGGGGATGTGCTTGTTGCCGATGTATGGGACGGCACAAATTCCGAGGTCTTCAGCCCCAGCACCAGCAAATGGACCAGCGCGGGCAGCACGGTGGTTGACCTGGCCAATACTTCATGCGACGAGATAGGCCCTGCGGTGCTGCGTCCGGAGGGCTCGGTGTTCGCAGTGGGAGGAACCAGCGACACGGCCGTCTACACCACTTCGACCGGCAGCTGGGCGGCCGGCCCAATCATTCCCAGTTCATACGGCGTGGAGGATGGACCAGGGGCGATCTTGCCCGACGGAAACGTGCTGATCGATGTGGGGCCGAAGTCTCCTTGCTACTCCTCGGGCAGTCATTTCTACGAATTCAACGGCACTACTTTGACTGCCGTTACTGGTCCCAGCCGGGCTGCCAGCGATCCGACCTATGTCGGACGAATGCTGGTGTTACCTACCGGGCAAGTCCTGTTTACCGACGGATCAACCACGGCGGAGGTTTACACCGCGAGTGGAACCTATGAGAGCGCGTGGGAGCCAACGATCACCTCGGTCGCCAGCACTCTCACAGTAGGCAGTACAAACAATTCGATCTCCGGCAAACAATTCAACGGATTGTCGCAGGGAGCGATGTACGGGGACGACGCCCAGATGGCTACGAACTATCCTCTGGTTCGGATCACCAACAATGCCACCGGCGATGTCGTCTATTGCAAGACCCACAACCACAGCACCATGGGAGTCGCGACTGGAAGCACGGTAGTCTCCACGGAGTTTGATGTCCCATCCACGATCGGCACAGGAGCAAGTGAATTGGTGGTAGTGGCAAACGGAATTCCGTCGAGTCCGATTGCCGTGACGATTAGTACGGGGGCGCTTTCCTGTACGCCCACAGTTACCTGCCAGTTGGGCGGCTCGGGCCCGGGGGAAGTTGTAGACGGTAGCATCTCGTTATCGTGCAACCAGGCTACAATCCTCTCCGCCTCGGCCCAAATCTGCGGGAATATGTGTGTCACCGATACGGTGGCGCCGCCGCAACCGGTTTCTAGCGTGGGCGCGGGCGATGCTACACCCGGCAACGGGGGATCCTGTTCGTTGTCCTGGTCGTGGGGAGGAAACAATTACAGCCAAACCCTCGACGTAAATTAATCGCAGGTAGCGATCTCAGCCTGGCGTTGAAACGAAACCTTCATTTGACGCAAGCATGGCGGAATCGCCACACCTAAGCAATTGGCGCACGGAGACTGATGGAGGAACCGTGCGCCTTCTTTGCGTACGGGAGAACTTTCTCTCCGCATTCTCCGCGCAACTTCTGCACCGACCTTGTTGCAGTTACATCCTAGGCACTTGACACGCGCTCCGGTTCGAGTTCTGAATGAGCGTACGAAAAAAGTTTCGCGCAATTATTTTGTGCGACGAAAAAATTTTCGTGCTACCATGCGTCACTGTTCGATTTTAAACTCTCATTCACCATGACAACCGCGCCCAGTACACGAAGCGCATTCCGCAGTACACTAAGAGTTCCATCAGCAGGTCGGTAAACAACGTTATTAACAGGCGCCCTCAGCCAGCCGCCGGGACGCCGCGGCGGATATTTCATAATTATGTCAGCGACTAGCACAACACTCTCCCCTAATCCGTGGATGCGCATTCTTGACGCGCTGGAAAAAAAGATCAACCGTCATTCTTACGACACATGGTTAAAACCCACCCGCTACAGCCATACCAGTGGCGGAATTTTATTTGTTCGCGTGCCCACCGTCGAGTTTCGCCACGCTGGCGATAAGTACGCCGATCTCATCCAGGAAGCGATCGACAATCTTGGTCTCGAGTTCAACGACGTGAAGTTCGTTACACCGGAAGACGATCCGTCCGCGACTCCGATGCGCCACAACGGTGGCCTCTCGGCTCCTCCTGTCGCTTTTGCTCCCTCGCAAGCCCGCTTCGATTGGGATGGCGCCGCGCAACTGAATCCGCGCTACACCTTCGACGCATTTGTGATCGGCTCAGGCAATCAATTCGCGCACGCCGCATGCCAAGCCGTCGCTGAGCGCCCGTCCAAAGCCTACAACCCGCTGTTCCTGTACGGCGGCGTCGGCATGGGCAAAACTCACTTGATGCAGGCCATCGGTCACGAAGTCAAACGCCGCCAGCCGCAGGCCGCCATCTGCTACGTCTCCAGCGAGAAGTTCACCAATGACATGATCAACTCGCTGCGCTACGACAAAATGACCAGCTTCCGCGACAAGTTCCGCGGCGTCGACGTTCTACTGGTTGATGACATCCAGTTCCTCGCGGGCAAAGAGCGCACGCAGGAAGAGTTCTTCCATACTTTCAACGCTCTGCACGACACCATGAAGCAGATCGTGATTGCCAGTGATCGATCGCCAAAAGAACTGGCCGAGATCGAAGACCGCTTACGCAGCCGCTTCGAATGGGGATTGATCGCTGATATTCAACCCCCGGATCTCGAAACGAAAGTTGCGATTCTTCAGAAGAAAGCCGAGCAGGAGAAGGTAACCCTTCCCACTGACGTAGCCCTTTACGTGGCGCAAAATATCCGCTCGAACGTGCGCGAACTGGAAGGCGCTCTCATTCGCTTGGTCGCCCACTCATCCCTGATAGGCGCAGAGATAACGCTGCCTTACGCGCAGCAGGTTCTGAAAAATTTCATCGACTCGCAAGCCCGCAAGGTCACCATCGAATCCATCCAGAAAATGGTCGCCGAGCAATTCGGCCTGCGCCTGGTGGAAATCAAGGCTAAAGATAATTCACGAGCCATCGTCTACCCCCGCCAGATTGCAATGTATCTGGCCAAGCAGATGACGGAAGCTTCGCTGCCCGAAATCGGACGCCAGTTCGGTGGAAAGCATCACACCACCGTTCTGCACTCCGTCGAGAAAATTGAAGAGGTTCGCAAGAACGACAAAGATTTAAACAGGCTGCTCAATAAATTAACTGAGCAATTGGGCGGATAAAAGCGGTGATTCTTGAGTTTTGCACTTTGCAGCATAGTCTTCCTTGCGTCGATCTGTGAATTCGATGTGGAACCTGTGCAACGCTCAAGCGAAACCATTGGGACGGAAATCTTCTCGTAGGGTCTCCGCCAGGTTCGGGACCGATTTCTCACACGAAGGACTGACGCCCAACGTGGTGACAATAGGCCGGTTGCCAAAGTTTTCCACTTCTCCGACCCGCCTACTGTTACTACTGGTTTAATAGGTTTTTTATTTGATATAAGGGAAGTACTAAAAGTAGCACGCGGCACAGGAGATAAAGGCTATGCCGGTGGAAACGGCCGTTGCGGTAGGAACTATGGAGATCACAGTCAGCAAAGTTGAATTGCTCCGGGAGTTGACCGCCACGCAGGGTGTGGTCGAGCGTAAGACGACGATTCCAATTCTGTCGAACTACTTATTCGAGGCTGCCGACGGCGAACTGCGGCTTACAGCGACGGACCTGGACCTGAGCTTGCGCACGTCGTGTAACGCCAAAGTTAAAAAAGAAGGCTCCTGCACCATTCCCGCGCGCAAGCTTCATGACTACGTAAAACTTCTGCCCGACGCCGACATCACCATCAAGCTATTGGATAATCACTGGGTCAGCATCCGGTGCGGCCGCTCCAACACCAAAATGGTTGGCATGGCGAAATCCAATTTCCCCAGCCTTCCAGCGTTTCCAACTGCTGGCGTGGTGAAGATTCCCGGCCAGATTCTGCGTGGCCTTATCGCACGCACCGGTTTCGCCATTTCGAGCGAAGAGTCGCGCTATACGCTGAATGGCGCTCTCATGCTGCTCAAGCCTGAATCCATCACCATGGTCGCCACCGATGGCCACCGCCTCGCCCACTGCGAGCGCAGCGGAGAAAAATTCGAAGGCATCTCCGGCGAAATGAAGACTCTGGTCCCGAAGAAAGCGATGGACGAACTCAAGTCCTTGCTCGATTCCACCGACGCCGAAACCGTCGAGTTCGCAAAAGACGATTCCACACTTTTTTTCCGCATTGGTTCGCGCCTGCTGACCTCGCGCCAACTCACCGGGCAATTCCCCAACTTTGAAGCAGTGCTGCCCAAGGACAATAGTAAGAGCATCACGCTGAACAACTCGGATTTGAACTCCGCAATCCTGCGCGTGGCCCAGTTCGCCGACGAACGCTCCCGCGCGGTTCGCCTAAAGCTGGAAAAGGGCGAAGTAAAACTTTCCGCGTCTTCCACCGAAGCTGGGGAGTCCGAGGATTCCATCGAAGCTCCCTACGATGGAGAAACGCTCACGATTGGCTTCAATGCCGCGTACCTGGTCGATTTTCTCAAGGCTGCAGGCACCGGAGAAGTCCGCCTTGAATTAAAAGATTCCCAATCCGCTGGCCAACTTCGCCCCGCCGAAGGGGACGACTACAAGTATCGCTATATCGTTATGCCTATGCGGATCTGAACCAAGGTCGGCTCTTTTTGTGACCTAAAGGATAAAATGGCCGTTCGGCCAGGTTATCGTTTAGTAGCTTGCGCGGCTTTCTCTCTGATCGACTAAGGTCTCTATGAGGTCTGATGAGCACTAAGTTGATGTGTTCAAGGACTGTCGGGCATCATGCACTGCTTGAACAAATGCTCTCCACTTCAGGAAGGACTTCTTCTTCGCTAGGCCCCATACGCGCATAGCCGAAGGGCACACGCCCTGGTCGTTAAGTGTTTGGACGATCTCTCGGATTTCCTCCCGTGCGGTTTTCTGTAAAGCGCAAGACTGCTGATGCCGAAATTGCCGGTGCCGCACGATAATAGCCCGACGCAGTTCTGGAAAGTTGTGGATGGCAATCGATTCAGTTATGCCCAGTCGCATGTAAACTTCGGGTGCTGCGGGCGGCGGTGTTTCATACAGCACGGCCTTTAATTTGTTGAGCAATTCGGCGCGACGCCCTTCGGCACATTCCCGACGCCATGCATTAAATCTCGCGCACAGGGCTGGAGCCAGCGTACAAGGAAATCGAACAGTTGTGGGAGATCTTGTCGCCGTCTCCTGAACTCCGCGATCACATCAAGACCTTCAAGCGCCTGGCGCAGCTCTATGCCGCCGTCAAGAATGCGTACGGGGATCGCGGTGGGTACCTAGCCGATCTGGCTTACAAGACACGGCGCCTTGTTGAGGAAAGCGCGACTCAGGATGGGCTGGGTCGGCTTACAAAGAGCGTCACGTTTGACGTCAAGACTCTCGAAGGACTGAAACGTGAGCCGGGCTCCGAAGAAGGGAAAGTGTTCAATCTCGTCCGCGGCCTACAAGCCGAGATTGATGCGGATCCTGATGCAGCGCCGGTGCTGCAGACGCTGCGGGAGCGGGCTGAGCGGATTCTCAAGGACCTCGAAAACCGCAAAACAACAGGCCTTGCGGCCATGGACCTGATCGAGGCGATAGCGAAGGAGAAGGAAGAGGCAACGAAAGCAGCCAAAGACAGTGGGCTTTCGACCCGAGCTTTCGCGGTGTTCTGGAAGCTGAAGAATGACGGTGGATTAGGTAAAGCTGGCATTACCGCCATGGACCTGGCCAAGGAAGCGGAGACCGAGTTGGCTCGTTTCCCGAACGCGAGAGTCAACGAGGACGAACAGCGGAGACTTCGCGCGGCGCTCTACCGTCCGCTACTGGGAGTGGACAAGGTAGAACGAGGACGGCTCGTAGATGTCATCCTAGCGATTTTGCTGAGCGGTGGTGCAGATGCGGACGCATAATGATCGGCGCGAATTACTCCGAGAACGGGTCAAGCATTGGGCAGCGCGTTTGAGAGTTGAGCCCAGAGTTGTGCGCATTCAGCACATGACTCGCAAGTGGGGTTCTTGCTCCTCGGGAGGCATTGTGACCCTTGCCGAAGATCTGGCGCGTGAACAATCCGGTTTCCAGGATTTCGTCATCGCACACGAACTGCTTCATCTCCGTGTCAGAAAACATGGGAGGGTTTTCGATGCGATCATGACAGCTCACGTACCAGGATGGCGAAAGTACGACGCGTTCCGAAAGACCTGCGCGGCGAAAAGGCTATAAGGCCCAAGGTCTAGCGTGATCGCTTCTTCTTCGGAGCAGGCCCTGGACGTTGCGGTTTGAACGACTCAACTTCGCTGCGTTTTAGCAGCGTTCTGCCTCCGACTTCCAGGGTTGTGAAGCGGCCCCTTGCAATCAACTTCGCGATAGCTTGCCGCGAAACTTTACGTGCCGCAGCCGCTTGCGACGGCGACATCCAGTGGCGAGGATCGAAAGTTTTCTTCATCGGCTCCCAAGAGATAGGTTGACAAATGTCAACCTATCTGTTACATATTGAGTGACGATTCGACGGGCGGACCCGCTAGTTTACCCCACATCTGACGATGCGGAGTTAGCAAGAACGGCACAGCTCATCGGAAATAGTCGCGAATCGAAAAACAAAACCTCCGGACTCGCTCGAACCGCCAAGTCCTATGCGAGCCCGGGGAAAACCGCGCGGAATGCGGCCTGTTTTCAGCGTAGGAGTACTCTCCTGCGAAGTCAAGGGGCGCGCTAGGCCCATTCCCAGAACGCTCGGCGCGCTCTTTGTCTTAGGGGAGCCTATGAACGAAATCAACCTGCAAGCGACGCGGTACCGTCGCGTCGTGGTAGTCGACATCGAGACCGTCTCGACCGAGCCCAATATTCCGAAGGGAGCACTGGACGGCTTGACGGCTCAAGTCATCTGCATCGGATTGATGATTGACGATGGAGCGCGGCTGACCGAACTGGCTATCGCTCATGATGACGAGTTCAAAGTGCTGACTGAGTTCTGGGCCACTATCCAGCCGACGGATGTGCTCGTTGGACATAACGCACTCGAGTTCGACTTGCCTATCTTGCGCCAGCGTTCCTGGATTCACGGGGTTCGTCCAAGCCGCTCACTGGATTTGCGCCGCTACTACACGGCCGACGTGAAGGACACAATGTGCCTGTGGACGAACTGGGGCTTCAAGAAGGGCGTTAGTCTCGACGCGCTCGCCACCGCCTTGGGCTGTGGTCAGAAGATTGGTCATGGCATTGATGTCGCGGACTGGTGGTCTATGCGGGACCTGCGGAGCATCGCTGCGTACTGTCTGCAAGATTGTTGGCTTACATACCAGGTCTTCTGCAAGCTGACATATCAAGAACCGCGACTTCGGCAGCCACGGCCGGAACCTCAGGCGATCACCACAGGCCGCACTCAAGAACCAGCTATTCGCTGCCGACGACGAGTTCGCGGAGATTCTCCGGCGTTGCCGGACGTGAGACCTGCGTAGGAGGAAGAATGCCGAGAAACAAGATCCGGTACCTGTCCAATCCTGATGGAGGAACGCTGAGTTTCTGGCGGGAGACTGCGGATGGAGTTCGCGCGGAAGATTGCGAGTTCTCTCGCGCTCTCGGAAGGACAGGCAGGTCAATGAGGCGGCGGAGTCCGCCTGCCGACGACCTGCCAGTGCTGGGCCGGTCGGTAGATCACTGATTATGCCAAGCCGTAATGATCAAGAATTAGAGTCGGCGACTCGACTCCACAAGAATGAAATTCGGTGCGAAAAACGGAGGAAGCATGACGGCCCCAGGCGTCAGAGCCAAGAAAAGCGGCACGAAACTTAAGCACGGAGTAGCTTTGCAGGTAATGGTTTACCCGAGGCGCAGAACTAAGGGAGTGTTGGTTGATGCCGCACGAGACATGGACTTGACGCTTTCATCTTTCCTGCTACTGGCAGGACTGAAGGAAGCGGCTGCGCTTCAAGGCCGTGACGTGACGACCCTGGTAGCGCCTGAAGAACTGGCACGATACAGATGCTCCGCACATCGCAAGAAGTCGCGTCGGCAAACGACTGACAACAAATAGATTAAACGAGATGTTGAGGCGGTTTTGGCTCAGGGTAGGAATTTTCCCGTCACCTATAGCTACCCCCTGACTAACATTGCCGGGGAATAGCTATAGGCGACGTGAAAATTCCCACACCCCCAGAACAGACTGGGGGTTGGGGTTGGTTCCTCTGTGCTGAGAAGAATCCTCGCGTCGGTGATCTTGGTTTGTCGACTAGGCAGGAATTTCGATTCGGACATCGAAGCGGAGAACTTTTCCGACTCGTTTCATGGTCACGTGCAAGTCTTCTTCTGTGACGGTGTCCAGCATTTCCCAAAGCGCAAGCTGTGCGGGGTTTGATCCTGGCTTTTCTCGTTTCCCATCTTTCAAACCAAATGCTTCGCTGTCGAAGGAATGCTCTCGCAGATCAAGTTTAAGGTTCCACAGGTGCATGGCGCGGTTTAAGGTATTGCGCCGTGGGAGCTTGCCCTTTAAGTAAGCGTGGAAAGCTTGCCTGCTCACTTCCAGTTGGTGCGCTGCTCCGGAAATCGACCGACCGGGGTTCTCGTTCAGCATTCGCCGCAAAGCTGCAGCAAAGGCGTCTCCGATCTCATTCCTCTCGGGCATATTCGACAAGTTTGGCTTGACAGTTGACTTGAGTCAAGTAATACTTTACGTCAGGTAAAACTTTACACACACACTTCGGCGTTATTATTGCCAAGGGCGAGGGAGGGACAGATGGAAGCTAGGACCGAACTACGAGCCGCTGTGTCTGGAAGTTTCCATCGCCACATGGAAGCGATTACCAGAGCAGTTCATGAACTGGCGACGCTTTCCGTGCGGGTGCTTTCTCCTGCTGATCCTCGGGTTGTGGCCGCGCAGGGAGAGTTCTTGTTCGTGGCGAGCGATCGCGTGCGCTCAGTGCGGTTAGTACAGGATCGTCATCTGGAGTCGATTCGCGCTGCGGATTTTCTGTGGCTCGTTTGTCCGGACGGCTACGTCGGTCAGTCTGCGTCTATGGAAATCGGCTACGCGGCAGGAGTTGGTATCCCAATGTTTGCGCATCGTCCACCCAGCGACCTAACACTTCGTGAGTACGTGACGGCGGTCCCGAGCATCGCTGATGCGGTTCACAGAGTGGAGGCCAGCGGGCGGCCTCGGCGGAACAAGGGCGTGCTAATCGATCCTAACGCGTCGATAGAAGAAGCACACAACGTGCTTGAGCGGATGCGGTCGACGCTTAACGAACAGCATAGCCTTGTTGATCCAGCTCCACGCTTTTATGAACACCTTTCAAAGCTGCAGGCCCTCGTTGGGGCAGGTAGCACTCAGCGCCAATAAGAATTCGCACGATGGAAGAGAAGTCAGTAGAACCGAAGTCGTCAGCCCACTTTGGCTTTCAGCATTTGGCCTCGCTGCGCCTGCTTTGCAGACAGATTCAGCAGGAACAGTCCCCTTCCCTCAAATTGTTCGAGTTCGAGGAAGGCTACCAACACTACCGTGGTAAGAACAAGATTTCTGTTTCAAGCACCGCGACGTGCGTTTTGTCGTTAGTCGCGACGGGTGAGTGGGCGAGGGATAAACGACGCACAAAAGCAAATACCAAAACCCTGATCCAGAAGCTGGTTGAGAAAAAGAAGAGTGCAGGCTTAGATGATAATAACCCTTTCACGGAAGCTTGGATTCTTGACGCTGTAAGCGCATTGACACCGTTCTCGGACACCTTAGATGGCAGTGTCCCAGAAAGCATCGCCCAGAAGGAGTCGATTCTCCAAAAAGTGATCAAGGATGGGAGGGGCGGTGTGAATATCGCCCAGTATCCGGCCTCGCCGTATCTTACTCAACTCGTCGTACGCTCCTTGCGCAAGCGCGGGAAACTGACACAGGAACTTGAACAATCAGTTGGCGAGTGGTCGTGGACACAGCTCACGCGAGAGCTGTCTTTGGCGCAAACGAAGAGCAAGTCGAAGGACCCCTTCGCTTTTGCCTATCTGCTCATGCTGGTAAGCAGCGTTACTCCAGTCTCGAAAATAAGCCCAGAGCGCACCGGCATTCAACGTGCGGCCCTCGAAATAGTCTTCGACTCGCAACTTCCTGATGGCACATGGCCTTTAAGTCGTCCGCTCTTTCATTATCCAAACTTCGGAAATGCCTATTGCTATGACTACGAGATGCTGACGCAACTTTTATTGGAGCCGCAGTTGGAGGAAGTGCTCTTGGACTATTTGCCTAAGTTGAGTTTGGCCGCGAAAGCTCTTGCCAGCAACGCTTATCGTTTTGAGGATGGCGGTCGGGCTTGGGCGTCGGGCCATCACCCTCAACTTGAAGATCCAAGCAAGGCAGGTCCCGAATCGTGGACAACGGCTTCCGTATTCCATTTCATCCACAGACTCGATCGTCTTCTGGCAGAAGCAGTCCGTCGTGTTCTATTCCGACACTTAGACCAACCGTTGCCTCCTACCGTTGCCAGCGGCGTCAAGACCTTTGACGATTTCGCACCTGCTCCGGATTTTTTAGACAGCGAGTTGGAAGTGCAGGGATCGAAGAAGCAGTCCTTGAGAGCGTTCCTTTGGGGAAAATTTGTGGAACCGTTATCCGCTCAGGCTCGGAAGATCGGGGAAGGCGCAACTTTTGAAAAAGGAACTGCCACATCAGCGATTTTCTTTGGGCCTCCTGGTACATCGAAGACGGAACTTTCCAAGACGGTTGCGGAATTTCTTGGTTGGCCGCTTCTCTTGATCGACCCTTCGCTCCTGCTTCGTAAAGGCATGGATGGAATGCAGGCTGAGGCTAACAAAATATTCCGTATGCTTGAGGAGACAGAACGGATCGTTGTTCTATTCGATGAGTTCGACGAACTCGTGAGAGAGAGAGGATCGGCGAATTCCGAATCGTTCTCCCGTCTTCTCACAACATCTATGCTTCCGAAGCTCACCAGCATTCACAAGCGGAGAGCCTTAATTTTCATTATCGCAACCAATCATGTGAGCGAATTTGATCTAGCGATTCGGCGGCGTGGTAGGTTTGACCGCGTTGTGCAGGTGATGCCACCGACGTTTGAGGCAAAGATGGCGAAGCATTCATGGGGCCCAGAGAAAAACCTCGACCTCAAGGGCCGACTTGATGAACTTAAGGTCAAACTGACTGACGACATGATTCGTCAGATCGGGGATCTCACGTATGACGAGTGCGAAGAGTTTGTCGTTCAACTTTCTACGATTGACAGTCCACAAACAGCAGCCACCGCCCTCGGGGCTATTTGGAGCCAGTGTACTCTTCAAACCAGTGTTAGCAAGGAAGAACAGAATATGACGTGGGCGGATCAATGTCGAGCGGACGCTCAATTGAGCCACTAGATACTCTACCGACTGCGGAGAGGACTCTTGCTCTTCGGGACAGCATCCTTGCGAGAACCATAGGGGTGCAGTCAGCGCGATGGCCCGCCGAACAGTCCGAAGATCCCATTTGGGGACTCGTTCGCATAGTCACAGCCCAGCAGATCTCCACTCATGTGGCCTGTCGCCTTGCCGATCGAATCAAGTCCGCACATCCTTTGATCACAGCACCATCACCACAATCTGTTCCCACATTGGCAGAGTTACGGGCTTTCGGTTTGTCCGAGCGGAGGGCCCAGTGCTGCGTCAACATTTTGCAGAAGTCTGACGAAATCCGCGAGAAGATTCGCGGAGGCGAGACTTGGGAATCCTCACTAGCGGGAATCAAGGGTATTGGCCCATGGACACTCGCCGTCTTCCGCATCATGGTCCTTCGTGAGCCCGACGTATTGCCCCTAGGCGATGTCGGGTTGGAAAGAGCAGTTGCTAATGTCTATGGAACTGGTCAAGACCTAGAGCAACTGGCGGAAAACTGGCGACCGTTCCGGTCCGTTGCCTGTTGGTACCTTTGGAGGACTCTGGGCAATCAGCAACTGGGCTGAAGAACTATGCCAAAACATTTTTATCTTTCCACGAAGAAAGATCGGCTAGACCAAGCCACTCCCCTACTGGATGCACTGGAGGCAAACGGCTGGAAGCAAACCTTCGCTTGGTCTGATCATGGCGCCCAAAGTCATAGCGATTACGCAGATGTCGCACTGGCAGAACTTGCAGGAGTACGTGAAGCGGACGTGCTAATCGTTCTGTTGCCGGGTGGTTTCGGAACACACGTTGAGATCGGCGCGGCTCTTGCTCTTGGAAAGCAGATTATTCTTCATGCGCCGGACCGCAAGACCTTGGAAACACCTTACGCGTGCGTATTCCACTACCATCCCTTGGTTACCTTGCTGGTCTCCGAGCATGTTGAGATAAACAACGTCCTTGCTTCACTGCCGAAGCCGGAGTCCTCAGCCTGACCTCTCGATGCCGACGAGTCGTGCGAGAGCTTGCCAGTGTCTGAGATGAAGTAGCAAGTGACTGGTAGCGTTGGCAGTTGAAGCAGAAATTTGCAACCAGTGGGCCTTGGCAGCAGTGCCCAGAACTCAAGACTGAGCATTGGCAAAGATATGCTCAAAAATCGTCCCCACGGCCATTTTATGCTCACAAGCCTTCAGGCGCCCTCACACCCGCGTCCGCAGGATCATGCGGTTACCGCGCTCAAGCGGCCACATTATCGTCTATTAGCGGCCATTTTATCCTTTAGGTCACACTTTTTCGGTGTCTTCAACAACACTTCGGCCGGCGGGTCTTGGCATCCTCGAACTCTCGCCGAAATGCCGCATACGCCTCACTCGACGAAACGACGCCAGCGCGATTCAGAAACCGCGCATAGGCTGCTTCGTCGAAGATTTCGCGCAAGGCCGCCAATGCAGTGGCCGCAAGAATGCGCAGTTTTTCAGGTACCCGCATTATCCCCGCTCCTCCACCAATCGCGTCTTCACAAAGGGTGTTTCCTTTATCCGCGCTTCCCTGCTTCCACTCAGAATCCCCGCCCACTGCCGCGCTGACTCGATCAAAACCAGGCTGACCATGAGCACTAGAATTCCGGTTACCGCCGCATCCAGGCGGTTATTGAAGATCACCCGCGCCGTGGCGCTCGTCATTGAAGTTGGTCCCGCTTCCAGCGCCTGCGCCTGCGATAGAAATCCCACCCGTGGATTCGCGTCGAACATTTTGTGCCACGAAGCTGTAAAGGTCACTGCGACAAGCCATGCCAATGGTGCCAGCGTCACCGCAGCATATTTCGAGCGATGCATCTTGATGATGATCGTCGTAGCCACGCACAGCGCCACCGTTGCCAGCAATTGATTCGAAATTCCAAACAGCGGCCACAACGAATTAATCCCGCCGAGCGGATCTTTCACTCCTTGCCACAAGAAATATCCCCAGGCTGCCACAATCAACGCGCTCGTCGCCAGGATCGAGGGATACCAACTTGTCCGCCCTAAAGGCTTATACACGTGTCCCAGCGCATCCTGCACCATAAACCGCGCCACGCGCGTCCCCGCATCTAGAATGGTCAGGATGAACAGCGCCTCGAACATGATGGCGAAGTGATACCAGAGCGCCATTAAAGTCTCGCCACCTAAACTGTGCGAGAAGATGTGCGCCATGCCCACCGCAAACGCGGGCGCGCCACCTGTGCGGTTATAAAGCGTCTGTTCGCCGACCGCGTGCGCCAGCACCTGCATTTCGGTGGCGGTTACCGGAAAGCCCCAACTGGAAATAGTCGCCGCCGCTGTTGCGGGAGCCTGCCCCACAACTCCGGCCGGACTGTTAATGGCGAAATAAACTCCCGGCTGCATCACGCATGCCGCAATGATCGCCATCACCGCGACCGCGGATTCCGCCATCATCGCGCCGTAACCCACCATGCGTGTCTCGGTCTCCCGCGCAATCAGCTTCGGAGTTATCCCGCTTGAGATCAGTGCATGAAATCCACTGATCGCTCCGCATGCAATTGTAATGAACGCAAATGGAAATATCTTTCCCGCAAACACCGGACCTGTGCCATCGACAAACCGCGTCAACGCCGGCATGTGCAGCGTGGGATGGAGTGCCACAATTCCGATTCCCAAGAGCGCAATCGTTCCCAGCTTCACGAATG
Organism: uncultured Acidobacteriaceae bacterium; assembly: GCA_963818235.1. Lineage (GTDB taxonomy): Bacteria > Acidobacteriota > Terriglobia > Terriglobales > Acidobacteriaceae > Sulfotelmatobacter. The sequence continues at coordinate 562,983 of CAWFRI010000001.1, forward strand.
TGCTCAGATAATCACGCGGTGCCAGCAGCAGCCACACCGGCAACGCGGACGCGGCAAAGCCATAGACCATGATTAGAATTGCCAGCGTCGGAGCGCTGAAGGTGAATAATCTCGCTAGAGCCTCATTCTGCGAGACGTACTGCCCACCCCAGATCGCGGCCAGCACCAGTACGAATCCCAGCGCCGAAACTTCCAGCACTTTCCCCGGACGAATTCGCCGCAGATAGACGCCCATCAATAAAGCGATCGGCATCGTCATCGCGATGGTGAAGGTTCCCCACGGGTTCGCCTTCAGCGCATTCACAACAATCAGCGCCGCCACGCCCAGTAAAATAATTAAAATCGCGATCACGGCCACATACGCGACGAACCCTCCCACAACTCCAATCTCATCCTTTGCCATCTCCGTCAGTGACTTGCCGTCGCGACGCACCGAGAACAACAAGACCACGAAATCCTGCACGCAGCCGGCGAATACCGCTCCCGCCAACACCCACATCGTTCCCGGAAGATATCCAAACTGTGCCGCCAGAACCGGTCCCACTAGCGGACCCGGCCCCGCAATCGCCGCGAAGTGATGCCCAAATACGACCCATTTATTGGTGACGAGAAAGTCGCGGCCGTTTTCCAGTCGCTCGGCGGGGGTGGCGCGCAAACCATCCAGAGCCAAAATTTTCGTCGCAATGAATCGGCTGTAAAAGCGGTAACCGAGCGCATAGCAGCAGGTCGCTGCCATCACCAGCCACAAGGCATTGATCGGTTCGCCGCGATGCAGCGCGATCACCCCCACTGCTGTGGCTCCCAATATCGAGACCAATCCCCAGCACACAATTCTTAGTGTTCGAGACATTCCAAATGATTCCAGTGCAGCATTGTGCCGAAACCCAGATGGTTGCGCAAGGGTTACGATCTCATGTGGCTGCGTTGCCGGAAATGAAAACCCAGAGGACAGAGGGTGCGCCTCTCTAGCCCAGCGGTGCTTGACCAAACCAGTTCCACAACTTACAGTAGTGTCCATTCTTAGTAGGGAGGTCACTATGCTCGACGGGTTCAAGAAATTCATCCTGCGGGGCAACGTAGTCGATATGGCAGTCGGCGTGGTCATCGGCGCGGCCTTCGCCGGCGTGGTCGGTGCACTCACGAAGGATCTCCTCACTCCTCTCATTGCCGCGATAGTCAAGGCGCCAGACTTTTCCGGACTCTTTTTCACGCTCAACGCCAGCAAGTTCCTCTACGGCGAGTTCATCAATGCCGTGATTTCGTTCCTGCTGGTGGCCGCCGCCGTCTACTTTTTCGTAGTCACTCCGGTCAACGCCCTCGTGGCCCGTATGAACCGCGGCGAGAAGCCGCCCGATCCTACCACTAAGAAATGTCCCGAATGCCTCAGCGAGATTCCCATCGATGCCCGCCGTTGTTCCCATTGCACTCAACCGGTTCTGGGCCGGGCCGCATAGTCATCGCAAAATAAAAGGGCGGCCGGAATGGCCGCCCTGGATCTTCAACACGTCGATTACGACATTCCCTCGTCCGCCGAAGGCCCGTACACCGACGGCACTGCAACTCCGTTCAGCCGCAAATAAACCCCCAGCTGCGCCCGGTGATGAATCATGTGATTCAGCATCATCCGCCGCAAAGCTCCGATCCGCGGCCCCTCATAGATTTTCTTCTCCCCAACACCAGTGACCAGTTCTTCCCCAAATCCTCATCGCTTGCCCCGGCAATAGCATCCCGCAACCGCGCGAGGTTCTTATCGAATACTTCAAGTACATGTTTTTGAGACTCCGCTACCGTCGGCTTACGTCCCGTTTCGCCGCGGTTGGCCACATCGAATTTCTCACTCTGAAGGACTGTCACGCCCATTCCCGGCAGCTCGGCCAAATGTCCCGCCAGATGTCCCAATAGCATCGACTTGTCGTGCGGCTTCCACGTCAGCTTGTCCTCGGGAATTCGCTCCAACGTTTTCCGGGTGCTCACCATTTCCGAATCAAGTTCCTTAAGCAGTCCTTCGCTAACGCCCATTACAGCCTCCTGATTTTTGTGCCAAGAATTGCAACCATGTTGGGACCACTCGCCTTCTGTAGGCGAGACCGTACCCAAGCGAAGTCATCACTCATCGCCAGCTTGGATGTCTCGCAGAACCAGTACACTTCTGTAAGTTTCAAAGGGATCATTGACCGGGCAGACGATGGGTGTTTTGCGCCACTTCGGAATGCTCTAGCCCAGGGAGCGAGCTTTTTACATTCACAACATATCCACAGGACTCGCGTCCCATTCCACTATTATCAACTCGATTCGCCCTTAGTCTCAGAACTCGCCGCCACCACAAGTTCCACTTTCATCGACGGCCGCGGCGTCCGCGCGAGAGAAACCAAGAACTTTACGAGTTCACTCCACCCATTTACTTGCAAGATTCGTGCTCACCAAGATTCGCTATTAGCACCCTGTGCACAAGAATTCGGTGCGTCAAGAAAAGGAAAAGCGGCCCGCAAAGGCCGCTTCATCCCACTCAAAGCCGCAAATTATTAGAAACTCGTCTATCGTCCGGCCGCTGCTGCGGCAGTCAACAGTCCCGCAATTTGCATCCCTTCAATCCGCGCCAGGACATTCTCGACGCTCGCACCCGTATCCGTGCAAGCATCAACATACGGATGCCGGCTCCCGTCCGCATGCATTACCAGCACGGCGGCTTCGGGCTGTGCCTTCTTCACCATATATGGCAGATGGTGCCGGTCGTTCCGTGTGAGGCTCGGGCCTAATACCACCAGATCGAAGGATCCCTTCGGCAGCGCCTCCACTACAGCTTTGCGGCCCACAGCCTGGTGCACCGTGTGCCCAGCCTTCTCAAACGCTGCAGCTGGAGCAACCTGCTTCTCCGCATCTCCCTCACCATAAAGAATTCTTAGCTTCGCTTTCGCCATTGCTACCATCCTTGCTCGGTACGAGCTACTCCATACCGGCAATGCCACGGTAGCAACCGCCCCGTCCTGGGAAAACGTCACCGAAGGCCAACAACGATCAGTGTCGAGCGCCCGCGAACCAGCTTGCGGCCCTCCTGATCTACTACCACCAACCACTGATCACTTTTTCTTACTTCCCCTCCAGCCTCATTCAGCGCTACACTCTTGGCCCAGAGGGATTCAACATGCTCCGCGCGTATTTCGTCGTCCCTGTTCTCTTGTTATGTGCTGCCAGCTGTTTCGCGCAGCAATCGGCCGAACCGTCTTCCACCACCAGTTGCAATCTGGACGACGGGCGCCAGGTTTATATTCGCTACAATCCCGTAACCGCCAAGAACGATAAGCTTCCCAATGGCAAACCCTGGATGCCCGGCGGCGCTCCTATGACCCTGTTCACCGAAGCCCAACTTTCTTTCGGGGGCGCAACCATCCCCGTTGGCGCATACACGGTCTATCCCATCCCCGCTAAAGACAAATGGACGCTGGCCATCAACAAGAACGTCACCGCCGGCGCTCCTTACGACGAAAAGCAGGACATTGCCCGCGCACCCATTGAGACCGATCAGATAAGCCAACCGTCGAGTGAGTTGGAAGTAGCCTTCGCCCACGTCGGCGACAAATGCACCCTCCGCATCTATTTCGGCAAAGCCGCATCTTTCGCCCCCTTCACCGCCCGCTAGTGAAAGACGATTATGCGGGGCGAAGAGCGCGTGGAGTTACAGGCTGGCTGCGGACCTACACGGCGCGGTATGCTGCTTGCGGCATTATCACTGCTGATTGAACCAAGCTCCTGGGGGGAGTCGCCACGGAAGATCACCCCATAAAGCAGTACGAACAAAGAGCTGACAAGCCCAACCCCAGAGCGCCTGCGGAGCTCTCTCGATTTTGCGTTTCTCATTGGCCGATGGCGGTTCGACGCCAAGTTTAAATCGGCCAACGGAGAGTGGCAGCCGTTTCACGGAACGTGGTTGGGCTACTACATCCTCGACGGCTATGCGATCGCAGACGAATACAGGATGAACGGCCCGTCCGGAGAACTGATTGTGCTCGGCACGAATTTTCGGGTCTACGACTCCGCCAAACAGGTTTGGAACATCAAGTGGCTAAATGCTCTGGATGGAACATGGACGGACCTCACGTCGGAGGAGTTTGGCGGAGCCCGGTTCGACGGCCAGTCCGTCACCTATTCTTTCCAGGCAGAGCGTGGGGCGCAGTGGCCCTTCACGCGCGCAACGTATACAAATATTTCCAAGTCGCATTTCACGTGGCGTGGCGAAAAGTCCGACGACGCCAAAACCTGGACCGAATTCATGGTCGTGGAGTGCTATCGTAGCGAAGAGTAAGAGTCGAGCCGGTGTAACAGTCCCGGGATTCCCAAAGCGTAGGGTTTTTCCTGCCGCCTCGAATGCCAGCATCCAGTTCATTTTTCTGCGACAATTTACGCATGTGCCGCGCGTTGAGCCTTATCCTCCTTATCCTCGCCACCACCGCCCTCGCCCAACTCTCCCGGCAAACTCAATCTTCCAATACCACCGAGAATCTCCGTGGCGTTAGCGCCGTCTCGCAACAAATCGCGTGGGCCTCAGGCACCCACGGAACCTATCTCCGCACGACTGATGGTGGGCGTACCTGGATCTCCGGTCAAGTTTCGGACGCCGCCACGTTAGATTTCCGCGGAGTCGTTGCCTTTTCTGCCAATGAAGCCTTCCTTATGTCCGCTGGACCAGGCGGTCAATCCCGCATCTATCACACCTCCGACGCCGGCCAGCATTGGCAACTCGAATTCACCGCGACCAATCCCAAATCCTTTTTCGACTCCATCGTTTTTTGGGACCCTACCCACGGCATCGTCCTCGGCGATCCCATTCCCGATGAAACGGCCAAAGATCCCGGCCAACTGAAATTCCAACTCTTGATGACAACTGACGGTCAGTCCTGGACACCTGTCCCCACGTCTCAACTTCCGCCCGCCATCGAAGGGGAAGGAGCTTTCGCCGCCAGCAACACGTGCCTCGCCATCCTGCCGGGTGACGACGCCAACATCTGGTTCGCTACCGGAGGCCGTGTTGCCCGCGTCTTTCATTCCTCCGACCGCGGTCGAACCTGGCAAGTCTTCAACACACCTATAATCCACGGCCCCGATTCCGCTGGAATCTTCTCCATCGCCTTCCGCGACGCCAAACACGGTGTCATCGCTGGCGGCGACTACAAACATCCCGAGGAGGACGGCCCGAACCTCGCCTTTACCAATGACGGCGGCAAGATTTGGAAGCTATCCCAGGTTTTCCCGCAATCTTATTACTCCGCAGTGGCCTATGATCGCCAATCCCTGACTCGTGTCAACATCGCCTTGGACGACAACCAAGCCCAGGTGCGCCTCTTCATTGCGGGCGCGAAATTCATATATGATTTCCGCCCGCGCGCGAACCCGACGCGTATCAGTCCGCCGAAAAAATCTGCCATCCAATTCAACTCCCTCGCTCCCTATCCAACCGGGGGAGCTATCGCAGTTGGTCCTAAAGGCTCCATCGCCACCGTTCCCTAGAGTAAAAAACAGCTCGATTTTTCCAGAAACCCGCTCGGCCCTTTCACCATCCAATCCCGAGACCATGCCCCACGGTTCTTTCGAACAGATGTTGTAGCAACGTGATTTTGTCACCCTAACGGCAACATGAAAATGTCACCCTGGCGAAGCCAGGGTGTGTTGCAGGCGGGTGTCGCCGTAGTAGAGCGAGACGCGCCCATCGAGCGCTTGATAGACGTGGACTTTGGCACCGGCAAAGCTGAAGCGTTGGCCTTGCTGCGGGATCTGGAAGCGCTGGCCGTCCCACTGCACGATGTTGTCGTTGCTGACCACGCGCGGATGAACGAAGCAGCAGATACGGTCGAGATGTTCCGGAGCCGGACGCCATGCGGTTTGCATTTCACGCGGACGGCGGGCGAAGCGGCGGTTGTAGTCGGCGAGGAACACGCGCAGCACGGCGTTGGCGGATTCGAGATCGCAAGCCTGAGCCAGACGAAGCTCGCTGCACAAGCGATCCTGAAGCACGCCCCAGAGGCGTTCGACGCGGCCTTTTGCTTGCGGACTGCGAGCGGCGATGAAGGTGATACCGAGTTGCTCGAGGGCGCGGCCGAACTGGGTGGGCTGACGTTTGCCGGCGAGTTCTTCTTCGACCGACCAGGAGTCGTCGTTGCGCACGAAGATGCCGCTGTGATCGCCGTAAAAGGCCAGGGGCGTGCCGTGGCGACGCAACATCTGGCGGAGCAGGGCGAGATAACCGGCGGCCGTTTCGGAGGGGAAAAACTGCGCGGCCAAGATTTTACCGGTAGCGTCATCTTGCAAGCCGAGCGCGGTGAGGCGCGGGCCGCGGCCTTCCAGCCAGTCGTGGGGAGAGCCATCCAGTTGCACCAGTTCGCCTTCGCGGGCGCTTCGCAGACGGCGCTGGCGATGCGCGGGAGCACGGCGTTTGCGGGGCGATCCCAGACCGGCTTGGCGCAGCAGACGGCGCAGCGTTTCGCGGCTCAAGGAGAAGCCCTCGACCTCGCAAAGTTTTTCGCAGAGGTGGTGATCGTTGAAGCCGGCATAGGTGGTGCGTGCCAGGTGAACGATGTCTCGGCGAACCCGGGTGGGCAGGCGGCGGGGACTGGGCCGTCCGCGGTTGGCGTGCGCCAGAGCCGCCTCCCCGTGCTCGCGCATGCGTTTCTTAAGACGTTTGACTTGCCGTTCGCTGAGCGAGAGCAGTGCGGCGGCTCTGGCGCACGCCATGTTTCCCTTCGCCAAGCTGGAAATCACGCTCACTCGTTGCAATTCCTTCTGACTCAACGCGTATGCCCTTCCTCTCATGGAGTGACATTTTCACGTTGCTGTTAGGGGGTGACAGAATTATGGAGCTAAAACACGGTTCTTTCGAACAGATGCCCACCGTCTAGAAATTGGAGTACACTCCAAGGAACGTTTTACCAGTATGTTCATCCCGCATCCCAATCTAGCCGATGACGTTAACCACGCCATCGTCCAATCTGAAATCGAAGGCGGGGTCTTCCTCAGCGACCTTCCGCCCGCCACCGTGCTCCAAATCCAAACTCTCCACCATTGCTACACTGCGGTTCTACTCGGCGGGAGTGAAGCGTTGCTCTCGGGCCATCCCGAATTCTGCCCCAACCCCGTCCAGGTCGCCATTGCCGGCTGCACCTGGGGAGGCTCCATGCTCAAGCTCCAATATGTCGGCCGGGGCATGCACCTCGAATTTCGGCATCCCGAATACGCCACTCCTATCGTGACCTCTCCTATCCAGGAAATCCGCGACTCCCAACCAATTCCCGCCGCCCAGTAGCCTCGAGGCGCCGATCCGAAGTTTTTTCGTTAAGCATTTCCTCCGTGATTCCGTGCCTCCGTGGTAGATTGTGTTGGTTCGCAATCCGATCAGGCAGATAGCCCATGCACATCGCCACTCGCGAAGTCAGCCACGTTACCATCGTCGACATCAACGGACGCATCACCCTCGGCGACGAAACCGGCCTGCTACGCGATACTGTCCGCCAACTCATCGCTGCCGACAAAAAGAAAATCGTTCTCAACCTCGCCCACGTCGACTACATCGACTCCTCCGGCGTCGGCGAACTCGTCAGCAGCTTTACCGCGGTCCGCAACGCGGGAGGCGAACTCAAGCTCTTCGCTCTCACCAAGAAAGTTAGCGACGTCCTCTACGTGACCAAGCTCTACACCGTCTTCGACATTAAGGACGACGAATTCACGGCCGTAAAGTCCTTCGATTACTTCTTCGCTAAGTAGTAATGGGGAGAGCGGATCGCGGCGGAAAATGACGGCCGGAGGGAATCAAGTTGGTTAACTATTAAGCTTTTCCCACTTTGCCCTGAAACTTACGGGATGTTCGCAGTTTGGGATCCCGTTAAAGGGTAATTGATCCTGTACTCGGTCCACATTAACCCGTCTGTTCTTTGAGATAACTGTTTCAGGGCCCATAATCAAGCTCGTGGGGAGCGGAAGCGCCTTCTATTTTTCCCGCAACATCTCCACCACTCGCTCATAGTCATCGACCGTTGCATACTCGATCACAATCTTTCCTTTACCATTGCGATCCTTAATCCTCACCCGCATCCCCAGGGTCCGCTCCATCTCGGTTTGAGCGGCGCGCACATTTGGATCCATCCACCGTGCCCCCCTAGCTTGTTTCTGCGGCTCGCCCGATGCCGCTGGCTCCGGCAAGAATCCATTCAAGCGCGCTACACGGTCTTCAATCTCATCCCATTTGAGATGCTTGGCCACGACCTCTTCCGCCAATTGCAGGATGTGTTCTTCGCGTTGCAGCGCCAGAAGTTCGCGGCAATCGCTAAAGCTCAGACGTCCCGAAACCAAATATCCCATCACTTGCTGCGGCAGCCGCAGCAGGCGCATGTAGTTCGCCACCGTCTCGCGAGACACGCCAACCCGCTCCGCAATCTGCGCCTGCGTCAGGTGAAATTCCTGGCTGAGTACCCGAAACGCTTGCGCCTGCTCGATCGGGTTCAAGTCCTCGCGCTGCACGTTCTCCAGCACGGTCATTTCCGCCGCCTGCTGAGGAGAAAGCTTCCGCACGAGCGCCGGGATGGTCTGCTTTCCCGCCAGCTTCGACGCGCGCAAGCGGCGCTCACCCAGCACCAGAATGTAGCGGTCTTCCGTTTCTCCCGGACGCACCACGACCGGCTGCACCACACCGCTTTCCTTGATCGAATCCGCCAACTCCCGCAACGGTTCTTCATCGAACACATACCGCGTCTGGTACGGATTCTTTTCAATCAGCTCTACATCAATCAACACCACCATCTGGTGCTGCGGAAGCTGGCGCTGAGGCGTTGGCCCCGCCTGCATCGTAATCGCCTCCGTTGCCGCTCCTTCGACCTGCGATGTTGGTTCCAGTCCAGTGCCCTTGTCATCTCTGCCTTGGTCATCCCGAACAGAGCGAGGAGGAACCATGGTTCCTCCCGCACTACCACCCACCCCGCCACTCGATACGCGCGGTTCAGTACTGGGTACTACCCGCGGCCCCGGCAACAATGAAGCGAGCCCGCGTCCCAAAGCCTTCCGTTTCTCCACCTTCTCGTCTTTTTTTTCTGCCGCCACTGTAGTAGTCATCAGTCCCGTCCTTGAATCATTCCCCTAGAAACTTCGTATCCCTAGATAAAAAGACCTTCATGTTACATCTACATACGTCGATCTATACATCGGAAAATATAGATGTACCCTATGCGCTCTTAGCTGCTTCCGAATTCCCCGCTGCCAGGTGCTTGCCCAGCAGCTCCTTCGCCAACCGTATGTAACTCTCCGCGCCTTTTGATCGCGGATCGTACACCAGCGCCGGCTTTCCGTGACTTGGCGCCTCGGCCAGCCGAATGTTTCGCGGCACGGTCGCAGCGCACAACTTTTCTCCGAAGAACTTCTTCAACTCCACAATCACTTGCTGAGCCAGATTGGTGCGCTCATCCAACATGGTTAGCACCACGCCTTCGATTTCAAGGCCCGGATTCAACTCCGCTCGAATACGTTCGATCGTATCCAGCAGCTCGCTAATGCCCTCCAATGCAAAATACTCCGCCTGCATCGGAATCAAGACTGAGTCCGCAGCTACGAGTGCGTTGAGGGTTAACAGGTCCAGCGCCGGCGGACAATCGAGAACAACATATTGAAATCGATCCCTGATCGGCGCTAAGGCATCTTTTAGGCGATACTCGCGCCGTTCGGCGTCTACAAGCTCAATATTCGCGCCAATAAGATTCTTGTGCGCGGGAATGATCCATAACTGCTCGAGTTCCGTCGTGGCCAGCGCCTCATCTCCGGTGGCATCTCCCATAAGCAGGTGATAGCTGGAGACGCGTTCCGGATCCTTCACCAGACCAAGACCGCTCGAGGCATTCGACTGCGGATCGCAATCAATGAGCAGCGTGTTTACTTCAGCGGCAGCAAAGGAGGCGGCTAGGTTAATGGCGGTCGTAGTCTTGCCCACGCCGCCTTTCTGATTGGCAACAGCAATGACGCGTCCCATAAGTTGTCAGAGTAATCTGCAGCATAATGCTGCTGACATCTGAAATGCAAGATTAGATACTGTGCATTACTCGAAATGCTGTGCAAAAGCGCCAATGTTCCAGTCGGAACAATTTAAATGGCATAAATTTCTGCACCCGGATGTTCCGATTGGAACATTAGTGAGCGTCCATCGGCACTTTCTTTTTCGAATGAGCCCATCGAGGCAATTCTGGTTCTCCCGATTAAGCTAGGACTCGCAATTTTTTCTAGTGTTCAGGCTGGAACGGCATGAAGACGTTTCAGGCTAACTATCCAATATATGACCACTTTTATTAAATATAAGGTAATATAGTTAACAATTATAGCTACAATTTGCTATGTTACCCCACTTTTGTAGTTTATGATCCGATTAGAAAAATGCGCGACTCAGATTCCGGGACACGCAGTGGATCTTGCCAGGAAAAATTAGGGAGTAGGGCGCGGGCCTCATCTGCTTGGGACGAACCTATAAGTAGGGCCAAGCGAGCGGCCGAGTTCAAAAGTCGAGCGGCGACTGGCACTACTTGGGTGAAACGCTCGACCGCGCGCAACGTAACCAGATCAAAGGTTTGCCGAACCGTTTCGGCACGGGTGTTTTGTACATCGATATTCGCCAATGTAAGAGACCGGACTACTTCGCGGAGGAATGCGGCCTTCTTCCGATTGGACTCGATCAGTGTCATTGAAAGGTCCCGCTTCCAGAGTTTTATCGGAATCCCCGGAAAGCCAGCACCGGAGCCCAAATCGGCAACGTGCAAAACGGAACTATGTTCGCCCGGATAGCCTAGCAAGCCTGTTCCCACTGGACCGGGTGCCGGGAACAAGTGACGAGCGGCAAAGAGCGATTCGCCGAAGTGGCGAGTGACGATTTCTTCTTCGTTGCGAACGGCGGTGAGGTTGATACGGGCGTTCCAGCGAGTGAGTATATCGATGTATGTCGATATATCTTGAAGTTGGGCGGGGGATAGGGCAGTCGGTTCCTCATCGGAACTCCCGCCGTGCCCGGAATGACAAGGATTGGAGGCGGACGAGAAGAATGGCTGGAGCAGTTCGGCGATACGGGCAGGCTGCATCTCTCACCAGTTTACGGAAATTCCAAAGTCACAAACTTCGCGGGGCTTGCTCCGGTGTTTGTGATGGTGTGGGAGTAGCCTCCAGGCAGCCATTTGGAGCCGCCCGGCTTGAAGTGCGACGGCATCTTACCCTGGCCTTCCACGTCGTCGCGGATATCGAGGCCGGAGACGGCAACGAAAAGCTGCGGTCCTGTGTGATGCGACATGGGGACGACCCCGCCGGGTTGAAGTTCGAATTCCGATGCCCTGATGCCGTCTTTGACAAAAAGAATCTGCTGCGTACCTCCCTGGAGAATGCTCAGCGCCCGGTCTTCATCCCAATGAGCAGTGGAGTGTCGGAGAGACTCGTCTTCGAGGATTTCCACGGTGACGTTGCGAAAGGGCTGGCCCATGAGATTGCGGGCGATGTGAGCGAAGGTGGCCGAAGAGAAACGGGTTTCTCCGTCCTGCAAGTTGAGGGTTATGGGAGGCCTATCCTTGACCGCGTTGACGATTTCTGTGTTGCCGAGAGTAACGTAAATGTAGTCGTGACGGTGCCAGTGCATGAGGGTTTCGGTGTGAGCAGGAACGTCCACGTTGAAGACGCGGACGAACTTGTTCTCCAGGGTAAGGTGGTGGTAAGGCTCGGCGGTAATTTCGACTTCCGAAGATGGTGCTTGGGCAGCGAGCAGGACAAGGCAAAGTAAGACGCAGCGCTTCATGCGGGGGATTGTAGCACTAAGCGGAGTGGCCCTCTAAAGGCGCCACTCCACTTCACTTGGCCTATTACAACACTCTCGATCACAGAACAGCCCAAACGTTGAGGACTTCAATTCCGTTAGTGAGCTTGCTGCCCGGGAACGAAGTCGTTGAATACAGCTTCCCGCAAAAGGTCGGGAGGAAGCAGGCCTTGCGCCACGATAAAGTCGTGAAATTTTTTCTGATTGAATTTAGAGCCAAGCGCGGCTTCAGCGTCTCTACGAAGAGCAAGCATTTTTGTGTAACCGTAAAAATAACTAGTGGCTTGGCCGGGGACGCGGTAGGTGAAACGCTCGACTTCTTCCTGAGCGAAGGCATGAGAGAGAATGACATCCTGCTCCATGACTCTATAGGCTTCCTCGGGCTGAATTTTTCCGGCTTCTAATTCGGGATCGAGGAAGGCGCGAGCGGCACGCTGGAGAAGGAGATCGAGCGAGATCAATTGCCCTTCGGCGGGCATATAGGGTTCGATGAGATGTTCGGAATAGACTGCCCAGCCCTCTACGTTCGTGCTGTTGAAGGCATACTCGACGCGGGCAAGAGAGACGCCGTTCTCCAGCACGGAATCGAATTGCAGTTCGTGCCCGGGACGGACTTCGTGTGCGGTGAGAGTCCAGGCGGCGGCATCGTAAGTGAAGTCATCGTATTTTTCAGATGACTTTTGGCCGGGTCCGGCGGGAATGTTTAAAGGCAGAATAAAGATGCCTTCTTGCCCGGTGTTGTGCAGGAAAGGCGGCGCAACCATGCGGGGCGAGGGTTGTTGCGCGGTTTCTGCAACGGTAGCGAGGCGAATGCGGGCAGGGCGGGTTGGGAGAGTTACAATTTGTTTGTCGACGATGATCTGTTCGATTTGCTTGAGACGATTTTCGTAGAAGGGAAGAATGGCGTCGCCAACAAGTTGCTGCTTTTTCAGCTCCCGAACTACGTCGCGGTAATCGTTGGAGGCCAAATGGCGCTCTTGCGCAACTTGCGCAGCAATGGGCTTCATCTCTGCCTGAATTTCACTGAAGGCCTTGTGGCCAATTGCAGCCAGTTGGGCGGGAGGGATGTCTACACCGTAATCCTCAAGATAGAGCGCATATTTTTCGGGCGGAAGACGAAAATCAGCGCGTGCCTTAGGCAGGACGTTAGTTTTGGTCCAGGTATCGTATTCGGCGAGTTGAGCTTTGAGCTTGCCGAAGGGCTCCTGCCAGCCTTTTAGTTGGTACTTCTGCATAAGGGCGGCAATGCCGTCGAGGTAGTTGGGGTTTCGAGCGAGTTCAGTTTCGATTTGGAATTTGGCGGGATAAATCATGCCAGGCTTGGCCATCTGTTCCGAGACGCGCTCTTTTAGAATTTCAGTGAGCGGTTTATAGCCGGGTTCGAGGCCGGCGTATTCCCGGATGCGAATGACAGCGGCAGGGCGGCGTTCGTTGGGCGTTTCATCATCAAGCAAAGTATGCAAACCGCGAAACACCATGACGCTCGCATTGAAGAACGGGACTTCGTGAGCGCGTTCGAAATCCTGCTGACGGAGGTGCAGGTCGACTTTGCGGATTACGATTTGCAAATCCTGCACGACGGGCTTTTCAGTCTGCTGAGGGATGGCGGCTTTCAGTTCGGCGAGAACGGCCGCGTTTTCCTGACGCTCCTGGTCCTCATCGGCCAGCGTAGGCTGGGAAATCTGGGTATCGTATTGACTGAGACCTTGGTCCGAGCCTAATTCAGGACGGTGCTTTATTTCGATCGCGAGCACTTTATTAGTATAGGTGTTACTGACGGCCACCCAGTTCGGAATTGCGGTTTGGGCGTAAATGGGGAGGGTAACAAACAGAAGAAAACCGAGTTTGCGAAGCATTAGTTCTCCAAGGATATTGCTAATTGAATTTTTTCATAAGCCTTTCTTGCGGATCTCAGGACCTATCGCAATCTTGACGATGCAGGTGTGAGGATGAGAAAGTCCCCACTAAAGACAGCAGTGCCCAATTAGCGGCGAAAACGGCTGATCAAGTAGAGCATGAGCGATAGCACGACGCTCAGTAACAGAGAGGTGGCGAGCGGGAAGTATAACATAGTGTTTTTGCCGCGATAGAGGAAGTTACCGGGCAATCGACCGATAGGCAGATGGATCTGGCCGAGCAAGATCAGTAAAAGTCCTGCGGCGATTAGTGCTATGCCACACAGGACTAGTAACTTTCCTAATTCAGCCATGGTTATAGTTATAACGTTAGATACGGCTCATGTACTTACGAGTTATTTAGAACTGCGCCAGCTTTGTCATAATTGGCTTAGATGCAATTGTGAAGGCTCTAAAACTTTATTATCTGGCTGCCGTTTCGTTTGTACTCGAATCTGCAACTAACATACGCCGAGGCCATTTCGCTGAGGTCAGCTCCTAAAGGAGATTTCGTCGTGACATTCCCCAAAATTTCAGTGCTACGCCCCGCCCTTACCGCAATGTTCGCTCTCAGCTTTGTCGCGAGCGTATTCGCGCAGAATGTTCTCACTTACCACAACAATAACGCGCGCACCGGCCTCAATTCGTCGGAGACTGCGCTCAATCTGAGCAATGTAAACTCCGCCACATTTGGCAAGCTGTTCACATTAATGGTGGACGGCTTAGTCGATGGTGAACCCCTGTATTTGTCCGCAGTGCCGATTCAAGGCAGCGGTACGCATAACCTTCTTATCGTAGTAACGGAAAACGATTCCGTCTACGCGTTCGATGCCGATACGGGCTCGCAGATTTGGCACATTAGCACCCTGGAAAATGGCGAGACGCCATCGGATGATCGTGGCTGCGGCCAAGTCGAGCCCGTGATTGGAATTACATCCACGCCAGTGATCAGCCGCCCGACCGGATCGAATGGAGTGATCTACACAGTCGCGATGTCGAAAAACTCTTCGGGGGATTACTTTCAACGCTTGCATGCGCTGGACGCGACGACTGGCAACGAGCTCTACAACGGGCCCGCCACAATTACGGCCAAGTATCCCGGCACTGGAGACGACAGTTCCGGAGGCTATGTGCTTTTTGATCCCGCGCAGTATAAGGAGCGCTCAGGGCTACTCCAGGTCGGCAACACGATTTACCTTACGTGGGCATCGCATTGCGACATTCGTCCGTATACGGGCTGGGTGATGGGATATAACGCGACGACCCTGGCCCAGAAAACGGTGCTCAATATCACGCCCAACGGCAACGAAGGCGCGATTTGGGGTGCAGGTGCGGGACTTACAGCAGATAACTCCGGCAACATCTTTTTTCTGGATGCCAACGGTGTCTTTGACACTAGTTTGAACTCCAACGGCTTTCCCAGCAGCGGCGACTATGGTAATGCTTTCATTCGACTCACTGCTAAAACTGGACTGGCTGTCGCCGACTATTTCGAAATGTTTAACGGCGTGCAGGAGAGTGACAGTGACACAGACCTCGGTTCCGGCGGAGCATTATTGCTGCCCGCAATGAAAGACTCTTCGGGGACGACCTGGGACCTGGCAGCCGGCGCCGGCAAAGACTCCAATCTCTACGTCGTGAATCGCAGCTCGTTGGGCAAGTTTAACTCGAGTAGCAATGACATCTACCAGGAGCTTTCGGGTGCACTGCCTGGAGGAATCTGGTCTATGCCAGCATTCTTCAACGGCCGGCTCTACTTCGGGCCGGTGGGGCAGCCGATTCTTGAATTTCAATTCAAGGAAGCAAAGCTGCTGACTAAGCCGGTAGCGAAGACCAGCACTACCTTCGGATATCCGGGAGCTACGCCAAGCGTTTCGTCCGATAAGGGCGCGAACGGAATCTTGTGGGCCACGGAGAATACGGATCCCGCCGTGATGCACGCCTATAATGCCAACACTTTGGTCGAACTGTATAACACCAATCAAGCAGCAAACGGTCGCGATCACTTTGGCGCAGGGAACAAATTTATAACTCCGCTGATTGTGAACGGCAAAGTATATGTGGGGACCACCACGGGAGTCGGTGTCTTCGGGCTGCTTTCTGGCTCGTCTGACGGGACTAACTCTCAGCCCAAGTAATTCTTGGCTGTAAGTATAGGGCTTTCATTCGCATCCAGTTGAAAAAGCCGGAGGAACTTTTTCTTTAACGATGTCTAAGTTATCGAGACGAGCTGGCATTTTTCCGTCCTTTTCCTCAGGCTTCCACAGAGAAGGCTCTTCGTCCACAGGTTCTGCACAAGGACGAAATGTTTTTCTGTTGCGGCCCGAAACAATCTGCCGCACAGTGGGTTCACCGAATACGTGAGACCTTCCAAAGGCTTGCCGAACGATGATTGCGGCGACGCCAGCGGCAGACCGGTGATTCTCGAGGGTGAATTACCGGGGGAAAATCGGAAACGCGCAAAGCGTGCTGGTTGCCCGGGCACTGCGGCCTCCTCCACAATCCCGCTCAATGAGCTGGGTTGGGCCGCTAGCCACCGCAGAAGGTTGCTGAGTTGTGATTCTCCGAATCATAATTCCGCAACCGTAACGGTAAATGTGGCGCTCGCTATCGTGTGAGTGCTGTCGGACCGTTACCATCGGTCCCGCTGCCCTAAGCGGCGGGAGATGGCAAGCTGGAGAGTTTCACGAACATGCGGCTCGGGATGGCTGGTCCCGGGCCGCATTTGTTTTGACGGCTTGCATCATCTCTAGATAGCCCCTCGGCGCATTCACAACCCCCGAGCAAATCAGGTATATTCGCTTTATATTCGCTCGGCGCGCAAGCTGCATCGGGGCACCCTCGGAGGTGACCGAGTTATGCCAGTTGATCTCGCTTGCACCGAGAGCCGGGCATGATCGTTGTGGTCGCAGAACAACACGCCATGTTTCCCGCTGCCGCCCACAGCTTTTTCCTGTTTTACACAGCATTTGAAAGGACGAATTGAAAGTACATCTACATTCGCAATCCGAACCACCATATGATCGGTTGGCTTTCCTGGGAGATATCTAGATCAGATGCTAGCGAGAGAAACAGTCCGAAGCGGAAGAAGAGGAAAGTTCTATATCACAGAGAACAGCTTCATCGATGACTATGCCAGAGACGCTGGTCCGATGGGCATCGCGGTATACCACGTCCTCGAACGACACATGAACTTTGAAACCAAATCGACGTGGGTCGGGACAGCGAAGGTGGCCGAACTGTTAAATACGTCGCAGCGTACCGTGCAGCGCACACTGAACTTACTACAGGATCTTAAGCTGATTCGTATTATTCGCACCGCGACGATGACAACGTACGTTATCCTGCCGGTCCCGCCCCGAGGCAAGACTGCGACCATGCCGCTTTTTGATGGAGTGGATGACGGAGACGTGCTGCCATCCAACGACACTGATGTCTCTTGGGCGACACGGGAGTCGTACTCGGCGACATCAGCGTCGCGCCAGACGACATCAGCGTCGCAAATGGGCGACATCTCTGACGCCCCATATAAGGAAGAACAAGACTCATTTAACAAAACTAAAAAACAAGAATCATTTAACAAAGCCGAAATCGAGATAATAAAATCTGCCCAGACTCTCGTGAGGGGGCTGAAGCTAACTGACATTTCGATGAGTGGTGCAATTGCTGCCGTCGAGGAAATGAGAAAAGGTACTAGCCTATCGATGGACGGCATAGTTCAGGAGATCGCCGACGCAGCCAACAGTGCGGAGCGGAAGGGCACGGAGAAGCACGACTTTCTTGAGAACTTTTTATCTGACAAACTAGCCCGACGCATGCTGAAGGGCCTCGCCTTGGCAGACACGGATAATTACATCTCCGCAGTTGCGGCTTCAATTAGGGCCGAGAAGACATACACGGGGCTGACGGCGGAGGCGGTAGCGGAGCGGATAACCAAAGCAGCGCTTGAGGCGAGGCGGAACGGTGAACGGCTCGACAGGTTTTACTTTGAAAACACAAAGTGGAGGCACGGCAATGGAGCAGCCGGGAAAACTGGTGCGGCAGTCGACAGAGTTAACCGCAATAGGGAATCACTACTTGCAGCCGCAAGAAGTCACGCTGCTGAGAGAGTTAGACCTGACGGCGGCGAATGCGAAGGTGGATCTGACGCCGGAGCTGAACAAAGAATGGCTACGAGTTCTCAGCGTTCATCCGGCGGAAGCAATTGAGGCCGCATTTCGTGGCTGGCGAGAAGTGTCGAGGTTCTTCCCGGCCATCTCCGAAATACTAGAGCTAATTCAAAGTTGGCACCGCGAGAGGCGCGAGGAGCGGGAAGAAGCGGAACGCAAGCAAGAGAAACTGCGAGCCGAACAGGCTCGTGAGCGTGGCGAGCTGATAGAGTTCGCAGATATCCGAGATCTGTGCCGAAAAGTTGCAGCCCGAGTTGGAGGTCCCGTGCCGCAGGTGGAGCAGATGGCGAAGCCGATGGAGGCACCTAAGGTTGCGCGCTCTAATTCCTCGATACCAGAATTGACGCCAGAGAGAAAAGCAGAACTGAGAAGGCAGCTAGATGAGGAGCTCGGTAAGAGGAGATAACTAATCACAATGGCAACCATCGACCATCCGATCGCCGTTCCGGGGAGTGTGAACGTTGAGCGCTCGATTCTAGGCTCAATTCTCCACGAGAGCTCCCACTTTAACGAGGCGGCAGAGCACCTGCGAGCAGAAGATTTCTTGCTCGATTCTCACCGACGCATTTATGGACGCATGGAGGATCTGATAGAGTCCTCGAGACCTATTGACCTGGTTTTACTGATTGAGGAGCTTGATCGCCATAAGGATCTCCAAGCAATCGGGGGGATCAGCTATGTGACCGAACTTCTTCAGGGCATTCCTGACCGGCCTAGTATAGAGAATTACGTAAAGATCATCCGCGACAAAGCGCTGCTGCGAGGGCTTATTCACGCGGCAAATACCGCGATTGCGAGAGCATCCGAGCAATCCGATTCCGCCGAAGAGGTACTGAGCGATACTGAGGCTGCTATCTTCCAGCTCTCGGACAAGCGCATCAGCCGCGGGTTCATGGGCGTGCAGGAAATTGTGCGCGAGTCGTTCGGCTCCGTCGATGCCCTGCTGCAACGCGGCCAGCGCATCACCGGGCTGGCTACGCACTATACCGAGCTCGACGAGATGACCAGCGGGTTGCAGCGCTCCGACCTGGTGATTATTGCGGCACGGCCTTCGATGGGCAAAACCGCATTCGCCATGAACATTGCCGAGAATGCCGCAGTGGATGACAAACAAGTCGTCGGAGTGTTCTCGCTGGAAATGTCGCGTGAAGCGTTACTGATGCGCCTGCTTTGTTCGCAGGCTAAAGTCGACGCGCATAAAATGCGCACGGGTTCGCTGTGGCAGGACGATACGCGCAAAGTGGTGCGCGCCATGGAGCAACTGGCGCATGCCCCCATCTTCATCGATGACACTCCCGGAATTTCATTGAGCGAGATGCGCGCCAAAGCGCGGCGGCTCAAACAGTCGCAGGGTCATCTGGATTTGATCATTGTCGATTATCTCCAACTCATGTCTGGCGGAAGCAAGCGTTATGAAAATCGAACGCAGGAAGTTTCGGCGATTTCGCGCGGACTGAAAGCGCTGGCCAAAGAACTGAGCGTACCCGTGATCGCCCTCTCACAGTTGAGCCGCGCACCGGAAAGCCGCGGCGGCGATCATCGCCCTCAGCTTGCAGATCTGCGCGAGTCGGGATCGATCGAACAGGATGCCGACTTGGTAATGTTTATCTTCCGCGAGGAAGTTTATAAGCAGGACGACCCGGACCTACAAGGTAGAGCCGAGATCATTATTTCCAAACAGCGCAACGGTCCCATCGGCCGGATAAACTTGGCATTCCTCAAAAACTGCACCAGATTCGAGACCATGGTCGAAGGCGGACTGCCCCCGGAAGAATGATCTCGAGCTACAGGAAATACAGTAGTTTTGCCAGGTAAGTACCTTATCCACCTTGAGTTACAGGAAGCACAATTGCCTGTGGAAAAGCTTGTGGAATGGCTGGGCGCAGGAAAAATTTCTCGCTGGCAGACCCATATCGGGAAAGTGCGCGGACGATTTTTCCGCTCTTAAAGCTCTGAATAGTAACCAGTTATACAATTAACCCCGCATTAACATGGCCCGGGCTGAGCGAGAAGGTTCCAAATCCCAAATTGGAGATTTGCACATTTGGAGCTTTTCAGGGTCTAATTTTCAGGGGAATAATCGTTAATCGCTGTCCTCGCCTACCTTGAGCACGGCTAGGAACGCCTCCTGCGGGATATCGACGCGACCGATCCGTTTCATTCGTTTTTTGCCTTCCTTCTGTTTCTCCAGCAGCTTGCGTTTCCGCGAAATGTCGCCACCGTAGCATTTCGCAATAACGTTCTTGCGGATCGCAGAAACCGTCTCGCGGGCGATAATTTTGGCGCCGATGGAAGCCTGGATTGCCACTTCGAACATCTGCCGGGGAATAAGTTGCCGCATCTTCGAGACCAGCGCTTTACCGCGGTCATAGGCGAAATCGTGATGAACGATAATCGAAAGCGCGTCCACCGGCTCGCCCGCGATGAGGATGTCGAGCTTGACCATGGGCGACTCCCAATAATCCGCCAGATGATAATCGAGCGAAGCATAACCACGCGAAACGGATTTCAGCCGATCGTAAAAATCGAGCACAATTTCATTCAGAGGTAACTCATAGTGCAACATCACGCGCGAAGAGCTGACGTATTCGAACGTCTTCTGCTTGCCGCGCTTATCCTCGACCAATTTCAGAATTCCGCCGACATATTCTTCATTGGTGAGAATTGTGGCAAGAATTACCGGTTCTTCGATTTTTGCAATCTCGCTTGGGTCGGGCCAGCGTGAAGGATTGTCGACTTCGATCATTACCCCGTCGGTTTTATAAATTTTGTAACGTACGCCGGGAGCGGTAGTGATTAGTTCGAGTGCGAACTCGCGTTCCAGCCGCTCTTGGATGATCTCCATGTGCAGCAGGCCGAGGAAGCCGCAGCGAAAACCGAAACCGAGAGCAACGGAGCTTTCCGGCTCGAAAAAAAACGAGGAATCATTTAGGCGCAGTTTTTCCAGAGCCTCACGAAGGCGCGTGTGCTCGTGCGCGTCGACGGTATAAAGGCCGGCGAAGACCATGGGCTTGATTTCTTCAAAGCCGGAAAGAGCGTCGAAGGCTGGGTTGGCGTTGTCTGTAATCGTGTCGCCAATTTTCGAATCGGCTACGTTTTTTATGTTGGCGATGAGAAATCCGACCTCGCCAGCTTTCAGTTCACCAATCTCAACCGGCTTGGGCGTGAGGACGCCGAGAGTTTCCGCATCGAAAGTTGTGCCGTTCGACCACAAGCGGATGCGCTGGCCCTTGCGCAGCGTTCCCTGAAAGACGCGAGTCAATATCACCACACCACGATAGGCGTCGAACCAGGAGTCGAAGACCAGAGCCTGGAGACGGCTGTCCGGATTGCCTTTCGGCGGAGGCACGCGTTTGACGATGGCTTCCAGAACGTCGGGCACGCCCTGGCCAGTCTTGGCACTGATCAGCACGGCATCGGTGGCGTCGAGGCCAACCGCGCTCTCGATCATCTCCTTGGTGCGCGGAATGTCGGCGCTTTGCAGATCGATCTTGTTAATGACCGGGATAATTTCCAGGCCGTTATTGATCGCCAGATAGGCATTGGCGAGGGTTTGCGCTTCTACTCCCTGCGAAGCATCGACGACCAAAAGCGCGCCTTCGCACGACGCGAGGGAACGCGAGACTTCGTAGGAAAAATCGACGTGGCCGGGAGTGTCGATCAGATTGAGCTGGTAAGTTTGTCCGTCCTGCGCGGTATACATCATGCGAACGGCGTGGGCCTTGATGGTGATTCCGCGCTCGCGCTCCAGGTCCATGGAATCGAGAACCTGCGCCTGCATCTCGCGCGCGGTGAGGGACCCGGTCAGTTCCAGCAGGCGGTCTGCCAGCGTAGATTTACCGTGGTCGATATGCGCGATGATGGCAAAGTTGCGGAGGAAAGCGGCATCCATAGGCTGAAGGCTAATCTTTGATTTTAGCAGGGTAATAGCTGTTCTCAGTTTCCGACCGGCTTGCCCGTTTCTTTTGCGCTCATGAACGACGCAGGATTTTTAGCTATACGCACAGACTGTCCCTTTCTCCGGTAAAATCCTGGCACTGTAGCTACGAAAGGACCAAACATGCGAAACCAAATCGTTGTCATTCTCCTGATATTGGTGTGCTCTGGTGCTCTTGTCTCTCAAGTGACCTCGCCGCAAGTCAAGCCTTTTGTGAAAGTGGACTCTCCTGTCGTCGCGCTTACGCATGTGCGGGTTATCGACGGCACGGGTGCGGCCGCCCGCGAAGATCAAACCATCATTGTTAGCCGTGGAAAAATCGAATCGGTTTCCGATGCAGCAGCTGCGAGTGTTCCAAAGGACGCGCAAGTTCTTGACCTGCACGGCTGCAGCGTGATTCCGGGGCTCGTGGGAATGCACGATCACATGTTTTACCCCATGGGCAACGGAATCTTTGGTGAGATGGGATACAGCTTTCCTCGTTTGTATCTCGCCAGCGGCGTGACCACGATTCGCACTACGGGGTCCATTGAACCCTACGCCGATCTCGAACTCAAGAAACAAATTGACAAGGGCGAAACGCCGGGGCCGAAGATTCACGTAACCGGACCTTATCTCGAAGGCGCTGGAACGTTTGCCGTGCAGATGCACGAACTGACTGGGCCTGACGACGCGACCAGGATGGTGAATTTTTGGCTCGATCAGGGCGTGGATAATTTCAAGGCTTACATGTTTATTACGCCGGCAGAACTTTCCGCCGCCGTGACGGCGGCTCACAAGCGCGGAGCGAAAGTTACAGGACATCTTTGTTCGATCGGCTTTCGAGAAGCTGCCGCCATCGGCATCGATGACCTGGAGCATGGCCTGCTTGTCGATACGGAATTTTATCCGTGGAAAAAGGCGGGAGAGTGCTCGGAAAAGCATGACTACGATTTCATTTCAAAGTTAGACGTCGCGAACGGCCCGCTGCACGAAATGATTCTCGATCTGGTGCAACGCCACGTCGCGGTCACTTCGACGCTGCCGGTGTTTGAGATGTTCGAACCGGGCCGGCCGGCGATGAAGCAATGCGTATTGGACGCGCTTTCTCCGGATGCCCGCAGCGCGGTGTTGAGCAACAAAGTTCGCGCGGAGGATATGGACACAATTCGGCAACGTTACCACAGCGACGTTTCGCCGTGGCCAGCGGCGTTTAAGAAAGAACTGGAATTCGAACATGCGTTCGTACGGGCGGGAGGGTTGCTGCTGGCCGGGTTGGATCCTACAGGGATGGGCGGGGTGATTGCGGGCTTCGGCGATCAGCGCGAAGTCGAGTTGTTAGTGGAAGCCGGATTCACTCCGCTTGAGGCAATTCACATTGCGACCGTAAACGGTGCGCAGTTTCTGGGCGAGTCTGACAAAATTGGCACAATCGCTCCAGGCAAGCAGGCGGATTTGGTGGTGATCAAGGGCGATCCTTCCAAAAAGATAGAGGACATCGAGAATGTAGAAACCGTGTTCAAAGATGGTGTTGGCTACGATTCCGCGAAGTTGATTGAATCGGTGCGCGGTATGGTGGGGAGCCGCTGACGCGTCTTCCGCTAAAATCGGAGGGATGATCGTTCTCGCCTCCGCCTCGCCGCGCCGCCAGGAATTGCTACGGAATGCCGGAATTGCGTTCACGGTGCAGCCTGCGGATATCGATGAAACGGCGCTCGCGGGCGAGCCGGCGCGGGATTGCGCCGAGCGTCTTGCGAGGGAGAAAGCTTTGGCGGTTTTCCGAACTCAACCGAAACAATATGTGCTGGGTGCGGACACGATGGTTGTGATCGATGGCAAGATGCTGGGTAAGCCTCGTGACAAAGACGATGCTGCGCGCATGTTGCGCTTGCTGGCGGGACGAACACATGCGGTGGTTACCGGAGTATGTCTGATCGCGCCGGCCGTCGACAACTCCAACTCACTATCGAAAACCGGCTTAGAGACGACACTGGTGACGATGGGCGAAATCTCCGATGCCGAGATTCGCGATTATGCTGCTACCGGCGAGCCGATGGATAAAGCTGGTGGCTATGCGATTCAAGGCATTGCATCGCGATGGATTCCGCGCATCGAAGGCGACTACAGCAATGTGGTGGGATTGCCCGTGGCGCTGGTTTACAACATGCTGCGAGAAATGGGTGTGCTTTGAGCTAATTCCTGGTTTTCTATGCTTCTGGCTCGAGGCTTTCTTGGGGCTGGCTAGGTCTTCTTTTCCTCTTCCTCTTTTTTATCTTTCTTTTCCTCTTCCGGTTCTTTCATCGCAGATTTGAAGTTGCGAATGCCTTCGCCCATTCCTTTTCCGAGTGCCGAAAATTTGGCCGTCCCGAAGAGCAGAAGGGCGATCGCTATAACCAAGAGCCAATGCAGTGGCGAGAATTCACCCATAACTCCTCCGCGGGCCCTCCGGACGATCCAACAACCGCAGCACGAGGCCGCCCGAACTCCCTGCGAAAAGTCTAGGCCATGCGAACTTCGGAGTCAAAGTGCGCGGCGCTTTCGTGTTGCTGTCTCTCCCGAAACCATCGATGCTCACCACGCCGGCTTCTCGCAGTCTATTCTTAAAAGCGCAGGCTTCCGGAGGTTCGTGTGACTCTCAAACGTTTACTGCTGGCGCTCCTCGTTTCGTGCCAGGCTCTGTTGTTTATTTCCGCTCAAAGTCCAAGTCAGGCCCCTATCGCTGAGCCGGGCGAACATCGCAAGACCAGCGAACCCTATACAGGGGACCTTTCCATTTTCGATTCTCCCGGGCGGGACGAACGTCTTCAAATCAATCGCGTCATGGACATTCTGGGCATATGGCCGGGGAAAACCGTGGCCGATATCGGTGCCGGATCGGGCTGGTTCACGGTGCGAGCGGCGCGGCGAGTGGGCGAAGCCGGCATGGTTTACGCGGTCGATATCAATCCGGGAGTCGATTCGCTACATCGACGATCGCGCGCAGAAAGAGAAGTTGCACAACGTGAAGACAATACTCAGCAAAGCCGACGACCCTCCGCTTCCTGCGGCCGCGATTGATTCCGTGCTGCTGCTCAAGACCTATCACGAAGTTGCGGAGCCGGTATGCACTATTGCGGAATCTGCGGCCATCGCTTCGTCCTGGCGCCAAGGATCGGAATCATTGACCGCAATGGAAATGGCGAAAATCACGGTGTGAGTCGCGCGATGTCGTTCTCCATGAGGCGGCGCAGGCGGGTTACTCGATTGCTCCAGCAGTATGACTTTGTGAAGGGCGACAAAATGGATTATTTCCTGGTTCCTGGTTACCCAGAGCAATGAGTGATCTGGGGACATTTCTTCAAACACCTTCTCGATCATTTCTCGCCGAGAGCATCGCGCGACGCGTGGCAGTTCGGAGATCACAATATACTCATGCACGGCGTGTGCGCCTTCACCCACGCCGCCCATGCCGTCGAGAGTGGGAATACCCATGCCGGCGGTGAAGTTTCCGTCAGAACCTCCGCCGACGGCAGCTTCCTCCAGATCTCCAGCCCATCTCGCCTGCAATTTTCCGGCGCTTCTTGTAAAGCGCCGCCACGCCGGCCGTGCGCTCCATCGGCAGACGATTGATGCCGCCTGTGATCTCGAGTCTGCAATGTTTGTCGAAGGGTTTGAGCGAGCGTAGTTTTCGGTCGACGCCACCGGCTTGCTTCGCGCTTTGATCCGCACATCGATCCTCGCCGAAGCTTCGGCAGCGACTCACATTGCTGCGGGTTCCGCCTTCGATCACGCCCGGATTCACCGACAGGCCCGCACGTAAGATGATTCAACTTGGTGATGATGGCGATCTGCCGCGCCAGCTCAAGAATGGCACTGTGCCCTTTGCCGGGATCAAGTCCGGCATGCGCTGCGACACCCTTCACTCTCAGCGTGTATTCACCAACGCCTTTACGCGCGGTTTTTACCGCTCCGCGCAGTCCGGCGGCGGGCTCGAGCACCAGCACGCCGCGGATTCTTCGGCCAAGCTTCGGTAATCTTGCGCGAGGAGTGGCTGCCTACTTCTTCATCGGAAACCAGAAAGACCTTGACCGGCCGCGGCAATCCGCCGTGCCAGCGCTGTGAGCGCTGCAATGGCATGGAGCATCAGCGCAATGCCCGACTTCATGTCGAGCACGCCCGGCCCGCGCAGGCGGCCATTTTCGATCTGCGCAGGGCATGTTGGCCAGCGTCCCCAGCGGATAAACAGTGTCGTAGTGTCCAAGAGCAGGATCGGCCTGCGCCGGCATCGGACTATGTGAAGGTCGACTTGCAAACTGTCGCCGAAATCGACTGCTGCGATGGAGATGGGCTCGCCCACCGAGCGCTTCAAACTTGGCGCCAAGAAGCTAGCTAAACGATCGACCGCTGGCTTTGTTATCGCTCGGGGATTCGATCTCGACCAGTTCGCGCACGGTCTCGGCTATCTCGTCCTGCCGTTGCTCATGAAGTAAAGCAGGCGCTCTGCCAGACAGTTTTGCTCGATTTGTCGCTCGCCGTCGATGTCGTTTTTTGAGTCCGACAAGATCTTACCTTCTCGCCGGATCAGGCAAGTTCGACCGTCTGCGCTCTATAGCCCGACGCGGTACAGTATAATCTTCAGGCTGATTGAGATGATTCCATATTGAGACCACTCACCCTGAACGAAGGCCGCCGCCGCGTGCCAAGGCGGCGCTCGACATTCACGATATTCTAAAAATTCTTGCCGCACCGTTATCCCTTGCTGCTGATCGACCGCGTGCTTGAACTGAAACGCAAAGAAACGCATCGTCGCCATCAAGAACGTGACCATCAACGAGCCTTTTTTTAACGGACATTTTCCGGGCTTGCCCATCATGCCCGGTGTATTGATCGTGGAAGCAATCGCACAGGCCGGCGGCGCGCTGCTGCTTACCGAAGTGGAAGACCGCACCGACAAAGTGATGGTCTTCACCGGCATCGATCGTGCCCGGTTCCGCCGTCCGGTGGGTCCCGGCGACCAGTTGCGCATCGAGGTGGAAGTGAAAGGCTGGCGCGCCGTGCCGCGGATGATTGCCGCGCAAATGCATGGCGTCGCTTATGTGGGGCAAGCGCGTTGCGGAAGCCACGTTGTCTTGCCAACTGATCGACAGCTCGCGCGGACGAGGCGCCGGCACGTGGCGCGGCCGAAGATACGAGTCCAGCAGCAATCGATGGGCATTCGACGCCGCCCATCTTGCGATTCATGAGCGTCCATCCCACTGCCATCATCGATCCGCGCGCCAAGGTCCCGGCATCGTGCAAGGTCGGTCCCTATTGCGTGATCGGCGCTGACGTTGAGCTCGGCGAAGATTGTCGGCTGGTGTCGCATGTCGCCATCGAAGGCCCGACCAAAATCGGCGCCGACAATCCTTCTTCCCTTTCTGCGCCATCGGCATGGCGCCGCAGGATGTTTCTTACAAGGGCGAGCCCACCCGCCTGGAGATCGGCGACCACAACGAGATTCGCGAGTGCGTCACCATCAATCGCGGCACCGTCAAAGGCGGCGGCCTCACCCGCGTCGGCAGTCATATTTTGCATCATGGCTTACGCCCACATCGGCCACGACAGCGTCATCGGCGACCACTGCATGTTGGTCAATGGGGCCACGCTGGGCGGTCACGTCACCGTCGAAGAGTGGGCTGTCGTCGGGCGCGCTTGTGCCCGGTGCATCAGTTCGTGCGCATCGGAGCGCACGCCTATATCGGCGGCGGCACCACCATCACGCAGGATGTTCTGCCGTTTTCCATGACCTCCGCCGCGCGCAATACGCATGCCTACGGCATGAATAAGGTTGGCCTCGAGCGGCGCGGGTTTTCGCCAGGAGCGAATCCGAAAGATTCACCATGCTTATAAGATTCTTGCTGGCCTCCAAGATGAACACCTCGCAAGCGCTGGAAAAGCTGAAGTCTGAGCCTGATCGCGGCGAGGATGTGGAGATGTTGATTCGGTTTATTGAGGCGTCGGAACGAGGAGTGATTAAGTAACGCCAAAGGCCCAAGCGGCGCTTAGACGGGCCGGCCGCCGAGCCCCGTTTACTGCTTCTTCGGCGGATTTTTCTTCAGGATGTCGGCACATTGCTGCAACCCGAACATAGCCTTGTCCATCATTCCGTGCTCAGCGAGAAGATAGTCACCGTACATGTTGAATGCAGTCTCAGACACTGTGAAGAGCAGCGTCGACGTATCCATACAAGCCTGTGAGAGACGCAGATACCTTTGGCCTTCGGTGAAGTCGCCTGACATCCGCGTGTAGCGGACTGCATTCCTGCTTGCCCCATACATAGCGACATGTTGCGGTCGGCGTCCTCCAAACCGCCAACTAAGAGGAACCCCGCTGGACCGTTGAAACCGTCGGGTGACTTTTTCAAACGGGCGATAAGATCGCGGGCATTCACCAATACTTCTCGGTCCTTAGCCACAGCTTTTTCCCAACCTTCCCCCATTTGAGCCTCTTGCTTCAGCGATTGCTCATACATCTCGAAGGCCCGATCTGATTGTGTAAGCAGAAAGTCAATCTGGTCTTTGGTGGGAAATGTGTGCTCGTCCTGCTGTTGCGGACTTGCGAACTCCGCGGATAACAGCAGTAGTGCGAGCGAGAGTGTAACCAGCCAGAGGTGTCTCATGCCGGGCATTGTTTCATTAGACTAGGAAGAATTCAATCCGTGGTTCGAGCGGCGGGACTTTTACCCAACCTTCAGGGCCTCACTCACAATTTCCGCATTCTCGTGCAGCCATTCCACGATCTTGGCGACCTCCGCTTCATTGTCAAAGGTGACCAAGTCATGCGGGTTAGGGCTAAAGCTGAACGTCACTCCATCGTTGTCCACGGACCACTGAGCGAGCAAATTGCCCGGCTGGTACTCTGGTATCTCCTCTGCACCTGATTTGTACCGGACTGTCCATCCCCGAGGCGGCGGTGCACCTTGAAGGCGGACTTTGAATACAGGCCTTTTGCTCAACACCTGCTCAACATTTTTCATCGATAATCCTCTCGTCTCACAATGTTGAATAGGTCTTCTTTTAGGGCTTAGCCCGCCCTTCCCGTGGGGTGTGGCCCGTCTTTGTCGTCACCATCATAATTGACTCTGCGCTAGCTTTGCGTCCGTCACGAAACTGGACACCATACTTGCTCCGTTTACAGTTGACCTTGTTGCCTGCGCCGCCTATCCTTGCAAGATAATGAACGTATGCCAAGAGCTGAGGCCGCGGTGACTGGGATTCAATTCGTTACGGACGACAAGGGGCACCGCGTGGCCGTGCAGATCGATCTGAAAAAGCACGGGGCGATCTGGGAAGACTTCTGGGACGGCCTTATTTCCGAATCGCGCCGCAAGGAAAAAAGTATCCCGTACGAACAGTACCGCACCAGTCGCTTAAAGCGCAGCCGGTCGCGTGGCTAATTACTCCGTCGTCATCAAATCATCCGCACAGAAAGAACTCGACGCTCTCGACGATGCCGTCTTTCGTCGCATCGACCGCAGGATTCTGGCGCTCGCCGACAATCCGCGCCCCACAGGATGCAAGAAACTCCAAGGCCATAAAGACTAGTGGCGCATACGAACGGGGACTGGCGCGTAATCTACCTCATTGATGATTCGGGCAACCTCGTGACCATAACTCGCGTCGCGCACCTCCGCGAAGCCTACGACGGCTAGCCTACTGAGGCTCCGTCGAAAAAACAGCTCCGCTTGGAATGACGCCCATCCGAAACTGATCGGAACCAGATGCTAGACTAACTCTTCGTCGATTCCGCTCAATTCATGCCTTCGCACAACAGGAAACTCGGCCTCATCGCGGGCAACGGCAAATTCCCTTTCCTCGTGCTCGACGCCGCGCGGGCAGCGGATTACGAAGTTGTCGTTATCGCCATCAAAGAAGAAGCATTTCCTGAGATCGAATCGCACGGCGCAGCTTCAATTCACTGGCTGTCGCTGGGAGAGCTTTCCAAATTAATCCAAACGTTCCAGCGCGAAGGCGTCAACCGCGCCGTGATGGCTGGCCAAATCAAGCACAAACAAATCTTCTCCGCCATTCGGCCGGACTGGCGACTGGCTAAGCTTTTGCTCTCGCTCACTACGCGCAACACCGATAGTCTGCTGGGCGCCGTCGCCAAAGTTCTTGCCGATGAAGGCATCACGCTGCAAAACTCAACCTGGCTGCTGGAACCGCTGCTGGCGAAAGCGGGAATTCTCACGCGACGGGCACCCACCGAGCAGGAGCGGAAGAATATCGATTACGGCCGCGCCATTGTACGCCAACTGTCGCAGCATGATATTGGTCAGACCGTCGTCATCGCAGAATCGGCCTGCGTCGCGGTCGAAGCGATGGAAGGTACCGACGCCACGATCGAGCGCGCCGGGCAACTGATGCGCTCGTTACACGGCGATGCCTCTACGCTCAGCCGTGATCTGACTGTAGTGAAAATCGCCAAGCCTAACCAGGATATGCGCTTCGACGTTCCCGTGATCGGCGTGAAGACGATCGACGTGATGCACGCTGCAGGCGCGACCTGCCTGGCCTTGGACGCGGCGAAATGTTTGTTGCTTGACGGCGATAAGATTATCGATGTCGCTAACGCTGCGGAGATTGCGATGGTCGCAGAGTAACCAAATTCAGAGGAGTAATCGGAACGGAGAGTAATCGGAATATGACACCAAGCTTCGAATCCGCACTCATTGCCGAGCAGCTTCGCCGAGCATTCGAAGGTGACGCATGGCATGGCCCCGCACTCCTCGAGTTGCTCAAAGATGTAGACGCCGCGACTGCCGCAGCCAAGCCTTCGCCCGATGTTCACAGCATTTGGGAACTCGTTCTCCACATCGCCGTGTGGGACGCGGCGTCAATCCGCCGTTTGAGCGGCGAAAAAACTCAACCCACCGGTGTGGACAATTTCCCCATCATTCCAAAGCCAACCGAAGCGGCGTGGCGCAGGGCTGTGGCTGCGGCAAAGCGAACGCACGACCAACTCGTCAAGACGGTGAAGGCGCTGCCGGAATCCCGCCTGCGCGAGCGCGTGCCGGGAAAGAAATACGATTTCTATTTCATGCTGCATGGCGTAGTCCAGCACGAGCTTTACCATGCCGGGCAGATTGCCATTTTGAAAAAAATCCGCGGCGGAGACTGAAGATTTACCCACCGCAAAATTACCTTCGTTCGAGCTTTACGTTTACAATTCCTTGTTCCCGCTGGCAACCAGCCATTCGAGAGTTTTCCCTGCAAGCTGATAATCCGATTTCCGTTGCGGTCGTGGGTGTGGGCGTCTTCGGACGCAACCATGCTCGCGTGTATCACGAACTGGAGGCCCAGGGAGAAGCGGTTCGCCTGGTCGGTGTTGTGGATACTGATCTGGATCGGGCGGATGCGGTGGCGCGCGAGTTTGGCTGCCGAGCATTTGGCTCGGTGGAGCAGATGCTGACCACGCACAGCGAGGTGCGGGCTGCGTCCGTGGCTGCGCCGACGATGCATCACCTGGAAGTTGCCAGTGCGCTGATGGAAGCGGGAGTTGACGTGCTCATCGAGAAGCCGCTTGCGGCGTCGCTCAGCGAGGCGGACGAGTTGGTGCAGCTTGCGACGACTCACAAACGCATCGCTCAGGTCGGACACTTGGAGCGCTTTAATCCTGCGGTGCGGGCGACGATTCCGTTGCTCACGCAGCCGATGTTCTTCGAGGTTCATCGGCTGAGCGTGTTCACGCCGCGGTCGCTGGATGTGGATGTGGTGCTCGACCTGATGATTCACGATCTGGATATCGTGCTGTCGTTCGCCAATTCTCCGGTGAAGGAAGTGCGCGCGGTCGGATTGCCGATCTTATCCGGGAAAGTGGATATCGCGAATGTTCGGCTGGAGTTCGAATCGGGATGTGTGGCGAACTTTACGGCGAGCCGCGTTTCCACGGAGCGAGTGCGGAAGCTGCGATTTTTTCAGCCGCGGCAATATGTGTCCGTGGATTATGGGCGGCAGGAAGTGCTGGTCTTTACCGTGGGCCAGGATGGATCGGCTGCGAGCATGCCGACGGTGAATCCGCAGATTGGGGTGGGCAAGCCAGCGGTGACTTCGGAGGAGCCTTTGCACGCGGAGCTGCGATCTTTTCTGCGTGCGGTACGGGAGCGGTCGGCTCCGGTGGTGCCACTCGGGGATGGACGCCGGGCGCTGGCGCTGGCGCTCGATATCGTGGAAGAGATTCGGGAGCATGGGAAGAAGGCCGGGCTCTCCGGCCTGGCGAAGACGTGAGGATGGGCGAGAAGCGGACGAGGGCGTCCGCTCCACACGTGCGGGACGAACCGGCTGTGGATTTCTGCATGGAATAATTCCTGGTGTTGGCGCTGGCGGCGTTAGCCATGCGCGGCGATTTGCTTCATTTTTCGGCCTACCCCCCTACCTTTTTTTCTGAAAGTACTGCTGGGCGCGGGGTTTGAAAAAAATTGTCCGCAAATTACGTCTTCTAAAAGAGTTAGAGGCAAAGTACGTGAAACACAGGAGTTAGGTGTAGTCGTCAATTGGGTCGGTTTACCGTCAGTGCTTCGACAATGATGAAGTGATTTTTGGCGGAGGGCAAGGTTAGATGTCACAGCGGGGCTGTGGATTGTTTGTGAAGTGGCGCGGTGCTGGAGGAAAGAACAGAGAAGAAAGGCTGCTTGGAGGGGTGCGGGAATCGTGGTAAGCTTTGCGGCTAGTTGGTTCCCCCCTGCGGAATAAATTGGACGTGAGGTTCGCCCATGGCTCGACGATTGTCCTCATTCTCGTTGCAGGGCGTGCTCTGCTCCGTAGTTTTGATTCTTTGCCTCGTAGGGATGGCGGCCCCCGCGTGGGCGCAGTTTGAGGCGCGAAGCACGCGGACTATCCCAAGCGAATCGCTAGCCGTCGTGGCCGGTGACTTCAATAACGACGGCAAGCTGGATCTCGCTGTCCAAAACGGCAAGGGCCTCTCTATAGCCTTGGGCAACGGGGATGGGACGTTCCAAGCGCCCACGACCTATCTATATGTGGTCGGTGCGTCGCTTGCCGTCGGCGACTTCAACGGTGACGGTAATCTGGATCTTGTGGCCCCGTACGGCGATGGGGTTGCGGTTTTTCTTGGCAACGGCGACGGCACGTTCCAGGCCCCAATAACGAGCCCAACAACCGGGCCCGCGTACTCTGTTGTAGTTGGAGATTTCAATGGGGATCACAAGTTAGACATCGCCGTCGTCGATGCACCGTATATCAGCGTGCTGTTGGGCAATGGAGACGGGACCTTTCAGGCACCGATCAACAACGAGTCCTTTGTGGGGCCGCAGTATCTCGCGGTCGGCGATTTTAACAACAACCATAATCTCGGCGTGGCTGTGGTCGGTTATTTCGGGGGGAAAGATGATCTCGGAATTCTGCTGGGCAATGGCGATGGAACTCTGCAGTCGTCGATAACCTACCCGCTATCTTATACGCCTGACGAACGTCGCTGTAGGGGACTTTAATCACGACGGAAACCTGGATGTTGTCGTCGGCGACTTGGTGACGGTGTTTCTTGGGAATGGCGACGGAACCCTCCAGCCCGGAACTGAGTACCCTGGCCCGGAGGGCGATGTTGTCGTCAGTGACTTCAACGGCGACGGCAATTTGGACATTGCGACTCAGGAATATCCACTCGGACTGGGGGTATTTTATGGAAAAGGGGACGGTACTTTCGACCCCGCCCAGATTTTCACTACCGGGCCGAACGGGTTGTCTCCGCTGGTGGGCGATTTCAATAACGATCATAGGCCCGACATCCTATTCCTAAGCCTCGACATCGGCGCGAACATCGTTTTGAATACGGGGGCTGCGGGCTTCTCCCCGGCTTCACCTCTGGCATTTGCCAACCAACTTGTCGGAACTGTGAGCCCTGGGCAAGTCGTGACGTTTACCAACGTCGGCAAAAAGTCGATGTCAGTTACTTCGATCAAGGGCTCCGGTCAGTTCAAGGTCAGTAGCACGTGCGGAAAGTCTCTGGCGGCAGGAGCGGAATGCCAGATCAGCACTTTGTTTGCGCCGACTGTACAAGGCACGCATACCGGGCTGATCACAGTGATTGACAGCGCCTCCTCGAAGCCGGAAGTCATCGAGCTTTCGGGAGCGGGGACCGTCGTGACGCTTTCGCCAGCGAGCCTGACGTTCGCAGCGCAGAGCGTTGGCACCACGAGCCCCCCGCAGCAGGTGCACCTCACGAACACGGGCAAGGTGCCTCTGGACATCAAAAAATGGGCGCTGCACGGCTTCGACCCGGGCGACTTTTCGGAGAGCAATAACAGCCCATCGTCCCTGGTCGCGGGAGCGAGTTGTACGATTGCGGTGACGTTCAAGCCGACCCACACGGGCGCGCGTAGCGCGGTTCTCTACGTCACGGATACGGGCGGAGGCAGCCCCAGACCGTTTTGTTGATCGGCACTGGGAGTTAGCGCGGGTGTCCGCGGCGCTCAAACGGCGGCCTGACAGAAATCCAGACCGCCGTTTGAACATGGCCTTTTGGCCTATTTTTGCGAATCGAAATGATGACCCTATTGGGTTTTGTGGAAGCATCCCACCGCATCATTGTTGGGTCCCCCGCCGATCATGTCGTACTTGACCGCATCGTATCCGTCCTGGTAACCACCGTTGACGGGGAGGGCCGTGACGGAGGAGGCGGAGCTGGTGGCGCCCTCCGGCCCGAGACAGCTATCGACGGCATATACATTGTAGAACTGGGGAGTTTGCAGCGACCTGAGCGTAGAAGATTTGTCCCTGCGGGCTGGAGTTGTTAGGGCAGTAGTTGTCATATTTTACATAGTACTCGCTGCAGTTCTGCGCGGTCTGCTGGTTGGCCACGCTCCTGCATAGCCATGCGGACATCGCGGTGTTCGAGTAGGTAAACGTGGGAGTGGCGCCGGTTCCCTGATCGACGATGCTCTGTGCCAGCCACTGCGAGTTCGACTGCTGGGTGGTCGTCACCCGTTGGCGCAGCTATTGTCGTCGGTCCAGCCCCCGACGCCGTGGTTTGGACCAGCAAGGTAAGTTGGATACAGGCTCCAGGAAGATCCGGTGCCAAGTTGGCAGCCAAATTGTGGAAGTCCTGTTTCCGGGTTCAACGGACAGATGGTGGTCGGGTTCGTGGGAGGCGGCTGCATGCACCCCTGCTCTATGTCGCTAAGCACGGGCCCGGAAATTAGTTCCACGTTGTCGATCCACCATTGGGCGGGGGCAGGCACGCCGTAGTAGGCCAGCGAATACGCGATTTGCGCCGAACCGGCGCTGGCCCCCTGCGCGCACATCCCAGCGTTACCGTTATTTTTGTACACACCCTGATACAGGTTTGCACTGTTGAACACGTAGTTCAAGAATGTTGCTGGGCGGCAAGCGCCCGCCTGGACGTTCCCAAACGACTTTAGGCCCACCGGCCATCCGAAAAGCGTTTGCTCCCATGCGAAGCTCCACGCGACCTGCACAACCTGATAGCCAGCTGCCAGGTAGTCCGAAACGTACTGCGTTTCCCCTGGGGTGTTACCCGTGGAGTCGCCTGCGGGGTCGGTGCCGTCGCTCCCGTTGAAGAACACGATAGTTCCGTTCACCGTCCCGGCTGTTGGGCTCAGATAGCCGAACGTAAAGTTGTTGTTGTCGTCACTCGCACATCCCGTTAGGGTCGCTGAGAAGCAGTGCATACCCGGATACCACTGACTGGTGGGACAGGCCTCCGCTGTAGGGTTCGAAACCTGCCCGATCGAGAGTGAGCCATACTGCGCTTGGGCCGGGGTCGAAAGGATGCACAGCGCGATTACAGCTAGCGCCGAAACAATTAATACTTTGGTTGCGCTTGTTGTGATTTTGGGCCTGAGGCTGATCGGGCAGTCGGGTCCGGAGTTGCGAGTGGTTCACATGCTTATCTCCTTGCGAGCAGTGATTGGGGGAAGGAGACGCAACGCTAAATGGCGGAGGGGGCGAGTCAAGGAGAATTTTGGTTACAAGGTGAGGTTAGTGGGGGGCGGGTCAGTAATCCGAGGTATAGGTTTGGTTAGTGGGTGAGTTAGTGAGGTTGCCTGCAGGAACCCCCTTCGCGGCCTGTCGAGCGGGGAATCGGGATCCTTCGGCCCGCAAGGGACGCGGGCCTCTGGATGACAGGGGAGTTGAGGGTGGCGTGTCTCATGGAGGGCAAATCGGGGAGTCAAAATCCCCACCCTAGCCGCTTTGGGTCGTGCGGGAGCTGCCGCCGTGAGGGCTAGGATGGTGCACGGGTGGAATGAGAGTGCGTTAGGTAACGTCGGAGGCTAAAAGCCTGGTTTTAATTTGTTGTCGCAGCGTATGCGTGAGAACTTCAGGCGTCCCTCCGGGACGCGTCTCGGTCTTCTACTTCACCCGGCGCTGAAGCGCCGGGCTATTGTCAGTTGCCCCTCCGGGGCGCGAATTCGTCGTTCTTCTCCACCGCGGCGCCCGAAAGTCCGTTCTCACGGCACACACTGGAAGCGGTGCGCCACGCAAAATCCTCAACTTTATAATTTCGAAGCCTTTGCCTTACAGGTCATCCACTGCGCGTGATCAAATGCTTGCTTACAAATGTTTACACACCTAAGTCGCATGCCATTTGGGAGTGAGCAGAATCCGGGGAAAGATGCGAAAATGAAGAGAGCTTTCAAGATATCCGTATGGCTGCGTGGTCCGTGGAAGACCGATGCAACGCAGAGTACGGGAATGTGTGTCTAACGGACAGGCTTCGCTGGGACGGGCTTTCTTAGGGTGAGCTTGCCGGGACCAGGTTAGCGCGGGACAAAATTAGTTCATGCCGATTACGCAAATTCCATTCCAGGACCCGGTGGCGCCTCCCGAGAAGCCGCCTGCGGAGCAACTGGGGCTCTACGACGCGCAGGGATGGGAGACGGCGTACCGCGATTTGGATGACGATGCGCGGGTGCCGCATTTGCTCATTCAGTTGCAGGACGATCTGGCGCGCTCGCGGCGGCGCGAAGCGATTTACATTTCGATCATTGTTCACTGTAGCTGATTATTTTTGTTGCTAAGTATGATTATTTGAAAAGTATCTGCCTGGCATCCGGTGGTTGCGACCAAGAAGCTTAACAGCAATGATGTAACTTTTCTCGAGTTGCCCTCGGACTTGCAAAAGGTTCCGCACAAGCCGAATACGAATAGTGCGTCGGATAAAGATCGGGTGGCGATGACGCGGCATCCGGAGCTGGATGTGAAGGAGCTGCGGAAGGCTTTAGCGAGCCCGCCGCGGGGAATGCCGGGATCTCCGGCGCCGCAGATGACGCAGCCGCAACCTCCACCGCAATCGGCGGCGGGATTGGCGCAGAACGAACCGGGGCCGCAGGTGCAGCAGCAGCCGAATCCGCAGGTGGCTCCGTTGCAGACGCCGACGACGCCGAGCGTGGCGAGTGAGTTCAAGAAGTTTGGCGGCTCGATGTCGGCGGGGTCGGCGATTCAGCAGGCTACGCGGGCGGCGGCGGACGGGACATGGCTCCGGGCAGCAGGGCGACGGCGGCGACTTTGGATTAGGCAGGAATGCGCATGGACGCGCCGTCCGGCAACCTGGAGATTCTTAGCGATACGTTAGGCGTGGATTTCGGGCCGTACATGAAACGGCTGAAGGTTGAGATTTACAAGCATTGGTATGAGTGCTGCCGCCGTCGGTGTTTCCGCCGAGTATAAAAAAGGCAAACTGACGATTGAGTTCGCCATTTTGAAAGATGGCAGCGTGGCGGGAATGAAGCTGGTGGCGGACTCGGGAGATACGGCGCTCGACCGCGCGGCTTGGGGAGGAATTACGGGATCGAATCCGTTTCCGCCGCTGCCTCCGGATTTTATTACCAACGGCGGAAACTATCTGGCCTGCGGTGTACTTTTATGTACAACCTGGAAGACGATCCCAACCTCGAGTGATTTGGCGAATCATGCCGTGCTGGCGATTTTAGTTTCTCCTCACCACACGCGGCAGCGATTCTGATTGACCATGGGCGATCCGGCTTTGCAGTGGAACGCTTCCTGGAATTCCGGCATGTTGGAAACTACTCCGTTGGTACGATATTTTTCCGGAGAGTGAGGATCGACGGTGGCGCGCAGGCGCTTGGTTTCGTCGCGGGACTCTCCGCACCAGCTTTGGCCGTAGCCGACGAAGAATCTTTGATCCGGAGTGAGGCCGTCGATCGGTTGCAGCGTCTGCCCCTTCGTATCTTCTTTCCACGCCATGTAAGCCAGAATTAAGCCGCCAAGATCGGCGACGTCCTCGCCGAGAGTTAACTTTCCGTTGATCTTGATGTCGTCGATGATGGTGTAGGTGGAGTATTGATCTGAAATGCAGGCAGCGCGCTTGACGAACTCTTTGCCGTCTTCTTCGGTCCACCAGTCGCGGAGGTTGCCGTTAGCGTCGAACTGGCGGCCCTCGTCGTCGAAGCCGTGAGTAAGTTCGTGGCCGATGGTGCCGCCGGTGTCGCCGTAATTCGGAGCGGCGTCGGAGGTGGGGTCGAAGGCTGGGGGCTGCAAGACGCCGGCGGGGAAGTTGATGTCGTTCATCTGCGGATTGTAATAGGCGTTGACGGTGGGCGGAGTCATATCCCACTCGCCTCGGTCGACGGGCTTGCCGATCTTGGCGAGTTCGCGGTTAAATTCAAATTTCCGGGAGCGCTCGACGTTGCCGAGTTCATCTCCGCGAATGATCTCGAGCTTGCTGTAGTCGCGCCATTTGTCGGGATAGCCGATCTTGTTGGCCATGCCGTGCAGTTTGACCAGAGCCTGCTGCTTGGTGGCGGCGGACATCCAGGGAAGGGAGTTAATGTCCTGCGCCATGGCTGCGTCGATTTCTTTCACCATCTTGAGCGCCTGATCTTTGGCCTCGGGGCTGAAATATTTTTCCACGTACACCTGGCCGAGAGCTTCTCCGAGATCGTTGTCGACGTTTTCGGTGCAGCGCTTCCAGCGGGGCTGCAACTGTTGCTGACCGCGCAGAGTTTTTCCGTAGAAGGCGAAATTTTCATTTACGAAAGACGACGAAAGAAACGCGGCGTTGGCGTGAACCAGGTGCCATCGCAGATAGACCTTCCAATCGGCGAGGCTTTCCTTTGCGATTTCTTCATTCATCGCCTTGAAGAAAGCGGGAGAGGTTACATTCAGCGAGGCGAGCGAAGGCAGGCCTACTTTTGTGAAGTAGACCTGCCAATGAAAATCAGGGCTGAGCTTCTCAAGGTCGGCAGTGGTCGTCTTGTGGTCCAAATTCTTGGGGTCGCGGCGTTCCACTCGAGTCATGGAACCTTTGGCCAGTGCGGTTTCAATGCGCATGACCGTTTGCGCTTCCGAGGTTGCGGCGGACGGCTGATGGCCCAGCAGTTCGAACATCTTTTGCACGTGCGCGACATAGGCCTTGCGCAGATCGACTGACTTGGCGTCATCTTTCAAGTAATAATCGCGGTCGGGCAGGCCGAGACCTCCCTGATCGGCTTCGGCAATGACCTGGCTTGCGTCGCGGTAATCCTGCGTGGAACCGAAGCCAAACAAGATGTTGTCATCGACCAGGGTTGCGGCGAGATCGGCGATGTCGGCTTTGGAATCGAGGCGGGCAATCTGGTCTAACTGCGGTTTGAGCGGCTCCGCACCCTTCGCCTCGATGGATTTTTCGTCGGTGCAAGAGGCATAGTAGTCGCCGATTTTTTGCACGGAGGAACTGCGATGGGCGTCGGGTGCAGCGGCAGATTCGAGTATGCCGCGCAAGCGCTCGCGATTTTCGTCCTGCATTTTCGAATAGGTATCCCAGGAAGACTGATCGGGGGGGATGGGGTTGCGCCTGATCCATCCGCCGCAGGAGTACTTGAAGAAATCGACGCAGGGATCGACGGTAGTGTCCATCGAGGTGACGTCGAGCGCGGGCTCGTGAGCGGATGCGGCGGGCTGCTGGGCGCCGGCCCAGGGCAAGAACGCGAAGATTACAAGCGCAAAAATAGTGATGCGTGGCAGTGCCATTCGAAACCTTCTTTCCATTCACCCGCCGAGCGGAGTGCCTGATGAATCGAAATTCTTGGACCCAAGAAAATACTACATTTCGGGAAGAATATGAAAGGACCGCTTGCGGTCCGTGCGGTAAATCGAAAAATCGCGGCGATCCAGAGTAAAGATAGTCTCGATCCCCTCACGCGCAGCAAGATAAACCAAAGAGGCGTCGGCAAGCTGGGGGCGAATGCTTTCATACTTTTTCATCAAGGATGCGATGGCTTTGGCCTCGTTTCCCGCAAGAGGCAACAGTTCCAGGAAACCGGCATTCATGCTGCTCAACAACTGTTGAATGGCCCGGCGGGAGTGCCGCAACAGCCACGCTGCTTCCGTGATCACTGGCCAGCATGAAAATAGCGGACCGGGCATTTCGCGAAGTGCCGCTACGCAGCTTTGATGGTGCGCGTCCTCTCGAGAAAGAATGGCGACCAGCGGACCGGTGTCGATCAGAATGCGGGATCGGGCACTCTTCATTGGTCTTTGCCGAAGCTTTCAAAGTGCCGCCGGTTCGTGCTGAGATCTTTGGGAGCGCGATACACGCAGCCGATAAGGCCTGCGGACTTCGCCGCTTCATAAGCCGAGCCCTTAACCGTTTCCTTTTCAAGATAGTTTTCGAGCGCGAGGCGAATCAGATCTGACGGAGTTCGCCCTTTGACCCGAGAAGCTCGGCGTAATTGTGCTTCCAGAGCTTCCGGGACGCGGACCGTGAGACGCTGCGTAGCCATGTCAGACATTATACAACAGTTGTCAGACATGATTCCTAGCTTAACTTTTTCGCAGGTGGATCGATCCGTCGCCGGTATGAATGACCAGGAGATTTCCGCCGCCGTTGAGTTTGCCGCGAACTTCATTCTCACGAATCTTGCCTGAGGTTGAGACTGGCATATCGAGATCGATGTGGCCGTCGCCGGTGTGGAGATCGACGTCAGCCGCAAGATTTTCCGGGACTTCCAGGGTCACCGAGCCGTCGCCACTTTCGAGCCGCCAGCCCGAGGCGAGGGCGGAGCCGGTTGCGGCGCGGGCTTCGACGCGGCCGTCGCCGGTTTTGAGCTCGAGTTCGTCGAAACGTCCGTTGGCGCGAATGTGACCGTCGCCGGTGGTGGCGCGGAGTTTGCCGTCGACACTTTCGATTTCCTGCGAGCCGTCGCCGCTGCGCAGTTGCATCTCGCCTTTAAAGTTGGCGAGGTCGATGTGGCCATCGCCAGTGTGGAGGTCGACGCGGCCCTCGCGCGGCATCTGGATATTAATCTCGACACGATGACTCATGGAATTGCCCCAGCCGATGACGACACCGTGGTGCGGATAATGAACGTCGATCTCCACCACGTCACCGGTTTGGTGTTCTTCAATGCGAATGCCGTCATCGCCGATCTTGTAGTGCGTGGTGGTGACTTTGGCTTCGATGGTGTTCTGGTCCCAGGTGGAGACGTGGATATTGGCGTCGGAAGTTTCGACGCGGAGATCGGGGTGTCCGGTAAGCGTGTAGGTTTTGGACCAGTCGTCGGCGTGGGCGGGGAGTACGGTTGCCGCACAAACCAATCCGCCCAGAAGCAGAACAACGAAAAAACCGCGATCGACAATCTTGTGTTTCATGAAAATCCTCCGGGGGCGCACTCATACCCAACCTGTTAGACGTGGTTACGCGAGGGACGTGAGTTTGGTTCCAAAAATCGCTTGAAGATTAGCGTTTTAGATAGGCCATGCGGATCAGGGTCCGCTCCGAGAACGGGACGTACAGGAGGGCGGCGGTGGCGGCGAAGGCTGCGCCCAGGCCGATTTTCGGTATCAGGAGGAATGGGGCGATGGCCCAGAGTTGATCGAGCGCGAGAATGAAGGGGAACATTTGTTGGAATTTTTCGCCGAGGCGCTGGTAGTCGAATCCGGCGGCGGAGAGCAGATAGCAGCGCAGCGGGATTCCGACGCCTGCGGTCACCATCACGGCGGCGGCCAGCGCGGTGGCGCGCCATCCTGACAGGAAAGACTCTGCGATGGTTTGCACGGCGTGCAGGTGAAAAAGGGCGGTCAGGTAGAAGATCAGGTACATCAGTTGAGCCAGGGCGAAGAGGCTGCGGGTTAGGACGCGATGGGGGATGGGAAGGTCTAGTTCGGGATGCAGGGGCACGGAATTCTGTGCCTGCTGCCGAGCTTCACTCGGCGGACAGTCCGGGGCGGCTGTCCCTACAAGTGCATTGATGGCGACGGCAGTGTCTGCGTTTTTCTGGACTGGGGCGATGAAGCGATATCCGCGGCGAGCCAGGGTTTCGATGTAGCGCGGGCTTGAGGCGGAATCGCCCAGGGTTTCACGAAGCTTGTTGACGGCAGTGTTGAGGCTGTGATCGAAGTCGACGAAGGTGTCAGCGGGCCAGAGTTTCTGGCGAATTTCTTCGCGTGTGACGACGTTGCCTGCGCGCTCCAGCAGCAAAGCCAGGACTTGAAAGGGCTGCTCCTGAAGGCGCAGCTTAGCTCCGTTTTTGCGCAACTCGCCCGAGGCGAGGTCGAGTTCGAAGACGCCAAAGCGGGCGATTATGGCGACGTTTTTTTGCGCGAAATCCGGCATAGGACAAGAACGAACGTGGTTGCGAACGGTCAGCGAATGGCTGACGAGGCGTAGTGTAGCACCGGGGCGCGCGGTTTCCGGAGCGGC
Source organism: uncultured Acidobacteriaceae bacterium (assembly GCA_963818235.1). Lineage (GTDB taxonomy): Bacteria > Acidobacteriota > Terriglobia > Terriglobales > Acidobacteriaceae > Sulfotelmatobacter. Next base: position 605,406 of record CAWFRI010000001.1, read on the forward strand.
GTAGAATGCGGCGTAGAATACTGTTGTGACTGACGTTCGACGACAGAACGACTCCCACAAGCAACCTCGGCACGCAATTTACGCCACGGAAACTTCAGGCCTGCTGCTGATTGCGTTTCTGCTGCTGGTGCTGACCGCGGTTCGCTACTGGCACGCGATGCATTGGAGCTTGCGCTGACGGTAGCTTTGGCGCACGCTGAAACGCCGCTCGTGGTGGTGCTTGGCCCGACGGCTAGCGGGAAGACTGCGCTTTCCCTGGCGCTGGCGGAGCGGTTTCAAGGCGAGATCGTGAACTGCGATTCCGTCGCCATGTACCGCGAATTTGATATTGGCACGGCGAAACCCAGTCTCTCAGAGCGCGCCCGCGTTCCGCATCATTTGCTGGATTATGTTCCGCCGACAGAGCACGTAACGGCCGGCGAGTACGCGCGGCAGGCGCGGCAGGTGTTGGATGAAATTAAAGGACGGGGGCGCTTGCCGATTGTTGTTGGAGGGACTGGGCTTTATCTGAGGGCGCTGCTGGAAGGACTATTTCCGGGGCCGCAACGGTCGGAAGAATTGCGCGAGTTGTTGCGAGAACGCGAGGCGCGGCACGGGTCGACTTATCTTCATCGAATTCTGCGGCGTCTGGACCGCGCGGCGGCGGAGAGAATTCATGCGAATGATGTGCCGAAGGTGATCCGGGCGATAGAAGTTTGTTTGGCTGCGCGCAAGAAGATGACGGAACTGTGGCAGCAGGGGCGAGATGGGTTGTGTGGGTTCCGCGTTTTGCGGATCGGCCTCGATCCTGAGCGTCAGGAGTTGTATGAGCGAATCAACCAGCGAGCTCTCAAGATGTTTGAAGATGGGCTCGTGGAGGAGACGCGGCGGCTGGCTGAGAAGTACGGCGACGCGGCGTGGCCGCTCTCGTCGCTGGGTTATAAACAAGCGCTGCAGTTTGTCAGGGGGGAGTTTACACGTGAGCAGGCGGTGCAGGCCGGGCAGCAGGCTCACCGCAATTATGCGAAACGGCAGATGACGTGGTTCCGACGCGAGCCGGAGGTGCATTGGCTACGTGGGTTTGGGGACGAAGCGCGGGTTCAGCGGGATGCTGTCGCCACGACCGAAAACACGCTTGCCACGGATTTTCGCGGATGAACACGGATAGAGCGCAGAAGCTATGTCCAGCATTTCTGCTATCGTTTTCTGCATGCGTCGAACAATCGGTTTCCTGATTACCATTCTTCTGTTGATTACAGTCGCATCCGCCAAAGACAAGTATCAACGCCCTGGTCCGATTCATCTCACAAGTAGCGGCGAAAAGTGGGCGGAGAAGACGCTGCACAAGCTGACTCTGGAAGAGAAAGTTGGACAGGTGTTCATGATCTGGTGCCGGGCCAGCTTTCTGAATGTGGAGAACCCGGAGTACCTGCAACTGCGCGAGGCGATGCAGAAGTATCACGTGGGGTCGTTTGCGATGACGGTGCATGTGGATGGTCCTTTCCTGTTGCGCAGCGAGCCTTACGAAGCGGCTGAGTTGTTGAACCGGTTGCAAAGGGATTCGAAATTGCCGCTGCTGTTTGCCGCCGATTTTGAACGCGGCGTGTCGATGCGGCTGATGGGGACCACGGTTTTCCCCCACGCCATGGCATTCGGTGGAGATGGAAAATTAGAAGACGCCGAGGCGTTCGGGCGCATTACAGCGGAGGAGTCGCGTGCGATCGGCATTCACTGGAACTTCTTTCCCGATGCCGATGTGAATTCGAATCCGGCGAATCCCATCATCAACACGCGGTCGTTTGGAGAAGATCCGAAACAGGTCGGGGATTTGGTTGCAGCTTATATCAAGGGCGCGCATGAAGGCGGAATGCTTACGACAGCGAAGCATTTTCCGGGGCACGGTGACACGGCGACCGATTCGCACTTGGGTGTGGCCAGCGTGAACGTTGACCGGGCGCATCTGGACTCGATTGAACTCCCGCCTTTCCGCGCGGCTATTGCGGCCGGGGTGGATGCGGTAATGGTGGCGCACGTTACAGTGCCTGCGCTCGACCCCGATCCAAACCATGTGGCGACGATTTCTCCGGTGATAGTTTCTGATCTGCTGGAGAAACAAATGGGATTCAAGGGAATTATTGTTACCGACGCGCTGGACATGGCAGGACTGACACACTTGTTTGCCAGCAATATTGGCCGCGCAGCAGTGGAGGCGTTCAAGGCCGGGAACGATTTGTTGCTAATTCCGGCCGACTTTCCAGCTTCCTATAACGCAATGTTGCAAGCAGTACAGTCGGGCGAGATTTCGCAGGAACGGCTGGACCGGTCGGTGCTGAAGATTCTGAGCGCCAAGGCGTCGTTGGGCTTGCCGGAGGCGCGATTGGTGGATGTGAACGCAATCGATAAGGCGGTGGGCAAGCCGGAAAATCTGGCTTTTGGGCAGCATGTGGCCGACGAGGCGGTTACGCTGGTCCGGGATAACGGCAAGGTTCTGCCGCTCAAATCTGCACCCACAAATCAGGGAACCGGGAAGGCTGCGCTTCCGTATACAACACGGGAGGAGACACATAACCAAGTAGTCGCGGTGTTGTTTTCGGACGACGTGCGGACCGACTCCGGACATGCATTCTCGCGGGAGTTTCGGGCGCGAGTGCCGGACGCCCACGTGATTTATGTTGATCCCCGCATTGCGGCTGGGATGAGCGACGAAGTGCTGAAGGCAGTGGACGAAGCGCAGACCGTGGTTGCGGCGGTTTATGTAGTGCCGACGGCAGGGAAGGTTGGAAACAGCGTGGCCATGGCGGATGCGACCGGCGCGCTGTTGCAGCGAGTGCTGGATCATGCGGCAGGGAAAACGGCGGTGGTTGCCATGGGAAATCCGTATTTAGCGGCGGACTTTCCGAAGATTGAGAACTATATGTGTACATTTTCCAATGCGACGGTTTCGGAGATCGCCGCAGTGAAAGCTTTATTCGGTGAAATTGCCGTGCATGGGCATCTTCCGGTCGGTATCCCAAATGTTGCGCAGCGCGGCACCGGTATCGTGAGGACAGCGGGATTCGTAGGGGGAGGTTCTGAACATGGCAGCAAATAAATTGTCATCGTTTTTCTTAGCTGGAGTGATGTTGGGAACTGCGTTCCTCGGCGGGTGCAGCGTCAACGTGAAGAAAGAAGGCAACGGGCAAGACAAGCAAGTTGACATCAATACATTTGCCGGGGGGATTCATGTCAGTAAGCAGGCGGATGTGGCCGACGTTGGGTTGGTGGTCTATCCGGGTGCGCGCTTGAAAGAGAAGGATTCCGATGGCAGCGACAAAAGCGCGAACGTGAACATTTCCGGCTTTGGCTACGGGCTGAAGGTTGTGGCCGTGGAATATGAATCCGACGATGCGCCCGGTAAGGTTCTATCTTTCTACCGGGATCAGTTGAAGAAATATGGCAACGTTCTCGAATGCCATACTTCGCGAGGGAATTGGAATATAAACGCGGGGCACAAAGGAACGGATGAGTTGACGTGCGATGGCAGCGGTGGAAGCGACATCGAATTAAAGGTGGGCAAACAGAGCGATCAGCACATCGTTGCGGTGGAACCGGAAGGCAAGGGGTCGAGCTTCTCGCTGGTCTACGTGAGGACGCACGGCAAGGATGCGGATATTTAGTTCGAGGAATATTTAGGAAGGATTTATGTTACGAGCAATCTTGCGATCAATGGCGTGGCGGGGGATTCTTGCGGCAGCGGGCTTCAGCATGGCGTTAGCGACGGTGAACCTGGCTGCCCAGGACAAGAATCAAAACGACAACCAAACAAAGCATCTCGACATTCAAAGCTCTGCGGGCGATTTGCATGTGGGCAACGATGCGGATGCGCGAAAGGCTGGACTGCCGCTTTATCCTGGGGCGCGGGTGCGGCACGACGACGAAGAGAGCAACGCCGCGAATCTTAGCCTGTTTACCGACGCATTCGGAGTAAAACTGGTGGTGGCGAAATATGATTCCGATGACGCGCCGGGGAAGGTCATCGATTTTTACCGTGACAAGCTTAAGAAATATGGCAAGGTGCTCGAATGCCACACGCATGAACACGGCGGCACTCACGCGGACTTTGACGACGACGATACCAAGGACAAACACGCTAAAGAACTGAAATGCGAAGGGGATAATAGCGGTCCGGTCACGGAGTTGAAGGTTGGTACGGAAGATAATCAGCATGTGGTCGCCATCGAACCCAAGGCTGGCAACGGATCGAGCTTTGCGCTGGTGTACGTCCACACGCGGGGTAAACAGGGCGACATCTGAGGCGTGAATCTTTCGGAGTGTGAGTTTCTTGCGGCTCCTCTCCTCATGCGATACTTTCAAAGCTAGTCCAGATCTAAGCCCAGATGGACCATCCCTGCCATAAGTGCGGGCAAAACGTGGAAGATGGCAAGCCGTTCTGCGCTCACTGCGGAACGCCGCAGATCCGCGTGGCCATGCCGGAATCCGCGCCCGTAGCCATACCTGGCGGGGAGGGTGCCGTGCCGGTATGGGATGCCGAAGCGAGAACGATTTCGCCTGGCATTCCTGCGCGCTCCGTACCGGGACAGTTAACCCAGACGATGCGATCATGCGTTCTGGCGGCTGCACTGGCTTTCGGGATCACTCTGCTGGGTTTCTATCCGTTTATAGCGGCGTTTGGGGCGGGATTTTTGGCGGTTATTTTCTTCCGCCGCCGCAACCCCGGAATTGCGATCCGGCGCGCGGCCGGGGCCAAGTTGGGCGCCGTCACCGGTGCGATATTTTTCGGAGCTTCGACTCTTCTACAGATGCTGGCGCTGGCTGTGCTTCACAAAGGTCCCGAAATTCGAAGCGAAATGATTGAGACGTTCCAGAAGGCGGCGGCGCGCTATCCCGGCCCTGAATTGCAGCCCATGCTTGACTTTGTAAAATCGCCCGACGGCTTTGCCTTCATGATGGTGGCTTCGTTGGTGGTAGGAGGCGTGGCGTTCGTTGTTCTTGGGGGCGCGGGGGGAGCGCTTGGAGCGACGCTTCTGCGGCGGGGCGATCGGCCATAGGCAGGATGTTGTGCTCCGAGAGCGAAGTTGTGATGTTGACCTTGCGGCGGGCCGCGTTCGCCGCGTATGATGCACCGTTTGCCTTCTTACGCCATGAACAAACCGGCACGCGGATCGCTGCTCAGTATTGAGCACCTTCAGGATAAGGAAATCCTGGACTTGCTAAGGCTGGCGCGGCGGATGAATCCGCTTAAGGCGCGTCCGCTGCTGCGCAACAAGAGAGTCGTGCTGCTGTTCTACGAGGCATCGACTCGCACGCGGTCGTCATTCGAGATTGCGGCCAAATCGCTGGGCGCGATCACTACGCTGGTGCAGTCTTCGGGATCGAGCATCGAGAAGGGCGAGTCGCTGCTGGATACGGGCTATACGCTACGCGCAGTGGGCGCGGATGCGATTGTGATTCGGCATCCGGCGGCGGGCGCGCCGCACCTGATGGCGCAGCACCTCGATATTCCAATCATCAACGCAGGGGATGGGATGCACGAGCATCCCTCGCAGGCGCTGCTCGACGCCTTCACGATTCTGAAGCACAAGAGATCGTTTAAGGGATTGCAGATCGCGATTATCGGCGACATCTACCACAGCCGCGTGACGAGATCCAATTGCCATCTGCTGACGCGGTTTGGCGCGAAGATTACGCTGTGCGGGCCGCCGGAGTTTGTGCCTGACGTTGCGTCTACGCTTGCGCCCGGGCTGCGTGTGACGCGGCATGTTGAGGAGGCGCTGCGCGGGGCCGATGTGATTATGCTGTTGCGGCTGCAAAAAGAGCGGCTGGCCGGACAGAAGATTCGTTTGCAGGATTACATTGCGCGTTACCAGATGACGGCGGCGCGGGTGAAGCTGGCTAAGCGCGATGCGATTGTGATGCATCCGGGGCCGATTATTCGCGGGCTGGAGTTGACTGCGGAGGTAGCGGACGGGCCGCAATCAAGGATCATTGACGAAGTGCATAATGGCGTTCCGACGCGGATGGCGATTTTGGCGCGGGCGTTGGGGAAGGCGAAATGAGCCACGGATTTTCACGGATCGATACAGATTGGGGCAACACGAATTGGGACGGCGCAGATTGACACATGGTCAACGATAAATCCAAAGTTGGGTCGCTGCTGATTAAGGGCGGCCATTTGATTGATCCGGCGGCGAAGATTAATACGCCGATGGATATTCTTTTGCGCGACGGCCGCGTTGCCGAGGTTGCGCTGCCTAATAAGATGCGCGGCGGGGCTGACGAGAAGTTTGACGCGCGGGGATTGATTGTCGCTCCAGGATTTATCGACCTGCACGTTCACCTGCGCGAGCCGGGACAAGGCTACAAAGAGACGATTGCTACGGGAACAGCGGCGGCGGCGGCGGGCGGGTTCACTTCGGTTTGCACCATGCCGAATACCGCTCCGGTGGTGGATACGGACGAGTGGGTCGCGTGGTTGCGGCATCCCGAGCGTGGGGCGGTGGTGAATGTTTTTCCAATTGCGGCGGCGACTTTACAGTCGCGCGGTATGGCGCTCACCGATTTTGCGGCGCTACAGCGGGCGGGCGCAGTGGCGGTTACTGACGATGGGAAGCCAATTCTCGATGATGAGATCATGCGGGCGGCGATGCGCCTTGGGGCCGAATTGAACCTGCCGGTGGTGCAGCATGCGGAAGATACGCGGCTTACGGAAAATGCTTCGATGAACGAAGGGACTACAAGCTTTCGTCTGGGGCTGCGCGGGATGTCGGCGGCGGCGGAGGCGAATATTGTGGAGCGCGACGTGACGCTGGCACAACAGATTCGAGAGTCGCGGCTGCACGTGGCGCATCTTTCCACGTCCGATGCGCTAAAAGCGGTACGGCGCGGCAAGCGGGCGAAGGCGCGCGTGACTTGCGAGGTTACTCCGCATCATTTCACTTTGCTGGACGAAGACGTCGGCGAATACAACACGAATTTCAAGATGAACCCGCCGCTGCGGTCGGCGGCGGACCGCGAAGCCATTTTGGTTGCGCTGGCCGACGGCACCGTGGATGCCATCGCAACGGACCACGCTCCGCATGCCACGCACGAAAAGCAAGTTGAGTTCGAGCGGGCGGCGTTTGGGATTACCGGACTGGAAACGGCGTTGGCGCTGGCGATTACCAAGCTTCACCGAGAGAATAAGATTCCACTGGCGCGCATTGTGGAACTTTTTACGGCTGGGCCGGCGAGGGTGTTCGATTTGCGCGGGCGGGGGTCGCTGGGGAAAGGCTGCTTTGGCGATGTGACTATCTTCGATCCCAAGAAGCGCTGGACGTTTGAGGCGGCGAAGTCGCGGTCGTTGTCGCAGAATACGCCGTTTGATGGTTGGCAGTTTGTGGGGAAGGTTGTGGCGACTGTTGTGGGTGGGAGGGTTGTGCACCGGGGGGATTAAAGCAGAACCAAATAAGATTGAGCGATACATTTAAATGTATATTTCTGGCTCAATCGGAGCTATACTATCTTGGTGACGAATGGAGTTCAGCGCTTCCAAAGATGCGATGATTGCTTGGGAGGGCGATTCCAAGGAAGTGATTAGTCGTTCCCGGATTCGGCAAAGTACAATCTGGGATTTGACTTGCGGTTGTTGCAGCAAGGGCAGCAGCCCACGGACTACCGGCCGATGAGTTCCGTTGGTCCGGGGGTTTTCGAGCTGCGGGATCAGGACGAGCGGGCGTGGTATCGCGTGATTTATTTGTCGAGAGTTCACGGCGTGATCCATGTGCTGCATTGTTTTGAAAAGCGCAGCCGCGAGACGCCGATGAGGGAAATCAATACCGCACGACAACGGCTGAAGGCGGTTCGGGCGAGGATGATCGAGGAGAAGAAGCATGGCTCGCAGTAAGCCAACTCACGTGACGCGGGGCAATGTGCTGGATGACTTGGGATTCTCACCCGAGCAGGCAACGGCCTTGAAATTCAAGGCAGATTTATATCAAGCGATTTTGAAGCACGCTCGAAAGTACTCGCCAAAAGAGTTGCAGGTGATCTTGGAGGAACCTCAGCCGCGAGTGAGCGAACTGCTCAATGGGAAAATCGCCAACAAGAGCGTGGACAAGTTGCTGTGCTACGCTGGGCGGCTCGGGATTGAGGCAAGGGCCAAGTTTCTTCAGACGAACAAACAGGTCGTACGGCGGGAGTTGGCTGCAGCCGCACGTTGAAGCTTTCCCGCGGTGGGGCTGGCAGTTAGAATCGGCATGGGTGAACGGCAGCGATGGCATGCCCAATCACGCTCTACACGGTCCTGAAAGATTTCTCGTTGCCCTTGGTGGCCCTGATCTGGGCTGTCTACTCTTGGTCGCGAGAGAACAAGCGGGTGCTCTCCATCCGCCAGGTTGGCGATCAATTCTCCGACCGCATCGCCTCCAATGGAATGACCACCTTCTCAATCGAGGTCGTTGTCACTAATGATTCTCCCCGAGCCAATATTGTGATCGCGTATTACGACCTTGAACTGCCTTGGCAGGATGATGAGCTTGACCCTCTATTCGACCCTATAGAACTTGATCCACCCTCGGAGTCTTACAAGATACATCCCGAATCGATTCAGGTATCAAGGGATAAAGTCTTGAACCACCGTCGTTATCAAAATGGCAAGCTTGGTCCCGGGGAGGCCTTTCGAGGTCATTTCCTCGCAAAAGGCGGAAGTCCGGTTCCGGAGGATCTCCGAAGGACGGGACCCATCGAAGTTCGATTCATCGTCGAAGATACGAGACACAAACAATACCGTTCTGGGCCGATGTACTTGCATCTCTGCTAGATCAAACAAGTAGTTTCATCACACGACAATCCCCATCCTCTTCCCCACTCTTCCCAGCGCTTCCAGCGCCTGCGCCAACTCTTCTTTCGTGTGCGTGGCAGTCATAATGGTGCGGATGCGGGCTTTGCCTTCGGGCACTGTCGGAAATGCGATGCCGGTGCCGAGTACGCCTTCTTGGAAGAGTTCGCGGGAGAAGTCCATGGTGAGTTTGCCGTCGCCGATGATGATGGGGGTGATGGGAGTTTCGCTGGCGGGAGTGGCGCGGCCTCCGATATCGAAGCCGAGCAGGGCGAGTTCCTTTTTCCAGAAGCGGGTGTTCTCCCAGAGTTTTTCCATGCGCTCGGGTTCGTTTTCCAGAACGTCGAAGGCGGCGATGCAGGTGGCCGCGACTGACGGGGGATGCGACGTGGAGAACAGGAATGGGCGCGCGCGGTGGTAAAGAAAATCGATGAGATCGCGCGAGCCGCAGACGTAGCCGCCGAGAGCGCCGATGGCTTTCGATAACGTGCCGACCTGAATGTCCACTCGGCCGTGTACTTTGAAGTGATCGACGGTGCCGCGACCGTTGCGGCCGAGGACGCCGGAGGCGTGGGCGTCATCGACCATCATGATTGCGCCGTATTTTTCGGCGGCGTCGCAGAGGCCGGGGAGCGGGCCGATGTCGCCGTCCATGGAGAAGACGCCGTCGGTGATCAGGAGTTTTTTGCCGGGCTCGTCCTTGATACTGGCGAGTTGTTCTTCGGCGTGAGCGACGTCTTTGTGGCGGAAGACAAGAATCTTCGCCCGCGACAGACGTGCGCCGTCGATGATTGATGCGTGGTTCAGGGCGTCGGAGATGATGAAATCGTCTTTGCCAAGGACTGCCGAGACCGTGCCGGCATTGGCCGCGAATCCGGATTGGAAGACGACGCAGGCTTCCACGTTCTTAAAGCGGGCGATCTTCTCTTCCAGCTCCATGTGGATCTTCATGGTGCCGGCGATGGTGCGCACCGCGCCTGATCCCACTCCGTATTGGCGCGTGGCCTCAAGCGCGGCTTCGCGCAGTTTGGGATGCGTGGTGAGGCCGAGATAATTGTTCGAGGCCAGATTAATGACCTTCTTACCGTCGAAGGTGCAGACGGGGGCTTGCTCGTCTTCCAGCACGCGGAGCTTGAAGTGCGTGCCTTTAACCTTGAGTTCGTTGAGCTGGTCGGTTAAGTAGGAGAGCGGGTTGGTGCGGGTTGCTGTGGTCATGATTTCCTCGAACTCTTTGCCACGGATTTACACGGATAGAACGCGAACTAAAACATTATCGGATTTCCGGTTGCGATACTGGCTTCGCAGAGATGCTTCATGTTGTCGAAGAATTCTTTTTCGGAGTCGGCGAGGATGTCGCTGGAATGGAGGACGGTGTCTACTTCCTTCAGCAATTTCGTGGCGACTTTGCTGGAGAGCCAATCGCCGGTGTGCGTGCCGTCGTAGAGAACTTTTTCCAGAAGGATGGGAAAGCGAGGTCCGGGCTTTCCTTGGAGGTGACGCAGAAAGCTGCGCAGATTCTGCACGCGAGTAATGTTACCGAGGAACAGGGCGAGAAGAAAGCCTTCGTGTTCGCAAGATTCGCCTAACCACTTGTCGTGTGCCTCCCATTCTTCTTCGGTGGGATCGCCCGAAAGAATGGGCTGTCCGGAATCGTCGAAGGTGAGGCGGTCGGGAAAGGGATGCGGCTTGGCCTTGCCGTCGCGGATACAGGTGCAGCGTACGAAACCATCAAGGGCCATAAATCACTTCCGGCTGGAGTTTTGTTCAAGTGAGAACATTTTCGGCTTAGACATTCGCGGGCGAGGGCGCCCGCGCCACACGATCTTGCTCCACACAGGCTCAACGAACTCCGTTGGGATACACCAGGATTTTACTCGCCTCGCCGGTCTTCAGACGCTCCATTGCCAGGGAAAAATCTTTCATGGGAATGCGGTCGGTGATTACGGGATGGAGGTCGAGTTTGCCTGCTTTGAGCAGAGCGGTCATCTGATACCAGGTTTGGTACATGCGGCGTCCGTTGATGCCCTGGACGGTGATGCCTTTGAAAATTATATCTTCGGAAAAATTCACGGAGATTGGCTTAGAAGTGAGGCCAAGGAGGGAAATTCTGCCGCCGCGCCGGACGATGTCGAAGGCGGTGCGGATAGAATCAGGATGGCCCGCCATTTCGAGGACGACATCGACGCCGAGGCCAGCGGTCTTCTCCATCACAATCGCTTTGACGTTTTCCTTGGATGGATCGATAACGTAGTCGGCCTTCATCTCGCGCGCGATCTTGCGGCGGTGCTCGTTGACTTCGATGGCGAAGACGCTGGTCGCGCCTACGGCGCGAGCGACGACAATGGCGAAAAGACCGATGGGGCCGCAACCCGTGATGGCCACGGTTTTGGCGGCGATCTCGCCGGCGAGAACAGTGTGGACGGCGTTGCCGAGGGGATCAAGAATCGAGGCGTAGTCGGGAGGAATGGCGGGGTCGAGCTTCCAGATATTCGATTCGGGAATGACGACGTATTCGGCGAAGGCGCCGTTGGCATCGACGCCGATGATTTTTACGTTCTGGCAAATGTGAGCTTCGCCGGTGCGGCATTGCAGGCACTTGCCGCAAGCGACGTGCATCTCGGCGGAGACAAAGTCGCCTTCTTTGACGCTGGTCACTTCATCGCCGAAAGAGGCGACTTCGCCGCAGAACTCGTGGCCGGGGATGAGCGGCGGATGAATGCGGCCCTGGGCCCAGCGATCCCAGTTGTAGATGTGCAGGTCAGTGCCGCAGATGGAAGCCATCTTGACCTTGACCAGGACGTCGTTGCGTCCGTAGGTAGGGACTTTGACCTCGCGAATTTCCGCGCCCGGAGCGGCTTCCGGCTTAACTACCGCCAACATTGTGGATGGCATGAACACACTACCTTATGAATTCAGACTCAGACACAAAACGTATGATTCTAGCACCGTGGGGCACCGAGTGGGAGAAGGTTCAGTTGCCGATAACGAACCCCCCATCGAGCTTCGCTCGATCGGACAGCCGAGGGCGGCTGTCCCCCACGTTGTTATACTGGCGCCCCTATTTTCGACTTGGGCGGAGCCGTCTTGTACTCTTCCGACTTGCCACGCGGAATGCTGAGCGTCTTCCACCCGTTCGAGCGGAGATGTTTGGCTAAGAAAATAATTTGGCCGATGTGGCCGGCGTAGTGCGCGATCTGGCGATTGAGGGCTTGCAGCACGGTGTGCGTCTCGCCGCGGATGGTGACGGTGCGCATTACGTCTTCAGGCTTGAGTGCATCGAGCGTGGCGAACACTTGCGCCCAGCCTTCGTCCCACCAGCGCATCACGTCGGCTCGGGTGGTTGCGGCGCTTAATTCAAATTCCTGGTCGCGGAAGCGGTTGGGTTTCTCGCCGTCGGAAGTGAGGAAGTCGGTGAAGCGTGAGCGCATGTTTCCGGCGAGGTGTTTTACAAGAATGGCAATGGAGTTCGATTCGGGGTCGAGAGTCGAGAAGAGTTCTTCGTCTTTGAGTTGGGCGATGGCGGCTTCGGCGAGGCGCTTGTTGCCGCGAAACTGGCGGCGGGCTTCATCGAGGTAGTGGGTGGCGAGATCGGTCGTCATAAGAACGGACATGAGAACTCCTACTGGTTACGCTACGAGCTTGGAGTCAGCGTGGACGGCGGAATGATGGGGTACGGGGCAATTAAATTCTGAGGCCGCACGTCCATTTCAAGTTCAAAGCCGCCAACCCATCGTGCGAACAGGTTGTAGAGAAATGCACCAAGCGCGCCCATAACGAACCCCATTGCCCCATAAAGGATGGGCATGAGAATCGCCAGAACTATGCCGAAGATGCCGACGAAAGGAGATTTGCTCTGCCCCGCCACCGATCCGATGAGACCAAAGATCAGAAAAAGAGGCACGAAAAGCAATCCCATCGATCCGTAGACCAGTCCCATAATCTTAGCCACGGAAACAACTCCAACCGATTTGATGATGTGCATAGCGGAATCCTCTATTCTAGTTGCTTTATTATTCTAGTTGCTTGATTTGCCTGCGCCCCAGCCGCCGCCGCCCGGGGATTCAACTCTGATCCGGTCGCCAGGATATAGGCGCGTGCTGAATTTTCCCGGCATCGTCTCGAGTGATTTGTCAGCGCGGATTACGGTGGTCTTACCCGACGATCCGTTGCTGCCTCCTTTTAATCCCCAGGGCGCGAGGGTGCGACGTTCGGAGAGCAGGGTTACTTCGCAATCGGTGAGGACCTCAATCTCGCGGACGATTCCGTCGCCGCCGCGATATTTTCCCGCGCCGCCGCTGTTTGGGCGAAGGGAATATCGGCGGACGCGCAGCGGATAGGCGTACTCCAACGCCTCGGCGGGAGTGTTGAGCGAATTTGTCATGTGGGTGTGAACGCCGGAGACTCCGGCTTTGGTGGGGCGAGCGCCCATGCCTCCGGCGATGGTTTCGTAGTATGCGAAAGGCTTGGCGGTGCGAGGATCGATTCCGCCGATGGTGAGATTGTTCATGCTTCCCGAAGCGGCGGCGGGAATGCGATCGGGGATGGCCTGCGAGAGTGCGCGTAGCAGAACGTCGACGATGCGCTGCGAAGTTTCGACGTTGCCGCCGGCTACCGCGGCAGGTGGGTGCGCGTTGACGATGGTTCCTTCCGGCGCAATTACTCGAATGGGGCGCATAAGGCCTGCGGCGGCGGGAACATCATCCGCCAACAGACAGCGGAAGACGTAAAAGCAGGCAGAGTAGGTGATGGCCTCGACTGCGTTGACGCTGCCTTGGACTTGTGGATCGCTACCGGTGAAATCAACAGAGACCAGCGGCTTTGTGGCGACGGGTGTTCGACTCGTCTTGGCCCGGTCAGAGACCCGGCCCCACACGCTTATGGTCACGGCGATCTTCACGGGCTTGTCGGTGACGCCATCGCTGTCGAGAAAGTCTTCGGCGCGATATTGGCCCGGCGGGACGCGAAGCAGGAATGCGCGCATTAATTCTTCGGAGTACTCAAGCAGATCTTTCGCGGCACGTTTTGCGCGCTTCACACCATAACGGAGGCAGACTTCGCGCAGGCGCTCGGCTCCGGTGTGGCAGGCGGCGATTTGCGCGCCGAGGTCGCCTTCGCGCTCTTGCGGGGTGCGAACGTTGTTGAGGAGAAGAGCGAGAACATCGGATTGCATTACTCCTGCGCGCATTATTTTGATGGGAGGAATGCGGAAGCCTTCCTGATAGATTTCGCGGCAGAGCCCCATAGAGCCGGCGAAGGCTCCGCCGACATCGGCATGATGGGCGCGGGAGGCGACGTAGAAATCGGGACGAATAGAGGCATTTCGCGGACGACGGCGTCCGCGCCACTCGTAAACCGGTGCGACCAGCGTTATGTCGGGGAGGTGTGTGCCTCCGCGGAAAGGATCGTTCAGCATCATGATGTCGCCAGGAAGTATCTCGCAAGAATCGATGGCAGCTCTTACGGACATTGGCATGGAGCCGAGATGCACAGGCATGTGATCGCCCATGGCGATGATGTCGCCGGCTCCGTCAAAGAGTGCGCAGGAGTAGTCGCGGCGTTCTTTGATGTTGGGAGAAAACGCAGTGCGACGCAGGGCTCCGCCCATTTCTTCGGCAATCGAGTGATAGAGATTTTTAAAGATCTCTAGTTCGATGGGATCGCGGCGCATGAGACGCAGTGTACCGGAGACGCAAGTGCGGGAGCGTATTCTTCGCAAAACGATAGAGCGCAAATGATGGCTTGGGATGAAAATTCTTGCACAAATTGCAAAATTGTGTTGACACTGGGTTCATAGTGACGCAATATCTTGTGTTAAGGACGCTGCCCGTACCACAAGTTGGGTGGCTTTTTGCAATCAGGTCCCCGAAGTCGCAAGGGAAAATCGTTCACGGAGGATCCTTCAATGGCAACGAAGAAGAAGGCAAAAAAGAAGAAACATTAACCAACCGTTCTGCGAAACGATACTTCGCAAGGGCCGAGATTTTAAACAGCCTCTCAGGAGAAGCACCTCTTGAGAGGCATTTCCGTTTCCGGGGCTGAAATGCCGCTTGCATCGCGCGGTTCGGCTCAACCGAAATTATTCGTATCTATCCTCCCCGTGTGTCACAATATTGAAACCTTCAGTGGCTGATGTGAGCAATGAGTCCGAGAAAAAAAAGCGCGGGCAAGAATAATAATAAAGAGAAGCTGGACGAAGTTTTTATTCCCGACAAGTTGTATTTCCGAATCGGGGAAGTAGCGACGCTGTGCCGTTTGCCGGCCTATGTGTTGCGCTTTTGGGAGAGCGAGTTCCCGCAACTGAAGCCGGTGAAAAGCAGCACCGGACAGCGCATGTACCGCCGGCGCGATGTGGAAAGTGTTCTCCGCATAAAACAGCTTTTGTACGAACAGGGTTTCACAATTGTGGGAGCGCGCCTGCAACTGCGCACCGAGATGAAGGCCGATAAAGGTCAGGCGGCAATCCCATTTCCGGCGCAATCGTCAGCCGAACTCCAGCACATCCGCCAAGGTTTGCGAGAGATCCTGAATATGCTCTCGACGAGGAAGACCGGGTAGGCATACTTAAGACCGAACAATTCCAGCTAAAACTCTAGGCCAAATCTTTCAGCTTGCTTTCTATCCGAGCTAAGGATAATGTCTGCGCGCAGCCCGGTGCGCGATATGTGAATCGAGCACTTAGCCCGACCTCTTGGGGAGACGTAGCATGAACGATTTCCGAAGCACGTGTTCTGAAGGCACTCTTTCAAAGATAGAGAAAAATTCTTTGCCTTCGAATCCGGCAAGGCTCGGTTCGGCGGATCTGGAGAAACGCATCGCAGCATATGCGGCAGCGGCAGTCGCTGGAGCGTGTCTGCTATCAGCCTCGCCCGACGCCGAGGCAAAAGTCGTCTACAGCCCTGCGCACATCGTAATTGATCAGGGAATGAAATTCGATCTCGACGTAAACCACGATGGCGTAGTCGATTTCGTTTTCTCCAATGGGGGCAGCACGTACATCCAGTTTTTCGGAGTGATCCCGCAGGATCATGCTAACGCCGTGGTCGATGAGGGTTTCTGTATCAGCAGCAATTTACAGCCTCGAAATGCGCCGGCGGCTCTGCCTTCCGGACAGGAGATTGGCAAGCAACTTAACTTCCGGCCCTATGGCCAGTGCATGCGGTCGTTTGTCTATTACGACACCCAGGGCCATTGGCAGCATGTAACAAATAAGTATCTTGGCCTGGCGATGAGGATCGATGGCCAAATCCATTACGGATGGGCGCGGCTAAGCACATCAAGGGTTCTGAACTTTCAGGCAGTGCTCACCGGATACGCTTACGAAACCGATCCCGGCAAGCCGGTCGTGGCGGGAGATGAGGGGCAGGGCGCACGAGATGCCAAATCGTCCGCACCAGCGAGCCAGCCGGTCGAAAGCGGTCTTAGCCTCGGAGAACTTACTTTAGGCACCGTCCGGCCGAGTCAATAGCAGGGAAGCACCCCGTGGTGGCGAAACCGGGAACTGACACACATCAGGCCGCGGTTGCCGAAGCCGTCTTCCTAACCTTCCCCGCATTCGCCGCATCCAGCCGAATTCGGCTCGCGCGCGCAGTTTCCTGCAGCAGATCATCGGTAGCACGAGTTCCATCTCCCGCCATCACCGATCCTGCGGCTAAGGCGAAACGCAGCGCGTCCGCCTGATCGTCGAAGTACAAAATGACTTGCCCGGACATATGTTATTCCCCCGAATTAAACTGCTTTCCCCGCTTTACCCGGGAAAAGATTTGGGACGTTTAGGGCGCGCGCTACCGCGGGTACAGCTTTCTGTGATTGTCGCGGAGCGCCTTTGTGCGTCAGAAGTGCTTTTCTTGGTACGGGGCTATCGGAAGTGCATGTCGGACGGTTGGTAAGAGCCGGTCGCCAGAGTCTGCATCTTGCGGAGGAATTGGTCCGGACTTACTGCTCCTCCCTTAGTCGGTGGGATCGAATAGATTCCTAGGCCTCGCGTAGACTGACGGGGAAGTTTTTGAAGTCATACCGTAGACGCCGCCGCGTACGGCGGGAGTTAAGGTCAAGGAACCGTCGGTCTCGACGGAACGGTCGGGGCCGCATTTTTGGATGCGTGGCCAACAAGATCAAGTGTGCTTGTGCGGCGGGTCAATTCCTTCTGGCACGCTGTGATCGGGAACTGGTAGTATCGCGCCAGTGGCCGCCGCGAAGAACAATCCCAACTTGAATTACAACCCCGAACGCCTGGTGTCGGCGGCGGCTGTGGAAGACGATTCTTCGTTTGAGCTGAAGCTGCGGCCGCAGCGGCTGGGCGAGTTTATCGGGCAGGCGAAAGTCAAAGAAAACCTTGACGTCGCCATCAAGGCGGCGAAATCGCGCGGTGAGGCCATGGATCATGTGTTGCTGTATGGGCCGCCGGGGCTGGGGAAGACTACTCTCGCGAACATAATCGCGAACGAACTGGGCGTACATTTTCAACCGACGGCAGCGCCACTGCTCCAGATCAAAGGCGACCTGACGGCGATCATCACCAACATGCAGGACAAGCAGGTCCTGTTCATCGATGAAATTCACCGGCTGCAACCCGTGCTCGAAGAGCTGCTGTATTCGGCACTGGAAGATTACAAGCTCGACATTATTATTGGGCAAGGGCCCTCAGCGCGAACGCACACGCTGGAGGTGAAACCGTTTACTTTTGTAGGTGCGACCACCCGGGCGGGATTAATTTCGGCGCCGTTGCGGTCCCGTTTTGGCATTGTGCTGCGGCTGGAGTTTTATACGCCGGAAGACTTGCAGGTCATTGTGGAGCGATCGGCGGAGATACTGGGAGTGGAAGTTGACGATGCAGGTGCTGCCGAGATCGCGAGCCGGTCGCGAGGGACGCCTCGAATTGCAAACCGTCTGCTGCGCCGGGTTCGCGACTACGCGCAAGTGCGCGGAGCGGGCAAAATCGATTTGCCCACGGCACAAGCAGCGCTGCAAATGCTCGAGGTGGATAAGTATGGCTTCGACGAGGTTGATCGTAAGTTGCTGCTGACGATTATCGAGAAATACCAGGGCGGCCCGGTAGGCTTGAATACGTTGGCTGCGGTGTTGGCCGAGGAACCGGATGCTATCGAAGAAATCTATGAGCCGTTCTTAATGCAAATTGGATTCCTGAACCGCACTCCTCGCGGAAGAGTGGCGACGCAGCTGGCGTATGAATACTTTAGAATCACGCCGAGCCGCAGACAGAGTTCTCTTTTTTAAAGGCTTATCATGTTTTGCCTACTCACGTGTGCTGCGGGCGCGTACTGAAATAGACTGCGGCACCCACGATCAATGCTCCGCCGAAAAGTGCCATTATCCCGAGGCGCTCATGCAGAACGGCGACTCCCAGGATCGCTCCGACCACGGGCTCCAAGTTCAAAAAAACGCTGGCCCGGGAAGCCGGAACACGCGCTAGCCCCCAGTTCCAGAGAAGATATGCCCCTGCCGTGGCGAGTAGACCTTGCGCCAGCACCGCCATCCAAGTTTTGGTTGAAAAGTTAAATCGCAGGGGCTGGGTCACTTCCACCCAAATCAGCAACAAAATGGTTCCAATCGAAATGATAGCGGCGGTCACGCGCAGGGGATCGTAGCGCTCAACCAGCCGCTTGCTGCAAAGAATCATCGCCACGGCTGCGAACAGAGAGATGAGCACAAGCATGTCGCCACGCAGCCCAGGCTGTGGGCCGCCGATTGAACGTTTCGTGGAAAGCGCGATGAAGACCGCGCCAATCGCGGAGAGCAGCAGCACTGCCCATTCGAGAGGACGAAGGCGCTCGCCCAGAAACAGGGCCGAGCTTAGAGCCAGCAAGACCGGGAGTACTCCGACAATCAATGATGCGTGCGATACAGTCGTCAGCTCCAGTCCCCTAAATTGGATCAGGAATTGGATCGGAACACCGAGCAGGGCTGCCAGAAAAAGCATCGCCAAATCTCTTAAACGCCATGCTTTCCAACGGCTGAAGAGAATGGGAGAAAGTGCTGCCGTTCCAGCCACGAAGCGGAACGCAACGTTTTCCGGAACCGTCATTTCCCGAAAAGCAATCTTTCCGAAGAGAAATCCTGTGCCCCAGAAACAGCCCGCAAGAGCGAGAGCCGAGGCTGCAAGAAGAGGTCGGGGTCGATCATTCATGCCGCAGTCCAGTCCCTTGCAATTAGACAGTTTGAAGAGCAAGCCAAACGCGTAGTTCTAATTTACGGCGGTTTTTTCGGAGTTCGTTACAAACGTTGGTTTTTTGTCTGACTGAGCTGAATTTAGTGTATCTTCCTCAATTCCCCTGTTGGGAGTGCGGAGGAGCATCTGGCTTCAGGGCGGCATCGACTAATATCAAAGCTTTTCGGGCTGGCGATGTTGGCCGCTCTGCTGCCGCCGGTGAATGTGCTCGCCGCATCCTGGATTGAGGGCCAGACCACTCAAAACACAGTCTCAGTTGATCAACCGTCCTCCGCTGGACAGAGTAATTCACCGCAAAATCCGCAGGTGACGCCGCAGAACCCACCGCCTCCGCCGGAGACGAATCCGTCGGCGCCCGGACAGAAGCCCGCACCCACTCAGCAGAATCCATCGCCCTCGGCGCAGGAGCCGGAACCGGTAATCAAGAATCCGGAGGTGCGCCCGGCACAGAGGTCAGAAATCACTCCCCCAACGTTGACCATCCCGCGGTTGAGCCGGGCTCCCGCGCTGGAGGATTTCCTGAGCATGAAGCCGCAAGGCGAAGCCGCGATGCAGATGGCGAAAGTTACCAACTTCGTGCAGCGTGATCCTCACGACGGGGAGAAGGTTTCCGAGCTCACGGCTGCCTACCTGGGATACGACCAAAAAAACATCTATGTCGTGTTCGTGTGTTTTGACGATCCGAAAAAGGTGCGGGCGCGCATGTCGACCCGTGAAGATATTTACGACGATGACGAAGTGGAAGTGATGCTGGATACGTTTCACGACCGGCGCCGCGCTTATGCGTTCCAGACCACACCCTTGGGAGTGCAATGGGACGCGATCTGGACGGAGGCGACGCGGGATGAAATCAGCGGAAATTTCGATACCTCATTCGATACGGTATGGGACTCGAAGGGCAAAGTTACCAGCCAGGGATTTGTGGTCTTGATGGCGATTCCTTTTAAGAGCCTGCGATTTCCCTCCACGAAAGAGCAACAGTGGGGAATTATTTTGTATCGCGGAATCGTTCGGAAGAATGAGGATGCGTTCTGGCCGCGAGTCTCGTACAAGGTCGCGGGTAGACTGGGCCAAGCCGCGACTCTGAATGGGCTGGAAGGCATTTCGCCGGGCCGCAGTATTGAACTGATTCCTTATGGAATCATGCGCAGCTTCCGTGCACTGGACACAAGCGATCCGACTAATCCGTTTTTTCAAAATGCGGTGGCGCAGGGTCAGGCGGGGATGGATGCGAAGTTTGTGATCCGCGATCATTTCGTGCTGGATTTGACCGCGAATCCCGATTTCAGCCAGGTCGAGTCGGAAGATCCGCAGATCACGGTGAATCAGCGCTTCGAGGTCTATTTTCCAGAGAAGAGGCCATTCTTTCTGGAGAACGAAGATTACTTTCGCACGCCGCTGGATCTATTTTTCACCCGCAATATTGAAGATCCGTCCGCGGGAATCCGGTTGACGGGTAAGGAAGGGCCATATTCTCTCGGACTGATGACCACTGACGACCGCGGTCCCGGGAAAGCTTTGCCGAGTTATTTTCCGCTGTCCGGGACGCGCTCGTACTTCACCGTTGCACGCGTGAGTCGCGACATCTTCAAGGAATCGAGCGTAGGGGCGCTGTATACGGATTGGGAGTGCCCGACTACGGGCGAATACAATCGCGTGGGTGGGGTCGACACGCGATTGAAGTTCAACACAAACTGGAGTCTCGATGCCCAGGCTGTGACGAGTACTAGTAATTTAGCGGGGAATTTTTATGCCTCCTCCGGCTATTCGAGCAGCAACTGCGAGACCAACCTGTTTCCGTTCGATGCCGGAAATGTAGGAAACGGCAGCCACTACGCAGGCCCTGCGGACAAAGCGGAATTGAAACGCGACGGATTGCATTTTTCCTACGACGGGATTTACGAGGACATAAGTCCCGGATTTGTCACCGTCCCAGGATTTGTAAACCGCGTCGACGTTCGCTATGCCTGGCAGGAAGCAGATTATCGTTTTCGTCCGAAGAAGGGATGGATCGTCGACTGGGGGCCGTCAGTGATTCAGCGTTATGTATTCGATCACGAAGGCAATCGACTCGACACGGATTATCAGCCTTACATCGCGATCCAGGGACGCGGCCAAACATTCATTTATCTGTTTCCTTATGAAGAACTGAGAGAGAGGCTACGTACTCAGGATTTCTGCTTTCTAGGCTTCTCCTGCCAGCCCCAGCCTAACCAGGACTACCACGAACACAGCAGCGGTGGGTCTATCGTGACCAGTATTTTTCCGAAACTGACTGCCGGAGCCAGCTATCACTGGGGAGACGGCGCGAACTTCGATGCCAATCCCGCCGCTCCCGTCCCTATGAATGACCCATTTCTTGCGCGGCAGGATACCGCGACGGGCACTCTCACCTTCCGTCCGATTAAGCCGTTGAAGATCGAGAATACGTATCTCTTTGAACGGCTGCGGACGATTGGCGGCAATCGCGGCATTTTCAACGATCACATTGTCCGCAGCAAGTGGAACTGGCAATTCACTCCGCAGCTTTCGTTGCGAATGATTCTGCAATACAACTCGCTGCTCGCCAATACACCGGGGACGGCCGATCTTTATACCTACCTGCCGACAGACCGCGAGTTTAATGCCGATTTTCTACTTACCTATCTGGTGCACCCCGGCACCGCAGTATATGTCGGCTACAACAGCGATTTGCAGAATCTGAACGTAGTGCCGAACGTCGGTATTTTTAATACCGCCAAGGGATATATCAACGATAGCCGGCAGTTTTTCGTGAAGGTGTCCTACCAGTTTAGGTTTTGAGGAAGCGGCCCAGCACGGCGGGTTTGCTGAATCCTGGGGCATTCCGGTAGAATCTAAGGATTCGTATCGAGGTCTGAATCCTATGAAAGCAGCCATTCATCCCGCTTATAACGAAATTCGCGTGCACTGCGCGTGCGGCAATGCCTTTGTCACCCGGTCTACTCATAAAGGCGATATCAGCGTTGAAATTTGCTCTGCCTGCCATCCGTTCTTTACCGGCAAGCAGAAGCTGATGGACACCGCCGGACGTGTGGAGCGCTTCCGCCGCAAGTACGCCAAGAACACGCCCGAGGCGGCGAAGAAGTAGTCTCTTTAACGCCTGAGAATCCAGCCCTCGCCTCTGGCGGGGGCTTTGTTTTGCAAGGCCAAGTAGAATAAACAATGTGCGGAAAATGTGGGACAATCCGGGCGCGAACGGGGCGGACACTCTTGTCCGCCAAGCGGTGCCATTGAAGCCGTTGCCAGCAAGCTTGAAGATCGGCACGGTGAGCATCGCTCCCGCCACAGTTCTGGCTCCCATGGCAGGCGTTACGGACACGGTCTTTCGCCGCTTCATTCGAAATCTCGATGGATGCGGGCTGATTATGACCGAGTTCACCTCTGCCGACGGAGTGCTTCGAAAGAAAGATCAGAAGGCCAAGCGCTATCTTCATTTCTACGAAGACGAGCATCCCATCTCGGCGCAGCTTTTCGGCAGCGATCCGTATGTCATGGCGGAAGCCGCGCGCATGGTCGAGGGATTGGGTTTCGATCTGGTGGATTTGAACTTGGGCTGTCCGGCCAAAAAAGTGGTGAAGTGCAACGGAGGCTCCGGCCTGCTGCGCGATCTTCCGGCCATCGGCCGCATCTTCGAAGCGGTACGCGCGGTGGTGAAGATTCCCTTCACGGTCAAGTTCCGCGCGGGTTGGAGCGACGATGAGATTGTGTGCGTGGAATTGGCGCGCATGGCGGAATCTTGCGGCCTGGCAGCGGTTGCGCTGCATGCGCGAACGAGGGAACAGGGTTACAGCGGACAGGCTCGCTGGGAGTGGATCACGGCGGTAAAAGATGCGGTAAAGATTCCGGTGATCGGCAACGGCGACATCCGTAGCCCCGAAGATGCGTGTGCGATGGTCGCGCAGACCGGATGCGACGCCGTGATGATCGGACGGACGGCACCCTCGAATCCGTGGATCTTCCGGCAGATTCAGCAGTATTGCGCCCGGATGGAGTATGACCAACCGTCGGAAGCGGACCGCTATCAGATGATCCGCACTTACTTCCAGATGCTGATTGAAGAGGAGCTGCCCGATGCAGTCGGCAAGATGAAGCAGTTCGCGTCGTGGTTCACGCACGGCGTGCCGGGAGGGGCGGGGCTGCGCAAAGCGATTTACGAATCGAAGAGCCCGGTAGAGATTTTGAGCCGGGTAGAAGATTTCTTCGAAGCCAGGCTGTGTGGGACGGGCACCCATTCGACAGGCTCAGGGCAGGCTCCTGTCCGCGAGACGTTGGAAGCCGTTCCCCCTTCTTAAGTTTCCGCTGACTATTTCATCTGATCGAGAATCGATCCCACAATTCCTCCGACCACGCCACCCTGCACGGTTTCGGTTCTTGTCTGATGCGGCATAAATTCAGCCAGGGCATGCGCCAGCTTGGAGATAGGCAGCGTTTGCAGCCAGATTCTTCCCGGTCCGGTCAGAGAGGCGAGAAAAATTCCGTCTCCGCCGAAAATTAAATTCTTAATGCCCGGAACGGTAGTGATTTGAAACGACACGCTGGATTGGAACGCGCCCACGTGGCCGGGATGGACGCGCAGAGTCTCTCCAGGCTGAAGATCGCGCATCACCAGTTCGCCGGAAAGTTCGAGCCAGAAGGTGCCTTGTCCGGAGACGCGCTGCAGCAGGAATCCGTGCCGCCAAAAATTCCCGCACCGAGGGATTGCTGAAAGCCCAGGCCAATCTGAATCTGCGGAGTGCCGCATAGAAAGCCGTGGCGGTGAATCAGAAATTCGTGTCCCGGCGGAAACTTCAACCGGAACGATGTGTCCGGGAAGCTTGGTGGCGAAAGCCAGTTCGCCGGCAGCGCCCATGGCGCGATATTCGGTCATGAAAATGGAGCCGCCGCCGGCCACGCGCTTGAGCACGCCGAAAAGCCCTCCTCCGCCGCCGAACTGGGTGTGCGTGGTCAACTGAATAGAGCTGCCCATCCAGGAAAGCTCTCCGGCTTCGGAGATGATGGACTCGTTGGGCTCGAGTACGAACTCGAGTACGGGCATGGTGGTGCCGGTGATGCGGCTTGCATGGGAAACCTCGGAAGAAGTATACAATCCCGGAGAAATCTTGAGTGGGCGACCTATCTCAGCTCTATGCGCCACTAAACTCCCCGCGCCACCATCTTCCCCGCGTCATCCTTTTCCACATAAGCCCACGGCACTTTGGCGTCGTGCGTGAAGACGGTCAGCCATTTCTCCGGAATCGCTTTCGCGTAGTACTGCTTCTTGCTCTCGATGGTCTGCAGCGGGTAGAGGTCGAAGGCCATGCCCCAGGTGATGTCGATATGCGCGGTGGTGGGGATTAGGTCGGAGATGTAGCAGGCCACGGTTCCCTCAGGGGCTAAAGCCCCAGAACTCTCCGCTCTAAACGGCACGACTGAAGTCATGCCCTTCCCGGTCGCGCTCGGGCCGATCATTGCCTTGCCCTCGACGTTCTTCGCGCCCCCGCCCTTCCCGTTCCTTCGCTCGCGAACGCTTCCATCGACGATGACGGCTTGCATGTGCGCGGTGTGGCCGGGGAAAGTTTTCACCGAGATTCCGGGGACGATTTCTTCGCCGCCTTTGAGAAGCGTCATCTGGCCGCTCTGGACCAGCGGATCGTAGTTGTCGGGAATGTAGCTGATGGCGTCGCGCTCGCTGGGCTTGCGGGCGTATTGCCATTCGCCTTCCGGCGCATAATATTTCGCGCGCGGAAAAGCCGGGACGATTTTGCCAGTTTTGTCGCGAACGGTATTCCATCCGCAGTGGTCGAAGTGCAGATGCGTGTTGATGACGATGTCGATATCTTCCGGCGCGATTTTCGGCGGCCGCGAGATTGTTCAGCAGCTGCGCCGGCTGGCCGTAGAACTTGACCATGCGCTCCGAGAGCTTGTTGCCCATGCCGGTCTCGACCAGAATATTTTTCTCTCCGGTGCGAATGAGAAGCGAGTTCAGTCCAGCCTGCACGTAGTTGCGTTCGTCGGCCAGCGCTTTGCGCGACCACATGACTTTGGGGATCACGCCGAAAAATGCGCCGCCATCGAGCGGGTAGGTGCCGTCGGAAAAAACGCTGAGTTCGAAGTCGCCTAGAGAGAGCTGTGGCATAGGACTAGTGTGCCACAAGCTGGATTGATCGATATGGCGGACTGTCACAGCTAGCGCAGAAAAAGCCTGAAACGCAGAGATCGCAGGGAACGTCCGCAGAGTGCGCGGGAGCTAGCCGCCGGGGCCGTCATTCGAGACGTACTGTTCGAGCGATTCCAGTTCACGGCTGAGGTCGTCGACGCGCCACTCCAGCAGATTGCGAATGGAAAGAATGCCGAGCAGCTTGCCGTTGTCCTCGGCCACCGGCAAGATGGCGGAAGTGGCGTTCCAGCATGATGTGAGCGCTTCGCCGGCACCGGTGCGGCGCGTGGCCATTTCGACCGGCGTGGTCATCAGCTCGCGGACCGGCGTGTTTTCGGGTCGGTGCGGGTGAGTGCCATCTTGCGAAGAACGTCGCGCTCGGTGAAGATTCCGGCGACGCGGTATTCGGAGTCGACGACAGCGACCGCTCCAACGTGGTGGTCGAGCATTTTGTTGATGGCATCGGCTACGCTGGCTTCCAGCGGCACCGCCGCGATTTCCCGGTCACAAAGTTCCAGCACGCTCATAACAACCCCCTCTGGCATGTCCGCTTCGAGCCAGTTCGCAATCGCAAAATCGGATTGATGAATTATGCTCACGCCGGGGCCGAAGTCAAGGAAATTGAAACAAAATTCAACAAATCTTTATCTTGTCCAGATCAGAATTTCGTTCCTGCAGGCAGCGGAAGACAGCCTTGCATCGATTTCCCGTCACATTGCGAAGCAGGGAGTGGCGAATTCCACGTTTACTTTTCGATAACGTAGGCATCGACTTCAATCTCGAGCAGAATCTCCGGCGAGATCAAAGCGCTCACTTGAACCATCGTTGTCGCGGGACGAATGTCCGAGAAAAACTCGGCATGGGCTTTACCGACCTTCTCCCACTCGGCGATGTTGGTTACATAGATTCGCGTGCGCACCACATCTTTCATGCTGGCTCCCGCCTTGTGCAAGGCGCTCTCAATGTTCTTGAGAATCTGCACGGCTTGGGCGTAGACGTCGCCGATGCCCACGATCTTGCCGTCTGCGTCCGGTGGCCGTTGTGCCCGAAACATGCACGTGCGGCCCAATTCTGACCGCACGAGAGTAACCGACGATCGGTTCCCAGGGTGTGCCGCTCGAGATGTTCGTTCGTTTCCATTGTGGTCGATCTGCCTCCTCGCAGATTCATTATATCGGTCTAACGCCATGGAATTAGCAGCCAACGTGCTTGTGTGCCAGCAAAATGCCGAGCAAACTCTTCGGCCGCCGCGTCCTCTAATCGATTGATGAAAAGATGCGCTCGATAACAAAAGTCATTTGCTTTTGGAGACGCAATGAGGTAACTAGTTACTTAACACTGTGAGGGGGTGTGTTTTTGCAGGGCTGATATACAAGGGGGGCCAAATCAATGATTCCGGAATCTCATCCACTGCGTCAGCTTTTCCAGGAATTGGTGGGACGGCACTATGCCGAGGAGATCGGTATTCGCGATCCGCAGGTCGTGGCTTACGTCTCGCACTTGCTCACCGAATTCTGCGAAGCCGATCAGTTGTTCAAGATTCACGATGCGGCCGACCGTCCGCTGAATGACTTGGGCGAGATGATGCTGGAATCCGATCCGATCTACGGCCCAGCGCCCTCGTTTGATCGGGAGCGGCAGGTGCGCAAGCACATTGGCGACTATGCTCTTTTCTTTGCCGGGATGTTTCCTGAGAGCATCAACCATTTCCGGTTGCGCCATCATCGCCTGGAGAATTTTGTGGAGTGGATGAAAGCCGGGAAAGAAAGCTATTACATTGTGTCGAAGTTCGAACACTTCGAATATGCCAAAGTGGCGCCGCTCTTCGCTAATCTTTCACGGGAATTTGAAGGCTGTGTTTACGGCCTCAATATGGTGAAAAACGACTTGCAGGAGATGCAGCATCCCATCACGCGGCGAGCGAATGAATTCTTGATGTAATTGAGCAGATGGTCTTGGCAAGGACGGTTTAATCGTTAAGACTGCTCAGATCTCATCGTTAAGATCCGGCCGTCCGCCAATGCGGTAGAAACTGAGAGTGCTGTTTCCCTGCACCAGCTTGCGCACTCTTCGCAGCGATCCAAATTCAGGCCCGGGATCGAACTTCTTTTCATGTTCCGCGATCACCAGAGACATAGCCCAGACCAGCGAGGAATCGGCCAAGGCCAGTCAAGCGTACGCTCGTAGGCTTCGCGCATCCGATAAGGCGGATCGAGGAATACAACGTCGGCGGTGACGTGTTCGCGCTGCAGATGCCAGAGGACTCCGGAAAGATCTTCGCGCAGAATTCGATATCCTTCCGCGATTTTCAGGCTCTGCGAGATTTTGCTCGATCACTTTGACCGCGAAGGCGGAAGTCTCTACGAAGAATACTTGCTTGGCGCCGCGGCTGAGCGCTTCAATCCCCACTGCTCCGGTGCCGGCAAATAAATCCAACCACACCGTACCTGCAAGCGCTGCGGGATTGCCCGCCGTGAGCACATTGAAAAGCGTCTCGCGCAGCCGGTCGGAGGTGGGCCGGGTATCCTTCCCATGCAACGCCCGCAGAGGGTGTCCCCGGTATTTGCCGGCGATGACGCGCATGGCTCTGTACTTTCGGTTACCGAGGCCAATATATCTGACCATGTAAAATAACTGTAGTAGTCAAAACCTATGAGAAGTTTTTCGGTTCACGTGGGGCGGCTGTTCGGAGTGGAGGTTCGCATCCACCTGACGTTCCTGATTCTGCCCTTGTTCGTTTTCTGGACGGAATACAGCGTGCATCCCTCGGCCAATGGGCCGCGGGACCTGGCGCTGGTGGGAATCGTGCTGGCCTGCGTAGCCGCTGCACGAAATCGGCCACATGCTGGTCGCCCGGCGCGCGGGATTGATTCCAAGGCGGTAATTCTTTTGCCGCTCAGCGGGGTGACCGTGTTCGACGAATCGCACGCGGCAAGTGCCCCAGTCCCCGACAGGAGTCTGGAAACGCGAGGTCCGCATCGCGGTTACCGGGCCGCTGGTGAATCTTGCGTTCGCGCTGGTTGCGGCGGGCGTGATCTATGCGGCAGTTCCGGGAGCAAATCTATGGCACTGGCCTTTTTTGACGTCAAGCAATCTGCCGCGCAGCCTGGTGTGGGCCAACATTTATTTGGCTGGCATAAATCTTCTGCCCGCATATCCTCTGGATGGCGGCCGCATTCTGCGGGCTTACTTCGCGCGGAGCATCGATTCTTCTGCGGCCACGCGCCGTGCGGTTTCGATCAGCCACGCCCTGGCCATGGTTCTGATGATCGCGGGTTTGTTCAGCAATACGTGGCTCACCATGGTCGGCGTCATTATCTTTTCGGCGGCGCAACTTGAGGAACGCGCCGTCATCTTCCAATCCGTTTTGGATAACGTGCGGCTGGAAGAAGTGATGCTCACCGATTTTTCTACCTGTCTCCGGCGGATACGCTCGAAGACGCGCTGGATAAGGCCGTCCATTCCTGCAGGATGATTTTCCCGTGGTTCGCGGCAGCGATATGGTGGGCGTGATTTCGCGGCAGCGCATTCTGGACGCCTGCGTGCGGAAGGCAACGGATATGTTCAGGCGGTGATGAATAAATTGTTCGAAGTTTCCTTGCGCCAGGAATCGCTGGCCTCCGCATTCCGCAAACTTACGGCGCGTAATCTCAGCATCATTCCGGTGGTCGAGGATCAGCGACTGGTGGGCATTGTCACGCTGCAGAATTTAATGCACTCCATGTCGCTTGCTGGCGGAAGGGCGCAAGCTGCGGCGGGATGGGTCGAACTGATCCAGGTGGGCCGACCACTGCGGGAATATATTTCCGAATTACGATTTCCAATTGCCGATTGGTTAGTGCGCGGATTGTGAAACTCGGCAATCGAAAATTGCATTTGGCATTCTTTAGAATAGCGTGCACGGCTTTGGCCTGCCGCACCGCGGGAATCTCCTCCAGCTTTCGCAGAACATCTTCTGGAACGCGGCCATCCACGTGGACCACGGCAATGGCTTCGCGCGGCTCCGAAGATGTTTCCGCGCTGCGCCGTCCCAGCGAAAAGTCCGCAATATTGATTTCGTTTTCGCCCAGGATCGTACCTACTTTGCCGATCACTCCGGGAACGTCGCGGTTTCGCAGGTAGATCAGATTTCGTTCCAGCGGCGCTTCCACATCGATGTCATCGATATGCAGCAGGCGTGGCGCGGTGCCGTGCAGAACGGCGCCTTTCACCATGTGCTCTTCGGTTGAACTCTTCAGGAAAAGTGGAGAGCACGCTGCCAGCGCCGCCGGTGGAAGCCTTGGCCTTATGCGACTCGTGGACGCGAAGCCCGCGCTGAGTCCGCGACAGAAGCCGCATTCACCAGGTTGGCTTTTTCGTCGAGCGCCTGATTGAGAATGCCTTTGATCGCGGCGTTACGAATCAGTTCCGTCTTCCACTCGGCAATGTGCCCGCTGTAGCGCAGCGAGATTTCTTCAATCGAGCCGGCGGAAATCTGCGCGAGAAATGCTCCCATGCGTTCCGCCAGAACGATGTAGGGTTGCATTTCGGCATACTCTTCGGCGGAAACCGAAGGCACGTTCACCGCATTCTGAATTACGCCATGCTTCAGATATTCCCGCACCTGCTGCGCGATTTGCACTCCCACGGCTTCCTGTGCTTCGTGCGTGGAACCGCCGATGTGCGGCGTAAGAATGACATTCTCCATAGCCTGAAACGGTGAGTTTTTCAGCGGCTCTTCGTTGAAAACATCAAGCGCCGCGGCCGCCAACTTGGCCTTGCTTCAGAGCCTCCGACTAAGATCAGCTTCGTTCACCAATTCTCCGCGCGCGCAATTCACCAGGCGAACTCCTTTCTTCATTTTCTTATGGCGGCTGTGTTGATCATGCCCGCAGTCTGCGGAGTCAGGCCAACATGCAGAGTGATGTAATCCGCCGCCGCGTAAAGCTCGTCGAGGCTGACGCAACGAATCCCAAGTTCCTTGGCTACGGCGACGGAAACAAACGGATCGTGGGCAACGAACTCCATTCCAAAGGCTCGCGCCCGCCGCGCCACTTCCATGCCGATGCGGCCAAGGCCGGCAATTCCAAGCGTCTTGCCGCGAAGTTCCGTACCTTGCAGCGATTTTTTCTCCCACTTGCCGGCGTGCATCAGCGCATCCGCGCGGCAAAGATGGCGAGCCATGGCGAGCATCATGCCGAGCGCCTGTTCCGCGACTGCTACGGCATTCGCTCCCGGCGTATTCATCACAGCGATGCCCTGACGCGTGGCCGCATCCAGATCGATATTGTCGACGCCCACGCCCGCGCGGCCGATCACGCGCAGTTTCTTGGCATGCGCCAGCAGCGCAGCGTCGGCCTGCACCGCGGAGCGCACGATCAGCGCGTCGGCAGACTCCAGCTCGGCTGTGAGTTTGCCCTCGATCTGGTCCGCAGTAAGAACGATCCAGCCGGGTTCTCGAAGTTGCTCCACTGCTGATGCGGAAATCTTTTCCGCTATGACAATTTTCACGGATGCGCTCATCTCTTTCTTTATCTTCATGACATCACTCGCAAAGACTTCATCGACTAACCACCGGCGACAAGACCTTGACAGACATTTGACACACCACTGACACAGCCACGCCTCGAGTTCTCCATAGACTCCAGCATGGGCAAATGCCCGCGGAGGAATCAGTCATGAAAACATTGTCAACAGTATTACTAGCCGCTCTCGCCGCTTTCACGCTGGCCTGCGGCTACAGCTCCAAAGCCAGCTCGCCCGCCGGTGGCGGGTGACTATGCCGAGCTATCGCAGCCCTCGCGCCGAACAATATGAACTCAGGCGGCCCGGCATTCGTGCTGACGGTGAACGGCAGCAACTTTTCGAGCACGGCAACGATCAACTGGAACGGCACCGCGCAAACCACAACCACGTGAGTGCGAACCAACTTACGGCGACCATTGCGGCTTCGAATATCGCAACTCCGGCCACCGTGGCGATTACGGTGACGAACCCGGGCACAGCCGGCACGGGCATTTACAACACCGGCGCCACGCTGGCGGAGACTTCGGCCGCAATGAATTTTACCGTCGAACTAAGATGAGGGCCGCGTGCTTCGCGGTCCTCAAGCTTCCACAGTTGCGCACTGGTTCGATATCCCGCGCGCATAAACTTCCTGGGCCGCTCGTACGGCCGCAGCCGTACTCGACAGTTTTTCCCGGTGACGCGCGCAAGCACGTGTTCGAGCGCGCCTAGAATGCCGATCGTGTCCAGGTAATCGTAATAGCCAATGTGCGCGATGCGAAATAGTTGTCCTTTCATTTCGCTCTGGCCGTTGGCGACCACGGCGTCGAAAGATTCGCGAAATTCTTTTACGATCTTGCCGGAATCGATGCCGTCGGGCGAGCAGATTGCCGTCAGCGCGGCTGCGGGTGAAGATGCATAAAGTTTCAGTCCCAGAGCCTGTGCTCCGGCTCGCGTCATCTCGCGCGCAGAGTTCAGCGTTATCGATCAGAGCTTCGCGTCCCTTGGCCAAGTCGCCACCGCCCATCTCGCGTATAAATTCCAAAGCCGCTCCCAACGCGGCAAACAGCGAAGTTGCCGGGGTGTAGGCCGATTCGCCCTTGGCCGCGGACTTTCGTTCCTTGCGCAGATCGAAGTAGTAGCGCGGAGAAGTCGTCGCTATCCATCCGCTTCCATGCGCGCTCGCTCACTGCGCAGTAGCCGAGTCCGGGAGGAATCATCAAGCGCCTTTTGCGAACCGCCGATAATCACATCGACTCCCCAGCCATCGACATCAAGATGAGTAGTGCCCAGGCCAGTGATGGCATCGACGATCAGCAGCGTGTCATCGTGTTCGCGGACAATCTTTGCGAATGCTTCTGATGTCGTGCCGCGTGCCGGTGGAACTCTCGGTCGCTTGCACAAAGACGGCGCGCACGTCGGAAGTGAGCTTGGCGCGAATTTCATCGAGCGAAAACGTTGTGCCATAAGGCGAGGAGAGCACGTCGACATTGCAGCCGAAAGCTTTGGCCAGACCCGGTCCAGCGCTCGCCGAACTTTCCGGCGGTGAGCACCAAAACTTTATCGCCGGGTGACGTCAGGTTCGATACCGAAGCTTCCATCACCCCGTGCCCGAGCAAGCCAGTACCAGCACATCGTTTTTCGTGCCGATGAATTCCTTCATGTCGGCGAGGACGCGCTGGAACAATGCGCGGAAATCGGCGGTGCGGTGATGCGCCGTGAATGATGCCATGGCGGTTTGCGCCGCTGGCAGCAGGGGAGTTGGTCCGGGAGTAAAAAGACGATTCTTGCGCAGCATAGGTGAAGCCCTTATGAGTGGAGTAATTTATAAGTCTACTGGAAGGACGCTCTGGCTGTGCGTGATTCCGGTCACAATGCCAGCGTGGGTTCCCGCACCGTCTATAATTCGCTGATGAGCCTGATCGACCAAATCCAGCAAGACATCACCGCCGCCATGAAGGCGCGCGAGGAGCAGCGCCTCTCCACACTGCGCATGGTGAAGAGCGCACTGAAAAATCGCGAGATCGAAAAGATGGCGCCGCTCGATGAAAAGGAATCCCACGCCGTGCTGGCGACGCTGATCAAACAGCGCAAGGAATCGGTCGAGCAGTTTACCAAAGGCGGACGCCAGGAGATGGCCGACAAAGAAGCCGCCGAGATTGTCCTGATTGAGAGCTATCTGCCCAAAGCCGCGGGCGAAGATGAAATTGTTGCCGGAGTGAAAGCCATAATTGCCGAGATGGGCTCGCCTACCATGAAAGATATGGGCGCGGTGATGAAGAATGCTATGGCGCGGTTTTCGGGCGCTGGGATGCGAGTGGATGGCAAGGTAGTGAGTGAGGCGGTGAAGCGGGAGTTGGCAGGGAAGTAGCGGCGAGATTAGCTACTTGCTCCTCTGCAACTCCCGATACGCTTCGCTCTTCGAAATTCCTCGTTCCTTAGCCACTTTCTTTAGCGCCACCTTCTCGTCTATTTTTTCTTCTGCCATGATCTGCTCCACCCGCTGCCTCACCGACGGGCGGACGAGAGCGTCCGGGGCTCCACGAGCGTCGGTCTCTTCGGCCTTTCCGATCAGGAGCGTAATTTCGCCTTTCACTCCGTCGCGTGACTTCAGCGTCTCCAGCACTTCGCCCGCGCGTCCGCGCAGGAATTCTTCATGCAACTTAGTCACTTCGCGCGCGATTACCACATGCCGGTCGTTTCCAAAAACCTCGACAACATCCGCAAGCGCCTCGACGATCCGATGTGGGGCTTCGTAGAAAACCTGGGTGCGCGGCGAAGCTTTTACGGTTTCAAGGGCGGCGCGGCGCTCCCCACGCTTTGCGGGAAGAAATCCGCTGAAGCGGAAAGAATCGGTGGGAAGGCCGCTGGCGACAAGTGCCGCCAGAAACGCCGATGCACCTGGAATCGGAACCACCGGCACGCGATGCCGGATGGCCAGCGAAATCAGCCGAAAGCCGGGATCGGAAATGCCGGGCATTCCAGCATCCGTGACCAGCGCAACACTCGTGCCCTCTTGCAAATCTTTTACCAACTCTGCTGCGCGCGTCATCTCATTGTGCTCGTGGTAGCTGACGGTGCGGGTGGTGATGCCGTAGTGATTGAGGAGTTTTTGGGTCTGCCGCGTGTCTTCGCAGGCGATGACGTCTACTTCCTTGAGCACGCGCACGGCGCGCAGCGTGATGTCTTCCAGATTGCCGATTGGTGTCCCGACCAGATAGAGAGCTGGCCTGGGCGCGATCGCAGACGAATCGGCTTTTGGCGGAACGGCTGTGGATTCAGCGCTCTCGGACTCCAGATCTCCGGTTGCATCCGTCATGGCCGGAGTTTAACACCACAGCGGCCGTAACTTCATGGCGCTGGAAACAGTTATGCTATTTGTACCGATGGCTTTGTCCGAGGAGATTGTGCAGTGACCGCCAATGATTTTCGCCGCCTGGCTTTATCCATGACCGAAGCAGTCGAAGGCGCGCACATGGACCATCCGGATTTTCGCGTGCGCGGGAAGATTTTTGCTACGCTCGGCCATCCGGCTGAGGGATGGGGAATGGTCAAGCTCACACCAGAGCAGCAGCATTATTTTTCGAAAGATGCGCTGCAAGTTTTCGTGGCCGTGAAGGGAGCGTGGGGAAGACGGGGGGCGACCAGTGTGAACCTCAAAGCCGCAAGCAGCAAAACTGTGGAAGAAGCAATCAGAGCTGCCTGGCGAAATACAGCTCCGAAGCGCCTAGTGGCACAAGTTATGGAGTGATTTCATAGGCCGCTCCTGCCAAGGAAGAGCCACCCGAGGTAGTAAGGCTATAAAGGCGATTATTCAAAGTCACTGCACCTTCAGGGTAAAAGCCGTCTTCTCCCGAGCCCGGAAACTCGTGAATTAGATCCTCTGTCCAGCCGTCAGTGGATGGAGCCAGCCTGAAGACAATGCCGCATCCTTTTAGCCCTTCCTCGTCACAGTTTCCTTCGCCGCCGAAAGTTGTTTCGCCGTAGAGATTTCCGTTAGCGTCGAAGGCAAGACTGGCCAATTCTGGAAGGGCTCCGTCGGTACCGCCTTGAAAGCTGTGAATTATACTTTCAGTCCAGGAACTCCCCGAGCGCGTTAACTCAAACGCGGTCCCGCAACCTGGTTCGCTTTTGCACTTTCCAGTTCCACCGAGAACAGTCAGGCCAAACCAGTTTCCGGCTTTGTCGAGGGTGAGCCGCCCGCTGGGCGACTTGCCGTCGCTGCCGCCCTTGAAAGTGTAGATGCTTTGGAACGTCCAGTCCCCCCTGGAGCGAACTAGCTCGAAGACGGTTCCATCGTTATAAGTTCCGCCCAACTTGTCACGCCCCAAAGATTGCCTTCCTGGTCCTGGGTGAGCCCACCCACAGGAGAAAAACCGTCACTCCCGCTAAACTCGTGGAGCACGACGATATTCCATCCTCCGCTAACGCGTTGGAGCTGGAAAACTGTACCCGCGTCATTGCTGCCGCCACCGCTAGTTACACCATAGAGGTTCTGCGCCTTGTCGAAGATGACTCCACCCAGCGGAATCGCCCCGTGGAGGAATCGAAAACCAGCTGACCGGACAGATACACACCATCATCTGCAGCTCCGAAATTATGCAGCACCATTTCTGTCCACGTCCCTTTGGAGCCAGGAGTCAATTCGAATGCGATGCCGGCGTTGTAGGCGCCACCTGACTGAGTGACACCGTAAAGGTTTCCTTTGTCATCGAAGATGGCGCGATCAATAGGAGAACAGCCTCCAGCGTAGCCGTCGAAACTAAGAATTAGCCGGTCGGGATTGGCCGCTAAGCTCTGCGTTGCGTGGAAGGTTATGAATGACAAGACCAGACTCAACGTTGTGCGCCGGAAATTCGACGAAGGCATGGCGGAACCTCGCCGCACTCAGATGCCTCGGTCTTCGAGGAGGTTGCAACTCCACTCGGCTGACCGAATTGACGCAATCGAACCTGCGCCCCTAGAATCAAATGGAACAAAGTCCGCACAACTGTCTCAGAAAAACATGCCTCTTTACGAATATAAGTGCGAAAAATGCGGTCATCGCTTCGAAAAAATCCAGAAATTTTCCGACAAGATGGTCAAGAAGTGTCCGGAGTGCGGAGGACGTGTGGAACAGATGATCTCCGCGCCCGCTGTGCAGTTCAAGGGATCGGGGTGGTACGTCACCGACTACGCGAATAAATCGCACGCGCCTGCTTCCGAGAGCGGCAGTTCGGAATCGAAGAAGGACGAGAAGCCGAAGTCGGAGGATTCCACAAAGAGCGATTCTTCCAAGGAAAGCTCGGCTAAGGAAACATCATCCAAGGATAGTTCTGCTAAAGAAGACTCCAGGAAAACTACCTCAAATCGAGTAAGTTCGTCCCGGAAGCCCGACAAGAAGAAGTAGTGTCCTCACAGAACCACTCGAGCTTCCTACTTTAGTTCCCGTTCAAAGTGCTCCTCGATCATGTGGAATAGGTGCTCACGCGCTTGCGCTCCCGCAATGCTGTGGGTTTTATTGGGATAGATCATGAGCCGGAATTGTTTTCCGGCATCGATGAGCGCGTTTACCATCTGAACCGTGTTCTGGAAGTGCACGTTATCGTCACCGGTGCCGTGGACGATCAACAGCGCGCCGTGGAGACTTGAGGCAGCGCTGGTCACATCGGATTCGTGATAACCGGCCGCATCGTCTTTGAGCTGGCCCATATAACGTTCGGTATAAATCGTATCGTAGTTAATCTGGTCAGTGACCGGCGCAACGGCAACTCCGGCGCGAAAGCGGTCGGAATGAGTCATCGCGTAGAGTGTCATCGAGCCGCCATTCGACCATCCCCACATCGCGATACGGTCTTTATCCAATTGCGGGTATTGCGCAAGAAGCTGATCGAGCGCCACCAACTGATCTTTGAGTTCGATCGCGCCGAACTCGTGGCGGATCACAGTTTGAAATTTACGATCGCGTCCCGGGGTGCCGCGGTTATCTACGGAAAAAATCGCGAAGCCTTTACGCGCTAAAATTTCGTCGAATGGATTTGTCGTCTGCTTGAGAACCGTCTGCCCCGCCGGTCCGCCATAGATATTCACGATCAGCGGAATTTTCGCGCCTGCTGCCGCGTCTGGGGGGAGCAATAGGCGTCCGTAGAGTACGGTTCCATCTTCCGCCTTAAAATCGAGGAACATTGGAGCGCGTAGGCCATACTCGGCCATTTCATCATGTGCCTGCCACACCGGCGCGCAAGAAGCACCCACCGTACACAGCGAGATGTGCTGGGACGTTAAAGGGCCCATGAACGTCTGCTGGAAATGTTTGCCATCCTCGGAGAACTTGGCAGAATATATTCCTTCCTCGTGAGTCAACTGTTGCATGCCCGTTCCGTCCAGCTTCACAGAACAAATTTGCTGTTGTCGCGGATCGCCGGGGTTAGCCTGAAAAAACACGGTGCCGGATGCTTCGTCCACTCCTTCGATGCTTAGAACTTCGAAGTCCCCATGGGTCAATTGTCGTTCCAGTTTCGCTTCGGCGCCCATCGGATTTTGCATATCGAAACTGTAAACGTAGAGGTGCATGTGCCCGTCGCGCCAGCTCGGCCACAGGAATGCTCCGCTGGATTTCAGGAAACGCACCTCCAAATGTTCAAAATCGATCCATGCCCCCGGCGTGGTTTCCGTGAGAACAATTCGTGACTTGCCGGATTTTGCATCGACAAAATACAAATCCATTTTGTCCTGGTTGCGGTTCAAAACCTCGGCCCAAACAACGCCATCGCGCACCCAGCCGAAGCGTGGAATATACGCCTCCGGATCATCGGTTAGCGAAATCCAACGGACTTTACCTTTCTCTGCATCCACCACGCCTAGTTTCACGATAGGGTTCGGGTCGCCAACTTTGGGATATTTTTCGTTGTCGACCGTTGGATGAGTCGGAATCCAATTGGTGATGGGATAAGTTGGAACTTTGGATTCGTCCATGTGCAGAAAGATAATATCTTTACTGTCGGGCGACCAGAAATAATTACTGCGCACGGCCAACTCTTCGGCGTATACCCAATCGATGTCGCCATTGAACAGATCGTCCTTCGTGTCCTTGGTCAATTGCCTCTCGCCCTTGCCGCTCACTGGCCGAACATAAAGGTTGTGCTTGCGCACGTAGGAAATATGGCTGCCATCTGGGGAAAACTTGGGGTCGCCGCTGGGATCGGGGGCGGAAGTGAACTGTACAGCCGTACTAGTTAGCAGATCGAATAACCGGAGCTGACCCTGAGAGTCGAAAATCAAATGCTTCGAATCGGGAGCCCAGAGATAGGCTGCGACGTGATACCGCGTCAGCCGTTCTTTTTCGCGCTCATCCTTCACGTTGTTATAGTCGGGGGCGAGTGAAGCCAGCTTGGAAGCGCTAACCAGAACTTTTTTTTCACCCGTGCCCGCGTCCACATACCAGAGTTCGCCATGCTCACCTTCGTCGTTACGTTGCACGAACGAGAGTTTGGCGCCGTCGGGACTCCACTCGAAGGTTTCCGGGCCTCGACCGCCCAAACCGCCGGGGGCATAAAGTGCCTCAATGGTAAGCGGCTTCAAAGGCGACGATGATTGCGCCCAAATGTCCTCTTTACACAATAGAAAGCTGAAGGTGGCGACCACGGCTGCGAGGCAAATGATTTTTTTCACTGTGAAACCCCAGGAGCAAGAAGTGAAGTAAGGCGGAACGAAAGAGTTTACACCCGAAAGGCCCGTTCCGGGGTGCTTTGCTCAGCGACTCCCAAGGAAACCGGAGTTTCCGCGTGCTAGAATCAAAGCTGAGTTTTCCCAGGATGCTTCCAGAAATAGAAAATCTGTTGCACCTGCAAGAGGCGGATAAGGAAATCCGCCGCCTGCAGGATGAAATTGCGGAACTCCCCAAGCGCGTCGCCGCTATCGAACACAAGCTCGCGGACACCAAACTGCAATTGGAAAAAGCTCAGACCGCGGTCAAGGCGGATGAGGCTTCACGCCGCAAGTATGACACCGCGATCATCGACCTGCGCGGGAAGATTTCCAAGTATCGCGACCAGTCGCTGGCGGTGAAAACCAACGAGCAGTACAAGGCTTTGCTGCAGGAAATCCAATTCGCGGAAAAAGAGATTGCCGAGAACGAGGACAAGATTCTCGAGTTGATGGTCAATGCGGATGCCCGCGATAAGGAAGTGAAGGCGGCGCAAGCCGAACTGAAAGCGGAAGCAGCCGAAATCGAAAAGGAAAAAGAAGAGGCCCGCAAACGTACGGCCGAGGACGAAAAGCAGCTTACGGAATGGCGTGGCAAACGCGATCAGATGCGGGCTGGTGTGAATGAAGATCTGCTCCGCCATTACGAGCGTGTTTCGAAATTCCGCGGCAGCGGCATTTCCGAGGTCAGAGACCACAAATGCATGGCTTGTCAGATCATGCTGCGCCCCCAGATTTATAACGATGTTCGCACCGGACAGCAGACCGTGGTTTGCGATTCCTGCCAGCGCATCCTGTACTTCAATCCCGCCAACGAAATGCAGGCCTTGGAGCCGGAGCACAAGCGTTCGCGCCGCCATCATCCTAAAATCGATGCTCCCCAGGCCTGGTACTACCGGCAGGAATACGCACAGGACGGCGAAGTTCTGCTGTGTTTAACCAATGCCAGTGGCCAAGCCAGCCGCCGGATTTTCGACATGGGTACGGGACGCCTGATTGGCGACATCCTTATTCGCGAAGGCGATTACCGTCATGCCTTTCCCGAGGATATTACTGGCGCCATCCGCCTCAACGGAAGTTGGCCCGAGAGCGAAATGGAGACCTGGGGCACGGAGATGCCCATGAACGCCTTAGACGCTCTTCACGGGGATCTCGAAGCCGCCCGCTACGAAATGAGTTCCCGAAGTTCCGCCAAGTCTGAAATCCCAGCAGTCGTTCCTACGCAGCACGCCGCCAGCTAAAAAATCTACCGCTAAGTGCTATTTGCGAGAATCAATCTGTCTGCGACATTTAATCTTGATCTGCCGTGATTTAAGATTTCGCTAACCTCTCGAGGAGGTTACGAATGAATGCCGCAGTTAACTCGTATCAGGTGACCGCCAAGCATTAAAACGGCGCATACGCCGCAAACCAGACCTCGTGGATCTCCCGTTTTACCTCGAACTTGCGGAGCAGTCGCCCGGTCCCATTCTGGAGATTGCCTGTGGCACGGGCCGCGTTCTTTTGCCCATTGCGCGCAAGGGCAAAGAAATTCACGGTGTGGACAATTCGCTCCCGATGCTTACGATTCTCAGGGAAGCCTTGACCAACGAACCGGCCGAGTTTTGCCGCAGGGTCACCCTGCACGAGGGTGACATGCGCGATTTCCACCTGAGTTCGCGATATCCGCTCGTGATCATTCCCTTCCGTCCCATGCAGCACATGCACCGTGCAGGATCAGGGTGAATGCCTTGCGAACTGCCGCGGCGCACCTCGCCGATACTGGCATACTTGCCTTTGACGTGTTCTATCCGAAGCTTGAATCAATTCAAACAAGAATCGGCGAGGAAGTCGCGGAGATGGAATGGAATTTGAGTTTTGATCCAGAAAAAACTGTCCGCAGATATTTTAGAAAAGATTCTGTCGACAAGATCAACCAGATATTTCACTTCACTTTCACCTACCGCACGTTCCAAACGGACAAGCTGATCCTCGAGGAGACGGAAGCTTTCCAGTTAAGCTACTTCACTTACCCTCATCTCCGGGCGCTGTTCCTGCTCGCTGGGCTGGAGGTTGTGGCAGAATACGGTTCTTTCGCCAAAGCTCCCCTTGATAACAACGCCGAGCAGATGATTTTCTTGCTGCGGAAGGGTTAGGCAGGCGAACCCAGCCGACGTTGTCCCTGCATTGTCAGTTAACATCGGAGCATGGTTCGAACCTCTGCTCCTTCTAATCACGCTTTCACCGTCAAAGTTTCTCCCCGCGGCGCCTCTCGCCTGAAGGATGGTCATATCTGGGTTTATCGCTCGGATATCGTTTCCGCCGGCGAATCCACGCCCGGTTCGCTGGTGTCCGTCACGGACCATCGCGGGCAGTTTCTCGGAAGCGCGCTGTATTCGAGTTCCTCGCAGATCGCAATCCGTCTGATCTCGCATGAACCGGTAGCCGATGTACCTGCGCTGCTTCGTCAGCGCATCGCCGGCGCTATTTCGTACCGCCAACCCATCGTCCATGACACGAATGCCTACCGGCTCATCTTCAGCGAAGCCGATCTGCTGCCCGGTTTGATTGTCGACCGCTATAACGACATTCTCTCGGTTCAAGTCCTGACTCAGGCGATGGATGCAGAGATCGTTCGGGCCCCAGTAGTTTCAGAGCTAACCGAGCGCCTGCAGCCGGCTTCGATTATCGAGCGCGTGGATCCTCGCGTTCGCCAACTCGAAGAACTGCCACCGCGCCCTTCTGGGCTTCTACAGGGGGAGAAGACTTCAACGGTTTTTGCCATGAACGGCATCCAGTTCAAGTTCGAGGCGCTGGCAGGCCAGAAGACTGGCGCCTTCCTCGACCAGCGAGAAAACTATGCCGCCGCAGCCCAATATGCCCATGGCGAAGCCCTCGATGGTTTCTGTTATCAGGGTGGATTTGCCCTTCACTTGGCCTCGTGCTGTTCTCATGTATCTGGCGTCGATAGTTCACGTCCGGCGCTCGAAGCGGCCGACCAGAACGCGGCGCTCAATCACCTGGACATTGAATGGATAGAAGCCAACGCCTTTGACCTCCTAAAGGACTATTCGGCGTCCGCCCAGCGATACGACACGATTGTCCTCGATCCGCCCGCCTTTGCGAAATCCAAGCGCGAACTCGATGCCGCCATGCGCGGCTATAAAGAGCTCAACCTCCGCGCCCTCAAAATGCTCCGCCCTGGCGGGATTCTGGTTACCTGCTCATGCTCCTACCATGTTAGCTCAGCGGAATTTCTGGCCATGCTTGCCAGTGCTGGACGGGACGCCCGCCGGACGGTTCGCCTACTGGAGGTTCGCGGCCAAGCGAAAGACCACCCCACTCTGCTCAATGTTCCCGAAACTGCCTACCTGAAGTGCGTGATTGCGCACGTAATCTGATGAAAACATAGCAATAAAATATTGACAATAACACACTCATATTTTATGCTTCTTTTGTGCTACATAAACATCTAAGCTTGTAAACCGGCAACGCCGAATTCTTGAAAATCAAGCACAGAAGGAGATCATTACCATGACCGTATTAACCCGTTGGGAGCCTTTCCGTGAGTTTTCCACCCTCCAGGACCGTATGAACCGGTTGTTCCGTGAGTCCTACAACGAAGGTGGCCGGGATGAATCCCTGACCACATCCAGCTTTGCCCCAGCCGTTGATGTCTACGAAGACGAGCACACCGTGACTTTGAAGATCGAAGTGCCCGGAATCGACGAGAAAGACATCGACATTCGTCTGGAGAACAATACCCTGACCGTCCATGGCGAGCGCAAGATCGAGAAGGAAGAGAAGGAAGAGAACTACCGCCGCGTGGAGCGCCAGTACGGCAGCTTCACCCGCACCTTCACTCTGCCCACCACCGTGGATTCCGAGAAAGTTTCGGCGAACTATGACAAGGGCGTTCTGAAGATTGCTCTGCCCAAAAAGGCGGAAGCTAAGCCCAAGCAGATCAAGGTCAACATCGGCAGCGGTACCACCACCGAGAAAACCTTGGACGCCAAGGCCCCCAGCAAAGCCGCATAAGTCTCGCAACGCTCGAGGAAGGAGCGGACGCCTCGTCCGCCCTGTCGAGCACGGCTCGACGTACTAGAATCAACGGGAGGCGCCATAGTAATGACCGCCTCCCAATATTTTTGCAACGAATAATCATGCGATTCGGCAACCTGAAGTGTGGTTGAATTTTTCGACCTTCGGTTTTCAGATTGCCAAATTACACAATTACCAAATTACTAAATGGAGTTTCCCATGCCCATCCGTTGGGACAAATTTACTGTAAAAGCGCAAGAAGCCGTTCAACGGGCGAACGATCTCGCATCCGAACATGGCAATCCTGAACTGATGCCGCTGCATCTGCTCGCGGCTCTGTTGGAAGATAAAGAAGGGATTGTCGCGCCGGTGCTGGAAAAAATCGGCATAGGTCCGCAGGCGGTCCTCAGCGATTTGTATCGCGAGATTGAGAAGCTGCCGAAAGTTTCCGGAGAAGCCGCCCAGGCAACGATCTCGAATGCCGCCAATAAGTTGCTGGAGCAAGCCTTCAAAGAAGCCGCCAACTTCAAGGACGAATACGTTTCCACCGAGCACTTATTGCTCGCCATCACGCATCTGAAGCAGGACGCGGCCAGCGAAGATCCTTGCCCAGCACGGCGCAACCTACGATGCAATCCTGAAGGCGCTGACTTCTGTACGCGGGTCACAAAAAGTGACCGACCAGAATCCCGAAGCAAAGTACCAGGCTCTCGAACGCTATGCCCGCGATCTCACGGAGCAGGCCCGCCGCGGCAAACTTGACCCCGTGATTGGCCGCGACGAGGAAATCCGCCGTGTCGTTCAGGTTCTTTCCCGTCGAACCAAAAATAACCCCGTACTTATTGGCGAGCCGGGCGTGGGCAAAACGGCAATCGTGGAAGGCCTCGCGCAACGCATCATTTCTGGCGACGTACCGGAAGCGCTCAAGAACAAACACGTCGTCGCCCTCGATCTCGGAGCCATGCTCGCCGGTGCGAAATATCGTGGCGAATTCGAAGATCGGCTGAAAGCTGTGTTGAAAGAGATCGAAGATTCCTCGGGCCAGGTGGTTCTATTCATCGACGAGCTGCACACTTTGGTCGGCGCTGGCGCCAGCGAGGGCGCAATCGACGCCTCCAACATGCTGAAGCCGGCGCTGGCTCGTGGAGAACTCCGCGCCATCGGCGCGACTACTCTGAATGAATATCGTAAGTACATCGAGAAAGATGCGGCGCTCGAACGCCGTTTTCAGATTGTTTTCGTCGGCGAGCCGAACGTCGAGGACACGATCGCCATCCTTCGCGGATTGAAAGAACGCTACGAAGTGCACCATGGCGTTCGTATAAAAGATTCGGCCATCGTCGCCGCAGCGACGCTCTCGCATCGTTATATCTCGGATCGATTCTTGCCCGATAAGGCGATCGACTTGGTAGACGAAGCCGCCGCCTCAATTCGCATCCAGATCGATTCTCTCCCTACCGACATCGATCAGCTCGAACGTCGCGCCACGCAACTCGAAATTGAAAAGCAGGCTCTGAAAAAAGAAGATGACACCAACTCGAAAGATCGCCTCGCGGTCATCGAGAAAGAACTGGCCGGAATTCGCGAGAAATCCAACGCCCTCAAAGCAAATTGGAAAAAAGAAAAAGATCTGATTGCCCGCTCGCGCGAGCTTAAAGAAAAAATCGAGAAGCTCAAGCTGGAGGAGCAAACCGAGGAAAGAAAAGGTAACTTGCAGCGCGTCGCCGAAATCCGTTACGGGTTGTTACGGCAGGCAGAGGACGAGTTAGGCAAACTGACTGCGAAGATCGACGGCTCAGCCGGCGATGGCGCCCGCTCCGCGCGCATGTTGAAAGAAGAAGTTGACGAAGAAGATATTGCCCGCATCGTCTCCAAGTGGACTGGTATTCCCGTCTCGAAGATGCTGGAAGGCGAGGTGAAAAAGCTGGTAACGATGGAGGAGCGCCTGCGGCAGCGTGTCGTCGGACAGGACGAAGCCCTCGAGCGCGTGGCCAATGCCATTCGCCGTTCCCGCGCCGGACTGAGCGACCCCAAGCGGCCCATTGGTTCATTCATTTTTCTCGGTCCAACAGGCGTCGGCAAAACAGAATTAGCCCGAGCCCTTGCCGAATTTCTTTTTGATGACGAACGTGCCTTGCTGCGCATCGACATGTCCGAATACATGGAGAAGCACTCGGTCTCCCGCCTGATCGGCGCGCCTCCGGGTTATGTCGGATATGACGAGGGTGGTCAGCTCACGGAGCAGGTTCGCCGCCGCCCTTATGCGGTGGTCTTGTTCGACGAGATCGAGAAAGCTCATCCCGATGTCTT
The DNA here is from genome assembly GCA_963818235.1 of uncultured Acidobacteriaceae bacterium. Taxonomy (GTDB): domain Bacteria; phylum Acidobacteriota; class Terriglobia; order Terriglobales; family Acidobacteriaceae; genus Sulfotelmatobacter. The sequence goes on from CAWFRI010000001.1 coordinate 650,040, forward strand.
CAATGTGCTCTTGCAGATCATGGACGACGGGCGCCTCACAGACGGTAAGGGCCGCGTGGTCGACTTTAAGAACACCATCATCATCATGACCTCGAATCTCGGCTCGAGTTATTTGCAGGCCGAAAATCTGCGTTCGCCGGAAGATTTCGAAAAGGCGAGTGAACAGGTAATGACCGCTCTGCACGGCCATTTCAGGCCAGAGTTTCTGAACCGTGTGGATGACATCATAGTCTTCGGTCCGCTTGGCAAGGAACAGTTGGTCAAGATCGTCGAGCTTCGCCTTGAAGATGTGCGCCGGTTGCTTGCCGACCGCAAGATCTCGATCGAGCTCACGGACGCTGCGAAAGAACTGCTGTTCACCCAAGGTTACGATGCCAACTTCGGCGCGCGCCCGCTCAAGCGCGCAATTCAGAAACTGGTGCAGGATCCGCTCGCTCTAAGAATATTAGACGGTGAAATTCTGCACGGTGATCACATCGTTGTAGATGCCGATAAGAAAGCCGGCAAGATGAAATTTGAAGTCAGCAAGCGGGTGGGCGAGCCGGTGAAACAATAATTTGCGGCTTTACTTTTGCACGAATGCATCAATCAGCTCCGGCGACGCAGCCAGCAGCCACGCGATCACAATACGCACCATGATTTGCGCGCCATAGAAAAAGAAACGCCAGCCCAAATCCCGCGCAGCCGCAGACACTGCCGGAACCGAGCCCGCGACTCCGATCACCATAAGGACAATCGCGCACCAGCGGGCCCAATTTTGCAGCCGATATAATCCCCAGGCAACCAACGCCCATCCTGCACCTACCGAGAGGGCGGTCTGTGCCCCCTCGAGCTCTCTCCCATAAGTGATTCCCGGTGTCCCTGTCATTGCAAGGGTGCCCGGCGCGGCGAACTCGATGATGCCGACGACGATCAGATATCCAGCCACAAGAAAAAACAGGACAGCGATCACCGTGACACTGGCCGGGCGTTCCATGGAGATGAGAGTACCGCAGTCCTCGCAGAGCTAAGCAGCTGAGCCAGGCAAAGGAGCAGGCGCGTTATTTCTCCGCACTTGATCAATCACCCAATCGGTCCAGTAGGATGAAGCTCCGCTTGCCAGTAAATTAGATTTGCCCATAACCGCATCCACGAAGTTTTCGATGATCGGGTAGTGCAGATTGACGTGTGGCGGCAGATTCTCGCGGCCACCTGGATAAATAAGCTCCGGGCCATTCAGCGGACTCAATTCCATTTCACCTTCGGTGCCACGTATGCGGCACTCGTCACGCTTTACTTTCGAATGCCAGCGAACATCCACGATCCCGCGAATGCCTTCGGGATAATCGATCATTACGGTCGCATTGTCCTCGACCGCATAATGATGCACGGCATTCGAGAGGTAGCCGGTGGCACGCAAGGGTTGGCCGAAGAGAAAATTCAGCACATCGATGCGATGAGAGGCGATGTCGTACAGCGGCCCGCCTCCGGCTTTTGCCGGATCGATTAACCAACTGCGATCAGCGTTTTTTTCGCCGAACTCTTTTTCGCCGAACCAGCCGTGGCTTGTGAGTTCGGCAAGAACCGGCTTACCGATTGCTTCGGTTTCGATCAACTGCTTCGCGCGTTGCAGCTTGGGGTAACTCCTTCGGTAGTACGCCACGCCAAGAATCTGTCCCGTCTCCTCTGCGGCTCTTGCCATTGAAGCCGCTTGCGCCTCATTCATTGCCATCGGTTTCTCGCAAAGCACATGCTTTCCCGCACGAAGCGATTGAATGGTTTGGGGCGCATGAAGGAAAACTGGAGTGGCAACGTAAACGGCCTGCACGGCAGAATCGGAAAGAGCCTGGTCGAGAGTCGCCCATGAGCGGACGTGATAAGGCGCGGTTTTTGCTGGATCACGCGTGACCAGACCGTACAAAAGGCTTCGGGGTTCGGATTGAATTGCGGGAATCACGCGGCGGGTCGCGATATCGCCGATTCCGATAACGATCCAATTCAACATGGATGTGTCAAACGTAACACGGTTGTAGAAAATCAAAAGGCCGGCTCAAGGCCGGCCTCTGAAAATCTCAATAGCAGCCTATGCCTTCTTCGGTGCGATTGCGTCCTTGGCGGCCTTGGCGACGCGGAACTTAACCACGGTCTTGGCCTTGATCTGGATGGGTTCGCCCGTCTGGGGATTCCGTCCAACGCGGGCTTTGCGATGCGCTTTTACCAAGCGACCCAAGCCGGGGACGACGAACACGCCATTCTTTTTTGTTTCTTTTACCGCGACATCCGCGAGCTCTTCCAAAAACAGAGCCGCTGTCTTGTTCGGAAGTTCGGTCTTTTCTGCCAGATGACGGACGAGTTGGGTCTTGGTTAAACCTGATGCCATAAATTTCCTCCTCGGAAAAGTTTGAATTTTAATTCCAGCGCGCTTGATGTTATATCAACCGCCTGTGGAAAACACCCTTATTTTACGCGGGTTCCGTACATATAACATGCCGAAAAGGCCATTTTCACTGCTTTTTATCAGTTGAGGCTCCCAAAATGGCCCAAAAACGCCCTCCAGGGACGGCCACGGCATGCGGAATTCAGCGTCTCGGGTTATTGATGCTTTTCAATCCGCGGTCAAGATGTCGGCTTGCAGATGCCATAATGCTTCAGAGGAGAATTACGAATTGAGCTGCGCCATCTGTGAAACTCGCAGGGAAAAACGCTTTTGCCCGGCCGTACACGGGCGTATCTGCCCGCAGTGCTGTGGCGAACAACGCGAAGTAACCCTCGATTGCCCCAGCGACTGCCCGTACTTGCAGCAGGCTCGCCAACACGAAAAGCCACAATCGGCGGACAATTTCGCCGCCGCCTCTTTGTTCTTGCAGGTGGAAGTTTCCGAGCAGTTCACCTACGAACGTGAGCATCTTCTCATGGGCCTGACGTACGCCCTGGCCAAAGCCGCTCGCACCGACCGCTACTTTGAATGATCGCGATCTGATTGCCACGCTGACGGCCATGTGTACGAGTTATGAGCGATTAGTGAACTCCGGTCTGCACTACGAACAGCCGCTGGCCAGCGCCGCGCAGCTCTCCGCCGCCGCGCAAGTGGAAGAGATGGTGAAGGAGTTCCGCGAGGCTGAACAAAAAGAATTAGGTTATTCCAACCTGCGGCAAGCAGATGTACTGAGAGCCCTGGTGTTTCTGCTTCGGCTGGCCCACGGACGTACTTCGGGGCGCCCCAGATCGCACGCTTTTATCGATTTCCTGGCGGCGCAATTTCCGGAAAAAGAATCGGCGGTGATTGCGGCGCCGGAAGCGGGCAACCGCATCATTATGCCTTAGGTTGTGGCCCCGCTTGATTGAGTTTTCGTACCGTTTGCCCAGGTGGTAGCGCGTCACGCAATTCGAGAATCGTCTTGTTCATCACGGGGTGGCGCACCTCCGGCGCGATCTCCGCCAACGGCTCCAGGACGAAGCGGCGCTCATGCATTGCGGGATGGGGAATTACTACTTGCTCAGAATCTAAAATACTGTCGCCGAAAAGAAGGATGTCGATGTCGATAGTACGCGGACCTTTCTTCTGTATGCGTCGCCGGCCCATCTCTTCCTCAATCTTAAGAATTGACCTCATCAATCGTTGCGGAGTTTGATCAGTTTCCAGCCCGACGGCACAATTAAAAAACCAGGGTTGCTCGGTGAACTCAACTGGCTCGGTTTCGTAAAAGGATGAGGTCCTGCGTTACCCGGCCGATCTTGGCCAGCCGCTCCCGAGCCTCCCGCAAATTTTCTTCGCGGGTGCCGATGTTAGAGCCAAGGGATAGATAACTCATTGTTGACATGGACTTATATCAGCCTGATACCTTGGTTACTTTCTGTGCTTTCGCTGCGCCCCTAGAATTAGGGCATGCTCGAGTCCCTTCTGTTGAGCCGAGATGCCGACGTGTTCCGGGTATTACGCCCGACGCTCGAAAAACTGTCCATCGAAGTAGAAGTCTGTCAGGAAGCGAAAAAAGCCAGCGAGATTCTAATCTCGGAAAAGTTCGACGCTGTCATTGTAGATTGCGACGATATGCCGGGGGGAGTCGAAGTCCTGGAAGGCCTGCGCGTTACGCCAAGCAACAAGAACTCCGTGACATTCGCCCTGGTGAACGGCAAGAAAACCACCACACAGCAAGCGTTCGGAATGGGGGTAAATTTCGTTCTCCATAAGCCGCTCTCCGTGCTGAATGCTTCTCGTTGTTTTAATGCCGCTCTCGGCTTTATGTTGCGCGAAAGGCGAAGGTATTTCCGCCATCCTGTAACCATGTCTGTGAACCTTGTGCTCGACGACAAAGAATTAAAAGCCAAAAGCACAAACCTGAGTGAGGGCGGAATCGCTCTTCTTCTACAGGATGCGCTTCCCAAGAACGCAACCCCTCGATTGCGCTTCACTTTGCCGAAAACTACTTCAGTGCTGGAAGTGGAGACGGAAATCGCATGGGCCGATTTGAAAGGATGCGTAGGATTGCGTTTCATCAACCTGCCTGCAAGTTCGCAGACGCTGCTGGATAATTGGCTCAACGATCAAATGGAACGGCAGCTTCCCGGCTCTAAAGACAAGCTGACCGGCACTCCACCTCTCGGGATTCAATAAGCAGCCACGCCCGCTAAGTTCTCCAGGTATTCAGTTGGTAATTTGCGCCCGCGAATTGCCGTGGCAGTCTGTAGAGATACGGAGAGCTATTGCCATGATTCCTGCTACCTATCGAGTCGCCCGCATACAGAAAACTCTGCGCCACTTTGAAGCGGACATTCCTTTACTGAACATGCGAGTGAAGGACCTGTCGGCGGAGCGGCAGAGTTCGGCCCGCCAGTTTGCCACAGCGCTTATCGATCAAACCCGTGCGGAACTGCGCCGTGTGCTTGCCGAACAGCCGCAGCCTGAGTTGCAAACCGGCGAAGCGCCTTGCGAACCGGCGGACTGAGTTGCTGCCCACTGCACGACTGGAACCTGGGACTCTTAAAGAACGGAACCCGCGGCTTGCGAAGCATAGGAGGTCGCTGTTTCGGGGCCTGCTTCCGGCAGTGTGACTTCCTCCCACAAGCTTTGATCGCGCAAAATGCGCGAGACCAGCGCGGTATGCATGGCATGTCCGGCGCGGTCGGCGACGATCTTGCCCAAGATCGGCTTGCCCAGCAAAGCCAGATCGCCGACCAAATCCAAAACTTTGTGCCGGACAAATTCGTCGGCGAAGCGGAGTGGTCCGTTCTCCACGCCGTCGCGCGTCAACACGATGCAGTTGTCGCGCGAAGCTCCGCGGATCAATCCCATGTTCCGCATGGCCTTCTCATCCTCGCGTGAACCGAAAGTGCGGGCGGCGGCAATTTTTTTCAGATAGCTGCCATTCGAAAGCTCGACCTGAAAAGTTTCCTTGCCAATGAGCGGATGCGGAAAATTGATCGAGTAAGAAACGGAATAGCTGTCGGCGGGATAGACCGAAATAAACTTGTTGCCTTCGCGCATCTCCACTTCGCGCAGCATTTTCATATAACGGCGCGGGCGGCGCTGCTTGCGGATACCGGCCTTCTGAATAAGTTCAACGAACGGCAGGGCGCTGCCGTCGAGGATCGGCAGTTCCAGATTGTCCAGCTCCACGATAGCGTTATCCACGCCCAGCCCGGTGAACGCTGAGAGCAGATGCTCGGTAGTCGAGATCAAGACGCCCTTCTTCATCAGGCTGGTGGCGTAGCTGACACGGGCCACATTGCGGCTGTTGGCCTCGACTTCGAAGTCGTCCAAATCGGTCCGGCGAAATACGATTCCCGTTCCGGGAGGGGCAGGAAGAATCTGCAGAGTAGACGGGGGCTCCGCTGTGCAGCCCAACGCCACTGCACGCCACCGCCGAGCGGAGTGTTTGCTCTTGAATCAAAGGCGTTAGCTTATGTCCCGGTGAATGAACAGATTACAGCCGAGCGTCAAGATACGACTGTGGTAAAAAAGCCACAGTGCGTGGCTTAACCGAGCCGTACTGAACCTGTTTGATTAACGCGGCATTGATCCTTGAAAACAAGGCCTTTAGTCCCGTTTCTGGCCATGCTACCGAGGCAGCTATTTTGAGCCTTTTTTATGCTTTCTCGGCGGATTTTATTGGGATTGTAGCTCGAATTAGGATCGAACATAGCCTGATCCAGTCTCCTGGGTATATGTCAAAGCTGTGACGAAGCGCTCAGTCTGCATATCCCCGTTGAAGTAGCGCGTGAACCCGAAGGGCGTCATGATTCCCTGCACCCTGCGGTATCCGTCAAAGGTTTCCTCCTCCACATTATTGCTCGTGGTCCATGGGATCGCGCCAGGTATAACTCTTCTTGATGGGCAGATGCGTATCGATGTCGAAATAAACGCTCACCGACTTCATCCTTGGAATCGATCAGCGTAACCTGCTCCGCGGCGAGGCTGCCAGCGAGCGCGTTGCCATCAAAAAAAAGAGCTACTTAGGATCGTTTACCCAGGAGCGCAAAATGGTTTCCAGAGAGAACTTGTGGCGCCGCGCATAGTCGTCAAGATCTTTCTTCTCGATATCGCGCGAACCTTTGTAAGTGACCTCGTAGCCTTTATTGCCGACGTAAATATAGGCGATATCACGCTGCGGCGTAAGTTCGATCCGCTCTTTGTCCGGATATTCGAGGAACCGCCAGAAGAAGACGCCGTTGCTGGTGGGGCGTCCGTGATAAAAGCTGTAAACCCGCCCCTGCTCTTGCAAGTCGTGCGCATGCAGATAGGCATCGCCACCCAGGGCTTGAATGGCTTGTTGCAGAAGCTCGCGAGCCTGATGGGCGTTTTTCTGGTCTGGAGGGATGGATGCGTCTTTCGCGGGAGCGGAGTTGGCATGAGCCTTCACCGCGGATCTGCGCCACGGCGCGAGTCGCGGTGTAGCCAGACATAGCCGTCGCAAATGCCAGCGCAACGTTAAAGATAAGAAGCAGATATTTCATTCAGCCGATCATCATCCCAGCCGATCATTCGTTCAGAGGATCAGTAGTGAAGCCCGGAACAGGAATTGTAGCTGCTTGCGGCAGAACTGCGGACTACCAGTAACGCTGCGGACTTCCCCGCCCTAGCTTGGATGCAGAAAAAACCGCAGGGGTCTCTCGGTACAATAATCTTGATGGCTGCCTAGCCTACCAGAACCGCACCGCCGTTGACGTTGAAGACCTCGCCGGAGATAAAGCCCGCGTGTTCGGTACAAAGAAATAGCACGGGGGCAGCAATTTCCTCCGGTGTTCCGGCACGGCCCAGCGGAATGGTGCGCCGAATCTGTTCGCCGCTTCGCGGGTCATCGAGTGCGGGTTTTGACATATCGGTATCGACCCAGCCAGGTGCTACGCAGTTTACGTAGATACCGTCTCGACGCTAATTCGGAAGAAAGGCTCTTCGTCATGCTGATGATCGCGCCCTTACTGGCTGAGTAGTCGCAATGAAACGCCTCGCCACGCTGCCCGCTGGTGGAACTGATGAGCACAATGTGCCCGGCGGTAGCGCCGTTCCGTGACTGCGCCTTCATTTGAGCAACCATGTGTTTGACCAGACCAAATACCGCGTCCAGATTGATTGAGAATAGTGGACCGCCATTGCTCGTCCGTCATCTTGTCGATCGCGATATCTTCGGCGGGCCAGACGCCGTGGTTGGCAACGAGAATATCGATTCTGCCGAAATGCTTCACGGCTTCTCCGATCAACACACGAGCAGAATCTGGACCGTCGAGATCGCTGCCAATGGCGTAGCAGTTGGCTTCGCCACATTCCTTCGCCAGAGCCTCGGCCTGCGCCCGCGCCTTCCGATAGCTAAAGGCAACTTTCGCTCCAGCTTGCGTAAACAAGCGCACCGTAGCCGCGCCAATCCCGCGGGACCCGCCGCTAATCAGGGCAGCCTTGCCGGAGAGAGAAAGAGAAACAGGCATGGTTTCTAGTTTCCAGCTTCCTGTTCGCAGTTGCAAGTCGGACACTATGAGGTAATGCCATTCCAAACGATTGCGGAAGTGAAAATTCTTGCAGACTATGCAAGCTGGAAACCACGCCATATACTCGTGAACGTTCGAAGCCGAAAAGAGAGGCTCCACATGAAACGCACCAGCCATTGTGCCCCTGCATATTTGCTTCTCTGCGCAATCGCGTTCTGCTTTCCTCTTCCAGCTAAAGGCGTGACTCCTCTGGAACTGACTGCTTCAAACGCCACAAATGGGATTAATTTTGGCTGGGCGGTGGCTTCAGCAGGAGATCTCATGGTCATTGGCGCGCCTGCTAACGAAAACGCCCTTGGGGCGGCCTACGTGTTTGCTCGCACAGGGAGCGGTTGGCAGCATGTGGCAGAGCTAACTGCATCCGACGGCGCCGACGGAGATTTTTTCGGCTTCGCTGTAGGCATCAGTGGCAATACTGTGGTCGTCGGCGCACCTGACCACGCCGTTGGCGGCAGCTTTCAGCAAGGTGCGGTCTATATCTTTGTACGACCTTCCACCGGCTGGAGCGATATGACGGAAACGGCTGAGTTGACCGTGTCGGACGGTCAGGTCGGCGATCGCCTTGGCTACTCCCTGGCCATACAGGGCAATACCGTGGTGAGCGGTGCCGCAAACGCATCGCCTAATGGCAGTACCGATGAGGGTGCTGCATATATTTTCGTGGAGCCGAACACAGGATGGGCCACGACATCACAATTCAATGCCGAGCTGGCAGCCTCGGATGGCTCTTTATACGATCAGTTTGGATGGTCGACCGCGATGTATGGCGATACGGTCGTAATTGGCGCATACGGAACAAACGGCGGCTCGGGATCCGCCTATGTTTTTGTCAAGCCAGCCTCTGGCTGGTCGAACGCCACCCAAACCGCCGAATTGACGGGCACGGATGCCGCGCCTTATTACTTTTTTGGCTGGTCGGTAGCCATCAGCGGTAACACAATTTGTGTTGGAGCCACGCAACAGGACTTGAGTACTGAGACCGGCAAAGCATACGTTTATCGTGAACCGTCGCGAGGTTGGACGAACATGACGCAGACGGCGGAACTGACGCCCTCAGACGGCACTGCCGGCGAGGAATTCGGCGTCTCCGTTTCCATACTCAACTCCACGGTCGCGGTGGGCGCACTCAATGGAACAGCTACAGGAGGCGCAGCCTACGTTTTTCTCGAGTCCAGCACTGGATGGCGGAATGAAAATCAGAGCGCGAAGCTGACCGCCGCCAATGGCTCAGCAAGCAATAAATTCGGACAATCCGTATTAATCGCCGGCCAGGAGTTGATTGTAGGAGCGCCGAATACAGATATCGGCGCGAGCGATTTTGCGGGTGAAACCTATATCTTTTGAACGCGACGCGTGGACTGGACTATCAGTTATCTCTGGCCGCCGTCCTCTCAGCCTTCAATTCCCTCAACAGCAACCGCACCAGCATCCCATCGAAACCGGTCCCACTCATCTTGGCGAGTTCGTCGAGCGCTTGTTCCGGAGTCCGCGCCGCGGCGATCGATTGCTCCGTTACCATGTTGGCGTAAGCGTCGGCCAGAGAAATAATGCGCGCCCATAAAGGAATCTGCTCACCCTTCGCGCCATCGGGATAGCCCGTCCCGTCAAAGCGCTGGTGGTGATGCTCGATCGCCTGGCGCATCATGGCGCTATGCGGCAGGATGCCGGCAATTTCGGCTCCCACGCGCGCATGCATTCTGACTAGGAAGAATTCGTCGTCCGTGAGTGGTCCCGGTTTATTCAGAATGCGCTCCGGCACAAAAATCTTTCCCACGTCGTGAATGCGAGCCGCGTAAACCAAATCGGAAGTCTCCTCTGGCGGCAAGTGAAGAGCCCGGGCAATGATTTCCGTGTAACGCGCCACCAGGTCGCCGTGGCCGGATGTTCGCAGTTCGCGAGACTCCGCGGCCCTGCTGAGCACTTCAATCGATTCCTTCAGCAGCGGCACATTGCAATCCTCTTCGCCCCCGCAAAGCTTCACCAGCATGGAGCCGAGCTCTTCCAGATGTTCCGGCCCATTGTGTTCGCGCTGCAAGAATCCTTCAATGTAGGTAGAAATCTGCTGTCGCTGCGGAGCGAACTCCTCGCCCGCAGCAAATTCCTCAGCCGCCGATACTCGATTGCCTCCTGAACGCTTCGAAACGTACATGCCCGCATCGGCTACGCGGATGATGTCTTCGATTGAGAAGCCGTGCATCGGGAAACTGGCCACACCGAAGCTACCGGTAATGTGATGTTCGCTGAGCATTGGGTCCGTCGCTATCCACTGCCGCAAGCGTTCCGCCAGCACCTGTGCCTGTTCCGGCCCGGTCTCCGGCATCAGAACGATGAATTCATCTCCGCCGTAGCGGGCGACGACGTTCGACTGGCGAGACTTTTGCTCCAGCAACCTTCCAACGCGAGCCAAAACCAGATCGCCTTCAAAGTGGCCTAACGTGTCATTCACTTCCTTGAATTTATCCAGGTCGATCAACACTACGGAGAACGGTCTTCCCGAGCGCGACGCGCGTTTCCACTCCGCCGATAACGACTCCCAGAAGAAACGGCGGGTTTTAATTCCAGTAAGACCATCGGTGATCGATTGCTGTTGCAGTTTCTGGAACACGAAAGCGTTGTGCAGAGCTGTGGCCAGCAAGTCGGCCAAAGTGTTGAGAATCAGAACATCCTGCGGGAAGAACGGGCTGTCGTTTCGGCTTTCAATATTCAGCGCGCCTAGCAAAGTTTCGCCGTAAGTGATGGGAATGCAGAGCACGGACCGCGACTCCGGCAGAATCGCGCCTATCTGGCCTTCAACGCCATTTTGCACCAGCGCCCGTTCTCCCGTTCGAGCCACGCGTCCGAGGATGCCCACGCCAAGCGGAATCCGTTTCCCCATGGCGTGCGCCGTTGCTCCGGCTTCCGCCTTGATTTCAATCTCTTTCGTACCGTAATCGAGCAAGCCGATGCCGATGTGATCGAAGCTAAAATTCTTTTGAATTTCGCCAACAATTTGTCCCAGCATGTGAACCGGATCATCGCTGGAGATTGCGGTACGCGAGATATTGTTGAGAAATGCCAACTGCCGGGATCGGCGCTGCTCTTCCGCGAACAGACGAGCATTCTCCACCGCAACCGATACCTGCCCGGCAGCGGTAACCATCACGTCAAGGTCGCGTTGTTCGAAGACATATTCGCGGTTCTTGCTCATGGCGACCATTACGCCAGCGGGTTTGCTGCCCATGAGAATGGGTGCGGCGCACATACATTTCGCGGGGTTCTCGGGCCGGTAAGTAATTCCCAGGCGCGCTCGTGTCTTCTCCAGGTCGGAGCGTATCAGCAGCGGCTGCCCAGTTCGAATCACGTATTCGGTGAACGCATTCTCCAGCTTGCGTTTGCGTTTGGGCAGAACTAGATCATCTTCTACTTCCAGTTCGAAGCGAATTTCGTCGCCCTCCTGGAATGCGATGTAGAAGTTGCTGTTGTTGAAAATCTGTCCCAACTCCGCATGGATGGTGCGCAGCACCTCATCCTGATCCAGCCGGGAACTTATGGCCTGCCCAATCTCAGTGAGCAGTTCGTACTCTTGCGTTCGCCGGTGAGCGTCATGCGCGATCAGATAGTTCTCGACGGTAAGGCCAAGTTGCAGCGCCAGCCCAACCATCAAACGCGGACCGGAAGTCCCGAACGCCTTGCGTTGCGCGTGAGGGAAAATGATGACGCCGAATGCGTGTTCGCGGGTCTGAAGACTTATTGCTGTGAGATTGCGGATTTCCGCTTTTTCCAGCGCCTCTTTAAAGCTGGCGAAGGTCCCGGCGGAGCCAATCGGGAGCGGCTCAGTCATCTGAGCGATGTCATGGACCGTGAAAAACCCGCCCTGGCGGTGGGCCCGATCGCAGATATATTCTCCCGCTCCGCTTTCGGTAAGGGTTTGCAGGAATTCAGCTGAAAATCCGCGCTGCACTGAAGGCAATAACCCGCGCCACCGCTCCGCCACATAGATAAGGGCACGCCGGGTCGACAATGCCCCCGCCAGCCGCTCCAGGGCTGCTTGCATGCTAGGTAACAGATCGTCGGCCGAGAGCAGTCGCCGCGGATCGGCTCCTAAAGTGGATAGTGCGAGCGTATTTTCCTGCACCGCGTTGCGCTCATTCTCAAACAACACCATCACCATGGCAATTCCCAGCAACATCTGCGGGGCCGAGCCAAGGACGTGGCCGATTGTCCCAAACGTTTCCATCCACGGATTCGTGGACTGAATCGCGCCCATCAGGACAGCCCAGAACGCCAGCGAGTATGCCAACAATTGAAACGCAACCGAGCCTTTGCGGTGAGCGTGTAAGTAGAAGACCGCCGAACAATACAGCAGCACCCCGCTCAAGAAATATGTGGTCAGGCTCAACGGACGTTGGTCGGGCAATGGACCAGATAAGAGATGATTTCTCAAGTCGAAGCAGGCGAGCGCCGTTCCCGCCAATGCGAGGGCCCAGTCATACCACTGAAAGCGGAAAGCGGTGCGCGTAAGGCGTGTCGAGACGAAGATGCTTACCGCCATCGCCACGGAAAACAAGGAACCGGCAAAGAATGCTGCCGGTGCCGGAGGTCGATAATAACGGTAGGCATCAAGCGCGTAATGGATGGAATAGCAAGCCCAGGCAATCTGCCAGGCGCGAAAATAAACCTGCCGGCTCTGCTGATAGAGGTAGCTGAACAGCATGCACAGCAACAACGCCACTACGCCCGGTATGATGACGATACTGGTGGAGATACTATCCATGGGGCCTGATTTAGATTTCTGTTGAGTTGCGCCAGCGCTGTTAGGAGAAAACGATGATTAATGTTTTCACATCGATCGTTCGAACACAACAGGATTTACGTACAATGCCCATCAAAATACACTGCGAATCAGATAACATCTAGCCTTGGAATCGTCTATCTTGTTGGTTTAACGATACTTTCCCTGTCCTCGTAATTTTGATGGTTTGACCACTATGCCAGAGATTTTTGAAACCGCCGCCGTTAAACCGCGTGTCCGCTTCGCGCCATCGCCCACTGGATTCTTGCATGTAGGCAGCGCACGCACCTTCATCTTCAACTGGCTTTATGCCCGCCATTACGGCGGTACGATGATTCTTCGCCTTGACGATACAGACGTCGAGCGCAACACCCAGGCCTCCGTGGATTCGATCTTTGACGGATTGAAATGGCTGAACCTCGAGTGGGATGAACAGTACAAACAGTCTGAACGCCTTGACCTTCACCGGAAGACGGCTTGGGCAATCTTCGAAAAAGGTTTCGCCTACCGCGATTTTATGCCGGCCCATACCGGAGACGCGGAGAAATCTGGCGCACAGGGAACCTGGCTTTTCAATCCCGGAGCCCGTGAACTTTCCCGCGAAGAAAGCGACCGCCGCGCTGCCGCAGGGGGACCCTTCGCGTTGCGTTTTCGTGTGCCACGCGAGGCCGGTCAGTTGGTCCGATTTGCGGATGCGGTCTATGGCGAGCAAGTGAAGGCCGCCGCTGACATCGAAGATTTCGCGCTGCTTCGTTCCGACGGCATGCCTACCTACCATCTCGCTTCCTGCGCCGACGATGCCGATCTCGGCATTTCCCACATCATCCGCGGCCAGGACCATCTCTCCAACACTTACAAGCATGTGTTGATCTTCGAGGCTGCCGGATTTAAACCGCCGCAGTTCGCGCACCTGCCTCTGCTGGTCGCCCCTGACGGCACCAAACTTTCCAAGCGCCGCCACGGTCCCGTGGTCAGTGTTACCACCTATCGTGACGCCGGATTTCTCTCCGCAGCCTTCATCAATTTTCTCTGCCTGCTCGGCTGGTCGCCCAAGAACGATCGCGAAAATATGTCTCTGCAAGAACTGACCGAGATCTTTTCTCTCGAAGGCATCAACCGTTCGAATGCCGTGGTCAACTTCAAAGAGCCGGCCGCAACACCGGAAGAAACGTTCGATCCGAAAGCAATATGGCTCAATGCCGAGCACATCCGCGCCCTGCCGGTCGAAGAGTTGAGTGCGTCAGTTGTTGCCAATCGTGCGCGGCGCCGGATTCGATATCTCGCCGGAAAAGATGCTGCGCGTCACGCCGCTGATCCGCGAGCGCATCAAGTTGCTCCGCGACGTGCTCACTGCCGCCGACTTTTTTTTCGTTGATGAATTGCCGCCCGTACGACCTCGCCGAACTCATCCCGCAAAAGGGAGACATGGCCATGGCGCGAAAAAGTTTGGAGAAAGCTCGCGAAGTATTGGCCGAGGTCGAGTTCAAACACGATCCTCTCGATCAGGCTCTGCGCGCCTCCGCGCAGGCGCTGGGAGTGAAGGCGGGACAAATGTTCCAACCCATCCGCGTAGCTGTTTGCGGACGGAAGAATGCGCCGCCGCTGTTTGAAACGCTCGAGGTGCTGGGACAGGCGACTACGCTGAATCGAATTGAGCGGGCACTGGAAAACATTTAGGTCGTCCCCCCAACCGAATTAGTTGCAACCGCGCAGCGAGAAATCTTATCTACATCAAGTGACCTCGCTCGATCATTGGGAAACCTCTGAGAACTCTGATTACGTCCTCATAAACGCGGCACAGGCTTAGAAGAAAGAGAATTCGCATGAAAGCAGTGCAAGTCAGCAAGGCAGGTGGAGACCTCGAACTGGTTGAGCGCCCGATTCCGCAGCCGGGGCGCGGGCAGGTACGCATCAAGGTGGAAGCCTGCGGCATCTGCCACAGCGATGCTCTGGTGAAGGAGGGCTACTGGCCCGGAATCCAATATCCGCGCGTGCCCGGCCATGAAATCGCGGGACGCATCGACGCCCTCGGCGCTGACGTTACTTTGTGGAAGCCCGGCCAACGCGTCGGAGTGGGATGGCACGGCGGCCACTGTTTTCAGTGCGACCCATGCCGCCGTGGAGATTTCGTTCTCTGCCAGTTCCAAAAAATCACTGCCATCAGCTATGACGGAGGCTACGCGGAATACATGATCGCGCAGTCGGAAGCAGTGGCAGCCATGCCCGAGGATTTGCCCGCGGACGAAGCCGCGCCGCTGCTCTGCGCCGGCATTACCGTTTTCAACTCGCTGCGCAATTCGGGCGCGCGCGCCGGAGATACGGTCGCCGTGCAGGGAATCGGCGGCCTCGGCCATCTTGGCATTCAATACGCCCGCCAGATGGGCTTCCGCACCGTTGCCATCGGCCGTGGCGGCGATAAGAAAGCTCTAGCAACGAAACTCGGCGCTCACGAATATGTAGACACCAGAGCGGGCGCTCCTGCCGACGCGCTACAAAAATTAGGCGGAGCACGTGTGATTCTTGCCACTGCGCCCGATTCGAATTCGATCTCAGCATTGGTCGACGGCCTGGCGGGAAGTGGGAAGTTATTAATCGTGGGTGCGGGCATGGAATCTTTGACGGTCACGCCGCTGCAACTGATTGGCGGCCGCAAGGCCGTTCAAGGCTGGCCTTCCGGCACCGCGAAGGATTCCGAAGACACGATCCGCTTCAGTTCTCTCAGCGGCGTTCGCCCCATGATCGAGCGCTATCCGCTCGAGAAAGCCGCCGAGGCCTACCAGCAGATGATCAGCGGCCGAGCACGTTTTCGCGTCGTGCTGACCATTGGAGGATAGTTGTCATCGACACAAGGAGCCCCGGACGCCCTCGTCCGGGGGCAGCGCCACAAGTCTGTGCGCGCCAAGGATCCTTGCCGCTGCCTGGGCGGACGAAGGCGTCCGCCCCTCCACGCGCAGACTAATCTTCGCGGGCCGCTTGCGATAAGATTAAAGAGTAATGAATCCTCCGCATCCGCCAACCGAAGCTAGAGAAAAAGCTGTCGCCGCCACTCCGTCGCCTGCGCCGTCAAACTTTATCCGCGACATCATTCTTGAAGACCTCAAGACCAACAAGCACAACGGCCGTGTGCAAACCCGTTTTCCTCCCGAGCCCAACGGCTACCTGCACATCGGCCATGCGAAAGCCATCTGCATTGACTTCGGCCTGGCCGACGAATTCGGCGGACGCACCAATCTTCGCTTCGACGATACCAACCCCGAGAAGGAAGAAACCGAATACGTCGAGTCCATCAAAGCCGACGTGAACTGGCTCGGCTTTCACTGGGACGGCCTGTTCTACGCCTCCGATTATTTCGACCAGCTCTACGAATGGGCGATCAAACTTATCAAAGATGGAAAAGCTTACGTCGACGATCTGACCGCCGATGAAATTCGCAAACACCGCGGCACGCTGACCGAGCCGGGAAAAGACAGTCCCTATCGCAACCGGTCTGTCGAAGAGAATTTGAATTTGTTCGAGCGCATGCGCGCCGGCGAGTTTCCCGATGGCTCGCGCGTTCTGCGGGCCAAAATCGATATGGCTTCGCCCAATCTCAACATGCGCGATCCTGTGATGTACCGCATCCTGCACGCCGAACATCATCGCACCGGCAACAAGTGGTGCATCTATCCCATGTACGACTACGCCCATGGCGAGTCGGATTCCATCGAGCGGGTCACGCACTCCCTGTGCACGCTCGAGTTTGAAGACCATCGCCCGCTCTACAACTGGTTCATCGAACAGCTAGGAATTTTTCCCTCGCGGCAGATCGAATTCGATCGCCTGAACCTCACCTACACGCTGCTGAGCAAGCGCAAGCTGCTGCAGTTGGTGCAGGAAGGCCGCGTCAGCGGATGGGACGATCCGCGCATGCCCACGCTCGGCGGCATTCGCCGCCGAGGATACACTCCGGAAGCGATTCGTAATTTTGTCGCGTCCATTGGCGTATCGAAGACGAAATGGCTCAATCGAACTGGCCATGCTCGAGCACTTCGTCCGCGAAGATCTTGAATAAGCGCGCTCCGCGCGTGATGGCGGTGCTGCGCCCGTTGAAAGTCGTGATCGACAATTATCCGGAATTGCAGGTCGAAGAAATGGACGCGGTGAATAATCCCGAGGACGCAAGCGCCGGTAAGCCGTAAAGTTCCATTTTCTCGCGTGCTCTATATCGAGCAGGATGACTTCCGCGAAGTTCCGCCGAAAGGATATTTCCGGCTCTCGCCGGGACGCGAAGTGCGTCTGCGCTACGCCTATTTCCTCACCTGCCAGAGCGTGGTAAAGAACGAAAAAGGCGAAGTGGTCGAAGTGCATTGCACCTACGATCCCGCCTCGCGCGGCGGCAACTCACCGGACGGACGCAAAGTGAAATCCACGATCCACTGGGTGTCGGCCGCACATGCCGTCGATGCCGAGGTGCGAATTTACGAGAATCTATTCATCAAAGAAAATCCCGAGCGATGTGGAAGAAGGCCAGGATTTCACCGCGAATTTGAATCCGAACTCGCTCGAAGTAATCTCCGCCGCGAAGCTCGAACCTTCCCTAGCCAACTGCGCCAGTTGGCGGCCGCTATCAGTTCGAACGCCTGGGATATTTCTGCGTCGATCCGGACGCAAAGCCCGGCAAGCCGGTGTTCAACCGCACCGTGGCGCTGAAGGATACTTGGGCGAAGGTGGAGAAGAAACAGGGCGGAAAATAAAGGTCTCTACGCGAAGAAGGTATCGGGGACCGCTAAAGCCGCAATCACGAACAATGCGATCACAATCATCGCCGCATCATTGATCTTGACGTTCCTTCTGCGGCGAACGGCGTAACAGACTCCGGGCAAAAGCCAGATCGCGACGGCCGAGGAGCAGAGTAAACTTGCGATGAAAAACACCGGATGAATGTGCATAAGACTGAACCCAACCATCTGGGGTCCCCTTGACCAAGTCCACACCGTCTTTTCCCATAGCAAACGAATCGCCACAACTATAGCCATCGGAGAACAGCACAGCCACCAGACTCTTAGCCATTTGGGAAATGCGCTTATGCTCTCCATGCGGGGGACATTGTATATGCCGGCGGCTACTCCTAGTCGACGAAAAGCAAAACCCCGAGCGCGTATTCCACTCGGGGTTAGCACATCAGCCTGTCCAGCTGAAGAGGATATCGGCGGCCACCGAACCGATCTTTAGCCGCCTGTCGCATACATAGTTAAGAAGTCGAGCCGGAACTCCTAACCTTTCCCGCTCCGCGCAGTCTAAAAGCGTTATGATTTCTCGTTCGCCGAGCGCGCCTAAGGCTCTCGCTTGAACCTACATATGACAATGACCGTCTTCGCCGGAGTTTTCTTCTTCGAATTTTCCCGTACGGTTTTCTCCATGTGCATGGGTGGAATCGTACTTTTCCTGATTGGCTTATGGGCCGCGCGGGCGGAGCTGATGCGGGCGCGAGTGCTCGACAAAGTCGTCGCCCTTGGCAACATGTGTTTCGCGATGCCGCTTGCCGTTTTCGGCGCGCTGCATCTTTCCGCTGCCCCGGGCCTCTCGACCATGGTTCCCTCCTATATGCCCTGGAAATTGTTTTGGGCATATTTCGTGGGCGTAGCGCTGATCGCCGCGTCGCTAAGCATCGCTACAAAGATTCAAGTGCAGTGGTCAGGTCTGCTGTTCGGCTGCATGATGTTTATTTTCGTGGCAACGATGGACCTGCCCGGAACGCTGGCCAAACCCCACGACCGGATCATCTGGACGCTCATGCTGCGCGAGTTATCTTTCGGCTGCGGAGGCTGGGTACTGGCTGGGGCTGCGCTGGGTGCCAGAGATCGCCGGGGAAGCATGTTGATCAAGATTGGCCGCATCGTGATTGGCATTACCGCCATGTTTTACGGCGTCGAGCACTTTATCTTTCCCCTCAATGTCCCCGGCGTTCCCCTGGAAAAATTCATGCCCGTCTGGATTCCGGGCCGCATGATCATCAGCTATCTCACAGGAGTGATTCTGCTGATTTGCGGCGCATGCATTCTGCTGGCGAAGAAAACGCGGGTGGCGGCAACGTACCTCGGCGCATGGATTGTGCTCCTCGTCATCTTTATCTACGGGCCAATTCTGGCCACATCGCTTTTGGATCCGAGTACGGACGTGAAGGTGGAGGGATTGAATTACTTTTTCGATACGCTGCTCTTCGCAGGAACTATTCTCGCTGTCGCCAATGCGGCGCCAAAAACCGATTCCTGACTGCCGGCTCGGAGTGAGCCACGATGAGAGTAGCTAATTATGCACGTGCGGACTCTGTGCGGGATTGGCGTGATGCTCCGCCGGTTCCTTTACCACCTTCACTTCAAAGCTGACCGGCAAAGCTTTCGGAGGATAACAGGCGGCGTTGTCGCAGGCCTGGTAGCGCAGCACGCCGTGCATAATATATTTCCCCGGTGTCACCGAGTTTAGCGGATGCACCGCCACCGCGATCGTGAAATCTCCGCTATACACGCTAAGCTTTTCGTCCGGCGAGAAAGGAAAGGTCGTTTCCTCGCCGGCGGGATATTCAATTTTTCCCAGGATAATGTCGGTGGGCAGGTCCATCTTCAAAGCGGTCGGAATGAGGAACTCAGACTTGGGTGTATTCGAATTGATGTGGTATCCAGGAGGCACGCGGAAATTCAGATTTACCATGGTCGCCTGAGCGCGTTGTGCCGTGGTAAGCGGCACCGCGGCCATCGAGACAGTCGGTGCTTTGCCCGGCGTTTGCGCGACGGCAAGACTTGCCGCCGCAAGCAAAATCGAAGCTACCCACAGGCCGTTTCCACGAACCCAGCAATAACACGAAGTCGTCTGCGCGGTCATCATCGCAAATCCATCTTCCCGGAAACGGCAGCTTGGCTGCTGGCGGCCTTAGTGTCGATAGCCTTCTTGATCGCGTCTTCTATCTCCGCTTTGCCCCGCAGCCCGATAATCTTGTCCACGATCTTTCCATCCCGCCCGATTAAAAAGCTTTCCGGTAATGCCGGCACGCCTCCATATTGATCACCGACCGATTCTTTTCCAATCAGGATGGGATAGTTTACGCCCATATCCTTGGCGAACTTGCCGATGTCTTCCTTGCTTGCGTCATCCATGGCGACGCCGACAATCTGGAATCCCTCTGCCGCGTATTGATTTTGCAATTCAACAAACCACGGCATCTCGATTTTGCAGGGACCGCACCAGGTTGCCCAGAAGTTGAGCAGCACCGCCTTGCCGCGAAAGTCGGAAAGCTTCATCGTCTTGCCGTCGAGCGATTCCAGAGTGAAATCGGGCGCGAGGCTCGATTGTGTAAGGTGCGATGCGAACACCGGGCCCGTGCGGCGCGCCTGATGGTATCCAAAATAAAGCATGAGCGCGGCAACGAACGCCACTACAACCAGAGCGAGAGGATTACGTTTCACAGTGATACTCCATATCGGATCCGAAAGCTCATCAACGATCTTTATTCGAACGATCTACATTTGAAGCGGCCTTTATCTGAACGATCTATAACGCAAATCGATTCAGGAACGACAGCCAGTTTGAAATCATGGTAAAGCGCCCGAGCACCAACAAAATGCCGAGCCCGATCAGCAAAACCCCGGAAGCCACTTCCACCGCATGCATGAAGGAACGGAAGCGGCTATAAAACTTTAGGAACCGCTCCATCAATAAAGCCGTCAACAAAAAAGGTACCGCCAAACCAAGCGAATAAATCGCCAGCAGAATCATGCCCTTCGATAAAGTGTCCTGCGCAGCTGCCAGCGTGAGGATGCCGGCAAGGATCGGCCCGATACACGGAGTCCAGCCAAACGCGAAGGCAAAGCCAATCACAAACGCGCCAATCGGAGTGCTGCCGCCCTTTAACTCATGCAGCCGCGTGTCGGAATAAAGCGCCTTGATTTTAAGAATTCCGGTCAGATGCAGGCCGAATAAAATAATGACCACTCCAGCCACCACTGCGAGCGTGTGTTTATACTGCGCGGCGATTTGACCGATTTCGGTCGAAATTGCACCCAGCGTAATAAACACCACGCTAAAGCCAAGAATGAAGCCGACGGAATTCGTCATCACCCGCCGCATCAGGCGGCCCTGCGACGATTTCAGTTCGTCCACGCCCGCGCCCGAGATCAGCGAAACGTAGCCCGGCACCAGCGGCAGCACGCAGGGAGAAAGAAACGAAATTAGTCCCGCGAAAAATGCGGCAATCGGTAGTGGAAGGCTGGCCATCTCTCTTTAATTGTACCTGCGCGATCCCTCGAAACCTTACTCGTAGATCAGACTCTTAGATCAGACGCCCGGCGGGGTATTTAGTTGCAAGATGGATCTTACCTAACGTGACGTCGGGGGAACCTGCGCCGGAGTCGATGTCCCGCTCGATCCCGCCCCAGAATCCGCCAGCATCTTCCGCAAAAAACCAAAAGGCAATGCAGCATTCAAAACGGCACGATCACCCTCCTGCTTTACCTCGATGCTGTCGAAGAAAGCCTTTACGTCAGGATCAGTGCCATGCATTCCTGCCGACGATTCCGCGCTATGGCTAAGAGCGACGAACACGTTTATCTTATCGATGATGGCACGCGCTTCTTCGGTGCCCCCGGTATATGCCTCGGCCCGGAGATGAATCGCGTCCAGCCTCGGATGCAGTGGGCTGTGATACGTTCCCGAGGCCACCATAGTCGCCGGCGTGGTCAAGAGTCCGCCCAAGCCTCCGATGCCTGGAGCGGACGGATTAATACGAGCCACTACCCAGGCCAGGCTGCCGAGCTGAACTCGTTTATAAAACTGCCGCAGCAACGCCGGGCCGCCGAACGGCGAAGCCAAACGCTTTGAGCGGTCAACGATTCCCCGAATCACTGCCGGATCATCGTGATTGGATGCGGCCACCAAATCGGCATTCAGCACGGCAACGCGCAGTGATCTGCCCTCCACGCGAATCGTAAAAATATCCACGGATTGATAGTTCTCCACCGCCTGCGCAATCTGCCGCAGGTAGGCTGTCAGGCGCTCGCCGTGAAAATCCCCTTTCAATACTTCCGAGAATCGT
The DNA here is from genome assembly GCA_963818235.1 of uncultured Acidobacteriaceae bacterium. Lineage (GTDB taxonomy): Bacteria > Acidobacteriota > Terriglobia > Terriglobales > Acidobacteriaceae > Sulfotelmatobacter. Next base: position 671,834 of record CAWFRI010000001.1, read on the forward strand.
GGCTCCGGCGCGGAGCCACCCGTGCCCCCTCCGGGCCAATTACCCGGATAGTGAACCGCAAAGGCGGCTTCATCCAGATCGCGCTCGAATTCGAATCCAGTCTCGTGAATAAAGCGTTCGTATTCCGGATCATGGCTGACCGAAGGCAATTCCTTGCCTGCATTCGCCTTTCTGATTTTGCCGAGGTCAATGTAGAAAAAAGCATCGGCTCCGGGCAACAGGCGGGCCGGCTCTGGTGGAGCGTGCTTGCGTAGTTGCACCGCGAGAGTCACCGCCGCGGCGACCAACACGACCGTTAAGAAGATAGGAACAGTGCGTCTAATTCGCATGGAATGCGGTCAGGGCTGAAATCATAACACTGCGGGGAAAGTGCGGACGCGGTTCGGGTTAAGTACGGGCTCGACTAAGTGCAAAGGCCCGTGGGTGTTGAAAAAGTCCGTGATAGGAATGTCTTTTCTGCCGCGATGGTTGCGATGGCCGAGTTCTTTGTTCCCACTTCAACTAAGAATCGGGATCGGTGGTTGAAACCTGGTCCTGCGTATGCACCGGCTCCTCCACCGGATTCTGCTCTTCTACTTCCCGCAGATATTGCCGCACGGTGCGATGAACTTGGGCCGCTTCCGCTAATTGCTCGCGTGGAATCCGGCTCTCTTTCGCCGCATTCGCTTCTACGAAACTGCCATCGACCGACAGATGCTTGCCCTGCACCAATCCCACTTCCACACATTGCTTCACGATCCGTTCGAACAACTGCTCGAACAGTTTCGATTCCTGAAACCGCCCGTGCCGGTTCTTGGAGAACGTAGAGTGATGCGGAATCTCCTGATCGAAACCGAGACCGGTGAACCAGCGCCACGCCAGATGCATGCGCAGTTCCTCCACCAGTTTGCGCTCGCTGGTGATGCCGTACAAATAACCAATGAGCAAAATGCGAAGCAGCAACTCGGGATCAATCGACGGTCGGCCAGTGTCGCTGTAACTGTTTTTTAGCTTCTCGCGCACGAAGGCAAGACTGATGTGCTTATCGATGAGCCGCAGCAGGTGCGTCTCGGGAACCTGATCTTCCAGGCGGAAGTAGTAGAACAGCGCTTCGGAGCGGTCGTGTTGCCCCATCATGATCAGCAGGCCTCCGGTGATGAGAATCCAACAGAGCATGGGTCAGATCACTTTCTTCTAACACGCTTCTGCCAAATCTCATCCGCTAATCGATGTGACTTTTTCAACACCCACGCCTGTTTACAACATTTACGGATGTAATCATGCCTCCGCCTCAATTCTTGATCGATTCTGTGCAATATGAAATGATTACCCCCGGCGGCATGGGCATGTCGAAATTACAAGCCATCGCGGCGGCTCTCGGTGTAACATTTTGTCTGTACTCGTCCCTTCTCCGAGCACAGGAATTAGAGCCGTGCAAAATTGACGGCATGCAGGCTCCGCACGCAACAGCGGTCGTATACCGGTATCGGGCATTTGTTGGCTTCGGAAGGCGAGCCAGTATCTATGTAGACGATCAGAAGGTTTGCAGTTTGTACAGTGGAAGGTACATCGTCATTCCCATCACGCCGGGCGAGCACAAGCTACGCGGATCTGATCCGAAACACGGAGTGATGCAGCAGGTTTTTAAGGAAGGTTTTGGTTACTATTTTCGCGTGATGGTCCAGCCCACCGACGCCTTTCAGCTGACGAATTTTTGGGTGATGATTCCGGTGCCGTCCGAAACCGCACAGTCTGAGTTGAAAGCGCTCAAGCCTCAACCAGGGGAGGATAAGCCCCTGCCGAATGTTTCAGCTCCTATTGACCTGGGAGCGCCGGAAATCGCGAAGTAGCAAATAAGATCTGGCATTCCTCGATGAATCGTCCAATTTCAGCTTGCAGGTCGTCCGTACCGACTTGATTCTACGGGTTAGCTCGCCGAAGCCCCCTCAATTGGCGTAACATCGCCATAGCGCTCATTGACTTCAGCGAATCGGATTGCTACCGCTGATCAATCCCGGTTGCGCGAAATTCGCCCCTTGTGATAACTTAACTAATTGTCCCGGACATCTGGCAGGGATCAGGGGTATACTTGTGCCTGTAGGGCGCGGTTTTCCCCGAATGCTGGCGTAGCTCAGTCGGTAGAGCACCTGATTTGTAATCAGGGGGTCGGGGGTTCAAATCCCTTCGCCAGCTCCAGTATGCAATAAAGTCCGGAAGAGAATTTTTAGGGATCGGATTCCGGCAGGCGGCAGGCTCGTAAGCGGCGGCGCAACAGGTTTTTCCAACGCACTCCATTCGGAACTTTATCCGGCTTGTAGTGACCTTCGCGCGGTAGTCCAATAGCGCGATTTTTGGTTTCCCTGATTTGCGAAATCTGTTTTGCGAAGTCCGGTAAGCGACGGCAAAAGTTTGTGTGCGTGGCTTGATCGCTCGGCGGATGGTGCGCGGCGATTGCTTCGCCCCGGTAGCTTTGCACAGGTGGGTGAGTGGTTAAAGCCAACAGACTGTAAATCTGTCCCTCCTAGCGAGGTACGAAGGTTCGAATCCTTCCCTGTGCACCAGATTGAGCCGTTTAGCGGGCGTGAGCGAAGCGGGAGTCCGCTGGCGAAATCCCGAGCGTTCTTTTGCGAGGGATCTATGGTGAGCGGTAGCTGGAGTGGAGATGAGTCGCTTGGCAATGGCATTGATCGCGTACGCGGTTGTAGGCGCTCTGGCATTTGCCACGCTGACTGATTTCCGGATCCGCGCCGCAACTTTGCTGATTCTTGGATTGTTCGCGTTCAAGAGCTGGATGCGCCGTAAAGATGTTCTGCATTCGGATGGCGAGAGCGAATCGCGGTGAGTTTTTTTAGAGCCGATGTAGCTCAGTTGGTAGAGCACTCCCTTGGTAAGGGAGAGGTCACCAGTTCAATCCTGGTCATCGGCTCCAGATTTGAGTCAGATTTGTGAAAGGGCACGGCTTAAGCGTGCCGCCGGGACGGTTAGAAGAAAAGCGGCTTTAGCCGCTGAGGCGGGCGGGAGTAACTCAGTGGTAGAGTCACAGCCTTCCAAGCTGTTGGTCGCGGGTTCGATTCCCGTCTCCCGCTCCATGGTTCAGAGGCGATGAAGATGGCGTTCGAGCAGGCAACGATCAAGGTCCAGAAGGAAGCGGAGTTTGCCAAACTGCAATCCGCGGTCGAGCAAGCGTTTCTGCCCGAGAAGACCGAGCGTTTCCTGAAGCAGTTGGATCGCAAGAATGTTCGCATCCGGGATTTCGATGGAGTGCTGGCCGCTCGCGCCCTCGAAGATGCAGTCGGGCCGCAGGCGGATTTGATGGCGCAGCAGCTGTATCAAGCGCTGACGGTGTCGGATCAGGCGCAGATGCGGGAGTTTTACCTGTCGAAGTTGGAAAGCATCGACAGCGCACTGCGTCACAAGTTTAAAAAGCTGTATCAGTATTACTGATCGCGCAGAGTAAGCGCTCCGGAATGACAAAGGGTTTGAGCTAGAAGCTAAGAGCTAGGAGCTAAGAGCTGTTATGGCGAAAGAGAAATTTGATCGCAATAAGCCGCACTGCAACGTAGGGACGATTGGTCACATCGACCATGGCAAGACCACGCTGACGGCGGCTATCACCAAGGTTTTGTCGAAGCACAATCCGAAGAACACGTTCCGGTCGTTCGATTCGATCGACAACGCTCCGGAAGAGAAGGCGCGCGGCATTACCATCGCCACGGCGCACGTCGAGTATGAGACGGCGAACCGGCACTATGCGCACGTGGATTGCCCGGGCCACGCCGACTACATCAAGAACATGATTACGGGCGCGGCGCAGATGGATGGCGGAATCTTAGTCGTCGCCGCCACCGACGGCCCCATGCCGCAGACGCGCGAGCACGTGCTGCTCGCCCGCCAGGTCGGCGTGCCGTATCTGGTGGTGGCGTTGAACAAAGTGGATGCGGTCGACGACCCCGAGTTGCTCGAACTGGTTGAACTCGAAGTGCGCGAGTTGCTGAAGGCCTACAAGTTTCCCGGCGACGATGTGCCGGTGGTGCGGGTATCGGCGCTGAACGCGTTGAACGGGGACCCCAAAGCGGAAGCGCAGATCGACGAGTTGATGGCGGCGGTGGATAAGGCCGTGCCGCAGCCGGCGCGCGAACTGGACAAGCCGTTCCTGATGCCGATTGAAGATATCTTCTCGATTCAAGGCCGCGGCACTGTGGTCACGGGACGTATCGAGCGCGGCAAAGTGAAGGTGGGCGAAGAAGTGGAAATCGTCGGCTTCCGCGACACGCGCAAGACGGTGGTGACCGGCGTGGAAATGTTCAAGAAGCAATTGGACGAAGGTATGGCGGGCGACAACGCCGGACTCTTGTTGCGCGGCATTGCGAAAGAAGATGTGGAGCGCGGCATGGTGCTGGCCAAGGGTGGATCGATCACCCCGCACACCAAGTTCAAGGCGGAAGTTTACATCCTGACCAAAGAAGAAGGTGGGCGGCATACGCCATTCTTCAAGGGATACCGTCCGCAGTTTTATTTGCGCACAACGGACGTAACGGGAGTAGCGGAGTTGCCGGCGGGCACGGAGATGGTGATGCCGGGCGACAACGTCAGCTTGACGATTGAGCTGATCACGCCGGTGGCGATGGAAAAAGGTTTGCGCTTCGCCATTCGCGAAGGCGGCCACACGGTTGGTGCAGGAACCATTGCAGAGATTGTGCAGTAGGGAATTGGTAGAGCGGGCGCCCTCGCCCGCTTTGCATGAGCTACCACGGAAATGTGACGAGAAGCAAAATTGGCGTTGGAATGGCTCGGCGGAATCCTGTTGATGTTGGCAGTGTTGATGCCTTGGAGTTCGATCATCAGGGCATTCAAAGATGTGAGAAGAAGCCGGACCGTTCGGTGTTGTGATGAGATTTAATTGAAAGCTGACAGCCGAGAGCTGAAAGCGGGAGTTTTGAAATGCCCCGAGAAATTGTTACGTTACAGTGCGGTGATTGCAAAGAGCGGAACTATTCGACCACCAAGAACCGGAAGACTACTACGGAGCGGCTGGAATTCAAGAAGTTCTGTGGCCGTTGCCGCAAGCATACGCCGCATAAGGAAGTTAAATAAGTGGCCAGGGGTTAGTGATCAGTGGTCAGAAAAACTGGCAACTGTACACTGGCAACTGATCACTGGTTTATAGGGGCGTAAGCTCAACGGTTAAACTGTCGGTCTCCAAAACCGAACTTGGGGGTTCGAATCCCTCCGCCCCTGCCAGATTTTGGACGAAGCCGGGAAGGTTAGGAGCCGTATGGCAGTGGAGACAAAAAAGAAGATGGCAAACTCAATGACGACGGCGACGGGAAGCTTCGGCGACCAGATTAAGTCCTGGCCCGAGCGCATTAAGACTTTCTACAACGACGTGCGCGCCGAAACCCGCAAGGTGACCGCGCCCTCCTGGAAAGACGTGCAAGCCACGACCGCCGTCGTGGTGGTGACGGTGTTCCTTTTCGGCGTGTTTTTTTTCATTATCGATAACGTGATTCAGAAGGGCGTCTCCTTCTTGTATAGCTATTTTGGGAAGTAGGCCACAACGTGCGAACCGGAGTTTAACTTGATCATGCAGGACGAAGAGAAAAACGAAGCGGCAGCAGGTGGAGAAGTACCACCGAACGCGGATGGAGCCGCCACCAGCGGCGAGCCGCCTCGCAATCCGAACATGAAGTGGTACATCATCCACTCCTACTCCGGATTTGAGCGCAAGGTAAAAGAGTCGCTGGAGTCGCGCGTGGCGGCTTTCGGCCTCCAGGAAAAAATCGGCAAGGTGCTGATTCCGACCGAGTCGGTCACCGAAGTCCGCGGCGGCAAGAAGTATACGTCCGAGCGTATGTTCTATCCCGGCTACGTACTGGTGGAAATGGACATGGACGATCACGTCTGGCACGTCGTGAAGTCCACGCCGCGGGTGACGGGATTCGTCGGCACTGGCCAGCAGCCCACGCCGCTGTCGGAAGAGGAAGTGCAGCATATTGTCTACAAAGTGGCCGATAGCCGCGAGAAGCCGAAGCTCAAGGTCAAGTTTGAGAAGAACGAAACCGTGCGCATATCCGAAGGTCCATTCGCAACGTTCCAGGGCATCGTGGACGAAGTGAATGAAGATCGCGAGACTTTGAAAGTAATGGTCACAATTTTCGGCCGTTCGACCCCGGTGGAGTTGGAGTTTAACCAGGTGGAGAAAGTGGCTTAGAGAGTTTGTGGGTTTTACAAGCTTCACGGTCTTGGGCCGAAAATCCCAGATCCGGGCGTTGAGGCGGAAGAGAGATTATGGCAAAGAAAGTTACAGGTTTCGTAAAGTTGCAGATCGCGGCGGGCAAGGCGACTCCGGCTCCTCCGGTGGGTCCGGCGCTTGGTCAGGCGCAGATCAACATCATGGAGTTCTGCAAACAGTTCAACGCCCGCACCAACCAGAAGGAAATGGAAGGATTGATCATTCCGGTCGTGGTCTCGGTCTATAGCGACCGCTCTTTCACCTTCATCACCAAAACTCCGCCGGCTTCGATTCTGTTGAAGCGTGCGGCGGGCATCGCCAAGGGTTCGGGGACGCCGAATAAAGATAAAGTCGGCAAAGTCACGCTGAAGCAGGTGGAAGAGATTGCGAAACAGAAGATGCCTGACTTGAATGCCGCTTCGGTTGACACCGCGATCAAAAGCGTTCGCGGCACCGCGCGGTCGATGGGCATTGAAGTGATTGGATAAAGTTTTAAGTCGAAATCACCACGGCTCACTGGATCAATGGTGCGCGGTGGAAGACAAGGGAAAGCAAATGAAAAAAGAAGGAAAGAATATCGCCAAGGCGCATTCTTCAGTAGAAAAGCGCCCGTACACCCTGCAGGATGCAGTTCCTCTTTTGCAGAAAGTAAAGTTTGCGAAATTTGACGAGACCGTCGAGATCACGTTGCGACTAGGAGTCGATCCCAAGCACGCCGACCAGATGGTGCGCGGCACGGTCGTTCTGCCGCATGGGTTAGGCAAGTCAAAGAAAGTTCTGGTTATCGCCAGCGGCGACAAGATTCGCGAAGCCGAAGCCGCAGGTGCTGACTTCTTTGGTGGCGAAGAAATGGTCGAGAAGATCACGAAAGAAAACTGGACTGATTTCGACGCTCTGATCGCCACTCCCGATGTCATGAAATCCGTTGGACGCCTGGGCAAGATTCTTGGTCCCAAGGGCTTGATGCCAAATCCGAAAACGGGCACCGTTACCGTGGATGTGGCTAAGGCGGTGCAGGAAGTGAAGGCCGGCAAGGTTGAATTCCGCACCGACAAGACGGCGCTGGTGCATGTTCCGGTGGGTAAGATTTCGTTTACGCCCGACAAGTTGATCGAGAACGCCACAGTCTTGATCACCAGCGTGATCAAGGCTAAGCCTTCGGTCGCCAAGGGCAAGTACATCAAGGGCTGCACGCTGAGTTCGACTATGGGGCCTGGGATTCTGCTGGATACGGCGCCGATTGAGACTGCGGCGAAAGCTTAGTACGCTGCTGGGCTGGCCCCGCCGGCTGGCCGAATGTGGCTGTCCCAATACAAGATCATTAAGAGGATTCGACAATGGCAGTTACAAAGGCAAGAAAAAAAGAGCAGGTTGAAAAGTTGGGCGCGGACCTGAAGAACGTTTCGAACGCGGTGGTGGCCACCTACACCAAAATGACCGTGGCCCAGGACTATGAGCTGCGCAAGGCTCTGCGCGGGGCTGGCGCAAAATATCAGGTCGTGAAAAATACTCTGGTTGAGCGCGCCGCCAAGGGTACCAAGATCGAAGAGGGTTTGAAAAACCTGGCTGGAGTGACTTCGATCGCCTACACCACTGGCGATCCCGTAGCCATGGCTAAGGCGCTCACCAAGTACGCCAAAGACGTGCCCGAGTTCACCTTCAAAATAGGCGTGGTTGAAGGCCGTGTGATTTCGATCAAGGAGATCGCGGCGCTGGCCAGCTTGCCCTCGAAAGATGAATTGATGTCGAAGCTGCTGTTCCTGATCAACGCGCCGGCGCAACGACTGGTCACCGTGATGGGTGCCGTCAGTCGCAATCTTGCGGTCGTCGTCGATCAGGGCGTGAAGGAGAATAAGTTCAAGGCGGACGCACCTGCGGGAGTATAGCTGGTGTGGATAGTGTGGGGCGGGCGCTCTCGCCCGCGAGGTGTTGTTGATCAGGTGGCACGACTGGTTTGAGCTCGCGGCTCTGGTTTGGCTGCCTGCGGTTTCGTTTGATCGGGGTGCTAGGGAGATGTGGCGCACTTGGAGCGGCAAGCGCCGTAGATGAAATTGGCAATTCGCGGGCGAGGGCGCCCGCGCCACAAAGTTCGGGGCGGTGCAAGCCGTCCGAAGAGATTTAGTTATCCGCAAGTCAGGGGTTGCGCGGTTCCGATCCAGGCGTTGTTTGGCGCATGGAAATCGAGCCTGCCGCACTGGAACCCGGCCCAGAGATGACGAGATCAAAAAATTCATAACTCGAAGAGTGGAGAAATAACATGGCAGACCTGCAACAGTTGGAAGATTCAATCGTAGCTTTGTCGCTGCTGGATGCGGCGGAGCTGGTGAAGAAGCTCGAAGCGCGCCTCGGCGTCTCGGCAGCGGCGGCAGCCCCGGTCATGGTGGCTGGCGGCGGCGGTGCGGCAGCGGCGGCTCCAGCCGAGGAGAAGACGGAGTTCACCGTCGTCCTCAAGGAAGTCGGCGCCAACAAGATCAACGTGATCAAGGCCGTCCGTGAAGTGACCAGCCTGGGATTGAAGGAAGCTAAGGAACTGGTCGATGGAGCGCCCAAGAATATCAAGGAAGGCGTTTCCAAGGACGAAGCTGAGACCATCAAAAAGAAGTTTACCGAGGCTGGCGCTGTCGTCGAAGTGAAGTAGCGGCGTTTGCGCGGCTTGCGCCGCGCGCCGCTATCCTGAGCGTTTTCGGCGAAGGATCTGGTAGTGAATCGGTGCTTGGTAGACCAGGCGCCGTTTTCGCAACAGATCCAGTGCAAGTTTCAGGAAATATTCACGTTACTGGTTGTGAAGCCTTCGAAGTGGTGTTAGCATCTAAACTAACACCGCTTCCCTTGGCCTCACTCATCGCGGGCGAGATCCGCAGGGAAGCTTGGGCACTGTTCCGCGGGTAGGCGGGACGGAAACGGCCGAAGGAACTGGCGCGAAAGATTACAAATTCACATTGGCGAAACGCCTTGCACGGCGTCTGCGGGATGGCTTGTCCCTGCGGGCGCCCCGTCGTGTTTTCCACGGTTCACCGCAGTATGCACAGGTTCCAAACAGCTTAGCAGTTTGGCGCGATCCGGCGCCCCACATTCCGCGGGTTTTTCGCAGCGCACGGCTGCGCCTGACATTGGGAGTTCTTGACGATGAAGAATAATGCCTTCCGTAAACGTTTTGATTTTTCAAAAATTCCAGCCACCATCCAGATCCCGAATCTGATCGAGGTGCAGAAGCGGTCCTATGACCGCTTCCTCCAGATGGATAAGCTGCCCAGCGAACGCGAAGACGGCGGATTGCAGGCCGTGTTCCAGTCCGTCTTTCCGATCACCGACTTCCGCAACGTATCACAACTTGAGTTTGTGGATTACGCCATTGGTAACTGGGAGTGCAAGTGTGGTCACCTAAAGGGATTGCACCATCTGCGTACCACTTGTAAGAATTGCGGCAACACCGTCATCACTGATCCGTTTCATCCCGGCGATGTCCTCTGCCAGAAGTGCGGCACCTACAACTCCAACACGCCGGATTTCTGCAACAAGTGCGGCGACCCGGTTGGTCTGCAACTGAAATACGACGTGGCCGAATGCGAAGAGCGGGGCATGACATACTCCGCTCCGCTCAAGGTCACGATGCGCCTTACGATTTTCGACAAAGACGCCGAGACTGGCAACCGCTCCATCCGCGACATTAAAGAGCAGGAAGTTTTCTTCGGCGACGTGCCGCTCATGACGCAGAACGGCACCTTCATTATTAACGGCACCGAGCGCGTCATCGTTAGCCAGTTGCACCGCTCGCCGGGCGTGTTCTTCGAGACCGCCAACAATCGCACCTACTTCCTCGGCAAGATCATTCCTTACCGCGGATCGTGGGTGGAATTCGAGTACGACCAGAAGAATGTTCTCTACGTTCGCATCGACCGCAAGCGCAAGTTCCTGGGAACGATCTTCCTCCGTGCCCTTGGTCTGCGCTCTGGCGAAGACATTCTGCGCTCGTTCTACACCGTCGATCGCATCGCCATCAAAGACAAGAAGCTTTACTGGACGCTCGATCCCGCCAGCGAGAAAGCCACCAACCTGCTGGGCATGAAGCTGGCGCACTCGATCAAGAACAAATCCGGCGACGAGATCGCGCACTCCGGTCGCAAGCTGAACGCGGCAACCCTGAAGGAAATTCAGAAAGCGAAGATCTCCGAAATCGAAGTCGATGTCACCGATCTCGAAGGCGCATGGGCCGCAGCCGATGTAGTCGACACGACCACCGGCGAAGTATTGCTCGAAGCCAATACCGAACTTTCCGCCGACAAAGTCTCGAAGATTCTCGACTCCGGCGTGGTGGAGATGAGCCTGTTCTTCCCCGAGCGCGACGACGTAGGTACGGTCATCAGCCAGACCTTGAAGCGCGATTCCGTGAAGACTCCGCAGGAAGCGCTGATCGAAATCTACCGTAAGCTGCGTCCCGGCGATCCGCCGACCTTGGATACCGCCACGGCCTTGTTCCACGGCATGTTCTTCGACCCGCGTAAGTACGACTTCTCGAAGGTTGGCCGTCTCAAGTTCAACATCAAGCTGTTCGAGAACCAGGACGCGACCAGTCTCGACAAGCGCACCCTCGATCCCGACGATTTCTACGCCACCATCGGCTACCTGCTGAAGTTGCGCAAGAGCATTGGCGCGGTTGACGACATCGATCACCTCGGCAACCGCCGCGTTCGCGCGGTCGGCGAGTTGATGGAGAACCAGTTCCGCATCGGCTTGGTGCGCATGGAACGCGCGATCAAAGAAAAGATGTCCGTGTATCAAGAAATGTCCACGGCCATGCCGCACGACCTGGTCAATGCCAAGCCGGTGATGGCTGCGATCCGCGAATTCTTCGGATCGTCTCAGCTCTCGCAGTTCATGGATCAGACCAACCCGCTCTCTGAGATTACGCACAAGCGGCGTCTCTCGGCGCTTGGGCCGGGCGGTCTGTCGCGTGAGCGCGCCGGATTCGAAGTCCGCGACGTTCACCCTACCCACTATGGCCGCATCTGCCCGATTGAAACGCCGGAAGGTCCGAACATCGGTTTGATTTCGTCGTTGAGCTGCTACGCCCGCATTAACGACTACGGCTTCATCGAGTCGCCCTACCGCCGCATCAAGGGTGGACGCGTCATCGACTACGTCACCGTGGTCAACACCGGCGACAGCGACTACAAAGTCGGCGATCACATGGAGAAGCATGAGATCGAGAAGGTCAACAACGACTTAAAAGAGAAGCGCAAAAAGCCGGCGCAGATCGATCCTTTCTCCTTCTATCTTTCCGCGTGGGAAGAAGATCGCCACACCATCGCGCAGGCCAACGTGGAGCTTGACGATAAAGGGCGCATCGTGGCCGAACTGGTCAACGCCCGCAAGGCCGGCAACTTTGTTCTTGTCAGCCGCGATGAAGTCGATTACGTCGATGTTAGCCCGAAGCAACTCGTTTCCGTCGCCGCCTCGCTGGTTCCGTTCCTCGAGCACGACGACGCCAACCGCGCTCTGATGGGCGCGAACATGCAACGCCAGTCCGTGCCGCTGCTGCGCGCGCAAGCGCCCATAGTCGGCACCGGAATGGAAGGCGTTACCGCCCGCGACTCCGGAGCCGTCGTTCTAGCCCGGCGTAACGGAATCATCGATTCCGTCGACTCCGACCGCATCATCGTCCGCGTTGAAGGCGAGCACCATCCCACGCAGCTTTCGCGTGAAGTCGGCAGCGACATCTATCAGCTCACCAAATTCAAGCGTTCCAACCAGAACACATGCATCAACCAGAAGCCCATCGTCACCAAGGGGCAACGCGTTCTGAAAGGCGAGGTCATCGCCGACGGTCCTTGCACCGATCACGGCGAGCTGGCTCTTGGCCGCAATGTACTTGTGGCCTTCATGCCTTGGCGCGGCTACAACTTTGAAGACGCGATCCTCGTCTCCGAAAAGATGGTGAAGGACGATTACTACACTTCACTCCACATCGAGGAGTACGAGATCGAAGCCCGCGACACCAAGCTTGGGCCGGAAGAAGTCACGCGCGACATTCCTAACGTCAGCGAGTCGATGCTGCGCAATCTGGACGAAGCCGGCGTGATCCGCATCGGCGCCTCGATCAAGCAGGGCGACATTCTGGTGGGCAAGGTTACGCCCAAGGGTGAAACTCAGCTCACGCCAGAAGAAAAACTGCTCCGCGCCATCTTCGGCGAAAAAGCCGGAGATGTGCGCGACGCTTCGCTCTACTGCCCGCCGGGTATTGAAGGCGTGATCGTCGATGTAAAAATCTTCTCCCGCAAGGGCCAGGAAAAAGACGAACGCGCCAAGTTCATTGAAGGCACGCAGATCGGCAAGCTGGAGAAAAATCTTTCCGACGAAATCCGCATTCTTACCGACGAGCGTCTCAAGCGTCTGGAGAACATTCTTGGCGGCAAGGAAGTGCAGGCCGACCTGCACGACGAGCGCACCAACAAGCGCTTGCTGAACAAAGGCAACGTTCTCGACCGCGACGCGATCGAGCGCATCTCCACCCGTAACCTGAAGCGCATCAAGTACGCCGACAAGGATCCGCGGGTGAATGAGCAGATCGACGAGATCGAGGAAATGACATCCCGTCAGATCGACGTTCTGAAAAAGATCGTCAACGAGAAGAAAGAAAAACTCACCAAGGGCGACGAATTGCCGCCGGGCGTGATCAAGCTGGTCAAGGTCTACATCGCGATGAAGCGCAAGCTGAGCGTTGGAGACAAGATGGCCGGCCGTCACGGCAACAAAGGCGTCATCGCCCGCATTCTGCCGGAAGAGGATATGCCGTACCTCGAAGACGGAACGCCGGTTGAAATCGTCCTAAATCCGCTCGGCGTACCTTCCCGTATGAACGTGGGTCAAATTCTCGAAACTCACCTGGGATGGGCTGGTTATACCTTGGGCGAGAAGATCTCGAACTTGCTCAAGGAGAACACGCGCACCGAAGCCATTCGCCGCGAGTTGAAAGCCTTGTTCAAGGATTCGAAACTCGCAGACACCATCGGGGAGATGGGTGACGAAGAGCTCGAAGCTTTGGCTCCTACGCTCGCACGCGGTGTCTACATGGGATCGCCCGTATTCGATGGCGCGAAAGAAGGCGAGATCAAGGCGCTACTCGAGCACGCTGGATTGCCCACGTCGGGCAAGACCACCCTGCACGACGGCATGACCGGAGATCAGTTCGAACAGCCGGTCTGCGTCGGCTACATCTACATGCTGAAACTTTCGCACTTGGTCGACGATAAGATTCACGCGCGCTCCATCGGACCGTACTCGCTCATCACCCAGCAACCGTTGGGCGGCAAGGCGCAGTTCGGCGGACAGCGCTTCGGAGAAATGGAAGTCTGGGCGCTGGAAGCGTACGGCGCGGCGTTCATTCTTCAAGAGTTGCTGACGGCGAAATCCGACGACGTTTACGGCCGTACCAAGATTTACGAAGCCATCGTCAAGGGCGAAGCCGCCATGGAGCCCGGCGTACCTGAATCGTTTAACGTGCTGATTCGCGAGCTGCAATCACTCTGCCTTGATGTGGAGTTGATCAAGACCGGCGAGAAGCGTCCCGCGGCCAGCGCAGCGGCGGATTAGGCATAGTGGTCGGTGTCCGGTGATCAGTGGCCAGTAAGGCACTGACGCCGGCCGCTAACGCCACCCAACAATTTTTGCAAGAACAGTTTCGTGGAGCTTTCGCTCTCGGCTACCACGAAACAAAAAACTGGCCACTGATCACTAACCACGGCCACTGCCCGAGAGCAGGAAGCGGAGGAACACCTTGTTTCGTTCGAGCCCGTTCGAAATGCAAAACACGATCGCCGATTTCGATGCCATCAAGATCAGCCTCGCGTCTCCGGAAAAAATCCGGAGCTGGTCGCATGGCGAAGTCACCAAGCCTGAGACCATCAACTACCGCACCTTCAAGCCGGAGCGCGACGGCCTGTTCTGCGCCCGCATCTTTGGCCCCGTAACCGACTGGGAGTGCCTCTGCGGCAAGTACAAGCGCATGAAGCATCGCGGAGTCATCTGCGACAAGTGCGGCGTGGAAGTCACGCTCTCGAAAGTTCGCCGCGAACGTCTCGGTCATATCGAGCTGGCCTCGCCCTGCTCGCACGTTTGGTTCTTCAAGGGACTGCCCAGCCGCATCGGCCACCTGCTCGATATTTCCCTGCGCGACCTCGAGTCCGTTCTTTACTTCGAAGCCTACGTGGTCGTCGAGCCCGGGGATGCTCCCGTAAAAGAGCGCGAAGTCATCAAAGACGAAGCCAAGTTCCGCGAGCTCGACCAGCAATACCGCCCTGCCGGCTTCAAGGCCATGATGGGTGCGGAAGCCATCAAGGAACTTCTTAAGCGCATTGATACCGACGGCCTGTCCGTCGAACTGCGCGAGAAGATGAAGAACGAGAGCTCGCTGCAAAAGCGGCTCAAATATACCAAGCGCCTGAAAGTCGTCGAAGCCTTCCGCCGCAGCGGCAACAAGCCCAGCTGGATGATTCTCGACGTCATCCCGGTCATTCCACCTGAGCTGCGTCCTCTGGTTCCACTTGATGGCGGCCGCTTTGCCACCTCCGATTTGAACGATCTTTACCGCCGCGTCATCAACCGCAACAACCGGTTGAAGAAGCTGATGGACCTGCACGCGCCGGAAGTCATCGTGCGCAACGAAAAACGCATGTTGCAGGAAGCCGTCGACGCTCTATTCGACAACGGCCGCCGTGGCCGCGTGCTGCGTGGCGCCAACAACCGTCCTCTGAAATCTTTGTCTGACACGCTCAAGGGCAAGCAAGGACGCTTCCGCCAGAATCTGCTCGGCAAGCGCGTCGACTACTCCGGACGCTCCGTCATCGTGGTCGGTCCCGAACTCAAGCTGCACCAGTGCGGGCTGCCCAAAAAGATGGCGCTCGAATTGTTCAAGCCCTTCATCTATCACCGGCTCGAACAGACCGGCAACGTCACCACCATCAAGCAAGCCAAAGAAATGGTGGAGCAGCAGGAACCCATCGTTTGGGACATTCTTGAAGAGGTCATCAAGGATCACCCGGTTCTTCTAAACCGCGCTCCTACGCTGCATCGCCTTGGCATTCAGGCTTTCGAGCCCGTACTGGTAGAAGGCAAAGCTATCCGTATTCACCCGCTGGTCTGCACCGCCTTCAACGCCGATTTCGACGGCGATCAGATGGCTGTACACATTCCGCTGTCTCCGGAAGCGCAAGTCGAAGCCAGCGTGTTGATGCTGGCCTCGCACAACATTCTTTCGCCCGCGTCCGGCCAGCCCATCACCGTGCCCACGCAGGATATGGTTCTCGGCCTCTACTACCTGACCAAAGGCAAGCCCGGCGCGAAGGGTGAAGGCCGCGTCTTCGCCAACATCGAAGAAGTTCTGCTCGCGCTCGAAATGGGTGAAGTGGAAACGCTCACGCCGATTCGCCTGCGCTACACCGGCGAACTCATCGACCTGACCACCGCGTACGATGATCAGGACATCATCCACACCGAACCAATTCATGTGGAGCGCACCTTCGTCAACACGACGGTTGGCCGCGCCATTCTGAACGATCACCTTCCCGAAGGCATGCCTTACATCAACGGCCTGCTCAAGAAGAAAGGTATCGGCGCGCTGGTGAACTACGGCTACCTGCGCTTCGGCCTCGAGACCACGGTCAAGATGCTCGACGAAGTGAAGGATTTCGGCTTCAAGTATGCGACCCGCGCCGGCCTTTCCATCGGCATCGACGACATGGTCATTCCTGACAGCAAAAAGACGCTGGTCAAGGATGCCGAGCGGCAGGTCGTCGCCGTGCAGCAGCAATATCTCGATGGCGCCATCACCAATGGCGAGCGCTATAACAAGGTCATCGAAATCTGGTCCGGCATTACGGAAAAAGTTGCCGACGAAATGTTTGGCCAGATGCAGCGGGCGGATAAAGAAGGTTTCATCAATCCAATTTACGTTATGGCCGATTCCGGCGCTCGCGGATCGAAACAGCAGATTCGCCAGCTCTCCGGCATGCGCGGTTTGATGGCCAAGCCTTCTGGCGAAATTATCGAGTCCCCCATCACGGCAAACTTCCGTGAAGGTCTCACGGTGCTCGAATACTTCGTCTCGACCCACGGCGCTCGTAAAGGATTGGCCGATACCGCTCTCAAGACTGCGGATTCCGGCTACCTCACTCGACGTCTCGTCGACGTGGCGCAGGATGTCATCATCAGCGAATACGATTGCGGTACCGTGGACGGCATCTATGTCCAGGGTATCGTCGAAGCCGGCGAAATTATCGAGCCGTTGCGCGACCGCATTGTGGGCCGCGTTTCGCTTGAGAAGATCAAAGACTACGACGGCAACGTGATCGTCGACATCAATAACGAAATCACCGAAGAACTCGCCGTCTCAATCCAGGCGGCTGGAATCGAGCGCGTGAAAATTCGTTCGGTGCTCACCTGCGAATCGAAGCGTGGCGTTTGCGTCATGTGCTACGGCCGCAATCTGGCCTCGGGACGTCTCGTCGAACTCGGCGAAGCGACCGGTGTCATCGCTGCTCAGTCGATCGGCGAGCCTGGCACGCAGCTCACCATGCGTACCTTCCACATCGGCGGCACCGCGTCTCGAGTTTCCGAGCAGTCGCGCCTCGATGCCAAGAACAACGGCACGGTCCGCTTCATCGGCTTGCAAACCGTCAAGTCGAAGTCTGGCGACCTCGTCGTCATGAATCGACAGGGTTCCATCGCCGTGGTCGACGACAAGAACCGCGAGCGCGAGCGTTACTCCGTGATCTACGGCGCCAAACTGAAAGTCAATGACGGCGACCGCGTCGAACTCGGCAAAGTGATGGTCGAATGGGATCCTTACACCTTCGCTATCCTCACCGAAATCGGCGGCGCAGCGCAGTTCAAAGACTTGCAGGAAGGCGTCACTCTCCACGAAGAAGTGGACGAAGTCACGGGACTCTCGCGTCACGTCGTGGCCGATTCGCCCGACGAGAAGCGCCAGCCGGCGATCGTGGTCAAAGGCAAAGGCAGCAAGCGCTACCTCATGCCTTCCCGCGCTCACTTGATGGTGCAAGATGGCGACACTGTTTTCCCGGGAGACGTGCTGGCCAAGATTCCGCGCGAGACAACGAAGACCAAGGACATCACCGGCGGTCTGCCGCGCGTAGTCGAGTTGTTCGAAGCCCGCAAGCCGCATGAAACCGCGGTCATCAGTGAAATCGATGGCACGGTCAAGTTCGGTGAAGTCTCCAAGGGTCAGCGCAAACTCTACGTGCAGGCCGATAACGGCACCGAAAAGGAATATCAGGTGCCGCGCGGCGTTCACATCAATGTGCAGGAAGGCGAGCGCGTCAAAGCTGGCGAACCTCTAATGGATGGTCCGCTTAACCCGCACGATATCCTGGCCGTCCTCGGCGAAAAGGAACTTCAGTCTTACCTGGTGAACGAAATCCAGGAAGTCTACCGCTTGCAGGGCGTCAACATCTCGGACAAGCACATCGAAGTGATTGTCCGCCAGATGATGCGCTGGGTGAAGGTCGAGGACGTGGGCGACACCACGTTCCTGCTGGAGCAGCAACTGGATAAGTTCGCGTTCCGCGAAGAGAACGAGCGCGTGATCAAGGAAGGCGGCAAGCCGGCTCTCGGGCGTCCGCTGCTTCTCGGTATCACGAAAGCCTCGCTCTCCACCGAGTCGTTCATCTCGGCGGCGTCCTTCCAGGAGACCACGCGCGTTCTCACCGAAGCTTCCATTAACGGCAGAGTCGATCACCTGCGCGGTCTGAAAGAAAACGTCATCGTTGGCCGCCTGATCCCTGCCGGAACCGGCATGGAGTACTACCGCAATGTGCGCCTCTCGCCGGAAATGGAAGAGGCCGCGGCTAAGGTACAGGCGGAAGTCTCGGCAGCTTACGAAGAGGCCGAGCGCGCTCTCGAAATGATGCGCCACGAGGGCGAAACCGAGGAACTGGCGGCTGAGTAGGCCAAAATAGGGTAAGTTATCGGGGGCGAATTAGTTCGCCCCCGAACCCGTTTTTGCAACTAATAATCAGCCTTAAACACGCATGCACGCCAACCCAGACCGATTGCGATTCGAGGAACCTGCCACGCTTCCCTCATTGCGTCTGGCCCCGTCTCGCCCTAAGCTAGGGCCAGCCATGCTTCGCTTTCTGCGCCTCTTGCGGCTGGCCTTCTGGCGTGCCTTTCAGCACGACGCTTTTTCCACCGCCAAAGCCTCGGCGTATTCCGCCATTCTCACATTCTTTCCCGCGCTCCTGGTTGTCGGTTCCGTGTTGGCCACTTCGCGAAAAGGCGCGCCCTACCTGCGGGAAGTTTCGTACGCTCTATCGCGGATTCTGCCTACGGGCAGCAACACTGCCATGAATTTTCTGCGCGGCGCGTCACAGCGCCCCGTGAGCCTGCTGATCACCGCGTCTTTGCTAACGTTATGGACCGCCTCCGGCGTCATGGTCTCCTGGATGGAAGGTTTCCGCCGCTGCTACGAGCTGCCGAAAATCTGGGGCTTGGTGAAAGAACGTCTGGTCTCATTCCTCCTGGTCGTTTTCGCTCTCGTGCCCATGACTTTTTCCACCCTTCTCGTCGCCTTCGGCAGCAAGATCGAAACCACCATCCTCTTCTATACCGCTCATGAATTCAGCGCCTACATCCTGCTCATGTGGACCTGCATTCGCTGGCTCATCGCCACACTTACCAGCATTGCGGTGATCGCGCTCATCTATCACAATGCCGTTCCACGCACCCAGCCGTGGCATAGCGTAATACCCGGCGCCACGCTCGCCACCGCCATGTGGTTCTCGTCAACGTTGCTCTTCGGCTGGTACTTGCAGCATTACGCCGACTACAGCCTCATCTACGGATCGCTGGGAGCTGCCATCGCGCTGCTGGTCTGGATGTACATGGTTTCCCTCGTCGTGCTTGTAGGCGCGGAATTTAACGCCATGCTGTTCCCCCGTGCCATGCTGGGGAAGGAATTGACTGCGATCAGCCATTCCAGGATCTAGTCCGACCGCTGCATTCGCACTCGCAGGCTCAAAATCGTTCTCCAAAACAGTTACAATAGTCTTCTCCTCGTCGAGCAAATTTCTGATCTCGAATTTATGAAACCAGGCAATCCAGAAATCATGAAGGAAAGTTCTCTCGTATCGCTGAACGCGGTCTCGAATGGATTCCCCGCTGCGAGCCGCCGCGCCAAGATTATCTGCACCATCGGCCCGGCCTGCCACTTGGAAGCCGCCATGCGCGATCTGATGCGCCTCGGCATGGACGTTGCCCGCCTCAACTTTTCCCACGGTACGCACGAGGATCACGCCCGCAACATCGAACGCCTGCGCCTCGCCGCCGAAAAGGAAAATCGAACTATTTGCATCCTCCAGGATTTGCAAGGCCCTAAAATCCGCACCGGACGCCTCGCTCGCCACGAGCCAGTTCTGCTCAAGAGCGGATCGACCGTCGTGATCACTCCCCGCCAGATTACCGGCACAGCTACGCGCATCTCCACTACATTCCAGGATCTGGCAAACGAAGTCAGCGTCGGCGCCCGCATCTTGCTGCGCGATGGATTGATCGAATTGCGCGTGCGCACCATCCGCGGCAAAGATATTGTCTGCGACGTGCTAAATGGCGGAACTCTCGGCGAGCATCAAGGTATCAACCTGCCCGGCACCGCTTTATCCATTCCCGCCTTAACTGAAAAAGATCGTAAAGATCTGGAATTTGGCCTGAAGCATGGCGTCGATGCGGTCGCTCTGTCTTTCGTGCGCACCGCCGCCGACGTAAACATGGTTCGGCAAATCGTCGCCGGATTGGGTTCCGACACTCCCCTGATCTCCAAGCTGGAGAAACCGCAAGCCATCGACAACATCGAAGAAATTCTCGAAGCCTCCGACGGAATCATGGTCGCGCGCGGCGACCTCGGCGTAGAGATGGCTCCAGAGAAAGTTCCTGTCATTCAGAAGCACGTCATCGGACGTGCCGCGCAATGGCGCAAACCCGTAATTACAGCCACCCAAATGCTCGAGTCTATGATCGAGAACCCGCGGCCCACACGTGCCGAGGCCAGCGACGTGGCCAACGCCATCTTCGATGGCAGCGATTCCGTCATGCTCTCCGCGGAAACCGCCAGCGGCCGCTATCCTCGGGAAGCCGTTGCCATGATGGCGCGCATTGTGGTCGAGGCGGAAAGCAACATGAGCGAGTTTACCCAGCGCCGCCGCCGCGACCGTCACGGCCTCTCCGTCGCCGAAACAATCTGCGAATCCATCGCACATGCTGCCGAAGACCTGCCTATGGGCGCAATCGCCGTTTTCACCGAGACCGGCAACACCGCGCGCATGATTTCCAAATATCGTCCGCAAGCCGCCATCTATGCCTTCACTCACAACGCAACCGTCGCCCAGCGTACCAACCTCTATTGGGGCGCGCATCCCATCAAGTGCGCGCAGGCGCTCTCCGCCGAACAGATGGTGAGTATCGCGGAAAAAGAATTATTAAACCGCCGCGTGCTCAAACCCGGCGATGTACTCGGAGTCGTCGCCGGCACGCGCCAGTCCTCAGGTTCCACCAACTTCATGCGTCTGCACACCGTCACCGCCGAAGAAGTCACAGCCATCACTCGCACCGAACCTAGAAGCCACAAGGCCCGCCAGAAGTTATAATCGCCGGTATGTCGCAGGCGTACCTTTCCATTGCGATTTGGGAGCCGCTCTCCAACATGGAGACGGCGGCGCTCGAAACCATCCGCGAACTCAACGCCATCGTCGCCAGAAAGCAATATGGCCACGACACTCTCTATCGCAGCGGTAACTCTCACTACATACTGCTGCGATGCTGGAACTCAGAACAGGCTCGCAGCACCGCTCAAGAAGACCCCGACCTCCTGCGCTGCTGGGCCCGCCTGGGCAACGAAATTAAAATTCTGAAAGTTTATGAGAAGCTGGAAGAGATCGGCGCATAACCATGTCGGTTGAGTTGACCCCGCAGATTTACACCGATGTGATGGTAGACCCATTCGTGCGCGGCTTCCTGCACCGCCCCGAAAGCCCCAACGGCCAGGGATTGGTCCTCACTCATGGCGCCGGATCGAATTGTCAGTCCCCTCTATTGGTCGCGATTGCCTCCACTTTTTCCGCAGCAGGTTTTCTCGTTCTGCGCTGCGATTTGCCATTTCGTCAGGATCGTCCTTACGGGCCGCCGTCTCCCTACGATGGAAAACGTGATCGAGCTGGACTCAAAAATGCAATCGCTGCCCTCAAAAATATGACCGATAGCTCCGTCTGCCTCGGTGGCCATTCCTACGGAGGCAGGCAAGCAAGCATGCTGTGTGCCGAACATGCGGAAACGGATTCAGCGCCAGTCCCCGGCTTGCTGTTGATGTCTTACCCGCTGCACCCGCCACGCAAGCCAACGCAACTGCGCACCCAACATTTTTTCACCCTGCGCACTCCCACTCTCTTCGTCCACGGTACCCGAGATCCCTTCGGCACGATCGACGAGCTCGATCAAGCACGAAAGCTGATTACCGCAAAAACGAAATTGCTGACCGCGGAAGGCGCAGGTCACGATTTGGGTTTCAAAGGAAAAGCCCGCCGGGAAGAATTACCGAGGAACGTGCTGGCCGAATTCCGGACCTTTTTCGCAGTTTAAAATCCGCCGAAATCCGTGTAGATCCGCGCGGCCAACGGCATCAATTCACCCATCCCGACTTCGACCCGCCGTTTCCCTTGCGTGGACCATCATCCGGCGGAATGTAATTCCCATGTTCGTCGAAGTCCATCTTGCGATTATGCTTGCTCATGTAGACTTCGAACTTCTTCGCAGTACGCCGCCGCTTCCACCGGTAATATTCATTTCGCAGGCTAAAGTAGCGCTCGGAAGAGGCCAACATGAGCCCTTTTCTTGGGAGGAATTTGAGATACAGGTAACCGAACAACAATCCGCCGAGGTGGGCAAAGTTGTTGACGCCGCCTGTCTCCTGGACCGCGCCCACCAAGGTCAGAAACACAATGCCCCAGATAAAATATTTGGCCTTGATCATGAACGGCAGCGGGAACATCATGATTTCGCTTTCGCCGTACATCACGCCGAACGCAACCAGCAGGCCGTAGATTCCGCCCGATGCCCCAATTGTCGGCGTCGACGGAGAGAGTCCCAGAATGTGCGTGTAACTCACCGCCACAGTGGTGAACGCCGCAGCCACCGTACAGAAGAAATAGAACTCCAAAAACTTCTTCGATCCCCAGTCGCTTTCCAGCTGCGAACCAAACATCCAGAGGGCGAGTGCATTGAAAAGGAGATGCAGCAATTCGAGGTGCAGAAAGGAATAGGTAATCGACTGCCATAACATTCCACGCACAACCAGCTTCGGGATAAGGCCCAGGTAGACAATCACCCACTCGCGCGCGAACGGTGAGGTGATCTTAAGGACTGCCATCAACAGGCAAATCCCGGCGTAAATCAGAATCAGCCGTTTCACCCAGCGCGTGAACGGGGGCAGGCTCAACGAAATCGTACGTCCGCGATTCATCGCCACGATTAGGCCTCAGGGGCTATCAGGGAAACAAGTCTACGCATCATCGTATCAGGTTGCGTTGGCGCCGATTCTAGCGTTCCGGCAAGGGGACAACCGGCAAGCTTTGGTGCCCCGCCGCATCCACCGCCCTCACCGCAAAGATGACATTATCCTTGGAAAGTTTCAAAGTTGCGCGCTTCACGTCGCCAACTTTTTCCACATGTTCCCATTCCGGACTAGTCGTCGCACGCCAGAGAATCTCATAGCCAGATGCCAACCCCCTGGGAGAACTTTCCCATGTCAGCGTCGAGTCATTCTCCAGATCCTTGGCCAGCAAATGCACATTCGCCGGAGGCGCAGGCGCCGCTGCCAACGCAGCCAGCGTCGCCGCATTCACCCGCGCCACGTGCGCAACATAATCGAAGTCCACAAACTTCTCCACATCGCCGTATTCAATACCGTTCTCCGTGCGAATATTCTGATGCTGGTGATGAAAGTCCTCGCGATACTCCGTGAAGCGCACCGCGGCAAATCCCTGCTGGTTAAATGAATAATGATCGCCGCCGCGCAAATACCGGTCCAGCCGAAATACCGGCATCGGCTTCACGCCAACGTTATAGCTGCGGCCCACCTCGTCGATATAGCGCGCCAATTCACGCGAGCCAGAGTCGCTCTCACCGCCTAACCCTCGAATGCGTTTAACTTCCTGCTCCGTCGCCGCTGCCGGAAGGCCTTCGGAAAATACCCGCACCACCGAGTGATCCTGCTCCGCACTCTTGTCTCCGCCCACAATGTCATTGTTCAGCGCCGCTTCGATATCCCAGCCTTGCTCCTTCGCCATTTTCGCAAAGTGCTGGCTGCCATTTAATCCCTGCTCTTCACCGGCCACAGTCAGAAATATAATAGTTGCGGGAAACTTCAGCTTGCTTAAAACCCGCG
Source organism: uncultured Acidobacteriaceae bacterium (assembly GCA_963818235.1). Lineage (GTDB taxonomy): Bacteria > Acidobacteriota > Terriglobia > Terriglobales > Acidobacteriaceae > Sulfotelmatobacter. Next base: position 695,491 of record CAWFRI010000001.1, read on the forward strand.
CACATTCCAGGCTGACAGCTGTCCCGCTGCCGTCGTCGTTCGCTCCCGGCGCATCGCGCTTCGTATCCAGAACGTCGCTGTTGCGGGAATCGTAGTGTCCTGTCACCAGCACAATGCGCTTCGCATTCTCCGCATCCGTTCCCTTCAGAACCGCATAAACGTTCGTGATCACTGTAGGTTGCGGAATGCGCTCGGCAACCGGCTCCGTGAAAGAATCCGTCTTGACTTCCAGGCAGCCGCCGCAATTCTTCGAATACCGTTCGAACTCCGACTTGATCCAATCTCGCGCTGCGCCCACTCCGCGCCCAGCACCAGTTGTAGCCGAATCCTGCGCCGAGATCGTTGACCTCGTGCCAAAGCTCACCAACTTTTCGATATTCGCCCGAATGCGTTCAGCCGACACCTGTTGCAATGCAGTCGAAATCCGGCCATCGACGGCCATGGTCTCAGCCGATCCATGTTCTGGCGATTTAGCCCGGTCCTGAGCACTCTCAGCCCTCGAGATGCTCACCGTTAGCAATACAACCCCAATCCAACTTTTCATTAAAGGAGAAATCATGTAAGCTCCGGCAGATGAGATGTCAAGCCCGGCAGCGGCTTGACGCCAAATTATAATCTTCCACCCTACAGCACTCGCCCCCTTGACCTGCGGCGGTAGAAGAATCTAAATATTATCAGTGGTATCTAAGGATGGTACGGAAAGGGAGTGAGGAGTCATGGTTCTTTGTCCTGAATGCGAAACCGATTTGGATGTGGAAGAAGAGGAAGTCGACGAGGGCGAGATCGTCTCCTGCCCGGAGTGTGGCACTGATTTCGAAGTCGTCACCACCAGTCCGCTGGAGTTGAAGGCCGTCGAAGAAGGTTACGTGGAAGAAGAAGAGGAAGTGGAGACTGAAGACGGTGACGACGCGTAGTCTCGGGTCTTTTCGCTCTTCGCTCCTGCGATACTATTTTTGTCTGCTGTTGCTCGTCCTCCTGACCCTTGGTTCGCAACTCTCTCCCAATGCCCTCGCCGCCTCCTCGCCTAGGAAACTTAAACCAACCGATCCCTACGCCCTTATCTTCGGTACCGTCTGGGGACCGGATGACCGTCCCGTTTACGGCGTGAAAGTTCGTATCCGCCTCGCTTCCGACAAAAAGCCTCAATGGGAGCTTTATTCTGACCATCACGGTGAATTTGCCCAGCGCGTCGCCGCCGGCAAAAATGACTACATCGTGGACGCCGATCTCAAGGGCTCCAAAACTCCAGACGGCCGCCCCGTGCACCTCATCGAGGAAGTGCCGGTTCACGTGGAGTATGATGAACGCGTGGACATTGGACTACATCTAGCCCACTAACTCCGCGTCGAGTCGGGCAATTGAAGAAGGAAGAGGAACCAGACCAGCATGATTCCGAAGCTATCTTTCAGGTACGCCACGCTGTTCGCGTGCGTGCTCCTGCTCATGATCTCGGTGACCGGCAATGCCCTCGATAAAAAAGACAAGCAGCAGGGACGGCTGCTCTCCGGCAAAGTGCTCGATTCTCAGGATAATCCGGTCGTCAGCGCCGTCGTCTACCTTACCAACACCCGCACCCACGCCGTAAAAACCTACATCATCGGTCCCGACGGTACCTACCGCTTTCCCGGCCTCTCGAATGTTGACTACGAGGTCTACGCCCAATACAACAACCACAAGAGCGATACCCGTTCTGTCAGCCAGTTCGATGACCGTCCCCAAGTTTATATCGATCTCAGAATCGATACCCGTTAGGTCACTGTAAGCCTTGTCATTCCGATGCGCGCGAGAGAAGCGAGACAGGAGAAACCCTGCTCTCGGTCGGAAAGCACCGCCCCTACTTACCTCTTGTCCGCTCCCTTAGGCTTCACTCCCAGGATTACCAATTCCTTATACGAAGCCACGAATACTTTTCCATTGGCCACCACCGGAACCAGATTCGTATTCGCCCCATTCGCCACCCAGGTGCCTGCCGTTCCTATGAAAAGCTGCTTCATCGTTGTTCCCCCCAGGTCAGGACTGAAAGCGTATAGGTAGACTGCCGTCTGTTTCCCGGTTGGCCTGGATAGCGCCCAAATGATCGGATTGGCTGTTCCGTTCGAGGATACGCTTGTGAAAAAGCCAGTCCCCACAGTATTCAGTTTTGGAGAGCTGGTCACCTCGGTCAGCGAAGGAGTTGGCGAAGTGAGCAGCTTCCACACGATGATGTTGGTCCCTCCGCTGCTCACCACTCGGGCAGCGTTATCCGTGGGATCGACGAAATAGGACTCCCCGCACCAGCAGGGGCCAATCGCGTAGGTTCCGAGCACATTATTTGTTTGCGTGGAGAATCCGCCCAGGTCGTCTTCGTTCATCAAAAACATCGACCCCTCTTTGCCCGCAGCCACGGCCAGATGCGGAATGGCCCCAGGCTGGTCGGGAAGAACCATCACTCCTCCCGAGCCGAAGTCCTGATCGTTTTCATCCAGATAGGCCACGTCGCTGGGCGTGAACAAATCGAGCACAGTGCTTAGGTCGGATGACACCTGGATCACGCTTTCCTGAATGTCAGTTATACCGTCATACGTGTTGCCGGAGGGATCGGAATTGGCCGTTATGAACAGCACGTTACCGGAGTCGTCCGCCGCAGGGCCCGCTCCCGACATCCAGATCGAGGAGAGAAAATACTGCCCCATGTCGGTGGATTGCATGTCTAACAGCTGATTTCCCGGCAGAGGCGTCAACGTGCCCGTCTGCCATCCCAGGACCCAGCCTCGCGACAAATTTGGCGCCTTGTCGCAGAAGCTGCCAAAAGCCGCGTAAACATTGCCATTCGCTAGCAAGAGCGCCGGACGCTGGCGCTGATAAGTCGCATTAAAACTGTATGTGGTTCCGTTGGTGAGTGTGTGCGACCCAGTGACTGCCTGGGGCGTCACTTTGTCCGTAAGGCTGCCCAGATCGAGAGCGTGAACAAAATACGCCGGCCCACTTGATTGCTGCGTGTACACGGCCGCATAAAGCGTGTTGCTGATAAGGTCGATCACCGGAGTCGAGTTGATGCCCACGTCCGGATTGTAGATGTGGCAATTTAAGGGCTTTACTACCGGCGGTCCAAAATTCGCATTCAAAAGCAACGCACCACTGCTTGTATCGATTGCGTAGATAGAATTATTATCGGTCGCCACATATACCACGTTGTGAGTCGTCCCCTTGAACTTGCCCGCCGTGATGTTCACCCCCGCGACCACCAGAGGCTGGGCTTCGACTTGATCGTCCAGTGCAACGGTTTTCAGGACGCCGAACGATGAACTGTGCACCGCGTTGGGCGTGAGCACGGTCTCCTGCGAATTCCAGGCTGTGCGGTTGCTGTTGTAATCATGGGTTGTGATCGAAACCTGCCCAGCAGCAAGAAGACTGCTGCTCAGAGCTAAGACGGCCATGGCCAGACTCCGTTGGGAAAAACTATCGGCCCGTTTGCCGCGCAGGGAAACAAAAGGCAGTAACATGGATGATGACTCCTGGGCGTAGTTCCAGCGTTAGTTAGCTGGCTGGGGGAGGGCGGCCCCAATGATTCTAAGGCTGCAAACCCCCTGTGTAAAGCCGATTCTGGCCGCTCGCTCAAAAACCTTGCCAATCCGCGCCTACCCGGCGCCCGCCAATCAATATTGCGCTAGCTTCGTTATTTCTTCGCCTTGGATCGTTTGGGCGCACTCCCATGCAACTCTTATCCATTTTCCGGGTTCAATATGTAAGGACGTTTTTGCGTGGAGGAGAACCTTGAAGGAATTGCAATCTTTACAGAAACAGAAAAGGAATCGTTTTGGCGCTGTGGCTACCGCAATGGCCGCGAGCTTGATCCTGATGGCCGCTTCGGCCTTCGCTCAACAAGGCGCCATGAGCCCTTATCAGGACGAACAGGATGGCGTTAGCGCTGGCGGCAAGTGGATGGAATTTCGCTCGGAAGACAAAATGACTGCTGCGAAAAAAGTTCGCTTCGAGTTGCTGGCTAACAATTATCTTCGCCAAGACCCGGATTACAAGCCGCGGGTCGAGATTGTTTGCAGTAACGGCAAGTACGAGCGCGCTAACTTCAATCTTGGCTCCCGTCTCGGCCGCCCCGATTACCCCGGCTTCTGGGGCCAACCCAAGATGGAAGTAATGGTCCGCATTGATGGCAGCCACGACCATAAAGGCTGGAACTGGGAAGCGGGCCGTTTCCTTTCCATGGATAAAGGCACAATTCGCGGCGCTATCGGCGCTGAGGTACTCAATGTGGAAGTCAGAACCAGGACCGGCTACGCTATCGCCGAGTTCTCCCCCGCAGGTTTGAATCTGGATGAAATGAAGCATGCCTGCGATTTGACTCCGCATAAGCCGTAAACAATCGACGTTTCTTTGCAAGGGCTGAGCCTCGGGCTCAGCCCTTTCATTTTTTGTGCTCCACCTGGAGGCCCCGTATCTTCAGTCACTTGCGTTATCGCTCCGCTCTGTTGTTCACTGGAAATCGGCATCTTGCGCGAACGAGTCTAAAGAACGACTGGGGGCAACATGATGGAAGGGGCTGCATTTCTGCTGTTCATAGTAGGAGTGTTCGTCTATGGAATCATCCTTTACAACGGTCTAGTGCGGCTGCGCAACGATAACGACCGCGCTTGGGCCAATATCGACGTGCTGCTCAAGCAGCGTCACGATGAGATCCCAAATCTCGTTGAGACGGTCAAGGGATACATGCAGCACGAGCAGCAAACCCTTACGGCTGTAACCCAGGCCCGCGCAGCCTCCATGAACGCCGCCAGCATTACTCAAAAAGCGCAGGCCGATTTGCAGATGACGGGCGCCCTTCGCGGCCTGTTTGCCGTGGCCGAAAGCTATCCTCAGTTGAAGGCGAACGATAACTTCCTCAAGCTCCAATCCCGCATCAGCGAACTTGAAGACCGCATCGCCGACCGCCGGGAATTTTTCAACGACGACGTCAACACCTACAACACCCGCATCGGCCAGATCCCCGAGGTTTTCCTGGCCAGCTACATGAGCCTCAAACCGCGTCCCCTCTTCAAAGTCTCCGAAGAAGACCGCCAACAGGTCGAGGTAAAGTTTCGGAGTCAAGCCAGCGGCGCATAATCGTAAGAATTCTCTAGCCAAAATTCGTCCCCCGCTCGATAAGGCGAACAAAAAGCGCCGAAAACCCGCATCTACGCATCCAGCCCTGCTTCTTCGCGCAATTTCTCCGGTACACCCTTGCCTCGTTTCCTGCAACTAACGTACATCACGCAAATTTCGCGAACACGATGAAAGGGAATCCAATGAACAACTTGATTCGTTCTATCCTAAAGACCGCAGTTTATTTTCTCGACCAGACCAATAGCTTCACCAGCGATGTCCGGGACCGTGTTTCCGACGGTATTGGCCGCGCCTCTGACCGCGTCTCTGATCTGCGCGACCAAGCTGTAGATCTCTACTCGGGTGAAGATCACACCGTCCGTAATGTTCTGACTTTCGTCGCCGGAGTAGGCGTTGGCGTTGGTGCCGCGCTGCTATTTGCTCCTGCCAGCGGCGAAGAAATCCGCGGCCAGATTGGCGATAAGGTCCAGGACATCGGCGACCGCGTACGTGAGCGTTTTTCTTCGCGCACCCCGACCGGCACCGAAGGCTAGGCCACACCAAAATTTAGTCGACATCCGGGGACCCGATCCCAATCGATCCCTCCCCGGTTGCCTAACCGCGTTCGCGACGGATCCGGGAGAGTGTGCCCGGGGCAACTGCACGGAGGAAAATTGATGAAACTCGCATTAGGAAAACAGATTTTAAAATATGGCATTCGCACCGTTACTTTGGCCGCTCTTCTTACCAGTGGCGGACTATTGGCCAGCGCCCAGCAAACCGCCGACCAGCCAACTCCGCAGGCCGATAACACCCGCATGAATCAGCGCGACCGCAGTGCCAATGAACCCACGGCCGATCAACAAAAGATGGCGCAATCGGATCGCGACATCACGCAGCAGATCCGCAAATCGATCATGAGCGACAAGTCGCTTTCCACCTACGGCCACAATGTGAAAGTGATTACCCAAAACGGCATGGTCACCCTCAAAGGGCCGGTGCGTTCAGAAGAAGAAAAGAAAGCCGTTGAAGATAAAGCTGCTCAGGTGGCTGGCACAGACAAGGTAACCAACGAAATCGATGTCCAACCGAAACATTAACCGGCAACTAAATCGTAATCAGTTTTAAAACCAGGAGGATTTATATGGCAGGAAAAAATACAGCAGTATTCGGGATTTATCCGGAGTACGCCAGCGTTGAAAATGGCGTTGACGCATTAAAGGCCGCCGGATTCCGCAACACGGACATCTCGGTTCTTTTCCCCGAAAACGTGGGCACAAAAGACTTCGCCCACAAAAAAGAAACTAAGGCCCCGGAAGGCACCGCTACGGGAGCAACTACCGGAGCCATTATCGGCGGCGGTCTCGGCTGGCTCGCCGGAATCGGGGCTCTTGCCATCCCTGGTCTCGGGCCATTCATCGCTGCTGGACCGATCATGGCGGCTCTAGCTGGCGTCGGAGCCGGTGGCGTAGTCGGCGGCATCACCGGAGCTCTCATCGGCATGGGCATTCCGGAGTATGAGGCCAAGCGCTACGAAGGCCGCGTCAAAGATGGCGGCATCCTGCTCTCTGTGCATTCGGATAATTCCGAGTGGACCAAGCGCGCCAAAGAAATCCTCGAACACACCGGCGCACAGGATGTCTCCTCTGCCGGCGAAGCCAGCGCGGATTTCTCCAAATCCGATAAACCCATGCTGCGCGCCAGCTAGTTGGTAGCTTGCAACTGTTTAAGCAAGAGAAAGGGAGCTTTCAGATTAACTGAAAGCTCCCTTTATTGTTGCCTTCGAAAAAGTGCCGCATTACGTGGTACTAATACTTCTCCGTTGTTACGGCAGCAATCCGTAAACATCCAACTCAGTAGACGTAGGCACGAACACCTTCCCATTCGCGATGGTCGGCACCGTGAACTTCAAGGCTTGTCCCGCCGTATCGCGGCCGTTTGCAGCCTGCGAGCTGTTATAAAGCTCGGTGGCTACGTTGGTCGCATCGTACGCGTGTAAAACCGATGGTCCCTGAGGCACCCCGAGCTTGAAGATGTAGTTCGAGTTGTCTATGTCCCAGATGATGCCGTTGGTGTTGCCATTCGCTGAGAGCGACGGCGTTGCACCGTGCGTGTTGAAGACCGTCGTTCCTTTCGACGTCGGCATCGTAGACATCTGTGTCGTACTCGCGTTCCAACTGTAAGCGCTGATTGCATAGCCATCGCAATGGTAGTAAATCGTACCGTTCCAGTACACAGGCGTCGAAAAAATGTTGTCGTTGCCATTCGTGCAGATCTGTACAGTCTGGATAACATTGTTCGTACTTGTAAACCCACCCATGTCAAGAGGGTTGAGGACGAAAACATTGCCGTCCTTGCCGCCGCCTATTGTCACCAAGGGATATGTGGAATTACCCGGCACCAGAACATTCGATCCGCTCCCCAAATCAATATCGCTGGCGGAAAGCGCATAATTGTCGCTGGGCGTAAAGGAGCTCTGCACGTCCAGAGTGGTTGGATTTAAATTCAAGAACGAGTCGTTGTAACCGACCTGGGAATAGTTGGGCGGCGCTTGTATCCACTGATCGTCATAGTCAGTGCCGCTCATCAAGTACACATTCCCGTTCGTGTCGTCGATTGCAGAAGCACCGCCGCTCGCCCAGAACCCTCCGCCTCCGGCGCCATTCGTACTTTCAAAGACTGCCTCCTGCGCGAGGGAGGTCTTGTCATACGCCACAACCCAGCCCCAGTCGCAGCTGCCAAAGGGAATATATATCCAGTTTGTAACTGGACTGAGCGCTAGACCCATGCGTTGATAGCAAGATGTCTCAAGGTTGTCGCCGTTATACGACGCGTTAATCGCCACGGGGCTGCCCGCTTGATCAAGACCCGTAGTGATGTTGATCGCATGGAGAAAAAACGGTGTGCCGTTCGGCCCAGTGTTCGAGGTCTCCACCATGAGATACATCGTATTCGTACTCGCATCGATCACGGGAGTCGACAGGATGCCCACGTTGGGATTAACGCCGTAGAGGTCGCCCTTGTAGACCGACGGCCCCAGCGTGCTGGGCCCAACATGCCAGAACGTTTGCGCCGTTTGCGGCGAAGTTGCATCAGCGTCGAAGGCATAGACACTATTATTCTGCGTCTCCACAAACACCACATCGTAAGTCCCGCCGGCAATACTCAACTGCGAAATATAAAGCGGCTGCGCATAGACCTGCCCATCCACTGGATAACTCAGCAGCTTGCCAAACTGGGTCGAATTCACGTTCGAAGGCGTCAGATTCACTTCTTCCAGATATTGCCCATCGCGCGCGTCGTCATTGTGGTACGTGAGCACCGCTGCCTGCGCAACGTTGATAACTGTCAGTGACGCCGTGACGCTAAACGTTGGAGCGGCCACGCTGGTCGCAGTCACCTTGTGCGCTCCAATCGCCGCTGGCGCGGAGTACAAGCCACCCGACGTAATCGTGCCGGTAGTCGCATTTCCGTCCGCAATACCGTCCACCGACCATGTCACCGAAGTGTTCGTCAACCCTTGAATGGTCGCGGTAAATTGCTGGGTCGATGAAGGAGCAATCGTCGCCGTCGTCGGCGAGATAGTAAAGACAAAAACACTCACCGTCGCACTCGCCGTGAGCGCAGAATCCAGAGTGCTCGTGGCCGTCACCGTGTACGTTCCAACTGTTGAGGGAGACGTATATAGTCCGCTGGAAGAAATCGTCCCGCCCGTAGCCGACCACGTGAACCCCGCATTGGTCACGCCTTGCAGGGTGGCAGTAAATTGCTGCGTAGTGTCGCCAATCATGGTCGCGCTCGTCGGCGAAAGCGAAATCGCCGTCACCGTGATCGTCGCACTCGCAGTGATCGCTGAATTAGCCACGCTCGCCGCTGTAATGGTATGAGCGCCCAGCGTGGTGGGCGCCGTGTACAGGCCCGTTGCGCTGATCGTTCCCACCGTCGCATTGCCGTCAGTAATTGTATCCACCGACCAGGTCACCGATGTGTTCGTTGCATTCTGCACCGTGGCTGTGAATTGCGATGTGGCTCCTGCTGCTACGATAGCTGAGGTCGGACTCAGCGATACGCTTACGACCGGCGCGGCAGTAACTGTCACCGTAGCGTTGGCACTTTTGGTGGTATCGGCCACGCTCGTGGCGATAACGGTATTAGTGCCTGCTTGCGACGGCGGAGTGTATAAGCCCGCGCTGCTGATTGTTCCCGCTGTAGAGCTTGGTCCGGCAACCACCGCCCACGTTACCGCAGTATTGCTGCTGCCTTGCACGGTGGCAGCGAACTGCTGAGTCGCCGTAGATCCGGCGACAACGCTCGCCGTCGTCGGAGTAACCGACACGCTAACTTGTGTCGTTGTGATTCCCGCATTGTTTACTCCGGAGCACCCTAGAGTGAATGCGATCGCGATAGCCATGCAGCCAGCAAATATCTTGGACGTAGTGGTGTTCATAAGAGGGTGGGATTCCTGTCTCAATAGACTGCCCGACTATAGATGGCAAAGCTGGCAGTGCTGTTGCTGGACAGGCTGTTTTAGTTGACGCAATTTTTAGATCTTAGATGTCTGATCCCGAATTTGAGGTCAAAATGCTTCAGCGAAGGACTGTAGTCGGAGGTAGGGGAAATCCTTAGACCAATTTCTGGACCCAGCCAGAAACAGGCTTAGATCGATACTTTTACGCCAAAAGCCGGGCAGCCTCTTTAGCGTAATAGGTGAGAATGATGCTGGCCCCCGCGCGCCGAATACTGAGAAGCGATTCCATCATGACCCGGTCGCGCTCGATCCAGCCATTGCGGGCTGCAGCTTCGATCATCGCGTATTCTCCGGAAACCTGATATGCAGCCAAAGGCAGATCGAAGCGATCACGCGCTGCGGCGATCACGTCGAGATAAGGCATGGCAGGCTTGACCATGATCATGTCCGCGCCTTCTTCAACGTCGAGCTCAATTTCGCGCATGGCTTCCCGCACGTTCGCTCCGTCCATCTGATAAGAGCGCCGGTCGCCGAACTGTGGAGCGGAGTCGGCGGCTTCGCGGAACGGCCCATAAAAGCCGGATGCGAATTTCGCCGCGTAGGAAAGAATTGGCGTATTGGTGAAGCTGGCTTCGTCCAGGGCGCGTCGGATAGCGGCAACACGCCCATCCATCATGTCGGAAGGCGCGATGATATCGATGCCGGCACGAGTTAGCGATACCGCCGCGCGAGCCAGCAGTTCCAGGCTCGCATCGTTATCGATTTCAAAACTGGAAACTGCGCTTTCCACCATAGAGGCCAACTCTTCGATAACCTTTTTCTTTTCCTCGTCAGACTTTACCGGTTTAACCGCCACGCCTCTCGCACTCCACGCATCCCTGGCGGCCGCGCCCAAAGATTGCGGTGTAGATCCCGGCTTTACAATCCCGCAATGCCCATGCGACATGTATTCGCATAAGCAGACATCGCCCATCAGAATTAAGTCCGGCACTTCACGCTTCATGGCCCGGGCGGCCTGCTGCACCATGCCGTCATCGGCCCAGGCGCCGGTCGCCACTTCATCTTTTTTGTCCGGAAGGCCAAACAGAATCACTGCCGGAACGCCCAGAGAATGAACCTCCTGAGCCTCTTTCACCGCTTCATCTACTGACAGGTTGAAGACGCCCGGCATCGAGCGAACTGCCTTGCGTACACCCTCGCCGGGGCAAACGAACATCGGATATACGAAAGCGTCAGGCGTGAGACGGGTCTCGCGAACTAGGTTGCGGAGCTGATCGGTGTGCCGAAGGCGCCGAAGCCGGGTAATAGGAAATGCCATAAGACACCAAGGGAATTCTGAGCAGGCAAACTTCCCGTTCAGGACGGCGCCGCGCATCAGCCTGCGCCCAAACTCGCATCAATTTTAACAGGAGCGGCAAACCAGCAAGTGACGCAGGTCAACTTCGGGCCTGCTGCTCCTGGTTTGGTGACGATAGTAACCAGCCCAAACCCAAAAGCAATCTGGAAATTACCGCTTTTATCCATAAAATGGAGGCGGATGAGTCTGTTCCAACGATATCGCTGGTTTGTACTCGCGGGCGCTGTCACGCTTGCTTTCGCCATCGCGTCACTCGCCATGCCGCGGGGACCGGCGCTGACCGCAATGATTGACGTTGGATATCTGGCGATAACGCTCGCCATAGCCTCCGCAATGTTGAGGAATGCGTGGTTGGTAAAAGGTCCGAGCCGGCGATTCTGGGTGCTGATGGGATCCGGATATATTCTTTGGGCCTGCAATCAGGCAGGATGGGCCTTTTACGAAGTGTGGCGATGCTCCGCCGTGCCCGACCCCGGGTCCACCGATATGTTCCTGTTTCTCCATCTCATTCCCATGATTGCAGCCGTTGGCTTGCGTCCCCATCGTGCTGCGGGCGAACGCAGATCCCGTGCGGGTGCCCTGGACTTTCTGCTGCTGCTGGTTTGGTGGGTATTCCTATATGCGTTTGTGGTTTTCCCCTCGCAATATGTATCGCTGAACGTGAACCAATACGATAGCAATTTTGGGGCTCTCTATCTCGTGGAGAATGGCGTGCTGGTGCTGGTGCTGGGGATCGTTGCCCGCGGATCCACCGGTGCCTGGAAATGGATTTACTTGAACCTTATGGCGGCCAGTGCCCTCTATGCCGTGGCTTCACAGGTAGCCAATTTTGCGGTCGCCAGCGGAGTCTACTCCACGGGAAGTCTCTACGATATTCCGTTGATCGGAGCAGTCACCTGGATGGCGGCAACCGCGCTGAGCGCCCGTCAATGGCAGGTCCAATCCGCGGCTACTCCCGGAAGCGATAAATGGAGCGAAATCGCCTTGCGTTTGGCCGTTCTCGCTATTCTCTCCCTGCCCCTGCTTGGATTATGGACTTTCGGCTGGGACGCTTCGCCCGCGCTCACGCGGACGTTTCGCCTGTTTACCGTTTTAACCGCAATGCTGGTGCTCGGCGCATTCGTGTTTATCCGGCAATATCTTCAGGATCAGGCTCTTATTCAGCTTTTGGAGGATTCGCGCCGCAGTTTCGAAAATGAGCAACGCTTGCAGAGCCATCTCGTACAGCGCGAAAAATTAGCCTCCTTAGGCCGACTCGTAGCCGGTGCGGCTCATGAAATCGACCATCCGCTCACGGCCATCATGGAATATTCGGAGAAGCTCTGGTCCAATCATCGCCTCACCGGCGATCAGGACGCGTTGGTCCGCAAAATTGTGCACCACTCGCAACGCACGCGGGATTTGATATCGAGCCTGCTGAGTTTCGCACAGCAACGGTCCGGGGAAAAGACGATGGTGGATCTAAGCACGCTACTCCAGCGCAGCGTGCAAATGCGCGAACTCCAGCACCGCGATCAGAAAATCCACATCGAAACCTCAGTGCCGCCCGACTTGCCTCGCGTCTGGGGAGACGGTCATCAGTTATTCCAGGTCTTTGTTCAGATTGTCGAGAACGCTCTCGACGCTCTCGAGGAAGCCGGTGGCGGTACCCTCCGCGTAAGCGCCCAGGTGCAGGACGAAGAAGTGCTTGTCCAGTTTTCCGATAGCGGCTCCGGCATCAAAGAGCCCCTTCGCGTCTTTGATCCTTTCTATACCACCAAGGCGATCGGCAAAGGCACCGGTCTCGGTCTCAGCGCAGTCTACGGCGTGGTGCAGGAACATCGCGGGCAAATCACCTGCCAGAATAAAACGGAGGGTGGCGCTCTATTCCTGCTTCGCCTGCCCACCACGATGGAACCCGCAGCCCAGGCGGCTGGCGCGAAGGCCTGACCGTCCACGCGCTCGCGTCCTTCCTGTAACATAAATTGCAATGTCTCAGCCGCTCATCCATAATTCCGCGCGTGTGCTGGAGTTCGACTCTCTTCGTGACCTGCTCGGCGCATACGCTTCTTCGCCTCTGGGCCACACCAAAACTGAATCCCTCGCTCCCTCGCTCGATTCCGCCTGGATCAGTGAGCAGCAAGAACTAACTGGCGAAGTCCGCGAGTTCCGCCGCGCGGGTGGACACTTCGATTTCTCCGGATTGCTCGACATCACGCAGTTGATCGAAAAATCCCGCATCGGCGGAGCCGTCCTCGAAACTACCGATATCCGCGATGTTGTGCTCGTCGTTGACCGTGCTGCCGAGTGGCGCGAGATTGCCTTGCATCCTCCCGCCAACATGCGCACCGATTGGCGGCGCATCCGCGCGCTTTCGGAAGTTATCCCTGACTTCACCGGCTTCCTGCGTTTCTTCCAAAACAAAATTCAGCCCGATGGCACGCTCGAAGATCGCGCCTCGCCCGAGCTTTCCCGCATTCGCCGCGACACCGAAAAGCAGCGCCGCAGCATTCAGGAATCATTGCGCGGATATTTGCGCAAGCTCGCCGAAGGCAGTACAGCGCAGGACGAATTAATCACCATCCGCGGCGAGCGCTTCGTCATCCCCGTAAAGATCGAGCAGAAACGCCGCGTCCAGGGCGTTGTCCATGGAGCCAGCTCCAGCGGCCAGACCGTATTCGTCGAACCTCTGGAAACCATCGAGCAAAATAATGAACTGGTCCGCCTGCTCGACGAAGAGCTGGCCGAGATTCATCGCATCCTGCTTGCCATGACGCGCCAAATCGGAGAACACGCCGAGCCCATCCTCGCCTCGCTCGACGTTCTCGCCGAGTTGGAATTGCAATTCGCCAAAGCCCGCTTCGCCGAAGACTACAACTGCGTCGCCGTCCAGCTAAGTACAGATCGGCAAGATCCATGTAGGGACGGACGCCCTCGGGAGCTTGCCCTGAGCAGGGTCGAAGGGTCCGCGAGCGGAGCTCGCCTGTTTTTGCACAACGCCCGCCATCCCCTCCTCGAACGAAACTTAAAACTCAAAGCCGCAGCCATCGTTCCCATCACCGTCGAACTCGAAGCCGACCGCCGCCAATTAGTCATCACCGGTCCCAACACCGGCGGCAAAACCGTCACTCTCAAAACAGTCGGCTTACTCGCGCTGATGGCGCAGTCCGGAATTCCCGTTCCCGCCGACCGCGCTGAAATGCCCGTATTCGATGCCGTTCTCGCCGATATCGGCGACTACCAGTCGATCGAGCAAAATCTTTCCACTTTTTCCGCGCACGTCACTAACATCGATTTCATCTCCCGCACCGCAACTCCGCAGTCGCTCGTCCTGCTCGACGAACTCGGTTCCGCAACCGATCCCGAGGAAGGCGCAGCTCTCGCCGTCGCCATTGCCGGATACTTTGGCCAAATCGGCTGCATGACCGTCATCTCCACCCACCACACTTCTCTGAAAGTCTACGGCGCAAATACTCCCGGAGTGATCAACGCATCCGTCGGCTTCAACGAAGCCACGCTGCAACCGACTTACGAATTAAAAATCGGCGTTCCCGGCGCTTCGGCGGGAATCAACATCGCCCAGCGTCTCGGACTGAATCCCACAATCATCGCTTCCGCGCGCTCCCGCCTGGGCACACAAGCCCGCGATGTCGGCGAATTCCTCGACCGGCTACATGCCAGCCTGCGCGAGGCCGAAGCCGAACGCCTGCGTTTGCAATCCCGCGAGCAGGAGCTGGAAAAAGAAAAAATCTATCTCGCCACCGAAGGCAAAAAAGAGCAGCAAGCCAAAATCCGCGAGATGGAGAAAAAACTCGAAAGCGTTCTGCGCGACTTCGAATACCACGCGCGCGAACAAGTCAACGCGATCCAGGACCGCGCCGCGGCCCAGAAAATTTCGAAAGATGCCGAGCACCGCGTCGCTAAACTGCGCCGCGAATTTCGCGAGCAATTCGATTCCACCGTTGTCGCCCACGCCAGCGGAGCCGATCAGGGCGATCCCAACGCCGAGCCCCAAATCGTAAAGTACGTCTCCCAAGGCGATACCGTGAAGTTGAAATCCACCGGCCGCTCCGCCACAGTCCTCCGCAAATTAGACGACTCCCACTTCGAAGTAGCCATGGGCGCGATGAAAATGAAAATCGCCCGCGACGATATCGCCGCCGTGATCACCAGCGCCACCAACGCGCGCGCATCCGATTCTCCCGTGAAAGCCGCCCGCGCCCGCGGCATCTCCGTCTCTCTGTCCAGCGAAAACGAAGGCCAGAACGCCCCCTCGGAAATCAACGTCATCGGCTATAACGTGGACGACGCCACGCGCGCCGTGGAAAAATTTGTCGACCACGCATTCCTCGCCGGCCTTCCGCGCGTCCGCATAGTCCACGGCAGCGGCATGGGCATCTTGCGCAAAGCCTTGCGCCAAGCCCTGCAAGCCCATCCGCACGTCGAGTCCGTAGCCGAGCCTCCGCAGAACGAAGGCGGCGGAGGTGCAACGGTGGTGGAGTTGCGGGTGTAGAGCGTAGGGTGCCATTTTTCCTCTCTTGCCAACCGATAGTTAGTGAATTCCACAGTTTCTCCACAGGAATCCAACTACTGCCATTCCCTCGGTTGCCAAATTAAGGCAGAGTATGATGACTGTTCTTGAGAACTGTGCGCAATTGAGGAGTACACAAATGAATCCCCGTGTCCGGCGGCACAAGAGCGACACAAAAACCTTTGAAGAACTGGACTTCGTTGGACAGGCGAGGTCGATAAACGCGCAGATTGCCGTACTCGGTCGCGCGATTCGCGCAAACTTGCGGAGAGCGCAGCAGGAACGTCGGGATATCCGGCTCGTCCATGGTGTTCGAACGGATCAAATTGAAAGACTTCGTCAGCGAGTTGCAGCCCTCAGTATTTGATCGCCATCCATGCCCCCAGAAGACTTCAAAGAAACGGTGAAGCAGCAAGCGGATATCGTCCGCATCATCGGCGACTACATCAAGCTGAAGAAAGCTGGTGCGTCGAACTATTCCGGACTCTGTCCGTTTCACGGCGAGAAGACGCCATCATTTTCCATTCACGCCACGCGCCAGTTTTACCACTGCTTCGGCTGCGGCGTCTCCGGAGACGTATTCAGCTTCGTACAAAAAGTCGAGAACATCACCTTTCCGGAGTCCGTTCGCCTGGTGGCGCAAAAGCTGGGCATTCCGCTTCCCAAAGCAACGTATTCCAGTCCCGGCGAGGCCAAAGACGCCAAGCTGCGCGCCCAATTGCTCGACGCTCAAGAACGCGCCGCCGCATTTTTTCAGGAATGCCTGAAGCGCCCCGAAGGCGCCCGCGCCCGCGAGTATCTACTAGAGCGCGGCCTCGATCAGCAAACCATCGCAACCTTTCGCATCGGCTACGCCCCTGATTCCGGCTTCCTCCTGCGCGACCGCCTGGCCGTAGAATTCAGCGAAGAAGTCCTGCGCGAAAGCGGCCTGTTCTCATGGAAGCAGCAAGAAAATGCGGGTGCCCCGTCCTCGTCCGTCCGTTCTTTGGACGGACAGGGCGAGGATTTTGACTCTGCCCCTGCATCGGCCGACGGAAGTCAAGAGCCGGAAGCCGGAAGCCGCAAGCCCGCATCCGCGATGTACTCCAAATTCCGCAACCGCGTCATGTTCCCCATCGCCAACGACGCTGGCAAAATCATCGCCTTCACCGGACGCACCCTCGCCACCGACGAAAAATCCGGCCCCAAATACTTGAATTCCCCGGAGACCGGAATCTATTCCAAAAGTCGCGTCTTGTTCAATCTTGACCACGCCAAAGAAGCTATCCGCAAACTGGATTACGCCATCCTCGTCGAAGGCCAAATGGATTGCATCTCCGTCTATGCTGCCGGATTTCATAATGTAATCGCCAGCTCAGGAACGGCCTTCACCGAAATCCAGGCCAAGCTGCTCGGCCGCTTCAGCAAAAACGCAGTCGTCAACTTCGATCCCGATACCGCCGGAGCCAAAGCGACCGAACGCACTCTCGGCCTGCTGGTCGAAGAAGAATTCCAAATCAAAGTTCTCACCTTAGAACAAGGCTTCGACCCCGACCTCTACATCCGCCGCAAAGGCAAAGACGCCTACGGCGACGCCCTGCGCACGTCGCAAAAATATTTTGACTACCTCATCGACCGCGCGCGGTCTCACTTTCCTGTCCGCAGCCCCGAGGGCAAAGTTAAAGCCGTGAATTATCTGCTGCCGCACATTCAACGCGTGCCCAGCCGCATCGTTCGCGACGAACTCGGCCAGGAGATCGCCCAGAAGCTGGGCATCGATTCCGCCGTGCTCCGTCAGGAGTTGCGCCACGTAGCTTCCGAGCGCTCCGCCAGCACCGTGAAAGCTCCCGCGATGGCGCAACCCACCGACGCCGAGCGCATTCTCGTCCGCGCTCTCGCTTCCGCCCGTCAGATGCAGTCTGGAGAGCACCTTTCCGCCCGCGACGGGGCTGAAGAAGAGTTCGATCCCGCCCGCCAGGCGCGCTACGTCTTACAAAACGAAGCACTTCATAGTGGTCTGGCGACCGAATCCCTGATCGAAGCTCTTCTGAATGCCGGAGCCGAAATTGCCGATGTAATGGACGTACCCTGCTCCGACAGCGAGCGCCGCATGTTGGCCTCAATTTTATTGAAAGAGGAGGACGAAGAACTCACCGCCGAGCGCCTCGAAGGCGCAGTCCGCGCGCTGCGCCGCATTTACCTGCGCCGCCGCCAGGAGCAGGTCCAGCGCGAGCTGAAGAAGCCCGGTATTGGCGACGATAAAGACCGCATGAGGGAGTTGTTAATGGAAGTCGAACGCGTAAGCCGTGCGCTGCGCGACCCGAGTTTGGCCGAAGAAGGCTTAAAAATCTCCCTTGGAACCCAGAAAAGTGCATGAAACAAAACCGCACTTCGCACCATCTAAGTATTTAGCGGACTTACAGATAGCGGCGGGCTGAGGAGTTTCGGCGGAGGCAAGTGATAGACCGGGCTGCACTTATGTGCTAAGCTGAATCGTTTGTGCTAGGTGCACAACTCCGCGCCAACCCAGATTCCCACCTGTGATGACATTACCATACGCTCCCGGTGAGCGAATTGATGAATTTGAGGAACACACTTCTTGGCTCTTGAAGATAAGTACGACGACATAAAAAAGCTGGTTGATGCCGGTAAAGAAAAAGGCTACCTCACCTACGATCAGGTGAACGAACTCATCCCTCAGGACGTGGTTAGTCCGGATGACCTCGACGACCTGCTTACCACCATCGGCACGCAAGGCATTGATGTGCTCGAAGGCCCCAAACTGCCCTCCGCCGCGCTCGATAAGAAATTCGATGAAGGCGAAGAAGGCGAAGACGTCGAACTCGACCTCACTCCCGGCGCTCTGGAAAAAACCAACGATCCCGTCCGCATGTACCTGCGCGAGATGGGCACCGTTCCCTTGCTTACCCGCGAAGGCGAAGTCGAAATCGCTAAGAGGATAGAGCGCGGCCAAATCCGGGTGCTCAAAGCTCTCTCGCGCTCTCCCATCGTCATCCACGAACTGCTCGCCATGGGCGAAGACCTCAAGAAAGGTGTGCGCTCCATCAAGGAAGTCGTCACCTTCGACGAGGAGGAAATCACCGACGAGATCCTGCAAAACCGCCTCAACGAATTTACCGGCAAGATCGACAACATGGCGAAGCTTTACAAAAAGGTCGCCGCCGCGCAGGAAAAATACCAGTCAGTATCCGTAAAAAAACGTCCCAAGGATTTTCGCCGCGCCCGCCGCGGCTTCGCCCGCGCCATCGTCAAGGTCTCCATCGCAGTGCGCAAGCTCGGCTTCACCAACGCCGAACGCAAGCGCCTCATCGACCGCGTCAACAAAACCGTCGACAGCATGCGCTCTCTCGACCGCCAGGCCGGCAATCTCGAGCGCAAAGCCGACGCCACGCGCAGCGAGGATCAAAAAAAAGAATATCGCCGCCAGGCCCGCGCCGTTCGCAGCGAAATTGAAAAGCTCGAAGTCGAAGCCGGCCTCTTGTTCCAGGAGATCAAGCGCACCCAGCGCGAAATCATCCAGGGAGACATGGATGCCGAGCAGGCCAAGCGCGAACTGATCGAAGCCAACCTGCGCCTCGTCGTTTCGATCGCGAAAAAATACACCAATCGCGGCCTCCAGTTCCTCGACCTCATTCAGGAAGGCAACATCGGCCTGATGAAAGCCGTCGATAAATTCGAGTACCGCCGCGGCTACAAGTTTTCCACCTACGCCACCTGGTGGATTCGTCAGGCCATTACCCGCGCCATCGCCGATCAGGCCCGCACCATCCGCATTCCGGTGCACATGATCGAAACCATTAACAAGCTGATTCGCACCTCGCGCCAGCTCGTGCAGGAACTTGGCCGCGAGCCTACCAGCGAAGAAATCGCTAAGCGCATGGACATTCCCGTCGCGAAAGTCCGCAAAGTTCTGAAGATCGCGCAGGAGCCCATCTCCCTCGAAACTCCGATCGGCGAAGAGGAAGATTCGCATCTCGGCGACTTTATCGAAGACCGCGCCGTAGTCTCGCCCGCCGAGGCCGTGATCAACGTCAACCTCAAGGACCAGACCGGACAGGTCCTGCGCACGCTGACCCCGCGCGAAGAAAAAGTAATCAAGATGCGCTTCGGCCTCGAAGACGGCAGCGAGCACACTCTCGAAGAAGTCGGCCAGTCCTTCGCCGTAACCCGCGAACGCATCCGCCAGATCGAAGCCAAAGCCCTGCGCAAACTGCGCCACCCCTCCCGCTCGCGCAAACTTCGCGCCTTCATGGATGGAGTCAGAGACTAACGCATCTCTTGGAGCGGCGGACGCCTCCTGTCCGCCGAATCTCACCACAGATTTGCACGGATCGTCTTCAGCGCGCACCTGTCATTCCGAACTGGGCCGAAGGCCCAGTGAGGAACCTGCTTTTCGCGGGCACAAGGCAAATGACGCTGACATGGTCATCTTGGCTGGTACGATTGGAGTTGGCAGGCGTCGCCCAGTAGCACCAGGTGTCTGGCAGACGATGTTCAGTGTAAAAGCCCCGAGTGCTCCTCGGGGCTTTTGTCTTTTGTGGCCGATAAGCAGCATCCTAATGCCCGCACAAGCTGCGGGCCGACTTTTTTCTGACCGTTTTCCGTAAGATTACGAGCGTCATTGTCGACGAGTGCCCCATGCTTGCCGGAGAGCCGCTTTCAGCGGAAGAGACGCCTGCTTCTGTGCATCTTCTGGATGGTTGCGCAGGTAGTCCTTAACGATTTTCCGCGCGTTTTCGATGGTGGAATCGGTCGTTAGTTGTATCTCTCCTGAGTCCTTCAGGAGGTCCATAGCTGTGGTTAAGACGCCGAAACAGTATCCCCTCGCGTAACCGTCGCTGTGCGCATCATCCAAAGCCTGGACGATATCAGTCACGTGGTCAGGAGCTCTGTAGGAGCACTGAAAGGCGAGGTCGGCGAGCGTGCCGCTCGAAGGAGATTGAGGCGACTGGGCAAGCGCTGAGCGCCCGACGAGGAACAGAAGCACCAACGCGAGTTTTTTCACGTCTTCCTCCTAAGCTGGATCAGATTCGCTTCTGTCCATCGGTTTAACGCGCTGAAAAAGAGCGCCAATCGATCCTCCGGTGCTAAGCATAACCCGAATCTGGAACGTCGTAAAGGACGAGTCTGAAGATATTGATTCGACGGTTGCCTCCCCCGGCTGTGCTGAAATGATGAGGGGAAACGATTGAAGTGGGCCCAAATATATAAAGGACCAGAGAGAGGTCCTTCTCTGGTCCCTTGACGCTCACCGACAACGTCCTAGTCACGGTGGGTTCTTTACGTGGAACAAGCACCATTCAGAGGTTTCACGTCACTCAGGGGACGGTACCGCGCAGTACTTTAGCGTCAACTGCGACCGACGAGGTGCCGTTACACGGCGACGATTGCCAGGAGGTCTAGACCGAAGAGTCGAGGACTCGACACGCGATCCACACAATCAGCGCTGCAGCACTGAGAAGTAACCCAAGCCTGAACGTCGCCAAGCTGTGACTGCTGAGTCCTTCGGGTTACTTACACTCGCTAGCGACAGGACCCATCAAAAATGCCTTCAATTAAGCACCCCTGACAGGCGATTCCTGTTCAAGTAATTGCCGCAAACGTCCGAAACAAAATCAATAAGAAATGTTTTGGGGCACGCGAGCACACGCGTAATCCGCAGACGCGCCGCTGCTGTGGTCACGGCTAGGTCTTCCAGGTATTTGTGGAAGACTACCGCGCCCCTCTTTTTCTATTCACTGAAGGGCCTCGTCGGCCCGCAATCTGTTCTAAACTCCCTATACCCCCATGGTGCTCACAGACCAGCTCGGATTCAGGTTCCAGCCGCCGGAGCGGCGCGTGTGGACAGTACGCGGCCTGGTCGCCGCAGTTCGTACTCACGTGGAACGCGAATATGCCGACGCATGGGTGGAGGGCGAAATCTCGAATTTTCGCGCGCCGGATTCCGGGCACCTCTATTTCACGTTGAAAGATGGCAATGCGCAGATCCGGGTGGTAATGTTCAGTTCCAAGGCGCGGCTGCTGCGGTTTCGCCCCGCCGACGGAATGCAGGTTGTGGTGCGCGGGCGCGTAACGATTTACGAAGATCGCGGCGAATTGCAAATCGCCGCCGAATACATTGAACCCAAGGGCGCGGGCGGATTGCAGGTTGCCTTCGAGCAACTGAAGGCCAAGCTCGAAGCCGAAGGATTGTTTGCCGCGGAGCGGAAGAAGGCGATTCCCACGTTGCCATCGCGAATCGGAATTGTGACTTCGCCGCAGGCCGCGGCGCTGCGCGACATCCTTAACATTTTGCATAGGCGGCATCACACGGCGAACGTGGTGATTTATCCCGCGCAGGTGCAGGGCGATTCTGCGGCTGCTGAAGTCGCAAGCGGCGTACGGTATTTTAACCAGAACCGCAGCGTGGAAGTAATTATCGTTGGGCGAGGTGGCGGGTCGGCGGAGGACTTGGCTGCATTCAATGATGAAGCCTTGGCACGGACCGTTGCGTCGTCGGAGATTCCAATCATCTCCGCAGTGGGCCATGAGACCGATTTCACCATTGTGGATTTCGTAGCCGACCTGCGCGCGCCTACCCCTTCGGCAGCGGCGGAGTTGGTGATCCGATCACGAGTTGAGGTGGAAAATCAGGCGGAAGCGTTGCGGGAACGACTGGTTCGCGTGATGGAGCGGCGTCTGCTGGAGGCTCGCCATGCTTTAATGCAACTCGCGCAGGACGGAGCATTCGCTCGCATGATGGATCTGATCCGTCAGCGCCAGCAGAAAGTCGACGATCTGACCTATCGCCTCGAACGCGGCGAGCGGCAACTGCTGGAACGGATGCGCCGGCGTTGGGAGGCTATATCGGCAGCGGTTCGTCACTACGATTTGCGGCTGGTGCTTGCTGGAACGCGCGGACAACTGGAGGCGGGGACGGCGGCAATGGCTTCCGCCATGCGCAATCAACTGCTACAGAATAAAGTCCGCCTTGAGCGCATGAGCCGGGCTCTGGAGATGCTTTCGCCCTTGGCGATCTTGGATCGAGGATATGCTCTCGTTTTTGATGGCGCTGGGAAGTTAGTAAAGGATGCGGAGCAAGTAAATGCAGGCGAAGAAATCAGGGCCCGTCTGGCTCGTGGGGAAATTACTGCCACCGTCAATAAAGCCCCTGCCCATCGTGCTGGCCGAAAAATCGATAAACCACAAAAACGTTAAGGTTCAAGCAGGAAGCCATTTTGAAATTGCCAGCATCAGCGCTGCATTAGAATGTAGGGTTCCGGGTTCCGAATTTCGCCGACAGGAAAAAATGCAGTGACGCAACTGATGGTGCCATGGTCGAGAGTGTCGTTTACGGTGCTCGACATTCTGCTGGTGGCGTTGATCATCTACGAAGTGCTGGTGATGATCCGTGGAACCCGCGCTGCCCCAATGCTGGCAGGGCTGGCAGCCGTGGCCGTCGCCTTCTACCTGGCCCGGATCGGCGAGCTGGTCACGTTGAACTGGCTGGTGAGCCACTTGTTGCCCTACATCGTGTTCGCCTTAATCGTAGTATTCCAATCGGAAATCCGGCATGTGTTGTCGGACGTTGGCCGCCGGGTGAGCTTCTTGCGCGGATCAACCGTCGAGGGCGATTCCTACGATGACATTGTGCTCGCGGCAAATTTATTTTCGCAACATCAGACCGGCGCGTTGATGGTGATCGAGCGCGAGATCGGATTGCGGACTTATATCGAAAGCGGCGTCGCGATGGACGCCCGGCTTTCCTATGATCTCCTGGCGACAATTTTCCGTCCCAGCGCTCCGCTGCATGATGGAGCCGTGATCATTCAGAAAGATCGGCTCGCCGCCGCCGCCTGTTTCTTGCCGCTTTCAATGAACCCAGTTCTATCCACGCAAATGGGTACTCGGCATCGCGCCGGAATTGGCATTACCGAGGAAACAGATGCGATCGCGGTCATTGTTTCCGAAGAATCGGGCGCCATCAGCATGGCGGTTGGCGGCAAAATTGAACGCGACCTCACCGTGGAACAATTGCGCGAGCATTTGAGCGCCGAACTGCGCCGTTATATGGCGCCGGTGGCGTTACCCACGGTTGTGCAGAACGATGAATCGGATGGCGCCTTGCGGGCCGAAGCCTCTATGAGTGCCGATGGAGATTCCGACTCGGAAATGGAGCGCCCGCTGTGAAGGACCTTTTCAAGCGCTGGGTACTACATAATTTCTGGCTGAAAATTTTATCGTTACTGATCGCCACCGGCCTGTGGCTTGCGATCTCGCCCGATCAGGAGCCTGCCGAAGTCGCCGTCCGAGTTCCCATCGAATTTCAGCACGTTCCGCCGCATCTCGAAATTAGCTCGGTCACCATTCCCGAAGCGCAAATCCGGGTTCGCGGCCCGGAACGGCTGATCCGCGAACTACGTACCACCGACATTCATGCTGAACTTGAGCTGGCGGACGCCAAGCCCGGCGACCGCACCTTCGATCTCACCGCGCAACAAATCCGCCATCAACGCGATTTGCATGTGGTGCAAGTCGTCCCCGGGCAGGTTCATCTCAGTTTTGATACCCGCCTCACGCGCGACGTCGAAATTCACCCGCGCGTCACCGGCAATTTTCTAGAAGGCATGCAGATTGTCAAAGTTCTGGTGGACCCGGAAAAAATCACCATCACGGGCCCTCGCCATCACGTGGAGACGCTCGATGCGGCCACAACCGATTCCATCGATGCCTCGGGAACGCGGACGCAAGCCACTTTTGTCACCAATGTCTATGTCGCCGATCCCCTGGTACAGGTGGTGCAGCCCGCCCCAGTACGCGTGACCGTGATCATGGGAAAGATTACACCCGCCGGTACTGGGCATTAATCTCACTTTACAGTTATCAGATATCCTAGTCGGTCCGCTAATCTTGGACAGGTTCGGGGCTCGTTCCAGGGCGTGCGCAAATCTATGAGCAATCAGACGCGGCAATTATTTGGAACGGACGGAATCCGTGGCGTGGCCGGAGAATTTCCGTTGACCATGGAAAGCACGTATTTAATCGGTCGCGCTCTCGGCCATGATTTGATGCAAGCGAATGGCAAGGCTCAAGCACTAATAGGCCAGGATACCCGCGAATCGAGCGCCTGGATTGCCGACCGCGTAGCTGCGGGCATGGCGGCGGTGGGCGTAGTCGTCCACAGCGCGGGCGTGATTACCACGCCGGGAGTGGCTTACCTGGCGCGCTTGCGCGGATTCGCGGCAGGAGTCGTCATCTCGGCTTCGCATAATCCGTGGACCGATAACGGGATCAAAGTTTTTTCCGGTGACGGGTTCAAGCTGACAGACGCGCGCGAACTTGCCATTGAAAAAGAAATCTTCGCATTGCTGGGAAAACCGGGAGCAGCGGAAGATACGGCACTGCGGATTGCCGGACCATCCTTGCCCGGAGAGGCGGCGCTGCGCAAGTCTTATACCGAGTCGCTGGCAGGCAGTGTTTCCTCTGACTTGAGCACACTGCGCGTATTGGTGGATTGCGCCAACGGCGCGGCGACTGCCGAGGCTCCCGAGTTATTCCGCAGTTTGCGCGTTCAGGCGACCTTCACTCACATTGCGCCGGATGGCAGAAATATTAATCAGGGATGCGGAGCTCTGCATCCGGACACCTTGGGAAAAACCGTCGCTGAATCGGGCGGGAGATTTGACCTGGGTGTTACCTTCGACGGCGACGCCGACCGCGCTCTGTTTTGCGATGGCGCGGGCCGCGTGGTGAATGGCGATGGCGTACTGCTGCTCGTGGCGCGGGACTTGAAAGCGCATGACAAATTGAACGGCGATACAGTTGTTGCGACCACCATGTCGAACATGGGCGTCGAGATCGCGCTAAAGAAATCGGGCATTCGCATGTTGCGCGCGAACGTTGGCGATAAATATGTTCTCGAAGAAATGTTGAAGACGGACGCGACACTTGGCGGCGAGCAATCGGGTCACATTATTTTTCGCGATGGCGACACAACCACCGGCGATGGACTGCTGACCGCCTTGCGTGTGATGGACGTAATTGTGCGCAGCGGCCGGTCATTGGAGGAATTGGTGGGCGACCTGAAAGTGTTTCCGCAAAAAATACAGAACGTGCTGGTCCGCAAGAAAATTCCCTTCGCCCAGGTGCCCGAGATACAGCGCGCCATCGAAGCCGCCGAGCGCGCGCTCGATGGAAACGGCCGCGTCGTCGTGCGCTACTCGGGAACCGAAGCGCTGGCGCGTGTGATGGTGGAGGCGGAGTCGGAAGAGAAGATGAAGGCGCTGACGGCGGGGATTGCGGGGGAGATTCAGAAGGCGCTGGGAGTGTGAGGATGATCATTCGGATTGGGCCGTGAGCCATAATCGCCCCTGTCTGGTTTGTTCGGCTCAGCAACAATCGGGTTGGATGCGGAGCCAGCGAATCATGTGCGGATAGGGAGGAACGGAGATTGCTGCGGCATGGGTGGAGTCAAGAGTGAGGCCCATCCACTGCAACAGTGGGACGCCGGCATTGCCGTCACGGTAAATCTGAATGAGGGACGCAGCAGCGCCCTTGTAGCCGGTGGAGTGGAAGACTATCTCGGGCTGGAGCCCGAGTTGGACCGCGGCGGCATAGGACCAAGTCTGGGCGGCGATCTCGTCGCCCATGTCGGAGCCGGCATTCGGTCCGGCGAAGGCGCGCCGCTCGGGCAGCATGGTGGCAAGATGGCCGGCTTCGTGAAGGAGATCCCCGGGATAGAGCAGGCGCTCGGGGTCGACGATGAGGCCGCCCGGTGCCAATGTGACCCCGGGCAGGAAGGTGTCGGCACTGAGGGGCGCGAGGCGAACGGTCAGGCCAATCTGCCGAAGCCAGTCGAGGATGAGGGTTGCGGCGGGATCAGGCATCGGGTTGAGTTTAGCGCCGATGAGACCTGCTGTTCATTCGAATCGCGGTTACTCGAATATCGGTTCTAGCCTTGCCAGCACCTCATCCATCACCGCGTCCGGAATGCTTTCCAGCTTTTTGCCACCGCGTGCGGCGAGATCGAGAGCGCGGGGCTGGTCGCAGCGGATTATCCCCGTCGTTTTGGTCCCGGCTCCCGTTAAGGACACGGCGAAACCCGCCATGCGCGCGAAGTTGCCTCCGCTTGTAATGGGCAGAACTATCGGGACTTTGGTGACTCGGTTGAAGGGCTCCGGTGAGACGATCAGCACCGGGCGGCGACCCTTTTGTTCGTGGCCCGACGTAGGGTCGAGATTGACGAACCAGATTTCGCCGCGCTTCATTGCGGGTCCCCTCAGATTAGCTCGCGGCCGACGGGCTTGTTACTGAGCCATTCCCTATCTTCTTTCGAGCGTCGTCTCGAACTCTTTTTCGAGCGCTGCGCCGTGGGATTGCATTGGGCCAGCAATTCGTCCAAGGTGTAGCGTGGACACTGGTGTGGTTCCACGACCAGGCGGCCACTTTGAATCGCGATGCCTACCTTGGCGCCTGCGTGCAATTGCAGGATTTCGAGCAGCGCGGGCGGGACGGCCAACATGACCGAGCCGCCGACTTTGCGGAGGTTGGTGGTTTGCACGACGGTTCCCCTAAGTTATATTTTAATATAACATACGAGACAATCGAGAAAAGGGCGCACATTATCGAAGCGGCGGTGTCAGCTTCGCTAACACCCGATCCGGCTGGAACCCTCCGATGCTGGCAGGCTCCAGATACCTCAGTCTAAATCCCTCCAGTTCGGACCTGCGCCCATTTCTACCAGAAGTGGTACTGCGAGCGCATGGACTTTTTCCATCTGTTCACGGACCAACGATTGCATCGTGTCCACTTCGGTTTCCGGGACCTCGAAGACTAGTTCGTCGTGAACTTGCAGAGTCATTCTCGATTTCAACCCGCGTTCCTGCAATGCCGCATCAATCCGGATCATGGCTACTTTAATCAAATCGGCCGCAGTCCCTTGCAACGGCGTATTAACAGCCGTGCGCTCTGCGAAGCCGCGCTGGTTGGCGTTCTTGCTGTTGATGTCGGGAATGGGACGGATGCGTCCGTGGAGGGTTCTTACTCTCAGGTCGCGGCGGGCTTCTTCCAGCGTTCTGTCGATGAAGGTGCGGACACCTTTGTATTTCTCGAAATAGTTTGCGATGAACAATTTGGCCTCGGCGGGCTCGATGCCGAGGTTTTGCGACAGGCCGAAAGGCGAAAGGCCATAGACGATTCCAAAGTTGACGACTTTTGCCTGGCGGCGATGGTCGGGGGTGACCATTAGCGGCGGAACGCCGAAGACTTGCGAGGCGGTGAGCGTATGAATGTCGTCGCCGCGCCGGTAGGCTTCGACCAAGAGCGGGTCGCGCGAGAAGTGAGCGAGCAACCGGAGTTCGATCTGCGAATAATCGGCGGTGAGCAGGACGTGGCCCGGTTCGGCGATGAAGGCGGCGCGGATGCCGCGTCCGAGTTCGGTGCGGATGGGAATGTTTTGCAGATTGGGATTCGCCGAGGACAGCCTTCCCGTGGCGGTACCCGTCTGCCCAAACGTGGTGTGCAACCGCCCGGTAGCTGCGTTGATGAGCGCGGGCAACGTATCGACGTAAGTAGATTTCAGTTTGGTAAGTTGCCGGTAATCGAGCACCATCCGCGCGATAGGATGATCCTCGGCAAGAGTTTCGAGCACATCGACAGCAGTCGATATAGTGCGTCCCTTGCCATACTTCACCGGCTTGGGTAGATTCATCCGGTTGAACAGAACATCACCCAGCTGTTTGGGCGAGCCAATGTTGAACTCGCATCCGGCAATCTCCCAAATTTCCTTGGCTTTGATGGCGATCTCGCGTTCGAGCTCCGTCGACATTTTCGCGAGTGCGGCCGTGTCGATTTTTACTCCGGCCTGCTCCATGCGGGCGAGAACTGGAACCAGTGGTAGATCAATTTCTTCGTAAAGATTCGTCAGTCCTGCCTGTTGGACTTCCTCGCGAAAAGTAGAAGTCAGCCTGCCAGTAACATCGGCAGCTTCCGCAAGATCGCCGCCGAGCTTGAGATTGAACCGGCGCAGCGCGACATCCGCTAAGCGATGCGACGAGTACGTCGGATCGAGCAGGTAGGAATACAGCATGGGATCGTGCTGCACACCCTGCAGGCTAATACCCAGCGAATCGAGCGCGTGAATGGCAGCTTTGTAATCGTGAACCGTTTTGCGTATGGCCGCGTCGGCTAAGATAGAGCGAAGTTTCTCGCCCGCTCCGCTGGAATCCAGTTTGACGACGGCCGCCGAACCTGCGGCTGCGGAAATCGCCAGGCGAGGGGAGACCGGCTCTGGCGATGGTGTCGGAGATGAATCGTTGCTGAGCGCGAGCATTCCCGTTTGCGGGATTTCTTCAGCGACTTCCTCTTCCTCCACTTCTGGAAGCGGGGCAGATTGCTCGACCGCGATCGCGAGTGCATCTCCTGCCGCGAGCGAGTCGACCACAGTATCCACGTCGGCGCTCGATTGCGCCTCGATATAGTGCGTTTCCGCAATCTGAACTTCCGGTAGCAACTCCTTCAGCAACGAAGTGAATTCAAGCTCCGTGAACAACGTTCGCAGCAAACCCAGATCTGGTTCGCCCGCGCGCATCGCCTCAACGTTCAGGTCCACAGGCACATTCGTGTCGATGGTGGCCATGCTCTTGCTGAAAAGAATAATGTCGCGATTGTTCAGTAGCGACTCGCGGTAGGTTTTCTTTTCCACTTCAGCGGCACGCTCAAGAGCCTGCTCGACCGTGCCAAATCGTTTAATAATTTCGACAGAGCCCTTCTCGCCGATGCCGGGCGCACCGGGAATATTATCGATGGAATCGCCGCGGAGCGCCATGATATCGATCACCCGCTCGGGAGGCACGCCCAGAATTTCCTCCACCTTGGCGGCATCGCAAATCAGGTTATCTTTCGGAGGATTCAGAATCTGAACATCGTCGTTGACCAGTTGCATCATGTCCTTGTCGCTGGAAACGACATAGACGCAATAGTCCGCGGCCGCAGCCTTACGGGCAAGCGTGCCGATCACGTCGTCGGCTTCGAAGCCGGCAAGTTCAAGAATAGGAATGCGGTAGGCTTCGAGCGCGCGGCGAATGTAAGGGATCTGCTGCGCAAGATCTTCGGGCATGGCGGCACGGTTGGCCTTGTAGCCTTTGTATTCAATCTCGGTGAAGGTCTGCGTCTTGATGTCGAACTTGCGGACCGTGGTGATGGCCTCGGCTTGCGTATCCCGGAAGGTTTTGGCGGCCACATCGAAGACCGCCGCGAGATAGCGGGGAGAAGAATCGTCTCGCAGCTTTCGCAACATATTCACGAAAACATAAACGGCAGCGGTCGGAAGTCCGGACTTGGTCGACATGGAACGCTGCCGCGCCATGGCGTGATAGGCGCGGAAGATGAACGACATGGTGTCGATCAGAAAGATGCGTTCTTTCCCAGATTTGCCCGCCGCACGCGAAGCAGAAGATTCTGCGGGCGCCTCTGGCTTACTGGATTCAGATCCGGAAGATTTTTTTCGCGATGGCAAGCAAATAGTTTAGCAGCCTGTACGCCCGCGAACTCTTCTCCACCCAGCCGCTGGCTAGAACTCGACCGAAAAATCAGCCTTCACAATCTTCTTGCTTTCTCCGGGAACGTTGCGGAACACGAGATAAAATCTGGCCGGCTGACTGAGAGAGGAAGGAAGGCCGAAATTGATATCTTGATCGTGAGAAGCGTCCACGGAAAACAACGAGTCCACGGGACGGCGGTGAATGAACTCAGTATATTGAGCTTCATTCATCAAAAGAAAACCGACATCGGCTCCATCATCAGTTGCTTCCTGGCCGGCAAACGATTGGTAGTGTCCGTGCAGCTGTGGCGTCGCCGCATGCGCGGGGATTATAAATGGGAAATTTACCGCAGACGAAACAGTGAATGTTTTGCGTAGGATTACTCCACCCGTTCCAACAGGCGACGGCGCGATCAAATCGGCAGCGTTCGGCTTGCGCAGCGGTTGGGGCTGGGACTCAGTCGGTTTGTCCGTAGCAGTGTCGCCGCCATCCATCAACCGTTGGAGCGGGCTCACAAATGTGGCCAGTTTGCCAGAAGTTGGAACCGCCGCTGGAACTGAGTTGGCGTCTTTATCTGTCAGTTCTTTCGGCTGAGCAGCCGCCAACGGGTTCAGTTTTGAGAAATGACTTCCATAGTGTACGAAGACTGCGATTGACAGCCCAAGCGCAACGAGCCACGGAAAAACTGATCTCATCCTAAATACCTCAAGCGGACACTCCGAGTCTGCGAGGTATTCTCCCAATCGGGAGAACAGCCCGCAAATACCCAAAGTCACTTGCCCGGCTTGCCGTATTCGGTGGTGTAGTGCAGTTGAATTTCGCCGCAGGTGCCTTGCTCGGCGGAATATACAACGCAGGTGTCAAACGGACGAGAGTATACGTGCACGCTCACCGCGCGCTGATTGAATTCTCGCGGATTAAAAACACGATGCACAGGCTCTAGCGGATTTACGGCGCAGGGATGCGAGGCGTTCATCTCGACTATCTCCGTAGCTCGAATTGTGCACTTACCCGCAGCAATGTCCTGCTCAACCACATGAAAATTCTCCACCAGCAAACGTCCGATGGGGACTGCCATCCAGCAATTCTGGTCACGATGGTTATGAACGGAACTGGCCTGGCCGACCTCCCAGCAGATGGCGAGCAACTCGTAGAGGGTAGTTTTGTCGATCAGATTGCGAGTGTAGTGCTGCTTGTCCCAGGTTAGAAACGCCGCGAGCGACTCCGGATCGAGCGGAGTGTCTTGCAGAAACCTGCGGACCTGCTCCGTTTGGTCGAAAGCGGCTTCAGGAAATTTTCGCAGCTCGGAGACGAAATTCTGAATGGAAACTTGCTTCACGGCGGTGGTCATGAATGCTCCCGGAGAAGTATAGCGCAGCCGAGATGATCATTCGATGAACATACAATCTCCGTAGGAATAAAAACGATACTTCTCGGATACCGCGTGTTCGTAAGCCCGCAGGATGCTTTCTTTCCCGCCGAAAGCGCTCACCAGCATCAGTAACGAAGATTGCGGCAAGTGGAAGTTCGTCAGCATCGCCCGAATCACCCTGAACTCAAAACCTGGATAGATGAAGATATCCGCCGCCGCACCGCCGGGTGCAATCTTTCCCGCGCCGGCGCGAATCGCGAATTCGAGCGTGCGGACCGTAGTCGTGCCTACGGCGATGACTCGGCGTTTATCTCGCAAGGCCCGGTTGATGGCTGAGGCAGCGGCCTCGGAGATCGAATAAGGCTCAGAGTGAAGTTTGTGCTCTTCGACGCGTTCTGTGCGAATAGGCTGAAACGTCCCCAGGCCTACGTGAAGGGTTATCTCGGCTGTCTCGACCCCACGATGCCGCATGCGATCAAGGATCTCCGTGGTGAAATGCAGCCCCGCGGTCGGCGCCGCGACCGACCCACGCGGTTCAGCATAGACGGTTTGATAGCGCTCCCGATCTCGCGAAGAATCGGCGCGCGCGATATAGGGTGGGAGCGGAACGTGTCCGATACGATCAAGCGTCCCAAAAAAATTAGCCACCGGCTGAAAGCGGATGTGGCGTTCGCCGAATTCCGCTCTGGCAAGAACTTTGGCTTGCAGATCACCTTGCTCGCCGAAGAATAACCGTTCCCCGATTCCGATTTTTCGGCCTGGACGAACCAGGCACTCCCAATCGTTGGGCTCGGCGGAAAGCTGTCGCGTTAGCAAAACCTCCACGCGGCCGTCGAGAAAGTTGCGGGCCGCGGCATTGTCAAGATCCTCACTCCGAGTGTGAGCGCCTTCACGATGGCCGTAAAGCCGGGCAGGAAAAACGCGGCTATTGTTAAACACAGCCAGGTCTCCGGGGCGTAACAATTCGGGGAAGCCGCGAAACTCGAGGTCAGACCATTGGCCGGTCGCCCGCTGCACCCGCAACATGCGGGCCACGTCACGGGCAGCAGGGGGTTCCTGAGCGATAAGCTCTTCGGGAAGATGGAAGTCGAAGTCAGAAACCAACACGCTTTTAGATTATAGGAGCAATGTACTCCGCCCATGACCCAGGGTCAGGGCCAAGATATTCTGCTAATCTTCGGTAAATTTGTTTGTCTGTTGCGCGCCAGGTGCGATACTATGCGGGGGCTGGAGCTTTAGCCGCTTTTCGTCACTCCCCTAAGAGAGTATTTCCATGTCCGCGGAACGAAAATACAGGGAAGAGATTGTTCGCTACGGGCGCATGCTGCACGAGCGTGGCTTCGTGGCGGCGATGGACGGAAATTTGTCGGTCCGGCTCGATGACCAAAGAATTCTGGTGACGCCCACCTGCATCAGCAAAGGGGCTATGCGCTCGGGCGATATGGTGATCGTCGATCTCGATGGCAAGCGCATGGCCGGACGGCGCAACGTGACCAGCGAGATCGGAATGCACTTGCTTATCTACCGCACTCGTCCGGATATCACGGCGATTGTGCATGCGCATCCTCCCACCGCGACCGGGTTCGCGGCCGCCGGTATGCCACTGACCGAGCCTCTGGTCTGCGAAGTCGTGATGGGCCTGGGATGCATCCCTCTCGCGCGTTACGGCACCCCGGGAACATCGGAGCTAGCCAAGACGCTCGAACCCTACGTCCCGCACTACGATGCCATTCTAATGTCGAATCACGGCGTCGTTACCTACGGGGACACGGTCGAGCACGCCTACATGAAAATGGAAACCGTGGAACACTTCGCGCAGATCGCGCTGGTAACGCACCTGCTCGGACGCCAGCAGCCGCTTACCGGGGTCGATGTTGAAAAACTTCTGCTAGCGCGTACAAAATATTTCGGCGGCAAGATGGCCACCTCGCTGCCCATGTCAATGGTACGGGAGCCGGAGAAAGTTAGCTGAGATCTTGCTGCGACTGATTTTTCAGCCACTGAGGGCACGAGCTAAAATCGTGCCCTTTTCGTTTGCGATGGCCTATTCGCCTCCGATGCGGAAACGAAACCCAGCCCGGAAATTGATCGGCAGCGCAGGATAGCCGACAACTTCGTTGTAGCGCCGGTCAAGCGCATTCTCGACGTTGGCATACGCTGTCACGCGGGAGTTGACGGCATACCATCCCCCGAGATCCGCGCGAACGTAGCCTGCCGCATGATTAATGCCAAAGCCATCGAAGTCATCATCCGGCCGGCGTCCGACAAAACTTCCGCTAAGGTTCGCACCCCATCGGCTGCCGAGATAAGACAATAGCGTCGTGGCAGAGTGCTTGGGACGCCGCAACAGTGGCTGCCCGGGATTGTATTGTGAATCGATGGGAGCGGGATCGCTAAGAATTTCTGTGGATGTGTAAGTGTATGCCGTGCTGAGCAGCAGCCGGCTTCTCAGTTTAGCTTGCAGTTCAACCTCTGCGCCTTGCGCGAACGCCTGATCCACATTGAAGTATTCGCCGACAAAAGTTGTAAAGTTAACCGTCTCGTAATTGATCTGGTCATGAAACAGGTTGTTGAAGTAGGTGGCGTTAAACACGTATTTCCCGCGAAACAGATTCTGCTGAATCCCGGCTTCAAAGGCACGGACCCGCTCCGCCTTAAGGCCGGTATTCGGGACGGAATAGGGTGGGCCGGCGAAGGTCTCCTCCAGGCGTGGCTCTTTGAAACCCGTAGCGTAGGAAAAGCGCAGGCGCATCCCAGAAAGAATTTCTCCACCTCGCCGCGCCAGCAAAGTCAGCGCCGCGCGCGGTACGCCGGTGTTGCCGAACACGCTGCTATGGACGAAACGCCCGCCTACAACTGCCGAGAGCCTGCCCCAGGTAATCTGTTGCTGTGCATAAGCGTCCTGGTTAAGCCGCTGGCCGTGGGTCTGTGGAGGAAAATCTAAATCGCCGATAAATCCATTTTCGTTTTCGATGCGATATCCGAAAGTGGTATGCGCCCAGGCGCGCTCCGAATAATCTCCCTGATATTCTAATCCGGCGCGATTGATGTCGTCATATTCGTGGTCGGGAAAATCAATCTGCCCGTAGATCGGGCTCACGCGGGCGGGATCGCCGGTCAGATTCAGATCGGTATAGCGATAGAGATAATCGAAGCCGGTGAAGCGATGCTGCCATCCCGAAGGCTTGGCCACGGTGAGTTCGACGCTGCCGAGCAGACTGTTGAGTTGGGACCATTCCTCGGGATCGGGCGGCAGCAGCGGATCGCCATTGAAACTCCATTCACCGGAAAGTCCCGTATGGCTGTTGGAGTGGCGCAGGTGGACGCGCAAGGAAACGTCATCGCTCAATGAAACTCCAACATTGGCGCCAGCCAGCGAATCGGAATTCGCGTTGTTGATGCCGAAGCCGTTGGTGTTGAACTGCTCTCCAAACAGGTTGTAATCGACGTGCCTTCGAGCTCCAGCCACGGAAGCGAAGCCGTTTGCAGTAGAAAAATTTCCGCCATCGGCGCCGAAACGAAATTCCGGAGTGGGCGTACTCCCGGTGCGGGTGAAAACCTGCACTACGCTTGTCATCGCATCGGACCCGTAGAGCGTGCTCTGTGCGCCGCGCAGAAATTCCATGCGGTTGGCCTCTGTAAGCGGCAGCGTGCCGAAGTCGAACGTCCCGCCTGGCTCGTTGATGGTGACGCCATCGACAATCACTTTGTTATAGGTGGAATCCCCGCCGCGCACGAATAGCGAAGATAACCCGCCACGCTGGCCCGCAGTGTTGACGACCGCTCCCGGTAGAAAGCGTACGGCATCATTCGCATCCGCGGGCTGCATGGTTTCGAGTTGACCGTTCTCCAGCGTCGAAATGCTGGAACCACTTTCCTCGGCCAGCGCCGGCGTTCTGGTCGCAGTCACGACGACGGTTTCCGATGCCGTGGCGACGTGCAACTGCACCGTTATGACGTCAGAGTGAGCCAGGATATCTGAAACCTGCGGGGCGAAGCCCGGCGCCAGGATTTGAACTCGATAGGTCCCCGACGACAACTCACCGAACTCGGCGATTCCTTCGGCGGAAGTGGAGACAATTTTTACGGCAACATCGGTTCCCTTTGAAAACAGGGAAACCTGCGCCCCTCCGACGCTGGCAGATTGGGGATCGACAACTCTGATCTTGAGGTCGGCAGCGGACGCCGCCGCAGCGAAAACAAAAAGTAAAAACCAAGCGCAAAGTGCGCGCATAACCATCCTCCTCTTCACGCGAAAGGGGTTAAGGTGGACGGTTTACGCCGGTCTCCTGGCTTTGCGAGTAAGGACGTCTGATTGATAAGACTCAGAACATCCGGATTCGTACAGGCGGCCTTCCCGGAATTTCTCCCAGTGACCGGCTGCGATTTCCTCGCTTACAGTTGCGCGGCAGCGCGGGAATTGCACCCG
The DNA here is from genome assembly GCA_963818235.1 of uncultured Acidobacteriaceae bacterium. Classification (GTDB taxonomy): domain Bacteria; phylum Acidobacteriota; class Terriglobia; order Terriglobales; family Acidobacteriaceae; genus Sulfotelmatobacter. The sequence goes on from CAWFRI010000001.1 coordinate 731,222, forward strand.
CTTCCCTGTCTTCGCCACAAGGCAAAGACGCGCAAACCGAAGGACATTTCAAAGAACATGAAAATACTGGTGTGAGAAATCTACTGGCACAGTCGCCGGTTAGTCAAATCGCCGAAGATCAACTTTGCTTTTTTCGCGCCGTCGTCACTTCTCCCACAAAGATCAGGCAACTGCTGGGATCGCTAATGTGGAACTCCGTCATGCCGTATTCTCGCTCGAATAGATCCCGCATGCGATAGCGATTCTTGAATGTCTTCACATGCTCCCACAGCGAATCGATGCCGGAAACCTCAATATAGATTTCCGTGTGTTCGCGAACGCAACGCGTCACTTCTTCCGATGCTGCCTTCATGAAGTGAATAGTCAGCCCCTCCCGCTCAATGATGCAATATTCCGGAGATTTCATCGCGGTCGTAAAGCCGAGCACATCGCGGTAGAACCCGAGAGTCTCCTCCATATCGGCAGCGGCCAGCATTGGGCTGATTTTCTTGGCGGAATAAGCGAGTGGCATAGAGTTTTCTCCTGCGGTTAAGGCCGTAGCGTAATTCAGGGCGCACCGGCTTTCTCAATATTGGCTTCAGCGAAATCACAGACGCGATCGAGCGAGTCTTGTAGTTGCTGTTGATAGCGCTCCAAATCTTCGTTGCTGGCATCTGCGGGAACCGGAATCAGCTTGCCGAAGCGGATCAGAACGCGGGAAAAAGGTTTCGGTATGATCAGCCGGTCCCACGTATTCAGAACCCATGCGCTCTCGACAGCAATGTGAAACATAGTCAGCGGAACGCCGGAAGATCGCGCCAGAGTTACTGGTCCCGGCTTCACTTTGTAGCGCGGCCCACGCGGACCGTCCAGACTAAAGGCAACCGCCCAGCCTTGCTGCAATGCACGGCGTAGCCCGAGCAGCGCCCGCACAGCATTCCGGCTACTCGATCCTTTGACGGCAACGAAGCCAAATTTGCGAATGATGCGCCCCATATATTCGCCGTCGTAACTGTTGCTGCTCATCACGCGGATTCCGGCGTTGCGAAAGATGTAGGTAGCCGGAATAATCCCGGCGTGCCAGAAGGAAATCACCAGCGGCCTCTGGCCAACGGTTTCCTGCGCGCCTTCCTCCCGCGAGACGCAGATGCGCAGCGTTGGGCCGATGAGCCGGATGAACCCGTACCCGGCCGCGATAATGATGCGCAGAATGATTCTTTGGCCGAGGCTGAAGCGCTGTCGACTGGGCGCAGCTTCGGCGGCAGGCGCTTCGCGGGTGCTGGCTGCGGTCACGGGGATATTGTAACGGGAAGCTCGATCATGACGCGGTCGAGAAAAAGCCGGACGCAGGTTGCGTCCGGCCGTGAGCCCTTAGCTGCCATGTGGCTTAAGGAGTGAGATGAAAGACAGTTCCATTATTTGTTGTCCCCCCGCTGGCTGTAGTGCCATACAAAGTGCCTGCGGAGTCAATCATCAGCGGTCCCTCCGGACCTGCGCCATCAGGTTCTCCGGCAAAGCTATACAGTACGGAGAATGCGCCCTGACTGCTGACTTTGAAAACAGCTCCTGGTCCCACCAGGCCGCCTTGTATGGTCGAGCCATACAAATTTCCTTGCGAATCCCGCACTAATGTCGATTCCGGATACGCACCGCTGTTATTCTCGCCGAAATCTTGCAGGACAGTCTCATGGCCATTCGTATCTACTTCGAACACCGTGCCCTCACCGTAACCGCCTTCGAAGGTCGTACCGTAAAGATTACCCCTCGGGTCCTGCACTAACCCAGCCATGGGAGCAGACCCGTCAGACCCGCCGGCAAAGTTGTGAAGCACGGTCTCGTGTCCGGATGGATCCAGCTTGAACACCGTTCCTAAAGTGTAAGACCCGCCACCGGAGGCTGTGCCGTAGAGATTGCCCGCCGAATCCTCGATCACGCCTGCCGCGGGATATGCTCCGTCGGGGCCGTCGCCAAAGCTGTACAACACAGTCTCCGTGCCAGCACCGTCAATCTTAAAAACTGTTCCATAACCGTAAGTGCCGCCCATCTGCGTGGTTCCGTAGAAATTGCCGGCCGCGTCGCGAATCAGGCTTCCGATGGGCAGAGATCCGTCTCCCTTCACGCCACCGAAGCCATGCAATATTTTTTCGTCGCCGTTGGGGAAGATCTCGAAAACAATTCCGCAGCCGTTACGGCACTTTCTGTCGCGGAGGCCGCCGCCGTATGTGGTCCCGAATAAGTGTCCAGTGGGATCGAGCACCAGGCCGGAATATGGGGTTCGCCCGTCATTGGCCTGGCCGAAGCCGTGGAGCACGGTTTCGTTTCCCGCCGCGTCCACCTTGAACACGGTTCCGTAATTGTAGGGACCACCCGCGTAAGTGGTGCCGTAGAAATTTCCCTCCGAGTCGCGCACCACACCGGAGAATAAGGGCTCGATTCCGCCGTCGCCTCCGGGGAAGCTGTAAATTGTGTTCTCGATGTAAGTCTGAGCTTGAGCCGGGCTAGGCGGCGCCAGAAGAGCAACCAAGGCGAGAGCCAGCCCTATCGAGTAGGGAATCCATGACCTCCTGATTCCCCGATTACCATAAGACGGTTTTGGACGATCCGATTTCGCTGAATGCATTTTGATTGTCACGAGGTGTGTTCTCCTTAGACGAACGTGTGAAAAGCGAGGCAGGATCACTCAGCCGCCAGCAAAGTGGCGCGTCATGAGATGCTGGACCCCGTTAGGAGGTTTGTGCGGTCGTGCGAGGATTCCCTGGATTAGCTTTCCAGGTAAGCGTCAATCCATCCTTTGATTTTGTGGCGGCGCTCGTCTGCCGAGTCAAAGCGCAGCCCGAAGGACTTCGCCTTGCGCCAGGTTACGGCTCCGCGGATGGTCACCCGGGGCAAAGTGAGTAGCGAAAAAGATATTTCCACGTTCGTTCCCGCAGGCATATCCTCCGAACTCTTCAACGACATGCCGCCGGAGCTGACATCGATGCTCGACGCACTGAGCCGGTGTCCGTCCGGACTGACAACCGTGACCTCGGTCATGATCGGAATTCGCACGTAGCGCCGGAATTCGTGCAGCACCAAATTGTGCGTAGCCCGAACCAATTTAAGCGCTGCGGGCCGCTCCAAAGGCTCCTGGAACATGGCATTGATACCGTACTTGGAATAGCGCATAGCCTCCTGCGCATTGCCCCCAAGACCATAGAGCACGATCCGGCTGTTCGAGGGCGAAGTGCGCGCGGCTTCCATCACGGCGTCTGCGCCCGGAGCAAGATTGAGCACGCAGGCTTCGAATTTTTCCTGCCGCAGACGCTCCACCGCACTGGAGGAAACCATCACGCTCTCAATGCCGAACTGCCGAAAACACTCGGTGAGTAGAGCTCTTGAACTCGCTTTCAGGTCGACGAGAGCGGCGCGGGCCGTCCCTTTCTTAACGGGAGTAGGTGCCAGGGCGGTGCCGAACGCTTTATCCATGGGGTTAGGGCCGATTTCCAGTACGAAAGTTTCATTGTGGCGCGGGTGGAATCAGATGGAAAGACACCTAAGGCCTAAGCTTCCGAGTACAAAAGTGCCATTACCCGCAGTGGACTGGTGAGTAGGAAGCTGGCTAAAGAGGATTTTTGGCAGATTTTTTTAGATTCTTCGGAGGCGGAATCTTACGGTATGGAGGGTTTCTTGCCTATGCCGCAGATCCAACCTTTACCGGACTCTTCGAAGATCTGAACATCTGAGTAGCCGGCATTCATGAAGAGTTCGCGGTGTTCGTCGGCACTCAGGAGATTCAGGCCCGACAGTGGAAGATATTTCTCAGCCAGCTTTGCAGTCCTGGTCTTCGCCCCTTTATATATTTCCGCGATGATGATGAGCATGCCACCCGGCTTCAGTACTCTTAAAAGCTCGCGCATATTAGTCGGCAAGTCGGGCCACCAGAAGTGTGTTTCCACCGCCGTGACGAGATCGAACGTGTCCTCCGAAAACGGCAACCGAGATACCGACCCTTCCCGAATCTCGACACGCGCCAAATTTATCCATTGTTCATTTGTCCTGTTGGCAACTGCGACGCTCTCCTTTGAAAAGTCGATGCCGTAAACTTTTCCCTGAGTGGCGGCGGCTAGCTTACTAACCGTTCTACCTCCACCGCAACCTACGTCGAGAACCATGCCGTGCTTTTCTATCGAAATGTGGGATAAGCCCCAGTCCGTGACCTTGGAATGCCGCGAATTCATATTCCACAAAATCAATCGGCCCAGCCATCCTCTGGGCTTTTGGCATTGCGTTAGCCGTGGGTTTTTGCTTGTCACGGTCGTCTCCTCCGTCAGACAACCTATTAGATCAGCCGCTCAGGGCGCGAATAGGCGATTGCCTGGCGATAAATTCCGCGGGGTCTTGGGACTCTTGAGTGTGGGCCCACAAAGAAACTTAGTTCAGGCCGAGTTTCTTTTTCAGATCGGCGACCGCTCCGACCTGAAAAGCGGGTTGGACGGTTTGCGCCAGGGTTAGGGCTTTCTGGTAAGAGGCGCGGGCTTCATCGGGGCGTTGCATGGCGGTAAGGATGTCTCCGAGGATGGCGTTCGGTCTTACCGCGTCAGGAGCGAGGGCAACAGCTTGCTGCGCCTCGGAGAGAGCTTCCGGTAGACGCTTGGCATCGAGCAGCCATTGCGCTTTCTGCGAGTGGCCAATCGAAGCGGCAAGTGGAATCTCGAAATGTCCTTCGTAAACGAATACCCCGTAATCGATGACGGCCACAGGGCGGAGAGACTTGAACTGTTCGTAAGGATTTAAGGGAGCAGGGCCGAATTCAAAGCCGGAAAGGTCGCCTGCACTAATCAACACAGTGCCATCAATCGCCGGTGGAGCGTTCGCTGGCTCGTCCACCCAGAGAGAATCGGCAGTCGGTAGTGGCTTACACGGAATGCCGTAATAGCTTGCGTCAATGACCCCCTCCCCAAAATAGATGAACCAGCAGTCTTTAATGTTTCGTTGATCAAGATAGTGCTTAACGTCTTTGAGTTGTTGTCCCCAATCGGAGTTGGAGTCGCTAAGCAATTCGTGGACTCGCGGAGGCCCTCCCCAAAGTTCGTTGGCATAGGCGAGGTAGGCAGGATAGCTGCGCGAGGTTGAGATGGCCTGAAAGATCAACAAGGCGACGATCAGGAAGATCCAGCGGCGATTGTTACGAATCAGTTTCGAGGCCGCGCCTCCGATGAGCACGGAGAAGAACAGATACATCGGCAGGATGTGGCGCACGCCAATGTTCATGCCGGAAGACATGGCAATGATCAGGTAGAAGAGCGGCGGAATGGTGAGGAAATAGATCTCCCGCCAGGCAGTGAAACGGCGTGCCGCAATCACCCAGATGGCGAGCACTAGAAGGATCAAAAACGACAGGCTCGATTTGATGGTGAATGCAACGGGAAAATAAAACCACACTCCGTGGGGATAGACTTTGCCGAGAAGGAAGCTGGAGTAAAAGTCGGACATGATTCGGACGTCCGCAAGTCCGTAGATGTAAGACTCGGGCAGCAGATGGAAGCGGGCCACGGTCTGGAGAAGATGGGCGTCGCGCGGGCGGGAGAGACCCTGAAGGAACTCGCTGAGCGGAGGATTCATCTGCCGGCCATCGGCGCGGGCCTGATAGCGGAATCCGTAAGCGCTCCAAAGGATCGTGAGACTAATCGCGGTGATGGCGAGCAGTGCTAGGGCGATTTGGCGAGCGCGCTTCGATGCTGGGATTGTCGGTGGATTTGCCGGTAATATTCGCGTCGCGCTCAGTTCTATAGTCCGCGCGCCGCGCCACACTTCCCAGATTGCCAGCAGAAACAGCATGGGAAAGACGAGAATGCCGGTATGTTTGCAGGCGAGAGCCAGACCGGTGGCGATTCCTACAACGATGAGACGCCAGGGGGATGGCACCTTCACATAGCGGTAGAAAGCGTAGACCGAGGCGAACGTAAAGCAGGAAAGGCCAACATCGGTTCCCACGACCGCGCCGTGCGCGAGAAGATTCGGATCGAACACCAGCAAGCCAAGCGCGATGAATCCGGCGCCGGTCCCGAACATTTCCTGAGCAGCCAGGAATACGAGCAGCGCAAGCAAGAGTGTGAAAAACATGACAGCCATGCGAGCACGAAACAGCATGGCATTGGCGTCGTTCTTGAAAAAGAAATCCTTGCCGCCGAGAAACGCTTCGTGTTTGAAAAAGCGGTCCCGCAACGCAGGCATTTTGAGCGGCATGTCCAGCAGTGGAAGCGCCGCAACAAACTTAACCAGTGGAGGATGTTCCGGATTTAAGCCGAAGTCCCCGTGTTTCCATGACATGTACCCCGCATAGATATGGTCGTCCTCATCCCAGGTGATGGAATTTCGGTTGGCGGAGAAAGCAAGCTGAAGCAGAAGAACAACGAGGAGCGCAACAACCCCAAGAGCGACCTGAGTGCGGCGGGCTGGTTGAGTGGATGGGGACAAGTTCTCTCCGAGAACAGTCGTCACGTCGCCGATTAAAGAAAAATTCTGCTCCCAGCCTCTGCGAATGCTGGAAGGCTACTGCTCGGACCATCTTCGAAACAGCAGCGCCCCGTTCGTCCCGCCGAAGCCGAAGGAATTCGACATCGCGTAATCGAGCTTGGCTTTGCGCGCGTGGTTCGGAACGAAATCCATGGCGTTCGTTTCCGGATCCTGGTTCTCCAGGTTGATGGTGGGAGGCAATATCTGGTCGCGCAGCGCCAGCACCGTAATGCCGGCCTCGAGTCCTCCCGCGCCGCCCAGAAGATGTCCGGTCATCGACTTGGTCGAGCTCACGGGAATTTTGCGCTCTCCGAAAAAATTCCGGATCGCGTGCGCCTCCAGTGTGTCGCCGATAGGCGTCGAAGTTCCGTGGGCATTTACGTAATCCACTTTGTCCGAGCTGATCTTCGCATCGCGCACCGCGTTGCGCATCACGCGGAATCCGCCTTCATGTTCCGGCGCCGGCTGCGTCATGTGGTAGGCATCGCCTGACATGCCGTAGCCCGCGACTTCGGCAAGAATGGTTGCGCCTCGATTCTTCGCGTGTTCCAGCTCTTCCAGCACCAGAATCCCGGCCCCCTCACCCATCACAAATCCGTCGCGGTCTCGGTCCCAGGGACGGCTGGCCTTTTCAGGATCGTCATTGCGTGTGGAGAGCGCTCGCATGGCCGCGAATCCGCCCACACCCATCGCGGTAATCGCCGCCTCGGAACCGCCCGCAATCATCACGTCCGCATCGTTGTGCTGAATGATGCGAAAGGAATCTCCGATGGAATGCGCGCTGGTAGTGCAAGCCGTGGCCGTGGCCTCATTCGGACCCTTGGCTCCGAACCGCATGGACACATGCCCCGCGGCGAGATTGACGATCGCCGCCGGAATGAAAAACGGCGAAATCTTGCGTGGTCCGCCTTCCATCAGCGCCGTGTGCTCGCGCTCGATAATATCGAATCCGCCGATGCCCGATCCAATATGCACGCCCACGCGCTCGTCATTTTCCGGCGTGATCTTCAACCCGGACATCTTGAACGCTTCATCCGCTGCGGCAAGCGCCAGGTGGATGAAGCGCCCCATCTTCTTGACTTCTTTCTTTTCGATGAAATTGAGCGGATCGAAGTTCTTAACCTCGGCGGCGATCTGGCAGGCAAAATTACTGGAGTCGAATTGTGTGATGCGGGCCACGCCGCTCTTGCCCGCGAGCACGGCCTGCCACACCTCTCCGGTGGTATTTCCCACGCCGCAGATCAGGCCGATGCCGGTAACTACGACCCTACGTCCCAACCTACTTGCCACCTTTCGAATGCTTGGAGATGTAATCGATGGCATCCTGCACGGTGCGGATCTTTTCCGCATCCTCGTCGGGAATCTCAATGTCGAAGCCTTCTTCGAAAGCCATGACCAACTCGACGGTGTCCAGCGAATCCGCGCCCAGATCGTCCACAAACGAAGCGCTGGAAGTGACTTCGCCCTCGTCCACGCCCAACTGCTCTACGATAATCTGCTTAACTTTCTCGTCAACGGCTGCCATGTTTCTCCTCGCTTAAACTCAATTTAGATTTGAAATTCGCTGTCCAGGACTCAAGATCGCCAGCCTGAGATTTCGAAGCTCAGGTTGCCCATAAAGACCGTCCAAACAAGACCCGTCGCCTGCCCAACGTTGTTCTGATGCCGCCGCAATGGAAAAGGCGAACGTGTAGTGTAACGGTCCCGGTAAATGGCTGTAAAGGACGCGCCGCACCGAACGATGCCGGAGCTGTGGTATACCTTCAGCATCCTAAATGTGGCGGCTTGTCACGGTCAAACACATGCGAGCAGTCGTGCAGCGCGTCAGCCGCGCCCAAGTCACCGTAAACGCGGAAATCACCGGCCAAATCGGCTGGGGATTGCTCGTCCTGCTGGGCGCGGGCCGCGGTGATACCGAAGCCGATGCCACCTATCTTGCGGAAAAAATAACCGGCCTCCGAGTATTCGAAGACGATCAGGGAAAAATGAATCGCAGCGTGCAAGACGTTGGCGGCGCCATCCTGACGGTTTCTCAGTTCACTCTTTATGGCGATGTGAGGCGTGGCAAGCGCCCATCCTTCGACGACGCTGCGCCTCCCGAAAAAGCGCGCCAGCTCTACGAGTTTTTTGTGGCGCAGCTTCGCGCTGTCGGCCTGCGCTGCGAAACCGGCCGCTTCCAGGAAGCGATGAACGTGGAGTTGGTAAATGAGGGGCCGGTGACTATTTTGCTGGACTCGGGCAAGGGCTTTTAGGGTCATTTGCAGCCGGCCCGAGCTGTTCGCGAATCTTATATTACCTCCTGCCGCGATCACTGACTGACGTAACCTTGCGGCGCTCCGCTGCTGGCATTAACGTGCCCAGTGAAGACATCTCTTCTAGTCGGTGGTACCTGTGAGCGGCAACCCATATTCCGAGGCAATCGCGGGATCTTTTTTCCGGCGGGCCGATTTCTCATCGATAGTTTTGCAAGGCGCAGTAGTACTGATGATGCTTTTAACTGGCAGTTTTGCCTTCGCGGCTGTTCAAAAAGCGCCGAGCAGACTGTGCAATATCAGTGAAGCTGAAGCTGCTGGCTTGAATGGCGACTTCAGCGCCGACATCCACGCAGGCCGTGAGTATATAGCCACTATCGCGCGCATGCTCAAGCAGGGGAAGTTCAAAGAGCTCGATTGTCTCGCGGATCATGCGCGAACTGGCAAAGAGCGCCTCCCTGGCGGCATGTGGAAGATCAAGGAAGTGTATGCGGGGCTGTCCGAGCCCGTCCAATATCCGATGCACGCTACTCAAGCGGATTGGAGTCTGCTTTTGAAGAGACTCCGGCAATGGGCCGCGTTGCGCCCGAAATCGATTACCGCGCGGGTCGCGCTCGCATCCGCCTACATTTACTACGCCACAGATGCTCGGGGCGACGGCTATGCGAACACGGTTACCGAAAGCGGCTGGAGACTGTTCCGCGAACGTACCGCGAGCGCCAAACAGATTCTCCAAAACGCTTCACTCCTTTCGTCCAAATGTCCTGAGTGGTACCTCGCAATGCTGCTGGTAGCCGAGAACCAGGACTGGGACTTCACCAGGAAGCGAGACTTGTTCGAAAAAGCAACGAGATTGGAGCCGGATTATTACTATTACGCCCGCGTTTTTGCCAGCCATCTGCTTCCCAAGTGGGGCGGTGATCGTGAAACTACCGAGAACTTCACCCAGGAGATCGCCGACCGCGTCGGAGGGGATCAGGGCGACATTCTGTATTTTCAGATTGCGAGTGCAAGCTACGTGATTTGCGGTTGTGACGGCGATCCGCATCTATCATGGGAAAGGATCGAGCGCGGCTTTGAGGCGTCCGAGAAACAGTACGGCGTCTCCATGCTGAATTTGAACAGGATTGCATTCCTGGCCTCTGACTACGGTGAGAGCGACCCCATCGTCGCGGAAAAAGTTCTGAACCGCATCGGAGAGCAATGGGACGAGGAAACCTGGAGAACGAAAGAAGACTTTGCGAACGCAAAGTTCCGGGCAGCCAATAACGCGCCGATTCTGGCCAAGCGCAAAGCAATCGAAGCCGCTGCCGACGTCAACATGCAAACGCCAGAAGGCCTTCGTCGCCGGGCCGCCTTCGAACAACAGTACAAGGAGCTGGCGCGGCAATGTGAACAGGGAAATAGCGATGTCGGCATGTTTAAGACGCTGATCAATGTCGGCGCGAAGGGTACAGTCGATGATGTTCGGATCTATTGGCACAGCGCCGCGTCACATTGCGTGTACGAAAAACTGCAAGCCCTTAAAAAAGAAGGCGCAACGCCGTTTCCGCCCCCGCCCCAAACTCCATATTGGGTGAGGTTTGATTTGGACTGGGCTGAAGTTGCGCCCGTCGCCGCCAAATAGACACGCTATACGACTAGAAAACAAAAAGGGTGGATGCGAGGTACCACACCCACCCTGGAGTTTTATGTTCCGCTGCCGGAGACCTGAATATCGGGCGGCTGGTCTCCGCCGAACGAAACGTTGATTTTCGCCGCGGCGTGGCCGGTGGAGGTGGGAGTGAACGTCACCGTGACCTGGCAACTTGCTCCCGCAGCCAGGCTGGTGCCGCAGTTGTTGGTCACGCTGAACTCTCTACCGAAGGGACTCGGAACTACGTAGATACGGCCCACAGAAAGAGTTGTAGTTTTGGTATTGGTGAGCGTGCTGGAAAGCGTGCTGCTTTGCCCGATCGCGACGTTGCCGAAGGCCAGGCTTCCTGGAGTCTCACGAATGTAGGTTCCGTAACCGGTCAGTGCCACTTGTTGACTGCCGCCGGGAGCGCTATCGGAAATCGAAAGCGTGGCCGATTCGTAATAGTCCTCTGTCGACGGATCGAAATATACCTCGATGGTGCAACTCGCTTCTGAAGCCAGACTGGCCGGGCAGTTGTTCGTCTGCGCGAAATCCGCCGCAAAGCTCCCGGTGAAACTAGGAGTACCCACCGAGACTGCAGTTGTGCCAGAATTCGACAAAGTCACGGCGAGTGGCTTCGACCGTCCCTTGATCAACGAGGTTCCGAAATTGAGGGCAGTAGGAGAGGCAACTACAGGACTCTGAAGAGAGACCTGCATGCAACTCACTCCCAGGCAATCGTTCGCAATCTGAAAATCGAGCTTTCCGTCGTTGTTGAAATCCGCCTCAACCATTGGGCCGGTGTTGAATCCGGCTTCGGTCACGCCGTAGAGAACCGGAGGTTGGAAGGTGCCGTTGCCATTTCCTAAAATTGAGAAAATAGCATTGCCCAGATTGTCTCCAGCGACGCCAAATGCCCAGAAGTCGAGCTTGCCGTCGCCATTCAGGTCGGCCACGCCGAACGAATCATACTGTTCAAATTCCACAGTGGTGGTGGAGACAAACACTGGGTTCTGGAACGTTCCGTCCGCATTGCCATACATGATGGCAATACCGGTGTAGCCGACCGGCGGGGTGCCCAACCCGACCAGATCCAGGATGCCGTCGCCGTTCATATCCACTGCAACCGGGGAGTAGAGGGTGAAGAAATAATCATTGTTAAAGGTAAACGTGCCATCGCCATTTCCGAACATCACGGTGATTTCCGACGATCCCGATTCGGAGGTCGCCAAGTCGAGCTTGCCATCGCCATTGAAGTCGCCAATCGCCAGTCCGTAGGGATTGACCCCTCCAGTCGGCGAGACGAGATAAGGCTGGAACGTGCCATCGCCATTACCCAGCAGCACGTTCACCTCGTTGTCGGTGTTGGCCACGACGATAAGGTCGAGCTTGCCGTCGCCGTTGAAGTCAGCCGTGTTCACCGAGTAGGGATCGACGCCGGTTAGATATTCCTTGATTGGCTGGAAGCTACCATCGCCATTGCCCAGCAATACACCAAGAGAATTGACGTTGTTGATGATGGCTACATCCATTTTGCCGTCACCATTGAAATCGCCGACCGTCATGCCATAGTTGTTCGCGGGAGTAATGGCGGTGTAAACCGGCGCCTGGAAAGTGCCATCGCCGTTGCCCAGAGAAACGTAAACATATCCGCCGTCGCAGACCGAACCGGCGACATCCTGCTTGCCGTCACCATTGAAATCAGCCACGACCTGCGGATACAACACGGTCTTATTACAGCTCTTGGTTTCGTTGGTAGTGGTGGAGTAGAAGCCGACGCTGGGTGCCGGGAGGGTGACCTGGAAATAGGCCACGTTCGACACTCCGCCGCCGGGCGCCGGGTTTGACACCGTTACGCTGGCCGTGCTCGGCGCAGCCAAATCGCTGGCTAAAACGTCGGCTTGCAGTTTCGAACTGCTGACAAAGGTCGTACCGAGTGGACTTCCGTTCCACTTCACAACCGCTCCGCTGGCGAATCCGGTGCCATTGACTGTCAGTTGAAAGCCAGCCGCGCCAGGGGCCACGGTTTCCGGCACAAGTGGGTTGTTTACGAGGGGCACCGGGTTAGTTTGTGCCGGGAGAAAACTGCAAATCGCAAGGACGCCCAGAAGAACACTACAGGGGAATCGCATAAAGCTGGCCTCCAAGTTGAATTCGAAGTGCGTTGAGGGGAGGGATGAGTCTTCAGCGAGAAGACTTCCCGCTGTCAAGATGAAGGATCTTGCATAGCGAGCATAGGCCTTCACTCCGCATGGACCAATCCCGTCGACAAGTTCTGCTGAATGTATTTCTTGCTGTCGAACTTTTTCCCAGTGCTGGCTCCGGACATATAACGAATCTGTCCGAAGATCGGCCGCTCGAACCACGGGCGATCAAATTTGCCAACCATCGCCCACGCAATCCCCGCGTATCCATTCGGGTCGCGCCCATCAAGTTGGTATTTATCGTTGAGCCTCACGGCAATGCGGTGAGCTTCCGCGGGAGACTGCGTCCACTCCAGGATTTTCTTCGCCCAATACATTCGCATGTAGTTGTGCATCCATCCTGTGCTGACCATCTGGATTTGCGCCGCATTCCACAGCGGGTCGTGCGTCTCGGCGTTCTCCAATTGCGCCTCCGCGTAGACCACCGGCCGGCGATCTTTAACGTGCTTGGCGAGCGTGCGGTGTGCCCAGGCCTCACCGCACTCGAAGTTGTCATAATCCGGATTGAAGCGCACAAGGTTAGCGGAGAGTTCGCGCCAAATAATGATCTGATTTAGAAAAGCCTCCTTGTCCGCTTTAGGAGTTTCTGATTTCTGCACCGCGAGCGCGACCGTAATCGGGCCGATATGTCCGAAATGAAGGTACGGAGAGAGCCGGCTGGTCTGGTCTTTCTCCGGCTTGTTCCGTCCCGTTCCGTAGCCGGACAACTTGTGCTTAACGAATTCATCCAGCAAACGCGACCCTTCCTTGCTCCCGCCGCGCCACTGCGACACTGGAGACACGGAGCGGTCGAGTTGCCAATCCTGCGTAACGTCGAAATCCGCTGCGAGCGACAGAAGCCCCTTAGGTTTTTTCCAGGAAACGCGCGCCGCCGGATTCTTCGGCGATACCAGAAATTGTCCCAGTCGCTCCTGCAGCCGTGGCCGGATAATATGCGCCGCATACTGCGCCTTTTCCAATAGCTTCGAAGGCACGATCACATCGGCATCTACGGTCCAGAATGGAATACGCAACTTCCTCGCAGCCTTAATCCGCCATGATTCCGGCTCACGCATCGGGTTTTCATCTCCCACCACCAATGCGGCTTTCACTTCATCGCAGAAGCGCAGCAGGCTGAACTCCGGAAAGCGCCGCAGCACGAATCCGATATTTCTTTTCTCCAGCGCCTCGGCAATATCCGGAATGCCTTCATTCAGAAAACGGTAGTGACGCAGGTTCGCGTGTGGATAAAAAGGAACCGGCGCCAAAAAAACTACCACAGGCTTCCGTAGTTCGTTGCCTGCCGCAATGGCAACGTCAAGCGCCGGGTTGTCGACGCCCCGTTGCGCCCGCTGCATCCAATAAACCACGCACGCGCCCTCGGGCTCGGAAGCACCGCCGCGCCTGGCCGTCACTCGTGGATCTTCGCTGATCTTCATCAGATCGGACATGGGAGAAGTCTACTTAGAGATTATCGCTGGGAATGAAAGCGCGACGTTACCCGGAAGACAGATTCTGCTTCATCAGCCGCAAAATTAGCGCAGAACTATTCATGAGCAGCAACCGTTGAGACCTAACGCGCAGTGAGAATCGTATCCGCCACGCGTGCCGCATCCGCCGCCGCTTTCACGTCGTGCGTTCGCAGAATATGCGCCCCCTTAAGAATCAATGCCGTCTGCGCGGCAAGATTTCCATACAGCCGGTCCGCGGGACTCGCGTCCTGCCCATCTTTTGCCAGCATGCGCCCAATAAAAGATTTTCTGGAAGTGCCCGCCAGCAGCGGCAATCCCATGGATTGCAGCTCTTGAAAACGAGCCAGCAGCGGATAGTTTTGTTCAAAATTCTTTCCAAAACCAAAACCCGGGTCAAGCGCGATCCTCTCCCGGCGCACCCCCGCTACCACCGCCGTTTCCACCCAGTCTCGAAGCTCCCGCTTCACCTGAAGAACAATATCGCCCGGCTGCGGCAGCGTCCGCCACTCTTCAGGACGGCCGCGCATATGCATCACCACAACCCCGCATTTCAGTTCCGCAACAGTTTTCGCCATCTGCCGGTCCCAGCGCAGCCCGCTGACATCGTTGACAATCTCGGCGCCGGCGGCCACTGCCGCGCGAGCCACGCCGGACTTGTACGTGTCGATGGAAATTAGCGCCCTTGGCCGTTGTATCTTCAGCCCCGTGATCACGGGCAACACGCGCCGCAGTTCCTCTTCCTCGCTTACAGCAGTCTTTGAGCTTCTTGCCACTTCCGTTTTTTCGACAGCATTTGATTCTTGCTTCCCGATTTCCCCTGACGATGCATCCCCAATGCTAGCCCCGGGCCGCGTCGACTCTCCCCCCACGTCAACAATGTCAGCTCCCTCATCGAGCAATTTCAGTGCGTGCGCGACCGCTTTTTCAGAATCGAGGTAGAGTCCGCCATCGGAAAAAGAATCCGGCGTCACATTGACAATGCCCATAATCAGCGTGCGCTTTCCCAGTTCCAGCGCGCGTGTAGCCAGGCTCCACTGAAAGACTGCTCTCATGCGGCAGATTCTAAATGAAAGGGTGAAGCTAAAAAGCGTGAATCGAAGTTCGGCGCGAATTGCAAAATCGAAATCAGGCTAACGGCGCCGGATTGCGGCATCTCGCACGCGCATCGCCCGAACTGCCCCGGGACCAGTCCCCGTGGGCGGCTTGCGCATGCCGTCAAGCAAATCTTTCAGCACCACTGCATTGTTGTGCTCCTCGTTTTTGGAGGCGTACAGGAGCGTGACGCGTTTACGCTTGTGGGCCAGCGCGTACAATTTTTTAAAATCTTCCACCGCTTCAGGACGAGCCAATTCCTTCAAGTAGCGCTTGCGAAACATCATCCACTGTTCCGGCCGGGCATGGAACCATTTGCGAAGCTCGTTGGAAGGCGCAAGATCGCGCAGCCATTCTTCCAGCGCAACATCGTCTTTCCGCAATCCTCGCGGCCACAGACGGTCCACTAGCACGCGCGCTCCATCGGAGCGCGACACCGGTTCGTAAACTCGCTTCACCGCAACTGGCATGGCTTTGCTCTATCATTGTATGTTGGTGCAGCGCACTGCGGCTGTGGAAACCGTGGCGTAAATTAGCTTTGAGTGGACGCGATAACTTCCCTAATGCGATCAATCCAAAGAATCGGTTTGGCTGTTGCCATATCTCTAGCGTTCGCCGCTCTCGCGGGCTGTGACGTCGAGCGCCGTAAATCTGACGCCGAACTCGGCCTCAACCCGCAACAGGCCGCTGGACGAAAAATCTACGACAACTACTGCGACCGCTGTCATCGCGCCTATTCCACAAAAGGCAAGAAAGGGCCGGGCTTGAAGGGTGTCTTCCAGCATCCCTATCTTTCGCTGAGCGGTCTTCCTGCCAACGATGAGCGCGTCACTGATATTGTTCGCAACGGCCGCCCCGATATGCCCGGCTACAGCCAAGTTATGAGTGCGCAGGATATTCAGGATCTGCTCGCCTATCTGCACACGCTGTAACGTATTACATCGTGGGATAATCCTCCTGTGAAAACCGCCGCGTCCGCCGACCTTTTCCGTAAGCTTCCTTCCGTTGACGAGGTCACGCGCGTCTCAGCTGTAAACAAGCTGGCGGAAAGCTACAGTCATGACCTCGTCGTCGATGCAGCCCGCACCGTGCTCGACCGGCTCCGGCAGGAAATCTCATCCGGACTGCTCGACGCCGGCGCTCTGGAACTCGCGCTTTCCGGATTGCCGGACGCGATAGAAAAACAGCTTCGCCAAACCATGAGCTATTCCCTCCGCCCGGTAATCAACGCGACCGGAGTGATCCTGCACACCAACCTCGGCCGCGCCCCTATCTCCCAGGCTGCCGCTGAACATATCCGCGGCGTCGGTGCGAGTTACTCCAATCTGGAGTTTGATCTAACTACTGGCGTCAGAGGCAAGCGCGACGTACACCTCACCCGCCTGTTTCAGCGCCTGCTCCATGAAGAAACAAAGAGTGCAGCCGAAGTTTCCACCATCGTGGTGAACAACAATGCCGCTGCCGTTTTGCTGGCGTTGAATACTCTGGCCGATGGTGGAGAAGTAATCGTCTCGCGCGGAGAACTCGTCGAAATCGGTGGCTCCTTCCGCATTCCTGACGTGATGGCAAAATCGGGCGCGATCCTGCGCGAGGTCGGCACCACCAACCGCACTCGCGTTTCCGACTACGAACAGGCCATTACCGAACGCACCCGCCTTCTGCTGCGCGTGCATCGCTCGAACTTCGAGATTACTGGCTTCACAGAGCAGGCCTCAACAGCGGAACTCGTGGCTCTTGCGAATAAGTGCAGCATTCCGCTGATGGAAGATTTAGGCAGCGGCGCACTCTTCGATTTGCGCTCGATTGGAATCGATGGTGAGCCTGGCGTAGTAGACAGCCTCCGCGCCGGCGTCGACATCATCACCTATAGTGGCGACAAATTGCTCGGCGGTCCGCAGGCGGGATTGATTAGCGGCCGTCCGGATTTGATCTTGCGCATGCGCTCGAATTCACTGTTTCGGGCGCTGCGCGTGGATAAGCTGATCTATGCCGCACTGGAGGCAACGCTTCTCGCCTATCTGCGAGGCGATCACGACGCAACCCCCACGCTACGCATGATGCGGCTTACAAAAGAAGAAATTGGCATTCGAGCCGCGAAGCTGGCGGCAAAACTCGATAGCCCAAAGTTGACAGTCGAAGTCCTGGACGGTGAGTCGATCCTTGGCGGCGGCGCCGCTCCGTCCTCGGTCCTTCCCACGCGGCTGCTGGCATTAACTTGCGAGGGTCTCAGCGCCGACGATCTGTCTGCGCATTTACGCGGTTCAGATCCTCCGATCATCGCGCGTCTCGAGGAAGGCCGAGTCCTGCTCGACCTGCGCACCGTTTTTCTAGAACAGGATGCCGCTCTGGCGGCCGCTCTCGCCAGCATCGCGCTCTAACATTCGCGCATCCAAGCCCTTTGGCCATCCTCTACACCATCGGACATTCCACTCGCCCCCTCGACGAACTAATCGACGCGCTTCACGCCCACGAAGTCCAAACCTTGGTCGATATCCGCGCCTTTCCCATGTCGCGGCGCCTGCCGCAGTTCAATCGTGAATCCTTCGAGAACAGTATGTCCCCTGCCGGTATCCGCTACCTGTGGATGCCGGCTCTCGGCGGTTATCGTAAGAAAACTCGGAGTGATTCTCCAAACACAGCTCTACGCAACCAATCCTTCCGCAACTATGCCGACTACATGTTGACGGCTGAATTCGAAGGCGCAATGTCCGCACTGATTTCGCTGGCCGAACTCTCCCGCACCTCTTACATGTGCGCCGAACGCGTATACTTCCGCTGCCACCGCATGTTGGTCTCGGATTGGCTCGTCATACACGGGCATAAAGTGATGCACATTGACGGTACCGGGCCAGTGAAGCCTCATCTCTTAACCAAGGAAGCGCGCATGATCGATGGAAAGCTGATCTACCGCGGCGATCGGCTGTTTTAAGCTTCAGAGAATATGATCGTCGAATTATGATTATCGGGACAGGTATCGATATCGCCGAAGTTCCTCGCATCCAGCGTTCCATCGAGCGCTTCGGCGGCCGCTTTCTCCAGCGCATCTACACCGCCGGTGAAATCCGCTACTGCGACTCCAAGGCCAATCGCGTGGAACGCTACGCCGCCCGCTTTGCCGCCAAAGAGGCGGCCATGAAAGCTCTCGGCACCGGCTGGAGCCACGGTGTGCGTTGGCGCGATTGCGAAGTGGTGCGCCTTCCCGGCGGACGTCCCACAATTACTTTCCACGGCAAGGCCGGAGAGATCGCCGCCCGGCTCGGCGTGAAGAACGCCGCACTCTCACTTTCCCACACCGCAGATCAAGCGATCGCACAAGTCATTCTCGAAAGCTAGCCGCCTCGAAATAACTGGAGGTCCCGCTTTCCCGGCCTCATCTGCTAGACTGGCGCATTCCATTTCATCATGTCTGCGACCATTCAGGCCGTCACTCCGATTTCTTCCTCCGCCGAGATTCCTGAGCGCACCCTTCTCGCTGGCCTCGGCCTCACCAGCTTTGCCGCGCTATTGCTGGAGTTGTCGCTCACCCGGCTATTCTCCGTCGTGCTCTTCTATCACTTCGCCTTTCTGGCGATTTCAATCGCGCTGCTCGGCTTGGGCGCGGGCGGCGTATTTGCCTATCTGCTAAAGGGTCGCCTGGCCCGGACCGACACTCGCACCTTGGCGGCGCGGCTCTGCCTCGATAGCTCGATCGTTGTACTGTTCGCTCTGGAAGTCGTTCTTCACGTTCCAGTGGCGCTATCCGTCACGGGAAGAAATTTTCTGCACTTGACCGCGATCTACATCAGCGCGGCTCTGCCTTTCTTCCTCACCGGCGTGCAGTTCTCCATGGTATTCGCCCGCGAACCACGCCGTATTACTCGTTTGTACGCAGCTGACCTCAGCGGCGGCGCGTTGGCTTGTCTCGCCGTGGTTCCTCTGCTCAACTGGATCGGCGGACCGAATACGATAGTCGCGTCTGCCGCGCTGATGGCCGCCGCCGGCATCGTATGGGCCAAGCCTTTTTCCGGAGTACGTAAACTGGCTGCCGGGTGCGCAGCTCTATTCCTGTTGCTGATCGCGGCAAATCACTCGAGCCGCATCATCGATGTTGTCTACGCCAAGGGCGTACTCCGCGACAAATCCTGGGTGGAGTTCGCCCGCTGGAATGCTCTTTCCCGGGTGGAAGTCGATCGCCAGGGTCAAGGCAAGGCCATCGTAATCGACGCGGACGCTTCCACCTACATCATGAATTGCGACATCGCGCTCTGGCACGGCTCAGAGTGGGAGCACAATTTGATGTCAGCTGCGCCAGCTCTGGCCAACGTTCTACGGCCGCACGGCGACTTTGCCATCATCGGTCCCGGCGGCGGCGTAGACGTTCTCCGCGCCGTGGCCAACGGCAGCCCCAGCGTCACCGGCATTGAAATCAATCCCATCATCGCCAATACCATCATGCGCGGACGTTACGCGGACTACGCCCAGCATCTTTACGAACGCCCCGAAGTTCATATTCACGTCACCGATGGCCGCTCTTTCCTGCGCTCCACGCCGCAGCATTTTGATGTCGTGCAAATGACCCTGGTGGATACCTGGGCGTCTACCGCCGCCGGTGCCTTCGCCCTTAGTGAAAACAATCTCTACACGGTCGAGGCATTCCGCGAATATTTCGAGCACCTCAACCCCGATGGCATGATCGCCATCACGCGCTGGGAATTCCGCCAACCGCGCGAGGCCTTGCGTGTCGTCGCCGTGGCGATGGAGGCTTTGCATTCTCTGGGGGTAGCCCATCCGGCAGAAAATTTTATTGTAGCTGCGCAAGGACCGCTCAATGGAGACGGTATTCCCGTGGTTGTCCTGGCCAAGAAAACCGCGTTCACCGCCGCGGAAGAAGCGGCGGTGCAAGCTCACCTCGAAAAATACGATCACCTCGCAGCCATCTACTTGCCTTTCCATGTTGCCGCAGGAATGGCAGGTCAAAATCCCTTCGCCGATCTGATCGCCAGCAACGATCCCTACCGCTTCGCCCAGAATTATGCCTACAATGTCGCGCCGGTCAGCGACAACGCCCCGTTCTTCTTCTTCACTCTCAAACCCGCGCAAATCCTCGGCCCCCACGGAGTCCAGCATGGCATCGATTGGAAGGTGAATCTGGGTGTGCTGGTTCTTATTCTCGTGCTCGTCATCTCCCTGGTCGCAGTGCTGGCATTTCTAATCCTGCCCCTCGCGCTGAGTACAAGCCGCCAGTCGCCACTTCCACTCCTTTATTTCATAGCCGTCGGCCTGGGCTACATTTTGGTGGAGATCGCGTTCATCCAGCGCTTCGTCCTTTTTCTCGGCCACCCAACCTACGCGCTCACCGTGGTGATTTTTCTGCTGATGCTGTCGAGTGGTGCTGGCAGCCTGTTTTCCCGCCGCTGGCTTCCTCGCACGGAACTGGCCTGGATGCCGCTCCTGCTGGTGATCCTCGCCCTGCTCGGTAACGTATTTATCCTGCCCCGCGCGCTGCCAGCCTGGGTGGGATTCGACTTTGGCTATCGCCTGGCGGTCTGTGCAATGCTGTTGATCCCGCTCGGTTTCGTGATGGGAATGCCATTTCCCACGGGACTGCGAGCCCTGGCTGCGAACTCTGTTCCCAACGAAGTTACAGGCGCAACCGGTGACGATAACGCCGTGGAGTG
The DNA here is from genome assembly GCA_963818235.1 of uncultured Acidobacteriaceae bacterium. Taxonomy (GTDB): domain Bacteria; phylum Acidobacteriota; class Terriglobia; order Terriglobales; family Acidobacteriaceae; genus Sulfotelmatobacter. Next base: position 751,970 of record CAWFRI010000001.1, read on the forward strand.
GGCTTGGGCGATGAACGCCGCTGCCAGCGTGTTGGGTTCTGTCTTAGCCATGGTGATCGCGATTCAGTTCGGTTTGACTGCCACCCTGGCCTGCGGCATTGTGGTCTATATACTCGCGCTCGCACTGCTACCAGCCCTTCGCCGGCAACGCACTTAGGGTGCCCCTCAGTTTGTTATGATGCTGCGAGGGGCGTGCGGCAAGTTTAACCGTGCTCCAAATCTTACCGGCTGGTCGCTGTGAGGAAATCATTTGCCGAGTCAGAAGCAGCTGAAGTGGTCGCAACTTCGCGTAGGCATCACCGTAATAGTCTCCAGTCTGACCCTCGCCCTCCTGTTGTTCCTGATGTCCGGGACCGCTGGCTTCTTCTCGCACCGCATCACTCTGGTGTCGTTCTTCGATAATGCCAGCGGCCTGCGCGTTGGCGCTCCCGTGCGTCTCAGCGGAGTGGATATCGGCAACGTCATCGCCATCCGCGTGGTGCCCGACAAAGATAAGCAAATCACTCCCGTGGAAATCCTGATGAAAGTGAGCACCAAATACGACTTCAACCTTCGTCGCGATTCCGTCACTTCTCTGGATACGGCCGGCGTGCTCGGCGAAACCTACCTCGATATCGACAGCTCACAGGCCATCGGCCCCGTTGTGAAAGATGGTGACACGCTGCCCACTCAAGTGCACCCTGACTTTAACGAGGTCGTCCGTTCCAGCCAAAGCACCTTGCAGAACATGGACGCTCTGCTCAAACGCGCCGACCGCATTCTGGCCTTCGCCGAAAGCGGCAAGGGCTCCCTGGGCAAATTAATTTATGATCCCACGTTGTATGACCGCTTCTCGCAGACCGTTACCGAATTCAAGGGTGTAGTCGACGAGATCGCCCAGGGCCAAGGCAGCCTCGGCAAGTTAATCAACAACAACGACGCCTATAACAAGTTCGTCGCTACGCTTGACCGGATCAACCAGGTCGCCGACGATCTCCAGGCAGGCAAAGGCTCAGCCGGAAAATTTCTCAAAGATCCTGCCCTCTACAACAATGCCAACGACACGATCGCGAACCTGAAAAAAGTGAGCGAAGACCTCAATGCGGGCAAGGGCTCTGCGGGAAGATTGCTCAAGGACGAAGAACTCGCCGACAAGCTGAACACAACCATGACCAAGCTGGCCGCGCTCACCAGCGAACTCGAAGCCGGCCAGGGCACGGCCGGAAAATTGTTCAAGGACGACACGCTCTACAACAACGCCAATCAGATGCTGACCGAGACCCAAAATCTGGTGAAAGCCATCCGCGAGAACCCCAAGAAATATCTCAGCATCAAGCTTCACGTGTTTTAAGATTTTCGCCACGGATCTTCACAATTACCGGCGATGAATCGCTAGCTTTTGGGTGGCGCAGCGGTTTACCGCTGCGATAACCGCGATGTATTCAATGCCGGCTTTAGCCGCTGAGCGACAATCAATCTTTTTAGTGCTCGCCAATCCCGAAAACCGCCCCCAGCAACAAAATCGCCAGCACTCCGAAAGAAATCGCTCCATACTTCCAGTCTTTTTCCCGCAAGAATAAAACTCCCGCAACTAAAACGCGTACCACCGGAGTAGCCAGCATCAGCAAAACGCCGGCCCGTTCAATATCCGCCGCGGCAGGTCCCTTCACAAAGATTCCCATCAGCAATCCAGCCAGCATCACGAAGAAACAACTAAACGCACCCACGCGCAAAACCATGGCAATCACGCGATCGAAGGCTGGCTCTCGTACCTGGCTCATGCCGCGCCACCCTTGAGCAAATGCACGATCAAATGCCCCGCCAGATAAAACATGATTGCCACCAGCAAATAAACCGTGTACTTGGTTCGAATCCGCGGCGCCAGCCGTGCTCCCAACAGCGAACCGAGAAATACTCCCACAGCCAGCGGAGCCGCAATTTCCACCAAAATATCTCCCCGCCGGTAATACACGATCGCGCTCGCCGCTGCCGTCACTCCAATCATGAAATTCGACGTTGCCGTGGCCACCATTAGCGGGACGCTCATAAAAATAAACATCACTGGAACTTTAATCGGACCGCCTCCGATGCCGAGAAGCCCGGAAAGTCCACCCGCCACCAACGACGCGCCTAGCCCCAGTGGATACCGCTTAGGTTCATATGGCGGAATCTCCGTCTGGCCGTTGTTCTCAGCCGGCGCTTCCTCGTCCTTCACCTTACCGCCGCGCGCCAGAATCGTGATGGAGCTGTATAACAAAAACCCGGCAAACAATCCCTCCAGCGCGTTGCGATTGAAATAACCCACCAGATAGGCCGTAACTGCCGCGCCAAACGATGTTGCCAGTTCGAGCGTCATTCCCAGGCGAATATCCGTGGTGTGGCGTTGCAGATGTATGGAAGAACTCGCCGCTGACGTGGTGATCACAGCAACCAAACTGGTTCCAATGGCTTGCCGGATGGGGATTCCAAAGTGCAGTGCGAGGATGGGCGTAAGCAGAACGCCACCGCCGATCCCAGTCAGCGCGCCGAGCATTCCTGCGAAGAACCCCAGCACCACCAGAAGCGCGCTCAGCATGAAGTATTTATGAGATTACCCTGGGAGTGGACGTAGACTCCGCCTGCTCGTGCGCATGGTAGCTGGACCGCACCATGGGACCGGACTCCACATGGCGGAAACCGAAGCGCAGAGCCTCGTTCCGCAAGTCGACAAACTCTTCTGGCGTGTAAAACCGGGCAATCGGCAGATGATCTCGCGAAGGCCGCAAATATTGTCCGACCGTAAGAATGTCCACGCCGCGCTCGCCGAGATCGCGAAAAACCTCAATCAATTCGTCGCTCGATTCCCCCAGCCCAACCATCACCCCGCTCTTAGTCACCATGCCCGGAGAAAACTTCTTCGCGTTCTCAAGCAGCGTGAGCGTGCGCTCATAGCGCGCCCCCGAGCGCACGGCGCGGTAAAGCCGCGGCACCGTTTCCGTGTTGTGATTGAGCACATCCGGCTGCGCATCGAGCACAATCCTCAACGGCTCTTCCAAACCCTGAAAATCAGGAATCAGCACTTCAATGCGGCAATCCGGAATCAGCTCGCGAATCTCGCGAATGGTCTCGGCAAAAACTTTGGCTCCGCCAACGTTGTCATCGTCTCTGTTTACGCTGGTCACCACCGCATGCTTCAATCCGAGCGTGGCCACGGCTTCCGCCACACGCCGTGGCTCATCCCAGTCGATCGGCTCGGGACGCCCCTTGGGCACTGCGCAAAACCCGCAGCGCCGCGTGCAGATATCGCCCAGCAACATAAACGTCGCCGTCTTGTGATTCCAGCACTCGCCAATATTCGGGCATTGCGCCGACTCGCACACCGTATGCAACCCCAGCCCGCGCGCCAGCTTCTTCAGCTCATGAAAATTGTCGCCCACAGGAGCCTTAGCGCGCAGCCAATCCGGCTTGGGCACGCGCACTGGCGGTCCCACCTCGATCTGGATTAATTGTGAAGTTCCAGCCATCTTTACGATTCTACCAGTTCGCCTTTTTCTCGAAGCCTGGCAGCGCTCCTTCCTAACCAGTCATTTTTTTTCGAATCCAAGTAGATGTATATACATCTATTTAGAACATGAAAAGGCCATCGATGCCGGCGCTCTCCTGCATGTGCGCGACCCTCCGCCGCGCGTCGCGCGTCCTCACCCAGCACTATGACGAGCAGATGCGACCGCTCGGACTGAGGGCAACGCAGTTCACAATCTTGCAAGCCCTCTCGCTCGTCGGCGAAATCTCCCAAGGAAGACTAGGAGAGATTCTCGCTATGGACAGCACCACGCTGACCCGAACCCTGGAGATCATGCTCGCTCACGGCTGGATCGTAAAACAGCATGGAAAAGACCGGCGCGAGCGGCGACTGCGCCTTTCCAAGGAAGGGCAGGCTCAATTCACCCGCGCCCTTCCCACTTGGCAGGAAGTGCAGGAACGGCTCCGGCGTCAGTTCGGAAACGGGCGCTGGGAGAATCTCATGAACCTCTCTAACGAAGCAACTTTAGCAGTCACAAAATGAAAAGGAGTCGATTATGACTAAATACGCGAAGTTAACTGCCGGGCTGGTCGGAGCCTGGTTCGTTCTATCTCTCACTGCTTCCGCATTGCGCCTCTACGTCACTGGCCCGAACGACCCGCCGCTTCCATTGGGGCTGGCAGCATTGGCGCCGATCGCCGCATTTCTCGTGTGGTTTGCGGTATCGCCAGGATTGCGGCAGTTCACACTCTCCTTGAATCCGAGAATATTAACGATGGTCCAAAGCTGGAGAATCATCGGTTTTGTTTTTCTGGTGCTGGCCACCTGCGGCATTCTGCCGCGTGCGTTTGCTCTGCCCGCAGGATGGGGCGACATCGCCATTGGCGTTACCGCATCTTTCGTAGCCTTGAAACTGGCAAGTCCCAATCACCGCACCAGCTTTATCGTCTGGCAGGTCCTCGGTATTGTGGACCTGGTGATGGCTGTGACGCTGGGCACGCTCGCGGGTGTGATCGATCCTCACGGCATTCCGACCGCTGCAATGACTGTGCTTCCCCTAAGCCTGATTCCGACCTTCATCGTGCCATTGCTGCTGATTCTCCACGTCATCTGCATTGTGCAAGCCACGCGGTGGCCGTCAGCGCAGCGCACGCGGATTAGACAGCCGTTGCGCTCTCCGGCCGCGTGAGGCAGTCGAGCGAAGGGCATTGTCAAAGTGCCGCCATCGGCGCTGGCGGCACTTTTCACACGGAGGGAATGCCAGGTCGGCTTCGTAAGTTCGTCTGCATCAGCCTACTTCCACCAGCCCGTAAGTCCGCTGCCAGCGCGTACGCAGCGCCACCAGCGCCCGGCTAATTTCCACCTGCGTGATTTCAGCATTAGGCCCAGCCATTACTGCTGCGGCTTCGCGCTTGGCCAGTTCCAGCAACTGACGGTCGCGAATCAGATTAGCCACCGTGAAACTTGGCATCCCCGCCTGCCGCGTGCCGAAAAATTCTCCCGGACCGCGCAGTTCCAGGTCGAGCTCCGCAATTTGAAAGCCGTCATTCGTTCGCACCATGGCATCGAGCCGCCGCTCGCCCTCTTCGGTCACCTTGCCGCCCGTCATCAGAATGCAAAAAGATTTCGCCGCCCCACGCCCAATCCGCCCGCGCAGCTGATGCAATTGCGCCAGTCCAAATCGTTCCGCGTGCTCGATAACCATCACAGTCGCATTCGGCACATCCACGCCCACTTCAATCACCGTCGTTGCGACCAGAATCTGCAACTCGCCCTTCTGGAACATGCGCATCACTTGATCTTTCGTGTTGGCATCCAGACGCCCATGCAGCAGTCCAACCTTCAGGTCGGCAAAGATTTTTCCGCTCAGCTCGCGGTACATCTTTATCGCCGCCTTCAGCTCGTTCTCTTCGCTCTCCGAAATAACCGGATACACCACATACACCTGATGCCCCTTGCCTACCTGCTTGCGCACAAAATCCCAAACCTCGGCGGAGCGCTCATCGGTGATTCTTCGAGTGACGATCGGAGTGCGCCCCGGCGGAAGCTCGTCGAGCACGCTGATATCGAGATCGCCATAGAGCGTGAGCGCCAGCGTTCGCGGAATCGGAGTGGCCGTCATCACCAAAACGTCAGGCTCGGCAGGTTTTTCCGGATTGCTGCCTTCACCAGATTTCTTCATCAACTTAAGCCGCTGCAAAACCCCAAATCGATGCTGCTCATCCACAATCACCAGCCCCGGCTTGGCGAACTCCACTTTCTCTTCCAGCAGCGCATGCGTCCCAATCACCAACTGCGCATTCCCTTGCGCAATATGCCGCCGGATTTCCCGCTTGCGATCCGCCTCCAGCGAGCCCGTCAGCAGCACAATGCGATATCCCGCATTCTCCAGAATTCTGCGCGCCGAAAAATAATGCTGCTGCGCCAGAATTTCCGTAGGCGCCATCAATGCCACCTGATACCCATTTTCAATCGCAATGATCGCCGCCTGAAAGCTGACGATAGTTTTCCCCGACCCCACATCGCCTTGCAGCAGACGCCGCATGGGATAAGGCTTTTGCATGTCCTCGGCAATTTCCTTCAGCACCCGCTTCTGCGCCGCCGTGGGATGGAACGGCAGAATCTTCTTGATCGCCTCCCGCACCCGGTCATCCGCTTGAAAAGCGATTCCGCTTTCGGCCTTCAGTTGCCGCCGCTTAAGCTCCAACCCCAGTTCGATAAAAAATAATTCTTCGAAGATCAGCCGTATGTGCGCCGCCGTTCGTGAGGATTGCAAATCTTCAAAACTCTCCCCCGCCTCCGGCCAATGAACTTTCCACAGCGCCTCGCGCGGAGAAACCAGCGCCAGCCGTTCGCGCACCGCTGCCGGAATCGTTTCCGCAAGCTCCGGAGTCAGATCCTCAAGCGCCGTGCGAATCACGCGCCGAAACCAGCGCGCCGTCACCTTCCCCTGCCCCGCCGATTCGTAAATCGGTACAATGCGCCCCACTTCGAGTGATGCCGCGGCCTTGTCATCCGCGCCATTCTCGCCCGCTTCGCCCAGCATCTCGAACTGCGGCTGAATAATCTGCAGCTCTCCGCTCTTGTCCTGTTCCACCTTTCCGTAAAGCGCAATCAACTCGCCCGGCTTGAATTTGCCCTGCAAATAAGTAGCATTGAACCAGAGGCATTTCAGCCGCGATCTCCCTTGGCCCACCGTGAGCTGAAAGATCGGCATGCGCCGCGTGCGAAAAAGCCCCGAGTTCCGCACCTCGCCAATCACCGTCGCCATTTCTCCCGCCCTCAACTCCACGATCCCGCGCGGGTTCAGCCGGTCTTCATAACGAAACGGCAAATAGTGCAGCAGATCGCCCACCGTGGCAATGCCCTTGGTCGCAAGAATCTCCGCCAGCTTCGGACCGATTCCTTTGACGTATTGCACGGGCGTGGTGAGCTCAAGCATCGAGGTTATGAGGGAATGTTAGCAGGGAGTCGTTGTCAGGGACGCTCTATGCTGACAAAGGGGTTGACCTAATAACAGCGCAAGAATAGCCTGACTTAGGTCGTTTTCCGATCGCCTTCACGGAAGGTGCGCTGTGTATTTTTCACTCGTCTGGTTACTTCTCCTCGGCATCCCGCCGCAGCAACTCCCGGGCGCCAATGGAATCAAAATGACGATAGAGTCTACGTCCTATGGGAAGTCCGGCCGACGCACGATCTACAAGCAAGGAGACCGCGTGCGAACGGAGTACCGCAACTCCTTTGGACGGAGACCGGCCGCGGATGGGACCATTCCGACGGTTTACGGTCCGCGGCTAGCTCGGATTGTAAGATGTGACCTGGGGCAGTCCTTCGAACTCAATCTTGATACGCTCGAATACACTTCATCCCCATATCCACCCAAACCGCTCACCGAGGAAGAGATCAAGGCGCGGCGATTAAAGATTCCCGCGACGAACATCTCGGAAAATCCCACGATTCGCGTCGAAACGAAAACGACCGATACCGGCGAGCGTAAAGAGATGTTCGGTCGCCCCGCTCGCCACGTCATCACGACAAGAACGCAGACTCCGCTCGAAGGCTCACACGCCGAGCCCCAAGACTCGGTGACCGATGGATGGTACATTGATTTCGATCAGCGGCTGTCATGCGATCCGAAGCCGCCCACGAGTGGGCACGGTTACATATTCTCCCATATTGGTATAGGCACTGGGAAACAACCCTTAGAGAAGCCCGAGTTTGTCGCCGTAGGGGAGCCGGAAACAGGCTTGGCCGTATACTCCCTGACAACTTCGAAAAGCGCCAACACCCTGCCCGACGCCTATACGTCGAAGTGGGAAACTCGGGTTACAGAGTTCGAGGAAGGGCCTCTCGATCCGGCGCTCTTCGAGATTCCACCAGGCTTCAAACTCGTGGATCGTATCGAGCGCAATCCACCAGCGTCGGCCTTTCCCGGCAAACGGTAGAGACGCTGCCCATAGCTCAATCCGTCCAACCCCGCTCCGCGTCTAACTCTACGTGCTACCGAACCTCCTCCAAGCTCTTCTAGCCATCATCCTCGGCAACATCGCCTACTACTTCCTCGCCGCTCATCTCCCGCTCCCACGCCACCGCCCGTTTCAAGCCGACGCCGGACTACTGGTGGATTTCCTCATCTGCCTCCTGTTTTACGGCCTCATCCGCAAAGCCAGAAGATAAGGGTTGCCCTCCCTATGTCTATTTCTGACGTTTCCCCGGTTACTTTCGGAACCTGCCCAAGCGCCTCGCTACCGTTACGATATCCCTAACCGTATGAACAAAATCGCGGTCCTGTACGATGCGGGACAGGCCGTGCTCTCCACCTTTGATTTGGATGAGGTGTTGCAGCGCATTCTGGGCATCGCGCACGACTATTTTCATCTGCGGAATGTGGCCATCGTGCTGCTCGATAAGCAGTCGCAGCAGCTCTATGTCCGCTCGCAGATTGGCTGGGACGAAGGCCAGGACAAGCACCGCGTTTCGCTCGGACAGGGAATCACCGGAGTCGCAGCACTCAAGAAACAGCCGGTCTACGCTCCCGATGTCGAAAAAGACCCGCGTTACTTCTGCTCCTCTAAATCGACCCGCTCCGAGCTCGCCATTCCTCTGATGGTGAACGATGAAGTCGTCGGCGTACTCGATTGCCAGAGCGACAACCTCAATCACTTCGATCCGGAAACCATCGATCTACTCACCCTGTTTTCCACCCAGGCATCCATCGCCTTACAGAATGCTCGCTTGTATTCACTCGAGCAGCGCCGCGCCCGCCAGTTGCGCGCCATTAACGCCATTGCTCAGCAGACCACCGCTGTTTTGGACTTGGAAGAACTTCTCGGCACGGTCTGCGGTCTGATTCAGCACGCCTTCCGCGTTGCCCACGTTTCGCTTTTCCTGCGCGAGGATCACGACCTGGTGCTGCGCGCGCACCACGGAACTCTTACGCCCTCCATTCCGGAAGGTGGACGTTTCGCTGCCACCATTGAACCCTGGGCAAGCATTCTCGAAGAGAGCCGTACCACCATGGAGAAGAATCTTTGCCAGGCGCCGGCGCACACAAAATTTTTCGCCGAGACTGCTTCCCGCCTGTGCATTCCGCTGGTTTCATTCGGTCAGACTCTTGGCGTCCTCGCTCTCGATAGCGATTCGGTCGATGCCTTCCGCGAAGGCGACGAAGAGTCCCTGGAATCCGTCGCCGATATTTGTGCCACCGCCATTCAGAACGCGCACTATGTTGATCGCGTGAAACAGCTAGCCTATCTCGATGGCCTCACCGGCATTTTCAATCGTAGATTCTTCGAGCTGCGCATCATGGAGGAAATCGAGCGCGCCCGCCGTTACGGAACTGGAATGGCCGTCATCATGGCCGACATCGACGAGTTCAAGCGCCTGAATGATGAATTCGGACACGTACTCGGCGACGAGGTCCTGCGCCAGGTGTCTTCCGTATTTCACCAGCAACTGCGCAAAGTTGACGTGGTCTGCCGCTACGGCGGCGAGGAGTTCGGTATCCTGCTGACGCAGGTCAATCCTGAACAGGCTATGGCGGTCGCGGAAAAACTGCGCAAGATGGTGGAAGGTTGGCAGTTCCCCGGCGTGCCCCGTACCGTAACCATCAGCGCCGGAACCGCTACGTTTCCCCAGCACGGCACTACCCGTGACGGCTTGGTACGGGCTGCGGATCGCGCCCTTTACGCCGCCAAGCAGGCGGGACGCAACCGAGTGTGGCTCGCTTCCCCAGTGCTCCGGCAAGCGGCAAGTGTTTAAGACTTTAAACCTTCAACGTAGCAAGCCGCGCCGCAACTAAATATCCAGCCAGCTCCCTTGCATTTCCTGCCGCAGGCGCTCCATCTGCTGCTTCAGTATCTGGCGGCTCTTCTCCAGTTCTTTACGAACCTGCGGCGTTAATTCTTTCTGGATTTTTTCTGTTTGCTCTCGAATCCCCTTCCGCTGCTCGTCAAGGCTTTTCTGCATTTCTCCCGACGCCTTAAGCGACTCATCCCGGGCCAACTCCAGCTCCGGACGAAGCTTCGCGATTTCGTTTCGCACTTCACTCAAATCGATCTCGCTCTCTGCATCCAGCTCGGGCACTTCCAGGCTCTCTCGGATGACCGCTCCCGATTCCTTCCGCGCCGGCAAGCTTAACGTAAGAGTCTGCTCTTTCTTGTCGCGGATCACGCTCACATTCACCGATCCCGCAGTCCGGTCGCGCAGCGCATGCGTGAAGTCACTGGTGTCGTGAACCGACTGGTCGCCCACTCGAGTGATCACGTCGCCCGCGCGCAGCCCAGCCTTATCGGCGCGGCTGCCTTTCTCCACCGACCGCACCAGCACCCCGCTCCCATTCTTCGTCCCGAAGAACTCACCCAGTTGCGGCGTTAGATTCTCCACCATCAGTCCGCTGCGCACCGAGGAATGCACATATACCACGCCAATGTTAGGGGCATCAAAATCCATCGGAGGCATATTGGGGATTGGCGGAATATTCGGGATCGGTGGAATCTCCACATGAAAGCCCTTTTCCATCGGCTCCATGTGCGCCCATTCTTTCCCGCGGTCCGCCAGTTGCACCTTGATCGTCATCGGCTGTCCATCTCGGCTCAGTCCCAGCGTTACCACACGCCCCGGAGGAGTTTCGTGGATCATGCGATGCAACTGCGTCTTGCTTTCGATGGCCGTATCGTTCAAGGACAAAATGACGTCGTGCTCTTTAATCCCGGCTTTTCCCGCGGGCGCGTCCTGATCCACCATCGTCACTTCCACGCCTTTTTCTTCCTTCAGCTTGAGCGCCCCCATCCGGTCGGAAGTGATATCCGCGATGTCCACTCCCAGATACGCACTGCTGCCTGAGTCCTCGCTGGGAATGCCGTACGGCTGTGACGATTCCATAGTCCATCTCTGCGCGGCCTGCGACACGTTCAGCAGCAACGGCAGTGTTGCGATTACAGTCAAAATTTGCTTCTGCATGACCAGCCCCCCTGAAAAAACTATGTTTTGTCATCCTGAGGCGGGCGCCCTATTGCCCACCGAAAGCCTGCCCTGAGCGAAGTCGAAGGGGACCTGAGCGAGCCGCGCAAGCGTCGCGTTCTTCACGACGCAATAGTTGCGCGTTTAGGCTCGCTTCCTTACTGATTCGCCTTCCGAAAGCAAATATCCCCCGTCGTCGTTCGCACCTTCAGCATCGGACCGCCTCCATTCAGGCTACCCTCCGCGTGCAGCGTCTTTGGCTCCCATTGATTGCCTTCACTGGCAATATGGATATCCGGAAAGTCGGAACGAATATGGTGTCCGTTGCCCATTTCAACGCTGGCTCGCACCGAAATGGCAACGTCAGCCGCAATGTAAACCGTAATGTCACCGGCGGAAGTCTCCAGTACCGAATCGTTTCGCGCCGCTCCGGTATTGATCAGCTTCACTGTAATGCCGCCCGCTCCGGTTTCCACCCGTGCCGAGGGAACCCCGAAGAGTTCAATTGCACCGGCCCCGGTGTTCGCGTGTACTTGTCCCTTCGCCGAAGACAAATGAATACTTCCGCCGCCGGTACTGATGTCCGCGGGTCCGCCAATATCGCCCAGCGTAATGCCGCCGCCCCCCGTCGAGGCCTTCACTTTCCCCATACAACGCTTGATCTCAACATCGCCGCCGCCCGCCTCAACCACGGCGCCTTGTTCGCCGGAAATCACAACCACATTCCCGCCGCCAGTCTGCGCGCGGATATTCCCCTTCACCGACCGTATCGAAACGTTCCCGCCTCCCGTTTGCAGCTTCAAATCTCCGCCCACTGTCCCAATGTCGATCGCGTCGCCGCCGGTTTCCACGTCCACCGAACCGCCCACATCGTCGACTCGAATCTTTCCGCCCCCGGTCTGAATGCTGAGCTGACCCGTAATCCCGGTTGCGTCCACTCCGCCTCCGCCAGTTTCGATACGTACCGCCTCGGTATTGCGCGGAATGTTAACCACAAACTCGCCGGAGAATTTCCGTGGATGCCCGCCCTGCCACTCCGCAATAATCCAGGCTGTGTCGTTCTTCACATAAGAGCTGACTTTGAACGAGCCCAACTCGCGCCGCGTCTCCTCCGAAGAAGAAGACCGGGCATGAACCGCATAATTAATTCCCGGTTGGTCTCCACCGCGCAACACCACCGAACCCATGTCCAGCTTGACTCTCACATTCCGCGCCGCGGCCAGCGTGCCTGTTGTCTCCTGGCTCCAGCCGCCACCATCACGGGAGGTACGCGTTTCCTGCACCAAAGCCAGGGGCGCAACCATGGCCAGTACGCCCAGCAGGCCGACGAATTGTAGCGAACGTTTCAAAATAGCCCCCTCGTTGTCATTCCGAACAAGCGTTCTTTGCGCGGTGAGGAATCTGGGCGAGCTGCGCGAAGCCTCGCGTTTTTTGCGAGGCAATAACCGCGCGTCTAGCTCGCTTCCTTAATAATGTTCCTCAATCGATCTCCGGCAACTGCGCCAGCATCGTCCGCGCCTGCGACTTGATGTACTGGCTCTGGTCCTTCGCTGCCAGCGTCATCAGCACGCCGCGCACGCTGCCATCGGCCTTCGCCGGCTCAATCAGCCGCATCGCCTCGGTCCGTACGCCCGGATTCGAATCGTTCACCAGCGCTTCCAATACCGCATCGCGAACGCGTACATCGTCCTTCACAAAACCGCCCAGCCCGTCCAGAGCCTTCAGCCGCACTCCCGGATTCGTGTCATAGCGCAGCGCATAAATCAGGGCGTCGCGCACCTGCGAAACATCCGGCTTCTGTGTCAGCAAGTCCACCGAATCCATGCGCACGCCGGAATTGTAGTTATTGCGCGCCGCAAACAACAGCAGTTGTTGAATGCGCTGATCGTTCAGCGATCCCTGTGTCTCGAGTGTAGAAACTGTGCTGTATTTTATGGCGATCTGATTGCCGGGCTCTTGGGTAATGGACTGAATACCTGTGATGGCAGCTTCAGCGGGCGCGGGAGCCGCAGCCGTTACAGCGGTTGACGCCGGATGCGCCGAAACCCTATATGCAGTGACCAATCCCGCGGCGAAGCCAAGAATCAAAATTACCGATGCCAGCGCCGGAGAGAACTTTACCTGCCGCAGCCAGTTCGCCGGATCGAAAGCCAGCCGCCCCCAGAACCCGCCCTGCTCAGCCGTTTCGAGCGCCTCCTGCAATTTCATGCGGGATGCAGCCAACAGATTAGCCGTCGGCTCAGAAATTTCGCGCAGCGAAAGCAGATCGTGAAATTCCCGCTCCGCCTTCAATTCCGCCGCGCAGTCGCCGCAGCGCTCCACATGCTGCTCCAGTTCATAGCGCGCGTCATCGGCCAGCTCGCCATAAACCTGCAACGTAATATTTTGTCGAACCCATTCGCACTTCATATTTCGTATCCTCAATCACGAAGCCGCGGACGCCTTCGTCCGCAGTCGGACTTTAGTCCGCCCGAAATCCAATCAACTGCGGGTGCCTCATCCTAGCCGCGTTTTTTGCGGCTGGGATGGGACTTCCCCTACCGCATATCCGCCAACTGCCCGCGCAACTTCTGTGTAGCCCGAAACAAAGTATTCTTCGCCGTCTCTTCCGTCGTATGCAAAATCTCGCCCACAGTTCGTAACTTCAATCCGTGATAATGCTTCAACTCAAAAACCATGCGCTCCCGCGGAGTCAACTTTTCCAGCGCTCCGGAAATCCGCGCCCCCAACTGCCGCCGCATCAAATCCCGCTCCGGATTCGCTCCCGCCCGCACATCCGGCACCTGATCCAGCAGGTCGTACTCGCCGCCATTGCCGTCCTTTGCCACCGGCGCATCTTCCTTGCGCACGGTTTTCTTGCGCAAATGGTCCAGGCAAAGGTTGGTCACAATGCGGTAAATCCAGGTATAGAACGAACACTCGAAGCGGAAACTTCCAATGTTCTTATAGGCCTTGAGGAAGGCGTCCTGATACACATCCTGCGCGTCGTGCTCGGTCCCGGTCAGGTGCAGCGCCAGCCGCAGCACCGCCTGGTCGTAGTGGCGCACCAGTTCCTCGAAGGCGCCGCGGTTGCCCCGTTGCGCCTCGCGGATGAGGATCGTATCGTCTATGCGGCGTTCTTGCCCAGCCATGCGGCCCCGCGTGAGGTCCTGACTCCCGCTGACTTTCTCCACTCTCTCGCGCTCTGTTCTCGAGTGGGCCCGTGTACCAACCGCAAGTGTAACCGCCAAAACCTCGGCCGGCATATTCGTATCGTGTCCTATACCGCCCGGTGTCGATGCCGTTCCCGGGCTTGCATAGAAATAGACGCTCAGCAGGCAGAACCGTGAGCAGAAATTATAGGCTGGAAATCAAGATTTCTGCTTGCGGCTCAACAGCTTGGATAGACAAGATAACCAACAAATGCGCCTAGACACTTGTAGGCAGAGCCGCCCCCGGCTCGTTTACCGGGGGGACAGGACGGAGCAGCCTTTCGCATTGCCGGACTGAATCCGAAAATTAATTTCGGCAGACTCGGAAAGCTGGTATAATCGCTGGCGCGCCAGGTCCCCCGCTCGCGCCTGATTCTCTTCTCCGCCAAGGAGTCCCATGAAGCGCCGAGCCTCGTCCTTTTTCCCCGTCGTCGCCGTAATCTTCGCCGCCCTCCTCCCGTTTTCCCCCAGCGCATCCGCCGCCACAGAAACGATTCTTCACAGCTTTCAGCCAACTCTGCATGGCCAATATCCAAATGGCGGCCTGATCTCCGATTCCGCAGGCAATCTCTACGGAGTTACCCAGTACGGCGGCGCATACGACTACGGCGCGGTTTACATGCTCTCGCCAAATGCGCACGGTGCTTGGACCGAGACTCTGCTCTACAGCTTCAAAGGCCAAACTGCCGGCTCGACCGATGGATGGTATCCGAACGGCACGCTAACTTTTGATTCCGTCGGCAATCTCTACGGCGCTACCACCTGGGGCGGTAACCCCGGCTCCGGGCCCGGCGCGGTCGGCACCGTGTTTAAGCTCACCAAATCCAACGGCAAGTGGATCGAAAGTGTCTTGTGGAGCTTTCAGCAATTCAACTCCAACGATGGCTTCAACGCGCAGGGCGGTTTGATATTCGATAAATCCGGGAATCTCTACGGCACTACGCGCCAGGGTGGCGGAGCCGACGAGAGCGGAATCATTTTTCGACTAAGTCCGTCGAGCCACGGAAAGTGGAAGGAAACCATTCTGCACGTCTTCAATGCAGCCGAGGAGGGCTATTTTCCTGGCGATTCCCTGACCATCGATGCTTCCAGCAACTTGTACGGCACCACCACCGGGAACAACGGCACCGTCTTCAAACTCGCCAACAATGGCAACGACTCCTGGACACTAACCACCCTCTACACCTTCACTGTCGGCGCAGACGGTGCCAACCCTTCGGGCGGTCTCATTTTCGATTCGGCAGGAAACCTCGACGGAACCACGTCGGACGGCGGCACAGGTACGGGATGTTATGACGGAAGTCCCTGCGGCACCGTCTTTCAACTCGTTCCCGAATCCAACGGGCAGTGGAGCGAAAAAGTTCTGTACAGCTTCAACGGCACCGACGGTGCCGCTCCGGAAGGCACGCTGCTCCTCGATCAATCCGGCAATCTTTATGGCACAACTGGCGGTGGTGGCTCGTTAGGTTTTGGAACCGCGTTTAAACTGACGTACAGCTCTGGCCAATGGAACGAAAGCGTTCTGTGGAACTTCACTGGTGGCTCTGGTGGCCAGAACCCGCAATACGGAGTCATCGCCGGCACTGCCGGCCAACTCTACGGCGCGAGTACCTACATCTACTCCAGCCCCGGAGAGGGCACAGTCTTCGAATTGACCACCAATGCATCCGGCACCTGGAGCGAAACCACCCTCACCACCTTCCCCGCCGCCGATGGAGGACTGCCTCAAGCCAGCCTCATCGCTGATTCCTCCGGAAATCTCTACGGAGTAACGTCGCAGTACGGCAGCAACGCCTTCGGAACGGTTTTCAAGCTCGAGCGTTCCTCCAAAGGTTGGAAAGAAAGCATTCTCTACAACTTCACCAGCGGAACCAGTGCGGGCACTTACTTTTATTCGGACCCGTCGAACCTGATCTTGGATTCCTCCGGCAATCTCTACGGAGAAACTTCGTATGGCGGCTCAGCCGGCGATGGAATGGTGTTCGAGCTCTCCCCGGACTCGGGCGGTAAATGGACAGAGAAAACACTCCTCACCTTCACCTCAACCAGCACCGGAATACGCCCTTTCGGAGGGCTCATCTTCGACTCCGAAGGCAATCTCTACGGCACCACAGAATCAGGTGGAACGGTGAAGAACGGATGCGCCTCCGGTTGCGGCACCGTGTTCAAGCTCTCGCCAGCCCAAGGCGCGTGGACCGAAACCATTCTGTACAACTTTGCAGGCGGCAGCAGCGATGGTTCTCAGCCCTACGCAGGCGTCATCTTCGATCAGGCTGGCAATCTCTACGGCACCACTTCGTTCGGCGGCATCAAGGCCATCGAGTGCGGTGGAGGCTGCGGCACAGTCTTCAAGCTGACTCCCAACGCAGGCGGCGCCTGGACCGAGAGCTTGCTTTACGAATTTACGGGGGCTCAGGGCGATGGCGGCACGCCGGATGCGGGCGTCATCTTCGATCAGGCTGGCAATCTCTACGGCACCACTTCACTGGGCGGCAATCACGGCTATGTTTGTGGCACCAACGGCTGCGGCATCGTCTACGAGCTCTCGCCGCATTCCGGAAACTGGAGCCAGACGGTCCTCTACACGTTCCAGGGCACGGAAGGCGCGTTCCCCGTCGCCGGGTTGATCTTCGACCCGGCAGGCAATCTTTTTGGAACCACCGAGGGCGGCCTCTACGGTCTCTGGGGAAGCGTATTCGAATTGTCTCCCGCGTCAGGCGGAAGCTGGAGTTACAGCACCGTTTATTACTATCCAACTGTGGGAGGAGGCGACGGATATTTTCCGGAAGCCGGTCTCACCTTAGGCCAGTCGGGCATTCTCTACGGCACCACCGCAGGCGGCGGAGCGGAGAATGGCGGTACGGTGTTCCAACTTACACCATCGCCTGCCCCGTAACCGAAACCACTCAAGCGCTATGAAACGTACCTTACAATAGCCCGCCAATTCATTGGCGGGATGACTAATCGGACATTGCAATCCGTGCCGTAGGCGCGGCTCCCTCAACCGCGAAATTATTTGTCTCCGCCCGATCCTTAACCGCACCACCCGCCCTATATACTCTCCCTCAAGCTCGCCAAACCTCCCGGAGAACACGCATGAAAATCCGAATCGCCCTCACAATTTCAATTTCTCTCCTAATCACATGCGCCGCACTTTTCCAGCCCAGTCCCCTCGCCGCACAATCCTCGCTCACCGATTCCCAAATTCACGACAAAGCCACGAACCTCCTCCACCAGATGACCCTCGAAGAAAAAGTCGCACAGCTATCGCAGCTTCCCGGAATGGCGGCGCCCGAATTCCTGGAGAACTCGGGCAAGCCGATGGAAGAAGTCCTAAAGCAATACGGTGCCGGCTCCATCCTCTGGGTTTCCGACCCCAAAGAGATCAATCGCTTGCAGCACGTAGCCGTCGAACAAACCCGGCTACACATTCCCGTTCTCTTCGGACTCGACGTCATCCACGGTTATCACACAATTTTTCCCGCGCCCATCGCCATGGCCTCGTCGTGGGATATAAAAATGGTGGAAGATGCCCAGGCCACCGCCGCGCAGGAATCTCGCGCCGCTGGAATTCAGTGGACCTTCGCTCCCATGGTCGACATCGCTCGCGACGCCCGCTGGGGACGCATGGTGGAAGGCGCTGGCGAAGACCCCTACCTCGGCGCTGCCATGGCCCGCGCCCAGGTGTTGGGATTTCAAGGCAAAGCCCTGGGCGCGCCCGATCGCGTGCTGGCCTGCGCCAAACATTTTGCCGGATATGGCGCGGCCGACGCAGGACGCGACTACGATTCCTCCTATATTCCGGAAGAAGAAATGTGGAATGTTTACCTGCCGCCCTTCAAAGCTGCCGTCGATGCCGGCGTTGGCACCCTCATGAGCGCGTACATGGATCTCAACGATGTCCCCGCCAGTGGCAACCGCTGGCTCTTGCATGACGTGTTGCGCGACGCGTGGAACTTCCAGGGATTCGTAGTCAGTGACGCCTTCGCCGTCCGCAGCCTGAGAATTCACGGCTACGCCCGCGACCCCGAGGACGCCGCCCACAAGGCCTTCACCGCCGGATTAAACATGGATATGGCCAGCGGCACCTACTTAAAATATCTGCCCATCGAAGTGCAGCAAAAAAACATCTCGATCCAGCAGATCGACGCTGCCGTCCTGCCAATTCTTGAAACCAAATTTCGCCTGGGATTATTCGAACATCCTTACATCGACGAATCGCGCATCGCACCAACGCTCAACGATCCCGCCCACCAGCAACAAGCGCGCCGCGCTGTCCAACGTTCGGTGGTATTGCTGCGCAATGAAGGTGCGTTGCTACCACTTAATAAGACTGGCAAAGCCATCCATTCCATCGCCGTCATTGGCCCACTCGCCGATGCCCAGAACGATCTGCTCTCCATGTGGGGAGCGCTCGTGAAACCCGGTCCCACGGTCAGTGTTTTGCAAGGCATCAAAGAAAAAGCCGGTCCCGCAATCCACGTGGAGTACGCACACGGCCCGAACCTCTGGCGCACGATTCCCTCACCCTTTGAGGGCATCCCCATGACCGCCGCATTGCAGGAGCAGCCAGCTCAAACAGCGCAGGAGGCGCAACAATCCATACAAGATGCCGTCGCCCTTGTCCGGCAAAGCGATGTTGCGATTCTGGTTTTGGGTGAGATCGACCTCATGAGCGGCGAGTACGCTTCGCGATCTTCGCTGAAGCTTTCGAACGGCCAGGAAGAGCTGCTGGAAGCGGTTTCCGCCACCGGCAAGCCCGTCGTTCTGGTCCTCATTAACGGGCGCCCGCTCGATATTTCCTGGGCCTCTGAACACGTCCCTGCAATTCTCGAAGCCTGGTATCCCGGGAGTCAGGGCGGCAACGGAATCGCTGACGTCCTCTTTGGCGACGCCAATCCTTCCGCTCACTTACCCGTGAGCTGGCCGCGCAGCTCGGGTGGCGAACCTCTTTATTACAACCACAACCTCACGCAAAATCCGGAGACCAATCCCGATTTCAAATCCCGCTATTGGGATAATCTCAGCACTCCGCTCTATCCTTTTGGCTACGGTCTGAGCTATACGTCCTTCTCATTCGACAATTTGAAAGTAACCCCAACGGCGCAAACCGGAAAAACGATCGAAGTCTCCGCCGATGTGACCAACACCGGAAGCCTCTCCGGCGATGCGGTCGTTCAGCTCTATATCCATCAGCGCGCCGGCAGCGCGTCCCGCCCGGTGCGGCTGTTAAAGGGATTCGAACGCGTTGCGCTCGAGCCCAGTGCGAAACGCACCATCCACTTCACCTTGGGAAAAGACGAATTACAATTCTGGAGCCCGAGCGAAAAAAAATGGGTCGTAGAGCCTGAGCAGTTCGACGTATGGGTCGGCGGAGACTCCACCGCCGCCCTCCACAGCGAGTTTCGTCTCACTCAGTAAATTTTCCGGCAGGCTTGCTCGTGCTCTTGTGTGGCGCAGCGGTTCACCGCTGCGATAACTGCCATGTTTCAACGCCAGGCTTTAGCCGCTGAGGGACGTTGCAATCCGCCGATAGGATTTTTCCCGGCCTCTTTAACCGTTCACGAAACTGGCTCTTTCACCGCAGGCTCCGGCGGCAACAGCAAACGCTCCACCACCCCGTCATCTCCTTTGACCAATTCGACCAGCGGTCGGCGAACCGGCTCCAGCGTTCCGTCAGGCCAATAAATCGCGCCTCCGCCCATCGCAATCCCGACTCCTCGAACCCCGGTTTCAGAGAGATTCACCAGCGCCCGCAGGTTCCACCATTCGTCCTTCTCTTCATGCGCGCCCACGTAGAACGGCGCAAAGCCGAAGGTCTCCAGTCTCTTCGGTTGCTCGGCGTCCGTAAGCGCGCCCAGTCCCAACTGAACCGCTCCCGCCGATACGCCAACAAAAACGCTGCCGTCATATCGCTTCTTCAAAATCAAATCCTTCAATCCGTTCTGTTCGAACACATGCCAGCCGTCCTCTACATCGCCGCCCGCCAGCAGCACCAGATTGGCTTCCTGGGCAAATCGCATATCTTCGTCCGTCATCTGGCGAGGAACCATGCGGCAATTGGATATGCCCATCAACCCCATGGCGGCAACGAATAAATCGTAAAACTCCGCCCGGTCATGGTTGGATGCGCCGATGTATGCTGCTTTGGCATCGCTGGAAGGAAGCTGCGCCCGAATTCCGCTGGTGACAGCGTTATCGTCAGCCTGCGAGAAAAGTAATTGGCTGTCCGCCAAAAGATAAAGCGGCGCGATCAACAACGTTCTCCTGAAATCGAAGGGAAAGCGCAAAAGAACGAAGGCTGCTGGTGACGATCAGAACCCCACCGTCAGCCCTCCAGCAGCCAGAACGCAATTTCGGAAACCGGCGGCGCGTGCTTACTCCGCGACCGCTTCCTTCTCGATGACCACCTTCAAGTGCGCGGTCACTTCCCGGTGCAGCTTTACCGGCACCGTGAACTCGCCCAGAGTCTTCAGCGGATCGTGCAGTTGAATCTGGCGACGGTCGAGGTTGATTCCCTTTTTCGCGACAGCCTCGGCAATATCGCTGGAGGTGACCGAGCCGAACAACTGATCGTGCTCGCCCGCCCGCTTCTGGAACGAAACCGAGAGCCCCTCAAACTGTTTAGCCAGCTCTT
Organism: uncultured Acidobacteriaceae bacterium; assembly: GCA_963818235.1. GTDB lineage: Bacteria > Acidobacteriota > Terriglobia > Terriglobales > Acidobacteriaceae > Sulfotelmatobacter. Next base: position 772,740 of record CAWFRI010000001.1, read on the forward strand.
CGGCCTGCGTCTTCTCCTTGGCCGACTTGCGTACCGAAGCCGCCTTCATCTGCACGATGACGGCTTTATTGCCCGCGGTGGCCTCGATGGCCAGCCTGCGCGGCAAAAGAAAGTTGCGCCCATATCCTTCGGCAACCTTCACCACGTCGCCGCGCGCCCCCAGTTTGTTCACGTCTTCTTTAAGAATGACTTCCATGATATGACTCCGGTTCTAAGCTTTTAGCTCTTAGCCTTTAGCCACCACCTTTACCCTCAGCTCGACCGAGCTAAGAGCTAAAGGCTAATAGCTAAAAGCTGCTCTTTTTACGATGCCCGTCCTGCAAACGGCAGCAGAGCGATGTTTCGCGCCTGCTTGATCGCCGTCGCCAGCCGGTGTTGATGCGGCGAACAAACGCCCGTCAAACGCCGGGGCACGATCTTGCCGCTCTCCGCCACGAACTGCCCGAGCAGCCGGTAATCCTTGTAGTTGATATCGGCGATCTTTTCCGTGCAGAACTTGCAAACTTTTTTGCGCCGGAAAAATTTCCGCCCGCCTTCGCGCGGCGGACCGCCAGGCCCAGATCGCCCACCGCCGCCTCCGCCAAATCGCGGACGGTCTCCGCCGCCCGATCGCTCCCCGTAAGGCCGCGATGGCCTCTCCGTTGAAGCTGGTGCTTTTGTCTCGTCAGTCATAACGCTCCTTGTAAATCGGCAGCCAGTGGTCAGTGACCAGTGGCCAGTCAAATCATTTCATCTCGGTGCACTGCAAAGAACTGGTCACTAACCACTGACCACTGTTCCTATATCGCCGCTGGCACATCCGCTGCCGGAGCCTCGACCACTGCCCCCGGCGCTTCCTCGGCCACCACTGCGGGCTGTGCGCTGACCTTCTTCTTTGCGTCGCGCAACGCCTTGATCTTATCCAGCCGCTTCTGTTCCTCGTCGATGCGCACCGTCAGGAACTTGATCACCTGCTCCGTCACGCGCAGCCGGCGCTCCAGTTCGTGAATCACCGTGCCCGTGCCCTCGATGGTCATCAGAATGTAAATGCCCTCGCGGAATTTGCGCACCATATAGGCCAGCCGCCGCTTGCCCATGCGGTCTATGTTCTTGACCGTTCCCGCAGCCGAAGTCACGGTGGTCTCAAGATGCGCCACCAGTTTGTCCAGATCCTCGTCCGCCATATCCGGCCGGACGATGAACATCAACTCATAAGTACGATTCATTTGCTCTCTCCAAATCTTTGCCAAACCTGAAATTGTCATCCTGAGGCGGGCGCTTTTTTGCCCGCCGAAGGATCTGGGCGAGCCGCGCGATGCGTCGCGTTCTTTGCGAACGCAATATTAGCGCGTTTGGCTCGCTTCCCTGATCACTGTTCCTTCCGGTTAAAGCGATTCATCGCCGCCGCCGGACCTTCCTGCAAAATCGCTTTTACCGCTTCTTCGGCTGTATCGAGTACGCCGTCGATTACCGCCAGATCCGCTTTACGCATCGGCGCCAGCAAATATCGCTGCCCATCTTCCACTTTGTGCTCCGGAGCCACTCCAATCCGAATCCGCAAAAAATCCTGCGTGCCCAGCGCCCCGATAATCGACTCGATCCCATTATGCCCCGCCGAACTCCGTCGCGTATGAATCCGCAGCGTGCCCAGCGGAAAATCCAGCTCGTCCTGAATCACAATCAAGTCCGCTTCCGGCTTCGCCTCGTACTCATCCACCAACCCGCGAACCGAAATCCCGCTCAAGTTCATGTACGTCTCAGGCTTTACCAGCAGCACCGTTTCGCTGCCAATCGCCGCCCGCGCCGTCAGTGCCCGGCATTGCCGGTTTCGAACCTCAACGCCCAGGCCGCCGGCAATTCGATCCACCGCCAAAAATCCCGCATTGTGCGGCGAAAACTGATACTCGATTCCAGGATTGCCCAGCCCGACGATCAGTTTCACGCCACCATCCCCTCGCCCTCGGTATGTAATCTGTCATCCCGAGCAAGCGTACTTTGCGTAGCGAGGGATCTGGGCGAGCCGCGCGATGCGTCGCGTCCTTTGCGACGCAATACTCGCGCGTTTGGCTCGCTTCCTTATTTCTTCTCCTTCTTCTCGCCCTTCTTCTCCGGTTTCTCGGCTTCGCCCTCTTCCTCGGTCTCCGCCTTGCCCTTCTTGATAACTTCGGGCTCGGCCGGCGCAGCACCCGCTTCCGCCGCCACCGCTTCCGGAGCAGCCACAACTTCTTCCTTCACGCTGGTCACGTGCGCCACCGGCTGGTTCGCGTCGGATAAGAATTTCAGTTTTTCGTTGTGCGGCAAATCCGCCACGCGCAGTACTTTGCCGAATGTCAGCTCGCTCACGTCGACATCGATATGGCCCGGAATATCTCCAGGCAAGCACTCAATCTCAACCTCGCGCAACATCTGTTCCAGAATCCCGCCCTCGGTCTTCACGCCTGCGGGAACCCCTTGCAGCACGATGGGAACGCTGACGCGCAGCGCCTTATCCATCGCGATGCGCTTCAAGTCGATGTGCAGCAAGTGGCCTTTGATCGGCTCATATTGCCAATCCACGATCATCGCTTTAGCCTTTTCGCCGCCGTTGAGCGCCAGATCGAAGATAGTGTTGTGCCCGCTCTCCGACCGAAGAATGCGCAGCACATGCCGCGGATCCACGGTCACCGGCAACGCATCCTTGCCCGCGCCATACACCACGGCTGGAATCTTGCCCTCGCGCCGCACCCGCCGCGCATGGTTCTTCGTGCCCGCTTCCCGCGGATTCGCTTCCAAAACATTCTGTTCCAATGTAGTCGCCATAATTTCGATTCCCTGCCTTACATGAATAATTTGCTGACTGAAGTCTCTTCGTGAATCGACTGGATCGCCCGTCCAATCAATCCCGCGATGGAAAGCACCCGTATCTTGGGCTCAACTCGCGCCTCGGGAGTCAATGGGATCGTATTGGTCACCACCACCTCGCGAATCACCGAGTTCCTGATATTGTTGACCGCTTCACCCGACAGCACCGGATGCGAGGAGCACGCATACACTTCCGTCGCTCCATTTTCGATCAATGCCGCCGCCGTTTTCACCAGCGTTCCCGCCGTATCGATCAAGTCATCGATAATCAAGCAGGTCCGCGCCTTCACGTCGCCGATCACGTGCATCACCTCGGCCACATTCATTTCCACGCGGCGCTTGTCGACGATCGCCAGAGCCGCATCCACCTTCTTGGCGAAAAATCTCGCCCGCTCCACGCCGCCCGCGTCCGGCGAAACCACCGTCAAGTTCGGCAGGCTCAGCTTCCTGAAGTGATCCACCAGTACCGGTGACGCAAATAGATGGTCGACCGGAATATTAAAAAATCCCTGCAACTGCGGCGTGTGCAAATCAACGATCACCGCGCGATGCGCGCCCACCGTGGTCAGCAAATCCGCCACCAGCTTCGACGAGATCGGTACCCGCGGCTTGTCTTTGCGGTCCTGCCGCGCATATCCAAAGTACGGAATCACCGCCGTGATGCGCCGCGCCGAAGCGCGCTTGAACGCATCGATCATCAACAGCAACTCCATCAGGTGCTCATCCACCGGACGGCACGTCGGCTGCATCACAAAAACATCGCAGCCCCGCACGTTCTCCTGGATCTGCACATAAGCTTCGCCATCCGCAAAACGCGTCACCAGCGCCTGGCCGCGCTGCATGCCAAGAAACGCGCACACTTCGTCAGCCAGAGGAGCGTTCGCCGTGCCGCTGAAAATCTTGAACTTCTCGTCCACCCGCGCCCGCGGCTTGCGTTCCGATTTCTCCTCGGGTGTAGGGACAGCCTGCTTCTCGGCTTTCTCCGTCTTTTCCGCTTCCGTCGGCGTCACCAAAGTGGCCATAGTTTTTCTCGGCTATTAGCTCTATGCTCCTCGCTAAAGCCAAACCAAGCTCGGGGCTTCGGTTAGCTAGTAGCCAGAAGCTAGCAGCGGTTTCTTTGGCTGGGCCGCTAGGATTCGAACCTAGACAAAGTGCTCCAAAGGCACTTGACCTACCATTAGTCGACGGCCCAGTAAAGCCATTGTTGATTTTTGATTGCCGATTGCGACCAATCGGTACCCTCATTGTCAATCAACAATCAAAAATCAACAATCAAAACTTTTTCCGGACCATCTAGCGACGGCCGCCTTCCAGCTTGCCCTGAGGCGAAAGCCGAACGCCAATATCCCGTACTTCTCACCCCGCAAAAATCCGCCGCCAGTATTCCCGCCGCGTCAGAGTCACCGTCGCCTGAGCTGCGCAACCCTGCCTGCGGAGCTTAGTCACCGCCGCCCGCGCCGCCTCTTTCGAGGCGAACAGTCCATACAAAGCCGACCCGGAGCCCGACAACGACGCATACTTCGCACCCTCGCGCTCCAGCGCACTCTTCACTTCACTCAGCTCGGGATACTCAGGAAAGACGACTTCTTCAAAGTCGTTCTTGATCCCGGCCCGGACAAGCTCGAGAAGTGGATTCTCGGCCCGGCCCCTTCTAAAAGGAGCACCGGAGTAACTCTTGCTCAGCCACGCCGAAAGCCCTCGGCCAAGCTCACTCATTCTATCGGATGATCCCGGGACCGTCAATTTCGCCGATCGTGCTTGTGTGGCCGCGGCTTCTCTATCCACCGTCCCGGCAGCCAATACACTTTGCATCCGATCCCACTCCGCGAACGCCTTCGGAGTCGATACCCCCACCTCCGGCGTCACCACCACGCACGCCATCGCCAGCAAATCCGCCAGCGGATACACCTGCTCTCCCCGCCCCACTCCCAGCACCGTCCCTCCAATCAAAAACAATGGCAGGTCGGATCCCACCTCCGCCGCAATCCGCAACTTCTCTTCCGCTGGCAAAGTTTTTTTCACTACCCTCTCTAACGCAATCAGCGCCGCTATCGCGTTCGACGACGCCCCACCCATCCCTCCCTGCACCGGCAACCGCTTCTCAATCTCAATCACCACCCTCCCGTTGCAATTGAGAACTCGCATCGCTTTCTCTACCACGCGATAACAGGTATTCGACTCGTCCTTCGGAACTCTCGGATCGTCGCAACGGATTTCAATCCCGCTTCCTCGTCTCAAACTCACGCCAATCAAATCATGCAGTCCAATCGTCTGGTAGACCGTCAGCAGTTCGTGAAACCCATCCTCTCGCGCCGCGCCAATGCATAGCCCGAGATTAATTTTCGCGAATGATCGAACCGTGACTGTCATGGCAGCAAGATTGTAAGCCATTCGGCTTGGCATGGCGGATCTAGGTCGTGGTACAGCTTGCTTGATCTGGGCGAGCCGCGCGGTGTGCCGCGTTCTTTGCGACACAATGCGCGCGCGTTTGGCTCGCTTCCATATCAAACCGCATCGTTATCCGGATTTCGCTCAGGCCCTATGGCGGACTCTTAATCAAAGACCACTCCGCTAGTCCTCACTCTTTAGTAATCTCGACACCGCAAGCCGATGAGCGCACCTTAAGTTATACGATCCCAATTACACGAACCGCCTGAACCGCGGTCCTTCCCTTGGGATGAGGGCAAGAATAACGAGAATCTGTCTCCCCGTTATGCACTGTCTCGCAAGCCAGTGCATGTCTTTGCCCGCCAAAAGCGGTAGTGGGTCAGTTGGTTTGTCATCCTGAGCAAGCGCTTTTTGCGCAGCGAAGGATCTGGGCGAGCCGCGCGGTGTGTCGCGCTTTTGGCGCCACAATAATAGCGCGTTTTTGGCTCGCTTCCTTATCCAACTGCACTACTATCGAAGCAAAGTTCGAGCAAGTTAGGTTCGATCTAAATTTCAGCCCGCGTTCTACGATCAACCGGTAGAGCCGCGTGGAACGGGCGGTGGGCTATTCAGGGGTTTATTGTTATGCGGCGTTTGATTACTCGCTGTCTTCTGCTGTCTTTCCCTCTCGTTCTCACAATTTTCGCTGTTGCTCAAAGCGACTACCAAGTCATCTCCGTAACCGATGGTGGCTCCATCTCCGGTACCATCAAATGGTCCGGCCCCGTTCCTCACCAGCTGGATTTCCCGGTCACGAAAGACCCGCAAATCTGCGATCCGGATGGCAAGAAAAACGTCAGCCTCGAACGCCTCATCGTCGGCCCGGAAGGCGGCGTCGCCAATACCGTCGTCTATCTAAAGAATATTTCCGCCGGCAAAGCCCTCGATCTCCCGGAGCAGCGCCGTCACCTCGACCAGAAACACTGCCGCTACATCCCGCACATTCTCCTGGTCCCGCAAAACGCCGAGTTGCAGATGCAAAGTTCCGACGCTACCCTGCACACTATCCACATGGATGGCGCCGCCAGCTACAACCTGCCGTTTCCCTTCACCAATCAGATCAGCGCGCGCACCATGTCCACGCCTGGCCTCGTCAACCTGCGCTGCAACGGTGGCCACGTCTGGATGAACGCCGAAATGATGGTGGTTCAGCATCCTTATTATGCCGTTACCGACGAAAGCGGACGCTTCGAATTCACCAACGTCCCTCCAGGCACTTATCAGATCGTCGCCTGGCATGAAGGTTGGGGACTGGCCGGAAAAGAACAGGCCTACGACGTTTTGACCGAACGCACCGTCCAACGTCCCGTTTTCACCGAGCCTAAGACCTGGGAGAAATCGGTGACGGTAAATACGAATCAGCCGAGCACCGTCAATTTTGCGATTGGGAATAAGTAGATAGACAGGTTTCAGCCGTGAAGCGGCGCAAGAATGCAGCCCACGGTGCCAGCCGTGGGTCTGGTAAATAGATCTGGTAAATAGGGAATGAGCCAGCCCGGAACGGGCGAAAGAGAAGTTCTCAGGCACACTTGTATGCCCTGACGTAAATCCTGCAGGTAGGAACCTCTGCGCAATTTATAAGGGACTCGAGCGAAGCCCCTTACAAGAAAATTGGTCTGTGTGAATCCGCGCAAATCCGTGGCAAAAAGATTTTTACCCTCGCCGCTTATACAGCACCGCAAACTCATACCCCGAATTCGCCGGAAACAGCTCCGCCACTTTCCGCAGCCGCTCCGCCAGCGCCGAAGGCGCCAGCAGCGGATAATCCCGCTCCCGCAGATCGTAGTAATCCACGTCTAAAAAAAGCGAAAGCAAATAAATCGAAATCGTGTCGGAAAACGTCGCTTCGAAATATTCGTTCTTAAACCGCTCCGCCTCAGCGCCGCCCGCCACCGCCAGCTTGCGCGCCTCCCACGCATCCAGAGATGTTTCTCCCCGCGTCCCCGCCACCACCTGCTTCCACGCCAGCTCGCTGAACTCCTCGGAAACTCCCGCCGCTTCCACCAGCGCGTGCCCTACATTGATATAAAACTCGAACGCCACCGAAAATTTGTCGTCCATCAGCCGCGTGGAAATAAACACGCACTGCGAATCGCCCAAAGTAAAATTGCGGTGGCACACCGCATTGTCGCTGAGCGTCACATCGTAGCGGTCCGCAATCAGAATCTCTTCTCCCTGCGTCACCGTCAGCGGCACAAAATAATAAGCCTTGCGCTTCAGCGTTCCCGCCGCCTTGGTTGGCACCGCCGCAACCATCCGTTCCAAATCGAACGAACCCATGGACGCCTCGCCCGCCACGGCGTAGCACACCCCGTTGGCCGCCTGCGAAACCGGCGTCATCCGGACCACATCCGCGGGACTCCGCGTGATAGCTGGCGCTGCCTGCGACATAACTTTATCTTTTATACACTAGTGGGCCAGTGTGGAGCGGGCGCCCCGCCCGCTGCCTCTGACTTGACTCCTGACAAAATGGGGCCGTTCGGCCACCCTGGAATGCATGAAGTAACGTGGAAGAGCGGCGCTTCAGCGCCGCGTAAGCCACCCTCCCAAACCCTTCGGTATAAAATGGTTGTAAAGGGGGGCGGCCATGGATGCCGGATACGGGCAGGCACTCTACTATCCGTACATCCACCTAGCCGAGGAGAACTGGCTAAAGGTGGCCGCGCTGTACTATGACTGCTTGAGCCGCATCGTTCCCCATGGGTACGTCCCGAATGACAGCGAGTTCGTCACCGCGCTCAACGCCAAAACCCATTTCTTTAGAAACGCTTATCCGGGCGAAGAGGTATTAGAGATCCAGTACGGCTTTCTTGATTTCGCAAAGGAACACCTAGTAGACGCAGCAAAACGAGCTGCCATCTGGGAAACGCTAGACGGTCACCTTCCTCCAATAATCGCTGTGATTCACCAGAACAAGTTTGAAAGCGCTCTTTTGTACGAGCTATGCGAACTCGGACTGGCCAAAACACCCGACGACTGGAGCGAGGAGTGGCACACCTTGGATCCGCTCACGGCTGCGCTGTACATGACCTTCCTGGCTGATAGGATGGCTCAGCGAAGGGGCCTCCCATTGGTCACAGATGACCCGACCCTTCAGCCGTTGCTGAGAGATTTCCAGTCGGAGGCGGGAACAGAACCCGATGCTGCGTTCGCGCTAGCGTCAATCGTCATCGAAACCGCAATTCCCGTGAACATCGAACAAATTTCAGTAAGCCAGATTGCAGACTTTCGAGCCGCCACAGAGCTCGAGAGACCGCGCTTCTACGAGGCGTTGCGCGAACTCTCAAAAGGTATCCTATTGGTTGAAGACGCGGGGGCGCTCGAACAACTTCTCAACCACAAACAGGAGATCATCGAGGATGCGGTTTCCTCTCTGAAAATGTCCTATATGAACACGGGGATCGCGTGCACAACGGGGCTTTTGGGTCTGTCAGTGCCGGCCTAGAGCGTAGCTGTTGGGAAGGTTACCGGACTAAATGCCATACCAGTCATGACAATGGCCGCGTTTGCGGTCGGCATCGCCGCGCAGAAGGTCGTCGAACTGAACAGAGCGAGGAGGGACAGCCCCTGGTCCTACGTGCTTTCGCTGCGCAAGGGGCTCGCCAGGGAGGACCTATTAAGGCGTCTTCAGGGCGGAAGGATCCTTATTTAGCCGGACCACATCCGCGGTGCTCCGCGTAATTGCTGGCGTCTGCCTGCGACATAATTACTCGTATAGTCGAACCTACCGCCAGCGAGCAAAAGAGCCTTGACCCTCCGCTCCCGCCGTCCTAAACTTACAATCCAAAGGATCTCCCCGCCATGACCCGAACCCTAAAGCCTTCCCTCGCCGCCCTGCTCCTAACCCTCACCCTCATCCCCGCTCTCCACGCGCAAACCCCTCGACTCCTCGCCTACTACGGCTATTGGGACAAATGGAACGTCCCGCCCTACACCGCTTCCACCATCCCCTACCAAAGCCTCACGCACATCGTGCACTCAAACATCGGCCCATCCAACAAGGCCGACGGCTCGCTCGCTGTGCCCGCCGACTTCCTCGATCCGCAGCTCATCTCCCGCGCCCACGCCGCCGGAGTCAAAGTCGAAATCTGCATCAGCGGCTCCGCCTACCTCTTCGTCGTCATCGACGCCGACCCCACCGCCCGCGCCACCTTCGCGCAGAACATCGCCAACTTCGCCATCGCCAACGGATACGACGGCGTCGACTTCGATTACGAAGTCCCCTACAGCCAGTCCCAAGCCGATAATTTCACCCAGCTCGTCGCCGCCGTTCGCAGTCTCATGCCCAAAGGCCAATACCTTATTTCGGCGGCCGTTTCGTCGACCCCCGGCGGTTACGGCGTCTACGATTTTCCCGGCATGACTCCGCTGCTCGATTTCTACAACGTCATGACCTACGACTTCCACGGCGCCTGGACCAACCACTCCGGCCACAACTCGCCGCTCTATCTCAGCCCGCTCGATCCCGGACAGGAAGGAAGCCTCGACACCTCCACTGGCGAATACCTCACTACCTATGGCGTGCCCGCCGAGCAAATCAACCTCGGCACCGCCTTCTACGGCTACGCCTTCGATGTCTACGGACTCTGGTCCTTCTGCGCGAACCAGAATCTATGCGGCAATCAGGGTGCGCCCACCGTCACCTACTCGCAAGTCGAGCAGCTTCTCAAGACCGGAGACTGGTCCGAAAATTGGGACGACCTCGCCGACGCGCCTTACCTTCTCGACCCCAACGCGCCCATGTTCGGCTTCATCACCTACGACAATCCCACCTCGACCTCCAAGAAAGTCAGCTATGCGCTCGCCAAGCGTCACCTCGGTGGCGTCTTCATGTGGGAACTTTCTCAGGACTACAACGGAACCACCCAGCCCCTGCTGAACGCCATGCACTCGGCTCTTGAGGATGGACGTTAGGGAAGGGTACGAGCTTTACTCGTGCCGTAAATCGCTCAAAATGGACGCGGCTTTAGCCGCTGAGGCTGCGAATGTTTGCCCTCACTTTTAAAGTAACCTTGTCATTGGAAATCCCTTATGGCAATGCCAACAAATCCAAGGCCGGAAACCGCACCATTGATGTCCTTTGACCTTAAAGCTGCGGACTTTTTTCTACTGTCACGGAAGATTCGCCTTCGCGTTTGGCATTCCAAAAGGCATCGCTCCTGACCTTCCTGAGGAAAGATGACGAACCTCCCCAACGCAAAATTCCCTGAGATAACTTTCTCGGGCCTTTGGTCTCTTGTGCGGCGTACGGAACTATTCCAAAATTCCCATGCCACGCGCGAGCGAAACAGCCTCTGGGCAAAGGAGCAACGTGTTCCCACCGAGATTGGCACTTTTATTACGAGTAGTGATTTTTCCCATGCTTACGGCGCTCGTCGCCATCCTTCCAACATCTGCCCAAAATCCCGCTTGGCCGCAGTGGGGCCAAAACCCACAGCACACCGGCTTTCTAGCCGTGGCTGGCCAATCCCTGCAAGCCAAACTTTCCGATCAAATCTTCGATCCCTTCACTGCCCTGGAGATGGCGGAATCCAAGGGTGCGCTGCTGATGCACTATCAGGTCCCGCTGGTGAATGGCAACAACATCTACATGATGTTCAAGACTGGGACCTATAATTCCTGCAATCCTCCCGGATCAGGCCAGCCTTTTCCCTGCGGCCCGAATGATTGGAACACCGAAATCTGGAACGAGACCGATCTACAGTGGCAAAACGGCCAGCTCGTGCCGGTATGGAATTTCGCCACCGACTGGACGCCCGTCCCGAACGACTACGCTCTCGGCGGCTGGGAGCCGCTGTTTCAGCCCGCTCTCAGCGGAACCTACATTTCCTTCCCGGCGCCGGTGGAACAATCTATCAGCTCAATCAGACGACAGGCGCGGTGTTGCGGCAGATCAATCCCTTCGGCACCACGGAAGATCCCACAAAATTCGTCTCCGGCGGTTTGACCGCCGACAACCTGGGCAACATTTATTACAACGTGATCCAGGTTGTGCTGGCGTGGCCCTGGGACAGCGAAGTGGTTAACTCCTGGATTGTCGAAGTGCAAGCCGGCGGCCAGGTGCTCACCTCGACATACACGTCGTTGCTGCCCGACGCTCCCACCATGTGTACGGGAGAATTCTCGCAAAGCCAGTTGCCCTGGCCTCCTCAGGCGAATGCGCACCCGGGACAGATTAAGTGCGGGAATCAGCGGCCCGGCCTGAATGTTGCTCCGGCCATTTCAGCCGGCGGGACAACGCTGTACACCATCAGCCGCGGACATTTCGACGGCCGCATCGCTTATCTGCTGGCCCTCAATACAGCCGACCTGAGTCTCCAATGGGCCGCTTCCTTTGTGGGCCTGCTCGATGACGGCTGCAACATTCTGCTGCCGCCCGACGGCCAGCCCGATGGTTGCAGCATCTACGGCGCGACTGGCGTGGACCCGACACAGAATACAAATGGAGCGGGGATTGATTCCGATGAGGCGTCCGCCTCGCCGCTGGTGGCTCCCGATAACAGCATCCTGTTCGGAGCCAACGATGCCTACAACTATGGGCGCGGCCACTTGTTGAAGTTCAGCCCGCAGGGCCAGTATCTGGCGAATCACAACTTCGGCTGGGATACCACTCCCGCTATCTATCCCAACAATGGCACTTATTCCGTGATCCTGAAGGACAATCACTACGACAGTGGATCGTATTGCAATGATCCTACTTGGTGTCCGTCGGCTCCGCCGGGACCTTACTACATCACACAGCTCGATTCTGACCTGGTTCCACAGTGGAAATATCAAGATGTCACCATCAACCACCAGCACCCCGATGGCTACGAGTGGTGCGTGAATGCCGCAGCGGTGGACATGAATGGCGTAGTCTATGCCGATAATGAAGACGGCTACCTCTATGCCATTCAACAGGGCGGATCTCCGGCGGCCAAAATTTTTCTGGAACGCGCCATCAGCGCCGGATACACTCCCACGTCAATCGGAGGAGATGGAACCATCTACGGCGAAAACGCCGGACACCTCATCGCCATCGGAAATCTTTTCGCCACTACCACCGCGATCAAATCTTCCTCGCAGAATCCATCCACCTACGGAACCGCAGTGACGTTTACCGCGTCGGTCACCTCAACCGGAACGCCCGCCGGCAGCGTGACCTTCAAAAATGGCAAAGCAACTCTCGGGACGGGAACTTTGAGCAACGGCAACGCGAGCTATACCACGACGCCCACCCAACTCGCTGCTGGAACCGATTCGATCACCGCGATTTATGGCGGCGATACCACCCACGCGGCCAGCACCTCCCCTGCATTTCCGCAGACCGTCACCAAAGCAGCAACGACGGCGTCGCTTACTTCATCTCCAAATCCTTCCGAAATAAATCAAAGTGTAACTTTGACCGCAACCATAACCGCCTCCGCTGGATTGCCCCTCCCCACCGGCAAGGTGCAATTCACGAGTGGCAAGAAAATCCTTGGGACGGCGACCTTGACCGCTGGAATCGCTGTCCTCAACACCACCTTTACCCAGACTGGCTCTTTCACTTTAAAGGCTACGTATCAGGGGAACGCGAATTATCTGGGCGGTTCCGCGACCGTGGTACAGGTTGTGCAGTAGCGCGAAAATCTCGATTTGCATCCTGGCACGTTACCTTCGTGCCTCCCCCATCCGTGCCTCCCACATCGGGGCCATTCCCGTCCGCGCGCTTTTGTCGCACACTGTTTGCAGACGTTCATGCGATTACTTCAGCCAAAAATCAGCAGGCGCAGTCAGACGCGAACTCCGGGCGTTTTGCCGGTGCGAGTGCGTGGCAAGCAAGCTTCCGGCGCAATGTTCGAAGCGCTGGCGCACACGCTCGACCTTACTCCCACGGGTGCGCGCCTGGGTGCGATCCGCTGCGAACTGAAGGCGCTGGACACCCTCGTTGTGCTCTTTCGCAAGCGGCGCATCGAGTTTACCGTGATGTGGACAAAGTTGCTCGGCGCAGAAAAAAATGCGGGAAACACCGAATACCAGGTTGGACTGCAAATGGTCGCACAGGAATGCGACCCGTGGGGCTTGGGCACGACGCAGTCCAACCTGTATTCATCCAGTCGCGCAACCGGGGCAGCATAATTCCAGGGGAGATCATGAACACTTTTCTAAATAAACTGTGGTCCGACGAACAAGGTCAGGACGTCGCCGAATACTCCGTCATGCTGGCAGTAATCCTGGTCATCGTCGTCGGCACCATCCGCCTCATCGGCTCCAACGCCAGCAACGTCTTCTCCAACGTCGGCAGTTCGATTCAGTAAGCAATCCGCCTTTTTGGTTGATCATCTGGATTGCCGAAAATCGTCAACCTTACGGCAGAACATAGAATGCTGGAATCGTGCTCAAAGTGCCGCCCGGTGTTACAACCTGAATCCTCCCTGAGGTCGCGCCGGCCGGCACAGTGGTGGTAATTTCGGAAGCCGACACCACCGTGAACGCTGCCGAGGTGCCGTTGAAGGTTACGCTGGTCGCGCCCGTGAGATCGGTCCCCAAGATTCTAACTGTCGTTCCCGCGGCACCCGCCACCGGACTACTTTTCGCCAGCGCAGGAAAGCCCACCGAGTAGGTGAAGATCGTGCCTACGCCGCTGGCTCCGCCTTCCGGCGTGGTTCCGTAGAACGTCCCATCGGTGTTGAGTAAAAGCGGCCCAGCCTGCGGCAATTCACCATCCGGACAACCAGTCACGCTGCAGAACGAATAAAGATGATTGTACGTTCCGCGGGTCGTGATCCGAAACAGCGTGCCACATCCGTGCGTGCAGTTCGCAAAGCCTCCATTTTGCGTGGTGCCGTAGAGAGCGCCATCGGGACCTTGCACCAAAGCCGCCAACGGAGTGTAGGCGGCGGGCTCGTGGAAGGTGTACAAGGTAGTTAGCGCACCGCCCAGAGTAATGGAAAATACCGTGCCGCAACCATAGCCCAGGTCGCATCCAGTATTCCCGCCGAGTGCAGTCGTTCCATATAATTTGCCGTCCGCAGCCTGGACCAGAGCGCCCAGAGGATAAGCTCCATCGGCGCAACCGCCGACTGAACAGAAGCTGTAAAGCGTCGTCAATGTAGTGCCGTGGAGTCGGTAAACAACTCCGTTGCCCCAGGTCCCGCCGTCGTAGGTTACGCCGTAAAAATTTCCGTCGCTGGCCTGGATCGGAGAACTGTAGGGCATGCTTCCATCGTCACCGTTGGTAAAGGTGTGTAGCACCGTGAAGGTTCCACCGGGGGTAATTTTGTATAACGTACCGTACAAGGTAGCCCCGTAAAAATCCCCGTCCGCAGCCAACGTCAATCCACCTTGAGGCTGGGTGCCATCGCCTGGGGCAAAACTATGCAGAGTCGTCAAAATGCCGCCCGCGGTTATCTTAAATACAGTGCCACATCCTGAGTTGCAAGCGCTGCTGCCGCCGCCGTAATACGTCGTGCCGTAAAGGTTCCCGTCGAAGCCCTGGACCACCGGAGCGAGAGGCTGAGTGCCATCCGGGCAGCCGCTTAGCGAGCAAAAGTTGTAAAGCGTGGTCAGTGTGCCCCCGGGAGTGATCTTGTACACCGAGCCTTGCCCGGCAGGCCCACCATACACGGTGGTGCCATAGAGGTTTCCATCCGTGGCTTGAATCAAGGCCGAATCTGGAGCGTTGTTGTCGACTCCATCGAAGCTATAAAGGGTGCTGAAAGTTTGGGCGAAGAGCGGGGTGGCTAGGAGTGTGCAGGTAAGAAAAACTCTGTAGACAGGGCGGGTAAAGCGATGCAATCGATTCACGGAATCTCCTCGCCGCGCAAGCGGCTATACGTTTTCACAAAGACAAGGCACGGCACTTGCCGAGAAATTTTGAAGTCGACCAAAAGAAAGGTCCAATTCGCGGAGCAAACGCTAAGCTAAGATCAGGGGAGGAAACCGCATAACCCTTGTACACCTGCGTTCGTAGGTTGAGCAAGGAGAAGGTCCTTAGGGCGGATGGCGTAGAAAAATAGTTTAGGAAGGACGGGGAATCTCCGCAAGGAATTTCCAACCGATGATTGACCGTCAGCGCAGCAACCGTCGTGGCTGGCAATCCAGTTCAGTTGGTCGTAGTCAATCCTTTCCGTTTTCGTATTCCTATGACCTTCGGGCGGTCGGAAAGTCTCACCACCGCGAATGCCAGACTTGCAGCGAACCATGGCAGCATCGGAGATAACCTTCTGCAGGGTAGCTGCGCGTGATTGAGCGATGGTTACTAAGGATTCCGGTTGGTTCGAAAGGTTGTCCGCACTTTCAGCGAATTGACTCCGCCCAATCATCCTTTACGCTTTCACCCCCGCCTGCCTCTGCCTTCTCATCCTCAAGAAAATCTCCCGATGCCGCGTAGCCTTCTCCAAATCCCCATTCGGATGCGTGTACAACGCAGCGAGCCAGCGATGCGCCGCAATCAATCCGGGCAACATGCTGAGAGAAGTTTCAAACGCCAGCGCGGAGCGGTCGCGGTGGCCCAGTCGCGCCAGCGCGACTCCAAGATAGAAGTGGCCCAGCGGCAGAAAATGTTGCAACCCGACCGCGAGCAGCGCTTGTTCCGCGGCCTCTTCATTGCGGCGCTGGCGCAGGCGGACCACGGCCAATCCCAAATGCGCCTCGGGACTGTCGCCATCGATCTCCAGCGCGCGCTGAAAGGCGCGGTCGGCGTCGTCGGTACGCTTCTGGCGGAGATAAGTTTCGCCAATGCGCAAATGCAAATCGGGCAGGTGCGGGTCGGCGCTTTCGGCTTTGAGCAGGCAGGCGAGCGCCGCATCCATATCGCCTTCTTCGAATTGAATGATCCCCATCAGCAAATCAGCCCACGGGCGCGGCTTGAGCTCGACGGGTTCGGCAGAAGAATCGACTTCCGGCTTCCGGCCTTCGGCTTCTTCCGCGCGCGCTTCAGTTTGGATTTTTTCTTCCGCGACTATCTCTGGGGCGACTGCGTCCGCTGCGATTCCGTGCTCGGCGGCTGGTTGGCCTTCTTCAGCTCCCTCAACTGCTGCTTGATCCGGTGCCGCCTTGGGTTGTGGCCGCGGCTTTGGTTTGAGCACTAACAACTTCTGCAGCAGCTCTTTCGCCTCCGCGCGTTTTCCTAAAGCCAGATAGCACTGCGCCAGATGCTGCATGAAGCGCGCTTCGTCGGGGTTTTTCTCCGCGAGCTCGGCAAAAATTGTCAGCGCTTCGATATAGCGGCGCGAGTCCATATAAGAACGCGCCAGATTATATTGCTGCTCCCGCACCGCCGTAGCGACGGCTTTTTCTTGGTCCTCGCTGAGCGGCTGAATGTAGCCCAGCGCCACGAACTGTTGCAACACGGCCTGCGCGGCGGCGGGGTCCATGCGCAGATCGGCAGGATGCATGCCGCACTCGCCAAGTTCGGCCTCCCAGCTGGGGATGCGCGTGATTTGCGGCGGATTTTCGAAAGCCTGCACCAGTACGCGCCCGTCCATATCTTCGCCCACCGGCAATCCGAACAAAGTAAGAACGGTTGGAGTCACGTCGAGCAACGTTGCGCCGTAAATGCGTTCGTCCTGCTTGATGTTGTTGCCTTTCATGCAGACCACGCCGAACTGTCTGTGCTGCACCGCAGGTCCGGCGGGCTCCATGGGAATGCCGCGCGGGCGCAGATGATCGGAGTGAAATCCGTGGTCCGAGACAAGAATGACGGTAGCCTCGGGACCGGCAAGATCGAGCAGCGTTTGCAGCATCATGTCGTGGAAGCGATACGCGCCATTGACCACATCTTTATAAATCTCGAACTTTTCTTCGGGAATGCCTTCCATCTTTGGCGGATGGTAGTGCATGAATCCGTGGCAGAAATGGTCGATCCCGTTGTAGTAGACGGCGAGAAAATCCCAGGGCTCGTTTTGCAAAATCCAGGTCGCCGCGTTGTGGATAGAGCAATTCTCGGACAGAATTTTCGCGAACGATTGCAGGCCTTTATCTTTTTGCTGATCGATCTCGGCAGCGCGCGGAATCCACGGCAGAATCGCCGCCTCGCTCACCTCGGCCGGATGCATGCGCAATTTGGCAAACTCGTCGCGCAGACGATCAGGATGAACCGCGCCCGGCGGCAGCGGCCAAGCCTTATCGAGTTCGCCAACGGCGTAAGGAAAAAGATCGGACACGGAAACGCCGTTGATCGGCTCCGCCGGATGCCCGGCAAACCAGCCCAGCACATGCGTCTTGTATCCCCTTTGCGTCAGAATGTTCCACAGTGCCTTCACTTTTCGCGACGTGCTGGTGACCGGCCGCACGCCGCCGGTCTGCGGGTCCGGTTCCATAAAGCCGAGAATCCCGTGCTTATCCGGCCGCTTGCCGGTGGCAATCGAATTCCACAGCATCGGCGAAAGAATCGGCCGCAGCGTGGCGATATTTCCCATCACGCCGTGATTGATGAAGTCGTCCAGCGTGGGCATCAGCCCCTGATCGATCAGTGGGTTGGCAATCTTCCAGTCGGCCGCGTCCCAGCCGATAAGCAGAACTTTTTTTGCGAGTGCTGTCATGTGGAGTCCAATACGGGATGGATATCCCTCGGGGGAGGTTAAGTGTACTACAGGTCCAGCTATAAGAAGTAGGGAAACATGGAAGTGTTAGGTGGCCACCCTTCGCCTTTTGAAGAGTGGGATTCCCTAGCTTTCATGAAGGCTATTGAAGTTGATTATTGCCGGAACTTTCATCTTGACTTACCGCTGGACCCCGTCAGACAATCATCCCCTCCCCTGCTTCGAGCCTATCGCTCCGTACGAGACTCATACTGCTTGCGTAAAGGCGCCACCATCTCACGGAGGTTCTCTATGCCGCGACACACATCCTCTGATTCATCCTTGAAATTACGTAGTAAGTCGCGTAGTAAGTCACGGAGCCTAACCCCGCTAACCTCGACTACGGAGAAGAAGCTCTCCGGATATGCAATCTTAGCCGCCGCCAGCGGAGTGGCAATGCTTGCGCTCTCTCCCGGTGCGGAAGCCAAAGTTGTCTATACTCCCGCAAACCAGAAACTGCCGTTGAACACAACTTTTGCTCTGGATGTGAACGGTGATGGCATTCCGGATTTTAACTTCAGCGCCTTTTCCTTGCGCTTCGACCCGCGAAGAGATACCTACACGTTCCTCTCCGAAGATTTTCTGGAAGTCACCGGACCGGTGCAGAGCAATCAGGTTTGGGGTGTGAACAGTGCTGTGTCGGCCCTGCCTGCGGGGGTTAAGATTGTCCGCAACGGAAAGTTTACGGCCAGCAATTTTTTTATGGGCGCAGTGAGCGCCACCGACGATGGGCCGCCGAACTACGCCGGCCCCTGGGCTCCCGCCGATGGGAACGTAAAAAAACACTACCTGGGCCTGAAGTTTGTAATTGACGGGGAGACTCATTACGGCTGGGCCCGATTCAACGTGCAGATTCGTCTGCCCTTGAAGGGCAACGTGCAAGCCATACTCACGGGATACGCCTACGAGACAGTAGCAAACGCCCCCATCCTCGCCGGCGAGACATCGGCACCGAAGAGTCAAGCACTCAGCCAGCTACGTTAGGACAATTAGCCGCAGGCGCAGCAGGGCGCTAAATCGTTTTGTACTTTCTCGTGTGGCCTTCTATCAGAGGGAAGGCCACGCGAGTTATACCTCTTCCCCGGCGCATCCCGCGAACATGCCCTAGCGTCAACGCGCGGGCGCCAGCGAGAAGCTGAAGATGACGCCATCGTTGCTGCTTCCTCCCAACACTGTGGTCCCGTAGAACGTACCGTCAGAGGCCTGGAGCAAACCACCAAGCGGATGTGTGCCATCGGTGTTGTCGAAGCTCTCCAGCGTTGTCAGCACGCCTGGGGGAGTGATTTCGAAGATTGTTCCGTAGGGACCGGCAACACCGTATTCGGTCGTGCCGTAGAAGTTGCCGTCGCTGGCATAGGTCACACCGCTGAATGGAAAACCTCCGTCCGCTGCATGAAAGCGATGCAACGTAGTCAGCGCGCCGGAAGGGGTAATTTTGAAAACCGTCCCGCAACCATAGGTACCGTCGCAGGTCAGATCCCCGCCTTGGTAGGTGGTTCCGTAGAATCCGCCGCTGGTCTCAACCAGAGTGGACAAAGGGTTCGTGCCGTCGGCACCGTCAAAGCTATGCAGCGTGGTCAACGTGCCCGTCGGAGTGATCTTGAATACGGTGCCGCATCCGGTATTTGCCCCACAGTAAGCGCCGCCGCCGCCAATTTGCGCGGTCCCGTACAAATTCCCGTCGGCGGCTCGCACCAAGCCAGAGACCGGATAAGCCCCATCGGTTCCGGTGAAGCTATGGAGCGCCTTGAATACACCGGCCGGCGTGATTTCAAATACCGAGCCGTAGCTACCGACCAGCCCACCCTCCCGCGTGGTTCCATAGAACGTGCCGTCCGGAGCTTGTACCAGGGCCGCCTGCGGATAAGCTCCGTCGGCATTGGTGAAGCTGTGCAGCGTGGTCAGCGTTCCCGTGGAAGTAATTTTGAAGATCGTGCCGTAGTCATTCGCGCCCCCGCTTTGGGTTGTGCCGTAAAAATTTCCGTCCGTACCTTGTACCAGGCCACCCGACGGCATCTCGCCGTCGGCGCATTTCGCCAACAAGCAAAAACTGTACAGTGTGGTTAGAGCGCCAGCCGGGGTGAGTTGGAATATGGTACCAAAGGTGTCTGGTCCGCCTTGAGGGGCCGTGCCGTAGAAATTTCCATCCGTGCCCTGAATCAGCGCCGCTTGCGGATTCCTGCCATTGCTTCCGTTGAAATCTACTAAAGTCGTAAAGGTTTGGCCGTAAGCTGGCGCTGCGGCGATTAGCACTACAGCAGCGGCAAAGGTTGTAGTTAGATACCTGACTAACGAGAAAGTTCGGCGTGACATAGCTTGCCTCCTGGAGGATTTGACAGCTTAATTAGCCCACATAACTGGAGTTGAACGGGCCTGTTGTTCTTAGGGGAGGAGCGGAAAGTATACCTCGATTTTCTACTTCAAACCTACCGGATTACTCGGAATGTCTTATTGCTAGTGAGTGTCTCGCTCGGAGTCGCGACAGCGACAAATCCCGTGGTCGCGCCGGCCGGCACCGTGGTCCGTATCGCGGTGTTCGAGAGAATCGTATAAGCTGCCAGCGTTCCATTAAAACTTACGCTGGACGTGCCCGCCAGATTATTGCCAAGAATAACTACCTCGGCTCCAACACGTCCGGATGTAAGCAGGGTTTCAACGAAGGGTCCGAGGCCGGAAGTGAGGCTGAAGAATGTACCTGAGTTTGGATTGACTCCACCTTCATCAGTTGTCCCGTAGAAATTACCATCGGTGGCTTGAATGAGCCCTTCGACAGGAAGGGCTCCATCGCCGCAGTTCGCCTGGCTACAAAAGTTGTAGAGCGTCGTGAGCTTTCCCGCGGAAGTAATCTTGAAGATCGTTCCCCAGCGAAACGCGCCGCCCTCGGCAGTTGTGCCATAAAAGGTTTTGTCGGTTGCGAGAAGCAGCGGTCCGTAGGCATTGGGGTCACTGCCATCCGTCGAGTCAAAGTTAAACAAGGGTGTTACGACTCCCTCCGGCGTCATTTTGAAGACGACACCATAGTTGTCGGTTCCACCTTGTTCCGTAGTGCCATAAAAATTTCCGTTGGGAGCTTGAATCAGTCCGCCGGTCGAATTGCTGCCGTTGAGGCATTGGTTTTCACTGCACGACCAGCCATATAAGAGAGTAAAAGTTCCCTCGGGACTGATTCGAAAGATCGTGCCCGCGCCCAATCCTATGTCGCCATAGCCGAAAAGCGTCGTCCCATAAAAGTTCCCATCGCTGCCCTGAAGCAGACGCGCCGTCGGTTCATTGCCATCGACGGGTCCATCGAAACTGTGAAGCGTGGTCAGCATTCCCTGGGGAGTAATCTTGAAAACTGTGCCATAGCCAGTGGCACCGCCGCCTACGGTTGTCCCGTAAAAATTCCCGTCAGCCGCTTGAGTTAGGCCTGTGACAGGGCCGTTTCCATCCGTGCAATTGGGTTGAGCGCAAAAACTGTAGAGTGTGGTCAGCCTGCCAGTTGGGCTTATCTTGTAAATTGTGCCGCCCCTGCCGCCATTAGCCCCACCGTTCGAGGTGGTCCCGTAAAAATTGCCGTCCACTGCCTGCACCAGCGAACCGTCAGGCTCATAACCGTCAGCACAGTTGGCCAGCGCACAAAACATATAAAGCGTGGTCAAAGTGCCCTGTGGCGTGACTTTGAAAACAGTGCCGTAGGTGTTGAGGGTCGCGGTACCATAAGTAGTAACCCCGTAGAAATTTCCGTCGATGCCCTGGATCACGGGACCGGGGTTTGAGCCGAATTCGCCACCAAAATTCGCCAGTGTGGTAAACGTCTGCGCGGACAACGCAATGGCCGAGCTGTAGATCAGAACAAATGTGAAGGCAGCCATTAATATAGGCGATCTGGTTGCGCCGTTATTTTTCCGGCTTTGTAGTGGAAGATCGAGCGAACCGCATCGTATTTTCATTGCGCCCCCGGCCAGCGCGATGATTGTCCTGCGGCGCGAATGGAACGTCAAGATGCAGGATCTTGCAGGTTGAGTCTGGAAGGTGTTTCCGAAATACAGTGGTGGGCTACGGCTTCAGCGAATTCCCCATCATCAGCGCAAACAACAGCGGCAGATAAATCACCGTGGCCTGCAACACATGCCGCGCCAGCATCTTCGATCGCGGAGCGTTAATCGGCATCTTCAGGAACGCCAGGCGGGCTCCGAAATAGAATAAAGTGATGCCGAGCACGACCGCTCCCACCATATAAATCTTTCCCGCCATCCCGAAAACACTGGGCAAAACGCTGAGTGGAATTAAAATCAGCGAATACGCCACGATCCGTCGCGCCGTCGATCGCCCATCTTCTTCGACTACCGGCAACATGCGAATCCCACCGGCCGCATAATCCTCGCGATAGAGCCATGCGATGGAAAAGAAATGCGGAAACTGCCATACGAATAAGATCGCAAACAGAATCGCAGTGCTCCATTCCAGTTGTCCGCGCGCCGCCGTCCAGCCTAAAACTCCCGGCATCGCTCCCGGAAAAGCGCCCACGAAAGTGCAGATCGGCGAAACCCTTTTCAACGGCGTGTACGCGGCGAGGTAAACTACTGACGTAAAGAAAGTCAGCAATCCCGTCAGTGGGTTGGTAAAGATCGCCAGATAAATCGATCCCCCCAGAGTTGCGATCAGGCCAACAGCACTAGCGTGAAACAAACTCATACGTCCCGTCGGCAGCGGACGCTGCGCCGTGCGCCGCATGTGGCCATCAACTTTGTACTCCATTACCTCATTCAGCGCGGCCGTGCCGCTCGAGACCAGGCCGATCCCAAACAACGCGTGAAAAAGTCCCCACGAGAGCGACGACACTCCCGACTTCTGCGCCCCAAAATAATATCCGCACCACGCCGTCATCACGATCAGCGTAGTGACGCGGGCCTTCATCAATTCGGCGTAATCCCGCAGCAGGGAAGTCGCCTGGCTGCGCAAAAGTGACATGGGTTGGGTCATCGTGCTCATGATTATCCAGCTGACGCTTATTAAATGACGCTCATTGGTGTGGTTGTCGTACCGCTTTGCTGACACTCAGAATAACCCACCGAGTCTAGCAAAAATACCAGCCGCCCACAAAGCCGCTTGCAAGCCACTATCGGTGCAATTCAACTTCTTCGACCTTGTCATCCTGAGCGAAGCCGTTTTTCAGGCGTAGCGAAGGATCTCATTCTCCACCGGCCCAACACGTAAGCCACTGTACACCGCTCGTGTAAAACCACGGAATGCATAGGTACTATTATGCCTCTCGAAAGTCAAGTTCAAAAGTCACAATCAGTCGTATCGACGTTGCACATTTCATTTCCCGGACTACGTTCCGCGACAGTCTTTGCGTTCCCGACAAGCTCTTATTTTCCCGCGAGCGCGAAGTTCACCTGCACCTGAGTATCCACCACCACAGCTTTTCCGTTCACCAGATACGGCTTGTATTTCCATTGCTTCACCGCGTCCATCGCAGCCGGAGCCAGCATGGGATGGCCAGAAATCAGTTCCAGACTGGCGACATCCCCGGTTTCGTTGATGATCGCTTTCATTATCACCGTGCCCGAGATCCTCGCTCTCCGCGCCTCGGGCGGATAAATTGGTGAAACCCTGCTGACGATCAGACCCGCGGCAACGCCTTGAGAGAAGCTTGCTCGTTCCGCAGGCACCGCAGCCCCGGAACTAGCATCGCTCTGCGTAGCCGGGCTATGCGGCGGGCTTGCCTGAAGAGCAATTGTGGCCGCAGCCGGCTTCTGCTCCACCACCTCGCCGCTGGACAAGCAGGTAGCAGCCTTGCCCTCCGCGGAAGCACGCACCGTTCCACTCTCATCCGAACAAAACGCACGCTGGCCTGAATTCGGCACCGCGGGCTCAGCCGTCAATTGATAATGGGACGCATCACATGCGGAAATCACAAAGTTGTAGCCGCTCTTTTTTCCACTCGCCAATTGCGTGTCATAAAGATAGGGCCGCCGCGAGGTGCCCGTCCCTTTACTCGTCAGAGCGGAAAGCGCGCACGCATAACTGCTCTGCGCCGCTTGGTAGGATTTTTCGGCCGAGTTCACCGAGCGCATCGACCATTGCGCGGCCTGCTCATTCTGGATGCGCTCCCGCTCCAGCAGTGCCTTCAGAAAATTCGGATCGGCCAGCGGCAGCCGCACTCCCACGCTAATTTCGTTCAGCCGCCATACCCTCGATTCCATCTTCATGGAAAAAGTACAGCGCGGAATGAAAGGCAGCATTTGCTCCTTTCCGCCGTGCATCATATGGATTGCCAGTTCAATCTGGTCTTCGTCGCCCGAAAGATTGTCTTGCTCAACCGTGACGTCGACCTGATCGTAACTTCCACCGGGAAGACTTTTCACCGTGAACAGCGTGGACCCGGTGTCGAAAGTTTCGATCTTCTCCTTGTCGTTCTGGGCCTGTTTGGCCAGCAGGGAGAACATCGAAACGTAACTCTCTCCGTTCGCCTCTTGCATTTCGTGAAGAGCCTGCCGCGTAACGTCGGGCAGATGTTTTTCCAGGTGGTTTGGCGCCTGCCCAAAAAACATCTCAATCAGCGCCTGCCGCGCCGTCTGTGGAGCAGCAGTAGATTGCGGCGGCGCAGATTCCGCGCCCAGCATAGAGGAAGCGAAGAGAACGAAAGCGAGAGCAACACCAGACCAAGGGCGCATTCCGGCCTCCTTGCATTCGGAAACTAACAGGGCTCGCTGCAATCGCCGAGCAAAATATTCTTCTGGTTTTTACGACATTGTCATCCTGAACGGAGCCGCATTTCAGGCACAGTGAAGGATCTCATCTCCACCGGCCTAACGCGTGAACCAAAAACTTCATTCAACGCAGGCTCGCCTTACTCGCTGGCGGCAGAACTGCCCGCGCCCGTAAAAATTTCCGGCGGATCAAAAAAACATTGGTGCCACAGCGCTGCATCGGACAACTTTCCCGCCTTCCACTGTTGCAAAGTCGCAAAAGTGACGGCGATCATGCCTCCGTCAACGGAGTCGAAGATCAACACAATTCCCGCCAGTTCCTGGCTCTTCTGCGCCAATTCGGCGTAGTCCTTATCGAGCACAGACTTCGCAAACTCCAGTCTGAGCGCCGGCCCCGAATCTTTCCCGCTGTCATCGGTCTTTTCCACCGACACAATTTTCACCCGCATTCCGCGGAGCGGAGTCCAGTCTCCCGGGAACGGCGCGATTTCTTCCCGCGCCACATGAAACATCTCTGCCGCAGCCGGTACGGGCGCAGGCGCCGCATCGGTCTGGGGAACGCTATTGGGCAGCTCTAGATTGTTTCGCCAGATCCATCCCCGCGACAACCCCGATATCCGCACGTGTACCCAGTCACGATTAAAATCCAGCATCTCGAACTCATCGTGCGCGCTCGCCAAAAATAAAGTCTTGGCGTTCAAACTGGCCGAGGCCACCACCGGCGTCCCCGACTTTTTCACCGCCACCAGGTTCTTGGGGTTCGCCTGATTCTTGAGAATCTCTTCTAGACTGTTGGCTTCAGTTTGCAGTGGTCCTCCGTCTTTATCCTCCGGCTTCTTGGATCCGGCCTGCTGCTGCTGTTCCAGACTCTGCGCCAACGATGATGAATAATTGCCGCGAACGTCCGGAAGCCGCGGAACCGGCGCCGATATTGTCGGCTCGCTCGAACTTGGCTGGGTCAAAGCCGGTTGGGTCGAAGCCGGCTGGCTTGAAGCTGGTTGTGACGGCGCCACCGCTTTTGCCACTGGTTTCTCCACTCGAGCCGGCGCCGCGCTGGGCCGCTCCGGAGCTGCGCCCGCAGCTAATTGATCCCCCAGTTGATCGAGGAGATCGGTCTCAAGCCTGCCATTCGAAGGCAGCAGTTGATATCCCGATTTCGCTGCCACGGGGTCGGTGTACCACGCGGTAACCTCCACGCTTACGCGCACCACCGACCCGCCGTCCGGAGCCGCTGTGACCTGAACCTTGGATTGATAATATCCGCGCCGGTAGCGGTCGAGCGGATGTTCTCCCGCACTCGCAAAACCCTCAAGCACCGGGAGCCGACCCGCTGTCGGCACGTCCTTCAGAATTTTTTCGATTACAGCTTTGGATTGCGGAAAGCTGCGCTCGTACCCTCCACCTTGCGCGTAAGTGCTCGAAGCGCAGAGCGCCAAAGCCGCGACCAGCAGCGGGCAGAAAACACGGAAGGCCGTGAGGTTCTCCTTCACGGCAGCAGCTCCAATTCATCGCGCTGCATCCATCCGTGCTGCCCCTCGTGCGTCTCCACTCCGTACCAATAGGGCGTGTTAATCACAACCAGGACTTCCGTGCCCTCCGGCAACAGCACCAGCGTTCCCGCAGTGTGGAACGGAGCCGACTTAAGCGGCGCGCCCGGCGACTTCACCAGCCGCTCCACTTGCCTGCGCAGCCCTTTCACGTGCTGCTCTAAAGTTTGCAAAGGTTGCGACTGCACAACTTGCGATTGCTCCGCGGCCGGAGCTTCCGCAGGCGCAGGTGCAGGTGCAGAAATCGTCGCCGTCGCTGGCGTCGCCCTGTCAGGAACATTCTCAGCGACCTGAGACGCGGGCTCCGCAGAGCTGCCAGAAACAGAGCTCCCAGAACTGGACTTGGAACTGGACATGGCGTCCGCGCCACTCGGCGTCACCCGATTCTGCTTCTTCGCGATGTACTCCTCGCGCTCTTTTTCGGCCTCGATATTCTGTTTCTTCATCACCTCGATGGTGTCGAGGTGCTCCCGAATGTCCTTATATTCGGCGTTTTCGACCGATCCGTTCGATTGATGCACAAGATGGCGGTAGTCTTCCTTAAACAGCGCGTCGATGCGCAAGACAGTATTTTTCTCGCCCTGCGGCTGTACCACATACCGGACCGCGAGCGTCCCCACATCGCTGGTGTCTTTAAAATTCCGGGGATCGATCGCCTCTTCGCGAACCTTGTAGAAAACCTTGCCGCCCTGTTCCCATGCGGGAAACACATGCGTGGATTCGACCGGCTTCGCGCCTGCGACGAATTCGTCTTTGTTGTATTCCTTGGTTCCCCGGATCACGCCGTTCTGCGCCACGTCAGCCACCACTTGCTCGACTTCGCCGGCAGGTACGGGAATGTTGATGATCAAACCTTCCCCGTAGGTCAGCTTCTCCTTGGTGCGGCCCGCCATAGTCACAGCCAGCAAAGGCAGCATAAGCAGCGGGAGCAGCCGGCGTAGCCGCCCAGAGTGCCCGTAAAACGGCCCGTCGCGCCGCATAACCCAGGTTGTTGTTTTACCCTGCATGGCCCCTCGAAACAGCCGGCGAGTGAGCAGTCTCATTCGCCAGCCCACCGTGATCTCCCTTTCCTTGCTCCGAGTCTCGTATGGTGGGCACAAAGCTGTCAACCCCGCATTCGGATACAGGCCAAATTCAAGAGAGCCAGAGTTGTCAACTGCGAATGTGTAAAATATTTGTAAAATAATTGTCGCAACCCTCTTGAATTACTAGTTGACGCCGTAGTAGGATTCACCCCCGGTAAGGTGGTAGGACCGTGGCGCGCGATTCGCTGCGGTTGCAAAACGGGAAGAAGGGTTTCTCGTTCTTTACTTTTTTTGAGTGCCGGTCGCTTTTTGTGGGAAGCTGTTTGACTTAAAACCAGATCCTGATGGATGACGAGGAGTCCGGTCATGTACGTTAAGAAGCGTTTGCCCCGTTGCAATTTCGCCGATTTTGCCACGTCGCTCGCTGCTGTTTCGCTGATCCTTCTATCCGTCGTTCTGACTTGCAGCCAGCCGGCGAACGCGCTTCCCGCCTTCGCCCGCAAATACGGCCTGCGCTGCTCGGCCTGCCACGAGTCGTGGCCCATGCTCAACTACTTTGGACAAAAGTTCAAAGATAACGGCTACCAGCTCATGAACGACCGCGATGCCCCGATCTGGCAGAACCCCGGCTACTGGCCGGTCGTCTTCCGCATCACGCCCATCTGGCACCGCGTCAGCGTCGGCAAGGAACAGGTGGACACGTACACGGCAGGAGGCCTCGACGGTGGACAGGCCGTCCAGCGCGTCTCCAGCTCCGGCTTTGACTTGAGCGGCCTCGACTTCCACACCGGCGGAACCTTGGAGAAGAACATCTCGTTCTATCTGCTTCCCTCCTCCGATTCGACTGGCGCATTTCACTTTGAGCAGGTCTTTGTCCGCTTCGACAACATCTTTCACAGCTCCTGGCTCAACTTCAAGCTGGGCCGCTTCGAACTCGACAACCTGCTCTCTGAAAAGCGCATTCTCACGCTCACCGGCAACGGCGGTGTTTACCAGACCTACCACTTCATCCCCGTTGGGGACGGCAACATCTTTGGCCAGATCGGCGATAACCAACTTGGCATGGAGTACCTTGGACACTCGCTCGATGATCGCACCCGAATCTCCGCCTCCCTTGTCAGCTCCAGTGATGGAAACGTTGGCCTGAGTACCACCGCCAACGCCTACACCGGATTCTTTGCCGGCAGTCAAGCCTTCGATGCAGGCAAATTGGGCGTACAGCGCGTCGGCTTCTACGCCATGGCCGGACAAGCGTCAACCTACTACCTGACCGCCGGTGGTGGAGTTCCTATCCCTGGCTCCGGAATTGGCAACAAGAGCTTCAGTCGCGAGGGTTTTGTAGGCCAGTTCTACGTCGGCCCTCACGTCGGTCTTACCGTGGTCACTCAGCACGGCTCGGATAACGCATATTTCGGGCAGGGTTACGGCAATGCCGAAAGCACTGACGGCAACGGCGGAACGCTTTGCGGCTCTCCAATTCCCAACGGTTGCCCCCCGAACAACGTGCCGGGAACAACTCTTGCGGCGGGGTCGCAAGCCCCCACCTGGAACGGCGTCACCTTCGAGGGCCATTACATCTACAGTCCGCAGTTGATCTTCATCACCCGGTATGAAGCGGAGAAGATGTCGCAGCAGGCCAACGGAGATGTTTGTGGTGGCAATGCTTGTCCCTCCAACCTGGGCAACATCTCCACCTACACCATCGGCTTCCGCTATAACCCGTTCATGACCAGCCGCGCCGGTTTGGCCTGGCACAACGAGTACAACTGGCTGCATCAAGACGGTACCGGCCCGGCAAATCTCGTGACCGGAGCGCTTACCAACATCAACACCAGCGAAATACTGATGGGACTTGACTTCGATTTCTAGAGAGGGATAGACATGCGGACAGAATTGCGGAAGTGGTCGCTGTTACTGGGCGTAGCTGCGGTTTTGGCGCTGCCGCTGCCGTCCTCGGCGCAGCTCACGCAGGCCGATTTGGCTCAGAAGCTTAACACCGAGGCCCATGTCGGAAATCTGACTGGCCACGCCAAGGCGGCCGCGCCCGATTATCGCCGCTATTGCGTCGGCTGCCACGGAGACTTGGGCGACGGAAACGGGGAAAATGCCACTTGGTTTGACACCCCTATGTATCAAAAACCCCGCGATTTTCAATTGGGCATCTTCAAGTGCCGTTCCACGCTCAGCGGGACTCTGCCCACCGACCAGGATCTTTACGACGCCATCACTCGCGGCTTTGACCGCTCGAACATGCCGCAATGGAACACCCTGAGTAAGCAGGAGCGCACCGACCTCGTAGCGTGGGTCAAGCACTTCTCTCCCCGTTGGGCGAATGAAAAACCTGGAACCCCCATCACCATTCCTCCCGAACCTGAAGTTACCGCCGACCGTATTAAAGCCGGGCGCGACGTGTTTGCCCGTGTCCAGTGCTGGAAGTGTCACGGGGTTGCCGGGCAGGCGAACGGCCCCTCCGCTTCCACGCTCGCCGACGATCTGGGTCGGCCGATTGCTCCTTTCAACTTTACCGACGGCTCCCGCCCAAAGTGCGGAGATACCGACAAGGATATTTACCGGATATTCATGACCGGACTGGACGGCACTCCTATGCCGTCATTCGCCGATAACATCAAACCGGACGAGGCTTGGGACTTGGTCTTCTATCTCCGCACCTTTATGCAGGGGAAGAGCAAGGAGAAAGAGCTCGCCAAGCAGATCGGCCTGAAGCCGGTTGATCCCAATGCGCCCGCACCAGCGGCACCGGGCGGCCAACAGTAAGCACTACAATCGCATCGCATTGGCGACGATCTGTGGCTGTATATCGCAAGGAGAGAGAAAATTTATGAGAATTCGATTCAACTTTGCTGCTGTACTATCGACGATAGTTTTGGTCTGTTGTGGCGCACTGCTCTTGAATCCAAGTGTCAGCGCCGCTGGAGAAGGCAAAATCACCGGCACCGTTAAGCTCGATGGCACCGCCCCTCACATGAAGGGCATCGACATGTCGAAAGACCCCTTCTGCTCCAAGGCTCACGCTACTGATCCCGCCCACATGGAAACCGTGGTCGTGGGTTCCGGCGGCGGCCTGGAGAACGTGGTTCTTTACATTTCCGACTGGAGCGGCGCGGCTACAGTTTCAACCACCCTCCCGGTATTCGATCAGAAGAACTGCATGTATGTGCCGCACGTTCTGGCCATGGACGTGAATCAGAAATTTAAAGTGGAAACCAGCGATCAAACGGCGCACAACATTCACCCCAATCCGAATCCGATGACGGGCAACATTCCGTGGAATCAGTCTCAGCCGCCCGGAGCTGCGCCCGTGGAAAAGAGCTGGAAGTCTGTGGAGATGATTCCGGTGCAGTGCAATATTCATCCCTGGATGCACGGCTGGTTCGCAGTGGTAAAAGGTCCGTACGCCACCACCGACGCCAGCGGAAATTACACCATTAACGATGTTCCTGCTGGAAGCTACACGGTAACCGCCTGGCAGGAAGATTACGGCACGCAAACGCAAAAAGTAACCGTTGCCGCCGGTGCCGCGGGCTCGGCCAACTTCACCTATAAAGCGAAGTAGTTCCGAAGCGGGAGATTAAGCGAAGCAGGGTTGCATAAATCAACGAATCGCCGCAGCGAAAAACTGCGGCGATTTGACAATACAGCCGGATTCAGGGCAGTTGCTGCAGTTTGTTTGTCATCCTGAGCAAGCGTTTTTTGCGCGAACGAAGATTTGGGCGAGCCGCGGTGTGTCGCGGTTTTGCGGCACAATCATTGCGCGTTTGGCTCGCTTCCTTATTCAGACGTACCTACTACCGATTTAGCTGGCAAAGGCGGAAAGATATGGCGAAAACCTTCGCTGTGATTATCGTGCTGATTGCGATTGCTTCGGCAATTCCCATCGTCATGCACATGTGGCCGCTGCCACAAGACATCTCTACCCACGGCCATTTGATCGACGAGCAGTTCGCCGACACTATGGCGGAGGCCGGAATCTCCTTCCTGGCCGCGCAGATTCTCCTCGCTTTCTTCATCTGGAAATTCTCCAGCCCCAAGCCGGGCGACAAAATCAAGCGCTTCCCCGGCGGCGCGATCGGACTGGTGGTCGCCGCCTTTTTGCTGGTCGGCACCGAAGTTCTGGCTTTAGGCGTCTTCGGCGCCAAAGCCTGGGCGAGCGTCTATCTCTCTCCACCCTCCGCCAATTCAATTCCCGTTCAGGTTCAGGCCGGACAGTTTGCCTTCTATTTCCGCTATCCCGGACCCGATGGAACCTTCGGCCCCATCCACGCCGATCAGATCAGCGAAGCCAATGCCAACTTCTTCGGCATCGATACCACCCACGATCAGGATTCCAAAGACGATATCGTCACCGCGGAAATGGCCATTCCGGTAAACCGCGAGATTCACCTGCTCATGCATGCGAAGGACGTTGGGCACTCCTTCTATGTTCCCGAACTACGCGTTCAGCAGGATTTCGTCCCCGGACTCGATCTGACGATTCACTTCACGGCCACGAAAATCGGTAAGTATGAAATCGTCTGCACTCAGTTGTGCGGCCTCGGCCACTACAACATGAAGGCTTATCTCGAAGTGAAGTCGCAGGAAGATTATGACGCTTGGATTAAGCAGCAAGCGGCACTGCAATAAAGAAGCAGCCGGAATTTTGAAACGCAGCGTGTACCGTGCGGCCTGGCTGTGAAGAAGCTTTGAAAGGGACGCGGCTTCAGCCGCGCCAGATTCAGCCGCGAACCGGCGTTAGATTGCAGCCCACGGCGCAAGCCGTGGGTAAGCACAAGGAACGAAAGCTAGCCCCGGAGGGGCGAAAGAGTAGTTGTCATTCCTGCTCTGCAACATCTGGTACAAACATCTGGTTTGAGGTGAGCGCAATGCACGACATGTCGACCCACGCAGTGCCACACGGAGCTCCGACCAGTTTCATTCGCAAGCACATCTTCAGCATTGACCACAAAGTCATCGGCAAGCAGTATTACGTCCTGGCTCTAGTGGCCGCGATCGTGGGAATGTTTCTCTCCTGGCTCATGCGTATCCACCTCGGATGGGGCAGCTTCGCCATCCCCGGTCTGCACCTGCTCTCCTCCAACGGCGCGCCCGGCGACGTGATGACGCCCGAGTATTACCTCCAGCTCATGACCATGCACGGCACCATCATGGTCTTCTTTGTTCTCACTACCGCCCCCTTCGCCGCCTTCGGCAACTTCTTCCTCCCCATTCAAACCGGCGCGGAGGATATGCCCTTCCCGCACTTCAACATGATGTCGTTCTGGGTCACCTTCGTCGCCTTCCTCGTCATGCTTGCCGGGTTCTTCGTATCCGATGGTCCTACCCTCGGCGGCTGGACCCAATATGCTCCGCTCAGCGCAATCGGAGCAGTTGGCGGACCGGGGCAAGGCTGGGGAGTGGTTCTCTGGGCAGCCTCAATCGGCATCTTCTGCATCGGCCAGCTACTCGGCTCGCTGAACTTCATTACCACTACGCTCGATATGCGCTGCAAAGGCATGTCGCTGATGCGCCTTCCGCTTAGCGCCTGGGCCTGGTTCATCACCTCGGTCATGGGACTCACTGCTTTCGCAGTCCTCATGCCCGCCTGCATCCTTCTTATTCTCGATCACGTCGCCGGCACCAGCTTCTTTGTCGCCTCCAACCTGGTCATCGGCGATCACGTTCTGCCCCACTCCGGCGGCTCGACCTTGCTCTGGCAGCATCTCTTCTGGTTCTTCGGGCATCCTGAGGTCTACATTGCCATCGTCCCCGGCATGGGCATTGTTTCTCACGTGCTCATCACCAACATGCGCCGCCCCATGCTCAGCCATCGCGTTCTCATTTATTCCATGGGCTCTCTGGCCGCGCTCAGCTACATGGTTTACGGCCATCACATGTTCGTTAGCGGAATGAACCCCGTTTCCTCGATCGCCTTCTCGTTCCCCACCCTGGTCATCACCATTCCTTCCACCATTGTGGTTCTGATCTGGCTTGGCAGTCTTTACGGCTCAAAGTTGCGGATTAACTCCGCCTCGCTGTTCGCGCTCGGCTTCGTTTCCATGTTCATCAGCGGCGGCGTCAGCGGATTCTTCCTCGCCCAGCCTTCGCTCGATATCATGCTGCACGCCACTTACTTCGTGGTCGGACACTTCCACTTAGTCATGGGAGTCGCCGCCATGTTCGGCATCTTCGCCGGAACCTACTTCTGGTTCCCCAAAATGACTGGCCGCATGATGAACGAAACCTTGGGCAAGGTTCACTTCGTCCTCAGCTTCATCGGCGCCTACTGCATCTTCATGCCCTTCCATTACCTCGGTATGGCCGGCAACGTCCGCCGCTATCAGGCTTTCACCGACGATTACCTAATCCCGCTCATCCCGGTCCATAAGTTCATCACTATCGCTGCCCTCGTCACCGGCTTCGCTCAACTTATCTTTATCTATAACTTGATCTATAGCCGCTTCAAGGGCGATATCGCTCCCAATGACAATCCTTGGGAAGGCACCTCCCTCGAGTGGAGCACGGCCACGCCCCCGCCGCACAACAACTTCGGCGATCACATGCCGGTTGTCTACCACGATCCTTATCAATACAGTGTCGAGGGCGCAGCCGCGGATTACATCATGCAAACCTCGACCGAAGCCGTTCACAGCCCGGACGAAGAGAAATAACAGTGGATTTAGGGGCTCGGCTTCAGCACGTAAAGATTTTAAAGCGCGACTTGGGAACGTAAGGATTTGAAAGGGCGCGACTCAGTCACGCCGCGAAGCAGAAGAAATGACAGATTTCGCGCCCCGGAGGGGCGATTGAAAATAGCCCGGCGCTTTAGCGCCGGGTGCAGTGTGAAATGGAGACGCGTCCCGGAGGGACGCCTGAAGTTCTCACGCAGACGCTTTAGCCCCTGAGGGCAGCATTAAGAATCTGGAGAAGCAGTATGGCCACCACGATCCCCGAACCGCCGAAACTGACCCCGTCCCAAGCCGATCGAGACCTCATTCCCGGACATGGCAATGGCGGCTTCCGCAATCTGGTTCCCGCCGGCGGTGATCCGCGCAAGGTTAAGTCATCCTCACCGCCGCCCGCCAGCACCGGCATCTGGGTAGCCTTGGCGGCCATCACCATGACCTTCGCCGCCTTCACCAGCGCCTTGGTCGTCCGTCAAGGCTCGGCGACCGACTGGCAGCATTTCACTCTTCCCTCGATCCTTTATCTGAATTCGCTGATCATTGTTGCCAGCAGCGTAACTCTCGAAATCTCGCGCCGCCAGATAGCATCATTCATGGCCGGCGCTAAGTCAGAAGCAACCGCTCCCGCCCGTTGGCTTTACGTCACTCTTTGCCTGGGCCTGCTTTTCCTGGCTGGACAAACCTTCGGCTGGCTGCAACTTAAATCGCAAGGCTTCGGACTCGCCACTAACATCAGTTACTCCTTCTTTTATGTGCTGACCATAGCTCATGCCGTGCATCTGCTCGGTGGTCTTGGCGGCCTGGTCCGTGTAATTGGCAAAGTGAATCACTCCGCTTTAAAGCGAAGCACCCTGAACGCTACTTCGCTCTACTGGCACTTTATGGGTGCGCTGTGGTTGTATCTGCTTTTGCTGCTTTGGATGAAGCTCTGAATAACGACGGCTCTAACCCAGTCAAAGGTAGGAGGCAAAGTGAGTCAAGCTGATTTCTCAATTCACGCGCAGGTCTCGCGCTCGCAAGCGACCGAGCTGATGACCGCGCCCACATTCCATGTCCCAGCGAAAAAGATGGCGATGTGGCTTTTCATCATCGCAGACTCCGCCACCTTCGCGGGTTGTCTGGTCGCCTACGGATTCATTCGCAACAGCACTCCCGACTGGCCGCGGCCCTTCCACAGCATTACCAACGTTGCGGTGATGACCCTCATCCTGCTCACCAGCAGCTTGACCATGCTCCTCGGTGTCCGCTCTGCCCAGCAATCCAACAAGTCCGGAGCTTTCCGCTGGACCATGATTACCGCCGTCCTCGGCGTTCTGTTCGCCGTCCTTCACATTCGTGAGTGGATGGGAATGATCTCCGAAGGCGCCACGCTCTTTCACAACCCTTGGGGCACTCCCTTATTCGGCGCAGCATTCTTCAGCATTACCGGCCTCCACTTACTGCACGTAACCGGAGGCGTAATTGCGCTGATCGCCGTTGGCGTCCGCTACCAGGGTGGAAGATACAATACCGATGATCTCGAGATCACCGGTCTCTACTGGCACTTTGTCGATCTGGTCTGGATGTTCGTCGTACCGCTCGTCTATCTCCTGAATCTAAGTCACTAGTAGGTTGGGGAAGGCGCGAGTTCGGAGGCTGCGAACCTCCGACTCGCGGCGGTTTGGGAAGGGCACGAGTTTACTCGTGCCGCCAAGTTGTAGAAAATTATCCGCGCTTCAGCGCCTGGGGCTTGCTTTTTTAAGTTCGAGTTATCGATATCCACAACACGGGAGAAACTATGGCGGCAACCGAAACGCACAAAACTGGTGGAATTGGAAAAGACGTCGCGGTTTACATTTGCCTGCTGGTTCTGGCCGGCATCCAGTTCGTGATCGCCTACCAGAACATCACCACCGCGCAGATGTTCGTGCGCATGCTCACCGTCGCCATCATTGAAGGCGGACTCGCTCTTCTATTCTTCATGCATCTCAACGAGAATCGCGGCCTCCGGTGGTTTGTCGTCATCTTTACCGTCGCGGTAATCTTGGGCATGCAGTACGGATGGACTGACAGCTTCCGCGTGATAAACGGCGCGCCCTGGGCCAAGTAACGCCATGAAGAACTGGAAGCAACTCGGAATGTTGGTTCTCGCCGTCGCCGGACTATTCCTGCTCTTCGCTCCGCTCCCAGCCTCGGCTCAGAGTTGCGCTCTCTGTTATACCCAGGCCGCATCCGCCGGCTCCCGCATGATCCAGGCCTTGAAGAGCGGAATCCTCGTCCTGATCGCCCCGCCCACACTCATGTCCGTCGGCGTAATATTCGTCTGCTATCGCAAACGCAATCAGACCATGAAAGACGATGGCTCTCCATCCGACGCAGAATGGACCAACAACGACTCGCAAGATCCCATCAAGGACTCGCACAACGACTGGTAACGAAGAT
The DNA here is from genome assembly GCA_963818235.1 of uncultured Acidobacteriaceae bacterium. GTDB lineage: Bacteria > Acidobacteriota > Terriglobia > Terriglobales > Acidobacteriaceae > Sulfotelmatobacter. The sequence goes on from CAWFRI010000001.1 coordinate 808,903, forward strand.
TGTGAGCACAAAATAGCTCTGTCATCCTGAGCGAGGATTTTGCTTCGCGCATGCGAAGCAAAACCGCAGTCGAAGGATCCCTGCCCGAGTCAAATACAAGTTGCTCTCACTTCTTGTAAACCACTCCGCCCTTCATCACAAACCCAACATTACTCAACACGCCAATATCCCTCAGCGGATCTCCCGCAACCGCCACCACATCGGCCAGATATCCCGCCTCCAGCGATCCAATCTCCCCCTCCCATCCCAGCAGCTTCGCTCCATTGAGTAAGTCAGCCTGCAAAACCGCCAGCGGCTGCATGCCATACTTAGCCATCAGTACAAACTCCCGCGCCTGCGTTCCATGCGGAAACGGCCCCACGTCCGATCCCACAGCCATCGGCACTCCAGCGGCAATCTGCTTGCGAAATTCTTGCTGGTGCAACTCCAGCATCTCCCGCTCACGGACCGCCTGCGCCGGATTCTCCGCATGTTCCGAGAAATACTCGAAGATGGTAAGCGTCGGCACCGCAAAGATCTGCTTCTCCCGCATCAGCCGCATGGTTTCATCGCTCAGTTGATTGGCATGGTCAATCGATGCCACTCCCGCCTGCGCCGCAAACAATGTCCCCGGCTCCCCCGTAGCGTGAACCGCCACCCGCTTCCCCATCCTTGCCGCTTCCTGCACCGCCGCACTTAGTTCCGCCTCCGTATATTGATATACCGTCGAGAACTTCCCATTCTTCACCGTATCCTGCCCAGTCTCATAAATCTTGGTGAAGTCTGCGCCTTCCTTAAATTGCTGCCGCATCGCACTTACTAACTCATCCTTATTATTGGCATAAGTCGCATTCGGCAGTACATGTTGCTCGGGATTAAACTTGATCGCATCTTCGTGTCCGCCCAGAATGTTGATCGCATTCCCGCTAATCCGCAACCTCGGCCCCGGAGCCCGCCCTGCATCGATCGCATTCCGCACCGCCGTATCCGCCGACCCCGCTCCCTCCGTCCCCATATCGCGCTCCGACGTAAACCCAGCCATCAAATCGTCCCGCGCCGCCAGCAGAGCCTGAATCGTCCTTTGCGGCACCGATTCCCGCACCGTCTGTAAATCCTCCGCTCCGGGATGCAAAAACAAATGCACGTGCGCGTCAATCAATCCCGGCAACAACGTCTTATCTCCCAGATCAATTACCTCCGCCCCCGCCGGATGCTTCACCTCCGAACCCACCTCCACGATTCGCTCCCCCTGCACCAGAATTTCTCCTGGCGTCACCATCCGGCCATTCTTAACGTCGAGCAACCGAGCCGCATGAAGCACAATCGCGTGAGCCGCAGGCTGGGATTGTGTTTGTGCAACACCGTTCACCCCGCCCAGCAGCACGAATAACAGCGGCAATGAAGATACGTACAGCCGAGGTTTGATCATAATTTTGTAGGGATGGTAACACCTGGAAGCTGAAGAAACTATATGGAACTCACAAATGATTTCGCGAAGAGGGCACGACGTTCAGAGGTTGTGGAGAACTCGAATTCGGCGGAGGCTCGGGAAGGGCACAAGTTCACTCGTGCCGCCAAGTTATTGAAAATATTTCAGCGCTTCAGCCCCTGAGGTTTGCTCTTAGTCTGATTCACTTAGCCTTCGAAAAATCTTCCACCGCAAACAACTGCCCGCCGCGCTCGACGATCCCAATCCCAATCGTATCCATATCGGAATCCAGTATATTTGCCCGATGGTTGGGAGAGCTAAGAAACTTCGCGTGAATCGTTTCGACTGTCGGCCCCTGAGCTATATTCTCCGAAAGCGATACAAACCGCGCCCCAGCCTGCGTAACTCGCGCCGCCAGGCTGGGTTCGCCCGCGAACACATGCTCCGCCGCGCCATGCTGTGCCATCAACCCTGCGTGCCGCCGCGCTGCCGATGCCAGCGCATCATTCCACCGCAGCCCCGGCAATCCCTGATCCTGGCGCGCCCGGTTCACTGAAGCAAGCAATTGCAGTTCCACCGCATGCGCACTGCCTTGTGCCTGCGCCGCCAAAGCCACGGTCAACGAGAGGATCAATCCAGCGACCAGCCGAGTTATGATCCGCATGACTTTCTCCTACAGAATCCTAACCCGGATTTTTTCGTTTTCTCTCGCCGCCAGCCCAATCGAAAGTAATCGCCTTACTTTTTCGGTTCCTCCGGTGGAGCAGGCGGTCTGGCAAATTTCGCGTCATCCACCGGAACATTCTGCTTAACATCGCTCACCTGGATGGTGAACTTCCCGCCCGGCCGCGCCAGCGTCCAGCGAAACGGAATCTTAACTCCGCCAGCCTCGCGATAATCGGCGTAATCGATCTGTGTTGGCAACCGCCCCAACGGCGTCTCTCCCAACCGCACCAACCGTACCAGCAGCCCCGATTGTTCATCAAAATAAAGCCGCAACGGAGTTCTTCCGTCGCGCTGGCCCACCACCACATAAGCCTCGTGGTCGTTAACTTTTTCCGTTCCTCGCACTTCCACCTTGTTGAACATATCTTTTAAATGCACCGGAAAATGCAGGTCCGCATCGATCGACGCTCCATCGATATCCGGCCCATGCATCTCCCGCACCGCATGTTTCGGAGTCCCCAACCAGCCTTCATGTCCATCGAACGCCGTAATACTCTCACCATCGGGCGTGTGCGTAATCGATATCCGCTTGTCCGGATCCTTCGAATAAATCTCGATGGGAATGTTCCGGTCTCCAAACGTGATCGTGCCTTTCATCACCCTCGTGCTAACTTTGTCGATCGCGGCCGCTCCCCCCACAGCCTTCAAATACTTTTCGAACAACAGCTCGCCCGCCGGACCGCTCGGCGTTGTCGCCTCCGTATTTCCTTCTGCCTTTGTTTCCTCTGCGCCGGGCCTCGCTCCTTCTGTCATCACCACCGGCGTCGCCACAGGCTTGATGCTGCCGCGGTGGCAGGAGTAGCAAGTCACCTCGCGATGCCCGTCAAAATTATCCTTATTAATAGCGAACATCATCTCCATCATCTTCCGCGCGGTATTCTTCGGCTGTTTGTCGTCTTTTTCGAACGCGCCCTGCACATGGCAAAATTCGCACTCCACTCCCAAGGACGCGGTGATAAACTGCATCGCCGGAATCAACTCATCCGCCGGAATCCCTTTTAATGCCTGGATATTCTTGAACTGTTCCTCCGCCCTCTTCGGCGGCATCGGCGTCGACGGCCGCGGAGCCGTACCAGATTGCGCCCATGCTCCTCCGCTGATTACGACAACTGCCGCCGCCCAAGCAAATGTAGGGACAGCCGCCCTCGGCTGTCCGGTCGAGCGAAGCTCGACATCTCTTTTGCCATTCATTATTCTTGCCTCAATCTGGAATCTGAAGAGTCTATCAAAACTTAGCGCCCGCAAAAGTCCCCATGGACTGTCGAAAGTACTCCCGAGTTTTCAATCGCCCGGTCACCCAGTCGCTCAATTCTCCTTGCGCCGCGCAAAAAACCGCCACTTATCCATGCCCGCTGGAATCGCCACATCGAAAAAACCAACCATCATTTCCTGCGATGTCTGGTCTCCCCACGTCACCAGTTTATCGGGATCGGGATTATGCGAATTGTTTTTCGAATTGTCGTACCACGCTACCGCCCGCAGCTTCGTGCCCGCTTTCAATTCCCGTGGCTCCGCCAGCCTGTAACTCAACTGCCAGTGAAAGTGATAATTCACCCGCAGCAAAACTTCCACGCGTCCGTCGTCATGCACAATGTCATATTCAAACCGCTTTCCCCGCAGATGCATATGGGGAAAAAGACTAAGGAGCAACGCGTCGTTCGGCAGCGTCCCTTCCACCTCCACGCGAAAATCTTCCGCTCCCGGTGGAATCATCAGCGCATGATTATTCAACTGCAGCGTGACCACGCGTTGCGTCGGCGCTTTCTTTGCGAACACCAGCCCGGCGCTGGTTTCATCGGTCGCAGCCTCGCCGTTGGTCGTGTAATGCATCTGGAAAACCAGATCCGATCCCGCCGGAACAAACTTTGCCATTCCGTCGGCCCAGCGGTCCGGCGCGCTTCCCGGGGCATAAACCAGCAACAGATCGCTCGTCGTCTCGTGCGCCTGCCGCCGCTCCTCCGGGTCGCTCAACATCGACGCCGTGAACGGCTCACCCACCGGGGCATGGCGCAACCACGCCGAATCCGGTGGACGAATATACACCACCGCATGATGAACATGCGCCGGACTTGACGGCCGCACCTCGGCCATCTGCACCCATCGGTCCGCGGTAAAATGCGTCGGCACAATCTCGTAGGTATATTCCACTTCGCCATGTGCCGGAATCCGCACCGGCTTGGGCATCTTCACTACCACATCCGGCTGCGGAATGTTCCAGCCCTCGTTCCAATGCCGCGGAGCAGGCGCATCGCGCGCGTCACCCGCAGCCGCTCCTCCGTCCGCCCACGCGGCAATGGTCGCAATCTCAGCCGCAGTCAGCGAAGGATCATTGGCGAACTTTCCGTAACGCGGATCGGCAAACCACGGCGGCATCATTTTCATCTCGACCGCAGCCGCAATTTTGCCCGCCCATGGCCGCGTCTGTTCGTAAGTCACCAACGGCATCGGCGCGGGTTCTCCGGTCCGGTGGCAGCTCTGGCATTTATCCTGGAGGATCGGCAGAACATCTTTATAGAAAGTCGGCGAGGAAACCGAGATAGCCTTTTGTTTATCCGCCGCACTGCCGGCTAACTGCCACGCAGCTACCATCGCGGCAAGAGTAACCGCCGCCGCAACAAGCCTTCCGATCTTCTTCACGACCTTAGAAACTCCAGCGTCAACGCCCAGGCTTGCTTCGCCGAGTGCGGCTCATACGCTTCCCGTTCGTCACAGAAAAATCCATGACCGGCGCGCGAGAATTCAGCATTCACATAAACCTTTTTCTGCGCATCTAGCGCTTCAGTTACCGCCCGGCGATATTCTGGCGTGATGCGCTTGTCCAATCCGCCCCATATAAATAATGATGGGGCCTGCAACTTCGCAGCCCGATCCAGCAACGCCGGAGCGATGCCTCCTCCATAAAACGAAACGGCCGTCCGTAGTGGAACGATGCTATTCGCAATAAACGAAACTCGGCCTCCCAGGCAAAATCCCACACACGAAATTTCGCTCGCCTTGACCTCCGCATTCGATTGCAGCCATTCGTAGGCCGCCCGAATATCTGCCTCCGCCGTCTCCGCCGTAACCGCCTTCAAGTGCGGTTCCACTGCGGCAAAGTCGGTATAGCTTCCTTCGAATCCCGGCGCGGTGCGATGAAACAACTCCGGCGCAATCGCGACGTAACCCTCCCCCGCAAACCGCTCGCACACATTCCGGATGTGATGATTCACCCCAAACGCTTCCTGAAAAACCAACAGTCCCGCATGCGGCCCGCGCTCGCCCGGACGCGCCACATACGCCGCCATGCGCGCCCCATCCGCAACCTCGAGTTCCACTCTTTCTTTTATGATTTCCGCTCTCATCCCCCCACCTCTAATTACGCACGGTCATCTAATTACACGTTGTCATCCTGAGCGAAGCTGTTTTTCAGGCGTAGCGAAGGATCTCCCGCTCAACCGGCTCAGCGCGTCGGCGAAACTTCACTGCTATCCCCAGTCTCGCACAAACGCCCACACGCGCACCCCGCCCCGCAAAAATGCTACAGTAATCGGTCCATGTCCGCCCCCGATTCCAACTTCGTTCGCGCCTGCAAATCGCAGCCCGTTGATCGCACTCCCGTCTGGTTTATGCGCCAGGCCGGGCGCTACATGCCGGAGTACCGCGCCGTTCGCAAGCGGCACTCGTTGCTGGAAATTTGCAGGAGCCCTGAACTCGCCGCCGAAGTCACCATCACCGCCACCGAATTCCTCGGAGTCGACGCCGCCATCATCTTCGCCGACCTGCTGCTGCCTCTCGATGTCATGGGCCTGCCCTTTCATTTTTCCTCCGGCGAAGGCCCGGTCATCGAAAAGCCCGTCCGCACGAAAGAAGATGTCGCGCAACTTCGCACCGATCGCGCCGCCGAACTAGGCTATGTCTCCGAAGCCGTGAGTCTGGTCGCGAAACATTTTGCCAATAAAATTCCTGTCATCGGTTTCTGCGGAGCTCCCTTCACCCTCGCCAGTTATATGATCGAAGGCGGCGGCTCCCGCCACTATCTCCATGCCAAAAAAATGATGTACAACTCTCCCGCCGAATGGGATGAGTTGATGCGCAAGCTGGTCGACGTGACCGCTGAATATTCCGCCGCGCAAGTCCGCGCCGGTGCCGATGTCATTCAGATTTTTGATAGCTGGGTCGGATGCCTCAGCGTTGAAGATTATCGCCGCTACGTTCTGCCGCACGTAACGAACTTAGTGAAGCGCCTGCAAAAAACCGGCGCGCCAATTATTTATTTTGGCACCGATAGCTCCACGCTGCTCCCCGCAATGATTGAAACCGGAGCTGAAGTTATCGGACTCGACTGGCGCATCCCGCTCGACAAGGGCTGGAGCGACCTCAATCATCGTTGCGCCGTGCAAGGCAATCTCGATCCCATTCTGTTGTTCGCCGACTGGAAAGAATTGAAATCGCGCGCCGAAAATATTCTTCAACTCGCCGCCGGACGCCCCGGCCACATCTTTAATCTCGGCCACGGCATCCTGCCCGAAACCCCAGTCGACAACGTGAAGAACCTCGCGCATTTCGTACAGGATTATTCAATCAAGTGAACCTCGATTATGATTTTGGGTGGCGCAGCGCTTCAGAGCCTGCGGGAGAACCAGCTTTCGAACGATGCAGTGGAAAAGAAACGACGGGTTGCGCGCCCCAGAGGGGCGATTGACCATAGCCCGGCGCTTTTAGCGCCGGGTGAAGTACGAGATGGAGTCGCGCCCCGGAGGGACGCCTGAAGTTCTCACGCACACACTTCAGCCCCGCGATAGGCTGGCGTATTAAAAGCAAGCGGGCTTTAGCCGCTGAGGTAAGCACCTCACCATGACTCGCATTGCCATCATCGGCGGCGGCATCTCCGGACTTGCCGCTGCATTCGCCCTCGAAGAACCTCGCCGCGCCGGCGCGCTCGAATACACTCTTTACGAATCTTCGCCAAACCTCGGCGGCGTCCTTCGTACCGAACACGTCGATGGCTGCATCGTCGAAGCCGGTCCGGACTCCTTCATCAGCGAAAAGCCCTGGGCCGCCGACCTTTGCCGCACCCTCGGCCTTGGCGATCAACTCATCGGCTCGAACGACTCCGACCGCATCACATACATCCTTGTCCACGGCCGCCTCATCCCCATGCCCGACGGCCTGATGTTCATGGTCCCAACCAAAATCCTGCCCGCAGGATTGTCGCCGCTTTTTTCCTGGAGCACGAAACTCCGCATGGCGCAAGAATTTTTCCTCCCGCCGCGCGCTGCCGACGCGGATGAAAGCGTGGCGTCTTTAGTGGAACGCCACTACGGCGCGGAAATGGTGGATCGCCTCGCCGACCCGCTGCTCTCCGGCGTCTATGGCGGAGAAGCCGCCAACCTCAGCGTGCGCGCCGTTCTCCCCCGCTTTGCCGAAATGGAGCGCACCCATGGCAGCCTTGGCCGCGCCCTGCTCGCCGCTAGAAAAAAAATGCCCCACTCCGCGAACAAACCCGCGTCGCTTTTTACCTCGCTCAAGAACGGCATGCAGCAACTGGTTGAAACCATCGTCCGTGCACTCAACCCGGCTTCCGTTCTCACCAACACTCCGGTGCACTCCATCGAACCGCGAACGGGAGGCTGGAGTGTATCTGCAGGCCTGAAGTCGGACCACTTTAACGCCGTCATCCTCGCTCTGCCCGCACCCGCAGCCGCGAAGCTTCTTTCCGCTTGCAGCCTGGAGCTCTCCACCGAACTTGCCGCTATTGGCTACAGCTCTTCCATCACCGTGGGCCTCGGCTACAGTCGCGAAGTTCGCCAATCGCTTCCGCCCGGTTTCGGATTTCTCGTCCCGCGCAGCGAACGTCGCCGCCTCTTGGCTGCAACCTTCGTCCACAATAAATTTCCGCACCGCTCCCCGGAAGATCGCGCCTTATTGCGCTGCTTTTTCGCCGGACCGAACGCGGAAAACATCTGGCAACTTTCCAACCACGAAATCGTCCACATCGTCCGCAACGAATTACAACAAATCCTCGGCCTCCGCGCCTCTCCGCTTTTCGCCCGCGTTTATAAATGGAAGTCCGCAATGGCGCAGTATGGCGTCGGCCATCTCGATCGCCTCTCGCGCATCGAGCGCCTTCGCCTACAACTTCCCGGACTCGCCCTCGCCGGCAACGCCTACCGCGGCATCGGCGTGCCCGATTGCCTCCGCTCCGGCCAGGACGCCGTCAAACAATTCATCAATGGTTAGCGCGTTACCACGAAGCCGTGTTCTTGGCTTTGTAAATTTCTTGATTCGAGTGGCTTAGCTACCAAGACACTCGCTCTGACCTATGCTGGAATCGCCTTCTTCAACATCTCTTCCCGCCGTAGTTTTCCCACCATCAATTTGATTTCGTCATACGTAATCTCCGGCGGCAAGACATCTTTCAAAGCCTTCAGCCGCTCCATCCCTACCTTCGCGCACGCCGCTTCGATCACCGACTGCTTCTCTTTGCTCACCCAATCGAAGCGAAACTCCACCTGCCCCGTCTCCAGCAGATTCGCGACCGCACTTACAATCGTTGAAACCTGTCGCCCTCTAGTTTGCGCAATCTCCTCCAGCGTCTTGTCCTCGCTCAACAACCGAAGCGTTTCGTCCCCCGGCTTAATCGCCCGCTCAGCGTCAGCCGCGCGTCTCCCTTGCCGAAATTTTTCCAGGGCATCGATAATCTCCTGCCCATAAAGTTCCGCCTTGCGCTCGCCAATCCCCGGAATCTCCAGCAGCTCCGCAAAATATTTCGGCTGCCGCCGGCAAATTTCCTCCAGCGAGGAGTCGTGCAACACAATATATGCGGGAACATTTTTCTCTTTCGCCATCACCCGCCGCCACTCCCGCAAATACTCGCGCAATGCTTCCGCCACGGAACCCGCAGCCACGGCTACAGCCGGCTGCAATGGGGTTCGCTTTCTTCCAACCGCTTTCGCCGGCATCGCCTCCGTTCTTACCAGCCAGTCCGCCACGCTTCCACACACATCGCAAGCCTCGCAAGTCTCCCACTTCGGAGTCTCCCCAAAGTGCGTGCAAATCTGCCGGTGACGGCACTTCTTCGACTCCACAAACTCCCGGATAATCCGGTACCGCTCCCACGCCCGATTCCGCTCCTCGGCGTCGAGAATCTGATTGGCAAAAAATCCCAGCAGCCCCGCATCTTTTTTCTGCCACAACAAAACGCAATCCGCGCTCAATCCGTCGCGTCCCGCCCGTCCCGCCTCCTGGTAATACTGCTCAATCGATTTCGGTAGCGACAAGTGAATCACCGCCCGCACTGCCGCCTTGTTGATGCCCAATCCAAAAGCGATCGTTCCCACCAGCACCCGCACTTCGTCCGACATCCACCGCTCTTGATTTCGCCGCCGCTCGTCGGTCCCCATCTTCCCGTGATATCCCACCGCGGCAATGTCGCGGTCCTCCAAAAAATCCACGGTTTCTTCCACGCGACTAATCGTCGGCGAATAAACAATCACGTTGCTGCCCCCATAACTCCGCAGCGCCTTCACCAGCATTTCCATCTGCTCCCGTCCTTCGCACTCGCGTACCAGGTAACGCAGGTTGGGACGGTGAAAGCTGGCAATATATTTATCGGGATTTCTCAACTGCAATTGCGCGAGAATGTCATGCCGTACATGCCGCGTCGCGCTTGCCGTAAACGCCGCAATCGGGCGATCCGGAAATTTCCCCCGCAGCTTATTTAACTGCCGGTACTCCGGACGAAACTCGTGTCCCCACTCCGAAATGCAATGCGCCTCATCAATCGCAAAAAAAGTAACCGGAACCTGCTGCATCCACCCCATCGTATCGCCGCGCGCCACCCGCTCCGGCGAAACATACAGCAGCCGGTAAGCCCCTTCCCGCGCCTTCGACATCACCCGATTCTGCTCGGCTTCATTCATCGTGCTGTTGAGCACGGCCGCCGGAATTCCCATCTGCGCCAGTTGCGTCGCCTGATCCTGCATCAGTGCGATCAGCGGAGAAATCACCACCGCCGTCCCACCAGAGACCACCGCCGGCAATTGATAGCACAGCGACTTGCCGCCCCCGGTCGGCATTACCACACAGGTGTCGCGCTCCGCCAGCAAGCTGCGCACAATCCGCTCCTGGAGCGGACGAAACGTGCTGTACCCCCAGTACCGCTTCAGCGGCGTCAGCAAGTCAGTCTCTGCGCTCATAAGAAAAGTATAGGCTGAGGCGAACATCAGGAGAAATCAACGCTTTTTTGGGAAGAAGTATTTCAAAGCGGGAACCCCCTTCACCGTGCGCCCCGCTAGAAAAAAAGCACTTAGTCAATACGAAGTTCCGGGCTTTACCCTGTGATCCCCTGTGTCCCCCGTGGTAAAAGTTCTTCAACTCCATACCTCACCTCAGGATAAGCCCTCGCAAAAACCGCCCCAGTCAGTCCGATCACCAGAAAGCACAGCACGCTCCCCTCCGGACCAACCATCCCTCCCGTAAGCCACTTCGCCCCATGAAACGACGAACTCAGCAGATGCCCCGGAAACATCGTGCCGCTGTCCGGCACCGAATAAAAAAAAGTTTCTCCCCAATCCCATGCCGCATGAAATCCCACCGCAAACCACAAACTCCCCGTGCGCCGCAGCGTCAGGCAAAAGAAAAATCCAATCACCACCACCGCCAGCAGCCCGGGCCACTGCTCTCCTTCATTCTTAATGTGGATCAGCCCAAACACGCACGACAGTAAAATCGCCGCCGGCCAAAAGCCCATCGCCCGCGTCAAAGTAAATTGTGAATACCCGCGCAACAAAAATTCTTCAAAGAACCCGACCAGCAAAAACATCGCCGCCCAGAACGCCGCAAATCTCACAATGCGCGCCCCGTGTATCGCCAAATGTCCCAGATCGAAAACCCGCAGGCCATACATCAAAGCCATCAGTAATGTAATGCTTGCAAACCCCCACGCCCCGCCCACCCAAAATAACTTTCCAAACGCCTGCCCTCCCGGAAGCCCATAATTTCCCCACGCCCGCCGCTCTACTCTCGCCAGCAACCAGGCCGGAATTACCGCCGCCAGAAATAATCCCAACTCCTCCAGCATCATCGACCACAATCCCTCCGCTCCCAACTCCAGAGCCCCCGCCCAGCGCAGCACAAAAAATTGCAGTGCGTAAAACATCGCCACATAAAATGCCAGGCCCCATCCCGCCCTCAATCCGCCGGGATCAAAAAACACCGTCCACACATAGGACGGCTGCACCGCAAACCCCGGCCCCGCATCGTCCCGCGAAACCTCGCTCTCTTCCTGCCTCTCTTCGTGCACCTTAGCGTCCTTACTGAAATCTCTTGGTAGCGCTGTAATTTGGTAGTCATCCTGAGCAAGCGCTTTTGCGCAGCGAAGGATCTGGGCGAGCCGCGCGATGTGTCGCGTTGTTTGCGACACAATAATCGCGCGTTTGGCTCGCTTCCTTATCAAACTGAGCCGCTACCCAGCTTAAGCTTATTTCCGCAAACCGCCCCGCTCATGGTAAAACACTCGGCTCACCCTTATGACCGGATTTTTCACCCGCCAACGCTTCGGCCGACCGCAATTTCTCGCCGGAGCCCTGCTCCTGCTCTTTCTGGCGCAAGCAATTTGGCTCATCCATTCGGAGTTAATTCATTCCGAGTTGCCATCTTCCGAATCCAGCGCCCTCAGCGCCTCCGAACAAGCCCGCATCTCCGCCGGCTGGCGTCAAATTCATGGCGGAGGTATCGCCGGCGCTCCATTTCCCGACGCTCCCGGCTCGCTGCCCCCCGAAGTTTCACGCGATGACGCTGGCTTCGATACCGAGCACTCCCCACTCATCCCGCTCGTCACCGCAGCCCCGTTGCTCGCCTGGCCCCAAAACCTGCAAACCAGCGCGCAGGACTGGCGCTGGCTCCCGCGCCTCCCATTCCTGGCCTTCGGAGTATTCCTCGGCGCATCGCTCTGGTACGTCGCCCGCCGCCTCTGCGGCAACACCGGAGGCTTCCTCGCCCTCACCCTTTACTGCTTTTCTCCCGCCATCCTGCAAGCCACCGCCGTCTGGCACGCCGAGCCCGAAATCCTCGCCGCCTGGGGATCCTTCGGAGCCATCTTCACCGCCATCGCCGTCGCCCACACGCTGTACGCCCCTCGCGAAGTCATTCTCTGGAATTGGCGTCGCATCGTTCTGCTCGGCATCTCCCTCGCCATCTCCGTCGGATCCCAGTTCTCCATGATCGTCGTTGTCCCTATCGCTCTCGGATTTCTTCTCTATCTCGCGCCCATCCGCCGCGGCGCAGCTCTCATCATCTGGACCGCCGCATCCCTCGTGGCTCTACTCCTGCTATTTGCCACATATTTCTTCCACGGTCCCACCTTTGTCCAAGCCATGCAGCACGCCTCTTTCTGGGGAGCCACCTGGCGCAGCTTCACCGTTCTTTCCGTCTATCGCCAGGTCGCCTCGCTCATCCTGCGCGCCTGCCCCGCCTTCGCTCTCCTGCTTCCAGTCTCCATCGCAACCTACTTCATCTGGCCACGCACCCGCTACTTCGGCAACACCGCTCCACTCCTGGTCGGATCGCTCTTCATCGCTCTCGGCATGGCCCATCCCCACGTCGCCGGCGCCGGATTTCTGCTCGCCTCCGTCCCTTTCCTCTTCATCTTCGTCTCTGGAGTAATCGCCGACCTCATGGAAACTCCCTACCGCTCGCTCGTCACCGCCTTTGTCTGGGGATTGGTAGGAGCCTATATCCTCTGGAGCTTCTGGCCCTGATGCACATCCCTCATGGATAATTCCCGGTTCATTTAAGATATTTGGCGCAGCGGTTACAGGGTGTGCGTGAGAACTGGACTTTCAGCTTCGCCGCGGATTGAGCCCAGGTTCAGCCGCGAAGCGGCGCAAAGAATGCAGCCCACGGCGTAAGCCGTGGGTCGAATTGGGGCAAGAATAAGCCCCGGAGGGGCGGAAAAGCATTTCATGCAACCATTCTTGGCGCTGCGATCTGCGCCGTATCTATGAAGGCTAGCCTCTGAGGGCCAACGCTCGGAACGCCCTTAACAATTCTCTACAATTCCCACGCATCTCTTACCCGTCCCCGTCGTTCTAATCCAGTAGCAAGTCCTCGTTGGAGGTGCGCCATGCCGTACCCGTTGGAGTATCATAGTGTCGTGAATCGCTCCATGCGACGCTCGATTCCAGCCTCGCTTCCGCTGTGCGCGGTTCTCCTGCTGCCGCTTTTCATCGCCAGTAGTTTCGCAAATCAACAGCGCCTCCACGAACTCCAGCTCAGGACATTTTGCCAGCGCCGCCCCACCCACCGGCTCCATAGCTCCTCGCACCGGCCCCGTAGCTCCTCCAACCACAGGGTTCGTCCATAACGGGTCTGCCGCCAATTCAGGCCTCACGCTTTCCACTCGCTCGCCGCATTCTCCAACCGGCTCCCACGGCAATGGCAATACACATCGCCCGCACCACACCGCCAACGGCACCGCCTACTATCCTTACGTCTACGCGCTACCCGTGCCCTACGCCCTTGATGTAAGCGCCGCCAATAACGACAACAATAATAATAATAATGACGATGACGACGATGCCGACTACCAAGGCGGACCAACCATCTTCGACCGCCGCGGCTCCGGCCCCGATTCCTACATTCCGCCGTCTTCCGACGGACCAGCCCATGAGCCAACAGAAAGCGCCGCCCCCGAATCGCCGCAGCCTCCCACAACCCTAGTCTTCAAGGACGGCCATCAAATCGAGGTGAACAACTACGCCATCGTCAGTCAGATTCTGTACGACCTAACTCCCGGCCACCCCCGCAAAATCGCTCTCGCCGATCTCGATCTCTCGGCCACGCAAAAACAAAATGACGATCGCGGCGTCGTCTTCCAACTCCCTCCAACTTCGCAGGCCAACTGACATGAACCTTGCCTCCCTGTGGCGCGGGCGCCCCCGCCCGCGATATGCATACAGCAAAGTAGCCCTCGCAGGAAATTCCTGCCGACTTCTTGCCCTTGGCGCAGTGCTGATGATCATCCCCTACGTTTCCGCCCAGAGATCTGCCTCCGGAGCCCACGCCTCCGCAGCCCATACCGTCGCAACCGCCCACACCGCTCCCCACTCCGCTATGCCAGCCGGACATTTTTCCCGCGCCCGTAACGGATATCCCTTCGCCTCGCGCCGAACTTCTCCCCTGGCCTCTCCACTCACATCCCTGCCATTCCCGTTCCTCACCGATTCCTTCAATCCCGATGACATCTATTCCTCGGGATATCCCGTCGCCTCTGACCTACCTCCGTTTCTCATGCAGGCCCTGCAGCAATTTGCTGGCCCCGGCCTTGCTTCTATGGGACAAGGTTCTCTGGGGCAGACGCTCAGCGCGCCGGGAAATCATCAGCCATCCTCTAGCGATCCGCTCATGATCGAATTGCAGAATGGCCAATATGTACGCGTGAACAATACCGCAATCGATGGCGAGGCCTTGCCACTCAAGTTGGCGCCGGACCATTCTCAGACGAACTCCGCTCGCCCGCCAATGATAACCGCGCCGCCGTCCCAACCCCTGCCGCCCGCAGTTCTGATTTTTCGTGACGGCCACACCGAAGAAGTCCGCGACTACACCATCGCCGACGGCACCCTCTATGCCCGCGGCGACTACTACACCGACGGCTACTGGAATAAAAAAATCAATCTAGCAACCCTCAACGTCCCTGAAACTCTGCAAGCCAACAGCACGCGCAACGTAAACTTCGTTCTCCCGTCCTCATCAAACGAAGTCATCACCCGCCCCTAAATATAGTCGCGAAGCGGCGCAAGAATGCAGCCCACGGCGCAAGCCGTGGGCTGCGAAGTTCGAAAATCAAAACAGCCCCGGAGGGGCGAAAGAATCCGCTTCTCGCCTTTGGGTGGCGCATCGCTTTCAGCGCTGCGATTAAGCCTCCCAAGTTTTTAACCGGGCTTCAGCCCGCTGGCTCTATCTCCCATCAAGAAACCTCCCAATCTCCTTCCAATACTTCCGCACCACATCCTCCGTCCTCAAATGCCCGCCGCGCCTCACCGTCTTCAGCGCCACTCCCGTCCCCTCGGCAAACCGCACGCTGCCTTCAAACGGCACATACGGGTCATCCATCGCATGCACAATCATCACCTTCCCCGCATCGATCTCCGCCCTTCGCGCCCACGGATTATAAAAATCCCCACTCCGCAACTTATCCCAATTCGCATCCGGCAGCCGGTACGCATTCCCAAAAGCTTCGCGAATATAAGCCGCGTAATTCTCCTCGGATGTTTCCATCTTCTCCGACCGATGCAGAATCGCCCAATCCGTCACCGGACAATTCGCCACCACTTTCTTCACCCGAGAATCCAGCGAACACAAAATCGCCGCCGCACCGCCAAAACTTCCTCCAATCACAAAAATCTCATCCGGAGTCAGCGCAAACTTCCGCCCAAACGCACTCTCCACCAGCCCGCGAGGCAACTCCTCGATCACATCAAGAATGTCCTCATGCGGCGACCGCCGCAAAAACTCTCCACCACTCTCCCACGCTCCGCGATACCTCGGATACACGACCCAAAATCCCTGCCCCGCCAAAAATTCGCACAGCCCCTGCTTGCGCGGAATCGAAGGCATCCCATCGCACAAAATAATGACGCGCGCCTTCTTGCGCACCCGCCCCGGCGGCAAAAACTCCGCCACAATCTCGTTCTTGAATCGCGTTCGAAACATGACGAGTAAAAAAAGCCGCGAAGCGGCGACAGAATGCAGCCCATGGCGCAAGCCGTGGGTCAAATGAAATTAGAACGAACCAGCTCCGCAGGAGCGAAAGAAAAAATCGCCGTTGCCATCCGGCCATTGGCATCGCCAATCTTAATGTTTCGCCGTCCCGCATGGTAAAATAACAATTATTCCAAACTCAAACAACCACCCGTAGATGCAACTATTGCCCCACAAACGCCCAAAAATCCTAACAACTCAACACCGAGCATCCAACACCTAACTCATGCCTGACGATCAAAATCCCGAACTCCCCCTGACCCCACCGCCCCCCGGCGACTCCGGCAGTCCCGGCGCACTGCACATTCAGCCCGTCAACATTGAAGACGAGATGAAGAAGTCGTATCTCGACTATTCAATGTCAGTCATCATCGGCCGCGCCCTGCCCGATGTCCGCGACGGACTCAAGCCCGTGCATCGCCGCATTCTCTACACCATGCAGCAGATGGGCCTCCAGCCCAATCGCGCCACGCGCAAGTGCGCCCGCATCGTTGGAGACGTCATGGGCAAGTACCATCCCCACGGCAACCTCGCCGTCTATGACGCTCTCGTGCGCCTCGCGCAAACCTGGAGCCTGCGCTACCCGCTCATCTTCGGCCAGGGAAATTTCGGCTCCGTCGATGGCGACCCTCCCGCCGCCGACCGTTACACCGAAGCCAAACTCGCCGCAGTTTCGACAGCACTGCTTGAAGATCTCGACAAAGAAACCGTCGACTTCCGCCCCAACTACGATGGCAGCGAAGTCGAGCCCGACGTACTCCCCGCGCGCATCCCCAACTTGCTCATCAACGGCTCCGACGGAATCGCCGTCGGCATGGCCACAAAGATTCCGCCCCACAACTTAACCGAAATCATCGACGCCACCATCACTCTGGTCAACAATCCGAACGCGCAGCTCGCCGAAATTCTAAAATTCGTTCAAGGGCCAGACTTCCCCACCGCCGGCATCATTCACGGCCGCAGCGGAATTTTCGAAGCCTACCGCACCGGCCGCGGACGCTTCATGATGCGCGCCAAAGCCGCCATCGAAAATGTCACCAAAGATAAACAAGCCATCATCGTCACCGAAATTCCTTATCAGGTAAACAAAGCCGTACTCGTCAAGCGCATCGCCCAACTGGTCAACGACAAAGAAATCGAAGATATCTCCGACGTTCGCGACGAGAGCGATCGCGACGGCATGCGCATCGTCATCGAACTCAAGCGCGGCACCGAACCCCAAATCGTTCTCAACCAGCTCTACAAACACACTTCCATGCAGGAGGGTTTTTCCATGATCCTGCTGGCGGTGGTCAATGGCGCGCCCCGTGAGTTGGGCCTCATCCCCGCCATCAAGCACTTCATCAATCACCGCGTCGATGTCGTCCGCCGCCGCACCGCCTACCTGCTTCAGAAAGCCAAAGACCGCGAGCACATCCTCGAAGGCTACCTCAATGCCCTCGATCATCTCGACAACGTCATCGCCATCATCCGTGCCAGCGCCAACCGTGCCGACGCCCGCGAAAATTTAGTCGCCTACTTCGGCGGCAAGAAAATCGACATCAACACCACCGGTCGCGCTCCCAAGCTCGATCCCGAAAAGCCCTTCACCGTGCGCCAGGCCGAAGCCATTCTCGAACTCCAACTGCACCGCCTCACCAGGCTTTCCATCGACGAAATTTCCAACGAATTAAAAGAAGTCCGCGAGCGCATCGAAGACTACGAATCCATCCTCGCCTCCGAAACCAAACTCCGCAAAGTCATCATCAAAGAACTCGAAGAAGTAAAAAACCTTTACGGAGATGACCGCCGCACCCGCATCGAAGACGAAGCCGCCGAAATCGTCCTCGAAGATTTAATCGCCGACGAGCAAGTCGCCGTCACCTTCAGCCATTCCGGCTACATGAAGCGCACGCCCATCTCCACCTACCGCATGCAGCGCCGCGGTGGCACCGGCCGCACCGGCATGAAGACTCGCGAAGAAGATTTCGTCGAACATCTCTTCATCGCCTCCACGCACGCCTACATTCTCATCTTCACCAACAAAGGCCGTGTCTATTGGCTCAAGGTCTATGAAATTCCCGATGTCAGCGCCGCCGGACGCGGCAAGCACATCGGCAACCTGATCGGCCTGCAACCCGGCGAAACTGTCCGCACCATGCTCGCCGTGCGCAAGCTGGAAGAAGAAAATAAATACATCTTCTTCGCCACCCGCAATGGCCTCGTCAAAAAATCCGAGCTGCGCGAGTTCATGCACGTCCGCTCCAACGGCATCAACGCTATCAACATCGAAGAGGGAGATGAACTGGTCGCCGCCCGCATCACCAACGGCACGCAAATTGTTTTCATCGCCTCGCATGAAGGCATGGCCGTCCGCTTCGATGAAAACCACGTCCGCCCCATGGGCCGCGCCGCCTACGGCGTCAACGGCATCAATCTGGACGAAGGCGACTACGTCGTAGGAATGACTGTAACTCCCAAACCCGGCACGGAAGCCGAAACCTCCACAAAACATGTGGGGACAGCCGCCTTGGCTGTCCCGGGCGCGTTAGCGCCCGCCGACATCGAAGTCCCCGCCGGCGAAGTATTAGACTTGACCCAAAAAGGCACCCTAATCCTCTCCGTCACGGAAAACGGATACGGCAAGCGCACCCCCGCCGACGAATACCGCCTCACCAACCGCGCCGGCAAAGGCGTCATCAACATTAAAACCACCGAGCGCGTCGGCAAAGTCGTTGCCATCGCGCTGGTCGACGAATCTTCGCAAGTCATGCTCATCAGCCACTACGGCAAAATCATCCGCATGGATTCGAAAACCATCCGCGAATCCGGCCGCAACGCCCAAGGCGTCCGCCTCCTCAACATGGAACCCGGCGACAAGGTAGCCGCAGCCGTAGTCCTGGCCCCAGAAGAAGAGCCACCCACCAACGGAGGTCTGCTGCAATAACTGAATTATGTGGAGCGGGCGTGTGGAGCGGGCGCCCTCGCCCGCTGCTTTTGACATTGACTGGGAAGCGCACGACGTTCAGTCGTGCCAATATGCGGACTTAAGAAGATGTAGGCCTCACCCCCTGAGGCCCAGCCGATTACCGAGTAGGAAGTAACGAATGATATCGAATGGATTGGTTGTCGATGAAGACGCATTCTCCGTGCTAAAGGGAGAGTGCGAAAAAATCATCGACACCCAAAAACGTCTTCCGGATTTTGTTTTCCGGCGCACATTCGCAAGGTACTTTGCGATTGAGTATGGCCACATCTTCGCGAAAGAATTTGCGGCATTTCTATTCCATCTGTCGAACATTCAGCGACGCATCCGTAAACTACAGGACGCAGGATCCAGACCCTCAAGATCGAGGTTATCGCCAGCGCTCATACTTCGGCCTCGCTTCTTTCGCGCCATCAAGTTTGGCGGAGAGATACATACCTGTGCTGTCGCGTGACCAAAATACCCGCAACTTCTCCCGAGCGTAAATCTCGGGGCATTCTGGGGTTCCTCCTTGGACTGGGCAATTTCCTGCGACAGAATTTCGTGGGAGCTGGCTGTTATCGCCGTGGCGGAGAACGTTGACGTACCAAAGATCAGTGGCTTTCGATGCCTGACTGCTTCGGAAGTCTCAAGTTATATGAAGAGCCAGTATCACTGGAAACTTGCGACAGCGTTGGACTTCAACCAGAGATTTCTCGCTAATTATCCACTCTAGCGTCTCTCTCTACTTCACTCCCTGCTTCCGGTTAATCTCACTCGCGAACTCGGTCACAAAATTCAGCAGCGTTCCGTATCCCAACTGCCCCACCACTCCCCAACCTCCATTCACCAGCGCATTCTGCGATCCCGGCTTCCACACCGTTGAGAGCGCCCCTCCGCCAAACGCCCCGCCATACAGCGCCCACTGCGGACGCAAATGTTCCTCGCTCCGGTCGTACGTCACCAAATTTCTAACGAATGCATGCCGCGTCCGCGCCCACAACCCGTCGCACTTGCATCGGTCATAACGCACTTCATATCCAAGCTTGTAATTCCCGTATGCCGCCAGCGAATTTGCCGTGATGAACTGTCCCTCATGCGACGCCCAGCGTTCCCCAAACCCGCCAATTCCGCCTTGCCACTGCCTCGGTGTTCCCTCCGCCTGATCGATCAGCGCTCCAAACATCCGCTTCACATAGGCTTCCGGCGTGGTCAGCGTCTGCTGCAAATAAATTTCTTTCCGCTGCTCCGCCGTCAAAGGGACCAGCGCCCGTTTCTTGCCTACATAAATTCCCACAATCCGGTTCGACTCCCAGCCGCGCGCCTTGAGCAAACCCTTGGTGGCCGCATCCTTGGTCATGCCCACGGCTTCTTTGGTCTTGTCCTCGACCTGCGTTACCGGATTCCCACTCTCTTTCTTTGTCGCGTCAGGAGCATCCGGCAGCTCTTTCCCCGCATTCGGCGTTTGCGTAGACGATCCCGATTGCGTCTGCGTCTCCGTCTGAGCGAAAGCCCATCGTCCCACTAACGCAATAATGCCCACCAGCAAAAATCCCCTCAACGTTCTTCCCACAATGTTATTTCTCACGCACCCCAAGCCCTTTCCTCTGTGAACCTCTCGCTATTGTCATCCCGAGCAAGCAGCTTTTTGCGCAGCGAGGGATTTAGGCGAGCCGCGCGTTGTGTCGCATTCTTTGCGACACAATAACCGCGTGTTTGGCTCGCTTCCTTATCTCTGTCTTTCCATTACACTTCTATCTCCAATGCTAAACTCCCCTTGGATGCCATCCCTCTACAACCGTGTTGCAGGACAAAGCGTCGAACGCATCGCCGCCCTCAGCGATGGCATCTTCGCCGTCGCCATGACCCTGCTCGTTCTCGACCTCCGCGTCCCCGCCGCCGAAGCCATCCACTCCGAACACGACCTCCGCCATGCCCTTATCGTACTCTCCCCGCGCCTCATCATCTTTCTCATGAGCATCATGACCAACGGTATCTTCTGGGTCGGCCAGCAAACTCAACTCAACTACTTCGCCCGCTCCGACCGCAATCTCGCCTGGATTCACATCGGCTTCCTCTGCGCCATCACGCTCACGCCATTCTCCACCTCGCTGCTCGCCGAATTCATCCACTACCGCACCGCGCTTCTGGTTTATTGGAGCAACATCCTAATCCTCGGCCTCATGCTTTATTGGAGCTGGAGCTACGCCACCCGCGCGAAACTCCTCGCCGACGATCTCCCACCCGAAATTCATCCCGCCGTAAGACGCCGCATCGTCGTCGCCCAATCCCTCTACGCCGCCGGCGCCGCTCTCTGCTTCATCAACACGTACTATGCAATTGCGGCGATAGTGCTGGTCCAAATAAACTACGCCATCGCACCCCGCTTCTGTTGGGGACTATTCTCCAAAAAGAGCTCAGAGTAATCGCAGACTCAAATCATGAAAGTATTTGAGGCAGGAAGAGAACCGGGAAGGGCACGACGTTCAGTCGTGCCGGTCAAAGACACAGAAAAAGAACCGGCTTCAGCCGCTGAGGGCGCAGTACGCGACTTCGGCCTACTCGCTCGGCGGACCAGAGTACACTCCCAACGCGCCAGTCGCGCTAAGGTTGATGTAGTTGTCGTACCCGACATAAAAATGATTATCGATCCCCGCGCCAAGATTGATTCGGCAACTGCAATCCGGGTAACCCACCTCACCGCCTACAACTTGGTCGGTGAGCCCGTCAATAAAAGTTAGCTCAAGGTCTGCGATGGCGAGCACGTGCGTCGTTTCGTTTACCGCGATCGATTCGGCGTACTGCGGAACGGTGGCAATTACTTTATTGTCGGTGCCGTCAATGACGAACATTTCCTCATAGACATTGTCGGAGGCGTACAGGCGATTCAGTCCTGTATCTACAGCCAAAGCCTCCGCAAACTTCAGCCCCGGCGGAGTAAACTTGCCCGACAGTTGGTTCTTGCTGGTGTCAATAACCGCGATATAGCTGCCGTCCGTAAATGTATCCACCGCCAAATAAAGCCGGTTGGTTACGCTGTTGAGGGCCATCCCCTCCTGGCAACACCCGCTTCCCTGTATATGGATCTCGTCTACAAGCCGATTATCGGATGCATCCATCACCGCGATGTGCAGACCCGCATAATCGACCGTGAAGTAGACCATGTTCGTGATTGGATTCACCGCAATGAAACCGGGGTAAACCTTGAGCGGAAGGGTCGCGACGACAGTGTTCGAATTCCCGTCAATCGCCATAATGGACATGCCCGTTCCTTGAGCCGAGCCTGTATTTGAAACATAGATGAGATTGGTAACGGGGTTCACAGCCAGGGAAAACGGCATCGGGCCGACCGTGATGGTTGTCACTGTCTCGTTAGTGCTTCCATCCACTACTGAAACGGTCCCATTGTTGTAATTGGCCGCATAAACCATATTAGTAACTGGATTCACCGCCACCGCTATCGGCGAGTTCATCGAAACGTATTCAATAAGCTTTTGCGAGAAGGCGTGGGCCGGAAGCAGAAGAAAAATAACGAAGGCAAACTGCAGCAGCCGTTTCATAGAATGCGCTCCATGAGGGATCGAGGACTTAGGGGGGAGTTCCGCGCACGTTCGTCGCGAAGGCCCGCGCGCACCCAATCGTATATCAGGTCGTTAGGAATGTTAAGGACAAAAAGCGAACTGTGTAAGAAATCATCGAAGCGAGATATGCCAGTTGCAGAATCTTGCATCCTGGCTAAGAACGCCCCGAGAAATCTTCCTACCCTCGCTCAAACGCATGCTTCTTCTCCAACTCCTCCACCGCAGCCCGCATCGCCGCTTCAAATCTCTCCGCCTGCCCCATCAGCCCCGGGGTCGCCTCCGCCCACTCCCCATCCATGCGCACCAACCCATCCCCCGCCACCAGCCTCCCCGCAATCTCAATCAAGTGCGCCGGAGTCGTCTCCAAATACTGCGCATCCGTCGGATCGCCGATCCAAACCTTCGACAAGGGTGGCCCATCCAAGCCGTCCTTTGGCTTGGGTGGGGAATTTGACTTCAGCTTCGTCCCCCAATAAACCTTCCGCTCCACAAACGTCGCAATCTCAACGTCACTCGCCTTCCCAAACACCCACTTCTGTCGCTTGAAGTCATAATGCCGGCTGGAAAACGCCACCGGCTTCAACTTCCCCGATTTCAAAAACTCCACCTGCCGCTTATCCACTTCCTTGCGCAGCGCATTGATCACGGGAGCCTCCGCGTCCTTCGCCTCCAGCGACGCCATCACCTCCCGCACCGTCGCCGATAAATTCACTGCCATCGGCGCATGTAAACCGTCCGAACCTTCCAGCCGGATATCTCCATGCAGCACCCAAAAATCCGCTCCCGAAGTCGACCGGTGAAACGGCCACTCCAACTCGATCGTCAACGGCAGCCCCGTCAACGTAACCCAAATCTTTTTTTCTTCCATTACGTCCAATCCCACCTTCTCGTGTCCTACCGAACACGCCTGCAACCCGGCGAAGTCATATTCTATCCAAACAGAGCAACATCTGCGTCAGCCGTCCGCTCCGCTTGAGATAATCTCTCACGCCCGCATCCTCGTCGCTCAGGCTCATCCGGCTCGCGCTTACCGTGATTTAATTCCAGGATTACAGCGCCTGTCCGATACATCTTCCCTGTGCCAAGCCCCATCGTGTGAGTGGGTGTGCATTTTACACACGGGTTAGGCCGATCCGGGTCAATCAACTCGGCGGCCTCAGAATGGAGAACTGCAATGCGAACGTGCAAAGCAATTTCTTTTGGATTTCTTAGTCTCGTAATCGCGGCTGGGTTGGCCTGTAACGGCAAGCCCAAGGCGCCGGATGTGAAGGCCAGCATTCAGCAAGGCCTCAACCAGGCCGGCCTCAAGGACGTCAGCGTGAGCCAGGATCGCGACAAAGGCGTTGTCACGCTCACCGGCACGGTGCCGGCCGATGCTGATAAATCGCAGGCTATGTCAATCGCGCAATCCATCGCCGGTTCGGAAGTCGTGTCCAACGAAATCGCCGTTCATCCCGTTGGCGATGAAAGCACCGCCAGAACCGTCGACTCCGACCTCGACAAAGCCATCGACAAAAATCTCGACGCCAAACTGGTTGAACTTCGCATCAAGCATGATGTCAGCTATGACGTCAAAAATGGCGTAGTCACCCTGAAAGGGAACGTATCTTCCCAGTCGAAACGCGCCATGGTAGAAAAGACCGCCGCCGCCGTACCCAACGTGAAGCAGGTGGTGAACGAACTCGAAGTGAAGAACCAGAAGGCAACGACGACTCACGGCGAGTAGTCTACCGCGCAGTACATATCATCCAGAGGCCCACGTTCCCTGTGGCCCGAAGGATTTAGCCGGGTGCCCCACTTCTCGCGTCTTTTGCGAGAAGTGGGAATCTCAACTTGGTCCTCCAACGCCTTGTCATGCTGAGGCGAAGTGAGATCGTCCGCAGGACGATCCCACGAAGTCGAAGCATCCCTACCCTCGGAATAGCCCCCATCAGACTCTCCTCTGTGTTCCCGCGTGCCCTCTGTGTTTAACCCTTGCCCTGTGTTAATTCTTGCCTCTCACCTTGCTCACTTTCGCCCCCATCCTCAACAACTTCCGCACCGTCCCCGTTGGCAGTCGCTTCATCTCATCGTGCAACTCCGTTACCGCCTCAAAAAATCCCGCCATCGCCGCCAGCCTCTCCCGCGTAAAATCCGCCCCAGCTTCTTTCGGATCCAGCTCCTCCAAACTCCGCCGCAGCATCTCCCGCGTCGGATCGATCTCCCTCCGCTTCCTCTGCTCAATCACCAGACGGAACATCTCCCACACATCTTTCATCGACTCATAATGCTCCCGCCGGTCGCCCAGCACGTGCACCGCCCGCACAATCCCCCAAGTCTCCAACTCCCGAATCGATGTGCTCACATTCGACCGCGCCACGCTCAGCGTCGCCGCAATTTCTTCCGCCGGCAGCGCCCGCGGCGAAAGATACAGCAGCGCATGAATCTGCGCCACCGTCCGGTTGATCCCCCACCGCGTCCCCATCTCGCCCCAATGCAAAATGTATTGTTTCTGTACTCCACTCAGGTTGGCCATATCGAATCCTTCACTTCGTACAGAAGAAAGTGTAACAGCTATGAAACGAGCGTGGCTTGTATGGGAGATGGCACGACCCCCGTCCGTCGCTGTTGACTTGCCGTGTTCAACGACCCCGAACCGCTGACGCAAGTATGAACCTGTGTTTCGAAACGTGAGAGAAAAACTGAGAGTCCGGTCCACACGCCCGCCGGGAGAATCGAGTAACAAATCAAGTGTTGAGAAATCACAACCCCGTCGCGGTCTTCGCCTGGAGCGTGGAGACCACGACGGGGCTGTCGAAACTAGGGAACGATCTTGTACGCGGTACCTCCACCGTAGGTTCCGCCAGAGGGGGTGATTCCATACAGATTCCCTGACGAGTCGACGAGAAGACTATCCACCGGGTATTCACCATCGGTGCCGCCGGCGAAGTTGTATAGAGTGGTCAGCGTCCAGGCTCCGCCCGCTTGGGGGGAGAGATTGAAGACCGTGCCGTAGCCCGTTCCCCCGTGCTCGGTGTTTCCGTAAAGCCCGCCGGAAGGTCCAAAAATCACGGCGGACGCGGAATTGCCAATGGCGAAGTTGAAAATGATGCTTTCGGCCCAAAGTCCGCCTGAGCCCCGGCTTAATTCGTACGCGACGCCGGAATTGCTGCTTCCCCCTCCGTAAGTCGTGCCGTATAGATTACCCTGCCCGTCGAAAACAACTCCGTTAGGGTAGAAACCGTCCACATTATTATCGTGATTGAAGCTGTGCAGAGTGGTTTCCGTCCATTTTCCGCCTGCTTGTGGAGACACTTCGAAAACCGTTCCGTAGTAGTAATAGGCACCGCCGTTCTGCGTGGTGCCATAGAGGTTGCCCGCAGCGTCGGAAACCAGAATCGATACCACATTCGAGTTATTGTTAGAGGCGAAATTGTAGAGAATCTTCTCCTCCCAGGCCGCGCCGAACTTGTGAGAGAGTTCGAACACGGTTCCGTTACCATGGGCGCCACCTCCATTCGTGGTGCCGTAAAGATTGCCCGCGGAGTCAAACAGGAGTTTGCTGGTGGGGCATCCGCCGTCCAGAAAGTTCCCGAAACTGTGCAGAATAAATTCCGCCCAGCCGTTCTTCGTGCGCTTCAACTCGAACACCGTCCCGCCTTGGTTGGAGCTGTTGCCACCGGCACATGTGGTGCCGTAGAGATTCCCCGCCCGGTCAAGAATGACGCCGCCGAACGGCATATTGCCATCGGTGCTGTTAAGGGTGAAGCTATGAAGAATCTCTTGCGTCCAGCCTCCACCAGCGGCGGGCGAGAGCTCGTACACCAAGCCAGCGGAAGACGAGCCCCCGTATTCAGTACCGTAAAAATTTCCCGCCGAATCGGAGATCAAGGCGGAGTACGGCACACTCCCGCTGTTCGGGCCACCATTGTCGAAGTTGAAAAATACCGTTTCCTGCTGTGCAGATGCGGATCGTACTGTGGTCAAAGCGGCAAACATCACGGCGAAGCTCAGTAGTAATCTGAGGGAAAGAGTCTTGCTCTTCATGACGTTCTCCTATCTTGTGTGGCGGGCAGTTACGATGGTCCCCAGCTTTCTGAACACTGTTTTAGCGATCTTGAGCTGGGGACAAAGTGAAATGGGTTTTCAGAGAGAGGACCGATCTCTCTTGGGGAGGCACAAGGAGTCTAGTGCGGGATGGAGGCGGTGTCAAGGCGAAGGGAGCAGCTTACGCCCCGCCATCGGCAGTCCCAAGCGGAAGCCCATTCCGCTGCTGACTTTGTTCTCATGTAGTGCAGCAGCTCTAGCAATGCGATAAGAGCCGCCCACCTCTGCCACTTTAGAGGTCTTACTCTCCGCTCGGTACTCGAGCCTCGCGCTCCGTCTTCCCAGCTTCCGCAGCCACTTTCTTCTGAGGCGACTTCTTCGCCGCCTCCGCCCGCTTCCGCTCCTGATACCGCCGATCATGAAACGACTGGTCCGACGCCTGTTTCTTCATATCCCCAAGCTTACCACTCGTCCGAACCTAGCCCTCCTTCCAAGCCCTGTCATTCCAAGCCCTGTCATTCCGAGCGCCACCCGGAACGCCAGCGACGGCAAGTCGAGGGAACCTGCTGTTTTTTCTTTTTAAAGACGCACGGCCTTCGCTTTAAGATGGCGCACCGTTTTACCACTGCGATAAAGCGATCTCGGGAAGGGCACGAGTTCCACTCGTGCCATAACTCACGCCAAGTCAATGCCGGCTTTAAGCCGCTGAGTTTCGCTCCCGCGTGCCGGGTCGCCTTTTCAGAACCCTGCTAAGCCGCATTGAGAAAGCGACAGCACCGGACCACAAGGTCCCAACCGAACTCGCGGAACCAACTCGACGTTGTCATTCCGAGCAGCCTCACCGCCAGGAATCCCTACCGAACCCGTACTCCCGACCTTACTTAGGATTTTTCTTGTCAATAGGCAGAAACTACACGATCCAGCTTATCCCCATGAAACCACAGCCCAAATAATTCGGCTAATATGTCCCATTCTACCATTGCTTTATGATATAATAGAGAATATAACAATCGAACCACACGCGGCCCACCCGGCCGCGTTTTTTATTGCTCACACAATTCATTCACTCTAGAAAAACTCTGTCATTTCCGAACCGGGCGCAAGCCCGGTGAGGAACCTGCTGTCCCAGCGGCGGCAAGTCACCACGGCGCACCACAAAGGCAAAACCCTATGCCCCACGGCCAACACATCCAACACCCCAAACTCCGCGGCGAGTGGGCCGAACTCCGCTTCATGGAGTGCGCCACCGAGCGCGGCTTCCGCTGCAACAAGCCCTGGGGAGAAACCGCCCCCTACGACGTCGCCACTGATTACCGTGGCCTCTTTAGCCGCGTCCAGGTCAAATGCACCCTCTACCAGCGCCACTACTCCTACGTCTGCACCATCTGCTCCAGCCACGTCATCTACCGCCCCGACCAGCTCGACTTCTTCGCCGCCCTCGTCATTCCCACCGACACCTGGTACATCCTCCCCATCCGCGCCACCAATAACCAACCCACCGTAGTCCTCTCCCCCCACCTGAAAAAATCCAAATACGCCCGCTACGAAGAAGCCTGGCACCTGCTAACGAGATAACTCATGGAGCCGCGGACGCCCCCGTCCGCCCAGCCGCCAGCACTCTCAACCCTTGTCATTCCGAGCAGCTTCTGGATCCCATTTTAAATCCTGTCATTCCGAGCGCCGCCGGAGCCCTCCTTCAAATCCTGTCATTCCGAGCGCCGCCCGGAGCGCCAGCGACGGCAAGTCGAGGAACCTGCTGTTTCTTTATTGAAGACCGCCCGGCCCGTACCTTTGGGTGACAAAGCGCTTCAGCGCCGAGGACAAAGCTCTCCTCCCCATCTCAGACCAGCCGTTACTCCTGCCACTCCGAGCTAGATCGAAGCTTCGCACAGCCGTGGAAGAGCGGCGCTTCAGCGCCGCGTAAGCCTTTACAAAATAATCCGGGCTTTAGCCCCTGAGGCGCAGCCGACGTCTGCACGAACCCTAACCTTGCGGGACCGACTCGGCATTGTCATTCCGAGCGGCCCCATCGCGAGGAATCCCTTCCGCCATCGCGCCGCCGGCCCCCTCGCCAGTCAAAGCCGATCCCCGCCAACACCTGGCGTCTGTCATCCTGAGCGAGGATTGGACTTCGCGTCCAAGCGCGAAGTCCAACCGCAGTCGAAGGACCCCGTGCTCGCAGCCACCGCCAGCGGCCTGTCAGGGAATTCTTTCGTTGCCAGCCGAGCCTGTCCCGGGCGAAGTCGAGGGATGATCCCCGCCCACGTCTACCCGAACGTAAGCCTGCGGGACCAACTCAATGTTGTCATTCCGAGCGCCGCCCGGAGCGCCAGCGACGGCAAGTCGAGGAACCTGCTGTTTTTTTATTGAAAACTCCACGGCCCGTGCCTCTGGGTGGCTCAGCGCTTCACCGCTGCGATAAAGCGACTTCGGGAAGGGCACGAGTTCCACTCGTGCCGTAACTCACACCAAATCAATGCGGCTTTCAGCCGCTGAGGCTCGCTCCTGCTCGCCGGGCCACTTTTTCAGCACCCTACTAGGCTGCATTGAGGGAGCGACAGCACCGGCCCACAACGTGCCGAGCGAATTCGTCGTTGTCATTCCGAGCGGCCCCATCGCGAGGAATCTGCTTCCTCTTGCGCTATCCAAGAAATCTGTCAAAATAGGGGCCTTCCCCGGGAAAGGTTCCTCCCATATGAAAATTCCAGAGACGCTCGCGTCTGTCTCCGAACTCGACCTGATGAAACGGCTGCAGGCCTACGAGAAGGGCGAGGCAACGTGGCATCGGGACCGCACGCCGCTCGGCGAGAACGCGAAGAAAGCCAGCCGAGCATTGCACACTCGCATAGTCGAGATGGTGGAAAAGGTCCTCGCTCCCATCATGGATCGAGCCACAGCGCGAGAACTGGACACCTTTACCATGCACGACCGAGTACACGGTCGGAAGGTGGCGCATTTGATGTGGCACATCCTTTCGCCCGAAAGGCAATTAACCCTGACTCCGCCCGAGATAGGACTTCTAGTCTTGTCTGCCCACCTTCACGACGCAGGCATGGCATTAAGCCGCGAGGATCGCGAGAAAAGGCTAGCACCGGAATCAGATCTCTGGGACCGCGTCGAAGCGAGCCCGACGATTAAGCGAAATCTGAAGCGCTTGCGTGAAGTGCTCGCAGACACGAAGCTCACGGACTCAAAGCGACTTCGCGTAGAGGGCGAACTATTCCAGGCGGAGGAGGCTTTGCTCGCTTTAGACACAAGGGAGCGGCACGCCTTGCGGGAGCGTTACGAAGAAATCATTACTCAACTGCGCTCTTTCCACCTCAAAGATCCAACGAAAATCCCCGACGTCGAGGAATGCTTTAGCTTCGACGGCGACTCCTTCAGGAAAAAGCTAATCGACATTTGTGTGAGTCACAACGAAGACTCAGACGCTCTAGTCGAGAGAGACTCCGAGCGGTTTGATCGTCCTCGCTTCCCACGTGATTACCCCGTGGGCATAGCGAACGCCGATACGCACATGGCCGCTGCGGCGCTACGCCTCGCTGACATTCTCGACTTCGACCGTGAGCGCACTCCGCCGACCCTCTTCCATTACCTTGTCCCGAGCAGCCTTAGCCATGGCGTGAACATATCGGAGCTGGAGTGGAGTAAGCACCTCTCAATTTCTAACTGGGAGATTGATCAATCGGCCGTTGTCTTTCGGGGGCGCTGCAAGAACCACATCGTCCACCACGCCGTGGTGCAGTTCACCTCCGCGATGCCCGGGAACAGCCTCCACCTTTCGTCCGCACTCTGGCTAGAGGACTATGACGGGTTATCGCTCTACCAGTTCGCAAGAGGCGGCTGGCGCAGCGACGCGGTGGACAGGTGGGAAAATGGGAAGGGACCACTGGAGTTACGAAGTGAATCCGCCGTCTGCGATCAACTGCTGGGCCTTCTGCTACCTCGCGTGGTTCCCCTGCTCGAGTTAAGCGCGGAGCAGGACTTCCGCCTCATGCCCCCGGTGCCTCAATGGAGGGAGATCCTTAAGTCGTGCCACGACTTCGTGTCGAAGCCAGTGCGATGGCCGCGCTTCGCGTTTTTTCGCGACCTCATAGAGGACTCCTTGACCCACGCCTCATTCGGTTTCCTTAACCAAAAGTATAAGGACCGGCTGACAGAGTTCTCTGACGCGGAGTTGGGAGGCCTCCCCAACCTGTTAGGAGAGCTTGTGAGAAGGAGAGAGGCAAGATCGCCAGCCAGACTCAGCCAAGACCAGTCGAGATTGCTAGATAGGCTTGTCGAGACTGTTGGAGATCTCAGTATCAGCAACCACGAAGGGGAGGAGTTCTACGAAGTTCGTTTGGACAGCTTCCTCCGGCGTCCAAAGTGAAGCGCAAAGGATACAACTATTAGGATTTGGCTGGGCTCACATTTCTTAAATACCCCCTTGCGCTCCCGCCCCAACTCGAATAATGTATATACACTATTGTAAATACGCGACGAGAAAGCGGCGCAATCCGCTAACACGGAGAATTTATGCCGAAGGCAATTAGAAAATCGAAAACCGAAGCAAAAAGGCAAAGGGTGACCGGACAACCGCTGACTCCCCGCCAAAAACGAGAACTCGCCGCCCTCGCCGCCATGCCCGACGACCAGATCGACACCTCCGATATCCCCGAGCTCCCGCC
>CAWFRI010000001.1:845000-2543363 GCA_963818235.1 uncultured Acidobacteriaceae bacterium
TAAGCTTCGTAGTCGAGAGGAAAACAGTCCAGATCGCCTGCTAAGGTCCCAAAATACAAGCTAAGTGGGAAAGGAAGTCGGAACGCCCAGACAGCCAGGAGGTTGGCTTAGAAGCAGCCATCCTTTAAAGAAAGCGTAATAGCTCACTGGTCAAGCGGTCCGGTGCCGACAATTTAACGGGGCTTAAGCTTGTTACCGAAGCAGCGAATGCATCACTTCATTGTGGTGCGTGGTAGGAGAGCATTCTCAACAGTTTGAAGGTAGACCGAAAGGACTGCTGGACGGTTGAGAAGAGACCCTGCCGGCATAAGTAGCGATAACGGAGGTGGGAACCCTCCGCGCCGAAAGTCTAAGGTTTCCTGAGAAAGGTTAATCCGCTCAGGGTCAGGCGGTCCCTAAGGCGAGGCCGAAAGGCGTAGCCGATGGACATCCGGTTAATATTCCGGACCTCCCTTGTTTTCGTTATTACGATGGGGTGACGCAGGAGGATAAGCAGGCCGTTCTATGGCTATAACGGTCGATGCGCGTAAGGTGTCTCCGATAGGCAAATCCGTTGGAGAGTTATCACTGAGGCGCAAAGCAGTACTCCGTATGGAGGAAAGCTGCCGATTCCACGCTGCCAAGAAAAACCTCTAAGGAGAAAGTAAGGGAACCGTACCTCAAACCGACACAGGTAGACGAGGAGAATATCCAAAGGCGCTCGTGAGAACAGTTGGTAAGGAACTCGGCAATATAACCCCGTAACTTCGGGAGAAGGGGTGCCCCGGTAGAGTTCATAGCTCGAGGGGGCCGCAGCGAAATGCGCACTGCGACTGTTTAACAAAAACACAGGTCTCTGCAAAGTCGAAAACGACGTATAGGGGCTGACGCCTGCCCGGTGCTGGAAGGTTAAAGGGAGAGGTCAACCGCAAGGTGAAGCTTCGAACTGAAGCCCCAGTGAACGGCGGCCGTAACTATAACGGTCCTAAGGTAGCGAAATTCCTTGTCGGGTAAGTTCCGACCTGCACGAATGGCGTAACGAAAGTGCGACTGTCTTGCCGACTGACACGGCGAACTTGTAGTGCCGGTGAAGATGCCGGTTGCCCGCAACTAGACGGAAAGACCCCGTGCACCTTTACTATACCTTTAGTATGAACTATGGCCCTTGCTGCGCAGGATAGGTGGGAGGCTTTGATTCCAGGCTCTCGGGCTTGGAGGAGCCAACGGTGAGATACCACCCTGCGAGATCTGTGGTTCTAACTTACTCCCGTAATCCGGGAGAAGGACATATTAAGGCGGGTAGTTTGACTGGGGCGGTCGCCTCCTAAACGGTAACGGAGGCGCGCGAAGCTACGCTCAGGCTGTTTGGAAATCAGCCGTTGAATGCAAAAGTATAAGCGTGGTTGACTGCGAGACCAACAAGTCGAGCAGGTACGAAAGTAGGCTTTAGTGATCCGGTGGTTCTGCATGGAAGGGCCATCGCTCAACGGATAAAAGGTACGCCGGGGATAACAGGCTGATCGGAGCCAAGAGTTCATATCGACGCTCCGGTTTGGCACCTCGATGTCGGCTCATCGCATCCTGGAGCTGTAGAAGGTTCCAAGGGTTAGGCTGTTCGCCTATTAAAGCGGTACGTGAGCTGGGTTCAGAACGTCGCGAGACAGTTCGGTCCCTATCTGTTGTGGGCGCAGGAGATTTGAGAGGACCTGTCCTTAGTACGAGAGGACCGGGATGGACGAACCTCTTGTGTTCGAGCTGTCATGCCAATGGCACCGCTCGGTAGCGAAGTTCGGTAGTGATAACCGCTGAATGCATATAAGCGGGAAGCACTCCTCAAGATGAGATCTCCCAACCCGTAAGGGATAAGAAGGGCCCAGGAAGACTACCTGGTTGATAGGCTGGAGGTGGAAGAGTGGCAACACTCGTAGCTTACCAGTACTAATCGCCCGTTCGGCTTGACCATAAAATTTACTCGGTGCAGAAACAGTTGTCAGTACTCAGTTGCCAGTTCTCAGTTAGAAACTGAGCTGGAACCAGCAATGTTGTTGAAGTCGTTAGAACCTGGGCGAATGAGATGCAACACTGACAACTGTGCGCCGACGCTTTCGCTTCGCAACCGAAGCAGAAAGCAAAGCCGAAGTATCGTGGTTGAAATCGGAAACAAAATAACAAGAAAGTAAGCCACACCAATCTATTCAGTTGTGAGGCATTGTCCTCACGATCTTTGAAAGTTCGTCGCTTGAAAAGCTGACAACGAGATGGCGTCAGAGATCCTTCGCAGCTTTTCTTATAAAAGCGTGCGCTCAGGATTTCGGCAGCAGGCTCCCATTTGCCGCCTACGGCGGCTGCATTCACGCCTGCTAAGCGCCTCGAGTTGTCGGTGATCTTACCGCGGGGGATCCACCCGTTCCCATCCCGAACACGGAAGTTAAGCCCCGCAGGGCCGATGGTACTGCACGCGCCAAGTGTGTGGGAGCGTAGGTCGTTGCCGGCATAAATAAAGGCCAGTCTGAGAAATCAGATTGGCCTTTTCCTTTTTGCTGTGAATGTGGCGGCGGGCGCCCTCGCCCGCCGAAGCATTCTTGACGAGAAAAGCTCTTTGATCCTCCGGTCTATCCACGCCAGGCCTCGCTTACTCGCAATTCCGGATTTACCCACAGCCACGGATAATCCTCTGGTCTGCCGAACCAACCCCGTCTTCACCGGGTTTTGCCGGATGTACTCAACTTTTCTTTCAGGCTCTCATCCGATCGCAGCACATGATCGAACGATTCCTCTTCCCACACTGGCCCGGAGTGATGCAGCAATTTATTGATGCGGTGCGCCGTCGCGCTTTTCAGGCATTGCAAGAATGTCCACCAAGCGGAAACGGCCAGCCCTCGCGATCCCGCAAGGGTTGAAAGCAGCAGGTGCACGTGATCGGGCATGATGACCACCGCGTGCAAATGAATGTCGTGGTGTGGCGCGGGCGCCCTCGCCCGCGAACGGCCGCAAACCAGCCTCACGCAAGCAGTGTTCAAGAACCAGATCACGTGCGGCGGAAGATAGAACAAGTGGACCGCCCGTGCAGAATGTCACAAAAAGATCTGCGTCAGCCTTCTGCAAATGCGGAAGGCGTCGGCGGTATCGGTACTTGGCAAGCGGTGTAGCGCGGCTGGACACAGTGTGGATTTGGTGTGTCTTGTGGGGCGGGCGCCCCGCCCCACAACTTCCGACAGAGTAATTAAACCTACAGTTTCCATCTGTGACGCATAAACATCGGCAGGTTGTGAATTCCGGGACCCGAAGGGACACTGTATTTATAGAATGACACCATTCGCGGGCGAGGGCGCCCGCGCCACACATGTGGGAGCGTAGGTCGTTGCCGGCATAAATAAAGGCCAGTCTGAGAAATCAGATTGGCCTTTTCCTTTTTCTATGCTCTAGTTTTACTCCGCCACCCCGGCCGCTCGCCATCGCTGCATGGCTGGATCGAGGTGGTACTGGAAGAAGTGTTCGAAGGTTATGACGTTTACCGCAGCTTGATAGTCGGAGCGGATGGCTTTTATACGAGCGGGAACGACGATGTAAATCCTCGACTGAAGCATGGCATCGAGATCACGCACTGCAATCTTCTCGTCGATGGGGTCGGGGTGGGGGTTGAGGATGCGGGTGGGATCCCGATTTGGGGGATGGCGGGGGAATCGAGGTCAAAATCAAAGTCAAATGCAAAGTCAAAGGCAACGGCAAAATCGACGGCAACGGACAGGAGTGTCTGTTCCACACTTACGTGCACGCAACTGGGGGAGATTGCGAAGGCGGAGTTTGTTGCCAAGGCGGTGGGGATGGGGTTTGTGGTGGCGAAGCCCTGGGGAGACAGCGAGCCTTATGATTTTATTGTGAATCCGAAGAAGAGTTTTATTTTTTGGCGGGTACAGGTGAAGTCGGCGCACACGATTGGGGCGGATGGAGGATGCAGCTTTCGGGCGCACGATCATAATCAGAGGTCGTATACGGCGGAGGATATTGATGCGCTGGTGGCGTATGCGCGTCCGATGAATGCGTGGTATGTGATGCCGGTGCGGGCGGTGGAGGAGTTGAAGTCGTTGATGCTGTATCCGGAGAGCAGGGGGAGAGGTCGAGGTTTGAGAAGTGGAGGGAGAGTTGGGAAGTTTTGAGGAAGGCGGCGAGAAGGACGAGGCAGTAGGTTCAACTTCCGGCGAAACAACAGGTTCCACCTGTCTCGCGTCGCTCGCGCGTCGGAATGACGAAGCCTTCCGGGGAGCGGGTCGGGTTAACTACAATTGCGATATAGACGAGGGATCGCAATGAGCAAAGTAAAAGTTGCGGCATTTTCAGTTTCCATCGATGGGTTTGGCGCGGGGCCGCGGCAGGATTTGCAGAATCCGCTGGGAGTACGCGGGCTCGAACTGCACAGCTGGTTCCTGCGAACCGAGGTGTTCAATAAGATGCACGGTCAAAGCGGGGGGCGTTACCGGCGTCGACAATGATATCGCGGCACAGTCGTTTGAAAATGTTGGCGCCTGGATATTGGGGCGGAATATGTTTGGGCCGGTTCGTGGTCCGTGGAAGGACGATTCCTGGAAAGGATGGTGGGGAGATAATCCTCCGTACCATACGCCGGTTTTTGTGCTCACCCATCACGGGCGATCTCCGATCGAGATGGAAAGCGGCACTACGTTTTACTCGGTGACGGACGGACTGGAGTCTGCGTTGATGAAAGCGAAAGAAGCGGCCAACGGGATGGACGTACGAATTGGCGGAGGAGTGTCCGTCATTCGCCAGTATCTGCTCGCAGACCGTATCGACGAAATGCACTTAGCCGTGTCAGCGGTGCTGCTGGGCGAAGGGGAAAACTTGTTTTCCGGAATCAATCTTCCTCAACTTGGGTTTACTGCGGTCAAGGCGATTGCGGGAGAAAATGCAACTCACATTTTTATCAGGAAGCGATAGGTGAACGCTCACCCTGTCCATTTTGTACCCTTCTCCATCGTAACTCTCCCTGGCCGCTGTTAAACTTTATGCGGTCCGCAAGCTTATGTCTGCCGCACACTCGCACTTCCATCCCGACTCAGAATCTTATCTTGAGCCTAGCCTTGTTGCCATAACCGGAGCCTGGTTCCTGATGGGCTCGGATCATGGGCAGGATTGCGAACGCCCGGTACATCGCGTTTGGGTGGATGGGTTCGCGCTGGCCGCCACCCAAGTCACCAACGCCGAATACGCAGCTTACCTGAATTCGACCGGACGAGCGGCTCCGCCATTCTGGAGCGACAAGAATTTTGCCGATCCTCAACAGCCCGTGACGGGTGTCTCGTGGTTCGAAGCGGATTATTACTGCCAGTGGCTGTCTTCGCAAACTGGCCGCATCTATCGACTGCCCACCGAGGCCGAGTGGGAGCGGGCTGCCCGCGGTGACCTAGAACAAAAAGATTTTCCGTGGGGCGACGAGGCCCCGCAACTTCTCAAGGACTACGCTACCCGCTGGCAAACCGGACCCGAAGCGGTTGCCCGTTACGCCCCCAACGCGTTAGGACTTTACAACATTTGCGACAACGTTCACGAGTGGTGCAGCGACTGGTACGATCCCGGGTATTACGCCGTGTCGCCCAACCGAAATCCACGCGGTCCCGAAGCGCGTTCGGGAGTAGGCCAGCGCAAAGCTTCCCGGGGCGGGTCGTGGCGCCATCACGTGAAAGTCTCGCGCTGCTCCGCCCGTTCCAGCATTCCTCCAGAATTTCAGTATGCCGATTATGGCTTCCGCGTGGCTTGCAATTTGTAATTTAGTGATTTGTTAATTGAGTAATTTAAAATCCTTCGAGGGCTTGGCCTTAAGTTTCGAATTACCCAAATTTCCCTATGTTTCAATCCGACCTTCTCGCCGATAAGCGCGCCCTCATCACTGGGGGTGGAACCGGCCTGGGCAAAGCCATGGCGCGGCGCTTCCTCGAACTCGGGGCCACAGTTTACATCTGCGGACGCCGCGAAGAAGTGCTCCAGCAAACTGCTGCTGAACTAAGCGCTTATGGAGCCATCCACGCGCTGCCGTGCGATGTCCGTAATCTTGAAGCGGTTGAGGCGATGATCGATGCCATCTGGAAGGATGGCGTGCTGGATATTCTGGTCAACAACGCCGCGGGAAATTTTATTGCACGTACTGAAGAACTTTCTCCGCGAGCCTTCGAATCCGTTATCGGCATCGTGCTGCTTGGCACGCTGCATGCGACCATGGCGTGCGGCCGGCGCTGGCTTAAGGCGAGCCACAAAGGTACGGTGCTTAGCATCTCCGCGACTTACGCGCCGGTAGGATCGGCTTATGTGGTTCCGTCTGCTATCTCTAAGGCGGGAGTCGAAGCTCTTACCCGCAGCCTCGCCGTCGAGTGGGGCAACCGTGGCATCCGCATGAATGCCATCGCTCCGGGCCCGATTCCGACGCAAGGTGCATTCTCACGCGTGCTGCCGCTGCCGCAACTCGAGCCGCTGGCTCTGGACCGCAACCCCATGCACCGTTTCGGCACCGCGGAAGAGTTGGCCAATCTCGCGGCGTTTTTAGTGAGCGATGGATCGAGCTATATCAACGGCGAAGTGATTCGCATGGACGGTGGAGAATTCTTGCAGGGAGCTGGAGAGTTCAGCAATCTGGGCCGTGCGCTCACCGACGAAGACTGGAAGTCTCTCAAGCCACGCAAGCCGAAACCGTAGCCATCGGAATCGAGTTTTTCAGAAAAAGTTGGAATAGTGGTTGACTGAATACCAAATTGTGAACGCGAAGTGCTAATTGCGACTAGCTCCCGACGGTTGCACCAGCCACTTTAGAAGCATGTTCACCAGGCTCAAGATGATCGCGCCCACAAAGGCCGCAAGGAACCCTCGTACTTGAAATCCGGGCACCAGCGCCGAAGCGAATTCCAACATCAACGCGTTAATCACCAGCCAAAATAATCCCAAGGTGACGAGCGTCAAGGGGAATGTAAGAATCTTCAGGACCACTCCCAGCGTGGCATTGATGAAGCCAATGGCGAGCGCCGCGATCAATGCCGCGAGCGGACCGCTTACATAAATCCCCGGCACCACGCGCGACACAATCCAAACTGCCAGCGCGCTCAGTACCCAATTCAGCAGCATTCTCATATTCGCTCCTCGTAAATATGGCGCAAATAAATTTGCAAAGTGCGCCTATGGATTCTCCGCGTAGGGCTTCAACATCGCGGCGCCATCAGCCTCATCGGCTTCGACCATCCAGAACTTCCTGCTGTGATAATAATCCAGCAACTCCTGATTCTTCACTGGACCCATATCGCGCGCCCACACAATCTTCTGTCCATCGATATCCGCTCCGTTGTACACCCACTCGCGGTCCGGATCAAAATCGGGCGCATACTTCACCAGCACTAAGTCTCGTCCCGGCAGTGCGTCCAACTCCTGCACAATGGTGGCACGTTGCATATCTCCATGCTGCCATTCTTTTTCCGGATGGACGTGCGCCACCGCTAATCCGATTCTTAAAATCGCCGTTCCCACATACACCACTGAAATCGCACGCGCAAGAGCCAATCCAACGGGGCGACTGTTCCACTTAAACCACCGCAAATGCCGCATGCACTGCATCAAGATCAAATACAGCAATGCCGCAGCTGGAGCGAAATAATGCGGCAGGAACCAGACTTCAATCGCCAGGCCCGCTATGAATATGCCGCCGATCATCCACGGAATCCGGAGCCGCCGATCTCGTGCCGCCCAAGGCAGCGCAATCAGCACAAAGGGCAAAGGGGCAACCAAGTACACTTGCCAGAAGTCGCGAAGTTTTTTCCGTGCCCGCTGAATATAACCCCGCACAGTTTGGTTTTGGTACGCCTCTTTCAACTCTTGCTCGTACTTGGCCTGCACTCTTGCATGGTTGTAAGTTTTCTGCGGCCACGGTTTTTGCCAGATAAAATATCGGCCCATGGCGTACGTTTCGCGGTTCACGTTATACGCCATGTGGAAGGGACTTCCGGTCACGCGGTAATAGTAATAACCAGTCCACGCTGCAAGCGGGATGAGGGTCAGTGCTAGGGGGAACACAATCTTAGCCAGGCAAACCCGCACCGGCGGGCCGTTCTGCGCGACCATCCAGGCCAGCAAGGCAATCGCGACTCCCAAGCTCAATAAAAATCCTTCGTACGGGCGCGTGTTTGCCAGAATAAATAATCCGATCGCCATTACTACTGCATGGATTTTTCGCGCGCCGTGTTGAATTCTCGGTAACGCTCCGAGAACCAGCGCTCCTCCCACCGCCGGCAGACATGCGCTCCAGTATCCGTTGGTGAAGTAACTCAGCAGCCCGAGCCGGGCCACGGCGAACACACCTCCGAGGAGCGCCCAGCGCGGCGGAATCCAACCTTGCAGCATCCAGCAAATTGCCGCGCACATCAGAGCCGACGCGAGTAATTGCCCAATCCACGGATTGCCCAACACTTCGCCAAGCGCAAGGATCAGGCCCTGTCCCGGCGGGTACATCGACATGTAGGTGGGGTGCCAGATCACATGAAACGTTTCGAAATGCATCCACATCGGGTGCGGAGGATTCGTCAAACGTCCGTGCGCGAACGTGTCGGCCGCGAGCAAATAACTGAACTCATCGTGATAACGCGGCAGGGGTACTCCGAGAAGAAGCGCGCCAGTTCCTCGAATTACAAACAAAGAAAGGCCGACCAGGAAAACGCAAAGCCCTTTTCGGGTGGCGATGTTTTTCCCAAACTTCTCGATTCGCGCCAGTCCCAAGGTCTGCCATATTTTGGGAAATCTGATCAGCAGAAACAGCGCGACAGCAATGACGGCGAACGGCTTCAGAAATTTGAGCATCCATGGGAGGGCGCGCCTGGCCTGAACCGCTGTCGCCGTCAGATTGCCTATGTCATGCCAGACCAATCGCGTTACCTCACCCGCAGACTAGGATACCTTGTTCATCGCACCACTCGGCTGCATTACAATCCACTTGGTGGATCCCCTTACTGACATTGAAGTTCGCGTACTCGGCGCGCTCATTGAAAAAGACATCACTACGCCCGATTACTATCCTTTGTCGCTCAACGCGCTGGTGAACGCCTGCAACCAGAAAAATAACCGCGACCCGGTGATGACACTCGGTGAAGATTCCGTTAGCGACGCTCTGGCCACGCTGCAAGAGAAGCGCCTCGCGGGCCCAGCCAGCGGAGCCGACAGCCGCGTTACCAAATACGAGCACCGCCTTCAGGAAGTGTTCAACTTCGATCGCCGCGAGATTGCCATCCTCTGCGTGCTTCTGCTGCGCGGGCCGCAAACTCCCGGCGAACTCCGCAGCCGTACCGAAAGGATGTACCGGTTTGAAGCGCTGGACGATATCGTCTCCACGCTTGACCGCCTCAGCCAACGCCAGCCGCCCTTGGCCGCGGTGCTTCCACGCCAGCCCGGGACAAAAGAATCACGATACATGCAACTCTTTTCGGGAGATGCTCCGCCGGCCGAAGCTGCACCTGCGAGAGGGCCAGCCAGATCATCTCAAGACGAGGATCGCCTAACTCATCTCGAAAACGAAATCGCGGAATTAAAGAGAGAGCTGGGGGGCGTGCAACAGCAACTGGCGGCCTTCCGCAAGCAATTCGAATGAATAGAACGGGAGTATAATTCGGCCTTCCCAGGATGAAGCCATCAAATACGCGTTGTCGCCCGGCGTCCTTGATGCCTTTACCATCGGCGCGGAAAGCAAGTCGCAACAAGAAGATCTGATCCGCCGCATCGCCGCCGCATAGTTTTGTGTGGACAGCCGCCCTAGGTTGCTCTCCGGCATAGCTGGTACTCTCCGTGTCCCGCGGACCACACAGTGTCGCCGCCGCTACGGCTCTGTCAGTCAAGTCCCGCTCTAACCCACGTAAAATCAGCGCCCGGCCACATGGTCCATTCCGTGCCTTCTCCATAGCGCTGCTCAGCAGCAGGAGGTGACCACCGTGACTCGTATCAACCTGTTCCACAGCGCTCCATCCAAGAATTCAGTTGCCTGGGGCAAAGCAAATTCATCCAACGCAAAGTCAGCCAGGACAAATTTCAACCCAACCACCAGTACCGTGATCTTCGCCGCGCTTCTGATTGCCTGCTCATTAGCCGTGGGATGCTCGAACGATCAACCCAAACCCATTAGCTCCAGCAAACAAACTCCAGTTGTTCCAACTACGCCAATGACAACCACTCCCACACCATTGCCGGAAGCGCCTGTGCAGCAAGCGGCGGCGAAGCCTGTGCGCAAGAGAGTTGTTCGCAGAGTTCCGCCAACAGTGAGCTATGTGAATGGCGATTCCGGAATTGCTTTCGATTACCCACACAAGTACGCGCTTAAGACTGGCGATGCTGCAAACGAACTCGTCGCCTCCGGCCCCGTGCCCATGGATTTCATTCAGCCCGGCGGAGTCGCGCTTGCAGCCGTCGCACTTCCTGAGTCCACTTATCCCAACTCGGATTTGGCCTCTGCGTACTTCGACGTCAGCGTGAACAAGACTCTGACTGCCGATCAATGCAGCCAGTTTTCTGTTCCGCAGGCGAACCCAGCGTCGCCAAGCGACCCGAACATTCAAGCGGTCGCGCAGCTAGCAAGGCCGCCGCTTTCCAAGTTAATGATCGGGGATATGGAACTTGACTCCGCTGAAACCAACTCCGCGGGAGATGTAAATACCGGCACCCGCGAGCAGAGTTCGAAGTATTTTCACGTCTTCCAGAACGGCACCTGCTACGAGTTCGCGCTAAAAGTTGCAACCAACAAACTCGACACCACAACCACAACCAAGCCGAGCCCCAACCACATCGACCGCAACGAGGTGTTTCACCAGCTAGAGCAAATTCTCGCGACGGTGAGGATCAATCCGGTTGCCGCACCCGAGGTCAATGCCGAAGTGAAAACGAGCGCATCGCCTGAAACTCCAGCCCAGTAATCGCGAAGGCGCCGGTCATCGTATCGATGGCCGGCGCCTACACGGCCGGCAAGATCTGGAAATCCATTTTCTTCAAGTCTTTCCTAAGCTGCTCTACCGAATGAAACCGCACGGCATGAATTCCGATCTCTCGCGCTGCGCGGATGTTAATCTCCCGATCGTCGATAAACAGCGCGTGCTCAGCTTTAACACCCAGGCCACGCAAAGTGTGTTCATAAATCGCCCGATCCGGCTTGATCATTCGAACGTCGGCGGAAAATGTCGTGAAGTCGAAGAGCTTCAGCCAGTCGAAATTCTTTTGCAGGTAAGCAATCATCGCGGGATGAATATTTGAAAGCAACGCCGTCTTGATTCCTCCATGACGGAGCCGGCGGAGCCAACTCACCATCTCCTCGTTCGCGTTTCCCCACATTTGAACATCCCACTCGCAGACCTGCCGCAGTTGTGTCGCATCGATTGGCGCTCCGGCATCCTCCGCCAGCATGGTCCAATAGATCTCAGCGGTAATATCTCCGCGATCGAATGCGCCTCGATTCTTGTTCCACAACGCCAGGAACGGATTTGGCTCCAGAGCGAACGTCTTCGCCAGACGGCTGAATTCTTCCTCGGACGGCCGATGACAGAGGACTTCGCCATAATCCAGAATGACCGCAGTGATCGCAGCCTCACTACTAATATTTTCGGTTCCCATTCGCGCTCCGCTTTGCCATTTGTAACCGGGCAGCACCCGCCAGATAACTCTATGTTTTTACGGCGCGGGCTGCCCTTCTCACTGGAGCCTACGGCGGCTCCGCTGCATCCAATATTTTAAAGGAGGTTCCTATGTACGTTGTTCTCGGAGCAAGTGGTAATACCGGCCATATGGTTGCAAAGACTCTTCTTGCGCGCGGCCAGAAGGTTCGCG
Source organism: uncultured Acidobacteriaceae bacterium (assembly GCA_963818235.1). Classification (GTDB taxonomy): domain Bacteria; phylum Acidobacteriota; class Terriglobia; order Terriglobales; family Acidobacteriaceae; genus Sulfotelmatobacter. The sequence continues at coordinate 856,824 of CAWFRI010000001.1, forward strand.
TTGTGGGACGAAATGCAACTCACCTGCAACCTCTGGCGGCGCAAGGCGCGGAGATATCGATCGCCGACGTTAACGATGCGTCCGCTCTCACTAAAGCTTTTCAGCAAGCCGATTCCGCCTATGTCATGATTCCACCCAACCCTACCAGCAATGACGCTATGGCGTACGAGCAGCATGTCGGCGACTCCATCGCGACTGCGGTTCGAAGCAGCAGAATCAAGAATATTGTTGCCCTCAGCAGCATCGGGGCCGACAAAGCCACCGGCACCGGCCCGGTCACCGGTCTCCATCATCTTGAGCAAAAGCTAAATCTAATCGATTCGGCAAACATACTGTATCTGCGGGCTGGATACTTCATGGAAAACACTTTGGGCCAAGCCGCCGTCATTCGCCGGATGGGTTCGGCGATTGGTCCGCTTCGCCCCGACCTCAAACTTCCTATGATCGCTACCCGAGACATTGGAGCTGCGGCCGCCGATGCGCTGTTGCAACTCACGTTCCGTGGCAAGCACACGCAAGAACTGCACGGGCAGCGGGATCTCGATTACAACGAGGTCACGCGCATCATTGGCAAAGCGATCGGCAAACCTAAACTTGGATATGTTCACGCGCCCGATGAGCAGATTCGAGCTGCGATGGTGCAGATGGGCATGTCGGATAATTTTGCCGGCCTGCTTCTTGAGATGACGGCAGCACTGAATTCCGGTTATATGCGCGCACTTGAACCGCGAACCGCGCAAAACACAACTCCAACCACGTTCGAAAGCTTTGTCGCTCAGTCGTTCGTTCCCGCGTATCAGCAACAAGTAGCGGCGTAATCATTTAGACAGAAGGCCACGCTCGTTCCGGCGTGGCCTTTATTTGTTTACGTGCGCCGGGGTTCGAACGGAATCTAGCCAGTTGAAGCAGAGATCCCCAGGTAGTTGTTGACGAGCTCCACCGCCAGGCTGAGCGTGGTAGCAATCTGCGAGACCTGTTGGCCTTGATTGTAGAGTTGATAGACTTGTTGCGACTGGGAGAGCCTCACGGTGTCTCCCCCTGAGTTATTCGTAGTTGGTTGCGGAGTGCGCGGAGCCGGCGAAGTCGAGGCAGAGTTCGCGGCAGCCGATGCGGTTGAGAGAGCACTGGAGATGATAAGACCCATGACACGCTCCTTTTCCTCCCACCAGTGATAGATCGGCAGAAAGCGCGATCGCTTGAGTTAAGTTCCTCTAATTTCGTTCCGTGGTCAGTCCCATAATCCTCAAAGCGACATATTCCAAAAATGCTCAAGATAATTTTCCAACGAAGAGCTAGCGGCTAGTTTTGGCGCAGGGCGGGTACGATTTCGTCTATTTTATTTTCCTGGAAGATGCGGATTGCGGCAATGCCCGCTGCGCCGGCGCGGAGGCAGAGCGCGGCATTCTGGAGAGTGATTCCCCCGAGAGCGAGGACTGGGATTTTCAAACAGCAGGATTGGCGGAGAGATTCCAGACCGGCGGGAACGGAGCCGGGGGCGTTCTTTTTTTCGAAGACCGGGGCGAACAGGGCCAGAGTGGCTTGATTTGCGGCGGCTTGGGATACTTCTTCTGGCGAGTGACAGGAGACTGAGATTACTGGCTTTCCTGGAGAGACGCGGGCGGGGGCGCCCGCGCCATACTTCCAGATTTGTCGAACTTCTTGCGGGGAGAGATCGTTTGCGGGGAGATGGACGCCGTTGGCTTCGACGGCAAGGGCGACGTCGGTTCGGGAGTTGATTAGGAGAGTGGTCGGCGGCCAGTGGTCAGTGGGCAGTTTGCGTGCGTGGCTGAGGGCTACGATTGCTTCACGGGCCAGGGATTCTAGGTCGCGGGTGGAGAGATCTTTTTCCCGGAGCTGAATATAGTCGATGCCGGTGGCCGCAGCTTCGGCGATTTTTTCGAGGAGGCGGAGGCGGCGCGAACGTTCATCACCTGGGAAGGCTCTCCGGTCGGTGATGTAGTAGAGGATCGGGCTTTCAGCCATCTGCTTTCAGTTATCAGGTCGGCAATTAAAAGGCAACTGCCAATAGAATGCCTTGCGGAGCAGGAAGTCTCGCCTGTGGGCAAAGGGTTCTTCGACTTCGCAAGTGCTTGCGCTTGGCGCGCAAGGGCTTGCTACGCTCAGAATGACAGAATTGTGGCGGCTCATGGCTTCGTCTTGGCGATCTCTGGCAGGACTTCCTGTTCTTTTTCTTTCCTGAGGGAGCTGCCGAGGTGGTATTCGGTGAGGCCGTCGCGGAGGAAACTGAAGGCGTCTTCGGGCGTGTCGACGAATTTGAAGAGGTTGAGGTCGCCGGGGGAAACGGTGCCGGCGTCGACAAAGGCCTGGAAGTTCATGATGCGGTGCCAATATTCGCTGCCGTAGATGACGACGAGAATTTTCTTGGCGAGCTTGTCGGTTTGCGCGAGGGTGAGGATTTCGAAGAGTTCGTCGATGGTGCCGAAGCCACCGGGAAAAATCACCAGCGCTTTGGCGAGATAAGCGAACCAGAATTTGCGCATGAAGAAATAATGGAATTCGAAGTTCAGCGCGGGAGTGATGTAGGGGTTGGGATTCTGCTCGAAGGGCAGATGGATGTTGAGGCCGATGCTCTTGCCGCCAGCTTCGTGGGCGCCGAGATTGGCGGCTTCCATAATGCCGGGGCCGCCTCCGGTGGTGACGACGAAGCGGCGGCGGCGGGCGGGAATTTGAATGGACCATTCGGTGAGCATGTGGGCGAGGCGGCGCGCGTCTTCGTAGTAGCGGGCCATGTCAACGGCGGCGTGGGCGCGTTTTAAATTTTCTTGATGATCGGCGGCGGCGATTTTTGCGTCAATTTTTTCTACGGTGACCAGATTGTTCTGGGCGGCTTCGCCTCCTTGAAAGCGGGCCGAGCCGAAGAAGACGACGGTATCCTGGATCTGCTCGCGGCGGAAGCGCGAGAGCGGCTCCTGATACTCCGCGAGAATGCGGAGGATGCGGCCGTCCGGGCTGTTGATAAAAGGCTGGTTCTCGTAGGCAAGAGGGGCGGGTTTTAGTTTATCGATCATGTTGGCGATTTGCGTTCTGGAACGGGTGCCGGGGTACCTCAGCGGCTAAAAGCCGCAGTTAATCATTGCATTTACCGCAGCGTTGAACCGCCGCGCCATCCAAAAGCTATTGATGATCGTGATAGTGGAGGGCTTCCCAGAAGCCGATCCAGATGTCGAGCAAACCCAGGCCGCTACACAGGCCGCGAAAAAAACCGGTAGAGATCAGAGTGCGAAGCCAGGGATAAGTGAGCAGAAGGTAGTTGTCGGTCCACTCGGGCGTCCAAGGCAGAATCAAGAGCAGCACACCGGCAATGGCGCTAATGAGGACAAAAAGAAAGACGGAAGTGCGATGCAGCCAGAGCTGCAACCCGGAGTCGGCCTGAGCCGCAGGAGCAGGCGGGTTGAGCAGCCATGCGCCGTTCTCGGTGGGCGCGGGCGAGGGTTGCGCGGGCGCAGTGGGAGCGTTTTCTACAGGAAGTTTGGGATCGGTGGTCACTGAGCGCTCCGGGACGGGACCGGCGCGGGCAAGAACGAGGATCTCTCGCGTCGCTCGGGATGATTAGAGCGATGGGGATGACAGGTAGAAGATGTTTCAGGGATAAAACCCATCGGGCTATTCTACGACTTCAGGGGCTTGATGCGCTCGGAGACGTCGCGATAATCGATGTTGCGTCCGTAGACTTCCATGAAGTGCTTGAGAGCGGAGGGTTTATCGCCAGCGAGTTCGTAGGCGGATGCGAGTTCGTAGTGAAGAGCGGTGCGCGTCTCTTCGTCGATTGCGGGAGCGGCAAGAGCTTTTTGATACCAGCGGATTGCGGCCTCGGGTACGCCTTTGTCAAGGAAGCATTGCGCCAGCCAGGTATAAGTTTGCATGACCTGCGGGAACGGATGTCCGCGGTCGACGGCCTGACAGGTCTTCTGCAGCTCTCCGATGGCTTCATCGAGCAAGCCCATTTCGCGGAAGGCGATGCCGAGGTTGTAGTGAGTTTCGGGATCTTCTTCTTCGGCGGCCGCGCCGGATTCGAGATCCTGTTTGAGTTCGCCGAACATTTCCGCAAGATCTACGCCTGCATCTTCTCCGAAGGGGGAAGGCTTAGCGGCAACGGGCGCGCCGGGAACGATTGGAGAAACCTTTGGAGCCGGGGCAGCGGGCACCGACACCGATTGCTGCGCGACTGTTGCGGAGGCTTGCGCAGAAATTGCGGGAGACCCGGCGGAAGCCGCGGCGGCTGCGGCAACGGGAGCGCTCACCGGTGAAGCGGGCGCGGGCGACTGCTGGACGGGCGCTGCGGCCACCAGCGGCTTGGTTTCGAGAACGGGCGCAAGCTGAGACGCAGGCTCGGGCTCGGGTAATGGAGCATCCTTGAGGAAGTCTTCACCCAGGGACGCTTCGAGATCGGCCACGAACTCGCCGATGATTTCGGTTTGTGGGACGCCGAATGAGGTCGGCCTGGCATTGCCGATGGGCTCGAGTTCAGGTTCGTTACCCGGCTGCCGTTGCGCTGCGATTTCAGGAGCCGGCTTGAAAGCGGGAGTGGATTTGTGCGCGACGGCTCCGGGCACGAAATTATCGCCGAGCGAAGATTCGAGATCGGAGACGAACTCCTGTAGGACGCCCGGGGCGGCCGGCTCGACTTCGGCTTCAACGGCTGGTGGCTCGGGTATAGGAGGTTCAGCGTGCAGCGATGGAGTAATTTCTACGGGAACGGCTTCCAGGTGCGCAGCTTCCACTTCGGGAGCAACTTGCTCAGGTATTTCGAGCGCAATTTCTTCGACCACTGCCGGCTCTTCTTGGGCGGCGGCTGGAACGTCCTCGACCGCAAATTCGGCGGGCGTTTCGTCGCTCGTGGGTTCTTCGATGGTGAATTCTGAAACGGAATCGACGGCGGAAACTTCTTCCACGGGAGCAGCGGGCTGCGACGCGGCTGCGATTTCAGACTGGAGAGTGTTCAGGGTAGCTTCGTCAGTGGTGAGAAGCTGAAGTTTTTCGAACGCGGCCGTGGCTTGCTCGGGCATGCCATGTTCGAGATAGAAGCGGATTTCTTCGACGCTTTCGGCGACCTTTTCCGGGTCGGCCTTTTTGGGTTGAGCTTGGGGCGCTTCTGGCTTTGGAGCTTCCAGTTTTGCGGCCGGAATTTCCTGAGCCTCTTCTGCATCGCTGATTTCGATTTCGGCAGCTTCTTCCGTGACTGCGACAGACGGCTCTTCCGCTTCGATCGTGATGGCATCGTCCCACTCGGAGGAAAGATCGATTTCCGCAGGAGCTGCCTCGGGCTCGCCGGAGGAATGCACCGGATGAACTGGCTCGATGTTGTGATCTTGCGCGTGATCGATGCCTTCATCCGCGACGACGGCGAATTCCGCTCCATCCGAGGATTCGCTGGCCGCGGAGGGCCACGGAGTCGCGACTGCTGCTGCAACTTCTTCCGAATGTGTTTCTTCCACGACAGGAATTGCGTCAACTATCGTATCCGCAGAGCCTGCCGCCGAGCGTTGCTCGTAACGTTCACCAAGTTCACCGTAGCGTGTAGCTTCTTCTGGGTATCCGGCTTCGGAGTAAACGCTCTGCAAAGTGCGGCAGCAGGCTCCGGCTTCAGCGAAGCGGGCCGCACGCGTGTGCAGCGCGGCAAGCCGCTGGTTCAGGCGGAGATCATTGGGCGCCTGCGGCAGAGCGGCCGTTAGCGGAGCGAGAGCCTTGGCGGGCATGTTGTAAGAGATGAAAAGTTCCGCATCGGTCAGAGCGGAGCGAACGGCGAGAGCCACGGCATCGGAATAATGTTGGTGGACGGATGGGGAAGTGGCCTCGAGTTCATCGACGATGACGGCGGCTTCTTCTGCGGAAATTAATTTATCGGCGGAAGGCCCACCGAGCTGGCTGACCACCTGCTGATAATGATTCATGTGCAGGGGATTGCCGGGCTCCATGGTGGCGAGCTTCTGATAAAGATCGCGGGCGCGCGGAAGATCTCCGGTTTGCACCGAAGCGTGAGCCAGCAATTCGATGACTTCCGTGAGATGAGTGGATTCGCCGGCCTTCTGGAAAAGATCGAGCAGTTTTTGGAGCGACGCGGGATTGTCGCGCACATGCCCGATGATGGAGTGCAGATTCTTTAAGACCTTGTCGGAATCCTCGGCCAGCAGGCGGTCGGCGTGCTGGTCATAAACCTGGAGCGCATTTTCATACTGGCCGGCTTGCATGAGCGCGTCGGCGAAAACTGAGATGGATGCCAGATCATTGTGGACGGTGAGGAGCTTGCTGGCCAGAGTGCCCGCGTCCGAGAGGCGGCCGTTTTTTAGATAAGCCTTGAGCAGATCGCGCAGGCCATCGGGATTGGAATCGAGATCGGAAACTTTTTGCAGACATTCGATGGCGGCTTCGGCGTCGCCGGCCTCGAGCAGGTTGCGGCCCTGCATCAACAAGGCGTAGCTGTTGCCGGGGTCGAGCGTGAGCATGCGCTGCAAGACTTCTTCGGCGGCGCTCAGCGAGCCTTTGGAACGCAAAGTTTCAGCGGCGGCGGAAAAAATCTGCCAGGCGTCATTCTTCTTACCGAGGCGGACATAAACTTCCGCCAGCTTGACGCGCATGGTGGTATTTTCCGGATCCATCTCCAGAATCTTCTGGAAGATGCGGACGGCATTGTCCAGTTCTCCGGACTTCAGGAATTCTTCGGCCACTTGCAGGTATTGGGCGCGAGCGTCGTTGAAGAGTCCCTGCTGGGTATAGAGTTCGGCCAGCTTCAGCACGCTCTCCAGCGAAGGCTTGAGCTTGCTGATTTTTTTGTACATGGCGATGGCCTTGACCGTGAAACCCTGCGTGGCATAGGCATCGCCTACGGTCTTGAAACAATCGGTGGCTTTATCGGCGTCGCCGAGACGGGAGTAGAGGTCGCCGATGGTGTTGGTGACGGTGAGGTCTTTGGGATCGGTCTTGATGACTTTTTCGTACTCAGCAATGGCATTTTGCATCTTGCCCTGCTGGACATACTTCTCCGCAGCGCTGAGAACTTTCTGTTTGTTGAAGCCGAAGCCGAACGCCATAAGGTTACGAACCCCGAGAACCTGGTGTCGAGTGAAACTCCTGGAAGTGTGAACCGGGAAGCCTCACCTTGGCCAAAATCCTTTTTGGAGATGGCCGGTTGGACAAGTGCAATTGTACGACTGGAGGAGTGGAATCGCATGGTTACCAAGGGTTACCGAAAGGGAGTGTACGAGTGGGTTACCTTAGGAATCATGGGGATGCGGGCGGTTGCAACTGCTAATACAAAAGCGCTATGGGGCGGCGAAGGCGGTTGAGTGTAGGCTTTCGGCTGCGCTTTGAAAGGGCGCGGCTTTGGCCGCGCTTCAGGAATTTACGGCACAGCTGGAAGCCGCGCCCTTGCAAAACACAAATCACCCGTGGTGAGGAAATTGCACTTATGACATGGATCAAAACTGTACCGCTGACGGAAGTAAACGAGAAGCTGCGGAGTGCGATGGAGGGACAGCGGGCGCTCTATCCGGTGGAGTATGCCATGCCGGTGCACCCCGATGAGTCGGGCGGATCGACGATTGTGGGGTCGCACTCGCTAATTCCGGAGGCGCTCTATCATGCGTTTGGAACGTTTGGGGCGCTGATGTCGCCAGAGTTGCCGCTGAACCGGAGGCAGCATGAAATGATCGCCACCATGGTCTCGGTGACCAACCGGTGCGTGTATTGAATCGAGTCACACGCAGAGTTTCTGCGTAGGGTCACGCTGGACCGAGAGTTGGTGGAGGCGCTGGAAAAGGATTACACGACTGCGCCTATCATTCCACAGGAACGCGTGATGGTGGACTATGTGGTCAAGCTGACCAAGGACGCGACTCGCGTTTGGAAGGATGATATTGAAGGGCTGCGGGCGGCGGGGTTTGACGATCGCGGGATATTGCAGATTACGTTGATTGCGTCTTGGTTTAACTATATTAATCGGGTGGCGGATGCGTTGGGGGTGGGGCGGGAGTGAGGGCTGGGCGTGGTAATTTTACGCCGCTCATCGCGCCAAGAAACATCCAACGCAGTCACCCCGGACGCCGATTGTTGTTAGCCCCGTTGCCGACCGCTGAGCAAGGACGAATGACTCCTCGACAGGATCGAACAGCAGCACCATCCCTTTGCCGTCGTCAGCAATCGCCGCACACTTCCGATAGTCTGGGTTGCTCATCCTGACTTGGTCAAACGTGTCGCGAAGCTCAACTACAGCCCAATAAGGGTCGATGAGCGAGGCCCGCATCTGGGCGAGGCCATCCGCGACCTTAGCGTCGGTCCAGCGAATGCCTATCGCGTTGTCGGGAAAGGCATAGACGTAGCTGCGAATGTCCTCCTCTACCTTGCGTCGCAGCTCTAATAGATACCCGTCTTTTGAGTGGTCGGAATTCATCGTGTCAAGCCTTATGATAGCCGACGAAACTGGGCGGTCACACTGCCTAATTTTTGGAGCAACTGCTGGATCCCTTAGATGGCTTCCAGGAAACTGCACGGCGAATGTGCGATTGTTCCTTTCTGCTACTAAACTTGCCTAGAGGCAAGACGCAGATTTTATTTTTCTGCCGCCTCCACTCTTCACCCCATGGCTGAATCTTTAGCAGAGTTTTTTCTGACGAACTTTCAGGCGCGCCGCGATGAGCGCGCTTATGGGCAGCGCCGTGGCTACCGCATGGAGTGGTTCACTTACGGGCAGGTTTTGGAGATGGCGTCGCGGTTCGCTGTAGAACTGGAGGCGCGGGGGATTGGCAAGGGCGACCGGGTGATGCTGTGGGGGGAAAACTGCGCGGAGTGGGTTGTGGCATTTTTTGGATGTGTATTGCGCGGGGTGGTTGTAGTGCCGATGGACGATGGGGCGTCTGCGGATTTTGCGGCGCGGGTTGCGGGGCAGGTTGGAGCTCGGCTTTGGGTTTGTTCGCGGAGGCATGTGGCGGAGGGTATCGCCGGGATTCCCGTCGTTGTCTTTGAGGAGATCAAAATCCCCACTTCTCGCAAAGGAAGCGAGAAGTGGGGCACCCCTGCACAATCGTTTGTGGCTGTCGGACGCGATGACACTTTGCAGATTGTTTTTACTTCGGGGACTACGGCTGAACCCAAGGGCGTGGTGATTACGCATGGGAATGTGCTGGCTAATATCGCGCCGCTGGAACAGGAGATGCAGCGATATTTGAAATATGAGCGCTGGGTGCATCCAGTACGGTTTTTGAATTTGCTGCCGCTGAGCCATGTGTTTGGGCAATTCCTCGGGATGTTTCTGCCTCCGCTGCTGGGTGGGACGGTGATTTTTCAGGATGAGTTGAAGCCGTCGGAAATAATCAGCACGATCAGGCGGGAGCGCGTTTCGGTGCTGGTAAGCGTGCCGCGAGTTTTGCAATCGCTGAAGCAGAAGATCGAACGCGATTTGGAAGACGATGGAAAAACCCAAGGCTTTCGGCGGCGCTTTCGCGAGTCGGAAGAAAAGCATTTTTTGCGCCGGTGGTGGATTTTCCGTGACATTCGCCGGCAGTTCGGCTGGAAGTTCTGGGCATTTATTTGTGGAGGCGCGGCTCTGGATGCGCAGACTGAACAGTTTTGGGATCGGCTGGGTTATGCGGCGATTCAGGGCTATGGGCTGACGGAGACTACGTCACTGATCAGCGTGAATCATCCGTTCAGGTTGGGAAAAGGGTCGATCGGAAAGGTGCTACCGGGGCGGGAGGTGAAGCTGGCGGACGATGGGGAGATCTTGATTCGAGGCGGCGGAGTGGCGGCGGGATATTGGGGCGCGAGTAAGACAGATGGCGGCGCTGACGAGGTTACTGATAAAGACGGTTGGTATCGTACCGGCGACGTGGGCGCGTTGGATGAGGCGGGGAATCTTTATTTCAAGGGGCGAAAGAAAGATGTGATTGTGACACCGGCGGGGATAAATATTTATCCGGAAGATTTGGAAGCGGCGTTGCGAAAGCAACCGGAAGTGAAAGATTGCGTGGTTGTGGGGATTGAGCGCGAAGGAAACGCGGAACCTTGCGCGGTGGTGATTCCGCATGGCGGCGCGAAAGTAGAGGAAGTGGTGGAACGGGCGAACCGGTCGTTGGCGGAATTTCAGCGGATGAGGATGTGGGTGCGGTGGCCACACGAAGATTTTCCGCGTACGAGCACGCAAAAGCCGCGGCGGAACGTGATTGCGGAATTTGCGGCGAGTCAGATTCTGCACGATAAACAGGCGAGTTTGGGAAGCGATAGCCCTGTAATTGAATTGATCAACCGCATCACGGGGCGAAAGTCTGACGCGAAGCTTGGTGCCAATCTTTCGTCCGAGCTCGGCCTGAGTTCACTGGATCGCGTGGAATTAATCAGCGCACTCGAAGATCGATATCAGGTGGATCTCGGCGAGACTGGCCTCAACGCGGCGCGCACCGTCGGCGATATAGAAAAGATGTTGCGCGGCGAAGTTCGGCCGCGGGTGGAGTATCACTATCCGGCATGGGTATTGCGATGGCCGGTGACGTGGTTGCGATGGCTAGCGCATTACTTATTGATGCGACCGGCAATGTTGTTGCTGGGCTGGCCGCGCATCGAGGGCCGGGAGAATTTGAGCGACGTTAGCGGGCCGCTGCTTGTGGTGTGCAATCACATTGCGGATGTGGATGTGGGTTTTGTGCAAACGGCTTTGCCGGCACGATTTCGAAATCGAATAGTGACCGCGACGGGAGGCGAAGCGCTAGAGGCTTTGCACTCGCCTGCGGCGGACAAAAACTTCTTCAAAAGAATATTCGATCACATGCAGTGGGTGCTGGGAGTTTCGTTGCTGAATCTATTTCCGTTACCGCGCGAGGCTGGCTTCCGGCAGAGCTTTGCATACGCGGGGCAGGCAGTAGATCTCGGTTATAGCGTGCTGGTGTTTCCCGAAGGGCGGCACACGGTGGATGGAAAGATGCATCCGTTTCGCGCGGGGATTGGGCTGCTGGCAAATAATCTGAACGTCCCTGTGCTGCCGATGCGAATTGTGGGATTGTTTGAAGTGAAGCAAGCGGGGAGGAAATTCGCGCGGCCGGGAAGGATCGGAGTGCGTATTGGACGGCCGATCAAGTTCGCCGCGGGCAGCGATCCGGCAGCGATTGCGCGGGAGTTGCAGGATGCGGTAGGGGCCTTGTGAGCGGACAACTACGCGTCGGGATGTTCCTGAAGCGGCTCAAAACTGCCGTTCATTTATGGGCGAATGTTATCGCAGCGCTGAAGCGCTGCGCCACCCAAAATCGCCGAACAAGACGCTATTCTTCATCCATGCTGCCATCATCTTTGTGCGAGTCTGCATCGATTTTAAGTTCAGGCAGATTCGCGCCGCCGAGATAGCGATTCAGCGCGGGAAGATCGGTGGTCCGCAATGCATCCCAACGTTTCATTACATCTTGTGCGTCATGTTCGATGGCGGCCGCGGCTTCGGATTGTGCCGCGGTTGGCTCGGCATCGACCTTCCAAACCTGGCCATACAAAACGGCGACTTGCCCGTTCACGCGGGAGAGAGTGATCTCGTTTGCAGGTGCGGAAGGCCCCGCAGTTCCCGTTAAGATTGCTGCGAATTTTGTTTCGAAGACCTGAACCGAGTCATGCACCGGCCCTGAGGCTTGCTGAGCAAGCTTTTGCAGCGGATCGCGAAGCGATCCAGCCTGCAATACTTCTTGCGATGTCTGGCTGAGAAGAGACGCAAGACGGGTTTCGAGGCGGAACTTTTTCTCGAGTGCGGCGGGCGAAGCTTTTACTCGCGGATCCATCTTGACCGTAAAGGACGCGGTTGAGGTTTTGCCCTCGGCAGTGAGACGCGCGGTGTAGGTTCCCGGCAAGGCGGTTGGGCCGAGCGGGAGGCGAGGAGTGTCTCCAGCGATCGCAGAGATTGGATATTCGTGGTGCGTGGAATCGGGTGTGGCGTAATGCAGATCCCAAACCCAGCGGTGCATGCCAGCACCAGTCGAGAGGGATTGAAAAGGACGCAGCCAGTAAAGAGGAATGAGTTGTTTCTTCAATTCCTCTTCTGTGGCCTCAGGTTTGTCGGTGCTGGAAAACTTGCGAACCAGTTGACCGCGAGCGTCAAGAATTTCAAGAGTGACGGGCGCGGAGGCCGCATGGGCGAGGTAGTAATCGATGGCTGCGCCATCGGGCGGATTGGCCCCGGCGGGTTCGTCGGGAGGGAGTGGGGTGTCGGTGTAGTTGTCGCGCTGAATACGGAACGCGGGCGCGGGAGTGAAAAGATGAACTTCGTTCGCGGCTGAAAGTTTTGCCACGTCACGCAGCGGGGCAATGTCATCCAAAATCCAGAAGGCGCGGCCGTGCGTCGCGACGATGAGGTCATCGTTGTGAATCCAAAGATCACGCATGGAGGTATGCGGAAGGTTCAGTTGCAGCGATTGCCAGTGGTCGCCATCGTCGAATGAAATCCAAACGGAATTTTCCGTGCCAGCGAATAACAAACCTTTGCGTACGGGATCTTCACGGACAGTATCGACGGGGCCGAAGTCAGGAAGGCCGGTGGTGATCGACGTCCAGGTTTTTCCGCCATCGTGAGTGCGATAGATATAAGGATGCTGGTCGTTGATGCGGAAGCGGCTGACGGATGCGTAAGCGGTGTCATCGTCGAAGTGCGAGGCGCCGATCTGAGTGACTTTGCTCCACGGCGTCAGATCTTTGGGAGTGATGTCATTCCATTTTTTGCCGCCATCAACAGTTTGCCAGATGAGGCCATCGTCGGTGCCGGCCCAGAGCGTGTTGATGTTTTTGAACGATGGCGCGAGGGCGTAGATGACTCCGCGTTGCTTGTCGGCATTCTTGGGAATCAGTTTGCCCACGCTGGCTGGAATGCCCGGAGTCTCGCGCGTTAGATCGTTGCTGATGGTCTGCCAGGAATTACCGCCGTCAGTCGTTTTGAAGAGCACGTTGCTGGCGAAGTAAAGCGTGTGCGGATCGAGCGGCGAGAACATGGTCGGCTCGGTGCGGTCGGTGCGATATTTCGGATTGCGCAGCGGGATGGGAGTGACGTTCTGCACTTCTCCGGTGGACCAGTGATACTTGGAAACCTCGCTGCGGCCGCCGCCATAGATAATGTCGGGATCGAGGGGATCCGGAGCGACGTAGCCGTACTCGATCACGCCAACGGGATGCCACTCGCGGTAGGTGATGGCTCCGTCATTGCCGCGGCTGGAGATGCAGACGGAGCCACTTTCTTGTTGGCCGGCACAAACGCGATACGGGAAATCAGCGGTTACGGCGACGTGATAGAGCTGCGCGGTGGGTTGGTTGTACCAGGAACTCCAACTGGATCCGCCGTTCACAGTGACAAGCGTGCCCTGATCGCTGACGAGAAGAATAATGTTGGGATCGTTGGGATTAATCCAGAGATTTTGATAATCGTCGCCACCGGGCGCGCCGCGGAAACCGGACCATGTTTTGCCTCCGTCGATGGACTTCATAGTCACGGTGCTGGCGCTGTAGACCACATCTGCATTTTTGGAGTCGACTCGAGGGATGGCGAGATCGCCTCCGCCGATTCGGCCTGAAGGACGGGGATCGTCGGTGATCTTGGACCAGTTTTCTCCGGCGTCATCGGAACGATAGAAAGCGAGCGCGCCAGAGGAGACGGCAATCGTGGCATAGAGGCGATGCGAATCGCTGGGCGCTATGGCGACATAGATTTGCGAGAGATCTTTCGGCAGGCCGTTGGTGAGAGGATGAAAAGTACTTCCGCCGTCGGTCGATTTAAATAGTCCGCCGCCGGTGCCGTTGAGTTCGTTGCCGTCTTCCCACGGGCCTTCGCGCACTTCCCACATCGAAGCGTAGACCAAGTCGGGATTCGAGGGATCGACTTCGACGTCGGAGGCGCCGGTGTTCTCATCTTTGTAGATGACTTTTTGCCAGGACTGTCCGCCATCGGTCGAGCGGAAAAGGCCGCGCTCTTCATTCGGACCGTAGGGATGGCCGAGCACGGCGGCGAAGACGCGATTGGGATCGCGTGGGTCGACGGCGAGCGCGGGAATTTGCTGACCGTCGCGCAGCCCGAGATGAGTCCAGGTTTTTCCGGCGTCAATTGATTTATAAATTCCATTTCCGATGGAAAGGTCGGGACGATGCAAGCCTTCGCCGCTGGCGACATAAATAATGCTGGGATTGGACGGAGCTACGGCGATGGCTCCTACGGATTGCGTAGATTCGTGATCGAAGATCGGATTCCAGGTGCGGCCGTAGTCATCGGATTTCCAGACTCCACCGTTAACCTGTGCCATGTAGAAAAGATTGGGCTGGCTGGGAACACCGGTGGCGGCGCGGGTGCGGCCTCCGCGAAAAGGACCGATCATGCGCCAGTGAAGATCCTGATAGGTGTTCTCGGGAACCTGCTGCGCGAAGGTGGACGCAATCGAGAAGAAAAAGAAAAGGCAGATCAGCAGACGGGAAAGTTTGCGAGATGCGGTCACATGGGCCCCCTGAAGCGCGAACAGCCAAACCTGACAGCATAAACTAAAAGATGGGGTGATGTACGGAAGGTTAGCCGATTTCGTCCAAGGTTTTTAAAATGGCGCCGTTCGGCGCGGGAGTTGCGCCGGGCTGGCTGGCGACCCACGCTCCGACGCGATTGGCGGTTTCGTTGATTTGCGCCAGCGGCGACCGGCGGAGATATCCGTGTACCAGTGCGGCAGTGAATGCGTCGCCGGCGCCGACGGTATCGGCGACCTTTATTTTGAAGCCGGGATGTTCATTCGACTCGTCGGCGGACACCAGGATGCTGCCTTTCGTGCCGCGGGTGACGCACACCAGGTCGAGATGGTGTGAGGACAACAGGCGGCGCGCCGAACTTTCTTCTGAACTTTCTTCTGAGCTTTTTTCTGAACTCTGTTCCAGATCGAAGAGTTGCATGATGTGGGGGAGTTCTTCATGGTTCAGCTTGACCACGGATGCAAGATTCATTGATTCCGCGAGGACTTGTGCCGCAAAGAAATTCTGCCTGAGGTTGACATCGAAAACGCGGAGAGCGTTCGAGGGTACGGCATGAAGGAAATTTCGAATAGTGGCGCGGCTGGTTTCCGAGCGCTGCGCCAATGATCCAAAGCAGACCGCATCGGTACGCTGCGCGAGCGTTTGCCACTGCGGCGTCCAGGCGAGAAAATCCCAGGCGACCGACTGGGATATTTCAAAAAGCGGTTGACCGGAGCTATCCACTTCAACATTGACGGTTCCTGTTGGATGATCCGCGTCACGCTGAATAAATTCTGTTGAGAGGCCGAGTTGCTTCAGTCGGTGGAGAGCTTGAGCGCCGAGATCGTCCGCGCCCAGGCGGCTGGCAGGAATGCCTTCATCTCCGAGCAGAGACGTGATGTAGGCAAAGTTGGCGGGCGCTCCGCCGAGTTCTTTGCCGGCGGGAAATAAGTCCCACAGCAATTCGCCGAGGCCGACGACAACGTGGGTTTCCTTCAGCATGGAGGCTCCCCGGCGCTGGATTCCGTATGATGCGATCCCATTCGAGCAAAAACTGGTGATAGGCTTTCCTGTGCCAGCACTGGTTTTACAGGATAGCGCACATGGGCTATCAGGGTGCGAACGACGTTTGTCTGAGGGACGGTTAGGATGGTGCGTGCTTTATTCGAGCGTTACGGACTGGAACCTGGAGCGCGAGCCACGGCGACCAATCCTGCTGGCCGCTCTGGCTATTCTTTCGAGGTCACGTTACCAAAGCGAAAATCAATTCGCTTTGGAGCGTGCGGCTTACATGCTACTGATTTTGATGTAGCGTTTAAGGTCTGGCAGCGCGTTCAAAATGATGTATCCGGCGAACACTACGCCAGCCACACCCGCCACGGTTGTAACCACTTGCAAAGCCGATAGAGCTTTTTTCATAGCGTTCCTCTTTTATTCATCCGACAGTAGGATGTAATTCGGGCTGGAAAGGAAGCCGGTCAAACTGTTTTTCGCGCTATTTTTTGGCACTCGAATCTGGCGCGGTCGAATGCTCCCAGTCGCGGGTGCGGGAAATGGCTTCATTCCAGCGCTGTCGCAACTGGACGACTTGAGTGTGCGGCATGTTGGGTTCAAAGTGGCGTTCTTGCTGCGGCAGGTCAGAAATCGCCTCCAGATTTTTCCAGAAGCCAGAAGCTAGACCAGCCAGGAATGCAGCGCCGAGAGCCGTCGTCTCCGTGATCGCTGGACGTACCACGGGCACACCGAGCATATCCGCCTGAAATTGCATGAGAGCATTATTTGCGGATGCGCCACCATCCACGCGCAATTCCTTAAGCGGAGTACCAGTATCGGTCTGAACAGCGTCCATGAGGTCGGCGACTTGATACGCAATGCTTTCGAGGGCCGCGCGCGCGATGTGCCCGGCAGTGCTGCCACGTGTGAGTCCGAAGATTGATCCGCGAGCGTTGGAATCCCAGTGAGGAGCGCCCAGGCCCACGAATGCGGGAACAAAGTAAACGCCGCCATTGTCGGAAACGGAATTTGCAAGAGTTTCCACCTCAGACGATGCACGAATGATCCCGAGTCCGTCGCGCAGCCATTGAACCACTGCGCCGCCGACGAAGACGCTGCCCTCAAGCGCGTAGTCGGTGATGTCGCCGATTTTCCAGGCTACAGTGGTAAGTAGTCGATTGCTCGAAGGGACGGCGCGCGTTCCCGTGCTCTGCAACATGAAGCAGCCGGTGCCGTAGGTATTTTTGGTGATGCCGGGCGTGAAGCATCGTTGGCCGAAAAGTGCGGCCTGCTGATCTCCGGCGATACCGGCGATTCGTATTCCGTTCAGCCCGGGGACAGAACTTACCTCTCCATAAACTTCGCTGGAAGGCCGAACCGTGGGCAACATTGATGCCGGAATTCGGAACAGCGCGAGCAGGTCGTTATCCCAACTTCCGGAAGAGAGATTGAAAAGCATGGTGCGGGAGGCGTTGCTGGCGTCAGTGATATGCAGGCGGCGACCGGTCAACTTCCAAAGCAGCCAGGTATCAACGGTGCCGAATGCGAGACGGTTTGCATCAGCAAGTTCGCGGGCGTTGGGCACGTGATCCAATATCCACGAAATCTTGCTGGCGGAAAAATACGCGTCGAGCAGCAGGCCGGTGCGCTGCTGGATCAGATTTTCGTGGCCGTGAGCTTTGAGTTCCGCGCAGAATTCGGCGGTGCGGCGATCCTGCCATACGATGGCGTTGTAGATAGGCTTGCCGGTGGTGCGATCCCATACGATGGTGGTTTCCCGCTGGTTGGTGATGCCAGTGGCGGCGATATCGCCGGCTTGCACTTGAGCTTGGGCCAACGCTTCTAAAGCAACTGCTATGTGAGATGCGGCGATCTCTTCGGGATCGTGCTCGACCCACCCGGGCTGCGGAAAAATTTGCGTGAACTCACGCTGCGCAACTGAGCGGACGCGGCCTTCGTGATCGAACAAGAGTGCTCGGGAACTGGTTGTGCCCTGGTCGAGCGCGAGAATGTAACGCAAGCGGCCTCCTGACTATTCTATGCACCTTAATCAGATGATGGTTGCGAAGCGCGCAGAAATCGTCGAATGCCAAAGTCATAGACCGCGGCGCCGACGAGTCCACCGACGAGTGGCGCAACTACCGGAACCCACCAAACGCGTGCGCCATCGGTGAGCCCGTTGTTCTTGAATCCGGCCAGCGAAGTGAAAAGCCGCGGCCCAAAGTCGCGGGCGGGATTGATGGGATATCCGTGTATGCCCCCAAAGCTCATGCCGATCGCAACCACGACCAAGCCAATCATCAGCGGCGCGAGATTGGATCCGGGAGGGACGTTCAACTCGTCGGTGATCGCGAGAATCAGCATTAAAAGAAGAGCGGTGCCGATCACCTGATCGAGGAATCCGGCTTGCGGCCACGCGGGAAATGCCGGGAAGGTGGTGAACACGCCTGCGGTTCGTTCCAATTGCGGATCGAACTGACGGAACGCGGGAAAATAGTTTCGATAGGTGAGAGCTGCGGCGAAGAATGCTCCGGCGGTCTGCGCCACCGAATACGGTAGAACCTTACGCCAGGGAAAGCCGCGGAATACCGCGAGCGTGAGAGTGACCGCGGGGTTGAGATGGCCTCCGGAAACTTTTCCAGCGACGTAAATCCCCATTGTGACGGCCAGTCCCCAACCCAGGGTGATGTTGGTGTAGCCGCCGTGAACCGTGGCCGCGGGGTTGTTTGCAGGGAACAGAACGACCATGGCGACCACGCCCGTGCCAAAGAGAATCAGAACGAAGGTTCCGAGAAACTCGGCAATCATCTCGGCAAGTAGTGTTGGCGGCTTGCTCATTATGAACTCACTCCTGCGGACGGGGCGGCTTACGAACCGCGAGTAGTCTAGCAAGGATTTGCGAGCGCGCAAGTCTTTCGATTTGAAAGCAGCAACTCGCGCGCTGAACCGTGCCAGATCTCACTTAACTGAAAGTGTAAGAGCAGGGACATTTCCTCTTGACAGAGAGAATGAGGTCTGTAAGATAGAAGAATATTTATTCATTTAAATGAATAAATATTCATAATGAATAAAGTACTGCGGCAGAGAGCGGTCTTGGAAGCATTGCGGCAGGGGCCGGTGGCCAGCCAGGAAAGCCTGCAAAAGGCCTTGCGCAAGCGGGGCTTCAAGGTGGGGCAGGCCACGCTATCGAGAGATATTCGGGACCTGAATTTGAGCAAGACGGCCGCCGGCTACACCTTGCCGCAAGGAGACACAGCTTCCGGACTGGCTTTGCCTCCGGTGCAGCGCTTGGTCCGAGAATTTGTGTTGGATGTGCGCCCGGCGCAGAACCTGCTGGTGCTGAAAACGATTGTGGGCAGCGCGCAGCCGGTGGCAGCGGCGATCGACGAGCAGGAGTGGGAGGAGATGGTGGGGACGATTGCCGGGGACGACACCATCCTGATTATTTGTCCGCACAAAGACGCGGCTAAGAAAGTTGCGGTACGGATTGAGGGAATGCTGGGCTGATGGCGGCGAAGATCAAAAGCGCGGTGCTCGGGGCGACTGGCTATTCGGGTATGGAACTGACGCGCATTCTTGAGCGGCATCCGCGGCTGGAAAGGCCAGTATTGCTGCGGCGCGAAAGCAACAACGGAGGGCCGGCCAATTTGGCGGAGATTTTTCCCGAGCTCTCGGGCAACGGAGGTTATCCGCTGCGGACGCTGGCATGGCCCGAGCTGAAGCGCCAGGGCGTGGAAGTGCTTTTTCTGGCGACTCCGCATGAAGCTTCGCGGTCGCTTGTGCCCGAGGCGGTAGCGCAGGGATTGCGGGTGATTGACCTCAGCGGGGCGTGGAGACTGAAGAAAGAAGAGCATCGAGCCATCTACTCCTTTACGGATGCGGATGCCGTGACGGCTGCTGCGTTAACTGAGAAAGCGGTCTACGGCTTGCCTGAACTGAACGGCGACTGTATTGCGAAGGCGCAGCTGGTGGCGAATCCGGGATGCTATGCCACGTCAGTGATTTTGGCGCTGGCGCCGCTGCTCAAGGCTGGGCTCGTAGATCGCGGACACGGAATTATTTCCGATTCAAAGTCCGGGGTATCGGGCGCGGGCAAGGCGGCTACTGCGCGTACTCATTTTATTTCGGTTGCGGATAATTTCTCGGCCTATGCGGTTTTCAACCACCGGCATCTGGGCGAAATGGTCGAGCAGTTGGGACTGGACGATGCGGAGCTGACTTTCACGCCGCATCTTCTGCCGATTCCGCGCGGCATTTTGTCGACGATCTATGTGCAGTTGGAGCGGGCGATGACTGGGGCTCAGGTGGAATCTTGTCTGCGCGATTTCTATGCGGGCAAACATTGGGTGAGAATTTTCCCAGCCTCGAAGCTGCCGGAGTTGCAGTTTTCTCTACATACGAATTACTGCGACCTGGGCTTCTGTCTGGCGGAGGATGGACGACGGCTGGTGCTGGTCTCCTGTTTGGACAATCTGCTGAAAGGCGCTGCGGGGCAGGCGGTTCAGAACATGAATCTGATGTATGGCTGGGACGAGCGGGAGGGTTTGCAGTGACGATCGTAGTAAAAATCGGCGGTGCGGCCATCGACGATGCGGCGACTTTGCGCAAGTGCGCCCGGTCGATTGCAGAGCTGGCGCAGGATGGGCATCGCGTGGCCGTAGTTCATGGCGGCGGCGGGGCGCTTACGCGCATGTTGACGCGGCTGGGAAAGAAAAGCGAGTTCGTGGATGGCCTGCGCGTGACCGACGCGGAAACGCGGGACACGGCGTTAATGGTGCTCGGTGGAATCGTAAACAAGAATTTGGTGGCGGCGATTCAGGCAGCGGGCATGCCGGCGATTGGATTCTGCGGCGGCGACGGCATGACGTTCCGCGCCCGCAAAAAGCTTGTTCATGGGCGCGACCTGGGATTTGTCGGCGAGATTTGTTTCGCCGAGCCGTGCTGGATCGAGGCGCTGTGGCAGCAGGGAGGAATTCCGGTGATGGCTTCGCTGGCTCTCGGAGCGGATGGCGAATATTACAACGTTAACGCCGATGAAATGGCGGCGTCCTGCGCGGCGGCCTGCCATGCCGATACGTTGATTTTTCTCACCGATGTACCCGGAGTGAAAGATGCAACGGGCAGCGTGATGCCGTGGTTGAGCACGCGGCAGGCGGCCGAACTGGCTGCGAGTTCGATTATCAGCGGTGGCATGTTGCCCAAGCTGCGCGCGTGCGAACTCGCTCTGAAGCAGGGAGTAGGGCGCGTGAGAATTTTGCCGACAACGGAGGTCGAGATGTTGCCGCAGTTTTATCTGACCAAGCTTTCGTGCGGCACGGAGGTTACGTATTCATGAGTTCATCAGTCACCGCCCGCTATCGATTGCAGCGGACGGGTTCTCAAACACAGAAGAAGGAGTCAACGTTGAATAGCCACGTGCAAGGCAGAGCGGCCGCTACGCCGGCGAGAGTGCCGCAGGTCTTCTGGTGTCCGGATGTGGTTTCGACTCGCGATCTTGGGCCCGCTGGGGTTGAGGCGGTATTGAATCTGGCTGGAATCATGAAGGCGCGTCCAGCGGATTTTCGCAAGGCGCTCGCTGGAAAACAGATGGTGATGTTCTTCGAAAAGCCATCATTGCGAACCCGGCTGACATTCGAGTCGGGAATGGTTGGTCTGGGTGGAACTGCAATGTTCGTCGACCAGACCCACGAGCGGCTCGATGCCCGCGAGACGTTGAGCGACGTGGCGCATAACCTGGAGCGCTGGGTAGATTTGATCGTGCTGCGCACTTATTCACAGGAGACGATCGAGGGTATGGCAAAGCATGCATGCGTGCCCGTGATTAATGCTCTGAGCGATTTGGAACATCCCTGCCAGGCGCTGGCGGATTATCTGACGTTGCTCGAAAGATTCGGCGACATGAAAAAACGGTGCCTTGCATATCTTGGCGATGGGAATAATGTAGCGCATTCGTTGCTGTTGACCTGCGCGTGTCTGGGGTCTTCAATCCGGATCGCGACTCCGCCGGGCTATGCGCCTGATCCGCAAATTGTCTCTGATGCGCGCGCGATCGGAGAGGAAACTGGCGCGGAGATTGTTCTGCTCAACGATCCGCATGAAGCTGTTGCGGGAGCTGACGCCGTTTATACAGATGCCTGGGTTAGCATGGGACAGGAAAGAGAAGAAAGCGAGCGGATGCGGATTTTTCCGCCGTATCAGGTGAATGCGGACTTGATGACGGAAGCCGCGCCCCACGCGGTTTTCATGCACTGCCTGCCGGCGCATCGCGGATTGGAAGTAACGGATGCGGTGATGGATTCGGAGCAGTCTCTGATTTTTGAGCAGGCGGAAAACCGTCTGCACGTGCAAAAAGCGATACTGTATTTACTGCTGGGCGGCGGTGATCGCCTGCCCGCGAGGAGCGCTCATGCCTGAAAAAATCGTTCTTGCATATTCGGGAGGTCTCGATACCTCCATCATCATTCCATGGCTTAAGGAAAATTACGCCTACAACGTGATCGCGATGGTTGGCGATGTGGGGCAGGGTGACGATATCGAGGCCGTGGTTGAGAAAGCTTACGCAACCGGAGCCAGCAACGTAGTGGTGGAGGATCTTCGCGAGGAGTTTCTTACCGGATACGTTTTTCCTGCTCTCCGCGCGGGCGCCGTGTATGAGCACAAATATTTGTTGGGTACGTCGCTGGCGCGTCCGGTGATTGCGAAACATCAAGTAAAGGTTGCGATACGCGAGGGAGCAACGGCCGTGGCGCACGGGTGCACGGGCAAAGGAAACGATCAGGTTCGTTTCGAGCTGACTTATCAGGCGCTTGCGCCGGATCTGAAAGTGGTTGCGCCGTGGCGGGAGTGGACTTTGAAGTCGCGCGAGGATTGTCTGGATTACGCCGAGCAGCACGGCATTCCGGTGGCCGCGAGCCGGGAAAAAATCCACAGCCGTGACCGTAACCTTTGGCACCTCAGCCACGAGGGCGGAGAACTGGAAGACGCGGCCAACGCGCCGTTGGCGACCACGTGGCAGATGACGCGATCGCCGCAGGAGGCGCCCGACAAAAATGAGCAGGTGGCGATTGGCTTCGAGAAAGGGAATCCGGTCTCGGTAAACGGGATGAAACTGGATCCGGTTTCACTGGTCGAGTTGCTCAACGAGATTGGTTCGCGGAATGCGATTGGGCGCGTTGATCTGGTGGAGAACCGATTCGTCGGAATGAAATCGCGCGGCTGTTACGAAACTCCCGGCGGAACGTTGCTGATTGCGGCGCATCGTGAATTGGAAGCGCTGTGCCTGGAGCGTGAGGTCGCGCACTTTAAGCAGGGTGTGGCGCTGAAATATGCGGAGCTGGTTTATTTTGGATTGTGGTTTACGCCGCTGCGCGAAGCGCTCGACGCATTCGTTTCCAGCACGCAGGCGGATATGACTGGCAGCGTGACGCTCTCTTTATATAAGGGAAATGTTTCCATCGTGAGCCGCGAGTCGGAGCACTCACTCTATCGCACGGACCTCTCATCCTTCACCATGGGCGATAGTTACGACCAGAAAGATGCGGCGGGATTTATTCGCATACTTGGTTTGCCATCGCGTACCCGCGCGCGCGCCCGGCACGAGGTTGCGCGATGAAGATGTGGTCGGGGCGCTTCCGGCAGCCGCTGGACCCGCAATTCGAGCGCTGGCAGCGGTCTTTCGACTTCGACCGCCGGTTACTGAGTTATGAGCTGGCGGCGAGCGCAGCGCACGCGCGTGCTTTGAAGAACGCAGGAGTTCTGTCGGCGGATGAACTGATCGGAATTCTTGAAGGACTACAGCAGATTGGCGAAGCGTTTTCCCACTCCACGGAGATTGCCGAGGATGAAGCCGAGGATGTGCATCACTTCGTGGAGAAGCAGTTAGTCGCGCGCATTGGCGAGTTGGGATACAAGCTGCACAGCGGCCGTAGCCGGAACGAACAGATCGCCACGGATTTGCGGCTTTACGTGCGGGCTGCGATTGATGAATTGCGTTCGCAACTGGCTGGGGTCTGCGGCGCTTTCAGCGATCGCGCCGATCAAGCGGGCAGCGCGGTCATGCCGGCTTACACTCATTTGCAGCACGCGGAGCCAGTGTTGGTGGCGCATTGGCTGCTGGCTTACGTGGAAATGTTCTTGCGCGATGCGGAGCGACTGGCGGACTGCCGCAGGCGATTGAATTTATGTCCACTGGGATCAGGCGCGGTTGCCGGTGCGACTTTGCCGCTTGATCGCAATTTCATGGCAGATCAACTCGATTTCGCCGGTCCAACGGCCAACAGTATCGACGCGACCAGCGACCGCGATTTCGTTCTTGAATTTGTGCACGCGCTCTCGCTGCTAAGTCTGCACTTGAGCCGGTGGGCGGAGGAAATGATTCTCTTTTCAACGCAGGAATTTGGGTTTGTGCAGTTGCCGGAGGCGTACTCGACGGGTAGCAGCGCCATGCCACAGAAAAAGAATCCCGACCTGCTGGAGTTGGTTCGGGGTAAGGCGGGGCGCATCGCCGGAAATGCAACCGCATTGACCATGACGTTGAAAGGCTTGCCCCTGGCCTACAACAAAGATTTACAGGAGACGCAGCAGCCGCTGTTTGATGCCGCGGATACAGCGCTCGGATTGTTGCCGCTGGTTGCTGGTTTTATGAAGGCTGTGGAGTTCGATGATGCACGCATGAACGAGGCCTCGCAGTCGGGATTTACGAATGCGTGGGCGGGCGCGACTTATCTGGTCAACCGCGGCGTTCCGTCGCGACTGGCGCACGAGCAGATTGGAAAAGCTGTGAAGTTGTGTCTGGAGAAGAATTGTGAGTTGCAGGATCTTGGACTCGACGAGCTACAGACGTTGCATCCTGCCTTCGATGAAGGTTTTTATGATTGCCTGAACCCAGCAGCGGTGCTGGCGATTCACGATGTAGTTGGCGGAACGGCGCCGGCCAGGGTCCGGCAAGGGATTGCCGCGGCAAAAAAGAAGATCGAATCTTTGCGCGAGGAGGTCAAGATACATGCGCACGCGTAAAGCGATTCTGCCGGACGCAGAGCACATTCACGAACTGATCTCCGCCTATGCGGGCGATGGCACGTTGCTGCCGCGCACGCTGGCGGAAATTTGCGAGAAC
This sequence comes from uncultured Acidobacteriaceae bacterium, assembly GCA_963818235.1. Taxonomy (GTDB): domain Bacteria; phylum Acidobacteriota; class Terriglobia; order Terriglobales; family Acidobacteriaceae; genus Sulfotelmatobacter. Next base: position 881,383 of record CAWFRI010000001.1, read on the forward strand.
GTTAGAGACTTTGTAGTTCTCGAGGACGAAGGCCGCATCATTGGATGCGGCGCGCTGCATCTTTACGGAACTCACCTCGCCGAAATTCGTTCGATTACAGTCGGATCGCGGGCGCAGGGTCACGGCGGCGGAACGCGGCTGATGAGGGCTTTGATGGCCGAAGCCAAACGGCATCGCGTAGATTGTATTTGTCTCTTCACGCGCGCTCCGGAATTTTTTTCGCGCCAGGGATTTCAGATGGCCCAGCGCGAAGACCTTCCCGATAAGATTTATAAAGACTGCCACGTTTGTCCCAGATACCACCAGTGCGACGAAGTCGCGATGGTGCGGGGCAAGCTGCCTACGTTCGCCATCCTGCCGGAGCCGGCAAACTGGCTGGTCAAGCTACAGGTGTGAAGCGCAGCCGACGATAGAAGATTGGCGACAAATCTTGGCGTGCGAGCCCAGATGCCCGCGATCCGGTGCTATTATGCAAAAACCAATTAAGATTGGCCGGATTCGAACATAAGGGTGATCCACGATGGCGATGACTGCTCCGGGCGCGTCTTCGACGACCGTCTCTGAGAACAACTCTGGTTCCTACACCGCACCGCTTGCGATTGTGACCACGCTGTTTTTCATGTGGGGATTTCTTACCTGCCTGAATGACATTCTTGTTCCTCACCTGAAAGCGATCTTCGATTTGGATTACGCGCAGGTGATGCTGGTGCAGTTTGCCTTTTTTGGAGCGTATTTTCTTTTCTCCATTCCTTCGGCCAAGATTGTGGACTGGATCGGATATCAGCGGTCAATGGTAGTGGGGCTGATCACGATGGGCGCGGGCGCATTTCTGTTTGTGCCGGCGGCAAGCGCTCCGTCCTTCATGTTATTTCTCGTCGCTCTCATTGTGTTGGCCGCGGGCATTACCTGCTTGCAGGTCGCGGCGAATCCCTACGTGACGGTGCTGGGTAATCCTAAGACGGCCTCCAGCCGCCTGAACCTGACACAGGCGTTTAATTCTCTGGGGACTTTTCTCGCGCCTTTTTTTGGAGGTCTTCTGATTTTGAGCGCGGCGCCGAAGGCGATGGAGGAGATCCGCGCCATGGCTCCGGACGCGCTCCAGGCCTATCGGCTGCATGAAGCGGCGACCGTGAAAACTCCTTATGTTGGCCTGGGAATCGCGCTCGTGCTTTTGGCGGTGGCAATCGGAAGTTTCAAGCTGCCGAAAATCCCGCAGGCGCAACATAAGGTTGGGGAAAAGGTAAACGATTCGATCTGGCGGCATCCGAATTTAATTTTCGGGGCCATCGGCATCTTTGTTTATGTCGGCGCGGAAGTAGCGATCGGAAGTTTTTTGGTGAACTATTTTACGCAGCCGGATATTGGAGGGCTGACGGAAAAGGCGGCGGCGAATCTGGTGGCGTTTTACTGGGGCGGGGCGATGGTTGGCCGCTTCATCGGGTCGGCCCTCCTGCAAAAAATGAAGACCGGACATCTGCTCGGTATATGTTCGGTTTGCGCTGCCGCACTGGTGGCCATTTCGATGATCAGTACTGGGCACGTCGCCATGTACAGCATCATCCTGGTCGGCTTCTTCAACTCCATCATGTTCCCCAGCATCTTCACGCTGGGCGTGGCGGAGCTGGGGCCGCTGACGGGCGACGGCTCAGGAGTAATGATTATGGCGATTGTGGGCGGAGCGCTGATTCCGCTGGCGCAGGGCGCGATTGCCGATAAGATCGGAATCCATCACGCCTTTTTTCTTCCTGTGATCTGCTACCTCTACATTCTCTACTTCGCGTTGAGCGGCTCCAAGCCTAACAGCGAACGCCACGCCCGGAGCTAGATGGGCTAGTCCGGGGCAGCCGGGATAGTTAAGAACAGGCGTTGCTTTAGCAGAATACCGAGATCAACTCCGGGTTACAGCGGGAATTCTGCATCGATTTCACGGCATCTTCCGCCGTGAACCTTCCCATGGCGAGGGCCAGTTTCTTGTTGGTTGTGGTCTGAATGGGCGTCCGGTCGACTCGCAGGACGTATTCGGCGGCGCGCGCACCGCCGCGATTCACTTTCACCAGAAACTTCGTATTTTTCATGGGCTCCCTTTACTTCGGACAGGTTCAGAAACGAGCGATATGGATGAAGCAACCATCCATTTCTACGGACACAAGGCGCAGTTCCCTCAGTCACGCGCCATGTGCAAAACATAACTTTAGAGGGCTGACTTACTTCCAGGGTCTGAAGGAATTAGGAAAGAGATAATAACTCCATTTCTATGTTAGGCTTGCGAGCGGAGTTTGTCAACGTGCGAGCAGTTTACGGCTTTCTAAGCCAAGCCATTGGCTGTAGTTTCTTACGGTTGCAGAATCTGACCCGCCTGCGGATGAACTTGCTGGTCTTTAATTCCGCTGCCGTCCCAGCCGCCGCCAAGGGCTTTCACCAGATAGACAGAACTGACCATCTGCTGGCCGAGTAACTGCGTTTCCAGCCGCTGGCTGGTGAGTAGAGTGGTCTGGGCGGTGATGACGTTGAGATAGTCGGTGGCTCCGCCGATATAGCGATTGTTGGCGATGGCAAGCTGGCGGCGGGCATCTTCCACGGCGGCGTGCTGGGTGGTAAGCGCCTGAGAAAGCGTGCTCAGATTGCTGATGCCGTCTTCCACTTGCTGGAAGGCGGTGAGTACGGACTGGCGATAGTTGGCCACCGACTGATCGTAGGCGGCGCGGGCAGCGGCCAAGTTGGCGCGATTTCGTCCGCCCTCGAAAATTGGCTCCAGGGCGTCGGCGCCAAGAGACCAGAAAAGGCTGGGAGCGTTGAGCAGAGATGAAATGTCGGTGCTCTGATAACCGCCGGAGCCACTCAGCGTAATGTGCGGATAGAATGCGGAGCGGGCTATTCCGACCTGCGCGTTCTCGTAGGCCATTTGGCGTTCGGCCGAGGCGATATCAGGGCGGCGTTCCAAGACGTCAGAAGGCACTCCCAGCGGGACGGGCGGAGGCGTAGCCTGTAACGGAGCCACGCGCACATTCACATTCGACGCAGACTGCCCCAACAATACCGCGATCGCATGCTCGTATTGGGCCCGCGACTCCTGCACCAAGGAAAGCTGCGAGATTGTGGAGTCGAGCAGCGAAGCCTGCTGCGCCACTTCGAGTCCGCTGACGATGCCGCCTTCATGCTGGCGATTTACCAGATCCAAACCTTTACGCTGATAGCCGACGGATTCCTGCACAACATTGAACTCGGCATCGAACTCGCGCAAAGTGAAGTAGTCGGCGGCGAGTTCCGCAGTCAGTACGAGTTGGGCGTTTTGAAGATCGGCGGCCGTGGACTGGAGAGTGGCGTTCGCCGCTTCCACGTTGTGGCGCACGCGTCCGAAAATATCAACCTCATAGTTGATGTTGAACGGAATTGTGTAAACGCTTTGCGTGTACGGCGGAATCACCTCCGGCACGCCGTTGATCAGCGGAACCGACTTCGCCATTCAGCGGGCGATTGCCGGAGCCGCGCTCGCGCACCGCCGAAGGGTCGGCGGAAAGCTGCGGGAAAAAATCCGGCAGTGGCGACGCGGGCCAGAGACCGCGCCTGATCTGAGGCGATCGCGAGCGGCGGCCAGCGACTGGTTGGCTTGCAGCAATTGTTGTTCGTAAGCGTTGAGGTCAGCGTCGTTGTAGATTTTCCACCACTCGCCTTTAGGAATGGAATCCTGCGGCGCGGCTTGTTGCCAGGGCGGCTGCGTCTTCCACGCGTCGGGCGCGGGCGCTGGGGCCGCAGGGCGGCTGTAACGCGGACCCACCGTGCATCCGGCGGTAAGCACCAGAAGTGCCAGCGCCATCGAGAGGGCGGCTCGCCTCACTTTACGCGCCGCCTTTCTGCTGGCCTTGCGGCGCTTGACCGGGCTGCTGCTGATTGGGCTGAGGCTGCGCCACATTTACCTGCTGTCCGTTTTCAAGAGAATCCGCGGGGTTGACCACGATCCGGTCGCTGGGCGCGACTCCGCCAAGAATTTCCAACGTTGTGCCGTAATCGCGCCCGATGTTGATAGGGCGCAATTGCACTTTGTTATCCGGACCGACCACGGCCACTTGCGCGCCCTCGGCGCGGAACAGCATCGTGTTCACCGGAACCGTGACCTTGTTCACGTTGGAGCCGACGGCAAAGTGCACCTCTCCGAACGAACCCGGCAACAAGCGGCCATTCTTGTTTGGCACGTCAACTTCCGTCAAAAGAGTGCGGGTGTTGGTGTCGATGGCTTCGGCGGTGCGCGCAACCGTCGCCTCAAACTTTTGCCCGGGAAATTCCCGCAGCGTCACGAACGCTTTGGCGCCGACTTTTATATAGGGTGCGTAGGCCTGCGGAACGCTGGTATAGACACGCAAGGGATCGACGCGGGCGAGGTCAAACAGCTCGCGGCCAGCCGCGCCTGCGCCGGCATTGATGAGAGCGCCGGGGTCGACGTTACGCTTGGTGAGCACTCCGGTGAATGGCGCATAGACTTCCTTGAATCCTTCCAGCTGTTCGAGGCGGCGGACGTTTGCGTCGGCCGAAGCCAGGTTGGCTTGCGACTCTGTTTGTATCCGCTCGAATACTGGTCGGCTTCTTGCGCGGAAACTGAGTCGGTCTTACGAAGGTTTTCCCATCGGTCCGCGGTGATCTTCGCCAGATCCATTTGGGCGACAATTTGCTGGCGCGCGGCGCGTGATTGGTTTAATTCCTGATCGACTTCGGGCGTGTCGATCTTCGCCAGCAACTCGCCTTTGGTTACACGGCTGCCGATGTCTTTGTACCATCTAACCAGATAGCCGCTGGTGCGGGCGTAGATTGGCGACTCCTCATAGGCCTGCAAGGAGCCGGGGAGCATCAAATCTTCATCGGGTTTCTCCGATACGGGATTTGCCACTGCGACTGTGGGTACGGTCTCGCGTTCGGTTTCATTGGCCAGCGCCCGCTCGTGGCTCATTTGTGGCGAACATGGTGAACGCTCCCGCAATGAGCAGCACCACCAGCAGGACTCCGACGATAGTCAGAGCCTTGCGGGGCGGCGCCGGCGGAACCTCCGGGGGCCGCTGGATCCCGGGAGGTTGGTGCCGGGAGCGCTTCTGGATTTCTTCGATCTCTTCGTCGCGCTGGGCCTGAACGCCAAGAGCATGATGCTCTTCGTTATCGCCGGCCGGTTGCGACGCCTGAGAATTGGAGGGCTGTTGCGGCCGCTGCTCATCCCGCGATTGTTTAGTCTTGTTTTCTTCGGTCATGCTTTGACTCCACTCCGCTCAACCCGATTCCGAACAGATCCGGTTTACCTGTTCGTTCCGCGCTGGGCCCGTTTGGCTTCGCGGCGGCCATGGAAAATGGCGAATACACTAGGTACGAAAAATAGTGTGGCGACCGTGGCAAACAACAAACCGCCAATGACGGCGCGGCCCAGCGGCGCGTTCTGCTCGCCGCCTTCGCCGAATCCCAGCGCCATCGGCACCATGCCGATAATCATGGCCAGCGCCGTCATGAGCACCGGACGCATGCGCGTGTATCCCGCAGCAACCGCGGCTTGTACCGCGGGAATGCCCTTCATCTATCTGTTCACGCGCAAAGCTGACCATCAGGATGGAGTTGGCGGTGGCAACGCCCATGCACATGACCGCGCCCGTAAGCGACGGAACACTTAACGTGGTGCGCGTCAGCAACAGGAACCAGCATATCCCCGCCAGCGCTCCCGGCAAAGCCGCGATGATGATGAAGGGATCAAGCCAGGATTGAAAGTTGATGACGATCAGCAAATAGACCAGAAGAATGCGCTCCGGCCAATCCCACGCCCAGGCCGAAAAACGAGGAGCGCATGGTGGCGACCTGGCCGCGTACTACGATGTGAGTGCCGCGCGGCAAATGGCCATCGAAGGTCTTTAGTATCTTGTCTGTGTCAGCTGCCACGGCGCCCAGATCGCGATCCTGCGTGCTGGCATAAACATCGATCACCGGTGCAACGTTCCAGTGATTTACCGTAGCGGGCCGCGCCACCGGATATAACTGCACCAGATTACTCAGCAGTTGCGGGCCCTGTTGGGAAGTGACGGGAATGGTCATCAGGTCCTGCATGCTGGTCATGCGATATTGCGGCGATTGCACCGCCATCTGGTAAGTAACTTCGTTTTTCGGATTGAGCCAGAAATTCGGCGACGTCTGGAAGCTGCCGCTCAACGAGACCAGCACGCTCTGCGCCACATCGCGCGCCGTGAGCCCGACCTGCGTGACTCGCGTGCGGTCAATATCCATATGCAGCGTAGGCAGTGAAAGCAACTGCTGCACGTGGACGTCGGCGGTGCCGGGGATGCGGCGCATTTTGTTGGCGATCTGCTGTGCAATCACATAACTGCTCTGCATATCTGTGCCGACAATCTGCACGTCGATGGGCGCAGGCAATCCGAAGTTCAGAATCTGCGTAACGATGTCGGCGGGCTGGAAAAAGAACTCGGTTCCAGGGAAACGCTCAGGCAAAACCTCCCGCAAGCGCCGGGTAAGATCGGCCGTGGGAGTGATGATGCTCGGGATCGAGCGCGATCAGAATCTCGGCGTCGCTGCTTCCGATGGTTCCGTTAGAGCTGTAAGACTGGTTGATTCCGGAGTTGGGCAGCCCGATATTATCGAGAACGGTTTGCAATTGGCCCTGAGGAATTTCCTCGCGCAGCACAGCTTCCATCTGATCGCAAAGGCGCGCAGTTTCTTCCACACGCAAACCGGGACGCGCGCGCACGTGCAGCCGCAGTAGCCCGGCATCTACTTGCGGAAAAAAATCCTGTCCCAGGAAAAAAAACAGCCCGAGCGAGAGCAGGCAGAAAACCAGGAAGCCGACGACGAAGATGCCGCGATGCTGGATAGTGGTTTCCAGCAGCTGTTCATAGCCGCGGCGGAAGTCTTCAAACTTGCCTCTCGAAGCCGCGCTGAAAGCGGCCCAGGAACGATTTCGGCGCTTCCTCGCGATGCTCATGCCCGCGCATAATGTACATGACGAGCGTCGGAATCAGGGTTCGCGAAAGCAGATAACTGGCCAGCATGGCGAAGCTCACCGCCTCCGCCAGCGGCACAAACAGAAATTTAGCCACGCCCGTCAGGAAGAACATGGGCACGAACACAATGCAGATGCTGAGCGTGGAGACCAAAGCGGGCACGGCGATCTGCTGCGCGCCGTCAAGAATGGCCTGCCTCATCTCCTTGCCCATGGCAAGATTGCGTTCGATGTTTTCGATTTCCACCGTGGCATCATCCACCAGAATGCCAACGGCGAGCGCCAATCCTCCCAAAGTCATGATGTTGATGGTCTGGCCGATCGCGCCCAGAAGGATGATCGAAACAAAGATGGAGAGCGGGATGGAAATGGAAATGACGATCGTGGGACGCCAGTCGCCGAGGAAGACGAGAATCATGAGGGCGGTTAGAAGCGCGCGCAATCGCCGCCTCGCGCACCACGCCATAGATCGATGCGCGCACAAACAGAGACTGGTCAAACAACGAGGTGATCTTTAATTCGGGCGGTAGCGAGTCGGCGGCGACTGCAACGATGTTTTTGACAGCGGAGACGATCTGCAGAGTAGAAGCGTTGCCGTTCTTGTAGATCGACATCAACACGCCGCGGTTGCCATTCTGACGCACGATGTTCGTTTGCGGTGCGAAGGCATTACGAATGTGTGCGACATCGCTCATGTAGAGCGTAGATCCGTTCGTAGTCTTGACGGGCAGGCCATTCAATTCCGCGATGGTCTGCGGCGTTCCGTTCATCTCAACGTTGTATTCAAGCGGGCCCATCTTGACCGTGCCCGTGGGAAGGATAAGATTCTGCGCGTTGACGGCATTTACGATGTCGGTCGGGGAAAGCCCGTAAGCCTGGAGCTTCGATAAATCCAGATCTACCTGAATCTGGGGAATTTTGCCGCCATAGGGATATGGCGTAAAAGCTCCGGGTACCGTAGCCAGATAGTTGCGCAAGAAATTCTGGCCAAGGTCGAAAAGTTGCTGCTCAGCCAACGTCTTGCTGCTTAATCCAAGCTGTATGATGGGCGTCGTCGACGCGCTATAAGAGATGATCAGCGGCGGCGTAGTGCCGGGCGGCAGACCGCGTACCGTGGTCTGGCAGATAGCCGTAATTTGCGCGACAGCTCCCTGTACGTTGGTACCCGGACGAAAAAACACTTTGATGACGCCAAGGCCATTCACCGACTGAGATTCGGTGTGCTCGATGTCGTTGACAGTGGTCGTGATGCCGCGTTCCGAGTTGGCCACAATGCGATCGGCCATGTCCAAGGGCGACATGCCGGTATAAAACCAGACCACTGAAACTACCGGGATGTCGATATTCGGGAAGATATCCGTGGGGGTGAGCCAGAGGGTGATCGGCGTCAGAAGAAGAATGACAACCGCCATCACAATAAAAGTGTAGGGACGTCGGAGGGCTAACGCTACAATCCACATCGCTTAGGCACCACCCAGCGTTCAAAAGAAGCAGTGAGGGTAGCCCGCACGAGAATGCCAAAGCCGACCCATCAGTTTAATTTTAGATTCGATACAGTCCGTATTGGATTCTAATGTATAGACGAGATTATATGTTAGTGTAAGCTCATGCGCCAGAAGCCGACAGCTCACAGCAATGGCGACAGCAACAGCCGCAAGCGCCCGCCAGGGCGGCCTCGCAGCGAAGAAGCGCGGCTCTCGATCTTGCGCAGCACGCTGAAACTACTGGCCAGAAAAGGCTTCTCTGAATTTACCATTGAAGCGGTTGCCGCCCATGCCGGCGTAGGCAAAGCTACCGTTTACCGCTGGTGGCCCAATAAGGCCGCTCTTATCGCTGACGCATTCGCCGGCAGTACCACGAGTAAACTGCACTTTCCTGATACCGGCTCGGTGCGCACAGATATGAGCCAGCAGATGCGCCAACTGGTGAAGATCCTGCGGAGCCGGCGTGGTCGCATCGTTTCCGCCATGCTGGGCGCGGGCCAAAGTGACAGCAGCCTCACCGCGGCGTTTCGCGAACGTTTTCTGAAACCTCGCCGCAAAGAGGCTTACGCCACTCTGCGCCGCGCCGTTGTCCGTGGCCAGTTGCGAAAGAATATCGACATGGATCTGCTTCTCGACGCGCTCTATGGCCCCATCTACATGCGATTTCTAATCGGCCACGATAGTTTGACTTCCGACTTCGTAGAAGGTTTGTGTGAGCTGACGCTGAGCGGAGACCGCCGTCATGCAAAGTTGCCGCATGCAGTGAGGAACTGAGATGGTCTCCCGCAGCGTCGTTTTCTGGGAAGTCGATACGCAGGCGGATTTCATGCTGCCCGGCGGTAAGCTGTACGTGCCCGGCGCCGAACGATTACTCCCAAATATTCGAAGGCTCACGGATGCCGCCCGTCAGGGTCGAGTCTTTCTGGTTTCGCACGGCTGCTTCCACGCCGAAAATGATCCTGAATTCAAAACGTTCCCGCCGCATTGCATCAAAGGTACGCCCGGCGCGGCATTCGTTCCTGAGGCGATGGCGGATAAAGTTGCTATCATTCCCAACGAAGCTGCGACAACGGTGCCGCGGAATTTATCGAAATACCAGCAAGTCCTCTTAGAGAAGCAAACGCTCGATATCTTCGAGAGCCGGCACATCGAAAAAGTATTGCGCCAATTTGGAGACGATGTTGAATTCGTCGTCTTCGGTGTTGTAACGGAGTACTGCGTGCGCTTCGCGGCCAAGGGACTTCTCGATCGCGGCCGCCGCGTCTCCGTGGTGCAGGACGCAATCGAGACTCTAAAAACAGAAGATGGAGAACGGACAGTCGCCGAACTTCAAGCTCTGGGAGCGAAGTTCATTACAACCGATGAAGCCTTGGCAATGCTTGATCATTAGAAATAGCGGGCAGGCGGTGATTTATAACCCGCGCCCCGAATGTATTACTTCTTTTTCGCTGCGCCAGCCGCCGCCCTGGCCGCTCTCTCCTGTAGCGACAGCATCACCACCTGAAGCATGTCATCCTGCGGCGCGGGTTTGCCGGTCCAGATTTCGAATTGGCGGGCGGCCTGGTGGACGAACATTTCTATGCCGGGGATGATCTGTGCGCCGCGCTGTTTTGCCAGTTGTAGCAAGCGGGTTTCGAACGGGTCGTAGATCATGTCGAAAACAAAGCGCGCATTGATTTCTTTTTCTTGCAGAGGGCTTTCGCTCTTGTTGCCCATGCCCACCGGCGTGGCGTTGATGATCACGTCGAAAGAATATTTCTTCAAGTCGGCACGCTTCACCGAGCGCGCGTGGGCCCGCCGCGCCAGCTTTTGCGCTGGAGCCGCGCTGCGATTCAGAATAAAGACTTCCGCTCCGCGTTCTTTCAGTCCAAACACAGCCGCGCGAGCCGCACCGCCTGCACCGAGCACGAGAATTTTCGCATCCTGAATTGTGCTCAGCCGCCGCTCCAGTGGACGCACTACTCCGGAAGTATCCGTATTAAAGCCGTAAAGTTTTCCATCCTGCGCGCGCACCACTGTGTTGCACGCACCGATCTTCGTCGTATGCGAATCGGTATTATCTAAATAAGGAAGGATCGCCTCCTTATATGGCATCGTAATGCTGAGACCGTGGATCGGAATCGAGCGCACGCAAGTCAGCAAGTCTTTTAACGTCTTCGCGTGCATTGCAAGATAAACAGCGTTCACATTCTCGCGCCGGAAAGCCGCATTCATGATCGCCGGCGAGAGCGAGTGGGCGACCGGATCTCCCGCCACGCCATAGACCCGCGTCGCCGCGTCGACCGATTCAATGCGGTAAACGCTGCGCAACTCCTGCGCCGTGACCTGTCCGGGAGCGGTTTCTTCTCCGGGGCTAACCGCCGCGAAGGTAAATACGCTGCCAGCGCGTACTCCCAGCACGCGGCTGATAATTCCCTGTTCGCCCATGCACACGCCAATGAGCGAACTATTGTCCCGCTCGCGTCCCAGGAACTGGATCATGGAAACGTTATCGGCGAGCGTCGCCGCCGTTCCCACAACTTTGTAGAAGTCGGCGGGAAAGGCTCGCATCTTTTCCAGCGTCTCGTCCAGCTTCTTGGTGCCGCGAAAATCATGGAAGGAAAGAATCAGCCCGGCCCGTCCGCGTAGTTTCTGCAATTGATCCGGCTTGCACTTCAGGGCAGTCTGGAGCTCTACATCTACCAACTGGCATCCCAAAGCCGCGGCTTTGCCGAGGATATCCAGCTGCGAGGCGATCGATCCCCGAAATTTGCCCCCGCTGGCGACCCGCCGGCAGGTGGCAATCACCGTGATCCCGGCATGACTCTCCAGAAAATGTTTGACCTTCGGCAGCCCCAACGCGGGCTTTGTGAGGTGGTCTAACCTAAACTCCAGAAAGGAGTTGTCGCGGATCAACCCTTCGGCTTTCTCAACCAGCTCGGTGGGGTCGGAGGCGGCCACCGCCACGCATACCCGTGGCAGTCTCATCGGCATGATCCGGGGTGGATAACTGTTAGGAGCAGAAATCATCTTGAATCAATAGGTTCGGATTGAAGCAATAGGCCCGGCGCGAATCTTACAGGGGTCGAATTGCAGATGCAACTATCTATTCATATTTCTCACGAAAAACCTGTTTTCACGTCCCGCCTGACACCCTCGTAACCTTGACCCCCTCTTACCCCCTTGTTACCGTCCATCTGGAGCATTGCTACCACGGCAGTGCCCTGCGGAAGGACGCGAATCGTCTCCCTTCCCGGAGGTAACATGAAGAAAATAGGATTGTTATTGTTGGTGGCCGCAACCGCAACCTGGGCTCAAACGTCCTCGGATGTGAATTTGCCCGACGCTCCCGCGCCTCAGGGTACGGTCCCCAGCACCGTCAGTTTCCCGATTCAGCGCGTAGCTATGCCCACTTACGCGGATATTTACTGCTCTGGTTTCATGAGCCGCCAAATTTTGCCCGACGCGAACTTCGTCGCCGGCGGCCTGCAAACCCCCAGCACCACCAAATTCACCAAGGACGATGTCGTCTATCTGCAAGGCACCGGCTACACCGCCGGCGCGGAATATGAAATCATCCGCGAACTCCGCGACATCGATGAGTACGAAATGTATCCCGGCCAGCGTAAGCTGGTAAAGGCCACCGGCCAGCCTTACGAGGAAGTCGGTCGCGTTAAGGTCATCGATACCCGCAGCAAAACAGCCATCGCGCAGATCGAATACGCCTGCGACCCCATCAATCCGGGAGACACTGCTATCCCCTTCGCCGAAAAGTCCATGGTTTCGTTTCACCCGCCGCTGCGCTTTGACCGCTTCCTGCCCACTTCCAGCAAGCTTTCCGGACGCATCGTGCTAGGAAAGGATTTCGACTCCGTGTTCGGAACCGGTCAGAAAGTTTACATCAACGTGGGGGCGAACCAGGGCATAAAAGTTGGCGACTACTTCCGCGCCGTGCGCACCTATGAAGCCGACCTGAACGATCCCGTCGATTCGCTTTCCTTCAAAGCCGCCGTTAGCGAAGACACGCAGATGAAGCAGCCTTCCGTCGATCCCAAACCGTTTACCAAAGGCAACGGTCCGGTCATCCACGTCCGCGATCTGCCGCGCCGCGCCGTAGGCGAGATCGTCATCATCGGCACTACGCCCACCACCGCAACCGGTATGGTCGTCTTCGCCATGGAAGACATCCACGCCGGCGACGGCGTCGAACTGGATGAAGCCCAAGTCCAGCAGCCCTAACCCTTTCCAAGCACCAGAAGTAAAATCACCGGGGACGGCCAACCGTCCCCGGTTTTGTGTCTGCTCGTGTAGGACGGACGCCCTCGTCCGTCGCCCTTGACCTTTGATTCGGCCTTTGACTTTGATTCGAACGAGAGCACGCCCCCACGCCCATCACATTGTCATTCCGACGCGCGAGCGCAACGTTACCTCTTGTCACTCCGACGCGCGAGTGTAGCGAGACAGGAGGAACCTGCTTTCCAGCCCTTGCCTAAGCCCCCGCCTAAAAGCACGCAGCGGCCGGGAAGTTTATGTTTGTGTATTGATAGTGGCCGTCGTTTGCTCCCGTGTACTGATACATATTGTTGAAGGTCGCACTTTCGTCTGGACTCGTCGCCGTTCCCGTAAAATGCAGCCATTGCACCAGCCCATAGTTGTCTCGCGTGCTGGGATAATACCCATAGTCAAACTCTTCGTGATTTCCGCAACTCGCATAGCTGCTGTTGCAGTTATACCAATAGACAATGGGAAGATAACTCAGAGTCCGCGAACCATTCACATGATCATTCATAGCAAAACCGGTTTCAGCTGCATTCACTTGGGTAAATGCATAGCCCAGGTTGTCCCACTTGAACCCATTCGTGCAATCTGCGCTGGTGAAAGTCTCGTTGCTCGAATCGATAAGAGAACCGTCGTATACATTCGCGGGCAATATTTCGAATGCGCTGCTCGGGTTATTCGTAGGATCGCTGGGATCGTTTGGAGCGGGATTGTCCAGGGTAACCTCTCCCGGAACTCCGCAGCGGGGAGCGAAGCGAAACGAATAATCCGAACTATCCGAGTTGAACTTCTTGAAGGAATATGGATTGTTCCAATCAATCTCTGTAATCCAGAGATAGATGTAGCTGGTATCGAATAAATCAACGTCAGCCGGATATCCCCAATATTCGGGGCTGTCTCCAGTTGTGGTGTGCGGCACCATCTCCGGGGCCGCATACGACCCGCAATTGCTGGTACACACGGAGTAGGGGTCAGGCGGATTCGCGGGAGGAAGCGCATAAGTCTTGATGTAATTTTCCTTGCCGCCCGTCCACTCACCTGATCCGTTAGTCGTAACGCTACTCGCCGCCTGATACATATAAACTGGCGAGCTATTCTGATTCACGCCGCTGAGATAGTACTGATCCTGCGCCCAGGTAGTCTGCATACGCATAATCTGAAGTATGTCCCATTGCGGGCTGGTGCAAGTAATTGTGGACTGTGCCGCCATAAATGGCGATAACGCAAACATCAAGCTCAATGCCATAAGTGCGTGTAGCAAGCTGCTGCGATTTGTAGTTAGACGATACGTCGACTTACTTTGAAACTGCTGCATACATCCTCCCGGCGAGTAACTTCGCAAGGTAAAAGATGCTGCCGCAGAAACGTCAGGTTGGCGACAAAACGATGGTCTTTCTGAGAAGGCGTTAACTGCGTATTGAGCGCCGGATTTATTGCTAACGTGATAATTCGGGAGAAGGAGGGCTGGGGCCTGGCCCATCTTAATTTAGCCCATTTGGCGGGCGGCGCAGCCATGACACCGCTTGAGCCCGGCAGCAAACCGAGGTAAGCTAACACCGTTAGTTAGGGGGTGCGGACACGATCACGAACGGGGGCACTATTAAGAGCTGCGGCTCTGGCGCTAATCTTCTGGGGTGCGCTGGCGTCTCCGCTCTGGGGACAACTTCTGGAGACGCGAGCAAGCGTAGCTGTTCTCTCGAGCCCTTACTCAATCGCCTCTGGCGACTTCAACGGCGACGGCAAGCTTGACTTAGCGGCGACGGCTTTCTACAACGGAAAAGTCGCCGTCTTGCTTGGCCGCGGGGATGGAACATTTGAACCCGCTGTTTACTATTCCGTAGGGGGCAATGAAACCGCCAATTCGATTTTCGTGGCCGATCTACGCGGAATCGGAATCCTCGATCTCGTTGTGACTAACTCGTTGAACCACGAAATCGAGGTTCTGCTAGGCAATGGGGATGGTACATTCGGAGTGCCAGCACCCTTTAATACCGTAGCGAACCCGTTCTACATTGCGGCTGGCGACTTCACGAATAATGGCCACCCTGGAGTCGTGGCTCTAACCTATGGAACGAGCAAGTGCGACTGCCTAGTTGTCCTGCCGGGAAATGGCGACGGAACGCTCGGATCCCCTATCTTCACCTACGGCGTCGGCGGCACCACGGCGCTTGTCGCGGGTCGATTCACCGCCAGCGCCAATCTGGATGTCGCGGTGTCCCTTGAGACAGGTCTCAACATCTATCTCGGCCAGGGGAACGGAAGCTTCCGCCTCGGCAACGCCTACCCGATCAGCTCTGCGCCGGGCGCGATCGCAGCCGCAAGCTTCCGCAAGAACAACATTCTCGACCTGGCGCTGACCCTTCCCTTCGGCGGCGGAACTGCCATCTATCTTGGCAACGGCGACGGTACGTTCACGGAGGGCGAGACTGTACCCGGCGGATTTGCCGATCCCGTTATCGCGGGCGACATCAATGGCGACGGCTACCCCGACCTGCTTGCGCTGACCGGCTACCCAAACACGTACCTGACCACCTATTTAGGCAACGGCGACGGTACGTTCTAGGCGGGCATCAACTACCTGCTAAGCGGCAGCCCCTCCAATATTGGGCTGGGAGATTTTAATGGCGACCACAAGCAAGATGTCGCCGTAGCCGACTACTCGGGCAATGCATCTTCTCGGACCCAACGTTTTCCACACCCCCGCATGTTCACCTAACCTTGCCAAGCTCCCAGCAATATTCCATACTGTCAACTTAGCTCAGAATAAAGCAGCTCTCCACGACTGCTAACTCACTACGGCTCAAGATCTTGCCCCTAAGTGATTGCAGCGTGGAGATCAACTCGCAAATTCGCGCTAAACCGCTGATTGCAAAACGGAGAGAGAGGTAGGGGTATCTAGACCATCATGGCCAATCGATTCAACAACTGCATGCACATCATGGTGAATGG
Source organism: uncultured Acidobacteriaceae bacterium (assembly GCA_963818235.1). Classification (GTDB taxonomy): domain Bacteria; phylum Acidobacteriota; class Terriglobia; order Terriglobales; family Acidobacteriaceae; genus Sulfotelmatobacter. The sequence goes on from CAWFRI010000001.1 coordinate 897,049, forward strand.
CGCCCAGTGCGGATCGCCCGCCATGCGCCACAACCGTTTCTGCTACCACCACAAGCGCTGGCACGAACAGCGCCTCGCACTTAGCACCGAACGCGCGCGTGACGGCCACGAACTCCCCTTCACCCTGCCCGTACTCGAGGACTCCGACTCCATCCAAAAGGCGCTTACCGAAATCGTGCGCCTGCTGGTCGCCGGCCAGATCGACCGCAAACGCGCGGGCCTCATGCTCTACGCCCTGCAAATCGCCACCACGAACCTCCGCCACGCCGCGTTGGATCTATAGCCCTTGGGCTCGCACAGCGCCAACCTCGGCCACTGAGAATATCGGTACAGGCTCATGTGAGAATAGCGCCATGCCCATGCCACCCTCCGCATCCATTCCCAGCTTCTTCTGCGGCACCGCCTGGAAGGAAGAACGAACTCCCGCCCCTCGGCGGGGCAAGGAAACCCTGAAATGACATTCCCACACACCACAAAGCCGGGCTGGTTGGCCCGGCTCTCTTTACGTGGAACTGGATCAGTAAAATCTTGGTTCGACTGGCCGACCCAGAATGTCTAAATCTTCTTCTTCTTCTTCTTCAAATTCGAACGCGGCTCGCAGCGCCGTCTTACATAACCAGCGCGAGGTTCTCCAGTTCCTGTTGCAGCACGGGCATAGCGCAGCCGGCCATTTCAACGCGACCGGCGGCATCGAGTGCCGCTTTGGGCGAGACCCCGTAACCACGGCCCATCAGAAAAATCTGAAGCAACTCTGCGGCCTCGTAGGAATCGATCATTCCGCCCTGGAGCAAGTCGCTGCGCAAGGCTGCCAGTTCGGTAGCCGTGAATCTGTCTTTATCGTTATTGAAACTCGCGTTCATCGCGCCTTCAAACCTGTCGTTTCCGAACATGGCCGTCATCACCTCCGACTCCGACCTGCCTACCACAATTGCCTATTAGACTCATCGGCAGCCACTGAAGTTGCATGCAATTCTGCTGCCGTGGCGGCCCTCTTGTTTTATATACGTAAGAGAAGCGCCGTTGGATTCATAAACCCTTCTGTCTATCGGAAGTTGCAAGCAAACTAAATGGCGCTCGCCCACCTCGATAAGGTCTCGACAGTACCTATCTCGTCTCAAAACTGACACGAAGTGTCATTCTGGGCGGGAATTCGCATGGTGAACTGATTCGGCGGGCCAAGCTTGCGAAAGAAACGATAGTACTCGGGAAAAAGCGTCAGGAAGTGTCAAACGAGTGTAAAAATTTGTCGAGCTTGTTTTCCGGTGGAAAAGGTAGCGCTCGAGCTTCGCTAGAACGGAACAGCCCGAGGGCGGCTGCCCCACTGAACGCCTTGGCCGTCAACCGGAAATGGGTCAGGCGGACTCGATGGTGCCTTCATCCACCAGCATGATGGGAATGTCATCCTTCACGGCATAGACCCGATGGCATTGTGTGCACTTGAGGCTTTCCGGATTTTGGCGGTAATCGAGGGCCTGTTTGCAGGCTGGACAGACCAGAATTTCCAGTAATTCTTTGGCAATCATGAAAAGATTGTACGCTGAAAATGCAAAACTAATTCACCACGAAGTCGCAGAGAAAAGCTAATAAGTGGGAATTCTCTGTGCCTCCGTGGTGAACATTCTCTCGCCGATGCCATACGATAGAATCTCAATGAAACCAAATATGACGGCCAAAATTATCGACGGAACGAAGATTGCGAATGAGATCCGCAGTGAAGTTGCTGCGGACGTGAAGGCCATGGCTACGGCCGGAGTTCGTCCCGGGTTGGCCGTCGTTCTGGTGGGGCACAACCCGGCATCGGAGATTTATGTGCGCGGCAAGGTAAAGGCTTGCGAGCAAGTGGGAGTTTATGGCGAGCAGCACACGCCGCCGGAAAGTGCGACGACGGCTGAACTGCTGGATCTGATTCATGAACTCAATGGGCGCGACGAAATTGACGGCATCCTGGTGCAGTTGCCGCTACCGCCGCTCGTCGATGCAAAACAAGTGCTGATGGCGGTGGATCCCGCGAAAGATGTTGACGGCTTTCATCCGGTGAACGTTGGATTTCTTTCGACGCAGCGTCCTGGCCTGGTGCCGTGTACGCCCGCGGGGGTGATTGAGATTCTCAAGCGCAGCAACATTACCATTGCGGGACAGGAAGCGGTGGTGGTGGGGCGCAGCGATATTGTAGGCAAACCCGCCGCTATGTTGTTACTGAATGCCAACGCTACGGTGACGGTGTGCCATTCGAAAACACACGATCTGCCGGGAGTATGCCGGCGCGCCGATATTCTGGTTGCCGCGATCGGTCGTGCGGGAATGATTACACGCGACTTCGTGAAGCCGGAGGCAACGGTGATCGATGTCGGCATGAATAAGGTGACGGACCCTGTGGAATTTCAGCGGCTGTTTGCTGGCAATGCCAAGCGTGAAGAAACTTTCCGGACAAAGGGATCGACACTGGTGGGCGATGTTCATCCCGACGTGGATGAGATTGCGGGAGCGTTGACTCCGGTACCGGGTGGAGTGGGACCGCTGACGATTGCGATGCTGATGTATAACACGGTGAAAGCGGCGAGAATGAGGAGAGGCAGTGGAATGCCGGAACTTGCCAACAAATGAAAGGCTTTTCACCACAGAGACACAGAGGCACAGAGAAAAACTTAAAGAGGGTTTCTCTGTGCCTCTGTGTCTCTGTGGTTAAGCAGTTTTCTTGGAAAGCGGCAAGGAGGCGATCTTCATGTTGAAAGTCGGCCTCACGGGCGGGATCGCGTCGGGTAAATCGGCGGTCGGCGAGATATTTGCCGGGCTGGGCGCTTGCCTGGTGCAGGCGGACCGGATCGCGCACGATCTGATGTTGCCAGGCCAGCCGGTTTACAACCAGGTGGTGCGACACTTCGGCGGCGGGATTTTAAACCCCGATCTTAGCGTGAACCGCACAAAGCTGGCCGACGCAGCTTTTGGTTCAGCAACTTCGTCGGGAAACGCCTCCCGCGTGGAAGAGTTAAACCGGATCGTGCATCCCGCAGTGATTCGGAGTCAGGAAGAATGGATGGAAGAGATGGGACGGCAGGATCCGCACGCCGTAGCCATGGTGGAGGCCGCGCTGATTCTTGAGGCCGGCGCGGCGAAGCGCTTTGACCGCCTGCTTGTGGTTACATGCAACGAGGAGCAACGCATCGCGCGCTTCGCGGCACGCCATAAATTAGTGCTGGAAGTTGCCCGCAAAGAAGTCGAACGCCGCATGGCGGCGCAATTGCCGGAAGCGGAAAAAATCAAAGCCGCCGACTACGTGATCGACAATTCGGGATCGCTCGAGCAGACTAAAATCCGGGTTGAAGAACTATGGAAGAAACTATGCGCCGAAGCGAAAGAGGATTGATCTCATATATCCTCCGCCTTGCGCGCGATGCCGCATTGAAATCTTCCTTACGGTAGGATTTCCAACACCGTGCCGCATGGCCGAAACCTTGGCAGCCGAAAAAAGAGACTCCATTGGTCGTGCTGGCAAACAGATTTTCAGAGTGATCGATCACCACTGAGAAAACCTTGCGCCGCCGGGGACGCCGCCACTATAGAATTGTCAAGAAACGGTTTCCGTCCAGCCGCGGAAACCGGGCGTCAACTCATAGACACCGCCATCGTGAGCGCCGCCGTTATAGGGGTGCTGTAGAGACTTCCAGCCGAGTCGAAGGTGAGTCCGGGCCACGGTTCTCCACCGTCGATGCCGTTGAAAGCGTTAAGCACCGGAATATAACCACAAACAAAGTTCCCCTACAGGATTCACTGTATAAGAGCCTGCCACGAGGGTGGGTATGATGAAAAGCTGTGCCCTTCGCCTTGTTTGATCCACATGCGGCTTGTGCGAGGTTCCGGGAAGCTTAGCGCTCGATGAAGCCGTCCTGAAACTATGAAGTTCCCTGACCCCGTTTGGAGAGCGTAAAGATGCGTGTGCTAGTCGTCGATGACCATGAAGTCGTCCGCCGCGGCGTATGCTCCCTGATCCAGGGACAATCGAACTACGAAGTGTGCGGCGAAGCTGTCGACGGCCAGGATGCGCTGGAAAAAGCGAGAGAGTTAAATCCTAACGTTATCGTGATGGATGTGAGCATGCCGCGGCTGAACGGCCTGGAGGCCACTCACCTGATCCGTGCCGCGCTTCCCAATTCCGAAGTTCTGATTCTTAGCCAGCACGATTCGCCGGAAATGATGCGGCAGGCTTTCAAGGCGGGTGCGCGAGGATACGTGGTGAAGTCGTCCATTGGCCGGGACCTGCTGGCGGCGCTGGAGAGTGTCGGCCATCACAAGCCGTTTTTTGACCAAGTGATTTCTGAACCCCATTCCACTGCTCACATCGATTCCCAGGAGGTGCTACAGCGCAGCGCGGCCCTAGAGCAGGCACTGCGGGAGAGCGAGGAGCTTTATCGTTCCACTTTCGAATTAGCGGCGGTGGGCGTTGCGCATGTACATCCTGAAGGCCAGTTTTTACGGGTGAATGATAAGTTCTGCGAGATTACTGGCTACAGCAAAGACGAATTGCTCAAAATGACATTTAGGGACATCACACATTCGGAAGATATTGAGAACGATGATGCCGAGCGCGCAAAAATAAAAGCTGGAACTTTAGACACCTTCTCGCGGGAAAAGCGCTACTTTCGAAAAGATGGATCGCAAGTCTGGGTGAGTCTGACGGTCTCCGGTGCCCGCAGCGCAACTGGACAGTTAAAGCATTTCATCTCCGTAGTGGAAGATATTGGAGCGCGCCGGGAAGGCGAAAAGGCGCGATTTAAACTCGCTGCCATTGTCGAGTCGTCGGATGACGCGATCGTCTCCAAGAATCTGAATGGGATCATTGAGACCTGGAATGCGGGGGCGCAGCACATATTCGGATTCACTCCCGAAGAAGCCATCGGGAAGTCGATCACGATCGTTATCCCCCCGGAACTGCGGGACGAAGAAAAGCAAATCATCAAACGGCTGAGGAATGGCGAACGGATCGAGCACTTCGAAACTGTACGAGTGACCAAGTTTGGCGAGAGACTCAATATTTCTCTTACTGTTTCGCCGGTGCGAAATTCGCTGGGCAAGGTGGTGGGAGCGTCCAAGATCGCTCGTGACATCACGGATCGCAAACGCATCGAGCAGGCGCTTCAGCGGCAGGAGGCGCAGCTAAGAGCCGCCTTTAGCCAGACTTATTCTTTTTTCGTTCTGCTTACTTTGGATGGAACCATCATTGACGCGAATCGGGCCGCCATTGAGGCAGCAGGCCGCAAGCGCGAAGAATTGATCGGGCGTAAGTTCTGGGAGCCGTGGTGGGGGTCTCTTCCGGACGAAGTGGCCATCCTGAAAAACAGCGTAGCCAGAGCGGCAGGCGGGGAGTTGGTGCGGGAAGAGTGTTATTTTTGCCTGCCCGATGGGAGCCGCCGCTTCGCCGACCGCACACTGAATCCGGTAAGCGACGATGCCGGCAACGTCGTCATGCTGGTGGCCACTGGCCTGGACATGACCGAACAGAAGGATCTGCGCGAGAGGTTGGAGGCGCGGGTCCAGCTGCGCACGCAGGAGCTCGTAGCGAAGAATCAGGTTCTGCTGGAGCAGGCCGAAACCGTCCGCGAACTTTCCGGCCGATTGCTGCGTGCGCAGGATGAGGAGCGCCGCAGGATCGCACGCGACCTCCACGACAGTTCCGGCCAGATACTGGTTGCGGTGCAACTCAACTTGACGCCGTTGGAAGAGAAAGCCCGGAACCTCGGTCCAGAGTTCGCCGCAGGCATCCGGCAGAGCGTCGAACTTGTGGCGCAGCTATCCAAGGAATTGCGCACCGTCTCTTATTTGCTGCATCCGCCTTTGCTGGATGAAGCCGGCCTTCCCTGCGCGTTGCGATGGTATGTCGAAGGTTTTGCCGAACGCAGCAAAATCGGTGTTCAGCTTGAAATAGCGTCCGATCTCGGCCGTTTGCCCGGCGATATGGAGATGACCATATTCCGCATCGTGCAGGAATCCCTGACCAACATTCACCGCCACTCGGGGGGCGAGAAAGCAACCATCGTCATCCTCCGCTCTGCCGATGAGGTCTGTCTCGAGATTCGAGATAACGGACAAGGTATGCCCAGTTCGAGCAACGGGCGATCATCGGCACGATCGATGAGAGCAGGAGTGGGAATTCAAGGCATGCGCGAACGGGTAAAACAACTCGGCGGGCGCTTTGAAATTCAGTCGAATGAAAATGGAACTTTGGTTAAGGCGAGCTTCCCGTTGGCCACGCTCGCAGCTTCTTAAGTATCTCTGGAATACGATTTGTTGATGCTGCCTGCGACGGCAGATTCGGCTGGTGAAAGCGCTCTTATTCACTCACCGCTGAGTGCGATCTCGCGAACGTTTGCGAATGAAACTCCATGACTTCGGTGAAGTGCGCGAGAAAATATTCGAGGCTGTGGTCGCCGGGGTAAAGATGGTACTCGTGCTTCACTCCCTCTTTTTCTAGTTGTTCGTGCAGGGCTGCGGCTCCTTTTTCGAAGCCGTAGTTATCATCCTGGCCGCAGTTGAAATAGATCGCGAGTTTTCTCAAGGCCGCGGCATTCTTCTGGGCCAGGACAAACGGGCTGTTTTCTTTCCAATGCGGAACTGCGATCGGGCTTCCGAAAACTTCGGCCAGGACCTTGCCGAGTGGAGCGCCGGAACGGGCGGCAGTGTCGAGTTCCTGCGGCGACTCCGTGATGAGGGCGGCGCTCTGCGCGCTGACGGCCGAAAACATTTCAGGATGACTGAATGCGAAACGCAACGCTCCGTAACCGCCCATGGAAATTCCGCTGATCGCCCGATTGTTTCGACCTTTGCCAATGCGGTATTTGGTTTCGATGAGAGGGATGAACTCTTGCAGGAAAAAATCGCTGTACCGCACCGACCCATCGGCCGAGTTGATGTAAAAACTGCGACGGCCTTCGGGAGCGACAATCAGAAAATCGCCAAGTTTGTGCTGCTTACGGAGATCGTCGAGCAGCGTCCAACCGCCGCTATTGAAAAGCGTTTTCTCGTTGTCGCCGAGGCCGTGCAGGAAATAAAGCACCGGAAAGCGCCGAGGAGGATTCTTAGCAACGCTCGCGTCGTAGCTTGCTGGGAGATAAACGCAGTAGTGGACTGCGTATTTAAGAATTCGACTGTTAAGAGCGTCACATTCGATGCGGCTCTGAGCGGCGGCTGTTAGGGAGAAACAAAATACGGCGAACGCGAAGAGGATTCGAAGCGGGCGATGCATCGATCCAGTTTACTCGTAGCGTAGCGCCTGTACGGGATCGAGCCGAGCCGCGCGGCCAGCGGGATACAGGCCGGAGATCAGACTGACTCCGAAGGCAAATACGAGAGCGAACGCAACTAGCCACCATGGCACAGACCAGAAGTGCTCGGGCGGTAGCGACTGACGCTTGAGATATACGTTCGTGCCGAGATTGATAACCTGGCCGATGGCCCAGCCCAGGATGACACCAACGATTCCCCCGAGAATGCCCATCGCGCCGGCTTCTGCAAAGAAAAGCTTTTTAACGTCACCGTCGCTGGCGCCGATTGCTTTCATGATCCCGATCTCGCGGCGGCGCTCCAAAATGGCCATCACCAGAGTGTTCACGATTCCGATGGACGCGACAGCCAGTGCGAGGCTGCCGAAAATTCCGAGAAATACGTCGAGCACAGCAAAGAATTGCTGAAGGCTACGCGTTGCATCGAGAATGGAGAAAGTGTTGAAGCCCATCTTCTTGATGGCGTCTTCGATGGCGCGAATCTGTCCCGGATTTTTCACTCGCACGCTTATTGAGGAGTAAACCGGCTGACTTCCGGGAGCGCGCGAGATTTCCCGCAAGTCAGTAGGCTGCATGACGTGCAGGCTTTCAGCGAGCTTGAGTGGAAGAAACACGCGCGCGCGAGTTGGGCCGCGCATGCTCTCTGGGTCAAGATCGGCGACGCCGACGATCTTTAAATTCATCTCACGCGAAATAACCGAATAGGCCGCGCCGGCTACGTCGGAATTGGTCGAGGACCTATCTTTTTCGGCATCTTTTCCAGCATCTTTTCCGGCCGCAGGCGCCTCGTGCGCCGCTTCCCGCTGCGCATAGCGCATGATCAATTCCTTGCCCAGAAGCGGGGCGGCCAGCGCCGCGACGTTAGTTTCATCCAGTCCTGATTTCGGCGTCTTACCCAACAATTCTTCCGCGAAGGTTTTTTGAATGACAACTTCCGGCGCCATGTCAGACGAAAAAAAATGACCTTGCACCGCTTCAAAAGCATCATTCGATTTCGCCGAGGAAGGCAGCGCCGCCACCATGGTCAGATGAGGTTTATCTTCAAAGCGCAGCTCGGTAATGAAACGGATATCAGGATAAACCTCTGAAACGTTGGGCAGATGTTCAATTTCAAGCCGCGTGGGTTCATCGAGAATACGGCTTTCTCCGGGGGCAGGCGCATCGCGTTCTTCGCCGCGGCCGAAGTTTCGCAGATCGCGCCGGGAGGTTACGACCACCGTGTCGAATAATCCCGACTTCATCAAACGCCGCGATGCCAACTGCTGAAGCCCAATACCCAGCGAGAGCATCGCCACTAGCGATGCGACTCCTACGGAAATGCCGATCGTGGTCAGCGAATTCCGCAAAACAGATTCGCGCAGATTACGGACCGCAAGTTCGCCCAAGTCAGGAAGTTTCATAGCGGCGCTCGCTCCTGATAGACGGTGGAGCTTTCATGGGCGAGCACGGCCGGATTCGGCTCATCGCTCACCAGCTTGCCGTCCGCCAGAAAAACCAGCCGCTGGGCGTAGCGCTCGGCCAAGGCCCGCTCGTGCGTTACCATCACTACTGTCATGCCTAATTGCCGGTTAAACTCGCGGACCATGTTCATGATCTCGGTGCCGGTGCGGCTGTCGAGATTGCCGGTAGGCTCGTCGGCGAGCAGAAGTTGCGGACGGTTGATCAGAGCGCGCGCCAGCGCGGCCCGTTGCTGTTCTCCACCGGAAAGTTCGCTGGGACGATGATTCATTCGCGACTGCAAGCCCACTCGGGTCAGCGCTTCGCGCGCTAAAGCGTCGCGTTTATTCCGTTCAACTTCCGCGAAACGCATGGGCAGCTCGACGTTCTCGGCAAGGGTCATGCTGGCGATCAGATTGAAAGATTGAAAAACCATTCCGACTGTGTGCAGACGATGGTGGGCGAGCTCTTCGCGAGAAAGTTCGGCAAGATTGCGATCATTAACGACTACACTGCCGGAAGTCGGACGGTCTAATCCCGCGATCAGATTCAGTACTGAAGATTTTCCGGAGCCTGAGCTGCCGAGGAGTGCCACAAATTCTCCCGCACGCGCTTCCAGACTCACGCCATCGACGGCGCGGATCACAGTCTCGCCCATGCGGTAATGGCGGCAAAGCTGATCCAGGCGGATGCCCGGATTGCCGTTCGTCCGAAGTTTTTCCACGTCACTCATGAACTAACGAACTTCTCCTTTTAGCACACGAATCGCGTCGGCCGGTTTTCCGTCGCCGTTTTTTGGCCGCGAACCGCCATTGCCCAGAGCTTGCGAGTCCACGAAGTCTCCCTCGCCGGGCGCGAGAAATAAATTGTCTTCCACGCCGTGCTGCCGGGTGTAGAGATCGTAATAGCGCCCACGCTTCGCGTAGAGCTGCTCGTGCGTGCCGCGTTCGACAATTCGTCCCTGCTCCATTACCAGAATCTGATCGGCGCGGCGGATGGTCGAAAGGCGGTGAGCAATCACAAACGTAGTGCGCCCCTTCATCAGATAAGAGAGCCCCTGTTGGATCATCTGCTCCGATTCGGAATCGAGACTCGACGTAGCTTCATCAAGAATTAAGATGCGCGGTTCGGCGAGGATGGCACGGGCAATCGAAATTCGCTGGCGCTGTCCGCCGGAAAGCTTGACGCCGCGTTCGCCCACGACCGTCTCGTATTTGTCGGCAAACGTTTCTGCGAACTCGTCGACGCGAGCGATGCGGCAGGCTCGCAGGATTTCTTCTTCGCTGGCATCGGGACGCGAAAATGAAACGTTTTCGCGAATGGTTCCATCGAACAGGAAGGATTCCTGAAGGACAACCCCCAATCGGGTGCGGTAGGAATCCAGCCGCACCATGCTGAGATCGGTGGCATCCACCAGAATTCGACCTTTCGTTGGCGTGTAAAAAGCGGAGATCAGTCCGATGGTGGTGGACTTGCCCGAACCCGAGGAACCCACCAGCGCCGTTACCGTGCCGGGGTCGGCGCGAAAAGAAATATCGCGCAGGACATCGTGAACTCCATCGTAGGTGAAATTCACGTTTTCGAATTCGACCTGCCCCACAATATCGCGTAACGCTACAGATCGCCTGGGATCCTGATCCTCGGGGCGTTCGCGCATGATTTCCTGCGTGCGTTCGAGTCCCGCCAAAGCTTCTGTGAGCTGAGTGCCGATCGAAACGATTTGCATTATGGGCGCAACCAGAAAACCGAGCAGCAACGTGTAAGAAACAAATCCGCCCACGGTCAGCGTGCCGGAGGCAATCTGGTGCGCGCCCACGTACATGGTGACCGCGCCTACCACTCCCAGGAGCACGCTCGCCGATAGGCTCATGACCGAGGTTGCTGTCAAAGTGCGCATTACGTTATCCAGCAGTCGTCGAACGCCGGTGGCAAAGACTGCTTCCTCGCGCTGCTCGGCATGGTAGCCTTTGATCACGCGCACGCCGCCCAGCGATTCGGTTAGCCGGCCGGTGACTTCCGCATTGATTTTGCCGCGCTCGCGGAAAATCGGACGAATGGTGGCGAATGCCTTATTCAGCGCAATCGCAAAACACACAAAGGAGCCGACGGCGATCAGCGTCATCTGCACGCTCGTGCGGAGTAACAAGACCAGCGCAATTCCAGAGGTGACCAAGCCGCCGACGAAATCCACCAGGCCGGTTCCCAACAAGTTCCGCACGCCTTCCACATCGCTCATGATGCGGGAGACAAGGCTGCCGGTTTTGTTGGTGTCATAAAACGCCACAGGCAGGCGGGAGATGTGAACCTGCACCTGTTGACGTAATTCTGTAATCAGGCGCTGTGCCGCCTTTGACAAGGACTGTGTCAGCGCGAACGAAGTCGCGCCCTGCACCAGCGTCGCGCCCAACACGAATAAGAGCAACTCCTGGAGCTTATCCATGTGGTGCTTGTTGATGATGGTATCGATGAAGAATCTGGTGGAATAAGGCAGGACGAGCGCCGCGACACGGTTGATGACCATCAAGAAAAACCCGAGCGCGAGCAGATTTCGCCGGGGACGCATCAACTTCCAAACTACCGGCAGGATGGCGCGCAGTCTTTCGACTTTAGGTTTGTTCTCGGCTGTTTTAAGGTCTGTACTCAATCTACTGTTGGACTCCGCCCGAGCCGAATTCGCTTCATTATTACTGTCCAGGCATTGTGACACGCCCGGGCCACACGTTGTATGCTCGGGGCGTGGCACGTCCGCCTTCTCCGCAGAGTTCTCCAACCTCGGGCCTGTTGCTTGGCCTGATCATCACACTTGCCGCAGTGGTCGCCTATTCGGCGTACATCACGTGGCAGGTCGCGGGTTTGCGCAAGCTTCAGTCCGAATTAATTGACCGCAACCGCAAAGATTCTCTGCAACTGCTGCGCATTCAGAACGATCTCAATCTGCTCGCGGTCGCCATGCGTGACATGATCGACAACGACGAGCCGTATCCTCTCACGGCGTGGTCGGCGCAATTCCAGCGCATCCGCACGGATCTCGACGATGCCATGCGCCTCGAAGCCTACCTCGCGCCAACCACGCGTACAGCTGAGCAGAGTGCTTCGTTAAGCAGTTCAATGACGCAGTTCTGGGATGCGGTCGATCGTGTGTTTAGTCTCGCTGGCGCAGGCAAGGAGAAAGATGCGCGCGGACAGATACAACTCTCGCTGCAAGCGCGGCAAGCGGCGCTGAGTACGGCTGTCGCACGGCTGCTGGTGCAGGATAGCGAAAACGAAGAGCAGGCCGGGGAGCGCATCATTCAGATCTATGGCCGCGTGCAGCGGCAAGTGTACGTGTTCCTGGCGGCAACCTTAGCTGCGATTCTGTTGACTGGGTTTTCGATGATCCGGTGGAACCGCCGGCTGTTTGCACGCATGGCCGAGCTTTCGGAGCGGCGCAGTGAACTGGCGCAAAAACTAATTGCCACGCAGGAGTCGACGCTTCGCTACATCTCGCGCGAACTGCACGACGAATTCGGCCAGATCCTCACCGCCATGGGAGCGATGCTCGGCCGGGCCGGCACGCACGCTCCCGAAGGTTCATCCTTGCGCGCCGACTTGCAGGAAGTGCGCCAGATCGCGCAGGAGACGCTGGACCGCGTAAGAAGCCTGTCGCAAGCTCTGCATCCAGTTATGCTGGACGAAGCCGGGCTTGAGACCACGCTCGACTGGTACATCCCGACGGTGGAACGGCAGACTGGTATTGCCATATCCTATGAGAAGCAGGGCTCGCCTTTTCCAGTGGAAGGCAGCGCGGCCGTGCAGGTGTATCGCATTGTGCAGGAAGCGTTGAACAACGTTGCGCGTCACTCCGGCGCGAAGCAGGCTTGGGTGCGATTGCATTTTCTTCCGTCAATGTTGGAAGTGGAAGTGGAAGACCACGGCGCAGGCTTTAACGGGCGGCCCGCCAGGCAAGGCATTGGGCTGGTAGCGATGCGCGAGCGGTCGGAGTTGATGGGGGGACAAATCGTATTTTCCGCTCCTCCCAATGGCGGCACGGTGTTGCATTTGAGGGTGCCGCGAGAAAAGGTTGAATCCAGGGACAAAGAACCGAAATGACAGATCCAAAAAAAACCGAAGACAAGATGACCAAGAAAATCACGGTGTTGCTGGTCGACGATCATGGTCTGGTGCGGCGCGGCTTCCGGCGCATGTTGGAGGATGAACCCGATATGGAAGTTGTCGGCGAAGCGGGCGACGGTCAAGAGGCTATCAAGTTGGCACGTGAGTTAAGACCTAAAATCGTGCTCATGGATTGCGCTTTGCCAATCGTGAATGGCCTGGACGCCACTCGCCAGATTCTTGCGGACCTACCCAGTACCGCAGTATTGATGCTCAGCATGCATTCGGAAAATACCTGGGTGCGTCAAGCCATTGATGCGGGAGCCAAGGGCTACATTTTAAAAAATGCGATGAATCTGGAACTCGGCCCCGCCATTCGGCGAGTGGCAGGAGGCGAGACTATTTTTGATCCGCAGGTCGAGCAGGAAACTGCTCTCAAAGGCGAGCGCAGCAGCGGGCTGACTCCGCGCGAGCTTGAAGTCCTGCGCATGATTGTGGATGGCAAGTCGAATAAAGAAATCGCATCCGAACTCGATCTCAGTTCGAACACGATCGCGGTTCACCGCGCCAACATCATGAACGCGCTAGGCATTCACAAAACGGCTGAGCTCGTTACTTATGCCATTCGCGCCGGGCTGGTGAGCGTTCCGTGAATCGCAGAACGTTTCTGCGGAATATTGCCGGGCTGGCTTCGATCTCACAGTTGCCGTTGCTGCGGGCTTTCGGAACGGCCGCGGATTTAAACGCTTCGCCCGGTTTTCGCTTTACCGATGTAACCGCGAGCGCGGGTATTCAGTTTCAGCACAACAGCGGCTCTTTTGGAGGGAAATTTCTACCGGAGACTCTGGGCTCCGGCTGCGCCTTCCTCGATTACGACCGCGATGGCTGGCAGGACATTCTTCTCATCAACGGCATGGATTGGCCCGGCCACAAGCAGCGCCATTCCCCCTTGCGCCTTTATCGCAACAACCGCAACGGCACATTCACCGACGTCACTTCGCGCGCCGGCTTGGATGTTGAAATGTACGGCATGGGCGTGGCCGTTGGCGATTATGATAACGATGGCTTCCCCGACATTCTGGTCACCTGCGTTGGCCAGAATCGTTTATTTCACAACACCGGCAAAGGTACGTTCATCGACGTAACTGCGACCAGCGGCCTGGGCAAACGCCAATCATTCAGCACATCGGCTCTTTGGTTCGATTACGACCGCGACGGCCTGCTCGATCTATTTGTCTGTAACTACGTGAAATGGTCGCCCGAGCGCGATGTATTTTGCAGCCTCGATGGCAAACACAAATCGTATTGCACTCCGGAAGCTTACCGCGGTGAAACCTGCTGGCTGTTTCACAATCGTGGCAATGGCACGTTCGAAGACGTGACCGCCTCCAGCGGAATCTTTGACAGCAGTTCGAAGTCGCTCGGTGTGGCCATGCTCGATGACAATGCCGATGGCTGGCCCGATCTGCTGGTCGCCAACGACACGCAGCCCAACAAGCTCTACCGTAACCAGCGCAATGGAACTTTCAAAGATGCCGCGGTCGAAGTTGGTTTGGCCTTCAGCAGCGAAGGAAAAGCTCGCGCCGGCATGGGGGTGGACGTCGCCGACTTCACCAACTCCGGCAGTTCCGGAGTGGCCATCACGAACTTCGACAATGAGATGACCGGGCTCTACCAACTCTCTGGAAAGAGCTACGAAGATATTGCGGCGCAGGCGGGCGTGGGCCTGGCTTCCAAGAATAGCCTGGGTTTTGGATGCACCTTCTTCGATGCGAACCTGGACGGCTGGCTTGATCTCGCCGTGGCCAACGGGCATATCGATGAAACCGTGCGCAGCATTCGCGGCAATGTGGGCTACGCCCAGCCTCCGCTTTTATTTCTGAACGGCGGCAATGGGAAGTTCCGCGATGTCGCCGGCGCTGTAGGTGGCGGATTTGATCAGCCGAAAGTTGGACGCGGCCTCGCCTGTGCCGACTTCGATCGCGACGGCGACCTCGATCTGCTGATGACCACTAATAACGGCCCCGCCTATTTGTACCGCAACGACCAGCTCGCCGGGAATCGCAGCATTCGTTTTCGATTGACGGGAACAAAATCCAATCGGGACGCGATTGGGGCAACCGTACGCATCTTTAGCGGTGGCTTGAGCCAGTCCCGCATGGTGAAGAGCGGCTCCAGCTATCTCTCGCAATCTGAACTTCCGGTAACGTTTGGTCTGGAAAAACGTGATCGTGTGGAGCGCGTTGTTATCGCGTGGCCCAGTGGAAGAACGGAGGAGTTCACAAACCTTGCAGCGGGACGATGCTACGAATGCACCGAAGGCAAGGGGATCTCTCCGCAGAACGGGTATTGATTTCAGTTTGCTTACGGCCGAGTCACGTTTCCGGAGGTAGTGAGGTCAATATCCACCGACTCGTTGACTCGTAGAAACATCGTGCTGGGATTTTTGATTCCCCACTTCGCATAAGGCACCGCGAAGTGCAGCGTCGCCGTCCAATAGCCTGGTGCCATCCGGACTTCCGCCGGAACGGTGATCTCGTGGTCGGTCCCATGAATGTTAAAAATCCCGTGTACCTGCACGGAGGATTTGGTTTGCGAGGTCACGTCACCATCGATATGATCGGGACGAAACGTAATGTTTGGGTAGAGGTCGCTCTCCAGAACTTCTTTGTGCATTTTGCGGTCGCGCATCCCACTGCCGCTCTCGCCGCTCTTCGCATCCACCACAATCTCTCCACTCAATTTGCCGGATACCGGCGAGAGTTGCAGCGTGCCTTGCTTCAGGCGAAATGTCCCGTGGACCGTATGCAGCACGTCGCCCAGCGTGAAATTAATCGTGGTGTGCTGCGGATCGAGGTGGAAGGTAGCATCCTGCGCAGCAACCGCGCTCGCTGCAAGAGCGAGAAACGCAATGACCGCCATGATTTGCAGAAAGCTTTGGTCCAGAAATAGGGCTTGCAGAAATACACTGCGGCGAGAGGGCTGGAGATTTCGGTTCATGGATTAGGCCGTGAGCAGTCCCCACCCCAGCGTGAGTCCATCGGCAGCTAGCCGAATCGGCGAAAGCCTTCCTACGTGCAAGGCCAGCAGGCGACGGAAAATTTCGGGGCGCCGGTGCAGAACCTGAAGCGTGCGCTGCTGAAGCCTTGGACGCCCGTCCAGGGTCAGCATCAAACGCGCCATCGCCGAAGGGCGAACAGCCAGGCTGCGGTGCGCGGATTGATAACCCGCAAGACTTCCCGCCTCGAGACAGTTTGCCAGCGCCAGCGCCTGGCTGAAAGCAAGATCCAGACCTTCGCCGGTGATCGCGTCCACAGTTCCTGAGGCGTCGCCAATCAAAGCGATATTGTTTCTCCAGACGCGCCTCAGCTTGCGATTAGCGGATACCGCGCCTCTTTCGGAAGAAGTAGCCTCGGCTCCGCGCAGCCGAGCGCTTAGTTCAGGAAATTCGGACACGGCCTCTTCCAAACGAAGTTGAGGGTTGGTGGAGGCGGCAGCCACGCACACTTGATCGTGACTCACGGCAGTTGCATAAGCCTGGGTGTGCTTGCCCCAGAATATTTCCATACGATCAGTCCAGGGCGCTATACGGTAGTGACGGCGAAAAGCGAAGCGGAGCTTGGTTCGTGAATGGGCATCGAGGCCCGCCCACCGCCGCACACGAGAATTGCTACCGTCCGCTCCGATGATCCATGCGGCTTTTATTTTGCGATTCCCTAGTTGAACTCCTTCCACAGAGATTCCCGTGATTGCGCTCTGCCATAGCAGATCGATGCCAAGCTCGGCAGCCCGTTCCACCATGATGCGATGCAGCACCGTGCGGCGGACCGAAAGGCCAACACAATTGGGAGGGAAAGCCGCTTCGGCCGATAATCCAGAACTGAGAAAGCGTACGCCCCGCAAAGAACAAGAATCAGATGGGAGATCAACTCCAAGCTTCTTGAGCGCCGCAACCGCATCCGGCATCAGAGCTTCGCCGCAAGCTTTGTCAAGCGGCGGCTGGGCGCCATCGGCAACCATCACCCGGAATCCACGCTGCCGCGCGGCGATTGCCGCGGCTAACCCCGCCGGGCCGCCGCCAATCACGAATACATCTGTTTCATTCAACAACCACCAACCTCACCACTGCAAGAGTAAAAGCTCCGAACAAAATCCCGGACCCATCGCCGCCAGCAAACCCAGAGTGCCTGGTTCCGGCCGCCGGTTCTTCATCACGTCTTCGAGTACGCAAAGCACCGACGCTGAAGAAAGGTTTCCGACTTTCCGCAAACAGTCCCACGATGCGTCCAACTCTCCATTGTGCAAACCGAGGGCGTCCGCCGATGCATCCAGCACCTTGGGTCCACCGGTATGCAGAACGAAACTTTTCAGATCGCTGCGCTTATGCCCATTGTCCGCCAAGAAAGCGTCCACATCCCGTCCCAGATTTTTGCGGATGAGGTTCGGAACTTCGGTGGAAAGTATGATGCGAAATCCTCGCTCGGAAATGCTCCAACCCATCATGTCTTCCGTATCGGGATAAAAGACCGAACGAGTCGCCAGAATCGTAGGGCCGGAATTGGGATGTGAGGATTCAAATTCGTCGCCAGTAACAATTACGGCCGCGGATCCGTCGGCGAAAAGTCCCGATGAAATCAAGTTTGCTACCGACAGATCCTCACGCTGCAAGGTGAGCGAGCAGAGTTCGACCGAAACCAAGGCTGCGGCCTGCTTGGGATAGGCGCGAACATAATCTGAAGCGCGAGCGATTCCCGCGGCTCCGGCCACACACCCTAAACCAAAAATCGGAGTCCGCCGAATGTTGGCGGGCAGACCCATTTTGTTGATCAACATTCCATCAATCGAAGGGCTGGCCACACCGGTCACGGTGGTGAACAACAGGCAACCCAAATCCTGAGGATCGATGCCCGCATTATGAAGCGCCAGACAGAGAGCCTTTTCGCCCAGTTCCTGCGCCACCCTGATCCAAATATCATTGGCCTGGCCCCAGGTTTTAATGTCCAAATACTCTTCCGCGGGAATTGCGAGGTAGCGGCCATCGACCGTCACGTTCCGATGCAGGCGAGCCAGCAGTAACGGATTCTTGAGGCGCGCTCCCCAAAAATCCTGGAGACGCTCCAATAAAACTTTCTGCGTGTAGTAATGCTTCGGGAATGCGCTCGCTGCACTGGCGATCTTCATGGGTTCTGAGTCCTGACCTTGGTCTCGGCACGGAACCCGCCCCAAGTTGATCGAATCGGAAATCTTCCTCCAAATTCGATGGTGGGGCTCCCGTAGTGGTTGCAACGGGGCTGTCCGGTACCGGCGTTTGGGTATTGTCGCAGATTCAGGGCTTGTGTTTGTTCTTAAGCTGCAAAATGAAACAAACCGTTCCCTTGATCCCGCAACGCCCGTTCCTTTATAGAACTGATACAGATAAGTCTAGCGATTCACTTTACTGCAAAACCGCAATCGAAGTGGGAGAGTTTCCCACGGCATAGGTAGCGATCGTATTCAGGCTGCCATCGGCCACGCCAAAGGCTTCAATCCCCGCGCCCCCGCTCTGGTTTCCTACATAAAGATATTTGCCATTTGGGTCGATTGCCAGAAAACTGGGTTGCGCTTCGGTGGCGAACGGAGAATCAGTAACGGCCACGGGGAATCCCGTTCCAGAAGTGATCGAATAGGTGGAGACATTATTGGATCCCTGATTCGCGACAAAGAGATAGCTCCCCGTAGAATTCAGGATCAGCGCGACCGGATGCTGGTCGGCGTCAGCCAGGGGAGATTGAGGGACTTGTTGCAGTGTGCCGGATGGCCCGACTGCCCCGGACGTGCATGGTGCGGGAACAATACAGTAGATGGAGATGGAATTGGCAGATGGGTTCGCGGCATAAAGATAGGAACCACCCGGATCGATGGCGAGGCCGGCCGGGGTGTTATCGGCGGTGGGCGTGACGCCAATTTGAGTCAAGACGCCGGCACTCAGGCTGAAAACTTCGATCTTTCCCGGCTGCCCAGGGCCGCTCACATAGAGAAAATTTCCGGAGGGCGAGATCTGCATGTTGTTGGGCGACAGGTTGATCGGAAGAGCAACTCCAACCTGGGCCAATGCGCCCGTACTTGCCGTTATCGAGAAAACTGAAATGTTATTCGAGAGGACATTCGCGACATACAAGTAACTTCCGCCGGGATCCATGGCCAGCTGAAACGGCAGGTTGCCGCCTGCCGGCGTTCTCGGCGTGATTTCATTTACGGTGCCGTCGCTATTGATATCGAACAGGGAGATGTCATTTTCCCCCTGGCCCGGATTGGCCACGTACAAATATTTTCCCGAAGGATGAAGCACCACCGTTTGGGCGCCGCTGCCCACTGGGTAAGGACTTTCGGAGAGTTGCGTAAGCACTCCAGAGTAGGGATCTTCTCGAAACACCGCGAGTTGGCTCGTAGCCGGAATTGCGGCGTAGATGTAATGATTCCCCGCCTTGCCGCAACTCACACAAGCGATCGCGCCGGTAAAAATCAACAACAGCATCAATGCCTTTTGAAGCATCCGTAACTCCTGAAAGAATTTGAAAGCGAAGAACAATAATACCGGGCTGCCGGGGAATCGGCACCTAAAGCCACATCTTTCTATCATACGGTCCGCGCGGCGAAAAAGGGCGGGACTCTCAGACTTCTCCGCATTGTCTGGGTTAAGAGTGCGCGGGTTCTACCACTTGCGATGCCAAGCCGCCGAGATCAGGTTGCACGCGGCCAACCCCTTCGACGATACGCATATTTTTGGAGAAAGGAAAGCTAGTCGGCGGAATGGGCCGGGCTTGGTGGGTGGGCAGGGGATAAAGACAAGTCTTCGCCGCCGCTCAAAAACAAACGTACACGGTCAAGATATACGTACACGACGGGGGTGGTAAACAGCGTCAGCGCCTGGCTGACAATCAATCCGCCGACGATCGTGATGCCCAGCGGACGGTGCAATTCAGAGCCGGTCCCGGAGCCCAATGCCAGCGGCAGACCTCCCAACAGCGCGGCCATCGTGGTCATCATGATGGGCCGGAAGCGCAGAAGGCAGGCTTCATAAATCGCGTCCACCGGTTTTTTCCCTTGCGTCCGCTCCACTTCGAGCGCGACATCGATCATCATGATTGCGTTCTTCTTCACCAGCCCAATCAGCAAAATGATGCCAATGGTCCCAATCACGTTCAGTTCATTGTGGGTCAGCAACAACGCGAGCAGTGCGCCCACGCCCGCCGACGGCAGCGTGGAGAGAATTGTGATGGGGTGAATGTAGCTTTCGTAGAGCATACCCAGCACGATGTAAACCGTAATCAGAGCGGTAAGAATCAGGACCGGTTCGCTCGAGAGCGAATCCTTGAACGCAGCCGCCGTGCCCTGGAAGCTCGCCTGAATGGTAGAGGGGAAATTGATCGACCGTTGAACATTGTCGATGGCTTGCGTAGCCTGTCCCAGAGAAACTCCGGGAGCCAGGTTAAAAGAAATCGTGACCGAAGGGAACTGGCTCTGGTGATTCACCGCCAGCGGGATGTTGGACGGCGTGAAGTGAGTGAAGGCCGCCAGGGGGATGGGTGCGCCACTGCTGGAGCGCAGGTAGATGTTCTGCAAAGCCTCAGTGGTCTGCTGGAACTGCGGCGCGACTTCCATGACCACGTGATATTGGTTCAACGGCCGGTACATAGTGGAAACTTGCCGTTGCCCAAAGGCATCGTAGAGCGCGTTGTCGATATCCTGCGCGGCTACGCCCAGGCGGCTGGCGGTATCGCGGTCAATCACCAATTGCGCTTGCAATCCGCGATCCTGCTGGTCCGTATTTACATCACGCAGTTCCTGTAGGCTGCGCATTTTCTGCAATAACAGTGGACCCCAGTTGTTGAGTTCATTCAAGTCCTCGCCTTGTATCGTGTATTGGTATTGCGCCTGCGAGGAGCGCCCGCCAATAGTGAGATCCTGCTGGGTTTGCAGGAACAGCGTGGCTCCCGGAACCACCGCGAGTTTACCCCGCAATCGATTGATCACATCGTCGGCGCTCACGTAGCAGGGGTTCCAGAAGTGTGGGGTCTTGCAATGGCCGCGCTGCTCGAGTGGCTTCAACATGACGAAGAACCGGCCCTGGTTGGTCGCCGAGCCTCCGCCCGCGAATCCGACCGCCGTGTCGACCGCCGGATCCTTCAATATGATTTGCACGAACTGTTCCATCTTGCCGCGCATGGCCTGGAACGAGATGTCTTGTGCTGCCTGTACCGATCCCGAAAGCCGCCCCGTGTCCTGCTGCGGGAAAAAGCCCTTGGGCACGATGATGTAGAGGTACACGCTCAGGCAGGCCACCAGGATAGTCACTACCAGGGTCACGGGCTGATGCGCCAGCACCCATTTGAGCGCGCGCCGGTACGTCACCAGAGTGTTATCGAAAAACCACTCGCTGGCCCGGTAGAAGCGATTGTGCCGCTCATCGTGTGCGGGAGGCTTCAGGAACTTGGCGCACATCGTGGGAGTCGTGGTGAGTGAGACCACCAGCGAGACTCCGATCGCCATGCTTAATGTAACCGCGAACTCGCGGAACAGCCGGCCCACAATTCCACCCATCATCAGCAATGGGATGAACACCGCGACCAGTGACACGCTCATGGAAACTACGGTAAAACCAATCTCCGAGGCTCCTTTGAACGCCGCCTGTACCGCGTCCATCCCCTGCTCGACGTAACGCGTGATGTTCTCGAGCACCACGATGGCGTCATCCACGACGAATCCAGTGGAGATGGCCAGCGCCATGAGCGAGAGATTGTCCAGGCTGTAATCCAGCAGATACATCCCGCCGAAAGTGCCCACCAGAGAGAGTGGGACGGCAATGCTGGGGATCATCGTCGCCCGCACCGTCCGCAGGAAGACAAATACAACCAGAATTACCAGCACGATCGAAATCAGCAGCGTGGATTCAATATCTTTAACCGAGGCACGGACCGTAGTCGTGCGGTCCGAGACAACTGCCAGTTTGATAGCCGGAGAAATCGAGGACTGGAGATACGGCATCAGCACGCGCACCCGGTCCACGGTTTCGATGACGTTGGCGCCGGGCTGCCGGAAAATAACGACAAGAACCCCAGGTTTGCCATTGGCGAGACCGAGGTTGTGTACGTCCGCCACCGAGTCCTCGACATCCGCCACGTCCCCAAGCCGCACCGGAGCGCCATTCCGGTAGGCGACGATCAGCGGCCGGTATTGATCGGCGGTGAAGAGCTGGTCGTTATCCGAGAAGGAAGCGGCGATATTATTGTTCGCCACTTGTCCCTTCGCTTGATTCGCATTGGCCAGATTAAGCGCATTGCGCACCGTGTCCAGGCCCACTCCCAGCTTGTTAAGCAGCATGGGATTGACTTCCACCCGCACCGCCGGCGGCGCCGAACCATAAGTGAACACTTGCCCCACTCCATTCACCTGCGAGAGCTTCTGCGCCAGAATCGAGTCCGAGGTGTCATACAAACGGGCCACCGGAACCGTATCCGAAGTGAGTGCGAGAATCAGGATGGGGGCGTCCGCGGGATTGATTTTGCGATAGGTGGGATTGCTCGGAAGATTGGCAGGAAGCTGGCTGCGCGCGGCATTGATGGCTGCCTGGACATCGCGCGCGGCTGCATCGATGTTGCGGTTTAGATCAAATTGAAGTGCGATGCCAGTCGAGCCTAGCTGACTCGACGAGGTCATCTGGTTCACCCCGGAGATGCGTCCGAACTGCCGCTCCAGCGGCGTGGCTACGGCGGAAGCCATGGTTTGCGGGTCCGCCCCGGGCAGTTGGGCGCCTACGCTGATCACCGGAAAATCCACCCGCGGCAGGGAGGACACCGGCAAAAAGTTGAAGGCGAGAATGCCGGAGAGCAACAACGCCGCCGCCAACAGCGACGTGCCAATGGGACGCCGGATAAATGGAGACGAAATATTCATCGTCTAATCTGACGAATCCGCGGGCAGACTTTGCGGAATCGGATTGCCGATCTTGTACTTTTCAAAGCGATGCGCCAGACGGTCAAACCAGAGATAAACGACCGGCGTGGTGTAAAGCGTGAGCAACTGGCTGAGAATCAGACCACCCACGATGGTGATGCCTAAAGGCCGCCGTAACTCCGCGCCCGTGCCCGACCCGAGCGCCAGCGGCAAACCGCCCAGCAGCGCGGCCATCGTCGTCATCATGATCGGACGGAAGCGCAGTAAACAGGCCTGAAAGATCGCTTCCTCCGGCGGCTTGTGCTGATCGCGCTCGGCCTCGAGGGCAAAGTCGATCATCATGATGGCGTTCTTTTTCACGATGCCGATCAAAAGGATGATGCCGATTAAAGCCACCACCGTGAGATCGTTGCCCGTAAGCTGCAAAGCCAGGATGGCGCCTACGCCCGCCGACGGCAGCGTGGAAAGAATCGTAATGGGGTGGATGTAGCTCTCGTACAAGACGCCCAGAACGATGTACACGGTGATGATGGCGGCGAGAATCAGAAACGGCTCACTGGCCAAGGAATTCTGGAAGGCTGCCGCCGTGCCCTGGAATGCCGCGTGAATGCTGGGCGGCAGTTGAATCTCTTTTTCGGCCTTTTGGATCGCCGCGGTGGCTTCGCCCAGGGAGCCGCCGGGAGCCAGATTAAATGAAAGCGTCACCACCGGAAATTGCCCCTGATGGTTGACCGCCAGCGTCGTGCTTACTGACTGCATCCTGGTGAAGGCGGAAAGCGGTACGGGATTTCCGCTGGTGGTCGCAGTGGCCGCATTCGCAGTGGGCGCACCCGTACTCGCAATCGTGCTGGCCGGACGAACGTATACATCGTTCATCGCGTCTGGATTCTGGGCGAATGTCGGCAAAACTTCCAGCACTACGTGGTATTGGTTCAACTGCGTAAAGATGGTCGAGACCAGCCGCTGCCCGAAGGCGTCATAAAGAGTGTTGTCGATGGCCTGCGGGAGAATGCCCAGCCGCGACGCTGTATCGCGGTCGATCGTAAGATTCGTCCTGAGCCCGTCATTCAGCTGGTCGGTGGCCACATCGCGCAGTTCCGGAGCCTGGCGCAATTTTTCTACGAGCTTGGGGGTCCACTGAGCCAGCTCCTGTGCGTCCGCGTCTTCAATGGAATATTGAAACTGCGTGCGGCTCACGCGGTCCTCGACCGTCAAATCCTGCACCGGCTGCATGTAGAGAGTGATCCCGTCGACCTTGGCAAGTGCGGGCTGGAGCCGCCGAATGATTGCCGAAGCGTCATCGTTACGCTCGTCGCGCGGCTTCAAATTAATCTGAATGCGTCCGCTGTTCGGAGTGGTATTCGTCCCATCCACGCCGATGAACGACGACAAGCTCTCTACATCTTTATCCTGTAGGATCACTTTCGCCAGCTGCTGCTGGCGTTGCGACATCGCGTCGAACGAAATATCATCCGGAGCTTCCGAGATTCCGAGAATCACGCCCGTATCCTGCACCGGGAAAAATCCCTTGGGCACGACGACATACAGGACCAGCGTGAGGACTAAGGTTCCGAAGGTTACAAAGAGAGTTGCCGTCTGATGCTTCAGTACCCATTTCACCGTGCGCCCGTAAAACGCAATCACGCGGTTATAAAAATTTTCAGTGACCTCGTAGAAGCGGCCCTTCTCGCCTTCCTTGCGATGCTTCAGAAGCTTCGCGCACATCATCGGCGTCAAGCTCAGCGAAACGCCCGCGGAAACCAGAATCGTCACTGCTAGTGTCACCGCAAATTCGCGGAACAACCGGCCGACAATATCGCCCATGAACAACAGCGGAATTAACACGGCAATCAGCGAAACCGTCAGGGAAACGATGGTAAAGCCAATTTGCCCCGAACCTTTCAGCGCCGCATCCAGAGGCGAATCTCCAGCCTCAAGATAGCGGTCAATGTTTTCGATCATGACGATGGCATCGTCCACCACAAATCCTGTGGAAATGGTCAACGCCATCAACGTCAGATTGTTGAGGCTGTAGCCCAGCAGATACATCACGCCAAAAGTTCCCACGATTGACAAGGGAACTGCCACGCTGGGAATAAATGTGGCCCGTAAATTTCGCAGGAAAAAGAAAATAACGACGACCACCAGCACAATGGTCAGCGCCAGTTCGAACTCAACGTCTTTCACCGATGCGCGGATCGTTGTCGTCCGGTCGGTGAGAATTTGCACCTTTACCGCCGATGGCAACGATGCCTGCAATTGCGGCAACAGCTTCTTGATGCGGTCGACCACGCTGATGATGTTCGCGCCGGGCTGCCGCTGGATGTTTACGATCACCGCTGGAGTCTGATTCATCCATGCGGCGAGCAGCGCGTTCTCCGTGCCATCGATCACGTTGGCCACATCGCTCAAACGCACCGGAGCGCCATTGCGGTAGGCGATCACAATGGGCTTGTATTGCGCGCTGGTAAAAAGCTGATCGTTCGCGCCGATGGTGTAAGACTGCCGCGCCCCATCGATGACGCCCTTGGCCTGATCCACGTTTGCTTCGGCCAGCGCCGTGCGAACGTCTTCAAGGCTCAATCCGTAGGAAGCCAGTGCCGTAGGATTTACCTGCACCCTTACAGCCGGCTTCTGTCCACCGCTGATGGAAACCAGTCCCACGCCTGGCAGCTGCGAAATTTTCTGTGCAAGCGCGGTATCGGCGAGATCTTCCACCTTCGATAAGGCCAGAGAATCCGAACTGAGCGCCAGCGTGAGGATCGGCGAATCGGCTGGATTCACTTTGTTATAAATTGGAGGATTCGGCAGGTCCGCAGGCAGATAAGTGGATGCCGCGTTCACCGCGGCCTGCACCTGCTGCTCTTCAACGTCGATGTTCTGGTCCAGGCCGAATTGCAGCGTGATTACCGAACTGCCAAACGAACTCGTTGAGGTCATCTGGCTCAGTCCGGGAACCTGGCCGAACTGCCGCTCCAGCGGGGAAGTCACCGACGATGCCATCACGTCGGGATCTGCGCCCGGATAAAACGTTACGACCTGAATGGTTGGGTAATCGACTTCAGGTAAGGCCGAGACGGGCAGTTGCAGAAACGCGACCCACCCCACCAGTAGCACGCCCACCATCAACAACGTGGTCGCCACCGGCCGCAGAATAAATAAACGCGAAGGACTCATGAAGCTGGTGTTCCTGAAAATGCTGTTCCTGAATTTGGAGCTCCGCCTGCGTTTTTCCCGTTGGGAGTATTACCCGGCCCGGCGTTGCGCGGTTCAATCCTGCTGCCAGTTTGCAGTTTGTCCTGGCCGTCGGTCACGACCGTGTCTCCGGGCTCGACCCCGCTGGCCACAACCGTAATGTTGCCTTGCGTAATGGCAATCGATACCGGTCGCGCTTCCACCGTGCTGTCGGGCTTTACGGCATAAACGAATGCGCCCTGCGGCCCGCGCAAAATCGATGCCGCCGGCACTATCGTGCTGTTCTTGCGGGTTTCGAGCAGCAGGTTGGCATTCACAAATTGATTCGGCCAAAGCTGGTTGTCTTTGTTATCGAATACCGCCTTCAGCTTGGCGGTCCCTGTCGTTTGATCGATCTGGTTATCGATGGTCGTTAGCTTGCCAGTCGCCAGTTTTGTCTGGTTGTCACGGCTGTAAGCTTCCACCATTAGAGTAGAGTTTTTCATATGCTGCGCCACCGTCGGCAACTCATCCTCCGGCAGTGTGAAGATCACCGCAATCGGCTGTAGTTGCGTGAGGATGAGCATGGGAGTCGTATCGGCGGCATGCACAATATTTCCCGGATCCACCTGCCTCAGTCCAACCCGTCCTGTAAACGGCGCGGTGATATTGCAGTACACAAGCTGGAGCTTGGCGTTATCGATCTGCGCTTGATCCGTGCGCACCTGTCCATCGAGCTGATCCACCGTCGACTTTTGTGTATCCACTTGCTGCTGCG
The DNA here is from genome assembly GCA_963818235.1 of uncultured Acidobacteriaceae bacterium. Lineage (GTDB taxonomy): Bacteria > Acidobacteriota > Terriglobia > Terriglobales > Acidobacteriaceae > Sulfotelmatobacter. Next base: position 923,737 of record CAWFRI010000001.1, read on the forward strand.
CGATGCTGCCGGAGGGAAGGATCGTGTTATAGCGGTCCAGATTCAATTTCGCATCGCGCAGTGTCGCCTGATCCTTGAACAACTGCGCCTGCATCTGTTCCAGTTGCACTTGATAAGGGCGCGGGTCGATGACGATCAACAGATCGCCTTCCTTTACCAGTTGCCCTTCCTGAAAGTTGACTCGCATGATCTGCCCATCGACACGGCTTTTTATGTTCGCCGTATAAAATGCAGTCACGGATCCCAGCCCGACGAGATAGACCGGCACATCCTGCTTCTCCACCTTGGCGACAGAAACCGAAGCTGCATGTGAAGATGCAGCTTGAGCCTTCCCCTGCCGAGGATCGGCACTACTGTTGCTGCAACCGGAGAAAGCTGCGCACGCCGCCAGCACGAGGGCCATAATCAGCCGCAGCCGGCTTCGCGCAGGCGTTGCTTGCTCAAGACTGTACTTAGTTGGATTCACAATTTTCGTTGGGTTCGACATTTCACCAGGCATTTCACGAGACATTTTCACGAGACCGGCGATGGTACTGTCATTCATTAGACGTATGCATTTTCATTCGGTTGCGGAACCTCTTGGCCGGGACTGAGTTGGCGAAACTTTCTTTGCCCACGTTCTCCCGCTGCCGAAGTTCAGGTAGGAACCGGAACGCAGCTTTACTGCCAGAAGCGCACCAATCAAGCATCAACCGTGGGGTTGCAGCAGGTCAAGTCCAGGGCGAATGTTTTACAAATCTTTACTAGCTTTGACTCATCTTTTACTGTCGCAGCATTTGCCATGCGGAGGGCGCCGTGTGGACTCCGCTCGTAGGTGGAAATTTCCGCCTCGTGTTGCAAGGTGAGGCCGATATCATCCAGTCCATTCAGCAGGCAATGGCGTACGAATTCGTCGACGGGAAATTTTGCCTGGAAACCCTTGATCGTCGCGCACTTCGCAATGCTCCAGGTCCACGGTCAGCTGGTAGTCTTTGATGTCGCACGACCGCCGCATCACTTCAGCGACCTCGTTTTCCTGAAGCAGGACTGTCAGGAAACCATTCTTCGTGCTGTTGTTCGCGAAAATGTCAGCGAACGACGAAGAAATTACAGCGCGAAATGCCGAAATCCGCCAGCGCCCATACCGCGTGCTCCCGCGACGACCCGCAGCCAAAATTTTTTCCCGCCACCAAAATGCTGGCGCCCGCGTAACGCGGTTCATCTAGAACAAATTCCGCGTTCTTCTTTCCTTCGGCAGAAAATCGCCAGTCGTAAAATAAAAACTGCCCGAATCCGGTGCGCTCAATTCGCTTTAGGAATTGTTTGGGAATGATCTGATCGGTATCCACGTTCACCCGATCCAGAGGTACTACGCGGCCGCGATGTATGCCAAATGGTTTCATTGATATTTCCCTGGCTCATCTTTGTCAGCTTCGTTGAATATCGTTTATTGAAACTTCCGAATATCGGTGAAATGCCCCTCAATCGCCGCTGCGCCGCCATCATCGGACTCACCAGATGCGTTCTCCCGCCGCGTCCCTGCCGACCTTCAAAATTCCGGTTGCTGGTGGAGGCGCAGCGCTCGCCCGGCTGCAAAATATCCGGATTCATTCCCAGGCACATCGAGCATCCCGATTCGCGCCATTCGAATCCCGCATCCAGAAAAATCTGATGCAAGCCTTCCTGCTCCGCCGCGCGCTTCACCGCCTGCGATCCCGGCACCACCATCGCTCTCACATTTGCATTTACATGATGGCCGCGAGCCACGCGCGCCGCCGACCGCAAATCCTCCAGCCGCGAATTTGTGCACGACCCGATGAATACGCGGTCGATGCCGATGTCTTCGATCCGCTTTCCCTGCTCCAAGCCCATATATTGCAAAGCCAGCTCAGTTGCTCTTCGGTCGGATTCCTTCAAACTGCCGGCCTCCGGCACTCGTCCGGTGACGGGAGCAACCATCCCAGGATTCGTCCCCCAGGTCACGAACGGAGAAAGCTGCGCCGCATCGATCTCCACCACCATGATCGAACGCCGCCCCTTCATCGCTGGGCAAGCTGCGCCAGTATTCGACCGACCTGTCCCAATCGCCATTCTGCGGGGCGAACCGCTTTCCTTTCACATACGCAAACGTAGTTTCGTCGGGCGCCACCATGCCCGCGCGCGCACCCGCCTCAATGCTCATGTTGCACAGCGTCATGCGGCGCTTCCATGGAAAGCCCGCGCACGGCTTCGCCGGAGTATTCGATCACATGCCCGCTTGCGCCGTCGGTGCCAATCTGTCCAATGATCCCGAGCGCCAAATCCTTCGCGGTCACACCATCGGAAAGCCGCCCGCGCACATTGATCTTCATCGTCTTCGGCTTCTGCTGCGCCAGGCATTGCGTCGCCAGAACGTGCTCCACCTCAGAGGTTCCGATACCGAAGGCGAGCGCTCCGAATGCGCCGTGCGTGCTGGTATGGCTGTCGCCGCAAACAATCGTCATTCCCGGCTGAGTCAGCCCCAGCTCCGGACCGATCACATGCACAATCCCTTGCTCCGCCGAATCCATATCGAACAAACGCACACCAAACTCTTTGCAATTGGCTTGCAGTGCCGCAATCTGCTTGGCCGCAATCAGATCGGTAATCGGAGTGCCGCGCGGCTCGGTTGGAATATTGTGATCGACTGTGGCTGCGGTCCGCGACGGCTGACGGACTTTTCTTCCCGCCGCGCGCAACCCGTCAAAAGCCTGCGGCGACGTCACCTCATGCACCAGATGCAAATCGATATAAAGAATGGGCGACCGCCCACTTGGCTGCGCTACGAGGTGCGCATCCCAAATCTTTTCGAAAAGTGTTTTCTTTGCTGACATGGATTCCGATCGATTTCGGCTGATGCCGAATCTGGAGATTTTAGTTTTTCACAGAGCGGTGGAGCGGAGCAAGCGCGCTGCCCGTGACGGCAGCCGCTCTCAGAACTGTCTTTGGCTCGCTACGCGCTTACAAGTTGAGCTATCATAAACCTTAACCCGCATGATCAACGGCAAACGCATCGCGGTCGTCATGCCCGCCTATAACGCGGAGAAAACTCTCGAGGTCACGGTAGGCGAACTGCCGGATCTCGTGGATATCCGCATTCTTGTCGATGATCACAGCTCCGACGGCACCGTGGATCTGGCGCGCCGCCTCGGCCTGCAAGTGTTTCAGCATGACCGCAACTACGGCTACGGACGCAATCAGCAGACCTGCTACCGCGAAGCGCTAGCAGCGGGTGCTGACGTGGTCATCATGGTTCATCCCGATTACCAGTACACGCCGCAGCTCGTTACGGCCATGGCCAGCATGGTCGCCCACGGCGTTTACGATGTAGTTCTGGCATCGCGCATCATCGGTGGGGGAGCGCTGCTCGGGGGCATGCCGACTTATAAGTACATTTCCAACCGGGCGTTAACGGCCTTCGAGAATCTCTTCCTGCGCGTGAAGCTCTCCGAATACCACACTGGATACCGCGCCTTCAGCCGTCAAGTGCTTACCCAATTGCCGCTGCTTGAAAACTCCGACGACTTCGTCTTCGACAACCAAATGCTCGCCCAGTGTGTCCACTTCGGCTTCCGCATCGGAGAAGTTTCCTGCCCAACGAAATATTTCGAGGAAGCCTCATCCATCAACTTCCGCCGCAGCGTAAAGTATGGTTTCGGCGTGCTGGCGACTACTCTGCAATTCGCCATGCAGAAAATGGGATTGATTCACTTGCCGCGCTTCAGCGATCAGGGCCGCAAACTGGAAGCTGACTATCCCACGTACTACGCCCGCAGAACCGCGCGTCCCGCGTAGCAGAAATGTTTGTCGAGTTTATTTTTTCCGCGATAAAAATCCCAACACCTTGCTGGCGAACTCGTCGGAAAATCCAAACCGCGCTTTGGCCCGCGAGTACAGATCCACGGCCTTCTTGTCGAGCCAGATCATCGCCGATTTTCCCCAGCCATCCTGCGGCCGCGCAAAATAATCGGTAGAGTGTCCCGTAGCTTTTTTATCGTTTTCAACCGTGTAGTAGTACAGTGCCAGACTCTTGCGCGATTCGCCCACCGGACACGTCAGCGGATCGGGGAATCCGTGCAGTGAGCGCTCGTCCGTCGTAAAAATTAGAGCATGGTTCAACAGCGGCGGATACTTCGCCGCACATCGAGCCATCTTTTGTTCCCACAGTTCCAGCGCCCCGCCCCACTGCTCCTGCCATTCCGGGTTCAGATAGAGAATCAGGTTCACCCGCCGCCGCCAGTTGGTATGGAAGTGGTGCATGGAAAAGTCGGTATGCACATTCAAATACCCGCCCGTCCCGGATTGATGCAACCCTCCGCCTTCGAGCATCGGATCCGCCATCAGGTTCGGAATTCCGGTCAGTTCGGAAATCCATGCCACAAACTCGGGAGAATTCAATTCATCCACAACCGCGCCGATGGCCGCTGGATAAAATTCGCGCTTCGCCAAACCCAGCTTGTTTTCGTTGGCATGTTTATATTGCGTCCACGCGTCGCTGGTGGGAGCCGGGAAACTCCTTCGCCATCGCCATCGCCGTCTCAGGTGCGAGAAAATCCTCCAGCAGAATGTGTGGGCAAGGTCTATTCTCGCGATATTGCTTGGCTAAGGCGGGCAGCCGCGATTCCCATTTCTCGTAGGGAAACAGCGCGGTCGGTTTCTTGAACAAGGTCCCGAACTGCTGGCGCGGTTGACATTAGGGAAAAGTTCTCCTGATCGTACATATTGTAGCCGATCGATTGTGCGGTAAGGCACGTTCATCTCAGCGTAAAGATGCGCTACCGGTTCTTAGCTTTCATATTTTAAGGGATACGGCACAGCGCGCACTGCATCGTTCTGATAAACGCAATCTAGTCCCACGCCCCGCGCCGTTTGCACCACGACCCATCCGACTCCATATTTATTTTTCAGCCGCGCAAAATCTGACGAGCGAAAGTTTTTCCACGGCATCTGGTCTTGCACCTGCGCCCACCATTCTTCCGCCAGCGGAGGAAACATGCTGACCACGCCGTTGTCTTTCACTCCGTCGGCCAGCCGGCTTCTCTCGGCAAGGCAGCGAAATCCAATTTCATCCTCTCCGGCAATATCCATGTAATAGGGATCGAGAGCAAATACCGCGTCCACCGGCGTATTTTGCCGAATCCAAATAAAGGCCTGCGCCCACGGATTTCTTGGCGCGCATGCCCGGCCACTCCACGTGCGCGCTCGCCGGGAAAAGCGCCCGCTGCGCGAGGAACATGCCCGACACACAAAGGCAGGAAAACACAAGCCATCGCCAGACACGATCCCGCAGCACATACTCGCCAAGAAATCCGCCGATCATCACGAACATGACGATGTAAAGAAAATGCAGGCTGCGCAGCGGCTGCATTCGCGCCAGAGCTTCCAACCGCGCACGGAAGGTCGAACACAACCGCCCCGACGAGATAGATCAAGCCATAAATGATAAAGGTCCGGCTCACGCGTTCAACCATGCGCCATTGTCGGCTGCGCGCCACGCACCCGAACCACCAGAACAAAATCAGCGGCGCAACAATCCCCAGCAACTCATACCATGCCCAGTTCTGAATGTAGTGATAAGCATGCCGTTTCGCCGCTTCGTGATAAGCCGCGAGACGCCGCCGGCGCCAAGGGAACTCGCAACCACAACAAGCGCGCCGAGCCCGCCGGGTTCAACCGCTTCCAACGGCTGCTCCAATTTCTCCATCACGACAAACAACAGGCAGAACGAAAAGGGAAACACCCACATCAACGGATGCATGCAGGCAGCAAATACCACCCACAACAAACGCCCGCACATACTTCTTCTCCAGTGTTCGCGCCAGCATGAAGACTCCCGCGAATGCCGCCAGATTCCGCGGATTCAGATACTGGTCCATGATGTACAGCGCGGTCCCCGCGACCGGAATCGACAGCAGCGCGGCTACCAGACACACTCCGCACCACTGTGCTCTCGCACTCGAAAAGAACAGCCGCGACAACTCCCAACATGCCAGCAGCAGCAGAAAAATCGATGCCACGTGCCAGAGCAACAAGCCGGCTTCCATCGGCAAGTGAGTTACTACGCAGAGAAAACGCGATGAGATTGGGAAACAAAGTCAGCTGGCGTGCGACGAGAAAAAATTCACGTCCGACCGGAAACAATTCAGGATGCAGAATTCTCTCCACACCCGGCAGATAAATTTCCGCATCTTCCGCGAAAGGATGGTATCCCTGCACCAGCAGAGCGCCGGCGGTCAGCGAGCAGCAGCCATAGAAAATCCAGCGCCTTGTGCTTGTTAGAAAGAATTTCACTCACTCGATCGGCTGCAATCGCAACCTGCGGTGCGAACTGCCGCTAACCTGCGCTTCCGTTCCGCAACCCAGGAAGCGACGGCATACGCCGCCAGCACCACATACTGCGGATCAATCGGCCGGCGGTAATAATCTTCCGGATGCGTCAGATAATAAATGATCGGAAAGAATATGAAAAACCAGCAGGTAAGGCATGGCCACCGTTGGGTCGGTGCAGCCAGGCCTGCCGAAGTCCCATCAACGTTAAGATCGTGAGCCCCGTGCAGAATACCATATTGAACGGATCGGCCGGCTCTTCCTGCAGATAACGCGGGCTGAAACTCCAGAAGCCCGTCCACAAATAAACCACACGCCGCAGCGTCTGCTGAAGCATATAACAGCCGATGCGAATTGATGAAATGCCAGCCCTTCGTGAAATTTTTTTTGCGTGTAGGCAATCTCGCCCAGTTGCTGATACTCCCGCCACTCGTTTTCGTTATCCGAAGGATGATAGCCCGGAGGTCCCCAGTGCCAGGAATCCTGATTGTTGCCGAAGTAAACTTCCAGCCCGAGACAGCTGCGGAAGGGAATCACCTTGTGAAAGGTTTCGTAGTTTCGAATGAACCACGGCGCGACCATGAGTGTGACCGCCAACACCGCACCCAGTCCCGGAGCCAGCCACCGGCGCCCGCTCTTATACAGACGATACCAGGCCCAGGCTCCCAGAACCGGCGCCACCGACATCACCACCGGATCGGTCAATCCTCCGAATCCGCTGAGCGCGCCAAAACCCACCCACTGCCACACGGAAGATGAGCTCTCCAGATGCAGCGCCAGCAGAAAGACCAAACGTCATCAACAACGTGGTCAGTGTCGTAGCCCAGATAAAATCTGCGGAGAAAAAAATTGCGTAAGGAAAAAATGCCCAGGCCCACCCTGCCCACGCAGCCGTCGTTCTCTCCAAAATGTTTTTTGCGATGAAGTAAATCGGAATGCAGGTCAGCGCCGAGAAATAAACAATCCAGGGCCAGCGCCGCAATTGCCGAAGCATTGCTATAGACCCCGAATATTTTGAAAATCCCCGCCAGCAGATAAGGAAAAACCGGCGCCAGCCACGCCGTTGGCCCGGTCTTGCCAAATAACGGATTGCTGAAGCCTTCGCCCTGCGCGATCGAACGCGCGATCCGGCCGGCTTCTCCGCCAAGCCGCCAGTGGTCGCGATAGGGATCGGTCCGTCTCCGGATACAAGAAGCGACATCACCACCAGCCGCAACGCCAGCGCGACGATACCATCCAGAACAGCGAATTCTTGCGGTTCGAGTTTTCGGTTAGTGCGTATTAAGTTCGGAGCTGCGTCAGTGGAGTGCCATTCGCTCCAATAGATGCTGCGGACTGACTATACTTTGCCATAACAGAACAGCAACAGTCTGTTTTTCTTACAATTCTTTACTCGAAAGCTCGTTTATCACTTCATTACTGCGCTTGCGGCATTTTCTTCAACTACGTAGCATCTAAATGAGATGGCTGCTGCACTCATGCCCGAACGCCTCGGCCCAAAATGGCCTTCGGCGAGATCATCGCCTTCGCTTACGACACTTTTTGCAGCAACAAAGTGCGCTTCATTCTGACCGCGCTTGGAATGGTGATTGGCACGGCGTCGCTGATCCTTGTGGTGACCATCGGCATGACCGGACGGCAGTTTGTCCTCAACCAGATTCAGGCCATCGGCACCAACGAAATCTGGGCGGAATACCTGGGCGGGGCGCCCCACATCAGCAACTCCAATCCTGACCCGCTCACCATCGACGATCTTCATGCCGTGCAGGAAGTTGTTCCGGGCATCGTCGCCTCTTCGCCTGTTACGCAGCTTTCTGATCGCGTTCCAGTGGGCAACGGCAAAGAGAAGGACGTCACGATTCTCGGCGTGAGTCCCGAATATGTGCGGGTGCGCAATCTGGTTATTCCGTCGGGACGATTTTTCGATCAGGAGGATTCCCAGGCTCACAACAAAGTTGGCGTGATCACGGAAAAAATGGCGATTGAAGTTTACGGCTCGTCGCAAGCTGCCGTTGGGAAGGTCATCAAGCTCACCGGACTGCCCTTCACCATCATCGGAACCTTCAAAGAGCGCGTGGAAACCTTCGGGCAATCGGAGATCGTGGATAACACGATGCTGATTCCTTACTCCGTCAGCCGGTATTTCATGGAAGTTCCGAGCGTTAAGCTCTTGTATTTCTCCATGGAAGATCCCTCGATGGTGATCTGCGGCGACGGCGCAGATCAAGCGCGTCCTGCAGTCGCGGCACCGCTCAGAATCGGTTTACGACGTGGCCAATCTCACGGCGCTGCTTTCCATGGCGGACCGCATCGCCACTGGCCTGACCTGGGTGCTGCTGCTGATTTCCATGGTGACATCTGCTGGTCAGCGGCATTGGCATCATGAACATCATGCTGGCGACGGTGACCTCGCGCATTCGCGAAATCGGCATCCGCAAGGCAGTGGGCGCGACTAACCGCGAAATCCGTTTTCAGTTTCTTAGCCGAGGCTATCCTCATCTCCCTCATCGGAGGGTTCGCCGGGATCGTGATCGGCTATCGCCATCCCATATTCGGTGCGCTTTCTCACCGAATATCGCGTTCCCATCTCCGGACTGTCCGCGATCATCGCGATTATTGTGTCATCAGTAGTTGGCGTGATCTTCGGCACGGTGCCAGCGGCGCGCGCGGCGCAACTCGATCCGGTAGAGAGCTTGCGCTACGAGTAGGGCAACTTCTTTCGGCGCAGTATCCGCACGCGAGCGCGAAGCCAAAATCCCTACCTTGGTCGCAAGAATGCGAGCCTTCGCATTAAGGCCGTCTCTCGGGTTGGGAGTAAATGGCCCATGCGCTGGCTAGATCCTGCACGATGTGGCCAAGTGATTTATAGACGGTAATTTCGTGCGCCGAACGGCGCCCTTCGACTTGGCCGGATAAGACCTGGCCAATTTCGGCGACGATGTGTTCATCGCCGATTAAGCCGGCGGCTTTGGCTCGAAGAAATTCCGCGCCCTGCTGTAGAACACTCTCGCGACTATCGGCGATGAAGCGGGAGCGGATGACGAGGTCGTTGTCCACCTCGGTAGGGCCCGCGTAGCCGGAGCCGACTAAATTCAGGTGCGTGCCTGGGAGGACCCAATCGCCGTGCAAGATGGGTTCGGCGGCGGCGGTAACGGTGCAGACGATGTCAGCGCCAGCGACAGCACTGTGGGCATTTTCGACGGCGGCGACAGGCAGAGCGAACTCCGACTGCATACGCTGGGCGAAAGCGCGGGCGCGTTCGAGTGATCGCCCCCAGACGACGATGGATTCGAGGTTGCGAACTTTGGCGATGGCGCGTGCGTGCGTTCCCGCTTGTTCGCCATAACCGAGCAGAGCGAGGTGGCGGGCGTCCGGTCGGGCCAGGGCGTCGGTGGCGACAGCGCTGGCCGCAGCGGTGCGGATGGCGGTGATCTCGCCGGCATGGAGCACACAAACGGGCGCGCCGGTATCGGGATCAAACAGGACGACGAGGCCCTGGTGGGACTGGATTCCGCGCGAGAAGTTCTGGTGAAAGACGCTGATCAGCTTCGCACCGAAAGGTGCATGCGCGCCCATTGCGCCGGGCATAACGCCGAAAAGTCGGCCCTCCGAGAGAGGAAGGATGGAGCGCAGAAGCTGCCGGGTTTCGCCGTTGGAGAGCGCGATCATCGCCTGTCGCACGATTGGAATACAGACATCGTAGGTAAGGCGGCGGGCGACTTCGTCGCGGTCTATGAATCGCATAGATTTTATTCTTGCGAGCGGCGTGGTCGAACCGTGGTATACGGCCGGGGCGGACGTTAAGTCAATTTCGAACCGGTCTATTTTAACGTGATAAAGTGAACCTTTGCACGCCAGAGAATAGCAGAGTGGCCGAATGTGCCGTTTGCTAAACCACCGCGTGCGCTCTTCCGCTTCAGTCATTTCAATTACTTACAATTGGGCAACGCCAACTTCACTAGGGCAAATGTGGGTTGACAGCAAATGAAAGCACCCGCATTTTCCTGGGAGTGGTGAAACCTTAAACTCAGGGCATTTCTATTATGCGCAAGACGGGGCATTTCTATTGTGGTATGACATCTACGACGTTTTCCCTTGACAGGCGCGCGCTTAGGTAGCAAACTCCTTGGACCCGGTTAAGCCTTGCCAGGCGTTGCGGCGAGGTCCATACCGCGGGCCGATCAGGGTTATCGAATCCTTTTTCAGGATTCCGGCCCTCCCCTTCATCTCAGCAGAGGCTGGAGATCGAAATCAGAACATTCCCGCGCAGTCTCGGGTCATGAAGTTGTGCATGCGATTTGAACGTTGATAAAGAGTTGGCTGCCGCGTGGTTTGGCAGTTGCGATTTTGTCCTTTAGTACTTCGCGATAACGTTAGCTGCTAAGACCCAAGAGGTGGAGGCGGTATGACGACACGCGGCCAGGAGTTCAAAAAAGGGGAACCATGAGTTTAGAAATCACGCGATTGGTGGCGCCATTACGTTGCGGTGGTCGATTCGGGTTGTCTCTGTTGGCAGTGTCTCTGTTGGCTATCGGCTCACTCCACGCGCAGCAAGTCGGCACCAACGTCAATATGGTGACGGGAACCCAGTGGCCAGGCGGCGACCCCTTCCTGCAACGCCAGAACGAGCCTTCGATGGCGATCTCGTCGCGCAATCCTCTGCACATTGTTGCCGGCGATAACGATTACCGCTCCGTGGATATTCCCTTTGTTTCAGGTGAGAGCGAACCGACCGGCGACGCCTGGCTGGGATGGTTCACCTCGCTCGATGGAGGTCAGACCTGGACCAGCGTTCTGGTCCCTGGATATCCCCAGGATACGTCGTGGCAAGGTCTGCTTTCCCCAATCCATGGCCTTGGCGCTGGAGCCGACCCAACGGTGCGAGCGGGCACGAACGGCATGTTCTATTACAACGGTTTGGCATTCAATCGTCAGGCGGGCGGATCGAATAAAGTTTTCGTAGCCACGTACACAGATGACAATAATATGGAAGGCAGCAATTCCATTCGGTATCTCTGGACCACAGTGGTCGATACCGGGACATCGAATTTATTCGAAGACAAGCCTTCGATTGCCGTCGATATTCCACGGTCATGGTCCGGATGGTGCATCGTCCCGGCCCTGCCGTTGCAAAACACCCAGATCTTCCGGGCTGGAACGGTGTATGCAGCCTGGACCCAATTTACCGGCGCTGAGACGAACGATGTTGCGTCCATCATGTTTTCCGAGTCGATTGACTGCGGCCTCACCTGGACTCGCCCGGTGCAAATCAGCGGTACCGCCAAGACCAATCAGGGAGCATCGCTCGCCATCGATCCCAATACTGGCGCGCTTTACGTCGCGTGGCGCGTATTTGCTTCGACCAATCCGACGCAAGCCGACGCCATCATGTACGCGGCTTCCTTCAATGGCGGAGCCACCTTTACCAAGCCAGCCCTTGTCGCGGATATTAACGCGTTCGATCAAGGCGACACTCCTTCTTCTTTCAGGACAAATGATTATCCGGCAATTTCCGTGGACGACAACAGCCACGTTTATGTCGCGTGGGCGCAGCGCGATGTGGGTAATGCCGGCACTCTCGCGGCCAATGGAGGCGACGCACGCATTGTGGTGCAGACGGGAGTACCGACCTCGAATCCGAACAATATTCCGCTGGCGTGGAGCGCCCAACTGGCGGTAGATTCCTACCTGGGACGGGGACATCAGATCATGCCGGGAATGGCGTTTACTGCCGGCAAGCTGACAGTCGCCTGGTACGATCTCCGCTACGACGATGAGGTCGCAATCTATACCGCGCTTGGAGTCGCCGGGCAATTTTCCGAGCAGGAAGAAAATGACGGCGGAGCGCCAAATTTCCCGTCATTCGGAAGCTACATCCAGGACCCTGTCGCTCCTTTCCCGACGGACGCGCGCAGGCAAACTCTCGACGTTCGCGCGGCGCAGGCGCTGCCCGGCAATCCACCATCGTTCTTTCCCTCCGTACAGGTATCCGATTACTCGTATGGCTCAGTTCCGCCAATCACTTCCAGTTCGCCGATCCAGCAACTGCAAGTGGATCCGCCCAATCTGCCCATGTTCGAGAGTGGAACGCTGCCATTTTTTGGGGATTACATCGATGTGGCGGGGCCGACGTTCATTCCGCTTGAGAATGGCACTTGGCGCTTCAATAATCTGCCGACCGATCCCGATTTCACCCACGTGGTATGGGCCGACAATCGCGACGTAGTTCCGCCTGCGGACGGAGATTGGGCGAACTACACTCCACCCACCTATCCGGGAACCACCAGCATCTTCGATCCGACGCAGACTCGGCCGGTTTGCAGCACATCGACTCCCGACACCGGCGACCGGAATCAGAATATCTATACCGCTCAGCTTGCGCCCGGTCTGGTGCTCAGTTCGCCCGGGAATTCAAAGCAATTGGGAACCGGCTCGAACGGCCAGTTGATCCAGCGCCAGTTCGCAATTGTTGTCGCTAACACGACTTCGCAAACCCAGTACTATGAACTCACCGCCGCAGCCCAGCCAACCGGGGGCGCGGCGTCGTTTCTTCAGTTCGCGGTTGCCGGCCAACCGTTTCCGTTGACTCAAATTCAAGTTGCGGTTCCGGCGCTGTCGAGCACTTCTCGAGCCGTCTTCATCACGTCCACGGTTGCGAATGCGACGGTGACGGTGAACGCCGCGCAGTTGACCGCCTTGGGCGGCACTGTCATTCCAGGTGGAGAGACCGCATCCTTGACGATTAATGGCGACCCTTACAATCCCGCTAATCAGGACAAGAACATCGCAAGCACGGAGAACTACACCCCCACGATCGCAACTCCGAACATCGCGAACCCGAATATCGCCAACCCCAACATCGCAAATCCAAATATCGCGAATCCAAATATTGCCAACCCAAATATCGCCAATCCGAATATTGCGAATCCCAACATTGCGAACCCGAACATCGCCAATCCGAACATCGCCAATCCAAATATCGCCAACCCGAACATCGCCAACTCAGATCTTACGGACGGCACTATCACGGACGGAACCTGGGCGATTACAAACACAGGAAATACATCCAGTGCATACTCCGTGAATTTAGTTGGTCAGAGTCCGCCCTCCGGCATCGCTCTTCAGTTGATCGTTTACGGTACCTACGCGACGCCTCTGGTCACGCCCGCCTCAGGTTGCACTTTGATTACTCAATCGCACCTGGTTCCGGTGGCGAATATCATCAGCCCATCGTTCACAACGTTGTCGCAACTTTTCCAACCGGCAGCCAACAACCCCACGCTACCGGGACTGGCGCTCATGCCGGGTGAGACGCAATACGTCACTGTGCGCGTCTATGATCCTACGACCAATAATCCTGCCCAGGCTTTGCTCGATTACAACCCAATCACGGCAGTCACACCGGCGGTAGTATCACAAGGCGCGAATACCGGAACCACCAGTCCTCCGGCCACGCTGACCATTCTGACCAAGACCTTGCCGCAAGCCACGCTCACCGGAGCGTATCCGGCGCAGACATTGCAGGCCACTGGCGGATCAGGCGCCTATACCTGGACGATCGTCAGCGGCGCGCTCCCGGTTGGCATTTCTCTAACTAGCGGCGTGATCGCCGGCACGCCCACCGGCACTCCCGCCACATCGTCTTTCACCGTCCAGGCCAAAGATGCAGTTGGCGATATCGCCCAACAGCCGTTGACGATTGTCGTGAATCCGGCGCCGGCGATTACTACCACATCGCTGCCGATTGGCGAGCAGGGGCGCGCCTATTCCCCAACTCTCGCCGCCACTGGAGGAACAGGAACGCTTTCCTTCGTCACGCAAAATGTCGACGGCCTTGTCCTCAATTCTGCGGGGGCTTTCACCGGGGTTCCGAGCTCGCCAGGTTCATTCCCGTTCAACGCGGTGGTCAGGGATGCCCTCGGTGTCACCGCCTCCAAGCTGCTCACTCTGACGGTAAACGCGCCGCTTGCGTTGAATGCGGCTTCCTTGCCAGCGGGGAATCAGAATGCCGCTTATCCGCAACAGCAATTGGTGGCGAGTAACGGTGTGCCACCATACACCAATTGGACGTGGGTTGCAGCACCGGGCTCATCGTTGCCACCCGGCCTGTCTCTCAACGTGTCGTTAGGAACCATCACCGGCGCGCCAACCGCCGCAGGCGCGTTCTCATTCATCGTAAGTGTGAGCGACTCGCTCGGCGCAACCGCATCGCAAACCTACTCCATTGCGGTGATTGCCGCCGGTCCTGTGATCGGCACAACATCGTTACCCAACGGCCAGTACAACGCGCCTTACACGCCGGTGACTCTGTCGGCAACTTCCGGAACTCAGCCTTATAGCTGGACGGTTGCATCCGGTGGAGTTATGCCCGGTGGTTTGACTCTTAGTCCGTCGGGCAGCATCTCGGGAACTCCCGCTCAGGCGGGCATGTGGTCGATCCCGGTTACTGTGACGGATGCGAACTCGCTGACGGCAAACGGGACTGTGTCCATCACGGTTGGTTTGGCAACAGCGTATGCCGGTGCCGCCAACTGCTACATGCCTTATCCAACTACGCCAATGTATTACCTGAGTAGCGGCATCACTGGACCGTGGAGCGTGACCGCCCCGGGCGCGTTGAGCGGGCAGATAACGTTCCTCCCCGCAGTCACGGTCACCGTTGCCGGCTACGTCAATACCAATGGCACGGCGGTTACCTGGACCAGCGACCAAGGTGGGCAAAACGACCAGTTCTTTCTGTCGCCCACTCCTACCTCCATCACAATCAACGGCGTCACGTATCTCGTCGCCTCTGTTAATTCTTCGACCAGCATAACGCTCACGCAATCGGCTGGAGTGCAGACCTTTGTCCCTTACTCGTACACCCTTCCCGCTGGCGGCAACATCTTGACAGGATGTTTGAGCGGACCAATCTCCAGCGGTTCCTACCAGCTCCAGCTCACCGCCGGGACTTCCACCTTTAACCTGCCCTTACAGGTAGTAGGTCAGGACACGCAGGATAACGGCATAGTCAACGTCAACTCTGAAGGAATCGGTTCTGATGTGCCGCCAAGCGACGTCCAACAGGGGGTCGTTGCAACCGGTCAGGCCTTCACCTTCCTCCCCGGAACTTATGCTTCGGATTCCGGTTTCAGCGGCAATGCTCTGTTCGGATTTAATGGTACCGCCCCGCAGCTCTGCGGCACGTTCCAGAACGTGCCGAATTCGCTTACCGCCGCATCACAGGTGGGGCGCTTCGATATCGCAATCGACGGTACAACCCAAAGCTGCACGCCAATTCCTGCGTTTCCAACCACGCCGGCGCCAGTCGTGTTCGAGTCGGTGGATGTATTGGGCAACCCGCCATTCTGGGCCTTTACCACGATCTCGAGCGTGGCGCTCTCGTCCGGCAACCCGAACGCGTTTTTGGCTGCCAATAACGTGCTGGAGATCGAAGCCGGCGGCACCAACCCCAATCCGGTCACCGTGGCATTCAATTACGCAATCAACAACACCGGTTGTCCAGGTTGCGTCAATCAGATTGAAGTCGGATTGAACTCGGATCCGGCCCCACAAACTTACGCGTACAACGGTGGGTCGTCTGGTTCCGGCAGCTCCAGCCTTAACATCAACGTGCCCAACACGCCGGGCCGGTACTATATCGCGATCGATGTCAGCGAGGATTACGGCTTCCTGTACTCCTCGGCATATTGGGCGAACTCGCAGCCGACCATCCCGCAATATATCGCGGTGGTCGACGTCTGGTAGCGGGGGAGTAGAGAAGAGTCCAGCGAACGAGGGTCTAGCGAACTGGGCTTCCGCTTGCTTCCAGCGAGCGGAGGCGTTTTTTCGCGTCGGCAGCGAGAGGATCGTTCAAGCTCTTCTCGCGAGCCTTGAGGTAATTTTGGTAGGCTTCCGCAGCACCCGGACTCTGCAAGCCTTCGCGCGCGCGTCCGAGATAATAATCGACTGGCGCAAAATAACGCCAGCTCGGTTCGTCATCCAGAAACACTGACGACGCCTCTCCGCGCCGCTTCACGCAGGCATCGAGTTCGGTGTCGGCATCCGGAAATGCGCCCGCTTCCAAATACGCACGTCCCAGTCCGAGGCGTCCCAGCCAGGTATCGGCGATCTTCTGCGCATCCTGAAAGGTTCGCACCGCGCTGCGATAATCCTTTTTCTTCATCTGGACCTCGGCCTCAATCAACTTGCTGTAAGCCCCGGGATCGGGCTCCAGGCGCTGACTCAGTTTCTGGCTGAGTTCCATAGCTTTATCGATCTGGCCGGTTTCTAGAAAAACCATCGCCGCCGGATAGAGCAGGCTCTCGTCCGTGCTGCCGCTCACAGCGCGCTCGGCGGCGGCAATCGCTTTCGAGTTCTGTCCTTTCATCAGCCATGCCTCGGCCTGCATCACATACTTCGCGGCGGCTCGCGACGCATCCTTTGCAGCGAGATCGGCTTTCAACGCCGGTTCGAGGATCGCAAGCGCATCATCCGGACGCCCCTGATACAGCGCCATATCCGCAAGTCCCACAGCTGCTGCGGAAGCTCCCCAGGCACTGAGCGGCGCAGCTTTTTTATAAGCATCGGCCGCAGCCGCTTCGTTGCCCCGAGCGAGCTGAGAAATTCCCAGGCAAATGTATGCCTTCTCAAATCCGGGATTGAGTTCCAGCAACCGCTCGGACTCGCGAATCGCGATATCGAAGTCGCCGGCATACATCGCGAATAGACCATAGTTATTGAGGTACAGAACGTTGTCAGGATAAATCGCGACGACGCGCCGCTCGTCCTCAACCGCGCCCGTCATGTTCCTAGCATAAAACTCGGCGAGCGCCAGGTTGCCGATGCCAGCCGAATCCGCCGGGAATTGCTTCTCCAACGCTTTGAACTGTTCGATAGCCTTGTCATAATCGCGTTCCATCAAATAGTAAGCGCCGCGCGTGCGGTATTTTTCGCGGTCGGTCATGCGGTCGATCTTCGAGAGCGCCAGCTTAAAATCTTTCTCCGCATCCTGCTTCCGGCCCATATTGGCCAGGATTACCGCCATGCCGGCGTAGGCGCGGCCCAGCCCGGGGTCCAACTGTGTGCTGCGCTGGTAAGCTTGTAGCGCTCCATCCCATTTTCCTTGCCATTGCAATTCCTGCGCCTGCGCGTATTGTTGCGAAGCCTCGAGCGATTGCGAGGAAAATGTCTCGGCCGCCGCCAAGCTGCGCCGATTTCGGCGTCGCATCGCCCAGCACCTTGCGGAAGCCGGCGGCAATGCGGGCGACTGCCTTATTGACTTCCTCCGGCAGTAGAGGCAGTCGCGCTCTCGTTATCAATCAGCTTATTAGTCCTGGGATCGATGGCCTGTGCGGAAACCGCATACTTGCTGCCATCCTGGCGGACCGAACCGGACACCACCACTCCCACGCCTTCGCGTTGCGCGATAAGCCGCGCCGAATTCTCATCGAGTTTCGTGGAGCCGGAAAGCTTGGAAAGCGTTTTGCGTGCGTTGCCGCGATTGTATGTAGTAATGAAGGACGCGCCTTCCAGCGCGGTACTCATCGCAGGTTCAAGCGTGCCATCGAGCAGCGGGTTCCCGGTCTGGTTGGTGAAATCTGAAATCAGAATCTTCACCGGAGCATGCGTCCCTGCGGAAGGTTTGGGGTGAAGCCGGCTGTAAACCAGCCCTCCGGTCAGCAGCACAATCAATGCCGCCAGAGCAGAAAGCATTTTCCAGTTGCTGGCATGGGGCTTTCTGATCCCCAGCCAGGTTTCCAGATCCACGATCAGCGCATCAATCGATGCGTAGCGATCCGCCGGCTTCAGTTGAATGCAGCGAGTAATAATGTCGTTCAAAGCGCGGGGCACTTGAGGATCGGCTTCGATTGGCGAAGGCATTTGTTTCGCGCCGCGCTCGCCCAGCAGCTCCGACAATCCCTTTTTGCGGGTCGGCATTTTGCCGACGTATGAGCTCATACAGAATCAGCCCGACCGTAAACAGGTCCGAACGAAGGTCGATTTTTTCGGCTCGCGCCTGCTCCGGCGACATGTATCGCGGTGTGCCCAGCAGTGCACCGACTCGCGTAAGAATCGCGGATGATCGACGCCGAATAGCGACGCCGATGCGGATGGCAACGCTTGCGCGAGAAGCGCCGCCGTTTCCGTGGAGCCGGCCAAGCCAAAATCCATCACCGCCACGCGGCCCTGCTTGTCGATCATGATGTTCTGCGGCTTAAGGTCGCGATGGACAATGCCCTGCCTATGAGCTGCTGCCAATCCATAACAGACCTGCAGCATGATCTCCGCTGCTTCTTTCGGCGGGAGCTTGCCACGCTTGTCGAGGACATCGCGCAGTTCCTGGCCGTCGATGTACTCCATGCTGATGTAACGCACGCCATCGGCGACGGCGAGATCATAAATTCGGACTGCGTTGCGGTGCGTGATCTGCTGCGCCAGCACTAGCTCCTGACGGAAGCGTTGCAGAATTTCCGCACTCCCCGCCAGCTCGGGCCGAATCACTTTTAGCGCTACGATGCGATCCACCTCAGTGTCGCGCGCTTGAAACACGGAGCCCATCCCGCCCTCGCCGAGCCTTTTCAAAATTTCGTAGCGGCCCCCCAAGAACCGATCCGGGCCCGAGCGAGACACTTCGGTACGCGATCACATCGGAGGGGGTAAAAGGCTTTGACCAGCCTCGCGGCTCGGGAGTCGCCTGCGTAAGATCTGTATCGGGATCGGCGAAAGTTTCCTCGGCGAACATCTGCGTTGCATCTGCATCGACGGGAGTCGTTGTGCCGCAGGCCGGGCATTGATATGCCGACTCAGGTACCGGGGTTTTACATGCCGGGCAGAGCATCAATGGGCCTAGTTGACGAATGCTCCAAAAACGGAGCGCGCCTCTTTCGGGCGTTAACGTATCTTATCCTATCGCCTTGCACGAGTTTTAACAGATGGCAGTATGTCCGCAGTCTGAGCACGATCGCGATTCCCACCCAACGCGGCGGTGCGGCATTGTGTGAGGGCCAGTAACACCTTAAACCGCCAACGCTTAAAGCGATCACAACAATGAGGCGACTATCGGAGAGGTTCTCGGTACTGAAGAAGCCAAGTTTGCTCTCCACTTGCTCCACGGAGCATCCGAGCGCAAGCAAGGAAACCATAACTGTCGAATGGGTTCAGTAGGCTAAAGGCAGGTAAATGTATAGGACTGAGGCGGGTGTTGTAGCAACGTGATTTTGTCACCCTAACGGCAACATGAAAATGTCACCCTGGCGAAGCCAGGGTGTGTTGCAGGCGGGTGTCGCCGTAGTAGAGCGAGACGCGCCCATCGAGCGCTTGATAGACGTGGACTTTGGCACCGGCAAAGCTGAAGCGTTGGCCTTGCTGCGGGATCTGGAAGCGCTGGCCGTCCCACTGCACGATGTTGTCGTTGCTGACCACGCGCGGATGAACGAAGCAGCAGATACGGTCGAGATGTTCCGGAGCCGGACGCCATGCGGTTTGCATTTCACGCGGACGGCGGGCGAAGCGGCGGTTGTAGTCGGCGAGGAACACGCGCAGCACGGCGTTGGCGGATTCGAGATCGCAAGCCTGAGCCAGACGAAGCTCGCTGCACAAGCGATCCTGAAGCACGCCCCAGAGGCGTTCGACGCGGCCTTTTGCTTGCGGACTGCGAGCGGCGATGAAGGTGATACCGAGTTGCTCGAGGGCGCGGCCGAACTGGGTGGGCTGACGTTTGCCGGCGAGTTCTTCTTCGACCGACCAGGAGTCGTCGTTGCGCACGAAGATGCCGCTGTGATCGCCGTAAAAGGCCAGGGGCGTGCCGTGGCGACGCAACATCTGGCGGAGCAGGGCGAGATAACCGGCGGCCGTTTCGGAGGGGAAAAACTGCGCGGCCAAGATTTTACCGGTAGCGTCATCTTGCAAGCCGAGCGCGGTGAGGCGCGGGCCGCGGCCTTCCAGCCAGTCGTGGGGAGAGCCATCCAGTTGCACCAGTTCGCCTTCGCGGGCGCTTCGCAGACGGCGCTGGCGATGCGCGGGAGCACGGCGTTTGCGGGGCGATCCCAGACCGGCTTGGCGCAGCAGACGGCGCAGCGTTTCGCGGCTCAAGGAGAAGCCCTCGACCTCGCAAAGTTTTTCGCAGAGGTGGTGATCGTTGAAGCCGGCATAGGTGGTGCGTGCCAGGTGAACGATGTCTCGGCGAACCCGGGTGGGCAGGCGGCGGGGACTGGGCCGTCCGCGGTTGGCGTGCGCCAGAGCCGCCTCCCCGTGCTCGCGCATGCGTTTCTTAAGACGTTTGACTTGCCGTTCGCTGAGCGAGAGCAGTGCGGCGGCTCTGGCGCACGCCATGTTTCCCTTCGCCAAGCTGGAAATCACGCTCACTCGTTGCAATTCCTTCTGACTCAACGCGTATGTCCTTCCTCTCATGGAGTGACATTTTCACGTTGCTGTTAGGGGGTGACAGAATTATGGAGCTAAAACAATAGGACTGAGGCGGTAAGAGCACTCATCCCAAACGTGATAAACTGTACCTCCGCACGCCGGAGAGGTGGCAGAGTGGCCGAATGCGGCGGTTTGCTAAACCGTTGTACGGGCTAACACCTGTACCGAGGGTTCGAATCCCTCCCTCTCCGCCAGATTCCCGTAACTCCATCCAGCGCAGAGTCTTGCGAGTTGTGTTCCCAGTGCATTTCTACATCACCCGCGTGCTGGCCAAAGGCAGTGGTTGCACAGTAGTTGCACACATGTTTTCGAGCGTCTTCATGGCAGCGGTTGCGTCGCGGCTTACCGTCTTCACGTAGATATTCATGGTCGTGGTGACGTTTGCATGACGCAGGATTTGCTGAATCACCTTGTCCGAGATGCCAAGGCGATGAAGATTCGTCGCCAGGCCACGCCGGAACGCATGCCGTCCGTGCCATTTGAGACCCGACTCTTTAATCGCAGGCCGAATGACATCTCGAGCCAGCGCTTCCAGATTCATCGCGTTCCCTTTGGCGTTGGCGAAGACGAAGCCTCGGGTTGGGTTGCCGCACTCCGCTCTATGCCGATCCAGTAGCGTTTTGAGTTGCGCCACCATTGGAATCGATGCCTTGCTCTTCGGACGCTTGGGCTCCTCAACGTGGCTACGCCATACAGATTTCTCAACCCGTATCTCGGTGCCATCGTAGTTTTGCCACAAGAATCCACGGAGTTCTCCTTTGCGTGCCCCAGTGAAAGCCGCCGTAGCGACGACCGTCGCAGCGGGCTCGGGAAGGAGTGTCAGCATCAGCGCTTCTTCTTCCAGCGAATAGGCATAGGTTTCCCCCGCAGGACGGCCTTTGGGGATTTCAACATCGTGCATTGGATTTGGGCTGTTTAGGACTCCCTGACGTCGCGCATAACGAAAAACGCCGCTCAAGAAGTGCTTGATATGGCCTAGGGTTGGGCGACTCAAGTCCTCACGCGCGGCGATGGACCATAACATTTGCTGGCCATCGAGAGTCCTAAAGTCACGCAACGCCAACTGACCATCCTGTTTTATGTAGCGAAGCCAAAGATTCTTGTAGCCACAATACGTCGATCGGCGCTTTTGCTCTTCAACGTATGGGAGATACAACTCTTCGACGAATTGATTCAAGCTCATTGCGCTTTCTGCGGTAGACGTTCCGTCGTTCAGCGGTCGAAGGATGTCTTCGGCTAGTTGTTCGACTGAGCGCCTGGAACGATACTTCCCTTCCGCCTTTGCGAGCTGTCGGCATTTCTGGATATGCTCAATCGAGCCATCCTGTTTTGTCACATCTTCGCGATAACGGAGATACCAATTCGAGCCTTTCAGGAACACGTATCCTGACTGGTGGTGCCGGGTTCTTTTCATACTCCTCCTTCTAGTGAACCCGTCCCACACGCCTGTTGTTCCCCATCACTATACGCCGCTCGACCCACGCCTGGAGTTCCGGGCTTCCCCACAAGAAGCGCACATATTTACCTAAGCTCACGTGCGGCAAGGGATCCTCGGCGCGCTTTCGCACTTGATCACGGATCCAGGAGATCGGCACATCCCACCGTCGCGCAAGTTCGCCGCAGTCGATAAATTCGTAACCTAGGTTTTGTGCTCTCTCGTCCGCGGCTTGGGGCCGTTCCCCTTCCACCGAGGTCTGGGACACCCTATCTTCGGAGTGGATATCGGTGGAACCTGTAACGGTATCGTTCCTAATCCGCATCCGACCATCCCCATTTCTCCTTCCGTCTTCTTGATTGGCTGGCATGATTGTGCTCCGGCATGAAATTGTGCAAAGGCCACGTACCTGTTGAGGCTGGTTCTAACCCACAACGAAAATTCAGTCAAAGACGCGCCAATGCGATTCCGTCGGTTCCACTCCGTTGCTCTCGGGATTTGACCGAAAATTCGTTTGCGGTTAAGTTCCTGACGCTAACGACGGTGCCTACACTCTCGTTCGAGGTTGTACGATGTTTCAATCCCCAGAAGACACCGGCAAACGCCTACGCAGCACCGGCTATCTCGCCGACCCAGTCGCCACTATTACCGTCTATCTCGCTGCACAACTTCACAAACCACTGTTATTGGAAGGGCCAGCGGGAAGTGGCAAGACTCAACTCGCTTACGCCGTTGCCGAAGCCGCAAATACAAGTGTTGAGCGATTGCAGTGCTACGAAGGCGTCAACGAAGAGAAGGCCATTGGGAAATTCGATGAGCCGCTGCAGAGGCTCTGCGTCGAGTTGAGGGCCAAGTCCAGTAGCGTCGATTGGGAGTGCCTGCAAACCGAATTGCACAGCGCGCTTATTCGGATCGTCTGAACACGCTGGTTACTCCGGCGGGCTGGACCCGCAGGTATGCGGTTCATACCAGCGCGAACTTTGAGCGGAGTAAAGATCAGAAGATCGTTGCGAAGGTGCTGGTCACGTGTGAACTGACCATCTTCGGCCTAGGTTCGCATTCCGCAACCGGGGAAGAGTGGGCCGATGACGATAACGCGGCTACGGCAGCCGAAGCACAATCTTTTAAAAGAGCCTGCAGTTGTTTTGGACTCGGACGGTATTTGTATTACTTCACTGGAACATGGGTGGACCTGGACGTTCGCAGGCGGCCCAAAACCGTTCCGATGCTGCCTGGCTGGGCGACGCCGGAGGGATGGCGCGCAGGCCTTCGGCCAGACGGGCGTGGCGATGCAGAGGCATTCGAACCGACGCTTGCTGTAGACAACGGCAATGGCCTGAATAGTGGCCGCGGAACGAACAACCCCCGGGACAACGTGGTTCGCGAGATAGAACTCATGCAACGCTCGGTTGGCACACGCATGTATCGGGGTCTGCTAAAGACCGTGGCACGAGTGTGGGAGCCAAAAGACATTCGTGAGTTAGCGATCCAACAAAGAGTTCTGGCTCACATGCAAGCCGCTGAACGTGGTTTCCGGCGATTGGATGCGGCGCTCGGTAGTGTGGGGCCGGAAGCGTTAACGCAAATACTCCATTCTCGGAAAGTGCAATCTATCGATCGCGTGGATAACCTCCAGACTTTGCATGAGATCGTGCTTGCACTCGAGGGGCCCACGCGAAAACCATAGATTACTCAGCGGGAGCAAAAGAATATTCAATATTTCGTCCCACAGTCTTTAGCGGCGCACCAGCAACTCGGAGAGCTGGAAGATGCGGTCGATGGCGACGGCAAGGATTCCCACTCCAATGACGGTGGCAGTCTCCAGCGTGACTCTCCTCATTACCGCTCTGTTCTTCGTTGCCCTCCAAACGATCGGCAAGTTGACTGCGGCGCTGGCCAGTGATGTGAGCACCGTGGTGCTTCCAGCGAGTGAAGTACTGATTCTGCCGTGCATGGCCAGGGTAGCCGCAGGTCATCGCCAGACGCATGCTCTTGTCATGGGAATTGCGTAGGCCGATGGAGAAGCGGCATCCTTCCATCTCGGTGGCGAGATCGAGCACGCCGAAGGCTTTCATGCCATCCGGCGAGACCGCATACTCGTCATGGATCACGCCGATGTGGCGGAATCCCAGAGTCTCGATCAGGGCTTGCACAATCTCGTGGTGCGGGATTGGGCGGTGGGTTTCGGTGGCTGGCGGAGTGGGAACAAGCGCCAGTTCTTCGCGGCCTATCGTGCGGCCGTTGTATCCAATTAACGTGCTAGTTTCCGACATACGTTTTCTCCTTTGCTGATTTGAGATACGACTTCGAACTCGACGAACTCGCGACACGGATCAATGTGTAGGGGGCCGCAGCGAAACTGCAGCCAAACTGCCTTTTTCGATTAATACTCGTCCGGCAAGAGCAAGGTGGTTGCGGATCGGTCGGCTTCGGTGATGATCCCCAGCTTGTCGCCTACTGCCGTCGTGTAGCTGCTCAGCAGCCGAAAACCGTGCGCCACGCTGTATTCGTTCTCTCGGATATCCTCTGGATCGAGTTCGCCCCAATCCCCTTCCGCATGGCGCGTAAGGAAAAACGCCGCAGACTGGTTCGCGCGTTCAAATGCTCGAAGTGCGCCCGGAGTCGCTACAATTTGCCCAAGCGTAAATATCGCAATCATGGAAGTGTCTCCTCTCTTAGTCCCAGCTGGCCCGAAATGTGAGCGTTTCGAATTTCTCGTCACCGAGATAAGGTTCTTGGTTGAAAGGTGCGGCCGGGATGAAGCGGTGAAGTGGCCTCGGTAGGGAATTAAGTGGTCCGCAAGATGGGTTTCCCGCGAAACGCTCTCTACGGTAGGTGACTGGAGAAGACCGGACGCTTTCACGGGGTTCCGAACAAAGATGCCTGTTCTGGGACTGCCGGTCTCGCGCGACGCTTTCTAGCGGATGGCAATTCTGGTCGCCGTCCAAAGACCAGAATGGGTGCCGTGTCGAAGACTCCCTCGACCAAGCCGGCCGGATCATCCTCGGTCTCGGCCCAAATGCGTTCTTCTCGGGAGGTGGTACCGTCATTGCAGGCCAGAGTGGTTGGAAACAACTTTTGATTTTCTAGATTGAGCGCTTTCCAGACAGCGTCAGCTGTTTCGCCGATGCCATTTCTTTCGACGAGTTCTCGTGCCATCGCTGACAGCATATCGCGTGTTCGTGTGCTCGAACATGGCGTTCGCAGGGGACTTCACCCCGGTTCTCGCCAAGCACTCGAAGTCTTTCTCGCTGATCGACTGTATCGCAGTCGGCGTGGATCGCATGCAGCGAAACTTCGAGCCCATGCGCAAGCAGGTGGAAGCCTGGCAGAGAAGTGAGGTGACGGATGTCACTGCGAAAGTGGTCATCTACGAGGCGTTTGTCGAAGGTAAATTGGAAGCGCCAAAGCATCTTGCTCGCACCGTGCACGACCTCTACTTCGAGCCGAAGTATGAAGAGTTCAAATCACGGACAATTTGGAGCCTCTCAAACGCGTTCACTTCGGCGTTCAAACAACTGGAGCCGATCCCGCAATTCAAGGCGACCGCAAAACTGGGCGAATTTCTGGAAGCCCGATTTTCTCAGTCGTTCTAGCCGAGGGGCGGGCACCGGCCGGACCGCCCGCTACAGTCGAGAGCTCTGCCTTGACAGGAAATCCAGAGTTGTAACTACATGAAAAGCAAAGGGTGACACTTCCTCTCCTTTTCCATCTCTCCTGCCATCAAATCAGATGGAGGAGTCTGCGATGCATGACCAATTTTTCCTGGTGTGGCTTACGTGCACTTTAATCCTCGTGCCTGCGGCATGGGCCAATCGTGATTGTTTTCATTCGATGTTTCCGTTTTGATGTCGACGAACAGCAAAGCACAAGCAGGTCTCTTGCAGAAACTCACACGTTCGTCGAGCGAACTCGATTGTCTGTGCTCTCTCGCCCCATTATTGAGACGTTCTCTTCGAGAACTTACTTCGAGACGCACTTCATTGAAGCGATCGAACGACTTTCGAATATCGCCTTGTGCTGGAAGAGTGCAATTGGATGGATGAGGCGAGTCTTTGGTTTGCAGAGTCCGTCGCATCAGGGGCAACCCATTGACGCTACGCCGAGCAAGGGAAAGATCCAGGTTGTTGAAAGGAAACGGATCGAGGATAAGCGAAAGGCGAGCTAACGGCAGAGCAAGAGTCGGACCAATCGACGAACCATTGTCACAGCTCAGTTCCGGTGTGACCAGGTGGGTCCAAACCACGCTCCTGAACACTCGGCTTGTCGCGCGCCGTCAGGTAATCTTAGATGTCGATGGACTTCTTGAATTCGCGGACCACTTCAAATCCTTCACGAAGCTTCATCGGCAGATCACACTCCTTTGCCAACGCATCGAAGACTGGCTCCCATTCCGCCGGTGGTGGATCAAGTTCCTTCGGTACATCGTGTGTCGCGCGCTTCAGGAACGTGGCACGGACAGCGGCCGCAGTCTTATCTCTGTCGAGCTTTTCTCCGCGGATTAGAAGCACCATGTCGATAAGGTCCTTGGTTCTGGTATTCACTCGCTCCCCTCGTGGCAGCGTGTACGCATGAAGCTTTTCCGCAAACTGCTGTTCCGCTGAAATGATCGGGAAAGACGGGGGTGCCACGCCGCCGAAGCTGAGCCAGTCTTCGCCGGTTACGAGATCCAGGGGTTCGATTACTTCGTCCCCGACGCCGACATCGACGTGAAAGCGCGCAAAGTCTCGCCCATCCATTCGTGCTTGGATGGGATACCGATTGCCGCCTTCCGGAGCGCCATCCAGATCCTGTCTCGCTTCTCCAACCAAGAATTCGAAATAATCGTCAAAGGGCGATGCCGCGGCTTCTTGCAGCATGGCACGCACCTGTTCAGCCCGCTCTTTTGGGTTCTTGGAGAGACGCGTGCCGTCGTGTAGGGTCAAGTCGATGTCTTTGGTCGTCCGCGCGGAATGCATTCGCAACTCCATGGCATAGCCGCCCTTCAGCACCCACGGATAGGCGGCCTTTGGTCCCTGCGAAAACATTCGTGCGAGAAAGCGGTCGAACGCCACTTGCCGGCGGAGACGCTGCAGGTCCGTGCCTTGCTCGCGCGCGCGAGTCTGCAAGCGGGCTTCGAGCGCGGCACGAAATGCGCCGGCTGTCTTGTAGGATTTCGGTTGATCCGTCACGCGGGTTGCTCGGCCAGTTCGCGAAGCGAACGCTGCAGCTTATCGTGCGGCATGCGATCGATTTCCCCCCTGCCGATGAGGCCCCGACGTATGGCTTCGTCGACCGCCTGCTTCAGTTGGCTTCGATCCACATGCCCGCTACGCAGCAGATCTATGATGGTTCGCAGCACACGCGTGACTCGCACCCCGTGCACGTCCTGAATTTCGCCCGGGTCGAGTTGTGCCCGGTGAAGCACCAGGATCTCCGGAATCCTGCTGTTTCGGCGAAACTCTCTGGGTACGGTCATGTGCAGCTTCGAAGGCATGATGTCCGATAGTTCATGAAGGCTGAGGGCCGTGTCATGACTGTACGTCCCTTCCGGGTGCTCCTGGCGATCTTGGGACCAGAGATACCAAAGCATAAGGTCGGGACGCTCTGGGGTGGGATAGTCGGCAAGCCTGTAGATTCCTCGATGCTCGCGGATCCAGTTTCCGGCGTTCACGTGGTAGGAATGCGTCTTGTCCGCGAACCCAGCTCGAATCGCCTGCTTTGTGGTAAAGAACCCCTGTTGGGATTGGGCTATTTCGTGGAGCCTTCGCGCCGCCTCTTTGTAGGGTCCTGGCATGCATATTTCCCTAACTTTATTGGGGGATTATGCACTATTATCGCCTGCATGGCAATAGGGCTGACGTAATGTGTATCACTTTTATAATTAGTAACTTGCGATGAGCAAGGCATAGATATGTCAACACAATCCCCCAATTTTGTTGGGGAATTGTGAAATTCCACCCTTTCTCGAGTAAAATAGACTTTTCGTAGGCCGAGCCTAAAGACGCTATGCTAAATCCATTTTCATCGAGCCAAAAAGGTCGCCATGGCCGCCTGGGATGATGTGATCGATTTCGATAATGTCGGCGAGTGGCCTATGGAGCTGAGCGGATGGCTCAAGCTGCTCCAGTCGCCCGCTGATGAGGAACAACGATCGCAGATTGTCCAACTCGTCAGAAAATGTTTGCAGGAAGCCAGGATAAGAACCTACCACTGTGCCCGGCTGCTCCCGAGCGAAGTCGAATCGATCAAGGTAAATGGATTGCTGCCGGCATCGCTTGACCTTGCTCGCGACAAGCGTGAAGCCGCGCGCAACGCTGGCCGGCCATTGCCTTTCTGGGCGCGAGAGGATCCCTCTGGCAAGATATGGTTTTACCATCGGAAATCGGACCTCGATGCCGCCATTGCCGGTCCGCTACTGCGTTCCTGGGGTGGAAAAGAGTTGCTGACAGAGTCTCGCGGCGTTGTGGATTCGGCTGCAAAGCCCCACATCATCGCATTCAATTGTCCTGTCGCAGAGTTGAAGTACGTTTTTGGCAACGGCTGGTGTGCACTCGAGACAAAGATCATCAATCAATATCTTGTCCAATCCGCCGCTGCGGCACCAGCGGATACAGCATTTGAAAGCTGCAGCCAGAAACCGGTGCGGGTGGAAGCAAGCGACATCGTCTCTCCCGAAGATGCGCGCTTCAGGGATCTCACCAACTATTGGGATGACTTGCATTTTCAGGTCGCCTAACAAGCCAGCCCATTCAAAAAACATTCTGGCGCTAATTACTGATTTCGGCGCCGCACGAATTCCAGACATTCGAACCGCAAATTCACGGCAGGATTGACTGCCGTGGTGATCAATTGTTGCCCGGCTCCTGCAACCAAGAAAGGAAAATCCATGTTCATCGAGCTCATGCCGCTCATCGAAAAGCGAACCATCACCATCACAGTGGCGGCTCTCCAACAAGGGCATATCCGGGTCAATGTCGTACCTACGGCATTGGCGGAGGACAGCAAGCTCAACGAGAAGATCAGTTATTCGAACAAAGAGAAAATAGCTCAGATTCCCGACTCTGCGATCCATGCTCTGACGACGCCGCTCTCTCTTACTGGAACGCCGGATGAGATTGACGCCCAGCTAGCGGCTCAACTGAAGGCCTTTGTGGACTCCCACCTTGCCCTGCGACAGTCGGTCGCCCGAGCCAGACAGGAAATCGCCGATGCGGTTAAGGCGGTTGAAGAGCGGGACAAGAACCGATCGAAAGCTAAGTCGACCTCCGTGGCAGCGCCCACTGGCACGAGTGCAGATGGAAACAACCTGGCAGCACCACTCGCAACCGGCAGCCTCTCGCTTTTCGATTCCAAAGACGGCGCGAGCAACGCATCTGAAGATGCCCAGTAAGTTACCGACAGTGAAAGGAGAGCACAATGACCGTGAAAATCGAAAAACTCGAACGCGTGTTTTTGTTCAACGGGGCAAAACTACCGGACGTAAATCCGGCGTTGAGCGTCGAACAGGTGCGCGACATCTACGTCAATACTTACCCAGAACTTGCGACCGCAGCGGTAGAAGGACCGACTCCAGTGAACGGCACGCTGCAGTACGTTTTCACCCGTGCAGTAGGAGCCAAAGGATAAGTTTCAATCCGTGACCATCAGCCTGAAGTCAGGTCCGCAAACACGAAATGATCCTGCGTCACCGTCTTGCCCACCAAAACGTTGATCTCCCGGCTTAGCATAGGACCGCCATAAACGAAAGAATGGAACTCGCCCCGTGTTTTAGCTCCATAATTCTGTCACCCCCTAACAGCAACGTGAAAATGTCACTCCATGAGAGGAAGGACATACGCGTTGAGTCAGAAGGAATTGCAACGAGTGAGCGTGATTTCCAGCTTGGCGAAGGGAAACATGGCGTGCGCCAGAGCCGCCGCACTGCTCTCGCTCAGCGAACGGCAAGTCAAACGTCTTAAGAAACGCATGCGCGAGCACGGGGAGGCGGCTCTGGCGCACGCCAACCGCGGACGGCCCAGTCCCCGCCGCCTGCCCACCCGGGTTCGCCGAGACATCGTTCACCTGGCACGCACCACCTATGCCGGCTTCAACGATCACCACCTCTGCGAAAAACTTTGCGAGGTCGAGGGCTTCTCCTTGAGCCGCGAAACGCTGCGCCGTCTGCTGCGCCAAGCCGGTCTGGGATCGCCCCGCAAACGCCGTGCTCCCGCGCATCGCCAGCGCCGTCTGCGAAGCGCCCGCGAAGGCGAACTGGTGCAACTGGATGGCTCTCCCCACGACTGGCTGGAAGGCCGCGGCCCGCGCCTCACCGCGCTCGGCTTGCAAGATGACGCTACCGGTAAAATCTTGGCCGCGCAGTTTTTCCCCTCCGAAACGGCCGCCGGTTATCTCGCCCTGCTCCGCCAGATGTTGCGTCGCCACGGCACGCCCCTGGCCTTTTACGGCGATCACAGCGGCATCTTCGTGCGCAACGACGACTCCTGGTCGGTCGAAGAAGAACTCGCCGGCAAACGTCAGCCCACCCAGTTCGGCCGCGCCCTCGAGCAACTCGGTATCACCTTCATCGCCGCTCGCAGTCCGCAAGCAAAAGGCCGCGTCGAACGCCTCTGGGGCGTGCTTCAGGATCGCTTGTGCAGCGAGCTTCGTCTGGCTCAGGCTTGCGATCTCGAATCCGCCAACGCCGTGCTGCGCGTGTTCCTCGCCGACTACAACCGCCGCTTCGCCCGCCGTCCGCGTGAAATGCAAACCGCATGGCGTCCGGCTCCGGAACATCTCGACCGTATCTGCTGCTTCGTTCATCCGCGCGTGGTCAGCAACGACAACATCGTGCAGTGGGACGGCCAGCGCTTCCAGATCCCGCAGCAAGGCCAACGCTTCAGCTTTGCCGGTGCCAAAGTCCACGTCTATCAAGCGCTCGATGGGCGCGTCTCGCTCTACTACGGCGACACCCGCCTGCAACACACCCTGGCTTCGCCAGGTGACATTTTCATGTTGCCGTTAGGGTGACAAAATCACGTTGCTACAACAGCTAACTAATATATGTTTCCTGGAAGACATTCCATTGCCGCCGCGTTCTTGTTCATCATCCTGCTCGTGGCCGGCTGCTCCCTCCGCCCGTTTGACCCTGTACTCCCCGCTCCACTAGACTCGCCTTTCAGTGGGGTTCTAATGAAACGAATCGCGTGCTTCTTGCTTTTGTCCGCTCTCCTTACGCTCGCTGCTGCCGATGACGATCAATCCCACCATCACCACGAGGATTTAACCGCCGCGCAACTGGGAACCGTCACCTTCCCAGTTTCCTGCGCCCCGCAGGTGCAAAAGCCATTCGAACGCGGTGTCGCCCTTCTTCACTCCTTCTGGTACGAAGAAGCCCAAAAAGAATTTACCCAGATCGCCGTCGACGATCCGCACTGCGTGATGGCCCACTGGGGACTCGCCATGAGCCTGTGGCACCAGCTCTGGAATAACCCCGACGCCAAAGTAATCCAGCGTGGCCTCGACGATGTTCACGAAGCCAGAACCACCGACGGCCCCACCACGCCGCGCGAGAAGGCTTATATCGACGCCATCGCTGCCTTCTACAGCAACTCCAAGAAACTCAACCACGAAGCCCGCGCCCAAGCCTATTCTGACGCGATGAAGAAGGTTTACAAAACTTACCCCGACGATCACGAAGCCGCCGTCTTCTACGCGCTCTCGCTGCTCGCCTCGGAACCCCACGAAGACGCAACCTTCGCCAACCGCAGGCAAGCCGCCGCCATCCTTGAAAAACTATTCGCCACCGAGCCCGATCATCCCGGCGTCGCCCACTACCTGATCCATGCCTACGACAAGCCGCAACTGGCGCAGTTCGGCCTGCCCGCCGCCCGCCGGTACGCGCAAGTTGCTCCCGCCGCGCCGCACGCCCTGCACATGCCCTCCCACATCTTCGCCCGCGTCGGCCTCTGGCAGGACGATATCAACTCCAACCTCGCCTCCATCGCCGCCTCGCGCAAAACCGCCGCTATGGGTATGGGTGGCGAAGGCCATCAGTTCCATGCCATGGATTTCCTCTTCTACGCCTACATGCAAAGCGGACGTGACGCCGATGCCCGCGCCCTCATCGAAGAAATCCGCGCCATGCCCAACAAGAAGGACGATATGTACGGCACCGGGTACGATCCTCACGCCGCAACTCTCTCGCATCTGACCGCAATGTATCCCATCGAAATGCGCGACTGGCCGACCGCGGCAGCCCTGCCTCCGTATGAAGTCGCCGGCACTGCTGAGGATTCCACCATCTACTGGGCCCGTGCCATCGGCTCCGCGCACCTCCGCAAGCCCGAAGACGTTCGCAAAGACCTCACAGCGATCGAAAACATCCACAAGAAACTCGCTGCGGAAAAATCGCAATTTGCCGATTCCGTCGAAGACGATCGCAAGCAAGTCCAGGCCTGGCTGGCCTTTGCCGAGGGAAAAGATGACGACGCCGTCGAGGCCATGCGCCCCATCGCCGACAAAGAGGATTCACTGGGTGACGAGCCGGAAGGCATCCCCGCCCGCGAAATGATCGCCGACATGCTGCTCGAAGCCAAGCGTCCGCAGCAGGCCCTGACCGAATATCAAACCGATTTAAAACTCAATCCCAACCGCTTCGACGCCCTCTACGGCGCCGCCCGTGCCGCCGAAGCTGCCGGCAAGCAGCGCGATGCCACGGAATACTACGCGCTGCTATTGAAAGTCTGCAATGGATCAAACTCTACGAGGCCCGAACTAAGCCAGGCTAGAAAACTGGTGGCGCAGAACTAAATATGCGGTAGTGGGTCAGTTCAAACTGACCCACTACCAAATATGCTGAGGCCAAAAGAGATGCAGCGGCCAAGCGCGGATTCGGATGCCGCTCTCGCATTCATCGTCGAAAGCATCACTCGGGAGGCGGAGCGCTCGGTTGCGCCACTCAACGACGACGAGAAGCATTTCTTAAATCATCTGCCCACGGAGCCGAGGAATTCAACGGCGGTGGAAGCGACGGGATTCAACACGGCGTACGAAGAATTCTTGCCGACACCGGTCCTCCGGGACCTCCAATTCGAAAAACTTTGCAAGCTGGCAAGGCACGCACATTCGCACGATCTTCAAACCCGCCCGGAAGCGGTGCAGGAGTGGAAGCTCGCCGTAGCTGTCCTACAACTACATCATCATCCCATGTCGTGGCTACTTGGGTGGGCGGGCATCCGGAACAGGAAACGTCCACAGTTGCGGGATCGTTTACTTCTGGTGGCAACTGCTACGTTCGTGGTCGTCCTATCACTAGCCGGCGCTTTCACCCTATCTGCCCTTACTGACGGCCAGAACGTTGTTTGGAAATGGACCCTGTGGGTCGCTGGAGGGTGCGTCTATGGTGCGCTCATGACGCTTCTCTACTTCGCCGCGCGGCGGCTCGAAGTTCGGCAACAAGAGCGGGATATTGAGAGATACCGACGCACTCTCCCTGTACGTGGCTTCGTGCACACGCATCGCTAAAATAGTCCCATCTTCACAATCAGCGCCCCCATCATTCCCGCTGCACCCAGCAGCGCGTTGTACTCGCGATGCTTCAAATACAGCTGCAAAGAAAATCTAAACGAACCTTCTTTCTCCGCACCTGAATCCGCCGTTAGTCTCGGCAGCATCCTCGGCACCGTTTTCTCATACTCCTCGAACTCCGGAAACCTTCCCCGCAAAAATGCCTCCTCATCACTAATCACGGGAACATAAATAGCCAGGAACATCACCACCAACACAATACCAACCCACCAACTCCGCGCCACCACGCAAAATCCCACTCCCATCACCAGCGATCCCAAATAAAGCGGATTGCGCGTATAAGCATAAGGGCCGGAAGTTGCCAGCGCTTCATTCTTGCGCACATGTCCCGAAGCCAACGCCCGAATCAATAGCCCCGGCACAACCACCACCGCGCCTAGCATTAGCGACCGCCACGAAGGCCGTGCCAGCCAGAAATAAAGCACCGCAAACAAAAATCCCAGCGGCACCCGAATCCGCCGCGCGATCTGTGACCACTGAGCCATGCAATATTCGGCAATTCGTTTTGAAATAGTTTTGAAAGGGCGCGCCTTTAGCCGCGCCGTAAGTGCTCTAAGAAGAAATCGGGCTTTAGCCCCTGAGGTCGTCGCCCATCAACTCGCGCGCCGCCGCAATCACCGCCTCACTTCCAATCCCCAACAACCCCTCCTCTACCTCCGCCCGACGCGCATGAGACGTAACGCTCTCAGCACTCCGCAGCACCACGTTCCGCGTCCCATAAGGCCCATTGCGCGCCGGGTCCGTGGGCCCATAAATCCCTACCACCGGAACCCGCAGCGCCGCCGCCAAATGTAGCGGGCCCGTATCGCCGCCAATAAACAACTGCGCCCTCCGCGTCAGCGCAATCAATTCAGAGATGCTGCAACTCATCGCCACAGCCGTCCCCGCGCTCGCCGTCTCCGCCGCGCACGCCAACTCCTCTTCACCCGGACCGTGATTCAGAATCGAACGTATTCCTAACGTCGCCAGTCCCCGCGCCACTTCTCCATAACGTTCAGGCGGCCATCGCTTCGCTCCCCACCCCGCGCCCGGATTGAGTAAGGCAAACTCGCCGACACTATGTTGCACCAAGTCCCGCTCAATGCGCTCTTCCGCCTGAGGATCCATTGGAAGTTCGATCTGCGGCGCGGCGAACCTTTCCTGAGTAATCGCCTCTACCACGGAAAGATTCTGCTCCACCACATGCCGCCCGCGAGCCGCCACTTTTCGTGTGTACCACAAACTCGCTGGAGATTCCCGCGCCTCCGCCGCTCCGTAAACCACCGGCGCGCCCGACCAACGCGCCAGGACGGCGGATCGCAGCGCCCCCTGCAAATCCACCGCTACGTCGTAGCCCGCGCCACGCACGTCATTCCAAACCGTGGCCGCTTGCTGCAAAGTCGAAACCGAAAATAAAGATCTCCGCCAGCCCTTCAAATTCACCGTGTGGACTTCATCCACTAACGGCCTCAGCGTTGATCTCGCTCCACGCCGTGGCGATCCCGGAGCACACAGCAATTCAACCCATCGCTCCTCGATCAGCCAGCCAATGTGCGCCTGCGGAAATGCTACACGCAGCGCATAAACCGCGGGGAGCGTGTGAATCACATCTCCCATCGCGCTCAGCCGCACGATCAGAATCCGCTCAATCTTTTTCTTGGATGAAATATCAATACGGTCCGTATCGGAACTCACGCCTGCCTCAGGCGCGAACGGATAATTTCACTGGTGGAGTGATTCTTCGCATCACCTACAATCGCTACCCGCCCGCCGCACTCGGTCACCACGTCGCGCTCGGGCACGGTATCGACTGTGTAATCCGTTCCCTTCGCCTGAAGGTCGGGGCGAATCTCGCGAATCAAAGCTCGCACATCCAACTCCGGAAAAATCACCACTGCATCTACATCGGCCAGAGCCGCAACAATCTCGGCGCGCTCCTCAGCTGGCATCACCGGACGTCCTTCGCCTTTCAGCACCCGCACCGACTCGTCGGAATTAATTGCCACCACCAATTTCCCGCCCAGTTCCTTCGCTCCTCGCAGATAGCGCACATGGCCCACATGCAACAAATCAAAATTCCCATTGGCTAACACGATCCGCTCCCCCGCGCTCCGCCACTGCTCTACCTGCTCGAGGAGTTCTGGTCGCGTCAGAATCTTGCTCTGTTCCATTTATCTTTTAAGAAACGTTTTAAGCTTGCTTCGAATCAGTGCACTCTCGTCCCAGGCGGAGCCTGCTCAATCGCGCGCAACAATTCCTCACGTGAAACCGTTGCCGTGCCCCGCTTCATCACCACAATCCCACCTGCATAATTCGCCAACTGCGCCGCCTCTTCCGTGGTGGCTCCGGCCGCCAAAGCCGCACTGAAAGCCGCAATCACGGTGTCCCCCGCGCCCGTCACGTCGGCCACTTCATCCGACCCAAAAATCGGAATATCCACTGGCGCATGTTTCTGATCGAACGCCACCATGCCATCGCGTCCTCGCGTAATCAGCAACGACTGCAACTGCATCCGCTCCATCACTTGCTGTCCAGCTTGCGTCACCTTGTCCCAGTCCTGCCCAATCCGTATGCCCAGCGCCGCTTCCACTTCCGGTTCGTTCGGAGTCGCTGCCGTCACTCCCGCATACTCCAGCAACCGATACCGCGAATCGAGAATCAGCGGCACCAGCACAATTCTTCTTCGTCCCGCCTGTCGCAACGCATTCACGATTGCCGGGCTCGCCGAGCCGTATCCGTAATCCGAAACTAGCAACGCATCCGACGCCCGCAAATATTCCCGCGCCGCCAGAAACAACTCCCGCGTTAAATGCCGGTTCGGAGGATTCTCCGGCTCACGGTCCACCCGCACCACCTGCTGCCGCGTATTGTGTGTCATCCCCGCAAGAATCCGTGTCTTCGTGACCGTCGTGTAACTCTTATCCTTCAGCACCCCGCTGATCGGAATTCGTTTGTGACGAAAGAACTTCATCAGCATCCGCCCCGGCTCATCGTCCCCAATCGCACCCACCGGGAGCACATTCACTCCCAGATCGGCCAGATTATTAACTGCATTCGCTCCACCGCCTGGCACCACGCTGCGTTCACGGTGCTTCAGAATCAGTACTGGCGCCTCCCGCGACACGCGCGAGATTTCTCCATACACAAATTCATCGGCCACCAGATCCCCCAACACGGTAATCGTGACTTTGGGGAACGCCTCGATAATCTTCCGCAGCCGCTCCGCTTCTTTCAAATGTTTCGTCATCAAGCTATCTTTGTCATCCTGAGCAAGCGGCTTTTGCGCCGCGAAGGATCCGGGCGATCCGCGCGAAGCGTCGCGTTGTTTGTGACGCAGGAATCACGCGTTTGGCTTGCTTCCTCAGCATCTTGCCGCCACGGGCATTTTCTCACGAGTGCCCACGCCGCTCTGCGATGACACGCAGCATGGTATCTACAACGTTAGCCGCGTCTGCCAGCTCCATCTTCACCGGAACCACCGCCAGCGGTGCCACCGCGTCAAGATATCCGCCCAGGTTCACCGCGTCTTTTTCTGTGGTGATGAAGCCTCCCGCTTCGCTGCGCTCCCTGAGTTCCAACAAATCGCGAACGTCTTTCTCCGTGTAGGCATGATGATCGCGAAAAAACGCCTCGGCCACTGGCTCAACTCCCACCATCCGTAACTGCAGCAGAAAATTCTGCGGACGCGCAATCCCGCAGAACACCACAGCCCGCTCCGGCATCTTCTGCGCGACATTCTGCGTCACGATCCCGCGCCGCACCCGCCATACCGTCTTACCCTCAATCGGAAACGCTTCCGCCGCCGCGCCACTGGCCAGCACCACCGTATCCGCCCGCCGCAACGCGCTCAACCGCTCGCGCAACCGCCCCGCCGGAAGCAATCGATCGCGCGCATCCTCCGGCGTCACCAACACGATGTCGAAATCGCGCGCCAATCCACGATGTTGAAACCCATCATCCAGCAAATGAATTTGCGCACCGAATCGTGCCTCGGCAAACCGTCCGGCTTCGTACCGGTCCGCTCCCACAACCACCGGAACTTGCAACCGCCTCGCAATCAGCAACGGCTCATCCCCGAAATCCCGCGGCAATCCGCCAGGCTCAACCAATAGCACTCCGCGAGTCCTGCGTCCGTATCCCCGCGACAGCACATCAAAACTAATTCCTCGTGTCTTCAGCAACCCGCCCAACAAAATTACAAACGGAGTCTTCCCCGAACCTCCCGCCGAAACATTTCCCACACTGATCACGGCTCCCTGCAACCGGCGCGCCCGCAACCACCGCCGTTCATACAGCGCATTGCGCGCCGCAACCACCCCACCGTAAATGACTGACAAAGGATTCCCCTTCATACCCGCGCCAGCATTTTCAGCAATTCTCCCGCCGTGCGCGCAGTCGCCCCAATCTGCGATCGCATCGTTTCAGCAGCTCGTTGTCCTAATCCGGCTCGTTCCTGATCATTCGCCAGCAGCTCCAGAAATACCAACGGCAGCTCCGCCGGACCAACCACCCGCATCGCGTCCCGGCTCTGAAACAAGCTCACAATGTCGCGAAAATTCTCCGTGTGATTCCCCACTACAATGGCAACGCCGTACTGCGCCGGTTCAATAATGTTGTGGCCTCCGCGCGGAACCAAGCTCCCGCCCACAAACGCAATATCGGCCAGCACATACAACGCAGCCAGTTCGCCGATCGTGTCCAGCAGCAAAACCCCTCCCGCCAAAGTCTCGCCATTCCACACCGAGCGCCGCCAGAACCGAATCGACATCTGCTCCAACAGCGCCGCCACAGCAAGGAAGCGCTCTGGATGCCGCGGCGCCAGAATCATTACCGCTTTCGGATATTGCACCAGAATATTTTCAAATGCCTTCAGCAGCAGCGCCTCTTCGCCTTCCACCGTGCTGCCGCATACTAGCACCGGCCCAGCGCCGCTCCCGGCAATCGATACCCGCACACTTTCCACAATCGCGGGAGGAACCGGCGCAGGAATATCGAACTTCAAATTCCCGCTGATCCGCACTCGCCCTGCGTCGGCTCCAATATCCGCCAGCCTCTTTGCGTCCTCGGGCGTCTGCGCCAAAAACAAATCCACATTCATTAGCAGCCTGCGCATCAATCCCCGGAATCGCCGGTAGCGTGGCCACGACCGGTCCGAAATCCGCGCATTCACCACTGCAACCCGTGCCCCGCTCGCCCGTGCCAAACGAAGAAAGTTAGGCCAGAATTCTGTCTCCGCAATCACCACCATCTCCGGACGCAGCGCCCGCAAATAAGGCCGAATTGCAAACCCAAAATCCATCGGAAAATAAAAAACGTTCTCCTCGCCAAACCGGCTCCGCGCCAACGCCTGCCCCGTATCCGTCGTAGTCGATATAAAAATCCTGCGCTCCGTCCCTCGCCGAAGCTCCTCCACCAATCCTGCAACCGCCAACACTTCTCCGACGGAAACCGCGTGAACCCAAATCGCTCTCTGTCCTTCCGCAGGTCGCAGCCGTGCCGACACTTGCCCCAATCGTTCCGCTAATCCCCTGCGATACTTTCCATGCCACGCCATCTGGTAGAGCCAGTAAGGCAGGCTCACCAACATCCCCGCACCCAGCGCCACGCTGTACAAGAAGCTGTAAAGGGAAGTAATCAAGTCCAGCCATTCTAAACTCTAACCAACGCTCTACCCCGTGAACCTCTGTGTCCCCTGTGGTAAAGGTTTTGGTCTTCGATCCAAACTGTCTCAAGTAACCCTAGCTATAATCGGACCCATGCAGTCCCTCACAAAGCGTCGCACCCGCGCCCTCCTTATCTGTGCTCTAGCAGCACTCACCTCGAACCTGGCCGCCAAAGACTTCGTCAAGCCCGAAGCTCATCCCGCCAGAACCTATCCCGCGCGCGACGATCACGCCACCGAAAAAGTCGCCATCGCCGCCGATCCCTACGACTCTCCCGGCAAAGCAAAAATCTTCACCATCAACTTTCAAGAGCACGGCTTGCTTCCCATCTTCTTCATCATTACCAACGACGGCGACCAGCCCATCTCCATCGCCAACATGCAAGTCACCCTTACCACCGTCGCGCGCGCCAAACTCACTCCCATCGCCACCGAAGACATCTTCCGCCGCCTGAGCAATCCTCACGCCAACACTCATCCCCTCCCGCTCCCCATCCCTCAGAAAAAAGTGAAAGGCACGCTCAGTCAGAAAGAACGCGACGAGATCGAAACCTCCCAGTTCGCCGCCCGCGCCGTCGAACCCCGCACCACCCAATCCGGATTTTTCTTCTTCGACGTCGAAGACATCAACACGCCTCTGGAAGGCGCACATCTCTACATCACCGGCGTCGACGACGCGAAAGGCACCGAGCTGATGTACTTTGAAATTCAGCTGGAAAAGTAAGACTGGGAAAGCTTCGAGCGGGTGCCCCACCCTTGCCGCGTTCTTAGCGGCAGGGTGAGGATTTTGACATTCAGCAGCCCACCTACGGCGTCAACTGAAACACGGTCCCGCAGCCATTAGGCGGCCCGCTCAGGCACGGTCCTGTTACGTGAAGTCCCTCCCACAATACTCGCGCCATATAGATTGCCATCCGAACCGAAGATTAGCGGAGTGATCGGAACCGCCGCATCCAGCCCATTGCCAAAGTTGTGCAGAATGCTCTCCGTCCATAATCCGCCAGTCCCCGGAGTGAGTTCAAACGCCGTTCCCCACCCCGCTACGCCGCCCAAAGGCGTAACTCCGTAAAGACTTCCCGTCGAACCGATCACCAATCCGCTATAAGGATTTTGCCCCTCATGCAATGAGAAAATGTGAACCACACTCTCGCTCCAGGAGCTTCCGCCAGGCGACAGCTCGAAAACAATTCCGCAGCCGTACCAGCTATTACAGGTTTCCAAACCCCCACCAGCCTCCGTCGTTCCATACAGGTTGCCCGCCGCGTCGAATACCAATCCCCCTATAGGTAGCTGACCATCGTGTGCACCGCCCTGGAAGTTATACAAAACACGTTCGCTCCATCCGCCCGAGCTTGGTGTAAGCTCGAACACTGCGCCACAGCCGCCAATTCCACCGCCACAATCGCCCGTTCCTCCCTGCGAAGCGGTTCCGTAAAGGTTTCCCGCCCCATCAAACAGCAGAGAACTGAACGGCCACGCTCCATCTCCGCTTCCGTTGCCCTTGAAGTTATTAATAATGCTCTCAATCCACCCTCCACCCGAGGGACTGACTTCAAAAACTGTTCCACAGTTGAACGAGCATCCGTCTCCTCCTTGATACGTCGTCCCATAGAGATTCCCCGCCGCGTCAATCGTTAGTCCGCCCATCGGCAATTCACCATCGTTGTGAGCGCGCGTCGGGTTAAACCGGTAGATAACACTCTCCTTATACCGCCCGGATTCCGGCGTCAGCTTATACACGACTCCACAACCGTAAGAACACGACGGCGATCCTCCACCCTGTTCGGTGACGCCATAAACATCCCCCGCAGCATCGAAAGCGAGCTGCCCCGCAGGCCCCCATCCATCGTGGCCAGCTTGAAAACTGTAAATAACTTTGTAATTCCAACCGGTGGGAGTGGGAGTGAGTTCAAACACCGTTCCGCAGCCCGTTAACGGAGACTCGTCCTCTGGGCAACTTCCGCTGCCGCCCACCAATGTCACCCCCCACAGATTCCCGGCCGCATCCATGGATAACCCATTCGGCTGGTTTCCGCCCGTTCCGTTAATTGATACCAATACTTTCTCCGGTACCGCCGCCCATGCTGCGCTCACTAACAAAAGCGCGGAAGCCGCCATCGCCAGAACTAAAGAGAGAGGAGTGGATTTGCTTTTTGGCATACACGTTTCCTTCTGATTGAGGATTTGGGATTAGACGGAGGGGGGAACTCAGCGCCGCCGCGAATTATACAACAACGTCATATCCGCCCGCTCTCGCCACCAATCACTCCCTTATAATCACGCAATGTCGACTGCACCCTCCGTTGCCGCTCCCACCGCCTACGAGCCGGTCATCGGTCTCGAAGTCCACGTCCAGCTTCTTACTGCGTCAAAGATTTTCTGCTCCTGCTCCACCCGCTTCGGCGCCCCGCCCAACACAAATGTTTGTCCCGTCTGCCTCGGTATGCCCGGAGCTTTGCCCGTTCTCAACCGCAAAGCAGTCGAGTTCGCTACCCTAGCCGCCATGGCGCTGAATTGCCGCATCAACCAAACCTCGATCTTCGCCCGCAAGAATTATTTCTATCCCGACCTGCCCAAGGGATACCAAATCTCCCAATACGACAAGCCTCTCGCCGAGCGCGGATACATCGACATCAGCGGGGCACGAGGGAAAGACGCGGGCGAGGGCGCCCGCGCTACAAAAATCGGCATCACCCGCGTCCATCTCGAAGAAGACGCCGGAAAGAGCCTCCACGAAGGCTTTCCCGACTCCGACGAGAAGACCGCCATCGACCTCAACCGCACTGGCGTCCCCCTCATCGAAATCGTCAGCGAGCCCGATATCGCCACTCCCGACGAAGCCTACGAATATCTGACACGCCTGAAAGAAATCATCCTCTACACCGCCGTCAGCGATTGCAACATGGAAGAAGGCTCGCTGCGTTGCGACGCCAACGTCAGCATACGTCCCCGCGGCCAGAAGGAACTCGGCACCAAAGCCGAAATCAAGAACGTGAATTCTTTCCGCTTCATCCGCGAAGCTCTCGTCTACGAAATCGCGCGCCAGATCGAAGTAGTCGAATCCGGCGGCAAGATCGTCCAGGAAACTCGACTCTACAACTCGCACGAAGGCCGCACCTACAGCATGAGATCGAAAGAGCAGGCGCACGACTACCGCTATTTCCCCGAGCCCGATTTGCTTCCCTTAGTCGTCGACGAACGTTGGAAAGCCGAGATCGCCAGCACTTTGCCCGAGCTGCCCGAAGCCCGCCGTGCCCGCTTGGTCCGCGACTACGGCATCACCGAATACGACGCGCAGGTGCTAACCGTTTCCAAATCGCTTGCCGATCAATTCGAGTCCGCCGCCAAAGCCGCGAAAAATCCCAAGCGCGTAGCAAATCTTGTACAAGGCGAATTGATGGGCCGGCTCAAAACTCGCGGGGCAGAGATCGAGCAATCTCCGATTTCCATGCACGGCGTCGCCATTTCCGCCGACCTGGTCGAGAGCGGCGCCATCTCCGGCAAAATGCTCAAAGACCTCTACGACCTATGCTTCGAGCGCAATAATGATTTTCCCGAAGTCTACGAACAAGAAGGCCGCCCGCAACAATCTTCGGACAGCTCCACGCTCGAAAAAATCATCGACGAAATCATCGCGGCCAATCCCAAACAACTCGAACAATACCGCGCCGGCAAAAAGACCATCATCGAATTCTTCGTGGGCCAGGTCCTGAAAGCCTCGAAAGGCCAAGCCAATCCGCAATTAGTGAACGAGTTGCTCGTGAAGAAGCTGGATGTTACCTAAGTACCATCTCCACTTGTGACTTCCGCAATCTGATTCGCTGCCTCCGCAGCCACTACCATGATTCCGGGCCTCTCTGTTCCGGGCTGACCGCTTGCGAGCCTTCATGAAAATCAAGCTGGACCGCATCATCAGCATCGCCACTCTTATCGCTGCGGTCGTCGCTATTGTTCTGGTATTGAAGAAGCCGGCAACCGTAGTGCAGCCACAAACCGCGAACAGCGCGCCTGTCAGCGCTCAGCCACTCAGCGGGCAATCAGTCAATCAAAAATCTGAGCAGTCAGAGCCCGCGCCAATCCAGACTCAGCAAGCCCAACCATCACAGCCCAGCCTCGGATTGGCCGCGCCTCAGCCAGCCCAGAACTTGCTCTCAGCGCCAAGTCCGCAGGCCGCAACGCATTCCAGTTCTGACGGAATTGGCTCTGCCATTAGCCAAATCCTAAGCGCCAGCGCCGGTGGCGCAGCAGCGTTGACTCCGGATTCGGATGTCGGCTCCGGAGCGCCCAACATCAAAGATCAAAAGGTTGATTATGACGGAGACACCGTCCACGGTCATTTTCTAACCGAGATCGCCGGAAAAGATGTATGGGTTACAATCTCCGGCCACATGGGCCAGAAGGATGGCTACGCCACGTTCGAGCCCACCGAGTTCAAAGTTGGAGATATGGACGTTCCCGTGTCGTTGGTGAATCCCGCACTCCAACGC
This sequence comes from uncultured Acidobacteriaceae bacterium, assembly GCA_963818235.1. GTDB lineage: Bacteria > Acidobacteriota > Terriglobia > Terriglobales > Acidobacteriaceae > Sulfotelmatobacter. The sequence continues at coordinate 967,577 of CAWFRI010000001.1, forward strand.
AAACTCGCCGAGGAACGTGATCGCCTCAAGCTTTCCGATCCCACAGCCGCAAAATAAAGAAGAAGTGCAAAACAACAAACGTGTTGAACCGGGTTTTAACCCGGTCGATTTCAAAGGCCAGCTCTCACACAGCTCTCCGCAGCCGCCTTCGCATACCAGCGCCCGGACTCTTTGATCGTCCGCTGCTGCGTCCTGAAATCCACGTATGCCAGCCCGAAGCGCTGGCTGAACCCTTCCGCCCACTCAAAGTTGTCCATCAAACTCCATGCATGATAGCCGCGGACGTCCGCGCTCTCGCCCATGGCCCGCGCCAGCGCCTGCAAATACTGCCGGTGATAATCGATCCGTCGCGTGTCGCGAATCACGCCGTCTGCTCCCGGTCCATCGTTATAAGCGCAGCCGCTCTCGGTAATTTCGATCACTGGCCGGTTGAAGTCGCGAGTGATGCGCATCACCACGTCATACAATGCCTGCGGCCAAATCTCCCACCCCATGTCGGTCTTCGGCCCCTGCTCGCCGCCCACCATCTTCACCGGAAACAGCCACTCCTGCGCGTGCGACAACCGCTCCAGCGCGCTGGGCGCGGATGCGATCGTGCGGTAGTAAAGATTGATCCCGATAAAATCGAGTGGCGCTTTCGTCTTTTCCAGATCGCCGGACTTGATCCCCATCACAGTTTCCGGTAGAAACGCCAGCGCCTCTGGATAACGCCCTTTCAGTGCCGGCTCCAGAAACCACAAGTTGGTCATGGCATGGGCCCGCTCGCTTGCGAGCTTGTCTTCTTCGGAATTCGTCGCCGGCTCGCACGCCGACATGCTGAACGCGGTTCCCACTCGCGCCGAAGGACGAGTCGCCTTCAGCGCCCGGAACCCCGCTCCCTGAGCCAGATTTACCGTGTGCGAGGCGCGCAAGAAATCAACGAGGCTCTTGTGCCCCGGCGCATGTGTGCCTTCCAGATACCCTAAATCGACGAACGCCGAAGGCTCGTTGAACAGCATCCAATCAGAAACGCGATCGCCCAGAGCGCGCGCTACCAGTTCCACATAATCCGCAAATCGAGAGGAGGTATCGCGATTCGGCCAACCTCCCGCATCCTGCAAGATCTGCGGCAAGTCCCAGTGATAGAGCGTGACAAACGGCCGGATCCGCGCTTCCATCAAGCCATCGACCACACGGCTGTAATAGTCCATCCCCTTCGAATTCACCGGACCGGACCCAGTTGGCTGAATGCGCGGCCATGAAATCGAGAAGCGGTAACTGTTCAAATTCATCGCCCGCATCAGCGCGATGTCTTCGCGCCAGCGGTGATACGAATCGCAGGCCACATCGCCGGTGTCGCCGTTCTTGATCTTGCCCGGAGTGTGCGCAAAACGGTCCCAGATCGATTGGCCTTTCCCGTCCTCTTTCCACGCGCCTTCGATCTGATATGCAGCCGTGGCCGTGCCCCAAGAAAAATTCCTAGGAAATGTGCTCTCGGATGGAGTATCGAATTGCTTGGCCCGAGCGCTCGCGCCAGGCGCAGTACCCGCCACACGCGCCGCATTCGAGGATACACTGCACCCCGAGAGCAGCCCCGCAGGCACGGCAGCTGCAATCCAGGAAGCAAGGGCAGACTTCGCAAATTCGCGGCGGGTCAAACGCAAAGTAGAATCAGGCTCCTGAGGAAATCATTGCAATCACTAATTATGCTTGATCAACTTTCCCGTCTTCTGCCCGGTCAGTGAGCTGTACAAAGTCTCCAGAAACACATCCTGAGTGACGAAGTCTCCCGAATACTTTTTCCAGGGATCCAACAGCTTCGCCTGCTTCATCTGATCGAGAGTCTTGCCATCTTTCAGCGCCTTTTGTACCGCGTCCCGAGTTTCCTTCAACATGCCAAGATAAGTGCGCATATCGTCGAGGCTCGAAACCGGTCCGTGCCCTGGAATCACCTTAACATCCGGCGGCAGTTGCCCGATCACCTTCTCTACTGCGTCAATCATGCCATTGATGCTACCGCCGCTCTCCACATCGATGAACGGAAATCCGTAAGTGACAAAGTCGTCGCCCATGTGTACGACGTTCGACTTGGGAAAAAAGATGATCGAGTCTCCATCCGTGTGTCCGGCGGGAAAATACAGTGCTCGAATATCTTCACCATTCAGGTGAACAGTCACATCGTGATCGAAGGTGATGATGGGCAGAGCATCATGAGGCGCGGGCTTTATATCCATGTGAATGGAACCGCCGTTACCGCCGCCGCCGCCACTCTCCAGACGCTTGCGGACATTATCCTGCGCGATGATCGGCGCCTGCTTCTGGAAGTATTCGTTGCCGCCGGTATGGTCCGGATGATAGTGCGTGTTGATGATGAAACGCACTGGCTTATCGGTGATGCCCTTCAGCGCAGCCTGAATCTTATCGGCTAACGGCGCGTACTGATCGTCGACGATCACGATGCCGTCGTCGCCCACTGATGCGCCAATATTTCCGCCCGCACCCATCAGAATGTAAACATTGCCCGCTACTTTCGAAACCTTCATCTGAACTTTGCTGAAGTCCTGGTCCTGGGCGGTGGCAGTGGTGGCCAGCAGGCAAGCGGCAAATACAATCACGAATTTACTCATCATCTTCCTCAATTTTGATTCGTCCTCACATGATGACTACGGGCAGCCATTCTATCGCAATGCGGGCCGCGAACTGCCTGCCAAAAATCAACGCCAGTCCCGCAGGAATTGTTCCAGGATATCGGCCGCCGCGCCTAGCTGCGCCAGTTCTCCCGCAGTCAGGCTCCCAAGATGTTCCGCCAGATATTCGATGCGGCGCTTGCGGCCTTGCTGAAGCAGGCGTGTGCCCTTGGCGGTAGGACGAATATGCATACGGCGCGCATCCCCCGCATCGCGCGTGATCTCAATCAGCCGGTTGCGCTTGAGCCCGGCCACGATGCGGCTCATCGTCGGAGGTTTGACTTGCTCTGCGGCAGCCAGTTCGCCAAGCGTTTTCGGCCCAGCGAAAACCAATACCGAAAGTGCCGAAAGTTGTGCCGGCCCCACACCGGAGGCTTCATCCTGCTTGCGTACCCGTCGCAGAAGGTGAATCGCTGCGGAATGCAGCCGGTCCGCCGCCGCAATCGTTTCCGCCCGTGACGCAATATTTTCCTGCTTGACTTTCGTCATCGAATATAGTTAGCTATGCTAACTAATGATGGTAATGAATTCAACTTGGGAGGTCAAGACATGAATGCAACCGCAGCCGGAATTGGAATCACCCGCCTCGGCCAGATCGCCATCAATGCAAAAGACGTAGAACGCGCTGCCGCTTTTTATCAGGACGTGCTGGGCCTAAAGCTCTTGTTCAAAGCCCCGCCAGGGCTGGCGTTTTTCGATTGCGGCGGCGTTCGCTTGATGCTGGACCGGGCAGAGAAGCCGGAATTCGACCATCCTAGTTCGGTTCTATATTTCGCCGTTCCAGACATTCAGGCCGCCTATGCCAAGCTGAAAGAGAACGGAGTCCGCTTTGAGGACGAGCCGCACATGATCGCCAAAATGCCGGTGCACGATTTGTGGATGACGTTCTTCCGCGATTCCGAAGCCAATTTGCTGGCGCTCATGAGCGAAGTTGCGCACTCGCACTAAGGTAGCGGCAACGCTCGCTTGCGATCGATTTCAATTGCCAATTCCGCGCTCCCGATTGAGAATGTTCGCGAAAGGCGACCCTTGAGACAAGCACCGCCAGCACTTTCCGCGTCGGGTTTTGGCAGTGCGTGTTGGCCCTGTGCGCGGCCTTCGCGCTGCACATTCTTGACGAAGCCACCACGGGGTTTCTCGCCGTGTATAACCCTACCGTGACCATTCTGCGGCAGCGCTGGGCCTGGTTTCCCATGCCCACGTTTGAGTTTCGCAGTTGGTTGGTAATGGTGATGCTGGTTTGCGGAGTCTTGTTTTGCCTCACTCCGTTAGCCGCGCGCGGAATGACCGGTCTGCGTCCTCTGGCATGGATTTATGCCGTCATCATGTTTCTCAACGGGATGGGCCACACCCTGTTCTCGATCATGGGACGCACGGTAGTTTCCGTGACTTTTCCCCGTCCGGCACCAGGATTTTATTCTTCCCCCTTTCTCTTCGCGGCCTCAATCTGGTTGATGTTCCGCCTGCGCCGCACCGCGCACGTCGATTTCCAGCTGCCCATGGGAAACTGAATCGTTCCTTCGACGCGGTGCACTGCATTGGCCTACCATATCGTTGATGATGGCTTGCAATCCTGGCTCCCCATCGAACTCCGGAACAGTCCCTTGCTCTACACCTTCCGTTCCCTGGCAGTTATCCACGCGGTATACGCTTTGTGCACTGGTCACGTTTTGATAGAACAGCTGTCCCTGCGCCGCCGAGTTGTTTTGGCATGAGTTGCACCCAACCGGCTTGCTGCACAGCCAGCCCGAGAGCGACGTACTCGGATAGTTAAACGTCGAGACGGACGGATTGCCGTCCACAAGACTCATGTTCTTCCAGGCCGTGTACTGAGTTTGCGATATCCTGTTTCCGCCTGCGCAAGAGTTCTGGCCATACGCGCCAGTCCACGTCGAAACCGAATCTTCATTACCATCGACGTAAATGGGGGAATCCAGCCACGACCCTTCTTTCCCGGTCAGGCACTCATTCCCCGGGCAAACGGTGACTGAACTTGAATCAGGATTGCAGCCCACAGACACGTCGCTCAGCACCGGACCCGACTCCAGTACCACATGGTTCAGATACTGAGCTCCATATTGGGCCAGCGAGTAGGCAATAGCCGCCGATCCGGCACTCGCCCCCTGGGCGCACATTCCTCCGCCGTTGTAGACGTTTCTCTGGTTGAGCAGCCAATCCATCAGCGTTGCCGGACGGCACGCCGCGGTTTTCAGGCTCGATCCGGTTCCGTTCCCCGTCTCTTCCCAGGGAGTCGCCCAGATCACTTGTACGCTTTGGTAGTCGTGTGCCGGTGGGCCGTAGGCCTCTACATACTGCGTGAATCCTACCGTCGTGCCGTCATCGCCATTGAAAAATACGATAGTCCCGTCTTTCCCGCCCGGATTCACCACGCCGTAAGTAAAACCGATGTCCAACATGCCAGGGCAACTCACCGTGCTCGAATAACACTCGGTTCCTGAGTCATAGCCATCAGGACATGAGACCGACTTTACCGGATGATTTACGTGCCCCATAGGCAGTGGATTGTATTGGGCATAAGCCGATCCGGCAGTGGAAACCGTTGCGAAGCAAATTGCCGCGACAATGCTGAGAACCCGGTTCTTCATGACGGATATATCCTTGATAGGTCAGATGACCGTAGGCGCGCCTGTTCAGCGAATTGGAGCGAGCCAACACCTGCCCAGAGGCCAGTAACGGCGGGTCACCGCTTTGGTCAGGTACTGTGAGCCTAGCGTTTACCCGCGCATCGGAGAACGTCTGAAAGGTACATGCCGCCCTTCTGAGCGGCGAATATCGGCCCGATACGGGACGGCACGCTCTCTAGGCTGCTATCATCTTTTTCGGAGTATTTTTCGAGTGTCATTTTTTCGGCATAACCTCATGGAAGACGAAGAACTCGAAGGCGAGATTCCTTATATTTCCGGATCAGGAGAAGGACTTATGGAAGAAGGACCGACCATGCACGCCAGCGCACGCCGCGATGAGGATATCGCGCTTGATCTTATGAAATTTGTAGCAATGACCACCGGGTACGGGAGAACGACCTCCTCTGGCGTGGGATTCCAAGGTACAGGCTCGGCTTCGAAACCCGACGAATACGCCGCCCAGTTGCTCGAGTTGTACGGAAAATGCAAGGCTGCCGTGGCGGGGAAAAAGTAGCCCCCTCCGTCGGAATATGTGGAGACATCGCCCAAGCCTGTCCTGCACGGAACCGAAGGGCCGTCTATCGCACGAACCTCGATAGTTCTTGTCACAACCGGCATAGCCAAAACGAACCGGGTAGGCGAATATAAAAAAAAGAGAAGGCCGCGGCAGTAAGCCGCGGCCTTGTTATTCTCGCGTCGCCCGTCTCTAGCGGCGGCCTTTTTTCTTCGCTGGTTTCTTCGCCGCTTTTTTGGTGGCTTTCTTTGGTGGCTGCTTTTTCGCAGGCTTTTTGGCGGCTTTCTTCTTCGCCGGAGCCTTTTTCTTGGCAGCCGGAGCTTTCTTCGCTGGCGTCTTCCTCGCTGGGGCCTTCTTGGCGGGCGCCTTCTTAGCTGGAGTCTTCTTTGGTGCCGCTGGTTTCTTCGCTCCTCCACCTCCGCCAGTGGGTGCAGGTTTAGGCGCGGGTGGCGGCGCAGGAGTAGCAGGCTCGCTCATGTCGGATTCGGGCACGCCGGCTTCTTCTTCCTCCTCCTCTTCTTCCTCGAAATCCTCTTCCAGCGACTCGCTATACGCGCCGCTGTCGCCGAATTCTTCTTCTTCGTCACGTCCGTAAAGGGTGGGATCGTTGAAACTCATTGCTCCTCCTGATCTTGATTTAGGCTGCCGGACGCGCACAGGCGCGTAAGGCTGCGGGTACGGGAAATTAAAAGACCACCAGAAACTTTGTGCTGGAACGGCGCGCGATTATAGCACGACGTTTGCTACAAGCTGCAAGGACCAGAGTCGCTTTCGGCCCGCATAATCCTGTTATCACAGGGAACGCAGGAATGGAAGAAAATTTTACAGCGGCTGCAAAAGAAGTTGACTCGCAGTATTGGAACGGGCGGGAGTCCGCACTAGGCGACCCTTAAGTTAGCGGCTTGGTTCTACCACCAGGATCATCCCGGGCCGCAGCGTGGCAACATTCTGGTTGGTACGCTTGAGGGCGGCGACCGTGGTTTTATACGTTGTGGCAATCGAATACAAAGTTTCGCCCGACTTCACCTTGTGGTGCAGAACACTGGCCTGCTCCGGAGCGTCCTCATCCGAGGCTTTCACAGATCTTCCGGCCGGAACTTTGGAACTGGCTACCACCGCTTTCTTGGTGGAGTGCTTAGCCGTCCGGACGGGCGCAACGGAGGCCAGCTCGCCACTAGGCGAAACCGGCAAGTGCAGCGCCAGCACGGTCCGTCCATGCAGGCTATCGCCCCGCAGGCCGTTCCAGCGCCGAAGCATCTGCGCTGACAGCCCGAAGTTCTCCGCCACCGTCTGTACCGTATCTCCCTTGCGAACCTTATAACGCGTAATCCGTCGCGCATAAGTTGCCGTATCGCTGACGTGCTTGCTCGGCGCCACCGGAATAATCAGCTTTGCCTCGCGCTCAAGCTCTGTTCCATCCAGGTGGTTGGCTTCGGAAATCGACTTTGGTGCCGTGTGGTAGGCTCGCGCCAGCGAGGCCAGCGTATCTCCTGAGTGCACTGTAGGATAACGCCACCACAACCGCATGCCAGATGGGATTGCCGCAATGGTCGTCTGATACTGCGACTTAGTCCCCACAGGAAGGTGCAGTTCAAACGCGCCATCCTTAGGCGTGTTGAACCGCAGAAGGCTGGGATTCAACTGTTGCAATTGCGCCGGCGTTGCATCCACGCAATCAGCCACCAGCCGCAAATCCACGGGATAGTTGATGGTCACCGTGTCGAACGGCGTTGGTTCATCCATCGATACATCGTCGAACCCATAGTGCGACAGATTCTTGGCCATGATGGTCACGGCCAGGATGATAGGAACGTAGTTCCGCGTCTCCTTGGGGAGCACGTTCCGCCGGTAAAGCTCCCAGAAGTCCGCATAGCCGGTACGCTTAACCGCAGCCTGGACCGTTCCCGGCCCGGAATTGTAGGCCGCCATGGCCAGGTACCAGTCGCCGAACTGGGCATATAAATCTTTAAGATGGCGTGCTGCGGCGCGAGTCGATTTCTCCGGATCTTGGCGTTCATCCACCCACACGCTCTTCTGCAAGCCATAGCCGCGAGCCCGGCTGCCCATAAACTGCCAAATCCCCCGCGCCCCGGCGCGCGAAACCGCCAGTGGCTGGAATCCCGATTCCGCTTGCGCCAGATAGATCAGATCCTGTGGAACGCCCTCCTGTTTAAGGATGCGCACCATCATTTCGTGATAGCGGCCGGAGCGCGCGAAAGCACGCTCAAATGTTCCGCGCCCACGGTTGGAAAAATAACTGATATAGCCCGCCACCTGATCTGTCATCATCAGCGGCAGGTCGGAGTGGGTGGATTTAATCTCGGCCTGCGCTATCGCCTTTACGTTAGGGTCGGCTGCGGGCGTGATTCCATTGGTCTCATCGATCGGAGCCGGTTCAGAGTTCCCCGCCTCCGACTCGGATCCCGCTTCGCTCAAATTCAATTGGTTCACGCCTTCCGTGATCCGCTCAAATTCCTTTTCCAGGCGGTCATCGGAGCGGATATCAAGTGTGCTTTCAAGCAGCGCGTTGAACGCATTGTCAAAATTCTGCTTGGCGGCGTCAGTCTTGCCCGCCTGGTAGTTGGCTAGTCCAGCCTGATATTCCTTTTCCACGCTGGCGACTAAATCCCCTACCGGATCGGAAGTCGGCGTAGCTGGCGACGCAATTTCTGGATTGCTCTCCACCTGAGAGGGCGCCTTCACTTCGTTCTGATTGGTGGGTGGTGGTGTAGTGGGCTGAGCTTGCTGTGGCGCGGGAGCAGCCGATTTGGCCGTCAGAGCTGGAGCCGTTCCCTGCGGCGCAAACGCCACGGGTTTCTGCGCCGTTTGGCAGGAGGAGCCAATAAAAGCCAAGCCAGCGAGCACGGCGATCCGCATTTGGAGTTTTGCAACTCGCATATTTATCTAAGAGATACGGATCGCTCCCTGGGTATTAAATTCTCGTGAATTCTACCAAAAATCGTACCTTGTGGTCGTCCTTGGGTCAACGTCGAAAAGGGCCATTTTGCATTACTTCCGGCACCGGGCCGAAGATTACCACGGCTTAATATCAGACGGCAGAAGCCGGGCAAAGGTTTGAATCACTGGCAGGATGGGCTCAATTTGGCTCGAAATCCCTCCATCGAAGCCCTTCCAAGACCCTACAGGCCGGCTCAAATGCGCCAGTAATCTGGACGCCAGTTTTGGACGGCCTTCTTGATGTCCGCCCGCGAGAGCTTCTCGGTAATCGCTCGCTCCGCCAGTTTCGGTGCTTCCTCATCCGAGGCAAACCGCAAAGCAATCAGCTGAGTCTCGGTCAGTTCCCCCAGCCGCGATCGTAAGGGCTCGGGGCACAGCATATTCAGTCTCAGCCGCTCTTCCAGCCGGATCACTCGATCCTGCACCTTGAGCGCGTACGTCCGAATCTTCAGCACCGCGATCGCAGCGGCGATCGAAATCACAAAGAACGATCCCGTATGGAAGCTGGGGTGCCATAGGAAGTGGATGGTCCCACCCACGGCGGCCAACGCGAAAACCGGTAATACGACAAAGTGATACAGCGGATCAAGCCTGGCATGGTTTGCCAGAGTTTGTGGTATTTTTTCGGCCATGACGAAAAGCTCCTGAGCGGACGCGCCAGTGTAGCAGAGGAACCTATCCTCTGTTATTCGGCTTTCTCACCATTTGAAAAGAACGTCGGCTGTCGGATCACCGAAAACCGAAACCGAGCCCGGCAACTGGCGCTCCCTCGCTGGAATCTTTAATATTCTCAGGATGGAATCCCAGACAACTATGAAAGCGATTCAAGTCAAGCAAGTCGGTGGCCCGGAAGCGATGCAATTAGCAGAGGTACCTGTGCCTCAGCCTAAGGCCAATGAAGCCTTAGTTAAGCTGGCCGCCTCCGGAGTCAACTTTATCGATGTTTACTTCCGCGAGGGGCGCTATAAGTCTGCGGTGCCCTTCATCCTTGGACAAGAAGGCGCAGGTGTCGTGACCGAGGTCGGCGCCGAGGTAAAATCGCTCAAAGTCGGAGATCGAGTCGCCTGGTGCGGACTGCACGGCTCCTATGCCGAATATGCGGCCGTCGTAGCCGACCGTTTGGTGCCCATTCCCCAGCGCGTGAGCGAGCAGCAAGCTGCCGCCGCCATGCTCCAGGGCATGACAGCTCATTACCTCTCGCACGATACTTACCCTCTGAAGCAGGGCGAAACCGCGCTGGTTCACGCCGCAGCCGGTGGTGTAGGACTGCTCCTGGTTCAGATGGCCCACAACATTGGAGCCCGCGTCATCGCCACAGTTTCCACCGACGAAAAAGCCAAGTTGGCACGCGCAGCCGGCGCGCATGAAGTAATTCTCTATACCCAATCCGACTTCGAAGCGGAAACTAAACGTCTAACCGGCGGCAAAGGCGTAGATGTAGTCTATGACTCGGTCGGCAAAACCACATTCGAGAAGGGACTCAACGTTCTCCGTCCCCGAGGAATGATGGTGCTCTTCGGCGGCTCCAGCGGCGCGGTCGCGCCCTTCGATTTGATTGCGTTGTCGCAAAAAGGCTCTCTCTACGTTACCCGCCCCACACTGGCGAACTACATTGCCGCTCGCGAGGAACTGCTTGCCCGTTCCAGCGCAGTCTTTGGAATGATAGCGTCGGGCAAGCTCCATTTGCGCATCGAGCATACCTACCCCTTAGCCGAGGCGCAAAGGGCACATCGCGACCTGGAGGGACGCAAGACCACTGGCAAGCTTCTCTTGATACCTTAATCGAGTCGCCAGCCCTCCGTACGGTTTAGGTAGAGACAGCCGCCCCGGGATGTCCGTCGGCCCACAAGGCCGGACTCTGGGCGCACCTCAAACTATACGAAGATTTGGAAAATAGAGTGCATAGTGATTGGCGTTGCGTCATCAGTCGGTCAGCTTTCAACTGCGCATGCGACCCAATCACAAAGTCCGTCGGCAATCGTTTTGGTGAGCCGCCCCCTGAACGCCGCCGTCGAATTGCATACGCCGCAAAGCTTTTAGCCGCTAATCGCCAGACATCCTCTCCAAGGTCGAAATCAACTGCGATGTTCATCTCTCCGAGCAACTTCTCAACGCGCTCCGCATTGCCCGTAGGAATAGCCGAAAGCTCGACGAATACCGGCGAGCTCACAACCAACGCTCCCTCGGCGCGTGCTTTTGACAACTGAACGGCAATCTCTTCTGCCCACGGTCCCGCCGACCAGAACATGGACAGGATGTTCGTATCAAGCGCCGTCCTCATTCGTAGTCTTTATCGCTTCGCATGTCGTCAATCCACGCCTTGATTCCCTCTTCGCCGCCGGGAAACGGGCCCAAAATTCCGATGAACTTCTCGAAAGGGTTGGCCTCCGAACGCGCGGGCCGGATCACCGTCCGACTTTCCTCCACCACAAACTCCACCCGGTCGCCAGTCTCCAGCCCCAGGCGTTTCCGGATCTCTTGCGGAACCGTAAGTTGACCCTTGCTGCTGATTGTACTGAAATATCCCATCTTTACCTCGTATCCTTACTGTAAGCATACATTGCTTTACGGTAATTATCCCTTGCGAACAAGTATGCAGAAAGCTGCGACGGGAGAGTAGTATGGGTAGTTTTTTACAATTTCCACCAATCGAACTCTACTTTTTTCGCGAGTTCTACCTGTAGCTCACCTTTGATCCAGATGATTTTGCAGGTCGTAGTGTAGCGCAGTTTTTGCGGTCGCTTGCTATCGGCGTATCGAAAGGAAACCAAGAGACTGTCAACTCCGTGAAGGGCGAATTTAGTAGCTAGATTGGAATACTCCGTGCGCCCATCGAATTCCCTTACGCTCATCGGAAAGCACCGCATACCGCCGTCTTTGCTGAGACGCGAGAAATCGACTTCCTGGAACTGTAATATTGCCGAACTGTCACCCAAAGGAGTTGGTTTAGGGGCTTCGATTTTATAAGCGGGTTCTCCATCGTTGAAAAAGACCAACCCCCTTACGCGATCCTCGTCTGATGCCATGCCATATCCGACGGGGATGATATGCGGCTTCGGAATGCTTTCGTAAAAGGCGGCGATTCCAGCGAGGACCGCGAGAACGCCGCAGAGACACCAGAAAAATATCGCGGTCTTCCAGTGGTCACACTTCGAGACGTTCCCGGCAACACCAGCGGTAATCGACATTGCAGCGAGTAACACTGAGAGAAAATGTTTCATCCGCGTTGCACGCGGACAGACTCCTGCGATATAGTCCGACTTAGGGGTCGGTCCGCGATCTCCTTTCGATGATGGCTACTCGTCCTGCATCTCCGGTCAAGAAGAATCAGGACGAGGAGCCTGTTTTTACAAAGTCTGATTTCTCTACACTTTTGAAACGGGCTTGTGAGACGCCATCTCACCCACCCGCGCCAAAATCGAAGCGAAAATCAAATTCCCGCAGTCGCGGCGGTTATAGCGGAAAGCGTATTCGTTCAAATATCCCTGCAAGTACTTCGCGCTGACAGAGTGATAGACGCCACCGATTCCGCGTTTCACTAAACTCCAAAATCCTTCAATCGTGTTCGTATGTACGTCACCCGCAACGTAAATTTTCTGCCGATGGTTAATGCGCCGAAGTGTGTGCCCCATCTTCGGCAACTGCCCATAGACGGGTGATTCATCGGTAAAGATTGTGCTCTTGGGCAGGACGAACTCTTTCACGAGCAGGTGGGTCGCGCCCTGCGAAACCGGGCTGACGCGGGCAATGATCTTGCCCTTGCGCTCCACAACTCCCATTACGGTAGTCAGTTTGTCTTTGTTGCCGCGCAGTAAGCGGCCCGCGTCAGACTTGCGCCGTCCACCAAAGTAAGCCTCATCGATTTCGACACCGCCGCCGGAGCCACCGAGAAGCATGTCGTCATCGGCCATGAGTTTGCGAATCTGGGTGAACATGCGCCACGCGCACTTATACGTCACTCCAGTTTCGCGCTGAATCTGTTTGGCGGATATGCCGCAACGGGTACTCCCCATCAGGTACATCGCATGGAACCACGTCTTGAGTGGCGTCGAGGATTTCTCGAAGATCGTCCCTACGAGCGGGTAGATGTGGTTCCCGCAGCTTTCGCAAGCATAAGCGGTGCGCCCGTGGACTCGATAGTGCTTACGTGACTTTAGGCACTTAGTACACTCAGAAATTCCTTGCGGAAAGCGTTGCTCTTTGATCTGCTCAAGGCAGGCGTCATCGGTCGGAAAGTCTTGCTCGAATTGGCGGAAGGTGTAGCGCAGTTCGGCGGGGATTGTTTGGCGTCGATTCATGGCAAAAACATTTTGCCAGATGTTCTCCTTGTTGTCAAGGGATAATTACCTTGCTTTACCATTGTTAACAATAGGATAGCTCTACCTCGCGCGCGAGTACGGCCTCAAGTACGCGGGTAGCTCAACGTGCGCATCCATCCGCGAATCCCCAATCGGCTCCCCAACCTTCATCTCCAGCGGAACCACCCCCGCCCACGTCGGAAACGAATAATCCTCCTCGTCGTCAATCACCGGCCCGCTCCGCACCTTCGCCGAGAATTCTTCAATCGGTACCCGCAGCACCGACGTTGCCTTAAGCTCCCGCTCGTTCGGCTGCCGTGAGTCTGCCCATCGGCCCGGAATGATGTATTCAGAAAGCAATCGCAACGCCTCAATCTTCTCCGCCGAATCATCCACCAGCGTCGCCTTCCCCAGCACTACTACCGATCTATAGTTCATCGAATGATTAAAAATAGAACGCGCCAGCACCAGACCATCGAGCAGCGTCACAGTCACGCAGACCGGAACGCCTTCCTTCATCTGCCGCAACATGCGGCTGGCCGAGGAGCCGTGAATGAACAGGCAATCATCCTTGCGTCCGTAGGAGGTCGGAATGACGAAAGGCTGGCCTTCTACCGCAAAGCCAACATGACACAGAAATCCTTCGTCAAGTATGCGGTAGACAGCGGCACGATCATAGACAGCACGATCAGCTTCGCGGACCAGACGGGTCCGCGGCGTGGGCGTATAAGACTGGGACATTGGAGAAAGACTCCGGCAATCGCCAAGGATGGGTGAATAAAAAGTGTACCACCGCCTTTAGGCCGATCTTGCTGAGTCTCGAACCAGCAGAAATCGCGCCTACCAATAGAATTTCAATGCGAACTGAAACTGCCGCGGATCGTAAGCCGCTGTTGCCTGTCCCGCATTGCTGAACAGCGGACTCACCGCCGCCACGTTATACCGGTTCGCCATATTAAACATGTCGGCGATCAGCTCCATGTTGAAGCGTTCGCCGAAATAAATCCGTTTGGCCACCCGCATATCATTGAAGATCGTCCACGGAGAGATACCGGCATTGCGCCCTAGATTCCCATCAAGCTGTAGGAGTGTCGGCACCGTTCCTGTGGCTACAAAACCATTAATGCAAGGTTCCTGAAACACGCCCGTTGGCGAGAATTTGCTTTGATAAACCGTGCCGCAAGCTGGATTGACCGTCGTGTTCGGCCGCCCAGTTAGCGACGACAACTGAAAATTATCGTCGTCCCCTGTAATGATGTTAAAAGGCCGTCCCGATGCAACCTCGATAATGGGAGCGAATGTCCAGTTGCTGAAGAACTTGCTGCCAAAACCGTTCCCGCCCAACTTACCTGTTTGGTAAACCCCGCTGAAGACGAAGCGGTGACGCTGATCGAACAGGGAATTGGAGCGGTCCAGCGCCGGGTAGTAGCTGTCTTGCGGCGTGAGCGTCGATTGCAAATCCGTTGAATCGTCGATCGCGTGCGACCAGGTGTAGGACGCCAGAAATTCGTAATGACGGTTGAAGCGCTTACGCAGGTTCGCGCTAAAGCCGTGATACACCGAGCTGCCGTTGGAATAGTTGGCATCCATATCGCCGAATGGAATGCAGCCGCTATAGGAAAATGTCGGAGGCGCGGGATTGCAAGCCGTGTTAAATCCCGGCAGAGTTGCCAGGACCGCCATACCCTGCGCCACGCAGTTTGCTCCGCCGCTCAAATACATTCCCGCCGCAATGGAAGGATTCAGCCCACCCGGCCGGAAAAAATTCATCAGCGCAGGATCGACATACGGGAACGGAGCTCCCGTCGGATTGCATCCGCTTACCGTGAATGGACTCGCGGGGGTAGGCTGGCCCGCAAGCGTGGCATCGTAATAAGCCGCCTCAAAATTCGCGGTCATTAAATCGCCGCGAATCGTATTGGCATTAATCGGACGATTCAGATGGCGTCCGCCATTGAAGTTGTAGGCCAGATTGAGCGAGAACCCTCCCCCAAAATCATGTTCCACACTTAGATTGGCTTGCTGCGCATAGGCGTAAACAAAATTCTTCGACTGCGGATAGCCAAACGGCTGAAAGCCCAGCGGCAAAAATGTAGGACTGGCTGGATTCAAACTCAAGTAATTCTGGTTCAGAAACACCGACCCGGGAAAATTCAGCGAAGTGAACTGTTGCTGATTCGGCAGAAATCCCAAAGCATTCGTTACCGCTGGATTTAAAGATACCGCGCAAGGATTTGCAGCGCTCGGCACATTGATCGGTAGTCCCTGGAAGATTGGAATCGCATTCAAATTGCTCGGACTGCCAGCGCCGCTGCACCCTCCCGTTCCGGCGAAGGCTAACTGGCCGCTGGTGGAACCGTCTGAGGCATCACCCAAAAAATAGAGGCCAAGGAGTGGATGGTCGTAGAACAATCCATAAGAAGCGCGGAAAACCGTCTTTCCGTCGCCCTTCGGATCCCACGCCATGCCGAAGCGCGGCTGAATGTTATTAGTGTCGGTCTGGATTCCTTTTTGCAATCCCAGGTAGTTGTAGCCCGCCTGTGCAAGTGGATCAGGCGGTTTGAATTGCGGCGCAAACTCAACATCGTAGCGCACGCCGTAGTTCAAGGTCAGCTTCGGAGTGACTCGCCATGAATCCTGCCAAAACACGCCCAGCGGTTTGTTGGAGAAGGAATCGCTCGGACTTCCCAAACCCTGAATAAAATCGCTCGGAAGTCCTGCGCCGTAAGCCTGTACCGCCGACAGCCCAGGGATGTTCAAACCCGGAACGGAAATTCCCAGGTTCGCCGCGCTCACCCCACCGAAATCATAGACCCCGCCGTAGTTCACCGTGAAGATTGCCGTAATCGGCAGGTAATTGAAGTCGACCCCAAACTTGGTTTGGTGGCGTCCGATGGTCCAGGAAAAATTGTCCGTGAACTGGTAGCGCTGTTCCACCCGTTGAATATAGGAGTATGGTTCGCGCCCAATGTAGGCATATCCCGGGATGTTGACCGCCGGATCCGATCCTGAAGGAATCTGCGTGTTGTAGAAATACGACAGTCCGCGCCGGGCATATTGAAAACGTAATTCATTTACTTTGTTGTTCCCGATCGTCCACGTGTCCTGCGCCACTCCGGTTACGTCGCGATAGGTCTGCTGCGATGTGCGCGAGTATGCATTCTGTCCGAACGGTTGATCCTGGCCGCTGACTTCAATGCCGGTCACAGTACTCGGACTCACGTTCAATCTGAGGGTCACTCGGTTATTGCTGTTGATATTGTGATCGATCCGCAGCGAGTAAAGGCTTGTTCCTTCAAACACCGGGAAGTTGCCCGCCTGCGAACTCAACGAAGTGAACGATGCGGGCACTCCATTGCATAGCGGAGCCGCGCTGTTGCAGGAGGTAATAAACTGCGCCAGCGGGTTGCTTCCATTGAGGGGTGAGGGAAGTCCGCCCGGAGCGCCCACCAACAACTGGAATGCCGCCGGATAACTTCCATTCACCGCCAGGCCGGAGGCCGCTCCCGTCGTAATTGCATATTGCTGCAGCAAAGCCAGCGGAACTCCGGGAGTGCTTAGAAAGGCCGATTGTTCCGGCGTCACTTGGATTCCGAACGTTCCCGCCGGAGCCCCGAAGAAAGCGGAAGCATCGAAGGGCACTAATCCGAAGTTGCCCTGTCCAATGCTGGAAAAACCTGTTTCATGCCGTCGCGTCACTTCGTAGGAGAAATAAAAAAATGTCTTGTCCTTTTTGATTGCTCCGCCAAACGCGGCGCCAGCCTGCACCCGTGTGTAAGCCGGATTCGGCACCGTGCTGAATGGATTCACCGCTTGAAAATTACGGTTACGCAAGTATCCGTACACATCTCCGTGAAAGTCATTCGATCCCGAGCGTGTGATGATGTTGACCACTCCGCCCGCCGCGCGCCCATACTCCGCGCTGTAACTGTTGGTAATGATTTGGAATTCTTGTACCGCTTCCTGTGAGACGGTGGATCTCACTCCGTTTACGGAATTGTCGGTCGCGTCAGCGCCATCTACATTCACTAAATTCGAGCGCGCCCGTTGGCCGCTCATGTTCAGGCCCGATGTCGGCGCCGCACCCGTGTTCGGCGCATTGTCGCGCACCACTTGCGAATCCGTCAGCGTGAAATTGATGTAGTTGCGGCCATTGATCGGCAGATTGTCGATGCGCCGCTGTCCGATCGTATCCGTGGTTGAAGTCCGCGAGGTCTCCACCAATTCTCCCTGAGAACTCACCTCCACCACTTCCTTGCCCGTGGCAACCGCCAGTATGATCGGCAACTCCACCTGTCCGCCCACCGTGATGATTACATCTCTGTCTTCAATCTTGCCAAACCCTGTCGCGTCCACTGTGACCACGTAAGTCCCCGGCGGCAACTGCCGGGCGTTGTAGCCGCCCTGCCCGGCGCTGGTGGCGCTTCGCGCCAGCCCTTTCTCAACGTCGCTTACCATAACCGTGGCGTTCACCACCACGTTCCCTTTGGGGTCCTTTACGGATACGTGCAGGTCACCCGTCGCCACGCCACCCTGCCCAAACCCCATCGCGCAAAACAATATCGTGAATGCGGACAGGAAAATCATCCGCTGAGCGTATAAAGCGGCGGAAAAAGTCCTTGACCTGCAGGCCATAATGCGGTTCATGCTCGTGTGGAGCGAAATTTTGCGGAATGAGATTTCACGGATCGAGATGCTGAGGAACATAAAAGTCTCCCTTGCGTCGACCGCCCTGAGTGGCGGCAGACGGCGGCAGATTGCCAAAATACTCGAGATTTTTAGGGTTGATGGGTTCCGCTGGTTTTTACACCAGAACAGGGAACGAAAACAAGGCAAGAATGATCGGAGGTGGTGTGCAAGTAAACCGGCATTTTTACTAATTACGGGCGTCGGCGCATGAAGTTCTCAAACGCACCAAAAGCCCCGCGGCGTGATCAACGCCAAGCCCCGGCTTCAAACCCCGGCTTCAAACCTCAGCTTCGTGCCGAAAGCCGCACCGCCAACGCCGGATTCTGCAATCGGCCCAACAACATCGCCGAGCCGCTGACTTGCTCATAGCGGTCGATTACCCGCACGGCGGCAAATGTCGAGTATGGCCATGCCAGCGCCACGTATATCCGCGCTAATGCCAAAGCCGTATTGCGGCGCAGCAACAGCGCCTGATCCACCAGTTGACGCGCTGCCTCGGCAACGCGCGGATCGCCCGTGGCCAGGGCTGCTTCCCCAACGCGCACCAGCACCGCCGCATTTTCGGCCGCTGCCTGGATATAGCCCGCCATGGCCCGCAAACGCACCCGCCGGACCATACGAAACTTAACCCCAGGCAATCGCTGCCGCAAATAATAATCCTCGGCGGGACTGCTCAGATTGCGGAATGCCTCCACATCAATGGGACGAATCGTGGTGGCTAAATTTGAGTTTCTTTTTACTTGCAGGCTTTGCGACACAGCCAGTCGCAAGATCACGCCCAGCGCAACCGTAGCGGCGATAACAAGAACTATGGCCAGATTCATTGTTGGAGTAAGCGCTCCAGTTCCCGGTTCCAGATGTCGAGATTATTTTCCGGCAACGAAACCGCAGACGTAGTGGCAATTTTCTTGGGGACGAGCAGGAAGTAACACCAGATCAGGACGCAGGCGTGGTACGTCGCCATGTTAAGGAAATCGAGTAGATAGCGCTTGTCGAGTAACCCACCATTCGCCATAACCGCCCATGTGCCCAAGTGCACGCAAGCGGAAACACTAAGTCCTAGCGCGATACCCAATGGAATGTGCTTCCAGCGCAATCGAAAATAACCGGCAAAAACAAAGATAAAAACCAAAAGTCCACATTCGACCATGTAGATAGTCTGATCGAGAATATGAGCATGAGAAATGAATGAGTAGCGGAGATTGTCGATCGGGGCGTAAGCGGCCATTACGGTTGCTACCACCACTAATACGACACCAAGCCCCCGAATTACCCGCTTCCCAAGTTCTGCTATGGAATCATATTGACCGAAGACAGTTCCGAAAATTTCTGCGATGAGGGCAAATTTTGCAAGGGCTTCAACTAACAGGCCCGCCCAGAAGACACGCCAGAACGTGGCAGCGCTCACTGACGGGATAACATCGGCAGCGTAGACGATAAACTGCTCGCCCGCAACCACAAAGGCGAAGATGAGAAAAACGGGAAACTGTCTGTAAAGCTTACGACGGCAAGACAGGATAGCGAGTCCAAGAAGAAATACGTTTGGACCAACCCAAAGGTAATGCCAGAGCAATGAGTGCGCCTGCAGCATGTGCTTCGTTCGGCACTATACAGCTACACGCTACAGGCGGCAAGGAATATAGAAAAATTGTTCGTTTTTCGTAACGCAACTCGCGTTAAGGTTTGCACAAGGAGTTACCGCCACAACTTGTTCCGCCAGCTCCGCCATCCGCGTGAGCCACCGTAGGAATCACCAAAGTATTGAGGAACATCAGAGTTGCTGCCACGACGAGTAGCGCTCGTTTCACGGTCATTTTTCTCCTTGTTTGAAAAATCGAACCGTGATACTTTCATCATTCCCGCCCAGATGTAAAGGCTATTTTGTGCCTTTAGTTGTTCGGAATTCGTAACAAAAACACTCGCATTGCTTCCAGCGTGCTGCCCTTGGGACGATCCAGAGTGCCCGTCCCCAAAATTGAGGAACTCGAGCAGATAGCGCTTCTCAACCACGCAATATTGGCGAAACTAGCCCAGTGGCCTTCCTGTTACGGAAGTCGAACAGCGCCGTTTTCTTTAGACCGGAAGGCCGTTACCATGATATTTTTGGGCTGCGAATATGACTCTGAAGTCCGCTCTCCAGGACCTGCGCGAAACCACCTTGGCAGCCGTCGCCGGCCTCCTCGCCAAGTTGGCGTATTTAGGCTCCTTACGCCGCCATGAGGGCGGCTACAAGCATTGGGGCCTGTCTCTGGTGTATGGGGATGAGTCGTCCGACCGCGCTCTAAAAACCGCTCATACAGAAGTTTTGTCGAAGGTGTTACGCACCCCGATTTCGGAGCTCGAGGAGGATTTGCGCGAATCCAGCCAGACTGGCAACGAAGCTCCTGGCGCCTACATCGCAGGTATGCAGGAGCAGTTCACCGAACTCCTACCTTCCCCGCAGGACGGCGTATCTGCCAGCCATCTCAATTCAGTGTTGGTTGCCCTTTCGGCCCTGGAGAAGAACCGTAAGCCTGCCACTCCGTCAGCTTCATAGCCACCCCCACCACCTGCCCAATAATCTCCGCCTCTTGGGGATGCCGCAGAACCCTTACCTGCACCGGCGATAGCGGATGCGGCTGCAAGATCAGGTCGTCTTTGCGCATGCTGCACCAACAGCACGTATGCCCATCGCGGGTCTCCACAAAATAAATCGGACGTTCATACTCCGACCGCCACGATCCCTCCGTGACTTTATTCCGTTCTTCATCGATCTGGATGAAGCTGCCGGGCGGCAGAATCGGGAACATGGTGAAATCCTGAGTCCCAATGTAGCCATACGTAAAATCGCTGTGCGCAAACTGAGCCAGATAGGAAAGCGGTACCAGTCCCCACTGCTCCACCATGCGTCCCAAATTGGCCGTGCGATGCTCGTCAAACCCAGGATCCATGCGGGTCGGCATCTGCACCGACGACAGCGCAGACAATGCCTCCGAGACATGCGAACGGGGCGGCGCAATCATGCCCAGGTCCGCGGCCATATTATTCAGGTCAACGCCGTACCAGGCCAGCAACTCTCGCAAATCGCGGCGGTAGATTACAGCCAATGTGTACAGGCGGAAAATACTCGGCAATACACCTTTGGTTTCGATATCCGACAAGCGGCTGGGGGGAATCGAAAACTCTTCGTTGCGATATTTCTCCGCCATCCGCGCGCTTGACATCTCGATGTCGCGCATCGTCAAGCCAAGCTTTTCGCGCAGCGTGCGAAGACTCTTACCGGCCGGGAGCATGGGAGTCCTCCATTGAGGTGAGGAAGATCACTAAATTGTTCGCAATCATAACAGGGGGCGGCGTCAGTGTCATGAATTTACTAAGAAAATTTAGCGGGACCGGTTGTGTTACGAATTACGAACAAACTTTAACCCGCGTTTTCACTGTATTAAACAGCGTTTTTCAGGCTGCACCCTGCGTCCCTTCTAAAGGTGTGCAAACCTTCGAGCCCGCCATTTTGTTCGCTTTTCGTAACAAGATTTTCAAATTTCGCAAAAATCGGGTTTTTGACCCCCAACAGCCCCCGCAAAAAGTTCGTCGTTCTGAGGCCTTCTGTGCGCAAATTTTCATGACATTTGTCACGCCCTTTTCGTGATGAACCGCACTGGCGTCCCTCCGGCAGCTCCTCCATGATGCAAATACCGGGCAGCACCGCCGATAAAGGAACTGCGGAGACGGCCAACATGATCGCGACTCTCGAAGAAACACAGAACGCGCAATACCTGAATTCCCGCCCGGTTGTGGCAAGCCTGGAAATCGTCAGCAAGAACTATGGAGCGGTTCGCGCCCTGCGCAACGTCAATTTCTCCGTCCACGCCGGTCAGGTCGTCGCCCTGCTTGGCCCCAATGGTGCCGGCAAGACCACCGCCGTAAAGCTGCTGCTCGGCTTGCTTCAGCCCAACTCCGGCAAGGCCCGTGTCTTTGATGGAGATCCCACCAACCCGCAGAATCGCATGCGCACCGGAGCCATGCTCCAGGTAGGCAAGGTCCCGGAGACTCTGAAAGTCCGTGAGCACATTGACTTGTTTTCCAGCTATTACGCTAACCCTCTGCCACTGAGCGACGTCTTGGCCGCCGCCGGGCTGGAAAAACTGAGTGACCGCAAGTTTGGCGATCTTTCCGGCGGCCAGCGTCAACGCACTTTGTTTGCTCTGGCTATTTGCGGCAACCCCGACCTTCTGTTCCTTGACGAACCCACCGTCGGCCTCGATGTGGAAGCCCGCCGCTCTCTGTGGGAAGAAATTCGCCGCTTGGTTGAGTGCGGCAAAACCGTCCTTCTTACTACACATTATCTGGAAGAGGCCGACGCTCTCGCGGACCGGATCGCCGTCATCAATCAGGGCGAGATCATTGCCGAAGGCACGCCGGCGGAGATCAAATCGCAAACCTGCGGAAAGCGCATCCGCTGCATCACCGAACTCAGCGTCGCCGCTCTGCTGCAAATTCCCGGCGTCACCGGTGCCCGGCAGGATCGCGAAGCCGTAGAGATCCATACCGGAGAAGCCGAACTCGTCGTTCGTGCACTTCTGACCCGCGACCCCGCCCTCTCGGGGCTTGAGATCACCAGTGCTGGGCTCGAAGA
Organism: uncultured Acidobacteriaceae bacterium; assembly: GCA_963818235.1. GTDB lineage: Bacteria > Acidobacteriota > Terriglobia > Terriglobales > Acidobacteriaceae > Sulfotelmatobacter. Next base: position 989,962 of record CAWFRI010000001.1, read on the forward strand.
AGCTTTTCTATCCCTCACGCGGGACAATAACGAAAACGCGGCGCACCCAAACTGATAAAGGATTCATCGCAACGACGTTCAATTGGCAACCGAAGAATTCAACACAGCGAGGAAACGAAAATGAGCACCGCCGTAGCGACCCTCAACACCACGTCAATCGAGCGCTCTCCCAGCCACACGGCAACAATTTATCTGAAGGAAGCGAAATACGAGTTCCTAAAAAATCTTCGCCTGCGCGTCTATACAGTCTCCGTAATCACCTTCCCGTTGATGTTCTACGTTCTCTTCGGTTTGGTATTGAACGCCAAAGATGCGATCAACGGCACCAGCGTTCCCACCTACCTGATCGCAACCTACGGAACCTTCGGTGTGATGGGCGCTTCGCTCTTCGGCACCGCATCCGGACTCGCCTCCGACCGCGGCCTGGGTTGGATCCAGGTTAAGCGCGCCAGCCCCATGCCTCCGTTCGCTTACTTCGCGGCGAAAATTATTCTGAGCATGATTTTCAGCTCCATTGTGGTTGCACTTCTCGTCGTGTTAGGCATCGCCTTCGGCGGAGTTCACTTGCCGATTTTGAAAATGGCTGAGTTACTCGGCACCCTCGTAGCCGGGAGTCTCCCGTTCTCCGCCATGGGACTGGCCATCGGCTACTTCGCCGGACCAAACTCCGCCCCTGCCGCCATCAACCTTATTTATCTCCCACTTTCTTTTTGCAGTGGCCTTTGGGTGCCTTATATGTTTCTTCCCAAGCTGGTTCGTCAAATCGCTCTCGCTCTTCCGCCCTATCACCTGTCGCAACTCGCGCTGGGGGTTGTCGGCGCCGGCCGTCACGAGCTGGCTTCAACCCACTGGGAAGTATTAATTGCTTTCACCCTGATCTGCCTGGGCATCGCCCGCATCGGCTTCCAGCGCGACCAGGGCAAGCTCTACGGCTAACGTCGGAGTTCAAGTTCCTATAGAGAGTCCTGAAGTTGGAATTGTTTCGGTGGTTCTTATGAGTGCAGATTTAAAAAAATCGACCAGCGCGACCGTCATATTCATCCTTCTCGGCTTGGCGGCGTTGTTTGGCGGAACCGGCTGGCTTACCTGGCTGATCCCCGTCGCCGTTCTCGTCTGGTACGGAGCCGGTTCCGCATGGCGCACTGGCCGGAATTGACCGCAGGGGTGAGAATAGATCTATGCCATTGATGCCTATCGGGCCCGAAACAGCGTGTGAGTCCGCCGGCCCCTTGAAACTGAAGCCGTGGAATGTGATATTCCGCGACCGGGAACACGGTTGGAGCCCTCTATTCTGGGTGATCTATCTCGGCTTCTTTTTTATCCAGCCGGTCATGGACCACGTCAGCCTGCGAATCTGGCTGTTCGATGTTCTCGGCGCAGTCGTGTTTCTCTTCCTCTACTTTGGCCTGTTCATTCTGGCGCACCCGCGCTCGCTCGCACACATCGCTGGGATGGTACTGCTCGGGCTTCTGTACCAGCCCTTCAATGGCGGCGGGTGTACGTTCTTTATTTTTGCTGCAGCAATGCTGCCTTTCTGTGTCGAAAGCCAGACCGCGGCTGTCGCTGGCTTGCTCACAGTTGGATCGATTGGAGCGATCGAGGGATTGCTCCTGCACGCCGGCGGCTGGCAGCTTTTCTACTTAGCCCTGTTTCCCGTAATCATTGGCGCGGGAAATACTTTCTTTGCCGAGCGCAACCGGATGAACCGGCGATTGCGCAAGGCCAACGACGAAATCGAGCATCTTGCGAAAGTCGCCGAGCGCGAACGCATCGCCCGCGACCTCCACGATGTTCTAGGGCACACACTGTCGGTGATTACTCTGAAGTCGGAACTGGCCGGAAAGTTGATCGACCGTGATCCGCAACGCGCCGGAAAAGAGATTCGCGAAGTCGAGGAGATTTCGCGCCACGCACTATCCGAGGTGCGCGATGCTATCCGGGGTTATCGCTCGAAGGGACTGGTGGCCGAATTAGCCCTGGCCAAGTCCACCCTGGAAACCGCCGGCGTGGTCGTGAGTTGCGACGCATCCACTACCATGAAACTTCCAGCCGTGCAGGAAAGCGTTCTGACCATGGCCGTGCGGGAAGCCGTCACCAATGTGGTCCGCCATGCGCAGGCCCGCACCTGCACTCTGCGGCTCATGCAGCGGAACGGCACTTGCTACCTCGAGATCGAAGACGACGGACGAGGCAGCTTTCAAAACGAAGGCAACGGACTGCGGGGCATGCGCGAGCGCGTCGAAATGCTCGGCGGCACACTGACTCGCGACTCTGAGTCTGGCACCAGGCTCGCGATCACTATCCCGGTAAAAGAAGTCGCGCTCAAATCCGAGGACGGCGCGCGTTGAATCCCATCGCCAAAGAAAACCGTAATACCATTCGCGTCGTCATCGCCGAAGATCAAGGCATGGTCCTCGGTGCTCTCGCCGCGTTGCTCGAGATCGAAGGCGATATCTCCGTCGTGGCCCAGGTCCAAAACGGCAAGGAAGCGCTCGGCGCCGTCCTTACCCACAAGCCCGACGTTCTCATCACCGACATCGAAATGCCCCTCATGACCGGCCTCGATGCCGCCGCCGAACTCAAGCGCCGTCGCTCCCCCACCCGCGTCATCATTCTTACTACCTTCGCCCGCGCCGGATATCTTCGCCGCGCCATGGAAGCAGGCGCCCTCGGATACTTATTAAAAGATATGCGCGCCGAAGAACTTGCCGACGCCGTACGCCGTGTCCAGCAAGGTTTACGCGTCATCCATCCCGATCTCGCCACCGAAGCCTGGTCCGAAATGGACCCTCTCACCGACCGCGAACGCCAGGTCCTGCGCCTCGCTGGAGAAGGCATGCAAAGCGGAGACATCGCCTCCGAACTCCATCTCTCCGAAGGCACCGTGCGAAATTATCTTTCCGAAGCCATCAGCAAAATGGGCGCCAGCAACCGCATCGAAGCCTCGCGCCTCGCCCGCACCAAAGGCTGGCTGTAAATTCTTTTTTGCTTGTCATCCTGAGCAAGCGCTTTTTGCGCAGCGAAGGATCTGGGCGAGCCGCGCGGTGTGTCGCGCTCTTTGCGACACAATGATCGCGCGTTTGGCTCGCTTCCTTATTAGACTGCCCACTCCCCTCGTGCCGCGCCCGTTTGACTTTCCTCGCGCCCATCTGCGTTAATCACCATCGGAGATTCCCATGCGCGAAGTCATTTCCACACCCGCAGCTCCTCAGGCCATCGGCCCCTATTCCCAGGCCATCAAAGTCAACGGCTTCATCTTCACTTCCGGCCAGATCGCCATCGACCCATCCACTCAGCAAGTCATAACCGGAGACGTCGCCGCGCAAACCGATCAGGTCCTGCGCAACCTATCGGAAATCCTGCAGTCCGCTGGTAGCTCTCTTGGAAAAGTCGTTCGCTCCACCGTCTTTCTAAAAAGTATGAATGACTTCGCCGCCATGAATCAGGTCTACGGAAAGCATTTCAACTCCGCCCCACCCGCCCGTTCCACGGTAGAAGTCGCCCGCATGCCTAAAGATGTACTGGTGGAAATCGACGTGATCGCGCTGGAATAAATTTTGAGATGCCAGTGCCAGGTACGGCACTACCTCGTGCACCCCCGTGCCCTCTGTGTTTAAGATATTAGTAAAGGAGCCAAGAATGAAAAAGCATCTCGGAGTGATCGCGATCGTTGCCGCGCTGACCGCCATATTCGTCTCCGCCCAGACCGGGACGGTAAGAAAGCCCAACACCAACGCCCCCACCAAGGTGACCGGCGAAGGAACAAAAACGCCCTCCGGCCTTATCTACTGGGATATCCGTGTCGGCAACGGTGAAACCGCCAAGGAAGGCAGTCGTGTCCGCGTGCACTACACCGGCTGGCTCACCAACGGCAAGAAGTTCGACAGCTCCGTCGATGCCGGCCAGCCCTTCGATTTCCGCATCGGCAACGGCGAAGTTATTAAAGGATGGGAAGAGGGAGTTTCAGGAATGAGGGTTGGCGGAAAACGCCAGTTGCGCATCCCTCCAGACTTGGCCTACGGAGCCGAAGGCACACCCGGCGGTCCCATCCCACCTAACGCAACCCTCATCTTCGACGTTCAGTTGCTGGCGGTGCAGTAGAGAGAAGCAAACAGAAAAGACACCAAGTCGCCCCAAAGGTTTTTCCTTCGTGAACCTTAGTGTCCCGAAGTGGATGAATATCTTAGGCCTTTACCACTTTGCCACTGCGAATGCACGAAGTGCATACCCGCATGCGTTTCGTGGTAGCGCCTACGCGAGCATGCACAGGACGCAGATTCACATTCCAGCGCCGCTTGGTGACGTTATGCGCGTGGCTGATTCGGTTTCCAAATTGCGGCTTCTTGCCGCAGATTTCACACTGTTGTGCCATGACCCCGGTACATCCTTTCAAGAGCTTTCAGCGAAACCATTATTCTACCGGATTCAAACTTTCCCGGCAATTCGCTCTGCTTCACGGCGCCGAGTTAGACTAATGTCTGCGCCGTTCAGCGGTCGAAACCGCCCAAACCGAAATGAGGAAACGTCTATGTCAAGCAGCGGGAAGTCAACCTTGGTTGAAAGCGCCCTGGTTCTGGCTCTCATGGGAATTCTTGCCGGAGCCGTCGGAGGCCTTGCCATCGGAGTTGTCACCGCTCCCAAGGCCGCATCTGGTACCAGTGCCCCTCACTAGCGCGCTTCCGCGTATAGTTCGTATGCGATACTGAAATCCATGCAGTCCCCGCTTCAGGCGCCTACCGAATCCACAGATCCCAAGTCGGTTAAGGTGAACCTTACCACCGGCACTGGCGTCGATATCGAGTGGAAAGACGGCCACGTTTCGCACTACGATTTCGTCTATCTCCGCGACGCCTGCCCCTGCGCCATGTGCAACGAAGAGCGGGACAAATCCCGCCGCAAGCCCGGCGAGCCGGCCAAACTCGCTCCCGGCATGTTGCCCATGTTCAAAGCCGCCGCCAAACCGCTTTCCGCGGAAGCCATCGGCAAGTACGCCATCAGATTCGCCTGGAACGACGATCACGACCTCGGCATTTATTCCTGGAAATTTCTCCGCGAAGTCTGTCCCTGCGACGAATGTAAATCGGAGCGCGCCCGAACCGCCTAGATCGAATGCAACCAGGAGAATTCAGCAAGACCGCCAACCGCGTGGCCATCCGCCGCGCCGCGCATCAACTTCTCGACCATCCCAAAGTCCTCGACGATCCTCTCGCTCTCCGCATCATTGGTCCCGAAGCCGCCAACGATCTCCGCTCCAACCCCAAAGAGCATCACGCTTTTTCCCGCGCCTTTCGCGCCTTCATGGCCGCCCGCAGCCGCTTCGCTGAAGACGAAGTCGCTCGCGCCATCGCTCAGGGCGTCACGCAATACGTAATTCTCGGCGCCGGACTCGATACCTTCGCCTACCGCAATCCCCATCCCAGCCTGCGCGTCTTCGAAATCGACCATCCCTCCACACAAGCCTGGAAGCGTGAGCAACTTCAAGCCGCGCAAATTCCCGTTCCGCAATCTCTAACCTTCGTCCCCATCGACTTCGAGCAGCAAACCCTCGAATCCGGCCTCGCTCATTCTGGGCTGGATAAAAACTCGCCGGCATTTTTCTCCTGGCTCGGAGTGACTCCATATCTCACGCGCGAAGCCTGCATGATGACTCTGACTTTCATCGCGAGTATGCCAGCTGGCAGCGGCGTAGTCTTCGATTTCGCCGTCGATCCCGCGCTCCTCAATTCCGGACAACGCCAAGCCCTCGCTGCCCTCTCCGAACGCGTAGCACGGTACGGCGAGCCCTTCCAACTTTTCTTCGACCCAGAAAAATTGCAGGATGAACTGAACAACATCGGATTCCATCGCACCGAACTCCTGCAAGGCAAAGAACTCAACGCTCGCTACTTCCAAAACCGCACCGACGGCCTCCAGGTCCGTGGCAGTATCGGCCACTTAATGGCCGCTTGGGTATGAAAGGGTCGGAACGCGCCACGGCGAACGACGTGTTGTGCCAGTCCCAATTTGGTCCAGCTCTGCATTTCTCTGTAGCCATCGAAGCTAAGATAATGCATTGTGAGCTAAGCTTAGGGTCATTGCGAAAGTCCTCGCTCTCCCGGCTCCAGCCGCGTAGCGGCGGTATGTGAAAGCCCGGCACGGAGTGCCGGGAAGAGATCGGATTTGATAGCCGAGTCCCGTAGGGACGGCATATGGCTCATACATACCCCAACGTTCTAGTTCATTGCATCTTCAGTACGAAGCGGCGTGCCGATTCCATCCCCGAGGAGTTGCGTGAAAAGCTCTCGATGCATTTTGTGGGAATCGGCAAGAGCCATGACATACGCGTCTTATGTGCCGCTGGCACGGCCAATCATGCACACCTCCTGATCCTCCTACCCGCGATCGTCCCGTTGGCCAAGGCGATCCAGGTTCTCAAGGCCAATTCCTCGCGCTGGCTTGGCGAGCACGGATTTGACTTCGCATGGCAGGAGGGCTACGCGGCTTTCAGCGTCAGCGCTTCAAATGTGGAAGCCGTCAGGCATTACATCGAACATCAAGCCGAGCATCATGCGAAACATTCCTTCGAGGAGGAGTTTGTCTCGCTGTTGCGCAAATCGGGCGTGGAATACAATCCTGAATTCGTATTTGGATGATGGGTACCGTCCTCGCGGGGCTCAGTCCTTTAGGACGGACTGTTCCCGGCACTTCCGTGCCGGGCTTTCACATTGCCGCCGCTACGCGGCTGGACCATGTAGCGATTCACAATCCTGTAAAATCACTTCATCACCTCCGGAGCCACGTCCGCATTGTCTTTTCTCGATCAACTCAACCCGCAGCAGCGCGAGGCCGTCGAAACTACCGAGGGCCCAGTCCTCATCCTCGCCGGCGCCGGCAGCGGCAAAACCCGCGTCATCACCTACCGCATCGCCTACCTCATCGATCACAAAGGCGTCATGCCCGAATCCATTCTGGCCATGACCTTCACCAACAAAGCCGCCGCCGAAATGGCCCAGCGCGTCGAAAAACTAGTCGGCGGACTCAGCATCGCCAAACCCGTCATCTCCACCTTCCATTCTTTTTGCGTGCGAGTTCTTCGCCGCGATATTGAAGCCCTGCAAATTCCTTCGGCCACGCCCGGCCAGCCGCCCATCGGCCACACCAAAAAATTCGTCATCTACGACGAGAGCGATATGCAATCCGTGGTCAAAGGAATCATGAAGCGCCTCGGCCTCGACGACAAGCAACTCACGCCGCGCATCGTCCTCTCCCGCATCTCCTGGGCCAAGAATCACATGCTCGATCCCCAGGAGCTTTATCTGCAATCCGCCGATCCCAAGACGGAAAAGATTGCGCATCTGTTCGAGGAGTACCGCAAAGAACTTCGCAAAGCCAACGCCCTCGACTTCGACGATCTGCTGCTCGAAGCCACGCGCCTGCTGAAAACTTCGAGCACGGTCCGCGAATATTACAACCGCCGCTTTCAATATTTATTGATCGACGAATATCAGGACACCAACCGCCCGCAATACGAACTCATGCGCATGCTCGCCGGCGATCGCCACAACGTCTGCGCCGTCGGTGACGAAGATCAATCGATTTATTCCTGGCGCGGCGCCGACATTCGCAACATTCTCGAGTTCGAACAGGATTTTCCCGAAGCCAAAATCATCCGCCTCGAGCAGAATTACCGCTCCACGCAAAATATTTTGCAGGCTGCGTCTTCAGTGGTAGCCAACAACCTTCGCCGCAAAGGCAAAAATCTTTGGACCGATCGCCAGGGCGGCACGAAGATCGGTTACTACGAAGCCCCCGATGGCGAAAACGAAGCCCTCTTCGCCGCCGACCACATCGCAAAATATATCCGCGAAGCCGGCCGCGCCGATCACCCGCGCGGCGAAACTCCGCGCGCCGCCGTCCTCTACCGCACCAACTCGCAGTCGCGCCTCTTTGAAGAAGCCATGCGCCGCTACGGCCTCAAATATAAAGTAGTCGGCGGATTCTCTTTCTACGAACGCTCCGAGATCAAAGACATGATCTCGTACCTCAAAGTCATCCAAAATCCTGACGACTCAATCTCGCTCCTGCGCGTTATCAACACCCCAACTCGCGGCATCGGCAAAGGCACCATCGACACCCTCGAACGCCTCGCCCTGGAAACCGGCCTCTCGCTCTGGGGAGCAATCGCCGAAGCCATCCGCCGCCAACTCCTCCCGCAGCGCGCCCTAGCCGCCTTGAAAACTTTTCAACAGCTAATCGTCGATGCGCAAGCCATGCAGTCGGGAAACTTCATCGAGCAACTTTCAGCGAGCGCCGAAGCAGAAGAAGGTGGTGTGGAGCGGGCGCCCTCGCCCGCTTTTGCGCCTGAGCCATCCAACACCATGTGGGGGCAATCCCCCAAGCCTGCCCTGAGCGGAGCCGAAGGGGTTCTCCAGCAGGGCGAAGCCCTGCTAGCCTCCGCCTCGGACGATTCGGCTCCCGACGATGCAGCCGCCTTCGATCCCACCGAATTCGAAAACACCGCCTTCGATTTCGGCGGTGCCTACGGAGAAGTAGCCGCGGAGGTGGCTGACGAAATTGTTCCGCCTCAAATCGAACTCCAAGCGAGCGCGGACGCTGCTCCGCCATCGCCAGATGCCTTCCCCACTCCCACCGTCAGCACCGCCGAGATTCTCAAGTTCCTAATCGACCGCACTGGCTACATCAAACTTCTCGAAGCCGAAGACACGCCCGAAGCCTTCTCACGCATCGAAAACCTCCGCGAATTAGTCAACGCCGCCGCCGACTCCCGCGACCGCGGCGAATCGCTCGATCAGTTCCTCGACCACGCCGCCCTCATCGCCGATACCGACGACTACGACGAGCGCGCCCAAATCACTCTCATGAGCCTCCACGCCGCCAAAGGCCTGGAGTTCCCGCTCGTCTTCCTCAGCGGCCTCGAAGAAGGATTATTCCCGCACTCCCGTACAATGCTCCAGCCCGACGAAGTCGAAGAAGAACGCCGCCTTTGCTACGTGGGCATGACCCGCGCCATGGATCAGCTCATCCTCACCCGCGCCGTCTACCGTCGCCGCTACGGCACTGACCTTCCCGAGGCCAGCGTCCCCTCGCGCTTTCTGGAAGAAGTCCCCGCGCCATTAATCGAAGAACTAGGCCGCCGCACAGCCCGTGTAGGGACGGCCGCCCTCGGCCGTCCAGCGGGGCGAAGCCCCGCTGCCTACGATGCAGCCGACAACCACTACTCCTACGAAGACGAAGACCAAAGCGCCAGCTGGAAATCTTCGCGTGGGGACAGCCGCCCTCGGCTGTCCGGCGGGGCGCTGCCCCGCGCCACCGCTCCCGCCAAGCCCTACAACTCCATCGAGAACATCGCCGAGTTCTTCGCCAGCCGCGGCAAAAAGTTTACCGTCCCAAAAACCGCTCCCGAGGAGCCCCCCGGCAAGCGCGGCTTCCGCCCCGGCCAAAAAGTTCGCCATCCAAAATACGGAGAGGGAACCGTCTACCAGCGCGAAGGAGAAGGCGAAGAAGCCAAGATTACTGTACAATTTCCTCGCTTCGGCTTGAAGAAATTGGTGGAGAAGTACGCCCAGCTGGAGCGCGCCTGAAACGTGATCGAGCGCGTTCTGCGGGTCGCATAACTCATCTTGGGGACTAACGTATGCAGAAAACATTCGGCTTGACGCTGCTGGCGCTCATTGTCATCGTCAGTTCGTCGTTATTCGCGCAGGAGGCAAAGGTGCGCCATGAGAGGCGCCCTGCCGCAACCGCGCAACCACCCGCATCCCCCAAGCAGCCCACCTACGAATATTTTTCCATTCTTGATGGCACTCCCCAGGGTCTCGAACTTCATCATGACACCGAAGTTAGAACTGGCGCTCCGATTGACGTCTATATGTTTCCCATAGAATTGCAAGTTCTCAACTCGGATGGCAATTTTGAGCCCGAGGGCTTGATCATCGATAATTTCTACACCGCGAAGGCCGTGAATCCACTCACCGCGCCCAATCCCCACAACGCCCGCGACTGTAAAATATGGAACAGTCTGGTGTTGAATGAGATGAAAGGCCGGGATCAGAATTCCCCCACCTGGTCATACGTCGAATTTACCGTGGCGCTTGGCGCACGTGTCATCCAGACCAATGAGGACGGCGCTGTCTGGTGGAGTGACGACATCGAATGCTGGGGATCGAGAGACCGCTTTCCGCCATTCTAGAGAAGACCGGGGAATTTGAGACCTCATGTGCAACAATGAACTATTAATCGAACCAATCGTCGAACTAGTCAATCACATCCCGTAGCGAGAAGAGGACAATTAGAGCATTCATGGCAAACACAGCAGAACTAACCAAAGAAGAACGCAAGAAATCCAAACGCACCGCCCGCAAAAAGGCCAAAGCGGATAAGCCCAAAAAGCCCCGCGACTACGCCCGCGGCTCGAAAAAGCGCAAAGTGAAGAAATTGGTTCGCGGCCAGTCCAAGCGGTAAGAACGGGCTTGGTATCAAGCACTCCGAGGGTGCCCCACTTCTCCCTTCTTTTGGGAGAAGTGGGACTTCCCAACTGAGTGTGGCAACTCCAACGGTGTCTGAGGAGACATCCACAACTTGTCCCAACCATCCACGGAACCCGCCGTCCCGGATCAAACCAAAACCGTTCGCACCTCCGACAACCAGCTTCTCTGCTGCAAGTCGATCGACAAGCTAATCGCCGAATCTGAAGCTCCCGGCCAGCGGTTGCAAAAAACCTTGGGCCCATGGTCGCTGACGGCCCTGGGCATCGGCGCGATCATCGGTTCGGGAATTTTTATCCTCACCGGCACCGCAGCCGCCGGCGAATATTTTCAGGCCCCGTCCATCCTGCACGCGCAGGCGCTCGACGTAATCATAAATTTACTGCGCACCGGCAGCACCGCGGGGGCGCTCATGCACGGTCGCCCGCCCGCCGGGCCATCGATTGCGATTTCGTTTTTACTCGTCGCCGTCGCCTGTAGCTTCGCAGGCCTCTGCTATGCCGAACTCGCTTCGATGATCCCCATTGCCGGCAGTGCGTATACATACTCCTACGCTACGCTCGGCGAAATTTTTGCCTGGATCATCGGCTGGGATCTCATCCTCGAATACGTAGTCTCAAACGTCGCCGTGGCGGTTGGTTTTGCCGGTTATATAAAAGCGCAACTCGCGGTATTCGGCTTAAACCTGCCGGAAAAACTTTCCAGCCCGGTCTGGGCTGGCGGCCAGGCGACGGGCGCCTACTTCAATCTTCCCGGCTTTCTCATCGTTTTCATTCTTACGCTGCTGCTGGTGCGCGGAGTCAAGGAGTCGGCCGAGACCAATAACGTCATGGTAATGGTCAAAATCGGCGCCATCCTCACCTTCCTAGTCGTCGGTGGAATGCTGGTCAAGCCCGCCAACTGGACGCCCTTCGCGCCTTCCGGCTTCGCCGGAATCGTTACCGGAGGCGCCATCGTTTTCTTCACTTACATCGGCTTCGATTCCGTTTCCACCGCCGCCGAAGAATCGCGCAATCCGCAAAAAGATTTGCCCTTCGGCATCATCATGTCGCTGATAGTCTGCACCGTGCTCTATGTCGGCGTTGCCGTCGTACTGCTCGGCATGATGAAGTACACCACCTTCGTCTCCGGTCCAGCCGCCGAAGCCCCCGTGGCCTACGCGATGAAATATCTGGGCGTGCACCCAATCTTTCGCTCGGTCATCGTGATCGGAGCGCTCACCGGCATGATCTCGTCCCTGCTCGTGTTTCAGTACGGGCAAGCACGCATCTGGTACGCCATGTCCCGCGACGGCTTGTTGCCGAAGCTGTTCTCCGCCGTACACCCAAAATATAAAACGCCGCACTACTCCACCTGGATCGCCTGCTTCGCCGTAGGCATTCCCGCCGGCCTCGTCGACATCGGAGACGCCGCCGACCTCGCCAACATCGGCACCCTCTTCGCCTTCGTCCTGGTCTCGCTCGGCGTCATCATCCTGCGCCGCCGCCAGCCCGATCGCAAGCGCACGTTCCGAGTTCCGTTTGTCCCCTGGTTCCCGCTGCTTTCAGTGTTTTTCTGCGGTGGCCTCATGTTCGGACTCACTATCATCACCTGGCTCCGCTTCTTCGTCTGGCTCGGCCTTGGCCTCCTGATCTACATCTTCTACAGCCGCCACCGCAGCGAGTTCGCAAGAAAGTAGCGATAGCAGCCGTTAGCCGAAGACGCCTTGTTTGATGTCCAAAGCAACTCTCCCGCTCGGCAACGGCCTGCGCCCCTTCAATATCTCAGGCGGCAAAGTTACTGACACAGCAGTGCTTTTCATGCGATGGAAAGCGCGATTTAGCAATATCAAGAATCTATGAATGGAAACTGACCCGGTGTCCATTTCTCGCCTCTTTTGCGAGAAGTGGGATGTCGGCGGACACGCGCCGCTCTGTCGTCCTGAGCGAAGCATGTGGACTTGCCTTACGAATCCGCAATGCGCAGTCGAAGTATCCCTATACCCTCATCAGCCTCCCGCCGTCTAAGGGCACTTCGCCCCCCACAAGCCCAGCTCGTGTAGAGCGGACGCCCTCGTCCGCTGCCTTTGACCTTGATCTTGATTTGAACCGGGAAGGGCACGAGTTCCACTCGTGCCATATCGGCGCCCCAGCCAGGAACGCGGCTTCAGCCGCTGAGGTACGCCCTCGCCTCACGCATTGTCATCTTGAGCGAAGCATGCCGAAGCGCGAAGCGAATCGGCATGTGCAGTCGAAAGATCCCTGCATTCTCATCACGCCCCAGGAGTCTCAGGGAGTTCTCCCAGTATCGCCTGGGCGAATGTATCATTGGCGATTACCAAACCCTTTCACTCAGGCAGGCACCTTGGCGAATCCCGAACATCTCGCGAAGCTCAACGAGGGCGTCGAGTCCTGGAATGAGTGGAGGAAACAGAATCGCGAGGTCCAGCCCGACCTCCATGGTGTAGTCATTCGGGGCTGCCTCCGCCAGGTGGACCTTTTCATGGCTAACCTCCAGAATTCTGACTTGGACGCGGCCGACATGCAAGGCGCTGACTTGACCCGGGCGAACCTCATCCGGGCGACACTCGCGGGGGCAAATTTTAGCGGGGCAAAGCTCGGTTGGGCAAACCTTCACCAGGCGGTCCTAAAGAACGCGAACCTCTCCCAGGCGATCCTTGGCGCTGCCGAGCTTTTCGGTGCGGATCTTAGCGAGGCGGACCTTAGCGGGGCGTCGCTTTTCGAGGCGAATCTCACCCTAGCAAATCTGACGGGGGCACGACTCAAGAAGGCCTTCCTCACCGGGGCCAACCTCCGTAGGGCGAACCTCAGCCGGGCATGCCTAGAAGGGGCGTACATCGATAGGGCAATCTTGGTCAATGCTAACCTCGACGAAGCAGATCTCACGGGCTGTCGAGTATATGGAATCTCCGTGTGGGACACAAAACTAGAGGGAACAATCCAGTCAAACTTGATAATCACGCCTCCAGGCGAATCCCCGATCCAGGTCGACAATCTCGAAGTGGCCCAACTCATTTATCTGCTTCTGAATAACAAGAAAATCCGCAGCGTCATCGACACGATCACCTCCAAGGTAGTGTTAATTTTGGGTCGTTTCACGCCAACACGAATAGTCGTCCTTGAGGCGATGAGGGGAGAACTCCGAAAGCGCGATTATTTGCCGGTTTTGTTTGATTTCGAGAAGCCAAACAGCCAAACGACAGTCGAAACCATTTCTACCCTGGCCCACATGGCCCGATTTGTAATCGCCGATCTCACGGACGCCAAAGAGCGTCCTTCAGGAACTTCAAGCTGTCGTTCCGCTCAGTCCATCCGTCGTCGTGCAGCCGCTGCTGCTCGCTTCTCAAGAAGAGCCAGGCATGTTCGATTTCATCCGTAAGTTTCCGTGGGTCCTGCATACCCACCGCTACACGGACCAAACAACACTACTAGCGGAATTGAAACAAGAAGTGATTGACCCCGCAGAGGCGAAGGCGAAAGAACAAGCGACGAAGAAGTAGCTACTTAACTGCGCCCAAAAACAAAAACGGGGCAACTCGCGCCGCCCCGCCTAGCTAAATGCCAACTGCTAATTGCTGAGTGCTGCCCCTACGTCCCCTCGCTCCACCCCGCCAAATACTCCTCCTGCTCCGGCGTCAGCCGGTCGATCTTGATCCCCATCGATTCCAGCTTCAACTTCGCCACCCGCTTGTCAAGTTCGTCGGGAACGCGGTAGACCTTCTTCTCCAGCGTCTTGAAATTCTTCACCATGTATTCCACCGAGAGCGCCTGGTCGGCAAAGCTCATATCCATCACCGACGCGGGATGCCCCTCCGCCGCCGACAGGTTGATCAGCCGTCCTTCGCCGAGCAGATTAATCTTGCGCCCATCCTTCAAGGAATATTCGTCGACATACGTCCGCGTCGTCCGTTTCGACGATGACATTTTTTCGAGCGCCGGAATATCGATCTCGACATTGAAGTGTCCGGAGTTCGAAATGATCGCGCCATCTTTCATCAGCTCGAAATGATCCTTGGTGAGCACGCTCTTGTTTCCCGTGACCGTGCAGAACACGTCACCGAGCCTGGCCGCTTCCGTCATCGACATCACGCGGAAGCCGTCCATCACCGCTTCCAGCGCCTTCGTCGGGTCGACTTCCGTGACGATCACTTCCGCGCCCGCGCCCCGCGCCCGCGAAGCCAGCCCACGTCCGCACCAGCCGTAGCCGGCGACCACGAACTTCGACCCCGCCAACAGGAAATTTGTCGCGCGAATAATTCCGTCAATCGTCGACTGCCCCGTCCCGTAGCGGTTATCGAACAAATGCTTGGTGTCGGCATCATTCACAGCTACGATGGGGAACTTCAGCACGCCTTCCTTCGCCATCGCCCGCAGCCGGATCACGCCCGTCGTCGTCTCCTCCGTCCCGCCAATCACGCCTTCCAGCGCGTCGGTGCGCTTGGTATGCAGAATGGTTACCAGGTCCGCGCCGTCATCCATCGTGATGTGCGGCTTGTGATCGATCGCCGCCAGAATATGCTGGTAATAGGTATCGTTGTCCTCGCCCTTGATGGCGTACACCGGAATGCTCTGGTCGCGCACCAGGCTCGCCGAAACGTCATCCTGAGTAGAGAGCGGATTCGACGCGCACAGAACAACATCCGCGCCGCCATCACGCAGGCAAATTGCCAGGTTCGCCGTTTCCGCCGTAACGTGCAGGCACGCCGAGATGCGCATCCCTTTCAGTGGCTGATTCTTAATAAATTCTTTGCGGATAATTTGCAGCACCTTCATGGACTGGTTTGCCCACTCGATGCGCTTCTTGCCCAGTTCCGCCAGTTCTAAACTTTTGATGTCGCTGCTCACTTGTGCTGCTGTTGACATACGCCTCCTGTGGCGCCTTCATACGAAAAATAGAATGGTTACCAGGTTACGAAGATTGGTTTGAGTTCGGAATACTTTTTTAGAATACACGACTTGCGGCTGAGATCATCATCTCAAAATACCCTTAAGGGAATGCGACTTTTGGACCATCAAAAGAGGTGCACTTTTGATTTCACTAAGCTTGTCATCCTGAGCAAGCGTTTTTCGCGCCGCGAAGGATCTGGGCGAGCCGCGCGAAGCTGCCTGCCCTGAGCAAGCGAAGCGCGCCGAAGGGTCGCGTCTTTTGCGACGCAATAATCGCGCGTTTGGCTCGCTTCCCTATTTCCCCTACTTACGCGCGCCCGCAGTCTCCCGAACACCCGCATCGCTAGCCAGCTTGGTCGCCTTGTCTGTCTTTTCCCAGGTGAAGTCGGGATCGTTGCGCCCGAAGTGTCCGTAAGCCGCCGTCTTTTTATAAATCGGCCGCCGCAAATCCAGAGATTCAATAATTCCGCGAGGCGTCAGCTTAAAATGCGCGCGAATCAAATCCGGAAGAATCTCCGGGTTGACCTTCTCCGTCCCAAATGTATCCACCCGCACGCTCACCGGATCGGCTACGCCGATCGCGTATGCAAGCTGCACTTCGCACCGGTCTGCAAGTTTCGCCGCGACAATATTCTTTGCAATGTGCCGCGCCATGTAAGCCGCTGATCGATCTACCTTTGTCGGATCCTTGCCGCTGAAAGCCCCGCCGCCGTGCCGCCCCATGCCGCCGTAAGTGTCTACAATGATCTTGCGTCCCGTGAGCCCCGTGTCTCCCATCGGTCCGCCAATCACAAACCGCCCTGTCGGGTTGATGTGATACTTCGTGTACTCATCGAGCAAGTGCGCCGGAATCACCGCCTGAATCACATGCTTCAAAATTCCCGCCCGTAATTCGTCGTTGCTCACTGTCTCCGCATGCTGCGTGGAAATTACAACCGCGTCCACGCGCAC
This sequence comes from uncultured Acidobacteriaceae bacterium, assembly GCA_963818235.1. Taxonomy (GTDB): domain Bacteria; phylum Acidobacteriota; class Terriglobia; order Terriglobales; family Acidobacteriaceae; genus Sulfotelmatobacter. Next base: position 1,006,283 of record CAWFRI010000001.1, read on the forward strand.
AACGTTCCCCTTGGCATCGTACTCAACCGTGACCTGCGACTTCCCATCCGGACGCAAAAACGGCAGCGTCCCATTCTTCCGAACCTGCGCCAGCCGCATCGTCAACTTGTGCGCCAACGAAATCGGCGTTGGCATCAACTCCTCTGTCTCGTTGCACGCGAAGCCTATCATCATTCCCTGGTCGCCGGCGCCGCCGGTGTCTACGCCCATGGCGATGTCGCCGGATTGTTTGTTGATGCTGGAGATGACGGCGCAGGTATTGCAATCGAAGCCGTGCAGGGCGTTGTCGTATCCGATGCTTTGCACGGTGCCGCGGACGACCTGCTGAAAATCGACGTAGGCTTTGGTGGTAATTTCTCCGGCGATGACGACGAGGCCGGTGGCGGTCAGGGTTTCGCAGGCGACCCGACTGGAGGAATCTTCGGCGAGGCAAGCGTCGAGGATGGCGTCAGAGATCTGGTCGGCGATCTTATCGGGATGGCCTTCGGTGACGGATTCGGAGGTAAATAAAATACGATTCTTTGTGTGTGCAGCCAAGGTTGTTCTCCTTAGAAAATGGCTTTGGACTCGAATTGTGGCGAGGGGCGCGGACCCTTCGTCGCGCAAAAAAGCTTGCTTAGGATGATAGAGAAAAGGCTACCAGAGGGGGTGGTTGGACGCAACGAGTTTTGCCTTAACGGCTGCGAGGTCAATCCAATAGCGGAATCGGAATGCTGGATGGAACGATTTGAGCGTTCAGCGGCGAACGCGAGGCCGTATTCTGGTGAGGATATTTTTCGGGAGCGTGGATGTCGCAGCCTGTGATTTTCGTTGCTACTCCCTGTTTTGGCGGCATGGTTACGCAGGGTTACATGCTGTCGGTAATACGGCTGATGAGTTTTGCCAAGACCGCGGGGTTCGAGATCACGTTGTCGCTGATGGGGTACGATGCACTGATCTCGCGGGCGCGGAGTACTTTGTTGGCGGCATTTCTGGACGATCCGGCGGCGACGCATTTGTTGTTCGTGGATGCGGATATTGGCTTCGATCCGGAGCAGGTGGAGCGGTTGCTGAGTATTAATAAGGAGTTTGCGGGAGCGCTGTATCCGCTGAAGTCGATTGACTGGGAGTTGATTCCGCAGCGTTGCGTGGAAGGCGGAGAGAGTGTGAAGCAGGCGGCGCTCTCTTATGTGGGGACATTTTGTCCGGAGGCGGAACGCCGGCAGGAGGGAGACTTCGCTACCGGGATTTATGTTGGAGGAGGGTTTCAGTTAATCCGGCGCAGTGCGATCGAACGGATGATTGCGGCTTATCCGGAGACTCATTTTAAGAGCGTTCATTGTTTGGCGATGTCTGGCATGCGGCGGGATGTGGTGCAGAGTTCGAATCTCTATGCGCTGTTTGATTGCGTGATCGATGCGGAGACGGGAATTTACTTGAGTGAGGATTATTCTTTTTGTTTACGCTGGCGGAAGATAGGTGGGGAGATTTGGATCGATGGAAAGAGTAAGTTAAGGCATTGTGGGCCGTTTGAGTTTGTGGGGGAGTATGGGGGAAGGCGGGAATAGTGGCGAAGGGCCCGACAAATGTGTATCGGCTAGTAGCTTGCTTTGAAATGTCCTCTATGTGGAGTATACTGTGGAATAGACTCGACATATGCAAATCGTTCAAGTCGTGTTGGATAAGAAGCTGTTACAGGCCGCCGATCAGGCCGCGAAGCGCACTCGACGAAATCGGTCCGCTTTGGTGCGCGATGCCTTGCGGGAACATCTCCGGAGGCTGGAGCTGCGGGCCAGTGAGGAACGCGACCGCCAGGGCTACTTGCGGGAGTCGCAAGCCGCCGACGCAGAGGTGCGGGGTTGGGAAGCGGAGGCCGTGTGGCCGGAGGAAAAATAGCTCGAGGCGAGGTTCGGCTCTATCAGTTTGCCGCGCCCGACAAAAAACGCCCGGCCGTCGTGCTCACCCGCAACAGCGCCATTGCGTATTTATCCACGGTCACGGTTGCGCCGGTCACTTCCACCATTCGCGGCGTGCCATCGGAAGTCGTGCTGAATGAGGAGGACGGCATGAAGTCTCCGTGCGCGGTGAACCTGCACAATGCGGTTACGGTGTCGCAACAGCGCCTGGGGAAACGTGTGGCCCAGCTTAGTTCCGCACGAATGAATGAGGTGTGCGCTGCCCTGCGGTTTTCTCTGGGTTGCGATGCAAACTAGTTCGTGGAAAAAGCTTCTGTCCGTGTCCGGATTCTCTGTGCGGCTTTGCAGTCTCACCTCTGTCCTTTCGTATCTTCCGCATCCATAAGGGCCTTATACTTGGCCTCGCTGCCGAATCCCTCGTATATAAGGAGGAGCAAGCCCTGCCCCGGCGCGAGCGGCCATCCCCACCGTGAAGCAGCTACTCGGCCACCCATGATCGAAGAACAGATCAACTCCCCGCATCACCTGGGGCCGTTCTGCCGCCGGAACCTTTAGCAGATCGAGCATCCGCGCAAAAGCTTCGGTTTGTTTTATCCTGTCTTCCATTTACTGTCTCCTCTTGAGGTGGCCAGCTAGCGGATACACCGCCTGCCTTACACCTTGTCGCGCTCGACGGCATCCCGTTCGAGGCAATAGAGATGGTTTAAGAGAAGAAACTCCGACAGCAGTTCCTTAGAGTGCGTCTGCAATTCTCTATGCGCCCGCCGGTTGCGATGGGCAGTATACGTTCCGGTAAAGAGCTGCATCCGACCGACTCGTTCGCCATCATCCACCTGCTCCCAAGTGAGAACTCCGTCGCCTGGACTGAACGCTTGTGAAAATAGCTTGGTCCCATGCTGCTTGATTGTCGTCCTCTGGCGGACAATGTCCTCAAGCCGACGATAGCCCACGAGCAGACTGTTGTCTGGACTATTCCAGAAGTCGAGCGCCAAATTCATGATGCGAGCGTCAATTAGAGCGAACGGCATGACCGCTGGAAACTGCTCACGCCACAACGTCCCTTCGCTTGCCCTCTTGAAATCATCATGAAACACATAGTCGTGCCACCGGGTTGGGCACACGGGTGACATATTCTCGACTCTCTCAAGATCGGATTTCGTCAGAGCCGAATAATCAATTTTATCCAGCAGTGAGTGCGCGACATCATGCTCGATAATCTCCGCGCCGTGACTATCGAGTATTTGTAGCACGTATGAGAAGCAACTAGGTCCCTCACCACCGTACCCGCTTGCAAAGCCCGACTTCACTGCCACCGGATCGCCACCCTCCAACGTGAGGAGGAAGCAGTGGTCTCTTCCAGCGGAAAGAATGCGGACGTGCGTTATTCGAGTTCCGAACTGTATGAACCGTAGAACTGCGTCCTGGCACTCTTTTGATATGCCTGCAAGGCCAACGTATTCGATGCCCGCAGGCTGGTCCCCCGGAGGGGGTTCAGTCGAATTCTTGGCAGAGCTCATCTCTTGAAGGGGCGGCTGACCTCTCTGTCAGGTTTGGCTGTTCCGGGATCATTCTAAGCGCATTTGCTGTCCCACGCTTTGTTCCTTCGGTGAGTGGGGATGTTCACGTCATAGGGAAAGAAGGAGTCGCATCGGTAGGAAACAGGGGGTAGGAAACAGGGGACAGACGGGACTGACCCAATTTCTAGGCAGCAAAATTAGGTGAACCTCCCGCCTGTCCCCAGATTCCGCCGTCCCCATCCGCCCGGCTTTGGCTTGAGTGGGAATGTTCACACGTCGCAGACTTAGTCCGGCAAACGAAACTAGATTTTCCTCATGCCATGGGGACTCACGCGCTTCGCCACAGCGGGCAGGGGCGTTTCGTCACATTCTGCAGTTAGCGCCGCGCCGTTCGACTCCTTCGCTGCGCTCGGTCGCACAGGGCGGTGGTGAGGCTGCCGGGCGTTGCCCGGCTGGACAGCCGAGGGCGGTTGTCCCTACATTTACGGCCAGCGCCAGCGGCCGCTTTTCGGCACGAGTGGACTCGTGCCCTTCCCGGTCTTGGATTGGATCGGCGACTAAAAGCCGGCGGTTTTTGTGCGGGCTCTGCGGCGCGGCTGATGCCGCGCCCTTTCAAGGCAGTGCCGTTTATCGCAGCGCTGAAGCGCTGCGCCAGCCTATCGCCGCTCTGAAGTTTTGCGCCACCCAAAGGCCCCTCGGGACTAGAGCAGGGGTGGACGTAGGGATCCTTCGACTGCGCATGAGGATTCATAAGGCGAATCCTCATGCTTCGCTCAGGACAACAGAACTCGAGGGTGTAAGTCGGGGGTGAGGTGTCTACTTTTGTAGACTTTACGATGTCCCAGGGACGTGGGAAAGTGGAGTAGGATCCTAAAATTGCGCGGCCATAGGTGGCCGCGTTTTTTATTGGGAGCGTGTCTAGCAGGACTGGGGAGAAATTTCTCGCAGCTGTTGAAGTGCATGGAATGCAGAGGTCCCCTTCGGCTCCGCTCAGGGCAAGCTTTCGGCGCGAAGGGTGGACCTCAGGATGACAAGCGGAGTTGTGGGACGGCATCGGCATGCATTTTCGTGCCCCGGCTGGTTTGAAAGGGAAAATAAATGAGAAACAGGTGGAGTGTGCGGATCAGAAATTGCAAGAAGCGCGGGGAGTGGGTGGAGTTGGTGTTTGCGGCGCGAGCGATGTGGGAAGGGTTGGTATTGGCGCGTCCGTGGGGAGAATCAATTGGGTATGACTTTGTGGTGGACCGGGGCGATGGGGGAATGGTGCGAGTGCAGGTGAAGTCGACCATATTCAAGGAGGGCACGGGATATTCGTGTTCGATGAAAGACAGCAAAGGTCCGTACAAGAAAAATTCGTTTGAGTATGTGGCGGCATATGTGATCCCGGAGAATATCTGGTTCATTATTCCGGAGAAGAAGGTGCGGGGGAAGTGGAACGTGGGGCTGTATCCGAATCTGGAGAAGTCGAAGTATGGGGAGTACAAAGAAGCTTGGGATTTGTTGCGCGGGAGGGGGCCGCTAGTGATTGAGAGGATTGAGGCATGCGCGGAGGGGGGAACGAAGTGGAGCCTTTGATTTTTGGCTGTTACGAAAAGCGAACTCTGGCTTTACGAAACGACTTGATATGTGGTGCGGTTTCCCGGTAAGGTACGGCGGTCCAAAAATCCTGGGAAAAGTTTGATATTCAGAAGGAGGTAGTGAATGGCGAACCCAATTATTCTCTTGCATGGATACGCCAGCGATGGGGATGCGTTTTCAACTTTTCGTAATGTGCTGCAACAAAACGGGAGAGCGGTGACGGACATATTTATTGGAAACTATGTGACGCTCAACAATGAGATCACGGTGGACGATATTGCGGAGGGGTTCAATTACTCATTGCGGGCGAACAACCTATTTGGCCAGCCTTTCGATGCGATTGTGCATTCGACGGGAATGCTGGTGATGCGGGCATGGCTGACTGCGCCGAATGCGCTGGTTTCGCGAAAAGGATTGTTGAAGCGGCTGATTGCGCTAGCTCCGGCGACGTTTGGGTCGCCCATTGCGGCGAAGGGGCGCAGTTTGTTGGGAAGGATTTTTATAGGCAGCAAGGAGCCGGGGCCGGACTTCCTAGCCTCCGGAAATTTGGTTTTGAGCAACCTGGAGTTAGGCAGCCAATATACCTGGGAGCTGGCACATAAAGATTTGATCGACGATCAGTATTACGGGCCGGACAAGAGCACGCCTTATGTTTTTGTCTTTGACGGGACAAGCGACTATGGAAAGCTGGCGGAAATTTTTGATGCCGACGATCAGCAGGGAAGCGATGGAGTGGTGCGGTGGTCGGGAGTGGCTTTGAATGCGCGGAAGATCACTCTGGACCTGAGCCATCCGCAAAACCAGGTGCTGTGGTCGCCGTGGAGCAACATCGATATACCGATGATTCCGATTGCGGGGGTGAATCATAACCAGATACTGGCCACGCCTCCGCAGGGATTAGTTGACCTGGTATTAAAGGCGCTCACAGTGAATAGCGCGGAAGATTTCAAGAATTTCCATGCGGTTGACGTTGCGAATACGCAGGTCGTGAAGGATGGTCGGGCGAAGATCGATGCCGATCCCTGGCAGCAGTTTGTGGTGCGTGCCCGCGATAGTCACGGAAATCCGGTAGTGGATTATGCAGTGTCGGTTGTTGCGGAAGACCAGAACGGAAACGTTGCGGAGTTGGGAGACTTTGAAGAGGATGTGCATGCCTTTGCGGCGGACCCCAGCTATCGTTGCTTCCACGTGAGCTTGAAAGACTATCTGCAAAAACGTGACGGACTGAAGCTGAAGATTCGTATCGTGGCATCGACGGGAACGGATTTGGTGGGATATCAAGGGTATGGATCGGACTATACGAACACTGGGGTCGAGCCGACGATTGGTCCGGTGGACATTGATATTACCGCGTATGAGGGAGAGAACCCGGACCAGCCCAGTTTGTTTTGCCCGTTTACGACGACGCTGGTGGAGATCATTCTGAATCGCGCACCGATTGCTCAGAAGGGTGCGAAGACGCTGGAGATATTTGGGTTCCTGGGGGCGCAGGGTCCGGAGTGAACCAAGGGCGAGGGATGAAAGAGGAAAGGGCGCGATTTTCATCGCGCCTTCCTTAATTTGAGTTTTTATTTGTGATTGGCCGTTTTCGGCGAACCGGGAGTTCGTCTATTGGGCGATTTCGAAGATGATGCCCATTTGCGAGGAGCCGCCGGCATTGGTGGTGCCGAAGATCGATCCGGAGGAGTTGACGGTGACGCCGGAGGGAACAGCTCCATCGGGATTGTTAGTGAAGTCGTGGACGATGGTTTCGGCCCAGGGCGCGGTGCTGCGAGGAGTAAGTTTGAGGATTGTGCCCCAGGAGTCAACGCCTCCGGCTTGAGCTGCGGCGTAGAGGTTTCCGGAGTGGTCGAAGACGACGGGGCCGACGGCCTCCCAGCCATCTTCTTTTTGGAGTTCGCGCAGAATAATTTCGCTCCAGGAGCCGTTGGAAGTTTTATGTAGCTGGTAGATCACGCCGCAACCGTTGGAAGGGCAGAGATTCGCGTCGCCTCCGAAATACGTTGTGCCGTAAAGATTTCCGGCGGAATCGAAGACTGGCGTGGAGTTGGGAAGGTCGCCATCAGCCAAGTTGAAGCTGTGAATGATGCGCTCGCTGTAGGTACCATCGGGGGCGCGGTCGAGCGCGAAGACTGAGCCCTTGCCGTGGGAGCCTCCGGCTTGTGTAACTCCATAGAGATTCCCAGCATGGTCGATGGCTACGCCGCCGATGGGAAGGTCACCGTTGGGGCCAAGGAATTCGCCAGGGAAGCTATAGAGGAGAGTTTCGGTCCACGCGCCATTGGCATAAGTGAGGCTATAAACGGTGCCGCCGTTATCGGGGCCGGAGCTGGCGGTGCCTCCGAATTGAGTGATGCCGTAGATCTCGCCAGTCGCACTGAGTGTGAGTTCGGATGGAGCGTAACCGTCGGAGCCGCTGCCGAAGCTGTGAAGGACGGTTTCCGTCCAGGGGCCGCGGGTGGTGGGAGTTAATTGAAAGGCAATGCCGGCATTAAAATCGCCGCCGAGAACGGTGGTTCCGTAAAGATTGCCAGCGGAGTCGAGGACGACGGAAGCACCGGGGGTGGCGCCGTCGATGCCGCTGAAGCTATAGAGGATTGTCTGGGTCCAAATTCCGTTGGGATGGGAAAGTTTGAAAACGCACCCATGGTTATAGGTGCAGCCATTGGCGGCGGTGCCATAAAAATTGCCCGTGGCGTCGGCGATGAGCGGAGCTGAGGGATTGGCCCCGTCCAAGGTGCCGTCGAAGGTGAAGAGGATGCGCTCGCGGGTGGCGGCGGAAGCAATGTTGGCAAGAGTGATAGAGGCGACGAAGGTTGCGAGGGCTAGAACCAGAGGGCGGGTACGGCGGGACATTGGACTCCTTCGGTATTCAGGAAGGTAAATTTCAGATTCCGTTATGGGAAGAAAGGTTGTGGAGAGTAACAAGATTGAGGGGCGTCGCAAGCGATTGACACTGGTTTTGAAAAATCACGCATCTCGCGGTATTACGGAGGAATCCGAGATATGCCATACTTATCGGAGTGCGGTTCGCAGTAGAATGCCTCGCAGTCAAAAATGATGTCCGGCCAATCTCCAATGGCAGAATCATCGCAAGCCCCTCCTGTAATTGACCAAGCGCGCCCGCCAGGTCTGTTTCTGAACGCCGTGCAAGCGGCCATGATTGGGACCGATCTCTCTGGAATGGTGAACTTCTGGAATCCGTTTGCGGAAAAGTTGTATGGATGGACGCCCGAAGAGGTGATGGGCCGCAACATCATGGAAATTACTGTCAGTTCGGAGACGGAGGAGGAAGCCAGGAAGCACATGTCTGCCATCCTGGCCGGGGATAGTTGGGCGGGAGAGTTCCAAGTTCGTTGCAAGGATGGAAATTTTGTAAGCGCGTTTGTGACCCTTGCGTTGGTGAAGGACGATGGCGGGACGGCCGTGGGAGTGGTGGGAGTGAGCCAGAGCATGGCGGCGCTGAAGCGTGCGGAAGACGCGCTGCGGCGGAGCGAAGAAGAATTTCGGGCCTTCGCGAATTCCTTGCCGGAGCTGTGCTGGATGACGCACGACGATGGAAAAGTTTTCTGGCGAAACGAGAGGTGGTACGAGTACACGGGCACGACACCGGAAGAAATGGAGAGAGATGGCGGCCAGTCGGTGCATGATGCGAAAATTCTGCCCATGGTTTTGGAGCGCTGGAGGGCGTCGATTGCGAGCGGCGAACTGTTTGAGATGGATTTTCCGCTGCGCGGCGCGGATGGGGTGTACCGATGGTTTCTCACGCGCATTACTCCGGTTCGCGATGAGGCGGGTAACATTCGGCGATGGTATGGCGCGGCAACGAATATCGACGAACAGCGGCAGTTGTTGAAGTCGTTGAGTGAAACGCGCGATGAACTGGAGAAACGGGTTCTGGAGCGGACCGATGAACTGCACATAGCCACGGAAAGTCTGCGGGAATTATCGGGGCGGCTGCTGCGCATGCGCGACGACGAGCAGAGACGGCTGGCGCGCGAGTTGCATGACAGTGTGGGGCAACTGCTGGCGGCAATCAGCATGAATAGTGCGGTGGTATCCGAGGAGGCGGGGAAACTGACGCCGACGGCGGCAAAGTGCGTTGCGGAAAATGCCGAATTGGTCGACGAGGTGAGCCGGGAGATCCGGACGATTTCGCATCTGCTGCATCCGCCATTGCTGGATGAGGCGGGGCTGACCTCGGCTTTGCGGTGGTATACGGACGGTTTTGCCAAACGGAGCCGGATTGACGTGGGTCTGGAGATTCCTGCGGGGATGGGACGGCTGCCTCACGATGCGGAGATCGCCATGTTTCGAGTGGTGCAGGAATGTTTGACGAACATTCATCGCCACTCCGGCAGCCCAGAGGCGACGATACGAATTCACCCGGGTAACGAGCGAATCGTTCTTGAAGTGCAAGATCGTGGCAAAGGCATATCAGCGGAAAAATTACAGAATTTCACCAGGTTGGGCCGCATTGGAGTTGGGTTTGGCGGAATGCGGGAACGGCTCAGGCAACTGGGAGGAAGTCTGGAAGTGCAGTCGGATGAAGGCGGTACTTTGGTTCGAGCGATTCTACCAGTAGAACGCGCTGCGGCGGATGGACCGGCAGCAACTAAGGCCGCACACGAGACCTGAAAGCCTAGGCAGCGGCGGGTGACATGTGAAAGTAGGTTTTACCCTTAATCAAGGCTTCGATAGCCTCGAAGAGGGAGTGGAGATCGGATTTCTTGCAGAGACCGCGGATGCCCGCTTTCTTGGCTTCTTGTTCGAGTTGACGTGAGGGATCGATAGTCACCATAAGAACTGGCGCATCGGGATGCTGTTTCGATAGCCGACGGCCAGCTTCCAGGCCGTCCATCTGGGGCATGACGAAATCCATGACTGTGAGGTGGGGATGGGACTCGCTCCATTGCTGGAGCGCGGCCCGACCGTCCTCCGCTTCGCCAACGACGACCCAGTCATCCTGCTTTTCGAGGGCAGTTCTAAGCTGGGAGCGGATCATCGCATTGTCGTCCACTAGAAGAATTCGGACCACGTCACTCCTTCTCGGATGAGAATACGGAGGAAGCGGCCACCGTGCGTTCACCGATAGTGTCAAAATACTGCGCTCTTGTAAAGAAGGGTATACAGCGGTAACCCGATGATGGGAAAAGATTTCTGACGGGAATTGCAGTTGGAAATGTGAATTCTGTACGTATTTTCTAGCCGCACACCTCTTTACCCGCGGACGCTTATTCTCGAAAACGAGAGTACGGCGCGGGAGGAGATGGGGTGGCCCATCGACATGGCCGGACGGAAGGTGGTGAAGATGAGCATCCTCTTTACTTGCGGAAGAAGCGCTTGAGAGTCACCGGGATCGGAGAGGATTTTGTAATCCTCGACGCGGCCGCGGGAGTCGACATAAGCCTCAATCACAAGGGATTCGGCGTTAATCGAACTCATGGTACCGAAGGCGCTTTGCTGAAGTTCGGGACCGGTGTTCAAGACCAGGGGAACATCCTGATTATTGTTGGCCTGCAATTGACCGGGGATGGCGAGAATGGCGGCGACGAGGCCGAAAATCAAGACTGCGCAGACGAGGCCCGCAGTGGCTGGAACCATAAACGCGTTCAGGGCATTTTCCAGCCGGACGCGCAAGCCTTCGTAGGGGCGACGGGCCCGGGCGGCCTCGCGGGAAATGGCGAGACGGAGATTCAGTCCGAGATCGGCGGGTGGAGCGGGCCTCGCGGCGCTGGCCAGCAATTGCTGAGTCTGGCGCAGTAAAGTGAACTCCTGCAAGCAGGCGGAACAAGCGTCAAGATGACGGCGTACGGCATGCATCTCGGCGCCGGTGACGGCGCCATCGAGATAGGGCGACAACAGCCGATTCACCTCGGCGCAGGTGAAGGCTGGTTTAGCGGTGGATATCTTCGTGGCCATCGATTTCATGGCATCACCTCGACCCTTCTACCCCCTCCAGAAACCTTGTGCCGCAAAGGTGCGGCTGAATTGTCGTCTGCAAGTGGTGCGAGCCCCAACTCTCCGCCCACTTCGCGTACATACGGAGCCAGGCGTTGTTTGAGGGCCTGGCGGCCGCGGGTGATTCTGGACTTCACGGTTCCGAGCGAGATCTGAAGAATTTCCGAGATCTCCTCATAAGACATATCTTCGAGGTCCCGGAGAATTAGCGCAGTACGATAAGGCTCCGCAACTTTTCGCAGTTCGCTGTCTACGCGACGCTGCACTTCGAGTTGCGCCACGTTGTCGAAGGGTGAGTCATGACGATCAGTGAGAGCGCTCTGTATGGCGTCATTGCCGTTCGTCATGCCGTTCGTCATGCCGTTCGTCATGCCGGTCGACAAGCCATCCGATTCCGCCGGCTCGATGGAAGTCTCATGCGCTTTGTGGCGGAACCACCAGCGTTTGCGATTCGCGGCTTCGTGGAGCGCGATGCGGTAGATCCAAGTCTTCAGGCTGGACTCGCCCTGGAAGTGCTTCATGCCGCGAAACACTTTGAGGAAGACATCCTGCGTGGTATCGGCGGCGTCGGCGGGGTCGCTGAGCATGCGATAGACGAGGCCGTAGACGGGACGCTGAAATTCGCCGATCAGCCAAGCGTAGGCGGTTTCCGAGCCGGCTTTGAGGTCCGCGACAATGGCGGCCTCTTCAGGCCGTGCACCGATCGCGCTCGCCAGTTCTCCCAACGTAATGGCTCCCGCCATGTTCAGGCGTCCTCTGATTATAGATTTATCTACCCTACTTTGAACCGAAAAATTGGCAGACCAGCCGAATAGTGAGCTTTTTGCACTCAATAAGGATAGACGCCAGCCGGGAGTGAGAAGTTCCCGGGAACTTATCGGCGAGGGTAACGAGAGGGAGTAACCAAGGGTGGGCGTTTTGATCCAGGTCGATTGGAAGGGGCTGGCTAGGCGGAAGTGGTGCGAGCCTGTTCGTTGGGCAGCAAATCAAGGATTTTCTTCAATGCGGATAAGAGTTTTTCGGAGCCTTTGTCGAGTTCCAGAGCGGACTTTTCCAGGAAAGCGAGGGCGCCATCCTGCTGGAGGCGGGGCGCATTCTTCTGGGACATGCCGGTCATGACGACAACCGGGATCATCATGGTATCGGGATCTTGCTTGAGAGCTTTCAGGACATCGGGGCCGCTCATTTTAGGCAAAAGCATATCGAGAAGAATAAGGTCGGGAATTTTCTGTCGTGCCATGAGCAAGGCTTCTTCGCCATCAACGGCGCTGGTGACGCCGTAGCCGGCGCGAGTGAGAGCGCGCTCGGTTGCTAATCTCAGGAACTTGCTGTCTTCTACAAGCAGAATTTTGATCATCGCGTCCTTGGCTTCCAGATTGACCAGCGGAATTCCACGCGCGAATGCAGTTCCAAGACCGTCGAAGGGGTGGATTTGCGCCGCGCTAGGATGACTATCGGCCAAATTAGGAAAGAAGTCAGCGCGGTGGAGTTACTTTAGAGTTTCTGAAAATAAAAAAATCCAAAGGGCGATGGGGCTTCTGCGCGACTTCGAAATAACCTACAGGTTTTCCCGTATTGCTTGGATTTTCGATTCGAACTATTCTCAGCGCAAGTATTCGGAGGGCATCGAGCCCTCAGGGTGATCATGGGTTAGCGTCAAGCAATTGACATTGGACCCTCACGATCGCCCTTTTTTATTGCCCGCTTTTATTTTCCTGCTTTATTTCCCACCCGAAAAAGCCGCGGAAGATGACGTTACGCAAAGGCCCGCCCGGCGGGACGGACGCCTGCTGGGCACATGGTTCGGACTGCCTGTCCTACTACCTCTCATTAGTGCCTGCAACAAAGGTCGCTATTCAATTTATGAGCATTGTCGTCTCGGCGTCTTAACGCCACAATGCGGCGGCACGAGATCGACTCGGGGAATTCATAAGAAAAGCCTTGAAATATGATTGACAACAAAAGTTGTCAATGCTATCGTCGCTTCGTGCTCGACCTCCAAGTCATCGATGATCCGGCAGCGGCGACGGTGGCTTTGGAGCCCATGCGGAGCCGGCTTCTCTCCGAGCTAGCCGCGCCCGCCTCGGCGGCGACGTTGGCCACGCGGGTTGGCCTGGCTCGGCAGAAAGTCAACTACCACCTGCACGCGCTGGAGGCGCACGGGTTGGTGCGGCTGGCCGAGGAACGCAAGTGGGGCGGGCTGACGGAACGGCTGCTGGTGGCGACGGCCGCCTCCTACGTGGTTTCGCCGAGCGCGCTGGGTCCGGTCGCTGCGGATCCGAATCGGGAAATGGATAGGCTGTCCGCTAGCTATCTCATCGCGCTGGGCGCACGGGTGGTCCGCGAGGTGAACGATCTGGTTCGTCGCGCGAAAGAAACGGGCAAACGCCTCGCGACTCTGGCGGTGGATACCGAGGTTCGCTTCCGGTCGGCGACGGACCGGGCGGCTTTCAGCAACGAACTGGCCGAGGCCATCACGAAACTGGTTGCGAAGTACCACGATGCATCCGCCCCCGGCGGCCGCGTGCATCGCCTGGTGGTGGTGGCGCACCCACTGCCGCAGAAATCTGATCCCAAGAAATCCCATCCCAAGGATAAGGACAAGGACTAAGGAGACATCATGAGCGTGAAGAAAGAAGCATCCGGACGCCGTTCGGTCCACGTCGAAGTCGAGGTTCCCGGCACGCCGGAGGAAGTCTGGCAGGCCATCGCCACCGGGCCGGGTATTTCGTCCTGGTTCGTGCCGACTGAGTTCGAGGAGCGCGACGGGAAGCCCGTTGCGGTGAAGTTGAACTTTGGCCCGGGCATGGAGTCGAGTTCCGCCGTGACCGTCTGGGATCCGCCGCGTAGGTTTGGCGCCGAGGCTCCTGGCTGGGTCCCTAGCTCGCCGGTCATCGCGGACGAGTGGACCGTCGAAGCACGTGGGGGAGGCATCTGCGTCGTCCGCGTGGTACATAGCCTCTTTGCCGAAACGGACGACTGGGACAACCAACTGGAAGGCACCGAATCCGGCTGGCCTGGCTTCTTCCGCATCCTGCGGATTTATCTCACGCACTTCCGCGGCCAACGCTCGGCGATGATGCAGTTTATGGCCCCCGCCGCGGGAACCGAAGCGGAGGCTTGGGAAGCGCTGACTGCGGCATTGGGGCTGAAAGGCGTGAACGCCGGGCAGAGTTGGAATTCTCCGGCGGGCGTCCCGGAGCTCGGCGGCGTGGTGGAGCACGTCAGCCAGAATCCGTACAACGCGCTGGTGCGGCTCGACAAGCCGGGGCCGGGCACCGCCGCCCTTGGCGCCGTCAACTTCGGCGGCCAGAGCATGGTCACGCTAAATTTCTACCTTTACGGCGATCAGGCGGCCGGGACCGTCGCCCGCGAGACACCGCTCTGGGAAGCCTGGATTCAAGAACGCTTCCCGACGCCGCCGGAGACGAGCAAGAGCGAGAGTGAATGATCTGGTTGCGATGACGAGGTCAGGAGAGCGATCTCCCGTCTGCTGCAACTTTGATCCGCAATTTATGAAGGAGCCTAAATGAACTATTCACGTCTCGCACTGGCGGCGCTTGGCGCCACGGTCGCGTATTTTGCCTTTGGCTTTTTATTGTTTTGGCTGGTGCCGGGTCTTATCGAGGAGGCCCGCAAATACCCGGACGTATTCCGCCCGAAGGAAAAGATGATGTCGGTGATGCCGATCGGAATGGTCGCAACCTTGATCGCGATCCTAGTGGTCGCGATACTCTTCGCAATGCTGCCTCCGGGCGGGTCGGGCCTTGCGCAGGGTGCGCGCCTCGGCGTTCTCATTGGCATTTTCGCGGTCTGCGCATTTGTGCTGCACAACTACGTGAACCTGAACATCGGGATCAAACTTGTTCTGGAGCAGGCTGTAGCTTATTTCCTCCCTCGACAGTGCTACGACGGAGGTAATGTACGAAAGTAACGTTTCAAGGGACGACCCGATACAGACGATACAAGCGATACAACGCTGTTTGTAGCGGCGATCACCAGATCACAGAAAAGCACTCACCCAAGTGCCTTTTCTTGTGACCTGCTCCCCGCTTTCCGAACAAGTCCGAGTATGATTTCGGACGAAGGAAAGGGGAAGAGGTATGTCGAAGAGCAGGCACACGGAAGCGCAGATGATCGGGGCGCTGAAACAACTGGAAGCAGGACGTAAAGCGGAGGACGTGGCGCGGGAAGTGGGGGTGTCGAAGCACACGATCTACGCCTGGAAAGCGAAGTACGGCGGGATGGATGTGAGTCAGGCGCAAGAAGCCAAACAGTTGCGCGATGAGAACACTCGATTGCGGAAGCTGGTGGCAGATCTGAGTCTGGATAAAGATGCGCTGCAGTGGGTGATTGAAAAAACGGGTGGAGCTCGCGGTCCTGAAGGCGACTGTCGAGCAGGTACGAGAGAAGTATGCCTTCAGTGAACGGCGGGCGTGCAGCGTGATGACGATGGCGGTGTCGAGCTATCGCTACCAGAGCAGGCGCAGCGACGAGCCGCTGCGCACGAAGTTAGTGGAGTTGGCGCGGGAGAAGCCGCGCTTCGGGTATCGGCGGTTGCATGTTTTGCTGGGCCGCTCGGGAGAGCATGTGAACCACAAGCGGGTGCATCGCGTGTATCGAGAGGCAGGGCTGATGATCAGGCGAAAGAAGCGGAAGCATTGCGTGCGCGAGGGTAAGCCGCTGCTGGCGCGGACTTCGGCCAACCAGGAGTGGGCGCTGGATTTTGTGCACGATGCGGTGGAGTGTGGACGAACCATCCGGGTGCTGAGCGTGGTGGATGCTTTTACGCGAGAGTGTTTGGCGCTGGAAGTGGATACCAGCTTTGCCAGTCGGAGAGTGACGCGGGTGTTGGATACGATTGTGGCCGAGCGGGGACAACCGTTGGCGATCCGTTGCGACAACGGGCCGGAACTGACCAGCCGGCATTTTCTGGCGTGGTGCGTGGAACGGCAGATCGAGTTGCTGCACATTCAACCGGGCAAGCCGACGCAGAACGCGCGCGTGGAAAGTTTTCACGGACGGCTGCGAGACGAGTGTTTGACAGTGAGCTGGTTTCAAAATTTGTTCGACGCGCGGCGCAAGATCGCGGCGTGGCGGATCGAGTACAACGAGGAGCGTCCGCATAGCAGCTTGGGATATCAAACCCCGAACGAGTTCGCGGCAGCCCAGGCAGCGAGCCTCTACACAGCTGAGCGAGGGGCAAGGGACTCAAACGCCGTCCCTTGCCCCTCGCGCTCCCCCATCCCGGCTCAAACCGGAGAGGAAGTAACTGAAAGTTGTCGTATTCTTACGTGAACGAAAGCAGGGGGCAGGTCAGCGGTGATACAGAATATTTCTACTAGAGAGTTGTATCGTGTATCGCCCGCGCTGCTTAACAATTGCTTAACGTGTGTCAAATTCGACACACTCACTGTTCTATGAAATGTTCTATGCGCTCTGGAGCACGCATAAACATTGATTAGAAATCGTCTGTACAGTGTCATAGACTGTCGCTCTACGAGCGATAGCAGTGCATCAAGAGCACAGACAACAGCCCAGAACACACGTTAATGCGTCTGGGCGTCGATATTACAGGAGGGGTCTGAGTCTAGAAAGCTGAGAGTCGATCTAGCTGCTTGGGAGCAGGGAAAGCACGCTCCATTCGCTCTTGAAACTTCTTCGGAGTCATCAGTTTCTTGTAGAAGGTCAGAGTCGTAGTCGCTGACTTGTGCCTAAGCAATTGCTGTGCGACTGCAAAGTCTCCGCCCGTTTGTTCAATGACGTTTGTTGCCGCAGAACGTCGCCCTGCGTACAAACCCTTCCACTCTACCTCTTTCGTTACGCTCGGCACTTTCTTACAGACAACGCATTCCCGCTTGCCTTCGAGATGGGGCATGATGACGCGGGCAATCATATTGTGCAGGTCAACAGGAGTGTCGTTACGCGATGGGAATACCCACCCTTTACTCGAAGAGGGTACTTTCTGTCGCCACAGATCGAGCGGCACGCGCACTGCATCGCCAATCGGCAGCTTTGCGATTGACTCTTTCGTTTTCGGCCTGTCCACATTGCCACGCACAATCGACCGTTGAACGTGCAACCAGTCGCCGTCAATGTCGGACCACTTGAGGGCTGCAACCTCTCCTGGCCTCAGTCCCAGAAAGCACGCGAGAGAGAGCACCAGTTGGCAATCGACATGAGCGGCAAGAGCCGAGATCAGATCCTCAACCTCGCTCAGTGTGTAATGCGCCGTATCGTCGCCCTGCTCTGCATCTTCGGGAACTTGCACGTCACGCCACGGATTCGTCTTGATGAGTTCATCAGCAACCGCGAGTTTGAATATCGAACTGCCTAAAGACCGAACGTGCTTGATTGTTGTTTTGCCCTGCGTTGCCGTCAGTGTTTTCAGAAAGCGGTTGCCGAGCACAGGTTCGTAAGCTGCAAGCGTGATCGTGCCGAAGTGTGCCTTTAGATTGCGCTTCCAGATTTGCTCATGCCCGGCCACAGTATTCGCCCCTTGTCGGGGCCGGCCTGTTCGCTGTGAAACCTCTTCGCAGTAGGGGATGTACCGACTCTCAAAGAACTGGGCGACGGTCATGCTGTCGGGATTCTCAACAGTACCGTCTTTCACGTTGATACCCACCATGTAGTCACTGGCAAGTTTCTTCACCTGCTTGCAAGTCGCGCTGTAATGCTTCGCATCTTTGCGGCACAGTTTGTGACTGCGCTGCACCCGGACTTCTTTGCCCTCCCGCAGAACAGTCGTGTAATATTTGATGTGAAATGCTCCGTATGCTTCATAGATCGAACCAGTCTGAAATCGAGTTGTCACAAACGGCCTCCTTGTCGTTGCAGCGACAAGACTATGATACGTTCTATGAAAGTTCTATGCAAGTTACGAGAGTATTCGTTGTAACTTATTGTAAATAAACAATATGGCGGCGTAGCTCAGGTGGCTAGAGCGACGGTCTCATAATCCGTAGGTCCGTGGTTCGAGTCCACGCGCCGCCACCAATCTCCCGCCAAAGTGTATATCCAAATTCCCGGATGTTGCCCTTGATCTCCCTTGTCCAACTCGGGACCGTCGACTACGCTACCGGCCTACGCCTTCAGCAGCAACTCATCTCTCTCCGCAAAGAAGAAAAAATCGGCGATGTTCTGCTTCTGCTCGAACACAAGCCGGTCATTACGCTGGGCCGCAACGCAAAAGCCGCAAACATAATCGCTTCGCCCGAACTACTGGCGGAGCGAGGAGTCGAGCTCTTCGAATGCGACCGAGGCGGGGATGTTACATTTCACGGTCCTGGGCAGATCGTCGGTTATCCTATTTTCGATCTGCGCGGATTCGCCACATCTGACGGCAAACGTAAGACTCTAGGAGTCATTGAATTCGTCCGCCGCCTGGAAGAAGTCCTTATCCGCACCTGCGCCGACTTCGCCATCCCAACGAAACGAGTACCGGGATTGACGGGTGTATGGACTGATCTCCAGTGTGGAACTTCCTCGAACTTGTCATTCCGAGCGGAAGAGAACGATTCGCAGAATCGTTCTCTGGAGTCGAGGAACCCGCTTTCTGCCGGCGCGGCCACGAACGCCGTCTCCGAAGCGAAAATCGCCGCCATTGGCATCCACATTTCCCACTTCGTCACCTCGCACGGCTTCGCCCTCAACGTAAATGCTGACCTCGGCTACTTCAACCTGATTATTCCCTGCGGCATCACGTCGAAGCCGGTGACCTCGATGCAGCGCGAACTTGGCCGCGAAGTCGATCTGAACGCCGTCGCCGAATCCATCTCCCGCAACTTCGGCACGGTGTTTTCCAGCCAGATGCTTTGGGTTGAGACACTAGACGCTTTGCTCGGGCGTGCGATCGGTGTTCCGGTACAGCCTCCCGCGGAATTGCGCCAAATTCACGGCGACGACAATATCCGTCTGGCATAGGCCTAGCCAATGGGCCTTTCTCGCGATAGCATTAAGAGTCGCAGCGCTATATGGCAATCAAGAAAACCAAATCCGTTGTAAAAGCTGACGGGAACGGCAACCGCAGACCTGTCGGAGCATCTCTGTCGAAATCTCCACTTCGCGCAAAGAACGCGAGGCCCTCCGGCTCCGCTCAAGGCAAGAATGGGGCACCCACGCCTCCATCGAAGGCCATGCATACCGATCTCCGGACCTATTCCATCCCCGACTACCGCCTCGAGCATCCTGACCTAGCGGTCCATCAAGCGATAGAGAAAGATAAAGACGGCACCGAGCACGTCCGCTACGAAGTCACCGGCAATCTGGACGCGCCGGTGCCACCGATTCGTGATTCCAAGTATCTCGACAAAAAACAGTGCATCGAGATCTACCGCTACATGCTGCTGAACCGCAAGATGGAGATCGCGCTCGAAAATCTTTACAAGCAAGGCAAGGTGGTCGGCGGGGTTTATTTCGGACTCGGCCAGGAAGCCTGCTCCTGTGCCTCGGCCTATGCCCTCGATAAAGACGACTGGTTCGCGCCCATGATCCGCAACCAGGGAGCGTTGCTGGTGCGCGGCTTCGCCGCCAGCGACACCATGATGCAGTACATGGCCAAAGCCGATTCGCCCACGCGCGGCCGCGACGGCACCTCGCACTTCGGCGACATCGAAAAACGCAACATGGTCTCTCCTATCTCCATGCTCGGCGATTTAATTCCGGTCCTCTCCGGCGTCGCGCTCGGCGCGCGCTTGCAAGGCCGCAACATCGCCACGCTCACCTGGATCGGCGACGGAGGCCAGTCCACCGGCGTCACCTACGAAGGCATCAACTTCGCCGCAGTGCAAAATCTCGGCCTCGTGCTCGTTGTCGAATCAAACCTCTGGGCCTACTCCACGCCGTCGGAAATGCAATACCGCTGCAAAGACCTCGCCGAACGTGCCATCGGCTACGGCATCCCCAGCGTGATCATTGATGGCACCGACGCCTGCCAGGTCTACGACGCCGCCCGCGACGCCGTCGAGCGCGCCCACCGCGGCGAAGGTCCCACCATGATCGAAGCCAAGATGATGCGCATGAAAGGCCACGCCATCCACGACGCCGCCGCGTATGTGCCGAAGCCAATGTTCGACTTCTGGAAAAAGCGCGACCCCATCGCGCGGTTTGAGAATTACTTAGTGAGAGAAAAGAAGTGGCTGACGATCAAAGAGAACGCCGCGTTGATTGCTGATGTCGAGCGGGTGATCGAGGAAGAGCGCGAGATTGCGGTGAACTCGCCGATGCCTACGCCCGAATCGGCTGAAGGTGGAGTTTTCTGCGAAGATGGCTGCCATGAGATCAAGCCGAAGTATGGGATGCCGAAGGTAAAGAAGGGGGCAGGCGGATTTAGGCAGACTGAAGCTGCTGTGCATCTAAAATGAGCGGTGTGTCGCCTGAGAAATTGCATCATGAAAAAATGGGCACTTCGTATCTTGCGACCGATAGCAATGGTGCCCACAGTTCTCATAATCTTTCGCGGGTTGATGCAGCCAGCGGGGGAACTCTCTGCCATCGCCATTCGTCGCCGATGGCCAGATGCGTGGTTTTCTAGCTCCATTGTCTTGAACGCCGATTTTCTCGCGCTCGCATTCTCGATTGTGCTGGCCATTATCGTCATCCAGTACGCATCCAACCGTTACCTAAATTCAAACTGAGGCGGTACCTTCGTCGACGATGAGCGCCATCGTACATCGACTCAGGAGTGGGAGTAGTGGGCTGGCAGAGACAAGAAGCAAGCTCGTTTTCCCCGGTCCAGTGATGTTCTTGTGCCATGCTCGTGCCGCGCCGAATTATTCGGGGAACGATTGAGTCGCCGACTCGAATCCGAAAATGGTCAGGTTGTGCTTTGAGTTTCTTGCATTCCCGGAGGGAATGGGTCTTCGCAGAGCTCGGTAACTTTCTCGGTGATGCGCCGTTGAAGTTGCTTGTCGAGTTCCCGGAACTCGCGGGTGGCGGACGTCGTGAATTCAAGAACGTAGCGCATGGGCGCTGAAAGGGATTACAGGCCGAGATCCTTCTTTATTTTCGTCCAGGGAATCGTCGGTTCGTTCCGCCGTTTGCGCGCTTCCCGAACGTCGATACGATCCTCCAGTTGCTCAAGAAAGTTGTAGTCTTCAATCGGGATGATTGCGGCCACCGCCTTTTTGCCACGATGAATGATTACTCTTTCCCGCCCGAACGCGGCACGGTTTAGAATGTCTGAGAAGTTCTGCCGCGCTTCGCTGGCGGTAAGCTTGTCGAGCATTTCGAGTCTCCTCGCTGCATTTTGTACGTTACGTAATATATTACCATTTTGTACAATTTGTAACAAGCAATAATCAAAGGCTGCCTAACCTCATGCAACTCACCTACCTCGAAGCCATCCGCCAGGGAATCTGGGAAGAAATGGACCGCGACTCTCTCCCGCTTTTGCCCGCGCGCGCGAAAAAGTCTCAAGCAACCCGAGGCCGCAGGTGCATCTTAAGTAAAGAATAGTTTTCGGAACTCTTGAGTGCGACAACCTGCCCCAGCGACTCTCGCCCCGTTCACAGTTCTTGCAATTATGCTCTGTGCGGCAGCGTTAGCTTCGGCCACGACTCACGACCTGGGCCTCGGCATAGAGGTCCAAGGTTCTGGCGTGCAGCCCCAAATCTTCTTCGCGTGCTGCGATCAGGGTATTGCCGCGATGCAATCGCTATTCGCAGATCCCGCAATCATCTCTGACCTCAAAGGGCTGAATGCCATCCTGGCATTTGCCGTCCCCGATCTAAGCCCGGAGCGAGCGCAGACTGTGCGGCAGCTAAACGCCGCAGGCATCCCGCTGTTCGCGTGGGTTGAGTTGTCCAAAGAACAGGGCACATACCTCAATGCCGATAACGAACCTCAGGCCGCGGAAGCCTTCGCAAACTTTGAGAACTGGAGCGCTCAATATGGTTTGCAGTGGCAGGGCGTTGGTTTGGATATCGAACCGGACTTCAGTCAGCTCGCAAGCTTAAGAGAGCACAAGTGGCGCCTTGCCTATCTGCTGGCAGAGCGCTACATCGACACAGTTCGTGTGTATCGGGCGCGAGAGGCCTACGGCCATCTCATCCGGAAGCTGCAACTCCGCGGTTACATTGTCCAGACCTACCAGATGCCGCTGATCGTTGCGGATCGCCGGGCGCATATCACGCTGTTCGAACGGCTTTTCGGAGTCGTGGACGTTCGTGGCGACGAGGAAGTGTTGATGCTTTATTCCAGTTTCGTTCCGAGCCTTGGTGCGGGCATGATCTGGTCGCTTGCACCCGGTGAACAGGCCATCGCCATAGGCAACACGCAAGCGGATCCAAACGCCGGCGCCAATGGCGTTCCGCTTCACTGGGATGAGTTCTCACGTGATCTGCTCGTCGCCAGCCATTTTTCGCGCATCGCAGGTGTATACAACCTCGAGGGCTGCGTCCAACAAGGATTCCTGACGCGGCTTCGGACAATGAATTGGAACCAGTCCGTACTGATTCCCGCCGATTCGATTCGCAAAGCGAACAGGATGCGCCGGCTCGTCAGTACGCTCTTGTGGATTGGCGCAATCTTGCCCGTTATCATCGTCATCGCCATTTTTCTATTGGCGGGATCGATCTGGCGATGGCGGAGACACCGGAGGAGAGCAAAGTATATTCTGTCTGAGGTTGGTTGAAACTTGCTGGCCGGGAAAAGTCATTGGAGAACAACTGATGCAACTTACCTACCTCGAAGCTATCCGCCAGGGAATCTGGGAAGAAATGGATCGCGACCCCTCCGTCTTCTGCCTCGGCGAAGATATCGGCATCTATGGCGGCGCGTTCAAAGTCACCGACGGTTTCATCGACCGCTTTGGTCCCGAGCGTGTCATCGACACGCCTATCGCCGAGTCCGCCATTGTAGGCGCGGCCTTCGGAGCATCTCTTACCGGCATGCGGCCCGTCGCCGAATTTCAATTCATGGACTTCATCGGCTGCGCCTTCAACCAGATTTCCAACATGGTCGCAAAGACGCACTATCTTTGGGGCGCGCCCGCTCCGCTGGTGCTGCGCGGCCCCAGCGGCGGATACGTTCACGGCGGTCCCTTCCACTCGCAAAATCCCGAGATGTGGTTTGTCCACAATCCTGGACTAAAAGTCATTTGCCCAGCTACGCCGTACGACGCCAAGGGCCTGATTAAAGCCGCCATCCGCGACAACAATCCCTGTATTTTCTTCGAGCACAAATATCTTTACCGCCGCATCAAGGGCGAGGTCCCTGCCGACGATTACGTTGTTCCCATCGGCAAGGCGAGCATTGTCCGCGAAGGGCGCGACCTCAGCATCATCACTTACGCTGCGATGGTGCACTCCGCTCTCGAAGCCGCGGAAATTCTGAGCAAAGACGGGATCGACATTGAGATCCTCGACCTGCGCACAGTCTCGCCACTAGACCGCGAAGCCATCGCGCAAACGGTGAAGAAGACAAGCAAGGTCATCATCCTGCACGAGCACTCCCGAACCGGAGGCTTGGCCGGCGAAGTCGCCGCCATCATCAACGAAGAAGCCTTTGACGATCTCGACGGCCCCATCGTGCGCATCGCAGGACTCGACTCCGCCGTTCCGTTTTCGCCACCCCAGGAGGAACATTACTTGCCCAAGGTGAGCGACATAGTCCGTGAAGCCCGCAAGCTGAAGTCGTTTTGATTTACGAAAACCAACAAGGATTTGAGTAGAGAAAGCGAAATGGAGCTGTCTCTATCTTCGCAAAACTAGCGCCAGACCGGCTTTTTCTGCCACAATAGTCGCTCCCGGAGGGGACCCATGGGTAAGTTCATTCTTGGCGTTATCGTCACGCTTCTTGTAATCATTCTTTGCGGGCTGGGCTTCGCCATGCTTGGGTATTTCCCCACTCCCGCCAATGTAGCCCCGCCGCGATGGGAGCATCGTTTGGCCAACTCCGCTGTCGATGCCTCGATGGAGCGCCACGCTCCCCACGTCACCAACCCCATCCAGCCCAGCGATCAGAATTTTGAAGATGGCATGAAGATTTACAGCATGAACTGCGCAGTCTGCCACGGCGACCTTGATCGCAAGCCAGCCTCGCTTGCTACGTCGTTTTATCCACCTGCGCCGAATCTAATCTCCCGTCCGCCCGACGATCCCGAGTGGCACATCTTTTACACCATTCGTACCGGTGTCCGTTACACCGGAATGCCAGCATGGGACAAAACACTCAGCGAGCAGGATATATGGAAGGTCGCAAGCCTTTTGTCTCACATGGAAAAGCTACCGCCCGCAGTTCAGGATTACTGGAAGACAAGCTTCGGAGTGGCCGCACCGAGCGAAGAGGACGAGAAAAAATAAATGGGAATTGGCGCCGCGTGGTGAAAGGCTGCCTACTTCCGGGTTTCAACCTAAGTTCCCCAACCGTTATAATATTCGTTTGCGTGTGGCCCTTCGTTCGAACCGTGGGTCCCGTGGAAGGAAATACATGCCGACTGACATCATCATGCCTCAAATGGGTGAATCCATCGTTGAGGGCACGATCACGAAATGGCTGAAGAAACCTGGCGACAAGATTCAGCGCGACGAGCCTCTCTTCGAAATCTCTACCGACAAGGTGGACGCGGAAATTCCCGCGCCCGCCTCCGGCGTTTTGCAAGAGATCAAAGTCCCCGAGGGTACAACGGTCGGCGTGAACACCGTTGTCGGCACCATCGCCGCGGATGGCGAAGCTGTGGCTGCGCCGGCAAAAGCCGCGCCGGCTGCCGCCGCACCGCCGCCTGCGGAAAAGAAAGAAGAGAAAAAACCGGCTGCCGCGGCGGCTCCGGTAGAGGCCCGCAGCGTTCCCTCCGCACCTTCAGCCGAAGAAGGAGCTGAGGAAGCCCGATCCTCTCCGTTGGTCCGCAAGATCGCTCGTGAACACGGCATTAGTCTCTCTCAGATTTCCGGCACCGGCCTTGGCGGCCGCATCACTAAGCAGGACATCATGGCCTTCATCGAGCGCCCGGCATCGGCGCCGGCCGCTCCCGCAACCATTACACAACCGGCCGCAGCGCCAGCCATGGCCCGGCCAACTGCTCCACCCGCACCAGCACAGTATCCCGGCGATCTCGTCCCCATGACCAACATGCGCAAGATTATCGCCCAGCGCATGATCGAGTCGCGCCGCACCAGCGCTCACGTCCACTGCATGTACGAAGTGGATTTCACCCGCATCGTTTCGTTACGCGCCAAGCACAAGAACGCTTTCGAACAGCGCCATGGCGTACGCCTCACGTTTATGCCGTTTTTTGTGCGCGCCGCAATCATCGCGCTCCAGCAGTGGCCGATTATCAACGCTTCGCTCGAAGGCGATAGCATTCGCTACCATCGCCACATCAACGTCGGCATCGCCGTCGCCCTCGACTGGGGTCTCATCGTGCCTGTGCTGAAGAATGCCGGCGACCTCAACTTCCTCGGCTTGCAGCGCGGCATCACCGATCTCGGCGAGCGCGCCCGCAGCAAGAAGCTTAAGCCCGAGGATGTAGAAGGCTCGACTTTCACCGTCACCAATCCCGGACAATTCGGCGCGGTTTTCGGCCTTCCCATCATCAATCAACCCAACTCTGCGATCATGGGTGTGGGCGGCATCACCAAGCAACCGCTAGTCGTCACCGATAAAGAAGGCAACGATTCGATCGCTATCCGCTCGGTCGTCCACCTCACCCTCGGCTACGATCACCGCCTCATCGACGGAGCCGTCGCCGACCAGTTCATGGCATTGGCAAAAAAGACGCTGGAGAATTGGACCGAAGAAATCGGATAGCGCCCCGGAGTGGTCGCAGATATTACTACCCGTTAGAGGTGTGACCATGCCAGATCAGCCGTGCCCCGATCCCCTGCGGAACAAATTCTATGAAAATCAAATCGATCTTACCAGAGAGAGACCCTCTTTTGTTCGCCTCTCCGACGGAACATGGCCTTGGCTAGAGGGAAATCGATCCCAGGCTATTCGGCATCGTTGAATCAGCCATGTGTTGGCTTACGAAGTCTTTGATCGCGACTAAAGTTTGGTCTTTGGCACGAGCCTCCGAAGCTGCGACCGCAATAGTGAACTGCGACAACGCGTCCGGCGCAACTGTGATCCACTTCCCGTTCAGGAAAAGAAACACGGCAAGGGCCGTGACCGCAATACGCTTATTGCCATTCATGAAAGGGTGACTTTTGGCCAATAGATAGAAGAGGATGGCCGCTTTGTCTTCTAGCGCAGGGTAGAGCAGTTGGGCATCAAATGTCTGTTCAGGGGTTGCCAGACACGATTCCAGCCCCCTCGGCCACCATTGAACTGTCGGCGGGACCGCTGCTGATGTTTATCGTACCTAGCGCTGATGATCCATTGCATATGGAAAACATCTCCTGTCCGCCTGCGTCTAGGAACCTAATTTTCTCGATGTGCTCCTCACTCACGATGCACCTCCATTAACTTGGCTAAGGGTTTCTGATGAATCCAGGTAAAACCTGAATAATTGGTCACAATAGCGATATCGATCTTGCCGCCGACCGTTGGAATCATGCTCGAAAATCGCTGATAGTCCGCCACGAACTTAATGAGAAACTGCACAAACTCCATCGCATCCCCAAGCGAAAAGGTCTGGAAATTTGGCTGAAGCTGCTGCACTCCTCCCGTAGCTTGGGCGAGCTTCCCCACTAACGCGACATCGCCGCTCATCGTTGTGCCAAACTGACTTTCCGCCTTCTTTGTGCATGGGTTGCCGATATGAACTGCCCACGTTTTAAGTACCCCATCCAAATCCGCCCCGCAAACCTGAAAACCGAAGGCAATAGAACCCTTGGGCAATCTATTTAAGTCCTTAATTTCCTGCAAAAGTTGTTTCTCAAAATGCAGAACGAACTTATCGGCAACCGTGTCAACGTTGGTCGTGTCTCCCAGGTGACCTTCCAATTCCCTGATTTGCGCTTGCATACTCTTCTGATTCACGAAGGCATTGCCGAAGCACGCCACCGCATATCTCTTCTGGAACCGGAATAGCTTTTGAGCATTCGGCTTCGCGAGATGGATCGCCTCGTCGAGCAGCGCTTTCGCCTCCTGCCAATCGCCGGCCATCATTGTTGCTTGCGGAGCAAAGTAGATAGCGTACTTGTTGGTTGAGTTCTCGGCCCGCCACCGCTGGATTTCTTCTTGTGCCAAGGCGATCTCGCCACTCCACACGTGAACCTGGACAATGCTGTGGCTGACTGCCTTCTGGGGTCGGAACGGACGCCCTCTTTCACACATTTCAGCACGATCGAGCAATCCAATATGCGCCAGGATTGTGGCTAAGCGGTTATAAGCATGAGGCAGATTCTTTTGCAGGCTAATCGCCTTGCGTAGTTCGGCAATTGCATCCAAGTGCTGGAAGTTTTTTGAGGGACTCCAAAGGAGAAACGCCTTGGCAACGTGTGCTTCGGACAGGTCTCGATTCAGTTCAAGCGCGCGGCCGCAATGAAATTCGGCTTTGTCCAACCATTTGGTCGCCGGTTCGAACTCGAAGTAGCGATTCGCGCAGGTAAGCGAAAGTGTCGCATGGGCAAGAGAAAAACCTGGATCTCGAGTTACTGCATTGGTCAGCAGATGCACGGCTTCGTCCCGCAAAGCAGGATCGCCCGAGGAGCTTAGGCGGTATGCGCGCATGAAGTCCGCGTATGCCAATTGGTCTCTGCCTATATCTCGGGGGTTGCGCAGTCTGCGGGAGCAACGGTCTGTTCAAGGCGCTCGCGATTTGATTGGCAATTTCGTCCTCAAGTTCGGACAGGCGAGTCATATCAAGGTCGCGCTTCCAGGTGAAGCCGGCGCCCTGCAAATGTGTATCGAACATCTGGACGGCGAGACGCCATTGTCCCTTTGATTCTCGAATGGCGCCGTGAACTACAAAGCGAATACCGAGTCGTGATCCCACATCCGAAGCGCTCATTTCTTGTGGTATGTTGAGCATGGATGAGATTGGCATGACATCTACATCCTTGAGATTGCCCAGCCGCGAAACGAGTGCGTCGGCAAAGCCGAGGCACACACCTTGGTCATCTGAAATATTTCCAAGCAGACAAAGCGCCAATCGCCGGTCGTTCCTCTCCTCCAGGAAGATGCCTTTCCCCCAGGCGGGAATGGGCGAGACCGGAGTCAATCACGCGCAAAGTACCGATGAAACGGTATCCCTTGCCAACTACCGTCTGCAAGAATCGCGGGTTGTCGGAGCTATCGCGTAACGCTGTTCTAACCTTGCGGATCACATTGTTTACGTTGGCATCAGTATCGACAAAGAGATCGGAACGCCAAAGTTCGATTACGATATCCTGGCGCGACACGAGTTGCCCCGGCCGCAATGCGAGAAAAATCAAGAGGTCCATGGGCTTCTTTTCCAGCTTCACCGGACGTCCACGGCGGCGAAGCTCGTAGCGCCCGAGGTCCAACTCAAATTCACCAACGTCCGGTTTTGAGCTTGGCATAGAAGTTCCCCACACGGATTATTCGCTTAGACTGAGAAGTTTACGACGATAGAAGAAAGATATGGAACCGTTATCTGATATTGATTGCAGCGACGGCTTTTTTGGAGGAATATGCAGGCGATTGAAAATTAACCACGGAGGCACCGTCTATGAGACAGAAAGCATATCTAATGATGACTTTGGCCGCGCTGTTGTGTGGCGTAGCCTTGGTTTTCGCGAGCGGGACTCAATCCGGGACCGCGAAACATGCGTTCACACCCGATGCAATTCCATACGGTCCAGCCCCGGCGTTCATGCCCGCGGGTGCGCAACTTGCAGTCCTTGAGGGCAATCCAGGCGCTACCACGGGAGACTACACGGTACGGCTGAAGATGCCTGACGGATATCGGATCTCGCCACATTGGCACCCCAACCGGGAAAATGTCACTGTCATCAACGGCACCTTCAAAGTAGGCATGGGAGATCGGTTTGACGAAACTAAGATGGGAGATTTTCCAGCTGGGAGTTTTGCTTATCTCGATCCCGATATGCATCACTATGCCATGGCAAGCGGAGAAGCGGTCGTGCAAGTCCATGGAACGGCCCCATTAAAGTTCAACTATGTCAATGCTGAGGACGACCCGAGCCGTAAAAAGTAGCCCGTGCTCGAACATGCGCACTGGAGCACAGGCATTGATCTTTAAAAATGCTGATGCTCCTGTCGAAACCAGGCGATTACACATTTGACCGCTGGTCGATGAGTACTATGGTGATTTTTCAACGTGGACCCTTCGAGCCGGGCATGCCAGCGTTCGCGGCTCGGCTATTACGGCTGGCGCGTAGTGTTACCAGCGTGTCTCGGCGTGATGGCGGGATTCGGTTCGCTATTCATTTACACGTTCTCCGTTTTTGTGAAGCCGCTGGCTGCGGAGTTCGGCTGGAGCCGCGAAGCCTACATTTGCGAACGCGGCTCAGACGCGCACAAGTCCGCTGCTGTTGCTCATTCTGGAATGACATGGCAACGGGGCTTGCTCTCTTTTGCGTTCTGGATCATCACCACGATCCTATTCGTGAGTTCGATAAGCATGAATGGGGCGATCACTCATCTTTCAGCATTGCTAACCGATCGCGGCATCACAGCCGAAAATGCGGCCCTGTGCGCGTCAATACTCGGTGGGTCGAGCCTGCTGGGCAGAGAGGGTCGAACCACAAGCTCATCAGCCGTCAATCTTCGCAGTACATTTGATCTGGCATCCCCGGCGCTCGGAAGCAACAGCAATCCCCATGGCGCATCGATTTCAGAGCTGAGCATCGGAACGACATTCTCGTCTGCGGTAACCAAGACGCTATGAGTTTCCTGGCAGAGTCTTACAATCTCCTTGCGAGAAAGTTTCTCCACGGGCCCCAACTCCTCGAGGGTATGGGCATTTCTAGAGAGCACCTGCAGCATCTCTGTTGGAGCATCAAAAGCCCGATCAAAGACAAAACCTTCTCCACTGCGCGAGATGAGATGACGCACCGTAACTGCGCGCGGCGCTCGATACCAGTGGCTCATAGCGATCATTTTCCCCAAGCAGAGAGGATGTTCGCGCAATGTTGTTTTTCGTGGTCTCAAAAGTCGGGAAATCGGGGCTATTTTCGAATGCGACTTCTTCTTCGAGTTCCGGAGAACCCGCTAGTGACCGGATCAGTTTGCTGACGCTTTGGGCAACGCCGAAAGACTCCGCAACCGCGGACGTGTCGAGCAGTCCCAGTCCGCAGGTCGCTGTGATCATCGCGCGCTGCGCAAACTTTTGGGGATCACCAGCCAGAGACGCCGCTTTTAGCCAGCGAAGGAAGATGCTCGCCGAATCTACGGCGTTCACTCCGGGACGTGTGGGCACGATTCCGTAAGCAACCGTTCCACCTTGTTGCATGAAGTCCAGCGCATGCCAATCGGTGAAGAACGAATCAAGTCCTTCGTGGGCGTCGAACGAGATGATGTCTGGCCGCACGCGACACATGCGCTCGATAGGATGCGCTGCACAGCAATGCAGTCCGGCATAAGCTCCGCGAATGCGAGCGCCCTCCAGAGTAGCCGCCAATGCGTTGAGCCGCTGTTCTTCTGGGACAGCGTTCGCGATCGCTGCGCCCAGGCACAAAGCTGGTTCATCCACAAACAGCAGTGCAGGCAGGCCCGCTGATTCAAGCGATCAATCTGCCAGCCGATTATCTGCGAGATATGAAATGCGATGGCCGAAAAAAGCGTCGGATCGGGCCAGGAATGGGCGGCCGTTGTGGAACAGATACGCCGACAACGTGATTGGGCCCTCGATCTGCCCCTTGATGGCGACTGCGGAGCGGAACAGATCGGGCGATAACGCTTCTTCGAATGCGCCGAAGCCCGCCGCATTTGCCGGCGCCAACTCCCCGCTACTCCGGTGAAGCAATTCGAGAACCGAATCGAGCTGGCCTTGCTTCACCTGATAACCGTAGCCTTCATAACGAGGCTCAATCAGGTGCTCGACAATACCGAGGCCTTGGCCGACGATACTCTCTCGTTCTGAG
Organism: uncultured Acidobacteriaceae bacterium; assembly: GCA_963818235.1. Classification (GTDB taxonomy): domain Bacteria; phylum Acidobacteriota; class Terriglobia; order Terriglobales; family Acidobacteriaceae; genus Sulfotelmatobacter. The sequence goes on from CAWFRI010000001.1 coordinate 1,037,183, forward strand.
ACTTGGGGCAACTGCGGCCAGAAAGGAACCTCCGGCGAGAACTCCGCAACGGAACGAATCGCCGATGCGGTTGACGTGAGAGGCAGGCTGCCAATGCCTGTGACCGCGCCGGCTGCGACGAAGGGCATTCGGCTGGTGTGTGTTCGAATCGCTGTGGATTGCACTCTTTTCAATTCTCCATAGATTCTTGCGTTCATGCCCTGCGAACTTCGCTCTAAAGTCAGTCGAGCATCTTCGCCGACGCGTACCTTCAACGCTATCACGATTACTTCAGTGATTACACCCGTCAGAGGCCGGGTACAGTCCCATCGCTATAATAAAGGACACGCGCATTGCGCCGACGGTATCGCGGAGTTAGGACCGAGTCGAAGAGTCGCTAAAGTCATCAAAGATACATGAAGACAGTGCACAATCACGCGCTGGAAAAGATCCTCGACAGTCGAATTGCCATCATCGACGGGGCGATGGGCACGACCATCCGCACCTATGGCATGACGGAAGTGGATATCCGAGGAGAAAGATTCAAGGACGCGACCAAGAGCCTTCTGAACAATGGAGATCTGTTTTCGCTGACCAAGCCAGAAATGATCGGCGATATCCATCGCCGGTTCCTGGAAGCGGGAGCGGACATAATCGAGACAAATACTTTTGGGGCAACCAGCATTACGCAGAGCGAATTCTTTGTGGACGATCCGCGGGAGCGTGGCGGCCGAAAGGATCCCGCGTTCTATCAGAAGGTGATCGACGATTCCTTCCTAGGCGAATTGGCTTGGGACGTTAACGAACAATCGGCGCGGCAGTGCCGAGAATGGGCAGATCGTTTCGGGACTGCAACCTCGCGCCAGCGGTTCGTCGCGGGAGCGATTGGGCCGCTGACTGTGTCTCTTTCGAACTCGCCCGATGCCGACGATCCAGGCTTTCGGGTGGTCACCTTCGATCAGGTTAAAGCGGCCTACACGCAACAGGTGCAGGCTCTCATCGCCGGTGGCGTAGACCTGCTCTTGGTCGAGACCATCTTTGACTCGCTCAACGCCAAGGCCGCGCTCGTCGCCATCCGTGAGGTATTCGATAAGGACGGCAAGGAACTTCCCGTCATGATTTCAGCGGCGGTCGGGCGCGGCGGCGAGACGATGATTTCGGCGCAAACGACCGAGGCATTCTGGAACGCGGTGCGGCACGTTAAACCATTGTCGGTGGGCCTCAACTGCTCGCTCGGCCCCGATCTCATGTATCCGTTTCTGGAGGAGCTCTCGGAAAAAGCGGATGTGGCGATCTCCTGCTACCCCAATGCCGGTCTGCCGAATCCGCTGTCGGAAACCGGCTTCGATCTGGGTCCACAGGACATGGCTCGTTTTCTGGGCGACTTTGCGCGGGGAGGGTTGATCAACATCGCCGGCGGCTGCTGTGGAAACACTCCGGAGCACATTGCGGCGATCGCGAAGGCGCTCGAAGGCCATCCTCCGCGAAAGTGGGGGACCGAGCCCGCCGCCCATGAATCTCTCGTCTCCCAGATTGGGAGTCGAGTGTGAGCGAGCCCGACAGTCAAATCTCGACTGTTGCCCCGAAACCACTCCGTCTCTCGGGATCGCAGCCCTTCACCCAGCAGGCTGGCGTCTTCATCATGATTGGCGAGCGGACTAATGTCGCCGGTTCGCCCAAGTTCGCGCAACTCATCAAGCAAGGCAAATATGAAAATGCGGTAAGCGTCGCTCGCCAGCAAGTCGAAAACGGTGCAAACGTACTCGACATCTGCATGGATGAGGGCATGATCGACGGCGTAACGGCCATGACACGCTTCCTGCAATTGCTGGGGAGTGAGCCCGAAGTCGCCAAGGTGCCTTTTATGGTGGACTCCTCGAAATGGGAGATCATTGAGGCCGGCCTGAAATGCTTGCAGGGCAAGGGCATCGTCAACTCGATTTCGTTGAAGGAAGGCGAAGAGAAGTTTCGTCAGAATGCCGCGAAAGTTCTGAAATACGGCGCAGCCGTCGTAGTGATGGCTTTTGACGAGCAGGGCCAAGCCGCGACTTACGAGGACAAAATCCAGGTCTGCGAGCGAGCCTACCGCATACTGGTAGACCGAGTCGGCTTTCCTCCAGAAGACATTATCTTCGATCCCAACATCCTCACCGTCGCCACCGGCATGGAGGAACATAACAACTACGCAGTCGACTATATCAACGCGACGCGTTGGATCAAGGCCAACCTGCCACACGCAAAAGTGAGCGGCGGCGTCTCCAACATTTCCTTCAGCTTTCGCGGCAATAACAAGGTCCGCGAAGCGATTCATTCGGCATTTCTCTATCACGCCATCACGGCGGGCATGGACATGGGCATCGTCAATGCCGGAATGCTTGAGGTCTACGAAGAGATTGATCCGGAACTGAAGGCGCTTGTCGAGGACGTACTGCTAAACCGGCGTCCCGATGCCACCGAGCAACTGGTGGATTACGGCGAAAAGCTCAAGGGCGTCGGCAAAACGGTAAGTGAGAAGAAGGCTGAAGAATGGCGCAACGGCACGGTTGAGGAGCGTCTCTCTCACGCGCTGGTCAAGGGAATCGACACGTGCATCGAAGTTGATGCCGAGGAGGCCCGCGTCAAACTGGGCCGCCCTCTTTTGGTTATCGAAGGCCCGCTGATGGCGGGCATGAGCGTGGTGGGTGATCTTTTCGGAGCGGGCAAGATGTTCTTGCCCCAGGTGGTTAAGTCAGCCCGAGTGATGAAGAAGGCTGTAGCGCATCTCACTCCCTTCATGGAAGCCGAGAAGGTGGCTAGGGCTGCGGCCGGCGAAGTGGTGAAGGCGCAAGGAAAAATCGTGCTCGCGACCGTCAAAGGCGACGTGCACGACATTGGCAAGAATATTGTCGGCGTCGTGCTTGCCTGCAATAACTACGAAGTCATCGACATGGGCGTAATGGTGCCCTGCGAAAAGATCCTCGAACGCGCCAAGGCGGAAAAGGCGGACATGATCGGACTCAGTGGGCTGATTACTCCGTCGCTCGACGAGATGGTGCATGTGGCGCGCGAGATGGAGCGCCAGGGCTTCAAATTGCCATTGCTCATCGGCGGCGCAACCACCAGCCGGGCGCACACGGCCGTCAAAATCGCGCCGCACTATAGTGAGCCCGTAGTCCACGTACTCGACGCCAGCCGAGCCGTGCCTGTTACGACCAGCCTTCTGAGCGACGATGGTAAATCCGCGTTTGTTGAGCGGCATCGCGCCGATTATGAGGCGCTCCGCAAGGCCCACTCGGCGCCGAAGTTGAGTGTCGTCTCGCTTAAGGCTGCTCGCGAAAGACGGACTCCGATCGAGTGGCGCGCAGAGGATCTGCCCGTGCCCGCTTTTACCGGCGTGCGCGCGCTAGACAACTTTCCGCTGGCGACGCTGCGCGAGTTCATTGACTGGAGCCCGTTCTTCCATACCTGGGGACTGAAAGGAATTTATCCTCGAATTCTTGAAGACCCAGAACGTGGTGCCCAGGCGCGCCAGGTCTTCAGCGAAGGTATCGCTCTCCTCGATGTCATTATTGAGAAGAAATTGATCAGAGCGCGAGGAGTTTATGGCTTCTTTCCCGCAAGCGCCATAGGCGATGATGTTGAGTTGTATGCCGACGACAAACACGAAAAAGTACTCGACCAATTCCACTTTCTTCGCCAACAATCAAATAATAAGGAAGGTAGCGAACCGTGCCGTTCGCTCGCGGACTTCATCGCGCCGAGGGACACGGGACTGCGCGATCATATCGGCGCGTTCGCGGTCACAAGCGGCATCGGCCTGAAGGAACTGTGCGACGGGTTCCGGGCTAAGAACGACGACTACAACGCGATCATGGTGGAAGCCCTCGCCGATCGCCTGGCTGAGGCTTTCGCCGAATGTCTGCACAAGCGCGTGCGCGATGAATGGGGTTATGGTTGTGCGGAGGGCCTGAGCAACACGGACCTTATTCAAGAGAAATATCGTGGCATCAGGCCGGCCGCAGGTTACCCAGCGTGCCCGGATCACACGGAAAAAGGTCCCCTTTGGCGTCTGCTCGATGTCCAGGCTAATACAGGGATGCTGATCACGGAGTCGTTTGCGATGTGGCCCGGATCGAGCGTGAGCGGCCTTTACTTCGCCCATCCCGAATCGCGATATTTCAGCCTCGGCAAGATCGATCGTGATCAGATTGCCGACTACAGCAAACGCAAGGGAATGAGCGTAGCCGAAATCGAGCGCTGGCTAGGACAAAACCTGAATTACGACCCTGCGGAATAGTTCCTGATCTCCGGTTCATTTCCAGCCGTTCCCCCTTTTCGTCGGAATCCGCAGAGCAAACCGCGACGCACCCAGAATTTCGATTCGAGTCTCCCCATGATCCATCCAGCATTGCCGGCAAATCGGAAGGCTATCGGAAGGAGTCGGGTCACATAGATCCTGATAAGTCGGCTTGCGGGAACTGATCTCGCACTTGGCACGGATTCTGGGCGGATGACGTGCAAACCTTCCCTTACCGATAAGAGAAGGTTTGCCGACAATCGGGGAGTCAGTCCGTGAATGGCCGCAAGTCCGTTTATCAGGACTAAGCACGTAAGTTATTCTCTCGAAGAGATTACGCTGATGCTTAACGCGCTGCCGGAACAAGTCTCGACGATCATAGCGGTCGCAACATTCACAGGAGTACGCAAAGGTGAATTGCGCGGGTTGCTTTGGGAGAATTACGACGGAGAGCAGATACTCATTTCTCAGTCTATCTGGAGGGGGCATGCGCTGGAGCCAAAAACCCGAAAAGGCAAAGCGCCAGTTCCCGTCATTGCGCAACTGGCACGACTGCTAGATTCACACCGACGCTTGTCAGGCAATCCCGCGAACGGATTGATGTTTCTAAGCCCAACGGGAAATCCCGTCAACCTGGACGCTTTGGCGGCAAAGGTCATCGTGCCTCTGGTCACCATAGCGGGAATCCAGTGGCATGGTTGGCATGCGTTTCGCCGTGGTCTGGCGACGAATCTTTATCAGCTTGGAGTTTCCGACAAGGTCATCCAGAGAATCTTGCGGCAAGCTACCGTGGCGGTCACGCAAAACTGTTACATCAAGACCGCGGACTCCGAAGCTGCGGCGGCAATGCGGCAATTTCAGCGATCTCTCGAATATGCACCTAATATGCACCTCTCGGGTGCCGAGAGACCGCGGTTGATGTGACCGATTCGAAGGGAAACGTGAGGTAAATGATTATGACTGCGGGATTTAGAACATCTGGCGGAGAGGGAGGGATTCGAACCCTCGGTACAGGTGTTAGCCCGTACAACGGTTTAGCAATTACCCGATTCCACACGCCTGGTGTTCGGAATCAACGAGTTACGTTTGGGAAACTGCACTGAAAGTTGGGCAAAATGGCCCTGTTTGGGGCTATCTGTGCAACTATTGTGCAACTGGCGTTCCAATGTGCGAAAACGTCGGCATATGTGAAACCGGTGTACAGCCGTTCGAAACCGTCGTATTTCTTAGAGAGTTGTTATGTCTCGAGCCCCCCTCCTAGAACGTCTTCGTGTGCAACCCGATCACAGCGGGGTCGTGCATGCATCCGAGTTGCGCGAGCTTGGAATCCATCATCAGATACTTAGGCGAGCCGTAGACCGGGGATTGCTCATGAAAGTTGATCGAGGAGTGTATCTAGCATCAGGCCGTCCCCTCGACTTGAAACATCGGATCATGCTCGCCTGCAAACGTGTTCCCCACGGGATTGTCTGTCTCGAAACTGCACTCCGGTTTCATGGGATCGTGCACTCGAACTCGGATGTGATCTGGATGGCAATCGATCGCAAGGCGAGAAAGCCCAGTGTGAAGGGTTTCCCATTTCGGTTCGTCCGCTTTTCCGGAGATGCGCTGACACAAGGCGTGGTCAACACGAGAATTGATGGCGTGCCAGTGCGAATCTACAGCGTTGCGAAGACCATTGCCGACGCCCTCAAATACCGCAATAAGATCGGGGTCGAGATCGCAATGCATAGTCTTCGGGAGACCCTCCAGCAGAAAACATGTAGTCGCGAGCGGCTATGTCATTTCGCAAAGATCTGCCGCGTCGAGAAGCTGCTCCGTGCGCGTATTCCGCAGCTAATGAGTCGGCCGGGGCGGACATAATTACTCTACAAATATGGTTAGGGGAGGGCTTGCTCGCTCGCCGCAACTCAAGGTTCAGAGCTGCCAGGTTTCCGTGGTGTTTTTGTCTGAAGATCAATGACCGGCTTCGGCACTGTAGCTAGTTCGGCGGAGGACTTCGAGGGCAGTGGTCCTAACGCTGTCGGTCCGACAGCGAGCAATTCCTGCAGACCTGCAATAAGCGCATTCGAATCTTCGCCCTTTGAAATGACCTTGCGTATGCCAGCCTCAATCGCGTCGCGTTCCAACTGGGGACTCTTGTGCAGCGTATAGAGGACGATTGGGACGCTCGGCAAGGCTTTTAGAATCTCCTGCGCTGCCTCGATTCCGTTGAGCATGGGCATGGCCATGGCAAAATCAAGAACGATTACGTCCGGTTTCAAATGACTCGCCATTAGGACAGCCTGTCGCCCGTTCGAGGCTTCGCCGCAAAGAACCCAATCCGGGAGTTGTAGGAGCGCCCTGAGGTGCGTGCGCAAGATCTCGCTGTCATCGGCAATCAATACCCTTACCATCAACGGAAGCCATCTCTGGAAGCATTCGGGCTCCTTATGTCGGGAATCCCACATAAGCGCTTCACGGGAGATTAGCATTTGATGCTTGCTGTCTGATATACAGGGTTCTCCGTATCCCCGGGCTTTCTTCTCAACAGGTATCCCCCAGATCGTCCTTTACGACCTCTCAAGTTGGTGTCACGAAGGGCTTTTGGGACAGGCAAGCGTGGGGTGAGCCGTAACACCTAAGGAGCGGACGATATGCGTGGACTAGTCCTTCCCGGCGAACGCACGGGGAACGGAGGGAAGCCAATCTCCAACCAGATCCTTCTCTCCCTGGGAGAACGGGAGTTCGAAGCAATCCGACCCCGGTTGAGGCTGGTAACGCTCAAGCACCACGCTGTGCTTCACGAAAGCAATCACAAGACCGAAGACGTGTATTTTCCAGACGACGGACTGATTTCACTCGTAATCGCCAGTTCTAACGGAAAAACGGCAGAGGCCGGTGTGGTCGGCAACGAGGGTCTTGTCGGACTGGAAGGCTTGTTTGGGCTGAAACGAAGTCCTTTGCGCGAAGTTGTTCAAATTGGCGGGACGGCACACCGTGTGCCTTGCTTAAGTTTCCAGCAGGTCTTCCAGGAGTTCCCAGATCTCCTCTTTCGATTTGGTCGTTTTGCGGTGGTAAATCGGTTGCAAATCTCGCAGACCGCCGCTTGTAATCGTCTGCACAAAATCAACAAGCGACTTGCCCGATGGCTGCTCATGGCGCAGGACCGCGTTCAGGATGGTCTAATTCGAATGACCCACGATTTTCTCGCTACGATGCTGGGCACCGACCGTGGAAGTGTTACAGAAGCAGCTGTCGGGCTGCAAAAACGTCGCCTGATTGAATACTCACGAGGTTCCGTGAGGATTCTGAATCGCAAGGCCCTAAAGAAAGCATCGTGCGAGTGCTATTTCCTCATTCGCGAATATAATGCAGACTTGACTCGTTGATTGTCCTTGGTGCTATTCACTCGCGGGAGCACAAGCCGGTTCAATCTTGAACGTCTGGTCGGGAAAGTAGTGGCGCTGGAAGCACAAAGCCACATTGACCAGCGCGATCATCACGGGCACTTCCACTAAGGGCCCTATGACAGCCGCGAATGCGGCTCCGGAGTTGATGCCAAATACCGAGACTGCCACTGCGATCGCAAGCTCAAAATTGTTCGAGGCGGCCGTAAATGCCAATGTGGTGGTCTTAGAATAGTCCGCGCCCAACGCTCTGCCCATGTAGAAGGACACCAGAAACATCAGCACGAAGTAAATCAAGAGTGGTACGGCGATGCGCAGGACGTCCAAGGGCAGACGAACGATGTACCCACCTTTTAGGGAGAACATCACCACAATCGTGAATAGCAGGGCAATCAGCGTCAGCGGGCTGACACGGGGAACAAAGTTCCGGTTATACCAATCCTGCCCTTTAGAGCGAACCAATGCGGTACGAGTCAGAAATCCGGCGAGAAACGGAATTCCCAGATAAACAACGACACTCTTTGCAATCTCTGCTATCGACACGTTGACGATGGTGCTCCGAAGGCCGAGCTTGGCTGGGAGGACTGTAATGAAGACCCAAGCGTAGAGCGAGTAGAAAAAGACCTGGAAGAGAGAATTGAAGGCCACTAGGCCAGCTGCATATTCCGTATCGCCTCGCGCCAGTTCGTTCCACACGATGACCATCGCGATGCAGCGTGCGAGACCGATCATGATCAGTCCAGCCATGTATTCCGGATATCCGCGCAGGAAGACGATGGCCAAGACAAACATCAGAATCGGGCCGACCAGCCAGTTCTGAACGAGTGAAAGGCCCAGGACTTTCTTATTGCGAAAGACCTCGTGCAGATTCTCATATCGCACCTTCGTGAAAGGCGGATACATCATTAAAATTAAACCTGCCGCAATTGGAATGGAGGTCGTACCGATGTTGAAGCGATTCAGAAACGGTACGACTCGGGGCACGCGCCAGCCCAATACAACACCCGCGACCATCGCCGCGAAGATCCACGCGGTCAGATAGCGATCGAGAAAACTGAGACGACTGGTTGGCTTCATTTCTGATCCCTGCAACACGAACGCCATGGAAGTGTGGCACGTTGTCGAGAACCCGTTGCTATTCTTTTGTAACGGGTGTCATGGCCTGTCCGATGTTGTCTAGCTCCCTCTTGAGTGTAAGGCTATCGAGAGTCTTCAGCGGAAGACAGAGCAAGAGGCTGATTCTGCGTTCTAAAATAAAAAACGCCTCGCGAAACGCCCGTTCCACTTCCGCTTCGGTTCCATGAACCGCCGCCGGGTCTGGAACGCCCCAATGGGCGGTCATCGGCTGTCCGGGCCAGATCGGGCAGACTTCTTTCGCCGCGTTGTCGCAAACCGTAAAAACAAAGTCCAGCTTTGGAGCGCCAGGCAGAGAGAATTCATCCCATGCCTTGCTGCGCAGACCCTCGGTTGGCAGGTGCGCTGTTTCGAGTTGTCTCAGAGCTTCCGGACGAACCGTTCCGGAAGGATGACTTCCGGCGCTGTAAGCCGTGAAATTAGGCCGTCCTTTGGAGTTGAGAATGGCCTCAGCCATGATCGACCGCGCCGAATTGCCCGTGCACAGGAATAAAGCGTTGTAATGTCCTTGCATACTGGTCCTCTCCTATTTGCAGCAGGTCGGCCCGCAACACGCTTTTGCTCCTGCGTTTGAGGGCTTGACGGCCCGAACGAAGGCGCTCAGGAATTTGCCATCTACCTCCGGTGCAATCGCGTCGACATCAACGCCAGCCGCCGAGAGAAACTCACGCGCATCTTCTGCCCGATAAATTCGAGTCGGCTCGATGTCGATTTGCTCAAAACCCGCTGTGGAGAGTTTGCTGCGATATTCGTCATCTCCGAGCGCCCCCGCCACACACCCGACCCACAAGAGCACACTTTGGCGGATTTCGGGCGCAATTGGGCCTCGGGTAACGACATCGGACACCGCCATGCGGCCACCCGGCTTCAGCACCCGGAAGGCTTCTCGCAATACACGGTCTTTATCTGCCGAAAGGTTAATTACACAATTCGAGATAATCACGTCGACCGAGTTGTCCGGCAGAGGGATATGCTCGATCTCGCCCTTCAGGAACTCGACATTCTCCGCGCCCGCTTTGCGCTTGTTCTCGTTGGCAAGCGCAAGCATCTCGTCCGTCATATCGAGGCCGTAGGCTTTGCCGCTGGGTCCAACCCGTTTTGCAGAGAGTAGGACATCGACGCCACCGCCGGAGCCGAGATCGAGTACCACTTCCCCCGCATTCAATTTCGCCAACGCGGTTGGATTTCCGCACCCTAAGGAGGCGAGCATGGCCTCCTCAGGAACTTGTCCCGCCTGGGAGGAGTCGTACAGATTGGACGTGATTGGATCGCAACCCAACCCATTTGCTGCGGTGGCTCCACAGCAACTATTTCCGCCACTCTTCACGCGCAAGGCTGCCTGGCTATACTTTTCTTTGACTACTTCCTTGATGTCGGTGGTGCTCATGATGCCTTCTCCTATTTGCAAAGCTGGACGATATCTTGGGGTTTGACTGCCTTATTTCGAGTGCAGCATTCGGCGTAAAGGAATTGCAGCAGTTCCTGGAGCGCTTCCGTGTTGGCCGTGTACCGTAAAAAGGTACTTTCGCGGCGCACGTTCACAAGACCTTCGTTCTTCAATTTCTCCAAGTGGTGCGAGAGCGTGGAATTCGGAATGTCGAGTTCTGACTGAATATCGCCTACAACCAAACCGTCCGGATGCGCGGATAGCAGCAATTGCATGATTCGAAGGCGAGGTTCAGTGCCCATCGCGGAAAGCATGTCAGCATACTTTGCGATCTGCTCGGTACTTTTCTTAGCTGAGATCACTGGCATGTTTCGATATTTGCAGAAATATAGGTTGTCGTCAAGTAGAATGCAACGGTTTGGCGAGTATGGTGTCAAGAACTTATCAAGTGGACTTGGTTCAAGCGACTGAGAAATCTGATCTTGCTATGATTGGCGCGTGTCCAGGGCCGAACTCTTCACTCTAGTCGTAGTGTTCTTCTTCACTAGCGTGCTCAGTGTCGTGACCGGCAGTACGTCGCTCATCACCGTTCCCGTGATGATTGCTATGGGCATTGAAGCCCACGTTGCGGTTGCGACCAACATGCTGGCTTTGACCTTTATGAGCCTGGGCGGTTCCATGCCATTCGTGGGAAGAGGCGTCCTCAGTCGCAGCCGTCTGCTACCCTCGCTTGTTCTCACAGTCGTTGGTTCTAGCTTGGGGGCGTTGCTATTGCTTAGTGTGCCGCTCAGGGCTTTGCAAATCATCATCGCCGTCGCGATGATTGCAGTTGCCATCTTCTCCCTGCTGAATGGAAACGTAGGACGGGCAACCCATGATGCTCCTGCATCAAGGGTCGGAGAGCTTACCGGCTATGTTGCCGCCTTTGTTCTAGCCATCTACGGCGGCTTTTTCAGCGGTGGTTACGTCACCATGCTAACGGCTGCGTTCGTGGTGCTGTTTGGGATGACCTTCCTCCAAGCTGTAGCAACAACCAAGGTGATTAACGTGTTTTCCTCTGGCGTTGCGACGATCATTTTCCTATGGCGTGGTGTTGTGGGTGTGAAGCTTGGTCTGATTCTTGGCGTTTCGATGTTTTTGGGTGCTTTTCTCGGAGGGCGCGTCGCGCTGCTGCTGAGCACGATCTGGCTGCGGCGGATATTCATTGCGGCAGTGCTTGGACTTGCGATCAAGATGCTGTTCTTGCGGGTGTGAAAACAGAGCGACGGAGCGCATTTGCCGCAGCGGGTATCAGAGGGGTTCGTCGGGTGGGGTCTGTTCTGTGATCTCCAGGCCCAGCCTTCTCATTTTCTCGTAGAGCAGGCGTCGGTGAACACCGAGTCGACGAGCAGCTTCGGCTTTATTGCCGTCGCTTTCCTTTAGTGCTTGTGAAATGCGAAACTTCTCCCACTCTGCTACTGAATCGTGTAGCGGAAGTCTTGCTAAGGCCTCCATCCAGTGTCCGTTTGTTTGAACAGACTGTTGCTCGAATTGCAGATGTTCGACTAAGATCACACGTCCGTTGGCCTGCAACAAAGCCCGCTCGACAATATGCTCAAGCTCGCGCACGTTTCCAGGGTACGAATACTGTTGCAGCGCGATCAGAGCCTCTTCTGAAAACCCCGCAGTGGGCCTCCTGTTCTTGGTGGCATAAACTTCACGGAAGTGTTCCGCCAGAGGAATCACGTCTGAACGCCGCTCTCTAAGAGGTGGTAGTGAAATCGTAAATGCGTTGAGACGATAGTACAGATCCTTGCGAAACTCGCCCGCCTTGATCAGTTCGCCGAGGTCCCCGTTGGTAGCGGCGATGGCACGAAAGTCGGAGTGAATCGTGTCATTGCCACCCACTCGCGCGAAGGTTTGTTCCTGGAGGACCCGTAAGAGTTTAGGTTGCAAGCTGACGGGTAGTTCGCCGATTTCATCCAAAAAGATCGTACCCTTATGGGCAACTTCGAACTTCCCCTCCTTCCGTGCGATTGCACCGGTGAAAGCACGCGCTCATGACCGAAAAGCTCCGACTCCAGGAGGTCGTCAGGAAGAGCGGCGCAGTTGACCGTGACGATCGGTCCATTGGCGCGCGAACTATTCTGATGAATCGCTCGGGCAACGAGCTCTTTTCCTGTGCCTGATTCGCCTCGGATTAGAACAGTCGTATCACTGGCGGCCACTCGACCGATATCCTTAAACACGCCCAGCATCGTGCGCGATGAACCGACGATTTCGCCTTGCTCCTTTCGGGGACTCTTGAGGAGTTTCTGGCGAAGCTCCTCGACTTCATCCTGCAACCCGATATGTTGTAAGGCGCGTTTCGCAGTCGTACAGATTTCGTCGAGGTCGAAAGGCTTGGATATGAAATCATAGGCGCCGAGTTGAATGGCTTTGATGGCGTTTCCACTGGTGCCGTACGCCGTCATAATGATGACCGGCGGTTTTCGGATCTCCTCCTGCCGCTGTAGCGCCTGTAGGAGTTCTTCTCCTCCGCCATCAGGCATTTTCCAGTCGCAAAACACGAGGTCGGGGTTTTGGTCACGAAGCATAGCGAGAGCATCAACAGAATTCTCGGCTTCCAGGATCTCGTAGCCGTGCGAGGCGAGAATTTCCGCCAGGGTGACTCGAAGGTTGCGCTCGTCGTCAACAATCAGAATTCTGGCTTTCATGCGTTCTCGATCTCTATCGTCTCGACACCTGGGCCTGTGGTAACGGGGCCGGACGAAGGCAGGCGCACGGTAACAATCGTTCCTTTGACTGGTGGAGAGCCGATTTCGGTTGTTCCGTCGTGAGCCTGAACGATTTCGTAAGCTATGGACAGTCCCAGCCCAATTCCCTTGGGCCGAGTAGTGAAAAAGGGATCAAATAACTTATCGCGAATTTCATCTGGGATGCCATGACCGTCGTCGCGACATTCGACCGTGACATACCCGTTTTGATCAAGAACCCTGAGCTCAACCGTCCCCACCGAACCCAACGCGTCAATTGCGTTTGAGAGGATGTTGTCGAATACCTGATACAGCTTGGGACGATCTCCTCGAAACATGATTGGCCCAGGCTGGGGTTCAAACACCAATCGTATCGACTCGGTTCGAACCAGAGCCGTTTTGGCCTCTACGCAACCGCGGAGAAGTGAAACCAGATCGAACGGTTCAACCTGCAAGTTTAGCGGCCGGGAGAAGTAAAGAAGACGTTCGACGATTCCATTCAGGCGATCAATTTCCTCCAGTACCATCGAACAACTCTGGTGCACGGCACTGTCTGAAACGGCGCGTTGGTTCATCTGGGTCCGCAAGCGGATGGTCGCCAGAGGGTTTCGAAGTTCGTGGGCAACGCCGGCAGCGACTTGTCCGAGCGCCGCGAGGCGCTCTTTATGACGGAGTTGCTCACGAAGATCGCGCTCCTGCTCGACCTTCTGGCGGAGCGACTCAGCAAGCTGATTCACTCCCTGATAAATGCGAGCCAATTCAGCGAGTCCCGAGAAGGGTTTCGCTTGCGAAGCGAAGTCCCGATCCAACTCATGCAGTCGTTCTTCGATCCGACTGACCCCGGATCCCAGATCACGGGCCACCAGAAAAGCCAGAAGCACACAAATCAGAGACAGCGCGACAAAAGCAGAAGCACCAAGGCTGAGCGTCCAATCCTGCTGCGAACGCAAACTAGGCAGCCGTTTCATCACCCACGCGCTACCGACGGAATTACCCTTTACGACAATAGGGGCCGCCTCAAAAACGATTACTGCGCGTGCTCCCCTATATGTGTAGGAAACCTCCTGATCCTGGCTAGCCGCCCGGCGGGCTACATCCTCAATCATGGGTCGTTCGATCGGGGGAATGTCCCTTTTCACACCAGGGCCTTCGTGCGTCGGGTACGCATACCCTAGAAGCCGATCCGACACCTTCGAGTAAAATCCGCCTTCGGTGCCCGGTTCATTCTTGAGCACCATCGTCGTCATCAAGGAAAGCACATCGTCTGAGCCTGAGGCATCAGGATTCTCAAGAGGGGGGACCTCCTGATGCTGCGACTGAAAGTCCTCATGACCGCTGTAATCGTGGGCTATCGTAATCGCCAGAGAGGAGAGGTGCCGCTGAGTGTCCCCAGTGACGGCGCTTTGCCTATTTTGCAGTATCAAAACAAATGCAAGCCCGCAGCCGATCAGTAAGGCAATTACGAGCGATGCGAGGATTGCCACGCGCGTTCGGACGCTGCCCGGCCACGTAATTCGTTTTGTCGGCCCGTTGGTCATTCGAAACGAAGAGCATCCACCACATTCAATCTAGATGCTCGCCGTGCCGGGTAAATGCCAGAAGAAAGTCCAACCAAGATAGAAGCAGACATTGCAAGGACGATCCCCTGAGGCACAATCGGGACCGGCCAATGCACCAATTGTCCGGCAACTAGCGAAAGAGCGATGGCGAGCATAACCCCCACGGTCCCACCCAGTCCGGTGAGAACTAAAGATTCTGCCAGGAACTGCCACAGTACCGCAGAACGGGTAACCCCGATGGCTCGCCGAACACCGATCTCGCGGGTACGTTCTGTGACCGACACCAGCATGATGTTCGTAATGCCGATGGCTCCCACCACCAGGGACACTGTCGCCAGAGACATTAGCAGCAAGCTTATGATGCCGGAAACAGAATCCGAGGTCTGAAGCAGTTCCGCCTGCGTCTTGATTTCAAATGGATTTCCGGGGTGCCGCGTATCCATCATGTCGCGAACCTGCGCAGCCACCGCGGGAATATCAGCCTGCGTTCGTGCCGTGATTGCGATCAGGCGCAGGTCAGTGGTTCCCAACAGGCGCTTCTGCAAGGCGCTGAGTGGAATGAAGATGCGATCATCCGAGCTCATGCCAGGGCCCAATCCCGGACTGTCGCCTCGCGCGGCCAGCGCCCCCACAACTTCGAAATCTACACCGTTAATCAGAATACGCCGTCCGAGAGCGTCGCTCTCGCCAAACAAGTAGTCCCGAACGTTCGCCCCTAGCACGGCAACCTTACCGGCTCTCTCATCGTCGTCGGGCAACAGGAATCGTCCGTCCAACAACTGGGGGTGTCGCACATCCGCGTATGAGGTAGTGACTCCCATGACAAAGTTGCTGGAAAGTTCAATGGACCCATATGTGACTGGCAACCTCGTTTCCTGCTGAGGAGCGATCTCACGGATAAGCGGGCATTGGCTGGCAAGCGCGCGCGCATCCGCTGCATACAGATAGACAGCCTGTCGGCCCTGTCCGGGTGGAGGACCGGAATTGAGGACGATCAGATTGGAACCGAGGGAGTTGATTTGCTGTTCAATCGCCAAACGCGCTCCCACCCCCAAGCTGAGGGTCAACATCACTGTGAAGACTCCGACCACAATTCCCAACATGGTGAGAATCGCGCGCAGACGGTGTTTGCGTAGATTGTCGAATGCGTGAACGACATATTCATGAGCCTTCATCTTGAATTCACAGTCCCAGAATCCGCTGAAGGAATCCGCCGGCCTTGGGTCCAGACACCACGCCAACCTCAGCTTTCGCCGGTTTCGTCCCGTTGAATTGAAAATCTCCGAAGCTGGGGTTCGGCGAGAAATCGTGCACGGTTAGTGTCAACGCCTCTTCAGCAAAAGTTGGCGGCGTGTTCGAGAGGACCACGAGGTCTCCTTCTCGCAGGGCTCCTTCAACTGCCATTGCCTTTTCGTTCTGGGCAACGATACGAACAGATATCGATTCCACAGTTCCTGACGGCGTGCCTGACTTTGAACTCGGCTGCGACCGTTCCGGCCTGAATAACCGGACCGAGTTCTTTCCATCAGAGCCATGCACGGCTTCGCGTGGCACGATCAATCGGTCTTCTGACAGCCGCGTAAGGAGCATTACGTTTGCTGGCATTCCGATCCGGAACCGCCGATCGGGGTTGTCGGTTCTGATTCGTACTTCGTAGGTTGTGACACCATTGCTCACGACGGGCTGCAGTGCAATCGTTTTGACCCTCCCAGGAAAGATCATAGGCAGAAAAGCATCGATCGACACTTCCACTGGCTGGCCTATGCCAACAGAGCCCAAGTCCGCTGCGTTAACGTCAGCCCAGGCTTCAAGGTCACCTACTTGTGCGATCGTCATCAGGATATTTGTCGGTTTACTAACGGAAACCGCCGATCCAAGGGCTGCAACGGCGGCGGCGGATCCCAGCATTTCGCCCTGATGAACGTAGAGTTCTGTTACCACTCCATCCACTGGAGCGCGCAGCGTCGCGCGCGCAATCTGAGCATCGACGCCGCTCGCTAACTGCAAGTCTGCCTCACGCTGGTGGATCAATGATTCGTAATTAGCCCGTGCAATGTCGAGCTCAGCCGGCGCGATCAATTGATCGGCGGCCAGGGCTTGCTCTCGCTTGAAATAGGCCGATGCTTGGGCCAGCAATGCATCGTCCTTCTGAATCAATTGCCGATTCTGTTCCCTTGTATGCTCAAGAACCTGAGCGTTCATCTGGGCCAGAATTTGCCCCCGTCGAACGTGGTCGCCCTCTTTCACCAATAGCCGGTCCACGAACTCCTGGCCGTCATACTTCACATCTACGCTTCGCGGCGCTTGCAGGCTCCCGGTCGCTGTGACGGCGGAGAGCAAATCACCCTGTCGCACCTTAACAACATCGAGAGATGCTGGTGATTTGTGAGGTCGTGCCAGTACCCAAGTGCCGGTCAGCACGGACGAAAGGATCGCGATTGTAATCGGACCGCGTGACATGATGGTTGAGAGCAAGCGCATAGTCAAAATCCTCGCATCCCAGGCAAGTTCAGATCACTTGTCATGCGAATGTACTCTTCCCGAGAAATCTCTCCCTTTGCATACCGCTCGCGAAGAATCTCGTGGGCCTGGGACACACGCGTATGGTGCGCTCGGAAGAAATCACTCCAGTTGGAGCGGGTCAGCCAGACTCCCAGTGCAACGGCCACGAACAGAAGGGCAATCCACTCCGTGCCTGGCCCGAAACCCAGCGACGGTCCCGGAGCTAGTAGACCGGGACCACAATTCGCAAGTGAGAGGGTTAACACCAAGACTGCCACGTAAGTCAGTGTGCGTTCCATAGTTCCTCCACCGGATTCCTCAGTTGGTGAAATGCGCCTATCGAAATCACTGGCACTTCTTACGATGTGCTCCCTCAAGAACCCGGCGGGGGAGGTGGCGGGGGAGCACTTCCGTTATCTGCGTCAGGAGGAGGAGGCGGTGGTGCGCCCGGTCCGCCTCGCGGTGGTGGAGGCGGTCCAGGCCTACCAGCGGGACCGGCAGGCACTACTCCGGAGGCTATAAGGTAGCGATTTTGAAGGTGGTCCGCAGCGTGTGCGATCGCATCGGACGCACGAGCGGCGGCGGATGCTTCGCGCGGACTTTGCACCAGAGACGACTGCGCTCGCTGTTGAAGCTGCTGGCTAAGGTTCAAGAGATCGCGCACGCGACGGGTAGTGTCCGCAGGTACCACGCTCGCGTAACTGCCCACGCTCTGCACCTGCAAAATGGTGCCTCCTGCCCGGGCGATTTCGTCATTGGCACGAAAAGCATCTTCGGTTACACCTGGCTGGCTTGGCGGCGCTGTGATTCCGGCCGCATCGCCGGAACCGATACTGCTCATAGCCATTGTCTCTGCCGCGTGAGCCATATCATCGGCCGCAGCGGCCAGTTCACGGGCTCCGATGTAATCGAAAGCTTGATACCGGCTCAGAGCTTCCTGGTAGAAGGCTTTCCCGTCCGCAATGAAACGGTTTAGCGGGATGCCGCTGGCGGTTCCTTTCGCTGCTTCCACAAGCGCGGTTGAGCGGTTGAGTCCGTCATAGGCACGCTGCATGGCATCTTGCACCTCAAGCTGAGCATCTTGCGCGGCCATACCCGGCCCACGCGGACCCGTGCCCCTCGGACCAGTTTGCGCGAATCCGGTCACGCATCCGGTCATGATCACGAACATAATCAGTTGTGCTAGTCGTAGTCTCACGATGAACTCCTTACGTCTCGTAGTCGATATTGCCTGTCTTCGTTAAGAGCACGGAGCGTGCCAGAACCGGAACTCTTCCGATGCCGATTAGAATCAGGTGTTTGCGCGCGCCCTTCTCGCTTTTTCTTCTGCGACTGATCCCAAAGCGCACCTGTGAGTGAGCGGAAGACGCACGCAAACAGACCCTGTTGATCAATACAAAGTGTGGCCGAAGGCTGGTCTCGGCCATGGGAAGAAAGCTGAGGGATTGCAGAGGGAATCAAGAAGGTTAGAAACTTCGCAATGAGAGTCAGTCCTCGTGAACCGCCCCTAGTGAACCCGAAAAAACATTTGCATCAAGATCGCCCCGCCCAGTGACGCCAACAGAGCCATCGGCATCGCCACTACTCCAACCTTGAGAAAGTCCCAGAAGCTCACATCGAGTTTTTCCTTACGCAAGGCGATCAGCCACAGGATGGTCGCCAGCGAGCCCGTGATGGAGAGATTTGGTCCCAGGTCGACACCGATGAGGACGGCATCGGCGATCAGGCCCTTCGTGTGCGCCGCCTGCAACGTGCTCCCGGCAATCAGGCCAAGCGGTAGATTGTTAACAAAATTGTTCGCGATACCAACGGCAAATCCCGTAATCAAGGTGCCGGAGGTGGATCCCTGTGTTTGAACCCAGGTCAACCAGTCGCGCGTTTGTTGCATCGCGCCGATACTTTCCATCGCTTCGACCATTATGAAGAGTCCCGCCACGAGAGCCAGCGTTGCCCAGCTGATCTCTCGTGCGAGGCGCAGTGGATTGCTTCGCGCCGTGATCGAGACGATTGCTGTAATCGCGAGTGCAGCGAGGCACGTCGGCAATCCCAGATCTTTGCCCAGGGAGGAGGCTGTTAAGAGGACAACCACCATAGCGGTCAATCCACACAACACCAAAGCGCCCTCTCTTTTGAGCGGTTTGGTTTCCACATCGCCTTCGATCGCGTCGCAAAGCTCTTTTCGAAAGGACCATCGCATCACGATGAATGTCGCAGCGATCGAAAGAAGAGACGGAACGCCATAGGACAAGAGCCATTTCCGGAGCGGTGGCATCTGGTTGTGGAACACAACCAGATTTGCCGGATTGGAAATGGGCAGAAGGAATGAAGCGGCATTCCCAATAAAAGCGCAAACAAAGAGATAGGGCAAGGGCTGGACCTTGGCCCTGCGTACAGCCGTCAGGATCGCGGGTGTTAAAACGACAGCCGTTGCATCATTCGACATGAAGATGGTGACGATTGTACCTACAGCGTAAACCAGCGCGAACAGCCTGGAGCACGATCCACGGGCACTCCGCACGGCGACCGACGAAAGCCAGTCGAAGACTCCATGTTCGCGTGCAAGTTCTGAAAGCAACATCATGCCGATGAGAAAAAAGCAGACATCTAACGCTTTCGCGACGGCTCGACCCGCGAGCTGCAACGGCACCAGCCTGAGGGCGAGTAATAAAAGAACGCCGCCCGCAACCCAGTAAACCTCGGGAACATTGCGGGGACGGATCAACATCAGCACGATGCTGATAGCAACGATGAGCGACAGGAGAATGTGCGCCAGCACGGGCGAGATCATCTAACAGTTTCTCCCACTTTTGTTCGATCCGAACTGAGGGCCCCATGCGGTCCTTGCTTTGATTTCGGGACCGGCAGTAATGCTGACAGCGGCATCACAAAGGGTTTCAGGGATAGCGAACCACAGCACCGCGAAGGCGATCAAGGCGATTCCCGCTAGGCCGAGGAAAGATGCTCGGTACCCTAGCCTCTGAATCAATACGCCGCCGATTGTTGTACTCAGAGCCGCGCCGATGCCAACCGTTGTCGCGAGTGATCCAGCCGCCACGTTGAAGCGTCCCGTGCCTTGAGTTCTGTCTTTGACCACCAGGATCGAGACGATACCGAAAATTGCATTTGCGACTCCATCGAGCGTCTGAATCGCGATCAGCGCTCCGACAGCGTGTGTGAGGGTATAGAGAACACCGCGAATGGGAAGGACGCCGAAGCCGAGCAGTAATAGCGTCTTCCGTCCCTTGGTGGCAGCCCGCCTTCCGATCCACGCTGCAGAGATTGCTATAACAAGCTGCGTCACGATAATGCACGCAGACATAAACGGGGCCGCTGCCTTCAGATTGTCCTTCGAAAGCATCTCGCCTAGTTCCGGCAACATTGCCGCGTTCGCCAAATGGAAAAGAAAGGCCGTCGCCAGGAAATAAACAAGAATTCGGTCCTTGAGAAGAGCAGACCATCCCTCGGTGTTGATCCTGCCTTCCTTTTGGATCGCCCCACGAGCGCACGCATAGTCGATCTGTTTGGCATCGATGCCAAAAAGAAACACCGCAGCAGGAAGGGCGAGCAGCGCAGCGACTGCGAAAATCGCGCGGTAGCCAAATTGGTAGCTGACATAGGCGACAAGCAGCGCAGTGAAGACATTTCCGGCAGCATTGAACGCTTGATTCTTCCCGAACTGTTTGTCAAACGCTGCAGCGCCAACAATTCCGAGTGTGATTGCCGCGACTGTGGGCCCCAGAAACGGTCCGGAAATGCCGATAAGGAACTGCGCTGAATAGGCCCGCAATGGGCTCAGATGGCCCATGAGGAGGAATGCTCCCGCAACCAAGAAGCCGAGGTTTACCGCCAGCAAGATTCGCTTGCGATGCACTGCATCGATCACAGCTCCCGCTGGAGTTTGCATTGCTACCCCGACCAAACCGCCGAAAGTCAGCACATAACCTACACTGCCTGGACTCCATCCACTTGAAGCAAGATAGGCAGCCAAGAAGGGGCCGAGACCGGTCTGCACGTCGGCCAGGAAGAAGTTCAGCCATTCAAGCGCCCGCACACTCCGCTGTCTCCCTCCGGTCACATTGCTCACAGAGTTTCTTTCGTCGTCCCTTAGTTGTCTACGGTTAGTTCTTCTTCAGTGCCAACATGGCATTGCTGGAACCCGTAGATCAATCTATCGTCTCTTAGCCGTGCGTCTCGTTCAGTCGATACAGCACGACCATCGCCATTTGCAAACACGGGATGTTGAAACGAATCTCACCGTCACGCTGTTACCAATGCGTACAACTTCTGTTCGCTTTACGTCCGAATACCGCAATGGTCAGCGAACGCGGAGAAGGGGATTGCGGGCCGTGACCAAACAGTGCAGTTGCATGAGGCGCCGTCGTGTAGATCCGGAGTTCCCAGTTGGGATCAACGATCTTTGAAACCACCATAGACAAATCGCCTATAATGTTAGCGTTCTTGTGGGTGAAGGAGTTCCACCGTTAACCGCCTCCCCCTAGCAGGTTTCGGGAGTGGCTGATGACTCCTAGCGGACTTAATTGGTCCCGGGAGCGTAAATGCTGCAAAAGGTTCCAGTTTTCGCGAAGCTGCACAGCAAGTCTACTTCTCTTACCTGTTGTTCAGAAACTGAATCCTTCCAATCCCTACCTGAAACGCTTCTCAGTTTGTGTGCGTGCGCGGAGACTGTGACTTTCAGGACACGAGGAAGAGGCGTCCCGACCCCGGCTGCAGGGAACCGCCAAGGAGAGGTCAATCGTGCCTGAGGTCCCTAAACTTCAAGAGGAGAAAATCGATGGGGCCGCCGCTGGGGGCACCACAAGCTATTTCCAGAAATGCGTGGCAATCGTGCGACCTGTTCGAGGACGAGTTGTTGTCGCAGGGACATTCGCGATTACGATTCTCGCCGCTGAGTTGAAGTACACGGTCGAAGGAAGCAGTTGGATGTATTCGATAATTAACGCCGCCATGATTGCGGGCATCGGCCTCGCGGTTCTTTCGACAGCAGTGGTAGTGAAAAACGAAACGCGAAAGTGAGCAAACCTCGGAGGGCTCGCGGGCAGATCGAAGTCAAGCTTGACCGGTTTCGAGATAGAGTCCCGGCTCTTACAGATCGCATCAAAAAACTGTAAAACGTCGGCGAAGGAGTTCGCCCTTAACCGCTGTCCTAAATCATTATTGGACAGATGATGACTCCTAGCAGGGAAATCCTGTTGCGGAGTTGTGTCTGTTTCGATATCCCTGCTAACCGATGTGGTTGGCCGTGGCGATTTTTCTTCTCCGCTGCTTGAGCTTGCCTGTCCTGCCTGCAAAGTTCGTTGGGCGACCGAGGATCAAACTGTCGCTTCGATTCTCGGCAGAGTCAGCCAAGTCGGTGACCCGGACAAACTTACACTCTCTGCGCTGTGTCTGCCTCACCTGCAGCTGATACTGCGACGCTCGGAAAACGAATCATTTCGCAAATGGTTGCTCCATCGCGAGGCGGCTCTGATGGAGCGAATTGCAGAGGACATGCAGCGCTATGCCATCAAACACGACGCTTTGCGCAGGGATCTGGCGAGTGCGGAAGAACATGATTCATATCTCCAAGCACTTCAATTAATCGTCGGTCATCGCAACGTCAACGCTGTCTTCACGGTGAGAGACATCATGTAGAGGGCGTCGCAATACCTCCAAGTGTCCGAGTCTCCTGTTGACGGACGCCGAAGACAATCGCGTCATGTGCCGTAGTCTGTTCCGTGCCGGGTGGATTCGCGAAAACTCACGCTTGAGTGCGCACAGGAAGCACAGATAGAAAGCAAGGATCCCTAGTAACGCGACTATCATCAGCACGCGGAAGAAAACGAGCAAAAACGAAAACAGCGTCAAAGCGAGGGCACCGCTGAAAAACATGTCCATGGCACACAACTCCTGTTCGGGTCTGTGCGGGTACCTGCTCAGGACATGCCACGTAAGACGGCCGGAACAACTCCCGAGGCGAGGATACCCGTCAGGAGTCATCAGCCATCCCGGTGTTACAAGGGAGGACAGCGGTTAACGGCGGAACTCCTTCGCCGTAACGTACTATCTCTATTTTAGCCGGAGGCCACGCGTAGTCAAGCGATGCATGGCTTGAGTGCCCCCAAATACCCGGATTCTTGGGGATATTTGAGACCTTCTTCGAAGGGGAACTGCTAATGGTGGATTGAGATCGAAAACAGGTTTAACACAATGAGGAACGCGGTTGAGATGCCGGGCAAACCTTCAACTTTCCTTCGCGGGTTTATTCTTTTGTTTCCCCTCTGACAGCGAACACTCTTCTTTTTCTTCTTTTATCTTCGAGGGATCGATGTCGTAGTTTTCTTCTTCGGCCTCGGTCAGGTTGGGATGACACGGCTCTTTTTCAGACATTTTGATTTCCTCTCCGTTGGATTCAGAACCTAGTCCCAGAGTTGTTGTGTGCCAAGGTTCGCATTTACTCAACCGAACCCGTTTAGGATCGCTTTTTTACAATCATGAATACTGGAATCGCAGCAATTTGAGCGACAACCGAAAAGATGATTAGCCCTGTGATGGAAACGTCGTAAAGCTTTCCCATAATCACGCTGCCGATGAACCAGCAAACTCCATAGCCCGCGGTAAAGAGCCCGTACGCTGAGGGCCGGCGCTGTTGCGGGACCATAGTCGCGACTGCGGCCGGAATGATGGATTCGTGTACACCCATTCCCAGCCCCCACAATGCGGAGCCGATAAGGGCAAGCCAGAAGCTGCCAAGGAAAACCAGCGGAGCCGATGCGGCGGAAATTAGAGTCAGCGGTATCAGCACCCATAGTCCGACGCGATCAAATAGACGACCGAACAAAAGCGACCCGATGCCGCTAACCGCCATCGCCACGGAATAAAAGACCGGAACCCACGTGCCTGGAATGACAGAAGCCTTTTGAAAATGATAGGCAATCAGAGAGAAATCCGCGAATCCAGCCGCAACGAGAGTGGCTCCAGCGAAATAGATCCAGAAGACGCGGGGCAATCCTACCGCCTCGATATTTGGAACCCTGACCTCCATGTCTTCCGGTCGTGGATATAGAATCGTGCAATCACCAGAAAAGTTAGGGTTACAACCGCAGGAACGACTAGCACTGCGAAAGCGGTACGATAGCTCCCCCGGCTGGCGAGAACGCCGGCAACCACAAGGGGCCCGAACAGGGCACCGAATTGGTCGAGCGCTTCATGTAATCCAAAACCCCAGCCATATCCCATCTGCTTGGCGGCGTGTGAAAGCATGACGTCGCGCGGAGGATTGCGGATCGCTTTGCCAATGCGTTCTACAACGATTAATAGTCCGGCGACTTGCCAGTTCGGGGCCAGCGCCAACAAAGGAACGGCGCTCATTTGAACGACATAACCGACTAAAGTGATCGGCCAGAATTCCCCCGTACGCTCGCTGAGCCGGCCCGAGACCAAGCGCAGACCATATCCGAGGAGTTCTCCGAGGCCAGCAATGAAACCGACCAGAGTGGCAGTCGCTCCTAGAATTGCAAGAAATGGACCTGTGACGCTGCGGGCGCCCTCGTAGGTGAAGTCGGCAAAGAAGCTCACGACTCCTATCAGGAGCACGAACTTCAGTGCCTTGCGTTGCAATACCTTCTCGCTAATCGAAGTAAGATCTGCCATTGAACCCCGCTCCAGTCGATGCGTCGCAAAAGTCGAGAATCCGGTCCCAAGGAACCGGCTTTGGGAATCATTTGTGAGAGAGGGGAATGCTCTGGTGGGTAGCAAACTCCTGAGACAGAGAATTTCCTCTCTCAGGAGTTATCAGCCTTCCCAATTTTTCCGAACGGGACGGCGGTTGGCGGCGAACTCCTTCACCGTAATAAATTGGGATTTCAGTTTAACCTGTCGATCAAGCTGAAAGCACGCGCTGTTGCGCCCCCCAAGAGTTTATAATAATCACGTAAACAGCGGGTGAAGGAGTACCACCCAAACCGCTATCCATTCTCGATGGATGGCTGATGACTCCTGACGAGGTTTCCTATGTCAGGAGTTCGAAGATCAACCGACAAAGCTGCCAAGGTCCGGACCGTCCAAGAACATCTGGACCACCGCCTCGTCGTCTCGATCTGCCGGTTTCAACCGATTTCGGAAGCCGCCTACGCTTGCAGTCTGGAAAGCTGCCTGCTTTCCTCTCGTCCCCCATCGCATTTTCTAGCTGCACTGATTACCCAAATACGTCATTCGGAACTGCTTGTATATCGGCGGGACGTGAAGGTATGAGCGCGAGACAAGAATGCCTAACGCCGGTTACGGGAACCATTGAAAAAGGCGAATTTGTTTTCCGCCGGGAGAAGGAAATCGCGGAACTAAGACAACGCTTTGCTGTCCGCAAGTCCTTCGTGCTGTACGGGCCTAGCGGCTCGGGAAAGACATTCTTGCTACAGCGCGTCATGCCAGAGTTTTCAAATGTCCTCTATTGTCAAGAGGCAACCTCGCCCCAGTTGGTTTTCCAAAGTCTTGCTTTAGCCCTCGTGGCGTCCCGAGATCGTTTTGTTCGAGGCTGGTTACGCAATCCTCAGGCGGTCAAGACCAAGACGGCGATTTCCCTGCGCGGAATTGTCCTCAATGCGGTGCGACGCGGGAACTACTTTGTAGTGCTCGATCATCTGTGCGGCCCAGCGGCAGCACTCTCGGCGGACACACGCGATCTCATGCTTTACGGGGGAACCCCCGTCGCAGCGGTCGCACGCTCCGCTCATATGGAGGACCTGGGCTTTCTGACAGCTTTCTTTGCGCTCCGCACCGAGCGCATGCGGCTGCCGAACTTCTGCGTCGACCCATGCGGCGAACGGGGCGAGTTCCATTCTGTTGTAGCAACGTGATTTTGTCACCCTAACGGCAACATGAAAATGTCACCCTGGCGAAGCCAGGGTGTGTTGCAGGCGGGTGTCGCCGTAGTAGAGCGAGACGCGCCCATCGAGCGCTTGATAGACGTGGACTTTGGCACCGGCAAAGCTGAAGCGTTGGCCTTGCTGCGGGATCTGGAAGCGCTGGCCGTCCCACTGCACGATGTTGTCGTTGCTGACCACGCGCGGATGAACGAAGCAGCAGATACGGTCGAGATGTTCCGGAGCCGGACGCCATGCGGTTTGCATTTCACGCGGACGGCGGGCGAAGCGGCGGTTGTAGTCGGCGAGGAACACGCGCAGCACGGCGTTGGCGGATTCGAGATCGCAAGCCTGAGCCAGACGAAGCTCGCTGCACAAGCGATCCTGAAGCACGCCCCAGAGGCGTTCGACGCGGCCTTTTGCTTGCGGACTGCGAGCGGCGATGAAGGTGATACCGAGTTGCTCGAGGGCGCGGCCGAACTGGGTGGGCTGACGTTTGCCGGCGAGTTCTTCTTCGACCGACCAGGAGTCGTCGTTGCGCACGAAGATGCCGCTGTGATCGCCGTAAAAGGCCAGGGGCGTGCCGTGGCGACGCAACATCTGGCGGAGCAGGGCGAGATAACCGGCGGCCGTTTCGGAGGGGAAAAACTGCGCGGCCAAGATTTTACCGGTAGCGTCATCTTGCAAGCCGAGCGCGGTGAGGCGCGGGCCGCGGCCTTCCAGCCAGTCGTGGGGAGAGCCATCCAGTTGCACCAGTTCGCCTTCGCGGGCGCTTCGCAGACGGCGCTGGCGATGCGCGGGAGCACGGCGTTTGCGGGGCGATCCCAGACCGGCTTGGCGCAGCAGACGGCGCAGCGTTTCGCGGCTCAAGGAGAAGCCCTCGACCTCGCAAAGTTTTTCGCAGAGGTGGTGATCGTTGAAGCCGGCATAGGTGGTGCGTGCCAGGTGAACGATGTCTCGGCGAACCCGGGTGGGCAGGCGGCGGGGACTGGGCCGTCCGCGGTTGGCGTGCGCCAGAGCCGCCTCCCCGTGCTCGCGCATGCGTTTCTTAAGACGTTTGACTTGCCGTTCGCTGAGCGAGAGCAGTGCGGCGGCTCTGGCGCACGCCATGTTTCCCTTCGCCAAGCTGGAAATCACGCTCACTCGTTGCAATTCCTTCTGACTCAACGCGTATGTCCTTCCTCTCATGGAGTGACATTTTCACGTTGCTGTTAGGGGGTGACAGAATTATGGAGCTAAAACAACATATATTAGTTAGCTAGCGTACACAGCCAACTTCTGTTACACTTCGCGGCAATCGGAACTGGGTGGCGTCACGGGGCACCTGCCGTGCCTTCTATCGATCTGGTGAAACCCAGACGAATAGAATCGGCACGCCGCTACCATTACCCAGACCCGCTTAGGGAGTAGCCATGGATTTGCACCCTGGGCCGAAGCAATGCCAGGTTTTTGAAGTGGAGCGGACGATGTTGGATCCGATCCGACGAGCGCTTCAGGAAAACGACGATTGGTATCAGGATCTAGTTGAGCACAGCCAAGATTTGCTGTGCATCCACGATTTAGGCGGCCGGCTTTTGGCAATCAATCCCGCGCCGGCGCGCCTCCTCGGCTATAGCGTAGAAGAACTCTTAAAAATCCCCATGCGCGAACTGGTGCCGCCTAAGGCGCGCGATCATTTCGACGCCTACTTGGGTGAAATTGAACGCAGTGGGGAGGCCCGCGGCTTCCTGGAAGTGATGACTCGCGGAGGCGAACGGCGAATCTGGGAATACCACAACACGCTGCGGACTGAAGGAGTGGGCTCGCCGATCGTGCGCGGCATTGCGCACGATGTAACCGATCAAAAGCGCAAAGAAAAGTTGTTACGCGAGACCGGAGAGCGTTTGTTTTCCGAGGCGCGAGAAAATGAACGCATCATCCGGGAGCTCGCGCTGTTTCGCACACTCGTAGACAATTGCAACGACTGCGTGGAAGTAGTGGACCCCAAAACCCTGCGTCTTCTGGATGTCAATCAGAAAGCCTGCTTGTCGCTCGGCTATAGCCGGGACGAACTGCTTTCTCTTACCGTGCTGGATATTGACCCCAAGGTCACCCCAGCTTCTGTCGCGGCTATTGGGGAGAAACTGCGGAATGCCGGATCTCTCGTCATGGAAACCGTGCATCGCCGGAAAGACGGATCCGTGTTTCCAGTAGAAATCAGCATGAAATGGGTCGGACTGGACCGCCAGTATGTGGTGACGATAGCGCACGACCTGACGGCACGAAAACAGGGAGAGGCTTTGTTTCAAGCGAGTGAACGCCGCTACCGCGCGCTGTACGATCGCTCCCCGGTGGGCATCTGCTGGGTTGATTCGATGAGTGGCCGTTTCCTGGGGGTGAATCAAAAATATTGCGAAATCGTGGGGCGAACGGAAGCGGACTTGCTGGGGCGCGATTTCCAGAGCATCACACACCCTGATGACCTGCCAGAGAATTGCGCGCAACTCAAGCGACTGGTGAAAGGAGAGATACGGCACTACCGGATGGAGAAGCGCTATATCCGACCCGACGGATCGGTTCGATGGACCGAGATTGCGATTGAAGCGATGGCCACAGAGGCTGAGCAGCCGATTTGGAACATGGCGATCGTGCAGGACATTACCAAACGCAAGAATGCCGAGGAATTGGCTGGCGAGTACGAGAAGGTGGTGGAGGGGTCTTCAGAAATCATTTTGGTAGTGGATCGGCAATACCGCTATATGCTGGCAAATCGCGCCTACCTGCATTATCGAGGCGTGGAGAAAAAAGCAGTAATTGAGCATACGTTGCCTGAAGTAATGGGCAAAGAGTTATTTGAAACAACCGTAAAGTCGAAGATGGATGATTGTTTCCGGGGCAACGTAGTGCAGTTCGAAAAGAAGTACGAGTTCGCCAATCTGGGAGAACGTGATATGGCGGTGTCGTATTTTCCTATTGAGGGGCCCTCGGGCGTAGAGCGCGTCGCTTGCATCATGCAGGATATTACGGTGCGCAAGCATGCCGAAGACGCATTGCGGGATAGTGAGGCGCGGGAGCGGGCCAAGGCGAAAGAATTGGAGGCGGTGCTTAACACCGTGCCGGTTGCAGTTTACATTACGCGCGATGCCGAGTGCCAATACATCACAACCAACCGCGCGGGATATGAGCAACTGCGCCAGCCAGTCGGAGCAAATATATCCAAGAGCGCGCCATCTCAAGAACGACTTGGATTCCGGCTCCTGCGCGATGGCATTGAAGTGAGCGCCGACCAACTGCCCATGCAACGGGCGGCGGCGACAGGCCACGCGGAATATGAAGTTCCGCTATCGCTGGTGTTTGAAGACGGGACGGAGCGGCACGCGCTATTCAACGCCGTGCCCATGATGGACGAGAAGGGGGACCCAACCGGAGTGGTCGGGGCATCGATTGATATTACGGAGCGTAAGCGCGCCGAAGATGCGTTACGAGAGCGGGAGCGAACTCAAAAACTCATACTCGATCATCTCCCTGTGGGACTGATCCTATCGTCGGTGGGAGAAGAAAGGGTGCTTTATCACAATCCCAGGTTTCTGGAACTCTTTGGGTATGCGGCTGAGCAGATTCCAACCATTGAGGACTGGTGGCGCTTAGCCTATCCCGACCCGGCATACCGGCAATGGGTCAGCCAGGAATGGTATCGGCGGATGGCTGAGGCGGTAAACAAAGAAGGCGAGATCGAGCCCCTAGAGGCCACGATCACCTGCCGCGACGGAAGCAAAAAGTATGTACGTGTGCTGGCCAAAGTGATCGGCGATCGCAACTTCATCACGATTATCGATTTGAGCGAACGGAAGCGGACTGAGGGCGCGCTGAAGAAATCGGAAGAAAAGTTTTCGAAGGCGTTTCGTCTGAGTCCGGTGGCAATCACAATAACGACTATCCAGCGCCCTCACTACGTTGAGGTGAACGAAGCTTTTGAACGAATGACGGGATGGCGCCGGCACGAGGCTGTTGGACGGCAGCCGCTTGACACTGGGATCTGGGTGAACCCAGCCGAGAGGGAGGCTTTGATAAAGCGTCTTTTGGCCGAAGGCTGCATCCGCAATATCGAGGTTAACATTCGCCGGAAGGATGGAGAAATCCGCGTTGGATTGGGAACGGCCGAGCTGATCGAGTTGCATGGAGAACCATGCGCGATCACCGCATTTTCCGATGTTACGGAGCGAAAGCAGGCCCAACAGGAATTGCGGGATGCCAAAGAGTTTTCCGACAACCTGATTCAGACCGCTAACGTGATGATCCTCGGTTTGGATACAGAGGGGAACGTGAATCTGCTGAATGGGGCCGGAGAAGAAATTACGGGTTATAGTTTTTCGGAGTTGAAAGGAACGAGTTGGTCGAGGCTGGTGCCCCGGGACCGGTTCCCGCAGGTGTGGGAGGAGTTTAACCGGCTGATGGAGGGAAAGGCCGGCCAGTACTTTGAGAATCCGATCGTAACGAAGGCGGGTGAAGAGCGCTACATCGCCTGGCGGAGCAATCAAGTAAAAGTAAACGGTGTGGTGGTTGCCACGATCTCGTTCGGAAACGACATCACCGAGCGCAAACGGGCCGAGGAAGCGTTGCGGCGCAGCGAAGAAGATTACCGCATGTTTGTCTCCCAGAGTTCGGAGGGAATCTTCCGCGAAGATATGGATGCCCCCGTGCCCATCGATCTGCCGGAGGACGAACTGGTTCGCCACATCCTTTACGACGCTTACATGGCGCAATGTAACGATGCCCAGGCTGCGATGTACGGCTTGAAGTCAGGGAAGGAATTAGCCGGCAAGCGGCTAACGGAAATGCTGCCGCCCGAGGATCCGCATAACATCGCACTGACGCGGGACTACATCCGTTCGGGCTTTCGCATTCTAGATCGCGCATCCCACGAAGTGGATATCCACGGCAATCCCAAGGTGTTCCTCAATAGCATGATCGGCGTCGTGGAGAAGGGGATGCTGGTGCGAACCTGGGGAATCCAGAGAGATGTTACTGAGACGGTGAAGCTGGAGGACGCCCGCCGGAAAGCTGAAGAAGCTTTGCGCGAAAATGTGGCCCAATTGCAGGCAGTCAGTGAAGAGCTTCGGCTGGCCACGGAAAAGCTCTCGGAAGAAAAGCTTTATCTGGAACAGACCATCGACACGGAATTGGGGTTCGGGGAAATCATTGGACGGAGCGCAGCGCTGCAAGAGGTAATGGGAAAAGTAGCCAAGGTGGCTCCCAGCGATGCGACGGTTCTACTGCTGGGAGAAACCGGAACCGGCAAGGAATTAGTGGCGCGCGCGGTTCACCGGATGAGCAAGCGCAAGGAGAACAGCTTCGTCAAATTGAACTGTGCCGCCATTCCCTCGGGGCTGCTGGAGAGCGAGTTATTTGGTCATGAAAAAGGAGCCTTCACTGGGGCAGTCGCCAAGAAGCTTGGCCGGCTGGAGCTGGCGGATCGCGGAACTTTGTTCCTGGATGAAATCGGAGAAATTCCTTTGGAGTTGCAGCCCAAATTGTTGCGCGTGCTTCAGGATCAGGAGTTCGAACGGCTGGGGGGGACGCAAACGCTGAAAGTCAACTTCCGGCTGATCGCCGCCACCAACCGGGATTTGCAGAGCAGCGTGAACCGGAAAGAGTTTCGCAGCGACCTGTATTACCGCCTGAACGTTTTCCCGCTGCGCATACCGGCGCTGCGGGAGCGACGGGAGGACATTCCGCTTCTTATCGAGCACTTCGTCAGAAAATATACGAGCCGGATGAATAAAGCCATCGTTAGCATTCCTGCAAAAACGATGGAGACTTTGGTGCAGTGGGCGTGGCCCGGGAATATTCGCGAGCTGGAAAATTTCGTGGAGCGATCGGTGATACTTACTCCGGGAAAGGTTCTACAGGCGCCACTCGGCGAACTGCATATCGGGTCGGAGTCCAAACCGGCGCGAGGCGAGGCGCACGATCACGATAAAGAACGTGACCGCATCCTGCGTGCCCTTCGTGAGTGCAATGGGCAGCTTGGCGGCCCTAACGGCGCGGCGGCGCGCCTGGGGTTGAAACGCACAACGCTGCAATCGAAACTCACTCACTTTGGAATCAATCCGGTAGGTTATCGCGCTTAGCAACTCTGAGGCAGAGATCTGACAGTCGATGCGGAGTAGCGTATTCTTCTTAGATGACGGCCCGATTTAAGAGAGCTCTGGAAGCAGCGTTCTGGTTTGTTGTGGGCTTTATCACTCACCTTCTATTGCATCATTACCATCACGTTGGCTAAGCATAAATCTTAACCAAACACGAAAGCCCTCCGCTTACGCGAAGGGCTTTTCGCCGGGGGAAGGACTTTGAGCGAGGCGCTCGCGGTCCAGGTTAATAACTGAAAGCTACTTTGGCTGCTGTTGTTGGTCAGGGTTAGCCACAGGCGCGGAAGAATTACTCGAGAGCTGCTCCAGATCGTTCTTCAGCAGGCTGATCTCCACGCGTCCACCGGTGATGTGCTTAGTCTTTGCATTCTGATCGTCGCTGGCGACTGGAGCGTTACCCATGCCTACGAGATAAATCCGGTAGACCGGAATTTCATTGTTCAAGACCATGTAGCGCACTACGGACTCGGCCATCTTCTGCGAGCTCGTAATTGCGGTCTGGCCCTTGCCGGAAGAGAAACCCTGCACTTCGATAATGTAGCCGCGCTGGCCTTTCACTCCGTTGGCCATCTCATCCAAAGCGTCCTTAGCGTTCTTGCTGAGCACGGTCTGGCCGGGGCGAAAACGGATTTCAGTCTGGTTGGAAGCCTTGTACTGATCGATGTTGCCGACGACGGTTTCGACGGTCTGAATGCGCGTCGAAGCCTGTTGGGCGCTCTGTTGCGCCATGGTGGCCTTGTTTCCGGCGTCGATGGCGTGCTGATCCGCTTCATTGGCTTTATCAGAAGCCAGCTTGATGCCAGCCTGCGCGCGGGCGTCAATGTCTTTGATGGCGCGTCCGTTGGCAGCAGTCAGATCGTCAAGCTCGTTTACGCGGTCGCGGATGGGATCGGTTTGGCGCTTTACATAGTTCTTGCGGGCAAACGGGTTCACTCGTCCCCAGAAACCTTCGCGCGCCGGAGCCTGTAGCGGCTGCTTGCCGGTGCCGTTCATATTATCGGTGGACTGAGTGGTCTGCGATGCCGCTGGCGGGTTGGACTGATCCTGGGTGGAAGACGAAGTTTGCGCAATGGCGGGAAATGCAAGAACCGCAGCCAGAGGCAAAGTAGCGAGCATACGAACGTTCATAAAACTTCCTCCATTTGGGGGGAGCATTTGGAGCTCCACTCCAGCACGCCTTACACGGGCGTGTTGCGTGATATCGATTGCGTCCCCTAAAAACTATTCGGAGTGCGCCGACGCAACGCAATCCTTAAAAAGCTCAAGACTTAGGCACCAGACATTCCGGCGCCTGTTCTCTCTACTACAGGTCAGATGCCAAAACTGACTTTTAGGTTGAGGCGCTAAACGCTTGATGCTAAAGACATTGTACAGTTGCCGATGGAGGCGGGATAGCCCGCAGGGATTTGCGCACGGTAATTTTGGCAAACCTGATATAAAAACTGCGTGGAACCGCGCTGTATTGGAGGGGTAACCAATCTTGGAATTACCAACGGCTGGAAATGTAAGGCGACGCCGCATGAGGAAACTCGGGCTAATCCTCGCACTGGGTTTATTGGCCGGGTTTATTGTCGTGGCGGGCGTTGTTGGGGAAGAACCGGAGCCGATGGCTTCGTCGCACATCCCGGCTGACCATTTGCAGCAATACTCCGATCTGGCATTGAGGTGGATGCAAGAATATTTGCGCATCGATACCACGAACCCTCCCGGGCATGAGATGCGTGCCATTTCTTTTTACAAGACAATTCTCGATCAGGAAGGCATTGAAAATCGCGTATTCGAATATGCGCCGGGACGCGGCGACTTGTGGGCGCGATTGCCGCATACTACCGCGGAGGCGAAGAAACCGATCATTCTGCTGAACCATATGGATGTAGTCACGAGCGATGCTGCGCATTGGAAAGTTCCGCCTTTCAGCGGAGAGATCAAAGATGGCTGGCTGTGGGGACGCGGCGCTCAGGATATGAAAGACGAGGGATTGGCGCAATTGGTAGTGATGGTGATGTTGAAGCGCGAAAAAGTTGAACTCGATCGCGATGTGATTTTTCTCGCCGTGGCCGATGAAGAGGCGGATGGTACGGGAACCGATTGGTTTATCGCGCACCAGCGGGATTTGCTGGAGGATGCGGAATTTCTGATCAATGAAGGTGGAGAGAACCTGCTGGAAAACGGCAAGGTGAAATATGTTGGAGTGGATGTGGGGGAGAAGACTACGTTCTGGCTGCATGTTGTGGCGCACGGACGTCCGGGACATGCGTCGCGGCCGATTCCGGATTCTGCGCCGAATCGTTTAGTACACGCGCTGGACCGCATTCTTGCCTACCGCACGCCGCTGAAAGTTTTGCCGGTGGTGGAAGAATTTTTGCGCGAGATGGCGCCGTATGAACCGCCGGAGCAGGCGCGGGAGTATCGCAACATCCGCAAAACGATCGAGGATAAGAAATTTCAGCAAGATGTGGAGAAGGATGAGTCGCTGAACTTTTTGCTGCGCGATACGATCTCGCTCACCATGATGGGCGGGTCGGAACAGACCAATGTGATTCCGCCCGAGGCCTGGGCGAATCTGGATGTGCGTATTTTGCCGGGCGGAAATCCGAAGGCGTTACTGGATCAGATACGCCTGGTTGTTGATGACCCAAACGTTACGGTGGAACCTTTGAATGCGGAGTTTCGTCAGGCGAATTATTCGCCTACGAATACGGCGCTGTACGAGGCCATTCGCAAAGTTTCGGCAAAATATTTTCCGGGCACTCCGGTGGTGCCGCACATCACCAGTGGATATACAGAGAATCAGCGTTATCGTCCGCTGGGGATCAACGCTTATGGATTCAATCCATATACCGCCACTGAAGAAGAAGGTAATACAGAACACGGGAACGACGAACGGATTCGCGTGGAAGAAGTGCGGCGCGGGCCGAGGATTTTATTTGATGTGGTGGCAGCGGTCGCGGCAAAGTGAGAGCTTACGCTGACGGTTTGCGTTCTTCTCGCCTGTGAAACCTCGGTAATCTTGTCGCCTTATCGCAGCCTGCTTCATTATGACCGTAAAGGAGAATTTCTATGAAGGTCAAATTGATAGCGGTCGCGCTGCTTCTGCTGACACTAGGTCTTTGCGCCCAAACCACGCAAGACGCCATGCCGGTGAACCTGCTGATCATGTCCTACAAAGGTCAGAGCATGCCGATTTCAGTCGCGGAGTGTGCCCAAGGCGCGGTGAAAGTTCCGTCGGATTGCAAGCCTGACTCGAGTGCCCAAGGCCCGAAAGCAGCCGCCATAATGGTTGAGTATGCGGACGGCAACAGGGTTGTGTACATGGCAGTCCCTTGCACGGAGAAGAGAACAGGCAATTGCTTGGCACAGTAGCTTGATTAGAGGGCAATTCCCTGTTTTTCTTCTTCTTACTCTGTGATCCTCTGCGCCCCCTGTGGTGAAGGCTCTTTCCCGCAATGCTTCTCGTACTGTTCGATGATGAAATGATCGGTCATCCCAGCGATGTAATCGCAGACTACGCGGGGCAGGGATTCCTGTTCCGCTTTCTCTTGATAGTAGTGTGGCAGGGCTGAGGGGTTTTTCATCCAGAAGGTAAACAGCTCGCTGACGATGCGTTCGGCATCGTCTTTCTCTCCCGCCAGCGAGGGGCTGTAGTAAAGATTTTCGTAGAGGAAATCTTTGATCTGTTTTCTTTCCGCTTCCACCTCGGGACTAAAGGCTGCCATGCGTTCGCGATGCTGGCGGACATCCGCCAGGGTCTTGATACCGGCGCACTCCACGCGCTTTTGCATGTTGCCGATCAGATCGTCCGCCATGCGGTTAAACATACGTTTGAGGGCTTCGTTGAATTGCAGCTTTTCGGCTGCGTCAGGATAAATCTCTGCGACTTCGCGGAAGAAGCGTTCGAACACGGGCACACCTTCGCGGATTTGGTCGAGCGTTAGCAGATGGGCTTCGTAGCCGTCGTCGAGATCGGCGGTGTTATAGCCGATTTCGTCGGTCAGATCGACAAGCTGAGCTTCGAGGGGAGGACGCTGGTCGAGGAGATATTCCGCGAGCTCCGGGTGTTTCGCCGGGTCGTAATCTCGCGAGTGTTTGATGATGCCCTCGCGAACTTCGAAGGTGAGGTTCAGGCCACGAAAGGCGGCATAGCGCTGTTCAAAATCTTCGACGATGCGCAGCGCGTGCAGGTTGTGGTCAAAGAAAAGGCCATGGTCGCGCATGGCCGCGTCGAGCGCTTTTTCTCCGGCGTGGCCGAATGGGGGATGGCCGAGGTCATGCACCAGCGCGAGCGATTCCGCCAAATCTACATTAAGGGCGAGTGCGCCAGCGACAGTGCGGGTGATCTGCGCCACTTCGATAGTGTGGGTGAGACGGTTACGGAAGTGGTCGGAATAACGGCGGGTGAAAACCTGTGTTTTATCTGCAAGGCGGCGAAAGGCGCGGGCGTGGATGACGCGGTCACGGTCGCGCTGATAATCGTTGCGATAAGGATGAGGCGGTTCAGGGAAGCGGCGTCCGCGGGAGTTTTCTGCATGCACCGCGTAGCCGGCCAACATGCTGGAAGTTTAACAGGTGGGAGTAGCGAGGTGCGAGTATCCAGTACCGAGGCCGCCCCTCAGGGGCTAAAGCCCTTTAACTTTATGGGCTCTGCATGGCACGGCTGAAGCCGTGCCCTTCCCAAGACGATTAATGAGACAGCAATTATCAGGATAGCGACGGCTCGCGGTTAACGAAACTAAGTCATGCTTGGGACCAGGTACTCGCTGCTTACTGGCTCTGCGAGCCGTCTTTCGCCAATCGCACTTTGGCGGCGTCGAGTTTCTTTTGCGTGGCTAGCAACAGATCGGTCTCGACTTCGGCAGGCACGGTTTTATTCCATTCTTCGACGGCACGCTCCCAGTGGGCGGCTGCGAGTTTCAAGCGTCCGGTTTTCTGGAAAAGATCGCCGAGATGATCCTGCACA
This sequence comes from uncultured Acidobacteriaceae bacterium, assembly GCA_963818235.1. GTDB lineage: Bacteria > Acidobacteriota > Terriglobia > Terriglobales > Acidobacteriaceae > Sulfotelmatobacter. Next base: position 1,074,087 of record CAWFRI010000001.1, read on the forward strand.
GTTGGATCTGAACTCATGCGCAAGGACGCTTTGTTGAGGTTTTCTTCGGCGAGATCGTACTTGCCCAGTTTGAAGTAGGCCCATCCCAGAGAATCCAGAAAAGCGCCGTTGCTGGGATCAAGGCTCACTGCCAGCTTGATTTGATTGAGTGACTCTTCCAGTTGCACGCCGCGATCGGCATTCATGTATCCGAGATAATTCAGGGTGACGGCGCTCTGCGGATTGGCCGTAAGCACTTTCTTGAATTCGGCTTCAGCCAGATCGTATTTCTTTTCGCGCTCATAGGTGGAACCGCGCAGGAAGTAGATATTCTCTTTGTCTTCCGCCTTGGTCGAAAGCAATTCGGCTTTGTTGAGAGATTCCTCCGCATCACTCCAACGTTTCAGGCGGGTGTACATGATGGATAGCCGAACGTAGACTTCGCGGTCTTCCGGCTTGCCTGTGAGCAACGAACGTACGTCGGCGAGAGGTTTGTCGGGATTCTCGGTGTCGGCAAGTTGGGCGTCGAGCACCATACGAAGCTCGCGATCATCCGGCATTTTTTGCACGGCTTCTTTCGCGGCGGCCGTGGCTTGCGGCCACTGCTTGGCTTCGCGGTAGGTATCGATGACATCCTGATAACCGGTTTTTGTGTTGTCATCGCCGAGCGGAATCATTTTGCGAAAAGTTTCAACGGCGGCAGGATAGTTTTCCTGATCGCGATAGACCATGCCGAGGCGCTCAATAAAGATTCCGCGGTTGTTGCGGTCTGCCTGCGAGTATGCGTTATCGGACTTCTCGGTTTTCTTAAGGAGGTCCTGAAGGATTTTTATGGATTCGTCGTAACGCCCTTGCGCTTCATAAACCACAGCGATGTTATAAGGAACCTCGAGCGCATCGGGTACCATGGCCTCGGCTTTCTTCAGACTGTCGAGCGCTTCATCGTACTTTCCCTGGCGGCGATAAATTTCCGAGATGCGGAGATAAGTCTGCGCGTCTTCGGGATTGGCATCGGCGATGACTTTGTATTGATCGAGTGCGGCATCGATTTGGCCATCGTTCAAAAGATTTTCGGCCAGGCCACGAATCGCATCGAGATTATCGCGATCCAGGCGGACAGCGTGCTTGTAGGCGTCAATGGCGCTCTTGTAATCCTTGCGCTGTTCGTAAGTGGCGCCGAGCGCGGCGTAAAGTTTGGCGGAGCGCCCGGTATCGGGCACCGAACTCAGCACCTGCAAGGCATGTGCGGTATCGCCTTCATCGGTGTAGAGAAGGGCGAGAGTGGTGACGGCTTCTTCGGAATCGGGGTCGAGCTTCACTGCGATTTTGAGTTCGCTTTCCGCCTTCTGCAAATCGTTGTTTAGCCGGTAGAGGCGGCCGAGAAGCAGGTGATCGTCCACGTTGTCGGGCTCGATCTTGACGATTTCTTCGTACTGCTCGATGGCGAGTTTCAGCACGTTCTCGGAGCCGTTGCCATTGCCGGGCATATCGCCGAGAGATCGCAGATAAATACGGCCAAGCAGCTTGTGGGCTTCGAGATTGTTGGGATCGCGCTTGATGATGTCCTGCGCCTGGAGAACAGCATCACGGATGCGTCCGGTTTTGACATAAAGTTCGGCGAGGCCGGAGGTCAGAAATTCGGAAGACGGATCGGCGTCGATCGCGAGACGGTATTCCTCCATCGCTTTGTTGGCCAGTTCGCTGCGCCCGTAAGCGGTGACCTGTTCTTCATACAAATGCGCCAGAGTGTAGTGGTAATAGGCGGCGGCGTGATCCACTTTATGGGGCGCGGTCTGCATGGAATCAGGCGTCTGAGACTTAGGCGGCGCGGACGTACTGGTCTGCGCAGACAAGGCCGATGCAGTAAGAAGCGACAACACAAAAATTAAGCGAAAAATTCTATTCATGCTCGACCTGGTCACGCTGGAATTGATTGCAAGAGAACTGTCGACCCTTAGCACACTACTCGAACGCATAGCCATTGGATGCACAACCGCCGCGGCTGGGGTGCTCTAATTCTAACCTGTTAGACGCTTGATTGGGAAAAACAGTGTGAGACATCCAGCCCTTGTAAGACCCGGAAGTACAAGGACTGCGGAGAGTTGTGGGGCGGCGATTGTCAAGTTTGGTAAACAGGATGAGCATTCGAGTGACGAACGCCAGAATGATTCCGAAATGGCTGCAAATAAATTGAAAGATGGGGGAGTGACCGACTCCCCCAATTGTTTAGCGTTGTGAAGTTATCTTTGAATCTTCGCGCGGAGCCTACTCTTCGCCGCTCTCGAAGACAACCCCGTTTGCGGTTGCGCCACCAGTGGCTGTGCCGTACAACTTGCCCGCGGGTCCTGGAATTAGCGAAGTTGGGTATGCGCCGTCATAGGAATTTTCGAAGGCGTGCAGAACAATTTCATTCCAGTCGCCATTCGATTGCGGCTGGAGTTCGTAGGCTACACCGAAGCGGGCTCCTCCAGAGCTGGTTGTGCCATAAAGATTGCCGGACGAATCGACGGACAAACCGGTATACGGCTGCCCACCCTCGGCGCCGCCATTGAAGTCGAGCAAGATCGTCTCATTCCATCCGTCAGTCGATGGTATCAACTGGAAAACAACGCCGTAACCAATGCCATGTCCCTCGTTCACCTTGCCGCCGTATGAGGTCGTCCCATAAAGACTGCCATCGGGGCCAAAAATCATACCTGCACTGGGACTCGTACCGTCTTTGTTGCTGGAGCCAAAGGTGTGAATCACCGTCTCCACCCAGGCTCCAGAGGCTTTTGATAATTCGAAGGCAATGCCATAGTTGTTGTACTGGCCTCCCCCCAGAAAAGTTGTGCCATAAAGATTGCCCGAGGAGTCGACCACCAGATTACCCTCTGGCATCCCTCCGTCGGCTTCGCCGGTAAAGTTGTAGAGAACGGTTTCGGTCCATTTTCCGTCGGAAGCCGCAGACAGCTCGTATACCACTCCGTGGCCGAGCGCACCCCCTCCGGCCACCCCGTAAAGATTACCTTGCTGGTCGAAGATTACGCCGGATGAAGGGCCGCCACCATCGGCGCAATTTCCCAGGGCACAAAAACTATAGATAACAGTTTCGGCCCACGTGTCTTCGCCATTCGGAGACAATCGAAACACGGTTCCGTGGCTGTTGGCGCCCCCCTCGACAGTAGTTCCGTAAAGATTTCCTTTAGAGTCCAGAGTCACGCCGAACATTGGGGCTCCTCCATCGGGGCAAACTACGCCCGATCTTCCTCCGCAATGAAATGTGTAGAGAGTGGTCTCAGTCCACCCTGATGTTGGTGAAAGCTCATATACAGCGCCGCATTTTTCCGGGCAGCCCTCTTGGGTCGTGCCATAGAGATTGCCGGCAGAATCCCTGATCAAACCGGGATTCGGATCGATCCCTTGGCTCGGCTCGAAAGTGTGAATGACCGTAAAGTTAGTCGCCGCAGCTGCTCGGGTTACCAATCCCCCTGAAACTGTGGCGAAGACGAATGACGCGATGGCAACTTGCAAGTACTGCTTGTAAGGCATTGCCTTACCTCCGTGGGAAATGGCTTGCGTAATTCAGACGCTAATGGAGGGATTTAGGTTTGCGAGGCGAGAGACGGCAATGCAAAGTACGGTCGATGGGTAAGAAGTCACGATGAATTCCAATGTCTAGACGGAAGTGGCGCACTTCCACGACATTGCCGACAACTAACTAAAGATTGCCGGTAAAAGCCGCAGTCAGCAGTTCTTGCAAGTAATGATCGTAGGGCAGCCCACACACGTTTCTCGGGCTCCGGTTGGTGGCAACAAGCCTCCGCCTGCAATGTTCGACAGCTGTGGTTGATCCAAATCGCGTAACGTAACTTTCTTGACCTTAAGTTCTTTCTTCATAAGTTACCTCCTTTGGACAGTTAACGACTTCGCAGGCATTGTTTTCAAGTAAATGATGGACTCGCATTATTGGATAAGTCATCTCGGTCTCGGGCCGTGGGGAAGTATACACGGTCAGCTTAGTGTTGGTAGATCTCGATAACTCGGAGAGTGTGATGTCAGATCAGTTTGCTAATGGCGGAAGTGTCGAACTCCGGTGAACAGCATTGCGAGTCCCAGGCGGTCGGTGGCGGCGATGACTTCGGGATCGCGCTGCGAGCCTCCGGGTTGAATGATGGCGGTGGCGCCGGCTTTGGCGATTTCCGCGACTCCGTCAGGAAATGGGAAGAACGCGTCGGAAGCCGCGACCGTTCCATGCAGCGGGAGTTGCGCTTTCATGGCGCCGATTTTGGCCGCGTCGACGCGGCTCATCTGGCCGGCACCGACGCCGACGGTTTGTCCGTCGCGCGCATAGACGATGGCGTTCGATTTGACGTGCTTGCAAACTTTCCAGGCGAATAGAAGCGCGCGGGTTTCCTCTTTCGTGGGCGCGCGCTTGGTGACGACTTTCAGATCTGACGTTTCGAGACGGCGGAAGTCAGTGTCCTGCAAGAGAACGCCGCCGGAGATGTTCTTAATCGTCCACTTATGCGGTGCGGCTTCGACTTCGACGAGCCGAAGATTTTTCTTGGCGGCGAAGCAAGCTTTGGCGGCGGCGTCGAAGGCAGGGGCGGCGATGACTTCGAGGAAAAGTTTGTGCATCTCCTCGGCGGCCTGGGCGTCGATGGGACGGTTTACGCCGATCACGCCGCCGAACGCGGAAATAGGATCACATTCCAGGGCACGCAGGTAGGCTTCGGCGAGAGTCTTTCCGGTAGCCATGCCGCAGGGATTTGTGTGTTTGATGATGGCGCAGGCGGGCTCGTCGAATTCGCGGGCAAGATCCCATGCGGCTTGCAGGTCGACGATATTGTTGTAGGAAAGTTCTTTGCCTTGCAACTGGCGGGCATTGGCGACGCCGATGCCGGAGCCATCGGAATATATGGCGGCCTTCTGGTGAGGATTCTCGCCGTAGCGCAGGTCGAGAGTTTTCTGGAAGGAGAGGCGAAGGGTTTGCGGGAAAGAGTCTGGCGATGCGGCGGGCTGGAGATTCTTTATATAAGGGATGCGTTCGAGCGTGGAAGCGATCGCGGAGTCGTAGGCGGCGGTTGTGGCGAAAGCTTTCTGTGCGAGGCGCCACTTGGTTTCGAGCGACAGCGCGCCACCATTGGCTGCGAGCTCGTCAGCAATCGATTGATAGTCCGAGGGCGACGTGACGACGGCAACGTCATGAAAATTCTTGGCGGCCGAGCGGATCATGGAGGGTCCGCCGATGTCGATGTTCTCGATCAACTCTTCGAAGGCGACGCCGGGCTTGGCCGCAGTTTTTTCGAAGGCGTAGAGATTGACCACGACCATGTCGATGGGCTGAATGCCGTGTTCGGCGACGGCAGCGGTGTGCGCGGGATTTTCGCGGCGATGCAGAATGCCGCCGTGAACTTTGGGATGCAGCGTTTTGACGCGGCCATCGAGCATTTCGGGGAAGCCAGTGAGTTCGGAGATATCTTTGACAGCAATGCGGGAATCTCGCAGCAGCTTGGCCGTGCCTCCGGTGGAGATGAGTTCGATACCGAGGTTCGAAAGCTTGCGGGCGAACTCGACCAGCCCGGTTTTATCGGTGACGCTCAGGATGGCGCGCTGGATGCGGGGAGTGCTGGGGGACATGATTGGCCTCAGGTATGAGAGATGAGTGCGGAGCGACTGGAGATTCTAACAGCAAACTTCTTTACTTCGGGCTCCGCGCTCGCATCGCAGCGACGGATTTGACGGCCATGGCCAGTAACACCTGCTGGTCCACGTCGGCGTGCAAACCATACAGGACGTTAGCCATTGTTCTGCCTTTCGTCTCTTTACGAGGTTAACCTACCGTGGAGGATAGCGTACTCGGACAGCAGCGGTGACGCTGAGGTGGCGCTGGATGCGGGAAGTTGCTGCGGAACGTAATCGGCCTCAGGTATGAGACATGAGAGCGGAGTGACTGGAGATCCTAACGGCAAACCGAATCGGTTGGTCGTTCCTACCTCGCCACCGGTGAAATGATATTTCAGCAGTTGCGCTTTCAAGTCGCATTGGCACGGTAGAATCGGCGTTCAAAGGTCGGTAAGGTGATGTATCTCCGTTTTGTCACAACTCGAATTGACAAACACTCCCACAAGCCACAGGGCGTTTTTATAGCGTCGCACGCGCTTCTTGAATCGGGTGACCTTACTCGGGACGAGTGGAAGCACGTTCGGGAAATCCTTAATTGGTTCAATGCCAATTTGCCAACCCCGCCGAAGAACTTCACCACTGGCAGAGCAATCTTCTGGTTTAAATCAAGCGCGGAGGAGAATATTCGGAATATCTGGGAATTGATACATTTGCTGAGTCAACACGGGCACTACATAGAAGTTCACGAATGCCGACGACTGGGAAATATTCTTTGGGAAGACAAGTTTCAGGTTGCCGCGTTTCCATCAAAACTGGATGGCAGGATCACAGTCCAGTGATGTGCCGAGGAGCCGCGAATGATCAACGGCACACCCCTTACACCTTACGCTTTCGCCTTGGCCTTCAGCTTGACCTGCCCTTCCGTGAGTTCTACGGAGAACTCTACATCGTGGCAGCCGTATTGCTTGCGGATCTGCTCGGTTTTTTTCTGCACAAAGGTGGAAAAAGAATCCAGATTGCCGGAGACGTTCTCTCCCGCTTTTTTCTTGGCCGCGACCAGCGTGTTGTAGAGGCGCTCGAGTTGTTCGCGTCCGGCTTCATTTTCGTGCATGGTGAAGGGCTGCGAAGTGGCAGGTGCTGGGGCGGCAGCGGCGGCGGCTTTGCTTAATCCGTAGACCGGCGGGTGCTGCGGTTTGGAGACTTCTTCGGTGCGCACTCCCTGCACCGATAGCAATGCATCCTGCGGACGGCGGTAGCCTTCTTCGCGAATGCGCGACTTCTTGCGCCACAGGTCACTGTAGACGGCATAGCGCTGGGCCATTTCGTTGTAACGGTAGCGCTGGGAAAAGCTCATGCGTCCGCCATCGGAGAATTTGCGCAGCAGGGAGAGCACCTTCCACTCGATGTCGGTGGGCGGACGCTTGGTCGGATTGCTGAAATAAACCTCGTACTCGATCTTCAGCCGGCGAAGCTGAGTTTCGAGAACGCCTAGCTCTTCATCGGTGGTCAAAGGAACGTCTCCAAGTCAACAGTGTATTGAGGAGACGCATCGGAGGCGAGGTACCCGGCGGTCACCAGAGGTCATGGTACGAAAGTAAGGGGCAAGTTCTGGCTTCTGGCTACCAGCTAAGGCGTTCGATTCGCGGCAGGGAAACACGAGTGCATCCGAAAAAGGCAAGTGGTCGGCTGGGTTGGTTTCTTGCTGGAGGTAGAAGCCCGTAGCTAGAAGCGGATCACTTCGAATTCGACGCCATCTTCTTCACCATGGCGAGGACCAGCTTGCGGTCGCTCTCGTTGAGGTTGGTGGCATAGCGGCGGACCTGGCTCAGAAAGCGGACTTCGTCATCGGAAAGTTGCGGCAATCCCTTGGAGCCGTTGTTATGGCCGGATTCGGAAAAGAACTGCGAGAGCGCAATCTCCATGGCTCCGGCGATTTTCGAAAGCGTGTCGAGCGAAGGGATGGTATGGCCGTTTTCCACCCGCGAGAGGTAGCAGCGAAGCAGGCCGGTGCGCTTCTCGATGTCTCCCTGAGACATGCCTTTTTGCAGCCGGTAGTTTCTGATGGTCTCGCCGATGTTGATGGTCGGAAGCATTGCGGGATGCGACATAGTAACCAGATCGGCATCTTATGGCAAGTGGAAATTCGTGCCATGTTAAAACACATTTTTCACCGAAACCTAAAAAGCCGGGAAGGCTTTATGCTTAGACACCGTATAAGCAATATAAGCGCAGTATTTGGGCGCGTTTCGGAGCTTCCGTGTCGATTGGGAGCTACTTTTTTAAGTTATCCGCCAGAAAGCTGACGGTGCGTTTCCATGCGTCTTCGGCATCGGCGGCGCGGTAGCCGGTTTTGTTGTTGGGATTTTCGAAGGCGTGGCCGGCATCGTCGTAAATCTTAATGTCGACTTTCTTCCCCTGCGCCTTCATGGCCGCCTCGAACTTGTGAACGTCATCAGGAGTGATGCCCTGATCCTGGCCTCCGAACAGACCAAGGATGGGCGCGTTGATTTTCTTGATGGTATCGGCGTCGGTGGCAAGATGGCCGTAGTTGATTACATCAGCGGCAAGTGTCGGCTCTTCCAGCGCGACGTTGAGCGAATAGCCTCCACCCATGCACCAACCGATGGCACCGATACGATTTTTCTTTACGTTGGATTGCGACTGCAAGAAGGCGAAGGCGGCGTGAAGATCGCGTTTGGCGCGGTCTTCCGGCACTCCGCGCATGATTTCGTGGGCCATGTCAGGCGTGGTGGCGACTTTGCCGCGATATAAATCGATGGCGAGAGCTTCATAGCCCTGGTCGGCCAGTTTGGAGGCTTGATCTTTAACCCAGTCGTTTAATCCCCACCACTCGTGGATAACGATCAGAGCGGGAAACGGTCCATTGCCGGAGGGCGTGTAAAGGACGGCCTGGACAGTGTCGTCGCCGCTCTTATAGGAAACGGTCTTGGCGTCGGCAGCAAAAGCGTGGCAGGCGAACGAAGCAACAAATAACAGCAGGTAGATTCTCTTCATGGCTTCAGCCTTTCAAGTTCGTTCATAGATAAGCGATCACAATTGCAACTCCATGTACATGGCTCCCGCAATCGGGTTGGGACGGTAGGGAGCAACTTCCTTGAATCCGAACTTGCGATACATGGCAACCGCATCTTTCATCACGGGCTCGACGGTGTCAAGACGCATATGCCGGTAGCCGATCTGGCGAGCTTCGGAGATGATGCGGTCGGCCAGGGCTCGACCAATGCCCTTACCGCGGAATTGGGGGCGCAGGTAGAGGCGCTTCATCTCACAAGTCGCTTCGTCGAGCTTGTGGAGAGCGACGCAGCCGGCCAGTTGGCCTTCGTATTCAGCCAGCAACAAGCGGCCCTCCGGCGGAGCGTAGTCGCTGGGGAGTGCCGCGAGTTCTTGGTCGAAGTTCTGGAAGCGGAGGCTGAAGCCGAGGGATTGCGCGTACTCCAGAAATAATTCGCGGGCCTGGTCAACTTGCGCGCTGGATTCGGCTTGAACAAAAGTCAAACCTTTTAACACAGAGGGCACAGAGGTAACAGGGTAATTCTTATTGTCTGTTTTCATACCTCTCTAAGTCTCTCTGGGTGGATCTCTCTACTATCCCATCAACATGCCGCCATTTACGTTCAACACGTGGCCGGTAATGTAGGAAGCTTCGTCCGATGCGAGAAATGCTACGGCACTTGCCACATCGGCAGCCGAGCCTACGCGGCCGAGCGGGATCTGTTTGGCAGCGTTCTGCTTGAATTCTTCGCCCAGAACCTCGGTCATAGCGGTTTCGATGAAGCCGGGGGCCACGGCGTTGCAGGTAATGTTGCGCGAACCGAGTTCGCGAGCAATGGCCATGGTTAATCCGATCAGGCCGGCTTTCGACGCGGAGTAGTTTGCTTGTCCAGCCTGCCCCATCTGGCCGAAAACACTGGCGATGTTGATGATGCGTCCCCAACGCTGCTTGAGCATGGAGCTTGTGACGGCTTGCGTGCATAGGTAGGCCGAGGTGAGATTGGTTTGGAGAACGGCGTCCCAGTCGGCGCGCTTCATGCGCATGACGAGCTGGTCGCGAGTGATGCCGGCGTTATTGACGAGGATATCAATTTTGCCGAATTGCGCGACGGCGGCTTTGATTGTGGCCTTGACCTGGCCTTCGTCGGTGACATCCAGGGCGAAGGCCGCGGCCTTGCCACCGGCGGTTGTGATTTCATTTACCAGTTCGTTAAGTTTTTCCTGATTGCGCGCGGCCACGGCGACAGTGGCGCCCTCGGCGGCTAGTTTGACAGCACAGGCGCGACCGATACCCTGCGACGCGCCGGTAACGAAGGCGACACGTCCTGAAAGGGACATGAGATTCTCCCGAATTTAGTTCGATTCTCGACTGAACAGCGGAACGTGCGATTATACGGGACGACTTTATCCGGTGCGCATCAGTCGTCAGATTAGAACTGCGATATCCACAGTCCGCACCCGCAAACGGATTGCGCATTGCCCGGCTCCCGATTAACATTCGAGACACTCCCATGACTCCAATTGTGACGAACGAAGTGATCCCCATGTCCGAGTCTTCCAATCAGAAATCATCTTCCTCCGAAGCGGTTCCAGCTGACTCTGGGCGCCGGTCGACGCAGCGAGCTTCGGCGGTCGAGAGTGGCGCGGTTACTGAGAAGTTGCAATCCGAAGCTCCATCCACGGAAGTATTCGCGGTATATGGCGTTGAGCCGGAGATTCAGGCTTATGCTATGGCGAAATATTCGCGTTCGTCGTTGTCGATGAAGGAGTCGCTGCGCGAGATCAGTTCGCAGAAGGCGGAGAAGTTTCTCAATACTTTTTATTTTCAGTACGGGCATCGGTCGATTGCCGACCTGGCGCACATTGCGCTGGCGGTCGAGCGGCTATCGATTCTGGCGGCGATCGAACTGGCCGATGAGCAGCGCTGGGACGGGCAGGAGCGTTCGACGCGCTATCAGGATTTCAAGAAGAGCGGCTACTACATTCCTGATTTTGGTTCGGATGCCGAGGCGCGCAAGTTGTACTGCGAGACGCTGGATTTTATTTTCTCCGAGTATGAAGCGCTCTCGGCGCACATGACTCAGCATTTGATCAGCATCACCCCCAAGCCTGCCGAGATGAAGCAGGAAGCGTATGAACGCACGCTGAAGGCGCGGGCGTTTGACATCACGCGCTACCTGCTGCCGCTGGCTACGAATACGTCGCTGGGCGAGATCGTGAATGCGCGGACGCTGGAAACACAGGTGGCGCACCTGCTTTCGCATACGCACAAGGAGGTGCGAGTTCTCGGCGAGTCGCTGAAAAAGGCGGCAACATCGGCGGCTTACAACGTGAATGCCGAGTCGCTGAAAAAATTAGTCGAGGAGATTCGCGCCGTGAGTCCGGAGCTTGGTGCGCGGGCCGAGCAGGAATTGCTGCATGAGGTTCGGGTCGCGCCCACGCTGGTGAAGTATGCCGACCCGAATCCATACGAAATGGAAACGCGGCGCGAATTGCGGCAGGCGGCGCGGGAGTTGATGAAGAGCGAATCGGTTGCGCCGTCGAAGGCCATCGTCGATTTGCTCGACGAAGAGCCGCTGGAAGTCGAGATCGCGACTACTTTGTTATACGAGCACTGCCACCATTCCTATAGACAAGTGCGGCAGGCGCTACAAGTTTCGGGTGAAAGATTCCGGCGGGAGATCATCGACCTTGGCCTGCGGCATCGCGGCAAACACGATGAGATGTCGCGCGGCTTCCGCGCAGGGCAACAGTTCCGCTTCGACATTTTGATGGATACCGGCGGCTTCCGCGATATGCACCGTCACCGGCGCTGCATCCAGGTGATGCAGGGGTTCACCACGCAGCACGGTTACGAGATGCTGCTCGACGTAGAAGATGCAGGCATGCGTGGGCTGTTCGAGTCCGCGATGCGGCGCGTGCAATCGGCGGTGGAGAAGCTCGCCGCGCGCAACGCGCCCGAGGCCGAAGAAAATTCGCAGTACGCGATTTCGCTGGCCTACCGCAAGCGCGCCCTGTTCAAGATGGATTTTGCCGAGGCTGTCTACATCTCAGAGCTGCGCACCACGCCGGCAGGCCATGTTTCCTACCGCAACGTGGCCTATGCGATGTATGAGGCCGTGGCGCGGAAGTATCCGGCGCTGGCTAAGTATTTTCGCGTGCACGATGTGACGGCGCCGGTGGATTTGCTGCAGAGGTAGTTACATTTGCCTATACATTTGAGTATCTAATCCCGCTATCATGTTCTTGCACTTCCACGGCTTTGATTGGGATCCAGGTAACAAAGCCAAGTGCCAGAAGCACGGGCTCTCTGCCGTTCTGATTGAAAGCCTGTTCACCCGACCTCTTGCCATCGTTCCGAGCACAGCTGATTCGCGAGAGCAAAGCCGTTTTTGCGCGGTGGGACAAACCAGCAATGGGCGGAGAGTATTTCTTGTGTTTACAAGGGCGATAAGCAATTGATCAGGCAGATCAGCCCGCGTTACATGCACAAAAGGAGATCGAATCCTATGAAAAAGAAAATCCCGGCGTTTAAGAGCGCCCGCGCTGCGGCGGCCTTTGTCGATAAAGCCGACTTGTCTCACTATGACCTGTCGGGCGCGCAAACCGTACGCTTCGAGATGAAGCGCAAGGATAAATCCATTAATTTGCGCCTGCTCGAAGAACTTTATGATGCGGTGCGCCAGCGCGCCACGCACGCAGGATTGCCTTATCAGCGCTTCATCCGCCTGGCGCTGGAAAATGCGGTTGCGGGGTCGAAGTAGACTGGGTGGCTTGCGAGATATTGCGAAGTGGTGTCGCGAAAGTATCCAGCGCGGGCTAAGTATTTTTGGGTGCATGATGTGACAGCGCGGTGGATTTGCTGCAGAGGTAAATACGATTGCCTCAAAAACCACATTAACGTTAGAAAACGAGATTTTCGAGTTATACAGAAAGTTGCTTTCTGGCCTACTACTGACGCGGCGAATATCTAAAGAGCCAGCAGGCGGAGAGGATAATTGAGATTATCCCAACTAGCGCTTTGTGCTGAGGCTTGAAGTGATAGCCGCTTATCGCCGCTCCAACAAAAAGTATCGCGAGTTATACAAGAAACTGGCCAAGTGACAGTCGGGCACGTCGTTCCCGTTCCTGGGTAGATTTCGCGGGCGGGGGGCGCCCGCGCCACACGGTCATTGCCCATTTCGGAACGATTTCCACTGTTTATTAATCTGATTCGCCTTTTATTCGCTTCGATCTGTATGTATAATCCGGCCAGATCAGTTCTGCACTCTTTAAAGGAGCCACACTCCCATGGCGGATGAACGCGGCAAGGCAATTGAGTTAGCTTTCGCGCAGATTGAAAAGCAGTTTGGCAAGGGCTCGATCATGCGCCTGGGGTCGAAGGAAGCGATCGTCCCCATCTCGGTCATTTCGACCGGATCAATCTCATTCGACGCGGCGCTGGGAGTTGGCGGCTTTCCCCGCGGACGCGTGATTGAGGTCTTCGGTCCCGAATCATCCGGCAAGACCACCATCACGCTGCAAGTAATCGCCGAGGCGCAGAAAGCGGGCGGGATGGCGGCTTTCGTGGACGCTGAGCATGCACTCGATCCGGGCTATGCCAAGAAGTTAGGCGTGGACGTGGATAACCTGCTGGTTTCGCAACCGGACTATGGTGAACAAGCACTGGAGATCACCGAGGCGCTGGTGCGCTCGAATGCGATCGACGTACTGGTGGTCGATTCGGTGGCGGCGCTGGTGCCTAAGGCCGAACTCGACGGCGAAATGGGAGACAGCCACATGGGATTGCAGGCGCGCTTAATGTCGCAGGCTCTGCGCAAGCTGACGGGAACGGTTTCCAAGTCGCGCACCTGCCTGATCTTCATCAACCAGATTCGCGAGAAAATTGGCGTAATGTTCGGCAATCCGGAGACAACTACCGGCGGAAAGGCGCTCAAGTTTTATTCTTCGGTGCGAATCGACATTCGGCGCATCGCCGCCATCAAAGACGGCGATGTAGTCACGGGATCGCGCACCCGTACGAAAATTGTAAAGAACAAGGTGGCCGCGCCCTTCCGCGAAGCCGAGTTCGACATTCTTTATGGTGAAGGCATTTCGCGCGAAGGCGATCTGCTGGATGTTGCGGTAAATAACAATCTTCTCGAGAAATCCGGCTCGTGGTTCAGCTACAAAGGCGAGCGCATCGGCCAGGGCCGCGAAAATGCGAGACAATTTCTAAAAGACAACAAAGACACCATGGCCAAGCTAGATACGGAAGTGCGCAAGACGCTGGGATTAATTGCATCTCCGGCGCAGCCCGCGTCCGCCTCTTCTTCTCCGACTGCTGGCGCACGCGTCACGACTATGCCAAGCGCCCCTCCGGAGCCTGTCAAAGTTCCGATAGCGGCGAAAAGATAGCGACCTCTTCGAGAGGTGCCATTCCGCGCCAAGCGGGATGACAACCTCCGTCGTAGTCGCAATTGCCATCCTCTGTCCTCCCCGCATAGAATCTTTATTCGGCACGCCGCTTCCTGCGAGGACCATTGAACAAAGTCAGCGCACTTTATCCCGGTTCTTTCGATCCGCCTACTAACGGACACCTTGACCTGATTGAGCGGGGCGCCAAGATTTTTGAAGAGCTGGTCGTGGGCATTCTGAGGAATTCGGAAAAGAGCCCGATGTTCAGTCTGGCGGAACGGCTGGAGATGCTGAAGACACTGACCGCTCATCTGAAAAATGTGCGCATTGAGGCTTTTCACGGACTGATGGTCGAGTACGCCAAGTCAATCGATGCAACCTGCGTGCTGCGCGGGATCCGGGCGGTGAGCGACTACGAATATGAGTTGCAAATGGCGCTGATGAACCGGAAACTTGAACCCACTCTAGAGACCGTGTTCATGATGCCCGCGGACAAGTATTCTTACGTGAGTTCGCGACTCGTCCGGGAAGTCGCGCAGGCCGGGGGGCCAGTGCGCGGGCTCGTACCCGAATTTGTCGAGCAGAAGCTGCGCGAAAAGCTGGAGCCCGCGTACAAGTTTCACGACGAAATGCAGGAAGAGGCCGCACGCACGACGCGCGTGCGAGGAAAAGAGGAAACGAAAATGACGACCGCCATTACCGAGGCAGTCCGGCTCACGGATCGAATCAACCGCATTGAACCTTCCGCCACGATGGCGGTGGTCGCCGAGGCCGACAAGCTGCGGGCGCAGGGAATCGACGTGGTTGACTTCGGCGCGGGCGAGCCGCATTTTGCCACACCGCAGCACATCAAAGACGCAGCCATCGCCGCTATTCAGGGAAACTTTACGAAGTACACGGCGGTTCCCGGCACTCCGGAGTTGCGTGACGCAATCGTCCACCGTCATGCGGTTGATTTCGATTCCGATTATCGCCGCGAAGAGGCGATTGCATCGACCGGCGGCAAGAATGCGCTGTTCAACGCGGTCCAGGTGCTGGTCGATCACGGGGACGAAGTGATTCTCCCGGTGCCCTACTGGGTTTCGTTCAAGGATATTGTACGTTATGCGGGCGGCGAGAACGTGCTGTTGGAAACGGACGAGTCGCGGGGCTTTCGGCTGACTGCGGAAATGGTAGCGCGCTTGATCACCTCGCGGACCAAGGTCATCATTCTGAATTCGCCTTCGAATCCCTCCGGCGCGGTGATGAGCGCGGAGGACTTGACGGAGGTGGTTCGTCTGGCGCACGAGCGTGGAATCTGGGTGCTCTCCGACGAGTGCTACGTTTATCTGAATTACACGGGCAAGAATTTTTCCGTGGGATCATTGCGCGAATATAAAGATCGCATCGTGGTGCTGGGCTCGCTCTCAAAGACATACGCGATGACGGGCTGGCGGCTGGGCTATGCGCTCGGTCCGGCGGGAGTAGTGAGTGCCATGTCAAAGTTACAGAGCCAATCGACATCGAATCCGACATCGATTGTGCAGAAGGCTGCGGTAACCGCGTTGAACGGACCGCAAGAGTGCGTGGAACAGATGAGGCGCGAATATATTCAGTTGCGGGATCATGTAGTGAAAGGGTTGCGATCGATTCCGGACATTACTTGCACACTGCCAGAAGGCGCGTTTTACGCCTATCCCAACATCTCGGCATTTTTGGGGCGCGGCAACGTGAAGTCAGCGTCCGACGTTGCAGGAAGGCTGTTGCGGGAAGCGCACGTGGCAACCGTGCCGGGAGAAGGATTCGGCACCGGCGAGCATATTCGGGTTTCATACGCGACTTCGAAAGCGGAGTTGGATCGCGGATTGGAACGCATGCGAAAGTTTTTCGCTGTCTTGTAATCTCGGAGACTAGGAGTTCGGCTGAGGCCGTCCGTTATCGAACGGCCTTTTTTATTAATTAGATTTTGCATGAGCAATCTATATCCATTCTTGATGCGTCCCGCATTCGATCCGCGGCCTTGGGGTACGCACGATCTTTCGCCGATCTATCCCAATCATCAATTTGCGGAAAAGATTGGGGAAGCCTGGCTTACCGGGGACGATTGCAAGATTGCCAATGGGCCGCTGACTGGGCAGACGCTGGCACAGGTCAGCGAGAAATATGAACGCGAGCTGGTGGGCGATGCCGCTCGCGATGCACGGCGGTTTCCGTTGTTGCTGAAGTTTCTTTTCCCGCATGAGCACCTGTCGGTGCAGGTTCATCCCGATGATGAGCAGGCTCGGCGCGTGAATCAGCCGTGGGGGAAAACTGAGTGTTGGTATGTGGCGCATGCCAAGCCGGGAGCGCAGATTGCATTGGGGTTGAAACCTGGCGTGAGCGTTGCTCAATTGGAAGAGGCAATCCAAGATAAGCGCGCTGAAGATTTATTGAACTGGCTCAACGTATACGCCGGAGACATGGTTTATGTTGCCGGAGGAACGGTGCATACGCTGGGGCCGGGCTCGGTGATCATCGAGACGCAACAACAGTCGGATACGACTTATCGTTTGTATGATTACGGACGGCCGCGCGAATTGCACTTGAAAGAAGGTTTGGCCGCAGTCAAGCCGCAAGTGGCTTCCGGAAAAGTAGTGCGCGCGGCTCCCGCTCAAATTGCAGGAGGAGACAACCGGCAGGCGTCATTAGTTGCGGCGCCTTATTTTGTGGTGGATATGTTCGAGACAAAGAGTCCGCTGGAATTGAGCGCGTGCGACGAATCGGGCAAGAGTTCTGTTCAAATTCTAGTGGGGGTGGAAGGCTGTGGCATAGTGGAAGTGGACGGATCGGAATCGGTTACGCTGACCAAAGGCGATGCCGTGGTGATTCCAGCAGCGATTGGGAAATTCAGCGTCCGACCACAGTGGGCGCTGGAATTTTTGAGAGCTCGGGTACCTGGGGCCCCGCTGCCAGAACCTGAAACACGAATGTAGGAATGAGATTCTAAGACCTTGGCTAAGAACTCAAATTTCTATCCCGTAATTCTTGCCGGCGGGCGGGGCACGCGGTTCTGGCCATTAAGTCGGAAGAAGCGCGCCAAGCAGTTGCTTGCTCTCGATGGCAAGCAGACCATGATTCAGCAAACGGTGGCGCGACTGCTGCCGCTGGCGCCGCCGAAACAATTCTGGATCATTACCAATGACGATCTGCGTCCAGCGATTCTGAAACAGCTTCCGAGGCTGCCGAAGGACCAGGTGCTGGCCGAGCCGCTGGGACGCAACACCGCGCCAGCGATTGGTCTTGCCGCGTTTCTTCTTCTTCGCGAAACTCCTGATGCGGTAATCGGTATGTTTCCTTCCGACCATGTGATCGCTGACGAAGAGATTTACCGCACGACAATCGAACATGGCGCCCAGCTTGCTGCTGAGGGAGAGAACATTGTGGTTCTAGGCATCCGGCCAAACCGCGCCGAAACCGGGTACGGATACATTGAAGTGGGAAGCCTTTTCAAGGGAGATGCGCTTCGCGTGCGCCGTTTCACAGAGAAGCCGAATGCGGAGAAGGCCGCCACGTTTGTGGCCGCGGGAAATTATTTCTGGAACAGCGGAATGTTTTTGTGGAGCGCCCGCACGCTGGCCAACTCCCTGCGAGAGCATCTTCCCAACACCGCTTCTTTGCTGGAGGAAATTGCCGCTGCCTTTGGGACCAAGAAATTTGCCGCCACTTTTCGCAAGCTCTATCCCAAGTGCGAGAACATCAGCGTAGACTATGCGGTGCTTGAACCGCGTTCGGCCAAGGGCGAACAGGCAGGAAGAATCTATTGCTTGCCGGCTGATTTCGGCTGGAACGATCTGGGCTCCTGGACTGCACTGCACGAGCACCACACGGCAAAGAGCACTCCACCCGAAGGCAACATTATTCACGGCAATGGTGTTTTTATTTTGAATGCGCAGGGCAACTATGTGCACGCCCCGGGAAAGTTTGTGGCTGCGGTTGGGGTAAGCGACCTTGTAGTTGTTGAGACGGAAGATGCACTGCTGATCACCACTCGCCAGCACGCACAGGATGTCGGCAAAGTTGTGAAGCATCTGGACGAAAAGAAACTGCATAAATTGACGTAAGAGCACAGTGGCCAAATGTTCAGTGATCAGTGGCCAGCAAAACCAACCCCACTGATCGCTGGCCACTAATCACTGCGCACTGAATTTCTATGGCTCAAGAAATCAAGTTTGGAACTGACGGCTGGCGCGGCATTATCGCGGACGACTTCACTTTTGACAATGTGCGCCGGGTTGCTGGGGCGATCGCTTCCTACGTTTTGAAATACGAAGATGCCTCCCGCGGAGTCTTCGTAGGGTACGACACGCGCTTTGCCTCACACCGGGCGGCAAAGGTAGCTGCCGAGGTTATTGCCGCCGCAGGTGTCCCGGTAAAACTGGCTAACGATTACACGCCCACTCCCGCCGTTTCGTACGCCGTAAAACAGAACGGCGCGGCCGGCGGAGTGATGGTTACATCCAGCCACAATCCGTGGAACTGGAACGGAGTTAAGTTCAAAGGAAAATTTGGCGGGTCGGCCACTCCCGGCATTATGAAAAAGGTGGAAGAGGAATTGCGCGCCGGAGCGATGCCACAGGGCACAAAAGCGGCCGTGGAAGAAGTGGACCTGAAGGCTCCGTACATTACGGCAGTGTGCGGATTCGCTGACATGGATATTATCGGCAGAGCCAAATTCAAGGTGGCGATCGATTCCATGTACGGTTCGGGGCGCGGAATTCTTGCGGGAATTTTTCGCGAACGCGGGGTTCAACATGTTGCGATTCGACAGGAAGTGAATCCTCTCTTCCCGGACATCAATCCGGAACCGATCGAACCGCACATTGCGCTGCTTCAGCAAACTGTGACGCGAGAAAAGTGTGATGCGGGGCTGGCCACGGACGGCGATGCCGACCGAATTGGCGCGGTCGCGGAAGATGGCAGCTTTATCGACTCGCACAAAATTTTCTGCGTCTTGTTGCGCTGGCTGCTGGAGCGCAAGAGGTGGCCGGGCGACGTGGTGCGCGCGTTCAATACGACTCGCATGCTCGATCGAATCGCGGCCAAGCATGGCCGCAAACTTTATGAAACACAGATCGGATTTAAGTACACTGCCGATCTGATGATGGAGCACGACATCCTGATCGGCGGGGAAGAATCGGGAGGCATCGGTTATTCGCGCTTCCTGCCGGAGCGCGACGGCGTGCTGAACTGCCTGCTGTTGGCCAATGTAATGGCGGAAGAGGACAAGACCCTCGGTCAACTGGTTGCCGACTTGCAACGCGAATTCGGGCCGCACTATTATGGGCGGCGCGATCTGCACATTCCCGAAGAGGTCAAACAGAGCGCGATTCAGCGGGCGCGGTCGGAAAATACGCAGAGCCTGGGACGCTTTCGCGTGGTGAAGAAAGAGAATCTCGACGGCATAAAGTTTTTTCTCGACGCGCCGACGAATGGCAATGGAGCGGAGGCATGGATTCTGTTTCGAGCTTCGGGAACAGAGCCTCTGCTACGGGCTTACTCCGAGGCCGCTTCGCCGGAGTTGGTGAGCGAAATCCTCACAGCCGCTGAAGGTTTTGTTAATCACAGCTGATGCTGACTTTCTTCAGCGAACTGAACACTTTCGCCTGCGGGAATGCGATACTTCTACTAGGCATGATAGTGGCTGAAGGAACATCTACGAGTCCAGTCGACGCGCCAGGGGCGCGCCGCTATAACCAGATTCAGCGTTGGTTGGGGATCGCCGATTTTGTAGTCGGGTCCGCTTTTCTTGTTGTGCTACTAATTACTGGCTGGTCAGGCTGGTTGCGCGATCTGGCTTTGCGGCGCGGCTTTCAAAATTACACTCTCGCCGTCTTTTTGTATCTATTCTTCCTTCTGTTGATCAGCAAGATTTTGGCGTTCGGTCTCGATTACTACGGATTTCGGCTGGAGCGAAGATTTCAACTCTCCACGCAGAAACTTCGCTCGTGGCTTTGGGACGAAACCAAAGGCTTTCTGGTGGGATTAGTGATGGCTGCGGTAGTGGTGGAGTTGTTGTATTTCATGATTCGCCAGTCCCCGCAACATTGGTGGCTCATCACATGGGCGTTGTTCATGGGGCTGTTCATTCTCTTGGCTCAACTCGCACCGGTGGTACTGTTCCCGATCTTCTACAAGTTTGAGCCGCTGGACAACGAAGACCTGCGGCGGCGTTTGGTGCAACTTGGAGAGCGGGCTGGAACGCGCGTGCGGGGAGTCTACCGCTGGAAGCTTTCGGAGAAAAGCAAGAAGGCGAATGCCGCTCTTACCGGACTGGGCAGCACGCGCCGGATTATCCTGGCTGATACGCTGCTGGATAACTACGCGCCCGAGGAAATCGAAGCGGTCCTGGCGCACGAGTTAGGACACCACGTTCACCGCCATATCTTGAAAAGCATTCTGGTGCAGGCCGGAATTACGTTGTTGGGCTTCTGGATCGCAAATTTTGTGTTGCACTACGCGGTCGATCGGCACTTGTTCGAAGAGCTCTCCGACTTCGCGAACCTTCCACTGTTAGCGATTACTGCGACCTTGTTATCCCTTCTGCTAATGCCGGCTCTGAATGCATATTCGCGCTACAACGAACGGCAGGCCGACCGCTACGCCTTCGAATCGATCGACAGCGTGGGGCCGTTCATCTCGTCGATGAACAAGCTAGCGCTACAAAACCTTTCGGAGCGAACGCCTTCAAAATGGATCGAGATCTTGTTCCATTCGCATCCGGCGATTTCGCGGCGAGTGGAGGCTGCCGAACACTGGGGACGCATGCAAAGTGCAGGGCCCCAGGCATAAGCTGCACGGCCTTGCATCTTGGCGAGTAAAAATAGATTAGCGACCGCGCAGAATTTCGGCTACACGTTCCAGATCCTCTTCCGTATCCACTCCGATGGAGTCGTACGCGGTTTCACCCACATAGATGGAAATTCCATTTTCCAGGAAGCGAAGCTGTTCCAATCTCTCGCTTCTTTCCAGCGTGGATTCCGGCTGGCTCACAAAAACATCGAGCGCCGGCTTGCGGTATGCGTAAAGACCGAGGTGCTTGAAGCAGCAAGGCTCGCCGGCGTCGCGATCAAAAGGAATGGTAGCGCGGGAAAAATAGAGAGCGCGTCCATCGGATGCAGTTACAACTTTGACTGCGTTGGGATTGCGAATTTCCGCCACTGGGCACGCGGTCTTAACTGTGCCCACCTGCACGTCAGGGTCTTTCATCACATTCAACAACGTGGCGATTTGTTCCGGGCGGACGAGCGGTTCGTCGCCCTGCACATTGACATAAACATCCGCCACGAGTGAATTGGAGATTTCATGCACGCGCTCGGTTCCACTGCGGTGAGCGCTCGAGGTCATCTGAGCCTTCCAGTCGTGTGCTCGGCAGGCTTCCAGAATCTCTGTAGAGTCGGTTGCGACAATGACATCTGCAAGAAGCGGCGAAGCGCGAACGGCTTCGTACACCCAGCCGACCAACGGCTTTCCGGCCAGCTCCCGCAGCATCTTTCGCGGAAGACGGGTCGCGGCCAGCCGAGCGGGAATGATACCGACCATCTTCATCTGAGGATAGTTTCAGCTTTCTGCTGTCACTGACAAGGGGTTGCTCTTGTGGAAAGAGTGGCCCGCTCCGTAAGCACTTCTTCGAGGGCGGGGAGGGCGCCAAAAATGACCTGACCTTTACAGACCATTCGAACCTAGCGACCACGCCGGCAAGCTCCTACTCTCACACAAGAACAGTATCAAAGCATGAAAAGGGTCTGCTGTGAAGGTCGTAGAGGGGCACATGGATACAAGCAGAGTTTGGACGACTAATCCGCAGCTAGCGAGGGTGACGTAACTTCGATTGTGTAAAAAGCAAGAGGTGTAAGTTGGCTTTGGCCTCGCAAGCGAAAGCCACTCCGAAAAAGGAGACCTACACCCATGGCGAAGATAATCCCAATCACCGAGCATTTCCAACATTTTGTGGCGGAGTTGCAAGAAAGTTTTTGGGGCGATTTGCAGGTCCGGGCGCAGCAGGCGGCGCAGAGGTTTTTCGATGCGCTGAGCGAGCGGCAGCGCGACCTCTACATGGTGAGCCGGCGTTACGTGCGCTCGGCGCAGCGCCAGGACTACCGCAACGGATATTATTCCAGAGATTTTGTGACCAAGTTCGGCACCCTGCGGTTGCGGGGGGCGCGCACTCGCAAGCGGGGGTTCCTGCCCGAGGTGGTGGCCAAGTTTCAACGCCGCGCCGAGGATGTCACGCTGCGGATCCGCGAAGCTTTTCTGCGCGGCATCTCGACCCGGCAAGTGGGCCGGGTGGTGGCCACGCTGACCGGCGAAGCGGTGAGCCCGCAGACCGTGTCGCGCATCACGCGTTCGCTGGATGAAGTGGTGGAGCAGTTTCATCAAGCCCGGCTGCCGGACGATTACGCCTATCTGTTTCTGGACGGGGTGAGCCTGCGCATGCGGCGTCCAGCGGGGCGTAAGCGGGTGCACATGCTGGTAGCCTACGGGGTGCGCCAGGACGGCACCCGCCATCTGCTGGCTTTTTTGCGTAGCCGCGGCGAGAGCCAGGCCGACTGGGAAGGCCTGCTCGAAGATCTTTACCGCCGCGGACTGGAAGGCAAGAAGCTGCTGCTCATCGTCACCGACGGCTGTGCCGGACTGGCGGCCGCGATCCAGACCGTCTACCCGCGGGTCGGGCATCAGCAATGCTGGGTGCACAAGATGCGCAACATTTTAGAGCATGTGCGCAAACGCGACTATGACGAAGTCAAGCGGGGCGCGCAAGCCATTTATCGGGCCGACAGCCGGACCCAGGCGCAGGCCGCATTCCGCCGCTTCCGGGCGCGCTGGCTGCGAGAGTACGGGCCTATGCTTCGGCGCCTGGAACGCGATCTGCCGGAACTGCTGTCGTTTTTTGCCCTGCCCCGGCATTTGTGGAAGAAGGTCCGCACCACCAATGTCATTGAACGCTGTTTCGTGGAAGTACGAAGAAGAACCCGGCCCATGGTCTGCTTCGTCAACGTGGCCAGCGTGGACCGCATCATCTACTCCATCTTCCAGAGATTCAACCTGGAATGGAAAAACCGCACCCTCAACCTTTTTACACAAGCCGCTTGACATCACCTGACCATCCCACCATTGACCAGAAACTGCGCTCGGGCTAGTATTATTTCCCTTCTGGGAGGGACCACCATGAATAGAGTTGCTAAGATGCGCAAGACAATCAATCTATCTCAATCCCTGCGGAAAAAACTGGAAATGTATGGGCTCGCGGCCGGGACAGCCGGAGTGGTGGCAGCGGCTCTGGGTTCAACGGCGCAAGCCGAAATCGTTTATACGCCTGCGCACAAAGAGGTCACGCGCGGAGGCCTGAATCTGTCGCTCACGAATGACGGAATCGTGAATTTCACGTTGCATTATCGTTTCTTTGGCTACGCGGACAGCGGTGGCATGCTGGTATACTCCCGCGGCTCGAATCGAGTGCTGGGCAGCTCGCAACGCGGCCTCTTCGCGTCCAATCTGGCTGCTGGGTATCAAGTGGGGGCAAATGGCGCGAGATTCGAGCCTGGGGCCACATTCTCGAGCTTCTTCGGACCGGCGAAACTGATGTACAACTGTTTCGGCCTTTCGGTCCCTTCATGCGGCGGACCATGGGACAAGAACACGGCGAACGGCTACCTGGGATTCAAGTTCCTGATCAAGGGAGAGGTGCACTACGGCTGGGCGCGGCTTACGGTGACCGTAAAGAATATTGATCAGTTCCATGTCTATCTGACCGGGTACGCCTACGAGACAATCCCGAACCAGCCGATTGAAACGGGCAAAACGAGCGGCACGGACGAGCGATCGGCGGTTGGCGCTCCGGGCACGTTGGGCAGGTTGGCGGGCGGGCGGCCCACCTTTTAACGATCTTTGCGTGCACTATTCCCACTTAGGGTTCTATCAAAGGGGATGTCAAGAAAACTCTTCCCCTTATTCCCTTTTATGAACCCACTGAGGGTGGTGCCCCGCAAGATCAAAGGCCCACCTGTCGGTTTGGTAACGGACAGCGTAGAATCTGTGCCGATTCCACGGAGAGCGAAAAACCAAATTTTTCTGTCACTGTTTCGAGTAACGAAGCGCAACACATCCTGATTTAAAAATCTTCGATTCGACAAGTTTCAGTCGTAATTTCTCCGGCAGGTTGACACTTTCAAACAACCGTCTCCCTTCGCCAGCAATGATTGGCATCAGGACAAAACGATATTCATCAATGAGTCCAAGCTCCATCAGTTGTGAAGGAATATCTACACCACCGACCAGAATATTTTTGCCTGGTTCTTGCTTCAATCTAAGTATTTCATCGTGAAGGTTCGTACGAACAATTCTCGTATTTCCATCTTCAGCGCTGGCCAATGATCGGGAAAAAACAATCTTCTCTTTGGAGACAAAGGTTTGAGCAAATTCGATATCCGCTTTTGTCTCGGACTGGCTTTTCGCGATATCAGGCCAATAAGGAACCATCAATTGATAGGTTTTACGCCCATAGACGAGCAGGTCAACATCATCCCGCAAGAGGTGCGTGTAATGTACAAGTAAATCTTCAGCGGGATTGAATTTGGTATGGTCGCAGCAGCCATCGAGGGTAAGGTTGATTGCGAAGATTAAATTTCTCATTTGATCCTCTCTTAATTTTGTCGGCCACCCGCCCGTGAGGATGCCGCATCTATGCGTTTTTTGCAAGAGCCTGCCCTGAAGATCTGGAGCAGTTATCGTTATTATGCTTGGGGAGCAGGGACCGGTGCTGGTCAACGAAGCACAGAAGGCGGAGATGAGGGTGCGCGGAATCGCATAGTGCGAGGTGGCTGGTTCCAAAGCTGTATGGGCCCGTGGTACGCACTCGCCGAAAACCGCGGCGAGTGGGGCAGCCTCGCTCGCGATGAGCCAGGAGTTAATTAGAATGTGCGGCCGGCCCTGGCGATGCGGGTGCCCACATCTCGCTTCCTTGCGAGATGTGGGTTACGGACGCAGGGTTATGGCACAATGCGGAACACTACGTTGCTGCTTAGCGTTCCGGAAGAGGTTGTTACCGTTACCAAACCGCTGCTTGCGGCGCTTGGGACTGTCGCATCGATTTGAGTGTCGGAGACAACCGTGAACGTTGCCGCCGTTCCGTTGAAGCTGACTGCGTTCGCCGTCGACAGATTATTCCCCAAAATCAGAACCTGCGCGGACGCCGATCCGGCTGGGGGAACGGTCTGAACGAATGGGGCTAGTCCGGTGGCTACGCGAAAGATTGCTCCCTCTTCGTCCGCTCCGCCCTCATTGACCAAGCCGTAGAGATTTCCATCTGTGGCCTGAATCATCGACGCTTCCGGCATACTTCCGTGGGCGAATCCGGCGAAGTCGTAAATTGTATTCAGGGTGCCGGAGGTGGAAATGCCAAATACAGTTCCGCCAACCGTACCTCCATTCGAAGTGCTGCCGTAAAGAATTCCGTTGGTGGCTTGCACCAAGCCCGCCTTCGGGAGATCTCCGTCGGCGCAGAATTCCAGTGTGCAAAAACTATAGAGTGTCGAGTAGGCTCCCGCAGGCGTAACCTCGAATACGGTACCGCATCCGTTGGTGCCGCAGGTACCGCCGTTTTCGCTGGCGCCGTAAAAATTTCCATTGCGCGCCAGCGTTAAGGGCGTCGTCAATAATCCGGCGTCGGTGCCGATGCTGTAGAGCGTAGTGAGGTTACCCGACAGAGTGATTTTGAAAATCGTGCCGCAACCGAAGCTGCCGAAGAACGGGCAATCGACAGTGCCCCCTTCATAGGTGGAACCATACAACTCCCCATTGTTTCCCTGCACTAATGCCGCACCCGGAGCAGCGCCGTCTGGGCAGTTGGTTAGCGCACAAAAGCTGTACAGCGAGTGGAACGCGCCGGAAGGCGAGATGCGAAAAATCGTTCCGTTGACATATTTTCCTCCTCCCTGAGTGGTTCCGTAAAAGTTCCCGTCGCTGGCTAAGACGAGGCCGGCTCGTGGCGCCGCTCCATCCGGGCAATTTTTCAACACGCAAAAGTTGTAGAGCGTGGTCAGCACGCCCGCCGTAGTGATCTTGAAAATGGTGCCCCCGTCATGCGCCCCGAACTGCGTAGTAGTTCCATACAAGTCTCCGTCCGACCCAAGGGTTAATGCCGCGTCGGGCATCGTGCCGTCCGCGCAACTCGTCTGGGAGCAAAAATTGTAAAAAGTACTTAGAACGCCGGCCGGGGTTACGCGGTAAATCAGCCCGGCAAAGTTCTCGGTTCCAGTAACTTGCTGAACCGTTCCGTAGAAATTTCCGTCTGACCCTTCGACTAAGGAGTTTTGCGGCGAACCACCGTCGGTTCCGTTAAAGCTGGCGAGGATAGTGACCTGAGCTTGCGCGGCTGTAAAGGCGGCGCAGATCAGACATAACGCGCAAATCATTTTTAGAGCGGCAGATGCCGGTGAGATTTTGGTTTTTTGGAGAAGAAGCGATGCGTGACGGCCTTGGCCGCGAAAAATTTGGCTGCTCATAAGAAATTCCTCCGGATGGAAGGTTGAAAAAACATCACAAGTCGGCGATTCAGCGGACGAACCGATGTGGGGGGAGGAACAAGGCTGAAACAGAAAGCCGAGCGCGGCCATTATTGTTTCCGCCAGACCGATTGTCAATACGGTGATTCAGACAGGGCCGGGACCAACACTAAGGTAGGGATTGGAAATGTGGTCCCGCCTGCCACCCATCGAAAAGCGCGATGGGTGGGGCAGCCTTTTTGGCGGTGGTTTATACAAAGTCCAAGCCTGTTGCCAGACCTTTCACCTGCTCGCGCCGCCGTAGGTGCTGGTCCGCAAAGGCCCGCTGGGCTTGTAGGTGCTGATGATGACGCCCGAACCCACAGCCTTGGTGCTGACGAGCGCGAGTTCGCGTGGCGGAGTTCCCTCCGAAAAGATACGTTTGCCGGTGCCTAACAGAACCGGAAATACGAGCAGATGACCTCATCCGCAAGCCCGTGCTCGAGCAGGACTGAGGTCAGCGTCGAGCTGCCCCACACGATCAGGTGCGGCCCGCTCTTGGCCTTGATGCGGCGAATGCCCTCGACGATGTCCGCTCCAAGGTCTTCGGCCGGGCCCCATTCCAGACTCTTCGGCCTGTGGGTCGCGACATATTTCGTCGCCACGTAATACTGTCCGCCATCGGACTCTTCGGGGCTTTCGGCCAATGGCGGGCAAAAATATCGTAAGTGCGGCGGCCCAGCAGCAGATCGAAAGCCTCACCATGAGCCGCGACGATGGCCGTTCAGGCATCCGGGTCGGCATGCGGCCCCGCCCCATCCGCCGTAGGGATAAGGTAGGTCTTCGTTCGCGCCACCGGGGGCCTGAATTCACGCCGTCCAGCGAGATGTGTTCGATGATCCTAATTGTTCTCACGATGTCTCTCCTTATGGTTGGTTTTTCAAAGGCCCGACAGGTTTATAGGAATTGACAACGATCCCTTTAGGCGTAGCCGTCGTGCTGGTGAGCTCGAATGCGCGTGCCGGAGTTCCGTCTGCAAAAATGCGCTTCCCCGTGCCCAACAGGACTGGATCGACGAGCAGCACGACCTCATCCGCAAGGCCGTATTCGAGCACCGTAGATGTCAGCGTTGAACTGCCCATGAGGAGCAGGTCAGGGCCGTCGCTCCCGTTAACGTCGAGCGACTTGATGCGGCGAATGCCCTCGACAATACTCGTCCCAACAATGTCCGGTCCAACCGCCTCGAATGGGCCCCACGCAAGGCTTTCCGGCCGATGGGTCACGACGTATTTCTTTGCGGCGTTGAGGCGGTTCGCCATAGGACTGCTCGGCGCCTTCGGCCAGAAGCTCGAAAAACCATCGTAAGTGCGCCGGCCCAGCAGCAGATCGAACTTCTCGCCATATCTGGCAAGGAGCATCTCTCTGCCAGCCGGGGTACGATATGGCGCCGACCAGTCACTGTAGGGAAAATTGTTCTCATCGGCGGAGGCCTGGATCACGCCATCCAGCGATATGTGTTCAAAAATTCTGAGCTTTCTCATGCAGTCTCCTTATTCCTTCGATAGTTCGGCTTAGCGGCAGGCCGTTCCGAGCAAAACAAGTAGTGCGAAGCTGTTGAGTGCGATTGCGCTAAGTTTCTTTTCCGTAGGTCTTGCGCGGGCCGGTTGCCCTGCCTTCATTGTGTAGTCGAACGGCCGGACCGGAATTCGACAAATCGTCCAAGAAATTTTACTGGGCGCCCCTCGATAAGAGCGAAGGGCACCCAGGCCACCCGCCATTGATTGATACGTTCGTCCAATAGATTCATCGTTGCGCCTCTGCTAATGTTGCCTTGAACAGTCACTAGCTCTGACATCGAAAGGACTACCAGATGGACAGCACAAATGGACTGAAAGAGACCGCGCTTAGTGTGAACGTTTTTACCGCCCCGGGTAAGACTATGGTCGGCGAGCGGCCACGGCCCTTTGGCGAAGCGCTCGGCTTTGACCCGATCACGTCGACTTTAATCTTCGGCGAGTACGATGCGGTGCTGGTGGACGCAATGGGGACAGTGGCTGAGGCTCTCGCGGATTGGGTCGCTCTGCACAACCGCAATCTGGAAACCATCTATATAACGCACGCCCATTTTGACCACTTCTATGGCCTGAGC
Source organism: uncultured Acidobacteriaceae bacterium (assembly GCA_963818235.1). Lineage (GTDB taxonomy): Bacteria > Acidobacteriota > Terriglobia > Terriglobales > Acidobacteriaceae > Sulfotelmatobacter. Next base: position 1,102,728 of record CAWFRI010000001.1, read on the forward strand.
ATTCTGCTCGACCGTTTCCCCGGCGCTCGGGCGATCGCAACACCCAAGACGGTGAAGGCCATGCAGATGTCTTTCACTCCCACAGTGGAGCGGTTGGCACGCCGTATGTTTCCTGGGCAAGTGGCCACCAAGTTGGTTTCACCCGAGCCCTATGAGCCCGACACGTTCACTCTGGAGAGTCACGAATTGCGCATCATCGAGCAGGGCCGCACCGATAGTCCTGATTCGACGTCTCTCTACGTTCCATCGATCGGCCTTGTCGTCGCTGGCGACGTTGTGTACAACCAATGCCGCATGTACGTCGGCGACACCACCCCAGAGAGCCGAAAGAACTGGATCGCGGCGCTGGACCGCTTAGCGGCGCTCAATCCCACGATGGTTGTCGCCGGTCACAAGAAGCCCGGCGCGCCCGACTCTCCCTCGACCATCCAGGACACCAAGCGTTACCTCGAGGACTTCGATCGGCTGAAGAAAACAGCGACCTCCGACCAGGAACTGTTCGATCAGATGACCGAGCTTTACCCGGATTGGGTAGCCAATCAGTCGTGGCTGATGTTCGGATTCCCGGGGGCATAAGCTGCCGCAGAAAACCGCGACCTCCACTCCATATCGATTACGACAGCAGGACGACGCCCGTGGTTTTCGCCGCGCGGCGCAATTGCCCATCCAGCGTGGCCAGCGGGAGGCCTTGCCGCATGGCGAGGTCCAGGTAAGCGGCGTCGTATCCGGATAAAGAATGTTGACGCGCAACGGGCAGGATGTGGTCGAAGGCGCGGGCCGGATCGATGGGGAGGACCGCGATGGGCAGGGCGGCGATTCTCTGCAGAAGAGCCGTGACCTGCGCCAGGACAATGCGGTTACGGCGCTCTGCGATCAACAATGCGTTGGCGACTTCTACCGGCCAAATGGCAGGAACCAGGGCTTCGGCGCCGGCCGAAAGCAGGTCGAGAACGCTCTCGGTGAACTTGGTTGCTTCGTCCTCAAAGCACCAGGCGACGGCCACTGACGCATCGAGCACGAAGCGTTTAGTAGCGGCGGCCTTCATCGATTAGCTCGCGTATGGAAAGTTTCCCCAGAGTGGCTCCGCATCGCAGCCGGCGGATGGAGGCGGCTAAAATGTGACCGTCTTCTTTCTGGCCGGAGTCGGGTGGAGAAAGCTTGGCAACGGGGATTCCGCGCCTCGTGATCTGAATGGTCTCGCCTTTCGAGGCTCTCTGGAGCAGTTCATTGAGGTGAGTTTTGGCGTCGAACGCACCGACGGTTTTCATGTAGGTATTATCTCATAGAACAAACCAGTCGATCAACTAGTTTGATCGTAGAAACCGCGACGTCCGACCAGGAGCTGTTCGATCAGATGACGGAGCTATACCCGCATTGGGTAGCCAATCAGTCGTGGTTGATGTTCGGATTCCCCGGGGTATAAGCCATATCAACCGCTGAGACAATTTGGAGAAGACGTGGGACCGGCCCCACGGTTTCCCAGAACGCGAAGGAACGGGGCACCACTGCGTTGGTGATGCCAGCGAGATCAAGAGCCTGGGGCACCCGCCGGAATCAAATTCTCTCGCAGTGCTCCTGTCCAAATGTAGAATGGGGCGGTTCAAGGTCGAAACAACCATGGAGATGATCTTCTGCCCGAACTGCGGGAAGCTTACGGGCTTCAAGAGGGCGCTCGGTTTCGGAACATTCTTCGCTGTGCTTATCACGGGAGGACTCTGGCTCCTTGCGATTCCGTTCTACCCCAAGCGATGTATAACCTGCGGACTTGGCAAGACCGAGGCAGTCCCTTGGCATCAAACTTGGCGGTTGGCTGCCGTTTTGCTGGCCGGGGCAGTGATGATTCTCGTCGTGCTGTACTTGGTTTCACGGCACCGGAGCACGGAACCTGTCATGGCTCAGAGCGCGAGCGATGCGTACAGTCCGGAGCAAGGTGGGAATATTGCGATTCGCAACGAATGGAGGTTGCCCTCGCTTAATCTGGAAAACCAGCTTGACCATACTCTTGCGGACGCTCCGTTTACGGTCGAGGAACGCTCACGGATTTTGAAGGTTATCGAGAGGTTCGCTATCGACGAAAAACAACAAGTAGACCGAGAGACGCTAATGAGTGCTCGCGTCGGCTCGATCAGCCTCGCTGAAGACGGTAGTCAACAGATTCTAGTGCAAGGGCCATATTCAGCATTCTGTGGTGCAAGCGGGAATTGTCCGATGTGGATTTTCACTGTTGATCACAGCGGTCAGTTCAACCTTGCGTTAGAGATGTTTGGCAGCGCCATCATTGTACGAAACACATCTCGCAATGGGTTTCGTGATTTTGCGACATCGTCGTCCATGGGCGCTTACGAGCAGTACATCGCGGTGTACCGCTGGAGCGGAGCTAAGTATGAACAGGTGGATTGCTACACGGCGACCGTTGATTCAGATCATTCATCAAGCCCGCCTGTAGTCGCGGACTGTCGGAAGTGACCGAAAATCCAACGAGGCCATTTGTTAGAGTCTAGAGTCTGGGGGCTGGGCCAGCCCCATGGTCATGGGCGTTCCTTTGCGGCTAGGATTGCACTAGAGGGGCAGAAAAGCTAGGAATGCGATATGCACACGCCAAATACCACCGCAAATCAACACTTCCTGTCTCGGACAGAACAGGAACTTAACGCACATAATCCCACCGCAAAGCACCCGGGGAATCTGCGCATATATTCCTTCTCCCTCGTTGACCGCGAGAAACACCACATCCGGCTCGACGATGCTAGAGGAAGAAGCATTTCACGAAATCTGGCGCTCCCGGATCTATTCAGCTTCTCCGTCATCAACAAGAGGAACCGCCTCAACTTCGAATATCTCTTTGGAGAGTACGAGACTTCGCTAAAGATGAACTCGGTCAAACTCCTCGAAAAAAGCTAAGGATTAGCGACTCTGACATCAAGAAAGAGATTCTGGAAATCTTCGCTGCAAAGCTGATGAATTTTCTTCGAAATCCTTACTCCATCAAGAAAGTTCTGAGCAGTATCGGAGGGATGCTTCGGTTCCACCCGACCGACCCCTGTCTGCTGGCTGATTATCGTGCCGTTCTGACGGGACGGAAGCCGCAGCAAGGGTATTTGTGTCGACAGCTCGGAATTGACGCTGATGAATATCGGACGTGGCTTGCAGCCCTCTTTATGGCGCTCTTGCGCCCACGTCCCGGTGAAATAAATTTGATGGAGGGAATGATCAAGGGACTCTTTGAGAATCCATCACATCAGACAAACGTGATGATCTACCAATACGTCAATGAGCATGCAGACAAGCGATGTCTGCTCTCGGATCGAGGGTATTCCGACCCGAGCCGAGGGTCGGAAATGCTCGCCTTTAGTTTTAATCTCTGTTCGAATGCATTCGTCGTCTACACCTTTACCGATGTTGTGCAGTTTGCGGTAGGCGCAGTCCCTCCGCAGGTCATCGACGATTTCAAGAAGCAGCCAAAGAGAGTGCAGGTGACATTGCTAACGAATCAGCTCCCTCCTCTGTCTTCCTACAATCGGAGTGTTGCCTATCAGTGCGCTCATTCCGTCTACTGCTCGAGTCAATCGGTGTATGGGCTACCGTAAGGCCCGCCCCCGATACCTTGGTCCAATTGTTTTGCCTTTCCGCGTCAGGTCTAATTGGCGGCAGTTAAGGAATTCGAAAGAACCAGAATCAGCAGATGGCACTGCTTATCGGAATTGGAACCGACAATGAGCAGCGCACATTCGATTTCAAAAAGGAGAACAAAATGACAACAAAAGGAAAGGTCCTGGTATTAGTATCGAGCGGTCATGGCTTGCCCTTGAAAGATGGCGGGTGTTACAAGGGCGCCGGCTACTATCTCAACGAGCTGACGGTTCCGGTTCGCGCCCTGATGAAGGAGGGCTACGAAATCACCTTCGCCAACCCCAAAGGCAACACGCCGCAATTGGATGTCAATTCAGCGACAGCCCAGTTCTTCGGCGGGGACGAGGCTAAGCTTCAGGACTATATGTTATTCCGCGACAGCCTGACTGGGCTCAAAAATCCAACTCGTATCTCGGATGTCATCGCATCAGGCCTGGATCAATATGACGCCGTTTTCGTCCCCGGCGGCCACGGCCCGATGATGGATCTTCTCGATGATCCCGACGCTGGCACCGTGATGAGACACTTTCATAAAACATCCAAGCCTACGGCAGTGCTCTGCCATGGCCCGATTTCACTTCTCTCGGCGCTTCCGAATTCGACGGAGGTGGTCGCCGCGCTGTCGGCGGGCGATGCCGCTGGAGCGCGGGCCAAGGCTCAAGGTTGGATCTATTCTGGATATAAGATGACTATCTTTTCGACAGCGGAAGAGCAGCAGCGCGAGCCGCTTGAGATTGGCGGCAAGGTTCTCTTCTACCCGGACTTCGCCCTGCAAACTGCGGGCGGTGACGTAAGTGTGCTCGCTCCATGGTCGAGCTACGTCCTTCAAGATCGCGAGCTGATCTCAGGACAGAATCCGTTCTCTGATGAAGCGCTTCTGAAACTTCTTCTACCGGCACTCGAGGGGAAGAAGAAGTCGGTTTCAGCGGCATAAGAATCGGAGGACGCGCCCGGGAAGCTTCGTCAGGTTTCATCGGTTGCAGGTATGAATACGGAAGAACCAGAATTAGCGGATGAGCACAGTATTGAAAGGAGCCGTCAATGACTGCCGTACAAATTGATCAGAAGAGCTATGAGATGCCCCCGAAAGAAGGGATCAGCATCGCGCATTTTCTCACCGTCGCCGACGTCGAGCGATCGGCTCGCTACTACGAAAAGGTCTTCGGCGCTCGCATTCTGACCATGGGTGACGGCAACGCGCCTCCATACCTTCAGCTGGCGAATATCTGGATGATTCTGAACGTTGGAGGCGGGCCCACGCCGGATAAGCCGACGGTAACGCTCAGCGTCCCCGACCCGAATCACATCAACAGCTTTATGAATTTCCGGGTTGCGGATATTCAAGCGTGCTACGAATTATGGAAAAGTCGAGGAGCCGAATTCATCACGGAACCGATACCCAAGTACGGCGAGATACGCTGCTACATCCGCGACCCTGACGGCTACATTATCGAGGTCGGACAGAGCACCGATCTCACCTACGGTTAACCCGCGGGTGATCCACGTTCCATTCGTGACGGCGAAAAGCCCCACTTCTCGCAAAGAGCGCGAGAAAATGGGGCTCCCGGCGCGGAGCGTTTTTTATACTGGCCCATCTCAATTACTGGCGCATCTCAGCGGCGACGTCGTCGCCGAACTTCTTTTGGATATACTTTTGGGTCTCGGGATCGAAGTCGGTCATGTCAAACATCCGGCGAACTTCGACCATTTCGTTATCCTTTCCGGGGATGCGCGAGGCCCATTCGAGCGCCTCTTCGCGCGACTTCACCTGGATGATCCAGTAGCCGCCGACCACCTCCTTCGCTTCGGTAAACGGACCGTCGGTCACTTTTGATTTTCCGCTTTTGAAGGTGACGCGCGCGCTCATCGTCGAGGGCGGGGTCAGCCCGTCGAGCGCGAGCAGCACCCCGGCTTTCCCTAGTTGCTCGTTGTACTTGCCCATTGCCTCCATGTCTTTGAGGTCGGGCGCCCAGCCGGGTTTTGCGTTTTCGTAGTCTTTCGGAAACATGATCATCATGAAGCGCATGGTGTTCTCCTTGTGTAGTGAGTAACGTGTAATGAGTATTGAGTGTTGTGCGGACACTGTATCCGGGCCGCTACTTTTATATAGGAGCCGCACCGCGCTGGGCCTGAAAAAGTTGCCAGGCGCCGGGTGCGGGTTTGCGGCTCCACTTACTCGTCGAACGGGGTGGCGGGGAATCGACACACGATTTGCAGATTTTTTGCGTAGCGTATCGCCCTGGGAAACACTTTCTGGCGGGGCGGTTGCCCGACCTTCACGATATGGTCGAACGGCCGGGCGGAATTCGACAAGTCGTTAAGAGAAAGGACTGGGGAAGGTCCCCGGCATTATCTCACCGGAGCTGAAGGCGTCGTCGAGATCGAGTCGCACTGGACCGCGCGCACGCGGGAGCGCATGGGAGTTCCGCATCATTGATGCGGGAAGTCAAAACCCCCACCCTGTCGCACAAACCGCGACAAGGGCTGATTGGATAAGAGTGAAGGCTCGATTCAGACCCATGTAGTCTTTGTTTGAGGACGAAGACGCTGGGAAGAAAGGAGCCTTCGATGATGATTATAGGATGTGATTTCCATCCCAGCTGGCAACAAGTGAGTTGGCTGGACACCGAAACCGGGGACTGCGGGGAACGCAAGCTGGTGCATGCCAGTGGCGAGGCTCAGAAGTTTTATCAGCAACTGGCGGCGCCGGTGCTGATCGGCATGGAATCCACGGGTAACAGTCAGTGGTTTGTCGAGCTGGTGGAAGATTTGGGGCACGAGATCTGGATTGGAGATGCGGCGCAGATCCGGGCCAGTTACGTGCGCAAGCAGAAGACGGACAAGCGGGACGCGGAGCACATTCGCAGACTGGTGGAGCAAGGCCGTTTTCCGCGCTTGTGGACACCGGACCGGGAGCAACGCGACTTGCGGCAGTTGGTACTGCATCGGCACAAGCTGGTGGAGATTCGCAGCCGGGTAAAAAACGAACTGCAACACCTTTCTTTGAATAAGGGAATGCAAAAGAAGCGCGCGCTGTGGAGCCAGGCGGGACAGAAGTTGCTGCGCGAGCTTCCTTTAAAACCTTGGGCGGCATGCCGGCGGGAAGATTTGCTGGGACTGCTGGCGATGTTAAACCAGCAGGTCGGTGCGCTGGATCACGCGGTGCAGCACGCGGCGGAGGAGAACCCCCAGGCCAAGTTGCTGATGACGCAGCCGGGGGTGGGTCCGAACACGGCGCTGGCCTATGTGCTGACCATCGGCGATGTGAGCCGATTCCCGCGCGGCAAGCAGGTGGCGAGCTACCTGGGATTGATTCCGCGCGAGGAAAGTTCGGGCGGACGGCAGAAGCTGGGAGCAATCACTAAGCAAGGCAACCGCATGGTGCGATCGTTGCTGGTGGAGGCGGCGCAGATTGCGGTGCGCTTCGATCCCGAAATGAAGAAACAGTATTTGCATCGCTGTCATCAGAAGCCGAAAGGCGTGGCCAAGGTGGCGGCGGCGCGCAAGTTAGCGGTACGACTCTACTGGATGCTACGCACCGAGACACCGTATCCAGAGATCGTTCGCATCGAGAGCAGCTCGCGGGTGCCCCTGGTCGGCGCAAGCTAGACCGCAGAACTGATTGGGCGCTCTCGCATCCCGCACGGGGCGGGATGTTCGCATAGAAGAATCATGGTCGATGTTTAGGCCGAATCGATGGTTGGTGGAACGGTCTTCTCTTACAACGATCTTTGGGAGAAGACGACTACCGCAGGTGATTGGCGTGAGATTTCCAGAGTCTTGGTCCTCAACCCTCTCTGGCGAAAAACCGGTGCTAAAAACACCGACAGGATACTTTTGTCCTTGACACCGCCTTCACTCTTATCGAGGGGCACCCCAACTAGCCGATTAGACTGGCGGAAGGCTGGGCCAGCACGAGTGTGTAAGGGCCGAAGCGGCGGGATTAGGCTTGCGCGGATGGGCCGAATTCCGCGTTGCCGCCGCTCTGCATCCCCAGAGAATTGGGGTAGAGCGGGACGGTGGCTCGCATTGTGGTTCCCTGACCATCGGACTCTATTTCCAGCGTGCCGCCGAGTTCGTATAGTCTCTCGCGCATGCCGGCCAAACCGACGCCAACCTCTGCACTCATGCCGCTTAGTAATTTCAAACGCTCCTCAGTGATACCTTTGCCGAAATCCCTTACTTCCAGAACTACAGCTTCGGCCTCATGTTGAAAATGGACGCTTGCATCGAAAGCTCCGGAGTGGCGGTGCACATTTGTCAGGCTCTCTTGTAGCACGCGGAATAGAGTAATTTCGATACTCCTGGGCAGCCGTGCGCGGGAATTGTCGATATCAGCTTTTACGTTAACTCCGCTGCGCTTGGCGAATCCTTCGATGAACCACTCGGCCGCGCAGGCGAATCCCACCTCATCCAACAGGGGTGGGTGGAGCAGATAGGACATAGTGCGAATTTCTTCCAGTGCCTGATCGGTGAGTTCGGCAACCTGGGAAAGAATCGCCATGCGAGCCGGCTCTCCCTTGCAACCTTCTTGAAGGAGACAGACGTTTATTTTTAGCGCCGTGAGAGTTTGGCCGGTGCTGTCGTGGAGGTCGCGCGCGATCTTGCGCCTCTCCTCATCCTGCACCTTCAGCAGACGCTGAGAAAGCTTCTGTAGTTCCGCAGTGCGTTCAAGAATCAATGCCTCTAGTTCGGAATGGCTATGAGACAGCTTTAAATGCTTTGACAGAATCCACATAAGATTCCTCCTGGGAGCGGTCGGGGAGAAGGAACGATCTCTCGTTCAGTATTTGGATTGTCCCATGGGTGGAATCTAGAATCTGAGCACTAACGCACAGTTAAAAGCGAAGTTTCGCTTAGCTAAATCCCCAACGTGCCGCTACCGTACAGCGGGAGCCTGGCGCAAAGGGCGCGGACTTGCGCCAATTGCTCTTCGGTCAAAGCCAGACACTCAAAACCGTATACTGTCCCGCGCTGGCGACGCACGACCGCGTGTACTCGCCCGCCGCCCACTGGCTCCAAATCTGCTCTCTCACCGACGGCCAATGGGGCGCTCATACACGCCGACAAGCCACTCTCGCTGATTTCGAGAGTGATTGCCCGCACGGAAGAACCGTCAGGTAGCCAAACCGTGATGGGAGTACTAAGCCGGTATCGTGGAAACCGTCTACGGTCAAGCACGTCCGGTGTTGGTTGTTCGACTGCAGTGATGGTTTGCATTTGTTTTCTCCCGGTGCATAAGGGATCGGCAGAAATTAATTTTTCTCCGCCTGTTCTTGCAGTTATTTTTCTCTCATCAAATTGTTGAGCCGAATTGTTGAGCCGAGGTGCTGTCTCTCGATCTCCGCGGGCGCCGGCGGAGGCCATTGCGCTTCAGTGCCTATCCCCACTTCCAGTTTGACCCTCTGCGGTGAAGTCCTTACACTTGAAGTTATTCTTGGCTGGGGTGCGGCATCGATTTTAGGGAGGATTTCCTGAGGTTACGATTTCGATTTTTGGGGCTTGCGGCCATTTTGGGGCTGTTAAGTTTTTATTGTGTGGGGCAGCAAGCGGCTCCGCCGGAGGAGCCTGTGCAAGGCCAGTCTTCTTCGAAAGACGAGGCGGTGCCTGCGCCACCCGTGGCAAATTCGCCGGCTGCGAGCAAGACTCCACAGAATCCATCACGAGATCAGGGAGCGCAGAATCAGATTGTGCCGAACCAGATTGTGCCGAACCAGTCCCTGATTTCGCTGGATAGCAGCGAAACGTTGTTTGCGGTCCTGACGGCACTGAATGCTTGCGGGTACGACCAGGATTTGACTATCTCGGACGCGACGCGCAGCAATGTGCGGGCGGAGGTGCAGCGGGTTTTACAGGATTCGGAAGACGCGGAGGCGACGCGGACGGCGCTGTGCGAGTTTTACCAGACGCATACCGCGGACCGGAACACGAACCACAGTTTGTCGCCGTATATTTCGCTGGCGCTGTACGTGGATGGGCCGCCGCATTTCAGGCCGCGCATTAAAGAGGAAGATTTGCCTCCGGATGCCGGGGCGATCACCGATTTCGGAACGCTGCTGGAACGCTTCTACGAGAAGGCGAAATTGCATTCAATTTGGGAGCGGCATCGTAACGACTATGCGGCGGCGATGAACCGCTATCACGAACCGTTGGCCAAGATGGTGTTCGATACCGAGATTTATTTGAAGCAGCCGTCGTCGCAATACTTGGGACGCCGATTCACAATTTTTCTGGACTTCATGGGGTCGCCGAACGAAACGGATGCGCGGAACTATGGAACGGAATACTACGTGATCGTATTTCCGGCGCCGAATACTGCTCCAGGAGCGCCGGCGAGGGCAGCGCTCAAGATGGACCAGATCCGGCACACGTTCTTGCACTATGAACTTGACCGGGAGGCGGAAAAGCATTTTACGGCGATGATGCGGCTGGAGCCGCTGTTGCAATCGGTGAAGCGTGCGCCTCTGGAAGAGGCCTTTAAGAGCGACATTTCGCTGCTGGTGACGGAGTGCCTGGTGCGTGCGATTGAGATTCGAACCAGCGGAAGCAAACTGGCGGCTGACGAGGCCATGCGCGCGCAGGCGGTGGATGATGCGGTGAAACAGGGTTATATTCTGACGCGGACGTTTTACGACGAGGTAGTGGCGTTCGAGAAAGATCCGGCGGGAATCCGGGAAGCGTACGGCGGATTGCTACAGGGCATCGATGTAAAGAAGGAGCAGATTGCCGCGTCGGCGGTTCATTTTGCCGACAAGAGTTCGCCGGAACTGGTGCAGTTGTCGCGTCCGGAGGAGCGGCGGATGCTGCTGGCGGCGGAAAAGCGGCTGGCGGCGGGCGATCCGAAAGGTGCGGAGGAACTGGCACAGCAGGCGCTGGACAAGAAGATTGGAGATCAAGGGCGGGCGCTGTTTATTCTGGCGGAAGTGGCGGTGGCGAATAAGAACCGGGATGGGGCGCAGGATAATTTCCAGAAGGCAATCGAGGCGTCAAAGGATCCCAAAGTGGTGGGATGGTCGCATGTGTACTTAGGAAGAATTCTGGATATGAAGGAAGACCGGGAGGCGGCGGAGAAGGAATATCGCGAGGCCTTGAATACGGCGAGCGAGCTGCCGGAGATCAAGGCGGCGGCTGAGCGGGGGCTACAGCAGGCGTATGAGCCTCCGGCGAAGCCGCAGTGATTTAAGGAAACTGGTTAAGGTGGTAATTCAGGCGGGCGTTTAGAATGCAGAGTGTTGCGGCTGTGGATGTGAAGGCGCGCGAAATCTAAGGAGAACGCATGAAGCGAACGGCAATTATCATTTTGGCGGCAGTGCTGGGAATTTCGGCTGGAAGTTTTGCACAAAGCAAGCCTGCGGCACCGACGGCTACAGCGGGACAGGCTGCGGCGCCTGCGGGGAAGCGTCCACCGCAGGCTAAGACGCAGCCGGAATTTGATGCGTACAAGACAGCCGCGGCGATCACCGACCCGGCGGCGCAAGAAAAAGCGGCGGATGATTTCGCCACAAAGTTTCCTGACAGTGAACTGCGCCCGCTGCTCTACAAGTCCGTGATGCACTCCTATCAACAGGCCAACAACGCCGAAAAGATGATGGCCATGTCGCAGAAGGTTTTGAGCTTCGATCCGGACGATCCGGAGGCCTTGCTGGGTGTGGCGCAGGTACTGGCGGAGCGGACTCGCGAGACCGACCTGGATAAGGATCAAAAGATTGGCGAAGCTCGAAAAGACGCGCAACGCGCGCTGGTCACGGTGGAAACCGATGTTCCGAGTTCGGGATATCCGCCGGAGCAGTTGGCAGCGTTCAAAGGATTTCTGAAGTCGGAAGCTTACGCGATAATTGGGACGCTGGATTTCAACGCAAAAGCTTACGCCGATGCGGAAGGAAATTTGAGAAAGTCGATTGATGCATTTCCGCAGCAGGTGGATCCGATTGCGGTTTTCCGGTTGTCGGTGGCGCTGGATATGCAGAATAAATATCCCGAGGCGTTGAAGTTTGCCAATCAGGCCGTGGATTTGACGAAGCCGGGGACTGGGGCGGGAGATGCGGCGCGGAAAGAGAAGGAACGATTGATCCAGTTGATCGGAGGGATCAGCGATACGCCGAAATAAGGACGTAAGGATTCGGCTCCGCTTAGGGCTGGCTGCGTCATGTTGTACGGCGGCTCGCCAAGGTTCCTTTAGCGGGCAAAAGGGCGCCGCTTCGGATGACAATTCGTTTGCACACTGCCATTCAGTGCCATCATGAAAGAACGAGAAATCACCGCGCTGGAAACGGCGTTGCGCTACCACTTCCACCGGAGGGGAGTGATCGAGCAGGCGATCACTCACAGTTCGCAGGCGCGCGAGCAGGAGTCCCAGCAGGCGGGCGAGAATAAATACAAGGTCAACGATAACGAGCAGCTGGAGTTTTTAGGGGATGCGATTCTGGCGCTGGTTACCAGCGAAGAGTTGTTCCAGCGGTTTCCACAGTTTCGCGAAGGGGAACTTTCGAAGCTGAGGGCGCATCTGGTAAGTGAGCGGCATTTAATCCAAGTGGCGCAGCAGTTGGAGTTGGGGCATTATCTGCGGCTGGGCCGGGGCGAAGAGAAAAGCGGCGGGCGAAGCAAGACGGCGTTGCTGGTGGACGCACTGGAAGCTATCCTGGCGGCGATTTACTTGGATGGAGGGATGCAGCCGGTGCGCGAGTTCATTCTGCGCGAGATTCTTGCGCCCGAGTTGGACCGGATGGAACGCGAGGGCGGCGCGCTCCCGATGAACGATTTCAAGTCGGCGTTACAGGAAACTTTGCAGGGCCTGGGAATGGCCCAACCTTCTTATGTGCTGGTGGAGGAAGCAGGGCCGGAACATCGGAAGACGTTTACAGTGGAAGTACGGCTGCATGGAGCGAAGGGCGGCGGGGCGGAGTTCGTAGGGCGCGCTCAGGGCTCGACCAAGAAGACGGCGGAGCAGGATGCGGCACGGCAGTTATTGTCTTATCTGGCGTCGCGGCCCCAGGCGGTGGGCGCGAAGCTGGCGAGAGGATCTCGTTCGGTGGAGCAGCATTAGCGTGGTAGGTGTGTGGAGTTCATGAATTCCCCAGGCGAACATTTTTCGGGCGGCCAGTTAGCGGGCGAGCAAGTAACGACCGAGCAAGTAACGATCGAGCCTTCGCCGGACGAGCAGCTAGCACGTGAAATGCCATCGGCTGAGCCGATGGCGGCGCCAAGAACACAGGTGGAGCAGAGAAGGGCGCTGGTAGCCGGGACGGACGTGAGCAGTTCGTTGCAGTCGTTGCTGGGAACGGTGGTGATTGCGGTATTTGTAATCATGTTCGTGGTGCAGGCATTTCAGATTCCGTCTCCATCGATGGAGAATACTCTGCTGGTCGGAGATTATCTGCTGGTTAACAAGTTGGTGTACGGCGGAGGCAGCATAGGAGACTATCTGATGCCTTACCACCAAGTGCGCCGCGGGGATATTGTGGTATTCCACTATCCGGTGAATCCGGCGCAGCATTTTGTAAAGCGGGTGATTGGCATCCCTGGAGACAGGGTAAGGCTTATTAATAAACAGGTATTCGTGAATGGCATGGCGCAGAAGGAGCCTTACGCGCACTTCAGCCGCCCGGCGAACGATTTGTTCCGCGATAGCTTTCCGCGGTTGGATGTGACTGCGGGGGAGACACCGGAGTGGTGGCTCCAGTTGCGAAAGCTGGTGAAGGATGGGCAACTGATTGTTCCCGATGGGCACTATTTTGTGATGGGGGATAATCGGGACGATAGTTACGACAGCCGCTATTGGGGATTTGTGCCGCGGGCAAATATTATTGGGCGGCCGCTGGTGATTTATTGGTCGGTAAAAGAGGGAGACGGCGAGACTGCTCCGAATTCCCTGACGGGCAAGCTAGCGCATTTTGTTTATGGCTTGACCCACATTGCCCAAATCACACGCTGGAACCGGACCTTGCGAGTGGTGAATTAAATTTTGCGTGGATGAAATTAGCGCTGCGAAACAAGATGCTGCGAAGACAAAGAACGGACGGATTGATCACGGTGGCGAAAAAAGATAGCAAGGCGAAGAACGAGGCGGAAGCCGACGAAAAACCGCGGGAAACCACTGTGGAGTTTCTGTCGTCGCTGGCGGCGGTGCTGGTCACGGGATTATTCATCATCACTTTCGTGGTGCAGGCGTTCGAGATTCCATCGAGCTCGATGGAGAACACGCTGCTGATTGGCGACCACGTGTTTGTGAACCGAGTACAGTTTGCTCCAAAGACGGATTGGATAGGCCCTCTGCTGCGTTACCGGCAGGTGAAGCGTGGAGACATTATTGTGTTCCTGGCGCCATGCGAACCGGGCTTATATGTGGTGAAGCGGATCATGGGAGTGCCGGGGGACAGAATTCACCTGCGCAATGGCAACGTGTACCGCAATGGCGAGGAGTTGAATGAACCGTATGTGATTCACACGCAGGATGCGGCGTCGTATCCCAATCCTTATCGCGATAATTTTCCGGCGGTGCCGCCGTCGGAGAGTTATAACGTCTATCCGTGCTGGGAGCCGGAGTTGCCGATGCACATTCAGGGCGACGACCTGGTGATACCTCCGGGGCACTTTTTTGCCATGGGCGATAACCGGGACGTGAGCCTGGACAGCCGTTACTGGGGATTTATTCCGCAGGAAAATATTATCGGGCGTCCGATGTTTATCTACTGGTCGTTCGAGACGCCGGGTGATCAGTATCGCAAGACGGACATAAGCGATCGCATCGGATTTCTGGCGCATGTGGTGCTGCACTTTTTTGATGAGACAAGATGGCGGCGGACGCTGCGCGTGGTGAAGTAAGTATTTTCCCTCCACGCGTTTTCCTGCCGTGCGAAGAGCTGACTAGCGATTCATGAGTGAAAAAAAGAAACAGCCGCAGAGTCATATTGACGAGCCGCGCGAGACCCCGGTGGAGTTTCTCAGCTCTCTCGCAGCGGCTGCGGTGAAGATCGCGTTCATCCTGACGTTCGTTGTGCATGCGTTCGAGATTCCCTCGAGCTCGATGGAGAACACGTTGCTGATCGGCGATCATGTGCTGGTGAACCAGTTTCAGTTTGCGCCGAAGACTTCGTGGGTCGGCCCGCTGCTGCCTTATCGTCCGGTACGGCGCGGGGATATTGTGGTTTTTCTGCATCCGGATGCGCAATATACGGGGATGTATGTGGTGAAGCGGATCATGGGAGTGCCGGGTGATCGGATTCATCTACGCAACGGAGTGGTTTATCGCAACGGCGAAGCGTTGAATGAACCTTACATTCTGCACGATCAGGACTCGGCGTTCGATTTGTATCGCAACAATTTCCCAGAGGTAGCTCCGGCGGATCCGAATATCTCTCCGCGATGGGCGGCACAATTGGCGTCGCACATCGAAAAAGGCGATCTGGTGGTGCCTCCAGGAAATTATTTTGCCATGGGGGATCACCGGGGAGTGAGCCTGGACAGCCGCTACTGGGGCTTCATTCCGCAGGCGAATATTGTGGGCAGCCCGATGTTTGTTTACTGGTCGTTTGATACCCCAGAGGACCAATACCTGAAAACTGGGGCTGGAGACCGCGTGGGCTTTCTGGCGCACGTAATGTTGCATTTTTTCGATGAGACGCGTTGGCAGCGCACGTTGCGAGTCGTGCGGTGAAGGCGGGTGCTTTCAGGCGGCGGATTGCAGCCGCGGCGTTTGTAATTCTCCTCATTCTTTTCCTGGTGCGTCCGGGCGTCTCCCGCCTGAAGGCGCGCATTGCGAATTCCATCAGCCAAGCGGTGGCGCGCCCGACCGAAGTCGGATCGGTGAACCTGCGATTTCTGCCGCGGCCAGGGTTCGATCTGGAAAATGTGGTGATTTATGAAGATCCGGCATTCGGGGCGGAGCCAATGCTGCGTGCGCCGGAGGTGACGGCGGTGGTGCGGTTGACGTCACTGCTGCGCGGACGCCTGGATATTTCGCGGCTGGAGTTGACAGAGCCGAGTTTGAATCTGGTGCGCAGAGAAGATGGGCGCTGGAACTGGGAGGCATTGCTGGAACGCACGGCGCGCACACCGCTGGCGCCAACAGCGAAATCGAAGCGCGAAGCGCGTCCGGGATTTCCCTATATTGAAGCAAGTTCGGGGCGGATAAATTTTAAGGCAGGAGCGGAGAAAAAACCTTACGCGCTGCTGAATGCGGATTTTGCGGTTTGGCAGGAATCGGAAAACGCGTGGGGAGTGAGATTAAAAGCCGAACCACTGCGGACCGATATGAGCTTGAGCGACGCCGGCTTGTTGCGGATGAATGGAACGTGGCAGCGCGCCGGCAGCCTGCGCGAAACGCCGCTGCAATTCACACTGGCGTGGGAGCGTGCGCAACTTGGCCAAATGAGCAAGCTGGTAATGGGTAACGACAAAGGCTGGCGTGGCGAAGTTGAGATGAAAGCGGCGCTGAGCGGCACGCCTGGGGCGATGCAGATGGCGGTGGACGCGGCGGTCCGGAATTTTCATCGCTATGACATTCCGACAAGCGAGGGGTTGGGATTAGCGGCGCATTGCGAAGGTAAGTACAGTTCGGCGGAAGGAATGATTCGCGAGATCTTTTGCAATGCGCCGGTGGGGGATGGCATGGTCACGCTGCGCGGAAATACTGGGATGCCTGGATCGCGGCGGGTGGACTTGGTTTTAAACATGGAAAATGTGCCGGCGAGTGCGGTGGCGCAGCTGGCGCGGCGCGCCAAGAAGGATCTGCCGCATGATTTGGTAGCGACGGGAAGCGTGCAAGGGAATTTTATGATGGCCGAACCGGGGATGTCGCAAAGGGCGGCGGAGTTTCAGGGGCGTGGAGAGATTGCGAATTTTCGCTTGCAGTCGGCGAACAGCAAAGCGGAAATCGACGCGGATAGTGTTCCGTTCTCAATTACCCCGGATTGGGCATCTCACGAGTCACTCAAGGGCAGAGTGGTTCGGCGTGTGGATTTCGAGCGTGCGCCGATTGGCGAGGAAGTGAGGCTTGAGTTTGGACCATTTCCTGTGGCACTGGGGAGGCCAGTGGCGGCGCAGGCGCGAGGATGGCTGGGACGAACTGGTTATGAGATCACGGTGCACGGTGACGGAGAAGTGTCACGAAGCTTGCGCGTCGCAAGTCTGCTGGGGTTGCAGGCAGTAAAGGCGAATGTAGAAGGTGCGGCGCAGATGGATTTAGAGATTGGCGGAACGTGGGCAGAAAACGAATCGGGGAATCCCGCGGGTTTTTCTTTGCCAAAGGTGGTGGGAACGGCGCAACTGCACAACGTTCGCGCGCTGGTGCGGGGACTGAGAGGGCCGGTGGAAATTTCTTCTGCGCAGTTAAAGCTTTTACCGGACGAAGCGCGCGTGGAAAAGTTGAAGGTGCGTGCGGCCGATGCGGACTGGACCGGTTCCGTGACTCTGCCTCGGGGATGCGGAATGCCAGGGGCGTGTGTGGCTCACTTTGATTTGAATACCAGCGAAGTTGGTCTGAGCGGTCTTCATCAGTGGCTGGTTCCGCAGGCAAGCGAGCGGCATTGGTATCAGGTGCTCGGGCCGGCGCAGTCCGGGACAGCATTTTTTCTCCAGAATTTGCGGGCGTCAGGAAAAGTGAATGCCGTGCGGTTGCGAATTCATGACGTAGTTGCGGAGCGCGTATCGGCGGATATTGAAGTCGATCGCGGCAAGTTGAAGGTTTCCGATTTGCGAGCCGATTTGTTGGGAGGCAAGCATCGCGGGGAGTGGCTGGCGGATTTTACGGAGGCAACTCCCGCTTTTAGCGGATCTGGAACTCTGACGGGAATTTCTTTGGGAGAACTGGCGAGTGCGATGCATGATCCGTGGATTTCCGGAACCGGCGCTGGAAGTTATCAGTTGAAAACATCTGGCGCGGATGCGACGGCAATCTGGCAATCGGCGGAAGGCGGAGTGCGGTTCGACGTGCGGGATGGAATTCTGTCGCACATTTCTCTGGCGAGCGATGCGAGTCCGTTGCAAGTTGCACGGTGGCAGGGGTGGGCGGGGGTGCACGAGGGAAAAATTGAAATCGAAAAGAGCGAACTGGCCAGTTCCGGCGGAAATTATGAGATCAGCGGGACGGCTTCTTTTGGGCGAATTCTCGACTTCAAGTTGATTGCGGGAACGGAAACGAAAGCGGCGGGACCACTGGTTTATAGCATCACAGGAACGGTCGCCGAGCCGCGTGTAGCAGTGAGCGCGACGGCGGAGCAAGCAAGGCTGAAGCCGTAGATTACTTCAGGTGCTTAAACCGGCGATGAAAGAAAATTTTCTTATCGCAGCATATACCGCTGCGGCACAAAATCTTAACAATGTGATTTCTTGTTTCACGGAACGTAGCCCGCGCCGCGGAGAACCTTTCCTGGGAGCGCTCCCGTCATCTTTGATTGATCGATAACTGGAACTCCGTTCACCAGGACATAGTCCATGCCTTCGGAGAGTTGATTGGGATTGTCGAAGGTCGCGAGATCATGGACTGTGGTGGGATCGAAAATGACGACATCGGCCCACATGCCGGCTTTGAGAACGCCGCGGTCGGTGAGGCGCAGGCGCTGAGCAGGCAGGGCGGAGAATTTTCGGATCGCGTCTTCAAGTGTTAAGGCTTTATCTTCGCGAACGTATTTGCGCAGGATGCGCGGGAAAGTTCCGTAGGCGCGGGGATGCGGATGCTCCTGGCCGAGAATGCCTTCGGGCGAAGTGCCGGAAGAATCGTTGTCGATGGCCACCCAGGGCTGTTGCAGTGCGAGGGTGACATCGGTTTGCGACATTCCGAAGACGGCGACTCCGGTGGTGGGATCTTCAATGAGGAAATCGAAGAGGGCATCGATGGGGTCTTTGTTCCAGAGTTTAGCGATCTCGGAGAGGCGCTTGCCTTCGAGCGGAAGCATTTTTGGATTTTCGACAACGCCGATCATGACGGCCTCTGGGCCGGGAATTTCCTGCCATTCGTTGTCCCAGTCTTTGGAGGGGGTGAGCATATCTTTGCGGATACGGTCCCGAGAGGCGGGATCTTTTAGGCGCTCGACCAGTTTTGCGGTTCCGCCGTCGTGAGCCCAAGGCGGAACGAACGCAGAGAAATCGTTGAACCATGCGGTGTAGGCGTAAGTATCGGCGGTGACGTCGGAGCCAGAGGCGCGGGCGGCGTTAATTTTGGCGACGACTTCCGGCATGCGTCCCCAGTTATTTTTCCCAGCGACTTTGATGTGCCAGATTTCGACGGGGACATGGGCTTCGCGGCCGATGCGCAAGGCTTCGTCGATGGCCTCGAGGACGGAGTCGCCTTCGTTGCGCATGTGCGTGGAATAAATGCCGCCGAATTTGCCACCTTCGGCAGCGAGCGCGATCAACTCTTCAGTTTTGGCATAAGGCGCGGGAGCGTATTCAAGGGCGGTGGAAACGCCGACAGCGCCGTCTTTCATGGCGTCGCGGACGAGCGCTTTCATTTGTTCTAGCTGTGCAGGAGTGGGCTGGACATTGTCATCGCCAAGAACCACGCGGCGGACTTGGGTGGCGCCGACGTAGCTGGCGAGGTTGATACCCATCCCTTGTTTTTCGATACGCGCGAAATATTGGCGGAAGGTGCGCCAATCGGGAGTGATGTGATAGTGGTCGTATCCGGCGCGATCGGATTGAAGGATGGCGTCGTTGAGGGGCGCGATGGAGCCGCCTTCGCCGGTAATTTCGGTGGTGATGCCTTGATAGATTTTCGAAGGCAGGCGCGGTTCGACGAGAATGGAGAGTTCGGATTGGCCGAGCATGTCGATGAAGCCGGGAGCGACGACTTTGCCGGCGGCGTCGATGGTGCGTTTGCGCGGGGCGGCGGCGAGATTGCCGATGGCGGCGACTTTTCCGTCGCGGATGCCGAGGTCAGCGGAGTACCAGGGCGATCCCGTGCCATCGATGATATGGCCGTTGGTGATGACGAGGTCGAAGGCGGGGGCTGGGGATTGGGCGAACGAAGCTGCCGCAAACAACATTATCGAAATTAGTAAGGTGGTTATCCTGCTAGGCATCGGTTCTCCTGTCGATAAGAAGTCGTGGGTGACAATCGCATCACGCGCCCCGACTGTTGGAATCGGGGCAACCCCAATTTTTGTTTTCCCAATTACGTTGTGGAGCGTCTTACCAGCGCTCCCATGGCGATCCAAATTGCCAGCGCGAGCCATTCGTATGCGGTAAAGTGTCCGGGGATTGCGGGGACAACCTTCATCAGCAGCATGATGATGGCTACCAGCAGGCCTAATGTGGCTACGCTCCATTCCAGTGCGGATAAGTTTAGCTGACCGGGCAATTTTCTGGCGCGTCCAATATTAAGGTAAGCGGCGCAGGTTGCGGCCCAGCCGATGGCGCAGGCGACGGAGCCGACTTCGGTGATGGGAACCAGGATGGCGTCGCCGAGAAGCATACATGCGGCGGTGGCGAGGCCAATGCAGAGGACTGCGATGGATGGAGTTTGGTGGAGCGGGTGAATTTGGCCGGCGCGCGGGTCGATGAGGTTGCGGCGGCCCAAAGCGAAGAGCAGGCGGCTGGCAGCGACGAAATTTCCGTTGAAACATTTGAAGAGCGAGAGAAGCGCGGCCGCGAGAATGATGTTAACGATCCAGCGCGAGCCAACGGCGCGCTGGAAGGCAACTGCGGTCATGAATTTGTCGCCGGTTAGATTGTGCCAGGGCGCGACGAATGCTACGGCGGCGATGATGACTGTATAGAAGAGGATGCCGACGAAAATGGCCATGGCGATAGCTTTGAAAAACGATGGGGAACGGAATTCGGGAGTGGATTCTTCGGCGGCTTTGCTGACGGATTCGAATCCGGTCATGAAGTAGGGAACGATCTGAAGCACAAGCAGAAATGAAATGAACGGCGCGTGAGTGAACCGCGGCGGGAAGTTGCGCGGCGAGCCTTTGCTCGCGCCGAGAGCGACAAAAATAATGAAAAGAGCGAGCGTGCCGAAGGAGGTCCAGTTCTGGAAGGTCGCGCTGAGGCGGATGCCGCGATAGTTCAACGTGGTCAGAAGCGCGGTGAGGACGAGTCCGATGAGGAGATTCGGAAGATAAACCGGGCGTCCAGCGATGCGGTAAAGTTCGGTGGAATCGAGCGCCGGAAAGATGTAGCCTGCGATGCGACCGACGGCGACAGCTTCCCAGGGGCAGACGATGAAGTAGGCGAGCATCATCATCCATCCGGTGGAGAAACTGACGGGACGGGAGAACGCGGCGGCGGTGTAGGCGATTTCGCCGGCGGCGTCGGGCATGGCGGCGACCAGGCGTCCGTAGACCCAGCCGATGGGGAATAGAAGTGCGCCGCCGATGGCGAAGCCGAGGAGAGCGCCGAGAGCGCCGCCGCGCAGGAGCCAGTCGTCCATGACAACGAGCCAGCCGACGCCGACCATGGTGCCCCAGGCGAGAGTGAAGTAGTCGGTGAGGCGAAGTTTGCGGGCGAGATGAGACATTTTTCGGCGAGTGCCTTGAGGGCGAATTATAAAGCATGGTGTTTCGCCTGCAGGTAGTGTTGGGAGAGGCAGCCGAGCCTCGCTCGACTGGACAGCCGAGGGCGGCTGTTACTGCGGGAGCATGGTAGTATCGACAATACTCTGCGCGATGCTGCCTCGATGCGATCATAGAAAATATTAATGACAACTCCGACCAAATTGCGTAAGCGCGTGCTCAGCGGGATGCGCTCGACTGGAAAATTGCATCTGGGAAATTATGTAGGCGCGCTCGATAATTGGGTGCGCATGCAGGATGAGTACGAATGCTTTTTTATGGTCGCCGACTGGCATGCGCTGACCACAGACTACGCCGACACCTCGCGGGTGAAAGAGAATTCGCTGGAAGTAGTTCTCGATTGGCTGGCGGCGGGACTCGATCCGGAGAGGTCGGTAATTTTTATTCAGTCGCACGTTCCGGCGCACGCGGAGTTGCATTTGTTATTTTCGATGATTACGCCGCTGGGTTGGCTGGAACGGGTTCCGACTTATAAGGAGCAGCGGGAGAATATTAAGGATAAAGATCTGGGAACGTATGGGTTCCTTGGCTATCCGGTGCTGCAATCGGCGGACATTTTAGTTTACAAGGCAGATGTGGTTCCGGTGGGAGAGGATCAGGTAGCGCACGTGGAGCTAACGCGCGAGATTGCACGGAGGTTTAACGGCTTTTATCCGTTATCGATACGAGTCGCTGAGCAGATTCTCCCAAGCGAGACCCGAGTCATTTACGAAACTGAACACGTCGTTTTTCCCGAGCCGCAGTCTTTGCTCACGATCGCGCCGAAGCTGCCAGGAACCGATGGGCGCAAGATGTCGAAATCGTATGGCAATACGATTTTGCTGACCGATCCCGAGCCGGTAGTGCGGCAGAAGTTGAAGACGATGGTGACCGATCCGGCGCGGATACGGCGGTCGGACCCGGGGAATCCGGACGTGTGTCCGGTGGGGGATTTGCATAAAATCTTCAGCAGTACTGAGACCATGGAGAAGGTGAACGTGGGTTGCCGGTCGGCGGGGATCGGGTGCATCGAGTGTAAGGGTTGGGCGGCGGATGCGCTGGTGCAGTTGCTAAATCCGATGCAGGAGCGGCGCAAGAAATTCGAGGAGAATCCGCGGCTGGCATGGGATATTCTGGAAGCAGGCACGGTGCGGGCCCGGAAGGTTGCGGGCGAGACCATGAGGGACGTACGCGCGGCGATGGGGATGTCACTGGAGTATGAGACGCCCAAGTTGGGTTGAGAGCAGCCCACTTCTCGCAAAAGAAGCGAGAAGTGGGGCGCCCCCAAATTTCTCCTCAGGATGGCAAGATTTTCTTAGTGATGAGTGAAGAGATAAAACTCGGCGGCGTTGGTACCACGGCTGCGATGCCTGCGGTGGTTGCGGGCGCGAAGGTACCGAAGGACGCCGCGAAAAAGGAGGAGAGCGATTCTCCGTTTGCGGTTTCGGTGACCGATGTTTATGAAGGGCCGCTGGATTTGCTGCTGGATTTGATTCGCAAGCAGGATATCGATATTTACGACATTCCGATTGCGCGGATTACGGCGCAGTATCTGGCGTATGTCGAAAAAATTCGCGAGCTGGATGTGAATGTTGCGGCAGATTTTATTTACATGGCTGCCGTGCTGATTCATATCAAATCGAAGATGCTGTTGCCGCGCGATCCCTCGGCAAAGGCGGAGGAGTTGGAAGATCCGCGAACCGAGCTGGTAAACCGGCTGCTGGAGCATGAGAAATTTAAGTCTGCGGCGCAGATGCTTTTGCAGAAGCAGCAGATCGAAGACGCAGTGCTGACGAATCCGTCGTTGAAAGAATTCATGGACGCTGAAGGCACGGAGCCAGAGATGGCAGCGGACGTGATCGATTTAGTGAAGACGTTTCAGCAAATCCTGGAGCGGGTGCGGACACGTCCGGTTATTAACGTGAATGAAGAAACCGTAACCGTGGGGCAGATGATCGATTATTTGCGGAGGCGGCTGGAACTGGAGTCGAGGCCGATCCGGTTGAAGCAGCTTTTGTTGCGGGTGCCTTCGCGGCAGGCGCTCGTGTGCATGTTTTTGGCGTTGCTAGAAATGGTGAGGCTGCAGGCGATTCAGGTTCGGCAAGACCAATTGTTCGGCGAGATTGCGGTCAAGAAGCATGTTGGATTTGACGCAGTGATGGCGGAGCAAGCGGCAGTAAGGGATGATTGGAGATGACAAGACAGTGGCCGGGGGTAAGTGATCAGTGGCCAGGAACGGCCTACGTTTTTCTGACTACCAGCCACTGACCACCTGCTACTTTTTATGAGTTTAAAAGCTCAACTCGAAGCGATTATTTATGCGGCGGAGACTCCGATTACCACGGAGCAGATGGTGCAGCTCGTCAAGGAGTCGGTGATCGCCGAGGGCACGGCTGATGAGAACGAGGTGAAGTCGCGGGTGCGGGCGACGCTGGAAGAATTGGTTGCGAGTTATGGTGCGGCAGATCACGGGATCGAGATTCGGCAAGTCGCAGGCGGGTATCGCATGTCGACCAAGCCGGAGCAGCATGAAATGGTGCGGAGTTTTGCCAAGAGTTTGAAGCCGCCGATCCGGCTGTCGCTGCCGGCGTTGGAGACGTTGGCAGTGATTGCGTACAAGCAACCAGCCACGGTGCCGGAGATTAATGACATTCGCGGTGTGGATTCGGGCGGAGTGATTGCGACGTTGTTGGATCGCAAGCTGATTACGACGGCTGGACGCAAGCAGGTGATCGGGCGGCCAATTCTTTACAAGACGACGAAAGAATTCTTAATGCGTTTTGGTTTGAAAGATGTGAATGAACTGCCCAGCATGGAGGAGTTCGAGAAGCTGGTGGCGGAGTCGTTTCAGGGAGAGTTGATTCCGGCGGAAGAGGCCGCGACCGAGAATTCGAAAGGGGTCGAAAAAGTAGAGGGACCGGTGGTAAATGCGGAGTTTACCGTCGAACAAGAATAGAATTTCATTAGGTTATGGGAACGGCGGCTGAAGCTGCTGTTATTTTTTTGTGGTTCTTACGGCGCGGCTGAAGCCACGCACCTTCAAAACCGAAATCCAGACTGGAAGTATCCATGCCTGCTGAACGCTTACAAAAAATTATTGCTGCCGCTGGAATTGCTTCTCGACGCAAAGCCGAGGAGTTGATCAGCGCGGGCCACGTGAAAGTGAACGGGGCCGTGGTGACGGAACTTGGCACGAAAGCCGATCCGGACACCGATCATATCCGCGTCGACGGAAAATTGTTGCAGGGAGCGCAGCAGCATGTTTATCTGCTGCTGAATAAACCTAAAGGATATGTGACGACGGTCAGTGATCCGGAGAAGCGGCCAACGGTGATGCAGTTGATTCGCGGAGTGAAGAAGCGAGTGTATCCGGTGGGACGGCTTGACTATGCCAGCGAGGGGCTGTTGCTGTTGACGAACGATGGAGCGCTGGCGAACAAGTTGATGAAAGCGGCGTCGAAGGTTCCGAAGACTTACGTGGTGAAGGTTGCGGGCGTGCCGAGCGCGGAATCGCTGGAAAAATTGCGTGGTGGAGTTTCGATTGCGACTGAGGATGGACGAAGAGTGCGGACAGCGCCGGCGGGGGTTCGTTTGGTGAAAGAGGCGAACAACCCATGGTACGAAGTGACTTTGATCGAGGGGCGCAACCGCGAGATCCGGCGCATGTTTGAGAAGGTGGGGCATCATGTGGAAAAGATCAAGCGCGTGCGCTACGGACCGCTCAAGCTCGATGTTCCGCCGGGAGAATTTCGGGCGCTGACGCAGGTGGAAGTGGCCAAGCTACAGAGCGCATGCAACAAACCGATGGCGGGAGCGAAGCGTTCCATGGCATGATGGGCGGCAGGCATGAGCCGCTTCTTCGATTTGGTTTCCAAGCCGGCCCGCGACATGGGCACGACGAGTGTTCCGGGCGCGACCCCATCGCGCCGGGCTTCGCCGCTTCAACCGCTTATCAAACTCGATTCCAACGAAAATCCATTCGGCCCTTCGGTGCAGGTGATCGATGCCATGAGGGGTGCGATCGCTGCGGCCGGATCGTATCCTGATGATGATTGCAGCGCGCTGCGGCTGAAACTGGCGGCGCACCACGGGCTGCCTGCGGAACAGGTGCTGGTAACCGCGGGATCGACCGCTATGTTGAGCCTGCTGTGCCAGACGCTGCTAGCGCCGGGCCTGAATGCGGTGACCAGTGAACGATCATTCATTGTGTACTCGATGGCGGTGCAGGCCGCGGGTGCGCGGCTGATCGAGGCGCCGATGCGCGGAGACAGCTTTGACCTGGAAGCAATTCTGGCGGCGATTGATGGGAATACGCGCATCGTTTTTCTAGCGAACCCGAATAATCCGACAGGCACGATGCTGGAAGCGGCGGTGGTGGATGGCTTTCTGGCGCGGATTCCGGGCCATGTTGTCCTGGTGCTCGATGAGGCTTACTACGAATTTGCGCGACACTTCGCAACGCTCAAGGGGATTGCCTATTCGAAATCGTTGGATTATGTGCGGCAGGGCGCGAGCGTAGTGGTGCTGCGAACATTTTCCAAAGCGCATGGACTGGCAGGGCTGCGGGTGGGTTATGGGTTGGGTCCGGCGGAATTGCTGGGATACTGCGCTCGCATGAGAAATACTTTTTCCGTGTCGTCCGTGGCGCAGGCTGCAGCCTTGGCGTCGCTGGATGACGATGAGCATATTCGACGGGTGGTGGAGAACAATACGATACAGTCTCGAGATTTAAGCCAAGGATTATTGGGGCTGGGATATCGGGTGGTGCCGACCTCGGCGAATTTTCTGTACTGCGATCTGGGAGAAGACGCGGCGGCCATGGCCAACCGGTTGCTGGACGAGGGCGTGGCCGTGCGTCCCATGGGGCACTGGGGCGCGCCGCATTGCATTCGAGTGACGATTGGAACGCCGGAACAGAATCAGATGTTCTTGAAGGCGATGCGGCGTCTCGGAATGAGTTCCGCTGGAAGCCAAAGCGCACGATGGGCGCCAGGAAGCCAGGCTTGAACGAATCAGCGGCGGAGTATTTCCTAATGAATCAGGTTTGAATCCCGGAGGCGGCTGATGCCGCGCTCCGGGATCGCGGGGGGAGGGCCCCGTTATCCGAAGACTACTCGCTTCGGAATGCTTTCATGACTCGCAGGTTAGTAGCGGCCCTGTTTGAGCCAGAGGCGAACCTGATCTTCGACAGAAAACCTTTGCGCGGGAGCGCCCATGAACTTCGATTCCAGTGAAAAGGCATGGGCTTCGAGCGCTACGGAGAAGTGAAGTTTGGTGTTGACGAAGCCCCGTACGAATCGCTCCGTATAGCGCTCAAGCCCGAGAACTGCAAACTGAACGGCGTGAACGAGTCCGTGAAACAGGCAGCGCTCGGTGACCTTCTCATTGAATACGATTACGTCGACGAAAGTGAGAGAGTGCATGTGGGTGAGTTGAGGAAGATTGATAAAGCCCAGGGATTTTGCTTCCGAGTAAAAGGGCGGGTTCGGGATGCGATCTCCATGAAGTTCGACAATTCTGATCTGTTCGAGTAAGGCCGGCGAAAAGTAAGGCCACATGAGAGCTTTTTGGTGCCGGTTGAGAGCCGTGCCGGAATGGAAGTAGCATTCGCGCTGGTTCCGTAAGTAGGAAGAAACCAGATCGATGGCCTGCGCGATCCGGTCCTCCGAGAGCTCAATGACGGGCTCCGGATCGGATTCCACGGAAGGAATCATGCTCTCGAGGGAAATGTAATACTCGCTGAGAGCGGTGGCAGCCTGCGCGGATTTTCGCAGGACGTCGCGCTCGCCGAAGCGAGCGAGATCCTCGGCCGAAAAGCGAAGGCGAAGCTGGTGAGTGGCGCAATGGGCGCTGATCAGTTCGAGTTGCGCGTGGCGCAGTTCGGAATTCATGCGGACGATCGAAATGCGATCGTCAGGATTCTCCCACGAATACATCTCCAACTCCTGAGGATGAAATGCCGGAAGGGGCCCAGTAACTAAAATAAGTTATACAGCGTTATATATACAATGTCAACGTAATTTTTACAATAGATAAACGATTTTCTTTAACACTTTACAATGTTATGTTTACGTAGTATATAAAACGTAATCCTTCACTCTGCCTGCCAGGAGAACCCGTGCCGCGCCCACCGAATCCGGAGCTGGAAGAGCAAATCCTCAGAGCCGCGAGAAAATTGTGGAAGAAAGGCGGCGAGAACGCGCTTACCATGCGGGCAGTGGCGAAGGCCGCGGGAACCAACACTCCCGCGGTTTACCGGCGGTTCCGCGACCGCAACGATTTATTGCGCGAGCTGTTGCAGAGGATCCGGCTGGAGATCGCGGCGGTGTTGCGAGAAGCCAAAACTCCGGAAGAGGCTTCCGAGCGCTATGTGGATTACGGGCTGAGCCATCCTCACGAGTATGAATTGTTTTATCAGCATGAATACGAATTGTTTTATTCGGCGCGCTCGGTTCGAGCGGGCGCGCGGAATGAAGTGGGCCGGCCGGCGCGAGAGGCGATGAGGCAGAAGCTGGCGGAGAAATTAGGTGGAAATCCGGACGAATACAAACGTCTGAATACCTCCCTGTGGATGCTGGCCCACGGGGTGACCATGCTGATCATTGCAAAAACTATCCTGCCCGAGGATGTAGAGGAGGCGCGCGCAGTCTTTACCTCTTCGGTGGCGGCGTTGTTGGCGGGCCCTCAATTGTGAGGGTTGACGCGCGGGCCTTCAATGCGGAAACTTTGCGGGGCTCTGAATTTCCAATCAACGCAATCCTGCAAATAGAACTCAGCGAATCGTGTTGGCCGGCTGGCCCGCGGAACTCGCCCGCATTCCCGTGGCATCAAAGCTATAAGTGCGCACCTCGCCAGGGGTGCCGCGATTGGGGATGTCCCTTCCGTCCAACAGGAAGCTGATGCCGGCGGCATTTCCAGTTTTTACGACGATTTCGTGGCTGGCGCGAACCGATGTATTGGCGGGCGCGATGAGGGTTTCCTGTGCGACGGGTTGTCCGTCGGCGGTGATGGAAACCCACGATGTTTGCTCTGCGCGGATTACCAGCGTAAATCGGGGCGGAGGCGGAGGAGCGGATTGGTGCGGGCGGAGCTTAGCCAACGGAGGGTTCCCATCGGCATCGGGAGAAGTTGCTGCTGGGTGGTTGACGAGTGCGCGGGATGATGCCGGCGATTTGGGGACCGATGAAGGCCTGACGGATGGTGCGTTGGATGCGGGTGCGGCAACGGCCAGCGTTGCCGGAGAAGATGTTGCGGGCTGAGAAGCAGCTGCGGAGCGGCTGTGGCGATGAAAGGCCCATAGGGCAAGAGTCAGAGTGATGAGCAGGAGGGCTACCGCAAGCTTTTCCCAGGGGACGCGGACAGAAGCGCGGACCGAAGAATGATCCGTAGCAACCGGTGCTGCTACTGCGGTTTCATCGTGATAGCCGCTTGGGTCAAAGTGCGTGGTTGGTCGAGCAGAATCGAGGCTCAGGAAAGAAAGAGGCGGTGAGGGAACATCCCGGTCGAGGCTTTGTTCGGGCGGTTCCACGCCAGCGTGAGTTTCATTAGGATGAGCGTGCTCGAAATGAACGTCACGGTCCGCGCTGCGACGAGCTTGTTGGCGGCGGTCCTCTGGTCTTAGGCGGCGGTCGGGAGAGGAATCCGCGGCATATTCGAACTGATCGCCGCGAGGCGCTGTGCTCTGAGCGTTGTGGCTGCGATGGCTCTCCCCTGCGACATCGACACTGGGATTCGAGGGAGCGGGTCTGGGATCTTCCGTTGGCGTCGCCGAATAATCGGCGGGAGTGCGGAAGTTAGGCAGGATGGTTTGAGATTGAATCTGGCTCTCGCGGAGCGCGGCGAGGTAGTCCGAAACGGCGTCATCTTCATCGAGGCCAACCTGGCGGGCATAGGCGCGGACAAAGCCTTTGTTGAATACGCCGCCGGGAAGCTGGTCAAAGCGTTCGTCTTCGATGGCGCGCAACATGCGGGGGCTGATTTTGGTGGTGGCGGAGATGGCGTCGAGCGAGATGCCGCGCAGTTCGCGCTGCTTACGCAATTTGTCTCCGAACACACCCACGGTGGACTCCGGCGGGCGTTGAAAACCGCATGCCCGCAGTCAGATGCCACAATCATAGGATAAGAGCAAGGGTGTACGCCAGAAGAGGATGAGTACCGACGTTACCGTGGATCACTCGGGACCGTCCAGCCTATTTTTCCGCAGAACGACGGTGAATTGGGTTTTGCAGGTTTTGGAGGGATCGTCGAAGGCGGAACCTTGGCGGTCACTTTCGGAGGCGCGGAAGAAGAGGCCTTGTTTGGTGGTTTCGGGAAGGCCGATGAAGCGGGCTTTGCCATCGGCGTTGGTGCCGACCTGGAGATCGAACTTGTGCAGGTTCATGAATCCGTAGGCGATGTGGACGCGGATGTTGGCCGCATAGACTGGCTGACCGGCGTCGTCTGTGATGGTGAAATCGGCGGTGCAGGGACCGATGCCTGCATCGACTTCGGCGATGGTTTTGGGATCGGGTTTTGAACCAACCGGCGGATCGGCTTGGGATTGTGCGGCGACTAAAGAGACAGCAGTGAGGAAGAGAAGAGAAGAAAATGCGGATCGAAGTCTTGCAGGAATTAGCATACGTATTAGAGTACGCCAGTGGACGCTGGGCGGGCGAGAGGCGGAAATCTCCGGGCCGCGCAACGAGATGAGTGCGCGACCGTAGAGCGGATCACGGGGTGATTTCAAACACGGTGCCTGCGTAGACGAAGGTGGTGTCGTAGGGGTTGCCGGACGGGTCGAAGAGTGGCGTGCAGGGGAGTGGAAGCGCAGAGACGAAAGGGGGAGAAACGATGCGCCAGATTCTAGCATACGAAGAGGAGTTCAGTGAAACGGCGCTGGCGGGCATTCATTTCGTTAAAGATCACATCCCATTGGCTTTAGGGATACTGGTTACCAACGGTCATTGCCGCGAGGCGGAGGCGAATCTATAATTTTCGGAACTGTCACTCGTCCATACTGCGGATCGTTTCGCTCGAAATTTGAGCAACGCTTCGACGATCAAGTCCAAGGCAGAATACTTGCGGGCCGAAACGCCCGCTTACGGGAGATGAAGGAAGCCCGCATGTCCGAGGCCGCCGGCACGCAACTAACCCGCCAGAGCCAGGAGCTCGGTATTTTTCACGACGTGGCGAAGGCGCTGACGTCGTCGCTGGACCTCGACTCGATTCTGCAAACCATCATGGAAAAAATGGCGGAATATTTCCGTCCGGATACGTGGTCGTTGCTGATGGTGGATGAGCAGAAGGATGAGTTGTATTTCGCAATTGCCGTTGGCGCAGCGGCGGAGGCGCTGAAGGATATCCGGCTGAAAGTTGGTGAAGGGATTGCCGGCTGGGTGGCGAAACATGGGGAGCAGGTGGTTCTGGCGGACGTGGAGAGCGATCCGCGGTTTGCCAAGCGGATTGACGAAGCCACACATTGCGAGACGAGATCGGTTATTTGTGTGCCGCTGCGGTCGAGACTGCGGGTGCTGGGCGTTATCCAGTTGGTGAACGCAGATATCTCGCAATTTAACGAGCAGGAAATTTTCTTTCTACAGGCTTTGTGCGATTACGCGGCGATTGCGATCGAGAACGCGCGCTGGGTGGAGAAGATCCAGGAACTGACGATCACCGATGACTGCACCGGACTCTATAATGCGCGGCATCTTTATAAGACGCTGGAGACGGAAGTGTACCGGTCATCGCGGTTCGGATATGAGTTCAGCGTGCTATTCATCGACCTGGATCGATTTAAGGCGGTGAACGATACGCATGGGCATTTGATTGGCAGTAAGCTGCTGGCGGAGATTGGGTATCTGGTGAAGGCACAGTTGCGGTTGATCGATTACGCGTTTCGTTACGGCGGGGACGAATTTGTAGTGCTTCTACCGCAGACTGGTAAAGACCAAGCGCTGGTAGTCGCTAAGCGTTTACGCGATGGAATGAGGGCGAGCAGCTTCTGCCGCGATGAAGGGTTGAATCTGAATGTACGGGCTTCGATTGGGCTGGCGACTTACCCGCACGACGCGCGCGATGCGCATGACATCATCCGGCAAGCCGACGAGATGATGTATCTGGTGAAGAACACGACCCGCGACAATATTGGGATTGCGCAGCGGGGAGTGATGAAATAAGAATTGGGTGATCGGGTCATTGAGTGATTTGGCGATTGGATTACGGCTTTAGCTCTCACTTGCAAATTCAGTTTGACTTTGCCGGCTCCGCCTTCTTTTCCTTTGCATCCGGCGTCCAAGGGTTTGCGTTGGCCTGCGCGGTGGGGTTTACTGCGAAGGGCCAGATGTAGAGGTTCATGCCAGCGGCGCCCTTCATCTCAACGACGGCGTATTCTCCCGGAGCAAGATCTTCGGTGGGGGTGAGTTTGAACCAGCCTGAAGCGACGAGGTCGATGGTGGTCTTCAGCGAGTTTTGGTCCTGACTGACTTTGCCGGTGGTGGAGCGTTTGATATCGCCGACGATGCGCTTGCCATTTTTTATTTTGAGTTGCACGATGCGGAAGCGGTCGAAGGGAACGACGGACTGTTCGGGCTGCTGTGCTTTCTCGGGTTTCTGAGCCTCGGCGCGTGGGGCGTCAAGACTGGGTTGAGACGGTTTGGCGGAGGCCGTTTCGCCCGGCGGCGGCTGGGAAGAATCTTCGTCGTCAGCCCTGATGTAAATGGATGGAACGGCGACGTGCGAGAAGATTGTGGCATGTTCGCCATCGAGTTCAACGGTTGCCTTGCCGCTGCCGACCGCGCCGCGAAGGATATTGGTTTTTGCTTTGCGGTCGATGTCGCCTTCGGCCTGCTGGAGTTCGTCCAGTTGCGGCTGGCCCTTGAAGTTGTCCAGCAGAAACAGGCCGGATAGTTCGGGCAGATGCAGGCCGGGAGCGACCTCTGGAAGGTGGGCTTCTTCGGCCTCGCGCTCGGCATCGGTTTCTTTATCGATGAGCGCAGCCTCGGGAATGGCGGGAGCGGAAGCGCGATCTTTCTCGAATTTTTCCGTGGCGGGCCAATCGACGAGCGAGGACGGGAGTTCCTCCCACTCTTCGCGCTCGGCGCTGTAGTAGCGCACGCGGTCACCCTTGACCTCATACTTTGTGATGGATTGGTAGGAGCCGTCTTTGAGGATAAGGCGGCGGGCGAGTTCCTGCGCGGGGGAGCGGAGAGGGAAGGCGAGAGTTAGGACAATGATAACGAGAACGGCCATTACGATTTGAGGCGAACGCTTTGTGATTGCAGAGGTCATGGTCATCGTGGATCGTTTTTCCTGATTATCGTCCTCGATTGGTTTTTGGCCAAGGGCGGCCTACTTGCTTTAGATGCGGACTGGCTGCGGGAGATGAGGTTCGAACCTTATTCATCCTTTCTTAGTATCAGGGCTCTGCGATAGAGTGAGAGCGATGGGACGCAAGTTGCTACAGATGGCCGAGTTGGTGAGAGCACGGCTGCAAGGTGACGGAAATATTCAGGTGGGCGCCGTGGCCAGCATTGAATCGGCGACGGCGGGCGATCTGGTGTTTGTGGAAGACGAGAAATATCTTGCGCGTGCGCTGCAATGTGGCGCGGCGGCAGTGATTGCGGGGGAGTTTGCGGCGGGCGCGGCGGGGAAGCCGTTGCTGATTTGCCGTTATCCGAAGCTGGCGTTTGCACGGGCGCAGCAAATGCTGCGGCCTGACAGGAGTTTCCGGGCGGATGAGGGGGTGCATGGCACTGCGGTCGTGCATTCTACCGCCCGCCTTGGCGAGTTTGTGATTGTCGAAGAATACGCGGTGATCGGCGCGGACGTGAAGATTGGTGAGGGGACGCGGATTGGCGCGGGGTGCGTGGTGGGGCGCGGAGTGAAGATTGGACAGGACTGCCTGCTTTATCCGCGGGTAACAATTTATGCCGGGACGACGCTGGGAGAATGGGTGACTGTGCATGCGGGTGCGGTGCTGGGTAGCGATGGTTTTGGGTATGTGCGCGACCCGGAGAGCGGGCGCTATGAGAAATTTCCGCAAGTGGGGAAGTTAGTGATTGAGGACGACGTGGAGATCGGAGCCAATACCACGATTGACCGCGGAGCGTTGGATGAAACCCGCATTGGACGAGGATCGAAGATCGATAATCTGGTGCACATCGGACACAATTGCCGGTTGGCGGAGAACGTGGTGATTGCGGCGCAGACTGGGCTCTCCGGAAGCATTGTGATTGAGAAAGACGTGGTGCTTGGTGGACAGGTGGGGATTGGCGAACATGCCCGCATTGAAGAAGGTGTGATGCTGGGCGGACAAGGTGGCGTCTTGCCGAATAAAGTTTTGCGCGGCAAGGGCGTGGCATTCTGGGGAACTCCGGCGAAACCGGTGCGGGAGTATTTGAAACAACTGGCGGTGCTGGCGAGGTTGGGGAAAAAGAGGTAGGTGTGGCGCTCATAGTAATTGGCGGGCATTCGCGGAGCGTGGGAAAGACCAGCGTGGTTGCGGGGTTAATTGCGGCCCTGCGCGAATGCGATTGGACGGCGGTGAAGATTACGCAGTATGGCCACGGAATTTGTTCGGCGAATGGCGAGGCTTGCGACTGCGCGACTGGCGATCATTCATGGGCAATATCGGAGGAAAAAGATCGGAGCGGGAAGTCGGATACTTCGCGCTTTTTGTTGGCGGGAGCGGCGCGGGTGCTCTGGGTGCGGACGAAGCAGGGAAGGCTGGCGGAGGCGATGCCGGCTCTGCGCAAGAAGATTGAGTCTGCACAGAACGTGATTATGGAATCGAACAGCGTGTTGAAATTTATCCGGCCAGATTTGTATATGACGGTGCTGGATCCAGGGACGGAGGACTTTAAGAAATCGGCGCAGGAATTTATGGACAGGGCCGGAGCAGTGATTCTGCATGAGCGTGCGGGAGTAGGGTGGTCTGGAGTTTCGCTGAAGGCGGTCGCGGGCCGGCCCGTTTTTGCGATTTCGCCGCCGCCGTATTTGACGAGTGAGATTGTGGAGTTCGCGCGTGGGTTTGTGGTGGCGGATAGGACAGCAGGTTCCTCACCGGGCTTTCAGCTCGGTTCGGAATGACATGAATGTAATCACATGTGGGTGTTGAAAAAGTCACATCGATTAGCGGATGAGATTTGGCAGAAGCGTGTTAGAAGAAAGTGATCTGACCCATGCTCTGTTGGATTCTCATCACCGGAGGCCTGCTGATCATGATGGGGCAACACGACCGCTCCGAAGCGCTGTTCTACTACTTCCGCCTGGAAGATCAGGTTCCCGAGACGCACCTGCTGCGGCTCATCGATAAGCACATCAGTCTTGCCTTCGTGCGCGAGAAGCTAAAAAACAGTTACAGCGACACTGGCCGACCGTCGATTGATCCCGAGTTGCTGCTTCGCATTTTGCTCATTGGTTATTTGTACGGCATCACCAGCGAGCGCAAACTGGTGGAGGAACTGCGCATGCATCTGGCGTGGCGCTGGTTCACCGGTCTCGGTTTCGATCAGGAGATTCCGCATCACTCTACGTTCTCCAAGAACCGGCACGGGCGGTTTCAGGAATCGAAACTGTTCGAGCAGTTGTTTCGAACGGATCGTGAAGCAATGTGTGGAAGTGGGATTGGTGCAGGGCAAGCATCTGTCGGTCGATGGCAGTTTCGTAGAAGCGAATGCGGCGAAAGAGAGCCGGATTCCACGCGAGCAATTAGCGGAAGCGGCCCAAGTTCATCGCACCGTGCGGCAATATCTGCGGGAAGTAGAAGAGCAGAATCCGGTGGAGGAGCCGGTGCATACGCAGGACCAGGTTTCAACCACCGATCCCGATTCTACCTATGCCACGAAGGGTGGCACACCGGCGCGTCTGGGATACTACGACAACTATCTGGTGGACAATCACAGTTGTGTGATCGTGGGAGTGCAAGCGACGGCCGCACGGATGAGTCAGGAAACCGTTGCCGCGCAGGACATGCTCACCCGTTTCACGCAATGCCAAGGACGAGAGCCGGAATCGGTCGCAGCCGATACGACCTACGGGAACGGCGAGTTCTTGCAATGGCTCGCCGATCGGAGCATCACTCCCTACATGCGGACCCGTGACAGTATCCACCGCAAGAGGAGCCCATTCTTTGGCCCCGGGCGTTTCACCTACGAACCAGAATACGATCGCTATATCTGCCCTGCCGGTGAGCCTCTCAACTACGGCGGCCAAAGTCAGCGCAATCACTCCTGGACCTACATCGGGACACGCAAAAAGTGTGGTCCGTGCGCGCTCCGACCGCAATGCACGAGCGCGGCTTTCCGATGCCTGGTGATCCACCAGCATGAACCAGCCCGACAACGCGCCCGAGACCTGGTCAACACGGAAGAGTTCGCCAAGGCACAACGGCAGAGAAAGAAAGTAGAAGCCTTGTTCGCGGAACTGAAGAACCAGATTGGATTGCGGCGATTGCGTCTGCGGAGACTCAGGTTCGTGCGCGAGCAGTTCTTCCTGGCAGCGGTAGCTCAGAACATCAAGCGACTAGTACGGTTCCTCAGCCAACCGACACCCACTGTGGAAGTCGCCTCTTAGTTGAAGTGGGAACAAAGAACTCGGCCATCGCAACCATCGCGGCAGAAAAGACATTCCTATCACGGACTTTTTCAACACCCACACATCATTACATTTAACGTCGACAATCGAGAGGTCGCGAACTGACTGACACGATTTGTTATTCTTGCGGGTGAGGCAAATTCATTACAGCGCGTGGTTGTTGGCCGGTCTGTCTACGCTTCTGCAGGTCCTGATTTTTCCTCTGCCTGGGATGTATGTTCTGTCGTGGGTGGCATTTGCTCCGCTAATTGTGGCTTTGTTGCGCGCGCGCCCGGCGGGAGCGCTCGAGATTAATGGCCAAGTTCATCTTCAGGCGGCTACGCCGGGGCAGGCGTTTCTGCTGGGTTATGCTTCCGGCATTCTCTGGTTTGCGGGCACGTGCTATTGGATTTACGACACCATGCATGAGCATGGTGGATTGAGCGCGCCTTGGGCGGCGCTTGCGCTGTTTCTCTTCTGTCTTTATCTAGGGCTTTATCACGGGCTGTTCGGGCTGCTGGTCGGATTGGCGGCGGGGCCGGGACGCGACAACCGCCGCGCGCTGATCTCGATACCGTTTCTTTGGGTTGCGGTGGAGTTGGCGAGGACGCGCGTCACAGGATTTCCGTGGGATCTTCTCGGGACGGCGCAAGTCGATAACATTTCTCTGAGCCGGATCAGCACCTTCACCGGGGTGTACGGAATTTCGTTTGAGATCATGCTGGTGAATGTCGCGGTGGCCGCCGCGTTTCTGGTCCCAAGAAAAAAAAGGAATGCGTTGTTGCTGGCGTCAGTGGCAGCGGCAGCGGTGTTGCAGGCGGGTAGGCTGGTGGACGCTCCGGCGACTGTGGGGGATCGTGCGGCGCTGCTGGTGCAGGAAAATATTCCGGTGGATGAGAACTGGACGCGGGATACTTTCGAGCGGATGCTGCGGGAACTGACGGAGTTGAGTGTCAAAGCCACTCTGAAGCCGACCTTATCGCTATCTTCCTCCAGCACAAACGGGAATGCTTCGATCAAACCGGATTTAATCGTGTGGCCAGAATCTCCCGCGCCTTTTTTTGCCAACGATCCGCTGTTCAGGGGCCCTGTGAGTGAAATGGCGCGCGCATCGCAGAGTTGGGTGGTGACTGGTGCAATTGGGAGTACGAGCGCGAATCAGAGTGGGGCGACCTCGCAGGTATTCAATTCAGCGGCGCTGGTGAGTCCTTCCGGTGAATGGGCTGCGCGCTACGACAAAGTGCATCTGGTGCCGTTCGGAGAGTATTTGCCGTTCCCATGGTTGTTTTCGTTTGCCGGTGGGCTGACGAAAGAAGTCGGCGAGTTCAAGTCGGGCAGTTCCCGGGCACCGCTGGACGCCGGAAATGAGCGACTGGGAGTTTTCATTTGCTACGAGTCTGTGTTTCCCGACGAAGTCCGGCAGTTTGCAAATAACGGCGCGCAGGTCTTTGTGAATATTTCCAATGACGGTTGGTATGGAGATAGCGGAGCTTACGCGCAGCATTTGAATCAGACGCGCATGCGGGCGATCGAGAATGACCGATGGATTTTGAGTGCGACGGATACGGGAGTCACGGCCTCGATCGATCCCTCCGGGAGAACGGTGGCGCGGATTCCGCGCAAGACGCGCGGCACGCTGGACGCGCCGTATGCACTCACTTCCGTAACCACGTTCTATACCCGGCACGGAGACTGGTTCGCGTTTCTGTGTGCGATAATTTCAGCAGGGGCGCTGCTCACGCGCTTCGCGCCTCAAGAGAAAGTGGTCGAGAAAGCGGAAACATCCTCATGAATCAAGAATTCGAGCAGGAGTACGCATTGTTGAACAAGAAGGTGCGCGAGCTCCGGGAGTATCTTTGACGCGGACAAACTCCGTCCGCAATTAAGCGAAATTGAGAAACAGTCCGCCGACCCGAATTTGTGGTCGAATCCGCAACGCTCGCAGCAGGTGATGCGCGAGAAAAAGCGGCTTGAGCACCTGCTCGCCACAGACGCGGACCTGGCGCGGCGCGGCGACGACATTGCCGCCTATTTCGATTTGGCGAAAGAAGGCGAGAAAGTCGATGCCGAGTTGCGGCGCGAGATCGATTCGCTGCGCGATCTGGTGGATAAGTTGGAGACGGAGACGCTGCTCTCCCGGCCTAACGACGCGCTGAATGCGATTGTGACGATTCATCCGGGAGCGGGCGGAACGGAATCACAGGACTGGGCCGACATGCTCCTGCGCATGTATTTGCGCTGGGCCGAGCGGCAGGGATTCGAGACGGTTCTCTACGATTATCAGCCGGGCGAAGAGGCAGGGTTGAAATCGGCGACGTTCGCGGTGAATGGTGACTATGCGTTCGGGTTGCTGACCAGCGAAATCGGTGTTCACCGGCTGGTGCGGATTTCTCCATTCGATCAGGCGAAGCGGCGGCATACTTCGTTTGCCAGCGTTTTCGTCTCGCCGGAAATCGATGACAGCATCGACATCGTGATCAAGCCGGAGGACATTCGCACCGATACTTACCGTTCGAGCGGCAAGGGCGGGCAGCACGTCAATACGACAGACTCAGCGGTACGGATTACCCACATAGCGACGGGACTGGTGGCGAATTGCCAGAATGAACGCTCGCAGCATAAGAATCGCGAACGCGCGATGAGCATGTTGCGGTCGAAGCTTTACGAATACGAGATGGAGAAGAAACGTGCGGCCACGAAGAAGATTGAGGATTCGAAGCTCGACAACGATTTCGGATCGCAGATTCGATCCTATGTGCTGCAACCGTACCGCATGATTAAAGATCACCGAACGAAGACGGAAGTGGGTGATGTAGATCGGGTGCTGGATGGCGATTTGCAGCCATTCATACGGGCGTATTTGCTGGCGCGCCGCGGTGAAAGGCAGGAGAAATAAGGGTGGGCGGAAAGAAAGGCAATGCAATCAAGCTTGGTCCAAGGTTTCTGAAGGCGTTTCTACTTGCGGCGGAAAAACATAAGGGCCAGGTGCGGAAGGCGTCGACGACGCCTTATATTGCGCACTTGATGGGAGTGGCTTCGCTGGTGCTTGAATATGGCGGCGACGAGGATATGGCGATTGCGGCCTTGCTGCACGACGTAGTGGAAGATTGCGGCGGAGCGCCAATGTTGAAAGAAGTGAAGCGGCGGTTCGGAACACGGGTGGCCAAGATTGTGGAGGGATGTACGGACTCGTATGGTGATCCGAAGCCGCCGTGGCAGGAGCGAAAAGAAAATTATCTTCGGCATCTGAAGAATGCGAATGCGGAGACGAGATTTGTTTCCACTGCTGACAAGCTTAATAATGTGCGTTCGATAATTTCCGATTACCGGGAAGTTGGGGAGTTGATTTGGGCACGGTTCAACGGCGGCCGCGAAGGAACGCTTTGGTACTATCGGGCGTTGGCGCAGGAATTCAAGCGTGGCAAACCGAACCGCCTGATTCGCGAGTTGGAGTTGGCGGTGCGGGAACTCAAAGAGATGACCGATGGGAAGACTGATGAGTTGCTGCGAGAGGTGAAGTGATGGCGCGCATGATCGATCAAATTCGAGCGTCGAAGCTGCCGTCGAACATGATGCAGTTTGCGGCGCGGGGAGCGCTGTCGGTTCCGGCGGACGAGAACCTTGAAATTCTCGTTTATCTGGCCAAACACAACAAAGTGTTCGGCGATCTGGCGCGGATGACGCTTGCGGGCTGGGATGAAAAGGCATCGCTGGCGGCGGCTTCAGATCCAAAGACGGCGCGGGAAGTGCTTGAATATCTGGTTGCGCCGGACAATTTGCGGCCGAAGTTGCTGCCGGCATTATTGGAGAATGCTTCCGTTCCGGACGGCGAATTGGCCAAGCTGGCGATTTCCGCGTCAGCGGAAAATATTGCGCTGATGTTGAAGAGCGAGCGAGTGCTGAAAGCAAAGGGAATTCTGGAATGTTTGAGATCGAATCCGTACCTGAAGGCGAATGATGCGGGCGTTGTGGCGAATTTGCTGAGCGGGACTGCGCCGGTCGTGCCTCCCGCGGAAGTTGAGGCGAGCGCAACGGACTCTGAAAGACCCGTGGACGTAGTTAAGACTGATGCGGTCAAGATTGCAGTTGCTGAGGATGAGGACGTTCCGGAAGAGGCGATTTCCGCGTATCTGGCGGAACACGCGACGGAAATTGTTGCAGAGGAAGGAAAACCTTTTCAGCCGATCGGCGGAATCATGGAGTTGCTGGGTGCGGATTATTTCCCGGTGTCGGCGGTGCAGGACTCTCCGGTCGCGGAGCCCTCGGCGGTTCCCACAGGCGCGGCGTCTGGGGCCGCAGCGAAGCCGGGCGTGGCTGCAGCGGCAAAGGCCGCCGGTCGCGCGATGCCACAGGTTAAAGTGGCGCCAAAGCGTGAGAATACGATGCAGAAAATCAATGGCCTCGACGTGAAGGGGCGCATCCAGCTCGCGCTGAAGGGGAACAAAGAAGAGCGTTCGATTCTGATTCGCGATGGGACCAAAGTAGTGGCCCTTGCGGTGCTCGATGCGCCGAAGCTCTCTGACGGAGAAGTGGAAAAGTTTGCGCTGCAAAAAAATGTGCTGGAAGCAGTGCTGCGGCAAATTCCGCTGAAGCGGCGCTTCATGAAGAATTACATCGTGGTGCGGAATCTGGTGGCGAATCCCCGGACTCCGCTGGATCTTGGGATGGGACTAATTAAACACCTGATTGCGGTGGACTTGAAAAATATTTCCGCCAACAA
Source organism: uncultured Acidobacteriaceae bacterium (assembly GCA_963818235.1). Classification (GTDB taxonomy): domain Bacteria; phylum Acidobacteriota; class Terriglobia; order Terriglobales; family Acidobacteriaceae; genus Sulfotelmatobacter. The sequence goes on from CAWFRI010000001.1 coordinate 1,143,117, forward strand.
AGAAGTTTCGGAGACAGTGCGCAAGATGGCGCTGAAAATGTACAAGCAGAAGATGGATGCGGCGAACAAGAAATAAGGAAGCGAGCCGAACGCGCTATTATTGTGTCGCAAAAGGCGCGACACACCGCGGCTGGCCCAGATCGTTCGCTGCGCAAAAAGCGCTGGCTCAGGATGACAAACTAGAATGGCGTCGATTGCACAATCCGACTCTGTGACGGCGTTGCTGAAGCGAGCAAAAACCATTGCCGTGGTCGGGCTTTCCGATGACCCTATGCGGGTGAGCCATGGGGTTTCGGCTTATATGCAGAGCCAGGGATACCGAATTATTCCGGTGAATCCGCAGATCAAGAAGTCGTTAGGCGAAAAGGCTTACGGTTCGCTGCTCGATGTGCCGGAGAAGATCGACATCGTGAATATCTTTCGGCGGCCGGGGTTTGTGGAGGAAGTTGTGGATCAGGCGATACAGTTGAAAGTGCCGGCGATCTGGATGCAAGAAGATGTGGTTCATGAAAAGGCGGCGGAAAAAGCGCGCGCGGCGGGAATATTTGTAGTGATGGATAGCTGCATTCTGAAGGAACATCAGGCGCGGGCGCGATGAAGGATTGACTTGATTTCCCTGGCAAGGGAACAAGATCGTCTTAGTCCGCGTATTACTACCAAGCTAAACCGATTTTTGTAAACGGGAGACCGCTTTGGACCATGACGCGACGCCGACTGTCGAATCGGCGCCGGCTCCACAGCCATTAACGCTACGCAAGGTTTTTATCGGCAAAGACGGTCTGCGCGCCGGCTGGAGCTTGCTCATTTTTGTCGCAATTTTTGCCGTGATCGTCTTTTGCGTAAACTTCTTCGGCCACAAATTCTTTCCGTCTGCCATAAAACCTCCGAAGCAGGGCGAAGAAGGTTCGGCAACTTTCTTGTTCATCGCCGAGTCGATTCCATTTCTCATTACTGTTTTCGTCACTTGGATCATGTCAAAGATCGAGCGGCGGCCTACTTTCGTATACGGCTTTGGGGGCACTCGCAGGCTAAGGTACTTCTTTACCGGCCTCGCGTGGGGGATAGTCTGTTTATCGCTCTTGATCGCAGCACTGTGGAAGACTGGGCTCCTGGTCATCGATCGCCGCTTACTCTTTGGCCCAGACATTTTTCGTTACGGAGTGATCTGGCTGCTCGGCTTCCTCCTCGTTGGACTGCTTGAGGAGTACCTTACTCGCGGCTATCTCCAGTACACTCTCACGCGCGGTCTCGCTGGTATTTACCGTTGGGTTTTCAAAACACAGTACAGTGTGGCCTTGGGCTTCTGGACCTCAGCCATCATCTTCTCCGTGCTGTTCGGCCTCGGACACGGCAAGAACCCGGGAGAATCCCCGATCGGATTGCTTTCCGCCGGCCTGGCCGCCATGGTTTTCTGCTTCAGCCTGTGGCGTACGGGTTCGCTGTGGTGGGCAATCGGGTTTCATACTTCGTGGGATTGGGGTCAATCGTTTCTCTATGGCGTGGCCGACAGCGGGACTATGGTGCAACATCATCTCCTCGCAACGCATCCCGTTGGCAAACCCGTTCTAAGCGGGGGAACCACCGGGCCTGAGGGCAGCATTTTTATTATTGCCATCCTCACCCTTGCCAGCCTGATTATCGCGTTCACACTGCCGCGAACGCAGTATGGCGCGCCGCGCGCGCCACTTTCAATCCCGCCCCTTTGAGCGTAATTTCTTGATCTCTTCCATCCGGTCGTGAATGCGTTTCTCGATCCCTTCGTTCGTTGGGCGGTAGTAAACGCGGTCCTTTAGGTTATTCGGCAAGCATTGCATATTGGCGACTTTGCCTTCGACATCGTGGGCATATTGATAGTCCTTCCCGTAGTTCAAATTCTTCATCAGCTTAGTGGGTGCGTTGCGCAGGTGCAGCGGGACAGGTTCGGCGGCGGTCTGTTCGATATCGTGCTGCACATCGCCGTAGGCGGTGTAGAGGGCGTTTGACTTCGGTGCGACGGAAAGATAGACGACGGCTTGCGCGAGCGCAAGATTGCCTTCGGGCATGCCGATAAAATCGACGGCGTCGCGGGCGGCCATGCAGAGGGAAAGGGCATTGGGATCGGCAAGGCCGATATCTTCCACGGCCATGCGCACGACGCGGCGGGCGATGTAGAGCGGATCTTCTCCGGCTTCGACCATGCGCCCGAGCCAGTACAGGGCGGCGTCGGGGTCGCTGTTGCGAACGGATTTGTGCAGAGCGGAGATCAGGTTGTAGTGTTCTTCGCCAGCTTTGTCATAGAGCAGCGTACGTTTTTGCAGGGCGTCGCGGATGATATCGTCGGTGATCTCCGGCGGTTGAGCGCCGGATTGCTGCGCGAGTCCGGCGGCAACTTCGAGGACGTTATAGGCGCTGCGCGCGTCGCCGCTGGTGTAGCTGGCAATTTTTTTGAGGACATCGTCGGGGGCTTGCAAGTGCATTGTGCCGAGACCGCGCTCTTCGTCGCTCAGGGCGCGCTTGAGAAGTTGCACGATTTGATCTTCGGTGAGCGGTTGGAGGACGTAGACACGGGTGCGGGAGAGAAGAGCGCCATTAATTTCGAAAGACGGATTCTCCGTGGTCGCGCCGATCAGGCGAATATTGCCTTTTTCCACGTGAGGGAGGAACGCGTCCTGCTGGGCTTTGTTGAAACGATGAATCTCGTCGATGAAGACGATAGTGCGGGTGCCGTACTGGCGGGCGCGCTCGGCGTCGGCCATGACCTGTTTGATTTCTTTGATTCCAGCGAGGACGGCGGAGAATTCGATGAACTCCGCTTTGGTCATGTTGGCGATGATTTTCGCGAGCGTAGTTTTGCCGGTGCCGGGTGGTCCCCAGAAAATGAGGGAGCCGGTATCGTCGCGCTCGATCTGGGTGCGGAGGGGCTTGCCCGGACCGATGAGATGTTCCTGTCCGGCGTATTCGTCGAGCGTGCGGGGGCGCATGCGATCGGCGAGGGGACGGGTGCGGTCTGTGGTGGTCGCGGGCTTCGGGATGTCGAAGAGTCCCATTTAAATCACTTACCACGGAGGCACGGAGACACAGAGGAAAATAAAATATTCTTGCTCTCGATTTTCTCTGTGTCTCTGTGATTCTGTGGTGAACATAGTTCACTTTCTCTGCCTTGCGGCTTCGTACAATACGATGCTTGCGGCTACGCCGGCGTTTAAGGATTCTACTTGCGCGGCGTGGGGGATGGCGATGGATTCGTCCATCTTGGCCATCAGGTCGCGGGGCAGGCCGGAGCCTTCGTTGCCGAAGAAGATTGCGGCTGGATTTTTCAAATCTGCTTGATCAAGCGGCGAGCCTTTATGGGAGGAGGTTGCGATCAGACGAACGCTTTGTGCTCGCAGCTTTTCGCAAACTTCTTCAAGCTTTGCCGCCGCTGACTTTGCTTGATTGTGAATGATCGGCAGGCGGAACACCGATCCGGCTGAGGCGCGGACAACTTTCGAGTTGAACGGGCTGACGGTTCCTTCGCCGAGGATGACACCTGCGCTGCCGAAGGCTTCGGCGGAGCGGAGGATGGTGCCGAGGTTGCCAGGATCTTGTAGTCCTGCGAGGACGACGATGGGGCCGAGTTGCATGCGCTCGAGGATGTCATCGAGGGAGAACTGCTTGAGGCGGACGAGCGCGGCCACGCCCTGCGGGGACTCGCTGGGGACGAGGCTGTCGAATAATTTGTCGGGAAGCAGAAGAGTTTCAACCTGGGCGCCGATCTGCGGGAGCAGGCGGTCGGCGGCGGCTTGCGCGGATTCGCGAAAGAATACCGAACTGAAACGGAGGCCGCTGCGGATGGCTTCTTCGAGGATGCGGAGGCCTTCGATGGCGCAGTCTCCGGTATCGGTGAGTTCGGAGTGGGCAAAGGCCTGGCGGAGTTGCTTGACCAGCGGATTGTGGCGGCCTTCGATGCGGCGGAGGCGCGGGTGAGCGGCGGAGCGGGGTTGTTCCATTCCTCTTGATTATAGGCGGCGCTCACATCAAACGTCCGCTTCAGACTTGTTCGCCTCAGGCGTGTTATGGCTGCTTGTGGATTTCCGCTCGTAATAATTCCTGCTGGTCTCCTCGTGGACATAGCCCGCTCGTCGCGATTCTGGTTTATTTGGGGTATACCCCCCCCCCCTCTGTTTTCTGAAAGTCTTGCTGGGCGCGGGGTTTGGAAAAAATTGTCCGCAAATTACATCTTCTAAAAGAGTTAGAGGCAAATTACGTGAAATACAGGAGTTAGGTATGCTTTTCAGGCTACTGCATTTTCCTTCCGCGCTCGGTCACTTACCGTCAGTGCTTCGACAAGGATGAAGTGATTTTTGGCGGAGGGCAAGGTTGGATGTCACAGAGGGGCTGTGGATTATCTTACGAGGAGATATGGCGCTGGAGGAAAGAACAGAGAAGAAAGGCTGCTTGGAGGGGTGCGGGAATCGTGGTAAGCTTTGCGGCTAGTTGGTTCCCCCCTGCGGAATAAATTGGATGTGAGGTTTGCTATGGCTGGTCGATTGTTCTCTTTCTCATTGAAGCGCTTGATCTGCGCCACCGCCTTGGTTTTCTGCCTTGCGGGGGTTGCGCTCCCCGCACGCGCGCAGTTTGAGACGCGGGCGACGACGAAGCTCCCACAGGGGGCGTTTGCAATCGCATCGGGCGACTTCAACAACGACGGCTTCGCCGATGTTGTCGTTATTGATGACAACGGCCTCACGGTTTCGCTTGGCAAAGGCGACGGGACCTTTCAGAAGCCGGTTTTCTACAAGACGCAACTTGCCTACTCCCTGGCTGTCGGCGACTTTAATAATGATGGAAACCTGGACATCGTGCTTGCGAACCTCAATCCCAGCACCGTGGATGTCTATCTGGGAAACGGGGATGGGACTTTCAAGAAACCGATCAGCTCCAACACCACGGACGGCTCGTACTTCGTGACGGCCGGGGACTTCAACAACGACGGCAAGCTGGACATCGCGATCATTGACGGCCCGAACGTTAGCATCCTCCTGGGAAACGGGAATGGAACGTTTGGGGCTCCTAGCGACAACCCTTCGTTCTACGGAGCCCAGTGGCTGGCCGTCGGCGACTTCAACAATGATCACCAACTCGACGTAGTGACTTCGGGCCGATTGGGAAGCAATTACTACGTTGCGGTTCTGTTAGGGAACGGCGACGGGACGCTGCAGAATTCTATCAACACCCCAGTCGAATATATAACCGCCTCAGTCGCGGCGGGAGACATGAACGGCGACGGGAACCTCGATGCTGTTCTCGGTGACGATTTGGACGGGGTTGCCGTGCTGTTGGGCAATGGCGACGGGAGCTTTCAGCCGCCGGTTTACTACGGCACCACGGGCCTAGGAAACGGCGAGGTGTTTGTCAGCGATCTCAACGGCAATGGCAAGCTTGATGTCATCGTGCCAAGTGCCAGCCACGGCTTCGGGGGGGTTGACGTATTTTGGGGCAACGGCGATGGCACTCTCCGGTCGGCGCAATTCTTTTCCGCCGGATCGGATACCGGGCTGCCCGCCGTCGGCGATCTAAACGGAGATGGCCTTCCGGATATCGCGCTGGCGAACGGGGAGGCCGGCACGATATCCATGCTTAATACAGGGGTGGCTAGTTTTTCTCCAACCACGCCGCTTAGTTTTGGCGGGCCGGGGCAGCAAACCCTGAAGCTTATTAACGATGGGACGAAAGCTCTCGCGATCAGTTCGATTAAAGCGTCGGGGGCCTTCGAGGTTCGCGACACGTGCGGTAGCTCGGTTCGCGCGGGGGCGAGCTGCGATATTAGCGTGCTCTTCAAGCCGAAGGGCTCAGGAAATTACACGGGACTGCTCACGCTGATTGACAGCGCTTCGTCTAAGCCGCAGTACATCGAGCTTTTGGGCTCCTCTAATTAAGCGAAATCTGAGTTTCGCCGGTTCGAAACCTCACCGGCCGGCGCCAACCTGCAGATTCTCTAACCCTGCCCCTCCAGGTCCCCCGCGTTCGACGGCGGTGGAGCTGTGACCGTTTCGGGGGAAGTGGATAGCCCTGGAGCGGCGGCGGCCGTGGACCGGCGGCCGCCGCGCGCTTTGAAGTGGCCGTGCTCCCGGAGCGCAACCGTCAGTGCCTTGCTACACATCCCGCAGGGATTTGGTAGGGCGCGTACCCGACCATGTCGTCAGTGATTGCTGTGATGCCGGGGGCGCCGGGATTGCTGAAGAGCTGGGGCTGGTACCCTGGGACGACCCCTGCTCCAACGCCCTCAGCGTTGCCGCAACTGTCAACTGCGTAGACAGCGTAAGTATTATTGCTGCCCCCTGGAAGGTTGTTCGGCCCGAAGTTCGCGTAATAGATCTGCCCTTGGGGGCTCGAGTTATTCGGGCAGGCGTTTGGATTGTTGTTGCCGTTGGCCGTGCAATTGTAGTTGTTAGGGTTTTGTACGCTGCGGCACAGCCATGCGGACATTCTCGTGTTCGGGTAACTATACGAGGGTACTGCGCCGTTCGACCCGCCGGGAGCCTGATCGACAACGCTCTGGGCCAGCCATCTGGCCTCGGATGGTCCCGAGGTCCATGTTGGGTAGGTGTTGTTGCAGGTACTGTCGTTTGTCCACTTACCAACCGCCGTGTTGGCGCCCGATAGATAGGTGGGTTCCAGGGTCCAGGTTGAGCCTCCCGTGCCGAGTTGGCAGCCACACTGGTATGGGTTTTGGGGTGTACCGCAGTTTTGCACGCCGCCTCCGCAGACGTTGACGGAGCCGCCAGCGGGCACCTGGCAGCCCTGCGAGATATCGCTGAGAACCGGGCCGGACAACAGCTCCACATTGTCCAGGTAGCTGCCTGCGTTATAGTAGGCCAAGGAATAGGCGACCGCCGCTGCCCCCGCGCTGTCGCCGAGTGCGCACATGCCTGCGTGATTGTTGTAGTTAAAGACATTCTGCAGAAAGAGGCTTGTATAGACCCAGTTAAAGACGGTCGCGGGACGACAGGCAGCGGATTGAATGTTCCCGTACACAGGCGGAGGTGGTGACGGAAAGGGATCGTAGACCATCTCCCAGTCGTCAGCCCAGACCACCTGGGCGACCTCATATCCGGCCCTGAAGTATGCGTCTGTGAGGGCGAAGCTCTCCGGCGCGATGCCGCCGTCGCCGCCGTGAAGAACTATGAGCCCGTTCGCGACGGTCACTCCCGGGACCACTCCTACTGGGTTCAGGTAGCCGATTGTCACGCTCCAAGCCTTCGTATTAACCGTGCAGCCCGTTACGGTTGCCGCCTGGCAGCTCATATTGATGGCAATGCCCGTATTCGGGTAGACGTAGTAGTAAAAGCCGCTCCCACTGCTGCACGAACTGGGCGTTCCGACCGTGTTGAGCGTACCGAGAGGCAGCGGGGTTTGGGCGGAGGCTGAAATCGAGAACAGACAGCACGCAATTACAGCGAGCGCAGAAACGATCAATACTTTGGTTGCGGTTGTGGTTTTGGGCCTGAGGCTGATCGGGCAGTCGGGTCCGGCGTTGCGAGTGGTTGACATGCGTATCTCCTTGCGAGCAGGGTTTGGGGGAAGGAGACGCAAAGCTAAATGGTGGGGGGGGCGAGTCAAGGAGAATATACAGATAAGGGCTGACTTCTTGGTTACAAGGTTGGAGTTAGTTAAGGGATTCGTCAGTTATCGCGAGAGTAATAGCTGAGTTAGTAGCTGGTTTGGATTGGTTTCCCGGTTTGGTTTTACCCTGGCATTAACCCCCGGTTTTAGCGGTAAGAAAAGCAGGTTCATCCTGTCTCGCTGCGCTCGCGCGTCGGAATGACAGGAGTACAAATCGATCCTCGTTGTGTAGTTGATCGAGACCGTTCGGCTGCGGTTTGGAAATGCGGCAAACCGGTTGTGCACGGGGCCCGTGGTGCCCACCCTTTCGCAAAAAACGCGAAAGGATGGGGCAGCCTTTTTTGCCCACGGTAAAAGGTGGCATCCCCATCCCCGCAAACTTTCGCCGCGTCAATGAGCAGGCGCCAGCGACAGACTGAAGATGGTGCCATCATTGCTGCTGCCGCCCACCACGGTTGTCCCGTAGAACGTACCGTCAGAAGCCTGGAGCAGCCCACCGATCGGATTCGAGCCATCGGTGTTATCGAAACTGTGCAGCGTGGTCAGCACGCCTGCGGAAGTGATTTCGAACACCGTCCCGTAGACACCGGCGGCACCAAACTGGGTCGTGCCATAGAAGTTACCGTCGCTGCCCAGAGTCAAGCCGCTGGTGGGAGCATTTCCGTCAGTCAAATGGAAGCGATGCAAAGTCGTCAGCGCACCCGAAGGCGTGATTTTGAAAACCGTGCCGCAGCCGTACGGGCTGTTGCAACTTAAATTGCCGCCTTCATTGGTGATTCCGTAGAATCCGCTGCTGGTTTCAACCAGAGTGCCCAGCGGGTTGATGCCGTCGGTCCCGTCAAAATTGTGAAGCGTCGTCAACGTGCCCGTCGGAGTCATCTTGAATACCGTGCCGCATCCGGAACAATAAGAACCGGAGCCCCCAATTTCCGTGGTTCCGTAAAAATTACCGTCCGCCGCTCGAGCCAAGCCCGCGGATGGGTAAGTTCCGTCGGTACCGCTGAAGCTATGTAGCGCAGTGAATACGCCGGCAGGCGTGATTTTGAATACCGCGCCATCGCCGCCCACCAAGCCACCCTGGCGCGCCGTCCCATAGAATGTGCCGCTGGGGGCCTGGATCAGTGTCGCTTGTGGATAGGCTCCGTCGGCAAAGTGGAAGCTGTGCAACGTGGTCAGCGTTCCGGTGGAGGTGATTTTGAAAATCGTTCCGTAGTTATATGTGCCGCCGATTTGGGTTGTGCCGTAGAAGTTTCCATCGGTGCCTTGCACCAAGCCAGCTTCCGGCGCGTTGCCGTCAGCGCAACTCGCCAACGAGCAAAAACTATACAGCGTGGTCAGAGTGCCACCCGGAGTGAGTTGGAAGACGGTGCCGTGGCCGTTCGCTCCGCCTTGGGCGGCCGTCCCATAGAAGTTTCCATCCGTGCCCTGAATCAGCGACGCTTGCGGATTCGCACCATTGCTTCCGTTGAAGTCGATTAGTGTGGTGAAAGTTTGTGCGGGAGCGGCAACCGCCATCATGCAGACGGCGAAAATAACGCAGACCAGGTTCAGCTTGGATAGCCAACGCGCTTGTGGTTTGTTCATACGAGTTCCTCTCTATTCCCTTTTTGTCGCGAAGCGACAGTTAGATTGGTTCGCGCGGTTCATTCGGAAGGAGCCGCTTCTCACTGGCAGATGTGAGAGATGATCTCGGTCGGGGAGGAGGCTGAAAATTATCACGGACGATATCTTGTGGTCAAGGCAAACCATCCTAACTCAAGGCGCAACTGCGAACCGAGACTGAAGGTGCCGTCTCGATCAATGCCGACTGAATAATAGTGGGCCAGCGCGCCCCTGTATCTAAAACCTTTCGTTAATACCGCTCGGCTACGGTCCAGTAATCGTCGATTACATGCGGAAGCAGTACCGAGCCACCCAGCTTCACTTCACCATTCGCCGCGTTGAAGCCGGCAATCCGAATCTCCGCGTTGTCAGGATTGTCACCGTAGATGACAGAGCCATCGGGGCTGAACTTATCCACGTTTTCGGGAACGGTATTGACCTGAGTGAGTTGTTGTGCGGTTAGATCAACCTGCAAGATGTCGGTGAGGTAATTTGTGTCGGAGAGAAATACGTATTTTCCCGATGGATGCGCGACAGCGGGGGTGCCAAAGTCCCCGCAAATGACTAGCATCGATGTTGTGCAATTCACCAACGGCGTGGTTGAAATAGGCTGCGTCTGGTAAATCTGCACCGTGTTGGTGTTCGGTCCCTGATTGAAAAAGGAATTGAAGGCAAACAGGAGGTTGTTCGCAAACTGGACATCGGCGAAGCCACTGGCCGCGTAGAAGCCAAAAGCATAGACTTGCTCGTCCGGCCCGAGCGCGCCGGTCTGCAAATTGACGGAACGCTGATTGAAAGTTTCGGAGCCGCTGGCATGTGGACTGGAGCAAAATATTTCATCGTAGAGAGTCGTTCCGGTGGGATTGAATCCCAGGATCTCAAGCCCGCAGTCCTCGCCGCTTGGATCGGTATCCAGAGCGTAGGTCGTCTCAGTCACCGGCTGGCTTAACGAGCCATTGGCTGGATTGATGACACTACGCACGATGGAGTAGTTCGTCGTTTGAGGGCCGGCTGGGCCGACGGCGACAGAATAAAAGAAGGTGCCCGCCGGATTTATCGCCACGCCCATGAACTGGTTTGCATTCGTCGCCTGAACCGGGGTGCTTCCCGGGACACCCGTGGCGTTTGTATCGAACACGTATAACTTCTGGTGTCCGGGGGAATAGGTGGGGTTAGCGAGATAGTAGATAAACTGACCGTTCGGCGAAGGTATGAGATCGGCATACTTCGCCGCTGGCATGGTCGTGGTTCCAACCGCGGTCGGCTGAAAGGTCTGCGGGTCGACATTGTAGGTAGTGAGCACAGAGTTATCGACTACGTAAAGGACTTGAACGGTTGACGAAGGCAGCTTGCCTGCGGAAGAAGAAGACTCGCTTCTACGAGCGATTGAGTTTTGAGTAAAAGCAAAGGAAGGGAGTAACAGAAGGAGACAAAGCAGGCGACGCATACAACCTCCGGAATCGGACGGCGGTCAGATGCCTTCATTGGAAGAGGGGTTGCCGGATTGGGTCGAGGCGGAAGTTCGTAAACCAGCTATATATCGAACTTTGCCACATTTTGGTGAGCTTCGCGGGGGCGAAAAGCCCCACTTCTCGTAGAGTGCGTGAGAAATGGGGCGCCGCACGGCAGGTCGTAAACCGGGCCACTCGTTCTACCTGAAAGTTCAATCGATCGGTTTGTCGGGGGCGACCGCCAGGGCTGCGGTGAGTGCATCCTGGCCGGAGGCCTGCAAGATCAAATCAACGAGTTCATTGTGATCGGGGATATCAGGTTCCCCGTTGGGAGCGCTGGGATTCCAGTTAAAGGCAAACTGATTCGCCGTAGCCGTGCGCCAAACTGCGGAAGCATTTGTTTTGATGAATTCGACTGCGTCAGAATAAAGTTTGGATGGTGGGTTTTCTTGGATGAGGGGCACCAAGTTTCGCATGAAGATGCCCTTTCCCGTGGCGTAATCCGTGATGTGATTCATCGGGTAGTTGGTCCGAAACTCGTGCAGGACTCCGTCACTATCCGTCATTTCAGTCAGCACGCGGCCGGCGATGTCATCAGCGGTTTGCGGATCGGTGGCCGAGAGTGCGTTTATAAAAAGCCCCTGGTCGCCCGTCCAATACCATCCCGGACACGCGGGACAGCCTGTGGGCCGCTCCGAGACCAGACCGTTTGCGGTGAGTATGCCAATCCCCACCATGCGTAGTCGTCCTTCCACCAAAAGGTTTTCCCTTGAGCCTGGTGTAAATGTCGTAGCCGGCTTGCAGAACGCTGTTGGCGTCCTTCTCTTTTGCCGTAATCAGGTAATTAAGGCAGGCATGGAGGGCGTTTCCGGCGAACCAAAAGTTTCCCGAGAAAATGTCCGGCTTTTGCGTGTACTTGGCAGCAAGAACGCCGAATCCTATCTTTGCGGCCGTTCGGTAGGTTTGTGGCTCCAGAATTTCGTCTGGGGGATATTTGATGTTTGCCGTGGCCATTTGTGCTTCTCCTCTGCGGCGCGGTGACGGCGGAGAATAGCGATTCCCAGTGGCAAGCGGAGTTCCCCGCTCGGCGCGATGCGATTAAAGTATTCTCGCGGCGGAAGGTCTAGTCAATGTTGCGCTCTGAGATAATATCGGGCCCGGCATCCTAAGCGAGAGTAAGGGAAGAACCAAGAAGGGCGGAACGCCCTCGCGATCACAAGCGAGTTTCGCTCTGATGATCGCTTTTGCCGTATTATGATAAGTTTCACGGGGAAAATATTTTGGAAGAGAAGCAGGCGGGAAAGATGGCTGTGCGCGCTGAAATCATAAAGATCGATCGGGAGTCCCCAGAGAGTTCGCTGATTAAGTATGCCGCCGACCAGATTCGAGCGGGCGAAGTGCTGGGCATGCCGACGGATACGTTTTACGGGCTGGCGGCCGATCCGTTTAACCTGCGCGCGGTGGATCGCGTGTATGACATCAAGACGCGCTCGCGGCACAAACCTCTGTCGCTGTTGATTGAGAGCGTGGATCAGGCCGAGGAGTTGGCCAAGGCGCTGCCGGAGGAATTTTATGCCCTGGCGCGGAAATACTGGCCGGGACCGTTGACCATTATCGTGAAGGCAGGGTCGCGGCTGCCGCTGAAGGTGACGGCCAACACGGGTAACGTGGCGCTGCGAGTACCGAATGCCAAGATTCCGCTGGCGGTAGTGACGGCGGCGGCAATTCCGATTACGGCGACTTCGGCGAACTTGAGCGGGGCTTCGGAGTGTACCAGCGCGGAGCAGGTGCATGAACAGTTGCATGGGCGGATCAGCATTATTGTGGATGGCGGAACCTCGCCGCGCGACATTCCTTCGACCATTATCGATCTCACCGATGAAGCTGCGCGCTGGCGGGTCATGCGCGAAGGCGCGATTCCGGCGGAAGAGATTTCCACGTTCTTCGCCAAAGGATGAGTGACGATCAAGGTGTCCGCCGCGTGACGGGCCGCTGGCTGGTGCGGCTGGAGGCGTCCGCATTGCTCGCGCTGGCGGCGTTTCTGGCGGTGACCGCAGTACGCGTGGTGCGGGAAGGGTCGTTGCAGGAAGTGCATCCGGCGGATGCGATTGTTGTGTTTGGGGCGGCGGAGTATGCGGGACATCCCTCGCCCGTGCTGCGCGCCCGTTTAGATCACGCCTACAATCTTTTTCAGAAGGGCCTTGCACCGGTGGTGATTACCACCGGCGGCGCCGCGGCCGATCCTAGTTTTAGCGAAGGCGGAGTGGGGCGCGATTATCTCGAGCGCCGGGGAATTCCTGAGAGAAACCTGATTGCGGAGACACAAGGGTCTGATACGGCGCAATCGGCGGTTCGCGTAGCGGTGATCATGCGCGCCAACGGACTGCACAGTTGCGTTGCGGTGAGCGACGCTTATCATGTGTTCCGGATCAAAAGATTGTTGCAGCATGAGGGGATTGAGGCGGTATATCTGGCGCCGCGTCCCGATTCGCGTCCGCATAGCGTAGTGCAGCGCGCCTACGCGGTGCTGCGGGAGGCTTGCAGTTATCTGGTGTGGAAATTTGGAATGACGTAGGGCTCCGGCTTGTCACGCCGAGCCCTACTCTTCGCCCGCTTAAGATTCATCTCTGTGACTCCCGCCGGCTACGGAATCAGTTCGAACACGGTTCCGAAATTATTGACGCCGCCGCCGGAAGTTGTGCCGTATAGAGCTCCTTTCGGACCGCGCACCAAACCTGCGACTGAACCGCTGCCGTCCGTGGAGGGGTTAAAGCTGTGCAGGATGGTTTCTGCGCCGGTTTCACTGAGTTCGAATATGATCCCTCCGGCGAAAGCGCCATCATTCACCGTAGTACCGTAAAGATTGCCTGCATTGGCCAACAAGACCGAGACCGGAGTGCAACCGTCGCTTATCCCGCCTGCGAAGTTGTAGAGTACTTTTTCGCGGCCCGTGGTTCCCATCTCGAATACGGTGCCGCACCCGGCTGAACCGCCATCGCGAGTGGTGCCGTAAAGGTGGCCAGTCGAGCTCAGAACAAGGCCGGCATAAGGATGTTGCCCGTCTGCTGTAGCGCCTGTGCCCCCGGCGAAATTGTGGAGCACAGTTTCCTGCCATGGTCCGGAACTAGTAGGTGGTGTGAGTTTGAAAACGATGCCGCAGGAGCTACAGGTACGGCTGTTGCCGCCGTTCAGAGTGGTGCCATAGAGATTTCCGGCGGAATCCATAACCAGAGATCCATAAGGGAATTGCCCATCATTTTCTCCCGTGAAGCTGTAGAGAACGGTTTCGACGCCCGTCGAGTCGATTTTGTAAACCGTTCCGTTGCCGGATGAGCCGCCCTCTTCGGTGGTGCCGTAGAGGCTGCCCGCAGAATCCATGATGAGATTTCCAAAGCCGGGATAAGCACCATCGATTCCGCCTCCGGTAAAGTCGTGCAGGATGGTCTCGGTGCCTGCGCTATCGATCTTGAATACAGTTCCGTAATTGTTTGTCCCCGCGAATAGCGTCGTGCCATAGAGATTTCCGGAGGCATCCCGGAGCAGCCCGGCAGCAGGGTTTTCGCCATCCAAGCCCGCATTCGAGAAGAAGAAACTGTGGAGAAGAGCTTCGCCCCCTTTGGGGCTCAACGCGTATACCGTTCCGTAGTTGGAAGAGTCGGCCGTGCCACCGGAGTAGGTGGTGCCGTAGATGTTGCCCTTAGGGTCGAAGACGAGGCTTCCGTAGGGCTGGCGTCCATCGCCGGTCATGGAGGGAAAGTTATGAAGCACGGTGAAAGTCTGAGCTCGCGCCGGTGAGGCTACGAATGTTGAGAGTGTGACGAGTAGCGCGATGGATATGGAGATCGAACTGGCGGATGCGATGGAGAATCTCTTGCAAGGCATGGTTCCGCTCCTCTAAAAGATCTGGCCTACAGGATTTTGAAAGTTCAACAAAAGGGGCCGAGGATAGAGCAGGCCTTTGGGGAGGGCGAGTTGATAGTAGCTTAGGAAACTGTTTGGACGCAATACGCGAAGGCATATAGCGCCTTAATTTCTTGGGTTACCTTTCGCAATTTTGGAAGCGACTTAAGTTGAGGAGACTCTGGTTTTTGCTACCAGCCGTTTCGTTCGCGCAGGGCGGTGATGTGAGCGATGTGATGGCGTCCGTGCCAGGCGTAGAGGGCGAGACTTTTCTCTAGTGGCACAAGTCCCATTTCGGGATGGCGGAAGGTGCGCTTCCAGTCTTCTGGCTTGAGCGAGCGCAGCAAACGCCCCCAGCGGGTGTGCAGGGAATCCAGAAGGATAAGTGAAATTTCTACCGGCGTGGTTTGCGTGTCGGCGAGCTGCGCCCAACGGTCTTCGGCATAGGGCTTGATGGTGGGCGCATCTTCGGTGAGGGCGAGCTTGAACCGGATGTAGGCATTGAGATGGCTGTCGGGGACATGGTGTGTGACTTGGCGGACGGTCCAGCCTTCGGGACGGTAGGGCGTATCGAGTTGCTGGTCGGAAAGCCCTTTGACGGCGGCGCGCAGGTTGGCGGGCGCTTGTTCGATCTCGGTTAGATATTTCTGTTTTCTGTCTTCGCTGAGCGTGCCTTCGTAGTGGAACTTGCCGATGGGGTAGCGCAGGTCGGTCATTGGATCCCTCGTCAAGAGCGTTGCATGAAGAGATGACCGAGGAAGCGTGGAAGGTGCAAGAAAAGTGGCGGGGGCTTGGCGGACAACTGCTGCTGGCGGCGGGTCGACGTTGCCTTTGGCTGCGGCGGAAGTGGGCGGCGTTGTGCTGGTGATCGATGCCAAGCATGAATGGGTGGCGCGATGGTATGCCAGCTATGGCGCGGTACCGCTGCTGGACGCGCCGTTTACTTTGATGTTGCCGCTTGCGACGGTGCGAGGCCGCACTTAAGAAAGCTGGGCCTATTCTTTGAGCTCGCGTTTTACCTACCCCTGCAAGTATTGCGATCTTGCGAATGGCGGCAACGCGGAGTAGAAGGTAAGAACATGCCCATCCTGCCTTATATCAACCAGGTAGAGCCAAGAGAAGATGCCGTGATTTGGCGTTTCATGCCTCTCTATAAGTTCAGAGATCTAATGGCGAGTGAGGAATTCTATTTCCGACGCTCTGACTTGTTCTCTGATAAGAGTGAAGGTTTGCCTCCTGAACAATATGCGCTGCGAGTTCTGGGCTTGGACCCGTATGACATCAGCGATCGTGTGGCCCTCAATCATCACCTTGGTTCTCTTGCCCAGCATCGCGAGTCCTATTACATCAGTTGCTGGCATCTTTACAGTGAAGAAACGCTCGACATGTGGGAGCAATATGGCCCTGACGGAGTGGCCATCTGCTCACGCTATGGGCTGCTGAAGTCGGCCCTCGACGGATTGGTGGATCAGGCTCACGTGGGTTTAGTCCAGTATGGTACCGATCATCTAGCAAACACTTTCAACGCCTTAGCGTTTATCACTACTAAGCAGCATCAGTATTCCCAAGAGCGCGAGGTTCGTGCGTTGATAACTGTCTATGACCCGCTGGCGGATGGCAATCGACATTTTGACCTGAATAATTTCCCGCACCCTGTGCCGCTTGATCTCAATCCCCGCAACTCATGGGTATCGGATTGTAAGCGAAGGCGGATTGACCTGCGCTTCCTAGTCACGGATGTCTTTATATCACCGTGGGCTGAGGACTGGGCCATTGAAGAGATAAAACTCTGGGTGCAAACGAAAGGTTTTCCTGATCCCGCTAAACGCTCCGGGCTAAAGTCTAAGCGGAAACCTCGCGTACCCGACTCCGATGTCATCGAAAAGGATGCAATCACCAAGGAAGAACTGGACCAATTTCGCACAGAGCTGTCCGGGCTAACTCTCGACCGAGTGCAGTTTTTATATCGGCAGCGCTGGGAGGCGTGTCGCTTGAATCCCGACAGCCTTCCACGAGCGACCGATATCCAATACCTTGAGACGACCTTGCGTGTGCTTCATGATTTGGAAGCGTCAGTGGACTGATCCCCGGCGGGACCCATTCAGTTAACTACCACCCCTAGCGCTTCCGCCTATCTGACCCCATTCCCTCCGGCTTCGCATTTCGGTTCCCCGTGCCGCGAGATTTGTGCATCCAAGAACCATTTGTGCGCTAAACTCCCAATTCTGGGCAGTTTAGGCTGATTGCTGTTGAATGCGATGATGTTATTTTATTGCTGGTGAACGAGAGGGATTATGGCAGCTTCGGTTTGGTCGGGGCATTTAACTTTCGGTCTTATCTCCATGCCTGTGCGGTTGTTCTCGGGCGCGCGCAGTAGCGGGATCTCCTTCAACATGCTGCATCGCACGGACAAGTCCCGGCTCAAGCAGCAGTACATCTGTCAGGCGGAGGGCGTGGTGGTGGATCGCGCTGATATGGTGAAGGGGTACGAATTTCGCAAGGACGAGTACATCGTCATCGAGCCAGAAGAGATCAAGAAGATCGAGCCGCAGACCGCGAAGACGATGGAGATTCTGGAATTTGTGAAGGCGAGCGAGGTGGATCCGGTTTATTTCGAGTCGTCGTATTACATGTTGCCGGAAGAGGCAGGGCGGCGTCCTTATGCGCTGCTGACGAAGGCTCTGGAAGAGAGCGAGTATGTGGCGATCGCGAAGATCACAATGCACAACCGCGAATACACGGTGTTTCTGAGGCCGACGCAGGGCGGACTGATGCTGCACACCATGTATTACGAAGAAGAAGTGAAGAAGGTGGAAGGCTTTGGGGCGCCCGATGTGCAATTGAAAGACGCGGAGGTCAAAGTTGCGCACCAGTTGATCGAAGCGCTGGCCGACGAGTGGGATCCAGAAAAGTATAAGGATACGTTCCAGGAAAATCTGAAGAAGTTGATTGAGACCAAGCTCGAGGGCGGGGAAGTGGCGGCGGTGGAGAAGCCGAAAAAGTTGGCTCCCGTGGTGGATTTGATGGCCGCTCTGAAGCAGAGCCTGGCGCAGATGGAGGGGAAGAAAAAACCCGCGGGGGCGGCCAATTCAGAGGCGCCGGCGGCTGCGGCCGGAGGGAAGTCGCGGCGCGGACGATAATCATCTGCAAGTCGAATTTCTGGTTCAACGCCGAAAATCCTCATTTCGGCCCGCTTTGAATTTTGTAAGCGTCCAACTGTGTCCTTCGCGGACGCATCCCAGAAGTGGGAGTGGTAAATCCAAACTTTAAACACACAGGGCACTTGGGAGCAACAGGGTAAGTCTTTTTGCCGCGCTCGCCAGTGGGGCACTGGCGCGGAATACTTCCAGCCGTTAGAATGTTTAATTCTCCTCACCTATGATCAGTAAGTCTTTTCAGTGGTACACAATGGGGTGCCGATGATCGTCCGACGCGTAGGCGGGCTGGCGGCCATAGTACTTTCAATCGTGTTTTGGTCAGCCTGTGGGCAGGTGTACCGGCCGGTGGTGATTCCGTGCTCGGTGGGCGGAGTGCCGGGATGCCCGGTAGAGCCGAATCCGGCGCCCAGCAGCTTTCATGAAGTCTTTGCCATCAGCACCAACACGGCCAGCTATCCGGGCGGGGCTATGCAGATTGATGTTTCCGGAGATTCGATTATTGGGGAGACTCCCACTTACGACGCTTCCAAGCCGAACCTAGGAAATAATCCCACTCACGGCGCCATTCTCCCAAACTATTCGCGAGTGTTCGTAGCCAGCGCCAATAGCATGGTTGCGGGCGGATTGGATGTGGTTTCGTCGTTTACTCCGGTGTTTCAATCTACACAACCCATTGGCCTGGGCATTGTGAACACGATCGGACTGCCGACCGGATCGCTGCCGGTTTTCGTCAACACTACCCAGACCACTGCGGTGTTTGTTGCGAACTATGGCACGAATTCGGTGAATTCGATCAGTACGATTTCGAATGTGGTGACCAATACCGCGCAGGTGGGCTTGAATCCGACGCTGATTGCGGAGACACCAAACGCATTCAAGCTTTATGTGGCCAATCAGGGAGACAACACGATCAGCACTCTGAGCCCCGTGGATTTGTCGGGGAATACGCTGAATGGCTTGGTTGCAGGTTTCGCTGGGATTACTCCGGTATGGATGGTGGCTCGCGGCGATAGCCAAAAAATTTATGTGGTCACGGCTGGCGATGGACAGCTTTGGACGATCGACGTGGCTACGGACGCGGTTACGAGCAGTCTGCCGGTAGGTGTAGGTGCGAACTACGTCTTTTATGATTCGAACCTGAACCGGCTGTATGTGACGAATCCGTTGACGCAGACGGTGTATGTTTTTTCCGATACCAGCGCCAATGACACGCCAGTTCAGTTGGCGAGTTTTTCGTTCGCGGCGGGATCGACGGTTTGTCCCGCCGGGTGCATGCCCGTTTCGGTGACCGCCCTTCTCGATGGCACTAGATTTTATGTGGCGAACTATCAGATTCCGGCAACCTGTCCCGACACGACCGTTGCGGGAGCTTGCGTAATTGCCGGCGTCACGATTTTTGACGCGCAGAGTTTGACGGTGAAGTATCCGAGCGCGCCGACTTTGACGTTGCTCGGCTTTACTCCATTTGTTACGGGGCAGTATGCCGTGCCTCCGGTGGCAGCCTGCACGTCCGCTGTTTTGTACCCTGCAACATATACTCCGAGCGTTCCCCGCTTCCGCTTGATGACGGTGGCGGCGCTCGATAGCAGCCGCGTATATGTGAGCATGTGTGACGCAGGGGCAATCGCGGTGATCGATACTACCGACGGCAATACGAATAATGAGGGTTCACCCTTGCCGCCCGACACGGTAGTCACGGACATACTTGAGGCTCCGGAAGCCAATAGCGCCGCGGCACTCCAGACTCCAATCTATTTATTTACGGGACAGTAGCTGCGGAAAAGGTTTTACACAGGGGAACGCTGGCTAATTGAGCAGCGGGGTAAGCATTAGCTATTGGTGGCTACTTCTTCTTTTTGAGACCCCCTTGCCGCGTAATGGGAGTCGACATATTCGTCGAGAATTCCAATGAACTCGGCGACGATGCGGTCACCTTTCAGCGTTGTGAATAAGCGTCCATCCATATAGACCGGGGCTTTCGGTTCTTCGAAAGTGCCGGGCAGCGAGATGCCGATGTTGGCGTGCTTGGATTCGCCAGGGCCGTTCACTACGCATCCCATAACCGCCAGCTTCATTTCTTCCACGCCAATGTAGCGGCCTTTCCAGGCGGGCATTTGCTCGCGCAAATAGGTCTGAATTTCCTGCGCCATCTCCTGGAAAAATGTGCTGGTGGTGCGGCCGCAACCGGGACAGGCCGTGACCTGCGGAGTGAAGCTGCGAATACCCATGGATTGTAGAATCTGCTGGGCGACGCGAACTTCCTCGGTGCGGTCACCGCCGGGAGCCGGGGTGAGCGAGACGCGAATGGTATCGCCGATGCCTTCCTGTAAAACCACACCCATGGCGGCGGCGGAAGCGACTACGCCTTTCGCGCCCATGCCGGCTTCGGTGAGGCCAAGGTGCAACGGGTAGTTGCAGCGGGCGGCGAGGGCGCGGTAGACGTCGATAAGATCCTGCACGCCGCTGACTTTCGCGCTCAGAATAATTTGATCGGGACGCAGGCCAAATTTTTCCGCAAGTCCGGCGGAGTTCAGCGCGCTGACGACCATCGCTTCCATCGTGACTTCGCGGGCGTCGAGCGGCTCGGCAAGCGCGGAGTTTTCGTCCATCATTTTGGTGAGCAGGGTGGAATCGAGCGAACCCCAGTTGACGCCAATGCGGACCGGTTTCTGATATTTGACCGCGACTTCGATCATGGTGCGGAAGTTGGAGTCGCCGGTCTTGCCAATGCTGGCGTTGCCTGGATTGATGCGGTACTTGGCCAGATCGCGGGCGCACTCGGGATACTTGGTGAGCAGGACGTGCCCGTTGTAATGGAAGTCGCCGATGATGGGCACGCGGATGCCCTGGCGGTCGAGTAGATCGACGATGCGGGGAACGGCAGCGGCAGCTTCTTCGTTGTTGACGGTGACTCGAACCAACTCAGAACCGGCGCGGGCGAGAGCAGCGCACTGCTGCACGGTGCCGAGGATATCTGCGGTGTCGGTATTGGTCATCGACTGCACCACGACGGGGGCATCGGAGCCGATGCGCACCCCGCCGACTACGGCAGTCACGGTCTTCCTGCGTGGAACGATAGCCATGGGAAGCTTTATTTTAACACGCGTGAACATCGTCGGGCCGCTCTCGCGCGGTGCCCCAGACTCTGCCGAGCAAGTGCAGAGAACTGCTATTTCAGACTTTCCACGTAGGCGATCAGCGCCCGCGTATCGTCCGGCGATAGATCGACGGGAGGCATGCCTCCGGCGTTCATTTTAGCGGTGGGATGTTTGAAAAGATCGGCAAGCTGGTCGGGCGAGAGTTTCGCGGCTAATCCAAGCAGTGAGGGAGCTGCGGCAGTACCCACGCCGCCATCGCCATGGCAGGCGTTGCAAGACTGGCCTTCAAAAATGGTTTTGCCCTTCGCCGCGATAGGGTCGGCAAGGGTTACGTTTACCGCAGCCAGTGAGGCGGACGAAAGCTCCGGCTCAAAGGGCTTGCGGGCGTATGCGTCCTGCTCTGCGTTCTGCCTGGCCAATTGTTGGGCGACTGTGGGATCGTGCCGATCCAAATACTGACTGCGAAAGCCCAATCCCAGCAGCGAAAACACAACAAAGGTGTAGGCTCCCATGGCGATGGGTCGCTTCCACGGACGCCGTTCGACACTACGATCCAGAAAAGGAAGGGCCACAATGGCGAGAGCCACAACGGTTGGAATCACGAGTACACCGACAATCGCCGCCGAGCCATGCCAATATTTCAGCCATTGAAATATTGGCAGGTAATACCACTCGGGCCGAGGAATGTACTGAGCATCGGCTGGGTTGGCTGGCAGCCGAGTCGGAAGTAGTTTGCGCGGTGCCCACAGTCGCGAGCCAGCACAATGTGCTTGCGATTAGGGAGCACTGGAGAAGTCTTCGCATATTGCCTTCCAGAAAACAGTTTGATAGCGCGGCAACTGCTGATTTATGCCTCGCAGCCTTGTTCAGAGGTGTACAGGATTAAGCGTTCATTTTCGATGAGAGTTCGGGATTACGGGTTAGATCGCCCTCCGGTGCCAGACAATGCAATCATGGCTTCGGAACAAGCTTCGAAGAGCGGGATGAGTCATTCGCGAATTGTCCCATGGACAAATCCACGTTTCTCGATATTCCTATTGCAGCCGGTCCGCCAGACCGGGAATCGTTTTCAGCAGATCGTTGTAGATCACCATCACCGCGAACAGTACCAGGAAAACGAATGCAGCCTGGTAGACGCGTTCCTTGATGCGCAGGCTGATGTCGTGGCCCATTAAAGTCTCGATCAGCAGGAAGAAGATTACGCCTCCGTCGAGGATCGGAATGGGCAGCAGATTAAAGACGCCGAGATTCAGGCTGATGGCGGAGGTCAGGAGCAGCAGCGGCGTCCAGCCTTTGCGCTTGGCGGCTTCTCCCGCGGCCTGACCGATGCGGATAGGGCCTTCGATGGAGCGGACAGAAATTTTGCCCTGAAGCATTTTCTGCACGAGCTCGAGAATCAGCAGCGAAGCTTTTCTGTTCTCCTGTAACGAAAGATGCAAGGCCGCAGGGAAAGAGAGGCTGGTTACTTTCATCGGCATGCTGCCGATGCCAATGCGATATCTCTTTTCCACCATGACTGGTTGCACGGTGAAATCTTTCGTTTCCGAGCCGCGGCGTATGGTCAGTGTGAGGGGCTTGTCTTTTGTCTTTTCGAGAATCTCCACCATTGCCGCCAGCGCGGGCACCGGCTGTCCGTCGACGGCAAGAATCTCATCGCCATCGTGCAGGCCGGCTTTATCCGCGGGCATGCCTGGAGTGAGATCGGTGACGCAGACACAAGGCTCTTTGGCAGCCCACCCGGCGAATCCGATTTGATCGACGCCGAAGGGCTCGGGTGCGATGGTCTTGGTTATAAATTGGCCATTGCGTTCGACGGTGACGTCTAATGGCTGGCCGGGACTCAGGGCTTCGCGGGTATCGACCTGCTCCCAGGTCGGGTTCTGAATGCCATCGATGCGAGTGATGAGGTCGCCCGGCTGGAATCCAGCTTTGGCTGCGGGAGTATCCTGCATGACCCACCCAATCGTGGTGGGGCCGTCATAGATCGCGGGATATTCGTAGTGCACCATGAAGACGCCGACCAGCAAAAAGATGGCCAGCATAATGTTCATGGCGGGGCCGGCGATGGCGATAAGGAAACGGTGCCAGCGGGACTGCGAGAGGAATTCCGCGGGATCGCCGGTCCGCTCGTCCATGGGATTCTCGCCGCTCATCTTGACGTAGCCGCCGAGCGGGATGGCGCTGATGCGGTAATCGGTGTCACCCTTGCGGTAGCCAAGCAGGCGCTTGCCGAAGCCGATGGAAAACACTTCCACCCTTACGCCCAGCCATTTGGCCACAGCGTAGTGCCCAAACTCGTGGATCAGGATCATGAAACCCAGGATGACAACGACGGCAATCAGCGAAATCAGAAAGTCAGGCATATAGGGTGATACGTGCTTAGCACTCCGTTAGATTCTAAAACCTGCGCGTTCGATGAAAAAGAAGTTAGAGGACAGAAGTTGCATGTCGCCGTCCAGTTCCGCTGCTGACTCGCTCTTGAGCATATCGGCGAGCCTCCGAGTCGGCTTGAAGCACTTCATGAATCGAACCTAGTTTCCCAGAATTAGATGCTGCAACAGTTTTTTCGATGATTCTGGGAATGTCATCGAATGCGATGCTGCCTTCAAGAAATGCGGCCACTGCAACTTCGTCAGCTGCGTTCAGAGCGACCGTCTTTGCACCCCCGGCCTCTGCCGCTTCGTACGCCAAACGGAGACAAGGGAATTTATTCATATCGGGAGGGGTGAAGTCCAGATGACGCAAGTTACCCACCGGAAAGCGCATATCCGATTGAATCCGTTCGGGATATGTTAGGGCGTAGAGAATGGGCAGGCGCATGTCGGTCACCGAAAACTGAGCAAGTATACTGCCATCGATAAACTCGACCATGGAATGAATGGTGGACTGAGGATGGACAATCACTTCCACTTTGGAAGGCGGAATGTGAAACAATCTGCATGCCTCGATCACTTCGAATCCCTTGTTCATTAGAGTAGCGGAGTCGATGGTGATGCGCTTGCCCATCTTCCAGGTGGGATGGTTGAGCGCCTGCTCGACGGTGATTGAAGCGAATTCGGATCGCGGCGTATTCAGAAAAGGCCCGCCCGACGCCGTGAGCCAGATGCGGTCGACTTCTTCCATGCGCCCGCCGCGCAGGCATTGGTGGACGGCGTTGTGTTCGCTATCGATAGGCAGCAGAGGTTTGTTCTGGCGACGGGCTTCGGCGGTGATTAATTCTCCAGCGGCGACCAGGCATTCTTTATTCGCTAAACCCAGAATCTTTCCGGCTTTAGCAGCCTCGTAGGTGGCTTCGAGTCCGGCGACGCCGACGATGGCACTGACCACGAAATCGACTTCGGGGTGCGTAGCGACTTTTACCGTGCCAGCCGTTCCGTAGACGACTTCGATTTCTGTGAGGCCGGCTTGTTTGAGGCGTGCGCGAAGAGTTTGTGCGTCTTGCTCATCGGCGAGCGAAATTAGTTTTGGTTTCCAGCGTAGGGCTTGCTCGTAGGCGGCCTCAAGGTTGCTTCCGGCCGCGAGGGTGACGATCTGGAAGCGGTCTGGGTAGGACTCGGCAACGCTAAGGGTGCTGCGTCCGATGGAGCCGGTGGAACCCAGGATGGCGATGCGTCGCATGTAAGGTGGATGGGGAATTGCAGTCTTCTATTTTACGCGAATGGCGAGGAGTATCGTGCCAGAAATGCCGACCGATCAAAAAACGCAGCCGCGCTCAGATTGAGAGTTCTTGAGCGGTGGAGCGTGTTAATATTTTCGTCCGATGGATTATTACGAGAGCGTTGTCATTGACTACCTTCGCGCTGATCGCGCTATCTTCGTCAATACTGAGTACTGTATTCAGGTCAATCCAGGTACGAACCCGGACAAGAGCGGTGCGCATTGGTATTGCGACGCCGTAGCCTTAAACTTCCGCTGGAAAGAAATTCTGCTGTGCGAAATTTCTTACTCAGTGAATCTTGGTGCTTTGGCGAAGCGACTGAAGGGATAGAACGAGAATTGGGACAAGGTGTGCGCTGCTGTCTGGCGCGACAGCTGTTTAGGATATCGACTTTCCGAGCCTTGGCCAGTGCGACCTTGGCTCTTCGTACCCGAGGGCCATGCGCCCGTCCTTGAAAAGCAGCTCGAGAAAATCAAGAACGGACAGAGCCTGAGATTTACCCCGAAAGTCACCCATTTGGAAGATGTTCAGCCTTGGCGGTTTAGGACATTCAACCTAAACGATGAGGAAATTCCCAAGGGAGTCGAAAGCAAAGCTCCGATCGTTCTACCCTAGAAATCTGCTACTGCATCGCCCGCCACGCGGCATAAATCCACATCACCGGCGCGGCGAAGAGCAGCGCGTCGATGCGATCCAACATGCCCCCGTGGCCGGGAAGAATCGTGCCGGAATCTTTTACGCCCGCGCCGCGCTTGATGAGCGACTCGACCAGATCGCGAGTTGGGCGCGCAACGAACCTTTAATTCCTTAGGCCGTACACGAATCCTGTACACTATGTCCATGACCGAAACCAGCTATACCAGCCTGCGTCAGAACCTCGCCTCCGTGCTCGACCGCGTAGCCGACGAGCGGGAGGTGATCGTAATCCGACGCAAGGGCGAGCAGCGAGTCGCTTTAGTTCCCGCCGATGAACTGGCCGGATTGATGGAGACGGCGCATCTGCTGCGTTCCCCTCGAAATGCGCGGCGGCTGCTCACCGCACTGCGACGCGCTACCAACCGAAAAGGCAAGACGGAAACGCCGGATAAAGCGCTTACGAAATTGCGCCAGGAGATGGGAATTGCCGCTGGCTAAACGCGACGCCGTTTTTCATCCTGAATTCCGGCAAGACCTGCGCTACTGGGTAGAAAACGATCGCAAGGTGGCGCTTCGAACGTTCGAATTAATCGAAGCGATTTTACGGGATCCGTTTGGCGGCGTTGGTAAACCGGAGCCGCTGAAATTCGTATTGGCAGGTTGCTGGTCGCGCAGGATCACGCAGGAACATCGTCTGGTATATCGCGTGAGTGCCGACCGGATCGATTTTTTACAAGCGCGATATCATTACTAGCGAAATTCAGCCACCGCTTATTGCATCACCCGCCAAGCGGCGTAAATCCACAACACCGGAGCGGCGAAGAGTAACGCGTCAATGCGGTCGAGCATGCCGCCGTGGCCGGGGAGGATGGTGCCGGAATCTTTTACTCCGGCGCCGCGTTTGATCAGCGACTCGACCAGGTCGCCGAGTTGCGCGGCGATATTTAGCGCGATCGTGAGCAGGATAATGGGCCACAGCTCGGGCTTCTCCAGGCCGAACAGGCCGTCGCGGCGCTGGATTAATCCCACCCGCAGCAAGAACGAACTGATCTGGAGAGAATGATTGAACAGCAGAACTCCTACGGCAAGGCTTGCGAACAGTGACGCGGCTGCGCCCTCCCAGGTTTTTTTCGGGCTGATGCGGCGAGCCATCAAGTGCCGGCCTAACGATCTGCCAACAAAGTAAGCGAAGATGTCTCCCGCCCAAACTACGAGAAGAAGATAGAGAAGCAAAAATGCACCGGCCGACAGTTGACGGAGTTGCACTAGCATTGCCATGGGGAGAGCGATGTAGGCGAAGGCGAAGGCTGATGCGGCGGCTGCTGGATAGGCTCCGGCCAATTGCGTGCGCCGCATAGCGATGCTGAGAAAAATAAATGGCGAGATAGCGCAGGCGAAGCCGGAGCCGAGAACAAACGTCATTGCGGAAAGTTGCGGAGTTTCACCGGACGCACTTGCCGCTAAGAGAAGAAAAAATAATCCTACGAAAATGTATGTGGGCAGACGCAGAGGCTGAACATCGTAGGATTCCGTGAGCTTTAGAAATTCCTGGACGGTGACGAGCGCCACCGCCCCAGCGACTGCGGCCACCAGCGGCACCGGTGCGCGCATCACCAGCAGTATGACTATCGGGATCAGGACCAGCGCGGTCGCGATGCGCTTGAGCATGCGGTGAGTTTACTTGGGGACCTTTAGCGGTTCGAGATGGGCGTGCGAATCGCCATGCTTCGAATCGAGGTGATTTAATCCGCCATAGCGGCGCTCGCGCTTTTGATATTCGACAATGCCTTCGAGCAGATGTAGGCCGCGGAAATCGGGCCAGAGGGTTGGAGTTACATAGATTTCGGCGTAAGCCAACTGCCAAAGCAGAAAGTTGCTGAGCCGCATCTCGCCCGAGGTGCGCACGACGAGATCGGGATCGGGTAAGTCTCGCGTGTACAGATGTTCGCCGACGGTGTCTTCATCGATGCGCAGGTGCTCGAGGCCTCCGTTTTGCGACGCGGCGTTGACCATGGAGCGGAAGGCGTCGACGATCTCGCTGCGCGCACTGTAATTCAAAGCTAGGGTAAGAATGGTTCCAGTATTTTTCTCGGTGCTGGCGCGGGCCCATTCCATGCGCTCTTGCACATCTTCGGGGAGTTCGTGCTGGCGTCCGATGTATTCCAAGCGAATATTATTTTTGTTCAGCGTAGGGACTTCCGCCTTGAGATAGCGGCTGAGCAGTCGCATCAAAAAATCGACTTCGCTCTTGGGACGCTTCTTCCAGTTTTCTTCCGAGAAGGCGTAGAGGGTGAGCGCGTGAATGCCGACGCGGGCAGCGGTTTCCACAGTGGAGCGGACGGCTGCAACACCGGCGCGGTGTCCGGCGACACGCGGCATGTGACGCCGTTTCGCCCAGCGCCCGTTGCCGTCCATGATGATCGCGATGTGTCTTGGGAGCCGCGCTGGATCGAGATGCCGGTAAACTTCGCTTTCCTTGCGATCCAGACCGGCGGGAATTTTTGCCTGCAAGGCCTATCCCCTTCCGATTCTTGACGCTAACACAGCGGGGAGGCGGGAGGCAATGACGGGAAGGGCAATGCCGTACACCAATCCTTGTCATTCCGACCGGAGTCAGAGCGACAGCGACGGCGGAGTGGAGGAACCTGCTTTTTGCTGGCGCGACCATGGAAGAGCGCCGCTTTAGCGTCGCGGTAATTTATCTTTCCATTCGGCTTCAGCCGCTGAGGGACGCGGGCTGTCGTGGACGAGAAGCGCGCACCTTGTTAGCGAGTTGATGGAATTTCTCCTCCACCTGACGAAACTCGTCTTCCGACATCCGCTCTTTCGCCTCAGCCCGAATACGAGTGACGGATTCGACCAGCGTGTCTAACGCGGGCTTCGACTTAGAAGTTGATTTGGGCATTCCAGTGCCAAGTATAGTTGACCGATGCCGGGAACCTAGACGTAAGAGATTCCCAAAGTCCCACGTCTTAAGGTTACCGTCCGGTACGCCAACAATCGTCTCTAACGATGCCTGTTCTGTGCCAAAGTGCGCGGATGCGATCAACCCCCGTTTTGCCATCCCGCACGAGAAAGTCGAAGCCACTTCGCGAAGAGACGAGCCGCAGCAGGGAGTGGCTCACCAAAAAATCCACAGCCCGCACGTGACATCTAACCTTGCCCTCCATCTGCGCAATCAGCCCATGATAATCACGGGCGCACTCTGGAGGCACGCTATAGTTCGTCGGGCAGGGAGGTAACTCCGTTAGGCTCAAGATCTTGCCCGTAAGCTATTGCAACCCTTTGATCAATTGCCGTTTCGGCGCTAAGACGATGATTCCAAAACCTAAGGAGTAGGTAGGGTATCCAGACCTCAGATGGTAAATTCCCCCCGGGCGGGTGGTGCCAGCTCCCACCCGCAGTCTAACGACACGGCATGGATTACCGACAGGTCATGACAGTGGGCAAACAGGGTGGACAAGACACAAGACCAAGACATAAGACTTAAAGATGAACCTTAGCTCTAAGCCGCCGCTTCCTCCGGCACGATCTTCAACTCCAGCCTCTCCGTATGCCGCAGCACCGTCAGCGCGCAACTCACACCCACGCGAACATCGGTCAGCACGCGGTGCAGATCGTCCACTCCAGCTACGGGATTGCCTTCCATGGCGACGATCACGTCGCCTTCGCGCAGGCCGGAGCGTTTTGCAGGGCTCTTGTCTTCGACCGAAACGACTACGGCGCCGGTTTCTTTTGGCAGATCGTAGAAGCGCACGATACGGCGATGCACGGGCACGGTTTGCGCGGAGACGCCAATGTAGCTGCGGCGGATGCGGCCGTCGCGCAGCAAGCGGCTGGCCACGAATTTCGCGGTGTTGATGCCTATGGCGAAACAGATTCCTTGTGCGGGCAGGATGGTCGCGGTGTTTACGCCTATCACGCGGCCGGCGGAATCGACGAGCGGGCCGCCGGAGTTGCCAGGGTTGAGGGCGGCGTCGGTTTGTACGACGTCGTCGATCAGGCGGCCGGAGTAGGAGCGCAGAGAGCGTCCCAGCGCGCTGACTACACCGGCGGTTACGGTGGATTGAAATCCGTAGGGAGCGCCGATGGCGACTACGAGTTGTCCCACGCGAAGCTGCTGGGAGTCGCCGAGAGCGGCAGCAGTGAGGCTGGGCTCGTCGACGGGCGGCTTTTCGATTTGGATGACAGCGAGATCGCTGGCGGGGTCGTCGCCGATGGCGGTTGCCGGCATGCGGCGGCCGTCAGTGAGTGTGACTTCGATGCGGCGGGCGTCGTGTACGACGTGGCTGTTGGTGAGGATCAAACCGTCGGGAGTAAAGACGAAGCCCGAGCCTCCGCCTTTTCTCTCTTGCTGTTGGCCGGTGCGGTTACGGGCGGCGGTGTGAACTTCGATGTTGACGACGGACGGGCTGACGCGCTCGACTGCGCCAGTGACGGCGCGGGAGTAGGCGTCTAGCAGAGGAGCGTCAGACAGCGGAATGGTCGAGGCAGATGCCGGTCCTTCGGATAGCTCAGAAAAACTTCCAATCTCTTCCAGATACATGATGGATAGATGTTGATCGATATTGCCGGGATTCACGCGGCACGCGCGGCGCGTTCGGCAGAGGTCGTGCCAGTCTGAAACGAGCGCGCGAACTTGTTTTTTTAATCGCTCCGCTGTAGGTTACATGTAACAGGAGGTAAGATGCCGCCACGAATTCATACTAAATCATCGCGCGAAAAGGTCCGAGCGCATCGCAAGCGGCTGCGACAGCAGGGTCTACGACCAATCCAAATTTGGGTTCCGGATATGCGTTCGCCCGCTTTCGCAAAAGAAGCACGCCGGCAATCCCTCTCCGTGGCCAATAGCCTTCACGCGCGGGATGATCAAGATTTCATCAATGCGGTATCTGATTGGAATGCCACGGCAGATTCGTCTCAATGAGGCGTGGCGAAATCTGGACGGTTGCGGGCGGCAAGGATTACGCCGGAAAGCCGCGTCCAGCGGTAATTCTCCAGGACGACCGTTTCGGTAAAACGGATTCCGCCACCATCTGCGCATTTACCACCGACCCCGCCGATGCTCCGTTGTTTCGCCTTCCGGTCGAACCGACCGAAAGCAATGGTCTGCGCTCTCCTTGTCGTTTGATGGTGGATAAGATCACGACTGTTCCGAAAGCAAGGCTCGGCGCGAACATAGGCCGCCTCGCCGACGAAGATATGGTGCGACTGAATCGCGCCGTTCTCGTTTTTCTTGGTATTGCGGGGCCGAAGGACGGTAAGTAATCAATAGTCCGATGGAGTGAGTAAAAAAGCCGGGACCATTTCTGGTCGCGGCGTTCAGTTGGTGGTTGCCCGGATAAAAAATCAAGAATAGCCGCGCTTCGCGTAGCGGACAGTCGAGCGCGGGCTGTCCCTACATAGCTTTATGCGGTCCTTCGCGGCCTAATCGTCAAGTCGCGCACCTGGGTCAGGATGCTCGACATCTGCATTCCGTTCAATTGCGAAACGAAGGGCAGGATCTCCGCGATGAACTGGTCTTTGACGAGTTCGCTGATTTCGTCCTGACGGCTCTTTTCGCCGCCGCTCAACAGTTCGGGCACGGTCACCTCCAACGCTCGCGCCAGGCGCTCCAGCGACGACAGCGTGGGCGTGGCTTTTTCGTTTTCGATCTTTGAAACATAAGTGCGCGGCACGGACATGCGTCCGGCCAGTTGACGCTGGCTCAAGCCGCTGCGCAAGCGGAGCGAGCGGATGGAGGTCGCGAGGTTCAAATGTCCGCGGCCCATGCCGGGGATCGGCATCATTACAGGCGGCGCCATCACTACGGGTTCGGGCTCAGGTTCCTCGTCCAGGGACGAGTGGCAGCGCCGGCAATTGTTATTCACCGTACGGAATTGAACCAACAGGCAGTGATCGCAACGGACAACTTCCCTAGAATTTACCGGGGCAAGAGTCGTGGCCATCGGGTTGTGGGAGTGCCAGAGCGGGCTACTCCTTAAAAAAGCGGCCGAAACAAAAGAGTGGAAGAATGTTTCGGCTGCTCGCTCAATCTCAGGTATGAGGGCTGTGAATGTCAAGGGTAAAATACACAAAGCCGTACGTGCCTCCCGTGAACACCTGAGGGGCGAGTGGAAATCATGCAGGAAATAAGGGGAGATGATGATCAATCGCGCGTCGGCATGGTGTTTACTAACTGAGTTCACCCAGTCGGAAAGTTTGCGCAAGCATGCGCTGGCGGTGGAGGCCTGCATGAGGGCATGTTCCAGAAAGTTTGCCGATGGCACGAGTCCGGCTGCTGCTGGGCTTGGATTATTGGAAGAAGAGTTGTGGGGCATCGTGGGATTGATTCACGATTTCGATTATGAGAAGTATCCCAGCCTGGAAGATCATCCATACCGGGGCAACGAGATTTTGAAAGAGCGCGGCTGGCCGGAGGTGATTTCGCGCGCAATCATGTCGCACGCGGAATACTCAGGCGTAACAAGGGGAACGGCGATGGAGAAAGCTTTATTTGCCTGCGACGAACTGGCGGGATTTATCACTGCCGTGGCGTTG
Source organism: uncultured Acidobacteriaceae bacterium (assembly GCA_963818235.1). Taxonomy (GTDB): domain Bacteria; phylum Acidobacteriota; class Terriglobia; order Terriglobales; family Acidobacteriaceae; genus Sulfotelmatobacter. The sequence goes on from CAWFRI010000001.1 coordinate 1,174,744, forward strand.
ATCAAGCCGGGGAAGTCGCTGGCCGAAGTGGATGCAAAGTCGGTGCGGAAAAGAATGAAGGACAAGGCCTTCGCGCGCAAAGTGAATCGGGATGACATTGTGAACGGGGCTGCCGCTCTGGGTGTGGATTTGGATGAACACATTGCGTCTTGCATCGCTGCTCTACAGGGGATTGCCGGAGAGTTGGGATTGGATGGAAGCGCGGCCAAAAGTGCATGAATGAAACCGTTCCCGCGCGAGTCAGATGCCGCGCCGTGGATGTTGTGGGTGGAATCAATTGTGCGGTGTTATGTAAGTCTTGCCAGAATTCAAATCGAACTCATCGTGCTATCGAATTTCAGAGTGTGGCGTCTATCGCGTTGACGCGGCTTCTGAAAGTCTGCTTCCTCAAATACTTTCAGATCCTTCGTCTATGGTGGAATTGAGGGAGGTTGTTCAATGCGTCTGCATAGATCTGCATGTGCCGTACTGGTCCTGGCCGCTGGACTAAGTTCTGCAACTCCGAGTTTCGCAGCTCCGGGCTCTGCAACTCCAAAGATGGAGGACGGCAAGATTCCCGTCACAACCAAATCAGATGAGGCGAGAAAAGAATTTCTTTTGGGCCGCGATCTCTCCGAACGGCTGCTCGCGCAGGAGTGCTTGCAGCATTTTGATAAAGCGGTGAAGCTTGATCCGGACTTCGCTTCGGCGGAGTTGGCTCTGGCAACCAATTCCGCGACCACCAAGGATTTCTTCGACCACCAAAAGAAAGCGATGAGCCTGGCCGGCAAAGTTTCGGAAGGCGAGAAACTTCTGATTCTGGCGAACGAAGCGGGCGCAAACGGCGACGCGGTAAAACAGAAAGAAGATCTCGAGAAACTGGTTGCCGCTTATCCGAATGACGAGCGAGCCCAGTTCAATCTCGCCAATTTCTACTTTGGACAGCAAGAACTGGATGCGGCAATCGATCATTACAAGAAAACGACGGACTTGGCGCCGGATTATTCGCCTGCCTACAACGTGCTCGGCTACGCCTATCGGCAAGAAGAGCGGTATGCGGACGCCGAGTTGGCATTCAGGAAATACATCGAGCTGATTCCGAACGATCCCAACCCCTACGACTCTTACGCTGAACTGCTGCTGAAAATGGGCAGGTTCGAGGATTCGCTGGCGCAATATCATAAGGCGCTCTCGGTCGATCCTCACTTTGTTCCGTCGCGTTTCGGAGTGGCTGCGGATCAGATGTATCTGGGCAAGCCGGAAGCGGCTCGGGCCGAACTGGAGAAGATGGCGGAGCAGGCGCGCAACGATGGCGAACTGCGGACTGCGTTGTTCGGCATGGCCGTAGTGGCCGCGGATAGCGGCAATTGGGACCAGGCGCTGCAAGCTATGGATAAAGAGTATGCCGTCGCGGAGAAGAAAAACGATGTGGCCTCGATGGCCGCGGACCTTCAGGCCAAAGGCAACATCCTGGTGGAGATGTCGAATTATGACGAAGCTACGCGCCAGTTCGATCGTTCCCTGCAACTGATCCAGCGGTCGAGCCTCTCCCAGAATATTAAAGACAACGCGATTCTTCTGCATCATTTCGACCTGGCTGGAATTGCCATGGCCAGGAAAGACTACGCGGCAGCCAGATCTCATGCGGAAGAATTCCGCAAGGGAGCGGAAGTTGCAAAGAACGCGGCACAAGTGAAGCAGGCTCACGAATTGGCGGGCAGGATTGCTCTCGCTGAGAAGGATAACGATAAGGCGATTGCGGAGCTTGGACAGGCCAACCTGCAAGACCCGCGCAACCTGTATCGACTGAGCCTGGCATATGAAGGCAAAGGCGATACGGCTAAAGCACAAAAATTTCTGGCGAAGGCTGCGGGATTCAATTCGCTACCGCAACTCAATTACGCATTCATCCGCGCGAAGGCGCAGAAGAAGGCGGGAGACAGGCGGACTTCGTGAGGCGAAGCGATTCAGGATAGGAAAGTTGTCGCGACGTTTCGGTCAGATTTGGGTAGGCAACCGGTTTGAAAAATTCACGGGCCAGTTTTAGATCCCAGGCGAATTAGTTCATAGTGCTCGGGCGGAACCGGTCGGGGGATTCCTGGTTTCGTACGCCATCGGTATTGCGTCGAGGAACCAGTTAATTTTGAATCCGAAGGGATCGCGCGGATGCTGCGCGATCTGCCGTGCGACGTAGATGAACAAAGTGTCATCGACGTTGAAGGCCTTGCCAGAAAACGGAAGCAAGCAGGCGAGGGCACCGACTGCAAGAAATAGTAATGAAGGCGAGAATATTTGCTCTGGAAGCTTTCGGGAGGCCGCGCCATCAGAAAGTCTAGCAAGAGTCGATGTACGGGAATTCAGTGTCAATACAAGCCCGCGTTGGACGCTGTGAATCTCTGATCTTGGCTTATTGCTTTTCGTCCGGCTGGGCATTTAAGTCAGAGCTGAGTTCTTCCACCAGCTTGGTATTGTTAATCAGCGCCTGGCGAAGGATTTCGGCTTGCTGTTGGGCGGTGGGCCAGTCTTGTTTTTCGATCGCTTCGGTCAGGCCGGGCAGCTCCAAGTGAGCGTAGGTGAAGCGGGCGCCGTAGAGGATGTGTTTGAACCACGGGCGGCCGGGGATGCCGTCGGGGTTGAGCCAGTTGCGTTCCACTTGCATGGCGCCGTGGTTGATGATGGCAGCTAGTTTGGGGTCGATGGGGCCGGAGGCTAGGGCGATGCGGATAGAGGCGTTGAGGCGCTGGCCGGCGGATTCGAAGTTGGTGATGGCCTCTCTTACTCCGCTTAGGTCGAGAGGAGTCGCAGCGGTGGAAGGGTAGGGATCCTTCGACTGCGCGGCTGCTCCGCTTCGCGGAACAGCCGCTTCGCTCAGGATGACAGGATTATTTTTGGCGAGTTCATCGACGAATTGGCGAATGTTACTCGCGTAGGTGTCGAAGTCGAAGGGGAGAAGGTCTGCGTTGGCGAGGCGGAGGGCGAGGACTCCCCAGAGTTGGGACATGAGGGTGTGATAGCGGTAGCCCGGATCGCCGAAGTGGTTCATCCAGAAAAAATCATCGTAAGCGGAGTGGTAGACGCCGTAGGGACCGACGAATCCCAGGTTGAAGACGGGCATGCCGATGAAGTTTAAGAAGACGGTATGGTCGGAGCCGCTGCCGATGCGGGTATCGGTGAGATTTAAATCGGTGACTGCTTCTGGATTTTTTTCTTCCTGGCGCTCGCGCGCGGACGATTCCTTCCAGGCTTCGTAGAGAGATTTTCCGGAGGGATCCTGCAACGAGCGTGCGGTTTCGAGGAGCATGGGTGCGAGTGAGGCTACGGCTTGGCCGTGAAAGTTTGGGCCGGAGGTAGCTTCGTCGACGTTGAGGTAGGCGACGGCTTTCTTGCGGAGGTCGTCGGCGAACTGCTCTCCCCACTCGGTGGAACCGGTGAGGCCAACTTCTTCTCCGTCCCAACTACAGACGACGATGGTGCGGCGAGAGCGCATGCCTTGCTTCGCCAACTTTCCCAGCGCGCGTGTGAGTTCCATCATCGACGCTGTGCCGCTCGAAGGATCGACGCCGCCGAAAACCCAGGCATCGCGATGATTGCCGAGGACGATCCATTCATCGGGCAACTCCGCGCCGCGGATGCGGCCTTCGACCACGTAGTAGGGCTGCATGGAGTTATCCATTTCGATCTTCACGTGGACGCGCACGCGCTTGCCGCCGAGGTGATATTTGATCGGCAATCCGCCTTGCCAGTCTTCTCCTTGCCAATCGGTGGGCGCAACAGGGCCGTCCATCGCGGCGAGCAGCGGTTTGGCATCGTGCCAGGAGAGCGGCAGTGCCATGATCTTTGGAATGGAAACCGCGTCTTCGACGGGGATGCGCTTGGCTCCGGGGATGGAAGCCCATCCGGGAGTGAGCGGATCGCCAGGGACCATGAAGTCGTACGTGATGGCGCCGCGCTGGATGTGATACTCGGGGCCCCAGGGTCCGTTGGGATCGACTTTGCCCTTCTTGAATCCGTCTTCGGCGGGATCGCTGTAGATGAGAATGGCGGCTGCGCCTTCGCGCTGCGCGGTGAGGGCTTTGAATCCGCGATAGCTGTAGGGGTTGGAGTAGCGAACGAGAACGACTTTACCCTTGACGTCGATGCCTTGCTTGCGGAGAAGATCGTAGTCTTCGGGATTGCCGCTGTGAGCGTAGACGAGCGGAGCGGTGACTTCTCCGGAGGCGGACATGCCGCTCCAGGCGGAGCTGATACTTTTGTTTTTCAGATCCGGATCGCCGGGGATAGGCAGTTCGCGCAGCAGGGCGCGGTAGTGAGTGGGCGCAACCATTTCGAGCGAAGTGAATTTTGGATTGCTGCCGTAAACATCATAGCGGCGGATGACGACATCTTCGAGGCCTTCCTGTTTCCATTGGTCGGCGATGTAGCGGGCAAGTTCGTTATTGCGGGCGGAGCCGGCGACGTGCGGCTCGGCGGTGAAGAGATGGTGCTGTCGGCGTTCTTCGTCAGGGGAGGGGATTGAGTTGAATTTGTTCTCGATTTCGGTTTCGTGTGCGGCGGACGCGGGAGTAAATCCGAGTATGGCAGTTTGCGCTGGGAGCAGAGGGAGGCTAAGTGCGAGAGTCAACAATCCGAAGAATGCGAATCTCAGCAGCCTGCTTTGGACGGCAAAAAAAATCTTAACTGCACAGGACACAGAGAAACACAGAGGGCGCTGAGGGGCACAGATACATTCATGATGCATTTGCTCTCCTCGTTCGAATTTTATTTTGCCTGGTAGATCTCCGTCAGCAAGTCGGGCTTGGACTCGTCGCGCACCAGGTGCGGATAGCGCTCGCCGCCGTGGTAATCGAGTTTATAGGTTTTGTAGTAGTCGGTGTTTTCGACGAGAAGTTCGAGGGGCGCGGTGCCGCCTTTGCCGGCTTTGAGCGCTTCGCGCAGAACTTCCGGCGAGAAATGGCGGCCGTTGACGGCGATCAGTTTCATGCCGGGGCCGATTCCGGCGAGTGCGGCGGGCATGCCTTCAATCGTGTCAGTGATAGTACCGTCTTCGCGAAGGTGGAGTCCGATGGAAAATGCGGCGTTCGCGAAATGCCAGTTGCCTTCTGCGCCACGCTCCATTTCGGATTGAGTTTCGTCGTATACGAGTTTCCATCCGCTGCCTTCGATGCCGCCGAGCGGCGCGCCAGGCCCATGATTGGTGAGACGTTCGGTCCAGAAGCCGCGCCAGTCGTAGGGCACAACCTGGTTGAGCGTGTTGACGATATCGTCAAATGTATACGTCTTGACCATTGGTCCGGTGCTGGGAGCGCCGTGGAAGAGGTGGCAGAAATCGTCGATCGATTTCGCGCCCTTGCTTTGCTGGCGGATGATGACGTCCACCCACAGCCAGTTGAGCGTGTCTTCATCGTAGAAATCGGTGCCGCGCCGCCATGATTCCCAGGCTTGCGGGGAGAAATAAAGTTGCGGGGCTGCGTCGGCGGTATCTTGTAGATTGCGCCATGTCCGGCCGGGAGTGTGATCGAGTGCCGCGGCGGTAAGCGCCAAGTCATCGCGCTCCTGCTCGGGCGTGTGCAATCCGCTACGGGCGGTGAGCACGGTGCCGAGATAATTTGTAAGGCCTTCGTAGACCCAGAGGAGATCGTCCTGCATCGGTTGCTGATAATCCGGAATGGCGAGATCGGCGGGACGGCGGTATTTTCCGTTCCAGGAATGAACGTATTCGTGGGGAAGCAGGCTGGCCGAGGCTTTACGGGCGGAGTCGTCAACCAGGCCACGCTCGTCGATGCGGCTGTCGTCGGATTCGTGATGCTCCAGGCCAAAGTGCGCGACGTGATCGCTCAAGCTGAGCAGGAAATGATAGTCGCGATAGTGATGCGCCCCGAAAAGTTTATTGGCTTGCTCCACCAGATTCTTGTAGTGGTCCCAGACTTCCTGCGGCGGCGCGAGAGCGGCGGCGCTGTCGGCGGCAATATCCATCTCGGTTGGAGGATCGTCGGCCAACTTTACGACTTTCAGGAATTCGCCGGTGATTACGGGCGAGTCAACTAGCGTGCTAAGAGAGGACGGCTTAAAAGTGATCTTGGTTTCGCCGTTGAGTTGGTCTCCAGTAGTCGATTCGATGGGCAGGGGCGTGCCGAATTTCCAGTTGGCGGGAAGTTTCAGAGTGGCGATATAGGTGAGATCGTCAGGCTTCCAGCCTTTGGGGTAGAGCAGAACCTGATTCCAGCTAATAACGGCCATCTTGTCTGTGGCCGAAGAACCCGCGGAGAAGCCACCTTCGAACGTCGCGGGAGATAGAAAGTCGAGTTCGGCATTCACCTCGGTCTCGCCGGCTGGAACGTCGACGTGGATGGTGAAACCGTCGAGCAGATCGCGTCGCCACTTCAGAGTCTTGCCGCTGGCGAAGAATTTGAGTCCAGCGAGATCGATAACGGGACCGTCGGGAGCATGCTCGCCGGGAATCCATTTTGGATAGTACAGGGTGAGGTCTCCAGCGCTCGCCGGAATTTTGAGTTTGGCGTGGAAAATCTTGCGCGGGGCGGAAGTGGCATCGACAAAAATGGTTACGGTTGGCGGGGTGGCCGCCCAGGCAGAAAGTGCGGCAAGAAAGCAAACCGCTCCCAATATCTTTGAAAATTTCATTCTAAGGGCTCCGATATTGTCGACGAACTAAATCGACGAACTAAATTTCATAACGTGAGCAGAATTTTTGATTTTAGCAGCCAGAGAGAGCGGCGGTACAGCGACGCACCAGCGCTGCTATCATTCCACGATGCCGCGGCGGGGAAAATTCATTACGTTCGAAGGATTGGACGGAACCGGCAAGAGCACTCAAATGCGCAAGCTGGCGGCGAAGTTGCGTGCGGCTGGACACGAGGTCGTGGAAACACGTGAGCCGGGCGGGACGGCAACCGGCGAGAAAATTCGGCGTGTGCTGCTCGATTCGGCGACCGAGGGGCTCTCGCCGATGGCGGAGATGGCTTTGATGTTCGCATCGCGCGCGCAGCATATTGCGGAGGTAATCGAGCCGGCGCTGGAACGCGGGATGATTGTGCTTTGCGATCGATTTACGGATTCGACGGAGGCGTATCAGGGGAGCGGGCGGAAGCTGGGGAGCGAAGCCGTACTCAAGTTACATCGCGTGCTCTGTGTGGACTTGCAGCCCGATCTGACGATCTTACTGGATAACGATTTGGGAAAGAGCATTGGGCGGGCGCGGAGGCGTAACCGGCAGGCCGACAAAGCGAACAAAAGTGCGCGCCAGCATACGGACGAAAACCGCTTCGAGCAGGAGACTCGCGCATTCTTCGCGCGTGTGCATGAAGGCTATTTGACGATTGCCGTGAGGGAGTCGCAGCGCGTGGTGGCGGTGGATGCGAGCGGTACGCCCGCGCAGACGCATCGGCGGATTATGGATGTTGTGGGACGGAAGTTGAAGCCGATGGTAAGAATCGTATGACTGCCTCGGAAAAAAAGCTTTGGTGCAGGCCTCATCAATTCCCACCCTTGCAAAAAACGCAAGGGTGGGGCACCCTCAGTGTGTATGGTTCAAGCGAATGCCCTTCTCTGATTTTCACGGCAATTCCGAAACAATCCACCGCCTGCGCGACATGCTGGCGCGGGAGCGGTTTCCGCACGCGGTGATTCTTTCGGGTGCGCGGGGAGCGGGCAAGTACACACTGGCGTTGATGCTGGCACAGGCGCTGAATTGTTTAACGCCGACTGAGACCGATGGCCTGCCTGATTTCTGTGGACAGTGTGCGAACTGCCGCCGCATTGCGCAGAGTGCCGATCTCGAGGCGCGGTTTGCCGAGGCGGTTGAAGCGCGGGAAGGGCTGCGCGAGACGGATAAGAAGGATACGCGGCTGTTTGTGCAGACGCATCCGGATGTGCTGATCATTCCTCCCGATCCCCCGCAGATGATGATTAAGGTCGATCAGGTGCGGAGGGTGATTGAGACGATTTATTACCGGCCGTCGGAGGCGCGGGAGCGGGTTTATATCTTCACCGATTCGGCGCTCATGAAGGAGGCGGCGAATTCGCTACTGAAGGTGCTGGAGGAACCTCCGGAGTTCGCCACGATTTTTCTGCTCTCGGAGAATCCGGGGGAGTTGCTACCGACGATCCGGTCGCGGTCAATGGTATTTCCGCTCGCCGCGCTGCCGGTGGAAGAAGTGGAGCGCTACCTGGCCGAGCATCGACCGGAGTGGAAGCCGCAACAGCGGGCGCTGGTGGCGAGGCTGAGCGAAGGAGCACTGGGCCGGGCTCGTGGTTTCGATGTCGATGTCTACGTCGCTGCTCGGGCCGACGCGCTGACGGTTCTCAACTCGGCTTTGCTGGGAGGCGAACACACCGCGCTATTCAAGGTCACGGAAACTTACCGCGCGGGGACTGAGGGGCGAGACAAGACCGAACAGCTTCTGCGAACCCTCTACTCGCTACTCCGGGATTTGATGTTTCTGAGTTCAGGCGCGCCGGAACTGGTTCAAAATACCGATATTCAAGGCCAGCTCACAAAGCTGGCGGAAGCTGCCGATTTCGATTGGATCGTTACCGCCTCCGACCGGTTGGCTGAAGTCGAGCGTGGCATGAGGCGCAATCTGTTGCGGTCGCTGTCTCTGGATGCGCTGGAGTTGGCGTTGGAGAAGGCTTAAGCAACTTCTAATAAACCACGATTATTAAAAGCTGTGTTTTCATGGGGTTACTCAGATTACTTCGGTGGTTCTACTCACTTCGGGGTGATTGTTTGTCCCTCTTACCCGGCCTATAATCGACTCACTCTGGTTTGAGGATTCTCCGTCAGGTTCCGGGTAGCAGCGTGCGAGGGTGAGCTCTGTCTTCACCAAAATGAGGAATATAAGCCCGGAAATGCGCAAGCGCCTGCAAATCGCCCTGATGGCAAGCACCGTAGCCGCGACCTCTCTTTCTCTTGCTCCACAGCTCCGTGCCATTGATGGCGATCCGCAGTCTGAACAGATCACCGCAACCGATGAGCACGGCCGCACGATCTATGTGAACGAGTCCATTCAGAGCCCGGCGCGGCACACGCAAGAGCCGGAAGCTCCGCGGCGCAAGCTGATGTATTGGAGTTCGAGGGAAAATCGCTGGAAGCCGGTGCCCCCTCCCAATGCGGCGGCAATGCAAGCGGCGCGTTCGGCAGCGGCCGAAGTTAGCCAATATATCGGCCGAGAATCGAGCCAGTCGGCGAACGCACGAATAGCCGCGGCAAACTTTGGCGGCACCATAACCTCCGCCGGTGACATTGACAGCGCCATCGAGCAGGCCGCGGCCCGGCACAATGTGGATCCGAACCTGGTGCGGGCGGTGGTTAAGGTGGAATCGAATTTTAATCCGAATGCGGTTTCGCGCAAAGGCGCTATGGGGCTCATGCAACTCATGCCTTCCACGGCGCGCCAACTGAACGTGAAAAATCCGTTTGATCCGGAACAAAACGTCGACGCGGGGGTTCGTCATTTAAAGCGGTTGCTGGAAAGTTATGGCGGCGACATCAAGCTGACCCTGGCCGCTTATAACGCCGGTGCGGGAGCCGTGGCGCGCAGTTCCGGCGTGCCGCGCTACGCTGAGACGCAGAATTATGTCCGGCGGATTACCAACTTGTATTACGGCGGCGGCGCCGCAACCCCCACTGGCGTTTCGCAGGATCCCGTGAGAATTCAACGGGATGCGCGAGGCGTGCTGCACATTAGCAACACTGATTAAGTTCGCGGCATCTGTTTATTTACTTTTTCTCTCAGGCACCCAAGCAGTGGTTCAACCAACTGGATCAACGGGCAGGAACGAAGGCGCGGGCTGGTAATTTGAGAAGCTCATCGCGGGAGCGTAGTCTGTGGGGAGCTCTGCTGGTGCTAGCCTTGCTGGCCGCTCAGCCAGCCTACGCACGTATCCACCATTCGGACGCCTGGGCTCGCGAGCACTTCGCCGCGGCCGAACGCATGCGTGAGGCGCTAAATGGCCGGCCTCCCAATGACAGAACGCGCCACGACTACCAGCGTGTGGTGAATGCCTATCGCGCAGTTTATCTGGGCGCGCCGGCCTCAAGCAAAGCCGATCCCAGCGTGGTTGCCGTCGCGGAGACCTTTGTGGAGATGGGGCGGCGTTTCGAAGACGACACAATCCTGAATAAGGCAATCGAGCAGTACAAGTTTTTGCGGCGGGAATATCCCGGCAGCAAGTACCGCGCCGACGGATTGTTTACGGTTGCGGAAATCTATAAGGACGATTTCAACAATTCGGAAGCGGCGCGCGCGACCTTCCAGGACTTTCTGCGGCACTATCCGCACAATCGGCTGGCTGACGATGCGCGGCAGGCGATCTTAGAAATCGATCAGCAAGCGGTGGCGGAGAAGTCCGGAGACGCCGTACCACCCAACGAGAGCGCACAATCGCGAAAGAACGCGAAGAGCGGATCCGCAGCGGTAGAGAATCCGGGTTCAACCGCGGTTCCGGCAACCAATGAATCGTCTGCGCATTCCAGCCATTTGCCGCGAGTGACCGGCATCCGGCACTGGTCGACGCCCGACTACACTCGCGTGGCTATCGATGTTGAGAGTGATGTGAAATTTTCCTCGCAACGCATCGCAACTCCGGCGCGCATCTTCTTCGATTTGAACGGTACCAAGCTCGCTTCCACTCTGGTGGGCAAGAGTTTCGACGTGGGCGACGGCTTCCTGAAGAAAGTGCGCGTCGCCCAGTTTGCGCCGGGCCGAACGCGAGTAGTGCTCGAGGTCGACAATCTCTCCGATTATGATGCGTTTCTGCTGCCGAACCCTTATCGCCTGATTATCGATATTCACGGAAAGAACTGGAGCGCCCGGCAGCACAAGGATGCCGGGGAGACTGCTCCGGCGGAAGCAGACGATGCACGATCCGTGGCAACGAAATCGACAGTAACTTCGAGCTCCTCAATGCCGAAGGCCGAGGAATTAGCGCCAATTGCTTCTCCCGCTGCTCCCGGTGTGGAAGCTGAAGTTGCCAAATCGGTGTTGGCGGACGAACCGGAAGCTGCGAACTCCAACCGAAAGCCACGCACTACCGTGGTGAAAAAGATCGTCGACGCGGACGACGACGAGAAATCTGAAAGCGTAACCCCAGCGTCGGCGGCAAAACGAAATGTTCGCGCCAGCAAGAAAGATGGAGTTCAATCCCACACTACAGTCGCGCAAAAAAGAATCATTGATAATAATGCTGACGGCGACTCAGGCAACTCAGATTCGGATACTCCATCTGGGGCGGTCAATGCGGTCGATTCGAGAACTCGATCTGCGGCCCGCGCGCTGGGCAAATCGGCAAACTCTTTCGATCCGGGTATGCGGGAAGCCCGGCCGACCGCGAGCGGCGACCGTTCTCTGATTCGCGCTCTTGGGTTGAAAATTGGCAAGATAGTCATTGATCCGGGCCACGGCGGCCACGATACCGGCACCATCGGTCCGAACGGCCTGGAGGAAAAAGATCTCGTCCTCGAAGTGGGCCGGCGTTTAGGCAAGCTGCTCGAAACACGGTTGGGTGCGGAAGTGGTTTATACGCGTAGGGACGACACATTCATCCCATTGGAAACCCGGACGGCCATCGCCAACCAGGCGCGGGCCGATCTCTTCGTTTCGATCCATGCGAATTCCAGTCACGATCCGGGGGCGCGGGGAGTCGAAACCTATTACCTGAATTTCACCTCTTCGCCGGAGGCGCTGGAAGTGGCGGCGCGTGAGAATGCAGTGTCGGAGAAATCGATCTACGAACTGCAGGATCTGGTTAAGAAGATCGCGCTGAAGGAGAAAATCGAAGAGTCGCGCGAGTTTGCCGGAGACGTGCAGTCGTCATTGCATAGCGGATTGGCGGCGAAAAGTCCGGCGATTCGCGACCGGGGCGTGAAGAAGGCTCCGTTTATTGTGCTGATCGGAGCGAATATGCCGTCGATCCTGGCCGAAATTTCTTTCGTCAGCAATCCCACCGACGAGCACCGGCTCGCCACTAGCGAGTACCGCGAGCGCATCGCGGAATCGCTTTATCGCGGCATCGCGAAGTATGTGAACGGGCTGAGCGGCGTAAAAGTGGCCAGCAAGATGGATAAGGGTGCTGGACAGTAAATACTCTCACCAAGGCTGGATCCTCCTCTTTGGAAGTAATTGTCTCCTCGGAAACTTTTTCCCGCCTCCTGTGGTCTAATTACTAAGGGATTCACTCTCCCGCGGTGTGCGCATGTTTTTTCCCAGGCGTTTACTAATATTCGCAATTGTTGTGTTTCTCTGCACTGCGGTTTTTGGCGCTGTGCCGGACGCCGCCCCGTCTGCGCCGCCAATCCTCCCAAAGCAATTCTCTGGATGGCAAATGCAGGGCTCGCCCGAATCCAGCAAAGATGCCGCCACCGCCGACCCTACCAACGCAGCGCTGCTAAAGGAATACGGGTTCACCGATTTCGAAGCCGTTACTTATAAGAGTGACGACGGCCGAACGCTGAAGATTCGCGCCGCACGGTTTGCCGACGCCAGTGGCGCCTTCGGCGGATATACGTTCTATCTCCAGCCGGGAATGGCGCGGGAAGAGATTGGAGACCAGGGCGCATCGGCTGATCGGCGTGTGCTGTTCTATCGGGGACACATCGTAGTGGATGCCGTGTTTAGCCAACTCTCGGTCATGTCTGCGGCGAATCTGCGGGAACTGGCCGGCGCTCTTCCACGTCCTGCCGGAAACGCCGGCAATCTGCCGCCGATCCTGGCCTTCATGCCGCATCATGGCTACGAACCGAATACCGAAAAGTATGCGGAGGGGCCGCTGGCTCTAAGCGCCATCACTTCTCCAATTCCAGCGGATCTCGTGGATTTCAGCACGAATCCCGAGGTGGTGCTAGGACAGTATTCCATTGGGAGCGGCGCAGCCACGCTGATGCTGATTGAGTATCCGACTCCGGCGCTGGCTGCCGAACATCTCCGGCGCATCGATGCCGCCAATCATGCCGCTGCCCCGCAAGCGGGAGTGCAGGGTGTGGAAAATGTCGGTCCATTCTTCGATAAACGCACTGGACCAATCGTGGCCATTGCAGCCGGTCCGCTATCGCAAAGCGACGCACAAACCTTGTTGGGTGCGGTGAATTACGACGCTAGCGTCACCTGGAATGAGAACACCTACTTCGATAAAAAAAACAACATCGCCAATCTTTTGGTCAACATTATTTTATTGTGCATTATCGTGGGTGCAATTTCCCTGGCAGCCGGGGTTGCTTTCGGTGGCGCTCGAGTCTTGATGCGGCGCTATTTTCCGGGCCAGGTTTTCGGCCATGCCGACCAAACCGAATTCATCTCGCTCGACCTGAGAGAACAGACGGTACAGGTGCCATCCGCTCGCTCCGCGGGTACTGACGCGTCTCCGAAATAGGTCGTAAGTTCAGCAGAGTTATTGGTTTACGGGTTATTTGGCGGGGTTTTGTCTCAAATTGGGACACTTTCCGTTAGTATTGACCGTTTACATAAGTGATTGAAAACAAAGACATTTATTTGTCAAAAATTGCTTGACACCCCCCTTTTTCGGCCCATAAGATTTTGTCAGAAAGTTTCGACGGAATTTCAAGCCTCTGTTGGAACTATTCTCCCTTGAAAAGAAGAGGTCGCCCTGTTGCCGGGCGGCCTTTTCGTTTGCTTGAATTCGCATTCCTCGCAAAACGCGATTGATAACTGCATTTGGCTAAGCAGCCATCACATTTCGAACGGAACTCTTGTCCCGAGTTTACGTATCATCTGTTGAGCAATATCTTGTGAGCGCTGGCCGCTCGCCAGAAGAAATTTCAGGGAGGAATTTAATGTTCTGCGATGGATGCGGAGCCGCCGTGCAACCGGGCCAGGGATTTTGCAGCCGATGTGGCAAAGAAGTTGTCGGACCTGTAACAGCGCTTCACCCCCGGCGTGGTCGCGTGCAGGAACACGTTCATCTTCTAGGCATCCTCTGGCTGGCGATCTCGGCGTTAAATACGGTCGCCGCTGTGGTCCTTTTCATTGTTGCCAACATGCTGTTCCCTCACTTAAGGGAGATGGGTGCGCCGCCGGAAGTGCCCACCACCTTCCTGCACGTACTGCTAAGCGCAATCGCGGTTCTGATCCTGGCCAAGGCTGCATGTGGATTCATCGCCGGCTGGGGTTTGTTGCAGCGCGAACCGTGGGCGCGGGTAATCGCGCTGGTCCTCGGATTCCTCTCTCTATTTAATGTTCCTTTCGGTACAGCCGTGGGCGTTTATACCCTATGGGTCCTGCTGCCGCAGCAATCTCAGGAGGAATACAACACCCTCGTCTCATCGCGCGCCGCTTAGTAAGCGCCCCAAATGTCTTGACATCATACCATATTTCTGCAATCATCGAAATATGAAGATTGCAGTCACCAGGAAAAACCCTGAAAAGATTGCCAAATACGCAGACATGTTCTCCGCGATGGGAACGGAGGCACGTCTGCGGATTATGCAGTTGCTTCTTGCCGCCCATCCTGATGGCCTCGTCGTCAGCGAGATTCAGGAAGAATTGGACATTCCGAACTCCACTCTGTCCCACCATCTCGACAAGTTGAAGTCAGAAGACCTCGTCAATGTCCAGCGAGAGAGCACCTTCCTCAGGTATACGGCAAACACAGAGGCGCTACAGGAAATCCTCCAGTTCTTGTATGCCGAGTGCTGCACAAGAAACAAAGCACTCAAACTCGAATCAATCATTCAATGCTGCAAATGAGGAGCTATGAACCAGGACATCAAAGAAGTTGTTCGACAGAAGTACGGCGAAGCTGCCCTCAGGGTGACGACTGGTGGCAGTTCATGCTGTGGGAGCAGTTCCGCGACCGGATGCGGTGACCCAATAACCTCCAATCTTTATGACAGTTCGCAGGCGGGTGAGATTCCGGAGGAAGCCCTGCTTGCATCCTTCGGTTGCGGGAACCCGACGGCATTGGCGAAGTTGAATCCCGGGGAGGTCGTTCTAGACCTTGGCTCAGGCGGTGGGATTGATGTCCTCTTGTCTGCGAAGCGAGTCGGTTCGACCGGGAAGGCTTACGGGTTGGACATGACCGACGAAATGCTGGCTCTCGCGAACGAAAACAAGCGGAGGTCGGGAATTGAGAACGTCGAATTCTTGAAAGGAGAGATTGAGAACATTCCATTGCCTGACGCCTCGGTCGATGTCGTCATCTCCAATTGCGTCATCAATCTCTCGGCTGACAAGGACGCTGTCATACGAGAAGCATTCCGGGTGTTGAAGCGGGGAGGTCGCTTCGGGGTCTCTGATGTTGTTACCCGTGGCGAAGTACCGCGTGAGATTCGTCAAAGCGTCCTTGCGTGGGTCGGCTGTGTCGCTGGTGCGATGGAGGAGAAGGAGTATCGCTCCAAACTCAAATCTGCCGGATTCGAGGAGATTGAACTCGAACCGACGCGGGTCTATCGGGTCGAAGATGCCCGTGCGTTCCTCACCGGGCAGAACATTGATGTTGACGCGATTGCTCCGCATGTCGAGGGGAAGTTTATGAGTGCATTCGTCAGGGCGGTTAAACCCAAGTCATGTTGCGGGCCGAGTTGCTGCGACTGACACGGAACCGCAACTACAACGTTCTCAATCCGATTGATGGGAGCAGCCGTTGACTGGTATTCTGATACTGTCTCGGCGCGAGCAGTGCCTGTTGAGGTGCCGATGACCTGCAAGAATCGGGTGACAAGTAACCGAAACTCACGATTCGTTCAAGATGTTGATTCTGTAGCAGAAGCCGACGTAGCTCAGTTGGTAGAGCAGCCGATTCGTAAAACAGTCTTCTGCGACTGTCTCCGATAAGATTCAATGAGATAGGCTGTCTGGCGGGACGTTCAGGGGCATCAAATGGCCACAGTTGTCAGCGATTTGTGACACAATCTGTGACACAGGCTCACTTCCAAGGGCTGCTGCTGCGCTCATGCTTGCCCTGCACGCATTCCCATCGCCTTGATGCCTTCTTCCAGTGCAGCGTCGCCCCTCGTCCATTTCACAGCATGGTACACCTTTCGCCATTTGTTCGCCATGCGTAGTACCAAGGTGCTATTTACTGTCACCTGCTGTCAGGTGATACTTGTTGACATGAAAGCAAAGCGCATCCCCGTAAACGTCGATCACGAGGACTTTCAGCGGCTGAAGACACTCTCGGAGCGCACAGGCATTCCAGCCTCGACCTTGCTACGTCGGGCGCTCAGTGCTTGGCTGGATGAGAATGAATCGAAGCTGCTGAAGGTAGCCGCTGGTCCCTGAGGACCTGTTTCGCCTTTTTCTCCACGAACGCCTCGCTCTCCCTGTCTGCCTGCGCATCCGGCGGGACCAGGCACAGATGAATCTTTCCCGTTGGCGCCGTCTTTCCCGTGCGCACCATTTTTCCCATCAGCGCCGCTGGCGCCAGTTTGTCCCTGAGCGCCGACCGGACCCGCGACCAGCAGCGTGCTCTTGATGAGTGAACGAATTTCGAGCAACTGCGCGTCATGATCGTTCAGGCGCGAGTTGACCGAATATTTGGAATCTTTGTGCGGTGGCATTAGTTCAAGTCTCCCGGCTGCGCGGTGATCTGCTGCCTGCTGTCATTGATTTCGACGCACATCAAGGCCAGCATCTTGTTCCGCTCATCGGGGTTCTGCACCGATGTGATTTGGAATTGTCTGCCCTGAAACCAAACTTGGAGGGCTGCCGTAACTCCGGTGTACGGTGGCGCCACGCCCAGATTCTTCCACTCGATGCCTGTTGATGGATCGCCATCTGATGTGAATGTGCCTGCAACTGCGCTCCACGTCGGCGCTGATGCACCAGAGAGTCCAGCGGCTTGCGCTTGCTGAAGATTGCCGTTCGCATCTTCACAGAGGAAGCCAGCGGGGTACTCGGTATCGGCTTGCCAGCTAGGCGCTGCGCCGATGTATCGAATGATGACTTGATGAGTCACCAGCGAAGCCTGCGACTCCATGACGAGAGTCTCCATGCCAGAGAGCGCTTCGACAGATGCCCAAACGTTGGCGTAGACAACATCGACGGAAAGATTGAATCCGCCTGTGCTGTCTTGCACGCTGGAGACTTTCACCAAGTCGATGCGATGCCGAAGTTTTCCGGCACGCAGTCTTCCGTTTTTCCAGTTGGTCGCCATGTTTAACTCCGCGCCAGTCTGCTGGACTCGCGGGCGCGATCAGAAGCCAGCGTGTCGTTCGGATGTTCCGCCGCGTACTTGTGTCGATCAGCGCAGTGATAATGAAATTCTGCTTCGTGAAGACTCTCGGCCTTACTGGCGCGAGCGGAGTGGTACTTCGCAGACTCTTCATGCTCTTCCGTCGTGCGTGCCGCTTCCGGCCAAATCTTGCCCTCATCATCGCGAAATGTCTGCTGAGGATCCTCAGCCTGTCCACCATCACTGCGCAGCGGCCCAGCTTCGAAGCCGAAGCCCTGACGCTTTGTGATCGCCGCGAACCTGAGTTGCAGGAGAACATCGGTTAACGTTTCACCTGAATAGAGGCGCATGCGACTGGCGATGGTCTCTGCATCCAACTCTGGATAGTCAGCCATGATCTTGCGGGCGCGTTCATGCTGCTGGTCGCGCTTGCTGACAATCACCGCAGCAGCGGAAGCCGCAGCGCGTGCATCGACCGAAGTAGCGCCATTGCCGTATGCAGGGGAAGCCACAACGCTCACGTCCAGCAATTTGGCACGCTTGATAGTCCGCGTCAGCAGTCCGTTGTTATCAGGCGCCGAAAAAGATTGACCGTCGTCACCATCAACGATGAATGCGAACGAGCACTCACTCAGGTCACCGCGTTTTACGCTGGCGTAGAGGTCACGGTGTGCTTGTGAATCCTTGTTCAGCTTGCACACGAAGTTGAGACCATCGGGCGTATCGGTGAGCGTCAGGGTCTTGTTGGCTTGTCGTCCCAAGACTTGGTTGTGGTCATGATTGACAAGACACTTCACATCCTCGCCAGAAGCGAGGGAGCGCGTGAAACAACCGCGCTGAAGTTTTTCAACAAAGCCACCAAGATCGCTGCTTGGCGTGTTGTAGCTCGCGGCACGTCCTGCTACTTCAAAAGCGGCGGACGCTGCCCGCAATTCGGCTGTTCGATATTCGATCTGCATATGAAATTCTCCGTGCTCAGCGCATCCCCTCTGTATCGCGAAAAGTGTTTACGATTTATTTTTTGAACACAGGCGACAGCTTGGACAAGTCGGCGGGCTGGCCGTCGCCAGGACTGGGCTGAAAATTGCCGCTGCCATAGTTATTGTGTCGTGGATCCGCAGGACCGGTGCGCGGACCGACGATGGCCGGCAGAACGAAACCGTCCTCATTTCGGGGGTTGAATACGTCCACACGTTCACCGTCACCCTTGCTCTTGTGACAAAGATGGTGGTAGTTCGCAACGTCCGCAGTCACGGTTGAGATGTTCTCCACTGTTGACTTCACTCTGCGGTATTCGTTGCAGATGCTCGCAGGAACTTGCACAGGCGCCCCGCCGCCACATGAGTGAACAAACTCCAGATGTTCGAGCAGATAATGACCATCGCGCCAAGCATCTGGATGACCGTCGAAGAAAAACGATGAGCAGTTCGCTCGGGAACAACGCGCCGTGATGCCGTAGCGCTCTGTGAGCGCACCTTTGGCGACCAACCAAGTCACTTGAGCAGCAGGTTGCGGTTCGGCGAAAGCCGCCGAGCGCTCTTTCATGTCTTCAAGCCACTGAGACGTGCCGCGTGGCGCCATCGGGACGATCTCGATGAGACCTGCTGAAGCCATCACTTGAAATTGTTCAGAGTTGGGGACGTGGGTGGTTTGACCGACGCGAGGACCGCTGAGATATTTGATTTTCATTGGAGCACTTACCTTTCGGGCAACTTGCTGCCCGGTTGAATTTTTACCGCTACATAATCTTGTAGGTCTGTGACGCTCTCACCGCGCCGCTTTCGCTTCTGCCCATTTCGCGTATGAGCCGGGCTTCGGCAGCGGCAAGTAATTGATTCGCTCGCGCATCGCGTGCAAGTCACGAAGACTCATCGAGCGCAGGCATGCGACGTAATCCGTTTCTTCGAAGACGCCCTTCACTGTGCGGAAGTGTGCGTGCGCTTCGCGCTTGATGGCGCCCATGATTGCCGTCGCAAGACCGTAGCAATCTGAGCCGGTAAGCTGTGTGACGTTCTCAGGCAGATAGCCAGCAGCAACGCAGATTGGTGAGTACTCTTCGATCAGGTGCATTTCGTGAGTCAGTGAGAAGAGTCCAACATCGAGCGGATTGTGCGTCATATTGTGATGTCCTCTAAGTTGATTGAATCAAGGGCTTCGGCATCAGCGTCGGCCTTCTTGTCGCGCTCTTCATTGCGCTGCGCTTCGGCGGCCTGCTGCTCTTTCAGTTCAGCGATACCAGCCGTGATGCGCTCAAGCTCTTCGCCGGAGAGAAGAAGGGCTTCGCACTCAACTTGGACAACCTCGCACGCCGCGTAATCATTCCGGAAGTTGGTACGCGCTGGAAAGGGTGGCACGGCTGGCGACGAGGGCTTGCAACGATCCTGTTCGACCTTGGAGTAGACACTGAAGTCGTTGCCAAGATTCTACGGCACGCTGACAGCGCGACAACCAGACGGCATTACATCAAGTTGGAACAGCAGAAGCAGGGACGCAAGGCAATGCGGAAGTTGCAGACGCTGGTAGCTAAGAAGGTGAAGACAAGGCGAAGGCGCCCTGATAAAATATGAGTATGATTCCCCAAGCAGTCCTGCACGAACGCTATCCGGCGTCAGATTTCGCGCCATACTTCGCGTTCCTTGAGAGGTGCCGGACTACGCAGAAGGACTTCAATCACGATCACCATATTGCGCCGCGCAAGCAGTTTCCAGAATACGCGGAAGGCTTTCCAGAGAACCTGATAACGCTCTCACCTGAAGATCACGCGCTGGCTCACAAGCTACTTGAGGCGTGCTGCGCTGAGTTGAAATCACCTACAACTGCCTTCTTTGAAAGTCAGAGAGATGCTGCTGTGGTGGCTGGTCGAACGCGGCACGTTATGCTCAAGAGAAGCGGCACTTTAGGAGAGAATCAAGTGAAAGCTGCGAGCCGCAGGGCGCAAGCATGCCGAAAGCGGCCACATACAGAGTATTGGCGCTCGTGCTGTTCACATCCGTTGGCACGTCAACCGTGATATCGTGAAGGCTGAATGCTCGCTGTACCGACAGGCTTGTGACACAACTGTGACACAGCAGGAAGCCGCAACAAGCGTTCCAGCCGCATAAACATTGATTAAGCCGACGTAGCTCAGTTGGTAGAGCAGCCGATTCGTAATCGGCAGGTCAGCGGTTCAAGTCCGCTCGTCGGCTCCATTCTTTCAAGCACTTACGATCAGTTCACCGAGACCTGCTGCACAACTGGCGTTTGCAGCAACGCCACCAGCAAGGCGGCACGAATGGGACCGATCGAAGGAATCTGGCGCAGTAATTTCACGGCATGGTGTTTGTTGCTCTCTGCCAGCAGGTCGCGTCGCGCTTCCTGGCGCACCGGCTGCAGCACATCCAGTTGCTGAAACAACCGTTCCGCCCGCAGACGAACTCCAGGGTGTGGAATCTTGGCCAGCCATTCGTCGCGATGCCGCGGGGCATAGACAGTGGCACCGCTACAGGGTATCGCCCAGCTGCGATACAGGGCTTTGATCCGACTCATGACGCGCGTGAGATCTTTCGTGATCGTCAGATAGCTGCGACCCAACTCCTTTATAGCTTCAGTTACACCGATGGTGACGCGCCCAATTCCGGCCTAGTACTAGACGCTGCGGGTAATCTGTATGGCACCACTCCATCCGGCGGTGGCAGCTCACCGCTGTACGCAGGAACCGTTTTCGAACTTTCCCCGGTGGCAGGCGGAGTTTGGTCCGAGACCGTTTTGCGTACCTTCAGAAGCCAAAGTGCACAGCAATATGGGGCTGGTCCGAGTGGCGCGCTTATCTTTGATGCCGCGGGTAATTTATACGGCACAACTGCGGGCGGCGGCGCGGAAGGTGGCGGCACGGCATTCGAGTTATCGCCGCAGGCTGGAGATGGGTGGGCCGAGACGGTGATATTCGATTTTGGTGGCGCCGATGGTAGCGCGCCTAATTCAAGCCTAATCTCTGACACTGCTGGCAACTTCTATGGCACAACATCCGGTGGAGGCACGGAGGGGGGCGGGACCGTGTTCGAGCTCTCTCCGTCTGCGAGCGGAAGCTGGACCGAGACCGTGTTGTACAACTTCAGCAACCAAAACAACAGCTCTTTGGCGGGACAGGCCTTGACCTTCGACGCCGCGGGAAATCTCTATGGTGCGATCCGCGGAGGCAGCGGCAATTGCAGTGACGGCTGCGGCTCGATTTTCAAGCTGGGCAACTCAGGTGGAGTCCGGTTGGAGACTGTGCTGTTTGAATTCGATGGTGGAGACGGAGACAATCCGAACGGAAGTTTGGTCATCGATTCTGCGGGCACCATTTACGGTACGACATCAGGGGGCGGCGCGAAAGGTGCGGGGACCGTGTTCGAGATCGTTCCCTAGATTTCTAAATCGCTGCCAAATGCACTTGCCGTGGTAGCCCGACATACGAAAAGGGCTACTACCTTGAGCACTCGTCGACCGTAAGCTTGCTTCCGTCCTTGAACCGAAAGAAAATCTTGCCGTCTTCCTTCTCTTCCTGGGGAACTCCCGGCCACAACTCGGGTGGAAAACCGGCCTCCCACGCCTTGCGATACTGGGGGCTCAGGCGTTGTCTGCGGGCAGGTTCTTTCTCTGCCAGCCACGAGGCGACATAAATGAAGAGTATCTGACGCCTGAACCTTTCACCGTGAAGAGGACATTTCACCATCGCAGCAATTGGCTGCTCGTAGGATGAACAGAAGAATGGTTGTTCCTTCTCCGGAAAGCAGATACAGTCCGGAGAAAACCTAGATCTAGCTCTAGACTGCGATCTGGCATTTTCTTCAGCTTTTTCAAGTCTCTTGAGTAGGCTTCGCGTGGGCATGATTTGGACGAATTCCTTTTACCAGTTGGCATCATCCCTGCCGCCCAGCTGTCAGCCTGTCCTCTCCTCCGCGGGCTCCATTTTCCATTCAGCGATCATCTTGCCGCCCGCAGTCGAATAATGGAGTCGACCCGTCTGCTCAGGCCAAGAGCCGTTCTTGGTGAAATAGATCAGCTCTTCCGTACTTCGGTCCCCAAATATCCGTTCGTCTTCTTCCCAACGCTTAGTAAGAGTTTTCCGATCCAAGATGTCCATTTTGCTCGGGCGGTTTGGTAAGGGCTCGGGTAGAGTCCCATTGCGCGCGTAGTCTCGGAGTTCATCAACGGTGAGGGTCTCGTAAAAGCGATCCCATACGAACCAGTCGAGAAACCGTCGCTTATTCTCCAACTTGACTAGCCGGGCTCGAATGGATGCCATAGAATTAGCTCTTTCCTCCTTGTTCGCGTTCCATCGGACTCGATTGTAAGAATTCGCGTTCCTGCGCTCGCTGGCTCGCTTCAAGTTCGTCCAATCGGCTTTCGATGTCTGAAACTTCGATGGCGCGAAGCAAACTCGTGGCCAGGTATGCAAGAGTGCTTGCCGTTCTCGTGTCCATCGTGCGGCTATGGACCTGAGCCATCGCGTTGCCGAGCACATCTCGGATATCGCCGGCCGTTTTCGGCGGCTCCATCGGCGCCGCCTCTAAATCCGGTTGATGTGCCGCTCTGCGTCCATGCTTGGAGCCCAGCTTCGCTGCCAACTCAGGGTCCAGATGCAGAGCGCACTTGTCGGTTCCCGCGGCGGCCCACGCGCCGCACCGTTTACCGTTCCTATTCTTCGCCGAGCACCGTTTGGACATCGTTCAAGTCCTCGCCATTTGCTGTTCTTTACCGTTCAACGGTGGGGGGGTGGCATCCCCATCATGTGGTCGCTCAGGTTAATGCTCACTCATCCGATTTCAACCGTGATTACGCGAGTTCTCTGCGGGGGCGGAGGCTCGTCTAGAGATTCACCGGGAGCCGGCAGAGGGGTAAGAATGCTGGTTTCATCTTGTACCGATGTTTGCGGGAATAGTTCAAAAATTTTTTCCTGGGGTGCAGCCGAGCCTAACCGCTCAAATAGGTTCATGTAGATTCTTGGAGATGCTTCTCTGTCTGTACTTTCTGGTGCGTCCACTCGTTGGTCGAGAGCTTTCAGAAGAATCCCAGCAAGGAATCCAATCGCATTCGCAGCACGAAGGTCGAACGGCCCTTGGTGGATCCGGTTGATCGTTTCTTCTAAGAGTGCGCAGACCTCTTCGGCGCTTTTTAGAGGTCTGTACAGCGGGTCTAGTGGATCTGGTCGGGATAGAAATGTAACCCTGCGACCATGCTTCGAACCCAGTTCTGCCGCTCGTTCGGGATTCGAATGTAGGGCGCACAGTGTGGCTCCGGAGACGGCCCAAGCTCCGCATCGTTTGCCGCTTCTATTCTGGCCCGAGCATTCGGTGCGACATTTGTTTACGCCCTCGCCATTTGCGGTTTCTTCCCGATCGATGGCAGAGTGGTGCTCCGACATCTGTTGTCCGCTCAAATCTGCTCAATCACCGACCCGCTGCCTTCTCATTTTCAGTGCCAACTTTTGTGACGTATTTGTGACGTAAGGTCTCAACCTGTTTCACTTAAAGCCAACGTAATCAACATCGCCAGAACTTCCCTCCGTGCGGGCCGAAATTTGTTAAAGTCTTTTGCTGCAACAGACTTAGCTGCTCCAGCGGTGGGAGCTGTCGATAATTCGTAATCGGCAGGTCAGCGGTTCAAGTCCGCTCGTCGGTTCCATTCTTTCAACCCCTACTGCACTCTCAGCGGTTTCGCGCATTTTTTTGGCAAGAAAAACTTAGCCACGTAATCTTCCGCCGATAAAGTCGGACACAATAATTGACTAAAAATTCACAGCTCCTTAACCCGCTCCAGGAAAGAAAATTCTATTCTAGGACGTTGACCATTCAGTTATGCGTGCTGCAAAATCACAGTCATTAGTATTGCGCACTCCCCCGTTTGCGCCACAGGGAGATCCCATGAGTACCGCACGCCTCGAAAGTCTTACCCCCGAACCCGCGCATCATCACATTGTCCGGCGCACCATCGAAGCCTGTCATCTCGCCAAGGAAGCAGCCGGCGCTGCCGCCGAAGGCATTGCCACCGGTTCCGGCCCGTTACTGAATTCTCTTCGCCAGCGCGAGCGCGAACTCGATACCCTCGACATGGAGATCGATAGCGCCGTAACCACCGTCATCACCGAAGTCGATCCCGCCCAGGCCCGCGAACTCCTTGCCTGCATGAAGTTTATGATCAGCCTCGAGCGCATCGGGGACCTTCTGCTCAGCTTCGCTAACAGCGCTCAAGCCGCCGCCGGACGCATCGATTCCGATGACACCCGCGACCTTACCCACATGGCCACCATCCTCGAAAAAATGCTCACCGATGTCGGCGACGCCTTCTCCGCCCGCGATGTCGGCAAAGCCGTCGATGTCCTCCGCGCCGACTCCGAAATCGATCGCCTCCGCAACCTCATCTTCCTGCGCCACATCGAGAATCCCGAGAACATCGCCCGCCAGGCCAGCCTGCAAATCATCTTCATGACCCAGTCTCTCGAACGCGCCGGGGATCACGCCAAAAATCTCGCCGAGGAAGTCTGCCACTTTGTCAGCGGCAAAACTGTTCGTCATGTCCTCAAGACCTACGACAGGCCCCTCGAACAAATGTTCATCGACTACCTCCGCCGCCGCGAAGGCTACTAATCTGCCGAAAAAAAGATGCTTGTGTGGGGTGGACACTCCCGTTCACCGTCTTTCACAAGCAGTAGTGTTTCGCTGACAATCTCTAAATCCCCGGCAGATTCGTATACCATCGATCTGTAGAAATCTAATCCCCGCCCTCATGGATATCCACCTCGTTGACGGAACCTACGAACTCTTCCGCCACTTCTTCGCCATGCCTTCAGCCAAAGACGCCAACGGCCAGGAGATCGGCGCCGTTCGCGGTGTCCTCGCCTCCGTCCTCTCCATGATCGAGCGCGGCACAACTCACCTTGGAGTCGCCACCGATCATGTCGTCGAGTCCTTCCGCAACGATCTCTATTTCGGATACAAAACCAGCGAAGGCGTACCCCCGGAACTGCTCTCGCAATTCCCCATTCTCGAAGAGGCTCTCGAAGCGATGGGAATAAAAGTCTGGCCGATGGTCTACTTCGAAGCCGATGATGCTCTCGCCTCTGCCGCCGGCAAATCCGCGCAGGACGAAAGCGTAAATCAGATTTTCATTTGCACGCCTGACAAAGATCTAAGCCAGTGTGTAGTCGGCACACGCGTCGTGCAGCTCGATCGCAGGCAGAATATCCTTCGCGACGAAGCCGGAGTTATTGCCAAATTTGGCGTCCATCCCCAATCGATTCCAGACTATCTCGCCGTGGTCGGCGATAGCGCCGATGGCTTCCCCGGCATTCCTGGATGGGGAGCCAAAGCCGCCGCTCAAACTTTGTCCCAATATCCCCGCCTCGAAGACATTCCCAAAAACTGGAACGACTGGCATCCCTCCATCCGCAAAGCCCGCTCCCTCTCGGAGTCGCTATTCAACCAGTGGCCCGACGCGCTTTTATTTCGTACCCTGGCCACACTCCGCCTGGATGTTCCCGTCTTCGACTCAATCGATGATCTCCGTTGGACAGGCGTCCTGCCTAACTTCGAAGAATTTTCCCGCCGATTAAACGCCCCCGACCTTCTCCGCCGCGCGGGTGCGAGATAAACCAATTGCGCTGCTTCTTCCTTAACATTTCTTCTGTCCCTATTTCTTTTTCGGCGGCAAATATTTTTTCTCAATCGACGCCACTACCACATAATTCGGATCGACCATCTCGTTGAGATGAATCTTGGCCACTTTCGAGAGCAGTTCATAAGCGTCCAGTTCCGACAGACCGTAATCTTTGTTGATCCAGTGCACGAGTTCGGTGAATGCAATGCGCAAAGCATCGTCCAGCGGGCGGTAGGCGCCAACGGTCATGATGGCGTCATTGTTTTCGAATTGTGGCCACCCGATCGTGCGCCCTTTGACCACACTCAACTGCACGCGAGCCTTCAACGGAACTTCAATCGCGGTGCCGGCGATTTCTCCGTCGCCCATGGCGGCGTGTCCGTCGCCAATGTAGAAGAGACCGCCCTTCACGTTCACCGGAAAATAAACCGTGTTGCCTACGCTGGCTTCGGGGGAATCCATATTGCCGCCAAACTCCGCCGGCACCACCGAGCTGCGCGCTTCACCTTCGGCGGGCGCAACGCCAATGCAGCCAAAGAATGGGTGCAATGGAATTTTCACCGA
Source organism: uncultured Acidobacteriaceae bacterium (assembly GCA_963818235.1). GTDB lineage: Bacteria > Acidobacteriota > Terriglobia > Terriglobales > Acidobacteriaceae > Sulfotelmatobacter. The sequence continues at coordinate 1,201,045 of CAWFRI010000001.1, forward strand.
GAAATCGGTATCGTGCGCGTTGAATGTGGCAGTGTTCGCCGCGTGGTCGATGTGGTAGTACCAAATGCGTTCGGGCAGCGGCGGATGCAGCATCGGCGTGTAGTTGGTCTCATTGAGCGCCCCAAATCCGGGAGCGAATGCGCCCACGCCGGTGTCACCATCGACATCGAGTTGGAGTATCTTAGCGGCGAGCGTATCGCCCGGCTCCGCGCCCTCGACGAAAAACGGTCCAGTGAGAGGATTGTCGCCTTTCACCATGCTGAGCGTGTCGCCCGGTTTTCTGAGGACGTTGCCGAAGCAGTCGAGCGTGTTGGTATCAAGAATGTCGCCCGACTTTAAATGCGCCACCGGCTCGGCCGTGGCGAACAGGTACTTCACATTGGAAGTCGTGGCCGTGTAATGGACAGTGTTCTGGGCCAATGCGGTAGCAGCGAGCAGAGAGAATGTGAGAAGGCGAGCGATCAAGAGATACCTCCGAACTGCCAATTGTAGCGGAGAGTGCCGGTTGGCAATTTGTCATCATGATGGCGCGATGCGGGCACAGTGGTAAAAGGCTGACTTCCATCCGGGCCGCCGGCACAGTTATCCAGCACCGTCCAGCACACGAGCCTTTCTTGCCAATCGCAGCCTTACTGGAAAATTCCGTTCTCCGCGTAAACTGAACTGGGACCAGGGCGATCTTCATCTGTCAGCGAAGCTTCCTGAAACAACCCACGAGGACCGAACCGAATGACTCCCCTGCACGAAGAACTTCTGCGCGAATTCAAAGACTTCGCCCGTACCGCCCCTACCACCCAAGCCGTGATGGAGTTCATCTCCCATCATCTGCACGAAAAGATGACACGCTACAACTGGGTGGGTTTCTATCTGGTCGATCCCGCGGACGAAGGCGTGTTGCTCGTCGGACCTTTTGCCGGCAGCTTCACACCTAACGCGCGCATCCCCCTCAACACCGGACTATGCGGCGCCGCAGCCAGTACCGAACAAACTGTGGTCGTGCATGACGTCACCAAAGATTCGAGGTATCTGGCCGGTTCTCCGCTGGTGAAGTGCGAAATCGTGGTGCCCATCTTGGTGAGGAAACGGCTCGCAGCCGAGCTCGATATCGAGAGCTATTTTTTCAGCACCTTCACCGATCCGGAAAAAGCCTTCGTGGAAGCATGCGCGGAAATAGTCGGAAAATCTCTGGAAAAAACCTAGGACAACGGCCACAGAGAAGCACACCGCCTGCCTGCAAGTGTTACCATTTTCAAATCGTTGCTGGGGATGTTTCGCACCTTAGCCCGATTCCGAGGTGGTTATGGTGACTCACGCCCACAACCCGAATCAGAACCATTGGCCTGAACTCGCGCTCGACGACTGGCAGGATACCTACGCCACTCTCCACATGTGGACTCAGGTTGTCGGCAAAGTACGGCTCGCCCTAAGCCCTCGCGTTAATCATTGGTGGGAGGTTCCTCTCTACGTCAACGCCCGCGGCCTTACCACCTCGGCAATCCCTTATGGCGACGGTGTCTTCGAAATCCAGTTCGATTTCCTCGAACACAAACTTACCATTCAGACCAGCTGGAACTCCTCGAAAAGTTTTTCTCTCAAGCCGCAATCCGTCGCCGATTTCTACACGGAGTTCGCGGCGGACCTGAAATCGCTTGGCATCGAAATCAAAATCTGGCCCATGCCCGTCGAAGTCCCCAATCCCATCCGCTTCGAGGCCGATACGCAGCACGCCTCCTACAATCCCGAATACGCCCGTCGCTTCTGGCAAATCTTAATTCTGTGCGAAAACGTCTTCCAGGAATTCCGCTCCCGCTTCCTCGGCAAAGATAGTCCTGTCCATTTTTTCTGGGGAAGTTTCGACCTCTGCGTCACCCGCTTCTCCGGACGCCGTGCCCCCGAGCGCCCCGGCGCCGATGCCATCACCCGCGAAGCTTACTCCCACGAAGTTATTAGCGCCGGGTTCTGGCCAGGCGGCGGCGAAATAAAAGGCCCGGCATTCTACGCCTATGCCGCGCCCGAGCCCCCCGGCTTCGCCGAACAAAAAGTAAAACCCGCAGCGGCGTTTTACCATCCGCAAATGAAGGAATTTCTTTTGATGTACGACGACGTTCGTAAATCCCCGTCCCCGCGCGAAGCTCTCCTCGCTTTTCTCCAGAGCACTTATGAAGCTGGAGCAAACCTCGCGCGGTGGGATCGCAAGGAACTCGAACGCCTCTAAACCACAATGCTGATGGAAAATGTATGGTAAGAGAAAAATTATAGGAGAACGGCGATGTCACCCAAATGCAAACATCTCGATCAGATTAAATTCGAAACCACCGACAAGCACGTCTGTGAAGAGTGCGTAAAGATCGGTGACACCTGGGTTCACCTCCGCCTGTGCATGGTATGCGGCAAGGTCGGATGCTGCGATTCCTCGAAGAACAAGCACGCCACCAAACATTTTCACCAAACCAAACATCCCGTAATGCGCTCGGTCGAACCCGGCGAAGCTTGGATCTGGTGCTATGTCGACGAAGAGATCGTGGGAGAAGTGGGCGAAGTGGGCGCCTAGAAATAAGTGCCGAAGAAAGTACAGCGCGGCATCCGAAGAGAAACAGGTGGGAGAAAAAATTGAAAGGGCCGTGACATTGGTTATGCTCTAGCTGCCAACTCCTGCGAGGGAGTCAACCGCGTGGACGCATGTACCGTCACAGCCCCTTGATGCGATCACTGCTTTCGCAGTCCCAAACCCCAACTGCACCTCGCAGCGCCGTCGGTTTTTTCAGGTTTAGCTGCCCCGCAAGTTACCTCACCGGGCTGATCACCCAGTCTACTTCGGTTCAGAAAATTTTATTTTGCTGTCCCTTTCGACCGTCGACGAAAGCAACCTTAACAGAGCGTTCACAAAAGTCAACGCAAACTATCGGTGCAATGTCGTTGCATGATCCTGTGAATAACCCAGAATGTAAATCGTTGCAAAAAATAAAGTTAGAAATACACCTTGAAAATTCGTCCCGCTTTTACACACAAAATTTCACAGCTCGCCCGCGCGTCGAAATCCACAATTAGAACCAATATTCGTCTTGACGCAGAATCATTCTCGGCGCATCTTGCTATTAGCGGAAAAGAATCAGTGATGTTAGACCTCGTGGCTTATGTGGACGGCGGTTCTCTGGGCAATCCCGGGCCATCCGGTATTGGGGTAATCATCGATGGCTGCGAAACCGGCCCCATTCGCATCGCCAAATGGATCGGCCGCCAGGATAACAACGTCGCCGAATACGTCGCCCTCATGGAAGCTCTTCAGTGCGCCGTCTCCCTGAAGGCCAAAGCCCTGCACGTTTATTCGGATTCCGAAGTCGTTGTCCGCCAGATGCGCGGCGAATACACCTGCCGCAGCACCCGTCTTTACTCCCTCCACTGGACCTGCCGCAAACTCGCCCGCGCCCTAAAATTCACCATCTCTCACGTCCCCCGCGCGGACAACGCTGAGGCCAACCGACTCGCCAACGCCGCCGTCCGCGAGCGTGTGGTCTGAAGTAAGTTTGATAATTTGCAGGCGTTAGCTGAGGCTGCCTAGCCCGACGCCCCTTGTGACTTTCGAGTATCCCCACTTCTTGACACCATTCCCCCTGCGAGCGAGACTCCAAGTATAGCCTCCATCCATGGATCATTACTCCATTCTCGACCACACCCCACCACCGCCCCCGTCGGGGCCAGCTGTCGAGCCGGCTATAAAGCCAGCGACAAAGAATGTGCCGCGAGAGAATGCCCCGCGCACCAACGTGTCCACGCTCTCCAGCATCTCCGCCCAAATCGCCGAATCCAATCGTCATCTGCCGCCGCTCTCTGAGCCCGGACCTCGTTTCCCCGCAGAAGATTCCGGCCGCTCCCTCGCCGAAATGGCCGAACGCGATCTCGATGCCGCCCTGCAACTCCTCGCCGACCGCGCCCAGTACATCACCGGAGCCAGCGGCGCCGCCATCGCCCTGCGCCGCGGCGAACACCATGACATGCTCTGCCGCGCCAGCTCGGGCTCCAATGCCCCAGGACTCGGCGCTCTTCTCTCCATGGATTACGGCCTCTCCGGCGAATGCGTCCGCACCCGACAACTGCTGCGCTGCGACGATGCCGAACGCGATTCCCGCGTCAACCATGAAGTCTGCCGCGAACTGGGCATTGCCTCCGTCGTCGTCATGCCCATCCTCAGTGGCCAGCAAATTCTCGGCGTCTTTGAGCTCCTCTCCGGCCAGCCCCGCGCCTTTGAAGAGCGCGATCTTTCCGCTCTTCTGCGCCTCAGCGAAATGGTCGAAACCGCTGTCCGGCACGCCGTTGCCGCCCAGACCTCTCCGATCGCAGAACCTTCTATTCCAGAGATTCAACCCGAACTCGCGAACCACGCGGAAGTTCTCCAATCTGAATCCATCACTGGCGAAAAAACTTCAGCACCTGTAAATCCGGCTCCCGAAGTTGCGCCAGTTCAGATTGCGCCAGTTCAGGTTGCCCCAGTTAAACCAGAAGAATCCGCGTCCAGGAAGCCGCTATTCTGGTCCGCTGCAATGCGAGCGCAAACCAACCCTCCGCCTGAAAGCGCGGAAGCGATCTCAGTCCCTCCAGTCTTAAGAAATTTGCAAAAGTGCCAGGCCTGCGGATTCCCCGTCTCCCAGGGTCGCGCCTTCTGCGTCGAATGTGAAGAACGGCAATGGCGCGGCCAGCGCCTTCCTCATCCCGCTACCACCGCGCAAAAAGATGTCACGTCCCCCACGCCAACGGATTCAAGAAAATTCACCGGTCTCGCCGACGCGCTGCGAACTCTTAAGGATTCTTCTGAACCTCAAGTACCTACCAAAATCGCAGAAGTGAAGGTCGCGGAACCTAAGACTTCAGAGCCCAGAAGTTCAGAGTCGACGAGTTCAGAGTCGACGAGTTCAGAGCCGAAGACCGCGGCGCCCGAAGCGCAACTACTTGCCGCAACACTCCCAACCTCTGCATCCGCCTCTACCATCAACCCGGAGCAGAATTCAATCGTCATCGCAACCGAACTGGCCGAAGTCAACGCCGCCGAGAACTCTGCTCCATTCCTGAGCTCGGCTCTGCCCTCCGAATCCTGGCTCTCCTCCAACAAATACATCCTCGCAGCTTTATTGCTAGTCGCCATCGTCATCGCCGCCATTGCGCTGCGGCACTAACGCCCGTGTCTTTTTTAGCAATACCAACCTTGCGACCAATTACAATTCGTATCCTAACCTCGCACCTCCAGGAGGATTGATGCCATCATCGCCCACCCGCCATTTCGTCTTATTCCTGCTCCTCGCCGCCTTCGCCTCCGCTCAAACCTACGAGCAGCGCACCACTCATTACTTCGATTCCATCCGCAAGCAGCCACAATTACTTCTGGCCTTCCTTCACGACTTGCCCAAAGGTGGAGATCTTCACAACCATCTCGACGGCGCACTCTACGCTGAAGATCTCATTGACTTCGCCGCCGATGGCAACCTCTGCGTCGACCGCACTTCTTCCCGCCTTCTCGCTCCGCCTTGCGATCCCTGCGAAACCTACACCGCTAAACCTGCCGCCCGCTGCGCTTACGCCGACCATGTCCTCTACAACCAGATGATCGACGCCTGGTCCATGCGCAACTGGCGCCCCGGCGATGAATCCGGTCACGATCACTTCTTTGCCGCTTTCGACAAATTTGGCCTCGCCTCCCACACTCACGTCGCCGAAGCCATCGCCTCCGCCGTAAACCGGGCGGGCATGGACCACTTGCAATACCTCGAACTCATGCACACCGCGGATGACGGCGCAGCCGCGCGCCTCGCCGCCAAAGTCGAATGGACTTCCGATTATGCGAAGATGCGCGAAGCTCTCCTCGCCGCCGGAATGAAGGATGTCGCCGCCGAAACCAGCAAGGAACTCGCTGCCGAAGATGCCCGCGCCAAAGAAATTCTCAAATGCGGCACGCCCGATGCCGCTCCCGGATGCGCTGTCACCGTCCGTTATCTCTATCAAGTTCTGCGCGGCCTGCCGCCTCAAGTCGTCTTCGCTCAGATTCTTCTCGGCTTCGAACTCGCTTCCTCCGATCCCAAATTCGTCGGCTTCAATCTCGTCATGCCCGAAGACTGGTACGTCTGCATTCACGACTTCAACCAGCACATGGCCATGATCGATTACTTGCACGGACTTTATCCCAAGGTCCACATCACACTGCACGCCGGAGAACTCGCCATGGGCCTGGTTCCCCCCGAAGATCTCACCTTCCACATCCGATCTTCGGTTGAAAAAGGCCACGCCGAGCGCATCGGCCACGGCGTCTCCGTGATGGACGAAAAAGATCCCAACGCTCTGCTTCACGAAATGGCCGAGCGCAATGTCTTGGTAGAAATCGCTCTAACCTCGAACGACATCATCCTCGGAGTCAGCGGCGACGATCATCCCTTCCCCATTTACATGAAGTATGGCGTCCCCGTCGCGCTCGCCACCGACGACGAAGGCGTCTCCCGCTCCGACATGACGCAAGAATTTCTTCGTGCCGTCGAGACTTATCATCTCTCCTACGCCGACCTGAAACGCCTTGCTCGCCAAAGCCTTGAGCACAGTTTCCTCCCTGGGCAGAGCCTTTGGACCGAAACAAAATTAATATTCCGCACGGCACCCGCCTGCGCCGCGGATGTGGCGAATCCGGAGAAACCTTCTCCAGCCTGTGCAGAATTCCTCACCGATAACCCACGCGCCCACGAACAATGGAAACTGGAAACCGAATTCGCTGGCTTCGAAAAGAAGTATTAAAGCCCCGCTTACAATGGCACGCAAACGAACCTTGATCGCGTCACCACTGGAATGGCAGATGAGCCCAACGCCCGTATCTCATCCCATCATTCCCGTGCTGGCTGAGCGCGGCGGCACTCAGTTGCGGACGCCCCTGCCGGTGGCAGTCGTGGATACGCGCGAGCAGGTTCCGTTTTGCCTGCAGCGTTTTAAGGGATGGTTTGCCGGCGTCGAAATGCGCGCCCTCGCGCTTGGAGACTATAGCGTGGCGGGCATGGAAGATTCGTGCGTGGTCGAGCGCAAAGAACTTTCCGATCTGGTTTGCTCGTTCACCGAAAATCGCAAGGTGTTCGTCAATCGCCTGCGGCGGATGAGTGAACTTCCGCACAGCCTGCTGGTGATTACCGCACCTCTCAGCCAGATTAAGAGCAAATATCCGTACGGCCGCCGCTCCGCACCCAACCAGGTCACACAGTCTTTGATCGCGCTGCTGGCCGGATTGCGTTTGCCGTTTATTTGTACCGAAACCCACGAACTGGGAGAAGAAATCGTTGCATCCTATCTCTATCAAACTTTCTTATATGATTGGCTCGAGCGGAACGGCCATGGCCGATTTCTAATGGACGACGACCTTTAACTTTATGCAAGATCAATTCGCCCAAGCCGAAACCGCCGCCCAATTCATCCTTCAACAAACTCCACTCCGCCCGAAAATCGGCCTGGTACTCGGCTCCGGACTAGGGGCATTCGCCGACTCCCTTGCCGACGCCACCCGCATCCCCTTCTCCGAAATCCCCGCCTTCCCGCGCTCCACCACCATCGGCCATGCCGGACAACTCGTCATCGGTAAATCAGGCACCGTGGCTGTCGCCGTCATGCAAGGCCGCGTCCATCTCTACGAAGGCTACTCTCCGCAGCAAGTTGTCTTCCCCATGCGCGTCTTCGGACGCATGGGCATCCGCTCCGTCATCCTCACCAATGCCGCCGGAGGCATCAATCTCAACTATCAGCAGGGCGCGCTCGTCCTCATCCGCGACCACATCAATCTGCAAGGAACCAATCCCTTAGTCGGACCCAATGACGATCGCTTCGGCCTCCGCTTTCCCGACATGACCCACGCCTACGCCAAAGACTATCGCGCCATCGCAAAAGAAGAAGCCGCGAAATTAGGAATGACCCTCCACGAAGGGGTTTACGCAGCTCTCCTCGGACCCAGCTACGAAACGCCCGCCGAAATAAATTATCTCCGCATCATCGGAGCCGATCTCGTCGGCATGTCCACCGCCTTCGAAGTCCTCGCCGCCCGCCACATGCGAATCAAAGTCCTAGCCATCTCCTGCGTCACCAATATGGCCGCCGGAATCCTTGACCAGCCGCTCTCTCACCAAGAAGTCATGGAAACCGGAGAGCGCGTCCGTTCCAGCTTCGAAGCATTACTCAACGCCGTGCTGCCAAGCATCGAAAACCATTCGACCTAGCGCCTCAACGACTATTCCCAAAATAAGTTCTGTCATTCCGAGCGGAGTCGAGGAACCTGCTTTCCTCCGCGGCGCAAAAATGCTACGCTCGCCTACTTTTTTCTCCGCGGAATAAACAACTCGACCGGCGGCTTGACTCCATACACCCCAGCAAAACTCCCTTGATTCACCGCCATCGCAAACCGTCCCCGAGAATCGATATATAAAAGCGGCTGCCCCACCGCCACATCGCTAAACGTCCGCACAAACTTAATCTTCATCTCCTTATCGCCAACCTTCACCGGAACTTCCTGTCCTCTCTGGTACCCCAGCTTCAAAAAGTCCTCCGCATCCAGATTTGTCACCAAATTTCCAAACGGACCATCCGTCGCAATCACCTCCGCCGTCACTCCACGCTCGTCCATCCGCGCCGCCTTCAATTCCAACCGCACCAGCGCTCCCACCGCCATCTCCGGCCCAGCCTTCGTCCAATCGTCTCCCCGCGCCACATGCGCTCCCGCCGGAGAAAAAATGTCGCGCCCATGGAACGTCGACGACATCTTGGTGCCAATCATCCAATCCGTATTTGTAATCTCATGCGCGCCCTCAATCCCGTCGCGCTGCTCCACCAGCGTCAGCAGCCCGTTATCCGGCAGCACAAAATATTGTCCGCGTTTCGACTTCGCCACAATCGCCTTCCGGGTGCTCCCCACCGTCGGATCGATTACCACCACAAATACCGTCCCCGCCGGGAAGTAAGGCGTCGCCCCATATAAAAATCGCGCCCCATCGAGAATCGAAAACGGCGTCACCTCGTGCGTCAGGTCGACGATGCGCACATCCGGCATGATCGAATACATCACGCCCCGGCACAGCGCCACCGAATCATCCACCACCCCAAAGTCAGTCATAAAAACAATCGTCTGCGGATACTTCGCCGTCTGCGCGCCTGCCAGCGTCGAAAGCGCGAGAGTCAGCGTGAGTAATACGGCAACGTATCGAGATGACCGGATCCAGCGGTCATTCCCGCGGCGAGATGCAATCATGTGGAAGCTCCCCTGTTCTTCAATCGTTAATGCGCAAGAATACCGAGATCGCCTACGTACGGCAAATCAACTGTCGCCCCGCTTTTGCCCTTGCATTGCCCGGGTTAGCCTGAGACCATAGCGAGGTAAGGATATTTCTACTCCTTGTGGCCATATGCTGTTGGGGGCTCGCCTTCTCCTCGATTACAGGGGTCACGACACGAATCATTTCGGAGTCATCGGAACTGCTGCTTTCATCTGGCTCCAACAAATCAAGCCAACTAAGTCCAATAGCTAGCTATATTTCAGACTGAGACTACCGCTGGCCTATCCCTCCGATCTTCGCCGCTTCCATACTTTGTTCCACGATCTATAATGTCCTGTCATCTAACCACCGCAAGGAGGCCTCATGCCCGAATCCATCCCCGAAAAATATCGTGATCTTTTCACCAAGCGCGCCTTCGCCAGTCTCGGCACCCTGATGCCCGATGGCCGCCCGCAAGTCACGCCCGTCTGGTGCGACTATGACGGCGAACACGTCATCTTCAACTCCGCCAAAGGACGCCAAAAAGATCGCAACGTCCGCCGCGATCCCCGCGTCTCTCTTGCCCTCATCGATCCCGAAAATCCCTACCGCTATCTGGAAATCCGCGGTCGCGTGGTCGAAATTACCGAAGATGGCGCCGATGCCCACATCGACAAAATGGCCAAAAAATATCTCGGCGTCGATAAATACCCCTACGGCCAGACCGGAGAAGTCCGCGTCATCTACAAAATCAAACCCGAACACACCCAGGTCATGGGCTAGATTTATTTTGGAAGGGCGCGGCGTTAAGCCGCGCCGCCATCTCCCAAGACATTGAACCAAGGCTTTAGCCCCGAGGGACCTCCATTCAAACCTACAATCTCTGCTTCCTCGGCTTTGGTAACGTCAACCGCACGCTCGTCCAACTACTCAATGACCGCGCACCCGAACTCTGCGCCCGCCACGGCATAAACTTCCGCATCACCGGAATCGCCAGCCGCTCTCTAGGCTGGATTGCCAATCCCAAAGGCATAGATACTCATGTGGCGCCGCCGCCCTCAGCTGCGATTTTCAAACCACATGCTCACCAACTATCGAATGCGAAAGACTGGCTCTCCGCTGCCCAAGCCGACGTCCTCTTCGAAGCCACTTCCCTCAATGTCCAAACCGGCCAGCCCGCCATCGATCACATTCGCGCCGCCCTCACTCACGGAGCGCATGCCATCACCGCCAACAAAGGACCAATCGTCCACGCGTACCGCGAAATCCGTGACCTCGCCGCCGCCAAAAACAAGCGCTTCCTCTTCGAATCCATCGTCATGGATGGCGTCCCCATCTTCTCCCTGTTCGACCAACTCCCCGCAGTCCACCTGCAAGGCTTCCACGGCATCCTGAATTCCACGACAAATGTAATCCTCACTGAAATGGAAAACGGCCTCAGCTTCGATGAGTCCTTGAAAAAAGCGCAATCCCTCGGCATCGCCGAAACCGACGCTACCCACGATATCGACGGCTGGGACGCCGCCGTAAAAACCGCAGCGCTAATCACGGTATTGATGGATGTTCCCATAAAGCCGGCGGAAATCGCCCGCGAAGGAATTCGCGATTTGACTCCAAATGCCCTGCGCAACGGTCGCCGTGATGGTTTTCCTTTCAAACTGGTATGCCGCGCTCGCCGTACAAAAAGCGGCGTTGAGGCCAGCGTCCGTCCCGAAAAAGTATTGATCACGCAGCCCATGGCAAAGATTACGGGCACCTCGTCCTACATCTATTTCGAAACCGACATCTTCCCCGGCCTGGCGATCACCGAGGAGAATCCTGGCCTCTACGCGACGGCCTACGGCATGCTGGCGGATTTCGTAAGAGCAACAAGGTAATGCCCGCGGCTTGCCTGCCGTCACCAGTCTGTCTCGCGCTCGCCGTCACGTAAACCGGAACTGCAAGAATTGAGGAGGTACGAACCAGAAACGCAAGGCTTCAGCCGTGCCACCAGAGGCTCGATTGATCGCGGGCTTTCGCGCTGATCTCCTCATCGCCTCTTCCACGCTATAATGACGCACCAACATGCCTCTGGCCGCCGGTACGAAACTCGGGCCGTATGAAGTTCAATCTCCGCTCGGAGCGGGTGGCATGGGCGAGGTCTACCGCGCCCGCGATACCCGCCTTGAGCGCACCGTCGCCATCAAAGTTCTTGCCGCACATCTCTCCGACTCTCCCGAACTGAAGCAGCGCATGGAGCGCGAGGCCCGAGCCATCTCCTCGCTGAATCATCCGAACGTCTGCCATCTTTACGATATCGGTTCACACTCCGGCATCGACTACCTGGTCATGGAGTTTCTCGAAGGGGAGACTTTGGCCGAACGCATTCGCAAAGGCCCAATGCCGCTCGGCGAAATTCTCAAGATCGGGATGGCCGTCGCCGATGCTCTTGCCGTCGCGCACCGCCAGGGGATCGTCCATCGCGACTTGAAGCCCGGAAATATCATGCTGACCAAAGGCGGCGCGAAGCTTATGGACTTCGGCCTAGCGAAATCCGCCGGCGTTTCCGGCGCGGGACCAGGATCAGGCGCGCCGCTTTTATCCGCCGCGCAAACGATGAGCGGTGCAAATCCGTTGTCTCCCCTGACGACAGCGGGCTCCATCATCGGCACGATACAGTACATGTCGCCGGAGCAGATTGAGGGCAAAGAAGCCGACGCCCGCTCGGACCTGTTTGCATTAGGCGGCGTTCTCTACGAAATGGTGACCGGATCAAGGCCATTCGAGGGCAAGAGCCAGATCAGCGTGGCCAGCGCGATTCTGGAAAAAGATCCGGAGTCTATTTCTGCCGCCCACCCACTCACGCCTCCGGCTTTCGAGCACGTCATTATCGCTTGCCTGGCAAAAAATCCCGACGACCGCTTTCAGACCGCGCAGGATGTTGCCCTTCAGCTCCGCTGGATCGCACAAAGCCCAGCGCAATCCCTGAAGCCCGCTGAGAGAAAAGAAAAAAGCCCAGGACTGCTGCCGTGGCTCGTCACCGCCGCGCTCGCCCTGCTGTTGATCGCCTTCGTTCTCTGGTGGCGCGGATCGAGGGCCGCCGAGCAGACAACCTACTATTCCGCGCCTCTCGCATTCGCGGCGCGAGACGTAGCAATTTCTCCCAACGGCCACACCGTTGCACTCATCGGTCACAAAGAATCGCAGCGCAACAATCTTCTCTGGATTTACGAACCCGGATCGGAGGATGCGACTCCGCTTCTCAACACCGACGGCGCCAGCTTTCCCTTTTGGTCAGCCGATGGCCGCTCGATCGGATTCTTCGCCGACGGGAAACTCAAGCGGCTCGAGTTGACCGGGGGTCAAGTACAGACACTGTGCGATGCGCCTACCGGCCGTGGTGGCACATGGAACAAAGATGGCGTAATTCTTTTTACCCCAAGCGGCCACCTGGGAGTTGGCATCTATCGCATCTCCGCCTCCGGCGGAACGCCTACGCCTATCACTGCTCCCGACCGAAGTGCGATCGAAGACAGTCATCGCTGGGTTTCGTTTCTGCCCGACGGAATTCATTTCCTGTATTCCGCCATCCATCTTTCCGGCCAAAAAGAAAAGCCCAGTTCGATCTTCGTCGGCACTCTCGGCTCGAATGAAAAGCGTCTCGTCACAACTTCCCGCGCCAACGTGATGTATGCCGCGCCTGGCTATCTCCTCTTCTACCGCGATAAGACGCTCTTCGCCCAACACTTTGACGTCAAGAAATTCGAAGTTGCCGGCGAGCCGTTCCCCATTTTGACCGATGTTCAATTTCAGCCGCGCATCTCCAAGGCCACTTACGCCGCTGCCAATGCCAGCCTGCTGGTGGCCCAGGAAAGCGGCGACGTCGCCACTTCGCAACTACTTTGGTTCAACCGCCAGGGTCAGGAAGTGGGCACGGCCACGAAGCCCGGCATCTACGGCAACATCGTGCTGTCACCCAATGGCAACGCCATAGCCTCCGACACAACCGATCCTTTGAGCCAGAACACCGATCTCTGGTCTTACGACCTCGAATCTCAAGGCGCGAAGCGTTTGACCTTCGATCCAGCGATCGATTCGCTGCCCATCTGGAGCCCGGATGCAAGCCGCATGATTTTTTCCTCGAATCGCGGCACCGCCTTTGATTTGTATTTAAAAGACACCAACGGAGCGCAGGAAGAAAAGAGGATTCCGCAGGACGGCCCGGACCGCTTTCCCACCGACTGGTCGCGCGATGGAAAATATGTGGTCTACGCGCGCGGCACGGACTTGTGGTATTTGGCCTTACCCGATCTCCACGCGACAGAGTTTCTCAAAGCAGTCGCCACGCTGAAGAACGGCCGCTTCTCGCCCGATGGCAAGTGGCTGGCATACTCGTCGAATGAGAGTGGACGCTGGGAAGTATACGTCACCTCGTTCCCCGAACCGCACGGCAAATGGCAGATCTCAACCGGTGGCGGAGATGAACCCAAGTGGCGCGGCGACGGCAAAGAACTCTTCTATCTTTCGAGCGACTACAAAATGATGTCTGTTCCCGTGAAGGCTGGTGCGAACTTCGACACCGGCACGCCAGTCGCGCTATTCCAGGCCAACCCCAGAGAAATGCAGGCCACCTCCGAAATGTTCACCTATGACGTGAGCAAAGACGGCCAGCGATTCGTAATCAACACGCAGCTGAAGACCGCCATGTCCCCCATGTCGGTCGTGCTGAACTGGACGGCGAATCTGAAGTGACAAATCGCGGCTGCGAGTTAAGAATAGAAGGATCATCATGTCCACGACTGAAACCCTCGCCCCTGCCCTAGATCTAACCCACATCCGCTCCCAATTCCCCTCACTCGCCCAAACCGTGAACGGACAGCCCGCCGTGTTCCTCGACGGACCCGGCGGCACCCAAGTCCCGCAGCGCGTTATCGACGCCATCTCAAACTACCTACGCCGCGACAATGCCAACACCGGAGGAGCCTACTCGACCAGCCGCAACACCGACGCTATGATCGCCGAAGCCCGCGCCGCCATGGCCGACTTCCTCCACTGCGCCGCCGACGAAATCGTCTTCGGCCCCAACATGACCACGCTCACTTACGCCATCTCCCGCGCCATTGGACGCGACTTCGGCCCCGGCGACGAAATCCTCGTCACCCGCCTCGACCACGATGCCAACGTCTCCCCCTGGCTGGCGCTGGAAGAAAAAGGTGTGACTATCCGCTGGGCAGAAATTCATGAGGAAAATTGCACGCTCGATCTCGCCGACCTTGCCAGCAAAATCAACGACCGCACAAAACTCGTCGCCGTTGGCTATGCCTCGAACGCAGTCGGCACCATAAATCCTGTGAAAGCCATCATTCGACTGGCTCACGGTGTTGGAGCCCTCGCTTACATCGACGCCGTCCACTACGGCCCGCACGGCCTCATCGACGTCGCCGCCCTCGATTGCGATTTCCTCGTCTGCTCCACCTACAAATTCTTCGGACCGCATATGGGAGTTCTCTTCGGCAAGCGCGAGCACCTCGCTCGCCTGCATCCCTACAAAGTCCGCCCCCTCACCGACGCCGTCCCCAACCGCTGGGAGTGGGGCACGCTCAACCACGAATGCATCGCCGGCATCACCGCCTGCGTCGACTATATCGCCACCCTCGGCACGAAACGTGGAGGGACGGACGCCCTCGTACCTCCGTCGGGCCGAGCCCGATCCCTAACTACATCCCCTCGCCGCGCCGCCATCATCGCCGCCTTCGAAGCAATTCATAATTACGAACACAACTTAATGACTCGCCTAATCAAAGGCCTCTCAACCATCCCCAACCTAAAAATCTACGGGATCACCAAAGCCGTCCGCTTCTCCGATCGCTGTCCCACCATCGCCCTCCGCGTCGAAAATCAAACTGCCGACCAAACTCCGCTCGCTCTCTCAAAGAAATTGGGAGATCAGGGCTTCTTCACCTGGGATGGAAACTACTACGCTCTCAACCTCACCGAGCGCCTCGACGTGGAAAAATCCGGCGGCTTTCTCCGCATCGGCCTCGTTCACTACAACACCGCCGAAGAAGTTGATCGTCTGCTGGCTAACCTAAGACAGATCGTGACTTCCTAGTCCTCTAAACTCACAAGAAATTTCCAGACTCCATTAACAGAACAGCCCCGGAAACAATCCGAGGCTGACAAAAAAACCCACCGCGCGCCAACTCACGCGTCGCGAGCACCATTCGTTTCCACAAAAAATCCTTACGGCCAGCGTTTCGCCGTGTCGTCCCAACCCGCGGCCCGCACCGGCTGCGCCGCCGCGACCACCGGTGGCGAGGGAATCCGTATCGGCGCCTGCGGGCCGTTCACCGCTTGCGCGAGCATCGGCTTCACCATATCGGAGTTCATTTCCTTTTCTTCAGAGAGCAACGGAGCCACCAGCCGCAACGCTTCCACTTCTCTCTCCAGCCGGGTCAACTCCATTTCCTTCTGCCGCAGAACTTCATACACGTTCTTCATACTTTTAATCACCTGCGAGTCCTTAGGTTGTGCAGCTTTTCTCGCACTCTAGAGACACTTGCCTCTAATGTCAAGCCATTAAAGATAATGGATTTTACTTACTATGCCCTCGCTCTCATGCGCCGGAACACGCCAAATCCCTTGCCCAGCAAGCCTTCTAACGGATATTCACAGCCTCGTAACGGTTGCGGAAGTCTGCACCGCCGCCGCACTGCCCGTTGGTTTCAGCAAAAATACGAAGTCATCCCGCACTCTGCGCAAACCCACTCCCGCAGCTGCACAAAATCCGGTCATGCCGCTGTGCATGAGCTGCACTCCATTGAAAATAAATCACATAGACTTGCCATCTTTTCGTTGACTCAATTTTTAAAAGGAGTACAACAAGATCGTTCTTTGACAGTTTCTTAAGTTTTTCCGGTTGGTGCGGCGTCCGGGGCTCAAGCTCAGTCACCCTCACATCGCGAGATGTGCAGAGAAGGCAAGCAAGGGTCTATAGCAAAGCGCTGGTCGAGGAGAACGGGAAGCCCAATCGAAGGCAGGATAGAGTTCCGAGGCGCTGAGTAGGTTTTTCCGGTTGGCGGTGAGCCCGGAGCCCAAGCTAAAGATCGCATGCAGAGCGCCCGCAAGGGAAGCGGCACCGCAGGTCAAGCGAGGGTCTAACGCGAGCTACTGGCCGAGACGAACAGACACAACACCACCTCGGAACTCTTAATTTTTGTTCCCGCCACTATTCAACCCATCCCTGAATCTCTCCGAGACTCCTTACCTGTGCCGTCCCCACGCGGCTTGTCCTGCTGGTAAAGTTGGCCCATGGTCTCCGCCACAAATCCCGAAAGCTTTGAGCAGATAGTGGAGTGGGCATACAGCACCTTGCCGCAGGAGGTTAGGGACCTTCCAGATTTCCCTGGCATTCAGGTGCTCGACGAGCCTCCTGCGGACGTATGGGAGGACATTTCAAATCGAAAGAAATGGCACCGGGGGACTGAGTTATTGGGGTTGTATAGTGGCACGTTTAGGACGAAACGGTCATACAACCAGGTGAATTATGCCCCCGACTTGATTTTTGTTTTCCGTGGTCCCATTCTGCGCTGTTCAAAAGGAGACTTGCGGGCTGAAGTCAAACGCGTGGTATGGCACGAAGTCGCACACTGGCTCGGTTACGAAACCGAGGAGCAAGTGAAAGCCTTGGGTTTATGACCACAAGACATTGTTATCGTGAACGGAGCCCGGTCAGACTTCGCAGAGAAAAAAGAGAAGAAAACGTAAGCTAGAAACCGTTACACCTTTTTTCTCGAGACAATGACCCACACAGTTCCGCGCCCTTCGCAGAACCGGCAACTATCCTGCCCCAAAGATTTCCCCGTCCCTTTGCACTCCAGGCAGTTGGCAACAATACATAATTCCTGCTGCGAGCTCTCCGGCAGCTTCGCTGGATCCTTGAACGTTTCCGCGTGATGATAGTCGCGCAGCCAGAACACCAGCTTACCTTCGAGGTTCTCGTGGTCTTGGGGAATCAGTTCGGCGGTGTGTTGCGGCCACCAGGTGCGAATGCAACCGTAGCAAATCAATTCCCCGCCTGTATCGAACAACGCACCCGGATCGGTGCGGCGGAAGTACTTCTTGCACCAGGAACACGCATTCACGCCTAGCAGGGCGAGCGCATCCTTTAATCGCTCTATCTCCAGCGCCTGGCTCTCTGCAACGTCCACGAGTTTTTCGAATTCGTCAGGCATGCGGCTCAGAAGTAAGAGTATACGTGTTCAAAATGTAAGCATCTTTGTGCTGGAAAACCGAAGCTGACTACTGCCGGTGATCACAGAATATAAACGACCCACCACTCTCTAATCCACATGCTCCCCAGTCTCAAAACTCTCCTCTGCAATGGGCAGAACATCCCGCTCCCCTGCCACCCAAACATAAAGCGTCGGCAGTAAGAACACACTCATGACCAGCGCCGCAATCAATCCGCCCACAATCACAATCGCAAACGGACGCTGGGAATCCGACCCAATCGCATGCGACAAAGCCGCCGGCAATAACCCCAAAGTCGCCACCAGCATCGTCATCATGATTGGACGCAATCGCAACACCGCGCCTTCTACCGCAGCCTCTTCTATGGTGAACCGCCGAGCTCGAAGCTGGTTGATATATTCCAGCATGATCACGCCGGTTTGCACCGACACGCCAAACAACGCCAGAAATCCCACGCCCGACGAAACGCTAAAATTCGTCCCCGTAAACCACAATGCCAGCAATCCGCCAATCGGCGCAA
Source organism: uncultured Acidobacteriaceae bacterium (assembly GCA_963818235.1). Taxonomy (GTDB): domain Bacteria; phylum Acidobacteriota; class Terriglobia; order Terriglobales; family Acidobacteriaceae; genus Sulfotelmatobacter. Next base: position 1,219,051 of record CAWFRI010000001.1, read on the forward strand.
TGGCAATATTCGCCATAATCAGGGTCGCCCATTTCATGGATTTAAACATCGTGTAAAGAATGATGTAGATGATCAGGATCGTGATGGGCAGCACAATCGCCAGCCGCGCATTCGCCCGCTTCTGGCTCGCGTATTCGCCTTCCCAGTCGATGGTGTAACCTGGCGGCAACTTCACCCGATCATTCACCTTCTTGATCGCCTCTTCCACCGTGCTGCCTAAATCGCGCCCGCGCACGCTGTACTTGATCGCCACATACCGCCGGTTGCCCTCGCGATACACTTCCGACGCTCCATCCGTCACCTTGATCTTGCACAATTGCGCCAGTGACACGCGCTCCCCAGTCGGCGCAAGCAGCCGGATATTTTCAATCGCCTCTTGCGTATCGCGATACTTCGGCAGATACCGCAGGGTCAGGTCGTACCGCGCTTCATCTTTCAACACCTGCGTCAGCGCATTCCCACCCACTGCCGTCTGGATCGCATCCTGCACGTCCGCCACATTGATCTGATATCGCGCCGCCGCTTCCCGGTCCACCGTCACATTCAAGTTCGGCTGGCCCAGCACGCGGAATACTCCGAGATCTTCCACCCCTTTTATCTGCGACATGATCTTTGAAATCTCGTCGCTCTTCTCCTCCAGGACTTTCAGGTTGTCGCCATACACTTTGGTGGCCAGCGCGCCTTTCACCCCGCTCACCGCCTCCTCCATGTTGTCTTCAATCGGCTGTGAGAACCCCCAATCCACTCCCGGAATTTTGCTCAGCTCCCGGTTCATCGCCGCAATCAACTCTTCCTTGCTCTCGTGAAAAGCCGGACGCCACTCTTCTTTCGGTTTCAAATCGACAAAATATTCCGTATTGAAAAATCCCGTGTTATCCGTTCCATCGTCGGGGCGTCCCACCTGGCTGGTGCATTGCGGAACTTCTGGAAAAGAACACAGCACGATCCTGGCCTGATTCGCCACACGAATTCCTTCGTCCGGACCCGTACTCGGTGCGAGCGTTCCGCGTACCCACAGCGCTCCTTCGTCGAGATGCGGCAGGAATTCTGATCCAATCGCTCCGCTGAAAGCCAGATAGCCGCCGATGAAAACCATGACCGCGCACAGTCCCACCGTGATCAACCGGCGACGGATTGCCCAGCGCAACGCCACCTGGTATCGCGCAATCACCCAGGTCATCGCCGGATTACTCCATTCCTTGGTCCCCTTGGCGAATGCAAAACTCGACAGCACCGGCGCCACAACAATCGAGAAAACCAGCGCCCCCAACAGCGCAAACGCTACCGTCCACGCCATGGGATGAAACAATCGTCCTTCCACCCGTTGCAGCGTGAAAATAGGCAGGAACGAAGTGATCGTGATAATGATTGCGAAGAATACCGGCCGCTGCACTTCATGCGAGGCAAATCCGATGATTTCGTTCGATGTCTTCGTTCCATCCGAATGGCTCAATTGCCGAACGATGTTTTCCAGCAAAACGACCGCACCTTCTACAATCACACCGAAATCCAACGCCCCCAGCGAAAGCAAATTCGCCGGAATGTGCATCATCTTCAGGCAAATCGAAGCAAACAGCAGCGCAAACGGAATGGTCACCGCAACGATCAGCGCGCCTCGAACGTTTCCCAAAAATATAAGAAGGATGAGGGACACCAGAATCATTCCCTCGGTCAGGTTGTGCAAAACGGTATGCGAGGTGTAGTGAACCAACTGGCTGCGATCGAGAAACGGGACAATCGTCACTCCCGGCGGCAGAATGTGTTTGTTCAATTCCGCTACCTTCTGGTGAATGCCCTCCAGTGCCGTCTCCGCCGTCGCGCCTTTCCGCAGCAGCACAATGCCTGACACCACATCGTCATTGTCGACAATCTTTCCATCCTCGCGGAGGATTGCGCCGTTGGGACCGTAGGGACAAGCGCTACAGGCTCTCGCAAACTGACCCAGCCGGATCTTCGGCCCTTGCGAAACCACCGCAATGTCTTTTACCCGAATTGGCGTGCCGTTCTTCGCCATGACTACGGTTTCTGCAATGTCTTGCGCGCGGTCCACCAGTCCCACCGAACGCACGTTAATCTGTTGCAGACCCTCCTGAATAAAACTTCCTCCCGCATTCGTATTATTGTTGGTGAGCTGTTGCTCCACTTGTGCCAGGCTCAACCCATAGGCAATCAGTTTGTTGGGATCGACGCGTACCTGGTATTCGCGTGTGGGCCCGCCGAAACTGGCAACGTCGACAATGTCAGGAATCGACTTGAAGTTCTTCTCCACCACCCAGTCTTCCAGCGACTTCAGCTCCATCGGGTCATACGCCGGATTCGTGCTGTGCAGTGTAAAGAAATAGATCTGTCCGACTGGGCTCCAATCCGTCCCCATCTGCGGAACCACACCGGTCGGCAGGGTGACCTGGCTCAAACGCTCCAGCACCCGCTCCCGGTTCCAATCGTTGTCCGATCCGTCATCGAAAATTAGCTTGATATCCGAGAGCCCGAACAACGAAAACGAGCGCAAATGCACGGTCTGCGGAATCCCATTCATCGCCACTTCGAGCGGGATCGTGATCTGCTGTTCAATCTGCTCTGCCGAAATTCCCGGCCATTGCGTGATCACCTCCACATAGTTATCCGCCACATCCGGATAGGCCTCAATTGGCAGATCGCGGAACGCAACTATGCCTCCGGCAAATAGCATCAGGGCAAAGGCCAGCACCAGCAGCCGGTTGTTCAGAGCAAAATCGACCACCCTCCGGATCATCTATTGCTCCACCGTGTTTTGCAGCACCAGCGCATTCGATACCACTTGATCCCCCGGCTTCATCCCCGAAACTACCGCCTGCATATTGTTCGGCAGCATCTTTCCCGTCACCACTTCCATCCGCTTGAAGTGTCCGTTACCCAGCGGGGCATATACCCACTCGCGGTCGTGCAAATGCAAAATCGCCGCCGCCGGAACCGCCGAATACGTCTGCGCCTGCTTGCCATAAAACGTCGCAGTCACAAACATTCCCACCCGCATCATCCCCGGATTCGGCACCTCCAGCCGCACCTTGGTCGTGCGAATCGTCGGATCGAGCACCGGCATGATATTGTCAATCCTTCCTTTGAAAACCTTGTCCGGATAAGCGCTCAGATGAATGTCCGCAAATTCTCCAACTTTCACCGCATCCAGATCGTTCTCATACACGTCGCAAATAATCCACACATAAGAAAGATCCGAAATCGTAAACGGATTCGGCGACCCCAACCCTTGTACTCCCGACGCATTCGTAATCTGCTGATCGGTAATGATCCCCGAGATCGGCGCAAAAATACTGACGATGCCTGAAGGATGATCCTTGTCGATGCCCAGCGTCTTCAGCTGTTCAATCGCCGCGTCCAGATCGGCCTGCGCATTCCTCGCGACATCTTCAGCCTGTTCCAGCGCGCTCTTCGCGACAGCTCCTTTGTCATAAAGGATCTTTTGCCGTTGCAAATTCAACCGCGCCAGCAGTTCGTCGTTCTCCGCTTTGCGATAAGTCTGGTACGCGCCGGCAACATCGTTGCTCTGCACCTTCAGCAGTAACTGGCCCTTTTTCACGGTGTCGCCGAGCCGCGCTTTCACCTCCACCACGCGTCCCGCCGCCACGGAAATCACCGGCACCGCGCGTGCAATGTCCGGCTGCACAACTCCCGTCACATTCAGCGCCGGAGCCGCTTTATACTCAACCGCCGTCGCCAACGGAAACTGTTCCGGATGCTCCGTTATGAAATTGTTCGCATCCAGATCCGGCTGCACATTCGCCGGAGGAGGCGCCTCCGCCTTCGGGTCGGCCTTCCCCTCATTGCACCCCGCCGAAACCAAAGCCAACGCCACGCACAATCCGGCGCCCGCAAATCTCAAATATCGCTTCTTCATTGCACCACCTCTTTGCCCACCGCCTGATTCAACTGCGCCGCTGCCGTCAAATACGCTCCCACCAGGTTCACGTAATTCAACTGCACGCTGCGGTAATCGCTTTCCGCGTTCAAGAAATCCAATAGTGAAGCTCCGCCATGCTGATAGGAAAATAAAATCGTGTCCCGCACCCGCACCGCTTGCGCCAGATACTTTTGCTTGTACGGTTTCAGCAGCGTCACGTTGCTCTCCAGCGTCGCGTACGCAGAATCCACATCACTGAACACCTGCGCCTCCGCCGCATCCTTCAACCTCTCCTGCCGCGTGATGTCCAGCTTCGTGTGCAGCTTGTTCCCCTGGTTCCGGTCAAAAACGCGCAACGGGATACTCACATCGACGCCAAAATAAAAATCAATCGGCGGATTTCTCCCTACGTCTACGCTGAACGTCGGATCGGTCGACCCGTTCGCCACCGCCAGTTTGTAATCGGTCTGCGCCTTGTCTACCGCTTCCACCGCTGCCTTCAGGTCCGGGCGGTTATCCAACGCAATCTGCCGGTAAGCCGCCAACGCATCCACCTGATCGTTAAAATCGAATACTCCCGCCAGATCGAACTGCTCCACCGGCGTGCGGTCATTCAGCAGCGTCAGCATCTGAATCTTCGCCGTGCGCAAATTCACAATCGCCGTCTGTACATCCGATTCGTACTGCACCCGCTGCAACTCCAACCGATCCAGATCGATCTGCGCAATGTCCCCCGCCTGGTACCGGTCGCTGCTGATCTTCAACAAGTGATCGTAATATTCCAAATTTTCCTTCGATACTTGCAGCACTGCCTTCGCCTGCAGCGTCTGCACGAACGCACTGCGCAGGTTGAAGAGCAGCCCACGCTCCAGATCGTTCTGCTGCGCAATCGCAATCCCCGTCCCTTTCTTCGCGCTCTCCGTCCGCAACTCGCGCTTGTGCGCCCGCTCGTGCAAATAACTGACCGTCGCCGAAGGCAGCCAGTAGGCAAACGGACCATGCTGCGGTCCCACATTGAACGGATCGATTTGATCGGCCAGCAGAGTTAACTGTGGATTCGGACGCAGATGAGCAGTAATCTCATCCGCCTGCATCTCGCTGATATTCAACTTCCCCGCCAGCAGCGTCGGATTATTCAACTCCAACCGGTCCTTCACCTGTTCCCAAGTCCAGACCTGCGGCGCGGTCTGCGGAGCCGGCAGATTTGCCAGAGGCACGCCTTGCTGTATCGGTTGTGGCGCCGTTTGCGGAACCGGCGAATCCGGCACCGCCTGTGCCGCAGAGAGCCGCACTACGACCAGCACAGTTGCCATCGCGCACCTTCGCCAAAATATTCCTGCCATCAACAACTCCATCCAGAACTCTTCATTTTTCTTGACCGGCTTTTCCCGGCCTGGTTTCCCGAGAGAAGAGACGTATCTTGCTGCGTTCGACGCTTCTTCATGAATCCTTGATTCGTATCAGGGCATTCGCTTCAGTGTTGCCGCGAATACCGTGAACCGAGGCGCTTTCAGGTACTGGGTTGAAATTCGGAACACCATTGCCGCATTCACCTTTGGCGGTATCCGACATGCACTCTAAGAACTCCATAAAGATGAGCGCCGCCTCGCTGCGGATTTATTACTGCTTGTCAGCGATTCGCCAGCAATGATTTTTCGGGATGATTCGCGAATTAACCAAGGAGGGAACTGGGAGGAGCGCGCCCTGCACGACGATGGCTCGGCCTCGCCAACACATCCAAACATAAATCTGAAACTTCCAGCCGCTCCGCCAGCGGAGCTGGATTCCACTCAACGTTCGCAACCAGCGCCGGCGGACCTTGCAGCCGGTTTACCCACGCCGAATATTTATCTCCGCTCGCCTGCCGCACCGCCCGCTTGCTGGTCGATGATTCTTCCATCTCGCTGCGCATCGCGTGCAGATCGTCCGTCGCCGAGATTACCGGAAACAGCAACACCATCACGCAGCCCAGCGCCAGCAAACATTGCAGCGCCGTTACTTTGCGATCCAGCCGCGCTCCCGCGCCCCGGCGCCACAACCAATAAGCCGGCAGCGCCATCAACACCCAGGCGAGATTAAGCAACAACTCCATCATGAAAAACGATCGCGCAGAAAATCAGACCGGAAATACACCCGCTTAGTTTTTCAGAAACCCAAAATAAAAGTCAACATCACCATCGTACTAAGAGTGACCAGTCTCCCGTGATGAGTGATCAGGAAACCCGGTTTTCACTGGCCACTGCGCACTGATCACTGACCACTGCCTTAAGGCCCCACGACCACCTGCAACGGTGCCGGAGTCTGTAACTGCTCCTTATAGATCGCGTTTCTCCGTGCCACCTCCCCATTCACGTTCACGTAAATCACATAGCCCCCATGCGGCAACGTTTCGCCAAACGGCAGAGCCATGCCGGTCGTCCCCCGCTTCAACGGAAAATGCTGATACCCGATCTCCGTTGCCCGCCCATTCTCCGCTACCGCCTTCACATCGAACGTCAAATCGATGTCATCCACCGTCGTGTTCGAGACCTCCACACTCCCCTCAATCCGATTCCCCGTCACATGCGCCGGAACCTTCCATACCAACGTGATCGCCTCTACCACTTTAATAGTGAACTCCTTCTGCACCGCCTGCTGTGGCTGTCCGCCGTCCTTCACCATTACCACAAACTGAAACTCTCCCGCCCGCTCTGCCGCTCCATGCAACAGCCCGTTATCCTCCAATCTGATCCCCGGAGGCAGAGTTCCACCCCTCACCCGCCAGTGCAGCGCCGGAACATAATTCCCGCTCCCCGCAAACTGCACCGAATACTGTCCCCGCGGATAAGCCGCCGGCAACTCAGCAGGCTGAATCACCAGCCCGCCATCCTGCGCCACGCAAGCCCCCACCAACAGCGCCAATGCCCATGCCAAATCTCCAAACCTTCTCGCATTCCGAATTCTCAATGCACTCCTCATTCCCAGACTCTTTTGCTCGTGTCGTCTTGAATAACCGCAATAAGTAGCCTTTGTCATCCTGAACGAAGTGAAGGACCTATGCAACTCGAATCCGACACCACCGCTCCCCCTACAGAATGTAAAGATATATATCTCTTGCACTTGCGCAATTTTTCCTCGACCCGCCGCTACTTATTCCCTTGGTTCGGGTTAGATGCAAGTGAATTCACCTGTGCTAACCTCGAACTCAAAGACGTCCAGTCTCACACGCTTCGCTCCCAAGGGGGATGTTATGTCAGTACGCTCCGGATTCGCCCTGTTCCTCGCTCTCTCCACTCTCCTCTTCCTAGCCGCCTGCGGCAGCAATAATGGCGTCACTAACGGCGTCGCACCACCCACCGGCGGCTTCAGCGCTTCCGCTCTGAACGGCAGTTACGTATTCTCCTCGGCGGGCTTCAACGTCGATGGCTACTACATGGTAATGACCGGGGCCTTCACGGCCAACGGCAGCAGGGGCATCTCCGGCGGCGCGATCGATATCGTTACATCCGACCCCGTCTATGGGGTTTCCACGAACCAGCCGATTGCGGGCACTTCGTCGTACACCATCGGAGTCGACGGACGCGGTACTGCACAGCTTGTCACCAACTCGCCGGCAGGCACCGTCGAACTGGATTTCGTTTTGAGCTCAAGTTCGCATGGCCTGGTTACAGAGTACGACGTCAACGGCTCAGGAAGCGGTACTCTCGACCTGCAATCCACGGCCTCGCAGAGCCAGTTCGCCGGATCCTACACATTCGACATATCGGGCACGGGACTCGGGACAACTGGCTCGCCGTTCGCCATGATCGGATCGATGACGCTCAATTCCACCGGCAACGTCACCGCCGGCTTCGAGGATTTTAACAATGGAGGAGGCGCCACCGTGGATGAAGCGCTCTCGACATCGTCAGTAGTGACAATCGGAACCGGAACGGCGCCCGGAACGGCCGAACTCTTCACCGCACTTGGTACCTACACATTCGACGTTTATGCAATCGACAGCACGCATCTGAAGTTCATCGAGACCGACGGTCAGCTAATCCTGGCGGGTGACGCCTACACTCAGGGAACCTCGCTTCCGGTCTCAGGAACGCTAGCCTTTACGATGTCGGGCGGCGATACGTCAGGCCTTCCGCTAGCTCTTGGCGGCATAATCCCGCTGGACGGCAACGGCAACGTGCTCACCGGCGGGGCGGAAGATTTTAACGACGGAGGTGTGGCAGGCACGGATAGCGGGTTCGGCGGCGGCTTTAGCACTCTTGCTGGAGGCCGATCAGTCCTAACGCTAACCAGCTTTGTCAACAGCGCTGCTAACCAAGTCGCTGGGACATACACTTTTGCGGCCTATCCCTTTAGCTCCAACGGGGTTACCGGCCTCGAACTGCTCGAAATCGATAACGCTGGCGTCACGTCAGGCGTGGCCTATCTCCAGACCGGGACATCATTCGCTGGATCGCAGGGCTACGGCCTGAATCTTTCCGCTGTCGATCTCGGCACTGGTTCCGGAGAATTTGAAGAGGACGACATCGCTGAGTTCACCACCACCAGTTCCGGCTTCAGCGGAGTCGTCGATTTCAATGACGAGGGGACCGTAACCCCAGCCCAAAGCTTAACCGGTAGCTACGCAGCAGCCACGGGGAGTGGACGCTACTCGGCAACCACCACGAACGCCTTCAACTTCAACTTTTACGCTGTAAACAACTCGACCTTCCTAATGCTTGAGACCGACAGCAGCCAGATCGGAGCCGGAATTATCGAACTCCAGAACGCCTCAGGATCTGCCGGTGCCGAACCGGGCATCTCCATGCACCGAGCAAACGTTCCACACGCAAGGTTCAGACGGAAATAAAACCAGCTAATCGCGCAACTCCCCCATGGGCGCGGCCTTCCAGCCGCGCCCCGTTTTTATCCATCCATATCTTCTTCCGCACCAAATTCCACTCTTCTCTCATGACCTTAGTTACCTTTAATAATCCACCCCTCCTCAAGCACAATCATTCCAAGTTCCACTTCGTGCGGGGAGACTAATTTGCTCTGCCAACGTGTCTTGCGAATTTTCATCTTCGTTTTGCTCGGCGCTTCGCTGGCGGCCGCACGCGACTTCGCGGTGGTCTCCAACAAAGCCAATTCCGTTGGCGCCATCGCCGTCCCCGATCTGGTCAAGGTCTGCAAAGCCCAAACCACTCGCTGGCCCGATGGCAAGCCCATCACCTTCGTAATGCGCACTCCGAATTCCCCCGATATGAAATTGATCCTCGAAAAGGTCTACGGCATGTCCCAGAGCGAGGTCACCAGTCTGATCGTCAACGCCAATCACGGACGCACCAACCACCCCGCCATCCTGGTCGTCGCCACCGATGAAGATCTGGTCAATCAAGTCGCTTCGCTTCCCGGAGCCGTCGGCGTCGTCGACGTTTACGCCATCAACAGCAGCGTCGCCGTTGTTAAACTCGGCGGCAAACTTCCCCTGGAACCCGGCTACCTGCTTCACGGAAATTAACAGTGCCCAAGGATCGGTGCTCAGTGCTCAGCAATCTGGCGAACTGACCACCCACCGTAGCCACTGACCACTGATTTTATGTCCGCTCCTGGCAAGAAAAAGTCGCCCGCCCCGCCCACCTCGGCCCGCCAGCGCCGCTACCCGCGCTACGCCATCGACGTCCGCCTGCAAGTTAAAATGTTCCAGGCCGGCGAATTCCGCGAGTGCTGGGGACACTCCACCGAACTCGGCCAGGATGGCATCGGCGCCACGCTTACCGGCGAACTCGAAGCCGGCGAAATTGCCTCTCTCGAAATCCCCCTCCCTCTCAGTCCTTATCCCCTGAAACTTCGCGCCATCGTCCGCTACCGCCAGGGCCTCCGCTATGGCTTCGAATTCCTCACCCTCAGCGAATCCCAGCGCGAAACCATCCGTCGCGTATGCGAAATGCTAGCCACCAAACAGTGATCAGTGACTAGTAGCTGCCAGTGATCAGTAAATTCGATCTGTCCCACTCCGGTTTTTCTGACCACTGGCCACTGATCACTTGAACTACTTCCATTACGCCAGTAACCTTCCAGTAAGCCCCCCTGCGTTTTACTATCCCTCTTGCCGGGCTTCTGAGGGGGAGCCAACCATGGGCGGTCGTGTTACCCGGCCAGCGCAGTCCAAAAACTTTCTGCGCGCCAAAACTTTGCACCAAGCGCTTGAGTGCGGAGCATCGCCCTCATTTATTCCCCCCAGCGCCAACTCTCCCGCTCCACCATCATCCTTATCTTGGACACCCTCTGACTCAAAAACCATCACCGCTCAAGACGATTCTTCCGACTCCCACCGCCATTTTCTCGATCAGCTCTTCGAAAATTCTCCCGATGCGCTTCTCATCGTCGATACCTCGTTCCGCGCCCAGTGCGTCAATCGCGAGTTTCAGCGCCTCTTCGGTTACTCGGCCGCGCAGGCCCTTTCCCATGCCATCGACGAATTAATTCTTCCCTCCGAGCGCGCCGCCGAAGCTCACTGGATCAAGCAATGCCTCCTGCGTGGCGAACAAATCACCCTTGAAACCCAGCGCCGCCACCGCGATGGAAGCCTGCTCGACGTTTCCATTTCCACCGCTCCGTTGCTGGTCAACGGCCGCCGCGCCGCCTTCTCCGTTCTTTACCGCGATATCTCGGAGCGCAAGCGCGCCGACGCCCTAGCCGCCACTCTCTACAGCGTCGCCGAAAAGGCCAGCGCCATTCAGGATCTCCAGCAGTTCTTCGCCGCCGTTCACGGCATCGTCGATGAACTCATGCCCGCTCGCAATTTTGCCATCGCGATTCACGATCCCGAATCGCACCTGGTCAGCTTTCCCTACTTCGTCGACGAGCGCCAACCTTCCCCTGCGCCCACCCCAGCCGCCCGCGGCCTGATCGAATACGTTCTTCGCACCGGCGAGCCCTTGCTCATCACTCCGAAACTCTTGCAGCAACTTGAGCAGAGCGGTGAAGTTCAACTCTCCGTTCCAGCGCCGCTTCACTGGCTCGGTGTTCCGCTCACGGTGAACCATCACGCTTTCGGCGCGCTCATCCTCACCAGCTATTCCGAAAAAAACGCTCTTCGCGATCGCGATAAGGAAGTCCTCACTCTGATCTCGCGCCAGTTGGCCGCCGCCATCGATCACAAACGCAATGAGCAATCGCTTCGCCGCTCCGAAGTTCGTTATCGATCGCTCGTCCAAACCGCTGTCTACGGAATCTACCGCTCCAGCCTCGAAGGCGAATTTATCGACGTCAATCCCGCTCTGATCGGAATGCTCGGCTACAGCTCCGTTCTCGAAGTTCTTAGTCTCGATCCGCAAAAAGATGTTTTCCTCGACCCCGGCGAATACACCCGCATGGTGGATGAATTCCGCCGTAGCGGTCGCGTCGATGGCTTCGAAGTCCGCTGGAAGCGCAAGGATGGCGCCGCCATTACCGTCCGCATCAGCGGACGCGCCGTCGCCAGCGAAAACGAGCCCGCCGATGTTCTTGAAGCCATCGCCGAAGACATTACCGAACGCCGGGTCCTCGAAGATCAGTTCCGCCAGTCGCAAAAAATGGAGGCCGTCGGCCGTCTCGCCGGAGGCATCGCCCACGACTTCAACAATCTCCTCACCGTCGTCAGCGGCTACACCGAAGTCCTTCTCGACCAACTCACGCCCGCACATCCGCTCCACGCCAAGGCCGAAGCCATCCAGCAAGCCTCCGATCGCGCCACCACGCTCACTCGCCAGCTTCTTGCCTTCAGCCGAAAGCAGCTTCTGCAACTCAAAGTCGTCGATGTCAATGCCATCGTCGCAGACATGGAGCGTCTCCTTCGCCCGCTGATCGGCGAAGATATCGATCTCTCCACCACTCTCGAACCTTCTATCGGCTGCACTCGCGCCGACGCCGGTCAGCTCGAACAAGTCATCATGAACCTTGTCGTCAACGCCAAGGATGCCATGCCCCACGGCGGCAAAATTCGCATCACCACCGCCAGCGTCACCTTGGACGAGTCCTACCGCCCGGAAAACACTTTCATCAAGCGCGGCCCCTACGTCATGATCTCAGTCTCCGATACCGGACACGGCATGGACCGCGAAACCCAGGCCCGCATCTTCGAACCTTTTTTCACCACCAAAGAAAAAGGCAAAGGTACCGGCCTCGGTCTCTCCACCGTCTACGGCATCATCAAACAGAGCGGAGGCTACGTTTTCGTCCAAAGCGAACTTGGCCGCGGCACCGTCTTTACCATATATTTCCCCCGCGTCGATGAACCCTCCGAAGCCCGCGGCGCAAATCCCGCAACTCTCGCCGCCGCCGGTGGATCGGAAACCATCCTCTTGGTCGAAGACGAAGATTCCGTTCGCCAGCTCATCCGCGAAACTCTGGAATCCCGCGGCTATCAAGTCCTTCAGGCCGCCAACGGCAACACCGCCCTTGCCATGGCCGCCCGCCGTTCTGAAAAAATTCACTTGATCATCACTGACGTAGTCATGCCCGGCCTCAGCGGCCACGAATTGGTTCAACAGCTTTTAGCCGCCCGTCCCGCCACCAAAGTTCTCTACCTGTCCGGCCATGCCGAGGAAACGGTAGCTACCCCACTCTCATCCCACTCTCCCCAAGCCTTCCTCCAAAAACCCTTCACCCTCCAAAACCTCTCCCGCAAGGTCCGCGAAGTGTTAGGCCCCGCTGCATCCCAAAACGCTCTGTCATCCCCTCTGTAACCGGGACATTTCGCTCTGGTAGAAACGTCTTTGATGTCCAAACTCGCCACAGATTGAATCCCGCAGGGACCTTAGTCCACCATCCATCTCATCCATCTCTTCGGGGCTTGCACCCACGATTACTCACTTCGAAGCTTCTCTGGAGGCAGGCTGCCCACGGCTCTTACTGACTGACCGGCATTAGTGCAGGTCAATTACCCTGAAGATCGGCACATCCGTCCGCTGCCACAAGTTCACACTAATTAGGGCTTCCCCGTTCCAATTGCTTCCCGATGTCGTTTAGATCGTTTGCGACGAGCCGCATCATTGGGATGCTGTTCAATTCCGTGATGGGTCTTTGCAACCTGGAATGATCGACTCCGCATGGCCTCGCCCGTCGCATCACAGATTCAATCGGTCCGCCGTGGCGTGATGCAAATCACTACGCTTGGAATACTCTCGCGAACCCTGTAAAATCAATATTGAAAAAGGACGTAGATGATCCCCGCATTTGTGGCTAAAATCGCGTCGTCCTTCCCGTTGGCCCGATAAGCCAGGCGGTTCCTATAAACGCTTCCCTGAAGAAGCCCAGAAAAAGAGAAACCAGAACCCATGCTTTCAGTCAGTAATGTTTCCATGCGCTACGGCGCCAAAATTCTGTTCGATGAAGTCTCCACCGCCTTCACGCCCGGCAAGCGCTACGGACTCACCGGCCCCAACGGTGCCGGCAAATCCACGTTCATGAAGCTGCTCAGCGGCGAGCTTGAGCCGCAAAAAGGCACCGTCGTCCGTCCCCGCAAGCTCGGCGTCCTCAGCCAGGATCAGTACGCCTTCGACGCCCACAGCGCCATCGACACCGTCATCATGGGCAACAAACGCCTCTGGGCCGCCTTGCAGGAGCGCGATGCCATCTACTCGAAAGCCGATATGACCGACGAAGACGGCATGAAGCTCGGCGAACTCGAAGGCATCGTAGGCGAAGAAGACGGTTACACCGCCGAGAGCGACGCCGCTATTTTGCTCGACGGCCTCGATATTCCGGAAGAACTTCATAGCCGCAAAATGTCCGAACTCCAGGGCGGACAAAAAGTCCGCGTCCTGCTCGCGCAAGCTCTTTTCGGCCATCCCCAGGCCCTGCTCCTCGACGAACCTACCAACAACCTTGACTTAGATTCGATCCACTGGCTGCAAGGCTTTCTCACCGCCTATGACGGCGTTGTGATCGCCATCTCCCACGACCGCCACTTCCTCAACAGCATCTGCACCCACATCGCCGATATCGATTACGAAACCATCATCACCTACACCGGATCGTACGACGAGATGGTCCTGGCAAAAACGCAAGTCCGTTCGCAGATCGAATCGCAAAACGCGCAGCGCGAAAAGAAGATTTCTCAGTTAAACGAATTCATCGCCCGCTTCGCCGCCGGCACGCGCTCCAGTCAAGTCCAGTCGCGCCGCAAAGAAGTCGAGCGCCTGCAGGTTACTGAGCTCGCCCGCTCGAACATCGCTCGCCCCTACATAAAATTCGAACAAAAGCGCCCCAGCGGCAAACACATTCTCGAGATTGAACACCTCGGCAAAGCCTACGGAGACAAAAAAGTCATTCGCGATTTCACCGCCAGCATCACCCGCGGCGAGCGCATCGCGCTCATGGGCCGCAACGGAGCAGGGAAGACCACGCTGGTCAACGCAATCCTCGCGAACTCCCCCACTACGCCCGAAGCCGAACTCCGCAAGACCAGCGGCTATGACGGCCCCTTCGTCGACTCCGGAAAAGCCCTCTGGGGCCACGAGGCCTCCATCGGATATTTTGCTCAGGATCATCGCAGCCTGATCGAAGGCGGCATGACTGCTCTCGACTGGCTTCATCAATGGAATCCCGCCGCCGTCGCCGAAGAAATTCGCGGCCTGCTCGGCCAAATGCTCTTCCAGCGCGACGAAGCTACGAAAAATACCAGCGTGCTCTCCGGAGGCGAAGCCGCGCGCCTTCTCTTCTGCAAACTCATGCTGCAAAAACCCAACGTCCTCGTGTTCGACGAACCTACCAACCACCTCGACCTTGAAGCTATTAATGCCCTAAATATTTCCCTGCAAAAATTTCAGGGAACTGTATTCCTTGTGAGTCACGATCACGACTTAATCGACGAAGTCGCTACCCGTATCTGGCACTTCGAGAGCGACCACAAAATTACCGACTTCAAAGGAACCTACGAGGAATACCAGGCCGCCGTTACGGTCTAAGACGTTGTCCTCAGCCAAGAAACAGCCGCCCTTGGCTGCCCGCCGAGCGAACCTCGACCTGCACCATTTCCGCTGCATGTAAATCAACCAGGTTCTCCACAGATTTCCACAGCTCTCCGCTGTTGCCTTTTGCTCCCCAACTCGCACATAATGGCGGCCAGTATATTCTTGCGCTGGTACTATGAATCAGGATGGGCGCGAGAGGTAGTGATCGTCGTGTACAGTCGAGCCGATTTACTTAGAATCCTTCATCTCACGCCGCGCCAGCTTGCGAACTGGGAGCGCGCCGGACTCATTGCGGCCTGCCCCGCCTACTCTTTCGCTGACCTGCTCAAAATCAAGAAAGTCCGCGACCTCTGCGCCATGCGCGTGCGCCCCGCCGTCATCCGCGAGTCGCTTGAGGCTATGCAGAAGCAAGCTTCCGGTATGGGCAATCCTCTGGTCGAAGCCGGAACTTCCACCACCACTAAACATCATCGCGTCGCCTTCCGTCATGAAGGCAAACTGCTCGAGCCCATCGCCGGACAATTCGTAATGGATTTCACCGCTCGCGAAAAAGTCGTTACCAGCACGCCTATCCCCGAGCCCGAATCCACTCCCCGCGAGGACGAAGCCGCCGTCTGGTTCGCCCGCGGCATCTCGCTCGAAGAAAATCCCGCCACGCAAACCGAGGCCTTGGCCGCCTATCAAAAAGCTCTTGAGTTTCAGCCCGCCCACGCCGCAGCGCACATCAACCTCGGCACCCTTTATTACAACCGCCAGGATTTCGTACTCGCTGAAAAGCACTACCGCGCCGCCCTCGAAGCTGACCCGCGCTATGCCCTCGCGTATTTCGATCTAGGCAACGTCCTCGACGAAACCGGACGCGTGCAAGAGGGAATTCAGACCTACAAAATGGCGGTGCAACTCGCGCCCACCTACGCCGACGCGCACTACAACCTCGCCCTCGCCTACGAAAAAATCCGCGAGCCACGCAAGGCCCTGAAACACTGGCAAGCCTACATCAAGCTCGATACCACCGGCCCCTGGTCCGTCCACGCCCGCAACCAAATCCAGCGCATCCTCCAAGCCGATACGCTGAAGCTGGTGCATACGCGGCAGGGGTTAGGTCCGACCTAGCCGGGTACGACCGCCTGAGGTATTCCCCAGATTAAGAAATCCACAGAAGGAACTCATTTTGCTAACAATTTAAGGTTGCACGATACCACTGTTACAGTGTAAGGAATGATGTGCCCCCTGTGAGCAAGAATAGCCATTTGCTTTCGCCCGCCCAAGATCTTCTCGCCTTTTTGGGCGGCCGCAAATTCGGCTCGGTCCTGATCGACCCCCCTTGGCGTTTTTCCAATCGCACTGGCAAGATGGCACCGGAGCACAAGCGCCTTCACCGCTATCCCACGATGTCGTTCGATGAAATCGCGGCGTTGCCGGTCGGAGAAAGCGCCGCAGACAAGAGTCATCTGTATTTGTGGTGTCCAAACGCGCTTTTGGCCGAGGGGCTGAATACTATGAAGGCCTGGGGATTCACCTACAAGTCGAATCTGGTGTGGTACAAAGTTCGGAAGGACGGGGGACCCGACGGGCGTGGCGTGGGATTCTATTTCCGGAACGTAACAGAATTGGTATTGTTTGGGATCAAGGGAAGGATTCGCACGTTGTCCCCAGGCCGCCGGCAGGTAAACATCATCGTTAGCCGGAAGGAAGAACACTCAAAGAAGCCAGACGCAATCTACGACTTAGTGGAGCGCTGCAGTCCCGGGCCCTATTTCGAGCTTTTCAGCCGGCAGCGTATCCGCGGGTGGACCCAATGGGGCAACGAGGTCGACAGCTATGAAGCGCCTGCATACAAGGCTTACTCTTGGTCTATGAATCCGGATCGTAGCATTGCATCCCCATCCCGATTAGAAGCAGCGGACACCCGCCAGCACCGCCTCCGTCTACTTTTGGAATGAGTTTATGCCAGTGGGTCGTGGAGGCACCGTAAGACGCCCCCTTGCCGAGTTCATCGAATAGGTCCTGTAGTTCGCTCATCCGCGTAACTATCACTCCGACCGCCAGGACTCGAAGGTCTTTAAGCAACCGAAAGTTATTCAAGTCTCGGTCATAGAACTCTGTCTTGTTGTTCCATTCAACTTCGAGGCCTACCTCATTCTTGAAATTGTCGATTTTGTGCGTTGGAATTGGAACTGGTTTCTCATCGATGGTGATCTTAATGTCGAAAGACTTCTCATGCCATTCACGTTTATGGAAGAAGCCATCTAGCGCCGCAGAGATCGGGGACCTTCCGCCGCCTGGCGTCAGAATGTGACTCTTTCTAAGCGCAAATCCATTAAGGCAATCGAGAATGTCTTGGAACTCAGCAGGGAAGTCCACAGCTAAGATCGAGCACGCGTGGCCGCGTTCCTCAATGTGGTACCTGTCCCGCACTTTTCTCGGGATCAATTTTAGAGCCATTTCGCCCCAAGGCTACCATGTGTTGGCTCCATTAGGAATTTCTAAGTATGGTGCACAAATTCCGTTTGTACAATTCCACAAGGTTCATCGTGCCCTTCGCACGTCGCTACCCGCAGCACTAGCCTCATGGTCGGCTCCGGAGCCTAGGCGGTTTATGTTTTTTTTGTGGCATCGCGGATCGCGCGATGTTTGGTCAAGAAATCGCCGAAATTGAACGGCAGCCGACCACCGCTGTTAATCCTGCATTCTTTCCTTTTGCTACTCTGGTAAAATCACAAGTTCTGACTTCCTCCGCCAGAAGGACTTAATATGCCCGAAACCCTCCAATCCCCCGCACCCACGCCCCTGACCACCCTCACCGAAGACGAGATCCTCTTCCGCGACAACATCCGCCAATTCGCCGATAACAAAATCCGTCCCCTCGTCAAAGAAATGGACGAGAAAGCCGTCTTCGAAAAATCCCTTATCCACGAATTCTTCCAGCTCGGCCTGATGGGAATCGAAATCCCCGAGCAATACGGCGGCGGCGGAGCCAAATTTTTCGAAGCCATTCTCGCCGTCGAAGAGCTCTCTCGCGTAGACGCCTCCTCCGGAGTCATCGTTGACGTACAAAACACTCTGGTCAACAACGCCCTGCTCCGATACGGCAATGCGGAACAGAAAAAACGTTATCTCCCGAAGATGGCCGCCGATACTATTGGCGCCTATGCCCTTAGCGAAGCCGGTTCCGGCTCCGATGCCTTTGCCCTGCAAACTCGCGCCGAACTCAAAGGTACTGATTACGTCCTCAACGGCCGCAAGCTCTGGATCACCAACGCCAAAGAGGCCGGCCTGTTCATCCTCTTAGCCACCATCGATCCCTCCGCCGGATACAAAGGCATCACCGCATTCTTAATTGAAAAAGATTTCCCCGGCTTCACCGTCGGCAAGAAAGAAGACAAACTAGGCATCCGCGCCTCCTCCACGTGTGAACTCATCCTCGAAGATTGCAAAGTTCCCAAAGAAAACGTCCTCGGCGAGCCCGGCAAAGGCTACAAAATCGCAATCGAGACTCTCAACGAAGGCCGCATTGGCATCGGCGCGCAAATGATCGGCGTTGCCCGCGGAGCATGGGAGTTCGCCGCCAAGTACGCGCAGGAGCGCAAACAATTCGGCAAACCCATCGCCGATTTCCAGGGCATCCAATTCCAGATCGCCCAGATGGCCACTGAGATCGAAGCCGCCCGCCTCATGGTCTACAACGCTGCCCGCATGAAAGATGCCGGAGTGAACTTCGTCAAAGAAGCCGCCATGACCAAGCTCTTCGCCTCGCAAGTCGCCGAGCGCGTCACCTCGCTGGCCATCGAAATTTACGGCGGCTACGGCTTCACCAAAGATTATCCTGTCGAGAAATATTGGCGCGATGCCAAGATCGGCAAAATCTACGAAGGCACCTCCAACATGCAGCTCGCAACCATCGCTAAGTTGCTGCTCGGCGGAAAATAAACTCGGCGCGGTCAGCCTGAGCCTAGCCGCTTCCCAGGCCCAGCGCGGGATTTCCCGTGTTTCCCATCTGTCTGGGAGGCACCTCCTGACAATCCCCCTTGCTCAAAATATGCACCAATTTGCACTTCAACCCTCTTCCAGGCAACCCAGACCCACCTCTAACTCCACTAATTTCAATGCGTTTCCCTCCATTCCGCCAATGGCTCACAAGCTGCAATCTCATTGATAGCCGTGCGATAACACGGCAGACTGGGGTGCTATTTGAAGACTCTGTTCAGCAAAGAAGAAAACCAGGATTGGATTCCGGTAGTTCACAAAGAGATCTCGGCAAAGGCAGCAAAGAAGAGCAGCATGACGCCTCTGCTCATTATCGTCTTCGTCGCCTCTTACTGCCTTATGACCCTGCTCATCGTCGAGCAAGGCGGCACCATCCAGTCCCAGCGCAATCTCATTCAAATGTTGCAAGCGGATAGCACCCAGTTCTGGGCCATCAAAAGCAAAGCCTTGCACGAAAAACAAATGGCTCAGTACGATGCACAGCGCCAGGCTCAATCTCAAATCCCGTCGACCCAGATTCCGTCGTCCCAGGCTCCATCGACCCAAACTCCGTCAACCCAGGTTGCTCCACAGCACCACTCCCAAAACCGGGCAGGCAAGTTTGACAAGCCCAACCAGGCTCCTCAAACTCAGCTTCCACCAAAGCCTGCCTCGGATTTGGGAGACCAGCGCCGCGAATTGATAACGCTCTAGCTCTCAGTTTCAAGAAGTTTGCTTTTGCAACATTTTCAGAACGCGAGTTTCAGACTCGAACGAAACTCGCGGCAGTAATAAAGACGCAAGAGGCTTACCCAAATGAAGGCCCTGACCCTAGCCCTGTTTCTTAGTACGACTCTTAGTGCGACGTTCAGCCTGACGTCCACCACTCCAGTCGCTAATCCCTCGCAACTCGCGCGCCGTCCCACCGGTCACCTCGACCAACACTCCAAAAGCGGACGCTGGTACTTCGCCGCCACCGGACACGCCGTCTACTGTTATGGCCCGGTAATGACCCTGCCTCAAGCCAACGGTGACATCCAAAAAGTAGCCACCTTCTGCCGCGACGGCCAAGCTGTCGTTCCTTTGAAAGACTAAAAGCTCGTCTTAGGCCACCTCTTGCGATGCCCATTGCAGCGATTGAGGCATTTCATCTGCGCCTCGCAAATCTCCCCCCAAGAATCTACAATCAATACGTAATGTCCTCCGCACTCGACCGATTGCCGAGCAGCTTCCTCCGCCAGCTTCCGAAAGCCGAACTCCATCTTCATCTCGAGGGCGCAATCGATCCCGCCACATTGCTCGAACTCCGCCAGCGTCACGGCGACCGCGTCACCCGCGTCGAAGTCGACCAACTTTATCTCTACAACGATTTTCAGGGATTTTTGCTCGCCTTCAAGAACATCACCGAGCACCTGCGCACCGCCGAAGATTACGAACTCATTACCTATCGCTTGATGCAGCGGCTGAAAGAAGAAAATGTTCTTCACGCCGAAGTCTATGTTTCGGTCGGCGTCTGCCTCTGGCGCAAACAGGATTTTGCCGCCATCTTCGAAGGACTTGACCGCGGCCGCGGCCGCGGCGAACGCGATTTCGGTATCTCGCTGCTCTGGATCTTCGACTCCGTCCGGCAGTTCGGCGTCGAAGCCGCGCAAAATGTTTTCGAGCTAGCCGTCCGTTACCACGACCGCGAGGTTGTCGGCATTGGCATCGGCGGCGATGAACTGAAAGCTCCGCCCGAACTTTTCCGCGACGCCTACGCCTGGGCTGCCGACCACGGCATGCGCCTCACCGCCCACGCCGGCGAAACGGGCCCGCCCGAATCCGTTTGGGGAGCGCTCAACCTTCGCGCCGAGCGCATCGGCCACGGCTTGACCGCTTTCCACGACCCCGATCTCGTCGAAGAGCTTGCCCAGCGCCAGGTTCCGGTCGAAATCTGCCTCACCAGCAACCTGCGTACCGGCCTCTGTCCCAATCTCAACGATCATCCCGCCAAAACTTATTTCGACCAGGGAGTCATGATCACGCTCAACAGTGACGACCCTGCCATGTTTGCCACCACCCTCGCCCGCGAATATCAGATCGCCCAACAAACCTTCGCCTTCACCGACGAACACCTCCGCGAGCTTGCCCGCAACTCCTTCGAAGCCTCATTCCTGCCCGCCGAAAAGAAACTCGAATTCCTAAACCTCTTCGATGCCGCCGCCGCAAGATGAACGCACCATGTAGGGACAGCCGCCCGGCTGTCCGCCGCGCGAAGCTCGGCCGCATCGCCACTGCTGCCGTTGTAAAATCGGGTCTGGAATCAAAAGAAGCGTGCTCACAAGAACTAACTGGCCACTGATCACTGGCCCCCGACCACTGTGTCTCTCCACATCGGTATCGTCGCTTGCAGCACCGAAGGAGCCGCGCTCTGCTACCCCATCTCGCTCGAAGGTGCTCAACTCCTCGGCCAGCACGATCATCCCGAGGTCTCCCTGCACTCGCACTCGCTGGCGAAATACATGAAACATATTTATGCCGGAGACTGGGCGGGCGTCGCCGAACTCATGCTCTCATCCGCCGACAAACTCGCCCGCGCGGGAGTTGACTTTCTAATTTGCCCCGATAACACCATCCATCAGGCCTTCGACCTGATCGAGCACCGCTCCCCGCGCCCCTGGCTGCACATTGCCCGCGAAGTCGCCAAAGAAGCGCAACGCCGCCAGTTCAAACGCCTCGCCGTGCTCGGCACCCGCTATCTGATGGAAGGCACGGTCTACCGCGATGCCCTCAAAGCCGCCGGCATCGAGCAGCGCATTCCCTCCGCCGAGCAGCGCCAGCACCTCGACCAGATCATCATGGACGGACTGGTCAACGCCCAATTTCTCCCGCGCTCGCTCGCCTATTACATCGAAGTCATCCGCACCTTCAAAGACGAAGGCTGCGACGCCGTAGTCCTTGGCTGCACCGAAATCCCGCTGCTGGTTACGCCGGAATCTTCTCCGCTTCCCACGCTCGATTCCACGCGCCTTCTGACCAAAGCCGCTGTCCGCAAAGCGGTGGAAGATTAAGGTTTCTATGGGGGAAAGCCGCCCTCGCCCACGAACGCAGCGAGAACATTCCGTATACTCTAAGTCTTGTCATTTCGAGTCGAGAAACCTGCTTTCTCTGTCGCTAATCATGACTACTTCAGACCGCCAGTTCCGGCCGCAGTTGAAATTCCGCCAACTCCCCGCCGTCTACGCCGTCGTCCGTCTCGATCCCAACTCTCCGATCCCCGCGTGGGCAACCCACGGCGACTTCATCTCCATCACCCGCACCGCCGACGAACTCTCCATCGTCTGTCCCGCAGAAAACATCCCAAAAGAAATCCCCTCCAGCCCGAGCTGGATCTGCCTCAAACTCGAAGGCCCGTTTCCCTTTTCTCAAACCGGAGTTCGGCTCTCCTTCATCGCGCCGCTCTCGAACAACGGCATCCCCATTTTCGCCATCTCCACCTATGACACAGACTACGTCCTCGTCCAGCAAGAATTTGCCGGAGTAACCTTCCAATCTCTGGATGAGGCTGGGCACGAACGCATCTGAGAAGGTGCCGAATCTGCGCGCAATCCTCTTAAACCATGCTTCCACCTGAGTTACCATGCGCACCATTCGGCCCGCCAGCATCCCCAAACACTGCCGACAGGACTGACATCACCCCCGCATCCATGCTGTAATAGAGGTACACAATTCATGCCCTTAGCTCTTACCAGCCTGCGCCGTCGCGCCAAAGCCCTTCACCGCAACCTACGCGGAGCCGCCATGGCCGCACGTGCCCTAACTTCCACCGACCACCCCATCCTCGCCCACATTATCCCCGTGCGCCGTTGCAACCTGGCCTGCACCTACTGCAACGAGTTCGACGATTTCTCCAAACCGGTCCTGACCGACGAAATGTTCCGCCGCATCGACAAACTCGGCGCGCTCGGCACCACCATCGTCACCATCTCGGGAGGCGAGCCGCTCCTTCATCCCGAACTCGACGATGTCATCCGCCGCATCCGCGCCAAAGGCATGATCGCCGGCCTCATCACGAACGGATACTTTCTCGTGCCCGACCGCATTCAGCGCCTCAACCGAGCCGGGCTCGAGTGGCTGCAAATCTCCATCGACAACGTCAACCCCGACGACGTTTCAAAAAAGAGCCTGAAGGTTCTCGACAAAAAGCTGCAAAACCTCGCCGAGCACGCCGATTTTCACGTGAACATCAACTCCGTAGTCGGCGGCGGAGTTTCCAATCCGCAGGACGCTCTCACCATCGGCAAGCGCGCCCTCGAACTCGGATTTACTTCAACGATCGGGATTATTCACGACGGCAGCGGCCAGCTTCAGCCCCTCGGCGAGGAAGAGCGCCGCATCTACGATGAAATGAAGTCGTGGGAAAAGCGCAGCTTCACCCGCGTGAATGCCTTTCAGGACAACATCGCTCAAGGCCTGCCTAATGACTGGCGATGCCGCGCTGGCGCGCGTTATCTCTACATCTGCGAAGATGGATTAGTTCACTACTGCTCCCAACAACGCGGCTATCCCGGTGTTCCTCTCGAAACCTACACCCGCGACGATATCCGCCGCGAATACCTTACCGAAAAAGGCTGCGCCCCGAACTGCACCGTTTCGTGCGTACACCAGGTGTCGATCTTCGACAGCTTCCGTGCCCCACAGAATCCCGCTTCGTCGATTCCCGCAGCACAACCGGCGGCTGAACTCGTGCAAATCAAGTAGGGATTTTCCTCAGGAGGGAGGAATTCTGATTGAAAAGGGCGCGGCTTTCAGCCGCGCCGCTCTCGGTCAAAATGAGGAGCCGGGTTTCAGACCTTGCGCCACTATTTCTTCGGCTGCGCACTCGGCGGCAAAATTCCATTCATCCGCAAATACATCGCTGCGGTCGCATAGTGATCCGCCCATCCGCTGGCCAGAATCAGATCGGCCATGGCGCGCGGACCCTGGCGTCCATGGAACAGGTCGATGCTGTCGCCCAGCTTCGAGTCATCCATTTTCCCCAACGCGTCGGCGCAGAAATCGAACGAGGCGGTCAAGGCGGCCTGCAACTTGTCCTTGCTGTCGGTTTCCTTCGGTTCTTCTACCTTGGGGGCCGGCACGTCGGCGGCTTTGGCGCAGAAAGAATTGTGAAAGCCGATCATGTGAACCACTAGATGCGCGAAGCTCATCTGATCGGGAGTGGGTTTGTAGCCGAACTTATCGGCGGGCATGGCGCTGACCGCATCCAGCGTATTGGAGCGGCGTAGCGGCAACAGCATGCGCAGGCCAGCCGTCACCGGATCCTTCACCGGCGCAGCAGCTGTCGCCGGTGCAGCCGGTGCCTGAGCAAACCCGAATACGCTGAATGCAAAGACGCACAAGAATGCGAGTTTTACTTTCATCGGAAACCTCCTACCTTCAACAAGAATATCTCAAACCGAGGACGCGGCTAAGAGAACGCCGCGCCGATCGCCGCTCCCGCCAGCGTGAATACCGCCCACCAGCCAAAAACAATCGCGTAAGCCGTGCCGCTCTTCACCTTGCTTACACATGTGAACCCGATCGCTGTGAGCACCAGCGTCCAGATCATAAAAATATCCACCGCCGAAGCCACGCTGTACAGGAAAACATTTCCCGCCGGACTCATAAAATATCCAGGGTTAGTCGCAATCGGGTTCTGGAAGGAAAACGAATCCGGGCTCATCCCCGCTGCCACCGAGAGCATGGCCAGCACGCTCTTCAACAAATTCGGCAAACCGGCGTAGACCACAATCGCAAAAGCGACCTTAAAGGAAATCTCCGCTCCCGCCGCGAACTTGAAAGTGCCAAACAATACCGCTGCAATAACCAGCCAGATGAATAGAATGAACACCGGCACGATGTAGGAGATGAACTTTGTAGCTGTCGCCCGCTTCTGCATCTGCTGCTCGCGCTCTTCCGGCGCGAGATTGTCCAGTTGCGCGGATTGCTTGGGCGACATCTGCAACTGATTTTCCGCCACCTTCCGGAACCCAATCTTCTGGCCTACGACAAAAACAAAAAGGGTCGAGATTATAACGGTCAATAAAAACGGCGCCCACCAGCTCGCGCTGCGCCGCAAATCGGTAAATGTCTTCGAAGGTGCGATAAAGGTATCGATGATGCGCGCGCCTTGGGACAGCGGTTCGACTACTGGCGCGGATGCAGGTACTGGCGTGGGTGTGAGCGGAGATGCAGCCATTTTTGGCCTCCATGCGGAATGCGCAAGAATTCTAGCCGGGAAGCCGCTGCGAAACAAGCAAAAGCTACGTGCCAGAATGTTCGTGTAGGGACGGTGCCCTGCTGCCCTGAGCCGAAGGGGCTGACCCGCAGAACGAAGCTCGAAAGTTGTCGCCAGACTGTAAGCCGAGTTCAATCCAAGTTCGAATAGAAGTTCTAAGATGACACCATGCAGAACCTAACGCCAATCGCCATCGCGGCCTTTGTGCTGGAACTGGCTCCCGCGGTGGCATTCGCCTGCGCCTCCGATCGAATTACGCGCGCACTCTCGCGCTGGCCGCTCGCACTGCGTGTAACTCTTCCTGTTGTGTTTGTTGTTCCCTATCTCATCGTTTCCATCTCCGCCCACATATTTCAATGGAAGTGGTTTGCCTTATACGCTCTTCTGCCCGTAGCCATCGCATGGTTACTGGTGCGTGCCGCCTCTGCTGATCCCGGCCAGCGCGGCGATTGGCGCGACGCTTTCTCCTTCTAGTGGTAGGCCTGGCCGTAGATTTGCGCTGGTTCGAGAGCGCATGGCCCTCTGGCCTGCGCGCCTTGAACGAATTATTTCTTGTTGACGCCGGCTTGTACGGCTTTCTCGCCATCCGCAAACTATCCGGCACGGGATTCGATTTCCATCTGCGCTGGAGCGACTGGAAAACCGGCCTCCGCGAACTTCTCTACTTCATGCCTCCCGTGATCGCGCTCGGCCTTGCTCTCGGATTCATCCATCCCCACCGCAACCTCCTTGGTATCGGCAGCGCCCTCTTGCGCTGGATCGCAATATTCCTTTTTACCGCCGTTCCCGAAGAACTCTTTTTCCGCGCCTGGGTGCAGAACTTGCTCGAACGCCGCCTCGGCCGCCGCGCATCCCTCATCGCCGCCTCTATCCTCTTCGGCCTTTCCCACTTCAACAAACGCTCCGCCCACTTCAACTGGCGCTACGTGCTCCTTGCCTCAATCGCCGGAATTTTCTACGGACGCGCCTGGCGCGAAAACCGACGCGTCCCTGCCTCTACCATCACCCACGCCAGCGTCGACTGGCTCTGGAGCCTGTGGTTTTAGGAACAAGGATGCCACGCTGCAATCTCCAACCCTCTCCGCTCAAGATAGCGTTATCCTGATCGCAGCCGATTTTTCAGACTGCAAGGAAGGATCTCCGGCACACTCGACCATGCATTCGTATCGAACCACTCGCCAACCTAAAGCGGCGACCTCACACTCCCATTGCGGTCCGCCCCGCCAACCGAATCCGCACGCTCACTTCGCTTTGCGCCCGCGCTGGTGGTAGTCTTCTTAGTGGGTTCTCTGGAGTCCATGAAAAACCTTACGCGTCGCCGATTCAGCCAGGCTCTGGCGGGCACCGCCGCTGCCGCTCTTGTGAGCACTTCTCTCCCGCGAGCCGCACTCGCGCAACTCACCATCCCCGCTCCACTGCGCTTCCCGCCGAACTTCCTCTGGGGATGCGCGACTGCCGCTTATCAAATCGAGGGCGCCGTTCACGAAGATGGTCGCAAGCCCTCCGTGTGGGATACGTTTTCTCACACACCCGGCAAAACTTTCGAAGGACAAACCGGGGACGTCGCCGACAACTCCTACCATCTCTACAAAGGAGATGTGCAGCTGCTCAAGAACCTCGGCGTTACCGGCTACCGCTTTTCCATTTCCTGGTCCCGCGTGTTTCCCGACGGAACCGGCCAGCCGAACCAGAAGGGAATCGACTATTACAACCGCGTCGTCGACGAGCTTCTCAAAAACAATATCGCTCCCTACATCACTCTCTTCCACTGGGATCTGCCCCAAGCCCTTCCCGGAGGCTGGCAATCTCGCGACACCTCAAAAGCCTTTGGCGATTACGCCGCGTACATCTCACGTCAACTCTCTGACCGCGTGAGCCACTTCTTCACCACCAACGAGTTTGTCTGCTTCACCGACCTCGGTTACAAAACCGGCAGGTTCGCTCCTGGCATGAAGTTGCCCGACGCCGAAGTGAACCAGATTCGCCACCACGCCATTCTTGCCCACGGCATGGCCGTGCAAGCTATTCGCGCCAACGCCAAAGCCACGCCTCAGGTCGGCCTCGCTGAAAACGCGACCGTCTTCGTCCCCGTCATCGAAAGCTCCGAGCACATCGAGGCCGCGCACCGCGCCACTCGCGATGGCAATGCCGCCTTTCTTACCGCCATTATGGAAGGCAAATACACCGACGGATATCTTCACCACGCCGGTGCCAACGCTCCCAAAGTCGAGCCCGGCGACATGGAAATTATTTCCACTCCTCTCGATTTCGTCGGCCTCAATGTCTACACCCCCGAGTACGTCCGTGCCGATTCTTCTTCTCCCACCGGCTACGCCGTCGAGCACCGCCAGGCTTCCTATCCGCGCATGGCCTCGGAGTGGCTCTACATCGGCCCCGAAGTAATTTATTGGGCTGTCCGCAACGTCAGCGATATCTGGAAGCCGAAAGCCCTCTACATCACCGAAAACGGCTGCTCCGCCGCCGACGTAGTCACCTCCGACGGTCGCGTCGAAGACACCGACCGCGTCATGTACCTCCGCAACCACCTCACCCACCTCCAACGCGCCGCCTCCGAAGGCTATCCCATCAAGGGATATTTCCTCTGGAGTCTCATGGATAACTACGAGTGGGCTGACGGCTACAGCAAACGTTTCGGCCTGCATTACGTCGACTTCAAAACCCAACAGCGCACGCCGAAACTCAGCGCCGAGTGGTACCGCGCAGTCATCTCCCGTAACGCTGTCGAGTAGGTAGCCCTGGATTTTTCCTTTGGATTATGTAGGGACAGCCGCCCTCGGCGTCGGCGGCCCAGCCGCCCTCGGCGTCCGGCGGCCCAGCCGCCCTCGGCGTCCGGCGGCCCAGCCGTGTCCGGGCCACTAGCTGGTTACTCCGTCCAGAGGAAGCGCCATTCAAGAGGCTGAAGAGCCTGCCCCGAGCACGCACTGGCGTCTTCGACTGCCCTGTCGTCCTGAGCGAAGGTGAGAGATTCGTGAAGCGAATGTCTCAGCGCAGTCGAAGGACCCCTGTAGTCACGGCGACTGCTGTCGGGTGGTTGGCTCACTACGACAGGCAAAGTAGCTGCCCGCTAATTGTTTGGTAGCGAATCAGCGCTTTCACGAACAGATACAGGCGATGCGTGTTGCTTATTCCGCGACTTAGTGCGCCGTCCTTCCCTGTGCCCCAAGCGCCAACTTGCCCAACCCAGAAGCTTGCGGCGACGAAGCAGTTGGTTCCTCCTGATCGACTGAATCCTCTTCGACGCTGCCGGTATCTCCGGTCACTATGGGTTTTAGAGAGACGGTCTCATAGGCGTAGCCGGTAAGGTGTACTCATTCTGTTTGTCGGCCCCATGGGCCAGTGGAAGCAAACGACCCCGAACATATGCAGAAATTGGCCAGTTCCTGCGCACCGCCACCAAAATCGTCTGCGGGCCCCACGGAAACTCCCGCGGCAAGCGGTGCAGCGTGGTTCATCATCTTATTGAACTTGATGGGAGCCACAAGGTAGGACCAGATGTTGCCCAGTCCGCTTTCGGCGAACTGAAAGTCAGGGATGCCGTCATTATTCAAATCCAGGCGACCGTCGTTCGCGGCAATGGACTGGTCGGCTGGGGTATAGATGACCTTGGCATCGGCGGGTTGCGTCATAGCTAGCACACTAACTCCCGCGGCACCCGCTGCGGCCATGTAGGTGAGCAAGCGTTTATCGAGCCGGTTGTTCAAGTTCGAAGGTTGTCGGCTCGTGGCGCCGATAGCGGAAGAATCGAGGGTGCGTGAGTCTAGAGTGGGCATGGTTTCGTACTCCGATCAGTTTGGGAGCGGCAGGGGGAGGGAGCACGAATTATTGGCCCTAGCTCGCTCCTCGTCAAGATGAAAGATTCTGCGTAGTGGGGCGCCGATATATGTAAAGCCTGGCCCACGTTTAGGCCACGGCGAAAGAGGCTGCCCCACTCTTGCGCGTTTGTTGCGAAAGAGTACGCACCGCGGACTCATGCACCACCGGACTGCTGAATTTCCAAAATTTAGTGCGCCGTTCTTCCTGCTGTGCCCAGCGCCAATCCGCCCAACTCGGAAGCTTGCGGCGAAGCAGCATTTGGTTCCTTTTGTTCGACTGAACCCTCATCGTCGCTGCCAGTAGTATCTCCGGTCACAATGGGTTTAAGGGAGATCGTTTCATAAGCGTAGCCGGTGAGGGTGATTGCTCCTTTGTCTGTAACCGAAAAACGCGCCCAGCCAAAATGCGCCGCCCCTTTGATGTTGAATTCAAAACCCATGTACTCATTCTGAATTCCGAGCCACGGGCCGCCAGTGCTGGGATTCCCCGAACAGCTACACCAATCGATCATTTCCTCCCCACCGCCACGAAACTTACCGCCCGGTCCGACCGAAATTCCGGCAGCGAGAGGTTGCGCATTGCTCATCATTTTGTTGAACTTGATGGCCCCTACATCAAAGTAGCCACAGGTGCCACATATCTCGAGGTTACTGTGGAAATCGTAGTCGGGAATGCCATCGTTATTTAAATCGAGACGAGAGCCGGAAACGATGACCCGGTTGGTCGGGGTATATACAACTTTGGCGTCTGCCGATTGTGTCATAGCCAGCACGCTTACTCCCGCGGCGCTGGCTGCGGCCATGTAGGTGAGTAAGCGTTTATCGAGTCGGTCATTCAAATTAGAAGCTTGCCGTCCCGTGGAATCAAGAGCGGATGAGTGAAGTGCGGGCATGGTTTCGTCCTCCGATCAGTTTTTGGAGCGGCAGGGGGCTGGCGGAGGAATTATTCGTCCGTTACTCACCCCACGTCAAGATGAAAGATTCTGCATTGGGGCTCGCGCATCAGCAAGCCCGGGGAAGGCTTCACCTTCCAGCCAACCGCATCTGACTTAAAAGCATCCATCTTCCGCTCGGGTTTCAATCCTAGTCAACTTGGAGACTGATATGAACCGGAATCGTGTTCCCGCAGGCATCGCTATTGTGTTTACCCTGTTAGCGATTGGCACCGTTGCCTTTGCAGTGGCGGCGAAAAAACAAAACCATCACGACGGCAAAGCGTTGGCCGCGGCAAAGCTCAAAACCGACGGGCACCATGATATCGACAAGAAAGGTCACTACACCGCGTCAGTGGAAAGCAAGGGCGGAAAGATTGCGGCCTTCCACGTCGCACATGACACTAAGGGGCAAATTCCCGTCAAGAAATACAAGAGCAATAAGAAGATGGTGCAGGCCACCGGTTCGCATCTGACCTACGCCTCGTTCGCTTTACCGCAAGACATGGACATGGGTACGGTGGAAATCGGTTATTCCTACGTCGACGATGACGGGAACGAAGAAATCTACTGGTTCCCGGCCGAGGAAATCCTGGACGGCGACACCGGTGCTGTCACGTACGTTCCGCTGAACAGCTAAACAAGCCTGCTGCACACTAAATCAAATCGAAGGTTGCCCGCTCAAGCATCGCTTGCGCGGGTTTTTTACGTCTTCCTGCCGTCCTCGAACTTCTTGCGCCGCAGAGGTTACGGTATGTGAAATACCAAGGCGGTCGAAATCACTCCGCCGGGCGTTGTCACCTCGATTTTGCCGCCGATCGCGCCAGTTGGCACAGTCGTTGTGATCTCGGTTGGAGATACCACACGGAAGGTAGCTGACGTTCCGTGAAAGCTGACTGCGGTCGATCCGGTCAGATCGTTTCCCAGAATCGTAACCTTCGTTCCGATTTTGCCGGAGGTGGGGACGGCCTCTGCGAACGCTCCAAGGCCGGTAGCGAGGTCAAAAACGGTGCCGCAACCAGAAACACTACCGCTTTTTCCAGTGGTGCCGGTGCCCCCGAAGACGGTGGTTCCATAGAAGCTTCCGTTGGTCGCTTGCACCAATCCCCCGTACACAAGGTTCCCTTGGGTGCAAGTTAGCCCCCACATAAATCATAGAGGCTGGTGAACGCTCCCGCGAGCGTGATTTCTATAGATACCGCCGCTGCCGTTCCCCTGCTGGCCAGTTGTTCCGTAAAAGTTGCCGTCGCTTCCCAGGATGAGCGTGCCATAAGGATTGGCCTCGTCGGCGCAGTTTTCGAGCGAGCAAAACAGATATAACTGGCTTTCACCCTTTGTGTTTAGCGCGACGGCAATTCATTAATTAGCCATTCACGCTCGCGGCGAGTGCCGCCAATAATCAAGAAGGGAACAAACGAGGCCCGCCGCTCGTCCACGTTTCCGCCGCATCGAAGGCCGCCACAACCCTAGCCACCGATTCCAGCTTCCGCAAATCCTCCGCCGTAAAGTCCGGCCCCGCCGCCTCCAGCCGCGGAGCCTTGCGCGAGACCTGAATTACTCCAACCACCTCTCCATTCGCGGCCAGCACCGGCGCGGACATCAGCTTCTGAATCACTTGATCGTCCAGACCGGTGTCGCCCAGCTTTACCAGTTCGAAAATGCTGAAATGCTTTACCTGTGCGAAGCCGTTAAAAATCTCGCCTGTTTTCATACGTGCTGTGCGCGCCGCTACCGCCGAACTGGAAATCGGAATCGCCCCCGCCGTCTTCAGCTCCGGAGGATACACAAAATTCAGCAGGCTTCCGCTCAACTCCAGCAGCGCAATCTCCGTTTCGCTTACCTTGAAAATCCTCGCTACGCAGGCGCAGATCGATTCCGGACTCCCATCCGTAGCTTCGAGCCCCGCAAATGGTTCCACCTTCGCCATCCTCGTGAGCATGACAGCGCAAGAGATCGCGGGCAAGATAACGAACGGGCCCTCCCGTCGCGTCTTCTATTTCAATAACTTCGAAGCGGAAAGGCCGGAAGGTAATCAGATCGATTTCATGAAGGCGATTCGCAAAGTCAAGGCGCTGGCGGAGCCGTGTAGCGCAAATATCCCAATCCCACACGCAGATGATGATGCAGCGCATCCGGCACGCACACTGCAAAGCAAAGTCCGAGTAATCCCTGCGCCAGCCCCAGCGCCCACAGATTGTCGTACCGCCGGAACAGTGCGCATGAAACAATCCCCCACACCAGCGTTGCCGCCGTCAGCACCAGATTCGGCAAATTGCTGGTAGATCGTCCACAGAACGTAGCCGCCAATATGCTTGAGGTCGCCCTTGTATAAGGGATGCGGTGTTCCAACCTTTTCCGCAATGAACACGCTGAGCGCGGCGAGCGCAATAGCCGCCGGCAAAATCCACAGCGAACGCACGAATCCACGCTTGCCGATCCCTAGCTCGTCGCGGCTCTTTTCCCGCGCCAGCACCACCGCCAACGTTGCCACCAGAGCGATCGGCGACAAGAAGCGCTGCCAGTGTTCCGGAGTCCAAATAATTCCAACGATCAGCGCATAGCCGAGAATCAGCTCAACCAGATCGCGGATAGAACGTGAGCGCGACATCAGACGGAAATTTCCGGAGTCGCCTCCAGCAAACTGCGAGTGTAATTATGCTGCGGCCTTTCCGTGATTTCTTCACTCGTTCCCACTTCGACAATTTTTCCGCGATACATCACCGCAATCCGCGTCGAGAGATAGCGCACCACCGGCATCGAGTGCGAAATGAATAAATACGTCAGTCCGAAGTCGCGCTGCAATTGCGCCAGCAGATTCACAATCTGCGCGCCTACGCTGACGTCGAGCGCGGATACCGGTTCATCCGCCACAATAAATTTCGGACGCACCGCCAGCGCCCTCGCAATCCCAATACGCTGCCGCTGCCCTCCGCTGAACTCATGCGGAAAACGCCGCAAGATAGACTCATCTAACCCCACCGCGCCCAACAGTTCGATCACACGCGCGCGAATCACATTCTTCGAATTTCCGTTTCCCTGGAGATTCCCATGCAGATTTCCGTGAATGACCAGCGGTTCGGCGATAATCTCTTCCACGCGAAACCTCGGATCGAGCGAAGCAAACGGATCCTGAAAAATGATCTGCATTTCGCGCCGCATCCGCCGCATCTCTCCCCGACTCGCTCTAAGCAAATCGCGTCCTTCAAACTGAACGCAGCCACTCGTTGGCTCAATTAACCTCAGGATCAGTCTCCCGAGCGTGCTCTTACCCGACCCAGATTCGCCCACCAGCCCCAACGTTTCTCCGGCAAAAATATCCAGCGAAACATCGTCAACCGCGCGCACCTCGCGCCCGCCCTTGAGCTTTCCTCCGAGCGCAGATTCTCCTCGCGAATAAATTTTGGTCAGGTTCCGAGCTTCGACAAGCGCCATGCTTTCTATTCCAAATGCCTACCATTCCAGATTCTAAAATATGGAATGTCCTTCATCCCGCCGCGATCATCGGCACCGCCGCCAGTGCCGCCAGCAGCCCCACAAACCTCCAGCGCGTGAAATGTTCTTTCAAGAATATGCGCGCCAAAAGTACCGTAACTGCGGGATAGAGTGACGAAATCACCACCGCTTCATCCAGCCTGCCCGTCTGGCTCGCGCGCACGTACAATATGGTTCCAAGCGAATCCACACAGCCGGTCAATATACCCCAGCGCACTCCGGCAGCCGTGATGTCGCGGAATTTCATCTGCGTTAGGACGATGATCCCCGTGATCAGCAATCCGCCAGTTCGAGTAAACGTCGCAATCCAAAACGCCGATCCGTCGCCAGCTTGCCGCACGCACAAATAGAATCCGGCGAAGCCGCACCCCGCCAGTAATGCAAATCCAATTCCTTCCGGAGTGTTGCCATCCTCGGCGCGCGTGATCAGCCACAGTCCGATCGCCGCCAGAAAAAAACCCGCAATCGGAATTCTCCCCGGCAATCCCTCCGTGAACATGGCGAACACAGTTGGAATCGCCGCGCTCAAAACCGCCGCAACCGGAGCGGTCAGCCCCATTCTTCCCGAAGATAATGCGCGATAAAAAATCGCCAGCGCACCGCCGCCGCAGGCACCCCCAGCCACCACCCAAGCCACACCGCGCCCCGAAGGGAAAGCGGTATGAGTCGCCGAAACTAATGCACCTACCAGTACTAAGCCGCCGATATTTACCACAGTCGTGAACAGAAATGCGTTCGCTCGCCGTGTTGCGTAGCCGCCCAGAAAATCGCTGGTCCCCCATGCCAAAACCGCCGCCATCCCGTAAACCGCGGTTACGAATTGAGGCGTGGCGCTCACGTTTGACGAGAGTAACACGCGCTCGCTGAACTCCTCTCCTCATCGCAAAGCAATTTGATTAACCTCCCGCAATCCGCTACGCTGTTCCATTCACCGGAGGTTTTATGCGGGCATTTTTGATGGCGCTGCTCTGTCTGGTTCTCAGCGCGCCTGTAGTGGCGCAGTCGTCCGACACCGATCCAGCCACCAGAGACGACATCATCCTGTACCTCCGCACCATGCGCTCCCACGATCTGGTGAAGAAGATGATGGAAGTGCAATCCCAGTCGATGCAAAAGTTGATTCACGATCAACTACTTCAGGATAAAGGCACACTGCCTAAGGATTTCGACGCCCACATGAAGAAAGCCATGGCCGACCTGATCAAGGATATGCCCGTGGACGAAATCATTCAGGCCATGATTCCCGCTTACCAGAATCACTTCACCCGGGGCGACATCCAGGCCATGAATGCGTTTTATTCATCGCCGGTCGGCCAGAAAGTTCTGGAAGAATTGCCAGCCGTCAATCAGGAGGGTATAAAGGCCGCCATGCCCATCCTCAGCAAATACATCACCGACTGGCGAGACCGCACGCAGCAGGATCTGGAAAAAAGTTCTCCGAAGCCCGCCGCCCCTGCTCCATCTGCCCAGTAATAAGAAAACCCCTGGGGATGCTTACATTGCCTCCCCGAGTCCGTAAGGCGCCCGACGCCGCAGCGACTGCCGTGTTAGAATTTTCCGAAGCCGCTCCTGACCGGATTTCACGGATTCACACGTTTAGAGACCCGTTTGATCGAACTGGCACCATCAATTCTTTCGGCTGATTTTTCCCGTCTCGGCGAGCAGGTGCGCGCCGCTGCCGAGGGCGGCGGGAGTGTCATCCACGTCGATATCATGGATGGCCACTTCGTTCCGAACTTGACCATCGGTCCCCCGGTCGTGAAATCGTTGCGAAAAGTCACCAAGCTTCCTCTCGATTGCCACTTGATGATCGAGAATCCGGACGAATTCATTCCGGTCTTTGCCGAAGCCGGCGCGGATTGGATTTCAGTGCACCAGGAAGTTTGCCGGCACCTGAATCGCACTCTACATCTCATCAAGAGTCATAATTGTCTGGCCGGCGTAGTGATCAATCCCGCCACGCCGGTGGATGCGTTGGCCGAGGTCCTAGACATTGTCGATTATGTTCTCGTAATGTCGGTCAATCCCGGCTTCGGGGGACAGAAGTTTATTCCCGCCGCGCTGCATAAAGTCCGGCGCTTAGTCGAGCTTCGCAGCCAGCGCCGCCTGGCTTACCGCATCGAAATTGATGGCGGAGTAGCCCTCGACACGGTAGCCGATGTGGTCCGGGCAGGTACGGAAATTTTGGTGGCAGGCAACGCCGTGTTCGGTAGCGGCGATCCAACCAAGAACGCAGAAACATTACTGAAAGCGGCCACCAAAGCAGCTCTGGTGAAAGTGTAAAACGTTGTCGTTCATGTGGTAGATCGGTTTTGGGTGGGGCACGGCTTCAGCCGTGCCGTTCAATCCAAATTGATTGAGGGCTTTAGCCCCTGCGGGCCATTTCAGCCCGAATGATTTGCCAAGCCGTTCTGGCGAATGACGGAAATTACGAGGTCATATGTCACGTAGAATATCATCCATCGCTCTGCTGGCCGCGTTGCTCATCATCACGTCCGCGTGCAGCAACAAGAAATCCGTGAATCCCCTGGCCAATGTCGGCTCCAAGCAGCCCGATAAAGTCCTTTTCGATAAAGCCATGGACGCCATGAAGCATAACCGCTTCGACGTGGCCCGCATGACCTTGCAGACCCTGATCAACACCTATCCTGACTCCGAATTCATTGCCCGCGCCAAACTGGCGGTCGGCGATTCCTGGTATGCCGAAGGTGGCACCGCTTCGCTCGCTCAGGCCGAGCAGGAATACCGCGACTTCGAAACTTTCTTTCCCAACATGCCTGAAGCTGCCGAGGCCCAGTTAAAGATCGCCAACATTCAGTATCAGCAGATGGAAAAGGCCGACCGCGATTACACTCATGCCAAGCGCGCCGAGGACGAATATCGCAACCTGATCATGCAGTATCCGGATAACCCCAAGCTGGTAAAAGAAGGCAAGGAACGCCTCCTCGAAGTACAGGAAGTTCTGGCCGAGCGCGAATTTGAAATCGGAAAGTTCTATTACCTGCGTCTTTCCTATCCCGCATCCATCGCGCGCCTGAAAACGCTTGTGGAGGCTTACCCACTTTACAGCCGTGCCGATGAAGCTTTGTTTCTGCTGGGCCAGGACTATGAAAGTCAGATCGCCCAGATGCGACTTCGTCCCACTTGCGTGAAAACCAGCCCGCAACCCGGTTGCATCGGCGAGCAGATTAAAGCCAACATGATCGAGGAACTCACCAAGGAAGCCAGCAGCGCGTATTCGCAAATCATCACGCGTTATCCGGTAATGGATCGTCCCGATGATGCCAAAAAGCGCCTCGCCGCCTTGCACCAGCCCATTCCTCGTCCCACCAAGGCCGCTGTCGCCCAGAACCGTCAGGAAGAAGAGAGCCGTCGCGAAAATACCACTCTCGCCGATTTAATCAACGTCCTGAAAAAAGGCCCCGACGTATCCATGGCCGCGAAAGTCGGCGATCCCACGCTGGTCGAACCAACTCCCGTCGCCGCCAGCAAAGATTCTGGAGCTACTGCCCGCCGCGCCATGGGCATGGGCCCCGGCGGTGGAAGCGGCCTCAGCCTGGAAGCCGGGAAGGGAGCTCCTCCCGGTGCAAACGATCCCGCCCCGCGTTCCGATACGCCCCCGGTCGCCGCCAGCGATCCTTTTGCCCACACCACCAACACTCCCGATCCCAACGAACTTAAGCCGGTCGCACCCGCCGGCGGAGCGCCCGATCCCAATGAGTTGACCCCAGCCGCTGACACACAGGCCAACTCTCAACCTTTACCCCCGCCCGTTCAGGTCAATGAAATTCAGCCGGGTCAGGCTCCATCCAGCAGCACAGCGAATGCGGCTAAGGATTCCAGCTCCAGCCTCGCCAGCGATAAGGATATCTCCAGCAGCAAGAAGAAGAAAAAGAAGGGATTGAAGAAGATAATTTCGTTCTAAGCGCAGCCCTTCATAACGCGCATGGAGTTGGCTCCATTCCATGAATCGTCGATTCTCACTTCGCGGCTGGCGACTGAGTCGTCGGCCAATTAGGTATGTACGTTAAAGCTCCCAAACAGGGCCAAGCAAAGTTAGCTGCGGCGTGCCCTTAAGCTTTCATCCCACAGCCTCTGCACTGCGTCCGCTTCTTCACCGCGCACTAGACCCTGACCCCCGGTAACCAAGTAACATGCCGTCCGATCATTGACTTACGCCTTCGGGCAGGTTACCTTCGCGATATCTCCCCTCAGAAGAGGAAACATTTCCTTGGCCCGGAAGATACTGCTTGCCGACGACAGCGTGACCGCCCAGAATATGGGGCGCAAAATCCTTTCGGATGCCGGTTACGAGGTCGTTACCGTCAACAACGGCTCGGCCGCATTAAAAAAGATCGCCGAACTCAAGCCCGATCTCGTTATCCTCGACGTTTACATGCCCGGCTACAGCGGACTCGAAGTCTGCCAGCGCCTCAAAGAATCCCAGGATTCGGCCCGAATTCCGGTACTGCTCACCGTCGGCAAACTTGAGCCGTTCAAGCCTGAAGAAGCCAATCGTGTTCGTGCCGAAGGTTTCATCGTCAAGCCCTTCGAGGCCAGCGAATTGCTCGCCGCCTTATCCAAGCTCGAAGATAAAGTCGTTCCGCGTTCTGAACCTTCCAAGCCGGGCCGCTTCGCTCGTGCCATCGCCGCCGCCGAAGAATCTGGACGCATCAGCCGAAACGACTCCGCCGACGATAACGGCTGGAAAAACCGCATCTCGTTTCCCCAGGATAAGACCGCCGACGAAAAAGCTATCGAAGAGCCTCCCATCTATAATCCCGTGAATCGCGATCTTCGCACCGTGGTCGAAGCCCCGGCGGAGAAAGCTCCACAAAATCGGCGTTCTACAGATAAAAAGCCGGACGATACGCCGAAACAAGATCAGCCGCAGGAAGTTCGCCCGCAAACCGCTGATCCCACCGTCAATGTTGCCGCTCTCGCTTCCGCCGGGCTACCTAAAGATGTAACTCCGGAAGAAGTCGCCGCAATCGCCGCCGCAGCCGCGCAAATCCAAATGGCGGGAGCGGTCGTAAAAGAACAATCCTCTGACGCAGAAGCTTCCGCTCTGGCTGCCGCTCCGAATCTTCAGACGCAGGATGCTCAAGCGCAAGACATTCCGGCGCAACCTGTTCCCCAAAACGTCACAACAGAAATCACCCTCGAAGCCAAGGACAAATCGCCCAGCGATAACGTAACGCCAGATATCCAAGTTCGCCCCGCTGATGAGCCGTCCGGTGAATCGCAGGATGTGCCCATCACTATGGCAGTCGCCAGCGGATCCGCAGCCCCAGCCGAGCACGGAAACGCATCGCGTTGGTCCGCAGTGGCAGTTGCTCTCGACGCCGAAGAGGGCGGCATCTCGCTTGAACATGAAATGCAGAAGGCATACGCAGCCTTTGTCGCAGAAGAAAAATTTTCCGCCAACGCACTAGCTTCACCCGAAATCGCTTCGCAGGAAAATTCTTCCGCTGCTCCCGTTCAAGTCGTCGAAGACTCATCGCTTCACGCCCCGGCGATCTCAGAACCAGAGCCGCAGCTCGAATCTTCAGCGCACTCGGAAAACTTCGCCAGCGCCGAAACCTCGCAGCCCGCGCCGCTTCAAGATGCCCAAAACGCGCCGTCACCAGATTCTTTCGTTGTCCCCGAGCCCCCAAGCGTTCCCGAGCCGCCAACTTCCATTGCGTCTCCCGAACCCGCACTTGCAGCCCCGGCCACCCTGGAGCCCCTCCAGGACGCGACGCCAGAATCATCTTCTGCATCCGCCGCTCCGCTTGCCGAAGCAGTTGCCGAGCCGACAAACGCTTCGGCGCCAGCCGCGCTCATCTCGCAGGACTTGCCACCTGCGCCAGAACCCGCACTTGCCGGCACGCCCGTATCCCGTCATCCCTATGCGCCCATCATTCACGCCAAGCAGGTTCCAGAACAACCTGCGCAGGAAGTCAGATCCAAAGATGATAAAGAAGAACCAAAAGAAAACTCGGAACCCGTCGACGTAAAGAGCACAGCCGCAGCCTGGGCCAGTTGGCGTCAGATCCGTGATACAGATGCCAAGGCCGCACCCGCGCCACTAGCACCCCAGGAATCGCCGGCATCCGCTCCTTCCGTCGACTCCGCCGCAATGGCCGTCGCCGCCGGGGCCGAACAGCGTGCCCAGGAGCCAAATCCCGAAAACCCAGCCGATGTCGCCAGCATCGTCGACAGCGTCCTCGCCGATTTACGTCCCCGCCTCATGGCTGAGATCACCCGCAAAATGGCCGAGAAAAAGTAGTGCCCAAATTCCAATCGAAAATTTTAAGGTCTCAATAGAAACAAAAAGCCCCACAAACAAACTTCATCCTCAGGTTTGACCCTTCTTTTCCCACGCCTGTAATATCAAACTTCACTAGTATTTTCTGGCTCAACCACACAGGCCACGAAGAGCAGCCTACCCTGTGCTCCTCTGTGTCCTCTGTGGTGAAGGTTTTGCCGGCTGCTGATAGCTGACTTCCCTATGTCCCACGATCTGCCCAAATCCTACGAACCCGGCGCCATCGAAACTCGCTGGGCCGATTACTGGATCAAAGAAAAACTCTTCTCGGTTCCCACGCCTCCCGAAGGCGAGACTCGTCCCGTATTCACACTGCTCCTTCCGCCACCCAACGTTACCGGACGCCTGCACATGGGCCACATGCTCAACCAGACTCAAATGGACATCATCGTCCGCTGGCATCGCATGCGCGGCTTCATCACGCTCTGGCTCCCCGGCACCGACCACGCCGGCATCGCCACGCAAATGATGGTCGAGCGCGATCTCGCCAAAGAAGGCAAGAAGCGCCGCGACCTCGGACGCGAAAAATTCATCGAGCGCGTCTGGGAGTGGAAAAAACTCTACGGCGGCGCCATCCTCGACCAGATGAAGCGCCTCGGCGCATCCGTCGATTGGGACCGCGAATACTTCACCATGGACGAAAATCTTTCCCGCGCCGTGCGTGAAGTCTTCCTCCGCCTCTATGAAGAAGGTCTGATCTATCGCGGCAAGTACATCGTCAACTGGTGCCCGCGCTGCG
This sequence comes from uncultured Acidobacteriaceae bacterium, assembly GCA_963818235.1. Lineage (GTDB taxonomy): Bacteria > Acidobacteriota > Terriglobia > Terriglobales > Acidobacteriaceae > Sulfotelmatobacter. The sequence goes on from CAWFRI010000001.1 coordinate 1,259,390, forward strand.
AGACCGCCATCTCCGATCTCGAAGTGAAGCACGAGGACGTCGCCGGAAAACTCTGGGAAATTCGTTACCCCGTAATCGGAACCACCGAATTCATCACCGTCGCCACCACCCGCCCGGAAACCATGCTCGGCGATACCGCCATCGCGGTGAATGCGAAAGACGAACGTTATACGCATCTGCACGGCAAGAAAGTTCTGCTGCCGCTGATGAATCGCGAGATCCCAATCATTACCGACGAACTGGCGCAACCTGAGTTCGGCACCGGCGCAGTAAAAGTCACTCCCGCCCACGATCCCAACGACTTCAAAGCCGGCCAGCGCCACAACCTGCCGCAAATCGACATTATGGACGAGCACGCCCACATGAACGCCAATGCGGGTGTGTATGCGGGTTTAGACAGATACGAAGCCCGCAAGCGCGTCCTCGCCGATTTGCAGGAACAAGGATTTCTAGTCGGCGAAAAAGATCACGCCCTCTCTATCGGCAAGTGCGATCGCTGCGGCACCGTGGTCGAGCCGCGCCTCTCCGAGCAATGGTTCATTAAAATTCAGCCACTCGCCCGAAAGGCAATTAAGGCCGTTGAGAGCGGCGAGATCACCATCGTCCCGGAAAATTACAAACAAATTTATCTCAACTGGATGAACAACATCTACGACTGGTGTATCTCGCGCCAGTTGTGGTGGGGACATCGCATTCCCGCGTGGACCTGCGGCGATTGCAAACACATAATCGTTGCCCGCGAAGAACCGCTCACCTGCACTAAATGCGGCAGCGCCAAACTCGAGCAGGTTTCCGACGTACTCGACACCTGGTTCTCCTCCGGCCTTCTGCCTTTTACCACCCTGGGCTGGCCAGAAAAAACGCGCGACCTCGACGTTTTCTATCCCAATACTTTGTTGATTACCGGCTTCGATATTCTTTTTTTCTGGCTGGCGCGCATGATTATGTTCGGTTGCCACTTCATGCAGGGACACGAGCAGGATTCGGCTATAAAAAGTGCGAGCGGCGCAGCCGACAAGAAAAACGACAGTGTGCCATTCCGTCACGTCTACATTCACGCACTCGTCCGCGATGCCGACCGCCAGAAAATGTCGAAGACCAAAGGCAATGTCATCGATCCGCTCGAAATCATCGAGCGCTTCGGCACCGACGCGACGCGCTTCACCCTCGCCGCCATGGCCGCCCCCGGCACCGACATAGCCTTCAGTGAAAGCCGCACCGAAGGATACCGCGCCTTCGCCAACAAAATCTGGAACGCTGCCAGATTCATGTTCATGAATGTAGACCGCATCGGTTTCGAGTGGAACAAGCCTGCGTGGAACCGGATCCCTTACCCGGTCATGCCGGAAAAGAGTCCCGGCAACTCTCCCCACATCGAAGGCCAAAGTGGCTTCGACTCATCCACTCTCGAAGACCGCTGGATACTTTCCCGCTTCAACCGCGTCACCAAAGAAGTAAACGAAGCCCTGGAGACCTTCCGGTTCCACGAAGCCGCCAACCGTATCTACGACTTTTTCTGGGGTGAGTTCTGCGACTGGTATATCGAACTCATCAAGCCGCGACTCAACTTCGAGGAGGGTGCCGATAAATCTCAAGCGCGCACTGCGTGCGGCAATCTGGTTGCCTTGTTCGACGCCTCGTTGCGCCTCCTGCATCCGGTAATGCCGTTCATCACGGAAGAAATCTGGCAGGCGATCCATGAAGGTCATCCACCGCTGAAATCTATTGCATTAGCCTTCTACCCGCAAGCCGACGAGAATCGCTTCAATCTTCCCGCCGAAACCGAAATGGCGATCCTGCAAGACTTGATCGTGAACATAAGAAATGTCCGCGCAGAGCTAAAAGTCGAACCTAAGATGAAAGTGCCAATCGATCTCTTCGCGCCCGAACCCGCGATTCGCGCCATGATCGAACAGAACCGGGCCGCCATCGAGCGCCTGGCCAACGTGGATAAAATCACGTTCTTGCAAAACTCGCTTTCCAAACAAGCCGGCGCCCGCAGCACCGCCCGCTTCGATGTCCATGTCATCTATGAGAGAAAAATCGATGTCGCCGCCGAATCCGAACGCCTGAAAAAAGAATCCGACAAACTCGAAAAAGAATTCGCTAACAATCAGCGGCAACTGGGCAACGATCAATTCCTCGCGAAAGCTCCCGAGAAAGTAGTCGAAGGCCTGCGCCGCCGCGCAACCGAATTAATCAGCCTGCGTGAGAAAATAAAAAGTCAGTTGGACGAATTAAGCGGCACAGGAATCAAAAGTTAAAAACTGGCCGCTGACCACCGATCACTGGCCACTGCCTTATGGACTTTAATAGCCGACGCATCACCGCCATCCTCGAGAACGCGCTACTCGAAGACCGCGCCACGCGCGACGCCACCAGCTACGCCTGCATCGATGCCAATCAGCGTGCCTCCGCCGCCATCCTCGCCAAACAGGATTGCATTCTCGCCGGCATTGGCGTTACCGCCCGCATTCTCGATGTCTACGCCGCTCTCGATGGCGCCGTCACTTCACACTACGAAGTCACCACTCATCCCGAAATTTTCGATGGTGTCCGATTGCACAAAGGCCAATCGGTCGCCGTCATCCGCCACAATGCGCGCGTGCTTCTCTCTTGCGAACGCGTCATCCTGAATTTTCTCCAGCGCATGAGCGGCATCGCCACTCTCACCCGCAAGTTCGTCGACGCCGTTTCCGGCACCAATGCCCGCATACTCGACACTCGTAAAACCGCGCCCGGGCTGCGCGTCATCGACAAATACGCCGTACGGTGCGGCGGCGGCCAGAATCACCGCCTCGACCTTTCCGATGGAGTGCTCATCAAAAACAATCACATCGCCCTCGCCGGAGGAATTGTTCCTGCGCTCGAACATGCAGTCCGCAACCGCCGCGGATCGCAACCCATTGAGATCGAAGTGCGCACACCGCAGGAACTTGAAGACGCTCTCGCCCATGGCGCAGAAGCCATCCTGCTCGATAACATGTCGCCCGAAGATGTCCGCCGTGCCGTAGAAAGCTGTGCGCGACTTGAACGTCGAGTTCCCCTCGAATGTTCCGGCGGAATCCGACTGGAAAATATTCGCGCCTATGCCGAGACTGGCGTCGATTTCATTTCCGTCGGCCTGCTCACTCACTCGCCTCAAGCCGTAGATATGAGCATGCGCGTCTCGCCTACGTAGAGCCGCGTTCCCTTCGCGAACCTGAATACTCTTAGTGATTAAAGCCGAGGTTAAGCGTTTTGTTTGTGCTTTTCCGTCCTGTCGCGCATAATTCCGGAATCAAGAAGCCGACCAAAACTCGTGTGGCGCGGGCGCCCTCGCCCGCGGAAGCCAGTGAACGCCTCACTCACACCGCCAATGTTCGCCTTGGTCGCATCGTGCGCCTACTGATGGAACACGCCACCGTCGTCGTAAGCGGCACCAAGATCGCGCAGGAAATTTCTTCGACTCGCTCCGAAGTCTGGCGTCTGATTCAGCAACTACGCAACTTGGGCGTCGATGTCGCCGGCCATCCAGCCACCGGGTATCGACTGCAGTCAAACCCCGATCTCCTGCTGCCGGAAATTATCGCCCCGTTAATTCGCGGCACCATCTTCGAGGCTCACATTCATCACTTCTACAAAATCGGTTCCACTAATACTGCGGCGATGGCAGCCGCCGGCGACGGTATCGCCGAAGGCAGCATCTTCCTCGCTGAAGAGCAAACCGCCGGCCGCGGACGCGGCTCCAACACCTGGAACTCCGTCCGCTCTGCCGGCATCTACTGCTCCGTTGTTCTGCGCCCGTCCCTCCCGCCCTCGGATGTTCTAGTCCTCGCGCTTGCAGCCGGATTGGCGGTGCACGCCGCCATCACTCAAGTAAACGAGAGCGTCACCGTCGATCTAAAGTGGCCGAATGACGTACTGATCGTGGGCAAGAAGGTCTGCGGCATCCTCACCGAGATGAACGCTGAAGTTACGCGGGTCCGCCACGTCGTCGTCGGAATCGGAATCAACGTGAATCATAGGAGCTTTCCCAAAGAGCTTGAGTCCGAAGCAATTTCGCTGCGCCAGGCTACGGGCAGCGAGTGGTCGCGAGTGGAGTTGACCGCGGCTTTGCTAAAATCACTCGACCGGGAATATCGTCTCCTGATGGAAGATAAGAAGGATGCGCGCTCCTCGATTCTCCGCCGCTTTGCCGAGCGTTCCTCGTGGGCGCAAGGCCAGCGGATTTTCGTCGAAGAGAATGGCTCGCGAATCGAAGGAACCACTGCCGGTCTGGACGAACGCGGTTTCCTGCAAGTTCGCACTACGCAAGGCTTACAAAAGATTTTGAGCGGCACGGTGAGAGCGCTTTGAAAGGGTACGGCTTCAGCCGTGCTGCTCAGCGCGGCCGGCTCTTGGGCTTCTAGCCCTGAGGAATCGGCGTTTCGCGAAATTGAATCTATGTTATTCGTACTCGACGTCGGCAATACGAACACGGTCCTCGGAGTCTTCGCCCGTGCTGCGCGCCCGCAATCGGAGAAAAATTCCGAAATGCCGCGTTATGATCAACTCGTCGCCAACTGGCGTGTCGCCACCCGCCAGGGCAGCACAGTTGACGAGTATGGCGTCCTCTTCCGCAATTTATTTTCCATGGCCAGCCTCGAGGCGTCGGGTATTCACGGCATCGTGATTTCATCCGTCGTGCCTCCTCTCGATCCCGTTCTCCGCCAGGTTTGCGAGCGCTACTTTAATTCCAAGCCGCTCTTGATCGAGCCCGGCGTGAAAACCGGCATGCCTGTGCACTATGACAATCCCGCTGAAGTCGGCGCCGACCGCATCGTCAATGCCGTGGCCGCATTTGAAAAATACGGCGGCCCCTGCATCATCGTCGATTTCGGCACCGCCACCACGTTCGATTGCGTCTCGGCCAAAGGCGAATACATGGGCGGAGTCATCTGCCCCGGCATCGGCGTCTCCGCCGATGCCCTCTTCCAGCACGCCGCGCGCCTTCCCCGCGTCGAGATTCGTAAGCCCGCACGCGTCATCGGCACCAACACCGTCGGCAGCCTGCAATCCGGTCTCTACTACGGATATCTTGGCCTTGTCGATGGCATCCTCGAACTCCTGCTCGAAGAGCTCGGCAAAGAAACCAAAGTGATCGCCACCGGCGGCCTCGGCCCTATGATCGGCACTGGCTCCAAGTACATCAAGCAAGTGGATGATTTCCTGACTCTGGAAGGTCTGCGCATTATCTGGGAGCGCAACGTACAAAAAACTTCATCCTCAGCTGCGTCGAAGGTAGCCGCTAAACCAATCAGGGGCGGCGCGGCCAATCCCTCTCATCCGCGCTCCGCCCGTTAACTCGCCGTGGAAAATTATTTCCAATATTTCTCGGAAGTTGAAGAGCGCTTTCTCCAACGGCGTGGGGCACCCCTGATCGGGTCCACACTTGACTGGGCCCAGATTGAAATCTGGAAGAATGCTGGCATCCCTCTTGAGGCAGTGCTTCGCGGCATCGACTCCGCATTCGATAAGTACGAGCAGCGCAAATCGAAGAGGCATGAAAAGATCAACAGCATTCTGTGGTGCGCGCAAGCTGTATTGTCAGCCGTCGAAGATATGAAAGAAGCCGCTGTCGGCGCAGCGACGCCAACATCTGCCAAATCCGACGCCGCACAAGGCTTCGAGCCCATCACCATCGCCGCATTCCTGCGCCGCAACGCCGATCTTCTTTGCACCGCGAAGCTGCCGCATCGCACAGGGATCTCCGTTCAATCCATCGCGGAAGATGCCGCCGCGACACTCCACGAACTTGCGTCACAAATCGAAACGGCGAAAACTCCATCAAAACTGGAAGACCTGGAGCGCCGTCTCACCGTGCTGGAAGAGAAACTTTTCGCTGGTTTGCTCGCTGCCACGCCCGATGAAGATATCGTCGAAGTTCGCGCCCAGGCCGATCGCGAGCTATCCCCTTACCGACGCAAAATGTCCGCGCCGCAAATCGACCAATTGCAAAAACAATACGTCCACAAGCGTCTTCTGGAAAAATATAATCTCCCGCGCCTCAGCCTCTTTTACATGTGATGACCCATTCTTTCGATGCCCTCATTCTCGGTGGCGGCGCAGCTGGGCTGATGTGCGCCATCGAAGCCGGCAAGCGCGGACGCCACGTCGCTGTACTCGAACACGCCAACCAACTGGGAAAGAAAATCCTCGTCTCAGGCGGTGGGCGCTGCAACTTCACTAACCTCCACTGCCAGCCGGAAAACTTTCTCTCGTCGAACCCCCACTTCGCCAAGTCCGCTCTCGCCCGTTACACTCCCATCGATTTCATTACTCTCGTAGAAAAACATGCCGTCCCCTATCACGAAAAAACCCTCGGCCAACTTTTCTGCGACCGCTCCGCCCGCGACATTCTCGCTATGCTTGAAGTCGAATGCCGCGAAGCTGGAGTCACTATATTTCTCAACACAAAAATCCATCAGGTCGACCGCGCATCCGACTTCATCGCATACACCGCCGACGCCGAGTTCCACGCCCCCACTCTGGTTGTTGCGACCGGTGGCCTCTCCATCCCCAAAATCGGTGCGACCTCTTTCGGATACGACCTCGCTCGCCAATTCAAGATCGTTATCCGCGAGCCTCGCCCCGCGCTCGTACCGCTGCTGTTCAATGCCGAAGACGCTTCCGACTACTGCGACCTCGCTGGCGTTTCCACCGAAGTGATCGCGACCTTCGCTGGCCAGCAGTTCCGCGAGAAAATGCTGATCACGCACCGCGGCCTCAGCGGCCCTTCTATCCTTCAGGTTTCCTCCTACTGGAAAAATCCGCAACCCATTCAAATCGATCTCGCTCCTGGAAGCGAAATTACCGCCGCTTTTCGTGATTCCAATTTGCCAAGAAATCCAACCACTCTCCGCGCGGAATTGCGCAAGTTCCTTCCGCATCGCTTCGCCGACCGCTGGCTGCAACTCAACATGCCCACTTTCTGGACTAATCCCGTACTCTCCAATTTCGAAAATCGCATCCATAACTGGACGATCACTCCCGCCGGAACCGAAGGTTACGAGAAAGCCGAAGTCACTGCGGGAGGCATCGATCCCAGCGAACTCTCCGCCAAGACGATGGAGTGCCGCAAAGTTCCCGGTCTTTTCTTCATCGGCGAAGTAGTCGACGTTACTGGCCACCTGGGTGGCTTCAACTTCCAGTGGGCATGGTCCTCGGGAGCAGCCGCGGGACGCGCACTTTAACGCCCTATCTTTCCGGTCCGCGGTGACATTTTCTTGACATGCGCTTGCCCCTTCCATACAATCCGCGCGTATAGTTTCCCGTTACTTCATGTGGTCTTCCGACCCAGGGCCCCACACTTTCGACATCACTAGGGGAGTTGCTAAATGGCAAACAAGAGTCTGCTAGCTGTCTGCCTGCTTTTAACAAGTTTATTTCTGGCCGTAGCCGTCTCAGCCCAAAGCCGCCAGCCCTATCCAAACGCGACCACCGACCGGCTGATCCACCAGGAAACTCCCATGGCGCCTCCCGTCAAAAACGTCGTTTTCACCGATCCCGATTTTGGCTCGTCCATGGTGCGCGCCACTGATTCCACCACAAATTTCAAACTCCCTGGCACTTACATTCGAACGGCTGGCACCGGCGAAACGAACGAGTGGAGTTCCGATACCACCAAGTTCTATGTGCTCGGCAAGGGTGGTCAAAATCTCGCCTTCGCTTTTAATCCCGCGACGATGGCCGTCAGTTCGCTTCCCAACGCTGCGTCCGGTGAGGGCCTGCTGTTGCCGCTAAGATCCGGAGCCTCATTCAGCTTCGTCGATCCCGACCTTATTTACGGCACATCGGATCCCAACACCATGACCATCACCAGCTATCGGTTCTCCACCGGCGTCTCCACGCCAATCATCGACACCACCACCTGCGGTGCGCAGCCGCCGCTGGTGTCAGGACCCAAGGTTGTGAGCGACGACGACGTCAGCATCTCCCTCGATGACACTCGGTTTTCTATTTCCGAAGGCGGTCCTGACTCCGGCGATGACATGTACATCGTCGTCTACGATAAGACATTGGGCTGCCGTTGGTACAACACCCAGACAGGCCAGATCGGCGGACAATGGGGCGCCACCGGCGCAGCCGCAGTTAACACGCCTTATCTCATCCGCCACGCCTATATTTCTCGCAGCGGTAGTTACGTCGTTATCAGAGTAAACAACTTCGGCTGGTACGTTTGGGATTTATCAACCTTGAACATTACCAGCTGCCCGGTTCACGACACACCCAATGAATGCGCCGGTTATATGACGGTCGGCTATAACAGCCTGGTCAACGGTCCAGCAATTACGGGCGATATGCAGACCGCGCTGCGGTCTCTGAGTAATATCTCCCAGATCGCCCAATTGCTCACGCCTGTTCCCTATGACTGGGAGGAAGAGCAACAATTTGCCTGGAGTAACGTAGACGTGAATGACAGCACTCCGGTCTGCGGCACCACTCACAGCTACGACGGTGATACCGAAATCGACGAGCCCTTCGCCGGAGAAGTCTTCTGCATGGAAACTGACGGATTGGCTTCCACCGTTTGGCGGTTCGCCCACAATCGCGCCGTCTACACGGAGCCCTACTTCCAAACCCAGCCCCTCGGTAGCGTCTCCATGGACGGCCGGTTTCTCATCTTCACCTCCAATTGGGACGCCCAACTAGGCACCGGAGTGGATGGTCAGCCGCTTTCCGACGCATTTATCGTGAATTTGGATTGAGTCGAGCTGACGTTGCGAAGTTTGCGATGAATCTAGCGAACGTCCACTTCGTGAAAGCCGAAGCCCTGCAACATGCCCGAGATTTCGCCGCGTGCGTTATCGCCTGCGGTTTTGAGAATCCCATCCTGCAACGCGGCCTGCTGCAGTTGCCGCTCAGCTTCTTCGCGAACTTCGCTTTCGAGGTTGGGGTCCGGCGAGGAGAACAAGCCGGTGTCACGGGAATATACTTTTGTCCTCGCATTATCGATTCGCGTGCTGAATACCTCCGCGGGCGGCAAGTGAATCGACACCTTCTGCCCTTCTACCACGACATCGCTGGCCTGTAGCCTCGCTAGATCGATGCCGCCAACCACCTCTCCATGCACCACCAGAAGAAGCCGGTCACCCACAAGAAACTTCGGCAGGTACGCACTACCGTGCTCCCCTGAAATAATCTTATCCATCGTATAGCTCACCGTTTCCAGGCGCTGGAGTTTCTGAATTTGGCGAACCACCGTCGGTTGGTCCACATTGATCGCGGTGCGTTCCCCGCGCAGAACGTTCATAAAGTTCAATAGACCCAGGCCAGTCGATAACCACACTACTGCCCCAGCTAAAACCACTGTAAGAACAACACCCAGCAACGTCCCGAGAACCCACGAGCGTGCCCTTCGCCGATTGCCAAGAGGTTTCGCTTCGTTGGCGGGAGAAGAATTTTTAATCGTCATCATTTTTGCGTGGCCCCAGTGTAGACCAAGCCAAACCTTCATGATCTTAGTTGATAGAACAGATCAAAAAGACTACAGCCACTAAGCCGTTGCGAAAATATAAAATTCTAGAATTCGTAGCTCCAGCAGAACTTGCAATTGGTATCATTATTCAATGGCATTTCCCATCAAGGTCTGCGCCGTCTGCTCCGAAGAGTTCGAGTTGAAGCCTGGTAAACCCGGTTTTGCCAATCGCTGCCCTGCCTGTAGCGAGCCGGAGCACACCGACCCGAAAACCAAGCGCAGCGGTGACGCCGACGAGCGCAAAACCGCCAAAGAAGCCAACGACGCTCGCCGCCAGGCCATCCGCGATCTTCTCTACCGCAAAGATAGCTGAGCATAAGTTCACGCTGCGTAAACCTTTAGGTGTCTCGCGCGCATCAACACCCTTGCCGTCAGGAGGCACGATGAGCAAGAGCAATGGTTCAAGAAACGGGCTGGCTGATCCGTCACGGCTCGCACCGGTTGATGCGGATGATAAGCAGATGTTGCGGGTCGTCATCGAAACGCCGAAAGGGAGTCGCAACAAGTTTGCTTTCGATCCTAAGGAACGAATTTTCGAGCTAACGAAGGTGCTCCCGAGCGGGATGATTTTCCCGTACAGCTTCGGATTCGTTCCTTCAACCATTGCAGATGATGGCGACCCAGTAGATGTGCTCGTGCTGATGGACGAACCTGTTTTTCCCGGATGCGTTTTGACATGCAGGCCCATCGGAGTCATTGAAGGCGAGCAAAGCGAAGGCAAAGAAGTCGAACGCAATGATCGTATCCTGGCTATCGAACAGAAGTCCCATGAATGGGCAGATATTAAGACGGTTAAGGATTTGGGGAAAAAATTCTGTGAAGAGTTGGAGGATTTCTTTGTGAATTATCACGAGCTCTCCAAAGAGCAATATCGCGTATTGGACATTAAAGGTCCAAATGCCGCTTGGAAGCTCGTGAAACATGGAAGGAAATGATCCAATCTCAAACGCGTGATTTAAGCCTATGAAAGAACTGCTGCTACGTTTTGTGATTGGTGGGATTGTGGTTTCCTCTTTCGCGACTCTCGGTGATTTATTTAAGCCCAAGAGTTTCGCGGGGCTTTTTGGAGCTGCGCCTTCCGTCGCGCTGGCCACACTCGGATTAACTGTAGCGACTGCCGGCAAGATGTACGCGGCGACCGAAGCCCGTTCGATGATTGCCGGAGCGGTGGCCTTTTTCCTCTATGCTTCTTGCGTGAGCTGGCTATCGATGCGCTATCGTTGGAAAGCCATCGCGGTGACCACTTCTTCCATTCCTCTGTGGTTCGGTACAGCATTTGGCCTCTGGTATATCTGCTTACGGTAAATAATCGAATGAGAATCAAGGTCGATGCTAGTGTTCTTCGCGAAATTCGATGGTATCAATACGCCATTCGGTTCATATTTGGCGGGCTCATCACTGCGATTGCGGGCTTAATCGCAGAGCATTACGGACCCGTCATCGGGGGTTTGTTCCTCGCTTTCCCAGCTATCTTTCCTGCTGGCGCGACATTAATTGAAAAGCATGAGAAAGAAAAGAAGCGAGAACACGGCTTCGACGGAACGGTGCGGGCGTCACAAGCGGTAAGCATAGACGCGGCGGGAGCGGCAATCGGCACCCTTAGTTTGGCAATCTTTGCGCTGGTCGCCTGGAAGCTTATCCCCATTCGTTCGGCTTGGCTGGCTCTCACCATCGCTGGGTTAGTTTGGCTTGGAGCTTCGGCACTTTTTTGGGAATTGCGTAAACGCGTATGACGATGCCGAGCGCTTGCGAAGCATAGCGAAAAAGATAACTATCTCGGACCGCCATGCTTTGTGGAGGTTCTGGTTTGAGATTGACCGCCGCCGTGTGGCTAGAAGAGAAATCCAGCTGTCCGGCGGCGGTCTGCACTTCCTACGTCACGGTCGCACCTTAAACACAACGTTGCTGTTCAACGTCCCGCTGGGAATTGTTACCCTGACGGTGCCGCTGGTCGCACCCGCAGGCACAGTGGTCGTGATGAGCGAGGGTGAGCTCACCGTAAACGTCGCGGGTGTTCCGTTAAAGCTGACGCTCGTAGCGCCCGTGAGATTGGTGCCGAGAATTCTTACGGTTGCTCCGACCGTGCCGGTCGCAGGCAATGTTTCCACAAACGGACCGAAGCCCACATCCAGGCTGAAAACTGTACCATCGCCATTTGCCCCGCCAGCGGTGGTTGTGCCGTAGAGCAGCCCATCGGTACCCTCGACCAGCGGCGCGTAAGGATTCGAGCCGTCCGTGCCGTCAAAGTTGTGCAGGGTCGTGAGCACGCCAGCAGGGGTGATCTTAAAGACCGTGCCATCTCCACTGGTCCCGCCCGAATAAGTCGTTCCATAGAGGTTGCCGTCGGGTCCGACAATCAAAGCCGCCTCGGGCAGATACCCCAAGAAAAAACTGTATAGGGTGCTGAACGTGCCATTGGGGGTGATTTTGAAAAGGTTGCCCACAGAGGAAGTCCCGCCTGACAATGTTGTCCCATACAAGGCCCCTCCGTCCTGGACCAGCCCCGCGTAGGGAAAGGCCCCGTTGCCGCAAGGAGGCTGAGAACCACAAAAACTAACCAGCGACGTGAGCGTACCACTCAGCGTGATTTCGTAAACCGTGCCGCAGGCATCTCCGCCCGTGCACAGCACATCCCCGCCCTGTTCGGTTGTTCCGTAGAGATTCCCATTGCTTGCCTGAAACAAACCGGTAGGATTGCCGCCATCCGTATAGTCGAACCCATGCAGCGTGGTCAGCGTGCCACTGGGTGTAATTTTGAAAACCGTGCCCCATCCGTTGGGTCCAAGCCAATAAGATGTTCCGTAAATGCCGCCGTTCGAGGCTTGAATCAGACTCCCTTGGGGAGCGGAGCCATCGGCGCAATTCGGCCCCAGAGAGCAGAAATAATACAGAGTGGTGGGCGTGCCTCCCGGGGTCATTTTGAAGATTGAGCCGTAAGAGTGCCCACCCCCATACGTTGTACCGTACAGATCCCCATCGGTCGCTTGCAGAAGTTTCCCCGTGGGTCCGGCGCCGTCCTCGCAATTCTTGAGAGCGCAGAAACTGTAGAGTGAAGTCAGCGTGCCACCCCGCGTGATTTTAAAGGTCGTTCCTCCGCTGTTGGTCCCTCCTCCATTCGTGGTTCCGTAGAAATTTCCATCCACGGCCTGCACCAGCCCAGCTTGAGGGGCAGTGCCGTCGGTTCCGTCGAAACTGTGCAGCAGCGTATATGTCTGCGCTTGTAAGGCAGTCCCGGTCACAGCGTATGACAGAACCATCAAGCAGATCCTCAACCATCGCGGACTCTGGCGCATCGCAGGCGTACTTGCATTCGCAACTTTCACACTGGAATTGCGGCTCATAGTTCTTCCCCGAAAATCGTTAATCCATGGGCTGGCGTTCGAATTCGTTGAGCGATTCATGGTTCGATGTCCTTTCCTTCTGGTGAAAGATTCAGTGAATGTCACGCAGCGGAGGGGGCGTCGCCGCATCGATGCCGCAAGGGCCCAAGTACGATTACATCCAACCTGCAACGTCACGGCCTCACTCGAAACACAATGTTGCTGTTCAGCGTGCCTCCGGGAGCCGTTACCTGAACCGTGCCGGTAGTCGCGCCCGCGGGAACGGTGGCTATGATTGCCGAGTTAGACGCTATGGTGAACGCTGCTTCAACCCTGTTAAATGTGACGCTGGTCGAACCGGTCAGATTATTCCCCAGAATCTTTACGGTTTTTCCCGCTGCGCCGCTCGTCGGATTCGTTCTCACGAATGGTCCCAGGCCGACTGACTCGTTGAATATCGTGCCTATGTTGCTGGCCCCGCCGGTGTACGTGGTTCCGTAGAAGCTCCCATCGGTGCCTTGCACCAACGGCGCTTGGGCATCGTTGCCGTCCGTGCCGTCGAAGTTGTGTAGTGTAGTCAGTGTTCCAGTCGGGGTCATCTGGAAAATGGTGCCATTGCCATTCGCCCCGCCTGCAGAGGTAGTCCCATAGAAATTTCCATCAGTCGCCTGGATCAGCCCCGCTGCGGGATTGGCGCCCTCGGTGCTATCGAAGCTATGTAGTGTATGCAAAGTGCCAGTCGGGCTCATTCCAAAGACTGTGCCATACCCGTAGACTCCGGCTCCGCTCGTCGTTCCGTAAAAGTTTCCATTTGCGGCTTGCACGAGCGGACCTTGGGGGCCTGATCCGTCGCTGCCATTGGTAAGGCTGTACAGTAAAGTCAGCGTGGCGCCTTGGTCGACTTTATAAATCCCGCCGTACCCCAATCCGCCAGATTGCGATATTCCATAGAGGCTGCCATCAGTTCCCTGAATCAACCCATAGAGCGGTGTTGAGCCACCGTCCTCGGCGAACGCGTAGAAGGTGTTGAATGTTCCCGCCGGAGTGATTTCGAAGATCGTGCCGCCATAGCCGGTTGGCCCGGCATAACGGCATATTCCGTATAGGCTTCCATTGCTGGCCTGCACGATTGGACCCTCGGGATACGCGCCGTCCGAGTTCACGAAACCATGAACGGTAGTTACTGTGCCGCCAGAGGTAATGCTGAAGACGCTGCCCCAGAGAGTCGATCCAGAGTAGGACGTGGTTCCATAGAACTTTCCATTCGTGTCCAGCACCAGCGCTCCGACGGGCTCGACGCCGTCAGAGGAGGAGAACATGTGCAGGCTGGTCACCGTTCCGCTGGGGGTAGTCTTGTAGACATTTCCCTCGCCGAAGACGGAGCCGTTGATCGTATCCCCATAGAAGTTCCCATCGGTGCCCTGCACCAGAGCAGCTTCGGACCCGTATCCGTCATACCCGTCGAAGCTCTGGAGCAAGGTGAAGGTCTGCGCGGGCAAAGCAACCGCCGCCCACAGGAGAAACATGCCGCAGACAATCAGCCAACGCGGACGCTTGCACGTTGCACAAGTTCGCACATTCATAACTTTCCAATTGCGGTTGTGGATCATAGTTTTTCCTCGCAAAGCTTCAGTTGATATGCGCACGTGCGAATCTGTTGCGTAATTCATAGTCATATCCTTTCTCTCGGTAGAAGTCCCAGTGACTTTCAGGCAGCGGAAGGGGATGTCGCCGCAACGATGCCGCAAGGGCCCAATAACCACTATTCACACTCGCAACATCACGGCCTCACGCGGAAAACCACATTGCTGGTGAGTGTGCCGCTTGGCGTTGTTACCTGAACCGATCCCGTAGTCGCCCCCGTCGGTACCGTAGCTTTAATAAGCGAGTGCGAGGCTACAGTGAAGGTGGCTGGGATGCCGTTGAAGGTAACGCTGGTTGCGCCCATAAGGCTGGTGCCCAGAATTCTGACGTTTCCTCCCACCGCGCCGGACGTAGGCACCGTCTCCACAAACGGACCTAGCCCCACATCCAGGCTGAAGACCGTACCATCGCCGTTTGCCCCTCCAGCGCTGGTTACTCCATAAAAAGTTCCGTTCGTAGCTTGGAAGAGGCCCACCGTGGGAGATGCGCCGTCCGTGTCGACAAAGCTATGCATCGTGGTCAGCGTACCGGCCGGAGTGAGCTTGAAAACCGTGCCGTCATTATTGGCCCCTCCTGTGAATGTCGTTCCATAGAAGTTCCCGTCGGTGGCCTGGATAACCCCCCCTACAGCTCCGGAGCCGTCAGAACAGCTTGGTTGGGAGCAAAAGTTATAAAGCGTGGTCAGAGTACCGGACGGGCTTATCTTGAAGGCCGTCCCTTCGTTGTTCGCGCCGAAGGCCTGAGTTGTGCCAAAGAACTCCCCGCCTGCCGCTTGAACCAATCCTGTCGGCTGCGCGCCCTGTGGATAGCAAAAGCTGTAGACGGGGGTCTCCACGCCTGCTGGCGTGGTCTTGAACATAATGCCTTCGTTGCAGTTCCCGCCGTTCAGCGATATGCCGTAAAGATTTCCGTCGCCGGCTTGAAGCAGTCCCACCTCGGGATCCGCGCCATCGGGGCAAGTTGGAACACAAAAAGTGTGCAGAGTCGTGAGCGTGCCGCCAGGAGTCAGTTCGAAGATGGTTCCGGGACCGCCGTTGTTGGCATTGATCGTGGTTCCATAGAAATTCCCATTCGTGGCTTGAACCAGCCCGTTGGGAAATTCACCATCGGGGCAGCCAATCAGCGAGCAGAAGTTGTAAACCGTGGTTCGAGCGCCGGTCGAAGGATTAATCTTGAAGGCCGTGCCAAATTCGCCTGTGCCGCCCGTGGATGTTGTCCCATATAAATTCCCATCGGTTGCCAGAATCAAGCCCGCCCTGGGATTGGTTCCATCGGCACAGTCAAGCTCCGTGCAAAAACCGTAGACAGTGGTCAACGTTCCCGCAAGCGTAATTTTGAAAACCGTGCCGAAGTCAAATCCCCCACCGTATGTGGTCCCGTAAAGATAGCCATCTGGCCCCTGCATAAGTCGAGCTTCCGGAACAGCCCCGTCCGCTCCATCGAAGTTGTGCAGCACGCTGAATGTCTGTGCTGATAAAACCATCGCCGTCGCCGCCCACATCAAAAGCAGAGCGCATGCTCTCATCGACAAGTTCATCTTGCCGCTAAGCGCCTTCACGAGTTTCGATTTTCGAGGTGTGGTTTCCTCTCGCTGATTTTGGCCAACTAAGCGCGCAGAGTCTGATTTTGCTAAGGAATTCATCGCGTCAGCATCCTTTCATGGGGAGGCTCGGTGAACTTCACGCAGCGGAAGGGGGATGTCGCTGCAACGATGCCGCAAGGGCCCAAACAAAAACTTTCTGGTTCACGGCGGGGGAGAGAAGGAACTCAATTGTCTGATTCCCGTGAACGTCTGCTTGAATCGACGGCGCAATTGTACACCAACGTCGAGTCAGTCGTATTCCAGGCGGCAAGAGGGTAGCACTCTGGCGCCCCGAGCCTTCATCAGCAGGAACGAGTCACACCCATTTATCGACCACAGATTTTTCATTGCGACAGCGCTCTCTCTGATGTAACTTGTCCAGTGCATTCGGAAACCCGTTTCGGTGATGACGTTTTTGCTCGTAGTTGATCCAAGATTCAACCACTACCGTTCGAGGCCTATCCAATGAACAAATCGATCGCCGTCGTTGTCGGCAGCTACCTGCTCTCGGTTATTCTTGTGCTGGCATCGGATCCTTTGCTCTCCCGCATCTTTCCCGGAGACTTCGTCAAAGGCCACATTCCTTCTGACAACGCGCTCATGGCGAGCACGGCATTCTTTGTCGTTATCTCGATTCTTTGCGCCTGGGTTTGCGCCCATTTTGCTCCCAGCCGCGCCTCGCGGCACGTGCTCTGGTTCTTTGTCCTCGGCGAAGCGATGGGCATCGGCGCCATCATTCCCAACTGGAGCAAAGGCTGGCCCCACTGGTACTGGTTGTCCTGGCTGCTCACCTGGCCGGTGAGTTGCTGGATCGGGCTGATGCTCGCCCGGCGGCGGGCCGATTCTGTCCCGGCCTGAGTTCTCGGCGCAGCGAAAATATTCCTGCGCTCCCATGCCGTAGAATCAAAGCTTGCTCCTAAACATTGAAAAGCTCATCTACGGCGGAGACGGCCTCGCTCGCCTTCCCGCCGACTCGCACGGTCGCGGCAAAGCCGTCTTCGTTCCCTTTGTTCTCGCCGGAGAGAAAATCGAAGCCGCGCTCACCAAAGAGAAGCCCGGCTTCGCCCGCGCCCACGCGGCGGCAATTGTTGAACCCTCTCCGCATCGCATCGCGCCGCCCTGCCCGCACTTTGCCCGCTGTGGCGGATGCCATTACCAGCACGCCACTTACGAACATCAACTTGAGATCAAAAAAGAAATCCTGCGCGAGAACCTTCGCCGCCTCGCCAAACTCGAACTTCAATCCGAAATCGAAGTCCATCCTTCGCCGCCGTGGAATTACCGCAACCGCTCGCGCCTGCAAGTGCGCACACACCCTCACTTCGCCGCCGGATATTTCAAATTCGCCTCGCACGAACTCCTTCCTGTCGAAGAGTGCCCCATCAGCTCGCCGCTGATCAATCGCGCTATCGCTGCTCTTTGGAAATCAGGACGAGGCGGTCAGGCCGTGGAAGGCGTTCACGAAATCGAATTCTTCGCTGCCCCCCACGCCAGCGGAGATCCGCGCGAAACCGAAACTAGTCTCCTTCTCGAATTCCTCTGTGCCCCCGAAGCTCGTCGCGCTGCGGTTCGCGCCTGGGCGGAAGAATTATGCTCGTCCATGCCGGAAATCGCCGGCATCGTAGCCTTCCGTGAGCCGCAAAAAGGTGCGCTGGAACCACTGATCACGGTCGGCGCGTCAGAACTGACCTATCGAACGAAGAATGCTGCTTATCGCGTCAGCAGCGGAGCTTTTTTCCAAACCAACCGCTTCCTGATCGACGAACTGGTCAGCGTCGTCACGGCCGGCCGCTCCGGCAACGTGGCCCTCGATCTCTATGCGGGCGTCGGATTGTTTTCCACAACCTTGGCCTGTGACATCCGTCACGTCGTTTCTGTTGAGTCGTCACAGACCGCCGCCAAAGACCTGCGATACAATCTTCCAGATAACGCAAAGGCAGTGCATCACAGTGCCGACCAGTACTTGAGCGATTTAGCAGCCCGAGTCGGCACAAGTCGTGCGGTCACAAGCACCAGCGGTATGGGAGCGGGCGGCACGCCCGCTCCTTCGCGAAGTGCCGGACGGAAGAGTCGAGCCGGAAGTGGCGCAGTCCTCCCCCAGTTGCTCCATAAGCCCGACGTAGTGGTGGTTGATCCGCCCCGCGGCGGATTAGGTGATCGCGTGGCCCGCTTGCTTGCAAGTGCTGGTGCGCCACGCATCACCTATGTATCCTGCGATCCCGCGACTCTGGCGCGCGACTTGGTCCCGCTCCAGGCCGCAGGCTATCGCGTCGATCAACTTCATCTCGTCGACCTGTTCCCTCAAACCTTCCACCTCGAAACAGTCGTCCACCTGGTTCGCTGATATTAGTCCGCTGATATTTGCTGTTAAGCCGATGTGGGGACAGCCGCCCTCGACTGCCCGCCTCGCGGGCGAGGCGCTTTATCACTGAACTCGACGGAATTCCAATTCCGAATGCTCACGAAACAATTCTCGTCAGCTCCGCCCGAATTCCACCTTAAGCCCACCCGACAACCCATGCTCTGGGCAGCGGTCGCTTACTCCGCCGGAATCATCGCCGCCACATACCACCCACGTCCTTCCTCGTGGTGGTTCGCCACCGGAGCCATATTTCTAGCCGCATCCATTTATTTCCTGCGAAGGAGAAATTTCGTCGCTATCACTCTTGCCCTCTCAGCTTTCTTCCTGGCCGGAGCCTTACATATCCAAATGCGAGCTCCCTCCACTCCCGATCCCAGCTTCGCCCCATTCGCCTATGGTCCAGAAGTACAAATCACCGGCTACGTCACCCGCGAAGGCAAACTCCGCGGAACTTCCTCCAACGAACTCAGCCAAACCCTCGATCTTCAAACCGAAGAGATCGTCACGGAAAAAGAGATCGTCACCGAAAAAGACCTCATCACCAATAGCGCCGCCCGCTTTCCCATCCACTCCGGCATCCGCCTGGGAATCTACGCCGCCTACTCGAACGATTCATCCACTCCCTCGATGCATCTCTTCCGCTACGGCGAACGATTTCGCTTCTCCACTAAACTCAAACTTCCGCGTAACTTCCGCAACCCCGGCGCATTCGACTATCAGAGCTATCTTGCTGCGAACGGCATAGCAGCCCTCGCCTCCGCCAAATCCGAAGACGTCCAACTTCTTCCCGGCTTCACCGGAAACCGCCTCGAACTCTGGCGCACCCGCGCTCACTCCAGCATCGTCGCTAAAATCCACGGCCTCTGGCCGCCGCCGCAAGCCGCAATCCTCGACGCCATGATCATCGGCGAAGACGCCTTCATCGACCGCGACACTCGCGTCGATTTCCAGCGCTCCGGCACTTACCACGTCCTCGTCGTCTCCGGTATGAACGTCACCATCCTCGCCTTCGTCGTCTTCTGGGCCCTCCGCCGCCTGCGCCTCACCGACATTCATGCCACGCTCCTAACAATCCTTTCCTGTGTCGCCTACGCCTTCCTCACCGAAGTTGGCGCCCCCGTCTGGCGAGCCACGCTGATGTGCGCCATCTTCCTCGCCACGCGCCTGCTCTATCGCGAACGCTCGATGGTCAATGCCCTCGGAGCCGCCGCCCTCGGCCTACTCGCTTTCGATCCGCGCCAACTCTTTACCGCCAGTTTTCAAATGACGTTCCTCTGCGTTCTCATCGTCGCCGCCGTCGCCTTGCCGCTCATCGACCGCACTTCAGGCCTTTTCCGCCGCGCTCTCGCTCACTGGGACGCCGACGACTACGGCGCGACTCTTCCTCCCCGCGTCGCGCAATTTCGCGTAGACCTGCGTTTGATCGCCGGTCGCCTCGCTGCGTTCATCGGTATGCGTTGGTCCTTGCGCCTAATCCGCGCCTTAACAATTTTTTTCCTACGCATCTACGAACTGCTACTCGTATCGGCCGTCATGCAGATGGGCTTGGCCCTCCCCATGGCCTATTACTTCCACCGCGCCACTACTATCGGACTTCCCGCCAACATCGCCGTCGTTCCACTCACGCAACTCCTCATGCCAGCCGCCATTCTGACGATCACGGTGGGATATCTTTCCCCGTTCCTCGCCAAACTTCCAGCCCTACTTACGGCTTTTGCCCTGCAAGCAATCACCGGAACGGTCCATGGTCTGGGCGGTCTGCGCCTCGCCGATCTCCGCGTCCCAACGCCATCCTTAATAGTCATCGCCGCAGCAAGCACCGCCCTGATTCTCGCAATGATCCTCGCCCGCCGCCATGCACTTCTCGCGCTCGCCGGAGTCTCTGCGCTACTAGCCGCGTCGTTAACTCTCGCCTTCCATTCTGCCAAACCGCAAACCCGTGCCGGGATTCTCGAAGTTACCTCCATCGACGTCGGCGAAGGTGATTCCATCCTCCTGGTCACGCCCCAGGGCCGCAGCCTCCTCGTTGACGCCGGAGGCCCAGTCTGGGGCGCATCCACGCAACTCGACTTCGGCGAAGACGTAGTCGCTCCCTATCTCTGGACGCGCGGCATCTCCCGCCTCGACGCCGTCGCCATCTCTCACGGACACTCCGACCACATCGGCGGTATGCCCGCAATCCTGAAAGATTTTCGCCCTAAAGAATTATGGATCGGTCTGCTACCGCCCAGCCGCGCGCTGGACAATCTAATCGCCGAAGCGCACGCGTTAGGAATCGCAGTCGTGCGCCATTGGGAGGGAGATGCTTTCGATCTAGGCGGCGCTGAGGTTAACGTGCTTTTTCCGCCGCAAGATTGGCCCGTTGGCCTCGAACCGAAAAATAACGACTCGATGGTCCTGCGCGTCAGCTACGGCGGCACATCTGTCTTATTGGAGGGTGATGCCGAAAAGGCAGTTGAGCGCCGCATCGCCGCCCTGCATCCGCAACATTCCGATCTTCTAAAAGTAGGCCATCACGGCAGCGCCACATCCACCACGCCAGAAATTCTTGCCTCAGCAAAGCCGCAATTCGCTGTAATCTCCGTTGGCTTTCACACTTCCTTCGGTCTGCCCAAGCCCGATGTCCTCGCCCGTCTCCAGGCCGCCGGAGTCCACGTCTACCGCACCGACCTAAACGGCGCCGCTACCTTCTATCTCGACGGCCACACCGTCATCCCTGTCCCGCAAGGGAGCAATTAGAACGAATTCTGTGCGCCACCAGTCGTGCCGCAAAGACGACCGGGGCTTTAGCCCCAGAGGAACTCAGCTCTGCGTCTCGTCCTCGTCCACCCCGCCCCCCGACTGCTGCGACTCCGCAATCAAACTCAGCGCCTTCTCTTCATCCTCTTCCCGCACCAGAATAATCATTCCGCCAAGTCCCGGAAACGCGTCCTGCAAAAAACTTCCCGACATTAAATCGCTGTCAATCCCCGCCGAATCCAGCAACCCCTTGACCACCAGCGCCTCCGACTCCTGTTCGCTGCCAAATACTTTCACCAGCTTTTCGTTCGGATCAGGCTGCTGTTCTTCCGTCATCGCCTTGACTTCCTCTGTCATGTGATCTCCGATTCCCGGGTCGGTCGCCAAGAAAGAGCGCCTGAACTCCGCTTCTCTCTGATTCTAATCCTTCCAAAGGAGTTGTTTAGCCATGACTCATTGCCGAGACAGTCGCCGCCGGATCTGCGCAGGGCGAAGCACGCTGCCTGCTCTGGACCTCGCACTCTAAAACCCTGGCACTTTCGGGCTGTTTCACTTCGCCGCCCAAAGGTGCAACATGCTGGATAGTGCGCAACGCCTCACCATAACGCAACATCCAAAACTTGGGGATATTTGACTGGAGATAATTAACGGAGCAGAAAAGAGACCAATATGACCTCCGGAGAACATTCGCCTCACAAAGCCCTTCTGCCTCCCGCTGGACCCGAAGCCGAAAACGCAGTGGACGATGAAGCCCGCTTAATCCGCCGCTTGCAAATTATGATCAGCATGGTCTCCTCAGTAATCAGCCAGGATCCTAACCTAACCGTCGAAGAAGCTTCCGAACTGGCAGCCGGAGCTAAACACGCCGCCCTCGCCATGTTCCCCGACAAAGAACTCGCCTATGACCTTCTCTACAAACCCCGCCTGCAGCGCCTCATGCGCGAACGCTTTAGGCTCCAGTGAGAAGCGTTGATCCGGCTCGCTTTTCTAATTACTCATCCACCACCGAATTCCTCAACACCCCCACTCCCTCCACGCTAATCTCCATCACATCCCCCGCCACCACCGGCCCTACGCCCGCCGGTGTTCCCGTCGCCACTAAATCTCCCGGCAGCAATGTCATCGCCTGCGAGATAAAACGAATTACTGTATCCAGCGGAAAAATAAAATCTTTCGTGTTTCCCGATTGCCGCACCCCGCCATTCACTCGCGTCTCCACGCCCACTCCTGCCCACGGATCGAGTCCATCCACCACCACTGGCCCCACCGGGCACGACGTATCAAATCCCTTCCCTCGTGCCCACTGATTCTCTTGCCTCTGGATGTCGCGCATCGTCACATCGTTCAGACAGGTGTAACCGAGAATGTATGGCCGCACATCCTCGCCGTCCGCCAGCAGATGGCACGGCTTTCCCATTACCACGCAAAGCTCGCCCTCAAAATCCACACGTTGCGAGATCTTCGGCCGCTTTACCACCCCACCCGGAGCCAGCAATGCGGAGTTCGGCTTGAAGAACAGCAGCGGCTCCTTCGGCACCTCGCTGCCTAACTCCGCCGCGTGTTCCCGGTAATTGCGCCCCACGCAAACAATCTTCGTCGGGTTCACCGGCGCCAGCAGTGTCGCTGCATCCAGCCCAATCGCTTCGATCCGCCGGGTTCGCAATCCCTCAACATCGCCATCGGATTTCTCCGGCGCCGTCAGCAAAACCCTCACAATCGAATCGCGTCCCGCCACCGATTCGACCAGCCCGTAGTGAGCCTCTCCATTCAGTTGAAACCGGCAATATTTCATGAACTCTATCTAATCACGAGATACGGAAATCATGCGAGAACTTTTCATCATCAACGCCGTCGCCTCATCAGCTCGTCATCCTTGGCGAAGGATCTATGCAATTGGCTCCCCCACAAACTCAACATCTTTCGACCACCGCCCATTTCTCTGCACTCGATGTACTCACGGCGCCCGCTCCTCCGCTTCCTCCGACCGCCCGCTCTCGTTCCCCCGCTCATCCACCGCCGTCACCGAATAAAAATAAGTTTTCCCCGCAACCACCTGTGCATCCCGATACCCCGGAGTCCTCACCAACTCTGCATTCAACTTCACCGCAGCAACTCCCGCCTCGTGACGGTAGACGTTGTAACCTGCAAGATCCGCATCGCCCACCGGAGTCCAAATCAAATCAATGAAAGCCTGCTGCCCCGGCCCGGAAAACACAGCTTGCAATCCCGCTGGCACCGCTGGAGGAAACACGTCATGCGCGAATACTTTCACTTCAGCCGTGTCGTCGCCTTCTGCCTCCGCCGGCTTATCTGCCGATTCCACAACACTCACCACAGTGCCGCGATAAAAATAAGTCCGTTCCCATTCGATACTCTGATCAAGAAACGACGTGACAACTTGATCTGTGCCGCTGGCTCTCACCGCGCAACCTGTCGCGTCGACATCGGAGAGTTTATTCCAGTTCGCAGTCGATTCCAGCCGCCGGTAGATTCGAAAAAGATACTTGCCCCCATTTTTTTCAGCGGGCGTCTCCGGACACTGCCACGAAATCAATACGCCGCGTCCATTGGTCTTTGCCGCAAAATCGCCGAAAGGAGTGATCGTCGGAACCAGCGGCACCCGCGCCTGATTCGACATCCCCGCCCCTCGCTCCGCGGTATTCAGCACCTCCACCGCATAGCTGGCGAACTCCGTCGCATGTTGTCGTTCAAAGCCGGGAGACAAACTATCGGTAAAGCTCGCGGTAAGTTTTTTCGACGGCGACTTCCTCGCCTTTTCAAAATCCGTCGGCGCCGCTACTTCTCCCACCGCCGTACCGCATTGCTTCAAATTCCCCGCAATACCCCGGCAGATATTCGTCTTTCCCAAATACCGCACCGTCTGCCGCTCCATGGTCCGCGCCGGAATCGTCCACGTGAGAGTAACTTTGTCGCCCTTGCGCGCGGCTTTCAAATTCGTCGGCGGCTTCGGCAACTCCAGCGACGGCGCTTCCGGCGGCCCAATCGAAGCGCACCCCGAAAGCCAACTCAGACCACTCAACACCAACAGCACTCGTAGAGTTTTCATGCGGAATCATCAGACTACATCAGTTTCAAGGGAAGGGGTTGCAGTTCAGTGACGTATAGCTCTAGCTCAGCAATGAGAATCCACTTTTTGAAAGTCGATCGCTTTAGCTGCGCGTTACTTCGGCCCTGCCTATCAGTTGAGATCCGACAATGATGAACCAGATCACTTGCCCAGCCATCACAACCGTCATGCCGTGCACATCCAGCCGCAAGTGACCCACCGCGATGCTAACTATGATGAGCGGCGCAATAATGCATCCATAAATGGCAACACCGCGGCCCAGCCCGCCATTCCGCAGCGCCGAGAAAGACCAAAGAATAATCGCCATCGACGTGCCCACCGAATATATTTTAGCGAAGCCCTGATTGATCTGGAAAATGCCGGAAATCACAATCTGCCACTGAGGCGCGGCGGCCGGAACGTCGCGAACCATATGCTGCATAATCTTTGGAACGATAAATCCGCTCACCGCCCCGGCGATCATGACGGCAACGCATGCAAAGCCGAACGTGACAATGGCAGCAAATGAAGTTCGGTCGGCGGCGGCAATGCGCACGGTGAGCCCGCAAGCTCCCAGGAACAGCACTAGGACGCTCAACAGGGCGAGGGTATGCGCGGCGCGGCGGAGGTGATCGCGAGATGCGCCACTTGTTCAGCGCTCAGCGTCGCCGTTCGCGTGGGGTGTACAGCCATGGTGAGAACACCGCCCAGCGAACCCGCAATAAGCGCAATTCCAGCTTTACGATTGTCTGTCATGAGCAACACTCTAGACATAAATTGCTGGTGTGTGAAAGTGTTATTTATGGCAGAGTGGAGATACGGAACAGAATTCTGGGGGGTAATGGGGATCAAAACCCCTGGGGTAGTTGGGATGGCCTAGCACGGACGGCGAATAGGTGGCGGCTCCCGCGATGAATCTCCACACCGCATCGGAGTTGCGTCGAACCGCGCCGTCAACGATGGGCTTCATGGGGTTCTCGCCCTTAAGCATATTGCGGAGATAGTTTTCCGGGAAGTCGGCATTGGCGGCAAGTGGGAAAACGGTTCCGCTCAGATCGGGCATGTTCCATCGCCTGGCAACATCCCGGCCATTATCTTCCAGTAACAGAAGTTTGTAGAGGGTAATCATCAATGAGCGTTTTGTGAGCAGGGGATCCACGACCGATAGGAGTTTTTTGTTTCTGATAAAACCTTCACTCATGGCAAGGCGAGCGAGCTCCGGTCCCCAATAGCCGGCGTTGTTGTGATAGTCGTGGAAGGTGGGAGCGCCTGGGGCAGCTTGACCCTGGGTATAGTTGAGCAAGGTGTCCATGGTTACTTCGGACTGATATGCAGTATCCGGGCCCTGGCTCAGTATTAAGTGGGCCAACATCTGGTCCACGGAATTGAAGGCACCGGCAAAAGCGCCGCCCAGCTTCGAAATATAGTCGTAGGTGAAAAAAACGGCGTACAGATCGGTAGACATGGCGCGCGGATGATCGGTGAAAGGTTGCACGGCATACGGCCCAAAATCGCGGAACGTGACGCAATACGAACCAGTTAGGTGTTTTGCCGGACAACTGGGAAATTTGGGGCCGAAACCGCCGGCTGCGTCCACCAGCGGCGCAATGGAGGGGGCTCGCCACAACAAATACGTAAGCGCGTCGATCACCGCATTATCGTCGATGCTGATACGGTCGAGATCTTCCAGAGTCATCGGCAAAGGTTGAGGGACATAGACCTGATCCCCAAACCTGCCTCTTGACTGCAATGCGGTCGCGGAACGAGCCAAGAATGCGGGCAGGCAGGCGGCGGCCGTGTAGAGCGAAATATGGCGCAGGAAAGTCCGGCGCGGAATATTAATTTTGTCCGCGCCGGAGGTTGCGGCGTCAATCGAATGCGAAGGTATCATGCGGCTGCCGGCACTTGAGCTCCACTCGAAGTTTGATCCCACCCGGGTTTGGGCGTGGGCAAACTGGCGAGAACGCTGTTGCCCCGGTCATTCATATAGTCGTCGGAAGGACGATCGGGCGGCGGCGATGGCAGGAAGATGGAGACAATCGCCAATATTACGCCTAGGACCGCGCCAACGGGGCCCAGCGAAGCCATCAGGCACTCGCCTACCGCAAATGCGGCAATCGCTCCGGCGAGAACCACCACATTAGACGTAAGGATGAGTACGTCGAGCACTTCGTTGGCGACTTGTCCGTGTCCATCGAAATCCTCATAGACTTTGTAGGCGGAGAATGCGACCGCAGCTGCGGCAGTGACGATCGCAAAGCCCTTCATGAACCTTGCGCCGGATTCGAAAGTTTGCGTGAATGCGCTTTTTTCGGGCGCCTCCATGTCGGGGCCGAGCCATTTGACTGTAGCGGAGAAGAAGTCTTCGCCTTGAGCGAGGTCTTGCGCCAGGCTTTCGGAGATTGCCTCTCCCAAGCCCTCGAAGTCAATATTAAAGGCGTTCTTCACCAGCGTGCCGAAAGCTTCGGGGAGGCCTGAATCGGCGATGATTCCCAGCAGGTTGATTCCGAGTTCGCCAGTAGTGATGACGTTCTGGGCCTTCTGAGCATCGGTGAGATTGTCCCAGTTCTTGAAAGCGCCGATTACATTTTGCAGTCCGTAGCAGAAAGCGGCGACGTTAATGGCCTTCACGGCGCCGCCAGATATTTTCTTGCCCAGAGGATTGAGTTTCGTCCAGTTCGAAATTTTGGCGAAGAGGTTGGATCCCGACTGCACGGCGATGCCCTGAGAGATCTCGGTGGCCAGCGCCGCGAGGCCACCCTGCTCCTGCTCAGCCGCCGCAAATGAAGACTCGATCTCCTGATACATGGTGGTCTGGCCGGCAGAAAGATTCGCATTCTTACCGGCTTCGGCGATGTTGGCGCGAACGCCTTGAATCCAGGTGGGCAGGAAATTAGCGAATTGCGTGACCGACTGAGGACTGCCGTAAGTGACGCTCGAGCTCAGCTGGGCTCCAAACCGGCTCATCAATTTTGAGTGATAGAGCGACGCCATCGTACAGCGCACGGAATTGTCGGCGGTTCCCATGGTCTCCGTCAGTGTTGGAGAGAGCGCGAGCAGCAATTCCGCGTTGCGGTTGACCTGCGTAAGTTGAAAACCGGAAGCAATGAACCCCAACACGGCCTGATTCAGTGCGTGCGGCGCGGTCAGAGCCGTGAACAGTTGCCTGGCCCAGTTCGTGGTGTTATCGGTTACATAATTCTGGATGCGGGGGTTCACATTGATCCACGAGATTTGCGTCAGGCGATTGCTGACGTCGTTGTATCCCTCGAGGTTCATGAGCGATCGCTGCCAGAAGTATTTGATCTTATCGATATCCGCCGCGGAAATTGCGTCCGAGGGGCCGCCCTGATCTTTGGTCAACACGCTGAGTTGCTTGAGAATAAAAGCGTCGTTGACGTGCTGGGTGTAAAGATTCAAATTGTCTGAAACGGTCTTCTGCTCCGTGCTGGATAACGGCGGTTTGGGGACGGCGAACAACCGGTCGCGCCAATCGTCCATGGCGTAAAGAATGAAATCCGTAAATTTTTGTTTGGCAATATCGACGGCGCCGTCCGTGCTTTGCGAGAGCAGGTCCATGAGGCTCAACGGGACGTCCATCTGTTGAAGATCGGCATGGGCGTTGAAGTGAGCCGCAGATTGTACCGCCGGTGCGATCGTCCCCCGCCAACCGTAGGTTACCGATGGATCTCCTCCGCAAGGCACCATTTCACCGCTGAAACTATTTCCGTCGAAGGCCAGAGCAATATTCGAAGAAGCTGGTATCGGGTATCCCAGGTTGGAGAAAGTTGAATCGTACTCCCACTCCTCCACTCCCATGGAGACCGAAACTGTAGTCTCGTCGCCAGCGGGCGGCAATACCGAGACGTCACTTATGTCGTTGTTCGCGATGGTGGCGCTGGCAAAGGGAGGATCGCCATTCTCGGGAATATTGATGCCAATCGCAACCGGTGGCCCGGGTTCCCACACCTGAGGCGTGGCTTTGAGGTTGCGGCAAATTTCACTGTTGAAGACAAGGTCGTCGGGAGCAAGATTAACGTGCTCCACTACCGCGCTGGATTCATTGGCGCCCGCCGCCACCACTCCGGAGAGCATGGCTCCGCCCGACATGATGTGCAGCGATCCGGAGGATACGGCGGATGCGGTTTTTTGGCTCCAGCTAACTCCATTCTTGGTAAAACGCGGATTGGCGATTCTCTGACCATTGACAGTCAGAACTCCCGCGGACAAGGCCACCTTAAGCTGCGACGGGGCCGAGCCATTGTTGGTTAAAGGTTTAAAGTTTCCTGTAAGTGACTTCGAATGTGGCGAAGCGGCTGGGTCCGAATTGGGTCCGGCGACGAGGGCGGCAAGTAGAGTATGTTTCATGGCCGCGGATCTTACGCTCACATCACTAGAAAAACAAGCTAAGAGTAGCCATGTTGGCGGCATAACTCATCGGGTCGGCGATACAGTTGGTATCTTTCCCCGACGATCTCACTAGCATCTTGAAGGCGCTGCTAAGCCCCCGAGAAACGGACATCCCATGTGGGTCGGACACTCTTGTCCGACAATCCATGCGGCTCAGCCCCGCGCGGCAGCGCGCAGGATCGCAGCGATTTTGGGTGGGGCGGCGCTTCCAGCGCTGCGATGAGTGCTCTTTATCTTAAACACCCCTGCTTCAGCCGGCGCAGGCCTACAAAATGTACCTCGACAAATCTTGATCCTTCACAATGTCCGTCAACATCTTCTTCACATAATCCGCGTCGATAGTCACGTGCTCGCCTTTTCTCTCCGGAGCGTCGAAGCTTAACTCATCCAGCACGCGCTCCATAATCGTATGCAGCCGCCGCGCCCCGATATTCTCCGTGCTCTCATTCACGCGAAATGCAAAGTGCGCAATCTCTTGCAGCGCCTCCGGAGTAAACTCCAGCTTCACACCTTCAGTTTCAAGCAGCGCCGTGTACTGCTTCACCAAAGAAGATTTCGGCTCGGTAAGAATGCGGACAAAATCTTCCATAGTCAGCGATTGCAACTCCACCCGAATCGGGAACCGTCCCTGCAACTCGGGAATCAGATCGCTGGGCTTCGAAACGTGAAACGCGCCAGCGGCGATAAATAAAATGTGGTCGGTGCGAACCATGCCGTAGCGCGTGTTCACCGTCGTCCCTTCGACGATCGGCAGAATGTCGCGCTGCACGCCCTCGCGCGAAACATCCGGACCATGCCCGCCTTCGCGTCCCGCAATCTTGTCGATCTCATCCAGAAAAACAATTCCTGAATTTTCCACGCGATCGATCGCCGTCCGCGTCACGTGATCCATATCGATCAGGCGCTGCTCTTCTTCCTGAATCAGATATTCGAAGGCCTCGTTCACCTTCATCTTCCGCTTCTTGGTCCGCGCCCCAAAAATGTTCGGCAGCATGTCCTTGATGTTGATGTCCATCTCCTCAACACCCTGATTGCTCATAATTTCAAACGTCGGGAAATTGCGCTCGCGTACGTCGATCTCCACCTGTCGTTCGTCCAACTTTCCTTCACGTAACTGCTGCCGTAATTTTTCGCGAGTTCGCGAAGCGGATTCGGTCAGTGACGTACTGGAATCAATCACTACTCCGCCGGCCGTCGCGGCAGAAGCTTCGCCCGGCCGGTTCGGGGGAGTCGGTGGCAGCAAAATATCCAGCAGCCGCTCTTCCGCATTCAACTCGGCTTTGTCGGCAACATCTTCCAGTTTTTCTTCGCGCACATTGTCGATCGCAATCTCTACCAGATCCCGCACCATCGACTCCACATCGCGCCCCACATACCCAACCTCAGTAAATTTCGAAGCCTCCACCTTTAAGAAGGGGGAGTTCGCCAACTTCGCCAACCGCCTTGCAATCTCGGTCTTTCCAACCCCCGTAGGCCCAATCATGATGATATTTTTGGGGATAATTTCTTCGGCTAGCTCCGGAGTGAGCTTTTGGCGGCGGGTGCGGTTGCGCAGGGCAATGGCGACGGCGCGTTTCGCGTCTTTTTGGCCGATGACGTGTTTGTCGAGTTCGACGACGATTTCGCGGGGGGTGAGTTCGTCGAGGGCGAGTTGTTCTTCTTCAGCGCTGCTGGGTAAATAGATGGCCATAAAATTCAGTGATTAGTGATCAGT
Source organism: uncultured Acidobacteriaceae bacterium (assembly GCA_963818235.1). Classification (GTDB taxonomy): domain Bacteria; phylum Acidobacteriota; class Terriglobia; order Terriglobales; family Acidobacteriaceae; genus Sulfotelmatobacter. The sequence goes on from CAWFRI010000001.1 coordinate 1,289,727, forward strand.
GGCTAGTGGTCAGTCTGTAGTGTCGGATTACTGGACACTAATCACTGGCCACTTTTTTAAAGTTCTTCAATCGTTACTGCATCATTGGTATAGATGCACATTTTGCCGGCAATCTTCATCGCTTCTTCGGCAATTTTGCGGGCGGAGAGTTCGGTATGGGCCGCCAGGGCCTGGGCAGCAGCTTGGGCGTAGGGACCGCCACTGCCGATAGCGGCCACGCCGCCGTCGGGCTCAATTACGTCGCCCTGTCCACTGAGCAGGAAGGTTTGCTCTTTGTCGCAGACCAATAACAAGGCTTCGAGATGACGCAGGAATTTATCGGTGCGCCAGTCTTTGGCGAGTTCGACTGCGCCGCGTCCCAGGTTGCCGTGGTATTGCTCGAGCTTGGATTCGAAGCGGCTGAAGAGGGTGAAAGCGTCGGCGGTAGAACCGGCGAATCCGGCGAGGATTTTGTCGTTGTAAAGGCGGCGGATCTTTTTGGCCGTGTGTTTGATGACGGACTCGCCGAGCGTGACTTGTCCATCGCCGGCGAGAACCACGCTGCCGTTCCGGCGGATGGATAAAACTGTAGTGGAGCGAATCAGACGTTTCGTGGACATGAGCGCAATTCTCGATTATAGCAGCGGTGGGATGGATGCTATCGAGAGACAAGGACCTTTTCACCACGGAGACATAGAGACCCGGGGAAAATTAGCAGGTTGAGCGTTCTAGGTCGCTTGCCGCGTCGCACTACTCGAAGAACACAAGACCCTTTGCTTTTTTTGCATCCTGCGCTTAGGAGCAGCATTTACCTCAAATGCCCCTACGGCTTTCAGTTCCTCTTCTGAGCTGCGCAGGAAAGCGCCTAAGACGCCAAAATGGGTTCGCTGGTCGGTCAGAACCTGGTCGGCTGCGCCGCGCAAGTCGGAAAGGCCGCAATGACTTTCGTAATCGCGGATGCACCCTTGCGGATTGCTGGCGCCGGGGGTGGCTCCTAGAATCAATAAAGGCAGTAGCCTGCCTATTTCCAACCCCATGGCTGATACCACAACACGCGCGGACCGAGCTGAATTGAGCAAGCGGGTGGAGCGCGCGGAAAAGCTTCTGCAGAAGGGCAAGGCTGCGGAGGCGCTGGAAGAGTATCTGCTGGTCCTGGGGGACGATCCGGAAAACGATAAGGTGCGGGAACTGGCGGCGGACTTGTGTCTGTCGCAGAGCCGGGGGCGCGATGCGGTACGGCTGCTGGGCGAATTATTTGAGCGGCAGGTGAATGCCGGGGACGCAACGCGAGCGAGCCTGACTTATAAAAAATTGGCGCGCCATGGCAGTCCGACGTGGGACCAGAAATTCCGCTTTGGGCAATTGCTGGAGGGTTCGAACAAAAAGTTGGCGGTAGGTACGTATGAATCCGCCTTGAGCGATTTGGCGAAGCTCGAAGACAAAAAGGATGCATTGAAGGTGCTGGCGCGGGTGGTGGCGCTGGAGCCGGTGCAGGCGAATTTTCTGCGGGTTGCGGAGTTGTCAGCCGAACTGGGAGAAGGCAAAGTGGCGGCAACGGCGTTCAAGCGAGTCGCACAACTTACGGCGGAGGAGGACGGCGATCCGGCGCAGTGGTACGAGCGTGCGTATCAGGAAGATTCGTCGGATGAAGAAATTGCGCTGGCTTACGGAAAAAGCTTGCTGGGGCAAGGGCAGATTGGAGCGGCGATTTTTATTCTGGAACCGCAAGTGAATGCGGGCAAGACCTCCCCGGAACTGCGCGATATCTATGCGGAGGCTCTGCTGGCCGCGGGACGCTATGCCGATGCCGAGCCACTGGTGTGGCAATTGTTTGAGCTGAATCCGAACCGCATGTCGCAGGTGACGGCGCTGATTGGGCAGTTGGTGGATGCGGAGCAGGATGAAGCGGCCGTCTCGCTGGCACGGAAGTTGGGACAGTTCCAGGCGAAGCGCGGCGAGAGGCGACAATTTGTGGCGGTGATGCAGGACATTGCATCGACACGGCGCGCGTCTTCGGAGATGTTGGAGTTCCTCAGCGAGCTGTTTAACGCCTCGAATCGCGAGGGTGATTATTGCCAGACCTTGTTGAAACTTTTCGATGTGTATTGCGGCACAGGAGATTTTGTCAAAGCCGCAGAATGCCTTGACCGCGCGGCGGAGGTTGATCCATACGAATCGGGACATACCAAACGCCTGGAAATGTTAAAGGGGAAAATTGAGCAGAAAAAATTCGAAGCGATCGCCTCGCGATTCACCCCGGTGAGCAAAGCCTCGGCGGAACCGGCGGCGGAACAAGAGGCGACGCTGGGAGCGTCGACCTTGCAGGATCTGATGTTGCAGGCGGAAATTCTGGTGCAGTACGGAATGCGCAACAAGGCTGTCGAGAGATTGCAGAGAATACAGGAACTTTTTCCGTGCGAAGAGGAGCGCAACGAAGATCTTCAGCGGCTTTATCTTTCGGCGGGTGTGACCCCGAGCTACGCCGGAGCCGCGCCGCGAACGGTTGCGCCTGTGGCGACGCCAATGCCTGCCGCGGTTGTTGCGGCTGCGCCGGCGGTCGATCCTGCGGCGGAGATGCGGAATGTCACCCGCGTGGCGGAGATCACGCGCAAGCTGTATCACCAGACGACGGCAGCGGCAGTATTGACCACCGCTGTGAATGAAATCGGCGCACACTGGGAAGTATCGCGCTGTGTGGCGGCGATGCGAACGCCGGGGTCGATGCCCACGGCGGTACAGGAGTTTTGCGGCAAGGGAGCGAAAGAGGGAAGCCCTGCGGCCATCAAGCAAGTGATGTGTGCGCTGCACGATCTGGCGCTATCGGCTGCGTCCAGCGAACCCGTGATTCTTGCGGAGGCGCAAAAATCAGCCGAGTTGCAGGCGGTGCGAAATGCGGTAGTGGAATTGGGAGCAACGTCCGTTATGGCATTTCCGCTCAGCAATGGTGAGGATTCCGTGGGGGTGCTGGCACTATTGCACAACAAAGCGAGGGCGTGGCCGCAGACCGATGCCGTCGTGCTGAAAACGTTGGCAGACCAGATGGTGATTGCGCTGAATAATGCAGGGCTGCGGCGGCTGGTGAAAAACCTTTCGGTGACGGACGAAAAGTCCGGACTGCTCAAACGCGGGTCCTATCTCGATTTGCTAATGGCAGAGAGCAAGCGTGCTGTGCAGAATGCCGCACCGCTTTCGGTGCTGCTGTTGCAGTTTGGTCGCAGCGCGGCACTCCTCAAAGAATACGGTGAAGCCGCGATTGAGACCGTGATGGAAAAAATTGGACAACAGTTCGCAGCCAACATTCGCACGAACGATCTGGCGTTCCGCTACGACACCACGACCATCGCATTGATACTCGGAGACACTGCGGAAAAAGAAGCGCTGCTTGCGGTGGAAAAGTTGCGCAAGGTAATTGCGGAGGTGCGGCTGCCGAGCAAGGATGAATCCGCGAAGGGGCACTCGCTGGAATTTTCAGCGGGGCTAGCGGAGGCGGTGGTGCGGGAGAGCTACGATCCGGCGGACATTGTCACGGAAGTGATCAACCGCGCCGAGTTTGCGTTAGCGAGCTCGCTGGGGCAAGGGCCGGGAAAGGTTGTGGCGCTGGGTGCGGCGCTGGCTGCGGGGGCGGTAGCGTAGAGTTAAGCACCAACGCAAGCGTTTACCGGCTCTCGCCCGTCGGCTTAGGCTCTTCGATTTTCCATCCTAATTCTTTGGCCGACCTGCGATCTTGATTCTCCTTGGCCCACCCCCGCGCCGCACAGTTTCTGGTCGTTTAAGAAAACGTCGAATGCAATCATGCCTTAACTTTATCCGTGAGCAGGCAGAATGCAATGTGGAATGTCACAGTGGTCAAACTTCCCCGCTCACTGCTAAACTAACCTGTTTGACTCTCACTTTATTCCGCTCTGAGAGCGGGTCTGTAAGGAAATCATGTTGAAACCGGGTGATATCGCGATTGTCAGTGGGGCGCGCACGCCCTTTGGCCGCTATTGCGGCAAGTTGAAGGATTTTTCCGCACAGGAACTGGGCGCGGTGGCGGCCAAAGGAGCGATTGAACGGTCTGGGATCGATGCCAAAGAATTCGATCATGCGGTATTTGGCAACGCGCAGCAGACTTCCGGTGACGCTTTGTATGGCGCGCGGCATGTGGGTTTGCGCGCGGGGCTGCCCATTGAGACTCCGGCTCTGACGGTGAACCGGCTGTGCGGCTCGGGCATGCAGTCGATTGTGAGTGCGGCGCAAATGATCCAGACCGATGAGGCGAAGATTGTGCTGGCGGGCGGGATGGAGGCGATGTCGCAGGCTCCGTTTACGATTCGCGGGCGCGATGGATTTACGCTGGCTCCGGGCGGGAAGCTGGAAGATTCGCTGATGGTTGCGCTGCTCGATAGCTATTGCGGGCTGTACATGGCGAACACGGCGGAGTTGTACGGCGAGCAGCAGGGCATTACGCGGCAGGCGCAGGATGAATTCGCGCTGCGCTCGCAGCAGAAGGCCGATGCGGCCTATAAAGAAGGACGCATTCAGGAAGAGCTGATTCCGGTGGCGCTGAAAAATCACAAGGCCGAGGCTACGGGGGAATCGCTGACGGAAGATGATCACCGGCGTCCGCAGACCACGATGGAGGGTTTGGCAAAGCTGAAGACTGCCTTCGGCAAAAATGGCACCGTGACTGCCGGCAACGCCAGCGGCATTGTGGATGGGGGCGCGGCTGTGGTGCTGATGTCGCTGGAGGAAGCGCGCAAGCGCAGTATTAATCCGCTGGGGCGGATTGTGAGCTGGGGTATCGCTGGAGTGGAGCCGAAGTTGATGGGCCGCGGTCCGGTGCCGGCGACGAAGGTGGCGCTGCAGAAGGCTGGGTTGAATTTGGATTACATTGATCTGATCGAAGTGAATGAGGCATTCGCCGCACAGTATCTGGCGGTAGAGAAAGAATTGGGCCTGGATCGCGACAAAGTGAATGTGAATGGCGGAGCGATTGCGTTGGGGCATCCACTGGGAGCGACCGGAACGCGGCTGGTGATTACTTTGCTGTATGAATTGCGGCGACGAAAGAAGAAGTATGGGCTGGCTACAGCTTGCATTGGCGGCGGGCAGGGGATTGCGATGATTGTGGAGAGCATGAATTGATTTTCATGGTGAGAGATGACGTCACCAATTCGTAAATCCGATCTCGTCACTGCCTCGGTTCTTGCCTTCGACTTTCTGTTGGCTTTGCCCGCAGGCAGGTACCCACTGTGGACCGTTCACAGCGGCTGGCTTCGTGCGTGGCTGTATGCGACGTTCTTGATAGGGTCAGTTTCGGCGATAGCATTGCCGTTCTGGGTCGGGGTTCGCCTTTTTCGAGAACCGGCAGGGCGACGTTTGGTGTTTGTCGAATTCCTAGGTGTTCTCTGTTGGCTTGCAGCATTCGTCTACATGATTGTGTCGGACTTTCCCGTGATTTGAGGATGTTGCGTAGGAAGGGTCGAATTTCTATGGAGATTAACAAGGTTGGCGTACTCGGTTGTGGCTTGATGGGCTACGGCATCGCCCATGTCTCCTGTCCTTATCAAGGTGGAATCGTTCGCCGCACTATAAGACAAGCACTTCGTCGCTTCGGGCGTGGAGAGCCCGGTCAAAAGTGACAAATTTCAAGCCGGAGGCGGCTGCGAAGGCGAGAAGGTAGGCGTCGGCCCAAAGCTTGGGGGATCGGCTCGAAATCTTCGAACGCGAGCGAAATTCTCTTTCAAAATGGTCGGGCTCGGGCAAAAAGGCGATGCGTGGGTCAGCCCACACGCGGTCCCACAAGGCCCAGGCTTCGGCCATGGTCCTGGTTTCCTTTGCCATGACCGATTCGGTGGTGAGCAAGCGGAGGACGGTGAGCTGAGTGAAACGGCAGAAAAAGAATTGTTGCTCCGCAGCTTCTGCAAACCAGGAGCGAGCTTTTTCGGAATGAATGTGCCGGCTCCAAATCAGAGCCAGCCAAACGTTGGAATCAAGGAAATTCAACGCGTTCATAGATTTGTTCGTTGGTGAGATTGACTTTGGGCCCGGAGGAGACGATCAGCGGGAATTGCACTCGTTTCCGGCGCGGCCGCCGCGCTTGAAGAAGGACGCTCTGAACGCCGGCGAGAACCAGTTCGCGCACTGAGCGCCCATTTGCGGCTGCTTGCGCTTTAAGCCTGCGGTAGAGCGGCGCGGGGATGTCGACCGTGGTCCGAATGCAATCCTGCTTCATAAAGGTTATTATCCCATGTGTGCCATAAATATGGAAAGTGTCCGCCCTAATCGGACTTGGTCATGGAAAAGTACCGATTAAAATAAGCGAGAGTCATTATGGAAATTAAAAAAGTTGGAGTACTCGGTTGTGGCCTGATGGGTTCCGGCATTGCGCAAGTCTGCGCGACGGCCGGATTTGACGTAACGGTGCTCGAAGTCGAGCAGAAGTATCTCGATAAGGGCTTTGCCGGGATTGAGAAATCTTTGGCGAAGTTTGCCGAGCGGCCGGTCGAGAAGGGCGGAATCACGGCGCAGCAGAAAGACGCGATCCGGGCGCGGCTTAAGGGGACGACCAACAAGGCCGACCTGGCCTATTGCGACATTATTATTGAGGCCATCATCGAGAATGTGGAAGAGAAGAAGAAGATGTACGCGTCTCTCGATGGCATCGTTAAGAAAGACGCGATCTTCGCTTCGAATACGTCTTCGATTTCGGTTACGGAGCTTTTGACTTCGGTGAAGCGGCCGGAACGGTTCATCGGGCTGCATTTTTTTAATCCGGTGCCGCTGATGAAGCTGGTCGAAGTGGTACGTACGATTGCTACTGCCGACGACGTTTACCAGACGGCTTATGAGTTCGGGAAAAAGCTGGGCAAGGTTCCGGTGCGCACATCGGACAAGACTGGATTCATCGTCAACCGGCTGCTGGTGCCGTATCTGCTCGATGCCATCCGCGCCTATGAAGAGGGCGTGGGATCGATTGAAGATATTGATAATGCCATGAAGCTAGGCTGCGGCTATCCGATGGGGCCGTTTACCTTGCTGGATTTTGTAGGGTTGGATACGACTTACTACATCACTCATGTGATGTATGACGAGTTCAAGGAGCGGCGGTTTGCGTCGCCTCCGCTACTGAAGCGGCTGGTGATGGCGGGGTGGTACGGAAAGAAGACCGGTAAAGGGTTCTACGATTATTCTGACCCGAACAGCCCCAAGGCGAATAAACTGTAAAGTCGTCTCACCACGAAGTCACAGAGGCACGGAGAGAATCACATCACAAAAATGCCGGGTGAAATCAATCCGCAGGATGCAGAACGGTATCGCCGGGCGTGGCATAGCTACGTGGCGCGCCGAAATTTGGTGGTGGTGTTGTTTCTCAGCTTTGTGTTTGTGGGCTTTTTGATCGCAAGACTCGGACTTGGTGAAGTCAAAGATTTCGCGATTATGTTGGCCTGGATCGGCGTGTACTTGGCGGGCGGGTGGTGGCTCACGGAATGGAGGTGTCCGCGGTGCGGAAAGATATTCGCCAACCGCCTGTGGACGCAGCGCTGCATCAGTTGCGGGCTGAGCAAGGATGAAGTGGCCGCGAGGGCGCGGATGAAGAGTTAGAAAATGGCCACGGTTGCTCTCTTCGCGATAGAAAGGCACTCTTCGCGAAGACGGGCTCCGCGAAGAGTGCGTACTTGAGACGATCAGGGAACGTCGGCATTACCAACGACCTGCAATGCGTTGTTAAGGCCACGGGCGTAACTGTTGACGCCCCCGGGTAGCGTTCCCAGATCCGTTGGTGTGCTGGAGTAACTGTTCCACAGGACGGCGTGGGTAGCTGTGTCTCCGGGCAATTGAGAGTACCCGGAAATGAAGCCCTTCGCGCTGATCCCCCAGGCGTAGGTTTGGTCGCCGCCGAGGGTGCTTAACAAGTGGTGACCGCCGGCCATGGTGAAATAAAAGGCGGAAGCCTTGGTTGCGCTGGAATTCGTATAACCCCAACCCACGATCTCATTGCTGTCGTTGATGCTCTCGGCGGCGGTGTAGGTGCCGCCGGGAAGCAGTCCGATGTCGTGCATGCCAGCGCCGGGGCTCCAGATCATGCCCGTGAAGCTGCAGCAGGTCGGCAGGCTCGCCGTCCCCACGATGACAGTGTTGTTGTTGATCCCAATGCCGACACTGTGCAGGCCGCCCGGCAGGTGGCCGAGAGGCATGAAGGGTCCGGGAGGTTCCCACAGGAAAGCATTGACCACCTCGCCCGAGTAGACCTGTCCCGTAACCTGGTTGAGGTTGTTGATCCCGAAACCATAGTTCCTCTGGTCGCCGGTAAATACGCCCATGCTCAACATGCCACTGGCTGGCGACCAATAGAATGGTGTTTGGTAGCCTTCGGAGTCGATGGCGTCTCCTGCGAGATTGCCTGCCGAGTTAATTGCCGAGCCTTGGCTGCAACATCCGCCGGGAAGAGTACCGACGTCGACCATGCCGCCAGCGGCGGTCCACGTGAACGCATGAGTTGTAACGTTATCGGAGAGGTAAGACCAGCCAACTACTTCGCCGCTATCGTTAATTTGTAGCGCATAGCTGGAGTTACCGCCGAGAGTACCGAGATCCGTCATGCCGGTGGTGCTGCTCCAGACGAACGCATGTTCGTTCTGCGCGAGTGCCAGCGGTGATAGCAACAGAAAGATGCAAGCCCACTTCGTGAGACCATTGGCCTTTTTCATAGTTCCTCCGTGTGTTTGTGGTTGACTTAGGGGGAGTGAAACGGGGCCCAATGGCTGTCGCTTAGATGGGGGAAGCGGGGGGACAAAAAAAGCGCCAGTCAATAACTGCAGAGGATTGTGAACCCGGCGATCTTCGGAGTCAATAGGATTTTTTCCTTAGACGGCCAGATGTTCGGATTTCGTAAATTTCTGCCCATGCTTTTTGGCAGAACTATTTGCGGCCGAGACTGCGAATCTGGACCGCTGGCATAAGTTCGGCCCGGTGCTATACAGTTGTGGAGGTTCATATTAGCTAAAATTTATGACCTTCGAAAACATTCTTCTCGAAAAGAAAAACGCGATCGCTTACGTCACTGTCAACCGCCCGAAGGTGCTGAACGCACTGAATATGGCCACCATGGAAGAGTTGCGGGCGGCGTTTCATGACATAAAGAATGATGCCGCGATCCGCGTCGTTATTTTTACGGGCGCGGGCGAGAAGGCATTTATTGCCGGCGCGGATATTGCCGAACTGGCAAAGCACGATGCGGTTTCAGGCAAAGAGTACACACACCGTGGGCAGAACGTTCTCAATCTGATTGAGAATCTGGGCAAGCCGGTAATTGCCTGCATCAATGGGTTCGCTCTGGGCGGCGGCTGCGAAATTGCGATGGCTTGCACGATGCGATTGGCGAGCGAAAACGCTAAGCTCGGGCAGCCCGAGGTGAAGCTGGGGATCATTCCAGGATATGGCGGGACGCAACGGCTGCCGCGCCTGGTGGGCAAAGGCATTGCGATGCAGATGGTACTGGCGGGAGAGATGATCACGGCGCAGGAAGCGCATCGCATTGGGTTGGTGAATGAGGTTATGGCAGCGGCGCAGTTGATTCCGCGGGCCGAAGCGATTGCGGCGAAGATTATCGTGAATGCGCCTTTGGCGGTGCAGTATGCGATGGAGGCCGTGAACAAAGGTATGGAGATGACTTTGAGTGAGGGGCTGTATCTGGAGGCGGTGTTATTTGGAGTGGCTTGCGCGACTGAGGATAAGAAGGAAGGGACTACAGCTTTTCTGGAGAAGCGGGCGGCGGCGTTTGAGGGCAAGTAACACTGGCACGGATTTTCGCGGATTCACACGAGTCAAGAGGAAACCCACCACGGAGGAACTGAGTCACGGAGAATAAGCGCAAGAATTTCATCGTGGAACTTCCTCCGGAAACCAGCTTTCCTGCGCTCGAAGGTTCACTGAACGCTGTGGGCATGCGCTTCGCCATCATCGTTTCACGATTCAACGCTTTCATCACTGAGAGGCTGTTGCTTAGTGCAATCGATGGGTTGGTGCGCTCCGGTGCTGTGAAAAAAAATATTGATCTGGTGCGGGTACCAGGTGCGTTTGAGATTCCTTTGGCGGCGCGAAAGTTGGCCGAAACCAAGAAGTACGATGCGATCATTTGTCTAGGCTGCCTGCTGCGCGGCGATACGGCGCATTACGACGTAATCGTGAACGAAGTCACGCGCGGGATTGGGCAATCGGCGCAGGAGACGGGAGTACCGCATGCTTTTGGCGTGCTGACCTGCGAGACCTTGGAGCAGGCGATTGACCGCGCTGGGTTGAAGATGGGCAACAAGGGGTTTGAGGCGGCCCTGGCGGCGGTAGAGATGGCGTCGTTAGATGACGCTATCAGCCCTCAGTCCCTTCGCCTAGCGACTCAGGGCAGGCTCAGATCAGCCGTCAGCCAGAAGCAGGTTCCTCGCTCCGCGAGGAATGACAAAATTGGGAAACGGAATGACATCCCGGAGAAGGGGAACGACAAGCCCAAGGGCGTGAAGATCAAGACTAAGCGGCGCAAATAGCCTTCCTGTGCAGTAAACTGAATCACCACTTCCAAAACATTCTATGGGTACACGTCGTAAATCACGCGAACTGGTTTTGCAGATGCTGTTTCAGGCGGATATGGGCAAGCAGACCGTGGAGCACGTGCAGCGTACGTTCTGGGCGGAACATGGCGGGACCAGCGCCGACGTGCGCGGCTTTGCCGAGGATCTATTCCGGGTGGCGACGGACCGCGGGGCGGAGATCGATAAACTGATCGAGCGTCACGCGGAACACTGGCGCATGGAACGGATGGCGGCAGTGGACCGGAATTTGCTGCGGGCAGGAGTAGCGGAGTTTCTGGCCTATCCGGAGACGCCGCACGCGGTGGTGATCAACGAATCGCTGGAGATCGCGCGAAAATTTTCCAGTCTCGAGTCGGTACAGTTCGTAAATGGCGTACTGGATAGCGTTGCCAAAGAGCTACATAAAACTGCGTAGAAGTTTCGCAGATTTTATCGCAGAATTCCCAATCTAACTTCCACCATCCGAGTGATCGGGTTTTTCCGTTTTCCCAATCCTCCCCGTATCTTCAAGGTTTGATCGCAACCAGATTCAGAGCACAGGTGTAATTGTCGTAGCAGAAATTGTTGCTGGAGTTGGGAAGCTGCGAAAAAGGAATTTCCATCACGTCCATTGCTAAAGCTGTATTTAGCTCGTGCAGAACTCCATCCGTACCGGCTACGTACATCAGAGTGCCGTCGACTGTCATGTCGGCAGCCACGGGAGCGGCGCCACCATTAATCGGGATGGCGCTCACCGATTGGGTGCCGAAGTTGTAGACCAGCACGCCCTGATCGCTGGTCACGATGTAAACCTGATCGCCACCGGGAGATAAAAAGAAATTGATCGGGTGAAAAGTGCCTTTTTGAAGATCGATATGGATCGGATTAAAGGTTGTGTTTTGGGTAGTCTGGGCAAGAGTAATCTGCTGCTGCGGGCAGAGTGGCGTGGCTGGGGTCGTTGTTACGGGCGTTGTAGTTGTGGTCGCGATGACATCGATGCCCGTATTGTCGAGGCCAAAGAAAACATCCAGGTTATCGAAGGCGCTCTGCTGGAGATTTGGGATGACGTTATTGCCCGTGGGGGCATTTCCCGGGGGAACCATTTTCAAGAAGAGCGGCGTGGCGGGAAGTCCGGTAATCGATAGAGCGGCGCCTCCAGGCATGGTGGCCGGAGAGTTGTTGCAGGTATTGAGGACATCGATGTTCGCAGTGGAGCTTGCTCCGGCAATGAAGGCGAAAGCTCCCGTGGAGGAAAACGCAACGGTATTAGCGGACGCAGTCAGGGGAATAGTTTGCAGAGCCTGTAGTGTCGAATACACATATAAGGTATTGCCGCCGTTGCCGAGAATGAAGGCCTTGGAATTGTCCGGCGAAAATGTCGCGGTGGTTGCACTGTTGATGTTCTCGGCAATGGTAGAGGGCGAGGAAGATCCAGTATTGACGACGTAGACCTGGTTCGGAGTGGAGACTGTATCGGAAAAGACGGCTAACCCTCCGCTGGGTGAAACGGCAATGACCTTGCCCGTAACCAATCCCAAGGTTGTGCCCGTGGCAGGCAACGCTGTAAAAGGGCTGCTGGAAGTAGAACCCAGATTGGCAACCGTAATAAGCAGTGAGCCATACTGGCTGCCCGCATAAGCTTTGTCGCCCGCGGGATCGAACATGATCGAGTTCGGCGGCGTGGGCATGGAACTCGGACTGGAAGCGATGTTCTTGGTGGTTGAAACATCATAGAGCGCGACGGTACAGAGCGAATTGCTGTAGCAATCCTGACTGGCAGCCAGCACACTCGACGCGACCGGGACGCCGGTCACTAAACCGGAGATCGAAGTGACGGGGTAAACCGGTTGCGGGACATATAGTGCAGGAAGGCCCGTGGGAACCAGAGGGAACCCAATATTGCAGGTTGGCGGCGAACAAGATGCGGTAATTGCAGCCGCTCCCGGTTGGGCGGTGGAAATAGCGCAGGTATTCGCTGCCGTGCAACCAATGGTAGCGCTGCCCGCGGCAAGAGCCGCAGGAGCCGAGGACGTCCAAGTCAGCGGCGGTTTCGGGACTATGCAACCTTGAACATCGACCACTGTCGCGGTGATGCTCTGCGCCGTGCCTTTATTGGTCAAAAAGCTGGTCTCGCCGATGTTGGAGCCAACTTGCAGGGAAATACACTGTACCGGGCAGGTCTCTGCAATATAGGGCTGGCTTGACACTCCCGAAGCAGAGGCAACGACTTGGGTCAGACCGGGATTATTCGACACAACGGTTGCCTGATTGGTGGGCACGTTTTCGGAAGAAGTGACGGTCGGAGTTATCTTCACGACACTTGGGTTGGCTTGGCTCCAGGTGAAAGGTCCGACCGACGCAGTGATATCGACGCCATTGCTATACGCGGTAGCTTGCAAGGTTTGCATCTGGTTTTGCGATACACAGTAATTGGCAGCGCTGGCGTTGAATGCGATATCACAGGCGGCGGGAAGCGCGGTCTGCGTAGGACATGCGGCGGGCGGGGGATTGACCGGCGGGACTATGCTGATCTGGATATTATCGATTGCGGGATGCACGAAGACCAGGGTTGGGGGACTGGTCGCTCCTAAAGCCGAAGCGACGACCTGAACCGTGCCGGTGCCGGCGGCCGTGCACACATTATAGTAAGGTGCGTTCCAACTGCCAGCGCAGGCAAAGCCGGCAGGAGAGATGTCGAGGATTCCACTGGGACTGTCCGGAGTTAACGAGTAGGTGAATGCCGGCGAAATATTGCCGTTTACATCATTCTGGGCGATTGCCGTGAATACCATCGTAGTGCCCAGTTGCATGGAAGCGCTGAGCGCCGGATTCAAAGTGATTTTTGCGGGAAATGGATTGGACCCCGGTGGCTTATGTCCTCCGCAAGCGGGCAGTAGTAGAAAAAGAACGCTGGAGACAATGATTCCCGTCGACTGAATACAACCGAACCTTCGCATGCAACCTCACTGCTGCCTGACGTAACCTCCGCCAAGCGAGCCGCCTGTTGAAGAAACTTAAAATGAATTGGAACGGAAAACTTTTGTAGTGTAGAGGCTTGAGGCGGATTCGGCAAGCTAACCGCCTCCGGCGTCACCCTGCTCGATCAAGTTTTCCGCATTTGCAGTGGGATGCGAAAAGATGAGTTGACGATGTTTCGACGGAGTTGCTATAGTAGTCTGGTTCCGCGAGTTAATCCAAGCTTGCTGTAGGCTGTGAGTCTGGCGGAGGTTTCGCGCACTCGCAGTCGAGCTTTTATGAAATGCGTTTCCGGATGGAAGTGAGTTCGGAAACTTTCCTCGCTGAAATGTTCCTGCGCTGCCTTTCGCCCTCGGGCGTCCGGTACAGAGAATAAAAGTACTGGAAGTCTGCGGAAGGATATGCAGGACAGAGCTGGCGATACGGAGTACCCCCGGAGTTTTGGCCGGGTGCCACCGTCGGCAGTTCAAACCTAGATTGGGAATCCAAAATCTCTCACCGTGATGAGTGTGCGGCGAGAAGCATGGTCGGCGAGTTGAGCCTGCCAGTCCGGATCATGCGGTTCTGAACCGGGAACGCAGATGACGCCGCGTGCTGCCCGTTCCTGCAAGGACGGATTGCGGTGCGCGCGGGTAAGCGATAAGGAGCGGCAAAGAGTGCCTACTTTTAATCAGCTAGTCGCGCAGGGCCGCAAGCGGCCACGGTATAAGACGGCGAGTCCGGCGCTGCAAGGGTGTCCGCAGAAGCGCGGTGTTTGCACCCGCGTATATACGCAAACGCCGAAGAAGCCGAACTCAGCGCTGCGCAAGGTGGCGCGCGTGCGCTTGACGAATGGAATTGAAGTTACGACTTACATCCCCGGTGTTGGCCACAACCTACAGGAGCACTCGATTGTGCTGATCCGCGGGGGCCGCGTGAAGGATCTACCGGGTGTGCGCTATCACGTGATTCGCGGCACGCTGGACGCAGTAGGGGTTGCCGGCCGGCAGCAGGGTCGTTCGAAATACGGCGCCAAACGCGCCAAGAAGGGTTAAGAAACATGCCGCGTAAAGGACATACATCCAAGCGGACCGTGCCAGCCGATGCCGTCTACGGCTCGAATCTGGTGACGAAGTTCATCAACTCGATGATGTGGCAAGGCAAGCGCTCTACCGCCGAGGGCATCTTTTATGAGGCCCTAACCAAGGTTCAGGAAAAAGGTGGCGACGAAGCTTTGAAGTTGTTCACCAAGGCTGTCGAGAATGCGAAGCCGTTGCTCGAAGTGAAGACTCGTCGAGTTGGAGGCGCGAACTATCAGGTTCCGGTGGAAGTGAATGCCGACCGGCGTACGTCGTTGGCGATCCGCTGGTTGCTGACCTATGCGCGTGGACGAGCCGAGCGCGGCATGGTCGACAAGTTGAGTAACGAGTTACTGGATGCCGCCAACGGTAAAGGCGCAGCCATCAAGAAGAAAGAAGATGTACACCGCATGGCGGAAGCCAATAAGGCGTTCGCGCATTATCGGTGGTAGGAATTGTGTGATTGGGTTATTGAGTGATTGGCAAGGCATTTCAGGGTTTGGAGTTTCAATCGCCAAATTGCCCGATCGCTCAATCGCCAAATTTTAATTAGCTGTCGGAGCCCAGAAAGAGTTAATTGTCGTGCCCAGAACAGTTCCATTAGAACGCTGCAGGAACATCGGCATCATGGCCCACATCGATGCCGGTAAGACCACTACGACGGAGCGCATCCTTTTCTATACTGGAAAGACGCACCGCATCGGAGAGGTGCACGAAGGCACTGCAACCATGGACTGGATGGAGCAGGAGCAGGAGCGCGGCATCACCATTACGTCCGCGGCGACGACCTGCACCTGGCGCGATATTCGCATCAACATTATTGATACGCCCGGCCACGTTGATTTCACTGCGGAAGTCGAGCGCTCGCTGCGCGTGCTCGACGGCGCAGTCGCGGTATTCGACGCGGTGCACGGAGTGCAGCCGCAGTCGGAAAAAGTCTGGCGCCAAGCCGACAAGTACGGCGTACCGAGAATTTGTTTTATCAACAAAATCGACAAGATGGGCGCGGATTTCGAACATGCGATCGATACCATCCGCAAGCGGCTCAGCGCCAAGCCGGTGGCGATCCAGATTCCTATTGGGCAGGAAGCGAAATTCGTCGGCGTCGTCGACTTGATCGCCATGAAGGCGATTGTGTGGAATGACGAGACCATGGGCGCCGAGTACGAAGTCCAGGAAATTCCGGAAAATCTGAAGAAAAAAGCGGAAGCATTTCACGCCCAACTGGTCGAGACGGTTGCCGAAAACGACGACCACATCCTGCACAAGTTCCTCGAAGGCGAGGAGATTACCGCGGCAGAGTTGAAGGCGTCTCTACGGAAATCGACAATTGGCCTGAAGGTATTTCCGGTCGTGGTCGGAACATCGTTCAAGAATAAAGGTGTTCAGCCGCTGCTCGATGCGGTGGTTGATTATCTGCCTTCGCCGCTCGATGTGCCCGAAACGCATGGAACCAACCCGGATAACGGCGAACAGATTTTTCGCAAAGCGGACGACAAAGAACCGTTCTCGGCCCTAGCTTTCAAGATTATGGCCGATCCCTTTGTCGGGCAGCTGACTTTTATCCGTGTTTACTCCGGCGTTTTGAAGACTGGCGATTCGGTTTTGAATGTTCGCACTACCAAGACCGAGCGCATTGGGCGTTTGCTGAAGATGCACGCCAACAAGCGCGAAGAGATTACCGAGATTCTCGCGGGCGATATTTGTGCCGCAGTCGGTCTGAAGAATGTGGGCACGGGGGATACCATTTGCAATGACGATCATCCGATTGCACTTGAATCGATTACCTTTGCGGTGCCGGTGATCTCCGTGGCAGTGGAACCGAAGACCAAGGCCGATCAGGAAAAGATGGGCATGGCGCTGGGGCGCCTGGCACAGGAAGATCCCACCTTCAAGGTTCACACCGATCCCGACAGCGGACAGACCATCATCAGCGGCATGGGTGAATTGCACCTCGAGATTATTGTCGACCGCATGATGCGCGAGTACAAGGTCGAGGCCAATGTCGGCAAGCCGCAGGTGGCGTATCGCGAGACGATTCGCAAGCACTCGGAGGCGGAAGGTAAATACATTCGCCAGACCGGTGGCAAGGGCCAATACGGTCACGCCAAAATCAAGCTCGATCCACAACCGCCGGGTCTTGGCTACGAGTTTGTGAATGACATTACGGGCGGCTCGGTGCCCAAGGAATTCATCAAGCCGATCGATCAGGGAATTCGCGAAGCGCTCGAAGGCGGCATTCTTGCAGGCTATCCGATGGTCGATGTGAAGGCGACGCTCTACGACGGCAGCTATCACGACGTCGATTCGAATGAGATGGCGTTCAAGATTGCCGGATCCATGGCGTTCAAAGAAGCCGCGCGCAAAGCTTCGCCGGTGCTGCTGGAGCCGGTGATGGCGGTCGAGGTTGTCACGCCGGAAGATTATGCCGGCGTAATCATGGGCGACCTGAGTTCGCGCCGCGGGCGCATCGAAGGCATGGAGCACCGCGCTGGTTCGCAGGTGATCAAGGCCATCGTTCCCTTGGCGGAAATGTTTGGTTATGCGACCCACATGCGTTCGTCAACGCAGGGCCGCGCCGAGTACTCGATGCACTTCGCGCGTTATGAGGAGGCTCCGCGATCCGTCGCGGAGGAAATCATCGCGAAAGTGCAGGGCACGACAAAGTGATCGCGCCGGCTGGGGCGACTGGGTAAGTAGCCATGCTGAGTAGAGACGAGGTTCAACGCATAGCCGACGAGGTTGTTAGCGAGCTGGGCTCAGATTACGCGGAGACGGTATACCAGGAAGCTTTTCTCGTAGAGCTGAGACTAAGAGGCTATCAGGATTACGACCGGGAGCGGGTGCTTCCAGTCACATACAAAAAACAAACCGTTGGTTGCGTGAGGGCGGATGTCGTGCTTAGGAAAGATTCGGAGGAGATTGTCCTCGAAATGAAGATTGGCAGCGAGGATGACATCAAGGAGAAGATCAAGAACGAGCTCCGCACCTACCTTCGAGCAATGAATGTGCAGGACGGGAAGAGTCGAAGAGGTTTTGTCGTGACATTCCCGTGTACTGCCAACAAGAAGCAGGCCGAGACACCGGGAACTACTGCAACTGTGGAAGAAGTGACTGTTGAAGAGCAACACATTGGCGCAGCTGGGCTTTCTGGTGCGGTCGGAAAACTTTTAAGAGTAGTGAGCAAGGTTTGAGCTAGAAGCTAAGAGCTAGGAGCTAAGAGCTGTTATGGCGAAAGAGAAATTTGATCGCAATAAGCCGCACTGCAACGTAGGGACGATTGGTCACATCGACCATGGCAAGACCACGCTGACGGCGGCTATCACCAAGGTTTTGTCGAAGCACAATCCGAAGAACACGTTCCGGTCGTTCGATTCGATCGACAACGCTCCGGAAGAGAAGGCGCGCGGCATTACCATCGCGACGGCGCACGTCGAGTATGAGACGGCGAACCGGCACTATGCGCACGTGGATTGCCCGGGCCACGCCGACTACATCAAGAACATGATTACGGGCGCGGCGCAGATGGATGGCGGAATCTTAGTCGTCGCCGCCACCGACGGCCCCATGCCGCAGACGCGCGAGCACGTGCTGCTCGCCCGCCAGGTCGGCGTGCCGTATCTGGTGGTGGCGTTGAACAAAGTGGATGCGGTCGACGACCCCGAGTTGCTCGAACTGGTTGAACTCGAAGTGCGCGAGTTGCTGAAGGCCTACAAGTTTCCCGGCGACGATGTGCCGGTGGTGCGAGTCTCGGCTCTAGGCGCTTTGAACGGAGAAGAGAAGTGGGAAAAGCAGATTGACGCATTGATGGAAGCGGTGGATAAGGCCGTGCCGCAGCCGGCGCGCGAACTGGACAAGCCGTTCCTGATGCCGATTGAAGATATCTTCTCGATTCAAGGCCGCGGCACTGTGGTCACGGGACGTATCGAGCGCGGCAAAGTGAAGGTGGGCGAAGAAGTGGAAATCGTCGGCTTCCGCGACACGCGCAAGACGGTGGTGACCGGCGTGGAAATGTTCAAGAAGCAATTGGACGAAGGTATGGCGGGCGACAACGCCGGACTCTTGTTGCGCGGCATTGCGAAAGAAGATGTGGAGCGCGGCATGGTGCTGGCCAAGGGTGGATCGATCACCCCGCACACCAAGTTCAAGGCGGAAGTTTACATCCTGACCAAAGAAGAAGGTGGGCGGCATACGCCATTCTTCAAGGGATACCGTCCGCAGTTTTATTTGCGCACAACGGACGTAACGGGAGTAGCGGAGTTGCCGGCGGGCACGGAGATGGTGATGCCGGGCGACAACGTCAGCTTGACGATTGAGCTGATCACGCCGGTGGCGATGGAAAAAGGTTTGCGCTTCGCCATTCGCGAAGGCGGCCACACGGTTGGTGCAGGAACCATTGCAGAGATTGTGCAGTAGGGAATTGGTAGAGCGGGCGCCCTCGCCCGCTTTGCATGCAGCATCGATAAAGGCTCGCGGGCGAGGGCGCCCGCGCCACGAAACGCGGCTTGCATCCTGCCGCTGGTTCTTTTCTTCCGGAGACGCCGGAAGGGTTAGAGAGAGTGAAACGTGATTGGAAAAGAAAGAATTCGCATCCGGTTGAAGGCTTACGACTATCGCATTTTGGATCAGTCGACCGGAGAAATCGTGGAGACGGCACGGCGCACCGGGGCGCAGATCGCGGGGCCGATTCCATTGCCCACGATGAAGAACAAGTACTGCGTGCTGCGTTCGCCGCACGTGGATAAGAAGTCGCGGGAACAGTTTGAGATCCGCACCCACAAGCGCCTGCTCGACATTCTCGAACCGACGCAGCAGACAGTCGACGCGCTGATGAAGCTTGATCTTCCCGCGGGTGTGGATGTAGAGATTAAGGCATTCGGGAAAGAACATAAATAGCTCCTGGCGCTGGCTTCTAGCTAGCACCGCAGGGGCTCCTAGCCAATAGCCGCCGCCTAATCGCGATGAGCCAAGCTGGGTGGAGACGAAGATGGCGATCAAAGTTACGGGCATTCTGGGAAAAAAAGTCGGCATGACGCAGCTGTTTGACTCGAAAGGCGACGTTCGCCCGGTCACGGTGCTGCAGGCTGGTCCCTGCGTGGTCACGCAACACAAGCTGGCGGTGAAAGACGGCTACGAAGCCGCTCAGATCGGCCTGGTTGAGTTTGTGAAGCAGTCCAAGCTGACCAAGCCGGCGCAAGGCCACCTGGCAAAGAACAATCTTCCTCCGGTGAAGTTCATGCGCGAAGTGGCCCTTGAGAGCGATGGCGATGGTGACGGAACGGTGAAGGTTGGCGACCGGGTGCTGGTGGAGATTTTTGAAGGCGAAAAATTTGTCGATATCGTTGGAGTCAGCAAGGGTAAGGGCTTTCAGGGTGTGGTCAAGCGGCATCATTTTGCCGGTGGCCCCAAGTCGCACGGCTCGATGTTCCAGATTACCGGCTCGATCGGATCTTCGGCGTTTCCTTCGCGCGTGTTCAAAGGCATGCGCATGTCGGGACATATGGGGAATACGCGGGTGACGCAGCGCAACTTGCGCGTTTTAGGTGTGGATAAAGAAGAAAATTTGCTGGTAGTGGAAGGCAGTGTGCCGGGGCCGCAGGGCGGTTACCTTGTTATCAGCAAGGCGAAGAAGCCGCCCAGAGAGCGCCGCGGATTTGCCGGTTCGGCTACGGTGGATCCGTTGAAGGCGGCAAAGCGAGCGGCGAAGAAGGCGTAAGTGTAGCGCGGGGCGCCCTCGCCCGCGTGGCATGCAGTTTGAGAGAAAGTCGCGGACGAGGGCGTCCGCGCCACATGAGAAGCAATATGGCAACTATCGATATTCAGAATTTGAGCGGCGCTAAGGTCGGAACGTTCGACCTAGCCGATGAAATCTTCGGCGCGGTGAACGAAGATCTGATCTGGGAGGCGGTGAAGCATTACCGCGCCGGGCAACACCGCGGCACGCACGCCACCAAGGCCCGTTGGCAGGTTTCCGGTTCGGGCAAAAAGCTGTGGAAGCAGAAGGGCACGGGCCGGGCGCGTATCGGCTCCATCCGTTCTCCTCTCTGGCGGCACGGCGGCACGGTGCATGGCCCGGTACCGCGCTCCTACGATTACTCGTTCCCGCGCAAAAAACTTTTGGGCGCGTTGCGTTCGGCGCTGGCGGCGAAGTTCGCCGATGGCAAGCTGATCATCGTGAACACATTCGAGTTGAAGGATGCGAAGACCAAGGCGTTCCGTGCGGCTCTCGATTCGTTGAAAGTCGACAAGACGGTGTTGATCGTCGACGTTCCCAACTCGGGCAACAAGAATCTGGACCTCAGCGCGCGCAATATCAAAGGGCTCGAGCTGGTTCCGGGCAATGAAGTGCATCCTTATCATTTGCTGAAATATGACCGTGTGATTTTTTCGCATCCCGCCATCGAGAAGCTGCAGTTGACGTTGCAGGACACGTTGCCGAAGCGCCAGCGCAAGCATGCGAAAGAAGAAGGCGAAGGCGCGAAGAAGGCGTCAGCCTCTCCGCGCAAGCGGGTGCGGCATGAAAAAGCGGCGGAGGTGGCCTAAGGCCGAATCAATATGAAATCCGCATACCAGATTATTCGACGTCCGGTGATCACCGAAAAAGGTTTGGCGATCAAGGAACTGCAAAACACGCTGGTCTTCCAGGTGGCTCCCGGTGCGACCAAGACAGAAGTAAAGCAGGCGGTGCAGACAATTTTTAAGGTGAAAGTTCTCTCCGTCCGCACGGCAATGTATCCCGGAAAAGAGCGCCGGCGAGGAAAGTTTGCCGGCTACCGTCCGGATTGGAAAAAGGCGTACGTGCGGCTGCGGGCCGGCGAGAAGATGCCGGAGTACGCGGCGAATCTGTAAGCGCGGCGAAGCAGTTTCCTCACCCGCGCTTTGCGCAGATTCGGAATGACAAAGAAGAAGCAGGCTGATTATGGCGATTAAGACATATAGACCGACAACCCAGACGTTGCGCTACCGCACCACGATCGTCAATGACGACATCACGACACGCAATCCGCACAAGCCGCTGATCGAGCCAAAACCGCGGACTGGTGGCCGCCGCAACTCCGGCGACATGACGATGCGCTTTATCGGCGGCGGGCACAAGCGCAAGCTGCGCATCATCGATTTCAAGCGTGATAAGACAGGGATTCCGGCAACCGTACTCAGTATCGAATACGATCCCAACCGTTCGCCGCGCATTGCGCTTTTGGCCTATGCCGATGGCGAGAAGCGTTACATCCTTCAGCCGGAAGGGCTGAAGGTGGGGCAGAAGGTGGTCAGCGGTCCGGAAGCGGACATTCTGGTCGGCAACGCGCTGCCGCTGCGAAATATTCCGCCTGGCACTCAGATCCATAATGTGGAACTGAAGCCGGGCAAGGGCGGGCAGATGGTGCGCTCCGCTGGCGGGGCGGCGCAATTGATCGCGAAAGAAGCGGAATACGCGCTGGTCAAGCTGCCTTCAGGCGAAACCCGCAAAGTTTCCCAGGACTGCATGGCGACGATTGGCCAGGTAGGTAATTTGGATCACGAAAACGTCACCATCGGCAAGGCGGGACGTTCGCGCTGGCTGGGAAAGCGTCCGCACAACCGCGGCGTTTCGATGAATCCAGTCGACCATCCGCACGGCGGCGGTGAAGGCAAGACCTCTGGCGGCAGGCATCCGGTAACGCCGTGGGGTCAGCCGACTCGCGGCTACAAGACGCGCAATAACAAGCGCACCGATAAGTTTATTGTGAACCGGCGCAGCAAGTAGCCGTTGGTCGTTTGCAAAAGGGTTTAGGTTAAAGCTAAAAGCTTAGGAGCTAACAGCTAGAAGCTGACTTTATGGCACGTTCAACAAAAAAAGGCGCGTTCGTGGATGCTTTCCTGATGTCGCGGGTCGAAGGCATGAATTCACGCAACGAGAAAAAAGTTTTGCGGACCTGGTCACGGAGGTCCACCGTGGTTCCGGAGATGGTGGGTCACACTATCGCGGTGCATAACGGCAAGAAATTTATTCCGGTATACGTCACCGAGAACATGGTCGGGCACAAACTGGGCGAGTTCAGCTTTACGCGCAACTTCAAAGGCCACTCCATGCGGGCGGCGACGGAAGTAGCGGCAAAACCGGCAGGTATTCCGGGTGGTCCGGGGGCTAGCGCTCCGGCGCCAGCGGCGCCGAAGGCATAAAGGGAGACGCGAATGGAATTTCGAGCCGAAATGCGTTACTTGCGAGTCTCGCCGCAGAAAGCGCGCCTGGTGCTGGAACTGATCAAGGGGCGCAAGGTGGAAGAGGCGCGGAATACGCTGTTGTTTACCAAGAAGCGGGTGGCCGCGCACGTAGGGAAGCTGCTGCAGTCGGCGCTTGATAACGCGAACTTTTTAAGCGCGGAAAAAAAATTGGATGTCGAGCTGGACAATTTGTATGTGAAGAGCGCCATCGCGAACGACGGTCCGCGCATGAAGCGCATTCGTCCGGCGCCGCAAGGGCGTGCATTCCGCTACCAGCGGCGCATTTCGCATATCACACTGATTTTGGCGGAGCGCGGAAATGGCGCGGCTCACAGTTCGGCGCAGCCGCGAGCGGCCTCCGCAGGGGCTCCGGCGAAACGGCGCACTCCGGCAGCGAAGAAGAAGGCGGCGGGAAAGACGGCAAAGAAGAAAGCGGCTGCTAAATAAGCGCACAGCAGATTCTTCACTGCGCTTTGCGCGAGTTCGGAATGAAAAAGTTTTTATAGTGTTTCGGGTTTGATTTAGGAGAAGCAATGGGACAAAAAGTCCATCCTTATGGTTTTCGCCTCGGCTACACCAAGCCCTGGAAGTCGCGCTGGTTTGTGGAGCGGGACTATGACAAGCTGTTGCTCGAAGACGTCAAGCTGAAGAACGAACTGAAGGAGAAGCTTAAGTCGGCGGGCGTGAGCTCGATTGAGATCGAGCGGCCGGGCAACAAACTGCGCATCATTATCAAGACGGCTCGTCCCGGAATTATCATCGGACGCAAGGGCGCGGAAATCGACAAGCTGAAGGCCGACCTGCAGAAGCGGACTTCACGAGAAATGTTTGTCGATATTCAGGAAGTGCACAAGCCGGAACTCGACGCTCAGCTGGTTTCTGAGGCGATTGCGCTGCAACTAGAAAAGCGCGTAGGCTTCCGCCGGGCGATGCGCAAGGCGGTGGATTCGGCGCTGCGCTTCGGCTGCAAAGGTATCAAGGTCCGTGTGAGCGGAAGGTTGAATGGCAACGAAATCGCGCGTTCCGAGTGGTACCTGCAAGGACGCTTGCCGTTGCACACGCTGCGCGCCGATATCGAATACGGCTTCTCGGAAGCCAGGACGACTTACGGCGTAATCGGCGTAAAGTGCTGGGTGTACAAAGGCGAAATTCTTCCCACCAAGAAGAAGGAACAGCAAACCGGAGTGGGAGCGTTTTAAGCGAACGACGATTTGGCTGAGCACTGAAAGCTGAGAGCTAATTTATGTTGATGCCAAAGAAAGTGAAGTACCGCAAGCAGCAGCGCGGTCGGATGACGGGCAAGGCCTGGCGCGGAAGCACGCTGGCATTCGGTGACTTCGGCTTGAAAGTGCTCGAGCCGGGATGGATTACCGATCGTCAGATTGAAGCCAGCCGCGTGGCCATGACTCGCTTCGTGAAGCGCGGCGGGAAAATCTGGATCCGGGTTTTTCCCGACAAACCTGTGACCAAGAAGCCGGCTGAAACCCGTATGGGTAAAGGCAAGGGAGCTCCCGATCACTGGGTTGCCGTCGTGCGACCGGGAAAGATTTTGTTTGAGATGGAAGGCGTCGCGCTTGCGGACGCAACCGAGGCCATGCGACTGGCGTCGCACAAGCTGCCGTTACGCACGACTTTGGTTAAGCGCGAGACGGCGCACTAGAATTTGAAAGCCGGAAATAGAAACTGAAAACTGATTTTATGAAATCCGACAAAATTCGAAACTTAACCGACGAAGAGCTGCAGCACCAGGGGCGGGATCTTGCGGACCAGTTGTTCAAGCTGAAGTTTCAGTTGAACATGGGCCAGAACGAGAGCCTGAAAAAAATTCGCGGACTGCGTAAAGATATTGCGCGGGTCAAGACGATCCAGGGTGAGCGCGGACGCGCAGCGGTCACGGAGAAAAGATAATGGCGGAAACCGCAACCGGGAAAGCTACACCCGAAACTGAACGCGTGCAGGGGCGGCGCAAGGAAGTCGTGGGAGAAGTGGTCGCCAACCGCATGCAGAAGACGATTGTCGTCAAGGTGACGCGTAAGAAAGCCCATCCCTTCTATGGCCGCGTGGTGGCGCGCAACAAGAAGTTCTACGCGCATGACGAGAAGAACGAAGCGCACATGGGCGACGTGGTGCGGATCGAGGAGACGCGTCCGCTCTCGAAGTTGAAGCGCTGGAAGCTGAAGGACATTGTGCGCAAGACGGCGCTGGTGCCGGAAATTGTGATCGAGCCGGAAACCAAGTAGCGCATCGGCGGATTAGGGAGATTGAAGCCATGGCTGTGATGATGAGAAGCATGCTGGAGGTCGCCGACAACTCCGGCGCCCGCAAGCTGCAGATGATTCTGCCGCTCGGCGGTTCGACGGGACTGAATGCCGGCTTGGGCGACATAATCACGGCAGCCGTGAAGGAGGCGGCTCCCGAGGGCCAGGCGAAAAAGGGAAGCGTGGTGAAGGCGGTGATTGTCCGTACCCGCAAAGAACACCGGCGGCGCGACGGCACCTACATCCGCTTCGATCAGAATGCGGCGGTGCTGATCAACGATGCGGGGGAACCGGTGGGAACGCGCGTCTTCGGCCCGGTGGCGCGAGAGTTGCGCGAGAAGAAATTTTTGAAGATCGTTTCGCTGGCGCCGGAAGTAATTTAGTACCGAGTAGCGGGTGCCGATCTATCTAGTGCCGAGAAAAATGAACGGGAATTGAGAAACAAAGTGAGAAGCAAAGAATGAGAACCGCAAGCACAGTACGAAAACAAGTGGATATCCGCCGCAACGACAACGTGAAGGTCATCACGGGGCGGGATAAGGGCAAGGAAGGGCGCGTGCTGCGCGTGTTTCCTAACGACAACAAGCTTCTGGTTGAGCACGTCATGATGGTGAAAAAGCACGTGCGGCCCAACCCGCAGCGCAATATAGCAGGAGGCATTGCCGAGCAGGAGAGCAGGATCGCGCTTTCCAACGTGCAACTGGTTTGCCCCACCTGTGGCCCGGTGCGTATTGGACATGAAGTGCGCGGCGACCGCAAGGTACGGGTGTGCAAGAAGTGCGGAACGACTTTAGATAAATAGCGAATCGTAAGTAGCGAATCAAAAGATCAATCTCACGAACCGGTAACCAATCCGAAACCGTGAGAGGAAGTTGAAATCGACGATGGCAAAAGAACGAGAAAAAAGGGGTTCGAAAGATTCAGGGCAGGAGCAGGCGAAGCCAGCGCAGGCGCACCACAGCGCCAAGGAGCGACCGCGTCTGCGCGCGAAGTTCGAGAAGGAAGTTGCCCCCGCCCTCTTGAAAGAGCTGGAACTGAAGAATGCGATGGCGGTTCCGCGGCTGAATAAAATTGTGGTCAATATGGGTATGGGCGAGGCTACGCAGAACTCGAAGATTCTCGATCCCGCGGTGAATGAGCTCGGCCAGATCACCGGCCAGAAGCCGATCGTCACCAAAGCCAAGAAGTCGATTGCCGCTTTCAAAGTGCGCGAAGGACAGGCCATTGGGACCATGGTGACCCTGCGCGGCGACCGCATGTACGAGTTTCTCGACCGGCTGGTGAATATTGTTCTGCCACGCGTGCGCGACTTTAAGGGAGTCTCCACCAAGTCGTTCGACGGCCGCGGCAATTACACCATCGGCTTGCACGATCAATTGATCTTTCCGGAGATTTCCTACGAAAAGGTTGACAAGATGAAGGGCATGAACGTCACCATCGTGACCACGGCCGCGAATGACAATCAGGCGCGGTCGCTTTTGAAGCACTTGGGCATGCCGTTCCGGGCACAGTAGCAGTAAGGGTTTCAAGTTTCGGTTTTCAAATTTCAAGGCTCGATAACAAGATTCGTTAAGGATTTCATGACTACAGCAAAACGAGTGAAAGACGCGAAGATCGAAAAGAAGTTCGAGCTGGCGCGCGACAAGAAAGAGAAGACTCCGAAGTTTTCCACGCGCCGGCACAACCGCTGCAAGATTTGCGGACGTCCGCGGGCGTACCTGCGCAAGTTTGGGCTATGCCGCCTGTGTTTCCGCGGGCTGGCGCTGCGCGGGGAGATTCCGGGCGTCTCGAAGTCGTCCTGGTAGCGGGCTGATTCTGAGCAGAACGTAATTAGTTAAGTGGCAGGCAAGCCGCCGCAGGTTCTCCGCGAGGTGCGGAGCGAACGGGTGGCAAGAGGAGAAGCAAACGATGAGGTTGACCGATCCGGTCGCAGATATGCTGACGAGGGTGCGCAATGCGCTTCAGGCGCGGCACCAGAAAGTGGATATTCCGGCCTCGCGGCTGAAGCTGGAAATCGCCCGCATTTTGAAGGAAGAGGGCTACGTTTCGAACTTCAAGGCCACGGAAGAAGAAGGCCACAAGGTCATCCGGATTTATCTGAAATACGGCGCGCATAATGAAGCCGCAATCTCGAAGGCGGAACGCGTGTCCCGTCCCGGTTGCCGCGTCTACGTGAGGCGCAGCGAGATTCCGCGCGTGCTGGGTGGCATGGGGATTAACATCCTGACGACGCCGCGGGGAGTGATGACCGGACGCCAGGCCCGTAAAGAGGGTGTGGGCGGCGAGCTTCTGTGCGAGATTTGGTAGAAAAGAGCTTTCAGCCGTCTGCCTTAATTAAAGGCGCCGCGAACGAAGCTGAGAGCTGAAGGCTGAGAGCTGAAAGCTTATGTCAAGAATTGGAAAAAAGCCGATCCCGATCCCCAAGGGGGTGACGGTCAAAGTGGAAGGCAATACGGTGCTGGTGCAGGGTCCCAAAGGCAAGCTGGATACGGCTCTGCCTGCCGGCATCAAGGTTGAGCAGAAGGACGGGCAGCTCTTAGCGGTGCGCGAGAACGATTCGCAGGCCGCCGTGCACGGACTCGCGCGGGCTCTAGTGAACAACGCGGTGGAAGGTGTCACTAAGGGCTGGACGCGCGATCTGGAGATTGTCGGCATTGGCTATCGCGCCGAGATGAAGGGGAAAGGGATGGTCGTGTTCAGCCTCGGTTATTCGCATCCCATCGAATATCCCCTGCCAACCGGCGTCGAGGCGAGCGTCGACCCCAAGCAGACGAAGATTGCGCTGACTGGAATCGACCGCCAGCAGGTGGGACAGGTTGCGGCTGAAATGCGGTCGCTGCGTCCACCCGATCCTTACAAGAACAAGGGTGTCCGTTATGCTGGCGAGAGACTGAAGAAGAAGGTCGGAAAGACCGGAGCGAAGTGATCGCATTTGACGGGCGTCTGAGCCCGTCGCGATCATCGTGAGCGAAGCGAAGGATCTCTTGTAGAGCGAGAGATCGCAGAAGGATAGGCCAAGATGCTGACTAGAATTTCGAAGAACCAGAAGCGGGGACACGTACACGACCGCATCCGCAAGAAGATGCAGGGGACGGCGGTTCGTCCGCGGTTGAATGTCTACCGTTCGTTGAATCACATTTACGTGCAGGTGATCGATGACCTGCACGGCAACACGCTGGTCTCGGCGAGTTCAGCCGAGGGCAAAAAAGAAAACCGGCGTACCGGCGGCAACCTGGCGGCGGCGAAGAATGTGGGCAAGGCGATTGCCGAGCGCGCCAAGGCCAAGGGTGTAACCAAGGTTGTATTTGACCGCGGAGGCTACATTTATCACGGGCGTGTTAAGGCGCTCGCGGATGCGGCCCGAGAAGCGGGATTGCAATTTTGAAAACCAGCTGCTAGCTGCTAGCTACTAGCTAGCCCATCACTGGGTGGCTAGAAGCCAGAAGCCAGGAGCTAGAAGCCAGGAAAAGAATGCCAACTGTTATCAAGAAGCTCGATGCGAATTCGTTTCAGTTGAAAGACCAGGTTGTGGCCATCAACCGCGTCACCAAAGTGGTGAAGGGCGGCAAGAATCTTTCGTTCGCGGCGCTGGTGGTGGTGGGCGATCCATCGGCGGCGGTGGTGGGACACGGCGCAGGCAAGGCCAAGGAAGTTCCGCAGGCAATTCGCAAGGCGATTGAATCGGCCAAGAAAAATCTGATCAAGGTTAACTTGACGCAGACCAGCATTCCGCACCTTTCGCTGGGACGCTATGGCGCGGGCAAAGTATTATTGAAGCCGGCTCCGGAAGGCACGGGAGTAATTGCCGGAGGCGCGGTGCGCGCGGTGATGACTTCAGTGGGAATTCAGAATGTGCTGACCAAGTCGATTGGCACCACCAATCCACACAATGTGATCAAGGCGACTTTTGCCGCGCTCAGAGCCTTAAAAAGCCGCGAGAGTGTTGCGGCGATGCGCGGCAAGTCGTTGCAGGAGATTTAGAAGCAATGGTCAGTGGCTAGTGTCCAGTGACCAGTTTCTGGGAAACGAAATTTGACGGGCTACTGATCGCCGATCATTCGATTATGGATCGCTGGCCATTGAGGTAACGATGACAACGAAGAAACCGAAAGCCGCCGCCGGAAAGATCCATTTGAAATGGGTGGTTTCCGCCATTTGCGCGCCGGTAAAGCAGAAGCTTGTGGTCAAGGGACTGGGTTTTACTCGCCTGAATCAGGTGATCGAACGTCCCGATAACCTGGCAATTCGCGGTATGGTGGCGAAAGTGCCGCATCTGGTTGAGATTTTGAAGTAACGCGATCTGCTTTCATCCATTGTGGAAACGCATTGGCTGAGAATTGAGAGCTTAAGCTGAAACTTATTTATGAATTTATCCAATATTCGAGCACCGAAGAAGGCATCGGAAAAGCGCAAGCGAGTGGGGCGCGGTATGGGCTCCGGCATGGGCAAAACTTCCACCCGTGGGCACAAAGGCCAGCGGTCGCGTACCGGTATGCGCCTGATCCGCGGCTTTGAAGGCGGCCAGATGCCGCTGCACCGCCGCATGCCCAAGCGCGGCTTCACCAACATCTTCCGCAAGGAATTCAACATCGTTAGCTTGGAGCGCCTGGTTGCCTTGGGCGAGGAGTTGCTCGGTTCGCCGATCACTCCCGACGTTCTGCGCAAAGCTGGAGTGATTAAAGCCAAGCACCCGGTTAAAATTCTGGGCGACGGCGAGATCACGGTTGCGATCACGGTGCATGCGCACAAGTTCTCGAAAACGGCAGAAGAAAAAATCACCAAGGCAGGCGGCAAGATTGAGGTCTTGCAGTAATGTTTGAAAAGCTGGCGAATATCTTCCGTATCCCCGACCTGCGCAAGCGGGTGCTGTTTACGCTGGCCATGCTCGCGATCTACCGGCTGGGCGGGCATCTCCCCACGCCGGGTGTGAACTTCCTCAAGCTGGAACAATATTTCAATCAGAACGCAGGATCTCTTCTGGGATTCGTCGATCTGTTTTCCGGTGGCAATCTTCGCCGTCTCACCCTGTTTGCCCTTGGAATCATGCCGTACATCACGGCATCGATCATCCTCCAGCTTCTGACGGTAGTGTATGAGCCGTTAGCCAAGCTGCAAAAAGAAGGCGAACTGGGGCGCAAGAAAATTACCCAGTGGACGCGCTATATAACGGTAATCCTAAGCGCAGTGCAATCGTTCGGTATCGCCATCGGGCTGGAAAAGGGCGGCGATTTTGTGTTGCATCCCGGAGCCGGCTTCATCCTGATGACCATGTTGACGCTGACCGGAGGCAGCACATTTGTCATGTGGCTCGGCGAGCAGATTACCGAGCGCGGCATCGGCAACGGCATGTCGTTGCTGATTTTTGCCGGTATCGTCGTTGGACTCCCGCGTGGCGTTCAGGATCTTTTTGAGAAGGCCAGGAACGGCACCTGGGGAGCGATTACCCCAGTATTGATGGTGGGCCTGGTGGTCTTCATGATCGCGGTGGTAGCGTTCATTGTTTACGTAGAACGCTGCGAACGGCGGCTTCCAGTGCAGTACGCCAAGCGCGTCGTCGGAAGAAAGGTGATGGGTGGACAGTCCACGCACCTTCCCTTGCGCGTGAACGCGGGCGGGGTCATGCCCGTCATCTTCGCATCTTCGATTCTTACGTTACCGCAAACGGTCGGTTATGGCCTGCGCAACAGCCGCTACATCGGCGATCTGATGCGGGCACTGGGATGGGGCGAGCCGCTCTATACCGTGTTGTATGCCGTTGGCATTATTTTCTTTGCGTACTTTTACGTTTCGATTGTTTTCAATCCCAGCGAAGTTGCCGATAACATGCGAAAGTATGGCGGCTTCATTCCGGGTATTCGTCCGGGCAAGCGTACTGCGGATTACATCAACGAAGTTCTCACTCGCATCACGCTGGTCGGCGGCCTCTACCTGATCATCATCTCGTTTATTCCGGAATGGATGATTGCCGGTGTTCACCTGAACCACCTCCCCATCTGGCTGGGAGGGTCAGTATTCGAGCGACTTCCAGTGTGGGTGACAAACGGTTTGGGAGTGAATTTCTATTTTGGCGGAACGTCGCTGCTGATTGTCGTGGGCGTGGCGATGGATACGGTTACACAGATTGAGGCGCAGTTGATCATGCGTCACTACGATGGATTCACGCCGCGCAGCGGGCGCATTCGCGGCCGCCGTAACTGGTCGTAAGGATTAGCAGTCGAATTTGTTTCGGGGTTGCTGCACTTGGACGGCATTGGGAAGGCCGCTGAGAAAACTGTTCGGGAGGCTTTGGCCAACTCGATGGCGCAGGAAACCTCACGCGATCTCGGTCCGGTGGTATTGCTTGGTCCGCCGGGCGCCGGTAAAGGTACTCAGGCCAAGCGCATCATGGAACACTACCTTATGCCGCAGGTTTCCACGGGAGATATTCTGCGGTACAACGTGGCCCAGGGTACGGAACTTGGGCAGGCGGCGCGGGCTGTGATGGCGCGAGGCGAACTGGTTTCCGACGATCTGGTTTGTGAGATGGTCCGGAAGAGGCTGAGTGAGCCGGATTGCAAGCGCGGCTATATTCTCGACGGATTTCCCCGAACTGCGGCCCAGGCCGGTTGGCTGGATGCGTTGCTCGACGATAAGCTCTTTGACAACTCGCGCCCTACTCGGGCCTGGCCAATTGTGATCCGGCTTGACGTAGATTATAATCAGTTGTTGCTCCGGATTACTGGACGGCGTTCTTGTCCCACCTGTGGACGGATCTATAACGTCCACTCCCAGCGGGCCCACGTCTACGAAGTTTGCGACATTGACGGGTCGAAGTTGGTGACCCGCAACGACGACCGGCTCGAAGTGATTGGGCCGCGGCTGGCGGCTTACCAGGAGCTGACTACCCCAGTAGCGGATTATTACCAGCGCACGGGCAGGTTGAACACGGTGAATGGCGACCGGTCGGTCGACGAAGTCACGGCGGAGATTTTCCGGATTATTGAGGATGTTAGCGCTTAAGCATGGCGATCGTTTGTAAATCTGCGGCGGAAATTGAACGGATGCGGCAAAGCGGCCGCATCGTGCGCCAGGTTCTCGACCACGTCCGCTCGATTGTGAAACCCGGTCTCACGACCATGGATCTGGAGCGCGCGGCAGAGAAGAAGATCGAGGAGTTGGGCGCTAAGCCGGCGTTCAAGGGATATTACGATTACCCTTGCGTGTTGTGCACGTCAGTGAATGAGGAGATTGTGCATGGCATCCCGTCGGAAAAACGGGAGCTCAAAGAAGGCGATATTGTTTCGATTGATTGTGGCGTTGTGCTGGATGGCTACTACGGCGATGCGGCGATCACGGTTCCGGTCAGCGACACGGTGAAGCCGGAATTGCAGAAGTTATTGAAAGTGACTGAAGAATCGTTGTACCGCGGCATCGAGCAGGCTCGCATTGGCAACTCCGTAGGCGATGTGGGTGCGGCAGTGCAGGAGCATGTGGAGGCTGCCGGATTCAGCGTGGTTCGTGAATTTGTGGGGCATGGGATTGGAACCCACTTGCACGAGGAACCGCAGGTGCCGAATTATGGAGCGCGCGGGCACGGCGCAAAGTTGCGCGAAGGCATGGTTATCGCCATCGAGCCGATGGTGAATTTTGGCAAGCCGGAAACGCGCGTGCTGGGAGATAAGTGGACCGCCGTCACGGCAGATGGCAGTTTCAGCGCGCACTTCGAGCACTGCGTAGCGGTGACGAAAGACGGTCCGGTAATTTTGACGAAATGAAGCTCTTAGCCCGAGGCTAGAGCGATTTTAAGGGGTACATGAGTAAAGAAGACGCGATTGAAGTGATGGCGGTGGTTTTGGAACCGCTGCCCAATGCCATGTTCAAGGTGGAACTG
Source organism: uncultured Acidobacteriaceae bacterium (assembly GCA_963818235.1). Classification (GTDB taxonomy): domain Bacteria; phylum Acidobacteriota; class Terriglobia; order Terriglobales; family Acidobacteriaceae; genus Sulfotelmatobacter. Next base: position 1,322,617 of record CAWFRI010000001.1, read on the forward strand.
GAGAACAAGCACCAAGTGCTGGCGCACGTCTCGGGCAAGATGCGTAAGAATTTCATTCGTATTCTGCCCGGAGATAAAGTCGCGGTGGAACTATCGCCCTACGACTTGAATCGCGGCCGCATTGTTTATCGTTATAAATGAAGCGCCGATTTTGAGGGCTTTTTACTGGCCACCGGCAACTGGAAACTGCATTTATGAAAGTACGAGCATCGGTAAAGAAAATTTGTGACAAGTGCAAGGTCATCCACCGCAAGGGTGTGGTGCGGGTGATCTGCGTCAACACGAAACATAAACAGCGCCAGGGATAGCTGAGCCCAGCGCCGGAGTGAAGGACCAACTATGGCACGTATCGCAGGCGTTGACTTACCGCGCCAGAAGCACATCAACATAGCGCTGACTTACATCTACGGCATCGGGCATCCCCGCGCCGGCACCATTCTTGATGAGGCCAAGGTTGACCCTATGAAGAAGGTGCAGGATTTGAGTGAAGAAGAAGTCAACCGCATCCGCACCGTGATCGAACAACAGGGCATGGTGGAAGGGGATCTGCGCAAGGAAGTTTCGATGAACATCAAGCGTCTCATCGAAATCGGCTCCTATCGCGGATTCCGTCACCGCCGCAACCTGCCGGTCCGCGGACAGCGCACCCATACCAACGCGCGCACCCGCAAGGGACCGCGTAAGGGAACAGTATCGACCAAGAAGAAAGCGACGTCGAAAACTTAAGAGCAGTGTTCAGTGCTCAGCACTCAGTGCCAGCGAGGCTCTGACGAACTGACCACTTGCCACTGACCACTGGATACCAATTATGGCAAAACCAGCAGCAGCGGGCGGCGCAGCCGCAACAGATAAAAAGGGCAAGAAGAAGACGTTCAAGAAAAAGGAGCGCAAGCACGTTCCACACGGACTGTGCTATGTGCAGGCGTCTTTTAACAACACCATCGTCACGATCACCGACATGAACGGCAACACGCTGTCGTGGAAGAGTTCGGGATCGCTGGGCTTCCGTGGATCGCGTAAAGGCACTCCGTTCGCGGCGCAGCAGGCGGCTTCGAATGCCGCCAATATGGCGCGGGATCACGGTGTGCGTAGCGTGGATGTTCGCGTGAGCGGCCCTGGTTCCGGCCGCGAGTCGGCGGTGCGCGCTCTGGCGTCGTCCGGCATCGAAGTGCGTTCGATTCGCGACGTTACTCCGATTCCGCACAACGGATGTCGTCCGCCGAAGCGCCGCAGAGTGTAGCGAAAACAGCTTCCGGCTCCGCGCTTCTGACCCATGCCAAATCGGGTTAGCCAGCGGCTAAGAGCTAAAAGCTAAAAGCTGATTTTGTCCGGGACGAAGGGTGAAGCCAAACCCGTAAACCGGTCATCTAAAAGGAGAATAAACTTGGCCCGTTATACCGATGCAGTTTGCCGTCTATGCCGCCGCGAGGGCATGAAGCTGTTCCTCAAAGGCGCAAAGTGTTTTAGCGATAAGTGCCCCATCGAAAAGCGCAACTTCGCTCCCGGACAACATGGCAAGGACCGCAAAGCCAAGATTGTTGGCTACGGCCTGCAGTTGCGCGAGAAGCAGAAAGCGAAACGCATCTACTTCACGCTGGAAGGCCAATTCCGCAATTACTTCGAAAAGGCCGCGCGCGCCCAGGGCGTAACCGGCGAGTTGCTTTTGCAACAGCTAGAGCGCCGATTGGATAATGTTGTCTTCCGCCTCGGTTTTGCGCAATCGCGGCGTCAGGCGCGGCAGTTGGTGCGTCACGGACATGTCGCGGTGAACAATCGCAAGGTCAACATTCCTTCCTACGCAGTGAGTGCGGGCGAGGAAATCGCAATCCGCGAGAATAGCAAGAAACTCACCGTGCTCGAACTGGCCAAGGAATTCGCCAGCCACGGCACGCTGCCCAACTGGCTGGAAGTGAATCGCGATGCCTACACAGCGCGAGTTCTCTCCTTGCCCAAGCGCGAAGATATTCAGCTGCCGGTGAACGAGCAGTTGATCGTTGAACTTTACAGTAAGTAAACGGCGTCATCCTGAGCGGAGGCGTTCTTCAGCCGAAGCGAAGGATCTCGTGCTAATGAAAACTTTAGGTCCATTAAACATTTCGAGCCAGATCAGCCTTTTCCGGCGCAGACCTGAGTAGGACCACTCAGCGAGCCGGAATTGAGCCAAACGGCCGAAGGAGAAACGAATGCTTTGGAAGGGTTTTCAAAAACCGAAACGTCTCGCAGTCGATACTTCCACCCTCACCGATAAGTACGGAATTTTCTGGGCACAGCCTTTTGAGCGCGGCTTCGGCACCACCGTGGGCAACGCCCTGCGGCGCGTGCTGTTGAGCTCGATCGAAGGCGCTGCGGTCACCGCGGTCAAGATGGAAGGCGTGCTACATGAATTCCAATCGATCCCCGGCGTCGTGGAAGACGCGACCGACATCATCCTTAACTTGAAGCAGATTCCGTTCAAACTCGCGGGCGATGCGCCCAAGGCGATTTACTTGCGCGCCGATCAACCCGGCGTGGTCACCAGCGGCATGATCGAAGCCGACGGCGACGTGGAAGTCCTCGACAAGGACGTTTACATCGCCACGGTCAGCGAAGGCGGCAAGCTCGATATGGAAATGCGCCTCAAGCGTGGCCGTGGCTACACCTCTGCCGACAAGAACTTCGACGAGGATCTCGGCATCGGCTTTATCCCGATCGATTCCGTCCACTCGCCGGTGCGCAAGTGCAACTACACGGTCGAAGCCGCTCGTCTCGGCCAGATTACCGACTACGACAAGCTCACGCTCGAAGTTTGGACCAACGGCTCGATTACTCCCGCCGATGCCATTGGCCTCTCGGCGAAGCTGATGAAAGATCACATGAACATCTTCATCAACTTCGAAGAAGAAATCGAAACCGGCACGTCGTCTTCGGACGATCGCAAGCCCGAGATTCACAACGAGAACCTGAATCGTTCCGTCGAGGAGCTCGAGCTTTCCGTGCGCAGCTACAACTGCCTGAAGAACGCGAATATTCAGACCATCGGCGAACTGGTGCAGAAGACTGAGTCCGAAATGCTCAAGACCAAAAACTTCGGACGCAAGTCGCTGAACGAGATCAAGGAGATTCTCTCCACGATGGGTCTGAGCCTGGGCATGAAGATTGACGAGCATGGCAACGCCGTTCCCGGACCGACTTCGAACCTGGTTCTGCCGGCTTCGGCCTATGGCCCGGACGACGGACTATAAAAAATAATGGTCGGTGGCTGGTTGGCAGTGGTCAGAAAAAACAAGACACTAGCCGCCGACTATATACGAGACTGAATACTGGCCGCTGACCACTGGCCACTGACCATTGAGGTTTCACATGCGCCATAAAGTTGCAGGTTACAAACTCGGACGGAACACATCGCACCGGCGCTCGCTGCTGCGCAACCTGGTCACATCGGTGATCGTCGAAGAACGCGTCGAGACCACCATTCCGAAGGCGAAGGCTGCGAAGCCCATCGTCGAAAAGATGATTACGCTTGGCAAGCGTGGCGATCTTGCGGCGCGGCGTCTGGCCACCTCCTACCTCATGACCAGCGATGCCGTGGTCAAACTGTTCGACACGGTCGGCCCGCGTTTCGGCGACCGCAATGGCGGATACACGCGCATCATCCGCACCGGATGGAACAAGGGCGATGGCGCCGACAAAGCTTTCCTCGAACTCCTGGGCAGCGAAAAAGTGCTGGACGAGAAGCGCGAAAAACGCGCCGAAGGCCGCGCCAAGAAGGCGGCCGAAACCAGAAAGGCCATGGAAGATGCCGAAGCGCAGGCCCAGCACGATGGCGGGGTGGAACCGACAAAAGACCACGAAGAAGACAAAAAGTAGATTTTTGGTGGCGCAGCGCTTTAGCGCTGCGATTTGAATCGCACCTTCAATAAACACGAGGCACGGCGCAAGCCGTGCCTTTCTTTTGTCCTGAAGAATCAAACATTGAACCTGCTTTTTCGCAGCGCCACCGAGTTCCCCACTCGTACATGTCCTCCCGCGCTCCCCGGCGGTAATCTTGTCCGAAACTGTCAATCCGATACACTCCGGTCAGGATGGGATTCACTCGCACACAGATCGGTATCGCGGTGGGTACCGCTGCATTGCTGGTATTTGGATTCCTCGGCTATATCTGGTGGCTGAGCAATCAGGGACCAGTCCTTGCGCGCTCCGAGGATCACGATCCTCTTACCGGTTTGCCTGTGAGTATCCGCATGAACCCGCTGCGCGATCGCACCATCGAACACAGCTCGAACAAATTTCTGCACGAACTGCGCGACGGCCACTGCGACCAACTTCTTTCCGAATGGGAGCACGACTACCGCAAAAAATATGCACACTTCATCTGCGACTCCGAAGCGCAGCATCCACTGCTTTCCTGGGAGTTAGCAGAATGGGAGACTGCACCGCCTTTGACCATCCTCCACTACCGCGGCAAGCGCGAATATGGCGGCGGCAAACCCGGCACCTACACCGAGCTCTTCACCGTTACTACCGAAAACAAAGATGGGCAGTGGGTGGTGACGAAGTACGACGCGATGTACTGAGGAACGTCGTTGTTCGTTCGTCTTCGGTCATCTGCCTTCAAACCTATGATCGAGCTCAGGACCATCGTCGGATTTTTGGAACACGACCCTCTCACCGTCCTTGGACTTCTGCTGATTGGCGTGTCCGGCTGGCAGTCATTCGTTGTTCTTCGGAGACTGGTAGAGTGTGGATACAAATTGCCTGGCTTTTTTACAAGATGGTCGATGATAGGGACAATGCCCGTTACATATCTATATCTTGAGGCGGGCCAGCCTACCTTATCTGGATTTGTTTGATTGCGGGACTGGTCGCGTTAGCCACAGGGCTGAGTCGATTGCCCGACTAATCTAATCCCTCCGCGTCGTCCTCCGTGGCTCCGTGTCTCCGTGGTAAAAATAACGAATGTCCGAAGCGCCTCCTGAGCGTGAACCATCCGCTGCCCGCAACATCTACGCCTTCGGTATCACAGCTTTACTAAACGATATTGCCACCGAAATGGCGTACTGGGTACTTCCGGCATTTCTGGCGACGCTGGGCGCTGGTCCGGCGCAGCTGGGCATCATCGAAGGCATCGCCGAAAGTGTAGCCTCATTCGCGCAACTTTTTTCCGGATACTTCACCGACCGCATCGCACGCCGCAAGCCGGTCGTGGTCGCGGGATACTTTGTCGGAAACACCGTCAAGCCGCTGCTGGCGCTCGTCGGGGCGTGGCCGCAAATTCTGCTCATTCGATTTACCGACCGCCTCTCCAAAGGAATTCGCAGCGCGCCGCGCGATGTTATGGTCGCCGAATCCGTGTCCAAGAATCGGCTGGGATCGGCGTATGGCTTGATTCAATCGATGGACTCTGCGGGTGCTATTGCTGGGCCGCTGGCGGCGCTGATCTTGCTGGCGCACTTCGGAATCCGTAGCGTGTTCTGGGCAGCGGCAATTCCTGGAGCGCTGTGCGTGCTGGTGGCGTGGGCAGGCATTCGCGAGGATCGCCATGCTCCCGCCGCACAGCCGGGGACGGATCTCACCACAGCGAAGAATATAAAGCCGCGGCCTACCCTGTCCTTCAATGATCGGATTCAACTGCCCCCGTCCTTTTATCTCGTCCTCGCCGCGGTGACTCTTTTTTCTCTGGGCAATTCGAGTGACATGTTTCTGGTTTTGCGGGCGCAGAATGTGGGCATTCGTGTGGCTCTCGCGCCTTTGTTAGGACTCGTCTTCAATATCACTTACACGCTCGCTTCCTGGCCTGCGGGCTGGTTTAGCGACCATGTCTCACGGAGGCTGGTCGCCTCCGTCGGCTATGTGATTTTCGCCGGCGTGTATTTTGTTTTCGGGCGCGCACCGTCGACGTTGTCTATTTGGGTTGCGATGGCGATCTACGGCTTCTACAACGCCCTTACGCAGCCCGTGCTGAAGGCGCTGGTAGTGGAAAATGCCGGCGAGCAGGTGCGCGGCCGCGCTCTGGGAATTTATTTTTTCGTGACCAGCGTCGCGACTCTTGCCGCGAGCTTGATCACCGGCGAACTGTGGAAGCTTTACGGTGCCGGCGTTCCGTTTTATTTTTCGGCCGGACTAGCCCTGGCAGCGGCAGTTCTACTGCAGTTTGCGAGTCGAGGCAGGACAGCACCCAGTGGGACCTAGATCCCGAACCTTATTTCTTTATTGTCTTTGAAAAGCTCGACTCGAAGCCCGGCCAGTACTTATGCGCCGCAGCCAGAAAAATAAAAGTACCTGAGCCGCAATTCCCGCGCATGTATCGAGAACCACATCCTGCCAGCGCCCGGTGCGTGATGGAATGAAACTCTGGTGCCATTCGTCGAGGCTGGCGACGAATGCAGTTCCAACGATTGCTATGGCCACCCAGCGCGGCGCCCAATTCGCATTGCTCATGGCGGGCAAGGTCGCTCGCCACGCGCGAAACAGCAAGATGCTCAAGATCGCATACCCGACTACGTGGCCTCCCTTGCGAATGTAAAAGTGCCACACATGAAAGTGCTCCCAGTCCATGCCAAAAAGAAAATGCAGCAGAGGATACAGAATGCGGCTGGTATTGTTTGCGGAGAGCAGCGCGCTCGATTCAATGGCAATAACGATCAGCCACAGGATCGCTGCGATCCACGCTTTAATAAGATTGTTACGGTCGGAGTTCAAAATCGCGGGCTACTCGATGGCATAGTTGGGAGCCTCGCGGGTGATCATTACGTCGTGAACGTGGCTTTCGCGCAATCCCGCGCCGCTGATGCGCACGAAGCGAGTTTTTTGCAAAAGCTCTGCGATAGTTGCACAACCGCAATAGCCCATGCCGGATTTCAATCCGCCCACCATCTGGTGAACGATCATCGCAACCGACCCGCGGTAAGGGACGCGGCCTTCAATGCCCTCGGGAACAAGTTTGCCGAGCCGATTGGATTCGCCGTTATTGTCGGAGACAGCGGCGGAAGAATCGCCTTCCGTGCTCTGAAAATATCTTTCAGCGGAGCCTTGCGCCATGGCGCCGATCGATCCCATGCCGCGATACGACTTAAAAGAGCGGCCTTGATACAGGATTAACTCGCCGGGGCTTTCGTCAGTGCCGGCGAATAAAGACCCGATCATGACGGCGCTTGCTCCCGCAGCCAGTGCCTTGGTGATGTCGCCGGAATATTTGATGCCGCCATCGGCGATGATGGGAATGCCCGCATCTTTGGTAGCGCGCGAAGCTTCAGCAATGGCTGTGATCTGCGGAACTCCCGCGCCAGTGACCACCCGCGTGGTGCAAATGGAGCCGGGACCGATGCCGACCTTGATGCCGTCGGCTCCGGCGCGCGCCAGTTCGCAAGCGCCGTCAAACGTCGCCACATTGCCGGCTAACAATTGCATCTCAGGAAGCTTCGATTTCACCAGCTTCACTGCTTCCAAAACTTTGGTAGAGTGACCGTGCGCGCTATCGATGGCGAGCACATCAACCTTGGCAGCCGCCAGTTCCTGAGCGCGCTCCAGGAAGTCCCCGGTGGCGCCGATTGCCGCGCCTACACGCAATCGTCCCTGAGAATCTTTCGCCGCGTTCGGATACTTCAATTTCTTCTGAATATCTTTTACGGTGATGAGTCCCTTGAGATTGTATTTGTCGTCGACGACGAGAAGTTTTTCCACGCGATGCTCGTGGAGAATTTCTTCCGCATCTTCCAGCGTGGTTCCCACCGGCACGGTAATCAGATTTTTCTTGGTCATCACGCGATCGATGGGAATATCGAAGCGCGTCTCGAAGCGCAGGTCACGATTGGTGAGAATACCAACCAGGCGCCCTTGCAGGGTGATGGGCACGCCGGAGATTTTGTACTTGCGCATGACCTCAAGCGCATCACTCACTTTGTCAGTCGGCGACATGGTGACCGGATCGACAATCATGCCGCTTTCCGAGCGCTTTACCTTATCAACTTCATTGGCCTGCCGATCGATGGTGAGGTTGCGATGGATAATGCCGATTCCACCCTGCTGCGCCAGCGCGATCGCCATGTGGGATTCAGTGACGGTATCCATGGCGGAGCTGACGATGGGAATGTTCAGACCTATATTGCGGGTGAGCTGGGTTTGGGTGTTGGCATTGGCGGGAACTACATCCGAGCGCGCGGGAAGCAGTAGAACGTCGTCGAAGGTGAGAGCTTCGGGTACGGGAAAATGAATCATAAGGATCTCGGAAATTCTCAGCCGTGTGGTTGAATCTTCATTCTAGAGAGGGGGCAGCGGTTCAGGCAAATCGCCTCTGGCAGGCCTGCTATCATCGGCTGATTCATTCATGGAGAGAGCTATGCGCAGACTGGTTTTTGGTTTGGGTCTTCTTTTGTTTACAACGACCATCCTAAGTGCACAACAATACGATCTCGTGATCCAGGGCGGACGAGTCATGGATCCAGAGACCGGACTCGATGGGGTGCGTAATATCGGGATTCTTGACGGGAAAGTCGCACGCATCTCCCCGCAGTCGTTGAACGGACGGCGAGTGGTTCATGCTGCGGGGTTAGTGGTTGCGCCCGGATTCATTGATCTCCATCAGCACGGACAGGATTTGGCGAGCCAGCGAGTCAAGGCGCTCGATGGAGTGACGACCGCGCTGGAGTTGGAGATTGGAGCACCCGATGTCGCGCAGTTTTTGAAAGCGAAAGAGGGCCATTCGCTGATTCACTACGGAACCTCAGCCAGCCATGTGGCCGCCCGCGCTTTAGTGTTCGGTGCGCCGCTGCCGGCGGGAAACATCCTGCCGAAGAGCGGACCGGCCACCGATCAGCCGGCCACGCCGGAGCAAATCGAAGCGATCCGGGAGCGGTTGCGTGCGGAGCTTGATGCCGGCGGCCTGGCGGTTGGCATGGGCATCCAGTACACGCCGGGTGCGACGCGGCTGGAAGTGATTGATATGTTCCGTCTCGCCGCAGAGAGAAGCTTACCGGTCTACACCCACATGCGCAGCGCGGGACGCATCGAGCCGGGGTCGTCGATTGAGGCGGTGAGCGAAGTGATTGGTGCGGCCGCGATAACTGGCGCGTCGCTGCACATCGTCCACATCAACAGCACGTGCCTGCGCGATTCGCTGGAATGTCTCTCCATGGTTGCGGGAGCGCGCGCCCGCGGCTTGGACGTGACCACAGAAGCGTATCCGTACATCGCGGGCATGACTGCTATTAATTCGGCGCTATTTAATCCGGGCTGGCGTGAAAAACTTGGGATCGACTATAGCGATCTCGTGCTTCCCGATACCGGGGAGCACCTGACCAAACAGCGATTCGACGAGTTGCACAATTCCAGTGCCACGCAGTGGGTGCTGGTTTTCGGAAACACGCAGGAAGTCGTGGACAAAGTAATTCCGCATCCTCTGGTGATGATCGCGAGTGACGGCGCGGAAGGGCATCCGCGCAACGCAGGAACCTATTCGCGGGTGCTGGCGCAATACGTTCGCGAGAAGAAAACGGTCACCCTGATGGACGCAATCCGCAAGATGAGCTTCATGCCGGCGCAAATGCTGGAGCGCTCGACGCCGGCCGCGCGACAAAAAGGCAGATTGCAGGAAGGCGCCGACGCCGACATTGTCGTCTTCAACCCGAACACGATCACGGACCGCGCAACCTTCGAAAAACCTATGGAGCCAAGTGTTGGGGTTCAGTATCTGGTCGTAGGAGGGACTTTGCTAGTGGATGACGGCAAGCTTGTGCCGGATGTGTTTCCGGGAAGCGCGATTCTAGGGCCGGGTAAGGCTGGTTCGGAACGCCGATGAGGTTGCCGAGAAAACGCCGCTTCGGCTTACAACCTACGACTCAGGGTCTTTTTCAGATAGCTCACGCAGATTATTTCTTGATATTGGTACGCAACGTCTCTTCGAGTATTGGAGATTGGGTGCCTGGGGCGCCGGGGTGCCGCAGGGCGAGTAGCTTTCTGAGTTGCAATCGCCAGGGCGGCTCGATGCGACTATGAAGCCCGCAGAGGGCGAGCAGATGCTCCGGCGAGCGGGCCTGTAAGAACGACGAGCGTGGAAACTCCAATTTTCCGCCGACTGAGAGCACATCGATGTCCGTATATGAGTACGTCACATCAACAGCTACTTCCCCCGCCGCTGCCACCTTCGTCAGTATCACGCCGCCTCCGCGTCCTACTCCGGTCTGTGAAGATTCGAATCCATACTGGTCTGCGTCTTCGGCCTTTGGGCGTATCAAAGCGCGATGAATGCTCCAGTTGCTGGCCTTTCCTTGTTGGGTGACCGCCTTGAGTTGTATTGCTAACAATCGGTCGCCATCGTCGAGGATTATGTCGAAACCGTCGGCGTCGACGGTCGGAAGGTAGACTCTAAGATCGTATCCGTGGGCAGCAGCGGCAACCGTGAGGTCGTGTATGAGGCGCGTCGTGAGAATATACTCTCGGCTGCGGCTCTTTGCCGGATTTGAGAGAAAGTTCGTGAGATTGATGACATTCATGGCACGACCGTGTCAGAGCCTGCCCATCTTACACCCGGTACTCGTCTGGCGATGAACGCTGCTCGTCCCGTTTGTCTTTTATCCCTCCCAGGGCGTATATTAGAAAACTGAGAACTGTTGTGTAGTACCAGTATTTGGCGGAGCACACCAGTGGGCGCAAGCCCACTTTTTCGTTGCCGTGGAATCTGTTAGACGAGTTGAACTGTAAGTTATTGGATGCATGGCACTTGAGCTTGATCGAGTACGGGAGATTGCGGAGCGGGTAGCGGTCTCCAGCGGGCTGGATGTTGTCGAAGTAGAGTTTCGCGGGAGCGGCAATGCCCGCATGCTGCGCGTGTTCCTGGATAAGCCGGGAGCGGCGGGCGGCGATCCCTTGGCGGGAGTGACACATGGAGATTGTGCCAACTTCAGTCGCGAGTTTGGCACTATCCTCGATGTTGAGGACGCTGTGCCGGGCAGCTATACGCTGGAAGTTTCGTCACCGGGGCTGGACCGCAAGCTGACGAAGGCGAAAGAATTTGAACGCTTCGTCGGCAGCCGGATGAAATTGACGACGCGGAATCCGGTGAACAACAACCGGCACTTCGAGGGACGGCTGGAAAGTTTTCGCGACGGCCAACTGACTTTGGACTTAAGTGTGGCGAGCCACAAGTCGCGCCGGAAGATGGGCGTGGCGGCGGAACAGGGACAGAAGATCGGTATTGATTTCGCTAATGTGGAGAAGGCGAATTTGGTGCCGGAAATTTAGAGGGATTGAGCGGTAAGGAATTTAGTAGTTGAGTAATTTAGAAACAATACCGCCGGCTTGGATTTAGGTTTCAGTTACAAACTTACTAAATTACCCAATTACAAAATTGGTTTTTCTATGGCAAGTGAGCTCTACAACACGATCGACGCGTTGAGCCGCGAAAAGGGAATCGATCCGCAGATTGTGGTCACTGCGGTGGAAGACGCCATTGTCATGGCGACGCGCAAGTATTACAAGTCGCAGGAGAATCTACGCGCCGAGTTGGATAAAGAAACCGGCAAGATCAATGCCTATGCGGTGAAGACCGTCGTGGAAACGCCGGAGCAGGTAGAAGACCCGCTGCTTCAAATCACGCTGGAGGATGCGCGCAAGGCGAATCCCAGCCTGGAAATCGGCGGGGAGTTGCGGATTCCCAAGGCGACGGAAGGCATTCTCGGACGAATTGCTGCGCAACTTGCCAAACAGGTGATCTTTCAGAAAGTGCGCGAGGCGGAGCGCGACACCGTTTACAACGAGTACATCGGCCGCGTTGGAGAAGTGGTAAACGCCACCGTGAAGCGAGTAGAAGGCCCGGATGTGATCTTCGACATCGGCAAGGCCGAAGCTCGCATGCCCCGCAAGGAACAATCGCGGCTGGAGTCCTTTGCCATCGGCGAGCGTGTGCGCGTGGTAATTGCACGAGTGGAAAGGGCATCGAAAGGCCCGGGCGTTGTCGTATCGCGCGCCGTCCCGGATTTAGTGCAGCACTTGTTCCAGACTGAAGTGCCTGAAATTTATGATGGCACGGTCGTGATCCGCGCCATTGCCCGCGAAGCTGGCGAGCGCACAAAAATTGCCGTCATGTCCAAGGATAAAGATGTTGACGCGGTGGGCGCCTGCGTCGGCATGAAGGGGATGCGTGTGCAGTCGATCATCCGCGAACTGCACGGGGAAAAAATCGACATCATCGAGTATCACGAAGATGCTGTTACTTTCGCCGAGAAAGCTTTACAGCCGGCTAAGGTAAGCAAAGTCACGGTCGTCGATTCCGGCGGCAAGCATCTGGAAGTTGTTGTCGACGATAGCCAGCTCTCGCTTGCCATCGGCAAGAAGGGCCAGAACGTCCGCCTTGCCGCCAAGCTGCTGGGCTGGAAGATCGACATCAAGAGCGAGGAAGAAAAGCGGCAGGAAGTGGAGCAGCAGATGTCTGCGATGGTGACGCAGACGGCTACGCCACTGGAAACCGTTCCTGGCCTGGGCGAAGGGATCGTAGAGAAACTGAATGCCGCAGGAGTGACTACCGTAGAGTCACTGGCCGACATGACGCCGGAACAGCTCGAAGCGATCGAGGGCATCGGTCCTAAGACAGTGGAAAAAATCAGCCTGGCGGTGAATAATTATTTCGCCAGCCTGGAAGGTGGCGCGGTGGAAGGTGCGGCCGAAGGCGAGATCTCTGCCGAAGGCGAAAATCCGGCAGAAATTGCTCAGGCAGGCGCGGACGATGTAACTGCCGAGATTCCTGCGCTTGCGGAAGAGTCCTCCGCAGGTGAAGGAGTTGCTGTCTCCGACGAAGGCACGGATGAAGCGGACATGCTTGCCGCAGGTGAAAATGAAAAGCCGGAAGAGTCCGGTGAACAGGCTGCTACGGAAGCGGAGTCCGCTTCCGAGACTAGAGAATAGTTATGGCGCGCTGGCATAAGTTCGACGGCGTGGAACCTAAGAAGAGGACTCCGTGAGGTCACGATGATGACCTAACTTACAACACGGGGAAACGAAAGGCCGGATGAGTAAGGTTCGAATTAACGATCTAGCCCGAGAGCTGGAAGTAAAGAGCAGAGCGATTCTGGATACGCTACCGTTGGTCGGAGTGACCGAGAAGAAGACGCATTCCAGTTCTCTGGAGGAGCATGAAGCGGAGAAGGTACGTGTGTACATCCGCTCCTCTGCGGAAGGCTCGTCCTCAACCGGTAAGTCCGCTTCCCGTCCCATTCGCGGCGAAGAAGAAATAAAAACCAAAATCGACTTGTCGCAGATATCGCGCCCTGGGGACGTGCTCAAGGCGATTACGCAGCAGAGGGAAGCAGTGGCGTCGCCTGCTCCTCCGCGTCCCGCACCACCCCCCATCGCGCAAACGCCAGTCGCGTCACCTCCCGTAGAAAAACCCGCGGCAGCACCTCCGGCTGCGGTCAGTCATCCCACCACGGTTGCGCCACCGGTAGTAAAACCGGTGATCGTGTCTCCGGCTGTATCCACGCCTCCGCCTCCTGCATCCCCGGTCGTCGCGCGGCCAATCGCGCCGCCAGTTCCATTAACTCCGGCTGCGTCTTCGCCGGCCACCGCTCCTCCAGTTCGTCCAGTGGCGACGCCAATCGCACCACCAGTTTCCTCCGTGTCAGGGACGCCTGTGATCGCGGCCACCGCTCCTCCGCCAGCGCCTCCGATGGCGGCAAAACCCGTGGCTCCGCCACCACCCGCGCCACGCATGATCGTCCCACAAACCGGACCGCGCCCGGTTTACAAGGCTCCAGTACGTCCGGCTCCGCCACCGCCACCAGTTCAACCCGGAGTTCCAATCGGCGGCGCAATGCGTGCAGCTCCCGGACGCCCCGTCCCCGGCCAGCCAATCTTTCAACGTCGTCCGCCTATGCAAGGTGGAGCTCCCGGTGGTCCGCCTCGTCCGCCGCTTCGTCCCGGCGAACGCCGTCCCATGCATCCCACGAGGCAAGCGCCGGCGGGCGCGCGTCCGCTCGGTGTCGGCCCCGCGCTTCCGCCTCCCGGTACAACTCGGCCAGGTAGCCGTCCCGGTGGTCCCGCGCGGCGTCCGGGACAGCGCTATGTACCGCGTGGGGTGAAGGAAGGCCCGATGAAGGGCTACACGCCGCCGCCGCGCATGGTGGTGTCGAATGAGCCCCAGCCGATCACGCGCAGCATCACGATTACAGAAGGCATCAGCGTAAAGGATTTGGCGGAGAAGCTCGAGGTTCGTGCCAAAGATCTGATTTCTCGCCTGCTCTCAAAAGGCGTCTTCGCCACGATCAATCAAACTCTCGATGCCGAACTCGCCAGCGAGATGGCCCGCTTTTTCGGCGCAGATACAAACGTAATTACGTTCGAAGAGCAGACCGCAAAAGAAATTGACGCGGCCGCTGCTGGGGAAGAGTCCGTTCCTGAAACCGGGATTCGTCCTCCTGTGGTCACCATCATGGGCCACGTCGATCACGGCAAAACCACGCTGCTCGACTCCATTCGCATCACCAATGTGGCTGGAGGCGAAGCCGGTGGAATAACCCAGCACATCGGCGCGTACAAAGTGCGCATCAGCGACAAGGAATCGCCGGCTTATGGGCGTGAAATAGTTTTCCTCGATACGCCCGGTCACGAAGCCTTCACTCGCATGCGTTCCCGCGGGGCCAAAGCTACTGACATCGTCGTGCTGGTTGTAGCCGCCGACGACGGCGTCATGCCGCAGACGCTCGAAGCCATTGACCACGCGCACGCCGCCGAGGTTCCCATCATTGTTGCGGTAAACAAAATCGATAAGCCCGATGCTCTGCCGGATCGCGTAAAGAAACAACTTGCCGACCGCGGCCTGGTGCCTGAAGAGTGGGGCGGCAAAACAGTCTTCGTCGATGTTTCGGCGAAGAAGAAAACCAATCTAAATCTGCTGATGGAAATGATTTGCTTGGTCGCGGATCTGGGTGAGTTAAAAGCCACTCCCGAACGCGCGGCGACTGGCGTGGTGCTCGAGGCCAAACTGGATCGAGGCCGCGGTCCCGTTGCCACCGTGCTGGTGCAGAACGGAACTTTGAACGCCGGCGATAATTTTGTGGTTGGCAATGTCTACGGCAAAGTGCGCGCCATGTTCGACGATCGCGGCGCGCAGTTGAAAACGGCTCCGCCCTCCACGCCGGTGGAAATTATCGGCATGGAATCGCTACCGCAGGCCGGAGATCAGTTTGTCGTCGTCGCCGATCGCGACAAGGCGCGCGGCATCTCCGAATACCGCGAACAGAAATCGCGCGAAGCTGCGCTCGCCAAGAGTTCCCGCGTGTCGCTGGAAGGTTTGGCGGAGCAGATCAAAGCCGCCGGCACCAAGGAACTGAACGTCATTCTGAAGGGCGACGTGCAAGGCTCGGTGGAAGTCATCACGGACCTGTTGACCAAGCTCTCGAACGACAAGGTTCGCCTCAAACTTCTACGGTCGGGCGTGGGCGCGATTACCGAAACAGACGTACTGCTGGCTTCGGCGTCGAATGCGATCATCATCGGGTTCAACGTGCGGCCCGAGCGCAAAGCGCAGGAAATTGCAGAGCAGGAAAAAGTCGATATCCGCCTGCACTCGATCATTTACGAATTGCAGGATGAGATCAAGCGCGCCATGAGCGGCCTGCTCGAACCAACATTCAAAGAACACTACCAAGGCCGCGCCGAAGTGCTCAACGTTTTCCGCATCCCGAAAGTTGGCACCGTGGCCGGTTGCCGCATAAGCGACGGCTTGATCAAGCGCGACTCCGAAGTGCGCCTGCTGCGCGACAATGTGCAGGTCTTCAAAGGCAAAGTGGGGTCGCTGCGCCGCTTCAAGGATGACGCCAGCCAGGTGACGAACGGCATGGAGTGCGGCATCTCGATCGCCAACTACGGCGATATCAAAGTTGGCGATACCATCGAGGCGTTCGCGACGGAAAGAATTGCCGCGGAAGTAATTGCTTAAAGACAGTCGCTAGTATTCAGTGATTAGTGGTCAGTTGAAATCAACGGTTTGATTTCACTGGCCACCGATCACTAGCCACTGACCACTGCTTCATGATCGCCTTCCTCACCCTCGAACTTCACATCGAAGCCGCGCAATCGCTCAAGGACAAACGTCAGGTGGTGCGCAGCCTGAAAGACCGCCTCCGCGCCAGCTTCAACGTTTCTGTCGCCGAACTCGAGGCCAGCAATTTGTGGAATCGTGCCACCATTGGTGTCGTCAGCATCTCCGATTCGCGCGACTATCTCGATGGATTGATGAAGAGCGTCGAGCGGCAGGTCACCCGCATCGCCAATAACCACGGGGCGGATGTGGCCGACTCGTTTCTGGAGTACATGTAAACGCGACCATGTCTTTCATTCGTGGCCGGCGACTGACCACTGCCTCCATCCCCTTGTTACCTCTGTACTTACCGCGGTCGCTCTTTTGTACGAGACAATAGCACTACAAGGCCAACACGAGCGCTCGAT
This sequence comes from uncultured Acidobacteriaceae bacterium, assembly GCA_963818235.1. Classification (GTDB taxonomy): domain Bacteria; phylum Acidobacteriota; class Terriglobia; order Terriglobales; family Acidobacteriaceae; genus Sulfotelmatobacter. Next base: position 1,339,030 of record CAWFRI010000001.1, read on the forward strand.
TTTCTGATATTCTCATCCGTTTTACTTCGAGGTGAATGGTGGAAAAGCGCGGGCTGAAATATCATCGCGGGCGGTTAGGCGAAGCCTTGCGCGAGGAGATCGAAACCTTGGTGGAAGGCGAGCTCGCTGACCCGCGCATCGGACTGGTTCGAGTAACTGCCGTCCACGTTGCCGATGATGGCCGTTCCGCACAGGTTTTGGTCGATGCGGACGGCGATGACCAGGAAGCCGAGCGCAGCCTGGAGGGTTTGCTCGCCGCCAAAGAATATATACGGCACGAACTGGTGGAGCGATTGCGGCTGAGGCGCGCACCGGAATTGTATTTCCGCTTGGATCGTTCGGAGCGGGAAAAAGCGCGCGTGGAGGAATTATTGGCCCGCGCAAAAAAGAGAATGAAGTCCCGTACCAAGCCGGGCGCGGAAAAGGTATAGCCGATGTTGCGCGATGTTCTCCAACAAATCGAGCAGCGTAATCGATTCGTGCTGACTTCGCACGCCCGGCCCGATGGCGATGCCATCGGCTCCGTGCTGGCGTGCTGCCAGATTTTGCGCTCCATGGGCAAACAGGCCGACGTCGTATTGCATGATGGTGTGCCGCGGATTTATCGTTCTCTTCCTTTCGCCGATCAAGTTCTTCAAGCTAGCCGCGTGGGCGGAAATTATGAAGCCGCGATTATTCTGGAGTGCGACAGCATTCACCGCACGCGGCTGGAGGGCTTGGAAGACCGTTTTCTGATCAGCATCGATCACCATGTCAGTGGACGGCCCTTTGCGCACGTGAACTGGATCGATCCGCACGCCGTGGCTACGGGAGAAATGGTGTTTCGTCTGGCGCGCGAAGCCGGCACACCGTTCTCGTCCGAGATTGCAACTTGCCTTTACACCGCACTCATGACCGATACCGGATCGTTCATGTTTCAGGGTACGAACGAACATACCTTCGCGTTAGCGCGTGAACTGGTACTGTCCGGTGCCGATCCTTCCCATTGTGCCCGCAGCATTTATTTTGCCCATTCGGTCGCGAAGATGAAGCTCCTGGGCGAAGCTCTGCGCAACCTCAACACTGACGGCCACATTGGCTGGACGTGGGTCACGATGGAGCAGATGGAACGTTGCGGCGCCAAAGAAGAAGACTGCGAAGGCCTGGTGAATTACGTACTCTCCATCGGCGAAGTTGAGGTCGCCGCGTTTTTCCGCGAACTTCCCGACGGACGTTTTCGCGTCAGTCTTCGCAGCAAGGGCAAGCTCGATGTAGCCAAAGTCGCCGAGGGTTTCGGCGGCGGCGGACATGAATGTGCCAGCGGATGCTCGGTCGATGGCCCTTTGTCTGTCGCGGTTCGGCAAGTTCTGGAAATGTTGTGCCGCGGTCCTTCCATACAATAGCCGCAGGCAAGCAGGCGTTTACGTACAATAAACATCGATAAACAATTCACCAGAATGCCTGCGGATCGACGAAGTCCAACTCCATGAAAAATCGCACCCGCACCGACCTCCTATTATTAGCGGGGTTCTGTGCCTTCCTGTTTTTTTACGGTCTTGGGCAATTCGGTCTCATCGGCGCCGATGAGCCGCGCTATGCGCAGGTCGCGCGCGAAATGCTGGAGCGGCATGATTGGATCACTCCAGTCCTCGGCGGCCAGTCTTGGTTGGAAAAGCCGCCTCTTTACTATTGGCAAGCGATGGGTGCGTACAGCATCTTCGGTGTAAGTGACTGGGCCGCGCGCCTGCCTTCGGCGATCGATGCGACTTTACTCGTGCTTGCCGTTTACTTATTCTTGCGCCGTTTCCGCCCGGGGTTCGAACTTGACGGAGCATTGATCGACGCCTCGTGTGCCGGGGTTATGGGCTATGCACACGCTGCGTCAATGGACATGGCGCTGGCTGCGACGTTCGCTGCCGGAATGCTGGCGTGGTGGGCCTGGCACGAATCGGCGAGCAAGATTTATCTCGCCGCCTTCTATGCCTTGATGGCTTTAGGAGCGCTAGCGAAGGGGCCGGTAGCGCCATTCTTGGCCATCATCGTGATCGTTTGCTACGCCGCGGCCGTTCGAGAGTGGCGACTGATCCTTAAAACGCTCTCGCTGCCGGGACTTGTCTTGTTCTGTCTCATCGTGCTGCCGTGGTACTTCGCAGTGCAGGCGCGAAATCCCGTGTTTTTCCACGAGTTCATCGTCGAGCACAATCTTGGACGGTTCTCAAAAAATCTTTATCACCACACCGAACCGTTCTGGTATTACCTGCCAGTCACGGCCCTGGCATTGCTTCCGTGGACAGTTTTCGGAATCGCAGCTCTTGCCCACTCCATCCGCATGTGGTTGGCTTCACGAAAACCCCAGGACATTCCACAAAGTTTTTCCGAATATCGACTGAGTATTTTCGCTTGCTGCTGGCTAATCGTTCCTGTGATATTTTTCTCGATCTCGCAATCGAAACTTCCCGGCTATATTCTTCCGGCGATTCCGGCAGGAGCCCTCTTGCTGGTCGACTACCTGAAGCATCGTCTCGACGAAACAGAAATCAAATCTATGCCCACATGGATGATCGTTCTGCATACCTTGTTCGCCGCGGCCCCGATCATCCCGGCGTTGCTGATTGCATATTTGGTTACGCAACATCGTCTTCCCGGAGGCCAGCCCATGCTGGTCGCCCTTGCCATTGCATTTGTCATTAGCGCCGGAATTGCTCTCACGTTGGCCCGCAAGAATGGTTTGCGTATGTTGCGGTTTGTTACGCTCATTCCCGTTGTGCTTACGGTGGGGGCTGTAGTAAAGCTTGGCTCTGGATCCTTGGATCAGACACTCTCGGCGCGCCCTTTGGCGCAGGAGATCTCCAGCGTAGAAATGCATCCCCTCCCGCTCGCGGTTTACCACGTTCGGCGCGAACTGGAATATGGTCTCACGTTCTATCGCAACCGCCTCACTTTCAACTATGACTGGGGTAGCGTCCCACAAGAAGAACACCTATTGGTGGCGCGCGAAAATTCTCAGCCCGAGATAGCAAAATTGGTAGCGGGCCGTCGCGTAGTGCAACTTGGCCATTATCCGGCACAGCATGTCGAATATTTCTGGGTCGCCGCTGCGCCCTAACCTCGATGTTGCCGCCGATTGTTCCGCCAGTTTGCCTAACCTCTCGCAAACGCACTAAACTCGGAGTTCTGCTGCCGCGAAGCACTCTGTTATTTGTGGGCTGCGCTTCGCAGGAGTCCTGTGGAGATTCTCGACCTCAGACATTTTTCTTCCGTTGATCTGCGTCCCCTGCTCGACGATGAGTCTCGAGTCTGGGGCAATCTGCTTTCCTGGGATTACAGCGGATCGGCCGAGATGATCCTGCGCTATGTCGACGCAAAAATTCTCCCCGGTTACGCTGCTATCGAACGCGGCACGCATTTTCGGTTATACCTTTTTCGTCTACGAAGGCAGCAAGGGCGTAGTCGGTGACCTGTTCGTGACCAATGGCAACCGGCTTCCCAATCCGCACGAAGTTGAAATTAAGCTCCTCACCCATGTAATCGAGACCTTGCAACAGTCACCGGGCATCCACCGGGTTGAAGCTCAGTTGCTGTCGCACGAAGCGGGAAGCGTTGCCCGGCCCTTTGTCGATCAAGGCTTCCAGCGTCATCCGCGCCTGTTCATGACTCTCGCGATCCGCGACATCTCGCCTCCGCCCCCGGCCACGCACCCCAACGTTGAGATTCGGCGTTGGACCGAGGCCGACTATCAACCTGCGGCCGCAGTGATTACAGCGGCTTATCGCGGCCATGTTGATGCTCAAATTAATGATCAGTACCATACGCTAGCGGGATCGCTGCGCTTCCTGAATAACATCGTGCGTTTTCCGGGGTGCGGATTATTCGACTCGGAGTCTTCGTACGTCGCAGTCGATCGCAAAGGCAAGAATCTTATCGGACTCATCCTCTGTTCGCGCGTCCGTGGCGACGTTGGCCACGTGACCCAGGTCTGTGTGCTTCCGGAGTATCGTTCTCACGGTATCGGCGAGTCGCTGCTGAGCGCGACTGTAAGCAGCCTGCGGAAGCGCGGCTTTTCCATGCTGTCGTTGACCGTGACAGAGGCAAACGCTCGAGCGGTCGCTCTTTACCGCCGGTTGAATTTCGAGGAGAAGCGAGTGTTCGACGCTTTTGTCTGGATGGGATAACTTTTAGCGCGGAAGTCCGACTTTGCTTACCAGTTCGACGAATCGCGGATCCGAACGCAGAGAAGCGAGAGAAAACTCCGTTTTCAAAGCTGTCAGCTGCCCGTCGCGTTCCAGGCAAGCCGTATTGAGCCACTGGAACGCCTGATCCTTGTCCCCCAGGTCGGCGTAGAGCGCAGCGATGGCGAACGCCGAATAGTAGCCCCGATCACGCTGCGTCTTTCGAGCTCGAATTCCCTTGATGAGCGCGCCCTGCCAGCCTGCGGAGCGAAATCCTTCCTCCAGGGCGGAAGCGTAGTTCAATTCGTTAGGGTTGCCGGAAAGCTGGGCAAACGCTCTCCTCTCCTCTATCACTTGCGGATACATGCGCTTCGCCCAGTACCCATACGCGAGGCAAAAGTGCGCCTGCGCAAATTTCGGATTCTCGTTCGCAATTTTCTTACAGATTGCAATGCCTTCGTCATACCGCCCCACCACGTTGTGAACGTATCCCACCTCGACAGCAATGATCGGCGATAGAGGATCGAGCTTTTGGGCACGATTGATTTCTGCAATCGCCTCCCGGACTCTGCCTCCGATCATGCCAATGTTCTCCGCGTACCATTGGTGAGCCGTGGCATAGTTGGGGTCCAGTTCCCAGGCCTTTTTAAATTCGGCCTCTCCACCGGCAAAATCCCAGTCGTACTGCATCTCGTTCCCGCCCAGAACCGCGTGCGCGCGGGCCAAGGTCGGGTCCAGTTCGAGAGCCCTGCGCGCCGCAGCATTCGACTTGGGATAGTTTTCCGTGGGCGGGCCACCATATCGGGGCAGCACGCTATAGGCGTCGGCCAGTCCCGAATAAGCCAACGCGTAGCCGGGATCTTTGCCGATGGCTTGATTGAAATATGAGATCGCCGCAGCCAGGTCTGCCGCAGTTCTCTTGTTCCACGAGTAACGCCCCTTCAAATACAGCTCGTAGGCGTCGGAATTTTCCGTCCCTTGCCGGATAACTTGCCGCTTTTCCTCGGGGCTGAGTTGCGCGCGCAACTTCCCGGCAATGTCGCCGGCAATCTGTTGCTGGAGAGAAAGGATGTCTGCGCTCTTGCCGTGATAGTGCTGCAACCAGATTTCTATGTTCTCCCGAACATCGGTGAGCTCGGCGCTTACTTCAAGGTTGTCGCCTTGCACCGCGATCCGTCCACTCACTAGGAGGGTGACGCCAAGATCGCCGCCGGCCTTCTGCAGATCGACGTCTTTTCCTTTGTAGCGCAAGATTGCGCTGCGGGACCTTACTTTTAATTGCGGAACGTGCGTCAGGTTGCCGATCAACGATTCGGTAAAGCCGTCGCTGAGATAGTCCGTATTTGCGTCGCCCCCGCTATTTGCGAACGGCAGGACGGCGACAGAATCTGCTTCGGGCGAACGATAAAGCACGGACAGACTCAAAACCGCCAGACCCAATAGGATTGCCAGCCCAACTCCGGCAACCTTCCAGCCAAATGTGGTCCTGCCAGCAACGGAGTTTACCGGGGCTTCCGAAGGCGGTTCGATTGCGATCGATTCCCCGGGCTCCGCGATGACGGCGACTTGCGAGGGCTCGGATCCGGAGACTGTCGATCCCGAAACCGAGCGAACTGTTTGGCCGCTCTCGAAGGCGGAAGAACTCTCTTCAGCGTGGCTCGGCGCAGACCGCCAGGCGCTCAGTTCGTCCGTATAGGCGAAGACCCGGCCCTTGGTTCCCGGCAGACGGTGAACCGGCAAGCCCAGGTCCTTTTCCCAGCGGCTTACCGTGCGCTCGTCGCGGCCAAAAAAAGACGCAATTTCCTTCCACGAATCCAGTCGCCGGCGGTCGGTGGATGTGCTTCTAGCAGGCAATGTCGTGAAGTATCCGGTTCTGTCAGATAACGTCTGTTGCCGCGGGGGCGCGGCGCCACCAGTATAGGTCAGCTGGAAGTGGTTTTCTACACCACCTTGGTAATGGCTGGCCCAGGCCAGTCGAACATTACGTAATCAATCACTCAGGAGGTTTTCCATGTCCAAGAATCTGTCTCTCAGCAGCGTTTCACCCTCAATCTTGTGCTTAGCCATTGAGCCGCCTCGCTTCCAGAACGGGCTGAAGCACGTGGCTCTATTTGTCCTATTTTCCTTTTTGGTTGTCGGTGCCGGCCAAAGCGCCCTGGGGCAGGGTATAAAGGTCACAGCCATCAACCCGCCCGGCGCGAAACCCGGTTACACCGTGCCCACGGGCGTGAATACGACCCTGGAAGTGGTGGGCAGTTACATCGTTTCGTCCACTGGATTCCGGCAGGGTTTTCTGTATTCCGCGAATAAGTACACAGTGATTAAGCCTCCCAGCGACTACCAGTTTGCCCGAGCCAACAGCATCAACGACGACGGCGAGATCGTCGGCGATTTCCTCACCTCCAACGGCCGCTATCACGGCTTCACCTACTCAGGAGGAACTTACACGACTTACAACGAGACCGCTACCGAGTCCTGCGGGATTTTCGGTGTGAACAGCGCCGGCGATTTCGTCGGAGACGTTGGTAACGGTCCGGTAAGGGCATTCGCGAACATCGGGGGCACGAAAACAGAGTTCTATGCCAGTGGCGCCGACTCTACCTACGCTTACGGCATCAACGCCTCCAACGAAGTTGTCGGAGCATACTACGATTCAAGCAATAACGCTCATGGGTTTACCTGGGTCGGGGGAACCATCACCTTCGTAAACTACCCGGGTGCGACCCAGACGTCTCTTCTCGGGATTAATGATGCCGGCGAGATCACCGGCACCTACACCAACACCTCCGGCCTTACCTACGGATTCACTCTGATAAAGGGAGTGTTTGCCTCCACCGATTTCGCCAACACTGGTGGCGTTAGCAGCTCTGGTGCATACGTCGGGTTCAACTGGGGAGTGGACGGCGTGGCGTCCGGATATCTCGCTACGGCACATACGTTCGCCCTTGCGGAATCGAAGATCAAGGGCAGTGAGCAGGGCGCATTCACGGGCGTCAACAACGCGGGAGTGACCGTTGGAACTTACGTAGACTCAACCGGCGCTGAGCACGGGATGATGGACAACAACGGCACCATCACGAACATTGACGACCCCAAACAGGCCACCGGCACAGTTTGCCGCGGCATTAACTCCAGCGATCAGATCGTCGGCAATTACTACGACAGCTCCAACAACCCGCACGGCTTCCTCTACTCCGCTGGGACTTTCACCGATATCACCGGCCCTTCGCCGGCGCCCGTAAGCGAAGCCACTGGCATCAATGACAGCGGTGACATCGTGGGCGATTACTACGATCTCACCACCGCCACTTTCCACGGGTTCCTGCTCAAGGGTGGTATTTATACGGAGTTCACTCCAACCGGGGCGACCGCGACCTTCGGCGGCGGTATCAACGACACCGACGAGTTGACCTTCTGGTGGGTGGATGCCACGGGCTACGTCCAATCCTCGTTCTGGAACGGAACTGCTCTTACCACCGTCAATGTGCCCGGAGTCGCCCAAAGCTATGCCTTGGGTATGAACAAGACAGGCGAGATTGCGTACCTGGTGGTGGATCCGTATGGCCTTGGCCACGGCGCGGTGAAAGAGGGGACGTCTTTCTACTTGGTCGATGAGCCCGGCGGGACGGGCACGGCCCTGACGGGCATCAATGACACTGCGCATTTTGTTGGTTCTTTCACGCCGACGGGGCAGATAGTGCCGCAGCCGATCAAGGGGCATTGAGGAGAGGGCTCTCCCGGTTGCCCATCCTAACGTCGCGTTGCTCGTGGCGTTAGGATGGGATTACCCCGAGCGCTACCGCTGCAATATAGGGTTATGACACTCGGCGCCAGGGAAGACAGTAGGAAATCGAATTAACTCTTATCGACGCACCAGCCACATCGCCCAGCCGGCCAGCAGCACGCCGCCCAGAAACATCGCGAAACAATAAAGCCCGTAGCGCAGCATATCGCGAGTAGTCTCGCGGTGAGTGATCCCGAACACGATGGACGCGAAAAGCGCGAAGACAAACGCCGCGCTGAAGTGCGTGAGTTGGACGGTCATTGTTTCTTCCCGATGGCGATGTGATAAGCGTCCGCGACCGCAATAAAATTCAGCAGCCCGGCGACGATCATGAATTTGGTTCCGTAGTCCGCGATCGCAAACGCAATCGCCCCCTGACCGCCGTTCATCGCCAGCGTCGCAATATACATCCCGCCTGCGCCCAGGTCGCCGATGAATCCGAGAATATCTAGAATGTCGCCGCCATTCGCCTTGTATATATGGCCTTGCATCATGAGGCCGAGAACGAATAAAGCTCCGATGGAAATGAGCAGCAGCAGGCCGCGAATCCAGCGCCGCTGAATCAGGTGACCCGCGCCGGGAATGAGCCAGCCGATTGCCGGAGCGACCACTGCCATCCTGTTGGCGGGCTGCACGGGCGCGATTTTGCTTTTAGCTGTCGTTGAATTTGCCATCAGATAATTACAATCTCGCGTTGAATGTTGCCGGTAACTTCCGCCGACTTGGCCGTATCAGCATGTTGACCTCGCTGCGCACACCAAATTCCGGCAGATAAATACCTGGCTCAATCGAGAAGCAAGAGTTGGGGAGAAGCTTGCGCTCGTCATGAATTTCCAGATCATCCATGTTCGCCCCATTGGAATGGACGTCAGTGCCAATGGAATGTCCAGTCCGATGAATAAAATAATCGCCAAACCCTTTTTGCTTAATGTGATTGCGCGTGGCGCGGTCCACTTCCCATCCGGCAATTTGTCGTCCGGAACCGATTGCGTCGGTTACGGTCTTCACGCCAGCGTCGCGTGCGTCCCGCACAACTTCGAACACCTCGCGCATGCGTCCCGACGGCGCTGAGCCAACAAACCCCATCCACGTAATGTCGTAGTAAACCGCATCCGGGGAATTTTTCTTGCCCCAGACATCGAGCAGCACCAGATCTCCTTCGCGAATGGGCACAGAATGATCCGCGCGCGGTTCATAATGCGGATTGCCCGCATTGGCGTTAACCGCCACAATCGGTGGATCATCAGTCAGCAAATTCTCTCGACCGAAAGCTTCCATGAACCACTGCTGGATTTCGAATTCCGTCGTTCCGCCGTTGCGCACCCGCTTACCGATTTCCTTAAATGCGGCAGCAACAATGGAATCCACACTATCTCGCGCCGCAAAATGCAACTTGATTTGCGCTTCGTTCCACGTCGCTTCAAACTGTGCCACCAAGTCGGCCGAACTGACGACGTTTTTCCCCAGCCCGCGTAACAACTCGACGGTTCCGGCATCGACCAAAGAAATTGTGAAAACGATGTTGTTCGGCGAATATTGCATCGCGATGTCACGATAGGACGCCAGCATCGCTTTCAGGCTATCGAAAAGTTCCTGCCATCCGGAATACTGGCGCTTGCTTCCGGGCAGAGAATCCAGATGCCCAGCCTCGATCTTATGCACAAGTTTGACCGGCTCGCCTTGCGCTGGTATCAGATAAAACCAGCGCCGCGTGACCATCAGATTCGCCGGCAGTCCGAGGACGCGGTATGCGATGGGATCGCGGTGATGATGATCGTAAAAAAGCCACGCGTCGATGTTGCGTTCGTGCAGTGCAGATTGGATGGCGGCCAGGTTCATGGGCAAACATCTATTGTAAACAATGGGCCGGATTTGAGCGAATCGGCCGGAGTTGAAGGTAGTGGCTAAAGTATAGTGAAGCAGCTTTGGTTCCAAGTTAAATTCGGCGCTATACTCCAACACTAAGATGGCAGTCATGACCATCGCCGAGCCAGCGGTGAGCAAGCGCGTCCGCATCGAGTCGATCGATGTGATTCGCGGCGTCATTATGATTCTGATGGCTCTCGATCACACTCGGGACTTCTTCGGCAATTCCGGCCTGAATCCCACAGATCCCGCTACTACAACGGTCCCACTATTCTTCACGCGCTGGATCACTCATTTCTGCGCGCCGGTTTTCTTCCTGCTCACCGGTACCGGCGCCTATCTTTCGCTGCGCAGAAAATCGCAACGAGAGTTATCGCGATTTCTGTTTACTCGCGGCTTGTGGCTGATCTTTTTGGAACTCACCGTAACTCGCTGTCTCGGCTGGCAATTTAATTTTGACTACCATGTGACATTGCTCCTCGTTTTGTGGGCTCTGGGTTGGGCGATGGTCACGCTCTCGGCGCTGGTTTACTTGCCTGCGTGGCTCGTCACAACGTTCGGCGTTGCGATGATCGCGGCCCACAATTTATTCGACTCCATCAAGTCCTCGAACCCACTTTGGACCATTCTGCACTCGCCTAATTTCATCATGAATCATCCCGGGCGCATTGTTTTTGTGACCTATGTACTCGTTCCCTGGGTGGGAGTCACCGCAGCAGGCTATGGCCTCGGCCAGGTTTTCCGCTGGGAGCTGGACCGCAGAAGAAGTTTTCTTCTGCGCCTTGGTTTTGCCCTGAGTGCCGCGTTTATCGTTCTTCGCGGCATCAACATCTATGGCAATCCAGTCCCATGGAGCACGCAAAGGGCTGCCGTGTTCACCGCGCTTTCCTTTCTGAATACCAATAAGTATCCGCCGTCGTTACTTTATCTTCTAATGACGCTGGGTCCTGCCCTGCTCTTTCTGTGGGCTGTTGACGGCGTTACCCCTCGATTTCTTCGCCCCGCGCTTATCATAGGAAAAGTTCCAATGTTTTATTACCTACTGCACATATCCCTTATCCACCTGATCGCCGTCGCGGTTTGCTACGCACGCTACGGGCAAACCTATTGGATGTTCCAATCGAACTCCCTTCAGCAATTTCCCATCAATCCGCCACCAGGATGGGGATATTCCTTGCCCATCGTTTATCTGATTTGGGTTTGCGTCGTGATGACGCTCTATCCACTATGCCGCTGGTTTGCAGGCCTGAAGCAGCGGCGCAACGACGAATGGCTGAGCTATTTCTGAACTTCTAAGCTCTGGCCAGGATTTTGTTCTTTGTCTCTCGCGGCAGAGTTTCGCAGGCGGTTCGCAGCACCAGCCGCGGAGCCCTCGCGCGAATCTTCATCAAATACGTAATCGTCCGCGGAGCGTCGAACTTCGCGGTCTCCCGGAGCAGCCATCCCAATCCCTTCCGCACCATGTCATCATCGTCCGTGAGAAGTGAATCTGCCAGCTTCGTGATTTCTGGAAAAAACATTTTCACTCGTGCTCCACGAATCAGCGCCACGCATGCCGCTCTCCGATGCCAGCGTTTTGGCGACTTCGCCCAGCGGAAAACGATTTTGGCCCGCGCTGGTTTGGCCGCAACCATCGGAGCAATCAAACCATGCACCAGCCCGTCATGGTCGGCCCAACTGCTGATGCGGCCCAGCCAGGATTCGAACAAGTTGAATTCGCAATCGCCGAATTCCGCGTCAAGTTTTTCCAGCAGAAAGACGGCCACAACTTTTTCTTCGAGTACCGAACCCGAGAAAAGCTGATCGGCAACCTGCACCAAGAAATCGAGCCCGCATTCTTTTCTTAAATCACGACGGAAGCGAACCGCCGCGCGTCGCAAGTCCGCGGTATACCATCCATGCGATCTGATTTCATCTTTGAAAAACCACTGCACGCCCGACGCATGTTCGGAGGACCCTCCGTCTCTCAGGGCGACGCGAATCTGAGCGGCGACTTCCGCAGGAGTTCGGCTCCGTTGCTCAGAAGCACTTTGTTTCACCGACTTCGCCACCCGCGCCACTTATTTGGCCTCGATAGTTTTCTCGACTCTCACCACCCGATCGTAGATCCACAACAGCAGCGTGGTCACGATTCCCACGGCCACAACCGACCACCAAACCATCTCAGGACGGTGCATCTCTTCACCAAAGTGATGCATCAGCCAGCCGCTGAATTTGCCAGCCACAAACGATCCGATTCCGAGCGGAAGAAACGCGAATCCCATATACGTACCCTGCTGCCCCTCGGGCGCGAGGCGTGATATGTAATCGTAATAGCGTGGCTGTTGCACGATTTCTCCAATTGCCACTACAACCAGAGTCGCCACGGCCATCCACACCGAAGGATGTACGATTAGAAGAATCCATGCCAGACTCGAGATCAGCGTTCCAAGAATGATGGCATGAAACGCCTGCATGCGCTTAGTCAGGAACCCGATCACCATCGTGAACAAGATGACCACGATCGGGTCGGTCGCGAGGATTCGCGCCGTGTCCGCTTTCGGATCGATGTATGCGGAAATATATAACGGAAGCGCGATGAATTCCTGCCAGAAGACAACCCAGTATCCAGTAAAAATCAGCAGAAACAACATGAACCGCGGATTCGAGAGCACAGTCAGGAAGTTCTTTCCCACCTGACCCAAACTTGCTCTCTCGCCTTCTTCGGCACGGTGCGGCTCTTTAAACAGGAGGAACACCACAAAGAACATCAGAAACACGCTCAGCGCCGCGATGCGGAATACATTCTCTACCACGCCGTGCTCCTGCGCCCATGAAGCGAGCAGCGGCCCAGCGGTGCTTCCAACATTTACCAGCGTGTAGTAAATCGAATATCCTACCGAACGAACATTCTCCTTGGACGCCCTGGCCGTGGTCCCCACCACCGAAGGCTTCACCAGGGCGACACCCAGTGCAGGCAATATCAGGACGAAGGCCACCAGCGCTACCAGCGGCACACTATTTCGTACCGGAGCCAGCCATGCAGCCCCAATCGATCCCAGGGCGAAGTAAGCAATCGTCAAAATCAGATAGGCAATCGAGAGCGCTCGCCGGAAGCCCAGCCGGTCGGCCAGCGCCCCGCCGCCGATAGCAAGAAACCAAACCCAGCCGCCAAACATTCCCGTAAGACTGCTGGCACGCTCAACATCGAAGTGCAGACTCTCGTGCAGGTAGCGCGCCAGCACGGCGAAAACGGCATAATACGAAAGCCGCTCAAAAAGCTCGCTTACGTTGGCGACCCAGAAGGGCCGCTCGAACCCGGTGCGAATCTCCTGCAATCTTTCGGAAAAGCTCAAGAGTAGCTCCTGGAGACAGTGTGGCGCGGGCGCCCCCGCCCGCGTTCTCGTCGAGTTGGAACTAAACCCCAACCCGCCGCTTGACTTCCTCAGCCGAGAGCCCTACAACGCGAATAACTTTATTGCGATTGCTCTGGCCGGAGGCAATGGTAACGGAAGATCGCGGAACCTTCAAAAGTTTCGCGAAGAATTCAATGCAGGCTTCATTTGCGCGGCCATCCGCCGGAGGCGAAGTCAGGGAGAGCTTGAGGGCGCCGCCCACTTCGCCGGTGACGGCATTCTTCTTGGCGCGAGGATGCACCTTGATCGAAAATGTCACGCCTTCAGGAATCTCTTGAAGGGCGAACATAAAAATCTCATCGCAGACACGCCTTTACGCCTGGGCTCGTTCGCCGAAAATCGCCATCCCCACGCGCACGCAAGTCGACCCTTCCTCGATCGCGACTTCGAAATCGTGAGACATGCCCATCGAGAGCTGATCCATCTGAATCGATGGCAGCTTCCGCGCGGCTATTGCGTTGCGCAATTCTCGCAATTTGCGGAAGTAAGGGCGAGCGCTCTCAGGGTCGTCGGTGAACGGAGGTACGGTCATCAGTCCGCAAAATATCAACCCTTCCAGCCGAGGCGCCGCGATCAAGATTTCTTCCAGGGCAGGCGAATCCAAAGGCACGCCGCTCTTCGCAGCTTCACCGCCGACGTTGATTTCAACCAGCACATCCAGTTTCTTTCCAAGCGAGCGGGCGGCAGCGTCGAGCTTTTCTGCCAGTTTCAGTGAGTCAACCGAATCGACGGCCCGAAAAAGCTCCACAGTCTTCGACGCTTTATTCGTTTGCAAATGTCCGATCATGTGCCACTCGGCACCCTGCAGATCCCGCAGAGCCTCGATCTTACTGGAGAATTCTTGAGCTCGATTTTCCCCGAACACTCTTAGCCCCGCATGATAAGCCTCGCGAATTCGCTCCGGTGGCTGCGTCTTGCTCACCGCCATCAACGTGATCTCGTCGGGCAGCCGTGCGGCCTTGCGTGCAGCGCGGTCGATCCGTTCGCGTACTGCGGCAATATCGTGGGAGATAGCCATAGCCGGGATCATGGAAGCACGAGAAGTAATAAGTCAGAATGCGGAAATCGGAACGCAGAAAATTGGGCTCTATTACACTGACGCGGCTCGAACTCCTGCATTCCCGTTGCTCACATCATAGCCGTGGGAGGCGCTGGCTCATTCGGATCGCCCGCACTGGAGAGCGGCAGCAAAATCATCAGTGCGGCCAGCAGTGCCATCACTACAATTCCCGTAAGATACAAGGGATGGTCAAAGATTTGGGCCGCGGTGATCCGTGCGGCCCACGCGGCGGCGGAGCGTAACCATGACTGGTGGGCAAAGGACAGTGCGATAAACCCAGCCCATACGAGCCCAAAGACTGATTCGCCAGCGATCAAACCCGAGGCGGTGAGAACGCCTGCATTCTCCACCCGCGCCCGCTGCGCTTCGTTGAATCCGCGGCGCTTGGCCATCCAGTCGCCGAGGGCGCGGAAAACGCCACCGAGAAAGATTGCGAACGTGGTCTCGAAGGGCAAATACATGCCGACTGCGACCAGCATGGGGCTCTTCACCTGCATCATAATCATCGCGATGCCAAGAAAAATTCCTACTACCACCAGCGACCAGGGCATATCGCCACCTACGATGCCGATGGCCAGCGTAGCCATCAAGCCTGCTTGCGGCGCCGAAAGCTGACGGCTGCCGAAACCGAACGCCGTATCCAGCAGGTAAAGAGGCCAGTACATGGTCAGGCTTGCGACGACAACAGCGATCAGCTCCGCCATTTGAATCTTGCGCGGCGTGCCGCCTAGGATGTAACCGACCTTGAAGTCCTGCAGCAGTTCGCCCGCCACCGACGATGAAACACAAACTACCGCAGCCACGCCCAACACTACCGCCACGCCCTTAATTCCAGAGGCGCCGAGTGAAACCATCAGAAGCGCCGCAATCAGCAAAGTCGAGAGTGTCAAACCCGAAACTGGATTGTTGGAAGAACCGATAAATCCCACCAGACTGCCCGACACCGTTGCCATGAAGAAGCCGACAACCAACATAACCACGGCAGCCAATACCGCCGGCCAAATCAGACCTGAAATGCGGATGTAGAGAAAGCACATGAGCAGGAACATCAGGGCGATCAAACCAAAGACGGCTTTTGAGCTCATGTATTGTTCAGTGCGAGAGAGTTGAGCTCGCTGGGCAGCGGTCTGGCGCAGGTCCGACAATGCCCTGCCAATGCCTGCTGTCAGACTCTTTCCCATCTTGAAAAGAGTGTAAGCAGCACCCACCAGCATCCCACCGACGGCGATGGGGCGCACAATAAACCTCCACACGGCTATGGCTATTGCCGCCCAATTATCGGGCGTATCCGCGGGAAGATAATGCTTGAGATTCGGCCCGAGGAAAAAGATCAAGAGTGGAACCATCAATCCCCAGGCCAGCACGCCTCCTGCAAACTGAATCGACGCCAGCCGCAACCCGATGATGTAACCCACTCCCAGGTAAGCCGGACTCACGCTGGGCGCCGCGAACGTGCTGGTCCCTCCTGCAGCCACGACGGTTGCAGTGTCCGTCGTGCCCAGACGCACTTGACTGCGGCCCAGACTGCCTACGGCAAAATGAATGTCTTTGTCCGCAGCGAAAAGTCCAAAACGCCCCAGCAAGTACACCACGCCACCAACACCAATATTCCAAAAAAGATATTTCGCGGCGTCCGCGCCCCGCCGTCCGGCCTTGTGAATTTCTGCCGCTGCAACCGACTCTGGAAAAGGCAACTCCGGATCTTCCACCATTACCCGGCGCACCAATGAGATGAAGAGCACTCCCAGAATGCTGCCTACCATCATGAGTGCAGTCGATTTCCAGTAGGCGTCGGCTGGGCGGAAGGACGGCCACGCTTTTGCGATGACAAAGGCGGGAATGGTAAAAATTGCGCCGGCGGCGAGGCCTTCTCCGATTGTCCCCGCGGTACGTGCAATATTCTCTTCGAGCAGCGAGCCTTTCCACGCCCGCATGGCCGCCATCGCAATTACGGCCGCAGGATAAGTGGCCGCGATGGTTATGCCAGCGCGCAGGCCGAGGTAGGCGTTCGCCGCTCCCAGGACGACCGTCATAAGTAGTCCAAGAAGGACCGCACGCAGAGTGAATTCCTTCATCTGCATGTGCTCGGGAACAAATGGAACGTGCTTCTTAGGAACGGGAATGCCGGGCGGAACCGGACTACTCATGGTTTGAATCCTCGTAATTTGCAGTTGTGAATACACCGTGATTTCGCAACTTGTTCGAAACACGGGACGGCGCACGTTAGCACGCGGACGATCTAATTTACAAGTGCGATGCGGGTTCCGCAAACGGCACTACCCAGGGAACTCCTCGCTCTTGCGCGGCGCCTTTCTTGGCGTAAAATAGCGGTAATTGGTTTGGACGCCCGTTCGTAGTTGTCATCCGAGGTGCAGCGTGACAAAGAACTCCTCCGACCAGCTCTGGTTCCAGCGCTATATTGAATTTCATTGCGACGACTGCGGCAGCGATATCGGCTTCCGTTCGCGCCGGCGCACGTTTTCCGAACGCTATCTGCTTCCGATCTTTCTTTTGCAGCCCGTGCGCTGCGCCGAATGTTTTCGCCGTGACTATCGCTTGATTTTCATGCCGGTGAAAGAACGTCTGTCGGAAGCGGTCGGCAAGCCGCCTGTTTCTACCATCCGACCCAGTGGCACTCGCAACGTTGCTTAGAGGGCCTGTGCGCCGCTATACTTGCTGGCAAGCAGGTAACGCGCAAGCGTGCATTCTTCCGTGATCACGGAGGCCGTCTTCAGCAGTAGTGGAGACCGAATTCGGGCTATCCAGGCCAGGGCCGCAGTGGCAGGGGCTTCTATTGCTTCCGCAGGGGGCCGTTTTTGGGCCAGCCGAATTTCTGTGCGTCTGGCTAAAAGTCTTTTTACCGTTCTGTTTCCATCCGATTGCCGCATCTGCGGTGAGCCGCTAGTTAAACTTTCCCGCCTTCCAGTCTGCCAGGAATGCCTTGATTCCATGCTTCCCCTAACGGGCGTGCTGTGCGCCATTTGCGGTGAGAGAATTTTTTCTTCCTACGCGGTCGCCGACCTGGGAGGCGATCCTCGATGCGGCCTGTGCCGGCGTGTTGAACCGGCGTTCGCGCGCGCCGCGGCTTATGGCAGCTATGAGGGCGGCCTTCGCGAATTGATTCACTTGCTGAAGTACAACGGCATCCGTCCGGCTGCAAATGTCCTCGGCCGTATGCTAGCGGAGACGATTGCGGAACTTGCGCCCGAATTTTCACTGGACTCCGTCGCCGTAATTCCCGTACCGCTCTACCGCGCCAAACTCCGCGAGCGCGAATTCAACCATGCGGAGCTGATCGCATGCGCGGCGGTGAAACTGTTTCCTCAGCCGGGGCGGCTGAAACTCTGTGCAGGGACACTCCAGCGCAAACGTGAAACGCCTTCCCAAACGGGCCTCACCCGCCATCAGCGGCGCGAAAACGTGCGCGGCGCGTTTGCCGTAGCGCACCCCGAAGCCGTAAAGGACCGCGAAGTGCTCGTCGTGGATGATGTTTTCACTACCGGGGCCACAGTTTCAGAATGCGCCCGGGTTCTGCGCCGTGCCGGCGCTGCCAAAGTTTGGGTTGCTACCGTCGCTCGCACCCTAAAGCTTTCGGAGCAGAAAATTGAGCGCCAATTTTCAGAAAATGACACAGCGGAAGAGGATACGGTTCTCGAAATTCCGCTGGCCAGGGCGGCTGGCAGTTGATTTCAGAAGAATACGGTGGCGATTGTCGCATCTAAGTAAAAGGCGCATATCTCGCGAAGTAAGCGCACAGGCGGGTTGGAAAGAAATAAAGGAAGAGGAAAAGAGCAACATGTCAGCAAGAATCGAAGCCGATTCGGGGCTCACAGGCCGGCACGCCGCCAACCTCTTCGCCGCGGCTGCCGTGCATCACGATGGCAACGGGCACGCTCTGCACGCCCCCGTGCTGGTGCTGAATGCCTCCTACGAACCCATCAATGTCTGCGCCGCTCGTCGCGCCCTGGTCCTGGTCCTCAAAGGCGTTGCCATGACCGAAGAGGAGAACGGGCACTTCCTCCATGCGGCTCGCATCGCCATGCGCGTACCCTCGGTCATCCGCTTGTTGGAGTATCGCCGCATTCCGCATCAGAGCCGGGCTTTGTCTCGCAAAAACATCCTCCTCCGTGACCGCAACACCTGCCAGTATTGCGCCACCGTGCTGCCTTCCGGAGAGTTGACCTTGGACCACGTGATTCCACGCTCTCGCGGAGGTTCGTCCACATGGGAAAATCTGGTCGCTTGCTGTCACACCTGCAACCGCCGCAAAGGCAACCAGTTTCCGCTCGAAGCCGGAATGAAGCTGATGCGCGAGCCCCGCGCCTTCAACCTCCACACCAGCCGCCACATCATGCGCCTGATGGGGCGGTCGGATGATAAGTGGAGGAAATATTTGTTTTACTAGCACGTGCTTTCCTCGGAAGAGCACGATGCATGCTTCTAACCTTTCTCAGTGACCTGCGTCAAAAGCTCATGCGCGTGGACCGTCTCACTTCTATTCTGGTTATTGTGTTCGTTGGACTGGTCCCGCTTTTGGCCCAGGAGCAACGCGCCGGATTCCACGACACGACGGATTGGGAACTTCGTCCATCGTTTTCGTTCGATACGTTGTGCGCACTGAACTTTCTCAGCGGGGATAAGTATTACTTGCAGTTCTACCAGAGTGATTATGATCGTCTGTCTCCACAACTGCGCCCAAAAGAACGCGCCGCTTTCGCCGGCTTGAAGCGCCGGATCAAGGACGAGAATGGAAGCATCATCTCAGCTCAGCTGGCCTTGTATTTTTCCGTTGTTGATACGGAATCCCTCGATGACATGATCCGTGTGGTGAAAGATAGCTCCTCGATGCGGCGCCGGTTGGAAGCCACGCCCTATTACAGCGAAAACGGATGGAAAGTCTATGAGGAAAGCCGCGGCGATCTTGAGACAGCCCTCAAAGCGCTTAAGCGTATTCGTTTCGAAGCTGACTGGGAAAAACATGCAAAACCTCAGATCGAAAAGTCACGAGCGGCAATCGCTCAAGACTTGCCCAACTACAACGTCATTCCGAGAATTGAGTCGGTTTTGGGCTCACCGCGCCCGACCAATAAGATCACTGTGTATTTGCTCTATTACTCCGAGCCGCACGGCATCAAAATCACTGGTACACGATTTCTGACCCATTACTCCTATCCGTTCCGCATCGTGCTGCGCAACGCAATTCATGAAATGATGCACCCGCCTTACGATCTTGCACACGACGACGCTTTACGCGTGTCTCTGCAATCTTTGCGCACGGATGCGTTCCTGATGGACAAAGTGGAGCACCACAACAAGTCTTACGGATACAACTCTCTGGAGGGGCTGGAGGAAGAAGATTGTGTGCAGGCTCTGGAGCAAGTCCTATCTGAACCCCTCGGAATGGGGGGCGACCCGCGCCGCTACTGGAAAGAGCAGGATGATGGCATTCACGTACTGGCTGTGGCGCTTTATAGTCTGATGAAAAGGGAGCATTTCCCGAACGGGCACGAAGCCTTCCCCGCCTTTCTCAATCGAATGATACGTTCCGGGGCGTTATCCAACGGACGGATTGAAGAACTCAATCGGACTTTCTTTGCCAACTAGGAGTAAAGGCCAAAACCAAATGACAGATCCCTACTTCTGTGGCGGTTGCGCATTCGGCGGCGCATCCGGCTTCTTCTGATCTGGATTCTGATTGGGCGCCTGATTCTGCTCCGGCGAAGTTTTTTGATCTGCCTTCGGAACTTCTTGTCCGTTGTACAAAATCCTCACATTCGATCCGAACCGTTTGTAGTCTTCGTACTTCACGATCTCGCGGATGTGAATGTCGCCAGTATTGAACTGGAGCGTGTCATCGGCGCGGGTGTAGGTGGGGAACCAGTATTGATTATCGATCTGTTGCCGCCAGGTAGTGAACTTCGGGTAAAGATGCTCTTCTTTTCCTTTTTTCTTTGTATCCTTAATTTCTGGAACAGCCTGTCCGTAAGTCTTCACGATTTGAAAATCGTGATCATCCACCCAGATACGCCCCTGAAAATATCGTTTCTTCCCAACAATCTGTTTCGGAGCAATATCGAAAACGTAGCAGTGCAACTGGTCTTCCTGCTGCTGACCTACATAAAGAATGTTGTACTCGGGAACCTCTTCGGTGGTGAGCACGAACGGCAAGCGATTGCGGAAATCCTGGACATCGCCTTCGTCGAGCGAGAGTCCGCCCTGTTCCAGCGACGACGCCGGCGCGAAGACAACGTTCTCAATGCGATGTCCCTTGTCGTCGTAAAGCACGTCGAATACTTCGTGGTATTCGCCGGTAACGGTTTCACCATCGCGTGTCTGAACTTTTATGTCTTGGCGGTAGGTGTAATTATCGCGGGCCTGCTTGAACAGCTTTTCCCGCGCGGCGAAGCGTGTGATGATCTCCTCGGACGTCACACCCTTCGGCGGCACATTTTCCAGCGGACCTTCCTGAGCTAATACCGGCAAAGCGGCCGACGCAATCGCCAGAACAAAAAAGACGAGCAAAGGAAACCGGAGAAACATCCTCATACTCTCTAGTTTACCGAATCCCCATGAAATTCGCATGGAGAGTCCCAAAAGAAAAAAGACGTAGCAAAGCTACATCCACGGGCAGCAATATGAAAACTGATTTTCCAAGCACATCTTCCACCGCGGCAACCCTCCCCCGACCCCTCTCCGCTCAGTGAGGCCGGGGGTAGGGCGCTGCAGTTCTGCCGCTACCTTGGATGCCATAACGCTTGAGGGGTTGCCGCCGAAATCAGCCTGCTGGTATTGATCGCACCCGACCGCTGTTAACAAGCTACTTTCGAAACGCACTCGGCTAGGGCTATAATGCCTTTACAGCGAACCCGCTAACGCTGATTTTCCGTTCGACATCAGAGTCCCCGGAAGCTTTATGAGTGAGAAGCCGAGTACAACCTTGCCCGCCACCGTCGAAAAAATTATCAAGCCCATCTTTCCCTCCGAGCCTGAACGGGCCCAGATCTCCATCCAGGGAGCCGACCATCTCTATCGGGAGGTTCGCATCGAAAACACCTTAACCGACGAGAATGGAGAAAAAGTTCGCCTTAAACCCGGTGCGGAAGTGGAAGTCACTATCGCGGCCGAACCAGAAGCGACCACCGCCGCGAAATAACGCCAGATACGCTTCTGTATCAGTTCCGCTTTCATTACACTCAGAATAGTTGGCGCGCCCATCTAGGCATTTAGCATGGAAGCCGTTTCCTCACCTGACTCGTCTTGTTCCTGGCAGACCTTAAGCCACCGCGTCAATAGATTCAGAAGTTCAAGCGGAGGTCTTAACCACAGTTGTGCCGATGTCGGACGCCACATGGGACGCACCAATATGCTCAGGCCGAAACCATTGATGGCCTGAAACGCTTCCTCATCCGTCGTGTCATCCCCTAAATAAGCCGCTGGCGCGTTTCGATCCATTTCGCTGAGCAGAGTGCGCACCGCCGCTCCTTTATTAGCTTTCCTGCTGCGTATTTCGATTCCACCGTCGAACCTGAGCAGATCCAGTCCAAACTCTTTTGCGATCCCCGCCCAACCGTGCATTACGCGCCGCTGAATGTCCTCCGCCTCGCTCAGACTCAACCCCCGCCAGTGCACTGCGATGCTGCCGGCTTTGAATTCTGCCGCGTGTTGCAATTGCTGCGTCACAAGCCATTCGTCGGCTACCGCCAACCCCTTCAGGGTCGCTTCGTCCAATTCGGAAACCGCAATGCTCCCGTCGGTCTTCACCCGCTGCAATCCGTGCAGTCCCCAAACTTCGGGATGGGGCTCAACCGCCAGCAGTGGAATCAGGTCGGTGGCGTCTCTTCCGGAGACAATCACAACCCGCGTTTTTCCAATCTCTAAAATTTCTTGTAAGACCGACTTGATACCGGGATAAGGAAATGCCTTCCCGCGGTCCATTTGAAACGGCGCCAGCGTTCCGTCGAAATCGAGCATCAGCAAAGATCGCGGCGAGCGCGCCACATTTTCCAGAAAAGATTCCACCTCAGGTGTTGAGTCTCTGAAATTCTTTCCTGCTCTTTCGTTGCTTAATGTCACGCGGCAGTCACACTCCCGCGAAATTTTCCCTGTGGCCTGTCCACGCCATCAAGCCTAAGCTCGCAGAGTTCGGTGATCAAGTTCCCAGCCCAGCGATGGATATTGTTTTCCCTGATGATTCTGCGCATCCGGTGCACCCGCATTTGCTTTTCTTCGGGGCTCATCTCTAACGCCGCCCGAATCGCTTCAGCCGTCTGGTCGATGTCATACGGATTCACCAGCAACGCATCGCGCAATTCGCGCGCCGCTCCAGTGAACTGACTCAGAATCAGCACCCCGCGTTCGTCGCGCCGCGCCGCCAGAAATTCCTTGGCCACCAGGTTCATGCCATCGTGCAGCGAAGTTACCAGACAGAAGTCCGCGGCCCGGTAGTGGCGGTCGATCTCGGCATGGCTGTGTTGTCTATTGAGAAAAAGAATTGGTTTCCAGGTGCCGGACTGGAAGCGCCAGTTGATGCGCTCCGCTTCCGCTTCCAACTCCCCCATCAGATCGTGATAACGCTTGATGTGGCTTCGACTTGGGGCCCCGATCTGCAAGAACGTAAACTGGCCCTGATACTTCGGATACTTTTCGAGGAATCGTTCGATCGCTCGAAAGCGCTCGTGGATGCCCTTGGTGTAATCCACCCGGTCCACACCGACTCCCACGAATGCGGTTTCCACGCCCAGGCTGTGCAGCAAGCTAGTCCGGTCGAGATAATCGCTTCCGTAACTGTCGGGAGCCATCACCTCGTCCTCCCCTAAGTCAACGCTGATAGGAAATGGACGCACCAGGGTGCGGTGATTCTGACGTGTCACCGAAAAATGTTCCCAATCCACCCGCGATTCCACCACCCGGTCCACCGTCTGTAGAAAATTATTGCAGTGCGATTGGACGTGAAATCCAATCAGATCCGCGCCCAGCAAACCATCCACTAACTGCCTCTGCCACGGACAAATGCCGAAGGCTTCGGGATTCGGCCACGGGATATGCCAGAAAATCGCCACCCGCGCATCCGGCCGTTTCTCCTTCAGCAACCGGGGCAGCAATGCGAAGTGATAATCCTGAACCAGCACCACGGGATTTTCCGTGTCCGCGATCTCCTCAAGCACCGCTGCTGCAAACTTACGGTTCACTTCCTGATAAAGCTGCCAGTCGCGCTCCCGAAAAATTGGCCGGGTATGTGCGATATGGCAAAGCGGCCACATCCCTTCGTTGGAAAATCCGTAATAGTATCCCTCTTCCTCCTCCTTGCTCAGCCACAATCTCCGCAAGGTATAGCGCGGATTTTCCGGAGGAACGCGCAGCCGGTCATGCCCGTCTACTACTTCTTTATCCGCATCTCCGCTGCCGTGTGCGATCCACGTGCCGTCACACGCGGTAAGGACAGGCTCCAAAGCCGTAACCAGCCCACTGGGGGGCACCGTCACTTCGAGAGTCTTGCCATTTCGCTGATGGATGTAGGGCTCGCGATTCGAAACTACAAACAGGCGTCCGCCATGCAGGCGCGTCTGGATCTGTACAGCCAGCCTGTCTGCTGTCCAAGAAGACTCCCCCGCCTCTCGCAATCGCGCCTCGTTCTCCGCGGCGCTTCTTGCCTGGCTCAGGCTCTCTGCCATCGTTACCACTTCCCATGCCAGGGGTTTGAACAAGTCCAAGTCGGGCATTTGCTGCCGCGATGAAACTCTTCCCATGCGCAGCGCGCGCATCCATTGCGCCGCTCGCGCGATGGGTCCGGCAATGCTCCAGCGCACGATCAACAGTGTAATGAGGACAATGAAAAATACCTGGATAAGTACGGTAAGGAATGCTTCGCGCCAGGTGCGCAGATTTTGCGCGCGAATGTAATCCACATCGTGTACCAGCGCAAGTCCGCCCAACAGTCCGTCATCCCGGTGCACGGGCAGGGCAAAAACGTGGACCCTATAATCCTCCAGCCTGCCAAACGAACTCTGCGCTCGATTCTCCGTGATGGCGTGAGTGACCTCATTTGGCACCGTCGGCATCAGCCGTTGCAGTCCCGGTGTGATTGCCACCATCTTGCCCAGTCGGTCATAAACTGCCACTCCAAGCACGTGTTCGCGCGATCCTAAACGCTGTACCGCCCGCTGCAATGTTCGGGGAGATTCCCAGGACTTTTCCACAGTCATTGCAAAGCTCTCCCCAATCTCTTCCGAGCTTCGCTCCAATTGGCTCCGCAAGACCCGTTTTTCCCGTACCACTTCGTAGTAGGAAAAGGCCAGAGACACCAATGCAATTCCAACAATGAGAGATACGATGAGCCGAACGCTTAGCAGCCGCATGGATGGTCCTGCGATCGAAAATTTAAGGCCTTCGTCATCGTCCCCAGATCGCCAAGAAAATCAATTGCTTTAGTTCATCGACAATCATTCCTATGTGGATGGTAAATAGCGTAACTTGAGGATGACATAAGGGAATGCCTGTAGATATTAGGAAAAAGCGGTGGTCAGAGATATATGCCAATAGTGCCGACCGCAAGCGTCAGAAGCCATTTGGCAAGCTTTGGATACGACCGCGAAATGGCAGCTGCATACAGTAAAAACCCTAGAGTCACTTCCCCGTTTTCCGTGTTATCAATCAGTACTTGGACCTGTACGTCCCCCTGAAACGCGCTCACAAAATATGTTCCGATTTGCCCTGATCCCGGTGGCGTCAGTAGCCGTTGCAGCCTGCGCAAAACTCGGGATAAAGCCAAACCTTCCTCAGCCCAGGAGATTGTATGAAGAAAAATAGCCGCGACTCGGCTACTGCTGTTGTCAATGGCACATTTGACGAAGGCCAGAACAGTAAACATAAGAGCAACGGCGATTCTGTCGCGGCTGCCCAGCCCGTCCCGGCCGAGCTCAGCGTAATTCTCGCTGCCCTGCAAACCATGCGGAACGGAGACTTTTCCGTTCGCCTCCCCGGATCCTGGACCGGACTAGCGGGCAAGATTGCCGATACCTTCAACTCCATTGTTGCGGCCAACCAGCAGATGGCCCACGAATTAAAACGCGTCGGGCAAGTCGTAGGAAAAGAAGGTAGAACTCGCGAGCGCACCCGCTTCCATGAGTCCAGAGGCGCCTGGGGCGATATGGAAGTATCGGTCAACACGTTAGTCGAGGACTTACTCCGGCCCACCGCCGAAGTTACTCGCGCCATCGCCGCCGTCGCGCAAGGCAATCTGACGCAAACCGTGCGTCTGGACGTCGATGGACGCCCACTCGAAGGCGAATTCCTGCGCTCCGCCAGCATCGTCAACACAATGATTCAACAGCTCGGCGTCTTCACCGCCGAGGTAACCCGCGTCGCCCGCGAAGTCGGTACAGATGGCAAACTCGGCGGCCAGGCACAAGTGCCGGGCGTGGCCGGAACCTGGAAAGATCTCACTGACTCAGTCAACTCCATGGCTAGCAACCTCACTGGCCAAGTCCGTAACATTGCAGAAGTCGCAACCGCCGTGGCCAGCGGCGATCTTTCCCGCAAAATTACGGTCGATGTCCGCGGCGAAATTCTCCAGCTCAAAGAAGCCATCAACACGATGGTCGATCAGCTCCGTTCCTTTGCATCCGAAGTAACGCGTGTAGCTCGTGAAGTCGGTACCGACGGCAAGCTCGGAGGTCAGGCGGTCGTCGTAGGTGTGGCCGGAACCTGGAAAGATTTAACCGATTCCGTCAATGCCATGGCCGGCAACTTGACGGCCCAAGTCCGAAACATCGCTGAAGTCACAACCGCCGTAGCCCGCGGCGACTTATCCCGCAAAATCACGGTGGACGTTAAAGGAGAAATTCTCGAACTTAAAGACACCATCAACACCATGGTCGATCAGCTCAACGCCTTCGCCGGCGAAGTCACTCGCGTCGCCCGCGAAGTCGGCACGGAAGGCAAACTTGGTGGACAGGCGCAGGTCCCCGGCGTCGGCGGCACCTGGAAAGATCTCACCGACAACGTCAACTTCATGGCCAGCAATCTCACCGGCCAGGTGAGAAACATCGCTGAAGTGGCAACCGCCATTGCCAATGGCGATCTCTCTCGCAAAATCACGGTAGATGTTCGTGGCGAAATCCTTCAGCTCAAAGAGACTCTGAACACGATGGTCGATCAGCTCAACCGCTTCGCCGGAGAAGTTACCCGTGTCGCCCGCGAAGTCGGCACCGAAGGCCGTCTCGGAGGCCAGGCCAATGTCCCCGGCGTGGCCGGCACCTGGAAAGATCTCACGGACTCAGTCAATTCGATGGGCGGGAACTTGACGGGTCAGGTCCGAAACATCGCGGAAGTCACCACGGCCGTTGCTCGCGGTGATTTGTCGCGCAAGATCACAGTCGACGTGAAAGGCGAAATTCTCGAACTGAAGAACACCATTAACACGATGGTCGACCAGCTCAACGCTTTTGCCGGAGAAGTCACCCGCGTCGCCCGTGAAGTCGGCACCGAAGGCAAGCTCGGCGGACAGGCGCAAGTCCCCGGCGTCGCCGGCACCTGGAAAGATCTCACCGACAACGTGAACTTCATGGCTAGCAACCTCACCGGCCAGGTTCGAAACATCGCCGAAGTTGCCACCGCCGTCGCCCGCGGAGATTTATCCCGCAAAATTACGGTCGACGTGAAAGGCGAAATTCTCGAACTCAAAGACACGCTCAACACGATGGTCGACCAGCTCCGCTCCTTCGCTTCCGAAGTAACGCGTGTAGCTCGTGAAGTCGGTACCGACGGCAAACTTGGCGGGCAGGCGCAAGTCCCTGGCGTCGGTGGCACGTGGAAAGATCTCACCGACTCGGTCAACTCTATGGCCAGCAACCTCACCGGCCAGGTGCGAAACATCGCCGAAGTCGCTACTGCCATCGCGAGCGGTGACTTGTCGAAGAAAATTACAGTCAACGTCAGCGGAGAAATTCTGCTGCTCAAAGAAACCATCAACACCATGGTGGACCAGCTCAACGCGTTCGCTGGAGAAGTAACCCGCGTGGCTCGCGAAGTCGGCACCGAAGGCCGCTTGGGCGGCCAGGCCAACGTCCCTGGCGTCGCTGGAACCTGGAAAGATCTCACCGACTCCGTCAATTCCATGGCCGGAAACCTCACCGGCCAGGTGCGAAATATCGCTGAAGTAACTACAGCCGTAGCCCGCGGCGACTTGTCCCGCAAAATCACGGTCGACGTGAAAGGCGAAATTCTCGAACTCAAGAACACCATCAATACGATGGTTGACCAGCTCAACGCGTTCGCCGGAGAAGTCACTCGCGTGGCCCGCGAGGTCGGCACCGATGGAAAGCTCGGCGGTCAAGCGCAAGTCCCCGGCGTCGCTGGCACTTGGAAAGATCTCACTGACAACGTCAACTTCATGGCCAGCAACCTCACCGGCCAGGTGCGAAATATCGCTGAGGTCGCAACCGCCATTGCCAATGGCGATCTTTCCAAGAAGATCACCGTCGACGTGCGCGGCGAGATCTTGCAGCTCAAAGAAACCCTGAACACGATGGTCGAGCAGCTCCGCTCGTTCGCCGCTGAAGTCACCCGTGTAGCCCGCGAAGTTGGATCAGAAGGCCGCCTCGGCGGACAAGCTAACGTCTCCGGCGTGGCCGGAACATGGAAGGATTTAACCGACTCCGTGAACGCGATGGCCGGAAACTTGACCGGCCAGGTGCGAAACATCGCAGAAGTGACGACGGCCGTCGCCCGCGGCGACTTATCGCGCAAAATCAC
The DNA here is from genome assembly GCA_963818235.1 of uncultured Acidobacteriaceae bacterium. Classification (GTDB taxonomy): domain Bacteria; phylum Acidobacteriota; class Terriglobia; order Terriglobales; family Acidobacteriaceae; genus Sulfotelmatobacter. Next base: position 1,367,035 of record CAWFRI010000001.1, read on the forward strand.
GGTCGACGTGAAAGGCGAAATTCTTGAACTCAAGAACACCATCAACACGATGGTCGATCAGCTCAACGCCTTCGCCGCCGAAGTCACACGCGTGGCCCGCGAAGTCGGTACGGAAGGAAAACTTGGCGGACAGGCGCAAGTCCCCGGTGTCGCCGGAACCTGGAAGGATCTTACCGACAACGTAAACGTAATGGCCGCCAACCTCACCGAGCAAGTGCGCGGCATCGTCAAAGTCGTGACCGCCGTAGCCAACGGTGAACTCACGCAAAAGCTCACGGTAAACGCGAAGGGCGAAGTAGCCGCTCTCGCCGAGACCATCAACAACATGACCGACACGCTCGCCACCTTCGCCGATCAGGTGACTACCGTCGCCCGCGAAGTCGGCGTGGAAGGCCGTCTCGGTGGCCAGGCTAACGTCCCCGGCGCCGCCGGAACGTGGAAAGATCTTACCGGCAACGTCAACCTGTTGGCCGATAACTTGACCAACCAGGTTCGCGCTATCGCCGAGGTTGCCACCGCCGTCACCAAGGGCGATCTCACGCGTTCCATTCAGGTCGAAGCCAGCGGCGAAGTGGCCGATCTGAAAGACAACCTCAACACCATGATCGACAACCTGCGCCTCACCACCGATCGCAATACCGAGCAGGATTGGTTGAAGACAAACCTGGCCCGCTTTACCGGTATGTTGCAAGGCCAGCGCGATCTAGCAACGGTGGGACGTATGCTCTTGTCGGAGCTTGCGCCTCTGGTGAGCGCGCAACAAGGTGTGATCTACCAGATGGGTGGCGAGGAATCCGCGGAAATGGTTCTCCTTTCCGCCTTTGCCGGCGACGGTGAAGATGGCCGCCTGCGCCGCTTAAAAGTTGGCGAGGGATTAGTCGGACAATGCGCCGCCGAGAAGCGCCGCATGCTCATCTCCGATTTGCCGCCCAACACAATCGCAATCCGTTCCGGTTTGTTCGAGGCCGTTCCGCGAAATGTTATCGTGCTTCCGGTCCTGTTTGAAGACAGAGTAAAAGCGGTCATCGAACTGGCCTCGCTTAGCAGTTTCACCACATCTCAATTAGCATTCCTGGAACAGCTCACTGCCAGCATCGGCATTGTGCTCAATAGTATCGAAGCCACCATGCAGACAGAAGGCTTGCTGAAGCAGTCGCAGCAGCTCGCCACCGAACTGCAAATGCAGCAGAAAGAATTGCAGCAGACCAATGAGCAGTTGGCGCAAAAAGCCCAACAACTTGCCGAACAGAACGTCGAAGTAGAACGCAAAAACCAGGAGATCGAACAAGCCCGCCGCGCTCTGGAAGAAAAGGCCAAGGAACTTGCGCTTACCTCGAAGTACAAGTCCGAATTCCTGGCTAACATGTCGCATGAGTTGCGCACGCCGCTCAATAGCATTCTCGTTCTTGGCCAGCAACTCAGTGACAATCCGGATGCGAACCTCACTCCCAAGCAAGTCGAATTTGCCCGCACGATACATGGCGCAGGAACCGACTTGCTCAACCTCATCACCGACATTCTCGACTTGTCGAAGATCGAGTCAGGAACCGTCTCCGTCGAAGCGGAGGAAGTATTCTTCGCCAGCTTGCTGGATGCCGTTGGTCGCCCGTTCCGTCACGAGGCGGAAAATCGTCGTCTCAGCTTCGAGGTTCAGAGCGATCCGCATCTGGCTCGCAGCGTGGTCACTGATTCGAAACGTCTCCAGCAGGTGTTAAAGAATCTGCTGTCGAACGCCTTCAAGTTCACCGAAGTCGGTGGCGTGCGAATGTCAGTATCTCTGGCTCGCAGCGGCTGGAGCGAAGACCACCCGATTCTCAGCAAAGCGGCATCGGTGATCGCGTTCGAAGTTTCCGATACCGGCATCGGTATCCCCTTCGAAAAACAACGCATCATCTTCGAAGCCTTCCAGCAGGCAGACGCGGGCACCAGCCGCAAGTACGGCGGAACCGGCCTGGGCCTTGCCATCAGCCGCGAACTCGCCAGTCTGCTCGGTGGAGAAATCCAGTTGCGTAGCGCTCCCGGCCGAGGCAGTACTTTCACTCTTTACTTGCCGCAAACTTATGTCGGACCCTCGACCTCCAATGCAGCCTTGACGGAGCATCGATCGCCGTCGACGGTCTCGCCTGCGCAACTTGCCGTCGCTAGCATGTCGGAGCACACCGTCGAAAAAATCGAGGACGACCGCGACAATCTTCAACCCGATGACGCGATCCTCCTCATCGTCGAAGACGACACGCACTACGCGCGCGTCTTGTGCGATTTATCTCGCGACAAGGGTTTCAAAGTTCTTGTCGCAACTCGCGGTGCGGAGGCGCTTGCCCTCGCCCACGAGTATCATCCCACCGCGGTATCGCTGGATGTTTTTCTGCCCGACATGCTGGGCTGGACCGTGCTCAATCATTTGAAGCAGGATCCTCTTACCCGTCACATTCCGGTGCAGATGCTGACGCTCGACGAAGATCGCCACCACGGTCTGGCTCGCGGCGCGTTCGCATTCGTCACCAAGCCGACCACTCCCGAGGGCTTGGAGTCGGCATTATCCCGTATCAAGGAATATGCCACTCCGCGCAGGAAGCGCTTGTTGGTTGTCGAGGACAATCCCGGGGAGCAACTCAGCATTAAGGAGTTGCTCGGCTACAATGACATCGATGTAACCGTGGTTTCCACCGGCGCGGAAGCAATTCAGATTGTGAACGAGCAGGCATTCGACTGCGTAGTTCTGGACCTGCGGCTTCCCGATATCTCCGGATTCGACGTCCTCGAACGCTTCGGCGACACGCCGGCTCTCAGCGATTTGCCGGTTGTAGTATTTACCGGAAAAGAACTTTCCCCGGAAGAGGACGCGCGACTGCACTCACTGGCACGCAGTGTTGTGGTGAAGGGCGTAGAATCGCCTGAGCGATTGCTCGACGAGACCGCTCTCTTCCTGCATCGTGTCGTCTCCGATCTCCCTGTTGAAAAGCAGAGATTGCTGGACCGATTGCACCGTTCCGACGATGCTCTAGTCGGCAAAAAGGTCCTGGTCGTCGACGATGACGTGCGCAACATTTTCGCTCTGAGCAGTGTTATCGAACGCAGGGGCATGACCGTGATCACCGCCGGCACCGGCCGTGAGGCGATCACCAAACTCGAATCCACTCCAGATATCGCCATCGTTTTGATGGACATCATGATGCCTGAAATGGATGGCTACGAAACTATGCAGGTGATTCGACAGAACGCGAATTTCCGGCGTCTCCCGATCATCGCTTTGACCGCAAAGGCGATGAAGGGCGATCGTGAAAAATGTCTCGAGGCGGGTGCCTCCGAGTATCTGGCGAAACCCGTCAATACCGAGCAACTGCTTTCCTCCCTGCGTATGTGGCTGCATCGCTAGAAGCAGTTGTCTTGGAACGTGAGAACTACGAATGGGCAATGAATCTGTCAATATTCTGATGGTGGACGATCAGCCCGCCAAGCTGCTCAGCTATGAGGTCATGCTGGGCGGCCTCGGTGAAAGGCTGATCAAAGCCCATTCCGCCAAGGAAGCTCTCGAGATCCTGCTCAAGACCGATGTCGCAGTAGTTCTGATGGACGTAAGCATGCCGGAACTCGATGGCTTCCAGTTGGCTGCCATGATCCGTCAGCACCCGCGTTTTCAGCGTACTGCAATCATTTTTGTCTCCGCCGTCCATCTCACCGATCTCGATCAACTCAAGGGATACGAGCACGGCGCGGTCGATTACATTTCCGTTCCGGTTGTGCCAGAACTACTGCGTGCGAAGGTCCGCGTATTCGCCGACTTGCACCGTAAAACTCGGCTGCTCGAAACTTTGAATCGAGACCTTGAACAGCGTGTGACCGAGCGTACCGAAGAGCTCGCCAGCAAGGCCGAGCTACTCATGCGGCTAAATTCTGAATTAGTCGAAAAGAATCAGGAAATGGACGCTATCTTTAGCACCGCGCCCGACATTATCTTCAGTCGCAGGGCCGATGGCTCCAGAGATTATGTGAGTGAGCGCTTCTATGACTTTACCGGCGCGCCTCAGGGTTCGGCGAATGGTTTTGGATGGCTGGACTATGTGCATCCCGATGATAAAAGTCAGGCAATGGCAGATTGGATGCGCTGCGTTGAATCCGGCGCTGACTATGAAGCTGAGTATCGTCTCCGCTCCGAAGAGGGAGCCTATCGCTGGTTTCGTGCCCGCGCTGTCCCCATTCATGATGATGGCAGGATTGCCAAATGGTACGGCACGTGTTCGGACATTCATGATAGCAAGCTGCTCGAACAATCGATTCGCGATAACGCCACCGAACTGGAAAAAATGGTCGATAGCCGGACCGACGACCTGCGGCGCCTGTCCGTCCGGCTTATGACCCTGCAAGACCAGGAGCGGCGCCGCATTGCGCGCGATTTACATGATGGCTTGGGCCAGGAGCTTGCCGTCGCGAAAATGGTGTTGGACAAAATGCTTTTGCAAAAATCAGTGCAACCTTCCGACGATGCCTGGTCGCAGGCCAGCAGCATTATCGATCGCGCAATTCAGCAGGTCCGCACCATGTCTCACCTCCTGCACCCGCCTCTACTCGATGAAGTAGGGTTGCTCTCGGCCCTCTCATGGTATACCGATGGTCTTACCAAGCGTAGCGGGATTGAAACCTCTCTCGATGTGCAGCCCCGCGATTTTCCAAGGCTCAGCTCCGAGGTGGAGACAGCGATCTTTCGCATCGTGCAGGAAGCACTCACCAACGTTTTCCGCCATTCGCAAGCCCACAGCGTTTGGATCACTCTGACGCAAAACAACGGAACGATCAGGGTCGCGGTGCGCGATGACGGAAAGGGTATTGCCAACAAGATCGTCGAATTGCGCCCTGATAGCGTTGGTGTTGGCATCGGAGGAATGAAACAAAGAGCCAAGGAACTCGGCGGAGAGCTGCGCTTGTCGAATCTTACTCCCGGCACTCTCGTAGAACTTCAAATCCCCTACAGCTCCGCGCTTCGAGCGCCCAACGCGGTTCTCGACCAATGTACTTCGGGCTGATCCGCATCGTTGATTTGTGTACGAAGTCGGTATTCGGAATCCACTTCACCCGCGGCAATGTTGAATCGGCCGTCGACGCACTAAAGCTTGCCGGTTTCTCCAGTTCCGAAGTATCTGTGCTTCTTCCGAAAAATCTCGAAACTGCTGCGATGGCTACGGAGCATAGCACGAAGGCTCCGGAAGGCGCTGCCGTCGGAGTTGGTTCGGGTGCGGCGGTGGGCGGAGCATTGGGCTGGTTCGTAGGCGTCGGCGCGCTCGCCATTCCCGGCATTGGACCCGTTATTGCCGCCGGCCCCCTCGTTGCAGTTCTCGCGGGAATTGGCATCGGTGGAGCCTTAGGCGGATTTGCCGGTTCACTGGTCGGCTTGGGAATCCCCGAGAACGAAGCCAGGAAATATGAAAGCGAACTGCTTAAAGGTGGAATTCTCGTGGTGGTTCATTGCAAAACCGCTGAAGAGTCCAACTGTGCCGAGCAGGTATTTCAATCCAGCGGCGCTCAGGATATTGCAATGTCTCAGGAAGTATTACCAGAAACGCAGAATGCAGTCTAGTCCCTCGTTCCTTGTATATGTCGTTCCGGATTTTCTTCATGCCAATCTTTTCGGAGGTCTTGTATGTCCGACCCAGTCAATACAGCTGCGACCCTAGTTTTTCATCTAATAAACCTCAATCCTGAAAGATTAACCGAGTTAGTCGCTTCCATCTCTCCGGCGCGCGCCGGACGCAATTTACATACTTGACCGGATGGAAGCATGACCTTTGCCAAGTTACGGTTAACCTCGTACGAATTTAAAAACAGTTGCTCGCTTCGAGCACGGAAGAGGTTTTCTATGTCAAAGATTGGTTCCGCATCACTCAAATTTGGGCTTGTGCTCGGCGCTTGCTTCCTGATGCTCGTCGGAATGGGCTGGTCTCAGGACGACGACAAAAAGGATGAATCCAGCATACAAAAACGCATCGTGGCCTCAGCCCACGTCCTCGACGAGATCATGGGTACTCCCGACAAAGCGATTCCAGACAAGGTCATGAAAGACGCGAAGTGCATCGCGGTCGTTCCCTCTATGGTGAAGATCGCGGTCGGCTTTGGTGGCAATCACGGAAAAGGCGTTGCGGTTTGCCGTCTTGAAAATGGCCGTTGGAGCGCTCCTGCGCCGCTCACCATTACTGGCGGAAGCTGGGGTTTACAACTCGGTGGCCAGGCCGTCGATTTAGTTTTGGTCGTCATGAACCAACAGGGCATGGAGCATCTGTTGGCTAGCAAGTTTAAAATCGGTGCGGATGCCTCGGCTGCGGCAGGTCCCGTGGGCCGCGACGCCGCCGCTGACACCGACTGGAAGATGAAAGCCGAAATGTTGACTTATTCCCGCGCTCGCGGTCTTTTCGCCGGTATCGACCTATCGGGGTCCGCAGTTACGCAGGACAAAGATGAAACTCATCTCCTCTACGGGAAGTTCGTACCTTTTGACGCCATCCTGACGGGAAAAGTTCGTCCACCGGCTGGCAGCGGCGTATTCGAGTCCGCTGTACGTAAGTATGCCAATCAAGCGGGAGAGCACGGAGAACTGAGAACCATGCCCGCCAGCTCGCAATCGGGCTCTCGCTAAAATCATTTTGCAGTTGGAGTTTAACCATCGCTCGCTTTCGAGCGCGAAAGAGGTTTCACTTATGAAGAGATTGGACACCACAATGCCGAGATATCTCATGATAATCAGTGCCAGCATTCTGCTCCTCGGTAGTCTTGCTTGGTGCGCTGACGATCAGTCGGACGTCGATAAGCGTCTCGATGCGTCTGCCAAGGTGCTGACCGAAATCATGGGAGTTCCAGACAAAGCAATCCCTGACAAAGTCATGCGCGATGCAAAATGCATCGCCGTGATTCCGTCGATGGTGAAAATTGCCGTCGGCTTCGGCGGCAGCCATGGAAAAGGAGTTGCAACCTGCCGCACGGAAAGCGGCGCGTGGAGCGCTCCTGCACCGGTCACCCTCACGGGCGGTAGCTGGGGCTTACAGCTCGGCGGCCAGGCGGTTGACGTTGTCATGGTTGTGACTAACGAGCAAGGTATGCAGCATTTGCTGTCCAGCAAGTTCAAGCTGGGGGCAGACGCTTCTGCCGCTGCCGGCCCTGTGGGTCGCGATGCTGGTGCCGACACGGACTGGAAGATGAAGGCCGAAGTTTTGACCTATTCTCGGGCGCGTGGCATTTTCGCTGGCATCGACCTCAACGGAGCTGCTATCACCCAGGATAAAGACGAAACTCGGCTTCTCTACGGCAAGTTCGTGCCCTTCTCCGAAATACTGAATGGAAAAGTGCAGGCCGAACAGGGCTCTGACCAATTCCTGGATGCCGTTCGCAGATATTCCGGCCAGTCCCGAGAGCACAGTGAATTGACAACGCCTTCGGGCAGGCTTGAAGCCGCGAACTGGTAGCGCCCTTAGTTCTTGGTCCGGTCCAACAAGTTAGACCGGGCCTAATTTTTCCAACGAAGTCAAAACTGATCACCGGAGGTTGTAATGTCGACAATTCTACTCATCTTGCTTGTGCTGTTATTGGTGGGAGCGCTTCCAGCATGGCCGTACAGCAGAGGCTGGGGATACTACCCAAGTGGTGGGCTCGGATTAGTTGTGGTCGTTTTACTGGTGCTACTTCTCGCCGGCAGACTGTAAGAGAAATTTTCGTGTGATTGAAAACCCCGCAAAGAACTTGCGGGTTTTTCTTTTTACTGTGCTTGAGCTTCGCCGCTTCCAGGAAACTAACTGATTACTTACTCGGCTGCCCCGAATCCACAGCGCCGGAATGCGTTTCATTCTGCGGTTTCTGATCGGAGGAAGGTGGATTGGATTTTCCATCCGGCTGCTTACTCTCTCTTCCAGGCTCGCGCACCGGCTCGGGAATCGGCTGGGGTCGCTGCAATTCAGACCATGCGATCAGTTGCGACCCGATTACCTTAGGAAGAGGCACAGGATCTGGCCGGCCTTGCAGATCCTGCGCGAAAATTGGCGGGACAATCGTTGAGAGTAAACCAAGGGTCAAAAAGAGGCTTGTCTCTCGTTTCATAAATTTCACCTCGAAAGACGAAGCGGCCAGCGGCAGTCCACTAGTATCGAAGTTCGATAACTCCCCGAAACCAGTAATCCTAGGTTTACCGCCGCACCCGTTGACTCGTCTATACATCGTTTCCTGTAAGATTGCGTCCACCTCAAACAGACTCAATAACGCATCAGAACCAGCCGAGTAGTTTTCTTCGTCTAAATACAAATTTCACCCTATGGGCGCATGACCCCGTAGTCAGTTATGCTGCGGTTCTACTCGACAGACGCCCCCATCGAGCAAGTGCTGATTCTGGGAATCGGCACTTGCTCCTCCTCAAAAGTCCTCTACTAGTTACAGCCCCGGATTCTGTTATCTACAGATTGAACGGGATTTGTTTGCCTGACAGCTGCGGCTATGGTCGTTTTGAAGCTGAAACCTTTAGGAGGGTCGTACGATGCTTTATTGGACGATAGTATTCTTGGTAGTGGCGCTGATCGCCGGAGTCTTGGGCTTTACCGGCGTGGCAGTTGCGGCCGCAGGCATTGCAAAATTGATATTTTTTGTTTTCCTGGTTTTGTTTGTGCTTTCGCTGGTCTCGCATCTAAGCCGCCGCGGAAGTGTATAACCTGCATTAGAAGTGGACCGCGTTCGATTCGCGTGAGGAACTTTGAAATAAGGCGGGAGGCAGCCAATCTTACTGGCGCCTCCTGTTTCTTGGATCGTTCAAATTCCAGCACCGCGTTCAGCGAGACTCGTCATTCCATCGCAAAGATTGCTGTACTAAGGTGCCGTAGCACTCGCACGCAGCTTCTTCCAAGCCTTTTGGATCCACAATGTTCACTTGCCCGCGAGTGTAGTTGATCAAGTCCGCTTTTTGCAGAATGGAAGCAGCCACGGTCACACTGGAGCGCCTCGTCCCCAGCATGTGCGCCAGAAACTCCTGGGTCAAGGGCACGACATCCGAACCGATCCTATCGCGGCTCATCAATAGCCAGCGCGCCAGTCTCTCGTCTACTTCGTGCAGCCGGTTGCACGCTGCAATCTGCGCCGCTTGCGCCGCCAGCACCTGCGAAAATCGCAGCAGCCGCTTTTCAAGAGTGTGGCATTTGCGCACAATATCTGTGAAAGTGCTTGCACTCAGTCGGTACGCCGAGCCCGCAATCTGAACGATCACGCGGGAGGCGCTGCTCTTAAATCCCGCAATCAACGGCAATCCTACAAAGCCTTCTTTCCCCGTCAGTCCCACTTCAACGCTCTTTCCATCCTCCAGGACATTCAGAACCGAAGCCAATCCGCTGTTCATGAAATAAACGTATCGAATCGGAGCCCCCGCTTCATTGAGAACATCATGCGTTCGCAACGGCAGGAATACTAATTTTGAGAAGATGGCCTGGCACTCTTTCTCGGGTAGATCGAGCAGCAGTTCATTATCGAGGATACTTCCGTCTACTTCTCTGCGCTCGCCTCTCATCTGGCCGTTACGCGGAATTTTGGTCATCCGTCGTCTCCTAAATGCAAGCCGGACAATCTTGGGATCGCGAGAAATTACGCCCTGAACAGCCGGGGGATCGCGAAGCAAATTGTCATCTTGCGAACCCGAGATATTACGGCTGAGGAAGGGAGTTGTCTGTACGCTTGGGGGCTCAAATGTGTGCCATATGGAACATACAAGCGTCCGGCGAGAGTGTAACGTTGAACATGTCTCTTCTAGCACCTGCCCGTTAGGCGACCAAGGCTAGCGGTTCCTGCGAAATCGGACGGCTTAGCGCTGTGTGATTGGAAAGGAACCAGTTATGGCCCAGCTGACGCGGGCGTCTTTAAACGACTCTGACCGAGTCGACGGCGATCAACGCGAGATAGCGAACATCATCCTGCACGACCTCCCGCGATCCGAGCGTTTCCGCCTCTTTTCCTCGCTTGAATTTATCCGCTTACGGCTTCATCAGGTTTTGCACGAGAGTGGCGAAACCATCAGGTCGGGATATTTCCTCAACGATGGAATGGCTTCCGTTCTTACCGTCCAGCCCGACGGTGAGAGTGTGGAAGTAGGTTTGATCGGAAAGGAGGGCTTCGTTGGCCTTCCGGTTATTTTTGGTTTTAAGACCAGCGCTCTGCGGATCATCACTCAGGGGGACGGTACCGGTTACCGGATAGATGTCGCAATTCTGCGCAACCTTTTGCCCCAGTGTCCCATACTCGAGCGGCAGCTTCTGCGCTATTCCATGATCCTTGGGATTCAGTCCACTCAGCTTGCTGCCTGCAACCGCCTGCATGATGTTGAGGAGAGACTGGCGCGATGGCTCCTGATGAGCCATGAACGGATCGGCGGAAAAACTCTACCCCTCACCCAGGAATTCCTGGCGCAGATGCTCGGCACCCGGCGCTCGACAGTAAGCGTAGCCGCCAGCATCCTGCAAAAAGCCGGAATAATTTCCTACACCCGTGGCAACGTAACCATTCAGAATAAGAACAAGCTAGAGGCTGCGGCATGCGACTGCTATCAGATCATTCGACATCAACGAAATCGCTGGCAATCCGAATCCGTGTAACTTTTTGCGCCAGATTAAGAAACGATTCCCTGGCTCACTGGGGATCTTCTATTCCTTGACAGCCTGATTCCATGCAGCATTCTCGCGCTAAAAAAACAGGCAACGCGGGTCCTCGGCAGCGAATCCAACCTTCGCTATCATTCTTTGCAAAGGATTGACGCCATGAGGCTTCCTTACCTGATCGGACGATTTGTTTTCGGTGGTTTCTTTCTGTACAACGGAATTAATCATCTCATTCAGCGCAAAGAGATGGCACAGTACGTGAGATCGAAAAATGTGCCCCTGCCGGAGGCGGCCGTCGCCGCAACCGGTGCGGCCCTTACACTGGCGGGCGCGAGCCTGGTATTCGGAGTCAAACCAGCACTTGGCGCGGCAACTGTGGCTGGTTTTCTAGCCGGAGTCGCTCCCATCATGCATGATTTCTGGAAAGTACAGGATCCTCAAAAGCGGCAAGGCGAGATGATCAACTTCTCGAAAAATATGGCGTTGCTGGGAGGATCGCTCGCTCTGATGGGCGTCGGAAACGGAAATAGAAACTGCCCATAGGCTGCCGTTGCCATAAATGTTGCGCACCAGCGGATAATTTTTCCCTAACTGCGGCATTTCCGCTCTACGATCCAATCGGGTAAATCACGTAGTTAGCTGATAAAAATCGCCTTACCTATTTGTCGGCGATCCTTGACAGAAGCATTATCTGCCCTCAAGAGCAAACCGCTAGTTCCCTCGTGGCATCTATACGCTGGTCGGAAATCTTGCCAAAAAGCTACCTCGAGTTTTCCGACAATATTTAAGGAGCGTCAATGTCAACCGAGCAAGGAACACATCCCAGCGCGCACGCTCTATCTCCACTCTCCTCATTCGATTCGCTGAATACAAGGTACGTGTCTCGTCAACCGTACCCCGGCCATACCATCAAGCCTGTTCAAAGGAGCCCAAAGGTGCGAGAGCAGAGCCAGCTTGGCCCGGACGCAATTTGGGGTCATTACAATAATTACCGGTCTAACGGCCTGGTCGGATCAGCAATCGTACACGTCGTCCTCTTGGCGCTTCTCCTGGGCGGGACGTTCTTCGGCCATAAGGTAGTAACCAAGATTCAACAGCACGAAACCGTCACATTGATCGCGCCTTCGCCTGATTCCTACGCCCTTCCTGTTGCCAAGAAGCTGGTTGCAGGCGGCGGAGGAGGTGGCGATCACGATGTATTGCAAGCGCCCAAAGGCCGGCTGCCTAAGCTCGCCATGCAGCAAATTACTCCGCCTTCGATCGTTCTGCGTAACCCGCATCCCAAGCTTGCGGTGGAACCGACCGTGGTGGTACCGCCTCAGGTACGAGTGGCGGAAAATAACATGCCCAACTTGGGTGTTCCGACAGCGGCAGCCATGCCTTCTGCGCCACCCTCCAACGGGACCGGTTCAGGCGCAGGCATCGGATCCGGCTCCGGAGGCGGCGTTGGCGTAGGTCATGGCGCTGGAGTCGGCGCAGGTAGCGGCGGCGGCATCGGTGGCGGCGTGTTCAAAGTTGGCGGCGGTATTTCCGCTCCTGAACCTGTTTCCACTCCTGATCCCGAATACACCGAGCAAGCTCGTATCGCCAAAACGCAAGGGACCTGCATCCTGTGGCTCATCGTCGACGATCAGGGCCGTCCACGTGACATCCGCGTAGTTCGCGGACTCGGCATGGGACTGGACGCGAAAGCGATCGAGGCTGTTAAACAATGGAAATTTCAGCCCGCTATGAAAGATGGCAGGCCCGTGAACGTACAAATCAGCGTCGAAGTGGGATTTAAGCTTTACTGAGGACTAATCTCGCTCCTTAAGTTACTTCGGCAGGCCACATCCCAGGCCTGCCGTTTTTTTACTCGTTATTTTTCGGCAACACTTTTGATTCGCAAAAGTTGCGGTAAACCAATTGAAACGATTACTCATCGGCTGTACAGCAAATCTCGCATTCAATTACAGGAGCGCCCTGATGGGACCCAAGCTAAGGCTCCGTTAATCTCTGACTCGACGCTGAATGTTCTCAAATTCTCTGAGAACAGCAAACACAGCGCAGCTAGATGGTAAGGAGATTAGAAATGGCCACTTGCGCGATTTCCGCGACCGAATCAAGTTTGATCCCCGCCCGGACCGAAACCCTTCGAGACGACTCTGAACGCAGTCTCATTCAACGCGCGCAATCTGGCGATCAGGAAGCTTTTGCCATGCTCTTCCAGTTGCACAAGAAGCGTGTGTACTCGGTTTGCCTCCAGATGACGAAAGACGTTGCCGACGCTGAAGACCTCACTCAGGAAGCGTTTATGCAGGTCTTTCGCAACGTCAATTCCTTTCGCGGCGACTCCGCATTCTCTACCTGGCTCTATCGTATCGCCGTCAATACCGTTCTCATGAAGCTGCGCCGCCGCAAGACTCCGCCAATCCTTTCGCTGGATGAGCCGGTTTCCGCCGAATCGCCATCGCTCAAGCGCGACGTGGGCAAGGCCGATCCGAATCTCTCCGGCGCCGTGGACCGCATCGCTCTGCGCCGCGCCATTGAAGAATTGCCCGAAGGCTGCCGCCAAATTTTCGACCTTCACGAAGTACAGGGCTTTCAGCACCACGAAATCGCGCGCCAGCTCCAGTGCTCGATTGGCAATTCGAAATCGCAACTTCACAAAGCCAAGATGAAGATGCGCGATCTTTTGTTTCCGAAAACTGGCCCCGCGCGCCCGTCGCGCTCGGCCAAGGTCCTGGCCCGGGATTAGCAGGCAAGTGCCACGGGAAACGTCCCGGTTACGTCGCTTGTATGGTAAGGCGCTGCCGTAAGTGAAAGGGAAGCAATGTTCGTCGGGCTGGGAGCGGTTCTAACTATCGAAGCAAAATGTGAGAAGGCTACCCAGGACCCTGGCGGCTCGGAGGAGCCGTGCGGATTGGGTCATGAAGGCTTTCTGGATGCTCCGCTGGAATGCGTTGAGGTTGCAGGTACCTCTTTACTCGAGCGCATGGTTGAGCGTTTCGCGGTAATCGGGGTCGAGCGCATTTCCATTCTGATAGAAGAACAGTCTTCCAATCGCTTCCCTCAATTTCGAAACGAGTATGCGAATGTCACCGTAAAAGTGGTTCGGGATCTCTATCCCGCGATTACTCAGGAACTATCGGATTTTTCACAAAGCGAAATCGGCCACGCATTCATCAGCTCTGCCAATGCCTACGCGGAAACCGATCTGCTTGATCTTTTCTGCTTTCACCGTGAGGCTCGCCAGGCGGCGACGCGCACCCTGGACAAGAAAGGCATGCTCGATCTATGGGTGGTCGATTGCGCAAAAGCGCAACGTGGCGATCTCGAGAGTTTCCTGAAGGACGCAGGCGAGAATGGCGCACCCAAATATTTTATTCGGGACTATGTCAACCGCCTCTTGCACCCCCGGGACTTGCGTCAGCTTGCCGTCGATATACTCAAGCGAAATTGCGAAACACCACCCTCTGGTAAGCAACTTCGTCCCGGGGTTTGGGTTGATACTGGAGCCGACATTCACCGGCGCGCTCGCATTGTGGCACCCGCGTTCATCGGTTGCGCATCTAAGGTAAAGGCGGATGCTTTGATCACCCGCTTTAGCAATATCGAGCGGGACTGCTGCGTCGATAGCGGAACGGTAATCGAAGACAGTTCCATTCTGGCGAACACCACCGTCGGAATCTGTCTCGATTTGTGTCATGCGGTCGTCAACGGTAATAAGCTTTGGAATCTCGAGCGGGACGTAACAGTGGAAATCGTCGATGCCAGCGTCATGCGGTTTAGTTCGGCCAGCCGAAAGGCCGCGAACAATGGTCATCATATTGCGTCAGCCAGAGCAGCGGTCTTACAGAAAACACCAATGCCAGAGACATGGCAATTCGGCAACAATCTTATTCAGGAGTGATTTTTTATGCCCACCAGAGCCCCAGTGATTGTGATGGAATTACCCGAACGATTGAACCATGTGGAAGCGAAGTCTTTCCTGGATGAGTTGGAGCCGCTCTTGACGAACGATCATCCCAGCGTCGTGCTCGATTGCTCGCAAATAAAACACATGGACAGCGCAGGCGTGGAAATGCTTCTGTATTGCCTGGAGCAGGCCATGAAGCGCGATGGAGATCTAAAACTCGCTGCCGTATCTCCCGCCTCCGCCGTCATTATGGAATTGATGCGGGTTGATCGCCTATTCGAAGTCTTTGACACCGCCGAAGAAGCTGTACGCAGCTTCCAGCTTGCACCGGTCGTCCCGGCGCAAACTCAGCCCTGGTACGCCACGGCGCACGGGCTTACCGATCTGAAAGCTGCCAGCTAATCTGCATCGTGTCGTATCGGGAGGATCTGTGGGAGTATGGAAAAAAGTTAGACGGCGAGTGGCGTGGAGCGGAATCGTGCTCTGCGCGCTCTCCACGGCTTGGTCAGTTGCTTCCGCTCAGCAGATCGCGGACCCTGCCCAATCTGCGAACTCTCAAGCAACCATCGCAGCTTCCAGATAGTCCCAGCGCCACGCGCGCGAATTTACAGCTGCTTGCCCAGCAGCAAGCTCCGGCTGCGCCTCAGCAAAACGCGCCCGTATCGAACGAATCTCAAACTCGGCCCAATCAAGCGCCGCCGCTTCCATCTGCCCAACAGCAACCGGCTCCTCAACGGCCAGTAGGAACCGCCGCCGCTGAGCCCACGCATGCGGCCGGAGTAGCCGCATCACAACCCGCCGGAGTCGCAATCGCACCAGCCAAACAGCGCCGGGTCCGCACCATCGTGATCCGAACCGCCGCCATCATCGGTGCCGCCGCCGCTGTGGGAACGGTCGTCGCGCTTACCGAGGCTACTGGAAGCAAGCCCCCGGGGGCTCATTAGACCTATAACGAAGTCGTTCTATGCATCCGGAGCAGATAATCTTGTGATCATCGTCAGTTTTTCTGGAATCGACGGCGCCGGTAAGAGTACACAAATCGCCGCTCTCGAGTCCTGGCTCCAAAGTTCCGGACTCCGTACCCACCTCTTCACCTTCTGGGACGATGTCGTCTGCTTTTCCCGCCACCGCGAGTTCATGAGCCTGAAGGCCTTCAAAGGCGACCCCGGCGTAGGAAGCCCCGAAAAACCTTTGCATCGCCGCGATAAGAACGTGTCTTCCTGGTCGCTTACACTCATGCGTCTCGGGCTTTATACGGCCGACGCCCTCAGTTTGTGTTTTAAGGTCCGCACCGCGAAGAAAAGCGACGCCGATGTAGTCATCTTCGATCGTTATATCTACGACGAACTCGCCAATCTTCCACTTAATCACCAGCCCATAAGGTTTTTCGCCCAATGCCTTCTTAAGCTCGTCTCACGGCCCGACATTGCCTACGTGGTGGATGCCGATCCAGTTGCAGCTCAGACCCGGAAACCTGAGTACCCGTTGGACTTCGTTTGCCGCAACCGGGAAGCCTATTTAAATCTTGCCCGCCTCGCCGCCAATATGACCGTGGTCGAACCCGATTCCATTCCGGCTATGACGGCCAGAATCCGGAACGAAATGCTGCAAAAACTTACGCAAACTGGTTCGCCACTACGCGAGTATCATTCCGCCCCAAACCCGGCCAACATCTCATCCCGCGAACTCATCGAACCTTGATGGCCGAAGTATGCCGGTCCGGAGTGCGACGGTATCGGTGTAACGGTCGTGTACGACGGTTCGAAGCGTGAGCGTCTACGTTGACGCATCCTTGTTAAATCATTTGGGGTCGGAGCAGGAATGAAGATTTGTCTGGTGACGACTTTTCCACCTAGCCAGGGCGGATTAAGCGAATACGGCCTTCACCTTGCCAACGAACTCCAGCGCAATCCATTTATCCGTCTGACCGTCCTCGCCGACACCCTCTCAACTGCCGAGCCTGAGCTCGAAGATTTCGCTGTTGAAAGATGTTGGTCGTTTAACGATCCCACCAGTTCCGCTCGCATTCTTAACGCAATCCGTAAACAGAAGCCCGACGTAGTCTGGTTCAATCTGCTCTTCAGCACCTTCGGCCGCAATCCTTTGATCGCTTTCGCCGGATTGCTCACTCCGCTGCTCTCGCGCCTCACCGGCTGCTACACCCATGTGACGCTTCATCATCTGATGGACACCGTCAATCTCCAGGATGCTGGCATTCGCCACGCCCGCACTTACCGCTTAGCGGGTGCGCTAGCCACTCGTATGCTTCTTCTCGCGAACTCCGTCTCCGTGCTCATGCCGGGATATCGCAAAATCCTTCACGAAAAGTATGGCCGCGATAACGTGCATCTTCGTTCGCACGGTATTCTCTCTCGCGAGCCCCAGTTTCCCGATCTCTCGCGCCGTGGAAATTCCGAGCATCGCATTTTGGCCTTTGGCAAGTGGGGGACCTACAAGCGTCTCGAGTTGATGATCGACGCTTTCCAGTACATCTCGGAAGCTTTGCCCAACGCCAGGTTGGTCATTGGGGGAGGAAACCATCCCAACGCGGCCGGCTATGTGGAGTCGATGAAAAAGAAGTGCGAGGCAAACCCGAAAATCGAGTTTACCGGCTACGTGCATGAGAGTCGATTGCCCGATCTCTTTCAGGCTTCTTCCGTCGCCGTCATGCCCTACTCTTCCTCCACCGGTTGCAGCGGAGTCGCCCATCTGGCCTGCGCCTACGGAGTGCCCATCGTCTGCGCCGACCTCGAAGATTTTCGCCAGATGTCCGATGGCGAAGGCATGGCCATCGAGTTCTACAAGCCCGGTGATGCCCAGGATCTAGCCGCTTGTCTGGTTCGTTTCCTCAACGACCCCGCCAAGCAGCGGGCAATGTCGGAGCAGAATTTTTCTGCCGCGCTTCGCATGACCATGCCCAACATCGTTCTGAAATATCTCCGTCATTTCGAACTCGAGCAGAGAGCCGTAGCCCTGCGCCATGTGACCCGATTCCGGCGTCTGCCCAGTTGGGTGCCTTCCAAGGCGTTCCTGTTAAGGCTTATGACCGGAAACGCCCTCGGCTGGGTGCATCGCTCCGCCCTTCATCGCCCGTCCGTGCGTCCGAAGAATTCGAAATCCCTACTGGACGACAACGTTGACGGTCGTGGAAAGATTGCTCGCACTCGAACTCCCGTTAATGGTCACGGAATAACTGGCCGAACTAACGGGAACGGCAGCGCTGGCGGTTTGAGCGTTCCGCACGCTTCCGCAAGAAGCTCCCATCATTCCCAACCCGATAACACCGCAGAGAGCCAGGACCTGTATCCCGTGCTTGCGCGTCCGCTTGTCGAGAAACCCAAAGCCCACGAGCCCGAAGGGTAGTAACCAGCTCGCATATATAGGAATGAAGTTCCCTCGTCGCGGCGAATTATGAGCTGCGGCAGTCGTGGTGGAGATTGTAAGCTTCGCGCTGGCGCCTGCTGATCCGGGAGTAATCGTCGGCGGATTGAACGAACAACTCAATGTGTTCGGAATGCCGCTGCAGCTCAGTGTGACCGGATTATTGAACGCTCCTGATTGTGGCGTCGCCGTTACCGTTAAGCTCCCCGCCATTCCGGCGGGAATCGTGAGCGACACCGGCGCCGCGCTCAACGATAAAGTCGGAGTCGGCGGCGGAGGTGGTGGAGGAGGAGGCGCAACACATGTCGCCGTGTAACTGATCGCTTCTGTAATCTGGTTCGCCAAAGTAGGTTTTCCTACCGCCTGCACAAACAGTTGGTAACTCCCGTTCGGAATTGGAAATCCGCAGAGATTCAGCGAGGAAGTGCCCGCCGCCAGATCCGTCAGCGGCATCAGATTCTGTCCATCGGAACTGACGTACACCGTGTAGTGGTCGATCGTGCTCTCTTGCCCGCTCAACGTCCACTGCAAAGAATTCGCCGTCGCCGAACCGGAGACCGTCACACAATTGTCGATCCCGGATTCAATCTCCGTAGCCTCTTCGTAGTCGTTCCAGGTTACAAGTTGGAGATAGGGAAGCGGCTTCCCGGAGTTATACATGCTGTTTAACTTGGAAAATGTTTGCAGCCACGTTTGTCCGCACTGCTGCCCCATAATCCGGTTCGATCCCCAGGACGCCAGCGTGTCGTTGAATCCTTTATAGGTCGCCCCAACCGTTTGTTCGTGCGGATTGCCCAACCCCGCGTCGTAGAAGCTAGTCAGGTAACTCATTCCATAATCTGTGGTCGTTGGCATCACCCACGAGTAGCTTCCGTCCGTAAGTGGCTGCGTAAATCCGCTGTTATTCTGAAAAATATATACCGGATGCGTGCTCAACGATTCGTTTGCGGCATTCCAATTAACCGAAGGATACGAAAGGCTGACGTTAAAATTCGTAACCACCGGCTGTCCGTCGATCGTCATATAAGCCGGCGATGTAAAGTAGGTCTTTTCCATGTACTGCAGGTCGGTCACAAGCGCCTGTTGCGGAGAACACCCGGAGCACGAATACCACTCGATCGCTCCCTGATCGATCATGACCGCGAATGTGAACCCAGGATGGCTTTCTGCCGCCGTCATTACCAGTTGTGTGGCCTGATCGATGGAATTTCCCGGCCCGTACCAGTCGATAATCACGCCGTCAATTCCGCGGCTCACCATATCGTCAATCTGGCCCTGCACCTGCGCCGCATTGGTCTCGCTATAGCCGATGTTCATGTGGTTCGACTGCCCGAACCACAGAACCATGTGCGCATAAATTTTAGTCGTCGCGCCCGGATAAAGCAGGGTGTGAATATCAACCTTGCTGATATTTCCCGCGCCTCGATTGTTATTGGTTTGCGTCGTAAAGCTGTTTGCCGCGCTGGTGTTGTTGGAAGTCTGAGCCGCCAGGGTTGTGGTGGGTACGACGTAAGAGGAACTTGCCGAACACAGAGTCGACGTAAACAGAGCAATAGCAAATACCAAAGTGAGACGCATGGGTCCTCAGGGCGAACGGTAGAGCCGAGGATCTTGCTTCGGATCTGGGACCAGCTCAGGGAAGGCACGCCCGCCTATGAATTTCCCCGGGACTGGGATCGAACTGGTCTATCTGGGAACTGCGGTCAGCTTAGGTGGAGTTACTAAAAAGCGATAGATAACTTTGGGAGATGTCCCATTGGAATCGCCTAATCTGTCTTCCCGCCACACTATTCGCGAACACACCACTTAGTCTTTGCCTCAATTTCCCAACTCCGCAAAGTTCACCGTCTTGATGTATTCGAGGATGGTTGCCGTCTTCTCCGGTGCCCCGCTGATATCGAGTTGAAAGTTCAACCCGGAATTATTTGACCAGCCTTCGGGAATCGGTCCCGCCGGATGCGTAATTTCAAACTGCGTATAAACTCCGTCAACGCCCAGCACGTCGTACCACATGCACGGATACCCATCGCAACTGGTATCGCCGTCCACGCGGTGTACCCACCATTGAATGTGGTGCGCCACGTTCCGGCTCAGCGAACAAGCTAAAGTCGTATTAATCCATTGCCCGTGCAATTCGTCCCAGACCTGCCAAAACGCATTCGAAACGCACTCACTGCCCCACATATATTCGTACGGCGAGTTAAAGGCGAAAATGTCGTACTCCAGTGCCTGAATGTTTGCCGGATCGTCAGCCGTGGGAATCGTCACCCAAAAATCTGAATTGAAGTAAGTCGCATTAGTGGCGCCCACCTTGTCCCACGCCAGAAAGTTTGTCCACGCAGGCCCGGTTACGGACAATTCCAGAGAGTTCAACGGCCACTTCGTGGTCTCCGCGATGACCACCTCCGTAGGAATTCCCAGTCCACCGGGATTGCAGTTCGGCAGAACGCACGCATACCATGCCGGAAGATTCTTCTCCATTCCCATATTGAATGTCTGT
This sequence comes from uncultured Acidobacteriaceae bacterium, assembly GCA_963818235.1. Lineage (GTDB taxonomy): Bacteria > Acidobacteriota > Terriglobia > Terriglobales > Acidobacteriaceae > Sulfotelmatobacter. Next base: position 1,387,418 of record CAWFRI010000001.1, read on the forward strand.
GCTTGAACCGGCACAACGGACGCAACCAACGCGATGAGGCACACTCTTCCCACGATGTTCATACCACTCCTTCAAGATTACGATTGGCAGTTCAGAGGAAGCAGGCCCTTGCTGGAATCGGCGCTCTGAGATGCTTACCCAGATTTGCGCGTTAGGCCTGTGAGTGTCTGTGCGATCCGACCTGATCTCCAGTGACAGATGTCACCGGCCTGTCTGTGTTTCCTTTGGAGTGGCGCAGAATTTGATTGCGGACTGAATACATCGACAGCTTTGGGCCGCTGAGGTCAGCGTTTCGCTAGCGCAGCGAAGCCCATGTCAGCGAAGCCTATATCGAGGACCGCTCACGGATACTGATACGCTTATCTGGAATTGACCGTCAACGTTCGTGCCACATACCGCGTTCCATCGAAGTTGGCCACGGTCGTAACATTCGCTCCCGGACGCAATTGGTCATCCACCGAAATTACCGCAGGGTCAAGATAAATCTCGTAAGTTTTATGGTCTGAACTCGAATTCAGAACCAGCAAACCAATATGCAGGTCTAAAGAGGTTACCGTGCCACCAAACGTGAAGTCCGTTCCCGGCACAGCTAAGATCGAAACTTCCTGCGCATCCCTGCCGTCCTTCTGCGCCGTGAAATTCACCTCGACCAGCGTCCCCGGAACCAGTTGACTTGCGGACGCAACCTGCCCGCCTTTCATCACATGCGTGCGATCAGTCAGCCGCAACTTCACGGGATCGGGAGACAGCATATCGCGCAAAATCAACTCGCCTCTGTCCGCGCGGTAACTCTTCACTACTCCTTGGCTCTTGCCCGCACTCGCGTCCGTCGCCAAACGGATGTTGCGTGCAAATACCGTACTCCCATCCAGGATCGTGTCCACATATACGCGATCCCCAACTCGCAGGTCGGGCGCCGCGCCCAGCGTGTTTCCCTCGAAAATATGGGTTCGCGTGTCGAATGCAATTTTGGTTTTTCCGCCGCCGAAGACTTGCACCGTAAGCTGATCGCGCACCCGGTCCACTCGCTGAATCCTTCCTCCCAACAAGCTGGCCTTCGCCGGCGGCAGTGCAGGAAGGTCGGGAAGCAAGCTCGCCGGATCCACCGCAATATCTGCCGCGTCTGGATCGGTAACAATCGGCGCAGTTCCTGACGGAGTTACCGTGGGCGGCGTCTCCGGTTGCGAAGCTGTTGCCGGATGAGTATCTCCCGCTGCGCCTGCACTCGCCGCCGGTGCCGCGACGATCCCCGGCTGGGAGGCGACCGCCTGCGCATTTGCCGTACAGCCGAGAATCGACCCCGCTAATACCACCCCGGCGATACTCCTCGAGAAAAAACGCTCCATTGCTTTCCCCATCTCCCTAATTTCGAAGCTCCAGTTGGATGCCGTTTTTGCCCCTTCGGATAGTTAAAGATCGTCAAATCAGTACAAAAATAACGGTATCCTTCGACAAACGATGACTCCCGATCGGCATCTCATGTACGCATCGTTCTGTGTTCTTAAGATGTTTAGCACCGCCAATATGAGGTCTCCGCGAATGTCCTGGAAAGTCACGTCTTGCGCTTGGTTCGCCGCTGCGGCGATTGCCGCTTCCATCATAGCTGCCCCGCAAGCCCGCGCCGGAGACATTAAAATTACTTTACCCCGCCGCAGCCACCTGACCCCCGTACAGCGCCTGAACCAGGAAGGCGTTGAGTCTATTCGTAAGCACAGCTACGAGAAGGCCGAAACCTGTTTCTACAAGGCCTATCTTCTGGATCCCGACGATCCCTTCACTCTGAACAACCTGGGCTACGTTTCTGAGTTAAAAGGCCAGGTGGATCGAGCTCAAAACTACTACAGACTCGCAGGCCAGCTCTCCACCGAAGCCGTCATCGCCAAAGCAAGCTCCCCGCGCCTGGAAGGCCGCAATCTGAAAGAAGCTTTGGCCATTCCGAACACACCACTCGAAGTCAATCACGACAACGTGGAAGCCGTCCGCCTGCTCTCCCAAGGCCGCGGTCCCGAAGCCGATCTGCTTCTCCAGAAAACCCTGAAAACCGATCCCAACAATATTTTTACGCTCAATAATTTGGGCGTGGCAAAAGAGATGGAGGGGGAAACCCAGGAGGCTCTCCGCTACTACGATTCCGCTGCTTCGCGCAGCAGCGACGCAGCCGCTGTGGTTACCCTCAACAAAAATTGGCGCGGAAAGCCTGTTGCCGAAATGGCCGCGCAAAACGCCAAGAACCTTCGTATGCGCCTCGAAACTCAGATGACGCTCGAAACCCGCCTTGCCGAACTAAACACCCGCGGAGTCTCTGCCATCAACCGCAACGAACTCAAAGCCGCCGAACAGGATTTCCTCGAAGCCTACAAGCTCGACCCCAACAATGCATTCGCCAACAACAACATCGGCTACCTAGCGGAGATCCAAGGCGATCGCGAGACCGCGCAATTTTTCTATGACCGCGCTCAACAGCTCGGCGGCGCCAACATGCAGGTGGGATTGGCTACGCGAAGCTCTGCCGAAGGTCAACAGTTGGGTCAAGTGGCATCGGACAGCGACACGAAAGTGGAAGCCAAAGTCGAACAGGAACGCGACGTCCGCCGCCAGCAGCGCGAGCCCATTCTCCTACGCCGCCGCGACAATTCCGTGGTGCAGGAACCCTCCACGCCGCCCGCACCCACTACCCCGCAGCAGTAGTTTCAATGCAGATATTTGCCGGTGACTGCGCTCGATGATTTAGTCAGGGTACTGCGGCGATAGAAAAGGGCTTCGTTCCTGAAAGGGCATTTCAATTACGCCCGAAAACGGGAATTAAAGACCAGAAAACAGAACTAAAACCCCGGCTCCTGGTATCTCCCAATATCGCTCTCCGGATCGTAAGAAAAATACCGCACAAGATTCTTCAAATACCGCAGCAGCGTGTTCACGTTAGTGTAGTACCAGCAGCAGCGCGTCATCTGCGGTGAGAATCCACAGATAAACCGGAAACGGCCGAGCACTGCGGGCTGGCTCAGCATCGCCGCAGCCATCCGGTGGTTTCCGTCCAATATCGTTAAGGGGCCGGTATTGTTAACTCCGATCAGCAGCACCGCCGGATTGATGAGATTTTCCTCGACCGAATGGCTCAACAGCCTCACCTTGCGGTAGAACTCGTCGTCGTGCGACTCCTCCATCTTGATTCGCATCCGTGCCACAACGTCTTTCATATAAAAGCTGCCATCCGCAACCCGCCGCCACTGCGCCCGCGGAAAAAACCGTATCCGCTCCAGATCGTCGTATTTCAATTCAACCTCGAACCACTTCGTATCCGCGGGAAGCTCCCGCCACATCGGCCCTCGCCGCAGAAATAGCAAAGCCTGCCGCAATGCGTTCTCCCGCGAACTGTTCAGATTCGGCTTCTGCACCAGATGATCGAACTCGCTCCGATAGTCGTCAAACTCCGGATGGTGAAACTCGCTCCTCAAAAACTCTGACATCACTTCTTCTTCCGTCAGCAGGCGTCGCAGAGTCAAGCTGCTATATGTTCCAAGAGCCTTAGGGGTAAGTTGATGGCGCAGCAACGGAATCATCAGCACGAAAAGTAAAATCACCATCAATACCAGTTGGACTAGAATCACCTCGCGCAGCGTGTTGTGCAGCAGATAGACGCCCAGCGCCAGCGCGCCGCTGAACGCCAGTTGCACCCAGCTGGTGTTCGCGATCTTGCGAGACATTTCATAAGTGATGATTACCGAACTCAGTGAGTAAATTCCCGCTGTAATCGCATAAAGAATCAGCAGCGGAGCCAGCGTGCCGTAGCTGCCCATTTCAAACTGCGCGCCAAACAGTGTTCTCCACAAAAAGCTCGGTACCATCCACAAACCAAATATCAAAACGGAAAGGATCAGAAATACCATCGACAGGGACGTGAACAGTACCGGGCTGGCCTCGTGTTCATCCCCTCCCGCGCCCGCGGAAACCGGGAACATGGTATTCACTACCGACCACGCGCACATATTCACCAGCCGGCCGACCAGAGCAACCGCCGCGTAAAGTCCCGCTTCCATGGGTGGGAAGAAATGCTTTACCAGAACGATGTCAAAGTTGTTAATCACCGTCTGCCCCGAGAAGAAGACGATGGCCTGCAACCCCTCTCGGAACGAGATCGCGATGCCTTTGAAGCGGAATGAAGTAAAGCCGGGGCTTGGCAGGGCGGCGAAATAAGTCACAATCACCGCCAGAACACTGGCGAGAACCGCTCCTCTCACTCCCAGTCCCATTTCGATCAACACATACACGCCGCATAGTCGGACCACGCCCTCCAACATAAAATTGAGCGCGAGCGGTCCGAAAGCATGAATCCCCTGGATATAACCACGGCGAACTCCCAGCGGGACATAAAACGCCGTTCCAACCGCCAGCAGCGTAATCAGAAAAGAGTCAGGCAAATTCAGGTAGGTCGTCAGCGGGCCCTTGAACAAAAATAAAAGCAGGCCAATCCCGAGTCCCGCAATCCACGCCCGTTGATGCAGGCTGGCAAAAACCTGCACCCGCTCTTCTGCCAAAGCGTTCTTTGCCACATACTTCGCGCACACCACCTGGAAGGCCAGCGTAATGCACGACAGCAGCATCAGGATCGTGTACACCGCCGTGGCATGGGCAAACCCTGTCGGACCCAAAAGCCGCGCCGTCACCACGTTGTAAAGCAGATTGGTAACTCCCACCAATCCCGATCCCGCCAGCAGCGTAAGGCTGCCCCCAAGAAGCTGGGACTTCAGCGTCTTGGCCGGCTTGCTCATGGCTTTCGGCTTTGCCTCCACAGAGACAGCCGCTTCGCTCTTGGGCGCTTCTTCCATTGGTCGGATCGTCATCAAAATGTCTAGAACAGCGTGAAGTGAATCACCGGGAGTATCGTGCTCTTGGAACCGCCCGCAAAACTATAAAAAGTTTGCTGTTGAACTCCGAAAGACAGCCGGAACGGATGCGTGATCGACGGTACATCTCCGGACGTTGTCCGTCCCGCCCGCGTATACGCTACTGAAAATTCGCTTTGCGCATTGTCGTATTCGTGGAAGCCTTCTCCGCGCGAAAGCAGGAACGATCCCTGTACATCCCATCGCGGATTGGCGCGGAATTCGAATCGGCCGCCCGGCAGAAATGCCTGCGCAATGGCGTACTCCAGGCCCTGCACTCTCCACGATCGCAAATCTTCAGCCAACACCGCCGCCGTAATCCGGCTGCCAAATTTCTGCTGGAATCCGATGTAGCTCGAAGTATTGAAATATTCCTGCACCAGGGGATGAAACAGAAGATCGCGCACCGTGTATCCCGTCAGCAGGGAACTGTGACCCCAGGGCCGTCCCACCGTGAACTCAATACTGGCGGCCGCGTCCCGCGAACTCAGATTCTGGTCGGTAAATGGCCCGGCTTCCCGCACCGCGCTGCCATTGAACGAGAGCCAGTTGCGGAAAGAACTCGTCGAGATATACAGAAACTGCCGGAACAGATTCTGGCTCATATACACCGGCGAAACCGTGTCCCGCCGTACGTCGTACTGCAATCCACCATTAATCGCGATCGAGTTTGCGCCTAGATGCAATATCGGAGTGATGCCGCCGTTGAAATAAGTATCGTAAGTGTTGCGGTCCTGTACTACGTTCACGCTGGGAAATAGAAACCGGCCCTGCGTAAAGCTCTCGCCGACAAAGCCCGAAATCACCGGCAGGCCGCCGAGATGGATGCGGTAGTGCGAGTCCGCCAGATCCTCAAAGGAATGCCGCGGCGGAGGCAGCAACGCCGGATTCGTCACGTGCAGAATCTCGGCATCCAGCGTGTAAACGTTGATGTCTTCCAGCGCCGGTGCGAATGACGCTTCTGGCGCAAGGCTTATGTTCTGCGTGATTTGATGTCCTTCTTCGATCGCCAGTTCATTCTCCGCCGTCTGCGTCATCGCCTGATTGTCCTGGCCCGCAACCGTATTGGCCTGTACGAACGACGAGAGCGCGTGTACCGTGTCCTGCCGCTGCCGGTACAAGTTCGCTGCCGCAATCATGTAATCGTAATCGTCGGCAAAATCCGCAATCGGACCCAGACTCGTCAGCGCCTGCTCCGCCTTATTCGTCTCCCCCTCGGCCACATAAGTGTTGGCCAGCCCAATTTCCACAGTTCGCGGATTCGCCCCCGCCAGCTTGGCCTTATCGAAATACGTTTCAGCTAGCTCAAAGTCGTGCACTGCCAGAAAAATATTTGCCGCCTCCACAATGTCTTCCGGTGATACCGGCGCTTCGCTCGCTCGCGCCTCCGCAAATCCCAGCGCAAGTTGCCGGCGCACTTCGTCGTAGTGCCCCTGCCGCATAAACACCTGCGCCACCGCCAGTCGCACTCCCAGCCTGTCCCCGGTCGGCGCATCTAACGCCCGCGCAAATCGCTGCATGGCCGCGTCTCGATCTCCCATGCTCAACAGCGCTCCGCCCGTCGCCATCAGGATGTCAACATCGTCTTTTCCGTACTGCTCGGCCAACTGGATGTCATGCATTGCCGCGGCACGATCCATTTCCTTCGCATGAATCTGCGCCCGCAACGCATAAACCCGCGCGTCCGTCGGACCCAGCTTCTCCGCCACATCTAAAGCATTCAGCGCCTGCTGCGGCCGCCTCAGACGGAACAGCGTGTCCGCGTATGCCAATTCCGTCGTCAAATCATTCGGAGTTTCCTCCAGCGCAAGCCTGTATTCCGGCTCCGCGTGCGCAAAATCCTGCTCCTGCCGGAACGCCTCCGCCCGCGCTAAATGCAATGCGTGCGACTTGCCCAGAATCTTCTGTGCCACTTCCAGTTGCGCCAGAGCCGGCTTCGGACGGTGCAACTGCAAGTCCGAAAACGCCAGTCCCAGATGTGCCTCCCCATAATCCGGCTGCAATTGAATGGCGCTCTTGAAATCCTGCGCACCCTTGCCCGGCTGGCGAAGATCGTTGTAAACAAATCCGCGGTTCACATATCCCGTGGCAATCTTCGGGTCGCGTTGCAATGCTCGCGTGTAGTCGCTCAGCGCTTCCTTCAACTGCCCATTATGCCCATGCACATATCCCGCAACCAGGGCCAGATCTTTATCGTTGGTCAAAATCTGCTCGTACTTCGTCACCAGCGCCAGCGCCTCGTCATAGCGGCCCAGGTAATAAAGGTCATAAGCCAGATACACCACCCCTTCGCGATCATGTGGAAGCTTCGAAATCACGTATTCGCCGAGCTTGGCCGAATCGGCGTAATCGCCCTTCAGAGTCAAATAGCGTTCGCGCTCCCGGCTCACTTGTGGACTGTCATTCACCTTGCCCTTGGCCTTATCCAGCCAGCTTTTCGCCAGATCCGGCTTGTGCGCCTCCAGAGCCGCATTCGTACCGCCCGCGATAATCATCGCGTTCGCAGGCATGCGCTGGTACGCATCCTCATAATTCTTCTCCGCCGCCGGAAAATTCTGCGCTGCGGTGTACAAATCTCCCAGAGCAAGGCGTGGCTCATAATCTTTTGGATGCGCCTCAATATCCCGCTTGAAATAGCTCTCCGCCAGCTTCGCATCCCCGTTGTCGCGCGCCAGATAACCCAGCGACGACAGCGCGGTTCGATTGCTCTTATCCAATTCGAGCACTTTTAGAAAAGTAGCCTGCGCCGCATCCTTCTGTCCCAGCTTCCACTGCAAACTGGCATAGTTCAAAAGCGAATTCACATTCGAGGGCGCGAGAGCCAGCGCTTCCTGCAAATCCTTATTCGCGGCGTCCGTATTCCCCGACCCCGCTTCAATCGCGGCCCTCAGCCTTAACATTTCAGGACGCGACGATGTCGGCACCGTAACTTGGTTGATCGCCGCAAATGCCGCATCCAGCTGCTGTTTCGCCCCCGCTTGATCGTCCTGGCGAAAATCCAGTTCATACAGATTCAGCCGCAATTCAATGGGATAAAGCGGCCCTTCCGGAACCTGTGCCGAAAGATTGTTCAGCGCCAGGCTATATTCCGCACTCGCATCGTCGTAGCGGTTGTCTCCCTCGGCGATCGCCCCCTGAATCGCATGCAAACGATAATTGTTGGCATCGATCTTCTTCGCGTCTTCCAGAAAACTCTGCGCCGCATCCGGCTGTCCCACACTCACCCAAGCCTGCGCGGCGCTCAAATCCAATCCAATATTTCCCTTCGCAGCCTTTGCCAGGCGCGAATAGATATCCGCCGCTTCCTGTTGTTTCCCCGCCAGTTGATCGGTATACGCCACTTCCGCCATCACATCCGGAGTCTTGCTTGGAATCGCATCCAGAGTGGCCAGCGCCTGGTCGTACTGTCCCTCGTCGCGATACACGCCCGCAACCGCCCGCAATACTTCCGGGTCTTTCGGTCCGCGGCTTTTCGCGCGATTTAAAGCACGAGTAAATTGATCGGGTTGTCCCAACCGCTGGTAAGCATGCGCAATCAGCAGATCGGTATGCGGAGAGCCTTGCAGCATGTCCGCCTTCTTTAGGAATTCCAATGCTTGCGTGGGATCCGAATTCAGCATCAACTCGCCCGCCAATGCCCAGCTATTCGCGTCTTTCGGATTCGCCTCCACCACTTTCTGCAATAACTTTTCCGCTTCGTCGTCGTGGCCCATCTTTGCGTAAGTCTGTGCCAGTCCAGCCATGCCGGCCGCCGAGCCCGGCCGCAGCTTCAGCCCACGATTAAAAGCATCCACCGAAGCGATATAGTGGTCCCCTAATCGGTCGCAATAGCCCAGCAGGAACCACAGGTCGGCATTCTGCGGAGCAGAGTGCGCCGCCCGCTCCGCAAAATCCACCGCCGCCGCGTAGTCGTTCCGCTTCAGCGCATCTTGCGCTGCCCGAGCCTGACGCGCTACGTCAATGCTCGATCCCCAACCCAGTCCAGAACCCTCCTGCCCCGAGCTCGGCGCATTCTCGGAAGGATTTTGTTTCTGATTGTTCGAAGAAGGTGCGGGCGCGGTTCCACCCTGTCCATTAATGTCGTAGATTTGAGCGAGAGCTGTGCTGACAAGAAAAACGATGCAAAAGCTCGTGAGCGGAAGTCGGCTTTTCACAAAATCACCACGCTATAGGCAAGTCTGGGGATACCTCCCGCATCACAATGTTTCTGCGGCCACCATCAGATGCCACTCTTCTCGCTAAGGCTGCTTTTCCAAGAAAGGATTCACTGCCAAACCGCCAAAAATAAGTAAACCTTGAAGCCAAATTCGGAATCCAACCTGTTCGCTGCGGAGTTCTGAGCGCGATAGGAGCGCCACCGACTGTGATTACTGGCCAAAATAGTAACAATTACTCTCGTCCAATCCCGCTTCTCGCCATTGTTCTGGTCGCGCTCGCCGTCCATGGCCCGCTATTGATGATGCAGCTCCCCGCAGGTTCGTTCGACGCAAATTTCCACATGTTCTTCGCGTCACACTACGCTCATCACTGGTTCAATCCCTGGAATGAAAGATGGTTCGGAGGTTTTTCCCAAACCACCTATCCCCCTCTCACCCACCAGTGGATCGCTCTGATATCGAACGTAGTCGGTCTGAAGATGGGTTACATGCTGGTCCAGTTGATCGCGATCCTGCTTCTGCCGGTGGGAGTCTTTCGCTTCGCCAAAATTTGGGTGGATGATCGCGCCGCCAGCTACGCGGCTCTAGGCAGCGTTTTTCTAGGATCTCTCGCGTTCCTGACTTATCAGGCTGGACAGCTTGCCACCATCGCTTCCATTGCCCTTTACCTCAACGCCTTGCCATATTTTTACCAATGGATGACCGAGGCTTCGCCGCGCGCGCTCATTAAAGGCGTGGTCGTCAGTCTTACTGCGGCGGCTGCGCATCACGTAACCCTGATTTTCGGCGTCGTATTATTTGCCGGCCCCGTTCTCTGGACCGCCTATCTCGACGCCCGTGACGAACGCGTCGCCGGATCGATCGCTGGCGTTCTCTCTCGCGCTGCTGTCTTCGGAGCAATCGTTGCCGCTGGCGTAGGCGTCGTCCTTCTGCCTTATTGGCTGGCTCTGATTCAGCACCCCATTCATCAGATACCAATTCCTCACGACAGTCGCGCCAACTTTCTGCTTAACTCCATCACCGCCGTAAATTATTTCATCATCCCGTATGGCGCTCTGATTCTTGCACTGCCCTTCATCCTGCTGCGCGGTGCATCGTTCTCGCGCTGGAGGCCTTTGCTGTACGGCTTCTGGCTCACTCTCATTTTTGGCCTTGGTGGCACCACTCCACTGCCGCGCATCTTGCTCGGCCGCGCCTATGAAGTCCTCACCTTCGAGCGCTTTACTTTCTGGGCCACGCTGATGGCGATGCCCCTTGTCGGAGTTCTCGCCGCCGAGCTTCTGGATCGCTTTCAGGCGAAAGCCGCAGTGGGCTTAGCCTTGGCGTCAGTTGTCACCATCGGTGCGGCTCTCTTCTGGCTCAACGCCAATCCTTTCCGTCCCGCCGGTACGATTAACGTCGAGCCGGTGATCGCGTTTCTGAACCGTGATGGTCACGATTCTTTCCGCTACATCACTCTCGGTTTCGGCAGTGAGCTAGCCAAAGTTTCCACTTACACCAGCGCCGGCAGCGTCGATGGCGACTACAACTCGGCTCGCCTCCTTCCTGAAATGACGCACTACGGCTCGGCGCAGCTAACCAATGCCAAGTTCTACGGCACAGCGGGAATGTCCGCCCTACGCGCCATGCTCGAGCACGCCAACCGTTACGGCCTGAAATACATCTTCGTCCACGATCCTTACTACGAGCCGCTTCTCACCTTTGTGGGATGGCGAAAAATTGAGACTTTCGGCAGCGGCGAAATCACTGCCTGGGCCAAGGAAGACGTTCCTCCCGCTCACAAAATAGATTCCGACGCAATCCCCGCGCCCTGGCAAGGCTTGCTTTGGGGAATATTGCCCATCGGGGTAAGCTTTCTGGCAATCTTCCTTGAATTCTTGTTGCCCGATCCGCATCGCGTAGTTGTGGGTCCGCCGGTCCCGGTTCGTTCTGAAAGTCGTGAACAACATATCGTGGCCTCGTAAAGGCCAGAGGAATCTCTCATGAAATATGCTGTTCCCATCGTTCTCGTCGCAGTAACCGCAGCCCTCATGGTCGCGGGCCTCTTCGTCACCGCCCAGAGCGGCATTACCGTCGGAGTCACCAAAGGTTCCGCGCTGCATACGGCAAAGGCCACTACTCCGGATCTAGCGCTTACTAATCTCCTGAGCGATGTACAGCGCCGCAACTGGGATCGCGCCTTCGCCGACGTTCCCTCTACTAGCGGCCTCTCCGAGCAAGCCTTCATTCAGGATTGGTATGGTTCCAACGGCAGCCTGCGCTCCTTCTCCAGTCTCGAAGGCTATGATGTTCGTCCTCTCCACATCACCAATGACGACGCACAAATGCGCGTTCATCTGCATTACTCCACGCCAGTCGGCCCGCTCGAAGATGTCCGCGATTTTCACCTGGTGCGCGATGGCGACATCTGGAAGACGGAATGGCCTAAAGTTCAAGTTCCCAGCGTTCCCGCGGAAGTAATCCCCGTCACCTATCTGCGCTGGGATCTGGTTACAGCCACCGCCGATGGTGAGTGGGGCTCCGGCAACGTCGATGCTCCCCACGTGCGAATTATCTCCATGAATGCCGTCGATTCCGCCGAAGGCGCGGTCGTCATGGGCGAAGTCACCAACGAAGACACCGTCCCCGCATTCGTTACCGTAAACGCCACGCTGGTCGACGGGGCAGGCAATTCCATCGATGACGAAAGCAGCTTCGACAAAATCGCCCACGTTCTTCTGCCTAAGCAAGTCACGCCCTACCGCATCGACTTTCCGAATCTGAATCTTAAGAAGGTCAAAAACGTTCACATGGACGTAAAAGCCACTCTGGTGCCCGCTTCCGCCGATCCCGTCATCGGCGTGATGAATCAGAAAATTGAAACCGACAACCAGGGCAAGAGCGTTCTTCACGGCGATCTACTCAACCAAAGCGGACAGACCGTAAACATTCCGCACGTCATCGCCAGCTTCTACGACAGCAACGGCAAAGTGATTTGGGTTTCCGACGGTTATGTCGATCGCGCTCTCCTGCCGCTGTCATCGGAGGCCTTCGCCGTCGAGATTCCCAAAAACTTGTCTTCGGCTGTGCACAGCTTTCACGTGGTGGTAAATCAATACAGCATAGGTAAGTCCTGACATGGGCTGTCTATCGAAAATTTGCGCGATATTTTGTTTTGCAACTGTCTGCTCGGCAATTTCAGCGGCGCAGGAGTTTCGCATTCCCGATTCTCCCGTTGCCGGCCAGGAAATTGTCATCTCGACTTCAGGTAGTCGCAAAGCGACCTTCTATCTCGCCGGCCCAGGGATCTCGCACAAGAGCGATGTTGCGCTTGGCGAGGCCATCCACATCGAATCGAAAGACGTACGCAATGCCGGATTCTATGTGGCGATTCTCTGCTCGGATACTTGCCGGAATTCAGATTTCTACGTCAGCCCCGCCAAGCCGGTCAGTCTGACTTTTCTCGTGCATCCATCCCGCGTGCCCGTTGCGTTGCATGACGCAATCAGCGGTGTTGCATTTCCCTTTGATCAGTATCACAACCTGGTGCTCGCGTCAGTGAACGTCAACTTCCAACTGAATGCTAAAGATGCTTCTCTGTTTTCTCGCCCCGTTCGCACTCAAAACGGAGTCGCCTGGTTCCGCACCGCATCCGGCAAATCTGCCGGGCCGTTACAAGTAACTGCCGCGCTAGATGACACCACTGCGCGCCGCGCCGTACAGCAAGTCGCCTCTGAGGCCTGCAACCTCCGGATTACCAGCCTTCGCAACAAAACCGGCATCCTCGTGCAAACCGAACCCGTTCACGATTGCGCTGGAAATCCTTTGCCAGATGGCACCATCGTCACCTTCACCGCCACCGGCCCAAAAGGAAAAGACACAGTAGACGCGCCCATTAAACAAGGCGTCGCTCGCGCTCAAATGGATGCCCCAGGGGCAGAAGTTGTATCCGCAGCCTCCGGCGTAGTCATGGGAAACGAAATCCGCGTGGAGGCCCACTAGTGAAGCACGCAATATCAAACCAAACCTCTACGCCCAAACAATATTTTCATGTCTTTACGATCGTCGGAGTTGTGCTTCTCGCCTCGCTCACTTCCCGCGCCGCCGACGCCAACGTCCAGGTTCAACTCGACGTCAATAAAGCCGGCCCTCGTGCCGTCGAAAGCCTCACCGAACGTGGCATCCTTCGCGACTATCGCTTCGCCTGGACCAGCATGGCGCAAGCTCTACAGTTCAATACCTTCGATCCCTTGGAAGGTCCGTTTTCCGGCCAGGCCCGCCAATGGCTGCGCCAAACCATCACCAGCCAGCAGCAATCCGGTCTAAGCCGCCGTTACGCCGACCAGAGCCATCACGTCGAAGCCGTCTTCTACGCCCCTGAGGGAGACGTCATCGAACTCCACGACACGGCCCAATATCGCCTGCAAATTCTCGATGGCGATAAAACCATCCACGAAGAAAACGTTACCGTCCGCTACGTCGTTCTCATGACTCCCGGCGCCGACCGCTGGACCGTCCGCCAACTCCAGGCTGTACCCCAATTCTGACGGTTACTGGCCACTAATCACTGATCGCCGGTTAGCCCCACGCCAACCGCACCCCCTCCTCGCGCATCTTACTTTGCTTAAGTAGGCTGCAAGAATGGAGTCGTCCTTTGCCGAGGTCGTTGTTAGGTCTAACCATAGCTTTATTCGTAATGGCGAGCGGATGCTCCACGCTCGGCGCCCATCGCATGCTTCCGCAGAACTCCATGGCGCCCGGAGCTTCCCCTAAGCTCCTCGCTGTTTACATGCCATGGTTCGGGAACCATACCCACATGGATGTCGGCTATTCCAGCGAAGATCCCGCCGTTCTCCGCAAGCAGATTCAGCAGGCTCGTCACATGGGAATCTCCGCCTTCGTCGTCGATTGGTACGGAGAAAGCAATCCGTATTCGGACCACAATTTCGCTCTTATGCAGCAAGCCGCCAGCGAGAGCCACTTCCAGGTTGCTCTTCTCTACAATGAAGCCGAAGATGAAAATGCGCAGGAAACCGACGCCGAAATCGCTTCTCTCGACGTCGCCTACAAAAAATACATTGGCCCCGAATCCAGGTATCGCGATTCCTATCTCACCTATAACGGCCATCCTGTCATTTTTATTTTCCCCAAGAGCGGACATGTGGATTGGAATCAGGTTCGCGAACATTGCAGCAGTTGGGAGAGCCCGCCTCTCCTGATCTACAAGGATCAGCCGCCCGCAAAGTACGCCGACGATTTCGCCGGTTCCTATGCCTGGGTTCAGCCCGGTCCCAGCGGATGGGCTTCCGATGGCAGTAACTGGGGCGCGGCATATCTTGATTACTTCTACAAAACCATGCAGAAGCATCCCGATAAAATCGCCGTCGGCGGTGCCTGGCCCGGTTTCGATGATTCCGCCGCAAAGTGGGGCCTCAACCGCCACATGCAAAGCAACTGCGGCAAAACTCTCGATGAAACTTTAAATTTCTATCAGCGCTATTACGACAGTTCCAAGCCGCTGCCGTTTCTCTTGATTGAAACCTGGAACGACTACGAGGAGGGAACTGCGATCGAACGCCGCACCGCCACCGATTGCGGCGGCGGCGCCAATGTTCAGCCTGCCGCACACTAAAACTACAAAAGGAGGAGTGATTTAACTGTCTCGCTCTCACAACCGGATCACCGCTTTTCTCATCGAAACTGAGACTGAGCGAATACAGTAGAAACGACAGTCGCCAAAATGTCAGCCAGCGAACTCAAACGAATCGAAATTATGAATGCCGCCAAGAATTCAACCAAGTACATAAACCTTCTTTCCCAGTTGCTACTGGCCCCCGATAGCAACGGCGCTTCCAGCTTCGCGAGCGAAACAACGCGCGGGGAAGATGTCTCGAGCGTCGTTTCCAGATTCAGTCCACAGGATTTCGGCGAACTCTGGAGCCTGGCAAATTCTCACCATGTAATTGCGCGTGCGTTTCCTGTGTTGCATCAAAAAATGATCGCCGATGCCCACGATCAAGCTGACTGGGTCGATCATGCCATTGTGAAAGAACGCTCCCGCATTCAAAACGCGTTGGCTTTCCTGTTTCCCATTTGCGAAGCGCTTAAGGCCGTTGGCGATACCATCGTCATCAAGTCTCTCGATCACTGGCCTGATCTTGGCAACGATCTCGATCTCTACACCAACGCTGAGCCCGCCGACGTCGTAGCCATCATGCAACGCCAGTTCAAAGCTGATCCCGACGCTCGAAGCTGGGGCGACCGCCTGGCCAATAAATGGAATTTTGTCGTTCCCGGACTTCCCGAACTGGTCGAGGTTCACATCTCGCGTCTCGGCCAAACAGGTGAGCAGGTCGCG
The DNA here is from genome assembly GCA_963818235.1 of uncultured Acidobacteriaceae bacterium. Taxonomy (GTDB): domain Bacteria; phylum Acidobacteriota; class Terriglobia; order Terriglobales; family Acidobacteriaceae; genus Sulfotelmatobacter. The sequence goes on from CAWFRI010000001.1 coordinate 1,402,795, forward strand.
ATCACCAATTCTCTCGTCTCACGATCCCGGACGGTCGAACTCGATGGTCATCCATTCCGAGTCGCCGCACCGGAAGATCGCCTCATCATCAGCACTCTGCAACGCATGTATCGTCACTTTTATCTGCGGCTCTGCGATGTCATCGATAACTCCGCCCTTGTGGATTCCGCTTCGGTGGATTATACGTATCTGAGAAATCTGGCCAAAGCGGCCGGCCTCTGGGATGGCCTCGCCACTTATCTGGTCATGGTTTCTGGATACGTGAAAACCTATCGCGGAGCCGATCTTCCCTTGCCGAAACTGGTGACCGACGCGGCCCACTTCGGCAATGAACTGGTTCACTTCCAAAAAAATTCCTGCGAATCCCGATCTTTCCCCAGTCCGCCCGTCTCTATGCCGCCGAGTGGAAACGGCTTCTGCTGAACGGCGACCTGCAAAGCACTCTGCGTTTGAGCTTGCTCCCGGGGCTGGCTGCGGCAGCCGCTCTGGAAATCAAAATTACCGGAACCGACAAGGGGATTTGGTGGCCTGGGGTAACCACGGTACTCCAGGCTAGGGAGTTCACCGTATTGCGATTGAATATGCGTACTTTTATCGTAAAAGGGATCGGTGGCAATCAGGATCTCAAGCATCCGCGCGGCCTTGCAATCTTCAAAACCAAACTCGATTTCTTCGAAAGGACGGACTCCTTGGTTCGCATTCTTGTAGTTGACGATAACCCGGCGGTCCGCCATTACTTGCGTGCGCTGCTCGAACAACAGAATACCTGGCAGGTTTGCGATGAGGCACGCACCGGCGGGGAAGCGATCGAGAGAGTCAAGAAAAGTCCCCCCGACATGATTTTGCTGGACTTTCAAATGCCCGATTTAAATGGCTTGGATGTGGCCCGCCAGATATCGGAAATTTTTCCAGAGATCCCAATTTTGATGGTCACCATCCATCTTTCCAAACAATTGGCCGATGAAGCTCGTCGGGCCGGGATTCGCGGGGCGTGTGCTAAATCGGATGTTGGTTCTATTGTGGAAGCAGTAGACGCATTGCTGCATGCCAGAACCTATTTTCCGGTCAGTGTTTCGCATGAGAACTAAGCGTTGCGCTGGGAAAATCTTTCGCAGGCGAATACAGTGTTCCCTGTATTCGACCTGGTGATGTCCCATGCTAGTGTCAAGGTGCTTTCCGTACGTGGGAACGAAACGCCTTACCCTGATTTATATTCTGCGGCGGGAACAGGGGTTAACTTAAACCAGAGCTAGCCGTGGAGCGGTAATAGAGGTACACGGTGCTGCGTCGGAAAAGTGAAGACTGTATGGCGGTTCGTATCCTGTTGGTGGACGATCACCCTATCGTGCGGCAAGGGTTGCGAACTCTGCTTCAGGGCCGAGGTGACTGGGAAGTGGTTGGCGAAGCTTCAGATGGGGTCGAGGCGGTGGAAAAGGTCGAGAGCCTTCAGCCTGACGTTGTGGTTCTTGACGTAACCATGCCGCGCATGAATGGCCTCGAAGCCTGTCGCTTGATTCAGCAGAAGCACAAGAATGCCGGCTTGGAAGTTTTGTTCGTCACCCAGCATGACTCGCCTCAGATGATGCGGGAGGCTCTCGATGCTGGCGCCAGAGGTTATGTAGTGAAATCGAATGCCGCTCGGGATCTATTGGAAGCGGTTGAGTCCGTCAGCCAGCATCGCGTTTTTACAGCATTAGCCCGCAGCCCGCAAGCTTCGGGTTGAAGGCTGGACGCTGGAAGTCCAGCCCGTCGAATACGGAAAAATCAGTATCGGAGGATATTTCTGCCATGAAACTACGAATCCTGTTAGCCGATGATCATGAAATCGTGCGCCGGGGGTTGTGCGCTCTGCTTCAGAAACACGAAGGCTGGGAAGTTTGCGGCGAAGCCTCTGACGGCCGCGAAGCCTTGGAAATGGCTAAGCAGCCTGAAGCCCGATGTCGTCATCGTCGACATCGGCATGCCCAGCCTTAACGGCCTGGACACTACGCGCCAGTTGATGCAGCACGATCCGCAATCCAAAGTCATCGTCCTCACCATCACCGACTCCGATCAGGTCATTCGCGAAGCGCTTGACGCCGGAGCCCGCGGCTTCGTCCTGAAATCCGACGCCGCTCGCGATCTCGTCTCCGCCGTCGAGGCCTTGCAGAGCAAGCGCATGTTCTTCACTCCCCGAGTGAATGACCTCGTTCTGGCGGGGTTCCTCGATAGGGCCACGTCGTTTCCCGCAACGAGGCCCCCAACCTGCCCACCCTCACTGTCCGTGAACGTGAAGATCACTCAGTTGCTAGCCGAAGGCAAGAGCTCCAAGGAAGTTGCCACGCTCCTGAATCTGAGCACCAAGACCGTGGAAACTCATCGCAGCAACATCATGCGGAAACTCAGCCTGCACTCCATCCGTGATCTGGTGGTCTATGCCATCAAGAACAACATCATCCAGATCCAAATGCCGCCGCAGGTTCGCACCCCGGCAGAGACTACAGTCGCATAGACTCTTGGCTGTTCTGAATTCAAAGGGCGCGGCTTTAGGCCGCGCCCTTGTTTCTGTTCCCCCCGCAGGAGTGCCGCTACATCTTTAGTGTCCCTTCTCGGGCGGATAATAACCAGTCCTGGTCCTTACCGTTAATGGTCCATACCCAGGAGCATGAGCTTCTACCCGTAGCGATTGGTACTCCGGCTTCACTTTCTGATTGTTCGGCTTGTACGCCAAAATATATTGGCTGCGTATATCGTGGGCTACGGTTCGTGTAATGGTGTCCACCTGATCGAGGGAATCTGGAAAATAAGCAACCCCTCCAGTGCTTGATGCCAATCGTTCCAACGCCTCTCGCCCTTCCCCGCGCAGTCCGCTGCCTAGTAATCCAATCGCGTACAACGTCGGTCCGTTCGCCTGTTGCAACTTCCGCGCCGCTTCCTGAAGTGTCGATTGGCTCATATTGTCCTGGCCGTCTGTAATCACCAGCAGAACCTTCTTGGTGAGCATCGAATTATTCTCCAGATGCGTCGCCGAAGCCACAATCGCGTCATACAGCGCCGTGCTCCCTTTCGCCGAGACCTGGTGCAGCGCCGCTTGCAGCAAGTTCACATCGGAGGTGAAATCCTGATCCAGGTAAGGATTCATTCCAAAATTCACCACGAACACCTTGTCCTCATTATTGCTGGCCCGGATCAGATTCAGAACTGCCTGATTCACCTGCCCGCGCTTGTCCCGCATCGACCCTGAATTGTCGATCACGATGCCAATTTCCACCGGCACATCTTCCTTCCGGAAGGACGTGATCGGCTCCGGCTTTCCGTTCTGTGTAATCGAAAATGCGCTCTTATCTAATCCCGTCACCAAGTGCCCCTGCCCGTCGACCACCGTCGCGTGCAGCACCACCTCTTCCACCTGTTTCTTGAAGACGAACATTGTCCCCTGATCGTCCGCGCTCGGCGGTTCCGCCGTGGGTTGCTGATCCTGAGTGGCAGGCTGTGCAGAATTGCTTTGACTTGGGGAGGCTTGAGCTGGCGTCTGAGCATCTACGCTTCCCGCAGTCGAAGGCGGCGTAGAAACGCCCGGGGCGGGCGCTTGTGCCCACATCGATGGCGCCAGAATAGCGGCGAGCAGAAAGGTTGAGATTGCCGAGGCAACGCCCCAGGTAGCGGCTGAGCGCATGGAATTCCTCCGTCCGGTATTGGATGCCATCTCCGCCAACTGCGAACAGATCACGCGCAATTTTTCCCTAGGGCAAATACCCGATGATTCAACGCGATCAAGAGTCACCAAAACTGTCCACAGAAACCGAAAGAGAAAAACTTACACTGCATTACTTTGCTACTACGACCCCAACACCCTCAATTGAAAGGGTTCTGCCGTTGGCAGCTTCCTTGCTCTTACGCATTGTCTGGCAACCGGCGCTGGCCATCGGCGCAACTATCTCAATACGGCCCGTCGGCAGCTTCGCGCAGGCTGAATCCTAAGGAGTGTTCGTGTTGCAGATTCTTGTCGCGGACGATCATGAGGTGGCGAGGAAAGGCATACGCTCCCTGCTGGAAGATCATTCCGGATGGCAGGTTTGCGGCGAGGCGAAAGATGGTCGCGAAGCCGTAGACATGACCGCGCAGCTCGCTCCTGACGTGCTTCTTCTCGATATCGGAATGCCCAACCTTAACGGGCTCGATGCCGCCCGCCAAATCCTCGCCACCAATCCCGAGGCTCGCATCTTGATCCTTACCATCCACGAGTCTGAGCAGGTTGTTCGCGAAGTTCTCGCCGCCGGTGCCCGCGGCTTTCTTCTCAAGTCCGATGCTGGCCGCGATCTGGTGGCCGCCGTCGAAGCCCTCCAAAATCGCCGCACTTTTTTCACCTCCAAGGTCGCCCAGATGATGCTCGATGGTTATCTCCGTCCGCAGGAAAAGCAAGACCTCACTGACCGGCGCATCCTTACCCCTCGAGAACGCGAAGTCATTCAACTCGTCGCCGAAGGCAAGACCACCAAAGAGATCGCGACCACCCTGCACCTGAGTGTAAAAACTGCGGAAACTCACCGGACAAACCTAATGCGAAAACTCGACCTGCACTCCATCGCCGATCTCACGCTTTACGCCGTGCGGAACGGCATTGTGCAGATTTACTAGTCCATCTTCCGGCCCGTGCCTCCCCTCGTTTTTTAAGGCGACGCTGTCTCTCGCCTACACACTTAACCCGATATTCCCCAATTTAGACCCCGGCTACTCTGTGAAAGCTAAATCGCTCGACCCGATTAGCGCATGCACGAAAGGGGACTACGATGCTCTGGACCATTGCGGTAATTCTTCTGGTTCTGTGGTTGCTTGGGATGGTCAGCTCCTACACTATGGGCGGATTCATCCACATCTTATTGGTTTTGGCGATCATCGCAGTTCTGGTTCGCCTCATTCAGGGTCGCAATCCGGTTTAGTTCGGGTGCGCGCCTGCGCCCGCGGCTCCCTGACTGCACTGCTTTTCGTGTCGGCACAAAACAAGCGGTCGCTTTCGCGGCCACATCTAAATGAGAGGAGTAGTCAATCATGGATAAGGATCGTGTAGAAGGCAAAGCGAAAGACGTAGCGGGCCGCGTCCAACGTCAAGTTGGCGAGTGGACGGGAGACTCTGAAACCCAAGCCAAAGGCACTGCCAAACAGGTGGAAGGCAAAGTACAGAATGCCTGGGGCAAAGTCAAAGATGCCGCTAAAGATGCCACCAAGGAAAATAGTGACGCCAATGCTGAGGCCGAAGCAGCCGAAGAACGAAGGATTGAGTCCGAGCGCAAAGCCAGCTAACTCTGGCGAGAGTAGCTGAAAGTAACGTACCTAAAATTCTGCCAAAAGTGCCGTCCGGCGATGTCTGCCTGGCGGCTTTTTTCGGCGCTCACTAAGTAGTCGGTCCGTGTTCCGGACCTTCCCCTGGGGCCATCTGCACTTGAATAATATTGTTCTTCACCGCATACAAAACCAGGTCCCGTATGGAGTGAAAGCCCAGTTTCCGCATGATGTTGCTGCGATGGGTTTCCGCCGTCTTCGTGCTTAGATTTAGCACCGTCGCAACTTCCTTCGAACTTTTTCCCTCCGCCAGCAGTTGAATCACTTCCTTCTCGCGGGGCGTCAGCGTCGGAAATTTCGGTGGCATCCCTCGCGGCGCAACCGTGCCTTTTTCCAGGAAGCCCGCCAATACCATTTCATTCACACGTGGGGTAAAAAACATCTGCCCGCGTTGCAACGCCTCAATCGCGGATACCAGATCTCGCACCGCATCCGACTTAAGCACAAATCCCCGCGCCCCCGCATCCAGTGCCTCACGGATCACCTGGTCCGAATCCGTAATTGTCAGAACGATAATCTTCAAGCTGGGATCATGCTGCGCCAATTGCCTGGTGGCCGCTAATCCGTTTAAATTTGGCATGCCGATATCCAAAATCACAAAATCCGGCTTCAGTTGTTTGGCCTTTTCTACGGCTTCGCGCCCGTCCGAGGCCTCCGCACAAATCTCCCATCCTTCCTGCATTTGCAAGAGCGAAGATAACCCGCGGCGTACTACTTCATGGTCGTCTGCGATGAGGATGCGGAGTTTCAAAAAATACGTCCTTCCCCGTCCGCGGACGAAGCCCGGCGCGGGCCTCTGCGGAAAATTGATGGAGATGAAACTCCCCAGGAGCAGGCTAAGCCCCTGCCCCGGCTTGACGTGGCGAGTCTAGTCAATGCGTGGCTCCTTGAAAATGGCGGCGAAACAGCGAACTTCGGCAATCTCACGATTTGGCCTAAATGGCGACCTTCATTGAATATAAGCGGCGCGCACGGCGAACAATAAGGTATTTGCTGTATTACTAGTCTTGTCAGGCGTGAAGTTCTTTAGCCCCTCAAGCGGCCGCAACTATGGCGCGAAACCAGTCAACACGATACGATGAAAGTCATCATTTGCGTGCGAATGGGACCGCTCACATTCCACCAAATTACTCCAAATGACCAAGGGATATCGCCACCGCACGATCGTCATTTATGTCACCACGTAAAAATGCGCAAGTGGCATTCGCCTCTGCTGTGGTTGTGCTGCTTTTGAGCGCCGTCGCGGCCTATGTCACCATCGGCCACCTTGAGAACAGCCAGAAATGGGTAGTCCATACCTATCAGGTCCAGAGCGGGCTGGGGGAAGTCGACGCTGCGCTCTCACAAGCCGGTCGTGCCCGCACCAGCTATCTCGCGATCCCTAATGAGAATGGACTGACCTCGTTCGAGGCTGCGATTCCAGCTATTCGCCAGAAATTAGCCGAGGTTAGAAAACTCACCGAAGACAATCCGCGGCAGCAGCAACTGTATTCCCGGCTCGAAGACCTGACTATGCAACGCATCGCTCTTTTCCGGCACGAAATTGAGCTTCGTCGAGATCAGAGCGTGGACGCTGCGGACCAGGCCGATATTGCCGCTAAGAACTTGTCGCTTGCTTTCGAAAGAGCCTCCGTCATGCAGGATATGCGCGACGAGGAGCAGCGCCTGCTCCAGTTGCGCACCGCGACTTCCAACCACTTATTTATCCTGACTGTCGCTATTCTTGCCATCACCTTCGCCGCTTCTCTCATCCTCTTCTCCATCCACTACCGCCTTCTCACTACAGAGCTCACCGCTCGTGCGGAAGCCGAGCACTCCGCCCGCGACAGCGAAGACTCTCTGCGCCGCCTGTCCTCGCGCCTGCTTCAGATGCAGGACGAGGAACGTCGCAAATTTTCCCGCGAGCTGCACGACAGCCTTGGGCAGTATCTGGCTGGCGTGAAAATGAATCTCGATATGTCCGCCCGCTCCCATCCCTCCGACGAACTCCTGGCTAGGGCGATTCAGCTTCTGGACGAATCCATCGCCGAGACCCGGACCATCTCCCACCTCTTGCATCCTCCGCTTCTAGACGAGGTGGGATTTTCTTCCGCAGCCAAATGGTTTCTTCAAGGTTTTTCGGAGCGTAGCGGCGTCGATGTAAAGATTGACCTTCCCGATAATCTTGGCCGTCTCCCGAAAGACATAGAAATCGCGCTCTTTCGGGTACTCCAGGAAAGTTTGACCAACATCCACCGCCACTCGAGAAGTTCGAAGGCTGAGGTAGCCCTGCAATCATTGCCAGACAGATTGCACTTGCGGGTAAAGGATTTTGGGAACGGCATCCCTGATGATCAGTTAGCGGAATTCCAAACGAAAGGACTGAGCTTTGGAGTCGGCCTATCTGGAATGCGTGAACGCGTCAGACAACTGAAGGGTAGGCTTGATATCCAATCGAATTCGTCAGGTACTGTAATTTCCGTAACGCTGCCGGTAACATTCGAGGCCACGAACGCGGCTCCAACTCACGCTGATCAAATCTTCACGAAGAAATAGCGAAATAGCAAGGTCGCAGACTGCGGCCCCACTTCTAGGAAGGCACCGGCACCAGCGGAGGTACGGTCAAACTTCGGTGCCGCTTCTCTTCGGATTTAGCTGCCCGCTTCCTGCCGATCCGTTTCTTTCCCGACGCCAGTAACTTTCGCATCTTCAGCCGGGCTTTGTGTAGCTGGGATTTTGAATTGCCCACCGAGCACCTCAACTGCTCGGCGATTTCATGATGCTCATAGCCTTCCACTTCATGCAAAATAAAAATATTCCGGCATCCTTCCGGCAATTCGTTCGCCGCCTGCGTCAGAGCCACGCGGTCAATCGCGCCCATTAGCTTGTTGTCGTCTCTCCCGAATTCCCTCGGCACTGGCGAGTAATCGAGCGATGCGGGCTCATCGAACGAAACCTCTTTCAAGTGCCGTTTTCGCCTGGTCATCAAAACTGTGTTGACCACCACCCGGTAAATCCACGTCGAGAAAGCCGAATCTCCTCGGAAGCTGCGAATTCCGCGAAAGATCTGTATGAATGCATCCTGCATCAGATCCTCCGCATCCGCCACATTCTTAGTCATCAATAAACAAGTGGAGTAAACGCGTCTCTTATGAAGGTCGAAAATCGTGGCACAGGCCTGTTCATCGCCGCCTTGTGCACGCGCGATAAGTTCAGAATCCGTCCTCAACTTCTTTATTTCAGGAATTGTCGTCGCAACTGAAACGGCACTAGCGCTCACTGGGGGATCCTTTCCTGGCGCATTTGCCGGTGAGCGGGACGGCAATGCTGCGTCACTTCCAAGAGAATAGTAGGCAACCCAGATCGAGGGTATGGGGTGGGAGCTGTAATTACATCTAAGTCTAACCCTAAGGCTCGGCGTCTCTGCGGAACAACTCGTAAACGAAAACAAATGAGAAATTCGACGAAACACTGACCAGGAAACACTGATCTATGACTTCCTATCGCTTCGCCGCCGAGCCCAAGTCCTTTTCGGGAGGCTTGTGCTCGTCCTTATGACCGTAATCCAGCCCAAAATGCGGATCGGATTCCGTTCCGGTGACCTTTACCGGCACCTCGGTCCCGGCTCCGTCCTTGCTGAAGAACCGGTCCACCGGTTTGAGCAACAGTGATTTCCATCCAGTCGTCATCTGCGACAACTTCGCGTCCAGCCGTGCCGTCCCTCGAAAATCAAACGTCTTTCCATCCAGACTGTAATCCCCCGTCATATCCACATGCGTGCCCGGAACTAAGAAATGCAGCAAAGAAAACGACAACAATCCATCCTTTAGCCTAAACACTCCCCCCAAATCCACCGGGACATTTGCCTGTCCATCTTCCGGCTTCTCCTTGACCTTTCCCGATGTTCGCAAACTCAACGCATCAAGCCGTCCCTGCACCTTCTTATTCGCAAAATGCCCACCGGAGACATGAAACGTTCCTGCCAGCTTCAAACGATCCACCACGTCACCTTCGCCGGGAGGCAGACTCAACTTCGTTTTCATTTTCACCGGCCCGTCCATCACCGGCGGATTGGTCCTTACTCCAAGCCTTAGCAGATCTTCAATCTCCGCCTGTTTGACATCCACATCCAATTCAATATCGTGGCCCCGCTGCCCTTTTACCCGCATCACGGAGCCGCTCGCCGTAAAAGACGAATGCAGCAGTGTCGCTTTCACCGGCTGGAGGTGCGTATCCCCACTCGTTCCATCCACAATCGCATGAAACTCCGTGTGCAGCGGCACCGGATGCCCGCTCGTCGCAATTCGAAAGTCTGGAGTATCTGTCGTCCCGTCTACCACAATATCGCTGAGAGTTCCCTCATATTTGCCAGTCGATGAGAGCATTCCCCCAATGCCCTTCAGCGTCCCCAAGTCGGCATTGCTGAACGAATAATCTCCCTGGACCGGCGAGTCTCTTGGATCATCTTCATGCCAGGGCCCAAACAACCCCGTCGAGTGAATATCTCCCACCGGTTTCGGGTTCACCAGCGTCGCCTCAAAACTCATCGGCTCGCCGGGGCCAATATCCTTCATCTTCAAATCGCTGATGGCAAATTCCAGTGGCGGTTTGTCTGGATTCAAGGTATTAATCAGCAGCTTCGTATCCTCGCAAACGAACTGCCCCACGGTCACCGAAACCTTCCTCGTCTGCGACCGCATCTTCTTCGTGAATTCCCGCCGATCCTGTCGCGGAGGAATATTCAACTCCATCCCCTTCACATACACCTTGTCAATCTTCACCGTGGAACGAAACAAATTTCTAATCCCGGTGTGAAAGTGAAATTCCGGTAGCCAGATCAGCGGCTGCACCCCCGCCTCATAAGGATTCGGATCGGTCGCTCCATAAATCTTCAGCCCGCTCCCTGAAACTTCAAGCCCGCGCATTACAGAAACATTCAGACTCGCCAGTTCCACCCGGCTCTGGAATCGATTCGACAGCGACTCGATCACTCGTCCGCGAAGTATGGGCTCCGCGCGCGAAATCACCTCCCGCACCGTGATCAAAACGCCGGCCAGCACTACGCACAGAATGACCCCTATCCAGGTCCATCGCCGGCGCCGTTTCGATGCTCGTTGGCTGGAAACTTCCAAGTCTTCCCTCACCTTAGATCAGGACACTCCGCGCGAACCAAGTCAATACCGTAAACTCCCCGAGAAACGTAATCTCACTTTGTCACCTGGATTAAGGCCTTTGAAGTCAACCCTCAAGGTTCTGAAATCCCCTTTCCCTCAACCGCCGTAAAGATCCGGTCAACCGTGGGAATCGAACCCTGCTCTTTCAATCCGTCTGGCCAGAAGATCTCAACCTTATCCACCGTTGCGGCCTGGCCCAATCCAAAATGCACCCGTTGGTCGGAGCTAGACGCATAACTTCCTCCGCTGAAAACATCTCCGCGCTGCCGTACCTTGCCGGTCGTCACAAATACCTTCGCCCCAATGGCATCCCTCGGACTCTTCGCCGCGCCCACCAGTCGCAGCTCCAGCCAGTGATTCGAATTCTTCATCACATTCCGCAAAAGCAACGGCGTCGAACCCAGGGCATTGATCACCACGTCGATATGCCCGTCATTGAACAAATCGCCGAACGCCGCCCCCCGCGCCGGAACCACCGCCGCCAGCCCGCTGCCCGTCGCTGCCGCGACCTCCTCAAACTTCGTTCCATTCAAATTACGAAACAACAATGGCCGCTGCGCCCAGGTCGTCCCCCAATCCTGCTTGTCCACCCCCGGATACACATGCCCATTGGCGAAAAAGATGTCCAGCATCCCATCGTTGTCAAAATCCAGAAATCCTGTCCCCCACCCCAGGAACGGAATAGTCGCATTGGCAATTCCCGCTGCAAAACTCACATCGGTAAAATCGGCGCCTCCCTCATTGCGATAAAGCGTGTAGTAATCGTCGGAAAAATTTGTAATACAAAAGTCCACTCGCCCGTCCTGGTTGTAGTCTCCCACCGCAATTCCCATCGCCGCCTGTTCGCGCCCCTCATCGTTCAACGCGAACCCCGAAACATAGCTGATGTCTTCAAACGTCCCATCATGCTTGTTGCGGTAAAGATATTTCGGAACCGAATCGTTCGCTACAGCCAGGTCGATCCAGCCATCGTCATCCACATCTACAAAAACCGACGCCAGCCCGTAATATCCGTTCGTATCCGCAACTCCCGCCTTCACGCTCACATCTGTAAAAGTTCCGTCGCCGTTGTTATGAAATAAATGATCGCTCTCGCCCGGCAATCCTCGTGGACCGCACATTACATTCACTCCCCGAAACTGGCACGATCCCGCCGCCCTTCCGCCCCTGCCCGCAATGGGCGGATTCTCCGGATCGAATTTCACATACCCCGGGACGAACAAATCCAGAAATCCATCATGGTCGTAATCCCCCCAGGTCGCGCCCGTCGACCATCCTCCCAGCGCCACTCCTGCCTTCTCCGCCACATCCGTAAAAGTCCCGTCATGATTGTTGTGGTAAAGCCGGTTCTTGCCAAAATTAGAAACATAAATATCCGGCCAACCATCGTTATCGTAATCGCCCACCACGGCCCCAAATCCCCAGCTCTCATTGGCCACTCCCGCCTTCTCGGTCACATCCGTGAACGTCCCATCGTGGTTGTTATGGAACAGCATTGCTCGTGGCGCAACCTCTTTTCCCTTCAGCGCCCCAAATGTCGACCCATTCACCAGATAAATATCCAGCCACCCGTCATTGTCATAATCCAGCAGCGCTACGCCCGATCCCACGGTTTCCAGAATCGTGATCTTCTCTGCTTCGCCCGACTTGTGATGAAACTGATCCAGCCCCGCCGCATGAGTGACGTCCGCAAACACAACTGGCGCGTCATCCACAAACCCACCCGCCGTAATCGGCCGACGTTGGGCATCTTTCACTGCCGCGTGCGCCCCCCCCGTGCTCATCCCACTCTGTTGTCCGCGCCCGGCCGCGGAGGGAGTACTCTGTGCCGCCACGCAGGGCAGCACGAAAAGAATGATGGCGAACATAAAAATCCGCTCGATATCACTTTGGAGCCGGCCCGAACTTTTTCTGGAAAATGAGAACGTCATAAAATTTAGGTTAGTAAGCACGATAACTCATGAGGGACATCTGCCCTCGGCTGCCCGGTCGAGCGCCCGCTCGACGATTTTGTGTCCAGAGCAAAAACTGCAAAACTCCGGTAGAGAATAGTTTCCTTATCCACCCGCTTTCCACTCCCTCGGCTTTTCTGATACTGTTTTGAGTCCGCTTTGCCTCACTCCGGAGCCGCTCTTTTCATGCCCCGATCGATTGCATTGCCGCTTTCGCCTATCGATGTGACAAGCATCACATCCCACCGCCTACTCCAATCCGTTCTCTTCGCATTGAAGCGTAGCCGTTCACGTTTCTTGCGTCGCAAACCTATACATATAAGGATAACCGCGTGATCGTTGGAGTTCCCAAAGAAAGCTATCCCGATGAGCGCCGCGTCGCCCTCGTTCCTGCCGTCATCTCCACTCTCGCCAAAGCTGGACTCGAAGTAGTCGTCGAATCCGGCGCAGGCGAAGGCGCAGGCTATCCCGATTCCGCATACATCGAAAAAGGTGGAAAGATTCTTCCCAATCGCGCCGCCGTATTCTCCACCGCCGATATTATCGTGCAAGTCCTCTGCTACGGGTCAAACGACGTGACCGGCCAGGCCGATCTACCGCTTCTGCGGCGCGATCAGCTCCTCATCGGCTTTCTGCGCCCCTTTGGCTCCGCCGAAGTCATTCAGCAAATCGCCGTCGCCGGCGTTACCTCGTTCTCCGTCGAACTCGTTCCCCGCACCACTCGCGCCCAAAGCATGGACGCACTTTCCTCCATGGGCACCATCTGCGGGTACAAAGCCGTCCTGCTCGCTGCCGAAACATCCATACGAATTTTTCCCATGATGACCACCGCTGCCGGCACCATCACTCCGGCTCGTGTATTCGTCATCGGTGCTGGAGTCGCCGGTCTCCAAGCCATCTCCACTGCCCGCCGCCTGGGCGCAGTCGCCTCTGCCTACGACATGCGAGCCGCTTCCAAAGAGCAAGTGCAAAGCCTCGGCGGACGCTTCGTCGAACTCCCTATCGAAGCCCAGAACGCGCAGGACGCTCGCGGCTACGGCACCGCCCAGGATGAAACTTTCTATGCCCGCCAGCGCGAACTTCTCACTCGTGTCGTCGCTGAAAGCGACGTCGTCATCACTGCCGCTGTGATTCCTGGCAAAAAATCCCCGGTCCTCATTACCGAAGAGATGGTCAAAGGCATGGCCCCCGGCTCCGTCATCGTTGACCTAGCCTCTGAACGCGGCGGCAATTGCGAACTCACCCGCACCGGAGAAACCGTGAAAGCCCACGGCGTCACCATTATTGGTGCCATCAATCTGGCCAGCAGCGTTCCTTACCATGCCAGCCAGATGTACGCTCGCAACCTGGCAACTTTTCTTGCCTACATCGTCAAAGAAGGCAAATTGCAGTTGAACGACAAAGACGAAATCATTCGCGAAACCATGGTCACACGCGCGGGCGAAATCGTGAACACGAGAGTGCGTGAGTTTTTCAAACTCCCGGCGCTCGCGGTCAGTAGTCAGCAATCAAGTTAACGTTATCGACTGCGGCAAAGCTGGGCAACGGAACGGATGCGAAGGAGCAATCATGCCGGCGGATTTTATTTCTAATCTGTATGTCTTCATCCTGGCGGGATTCGTCGGGTTTGAATTGATCAAACGTGTTTCTCCGCTGCTCCACACGCCGCTCATGGCGCTAACCAACGCCCTCGACGCGATCGTAGTGGTGGCCGCGATTATCATCGCTGGCCGCCACGAAACACGCCTAACCACCATCCTGGGTGCCATCGCCGTGGCAGCATCGTTCAGCAACATGGTGGGCGGATTCTTGATTACCGATCGCATGCTGCGCATGTTCAAATCCGGCAAGGCGAAAAAATCATGAGTACGCTGGCCCTTCAGCAGTACCTCGATTTCGCCTACATTGCCGCGGTCGTTCTCTTTATTCTTTCTCTCAAGTTCTTGAGTTCGCCGGCGCGCGCCCGCTGGGGTGTTCTCGCGGGAGAAATAGGCGCAGCTTTGGCAGTCAGCGCTACCCTCCTCAACCCCGAAGTCGTGCAATACCGCTGGATCCTCATCACCTTGATCATCGGCGCTGGAGTCGGCATCCCACTGGGTTTGGTGCAGATGACAGCCGTCCCCCAGCGAACCGCCTTGAGCCACGCTTTCGGCGCGCTCTCGGCAGCCATTATCGGAATTGCCGAATACTACGTGGGCACCGCGCCAGTCACGCGATTTGAAATGGGGGAAATCGCGCTGGAAGTCATCATCGGTTCACTTACATTTACTGGCAGCCTGATCGCCGCCGGAAAGTTGCAGGAATTGCTGCCGCAACGTCCCATCGTCTATCGCGGCCAGAATATCGTCAGCCTTTCCGCATTGGCAGGCGCGCTTGGTTTAGCGGTTGCGCTGGTGGTGAATCCCGCGCACACGCTGCTATTTCCGATCATGGTGATTGTGGCGCTGATTTTTGGCGTGCTGCTGGTCACACCCATTGGCGGCGCAGATATGCCAACAGTCATCTCGCTGCTGAATTCCTACGCAGGCTTCTCGGCAGCTCTGCTGGGATTTGTTCTGAATAGTAAAGTGCTGGTCGTTGCCGGAGCGCTCGACGGATCTTCCGGATTCGTCCTATCCGTCATCATGTGCAAAGCCATGAACCGCTCTTTCGCCAACGTTATGTTTGGAGCGTTCGGACAGGTGCAGGCGTCCGCGGCCGCTGCCAAAGAAGACCGTGTCGTGCGCAGTGCGACGCCCGAAGAAGCCACCGCTATCCTGGAAGCCGCGTCGAGTGTCGTCATCGTTCCCGGCTA
Organism: uncultured Acidobacteriaceae bacterium; assembly: GCA_963818235.1. Lineage (GTDB taxonomy): Bacteria > Acidobacteriota > Terriglobia > Terriglobales > Acidobacteriaceae > Sulfotelmatobacter. The sequence goes on from CAWFRI010000001.1 coordinate 1,418,013, forward strand.
CGGCATGGCCGTCGCCCAAGCCCAGCATAAAGTTCGCGAACTCTACGACATCCTCACCAAAAAAGGAGTCAACGTCCGCTTCGCCATTCACCCCGTCGCCGGACGCATGCCCGGCCACATGAACGTTCTGCTCGCCGAAGCCGACATCCCCTACGACCGCCTCATTGAAATGGACGAAATCAACGGCGACCTCCCCCAAACCGACGTTGCCCTCGTCATCGGCGCCAACGACGTCACCAACCCCGCCGCCCGCAACGACCAATCCAGCCCCATCTTCGGCATGCCCATCCTCGACGTCGATAAAGCCCACACCGTCATGGTCATCAAACGCAGCATGAGCCCCGGCTTCGCCGGCATTGACAACCCCCTTTACTACCTCGATAACACCTTAATGTTATTTGGGGACGCCAAACAGTTTGTGGGGGCAATTGTGCGAGAGTTGAGCGGGGGGCATTAAGCCGGCCTTTACCATCCTTTGTCATCCTGAGCGGAGTGGACCGATTCGCATCGCGAATCGGTTCACGCAGTCGAGAGGATCCCTGCACTCTCATCCGCGCTAACGGTCGTTTCAGGGAGTTCGCCCGTATCGCCACGCTTGCGGAAGCAGAACCGGGAGGGGCACGAGCTTCACTCGTGCCATATAAGGACGCTTAACAAGGAAAAGGGCTTCAGCCCCTGAGGTATGTGCACTTGTTTTAATAGAACGGCAGGCCTTAGAAATCAGTCTATTGTGAACCTACTTCGGTACAATCGTGCGTATGGTCTCAAACGCAGAAGTGGTCCCTCCCAGCGCGGAAGCCACCGCCGAGGCCCTGAGACTTTCAGAGGAAATTCTGCGCAACGTCGAGTTGAACGAGATTCCGCTTACGAACGTTGCATTGAAGACCAGTCGCCTGGCGCGTCTCCTGAACGATCTCGGTGCAGAGAAAACTATGCGCTTCGAGGCGTCGGGATACCCGGTAAAGGACGGGATCATGACCCAAGAGAACTGGCTCCTAGCAATCGCCGCCGGACGAAAATACATCGAACAGGACGGTTCGGAGAAGGCGTTTACCGAATCAATCGATGCAATTGAGCTGCAGATTAGGGCCGATCAGGCGACTCTAGCCGCAGCAACGGCCGCCGCAAGCGTCGTTAGAACCGCCCCGCATCAACCTTCCTGGCGAACATCGTTTGCAATAGACGACAAGCAGATTGAAGGATATCGAGCGCAGAACGCGCGGAATTCTCTTCACGTCAGCACCGAACGGATTGCGAGTAGGCGCAGTCTAATATACGGGTATGCCGTAAATCGATACCATGAGCTGCGGTTCTCAGCGATAGCCAGCGATGTTTTCGCGCGGGTCCGTGAACGAGCCGATACGAAGCTCGCGACAGTTCTTCCCGATGCGGTCCAGCGATTCAACGCCGTTTATGACAATCTGCGCTCGCAGAACCCCCGAAGATTGGTCCAACGCCGCACACAGCTGCCGACGGATTCTGCAGGATCTGGCCGATGCGATCTTCCCGCCCGCCGGTGAGCCAAGGTGTTCTGAGTTAGACGGCAAGACTCTGCGAGTAAAGCTGGGTCGAGAACACTACATCAATCGAATAATGGCCTTCATCCAAGATCATGGTTCCTCTGGCAGGTTTAAGGACGTCGTGGGGTCGCAGCTCAGCTTTATAGGGGAGCGGCTCGATGCTGTCTTTAAAGCGGCTCAAAAAGGGTCACACGCCACGATTCTCAATCGAGACGAAGCAGACCGCTTCGTTGTGTACACATATCTGATTGTGAGCGACATTCTGTCCTTGCTTTGATCCGTCTCGCATAACTGTAGCGCTGCGGGTGGGGGCGGCCCATCTCTGCGTTCTCCGCGCAAAGCCCGGAACAAACGTTTGACACTCGCGCTCAGCCTTCCTAGACTCTAACCATGGAACTCCGCCTCCAGCCCGAGAAAGAAGCTCAGCTAGCCCAAATCGCAGCCCAGAAGGGGCTTGACCCAGACGAGCTCGCACGGCAGGTGTTAAGTCGCTACCTCGAAGACGACACGCATTTCATCGAGGCGGTCAACATCGGCCTAGCGGCCGCCGAGCGCGGAGACTTCGTGGAGCACGAGGAAGTCGGCAAGAGGCTGAAACAAATCCTGCGGCCCTAGATGCGCCTGCGCTGGACTACTCCCGCCACCAACGATCTCTACAACATCGTCCAGCACATTCAACAGGACAATCCGGATGCCGCTTCCAAAGTGGCAGAGAGTCTCTACGACGGCTGCAGCAGTCTGGAAAACTTTCCTCACCTTGGCCGCAAAGGACGGATCGCTGGAACCCGAGAACTCGTCTTCTCCGGCCTGCCTTACATCGTTGTGTATCGCGTTGTTGACCAAGTCATCGAAATTCTTCGCATCTATCACGGAGCTCAGGACTGGCCATAGCCAGCAGACCTCAAACGCTCGCCACGTGATCCACGGCTCGCTTCCTTTCTGGGTGTGGGTCTTGAACGGCAGGTCGAAATATGATATCGTGATATCAATGGCCCAGCTGGTAGTCCGCAATCTCGAAAACTCCGTCAAGGCTCGCCTCCAGCGCCGCGCCCGCGTCAATGGCCGCAGCATGGAAGAAGAAGTCCGCGACATTCTGCGGGCCGCGGTGCACAAGGAAGAAAAGAAATCCGAATTTGGCCTGGGGACGGAACTTGCGGCCTTATTTCCAAAGACCGGCCCGGATTTCGTAATCGAAGAATTCCACGGGGATGATGTTGAGCCCATGAAGTTCGACGAATGATCGTCCTCGATAGCAATGTGCTCTCCGAACTGATGCGCCCCAGCCCGGCGCCGAGAGCAATCGCGTGGCTTGATCGCCAGCCTCCCGCCTCGATCTGGACCACGTCCGTGACAGTCTTTGAAATCCGCTTCGGATTGCACCTTATGCCGGCCGGGAAGCGTCGCACTCTGTATTCGGAGGGCTTCGAGAAACTGCTCGAAGGGCTTGACCATCGAATTGCTCCCTTCGACACGGAAGCAGCTGAACAAGCAAGCACTTTGATGGCCTCGCGAAAAATCCAAGGACGTGCTCGCGATTTGCGCGACACCATGATTGCCGGAATTGTTCTCTCTCGTCATGCCACTCTGGCAACGCGCAACATTTCGCACTTCGCCGATATCCCGGCGCCACTAATCGATCCCTGGACCGCGTAAGTTGCCCGTCGTGACAACTTCCCTGGGTTACTGATGTAACCTTGTGACGTGCAATGGAGGTCCCCCCACGCCATTGATCATCAATAATAGAGTTCACGGTAAGCGGCGTTTTTGCCCACACTCGCCGCATAGCCGGCCTCATCATTCCCATCAAAGGAACCTATAGCACAAGCGGTATGTCTACTGGAGCACAGAAGGCAGCAGGTACTCCCAGAAAGCTGCCGGAAGCTTTGGCATTGCTGGACGAAAAAGTCCTTGCTCGCTTAATGGCTCACGCTCCCCTTCCTGAAATTCTGGAAAATCTTTGCCTTAGTATTGAAAACGGTTATCCCGGCCTCCTGTGCTCAGTCCTTCTGCTTGAAACCGACGGTCATACCCTGCGAAACGGTGCTTCACCTTCGCTCCCCAAAGAATATGCTCAGGCTGTCGATGGTGTTCAGATCGGCCCTTGCGCCGGGTCTTGCGGCACGGCGGTCTACAGACGCCAGCCCGTCATCGTCTCCGATATTGCCACCGACCCGCTATGGGCGGACTACCGCCATCTGGCTCTGCCTCACAACCTGCGCGCCTGCTGGTCGACTCCCATCCTCTCGCGGGATGGCGGCATACTGGGCACATTCGCTATTTATTACCGCGAGCCTCGCTCGCCCGACCCTGAGCATTTGCGGCTCATCGCTCACTCTAGTCGTCTGGCAGCCCTGGCCATGGAGTGGGACCGTGCGCAAACCGACCTCAACGCTGCGGAAAGTCGCTACCGCACCTTGGTTGAGCGCCTGCCCGCCATCACTTATATCGCTGAACTCGGCGCCTCCGGCCGCTGGCACTATGTCAGCCCTCAGATCGAGTCCATGCTCGGTTTCTCAGCTCAGGAATGGCTCTCCGATTCGTCGAATTGGATCAGCCGTGTGCATCCCGAAGATCGGGAAAGTGTTCTCGCGGTCGAGGAGAGCTTTCAGAAAAATCGCGACCTCTTCCAAACTGAATACCGTCTCTTCGCCCGCGACGGCCGAATCCTCTGGTTCCGCGACGAGGCTGTCACCCTGCCCACCACCGATGAACAGCCTTTCCTGATGCAGGGTGTAATGTATGACATAACCGAGCGTAAGCGCCTCGAAGAGCAACTTCGCCACTCCCAGAAAATGGAAGCCGTCGGCCTCCTCGCGGGAGGCGTCGCCCACGATTTCAACAACGTTCTCATGCTCATTCAGGCCCACAACGAGCGCCTGCGCGCTACTCTTGCTCCCGACACTCCAGCCCGCAAGGAATCCTCGGGCATAGAACATGCAGTCACCCGGGCGGCCAGCCTCACCAGCCGGTTGTTGGCTTTCAGCCGTAAGCAAGTCTTGCAACCCAGGATCATGGACTTGAATGAGATCCTCACGGAAGTGGCCCGTCTGCTGGATCGCCTGATCGGCAAAAGCATCGCATTGAGTGTGGTTGCAGCTCCGCAGCTTTGGCCTATCAAGGCCGATCCCGGACAAATGGAACAACTGATCATGAACCTTGCAGTCAACGCCCGCGACGCAATGCCGCAGGGCGGGCAGCTGCTCATCGAAACCAGAAATGCGGAAATCGGCGGAACCGATCTCGTGCTTGAGGATGAAATACGCTCGGGTCGATATGTAATGCTAATTGTCCGCGATACCGGCGTCGGTATGGATCTGGAAACCCAGGTCCATATGTTCGAGCCTTTCTTCACCACGAAAGAACCTGGCAAAGGTACAGGATTAGGTCTCGCCATCGTCTACGGCGTGGTCAAACAGGCCGGCGGATGGACTCATGTGGTTAGCAAACCTGGACAGGGCACTACCTTCGAAATCTACCTTCCACGAGCCGAAGAGTCCAAAGCACCGGCAGTATTGCATGAACCCCACGAAGACCCCGCTACCGTTCCCACAGGCTCCGAGACCATTCTTATCGTCGAAGACGAGGCAGGTATTCGCGAAGTGGCTAGCGATTCCCTGCAGCGCTTGGGCTACAAAGTTCTCACCGCAATGGATGGTAACGACGCTCTGCGCATTGCCGAGGGACACGAAGACCTGATCCATCTTCTCGTCACCGATATGTCCATGCCAAACGTCGGAGGAAAAGAGCTGGCGCAGCGCCTGCGGCGAGTCCGTCCCGAGATCAAGGTATTATTCATGTCCGGGTATCCGGAGCCTCCGTCCTTGGCCGGCGGAGATGTCGGTGGACAAACCACGGTGCTGCAAAAACCTTTCTTGCTAGGCACGCTCGCCCAAAAAGTGCGCAGCCTGCTCGATCAGGATTAGCCAAACAAACTCCGTCACCAACATTCATCGAAATTTAGCCCGAAGACCTCCATAAAGAATCCCCCGCAACCACTACCCCCCTCCTCCACATCCAACCTGAATCTATCTCCCCGCTCTCATCATCAGTACAATTAGAACTCTGGAGGAAAAATCATGCCTTTCGAACTACCGCCGTTACCCTACGATTACGCGGCTCTCGAACCCGTCATCGACAAGCAGACGATGACCCTTCATCACGACATGCACCATGCGGCCTACGTAAAAAATCTTAACGCCGCCATCGAAAAACATCCCGAACTCGGCAAGAAGTCCGCCGAGGATCTTATCCGTGATCTCAATTCCATTCCCGATGACATTCGCGGCGCGGTCCGCAACAACGGCGGCGGCCACGTCAATCACAGCATGTTCTGGAAGATCATGAAGCCCAAAGGCGGCGGCGATCCCAACGGACCCATCGCCCAGGCCATCACCAAAACTTTCGGCAACTTTAAAGACTTGCAGGCCAAATTCAACGACGCCGGCGCCAAACAGTTCGGCTCCGGATGGGTCTGGCTCGCCGGCGCCAAAGGCGGCGATGTCCAAGTGATCTCCACTCCCAATCAGGACAACCCCATCAGCCAGGGCCTCTACCCCATCTTCGGCAACGATGTCTGGGAGCATGCCTATTACCTCAAATATAACAACCGCCGCCCGGAATATCTCACTGCCTGGTGGAACGTCATCAACTGGGACGAAGTCAACCAGCGTTACGAATCCTTCAAGAGCGGCAAGCAGGTCCAGGAACCAGCCATGGCCCGCTAAATGATTTGTAGAGACAGCCGCCGAGCCTGCCCTGAGCGGAGTCCGAGGAGTTGTCCCGCGAAGCTAAGCGTGCGGCCTTTGTCTCAACTGCAAGCAGCAATAAAAAAAGCCCCGCGCGAGCGGGGCTTTTTTTTCGCATTCAAATCCTAAGCCGCGGCCTTCTCCACATAAGCGTCGGGCTCCGCTTCAAATTCCTTCCGGCACTCATCCGAGCAGAAAAAATATTTCTTTCCCGCAAACTGCGTCTGAAACTCCGCTCGATTATCATCCACCCTAAGTCCGCAAACCGGATCTCTCGTCATGAATCCTCCACGATAAAAATTTGGTTTCCGCCTTCCCCCACCCTCGTTGCAAACCCGTTTCCGTTCTCGCCCCTTCCAAACTCACTGACTCCAAAAGATTTCCCGCCGCCAAAATTTCCCACTCTACCCCTCCCGCGAAATTTCTTCCACTCCGCGAGCACCTTATACCCACCTCCATTCTGACCACTCACTGACCACTGACTTTTCTGTATTTCCTGTGCAACTCCTGTGGACAATCAGCCCTCCCGCTCGCACAAGTTTTCCCAATCGCGCTTCCTCACTTCTCAAACCCTCGCCTCGCAAGCGCTTTACAGGCTTATCTTCGATAGGTTTCTATATCCGGCTTAGTCCCCCAAAAACCATGCCCACACTTTTCCTCAATTGCACCAAAAATACTGAATTGACCCCGCGCCCTTTCGCTACTACATTCTCATTCGCCCTCTCAACAAAATAGAAACCGAACTCAGCCCTGACTCCAATCGGTTGGGACGCAATGCGCTCCGTTCCAACATCCATTAACCGTCACCTCACCGTCGAGAGTATCTGGTCAGCACATGAAAGCAACGCCATGGATCACCTACCGCACCCGCTTCCTGGTCAAAGCCAACCAGCTCACCTCCAGCCTCACCTTCACCGACGCTCTCGGCCGTCAGCACTCCGGACGCAAGGGCGACTACCTTGTCGAATCCTCCGACGGCGTACTCAGCATCGCCCCTCGTCAAATCTTCGAGGATATCTACGTCCCTCTTCTCGCCGATCAACTTGCGGATTCTTCTCCCGAATCTCGCCCCGCTCCCAATTCGTCCACGCCTCCGCGCAAGAAGCAAATGCACCGGCACAACGAACCGCTTCCCGCGATCACCTTCAATCTTCCACTCCCACGCAAATCACCCCAACCCGAACGGGTCCTTGCAAAACTGGCTACTGGCCACTGATCAGGGACTAATGCTGCTTTGTGAATACACGATGAATTGTTCTTGTGGAAATTTCGTCCGCTACCCCCGCATCAAGCCCGTCATTGCTGGAGATACAACATGTAGTGTTTCCCTCTTGACAGGCACTATAAGCGGGAGTAACTTTGCAATCCCATAGGCTTTAAAAAGTCGCCTCGCGGGAACGGGACGGCTTTCGCCATGTGAGTTAAACAACGCAATCGGTGGCCCAGCTGCCAAGCCAGAGGTGACTTGGTTCCTGTGCCGTAACCCTAACCAAACAAAGGCTTCGGGTTCGCAAGCCCGAAGCCGCAGCAAAGAAAAAAGTGCGGTGGCCGTTCCTCCCGATCCTCCCCCGGGTGGACGACTGGCAACGCAATTAATGAAGTTAAGACTTACCGAAATCTCTGGGATTTTGGGTAGGCGCAGCGCCTCGGCGCTTGCAACCTTCCCCGAAAAACTTGGGCTTTAGCCCCTGCCATACGAATGAGGAGCCCTGGATGGAAACTTTAAACCGCCTCGTCACCGACTCACTGGCCCGCCACGGCTTCGACCGTCCCATGGACCCTCGCCGCCTTCAGTGGTCGCGCTGGTTCCGCTGCGATTCTCCCCACAGCCTCCTGGTCGTTCCCAGTAAACCCGGCATCTTCGCCATTGCCGAAGAGATCATGGATTTCGCTTCCGGCACCGCTCATGTACCGACAGCCACCTTCGGCTGCCCAGCCGGGCAAAGCTCGGTGCCTGCGTTCAGCGCCACAACTCTCGAGGAACGTAAGACTCGGGAAGGGCACGACTTTAGTTCTGAGCCTGCCCTGAGTAAGCGAAGCGCGCCGAAGGGTGCCGTTACGCCGCAACAAGAATTGCCGCCTTCAGCCGCTGATCTGCCTTTGGGTGGCGTAGCGCTTCAGCGCCGCGATTCGACCCCTTTAAAAGAAGCGGCTTTAGACGTTGAGGGGTCCTCCAAGCGCCTCCTCGCCGTTCTCCAATTCTCCGAAGACGAGGACATGGCCTTTACCCTTGATCGCATGTCCACCCGCATCAATCCCATGCGCGCCCGCCTCGCCTCCGGCAAATGTTTCCTCCGCTTCGTCGTCATCGAGGACCAGGCACAGCGCCGCAGCATTTGCAGCGCCCTCAATCAATGGATGCTCTCTTCCGCCGAGAAAGCCTCCGGCATCCCCGCTGGCTTCTCTTCCTCGCTGGAGCTGGCTCCTGTCACCGATCATGTGGGTCGGACACCGTTGTCCGACTCTGTCGGCGGCGTCTCGAAATCAGCCCGAGTTTCGCCGCCGGTCCAAAGACCAGATTCTAAGCAGTTCTCTTCCTGCCTCGATTCCGGAGCCAACAAAAATCTCCATTGTCCACAGCCGCTCCCCTCGGGCTTCTAACCCGACGGGATTTTGGGCCGCAGTTGATTTTGGGTGGCGCAGCGCTTCAGCGCTGCGATTAGATGATGTTGCAAGAAAGCCCCGGAGGGGCGCCCGAAAATAGCCCGGCGCTTCAGCGCCGGGGAAAAGCAGCAAAAGTAAAACGCGTCCCGGAGGGACGCCTGAACCTTACTCAAACTCGAAAATAACTACGCGGAGTCACCATGGACGACACAAGAACTTGGGCACTAGTCGAAAATCTGTCGAACTTGGACCAACTGGAATCCACGCGCCGAGAAATTGCCTCAAAATCCAGCCTCATGGCGACCCGCTATCGTTTGATCTCCACAATTTTCTTTTCCCACGCCGAGGAAACCGTCGACCCCGTCCGCAAATGTTTGGACCTGGTCGAAGCCAAAAACTTTATGCGCCTGGCAGAAATGGAAGAAGCCTTCGCCGCCCGCGGCCATCAGGATCTAGCCCAAATCGCTCTCCTGAAACGCGAAACCCTGGCTCTCTTGGAACGCCCAGAAAGCTAAGAAGCCGCGAAGCGGCGTAAAAATGCAGCCTACGGCGCAAGCCGTGGGTAGAGAAGCAAAGCAATAACGAGCCCCGAAGGGGCGAAAGATTAGCAGGTAAGCGATTCGTATCAGGGTACGGCCTTTGCCCTACCGTGCGGCTCTTTTTGAACTAGGGCTTTAGCCCCTGAGGTAGATCGACTCGAACACGCCTCCCGGAGGCCGCGAGTCCACTGAAAAGACATTAGAATCTAACTATTAATGGAGAAAGCCATGCCCGAAGTGAAAACCACAACCACCCCTGCAGCCGCCCCTGCGAATCCTGTCTCCCCGAACAACGCCTCCGCAATTAAAAAAGCTCCCGGCCTGTCCTTCCGCCGCCTCTTCACCAAACTTGGCATCTCCCCCTACGACGAGGTCGAATGGGAGCTCCGTCTCGCTCAGATCACTGACGCCAAGGCCAACGTGATCTTCGAGCAGAAAGACGTCGAAGTCCCCAAGGACTGGTCCATGACCGCGACCAATATCGTCGCCTCAAAATATCTCCACGGCAAAGTCGGCACGCCTGAGCGCGAAACCGGAGTCCGCGCCCTCGTCACCCGCGTCGCTGAAACCATTCGCAATTGGGGACTCGACCAGGGCTACTTCAAGACTCCCGAAGACGGCGCAACCTTCCATGACGAACTCGTTCACATCCTCGTCCGCCAGTACGCCGCCTTCAACTCCCCCGTCTGGTTCAACGTTGGCTGCGACCGCATTGAGCCCAACTCCGACGCCCGCAACTGGCACTGGAATCAGCAAACTCAGCAAGTCGAATTCGGCGTCACCGGATACACCAATCCGCAATGCTCCGCCTGCTTCATCAACTCGGTAAAGGATTCCCTCGATTCGATCCTCACTCTCGCGAAAACCGAAGGCATGCTCTTCAAGTGGGGCAGTGGCACCGGCAGTAATCTCTCTCCGCTGCGTTCCTCTACCGAAGGTCTCAGCGGTGGAGGCACCGCCAGCGGCCCCCTCAGCTTCATGAAAGGGTTTGACGCCTTCGCCGGAGTCATCAAGTCCGGTGGCAAAACCCGCCGTGCTGCCAAAATGGTCATCCTCAACATCGACCATCCTGATATCGTCGACTTCATCGAGTGCAAACAGAAAGAAGAAGCTAAAGCTCATGCGCTGGTCGCGCAAGGCTACGACGGCTCCCATCCAGATTCCGACGCCTATTCTTCCATCTTCTTCCAGAACGCCAACAACTCCGTCCGCGTCACCGATGACTTCATGTACGCCGTTGTCCGCGACACCGACTTCTCCACCAAAAAAGTGCAGGACGGCAGCGTTATGCACACTTACAAAGCCAAGGATCTTCTTAAGAAAATTTCCGAAGCCACCTGGCACTGCGGCGATCCCGGCATGCAGTACGACACCACCACCAATCGCTGGCACACCTCGAAGAACATCGCAAGAATCAATGCCTCGAATCCTTGCAGCGAGTACATGTTCCTTGATGACTCCGCCTGCAACCTTGCTAGCTTGAACTTGCTCAAGTTTGCTCCCAACGGCACCTTCGAAGTCGAAGCCTATCGCCATGCCGTCGATGTCCTCATCACCGCGCAGGAAATCCTCGTCGACAACGCCGGATACCCGACAGAAATGATCATGCGCAACTCGCACGATTACCGCCCGCTCGGCCTCGGCTACGCAAACCTAGGTGCACTGCTCATGGCCGCTGGTCTGCCCTACGACTCCGACGCCGGCCGCGACTACGCCGCCTGCGTCACCGCCATCATGTGCGGCGAAGCCTATCTGCAATCGAGCAAGATCGCCGAACAATGCCCCCCTCTAACTCCCGCAACCGAAACCGTATCCACACGTCTCGGTGTCACCGATGCCGCGAACATGCCGGGAAGCGCCTGCCCCGGCTGGTACCTCAACCGCGAACCGTTCCTCGACGTAATCCGTATGCACCGCGCCAGCGTCAACAACATAAATAAATCCAATGTCCCGAGTTCACTCTACGAATCCAGCAAACAGTGCTGGGATGAAGCCCTCGCCCACGGCGAGAAGTTTGGCTATCGCAACAGCCAAGTCACCGTCCTAGCCCCCACCGGCACCATAGGGTTCATGATGGATTGTGCAACTACGGGTGTGGAACCTGATCTTGCTTTGGTGAAGTTTAAGAAGTTGGTTGGTGGAGGGATGATCAAAATCGTCAATCAGACCGTCCCCACCGCTCTCTTCAAGCTGGGCTACGATCACGATCAGGTGAATGCGATTGTGAGTTACATCGATGCCACCGGGACCATCGAAGGTGCGCCGCATGTTAAAGACGATCATCTGGCGGTGTTCGATTGCTCGTTCAAGCCGGCCAAGGGGACAAGGTCGATCGCTCCCATGGGGCACTTGAAGATGATGGCGGCGGCGCAGCCGTTCATCTCCGGAGCCATATCGAAAACCGTCAATCTTCCCGAGAACGCCTCGGTCGAAGACATCATGGAGGCTTATCTCCAGGCCTGGAAGCTTGGGCTGAAGGCGGTGGCGGTTTATCGCGATGGCTGCAAGAAGTCGCAGCCGTTGTCAGCGGCTGGAACGAAGACTGCGAACTCCAGCAAAGATGATCCGCGGCCGGGGGCGGCCGCGCCACACGAAGAAGAAAATCTCAACGCGCCTCCGCGCGCCGTCCGCCACAAGCTGCAGGAGGAGCGGGCGTCGATCACGCACAAGTTCAAAGTCGGCGATCACGAGGGTTACATCACCGTCGGACTTTATCCTAACGGCGATCCCGGCGAACTTTTCGTGACCATGGCCAAAGAAGGATCGACGGTCAGCGGGCTGATGGACAGCTTCGCGCTGGCGGTTTCGATCGCGCTGCAACATGGCGTGCCGTTGAAACTGTTCTGCGAAAAATTCGCGCACACGCGCTTCGAACCCAGCGGCTGGAGCGGCAATGCCGACATCGGCTATGCCAAGTCGATCATGGACTACATCTTCCGCTGGCTGCAGATGCGCTTCTTGACCGGACAGCAGCAGTTCTTGTTCGAGAACCTGCGGCAGAGGTCAGTGGTCAGTGGCCAGTTGCCAGAGGTCGGCGACATGAATGGTTCGCGGCCAACGACTAACGACCAGCGACCAACGACGGGATCGGTGCACGCCGCCGACGCGCTGGCCGGCATCATCGACCTGGGTGACGCCCCCAGTTGCAGCTTCTGCGGCAGCATCATGACGCGGAATGGTTCGTGCTATCGGTGTGGGAGTTGCGGGAGCACGAGTGGGTGCAGCTAAAGTCGAGATTAGCGGTGCTGGATGCACTTCAAGATTATTGGACCAATTTCGAATGTTGAGGTGATTGCGTCCGGCACCGCGATTCGCGAACGCAAGCTGCCGGCAAAGGTCGCTGGCGGAAGTTGAAGGCTCTTGCAGAAATAGAATTTGCTGATGGTACGATTTGTCAGGCGGAGATTCACTGGTACGAAGCTCATGGGATCGGCGCGAAAGAACACAAAATCAAGCGGATTGTCGAGTAACGCACGCACAGCCACGGCACGTTTCGTGCTTTGCGTGCGCAACCGGGATTATCCTGCTTCTTTGGAACTGCGCAAGGTGTATCGGCTGCTCAGCGATGAGCAGGCGTCCCGACGTCGCCAGGTGCGAGTGATCGATGAGTCGGGCGAGGATTATTTGTATCCGGAAGAGTATTTCGTTCCGATCAAGTTGCCGCAAGCGGCGGAGAAGGCGGTTATATGGCAGTGACGGCGTCAGATGTGGCTACCACGATTGTTGTTCGAGTTCGAGAAACTCAAGAGTACGACATTGAGGTAGCAGCCACAGCGGCCGGCGGTTTAGAAGCTGCGAGACAAGCGCGGCTCAAATTCCTCGGCATGACGGTTGAGGAGCAGTCAGCGAACTCAGTAGGCGTAACGTCGAGAGTATTTGAGGTAGAAGACGAGGGTTTTGACGATGGCGAATTGACTCCGGATAAATAGCTCTACTTCGTGCGTGCTGTGCCCCAGGTTACAGCGCAATGTGAAAGTTCTCTTCGAGTACGACCTTTGAAAGCCTAAAGCCGTCAACGAGCGCGATTGGGTTTTTACCTTCCTCGCTCGCTTCATTGATGGCGGCCTTTGAAAAGTGGCTAGTCGTGACCACGGCCCCTCTCGCGAATGGCTGCAGGCTTCCGCGCAACTCAGCGACTTCCTTTCGTCCGACTGAATGCAACCAGCGTTTCGCTTGAACCTGGACGAGTGTATTTTCAAAAATCCAGATGCGGCTGCCGGTTCTAGCATTTACATCGACGCCGCCATCGGCGCTGAATCTCGTGACACAAACGTCGGAGAACCCGCAATGCACCAGCAGGTTCTTGATGAAAAACTCGAAACCCCTTGGCTCCATCGCTAACAACTTGCCTCGGACTTGCTCGATCCTCTCGAAATCCTCCGTTTGTCGGCGATCGCTCTCATCGACGATTTCGTCGTCATCATCGTTGTTGGACGATTGAAGCCTTGACGCTATGAGCACTTTGCTCGAAACCACGGCATCGCTCGCCAGTGGCACTGGTCCCTGTTCGTTGTGAATCCTAAATTCGAAAAGCCAGACCTTACGGACCTTGCCCTCCGCGTCGAGCTGCGTGTCTGGATAGTGCCGAAGATATTCGAGAAGCCCGAGGTATTTCCAGTGGTTGGGCCCAACGGATTTGTCTCGCCTGCTGGCGATCAGGGAAAATGCGTGTATCGGAAAGTTGAATGTCTTTTGCTCGATCAGTCGACTATTCATGCCCGCCAGCGTCTGCTGGCCGAGTTTTCCAGCCGCTGTGTACGTCAGGACGCCGCCTTCTAGCCTATCGTGGTAGGGATTCTCCCGAGCACCGTGGAAGTTCTGTTCGGAAGTCATGACAACTGCTCTCACAACAGCCTTGTCCACGAGGGACAATCGGATCCCGCCAGCATTTCCGACCTTGAGGGATTTAAAGATCTCCTCGTTCGAATAAAGGTGTCCGACCTCCAACGTATCAATCATGAGGGCAGCCGTCTTACGCAGGCCTAAGCATTATAGGTCCCGAGGGCCTACAAAGCCGGCTGTGGCAAGATGGGAGTGTATTCGCTAACTAATAGCGACTCGCAAAGAGGGATGAAGAAGTCTTTCAAAACGAGATAGCGACAGAAAAAGTCTTCCACTCTGAGATTCTTCGCTCCGCGAATCGAGTCCACATGATTCTTAAGCCTGCTTAAGAGTACTTTTCCCGCCAGCCCCACCGCTAAGACCCCTCCCTTTCTTCCTCCCTTCCGGGCAGCTTCTCCAACATAGATTGGCTGTTGCCATTTACGTCCTTTGTTCTTTTGGGAGATTGATTTGTAGGGCTCGTAATCGCCGGCGTAATAAATGACGTAAACGCCAGCGCCTTCGAATGGTGGAACGTCACCAAGCGGATAGACCTTCTGTTCCAAAACGACCTTCACCATGCTTTCGGCAAGTGTCCTTAAGTCGAGCGGGTCATAAGGCATGGTCGCGTCTCGTGGCGTGCTAGCGGACCATTGGTTCGACTTTGATTCTCTAGCTGGCATGGAGCTGTGCACTACTCCAAGGAGTTTGCTCCGGATCAGATGCCAAGGTCACGCAGAAAATCCACAGGGCTGTTTAGTAGTTGGCTCCCCATCGCCAGTGTCCCATGTCTCGCGTCCTTTGCGAGACGTGGGATTCCACGGCCCCATCCCTCTGAGGTCCCATCGGCTGACAGCAGGTTCCTCACCGGGCTTTCAGCCCGATTCGGAATGACAACGATTTTGTGGGCTTTCGGCACGATGGGTCGCGGAGGCGAAACCTTCCACCGGGGCTAAAGCCCGTTTCTTTTTTGTGGCGCTTTCGCGGCGCTGAAGCGCCGCTCTTCCACGGTTGTGCAAACAGGCCGCCAATTCCCGGGGAATCGACCGATCCCCGCACACAACAACTGTCTGAATCCGCGCACCATCGAAGAGGCCAACCCAAAGGGGTCATAACCAAAAACCGCAGCATGCACAACCGTGGAAGAGCGGCGCTTAAGCGCCGCGTAAAGTGCCTAAAAACAACCGGGCTTCAGCCCCTGTGGATGTTTCACCGACACGCCCCACCGTGTCGCAAGCCCACAAAGATCTTGTCATTCCGAGATTCTAATCTCGGGGCTAAAGCCCGCATCTTCTGGAGTTTCTTATCGCAGCGCTGAAAGCGCTGCGCCACCCTAAACCCATCTCGCATTTGGGAATTTCCACAGGCAGCGTCTGGATGAATGTGACTGATGACCTTGCGGGTCTGCTTAGGATTGAAATAGCGGCCAAGAGTTGACAAGGGAAGCGAGCCAGACGCGCGAGTAATGCGTCGCAAAGAACGCGACGCTTCGCGCGGCTCGCTCAGGTCCTTCGGCGACGAAAAAACCGTCGCCTCAGGATGACAGCGCGTTTTTGTCCAGAGACTGATGTGGGAGGCTTATGAGGCGGAAGGCTAGTCGGATGGCGGGTGGGAAGTTGAAAGATTGCAAGGAGCGGGGGGAGTGGGCGGAGCTTTATTTCATGATGATGGCGGCGGGGCAGGGGATGAAGGTGTCGAAGCCGTTTGGGGAGTCGGGGAGATATGACGTTGGAGTAGAGAATCAGAAGAGAGTGCTGCGGGTGCAGGTGAAGTCGACGATCTACAAGCGGCGACATGGGGAGTACAGCTTGAATGTGATGGGGCCGCAGCGGAAGAAATATGATCCGGGGACGGTGGATTTTTTTGCGGTGCTGCTGATTCCAATTGATGATTGGTACATCATTCCATTTGAAGTGATGGGGAGGAAGAATTCCAGTCTGCACTTTACGCCGGGAAGCCGGCGGCAGAAGTATGGAGAGTATCGGGAGGCGTGGGGTTTGCTGCGGGAGAGTGGGTTGACGATTCAGGCTTGCGGAGAGGAGTGGGTGGAGTCCGAGTTGCGTGGGGAATGAGGATTTAGTCTCGAACGTATCTTTCGCGGGCTTGGCGAAACGTCCACGGGGGCTAAAGCCCGTTTCAATTTGGGTGCTTTACGCGGCGCTGAAGCGCCGCTCTTCCACGGTTGTGCAGAGGTTCGTGGTAGTTGTGCATGGGGCCGTGATGGCTGCAGCGGACAGCGGATTCCTCGCTGCGCTCGGAATGACAATTTATTTAACTACAACAGTTTTTTTAACTACAGAGTGAGCTAATCGATCGTTCATTCCCGCTCGGAGAAGAATGAGTCGTTCGTGGAATCCCATGTCTCGCAAAAGACGCGAGACCCTTCGACTCCGCTCAGGGCAGGCTATGGGGCACTCGCGGTTCGTGGTGGCGTCGGCTGACGGCGTCCACTGGGGCTGAAGCCCGGATTCTTTTGGGCCGCTGGACGCGGCGCTGAAGCGCCGCTCTTCCACGGTGCTGCGGGCGTCGGTTCTTCCACGGTGGTGCATGCGGTGGTTCTTCTGTGGTGCGATGCCGGGGTTCTGACAGTCGGTCTGTGGGAGGCTCGTTTCGATTTCCCTGGGGATTGGTGGGCTGCTTGCGCGACCGTGGAAGAGCGGCCCTTCCAGGGCCGCGTGGGGATCGCCACAAGGGCTTGCTGGCTTTAGCCCCCGTGGTCGTCTTGTCGCATCGCCGACCTCCCACTCTGGAAACTTATTTCTCGCTGTGTGACAGATATCACCCTCGACTTCTTCTTTATGTCTCTACGATCCGATCATGGATGATTCAGCGCGTACATTTTTCGTCACAACCGTTACTTGGCAACGCGTTCCGATCTTTCGGTTCGAAGCTCGGGCGCGGCTTTTGATCGAGGTGCTGTTTGGGTATCGTGATCAGGGAAGATATCTGCTCCACGAGTTTGTGGTCATGCCCGACCATATTCATTTATTGCTCACGCCTGCGGCTGAAATCTCGTTGGAGCGGGCTGTGCAGTTCATTAAGGGCGGATATTCGTTTCGGCTGCGGAAGATGGAGACGATTCAGGTTTGGCAGGAGAGTTTTACGAATCATCGGATTCGCGATGCGAAGGATTACGAGAGGCATTGCGAGTACGTCCGTCTCAATCCCACGCGCGCGGGGTTGGTGCGGGATTCGTTGGCGTATCCGTTTTCGTCGGCGAGTTCGGTGGTTCGGATGGATGCGATGCCAGAGGGGCTGAGGCCCGGTTTCTCTAAGAGCGCTTGACGCGGCGCTGAAGCGCCGCTCTTCCACGGGGCGGCATGGGTTCGTGATAACAAGTACCATGCCTTGGTGCTTCGATTTCACTCAGAGCAGTCACTGCGGTACCTGTACTGTTTCTTAATTCTTCCGTGTGTCCTGTGTCCAATTTGCTTTTCGTGAAACGTCCGGCGTGATACCGTCACTATTTATTTGGACAGGAGTGTGAGCCATGGCAACCGGACTGGATCAACTCAAGCACATTGTGGTGTTGATGATGGAGAACCGGTCGTTCGATCACATGCTGGGATCGCTGCCGGGCATCGGCGGAATTGACGATGCGGGCGCGTACACCAACCTCGACGCGAACAAAAATCCGGTGAAGCCGCAGGCGCTGGCGGAGTTTCAAGGCCAGCTTGATCCTGATCCCGACCACCACTTCCCTGCGGTGGACATACAAATTTTCGGTGGCGCAACCGGACCGGGCCGGGTCGCAAACATGCAGGGATTCGTGACCAGCTACTTCCAGCAGCAGGAAGACGCAGCGCACTCGCAGAAGATCATGTATTACTTCAAGCAGACCGACCTACCGGTGCTGACCACACTGGCTTTGCAGTTCGCGGTGTTCAACCGCTGGTTCGCTTCGATCCCAGGTCCGACCATCTGCAACCGTGCATTCGCGCACTACGGCACGTCGTTTGGGCGCGTGGATATGGATCCGTTTGATGTGATCGAGCCCATCACGAGTATCTACTCGCGGCTGGTGACCGCCAATCCGAAGCACTCGGCGAAAGTCTATTACTACGACGCCTCCAGTTCGACCATGGAAGTGGCCAACCTGCTGAAGAATCAGACAGAAGTATTCGGTACGTATGCTCAGTTCCTGAGCGATTGCGATAAGGGATTGCTGCCGGATTATTCTTTCATCGAACCGAACTATAGCGACCACGACGGCGACGACGGCGAAGCCGTGGCCAGCGATCAGCATCCCGACCATGACGTGCAGGCGGGTGAGGCGTTGATCGCCGAGGTTTACACGCACATCAAGAACGGGCCGAACTGGGCCAACACGGCGCTGCTGGTGGTGTATGACGAGCATGGAGCAATCTTCGATCATGTGCCGCCGCCCGCGTGCCCGAAGGACACGTTCCACTCCACGCAGGTCGATCCGGGGACAGGGTTGCCATTTCAGTTCGACCGGCTGGGAGTACGGGTGCCCGCGATATTGATTTCCCCGTGGATTCCGAAGGGAACGGTGGTGAACCGCGTATTCGACCATGCTTCAATTCCGGCCACGATTACGAAATTCTTTCTCGGGAGCTATCCGCACGTCTCGCTGCGCGAAGCCAATGCGGACGTTTTTATCGAGCCGAATAACGGGCAAGGGAATCTGGCGAACAATCTGCTCTCGCTGGATGCGATGCGCGACGACTGCCCGGACTTCCAGATGAGTAGTTGAACAGAGAGGGGAGTAGACCGGTGGAACCTATTATTGTTCCTCGTCCCAAGAGTGTAAGGGATCCGAACCGTGCGGTATCGTCGCTGCTGCTGGCGCAGGTAAAGCATCTGCGGAAGGCGGAGAAAGAGCTGCCGGCTCAGTACCAGAGCGGAATCTTCAGTCACGCCATTCAGACCGAAGGTGAGGCAGCGCGCTACGTCCAGGCGGTTACCCATGCCATTCATGCCGCGCACGACGATGCAGCGGCGCAACGGGTGAGGAAAGCGCCGAAGCGGAAGCGCGTCATTGACATTGCAGCAGTCGCGGATGAAGCGTCCGAGCGGGAACGGCCTAGCACTCAGAAGGGCAAGAGAACAAGGGGGAGTCGGCGGCAGGGCGGCGGTAACCGCGGGACGTAGCCAGTAGTAGACGTTGGCGACTTGTGTATGGAGCTCTCTTCTATGCCGTCAAACGACGAAAGCAAAAAAGACAACGAAACAAGAGGCGAGTCCACCGACGACCGGAGTTCGGGCGCGGTGGATGGGTCTGCAGTGCGTATAGTTGTGCCGGAGAAACTTGAGTTACGCATCTCGCTGGACGCCATCCCGAATGCCCTCTCAAGCGTGGTCGAGAGCCTTGCTAAACCCGCAAAACCGGCTCCCAGGTTGAGAACATTCCTGAAAGACTACCTTCCCGCGTTAACCCCCATCGCCACAGTAGTCATCTCTGTCGCGGTCTCCGTTTATACATACAAAGCCAACGACCATCGGTCGACGCAGGCGCTCGATCAGATCATCTCCGAGTTTGGAGGTAAGGGCGACGATCGTGCACGAGCAATCGCGGCGATCAAGCTCGCGGCTTACGGAGACAAGGCGTTGCCGGCGGTAAGAATGGTGCTTGGCTCAGACGACCCGCAGCTCCGAAGTGGGGGAGTCCTCGTGGCCAAGCAGATGTATCGAGCCGAGACAGTGAAGCATGGGAAGTTAACCAAGGAAATGTTGGGCTACTATTCGGCGAACGACCGTCTTCTCCGGAGTGGAGTGCTCGAGTGGTTAGTGGAGATGGAGCACCAGTTGTCCGATGAGGAGAGCAGGCTCGCCTATGACATGTTGAAGCAGAACTTTGGTCCTCATGGAGAACTATGCGCGGCGCAAGACGAAACGGTAGCATTGAAAGCTGCAAATTTCCTGTTTATCTGGTCCTTCAGCGACTCGAAAGACTTGGTGCTCGGATTGGCGCGGGAATGCCGAGACAGCACGCAGCCAAGCAAATTTGCAGGGGCCAGGGAAGCGGCTGTGAACACAATACCTAAACTAGCGAAGGCGTTTTCAGTGGAACAGCGCGCTTCACTGTTGAACAATGATCTGCCTAATCTTCGCAAGGCTGCTCCCGATCTAAGCGACTTGATCGACCAAGCTTCTACGAGTATCCAAAAGCTAGGAACTGCGCGATGAAAGCGACATCCATCTCATCCAGACTCGACCGCCAAGGCTGTTGTACAGATTTGTGGTTTCTGGCCGCTATGTTCTCGCTAACCATACCGGTAGCGAACGCGCAGTCGTCAGTAACGGTGAAGGTCGAAACTCTCAAAGGAGCGCTGGTCTCGGATGTAAGAGTCATGGCTAAGCATCTAAAACCGAAGTCAACCCCCGAATCAGACCCGAACTCAGAGATGGTTATCGACGTTCAGGAGATACCGCAGACCGAAACGGCAAAATTTACAACAGAGCGCCTCAGGAAGGGCCGATACGAGTTCTTCGCTTGCGATGAAGGCTTGAAATACGAGCCGGGCTACGACTTTATCGAAGTGGGAGAGAGCGATACCAAGAACGTCAAACTGGTCTTAGAAGAGGAGCGGCGAACGCAGCCACTAAGCGGCGTCCCCGAGGGAACTAAGGTGTGCCTAGTTCATATTCATACGGGGTGCAAGGCGACGAGGGAAGTCGACAGCAACGGGAACATTCAATACCGCGGGTTTCAGGAGCACTACCACATTGAACCACAGGCCTGTACAAAAGAATAAGTTCTGTGAGAGAGAGCCGGGAACGCCCCCTCTCCGCAGTCAAAACAGCGCGTCGTAAGGAGGGCCCATGCGATGGACCGTATTAATTCTCATGATGATCGCAGGTGGAAGCGCCTGGGCTCAGGAGAGCGACGAGAGCTTGCTGCATGCCGAACTACGCCGCGAGGGCGAGCGTGTAGAAGGTGCGTGCAGTTTCACCTTCAAAGCCATTCCGATGTGCGGCTACACCCTGTTTACCGACCATCCGCTGCACATCGCGGCGGGCAGCCTGCCTTCGCAAAACGGGTTTGGTTTGGGCGGCGCTTTGGTCTGGGCCAAGAACATAAGAAACTGGCGGCTCAGTTGGGACTTTGACGCGATCGGAGCAACCAGCGGGGGAGCCTGGCGCGCCGGTGGATACATGAAACTAATTCATACGCCACACTCGCCGATCGCTGTCACGATCCCAAAGCCTGGCGAAAAAAGGAAGCCCACTGCGCTATTTACTCATCCTTACACGGTCTTTAACCTCTACGCGCAATCGATCTCGCTGAACAAGCTGAACTACTTCGGTGAGGGAAACGACACGACGCTCGCCGGAGCGTCGGTGTTTGGGATGACGCAGACCATTGTGGGTGGAAACGCCATCAAGCCGGTGTATGAGTGGCCGGCCACCCGCAAGCTCGGTCTGTCTCTGCAGGGGGAGGTGAATGGGCGGTTCGTGAATGTGAGAGGAGAAAACGAGGCGACTTCGCCTTCGATTGAAACGCTTTATACAAATGCCACTGCGCCCGGACTCAACAGCCAGCCGGGATTTGTACAACTGGGCCAGGGCTTTCGCTTGAAGCCCGACACCGGCGATTATCTGAGCCTGAATTACATGGGGAGCTTCCAGGAATTCTTTGCGCCTTCGAGTTCGACCAATTCGTTCCTGCGCTGGACGGCGGATCTGAATCACACCATTTCTCTCTACGGCAACTCCAAATCCGCGACCTCGAGCAGCGATCAACATGGCCCCGATTCATGTGCGCATGTGAACGACAAGTGTCCGGAGATTTCTCACACGCGGAATCTGAATGGGTCAATTAATCTGCGGCTGCTGCTTTCGGAGTCGATTAACTCCGCGACCAGCGCCGTGCCGTTTTATTTTCAGCAGACGCTGGGCGGGTCGGATATCGATGGGAACATGGCGCTGGGAAGCTATCAGGATTACCGCTTTCGAGCACCGAATTTATTGCTATTGCAGCAGAGCTTTGAACATTCGATCTGGGGTCCGTTTGGGTTTCAGTTTATGACGGATGAGGGACGGGTGGCGCAGACGCGGGGGGATTTGGGATTCAGCGATCTGAAGCACAGCTTTGCGGCTGGACTGACGTTGCGCGCGGGTGCGTTTCCGATGGTTTCGCTGATGTTTGCCTGGGGCGGCCCGGAGGGGCACCACAATATCTTCAATATGAATAGTTCGCTGCTGGGAGGGTCGGCGCGGCCGCTGCTGGATTAGTGGGTAGTGAGAGCGGGTTCGTGGCGCTTCCAAATCCGCTAGAGAGGGACACGGCCGGGGAATACCACCCTTCGCAAAATGCGCGAAGGATGGGGCACCCTCGGTCGGTGGTGGCGTCGGCGCTCCCACTTGGTTTACTTGCCGCTGATGGTGCGGAATTCGTGTCAAGGGGGTGACACGATATATATCTGGGTATCTGCATGAAGGGAAAAGGGAAATATTTTTGGCTATTGTGTCCCATTTTAGGTATGCAATATGTTATAATGGTATTTTAGAGTAGAAAATTTATTGAATGAAATAGTTTGCGCGTGAGCGCGGGCTGAAGAATCCGGCGGAATTTTGAATCGCGGCCTTTCAAGGGGCCGCGATTTTTATTTGGGGGAAGAAGCGGGATGGAAAACAGGAAACGGCTGGGTGGGCAGATCAAAGGATGCAGGGAGCGGGGGGATTGGGCGGAGTTGTACTTCATGATGCTGGCGCTGGAAAGGGACATGAAGGTGTCGAGGCCGTTTGGGGTGGCGGGGAGATATGACGTGGGAGTGGAGAGCGAGGGCGGGGTGGTGCGGGTGCAGGTGAAGTCGACGATTTACCGGCGGCGGGGGGATTGTTACAGCTTGAACGTGATGGGTCCGCAGCGGAAGCCGTATGCGCCGGGGACGGTGGATTTTTTCGCGATCCTGCTGATACCGATTGATGAGTGGTACATCGTTCCGTTTGAGGCGCTGGGGAAGAAGAATTGCTCGATTCATTTCACGCCGAAGAGCAAGCGGCAGAAGTATGGGAGATACCAGGAGGCGTGGGAGTTGTTGCGGTGGGACGGGGTGACGGACGGGAACCCGAGTTCCGTTCAGGCTCGCTCAAGGCAGGCTCTGGCTGCGCTTTGAACGACCAGAGTTATCACGGAAGTTCTATTTCGATAAGGAGACGATGCGATGAGGATCAGTGGTGTGGTAGTTGTACTGGCGATGGCGGGGTGGGCGTGTGCGCAGAGTTTGCAAGGCGGGGCACAGGGAGGGTTTCCGCAGGCGATTAATGCGGTGCAGGCGCCGCAGCCAACTGGGACGAACAACGCGGCTTATCTGGCGGTGCTGGCGCAGAAAAACATGTTGTTGAGCGGGCAGACGGTGGTGGTGGGGCTGGGGAATTCGGGTGGGAGCGCGCTGTATCTGGATACGGAAACGGGGAATGGGGCGTGCGCTCCGGTAATTAGTTTTACGGCTCTGGATGGGATTGTGGCGAGTTATCCGACGAATCTGCTGCTGGCTCCGGCGACAGAGGGCGGAACGAACACGTGGACTCCGGCGTGCGTGTGGTCGCAGGCGCAGGCGGATGCGTCCTATTTGCCTTACGCGCAGAACACGCCGTACTTGCCGGGCGAATATATTTTTCAAGCGGGAAATTACTGGCAGTTGCAGGCGGGGTGCTGGAGTGGGATGGGGTATGACAATACATGTACGACGGGAAGCACGGCAGCGAATTTTACGGGAGCGGGTCCGGTGAGCGATGGCGGGGTGGTGTGGGTGAAGATCGGAGCGCACGCTCCGCTACAGGATGGGTATTGCGGCGGGAGTTATACGTGCGGGTTTCCGGTGAGCTGCTATGGGGCGAACGGTAACAACGCGATTGTGATTAATTCGGGGAACGTGGGACCGTGCAGTTTGGCAGAGCTGTATGAGTCGGAGCCGATTCCGTCGGAACTGCCGCTGCGGAACTGGGCGCAGCAGGTGATGGCGGCGGCGATTCCGCATTACAACGGGAAAGTGGGATATGTGCGAGCGGGATCTCCGGCGGGGGGAGAGTTGTCGCCGGTGGGGATTGGGTCGGGGTTGTGGCCTGATTATGGATCGATGGCGGGACAGCAGCGGGCGGAGTATTTAAGCTGGGTGAAGAAGTTGGATGGCTTTGTGGCGGGTGCGGGAGGGACGATGAATCTGGATACGGATATGAATTGTGCGGGTAGTGCGGGGGATTGCACTTACGCGGATCAGGAGGCACAACTGGCGCACGACAATAATTTCCGGATGATGGGGACGAACGGATATCAGGTGAACGATGTTTTGAATCTGGAGGGAGTGGGGATAAATAATTGTACGTTTCCACTGACGGCGGGGGCGGGATGCACGTCGGGGGATTGGGCTTACAACTGCGGGCGGTTTATGACGAATCTGGCGGGGAAGCCGATGGGGTGTTTGTTGCAGACGCTGACGGGAACGACGGCGATGAATTGCGCTCCGGGGCTGACGGGGCCAATTGCGGCGTTGCCGGCGGGATCGACTTATTGTGCGGCGGGGTTTCCGGGGCTGCTGCCGTTTTTAGTGAGTTTGTGCCAGGGAGCGGGGAATCCGGTGCAGAAGGTGTGCGTGCAGACGGTGGAGATTTATACGAATGGTCCGAATAATGGGACGGCACCGACGTATCCAGCGGGAGATGTGTTGCTGACGCTGGATATGAGCTACTCGGCGACGGTGAATGCGGTGGGAGCGTATGCGGGTTATCAACTTCCTTACGCTTCAGCGTTTGGGCAGTTTTTGGGAAGTGGGAGTGTTACGGGCGGCGGACCTGTGGGGGTAGGAGGCAGCCCGGGTTCCGTTATGGGGCAGCCGGCGAATTAGGAATGACTACAGAATAGAAATAATGAATTGCGGGAACCTGTCCTGCGAGAACCCGCCGCCGCGGCCCCTAAAGGCCGCGATTTTTTGTGCGGCCAAAATGAGGTGCAAGCGATGATGCGGAAGGCCGATCGGTTGGCGGGTGGAAGGTTAAAGGACCCCAAAGCGCGTGGCGAGTGGGCAGAACTCTACTTCATGATGCTCGCCGCTGGGCGCGGGATGAAGGTCTCCAGACCTTTTGGCGTAGCTCGGCACGATGTGGGAGTGGACAACCCGGCCCGCTCGCTGCGCGTGCAAGTCAAGTCCACAATTCACTGGCGCCCAGGTCACGGTTACAGCCTGAAGTTGGTTGGATCGAGACGCAAAAAATATGCGCCTGGGACCGTGGATTTTTTCGCCATTCTCCTCATCCCCGTTGATCAGTGGTACATCATTCCCTTCGAGGTAGTCGGCGAGATGCATTGCAGTCTCCACTTTTCCCCGCGCAACCAGCGCCAGAAGTACGGCAGGTACCGCGAGGCGTGGCATTTGCTGAAAGAAAACGGCCTGGCGATTCAGGCCTGCTGCGACCGGAGTGGCCCAACGTGGACTCGCACGCAGCACATTTCTCGCTGCCCTCGAAATGACAAAATTTATCTTGCGGGACTCGCGGCGGGCAGGTTGGAGTTCCAGCTGTCAGCGACGATGAGCCACACACCCAGCCTGCGCCACGCTTTCACGTATTTCCCCCGGTCCGCGCGGACCGTGCCATCGGCCTGGTGGATGGTGATGGTGTAACGGCCGATTTCGAGAGCTAGATCGCCAGAGGCTTCGACGCGAACGGTTTCGAGGCGAAGATCCTGATAACCTGCATCGCCGAACTGGTGAAGGAGGCGCTCGACGGCTGCGGGTCCGTAGGCGGGGTCGAAGTGCGGAGCCATGAATGCGCCGTCGGGTGCGAAGAGCGCGGCAGCCTGGTCGTAGTTGCCAGTGTTGAAGGATGTGACGAAATCCTGAGCGAGATTGCGGATCAGGGACTGGACATCCATGAACGGACGAGGGTCCGCCATGGTATTCGAATAGGGCCGGTACATCTACTACCTCCTGGGGGAAGGCCAAGAGCGAAGGTCCGTGGCCAGAGAGGACAGTCGCTCTTCAGTGCAAAAGCATTCTAGCGCAAGAGACTGTGGAAACCAAAATGATATTGCGGTGAGACAAGGGTTTCTTTTTTGAGCCTAGGGGAAATACCGTAGAAGGGCTCCGGGAAAGCTCTGGAGCGGCATCCGGGGCGATCAGGCATGGCATCAGAGTTGAGCCCGAAGTTGGAGGCAAAACAGATGGTCATGCGAGGAATCTATGAGATTTCACGATTTGAGAATTAAGACGCTGGGTACGGGATTGCTGGGAGCGGGCTTGTTGGGGTTGCTGCTGGGAGCGAGCGGAATGGCGCTGGCGCAGGACACACACGAGGACGCCAAACCACAACAGGAAGAGCCGAAAAAAGACGAGGCCAAACCGGCGCGCCCGCAGGAAGAACCGAAGTCGGCCAAGCCTGCCCAGGAAATGCCGAAGGCCGAAGAAGGCAAGCCGGCTAAAAACGACAAGGACGAGCGCAACCCCGAGATGAAGCCGGCACAAGAGCAAAACCATCCGATGCAGAACAATGACCGCGCCATGCAGAATGGCGGCCAGCATGCGACGCGGGCTTCGGGAAAGCGCATTCCAGACGATAAATTCCGTGCGAATTTCGGACGGCAGCATACGTTCCGGGTGCAGACGACGGTGGTGGAAGGGCAGCCGCGGTTTCAGTACGGCGGCTACTGGTTTGCTCTATCGAATGCATGGCCGGTGGGCTGGGCGTACACCGACGACTGCTACGTCGACTACATCGATGGAGAGTACGTGCTGATCGATCTGCTGCATCCTGGAGTGCAGATTGCTTTGATTGTGGTGGAGTAGGACTGAGAGTTGTGGAAAAGCCTTTCGAGCTTTTAATAGCTCGAAGGGCTTTTTTATTGGGAGGAAAAATCAAAAATCTTGGGTGCGGGGGCTACAGGGAGGGGAAAGCCGCTGTCGCGCTGCATTTTGCTCATTACGACTTCTGTCGCGTGCACAGTAGTTTGCGTGTATCTCCGGCAATGGAGGCGCATCTAACGGCACATGTGGGGAATTTAACGAACAACTTTCCTTCTTTGAGGTTGGTGGGGCTGCCCGTTTTGGTACAACACCCCTCCGTAATGTCGCATCCTACTTGCGCCGATAGTGAAGTCAAGTGCATGATAATCATAAAGTTAACAGGTTGACAGCTCGATGGCAGGCTGGCACAATACGTGCTTCTTCCCCCAGGGAGTGGCAATTTGCATCTTCTGGATGCCTCTGGAAAATATCGTGACACCACAATTGATTTGCGGACGCGGGCGGGTAATCCCATCCCGAACACCCAAGTTTGGGAGCTATCACGTTACGACTGGCATGTTCTCGGAGAGTCTCTTAGCCGCTTCAAGAACGCGGAACGAGTCAGTGAGGCATGTCCGGTGTATAACTGCCACGGGCTCACGTTTGGAAGCCGCAGAACCCAAGTTGGTCCGCCGATTTTGTCGATCTTGGACGATGACGGATTCGACCAAATTTTATCTGAGAAAGACGTGCGACCGGGCGACATCGTCGTTTATTCGAATGCAAGAGGGGAAGTCGCGCATTCAGGATTCGTAGTATGGCGAAAGAAGATAGAACTCGTCGGAGGAATCGTATCTGTTATTCCGATGGTATGGAGCAAATGGGGCAAAGGCTACGAAGTGATTCACGCGGTAGCAGAGTGTCCCTATTTTGAGGATGAAGGTGACGTATTCACGTATTACAGGTTGAAGAGATGGACGCCGACAGGACCACAACCGCCGGGCCAGAAATCGGCCCTCGTGCTATAGCAACGCCGTCTGCAAAAGAGGCTGTGCTTGTTGCAAACACGCCATCGTTCTTACTTGACCGATTGCGGAAGGACATTGCTGTCCAATATGTCCTCGACAGTATGACTCCGCCAGAAATCATGCGCGCACTCCAAGACGCTTTACTACGTCCAATCACTGACGTAACGGAACTCGTGCCTCGGTATGTGTATTTGGTCGCACTATCCGCCACCGACCCATATGATCAGGTAATCTGGAAGCAGATCGGCTCATTGGATTTGTCGCAACTGGAGTGGGGCGAAGCAATCCGAAGGATTATCCGCGCTGAAGCGATACCTACAACTACGATGGAAGTAACACTTCCATCACCACCACGGCCATGAGGGCCCAATTCGCGTTGTGCGCTCAAACGGCCTCTGTTGACCGTGCTTCAAACCGCCTAAGTATATTCAATGTGATAGACCATTTTCCCGCATCCGTTCTCCCTATCGTTATCCCTGCAATCACATTTGTCGCGGTCATTGAAAGCGAAACAGACGACAACATCAACGTGAAGGGCACGTTGGAGATCACGGCAGGTAATAATTTTTTGGGGAAAATAGAAGTCCCGATCAGCTTCGTGAACGGACGACTGGCGAGGGTTGTGCTCAATTTTCAGGGAATGCCTGTGCACCAGGCCGGTCCCGTAACATTTCGCCTATCGATTCCTAACGGACCTATTGCAGAAACCACATTTCAAGTGACTAACCTGACTCAGGCTGAAGCAATTCAAGTTGCGCCAGCAACCCGCCCTATCGCTAAGATCGCGCCAGAGTAGCAATGCACTATTAGGACATAACTAGGCCGGGAAGATTCTTCGCTACTTGTTTGGTGGCGCGGGTGGGAGTATGTTGCGCGGATGAGTTCCAGTGAACAGAGTGCGGGAGATTTGCAGGTTCAAGAAACGGAGCGCGTGGTTGGCCATCCGGAAAGATTTTGTCCAAACTGTTCGTCGGAATTGAAGGAGTGGCGCTGTAAGTTGAGTTGTTCCATGTGCGGATATTATTTGAGTTGCTCGGATTTTTATTGATAAATTCACCCCGGACGAGACAAAGTCACACAGAGCCCGGTCTACAATCAGGTGAGTTCGAATTTTCGATCATGGTCAGGAGACATCATGGAACGCAAGGCGAGTGCAGTTTGGAAGGGTGGATTGAAGGACGGCAAAGGGGCGATTTCTGCTCCCGGCGGAGTGCTGAAGGACACGCAGTATTCGTTTACGTCGCGCTTTGAGAATGGCCCGGGTACGAATCCGGAGGAGTTGATTGCCGCGGCGCATGCGGCGTGTTTTTCGATGGCTCTTTCGGCGCAGTTGGGCGGGGCGAATCTGACTCCAGAAAGCATCAGCACGAATGTCACTTTGACGATGGAGAAACAGGATTCCGGCTGGACGATTACATCGAGCCACATCGATGTAGTGGGAAAGGTGCCGGGGGCGGATGAGGCGACGTTTCAGAAGTATGCGGAGGCGGCGGAGAAAGGGTGTCCCGTGTCGAAGGTGTTGAACGCGAAGATTTCGATGACGGCGAAGCTTGGGTAGGGCCAGTCCGGAAGCAGAAACGGTCGGGCTTCCCCGACGGACAGCCGAGGGTGGCTGTTTCTACATGAGTTCTGATTAGTTCACTGCGGAGGTCCGCAATGATCAACGGCGCGCACGTTGTTATCTACAGCAAGGACGCGGAGGCCGACCGCGTTTTCTTTCGCGATGTGCTGAAATTTTCTTCGGTGGATGCGGGGCATGGGTGGTTGATTTTTGCCATGCCCCCGATGGAAGTAGCGTTTCATGATTCGGAAAAGAATGATCAGCACGAACTTTATTTCATGTGCGATGACATCGCGGCTACGCTGAAGGATCTCCGGGCGAAGAAGGTAGAGGTCTCGGAGGTGAGCGAGGAGAGGTGGGGAAAGGTGGCTAAGGTCACGCTTCCGGGCGGCGGAAAGATTGGGGTTTATGAGCCGAAGCATGCGAGTCCGCTGAGGATTAAAGCTTGAGTTTGGCGTTTGAATAACCTTCCGCTGGGCGGGCGCGTATCCTCGCGGCCGACGTCTCCGAATCGAAAATATTGTTTGAAGAGTCGATTCCACAGCGGTAAAGTGGAGCGGCTAGCGGCGATTGTTTCCCGCACGCCGTGCCTCGGGTTCCCCTACGGCAATTTTGGAAGCGACGTCGATGGAGATGCTCCATGCCGAAGTTGAAGATATTGAATGAGCTTGGTGAGGAAGTAAAAGGATATCCGAAATACGCGGTCGGCAGCCTGTGCACTTGGACCGTTTCTTCGCCGGATGGGACACCCCACAAAACCGCATGGTGGGTGGATGGAGCTATTAAGGATTACATCGTCAAGGGTGACGGTCATCGTCCAGCGAAAGAGCCTACCTTGCTTGAGCTAACGACCTATGTAGGCAACAAAGCAGAATGGTATTGGGCCAGGATGGGAAATTTTTTGGTTGTGGTTACCGCGGTCGTGAGCGGGGTCAAGGTAAAGCGATCGATCTGGGTCAAAGTCATGGGGCCACAGCACCTCAAATTCAAGAGTGTGACGGACCACGTAAAGATTGCGAGGCTGGAACTTACCGATAGGATCCCCGCCCTGACATTTGGAGGCGTAAGAGGGGAGCCGCACGGGATCAAGTGGAGGGCCAAGATTATTGTTCCTCCATGCGATGGGGAGGTGTCCTTTACTCAGGTCATGACCGTCTTTCGGCAGTTCACGATGGAAACCGGCGAGACTTTTGCCCATACGTCTAACGACCAGTTCGTGCTCGATGAAGCCTTTCATTATGGTGTGGAAGTGCGCGGCATCGAGCCGGACAAAGATCAGGATACGGTGCCCTGCTCAGCTGACCAGTACCTTGTGCTGGAGGAGGCCGATAGTCCGAGCACGAAGCTTCCCCGCACAATCGAACGGACGACCAGTGTGCATCTGATTGCGGGAAATTTAAAAAAGGTCGAGGTAAAAGAGAAGTTCAAGCTCTTCTTGATGTACAAGCCGAAAAATGGAATCTGGGTGTCACTCGGGGATCTGTCGTGGCATTGGGCGGGGGTTGCGGAATACAAAAATGACAAGTGGGAGTTGACTTCGAGCGACTACGCGAGAAATCCGACGGGCAACGTGCGCTCAACGTTTCCGCAGTGGTCGAGAAACCGCAATGATGTGCTGCCCGGTTAACAGGATTGTTGGGTCGGATATCAAAAACTTGGGGATGCGATATGCTTCGGCCGGTTTGACACCAGCTCTCGCCTCTGTAGAATAGAAAAGTTGATCTTCCTGACTCGGCGGCCTTGGGGCCGCCGCTGCATTGTGGTTCAGTATTGCCATCGTGGCGGAATTGGCAGACGCGCATGGTTCAGGTCCATGTACCGGCAACGGTGTGGGGGTTCGAGTCCCTTCGATGGCACCAGAAATTTTATAACCCACTCGATAGATAGACGAGGCACGGCAGGATGAGGCGGAGATCCCCTTCGACTTCGCTCAGGATGACTTTGTCTGAACTAAGACTGGGAAAATCTATTGGTCGGGGCGCGCGGATTTGAACCGCGGACCCCCTGCGCCCAAGGCAGGTGCGCTACCAGGCTGCGCTACGCCCCGACATTGTTACAAGCCGTTCTACATTTCGATAGCGAGAATGATCTCTCGCGAATCGCGAATGACTCTCGCTGGTCAACGACTTAAGCAATTATAAACGACGGAACGCGCTATAATTTTTGCTTGTATATGGCGAGCTTGCGGTATGCGTTGGTGGCCTACGTAAAAGGTCCGGTGGGGGAATTCGTGGAGAAGCTCCGGCGAGAGTTGCATCCGGAGTTGCCGCACTTTGCGGCGCATCTTACGTTGCTGCCGCCTCGTCCGTTGCAGGGAAGCGAGAGTGCGGCGCTGCAGGTGCTGGAGCGCATTTGCGGACGCACGGAACCGTTTGAAGTGACGCTGGGCGGTATGGATAGTTTTGCTCCGACGACTCCGACAGTTTACATACGGGTGGCGTACGGGGCGATGCGGATGTGCGAACTGCATGAGCAGATGAATACGGAGGCGCTCGAGTTTGGGGAGGAGTGGGCATATATCCCGCACCTGACGATTGCGAAGATGCCCAGCGAAGAGGCCGCTGTAAAGGCTTTGCAGACTGCCGGACAACGCTGGGAGGAATATGTGGGAAGCCGGCGAGTGCTATTGGACCGGCTGACCTTTGTGCGGGAAGATGCTTTGAACTGCTGGGTGGATCTGGCTCCGGTGCTGTTGGGCGGAAGTTTGGTTACGCCTTAGAATTCTGTGCGTCGTTCGGCGAAATCGAGAAGCTGTGGCAGTCAAGAGAGGCGCAGGCGCTGAAGCGCGGCGCATTTGTGGGCTTTTACGGCACGACTGAACGTCGTGCCCTTCCCGAACCCTTTAGCCCGAACCCTGCTCCCAACCCAAATCCCTCTCGTCACGACGCGTAAGTCGGCCGTTCCCGAAAGGTGGTCGAATCCTCGCTCAATCGCGTCAAGTCCTTTCGGTTACCTGACCGTTACGTTACTCCGACGTGAGAGACATGGCCCTAAGTACATTTCCCTTGCGTGCGTTGCGGAGAGTGGGTGAGCGCTGTACACAAGAAGACAGGGAAGTGCGATACCCGCGCCGATAGCCGCTTCGGGCGCGGGTTTCAGAACACCCTGGGGGCTAGAGAATGCAGATCGGCGTCTACGGTTCGGGGTTTCTGGGAACGGTAATTTCGGCTTGTCTGGCAGACTTTGGAACTCCAGTTTCGTGTTGTCATCCCGACCGGACGCGCATGGTCGAGATGGCGCAGGGCAACATTCCTTTCTTTGAAAAAAACCTGAAAGAAATTATCCGGAGAAATGTGCGTGCGGGACGGCTGGCGTACTCGACGGACATTGAATCGTTTGCGCGCAAGGCGCAGGTGATTTTTCTGGCGGAAGACGGGGCGGAGAATCTAAGCGATGTGGTGATGCGCATTGCAAAGATGGCGCCGAAGCCTCCAATACTAACGATTGTGACGCCGGTGAGCGTAGGCACGGCCAATGCTTTGGAGAAGAGCTTAAAGGACGCCGGACTTCAGGCGACGATTGTATCGCAGCCGATGTTCTTTACGGACGGTTGCGCGGTGGAAGATTTTAACTGGCCGGACCGTTTGATTCTGGGATCGACGTCGAATGAAGCGGTGCACCTGCTGAAGCAGATTTTCCATCCGCTGGTGATGCGCGGGGTGCCAGTGATTGTGACCAACCAGGCTACGGCGGAGCTGGTGCGGGAATCGGCGACGGCATTTGTGGCGACGAAGATCTCGTTCATCAACGAAGTGGCGGCGCTGTGCGAGCGAGTGGGCGCCGACGCGGTGAACCTGGCGCTGGCGCTGGGGCTGGATAAGAAGATTGCTCCGCGATGTTTGCAGCCTGGGGCTGGGATGGGCGGAGTGTTTGCGGAGTCGGATATGGATTCACTGGCGCAACTGGCGCAGGCGAATGGAGTTCCGCTGAAGGTGTTGAGCGCGGCGCGGGATGTGAACCATACGCTGGCGGACCGGTTGGTGGACAAGATTGCGATGGCTTTGAATTCGGTGGAGAACAAGGATGTGGGAATTTTGGGGCTGGCGTTCAAGCCCAACACGAATTCGGTGGCGGGATCATCGGCGATTCGGTTGGCGGAGACGCTGGTGGCCAAGGGAGCGCGGGTGCGGGCTTACGATCCGGTTGCGTTGACAGATGCGAAGACGCGGCTCAATGGCTCCGTGCGATATTGCGAGACGGCTTATGCGGCGGCGGAAGGGATGGATGCTCTGGTGGTGGGGACGGGCTGGCCGGAGTTTCGAGCGCTGGATTTTGACCGCATTAAACATCTGCTGAAGAAGCCGATCATTGTCGATACGAAGAATCTGCTCGACTCAGTACGGCTGCGGGCGATGGGATTTGAGTATGTGGGTGTGGGGCGCGGGTGAGGCGGGATGAGGAAGTTGCCGAGGAGTTGACGCCGTATTCGCAAGTTGAGGTTTTCCTTTCTGGAGTTCTCGATAGTATTTCCATTACATTGTTTTGCTTTCCGTTTTCATTCTTGGCTCCGGTGTTGAGTTCGGTGTGGTGCAGGTTGTTGGCGGA
This sequence comes from uncultured Acidobacteriaceae bacterium, assembly GCA_963818235.1. Classification (GTDB taxonomy): domain Bacteria; phylum Acidobacteriota; class Terriglobia; order Terriglobales; family Acidobacteriaceae; genus Sulfotelmatobacter. The sequence continues at coordinate 1,452,059 of CAWFRI010000001.1, forward strand.
GGAATGAGCCGGAGTTTCGGGATAGAGTTGAGTCGCGGAGCGATGCGATCTTTCTTCTCAATTTTTGCGCCTGCCGGAGATCGTTCTCGCGTTCCGATTAACCCACGGCCTGCGCCTTTTCCGAAAACCTCCGAGTAAAAGTTATTGCATTTTCCCGGTTTCTGACATCCACGAAGTGACGGTTGTATAATCGAGGTGGCGGTGGGAATAGCTCAACTGGCAGAGCACCGGACTGTGGCTCCGACGGTTGCGGGTTCGATTCCCGTTTCCCACCCCAGATTTTTCCTGCCTGTTTATCCTGCGCGCTGGCTGGCTCGAGTAGTTGTTTCGCCCCATTCCTCCCGCCGCGCTACAGCGCGTCGATGCTCGGTAGCGACTTTGCCAAAAACAACCACTCTGGAACCAACCGAAATGGTGGAAAAGCTATCCAAATTGGCATGTTGTCAACGTCCGAGGAGAGAATTCGGGCTTTGTGCTCGAGAGCGGTAGCGGCCGACGATCATAAAGAGGTCGAGCCACTGGGGGCGGAGTTGCGGAGCGCTTTGCACGAGCACATCGAGCAAACCAGGAACAGGGTGAGAATTCTCTCGTATTCCAGGGCTTTTGTCGCGATTTTGGCGGCCTCGAGAAAGCCGCTGCCCCGTATTTGCGTTGACCGTGGGGCCGAGTCGGCTTAGAATCGCTTGACCCTGCCCCCACAGGGTGGGCTGCGATCTGGTGCTGTCCGATAATCGTTCTGGCGGCCTATTTTCCCAGAAGGTCGTCCAGACGAAAATTTGCAGTTCGCGTTAAATACCCAGTCAGCGAAGTTGAAGAGTGTCAGGAGAGACCGTGAAAATTCCCATTATTATTGCCTTGCTTTTTGCGGGGGCGGCGATAGGCAGGGCACAGACCCTTCCGATGGGGAGCATTACGAATCCCACCAGCGTTAGCTGCACCACCAATTTTTATCCGCATTCAGCTTGCACGAGTGTGACGGTATTGTGCCCTAACGTGGCGGATATTCAAGCGACCTATAGTTATGTTGGACCGAATGGAAGCAAGGTGGGAGTGGTGGTGCTGGTGAACGGGGCGGAAGATTTGACGCCCGGGGGAACGCACTACGCGGGCGCGTATCTCGACTACGATTTCGCGGTGGAGCAGATAGAATTCGCGACTGCGTGGGAAGTAACGGGAGAGACGCCGAATTTGAAGAATGCGGCTTGCCGTATCGCCACGTTGCTGAGTTACATGCAGCATGCGACAAGGGCGTTTCCGTTTGGAGTGCATGCGGGCAGCGCTGGAGCGGGAGCCGTGGGCTACGCTCTGGCGTGGTATGGATTGACGCCGCAAGCGGTGGAATTGACCTCAGGGCCGTCGTTTTCGAATATCGAGACGGGATGCGAGGTGCCGCGTCCGCCACATCTTTTGGTGGTGCCGACGAACGGCAGTTCGTGGACTGACTTACTTGACTACAACGAGGTAAATACCGAGGCGAACATGCAGGCGTGGACGGGAAATCCGACCTGCGCGGGAACGGAATTCACTTCTCACCCTTCGGATGCGGCTTGGGCGGCGATGAGCGTTGTGTATACGGGAGCGAAGAATTATTTTCCGAACATGGCGATCTCGGGGTGGGTGTGCAACAACGAAGCAAACAATTCCGCGTCTCAGACTTATGAGTTCTTTGAGCAGATCACGAGTCCGTGGAGTCTGACGGCGATGAGTGGATGTAGCGGAGCGGAGGATGTGGACTTTGCCACTACTCCTCAGGGGGTACAGGGAGTGGTGGCGATTCCGGCGGATATGCAGGCGAACTTGCACTTTTGAGCGTAGAATTTCAGAGTCTCGCGAAGCGAATGAGGATGTTTCAACCATTTCGAAAGTCCGCAGGAAACCTGGGGCCGTTGGAGCAGCGGCTGATGGAAGCGGTATGGGGGCGAGGCAGCGCGACGGTGCGGGAGTTGGTGGAAGCCAGCTGCGAAGATTTGGCCTACACGACGGTGATGACCACGCTGGACCGGCTGTTCAAAAAGGGGCTATTGACGCGATCGGAAGAAGGCAGGGCGTTTCGCTACGTAGCGCGATTTAGCCGGGATGAATTGCAGCGGGAAGCGGCGGGAAGCGCGTTCCGGCAGTTGCTGGATGCCAGTCCGGCATCGACGTTGCCGCTGTCATTTTTGGTGGAAATCCTGGGAGAACGGGATGCGCAGCTGCTGGACGATCTACGGACCCTGGTGGAACGGAAGCGGCGCGAACTGAATTATCGAGAAGCCGGGCAGAAAGAGTCGCGCGGCAAGGAGAAGGCTTGATGTTCGCGGTTCGCGGGATCGCGGTTTCTCTTTCGATCTTCTTCATTCTATATGGAGCGCTGTCGCTGACGGTTTGCTTAGTGTGGCGAAGGGTATGGGCTTATGGACAGCATGGTGCGGCGAGACGCAGCGCCGACGGACTCTTCCTACTGCGGATGATCTCGCTGGCGGTTGCGACCGGAGTGACGCTGGCGTTGGCTGTGCCATCGTTTCTGCTGCTCGAACCGCGGGCGGTGAAGGAGCCGGTGGGAATTGCGGCGGTGTTGCTGGCCTACTGTGGAGTGGCGGTGGTGGCGAGGGGGGCGTGGAGCGCAGGGTGGGCGCTGGTGCGAGCTTCGAAAACGGTTGAACGATGGTCGAGCCAAGCGCGAGTGCTGAATGCGAGGCCGGAGAATGGCGAGCGGATGGTATGCGTTATGCGAACGTCGGCGGCTGCGCCTCCGCTTACGGCTTCGGGAATTTTGCGGCCTACGGTGTGGTTATCGAGCGCGGCGGAATTTGTATTGACCGAGCGGGAACTGCGGAGCGCACTGCGACATGAGGTGATCCACGTGCGGCGGCGGGATAATCTGCGGAAATTACTTATGCATTTCGCGGCATTTCCGGGGATGGCGCAATTGGAAACTGCGTGGCGCGAAGCGACGGAGATGGCTGCCGATGATGCGGCGGTGTCGAGCGCTTCGGAGGCTTTGGATTTGGCGGCAGCAGTGATCAAGTTGTCGCGGCTAGCTCCTCTGCAACCGGCCGCGGAACTGACGACAGCTTTGGTACACAGCCCGGCGGAGTCCGTGAATGCGCGCGTGGAGCGGCTGATTGGCTGGACGGAAGCGCGGCAGAGTGCTGGCTCTGGATATTCGTGGCGATATGCGGTGTGCGCCGTGTTGGCAGTGCTGGCTACTTTGGCCGTCACTTATGGCTCTTTGCTCGTCCAGGTGCATGAGGCCAGCGAGTGGCTGGTGCGGTAACGAATCTTTGAGTTTGCCGGATTGATTTGGTTGATTCTCTTCGTCCAAGTGCAGGCGACTTCACGTTTTTCGAGTAAAACGAAAACTTCTGCTTTTTCCGCTGTTTAGGCCTACCTAGTATGAAAAAAACTTCATCTTGACATTCCATGCGGGATACCTCATAAGTATTTGGCACTACAGGCCGCGCGGACTGATTACTAACGTCACCTCGCGCCGACCCCAGGGGCAAAAGGAGAGAGAACGATTGAGATCGAGACACAGGGTGGTCATTATCGGCGGAGGCCCGGCAGGGTCCTGCACGGCGATGTTCCTCAAGAAATTGGATATTCCTTCCATCATGATCGAGAAGGAAACATTTCCCCGCTATCATATCGGTGAATCTTTTACTGGAGAAACCGGCGGGCAGTTGCGCAAGTTGGGGATGGAAAACGTTCTGAATAAATTGGAATATCTGGTGAAGCACGGGACGAAGGTTTTCGGGACTGGCGGAAAGAATTCGTTTTACATTCCGGTGAGAGACCGGCTGGGACCCAATCAATCGCAACGTCCGGCGACGACGTGGCAGGCACGGCGTAGCGTTTTCGACAAGCTTTTGCTGGATACCGCAGTCGAGCGCGGATGCGAAACTTTCGATGGTGAAGCTACGGGCGTCATCATGGAGGGGAACCTGCTGCGTGGCGTACGCTGCCGCAGGAAGGATGGCAGCGAGCACGAACTAATGGGCGACGTGGTGATCGACGCCTCCGGTCAGAACACATTCCTGGCGAATAAAGGCGTGATCGGGCCCAAGGGGCGCGGTAATTACGACAAACAGGTTGCCATCTTCATCCAGGTGAAGGGCGCAATACGCGACGAAGGCGAGAAGCGCGACGATACTTTAATTTTCTACCGGGAGAAGAATCACTGGGCGTGGTTTATTCCCATCGACAAGGAAGTCGTGAGCATTGGCATCATCGTGCCTTCGGATTACTTTACTTCGAAGAAAATGTCGAAGGAGGCATTCGCGCGGGAGGAGTTGTACACGATAAATCCCGAACTCACGCAGCGGGTGCAGAATGTGGAATTCGTGGAGGAGGGCAAGGGTGCGGCCAACTATTCCTACAACGTGGCGAACTGGACGGGAAAGAACTTTCTCTGCGTGGGCGATTCGCATCGCTTCATCGATCCCATCTTTTCTCTCGGGTTGCTATTTGCCACGAAGGAGGCGGAATATGCCGCTGCTGCCGTGAAGGATTATCTTGACGGCATCACGCCGGAGGCGGAGAAGCCATTCCAGCAATATCAAAACTACGCCGACCGGGGGCAGGACATCATTCAGACCATGCTGGATTGCTTCTGGGAATTTCCATTTCCGTTCCAGCGCTTTGCCCACATGACCCATCAGGAGGAGATCATCGACATGTTCGCGGGACGCATCTACGGAGATGCGATTCACGAGTACGATTCGGTGAAGAGAATGAGGCGTCTTCTCGACATGAAGGGCTTCGATCAATCCGGGATTCAGCGGGAGGAGCCGGCTGCGGTTTAGTTTGAAAGCCGCCACCGGAATTCTGCCATGCTCAATCTTGTAACGCTGATCCTGCAAATGGCAGTTGTGTTGGGGCTGTGCCGGCTAGTGGGGGATGTGTTTGTCAAAATCCGCCAGCCGCGGGTGAATGGGGAGATGTTTGCCGGCATTCTGCTGGGGCCATCTTTGCTGGGATGGGTAGCGCCGCAGTTTTCGCGCTACCTGTTTCCTCCCGCCAGCTTTGACTTCCTCAATGCGCTGGGGCAGTTGGGGGTGGTGCTATTCATGTTCCTGGCGGGATTGGCGATCGATCCCGCCAAACTAAAATCTCAAGCCAAAGCCACAGTTTCCGTCACCTTCGCCAGCATTGGAGCGCCCATGCTGCTGGCGTTTGCGCTGGCGGCGTACCTGCACCCGAGATTTTCTTCGCCCGACGTCAACTTCGTAAACTTTGCGTTGCTGCTGGGTGCGGCAATGACCATCACGGCGTTTCCCATGCTGGCGAAGTTGCTGCTGGAACGGAATATGCTGAGTTCGCCGCTCGGGGCCGTGGCGGTGGGGTCGGCGTGTGTAGCGGGGGTATTCACCTGGTGCGTGCTGGCGTATGTGGTAGCGCGGATTAAGAATCCGGCGAACAAGTTGGGTTTGTATTTGACGTTCGTGGGAATTTTGCTTTTCACCGCGGCGATGTTCTGTGTGGTGAAACCTTTGCTTAAGCGGTTTGGAGATATATACAGCGAAAGCGGGGTGTTGAACGAAAAGGCGATGGCGATCATGATGGTGATCGTGGTCGCGGCCTCGGTCTGCTCGGGCTATCTGGGCTTGCATCCATTATTTGGCGCGTTTCTGGTGGGCGCGGTGATGCCGAAGACGAACCGCTTTGGAGCCTATGTAACGGGCCGCTTGGAAGTGATCACTACGGCGGTACTGCTACCCTTGTACCTCGCCTTCAGCGGCCTGCGCACGAATCTGCTCACCTTGCGCGGCGCGCAAATGTGGCTGATTACGGGATTAATTATTCTGGTCGCCATCCTGGGGAAAGTGGCTGCGTCCGCGCTGGCGGGATGGGCCTCTGGCATGAAGTTGCGCGAGGCGGCGGGGCTGGGTTCATTGCTGAATATGCGCGGACTGATTTGCCTGATCGTGCTCAACATCGGGCTGGATCTAAAAGTAATTAACAGCACGATTTTTTCCATGATGGTGGTGATGGCGCTGGTCAATACATTCTTGACTTTGCCGATGTTTGACTGGTTCTGTCCCCGCCAAGTGCAGAAGGCCGTCGAGATGGTACCCGCTACGCCGTTGGATTACCCCATTTACGTGCCCGCCGAATAGCAAGCAATGCTTCGCCACAATCCCAACAGCTAGAATGTCACGCGCACGCCGATTTGCGCAGCGAACGGGATGCCTACGGTTGTGCCGGGGCCGAAGAAATCTCCCAGGGCGCCTTCGGGGATCTCAAGCTGCTTGAGGCTGGTGAGGGGCGTGGTTTGGGAGCAACTCGGGTTCGTGCAGATGGTGCTGACAATGGTTTGGCCGAGCGAGTTCGGCGACATCTGCGCCGAGGGCACGGGGAGCTGCGCGACATTGACGGCGAAGTTTGCGCCGGGATTGTTGCGATTGAAGAGGTTGAAGAATTCAATGAAAGGATCGATCTGCCAGCGCTCGTTGATTTTGAAGGGGCGGGTGACGCGAAGGTCGGACTGGATGTAGGGCGTGCCGCGGAATTGGTCGAGGCTGGTATACGAGGGCTGCGTCTGGCCATTGAACTGAACGTAAATGCGGTCGGTGTTGTCGGCGTTGGTGATGGTGATGGGGCGGGCGCTTTCGAACTGATTAATGGTGCTCAACTCGAATCCGCCGGGTAGATGCACTGTGCCGGCAAACACGAAGCGATGGCGAACGTCTTCGCCGGATGGGCCGTAGTCGCCCGGTCCGAAGGCGTTCAGGAATCCGGGATTCGGTTGATTGGGTTGGTTGGGGCAGACGCCATCGACGTAGTCAAACAGTTCGCCCAGCAGGCATCCCCAGGTTTGCGCCTTGGAGAGTTGGTAGTTTGCGACCAGATTGAAGCGACGCATGTTGCCTTGCAGGTGCAGCAACAAGCCGTTGTAGCTGGAGCGATTGTCGGCCTCGAACACATTTACATCCGGCACCACAGCTGTTTGATCGGTGGTATCACTGGTGGGAAAGAACGGAGTGAATAGGCTGGAGCCGCTGGCATAGGAAAAGCCGCGATAACCGTGGTTGCCCTGCTCGTGTACGTAATCGGCGCTGGCCAGCCACCGCTCGTTGAAAGCGTGCTGCACGCCGGCGGTAGTGTGGACGGCGTAGGGCGTTTTGTAAGGAGAGCCGATTAGATTGCCGGTAGCGCCTGCGCCACCCTGAAGGCAACCAGCGCCGATGAGCGCGCCCCCACTAAAGCTGCACGGTCCCGTAGCCCTGTTCGAGTTGTTGACGCCTTGAAACGCTGTAGCCCATCCGTTCTGCGCGAGATCGTCATAGTAGAGGCCGAATCCGGCGCGGATTACGGTTTTGCCGCTGGTGCCCGGTGAGTAGGCGAGGCCAAGGCGCGGCGCGATTTGCTTGCGATAGTCGCTGGGAACGCTGGGCACGAGCGGAATTTGCAACGCTTGCAGGGTGAGGTAGGCGGAGTTATCGGCCTGGCTTCGCCCCGAGCCTGTGAATAGTCCCCACGTGGTCTGATAGCGCAAGCCGTAGTTGACGGTGAGTTGGTGCGAGACGCGCCAGGAGTCTTCCGCATAGAAAGCGAGGCGCTGAACATTCTGGGAAAAGCTGCCGTCGCCGGCGGGAGTGAACGCGCAGTTGATTCCGCTGGCTGTGGAGGGTGCAGGATTGCACATGGCGCTGGGCGGGGTGTAGTAGAAGGGCAACGCAGTCGTGATGCCACCGCAATCGGGGCCGGGAGGGTTGATGTAGCAATCGGGGTTGGAGGGATACGTCGTGAACTGCTCGGCAGTAGACGCGAAGGAGCCGCTGAGAACCGGTTCGTGGATGAAGTCGATGCCGAACTTGAAGGCATGGTCACGGACAACGTGGCTCAGATCGTAGCGGAATTGATATTTATCCTGATTGCGCAGGTCGGGGAAAAGGGTGATGGGAGTGGCAAACTGATTGTCGCCGAAGGTTTCGAAGCCGGAAACGGTGAGCGCGGTCACGCTGAAAGGAAACTGAACAGCGAAGCCAAGATCAGAATTCCGAGTCTGGGTGAGATGCAAAAGGCTGGCGTCGAGAACCAGATTGCCCAGCCAAGTTGGGCTGACGGTATAGGTATTGCTGAGCGCGACATTCCAGTAGTTATTGTGGGTGATCAGTCCGGTGGAGGGCAGCGTGGCTTGTTGCACCAGGGCGTTGTGCGTGAGGTAGCTGTCCGACGATGCGCGCAGGAACCAATTCGACTTCGAGGATTGTGCCCAGTCCAAGCGCAGCGAACTGAGGTAGTCGCGAAAGGGAATGGGAACGGTGGCGGGAACGGGGATGGCGGGAATGCCGGCGATTAATCCTTCGGAGGCCAAGTCGGACAATGCGTCAAATTGCGCGGAGCTGGCCGGGCTGTAAGCGATGCTGGCGTTTTCGTGGACGTTCTCGAATGAGGTGAAAAACCAGACTTTGTCTTTGGCGACGGGACCGCCGAAAGTTGCAACGTAGTTCTGGCGGGAGAACGGCTGCTTGGGATTCGGCGCGGGATTTTCGATGGGGAAACGCGCATTGAGCGCGGCCTGACGGTCGAAGAACGCGCCGCTCCCGTGGTATTCGTTGGTGCCGCGCTTGGTGGTGATCACTACAGAACCGGCGGTAGTCCAACCGGTGTCGGCATCTTCGTTCGAGGTGCGGACGGCGAATTCCTCGACGCCATCGGGGGAGAAATTTTGCAGGAAGCCGCCGATCCAATCGTCGGAATTTTCGGCGCCATCGACAGAGAGTTCGTTGTTGAGTCCGGAGCTTCCTCCGGTGGAGACAGCGGTGATGCGGGCCTTGGTGGGATCGGAAGGCTCGACGGGCTCGGTGCCGGGGACGAGATAGGCGATGTTAGCGAAACTGCGTGCGGGGAGCGGAAGAGTTTCCAGGTCCTGGCTGCCGACAACGCCTCCGCGGACCGCGCTGGAGGTGTCAAGGACTTCGGTGGTGATCGAGGAAGAAGTGCCCTGCACGTTGACGGTCGCCGAAGTTGTGGCTGGCTTCAGAGTGACAGCAATATCGCGAACGGTGGTGACGGTGATTGCGACCACTGTTTGGGCTGGAGCAAAACCTGTGGCGGTTATGGTGATGTGGTAGCTGCCGGGCTGGAGGTCATCGAGGCGGAATTCGCCGCGGTCTTCACTGACCGCCTGGCGCTGGATGGAGGAGCCGGAAAGTTGAGCGATTATTTTGGCGGAGGCGACGCGAGCGCCAGTGGAATCCTGCACAGTGCCCCGAAGGGAGCCGCGGGAGTTTTGGGCGAGCAGGGCTGGCGTGGCCAGCAGAATGGAGAACAACGTTAGGGCGAATGCGATCCGGCGCGAAATGTTTTTCATGTTTGCGATTTGGCTGGGAGCTTGGGCTGCTTGTTTGGGGACTAAGAAGACTAGCTTGCGAAGAGTGGCTACTACCAGAGGTCGTAGGCGAGGGATAGTGGGCTTGGGTTCATGGTGGCGGTCGGCTTCCGGATTACCGCTCGCGTTCTACATTAACGACGGCGCCACTCGCTGCGAGCTTTGCTGATTTGGGACTAACCGTTGCCGCGTGGCCAGCCACTGGCCGACGATCCATGCAGCTCCTACGGCTGTGAGGTTATACGCGTTCGCGCCCCAGGCCCCATGGGCGTGGGGAAAACGAAAGATCAGAGGCGCTAATGCCAGTACACTGAAGGTGAGCAGCATCAGCCCAAGAAGTCTGGCTGCGAGAACGTCGAGCACCCCCGATATGATAGCCACGCCCGCCAAGACGAATGCGATTCCGGTGAGCACCGCCCAGAAGGTTGCGCCGACGGGCAACCATTTGGGAATCATTGGGACCACCGTCCAGACGGCGGTCAGGTTTGCAAGGCCAAAATCGATCGAGCAAAGTCCGAACGTCCAACGAAAGAGCCTGGAAGCTCGCTGCGAAAGCGAATCTTGTCCTGACAGCGATTTCCAGACAATCACTGCCGCGACGAAAAGGATGATTTCCTGGCAGACCTCGCCGAGAACACCCAAGTAGACATAGGCTCGATGTCCGTGGACGTGAGGCCCCCAGTAAAAGCGCGGCAAAGGAAACAGCACAAAGAGGCCGTACAGAATGGCCAGCGATGCCGCGGCTGAGCGCCTGCTCCAACGCCACAGCAGGGCTGCGCCTGCGATCACCAGCCAAATGGCGGCAATGTAGGCAAAGATCCTGGCACCGGGAACGTGGTCGCCCCAGGCCTGAAGGGGCTGATCGGAGGGATCGAACCCACCCCAGACGAGGTCCGTGATGCCGTAGGCAACCGCTGCGATGCCATACACGTAAACGCCGATTTTCACAATCGATACCTAGCGTTCCAGAGCGGCAATCCTATTGAGGCGAGGTTCCTATGGTCAAGTGGTGCTTATCATCCCTGCTGAATATCTCATCCTTGCCCCGGCCTAGAGTCGATTACTGTGCGAACGTAAGTAAAAATATTAATCCGACCAGGGCGTCGGGGTGCGATCCCATCGATGTTTTTTTAGTTCGGTGAGTAATGCGGAGTCAAGCGAGCCAGCGTCGCTCGCGGCGATATTGTCGTGTACATGTTTTGGATCACGCATACCGACGATTGTGGTGCTGACAGCCGGATGCGAGAGAACGAAGCGCAGGGACATTTCCGGCAGCGTCATACCCGGGGGCAGGATTTTCTTGAGCTTCTCGATGCGCTTGATGGTGGGCGCAAGGTTTTCAGGGCCGAAGTAGCCGGAGCGCCAATCGTCTTTGGGAAAGCGGGTTTCGAGAGTCATCTTGCCGCCAAGACTGCCTTCGTCAAGAGGGACGCGCGCGATTATGCCGATGTTGAGTTCCTGGCAGAGCGGGAAAAGTTTGTCTTCGGGAGCTTGATCGAAGATGTTGTAGATGACTTGCACGACGTCGACTAATCCGGTATGCAGGGCTTTAATGCCGTTTTCGGGCTCCCAGCGGTTGAGACTGAGGCCGAAGTAGCGGATCCAGCCGCCGTCTTTCAGTTTTTCGACGGTGGAGCGGAATTCGGGATCATCGGTCCAACTGTCGTCCCAGACGTGGAACTGGAGAACGTCGATGGAATCGACGCGGAGTTTTTTGCGGATTTGATCGGCATATTTGAGGACGTGATCCTGGGAAAAAACGTCGTGATATTTGTAGGCCGGAAGCGCAGGCCATTTATCGTTGGCGGGAGGAATTTTCGAAGCGGCGTAGAGACGCTTTTTGTTGCGAGCCATGGTGTCGCCGAGAAGGGCGTCACTCTTGCCTTCGCCGTAGGCCCAGGCGGTGTCGAAGAAGTTGCAGCCGGAATCGACCGAGAGTTGCAGGGAATTGAGCGACTGTTGATCGCTGGAGCCGCTCCAGCCACTCATGCCCCAGAGTCCGTAGGAGATGTCGCTGACGTCGAAACCGGTGCGGCCCAGCTTGCGGTATTTCATTTGTCTTCCTTGAGAACGGAGTTATGAATACGCTGACATCGTAGCAGTTTCAGGGTATTGGGCTGGGCCAGGAAATCTAAATCTTTAACACAAAGTACGCAGAGGTTCACAGGGTAAAGCTCAACGAATTGATTTTTCGATGGGAAGTATCGAGATTTTGAAGATTCACAGTTAGCTGGAAGTGTTTCAATAGAGTTAGGTTCTATTTATAGACTTAAGACTGTGGAGGTTCCCCCAATGAAATCCGAATATCCCGATCCCCGCGTTTCCTACCCCGCCGAAGAGTTGCAAGCGCCTCCCTCGCGTTTGTTAGACGAAAAAATATCGGATGATTCCGGGACGGAGGCGAAGGTGGATAGCGCGTTCGCTCCGGCTGGGTTGAAGAATCCGTTCTGGAAGTAGCGGCAGCCAAACCATTAAGACCGTCGTACGAATTCCCTGTTGGGGCCGCGGTGCCGCTAGGTGCAAGGGGTCCTTCGCTTCGCTCAGGATGACAGAGTGTTCCTGGTATGCGTCAGTTACTAGCGCAGGATTGGGAGGCAGAGACACGGGCGCAACGCGAAGGGCAAGGCGGACATTTCTTGCAGCGCAGGGTGGAGTTGCGCGTCCCGGGCGGGTTCGAGCGTGATCACGAAGGGAAGCGAATTCTTTTCGAAGCCGGGTTTTTGCAGGATGGCGTCGATGTTGAGTTGGTGCGCCGATAGGATTGCGGCCAGGCGCGCGATGATGCCGTGCTGATCTTTTACCACAAACCTTAAATACCAGGGCGTCTCGAAGTCGCAGCTGATAGTTGGCGAGGTCAGCTGAAGTTGCGGGCGGACCGAGCCGGCCGCACTTCTGGCGATCACGATCAAATCTGACACAACCGCGACGGCGGTGGGATCCCCTCCCGCGCCCGCGCCGAGGAAAGCTACGTCTCCGCCGTACTCACCGGAAGTCAAAACCAGGTTGAGATTTTTCTGCACGCGCCCGAAGGGCGAAGATGCGGGGACCAGGCTGGGGCCGACCTCGGCAAATAAAGTGGCGTCTTTTAAGTCGGCGCGAGAAATTTGCCGGATGGTGCAGCCCAGCTCGGCGGAGTAATCGAAATCGATCGCTTCAATGGGGCGGATGGTGCGGGCGCGAATATCTGCGGGGGCGACGCGGGCTTGCAGTCCGGCGAGCGCGAGGATGGAGAGTTTGGCGCGGGCATCGCCACCGTCGAGATCTTCGCTGGCATCGGCTTCGGCGTAGCCACGGGCTTGCGCTTCTTCGAGAGCCTCGCTGAAGGGGATGCGATCGGTTTCGATGCGGCTGAGAATGTAGTTGCAGGTGCCGTTGAGAATGCCGGCGATGCCGTGCAGGCGATCTCCGGAGAGGCCGGTGCGCAGGGCGGGAAGAACGGGAACGCCTCCAGCAACGGACGCGCCAAACTCAAGGCGGCAACGGTTGGCGCTGGCGAGCTGGAGTAGGTCCGGACCGTGGCGGGCGATGAGCTGCTTGTTGGCGGTGACGACCGATTTGCCCGCTTTCAGTGCGCTGCGCACCAGATCTTCCGCAGGCGTCAGGCCGCCGATCAGCTCGATGACGATGTCGACGTCAGAGTTGAGAATGGTGTGGAAGTCGTCGGTCCAGATTACATCGTTTGGAACCCAAGGTTGTTTTTTGCGTTCGAAGTTGCGATTGCAGATGTGGGTGAGGCGGAGCAGGCTGTCACCGTTTTTGTGGTTGCGGTCGCAGAGAATCTTGGCGACGGCGCGGCCGACGGTTCCGAAGCCGACCAGCGCGACGCGGCGCGCTGGAGTGCGATCCCTTGAAGTTGAGGGTGGGATGGTCCTCGGTGCCTGTTTTGCCGGAGTCTTCTGCAAATGTCTGCTCTTGGAAGCGAAGCTTATTTTTACCATACGCGGGACTACGGCGAGTTCCGCGTGTCGCTGTAGTAGATCTGCTTTAGATCGCCGACCGGCCGCGCGGTGTCGAGCAGCGCCCAGGTTGGAGTGTTATTGGAAAGTTACGACAATCAGGAATAAAGTCGTCGCTTATACCAGTTAGAAAAGCCTCCCAATCTATTATCTTGATAGATTCCAGCCGGCAGGTTCCTGTCCAAAATCGCTTCGTCTTGAGCTTGAGGCCCAAATTCCGGGATTTAACGTCAGGCCTCCCTTACTTTCACGGTTGATGAACTTGCTTACTGGCCTAAGGTGTGATCTCAAAAATTACTCCGGCTCCGTAGGTTCCACCAAAGGCACCTCCGTAAAGATTCCCGCTACTGTCCTGAGTCAGATTCGTGTTCGGAGAGCAACCATCAGCGCCGCCGGTAAAAGAGTGAAGAACCTGCTCAATACCTTTCGGCGTAATTTGGAAAGCGACTCCACAAGAGTAGGGTTCCTCGCCCCCAGATGCTGCCGTGCCGTACAGGTTTCCACCCTTATCCCGAAGCAAACCCGCCAAGGGGTTCCCGCCAGCGGAGTCACCTGTAAATACATCCAAGATAGGCTCCTGGCCATCCGGCTTCAGCTCGAAAACAATACCGCACCCCCCGTCACAATCGTTCAGGTTGCCACCGTTGTATGTCGCACCATAGAGGTCGCCTTTGCTATCAAGGGCGAGAGATCCGTAGGGCTGAGAGCCAAACGTCCCCCCGAACGAGAGTAGTACAGTTTCGTGCCCATTACTGTCGACCTTAAAGATGGTCCCTTGGGTTTCAGCGCCTCCAGAAGTCGTCGATCCGTAGAGGTTGCCGGAGGTATCCAAGATCAGAGAAGATTGGGGTTCTTCTCCGTCAGAACTGCCGGAAAAGGCATGGAGAACCGTCATCCTTTCGGCCGAATCAATCTTGAATACGACTCCGCCAGTCGTGCTGTAGTACTGCGAGCAACTACTGGCACCACCACAAGAGGCGGTTCCATAAAGATTGCCAGCGCTGTCAATCGTCAGGCCAGCGAGGAGCTGGCCTCCGTCCGCGTTGCCTGTGAAACGGTGCAACACCGATTCGTGACCGGACGGGCTGATTTTGAAGACAACCCCACAGCCTTGCATCCCTGAACATTGGACGTTGAGATTACCACCGTATTCGGTCGTCCCGTACAGATTCCCTTGCGTATCCCTCACGAGCATTCCGTGAGGCTCTGCGCCATCGGTTCCGTCCAAAAAGTTGTAGAGAATCGTTTTGACACCCGATGGGCTCAACTTAAAAACAGTTCCGAAGATAGTCTGACCTCCGGCAACGGTGGTGCCGTAAAGGTTTCCCTCAGGATCGAGAATTACTCCATTTGAGCCGCCGCCGTCGGCTCCGCCTTGGAACTCGTAGAGCGCAGTAAAGGTCTGCGCTTTCGTGGCAGTCGCTGCAAATAGGACTATGATCCCGAGAAGAATGTGTGTGCCTATCTGAATCCCAGAGGGCGCCCCGGGTGCCCGGTAATTGATACGAAGTATGCGAAGCATTCCGGACCTCCGCGCTTTCAAAATAAGCCGGGACTATACCACAATCTACTGACGTGATCCATCGCTCGGTTAGACCGCTTAGCAATTACGAGACAGGAGTACGCAAACACTTAGAGGTGAAACAGTCTAGCTGAGTTAATTAAGAGGATATTCCATGCCAATCAATGGCTTTTCAATATTAAAAACGATGCTCGCAACCCTCGCTCTCGGGTTGGTAGTGACGGATACAGCGGCTGCCGGAGAGAAAGTGCTATTTAATTTCGATGGCAGCAACGGTAACGGACCTTACGGCGGGTTGATCTCCGATGCCGCCGGCAATCTGTACGGCACGACGACCGGGGGCGGCGCTCACTCATTCGGAACGGTGTTCGAGCTGATGCCCAAGGCCGGCGGTTGGAGCGAAAAACTACTGCACAGTTTTAACGACAATGAAGTTGATGGCCTCGTGCCCTACACTCAGCTCTTGATCGATTCCGCTGGCAACCTCTATGGCACCACGAACAATGGTGGTCCAAACAATGTCGGTACGGTGTTCGAGCTATCCCCGACCACGAGCGGACCATGGAAGGAAACGATACTGTACGACTTCCAAAACAATGAAGTGGATGGCACATATCCGTACGGGAACCTCATCTTTGATTCGTCAGGCAGTCTCTATGGCACGACGGCCGGAGGCGGGGCCAATTTCAACGGTACCGTGTACGAGTTGACGCCGGCGAAGGCCGGGAAATGGACCGAGACGATACTACATAATTTCAATTTCACCGACGGAATCAGTCCCAATGCCGGTGTTATTTTTGACGCATCCGGCAATCTTTACGGAACAACCTTGTCGGGCGGCGCTTACGGATACGGTACTGTGTTCGAGATGACGCCACAGGGTTCCGGTGGATGGAATGAGACTGTGCTCTATAACTTCAACGGCCAAAACTCGACTGGCGAGGGTCCCAATGCCACATTGATTTTCGATACCGCGGGCAATCTGTACGGCACCACAATCTACGGTGGTTATTATGATTCGGGCATGGTTTTCGAACTAACGCCTCAGGCGGGCGGAGAATGGACCGAGACCATCGTACATTCGTTCGAGCCGAGTGATTGGGATGGGGGCAATCCGTTCGGAGGATTGATCAGGGATGCAGCTGGCAATCTTTATGGAACGACCAATCTCGGTGGCAAATTTAATTACGGAACTGTGTTCAAATTGACACCTAAAGCTGGCGGAAGATGGACCGAGGAACTGCTTCACATTTTTAACGATAACGGCAACGATGGATACCATCCCTACTGCACGCTGCTGGATAATGGTGGTAATCTTTACGGCGTAACTTATCAGGGCGGTAGCCAAAACGACGGAACGGTGTTCGAAATCCTGCCTTAGTCCTGCGTCGCAGCAATGAAACTGCCCGGAAGATCTAATCACTGACTCGGAAGGGAAGTCGCTCAGCGGACCTAAACCTTCGGATCAACAATCTCGTCACAGGACGATTCTCAGTTTCATCTTCCAGCGAAACGCTTATGACCTACTGCGTCCGGATTCCGAGGAAGATGGCTAAGCGAAAGCTGATCACCACCGCGGGCGGCTTGCCGCGCCGCAGCGGCATCAAAGTTGGTAAGATGATTTGATCCCGCGGCGGCTTGTCGAGTGCCGGCTGCGAGGAATCTTAAGCGGAACCATTTACCAACGGCGCCTCTTGCCTTTCCATGCCGAGCGCTACGGTCCGCACCACGCCCGGATATGGGAGGAGAATGGATGATAGGAAAGTTCGCGACCGCGAGTGCGCTGAGGTTGCTGGTTTTGACGAGTGTTTTAGCCGGGTACGGATTCGCGCAGGCTCCGGTGACCGGCGAAACTCCGGCGACGACTCCCGCCCCGCAGCAACCGACGGCTCAGCCACCGGCGAGCGCGCAAAACGCCGGCGATCAGGAAGTTTCCAATGAGGAATCCCTGCGGAGGAAGAAGCCCAAGGATTACAAGAACTGGAATTACAACGTGGGCATTGGCGCCAATCTGGATAGCGGAACGACCAAGGATTTTGTGAGAGGCGGAGGCGGCGTAGCCATGGCTGGCGTGGCGCGTAATGCGAACAAGTTCTTAGGGCTGCGCGCTGATTTTATTTTTGCCGACTTACCGCTGCGCGATTCCAGTTTGCAACTGGCACAGGCGGGAAGTGCGTCGAGCTATTATTTTGCGCTGACACTCGACCCCGTGATCAACATTCCCGTGACCAAGTTGTGGGGAGGATACATTTTGTTCGGCCCTGGCTTTTACCATCGTATGGGAAAGTTGAACGATGATACGGCCGTCCCGGGCTCGTTTTGTAACTCGTTTTTTGAATGGTGGAATGCGTGTGGGAACGCCGCAATCGCGTTAAGCGGGGATTTTGTGACCTCCAGCCAGAATGAATTCGGCTACAACATTGGTGGAGGCGTGACGCGAAAGGTGCCCAGCGGGGCGGAAATTTATCTCGAGTACCGGCTCACGCACGGATCGGCGAACGGGACGACGACGGATGTGCGTCCGATTACGGTTGGGGTACGCTGGTAGGCGGAGGACCGCTAGCGGCTTGTTGTTGCGGTTTTTATTCTGGATTCGTGCGGTAGCTCCAGATATTCTCTGCACGCTGTAGTTGGACGAAGGACGAGGCTGCGACGGGCTCAGAAACCGTAGCGCCAGAGTTAACTTCGGCCAACGCTTCTTCGACGATGTGGTGAGCGGGGGCCAGCGAACATGCGGGATCGGTGACCGTGGCGTCGCCGGCCAGCAGTAGGGCCTGGCAGCGGCATCCCCCGAAGTCTTCCGCGCGACGATCGCAAGAGCGGCAAGGTTCCGGCATCCATTCCTCTCCACGGAAGCGCTGGAACGAAGAAGAATCCCGCCAGATCAACTCCAGAGATTTATCCCGAACATTTTCGAAACTGAGGCCGGGAATAACTTCCGCGGCATGACAGGGAAGAACTTTGCCGGAGGGATTGATGAGCACCAATCTGCGTCCCCAGCCGCCCATGCAAGCTTTGGGAAAGCGCGCGTAATAATCGGGAACAACGAAGTCGACGCGGATGCGTCCAGCGAGGCGCTTCTCGGCGGCGGCAACGATTTCGACAGCTTGATCGAGTTGCTCGCGCGTGGGCATAAGCGCGGCGCGGTTTTGCAATGCCCAGCCGTAGTACTGGGTGTGGGCGATCTCCATGCGTTCGGGGGCGAGTTGCTCGATGAAGGCGATCATCTCATCGAGGTGGTCGATGTTCTGGCGATGGATGACGAGGTTTACAGTGAAGGCGAGTTTGTGGCCGCGGATGATGCGGGAAAGTTCGATCTTGTGGGCATGAGCTTTCGCTCCAGCGATCCAGTTGGCAGCGGCTTCGCGGGAATCCTGAAAACTGAGCTGGATGTGATCGAGGCCGGCATCGACGAGGGACTTTAATCGCGGTTCGGTGAGGCCAATGCCGGAGGTGATCAAGTTGGTGTAAAGGCCTGCGGAGCGGGCTCCGGCGATGAGTTCGGTGAGGTCGGCGCGGGCCAGCGGTTCTCCGCCAGTGAAGTGCGCGTGCAGCATGCCGAGCTGGCCGCACTGTTGGAAAATGTCGATCCACTCGGAAGTGGAGAGCTCCGAGCTTACGGCCGCCAACTCAAGAGGATTGGAGCAGTAGACGCAGTGCAAGGGGCAGCGGTGCGTAAGTTCGGCGATGAGGGCTAGAGGGTTGGGAATCATCGAGGGCGCGGATATTTCACTTTCACTATGATGACTTGAGTTGGAATGGAAGGCAAGGCTGGACGACACGGTGTATGTTTTAAGGAAGAGGAAGCTGATGGAAGATGCAGAGATGCTCGCCGACGTGAAGGCCTACGATGCCGCAAAAGCGCGTCTTGAAGATGGCGAGGATGAACTCATACCACTGGAGATTACCGAACGGAGATTGCGCGGAGAGGCCGCAGTTCCTCCTAAGTTACCAAAGCGTCTTCTTTAGCTCGCGCGAGGCTTTTTGGGGTTTTCCTTTTTTCGGGTTAAAAATCCCTGCAACGGATATTTCCCTCAGAAACCGCGTTTCCTTGGTGTTGATGAGGTCCCGATTCTTCTGGAGCGCAGCGGCTATAAGCCAGCTCGAGAAAATCGATAGTCGCGCTGACGCGGCCTTTTTTCTTGTAACGCCCTTTGGGAGTTAGCTTCGGCAGGAGGAATATGGTTGGACTGCCTTTGCTCTCGGAACAGGCTTTATTGTACTTCTCCCTATTTGAAGGGTTTAGGGCCTCACCGACGATCGATTGTTTACTGGCCTGACCGACGTAGTATGGCGTATATCCTTTCGGGGTGTGGATTGCGAAGACGTAGCAACCACACGCCTTGGAGAGGCCAGAATCGCAACGTTCCAATTCTGCCTTGAGTTCAGTCAGCGATTGATCGGTGATGAGTTTCTTTGTTCCGTGGCGGGTAAGCTTAAAAGGTCCAGCAACATCGAACTTCATGTTAAATCCTCATCTCGATTGGAGGCGAGAGCTTTAGGGCCACGTCACTATACCACCGTTCTCCGTAGCAGTCATCGCTCGTATGCCTCTCTGCGGTGACGGATTCGCGTCACCTCCACGAGTAACTTTGTGTTGTCGATGGTGTACACCACGCGATAATCCCCAACACGAATGCGCCACTCGCGATCGCCACCCTGGAGCTTTTTGCAACCCGGAGGCCGGGGATTGGAAGCGAGAGTTTCCAGTCTTGAAATGATGCGAGCAATTAGTTGGGTTGCCAGTCTTTTGAGTTCTTTCTCAGCGCTCGAAGTCAATGCGACGTGGTAGCTAGCCATGCAGCTTGGCGCTCTTGATGAGGTCCGACTTCACCTTGTCGAGCGGTATGCGTTTTTCGTGCCGCCGGGAGCGGGAGATCAGTACGTCCTCGATGTCCTCCCAGAGCGCCTTGTGTTTCTTGAGGTCGATTACTGCCGCCGTCTTGCGGCCTTTTTCGTCGGTGATGAACTGTATTCCGGTCATTATTGAAGCGGTCTCCCTTACCCTATTCCCACGCTAATTTCGATACCTCACGCTGTCAACCGAATAGTGTTTAGCTAGTAGTCAACAATCCGCTTATGCCGCAATTGTTCCAGGAATTGACTGATGTCGTTACGAATCTTAGCGGGATCGGCGGTGGCGAATTGGGATTGCAAATCTGTGATGATTTCGCCGAAGGTGCGCTGGCCGTTGCAGCGTTCGAGCACCCGGCGTCCGGTGCCTTGCAGCTTGATTGCGCCTTCGGGGAAAAGGACGACACGTTCTTCGGTGCCGGGCTTGGGCTCGGCTCCCCAGCGGCAACCGGCGGCGAGACGAGGCTGGCTGGTGTCTTCGGGAGCGGGCATGTTAGCGAATACCCATCGAGTGGTGAAAGCTGCGAGCAAAAGCAGGTTCCTCGACCGCGCCTTGCGATTGATAAAGGCAATCGCAAGACTCCGCTCGGAATGACAGAGTTTGTTGCCTCACGCTAAACGCCCTCGATGCGGAATGCACCGGGAGGAGGCCAGCCGGGCTGCACATAGGCGAAGTAGAGAGCGTCGAGCTGCGCCCAGAGAATGTCGCACTTATCGCGCAGGGCCTGAATGGCGGATTCCTGCTCGGCGCGATTTTTTGCGTTGTCATAGACGTAGTTGACCGCAAACTGCGCGTCTTCCTGAGCTTGATAGAGCCGGGCCTCAAAGTAATCGAGGCCGCCCGAGAGCCAGGGATAAAACTGGCGCAATTTTTCCACGCGCAGCGTAATGAGTTTGGTGGAAAACAACTCGGTGAGCGAGGAAGCGACGGCTTCGAGCAAAGATCGATTGCGAACGATATTCAGATATTCGTTGACCGCGAAACGGGTGGCGGGAAGAATGCCCTGTCCGGCGCGAACTTGTGCGGGGTCGAGGCCGGTGGCTTCGGCAAGTTTTATCCAGCGCTTGATGCCGCCTTCGCTGGTGGCGTCGCCATCGTGATCGACGACGCGTTTGCGCCAGGCGCGGCGGAAGACCGGGTCGGGGCCGCGCGAGAGAATGATCGAATCTTTAATGGGGATGATGCTTTGATAGTAGTAACGGTTCAGCGCCCAGGCTTGCAATTGGCCGCGAGTGAGCTTGCCCTCATGCATCAGCAGATGAAAAGGATGTTTGTGGTGATAACGCTCTTCGCCTGTGGCCTGGAATTGTGCGCGTAATTCTTCCAGCGAAAGCAGCGGTGCGGCTTGCGCTGTGGTCTGATTTTCTACAGATCGAACTGCCATCCATCCTCCGCTACTTCCCAGCCCGCGCTCCGCACCTGGCGATATTGAGGACTCGCCTCGTCCAGCATGGGATTGGTGTTATTGATATGTAGAAATATTTTACGCGGACAGCGCACTTCCGCCAACTGAACCAACGTTTCTTCGACGGGCACGTGGCCCATCTGGTGAGCGGTTGCGCCGGATGTCGTGCTATTTGTAGCGATGAGTTCGTTGCTGCTCCAGAATGTACCGTCGAAGAGCAGGATGTCGCAGGTATCGAGTTCGGTGAGTAAGGCGTTGTCTACTTTGGGAACGGCGGGAAGATAGGCGAGGCGCGAGCCGGAGTTCGAATGGATGAAAAATCCGAGAGAAGCTTCAGTTGGAGAAAGTTGCGACTGGCGTTCGGGTGTGACATAGGCAGGGTAATGAGTTGCAAGTGACCAGGGCAGGCAACGAAGACCAGAGTCTTGGCCATCAGCAGTGCAAAGAGAAAATTCTTTTCCGGGCGCGAAATCAGTCCACTGAGCTTGATCGGAAATACGGTGCAACATGCCGAACATGGAATTATCTTCACGAAGAATGCGGCGAACCGACGCGGTGGAATGGATGCGAAGCGGCTGAAGTTCGCGTAGGAGAAGCAATCCCAGGACGTGATCGATATCGGCATTGGCCAGAGCGAGGCCAGCAATGGGCGAGTGGCGAGGGGTCTGACGGGGATGCAGTTCGGGAGTGGCCTCGATTTGGAAGCGGAGGTCTGGCGAAGCGCCGAGCAGGAACCAAAATGTGGAGTCGCCGGTGATTGCAAGCTGCGTTTGGGTGCGGGGCTTGCCGTGGAATGTGCCTGCTCTCACGGCACGGCAGTTGTGGCAAGCGCAATTCCATTGCGGAAATGCGCCGCCAGCGGCGGAACCTAGAATCTTGACCAGCATCTCTGGTGAGTTTACAGCTTAGGGATGGATGCGGGAGTTGATTCCGCAAGAACCCCGCAGCGGATTACCCGCGAAGGACACTTAGTTTCACGAAAGTCCAGGAGCATTTAGTCTACGGATGAGAAGGAGAGGATGACAGAAGTTGCAACATTTCCACCATGGGAGTGCAGAAGGTGTGAAAGATCCTGCATTTGTGAGGCGAATGCGCACTTCTGAGTGGAATTTGTCCTTGCCTTCGAGCGGGGTTCGCCTCATACTGGAAATGGCCCGTCCAGTACGGGTTTCAGTCCTCTCCCGCCCTCCCCATTTTCCCTTCGCACATGAAAGTTGACTTAGCCTTGGCCCGCTGAAGCGGCGCAGCGCAGCGGATCGACGTCCCAGAGGGCGACGTCGGTGGAAAGATTTTCTACTCCCACTTCGCCGGCCATTTCCGTGCCCGGCTTGCCGCACCACACGATGCGGAACTGAGCTTTGGTTCCCTCATACAACACATCGATGACGTCTCCCGGCTTTAGGCGTGCGTCCACGCATTGCAATGTAGCGCCCCGGCCGCTGATGGTACGTAGACTGGCGGGCTGAATGAACGGACGAGAATAACTGTCCATGCCCCAAATTTGTACGGGAAGGTCAACGAAGACACGCGACTGCCGGCGCCGGTCCATAGTCTTTCTGATCTCCTTGGGCTCTAAGCGAGTTCAAGGGGATAGTAGGCGGGCGAGGGGGGCAAACAAAGGTAACGACGGTCACACGACGTAGAGTGTCGAAAGTTTGCCGGGTTGAGCGGGCGCTAATGTAGAGAGGGTTTGGCGGAAGTCAGTCCATGTCTCCGAGAGAACATGCGCCGGGGCCGCGGGGATCGCCACAGGAACCGCAGCCGCCGCCGGCCGGTACCGACGAACTGACGGAGCTCTTGGCGGAGACGGCGAAGACACTGAGCTGCGGGCTCAACTTTTTGCTTTGGCACTTGGGGCACTTGGCTTTGTCGCGGCCGAAGACCAGGGTTTCAAACTCGTGCTGACAATCCTGACAGATGTATTTAAAAATCGGCATTCGAGAACTCCCGTGTGGCGGACTGGTCCTATTAGAATCGTTTTGTGGGAAGTTCGCAAACTGAGAAAGCCCCAGCATTTGTGGCAACCGAGTTCCAGCCCCGCCGCTGGTTGAAAGGCGGGCATAAGCAGACGCTTGCGGCTTTCTTTCTAAACCGCCGAATCCAATTGCCGGCTGCCGAAAAAAGAATGATTGAAGTTGAGCCGGGTGTTTCGGTGCTGTGCCATTGTCATTGGCAGGCGGAGCGGAGCAGCGCGCTGACTCTGATTGTCGTGCACGGGCTGGAAGGTTCGAGCGAGTCGCAATACATGTTGGGAATTGCCCGCAATGGGCTGGCGGCGGGCATGAGTGTGGTGCGCATGAACCAGCGGAATTGCGGTGGCATGGACCATTGCGCGGCTACACTCTATAACTCCGGCCGCTCGGAAGATGTGGCGGCAGTGGCGCGCAACCTTGTGGAGCGCGACGGGGTGCGGGGGGTTGTACTCATTGGATTTTCCATGGGTGGCAACCTGGTTCTGAAATTGGCGGGGGAGTGGGGTAGCGATGGGCCCGCGGAATTCCGAGGAGTGGCGGCGGTTTGTCCGGCGGTGAATCTGGCGGCTGGGGCGGATGCGCTGCATGAGCCGGCCAACCGAATTTACGAATATTATTTTTTTTTGCAGTTATTCCAGCGGTTTCGGCGCAAGGTGCGGCTGTTTCCTGAGACTTATGACGCTGCGTGTCTGCGAGGAATCAGGACGTTGCGGCAATTCGACGAACGCGTGACTGCGCACTACTGCGGTTTTGCCGGGGCGGATGACTACTATGATCGCGCAGCGGCCGCGCATGTGGTGGACCGGATCGCGCGCCCTGCGCTCGTGATTCATGCGGCCAATGATCCGTTCGTACGCATTTTGCCGGAGACCCGGCAGAAATTGCTAAGCAATCGGAACATTACCTACCTGGAGACCGAGGACGGCGGGCATTGCGCATTCGTCGGGGACGGAGATGGATCAAGCTATGACGGGCGTTGGGCGGAGCGGGAAGTGGTGGAGTTTGCGAAGCAGTTTCAGTAGATGCTACGCGCAACCCATGGACTACATCAATTGACGCGGCCTGGGCTTGAAACGACGTGAGAAGGTTGGCCCGTGTCCTTTGAGGCGGGTCCGCAGGAAAGCGAGAAGCAGCATCGCGAGGAAGATTACGAGCAGACCAGCGGAAGCGGTTCGAACACTGACGGCGTGTTTGGGCAGAATCGACACTCGGCCATACACGAATTCGAGATGCACCCAGTAGACCAGCAGGGAAGCTTGTCCTAGTTGAATAAGGGGGCTAAAACCCCATTGTTCCGCGCGCCGTTTTCCGATAATCCAGCGGCACCAGGAGTAGCTCGCGGTGAGAATTACCAGCAACATGCCGAGACGAAGCAGAAAGAAATTGGGGCTAGTGTGCCAGTAATCGTAGACCGGGTAGAGTTGGCGCGGTAGCGCGTCGAAAAATCGGGCGGCTGCAATCAATAGCAAGCCTGCCGCGCCCATGCTGAAAAAAGTTGAGGTCTCGCGCTGGCGGCTGCGCTCGCTTTGCAAGATAAACCCAGTGGCTAGACCGGCGAAGGCGAACCCCGTCCAGGGAAAAATGGGGAACACCCACGCTTGCGGCGCGCCGAGATTGTGAACGCCATCGAGGTAGGATTGCAGCGGCCACGGTATCCAGCGGGGACGCCACGAGGTCCAGATCAACGGAGTGAGCAAAGAGATTAATAGGCCGGTTCCGGCGGATGAAAAAATCAACGCGGAGCGTGGATGCGGTGCGCGATTGATGGACAGTACGATCCAACAGAGTACGCCCATGAGCATCATGGAAACGCCGATGGTGTTGAGGATATCGACGCGGAGGAGATCACTGAGCGGCGCCCAACCCCAGGCGATGGCGTATTCCTGAAGGCGAAAGAGGAGACCGAAGGCAAAAATTTCCGCGCCGCGAAGAATCGTAGTGCGCGCGATTTGTGCAGGAGCTAGTTTTTTTTGCCAGAGCTTTCCCGTTACAAGTGCGAAAGAAATCCCAGCTAGAAACAGGAATAAGGGAGCTGGGAACGTACCTCCGAGTTGGGAGTACATGAAGAATTTGCCGTGGCGCGCGCTCGGGCTGAGCCAGGAGTCATAGCAATGGGTTTGAAACATCAGGACACAGGCGAGGCCGCGCATCCAGTCGATGTAGGCGAGGCGGGATGGAGAAATGGATGTCAATGTCGATGCGACATCGCATGATACTCCACCAGGAGCTTATGATAAATTTTCTAAGGGGGGCGCGTAGCTCAATTGGATAGAGCACCGGTTTTCTAAACCGGTGGTTGCAGGTTCGATCCCTGCCGCGCCTACCAGGAAACAGTGGTTAGTGCTAGTGGCCAGTACAGCGCTCGTAACACACTCCGCTCTGATTTTATTCGCCATGGGCTAGTGATCATTGGCCGCTGTTTTTCCGATGCTCACAGACCGCAGTGTTCAAGCAGTCGTCAGCCAGCATCAGGCGCTCGACTGGATTGCCGCCAATGATGTGAGAGTCAATGATCTCATCGACGTCGGCCTCGCCGACGTGTCCGTACCAGACGGCTTCGGGATAGACGACGACGGTTGGACCGTGCTCGCATTGATCGAGGCAGCCCGACTGGTTGGCCCGCACTTTGCCTTTGAGGCCACGATCGGCGAGTTTCTGTTTGAATAATTTCTGCAATTTTGCGTGGCCGTCGGGATCGCAGCATCCGCGAGGATTTCCAGGAGGACGCTGGTTGCCGCATACGAAGATGTGTTTTTCGAACTTGGGCATCAGATCACATCTTACCGCGAGCGATCAAACCATCTACGCGAGAAAAGCTCTGCGCGTTGCTATCTGCGGCGCGGGCGCGATAAGATACTTCGTACACATCTTCTTCGCTTTTTTCCCAGTTAGCATTTAGAGTGTTTTGGCCGCGGCAAGGCGTGTGCGACCCCGGGTGTTCATGCGTGCGCGGCACAGTTGTGCGTTGGCGAAATCCCTGTAACGGAGTTGGCATTGAAACGAGGCAAGACTGCGGTAATTGTCGGCGCCCAGTGGGGCGACGAAGGCAAAGGAAAGATCGTCGACGTTTTATCGGAGAGCTTCTCCGTGGTAGCGCGCTATGCGGGCGGGCATAACGCAGGCCACACTGTCATTATCAACGGCAAGAAGTTTGTGTTGCAACTGGTTCCGTGCGGAGTGTTGCGGACCGCATGCCGCAGCGTGATTGGCAATGGCGTGGTGCTTGATCCCATGGCTTTCTTGAAAGAGGTGGGAGCGTTGCGCGAGGCGGGCGTGAGAGTAGACGGAAATCTTTTTGTTTCCAACCGGGCGCAGGTGATTCTGCCCTACCATCGCATGATCGAGTTGGC
Source organism: uncultured Acidobacteriaceae bacterium (assembly GCA_963818235.1). Classification (GTDB taxonomy): domain Bacteria; phylum Acidobacteriota; class Terriglobia; order Terriglobales; family Acidobacteriaceae; genus Sulfotelmatobacter. Next base: position 1,478,436 of record CAWFRI010000001.1, read on the forward strand.
GGCGGAGAATGCGCCGGGACGGGTGAAAATTGGAACTACATCGCGGGGAATTGGTCCGGCGTACGAAGATAAGATGGGTCGCCGCGGACTGCGCGTGGCGGATTTGCTGGATTTGCAGTTGCTAAGAAAACACATTGAAAACGCGGTCCGCGAGAAGAATATGATCGCCCATGCCCTGTTCAATACAGAACCGCTGGATGCCGACAAAATGTACGCGGAGTACGCGCAGGCCGCGGAGAAGATCGCGCCATTTGTTTGCGACACGGCGGTCTTGCTGAACGAAGCTCTGGCTGGAGGTGAGTCGATTCTGTTTGAAGGAGCGCAGGGTACGATGCTCGACATCGATCATGGGACTTATCCTTTTGTAACTTCCTCGAGTGCGACGTCGGGAGGCGCGGCGATTGGTACGGGCGTAGCTCCAAATGCTATTCAATCAGTGATTGGACTTACCAAGGCGTACTGCACACGGGTCGGTGAAGGACCGTTCCCGAGCGAAGAAAAGGGCGAGTTGGGTGAGCAGATCCGCAAGCGCGGAAATGAGTTCGGCGCGGTTACCGGACGTCCTAGGCGGACGGGTTGGCTGGACTTGCCACTGCTACGCTACGCTGGCATGATAAACGGAATCTCATGGCTGGTAGTTACGAAGCTGGATGTGCTGGATGAACTGGCGGAAATTCCCGTCTGTGTGAGTTACATTGTTGATGGAAAAAAGACAATGGAAATTCCGGCACAGGCTAGCGGTTACGATAAGCTGGAATGCGTTTATAAGAAGATGCCCGGCTGGCAGAGTTCCACGCAGGGAGTTACTAAGTTTGACCAATTGCCTAAGCTGGCTCGGGAATATCTGGCGTTTGTGGAAAAGGAAACAAACGCGAAGATTGGCATGATTTCCACGGGTCCGGATCGTGACCATACCATTCTGATGAATGAGTTTGTAAATGAGTTAAAGACAGCGTCATCGGGGGAAGTTTAGAATTGATTTCCACTTTGTCAGGCACTTAAAACTACTTACTAAGTGAGGAGTGTACGATGGTGGTTCTGGCAGTAACGTGGATGGCGAAGGCTGGGCACGATGCCGACGTTGCTCAGATATTGGCGAAACTGACGGAAGAGGCGCGCAAAGAACCCGGTTGTCTGATGTTTCAAGTACACCGGCATAAGACCGAGGCCCGGCGTTTCTTTATCTACGAACAATATAAAGATGACGCGGCGCTCGAATCCCACCGTTCCACTCCGCACTTCCTACAATACGCCAGGAAAGAGTTACCCAAGGTAGCGGATCGGGTTGAAGGCAATTTGTTTGAACCGCTAGGATAGAATTGTGGCGCGGGCCTCCGCGCCCGCGCTTTCTGGTGGCATCCAACGCTAAGCGCAGTTAAGACCTTACTGCGCTAACTCGTATCCCGCGAAAAAGAAGCTAAGTTCAAAGCGCGCGGTATCTTCGGCATCGGAGCCGTGAATGGCGTTGTGCTCGATGCTGGAAGCCCATTTTTTGCGGATGGTGCCTTCCTCCGCACTGGCGGGGTTGGTTGCGCCCATCAGCTTGCGCAGGTCGGCGATGGCGTTCTCTTTCTCCAGGGCCAACGCGACGATGGATCCGCTCGACATGAAGTCAGTAAGCGAGCCGTAGAATGGGCGGCTGGCGTGTACGGCATAAAATTGTTCGGCCTGGTGCTTGGAGATTTCGAGCATCTTCATGGCAAGAATATGGAAGCCATTCTTTTCGAACTGCTCAATGATGTCGCCGACGGCGTTCTTCTTGACGGCGTCCGGTTTCACGATGGTAAGAGTGCGTTGCAGTGTTTTCATAGGTGGTAGTCGATCCGTCCTTAGTGACAGCTGATCCTAAACTTTCACACCAACTGCCGAGGCGAGCGTTTCGCCGATGTCTGCGGGAGATTTTGCCACGCGAATCCCGGCGGCTTCCATTACTTTGATCTTCTCCGCGGCGGTGCCCTTGCCGCCTGAGATGATTGCCCCGGCGTGGCCCATACGACGTCCGGGAGGAGCGGTTTGTCCGGCGATGAAACCGACGACCGGCTTCTTCATTTTCGTTCTTACGAATTCTGCGGCGGTTTCCTCGGCGTCGCCGCCGATTTCGCCGATCATGATCACGGCTTCGGTTTCGGGATCACGGTTGAACAGGTCGAGGGCATCCAGGAAGTTCGTACCGATAATCGGATCGCCGCCGATGCCGATGGCGGTGGATTGGCCGATGCCGCGCTGCGTGAGTTGATGCACGGCCTCATAAGTCAAAGTGCCGGAGCGGGAGACGATGCCGATTGAACCTTGTTTGTGGATCGATCCCGGCATGATTCCAATCTTGCATTTGCCCGGGGAAATAATGCCGGGGCAATTCGGGCCGATGAGGCGCGAGCGTCGATTCTGGAGAAACTCCCAGGCCTTCGCCATGTCGAGCGTTGGAATGCCTTCGGTGATGCAGACGATGAGCTCGAGGTCGGCGTCGGCGGCTTCCATGATGGCATCAGCAGCGAATGGAGGAGGAACGAAAATTACGGTGGTGTCGGCGCCCGTCTTTTCGACAGCCTCCTGCACGGTGTTGAAAATCGGCCAGCCCTCGTGAGTGGTGCCGCCCTTGCCGGGCGTAACTCCGCCGACCACTTGTGTGCCGTAGGCAGCGCAGGCTTTGGCATGGAAAGTGCCTTCGCGTCCGGTGAGGCCTTGCACGATCAGGCGTGTTTTTTCATTTACCAGGATTGACATAGAAATAAATTCCTTAATCTGCTTCGCTGGCGTTGCTCAAGTCGGGATGCCAGCAATTATTATTAGCGGGCCGCTGCGACTACTTTGTCAGCGGCGTCTTTCATGGTGTCGGCGACGACGAAGTTTAATCCGGACTCCATCAAAATCTTTTTGCCCTCGACAACGTTTGTGCCCTCGAGTCTTAATACGACGGGAAGCTTGAGATTGGTTTTCCGGGCGGCCTCGACTACGCCGGTCGCGAGAGTATCGACGCGAAGAATGCCGCCAAAAATATTGATCAAAACGGCTTTCACACTTTTATCGCTGAGCAGAATTTCGAAAGCGTGCGCGACTTGCTCAGAATTTGCGCCGCCGCCAACGTCGAGAAAGTTGGCGGGCATGCCTCCAGCGTACTTGATGATATCCATGGTGGCCATCGCGAGTCCGGCGCCATTGACCATGCAGCCCACGCTACCCTCGAGCTTGATGTAGTTGAGACTGTATTTGGAGGCTTCGACTTCGAGCGGATCTTCTTCGGTGATGTCACGCAGTTCGCGAAGATCGGCATGGCGGAAGAGCGCGTTGTCGTCGAAGGTGAGCTTGGCATCGAGCGCGAAGAGGCGGCCGTCGGTGGTGGTAATGAAAGGATTGATCTCGAGGAGCGAAGCGTCGGTATCGAGAAATGCCTTGTAGAGATTCGAGAGAAACTGTACGGCGGGATTGATCTGCTTGGCGCTGAGGCCAAGTTTGAAAGCCATCTTGCGCGCCTGAAAAGCTTCGAGGCCAATGCCGGGATCGATGTGCTGCTTGAGAATGGCGTCGGGATTTTCGGCGGCGACTTGCTCGATATCCATGCCGCCGGCGGCCGAGGCCATGAATACTGGCTTGCCTTCAGCGCGGTCAACAAGAATTCCCAGGTAGAGTTCTTTTTCTATCGGCAAAGTTTCTTCGATCAACAAGCGGCGTACGATGCGGCCTTCGGGGCCAGTCTGATGGGTGACCAGCTTCATCCCTAGCATTTTTTCGGCGAGGTCACCGGCTTCGCTAACGGATTTGGCGATTTTTACGCCGCCGCCTTTGCCGCGGCCACCAGCATGGATCTGAGCCTTGACCACGACGCCAGTGGCGCCGGAGTTCAGAAGTTCGCGGGCGGAAGCTTCGGCCTCTTCGCGCGAAGTGGCCATGGCGCTGCGGGGAACGGTCACACCATACTTCTTAAGAATTGCTTTTCCCTGATACTCGTGGATTTTCATAATTGCTCGTCAGCTAAGAATCGGAAGGAACCTGCTTGCGGCTATCGACTGAGGGCAGCAAACCATTAATTTTATAGAAGGGGATGGATTAGGGCAAACGCGGGCGCGTCTTTTCCATCGGGTGTACATCTAAGTGTTGTTGCGGACGATGAACTGAAAGGTGGAACATTGAAGCTGATTTCGTTGCAAGTCGGCCGCCCGCGATTGATGGTTTACAAAGGCGCAACCATTAACACTGGCATTTTTAAGTCACCGGTCAGAGGCAGAGTGGCGCTGCGCACTTTGAATTTAGCCGATGACAAACAAGCTGACCTGAGTGTTCATGGCGGTCCTTATAAGGCGGTGTACGCTTACCCTTCGGAACACTACAAGTATTGGAGGAAAGAATTTCCCGAGGCTGACTTGCCTTGGGGTTCCTTTGGTGAAAATTTCACTACTGAGGGTCTGTTAGAAGATGAACACGTGGGAGACCGCTTTCGAATCGGCTCAGCGGTGGTTATGGTCCGTCAGCCGCGTATGCCTTGTTATAAATTAGCCGCCAAGTTTCGGCGCGATGACATGATCGACCGCTTTGCGCGGAGCGGACACAGCGGAGTTTATTTTTCGGTGGAGCAGGAAGGCGAAGTAGGAGAAGGCGACACGATCGAACGGATCTCGCAGCAGAGTGAAGCAATTACGATCGCCGAAATGAACCTGCTGTTCTTTCGTGAGAAATATAATCCCGAGTTGCTGCAGAAGGCGGTTGATACGCCTGCGCTACCCGAGGATTGGCGCGAATACTTTCTGCCCAGGCTCAATCGTCCGGCGGCCAGCCCATAAACATCGTGCGCCAATCTTCGCGCGGCGTTATCCCTTACAATTCCGAGTGAGATGATCCTCGAAGCCCTGCATGGTATTGCCAATCACCGACAAACGCTGACGCGGGCGGAAGCGCGTGAGGTGATGGGGGAAGTGCTTGCGGGGAACTGTACCGATGCTCAGATCTCTGCTCTGCTGGTGGCTTTGCGCATGAAGGGCGAAACGGTGGAAGAGATTGTGGGCTTCGCAGAAGCGATTCGCGCGGCGGCAACGCCGTTACCGATTTCTTTGGCTGAGGACGCTGCTTACGGGGCGCTCGATTTGAGTGGGACCGGGCGCGATGCATTGGTCGATACCTGCGGCACGGGGGGCGATGCCAGTGGAACTTTCAATATCTCAACCGTGGCGGCGTTCGTAACTGCGGGTGCAGGCGTGCGTGTGGCCAAGCACGGGAACCGCAGCCTGACTTCGAAGTGCGGCTCAGCAGACGTAATGGAAGCGTTGGGAGTGAACATCCAATTATTGCCGGAGCGCGCCGCGCAGTGTCTGGGGGAGATTGGCATTTGTTTTCTCTACGCGCCAGATTTGCACTCCTCGATGAAGCAGGTGCAAAAGGTGCGGCGGGAGCTGCGATTGCGGACTATGTTCAACCTGCTCGGCCCGCTGACAAATCCGGCACATGCCTCGGGGCAGGTGGTGGGGGTGTACGAGCTCGATATGGTGGAGAAGCTGGCCGAGGCGTTGAGCATGTTGGGACTGCATCGTGCGCTGGTGGTGCATGGACTGGATGGGCTCGACGAGATTACGATCACGGGGCCGACGCGGATCGCGGAGGCTCGCGATGGAAAGGTGCGCACGTATGAGGTTGATCCGGAGGAATTTGGGATGAAGCGGGCGACGCTGGAAGATATTTCCGGCGGCGATGCGGCTGAAAATGCAGCGATCGTTCGAGAGGTTCTGAGCGGGAAAAAATCTCCGCGGCGCGATGTAGTGTTGTTGAACGCCGCGGCCGCGCTGGTGGCGGCGGGACGGGCGGATCATTTAGCGAATGCGGTTCCACTTGCGGTGCAAGCGATTGATTCCGGGGCGGCGGCGGGGAAGTTGGAGGCGCTGGCGAGGTTTACTACTAAACAATAGCGCGAGCTGATAATTCGATCCCATTTTGATTTATGGTAAAAACGACGAACTCTAACTAAGTGAGGTGCGCATGAAAGAAGCGGCGTTACTTCTATCTCTCACTCTCTTCGGCGTGTCAGCATTTGCTCAAGACATTCAGGTCAATCGCCAAAACAAAACCATTGCGGTGACGGCCGAGGAATCCGTAGCCGCCGATGCCGAGGTGGCTGTCCTCGCGATTGGATATCACAACTACGGACTCACTCAGGATTCGGCATTTCACGAGAACATACAAGCTGCCGAGAAGATCGCTAGCGCGATATTGGCTGCGAAAATTCCCGAAGGCAACATCGAAACGGAAAAGCTAAGCTTGGGGCGCGCACAAATCGACGACAAATGGAATGAGTCCATGAAACGGGAGCGCCAATTTCAGGCGGAATAGTCGTGGCACGTCACCGATCCGGTTGCCCTGCAGGCGAAGGCCAGCGGGGCGGCGTTGGCAAAGGCCTGGACGATTGCTGAACAAATGGCCAAAGGCCTGGGAACGAAGTTGGGGAAGTTGGTTTACGCGAGCAATAGAGCGCCCGTGGCGAAGATGTGGAGAGGAGTGACGGTTACTATCGAGGCCGCAATGCTCGGCTCAACGGACCAGCGACCAAAGCTAAAACTATTTCCGGAAAAAGTCAAAAGCGAAGCGACCGTTTACGCCGTGTTCTCCATCGAGTAACTCGCGTGTCTGGGAGTAATCTATTCTTTTGAACCGTCCGTTGCTTCGATCTTGAATGTGTTGTTGCTGGTATCGCTCTCCGGCACGCTTCCATCATTGACTACGATTTCCTGCGGCGGTTTGGAAACCTCGACTCGAATAACGCCGTTGCTCTTGCCATGCACAACGAGACGTTTGATGATTTCTCCGCCTTCGAACTTGACCGTGAGCGGAACCTCAGCCCCAGCGGCACCCAGGTTTTCTACAGTGATGGTGAGCATGTAACCTTCAGGCAGTGTTTTGCGGGTGAATGCGGAGGCTACTTTGAAGTCGGGCAGGCCGCGATCGCGGTAAACCCAGTCGTCGAAAAACCATTCCAGATCGCGCTGGGTCTGCGCTTGAATCAGGCGCTGCATGTAGGAGGGTTCCTTGTCGTCGTCCGAGTGGTAAGAGGCGAGAGCTTTCTTAAGCGCCGGAGCGCCGATCATGTCGCGCAGCATCCACCACGCGCACATCGCCTTGCTGCGGTAGAGTTCCTCATCGTACGTGTTTATCAGAGAGCGGTTCACCTCATCTTCGGAGCGGGGCGCGGTCACCTTATTGTCCGGGGAGTTTTCGGCGGCGCTGAGTGCAGAACGATGAAGACCAATGTAATTAAGCGCTGACTGGCGTCCGCTCTGCTGCTCAAGATCGAGTGCCTGCGCGAAGTGGGCGAGGCCTTCGTTGATCCACGGACGCGGCGAGAAGAAGGCGGCGTGCGTCAACTGGTGGGCGGCGGATAGGCGGGCGACTTTGGCATCGGTGCTGAGCAGCGGCGTCAGCAGGAGAGAGCCGCTCTCGTAGGGCGCTGAACCCTGATCGGGCAGGTCGGCGGTTTCCGCTTTGCGATGCGCAGCGCCAAACCACTCGGTGACGAGAGGGAGCGCTTTTTCCACAGCATCCGCGTAAAGAATGGCTGCGGCGTCATGTCCATGCAGGAAGTGAACCGCAACTGCACTTCGATCGACGATTCCATAATCGGCGATTACGAATGCGGGCGACAGAATTCCCAGCGAATGGTAGGTGCAGTCTGCCACAAACTCATGTTGTACTTCATGCGCCACGGGGCAATCCGTAGCATTGACCAGAAATTCCGGTGGTTCAGTTTCATCGCTGGTCACGGCAAACTGCAAGCGCATGGTAGATGCACTTTCGCGCGCTTTCCATCGGCCCAGGGCATCGAAAAGATTTTTGCCTTCCGAAAGGTTCGCGGATTCGGTGGCGATGGGGTACCACGTCACGTATCCGATGCCGCGCACGGCGGTGAATTTTGCGCTGATCTGATCCCAGTCAGAGTTGCTGGCTTGATCTTCGGGAGCGCCGATGCGGGTGAGGCGTTTGGCATCGAGGATGATCACGCCTTCGTAGGCGATTTCAAGAGTGACACTCGCCTTCGGAGCGACGGCTTCCGGCAATGTGACGATAGCCTCGGACAGCGCGCCGGTATGGTCGATATCAGATGTGTAGGGCTGCGCGATGAATTGCAGTGGCTTGCCACTATTCGTGATTGAGCGCCAGCTTAAAGAAGATGAGATCTGAAGAACGGCGTTTGGTTGCGGCGTAGAGGAATCGTTGCGAAGAGTAACTTTGCCGCGCACTCCCAAACGTTGTTGGCCGGGTTCGAGGCGGACATTGAGATCGTAATTGGTGAAGGTGAAGGCTTCGCGGTCGAGAGAAAACGCATTTACCGCATAGACACAGAGGAAGACAAGAACGAGGCGGCGCAACTTCATTTCGCACCCGAGGCCGCCTCTTTGTTTTTATCATCTTTGGCGCGGCGCTGGCGCACGATTTCATACATCACCACCCCGCCGGCTACGGAGACGTTCAGTGACGGGACCTTCCCGAGCATCGGAATCGAAACCAGAAAATCGCATTTCTTCTTGACTAAGTCGTGCAGGCCTTTGCCCTCTGCGCCGAGAACGAGAGCACAATCCATGTTGTAATCCATGGCGTCATAGGTCTGCTTGCCGCGCTCGTCGAGGCCGACGGTCCAGATGTTTCGATCTTTCAGTTCTTCTACCGTGCGCGCGATGTTGGTGACTCTCGCAATGGGCAGGTATTCGCTGGCTCCGGCGGAGGTTTTTGTGACCGTCCCGGTGACGGGCGCGGCGCGGCGCTCGGGAATGACGACGCCGTCGGCGCCGGCGGCATCGGCGGTGCGCATAAGAGCACCGAGGTTGTGCGGGTCTTCTACTCCATCGAGCACGAGCACGAGAGAATATTTTCCGCGCTTGGCGCCGATTACGTCATCGAGATCGCTGTATTGCTTGGCCGAAGTAACCGCCACAACTCCCTGATGCGCAGCACGTCCGGCCATCTGGTCGAGTTCGACGCGGGTGAGAAAACGTACGGGCACGCCCAACTTGCGGCAGTCTTCGATCATGCGCTGGAGGCGGATATCGTGCCGCTCCTTGGCCATGCCAACCCATTGGAAAGCCCGTCCGCGGGCCTTGAGCGCCTCGGTGACGGCGTTGATGCCGTAGATATAGTTCATGAAGTATCAGTGTACCGAAAGCTGAGGTGTGGCGCGGGCGCCCCGCCCGCGTTGCGTCATACGGCTGATCGATTAGTCAGAAAACGCACGATATCCGCTGGCTCTAGCCGCTCCGTGTAATCCTCATCCGCGGAAGCGTAGAGCACCGTACCGTCGTGATCGATGATGTAGGTCGCAGGAATCGGCAACTCCCAACTGGCGTCGCCGTTGACGAATGGCAGATTGACGAAGGCGCGTTTGTAGAGTGCCTGCTGTTCCTCAGGAACGCGGTAGGTCAATCCGAACTCGCGGGCAACTTTGTTGCCTGCATCGGAGAGCAGCGGAAATCGCAGCTTATGCTGATCACGCATGAAAAACGATTGTTGAACTGTCTGCGGAGAAATGGCTACGAGTGTCGCTCCCGCCTGCTCGATCTCCGGCAGGACCAGATTCATAGCTTCCATCTGAGCAACGCAGAACGGGCACCAGCGGCCGCGGATGAAGCAGAGCACGAGGCGTCCTTTTGAGAGCAACTCGGAAGATGAGACTTCTTTTCCGTTGTGATCTTGAAGTTGGAATTCTGGAATCTTTGAGCCGACGGGCAGAATATTTGCAGCTAATTGTTTTTGTTTCAGTTCCGCAATGGTACGAGCATGAACAGCCTGCGTTTCCGCCGGGACATATTTCGCGATCAGTTCCTTGCACTCGGCAAAGATGTCGCGCAGAGGGCGAATCTCAGTTTCCGGAGCCGATTCTTTGAGGGAGCGCCATTTCATAAAGAACAGTGATCAGTGGCGAGTGCTTCATGATCGCTAATCAGCACAATGTGGATTACTGGCCACCGATAGCCACCGATCACTAGCTACTGACGTTTTACATCCCCGGCAGCTTCATCCCCGCCATCCGCCGCGCGAAGCTGGGCTTGCCCATTTGCTTGAACATCTTTTTCATCTGCGCGTATTGGCGGAGCAGGTTATTTACTTCCTGCACGGTGGTGCCGGATCCGCGGGAGATGCGTTTGCGGCGGCTGCCGTTGATCACTTCGTGATGATTGCGTTCATGCAGGGTCATCGAATTGATAATGGCTTCGACGCGGTTGATTTGTTTTTCGTCCACGCTGTCGGCGGCTTTTTGCAGTCCGGAAAATGGTCCGATGCTGGGCAACATGCCCATCAGGTTTTTGATCGAGCCCATCTTTTTTACTTGCCGGAGCTGGTCGCGAAAGTCTTCGAGCGAGAAGCCGTCACCGGTCAGGGCCTTGGTGGCCATCTCCTGCGCTTTTTTCTTATCGATCTGCGATTCGGCGCGCTCGATCAGCGAGAGGATGTCACCCATGCCGAGAATGCGCGAAACGATGCGGTCGGGATGGAAGGGTTCGAGGGCATCGTATTTTTCGCCGGTGCCGATGAACTTGATGGGCTGGCCGGTGACCTGGCGGATGGAAAGCGCTGCGCCGCCGCGGGCGTCACCATCCATTTTGGTGAGGATGATGCCGGTGAGCGAAAGCTTCTTGTGAAATTCGTCGGCGGAGCGAACCGCGTCCTGTCCGGTCATGGCGTCGGCGACGAATAGAATCTCGGAAGGATTCAGCAGCTTCTTCAGCGACTGCATCTCGTTCATCAGATCGTCGTCAATGTGTAGACGCCCGGCGGTATCGACGATCAGCACGTCGCAGCCGGAGACGATGGCTTCGCGCCGCGCCTCTTTTACTAACCGCTCAACCGCCTGGGTGAGCTGCTCGGGCGTGTTGGCCTCGCCGACTTCGCCTTCGTAAATCTGCGCCTTTACCGCTTGCGCCACAACCTTCAACTGCTCCCGCGCTGCAGGGCGGTACACGTCCACCGAAACCAGCAGCGGACGATGCCCGCCCGTCTTGAACCAATTCGCCAGCTTGCCCGATGTAGTGGTCTTGCCGGAACCTTGCAGTCCGGCCATGAGCACGACCGTGGGCGGCTGCGATGAGAACTTCATGCGCGCGGTGTCTTTGCCGAGCGTTTCGACCAGTTCGTCGCGCACGATCTTGATGACCTGTTCGCCGGGAGAAAGCGCAGTCAGCACTTCCTGGCCCACGGCCTTGGCCTGGATGCGGTCGATTAATTCTTTGACCACTTTGAAGTTGACGTCGGCTTCGAGCAGCGCGAGTCGGATCTCGCGCAGGGCCTCGGCAATATTTTCCTCGCTGAGGCGGGCCTGGCCGCGAAGGGACTTGAAGGCGCGTTGAAGTTTTTCCTGTAGATTCTCGAACATAGTTGATGATTTATTTTAGCAGTGAAACTTGCGGGAAAGCCGTCTAGCCGACCTTCGGCCTAATCATCTCAAACCGTTGCGTAGTCCGCGTGTACTGAATTCCGCCCATGCGCCCGATTAGGTCTAGCGAATTGCGATCCAGTTTGCCGTCTTTGATATGCGAGTCTTTGATGTGGATTGCGACGATCTGGCCGATCACCAGGCTGCCGCTGGTGGGTGCGGGAGAGAAATCGAGAATCTGATGCAGCTTGCATTCGAAGCTGACCGGGGATTCGGCGACTCTGGGCGGTCGCACGATCTTCGAGGGTTCCGGCTTGAGCTTGGCGAGTTCGAATTCGTCCACGGATGGGTCGTATTCGCCGCTAGTTGCATTCATGGCTTCGCGAAGATCATAGGTAACGATGTTGACGACGAACTCGCCGGTTTCGCGGACGTTGTGCAACGTATCCTTCGCTTCGCCTTGGCTCTTGTCGCGCTCCAGGGTTGATTCTCGGGCTGGCCGCATCCCCGGCGCAAACGCCAGCAAAGGAGGGTCGACGCAAACGCAATTGAAAAACGAAAACGGGGCAAGGTTCGTCTGGCCGGCAGCGCTTATGGTAGATACCCACGCGATGGGGCGCGGGGCCACGGAGTTGAGCAAGATGCCGTAAAGGTCGCTGTGCGGGAGGTCTGACGGGGTGACGATCATTTCATCGAGTATAACTGGCGCGAGTTTCGTCTTGCGCCTCGTCTATCTACCGAACACTTCTTTGGCGGCGATTACCGTGTTGCTGTGGATGGTGACGGTGTCTTCTACTTTTTGTGCGTAGCCGCCAGCGTAGGTGACCATCACGGGAATATTGCGTGCCTGGGCCACGCGGAAGACGAGCTCGTCGCGCTTCATCAATCCGTCGATGGTGAGCGACAAGCCGCCGAGTTGATCTTCTTTATAGGGATCGGCGCCAGCGAGGTAGCAGAGGAGATCGGGTTGGGACTGGCGCAGGCCGGAGCTGAGCGCGTTGTCGAGCCAGGCCAGATAATCTTCGTCGCCAATGCCATCGGGCAGGTCGACGTCGATGGAGGATGGCGGCTTCCACTGAGGATAATTATTGTGCTGGTGCAGCGAGATGGTAAAGACATCTCCGGCATTGGAATTATTGCGGCGCGGCGCTTGCGTGGAAAGCGGCGAGCCCGATGCGGAGGGCAGTGGATCGCCGGGGGCACGCTTGGCGGCGAAGATTGCTGCGGTACCGTTGCCTTGGTGGACGTCGCAATCGACGGTCATTGCAGTGCGAATTTTGCCATCGCGCTGGAGGCGACGGATGGCGACGGCGACGTCATGGATCATGCAGAAGCCTTCGCCATGATCGGGGAAGGCATGATGGAATCCGCCGCCGATGTTGACGGAGACGCGATCGGCCAGCGCTTGCTGCGCTGCCAGGATCGATCCTCCGGCGGCCAGCCTGAAAGCGTCCACCAGATCGCGCGAGTAAGGAATTTCGAGTGCTAATTCTTCGCGGGCGGTGAGCGTGCCGGTGGTGAGTTTGTAGACGTACTCGGGCGTGTGAACTAGAAGAATGTCGTTATCCGTGGCAGGTTGGGGTTCGAGAAAGTCGTTTGCGCCGGCGACCCCGGTTGCGAGCAATCGTTCGCGTATGCGCTGGTATTTCTCGGCAGGGAAGACATGTTGGCCGATGGGCAGGTAGTAGGCGTCGCTATAGATCAGCTTGAAGGGAAGCATGCGCGTACACTTCCATAATACTGCGTGCTCGCGGAAGTGGCGGCACGCGACGCTGCTAGCGTTTCTTTGGAGATTGTATCGTGGTTGCTAACATCGACCTGCGCACCGGGACGATGGCGCCTTTCGCTGGATCCGCGGCAGCGTGGGCGCGGGTGAGAACTTCTTCCTGGATGTATTGCACGAAGTCCTGAATCTGGCGCTGCATTTCTTCCATGCGCTCGCGCATTTGCAGGATGATCGCCATGCCGCTAATGTTTACCCCGAGATCGCGGGCCAGCGACAAAATGAATTCGAGCCGCTGGAGGTCTTCATCTGTATAGAGGCGAGTATTGCCTTCGGTGCGAGAAGGCTTCAATAATCCCTCGCGCTCGTAAAGGCGCAGAGTCTGAGGATGAATTCCGTACATTTCTGCGACGGAAGAAATCATGTACGCGCCCTTGGATTTTCGTTTCGTCATAACTTCCGTTGATTCTAGAGCAGGACGCCTTTTCTTGCTAATTTCGCACGACCGATTTTTGCCAACGCCAGCGCCGCATAACGGCAACCAACTAACATGAGGAAATCATGGACGAAAATGATGCGATTAGCGTAGTCGAAAATCTTATTGAGACCTGCAAAGACGGGCAAAAGGGCTACCAGGACGCGGCTTCTCACGCCAAGCGTCCCGACCTGAAAACTTATTTTAACGAGCAGAGCCTGGAGAGAGCGCGATTTGCCGGGGAGCTGCAGGAAGAGCGGATTCGGTTGGGCAAGACGGACAAGAAGGATTCCGGATCGGCCACGGCGGCCCTGCATCGGGCGTGGATTGATACCAAAGTCAGCTTGGGCGCGGGTGACAAAGCGATTCTGGAATCGGTTGAGGCTGGCGAAGATAGAGCCAAGGAGGCTTACCAGAAAGCGGTGACTGCGGACCTGCCGGAAAATATTGCGCAGATTGTTCGTCGCCAGGCTGCCAGCGTGCAGAAGGCTCATGACAAGGTAAAGACTCTGCGGGATACGGCGGAGGCGGCGGCTTAGTCTCAGCTCAAGATAGAAATACGAAGAGGGCGGATTGAATCCGCCCTCTTTATTTTTGTTTAAATGGCTCCTCTATGCGGTCGGTTGCGGTTTTTCTTCCGCTAGCACAGCCCAGCCCGCCGGTTTGAGGGCGTGATTGACGGCGTAGACTACCACTCCTGCCGCAATCAGAATCATGCCGAAGGCGAACGAGCTCATGTTCCAGATTTGCTCATGCTCGCTGCGGATAATGGAAAATCCGAGCAGAAGCATGGGAGGAATGCCGATGGCGATCGCGCCGAACAATCCTCCGGGGACGCGGAACGGGCGCGCCAGCTCCGGCTCGCGGAAGCGCAGAACAGCCAGAGCTACGAATTCCAGCAACAGGCTGAAACCGTAGAGAAGAATATCGAGCGTAACCAGGCGAGCGAAGCCGAGGCCGAGGCACATTGCCCAACACATCGCCAGAGCGAGAATGGCCACCCAGGGCGCACGCGACTTTTTATGCAGCTTGCCAAAAATTCCCGGCAGCATGCCATCCTGCGCCATGGCCAGCGGCAGACGAGAGTAGCTCATCACCAGCGCATTGAACATGCCGAAGGCGCTGATAATTCCTCCGAGGACTACACCGATGCGAAGTAGCGGACCGCCGAGCAAGCCAGCAATGTCAGCCCACGAGCCGGTTTCCCATGCGGTGGCTTTGAGGCCAGTCATCCACATGACGGCGAAAGGCAGCACGTAACTCAACGCCACGATGCAGACGGCGACCAGCATGGCTCGAGGATACGTCCGCTGCGGCTTTTCCACTTCCGTGGCAATCGTCGAAGCGTTATCCCAACCCATGTAGTTCCACATGCAGATGAGCAGGCCACCGAGGATGTCGACGGTCGATGTGGTCGGCTTGGTGACGGCATTAGCCAAAGCTCCAAGCTTGAATGGAGCTATCAGCACAATCGCCACAAACGGCGCGGACAAGGCGAAGAACAGCCAGAGCGACGTGAGCGAAACCACTTTCACGCCGGCAATATTCAGCAGCGCACAGGCAATCACCACCGCCAGCGCAACCCACCATCCGCGGCCATTCTCCTGGAACCACGGGAACATGCGGGTGAGGTAGGCCACGAACAGCGTGGGATAGATCGCCATATCGAAAATGGACGCCACCAGCGAGAGCCATGCTTCCTGAAATCCCCAGAAGTTCCCCATGGCACGGCGCACCCAGGCGTAATAACCGCCTTCATAGGGCAGCGCGCTCGAAAGCTCGCCAATCATGAAAGCTGTAGGCAGGCTCCAGAGCAGTGGCGTGAGCAGCAGAATGAGAATCGCGCGTCCGTAACCAGCTCCGTGAACAATGTCCTCGGTGCCATAGGTTCCACCCGACACCATAAAGAAGGTAGCGGCGACCAAAGGCCACAACGTGAGGCGGACGAACGTTTTTTTGGCGATCGGGTTCCGGTTGGGAGCTTGGTTAGGAACGGCGGCGAGAGGCTGGGGAAGCTCTGTATGTTGACGCGGGGCGCTAGCTGTTGCCAATTTCGATGTATTCCTCCTCAAGCGACTCACTCTCAGCTACTCCGCGGCTGGCCGGTGCCGGCTCGAGCTTTCTGGTTGGTTTAGATTCCAGAAATTCCGCTGGAGTTAGTTCGCATTTGTGAGATTACGGGAAATCTCAGACGATGCAAGAAAAATATGAATAAAGTTTGAAAAAGTTTGTCAACGCGAAGAGTACGGAAGTAACGCGGGCCGCCTCGCGCAGTGAGTGACGATACTTCGCCGCTCCGCCGCTCCCGCTCGCGCAAGAGCAGGCGACACTGCTCTTGCTAAGGCGACTCGCAATGACTATCATTCCGTCGATTCTCAAGGAGGGGTTTATGAAACAGTCTTTTCTTGTCGCAACACTGCTCGCGCTTGCAATTGCAATGTTCGCAACTCAGCCATCCCAAGCCCAGAATGCTTTCACGCCCGACCAAGTGAAATGGGGGCCTGCGCCACCATTTATCCCAGCCGGAGCGCAGCTTGCAGTGCTCGAAGGCAATCCCATGGGCTCATCTGGCGATTACACGATCCGCCTCAAGATGCCCGATGGCTACAAGATCGCGCCGCATACCCATCCCACCCGCGAAAACGTCACGGTCGTGTCGGGCACTCTCAAAGTCGGTATGGGAGATCAGTTCGACGCAAGCAAGATGATGAGCTTCGGCGCCGGAAGCTTTGCCTATCTCGACCCCAGCATGCACCACTACGCCGGCGCTTCCGGAGAGACCGTGATTCAAATCCACGGCCAGGCTCCCGTGAAGTTTAACTACATCAATCCAGCCGACGACCCGAGTATGAAGAAGTAAAAGAAAAAGGGCCCGGCTTCGGGCCCTTCACTTTCGGGGGTCAGCAAGAGAAGCCTTTAACCACGGGGAGCACGGGGCCACACGGGGTAACCCGTTACTTTTCCCAACTGTCGCCATCAACCATGCGCTTGACCCCATCTCGCAGGCTCTTCACATTGAAATTGATAAGTAGCCCAACCCCGATCCCGCTCAATCGCATGTACGACAGGATTTGTGCCAGGTGAACCGGATGGATTGCTTCCACGCTCTTCACTTCAACAATAACCACGTTCTCAACGACCAGGTCGATGCGGTATCCAAGCTCAATCTTTTCCCCATCGAACACTACCGGCAATCCTACCTGGCAGGGTTTTCTAAGCTCATGGGCGAGGCAGGCTTGATACGCACTTTCCAGCAACCCAGGTCCCTATACGGCATGGACATGCATTGCGGACGATACAACAGCCCCAGAGACTTCGTTAACCCGAACCGGCTTCAGGCAGGAAACGCGCTCGGCCATAAAAACGGTTTATCACAACTTGAGAGGGTTACCCCGTGAAACCCCGTGCTCCCCGTGGTAATTATTTCTGTTCTTCCCGATACGGAAACTCCCGAAGTTAGACCTTACGCCATAGTTCTTCCCGTGGATCCTCCGGATTCAGCTTGGCCATCTCTTTCATCAGTTCTTTCGTCCGCTCATCCCGCGGCATGGGCACGTTCACCGTGATCTCGACGATCTCGTCGCCGCGCACACCTTCTTTAGTAGCCGATGGCACGCCTTTCTCGCGCAGCCGCAGTTTCTGTCCCGGCTGGGTGCCGGGAGGAATCTTTAGCAGGGCGCGGCCGTCGATGGTCGGCACTTCAATCTTGGCTCCGAGCACAGCCTCGGCCACGCTGACCGGAACCGTGAGGTAAATATCATCGCCATCCCGCCGGAAGACAGGATGTTCATCGATTCGAATAATGACGTAAAGATCGCCAGCCGTGCCGCCATGCCCGCCGGCGTTTCCTTTGCCCGCCAGGCGAATGCGCTGCCCGTCGCGCGTCCCCGCCTTGATGCGCACTTCCAGCGGTTCCGTCCGGCTGACCGTTCCCTCGCCGTGACAAGTAGGACATGTGGAAATATTCTTGCCCGTTCCCTGGCAGCTCGGGCAAGCCACATTGAACTTCATGCGCCCGCCGGTCTGCGTGATCTGGCCGGTCCCGTTGCATTCCGAGCATTTCCCCGGCGCTTCGATGTAACCCTGACCGTGACACGTGCTGCAAACATCCTGCCGCGTGATGTTCAGCTTCATCACCCCGCCGCGAATCGCCGTCCAGAACGGAACATTGACCTGATACTCCAGGTCGGAGCCTTCTTCCGGACCGGTCTCGGTGGCCACGCCTCCGCGTCCGCCGCCGAAAATTCCCGAGAAGATGTCTTTAAATCCGCCACCGCCGCCGGTTCTTCGGCCTCGGCCTGCATTATCCACCAGATCGGAAAAGTCGAAGCCGCCGAAATCGAAGGGAACGCCTTGCCCACCCGCGCCTCCACCAGGCGCGCCTCCGGCAAAGCCGCCGGTACCGCCGCCGCGAGCGTAGGCCTCCGCCGTCGCCGGATCGATGTTGTCGGAATAGAAGCCGACTTGATCGTAAATCTTGCGCTTCTTGGGATCGCTGAGAACGTCGTTTGCCTCGGAGAGCGATTTAAATTTCTCCTCGGCCGACTTGTCCCCAGGATTAACGTCAGGATGGTACTTGCGGGCCAGCTTGCGAAACGCCTTACGAATGTCTTCGGCGGAGGCGGACTTTTTCACGCCGAGGATTTC
The DNA here is from genome assembly GCA_963818235.1 of uncultured Acidobacteriaceae bacterium. GTDB lineage: Bacteria > Acidobacteriota > Terriglobia > Terriglobales > Acidobacteriaceae > Sulfotelmatobacter. The sequence goes on from CAWFRI010000001.1 coordinate 1,496,619, forward strand.
GTAATAATCTTTTTTGGTTGTAGTGGCCATGGAGTATTTGGGTTAAACGCTTCCAGCGGAACTCAAGCTTGCCTCGTACGCCGTGCCACGCGGTCTTCCGCTGAGGTGCTTCAATGATTGGCCGTATGCGAAAAGTGCACGGTCTAGGTAATATCGTCTCTCCAGGCCGGAGCCACACCCAGCCGCCACCATCGCATCGTGGAAAAAGACGATGTAGTCTTTCCACAAATCCCACGTGATCCGTGGGTTTTCGACGACCTCGGCGCGTGTCAATTGTAGGAATGCTCGCGCAGTGTGTTGGTCAATGATGGGCAGCCTGTCGGGTCTTGCTACGTGAAGGACGAAGGCCGGGATAACTACCGAGCTCCACATTTCACGAAGGTTTTCGAGCAGGCTCTGAGTGCATTGAACAAAGTTCTTGTCGTCAACTTCGACCAAGCACCGAAACAACGTCGCGAATTCCACCAATGCAGCTTCGTGCAGCGCGAAAATTGGTCCCAATGTGTTCGGCTTTGCATGAGATTCGCCCGGCACAAAACTGCGTGCTTTTCCATCCTTCCAGTGAAGTAGTGCAACCAAGGCGTCCTTCAAGATCTCGGGGCGTTGCGCATTCCTCGCGCTCTCACCGTGGCGTAGAAGGAAATCCAATGGATATTTTCTGGTGTCGTACTGAGGCTCCCAACCCGTCACAAAAGCCGGGTTGATCAATCCGATAGCGGTTTAACGCGTCTCATTGGGTTCCTTACGACTCCGCGCAAACTCCGCTTCGCGAAGCTCCCTTTCCGCTCAGGATGACAGATCATCGACTTTGATCGACTCTCCCGCAAACGCCATCTGCGCACCCCAAGTCTCTGCCAAATCCGCCCATCGTGGATTCTTCGACTCAATCAAAGCAATCTTCTTCGCCCGAATCCATCCCTTCAATTGCTTCTCGCGCCCGATGGCCTTGTGAACATCATCAAACTCTCGTAGTAAACTAGGCGGTCGCAACGGTACTTTCCGGCAAACCCTTCCACTTCGCCGCGCTTGTGCTCCAACGCCCGGCGATAAATACTGTTCGTCATTCCGATATACAGCGTGCCAGAGCCGCTGCACATGATGTAAACGAAATACTCGTGATCTTTCACGCCAACTCCACAAACTTGTCATCCTGAGCGGAGTTTGCCTTCGCGATAGCGAAGGGAAACGCAGTCGAAGGACCCCATGTCTGTAAATCCCAGTACCGGCGCGTCTGGGAGTTCTCACTGCGCACTCAGTATCGAGAGAACTCCTCGCCAGGTCAATCTCGCTACCCGCAAGAAAGGGGTCCTTCGACTCCGTGGATGCTTCGCTTGGCGAAGCATCCACTCCGCTCAGGATGACAGCACAATCTCTGTTTCCATCGTGCTTAATTCGGCAGCCTGTGCTTCTCTTCTTGCAACAGAACGATCGGGCCCAGCTTTGGCGAGTCTACATACACCGGCAGCTCGCGGGTGCCAGTCGGGGTCGCTACGAAAACCTCCCACTGCTTCTCATCCTCGGCAAGGCTGAGAAAATAAGTCTGCTCATGAACCTGGAAATCCATCTCGCGCTCCCCACTTTCTGATTGGTCCTATAAACGGTGGCGCGGGCAAAGCTGCCCGCGCCTTACGTCAAAGCTGACAACAGATCCCTCGCTACGCTCGGGATGACGGCTGCGGGCTCACGCTTCGCTCACAGCTTGCCCTGAGCAGAGCGAAGTGGTCGAACGGGCCCGCAAAGCGCCGTCACTTCTTGTCTTCCACGTCCACGTACTCAGCGTCGATCACGCCTTCATCTTTCTTTTGACCGCTGCCGTTGCTGCTTGCCCCCGCTCCATCCGTCGGGCCACCCGGTGCGCCGCCCTCCGGAGCCTTCGCCTGCGCGGCCTTGTACATTTCCTCGGCCAGCTTGTGCGAAGCCTTGGTCAGCGTCTCGCGAGCCTTGTCCATCTGCGCCTTGTCGTTCGACTCCAGCGCCTTCTTGGCGTCGGCGATTGCATTCTCCACGTCGCCACGGTCCGAACCCGAGATCTTATCCCCCGACTCCCGCAGCATTTTTTCTACGTTGTAAACCATGCTGTCGAGCTGGTTCTTGGCCTCGATCGCCTCGCGCTGAGCCTTGTCCTCGGCCGCATGCGCGGTAGCTTCCTTGGCCATATTCTCCACTTCTTCCTTCGACAATCCAGAAGACGAGGTGATCGTAATCTTCTGGTCCTTGCCCGTGGCCGTGTCCTTCGCGGTCACGTTCAGGATGCCGTTGGCGTCAATGTCGAACGTCACTTCGATTTGCGGCACGCCTCGCGGGGCCGTCGGAATTCCGGTCAAGTGGAACTTGCCCAGAGTCCGGTTCTGCGCCGCCATCGGACGCTCCCCTTGCAGCACATGCACCTCAACCGAAGTCTGACTATCCGCCGCGGTCGAGAACGTTTCCGTTTTCTTCGTCGGAATCGTCGTATTCCGAGGAATCATCGGAGTCGCCACGCCGCCCAGCGTTTCAATCGACAAAGACAGAGGAGTCACGTCCAGCAGCAGCAGATCCTTCACTTCGCCGCCGAGCACGCCACCCTGAATCGCCGCGCCGATTGCGACCACTTCATCGGGATTCACTCCCTTGTGGCCTTCCTTGCCGAACAACTCCTTCACCAGCGCCTGAATCCGCGGCATACGCGTCTGCCCGCCGACCAGCACCACTTCCTGGATCTTGCTGGCGTCCACGCCGGCATCCTTCAAGCACTGCTTGCACGGACCCACCGAGCGCTGAATGATGTCTTCCACCATCCCTTCGAGCTTCGCCCGCGTCAACTTCTTCACCAGATGCTTCGGACCCGAGGCGTCCGCCGTAATGAACGGCAGATTGATCTCGGTCTCCATGGTGGTCGAAAGCTCAATCTTCGCCCGCTCCGCCGCGTCGCGCAGCCGCTGCAAAGCCATTTCATTCCCTTTGCCTCTGAGATCTAAGCCTTCATCCTTCTTGAATTCATCGATCAGCCAGTCCACCAGCCGCTGATCCAGGTTGTCGCCGCCCAGGTGCGTGTCGCCATTGGTGGCCTTCACTTCGATCACGCCCTCGCCGACTTCCAGCACCGAGATGTCAAACGTTCCGCCGCCAAAGTCGTAGACGGCGATCATCTCGTCTTTCGTCTTGTCGAGCCCGTACGCCAGCGCGGCCGCCGTCGGCTCATTGATAATGCGCTTCACTTCGAGGCCGGCAATCTGCCCGGCATCTTTCGTGGCCTGCCGCTGCGCGTCGTTAAAATACGCGGGCACCGTGATGACGGCTTCGGTCACTTTCTCGCCCAGGTAATCTTCCGCCGCCTTCTTCAGCTTCTGCAAAATCAGCGCCGAAATCTGCGGAGGCGTATACTCCTTGCCCTGCGCCATCACGGCCACGTGGTCGCCCGACTGCACAACCTTATAGGGCACCATCTTGATCTCTTCCGTTACTTCGTCGAAGCGCCGCCCCATAAAGCGCTTGATCGAATAAACCGTGTTCTCCGGATTGGTGATCGCCTGCCGCTTCGCGACCTGCCCCACCAACCGTTCCCCAGTCTTGGTAAACCCCACCACGGACGGAGTAGTCCGCCCTCCTTCTTCATTAGCAATCACTTTGGGCTCGCCGCCCTCCATCACCGCCACGCAAGAATTGGTGGTTCCAAGGTCAATCCCGATAATCTTGGCCATAATCGTCTCCTGTTATCTTTCTTGATGCAAATAAGTGCTTTGTAATCAATGCGCTTATGATTGCCAACAGGCCCATGCTAAGACCTGAGTGGAATGTTGTCAAGGTTTAGATGCGATGTAATCACAAGAAGTTGCGAGTGGACCAAATTCTGGCGAAACCCGAACCTCGAAACCGAACCTGGAACCTCAGCCTGAGCCATCCCCCCGCAAGGCCCAGTTGCGATGGTATATATACCATCGCAACTGGGCCTTGCGGAGCTCCGCCTAAGTCCCTTAGCCTCAGGAAGATCACTTTAGACTGGTTTCGAATGGTCTGGCAGTAGGTATATATACCTACTGCCAGACGTTTGGTCTTGCCATTATTGCTCTTCAGGTATATATACCTGAAGAGCGAATATGCCAAGGAAGGCATCTCGAATTATTGCAGCTGCGCCTGCCATATATACCTTTCTGGACGGAATGAACAAGCGTGTTTTTACAGAGGGAGAGTTGGGTGTGATTCTTAGTCAGAATCGAGCGACTTGGAAAATACCCGACTATTTCAATAAGTCTCGATTGATCAGTTTCCTTGCCGAAGCCGGCAAGCTCTCAACGGCGGAGATTGTATCTGAGCATTATCGCTCTGCGACCCGCTATATCTGGGGAACGGCTTCTCCTTTCGCGATTGCCCTCTCTCTTCGCTCTTCGGCTTATTTATCACATGGAACGGCCGTTTTCCTGCACGGCTTGACTGACCAAATTCCAAAGGTGCTCTACATCAACAAGGAGCAGAGCACCAAACCGAGACCCACGTCAACTTTAACTCCGGAAGCCCTTGCCCGCGCCTTTTCAGGTCAACAGCGGCGGTCAGTCTACACCTTCAAGTACGAAAATTGGACCATAGTGCTCTTGAGCGGCAAGAATACTGGGCGGCTTGAAGTTGGGCCAATAGCGGCTGATACAGGTGAGCCGATCGAAGTCACGAGGCTGGAAAGAACTTTGATCGATATCACGGTCAGGCCTGCATATGCGGGCGGTATTTATCAGGTACTGGAAGCCTTTAAAGCCGCGAAAGACCGGCTTTCAGTCAACACTCTGATGGCTACCCTCAAGAAGCTTGACTATGTTTATCCTTACCATCAGGCGATAGGCTTTTATATGGAAAGAGCTGGATACGAGGAAAGCAGGACCGAGAGGCTCTTGAAATTCGGAACCTCCCTGGATTTCTACTTGGCTCATGGAATCAAGGATCGGGAGTACGATTCCAAGTGGCGTCTATTTTATCCAAAGGGATTCTAGTCTCTTGACAATACCTAGCACGAAGTCGAAATAAGAGTCGAACGGCTTCAGTTCCTGGCCTACCGTCGCCTCAACGGACGGCCAATCCTGCCGATGAAAGTCTCGGTATTTGCCTATCAACCCCATGAGACCTAGGGGCACATCTTTGGCAGCGAAAATATGCTTTGCTAACTCCATGTTCTTCGGATCAGCTAAATCAGTCTCGGATTCCTCGATTATTACCTGTATGTCATAGAAGTCTCGAGCTCTGCCAGTTTTCGGTACCCGCAGGATGTACTCCGGCATTTGCTGGCAGATCGCCCGGATTTTCTCGATCGCGAGCATCTGCGGGGTGTAGACGTAGATCGCGAATTCGTCCAGGTGAGCTTCCGTTTTTTCCCCACAAAATTCCCACTTACTAATGTCGATGGTGAAGGTCCGCTGCTGAGACGGTCCGATTACGGTTGCATTGCGCCGGATCGTTTCTAGGTTGCCATCAAGCTGGTTGTGCTTCCCACGCTCGATTAGTTTGAATTTGATTCGGTAGCCGCCCCATTTGGGATTGTCCGTATCAGGTGCCGAGGGCCTGGGCCCAAAGGTACAGTCAAAAACAACAAAGCCAGCGGCATCAAAGCGGTCCGTCAACGCTCGTGTGATCCTCCTCGCGGCATCGTCGGTGTCGTCGAAATCCCCCTCGATCGAGAAATCGACATCCAGTGAGCCCCTTGTTCCGTATCTATAAACTAGACTTATCGCATTGCCACCCTTCAGAACTAATTTTCCGAACAGCTCATCATCCGAGAACATCGCGACGATCACTAAACGACGAATGTCCGCTAGATCCACGAGGAGCAATATAAACGAATCCAAGCCAGATCTGTGGCAGCCATTCGGCTCTAAGCAAGCTAACCGTGTCACCATCCAAATCCGCGACGCATCCTTGGAGGCCAGAATCCGAAAGCAACTCCAGGCCATCGGCTTCCAGCGGCGTCGAGGAAGTGTTGCTCCGCCTGCTCTAGCTTCCTAACCTCTGTCATCGTGAGCGAAGCGACTGCTTCGCGCTTCGCGAAGCAGCCGCGCAGTCGAAGGATCCCTACCCGCGTGCAGTGACCCCGACCCCGCAGGGCGTTTCCACCAGCGCTCCCGACTGCGCCGCGAGAACTCCCTCAGCCGTCATCGTGAGTCTCAGCATGCAAGGGATCCTTCGACTGCGTTGTCGCTCGCTTCGCGACCGCCAACTCCGCTCAGGATGACAGAGCAACTAAGACGGCTGGGGATTTTGTTGATCCACCCCACTCTTTCCCGTACCCTTAAGCCCAAGGAGCGAACCATGACCATCGAAATCCGCGACGCATCGTTGGAGGCCAGAATCCGAAAGCAACTCCAAGCCACCGGCTCCAGCAGCGTCGAGGAAGTGCTGCTCCGCCTGCTCGACACGCAGGAAGAACAGGACCGCTGGCTGTTCGAGAACCGCGAGGAGGTCAATGCCAAGATTCGCCGCGGCATCGCCCAACTCGGCCGCGGAGAGGGGATTCCAGAAGATCAGCTTGACGCTTACCTGGCCAAACTGAAAGCCCAGCCTGAATGAGCCGGCGTTACGTTCTTGCGCCGGAAGCCGCACTCGATCTTGTCCAAATCTGGCGCTACCTTAAGAAGGAGCAGCGAGGAGATCGCAGATCGTGTTGAAGCGGCTATTCGCGACCAAATCGTTTCGCTAGCCAGAAGACCTGGGATCGGCCACTGGCGCAAGGATCTTACTGACGAAGCGGTGAAGTTCTTCCCAGTCTATTCTTATCTCATTGTCTACCGGCCCGACACGAAGCCTCTGCACGTAGTCGCCATCCTGCAAGGTCGGCGAAATGTGGAGCAAATCTTCAGAGATCGCTTGTAAAGCGCGGCGTGACATGTACGCTATGACCGTACATCGTAACTGTTTAACAGTTGAGAGGCCGAAATGCCCATGAAGAATCCGCCCCACCCGGGCGACCTGATAAGAACCGAAGTCATCGAAGCTCTCGGCCTTACCGTGTCGAAAGCGGCGGAGATTCTGCAAGTGCGCCGCGCCACGCTCTCCGACCTTCTGCACGGCAAAGCCGCGCTGACGCCAGAGATGGCCCTGCGCATCGAAAAGGCCTTCGGCCCGGAAATGGATCATCTTCTCCGCATGCAGCTTGCCTATGACGTGGCGAAAACGCGAGAGCACGCGCGGAGCATCGCGATCAAACGCTACGCCCCGGCCGGAAGCCAGGCTTTCCCGCGGGTGGGATTCCACGTCAAACCTCAGTGTGCAATCAGTCGAGTTCAAGACTAAAATCATCTGTTCCTCGCAGAGACTCCGGTGACACAGCCGAAGCTCTGTTTGCACAAAATTCAGAACATCAAGGAAACCATACTTTATGAGCGCACCTCTGCGCCGCAGACAACCAAATTCCATCTACCTACTACTATTCTCTCTCGCGGCGGCACTTCAGCTGTGCACCTGCGTGCTTATGGCCCAGACTTCCAACTCGAATTTTGGCCCCAGCAATCCTTTCTACGCATCCAGCGCTCTACCGTTTCAGGCGCCCCCTTTTGACAAGATCAAGGACAGCGATTACCAGCCTGCCATCGACGCCGGCATGGAGCAACAGCGCAAGGAAATCCGAGATATCGCCGACAATCCGGCTCCGCCAACTTTCGAGAACACGATGGTTGCCATGGAGAAATCGGGGGAATTGTTCACTCGTGTGTGGCTCGTGTTCAATGGCGTCACAGCCGCCAACCTCAATCCGGAGTTACAGAAGGTGCAGGACTATGAGGCTCCGCGGTTAGCGGCGTTGCAAGACGACATTTACCTCGACTCCAAACTTTTTCAGCGCGTCGCCAAGCTTTACCGGGAGCGAGCTTCGCTCCATCTGGACGCGGAATCGCTTCGCCTGCTCGAAATCCAATACAAGAAGTTCGTGCACGCGGGAGCGAACCTCAGCGACGCCGATAAAGCTACGGTAAAAAAGCTCAATGAGGAAGACTCGACCCTGTCGAACGCATTCACGACCAAATTATTGGCAGCCGCCAAAGCCGGCGCTTACATAACGCAAGACAAAGCCGCGCTCGCCGGATTGACCGATGCCCAGATTGCCGGTGCCGCCCAGGCTGCCAAGGGCCGTAAAGTGGAAGGCTACGTAATCCCGCTGCAAAACACCACGCAGCAACCTACGCTTGCGGAACTGACTCAGCGCCCCACCCGTCAGGCGATTTTCGAAAATTCAGTGAACCGCGCCGAGCGGAACGACGCCAACGATACCCGCAGCACGATCGTTCGTCTGGCTCAGCTTCGCGCCCAGAAGGCCAAACTGCTTGGCTATCCCAACTATGCGGCGTGGGTGCTCGAAGATCAAATGGCCAAGACGCCCGAAGCTGCGCTCAAATTCATGGATGCACTGGTGCCCGGCGCCACTTCGCGCGCTGCCCGCGAAGCCGCCGACATTCAAGCCTTGATCGATTCCCAGAAAGGCGGTTTCAAGCTCCAACCCTGGGACTGGAACTTCTATGCCGAGCAGGTGCGCAAAGCTAAATTCGACCTCAATGAATCCGAAATCAAACCGTATTTCGAGCTCAACAATGTTCTTGAAAATGGTGTCTTCTATGCCGCCAACCAGCTCTACGGATTGACGTTCAAGGAGCGAAAAGATATCCCCGTCTACAACCCGGACGTGCGGGTCTTCGAAGTCTCTGACTCCGACGGCAAGCCGCTGGCGCTTTTCTATTGTGATTACTTCAAGCGGGACAACAAGAACGGCGGCGCCTGGATGGACGAGTTCGTGAATCAGTCGAAACTGCTGGGCACGCTACCCGTTGTGTATAACGTTGCCAACTTTGCCAAGCCCGCTCCCGGCGAAGCCGCGCTCATCAGTTTCACCGATGTCACGACCATGTTTCACGAATTCGGCCATGGCCTGCATGGCATTTTTGCCAACACGAACTATCCCACGCTTTCGGGCCCCGCCGTGCCTCGCGATTTTGTTGAATTCCCCTCCCAGTTCAACGAGCATTGGGCCAGCTATCCAGCCGTCTTTGAACACTATGCCAAACATTACAAAACCGGCCAACCCATGCCGGCCGAACTCGCCGCAAAAATCAAGAGAGCGAAAACGTTCAACCAGGGTTACGCGCTCACGGAGATTCTTGCCGCCGCCGAACTTGACATGCAGTGGCACACGCTCCCCACGAGCGCCCCGCTACAAGATGCCGACGCGTTTGAAGCCGAGGCGTTGCGGAAGACGCATCTCGCCATTGGTTCTGTGCCTCCCCGTTATCGCTCGAGTTATTTCCTGCACATCTGGGCCAACGGCTACGCCGCAGGCTACTACGCCTACTTATGGAGCGAGATGCTCGATGACGATGCCTATCAATGGTTTGAAAACCACGGCGGCTTGACCCGCGCCAACGGGGACCGCTTCCGGCAGATGGTTTTGTCGAGGGGCAACACTGAAGAATTGCCGGAAATGTACAAAGCCTGGCGGGGAGCTGAACCCAATATTGAGCCGATGTTGAGAGATCGCGGTTTGCTAGAGGAAGGCAAGGCGAAGTAAGCAAAGACTTGGTTGCCCGGGTGTCCCGCTTCGCGCGTGATTTGACGGTGGTTCATGTTTCCGTCGTAATCCACGAACATGTGTGCCCCGTGCTTCGCTCGCCTCGTAGAGCCGGAACGAGAATTGACGACCCTTGCCGCGCGCGACACGTTCCTGATTGATCCGTCGGGCGTGATCAGGAAGGTTTATCTGAAGGTAAATCCACAGGGTCACAGCGACGAAGTATTGGCCGATCTGCAGCAACTGCAAGCGAAGTAGTTTTTGTTATTTCGGAAGCGAAAACCTTATTTCCAAGCCGGAATTGCCCACCCTTCGAAGATTTTCGAAGGGTGGGATTCCCGAAGGACCGCAGTGGCCACCCTCTTATTACTTGGCCGGGATCAAATCGAACTTCCCGGACGATTCCTCATAGAACAGCGCGCCCGCTTTCGCATCGCCGCCGCTCCAGTGTTTGTGTCCCCCGGGGACGCGTAAGAAGTCGCCTGCGGCTACGCGCTTTTCGCCCGCGTCGTCCTTATACAAATACGCACCCTTCAACACAACGATCCAGACGTCGTTCGTGTGGGTGTGCATCCCGTTATCCTGTCCCGGATCGAATTTAGTAAAAGTAGCGTGTGCTCCCTTGTCGGCGTCGCCCCAGACTTTGGCCATGGACACACCCTTGACACTTGTCACATAATTTGCCTGATCGGAAGAGACATAAACGACTTTCTTCATTTCGTTTTGCCCGTGTACCCGACCCACGGACCATGCGGCGATAACAGCCGCGACTATCCCAGCTAGCACCAGTGACCGTTTCATTCGAACTCCATTTTCCATTGCGTTTCCGATTGAACCCCAAAGCAGAAGCATCTTACACCCAGCCGGGTGGACCAGAACCGCGTGAGGGTGCAAGCTCCCTGGCCGCGTAAAGTTCGTTGACTCGCCTCCCACTCCGAGCCTACGATCTACTCAGGCGAAAAGAGCACTCCCCATGAGTAGCCATCCCTCGCACAAGATTTCGCCATCCACGCGGGACTGGGGTTTGAAACTGAAGACCGTCCTCACCACCCTGATGAGTTTTTTAAGCCTGCTTGTAGTTTTGCTTGGAGGTATACAGAGAGACGTGCTCTGGTTGTGGATAGGATTCGTATGCTGCCTGATTTCGGGAGTCTTTATTCAACTGTTTATTTCCGTCATAAAGAATGATGCGAGATCTGGTCGCAGATGAAGAAGTTTCCAATTGAGTTGCCCTCGCTAGTGTGGAGCGGCAGGATGACCCGGCGACATGTCCGAAGAACCGCAAAGTGAACTGATCCCGGTGATTCTTGGGGTATAAAGCCCCCGATTGACAGCCCATCCCGCCCTTTCTATACTCCTCCCTGCCACGAATCCCCGTCCGGAGAAACTTCCCCATGAAACGTTCGCTTGCCATCTTCCTGTTTGGCGCTTGTACTACTTTCACCTTTGCCCAGGCTCCGTTGATCGATCAACCCACGCTCACTTCGCAGAACAGCGGCACTACCCAACTATTGATTGCCGTCAGCCCGGTCAACGCCGACATAGTCTGGGCGGCGGGCACCGGAGGAACTTACGTGGTCACCACCAACGGCGGCAAGACCTGGACGGCCGGCGTTGTGCCTGGCGCCGAAAATTTGCAATTCCGAGACGTGCAGGGTGTCAGCGACAAAATCGCCTACCTGATGTCCATCGGAAATGACATCGGCCAATTCCGCATCTATAAGACCGAAGACGGAGGCGCAACCTGGACTACAGAGTTCGTAAATCACGTAGCCAGCGCCTTCTACGATTGCATGGCCTTTTGGACGCCCGACCGCGGCGTGGCCCACAGCGATTCCGTCAACGGAGTTTTCCCCGATCTCCTCACCCTCGATGGACACGACTGGCACTTTATTGAAGACATGCCGCCGGCTCTTCCCGGCGAAGCCTCGTTTTCCTCCAGCGGAACCTGCGTCACCACGCAAGGCGAAAACAATGCGTGGATCACTACCGGCGGATCGACGATATCGAGAATTCTCGCGACGACCGACGGCGGCCACACCTGGAACGCTTATGACACGCCTCTCGTAAGTTCGGCCTCGGCGGGTGGTTTTTCAGTGGCTTTTCGCGACGCTCAACACGGCATCGTTGGCGGCGGCGATCTTAGCGTCAACACATCCGCCGATGCCGCCACATCGAGTGACGGCGGCCAAACCTGGACGCTCACGAACAAGCCTCCGGTAGCGGGTGCGATCTTCGCCCTGTCTTACGCTCGGGGCGTCAGCGGCGGAAATCACGGGTTCGATCAAACCGTCGTAGTCACCTCCGAGACTCAGCCAAACTATGACATTGGGCAGGCCGCATGGACTCCCGATGAAGGCACCACCTGGTTCCAAATGCCCAAAGTGAGCGGGTACTGGTCGGTCGCATTTGCCGACCCGCAGGACGGATGGTTCGTCGGAAACAACGGCAAGATTCTGAAGATTAGTTTCTAAGTGACTGTTTTCTGCGGAAGGATAGGGCAGAAGGTGGCTCCTGACTTTCGCGGCTCTTGTGGGCGCATAATGCTACTAACGCTCGCTTAAAAAGCACAGACCTCGGCAAGAGCCGAGGCCTGCCCAAACCGTTTTAATTGCAGTTAGCGCATCTTAATCTCTGGCCACTGTTAGCAGCACTCAATTCCCTTGCCGGCGGTGCAAATGCTCGCCGGACCGCAAAGGGTTTTGATGGTGGCTCCACCGACCATTCCTTTCATGGCAACTTCATCCAGGTCTTTCAGGGTCACTTTCTTAATCACCAGCTTGTCGAGTTTATTTGTTTTCTTCATGTGCGTCTCCTTCTAAGCCAGCCTTAGGTCACTGACTAATGGAGATGGTACTTTCGTGTGTAAGTGGTGTCAAGCTTTAGATAAGCTCGAAGATAGTAAGTGCAGTAAGTGCTGTGGATTATCAATCTATAACCTGTAAGTCACGAATAGTAACCAATGGAGTGACTCGAATCTAATACTAGGTATCGCGGGAGAGACTGGCAAATCCATCGCTAGCACGCCATCGAGCGCGAAGCGAAGGGCGGGTTAACGTAATAGGCAATGCTGGCGTCCACATTCTTGACCAGAAAGACCAGGACGAGTGAACCGAAGCTGTGGTTGAGGGTTTCGCCATAGCGCGCTGCTGAAAGGAAAATATTTTGAAGTAGCCTGCGCCGCGCTGTTCAAGAATGCATTGGTGTCGGATTTCGAAATGAGGATCGGGGATTCCGCTAACCTCAGAAGTAGCGTGCAAAACAAAACGCTCCAGACTCGTTCGAGTCACGGAGCGTATGTTGATCAGCCCTCCCCCAAGTGCTGCTCAATTAGGAGACTAAACCGAAGGAGCAAATCGGTAAATGGCCAGTTCGTGCCATTACCACCACGGAGGTCACCACACCTTCGGTTCGGGCGCTACGAAGGCGGTTCGGGTCGGCCGATCACCAAAACCCAAGCAAAATCTTTGCCACAGGGGAGAATAGAGTAGAGAGTTGCCGGTTTGCTCAATCGATCTCCGGCCGCCAAATGGGCTCTCCACCGAGCGAGTGGTAGAAGCCCCAGCCTGCGAGTGCCACAATGCTTAACACTGCCAGTACGGCAGTTGGCATGTACCACGCCGAAATGTCAGCGGTGGAGGGAACATTGGAGAGCATGTTGACGGTAAAGATGGCGCAGGCCAGCGGCACAAGTCCGAAGCGAAACACGATCAGGACGGCTATCGCATAGATCAGAATCCAGATCGGCAAGTCCACCGAAACATACGAAGAAGTGAGTCCCTGCGGCAGGGCAAAGATGGCAACAAAGGTAACGGCAGCCAGCCAATCTTTACGCAGCGCAAATTTCAAACCGAGCAACAGAAAGAAGAATTGCAAGGTGCCGAAAATCGAGGCCGGTATCTGCATCAACCACGCCCCCAGCGCCTCGCGCCCGCCAGCAAGGTATTCGGTCTGAGCCAATCCTGGCGCGGCTCCCAAGTGCGTCAAGGCGACCCCGCGAATCTCAATAATGAGCACCCATACCACCCCCAACATCACGCCAAACAAGATGTCGCGGCCCACTAGCGGATCGCGAAACTGCCCCGCCAGAAGCCGGCTCCATGAAATAATCGCGTGCGGCCAGCGCCGCCGCACCCACGGCTCCAGCGCCAGATAGAGCATCCAAGTTATGCCGCTGAGAAACAGCGCCGTGCTGACTGCGAGGAAGAATATGCCGAGTGTATCCATGCTGGGAACGAGATGCCCACGGCACAGCCACAAAAGAATCTCCAGAGCAAACATCACAGTTGCCAGACGCAAAGCGCCCTCGCGGTCGCCCCGTCCCTGGCGGTAATTCAGCCGCGCCACCCAAATCACTCCAAAAAAGAAGCCTACGATTAAGATAACCTTCACGATAGACTGTATTTTCTCTCCACTGGATTGCTCCGGATTTTTCATGCGTTCCGGTTTCTTCCAGTCGCCGATCAGTGAAAAGAAAACCGGCTGCCCGCGCCACGATGCTGCCTCTACCCGCAGTGGCCGCTTGGTCCCGGGCCACACGCCAGTCCACGCCATCCGCGTGTCGGAACTGGCCAGCGAGTTCCATACCGGCTCTGTCTTCTGAAACTGGGTTCGATCAAGTCCGGCCGCGGTAAAACAAATATTCCAATCGAAGGCTGCTAGCGGCACATTCGAGGATTCTTTCTGCGGAGGAATCGCCTGGAAATAGGTGAGTCGGCCTTGCGGGTCGAGTTCAACATTGATCATCCCCGAAAGAGTCGTCGGAGGATCATCGCGCGTCACGATTCCCGGATTCATCAGCTGATCGCGAAAATTCGTCGTGACCATTTCAACCGGACTCTGGCGGTACCAAAAATCAAGCACCGATGGACGCGCCGTCAGCACTGCATCCCAGTTTGGATGCGGCTCATCGTTTTTCTCGACGTAGTGCTGGAAGTCGTCGTCTTGCTGGAAATCGGAGGCACTGTCCAGAGGCCGATTTGAATGTCCCAACTGCGCGATAATCTCTCGGGCTTTCTGCGTGAGCACTTCTGGAGTCAACTCAAGCCGGAGCTTCTCCAGCCCGTTGTAATGAATCCCGAGGAAGCTGACCACAGCCAAAGCCAGAAGTACCCCGGCCAGACAGGCCACTGCTACGCCCGGGCGCAATCCGGCCGATTCGCCCGATGCGGCGACCAGTTGCGGTGAAGGCGTTTCGCCGGCGGCGAGAGCGGCGGCCAGCGGATCGCCACCCGGCAGAGCTGCGGCTACGCTGAGAACGGTTGCGGGGCGGGCTGAAGGCTCGGTTTCGAGGCAGCGAAGAATGACACGTTCGATAATCGGGTTGAGATCTTTGACCACGGAGGAAGGCCGGCTGAGAAGTCTTTCGCCGTCGGTGGGTAATTTCTCAGAGGGCTTCTGGAAGGCCCGCTTGCCGGTAAAGACTTCATACAGGACCAGGCCCAGCGAAAAAATGTCGCTGCGCGTACTAACTTCTTTTCCGGCTAACTGCTCGGGTGCCATGTAAGCGGGAGTTCCGCTGCGGACTTCCGCACCCTGAATCTGATCGGCGACTCCGGCCAAACCGAAATCTGTGATTACGACCTGGCCGCGGCCATCGAGCATGATATTGGCGGGCTTGAGATCGCGATGAAGAACGCCTTTCGTATGAGCGGCGGATAAACCGGCACACAGTTGGCGGGCGATATCGAGGGCTTTATCTTCCGGCAGGCGCCCGATGCGCCGGAGTAAGGAAGCAAGATCCTCGCCATCGACGTATTCCATGGTGAAGAAGTTGTGGCCTTCGATATCGCCAACATCGTAGACGCGGCAAACGTTGGGGTGGGAGACGCGGCGGGCGATGCGGACTTCGTTCTTGAAGCGCTCCAGCAATCCTTGATCGCGGGCGGCTTCGTCGGGAAGAAATTTGAGGGCCACGGGCTGCCCAAGAGTGAGATCGTCGGCACGGTAAACCTCTCCCATGCCACCTTTCCCGAGCAGGGCAATGATGCGGTATCGGCCGGCCAGCAGGCGTCCGGGAAGGAAACGGCCCTCACTAAAATATTCCGCGGAACTCGAGGGATGCGCCGAACTGGAGGACTTAGGACGTGGTGGAAGCGGCGAAGTGGCAGTGGCAAAATCCAGAGTCGCGAGATCATCGGTGTTGATGTTGGGCGTTCCGCAGGCGGAGCAGAAACGTCCGTTGACCGGAATGTCGGTGCCACAGGATGAGCAGGCAGGCATGAAATTTTACCGATACAGTCTACCGCGTTAGAAGGGAACTTGTTACAGCGGCCTCAAATAGAGCGCGACGTTACGGCGTGGTGGAAGGGGCGGTGGCGGGAGTTTCGCGTCCAAACTAATGCGAAAAGTGTAGCCTGTCAAAACGTAATGCAAGAGATTTTGCTGAGGGATCATGCTTTCGATTTACCATCGATGCGATGACTTCTCTCTTCGGACGATGGCTACGCGATCCGCTTTTCCTGTTGTGCGTGGTCGCGGGGCTGCTCGCTTTCGTGGTGCAATCCGGGGAGTTGGGCACAGCCGATACAATGCATCGGCTGCAGACGACGCACTGGTTGTGGACCTCCGAGCCGCAGGTTTTTCCAAGCGAATATCCTGAATTCGGACTGCATGGCCGTGGCGGCCAGTTTTATAGCTGGTATGGTATCGGCCAGTCTCTGCTGATGCTGCCCTCCGACCTGGTTGGCACCTGGATTTCTCACTGGAAAATCTTCTCGGGCTACGGCGACGACCCCGCAGTGCGAAGTATTGTAGTTAGTTACAGCACCAGCATTTTGGTGAATGTGCTGACCGTGATTGTGGGCTTTCGGCTGCTTCGACAACTCCGTTTTACGATTAGGGAGTCGAGCCTGGGTTTGCTGGCGTTGCTGTTTTGCACAACGCATTTGCATTACACGCAGAACTTGATGGAGAACAACTACATCATGCTTCTGACGCTGACGGGATTTTCCTTTCAATATGAGTGGCTGAGGACTGGGAGCGTACGCGCTCTGTTCGTGGGCTGCGCTGCGCTTGGATTAAACCTGCTGACGCGGTTGACGACTGGTTTGGATCTGATGGCCGCCGGCGTTTTTCTTCTACTTGTGCCTTGGTTTGAAGGAGTGCGGGGAAGCGAACTGTGGCGGAGGTTTGTGAGGTATTGCCAGGTTGCGGCACCCGTATATGCGTTCTTTCTTTTAGCGGATCGGTTGTATCAGTTCTATCGCTTTGGATCGTTTACCAATACATACGTGTCACTGTTCGCCAAAGAGCAGCGGATGCAAGATCCGACACTGGCGACGAATTATCCGTGGACCACGCCGTTTGTTGAGGGCGTTCTCGGGCCATTGTTTAAGCCGGAGAAGTCGATCTTTCTTTTTGATCCGCTCATCGTGCTGGTGATTTTGCTGTTGGTGGTGCTTTGGAAACGGCTGTCGCCGGAGGTGCGGGCGTATGGGGCAGCGTCACTTTTGCTGCTGGCAAGCTATATTGCTTTTTATGCGAAGTACACGTATTGGGCGGGGGACTTCGCCTGGGGAGATCGTTACGTTTCGACATCAGTGGAATTGGCGGCGATGCTGTCCGTGCCGTTGTTGCTGCGCTACCGCGAGAATTTGAGCGCATGGATCTGGCGCGGCGCCATCGTTCTGATCGCGGTCAGCTTAATTGTTCAAATTGCATCGCTGGCCTTCTGGCTGCCGCTTGAGATTTATCAGATGGAGACGCTGGGCCATCCTACATTTGTGATTGTGTTGCGCTTTAAAAATATTGCCGCATTCGCTTTGAATAAGATGGACGCGTGGGGATTGAACAACGAATCGATGACGCAGGATGCGTGGGATTATGTTCACATCACGACGTGGAATTTTCTACCGTTCTTATTAAGAAGAGTTGGGGCAGCCCCAAAGTGGTTGGTGGATGCGGCATTTGGGGTGTGGAGCGCGGGCATTGCGGGACTCGCTACGGCGTTGTGGCAACTAAAAAGGAGCATTGTGCGCTGAGTGATCGACTATGCACGGCAAAAGTACGCAAGAAATTGCACACTTGCCACAACTATCACAGCTAGTAAAAAAAATTACAAAAGTCGTTGTGCCGTCCACATAGAAACCGTAGTACTATGCGAAACGCCAGAGAGAATTGCGAATTGCGAACTCCCGGTGTACTCCTCCAAAACCAGTAAAGATGGCAGTTTCGGTTCAACCCTCGTTAAGGAGAAATATGATTCGAAAAACAAGTGTTTCATTGCTTACGATTGCCGCGATGATGTTGGGTGCGGTGATCGTTTCCCAGGCCCAACAGCCCCTGCTGACTCGTCATATGCGTGACGAAGTTCGCAGCGGACAGGCGCCTTTGGTCGGCCACCTACCTGCAAACCAGTCTATGCGCCTTGTTCTTGTTCTGCCCCATCACGATCAGGCAGGTTTAGAAGAATTTCTGAAAGAAGCCTACGACCCAGACAGCGCGTCTTTTCACAAGTTCCTGACCGTGGATGAATTCACCGCACGGTTTGGCCCCAGCCAGGAAGACTATGATTCCGTGATTCAGTTCGCGAAAAATAATGGATTGACGGTGGTCAAGACCTCCCGCAATCGCATGAACGTGGACGTCACGGGTTCGGTCGCAAATATTGAGAAAGCCCTGCATGTAACCCTGGGCCTGTATCAACATCCGACCGAGAGCCGCACGTTCTTCGGGGTGGACCGTGAGCCCACCACGGACACGGCGTTTCAGCTTTGGCACATTGGAGGCTTAGACAATTTTGCGCGTCCCAAGGCGATGTACACGCGTCTTAACGGGAACGCTGCTTCTCCCGAAGGTGTGAGATCGAATGCCTCCATCGGCTCCGGTCCCAGCGCTTCTTTCCTGGGCAGCGACATGCGCGCCGCCTATTACGTCGATGGCAACTCTTCTGCGACTCTGACGGGCGCCGGCCAGTCAGTCGGCCTGTTTGAGTTCATTGGAACCGACCTGGTTGACCTGACGACTTACTATACGAACGTACACCAGACCAACAACGTGCCGGTCACTCTGCACTCGGTCGACACCCAGAGCACCCTTTGCAAAGAACCTACTTGCGACGATACAGAACAGACTTTGGATATGACTCAGGCGCTCGGTATGGCGCCCGGAATGTCCAGCCTGGTGATGTACATCGGAACTGGCGGCTTGTCGGGACAGACCCTCGACGACCCGGGCATTCTGAATGCCATGGCGACTGCCAGCCCGTTGAACGCACAGTTGAGCTGCTCGTGGGCTTGGAATCCAACTGATAGCACCACCGACGACCCCTACTTCGATGAGTTCGCAGCCCAAGGTCAGAACTTCTTCGCTGCTGCCGGCGACGATGGCAACTGGGCTCATGCGGAATTCGTTTGGCCGGCGGACAGTCCATTGATCGTTTCGGTCGGCGGAACTGACTTGGATACCTCCAGCGCGGCTGGTCCATGGAAGTCGGAAACCGGCTGGGTTGACACGGGCGGCGGCATATCGCCGAATAAATTTGCCATTCCTTCGTGGCAGGTTGCCGCAGCTGCTGGCTGCTCCAAGTGCTCACAGACATTCCGCAACGGTCCCGATATTTCGGCCAATGCGAACTTCAGCTTCTATGTCTGCGCCGATCAAACCGCTTGCACAGCTAACGATTACGGTGGAACCAGCTTTGCCACGCCCATGTGGGCTGGCTACCTGGCTCTGGCCAACCAACAGGCGCTTGCGAACGGTGCAACCAGCACGCTTGGTTTCATCAATCCGGCACTCTACACGATTGGCGGAAGCTCGAGCTATGACACCGACTTCCACGACATTACTAGTGGCGGCAACACTCTCGGTTCGACAGTTGGATATGACTTGTCGACCGGTTGGGGCAGCCCGAACGGAAACAACCTGATCAATGCTCTGGTTCCTCCAGTTACTGCCAGCTTCACGTTGGCGGCGGTGCCCAAAGGCGTGATCGTCGCTCCAGGTGCCACAGGTCAGTCCAAGATCACGGCAACTCCTAGCGGCGGCTTCAATTCGGCCATTAGCTTGTCTGCTTCTGGACAGCCGACTGGAGTCACGGTGATCTTCAAGCCTGCCAGCATTGCAGGAGGCTCGGGCAGCGCGACCATGGGCATTAAAGTGGGCGCGAGCGTTAAAGCCGGAACTTACAAAATTACCGTTACGGGCACCGGTGGTGGTGTGACCGCAACAACCTCAATCACGCTCAAAGTTAGCTAGTCAAATGCTTCGGCATTCACTAAAATAGCTTTGGCAAGTACAGGCCCGGATCGAATGATCCGGGCCTTTTTTCGTTCTGGATCTTCGGCTCGGGGCTGTGGATTTATGTTGGTAATAATTCCCTGGATATTCTGTTGGCCATCTCAGGCAAAAGGGTCGTGAGCTTGCTGAGATGGTGGTTTCTTGTGGCCCCCCTGCTTGCGTTTTCGTGAAAGTACTGCTGGGCGCGGGGGTTGGAAAAAATTGTCCGCAAAGTACATTTTCTAAAAGACTTAGAGGTAAAGTCCGTGAAACACAGGAGTTAGGCGTGGTCGTCAATTGGCTCGAATTACCGTCAGTGCTTCGACAATGATGAAGCGGATTTTGGCGGAGGGCAAGGTTGGATGTCACAGGGGGACTGTGGAAGATTTGGAGCCGCTGGATTTCGTTGTCGGACAATAGGAAGTCAAAACCCCCACCCTAGCCGCTTCGGATTTTGCGTAACGCACGCCACTGAGAACGCGGCTAGGATGGGGCACTCGCTAGATGGTAGAATAGTTCTAGATCGTGGTAGAAAGGTAGAAATGAGCTTGAACATCAAGAGCGAGCAAGCGCATCGCCTAGCGCGGGAGTTGGCTCAGTTAACGGGAGAGAGCATGACTGCGGCGGTGGAGAAGGCGGTCGAAGAGCGATTGGAGCGGGTGCGCCGCGGCAAGAAGGGCAGTCTGGCGGAGCGGCTGTTGAAGATCGGGAGGGAATGCGCTCCGTTGTGGAAGGAGCCGTACCGCTCGATGGAGCATGGCGATTTGTTATATGACGAGAAGGGATTGCCCAAATGATTGTGGACACGTCGGTGATTATCGCGGTTCTGCGAGACGAGGCAGACGCGGCCGCGATTGAGGAAGCTCTGGCGCTGCCGGGGGTTCGACGAATGTCGGCAGTGAGCTACGTAGAGGCTGGGGTCGTGGTCGACAGCAACCGGAATCCTGTTCTCAGCCGGCGACTTGATGATTTATTGCGAGATGTTCAGATCGATATTGAGCCGGTGACGCTGAATCAGGCACGCATCGCGCGCGAAGCTTATCGCGACTTTGGCAAGGGACGGCATAAAGCGGGCCTCAATTTTGGCGACTGCTTCGCCTATGCGCTGGCCAAGGAGAAAGGCGAGGCGCTGCTGTTTAAGGGGGATGATTTTCGGCACACGGATGTTGAGGCGGCGGATGCGACGCGTTGATTGGCGGCAAGTTCGGAGCAGCCCACCCGTAAACTGCCACGGGTGGGGCATCCCGTTTTTTGGGGCACGGCTGGGCCAGCCCCCAGTACGCCTACGACACGGAAAACAACCTGCTCTCGATCACCGATGCGAATAACCACACTACGTCGTTTGCCTACAACGCTCGTGGATGGGTCACGCAGACCACGTTCCCGTCGACGTTGGCGGAGTATTACGCTTACGACTTGGTCGGCAACCTCCTTTCGAAGACTGACCGCAAGAACAACACGATTCAGTACGTGTATGACGCGCTGTATCGGCTGAGCTCGAAGACGTATCCAGACTCGACGAGCGTGGAGTACGTTTACGACCTCGCGGGCAAAGTGCAGCAGGTGAGCGATCCAACCGGCACCTATGGCTTCGCCTACGACAACATGGGGCGGCTCATCAGCACGAGCACGCAGTACACGTTCGTAACTGGCTCTGCGCTGAGCAATAGCTACACTTACGATGCGGCGTCAAACCGGACGTCGCTCACCGCGCCCGATGGCAGCATCAGCACCTATGGCTACGACACTTTGAACCGGCTGAATGGGCTGGCCAACTCGTGGGCGGGGTCGTTCGGCTTTAGCTACGATGCGCTGAGCCGCCGCACGCAGTTAACGCGACCGAACGGGGTGAACACGAATTACGGCTACGACGGGCTGTCACATCTGCTCTCGGTGCTGCATCAGACGGGAGTGAATACATTGGACGGCGCGAGCTATACTTACGACCCCGCCGGCAACCGCACGGTCAAGACGAATTACCTCAACGCCACCACGTCGAACTACACCTACGACCCGCTTTACGAGCTGACGCAAGTAACCCAAGGTGCGAGTACCACGGAGAGCTACAGCTATGACTTTGTTGGGAATAGGCTAAGTTCATCCGGTGTGCCGACTTATAGCTACAATGTGTCGAACGAGCTGACCTTCAATTCATTGGGCAGCTATACGTATGACGCAAACGGCAATACCCTCTCCGACGCCCAAGGACGCAGCTACACGTGGGACTTTGAGAATCGACTGACACAAGCGGTGGTGTCGGGCACAAACGGGGGAACAACGACCTTCAAATACGATCCCTTCGGCAGAAGAATCTACAAACAATCGCCGAACGCCACGAGCATCTTCGTGTACGACCGCGCGAATCTGATCGAGACTGTTAACGGGTCAGGCAGCGAAGTCGCCAGCTACGCGCAAACGCGGAAGATCGATGAGCCGCTGGCAGAGCTGCGAGGCAGCACGACGGACTACTACGAAGCGGACGCTCTGGGGTCCATCACGTCGCTGAGCAGTTCTGCGGGAGCGTTGGCGAACACGTACACCTACGATTCCTTTGGAAATCTTACCGCCTCAACCGGAACAGTTCGGAACTACTTTCAGTACACGGGGCGCGAGTTTGACCCGGAAACCAACCTGTATTTCTACCGCGCTCGCTACTTTGACCCGAGCAGCGGCAGGTTCATCAGCAAGGACCCATTGGGCTTCTATGGGAGCCACTTTGACTTTTACACCTATGTGAGAAACAACCCAGCAACTCTCAACGATCCATTCGGTCTCTGCCCTCCGCAATGCTTTGCCCAGCTCAAATATAGGCCGGTGGATGATCCGACGGCGAAGATGTTCCGGGCTACACACTCATTCTGGTACGTGCAAGGCACAAGTGGGACGCAGTACATCATCTCGGGTGGACCCTGGCCTCCCACTGGAAATAACCAAAATCTGAATGTGTGGGTGAACCCGAACATAAACAACGGGGTTGACAATGTTTCGTCCACAACCTGGTGGGATAGTGGTCTCTCGTCTGACAACTGCAACGGTGTGGACGATCTCATAGACGAGGCGGAGGGCTGGCCGGACGATACGATTCCATATAGTCCTGCTTTCGGGCCTAATAGCAACAGCGCGGCGCACGAACTCGGCTCTGCAGGTGGCTTCAGTCCTTCGTCCCCTCCTGGATCCTTTGGCTGGAATACACCGGTCCAATAGAAGGGGAATTTGTTTCGGAGGGGAGACCATGAGAACCGCAGGCTGGATGTTCAGAGTACCGATCTTGTTGGCGGTTTGTCTTTCAGGATGCACTCGGGGTGTGGCTAAAGCAAATCAATCGCAGGTTGCCTCAGCACTCTTCGCCCAATTCGAGACCGTGTTTTACGCGAAGGCCGACCTGCTGGCAGGCTCCGGTGGTTATAAGAGGCTATCCGAGCAAAGTGCTAACACTCTCCGCGTTCCTTTTGCGGATTTACTAGGAGCTCTCGATCCGCTGGGAAAACAGGTATCTGCCGAGATATTTAGTGATGCCGAGGCTGTTCTGGTCGGTGCCAAGGACTTCCATCCACCTGCGGGACTCGGTGGAGTACGTTCGCGGTCCTGTTACATTGTCGTCTTTCGGGGCCGGAGAGCTTTCGATATCGACAGCCTTGCAAGTAAGTCTGCATCGATCTCGTCGGCTGGGGCGTCAACATGGAAGTGGGCAACCAAACCCACGGAGGGGCAGCCAGCGGGGCAGGTATTCTATGCGACTCAGGTTGCTCATTCCTACCTCTTGATCGCGAACAACCCGGACGATCTTCAAACCACGGCTGCAACACTGGCATCTACCAATAACGCCCAGATGTTGAATGGGGTTCACGATTGGGAGAGCATCAGCAAACGTGATGTTTGGGGATACAGGCGCTATCGTCAGACCGAAGTCACTCATAGAGATGCAGCTGGAATGACAGACGTGACGCCCACCGCCGAGGCTCTGGTTTTTTTCCTCGACTCCAAGGAAAAGGCCGGTGTGCTCCGCCTTGTCGCTTCGGATGGCAGCACGGCTGAAAAGATAAACGCGGCGAAAAAACTACCATCGTTAAAGCTCCTCAGGGCGGGTATCTGGGAAACGCGCATCCCGCTTTCTGGCAGTGAGGCACCCTCAGAAGAGATGCTTGGTACTCTATGGTTATTCGGCTTCGGCCTCTACCTATGATAGCCGTGCGTGAGTGGTCATCAAACCAGCGGATAAGTCGCTGTTCGAACTCCTGGGGCGCGGCACTGGCAGCGCCACAATGATCCGCGTTCGGTACTTCCCACAACGTGACAACTGGATCGTGGGCTAAGATCCTTCGTGAGTGTCGCACTGGGATGTTGCTATCGTTCTCCCCATGGATCAGCAACACTGGCACTCTAGTTCCGACAAGAGCGCCTTCCGGGGAAACCTGCTCGAAGTTCAGCTTGTACTTCCATCTGGCGTAACCAAAAGCAAACTCAACAACAGGGCGTAAGACTGTCCGCCCGACCCATGGCCCCGTGTGAAAGAACTGGCCGACCCGGTCATAGGCAATCTCCCGGAAAGTTGAAAAGGGAGATTCCGCAGCAACAGCACAAAAGTGCGGCTCAGTTTGCAGCGATTGGAGGAGCTGGGCCGCTCCCATAGACTCCGCAAATCCGAAGATGCAGCCTGGATGTTGGTTCTGTTGGAGCCAGTCAAACCAGCGGCGAATGTCGTCCGATTCCAGCAGACCGTAAGTGGCGAGTTGACCGCCGCTCGTCCCATGCGCTCGGGCGTCGGGCAAAAGGACGCTGAAGCCATGACCTAGGAGCAGTTCCGCATAGCCGATCATGCCCAGGCGGTTGTCACCGAGACCGTGTAGCAGGATTACCGCCTTCCGGTTGCCGTTCCGGGGCCGGATGGTCCAGGCACTTAAGGTTGCTCCGTCACTGGCCAGAATGGTGACATCGACCAACTCAGAGTCATGCTTACGAGCCATCTCTTGGGCTAGCGTCTCGTCTCTGCTAGAGAGGGAGCGCCTACCGGGGTGGAGGGTTCCTTCGGCTACGAAGACTCCGGCTATGAATGAAAGCGCCAAGTATCCCGAGAGCAGGAAGACGCCGAAGCGTAATGATCTTCGTGGCCGCATCTACCCTAGGGTACGTGATTCCCCTCCGGCCAGTTCCCAAGGCTAGGTTGGGATGCTGGGGGGAAAGTCAAAAGCTGCGCTGCCTGTCGGCAGCGGCTGGAGGGGTGACACGTCACCCCCGAATGGGTGCTGCAGAGCAACTTCCGGTTAACGCAGGCGAACTTGAAGAAAGCAAAGCGGCTAAGGGAGAAATCCCGCCGAGCCGGTTGCTGTCGGGCAACCTGAAGTTAGCGCAGGCGAACTTGTTGATTCTTAAGCGTGGCTGCTAGTCTCGGCTGGGATGGCGAGAGAGGAAGCCGGGACATGGTGAAGCCGCCGCTGCGCACGAAATCCATCGGTTTCAAAGTGAGCGAGGAAGAGTACGCGCGGCTGGAGGAGGCGGCGCAAGCGAGCGGACGGACGCTCGGAGAATGGCGGGTGGCCCACCCTTCGTGCTTTGAAGGGTGGGATTCCCAAGTGCAGATCGCGGCAGGTGGCCCGCTCGAGCCGGGTTTGGCTTGAGTGGGGATGTTCAGATGTCACCGACCTAGTCCGGCGAAGGAGCTAGAGTGTCCTCATGCCATGGGGGCTCACGCGATTTCAGCACAGCGGGTAGAGTCATTTCGTCACTTTCTGCTATTACCATCGCTCCATTCGACTCCTTCGCTGCGCCCAGTCGCTCAGGGCAGGCTCAGTTTACTTACCGACGACGAAAGCCGGCGAATATTCGAGGCAGCCTTGGAGCGGGTGCGGGGCAGTTTTAGGCTTCAGGTTTACGAGTATGTGGTCATGCCGGAGCATGTGCATCTGCTGCTTAGCGAACCGTGGGTATAGGGATCCTTCGACCCGCAAAGGGCGCGGGTCTCTGGATGACAGGGGATCGGGGGCTGGTCTCGTTACTCGACGGTGACTGATTTCGCCAGATTGCGCGGTTGATCCACGTCACAACCGCGGCGGACGGCTATGTGATATGCCAGCAACTGTAGGGGGACGATTTCGAGAATGGGGGAGAGTTCTTCGGGGGCGGCGGGGACGTAGAGGACGTGGTCGGCGGATTCTTTGATTTCTTCGTCGCCTTCGGTGGCGAGCGCGATGACGACTCCGGAGCGCGCTTTTACTTCTTTCAGATTGGACATCGTCTTTTCGTAGCGCAGCATGGACTCGGGATTGTTCGCGACGCGGGTGGCGAGGATAACTACAGGAAGATTTTCGTCGATCAGGGCGTTGGGGCCATGTTTCATCTCGCCCGCGGGATAGCCTTCGGCGTGGATGTAGGAGATTTCCTTCAGCTTGAGCGCGCCTTCGAGGGCGATGGGGTAGTGAATGCCGCGTCCGAGAAAGAGAAAATCGTGAGAGCGCTGGAAGCGTTTGGCGAGGTCTTCGCAGGCTTCGTCGTGGGTGAAGATGGTTTCGAGTTTGCCGGGGATGAGCGTAAGTTCCTCGGCGGCGGTGCGGATTTGTTCGGAGGTCATGGCGCCGCGAACTTCAGCTAAATAAAGAGCGAAAAGATAAAGCGCGACCAGTTGGCAGGTGAAGGCTTTGGTGGAGGCGACTCCGATCTCGGGGCCGGCGTGAGTGTAGATGGTTCCGGCGGCTTCGCGTGTGATCATGGAGCCGACGACGTTGCAGATGGCCAGCGTGTGGGAGCCTTTGGCTTTGGCTTCGCGCTGGGCGGCGATGGTGTCGGCGGTTTCTCCGGATTGGGAGATGACCAGAGTGATGGTTTCGGGATCGACGATGGGGTTGCGGTAGCGCCACTCGCTAGCGTAGTCGACTTCGACGGGAACGCGGGCGAGAGACTCGATCATGAACTTGCCGGCTTGTCCGGCATGCCAACTGGTGCCGCAGGCCACGATGTTGATTTTTTTGGCGGAGCGAAATTCGGCTTCGCTGATTTGCATTTCGTCGAGGAAGATGTGGCCGGTGTCGAGCGAGATGCGGCCTAAGGTGGTATCGCGGACAGCGCGCGGCTGCTCGTAGATTTCCTTGAGCATGAAGTGCTTGAAGCCGCCCTTTTCCGCCATGATGGGGTCCCAGGTGACGTGCTGCACCTGGCGCTGAATGGGGCGGCCGTCGAAATCGGTGAGTTCGACGCCGGAGGGAGTGACGATGGCGAGGTCGCCATCGGCGAGGAAAAAAATGTCGCGAGTGTGGTAGAGGATGGCGGGAACGTCGGAAGCGACGAAGTATTCGTCGTTGCCCAAGCCGATTACCAGCGGTGGGCCATTGCGTGCGGCGACAATTTTGTTGGGTTCATCGACGGAGATGACGGCGAGCGCGAAGACTCCGGTGAGTTCTTTGACGGTGCGGCGAACCGCATCTTCCAGACGGGGATGGCGTCCGTTGCCGGTTTTGAAAAGATGCTTTTCGATGAGGTGCGCGATGACTTCGGTATCGGTTTCGGTTGAGAACTTGTGGCCTTCTTCGATGAGTTTTTTCTTCAGGCTGAGATAGTTCTCGACGATGCCGTTGTGTACGACGACGATTTTGCCGGTGCAATCGCCATGAGGATGGGCATTTTCCTCGGTGGGGCGTCCGTGAGTGGCCCAGCGGGTGTGGCCGATGCCATAGCTGCCGTGAAGAGGTTTGAGGCGGATGGCTTCTTCAAGGTTGCGCAGCTTGCCTTCGGCGCGGCGGAGTTGAAGTTGGTCTCCGTTGCCGGCGACGGCGATGCCGGCTGAATCGTAACCGCGGTACTCCAGCTTCCGCAGACCATCAATAATGATGGGAACCACTTCTTTTTTGCCGACGTAACCGACGATGCCACACATGTAGGAAACTCCAGGAATTCAGTCTGCGAGGGAGCAGCGAAACTCTTCAATCACCGGATTGGTAAGCACTTCGCGGGCGATGCGCTCGACCTCGGTCTGCGCCTGTTCGCGGCTCAGGCCGCCATCGAGGGTAAGCTCGAAGTATTTTCCCTGGCGAACCTCTTCCAGGCTTTTGTAGCCCATCTTCTTCAGTGCGCCATGGATGGTCTTGCCTTGGGGATCGAGGACAGTCTTCTTGAGTGAAACGTAAACGTAGGCTTTCATGGAAGTTTTCATTATACGTCACAGGTGTAGAAGGGTTCCGTGGCCAGACGCGAGACGAACCGACAGGAATGAGTTTTTTGATGCGTGAAATTTTTGTTGATTGTTATGGGCGACAGATTTGCGGTGCGATGGGGCAGACCACAGGGTGGCTGAGCCTATTGAGTGAGTTCGTCAATTTTGCGTTGCAAATCGGCTCTGGCACATTCAAGCATCTCGCGATGCTGGAGGTTTTTAGAGTGCCCAAGCTGGGCTTCGATGTTGCGCAGCGAGAGGCGAAGGCTTTCTTTCTCGCGAATCCGAGCTGCTTCTTGCCTTGTTAGTCGCGGCTTCTGAGGAGAATTCCCGACAGCCGCATCTTCCTGCTGCGTCTCGACGGATTTGCTTTCCCAGCCTCTTGCCATGATTCATTTTAGTCTTAGCCGATATCTTCGGAGCAACGGGAGCCTGTGTTCGCGAAACCGAGCACTGACCTCGGATTCCTGGCAGCCGTTACGAAAAACGAACTTCGGAAAGATTAAGTGATTTCTTGACTCTAGTTGTGCTTATAATGCGACCAAACAAACTTTGCGGGCGGGTACGGTGGCTCTTCACGAGGGGGTAGAGCTACGGAGCTTTTGATGTTCCCCTTGGATTCGATGAAAGTCGAGTTGGCCGCGCAGCACTGTACGCTGCGCATGTCCGCGCTATTCCCGTATCTTCAGTGTGATCGCAACAATCTTCCAGAGTTCTTGACGCAGTTGCAACCTCTCTTCATTTGTCCAAAAGTCCATAGCTTTCCTTGCCGGGCCGTTAGCCAGCGAATAACCAACGCCTCGCGTTGCGAAGGTCTGAGATGACCTCTCGTGCCGCGAGCAAAACGATAGGCAATGCGGCTTGGTTGGCTGTTCCTGTATCGCTGGAGGAATGGGAGGAGTTGTTGCGGGCTGTATCCAATTCAGCTGGAGTGGGTCTTTGCATTCTGGATACGGACTTTCGCTATGTCGCAATCAACAACACAATGGCGGAGATGAATGGCGTGCCCGTTCAGGCGCATCTGGGAAAAAGTGTGCGACAGGTATTGGGCGATTTCGCGGAATTGATTGGCCCCCAGTTGGCGGCCGTTTTAAGGACAGGGCAAGCCGTTCTGAATCGGGAAATTAGTGCGCTGCTGCCCAGCAGAACCGAGGCTGGACACTGGCTTGAGCACTACGTTCCCATCCGAGATTCTTCCGGACAGGTAGCCCAGATTGGAGTGGTTGCGGTTGAGATCACCGAGCAAAAAAAAATCGAAGAGTCATTCCGAAGTGTCTCCGAAAAGCTTCAGGCGGAAAAAAAACGTGGCCAGGTAATGACCGAAATCGGACGGCTTCTGGCGGAAAAATGGGATGTGCGTGAGGTCTTTCCTAAGGTTTCCGCCTACCTGCGGCGGGTTTTGCGACAAGAATATGCCGCGCTTTCATTGCGCGACGAAAAGAGCGGAGAGCTAGTCCGGCAGGCCATCGACTTTCCTCTCGGACGAGCTCATGGTTTCGAAATCAGCGCGCCCAAGGATCCCGGGGGCAAAGCCTTAAAGCAGCGTACTCCACTCATATTCAGTAAAGATGAGATGAGGGGACTCGACTCCAAGGCCGCTAAACACTTCCTAACCGAGGGGCTGCAGTCATTATGTTGTGTGCCGCTGATCCGCCCCAAAGGACCATTGGGTGTTCTTGTGCTGGGCAGCACGCGGGCAGAAGCATTCCATACCGACGACCTGGCATTATTGGACCATGTGGCCGCGCAACTCGCAATCGCTATTGAGAATTCCAGAATAGCGCGCGAGATCGAGCTGCTTAAGAGCAAATTCGGAAAGGAAAAGGAAAATCTCCAGGGTCAAAGCCGATCGCGGCCCCATATCGAAGGAATCATCGGCGAAAGTGCAGCCCTTACGAACGTGCTGGGTCAGGTCACAGTGGTCGCGGACAGCGATGCCACCGTTCTGCTGCTGGGAGAAACTGGAACCGGCAAGGGTATAATCGCACGCGCGATTCACAGGAGCAGCAAGCGCAAGGACCGGAACTTCATTACCTTGAACTGCGCTGCCATCCCCACCGGCTTGCTGGAAAGCGAATTGTTCGGTCATGAGAAAGGTGCGTTTACTGGTGCGGTTCGTCAAAAGGTGGGACGCCTGGAACTGGCGGACAAAGGTACGCTCTTCCTGGATGAGGTTGGCGAAATCGCGCCGGAGCTGCAACCCAAGCTGCTCCGGGTCTTGCAGGATCAAGAATTCGAAAGGCTTGGGGGAAACCGTACGATCAAAGTAGACCTGCGCCTGATTGCGGCTACGAATCGGGATTTAGCTCGGAGTGTGGCCGAGAAAGAATTTCGTAGCGATTTGTTCTACCGCTTGAACGTGTTCCCGATCCGCGTCCCGCCCTTACGGGAGAGGCGCGAGGATATTCCGGCTCTTATACGGCATTTCGTTGGGAAATTCGCGGCCAGGATGGACCGGGTGATCGAGACAATTCCCACCGAGACCATGAACGCACTGATCCATTGGAATTGGTTAGGCAATGTGAGGGAACTGGAGAATTTCATCGAGCGATCCGTCATTCTGACCGAAGGAACGGCCTTGCAGGCTCCGCTGACAGAGCTTACTGCAGCCGACCATGCCGCAGTGGACACCTCGCTGGACAGTACAGAGAGGGATCACATCATTAGGATTTTGCGGGAGGCTGGCGGAAAGATGTCGGGAACGAACGGGGCTGCTCGCCGCCTCGGGGTCAAGCGCACCACACTGCAATCAAAGATGAAACGGCTGGGAATTACTCGTAAGGATTACTCAAGCTAACTATTCGAGTGTCGGCTAAGGAGCAAGTGAATCGCGGTGCCGATTTATCCACAGCTTGCCGACAGGTCGGCAGCGCAGAGACAATCGAAAGAAATTCCTCTTCGAAGGCTATTGTTTTTTCAATAGTTTAGAGATTCTTCGTGGCTGCGTCGTTCTGGAACGCGAAGTGCTAAGACAGCTTCCTAATCGGGAAAATTAAAATTTTTTGATCGGCCCGAAGGCGGACGGACGAGCCGCGGTCTCGTCGACAAAGGACTCGCATGGGGCGTGTACCTTGTTAGTAGCCAGGAACCTTCCGCCAAACAATTTAGTTCGCTTGCTTTCTGAGCGTTCCAGCAGTCGATTGAAGACTAGCGCGGCCTTGCCAAACGAGGTTTGGCGCGCCCGGCCCTTCACCGAGGAAAATTGGACCTCTTCAGTTCCTCACAAAAGGGCCGCGGCTGCGGCACCGGAGCAGGAGCTCGATTTAGGTCTACCGAAGGATAAACCCGAAATCGATCCCCTATATTTGTTCGCCTGCCAGATGGACTGGGAACACAGTGCTGATACCACGGCGGCATGGGAAGTGATTTCGGCAACCCGCAGTTCCTGTCAGGATACGCGAGCGCAAGCCCTGTCTTTGCTGTCGCGGTCGGAGGAACCGAGCCGGTTGCGGCAGGACGGAAGCTGGGAAGTGGCAGAGCCGCGTAGTTTAACGAAGGAGGCAAGTATGAGAGCTCCGTACGGTCTGGATGTTATCGAAAGTTGCCTGGGTTGTAAGGCCAGCCGTGAAGGCTTTTTCTGTAGATTTTCGCCTGCGGTGTTGAGGCCAGTGGACGGCGCGAGCTACCACAGCGTGATGCCGTCTGGAGCCGTGCTGTTTGTCGAGGGGCAAAGCCCGCGCGGGGTCTATGTCGTTTGCTCGGGCAAAGTCAAACTATCGACGACCTCGAAAGAAGGCAAAGTGCTGATCCTGAAGCAGGCCGAGGCGGGAGAGGTGTTGGGGTTGAGCGCCGTCATCTCCGGCACAAACTATGAAATGACGGCGGAGACCTGTTCGCCGTGCCAGTTGAATTTTATACGCCGGCAGGATCTGTTATCCCTTCTGCAAAACGAAAGCGAAGTGGGAGTACACGCGGCGCAATCATTGAGCCGCGAGTTTCAGAGTGCCTACCGGGATATTCACGATCTGGTGCTGGCCCGTTCGTCTTCGGGAAAACTTGCGAGGCTGCTGCTATCGTGCGCTCCGCTGGGAAGCGAGGAATCGACCGAACAGCGGGTGCGAGCCGCCATGACCCATGAAGAGATGGCCCAAAGGATTGGTTCGTCGCGGGAGACGGTTACGAGATTGCTAAGTAATTTAAAGAAGAAAAGATTAATCCGGTTGGAAGGGGCGACGCTGGTGATTCGCGACCGGACGGGGCTGGAAGCTATCGCTGTCTAACAATCAATCCAGGGGCTGATGCGAAGTTTAAACCTGGTTTTCGCAAACGTGCGCGACCGATCTGGCCGATTCGAGGTCGAGCAGAAGTGAGATGCACTTGTATACTGGTACGCTGATTAAAGATTTGCACGCTTTAGTGGAACGAGTCGAATGCGCCGCAGAGTCGAAGTTAAACAAAGTCCCGTATCCGAGGGTGTTGAGGGGTGGCCTCGAGGATTTCGACCGGAGAAAGATTCGTCCCGAAACAACAAATTTAGAGCCCGAAAAGTTCCCGCAGGCGCTTGGTTTGAGCGCGGCTGACTGGAATCTCGCTCTGCTTCTTATCGTCCATGCGCAGCTGGTAAGAACTCTTGAACCAAGGTACGACTTCGCGAATGCGATTGATGTTCACCAGGTACGACCGGTGAGCGCGCCAGAACAATCCTGGGTCCAGGCTGGAAAGTAGTTCTTCCAAAGTCCGGCAGTTAGAATGGCCCTCCATCCCGGACGCACCCGCGGTGACTACCGTTATCACTCCATCTGCGATCGAGGCATAGCAGATTTCCTTCTGATCCACCAGGAACATTCGTCCCAACGCTTTCAGCAAAATCTTTGAACTTTGAGTTTTGGGGGCTTGCAGCATCCGCATCAAGCTATCGATTTTTTCCGCTGGCAATCCTTCGGCGTCCTGCTGAAGGCGCGCTCTTTGCAGAGCCTGGGAGACTCTCTTCTTATCGAAGGGCTTGAGCAGATAATCCACCGCGTTGACCTCAAAAGCCTTTACCGCGTACTGGTCGAAAGCAGTGGCAAAAACAATCTTGGGCACGGCAATTTTCTTGTCGATAAGTTTCTTGATGACGCCAAAGCCGTCAAGTCCGGGCATTTGGACGTCCAGAAAAACCAGATCGGGATTGAGTTCTTTAATAAGGTTGACGGCCTCAAGCCCATTCTTGCCCTGCGCAACGACCTTCACATCGTCGGCGCTTTTCAGAAGGTAGGCGAGTTCGTCGCGGGCGAGTTGCTCATCGTCCACGATTACCGCGGAAAGGGGCATGTGTTCTCCGGGAGGACGGCCTCTGTAAAAAGTATAATGACCGCGTTTTAGGTGAGTCAACGCGGCCGCATTAGCCATGTGAGCGAAATTAGTGCGGCTGCTGCATCATCATCCCGCCCATATCCATCTTGGTAAAACCGGCGGGCACTTCGAAAAGGCTCGCCGCCAGAGGGCCTTCCTGAATGTGGCGCAGTTCTCCGTCGCTGCTTTTGCCCTGCCATTTCACGGGAAAACGCAGCTTGGGGTCGAGCCAGAAATAGCTGACTTCGCCGCTGGCGCTGGTTGTCTCATACTTAACGGTATCGCGACCGCTGACGGTTTCGCCGCCAACTTTATGGCAGCTGGCGCCCTTGTTGGTTGTCATCTTTTGCCAGTCGCCACAGGCATTTTCAACATCGCCGGCGCGGAAGAAGGCATTGACGTATCCCATGCGCTGGCCTTGGGTTTGCGCCGGCATCTCCATGTACATGTGCTGCTGCGCCATCAATACGATTGTGGTCTGGGCACCGAAGTTTACGATGATTGCGCCGCCGCCGTGCGGGCCTCCCTGCGATTCGATGCGAATCTTATCCTTGGCAAAGTACATCTTGGCGGTCACGGGTGAAGCTGGCTTTTGCAGATCGACAACTTCGGCTGAGAAATCCACTTGCGCCAGCGCGAAACTGGCAGCTAACAGCAGCGCGAAAAAACAAGAAATGCGAGTGACGACTCGAAGCATGTAAGTCTCCTTGGTAGATTCGCGCCGGAGAGATTCGGCGCAACTGTGCCCTGAAATCGAAACCAAAATTGAAAGCGATGTAGCGATGGAATGATAGCAGACGGTAGCGGATTAAGCCGCGTTTTCAAGAGCCAAAGCCATTCCCATGCCGCCGCTAATGCAGAGTGTGGCTACGCCGCGACGGGTGTTGCGCTTCAGCATTTCGTGTACCAGCGTGACCACGATTCGCGTTCCGGTGCAGCCGATGGGGTGGCCGAGCGCGATGGCTCCGCCATTCACGTTGAGCCGGTCGCGACTGAAATTCAATTCGCGGTCGCAGGCGAGCACCTGGGCGGCGAAGGCTTCGTTAAGTTCGATCAAGCCAAATTCGTGAAGCCGAAGATTGTGTTTGTCTTCGAGCTTGCGCATGGCCGGAACGGGGCCGATGCCCATTTCGCGGGGATTTACTCCCGCCGACGTGACCGCCGAGATTCGCGCCAGCGGCTTCAAATTGTTTTTCTTGACGAAGTGTTCATTGGCTAAAACCACGGCGGCCGCGCCATCCGTAATGCCCGAAGAATTGCCTGCTGTAATGGTTCCGGTTTTCGAAAACACGGGAGCGAGCTTGCTCAGCTTTTCCATGCTGGCGTCGGCGAATGGATGTTCGTCGCGGCTAAAGGTAGTGGCCCCTTTCTTGCCTTCGATGGTGACAGGTACGAGTTCTTCGTTGAATCGTCCAGCCGCAATAGCGCGGGCGGCGCGGGTTTGCGATGTTAAAGCGAATTCGTCTTGTTCCTCGCGCGAGATCTTATAGTGATCGACCAGCACTTCGGCGGTCTCGCCCATCAGCATTTTCGCCAGAGGACAAAAGAATCCGTCGCGATACATGCCGTCGACTAAATCCTGATTGCCGAGCCGGTATCCCCAGCGGGCTTCGAGATAATAAGGAATGCGCGACATGGATTCCGCGCCACCCGCAAGAACGCAACTGGAGTCGCCGAGCAGGATTGACTGATACGCCAGCGCGATCGATTTCATGCCGGAGGCGCAAGCCTTGTTTACGGTAAACGCCGGCACTTCCTGCGGAACGCCGCTGCGGATGGAAATCTGCCGCGCCGGATTCGGCCCACCGCCCGCTTGGCGAGCGCTGCCGAAGATAGCTTCTTCAACCTGCTCGGGCTGGACTCCAGCACGCTCGATTGCGGCTTTGGCGGCGACTGTGCCCATATCGGCGGCCGTGAGTGACGCCAGCGATCCGCCAAACTTTCCAATCGGCGTGCGGACTGCGGAGAGAATGTAGACTGCCTGCAAATTCTTACCTCCGAAGTATTTGAGTTTAGCAGGGCGGGGAAAGATGCGGAGGCAGGGATCAAAGTAACCTAGATTTCAGTCTCGCAGTCGCCGATAAATATTTCGGAACTTGACGGGTTAACGCCCGGGCCGATATGGCCCGGGATTTCGTTTTTCTAGAGGCTAAGCTAAAACCGCACGAATCCGTGGGTGACAAGCTTCTGGCAGCTAGCTCCCGATGATCGTCCCATTACGGCCCGACTGCAAGATTTAGCCTCCAGTCACTTGAGTCTAGTAGGGCGGGAAACGATGCCGACTCGGCAAGGCCTGAGGGATTCGTATTAGGCCTACCGCCTGTTCATTTCGTTTTGTCCGTAGGGGCCGTTGATCGTATGTGTCGCAGCCGGCGTCAAACCCAAATAAAGATAAGGAGTCCTTCCGCGCCCGATAACGGGTGTACAATCTCGGGAGTTCTTTCTTGTCCATCAGGCATAACCCGTGTACGCAGTCTTCCAGACTGCGGCTCTACGCTGATGTATGAGGGCGAACCAAGAGGCAATGCGAATGCACTATCTTTCGCGCAAGCGGTCCGCACAGAATTCCCTTGATGCTTTTCCCGCGCATTCCGCGGCCGAAACGAACAGCCGAACACATCCCGTCCTCCAGTTGCAGCGAACGATCGGAAATCAGGCTGTCTTGCGCATGCTGCGCGAAGCCTCCGCGCCAACGACGCTCCCTGGACCGCAGTTGGGCTTGCAGGCCAAACTTTCGATCAACTCCCCCGAAGATTCCTACGAACTGGAAGCCGACCGTGTTGCCGAGCAGGTGATGCGCATGCCTGAGCCGACGGGCGCTGAGCCGAAAGCTGCAGGCGCCATTGGCACGAATGTGCGGCGCAAAGAGGTGCCTGACATCAGTTATCTCGCGCGGCAATCCGTTCCGGAGGCAGCCTTTGAAGCACCAGGTAGCGTCCACGAGGTTCTCCGCTCTCCGGGCCAACCGCTGGATGCGGCCACGCGCGGATTCATGGAGCCTAGGTTCGGATTGGACCTCAAGCACGTTCGAGTGCATACCGGCCCACAAGCGAAGACTGCAGCTGAGACCATTCATGCGAAGGCCTTCACGGCGGGCAGCGACATAGTTTTTCGGCGGAACGACTTTGCGTCTTATGAAGGAAACTCTTACTTGCCCACGAACTGGCGCACGTTGCGCAACAGACGGGCGAGTCTGGGGCACAAAAAGCTGAGAAAGGAGTCGGGGCGCTCCCGCGGGCGCTGAACATTCGTGCAGCAAGCGGAGTTCGGAGTACACGAATCCAACGCTCGCCTGACGACGCCTACAAAACGGGGACGGAAGGCTGGGCTGGCTTGGTGCAAGCCACCATCGAGGAATTGGACAAGCGCGAGAGCCATTATTTTACCTTCCCCCCGAAATATGGCGATGCTAATGACGAAGTTCTTCAGGGATACCTCGAAATCGCAATAGCTAACGATTGGGTAAAGGTTTGGGCTCTAGCGCTGCAAGCACGGCAAGGGCCCTTCGGGAACTACCTCTATCATTTTTACTTGAGGTTAGCGGACTCAAATCAGAAACTCTCCGAGACGTTTCTTCAGCTCATGACACAGTACGGTATTGCCGTAAGCCTGACGTCGGGGCATTTTCAGAGCCTTGATTACTTGGATCCGCGGAAAATGGCACCGCTAAACCCGGCGATCGCCAGGCTTCCTTTCGAGCGAAGTGTCGATAACTTCAAAACTGCAGCCTATGACCTCAGCTACAAGCCCAGCAAGCCGGGATCGCTTTCCGAACTGCT
This sequence comes from uncultured Acidobacteriaceae bacterium, assembly GCA_963818235.1. Lineage (GTDB taxonomy): Bacteria > Acidobacteriota > Terriglobia > Terriglobales > Acidobacteriaceae > Sulfotelmatobacter. The sequence continues at coordinate 1,533,538 of CAWFRI010000001.1, forward strand.
CAAAGTCTCATACCAAGACGGCACAGCGATCGACATCAGCCTCTGGGACATCAGCGACAATCTGGATGCTGCTTCCTCCAATGCGATTGTCCAGGGTTACGTGGGCCCCGGAGGGCGTGTTTTTCCAAGCAGGATGAGCCGCAGTACTGTCCCAAGACTATGGGCGGAGAAGCAGAAAGCCGTTAACAAAATGGCCGAAGAGAACTTGGACTTCGAAACCTTTGTGTCCATCGGTCTAGCCGGAGTCATGTCGAATTTGCCAATGGGACCGCTCATGGGGCCGGAATCTCCCGAGCCAGAAGCCTTACCTTCCCGGGCCCGACGATCTGGGCTGTCAAGCGACAGGGGGGCGAATCCGGAATCTAACGCCCCCGTCCAGCAGCAACCGTATTTGAACAACAATCCAAAGGCAACGCCGAGTGAGATTGAGACTGGCGCTCTTTTGAATAGCAAGGCGCAAGCGGGAGAACTTCCTGGGGTGAGCCGCGTTGAGGGTGCTCCGGTGGGAAAAGTACGCAGTGGCGATTATAGGTTCGTTAAGCCGGATGGAACAAAATTGAGCGCCGATTTGGCTGAGCCGAAAACTACGAATACCAGCAGCATCGTCGGGAATATCTATCAAAAGTCTGGGCAGGCCCAGGCGGTTGTCGTGAAGCTAGGCGAGGGAACGAGCGGACAACTTTCCGACGCACAGGCGGCTTCGATCGCCCATGACGTGATCAGAACGCCCGGACACAGCATCGACCGGGTCATTGTGATAAAAAACGGCACGGTGGTTGTCGACCTCTCGCGATAAGGCACTTTCTGCTTGCTTGGCGTTTTAACGGTTGGTTTCATCGTTGTGTGTTTGAGCCCATTTAAGACGAGGCCTGTATAGACCTTGCCATTCCTTCCAACCTCCTTCATAATAAGTGTTTGTCTTGACCTCGCCGGACGCTTCCGGAACAAGGATATATATTTGTGCTAATGATTCGACTGTCGCGCATGGGTGCGCGTAAACAACCGTTTTATCGCATTGTGGTGATTGAGAAGGCGCGGGCGCGCAATGGGCGTCCGGTGGAAGTTGTCGGGACGTATAATCCGCGGACGACGCCTACCAGCATCGACTTCAAGCGGGACCGGGTGGACTACTGGGTCTCGAAGGGCGCGCAAATGTCGGAACGAGTGGGCAAGCTGTACGCAAAGCCTGCGGCGGCGCCAGCGGCCTCGGTCGCGTAATCATCCATGACTCAAGCCAGCATGACTCAAGCCAGCGGAGATGTTCGCGCTCTCGTCGAGCAGATTGCCAAGTGGATGGTCGACGCTCCCGAGGAAGTTTACGTCGATCATCTGGATAACGACGTGATCGAGTTGGAAGTGGCCGAAGGGGATGTAGGCAAAATTATTGGCCGGCAAGGGCGCAACGTGCGCGCCCTGCGTACCCTGCTCAGCGCTGCGGGAGTACGAGCCCGCAAGCGGTACACGCTGGAAGTTATCGACTGACGTCACTGATCGGACAGGACAGCGGCAGGCGGCGGACGCCGTAACAGGGAGCCGCACCATTCGAAATCCGGAAACAAGTGGTGACTTCATTACGCTGGCCCGGGTGGTGAAAACGCAGGGCAGGCGCGGCGAAGTTGCGAGCGAGATTTACAGCGACATTCCGGATCGCTTTGCGGTTGGGATGAATTTGCTGGCGCTGCCGCGAAGCAATAGTAATGACGTGCGGCGAGAAGAGACGCGGCGAGAACTGGAAGTGGAAGAGTTTTGGCCCCACAAGGGGATGCTGGTTCTGAAGTTCCGCGGGGTAGATTCGATTTCCGAAGCGGAAACGCTGGTGGGATGCGAATTGCAAGTGCCGCAGAGCCAGCGCTCGGAGTTGCAGGCGGGCTGGAATTACGTCAGCGATCTGGTGGGCTGTGTGGTGCTGGATGGCGAGCGCGAGATTGGACGCGTTGAAGATGTCGAGTTCGGAGCGGGCGAAGCGCCGCTGTTGATTGTGGGCGAGGCTGGCCGCCGGGTAGAGATACCGTTTGCGGAGGCTTATCTCGACAGCGTGGATGTCGAGCACAGGCAGGTTCGGATGAAACTGCCGGAAGGCCTGCTTGAGGTGAATGCTCCGCTGACGGCTGAGGAGAAGCGGGAGCAGGCCGAGGGACGGAAGAGGCGTTAAACACAGAGGACGCTGAGGGTCATTGGGTAGAGTTTTGTAGGTGTGGTGAAAGATTAGGTTCGCGATGAAGGCCGATATTGTCACGATTTTTCCGGACTTCTTTCGGGGACCTCTGGATTACGGGATCACGCGCCGGGCTCAGGAAATGGGGCTGGCGAAGATTCAGGTCCACGATCTGCGGGGATTTACGCGTGATCGTCATCGTACCGTGGATGACCGGCCTTTCGGCGGCGGCGAAGGGATGGTGCTGAAGTCGGAGCCGTTGTTTGAGTGTTTGGAGTCGATGGCGGTGGCGTCACGGGAAGAGCGCGTCGCCGGGCGCGTGAATGAGTCAGTCATACTCCTCTCGGCGCAGGGCCGGAGATTTACGCAGAAAGTGGCGGCGCAACTGGCTTTGCTCGATCGCGTGGTTTTGATTTGCGGTCGTTATGAAGGAGTGGACGAGCGAGTTGCGGATTTTCTTGCCGATCAGGAAATTTCCATCGGCGATTATGTTTTAAGTGGTGGAGAAATCGCTGCGGCCGTGATTGTGGAAGCTGTGATGCGATTGCTTCCGGGAGCGGTGGGAAACGAAGCGTCGACGCGACAGGAGTCGTTTACAGTTGACGCGAAGGTGAAGAGCATGGGCGGTGCGGATTCGACCTGCGGGTCGAATGGATTGCTGGATTATCCGCACTACACACGGCCGGCGGAATTTCGCGGCATTGCGGTTCCGGAAGCGTTAATGTCCGGCAACCACGAAGAGATTCGTAAGTGGCGGCGGCAGCGGGCGCTGGAAAAGACGTTTCGCAATCGTCCGGATTTGTTGGAAGGCGCGGTACTCAGCAAGGACGATCAGGAGTATCTCGCGGGCATCAGGCGTCAGGCGAGCTTTTCCGAGAGCGAGGAAAGTGATATCTAGATTTTCAAAAATAGATTTTGAGATCGGATTTTAAGAATCAGAATTTTGGAATTCAGAAGGACTCATCAACCATGTCGAACTTAATCATCGAAAAACTTCTGGCGAAAACCCAGCGTAGCGACATTCCCGCATTTCATCCAGGCGACACCGTCCGCGTTCATGTGAAGATCAAAGAAGGCGACAAAGAGCGACTGCAAGCTTTCGAGGGCGTCGTGATCAAGCGCGACAACGGGCCGCAGGCCAGCTTTACAGTGCGCAAAATCAGCTTCGGCCAGGGCGTAGAGCGCATTTTCCCCGTCCACTCCAAAGTGATCGACAAAGTGGACCTGCTGCGCTCGTCCAAAGTTCGCCGCGCCAAACTTTATTATCTGCGCGGGCTTCGTGGTAAAGCTGCCCGGCTGCGCGACGTGGAAAGACCGAGCTAAGCTCGACTATCCAGCAACCGTTGCCAAATTTTCTGTAACGACTTCGAGATCGGAGAAGTCGTTGCGTCGTTTTTTTACCTGCTCCATAACGTACTCGAGCAGCGGCCGGTCCCCCTGCCGTATCTCTTGAAACTCCACGCCCATCGCGCCGTCTCCGGCAGTGTATTTAACGTTGCCTTTCAGTGCGACGCTGACATCGTAAATGTTGAGTGAGAGCCTCAGGCCAGTGCCCGGAACCAGTAGATTGCTGGCGCTGATCAGGCAGCCGTAATCTGAAATCTGTTTCACCCGGCCTCCCACAGTTCGTCCGCCGATTTCCAGCAAATCAGCTTCGCCTTCCACCCGGAATCGCGGTCCGCGGCGCCGGTTTTGCTCGCCGGCCCGGAAAGCATTCATCGTAGGCCGTTTCCTGGCGCCATCGGCGACGATGGGCAGATACTGCTCCTGAGTTTGGCGTAACTCGTCTTCCCACGGAATTCTGTTTCCTTCCATACATTCCACGGTAAACTGGCCGCGCAACGGGGAATTGGGATCGGCCGTCCAAACAACCTGGCAAACGGATTTATGGCGCCCGCGCTCGACCGTGATCAAGTCTCCGACATTTATGTTGCGGAAGCTGAGAAGGCGCGCGCCGCGTGGATGAATGTCATAGGTGCAGGAAAACTCTGGCGCGCTGCGCTCGCCGTTTTGCATGTGTGTAAGCCGCACGGGCAAAGCCACGTGGATCAACTTGTCAGCGGAAGCACCGGCTGGCGGCGGGCTGTCCGGTCGCGGCTGGATTGGTTCCTGGTTCACAACCTGCTCCTCACAAAGTGCGATCTGACGCGAAGATAGCAGTACATGTACGAGTGGACAATGTACGTCCGTAATCGAAGTAATAGTTACCATGCGGCATTACTTGACGGTGCGCACACGGCTCGAAAGTGCCATGAATGGGCCGGCTGGTGATTGGTGATTTGCACAGGTTTTTTGAGTTGGCGGCTTGCGGGAAGATCGTGGCTCAAGGGAAGATGGTGGAAGCATTTTCATTATGGCGAGTGGCGTTAAAGTTGCATCCGAATTTTCTCTCTCTCCCTCCGCCGCGAAATTGCGCTTGCTGAAAAAACTGCGCTGCACGCTGCGCTACGAAAAAACAGCGTGGGCGTCGGGGGCGGTAATGGTTGCGGGAGTGGATGAGGTAGGGCGTGGCTCATTGTTTGGACCGGTAGTAGCGGCGGCGGTGATACTTGAGCGCGGCTACCGCCTGCGCGGGCTGCGGGATTCCAAGCTGCTGCTGCCGGAACGGCGCGAAGTGCTGGCTCCGCGCATTCGGGAACATGCGATTGCGTGGTCGATTGCGGCGGTGGATGCGGCGCGCATCGACCAGATCAATATCTACCAGGCGTCGCGCCTTGCGATGCATGAGGCGGTGATGCGGCTGCGACCTGCGGCGGATCATTTGTTGATCGATGCGATGCGGCTGGATTGCGAGGTTCCGCAAAAAGCGATCATTCACGGAGATGCGCTATCAGTGTCGATTGCGGCGGCTTCGATTTTGGCGAAAGTGGAGCGCGACCGCATGATGTGCGAATGGGATGCGATATTTCCTGAGTACGGACTGGCTTCGCACAAGGGTTACAGCACGCCGCAGCATTTGGCGGCGCTGCTGGAGTACGGTCCGACGCCGCTGCACCGCCAATCGTTCGCGCCGGTGTGGAGTAATCCGGTGGAGCAAGAAATTTTGGAGTTTGACTAAACTTGCCGCGAGCGCAGTAGTCACCTAAGCGATTCCGCCAACGTTCCGTTGGCGATCAACTCCGAGATGCACGCGAAATCTTTGTACATGACGCGGTCTTTCTCCATGGTTGGGCACACAGAGCGGATGGCTGCGTGGGCGGCCTGTCCGCGCTTGGAGGTCTTTAGCGGAGCCAGGAAGTCGATGGCTTGGGCCACGGCCATGCCTTCAATTGCCAGCACGTTGCGCGTGTTATCGATGACGCGTTTCAGTTTGTTCGCCGCAGTCATGCCCATAGAAACGTAATCTTCTTTGTTGCCCGAGGTGGTGATCGAATCCACCGACGCAGGGTGGGCGAGCACCTTATTTTCGCTGACCAGGGCTGCGGCGGTGACTTGCGGCATCATGAAGCCGGAATTCAAGCCTGCGCCTTGCGCCAGAAACGGCGGCAAACCCTCACTGAGCGCGGGATTTACCAGACGCTCGATTCTGCGTTCGCTGATTCCAGCCAGAGCGCTCAGGGCAATGGCGAGAAAATCCAGAGCAAATGCAAGAGGCTCGCCGTGGAAATTTCCGCCGGAGATCACATCGCCCTCGGAATTACTGGAGTTAGTGATGAAGACCAGAGGATTATCAACGGCGGAGTTAGCTTCGATTTCAAAAACTTCACGGCAGTGCGCCAGCGTATCGCGCACTGCGCCGTGCACTTGCGGAATGCAGCGAAGAGAATAGGCATCCTGCACGCGTCCACATTCACGGTGCGATTCACGAATCTGACTGCCTTCGAGCATTTTGCGCAAGTTTGCTGCGGTCTTGATCTGTCCGCTGTGCGGACGGGCTTTGTGAATGCGCTCGTCGAAAGCGGTATCGGTGCCTTTCAGGGCGTCACAACAGAGGCCGCCGAGCACGTCGGCGGAATCGACCAGTGTTTCCGCGGCAAGCAGCGCCAAGGTTCCAACGGCAAGCATGGCTTGCGTTCCGTTGATCAGAGAGATGGATTCTTTGGCTTCGAGCGTAATCGGCTTGATCTGCGCTTGCTTGAGCGCGTCACCGCTGCGGATGCGTACGCCTGCGGAATTAATGCACTCACCCTCGCCAATCAGGGAGAGCGCGAGATGCGCGAGGGGAGCGAGGTCGCCGCTGGCTCCTACGCTGCCTTGCGACGGCACGTAGGGGGTGACACCGCGGTTCAACATTTCGCAGAGCGTGTCGATGATTATGGCGCGCACGCCGGAATAGCCTTTGGCAAGAGAATTGGCGCGCAGAAGCATCATGGCGCGGGTCTCGGAGGCGGCGAGCGGATCGCCGACACCTACAGCGTGGGAGCGCACCAGGTTGACTTGTAGTTCGCGAATCTGATCGCCAACAATGCGCACGTCGCTGAGTTTCCCCACGCCGGTGGTGATGGCATAGGCCAACTTGTTATTCGTGACAATTTCGTCGACCACGGCGCGAGCGCGACCGACCGCTTCGCGCGCGTCCGGGGAGAGCAGCGCCGGTCGGTTTTGCACAGCTACTTCGGAAACCGCTTCCAGAGTGAGGTCGTTGCCGTTGATGTGAAGTGCGTTCAAATAAGTTTTCCGTTTCTAAGTTGAAGTTTCTAAGGAGCCGGCGCGAGTTTTCCCAACGCCGCGCGAAAGGCTGCCAAATATTTTTCCGGGAGCGCGGCGACTTTCATACTTGCGTCGGTGACGATGTGCGTTGTTTCGCCTTCCGCCAGCAGCGTGCTGTCGTCTGCGCGGCGCAATTCATATCCAAAGTGGACCACTGATTCGCGAACATTTAAGAGTTGTGTGCGGACGAGAATCTCCTCGTCATAGTGTACCGGGGCGCGATAGCGGCATTTGGCCTCGGCGACGGCGATGAAGCGTCCGTCAATGCTTTCCATATCGCGATAGGAAAAGCCAAGCTGGCGAAGCAATTCGACGCGTCCAATTTCGAACCAGACGAAGTGATTGGAATGGTAGACCACGCCCATCTGATCGGTCTCCGCGTAACGGACGCGCAGGCGGGTTTCATTGACGGACTGTGGATTCAATGTCATCTCGCGCGTCTCAAGTTCCCGCTCCTCATTTGCCGGTCCACACGGGTTTGCGCTTCTCCAGAAACGACGCAATGCCCTCGCGGAAGTCGGCGGTGGTGCGGATGGCGGCATTCTCGCGCACAGCGGACTCGATCTGGTGGTCAAGTTCGGCGCGGGCATGGTCGGTGAGCAATTTCTTGGTTGCTCGCAAAGAAGCTGGACTGTTTTCGATGAGCAGCGCGGCTAGTTCGCGGGCGCGCGTCATCAGATTTTCTGGCGCAACGATTTCGCTGAGCAGGCCCATGCGGAACGCTTCTTCGGCTCCGAAAATTCTTCCTGTCAGCAGAAGATCGCGGGCTTGCTTCTCTTCGACCTGGCGCAGCAGGAAAGTTGAGACGATGGCAGGGACAAAACCGATGCGAACTTCGGTATAGCCAAACTTGGATTCGGGTACGGCGAGAGTGAAGTCGCATAGCAGTGCGAGGCCGGTACCGCCCGCGATGGCGGCGCCATTCACGGCCGCAATTGTGACCTTGGGAAATTCGTACAGCGAGCGGAAGAGCCGGACCATGGTTTCGGAATCTTGGAGATTTTGTTCGGGGGAGCGTCCGATTAAGACCTTCAGATTTTCCAGGTCCATGCCAGAGCAGAAAGCTTTGCCCGCGCCGGTGACGATGAGAATGAGAGCCTCTGAATTATTTACCTCGTCGAGTGCGCGCAGGAGGTCGTCGATTAGATCGAAGCTGATGGCGTTGCGTTTGTCCGGACGGTTCAGCGTTAGAGTCGCGATGCCGGAGTCGTATGCGAGTTGAATGGTTTGGTAGTTCATATTTCAGACAGCGTATTCATCGTTGATGGAGTTCATGTATCTTGCTCCGATTTCCGCCGTCGCGCGCAGCAACGCGTCTAACGATTTAAGCGGCGGCAATTCAGCGTCACGCTGCTTTAGAGCTTCAATCACTTTTTCGGTGGCGATGTTGCCGACCAGGGCATCCTGCGCGAACGGACAGCCTCCGAGCCCACCCAAAGCAGAATCGAAACGGCGGCAGCCGGCATCGTAGGCCGCGAGAATCTTTGACCCGGCTTGGTCGGGACGGCTGTGCAGATGGACTCCGATTTCCAGATAATCATACTTCGCCATCACTGCGCCGACGAGTTCGCTGACTTGCTCCGGGGTGGCCATGCCGACTGTATCGGCCAGCGAAATCATTTTCAGGTTATCTACTTCCATCAGCGAGATGGCCTCGATCACTTCCTCCACGTTCCACAGATCGCCGTAAGGGTTGCCGAAGGCCATGGAAATGTAGACCACGACGTCGAGCGCAGCGTCATCCGCTTTTTTCTGGATTTTTTCCAGTTCATCGAGCGCGTCTTCGGCCGATTGGTTTTGGTTCTTGCGCAGAAATGTTTCGGAAATCGAATAGGGAAAGCCCAGAGTGTGAACCGCCTGCGTATCGATGGCCCGCTGCGCGCCTTTTTCGTTGACCACGATAGCAATGATCTCAACGTCGTCGGGCGGGTCAAGTTCTTTCAAAACTTCTTCGGAGTCTGACATCTGCGGTACGGCTTTTGGTGACACGAACGATACCGCGTCGATATGCTTGAACCCGGCGCTGATCAAGGCCTGCAAATAGGCGCGCTTGATGTCAGGCGGAATCTGGCCCTTCAGCCCTTGCCAGGCATCGCGGGGACATTCGATAAGTTTGACCATATCGGACATGTCATTTCACCACGGAGACACGGAGGCACAGAGGAACCAAGAACTATAGAACCTTTCGAACAACTCCGCCTCGAGTCAGGACTGAAACATTGAAATTCAGGATCAGTCCAACGCGCTTGCCAGTCAGTTTTAAGTATGTCAGGAGTTGGGCTTCGTGAACTGGCAGGATGTGCTCAAGGCACGTGAGTTCCAAGATCACGGAATTCTCAATCACTAAGTCGATTCGATATCCGCAGTCAAGACTCACACCCTTGTATCGCACCGGCAACGGCACTTGTCGCTCAAATGTGATGTGACGGAGATGAAGTTCATGGCAGAAGCACTCTTCATAGGCAGATTCCATCAGACCTGTGCCAAGTTCGCGGTGTACCTCGATAGCGGCACCGATGACCTGTTCCGTCAGCCTCTCATGAAGGAGCTTGCTCCGTGCCTCCGTGTCTCCGTGGTGAATCATGTTTGCAGCACTCCTACTTTGAACTCCGGCACGTCGGGGTTCAGCGCTGCGGCTTCCAGAGCTTGCGTAATCGCGTCGCGAGTGTCAATGGGATCGATGATCTTGTCGATCCATAGCCGCGCCGCGCCGTAGCGCGGGTCTGTTTGTTCGTCGTAGGTGCGCTTGGTCGTCTCGTACAATTCCTTTTTATCTTCGTCGCTCAGCTTGGTGCCGCCGCGCTCGAGTTGCTTAACTTTCACTTCGACCAAGGTTCCCGCCGCTGCGTCTCCGCTCATTACTGCGTAGCGCGCAGTGGGCCACGCGAACACAAATCTCGGGTCGAAGGCTTTGCCGCACATGGCGTAGTGACCTGCGCCGAACGACCCGCCAACGATCACTGTGATTTTCGGAACCACGGAATTCGATACCGCATTCACCATCTTCGCACCAGCCTTGATGATGCCGCTCCACTCGGCGTCGCGGCCTACCATGAAGCCGTTTACATCGTGAAAGAAAATCAGCGGAATTAAATTTTGATTGCAATCCATGATGAAGCGGGCGGCTTTTTCGGCGGATTCGGTATAAATCACGCCGCCGAATTCGGTGCGCTTGTGGCCTTCGTGGTTGGTGGCCTGGGCGTGCAGTTTTTGGTTGGCGACAATGCCTACGGCGAAACCGCCGATGCGTCCGTAACCGCAAATCAGGGTCTTACCGTACTCCGGTTTGTACTCGTCGAAGCGGCTGCCATCGAGCACGCGGGCGAGAATCTCTTTCATGTCGTAAGGGCGGGCGGGCGAAGAATCGTAGATGCCGTAAATTTCTTCGGCGGCGAGCACGGGCTCGACGGGCTTCTTTCGGTCCCAGCAGGATTGCCGGCGGTATCCCCACTTTTCAACGATGGAACGAATGCGCGCAAGACAGGCGGGATCGTCGGGCTCGCGAAAATCGACGGTGCCGCTGATGGCGGCGTGCATGGCCGCCCCGCCTAATTCTTCGGCGGAAATTTTTTGTCCGATGGCCGCCTGCACTAAGGCCGGACCGGCCAGGAATAACCCGCTGCCATCGGTCATCAGAACGTGATCACACATCACCGGCAGATATCCGCCTCCGGCCACGCACATGCCCATGATTGCCGCGGTCTGAGGAATGCCGAGGGCGGACATGACGGCGTTATTGCGGAAGACGCGGCCGAAGTCGTCGGTGTCGGGGAACACATCTTCCTGGAGCGGGAGGAAGACGCCTGCGGAATCCACGAGATAGATGGTGGGGATGCGATTCTCGATGGCGATGTTCTGGGCGTGAATCACCTTCTTCGAGGTCATGGGGAAAAACGCGCCCGCCTTCACGGTGGCGTCGTTGGCGATGATCATCACCATGCGGGTGTGAATGCGGGCGAGGCCGGTGATAACTCCCGCTGCGGGCGCTCCTCCCCATTCTTCGTACATGCCGTGTGCGGCGTAGAGTCCCAATTCGAAGAAAGTTTTGGAGTCGACTAACAATTCAATGCGTTCGCGGGCGGTGAGGCGCTTCTTGTTGTGCTGGTTTTCGATGGCCTTGCCGCCGCCGCCTTCACAGATTTTTTCGCCCTCATTGCGCACTTGCGACATGAGGTCGGCGAGGAAGCGCATGTTGGCCTCAAAGCGCGCCGAGGTGGGATCGACTTTGGTCGTCAGGAGGTTAGACGCCTGAGACGTGGGAGTGACGGGAGCTTCGCTGCGATCGGCCATGGATAACAATCTAAGAGAGCGGACTGTTTACGGTATAACACTCGCGCGGGAGCGCGCAAACGACGAGGCGCATCTTATGCAGGACCCGGAGGTATACAATCAGGGCCGCAGAAACGCCGTGGGCATTTAGGACCGCGACAAATCTGTATTTCAAGCAGCAAGGAGAAACTATGTCAGAAACCGAAACATTGGCTACCAACTCCGCTGATGGCCCATCGTTGGATGATAAGCCTTTCGTGCCTAGCGGCCCGCCGCTCCCCCGCCCTGCCGGGAAGCATTCAAAACTAACGCTGTCAGCTTGTAGCGCCTCAAGGCGAACTGGACCAACCAGTCCGGGAAGGCCGTTACTGGGTATGCTTATCCCATAGGGAAAAATCCAGCCGATTCATTCTGGGATTACGTGGTACTAGGTGCAGGGGGCGCTGCTGGATCTGCATTGAAATTCTACCTGAGTCCGCCCGATGCTAATGGGTGGTGCAGATGGAACATCCAGGATGACGATTGGAATAGTGGTTATCACCTGGATTGCAAAGCGACAGGCTGGCTCTATCGTGCCTCGTTGTATGACACGAAATTTCAGATCATTGACCGCCATTTGTATTGCAGTTACTGGCCTGGACCTGCGGGCTCCAAATATCAATCATTTCCTGTTTCCGCTGGCGAGTATATGGGGATGGGAAACATACCGAAGTTCACCTGCGAATTAGAGTTAGTGTAGTCCTGAATGCCAAACATTCTTTCCGTCCGGCTGGGCCCCAGTTGTGTCCCCAGGAGTACCTTTTGATTAAATTCCAGGCTTTCACCGCCAAGGGCGGGTGCAAAGGGATCTTGGAATATTGATCATGTAACGAGTAGCAATCAGCGCGAACAATTAACCATTAGTAAGCCGGACGGTTAGAAAGTCGGTCGCCGAAGAGCAGGTTTCCTGGGCTAGTTATTTTACTGCAGTCTCATATGTCGAAGCAACGCCTGAAAGCGTGGTTCTGTCCGGAGATTGGTCCAGACGGGATCGACCTTGACATAGATCAGAGCGATGCCTGCCTGCCGGTTGCACTTCTCCAGGAAATCCAAAGCCCGTTGATTCCGGCCAAGCAGCGCGTTGGCCTGAGCCGAACTACAAGGTTCCAGATTCAAGTCACTTTGATCCATGCGCCTGCGTGCCGTTACGGGTTTAGCCATTTCTTCCATGACGCCTCGAAAGCCGCCTTGCCGGTAAAGTTGCTGCAAGGTCTGCGCCTGGCTGGAGGCACCCGAAAGCTGCTCGTTCTCGACAGTTTCTTTCAGCCAGAGGTCATATTGGCCAGCCTGACGGTAATATTGCGACAGATAGAAATGAACGGGCACGAAATCCGGGTTGGTGGCGAGGACTTGCTGATACGTCTGTAGAGCCAGATCGTAACGCCCAGCCAGATAATAGGCGAAGCCGGTGTCTGCATTGATGATCAGGGAAAGGGGATCGAGTTCCTGGGCGCGCTGCAATTCGGCAATGGCCTCGTCGTGGCGGCCTTCGGGTCCGAGCAGTAGATTACCGTACCATTGGTGGGCCTCGGCGAAGTTCGGATTCAGGCCGATTGCCCGTTGAAACTCCTGCTCGGCGCCCGCCCAATCCCAATCCTGGAGGATTCTAACGGCGGCTAGTGAGGTATGCGGCTCCGCCAGTGAGCCATCAAGTTCGAGAGCCTTCTCGGCAGCAGCCTTGGCCTCTGCCATATTTGGCGAGACCTCGCCATACAGTACCAGCAGGGTGTGAGAGTCGGCCAAGCCGGAGTAGGCCTGGGCGAAGTTTGGATCCTTGTCGATGGCCTGGGCAAAATATCCGATCGCTTTCTTAAAGCCGGGGACGTTCCTCTGATTCAAGGCGTAGCGACCGCGCAAATAAAGGTCGAACGCTTCCGGATCCACGGCCTGGCCGCGGCGGAGGCGGCCACTCTCCTCGGCGGTGAGGTGCAGCTTGACTTCGTCAGTGATGGCTTCGGCGACCCGTGCCTGGAGCGAAAGAACGTCTTTGAGATCGCCATCATAAGCTGCTGCCCAGATGTGGCGATCGGTTGCAGTGCGAATCAACTGCGCTGTAATTCGTACCCGCTCCCCCGAGCGGAGGACCGATCCCTCGATCACTGCGTCCACTCCCAGTTCCCGTCCGATCTGGGGAAGCGGGATCCGAGTGCCTTTGTATTGCATGATCGAGGTCTTGGAGACGACTTTGAGCGCGCGAATCTGCGCCAAGTCGGTGATGAGTTCGTCGGTCATACCGTCGACGAAGTATTCCTGGTTCGCATCATTGGACAGATTCTGCAACGGCAGAACCGCGACCGAGCGAATCGGGGCGGGGCCTGCATCGCCGAGAAGCCCCTCTTTCCAGCCGGCAGCGCCGATCAGGGCCAGGATGGCGATGATCGCCACAATTCCCAGCAGACCCTTCATCCAGCCGTTCCGGATGACCTCATGGGTTAACAAGGGTACGATGTTGTTTACCGCTTCGTTTGACCCGGCAGGAGTGGCATCTCGAAGTGGCAATCTTGCGCCTACCAGCGCCACTGGGTCGCTATGATTGCCTACCGAAAAAGAATGCACAGTGACGCCATCGAGATTATCCCGGCCATTAGCGTCTTCTTGCGGAGGGACTTGGCAAACTCCAGCGACGAAGCGGTAGCCTCGTTTGGGAACCGTCTCGATATAACGGCAACCATCTTCTCCGTCGCGCAGAGCTTTCCGCAGTAGGTAGACGACCTGGCTTAGATTATTTTCCTCCACTACGGTATCGCCCCAGACGGTTCGCATGAGGACGTCTTTTTCGAGGAGACGGCCTTTACTTTCAACCAGCGCTACCAGCGTGTCAAAAGCACGGGGTGGTAGCTCCATGCGGGCCGCGCCGTGGCGAAGCAGGCGCTCTCCGGGATCCAGAACGAAGGGGCCAAATTCGTACAACTGCCTAAGAACTTTGTCCATTACACTGCCTAAGAAAACCTTCAGAAAAAAATGAGCGCTGCTAATGACTTCCAGGTACGGGGTGGGGCACAGTATGTGCGCACCGCCAAGTAAGGCCTGAGAGTACGTTCGGACAGAATTCTATGTGAGTCGCGCGAAGGCTTGCTAGAGCACGAACGTGGTGGTGGGGGCCACCTTCTTCCCAGGCTTCTGGGTGTTGCAGGGTGCTTTCGCAAGCGCCGCACTTAACAGTTTGCCGTTCTTTTTTGGTGCCGCCAACCTACGGCCAGAGCGGTCAAGCGGGGTCACAAGGAGGCGGATTCGGCGTTCCGGCTTTGATTTCTGACGTTTACGGGGGAGAGGGCAAAACTACTTCGTAATCGGCGAGAAAATCTCAAGCTAAGGAATCGAGAATCCCCTCCCGTGCCACCCTTATAACCGCACCTATGATTTTGACCGGTACACTCCTTCGGTTCTACGAAAATAATTGTGATTGGCTTTTCATCAGCGAATTCTGAGCTTCGCAAGCTCAGGCTGCTGTTGTCCTCCTGCCTTCATTAATCCGAAATCCGACTCCCAAGTACAACAACACCAAGGTAATGCGATGGTCCGATCTCTCAAGCCGATAGTCAACTAGCAAGTATCAAGAAGTGTCGGGCCGTCAAAGAACAAGACTATTTAAGAGAGGGCGCTGTGCCGAGAAGTAGAACCAACGCTCGCATCCATTGCGCTGTTCTCGCGCTGCTGTTGGCTTCCGTATCCTGCTGGGCGCAGGACACACCGACCTCCAGTGAACACGATCAGGAGACCATCGCCCACCTCGTCGAGCAGATCAAGGAATTGCAGCAACAAGACCATGACTTGCTGGAGCGGATCAAGAATCTGGAAGCCAAACCCCAAAATCCGCCCATGGCGGAAAGCGCCTCGGCACCGATGCCATCGTCGTCGCCTCAACCTACAGAACAAGCTCCGCCCCCGCAGCCACCATCCACTGCAATACAGGATTGGCACGCGGTACACGAAATCCAGTGGCGCGGGTTCGGAGAGACGGACTACAAAGTTCTCAACCAGCGTCAGCCGGAACTGGGAACCTATGGTTTCGTTCCCGGGTCGGCGGGAAATTTCTACACCGGCGACTTTGGTTTGTTTCTCACTTTAAGACTCACTGACAAAACCAGCATGCTGTCGGAGATTGTTTTCGAGGAACGAGATGCGCAGAGCTACAAAGTAGACATGCGCCGGATGTTGCTCAAATACGACAGGAACGAGCATTTGAAGTTTTCCTTTGGCCGCTATCAGACCAATATTGGGTATTACAACTGGGCATTTCGCAGTGCTTCCTGGCTCCAAACCACCGCGGACCGGCCGCTGGTAATGGAGTACTCCAGCAATGGCGGTTTGCTTCCCACTCAAGCGATCGGCATTTCCGTGACCGGCGCGATTCCGTCGGGAAAGTTAGGGTTGAACTACATTGCCGAATACGGATCCTCGGACACCATACGGCCTGATATCAATGGTACAGGTTTAGTGAACGATGAGAACAACGGAAACCAGGTGAATGTGGGGTTTTATGCGCGCCCGGAGGTTGTTCCGGGATTGCAAATTGGAGCGTCCTACTACCACGACAAGATCAGCAATTTCATCCAGGGGCCATCGTTACGATATGGCCAGAGCATCGTCAACAGTTACGTAGTATATACAGGGCACGGAATCGAGTTTCTCAACGAGGGTTTCCTTATTCGCGACGCGGCGTTGCATTTCAGTGACGTTATCTTCAACACTCCGGCCTTCTATTCGCAAATTTCCAAGAAATTTGGTCCCATTCGTCCATTTCTCCGTTATCAGTATGTAAATGCTAGTTCCAATGACTCGATCTATAACGATGTCGGCTTGCGCGCCGGCCCTTCCTTCGGGGCACGCTACGATCTGAACGACTACATCGCTTTCAAAGCCCAGTTGGATAACACCGCTCGCCGGAATGAGCCAGACCTGGATGGCCTACAACTACAGTTGGCGTTTACTTTTTGAGACGAGAAGACCACATGGGCGTCAAAGCGAGGACAACTCCACTTCTCCTGGGACTCGCCTTTCTGTTGCTTATCCCGCGAGCCACAGCTCAGGTCGCCATTGCGGTGGTGGTCAACCCTGGTAATCCAATCACCAACATCAGCCGTGGAGACCTACGAAAGATTTTCGCGGGAGAAAAACGGGTGTGGCCGCACGGTGAGCCGATTAAGCTGATTGGGCGCGGCCCGGGATGTATTGAACGTGTTGTCTTGTTGAGGTTCTTGGCAATGTCGGAAAGCGATTACAAGCATTATTGGGCCGCACAAGTCTTTCGCGGCGACGCCGATGCCGAACCTTTAACCGTTCCCTCCGTCGGCATGCAGAAGGAAGCAATGGCGCTCTTTCCTGGCGCGATCAGTTTAGTGGATGCCAAGGACGTTAAGCCCGGCATGAAGCTAATCCAAGTCGACGGTCTGCTGCCGGGGGCTCCGGGATACCCGCTGCATTAAAAATCTCAGGTCAGGATTTCCTTTCCAGCCATTCCGCCAGCCTGCAGCCATCTTCTTCCAGCAGGAAGGTTCCCGCGCCGAAGCATTCCCCGAAGATGCGGTGCGATTCCGAATCGCGTGCGGCGCGAGAAATCCACTGCTTGCCCACCTGATATTGCGCGGCGGTGAACCATTTCTGCGGCAAGACTTCGACCAGACCGGCTTGCAAATAAAGCACAAATAGCGCAAAGGCCGGATCGTCATTCGACATCGCCTTGTAGCTGGTGGGCACGATCAATTCATCGATCGCTGTGAGCTCTGAGGGTACTGCGATCTTGTGCATTCCCGGGCCGAGTGTAAGCGGCAACTCGAATTCCGCGATCGGCGGAGTCTTGGAATAAATGCGGTCGGAGGACTGTTTGAACCATCCTGCAATCTCCGCCAGGTCGAAGGTCTTAAGTTCATCAGGATTGAAGCCGGCGAAGCGAATACTGCGCCCTTCCGGACACCAAACGCCCAGGCAGTGCGGCGAGGCTAAAAATGGACGGCAGTAGGTGTTCAGCGCCAGCCGGGGCTTCTCCGGCTCTCCTTGCGGGGCGAGAGAGACGACGTATCCGATGGGACCCTCGCTCCCTTGATGAGTCCAGACGAAACGCTGACCGGCGGCGGATTCAAATGCGGGAAAGGTTTTCCAATACCACGGCGCGGGGCCGACACTGTGGTCGAGCTGCTGACGGATACTGGTTAGATTCGGAACTGTCATGCGGGGGAATTGAATTATCCAGCAATCGGTTTAATTAGCGATTGAAAATCAGGGATCGTTTATTGGGACAATCTAACCAGGCACGGCAGCGCTCTTTACGTTTGCGCGAATGAATTTCACAATGTCGTCCATCGCGGTGCCGGGCTGGAAAATAGCGGCGACTCCGATTTTTTTCAGGGCATCGATATCCTGATCGGGAATGATTCCTCCCACCAGCACCAAAACATCGTCCATTTTGTTCTGCTTGAGCAGGTCCATGACGCGGGGCACAATGGCATTGTGGGCCCCCGAAAGAATCGACAACCCGATGACCTGCACATCTTCCTGCAAGGCGGCGCTCACAATCATCTCGGGCGTCTGCCTCAGTCCGGTGTAAATCACTTCCATGCCGGCGTCGCGCAATGCGCGCGCAATCACTTTGGCGCCTCGGTCGTGCCCATCGAGGCCGGGCTTGGCGACCAGTACGCGGATCTTGAGTTCAGCCATCACCATTCATTTAACCACATTGGCTGGCGTCGAGCCATTGGAGGGGCCGGGAGGCTGCTGCGATCAGAGCGTTTTGGTATCGATGCTTTGCCACAAATACCAGCAGGCAACGCTACGATAAGGCTCCCAACTCTTCGCGATTTTCTCCATCTGCTCGGGCGTCGGCAGCTTAATCTTCCGCCTAGGGCTTTTCTTAGCGGCAGAAGACTTCTTTCCACTGGATGACTTCTTGCCTGCTTTTGCCCGCTGCACATCGAGATAATGCTTGTACATTGCCATGCGAACTCCAAAATCGCCGGTCGGGAGCACGTTTTCGCGCTTCAGGGTGAACATAAGAAACATCTGAGCGGTCCAGACGCCGATTCCTTTTACTTGCGTTAGATGCTCGATGACTTCTGTATCCGGTAGCTTCGCAAGCCGTGAAAAATCAACGAGGCCGGCAGCCGTCTTCGCCGCGAGATCTTTTAAGTACGCTGACTTTTGCTTTGACAGCCCCACGCTCCGCATCTGTTCGTCGCTTAGCTTGAGAATGCGATCCGGCGTGAGCGGATCACCTGCGAGCGCGGCAAACCGCTCAAAAATGGTTACGGCAGCCCTGCCATTCAACTGTTGGTAGACGATGCTTTCGGCCAGCCTGTGAAATTCGGGCGGCCCAAACTCCATGCGGCACGGTCCAATGCGCTCGATAATCGCACGCATTACCGGGTCGGATTTCTTGAGATGGCTCACCGCTCTTCGCATAGCATTTATTTTTAACACACGTAAGCTGCGCTAGGCGAACATAAAACGAAATCGCACGAAAGGTGAGCGGAGTGCCGAGGTTCCGGTAACGGAGGGCAAGGGAACCTCGCCGGGGTACAAACTAGCTTCGAACTTTGCCTGCCGGGAGTTGAAATCCGATGCGTTTGCGTGGGGGATCTTCGGGCGTCATGAGCTCTTTGATCGCTTCAATCAGATCCTGAATCGTGGAATCGTGGGTGTCTAACCGAGTTTCCAGTTCATCGATCTTTCCGGCGAGGCGGCGGTTGTTGGACAGCATCTCTCGTAGCCGCACGAACGCCCGCACTACAAAAACGCTCATCTCCACGGCGCGCTCGGAATTAAGGACAGTCGCAGCCATGATCGCGCCGTGTTCGGTGAACGCATAGGGCAGATAACGCCGCCCACCCCGGCGCTGCTTTGAGGTCACAAATTGTGACCTCAAAACTTCATGTTCTTTAGCCGTTAGCTGGAAGACGAAATCCGCGGGAAAACGCTTACGGTTGCGTTTGATCTGCTGGTTGAGAACTTTCACCGGCACCCCGTAAAGCTCGGCGATGTCGGCGTCGAGGATTACACGCTGATGGCGAAGAACCAAGATACGCGATTCCACGGTGAGGACGGGGGTATGTCGTTTAGGCATCTTGAGCAGAGTTGCACTGATCTTTTTTCGCATTTGAGGTCACAAACTGTGACCTCAATCATAGTCGCAGCTCGGTCCACATTTTCATCGAGGGTGCGGCAAACTTTTCCCCTACGTGCCATTTTGGGTATTTCGGAAGAACTCTAAAAACAGTTTTTTTGTCCTCTTTGATTCCGATAGGGGCTGGTCGGTCTAAGTAATGCTCACTTCCGTATACGTCCCATACACTTCCCGCAGCGCTTCGCAAATTTCGCCTACGGTGGCGTAGGCGCGCACGGCGTCGACAATATACGGCATTGTGTTAACGGCAGAAACCATGCCATTGGTGCCTGCTTTTGGTTCCTGCGCCGCGGCTTTCTTTAGCGCATCTAGACAGCGCCGCACTTCGTCGTTCGACCTCCTCGCACGGAGAGCTTTCAGCTTGGCTGACTGTTGCCGGGCCACACTTTCGTCAATGTAAAGAATGTGCGGAGACTCTTCATCGACCACAAATTCATTTACTCCGACAATAATTTTCTCTTTGGCTTCGACCGCGCGCTGATATTGATAGGAAGCCTCGGCAATTTCCTTCTGCGGATATCCGCGCTCGATGGCTCTTACCATACCACCCATCGTATCCAGCTTGCCGAAGTAATCAAGGGCGCCTTTCTCTATTTCGAGAGTCAACGATTCGAGGAAGTACGAGCCACCCAAGGGATCAACGGTCTGGGTCACGCCAGATTCATAGGCGATGATTTGCTGGGTGCGTAGAGCGATTCGCGCCGCTTCTTCGGTGGGAAGGGCTAATGCTTCATCGTAGGAGTCGCAATGCAAGGACTGCGTGCCTCCCAGCACCGCGGCCAATGCCTGTAACGCTACGCGCGCAATGTTGTTCATGGGCTGTTGCGCGGGCAGAGAGACACCAGCCGTCTGGGTATGGAACCGCATCAGACCGGAGCGCGCATTCTTCGCGCCGAAGCGGTCTTTCATCACTTGAGCCCAAATCTTGCGAGCCGCGCGGTACTTGGCGATCTCTTCGAAGAAGTCGTTATGCGCGTTGAAGAAAAAACTCAAGCGCGGACCGAATTCGTCTACATCGAGCCCGCGCCGCCGGGCCCACTCCACATACTCCACGCCGTCGTACAAGGTGAAAGCCAGTTCCTGCAGCGCGGTTGATCCGGCTTCACGAATGTGATATCCGCTGATCGAGATCGTGTTGAAGCGAGGAGTGAACTTCGAGCCGAACTCAAATGTGTCGATTACCAGGCGCATCGAGGGCGCTGGGGGATAGATGTATTCTTTCTGCGCGATGTATTCCTTGAGAATGTCGTTCTGAATGGTCCCGGAAATCTTTTTCCAGTCGGCACCCTGCTTTTCCGCAACCACCAAATACATTGCCCACAACACCGATGCCGGCGAATTGATGGTCATCGAGACCGTGGTCTTTTCCAGATCGATGCCGCCAAAGAGAATTTCCATGTCTTCTAGCGAGTCGATCGCGACCCCGCACTTGCCAACTTCGCCCTCGCTCGCGGGATGATCGGAGTCGTAACCCATCAGCGTTGGCAAATCGAAGGCCACGGAAAGCCCGCCGCCGCCGTGCTCCAGAAGATATTTGTAGCGCTGGTTGGTTTCCTCCGGCGAGGCGAAACCCGAGAACTGGCGCATGGTGAATAATTTGCCGCGATATCCGGTGGCGTGAATACCGCGCGTATAAGGCGGCTCGCCGGGATATCCGAGATATTTTTCTTCGCTCCAATCTTCCGGAAGGTCGGCCTGCGTATACAGGCGGCGGATGGGCACTCCAGAAATTGTGGTGAACCGGGCATGGCCGTGTTCGTCGACGTTTGTTCCGGTAGGCGCGCCAATTGCCCGCTCAGGAGCTTTGGTTATCGTCGGCGAAAGTGTTTTTTCAGCCCAATCTTTTTCGGCGGCGGAGGGATGGCGATTTTCGAATACTTCTGCGATTGGACTTTCGGCAACTTGCGGCTTCGACTGTTTCTTTTCCATACGAACCCCAGTGTGCTGTTGTGATGATAGGGAAGTGAGCGCTTCCGGGCAAGGTACGCAAACTGGCTGGACGACCGGTCGGTTAGTTTACGGCTGCTTGCGCGAGAGTTCCCACGCCTTTGCGTATTTCCACGAGACATAAACCGCATGGTAAAGATGCAGCAGCAGGCCTTCGCGGCCGTCGAGGAAGCCAAGGCGGAAGAGGTAGTTGTAGATAAAGGTTGCCAGGGGCCGGACAACGATGTTGATGACACTGAACCGAACATTGCCTTTCGCTAGGACCATCTCCGCTCCCAGAGACGAGTAGCGGTTCATGTGGTCGATGTAGTCAGAGAGCGTAGGGTAAGCGTAATGGATGAGTGGAGCACTTAGTAGCCCGACTCTGCCGACCACCTGAACACTCTCGTGGACTGGTCGCATGGCAAAGCGTCCCTTGCCTTTGCGGAAGAGACGGATTTTTCTATCGGGCCAGAGACCGCCATGCCTCATTGGCTTCTGAAGGAAGAGATTCTGACGGGGCATGGAGAATGCGTCAACAGACATCGGACTATCCGGAGAATGCCGGACATAGATTGAGCTTTGTTCCGCAAGCGCGCTTCCGATCTGCTGCAACAGTTCAGGGCTAAGCGCTTCGTCGGCATCCAGGCTGAGTATCCAACTCCCATTCGCCTTGTCGATTGCCGAGTTCTTTTGGGCCGCGAACCCCTTCCATTCTTCGATGAAAACCTTCGCGCCGAACGACTTTGCGATCTCAACCGTGCGATCCGTCGAGCCCGAGTCGACAACGATGATTTCGCCTTTGCCGTCGCTGACTAGCGCCTGCACGCTTTTGAGCGTGCGGCTGATGTTCGCCTCTTCGTTATGAGTGATGATGACGACTGACAAAGTCACGGAAAGAAGAATACAACGCCGGGCCTCAGACAGAGAATTGACTGCGAGGCTCTCCCTCGTTTTTCAACGGACTCGCTATGATAATGGTGGTTGAGCGGGCTGACCGCTCGGTTTTGTATCTTGCCGAGGCGCCACATAGGGCACATTCGGCGCGCGCGTAACCTGGCCGCGCGTAGCTTCAGTAACGTCGATGTTGGAGTGATCCAGCAGCAGCCCTGTCGCCCGATCAAGTTCGATTCGAGATTTCTCATACGCGGCTTTGGCGGAAACCAGATTCGACTCGGACGTGGTCAAGACGGAAGCATCCTGCAAGATCGCCGTGGTCGTGGTGAGTCCGACTTTCAACTTCTGTTGGTCGGCATCGAGAGTCTGGCGGGAAAAGTCGACGGCGTACTGGGCCGCCTCTACGGAGGCGCGGTTCTGCTTCACGTCAAATTGCGCGTTGCGCACTTCAATGCGCACCTGATTTTCCAGTTGATGCAGGCGCACCTGGGCCTGGCGGTATTCGAGTTCGGCGCGCACTTGGTTGGCCTGCGCTTGGCGATTCCGTAGCGGGATGTTTAATGTCAGGCCAACGCCCTTGTCGGGTGCAGTGGAGTTAACCACCTGGTTTAATGTGTTGCCATAGCCGACGGGACCTCCGTTGGCAAAAGGCGGCGGCGCGCTGGAGCCGTTGAAGCAATCTGAGATTGCAGGATTACAAACCGGGGGCAACACTGCCGGATTTACGTTTCCGCCCACGCCCGAACCTCCGTAATAGGCGAAGGCGTCGAGAGTGGGCAGAAGGGCATTGCGGACAGCCTTACTGCTGAGGTCGCGGGAGTTGAGATCGATGCGTGACTCCACCAGTTCGGAGCGATGATCGAGCGCCTGGTTGATCAGATCCTGTGTGGGAACGACGGGCTCCTGTTCGGGAAGCTGCATGGTTGAGGTAGGAATCACGTCGGCCTCGGCCAGGACCGGGTCTTCAATGCTGCGGCTGAGCGCGTTCTTCATCAGCAGTTCTTGCAGTTGCAGATTGTTCTGCGCCAGGATGAGGTTTTGCTGATCGGTGGAGACGGTGCTCTGCGAGCTTACCACTTGAATGGGCGGCACGGTGCCGACTTTGGCCTGCTGCTTGGAGTCATCGAGCGCCTTTTGCGCATAGGTTAGAGCCTCCTCCTGCACGCGGACATTCTCATAGGCGTAGACCAGGTCCCAATACATATTTTCGATCTGATCGACGGTGGTAATGATTTGCAGCCGGAAAGCGACGTCAGAGATTTCGCGATTATTCTTTGCGATGCGGACGAAGCGCAGGTTGGGCAGCGAGCCGAATCCTTGAAGAAGATTTTGCGTGATCCTGAACTGAAAATTCGTGCTCAAGTCGGGCGTCAGCAAACTTGTGGGATTGTTGGTTGTGACGTGGGTGTTGTTGAAGCCTACGGATAAGGCAGTACCCCACTGGAAGCCTTGGGTGTAGGCGAAGTTGGCAGTATAGGTATTCTGTCCCACAATCGGAATCGGGCTGAGAACGGTGGTGGATTCGCTGTCGTTTTTATCGAGTTGCAGTGTGCTGGTGACGACCGGATCGAAACTCGTAATCGGCGAGCCGATTCCGAGCGTGGAACTGACTAGGCCATTGGTACCGGTGCCGATGCCGCTGGCCGCGACGGTAGTTCCGCCCGTGCCGGATCCCACTGTGCCGCCTAAGCCTCCCACGCCTCCGCCCGGAGTGTTCTGTACGATGCCGGCATTGACGCCGAGGATGTTGGCGCCAGACTTGGCGCGAAGATAATCCGTATCGGCGATGTTCAGATTGTAGCGGGCGATATCGATATCGAGATTGTTCTCCAGCGTCAGGGCGACAGCGTCATCAATCGACAGATAGATTTTGCCATCGCGCATAAGGGAGTCGATGCGCGGCGAGTTGGCAAGATTGGGCTGCGCAAGTTCCTGGGCACGGTAGGGTTGAAGTACGCGCGGAAAGGGCGAGGCAGGCTTCGAATAGTCCTGCAGGTGAACCAACTGCGGCTGGGCGGAAGACGGCGCGGGCTGCGGTACCGGAGCGGCGGGGACATTCTGCGCTTGCGCAGTCAAAGACAGGGGTGCGCAAACTAAAATCGCAAAGGTACTCAGCAAAAATCCGGCACATAAGCGGGCTGCGGCCCGGAAGTTAGGGAACAAAGACATAGTACGTCTCCTTGATCGGGAACGGTCGAGCAGACAAAAATGAATTGGAAACTTGGATGCGCCAGTCATGCGGTGCGTCTCACCATCTTAGCGGGACAGGGCGGGATAAAACCGATGCGGGTTGTAAAGAATTGTCAGAAAAAACCAAGCGCGGCTGGTGACCGCGCCTGGTTTGGTTTGACGATTACTGCGGTGGTTGCGGAGCATTGGGCTGCGGCGCGGGTTGCGCGACCGAGGGCAACTCCTTGCGTGGAGCGATATAGGGAACGTTGGGCATTCGCGTGACCTGGCCGCGGGCCGCATCGTCTACGCTGATGCCGTTGTGGTCGAGCAGAGTACCGGTGGAACGGTCCAACTCGATGCGCGATTTTTCATAGGCAACGGTGGCGTTTACCAGAGTGGATTCGGCGGTCGCCAATTGGCTCTGGTACTGCAAGACCAGAGTTGTGGTGGAAGTGCCAAACTGATATTTCTTCTGCTCGGCGTCGAGCGACTGGCGAGCCAAGTCAAGAGCGGCCTTGGCTGAATCGACGCTGCCGCGGTTCTGCTGAACAGCATACTGGGCGTTGCGAACCTCGATGCCAACCTGGTTTTCGATCTGCTGCTGGCGCATCTGAGCCTGCCGGTATTCCAGCTCCGAACGAATCTGCACCGCTTGCGCGGCTCGGTTGCGAAGAGGGATGTTAAGTTGCAGGCCCACGCCTTTGTCCGGGCTGGTTGAGTTGACTAGCTGGTTCAACGTGCCTCCCAGGCTGGTGGTCGGAGCAATCTGGTCTGGATCGGCGGGGTTGTTGCTGGCGCAGCCGAATAGTTGCTGGTCCGGGGTGAGCGGGCTGGAGCAAACATTAGACGCATTCTGCCTGCCGCCAAGACCGGCGCCCCCATAATATGCGAACAAATCTACAGAGGGTAAAAGCGCGCTGCGAACTGCCTTGTTGCTATAGTCGCGGCTATTCAAGTCGATGCGAGTTTCAACCAGTTCAGCGCGGTGGCGGAGCGCATCGTTAATCAAGTCCTCGGTAGGCACAATCTGTTCTTCAGCCGGAACCTCCGTGGTGGAGGTGGGGATGACTTCCGCGGTGGCCAGCATGGGATCCCTCAAGGTGCGGGTCAATGCATTTTTCATCAGGAGCTGTTCCAACTGCAAATTAGTCTGGGCCAAAGTCACAAGTTGCTGATCCTGAGCCACCGTG
The DNA here is from genome assembly GCA_963818235.1 of uncultured Acidobacteriaceae bacterium. Lineage (GTDB taxonomy): Bacteria > Acidobacteriota > Terriglobia > Terriglobales > Acidobacteriaceae > Sulfotelmatobacter. The sequence continues at coordinate 1,558,952 of CAWFRI010000001.1, forward strand.
CTTTGTGAGCGAACCGTCTCGATAGGGGCTAAACTGCCGATCTCAACCTGCTTCTTGGTGTCCGATAAGGTTTTCTGGGCGAAGGCGAGTGATTCATTTTGCACGCGCGCATTTTCGTAGGCGTAGACCAGGTCCCAGTAAATGTTCTCGATTTGGTCCACGGAATCGATGATCTGTAGACGGAAAGCTACATCCGAGAGTTCGCGGTTATTCTTGGCAATATGGAGGAATCGGGTATTCGCCGGCAGACCAAAGCCTTGCAAAAGGTGTTGCGTGAGCCTGAACTGAAAGCTGGAGTTGATCTGCGGGCTCAGGCTGGCGAAGGCGCTGTTGGTGGTGACTCTGGTGTTATTGAAGCCTACCGATAGGTTTGTGCCCCAGCTAAAACCCTGCTGGTAGGCAAGGTTCACGGTGCCCGTGTTCTGTGCCAAGGTGCTTCCCGGGCTCACGCCCTGAAAAATACTGCTGGCCGTTTGACTGAGATGATCGTTCTGTAGCGTCCCGGTGATGACAGGGTCGAAGCTGGTAATCGCCGGTCCTAACCCCAGGGTGGAACTCACTAAGCCGTTGGTACCAGCGCCAATGCCGCCTGCTCCCAGACTGGTGCCACCGGTGGAAGCTCCCGCAGTCGCTCCGATTCCACCCACGCCGCCGCCTGGGGTGTTTTGCACTACTCCGGCGTTGACGCCGAGAATGGTGGCTCCGGCCTTTGCGCGCAGCACGTCAGTGTCGGCGATGTTCAAGTTATAGCGTGCGATGGCGACGTCCAGGTTGTTTTCGAGGGCCAAGGCAATGGCATCGTTGAGCGACAGATAAAGCTTGCCGTCGCGCATCAGAGAATCAATGCGCGAGGTATTGGCAAGATTTGGAGCGGCTACCTGCCGTGGCTCATAAGGCGCAATCGGATTGGGAAAATGCGATACCGGCTTGGCATAGTTCAGCACCGGCACGGGGCGTGTCTCAGGCGTATTTTGCGGAGTGGGCGCAGCGGGTGTCTCCTGAGCCCCAGCGGCGAGCGTCAGCGTCCCAAACAAGGCTGTAATGGCGGCCAACCGGATGTTAAAAGCTAAGCGTGCGAATGGCATCTACTCATCTCCGTTCACGAGAACTGCTTGCTGGAAACCTGGTCTCATTAAAATCTGCGATACTCTTGTCTGTCGTTAATGCGTGCTACTTTATTAGGGAAAAGGTCGATAGCGTGACGGTCAGTCCCGCTCAATGAAAGCTCTGCTCAAAAGTTAGTACGCAATTGTCGGCATCCAAGTTCCTCAAAAGGTTCCCCAAAATCCTGTGACCCTGGAATAAGGTATGTTGAACCCATTTTTGCAATTGCAATTCGGTCTTTCCGGAGGCTGCTCACTGGCATTACATAGACGGGCGGTCCGAATCCCGCACTGGAAACGAAAGTTCGGGAAAGGCAACAGTATATCCGATGTGAAACTGTAAAAGTGCTCGCGATGCAGCATCTGGTTCGGAAAAAGACAGCGCGCAGAAACATCAATCCATGAAATGCTTTGGATGAACCTGTACCTCGTTCGGACTCGAAAGATCGCATGCGCAATCTCAAACTGACCCTCTCCTATGACGGATGGGATTTCGTCGGCTGGCAGGTGCAGCCCGACGCGGTCACCGTGCAAGGCACACTTGCCTTAGCCATTGGACGAATCACCGGCGAAAAGGTATTGCCGCAAGGCTCGGGACGAACCGATGCGGGAGTGCATGCGCTGGCCCAGGTTGTGACATTTGTCACGGAGTCCTCCGTCCCCACGGCGAATTTTGTGAAAGCACTGAACGATGTTTTGCCGGCTTCGGTGCGAGTGCTGGACGTTGAGGAAGCTGCGGCAGCTTTTCACGCGCGGCACTCGGCGCGGGCCAAGACTTATCTCTACCGGATGTACCGCGAAGCGATTTGTCCGCCATTTCTGGCGAGGTATGTGTGGCATTATCCGTATCCGCTGGATGAGGAGGCAATGAAGGCTTCCGCCGGATTGGTGGAGGGCGAGCACGATTTTACTTCTTTCGCTGCGGTCGATCCGGAACGCAGACTAGAAGGCGCACAGGTATCACCTCCCGGCAACGTGCGGCGCATTTATTCTTCTGGCTGGGAACGCCAGAGAGAAGAGTTTGTCTACACTGTGAAAGGCTCCGGATTTCTGCACCACATGGTGAGAAATCTTGTGGGCACGTTTCTTCTGGTGGGCAGAGGGACGTTGCAGGGCCACGATGTGACGAGAATCCTTGGAGCGCAAAATCGCTCGACTGCGGGAGCGACAGCGCCGGCTAGTGGGTTGTATCTGGTGAATGTGGAGTATTGAGTTGGGGAACCGCAGTATGCTCGCGAGGACTTTGAGTGATGACCACGGAATTGCAACCCGCAGTGAGAAAGATTTCGTCGGTGAACCCGGCGACTGGGGAAGTTCTGGGCGATTTGGAGTGCGCGGCTGAGGGTGAAGTTTTGGCCGCGGTGGCACGGGCGCGGATGGCGCAGTTATCGTGGGCGGAAATGGGAGTGCGGAAACGGATCGCGGTGCTGCGCGAGTTTCAGCACCAGCTAAACGAGAAGAAATCTGCAATCGCGCAGGCCATTACCCACGAAGCTGGCAAACCTGTAGCAGAAGCCCTGACCACGGAAATATTGGTCGTGCTCGATGCGGCGCGATTCCTGATCGAACATTCGTATTGTTTGCTGCGCGACGAACCACTGCCTCACGGAAATCTTGCCACTAAACTCAAGTCGGGGCAGCTGTTGCGCGAGCCCTATGGCGTAATCGGAATTATTTCCCCGTGGAATTATCCGTTTTCGATTCCCGCGACGGAGACGCTGGCGGCCCTGGTGGCGGGCAATGCTGTGGTACTTAAACCCTCCGAATTCACGTCGCTGGTAGCGCTGGAATTGGCGAGTCTTCTCCATGCTGCGGGCGTGCCTAAGGACGTTTTTCAGTTAGTCGTGGGCGATGGGGCGACTGGTGCGGCCCTGATTCGTTCTCCGATCAACAAGTTGGTGTTTACTGGCAGCGTGGCAACTGGAAAACGAATTGCAGCCGCTGCCGCCGACCGCTTGCTGCCAGTGGTGCTCGAACTAGGCGGCAAAGATCCCATGCTGGTGCTGGATGACGCCGATGTGGACGTGGCCTCAAGCGCGGCGGTTTGGGGGGCTTTCGTGAACGCCGGGCAGACTTGCTTGTCGGTCGAGCGTTGCTATGTGCATCGCAGTTTGTATGAGGCCTTTCTGAAGTTGTGCGCGGAGAAGGCCAGGAAGTTACGCGTGGGACGAGGTCTGGATCACGATACGGATATCGGCCCGATGATCCATGAGCGCCAGTTGCGAATTGTAGAAGCGCACATAGAAGATGCCGTAGCGCGTGGGGTGCGCGTTTTGACGGGAGGATCACGATTGAGCGGACTCGGACCGAATTTTTATTCGCCCACTGTATTGGCGGACGTGACTCATGAAATGCGAATCATGCGTGAGGAAACATTCGGACCGGTGTTACCAGTAACGCCTTTTGACAGCGACGAGGAAGCGGTGCGGATGGCGAATGATTCCGAGTTTGGTTTAGCCGCCTCGGTTTGGACGCGCGACACAGTACGCGGAGAGCGGCTGGCGCGGCGCATTCAGGCCGGCACTGTGATGGTGAATGATGTGGTTTCCTGCTTCGGCATCAGCGAGGCGCCGCACGGAGGAGTGAAGGCAAGCGGCATCGGGCGAGCGCATGGCCGTTTTGGATTGGAAGAAATGGTGCGTCTAAAGTATCTCGACATAGATCGGATGCCTTTCATGAAAAAAGTCTGGTGGTACGGTTACGGTGCCGCTTTTGCACGCCAGATTGAGGGTTTGTTGGACATGCAATTTGCCCGTGGATTGAGTGAGCGGCTGCGCGGAGCCCTGAGCGCCACCGGCGTGATGCGGCGGAAACGATTGTAAAGGATTCAGTCGGCTTGAGAAAAAAGGCACTCATATCGTGGAGCAGCGGCAAAGATAGCGCATGGACGCTTCATGTGCTGCGTCAAGCGAACGAATACGAAATCGTTGGTCTATTGACCACGATCAACTCCAGCTTTGACCGGGTTGCAATGCATGGGGTTCGCCGTGAATTGGTCGAAGCCCAGGCCGAGGCTGCCGGACTTCCATTGTGGAAAGTACCGCTGCCGTGGCCCTGTTCGAATCAGGAATACGAGAGTGCGATGAGCGTCGCTTGTACCAAAGCTCTCAATGCTGGGGTGGAGGTCGTTGCCTTCGGCGATCTCTACCTTGAGGATGTGCGCAGGTATCGCGAAGACCGAATGCGTGGGGCCGGACTTAATCCTGTGTTTCCTTTATGGAAGCTTGATACTCGGCAACTGATACGCGAAATGTGGGCGGGCGGAGTGCGCTCTCGGATCGTTTGTCTCGATCCCAGAAAACTAGCCGCCTCGTTTGCCGGACGGGATTTGAATCAAGAACTCGTCAACGAATTCCCATCTGAAATCGATCCCTGCGGAGAAAACGGCGAGTTTCATACGTTTGTGTATGACGGTCCGATGTTCGCGCAGCCGATCCCAGTACGAAGCGGAGAGACGGTGACGCGCGATGGATTTGTCTTTACAGACCTGTGTCTGCCAGCGCGGGCAGACGCAACCGCAGGCTTCGTCGCTTGAATCATTCGGTAATCCGGTCTCCACGGCTGGGCGGTTGAGAAATCACGAGAAAGCGCACGGCGCCCGAAGATGGGTTGCTGATCTGGTGACGCGCTCCGGGCAGGATGCGGATTCCGCTGCCGGCGCGAACTAACGTGCTCTGTCCCTCAGCTTCCATTATCGCCTCACCCGAAAGAATGTAAAAAAATTGCTGGGCCTTCGCATGATAGTGCCGGACTTCGCGGCCGCCTGAAGGAATGAATTCTTCGATCACGCTGAGGTTTTCATCTTTCACCAGATGCCAGCCGTCGCAGTCGTTTCCCCAACGGTAGTGTTCGGCGGTTTCGCGGCTTATGGGTCCGGGGTACTCGGAGTCTTTGGGCATGCTTTATCTCCTCTTCCGATGCTTTTCGTTGCCCTGCTTTTCTTGGCCTCGGCACAAGTGTATCTTGGGTGCGTGAGTCCTACTTTAGGCGCCGATGTTAAACGCGAATTGCTGCGCCACACAGTTGGCCACAGTGGCTTATCGCGGAGGCAAAGCGATCCGCAATGCTCCGGTCGATTTCGCCAATTTTCAGGCCGCTGAAGGCGTGCGCACCCCCGGACAAATTTTGGCCCACATCGGCGATCTCTTCGATTGGGCGCTCTCGATTGCCGTCGGTAAACAGACGTGGAAGAACTCCAGTCCGCTGCCTTGGGAAAAAGAAACGGAACGTTTCTTTGCGGCGTTGCAGAAGTTTGACGACTATCTGTCGTCTTCCGAACCGCTCCACGCTACGCCGGAAAAATTGTTTCAGGGTCCGGTTGCCGACGCCCTAACCCACATTGGACAAATTGCGATCCTGCGCCGAATGGCCGGATGTGCGGTTCGCGGCGAAAATTACTTCGTCGCAGAGATTGCTGTGGGTTGCGTAGGTGCAGAGCAAACGCCGCCGAAGCGGGAGTTCTGAGCGATTGCACTATTACTTCGAGCGGTTGCGATAAAGATTCGCGTCGACTTGACTGCTCATAGCGGATATCTTCAATTCGAGTTCAAGAAATTGCGCAAGCTTCGTTGCAACGGTTCCCGAATCGTGCAGTACCTCGTGATAAGGAATGCGCAAAGTTTTTACATAAGCTTTACTGTCGAGCCAGGCATGCACCGCGCGCAATTCCTTCTCAAACAGCGCCGCCATAGCCGCGTTGGGTGCGCCTGCGGTTCCGCGGTTGCGCAGCATGACCTCTTGGGAAGCGAGCACTTCGGGCAGCGGGCGCTGCATAAAGATCACACGGTACTCGTGGCCCTCGGGTAGCGAAAGCAGAAGGCGCGAGATTACTTTCACCACCTTGCCCTCGGCCTCGGCGATGCAGGCCGGATCTTTAGGGAGTTGCCTAATGCGCTCCCACTCGAGATAACCGCGCGGATTATCCACGTCGGCCTGGCGTTCGCCGTCGGAGAGCACGGGCATCCCTCCCGCGGCCAGCATCTGCATCATCAATGAAGTGCCGGAGCGCGGCAATCCCGAAACGATTGTGATCATGAATCTCCTCAGTCTGATTTATTCAACTCTGATTCTTGAGCGGAACCTGCGCCCGGTAGATGGCCTGCCAGTGGCCCGCCTTGAGAATGTAAACCGAGCTGCCGTTCAAGTGAACGGGAACTTTTTCTCCATCACACACTGCATATTGTTCGGCTTTGTAAATGAGCAGATATGCGCCATCGGTGAGCGGCAGAACTCCGAAATCGGAAAGGCCGTAGCCATCTACTTTGCAGGCTTTTGCGGCAGCTTCCTGATCCTGCAATTGCTGGTCGCGGGAGAACGTGCCGGAATCGTTCCAGAAGACTCCGTTCTCGGCAATGTGTTCGCGGAAATAGGCTTGGTCTTTCATCTTCCAGGCTTCGAAGAAGCCGGTCTCGGTGCGTACCAACTCCTGTTGAATACTGGTGAGACTGGCTGGTTTCTTCTGCGCTGTCTGGGCGAGTGACGGGAGTGGCAGAAGACATAGAGGGAGAAGAATTGCCCCGCAAGCTAGTGAGATTGTTTTCGAGTGCAACGTCGGACGATTCATGGGACGCTCATTCTGGCGCTGACCGCCGGTCACGAGAATAACGCCTAGCATACGACATCGCGGGCTTGGGCTCGACTTTGGGCTTCGAGTACAATGACGCTCGTAGGGCCGAATCCGGCGGCGCGAGCGCCGCATGAATAAAGGTGGGTGCTTTGGCGACTGGCGAAATCACGACCGCGACTACGCAAACTCCGGCGCAGCTTCCGCATCATAAAGTCAAAATTAAGAAGGCCGGACAGCGTGCCTGCAACGAAAAAAACGAAAAAGGCAAATTCTGCGGCGGCCACTTGAAACGCTGGTTCTACTCGGAGGACGTAGTCGAGCATGCCTGCGGCGACGCGGAAAAAGCCTGGGGTCCGGACGCCGAAGTGTATCGCTGCGAGCATTGCCAGACGCTGTATCTGCCGAATCCGGCGGAAGCGAAAGTGAACGTCGCGGGGCAGGGAATGATTTCGGTGTTTGGCCTAACGCTGCCGCCGAAGGAGAAGTAGTTGCGAGTACCGACTACCCAGCACCGAGCCAAAACGAAGGCGGGTTGACTCGGTACCAGGTGATCGGTACTAGATGCTTGCGCCCATGAATACTTCCGAACTCATCTACGACTGGAACAAGAATTATCCGCCGGGGCTGAAGCCGGCGGGGCCGGTGCTGCTCAATGACGAGAGCTTGCGCGACGGACTGCAATCGCCTTCGGTGCGCGATCCATCGATTCCGGAGAAAATTGAAATTCTACATTTGATGGAGGCATTGGGGATCGACTCGGCGAATCTCGGATTGCCGGGCGCGGGGCCGCGCGCGGTTGAACATGTGACGGCGCTGGCGCGGGAAATCGTCGCGCAGAAAATGAGGATTCGCGCTAATTGCGCGGCGCGAACGCATGAGAATGACATCCGTCCTATTGCTGAAATCGTGCAGAAGACAGGGTTGCCGATCGAAGCGGCGACATTTATCGGTTCCAGTCCGATAAGAAGATTTACCGAAGGCTGGACGGACGAATTTCTTCTTCAGACAACCGAGAAGGCTGTGAAGTATGCAGTTTCGCTCGGGCTCGAATCTATGTATGTGACCGAAGACACGAGCCGCTGCGATCCCGAAACTGTGAAGCGGCTTTATTCGACGGCGATCAATTGCGGGGCACGGTCCATCGTCATTTGCGATACGGCCGGGCATGCCACGCCAATGGGAGCATTTGCGCTGGTAAAATTTGTGATCGAAGGAGTAGTAAAACCTTCGGGCGAAAAAATTCGCGTGGACTGGCACGGGCACAGCGATCGCGGGCTTGCCATTGCCAACTCGATTGCGGCGGTGATTGCAGGCGCGAATTGCGTTCACGGTTGCGCGATTGGCCTGGGCGAGCGCGTGGGGAACACGCAGATGGACCAGATGCTGGTGAATCTGAAGCTGATGGGGATCGCGCCGTGGGACCGGCGGGACTTGACGAAGTTGAAGCATTATTGCCGGGCCGTGTCGCGGGCCACGGGAGTACCGATTCCGGCGAACTACCCGGTGGTGGGCGAAGATGCCTTCCGCACGGCGACAGGCGTCCATGCTGCGGCCATCATTAAGGCTTATCGCAAAAATGATGTTGTGCTGGCGAATACCGTTTATTCCGGCGTGCCATCGCATGAGTTCGGGCTGGAGCAGACTATCGACATCGGCCCGATGAGCGGAAAATCGAATGTGCTGTTCTGGTTGGAGCGCCGCGGGATTCCGGCGACGGACGAATTGGTCGAGCGGATTTATCAACGCGCGAAAACCAGCGACCATACCCTGAGTGACGCTGAAGTGGCGGAGTGTTTGCCGGCAGCTACGGTGAAGCAAAACTAAGCCACCAGAATCTAAGCTTCCATGTCCGACACGATTTCTCAACCAATTCGGCATGCGATTCTTGGAGCAGGTGGCATTGGCGGCCTGATTGGCGCGTCTCTGGCGCATGCTGGAGCCTCCGTCACGATGGTGGTCAGGCGCGAGGCGCTGGAGCAGTATCCCAAGCAACTTCGGCTGGAAAGTCCATTCGGGAATTTCACGGTGGATGTGGCCGTGGCTGCGGAAGTTCCTGCGGTTGATGTTCTCTGGTTGACGGTAAAGGCCACGCAGTTGGAAGCGGCGCTTGCGGCTTTTAGAAATCCTGATGCTGTTAGTGCGATCGTTCCGCTTCTCAATGGCATTGACCACATCGGGACACTGCGCAGCAAATATGGCCAGGAGCGCGTAGTTCCGGCGACGATTGCTGTCGAAACGGAACGCGTAAGTCCGGGACACATCGTGCATCGATCGCCGTTTGCGCGGCTGAATGTTTCTTCCGCGGGACGGGCGCTGTTGGGAATGACATTGGATGAGTTGCAGAAGGTTGGGTTTGCGTGCCGCTTTGTGGATGACGAGCCGACGCTGATGTGGGGCAAGTTAGTTTTTCTTGCGCCGTTTGCCTTGAGCACGACCGCTGCGGATAAAAATGTGGGGGAAATTTTTTCCGATCCGGAGTGGAGCGCGCTGGGAGAAGCTTGCATTCGAGAAGCATGCGCGGTGGCCATTGCCGAAGGGGCCAAGGTTGATGCGGACGGCGTACTCGCGGCGGCGCGGGGCATGCCGGGAAACATGAGAAGCTCCATGCAAAAAGATGTGGAACGGCACAACCCGCCGGAACTGGATGCGATTGCGGGGCCGATTCTGCGCGGGGGAAGGAAGCATGGAATTCCGGTCCCGGTGACTGAAAAATTGGTGGCTGAAGTGGACCGGCGGGCGGGGCTGACTGCGCAGTTGGCGTGAGATTCCGGATTATTTTTTTACGGATCAAACGCGTAAATTTCTTGACTCAATCACTTGGCGGCGGTGCGGTCCAGGTTGATCTGGCTAAATCCTTCACTCTAAAGGGCTTGCGGGCAAAATATTTGCAATCAACGGTTTAGGGCATCGTCCAGGTTGCTAACCCCTTTAGAGTCAGTCGACCAAAGCCTAAATTATTGAGGACAAAGAGTTTGTGGAGTCCTCTGCCATTCATTCGTTCGAATTGTCAAAGAGCGGGTAGCTGAAATACTGAGCGGCACTGCGTCCGCATAGTCAATGATTGCGCGATTGAGTGATGGGCGCAAGGTTGTACGTCACATCGGGGATGTGGAAAAAACTTTGGCCTTGCTGGTGGTGCAGGGGATGGAGTTGCGGGATCCCACGTCTCGCAAAATACGCGAGACGCGGGGCATCCGCCTTGAAGCGTTATCGGGCCTTGGTTAAGAGCTGAGTGCGCGGGTGAGCTATGGATCTCGGCTATGTATCCGCCGGGAAATTCGACGATTGCGGTGGTGCGGTCCTGTGCGGTGTACGGCGCGGATAAGAATTTCACTCCGGCAGATTTGGCTTTGTCGAGGGTTGCGGCAAGATCGGGTACGCGGTAGCCGGTGATCTCATAGCCGAAGGGATAGGGAAGATGCCCGTCCGTCACGAGCACCAGCATATTGCCGAAGAGGGAAGTGATCTCGATACGGCGGAAGGTTACTCGGGCGCGGCCGATTTCTGCGGCGTCGGCGTGCTTGTTATCCGAGATTACTTTGCCTTGGGCAAAGCGGACAAAACTGGCTACAAAGTTATCGGCTTGATCGCGCGACACGTAGACGCGGTTTTCGGGAACGGATTCGAGCGGCGGATTGGTGGAGGGCGTGAAGTGTCAATAGAGTTGCATCTTCAGGCCGCCGGGCCACTGGATGACTGCATCCATTCCGATTGCATCTTTGAAAGGCTCGACGATGACCTCGGCTCCGGCTGCTCGCGCGGCCTTAATGGCCTGATCCATATTGGCGACGAGGTATCCGGTGCGCTCCTGGCCGAAGGGGAACGGAATGGGGGTCTGGTAGGCGAAGATGGAGAGCGCGCCGACCGGAGTCAGCAGGTATTGCATTTGGGTGCTGCTGGCCACGGGCAGGACATTGGCCACGCTCCGCTTGGAGGGCTTGCCTCCGAAAGTCGCGACGAAGCTGTTGACGAAGGCGTCGATGTCGGCGGGAGCGATGTAGACATGAGTAGTGTCGTATTGTGGGCCGACGGCGACGGCTGCGGTTGGCGGAGTTTGAGCACGCGAGGTGGAGGTTGCCAGACCGAGTAGCAGGCCTGCCAGGGTGGTCGCGTGGCTGAATGCGATCAGGCAGGTTTTTCTTGGAATTGGGAGAAGGCTGAATCTGGTCATGGTCGTCATTGGGAAAGAGGTTCTGCGTAGGTTTTAACCGTTATGCTCGGAGAGTGCAACCGAGTTTCCTGGGACGACCACCCTTAAATACTCCTGCCACGCTGAGTGCGCGTTGAGCGAGTCATGGCCGTAGGGCTTGGGTAAAGCCTGTGTAATGGGTGGTTTGACTTTCGATACCAAGCTGTGAAACCATTATTTTGGCAGGGCGCAATCGCAGCTCTGCCCGCACACTTTAAGCTGTTCTTGCCCTTCTTGCGCATTTATCTATCCTTAAACCTCTTGAGGAAGTTGCCTTTTAAGGAAGTTGCCTTTTAAGGAAGTTGCCTTTTAAGGAAGTTGCCTTTTGCGCTCGGAACTCTTGGAGAGGGGGGCAGATTATGACCCGCGTGGCAGCAGCGAAGAAACTCAGCAAGTTCGATCCCAAAACATTCCTTTCGACCATCAACGGCGGTAGAAAGATCGAAGCTTTTTCCAAAAAGCAGACGATCTTTGCTCAGGACGACTCGTCCGATGCCGTTTTTTTGTAAGGGAAGGAAAGGTCAGACTCACCGTTGTATCGAAAATCGGGAAGGAAGCCACAATAGGCGTCCTAAACAAGGGAGATTTCTTCGGGGAAGGTTGCCTTACAGGGCAACCTCTCCGCCTGTGCTCGGCAACCGCAATGACCGATTGCTCGGTAATGAAGATCGGCAAGAAGTCCATGATGGAAGTGCTTCACCGGGAACCCGTGTTTTCCGATATGTTCGTGGCGTATTTGCTGACTCGGAACATCCGGTACGAAGAAGATTTGGTGGACCAACTTTTCAATTCCAGCGAAAAAAGACTGGCCCGGATCCTGCTACTGCTGGCTCATTTCGGCAAGGACGGTAAATCCGAAACTCTAATCCCGAAGATGAGTCAAGAGACCCTGGCAGAGATGATAGGCACCACGCGGTCGCGGGTTAGCTTTTTTATGAATCGGTTCAGGAAATTGGGGTTCGTCAACTATCACGCCGGCGATGAATTACAAGTTAACAGTTCACTTCTCAACATCGTTCTCCACGACTAGAACTTCCTTGCAAGAGGACGGAGTTCTGCTCTCTTTTGCGATTGGGAATAGGCACGTACCTTCTGGCGTGGTATAGTGCCTGCGAGGCGGTTCCCCTTCTCCTCTTTCAGGTCTTCTGACCTAAGCCAGTTCATCTGAAGTTCTCCCACCTTAGGTTTTGCAGCAAGAGAGCGGCGTGCCCATGGTTTTCGAAGCGATCCTGCGCGAAGTCGATCAACTCCACAGCGTCAGTACGCGTCTTGAGGGATTGGCGGAGCGACATCCGCCCGTGTCAGAACCACTCCTCACGATCGCGGGAAGCGTTCGCAACACGGCTACTCTATTGGAGGTGCTGGTTGCGACGAAAGGCCCCAAGCCGATCTGAGTACGGCTCCGAAGCGAAGACGCGCAGGCTTCCTTAGGAAATCCATTGCCCGAACTGTGCAATTTGGACCAGTCGGACCAATCCTTCCGAGCCTACGCTGTATCTAGAGAACGAAGAAATGAACAGTTGCAGCGAGGGCGCGGCTCTGGCCTCTTGGAAAAGAAACCCATAGACTATGACCCATATCGCGAATAAGCCGGTACATAAACTTCGCAGAGCTCCTCAACCACCTCTGTCATATCTAGGCGCAACGCCCGACTCAGACCGCGCCAGGAAGCCACCGCTCGCCGAGCCTTCCGCTACCGGCCAGGAACTGAATCCCGGAGATCGGGTCGAGGGCTTGGGCAACTTCGGAAAGCCTACTGGAGAATTCGGCACAGTGGAGCAAGCCAACGACGACGACGCGGTGGTTAAATGGGATGATGACGGTCGTAGGCGACTCCATCAACCGTCGCTCAAGAAGGTTTAGCCATCTACCAGACCGGTCCCGGCTAGTCTGACGCCGATCAGCAAGCTTCAAAGCGAACCTCAGTGGCTGAAGCCACGACTTCGACCACCTAACTAATCGGTACGACTGAAGTCGTGCCCTTCCCGGACTCACACTCGCAAGGTTCATGAGTACGACCAGTTCTTGCCAATCCCCGATTCCTGCCCACGCGTTGTAAGATGAACGCAATAACCTTCCATGAGCCCTAATCCTCCGCGCGCGGATCTGCCGGATGTTGCGCCTACGGTGCAGCAGGAGGTGGCGCGACTGGCATCGTCGCCGGAGCTGCGGTCGGCGTTTAACTGGCTGCGGACGCAGGAGCCGCAACTGGCGCAGTGGCAGATGGAGATGGCGCGAATTGCTGCGCCTCCGTTTGGGGAAGCGGCGCGGGGGGCGTGGCTGGCGGAGCGCTTTCGCGAAGCCGGGCTGGATGATGTTCGCATCGACGATGTGGGGAATGTGTTTGGCGCGCATCCGGGGTTCGGGCAGCGCTATGTGGCCCTGAGTGCGCATATCGATACGGTTTTTCCGGCGAGCACGCCGCTGAATATTCGTCAGCAGGGAAGCCGGTTGTATGGGCCGGGAGTTTCCGACAACGGCGCGGGAGTGACGGCGATGCTGGCGATTGCCTCGCTGCTGCGCACGGTGCGGCTGCGTCATGCGCTGCCGTTTGTGTTTATTGGAAATGTGGGCGAAGAGGGCGAAGGCGATCTGCGGGGGATGCGCCATATTTTTTCGACGCCGCGGTGGAAGGATTCCATTGCTTATAGCGTAGTGTTGGATGGCGCGGGAGCGGACACGATTGTGGCGGAGGCGCTGGGTAGCCGGCGGTTTGAGGTGATCGTGCGCGGTCCGGGCGGGCATTCGTGGAGCGATTTTGGCGCTCCGAATCCGATTGTGATTTTGGCGCGGGCGATTGATACTTTTACGGCCGCGCCGGTGCCGACCACGCCGAAGACGACTTTTAATATTGGAGTGATTCGCGGAGGAACGTCAGTAAATTCGATTCCGGAATCGGCCAGCATGAAGGTAGATATCCGGTCGACTTCGATGGTGGAGATGGAGCGGTTGGAGCAGACGCTGCGGCTGGCGCTGAATCGCGCGGTGGAAGATGAGACGCTGGCGGCGGAGATGCGGTCATCGGCGCAGAAGCGGCCATCGGGAGTGAGTTGCGAGGTAGTGGCGATCGGGAACCGTCCGGCGGGAGAGTTGGCGGTGGGGTCACGGATTTTGCATGTGATTCGGGCGGTGGATGCGCAATTGAATAATGCGGCGCAGGTGCAGCGGGCGTCGACGGATGCGAACATTCCGTTGTCGATGGGGCTGGAAGCAATTGCGATTGGCGGCGGCGGGTCGGGGGGTGGGGCGCATACTTTGCAAGAATGGTTCGATAGCAACGGGCGCGAGTTGGGGCTGAAGAGAATTTTGTTGACCATGCTGGCGCTGGCGGGAGCGGGGGAATGATGGGATTATCGGCCTCAGGGGCTAAAGCCCTTTACAACAGAAAGCATCTTTTCGCAACGCTGAAGCGCTGCGCCACCCAAAAGCTGCACGCAGCAGTGGAATCCCACCCTTCGCAAAGAACGCGAAGGATGGGGCACCCGTTTTTTCTTTTATTCGCAGCTGCGGCGCTTTGCGCCGGACAGAATCAAGTCCCCACGGGTGCGACGGCTGCGGCTCCGGGGCCGAAGGCCGATGTTATTTATATCCACGCGAACGTTTACACCGGTGTGCCTTCCAATGCGCAATTTAGTTCGATCTTGCGCGAGGAGGCGATTGCGGTGCAGGGGGATCGGATTCAGGCGGTGGGCAAGAATGTGGACATTCAGAAACTGAAGGGACCGCAGACGCAGGTGATCGATTTGGGCGGGCACTTTGTTATGCCGGGATTTAACGATGCGCACCTACATTTGTCTGACGCTGGCTTGCAAAAGTTGAATGTGGATTTGACGGGAGTGAAGACGCTGGATGAGTTTCGCAATCGTGTGCTGGCCAAGGTGGAAACGGCCAAGCCGGGGGATTGGATTCTGGGCGGAGGATGGGATGAAACGATGTGGCCGGTGAAGACGCTGCCCAGCCGCTGGGATCTGGATGAAGTGTCGGGCGGGCATCCGGTGTTTCTTGACCGGGTGGATGGGCACCTTGCGGTGGCGAATACGCGGGCGCTACAACTGGCGAACGTTACGATTGCCAGCCGCGATCCGGAGGGTGGACAGATCGATCGTGACGCGAACGGGCAGCCGACGGGAATCCTGCGCGATACGGCACAGCATGCGGTGCAAGCGGTGCTGCCGCAGCCTACGTCTGAAAAGCGGCGGCAGGGAATCGAAGTGGCGCTGGCGGATTTGGCGGAACATGGTGTGACCTCGGCGCAGGATTATTCACCGGACTGGCAGAATTTTGAGATTTACGAGGACCTGGAAAAAGAAGGCAAGCTGACGGCGAGGATTTCCGAGTGGCTGCCATTTGACGATTCCGTCGAGGAGTTGCAGAAGAAACGCGATTCGCATCCGCAAGCAGACCTGATGTTGCATACGGGCATGCTGAAGGGATTTATGGATGGATCTCTGGGCGGGCATACGGCAGCGCTTTTGGAGCCTTACTCGGATGATCCGAAGAACTCGGGATTACCGCGTTACGAGGCGGCGAAGCTGAACGAGATGGCGAAAGAACGCGTGCTGGCGGGCTTCCAGTTGGGATTCCATGCGATTGGGGATAAAGGGGTCCAGATGGCGCTCGATGCTTTTGCCGAGGCGGAAAAAGCGGCGCGCGAGCAGAAGGTGAAAGCCCCGAATGGAGGAGATGATTTCCGGCTGCGAGTTGAACATGCGCAGGTGACTACGCCCGCGCAGATTGCGCGGTTTAAAGAATTGAAAGTGATTGCGTCAATGCAGCCGAGCCATCTGACCAGCGATATGCGCTGGGCGCAAGACCGGTTGGGGGCGAAGCGTGCGGCTACCGCTTATGCATGGGCGGCGTTTTTGAATAAGGGAGTGACGCTAGCGTTTGGGACGGATTATCCAGTAGAGCCTGTGACGCCGTTTCGCGGGCTGTATGCGGCGGTCACGCGGAAGAGCGAAGACGGGAAGCAGGAATTTCATCCTGAGCAAAAACTGACCATGGATCAGGCGATTGCGGCTTACACGACGGGCGCGGCTTTTGCGGAATTTGAAGAGAAGGAAAAAGGCAAGCTGGTGGCGGGGATGCTCGCAGACTTCGTGGTGCTGGATCGCGATGTGACGGCGGCGGCGGCGGAAAAAGTTCTAGCGACTAAAGTTCTGCGGACTGTGGTCGGGGGAAAGACGGTTTACGAAGCAAAATAATTCTTTCGAACGCGGTCGGGAGTTTTGCGTCTAACCTACCAGTTGCGACCGCTCTTTTTGCGGTACGTCGGTCGAGGTCCATTCCATTTTTAAATCTGCGACTTGCAAACGGGTATAATTGAGCAGTTTAGAGTCCTTGGAGGAAGCAGGAATATGGATTCGCGGGCATTTTGGCTGCGCTTGAAAACTCATCGCTGGGTGTATTCGTTCAGCATTGTGGCCACGCTGGCGTTGGGCATTTTGATTGGTTCGGTGGTTTCTTACGGAGTGAAGGGCAAGGAAGGGCAGAAGTCGTCGTCTTCCGATGCGACTCCGTTGACAGTTCCATCTCCCAAGCAGCTATCGGGTGAGTTTTCCCAGATCGCCAAGCAATTGGGACCGACCGTGGTCAACATCAATACCGAGTCGACAATCAAGAATCCGCATCGCCGGCGCGGCGGTCAGGCTCCGGATGACGATGAGAACGGCGGGGGCGGGGCTCCCGGCGGAATGGATGATTTCTTCAACCGCTTTTTTGGCGGGCAAGGTGGTCCGCAAGGGGATGCCGCGATTCGCGAGCGTTCGCTGGGTTCGGGCGTGATTGTAGATGCAAAGGGCTATATCGTCACCAATCGGCATGTGGTCGAGAAGGCAGATCGCATTCGGGTGCGTTTGCAGGACGATCCACCCGGCGTGCAGCACGATGCCAAGGTGATTGGCGAAGATCAGGAGACCGATCTGGCCGTTATCAAGATTGAAATGAGCCGCCCGGTTCCCGTGGCCAAGATGGGGAACTCCGACAGCATGGAAGTCGGCGATTGGGTGCTGGCGATTGGCAGCCCGTTCGGGCAGGTTGGTACGGTGACCGCCGGCATTGTGTCAGCTAAGGGACGCGACATTGTTCCGGGGCGGCAGTTCCAGACTTTCATTCAGACCGATGCGGCGATTAATCCGGGAAACTCCGGAGGACCGTTGGTGAATCTGGATGGGGAAGTGATCGGCATCAACACCGCGATTTTGAGCGAAACCAATGCCTATGCGGGCGTGGGATTTTCGCTGCCGTCAAATACCGTGGTTCAGGTTTATAACCAGCTGATTGGACCCGAGCATCGGGTTGCCCGCGGATCCATCGGCATCATGTTTGACGCGGTAGAGAACCCGGCCATCACGCGGGTTTATGGCAATGGATCGGGTGTAACTATATCGAGCGTGGTGCCGGGCAGTCCGGCTGATGAGGCTGGGTTGAAAGTGGGCGACACCATTACCACAGTCGATGGGCACAAAGTGACCAAAGGATCCGAATTGGTGGCGGACATTGCATCGCGCAAGCCGGGATCGAAAGTGTCATTGGGCTTTGTGCGCAATGGCAAACAGCAGGATACGAGCGTAACCATTGCGGATCGCGCCAAACTGTTTGCGGCGCGGCTCAGTGACGATGAAGGCGGCAATGATGAGAGCACGCCCAAGCAGGATAAGTTCGGAATCTCGGTGCGCAAGCTCACGCCGGAGATGGCCGAGAAGCTGGATATTCCGGGCGGTAAAGGCGTTATTGTGCAGGATGTGAAGCCGGGATCGTTTGCCGATGACATTAACCTGGGGCGCGGCGATGTGATTCTGGAGATCAACAAACAGCCGGTGAACAGCGAAGAAGATTTTGCCAAGGTTGAATCCAGCCTAAAGAGCGGCCAGGATGTGGTTTTCCTGGTGCGCCCGCGCGGTTCGTCGCGGCAGGATGGAACCATCTTCGTACCTGGAACACTTCCGTAACCGGGGACAAGCCAACGGGAACTGGCATTGCGACATCCGATAGAGGATGATTGCAATGCCAGCCTGCCCTTGGCCTTTATTTTTGCGCCGGACGCCTGGTTGGCGGAAATTTGAGGGTCTACCGTTGGAATCGACGCATCGCGCGAAGACCGTAAGGGAATGGTTGGGCGTAGCCTGCGTTCTGGCGCTGGTGTGCGGTTTTACGGCTACTTCGGACTTGGCCCAGGATGCGGCTGGTAAGCCAGTTGTAAGCAAGACTGCATCGGCGAAGAAAACCGGCGCGGGGACAGCGAAGAAGAGTGCTACTGCACCTGCTGCGAAGACGAATTCTTCTCCCGCAGCCAAGGCTCATTCGGTGGGGCATTCCGCAGCCGGACGGACTTCGAAATCAAAATCAAGAACGGCGTCGACTGCGCACAATGGCAAAGCGAAGTATGCGAGTGTTCGGAAGAACGTAAAAAAGAAACCTCGCGGCCAGCAGAAGATTGAACCCGAGCGCGCGCAGGCAATACAGGAAGCGTTAATCCGCGAGCATTATCTGAGCGGCGAGCCGACGGGAACGTGGAACCAGTCGAGCGAAGACGCGATGCGCCGCTATCAGACCGATCACGGCTGGCAATCGAAAGAGGTGCCGGATTCGCGAGCGCTGATCAGTTTGGGGCTGGGGCCGAGCCACGACCATCTATTGAATCCCGAAAGTGCCATGACGACTGGGCCGAACATTTCTCATGCGGCGGCCCCCGTGAGTTCTGCATTGCAGAGTCCGGTCTCGCACAGTGCAGAGCCCGGAGCGCCAGTCACCACGAATCCCGCGCCCGTGCCGGGAACGCCTGCTGCGCCTGCTGATCACGATGCATCCAGCCCGCAGTAGTCCTTCTCGCTGGGTTTACAAATCAATTGATTAAGTAGAGGTCACGCTACCGGCTTGACTTGCGATAGCTTCCCGTCACTGGCCGGGGAAAATAAGGCAAAGGCTGCGAGTGAATGATGGCGTCTGGATTACCCTCGACCAGCGCATCGGCCACATCTTCGCCGCAGATTTCAGCCGCCGCGTCGCGAGCGGTCGAGAGGACGGGGATTCGCTTCTCGGTATCGTGAGCGTCGGTGGCGAGTACGTGGACTGCATCGTGTTCGAGCAGCCAGTGGGCGGCGCGGCGCACTCGTTCGCCCCAGAATCCAGTGAGCGCGGAGCCGGTCATTTGGATGACGCAGCCTTGTTCGGCCCATTCCACCACGCGCTGCGGACTCTCGCGCAGAATCGGATTGCGTTCGGGATGCGTGATGACGGCGGTGATTCCGCAATCGCCCAGCTTGGTAAAACATTCTGTGATCTGCTGCGGCACGCTGTAGTTGCTCAGTTCAACCAGCATGTAGTGCGAGCCTTCGATGGCGTAGCGCGCGGGGTTGGCGAGCAGGTCCTGCAAGTTGTCGTAGGAAAGATGGAAGTCGCAGCCCAGGGTGAGCGTGAGCGCATTGCCTACGAGAGTTTGGAGGTGCGCGACGAGGCTCTGAAGATACGGGCGGTCATAGTGATAGCGATCGTTGGCGTGGGGCGTGGCAACTTGATGAGTGATGCCATCGGCGGCGGCCATGCGGCACATGGCGACGGAGATTTCCCAGGACTTCGATCCGTCGTCCACTTCCGGAAGAATGTGCGAGTGAATGTCGACCACGATTGTAGAAACACCAGCAACCTGTTGCGGTTGTGCCTTGATTTGATTTAAGCAGATTCGAGGAGAAAGAGAAAGCGGAGTTACCGCGGAGCTCAATGACGCATTAGCCGACTACCTTTGACTGAGAGGAATCAGATTCATTACTGCTCGTCCGTTTCTTAGTTCTATGCCCTGCATCCTGTGTCATATATAATCGGCGGCAACTGGGGCGTTCATTTCGACAGTCGGGGTCACTACATGCAGGTAAGATGCATTCTGCACTCTATTTTTGCGTGCTCACTTCTCCTTTCTTCCTATATTGCCGGCGCGGCTGAGACCGTCACTCACACCGTTTCATCCGATGGAAAAACTCAAGTGTGGACAATCAATGAACCAGAGGTTGGTATCGCGGTTGAGAACTACGGTTTCAAGCCGCATACCGACATCAAGTTCCAGCCTGGAGATGGCGTCACGATAGAAGCCGGGGGATGCGTTCAGACTGGAGGCTCCGGGAAAACCTGGAAGAGCTACGTCAAGCCGTTGGGACCAAACTCGGATAAATACTACTCCGGAACCATTTGGATTCCTGGAGCCATCGGCGCACAGGCGCCGAATGTGACGTGGATTAAGGATGGGTTGGGAACCTGGGGTATCCCTGCTAGCGCGACCCCGGCCAATCTTTATTTGCTTCTCGGCTACCTTGACGATAATTACAGCGATAACGGTTATTACTCTCACGACGACGGAACCGACGATCAATGCAAGAACTCAGTGAACGCCTGGGTAAGAGTGACTATTGTGAGCGGAGCGGGCGGGAAGCTTTGGGCAAGCTCGGGAAAATCTGCCCCCTACGATTTGTTGTCCGACGGGGACGACGACAATCTTATTCCACTGAATCCCTACTGGGCCTTCGCGACCAATGGCGTGGCTCCCACCGATACCAACCCCGCAAAAGAGCCGACCGGAACTACTCCTTGCTCGGATGGCAGCGAGGTGACAGTAGCGGAAAATGGTCCTGATTTGGTGCCGTGCGTTAGCGTGACCACCGTTACTTCCCGCGACGACGCGAACTGGTGGAAAACTGTGGGGAACGATTACGATCCCACGCAGGACACTTTTGCCTTCTGCACTCATGCCAACTGGGGTCCGGCGACCTATGCAGGTATTCTGCAATTCGAATCCAAGTCGACTCCATTCGAAGACGACGATTACAGTTGGGACCTACGCCGAACCGACCTTCGCGGACTCTCCGGCGACCGGGACAATATTGAGGCGGAGTTCAATTCCGAAGAGACGATTGAGCATTTCACCTCACCCTGGTGGGCTGGTCTTGAAAGTGCCGTGGATAGCGACTCGAGCTTTGCCAATGCGAAGGAGTATTTTGGCTCCAAGTACTCCATTATCACCGGCCTGTTCGGCCTGGACCTGGGGCATTTTCCCGCGCACTCCGAATTGCATCCCGTGTTTGCGATGGCGGTTCGAGTTACTGAAAACGACCCTACTGACGAGCATTGGGCTATGTTCGTGCGCCGGTTTGGCGACGAAGGCTTCTGTAGTTCGAACGAACACTACCTCGACTTCCTTCCGAACAATAAGTTCGTTTTTCGACTTCCCCTCCTATGGCCGAACGCAGTTCTCGATGACAATGTAATTTTGGACATGCGAGCCGAACACAGCGCGGGCGATCCGCCCACCGTCGAATTCGTGGCGGGGGATGGAGTATACGTAACGTTCGATCTGCCGGAAAACCCGTCCGCCGACCAGCTCATCCATGGCGAGCTGCACCTCAAGTGGGACAGCGTGACTACTTCCGTGCCTCTGCCTCATCCTATCGTAGGAGTTATGGCGCCGGCTGCTTCGTCCACCACGGGCGGGCAAAAGCCTACTATTCATCCTGTGATCACGGGTGTCGCCACTGCGGTCGAAACCGAAAAGGAAAAAGAAGAAGAAGGATTCGACGGTTCCTACCGGCGGATTTTGGGAAAGATGACCAAGGACCAGCTGCAGCAATTCCAGCAGCGAGTTCCCCCGCTGACCATTGCTCGTTCCACCGTGATTCTTCCTAAATCCACGAAAGTTGTTCGGCTTGCGAGCCGGCCCAAGCTCCGTGCCGCCACAACCCGCCGACCGAGCGTCAGCTCAGCGCCCAACGCTGCAAAGGTGGCTCGGGATCAACAAAAAATCGCTGCGCTCAGGGCCATTATGCCGCCGCATCCCACGGTGCCAGTTCATCCGATCAAACCTGTGCACCCGGTTACGCCTGTGCATCCGATCGTTCCGGCACACCCGGCGGAGGCGGTTCATCCTTGAGGGTTTGATTTCGGGACAATTGACAACCGGTAGTGGGGGCAAATCTGGCTAACCCACTACCGACGCCTGTTTCGCCTTGCCGCACCTTTCTCGCCCCCTGTAGCATCAATATTCAGGCATTTATAAGGAGAAATCATGGCAACCGATACGCTGGCTTCCCCGGCCATTTTGGGCTATAGCCCGACTAAAGTTTTCAAGAATTTTATCGATGGCGAGTGGGTGGAATCCTCGACTGGCGAAACATTTGAGAATCGCAATCCTGCCGACACGCGCGACGTGGTGGGGATCTTTCAGAAGTCGGCGAAGGCCGATGTGGATGCGGCGGTGAATGCGGCCAGGCGGGCGTTCGTGAAGTGGCGGCTGGTGCCGGCGCCGCGGCGGGCGGAGATTATTTTTCGCGCGGCGGAGATTTTGATTGGACGCAAAGAAGAATATTCGCGCGAGATGACTCGCGAGATGGGCAAGGTGTTGAAGGAGACACGCGGCGATGTGCAGGAGGCGATTGACGCGGCGTATTACAACGCTGGCGAGGGGCGGCGGTTGTTTGGGCCAACGGTGCCGTCGGAGTTGCCGAATAAGTTTGCCATGGCGGTGCGGCAGCCGATTGGAATCTGCGGCATGATTACGCCGTGGAATTTTCCCATGGCAATTTCTTCGTGGAAGTTGTTGCCTGCGATTGTCTGCGGAAATACTTGTGTGATCAAGCCGGCGCAGGATACTCCGCTCTCCACGTTCAATCTGGTGCGGGCGCTCACAGATGCCGGACTGCCGAAAGGCGTCATTAACGTAGTCGCGGGATTTGGTCCTGAGGTAGGCACGCCGCTGGCGGAGCATGTGGATGTGCGGGCGGTGTCGCTGACGGGATCGTCCGCTGTTGGCCGGATTATTGGCGGGATCGCGGCGAAGAGTTTCAAGCATTGCTCGCTGGAACTTGGCGGAAAGAATCCAATGATCGTGCTGGATGATGCGAATCTTGAACTGGCCATCGAGGGCGGGCTCTGGGGAGGATTCGGGACCACTGGGCAGCGCTGCACCGCGACCAGCCGCATTATTGTGCAGAAAGGCGTGTACCGCGAGTTTGTGGAACGCTATGTGGCGCGGGCGAAGAAGCTAAAGGTTGGGAACGGACTGGATGAGTCGATCGAGATGGGGCCGGCGGTCAACGAAAAGCAGTTGCAGACCGATCTGAGCTATGTGGAGATCGGCAAGAACGAAGGCGCGAAGTTGATGTGCGGCGGCAATCGCCTCGACCAGTGCGACTATGCGCACGGTTACTTTATGGAGCCGACTGTGTTTACGGACGTCGATCCGAAAATGCGCATCGCGCAGGAGGAAATCTTCGGCCCGGTTGTATCGATCATTCCTTGTGACGATTTGGAAGAGGCAATCGAAATTGCCAATGGAATTGAGTACGGGCTGTCGTCCGCGCTCTATACGAAAGATGTGAATAAGGCCTTTGCGGCGATTCGCGACTTGTACGCTGGGATCACCTACATTAACGCGCCGACGATTGGCGCTGAAGTGCATCTACCTTTCGGCGGCACCAAGGCCACCGGCAACGGCCACCGCGAGGGGGGCATTGGCGCGATTGATTTCTACACGGAGTGGAAGTCGGTGTACGTGGACTATTCGGACACGCTACAGAAGGCGCAGATCGATCGAGTGGACTGAGGAAGATCATTCACCGCTGAGGGCGCAGAAGAACAAGTCATCGAGTTTTCTGCGCTCTCTGTCTTCGGTGGCTCACGCTCTCCACTAGGGACTATCCTCTTCTTGTTTGCCGACCCCATTGCGTTGTAAAGTACCAACCCTGTGGGGAGATGATCATGAAAAAGATTTCAGTTTTTGGCTTGCAGCGCCTTGCCGCCGTATTGTGCGTGTCCGTACTTTGTTTCTTCGCAGCCGCGGCACAGGCCGAGCAGCGTGCTGTACTGACGACTCATGTGCCTGATCTTGTCTCCAGCGGCGTTGCACCGTTGGTTGGACATCTTCCCGGCGAGCAGCGGCTCAGCCTGGCGATCTCTTTGCCGCTGCGCAATCAGGCAGGGCTCGACGAGTTGTTGGATGAGATCTACGATCCGCAGAGCGCCAACTTCCATCAGTATCTGAGCGTGCAGGAGTTCACCAGCAGATTTGGCCCTTCCGAGGCGGACTATACGGCGCTGCAAAGTTTCGCACAGGCCAATGGGCTGAGCTTGATCGACAAAGCGGAGAACCGCATGGTGCTGGATGTAGAAGGTCCGGCGGCGAATATTGAGAGCGCGTTCCATGTGAGCCTCGGCGTGTATCAGCATCCCACCGAAAGCCGTACGTTTTTTGCGCCGGACCGCGAGCCGACGGTCGATCTCGATGTGCCGTTGTTGCACATCTCCGGGCTGGACAATTTATCGCTGGCTCATGCCAAGAATGTTCGGTCTGCGCAGGTACGTGGAATCGGAAAGACTACGGGGTCGGGTCCGGGCGGAGATTTTATTGGGAGCGATATGCGGGCCGCTTACTATGGCTCGGGCGCGCTGAACGGCAAGGGACAGTCGGTTGGATTATTTGAATTGGCGGGATATCAACTGAGCGATGTCATCAATTTCTTCAAGCAAGTGAACGAACCGCTTAACGTTCCGGTGAAGGGCGTATCGGTGAATGGGGCGAAGTTGAACTGTCCGCCGGCGAGTTGCGATGACAGCGAGCAGGCGTTGGACATTGAGATGTCGATCTCGATGGCTCCTGGCCTGAAGCAGGTGCAGGTTTACGTAGGCAGCAGCAACCCGCAGGTGGGCAGCGTTTCCATCTTTAACAAGATGGCTTCGGACAATACGTCGAAGCAGTTAAGCTGCTCGTGGGGATGGAGCGACAATGAGACCAGCCTCGATCCGATCTTCAAGGAGATGGGAGTGCAGGGGCAGAGTGTATTTGTTGCCACCGGCGACGATGGTTCTGGAACTCCGGGCGATGTTGTGTGGCCAGCGGATGATCCTTATATCACTGCCGTGGGCGGTACGGATTTGACGACGACTGGCCCCGGTGGCGTTTGGAAATCGGAGACCGGATGGAACGGCAGTGCGGGATCGCCTTCAAAGAATAAGATTCCGATTCCCAGCTATCAGCAATTGCCGGGAGTGATCAACTCGTCGAATCATGGATCGACGACGCTGCGCAATTATCCGGACGTGGCGGCGGAGGCAAATACCAATCAATACAGTTGCTTTGACGGCGGATGCTTCGGCGGTAATGGTGGGACAAGCTATGCCGCGCCGCAATGGGCGGGATACACGGCTATGGCGAATCAGCAATCGATCGCCAATGGAGGAACGGCGCTGGGATTCCTCAACCCTGCGCTTTACGCGATTGGTGTTGGGACGAGTTATGACAGTGACTTCCACGACATCGTCAGCGGAAGCAACGGCGGATTTTCGGCGGTCACTGGATACGACTTGGTGACGGGGTGGGGAAGTCCGAATGGACCAAATTTAATCGACGCACTGACCGCGGGCGGAAAGTGACGAGCACGGAATCGATTGAACATCGAGCGAGTGGCAAGCACTTAGGTAATCTTGCAGGCACAAGACCTGTGGCCTAAGGTGATCGCTTGGGGTTCAATCGATCCAGCCTTGTCACGGATTTGTTTTGTCCGATCTAGAACGTTCTCGATTATTGAGCAGCATTCGGCGCAGTGTCGCATCGGCGGCGCTGACTTTTTGTTTGCTGGGCGGTTTTGTTCCCGCACTACGAGCGCAGAAGTCAGGCAAGTCGGATCGCAAGGTCCTTGTCTCCGTAAAGCCTGAGTATTCCGATTTGTTAAGGCATGCGCAAATCGGCGGCCTGGTTCGATTGAAGGCGACCGTCAGTCCCGAGGGAAAAGTGAGCAGCGTGGACGTGATGGGCGGCAATCCCATTCTCGCGGAAAGCGCAGTAAAGGCCGTGATGCAGTGGAAGTATGTTCCAGCTGCCGCGCAAAGCGTCGAAGAAGTTTCCGTCAGCTTCACCCCGCACTAGATTTTCCTGCCGAAGGTTTCTCTCTGCAGGCTCCCGCCACAGCGGTTAGAATTCCCCTTGCATTCGGAATCGCGGTATTCTGAATGAGAGACCGCAGTCCGCAAGCCTGCTGCGGCGAGGTTTCCATGACTCCACTAACTTCAGCACACGAAATCTCCGCAGCAAAGCGGTTGGACAATGTCCGCTATGCCATTCGCGACCTGGCCTGCGTGGCAGACGAAGTGATTCGGCAGGGCCACAAAGTTCTGCCACTCAATGTCGGTGACCCGCTCAGCTTCGACTTCAAAACTCCGGCGCACATTATTGAAGCGGTTTATAAGGCAATGCGCGATGGAAAGAACGGCTATGCTCCGTCTCCAGGAATTCCAGAGGCGATCGAAGCGATTCGCGATGAGGCGATGCGTAAGGGCATCATGACGGCGCGCGACGTGTTCGTAACCTCGGGCGTAAGTGAGACAGTCGATCTATGCATCTCGGCACTGGTGAATCCGGGCGAGAATATTCTTACGCCGAAGCCGGATTATCCGCTGTATTCGGCGGTGCTGTGCAAGCTGGGGATTGAGCTGAACGCTTACGATCTGAACGAGGAAGATGCGTGGCAGCCGGAACCGGCTGACATTGAACGCAAGCTTACGCCGCAGACGCGCGGCATTGTGCTGATCAATCCGAATAATCCTACGGGAGCATTGTGTTCGCGGGAGATGCTGGAGCAGGTTGCCGAGATTGCACGGCGGAATAATCTGGTTGTGTTTTCCGATGAGATCTACGACAAGCTCATTCTCGAAGATACGCCGCACATTGCGTTCGCCTCGGTTGCGCCAGATGTGCCGTGCGTCACTTTTGGCGGAATGTCGAAGAACTATCTGGTTCCGGGATGGCGCATTGGCTGGGGCATTGTGTCGGGCGACGCCGCGGCGGTAAAGGCTTATACGGAAGGCATTCACCGGCTGCTGAGGGCGCGGTTGTGCGCCAATCATCCGGAGCAGTATGCCATCAAGCCGGCGCTGGAAGGCCCGCAGGATCATCTGGTGGAAGTGCAGCGCAAGCTGCGATCGCGGCGCGATTTAACACAGAAGTGGTGCGAAGCGACGCCGCGCGTGAACTGTGTTGCGCCGCGGGGCGCGTTCTACGCTTTCCCGCGGATTGACATTCCCGAGAGCGACGAAGTGTTTGTGAAAGAACTGATTCGGCAGAAGCATGTGATGTTGGTGCATGGGTCGGGGTTTGGGCAGAAGCCGGGGACGCAGCATTTCAGGATTGTGTTCCTGCCGGACGAGAAAACTTTGACGAAGGCTTATGGGGCGATTGGGGAGTTTATTGGGGAGCGGTATTAGCATCGAAGGCGGCTTCGAACGCTTTGGGCAGAGGATCGGAAAGAGAAGCGATCCGCAGTGATTCCAGTCTAATTTGGGCGATTATATACTTGACATACCGTAACGAAACCCCTATATTTAGGGCATGGAAAGCATAAAGACACTTCAACAAGCCATCATCCACTTCAAAGACTTCGATAATTGCCGCGAACTAATGATGGAGCTTCGCTGGCCCGATGGCAAAGTGACTTGTCCTCATTGCGGTTCTGAGAAAGTATCCTACCTCGCCAAGACCCGCGTGTGGAAGTGCTACGCCGGACATCCACGGCCAACCTTTTCGCTCAAGACTGGCACCGTTCTGGAAGAATCTCCGGTCGGCTTGGATAAGTGGCTTCCCGCCCTGTGGCTGGTAGTGAACTGCAAGAACGGGATTAGCTCTTGTGAACTGGCGAAAGACCTAGGCGTTACCCAGAAAACCGCTTGGTTTATGGCGCACCGTTTGCGCTTCGCGTTGACTGAGGGCGGATTCGGATTACTCTCCGGCGAAGTGGAGGCCGATGAGACTTTCATCGGAGGGAAAGCGCGAAACATGCATGTTGCCCAGCGCCGTCGCCGGATTACCGGGACTGGCACCAAAGATAAAACCGCCGTCATGGGCATTCTTGAGCGCGGCGGAAAAGTTCGCGCAACCGTAGTCCCAAACCGCAAACGTCATGCACTGCAAGCGGAAGTGAAAAAACATGTCGAAGCGGGATCGGCGCTGTACACCGATGCGCTGCTTTCGTATCAGGGATTGGAAAGCGACTACGCGCACCAAGTTGTAGATCACGCGGTTCAATATGTGGATGGCAAGGTTCACACTAACGGGCTGGAAAATTTCTGGTCGCTGCTAAAGCGCGGCATCGCCGGAACCTATGTGAGCGTAGAGCCATTTCACTTCTTCCGCTATTTGGATGAGCAAACCTTTCGCTACAACTACCGCAAAGACATGAACGACGGTGACCGCTTCCGATTGGCGCTCTCGCAGATCACTGGCAAGCGGCTCACCTACGAGCATCTGACTGGACGGGATCGGGATATGAGTACGGCGGCGATCAACTGAAACGGCAGAGGAGAGGAAAACGAAAAGCTGGTTAGCTCTTGCGGGCGGCTGGCTTTTTTCTTTTGGCGCGGGAAGTCTTGGGCTTCGAGAAGGGATTGGGTACGGCACTCTTAGGCACGGAGAGGACTGTTTTCAGCGCATCGACAAACCTCGTCGCTGCTTCCGTGCCTTCAATCATTTCTGCATTAGGTTTCATGCTCTATAATCTGATCTCACTCTGCTCATTCTTCGCGGGAGCGGCATAGTGAGTTTGACTCTTTAGACACGTAAAACCGCTGTCTGGAAGGGCTTTCCCCTTCTAGAGAGAAGGGTAGTTCTACGTGTGTCAAAAGTCAAATCCCAATTATTGAGCAAGAGAGAGTCCAGGTAAAGCCTCTTCTTGAGGTCCTGTTTTAGCTCCATAATTCTGTCACCCCCTAACAGCAACGTGAAAATGTCACTCCATGAGAGGAAGGACATACGCGTTGAGTCAGAAGGAATTGCAACGAGTGAGCGTGATTTCCAGCTTGGCGAAGGGAAACATGGCGTGCGCCAGAGCCGCCGCACTGCTCTCGCTCAGCGAACGGCAAGTCAAACGTCTTAAGAAACGCATGCGCGAGCACGGGGAGGCGGCTCTGGCGCACGCCAACCGCGGACGGCCCAGTCCCCGCCGCCTGCCCACCCGGGTTCGCCGAGACATCGTTCACCTGGCACGCACCACCTATGCCGGCTTCAACGATCACCACCTCTGCGAAAAACTTTGCGAGGTCGAGGGCTTCTCCTTGAGCCGCGAAACGCTGCGCCGTCTGCTGCGCCAAGCCGGTCTGGGATCGCCCCGCAAACGCCGTGCTCCCGCGCATCGCCAGCGCCGTCTGCGAAGCGCCCGCGAAGGCGAACTGGTGCAACTGGATGGCTCTCCCCACGACTGGCTGGAAGGCCGCGGCCCGCGCCTCACCGCGCTCGGCTTGCAAGATGACGCTACCGGTAAAATCTTGGCCGCGCAGTTTTTCCCCTCCGAAACGGCCGCCGGTTATCTCGCCCTGCTCCGCCAGATGTTGCGTCGCCACGGCACGCCCCTGGCCTTTTACGGCGATCACAGCGGCATCTTCGTGCGCAACGACGACTCCTGGTCGGTCGAAGAAGAACTCGCCGGCAAACGTCAGCCCACCCAGTTCGGCCGCGCCCTCGAGCAACTCGGTATCACCTTCATCGCCGCTCGCAGTCCGCAAGCAAAAGGCCGCGTCGAACGCCTCTGGGGCGTGCTTCAGGATCGCTTGTGCAGCGAGCTTCGTCTGGCTCAGGCTTGCGATCTCGAATCCGCCAACGCCGTGCTGCGCGTGTTCCTCGCCGACTACAACCGCCGCTTCGCCCGCCGTCCGCGTGAAATGCAAACCGCATGGCGTCCGGCTCCGGAACATCTCGACCGTATCTGCTGCTTCGTTCATCCGCGCGTGGTCAGCAACGACAACATCGTGCAGTGGGACGGCCAGCGCTTCCAGATCCCGCAGCAAGGCCAACGCTTCAGCTTTGCCGGTGCCAAAGTCCACGTCTATCAAGCGCTCGATGGGCGCGTCTCGCTCTACTACGGCGACACCCGCCTGCAACACACCCTGGCTTCGCCAGGGTGACATTTTCATGTTGCCGTTAGGGTGACAAAATCACGTTGCTACAACAGCCTCTTCTTGAGGTCCTGTTTTAGCTCCATAATTCTGTCACCCCCTAACAGCAACGTGAAAATGTCACTCCATGAGAGGAAGGACATACGCGTTGAGTCAGAAGGAATTGCAACGAGTGAGCGTGATTTCCAGCTTGGCGAAGGGAAACATGGCGTGCGCCAGAGCCGCCGCACTGCTCTCGCTCAGCGAACGGCAAGTCAAACGTCTTAAGAAACGCATGCGCGAGCACGGGGAGGCGGCTCTGGCGCACGCCAACCGCGGACGGCCCAGTCCCCGCCGCCTGCCCACCCGGGTTCGCCGAGACATCGTTCACCTGGCACGCACCACCTATGCCGGCTTCAACGATCACCACCTCTGCGAAAAACTTTGCGAGGTCGAGGGCTTCTCCTTGAGCCGCGAAACGCTGCGCCGTCTGCTGCGCCAAGCCGGTCTGGGATCGCCCCGCAAACGCCGTGCTCCCGCGCATCGCCAGCGCCGTCTGCGAAGCGCCCGCGAAGGCGAACTGGTGCAACTGGATGGCTCTCCCCACGACTGGCTGGAAGGCCGCGGCCCGCGCCTCACCGCGCTCGGCTTGCAAGATGACGCTACCGGTAAAATCTTGGCCGCGCAGTTTTTCCCCTCCGAAACGGCCGCCGGTTATCTCGCCCTGCTCCGCCAGATGTTGCGTCGCCACGGCACGCCCCTGGCCTTTTACGGCGATCACAGCGGCATCTTCGTGCGCAACGACGACTCCTGGTCGGTCGAAGAAGAACTCGCCGGCAAACGTCAGCCCACCCAGTTCGGCCGCGCCCTCGAGCAACTCGGTATCACCTTCATCGCCGCTCGCAGTCCGCAAGCAAAAGGCCGCGTCGAACGCCTCTGGGGCGTGCTTCAGGATCGCTTGTGCAGCGAGCTTCGTCTGGCTCAGGCTTGCGATCTCGAATCCGCCAACGCCGTGCTGCGCGTGTTCCTCGCCGACTACAACCGCCGCTTCGCCCGCCGTCCGCGTGAAATGCAAACCGCATGGCGTCCGGCTCCGGAACATCTCGACCGTATCTGCTGCTTCGTTCATCCGCGCGTGGTCAGCAACGACAACATCGTGCAGTGGGACGGCCAGCGCTTCCAGATCCCGCAGCAAGGCCAACGCTTCAGCTTTGCCGGTGCCAAAGTCCACGTCTATCAAGCGCTCGATGGGCGCGTCTCGCTCTACTACGGCGACACCCGCCTGCAACACACCCTGGCTTCGCCAGGGTGACATTTTCATGTTGCCGTTAGGGTGACAAAATCACGTTGCTACAACAGCCTCTTCTTGAGGTCCTGAGTGAATCTTCGAGGCGTGCTTTTACTATGACAATGTTTTTCGTCTACGCCAATCAACTAGCTTCCTTGATGACCGAACTTCGGGCGCTAGAAGATGAGATTGATATGTGGACTCATCAGCCGCTTCTCCGACCTCGACCTGCCTTGCCGTCTATGCAGGAACGAGAGAACCGAGTGACAAGCATTCTGGCTACCGCTCGAACTTACAGCGAAGCGTTGAGCTTCACCAGTTCCACCCGCCAATTGGTCAGGATCAAGGCGCGGTTTGACCAAGGCGTCGATCCCTCCACTGGGAAAGGCCAGATGCCTCTCACTGAGCTTTCTACCATGGTTGCGGAATTAAGAATCAGGCTCGGTGAAGACCTTCAAGACCGAGTGTTCTTTTGTATAACTGATCCAATCAGAATACAAAGATTCTTCAAGCAGTGTCCCGATGAGCTTTTTCAGGACCACCTAATCTTCAAGGATTTGAATGAGGTCTTTGATCCAGAGGTACTTCGGCGCTTCTCAGAGGCGACGGATGACATCGCGGGTGCGTGCGATTGCTATCTGCATTACTGCGCTACAGCCTCCGTGTTTCACCTGATGCGCGTAGTGGAAGTGGGAGTTTTGCGGCTGGCGCGGTTGGCCGACATAAAAGATCCCAAGCCCTCATGGGGAGCAATCCTTAGTAAGCTGGATAAGTACGCTTATCGAACCGACCACAAAGACCTCCCCGCGCCACTTCAGCCGCACATTGACCTCATCAAGAAATTGCTGCCAAAGATGCACGCGATCCAGCACGCTTGGCGGAATAAGGTCTCTCATGTCGAAGATAAATTGATACCGACAAACGCAATCACTGACGAGATGGCGCTGGAAATTTTCAACGCGGTGCAGGCGTTCATGCGGATGCTGTCGACTGAACTGCCAGAGACAATATGAATCCAACGAAAGCAGCCGCGATCCTCTCGCTCATCGTGGCTGTGGCCGCGCTCGGCTACGCCGGGTATCAGTATTACGAAAACGCTGTAATGTTGAGGGATGCCCTACATGCAATCCGAAACGAGGATTTCGACGGCCCCTTGCTTGAATACTGGGTTCCGCTTGGCATTTCCGTAGTTGCGCTCATTGCGTCGCTGGCCTTGTTCGGAGCCGCGAAGCCCAGGACGTAACGTGCCCACGAGGGCTGGCCGAAGTTAAAAGTGAATTCACCGTCCGCTAACTCTTTGGGCGCTATCGTTGTGCTCTTTCAGCTTAGGCCCGGAGTTACGGTACGGCAAGTATATAATTACCCTAATTTGCGCATCGGTCCAATCCGGGTGGTCATCACGCAGCCGCGCCCGGCTGAGTTCACGGGCAAACATCCTCATCTCGTAAGCTAGCAGCAGCCGCTGCTCATCCGACATCTAGCGGTGAATGTCGAACTGGATCGCTTGCGCGGTCGGGCTTGTCTCGGAGATGGGCACGAGAAAATGGTACGACGGCGAGATTAGGTGGTCGTGTGCCTGAATTCTGGTTTCTCAAGACCAGATCCCGGAACCACAGTGTCTCCGCCAGAGACTCTTTCCGAA
The DNA here is from genome assembly GCA_963818235.1 of uncultured Acidobacteriaceae bacterium. GTDB lineage: Bacteria > Acidobacteriota > Terriglobia > Terriglobales > Acidobacteriaceae > Sulfotelmatobacter. Next base: position 1,591,634 of record CAWFRI010000001.1, read on the forward strand.
ACAGTGAAAATGCGCTCAGATTGGCAAATAGGATTGCTCCGCTTCGCCGTCGCTTGCGCTCCGGCCCCCATCGGAAAGACAACGGCGGAAGGTCAAGACCAAACATCCAAGTCAACGGCAACAGACAGGAATGTGTGTTTCACACACATTTTACAAAGCGCTGACATCAGGCGCGGGGCGCGGCGGTAGGCTCTTGTTTGCCGGGCGGGAAACTTACGGCATTATCTTGTTCACACAATGGAGAATCGAGTCATGAAATGTGGGAATGTTTGTCTGAGGTATCGGGCAGGGGTGATTGCTTTGGTTTGCTTGTTTGGGCTGGGGCGGCCGAGGCAGAATGCGGCTCAGGCTATTGGCGACGGAACGCCAGCGCCGATTGGGCCGGGGACGACGATTGTACATAGCAAATTTGGCGGACAGATCTTTGGTTTTGACGTTGACCAGAATGGTAGTGAAGGAGTGCTGACCGAGAATAAGGTTTTATCGAATGGCAACGTGCTGGCGGCGGTGGAAACATTCAATCAGAAGACCGGCAAGATTCTGAAGGTCGTGTCGGAGACGGAGAATCAGGACAATTTTCTTACGCTCGGTGTTGAAGGCACGAGCGTGGGACTAGTGGAGCAGGAAGTGGTGACGGGAATCTTTGTGACGGATCGAATTTACGATGTGATGAATCCACTGGCTTCGAGTGCGATTTCTGGCACGTGGACGCCGCCGCTGACAAGTGACGACATCATTATTGGAATCAGCCGGAACCAGGCTTCGACGACTTCTGCAGTGCTCTACTTTGAAAACGACGGCAACAATTTTTCTTCTTTCGTATTCGGTACGAATGTTGGGGCGAATACGTTTGAGCCTGTGGTTAATTTGACGAATCCGATCTTTGGTTTTAATGAGGCGCCGCAGGTGGCATATGACAGCGTGACGAACCAGGCGGTGGTGGCGACATCGAATGGAGAGGTGGGTGGTCCGCCGCCAGTGTTTGCGCTGGTGGATCTGACGACGGGCGTGGTGAACACGTTCAACGGGATTCCGGGGCCGCCGCCGTTTCGGCAGGGATCGATCAACGGGCTGGCCGTGGACTCCGAGGACGGGATTGCCTGCACGACGACGGAAGTTGATTTCAGAGTGGAGTTTTACAATCTGAAAACGCAAACGGGATTCGCCGTGGTGCTGCCGGGGGCAACAGGGCAGATCCAGAGCGGCTCGGATGTGGAATACGATCCGATTCACAAGCTGTTTTTTGTGGCGCAATCGGTTTCGAGCACGGGGGCGGGAAGCAGCATTCAGGTCTACAACACCAAGGGAAAGTTGGTGGAGTCGTTGAATGGATTTAATTTCTCGAATGCGTCGAACGTGGTGGGCACGCATATTGCACTGAATCCGCGCGCGCGTAGCGGGTATGTGGATGGTCCGGACTCGGGAGTGACGGAAATTCAATCGTTTGCATATTAACGGGATGGCTGCTTTCGGTGATTGATGGAAGTGCCTCACTTCTCGCAAAGGGCGCGAGACGTGAGGCGCCGCCTTGGTTGTGTTCTTATTCCCTTGCTGGAATTATTTTCCCGCCGAGCTCGTGCCTGCCGTAGGTTTGTCGAACTCTTCCGCCATCCAGTGCTGCAGAGCAGTGATGTTTTGCGGACGGCCCAGGAAATTCTTTACCAGGTCATTTGCCGACATGGAGCCGCCGGGTTCCAGGACCACGCGGCGATAGCGCATGGGTGCGTCTCCGGCAAGCAGGTTCTGATGATCGAACTGCAGGAAGAAATCTTCGGCGATAACTTTATCCCAAAGATAAGTGTAGTAAGCGGAGGAGTAGCCGCCGAGATGGCCGAAGGAGGCCCAGGTGTGAGTTTCGGTCAGGGGAGTGAACAGGGTGTATTTGCGGCGAGTCGTCGAGGGTGACGTCGTCGAGATTCACGTCCTCCGGCTTGGTTTTGTAAATGTCGTAGGAGATGGCGCTAAAGCTGTTCTGGCGGCTGACCCAGCCGCCGCGTCCAAAGGCGGAGGCGCGATTCATGCGGGCAACGAGTTCGGCAGGGATGGGCTCGCCGTTTTTATAGTGGCGGGCGAATTTCGCCAGAACCTGCGGGCTGCGAATCCATTCTTCGAGCATCTGCGAAGGGAGCTTCGACGAAATCGGATTCCATGCTGATGCCGGTAATGCCGGCCCACTGCTGCTGGCCGCCGAGGATGTGATGCATGAGATGGCCGAATTCGTGGAAGAAAGTCTTGACATCGCCGTAGTCCATCAGGCCAGGATCGGTCGCCGTGGGCGCGGGGAAGTTGCAGACCAGAATGGCCTCGGGCAATTGTTTACCGCGGATGCCGTCGAGTACCGGCGCCATTTCAGCATGGCTGTATTTGCCGGGGCGGGGGTGCATATCGAGATAGAAACGGCCGATCGGTTTGCCGCTGTCGATGACGATCCAGGTCTCAACTGCGGGATCCCAGGAAGGAACTTCGTGCTCCTGCTGAAAGCTGACATGGAAGAGATCGGCAGCGGTGTCGAGGATGCCTTGCTTCACTTCCATGAACGGGAAGTACGGGCGCACGGATTGCGAATCAAAATTGTATTTGGTGCGGCGAACCAATTCGGAGAGATAACCGGATTCGTAGCTCAGATTTCCTTGACCCACGGTTCGATTTTCTGTTTTTCGGCGAGCAGCATGTCGAACTCGCGCTTGGATAGAGTCGCGGGAGACATCGTTCACTTGCTTGATGAAGTTGGCGATGTTGTGGCCCTTTGCGATCATCTTATCGGCTGCGTTGTAGTCGGCCCAGGAGGGATAGCCGAGAAGAGTGGCGATCTCGTAGCGCGTCTTCATTAGGCTGGTGAGAACTTCCTGATTCTTGGGATAGGCGCGCGTTCCGAAAGCGATGGCCATACGGCGGCGCAGGGAATCGCTTTTGGCGAAAGTGAGGACGGGAAAGGCATCAGGATAATCCGTAGTGAGATGGACTTTGCCGTCGGCGTCAGGCTTGTGGCGGTCGATGTAATCCTGCGGCAGGCCATCGAGTTCGGAGGGATCGGCTTCGACGATTTTCTTGCCATCGGAGATATTGCGATCGAACATGGACTGCTCTTCGGTGGCCTGGTCGTTTAAGTTTTTGAGGCGGGCGCGGGTGGCGTCATCTTTATCGACGCCGGCGAGACGGAATTCGAGAAGCTGGCGTTGCACGTAATATCTTGTGGCGGCGTCAGCTTTGGTAAGGTCGAGTGCGGCCAGCGCGTTGTAGACATCATGATTGAGTGCGATCGCGGTTTGTGCGGCACTGGCCTTGGTGAGCATTGCCGTGGCGTGGTCGCGGAAAGCGGAATCGGGATGGACCTGCTCCATCAGCCCCGCGAAATAGCCGGCGGAGTTATTTTGGTGGACGGCTTCGTCGAGCGGGACGAGCGTGTTCTCGATCGGTACGCGAACCCTTGGCTGCGAGCAGTTGATCGATGGCGCGCTGGCCGGCGGCGAGGCGGTCGTTCTCGATTTTCTCGAAGGATGCGACGTCGGGCTTGGTCGCCCAGATGGTGGGCTGGGAGACGGTGAATTGCTGCGCTGAGAGTACGGCGGAGAGAAGGAGCGGAAGGCAAAGGAAAGATTGCCAGGCGGGCTGCGAACATCATGAATAAACCTCGTCGAGGAAGTTTGCTTGGGTAGAACAATCTAGTCGGTGATTTTCGGAACCGATTCGAAGTTCGCATAAATTGTTGATGACAGCGACTGGAGATGTCAAGCGTTGAGCCAGTAAAATCGCGGCTCAACAAGACTGAGGCGCATTGTTCTGTGCGGGTGCGAATCAAGGCATCCCATCTCGCGCCGAAAACAAGACCTTTACCTCAGAGGATATAGAGGAGGTAAGGTAATTCGAAAGAGTAAAACCCAGTTAGCGCCAGCGCTTTAGTTTCGGCCAGATTTGAGCGAGCGTGCCGAATTTTGAGCCGCGGCAGATGAAGACGTCAATTTGTTTTTCGAGAGCGTAGGGATTGTCGGCGGAGGTGCCGACGTATTCGACGTGATCAAAGAGTTGTTCGAGGCGTTCGCGGCTATCGTCGAGAACGATCAGGCAGTTGCCGGAGTAGCCGCGCGGTCCCCAGAGAAACCATGTTTGATGTCCACTGAGCGAGGGGGGTAGGCCGTAGCGGCGGCCGAGGAAGTCGATGGCTCCGGCCTGGCCGTAGTCCTGCGCGAAGATGCCGCAGGTTTCATCTTTGCGCTCATCCGCCGACAGACGATTCCAGGCGACGGCGGTTTCGGCGACGATTTCTTCCCAGCCAAATTGATCGGCGTACCACTGCGGCAGCGGCGCGCGGGCGTGCGCGTGTTCCATGACCGGGAGCTTCATGGGGAGATGTTTTTCATAGGCGAGGAAGCCATCCGGAGAAAGGATGGGCACGGTCACGGGTGCAAGGTGGGCGCCGCTGGCCAGCAGGATGATGACGATGGCCGGTTTTAGCCATGCCAGGTGCGAGCGGGATTTTTTAGCGGCTTCATCCTTATCATCTCTAGTTTTCGTTCCCTCGAGAGCGGATTCGATCACAACTGCGCCGGCGGCGAGCAGCATGGGATATACGGGAGCAAGATAGTAATTTTTTCCGTGAAGAATGAAGAAGACGGTGAAGCAGACCACGTAGCACCAGCCAAGAAAACGGTAAGGTTTGAGCCGCGCAGAGAAGATCAGGGCGAAGAGTCCGGTGAGCCAGATGGGCGCAGTAATAGGATCAATCAAGAAAGTCTGTTGCAGGAAAAATTGGGGGAACGGGAAGAATCACATCCCGGCCTTCGGCGCGAATGTTGTGCATCAGTTCGAGGAAGGGCCAGTGGTAGTGAATGTTCCAGAGCAGATTAGGAAGAAAAATGAGGAATGCGGCGAGCACCGCGAGAGCCAGATCCACGGATTGAGAAACACACGGCGTTGCGGCGTGAGCAAAAGGCCGACGACTATGCCGAAGCCGAAGAGCGCGATGGAATATTTTTCCTGCAAACCGATGCCGGCGACCACGCCGAACCACAGCCAGTAGCGAGGGCCGTTTTCAGAAAGCGGGCGCTTGATGGCGAGGACAGCGAAGTAAGCGCAGCCCATCCAGAGATTAGGTTCGAGGCAGTTGGTGCCGAGCAGGCTTCCGTTCGAGAGATATTGCGGCGCAATGATGACGGAGATGGCACTAAGAAGAATGGCGAAGCGGCGTCCGCCGAATTCGCTGGCGAGGACGGCGGTTTGAACGACCAAAAAGGAGGACGCGAGTGCGGGAACGAAGCGAATGCTGCGGAGAGAGTCTCCCAGGACGGCGCGGCAGATGTGAACCAGAAACGGAATGAGCGGCGGCTGGTCGACGTATCCCCAGGCGAGATGATCGCCGCAGGCGATGTAATCGAACTCGTCGCGAAAGTAGCCGTAGCGGTTGTTGAAGTAGATGTGGAAGAGGAGTTTCGCGAGGGCGATGGCCCAGATGAAGGCTAGGGCTCCGGAGAGGAAGGATTTGCGGTCGGCAAAGGAACGAGTCGAGGAAGGGCTGGACATGGCGTCGGACGGATGATAACCGATTGCCGCCACGGGTGAATCGGCCACTAATCGCTGGGGGTGACTACAAAGGCCGTCGGAGGGGCAAATCCCACGATCTGCCCAAAGTCGTTCCCGGATGACATTGTAGTTCCTGAGGTTGAGCCGGGATATTGGAATGAGGTGAACAAAATGCCGTAAGTAGACTGAAAGCCGAGTGCTGCGCCATCATCGGCGATTTGGTAATCCCCGATCATCTGGTCGTCATTGTTGACGCCGTAAACCTGAGTGATGGTTGCTCCTGGATAGTTGATCGCACTGAAGCTTCCAATCCAGGCAGGCGGGACCGGATATTCGGCAAAGCCAGGGTTATAGTCGTTGATGCATCCTGCGATGACGCCGTCGCCATTTATTCCATATGCGATGGTATCGGCTGCGCCGGGGTAGTCTATCGAATAGAATTTCCCGCCGTTGCCACGATAGTACAGGAAGCCGTGCTCTCCAGTTGCGTTGTCATAGGATCCCACAATTTGTCCTGCGTCGTTGATTCCGTTTGGAAAGGTCTCCGTAGCGCCGGGATAGTCGAAGGAACAGTACGCGCTACAGGTGGCATTGTCGAGCAGGAAGCCGTTGTTGTAATTTGAATCCTGCCACTGGCCGACGAGCTGGCCAAGGTTGTTAATTCCGGTTGCTTCTGTCTCCAGGGCACCCGGATAATTTATAGGTGTATAGCCGACGAGTCCGTCTAGAAGGAAGCCGTGAGCGGTAGAGCCGTCGAAGTACCACCCCACGATCTGGCCGACTAGTCCCGGGCCGTTGATGAGGCCCGTGTCCCAAATATCGTTGATTCCGGTGGGATTGGCATAGATAGCCCCGGGGTAGTTGAATCTTGTGTAAGTGTAGGAGGAGGGAGTCTTAGCGCCGTTGTTGGCATTCACGACCGGGCCGTTCTCGATGTCATCATCGACACTAGGATTGAAGGCGACGCCACCCCAGTTTACGCCAGTCTGGTCGATGAGGAACTGGTGCAGGCGCTGACCGTTCGGCCACCAAGAATCGCTAATGCCTTGGTTCCAGATCGTCACCTGCGGCGGACTGCTCACCTTGGTGACCCAGATGACGTCTGCTGGGGCGACGCTTTGATTGTGGATGTCGCTATTAATCGGTCCTGGGTTTGCGTACACAGCCGCGATGTACCCCGGGTAAACGTGTATCTCGCTCACCCATGCGTCAACGTAGGCCTGAACTAGTGGGCTGCAAGTACTGTTTACTGTGTAGTTTTCGATGTCGGTGTAAATAATCCCGCTCATAATCCCAAACGCTTGATCAGCAGCCACTGCAAGATCGGCCTCCTGCGCACCCTGAGTACTCGCGTCCGCAGTGGTCGGACCGAAAAATTGTGTGATGCCGCTCCTGGTAATCACGCAAGACGACTGTAGTCCAAACCATATGGGAATCAAACCCCAGCCTTGTTGTTGCGCGCCCTGAACCCAGGCTTGGTTCAGAGCCGCGTCACTCCGCGCGATCTTGCGATCCTGCAAGCGCTTGTCATCGCCCGTGTGTTCGATAGCGAGCAGATCGGGGTGGTTGGCCGTTTTGCCGCCGTGCGACGAACGAACCGGCGCTTGCTGAAACTGGTGAACGCGGGACTCTTGCGCCGTTGGTTTGTGGGAACCGATTTGCGCGGCGTGAAGGCCATCTATGGTCTTTCACCTAAGGGCGCACAACTCATTGGCGAAGGCTTGCAGGTTGTCCTTCCGTGGAAGCCGGACCGAGTGATTACGACGAGTTCCTTTCTCGCGCACCAGCAAGGGATCAACGAAATCTTCCTCCAGGTGCAATTCCAGCCGCTGCCTGCGGGAGTCTCGTGCGAGCAATGGATGAATTTCCGAGAACCGCTGTCCTCTTCGGTTCCTCTCATTCCCGATGGTTACGTGGAATTGAATCACGGGGGCACGTCCCATCGGATGTTTTTCGAAGTCGATCTCGGAACCGAAACCTCGAAGGTTTGGAAAGGGAAGGTCGAGCTGTATCTCAAGCTTGCCCTCGGCGGTGAATTCAAACGGCTATTCCAAGGGGACCGCTTCCGGGTGCTTGTGGTACTTCCTTCCTCTCGTCGACTGGAGATTGTACGGAGAACGATTGCTTCGAGGACTGACAAGCTCTTTTGGCTCTCAACTCAGGATCACGTGCGGAGCGAAGGATTGCTTGCTTCCATCTGGTTTCGTCCGAAGGGCGACGGAAGGATGCCCCTTCTATGAGGTACGGACGGATACCTAGTCGGATTTGGGTTCTATGCGGAAAGGCTTGCAAATGAAAGGGAATTCAGTGCTAGGAGCGGGCCAATACTGGTCCGGCCATTGGCCCAGCGATTGGCTCAGGGCAAACAAGAAACGGAACGCATCACTCTCATGAAATTTTGTTACCAGTGCGGCAAGGCGACAGCGGGCTATCCGCTCTTTTGCAGCAAATGTGCGCGCAGCTATGACGTAAGGCTCTGCCCGCGACTTCACCGGAATTCACGGTACGCAAAAGCCTGCTCGCAGTGCGGTTCGCGCGAACTTTCGCAACCGCAGGCCGCGGTGTCCGTCTGGTGGAAAGTCCTGGAATTTCTCTTGAGGGTCGGCTTCGGCGTTTCCCTCGTGTACCTCACACTAGCCGGAGTCGCGGCACTGCTCCGAATGCGCGAGGTGCAGGCAGGACTCATTGTCTTTGGAATCCTCGTCGGGCTGCTCTGGTGGCTCTGGAGTTTGGTGCCCGAGTGGATTCGGAAACTTGTGAGCCAATCCCTCCGGCGGAAGGACGACACCCATGAGCGATAGGCAGGGAAGACAAAAGTATGCAGACACGGGAAGCAGAGCAAAGAGATACCTCGGCTCATGACTTGGGCAGTCCACTCTCGATTGAGGAAGTAGCACAACTTCTCGGCTGCTCGCCGTGGACTGTCCGCCAGCGTTACCTCCGCCAGGGCTTGCCGCACCTCCAGGCAAGCGCTCGGGGCAAGCTCATTTTCTTTCGTGAACAAATCATCGCCTGGGTCGAAAAACGACAACGGCAGAAAGGAGTACCACTGCGGTGACCTTATATAGGCGGGGCCGGAAGTACTCGATCCAACTCTGGGTCGATGGCATCCGGTATCTCAAAGCAACCGGAACGACGAACCGCCGCGAGGCCGAAGCGATCGAGCGCGAGTTTCGGGAAGAGCTCAACCGGAAGCGTCATCAAATTCGCGAGGCCTCGCCCGACATGACGTTCGCGGAGCTATCGGCGAAGTTCCTCGTTGACGGCTCACCGCGACCCCATCACCTCGACCGCCTGAAAATCCTCTTGCCGTACTTCGGGGAGTGGCGGATCGGCACGATCTCGAAGCCGGCGGTCCGGGAGTTCCGCACCGCACGGCATAAAGCAAAGAAACTCACCGAAACCACGGTCAACCGGGATGTCGAAGTCATTCGCCATCTCCTCTATTGGGCGGTGGATGAAGGCTATCTGACCGCGAATCCTCTCACGCACATTCATCTGCCGAAACCTCGGCGCAAACCACAACCGGTGATGACGCTTGAGGAAGAAGATAAGGCACTCAGAGCGGCAGCGCCTCACATGCAAGACATCGCCATCGCGGCGCTCGATGCCGGGATGCGACGGAACGAAATCCTCACGCAACTCATGGAGCATGTCGATTTCGCCCGCAACGTCCTCGCGGTCACTCATTCCAAAACGCCTGAAGGTGATGCCCGCGAGATTCCGCTCACGGGAAGATTGCGCTCGGTCCTCTTGCGGATTCATCTCGAGAAGAAAACGGGCCTCGTCTTCACCTTCAAGGGTCGTTCCATCCAGCGGATCAAGACCGCATGGAAGGCCACGATCCGCAGGGCGGGAATTCGCTACATCCGCTTTCACTACCTGCGCCATACCTTCAACACACGCTTGATGGAGGCAGGCGTCATCCAGGACGTGCGGATGGCCCTCATGGGTCACTCGGCGGGTGGAACGAACGCCATTTACACCCATGTAGAGCTGCCGGTGAAGCGCAACGCAATCCGCAAGCTCGAAGCCTGGATAGAAGCCGAACCCAAGCACCAGCAAGAAGAAAACCAAGGAGAACCTTATGCCGAACGCGAACCAACTACCCGAAGAGATGCTGATCGCCATGATCCGGTCTGACTGCCTGCGGCAAGCGCAAGCTTCCGGCGAAAAGCTTAACGAAGTAATCGAGTGCTTGGGCGACGAGAACCATTTGGGAGCGCTGGGATCGCTCATCGGACTCGACGAAGAGATCGTCACGCTCAAGGTGTTCCTTATGCGAATCGCGAAACTCACCGTGGGCGAGTCAACACAGCTCGATGCGTGACCGGAACCATCCGATCACGATCGAAAAACCAAAAAACGAAAGCAAGGAGGTTAGACGGTACGCAATGAAAGAAGAACTGAAGCTCATTGTCCAATACGACGCAGCGCAGAACAAATGCACGCTGCATCGCCACAATCTAACAGCGCAGCAAGCGAACGAAGCTATGCAGGAACTCTCCGCACAGTTTTCCGGGCTCTTGATCGTCGGCCAGCGCAGGAAACACGCAAGCGCTGATCTCGACGAATGCCGCGCGTGTCGTCGCGATGTGCAAAAGCAAGCGCACATCGAGCCCATGCCGAAATTCAAAAGGAGGCAGCAATGAAAGCGAAGAAAGCATCGGCGGACCGGGAATCGTTCCGGCTCTCGCCTCAACCACCCACCCCAACCGCAAGCGCAGCAGAAGGGCAGTCAACCCGAAAACCATGGAAGAAGAAAAGCCCGGTCGAGGTGATGCTCGACCAGATCGACCGGTTGCGCGGCGACGTTGACAGAAAGGAGGAGGAACTCAAACAGGCGAAGCGGCAAATGCAGAAGCTCGAAGAAGCCCGCAAGCTGCTTGAGTCCGACTAGCTCTTTATTCCAGGAGTTTGCCACCGTGCAAGCTCCTTTTTATTAGCCACGTCAACTCGATCTAGAAGGAGAAAAGTCATGAACCCGGAAGTGAACTCGGAAAATATCGGTGAACAATTGGGCATGGAAGGTATCGGTAGCATCGTAAGCAACGCCGAAGCCTATTGCGCGTGTGAAGAACGCCGCATCGCGCTCACAAATGAAGCAAAAATCGTCATGTTGCAGGCCGAGGGCAAATTACTGCTTGCCGAAGATAAAAGTATCTGCGAACGACTGAAACTCGAACCGTTCGCGGGCGATTTGAAAAGCCGCAAGCGTAAGACTGCATACTATTTGACGGTCACGATCTTGCTGACGATTGCTGGTTTCGTCTTCACCGCGTACGCACTGGAGCCGTTCCGGTTCGGGTTAAAAGCATACTTGTACGCAGCAGGCGTTGCCATTGTCGTGCCGTTCCTTGTTGATTTCACACTGGGGCGCTGGCGGGCCGAAGCAGCGATCAAATGTCTCGCAGCGGTTGCGTGTGTTGCGGGTCTTGTAAGCCTCATATTACTCGCCGCCATTCGCGGCGATGTCATGGCCGAGGGCCTCAAGAATTCAACTCCGGTCGTCACCTTCGACGATGCTGACCCGCAGCCTGCGCCTATGCAGAACAATTTCTATGAGAAGACGATTCCGTTGCTACAACTCGTCATGATTCTGCTTGCCATGTCGATGGAACTCGGGGCCGGGCTTGCGATGCACGAGGTATGGAGGCTGAGTTCGGAAGAAAAGGAAAATTGGAGCCAGCTACGGAAACAATTGAAGGAAATCCATGAACGAATGGGGATCGCAGCTTCAGAGGTCACGGCTCTAAGCAACGAGCCAGAAATCTTTTACGCGACATTTTGGAAGAGCTTCCACCGGGCAATGCTCACGTATACCGTGCGTAGCATGATTGCGAAAGGGTTAGTCGCTTTAGTGGCAATTTTTCTTGTTGTTGATCGAGCCGTTGCCGCTGAAGGCCAAACCATTATCATCATCGCAGTTGACCTTACACGGTCTGTCGATGTCGGGGGCCCAGATGGCAAAACCGAGTTTCAGACAAATATCGATACGGTCACAAAGCAAATCGCGCGAGTGCCAGCCAATTCGCGAATAACCGTCATCGGGATCACGGACCATAGTTTCACGCAACCGCTGGTCCTGCTCTCTGCCAGAATTCCCGCCGATGAAAGCTACTTCGGCGACGGCCTGAATCGTGCCCATGCTGAGTTGGTTAGGGCATGGAAATCTCGAAGCGCAACGCTAAAACCTGACTATAAGCATACGGACATCATCGGTGCATTGTTCTTGGCTGAGCAACTGTTCGCACGATATCCAAATCCCGGCTCAAAGACCCTTCTCATATATTCCGATATGCGCCAGTCAACGTGCAATTTGAATCTGGAAACTGCTATTTTGCAGTTTCGTGCGAATAGTGCTGCCAGCGGCAGGATCAGCGTACATGGGGGGAGAGGGAGTGGTGGTCACTGCTGATAACGTTTCATACGCAATGTCTCAAGGAGAACAGACTGGCGATCAATACCTCTACTACGTCATCAATGCGCCAGATGGTGGGACTCACGTCATGGGAAATACCAGCGGCTCAAGCTGGCGCTCCCTGGATGCTTCTGGGTGGCTTTACAACGGCACATCTCCTGCCAATGGAACCGCGACCGATGCCAATGGAACCGAGTACATATTCGCCGGGGCCGCCCCGACTGTAGAAGACCGAAACGGTAACAAAATCACCGCCACTTCATCTGGTTGGGAGGACAGTCTAGGTAGGCAAATACCAACGCCCCCGATGGCCGGCTACGGAACTGCCGGAAACGCATCACTTTGCCCGACGGGTTTGCTGCCCATACTGGAAGCCTACGCCTGGACGGTTCCAAGCCTCGCGACACTTCCAGGCAGCACTGTCACATACACTTTTTGCTATGCCAGCGTGCCCTACTATTTCATCCTCCAGTACGAGAGTGGAACAAATTTGCCGGCGAGTGGCAATAGACCCATGTTACAGAGCATTGTTCTCCCCGACGGCCAGGCTTGGAGTTTTGGGTACGATACTTACTTGAACTTGAATAAAATAACCCTCCCGACCGGAGCAACAATCGCATACAGCTGGACTGTCTTTACTAGTTGCGGTCAGGGTGATACTTTTCCGAGATATTTTAGTGCGGCGGCAACCTCCCGGACGGTAACCGATCAGACTGGTGCTCATGAATGGACCTATGTGACGGGTCCGCCCTACGGGGGCGGAGGCACGGTTACTGGAAGCGTTACCGATCCTGCGGGGAATGAGGACGTGTACACTATGACGCCCATGGCTTCCACCTCCTGCGCACTTTTTCCAACTCAGATACAAAAGTATCAGGGATCGAGTTCCTCGGGCACGCTGTTGCAAACCATCACAACTGCCTATTCTTCTAACCCCGATCCGTATTACAACCAGGGGGCTGTTTCAAATCCAATCAACGTAGTCCCCACCAGCATCACTACGGCGTGGAAAAATGGGGAAACCAAGGAGATCATTAAGACTTATGACTCGGGATTCACTTTCCGTGCGGGGGCAGGCTCCGGCATCTACGGCAAAGTCATATCCGACGCCGAGTATGATTATCGCTCGGGCGCGAAGGGCAACCTGTTAAGAACCACCACAAATGCCTACGAATTCCAGAGCAATGGCAACTACCTTACCGCCAACTTGATTAACCTACCCGCCTCCGTAAAGGTTACAAATGGGTCAGGGTATAACTGTGCAGAAACGGACTACACTTACGATACCGGGGGTGTTGTAGGCTCGGGAATATCGCTTCAGCATGGGGCCGCACCGAATTCGGTGCGTGGGAATCTTAACGCGACTACTCGTCAGATCAGCAGCACCCCATGTCAGTCAACAACTTCATGGTCGTCCTCGGTCACTTCTAAGAGAAATATTTACGATACAGGCGAGGTCTATCAGTCAATCGATCCGCTGGGTAATACCACAACGTACACGTACGATGCGACGGGAGCCTACGTGATACAAACCCAGGCCCCCGATACCAATTCACCCAATCTCGCTCATCACATCACGAAGGACGTGTACGATCTCAACACGGGGTTGAAAACGTCGCACACAGACGAAAACAGCAATCTAACGACCTATACTTATGATGACATGTTGCGGGTTAAAACGATCACTCCTCCCGCCCCCGAAGGTGCTACTACATTTACTTACACGGACACGGTGGGTAGTCTGTCGGTTGAGAAGCAGCAGACCATTAGCGGCTCATCATCCACCACGGAATATGATTTGTTCGATGGCTTGGGCCGACCCGTCAGTCATGTTGTCGCCAACGGTCAATCGACGCCTTACGATAAGAGTGATACGTGCTACGAGGGACGCGGACTGAAGAGTTCCGTTTCCTATCCTTACCAAACCAGCACTTGGAACTCATGGCCTTCGTGCCCAAGCTCTCAAGCTGGCGATTCCTATGTCTACGACGCCCTTAAGCGAACGACTTCATTGACGCACTCTGACTCTACCGCCATTACCTACGTCTACGCGGGAAGAGCAACCAGCGTTACAGATGAAGGGAATGGTACCCGAGGCGTGGAAAAAGTTTCACAAGTCGATGGTTTGGATCGGCTGGTTTCGGCTTGCGAAGTCACTAGCATCACTCTGTCGGTTGGAACGGATCACGCTCCGATAGCCTGTGGTCAAGACATCGCGGCGACGGGTTTTCTCACTACTTACGCCTATGACGGTCTCAACAATTTGACCTCGGTCTCCCAAGGCAGCAGCCTCAACCAGCGAACTTTTACCTACGATAGCCTATCTCGCCTGATTACCACCACCAACCCAGAAGCGGGAGCGACGTGTTTTGGAACGTGGAGCGGCAGCACGTGTATGGAGAGCTACGATGCCGACAGCAATGTTCTCTCTCGCACAAGACCAGCGCCCAATCAATCCAGCTCGACGACTTATGTCACAGCCACTTTTACCTACGACACACTCAATCGCGTACGCACGAAAACGTACTCAGACGGAACAACTCCCACCGTCACGCTCGATTACGACGAGTCCAGCGTCAATAGCAACACCCTGACGAACACCATTGGGAGACCATCCTCTGAGTACACCGGGGCCTCCACGGCCGTGACGAGCGAGTCGATCCTCAGCTATAACGCTCCGGGTTGGACGGTTGAGGACATCCAATGCACACCTCAAAACTGCGCGAACGGGGCGTACTTGACCTTCAATTATGGCTATGACGGTGTTGGAGACGTTACCAGTTCCGGAAACGGGATTATATTCACCTACCAGCTGACCTATAGCGTCGCCCCCAGGCTCACCCAAATGACCACGAACTGGTTTAGTCCCACCGTTGATTCAGGTACGGTAATCTCGGGCGTACAATATAATGCGTTTGGCGAACCAACTGCGGCAGCTCTAAACGACGGCATTGTTTCCGAAACTTTGGCGTATGACACGCGCGGGCGTCTGCAATCCGATACGGCTCTTGCTTATTCGGACACTCTGTACAGCCTGACCAACCTCACCTATTCGGGCAATAGCAACGTGCTCACGGCAACCGACAGTATTAACGGAACGTGGTCGAACTACACATACGACGATTTTAATCGCCTGATCAGCAGCACTTGCTCGTCAGCTTGCCCTCAAGGAGCCGCGAACGTTGCCTTCAGCTACGCTTATGACCGTTACGGCAATCGCTGGCAGCAAACATTAACCGCAGGCAGCGGCAGTTGGCCGCAGCCGAGCTACAGCTTCGACGCCAATAACCGCATATTGGCATCCGACGGCATGACCTACGACGCGGCGGGCAATATCATCAATGACAGCGTGCACATTTATACTTACGACGCGGAGAATAGGATCGTGAGGGTGGACTCTGGGAGCACAGCGGTCTACGCTTACGACGCGGAAGGTCGCCGCGTCGCGAAGACGGCCTCTACTGCCGGGGGAGCCTTCGAGTATCTGTTCGATCTTCAGGGCCGTGCGGTGACGGAGTTAGGTGCGGGCACAAAAAATATCAATCGGACGGAAATCTACGGAGGCGGGCGGCATCTGGCGACGCAGAACGTGGGCTTGTCCACGACCTACTTCACGCACAATGACTGGTTGGGCACGGAGCGGGTGCGGTCGAGTTTGAGCGGCACGGTGGCGGAGACCTGCCAGAGCCTGACCTACGGGGACGTTCTCAATTGCACCGGAGCGCAGGCCAGCACACTGCACTTCACCGGGAAGATGCGGGATGCGGAGACGAATCTGACGGAATTTCCAGCGCGCTATTATTCGTCGACGCAGGGACGGTGGTACAGTCCGGATTGGGCGTCGGCGCAGGTGCCGGTACCCTATGCCGATCTCCACAACCCCCAGACGTTGAATTTGTATGATTACGTGGGAGGCGACCCGACCAATCATGCAGATGCGGATGGACATCTTGGCGGCGGCGGCGGCCAGCCCACCTGCGATGGAGCGAATGCGGCTTGCTCAGCGCAGGGCACGGCAGAGGCGGGCCAAGTTCAGGGTCAGACGGCAGCGGCGCAAAATCAGAGCGCGACTCAAACCCAAACAACGTCCACTACTAGCAAACCCAGCGATCCCATAGTAAATGCGCTGCAAAAAGACGTGCCTGGCGTCGCGACCGTAACCCCAACGACGGACCCGTCGTTCAACAAAGGTGGTCACAAGAATGAGACGGATGCCCTGACGTTCAAAACGCCGGAGGATCAAGCAAAATTCTTGGCGGAAGCCAGTAGAAAAGGCGTGGTTCCAGGCGACGTTTCCCAAAATGGATATGGTCGGGGCGTCCGGCTTGACGGCGGCCTCCATGCGGAAAACGCCCGCATCGACCCCAAAACTGGTCTTCTAACCGTGACTTCGCACATCGATCGGTTCAACCCCAACAACGGTCTGGGACCCATGATCGGCCATTTTGTTTGGGATGTCGGTGTCGGCATGACATTCTTCCGCCAAAAGGACGGTCTTGATTGAGGACACTAGGAATGAAACGGAAGCCAGTCTCGTTCAGAAGAGCGTTGGGGTTGATTTGCCTCGGCTTGGCCGGCACTTTCGGGTGCGGAACATACAGCGTTCACGCGCAGCAGCAATTGACCACGCTTCGATTGGACGCACCGATGTCTACTGCCGCCGTGTCTCCTGATGGGCGCTATGTTGCAGCCAATTTAGGGCATTCCGTACAAAGGAAAGATGGGAGTTGGGACAGTACCGAATTCATAGAAGTGATAGAGCCATCTTTCTCAAAAGTTGTCGCTAGGATTGAGATTCCGAGCGCAGCGCTCCTCAAGGACGCTCCCCTATCGTCAACGGACGGATTCATGAACTACTGCAACGATGGCAGATACTTAGTTGCGTATGATGAGGTCGCCACCCTGTACGTTTTGAATGCCAGCTCGTATCGAGTCGAATCCAGAATCAATTTGGGAAATCCGCGCGGGCACGATACCCGAGGCACTGTTCTTGGCGTAAGCATGAAGTGTTCCGTGAGAGGCAGCGTCTTTGCGATAAGCGCTTATGGTGGCCGGTTTGGATGGGGCCTCGTCAGGCTTTTCGATCTTACAACCGGCGAACAGATTGCCGAACTGAGTCAGGATTCCTCGACAGGAAGAGAATTTACTGCAATCGATCTCTCTCCGAGCGGATCGAAGCTTGCCATTTTGCTCGAAAACGCTGATCGGAAAACTCCCAATGGTTCCAATGTGGAGATACGAGAAACACAGCGATTGAAGCTGCTTTCCGACTTTTCAACCGGAGATGCTCCGCGTGGTCTCGTCTTTTCGGGAGAATCGGAAGTAGTTACAGTGCAGGAGCAGCCCGCACGCTCGTCTTCCAAACAGGTTCTTCGGCTATGGGATGTCAATTCAGGGAAGGAAGAGAAACAGCTTTCCGACGCGCATCTCGGCGTAGACTGGCCGATCAGCTCCTCGGCCGACGGGAAAACGATCCTCGGCTACATTCCGACGTATCATGAATGCCGGCTGTGCAGTGGGCTGGAGGGGCGACGCGAGGTCAAGAAACAGCAATACGCTGTGTGGGACAAGAGTACAGGATCGGAAATATTCCGCTCCCAGCCGTTCGGGCCGATTGTCGACCCTCTTGGTCCCCGATGCGTCCTGAGCCAAAATGGAGCGGTAGTCATGGTGTACTGGCCGGACAACACAGTCACGCCGCGCCTTTTTCCGATAGGGCAGCAGCCGGGTGGATAGCTCAACTTTCTCTCGTGGACCTACCACTACGAGGCGGGTGGCCCAGCTTTTCGCTTCCCGTTCCAGAACAGTGGGTGCCCCTCGATAAGAGTGAAGGCGGTGTCAAGGACAAAAGTATCCTGTCGGTGTTTTTAGCACCGGTTTTTCGCCAGAGAGGGTTGAGGACCAAGACTCTGGAAATCTCACGCCAATCACCTGCGGTAGTCGTCTTCTCCCAAAGATCGTTGTAAGAGAAGACCGTTCCACCAACCATCGATTCGGCCTAAACATCGACCATGATTCTTCTATGCGAACATCCCGCCCCGTGCGGGATGCGAGAGCGCCCAATCAGTTCTGCGGTCTAGCTTGCGCCGACCAGGGGCACCCGCGAGCTGCTCTCGATGCGAACGATCTCTGGATACGGTGTCTCGGTGCGTAGCATCCAGTAGAGTCGTACCGCTAACTTGCGCGCCGCCGCCACCTTGGCCACGCCTTTCGGCTTCTGATGACAGCGATGCAAATACTGTTTCTTCATTTCGGGATCGAAGCGCACCGCAATCTGCGCCGCCTCCACCAGCAACGATCGCACCATGCGGTTGCCTTGCTTAGTGATTGCTCCCAGCTTCTGCCGTCCGCCCGAACTTTCCTCGCGCGGAATCAATCCCAGGTAGCTCGCCACCTGCTTGCCGCGCGGGAATCGGCTCACATCGCCGATGGTCAGCACATAGGCCAGCGCCGTGTTCGGACCCACCCCCGGCTGCGTCATCAGCAACTTGGCCTGGGGGTTCTCCTCCGCCGCGTGCTGCACCGCGTGATCCAGCGCACCGACCTGCTGGTTTAACATCGCCAGCAGTCCCAGCAAATCTTCCCGCCGGCATGCCGCCCAAGGTTTTAAAGGAAGCTCGCGCAGCAACTTCTGTCCCGCCTGGCTCCACAGCGCGCGCTTCTTTTGCATTCCCTTATTCAAAGAAAGGTGTTGCAGTTCGTTTTTTACCCGGCTGCGAATCTCCACCAGCTTGTGCCGATGCAGTACCAACTGCCGCAAGTCGCGTTGCTCCCGGTCCGGTGTCCACAAGCGCGGAAAACGGCCTTGCTCCACCAGTCTGCGAATGTGCTCCGCGTCCCGCTTGTCCGTCTTCTGCTTGCGCACGTAACTGGCCCGGATCTGCGCCGCATCTCCAATCCAGATCTCGTGCCCCAAATCTTCCACCAGCTCGACAAACCACTGACTGTTACCCGTGGATTCCATGCCGATCAGCACCGGCGCCGCCAGTTGCTGATAAAACTTCTGAGCCTCGCCACTGGCATGCACCAGCTTGCGTTCCCCGCAGTCCCCGGTTTCGGTGTCCAGCCAACTCACTTGTTGCCAGCTGGGATGGAAATCACATCCTATAATCATCATCGAAGGCTCCTTTCTTCCCAGCGTCTTCGTCCTCAAACAAAGACTACATGGGTCTGAATCGAGCCTTCACTCTTATCCAATCAGTCCTTGCGTTCTTTGCAAGGGCGGGTACGATGCTGCCTGTACCATGGGGTTTGTTATGCCCAGCGGCCTGCATCGTAATTACGGAGCTCATCACCTGCACTTTATCACCACCTCCTGTTACAAGCGATTGCCTTTCCTGCACACCGCGCGCAGCCGCGATACCTTCCTTACGATTCTGGAACAGACTCGCCTGCGTTATCGCTTCGTAGTGGTGGGGTATGTGGTGATGCCGGAACACATCCACTTGCTTTTGACGGAACCAGAAATTGGGACTCCATCGACCGTGATGCAAGTGTTGAAGCAGCGCCACCAAGTCCCCGTTGTCGGATCCCACCAAAGCGGCCAGTCTGCAAATTTCGTCATACAAGCCAGACTGGGCGGCCTCCGCTACAAAAAATCGTTCGGCTTATTTGGCCAATAGCCAGTATTCTTGCCATCCTCAGTATCATCCAAGTTCTTTGACGCAACCGTGCAGATCGCGAAGACTGCGATAGAAACGATGAACAGAGCGATTTGCGTCCATGTCGCGAGTGGCACAAACAAGAAGACCAGAGCGGCGATGCCTGCCACGACTTTGACCACTTTCAAACCTATTCGTTTTCTCATGAGCCCTCAACTTCCGGGTGGGACCGAAGCCAAAACTGCTCCGCCAGCACAAGCCGCGCTCGCGCCTGTGTCGACGCCGGTCGCTGTGAGAAGAAACGGGCTTGCCACAACACCGATTGCGCTCTCGACTGCCTCTCCGACCATAGCACTCCCACCTTTTATGCCCCCTACGAACGCCGCCTTCAGAGATCCAAACGACAGAGTTTCGAACCAATTAGCGCCGTAGTTGCTATTAAGAGGAGTCAGGGCGGTTAAGCTCCCTACTTGAGCTACCTTGCCGACAGTCGTTTGATGAAAAGCCCCCGTGCACTCTGAGTATTTAAATGCAACGATCTTCTGCATGTTGAAGCCTGCGAACCCCATACCCGCGCTCTGCCAGTTCCCGTTGTTTGCGGCTGTCAGAGTCTCCTGAGCCTGCAAGGAAGTCGTTTCAATGTTGTTGCCCTGCACAGATGAAACGGTTGACGTAGTCGGTACCCACCAAGTCCCCGTTGTCGGATCCCACCAACTGGCGCCTCCGCCTCCACCAAAACACTCGGCTTCACTGCCAGCGCTAGTCGCGTTGCCGTTGGAGTCATAGCAATCATCGCCAAATGGATCTATAAGACTCATTGGATTGTTGAGCACATATGCATAGCGGTTCCAGCTCTGGGGATTCATTGGGTTAACGGCCGCTAGACCCGCCGGATCGGGTGAAATCCAGCGGCCCTGGGAGGGGCTGTGCTCACGGAAGGTGAAGTCGTAAAGGCTGGTGACCGTATCCGAATTCTGGCCGGTGAACGAAGCGTCGACCGTGCCCGTAACGGCATACTGCTCGCCGAACGGGGCATATGCCGAATCCGAGTAAACCGTGCGCGATGCCGTTGATGTCAGGCGTGAGCTGCCCAACCAGTCCGCGTGGCGATAGTACGCCAGGCCGGATGTATTGTAGATCGCCGTCTCGCCGCCCGGCAACGCCACAAACGCTTTGGTCAGAGTCTGCCCGTTCATGATCGCGGTCTTGCCCATCGGACTGTAGAGCCGCTGAGAGTAGACCGATCCATTCTGCTGCTCCACCATCCGTCCGAAAGCATCGTACACCAAAGTCGTTGAATTGATGGTGGCCGCACTGCCGTACACGTTCCAAGTGTAGGTATTGAGGTTGTCGGTGAGCAGGTTGCCATCGTTATCATACTGAACGTTGACGCCGCTTAACGTGTAGTGGTTCGTAGCTGAAGAATAGGTTGCTGCAAACGTGCTCCTGCCGCTCTTCGCGATGTTCCCGAATGGAATAAACCGGGAATAAACCGGGGACGAATAAACCGGGGACGAATAAACCGGGGACGAATAAACCGGGGACGAATAAACCGGGAATAAACCGGGGACAGACGGGACGTTCCCAGTTTTCCGTAACTACGCGGCAAAGACGAAGCCGTCTTGTTTGAAATCGGGCAAGGGCTTCTTCGGTCGTCCAGGAGCACGAAATAATGGGCACTCCTTCTGGAATCCCTTCCAAAAATATCGGATGAATTCTTTTGCAATGTTCATTGGGGGTAGATTTCCACGTAATCGAGTGGCGCTGCTTCGGCGGCGTCGGGAAAGCCTTCGATGCTCAACACGTCGCCTGGACGCAACGCCAGGCCAGTAATTTGGCGTCGATTGGACGAGTCACCGTTGGGTACGGTTGCTGGCAGTATCGCATCGGCAAGCCACTCGTCGACCAATTGATTTCCCACAAACACCCGATATTTCGACACGCCGTTATTCTGATCGAAGTATTCCACATCCACGTTGTACCATCCTTTTGCGCCACTGAAGCGGTATTTGGCAGCACACGGTTGTGAGATCTGAACGCACACCACGGCTTTTCCGCCGGAAGCGCTTTCCCAGGGAGTCACGTCGAATGGTCGATAACCTTGGAGTTCCATGGACTCAGCCTCGATCCGATGAGGATGATTTCCCACCCGCCCGTGTACATCAGAGATGCCGGAGATCTGGTGGAACCAGTCGTCGATCGCATCCCGCCAAACGATTGCGTGACCCGACTGATATGTGAGTTGAGCGAGCACATCGCCGAAGCGATCGTCATCAACGTGGTGGCGGAGGGATTTCCATTGCGAGACGAACTGCTTCGTTTTCTCCGCGCCGGCGTAGTGCGAATCGTAAATCGTTTGGATCACCGTTTTTCCGGAATGCAATTTGTATGTGTAGGGCACATGGTGAAAGAACAAGACTAAATCGTCGGGGGTGTCAGAGAGCGATTCATACGTCTTCCGTATGTCGGGGGAATATTGCCCGGCAAAGCCGGTGCCAGTGGCAACGGTTCGGTCTACGCCGACTCCGGTGTGCTCAGCGCGAATCCATTGACCCCAACCGTTGCGTTCCTGTGATTCTGGCCCCGGCCCGTAGTGACTGCCCAGAATGTTGGTGAGCGTTTGCAAACCGAGCACGCCGGTGTAGCTTTCATAGGTCTTCCACGAAGCCAATTGGATGCGAGAGATTATTTGGACCATAGCGGGGTCGTTGCCGAAAGTAAGCTTGCTCCATTCCTCCACAATAGCTTTTGCTGAGAGATTCGGATTCCATGCCAGTCTTCCGAATCCGAATAGGTTGGCCATCGCCAGATGATTTCCCAACCAGTCTTGATCGAGACCAACATTGACGACGCCGATGTATCCGCCAGTGGGACGATGAAAACTGTTGCCGGAAATAATTTGCTTGACGGCGGTCGAGCGGTCGTCGACGCGCAGATCGAAATCAAGGATCTCTTTCCACATCGGAACGAGGAAACAAGTGTGCCGTTGCTGTCCGGTGTACTCCTGTGTGATCTGCAACTCAATTCCGGTATTCGTGTGCGGGAGGCCGCCAAACAGGGGAGACACGGGTTCGCGTACCTGAAAGTCGATGGGACCATACTTGATCTGCACGATCACGTTGTCATCAAACTTGCCGTCGAGCGGATGAAAGATGTCATAAGCGGCTTTAGCGCGGTCGTTCTTCAGATTGGTCCAGTCGAGGTGGTGGTTATAGACAAAGCTACGGTAGAACGCGACTCCAGCATGCGGTTTGAGGGCGCGCGCGATGACATTGGCCGCATCCGCCGGAGTGCGCCCATAGAACGAAGGACCAAGGCGCCCTTCGGAATCTGCTTTGATGACTACGCCGCCGAAATCCGGGATGACACGATAGACTTCGTCGAACTTTTTCTGCCACCAGTCCGCGACACGAACATCAAGGGGATCGAAAGTATCCAAGCCGCCGGCTGTTTTCGGCAAGCTCATGTCGACTGCGACTCCAACTTGAACTCCCCAGGGGCGAAAGGCCTCCGCTATACGGGCAAGCTGCGGAATGAAATCCGGATCAAGGATGTGCAGATCGGCATTGACGTTGTTGACATTGCAGCCATTGATGCCCACCGAAGCCAGCAGACGCGCGTATTCAGAAACTCGTGTGAGATCGGAACGGACGCTGCCGTTTTCGAAAAAGATAGAATGCCCAGCGTAGCCGCGTTCAATCGTACCGTCGAGATTGTCCCACTGATTTGCCCAGCGCAGCGGAGCGGACGGTTGCTGCAATTCGTTAAGCCGGAAAACATTCTCCTGTCGTGCGATCTTGCTGAGAAAAGCGAAGACTCCATAGAGCACGCCGCGGTCGGTGGCTCCAGTGATGATGATGCAGGGGAAACCGCGTACTTCTGCGGAAGTTAACCAGAATGCATCTCCGTGCAATCCTTCAATGATGTGGAAGGCTGGGGCTATGGTTCGAAGTTGCCCGGCGGTTCCGATTACGATGGCGCTCTCGGTTGGAACGCCCACGGCGATTCGAAGAGTCCTGCCCAGCATGCCCTTCACACCCCGCACCAGCTCTGCTTGAGCGGTGTTGAGTACGAGGGTGTCGCTGAGTGAAAGAGTAGTCGCAGGGAGTGCATGGTAGCGTGCGGCGGCTTCAGGCTGAAGCCGCGCATAACGCAGCCAGGCATCGTGCCCGGTTTCCGCGTGACAGGCTGCCGCGGGGCACAGGGCATAGGCCAGCACAAACACAGCATGGAGCAAAGCAGGAGGTGACGAAAGCGTTAACGTACACGAGTTGCTAGCTTTGTGACACAATGGGTGCATGTTGAAAAGCGAGGCTACGTTGCGAATCAATGTTTTCAAGCGAGGGAACCCGCGCTGCTCCGCTTGTGGACAGGAATTTGGCAGCGAGGGGTTTGCGAATAACCTCATCGAAGCATTTGCCCTTCATGTTCGTCGCGTGCACATGCAAGCCGAGATGAGCCAAGGTGTTACGCCTGAGTACGCGAGGCAAACTACACCGAGAATAGCCCGCTCGGGGACGCAGTAACGATAGTAACTGTGTGAAGTTGCTCTCGGCCGTTTCTTTTTCGCCTCCGGCGAGCGATTAAAATTTGCCAGACAGCAGGTTCTTTGACCGGAACGTGCGATCTTCGGATTCTTCTTAGTCTGGCAGTGCGTGTCTACCTTTGATCAGAAATTCGCCGTCCGCATGGGGAGCCGTTCCTGGCTGTCCACCACCGACGGTTATGTGATACGTGCCATCGGCGACAATCCGATTTCCCTTTTCGTCTACCTCGCTCAAGTCACGCGCATCCAGCGCGAAATGGACATGCTGAGTTTCGCCCGCACCTACATGGATACGGGTGAAACCACGCAGCGCGCGAATCGGAGCGACTGGAGACTGGGGAAAACTCAGATATAGCTCCACCACCTCATCGCCATCTTTCTGGCTCGTGTTTCGCACATCCGTATCCACACTGAGAGAATCACCGGCTTTCAGCGCGGTACTGGAAAGCTTCAAATTGCTGTATTCAAATTTGGAGTAACTGAGCCCATAACCGAAGGGATATAGAGGTTGCCCTTCGAAATACCGATAGGTCCGGTTTTTCATCGAGTAGTCTTCAAAGGCGGGCAATTGGTCGACGCTCTTGTAGAAGGTCACGGGTAACCGGCCAGCAGGATTATTCACGCCGGCTAAAGTTTGGGCGATTGCCGCGCCGCCTTCTTCTCCCGAATACCACGCATCGAGAATGGCATCCGCGTGCTCATTCGCCCAGTTTACGGAAAGTGCGCTGCCGTTCATGAGAATTACGACGAGCGGCTTGCCGGTGCCTTTCATTGCCTCGAGCAGATCCTCTTCTTCTTTGGGCAGATCGAGGCTGGTGCGATCACCGCCCTTGAAACCAGGCACGTCTACCTTCATCTCTTCGCCTTCGAGTTGCGAGGTGATGCCCACGACGGCTATTACCACGTCAGCATTCTTTGCCAAAGCAACCGCGGTTGGGATGGGATCAGCCACAAGCCGAAGCCAAACCAATTTGATGCCGGTACCACCTAGCCCGTATTCGAGCTTGATCGCGTAGCGATGTCCTTTTTCCAGCCGCAGTTTCGCTTTCGCCGGCTCGATGTCATGCCCGATAAAATCATCCACAATGAGCTTGTCCTCGAGCCAAAGACGGTCCATCGAACCCACATCGCCAATTTCGTAATCACCCGATTCGTCGGGAGTCAGAAATCCCGTCCAGCGTGCCGAAAAATCTATCATTCCCGCAGGGGGAGTAATGGAAGACCGTTCGGGATGAAGGTGCTGCAGGTCGATGGCCTGGTCCACTCGGACAACTTGCGGCGTGCCTTCGAAGTTTGCATTTGCAAAATATTCTCCCGTCAACCCGGGCTGTCCGTCCACCGTCGACAAAGCGGTCGACGGAATCACTTCTTCCTCCCGAAGGAAGTTCATGCCCGGGGTATAGGCCACATGGGCGGAAGCAAATTGCCGGCGAATACCATCGAGAGCGGAAGTCGCGTGAGACGCCGTGCCGTTATAGTTTCCATGAAGCACATCTGTTGATTCCGCGAGCGGACCGACGACTGCAATATTCTTGACATCCGGATTCAAAGGAAGCGTGCCGTTGTTTTTCAGCAGGACAATCGATTCCCGAGCCGCCTGTAGCGCGAGCGCACGATGAGGCTCGCTATCGATCTCGGAATCCGGGATGCTCGCATACGGGACGATTTCGGGAGGATCGAACATTCCCAGACGGAAACGGGCCGTGAACAATCGTTTCAGAGCCACGTCGATATCTTTTTCGCTAAGCAAACCCTGTTTCACCGCGTCCGTAAACTTTACGTAATCAGAGTTGTCGGTGGCCTTGGTGAAGAAATCGGCGCATTCATTGTCCATGCCGGTCTTCAACGATGCGGCTCCAGCTTCGGCCATGCTCTTGGTAAAGTGATGTCCGTTGAAAATGTCAGCGACGGCGTCGCAATCGGAGACAACATAACCCTGGAATTTCCAAGCCCCGCGCAGCTGATCTTTAAGCAGAAACTTGCTGACGCAGGCCGGTTCGCCATTCACCCGGTTGTAGGCGCACATGATCGATTCAGCCTTGCCCTCAGTAATGGCAGCGCGGAAAGCGGGAAGATAAGTATCTTCTTCGTCATGCTTGGACACCTTCACATCGATCGAATGCCGCGACGGTTCCGGCCCGCTGTGCACGGCATAATGCTTCGGTGTCGCGATCACTCGAAAATATTTGGGATCCTCTCCTTGCATCCCGGTAACAAAGGCAACTCCCATACGTCCAGTAAGGAATGGATCTTCGCCGTAGGTTTCCTGGCCGCGTCCCCAGCGGGGATCGCGGAAAATATTAATGTTCGGCGACCAGAAGTCCAGGCCCTCCATGATGTCTCGGCGCCCTGCGCGGACGGCCTGGTTATGCTTGGCGCGCGCTTCTGTACTGATTACGACTGCCATGTCGTGGATCAAAGGAGAATCGAAAGTTGCGGCGAGTCCAATTGGTTCGGGGAATACGGTTGCGGTTCCGGCTCGGGCCACTCCATGGAGGGCCTCACTCCACCAGTCATACGCGGATACTTGCAGCCGCGGGATGGCGCGTGCCTGGTTCACAAGTTGAGAGGCTTTTTCCTCCAGCGTCATTCGCGATACCAGGTCGTTCACGCGGTCGTTCAACGGCAGCGACGGATTAAGGTAGGGGGCGCTTGTGGCGGATGTGGTTTGCCCGGCACACTGGAATACTGCTACAAACACCAAAGCAATGACTAACATAGACACGCGAATACGGCGTTCAGGCATGAAGAGGATCTCCTGGCGAAATAATTGCCGGTACCTATTTCGGAAATGAGAGATTGGTTCGAGCCGGGATGAAGTATATCATCGTCAACGTACACGGATGGGAAGTCAGGGCCTGAGTCCGGATTCAACGAAGTTTGAAATGACATGCTATCCGGCGGGAGCGATCTGATTTGCCGGAGCAGATGATTTGCGAAGCAGGCTAGAATGTAAGCGCTAAGCATGAGCACGGGCAAACACAAAAAAGACAGGCGCGGAATCCATCTGATTGCGGAACTGGCTAACGTCTCGATTGGGACGGTGGATCGTGCGTTGCACGGGCGAGCTGGAATTAACGAATCCACGCGGCAGCGGATTTTGAAGATTGCCGAGCAGATCGCTTACACACCGAACCTGGCGGCGCGCTCTTTGTCGGTCTCCAAAGCGAGCGCTCGCATCGGAGTATGCATTCCGCGAGAAATCCATTTTTTCTACGATCAGCTGTGGGGCGGAGTGCTGGATGAGGCTCGCAGCGTGGCGCAGCATGGAATCCAGTTCGTATACCGGGCGGTTCAGACGTTAGGGGAGGCGGACACGGATGCCTTCAAAGAACTCGTACAGGAAGGCGTGAACGGGATCATTCTGACGGCGGGAAATCCGCAGGCTCTTGAGCCTTTAATCGATGACGCCGAGGCGAGGGGTATCCCGGTGGTTTGCGTATCGACTGACGCGCCTGAGAGCCGGCGATCATGCATCGTGTGCGTAGAACCGTTGTTGAACGGACGTCTGGCCGGAGAATTGATGGGGAAATTCGTGGCGCCGGGCTCCAAAGTGGCCGTCATTGCTGGCATGTTGAGCGCCGAAGATCACCGGCAAAAAACCGCGGGTTTTTCGGATGCCTTTCCGCGCCACTGCCCCGGAGGCGAGATCGTCAGCGTTCTGGAAGGGCACGAAGACGAAGATGAAAGTTTTCAGAAGACATTCGATCTGCTAAGTCAGGTTCCGACTCTCGCCGGAATCTACGTGAATACGGTGAATTGCCTGCCGGTGTGCCGGGCACTGGGCGCGCGCGGTCTCGCGGGAAGAACCAAATTGATCACCACGGATCTTTTCGCGGAGATGTCCCCCTATTTTGAGAAGGGAACTATCACCGCATCTATTTATCAGCAGCCACATCGCCAGGGCCAGATGGCGGTTCGATTGATGGCAGACAACCTCACCGGCAGGGTACCTTTCCCGCCGACGGTTCATCTTAGTCCCGGTGTTGTGATGTCATCCAACCTGCGTCTTTTCCGGGAGATCCGACTGGCGGGAGTTAAGTTCGATGACTCTGCCATCGGCCCACCGAATCGGGCGAAGACTGGTGGAAAGTTTCATCTCCGTGATAAAGCCGAAGCGGTCCGGCTGAGCGCTCAAAGAATCTAGAGTTTTCCTCCGCCGGATCACTCGGAAAATTTGCTCGTTCCTGTTCCTCAATCCTCTCCTGTCTGAGGAAATTCAAAGTTTCAATAACAGGGATTCGAGATTTTTCTTGACAAAGGCCCTACAAAGACGATAAAAGCTGCTCCGTGGTCGTTAACGTTAACGTTGGGCCAAAATACCGGAGGATGTGGACTATGAATTCCCGTTTATCGCAATTCGCCACGAGCGTCGTTCTGGCCGTGGAAGGCCGTGGCCGTAGTCTCGCGCTCCTTTGCGTGTTCTTCCTGGGTTTGTCCTTCCATGCCTTCGCGCAGGAGGCCACCGTTCTGGGAACTGTGACCGACCCGTCGGGCTCGGTTGTGCCGAACGTTACCGTTACTCTTACTCAGGTCGAAACCGGCCAGTCTCGCAGCAGCACGACGAACGATACCGGGCAATACGTAGCGCCGGGTCTGGCAATTGGTCACTACAACGTAAGCGCCAAAGCGGCGGGATTCGGTCCTGCTGAGAGAAATGGTGTGATGTTGAACGTTAACGACCGCACACGTATCGACTTTGTCCTGAAGGTAGGCAGTACGCAAGAGAACGTGACGGTGGAAGCGAATGCTGTTCAGGTGCAATCGGATTCAAGCGATGTAAGCAGTGTGATCAATGGCCAGCAAGTGTCGGAACTAGGGGTTAACGGCCGCAGTATCTATTCGCTCTATTCGCTAACGCCGGGGGCTTCCAGTTTGCAGGGAGATCTCGTAATTCCAACTCCGGTGAGCGGTGACAGCAACGTGAGCATCAATGGCCAACGAGCCGGACACAACCTGCAACTTCTCGACGGCGGCGAGAATCTTGACCGCGGGGGCAGCAGCGCGAGTGTGATGCCTTCGATGGATGCGATCGCCGAATTTCGCGATCTGACTTCGAATTACAGCGCAGAGTATGGACTTTCGGGCGCCGCCACGATCACCACAGTGGTTAAGTCGGGAACTAGGCAGTTCCACGGTTCCTTGTGGGAGTTTGACCGTAACGACGCTTTTGATGCGCGCAACTATTTCAACCCGGCGCCTAATAAAGTTGCCGAACTTCGATTCAATGTTTACGGTTTCAATGCGGGCGGCCAGGTTCCTGTGTTCAAGGAACATCCAACTTTCTTCTTCTACAATATGGAATGGCGCAGCTTGGTTCAGGGAGGGTTGACCAACCAAACTGTTCCGCTGTCGAGCGAATACAGCGGCATGTTCCCGGCCACGGGAGCTGACGCGGTCACCATCAATGTTCCCAGCAATGTCATTAACCTCGGAGCAAACTGCCCCGGTGGAGTTCCTCCCGCTGGAATAGTGGCTGGACAGCCCTTCCCCAATAACACCATTCCGACATGTATGTTGGATCCCAATTCGCAAGCGCTTTTGAAGGCTGGGATTTTCCCGGGGCAAACGACGGTTACTTCCACGAATACCAAGGGCACCGGACAGTTTATCGGTGGCAATAATTCGCCGACCAATGTTCGCGAAGAAATCGCCCGTATCGACCACCAGTTCACCGACAAGTTTTCAGTATTCGGACACTGGGTCTCCGAGCAGGTTTCGCAGACCTACGGGACCACACAATGGAGCGGCGACAACGTACCTACGATCAGCGATGTTTTTGGAAACCCTTCCTACAGCGCCGTGATCCATACTACGTATGCGGTCAGTCCAACGCTGCTCAATGAAGCGGCTTTCAATTACAACGGAAATCGCATCCACATCATTCCACAAGGGCTTTTCGCCGCGCCTTCGGGCTTCACCTTTAACCGGTTGTTTACCGGGCCCAACGTAGACAATCGAATTCCCTCGATCAACCTGAATGGCAGTACGGGAACCGACTTCACCGCGAACTGGACACCTTGGAACAACGAAGCCAATGATTACCAGCTTCGCGATGACGTTTCCTGGACCAAGGGCGCACACCAGATTAAGCTGGGATTTAGCTGGGCGCTCTACAAGAAAGTCCAGGATTACTTTGCCAACACGGAAGGGAATTTCAATTTCAACGGCAATTTTACCGGCAACGACTTTGCTGATTTTCTGCTCGGCGATGCCCAGCAGTATGAGGAAGATGCTGTTAAATCCAGTGGGCATTGGAACAACGTTTCCTTCGCGGCGTACATTCAGGACAACTGGCGCGTCAATCATCGCTTGACTTTGAATCTGGGTTTGCGGTGGGACGGCGCTCCCCATACTTATGAGGCGAATCAACAGTCCGCTAACTTCTATCCCAACTTGTACAATTCCGCCAATGCGGCGACATTCGACACCGCCGGAAATATCTGCAGCAGCGCTGCTGACCCAGGTTGCGCCGCCGCCAGCCCGGGACTGGGGACCAGCCCGAACCCTATATTGGCTGGACTGCAGTTCTATGAAAATGGCATCGGTATCGGCGGTAAGAATGGAATCCCGAAAGGCCTGACCAACAACTACTGGCCGCAGTTTGGTCCGCGCGTGGGATTTGCCTATGACCTTACGGGCCGAGGCAAGACCGTGTTGCGCGGAGGTTTTGGCATTATGTATGACCGCATTCAGGGCAATGACATGTATAACGGTGCCACGAATACTCCGTTCGATGCCAGCCCGACGGTCCACAACGTTTCTCTCTCCAACCCGGGATTCGACGTTACTACCGGCGGTACCATCACTGCGGCAGCGCTGCCGATTCTTCCGGTCGGGATCACAGGCATTGCTCTGAATTACAAACCGCCGACCAGTTACCAGTACAGCGTCGGTGTGCAGCAGGCTCTCGGAGCACGGTCAGTACTGGGAATTTCGTATGTTGGCAGCCAGGGCCGGCACGAAAACTACTATCAGGAAGTGAACCTTCCGCCGGCCGCCGATCTCCCGGCGCTGGTGGCTTCCGGCGGAACTGGCATCAACCAGTTGTACCAGTATCGGGGCTACGGAGGAATCAGGCTGTCGATTGATGGCGCGAATGCGCACTACAACTCGCTGCAGGTTGACCTGCATGGAAATATGACCAAGGATCTCCAGTTGCAGTTCGGCTATACGCTGGCGCGCGCAGTGGATGCGACCGACAGCAACGGCAGTGGCGGCGACCTCAACAACGTTACCAATCCCTATGTGGGATGGAAATATGATCTTGGGCCGTCCGTGTTCGACCGCGAGAATGTGGCCTTCGTCAACTTTGTTTACCAGATTCCGTTCCTGAAAAATAGCGACAACCATATCCTCAGATCAACCGTGGGCGGGTGGGCATTGTCGGGAATCGTCACCATGGAATCGGGAGCGCCACTGAATCTTGGAGTCAGCGGCAGCACGGTTGCCAGCGTGATTCCCAACGACGGCACCTCCACTCAACAGGGCGACCGGCCAAACATCAATGGGAGCATTTCCTATCCCAAGACCGCCAACGAGTGGTTTAATCCGGCGGTGTTTTCGGCGCCGACTCCTGGAACCTACGGGAACCTTGGGTTCGATGCCTTGCGGGGTCCGGGCCGCAACGACTGGAACCTGGCTTTGTTAAAGAACTTCGTTCTTAGCGCGGAACGAGGCAGCCGTATCGAATTCCGTGCGGAAACCTT
Source organism: uncultured Acidobacteriaceae bacterium (assembly GCA_963818235.1). Lineage (GTDB taxonomy): Bacteria > Acidobacteriota > Terriglobia > Terriglobales > Acidobacteriaceae > Sulfotelmatobacter. Next base: position 1,623,428 of record CAWFRI010000001.1, read on the forward strand.
CAATACCTGGAACCACACTCAGTTCAAGGGCGATATCAATAATGGCGGCATCAGCATCGACCAGGGGTCGGGCAACTTTGGCGCCGTAACTTCAGCCTTCGATCCAAGAGAATTCCAACTCGGATTGAAGATTATTTACTAACCGAAAAGCAGAACTCCTCCACAGTGCTCCGCTCATCTGCCCGAGCGGGGCACATTTTTTGCCAGATGGTTTGCTGCGTCCCGCAGAAGTCGCTATGCTGATGCCGAGATCGAAAGTATCTTTCTGACGGCGCGTTTCGAGTATGACGAAGAGAAGTTTTGCGTTGGCCATGGTTCTCTGCCTCGTGTTCTTCGTGCCTTCCCGTGCAGGTGGACAATCTGCTGATCCTGCGGATGCCATTGGGCTCGAACAGCAAGGAAAACTGGCTGAGGCAGCGGAGATTTGGCGCGCGGTCATTCAGAAAAACCCCAACGACGCTGCGGCCTATGCCAGCCTGGGAGTAGTCTTCTCAAAGGAACAGAAATATAAAGATGCGGCGTCTGCCTACAAAAAGGCGATTGCCTTGAATCCGCATCTGCCCGGCGTGCAACTCAATCTGGGCTTAGCGGAGTTTAAGCAAGGACACTTCGAGGCGGCGATTGCACCGCTCCGCGCAGCTTCTGCGGCCGACACTCAAAACCATCAGGCATCTACGCTTCTGGGTTTGAGTTACTATGGTGCAAAGCATTTTGTGGAGGCTGCCAAGTATCTTGAGGCAGCGGCCAAAGCCGATCCTAACAACGCTGAATTGCATCAGGTTCTGGCGCAGAGCTGCCTCTGGGCAAAGAAATATTCCTGCGCGCTGGATCAATTCCGCCTGATTCTGCAACAAAGTCCGGATTCCGCATCCGCGCACATGCTAAGCGGAGAGGCCTTGGACGGACTGGAAAGAACTCCTGAGGCGATTCGCGAGTTTCAGGCGGCGGTAAAAATTTCGCCTCAGGAACCCGACGTACATTTCGGTCTGGGCTACCTCTACTGGAAGTCCCACCAATATGACGAAGCCAAGGCTGAGTTTGAGAATGTATTATCCCTCGATCCTAAACATCCGCAAGGCCTGGCATATTTGGGCGACATCGAGATGAAGAAAACGAATCTTGACGAAGCCCTCTTTCTGTTGCGCAAGGCAGTCGAGGAAAAAAAGGACATACGCCTCGCCTATGTCGATATCGGTGCTGTGCTCATTCAGAAGAAACAATATCCGGAGGCTGTGGTTGCGCTTCGGCATGCGGTTGAATTGGACGCTGCTCAGCCGGATGCTCATTACCGCCTGGGGCGAGCCTATCAGGCGATGGGAAAGACAACGGAAGCACAGAAGGAATTTGCCAAGGTTCGGGAACTTCATGAGAAGTCTGATGAGCCCTTGGCATTGAAAATTTCGGCAACTCCACCTCCGCTGGCTCCGTAGAAGAAGCAGCAGAAGCAACTCACTTTATTACTCACGCAGATTTGTCGAAAGCGATTGTTTTGACTGAAATGGTCCGCGCGCCTCAGGCCTTACGGCCGGGCGCGAACTTGAAACAATAAATCAGACCGAACAGCAGCAGCACCGCTCCCCACCATACGTTGGCGTGTAAGCTGAACAGGACCACGCCCGGATTCAGCGGCGGATTTATCAGTTGATAAATCCCCGCCGCCAGGATGAGCGCACCGTTCACCGCCAGCGATATCCCGATGAAAAACCAGATCGATATCATCCTGCCTGCCTCAGGGGCTAAAGCCCGATTCGTAAAATAAATTCATTGCGGCACGGCTGGCATCTGTGCCCTTCCCAATCCCTTCTGCAATCCCATCTCCGCGATAGCTTCCAGTAAACCAACCTACCAGAAAATAATATTCAGCACGAAGAACACCACCGTCACCACTCCCGCCCAGAACAGCGGCTTCTGATACAGCGGCACATCCCCGACCGACGGCACTTCCGTCAGCCCGTACACCAATCCTGTCAACTGCCCGTCCGGCACCGGTTTCGTCGCCAGACTCACCACCACCGTTACCACCACGCACGTGAGGAACGACCACAGCGCCTGATACATATCCTGCGCCAAGCCTTTCGCGTCCGGCGAGAGCGCCACATAGCGCAGAGCTGTAGGGTCAAGCTTTACCCAGCTCCACATGCCGATCGAGCACAGCGTTCCGCTCAGCAATCCCCAGAATCCGCCCGCTCCAGTCGCGCGTTTCCATAGCATCCCCAACACCACCGTACCGAATAGAGGCGCAATGAAAAAGCTGAACAACGCCTGCACGTAATCCATGATGCTGGCAAACTGCATCACCAGATACGCCGTTCCCACGCTGATCAGCACCCCGACCACCGTGGTCCACCGCCCCATGTTCACGTAATGACGGTCGCTGCCTTTGCTGTTGAAAAACGGACGATAGATGTCATACGTCCACACCGTGGTGAAAGCGCTCACATTCCCCGCCATGCCCGACATGAAGCCCGCTATCAGCGCTGTAACTCCCAGGCCAAGCAGTCCCGGACCACAATAGCGCGCCAGCATCAGCGGCAGCACATCATTATAGCTATGAGCTCCAGTGGCCGCGGCCATCGATTCCGGCACCAGCTTCTCCGGCAACACCGCCAAGCCCAGCAGCCCCGGCAGGATCACGATGATCGGCACCAGCATCTTGAAGCCCGCGCCGATGATGGGCGCCATCTCCGCGCTGCGAATATCTTTCGCCGCCAGAATGCGCTGCACCACCAGAAAGTCCGTCGTCCAATAGCCCATCGAGATCACCGCGCCCAGCCCGAACACAATGCCCGTCCAGTGGATGCCCATGGGGTTAGTGCTGAACGATCCCAGCCCCGACCAGAGATGTACGTACTGCTCCGAAGCTCGGTGCGCGATTTGCAGTTTGAGATTCGTCCAGCCGCCGGCCTCGTATAAACCGAGGATTGGAATCAGCAAAGCGCCTGCCCAGATGAGAAAAAATTGCAGCACCTCATTGAAGATGGCTGAGCGCAACCCGCCCAGCGTCACATAAATCGCGACCGTCAGCGATGAAACCCAGATGCTGAAATTAATGTCCCAGCCCAGCACGATCTGCATGACCTTGGCCATGGCAAACATGTTCACGCCGCTCATCAGCACCGTCATGAAGGCGAACGAAACCGCGGATAAGCCGCGGCTGGATTCCCCGAAACGAAGCTGTAAATATCCCGGCACCGAATGGGTTTTGGAAATGTAGTAGAACGGCATCATCACCAGCGCCAGAAACAGCATCGCCGGAATGGCCCCGATCCAATACCAGTGCGTGGCCAGAATGCCGTACTGGTAGGCCGATCCCGCCCACCCCATCAACTCCAGCGCACCCAGATTCGCGGAAAGAAAACTCAGACCGGCCACCCACGCCGTCATTTCCCGCCCCGCCATGAAAAAGTCTTCGCCGGTGTTGGCCCGCCCCTTCAAATACCACCCAATCGACAGCACCAGCGCAAAATAAAAAACCACAATCACAATATCAATCGCAGAAAGATGCACCAGTTGCGTCGGCACCGCCAAGGCCAGTAGGCTCATTCGGTTATCTCACCCCCAGGAGCAAATCGATCGTCAGTTGATCAAGGCGCTCGTAGGGCAGACGCTTCTTCACGATTGCATCTTTTTCAAAAGCAGTGCCCAGCAACGCGGAGGCGGACTGTTTCGAATAGGGGCCGAAATGGGCAGCACCGTTGTTTGGCGAAATCTCGGCCAGGATCGCTTGTATCTCTTTGTCGGCAGCCCAGCGTTTCGCCTTTTCTTTCAGGATCAAATACGTGCGCATGCACCCACGAGCAAAATCTTTCACGCCTTCATAGTCCTCGGTGCGGTAGGCGTGCGCATCGAAGTGACGTGAGCCGCTGTAGCCAACATCTTCGAGAAATTTGACGAGCCAGAATGCCGACTTCAAGTTCGACGATCCAAAACGCAGATCCTGGTCAAACCGGCTTGGCATCTGGTCGTTCAGATCGATGTGAAAAAGTTTGCCCGCTTCCCAGGCCTGAGCTACGGCGTGCATGAAGTTGAGGCCCGCCATATGTTCATGCGCCATCTCGGGATTTACTCCCACCATTTCCGGATGATCGAGAGTAGGAATGAAACCCAGGTATTGTCCCGTGGTGGCCATGTAGATATCGCCGCGAGGCTCGTTGGGCTTGGCTTCCAAAGCGAACTTCATACCGTATTCGCGATCGAGGTTGTATTCGCAGAGGTAATTGACGGCTTCACGCAATCGTTTGATCGCGTCATCGGCGCGACGACAGGCATCGGTCTCAACTCCTTCGCGGCCTCCCCATAACACAAAAATTTTCGCCCCCAGTTCCGCCCCAATATCCATGGCTCGCATTGTCTTCTGTAGAGCGTAGGAGCGTACCTCATGATCGTTGGAAGTGAAAGCTCCATCACGGAAAATGGGATGGAAGAACAGCGAAACTGTTGTCATGGGAACAACGATCCCATTCGTCTCGCACGCCTTCTTAAAGGAACCGACGATGCAATCGCGTTCGGCAGGGGTTGCGTCAATGGGAACCAGGTCGTTGTCGTGCAAGTTGACACCCCATGCACCGACCTCCGCCAGCAGGGAAACAATTTCGTTGGGGGAAATATGCGGCCTTACAGCGTCGCCAAACGCATCGCGCCCCCGATTGCCGACCGTCCATAGCCCGAAGGAAAACTTATGTTCCGCGCGGGGTTGGTAATCGTTCGCAACAGGCTGATGATTGGTCATGAAGTCGTCTTCACCTCGTAAGCGCTATTACCTTAGTTCAGTATTTGTTTCATCGCAGGATATATGCGCCGGTACATCGCATACGCCTTTTCCAAAACCAAAAAATGTTGAGAGTCTGGAGTAATGTTCTCGGCAACGCGCACCGTGGATTCACAAGCTTCGTCCACGGAAGACCATGTCTTGACTCCCACTCCCGCTAAAATTGCGGCACCGTAGGCTGCGCCTTCTTCGGCGGCGACAATTTCGACGGAGCGGCCATAAATGTCAGCCTGAATCTGTCGCCAAAGCGCGGATCTAGCCCCGCCGCCGCCAAGACGAATTGTCGTTACTGGTACTTCCATCTCTTGAAAAATGGTGAAGCTGTCGCGCAGGCTGAAAGCGACTCCTTCGAGAATCGCGCGAATTACGTGACTTCGCGTGTGAGATGCAGTTAAGCCAACCAGCATTCCACGCGCCGCAGGATCAAGGTATGGAGTACGCTCGCCCATCAGGTATGGAGCCCACAGCAGGCCGTCACATCCTGGAGGCGCGCTGGCCGCTTCGGAGGTGAGACTCTCATATGACTGACACGGCTCGCCCGAGCCAAACTGATCGCGGAACCAACGCAACGAAAGTCCTGCAGCCTGGGTTACGCCCATCGCTATCCAGCACCCCGGAACTGCATGGCAGAAAGTATGCACTCGGCCTTTCGAGTCCAGTGCTGGACGATCCGTTGCCGCAAGTACTACTCCCGAGGTTCCGATGGTCGCACTGACCGTGCCAGGGGAAACAACTCCCATGCCGATTGCGCCAGCGGCCTGATCTCCCGCGCCCGCTACCACAGGAATACCTTTTTGCAGACCGGTTGCGGCCGCACCGGCATCGGAAATTTGTCCGCAAATTTCCGGTGACTCATAAAGCTGGGGCAGAATGGACCCATCCATTTCCACCAGCTTCAACATTTCTCTAGACCAGCGGCGGTTGGCAACATCGAGCAACAGAGTGCCCGAAGCGTCCGCCACATCGGTAGCGCGTTCGCCGGTTAGCTGAAATCGAACGTAATCTTTGGGAAGCATGAGAGAACGAACGCGGCTCCAGTTCTCCGGTTCTTTCTCCCTAACCCATAAGCACTTGGTGAGAGTGAAATTCGTAAGTGCGGGATTGCAGGTGAGTTGAATTACATTGTCGGCGCCAATTTGATTGGTTAAATCCCGGCATTGTTTTTCAGTCCTCACATCACACCATATCAATGCGGGTCGAACAACGCGGTCTTGACCATCGAGCAGAACGGCTCCATGCATTTGGCCGGATAGCCCAACGCAGGAAACCTGGTCGCTATGCAGTTTGGCTTGTGCAAGTGCATTGCGCACGGCAACGCAGCAAGCGCGCCACCAATCATCCGGGTCTTGCTCGGCCCAACCGATTTGAGGAGATACAAAAGGTCGATGGTCCTCAGTGGCGGATGAGATAACGCGCCCTTTCTCATCGAGGATGAGAGCGCGCGTGCCTCCGGTTCCCACGTCAATTCCCAGGAGGTAATTGCCCACGGATTGCGTGCCGGATGCCATTAAGAAGGGGAAATTATCGCTTTACCGTGTACGTTAACGACAATGTATCCTATCACGCGATTCCCGGATTACAAGTACTGAAATCCAGTAAAGTTCGCGAGTTAGTTCGCCGGTACCGAGTCGCCTGACGCAAGAACGTAAGTTGTTACCTTGTTCAACTTCAAATCGGAATGCTGGTCGATTAGAACAACGGTTCCGTCGGGCTTTCGAATGGCCTGGACGTTCTTCATCGAAGCGGGGCGCCTCGAAATACTGGAAGCGGGGGATGCCGGCGCATTGCCCGCATCTTTGCTGCTATCGCCAGCTGGAAATTTTTGCTGCGAAATCGGGTTATTCGGATCGGGATATGTACCCATCCCATTCCAGTTTCTCTTGCTGTTGGCTGCGTCTTGAGGTTGATACGAAAGATCCTGGTTTGCCGCCGCTGCCTCGGGATAATACCAGGCAGTCAAATAAGCTTTTATGGGTGCCGATCCTTTTTTCCACTCCGCGGAATCCATGCGAACGGCGAGGCGGGAAGGGGCAGATGCGGATTTTTTGACGGATTCAGTTACCTCGCCTGATAAAACGGCATTGCGGGGCACGACTACGCCGTTGACGAGGGTTGCCGCTACCAGATTGGCTTGGACCTTGCTCCCAACCGGCGTTTTGCCAGCGACAATATTCTGCCTCATGACAACCGGGAAGTCCGTGCTCGTGGAGGAGGTGGATGGCTGCGGAAGCTGTTGACTGTGCAGTAGGGCGGACCCGAGAAGGATGGCTAACATCATTTGCCGGTGTACCATTGTCTCGAACATTCCGTATCTCCTTTCTTGGTTAAGCAACCGGTCTGATTGCTGAACTATCTACTTTCAACAACATGACGAGCAGCCAAAAAAACTGCAATTACAAATGACATGCTACTCTTTTTTTGTCCGTACAAAGCCTCCTGAGCTTGGCGCGATACAATAGTTTGCCTGATTGATCTATTGTGAGTGGACGGGAAGCCGAGCATAGGATGAGAGTTCAACTTCGACTTGGTTTTATTGCACTGGCGATTGTTAGCCTCGGACTCATCCTGCTTTTCGAATTAGAACGGCGTCCAGGCTATTTTGCAAACAGCACCTACCTAGGAGCGATCATCGCCATAGAGATTGTGCTTGCCTGTCTGTGGAGATTTGAGACGGTTTTCTTTCCGGTCACCATGTATTGTTTTCTCGCGGCTGCCACCGCGCTACCGTTCGCGGTCGAAAGTTGGACGGTCCGTTGGTTATTTCTTGCCGCGGGCGGATTAGCTGGGTCGGTAATCTGGATCAGAAGCATTCGCCCGAAACATTTTGGCGTTTTCCACTTAGTCGCGTTATTTTGCGTGCTGGCGGCGCTTGCATCGGCCAGCACCTCGGGCTCGCCGGTAACCGCCCTGCTCAAGGTGGGAAGCCTGTTTTTGCTCTTCTTGTACGCCGCAACCGGAGGGCGGGTCGCCTTGGCGGGGCGGGAAGAGGTTTTCGTTCGGCGTCTCGTTTTAGGCTGCGAGATTTTGATTTTTGTGTCGACGATTTTGTATTTTGCCGGTCATGACATTTTCGGAAACCCAAATAATTTGGGAGCCTTCGTGGGTGTAGTGGCGACACCGATTTTGCTTTGGGCGGCTCTGGTAGCTGAGACACGGGGGGAGCGCCAGCGCCACTATACCGCTTTGGTTTTGTGTGTAGTTCTGCTGTATGTGAGCGTTTGCCGTGCGGCAATAGTTGCCGATACGCTGGTTACGATTGCGCTCACGATGGGACTGCGTCGCCCGCGGCTGCTCCTGAAAACCGCGTTTATCGCAGCTTTTTTTCTGGAGGCCATGGCGGTGGCTAACCCTGCGCATATGAGCGAGTTGATGGACTCCCTGACAGGAAGGTTCATTTTCAAACTTGCAGTCCATAGACCTCAGCAGGGCATCCTCGGATCGCGGATGAATCCCTGGGACGAAACTATTTCCGCGGTCGCACAGCATCCTTGGTTTGGAACCGGATTCGGAACCAGCGACTTGGGGGCGGAACAACCGAACATTCAGCAATCGTCCATACAAACAAAGGAAGGCACCAACCGAGAACATGGCAGCAGTTATTTGGCGCTCATCGAGTACATGGGGTTCTTGGGCATCTTGCCTTTTATGGTTTTATTACTTCTGCTGATGCGCGCAACCGTGCGTGTTTACGGGTGGATGCGAAGAACCGCCAGCCCCTATCATTGCGCAATACCGTTTGCCATGGTCACGATGGCTGGTCTTATTCATGCGGCCTTTGAGGACTGGCTGTTCGCGGCCGGTTCGTATCTCTGTTTGTTTTTTTGGGTGCTGGCCTTCTTGCTGGTGGACTTGACTTCGGATATGGACGCCGATTTGCGAGTTCCCAAGTCTAAACCTGTTTCCAGCCTTGTTCCGGCTCGGGGCCTCTTGCGGCCCACGGCATAGCTCACCCCTCGCGCCGCGGCGAATCAAAAGCTCTCATCGGCCCTGACCGCCTGAGCGCGGAAGCGTGCCCTGACTAAGACAGCACAGATCGTCAGAATCAGCCAAGCCTCGTGCGGAAGAATCAATGCTTCCCAGTATCGACTGTGACTGAGTGCAGCAAGACTTCGACGCGTTCCGGCATATTCATGAAGCATAGTAGCCCCGGGCAGGAGGAATGGGCTCGCAAGGAGAAGGCATGCAATCGCTGAGCTTCTCGCCTTTCCTTTTATCTCGCTCAGAGCCCAAACCATAGCGACCAGCAGCAAACCAGCGTCCGTGAAGCGGTGATATACGGGTATGAGCGACGCTGCGGTGAGTATGGCCAAGTCCAGAAGACCCAGATGCGGATCACGGCGGACCGCGCTGAGCCAGAGGCCAAGCACGGTGATGAACACAAGCACGGCGGTGAGTTGAGTGATGGTCCGGTTTTGGAAAATCGGAAAAAGCGCGACCTGCAAGTTCACCAACTGAAAATGCAGTGGATTCGCCGTGCTGAAATCGTCGATCGCTCCGGAAGCAAACATATTTTGATTGTTAGCGAGAAAACTAGACCACCAGGAACTTCCGCTCGGAACTGGAATGATGGCTGGAACGACGGCTATCGAAAGCAAGAGAATCCCCGTGGCGATCGCGGGCACGATCACCTTCCTGCGGTTGCGGTGTACCAGCGCATAAATCAAGAACGGGAGCGCAACCGTCGGCTTTAAGGCTATGGAGAGAGTCAACAGAACGCCAGCCACTCGGCTTTGATTTCGGGCCACGCGCCAAATGGCGATCATGCCCAGAGCGAAAGTGACGATCACAATATTTGCGGTGGCAATGGCCGTATGGAGCGGCGCCAGCAGCAACGCGGTTACAAAAATCATCAGCCCCAGCGAATTGTAGACTCGAACTTCGACAAGATGGACAAGTAACCAAGCGATGGCAAAGACGGCAAGGGTGCACATCAGATCCCAAACCAGGATCGCGATTCTCCATGGCAACTCGGCTAAAGGTAGAAGCAAGGGAAAGGCCGTGATCAGATACGGGGACGGTATGCCGCGCCTCGCCGCCAGAGTCCCATCGACACTTTCGGTAACAACAAAGTGCGGGCGGATAGAGGTTGGCCACAGGTTTTTCAGAACTACTGGAGCGTAGGGATCTTGCCCCGAAATCCAGGCGCGAGTCTGTTCGTAGGGTGAGACAAAGTCGTTAAAATTACGTCCGTCTTTGTTCAGGGAGCGAAGCGGGCCTCGCAGCGAGAACTCAATGAGAGCGAGGCAGGCCAACAGGCAAAGGACGAACCAACGAAAGCGGCCTCGTCCCACGCGAGATAAATCCATCGCGTGCAATTGTACTGTGAGCAGGTTTTGCTTGCTGCCTTCCACACGCCGATCGCCGGGACCTGTACAATACCGTCGAACGCGAAGCACTGCGGAGAACAGGATGATGATGTTTTCAACTCAGGTGAATCCCCGGTTTGCAATTGTGATCAGCCTCATTATGCTTACGGCAACCATGCAAGCGAAGACTAGTGTCACTAAACAGGCGTTCGGGCAGACCTCAGACGGGACCCCAGTTGACCTCTACACCTTGGCCGATGGCAAGGTTGAAACCCGCATTACGAATTACGGAGGGATCATCGTCTCTCTTCGCACTCCGGACCGAAACGGAAAACTCGACGATGTCGTCCTGGGTTATGACTCGTTCGAAGGCTACCGGACTAACCCTGCTTATTTTGGGGCGATCATTGGCCGTTACGCGAATCGCATCGCGCACGGCACGTTTCAACTTGATGGCAAGACTTATTCCGTTCCCAAGAACGATGGCGACAACGCGCTGCATGGCGGCATCCACGGGTTCAACAAAGCGGTTTGGACGGCCCAACAAATAAAAGATGGGATCGAACTGACTTATGTAAGTAAGGATGGTGAACAAGGATTTCCCGGAACGCTTACCACTACGGTGCGTTACACGCTCGATGGAGGAGCCTTGCGGATTGATTATTCGGCAACCACCGATAAGGACACCGTGCTTAACCTGACCAATCATTCTTATTTCGATCTTGCAGGCCAGGGAAAAGGTGAAGTGCTCGGACATGTGGTGAAGATCGAGGCAGCTCGGTTCACGCCGGTGGACTCGACATTGATTCCAACCGGAGAGCTCAAGCCGGTGCAGGGCACGCCCTTCGATTTTCGAACGCCGCATGCTATCGGGGAAAGGATCGACGCAAACGATCCGCAGTTGAAGCTGGGACTGGGATACGATCACAACTTCGTTCTGGATCATGCCGCAGGCCAGTTGTCCGAGGCCGCCGAGGTCTACGAACCAACCACGGGACGGATTCTGAAAGTACTTACCACCGAACCCGGAGTGCAATTTTACACGGGCAATCATCTGGACGGATCGATTACAGGCAAAGGCGGGATTGTCTATAAACCCAGATTTGCATTCTGTCTCGAAACCCAGCATTTCCCGGACTCGCCAAACCATCCCAGCTTTCCATCGACTGAGTTGAAGCCAGGACAAAAGTTTCACAGCGTAACGGTATTAGAATTCAGCGCAGGCTCACGGTGACGAATCACCGGGGTAGCCAAGTTAGTGAGCGGCAAGATGTTTAAAGCTGCCTCGTGCGGGCAGCATTAGTACTCTTTTAGTACGGATTCTTGGTACTGCTCGGTACCTTCCGCGACCGCATTGGTACTTCACTGCGACTCTCCCTCGGCACCTTCGGGTTCTTCTCTACGTAGTTTCCCTGTAGATCACTTTTGAACCTTGTGCTCCCAACCCTCGCGTCCTATGCTCTGCGCTGGGGAACACTCTGTGAAACGAGTCCGAGTGCTGGTCGCAAATCATCCGCGTCTCATGCGCGAGCTAGTGGTGGCTACGATCTCCGACCAGCCCGATATTGAACTTGTGGGGGAAGTTAGGAATGAGGGCGATTTGTCGGACATCGTCGAACAAGTGCAACCCGACGTCTTGATTATCGCCATGGATGAGCCTGAGAAACGGCTGAGCCAGTGCGGCTTTCTTTTGGGCCGTCATCCAGAGATGCGAATTCTGGCGCTGGCGCCGGAGCAAAACCGGGGAATCTTCTATTGGGCGGTGGTGGATATCCGGACCAAAGCGCTGGAAAGCTCCGAGGCGGGAATTTTGAATGCAGTGCGGGAGCGCCCGGTTTTAGTGGGAGCAGCGCAGAACTGAAAGTGCCTCGCCGCAAGAGGGCATAAATTGACGGCAACGTTTTGAAACAAACAAGTTAGCGCACGAAGCCCGTGTAGCTGAGGGGGCGAAGCTGCAACCAATGAGCATTTCTGAAGCTTCATTTATTCCACAAAGCGCAGCCCCGGCCGCGATTCCAGTTAGTTCGCAGGAGAACCTGGCTGAACTGAATTGGTATGCACTTTACACTTGCCCTCGGCATGAAAAGTGCGTTGCCCAGCAAATCGAGCAGCGCTCGATTGCCTGTTTCCTGCCGCTGTATCGCTCGGTGCGCCGCTGGAAGGATCGCCGCAAGGAGTTGGAACTGGCGCTGTTTCCCGGCTATGTGTTTGTACGGCTGGCTCTGAAAGACCGCCTGCGGGTCTTGCAACTGCCCAGCGCGGTGCGCCTGGTAAGTTTCAACGGCCAGCCAGCCACTCTTCCGGAAGCGGAAATCGAGAATTTGCAGCAGCGGCTCTCGCGCGGTGTTTCTATCGAGCCGCATCCTTATCTGAGCGTGGGCCGCCGCGTCCGGGTGTGCGCGGGTCCGATGCAAGGGCTCGAAGGCATCATCGTGCGCCGCAAAGACCGCTGCCGAGTGGTTTTTTCCCTCGACCTTATCATGCGCGCGGTGTCGGTGGAAGTGGATGAAAGTGATGTGGAGCCAGCCATCGGCCCTGCTTTGAACAACTAAATTTTTCATGTCGCCACTTCCGGACAGCCTCAACCCGTTTCCCATGCCATTTCTAGAATGGTACTTCCGCACCGGGCGAAGATTAGCCGCCATCGCGCTGACCGTTGTCTTCCTAACTCTCGCCAGCGCCGCTCAGAATAGGCCGGTCGGAGAACGGGCAGAGGTCGACCCTCACGAAAGCGATCCGGAGCCCATGGTCTCGCTCTCTGCCGGCACAATCATCGATATTCTCCAGCGCGAAACCGGCCTGTTGCTCGAGGTGAAGCGGCGGCTGGTGCGCAAAGCCTACGAGCAAGGCAGGCTGCTCGACTCCACCGAACTCACCGACGACGCCCTCTTTCAGTTGCTGCGGGAGGATGAAAACGTTCGCGTTCTGGCGACGCAAGAGATCGAGAACCGGGAATACATCCGGGCTAAGCCGTCGCGGCGCGAGATGGAAAAAGAAGGAATCGAGCGGCTCCCTGTCGACCCGGCGAAGAGTTCCGCGGCGTCGGCGGCTCCAGTTGCGGAGAGCGAAGAAGAGAAGTATTGGGCGCACCATGAACAAGTGACTGCCCTCGAGAGAAGGTCCCCAGATTTTTCGACTGGTGGAAGCTTTTCCAAGGACGGATTCGAGAACGACGGATTTGCTGAGCCGGAGACGGCACCGCCAGAAGTCTTGCCGGCGCATCCGGCCGCGCCCGGAGGTTCGGATTACGATCGCAGGCGGCAACAGAATATGGCGGGACTGCAACCGCAGGATCGGGATGCGAACACTGGAATGCCCGACGCAGGATCGATGCCGCGAATCAGCCCGGAGGGAATGCCCGGTCTCCTCAGTGCGAGCCTGGAAGGAACTGGCTTGCCGGGCCAGAGCCTGAATTCGGGTATGACAGAGGGATCAGCTATGCCCGGAACATCCTCCCCGCGTCTAACTGACAGCCGCTCGATGATGGCAAATTCGGCCTACGCGGATTCCGGAACGAACCCGTGGCCTGCCCGCAACCAAATGCGTGAGTTCTATCCACAGTCGCGGCCACGCTCGGCCGATGAGGAAGAAGGTGACCCCGCGATGCGGCGGCGGGTCAACCCTTATGCTGGAGTGCCCTCCCTCTACGATCTTTACACCCAGGTCCCAAGACGCGGCGCGGTGCCGTCTCGCTTTGGCGAAGAAATATTCCGCAACGGCACGGGAAACTTCGACGAGCTTCCCATGGATATGCCGGTGGGCCCGGAGTACGTGCTGGGTCCGGGAGATGGTCTGAGTATCGAACTATGGGGAGGGATTTCGCAGCACCTGCAGCGGGTGGTGGATCGCGAAGGACGTGTGGCTCTGCCCGAAGCGGGCGCGATCCAGGTGACCGGGCGCAGCCTGGGCGACGTGCAGCAACTGGTGCAGGGAGTGATGCGCAGCGAATTTCGCGACGTGCACGCCGACGTTTCACTCGCCCGATTGCGGACACTTCGAGTTTACGTTGTTGGGGATGTGCATCGGCCGGGAGCCTATGATGTCAGCTCGCTCTCGACTCCACTGAACGCTCTCTACCAGGCGGGTGGGCCAACCTCGCGCGGTTCGCTGCGAATTCTGCGAGTCTACCGCGGGCAGCGGCTCGTCGCGGAACTCGACCTTTACGATCTGCTTTTGCACGGAGTCCGCTCCACGCTCGAACGCCTGCAGGCCGGGGATACCATCATGGTGCCGCCAATGGGCGCGGAACTGACTGTAGAGGGCATGGTGCGCCGCCCCGCCATTTATGAGCTCAATCACGAAACCAATCTCGCCGAAGCCCTCGCAACTTGCCGGCGGCGTGCTGAACACCGGAACTCTCCGCCACATTGAGGTCGAGCGCGTCGTTGCCCACGTAGGCCGTTCCATGCTCCGGCTGGATCTTCCCGGGAACGCCCTGCCCCAAAACGATCTTCCGGAAAACGATAATCAGGAAGCCGCGACCAAGGCCCTCGAAGACTTCAAAATTAAGGATGGCGACAAGATCCGCATCTCGCCCGTGCTCGCTTATAGTGAGCAGACTGTCTATCTCGACGGCCATGTCTTTCATCCCGGCAAACATGCCTACCGCGAAGGTATGCGGGTTACCGACCTGATTCATTCCTATGCCGACCTCCTGCCCGAACCCGCCTCGAGCCATGCCGAGATCATTCGCCTGGCTCCGCCGGACTATGCGCCGCAGGTGATAGCCTTCAACCTTGCCGACGCCCTCGCCTCCGGGGGGCAGGCTGACAAGAATGGAAATAACCAGCAGAATGTCACCTTAAAAGCCTTCGATACGGTCCGCATCTTCGGGCGCTTCGACTTCGAGGATCCGCCGGAGATTACGGTGAGTGGCGAGGTGCGCCATCCCGGAGAACACGTCACCAATGGAGAGACGCACCTGCGTGACGCCATTTATTTGGCAGGCGGCGTCACCCGGGATGCGCTCTTGAGCGACGCCCAGGTATTTCGCCGCACCAGTGACGGCAAGCTCAAAGTTCTCAGCATCAACCTCGAAGGCGCCCTCAATGGAGATGCCGCCGACAACATCGCGCTTGAGCCCAAGGATCGTGTCTTTATTCACCGCAATCTCTCGAAAGTCGATCCGCCTACCGTAATGATTGAGGGGGAAGTGGCGCGACCGGGAAAATATCCCTTGGGGGAGAATCTCTCGGCGGCCCAGCTAGTGCATCTGGCCGGCGGATTGAAGCGGGGAGCCTTTACCGAGGCTGCCGACCTCACGCGCTATACGGTCGAGAACGGTTCGCAAGTCATGGGCGAGCATATCGCGGTTCCCATCGGCAACGCTCTGGCGGGAGATGCCGACTCCGACGTTCGTCTGCAAGACGGCGACGTGTTAACTATTCGCCAGTTGGCAGGCTGGAACGATGTTGGTTCTCTGATTACGGTCAAGGGCGAGGTCATGCATCCCGGCGACTACGGGATTCAGGAAGGTGAACGCTTAAGTTCGATTCTCAAGCGGGCCGGCGGCCTGCGCGCCGATGCCTACCCTTACGGTGCGATTTTCGAACGCCGGCAGGTGCGCGAGCTGGAGGAAAAAAACCGGGCCGATCTGATCCGCGAAGTCTCGGCGCAACAGTCCGCCTTTAAACTCATTCCGGATGTCGGAGACCCCGAGCAAAAGCTGGCGAAAGATGCGACCATCGAACAGTGGCACGCTACGCTGGATGAACTGCAAAATACTCCGCCTGCGGGACGGCTGGTGATTCATATTTCGAAAAATATCGCGAAGTGGGCCAACACGCCCGCCGATATCGAAGTGCGCGCCGGAGACACGGTACTAATTCCGAAGACCCCCACCTATGTCGTCGTGAATGGACAGGTCTATAACCCGACCGCCATCAGCTATCGCCCGGGCAAGAATGCCGGGTGGTATCTGCGCCAGGCCGGCGGTCCGACAAACATGGCGAATAAAAAAGCCGTATTTGTGGTGCGCGGCGATGGCTCGGTGGTGGGGGGCAAGGGAAGTGGCGAGTGGTTTACCGGAGATGTGCTCAGCGCCGAGCTGCGCCCCGGAGACATGGTGTTTGTGCCGGAAAAGGCCTTGGGTGGCACGCAGGTCTGGAAGAATACGCTACAGGTGGCCCAGCTCATGTCCTCCGTGGCCATCGCCGTGAGCGTACTTCACTGATTCTGCTGGGCATTTCATGGTCTGGCGCGTCGGGCAAATGGCGGACACTTTCTACTCGATTCCTATCATTCTGATCCTGCTGATCTTGGTTATGACAAGTTTTTCAACGCGTGCGATGGCTCAAACATCAGCCGATCGGTCGGAAACTTTGCCGGAAGCCCCTCTGGTGGCGGAAGCATCCGTGCACCACGTCAGCCAATGGAAGGGATGGAACGTCGCGGACGATGGCGCCTCCATTGACGCCTCGGGAAACCCATGGTTGATAAAGCGCTTCGCCGGCGATCAGAAAGCAATCTGGTCAAGCCCGTTGCGGTTGCGAAAAGACGACGCCACCTGGGCGCTGCCGACGCTGGCTGGTATGGGAGCTTTCCTGGCGAGCGATGCCTGGTTCGCTCGGCAGGTTCCGGCAAGCCATATCGCGGACAGCCGCAGCCTCTCGAATTATGGAGCATATTCTCTGGTGGGAGCCGCGGGTGGAATGTATCTTTTCGGCAAGCTGACGCGCAATGACCACGCTGCCGAAACCGGTTTTCTCGCGGGCGAGGCGGCGGTGAACGTTGCGGTAGTCGATTTCGCCCTCAAATCGGCTTTTCAACGCCAGCGTCCTTACAAGGGAAGCGGATCCGGCAGCTTTTTTGCCGGAGGCTCATCGTTCCCCTCCGAACATGCGTCGGTGTCATGGGCTATCGCCGGCGTGGTGGCGCATGAATATCCCGGGACCCTCAGCAAAGCGCTTTCCTACGGTCTGGCTTCGGCAGTGTCGGTAGCGAGGGTGACGGGCAAGGAGCATTTTCCCTCCGACGTTCTGGTGGGCGGCGCGCTCGGCTACTTCATCGCGCGCCAAATTTATCAGCGCCGCCGCGACCCTGAGGTCAGCGCAGCCGCGTGGGAGAGTCCGATCGAGGTTCTGCGGGGTGATCAATATCAGCCGTCTTACGCCGATAAAATCCGCAGTCCGCGGAACATGGGGTCGGCTCCGGTTCCGCCCGGCAGCTGGGTCTATCCGCTCTTCGAGCGCCTCGCCGCCATGGGGTACATTCGCAGCGCCTACCTGGGCATCCGTCCCTGGACACGGCTGCAATGCGCGCGTTTTCTCGAGGAGGCAGGCGAGGCCCTGCGCTACCAGGTTGTCCAGGACGGCGTCGGCGCAACGAACGGCGGCGATGAAGCGGAACAGCTCTACACCGTTCTCAGCCGCGAATTTGCAGAAGAAACCCAGCGTCTCGACGGGGCCGCAAATCTTGGAGCAAAGCTGGATTCGATGTATGAGCGAAGCAACAATATTTCGGGCCCGCCTCTGACCGACGGCTATCACTTTGCCCAGACTCTGATCGACGACTACGGGCGTCCCTATGGGCGGGGATTCAACCAAATCGTAGGAGTTTCCGGCCACGCGGACGCCGGGATGTTATCTTTTTCTTTTCAGGGAGAGTATCAGAACGCTCCCGCGCTGGCCTCGTATTCCACGGCCGTCCAACAAGCCATCTCGCAGGTAGATGAGGTTCCAGCCTTCGCCAACGGAACGCCCGCAATTAACCGCCTGCAAATAATTGGCAGCTCTCTCAGCCTTACCTACCATGATCTGGAGTTTTCCCTGGGCAAACAGGCAGAGTGGCTGGGACCGGGCGAATCCGGTCCGTTTCTGGCCAGCACGAATGCGCCTTCGATTTTAATGTTTCAAATAAAAAATGTGACGCCGATTTCAGTGCCGCTGCTGGGACCAGCCCAATCCGTGTTCTATGTTGGGCAGTTGGCCGGGCAGACTTTCGTCTACGATCCTCCGAACATTCTGGGGCCGGGATTTCATCCCCAGCCTTTCATTCACGGCAACAAAATCAGTTTTAAACCCACGGCGAATCTGGAATTTGGCATGGGCATGACCGCCATCTTCGGCGGACCCGGATTGCCCTTTACCTTTGGAGAATTTTTTCGCAGCTACTACTCGCATAAATCCAATATTGCCGACAATCCGGCCAAGCGTTTTTCCGGCTTCGATATCAGCTATCGCGTGCCCGGCCTGCGCAAATGGCTTACCGTTTACAACGACTCGCTGGTGGGAGACGAAATTTCTCCTATCGGTTCGACTCGTCCCATGTTGAGTCCGGGGCTATACATGGCGCAGGTGCCAAAGATTCCGAAACTCGAGCTGCGCTTCGAGGGTGTAAAAGATCCCTTCACCAACGAATTCCTGCCCGGCTTTATCTACTACGACCGGCGCTATCGTTCCGGCTACACCAATGGCGGCAATCTGATCGGTAGCTGGGTGGAAGAGACGGCTTCGGCGCCCAGGCGCAGGCGACCTATTGGTTCGCGCCGCAAACCAAACTGCAGTGGGGATATCGCTATCAGGAGGCCGACCGCAACTTTCTTGAGGGCGGTAGGCTCGCCGACTATTCGTTGCGCGCCGAAACCAAGTTTTCGCCCGGGTTTACAGTCTCCGGATTTCTGCAATACGAGCAGTGGACATTTCCTCTGCTGGCGGCGTCGCGCCAGTCCAATGTCACTTCGTCGTTGCAGCTTATGTTCTATCCGCATGGTCAACGCTGACTTTATCCGAACCTTTGCTTCTCCCCACTTCTAAAAATCTTTCCAGCCTGCTTGAACACACTCTTCCAATCCCTCGGAGCCGCGAACTACCGGCTGAGCTCCCGTTCGCGCCGTTTGAAGTTCGACTTGTTTTCCTCGCTGATCAAGCCCTGGCCGGGATGCTCAATCCTAAATTTGGGGGCGGCTCCGCCGCATCTCGGGGTAACGCTCATGGATGCGGAGAGCAACAGCCTTATCGAACAGCCGGAGCAGGACGCGCGCTGGCGCAGTTTCCGTGTCGTCGGCTGCAATCTCAATCCCCAGAATGTTTACGAATACCGGCAGGCGCATCGTGGCACGGGCATTGAGGCGGTCATCGCCGACGGCTGTCGACTACCCTTTCCAGATCAAAGCTTCGATATCGTATTTTCCAACGCCGTGATCGAGCACGTGGTTCCTGAGGGGCAAGAACTCATGGCGCGCGAGATCCTGCGCGTGGGCCGCGGCTGGTTCGTGACTACGCCGAACTTCTGGTATCCCATCGAAATGCACCACAAGTTGCCGCTGTTCCAGTTTCTGCCCCGCCCCTGGCAGGAGCGGATACGGAGGAAGTATCACACCTGGCCGGATGGCGAGCCCATCCATTTGCTGACCAGCCGTGAGCTTAGCCAATTGCTGCCCGGCAGTCAGATTCTCAAAACCCGGATCACTTTTTTCCCCGAAACCCTGATCGCCTTCTGTCCCCCTGGCATGCGGCTTCCGCAGAGCGACCAGCGGAGTGCATATGCGGCAGCGGCGGGAAGGTCGGTGTGACCGCGACTCCCACGACCGGCCCCGTGGAAGCCTTCCCCGCGGTGGACGCTTCGCTACCCACCAACGGCGATCGTCATAACGGCGATCATCATCTGCGGATCGAAGAGCCGAACTCGAATGTTTTTTCCTCCGACACCTCGGTTTGGCTGTGGATTTTGTGGGAGCGCCGCCGTCTTCTGTTGCGTGCCTTGGCTTGTGGTCTGGGGATTTCGGTATTGCTGGCGTTCGCTATCCCAAAACGCTACGACTCGACTACGCGCCTGATGCCGCCCGACGGCCAATCTGGATCGGGCCTCGCCATGCTGGCGGCGATGGCGGGAAAAAGCGGCACGGCCGGTATGGGGGAGATGGCGGGAAGCTTGCTTGGCCTCCGAAGTTCAGGCGCACTTTTCATTGACATTCTGCGCAGCCGCACCGTAGAGGACCGCATCGTCAGCCGCTTTGACTTGCGAAAAGTGTATGGCGACCGCTACTGGGTTGACGCCCGCAAGCGCCTGGAAAAGAATACCGACCTTGAAGAGGACCGGAAGAGCGAAGTCATCACCATCCGGGTCACCGACCGGAACCCGCAGCGGGCGGCCCAGATGGCGCAGGCTTATGTCGACGAACTGGACCACTTGGTTGCGGAAGTATCCACGTCGTCGGCGCACCGCGAGAGGATTTTTATCGAAGACCGGCTAACCAGCGTCAAGCGGGAACTGGACCGGGCTTCGCAGGAATTCAGCCAGTTCTCCAGCCAGAATGCCACCCTCGACATTGCCATACAGGGCAAGACAATGGTCGAAGCCGCGGCTCGTCTGCAAGGCGAACTGATCGCCGCCCAGTCGGAACTGGAAAGCCTGGAGCAGATCTATACCGGTAACAACATCCGGGTACGCAGTTTGCGGGCGCGGGTTGACGAACTCAGCAAACAGCTCGACAAGCTCGACGGGACCAAGGCGGCAAGCCAGACTGCCGCCTCCTCAGCTTCGACGGATTCCGCGTCGACGGGTTTGACGGGCGATTTCCCGTCCATCCGCCAGCTTCCGCTTCTGGGAGTGCGCTGGGCGGATCTATACCGGCAAACCAAGATCGAGGAGACAGTTTACGAACTGCTGACCCAGCAATACGAACTGGCCAAGATCGAGGAAGCCAAGGAAACTCCCACCGTCAAGATTCTCGATGCCGCCGACGTGCCGGAGCGCAAAAGCTTTCCTCCCCGCATGGCGGTGGTGGTCTTCGGCACCATGCTGGCTCTGGCGCTGGCCATGATCGGAATCTTCGGCGGGATTCTGTGGCGGAGCCTGAATCCCGACGGCCTCGCGAAGGTGATGGCGTCGGCCTTCGCCCAGCGGGCGCGGCAGGCCGCCGGCCGTTGCGGTGCGAACCGTTTGTTTGCTGCTGTGCCGTGGCTGGTGCCGGTGGAATCGCGGGAAGACGGGGGCGGCCACTCGCTACAGAATGCAACCGGCAAAACCTCATAGCGGTTTGTCCCGGCATCGGGAAACATCAAGCTCCGAACTGCCCGCGTTCGCTTTGCCAGGCGGCATCCGTACCGCGATTGTGGGAATCGCGGTCACAGCTTTGATCCTTGTGGTCACCGCCTACGTGCTCATGGTAATTTTTGCCGGACTCTATCCAGCCTGATTCATATCCAGCCTGATTCCCTGACTGCACCCAGGAAAATGGCGGCGCTTCCACTTAACCCGAGTCTGCACATCGCAGCCGCAAGAGGCCTGCGCATTGCCTTGCTTCTCGTTGCCGGCATTAGCGTGGTGCCGTTGTTCTTGGCTTTCCATCTGGGCGCCTACGCCAATTGGATTCTCTCGGGTTTGTTTCTGACCGCCGGAACATTCCTGCTAAGTGCATCCCGCGGGGGCCGCAATAGGGATTTATTTCAACCCGCTTGCCTGTTCCCAGCCGTTTATTGTTTCTGGTTCGCGATCGGCTCGCTCGACGTGGTTCCCGAGATGTATCAAGTCAGCCTCTTCGATCTCATTCCTTTGCGCATGTGGGGATACTACGCGGTGGGGCTTGCCGGCTACTGGCTCGGAATGAGAGCCGTTGGCGCAAACCAACTGGTTGTTCCCCGGTTGGAGAAACCGACACAGAGCTGGGATTCGCGCCGATTCGCGCTTGCCATGGCCGCACTCACCCTGCTTGGTACGGCGATGTATATCAGCCTCGTATGGAAGGGAGGAATTCCAGTACTGCGCGAGGACTGGGCGGAAAGCCGTGTCGAAATGGGCTCGCAGAACGGGATCGCCTTCGCCATCTTCCTGAGCGCCTTCTGGACGGTGATTCCTCTAATGTATGCATTTCTGTGGACCGGGCGGAGAGACTGGATGCCGCGCTGGTCGATCTATGCGATTTCGGCGATTCAGGGGCTGATGCTGTTTTCCTTGGGAAGCCGCGGCCTGGTCTTTATTCCCGCCGTCATTGTAGTCATCCTCCGGCACTATCTTGTGCGTCCCTGGAAACTGAAAACTTTGCTGGCTCTGGCATCGGCAGTCTTCACCGCCGTGGGAGTCGTCGGCTACGTGCGCGACTATGTGGGGGGCAATACATTGTCGGATCTGGGCTTCCCCGTCTGGGCCGAACCGCTCGCCCCCGCTTATCTCTATGTAAGGGGTCCAATCGCCACCTTCCGCGACGTGAGCGCGGTGATTGGCTCGCGGGACATGTTTCAGCATGGAGCCTTATTTCTCTCGCCCTTTGCGGTGCTGGCTCCGGGACATCATCTCAGCTCCGATTTGTTTTTCAAGGCATTGCTGCGCCACAGTTTTCTCGGCTTCGGCGAACCGGCCACGCTGCTGGGAGTGTTTTACGCCGACTTCGGAGTGCCGGGAATATTTCTTGGCATGACGGCTGTCGGACTTCTGGCAGGCTGGTCTTATCGCGCGATGGGCCGCAGCCAGTCTCTGCTTGCGGCGCTTTTGTTTTCCTATTATGCCTACGTGCTGCTGTTCAGCCTGTTCGGGACCTTATTCCCCTATCTCATCACGCTGTGGATTCCTCTGATGTTTGTCGCCGTCGATCGCTTCGCGCGCCGGCCCAGTGCAATTTGTGGGAGTGCGGCATGAGCGAAAGCGTCACGGTTTCCATCCTGCTGGTAGCTTTCAATGCGCAGCACTTTCTCGCCGACTGTCTAAACTCGATTCGCGAGAAAGTTGCCGTGCCCCACGAGGTCATCCTGCTCGATAACGGCTCGAGTGACGGCACGGCCAGCTTTGTGGCGCAAAATTTTCCCTGGGTGCGGCTGATCGTAAGCCAGGAGAATTTGGGATTCATCCGGGGCAACAATTTTGCAGCGCGCCAGGCGCGGGGGAAATATTATCTTCTGCTGAATAGTGACACCATCCTGCTGAGTGACATTATGCCCGCGGTTCATCTGCTCGAATCCGCCGCCGAGATCGGAGTGGTCGGCGGAGAGATGTATGGCGCGCAGAAGCAGCGGCGGCCGTCGGCGGGACGCTTTCCCCGTGCCTGGTATCTTTGGCGCTTCGCCAGCCTCTGGGTCGATCCGCGGCGTCGACCGCCTTACGGTGCGCCCGATGACCATGCCGTACAAGTCGACTGGGTGGAAGGTTCGTTTCTCATGACCACGGCCGAAAACTGGCGGGCCGTGGGCGGACTCGATGAAAGCAATTTTTTCTACGGCGACGACATCGATTTTTGCCGCGGCACCCATCAGCGCGGCTTGCTTACGGTGCAGTGTTCCAACATCCAATACATTCACTTCGGCGGCTTCGAACCCAGCCGGACCGGTTACATTTACGCCGGCTTCCGACACTATCACCGGAAATTTTCCGGGGCCTTCGAGCGGTTCCTGGCCGACGCGGTTCTGCGCGTAGGATTGCTGGCCCGGATTTTGCTCTACGGCTTGCGCTACCGCATCAGCGGCGATGCCGCTGTGGGAGAAAAATTCCGTCAATTCCTAAGAGTCCACATTTTATGGGAGCGGACGGCTACCATTGCACCTCGCTTTCCGTGAGCTTGTTGTCGCAGATTTTTTCAATCAAACCATCAACGCTCAAACAACAGCCATGAAACCCAATCTTCACCCGGCGAAGATCTTGTTCGTTCACGGCAGCAACGATCTTTACGGCGGAGAAGTCATTCTCCTCGAGCTGATCAAGCGGCTGGACCGCGGACAATTTGAGCCTATCGTTGTTCTTCCCCAGGATATGCGGCACCTCGGCCGTTTCTCCCGGCGGCTCGATGAGGAAGAAATTCCATACCGCTTCATCCGCATGGCGGTGATTCGCAGAAGATACTTTTCCCCCCTCGGCTTGCTGGCTTTCGTTCGCGATGTCCTGGCAGGGGTCGTCACTCTGATGTATCTCATCTGGCGCGAGCGTGTCGCCCTGGTTCACAGCAATACCATCGCAGTGCCCTGCGGAGCGTTGGCCGCGCGCTTCATGCGGCGCCCAGGCATCTGGCACATTCATGAAATTGTGACGCGTCCGGCGGTAATGCCCCGGTTGCTGCATCCCGTTGTTTGTGCGCTCTCCACACAGGTGGTGGCGGTTTCCGAGGCGGTACGGTCGCATATTCTAACCGACTGTCCCGGCCAGGCGAACAAAGTGCACGTCATCCACAACGGGATCGACTTCGCAACCTTCGCATTGTCGGAGTCTGCCAGCCGGGAAACTGGCACCGGGATTCGCCGCCAGTTCGGAATTCCGCAGTCGGCCTTTCTGGTGGGGATGGTAGGAAAAGTGTGCCGCTGGAAAGGACAACTGCTGCTGGTTGAGGCCGCGAAAATAGTTACCCAACAAAGTCTAGGCGTCAGATTTCTAGCCGTGGGCGGAGTCTTTGACGACGAGATGCACTTCATGAGCCGCTTCCGCCGGTCGGTGACTGAGGCGGGTCTGGGAGAAGTTTTCGCCATCAGCGACTATCGCAGCGACATCCCCGAAGTGCTCGGCGCGCTGGATCTTTTCATTCTGCCGTCTACCGAGCCCGATCCGTTTCCCACCGTAGTTCTCGAAGCCATGGCTGCGGGAAAACCGGTGATCGCCTGCAATCATGGGGGCGCGCCGGAGATGCTGGCCGAGAGCGAGACTGGGCTGCTGTTTCCGCCGGGATGTGCCGCTCCGCTGGCGGAGGCGATTCTGCGCTTGGCGGATGATCCGAGTCGGGCGCGCGCCATGGGACGAGCCGGGCAGGAGCGGGTTCGTGCTCAATTTCAGGCGGAGCGCTACGCATCCGACTTTCAAGCGTTGTACCGGAGATGGCTTCCGCGCACCGCCGGCCTATCCGACGTTCCCGAGGTGGACCTGCCGGTTTCTGCCGCGATGCGCACTCACGGAGCACACCCGCCTAAATGAATGCACCGCCTAGCGCAGTACAGGTCTGCGCAAATCTAGAGCCGGCAATCGGGGACGCTCTGTGCGGCCAACGGCAGGCCGCGCCCTCGCGGACCGAGACAGCCGGCAGGGTTGGAAAAGAATCGTCGTTCGCGGGGCACGTACTGCTGTTTAGCTTGGCCAATCTGGCCGCTCTGCTGAGCAATGGCCTGCTCGCATTTCTTTTGCCTCGTTGGCTCTCCTTGGAAAGCTATGGTTATTACCGGCTGTTTATCTTATACGGAGGTTTCGCGGGGGCGCTGCATCTCGGGCTGCTGGATGGCTCGCTGGTACGCTGGGCGGCCCGCCCCGGAGAGCGTCTGCCGGCCGAAGCGCGGTCCGCTCTGATCTTTCTACTGCTGCAACAGATGGCCCTGCTCGTCCCGGTCATGATTGTTCTGGCAGTCTGGTATCGCCATGAGACGTGGTTTTTACTGGTGTTGGCCATTGCTCTCTACGCGCTGGTCTCGAATGCCGCGGTGATGGGACAGTTTGTGCTGCAAGCGGAGAAATCCTTTGGGTTACTTTCGGCAGTGACGGCGGCGAATCCCGCTCTTCTACTGGGAGCGCTGGTCGCGCTGCATCGCTGGAATCGTATGCAGACTGGATCGCTTTTAGCAGCTTACATCGCAACCTCGCTGGCGGCTGGGCTGGCTGTCTGGATCGTGTTGCTCGTCCAGTACTCCGGAGAGAAGTATCCCGCACAGAAGTACAAGAGCCGCGCCCCCGCTGCAAAAATAAGAATAAAAATGAAAATGAAGACCGCCGGCTACATCTGGCGAGTGGGCGCCGGCAACATCCGTGCAGGGTGGGGCATCCTGCTGGCAGGACTAGTCACCTCTCTGGCGGTCTCGCTCGACCGGATTATGGTCAGCCTGAGCTTCGGCATTCGCGATTTCGCGATCTACAGCCTGGCGGCGACCGCTTTGGCAGTGGTAAATACGATTATTGCGTCGGTGGCGCGCGTCGTCTTCCCTTATTTGTCCGACGGCTTGAGTGCGGAGCAAAAAGCGCACGCCTACATCTGGGGAGAAAGTTGCCTGATTGCTTTGTGGGCGGCCAGTTTGGCGGTTTTCTTCCCGCTGCGCGTGCTGCTGCCAAGATATTTACCAGCTTATATATTAAGTCTTCCCATCCTGCGGCTGCTCATGCTGGCTACCGGACCGACCGCGCTGATTTACATCCTGCACAGCAATTACTTTCGCAGCAGCCTGCGGCAGACGAGCCTGCTGCTGGGCGCCAGCGTCGGATTGCTTTCGGCGGCGCTGCTGCTTGCCCTGGCGAAGCGCAGTGGGAACCTGGAGAACATGGCCTGGGCCATGCTGGGGGCGGTCGTATTATGGTGGACCGTGGACGAGTGGCTGCTCCGCGATCTGACCGGAAAAACGCCGGGCGAAATCGGCAAGACGCTGTTTTTTTTCCTGGCTTGCGGCGGGACGTTCCTGCTCTGTGCCGCAGTTTCCAGTGCCTGGCTGGACGTTCTTGCCTACGGCGGCGCGGCTGTTTTCCTGACTGCACTCGTCTATGGCAGGAGGCTACACTCGTTTCTCTTTACCCGCTTTCTCTCTCTGGCCGTTGCCGGATCGTAGCCTTAGCGTTCGCGGAAAAGCACGGCAAACTTTCGCAGACGGCGCAATTCTTGAATTCGAGAATATTTCCGCAAAGGTGTGACCCATGGAGATTTTTCATCCGGTAAATATTCAACCGGCAAACAATCACGAGACTCAGACACGCCAAGCCACTGGGGGAAAGACCGAGCGAGTGCTCGCAGCAGCAGCGCGGATGACCCCGCCGCAGCCAGTCCACTCGATTCCTCCGCTGCGCATCGCCATCTTCGGCTCCCGCGGCATTCCGCATACCTATGGAGGTGCCGAGGCTTTTCTCGAAGAGCTTGCCCCGCGTCTGGCCGCCCGCGGTCACAAGGTGACTGTGTACTGCCGCCGCAGCCTCTTTCCCCACCGGCCGCAAAAGTATCGTGGCGTCAACCTGATCTATTTGCCGAGTATCGAGACCAAAGTCCTGGGTACACCGACGCATACTCTTGCCTGCATGCTCGATGTGCTGTTCCGGCCGGTGGACGTTTTTCTGGTCCTCAACATCGTCAACGGTTTTCATTGCCTCCTGCCCCGCATGTTGGGGAAAACTTTCGCCATCAACGTGGATGGACTCGATTGGAAGCGAGGAAAGTGGGGAAAGCTCGCGCGGAAATATTTCCACTTAAACGCGCGCTGCATCGGCAAAATCTGCCCGCAGGGCGTGATTACCGACGCCACAGAGATGCAGCGCATCTATCAGGACGAGTTCGGCACCGCCTCCACCTGCATCGCTTATGGCGCCAATATCGAGAGTTCGGGAGATCCGCAGGTCGTCCGCCAATACGGGCTTGAGCCCCATCAGTACTATCTGATCGCCAGCCGCATGGTATCGGAGAACAACCCCGACCTGATCGTGAAGGCGTTCGAAAAATTGAAGACTAACAAGTCGCTGGCGGTGGCCGGCGGAGTGAACTACCGCAGCGAATTTGTGCGGCAATTGCAGCAGACCCGCGATCCCCGCATTAGATTTCTCGGACACGTGGCCAACGCCGCCCACGTGAAAGAGCTGCACTGTAACGCTTATGCCTACATCCATGGACACAGCCTGGGGGGAACCAATCCGTCGCTGGTGAAGGCTCTTGGCTATGGCAACTGCATTCTCGCGCTGAACACGCCGTTTAACCGTGAGGTGCTGAACGGCCACGCGCTGATGTTTGAGCGCAGCGTCGAAGACCTGCGCCGTCAGTTGCAGACCGTGGAGGACGATCCCGCCATGGCCGAAGACTTTCGCCGGCGTGCACCGGAAAGAATCCGGCAAGCCTATACCTGGGATCACATCACCGACCAGTACGAAGAGTTTTTCCATCACCTCGTGTCCGGCCGTGCTCACACCCGCGCCGCCGCCTGACCGC
Organism: uncultured Acidobacteriaceae bacterium; assembly: GCA_963818235.1. Lineage (GTDB taxonomy): Bacteria > Acidobacteriota > Terriglobia > Terriglobales > Acidobacteriaceae > Sulfotelmatobacter. The sequence continues at coordinate 1,651,290 of CAWFRI010000001.1, forward strand.
TGCACCCGTGCCGCGAACAGTTCCCCGGAATATCGATTCAAGGAGGTCTGAAACTCAATGCACATAGGTGTGGAATCGCGCCCTTTGCCCGGGATGGCCGTAGTAGTCCCTGATCTCTTCCAGGATGCGCGGGGCTTTTTCATGGAAACGTACCGCGCCGATCAGTTTCGCGACCTCGGCTTGCCTATCGATTTTGTGCAGGACAACCACTCGCGCTCGGTCAAGGGAGTGCTGCGCGGCCTGCACTTTCAGTGGGAGCCGCCTATGGGCAAACTGATGCGGGTGCCGCTTGGCCGTGCCTTCTTGGTGGCGGTCGACATTCGCAAGAATTCCTCCACGCTGGGGCGCTGGGCGGGAGTGGAGTGTTCCGCCGAAAACCGGCGTCAAGTGTGGGCTCCGGCGGGCTTCGCCCGCGGCTTCTGCGTGCTTTCCGATGTGGCGGAGATTCAGTACAAGTGCACCGGAATCTACAACGGCAAAGCCGAATCCGGAATCCTGTGGAACGATCCCGCGATCGCTATCGAGTGGCCGGTCGAGGTCCCGATTCTTTCCGAGAAGGACAAGAAGGCGCACACCCTGGGCGACTGGCTTGCCTCCGCGGAATCGGATCAGTTCGTCTTACAACCTCAAACCGAAGCTGCCTTCGCACTGCGTTAGCGTGTTCTGCATTCCATGGTGCTGCCCGGAGTCCGCGACTTAAGACCTATTTGCAAAGGAGAGAAATCATGAAACTGCTAATCGCCGGCGGCGCCGGTTATGTGGGATCGGTATTGATTCCGCGGCTGCTTGAACGCGGCTACAAAGTGGATGTGGTTGACCTGTTCTGGTTCGGCAATCACTTGCCGCGCCCGGTCGGAACCCTGAACAAGGATATCTTCCATCTCACCGTGGAGGATCTCGAGCCCTACGATCAGGTCATATTCCTGGCCGGACTTTCGAACGATCCCATGGCGGAATTTTCGCCCAGCAAGAATTTCATCTTTAATGCCGCCGCGCCTGCCTATCTTGCTTACATTGCGAAGAAGGCCGGTGTGAAGCGCTTCATTTACGCATGTTCCTGTTCGGTATATGGATACACCGAAAACGAGCTTTACGACGAGTCGCGCGCGGTCGCTTCCTCGTATCCCTATGGAGTCTCCAAGTTGCAGGGCGAGCAGGCGGTTACTCAGATGCACGACGACGATTTTTCCGTCATCTCGCTGCGCAAAGGGACCATCTCCGGATACAGCCCGCGCATGCGCCTCGATCTGGTCATCAACTCGATGTTTCGCAGCGCCGTGCGCGACCGCGAAATTACAGTCAACAATCCGACCATCTGGCGGCCTATCCTCAGCATCGAAGATGCCGCCACCGCCTACATACGGGCTATCGAAGCCAATCCGAAAATCTCCGGCGTCTTCAATATCGCCTCCGGCAATTATACGGTGGGCGAAATTGGCGACCTGGTCAAGGCGGCGGTGGAAGAACGGTTGGGAGGAAAAGTCTTCCTGCTGATCAAGCATATTGAAGACTTTCGCAACTACAAGGTCAGCGTGGAGAAGGCGGCCAATGTTCTCAGCTTTCATCCCTCCGGCGACGTGAAGTCGATCGTCTACAACCTGATCGCGAACATCGACAAATTTAGAGACTGGGAAAACCCGCTGTACTCGAATATTCACACCTTCAAGAAACTGGAGAATGGGATCGAATTGCATGCCATGAAGGTCGCGGTGGGAGCCTGACCATGACAACGAAACGAAAGATCGCCGTCATTGGTGGCAACGGGCAACTCGGCAGTGACGTGATGGAGGCCTTTGCCGGCCATGGTTCAGCCTACTCGCTGACTCATCAGGATTTGGAAGTGTCATCGCTCGATTCCGTGGCCGCCTGTTTGCGCACCCTGCAACCCGATGTCGTAGTGAATACCGCTGCCATGCACCACGTGGAAAACTGCGAGCGGGAGCCGGATCGCGCCTATGCCGTCAATGCCGTGGGCGCGCGGAATTTGGCGGCGGTCGCGCAAGATCTGGGCGCCGTATTCATTCATGTCAGTACGAATTACGTCTTCGATGGCAACCGGGCCACTCCCTATGCTGAGGACGATCTCCCGCTTCCGCTGAGTGTCTATGGCAACAGCAAGCTGGCGGGCGAATATTTTGTCCGTACTCTGAACGAGAAGCATATTGTCTTGCGCACCTCCGCTCTCTATGGCCGCCGGCCGTGCCGCGCCAAGGGAGGGAGCAACTTCGTCGATCTCATGCTGCGCCTGGGGCGGGAGCGCGGTGAAGTGCGCGTGGTGGCAAGCGAAAACATAACTCCTACTTCAACCCGCGAGCTGGCCCGGCAAATCGTGGCTCTCAGCGGTGCGGGGGCTTACGGCCTGTTCCATGCCACGGCGGAAGGCAGTTGCTCGTGGCACGAGTTTGCCTGCGAGATTTTTGCGGTGGCAGGCGTTCCCGCGCGCTGCCTGGTCGCCGGACCCAATGAGTTCCTGGCAAAAGTTCCGCGGCCCGAATATTCTGTGCTCGAGAATGCCCGGCTCAAACATGCCGGATTGAATCAGTTTCGCGACTGGCGGGAAGGATTGCGCGCCTACCTTGAACAAGCCTGCATCGCAGTTGCTTAACCGTGGCATGGCCGCTACTTTGCACGCGCCGGAAACGCTCTCGCCGGAATACTCGCCCGGCTGGTCCAGTCCGCTCCAACTGAGTGTGAAGCGGGCAGTCGACATTGCCGTATCGGCTTGGCTTTTGGCGTCTCTCTCTCCCTTATTGCTGGCCTTGGCGGCGCTTGTAAAGTTTAACTCGCGCGGCCCCGCATTTTATCGCTGGCGGGTGGTAGGACGGAACGGACGCCGTTTTGTGGGATACAAATTCCGCTCCATGGTGGCCAATGCGGATGCGCTCAAGCCGCAATTGCTGCGGCAAAACGAAATGACCGGCCCTGTCTTTAAACTTACAGGCGACCCGCGCATCACGGCCATTGGCCGCTGGATGCGCCGTTACAGTCTCGACGAATTGCCGCAACTCTACAGCGTGCTCGTCGGCGCCATGAGCCTGGTCGGCCCGCGGCCTCCGCTCGAAAGCGAATTTGTGCGTTTTACCGAATTTCAAAAACAGAAGCTCGCGGTCAAGCCGGGAATCACCTGCCTGTGGCAGGTGAGCGGACGCAATCGGGTGCACGACTTCGATGATTGGGTTCGCCTCGACCTCGAATACATCCGCACCTGGTCGCTGGCTCTCGATTTCAGGATACTGCTTCGGACAGCGCTGGAAGTTTTTCGGGGCTCGGGAAAATAAGTTAGCGTATTTCGTTCCCGCCCTGCCTTGCGTCCGCCGGAAGTTTTCCAATGCAGACACGGAGTTTACAGCCTTGAAAGTTTTAGTCACCGGGGGTGCGGGATTCATCGGCTCTCACTTGGCGGATCGCTTTCTGCGCGACGGTTTTCAGGTGCGGGTTCTCGACAGCCTCGATCCCAGAGTCCATCCCAAGGGCCAGCCGCGGTACCTGCCCACGGCCGCCGGCTTCGAATTTGTTAAGGGCGACGTTACCGATCGCGAGGTTTTGCTGGCGGCGCTGCAGGGCGTCGACATCGTCTCCCATCAGGCCGCCTATCAGGATTACATGCCGGATTTTTCCCGATTCATGCAGGTCAACGCGGTGAGCACGGCGCTGCTGTTCGAACTGGTGATTGGGCGCCGCCTGCCGGTACAAAAAATTATTGTAGCCTCCTCACAGGCGGTTTACGGCGAAGGCCAGTACCGCTGCGCGGTTCACCGAGAGTTTCAGCCGGTGCCGCGGTCGGCCGAGTGTCTTCAGCGAAGGGAGTGGGAGGTTTTCTGTCCGGTGTGTGACGTACCTGCTCAGCCGCTGCCGCTCGAGGAGCGGTACAGCAATCCTTACAACCAGTATGCCGTCTCGAAACTTGCGCAGGAGAAGACCGCTCTCGGACTGGGCTGGCTGCACGGAATTCCCACCGTAGCGCTGCGCTATTCGATTACCCAGGGACAAAGGCAATCGCTCTACAACCATTACTCCGGAGTTTGCCGGATTTTTTGCGCGCTCGCCCTGCAGCAGCAGCCGCTCATCGTCTATGAAGATGGGCTCCAGACTCGCGACTTCGTTCACGTCGATGATGTGGTCGAGGCCAACATGTTCGCTCTCGCCCGGGATGAAGCGAATGGGCAGGCTTTTAACGTAGGCAGCGGCCGGGCGACCACTATTTTGGAGTACGCCCGCCACGTGCTCAAGCGGATTCCTAACTCCGCCGGCTTCGAAGTGTCCGGCGACTATCGCCGAGGCGACAACCGGCACAGCGTCTCCAGCATTCGAAAACTACAATCCCTGGGATGGAAGCCAAAGCGCGGCCTGGATACGATTCTGGACGATTTTCTGGAATGGGTCGAAAAATCGGGCGGCGTTCCCATGCTCCTGCCCGACGCGGCAGCCGCCATGCGCGCCGCCGGAGTTCTCCTGAGCGCGGCCCCCTAGCGGCTACGACAATTTCAAGCCCGCTCACTCCCCACACATCGACGTGACAGCATTCACAAGTTTTCGAGCCATCCCATGTTGCAACCCATAATAAATCGATCAACCACTGCGGCGAACGGGTCTGAAGTTTCTGCCTACCTAGAGGAGTTGTCCACCACCATCCAGCAACTTCCGGTTCCATCCATTGACCGGCTGGCCAGCTGTTTCTTTCGGCCTATGACAAAGAAAGAACCATCTTTCTCTTCGGCAACGGCGGCAGCGCTTCCCTGGCGTCGCACCTGAGCTGCGATTTGGGGAAAGGCACCGCGCCCGCCACCGGTCGCCGTTTGCGCGCGGTTGCGCTTACCGACAATGTGGCGTTGATCACGGCGTGGGCCAACGATACGCGATACGAAGGCATTTTCGCCGAGCAATTGGAAAATCTGCTTCAGCCCGGCGACGTGGCCTTCGCCATCAGCGCCAGCGGAAACTCCCCCAACATGCTGGCGGCGCTCAGCTTCGCCCGCCGCGCGGGAGCGGCCACGGCCGGCATCACCGGCTTTCAGGGAGGAAAAATGAAATCGTTGTGCGACATCTGCGTCGTCGTTCCTTCCGACAACATGCAGATTATCGAAGATCTTCATCTTTCGATCGCTCACGCCGTGTTTCGCGTGGTGCAGCAGCAGATGCAGGAGAAGCGCAGCCGGGCGGCCTCAGTTTAAAGCAGCCTCGGCCAGACCCGCTGCTGCTCGGCGTATGGGATCAGCGAAAGAATCGAGAAGAAATGAAATCAGAACAGTTGCGCAACCGAATCCTGGCGGCAGACCTGGCATGGATTCCCGCGGCGCTGGCCGCTGAACAGAGCACTCAGCTCGGGTTTTCACTGGAAACCAGATTGCTCTGGCGCCTTTCAATTTCATTATCTATGCGGTTTGCACCGTGTTCGCCTGGGTTTTGCTTCAGGAAAACCTTCACCTCGATGGCTTCCGCGGCGGGTGGCGTTTGCCTTCTGTGGTTTCGCATCTCCTGCTGGCGGTCGTGCTTCTGATGGTGATTCTGCTGGCCGTGGATAACGTCTCTGGAAGATACGTAGGGCGGCTGACACTGAGCGTATTTTCGCTGTTTCTGCTGGCTGGCTTTCTGAGCATACGCGGGCTGGCCCTGCGGATGGTCTTGCGGCGTTACCGGAACGGGAAGGTGAACCGTGTCGTGATCCTCGGCTCCGACCGAGTGGCCACCGAACTGGCCATGAAATTCAACCAGCATCCCGAGCTGCTCTGCAAGGTGATCGGATTTCTTTCCCCCAAAGCGGAGTTCTCCACTTGCCTCGCGACCGGGCGCAGCCACCGGCCACGGTGTCCACGATGGGAGTGACCGAGCTTTTGCGCCAGCACAACGTGAACGAACTGGTGTTGGCGCATACTCCGGCGTCGCACGAGATTTTAAATCTGGTCGCGTTCTGCCGGCAGCGGGCCATACGAGTCAGCCTGGTGCCGCAACCCTACGAGCTTTATCTTTCGCGTCCGCGGCTGGTTGATCTGGGAGGGCTTCCGTTGCTTCAACTCGGCGAGATGTCGCCTCCCGCGCCGACTCGAGCCGGGAAGCGCGTCTTCGATCTCCTGTTAGGCTCGGTTCTCGCCCTGGTTGCGCTGCCTGCGGTTCTCGTTTCTGGCCTCGCATTGCGCTTCTTGACGGGACGGGCCTTCCGCTGGGAAAAGCGAGTCGGCTGGCAGGGATTGCAATTCTCCATGCTGCGCCTGAATGTCGAGCGCAATCCCCCGCAGCATCATTTCCGCTTCGAGCAACTGTTGTGGCAGTCGAGTATCTCCGAACTGCCGCAATTCTGGAATGTGCTTCTCGGGAACATGAGTCTGGTGGGGCCGCGCCCAGAAGGCCCGGAACGGGCCAACCGCTATTCCGCCTGGGAAGAACAGCGGCTGACGGTAAAACCAGGAATGACCGGTCTGGCGCAGGTGCATGGTTTACGCGAGGCGAATTCTTCCGAAGATAAGACGCGTCATGATCTGCAATATATGTTGCATCCGTCATTGCTCAAAGATCTTTCGCTTCTGATCGAGACCATGTGGACCCTGGCGGTTCGCGTGCTCAAGATTCTCCAGCTTACAAAAGCGGGGAATGCCAAGCTCGGTCCGGACGCGCAAGACGAAGGCGCGAGCCGGCAGTTGATTTCATACGCCTCCAGCGGTCAACCGTTCCCGGAGATATGACAGCATGCTCATCGGACGCAGTCCGGTTCGGATTAGTTTTGGCGGAGGCGGCACCGACCTACCCTCTTACTACGAGCAGTTTGGGGGCGCCGTGCTCAGCACCGCCATCAACAAATATTTCTATACGATCCTGGGTAATCGCGGCGATGGCCGCATCCAGGTCATCTCTTCGGACCTTCGCCTGTTCGGCAACTGGAGCGATCTTGCCGCCCTGCCGGCGCAGGGTAGCGGCCTCGAGATTCCTCTGGCCGTCCTCAAAGACCTGGGCACAGACCTGGCTGCCGATCTTTTTCTGGCCTCCGAAATTCCTCCCGGCACCGGACTCGGTTCTTCCGCCAGCGTTTGCGTAAATCTGCTGAAAGTGCTCACAACCTATTTGCGCTGCCCACTCTCCAAGTACGACCTCGCGGAACGGGCGTACCGCATCACGCGTATTGGCCTGGGACACCATGTCGGTAAGCAGGATGAATATGCAGCCGCATTTGGCGGCCTCAACTATATTCGTTTTCACTCCGATGGAAGCACGCAGGTCGAGGCTCTGCACATCGATCCCGGCGTGCTTTCATCCCTGCAATCGAATCTGATGCTGTTCTTTACCGGCGCGGCCCACCACTCCTGGGATATTCTCGCGGAACAGGAGAAATCCACGCGGTTGCCGGCAGGGGAAGCCGTCGAGGCGCTGCACCAAGTGAAAGAAGCCGCCGCCTTGATGAGAGAAGCATTGCTCTGTGGAAACCTGGAGCATTTCGGACATCTTCTCGATGACGCCTGGCAGGCCAAGAAGCGGGTGTCACCGCGCATTTCCAATCAGCGCATTGACCGCCTCTATGAAGTGGCGCGTGAACATGGCGTCGTGGGAGGAAAAATTACCGGCGCAGGCGGCGGAGGGTTCCTCCTTCTTTATTGTGAGCCTTCGTCCCACTATGCCGTGCGTTCGGCGATGCAGGCTGAGGGACTCCAGGAAATGGCCTTTGCTTTCGATTCTCAGGGAGCGCAGGTCATTGTGAACGACCCTTTTATCGATCATGACGAGCACGCTGGTACGCGCTGGACTTTCTTGCCGCTTTCAGCCGTATAGGTTCACGATCTAATCGCGTTGCAACCTCGAAATCTTATGAAGGCTTTTCTCTTGGCAGGCGGGCTGGGCACACGCCTCCGCCCCATCACGGATAAAGTGCCCAAGTGTCTGGTGCCAATTCGGGGGACGCCGCTGCTGAACATCTGGCTCGATCTCTGCTTTCGTTCGGGCATCACCGAGGTCCTCATCAACCTGCATGCGCACGCCGAAACCATCGAGCAGTATTTGAGGAAGCTCGATTCGCCGGTGCAGGTTCGCGTTGTCCATGAAGAACAATTGCTTGGCTCGGCGGGAACGCTCGCCGCCAATCGTTCCTGGGTCGAGAACGACCCCGCGTTCTGGATACTGTATTCCGATGTACTCACCAAAGCGAATTTGTGCCGTATGGCTGAATTTCACTCCAGTCGTTCCCATGACGGAAGGCTTGCCACCCTGGGTTTATACCGGGTTCCCGATCCTTCGCGTTGTGGCGTAGCGATCAGCGATAGCAACGGTGTCATCATCGGTTTCGAGGAGAAACCGCAGCTGCCCCGCAGCAACTGGGTATTTTCCGGCTTAATGGTGGCAACCCCGGGCTTTCTCGATCTAATCCCCCGATCGTTACCCGCCGATATTGCTTTCGATGTGTTGCCTCGTATGCTTGGCAAAATGATGGCCTACCCCATTCACGACTACTTGCTGGACATTGGCACGATCTCGAACTATCAAAAAGCGCAGATCACCTGGCCCGGCAGTGGGTCCGAAGGCTTAACCCCGGAATCTGCGGATTCTGCCGCTTCTCCAAGTGGAATAGGCCGGGCGGAGAGACTATGAGCATTCATCGATCGATTACTGATTGCTGTGGCCCGCATCATCCGCAACTTGGTGGTGTGATTTTTGACATGGACGGAGTTCTGGTCGACAGCCATCCAGTGCACCGCAAAGCCTGGAGGCTATTTCTTAACACCCTGGGGCGCGAGATCCACGATTCAGAGCTTGACTTCATTCTCGACGGTCGCAAGCGTGAGGATATTCTGCGCCATCTCCTCGGAGACTGTCCGGCCCACGAACTCGAAGAATTCGGTCGACGTAAAGATAGTATTTTTCGCCAGATTCAATTGTCAGTGATCCCCGTGCCGGGCGTCATCCGTTTGGTACGCGAGCTCTATGACTGCGGTACGGCTTTAGCGGTCGCAACTTCCGCAAGTCCGAGCCGAGCCCATTCCACGCTGGTGGAGTTAGGACTCTTGGGGTGCTTCGATGTAGTTGTAACGGGAGATGATGTGCGCCAGGGAAAGCCCGATCCTGCGGTTTACTCTCTTGCCCGTGAACGTCTGGCCTTGAATCCGAATCACGTGCTTGCGGTGGAAGACGCCGTATCGGGCGTTCTAGCTGCAACCGCTTCGGGGCTGCGTTGCCTGGCGGTCGCATTGCATGAGAAGCCAGAGATTCTAACCGCAGCGGGTGCGGCTCACGTGGTGCCGGATTTTGAGGCCGTTTCTGCGCGCGATCTGGAAAACATTTTGCTATCTGATGGCTGTTCTTCGTGTAGCGGCGTGGTCGCTGTCTCCGCTAAACGCTGAGCCCCACGCCACGGCAAACGTCCACAATTGCTAGCCGATCCTGAGCGCCCACCTTCCGCAGGATGCGGTGCACGTGGTTCTTAATGGTCTGCTCGGAAAGGTTGAGCTGGCCCGCCATTTCCTTATTCGTCAGTCCCCGCTGAATCAGCCCGACCAGTTGTTGCTCTCTGCGGCTTAGCCCGAGGCTGGTCTTAAGATAGAAACTCGGGATGGCAGGCTTGTGCTGGCTCACCCACTGAAACAGCGCGCCGGAGAGTGATCCAGGACACACACCCTCGCCCGCCGCCACCGCCCGTATAGTCCGGGCCACGTCTATCGCCGAAGCGTCTTTCAGTATGTATCCCACTGCGCCGGCCTGGACTACGCGAAGGAAAACCGATTCTTCCGCTTCCATACCCACCATTACAACTTTGATCGCAGGGTTGAGCTGATGCAGGTCCCGCAATAAACCGGGCTCCGAGAGGACGGACGAGACTGAATCGAGTACTACCATGTTCGCCCGCGTCGACAAGATCTCCTCGAACGTGCCGGGACCGTAAGGTCCCGACCCCACCACTTGGATATCATCCTTCTTAGACAAAATACGGAGTAAAGCCTCCCGCAGCAGGCGATTTTCGGCCAACAGAAACACCGCAGCTGCCGTCCCCGAAATTCCCGCGCCTGAACTTCCCATCTTCTAGCGAACCCCTCTGCGCACTCCGATTTTTTTCACAAACTATCCAGAAATCTTACAACTTGCCCTTCGTCGTATTCTCTCCGTCTTTAAAACGCTAGCCGTCTATCAAACCCTTGGTCAAGCAAAAAGCTCCTCTTGCGACTTGCAGGGTCCCGGTCCGGGACCTGATAGCTAAATTCCTGGAATGGTCCTCTTGTCTCTAACCGCCGCCTTGACCGCTCCGGATACCGCTGGTAGATTCCAAGTCCAGAATCGTAGCGTCAGGAGGCGAACGCTCTGAGCCCATTAAACCGCCGTAACTTTCTTCTCCGCTGCTGCCAGGCAGCCTCGGCGGCGGTTGTTCCGGCAACCTTGCGTGGGCTTGCAATTCCGTCGTTCTCCTCATTCGATTCTTCCAGCCTGCCGTCATCCGGCGGCCAGTTTTACTTGCACCCTCATTATCTTGCAGAAAGGCCGCTCGATGCTCTTTTGCTCAAGGCGGATGCTGGCCTCGACGACTTCGCCAGCGAAAAGTGCCATGACAAAATCGCTGCAATTTTAGCGGAGTGGAGTTCGAGCCTGCTTCGATCTCCGCAGGATATTGGCACGATAGAGAGAAGTTTGAGCGCTGACTTCTCCGGTTCATCGCCCCATCCGTCCGCTTCGCAATTACTGCGTCCTAGTCCCGCGATCGAAGTCCGCCGGAATAAATTCGATTCCTCAACCGATCTCAGGCGTGACACGTTTCTGAGAGCCTGGGTTTCTTCTGCAAGCATTTTCTCCAAGATCGTAACCGCGGAATTCCAAGTAACGAACATAATAGCTACTGGGGGCTTCGATTCCGAACCCCCACGCCAAGTACACACTCGCGTTCGCTACGAGTTGGTCGGTACCGGCCAGGGTTTTCATCGCGAGCAGCGCGTGGGCGGTTGGGATCTCGAATGGGAAAGTCAGCCATCTTCATGGGCGCCCTTTGAATTCAAACTCCGCCGGTGGCAGATGAAGGACGAGACGCGAAGCCGCTCTCTATCTCAGGTTTTTACGGATGTTAGCGCGGCCGCTCTCGGAGCGAATTCTTCTTACTCTGCCCAACTGCTTCGAGGCGTCGACCACTGGCGAACCGTTCTCGATGGGGCCTGCGGCATCGATATCTATGGACACAACGGAGTCTCAGTCGCTGATATCGACGATGACGGCTTCGACGATCTCTACATCTGCCAGCCTGCTGGCCTTCCCAACCGCCTCTATCGCAATCGTGGAGATGGAACTTTCGAAGACATTACTGAATCGTCCGGGCTAGGATTGCTCGATAACACTGCGTGTGCTGTATTTGCCGATTTCAACAATGACGGACTCCAAGATGTTGTCGTCGTGCGCGCCAATGGCCCCCTCTTGTTTTTGAATCAGGGCGGAGGCAAGTTTCTCCAAAGGCCAGGAGCTTTTCAGTTCGCAAACCCACCGCAAGGAACGTTCACCGGCGCTGCCGTTGCGGATTATGACCGAGACGGCTGGCTCGATATTTATTTTTGCCTCTATATCTTTTATCAAGGCACCAGTCAGTACAAATATCCTGTCCCTTATCATGACGCGGAGAATGGCCCTCCGAACTTCATGATGCGTAACCATCGCGACGGCACCTTCCGCGACGTAACCGCGGAAACCGGCCTCGCTCAAAACAACACGCGCTACAGCTTCTGCTGCGGTTGGAGCGATTACAACCGCGATGGCAGGCCCGACCTGTATGTGGTGAACGATTTTGGCCGGAAGAATCTCTACCGCAACAACGGCGGGGGAACCTTCACCGACGTCGCCGCACAGGCTGGGGTAGAAGACGTCGGCGCGGGCATGAGTGTCTGCTGGACCGACTTCGACAACGATGGCGCCGAAGACATTTATGTCGCCGATATGTGGACGGCCGCCGGAGAACGCATCTCTTCACAGGAAAATTTCAAGAAGGCTGCTCCCGAAAATGTGCGTGCTTTATACCGAAAACACGCGATGGGAAACTCTATATTTCGAAACGCGGGCGCCGTCTTCGACGATCGAACTGCGACAGCCGGAGTTGCCATGGGCCGCTGGGCGTGGTCGAGCGATTCCTTCGATTTCGATCACGACGGATTTTCCGATCTCTACATCGCGAACGGCATGGTTTCCGGAACATCGCGCCAGGATTTGAACAGTTTTTTCTGGAGGCAGGTTGTCGCCAAATCGCCCGAACAGGCTAAACCCGCGGAAGACTACGAACAAGGATGGAATGCCATCAACGAACTTATTCGAGCCGATGGAACCTGGAGCGGCTTCGAACGGAATGTTTTCTATGCCAACAATCGCGATGGAACATTTTCCGATGTTTCGGGTGTAGTGGACCTGGACTTTATCGAAGATCGGCAGATCCTTTGCCCTAGCCGATTTCGATCACGACGGCCGGCAGGAAGTCTTCCTTAAAAATCGCAACGCCCCGCAACTGCGTGTCTTGAAGAACGTGATCGAGGATATCCCTCCGTCGATTATCTTCTGCCTGCGTGGCACGAAGAGTAATCGTGACGCCATTGGCGCTGCAATTACAGTGGAAACAGAATTAGGACGCCAAACCCGCATGCTCCAGGCCGGGTCGGGATTTCTCTCCCAGCACAGTAAAGAAATCTTCTTTGGATTGGGAGAGGCGAAAAAAGTTGTGCGCGCATCGGTCCGCTGGCCAAGCGGGCTCGTGCAGGATTTTACCGATCTTCCACTCGACCACAGAATCTATGTAGAAGAAGGATCAGAAACCCATCGCAGTGAACGGTTCAAGAAATTGCCGCTATCGCGCATTCAGTCTGGCATCACCGACTCACCGGTGATCGAATCGCTTCCTGCTACCGTTGAGACTTGGCTGCTAGTACCCGTGCCCGCTCCGGATTTTTCTCTTCCCAATTTAACCCAGAGAACGCTGACTCTTTCGTCATTTCGAGGAAGGCCGGTGCTGCTGAATTTCTGGACCGCGAAATCCCCGGACTGCCAAAACAATCTCAAAACACTCCGGCAAAATTTTACCCGCTGGGCGGCTCGCGGTCTTCAACTGCTCACCGTGAACGTTGACCAACCAGCAGAAGCAGATCAAATGAAGTCATTGACCCGAATGCCATTTCCCGTTCTCCACAGCTCCGATGAGGTGTCTGCGGTTTACAACATTCTTTATCGCCATCTCTTCGATCGGCATCGCGATCTCAGCCTGCCCACATCTTTTCTTATCGACCCGAGTGGGGAGATCGTCAAGATTTATCAGGGACCGGTGAATCGGGAGCATGTCGAAGAAGATTTGCAGCGCATTCCGGCAAAAGATTCGGAGCGATTAGCGCGTGCTTTACCTTTTTCAGGAGTGGGAGAGACCTTCGAATTTGGCCGGAACTATCTATCATTGGGCTCGATCTTTTTTCAACGCGGCTATATTGACCAGGCGGCAGCGTGGTTTCAGTTAGCCGTTCGCGACGATCCTTCGAGTGCCGAGGCCCGCTACGGATTGGGGAGTTCTTATTTGAGTCAGCAGAAGACAGAGGAGGCCCGTGAGAACTTCGAAAGTGCCACGAAACTTCACGCCAGCTATCCGGATACGCTAGCGAATGCCTGGAACAATCTCGGCCTTTTAGCCACGCGGGAGAATCGCACGGATGAAGCCATCCGTTGCTTCAAGCAAGCGCTGCTTTCGAGCCCGGATCATTTGATCGCGCTAAACAATCTAGGGAATGCCTACCGCTCGCAGAAAAATTGGGCCGAAGCGCGCAAAACGTTTGAACGAGCCCTCGAGGTGAGATCCGAAGATCCCGAAGCGAACTACGGGCTGGGAATGGTTTATGCACAGGCCGACGATGCAGAGCGCGCTTTCAATTATTTACAGGAAGCACTACGCGTCCGTCCCGTTTATCCGGAAGCGCTGAATAACCTGGGAATTTTATATCTGCGCACTCAGCGGCGAGACCAGGCGGTCTCCAGCTTCGAAGAATGCATTCGCGTTGCTCCCGCTTTCGATCAAGCTTATCTGAACCTCGCCAGAGTCTACGCGCTCGAAGGCGCGCCGCGGAAATCTCGCACCATTCTGCTCGCACTTCTTAAACAACATCCAGATCACAAGCAGGCGCAGAGCATGCTGGCCCAGCTTCCGGACTAGATGCCCGTCAAGACTCCGGCTAATTCTTTGGCGTCGGCGCGCTGAGCAAACTCACAAACATTGCGTAAAACCTGTCGAGGTCAAGATCGTCCTGCACCTCGAGTGGCTGCACGCTGAGCCTAGGTTTGTCCTGCTCCGGCCAGGTCAGAGTATTGCCGTAGCTGGCTCCGCGATCCAGGTCCACGTCCATGTAAAGCTTTTCTTTTTTTGTAATGAGAGCAGGATCAAGCCATGCCACGGCCGCCAATTCGTCCCATAAATAATTGTAGTTGCCACGCAGGCGCGCATACTTGCCGATGTAGCGAGCCGCCGGCGAGTCTGATTTCTTAATGCGGTCGATCAACTCCGCGGTTAATCGCGTCTTAACCGAAATATCCACTGGGGTGCAGACAATCTTCTTCCAAGGGGCCATGAACACGATGTGAGCTGCTTCCGGATCGAACCAGAGATTAAATTCGTGAGTCGGGTTATACGCGAACTCGGGATCGTCGGTGCGTGGATTCAAACTGCCGCCCATGAAAACCAACTCTTTTGCTAACCGGGCAAACTCTGAGTCGAGGGAAATGGCGAGCGCGAGATTTGTGAATGGTCCGCCTTCATAGATCGTTATCTGATTGGGAAACTTGTGCACCATGCGTATCAGGAAATGGGCGGCGTCTTCATCGGCGGGCTTAGCGGTCGGCTTGCCTTCGGGCATTTCTCCCAATTGATCAGGGGGGTGATAAAACCGGGGAGTCCAGGCTCCGAGCCAGGGTATCTGACCATACTGCTGCTCCCATTGCTCTGTCTCCGCTTGTCGCCTTACCAGTGGATACTCTGCCCCAGGCACCACGGGTATATCGGTGCGTCCGACCAGTTCGAGCATGCGTAGCGTGTGGGCCACTTCTTCGTGCAGCCATTGATCTCCCGTCACCACGGTAATACCAAGGACTTCCGTTTGAGGGGATTGGATCAACAGCAGCATCGATTGCTGATCGGTTCCGGCGGGTCCGGCCGCGTCCTGATCGATTATGATTTTCCGCTTCTCCTGAGCAACGCACATGAGGCTTGCCATCAGGAGTAATACCGTTGTTAGATGCCGCATCAGAGAAGTGTTCATTCCAAGGCCTCGCAGTAGTAAGCCTAACCCAATGTCTCGGCGGAAAGCGCTTAAAACTATCTTACAGATCTCCTCGCAGCCAGCGAAAAGAACGCGGTGTGCAAGATTGCGAAGATTGCGGATCAGCGCACGAGCGATTAAAATCTCGGATTACGCGCGGAATCTTATTTGATTTGTCACACGCAATCCCTATGGGTCGGTCCTGTAGTAACGTAATCTGCATCCTCGCGCTGACCACGCTTTTTGCGTCGCCGATGACGGGCGAGCAATCTGTGCAAGGGGCAACGCAACTTGCCGCTGTGGCCGTTATCCAAGGCAGGGTCCGGGATTCTCTGGAACACCCGATTGCGAAAGCTAACGTTTGCTTGCGTTCGAATCATACACAAACGCTCACGGTATCTACCGATTCCGCCGGGAACTATCTGTTCTCAGCCGTTCCCCAAGGTGACTACACTCTTAGCGCGGAAATGGCCGGCTATCGTAAAGCCGAATCCGCTCTCGTTCTGGGGCCACAAAACAAAACGGTTGACCTCGTTCTTGAGCCCGAGAAGACTGGCGAGCAGAAAAAGTCCCCCGCCGCACATCAGGAGTTTTTTGACGAGCCGCACTTCACGGTGGCGGGCGTCGTTGATACCACAAATCTCGGAGGCCATGGTTCCGACGCGTCTGTGAGAAACCGGGACGCTCTGGCCGGTGCCACTGCTTCGCTCAAGAACGACGCCGGCAGCCTAAATGACGACGAGGCCGGACATCATCATTCATTGGCCGATGCCGCCGAAAAGCAAGGCGATCCACTGGCAGCGGTCCGCGAATATCAGCGCGCAGCCGAATTGATTCCCAGCGAACCCAATCTCTTCGATTGGGGCGTGGAATTGCTTACCCACCACGCAGCCGAGCCGGCGGTTGAAGTTTTTACCAAAGGTAATCGTTTATTTCCTCGCTCCGTCCGCATGTTGGAGGGTCTCGCCGCCTCTTGGTATTCTCTTGGCTCGTACGAGCAGGCAGCACAAAAGTTTTGTGAAGTGTCGGATATGAATCCCAATGATCCGAATCCCTACCTCTTCATGGGAAAAATGCAAGTTGCGGAAACTGTGGCATCGCCGGAGGTTGAGAAGCGGCTTGCGCGATTTGCCACACTTCAACCGCGGAATCCATGGGCCAATTACTATTACGCCCTTATGCTTCAGAAGCGGCGGAAGTCGACGGAGGATGTCGAAAATCTCGATCGAATTACCTCATTGCTCCAGACGGCCGTCCAGCTTGATCCGAAGTTTGGCCTCGCCTACCTGGAGCTGGGAACGGTTTATGCGGAACAAAAACATTTATCTAAAACGATCTTAGCCTTGCAAGAAGCCCTAGAAGCTGATCCCAACCTGGAAGAAGCGCACTATCGCCTGGCTCAGGCGTATAAACAATCGGGAAACATCACGAAAGCGCAGGGAGAACTACAGCTTTACCAGGAAATATCTCGGGAGAAGACGCAGGAGGGGGACCGGCAGCGCCACGAAATTCAGCAATTTGTTTATGAACTGCGGGATCGCACGCCCGCAGTTCCGCCGCAATAGATTTCAATTAGTGGGCAACAGGCGCAGGCATGCTCATGAGTTTGACGAAAATTTCGTAGAACCGCTCCAAATCCAGATTCACCTGAATTTCGACAGGCCTTGTACCCACCGGCGGCTTGTCCGTCGTGGTCCAAGTCAGTGTATTGCCGTACCCAGCCCCGTGATCGAGATCCACCGCCATATAACGGGTTTCCCACTGAGTTATCAAGGTCGGATCGATCCACGCCGCAGCCGCCAGCTCATCCCACATAATGTCGGCACCGGGAGAGTACATGGCAAAGCGCGAGAGATAACGGGCCAGTGGCGTGCCGCTAGCCTCGATCTGCTTTACGATGGCAGGCGTTAAATGAGTCTTGATGGAGATGTCGGTCGGCGTGCAAACGATCTTTTTCCAGGGTGCGCGCAAAACAATCTGTGCGGCCTCAGGGTCGAACCAAAAATTAAATTCGTGGCGCGGATTATTCGCGAATTCTGGATTATCCGAGCTCGGATTCAGGCTCCCGCCCATGAACACCAGTTCCTGCGCCAGTTCCGGGAACTCGGGGTCGATTGAAATTGCCAACGCCAGATTCGTCATCGGCCCGCCCTCGTAAATTGTTACCTGATGCGGGTACTTATGAACCATTCGAATGAGAAAATGCGCGGCGTCTTCGTCACTCGGCTTCGTCGCAGGCGCGCCCTCAGGCAACGGCGGCACAACGAATGGTTCGTGCCACCAGCGATCATCCCATGCGCCCGCGTAAGCAACTTTTCCGTAACGCGCTTGCCACTGTTGCGCTTCATCGCGGCGGCGCACCAAAGGAAAAACAGCGCCGGGCACAACCGGAATGTCGGTGCGGCCAATAATTTCCAGCAGGCGCAGGGTATGCGCCACTTCTTCATCGCGCCACTGGTCTCCGCTAACCACCGTCGCGCCCAGCACCTCGACTTGCGGAGACTGAGCCAGCACAAGCAGCGTTTGCATGTTGCTTCCGCCGGGACCGGAGAAATCCTCGTTGACGATTACTTTGCGCCGCGCCTGTGCGGATGCGAGGTCACTTGCTAAAAGCAACAACAAAGTTACGGTGAGGTTGCGAATATCCATGATCTCCAAGGCCCTGCGTCTCGTGCTAATGCTGGAAAAAGCCAGGGCAGACTGATTCCGCTCAGTCTGCCCGAAAGAAGTTTCAATCCGTCCGCTAGAATTTCAATTTCAGAGCAAATTGAATCAGGCGCGGGTTGTTCACCGTATTGTTGATCACTCCAAAACTCGACTGAGTATTGATGTCCTGCTCGCCGGACCCGGCAACGCCGTCGAGGTAGAACTGGGAATGGTTGAAGAGGTTGAAGAACTCGGCCCGGAATTGCACGCCCATGCCTTCACGGAAGGACAGAGGGAAATCTTTGATGATCGAGAAATCGGTATTCACGAAACGAGGACCGTAAACCGGCGCGCGCGGAGCTGTTCCAAGTTCGCCGGCTGGCGCCTGAGCGAAAGCGCATGGATTAAACCAATGTTGCTGTGTGTGAATTTGCGTGGGGCAGCCGGTCTGCCCACCCTCATTCCCGGCCTTGTTGGGGTCGCCCACTTCGTTCGGACGCTGGAAGGTGTTGCCGTTATAGGAGAAGAATACGCCCGACTCATCGGCGCTATCGACCACGAAGAGCGGGAAGCCGGAGGTCGCGCGTTCAATTAAGTTTACCTGCCAGTGCCCCAAAATCGCATTGGCGGTACTGCTCCAGTTGCTGCCATAACGCTTGCCTTTGCCGAACGGCAGGTCATAGAGCACGCTGGCTGTGAAACTATCGTTCAGGTTCAGCTGTGACAGGCCCCAGTCCAACTTGTTAAATCCTGGAAGCGGGTAATACATCGCGCCGGGATTTGTCCCCAGCCCGTCAGTTAATCCGGAATCGAAATTGCGGGAATAGGTATAGCCGATCAGGGCATACAGTCCATGCCGCGCGCTCTTGGTTTCCGCCTTGACCTGAAGCGAGTCGTAACGGGAGGCACCGATGCTGTTGTTGGTATCCACGCTCTGAAATGGGTTGGCGTAGGGGTAACTCGGAAAGCCGCAGCCAACGTTGTACCCGGAAACGTACGTAGTGCTCGTCGGATCGCATGCGGTGGGAGACGAAATGTTCTCATTTAGTTGGCTCACAAGAATATGCGCGCCGCGAGAGCCGGCGTAACCCGCCGTCAACACCACATTTCCCGGTAGCTGTCGCTCAACATTAAGATTGAATTGCTGAACCATCCCCTGCTTGAAGTTCCGATTCTCCGACTGAATGGATCCCGAGTAGGTCTGGGGGTTGACAGGCGAGCTGTATACCGCGCCGAGACCTCCGTCGACAGTAGTCGTTGAGGATGTGCCAACCGGCAACAGGAAGCCACCTGACAGAGAACCGGCAGCGACGCCATAGGCAAGGCAAAAAGTGCAGGGATCCACTTCCGCGTAATATGGCGGGTTCTGCCACAATCCTTGGCCGCCTTGATTCCACGCTGAATCGTGGAAGATTGCGTATCCTCCTCGAACAGCGGTTTTTTCGCTGCCCATGGGCTTCCATGCGAATCCGATTCGCGGTTCCAACGCGGTTTTGTCAAATTGAATGCCGACGCGTCCATCAGTGCTCACGCAATTCGTACAACCGCCGATCCCCGGGCTGCCCGACGGCACGAACCACCGGAGGCTGGCAACATCGAAGTTCGCCTGCCGATTGGCCTCCTCGGTCTCTGGCGTCGCGAGCGCCCAGGCAAAGCCAAGGTTCAAAGTCAAATTATTGGTAACTCGCCAATTGTCTTGTACGAAGGGGCGAAAGAGTTTCCATCGGCGACCTGTTGTCGCTCCCAGAAAAGTTTGATCGTGAGCCGCGAACACTCCGAGACCGCCCAGAAGCAAGTCGCCAATGTCGTCGCCGGTTTGAACCCCGGTCTCCACCGCATAGCCGTCCTGGAATGCATTGTTTCTTACATTCATTTCTTCGGCTCGAAACACCAGCCCCATTCGAATCTCGTGTTTGCCGTGGATCAAATCGAGCGTATCGGAAAGCGAATATACGTTGGTGCCGCCCTGATAGGGAGCATAGCCGCGATCACCCACAGAAAAGTAGGCGGACATCTGGAACGATGTCATACCGCAGCTTTCGCACTCCTGGGAGGCTTGGTTCAGACTCGCGGGATAACCGGTTGCGTAATCGCAGGAGCTAGCGAGATCGGCACCGGGGATGCCCAACAGCGCTGCTTCACACGTGCCGGTGCCGTAGGACAGAATGTGATTAAAAATTCGGTTGTAGCCGGCTGTGAACTGATTGATCAAGTTGGCGGAAAAGACGTGGGTTTCGGTTCCTACTACGTTGCGCCCGTGGTTCTCGATATGCTGATTGCTACCGAAGGCGTTGGCCTCTGACCACGTCGGCGAACCGCCAGGGACAAAGTTCGTCGCCTGGTCATAGCTGAAGCGGGCAAAAATAGAATCCTTGCTGGAGAAATTGTGATCGATGCGAACGTCAAAAGTTCCCTCGTTGAGCTTCCTCACCGGCTGGTTGGAATAGTTGAACCCCGCGCCGCTTACGTTGCTGTTGACATTGGGAGCCGGATAAAGCTGAACCACTTTCGCGGCGATGGGATTAATCAGCGCCGCCGGAATAACGTTGCAAGAGATACCGCCAGTCTGCACGCCGCCGACGGGAACAATACCATTTCCTGCACCGTCGCACTGGAAAGGCCCATAACCATTGAAGGGATTCGACAAGTCGCCGAACCCATCAGTATTCTTAGCGCCAACGAAAGTGCCGGGACGAGGATTGCCGAGAGGATCGGCACTGAAGTTGTAATCGCCATTTGCGTCAGGCGTTACCATCGGAGTTGATGGAACAAAGCCGGTGAAGGGCACACCTTCACGCTGCATTTTGGCCTGGTAGTCGACGAAGAAAAACGTCTTGTCCTTCTTAATCGGCCCGCCCACAGAACCGCCAAACTGATTCAAATTGAACTTTTGCTTCGACGTGAAGAAATAGCGAGTGGCATCAAGGTCAGTGTTGCGGAAGAATTCAAACAGCGAACCGTGAATTTGGTTCGAACCCGATTTCGTCGTTACCAACACCGTCGGACCGGCGCGCTCGCCGTACTCCGCGGAATAGTTGTAGGTCAGAACCTTGAACTCCTGGATGTCGTCAATGGAAGAGAAAATCGCGATTCCGCCCTCATCCAGCTGATTGTTATCGTTGCCATCGAGCAGCCAGTCGGTTTCCTGTTCGCGAGACCCGCCGGAGGAAAGCGAAAACGATCCGCGCG
Source organism: uncultured Acidobacteriaceae bacterium (assembly GCA_963818235.1). Lineage (GTDB taxonomy): Bacteria > Acidobacteriota > Terriglobia > Terriglobales > Acidobacteriaceae > Sulfotelmatobacter. The sequence continues at coordinate 1,672,340 of CAWFRI010000001.1, forward strand.
TGGCGGCTTCGCTGCTGGCTGCGCTGGTGAAGAAACTTACCGGACTGGTGGACGAGGTTGTGCCTGGCGTGAGCGTTGCCAGTTGCGTGAAGTTGCGGCCGTTCAACGGAAGGTCGGCCACTTGCTCCGCCGTGATCACCTGACCCAGAGTTGGATTCGCAGTCTCCACAGCTACTTCGGTTGCATTCACTTCCACCGTCGATGTAACCGATGCGGGAGCAAGTGCGAAATCGAGTTCACGCTGCTCATCGACCTGCAGACGGATGTCCTTCTGTTCGTTAGTCTGAAAGCCTTGCGACTCGACGCGAATCGAATAGTGTGCCACGGGCAGTAGCGGCACCAAGTAGTGGCCGGAGTCGTCAGTTTTTGCCTCGCGGGCAAGCCCAGTCTCCTCTGAGGTCACTTTTACACTCGCTCCAGAAATGACTGCGCCCGCTTTATCGGAGACTGTGCCGGAAAAGCTGCCCGTAGCCTGCCCGTAGAGTTGCGGACAGATCGTTAACACGAACGAACAGAAAACACCCACGAGCAGCGACCACTTCTTCATGAAAGCTCCCTTTCGGCGGCCCCGCGCCGAATGACGATCAGAGACTTCTTCCGCAGGTAAACAGTTTGCAGGTCTTGGGCCGTAGACAGGCCTTATAAATGCTAACTACCAGTGAAGTCAAGAGTTTTCGGCACTTGCGCAGCCCCGGTCGACATCAAATTTCCGAACTGGCACAGCAGAATTTTACAGACCGTTTTCAAGATTGGAATGAACTTACTTTTCGCTCCGAACCGCCCACTCCGCATCAAAGCGCTGCCGATCGTAGAACGATTTCTGCGTTCCCACTCCTGTCGTGGAGAGTCCTGCGTACAAGTTTGCGCGCCGTACGGCCTCTAGTTCGGTCGCCCCTTCCGCGAGAAACACGGCGAAGCTGCCGATGAATGCATCGCCCGCGCCAGTGCTGTCAACGCTCTTAACGGCAAACGCCGGCACATGTTCGATTAAGTCTCGACCCGCCAGAAGCGAGCCTTTGGATCCTAGAGTGAGAATGACGCGGTGAATTCCTCCGCCTACCAGTTTCTCCGCGCATTGCTTGGCATCATCAGAATTTCTGACCGCGATCCCGGTGATGGTTTCGGCCTCGCTCTCATTGGGAATGAAGTAATCCAGGCCGGTCAGTTCGCGTAGATCGATAGCTTGCGCCGGCGCGGGATTCAGAATGCATCGAATGCTGTGTTTTCGTGCGAAGGCTACGGTGTAGTAGACAGTCTCCAACGGGATCTCGAACTGGAGCACAATACAGTCGGTCGTTTTCAACATTTCAGCGGCGGCATCAACATCGGCTGGCTTCACAGCATCGTTCGCTCCCTTAACCACAAGAATGCGATTTTGTCCGTCGGGTTCCACGAAGATGGGCGCCACCCCGCTTGATAAACCTTCCACTTGCTTGACGTGACTCGTGTCGATGCCAATCTTTTTGAAATTTTCGATTGTGGCTGGACCGAAAAGATCGCTTCCCACGCGTGCGACCATAAATACATCTGCGCCACAAAGGCGGGCAGCAACGGCCTGGTTCGCGCCCTTGCCGCCAAATCCCAAATCGAATTTCTGACCGAAGATGGTTTCTCCAGGCTTCGGAAAGCGATCCGCGAACGTGGTTAGATCGATGTTTGCACTGCCGACTACGGCGACGCGAGGACAACGAGGCATGTTTGGTTTATCCAATATTGCGACCGCCGAGTTTATTTGGCGTCGTCGGTTGTGTCAATGAGACCCTTACTCACCATATGGAACCCAAACATTTTTTACTTGAGTAGCGTGCTGCAAGAACCATCGGCCCTCGCCTTGCTTCACATCAAACCAATCGATGGCTCGGCCTTCATTGGTGAATACTTGTTTCAAGTTTCCCACGGAAAACGACTTGGCTGCGGACGCGCTCGATTCGTCTGAAAAACACCAAATCGCATCCACGTCGTCATGTTCGGCGATGGTCTTGAGGAGTTGCGAACTGTATCCCGTGACCACGTTGATCGCCCCATCTGGCAAATCGCTGGTGTCAAAGACCTGATAAAGATCGCCGATGATGAGCGGATACGCTTCCGAAGGAACCACGATTGCAGTATTGCCCGCGGCCAAGACCGGCAGCACCAGAGAAAGAAAAGCCAGAAGCGGCGCATCGTTCGGACAAACAATTCCAACGGTGCCGATCGGCTCATTCATCGCAATCGCGATGGTGCGTGAAGGCGGATTGTGTACCGCGCCATCGAACTTGTCAGCCCATGCCGCATAGGAAAAAACCCGCTCGATGCTGGCTTGAACTTCCCTGGCAGCCTGCACCTCGCCTACGCTTGCCGCTAACCGGCGGGATATTTCTTCCTGTCGCAACGACAGGTTCTCCGCCATGTAATAAAGCACCTGCGCCCGGTTGTGGGCCGTGCTCTTGGTCCAACTCGCCTCTTTGCGCGCGGCTTCGACAGCGTTACGAATATCTTTCCGATTTCCCAGCGGCGCTTCCCCTAACAACTCGCCGCGTTGGCCGCGCACTTCAAAACTGTATCCGGAATCCGGCCTGACCTGCTTTCCTCCGATATAAAGTTTCACGGTCCGGTCGATCGCGGGGTCTTGCTGGTGCTCGTCGGTTGAAGCTTCAGGTTTTCGCGCAGAAGATGAAATCTGATGCGCATTTCTGAACCATGTTGGTTCAAGATATTCAAGCAACCCTTCGCGCCCGCCCTCGCGCCCGTAACCGCTCTCGCGGTAGCCACCGAACCCACACGCCGCGTCGAACATATTCGTACAGTTCACCCACACAACGCCCGCCTTGATCTGCGCCGCCACCTGTAGAGACAAGTTGATGCTCTCGCTCCACACGCAGGCCGCCAGCCCGTAGACAGTATTGTTCGCCAGCTCCACAGCTTCAGCCGGTGTTCGAAACGTCATCGCAGCCAGCACCGGACCGAAAATCTCCAGCTGCGCAACCACCGACGAAGGATGCACATTGCTCAAGAGCGTCGGAGGAAAGTAAAGGCCTCGCGCCGGCATTTCGATTTGCGGTTGCCAGCAACTCGCACCGTCAGCAACTCCCTGATCGACTAAGCGGCGAATGCGCTCCAGTTGTACCGGGGCGACGATGGCTCCGATATCGATTGCTTTATCGAGCGGCGAACCCACGCGAAGCGTACTCATGCGGTCACGAATTTTCTCCATGAGCGCGTCCGCGATGCTTTCCTGCATCAACAAACGCGAGCCCGCACAGCATACTTGTCCCTGATTCAGCCAGATTCCATCGACGAGGCCTTCTACCGCGCTGTCGAGATCGGCATCCTCAAACACAACAAATGGAGATTTGCCGCCCAGTTCCAGCGAAAGCCGTTTGTGACTCTTTGCCGTTGCGCTGCGGATCGCCCGGCCCACCTCTGTAGATCCGGTGAACGCAATCTTGTCGACGTCCGGATGTTTTACCAGCGCTTCGCCAGTGGAACCGTCGCCAGTAACAATGTTGACGACGCCATGCGGCAGGCCAATTTCTTGGCAGATCTCGGCAAATGCAAGTGCCGTCAGAGGGGTGAACTCAGCCGGTTTGAGCACCACAGTATTTCCCGTCGCCAGCGCCGGAGCAATCTTCCACGCCAGCATAAGTAGCGGAAAGTTCCACGGGATGATCTGCCCAACCACCCCACAAGCGGTGTATCCGGGAAATTCACTTTCAAGTAACTGTGCCCATCCGGCGTGATGATAGAAGTGACGCGCTACCAGCGGGATATCGAGGTCGCGACTTTCGCGGATTGGTTTTCCGTTGTCGATTGTTTCCAGCACCGCTAGTCGCCGCGAATGGCGCTGAATGGCTCGAGCGATCGCATACAAATGCCGGGCTCGCGCATGCGGCGCTAGAGCCTGCCATTCCGGAAGCGCCTTTCGCGCAGCCAGCACCGCCGCTTCAATATCCGCCGCCGACCCCTGCGCAACTTCGGCAATCTTTTCTCCCGTAGCGGGATCGGTGGTTTCAAAAAACGCACCGTCAATTGGCTCACGCCACTCGCCATCGATAAAGTGTCCAAAGCGTCGCTTGTACCGGTCCAGCCATACCAACGCGTCTTTCGGGTCTTCCGGCGCCGGACCGTATCCCATAGTGAGGAATTTCTCAGCTATGCTCATTCGATTTTGTTCGCTTTCTTTTCATCCACCCACTAGGCAATCGGATGACGATAATCCGCCGAATACCGCCCCGTGACGTAGTGCTCTAATTGCCGCTCAATGTCATTCAAAAGCCCGCTCGCTCCGAAGCGAAAGAGATCGGCCTTCATCCACGAAGTTCCCAGTTCTTCTTTCATAAGAGCCAGCCAATCCGTGGATTGCTTCGCCGTGCGAATTCCACCCGCCGGCTTGAACCCCACCGCCATGCCCGTCTCCTGCGCGTACTCGCGAATCGCCCTCGTCATCACAAGGCCCACGGGAAGTGTGGCATTGGTCGGTTCTTTGCCGGTCGAAGTCTTGATGAAGTCCGCGCCCGCCATCATCGCCACAAAACTCGCGCGCGCCACGTTGCGCAGCGTTAGCAAATCGCCTGTGCCCAGGATCGCTTTCATATGACAGTGTCCGGACGCTCGTTTGAATTCGGCAACCTCATCGTAGAGTTCCTGCCACTTCCCGCCGAACACGTGCGCTCGCGTGATCACAATATCGATCTCATCTGCTCCCGCTTCCACCGACCGGCGAATTTCCGCCACGCGCTCCTCCACTGGCGAAAGCCCCGCCGGAAATCCCGTGGAGACTGCGGCCACTCGAACTCCGCTCCCCGCCAGCGCTCTCACCGCGGTTTCAACAAAGCGGTGGTAAACGCAAACCGCGGCCACCTTGATGTCGAGTTCTTCAATCGGAAGAGGATTTAAGAGTTCTTTCTGGATCGGCCGCCGCGCCTTGGCGCAGAGCCGGCGCACACGCTCATCGGTGTCGTCGCCGGAAAGAGTCGTCAGGTCCATGCACGTAATTGCACGCAATAGCCACGCAGCCTGCCATTCTTTTTTCACCGTTCGGCGGGCAACATTGGTTTGTGCTCTGCGCTCCACCGCGCTGGTGTTCACGCGGACCTGCTTCACCCAATCCAGATTCAGCGGGACGCCGCGATTAGACAGCAACGGATGGCCGTTCAGCATCGCCGACGGCGCTTGCAAATTTCGCCCATGTTTATCCGCCGCGCCATCGTTTGCGCGTTCGGCAAAACCCGAATGTTTCTTGAACTCTTCTGACATCGTCGTGCCTTGTACGCTAGATTGTACGGCAGAAGCCCGGCCCACCACAGTTTTCTGCTATAGTTTCGTTCCTCGGAGGTCAGTCTCATGCCTAGAAATGTGCGCTGCGCCCTAATTCAAGCGAGCAATGCGCTCAGCACCGAGCGCCCTCTCGCTCAGATCAGAAAAGCGATGATCGACAAGCACCTGAAGTTGATCGAACAGGCGGCGCGCAAGAAAACTCAGATCTTGTGCTTGCAGGAACTTTTTTATGGCCCTTATTTTTGTGCCGAGCAGAACGCGCGCTGGTATGAACTAACCGAGCGTGTACCCGATGGACCCACGGTCCGCATGATGCAAAAACTCGCCGCGAAGTATCGCATGGTGATCGTCGTCCCCGTTTATGAGGAGCAGATGCCCGGCGTTTATTTCAACACCGCCGCCGTTATCGATGCCGATGGCCGCTATCTTGGAAAATACCGCAAGCATCACATCCCGCACTGCCATCCGGGGTTTTGGGAGAAGTTCTACTTCACGCCAGGTGATCTCGGATATCCGGTCTTTGAAACCAAATATGCTCGCGTCGGAGTTTACATTTGCTACGACCGCCATTTTCCTGAGGGTGCGCGCATTCTGGGATTGAACGGTGCAGAAATCGTTTTCAATCCCTCCGCGACGGTTGCAGGTCTCTCGGAATATCTGTGGGAACTCGAGCAGCCCGCGCACGCCGTAGCCAACGGTTATTTTGTGGGAGCCATCAATCGCGTCGGCATCGAAAAACCGTGGAGCATCGGCGAGTTTTATGGCAAGAGCTATTTCTGCAATCCGCGCGGCAAAATTATTGCCCAGGCCAGCCGCGATAAAGACGAAGTCGTAATCGCGGATCTCGATTTGGACATGATCGCGGAAGTGCGCAAGGTATGGCAATTTTTCCGTGATCGGCGTCCCGACAGCTATGGGCCAATCACCGCGCAGTCGGGTCAAGTTGCAGCCGCAGGCTGAGACTTTTGGCCTCGGCTTCTCAGCACACAGAGACAGCTCCCGAACTCATGACTACCTCCGAAACTTCTCACCCGCGGTCGCGGATCGAATCCAGCCCGCTCTACAATTCCGATCTCGCGCCCGCCACACCCGACCGCCGCCACTGGGGCACCTATAACTTTGCCGCGCTGTGGATCTCGATGTCGGTGAATATCCTCACTTACATGCTGGCGGCCAGTTTGATTCAGGGTGGGATGAACTGGAAGCAAGCAGTGATGACAATTTTTCTCGGCAACGTGATCGTGCTCGCGCCCATGCTGCTCAATTCACATCCCGGCGCGAAATACGGAGTTCCGTTTCCCGTCCTGGCCCGTGCATCGTTCGGAGTGCTAGGTGCCAACGTGGCCGCAGTACTTCGCGCTCTCGTCGCGTGCGGATGGTTTGGTATCCAAACCTGGATCGGCGGCGAAGCCATCAGCATCCTGTTGGCTACTCTCGTGCCCGCCTGGAAGAATTTCCCCTACTCCACAGCCGTTTGTTTTCTTTTTTTCTGGCTCATCAATCTCGCTGTGATTCTGATGGGAATCGAATACATTCGAATTCTCCAGGGAATCAGCGCGCCCGTATTGTTGGCGGTCGGATTGCTGCTTTTGGCATGGGCTTACCACAACGCTGGCGGCTTCGGCCCCATGCTGGCCGCGCCTTCGCGATTCAACCACTTTGCCGGCTTCCTGAAGTTTCTGATTCCCGCGCTCAATGGCACCGTCGGCTTTTGGGCGACAGTTTCTTTGAACATTCCCGACTTCACACGCTTCGCGCGCAACCAGCGTGAACAGATTATCGGTCAAGCGCTCGCATTGCCGACTACGATGACTCTCTATGCTTTTATTGGCATCGCCGTAACTTCGGCTACAGTCGTGATTTACGGCACGGCCATTTCCGACCCGGTGCAATTGTTAAGCCGGTTCCATTCTCCTGTGGCCGTGGTGATCTCGCTGGTCGCGATTCTTCTCGCGACTTTGAACGTGAATATCGGTGCTAACGTTGTTTCTCCAGCGAATGACTTTTCCAATCTATGGCCGCGGAAAATCAGCTTCCGGACTGGCGGCGTCATTACTTGTTTAATGGGCATCGCGTTGATGCCATGGAAATTGCTCGCTGATTACAACACCTTCATTCTTGGCTGGCTGGGCGGCTACGCCGCTTTTCTCGGGCCCGTAGCGGGCATCATGATCTGCGATTATTTTGTGGTTCGAAAGCGCATTCTCCAACTGGACGACTTGTACCTTCGCGGCGGAGCCTACGAATATTCCAAGGGATTCAACTGGTGCGCACTGGCTGCGCTTGCGCTCGGTGCAGGAACGGCGCTGGTAGGTCTTGAAGTTTCGTCGGTGCGCGTGTTGTATGACTACTCCTGGTTCGTAGGCTTCGCCGTTTCGTTCGCCGTCTATTTCATTCTGATGAAACTTCAGAAGCCGCCTGTTGCTTTGCTAACTTCATAACTCAGCGTTTCGTCTCCGCCGCTTCCCGGAACGGCGGTAGTACCTCGCGCTGATAGATGTCCAAAGATTGTTCTTCGTCGCCGCACATTAAATACAAGTTAAACTGCGTAACCCCGGCGCTGGCTAACTTGCGAAGCTTTTCCTGATGCGCCTTCACCGGGCCGACCAGGCAAAATCGATCGACCACTTCGTCAGAAACAAAGTTTGCGTTGTCACTCTCGACCACGCAGTGGTGTAAATAGTCGTACCCATCTCGATCCTGCACATAAGAGGTGAGCGCCGGGGGAAGATCTTCCGGCTTGTACTGCCGGATTAAATCCATCACGTGGTTGGAAACCAGGGCAGGGAACCAGCGTACTCGTTCCCGCGCAACCGCCAAATCGTCGGACACCCACACTGGAGCCGCCGACATTACTTCAATCTGCTTCGGATTGCGCCCCGCCGCTCGCGCTCCTTCGTTCACAAATCCCATGCACCACGAAATCAAATCCGGATCGGCAAATTGCAGAATGATTCCATCGGCCACGCGCCCCGCCATGTGCAACACTTTCGGCCCGTAGCCCGCTATCCAAACTCGCGGAGAAATCTTGGCCCACGTCAGCCTCGTCGGCTGGCCTTCATATTCAATTTCGCGGCTGGCCGTCAGATCGCGGAAAATCTTCACCGCCGTTTCTAGTTGCGACCAACTCACCGGCTTCTTGCCCAGCACTCGCCTCGAGCTGTCTCCGCGCCCAATGCCCAGTTCCATGCGTCCACCAGAAATCAGATTCAGCGTGGCGAACAAACTCGATGTTACCGTGAGATCGCGTACCGCCGGATTCGTCACCAGCGTGCCCAGTCGCATCCGCTGCGTGTTTGCAGCCATCAGTGTGAGCAACGGATACGGATCCATCCACAAAACGTGCGAGTCGAACAGCCATCCGAACTCGAAACCGGCGGCCTCGGCTTGCCGCGTCAACCCTACGATTCGCTCTACCGAAATGTCCGGCTTCAATGTGATCCCGAACTGCATGGCGAGCCCCTTTCAATGCTGAAGAAATATCAGGAACCGAAGTGCGGCAGTTTAGCATAGAATTCCTGTTTCATCTCAGGCGCGTGGAGGCACCAGTGGGCTTCGACACAATCATCGCGAATGGATCCGTGGCGACCGCAACCGATACTTATGTGGCGGACGTCGCGATCGCCGACGGCAAGATCTCAGCTATCGGCAAAGATCTTCCCCGGGATAACGCAACGAAAGTGCTGGACGCTGCAAACAAATATGTTCTTCCCGGCGGCATTGACGTCCACACGCATCTCGATATGCCCTTCGGGGGCACTACCAGCGCCGACGACTTTGAAACCGGAACCCGCGCTGCCGCCTTCGGTGGAACTACCATGCTCATCGATTTCGCCATCCAATACAAAGGCCAGCCTTTACGAAAAGCTTTCGATACTTGGATGGAGAAAGCGTCTAACAAAGCCGTCTGCGATTATGCCTTCCACTGCATCGTCACTGACATTGCAAATGGTCAACTGCAAGAGATGAACTCTCTCGTCGGCGAAGGCGTTACCAGTTTCAAGCTTTTTATGGCCTACCCCGGCGTGTTCATGCTCGATGACGCCAGTATCTTCCGCGCCCTGCAAACCACGGCCAAGAATGGCGCCCTCATCTGCATGCACGCCGAAAACGGAAGCGCGATCGATGTCATCATCCAGCAGGCTCTGGCAGAAGGAAAGACCGCGCCGAAGTATCACGCTCTCACGCGCCCCACTACAGCCGAGGCAGAGGCCGTTTCCCGCGCGATTGCGCTTTCGGAAATGGCTGGCGCTCCGCTTTACATCGTGCACTTGAGTTGCAATGATGCGCTGGAGAAAGTTCGCGAAGCGCGTGACCGCGGACTTCCCGTCTACGCCGAAACCTGCCCGCAGTATTTGTATCTCTCAATCGAAAACTTTGACGTACCTGACTTCGAAGGTGCGAAATACGTTTTCACTCCGCCGCTCCGTGAAAAGTGGCATCAGGAAAAACTCTGGAACGGCCTCAAACGCGATCATCTTCAGGTTGTCTCTACCGATCACTGTCCCTTCTGCTTCAAAGAACAAAAAGAACTCGGACGCGGTGACTTCACCAAAATTCCAAACGGTGGCCCCGGCGTCGAGCATCGCATGAGCCTTATCTATTCCGGCGGAGTTGCCCAAGGCCGTTTCAGCGTGAATCGATTCGTCGAACTGGTTTCGACCACTCCCGCAAAACTCTTCGGTTTATATCCCCGCAAGGGAACGATTGCAGTCGGCAGCGACGCCGATCTTGTGATTTTCGATCCGAAGCGCCAACATACGATCAGCGCCAAGACCCATCACATGCGCGTTGATTACTCGATGTTCGAAGGCATTCGGGTGACAGGTATGCCGGATGTTGTTCTTTCTCGTGGCCGCGTTGTGGTCGAAGCAGATAAGTTCCTGGGCCACGCCGGACAGGGAGAATTTTTAAAGCGGTCAACCTATTCACAAGTGAACGGTTAGCCGGCGCTCCAGTACTTCGGCAGGTTGTGGTCTGAACCCAACAAGAGTACAGTTACTCACTTTCCAGCCCTAATATTGTTTCTGAAGGAGCATCGATGTTCACTCCGTCGAGTCTGACCGTTGCGCTGTTGATGATGATTACGAGCGCTGTCTGTTGGGGTTCATGGGCGAATACCTACAAAGGCGTGAAAGGGTATCGGTTCGAACTTTTTTACTGGGACTATGCCGTCGGGATTTTTCTTGTTTCCCTGGTGCTCGCGCTAACCATGGGAAGCGCCGGCCATGATGCTTCCAGTTTTTTGAACAACGTCCACGCCGCGGATACTTCAAACATTGTGAACGCCCTCATCGGAGGCGCGCTCTTCAATCTGGCTAACCTTTTGCTCGTAGCCGCAATCGACATGGCTGGTCTCGCCGTCGCATTTCCGATTTCGATTGGTATCGCTTTGGTGGTTGGAACGGTTTTGAGTTACGCTCTTCAACCTCGAGGGAACGCCGTTTTCCTATCCGTGGGAGTTGCCTGTGCATTCGTCGCCGTCCTTCTCGACGGCAAAGCGTATGGGTGTCTCCCAGCCGCAGGCCGTTCCGTCTCACGAAAAAGTTTGATCACGTGCGTCGTGTCGGGAGTTCTCATGGGCTTGTGGGCGCCATTCATGACCCATGCTATGACTCGCGGCAATCCCCTGGGACCATATAGCGCAGCTGTCTTCCTCACCCTGGGCGCATTGCTCTCCTGCTTCATCTGGAATATTTATTTCATGAAGCATCCGCTGGTCGGAGAGCCCGTAAATTTCAGTGGATTTTTCAGCGGCCCGGCCTCGGGCCATTTGCTGGGGCTTTTCGGCGGATGCATCTGGGGCGTGGGTACCGTCTTCAATTTGGTTGCTGCGAGCTTTACCGGTGTGGCAATCTCTTACGCCATCGGTCAATCCGCTCCCATGGTCGCAGCGCTCTGGGGAATTCTTGCGTGGAAGGAATTTGCCAACTCAGGCCCGCGGGCCAAAGCATATCTGGCGTTGATGTTCGTCTTTTACGGACTGGCAATTTTTCTGGTCGCGCGCGCCAATGGGTAAATTCTATTTCCCTCTAATCCGATCAACGAACATCTGCAAGAACCGATCCGCATCGGATGCTAAACAAACCCGGGCATTCGGTTTGAGTTCGATCACACCCTCGATCTCGTAGTGATCTCCGTGCAGCACATTATTTTCGTCCGATCCCATGCGGTTCGCTACTGTCTCTCCCCGCGTGAACTCGCCCTTCGTTTCTACATCAACGTGCATTTCTTTCAACGTACCTAGCGTCGGATCGAGAGCGATCCCCACTGCCAGCGGATCATACATCGCCGCCCCGCTATATCCGCTTTTCTCGCTGCGCGTTAAGTAGAACTCCGCGATCTTTGCGATGAAGTCGCTTTGCGGCCCGTGGGACGATTGCAGTTGCGCAAGATATTTTCTCGTGATCAGCGTCCGCTCACCTACGTCAGAACCGACCATGGTGACCATCCATCCCGCGTTAAAAACAATCTGCGCTGCTTCGGGATCGTTATAGATATTCGCTTCCGCCGCCCCATTGACATTTCCGCCTGTGATCGACCCGCCCATGATCACGATGTTCTTCACCAAGCCCGCAATCGACGGATCTTTCGAAACTGCCAGCGCAATGTTGGTTAGTGGCCCGACCGGAATCAGAGTGAGCTCATGTGGGTATTTGTGCACTATCTCGATGATGAGGTCCGGGCCGAACCGCGGATCGGCTTTGCATTTGGAAGCTGGCAATTCCACGTCCGCCAGACCATTCTTCCCGTGCCAGAACTGCGCCGTGATCAGCTTTTGGTTCAGCGGATGTTGTGCCCCGCCTGCAACCGTCACGTCGCAGCGCCCCGCGAGCGACACAATTTTGAGCGCATTTTCCAGGCCTTGCCGACCGTCCACATTCCCCGGTACAACGGTCAGTGCTTCTACTTTCAGCTCCGGAGAATTCAATGCGAGGATGATGGCCATCGCATCGTCGGTCCCCGGATCGGTGTCGATGATCACCCGCCGCGGTGTGCTTTGTGAGAATCCGGCCGGAATAAAAGCGAGAACGAAAAGCAGTGGAAGGAAAATTCGATCTTGTTTCACGGAAGGAACTCCTTTTCAGAAAACTCATTCGCCTTACAGCAGCATGCCGGCAATCGACGCCGACATTAGATTCGCCATGGTTCCCGCGAGCATGGCGCGAATCCCGAGCCGCGCCAATTCGCTCTTTTTGTTCGGAGCGAGCGCTCCGATCCCGCCAATCTGGATTCCGATCGAGCTAAGATTAGCGAACCCGCAGAGTGCGAACGTTGCGATCGTAAATGACCGTGGATCGAGACTTCCCTTCGCCGGTCCCAGCATGGAGAATGCGACCAACTCATTCAGCGCCATGCGTGTGCCCAACAACGTTCCAATGAACTTGCAGTCATGCCACGGAACACCGATCACCCACGCTACCGGAGCGAAGAGCGCTCCAAAAATTGCCTCAAGACTTTGCGGAAACCAGCTCACCCAATGATGAATCCCTCCCAGAATGCCGTCTGTGAGCGCGATCAACGCCAAGAATGAGATCAGCATCGCTGCGATGTTCAGTGCGAGGTACAACCCATCGGTGGTGCCGCGTGCAATGGCGCCCAGCAGATTCTCTTCTTTTTCCGTTTTCTGTTCCTCTGCGCTCATTACCACTCGTCCCGCGGTTTTTGGCTGTTCGGTTTCCGGAACCAGCATTTTTGCCATCAGCAAAGTGCCCGGCGCAGTCATGATCACCGCGCTCAGCAAGTGTTTCGGGTCTATGCCGAAGAAAATATATGCAGCCATGATTCCGCCGGAAACGTGCGCCATGCCACTCGTCATTACTGTCATCAATTCCGAACGCGTCAGGTCTGCGAGAAAGGGCCGGATCGTGAGCGGCGCTTCGGTTTGTCCCATGAAGATACTCGCCGCGACGTTCAGCGATTCTGCCCCGCTGGCTCCCATCACTCGCGTCATCACCCAGGCAAAAATCCGGATGACGATTTGCATCACGCCAACGTGGTAGAGCACCGCAAAGAAAGCCGCAATAAAAATGACAGTGGGGAGAACTCCGAAAGCAACGTACCCCAGCTGCGATCCAGGATTAGCCAGGTCGCCAAAAACAAAGTGCGATCCGGCGTGCGCGTAGCTGAGGAGTTTCGTTACCGCATCTCCCGCCTTCTGAAAAGCCGCGCGGCCCGCCTCAATCCTCAATACCACAACAGCGAAGGCGAACTGCAAACCTAAACCCCAAGCCACAGTTTTCATGCGAATGGCTCGGCGATTGGTGGAAAAGACGTAAGCTAACGTCAGCATGGTTAAAAGGCCGAGGATTCCGGTGAAGCGTCCCATTCATTTTTCTCCGGGTATTCGATCAAGCGCGTCCGATCACGCGCCGCCTATGATGCGATGGATCAATGGCCTCTTTTCGCGCGTAGGAGAATCGGCGATCTGGTAACTCTCTTCCAGCAGTTGCCGGGCACGTGCTGCCGGCGTTTCTGCATTGTAGTGGATCGTCGCCAGTGGTTCGCCAACCGAAACGGTGTCGCCGATTTTTTTATGCAGCACGATTCCCACCGTGGGATCGACTGAATCTTCCTTCTTTTCGCGTCCGCCGCCAAGAACCACACATGCAGTTCCAATCTGCTCGCATTGTAGTGACGCGAGATATCCGTTGCTCGGGCTGGAAACGATCATGGTGTCTCGAGCCTGCGGCAACTTCTTCGGATCGTCGATGGCTCGCGGATCTCCGCCCTGTAGTTCCACCATTTGTCGAAATCTGTCGAGCGCTTTGCTGGAAGAAATCAATTTCTCGCTTTCCTTTTTTCCTTCCGCTACCGTAGTGGAGGCTCCCCCCAGATACAGCATCCAGCCCCCAAGCTCAAGGCAAAGCTCCCGCAAATCTTCTGGACCGTTCCCCCGCAGAACGTCAACAACTTCCACCACCTCCAGCGCATTGCCGATCATGCATCCCAACGGCTGATCCATGTCCGTAATTAGAGCTACCACCTTCTTGCCCATCCGTTCGCCGGTTTCAACCATGAGTTCGGCGAGAAAGACTGCGTCTTTTTCATTTTTCATGAACGCGCCGGAGCCAGTTTTTACGTCCAGCACCAGAGCGTCAATGCCTTCCGCAAGTTTCTTGCTCATGATCGATGCACAGATCAGATAAGGGCTCTCCACCGTCCCTGTCACGTCGCGCAGCGCATAAAGCTTGCGGTCGGCGGGTGCGATCTCCGCAGTCTGGCCAATCATGGCGCAACCACAGGTTTCGAGTATCCGGCGAAACTCACTAACGGAAATATTCACGTTGAATCCAGGAATAGCCTCAAGCTTGTCGAGAGTGCCTCCTGTATGCCCGAGACCGCGTCCACTGATCATGGGAACGGCCACGCCTGCTGCAGCTGCAAGCGGCGCGAGCACCAGCGAAGTCTTATCTCCAACTCCGCCGGTCGAATGCTTGTCGACTTTCCTTGCCGAAAGCGAAGAGAGATCGAGAACTTCTCCCGAGCGAAGCATCGCATCGGTTAGCGCCGCGGTTTCCGCTCGTGTCATTCCACGCAATACAGCCGCCATCAGCCATGCCGAAACCTGATAGTCCGGAATATCGCCCTTGGTATAGGCGTTCACAAGGGAAGTGATTTCTTCTCTCGATAGCTCTCCACCATCGCGCTTCTTTCGGATCAGGTCAACGGCGCGGAATCTATGGGCAGAAGGCGAAGTCGGATTCACTGGAGGCGGAATCCTTCTGGAAGAAGCTCCGTGATGTGAGCTTGCCGTGGCCCGTCAGCCGCCTGAAAAAAAATCACCGCGTTCGGCCCAAATTCGTAAATCACCTGACGGCAGGCGCCGCAGGGAGAACAGGGAACGTCCTGGTCGTTGACTACGGAAACCGCGCTGATCTCGATCTTCGGTCCATGCTGCGCCACGGCGGAAAAAATCGCCGTTCGCTCGGCGCAGTTCGTCATTCCATACGAAGCATTCTCGACATTGCAGCCGGCGATAATTTTCCCATTCGTAAGAAGAATGGCAGCGCCGACCCGGAACTTCGAATATGGTGCATGAGCATTCTTCATCCCTTTCTTAGCTGCACGCAGCAAGTGAGATCGCACATCACCAGGGATAGTCTTCTGAATTAGCTTATTCTGAACCATAGACGAAAAAAGACGAAAAAGATTTCGCACAGACGTGGCGAAATCGAAGGCCATTGTAAACCCTAATACCGTAGCCCAAAGCTTTTTCTTGGTTCCATCAATGCAGCCCACTACATTGCTTTTGTCTGGGCTCGGGACTAGCATATTCCCGTTGTTCTTCTCCGCACGGCGTCTTAGCTCGCTCATGCAAATTCGCGCTCGATCTTCGTTCTAGATTTAAGGAGGATGTTATGGGCATCGCAGTATCACCGCAGATTCATCCGCAGGTCGCTGACTTCATCGAGAAGCCGCGCAAAATGTTGATCAATGGCAAATGGGTAAACTCCATCTCCGGCAAGACCTTCCCCACGTACAATCCCGCCACCGGCGAAGTTTTAGCCCAGGTCGCGGAAGGCGATCGTCAGGATATCGAAGAAGCCGTGAAGGCAGCGCGCAAAGCCTTCGACCACGGGCCATGGCGGCGCATGACGGCATCCGAACGCGGACGCTTGATCTGGAAGCTCGCCGACCTGCTAGAGGCGCACACCGAAGAGTTCGGCTATCTCGAAAGCCTCGACAACGGCAAGCCTCTCGTAATCGCGAAAGCCGCCGACGTTCCTTTGGCAGTGGATTTGTTCCGCTACATGGCGGGCTGGGCCACGAAAATCGAAGGCAATACCATTCCCCTCTCGGTTCCATATACTCCCGGCGCAAAATATCTCGCCTATACTCTGCGGGAACCAGTTGGCGTCGCTGGACAAATCATTCCGTGGAATTTCCCGTTGCTGATGGCGGCATGGAAGCTTGGTCCGGCTCTCGCGTGCGGTTGCACCGTGGTGTTGAAGCCGGCCGAGCAAACGCCGCTCTCCGCGCTGCGTCTCGGCGAATTGGTTATGGAAGCCGGCTTCCCGGAAGGCGTCGTCAACATCGTTCCGGGTTACGGCGAAACCGCCGGCGCTGCTCTGGCCGCGCACCCGCAAGTTGACAAAATTGCCTTCACCGGTTCCACCGAAGTTGGCAAACTCATCGTCCATGCCGCGACTGGTAACTTGAAAAAAGTTTCGCTTGAACTCGGCGGCAAATCGCCGAACGTGGTGTACAAGGACGCCGATCTAGAAACCGCCATTCCTGGCGCCGCAAGCGCGATCTTCTTCAACCACGGCCAGTGTTGCTGTGCCGGATCGCGTCTCTACGTCGAGAAGGCTGTTTTCGATCAAGTCGTGGAAGGTGTAGCGGATTACGCTAGGAAAATCACCGTTGGCTCCGGTCTTGATCCCGAAACACAAATGGGTCCGCTCGTTTCTCAGGAGCAGCTAAGCCGAGTCTGTGGCTATCTTGAAACCGGTTTCTCGGAAGGCGCGAAAGCCATTGCCGGAGGCCACCGGAAAGGAGACAAAGGTTACTTCGTGGAGCCTACGGTCCTCGTCAACACACGCGAAGATATGAAGGTGGTACAGGAAGAAATCTTCGGTCCCGTGGTTGCCGCCATGCCCTTCAACGATCCCGAAGAAATTTTGCCTCGCGCCAACGACAGCGAATACGGCCTGGCTGCTGCGGTCTGGACGCAGGACATCGGCAAGGCCCACCGCACGGCCGAACATCTTCGCGCCGGAACGGTTTGGATCAACTGCTACAACATTTTCGATGCTGCCATGCCCTTCGGTGGTTACAAACAATCTGGATGGGGCCGAGAGATGGGCCACGACGTCCTTAACAACTACACGCAAACCAAAGCGGTTTGCACGAAAATCGGCTGATTGTCTCGGTGGAAAAAATTAAGGACGGCGGGTAATCGCCGTCCTTAATTTTGCGCAGCTTTCGCGAATCTACTTCTCCATCAGCAAAACTTTTTCCGCATCGTCAATTTCAGTCAACTTCACCTCGATCACTTCATTCATTGAGGTCTGAACATTGCGGCCGACGAAGCTCGCCTCCACCGGCAATTCACGGTGACCACGGTCAATCAATACACATAGCTGCACACGGCTTGGCCTGCCGTGCGAAAACAGCGCATCCATCGCCGCCCGCACCGTGCGTCCAGTGAACAGAACATCGTCTACTAGAACTATGTTCTTATCCTCAATCGAAAAACCGATCTCTCCCTCCTGGACAACAGGTTTCGGCCCCAGCGTAGATAGATCGTCGCGATAGAAAGTGATATCCAGTGTGCCAACCGGAACATCGGCGTTCTCGATGCGCGCGATGATCTTCCCCAGGCGCTCGGCAATGGGTACTCCGCGCCGGCGAATTCCGATTAATCCCAGGCCCTCCACGCCGCCGTTTTTCTCCACGATTTCGTGCGCCAATCGCACCAGTGTGCGTTCGATTTCAGAAGCTGACATCAATTGTGCTTTCGGATGAAGAGCCGTCTGGCGGGGAGTAATGTGTGCATTCATTGGCGAATCTTCCTCAAGGGTCGATTTTAAGCCATGTAAAGGCTCACATCACTTTAGTGGCAATCCCGCATATCCGCAAGGTGGAGTGAAGTTAGATTCGGCTTGGTTTCCCGGAAGTGGACTCTTCGGCAAGGCTGAAAACAGGCTCAGGAGCCACGGCCCCGCCTACATTCTTAACCTTTACATCGTGCGTCAGAATGCCGGTATCGTTTTGCAGAGCTTCCAACGTAATCTCATGCGACGCTGCTAAGTTTCCATCGGCCGGCAAAATTCCAATACCCTGATTGCGGCCTCCAGCCTTGGCTCGATACAGCGCCGTATCCGCAAGTTCTATAGCCTCTTCGGCGCAAATTGCTTCATAAGCGCGGCGGCTCCACGGAAACGGCGCCCATCCAACCGAACAAGTCTTTCGCACCTGGATACCGTGCCCCAGGTCGAACGGCTCCACTGCCATCACATCCAGAATGCGATCACAGAACGCTGGCGTTCCGAACGGATCGGCGGATCGTGACATGATCAGAAATTCTTCTCCTCCCCAGCGTACCAACACATCGGACTTGCGCACCACCCTACCCAAGCGCTCCGCCACCAGTTGCAGCAGACGATCCCCAGCGGGGTGGCCATGCAGGTCGTTCACCGCTTTGAAGAAGTCCACATCCACCATGAGAAAGACCAGGTCGCGATGATCCATAGTCCGGATTTCATCCGCCCGCGCCCGCTCGTAGTTTCGTATCACCTGTCCGGCTTCCGCCGTCAGAATTTCCTCCAGATAGCGTCGGTTCCAGACTCCGGTTAGCGGATCGGTATAGGAAATTTCCTGTAGCTCCAGATTCTTGCGTTGCAGTTCCAGACTGTGCCAGCGCAACGACTGCTCGTTATTCTCCAATTCGTCCTTGAGCTGGCACATCTCATCCAGATTCTGGCGCGAAAGCCGCAACAAATGCAGGAGTTCGCGGTCCATCCCATTCTGCTTGAGGAACACCATTAAGCCCATCAACACCATGGCCACGACCGTCAATACCAGCCTGTAAGAGCGCACACGCGATGGCGCGTTTCCCCCAAATTCCGCCCAGGCCACCATCAGCGGCGTGGAGAATACCGCTACCATCGCCAGTCGTGCCGTCCACATACTTTGTTGCGGGTTGGTTTCTGATACGCAGTCCCGGTCGGTCGCAGATGCCCGCGCCATGAATCCAATCACCGCAAACCACGCCATGGCTGCGACCAGCGGGACATCATAAAGACTGCCTGTGTAATAAAGATGGCAATCGATCGCTAATCCAGCCAGCGTCGAACTCAGGCTATACAGCACCGCCGCTTTGAGAAAGTGTCCGTAGAGTATGTGCCAGCTTCCCGAGCTTCGCTTCCATACCCAAGCAGCTCCCACCAGCAGCACGATTTGTTCCGAGGCGTAAAGAATATCGAAACTTCGGCCATACACCGCATCGTTGGGGGAGACATATTGCCACGGGATCACAACAAACAGATACAGGTAGAGCCACCACGTAAGCAGCAGAAAAAAATCGAGAGTTGCCAGGCGCAGGGAATGATCGTTGCGTCGAAGGTGGGGCTGCACCGCCAGCGCCGCCATCATCGGAACAATGTGTAAAAATAAAGCTACATCCGCGACAAACGGATTCGGAACTTCCTGGCGCAGAATGACTTCGAAGTACGTCCACAATATCTGCACGCACAGCCAAATTCCGCATCCCAGCCCCATCAGTGACCAGAAGAGCTGCGCTTTTTTGTCGTTCGTCCGGATGTTCGAGAGGATGGCAAGCGCCGCACAAAGGATCAAAGCGCATTGGGCGAGATCGCCGAATGTGGTGAGTCCGATGCTGCGCGGGATTAGCAGTGTCACGAGAATGTGGACGCACACCACAGCGCACACGATTCCCGTCCACTTACTTGGCCGCACAAATAACAATCCCACCTGAAGAGTGTATGTTTAGGTCGCGGATATCGCCGTATTACGGAAGTAATCGCGGGAACTTGCTATTCCCCTCTCGAGCCCAGCGCCGCAGCAAATCGCTCAACAAACCGAAAAACATCCTGATAAGAATTGTAGAGGGGCACCGGCGCCACCCGATACGTATCAGGTTCCCGCCAGTCGCCGGTAATCCCTGCCTGCGTGAGACGTTCACACAGCGCTCTTCCGTTTTGTGAAATCCGGAGCGATAGTTGTGCGCCTCGCCGTTCACTTTCTTTCGGAGTGACGATCGCAAACCTTGAGGATATTTTCTGCGTCAATAAAAATTCCAGGTAGCCTGTCAACTTCACGCTCTTTGCCCGCAAGCGTTCCATCCCGGCCTCATCAAAAATGTCCATCGATGCCCGCAAGACAGCCAGGCTCACAATCGAGGGATTGCTCAACTGCCATCCTTCGGTGCCGGGCATCGCACGAAACTCCGGCCCCATCTCAAACCGCGAGCGCTCATCATGTCCCCACCACCCGGTAAATCGTGGCAAGTCCGGCGAGTGAGCGTGCCGCTCGTGAACAAAACATCCCGCCACGCATCCCGGGCCGCCGTTCAGATACTTATAGCTGCACCACACCGCGAAGTCCGGCCCCCACTCGTGAAGCTTGAGTTGCAAATTTCCCGCCGCATGCGCCAGATCGAAACCCACCACGCAGCCGTGCGCGTGGCCCGCGCGCGTGATTCCTGCCATATCGAACGCCTGCCCGGTCGCGTAATTCACTCCACCCAGCATGATCAGTGCGATCTCGTCTCCCCTGCGCTCGATCAGCGCTTCAATCTCTTCCTCCCGCAGACAAGACTCGCCCGGAAGTGGAGTCAACTCGATGAGTGAACTTTCAGGATCGTATCCATGAAAAATAATTTGCGATTTCACCGCATACTGGTCGGAAGGGAAGGCCCCGCGCTCCACAACAATTTTGTGCCTCGACCGCGTCGGCCGGTAAAACGATACCATCATCAGGTGGAGGTTGACGGTAAGTGAATTCATCACCACTACTTCGGAAGCTTTTGCCCCTACCAGCTTTGCCGTCTGCTCCGTCAACAGCCTGTGGTAAGGCATCCACGGGTGCGCAGCCCGGAAGTGCCCCTCCACGCCAAGCCGTGCCCAGTCCTTCAACTCCTGGTCGATGTAGGCCGCCGCAGTTTTAGGTTGGAGCCCCAACGAGTGACCACACAAATAAACGCCGTCGCTTCCGTCCTCGGCCTGAGGAAACAAAAACCGTGCCCGGTAGTCCCGCAATGGATCGCGCTCATCCATCGCGAGCGCAAATTCCTCACCTAACTGAAAATCGAACTCGTTCACGCCGCGATCTCCAAAGGTGTGAGATCGCGATGAACGAGTTGGTCCGCCTTTTCCCAATCGAGATCTTCCACCCGATCCAAACCATCGCAGAGTTCAGCTAACATTCTGTCCTGAACCGTACCTCGCGCCAGCGCGACCGCATAGGGTATGCGATGAAAGGTCACCATGGCATATTTCGGGATGAAGATAGTCGGATATCGCTCTTCCAGGGCCAGTTCTACTTTCTTTCGAAACAAAAACCGTGCGTCCGCAACCCGGTCCCGCATCTCCGTAAAATTTTCAATCGCCATATCGGCGATGGCATCGGTATTAACTCTGCGCCCTTTTTCGAATTCTGCGAACACCCGCGCCCAGTCCGCTCCGTGCCGGTCAAGCAACTCGACCAAATACGTGCAGTCCTCAAACCCACAATTAATTCCCTGGCCGAAGAAGGGAACGATCGCATGAGCGGCGTCCCCCAGTAGAAGTGATCTCCCACCCACATGCCACGGGGAACACTTGACCGTTACCATGGCCCCGGTCGGATTCGCAGCATAATTGTCCGCGAGTTGCGGTATCAGCCGAAGCGCGTCAGGGAAGCGCTCTTCGAAGAAGCCGATTACGTCAGACGCCGTTACGAGACTAGCAAAGCTATCCGCACCTTCAAACGGAAGAAAGAGAATGCATGCGAAAGTTCCATCGATATTCGGCAATGCAATCAGCATGTGATTGCCCCTCGGCCAAATGTGCAGCGCGTTCGTCTCCAGCAGATGCTCGCCCTTGGGACCGGCTGGGATCGTCAGCTCTTTGTAGCCGTAGTCAAGATATTGTTGGGAAAAGTTAAAGCGGTTCAGCTTGAGCATTGCCGCTCGCAGGGCCGATGCTGCGCCGTCGCACCCGATAATAACCTCAGTTGCCAGGGTTATTTCTTCGCCCGTATTCTCGTCACGCAAGCGGGCCTCGCCGCTTTTTACGTCGTACTCCGTGCAGCGCCGATGAAAATGAACGGTTGCACCCTGCTCCTCCGCGGCATTCATCAGCGCGATGTTTAACTCCGCCCGCGAAATTGAGTTAATGACCTCCGCATCATTTTTCCCGTAAGGCTGGAATGTCAACTCTCCGGCAGTGGAATGCATCATCCGGCCCTTCATCGGAATCGTGATGCTTCGCATCCGCTCCCACAGCCCCGCTTGCCGCAGCGCGTGTATTCCACGCGTCGAGATCGCCAGATTAATCGAACGTCCCGCACTCATGTGGACTCGCCGCATATCTGGCCGCCGCTCGTAGATCTCCACTTCGAATCCGCGCTTCATCAGAAGAATGGCTAGCAGCGGTCCATTCAACCCGGCGCCGATCAGGGTTATCTTCTTAGAGGTGGAATTCATACGAGAGAAAAGTTCTTTCAAACGGAGATAATAGCGTGCATCATCACGACGTCAGCAGCGTTCGGGCCTCCCACAACTCCGGGAAAAATTTCTTGTCGAGCGTCAGCTTTAAGTAGGAAGATCCCGCACTCCCGCCCGTCCCCATGCGGATACCGATGATCCGTTCGACCAGTTGAATGTGCCGCAGCCGCCAACTGACCACCAGTTCATCGAACTCCGTCAAGCGCTCGCACACATCAATCCAATCGCGATGATGATGCTCGTTCTTATAAAGCTCATGTACCGCACGGGCGCGAGCCGCGAATCGCTCCTTCTCGCTCTCGCCCTCACTCGGCGGCGAAAGTTTTCCCATCGCTTGCAACGCTCCGAAAAATACATCGCGCAGCGAAGGCTCCTCCAGTCGCCTCTTCAGGCTGGCATGCGCCTCCGGCGTGGGCTTGTGATAGCGCAGCATTTTTTCGTCCTTCAGCCCGCAAAGAAATTCGATCTCGCGAAATTGTTCCGACTGGAATCCGCTGGCCGGCTCAAGCAATCCTCGGAACGCCAGGAAATGCGTCGGCAACATTGTCTCCAGAATCGTGAATTGCTCCACCAATACCCGCGTGATCTCCGTACACCGGCGCAGAAGCCGCGCTGCCTCGTAAACTTCGTCATGAGACGCTGGTTTCTCTCCCGCCTTACGCAGGTTTGCTACGACCGCATCCAGATCATGCAGCAATTCCTTGAACCACAATTCGTAGGTCTGGTGCACAAGAATAAACAACAACTCATCGTGATGCTCTGGTGAAGACTGCGGCCGTTGTAACTCGAGCAACTCTGGAACTTTCAAGTACGAGCTGTAAGTAAGTTGTTGCGGTTCTGGCACGATCGGCAAAGTATCGCCGTCTGGCGAACCTTTTTCGGACTCGTGTAAGCCGATATTCAGAAAACGCTCCGCATTGCCGCTTAGCAGTTTAGCTTTCGTGAGTTGCGGCAAACTACTTTGTCGGATCAACGCCCCGACGCGCTCCTCGCCGAGAGGAAAAGGATAGTCCGATCCCAGCATCACGCGATCCGCGCCCATCGTTCCCACCAGGAATTGCAGCGCCCGCTGATCGAACACAGCGGAGTCCGTGTAGAAGCGGTCAAGATAATAACTAGGCGGGTGTTGGCAAGCGCCGCGTGCTACGGGCTGGTGGTGCCATGCATTATCCAATCTTCCCAGCAGGAACGCGAAACTCCCGCCGCCGTGCGCAAAACAAATGCGAAGCGTATTCGGCAACCGGTCAAATGCTCCACTCAAGATCAGCGCCACAACGGATAGCTGGGTTTCCGCTGGCATTCCCACCGTCCATGGCATCATGTAGTTCGGCATCCGTTCGGGTGCAAACATATCCCACGGATGCACCAGCACTGCTGCGCCTTCGTCTGCGCAATGCTGCAGGAACGTTACAATCCCGGCATCGTCCAGATTCTTGTTGCCAACGTGGTTGCCGATCTGAACGCCGAGGTGCCCGGACTGCATGCTGCGGGTTAGTTCCTTGCAAGCGGCGTCAATGTCCTGCAACGGTACCTGGCAAAAAGATTTCAACCTGCCTTTGCCCCCGCTGCAAAGTTCAAGCGCCGCTTCGTTGAACAATTGCGCACAATCCAGTGCATTTTCTACTGGACGTTCATAGGCGAACAATACCGGAGTCGCGGAAATGATCTGCACATCCACTCCGTCGCGATCCATTTCCCGGAGTCGAACTTCGGGATCCCAGCACGCTGAATAAATATGGCGGAACAATCGCTCTCCCACCATGATGTCCGCTTTGCCCGGCTCGGTATGCTTAATCCACGGCCAGTTCGGCGTGCCGTACCGCGCCGCCAGGTCGGGCCATGACATCGGGAAAAAGTGATTGTGTATATCGATGACTGGCATTGTTTATTTGCCGGGATGAATCGCGCCGCAGTGTTTGCATTTACGCTGGCTCTCGTCGCCATAGAATTTTTCAAAGATCGGCGGCAAATCCTTTACGATACTTTTCAGTCTCACTTCCGCGCGGTAAACCAACTGATGGCAACTCTGGCAATACCATTCGAACGCGTCCAGCGATCCCTCTGGACGCGGCACTTCAATGACCACCCCGATAGTTTCCGCGGGTCGCTGTGGCGAGTGTCGTATATGTTTCGGTAGGAGGAATATCTCGCCCTCCTTAATCGATATTTCCAGCGGCGGTTTTCCCGGTGATTCCATTACGCGCAGAACAATGTTGCCCTTTAGCTGATAAAAAAATTCTTCGGTCGGATCGTCGTGATAATCCCGCCGCTGATTCGGTCCGCCCACTACCGTTACCATCATCTCGCCGTCTTCCCACACCTGCGCGTTTCCTACCGGCGGCTTGAGCTTATCTTTGTTTTCTTCGATCCATGACTGAAAATTGAATGCTTTCAAACTTTTTATCGACGCCATCGTCTCTCCTATTTCTGCCGCTTGTAAGCTGTCGCTCGGATCTCAATCAGCAGGTGCGGATGAGGCAACTGATGCACGGCCACGGTCGTCCGCGCCGGCCCATCGTGCCCAAAGAATTCCCCATACACTTCGTTGTAACCGCCGAAATCGTTCATATTTACAAGATAAGTAGAAAGCTCCACTATGTCATCCAGTTGTGCACCAGCACTCTGCAAAATGTCGCGAATATTATGGATGACCGAGCGCGTCTGCTCGCGGATGTCGAGCCGCGTCGTCCCCATTGCATCGACCTCCGCTCCAGCGATCGTATTATCGGCTCGGCGCGAACTTGTTCCGGAGACAAAAAGAAAATCCCCCGCACGCTTGACGTGCGGATACTTGCCGCGCGGTGTTGCCTTTCCCTCCACGACTTTGCTCTCGGTCGCACTCATGTAAGCTTATTCACAGCTTGATGCAGATATTGTTCAGCTCGGAATAGAAATTCAGCGAATGCATTCCGCCCTCGCGGCCGATACCGGAAAGTCCCGCTCCCCCGAAAGGAGTTCGCAGGTCCCGCAGAAACCAGCAATTCACCCACGTGATGCCCACGCTCATTTGTTGCGCCAAGCGATGGCCCCGCTTCAAATCGCTAGTCCAGATCGAGGCTGCCAATCCGTATTTCGTATCGTTGGCCATTCCGGTCGCCGCTTCTTCCGAGTCAAACGGTGCAATATGGCATACCGGCCCAAAAATCTCCTCTTTCACGCACCGCGCCGATTCGCGAAGTCCAGTATAGATGGTCGGTTGCACGTAAAACCCGTTGTCGCGATCATCGCCAAGCGTGGGAACGCCTCCGCCTGTTACTGCTGTTGCTCCTTCTTGCTGCGCCAATCGGTAATAAGAGAGCACTTTTTCACGGTGTTGCGCTGAAATCAGCGGCCCCAGGTTCGTCTGAGCATCCCTGGGCCAGCCCGCATGGAAGCTCTCCGCCTTTTGTTTCAGCGCATCCACAAATCGATCGAAAATTTTACGTTCGACATATACGCGCTCCGCGCACAAACAAACTTGCCCTGTATTCAGAAATACAGCATCCGATAACCCGCTGACAGCTTCTTCAAAATTGCAATCGGCGAATACGATCGCCGCATTCTTGCCGCCCAATTCGAACGAAACCGGCTTTACTGTAGGAGCCACCGCTTTCATGATGGCCGCTCCGGTTCTGGATTCTCCTGTGAATGTAACCGCGTCCACGTCCGGATGCTTCGTCAGAAACTCCCCTGCCGATGCTGGCCCGAATCCGTGCACCACGTTATAAACTCCGTTCGGAATCCCCGCATCCTCCATCGCTTCGGTAAGTAGAGTGGCTGTCGCCGGAGTTTCTTCCGAGGGCTTTACCACCACCGCATTTCCACAAGCCAGCGCAGGAGCAACTTTCCACGTCAGCAAAAGGAGGGGCAAGTTCCACGGAGTGATGATCCCCACCACTCCAAGTGGCTTCCGCACCGCGTAGTTCAGTGCGCCCGTCCCGTCCGGCATTTCAGTTTGGAACGCTTCTACGCCCGCCATTTTTACCAGATCGGCAAAGACGCGGAAGTTCGCCGCGGCGCGGGGAACATCCAGCTTCGAAGCCAATGCGACCGGCTTTCCCGTGTCCGCAACCTCGGCCTGCACGAAGGCATCGAAGCGTTTTTGAATCGCGTCCGCGACTTTATGGAGGCGCGCCGCCCGCTCGCGAATTCCAATCTGTCCCCATTCGCCCGCTAATGCTCTCCGAGCGGCGTTTACCGCCTCATCGACCTGCGCTTCACTCGCCTCGGTAACCTGGGCGATCACTGTTCCATCCGCCGGATTCACATCGGCGAACTCGCGCTGTCCGGGCACGAATCGGCCGTTAATATAATTCTGAATTAATTTCACGAGATCCTCAGGCGGGACTTCGCAATCGTAGCAGCCCGGACGGACGCGAGGCAATCTCCGCGCGATGCGTCAACTCCGGCGCTCTTCCAGATAGCGATTGAGCGCGTCCTGCCAGGAAGGCATTTCAATTCCCAGAGCCTCCAGCGAAGATGAAGATAATACCGAGTACGCGGGTCGTGGCGCCGGTCGCGCCATCTGCGCGCTGCTGGTTGGCCGTACCGTCGTGGTGAGCCCAGCGCTATGCACAATCTCCTGGGCGAACTCAAACCAACTGCAATCGCCGGCGTTGGTCACGTGCACAATCCCACTCGCACGCTTCTGGCACAACGCAACGACTGCCCGCACCAGATCGATCACATATGTTGGAGATCCACGCTGGTCATCGACCACATCCAGCACCTTACGGCTCGCTGCCAGCTTTAAGATAGTGTCTGGAAAACACTTCCCGCCGATTCCGAACAGCCACGATGTTCGAACAATGCAGCACTCTGGCAGCATTTCCAGAATCTTAATCTCGGCTTCCGCCTTGGTTCGTCCGTACACGCTCTGCGGATTTCGTGAGTCGCCGATTTCGTATGGCGTCGTCTTTTTTCCATCGAAGACATAGTCGGAGCTGAGAAACAAAAGCCGTGCTCCAACTTGCTTGGCCGTTCTCGCAACATTTACCGCCCCATCGCGGTTCACTGCAAAAGCTAACTCCGCATTGCTCTCGCATCCATCCACATCCGTGTAGGCTGCGGATAACACAATCCACTCCGGTTGCGTTTTCTGAACAACCTCGAGCACTCGTGCGCTATCGCGGATATCCGCATCGCGCGAACTTACCCCAGTGACGGCATCTCCACTCCACTCACGCATGAGCGCCTTACCCAATAGCCCGGATGCGCCAAAGAGTGTGACTCGCATGAAATTTATTCGAAGGTTTCAGCCGCGGAAAAAGCCACGCCCCGCTGGTCTTTCGCCGACACGATTGGTTCCCCATCCAGTTCCCATTCGATTTTGAGTTGAGGATCGTTCCACGCCAGCGTGCGCTCATGTTCGGGAGCGTAGAAATCTGTCGCCTTGTAAAGAACGTGCGCTTTCTCCGATATCACTCTGAACCCGTGTGCCAGGCCAGCCGGGATCCACAACATGCGCTTATTGTCACTCGACAACCGCACTCCCTCCCAGCGTCCAAACGTCGCAGAACTCCGCCGCAGGTCCACGGCTACATCCAAAATCTCTCCCACCGCAACCCGCACCAGTTTTCCTTGCGGATGCTTCACCTGATAATGCAGGCCTCGCAAAACGTTGCGCGAAGAACAGGAGTGATTATCCTGCACAAAAATCTCGGAAATTCCCACGCTCGCCATGTCCTGCTGGTTATAACTCTCAAAGAAAAAGCCTCGCTCGTCGCCAAATACACGTGGCTCCAGCGCGAAAACGCCGGGCAAAGAAGTCGGAAGTTTTTTGATAGCATCTGCCATGGGCCGAGTTGCCTGCACTGCATTCATCAGAATACCTTCTCCCGCAGCAGTTGCAGCAGGTACGCTCCGTAACTGTTGTTCTTCATCGAGTTGCCGATCTGCTCCACCCGATCCGCGCTAATGTAACCCGAACGATACGCAATCTCTTCCGGGCAAGCCACCATTAGCCCTTGCCGTTTTTCGATAGACTGAATATAGAGCGACGCATCCATCAGCGATTCGTGCGTGCCCGTGTCCAGCCACGCCATGCCGCGTCCCATCACCACCACTTCGAGCTGGCCATTTTTCAGATACATCTTGTTGACGTCGGTAATCTCCAACTCACCGCGCGCGCTCGGTTTCAGCGACTTCGCGATCCCTACCACCTGATTGTCATAAAAATAAAGACCGGTTACGGCGTAGCGCGATTTAGGATGCTGGGGTTTTTCTTCGATGCTAAGCGCCCGTCCCGAACTGTCGAACTCTATAACGCCGTATCGTTCGGGATCGTGTACAGGATAGGCAAAGACCCGCGCTCCCTGCTTCTTGCTCGCCGCCTCGCGCAAATCTTTCGCCAGGTCATGTCCATAAAAAATATTGTCGCCCAAAACCAGTGCGCAAGCGCTGTTGCCCAGAAACGCCTCGCCGACCAGAAACGCCTGCGCAATTCCCTCTGGTTTCGGTTGCACCTTGTATTGCAATCGAATTCCAAACTGGCCGCCATCTCCCAGCAAAGCCTGAAACTTGCCTACATCGTCGGGAGTCGTAATCAGAAGGATGTCTCGTATGCCCGCCAGCATAAGCGTGCTAAGCGGGTAATAGATCATGGGTTTGTTATAAACCGGAAGCAGGCTTTTCCCCATGGCATGGGTCACCGGATACAATCGTGTACCCGACCCGCCAGCCAGAATAATGCCCTTGTAACCGGTGCTGTCTGCTGCTTGCGTCATAGAGTTGTCGATTTCTCGCGATCGACTCAGCTAGCGTAGTGCGTCTCAATCCACTGCCGGTAGCCGCCGCTGGTAACATCTCGAACCCACTCTTCGTTCTCCAAATACCATTTCACAGTCTTGCGAATTCCCGTGTCGAATGTTTCCCGAGGACGCCAGCCCAGTTCGCGCTCAATCTTGCTTGCATCCATTGCGTAGCGCCGGTCGTGCCCCGGACGATCCTTTACAAATGTAATCAAGCTGCGGCGCGCAACTCCACGGCTGCCGGCCATCTCATCCACAATGTCGCAGATGGTCTCCACGATGGAGATGTTCCGCTTCTCGTTCCAGCCGCCGATGTTATAAGTCTGCCCCACGCGGCCACGCTGCAAGACCGCTGCAATGGCCTCGCAGTGATCCTCTACATAAAGCCAGTCGCGAACGTTTTGCCCATCGCCATATACCGGCAGCGGCTTTCCATTAAGCGCGTTAAGAATGATGAGCGGTATTAATTTTTCCGGAAATTGAAAGCGCCCGTAATTGTTGGAGCAATTTGTAGTGAGGGTCGGCAGCCCGTAAGTATGATGGTACGCCCGCACCAAATGGTCCGACGCTGCCTTGGACGCCGCATAAGGACTGTTCGGAGCGTACGACGTAGTCTCGGAAAACGGCGGATCATTCGGATCGAGCGAACCATAGACCTCATCTGTAGAAACGTGCAGGAAACGAAACGCCGCTTTTTCGCGCTCCGGCAAACCTCCCCAATATGCTCGTGTTTCTTCCAGCAATGCAAAAGTACCGTCAACATTCGTACGGATAAAATCCTCCGGCCCTCTGATCGAGCGGTCAACATGGCTCTCCGCCGCAAAATGCACAATCGCTCCAGGCTTGCGTCCATTGAGCAGGCTGGCCAGCAACCCCCGGTCCGCAATATCACCATGAACGAACTCGTATCGTTTCTCGTGGGCAATCGTCGCCAGATTGTGAGGATTCCCGGCATACGTCAGCTTGTCCAGGTTCACAGCGCAAGCCGTATCCTTCTCTATCCAGCGCAAAATAAAGTTTGATCCGATGAACCCGGCTCCGCCGGTAACGAGGATTGTGTTTTCCATGATAAGCAATATTCGCCGGATTACGTCGTATCACCCAGACCACGAAAGCGAAGTTATCATTGTAAACAAAAAGGACGGGAATCATCCCGTCCTTGTGACTTCGGTTTAACCGCGTGCGTTTAACAATGCGCTAACGATCCGGCCCAATCATGACTGCAGATCAACGCGGCAGAGCCGCTGATGTGCGCTACCCCGCTATTCGTCGAGAACCCGGCACAGGTCGAGCCACCCCAACGCTCGGTTTCTTGGCAGCGGGTTCGCTCCACTCCCAGCCCATCGTTTCGAAATATACTCGCTCCGTTTCTGCCGCAACATTTGTCCACCGGTACTGTTCGCGGATGCGTCGCTTGGCAGCTTCTCCCGCGGCCTCCCGTACGGACGGATTCGCAAGCAAAAACCTTAAGCGGTCGGCGAGATCGGAAACATCGCCGCGCCGGAAGGTAAAGCCTGCGTCCTCGATCGCCTCTCGATTTTCCGGGACATCGCTCGCAAGAACGCACAGACCTGCGCCCATCGCATCCAATAGGGCAAGCGACAACCCTTCCAAATCGGACGGCAGCACGAACAACATCGCGTTGGTCAACAACTCGTCGAGTCCTGCCCCCGAAACCCAGTCCAGCATCTTGATCCGCTCGCTGACGTGGGCTCGCAGTCGCTGGGAGTAATCGTCGCAATAACTCGAAGCGCCCGCCATTACCAACTTTACGTCCGTGTCCAGTTGCTCATAGGCCTCCACTAGAAGGTGGCAGCCCTTCTCCGGCGAGAATCTCCCCAAAAATAAAATGTAACGGTTGGCTTCCAATCCCCAGTCAAGAAGTTTGTCGGGGATACGTCGATCGCGCAGCAATCCGCCGTTTGGCACGTAAGAGGTTTCCACTCCGTGGTTTTTCCAGTAATGTTGCCGCAAAGTTCGCGAGACGACGATGGTTCCGCTCGGCAAACTCACCGCTGCGCGCTCGCCCAGTCTCAATACAGCCGACGCAAAGCGCCCCCACTTCTTCCGCTGCCAGTCGAGCCCCTGCACCGTAACCACAGTCTTCTTGCCTACAAGGCGGGGAATAAACGAGAACAATGCCGGGCCCAGCGCGTGATAATGCACAATGTCGCAGGGCTGAAGCATCACATGCACCGTGCTAACAAACGTGTGCACCAAAGTCTCCAGATGCTTGGACCGGATCGTAGGCAATCGCACTACGGCGATTCCATTATGCTTCTGCACAGCAGGGGTGAAGTAAGTCCGGCAATAGGCGGTAACCTCGTGTCCCATTCCAGCTAAACGTTTTCCAACCTCTTCGTAATAGGCTTCGATACCACTGTATTTCGAAATCACTCCACGTCCACCGATGAAAGCGACTCTGAGGACCGGTTTCTGCACTGCCATCGGTGTCGACGCTTCTTTGCGGTTCAGTAGAGGAGCTAGCGATAGCCGTTGAACCGGAATGAAGCCGCTGCCACCAGTAGGACGAATCACCGCACTTCGCTGCGGGAATTTTGCTGGTTTACTGATTTCGTTGATCGATGCTGTCGCGACTCGCGCCGGCCGGCCCTTTTCCTCCGCCAGTCGCTCATACAATCCAACTAGGCTTTCGTAATGTGCCCCTGGAGTATGGCGCAGCCGCACAAGTTCTCTTCCAGCCAGTCCCATCTCGTCGGCTAGCCCCGGCTGAGAACTGAGGAATTTCAGTGCCGACGCAAGCTGAGACACATCTCCTGTTTCGTACAAGAGACCCGTCTTGCCCTCGTATACCAGCTCGCGCCGCGAACCGAGGTCGGACGCAATCACGGCCCGCCCATGCGCGTAGGATTCAAGGATTGTCTTGCCTAGCGTTTCATAGGCATGTGATGGCAGTACTGTGAAACGCGAGCCGGCGATCGCGCTTTCCAGTTCTTCTCCCCCGATTTGGCCAATAAACTTTACGTTTTCCAGTTCCAACTGCGCGCGCATCTGTTCCAGTGCTATACGTTCGGGCCCATCTCCCGCAATGACCAGCTGAATATTGGGCAGCCGCTGCATTGCGCGCAGCAAATCAGCAACTCCCTTCTCGCTCGACAATCGCCCGAAATAAAGGATCGGTGCGTTCCCTGCGTCTCGCTCCCTTACCTGACAGACCGGCTGAAAGTGAGGAAGAACCTCGAACTTCGCCGCATCCCATCCGTGTTCGACAAATTTATCGCGCACAAACTGACTGGGGGCCAGAAAACAATCGACGCACTTCCGGTAAGTACCCAGGCTCCTGTGAAAATAAGCTTCCGCCATCAGAGTCATTCGTGCAGGCCAGCCCGGATAGCATTTTTCCTTCAACAGGTGCCAGCTCTTGCCGCCTTTGCAAGCCTCGCAAGCCTCTCCACGTGATACCAGGTTGTAGCTGGGGCACAGTACTTTGAAATCGTTCAGGTGGTACACCACCGGAATTCCCCGTCTCTTCAACTCCCACAAGATCGACGGCGATAGATGATGGTAGATATTCCGCACGTGAGCCACATCAGGTCGAAAGTCGGCGATCATCGCCCCAATCCGTCGTCGTGCTTCGAGAGAATAAATCGCTCGAGCCACCAGCCTAACTTTGTGACTCCACCCTTCTTGGTTCTTAAATTCCGCGTGCGGCATGAAATGGTGATCATAGGGAGTCGACTCGCCGCGCCCGTCCGCCATCGAAAACAATGCCACGGAGTGGCCCTTCGACCTCATCAAATCCATAGCCGCAAACATGTAGGCTTCGGTCCCGCTGAAGGGATAGTTATATTTGTTGCAGTACAGGATTCTCATGCCAGGAACTCCTATCGTGAGGTGCGATAAATTTCAGAAACATGTCGCCGAAACGGCCCAGATTTGTCTGACGGCTAAAATTTAAGATGACCTGTACCCGCGCCGCATGTCTTATCCAGTCAAGTCGATTCGCCCAAGGACTATCCCCACACCGCATTACGGATTGCAGAAAACATATCCTGCGGACGAAATCTTCCAGGTCTCCGGGCTGATAAAGAAACCCGGTCTTGCCGGGAATAACCAACTCAGGAATTCCCGTGATCGCCGGAGCGAGCACGATTATCCCCTTCGCCATCGCTTCCATCAAAACCAGCGGAATCCCCTCGCTTACGCTGGTGAGAACCACTAGAGCTGCGTCTCTGTAAAGCGCATCTATCTCCGGTTTTTTCACATGCCCCAGCAAACTGACCCGCTCTTGCAATCCGTTCTCGCTGATCAACCATTCCAGACGCTCGCGCTCCGGTCCTTCTCCGGCGATCGCACATTGAAAGTCGACTCCAGCGGCGCGCAATCGGGCACAAGCTCGAACCAGAAATGCGTGATCTTTGACTTCGTGCAAGCGGCCTACGGCCAGGAGCTTTAATCGTCGCGACTCAAGAGCAAGCTCCCGCACGAATCTTTTCTCCATCGGTGCATCGACGCCCAGGCGCGACACCACAATTTTCTTAGGATCCATCTCCGGAAAACGTTCCAAAATAAAGCGCCGATTGAAGTCGGAAATTGTTACGCAAGCTTGGCAGTATTGCAGCTTCATATCGAGATAAACGCCATGCCGCAACAAGTCCGATCCATGCAGCGTCAAGCTAAAATTTATTTCCAATAAATGTGCTGCCACCATGGCGACCCACGAGCCGAAATAGCCGTGATGCACGTGAATGTGATCCACTCCTCGGCCTTGCAGCACGACCGCGTAACAAGCCCCGAGCCAGGTATGTGCCAATGCCTTTAATCGCAAAGCTGCATTTTCTCTGCCTTTCGCCAACACTCGGATCAACACGCCTGAAATCCGCCTCCAACGGCGAACCGCCAATGCGAGACCCTGGAGAAGGACGAGCATTCTCAGCGGCTGGAGATACATAACCTCTGTTCCCGCATCCTCGGTGAATTGCAAGTCGTGCGCCGACTTTGGTCGCCGCACGCTTCCCGCAATCACATTCACGCCTCGTCGGCGCAATTCCGCGATTTCCTCGTCCACATAAGGCTCGACCGAAGCTGGAAATTGATTCGCGAGATAAGCGACCTTAAGCACCGAATGAGATAACGCTGGAAGAATTAGAGGAAATTTGAAGGCGAGGAGCCAACCACAGAACCGCCTATTACTTCGTTCGCATCGGTTTGCCGAAGAGTTCTTTTAATTGCACCCGTTCGATGGTGCTGAGCCGCCAGCATCCCCGCCAGGACGAATAGCAGTCCGTTTACGAATTGGTAATTCATGACTACAACCGATGCATTCACCAAATAAACGCCGAGCAACACCGGCCACATGGCGTGAAATTGGCGATTGAGAAACCCGGAATTGTCTTCTCGTGGAACCAGCGCGCGTCCCAGTCGCAGTAGTTCCCACATGAGCCAAACATAAAGCGCCAATCCCAGAACACCATGTTCCACCAGCAACTCAAGGTAAGTATTATGCGGATATAGTTCTTTCTCGCTGTAACCGCTAACATGCCGGGCTAACTCGGTGGGCATTTGATTTACCCCCCACCCAGTAAGCGGTTTCTCCAGAAACATTTCCCATCCGCCCGTGTACACGGCTTGGCGAAAATCCACAGGCCCCGATTCCTGTAGCCGATCGATCAAGGCGCGGCGCTGCCCATCGACACTCAATGTAATGAAAATGGTCAAGGCTCCCATTATTGCCACGGCCAGCGAAACTTGCCGTAGCCGTCGATTGTGCGAGCGAACAATCAGAACTCCTACGCTAACCACAAATGAAAGCCAAACCGCGCGCGTCATCGTCGACAGAATTGCCAACGGCAGGGAAGCCAGCAGTGCGGCGGCTTTCAGCCCCTGTATTTTTTTTCGTAGAATCGCGTGTATCGCCAACAGTCCGAGCAAGTTCAACGAAACTCCGTTCGCCACCGCTTGGAGCAACGGTCCCCGCGCCCGGTCGGCGTGATATCCCAGGCTCTCATCCAGGATGAAGCGCGGAAATATAAGCGACTTCGCCCCCACCATGAAAGCGATCGAAGTAAAACAAAGATACGCCAGCACAATCAGAGCAAAGCTTTCGAAGAGTTCCAACTGTCGCTCCTCGCGAAATACGAGCGCCGACAGATGAAAGAGCGCGTACGGCACAATAAACTTCGCCGCCAGCAGCGACCACGTCCGATTATCGAATGGCTCCCCGATCACGCTCGCGACCGCCAGGAATGCCAATCCGGCCATCGGCCACGTGGCACGCTCAACAATCCACAAGCGCCGTTTTGTAACGAACGCTCCGCCCACAACGCTGATCACCAAAAGCGCGAACGCAACCCGGTCGATCTCATAAAAAGGAACATCAGGATGGCGCAGCAACATGGCGGTCAGCGCCACCAGCATTAACGCGGTGGGCATGGCTATCATCCCTTGCAGCGGACGAAGTGCCAGATGCAAAGCTCCCGCCGAGGTTTTGCAAGCCAATTCGGCAGCTTCTGAGGTCAGCCGCACCGGCCATTTTGCTCCCGCGGTTTCCTGCTGTCTTGGAACTAAAGAAAGAGAGGACACTTCAGGCCAATTCCAGTTCATACCCTTCGATTTCAATTGCAAGCGAGCGCTGTATCGATTGAATCGATATCACCAGTTTTTTCTTTTCCTGCTGCACCAGTATCCCTTCCAAACCGCTCAGAGAACCTCCGCGTATTCGAACCCGTTGTCCGATATGTAGGAATGGATGAAGTAAGAAAGGTCCCTTCTGTTGCAGCAGCAACTGCAAATCCTCAATCTGCTTTGGAGGTATGGCAACCACGCTCCCCCCAAAATTAACGAATCGGATCAGCCCGGCGGTTCGCAAAACGGTTTGCCATGAACTTCGAACCGGATCAATTTGCACGAACGCATATCCGGGAAAAAGAGGGACCGTTACTGCTTTCTGCCGGTCGCTCCACTTATGATGTTCGGTCAACAGCGGGACGAAGACTTTAAAACCCCCGCGATCAAGCTGGGCGGCGACTTTCTTCTCGAATCGATGTTTGGTTTCCACCGCGAACCATTGCGGCAAAACACCGTCTGCAACCGGTTGCGGCCACGTGATTTTTCCACGAGGATCGTCGGCCACTCCTGTGCCATAGCTACCGCCCATTGAGTCCCACAAGCAATTCTCCTCATTTGCACAACCTTCAAAACGAAGGCCGCGGCGGTCCCTTCCTTCCGGCATTGTCTAAATCCAGTGATAAATGCGCTGCGGGATTGGGAATGTTCGCTCCGTGAGGACCGTTCCCAGGATGCGGCACTGCGCTGCTTGCAATGTCTCTTTGATCTTTAAGGCCGTCGCTTGGCGGGTCTTACGAGCACCGAGCACAAGAACGATTCCGTCCGTCATTTGTCCCAGCGATGCCGCTTCGCTCGATATTCCAGCCGCCGTACCCTGAATCACCACATATCCGAACTCATTTCGCAGCGCCGCCAGGCAAGGAAGCCAGTGCATTGCACCCGGCCCGTCCGCACATTCACCCAGCCCAACTCTTTGTACCCGCCACAGATTGATCGCTAACTGAGTCGCCAGGGATTTGATCGAAGTGCCTCCAGAGTAATGATCAGAAGCATAAGGGCGATTTACAACCTCTTGGCTGCTGTCTAAGAAGGCAACATCGGCGTGTGTTTCACGGGCCAGAGCGTACGCCACCTGCTCGCAGATATTCGATATCTCTACGTCCGGATCCGCCGCGCTG
Organism: uncultured Acidobacteriaceae bacterium; assembly: GCA_963818235.1. GTDB lineage: Bacteria > Acidobacteriota > Terriglobia > Terriglobales > Acidobacteriaceae > Sulfotelmatobacter. The sequence goes on from CAWFRI010000001.1 coordinate 1,709,203, forward strand.
AATACAACCTGCTTTACCGCCCGATTGCCGTTGGCGAAAAACACTTGTCGTACTAGGCCCCGAATCTGCTCGCGGGCGAAATCTTCTGGATTCCAAAGATTACTTGCGCGAGCGGCGGCGCCCGGTGGCAGAGCCACTTCCCGCGTGGATGACCCAATCACCTCGGCTCTCCGCAATACATTGGCATTCGCACTCATTTCATCTCCTTCACGCTGACAACTTTCGCCCGGCTGTTGCCGGCAGCGAGGCCAATACTGGTATATCCAGACATGTAAGTACCTCCTCCGGTGTGCGCAGTGCCGGGTCTAGATAGTCCAATGCGAAGGCCGCTCCAGCACCCGAAGTCACGGCGGTTACAAAACCGGCTAGCACTACAGCTGCGGCCGGCCACACTGGCAGCGCCGGCACCACTGGTTGCTCGGCGATCGCTACATTCACGATGCCGTCTTCATCCAACGCATCGCCCATCCGTGCCTCTTCGCGTTTCTTTACATAGAGCAGATAGTTTTCCTCCGCAGCCTTTTCACTACTCGTAAGATCGTCTTGGGTGATGGCATCCTCCCCGAGTTTCCTGGCTTGGCTGCGGTATTCAGTTAATTGCGTGTCCGCTGTAACTTCTCGGGCTCGTAGCCCTTTCATGTCCACCCGGGCCTTTTCCGCTTCTGCCTTCGCCCATTCGTAATCGACATCCTTGTCAGTCGTTTCATCGCGCAAGGGATTTAAGCTCTCGGCTGCGATCGCGGATTCGGCTTGCTGGATCTGCTGCTCTACTTCTTGTACAAGCCGGTGACTCGGTTCGAACTTCGTCAGTAGCTGGATCCTCCTCAACTGCAAATCCAGCAAGCTCGCCTTCAAAGCCCGCAGCAACTCCGGATTATCCGCCGTCCGCACTTGTGTGGTGGCCCGCTGCGGCAACTTCTCCATCTCCGACTCGAGTTCCCGGATGCGATGCTTCGTCTCCGATATTTGTAATTCCGTCTGCCCATAGAGTCCCGCTGCGGCATCCAGTCGCTGCAATAACAGATCTCGCTGCTGCGCCGCGACGACCACGCCGTGGCTTTTTGTAAATGCCAGTAGCTTCCTCTTTGCCTCTTCCAGTTGCTGCCGTGACTCTGCGGTCTGTTGATCGAAAAAATGAAATTGCCCGGCCGGTCGATGTACCTGCATGTGTTTTTCCAGATACATGCTGGAGAGCGATTGCAACACTTGCGCCGCCAGTTGCGGATCAGACGCGTCATAGCTCACGGCAATCAAGTTGGTCTTCTTGATCGACTCCACGTTCAAGCGATTTCCCAGCCGCTTTGCCGCCCGCTCCACTCGAGCCGCCGGCTCCTCATGCGGCCGCAGCCACCGCAACCAGTCGTGCGCCGCTAAATTATTGGCTTCTACGACCCGCCGCAATACATCGTCGTCTTTCAGCAACTCGACCTCTGAATTCAATTCCTCTTCGGTTACTTCTACGCGCGAAAAATCTGGGGGAGCATTCTGCTGGCCCGTCACCGGAGGATCGGACCGTCCTCGGCGTACCAATACCCGCAAGTGCGCCCGGTAGCTGGCGCCCGCGAACGCGTAAATTACCGCTAGAACAAAGACGAAACCGAAGACGCCAAGAAAGGCGGTTCGCTGCCGGAATAGAACCATCGCCAGCTCCCGCACCGTCGGTGCCGGCGAATCCTTTCCCCGGTAAGTTCGATCTTCTTCGGACATAAGAATCGACGTATCCAACTCAAAACTGCGTAGTACTCACGTACATGCTCAAGTCGGGTTTGCTCAAAAAACGCTCTATCTTTGAAATTGCATTCTGCGGAACAAATACCAGATCTCCCGGCCGCAGACTGGGAACTTCGCTCAAACTCTTTTCTTTCAGCATTTTCTTTATGTCGAAGATGCGCGCCTCCACCAGATCATCATTGACGTGGCGAAACAGCACTACCTGCGAATGCTTCGCCTCATGCGTAAATCCGCCGGCAATTTGCACGGCTTCGATAATCGAGGTGTCTGTGCGCAATTCGTACTTTCCGGGATGTCCCACCTCCCCGCCAGCCACAAAGTAGGGATGTTCGAACTCCTTGAGAGCCACGGCCACCTGCGGGTCGTGAAGATATCCTGTGTATGCCTTTCGCACGGCCAGGCGAAATTCCTCGAGCGTCAGTCCGTACGCCAGTACCGCCCCGGCGTCCTTGAGGAAGACATATCCATCCGGCTGCACCGTCAGTATCTGATCGAATTCTGGCGAGAGTGTGAAACTCAGCGTTACCACGTCGCTCCGGTTCAGCCGGTACAGCGGATGGCGCCCTCCAAGCAGAAGGTTTCCCGCGCCATCCGTTTGTTCCGGTTTTGCAGCCGTTTTTCCCGCGCTCCCCGTCACGGCCCCGGTTTGGCCAATCGGCGAAGACTCTATATTCGTTCCCAGGTCCCGCTGCTTGATTTCCTCCTGGGCGGACACAGCCACGCAAAGTTGCACGATGAGAAGTACCACGAACGGAAGTTTCGTCAATAGGTTGCTTTGTGTCATTGCGGTAACGAAGGGCTAAATGCAGATTCCCGCTGATTGTTCAGCTTCGATTGCTCCCCGTCAGCACCGTATCTTCAGGCAGGTTTCGGGGCAAGACGCAGGAAGTGTTGTCTACCGTCGTGGACATCGTGCATTTCATTGCAAAAGTTCGGAGCGCTGGGCTGGGTGCGGATCTTTATCCATTCAGCTGATTTAACAAGACCGCAAGTCTATTGCCCTTATGGGCTACCCACAAAAGTAGACTTGCATGTTCGCTGAATCACAGCATCGCAGAAAGCCCCGGGGTATCAATAAATTTGAGTAATTCAAATACCTGAGGTTTCCCCGCCTTGCGAATCGAACTTTTTGAAAACAACTTCCTGGAGCTTCGAAAAACCTGACCTTTTCCACAGTGCAACAATCCCTCTTCCCGAATTGAGAGTCGATCTCTAATTTTGTGACCTGTGACCTTGAGTGCCGGACAACTCGCCCCTAAGATCAAACCCGTCGTACAAAGTCCGTTCTGTTTAGGAGCTAACTTTCATGAGTTTGTACCCGGTTGGGTGTCCGGCCACAATCCCCGTTCTGATCGCGGACTCCAACCGTATGCAATCTCATCTCCTGACCAGCGCCCTGCGCCGCCGCTCCGAATTCTGTATCTCCACCTGCGCAGTCGATGTAGACGCGATCCTCAAGGCTGTCGCCTGCACGTCGGTAAAGGTGGTAATTTTCTCTCTGAATCGTTCCGTCGAGGTCGCCAGTCAGATGGCGGCTATGCGTCACATCCATTTTTCCTATCCGGCTGTCGCCAAAGTTCTCTTGGCGGAATCCTATGACCGCGATCTGGTCGTCAGCGCCTTCCGCTCCGGCGTGCGCGGAGTTTTCTGCCTCACAGACACTCACTTCCGTTTGCTTTGCCGGTGCATTCAGCGAGTCGCCGAAGGTCAGGTTTGGGCCAATACCGAGCAGCTGAACTTTTTGCTCGACTCCATTGCGGAAGCCCCCTCATTGCGGGTAATCAACATCAAGGGCGGCCAGCTCCTCACCGCACGGGAAGAACAGGTAGTGGCACTCGTCGCCGAAGGGCTCAGCAATCGGGATACAGCCCGCGAACTCAACCTCAGCGAGCATACGGTCAAGAAATATCTGTTCCGCATCTTCGACAAATTGGGTATATCTTCCCGGGTTGAACTGGTGCTTTACGCTGTCCATCACAGTGACCCTCGAGGGGCGCAGTGGCTTGCCGGCGGCTCATCTCCTAAACCCTAGGTAGATGCGGCTTTCGACCTGAACTTATTCGAAAAAACCATGCTGAGATTTGAAAACCCATCCCTGTGCCTGTATAAATCTGAGGACACTATTCGTGCCCGTTCCCGCGCCCAATCCCGCCCCTGCTCCCCGGCCTCGCGGCCTGACTATCGTGGCCGCCGGGCTGCTGCTCGTCGCTCTTGCCTTGGTCGTGATCTACACCAACCGCGGAGCGTTCCTCAGCCCGTTGGCATTAGTCGTGGTCGCGGCCATTGGCCTCGCCGCATTGCTCTTGCAAATTCGCTTGCGTCCGGATCTTGCCTCTTCCAGCCGAGGGCCTCTTTGGCTGAACCTGTTGGGGGTGGTTCTCGCGCTGGTTGCGGTCTTCGCTGACTCGTTTCACTTCAACCCTGCTGTAATGCTGATTGCCGCTCTCGCTTCGGTCATATCTTTCGGAGTCAGCGGCATCGTCGTTCTAAGCTCCCTGCGGAAACGCCGAAACTGAACGGCGACCTGGAAGCTGGATCCCTATCTACGGCTTGAACTCTACCGCTACCGTGGTCTCCACCACTACTGCTTGCCCATCAACCCGGTACGGTTTAAATCGCCACCAGCGCATCGCATCCATCGCGGCCTGCGCCAGTATTTCGGGACCATTCAACGCATGCTCGTCCATCACCGTCCCATCCCGTCCCACAATGACATCGAGCACGATTACTCCTCGCAGCTTGCCCGGCCGCGCCGCCGCCGGATACTCAGGATCGACCCGATGCGTTACCAGCTTCTCCATCACGTCGGCGGCAACGTGCGCTTGCGGCTGAGCCGTCACATCGTTTTTTCGCAGCCCGGATTCCAGATCTTCCCATCCGCTTCTCCACCGCCACCATAAAACCGCCAACAGGATCGCGACCGAGAGCAGAAGAAAAATCCATCCCCGCCCCAGGCTGAATCCACGAGTTCGCCCGCCTCCCGGCCCTCCGCCATCCGAGCCTTTTACTTTCTCAACCTTTATCTCCGAATTTTTTGCTTCTGGCCGCGACCCCTTTGTCTCCGCTGTCGGGACTTCTGCCGGAACCTTACCTCTCACGCTCGCCTCAGGCTCCGCTCTGGTTTCTTCCGTCCAGCTCCGTATGGCCGCGTCCTGCGCCGCCGTCAGCCCCACAAACTCCATTCCGCAGCGTAACTTGTCGTGATGCCTTACCCGCGCCCGCGCCCGCAACGCATCCCCCGCCTGTGGCAAACGGATCTCCACTCCCACCACTTCTCCCGGCAACAACTCCGCCGCCATCATCGCCGCCACTCCACCCGGCCCCAGATTCACCGAGCGCCCCGGCACCGAATCCGGAACCCCCGACCGCAGCACCGTCACATCCACCGGCGCCTGCACGCGGTACCGCGCTGCTCGCCTCCGCGAAGGTTGGTCCCAGCCTTGTGATTGTGGCCCTGCCACCATCCTGACACTATATTCCGACGCAGTTGGTTTTGGGGGGCGCAGCGGTTCACCGCTGCGAAAAGAGGCCTTCTCTTCAGAACCGGCTTTAGCCGCTGAGGTTGCGGTCCTGTTGGGGAAACGTCAATATGCAAGAACCTTCATCTTGACGAGCGCCCAGCACACGCGCAGCATGTTTACCGTCGTCCGAATCGGCTTCACAGAGGATTGCACTATGAGCAGGATCAGCTTTGGTGTGTGGGCAGCGATGACTTTGATTCTCGCGCCGCTGGCGGGAGCGCAGTCGTACACAATTATTGACTTGGGAGCCCTACCGGGCGATAGCCTTAGCGTCCCCTACGCGATGAACAATGAAGGTGCTGTGGTTGGTTTCTCGGAACCGCAAGGGAGTAACAATCGGCATGCGTTTCTTTGGACACCGACAGGCGGCATGCAAGACTTGGGAACCTTAGCGGGCGATAGCACAAGTATCGCAAACGGCATCAATGACACCGGCGAAGTTGTCGGTTACTCCTCTTCCACCGATGCAAGCCATGCCTTTACATGGACTGCGAGCGGCGGAATGCAGGCACTCGTGTCGTCCTCGGGGGACAGTTGGGCCCTGGCGATCAATGACAGCGGCGAAGTAGTTGGCGAATTTTCTCCGAACGGCGAACTAGATAGGCACGCCTTCTTATGGACGGAGGCAGACGGTGTACGGGACCTTGGAAGTTTGGGCGGCTCCAGTTGCGCAAACGCGATCAACGCCGTTGGTGAAGTTGTAGGGTACTCCTACACGACGCCGAACGAGCTTACGGTTCACGGGTTCCGCTGGACAGAGACTGGCGGGTTGCAAGACCTCGGCGTTCTGAGTGGCGGAGCGGACAGCTTGGCATTTGCCGTAAACGAGTCCGGCGAAATATTCGGGGTCTCAAATACCTCAAAAAGGGGAGATGACGAAGCCGCATTTTGGACGGAGAGCGGAGGCTGGCATTCCTTGGAACTTGGATCAGACAGTTCCATTAACGCGGTCAGTGGTTCTGGAGAGCTCGTAGGGTGCTCACTATACTGTGCGCGGGCCCTGTTATGGACGTCGGAGAATCACGGCCAGCTCCTAGATAATCTGATTCCTCCAAATTCCGGCTGGTTGTTATATGAAGCCTACGCGATTAATGAGTCAGGACAAATTGCGGCATATGGGACCATCAACGGTGCCGCGCACGCAGCCCTCCTGACTCCCACGAATTAGCGAACCGCGAATCGATTTTAGAGAGGATTGCGCTATGAGCAGGATCAACTTTGGTGTGTGGGCAGCGCTGGCTTTGATTCTCGCGCCGCTGGCGGGAGCACAGTCGTATACGGTGACGGATTTAGGTACGCTGGGCGGCGGGAATTACGCGATCCCGCAGGGTATTAACGAGGACGGCGCAGTTGCAGGATATGCCACCTTGAGCAATGGAATTCAGCACGCTTTCGTCTGGACGAGCACGACTGGCATGCGGGATATAGGAACGCTCGGCGGTGCCGCGTCGCAGAGCAATGCAGAAGCGATTAACAATTCTGGGGAAGTAGTGGGATTCTCCTATTTGCCGGGCGAAGAAGGCGCGCGCGCCTTTATTTGGACGAGCAACGGTGGAATGCACGGGCTTGGCACCCTTGGGGGAAAGGGAAGTTTTGCTTACGGTATCAACGATTCGGGACAGGTCGTTGGAGACTCTTTTCTTGCGGACGGGATTACGCTTCACCCGTTTCTCTGGACCGCCACTGAGGGCATGCAGGATTTGGGAAACCTCGGTGGAAGGGAGAGCTATGCACAGGGGATTAGTCAATCGGGTGAGGTAGTGGGGTACTCCTATCTAGCTGACAATATCACCTACCACGCTTTTCGGTGGACACGAGCTGGAGGCTTGGAAGACCTCGGTTCCTTCGACGGTACGGATAGTGTTGCACTGGCTATCAACACATCCGGCGAAATCGCGGGTCTCGGTTTCGCGCCCCCGAACACCTACCAGCAGGTTGCTGCTCTTTGGACGGCCAGTGGTCGAATGCAAGCAATGGGTACCGGCCCGAATAGTATCGCTTTGGGACTTAACGAATCGAATCAGGTCGTGGGATATTTCGGACAATACATTCCGGCCGCTGCCATGTTGTGGACACCCAAAAGCCGAGCGCAAAACTTAAATACTCTTATTCCACCAAATCCACGCTGGTTGCTGACGGCGGCCTTCGGAATTAACACTTCAGGGCAGATTGCGGCCTACGGCACCATCAACGGCGAAACGCACGCCGCTCTTTTGACTCCGACGAATTAGCGCGACCCCGGAGTCTGCAAAAAAGCCGGCGGGACGCCGGCGCTACAATCACCGCCGCAACTCGGTGACCTCGCTCCCATTCGCTACCAGCACCACACTAGCCATCCCAATAAACAGCCCATGCTCCACTACTCCCGGCATGTCGCTAAGCTTGTTGGCCAGGCCGTCCGCACCGCGGATTTGTCCGAAGTGGCAATCGAGGATGTAATTGTTCTCGTCCGTCAGATAAGGCGTGCCATCCGCATTCCTGCGCAGGACGACTTTCGCGCCCAACGCCTCAATCCGCTTCGTGATCAGCGCCTGCGCAAACTTGATCACTTCCACCGGCAACGGAAACTTTCCCAGCACCGGCACCCGCTTCGTCGCGTCGGCCACAATCACTAGCTGTTTGGTCGCCGAAGCTACAATCTTTTCCCGCAGCAGCGCTCCGCCACCACCTTTAATCAACCGCATTTGCGGATCGACCTCGTCCGCGCCATCCACCGTGACATCGATCTGCTGGCATTCATCGAGCGTAGTCAACGGAATCCCCAGCTCCGCAGCCTGCTCCCGCGAGCGGTCCGAACTGGGAATGCCGCGAATCCGCAGGCCCTTCTTAACCTGCTCGCCCAGCAGTTGAATAAAATAAGCCGCGGTTGAGCCGGTGCCGAGGCCGACTACCTGACCATCTTTTACAAACCGCAAACTCGCCCGCGCCGCCGCTTCTTTTTCTTGTTCGTTGGCCATTGTGTTTCAAGAACTACCTAACCTAAAGTCTTCCCCACATAAACCAAATAACCCGCCAGCGCCAGCCCAAACAACACTGTCAAAATCGTCACCAGATCGACAATAAATCCCGCGGGCTCAAATTTTCCTTCTTCCAACTGCGCCCGCGTTTTGCGATAGCGCAGCAGTCCCGCAACCACCATCACAACGCCCGCAAGAATCGAAATCGTTCCCATCCACACCGAGAACCCGGTAGCCCTGGATTCATGCCCTTGAAACGCGGTTAACTGCCGCATCGCAACCGCAAATCGCCCAATCGCGAAGCCGAACACAACAATGGCCACACTGGTCCGTACCCACGCCAGAAACGTGCGCTCGTTGGCGAGATGATCGCGTGCCCGGTTGGAGTTTTCGATCACAATTGTTTGCCTTGCCGATAAAGACACCCGCACATTATTCCACAGCCTTTGCCACCAGCGCCCCCACCCCCGAGATATTCTTTACCAACTCGTCAGGAATGCCATGGCGCTGCTGCAAATACTCCGGTGTGTTGTAGCTGACCCAAACTTTGCCCTGCGCATCCTCGGCAATCAGCGCCTTTAGCGGGAGATCGATCGCCACGCTGGGTGCAGCCAGCATCAATGGTGTCCCACCCTTCGGGCTGCCAAAGATCAGCACCTTGGTCCGACGCATCTTCATTCCAACTTTTTCCGCCTCGCCGCTGTGATCGATCAACGCAAACACCTTCAGCCCGCGCTCCGCCAGTATCGATTCCAAACGCTTCAAGGTTTCGTCCACTGAATACGGACTCGCAACCTGCATCAGACCGTTGCTCTGCATACCCCACTCCTTCCTAAAGTGTCATCCTGAGCGAAGGTTGAGCTTCGCGAACGCGAAGCGGCAACCGCAGTCGAAGGACCCCTTGCACGCGGCGCCACTGCAGGCTCCGCGGGGCATTTCTGCCACTGCTCGTGTTTCCTGCATGCTCAGCTTTGAGGCCGCATGCCTACTCATGCCGAAATCATCTTTCCCAAAATTTCCTTCAAAATCTTCGCCGCTACCACCGCTGTCATCCCCGCCACATCCTGCTCCGGGTTGTACTCAACAATATCCGCGCCAACCATCATCCCCTCAATGGCATGAAGATGCGCAATCGCCTCCCGCACCGTCATCCCTCCCGGCTCGCGATGCGAAATGCCTGGCGCAAACGCCGGGTCCAGCACATCCACATCGAACGAAACATAAACCGGCCCGCGAATTTTCACACGGTCGTAAGCCGGAAGATCTCGCATCTGCACCATCTCCACGCCAAACTTCTCCGCCTGTTCCCGCTGGTGCCGGTTCAGCGTGCGGATTCCGATCTGCACCAGCCTCTTCGCCAGGCGTCCCTCCATGATCCGCGCAAATGGGCAGGCATGGGATACCCGGCTGCCTTCGAACTCGTCATACAAATCGGGATGCGCGTCGAAATGAACGATGGTCAGATCGTCATACCGTTTCGCAAAAGCTTTCAAAATAGGATAAGTGATCGAATGGTCGCCGCCGAGCAAGATTGGCCGCTCACCTTTCCTGAGCAATTCGTCCAGCGCACTCTCAATCTCTACGAAATCGTCGCCGGCTTTTTCACGCGAATTATTCAGCCGCAAATCGCCGGCGTCAGTAAACGCCCCTGCCGTGCCAGTGTCTACGCCCAATTCCGACCACTGGTTCGTGGCATCGCTGCCCAACGCTTCCCGAATCTTCGCTGGCGCGCCCGCAGGTCCACGCAAGTAAGATGAGTTCACATCCAGCGGTATCCCGAGAATAGTCGGCATAATCAGGCTTGCCCTGACCAATTATTGCACTCTACACGGGCTGAATTGATTAAGTTACTGCCTACAGAAATCACGGTAGCGAGTTCGGCATCCTGTGGAAAATCGTTAACCTCAGCTTCACACCCAGGCTGGAAATTGCAAAATCTAGGTGGTGTCAGTGCGTATTCCTATCGCCTCATATCTCGCAATTGTGGATTTTTTCCCATGGAATTTACTTTGCTGTTACCTCCCATGCACCATGACCCCGCTACCTTGGCGTCTGTCCGAGGCCAGACCCGGAGAAGAGTTCCGCTACGTATGGCACTGCCACGTTCTCGAGCACGAAGATAATGAAATGATGCGGCCCTATAAGATCGTCGGATAAATTTGGGAGTCAAGATTAGGTTTTGTAGATTTTGGTGAGCGAAAATTGCGAGGTTCAAAGCGGGTTGAAAGAGTATGAAAAAAAGGACGGCCCGGAGCCCCCGGAGCCATCCTTTAAGAACCCTCCCGGTTAGAAGGGCGATTTGATGACCTGAGGTTACCCCGGCGATGTTGCAAAATGATGGCAGTGCGATGAATATCTGGTTAATTCGGTGAGAGTGAGGCTGGTATAGTAGTCGGTCGCGCTGGTTAATATCGTCAGTTTTTGTGGGAGCCATGATGCCGTCCACAACGTCTCGTAAAGTCGAGCAGTCGCGCCGTTTGCAGCAGCGTGCGGAGAGCATGATCCCCGGAGGAGTGAACTCGCCGGTGCGGGCGTTTGGTTCGGTGGGCGGAGATCCTCCATTTATTGTGCGGGGCAAGGGTCCGCGGATTTGGGATGCGGATGAAAATGAGTTCATCGATTACGTGGGATCGTGGGGGCCGCTGATTCTGGGTCATGCTGCGCCGGATGTGCTGGATGCGATTGTGGGAGCGGCGTGCAATGGGACGAGCTTCGGGGCATCGACACCAGCGGAGGCTGATTTAGCGGAGTTGGTGATCTCGGCATTTCCGCACGTGCAGAAAATTCGCTTCGTGAGTTCGGGAACGGAAGCGACGATGTCCGCGATTCGATTGGCGCGGGCTTATACCAAGCGCAAATATATTGTGAAATTTGAAGGGTGCTATCACGGGCACTCGGATGCGCTGCTGGTGAAGGCGGGCTCGGGAGTGGCGACGCTGGGAATCCCAGGATCGGCGGGGGTCCCGGAGGAGTTCACGCAATTCACGCTGGCCTTGCCGTTCAACGACATTAAGGCGGTGGAGTACGCGTTCCAGAAATTCAAGCATCAGATCGCATGTGTGATTGTGGAGCCGGTGGTTGGAAATATGGGATGTGTTCCGGCAGCGGACGATTATTTGGTAGCCTTGCGGTTGATTACGGAACGGGAAAAATCGGTTCTGATTTTTGATGAAGTGATGACGGGATTTCGCGTGGCTTTCGGCGGAGCGCAGGAGCTTTACAACATTCGTCCGGATTTGACCACGATGGGGAAAATCATCGGCGGTGGGTTGCCGGTGGGGGCGTACGGCGGGCCGAGCGAGATTATGAATCTCGTGGCGCCGCTGGGACCGATGTACCAGGCGGGAACTTTGTCTGGGAACCCGCTTGCGATGGCGGCGGGATGCGCGATGCTGAAACATTTGCGGGAGCACAAGCAGGAGATTTATCCGCGGATCGACAAGTTGAGCCGGGAGCTGGTGGAGGCCGTGGCCGCAGCGGCGGAAGATGCGGGCGTGGCTTTATGCTACAACCGCGTGGGGTCGATGTTCACGTGGTTCTTTACGTCAGGTCCGGTAACGGATTGGGAGTCGGCGTCGAAGTCGGATACGGCGGCATTCGGGAAGTTCTTTCGCGCGATGCTGGATGCGGGCGTATATTTACCGCCGTCGCAATATGAGGCGGCATTTCTGGGCGCGACCCATACGAGTGAGGATGTGCAGCAGACAGTGGCGGCGGCGAAGGACGCGTTCGCGGCGGTGAAGGGATAAGAGCGATTTCACCACGGAGATACGGAGACACAGAGCAAACCTAATACGACCTATTTTTTGATGGCTGACGGCGGGTTACAGGCTCGACCATCATTTGCGGAATCGTCACGAATTCAAATCCTTCAGACTTGTAACGCGTAATCAGCCGATCCGTAGCGATTACCGTCTGCGCGCGGTCCGCGCCCATCTGCTTGTGTCCGCCATCGTGCAGCAGGATTACATCGCCGCCGCGAATCTGTTTTGACACTTTCCGCTCGATTACCGCGGCGGGCGGGGCGTTCCAGTCGTAGCCGGTCACGTTCCACATGACGGGTTCGAGGCCGAACGAGCGGGCGATGTGCAGAACGGCGGGCCGGCGCGCGCCGAAAGGTGGGCGGAAAAGATTGGAGTGAGCGCCGACAGCCTCTTCCAAGGCGGAGCGGCATTGCGTCAGTTGGCGACAGATTTCCTCAGCACTCTGAAAAGTTAGAAATGGGTGGGTGAAAGTGTGATTGCCGACGATATGCCCGGCGGCGACGATTCTGCGGGCGAGATCGGGGCGCTGCCGAACATATTTTCCGATGACAAAAAAAGTTGCAGGCACACCGTGCTTGGCGAGGACTTCGAGCAGGCGGAGGGTGTGAGGATCATTGGGGCCGTCATCGTAGGTGAGCGCGATTTGGCGGGAGCCGGGCGGAAGTCCGGTGAAAGTTTTGCCGAACCATTGTCCGGTGGGAGCCATGGACTGGTAGCCCGCAGTGGCGGCCGCCGTGAGGGATGCGGCGCTGGTGAGGGCGAGGGCGAGCATGTCGGGATTGTATTTCATTGAGTGAGGGATCGGCCCAGTGAGCGGCTGGAATGTCGCCGTAGGGTTTCAAATCGCGGGATCTCAAACCGCTGAATCGTCCAATTTCCTCTGTTAACTCTTCGCGCAATTGCCAGTCGGCGCTATCCGGGATATTCTGCCAATTCCGAAATAATTGCGGGACGTGTTGCGAAATTATGGCGAATCTTTTCGAACTGCCGCGTTACATTGCCGTGGAAGGGCCGATCCGGGTGGGGAAGAGCACGCTGGCGCGCATTCTGGCGGAGCGTCTGAATGCGCAGCGGGTGATCGAACCCGAGACCAATCCTTTTCTAGGCTCGTTTTACGAAGGCGAGCGGGGAGCGGCGTTCCAGGCGCAGTTTGCGTTCCTAGTAGGGCGGTTTGAACAGTTACAGGCGCTCGATTTGGGCGGCGGATCGCAGAAGACGGTGGTGGCGGATTACATCATCGAAAAAGATAAGCTGTTCGCCTGCCTGAATCTGACCGATCAGGAACTCGAAACTTATAATCGGTATTACAACCATTTTCGAAATAAGCTGCCTACGCCGGATCTCGTGATTTATTTGCAGGCGACGCCGGAGGTATTGAAGAAACGGCTGAAGAAAAAAAATGCGCCGGGCGAACGGGCAGTGAGCGATGAATATCTGGAAGAAGTGGTGAAAGCATACGAACACTTCTTTTTTCATTACACGTCATCCGACCTGCTGATTGTGAATACGTCGGACATCGATTTTGTGGATCGCAATGAGGATTTGCAGGAGTTGTTGCGCAAGGTGACGGAGCCGATCAAGGGGACGCAATACTTCCTGCCGCTGGGTGGGCAGGATGGGGCGGGGGCGTAGGATGGCGTGGATAGTCGTTGATAGCTAGTCATTGGCAGATGGAATTGGCTTGTGTTTATCCCTTCGGGTTATTACAATTGTAATAACATTTAGGAGGCGGCATGGTTCCTGTGAAGGTGCGCAAGTTTGGCAACTCGCTCGGCGTGGTGCTGCCCAAGGAAGTGATTCAGCGATTGCGAACGGGCGAGGGGGAGAAAGTGTTTTTGATTGAGGCGGGTCACGGGGATTACCGGATCACGCCTTACGATCCGGCTTTCCAGAAGAAGATGGAGAAGGCGGAACAGATTATGGGCCGCTATCGCAACACGCTGCACTCGCTGGCGAAATAGAGTGGCCGCGAAGAAGAAAGAGCCGGTCTGGATTGAGATGCATGAGGTGCTCGCAATCCATGACCGGCTCTTGGCTTTGCACGGCGGAGCGGCGGGAGTCCGCGACGAAGGGCTTCTGGAATCGGCCCTGGCCCGGCCACGGCAGCACCATGCTTATGCCAATTCTCCGGACATAATTGAAATGGCCGCTTTATATACGGCAGGCATCGTCCGCAATCATCCCTTTATCGATGGTAATAAGCGGGCTGGTTTTGTGATCGGTGTACTCTTTCTTGAACTTAACGGTTTCGATTTTAGGGCGGGTGAGGCGGACGCAACACAAGCAGTAATGGGTCTTGCGGCGCGAACACTCGATGAGCATTCCTTTACGGCATGGTTGCGGGCCAATGCTGGGCGGAAGCGTTAGGAAGGCAATTCCGCGCTCGCCAAAGTTCGTTCCCGGCTGTAGAATATCTTCAGCATCCACGAAGATGCTGAACAGGTTCTATCCGCCACGGCGGAGGGGCACTGGAGGACAGGATGAGCATCACGCCAATTGGCGGGCGTCAGTCTGACGATCTCCGCCGCAAAGTCACAACCGCGTCTCTGCGGGAACAAAAACTCCGACATGAACGTATCACTTGTTTAACGGCCTATGATTACGCGACGGCGCGTCTTGTAGACGAGGCTGGAATCGAAATGATTCTGGTGGGCGATTCTCTGGCCCAGGCAATGCTGGGGTATGAGAATACGCTGTCAGTCACGGTAGATGAGATGTTGCATCACGTGAAGGCGGTGCGGCGGGGCGTGAAGAGTGCGCTGCTGCTGGCGGACATGCCTTACGGGTCTTATCACGTCAACGCCGAAAGTGCGTTGAGCAATGCCACGCGCTTTGTGAAGGAAGGCGGCGCGGAGGTGGTGAAGATCGAGGGCGGAGAAAAGCGCGCGGATTTGATCCGGCGCATTATCGACGCGGAAATTCCTGTGGCCGGGCACATTGGCCTGACGCCGCAGTCGGTGAACGTGATGGGCGGGTATAAGGTGCAGGGCAAGAACTTGAGTGGCATTGAGCAATTGATGCGAGATGCCGTGGCCCTGGACCGCGCGGGAGTGGCGTGCATTGTGCTGGAAGGAATTCCCCGGGAAGTGGCCGCGATGATTACCGCGGAGGTGGGAACTCCGACAATTGGGATTGGAGCAGGTCCGGACTGCGACGGGCAGGTGCTGGTGTTCCACGATTTGATGAATCTGACGTTTGCGCCGCCGGCGAAGTTTGTGCGGCAGTATGGCGACGCGGCCGCGCTGATCAGACAGGCGGTGCAAGGGTTTCGCGCGGATGTGAAGTCCGAGCAATACCCGTCCGACGAGGAGTCGTACCATTTGCCGAAGGAGACGAAGGCGGGGTTGGATACGGTGCTGGCGCGCAAGAGAGCGATGCAGCGCTAGGAATTTTGGGAACTTTGGCCACGGATTTACGCGGGATACACGGACAAGGGGCATCCGGACTTTAATCCGGGGACCGGCGGTGCTAGGCTTAGGTTAGTGAAGGAGGCAGTTATGATGCATCTTCTACCAGGTTTTTTTCTACCGTTTTTTGGCTTTGGATTTGTGATGTATTTTCTGCCCTCGATCATTGCTCTGGCGCGGAGCAAGCGGGATATTGCGGGAATTCTGCTGTTGAACATTCTTCTGGGTTGGACCGTGATTGGCTGGATTGTGGCGTTGATTTGGGCGGTGAAAACAGACGTTCCCATGGTGGTGCGGTGAGTTTTTCGGCACTCGGTGGTCGATGGAAACTGGCTTGGGTCGGCGGGTCGATTATTTGTTTTTTGTTGACTGGATGTTCGCGGCAAAAAGTCGCGCCCGCGCTGGACGCTGTTTCTGAGTTGCAGGCGGTGGCTCCCGCCGATCCGGCGAAATTTCCTGCCTTGCAGCAAAGCAAACACTGGAGCAATCCCTATCTGGTGGTGCGTCCGGAAGAAGTTGGACTATTAACGGACGTGACGGCGAATGAAGAAAAGATTGTGAAGCCGCAAGAGGTTTTGAAGGCTCTGGCTCAGTTACCCGTAGCGGCTTGGCCTTACGGGCGTGCGGTTGCAGTTCTGGTCGACGCCAAGGCAACCAGCTCGGAGCAGGATAAGATTGCGCTGCGGCGCAACCGCGGAATTGTTGCCGGCGAATTGCAGAGCGCGCACGTCGCGATTAATTGGATTCCTTCCTCCTGATAAACCCAAGTCAAATGAAAATCTGCAAGACCATCGAAGACATGCGAGCGGCGTGCCGCGCAGCTCGGCATGGCGGAAAACGCTTGGGATTTGTGCCCACGATGGGGGCGCTGCATGAAGGGCATTTGTCCCTGGTGCGGGCGGCGAAGGCTGCATGCGATGTGGTTGTGGTATCGATTTTCGTAAACACCACGCAGTTTGGGCCGATGGAAGATCTGGCGAAGTATCCGCGAACGTTCGAGCGCGACTGCGAGTTGTTGGAAAAAGAAGGAATGCAGTTGCTGTTCGCGCCGGCGGTAGAAGAAATGTATCCCGCAGGTGCGGTGACCTGGGTCACGGTGGAGGGGCTCAGTGACCAGCTGGACGGGCGTTCGCGGCCGGGGCACTTTCGCGGCGTGAGTACTGTCGTAGCCAAGCTGTTTCATGTGGTGGAACCGGATGTAGCATTTTTTGGACAGAAAGATGCGGCGCAGGTTGCGGTGATTCGCCGCATGGTGCGGGATTTGAGCTTTCCGGTGAAGATTGTGGCGTGCCCGATTGTGCGTGAGGCAGACGGGTTGGCGATGAGTTCGCGCAATGCATATCTGAACGAGCAACAGCGAAACCAGGCACTGGTATTGCATCGAGCACTGATGCGGGTGAAGAAGCTCTGGGAGGGTGGGGAACGCTCCGTAGAAAAATTATTGGCAGCGGGGCGCGATGAGGTTACGAAGGAGGACGCAGTGCGTCTTGATTATTTCGAACTGGTGAACGCGGATAGCCTCGATGCCGTGGAAAAAGCCAAGAGCGGGACGCTGGTAGCGGTAGCGGCTTTCGTTGGGACGACACGGCTTATCGACAACATTTTGCTTTAGCGATTAGCGGCTGGGCTGGGCGTGTTCGGTTTGAGAAATGCCGGCGGAGGTTTCAAGAGGCGAGAGGCGCTGCCGGACAAGAGTTTCGATCTGCGTCCAAAGATGGGGATCGCATTCGCTTTCCATGTGTCCAGGAGTGAATACTCGATCCCACCAGGAAGCTTCCGGGCACTCGACGGGGGCTTTTTTGTAATCCATGCGGTAGTTGCCGAGGATGTCGGTGTGGGCGGGATCGGCGGCCGTAATCCTGCGGCGGCCGTGAATCATGCCCTGGGTTTGATAAAAGTTCACCGCTTCCGTGACGTTGCTGGGAATCACGGAATCGTTTTGCCAGACTTTGGCCACGCTGTCTACCTGCACTGTCAATAACACAGGAATACCCTGGCGGCCCAGGTCGCGCGCCAACAGCACGGCGGCGGAGGCTCCCCAACTGTGGCCGAAGAGAACGATATGAGCGCGGGTTTTTTCAGCAGGAGAAAGCGCTCCGTCGTGATCGGTATCGAGAAGTCGAAGCACGTCCCGGTAGGCAAGCTTTCTATGGCGGTTCTCGAAGACTCGGATGTAAGTGTCTTTGGGAGCGGCCTGCCGGATGCGCGTTGCGAGTTGAACTGGGCCGTGATGCGAGTTGTCGTGGCCAACAAATCCGCCGACGAATCCGATGATGATGTTAGAGGGAGACGGAGAGTTGGGACGGAGCACTGAGGTATCGACGGCTTGCGACACTTGGGACGTCGTAATAGCTAAAATCGCCAAGGCGAAGATTGATGTGCGGATTGCGAACAAACGACGCAAAACGGTCTCCTACTAGCAAATGAATAAGATGATTGGGCAACGGGAGAGGATGCCATAAAAGCTTTACGCGGCGTTGCGCAACCAAAATAAACCAAAGCTGAAAACCGCGATCCTCCGATTTCCGAACCCTGACTGGAATCGTCAACCGCATGGCCAAATGCCTTGACTAGCGCGGTTTTTCGCACACTTGACCCGACCGACAGTCTACACCTGCTTGTCAACTATGGCAGAAGTCTTTGTGAGCGGGAATTTCTTGCCGGAGACGAAGGGATTGCCGGCGAGGATAAATCGTAATGGGTGATCGGCGGCTTTAGTGATGCCGATGCGCGGGGTCGCTTGGATCTTCTTGGAACGGAAAGTGTCTTCGCCAATCCAGAGGCCTGAGGCAGGCGACGTGAGATCGCAGCCGTTATCGCGAGCGCGGGTGATACCGAAGGCTTGAGCGAGGCGTCCAGGGCCGCTGGTGAGTTGAGGGAGATGTCGCGGATTGGCCAGGAGAATTCCGCGAGAGTGGGCCATCGCTTCGAGGCCGAGAAGCGGTTCAAGCGCACGAAAGAGAACGCCGCCGGCTTTGCCTTCGGGCTCACACGAGACGTTGAGGCAATAATGATTGCCGTAGATGAAATACACGTAAGCGAAGCCGGGCGGTCCAAAGAGAACTGCATTGCGCGCGGTGCGTCCGGCGGCGGAGTGCGCGGCAGGATCGTCGGTTCCGAGGTAAGCCTCGACTTCGACGATGCGGCCCACGAGGCGACGTTGACCCTCGCGGACCAGAAGTTTTCCGAGTAATCCGCGAGCGACGCGGCTTGGGTCGCGGCCAAAGAAAGAGCGATCCAGCGGGCGGATTGTAGAGCGTTCCGCGAGGATGGCGGGTTCGGCCATGCGACATTGTAAGTGAAGGATGAGCAGTGAGGACGAGCAGTGAGGAATTTGCGAAGACTTTAGAACAGGCGCGTGAGAGTTATGAGCCCGTAGAGGCACAGCAGGGCGAGGGCAGGCCCTCCCCAGATCATGAGAGTGCACTTCCAGCTCAGGGAGCGGGCGATGGCGCGCTGGCTACGCCAGGAAATCAGGAAAGTCGGATTGTTTTTCCCTTTCATAATGACGACGGGCGGGTGCGAGTCGAAGGTATTGACTGGAGCAGTTTTCCCTTCTGCCGAGCTATCGGCTGAGGCCGCGAGTGTGGTGGACATGACTCCGCCGGCGGCCCAGGCGGCTGGATTCGCAATGCCTGCCTGCATCAGGGCGGCGGCAATCTTCTGCTGCTGTGTCATGTCCGCCGCTCTAGTCGGGGCTCGATCGGGCGAGAGTTGGATTATTTGGGCCGATGTTCGCTTGATGGCCTTGTCATAGATCGCATCGAACTTTGGATCGTGCTGAAGGCCGCCCGTGAGCACACCGTTGAAGAGATTGCTGCCTTCTGTTGCGAGCGACAGGCTGGCGCCGCGCAATGGAAATGAAAGACCTCCTGCGGTGAGCGAAACAGGCTCTTCATCCTGAATGGGCCGCGCAGTCACTTCGAGCCCAGGATTTTCGCCCAGAGTCCCCATCAGGAAGAGCGCGTTCTTGGGCTTAATGCAGTATTCTTCGACTTTGATTTTGTGGCTGGTATCGACGCAGTGGCGCGATAGAAAAAGTCGGACATTCGGCGGAACTTCTTCCTTGGTGGTAAAGAGGGAGTCGGAGAATTCCTGATGGAAGTCGAGATGGAGATCGAGTTCGGCGCCGCGTGGATCGATCAGGACTTGGCCGGTGTTGTCGTCGAGAAAAAAAGGAACGTGCATACACTCGGCGGCGACCTTGACCCAGGTTTTGTTGCGGCCTTGCTGCTTCCATTCCCAAACCAATGTGCGGAAGTAGTAGCAGGGGCGCTGGGTGACAGGCGCAATCATGGTGTGAGGGCCGGTGGCGAGCCCGCTGAGTTCAACCATTCCCATGGGTGCGCTGCGAATTTTGGAGGTGGGCGTGTCGAGTAAGAGACGGCGACGGTGAAGCAGGCGGAAGCCGTTGAGAAAAAGATAGAGGCCGGCGCAGAGCCCGATGGCCAACCAAACCAAAGCACGGATGGGCTCGGTGGAATGAAGTAAGAACGCGGAAGGGCGCAATTTGGAGAGAATCGCGTTGGCGAAAATTGCGTTCAAGAAGATCAATGGTTTGGTCCGTTGAGGTGGGCACTTACCGGACGTACCCCGTATCGAGGCTACGGGAGCGGACGCCGGGCCGGCAGCAGAAAACGATGAATCGGGCTTACGTTGGTAATCCGAAGTGCTGTTGCTGCACGGACTCCCTATTACTCATCAAACAGCCGAGGGGCTGCTTTTGCTAAAGCGCCAATGAGCCTTCCGTTATTTGCGGCGGCTTTTCAGGAAAAAATATGCGGCGGTGAGCACTGCGAAGAAAGTAACTCCACCGATTGCGTTTATACGCGTCGCAAAGAGAGTGTGGAGAACGGCGGCGGAGGCCAGGATGAAGCCTAGTATCGATCCCCACATGCCGATTGGAGAGCGCATGGGCAACCCTGCGATTTGTTCCCGCGGGAGCCGCCATCGGAAGCTGATGTGAGCTGCAAGAGATATGACCCAAGACAAAATCAGGCCGGAAAAGGCTGCGCCCATGATGTAGAGAAAGGCTTGCTTTGGCGCATAGTTTTCGATGATGAGCGCGGTCACGATTCCGTAGGACGAGACCAGCAAGGCGAGGCGTGGTGATCCGGAGGCGTTCAATTTCCCCATGCTGGCTGGGGCCCATCCCGTGCGGCCCATGGAAAACAACAGGCGGGAGGCGACGTAGAGTTTGGCATTGGCTCCAGAGAGGGCGGCAGTGAGGACTACGAAATTCATGAAGAATGCGGCGGCGGGAATTTTGGCCAGGCGAAGGACGCTTACGAACGGACTCTCAGTGACCCCGGTGTGGTTCCACGGCATGACGCCGACCAGAACGATGATGGCTCCGAGGTAGACGCCGGCTAAGAGAAAGAATGTCAGGCGGGCGGCGCGTGGAATATCCGTGGCGGAACGAGACTCGCCGGTGGTGACGGCGAGCATCTCGACGCCGCCGAAGGCGTAGATGGCCCAAAACACTGCGAGCAGAGGGGCGATTGGGCCGCGGGGAAGGAATCCGCCGTGAGCGGTGTATTGCGGAGCTACGCGGCCGCCGAACATCAAGGCGGCGCCGATCAGGATGAAGACCACGATGGTGGCGAACTTAATCATGGAGAACCAGAACTCGAAGCGTCCGAAGGAACCTACTGAGCGCAGGTTCACAAGTAGTAATAGCGCGGAGAAAATCAGCACCCAAATTTCGCCGCGAACTTGAGGGAACCAGTAAGCCATGTAGGTGGCAGAGGCTACGAGTTCGGCTCCGATGGAGAAAGCGATGGCGGCCCAGTAAGCGGCGCGGCAGAGAAATCCCAGATATTGGTTTAAATAAAGTTCTCCATAGAGGCCGAAAGAGCCGGCGGCGGGGTGCATGCTGGAAAGTTCGCCGAGCGCCATGGCCACCGTGTAGGTGATGAAGGCCGCTATGACATAGCTAAGAATCACTCCGGGGCCGGCGACTTCGAGAGCGGCCGCCGAGCCGAGAAGAAGGCCGGTGCCGATGGAGCCGCCGACAGCGACCATGGTCATTTGACCGACGGTCAGTTGATGGTGCAGTCCTTGTTCGTTAACGTCTTGCTGGGCGACTTCTGGAGCAGAAGGGACTAAAGGCATGCGGAACGATAACAAAAGAGTGGGGGATGACCCAAGGGCGATTTCACGGCGGGATTGTTCCGCACGATATCAAGAGTAAGAGGAGCCGCTACCGGTTCCTCTTAAGTCACATTCTTTCCCTAGTAACGACTACCGTCCGATCTGCGCCGCGACTTCGTTCAGCACAGGTGTGCCTTCCTGTTGCGGAGCGGCATCCGCATTCCCCCAATCGGAATCTCAAATCCTAAAAATAATTCTTGACGTGAATATTAAGTTACGTTACTATTTACTCACGTAATGAGATATCACTTTTATGGAGGAGATAAGCAATGACATTCGACGATTTGATACTCGAGGTTGAGCAACACGTAGACACCAAAGCCACGCCGGAAAAGACGTTAGCCACGCCGGAAAAGACGTTCGCGGCGGTTTTGCATCGCCTGGGAAAGGGCAACACCAATCTGGAGGAGCAATCGCTGCAATTACAGATCGAGCCGCGCGCCGGCGGACGTTGGTACCGGGACCGGGGAAACGGGGTCGAGCATCTGTGGGGATTTGTGCAGGTGATCAAGGCGCCCACGCTGCTCGAAATGAGCGGACCGATGTTCATGTCGTATCCGGCGACGAACCACGTGGAAGTAAAGGTCGAACCGGTAGCGGGCGGCAGCCGGGTTTCTTTGCGGCATCGCGCGCTGGGATTGATCGATCCGGAGCACCGCAAAAATGTTGGCAAGGGCTGGGGTCACATGCTCAACAACGTAAAGAAGGATTGCGAGTAACGCGTGGGGGAACTTGCAGCTCGGCGCGGGGATGAACTCGATGCAGTCTGGAAGGCGCTCGCGGATGCGACCCGGCGCGCGATTCTGGATTTTCTGAGAGCTCGTCCGCGCACCACCACCGAGATTGTGGATGAGTTCCCACACCTGACGCGCTTCGGAGTGATGAAACATATCGAAGTGCTGCGCCAGGCGCATCTGGTGCAGACGCGTGAGTCGGGAAGGCAGCGGGTGAACTCGCTGAACGTGGTTCCCATCCGGCAGATTTATGAACGATGGGTGGGTCCGTTTCAGGAACTTTGGTCGAACGAATTGCTGCGGATCAAGGAAATCGCCGAATCGGATGGCCCGGCAGTAAAGGCAAAAACTCTTGGAAAGCCAACGAAACGAAAGCCAAAAAAACCTTAATTAAGGAGAAATGCAGATGACCACACTAGCGACCAGCACGGGAATTCAGGAACATGAAGTTGTTTCGAGCAAGGAATGGATTGCGAGCCGCAAAGACTTACTGCGGAAAGAAAAAGAGTTCAACAGGTTGCGTGACGAGTTGAGCCGGCAACGGCGCGAGTTGCCGTGGGAGAAAGTGGACAAGAACTATGTGTTCGATGGGCCGAACGGGAAGGTGACGCTGAGCGAACTTTTCGGCGCGAAGAGCCAGCTGATTGTATATCACTTTATGTTTGGTCCGGGGTGGGAGGCGGGCTGCCCGAGCTGTTCGTACCTGGCCGATCATTTCGGCGGAAGCCTGGTTCATCTCGCGAATCGCGATGTAACTCTTGCCGTAATTTCGCGAGCGCCGATCGAACAGATTGAGGTGTTCAAGAAGCGCATGGGTTGGCAGTTCCGTTGGGTGTCGTCTTTCGCGAACGACTTCAACCGGGATTACCACGTGTCGTTCACGAAAGATGAGATGGCGAAGGGCAAGGTGGAATATAACTACGAAATGATGGAGTTCCCCAGCGAAGAAGCGCCGGGAGCGAGCGTCTTCTATAAGAACGACGTGGGAGAAATTTTCCACACCTATTCCACGTACGCGCGCGGTCTCGACATTCTTGTTGGGGCTTACAACTTTCTCGATCTCGCGCCCAAGGGCAGAGACGAGGACGGCCTCGCGTTCTCAATGGCGTGGGTCCGGCATCACGATAAGTACGCCGATGGCTACGTGGTCGATCCCAAGGCGGGGTATGTGGCGCCGAAAGGGCCAGGGACTGCGTGCTGCGCGGAGCATAAGTCATGAATTGCTGTGCAGCTATTTTGACTGGATCGAATCGCGCAACTGCGGGAACGCGGATCGCCCATGGCGGTCCGCGCCTGCGGACTTTGGCGCGGCGTAGCCGCGAGGCCGCGGGATGGATCGTTCCCAGCAGCGTTTTGGCGCTGTTGCCGAAGTGCCCCGCCTGTATCGTCGCTTACCTTGCGCTTGGAAGCGGGATCGGAATCTCGGTACCGACGGCGATCTATCTGCGGATGGGACTTGTAATTCTTTGCGTGGGGTCATTGGCTTATTTTGCGTTGAGGCGCGGGCGGAGGTTAATGGCGCGCTTAGGTTTCTTACACTCCAAACTCAAAAATGTCTTTTAACGAAAATCTTGTCAAGTCCCCCGCGACCCTCCATCGACCTCAACCTATTGAAATCATTGCCTAAATATTTTCCCAAAAATGTCCCAAAGACTCCCCTCAATGTGATATAACGATTGTATAAACTAAAACTTTAAGATAACTAAGGCGCGGCCCATAGGCTGCGCCTTTTTTGCGTCTGGGGATAACGATCAAACTCCATGGATCACTGGGAAAAATTCAAAAGTTTTAAGCAGCGCGGCGAGTGGGTCGAACTTCGCTTCATGGCCACCGCCGCCGAGCGCGGCTTCTGCGTCCTCAAACCCTGGGGAGAAACTCGCCCCTACGACGTCGGCATCGACCACGGCCCCAACTTCCTCCGTGTCCAAGTCAAATCCACCACCTGCCGCACCGGCACTGGATACTTCTGCCAGTTCAAGCCCCACTACCTCAAAAAGCAGGATTACACTCTCGCCCAACTCGATCTCTTCGCCGCCTACGTAATCCCCGTCGCAACCTGGTACATCATCCCCGCCGCCCTGCTCCTCGGCGAAGTCCGCAAAACCGGCATCATGCTCCACCCCGTCAAGCCCCTCAAGAAAGACCGCTACAGCTACGAAGCCTACAAAGAAGCCTGGCCGTTGCTCTACAAAAGCCGGAGGGCGCTAGCCGAACGAGTCCGCGTACACGGAAAGAATGCCCCTTGAAAGAGCGGACTTTGAAAGGGTGCGACTTCAACCTTCGCCGCTTGCTTGGATTGGGGTGGAAGAGCGGCGCTTCAGCGCCGCCTGAGCAATCAATCTATGCACCGGGCTTCAGCCCTGAATTGCAAATCTGATGTTTACATGTGTAACACATGAAAGTATACTATCCACATGCCAGCGACCAAAATGATCCAGCTTCGCAATGTCCCCGATCTGCTGCACCGCAGCCTCAAAGCCCGCGCCGCCATGGCCGGCATGTCGTTATCGGAGTACCTGCTCACTGAGATCAAAGAGATCGCGGAGCGGCCCACGCTGGCGGAGTTGCGCGATCGTCTTCAAACGCGCGAGCACGTGTCCCCTCCTACCAACACTGCTCGCTTAGTCCGCGAAGAGCGCGACGCGAGGTGATCGTCCTCGACGCCTCAGCCGCCATCGATTGGCTTCTTCAGAACGATGTAGGGCTAAAAATAGAAAAAAGAATCTTCGAGCGCAAAGAGTCTCTTCACGCTCCTCACCTTTTGGATGTCGAAGTCGCGCAGGTCATGCGGCGAATGGTCCGGGCGCGTGCGGTTTCAGTGGAGCGCGCTGATCAACTACTCGAGGACTTATTCAGTCTCCGCCTAACCCGTTACCCGCATTTCATTTTCCTGCCGCAAATCTGGCGCTTGCGCGATAACCTGTCAGCCTACGATGCCGCTTATGTCGTCCTGGCCCAGGAACTTGGCGCCGGGCTGATTACCTGTGACGCCCGCCTCGCCTCTGCTTCACCGCGCGGCGTAAACGTTGAAGTATTTTGACTTCTATTGTGGTGCGCCTATCGGCCGCGACCGAAGCCGCCGTGCATCCGTGCGAGATATTGCTGGTCGAGCGCTTGCCGAATCAGAGTTTTGATCACGGCCTGGCGGCTTATGTTCAGCTCCTTCGCCGCCCGGTCCAGTTCTTCTAACATCCCGGGCGCGAGATCGACATTCACGCGCTGGATTGGGGCCATCATCCTGCCTGCATTGGTGAAGAAGCGGGATACGTCCTTGCCTCGATCGGCAAGGCAGGCCATGGTTTCTGCGGGAGCCGGCTTGCTGCGCTTACGTGTTTTGTTCATAAAGCTGTTGCTCCAGCCCGGTCCCACGCCAAAGCGTGAGGAAGCGGTGCGGGGTATCGATGCCGACCAACACCGCTTACGCCGTCACCGAAACAGCTCCGTGGGACCTGCGAGCGGGACGGACGGTTATCTCGACATCCTGTCCGAGGGCGGTGAGAAATTCCATCAGGCGCTCGACGGAGAACGATCCCGCGCGATTACGCATCAACGCCGAGACGTGAGGCTGTTTAATGCCAAGTATTTTGCCAGCCTCCGCCTGTGTGATGCGGAGTTGCCGGATAAGACGGTAGATCCGCAGCGTAAGCTGAGCTTTCAGCAGTTCTTGTTCCGGATGGGGCAAGCCGAGATCGGCGAAAACGTTTCCGCTGTTTTTCGTTACGGGTAACGGCTTTGCCGCCGTTCTGAAGCCATTCGACTTTGTCGTTCTCGTGGTCACGTCAATTTTGCCTCATGCGATGCTGGCGTTCGGCCTCATTTAGGCGCTGGCGAATCAGATCGATGTCTCTCTTCGTCGTTGCGATGCCACGTTTGGATTTCTTTTGAAACGCATGAAGAACATACACAACTTCCGGATAGCGAACGGTGTACACGGCTCGCCACGTGTCTCCGCGATGCTCGGCAACAATCTCCAGCACCGATGCTCCGCCAAATCCGCTCAACGGCTTCGCCGATGGATCAACTTCTCCATCTTGCGCAGCATATAAGGCATATCCGATGTCCCGCCGAACTGAAGATGGAAATACGCGCAGATCTCGTCGCGTTGAACCGATCCAAACGAGAGGGCGCGGCCTTGACAGCATTATACGTAAATATGTCTATTGATATAAAGGGTCAAGACAAATCGGCGGATTCCGCGTCCCGGTTCCCGATATGGGATGCGTCGGGGCGCTCAGGTGCCCACTGGCTGCGGGCTGCTTGCCAGCAACTGCCGCAACACATACTGCAAAATCCCGCCGTTCGCATAGTAGAGCGCTTCCTGCGGGGTGTCGATGCGGACGATGGCTTCGAACTCGATGTGGCGGCGCGTCTGGCCCACCATCCCGAGTGCCTGAACTTTCGCCTTCTGTCCTGCAGAATAATGCTCGATCAAATTAGAAATGCCAGTGATGTGAAAAATCTCTTCACCGGTCAGCTTGAGCGATTCAGCATTCTGCCCCGCGGGAAATTGCAGCGGCAAAATTCCCATGCCCACTAGATTCGACCGATGGATTCGCTCGTAGCTTTCGGCAATGACTGCGTAAACTCCGAGCAGGCGCGGGCCTTTGGCAGCCCAGTCGCGCGACGAGCCCGAGCCGTATTCTTTTCCGGCGAGGATAATCAGTGGCGTGCCCTCGGCGATGTATTTCTGCGAGGCATCGAAGATCGACATTTCTTGATTGGTGGGCAGATGGCGAGTGAATCCGCCTTCCACGTTGACTAATTTGTTGCGCAGGCGGACGTTGGCGAAAGTGCCACGCACCATGACTTCGTGATTGCCGCGGCGCGAGCCATAAGAGTTGAAGTCGGCGGGCTTGACGCCGTGCTCTTGCAGATATTTTCCGGCGGGCCCGTCTTTCTTGATGGATCCGGCGGGAGAAATGTGGTCGGTGGTAACGCTGTCTCCCAATACCGCCAGTACGCGGGCAGAGTGAATGTCATCGACGGCCGATGGCTGAATTTTCATGTCGTCGAAGTAGGGCGCGCGGCGGATGTAGGTGGAATCTTTTTCCCAGGCGTAGGTTTGGCCTTTGGGAACGGCGAGGCCGCGCCAGCGCTCGTCGCCGGCGAAAACTTCGGCGTAACTCTTGGAAAACATTTCGGCGGTAACGGAGCGCTCGACGGCTTCCTCGACTTCGCGCTGCGTGGGCCAGATATCGGCGAGGTAGACAGATTTGCCGTCTTTGCCTTTGCCAAGGGCGTCTTTGCGGAGGTCGGTGTCGATGCGTCCGGCGAGGGCGAAGGCGACGACTAGCGGCGGCGACATTAAATAGTTGGCGCGGACTTCGGAGTTGATGCGGCCTTCGAAGTTGCGATTGCCGGAGAGGACGCTGGCGACGACTAGATCTTTTTCGTCGATGGCCTTGGAGACTTCTTCGGGCAGCGGGCCGGAGTTGCCGATGCAAGTGGTACATCCGTAGCCGACGATGTGGAATTTCAATTTTTCGAGATACGGCGTGAGGCCGGCGTTCTCGAGATAGTCGCGGACGACTTTGGAGCCGGGAGCGAGTGAAGTCTTCACCCAGGGCGGAACTTGCAAACCTTTTTCGACGGCTTTTTTCGCGACCAATCCGGCGCCGATCATGACCGAGGGATTGGAGGTATTGGTGCAGGAGGTGATGGCTGCGATGACGACGCTGCCGTGTTTGAGCGAATTTTTTACGCTGGCAGGGACGTGTTCGTGGACGTTGGGGTCTTCGATGCCGATAGCAGCCGGGCTGCCACCTTCTTGTTCCCAGCGCTGAGAATTGGCGGCCGGCGCGGATTTTGATGCGGATGATTTCGGCTTGATGAGTGTTGGTAGGGCCTTGTTGAACGATTCGCCGGCTTGCGAAAGTACAACACGATCCTGCGGACGCTTCGGTCCGGCGAGGCTTGGCTCAACGCTCGCGAGATCGAGAGACAGAAGTTCGGAATATTCGGCTTCGGGAGTTTTTTCGTCGTGGAAGAGTCCTTGCTCGCGGCAGTAAGCTTCGACCAGAGCAATCTGTTCAGAGCTGCGTCCGCTCAGCTTCAGATACTTGAGGCTCTCTTTATCAACTGGGAAGATGCCGCAGGTAGCACCATACTCAGGCGACATATTGGCAATGGTCGCGCGATCAGCAAGCGGAAGATCGCGCAGCCCCGGCCCAAAGTACTCGACAAACTTCCCAACGACGCCGTGCTTGCGCAACATCTCAGTAATCGTCAGAACAAGATCAGTAGCAGTAGCGCCTTCGCGGAGGCGGCCAGTAAGTTTTACGCCAACCACCAGCGGGATCAGCATGGAAACAGGCTGCCCAAGCATCGCCGCTTCGGCTTCAATTCCACCCACCCCCCATCCCAAAACCCCCAACCCATTGATCATTGTTGTGTGGCTGTCGGTGCCGACTAGGGTGTCGGGATAGGCGGTGCGTTTGCCTTCGGATTCGTTGACGAAGACGACGCGGGCTAGGTATTCGAGGTTGACCTGGTGGACGATGCCGGTGTCGGGAGGGACGATGGCGAGGTTGCGGAACCCGGTTTGCCCCCAGCGGAGGAAGGAGTAGCGCTCTTTGTTGCGTTGGAATTCGAGGAGGGCGTTCATGTCGAAGGCAGAGGTGGTGCCGAATTCGTCGACCTGAACGGAGTGGTCGATTACTAATTCGACGGGCTGGAGGGGATTGATCAGGGTGGGGTCGCCACCGAGTTGCCGCATGGCATCGCGCATGGCGGCGAGATCGACGACGCAGGGGACGCCGGTGAAATCCTGTAGTAGGACTCGACTGGGCGTGAAGGCGATTTCTTTGTCGGGTTTGGAATTTTTATTCCAACCTGCCATCGAGCGGATATCTTCTTTCCTGACATTGCGGCCGTCTTCGGTTCGCAGTAGGTTCTCGAGCAGGATGCGGAGCGAGTACGGAAGATGCTTGGTGGAGATGCCTTGTTGGTCGAGGACGTCGAGACGGTAAATTTCGTATTCTTTATTGCCGACTTTGAGGGGGGAGCGGGAGTTAAAGCTGTTTAAGGACATGATTTCCTTTTTGGGCCGCGAATCCCACCCTTCGACAAGCTCAGGGCAGGCTGTCTCGCAAAAGAAGCGAGACGTGGGGCCCCACGCAAGATGGCGGAACCTATAAGTTTAGTCGTTTTGAGGAGGAATGCGTAGGGGGAAATCGCGAAGAGATCGCTTCGGAGAAACTCGTCCGATTTTGGGCGCAGCCAAGGTCTCGATCACCGCTTGTGCGGAGCATAGTAACCTTCACGCGCCTGGACGGTGAGTTTCTGGCCCCCGCTCACTGTCACTTTCAATTTGTGAAAGCGCCCGTCGAAGGGCACATCGTGGGGCGCGAAGGCCAGTACATAGGAATATTCCGGCGCAGCGGCCACTTGCCTGAAGCCTTCTTCGATGTCGTTGCTATTATGAAAAAATATTCCGCCAGTGGCGTCGGCCAGCTCTTTTAGAACGGCCTGCTGCTCGGCATCGCTGGGGTCAACGTAGGCTGTCTTTCCCGGATTACTGGGATCAAACTTGTTTACGCTTGGGTCGGTGATATTAATTGCTGGGAGTAATCCGCGCGGCTCCAAAGCGCTAACGACGACATTCGCACGGACAGCTTGGTCAATGATTTCGACCTGGCTTTGCTCTTGGGAAAGAAAGAAGCCGGGGGAGACAACAACGATGGTTCGCTGGCCGGGAGCCTTCGACATTCCTGTGACCAACTCCCTCAGGATGCGAAGCAAGCTCTCGTTTTCTATTCGCACAGTTTCAACCTTCTCCCTGGCGGCCGATTGTGCCATCTGAATTGCAGTTTTCTTATATTTAACGTTATCGATGCTGTCGAGGTTTTTGGTGTCGAAAGCACACTCCAGAGCATCTTCGGCGGCAACGTGCAGTGCGTCCAGATCGCCGTTATTAGCGATCAAGTCTGCCAAGTGGTATGTGATGCTCGGACACTCCAATGCTTGCTGTTTTTTTCTCGACTCCAGATGGGTGAGGATTTCGTGCAACTTGTCTCGATCGGCGGTGAAGTCGATTCCTCTCTGGCCTGATGTGGTGAATACCGCCGCGCGTTCTGATGAGGGGGAGAGCGCAGCCAACTGCCGGTCCGCTGCCTCCCGCGCCCGAACCAGATCGCCGCGGTCAAGATGCAGGTCGTCAAAAAGATACGCCGTGTAGCGCGGGGTTGGGCTTGGTTGGGGAGCGGATTTTTCCAGGTGCGGCTGGGTTAGATGTTCTGGAACAGCAGCATGCTCAACCGAGAATTGAGTAATGACTTGCGGTTTATCCTGGTCAAGAATTTGAAAGTCACTCTTGTTGAGATTCCCAACGCTTCGTCCTTGCGCGTCCCTTACGACAACGTGCACCGGGACGAGCTTTACATCGACCTTTAGAGTAGCAACGGTCTCGGCTGCAGTTGCAGTTGCGTGTGAAGGTACCGGCGGAGTCGGCGTCGACCTCGACTTCGACAACGAAAATTGCAGGGGCTCGGCCTTGGGTGCATCGGGCGAGCAGTTATTCGCGACGGCGCCCTTGATCGCGGTCCCCTTACGCTTTTCAGCCGCGCCCAGCCACTTCAGGAGTGGTTTCAGTCCACTGTCATAAGGATGGCGCGCGGAATCATCAGGAAATACGAAGTTCTGCACGCCATCCTCTCGCAGAATCGACGCAGAGATTTTTTCGGTGTTGGGCGAGTTGTTTTCTCTGCGCTGGGGATAAGTTCCTTGCAAGTCACGAATCTCTTTGGAGGACAGGATCGCTCGCAACTGCTGAAGAGCATTGGCGTCGAGCGAGCTGTCAAACACCTTTGTGGCGTGGGAGGCAGTGGAACGGTCATTGAATGTGTCCCCTGGTTTTGCTCCCGTGGGCACATTGTCGGGATGGGGCAACTCCGGCATAATCGGCGATCCGGTTCGTTCCTGTTGCTGTTCTTCAACGCGGACTCGTCCGTCGGAACGGATCAGCATGCATGTCTGCTGGAAACCCGTGTACTGATCGAAGGCTGACTTTTCAAATCGCAGGATGTAGGGCACGGACGCGTCGGTGTTCCATGCGACGTCCTTGAGAGTGCGAGGTTCAGCGAGAGGCTTGGCTCGGTCGCGGAGAACCTTAGCCTCTGCTGGCCGGTTCATCTTTTCTAATAGCGTGGCATAGTCCGTGAGCAGGATTTCGAGGGAAGGGTCTACGGAGCCAGCTTTGCCCTCATCGATTTGCAACGCCCGCTGGTACAGCTTCTCCGCTTCCGCGTCGTTTCCGTCTTCCGCCTTCAATTCGGCGAGTCGCTGGAGCGGCAAGGCAAGTTTCAAATCACCCGGTCCGAAACTCTTCTCGACAATCGCGATCGTTCTCGAATAGACCTCTTCGGCGGGGCCGGTTTCTCCCTGGGCGCGGTGCACCTCGCTAAGATTCTCTAATACATCGACCAGACGAGTGCTTTCGCCACCATAGGCTTTTTCCTGAATTTCGAGGACTTTTTCAAAGAGCAATTCGGAGATCGTAAGTTTAGTGGCATCATCGAGTGCGGTCGAGGTCTCAATCGACGAACCGAATTTCGGCAAGGCACATCCCAAACTCGTCGAGGTGGAATTGATTCCGGCAGAGTCGAAGGCAGGTAAACGATCCGAAGGCGATTGCGGAAGCAAGCGCACGTTATCCAAGTAGAGAGTAGCGAGTTTGTCGAATCCGGCAGCCGTCTCGAGACTCGCCGGACCGAACTTTGTTTCGCGAATATGGCAAGCGCGCCATGAGGCCTGGATAGCCTTGCCGAATGCCCATTGTTTGAGATAGAGGCTGGTCAAATTATCCAGAACGGGCAAGAGAAGTGGATTTTGCGCGCCGTGCGCCTGCATCAGGCCGATGGATTTTTCGAAAAACGCTTCCGAGCTGATGAAGTTGTTTTGAACAAAGGCGACCAAACCCAAGTTGTTGTAGATGGGAGCCAGGCGCACGTCGTTGGGTCCGAACTGCTGAGCATCTCGCAGAGCATTGTCGAAGAAACGGTTTGCATCCAGCAGACGGCCCTGCTGGAATGCTTTTTCTCCAGCCAGATTCTTGTCCTCCCAGGAATTTTGTCCGGCTGAGATCGCACAGAGAAGGAGTCCGATAACTGCTGTCTGGCACACTGATCGCCCAAGCATCCCTAATCCTCGCTATCAGAGACATTATGCCCCGAAGCAGGGTGAGATTGGAAAAAGCGGAGCCCGTGCGCCGCTCACAGGCACGGATACTAGTTATGGATCAACGTGCTCGCCGTTTGCGACGATGGAAGTACCAGCGGAGCAGCATTCCGATGGCGATAAGGATGACGAATAGGGCAAGTGCGATGGCGAGCAGAATTCGGGTTTGGCTGTAGAGGACGAAGATGCCGTTGGTGGAGTAAAAGCCGTTGAAGGTGCTGACGACGGAGGGAAGAGCGAGGAGGTCCTGTTTGGTGAGTTGGAGGACATGTTCGTGGGGATGGTAGGTTGAGCCGAGAGGGAGTTGGCCGCCGTTGGCGTCGAGTTCGATGTGGCCACCGAGGACGTAGGTGACGGGGCGATTGCGGATGAAATCGGCGACGCGGTTAGCGCTGGCCAGGTCGGCGTGGGCGTCATCAATGATGAGGCGTCCGGGAAGGAAAAAATCGCCGGAGAAGAAGAGCGCGGTTTGGCGGTCGTAGTAGGAAACTTCGGATGGATAGTGGCCGGGGGTGGGGATTGCGTCGACGATGCGGTTGCCGAGATCGAGTTGAGCGATGCCGTTTGGCCAATCGGTGAAGGCGAAGTACCGGCGGACATGAGCGAGGTCGGTGGGGACGATTTCGATGTTGGGAAGATTTGCGAATTGCGAGTCTCCGAGGCGGTGATCGAGGTGGCCATGAGTGTGAACGATGAGGAGTGGTAACTTCGATTGATCGGGTTGGCGCAGCAGGGGAAGTATAGTTTGGGCCAGGGGCATTTGTTTGGGATCGGAGACGTCGCCGGTATCGATGAGGAGAGCCTTGGTTGCGCCGATCAGGAGATAGATGAAAGGAGCCTCAGCAGTGGCGCAGGGGTTCTCGCGCAAGATAAAAGTTGTGGAGTTGTAAGGATGAACTTGCAACGGAGGCTGCGGATTGACGGCGCAATTGGGTGAGCCTTCGTTCCAGTGAACCTCCATCGATCCGGGGACGGGTTGAGAATGGGCGGGCGCGGAGGCGAGGAGGAGAGCGGCGGTCAGGAGGAGCAGTGAAGGTCGAGCGGGCGGGATTATATTTTTCCGGCGATTCATAGCAAGTCCTCTTTATTTATTAAGCAGAATTGGATCGAGGGTTTGCCACCAGAGTTAGCGGGCGGCGGTCCAGACTTGGTAGATGACTACGGCCATCATGAATAAGAGATAGAGGCGGAGGGCCCAGATGACGGCCAGTTCGGGGCCATTGAAGTGGCGGCGGGGGATGTGATGTTTTTTTGCTGCGACGAGTTGATCGGGCTCGAGGGCGGAGAGAGCGAGGGACTGGTCGGCGGTGGAGATGGAGGGCGGGGTGGGATGGGATTTCGTCATAAGGAGTTCTCGGATTCGGTTGTGGTGAAATTCGTGGAGATGGAAAGGAAAGCAGGTTCCTCAGGCCGTCCGAGCGGGACGAGGTCATGATTACTTTCCTCCCAGGGCGGTGAAGAGGTTGGGGGCGAGGATGCTGATGCCGAAGAGGATGCCGGCGGCGGTGAGGATGAAGACGACTCCGGCAGCGAGCATGTTGGCCCAGAGCGGACTGACTAAATCGCCCATGATTTCTTTGTCGTTGACGAGCATAAAAAGAAAGAGCAGCGCGGGAGGCATGGCGAGGACCGCGACTACGTTGACGATTAGGACTACATAGACCAGCGGGAGTCCGGGAATGAGGACGATGGCGGCTGCTGCGGCGGCGCAAAGGGTGAGGACGGCGTAAAAAGATTTGCCTTCTGCGATGGGCAGATTGAGGCTGTGCGGTTTGCGGGCGACCTCGCCGAAGGCGTAGGCGGAGGATGTTGAGATGGTGATGGCGGCGACGATGCCGGCCTCGACCATGCCGAGAGCGAAGAGGGATGCGCCGAAGCGTCCGATGATGGGCTGGAGGGCTTGGGCGAATTCGGCGGCTTGGAAATTATCGGCGGTCATCTGATGGGCGAACAGCGGGGCGGTGCAGAGGATGGTGGCGATGGCGGCGGCGGTGGCGAGGGCGGCTCCAAGAAAGGTGTCGATGCGGCCGAAGTGGATGTCTTTGGTGGTCATGCCTTTGTCGACGGTGGCGCTTTGCTGGAAGAAAAGCATCCACGGAGTGACGGTGGCGCCGATGCCGGCGAGAACGAGGAGCAGAGTGTCTTTGTTGAAGCCGGGAAGCGGCTGCCAGGTGATGAAGGCATCGCTGACTGAGTGCCAACTGGGATGGGTCATGAGCGCGACCGGGATGAAGATTAAGTTGAAGATGGCGGCGGCGAGAGTGATGCGTTCCCAGGTCCAGTAGCGGTGAGACATTAATGCGGCGTAGAGGACTACAAGGGCGAGGAGGATGGCGACCCAGGGGCGGACGCCGAAGAAGCCGAGTCCGGCGCGGATGGCGATGAATTCGGTGATGAGGGTAAGAAAGTTGCCGATGCCGAGGTCGATCATGGAAAACCATCCCCAGAAGGGGCCGAAGCGATCGAAGATGAGTTCGGCATGGCCGCGATGGGTGGCGGCACCGAGGCGGACGGTCATTTCCTGGACGACGACGGCCATGCAGAAGGTGAGGACGACGAAGGGGAGGAAGAATCCGATGCCGAATTTAGCGCCGGTGGCGGCATAGGTAAGCATGCTGGGGCCGTCATTTTCTCCGAGCATGACCAGGACGCCAGGGCCGGCGAGGAGCCAGAGAAGACGGGCTTTGGAGGAAAAGCCGCGGCGGGAGCGGGCGGCGGAGACGCGGGAGCGGTCGTGGGCGCGGTCAACGTCTTCGTGGGTGATGACCGGGGCGAGCTCGGCGGGCGGGAGGGACATTCGTGGTTAGCGTAAGTATACATGATTAAATAAACTATGGTTAACAAGATCGATCGGTTAGCGATCCAACCCGTGATCGAAACGCGCAGTGAAGCCTAGAGTGGCGCAAAGACGCAAGGGGTCCTTCGACTGCGGTTTTGCTTCGCATGCGCGAAGCAAATCCTCGCTCAGGATGACAGGGTTTGCTTAGGACGGTGGTCAGCGGGGGAGAGCCAGACGCGCTCGGCGGCGGCGCGGCCCAGAGAGATGGTGCCGAAGGTGGTGGAGAGGGTGAGGGTTTGATCGTAGTTGCGTTCGAGGATGCGCAACTTGGCGGAGGGGCGGATGCCGCGGGCTTCAAGGAATTCGAGCAGGCGCCGGTCGCGTTCGTAGATTCCGCTGACGGTGTAGGGGATGCCGGGTTGAGCGTCGGCGAGGAGTAGGAGTCCGCGATGGCGGCGGCTGGCAGGGCTTTCCATTTCGCTCATGTTTCCATGGGGACAGATGCCGCCTTTGCCGAGTTTGGCGAGGAGTTTGGCTTCGAAGTCGGGGGAGACGGCATGCTCGAGGCGCTCGGCTTCGTCGTGGACTTTCCACCATTCCATGCCGAAGAGTTCGGCGAGCATGCGCTCGATAAGGTGGTGGCGAAGGGTAAGCTTGCGGGCGATCTTGCGTCCGGCGGCGGTGAGGCGGACGTGGCCATCAGCCTGGACGCGGACGAGGGAATCTTTTTTAAGACGGCGCACGGCCATGGTAACGGCGGGAGCGGAGACTTTGAGCCAGTCGGCGAGACGAGCGGAGATAACGGATTCGCCTTCGCTCTCGGCCTCGAGGATGGCTTTGAGATAGTCTTCCTTGGAGACGGTGATCATTTGATCGATTATACGATGGGGTTAAGTGTGGTTAATGAGAAAGACAAAACCTTTAACACTGGGGGGACAGAGGTGCACAGGGTAAATTGAGCCCCAGAGGCGTTTGACAGCTTTACTCGTCTCCCCTAACCTTTACTTTCTCTTCTATGAAAATTCTAGTTCTAGGCAGTGGGGGACGGGAGCACGCGCTGGTGTGGAAGCTGCGGCAGTCGGCGCGGGTTTCGAAGGTGTATTGCGCGCCAGGGAACGGCGGGATTGCCGATGAAGCGGAATGTTTGCCTGTGGAATTGAAGAGTCTGGATGCGATGGTGGCTTTGGGTCAATCGCTAAAGCCGGATTTAACGGTAGTCGGTCCGGAGTTGCCGTTGACGTTGGGGGTGGTGGACGAATTTACGCGGCGGGGATGGCCGGTATTTGGTCCGACCAAGGCTGCGGCGCAACTGGAGGCGAGCAAGAGTTTCGCAAAATTATTTTTGCAGCGGCATCGCGTACCGACGGCGGCTTATGCGATCTGCGATTCGATAGAGGAAGTGCGCGACGCTCTAGCGCATTTGCACGCGCCGGTGGTGGTGAAGGCGGATGGGCTGGCGGCGGGCAAGGGCGTGGTGATGGCAGCTAGTAAAGAGGAAGCGGCGAGTGCGGCGGCGGAAATGTTGAGTGGAAAGATGGTGGGCGAGGCGGGAGCGCGGGTGGTGCTGGAAGAATTTTTGCTGGGCGACGAATTGTCCTTTCTCGTGTTGAGCGACGGTGAGAGAGTTGCGCCACTGGTGGCGGCGCAGGATCACAAGCGCGTGGGGGACGGAGACACAGGGCCGAATACGGGAGGGATGGGCGCTTATTCGACGGCGGATATTGTCGACGACAAAATGCGCGACTGGCTGGTGAATCATATTGCGAAGCCGGTGGTGGCGGGGATGAAGGCGGAGGGCGCGGAGTATAAGGGTGTGTTGTATTGCGGGCTGATGATGACGGCGCGGGGTCCGATGGTGCTGGAATTTAATTGCAGATTCGGCGATCCAGAGACGCAGCCGATACTGATGCGGCTGGAGAGCGATCTGGTGGATGCGCTGGAGTCGTCGATTGCGGGGAGAGTGAGTGAAGGAGATTTTAAGTGGTCGCAGGATGCGGCGGTGTGCGTGGTGATGAGTTCGGGAGGGTATCCGGGGACGTTCGATGTGGGGAAAAATATTGTTGGGCTGGGGCAAGCTGGGGCGGTTGAGGGCGTGAAGGTTTTTCATGCGGGGACTTCGAAGAGGGATGGGGAATTCTATACTTCGGGCGGGCGCGTGTTGGGAGTTACGGCGCGGGCTGGGGAGTTGAAGACGGCGGTTACTCGGGCTTATGAGGCTTGCAGGAAGATTCATTTTGAGGGAGCGCATTATCGGAGGGATATTGCGGGGCGGGCGTTGAGGAAGATTTAAGAAATCCCCACTTCTCGCAAAAGACGCGAGAAATGGGGCACCCGAGCGTAAGAGCCGTAGCAGTGAAAGGGATCCTTCGACTGCGGTTTTGCTTCGCTGGCGCGAAGCAAAATCCTCGCTCAGGATGACAATTCTAGGATGATGATTTCAAAGAAAATTCTTAGTTGAGAGGAAATGATGAGCAAAATATTGGTTTCGATTGTTATGGGGAGTGATTCGGATTTAGAGATTATGCGTGAGGCAGGGAAGGCCCTGGACGAATTCGGAATCTCTTATGAGATGGATGTGACGTCGGCACACCGCTCGCCGGATCGGACGGCGGACTTTGCGCGGAAGGCGGCGGGGCGTGGGATTCAGGTGATTATCGCAGGAGCAGGCGGAGCAGCGCATCTGGCGGGAGTGATTGCGGCGCATACGATTTTGCCAGTGATCGGAGTGCCGATTCCTTCGACCTCGCTGCAAGGGATGGATTCGTTGCTGGCGACGGTACAGATGCCGGCGGGGATTCCGGTGGCGACGGTGGCGATCGGGAAGCCGGGAGCGACGAATGCGGGGATTTTGGCAGCGCAGATGATTGGGTTGGGGGATGCCGCGATTGCTAAGAAGCTTGAGGAGCACAAGGAAAAGTTGGCGCGGGGAGTGGAAGAGAAGTCGAAGAAGCTGCGGAGTTCGTTGGGCGGGTAGCAAGTACCTCAGGGGCTGAAGCCCGCATGTGTGGTCGAGGGTATATCGCAGCGCTGAAGCGCTGCGCCACCCAAAAGCGTTCATTCCCAAGAATTCCCCGACGCGTTTCCAGAGCCTCGTTTCGCTCGGCGGACAGCCGGGGGCGGCTGTCCCTACATTTTCGCGTCTAGAGCTTCAATCCCTTTAAATATTCACGGAAGGGAGCGCCGAGGTCTTCGCGTTTTAGGGCGAATTCTACAGTGGCTTTCAAGAAGCCGAGTTTGTCGCCAGTGTCGTGGCGGCGGCCTTCGTAGACGTAGGCGTACATTTTTTCTTTTTGCAGGAGCAGGCGCATGCCGTCGGTAAGTTGGAGTTCGCCTCCGGCGCCGGTGGGAGTTTCGGCGAGGCAATCGAAAATTCCGGGAGTTAGGATGTAGCGGCCGATAATCGCGAGGTTTGACGGCGCTTCTTCCGGCTTGGGCTTCTCCACCATATTCTTGATTTCGAAAAGGCGCTCGCCGAATGGGCTATCGACGGGCTTTACGTCGAGCACGCCGTAGGACGAAATCATTTTGCCTTCGATCACCTGCGTGGCGAGAACGGAGCACTGCTTCTCGTTAAAAACTTCGACCATTTGTTTGAGGCAGGGGACTTTGGCGTCGATGACGTCATCGGCGAGGAGCACGGCGAAAGGCTCATTGCCGACCATTTCGCGGGCCATGAGGACGGCGTGGCCGAGGCCGAGAGCTTCTTTCTGACGGACGTAGGCGACGTACATCATGTCGGAGATGGAGCGGACGATCTGGAGCAGGTCGGTTTTGCCGCGTTCTTCCAGCATGCGTTCGAGTTCGTAGCTGACATCGAAGTGGTCTTCGATGGCCTGTTTGCCGCGGCCGGTGATGATGAGGATCTGGTTGCAGCCGGAGGCCATGGCCTCTTCGACTCCGTACTGGATGATGGGTTTATCGACCAGCGGAAGCATCTCTTTGGGCTGGGCTTTGGTGGCGGGCAGGAAGCGCGTGCCGAGTCCGGCAGCGGGAAAAACGGCTTTGCAAACTTTCATCTTCTTCATAAGGACGGTCTTCATAAGGGCGGTCTTGGTAAGGACAATCGTGGGTCGGCGTTCTTTGGTGCTTCGACTAATTGCTTTGGTTGCCGAACAATTGTAACCGTTGGAGTTTATGGCTGGCGATACGGGATGGCGGGTAGTCCTTGTTATTCATTGAGGCAGGTTCGCTTGCGACTCGAATGCGAACGGTCTAAGGGGTCTGCATGCCGGTGGGTGCAGCCACAAAAGAGGAAGCACGAATGGAAGCAAGAATAAAGGCGGTGAAAGGTTTGGTTGCGCTGGGACTGATTATTCTTGCGTTGAGGATTCCGTTGGGAGTGGCTCAGTCGGGTGCGTACGAATCGGATAAGGCGAGAATTGTATCCCTGGAAAATGTGTGGAACGAAGCGGAGAAGCATAAAGATGCGAAGGCGATCGATGGGCTGCTGGCTCCCACTTTTGCGTACACGGATTCGGACGGAACCTTTATGAATAAGGGGCAATATCTGGCGAGCATTACGGAGGCTGGGTACAATCCGGATCAGATTGTGAATGAGTCGATGGAAGTGCGTGCTTACGACCGTGCGGCGGTGGTGACGGGCACGTACCGGGAAAAGGGAATGGAGAAAGGAAAGGCGTACAGCCGGCGCGGACGGTTTACGGATATGTGGGTGCGGGAAGAGAATGGATGGTTTTGCGCGGCGAGTCATGAGACGCTGATTGGGCGGTAGAAGTGGAGCGGATGAGGGTGTCAAAATTGTCGAGCTGCGCTCGATGGACAGCCGGGGGCGGCCGTCCCCACATTTAAAGCTGACAATCTAGGTAGGGCCGGTGGCGGAGCGGACTTCCGATTCTGTTTCCACGCTGGCTAGTTGTTCGAGGATGGTGCGGAGGGCGCGCAGGACATCGTCGGCAGCGGTTGCTTTCAAAATGAATTTCAACTGGCCATCGGGCGTGAATTGCGCGCCGCGTTGGGCGGAGACGAAGCGGGCTAGCTGCTCGGGATCGACGGCAGCGTTTTGTTGAAATTTTAGGGTGACGGAGTCGCGTTTACGCTCGATGGCATTGACGCCGACTTTCATGCAGAGCAGTTTTAGTGACGCATAGTCGAGCAGATTGCGGACTGCAGGCGGGGGCGGGCCGTAACGGTCTTGCAGTTCGGCAGCGACGTCGGTGAGTTGCGATTCGGTTTCTACTCGGGCGACGCGTTTGTACATCTGTAGGCGCTGATTTTCTTCCGGCACATAATCCGCGGGAATGCGAATGTTGAGGCCGAGATTGAGCTGGGTTTCGGCTTCGTCCGGGGCGGCTTCGCCTTTCATTTCGCGGACGGCGCGTTCCAGCATTTGGGTGTAGAGCTCGAAGCCGATGGCTTCGATGTGTCCGCTCTGTTCGCCGCCGAGCATGTTGCCTGCACCGCGGAGTTCAAGATCGAGGGCGGCGATTTTGAATCCGGCGCCGAGATCGGAAAATTCTTTGAGGGCGGCGAGGCGGCGGCGCGCGATGGGCGTGAGCTCGACTTCGGAGGGAAGCATGAGATAGGCGTAGGCGCGGCGGTTGGAGCGGCCGACGCGTCCGCGTAATTGGTAAAGCTCGGAGAGGCCGAGGCGGTCGGCGCGGTTGATCAGGATGGTGTTGCAGAGTGGGATGTCGAGACCGTTTTCGATGATGGTGGTGGAGACGAGAATGTCAGCTTCGTGGTGCATGAATTTCAGCATCACTTTTTCGAGCTCGCCTTCGGACATTTGTCCATGGCCAACGATGATGCGCGCGGGCGGAACCAGCGCTTGAATTTTTGCGGCAACTTCCCAGATGGTATCGACGCGGTTGTGGACGAAGTAGACCTGGCCGCCGCGTTCGAGTTCCTGTTCGATCGCAGACTGAATTAATTTCTCATCCCAACTGGCGACTACAGTTTGAATCGCCATGCGATCTTTGGGCGGAGTTTCGATCACGCTCATGTCGCGCAAGCCGACGAGAGACATGTGCAGCGTGCGCGGGATGGGGGTGGCTGACATGGTGAGCACGTCGACTTGTTTGCGCATTTGCTTGATGCGTTCTTTGTGGCGGACGCCGAAGCGCTGTTCTTCGTCGACGATGAGGAGGCCGAGGTCGGAGAATTTTATGTCTTTCGAAAGAATGCGGTGGGTGCCGATGAGGATGTCGATTTTGCCGGCTTCGGTTTTTTGCAGAATTTCTTTTTGCTGCTTGGCGTTGCGGAAGCGGCTGATCATCTCAATCGTGACGGGGAATGGGGCGAAGCGCTGCTTGAAAGTTTCGAAGTGCTGGAAGGCGAGCACGGTGGTGGGTGCGAGCACGGCGACTTGTTTGTTGTCGTTGATGGCTTTGAAGGCGGCACGCATGGAGACTTCGGTTTTGCCGTAGCCGACATCGCCGCAGAGCAGGCGATCCATGGGCTGAGTGGACTCCATGTCTTTGATGACGTCTTTGATGGCTTGCGCCTGGTCCTCGGTTTCGTTGAATTCGAAGGCGTCTTCGAACTCGCGGAACCACTCGTTGGCGGGCGGGTAGGCATGTCCGACGGCAGTTTTGCGCTCGGCGTAGAGCTTGAGGAGTTCGTCGGCCATATCCTTCATGGCCTTCTTGACGCGAGCTTTTGTTTTCGACCACGACTGCGTTCCGAGATGACTTAGAACCGGCTTGGCGCCTTCGGAGGAGCGATATTTTTGAACGAGATCGAGGCGCGTGAGCGGGACGTAGAGGCGGGCGGCGTCGGCGAATTCGAGCAGCATGAATTCGGCGGGGCCGTCGCCGTGATTGATTTCTTTCAGGCCTTGATACTGGCCGATGCCGTGCTCGACATGGACGACGTAGTCTCCGACTTGAAGATCGCGGAAGTCGGAGAGAAATGCGGAGACCTTGGATTTAGAACGCTGCGGACGCGAGGCAACGGATTCGGATTCGTCGAAGAGATCGCGCGAGCCGAAGATGGCGAGATTGGCTTCGGGCAGCAAGACGCCATCGGGCACGTAGGCC
Source organism: uncultured Acidobacteriaceae bacterium (assembly GCA_963818235.1). Taxonomy (GTDB): domain Bacteria; phylum Acidobacteriota; class Terriglobia; order Terriglobales; family Acidobacteriaceae; genus Sulfotelmatobacter. The sequence continues at coordinate 1,751,420 of CAWFRI010000001.1, forward strand.
GTCGCGAGAGTGGTGGTAAGGATTTCTCCGGCGAAGTAACTGGTTTCGTCGGCATAGCTTTCGCCGCCACGGGTGCGGCTTCCGAGCTTGAAGGAGACGTTGTATTCGGTGAAGACGTCGGCGAGGCGCTCGACTTCGCCGATGTTGGGGACAGCAAAAAGAACGCGCTTGCCGTTGGAGTTGAGCTTTTGAACTTCTTCCAGCATGGCGGGAACTGCGCCGTGGAAGCGCGGCGAGGGCTGAGTGAGGAAGGAAACTTCGGAGGGATCGTCGAGGCTGCGGGTGATGCCGAGATGTTCGATGTCCGCGCCGGGAAGAGTGGAAGTTTTTTGCCACCAGTCGCCGGGAGGCAAGTAGAGATCCTCGGGACGAACTAAATTGCCGACGCCGCTGCGCTCGTGGGCTTCGGTGACGCGGGTCCAGAAACGGTCGAACTCTTCTTTGAGCTGGTCGGTTTCATCGAGAAGAATGGAGGCACGCGGGAGGAGATCGAAGATGGAGCTGTCGGCTCCGGCGACGGGGGAATAAAATTCCCAGCCGGGAAAAACGTTGACGCCGCCGGCGCGGACCGCGGCCTCGATGATCTCTTCATTGCCGGTGATGCGCTTGCCGCTGAGGCGGGTGTGAATTGCGGCGAGAAGATGCTCACTGACCGGAGTTTCAGTGAGCGGGAGAAGTAGAGCTTCGTCGACGGGATTTGAGGAACGTTGCGAAGTGGGATCGAATTTGCGAATGGAATCGGGCTCGTCGCCGAAGAATTCGATGCGCAGAGGGCGGTCGGCTTCGGGAGAGTAGACATCGAGAATGCCGCCGCGCAGGGCATACTGGCCGGGCATTTCAACGACATCGGTGGATGTGTAGCCGACGGTGTTGAGGTGAGCGAGAAGGGAATCGAGATTGAAGGACTCGCCGCGACGGACGGTGCGCGCGAGGCTGGAATAGTAATCGCTGGAGCGCAGGCGGATAGCGGTGGCCGCAATGGGCGTGACGACGATGGATGCGGCCCCGGTTGCGATCTTCCAGAGAGCGGTGGCGCGTTCTTCCTGAAGTTCGGGATGCGGAGAAAGGTTTTGGAAGGGAAGAACGTCGCGTGCGGGGAGGGCGACGATGGACTCGGGATCGCAGGCGGAAGTGAGTTCACAGAAGCCGCGGAGGACGGGAAGGAAGTCTTCGACGGTGCGATTATCGTTGACGATGAAGATGAGCGGGCGTCCGGCGGAGCGCTGGAAAAGTACGAGCAGCAAGGCTTTTGCGGTGGGTGAGAGGCCGGAGACACGAATGCGCCCCGTGCCCTCCTTGAGGTGGGAGGCAACACGCACAAAGGCGGGGAGCTTTTCTACGTCCACGAAGAGTTCGCGGACGAAGGGGAGAAGCATACGAGGATATTTTAGCAGGAGTGGTGGAGGCGCTGTATTGAGAGGCGGTCGTATCAAATTACTAGTAAGTTCGACGCTGGGTGAACAAAAATAGAGAGAGCGGTTGCACGATGTATGGCCGCCGCAGCGTGATACCATTTTCACGTGTTTTCCGCCGATACGAGTGCCGAGGCCGCTGTAATCCAATTACGCATGCAGAGGGCCATGTCGGGAGAACAGCGTCTGCTGCTCGCCATGGAAATGTGCGACTTTTCGCGGGAGTTGGCAACGTCGCGGATTTGCCAGCAGCATCCAGACTGGACGAAGGCGCAGATTGCCCGTGAATTGCTTCGATTGGCATTTTTGCCCGAGCCTTTACCGGCAAAGTTGCGATGAGCGTCTGGGAGGCCTTGCGAAAGTTTGTCTTCGCCCTGGATTCGGCCAAAATACCTTACATGCTGACCGGATCATTCGCCAGCACTTACTATGGCGTAGCCCGATCGACCCAAGACATTGATTTGGTGATTGCTCCGACGCCTGACCAATTGCGTATTTTTGTCGAAAGTTTGCCCAGCGATGCGTACTATGTCGACCTCGATGCGGCTCAACAAGCTCTCTCGCACCACTCATTGTTTAACGTCTTCGATCTAGGTTCGGGATGGAAGTTCGATCTAATCATTCGCAAGGCGCGAGCTTTCAGTGCGGAGGAGTTTCGTCGCCGCCAGTTGGTCGAGATCAGAGATTTGCCTATCTATGTGGCAAGCGCCGAAGACGTAGTACTTTCCAAGCTTGAGTGGTCAAAACAGGGCAAGTCTCGAAGACAGGTCGAGGATGTCTCCGCCATTTTGAAGATTACCTGGGAATTTCTGGATCAATCTTACCTGGAGATATGGATCAGGGATTTAGGGATTGAGGAGCAATGGCAGGAAGCGCGGCTCGCGGCTGGCATCTGACTCAGCGGCGCAGCAGAGGACGCGTAAGGCACGTTGGCCCGCCGCTGCCGTTGATGCAGAGTTCGGAGCCGGCGAAGGTGCGGAGGTCGAATCCGGCTTGGTGGAGACGGGCGTTGGTGTTGTGATTTTCTTCAACAGCCAGCAGGCGATTATTGCCGAGAGCCAGGACGTTGCAGGCCAGGGTTTCGCGCTCGGCGGGATCGATTTCGATGAAGTTGAATTGGCGGGATTTCAGGAGTTCGACGGTTTCGACTGCGAGCCAGGGAAGATCGACGAGGGCGGTGTGATCGTCGAGCAGGCTGATGAGCGACATCAGGTGAAGACACGCAGACGGGCCGGGTCCGTAGGGGAGCGGGGCAGAGATGACATCGATTTCGTGAGGCACGAGCAATTCGCGCATTTGCTGAATGCCGGCGGCGTTGGTGCGATAACCGTGGCCGATGAGAAGAGTTTTGGAATCGAGCCAGAGGATGTCTCCGGCTTCGGTGGTGGCGGGAGCGGTGATCTGGCCGAGGGTTGGGATTGCGAGCGTTTCGCAGAACGAGGCGTGGTGCGCGCCTTCAGGGATGCGGTTGGGTTTGCCGGGACGCATGACGATGAGGCCATGGTCGGTGGGGAGGGAAGCGTCGTGGGTGTAGACGGCGTCGAGGGAGAGATCGGAAGCGGGAGGCAGTTCGAGGACTTCGGCTTCTGCTGATTTTAGTGCGCGGCAGAGGGCGGCATGTTGAGATTGGGCGAGGGCGAAATCTGGCGCGTGGTGGAAGCCGAGATTGGGCCATTTGGCGGCGCAGTCTGATTGATTCCATCCGGCGGTGCGTGGGGAACAGACGAGGACGCGGGCGAGCGGGGCGACCATGGAGTGTCCGTTGAAGTGGGCTTTGGTTAGCGGGGCTTGGGTTGGCATAAGGTTATGAAGCGGTTGCAGCTTTCAGGAATCTATATGGGCATTATGGCAAAAGCAACGTGGGAAGGCGCGGTATTGGCGGAAAGCAAAGCGACGGCTGAGGTTGAGGGGAACCAATATTTTCCGCCGCATGCGATTCGCAAAGAATATTTTAAACCGAGCGATGCGCATACCGTGTGCCCGTGGAAGGGCACGGCTAGTTATTACGATTTGGAAGTGAATGGGAAAAAGAATGCGGGAGCGGCGTGGTATTACCCGGAGCCGAAGGATGCGGCCAAGCAGATTAAGGGGTATGTGGCGTTCTGGAAGGGTGTGAAGGTGGAGAAGTAAAGCGCGCAGTGGCTTTCCGAGCATCGGGGGGCGTAGTGGAAAGCTCACCTCAGCGGCTAAAGCCAGGGGATTCTGCCGGATTGTTGGCACGACTGAACGTCGTGTCCTTCCCGATCGGTGCGGTTTTTTGAGTATCTTGCTGCCTACTAGAATTCGACGTGGGCGCGGAACGAGGGGACGAGGACAGGGCCGCGGTCGCGATTGTAGCCGGGATTGTTGATGTGCTGCAGGCCGGGGGCGAGGTAAAGGCCGCGCCAGACGTGCGCGGTGTAGTAGGTCTCGATAATGTTTTCGCGGCCGTAGTTCAGAGCGCCATCGCCGAGGAGAAAGCCGAGGCCGCCATTGGCGAGATAGTTTTGGTGATCCTTCTTGATTGCGTTTGAGATGAAGGCGATGCCGGAGCGGTCTTGCTTGCGATGCCACCATGCGCCATTTGCGCCGAGCCCTTCGGCGAAAGTTTGATCGACTTCGGTGTAGGCGAAGGACTCGGTCTTGCCGTTATCCCAGCCGAAACGGGCGAAGGCGGTGAGGTGCGTGGTGAGGTTTTGCTCGAGGTTGACGCCGAGGCCGTATTTGCGCGTGATGTGCCAGGGGTGGTTTGTGATCTCGGGCACCGGTTCCGGGGCGGGGGCCGAGTGGTCTTCGAACTGGATAACAGCATCGCGATAGATGCCCATGTTGGCATAGTTGGTATAAGCCAGCAAGCGGATGACGCCGGCTTTTCTGGGGATTATTCCGTGCCGCAATTCGTATTCGAAATTTTCCGCGTGGACCTGCCAGGGGCGGTAGACCAGGTCGATTCCGTTTGCGACCTTAGGCATTAAAGCTTCGGCGAAGCGAAAACCCCAGTTACGATCTTCGAAATCGGCGGTAAGGCCGATGGTGTAGCCGCGGGTGTCGGCGGCATAGTCATAGGCGCCGTTGTTGTCGGTAGTCCAGTTGATGAATTGGAGATGAGTGTCGGAGCCGACCGAGTTGATGTCAAAAAAATCGGGCATGCTGAATTTGCCAAAGCGGAGTTCGAGGCGGCGGCGCGGGAGTTCGTCGAAGAGCGAGAGGTAGGTGCGCGTGTTTTCGACTTTATCTTTACTGAGGGCGAAGATTTTGTGAATCATGCCGCGGCCGAGATAAGGGGCTTTGCTGAGCAGAGGATTGCGGACGATATCGAGATCGGTATTGCCGGCGAGGCCGAGACCGAGACTGAGCGCGGAGCCTCCAGCTTCTTCGATGTCGACCAGAATTTCGGTGGAGTTGTTGAGGCGCACGCCGGTATAGAGAGTCAAGACCCGGGAAGTGGCTTTTTGGTAGTTGGGGCTTAGGCTGTTGGTTCCGCTGTAGTCGGCAGGAAATGGAGGATGAGTCTGGAAGATGAAGTTAGCCTGGCCAGTGAGCCAGTAGCGCGAATTCTTAAAATGCGGAAACATGGACTCGGCGGAGTCATCGGGGGGATCGGGGGGGGTAGGACTGGGCTGTGCGGTTGTGTCGGCTTTAGTTGCTGACGGGGCGCTGGAATTTTGGGCGAGTGCCAGGGGAGATGTTGACGCAATCAAAAGAATGCAGCATAGCCAGAGGGCGGGCAGACGTAGTGCGGATGCAAGCTCGGCGGATGTTTTGTAACCGCTGCGAGGCCGGGAGAACATCCCAGGGATGTTCAGAATGAATTGCAATTTCATGATTCTACGTTTGGCAGGCCGGAAATCCGGCTCCGTATCGTATGTCCCCTAGCGTGGTGAAAATTAAGCTCCGCCGCACCCTTTGATTTGGTCCACTAGGGTTAATATGAGTGTATCATTTGTAATTAACTATAGTTAATTAAGCGCACGATTCAGATACCGCGATAAATCATTCGCCGGTCCGGTAAGCCTACGCAAGACTGGTTAAAGGAGTGTTACACCCGCCAAAGATCTCAGGTGCGCGATTTGCGCGGCCACTGGATTCCGGGCCAAACTTCTTATATCATACCCCCCTAGGGTACATGCAAACAAAAAAGGGCGAAGGAAATTAAAATGCAGGATAAGATTCCCGTAATTTCAAAAGAGAAACAAAAGCTGCTATTCCGCATCAAGCGCATACGCGGACAGTTCGCCGCGGTGGAGCGGGCGCTTACGGCGGGGGACGAATGCGCGGATATTTTAATGTTATTGGCCGCGATCCGCGGCGGGGTGAATGGCCTTATGGCGGAGATACTGGAAGATCACATTCGCCTGCATATGATGAATCCCGATCACGAGATGGAATCGCCCGAGGAACTGGGAGAGGACTTGATTGGCCTGGTGCGGGCTTATCTGAAGTGAAGGGCGATCAAGGTGGTGCTGCTGACGAAGGCCCGGACACAGACGCGATTTCGGGGTTGAGTCGATTGCTTTTTTGAAGTATTTTGGATCTACCGAGGTTTCCCCCCGTTCGGTATCCCAGGGCCAAGGGTCATTCACAGAACAAAATCTTTGGAGGTATACAATGACCAACACGCACACGGCTATCGTGGGCAGCGAGCGCAAACCATTACCCGGTGCAGTTGCCACCGGACGAGCCAACGCCAACGCCACCATTGAAGTCACTCTAAAACTCCGGCGCAAAAAAGAACTTCCCGTCCTGAACAAGCGCCCGGACACTGTAATTTCGCGCGCCCAACTGCGGGACACTTACGGCGCTTCTCAATCCGACATCGACCAAGTAGTTCAGGCGATGGGGGCTTTTGGACTGTCGCTGGTTCGGGCCGATCTGGGCGCTCGAACCGTCCGGCTTCGCGGAACGGTATCAGCTATGGAAGCCGCGTTCCAAGTCAAGCTATTCAACTATTCGCACGAACATGGCAGTTACCGCGGGCGCGTGGGCCGCGTACATATCCCTGTAGCGCTGCAAGATATCGTTCAGGGCGTTTTCGGACTCGACAACCGACAGGTGGCACGAAGGCGACGCCAACCCCCCCGCGACAACGCCAACGCCCGATTAGCCTCGGTATCTTCGGCGTGGTATCTGCCGAGCCAGTTGGCCACGCATTACAACTTTCCGCCCGGCGATGGCAGCGGCCAGACTGTCGGCCTGCTTGAATTTGGCGGAGGATATTTCCCGAGTGACCTCCAGCAATTCTGCACCATGGCGAACATCCCGACACCGCCCACGGTCACACCCGTCAGCACGGACGGGACTGCGACCAACGCGAAAGATGGCGCGGAGGGCGAGGTCATGCTCGATATCGAGGTAGTTGCGGGCGCGTGCCCTGGCGCCCACATCGTTGTCTACTTCGCCAACTGGAGTGAGCAGGGATGGATCACCATTCTCGACGCCGCCGTGCAGGATCAGACCAACAATCCTGGCGTGCTTTCGGTAAGCTGGGGCAGCCCTGAAGATACCGATATCTGGACCGCCGCCGCTATGCAGCAGATCAACCAGACGCTACAGGATGCGGCCCAGATCGGGGTCACCGTGTGCGTTGCCGCCGGGGATGACGGATCGAGCGACGCCGTTACCGACGGACAAGCTCACGTCGATTTCCCATCTTCGAGTCCGTACGCACTCGCGGTCGGCGGGACAACCATTCCTACACAAGGTTCGCAACAGCCCGATATTGTGTGGTTCGAAGGCGACGGCTTGCGTGCCGATAACGGAGGAAGCACGGGCGGAGGTGTGAGCGCGGTTTTTCCGCGTCCCACCTGGCAGAGCGCCATCACTATTCAATCGGTAAATCCCGGCTCCATCGCCGGCCGCTGCGTTCCCGATCTCGCGGCGAATGCGGACTGGAACGCATCGCCGTATTTGCTAGTGGTCGATGGCCAATCCCAGCCCAACGGCGGTACTAGCGCGGCGAGTCCACTGGTCGCCTCACTGCTCACGCTGATCAATGCCGGAAATACTTCCGGCAAACGTGTCGGCTACATTACTCCGTTGCTCTATCAATCGAGCACAGGGGGGCCTGGCGCCGGCGCGGCTGGATGCACCGACGTTCAATCCGGAAATAACGACACTGCCACCGCTGGTGGTTACAGTGCCGGGCCTGGCTACGACGCCGCATCGGGTTGGGGAACGCCTAACGGCGTGAGCCTGGCGCAAGCGCTCACTGCGTGATTGGAGAAGGAACCAGCCAATCAAAAGATGGCCGGCTGTTCGTTGAAGCAGCCGGCCATTGATTTCATCTGATTTAATCGCGGGAACTATTATGATCGCTTCCGTTCCGGATGGCGAAAGCGCGTCCCATTTTCCCTGCCCGAATCCTGCACCGATGTCCTGTCATCCTTTATCCTAGTAACTGCATTTACGTCCGGAAACTATGACTCAAAAATCCAAGACCTCCAACGGCGGCTCGGCAACCGCCGTGGCCGAAACCATGAATGGATCGAATGCCGAGCGTGAGCGGGTATTCAATGCCTATCGCCAATGGGGATATCTCGAAGGCGATCTCGATCCCCTCGGCTATCTTCCGCCGCGTCCCACTCCAGAGCTCCGGATCGAAAGCGAATACACGCGACAAGCCCGCGCCGTCTACTCCTCGACGATTGGGGTCGAAATCAACCACATTTACTCGCCTGAACGCCGCAGCTGGATTTACGAGCGCATGGAATCACCGGCTCAGGGTTTCGCGATTACAGAAAAAGACCAGGCGCGCATTCTCGATCTGCTCATCCGCGCCGATGTCTTCGAGCAAGTTATGCAGCAGCGTTACCTGGGCAGCAAGCGCTTCTCGCTCGAAGGTGTTACCGCGCTCATTCCGTTGGTCGATGAACTTCTCGATACCGGCTCGCGGCTTGGCGCCACGGAACTCGTCATGGGCATGAGTCACCGTGGCCGGCTCAACGTAATCGCGCACGTGGCTAAGCGCGATCCTGAAGAAATTTTTGCCGGCTTCGAAGATGTCGATCCGCGCAGCGTTCTCGGCTCCGGAGACGTGAAATATCACATGGGCGCGACCGGCGAATACGTCACGCGCAGCGGCGGGAAAGTTCACATCCACCTGGTTTCGAATCCAAGCCATCTGGAGGCCGTCGATCCCGTTACAGTGGGCCGTACCCGCGCCAAGCAAGATCGCACGGGCGAAGGCGGGCGTGAAAAATATCTCCCGTTACTGATTCACGGCGATGCGGCTTTCGCCGGACAAGGCATCCTCGCCGAGACCATGAATTACGCCGATCTCCCCAGCTATACCGTGGGCGGCACGATTCATGTCATAGTCAATAATCTGCTGGGATTCACTACCAGCTATCTCGAAGAACATTCCACGCGCTTTGCCGCCTGCATCGCACGCCGCCAGTCGATTCCCATCTTTCACGTCAATGGCGAAGATGTTGACGCCGTAGTCCGCGTTGCGCGCCTCGCCACCGAATACCGCTACCAGTTCGGTACCGACGTCGTAATCGACCTCATTGGCTACCGCCGACACGGCCACAGCGAGGTTGATGACCCGACTATCACGCAGCCGCTGCTCTACAAAAAAATCAAAGAGCATCCGCCGCTCTGGGAAATTTATGCTGACGATATCGGCGCAACCGACGCCGCCGCGCAAGCCGCGGCCATCAAGGGCGAGTTCGAAAGCGCGCAGAAAGACGCGGGCAAACTTACGAAGAAGCCGACGCTGCGCGACCTGCCAAATTATTGGGACAAATATTATGGCGGCCTGCACAAGCCGGAATACGAAGTGGAAACCGGCCTGGATGAAACCGAACTGGCCGAGCTTTCCAATCGCCTCACTAGCTATCCCGAAGGATTTCACATTCATCCGAAGGTGAAAAAACTTCTCGAACAGCGCGCTGAAATGGGCTCCGGCAAACGCTCCGCGGATTATGGAATGGCCGAAGCCCTGGCTTTTGCGAGCCTGGTCAAAGCAGGAATCCCTGTGCGACTCAGCGGACAAGATTCCCGCCGCGGCACCTTCAACCAGCGCCATTCTGTTCTCATTGACATCGAAAATGAAAACGAATACGTGCCGTTGGAAAACATCGCCGCCGGTCAAGCCCGCTGCGGAATTCACAACTCAACGCTCTCGGAGCAGGGCGTACTCGGCTTCGAATACGGCTACAGCCGTGACTATCCGGAGGCTCTCGTCCTCTGGGAGGCCCAGTTTGGCGACTTCGTGAACGTCGCGCAAGCCATCATCGATCAATTCATCTCTGCCGGAGAAGCCAAGTGGAGCCTGCTCTCCGGGCTCGTGCTGCTTTTGCCCCACGGCTACGAAGGACAAGGGCCGGAACATTCCAGCGCCCGCATCGAACGCTTCCTGCAACTCGCCGCAAAGCACAACATTCAGATCACGCAGCCCTCGAACGCCGCGCAATATTTTCACTTGCTTCGCCGTCAAGCCCTGCGCCACTGGCGCAAGCCGCTGGTCGTGTTTACGCCGAAGAGCATGTTGCGCCATCCCGACGCCTCTTCCCCCATCGCGGACTTCACCCGGCAAAATTTCCTCAACGTGCTTCCCGATACAGAAATCGCCGATGCCGACCGCATCCTGGTCTGCACTGGAAAGATTGGCCACGAACTAAAAGCTGAACGCAAGAAGAGAAAAGATAACTCTACGGCGATCGTCTTCCTCGAACAGCTCTATCCCTTCCCGGAAAAGGAACTGGCCGCCGAATTCGCCCGCCACGGTGAAACCGGAGACATCGTCTGGGTGCAGGAAGAGCCCGCCAACATGGGAGCGCTGTTCAACATGCTGCCTCGCCTGCAACGCATCGCCGGCCAGCGCCATGTAATGTCGGTCAAACGAAGCTCGAGTCCGAGCCCTGCCAGCGGCAGCGCTAAAGCGCATGAGGTAGAACAGAAGACGCTGCTAACGCTGGCCTTCACTACGAAGGGATAAACCGAAGGAAATGTCCACAACCGCTGTGGGGACAGCAGCTTCGACTGTCCAGCGAGCAGAGCGAGCCAGTCACAAGTCTTCCTCAAAAAGGTTGTTCTAAGGTGTCGATTGTGACTATAATGACTATGATGACCATCTGGAAGGAAGGACGGCCTCACCATGAGCGCGCAAACCTGGACCGTGGCGCAAGCCAAAGCAAAATTCAGTGAAGTGATTGACCGCGCCATGTCCGAAGGGCCGCAGACCGTTACCCGGAAGGGCCGCACCGCGGTGGTGGTGGTGGACGCGGAGGAATGGAGTCGAAAAACCAAGCGGGTAGGCACGCTGGCGGACTTCTTTGCAGCCTCCCCGCTTCGGGGATCTGGTTTGAAACTGCAACGCCCAAAGGGCCGGTTGCGAATTGACGTGTGAATTTTCTTCTCGATACGAATGTGGTTTCGGAATGGCTCAAGCCCAGGCCGAACGCCGGCCTCATACATTGGACCGAATCAGCCGACGAAGAGCGCGTATTCCTAAGCGTAATCTCGCTGACCGCGCTGCGCTACGGAATTGATCGTATGGCGGCTGGAAAACGCCAACGACAGCTGGAAGAGTGGCTGCGCCACGAGTTGCCTATCCGCTTCGAGGGTAGAATTCTGCCGGTCGATTCGACAGTTGCCGATGCTTGCGGAAGAATCGTTCGTCGTTCCGAACTCCTCGGACGTTCCATCGAGGCGATGGACGCTTTCTTGGCGGCAACCGCCGAGGTTCATCGTCTGACGCTGGTAACGCGGAACGTTTCAGATTTTGTCGTCCTCAAGCAGGTTCTCAACCCCTGGACTGAGAACTAGACATCCGGCCTCTCCGTCACCACTTTCCCTTTCGGCCCCGGCAACCGCGCCTTCGCACCACCAGAACTTTCCCCTTCCAACAATTCCTCCAAACTCGCATACGCATAAATCGTCGGAGCATGGTTCTGCATCAGCCCGCCTGTATCCGCCGTCGGGCCGTAATTGCTGTGCACGTCGCGTCCCAGCATGCGCAACATTGCCATCAACTGTCCGCGATGGTGGGACGTGTGCGCGATCCGCCGCGTAATTACCCACGCCCGCGATCTTTGCACATTGAAGAACTTCACATCTTGTTCCCACCACGCTCCGTCTTTTTCCTGCAGCGCCGCCAGCCGCTTGCCGCTATCCTCGGCATAGCGCTTCATGAACTCCAACCGGGTTTCTTGCCGGGGCAGAGCTGGCGCGCTTTTGAGGACTCCCGTGTTCGTCGCGCACACGTCGATGCCAAGCATGTCGCGGAACCACAGATTCTCGCTCACGCACTGATGCACCATTTGTTCGCGCAAGCTACGCCCGCGTGGATCGCCCTCCCGCGGACGCACCGGAAGATCTTCGTCGCGAAACTCGCTCCACACGCTGACCACCTTCACCCGCTCGGTGGCATAGGTTTCAACCAGAAATGCGTATCTCATAGCCGCAAATGTTACCCTAATTCTCCCAATAGACTCCATGCCCAGCCGCCCCCAACCTCTGCGCGTAGCCATCGACACCGGCGGAACATTCACCGACTGTGTCTGGATCGACGACACCACCGGCCGCCTGCGCATGTTAAAAGTTTTTTCCACTCCCGCTGATCCATCCCAAGCCATCGCCGAAGCGCTCAGTAAAATCAATCACCAAGGCGAACTCATAATCCTGCACGGCACTACCGTTGGCACCAATACGCTGCTGGAACGCAAGGGTGCGCGAACTGCTCTGGTCACGACGGCAGGTTTCGAAGACGCGATCGAGATCGGCCGCCAGGCCCGACCCAAGCTCTACGACTTTTTTTTCGACCGCATAGAGCCGTTGGTCCCGAAAGATCTCCGCTTCGGCATCGAAGAACGCACCGCGAGTACCGGGGAAATTCTGGCATCACCTTCGCTCGCGGATCTGAAATCGCTAATTGCCCAAGTTGCAGAGAAGCGACCGGAATCGATCGCGATCTCATTAATTTTTTCTTTTGCGAACCAGAAAAACGAATTAGCAGTGGCTGATGCTCTAAAGACTGTAGGTGTTCCGCTCTCGATCTCCCATCGGATTTTGCCTGAGTTCCGCGAGTACGAGCGCACTTCGACGGTAGCCATTAACGCTTACTTGCGGCCGGTCATGCAGGAGTATCTGGAAAACCTGGAACAGCGCTCGCGAAACCTTTCGGCCGCGATGAGTCGCATCTTTGTCATGCAATCGAGCGGCGGCATCACCTCGCTCTCCGCTGCGATCTGCGAGCCCGTCCGCACGGTTCTCTCAGGCCCCGCTGGAGGCGTCGTTGGAGCCGCGGCCAGCGCGCGTGCCAGTGGCTTCGAACGCATTATCGCCTTCGATATGGGCGGCACCTCCACCGATGTTTCTTTGATCGAGAGAACCCCTGCAACCGCCAGCGACACTCTAGTCGCCGGACTTCCCATCGGCGTGCCCATGCTCGATATCCACACAGTCGGCGCCGGCGGAGGATCGCTCGCCCGCTTCGATGCCGCTGGAGTTCTGCGCGTCGGCCCTGAATCCGCCGGAGCCGATCCCGGCCCCATCTGCTACGGCCGCGGCACGCAGCCAACTGTCACCGACGCGAACCTTCTATTAGGCCGCCTTCAACCCACGCGCTTTCTCGGCGGGGATTTCGCTCTCGATCTCGAACGCGCTCGCCGCATCACGCGGGAATGGCTGAAGAAAAACTCCTCTCCGTTGACTTTGGAAAAGTTTGCCGCCGGGGTGGTTCGCGTAGTCAACGCCACCATGGAGAAAGCTATCCGCGTGGTCTCCATCGAACGTGGACGCGATCCCCGCGACTTCGCCCTGGTTGCCTTCGGCGGTGCTGGAGGCCTTCACGCCTGCGCCCTTGCCGAAGCCCTCAGCATTCCAAACGTTATAGTGCCCGCGTTACCCGGCGCGCTTTCGGCTCTAGGCATTCTGGTCAGCGACGTGGTGAAGGATTTTTCCCGCACCGTTCTGCTGCGCGTCGCGGACAAGCTTCCACACGCGCGCTTGGCTCAAGAATTCGCGGCTCTGCAAAAACAAGCCGCCAAAAATTTTCGCGCGGAGGCCTGGCAGGGTAAAGTGCAGTATCGGCGTAGCGTCGATATCCGCTACCGCGGCCAGGGATACGAACTCAACCTGCCATTCACCAAAGCTCTACTCAAAGATTTCGAGCAGGAACACCACCGCCGCTACGGCTACTCGCATGCTACTCGCGAAGTAGAGCTGGTAACCCTTCGATTGCGCGCGGTAGTGAAGTCCTCGCCACTGAAGGCTACGTCAGACCAGATGGGAGAGACAGCCCATGTGGGGACGGCTGCCCCGGCCGTCCAGGCCGGGCAAAGCTCGGCTCGCCTTCTGCGCTCAAAGCCCCAGTCCGATTCGACGGCAAAACTCTCAACACAGCAATCTACTCCCGCGACACTCTCACACCCGGCAAGAAATATTCCGGCCCCGCCATCGTCACCGAATACAGCGCCACCACAGTGGTCCCACCCGGAAAACGGTTTCACATCGACAGCGCTGGGAACGCGATAGTTGCGCTGCTCCTCTAAGTATTATGGGGAAAATTGATATATCTAAATGTAGTTTATAGGTATAGTTTACAAATGTCGTTATGAAAGGTAGTATTGATGGCAATATGACAGAACGCGACATTCAGAACGCGATAAACGAGTTTCGCAGGCAGCTCAATGATGCTGTCGGAAAGCGAGATTTACTAAATCTTAAGATTTTGAACCTCGAGCAGAACATTAGAAATCTTCGTGCCGCGCGTAGCGAAACGAGATTTGCCGCGATACACGAGCGGGAGCAAGGCGCCATTGGACTTACAGAGGCTATCCGCACCGTTTTCCGGCGGAGCAACGAGCCAATGACGAGCGGCGATGTCAGGATGGCTCTTAAGGTCATCGGATTTGAATTGGAGAGGTTCGCAAACGCTTCAGCAGCAGTAACGAACACGCTCAAGAGGATGGCCGACGCCGGAGAGCTTAGATTCGCGGAGGAGACTAGAACCTACCAATTGCACCCTTACGCGGACCTATATCGATCAGGAATGCGAGGAAATGAAAAATACAGGTGATGCCGAAAGTCATTGCCCGACCGGCGATTGCCTAATGGAGGCCCTTGCGTGACACCTCAGAAGAAAGCACCCAAAAAGATCAAGCCCGCACCACCCTGCCAGTGCGAATGCTGGGCTTGCGATAAAGGATTCACTGCGGTAACAAGAGGTCAGGATGCGAACATCCGCCTTACAGATCTACGCCGAGAACGCATTAGACGTTTCCGCACGCTGAACCGCCGGTGCCTTCCGCCTCTGTTCCTTCTCCACCCATTCGACGAAAAGCGCCTGAAATTCGTCTTGCGTGTATATGCCTTTGTGGATCAGCAGCGTATTCATCGCGTAAACCGTTGCCTTAAAGCCTTCATCGCGTGAGGCAACCGCCAATGCTTCTTCGAATGACATGCTCTCTATTATCCTCCATCGCTAGCGAAACTCTTGGTGCTCATCAAAACACTTCAGAAGCCGCCGAGTCAATCTTAACTGGACAATTATCCCGTCTCTGCTTCGCTCCGCCGCCAACCTGATTGTTACAATCCGATGAAAAGCTGCTCTCACATGCGCAAACTGGCCACTCGGTACTAGGTACTCGCAACTCCCTTGGTTACAATAAATTTGTGAAACCAAGCATCTTCGTCGTCGAAGACGATCCCGATATTTCCCGCCTCGTTCGCCATCATCTGGAAAACGAAGGCTTTGCCGTCCGCGTTTATCCCAACGGCTCTAGCGTCATCGCCGACGCCGAGCGCCAGCGTCCGGCGCTGTTCGTGCTCGATATCATGGTTCCCGGCAAGGACGGACTCGAACTCTGCCGCACGGTCCGCCAAACTCAGGGCCTGGCTGCGGTGCCGGTAATTTTTCTCACCGCCAAAAGCAGCGAAGCCGACCGCGTCCTCGGCCTCGAGATCGGCGCCGACGACTACATCGCCAAGCCGTTCAGTCCGCGCGAACTCGTTGCCCGCGTCAAGGCCGTTCTGCGGCGCTTTGAGCGCCCGCTTCCGCCCAGCCCGCTCAAAGTTGGCGAAATCGAAATCGATCCTTCGGCGATGGTCCTAACCGTTCGCGGACAAGCCGTCCCCACCACCGCCACCGAATTCCGTTTGCTGGATTATTTCGCGCGCCATCTGGGCCGTGTTTTTTCGCGCGATCATTTACTCGATGCGGTTTGGCGCGACACTTCTTACGTCACCCCGCGTTCGGTTGACGTCTACGTTCGCCGCATCCGCGAGAAAATCGAACCCGATCCGGAAAATCCGCGGTACTTGAAAACCGTGCGCGGCGCGGGTTACCGCTTCGAGGCCCCCAAGTGAACATCTTCACTAGCTCCCCTGTGCGCAGCTTCAAGGCAGGTAAGAGGTGAGGAACCGGATTTTTTTCAAACTGCTGGCGGCCTTCCTGGTCGTCATCTTCGCCGCTGCAGTTACCTTCGACGTCCTGCTCGGCGGCGCGTGGGAAGCCTCATTGCGCAACGAGATCGAGCGTAACCTCACGCAGAAAACGCAACTGCTCGCGCACCGCGTCGATACCGACCGCAGCCACTCCCTGGCTGACATTGCCGCGCAGGAGGGGCAATCCGCGGGCGCTCGAGTTACCATCATCGACCCCACCGGCAAAGTTCTCGCCGATTCCGAAGCGAATCCTGCGGGCATGGAAAACCCTGCCGCGCGTCCCGAATTCGCCGCCGCGCTGGATGGCAAAATCGGCAGTAACGAGCGCCGCAGCGCCACTCTCGGCGTTCCATTTCTTTACATTGCCGCGCCCGTTTCCGGCGGCGCGGTTCGTCTAGCCTATCCGCTCGCCGATGTCGAAGCCGTTTCCGTCCAAGTGCGCCGGAGGCTGGAACTTGCCTCCGCGATAACATTCCTCTTCGCGCTCATCGTCGCCGCCATCGCTGCCCAGTGGAGCGCTCGCCGGCTCGAACGCATCGTCGAGGTCGCCGGACGCATCGCCGAAGGCGATCTCCAGGCCCGGGTCAAAGAACCATCGCAGGATGAAATTGGCCGCGTCGCCGGAGCCATCGACAAGACGGCGCTTCGCGTCGAACAAAGTTTTGCCGCCGTTCAATCCAGCCAGCGCCAGCTCGAAACCCTGCTCAACAGCATGCAGGATGCGGTCATCGCGGTCAGCGCCGATGGACTTGTGCAGTGGGCCAATCAACCCATGAACCGTCTCGTTCCGCAGGGCACGCGCTTGCAGCAGCCTGTCGTCGAGACCATTCGCGATCCCGACTTTCTCGCTACTGTCAAGGAAGCTACCTCAACACGCGAAGTTAAGACTGCCCGCGCGACATCTATCGTCCCTGGCCGCGCCTTCGACGTAACCGCCGCACCCTTGCCCGACGGAGGCGCGGTCGCCGTTCTCCGCGACCTTACCGAAACCGAGCGCGTGGAAAAAACCCGCCGCGATTTTATCGCCAACGTCTCTCACGAGCTTCGCACGCCGCTCACCTCGATCCAGGGCTATGCGGAAACTTTGCTCGATACCACTTCCGAAAACGGCGCGCCCACGCGCGAGTTCCTGGAAATCATCCGCAAGAATTCCTCCCGCATGTCGCGCCTTACGGAAGATCTCCTGACGCTGGCCCGCGTCGAATCCGGTGAAACCCGCTTCGATGTCGAGCCGGTTCCTCCCGCCGAACTTCTTCACGACGCCGAAGAAAGCTTCCGCGAAATCGCCCGGCCTCACGGTATCGATCTTCATATCGCGGACATGCCTATCCCGGAAAGCCTTCCGCCGGTTCTCGCCGATCGCGAAGCCATTCACCAGGTTTTCTCCAACCTCATCGACAACGCATTTAAATACGGCGCTTCCGGTGGACGCGTCGTGCTAGGGGCTCGCACCGTTCCCCACGCAGTGGAATTTTGTGTGCAGGATTTCGGCGCGGGCATCGCCTCAGAACATCTTCCGCGCTTGTTCGAGCGCTTCTATCGCGTCGATAAAGCGCGCTCCCGCGAGTCCGGAGGTACCGGCCTCGGCCTCGCCATCGCCAAACACATCATGCTCGCCCACGGCGGCTCCATCCGCGCCGAAAGCGAACTTGCCCATGGCTCGATGTTCTTGTTCACCCTGCCGACCGCATAGGCTCGTCTCCACGTTTCGGTTTGTGATCGCATTACTCCACGGCCCGGGCCGCCACGATCCGTGATGCCCCGTCTTAATATTGCCAATTGACGTTTACAGATCCCGTGCCGCTGCTGGGCACGGTGTACTGATGATTCGATCCGTTCTCCCACGTCACAGTTCCGTTGGCGGCGATTTTGATGAATTTGAATTGCACTGGAGTGCCCGCGGGCAGGGATGCATTGAGAAACCAATTCGGATAATTCGGATCGAGCATCGGACCCACAGCCGTATCAAAGGTGGTGCCCCAGTTACCCAGTTCAATCGAGCTTCCGGTCAGGAAAATGTAATCCCCCGTATTGGTTGGGGTCGCGTTGTTCACGGTGAATGTTACTGGGATCAGTTGCGCCGTAAGCACGGTGAATTGAATGGTGTTAGCCGCCGTACCCGAACTATTTTTCAACTGCGCCTGGTAAATACCATTGGTCACGTTAGGCACGGTGAAGACGACCGAAGAATCGGACCAGCTTTGAATGGAGCTGGCGGTCGCGCCAAAGAGTACCTGGCCAGTTGCAGTCCCGAAGCCTTTGCCCGCGATGCTAACCTTCATTCCCGGTTGGCCGACCGTAGGCCCGATCGATCCGACCTCAGGAGCGGTTGGCGTGCCAACGGCCTGCCACACGGCTACCGTATGTGCGGGCAGTGTGAAGTTGTTGGCCGGATTATTGCCGCCAGTACCGGCGGCTACGGTAAGGCTTGATCCTCCGAGAAGTCCACTCAAGTAGTCGCTGTAAGTTTCGGCCGGTAGCGCAGTCAACAGGCCTGAGATGGCATAGCTGGTCGTATCGTTCTTATTAATGGCAACCAGCACTACGTCGTTAAAAAACTGACGCTCGTAAATGTAAACGTCATTATTCAACCACCTCTGCTGGAACCCGCCATAGGCCAAAGCGTCGTTACTGCTCTGGCGCAAGGTTGCCAACTTATTGATCAGCTGATAGGCCGTCGTAGTAGTGTTGTAGGAACTCATCCAGACGCGGTTGTAGGGATCATTCCCGCTGTTTGTATCGTTGTGCAGGTACTGCTCATCGCCATAAAAAATTACAGGAATGCCACGGCAAGTAAGCAGAAATGCCATGGCTTCGTGCAGCCGGTTGTTATTGTTGTTTAGCGTCAGGAAGCGGGACTCATCATGGCTGTCAAAGAACGTAACCAGATCGTTATTCCAGATGAAATTCGAGTTCTCGGCTGAAATCATGCCGTCGATTTCGGAGAAATTGTTATTACTGGCAAAGACGTCGCGCATGGCACTATTCACGCCAAAGTCCAGTTCGCTGATGCCAGTTTTATTAGCGAACTTATAAGCGTCGTGATACATCGGATCATAAGAATCGTTGTTGTACCACTCGCCGTACAAGAACGCCGACGACTGATTGAATACTGAGTTCGCCAGCGAATATTCCCAACCCCATGTGACGTGTTTAATGGCATCCAGGCGAAAGCCATCCGCGCCATTGGTTTGAAACTGATGGATCGCCGTTTTTAGATAACTGTCGATTACCGGGTTTTCCTGATTCAAATCCTCAAGGTTTTCCAGGGTGTAATACTGCAACTGATAACGGTCGTTGAAGTCGGAAATCCCGGGATTGTGATGAAAATATCCGTTGGGGTCATTGCTATCGGAAGCCATGAAGACGCCGTTGTTATAGAGCGAGCCGTATTCTCCACCCTGGTTGTAGTTGGTATCGTTCTCCGCCCAATCGACGATTACCTTGATGCTGTTGGCGTGAGCCGCCGCCACCAGGTTATCGAATGCGGTCCACGAATTGGAACTGTCGCCGAAATGCTCTTCGACGCGCATGAAGTCATGCCCATCGTAGCCGTGATAGGGCGCCGAGATCGGCGTGCCGGGATTTAGATTCAGGTTCTCATTGTCGACCGTGGGCGAGATCCAAATTGCGGTAACACCCAAGCCTTTGATGTAGGACATTTTCTGCTGTATTCCCGCGAGATCGCCGCCCCAATAGGCGTACCAATTCGTCTGTGTGGAATCAAACAGACCGGAACTCTGAGGCGGATTGTCATTGGTAGCGTCGCCATCAAAGAATCTGTCGGTAACGATCTGATAAATTATTTGTTTTTTGAAATCCTGCGCGTTAACCATGCAGGCGAATACGAGAACTGTTACCGAAGATGCGAGGATGGATCTGAACCTGGGATAGGTCATGGAAATACCTCTCGGCGAGATTAGCCACCGCCTGCTGCTGAGAGCGGGAATCGGAGACTGCTTTGAGGTTGTAATACCACGTTTTCGGAGCGATGCAACAACAATATGGAAGCTGTTCCGTTTTTCGAAATTAGTCTAGAGTGAGGTTCGGAGCCGCGTTTTGGAGGATTTAACAGGATGCTGCGGCTGCATACGCAAGGTTGGTAAACAGCGGCCACTGCGCGCCCGGTTGCTCCAGACGGTATATCACTCCGAGGGGACATAGCCGGCATGGCTCAAACTTGTCTCCCTCGACGTGTACTGAGCGGTGCGGCAGTTTATGCGGGGTGGAATGCAGGGCGGAATAGGAACCGGAGGCGGGAACCACATCTCCACTCTTGAATGTGTTAAAGAAAGCCATCGAAGTCCGCGCTGCGGCGGTTGCCGATCTGAAATATTTTCAGGTATCGGGACACGAGCCGCAATACGGGTTTTGCCGGAAGGTTGATTGCGGGTTTTATCTAGCCGGATGATTTCCGGTACTGTAGAGGGTGCCTGCGGCGCCCTGAGAAGAGTCCAATCTAGCGGAACCGGTATCCGGGTTTCAGCTCACAGCGAAAGTTCTTGGATAGATCTTTGTCTACAACCATGTGGCAATCGGCCCAGCGCAGGAAGAGGTCGGGACCAAGGGGAAAAACGATCGGGTCGCCCTGAATCTCGGCTTCAATACTGGGGCCTTCCGCGGAAGCGGGCAAACTGAAGTTCATGGCCCGCCCGAAAATTACGGGGTAGGTTTCGCGCACCATATCGCTGGTCATGGGATGAACTACTTCCGCTTCCACCAGAAAGGTAACGGTATCCGACCAGTCGAGAGCGGCAACATCGAAGCGGCGTCGATCTGGAGAAAAGTTTTCGTGTTCGATTTTCGTGAAAGGGCAGGGCCCGGCAATGCAGGAAACGCGGGCATTGCGAAATTCATTTCCTTCCCCAGCGTCGAGCGTCAGAGAACCGCCGGTCGCTTTCCACTTTCCGTTGGGGGCGCACGGAGGATTTTTCTTACACGGAATATTTCCGGTATTGACGATCTGAAAAGTCTTGACCGCGCTACCGATATTTGCCTCGGTGGTGGCCTTCATCGAATATCTGATCCGGGTGTTTGAAACCGCGAAGCCGGTTCGGGCTTCCGCGGTTGTGTCCCGATGAATGGGCGTCATGCGGGCGATGTAAGTTTTGTCACCGATAAAATCGTTCACATCCAAAGGTTGATACTCTTCATGACGAAAACTGAGAAGTACCGCCTGACGCCGTCGAAGACCTTTGGGAAGCGTGAGTGTGAAGAAACCTAAAGAGTCGGATTTGGTGGTTGCACTGCCTAACGCATTGGTTGCGACGATTTCAACATCCGCCAGAGGCAATTGCCGGTTGGGATCCTGGTCCTGCCGCAAGACAGCTCCGCGCAAAGTCACGGGTTGGCGGCGGTGCAGCAGGGCAATGGCGGAAGCCGCCACCAGAATAGCGACGACCACGACTGCCCAGATTGCGATGGTCTTGCGTTTACTCATGCCGTCCCTTATGTTTTAACATTCCAGGACGCATTTTTCGCGTGGCAAGTTTGCCAACGGTTAGTACGCGAGAGAGACGTTCGTCCAAATGGGCGGGCCGTGCATGGACGTTCAGGCATCTAAACTTAGCTGGTACGCATGGAAGAAAAGAACCTTCTTACAAACCGCCTTTCGCGAAGAGATCTGCTTTTTCAAATCGGTGGTGTCAGTCTGCTGGGGTTTCTCGGCACGGGCCGGATGCTTTCGGCCCCCGAAACACATCAATCCCAGGGTTCCACGCAGCCGCTGCCGGGCGCGAGCGCGCTCTCTCCCGAGGACGACGATTTTCTACAGGAGATGGAGAAGCGCAATTTCCAATACTTCTGGGAGCAGGGAAGTCCGCAAACTGGGTTGGTGCGCGACCGATGCAATGTCTCGAAAAATGATAATTCGATCGTAGCCAGCATCGCGGCCACGGGTTTCGGGCTGACGGCGCTTTGTATCGGCCAACAGCGGGAGTTTATTGGGACGTCCGATGTTCGTGACCGCGTGTTGGCTACGCTCCGTTTTCTTTGGAAGAAGATGCCGACGCATCGCGGCTTCTTTTATCATTTCGCCGATATCAACACGGGTGAGCGAGTTTGGGATTCCGAGGTTTCATCCGTGGACACCGCAATTCTCTTGTGCGGTCTTCTCACCTGCCGCAGACATTTCGAGGAGCATTCTGAAATCAGCCTGCTGGCGTATGAAATATTTAACCGTGTCGATTGGAGTTGGCTGTCAGAAGATACATCATTGTTGCCGCATGGCTGGACTCCGGAATTCGGGTTTCTCCCTTACCGCTGGGACTATTACAGCGAGATGATGATGATCTATCTGCTGGGCCTGGGATCGCTTCCGTATCCTCTACCCGCGAATGCGTGGAATGCGTGGAAGCGCACCAAGTTTGAGTATGACGGCATTCGATATATAGGCTCGTTCGCGCCGCTCTTTGTACATCAATACTCGCAGGCGTGGTTTGATTTTCGGGGCAAGCGCGATCAGTATGCGGATTATTTTGAAAACTCAATACTAGCGACCGATGCTCACCGGCATTTCTGTTTGGAGTTAGGCAAACAGTTCTCCGATTACAGCGATGATTTATGGGGGATTTCCGCTTCCGATTCGCAGAAGGGATATGTGATATGGGGAGGGCCGCCGATGATGGGGCCGATCGATGGAACGATCGTGCCGAGCGCGTCGGCGGGTTCTTTGCCGTTCATGACTCAACCTGTGATGCGCGTGCTGCGAAATATAAAAGATCATTATGGCCGGGCGTGGAGCCGTTACGGATTTGTGAACGCTTTCAACCCGCTTAAGAATTGGTACGACAACGACACCCTCGGCATTGATGTGGGCATTTCCATGCTCATGGCGGAGAATGTTCGCACGGGGTTTGTCTGGAATACTTTCATGAAGAATCAGGAGGCCACACGAGGGATGGATCGCGCTGGTTTTAAGAAATATCAGCCTTGATAATTGGGAGTGCGTGCGTACTTACTTGAGTTCGATCACTGCCAAGCCATAGCTGGGTAAAGTGATTGTAAACTCGGCATGCTCCAGACGGTTGGATTCCGAAGCTGGAAGATCGGCAGCGTGCCGGAGTTCCTGAATCTGCTTCCCCGTTGGATAACTTGGACTTCCCATCTTTTCGTAAGTGGGGTGAACATCCCCGTGTTCAGCGTCCAATCGCGATATAAGTGCATGTTTCGCGTGCGCACCTTTGAGTCGCAGAGTGATCGTTTTCGGAGAACCGGCATGTTCCGGCGGAGCATAATTCCAGAGCGCTAAAACCAGAGTGCCATCTTTTCGTCGCGTAAGAAGAGCCGAATCGGAATCGAGCTGGATACGTTCTTCGCCGAGTGTGTGGAGCAATTTGAAGGCATTGAAAGCCGGCTTGGGAATGTCATCTTCCGCAACCAAGCCGTAGCCGCCATAAAACGGCGTTTTGACTACGCCTTGTTCCTCAAAAACATCGGAGAAGCTCCAGTAAGACATGATGTCAACTAAGCCGTCGCACTGACGGATAGTATCTGCCATCCACGGTCCCATATAAGTCGCATCCGTAACATCGGGTTCATTCTTGTAACTGGCATTGAATTCACTCCAGATCAGAGGAAGCTTCGGCATGCTCGAAGCCTCGATCTGGTTGTGTACTTTTTCGACTGCGCGGCAGACCATGCGGTCCCGAGGAATGTTCTCCGGCATACCGAAGACGTCTTGTGCGGTATCGTTGGCATAAACGTGGGTTGAAACGTAGTCGAGGGGAATGTGCTTCTCGGCGCAGTGCTTGATGAATGCGTCCACCCATGCGGCCTGCGCGGTGGCAGGTCCGCCGACGCGTAGACGGGTATTTACTTTCTTAATCGCTGCAGCAGTTTGATCGTAAAGCTCCCAATAACTTTCCTGTTTCGGTTGCCCAGCCCAGAAGTCGAGATTCGGTTCATTCCAGACTTCAAAATACCACTGCGCAACCTCATCGATTCCGTAGCGGTCAATCAGGTGGTGGACGAATGCTGTTACCAGGTCATCCCAGCGGCTCCAGTCTTTCGGAGGAGCAACATTCGGATGGTACCAAAAGGCTTGAAGGGTATGACTGGCTGCCAGTTGCTCAGGCATAAAACTGATCTCAACAAACGGCCGGACGCCGTTTGCGAGCAAGCCATCATAGATTTGATCGACATAGGAGAAGTTATAAACGGGGCGCCCCTGACTATCTTCGCTGTAAATGCCAACCTCATCATTGAAAATTCCATGAAACCGAACGTAGCTAAAATCGGTAATCTGTTTAACCGCGCGCAGGTCGGTGCGGTAGTCATCGCGCAAACTAAGTATGGCCCGGCCCGAGCCGAACATCTGTTCCCAGAAATGAGGAAACGGATGCGAAGGAGCTTTTGCATCAATAACTAAGAGATTTGGGGCTGACAGCTCTGGAGACGATCCTGAGGTCTGAACCCCAAGTAACCCGATACCAGACCCCATAGCCAAAGCCGACGCAAGAATAAAAATGAAGCAAGGCCGCATAAGACCCTCAATTAACTGCTGAATCGCACTCGTAAAACTGCTTGAGCCACCTTGTTGCGTGGTTTCTAGGAGGCGGTGCGACCAGCGGGTTTTTCCTGCAATAACATTTCAGTAGCCTGCACTCGTGGATGGCTGTGGAACCAACGTTGGACTATGTCAGAGTGAAGAAAATTTGCCATGGAGAGAAGACTCATGCCCTGATGGTGAGCCATCCAACAGCGTACAGTTTCAAATGCGCCGCCCTTGCCGCGCCTGTGTGTTGAAGTGAAATCCAGGGATTCATAAAAACCGTAGCGACCCAGGCAATCTTTGCGCCGCATGTTACGCAAATTAGCTATCGCCGAGGCAGGTTCGATATCGAGGGCCAAGAAGGTGGAATAGGGCGAGATAACAGGGCCATTCTGCTCAGGTTTATGGATCGCCAGGGTAGGAACACCAAACGCGAAGTAGTAATAGTTTCCGGAAGAATCGACTTCGCTGGAGGCCGATTCGGAAATTCCCCACGGCACTTTCTTGCCCGCCGCATAGGCGCGTTGAGAATTCACGGCAGCTATCGCAGCTCGCTCCAGCAATGTATTTGGATATAAGCGCATCCACAGCGTGGGCATCAGATATTCGAACATAGTGCCGGTCCATGAGAGCAGACCTTGCATGCCTTCATCCGACATCGGCGGCCTGCCTAATTGGAACCAGCTATCCTGCGAAATATCGTCCTTAGCAATAGCCACAAAATAGGCGATGCGAGCTTCGCTGGCTAGTAGGTCATAACAGGCGGGATGGTTATGGCTTTTCTCGACATCGAACGCCACCGAAAGTAGATTTCGACCAGGATTGATGAGAAATGAAAAATCCATTTCGGCAGCCAGCGCGCCTGCCTGATCGGATATTGCCTTCAGATCTTCAATAAGGCGGACGATTCTGGATTGTGAATCCGGTAAAAGGTCAAGTAACTCGATATAAAGTTTATTGGGTTCTGACGCGATATTAGAATCGAGCACCGTTCTAAGTTGTATGGCAAGGCGATCGATGAAGGCGGGCATCTGATCGAGAGTCGGTCCGGTGACGTGGTTACCCTGTACATAGATTGCGGGATCGCCCTTCAAAGCGCCATACTCTGGAAGTAACCACGGAGCGTAGAGCTGGGCGGTGCGGCAAATCTGTCTGATCCGTTCTTTCGCTTGCTCTTGCAGCCACAATTCGTCCGGATCTTTAGGGTTAGCGGATTGCTGTAGATCGCCGAGGACCGCCTCAGGGATATCCAGGAGATACTGAAGGCTGTCGTGTTTCTCTAGTGCTGCGTGCACTTCAGAGAATTTACGCGCCGGTAGCGAGCCCAGGTTCTCGAGAATGTAAAGATGATCGAGCAAACCGTGGGATAATTCGCGCGGGAAAAGAGGTTGCTTGAGAAGATCGGATGCGCCCTGTTGGAGGGTCCAGAGTGAAGCTACTAAATTCCCGCTGTCGACGCTAGAAATTACTGCCGGGGCAAGTGGAACCAATGATCGTGTGTCATACCAGTTAAGCAAGTGGCCGCGATGGCGCTGCAACTTAGAAATCGTCGTCAGGGTACGAAGTGTCTGCTGTGCGAACTCGGGTATGGTCAGGTAACCGAATTCGCAGGCGACCTGACGCGAGTTGAGTAGAAAACCGAGGTTAGTAGGAGAAATACGAGGTGCGGCTTCTGTATCTACCTCCTTGACGTTATCGGGGATCAACCAATTGTGCTCTTCGGTGCTGAAGTCATTGAAGTAACGCCAGGTACGAAGCGCGGATTCGCGCAGCAACCAGCGGTCACGATCCGATGTTTCTTTCCGCGGAGCTTGTGGAGGACGGTCCAGCCAGTGTGAAACCGGCTTGCTCAACGTCCACAAGAGAAGGATTGGGATTGCCGCCAGGAGAGCGCCGGGACGCACGAGCCACACCAGAAGTAACAATCCTAGTGCGAGAACCGGGGTCGAGTTCAGATAAATATCCAGTGTCGTACGCTTATCGCCCGCAAGCTCCGCTTCAGCGGCGGTTTCCCACTGAAGCAATCGTTGACGTGTAATGAGCCGCCGAACCATCGTGCGAACCACTGCATCCATTGACAACAGCGCCTGATGCGCGAGGAACGTAACCGTCAACCAGTTCGCGATGCTGGCATTTAGAAATGAATCCCAGGCATCCAGTATGCTAGAGCGTTCTGAAGTAGCCGTGTTTGCAAAGTCAACTGCGAGCTGGCAAAGGGCTGGCAAGAAAAGTATGGCGACGGTTGCGACAGTCCAAGCGGCTGGCCTTCCAGGCAAACACAACCATCCCAAGAGAAATAGAGCAAAAGTAGCAGGTTCTACCAGGCTGCGACGCAAGTTATCGAGAATCTTCCATCTTGAAACTACCGAAAGAGGGTTGGGAACGCGGCCGCCTGACTCCTCAGGAACGAGCGGAAGCAGCCAGCCAGCAATTTGCCAATCGCCCCTCATCCACCTGTGTTTTCTTCGATTGTGGGCGCTGTAGTGAGAGGGATAGTCCTCGATTATTTCAATATCACTGACCAGCCCGGCGCGGGCGTATGCGCCTTCCACCAAATCGTGGCTGAGCAAGGCGTTGCGCGGGAAACGGCGATCAAGCACCTGGTGGAGGGTATCTACCTCGTAGATTCCTTTGCCAACGAAGATACCTTCACCGTATAAGTCCTGGTACACATCAGAAGTAGCGTGCGTATAAATGTCGAAGCCGGTTTGCCCGGAATAGATACTGGCAAGCCGCGACCTTGCGGAACTCTGAACGCTTACTCCAACGCGGGGCTGGAGAATGCCGTAGCCAGCAACGACAATACCTTTATTCGGGTCGATGATGGCTTGATTCAAGGGATGCGCGAGAGTACCAATCATCCGACTGGCGGACTCTCTCGGTAGCTCAGTGTCGGAATCAAGTGTTATTACGAAGCGAACATCAGAAAGTATCGACAGGTCGCCAACCTTGCGGGGAAAGCTGTCAAATCCGCCGCGCAGCAGGTTGTTCAGGTCCATCAATTTGCCGCGTTTACGTTCCCACCCCATCCAGATTCGCTCTCGCGGGTTGTAAACTCGGTGGCGATGAAACAGGAAGAAAGAGCCCGCTGCCTGTCCCGCGTACTTCTGATTTAACTCGTCCACCAACTCCGAAGCTAAATCAACGAGTAGATGATCTTCACGAGGCTCGGACGAAGAATCGGGAAGATCGGAGAGCAGAGCGTAATGGATATTACGGTCTTGATTGCCCAGATAGCGGACTTCGAGGTCGTCAGCCAGCTTTCGCACTTGCTTTTCGTTCAACAGCATGGTGGGAATCGCCACCAAAGTGACGCAGTCGTTCGGGATTCCCTCCGAGAAATCCAGCTTGGGCAGAGTTTGTGCGGGCAACATGAGCGTGGCCAGATAGTTCATGATCTGAACCGCACTTTGCGAGCCGGGCAAGAGTACCGCTAAAACCGCAAGTAGAACCAGCCACAGGGAAGTAGTGGGAGGAGTCAACAGAAGAACGACACCCGATACGATAGCGAAAGAGAGCGCGGCTATGCCCGGGAGATAAAACTCATCGGGGTGCTCGAGTAGAAAAGTTTTCAGGCGCTGGCTAAGCGATGAGTGGAAGCCAACCCTGTGCTGAAGCACGGTAGCGCCTTCCGCCGCCAAGTAAGAGCCTACATGCGAATCGCGCAAAGTTATGCGCGGGTCTTCATTTGTTTGCTTCTGGGCCTGACGGGCTAAAGCAAGCGCTGCGGTGGCAACCTTCATTTCGGAGCAATCGCTGCGGTCCGCGATGCTTACTAATTTCCTCCGATAAAGCTCGCGGGTTTCATAGTCCATCCGCGGATAAGCTCCGGCTGGATCCTGGCGAAGAACGTGATCGAAGAGTATCAGTGGTTCGATCACAATTTTCCAGGAAGTCTGCTTGATCTCCTGCAAACTGCGTACGGCGATGTTTATGTCGTAGGCTCCGGAGCGATCCTCCAGCAAGCGACGGCCCAGCTCAGCAGTATGCTCGAGAAGTACAAGACGCAGAACTGGAATAAGCATCCACAGTTCGGCCATTTTCAGAACCGTTACATCCTGGAATGCCTGAATATAAGAGGTGAAGCTCGCCTGACTGAACTGGAATGCAACCGTTGTGAGGAAATCCTCCGCTAAAGCGCTTACCCTTGGAACAATCGTGCCATCGGGAATGCGAACCAGAGGAAGCTTGTGAGAAACGCTAAAAGTTCCGCAAGTTTCTTCAAGTTCTCCTTTGAGAAGGAAAATGCTTTCGCGGAGGCTTCTAAAATCTTCGGATAAGGGTCTGGCGGTCGGAAGCTCCAGCAGCCCCAACAGAGGGGCGAAGGATTTTAATAGCGATTCACAGCGATCGTGAAGAACAGGCGATTCCTGTTGACCCGGTACCCACGCCAAGTTGCGGGCGAGATCCGCGGCGCGCGAGTACAACGTGTCAGGGCGTGACTCCATATCCTCCGAAGCTGGACGCAGGTCTTGAGGTTCTGCGTTAACCAGTTCTAAATGACCGCTTTGTGGTGTCATGACGTATCTTAGAAGCTTCTTAAATAATCTTGTTAGCGATAGCTCGAGGCCTGCATCTCGAACATTTCCGCATAACGACCACCCATGCTTGCCAGCTGATCGTGAGTTCCTTCTTCTGCAATCCTGCCGTTTTCCAAGACTAGGATGCGGTCTGCGGAACGTACGGTTGAAAAGCGGTGCGAAATAAAAAGCGCCATCTTCCCGGCTGTAAGCTCCGCGAAGCGGTGGAAGACCTCGAACTCACTGCGCGCATCCAGCGCGGCAGTAGGTTCGTCAAGAATCAACAACTGGGCGTCGCGCAGATACGCCCTAGCCAGCGCAACTTTCTGCCACTCACCTCCGGAAAGGTCCACTCCCTGCTCGAAGCGCCGTCCCAGCATCTGGTCATAGCCCAGCGACAGGCGGCCAATAGTGAGGTCAGCCATACTTTTTTTGGCGGCGTCTTTCAGCAGTTCAAGGTTACCGATTTCGCCGATGCGACCGATGGCGATGTTTTCCCGCGCCGTCATTTCATAGCGCATGAAATCCTGAAAGATTACTCCAATTTCGCGATGCAGATCTTCCAGATCGTAGTCGCGAAGATCGACTCCATCGAGCAGAATCTGGCCTTCGGTGGGGTCGTAGAGGCGGGTGATCAATTTTACGATCGTCGTCTTGCCTTGTCCGTTTTCGCCAATCAGGGCCAGCCGTTCATTGGTATGGAGGGTGAAATTAATCTGATCCAGCACGCGACGAGGATTGCCCGGATAACTGAAAGAAACGTTCCTGAATTCCACTCCGCGAACAATTGGCCGGGGCGCGGGCAAGGCATTGGGCTTGGACTGGATTGTAGGCTTCATTTCAAAAAAAGCCAGCAGGTCGGTAAGGAACAATGCCTGATCACCGATACCGGCAAAGGTGGAGAAAATCTGCTCGATGTTACTGCTGGCCTGCTGAATCGCTCCGGCGAGAAGAGTGAGAGTACCGATGCTGAGCACGCCGGCAACGGTGCGCCAGATGACGTAGACGTAAGCCGAATAATAGCCCATGGTTCCGACGGTCGATAACAGTGCGCCAGCGACCAGCTTGCGCCGCGAGAGATTTACATTTTCGTCGTAGATCTGATCGGAGATAAGGGTAAATCGTTCCCGCAGGAAATCCTTTAATCCAAAAAGTTTGAGTTCCTTGGCGGCTTCTTTGCTTCCGCCGAGAATTCGCAAGTAATCCAGTTGCCGCCGCATGGGTGTCTGGCGGAAATTTTTGGCGTAGCCGAGGAAGGCGAAATGACTCTCACCCAGGAATGCAGGGACCACGCCAGCAATGAGCAACAACATGAGCCAGGGAGAGAACACCATGATGGTGACGGATAGGGTTATGGTGGTGATCGTAAGCTGCACCAGCCGTCCGATCTGTTGAATCATAACCAGCCGGTCGGTGGCCTGCACTCGAGCGCGCTCCAGCCGGTCATAAAAAACCGGAT
The DNA here is from genome assembly GCA_963818235.1 of uncultured Acidobacteriaceae bacterium. GTDB lineage: Bacteria > Acidobacteriota > Terriglobia > Terriglobales > Acidobacteriaceae > Sulfotelmatobacter. The sequence continues at coordinate 1,781,672 of CAWFRI010000001.1, forward strand.
CTTCGTAGGCAATCAGATCAAGGCTGGCGGCGTGGTTCATTACCCGGATGCTGACGTAGCGGGTGTATTTATCGCCCAGGAGCGAATCCGAGTAGTCGATTGTGCGGAGAAGAATGCTGTTGAGAACCGCCAGAGAGAATTCCGCCACCACCAGCCACCAGAATCCGCGATGCACAGGCTGATGGGAAGACACGGCATGCACGATGCCATCAATAATGAGCTTCGTAATCCACAAAAGCCCGACTGGAAAAAGAGAGGAGAAAACCCGCGATACCAGCCCAAAAACTACGACTCCTGGACCCGAGTCCCAGACGATTTTCAGAACCGCCGGAACATTACGAAGCGCGGAGATGCGTTCCTGCCATCCTCCCCAGAAGTTTTGGCGTTCCGTCATGCGTGCTTGCTGCCGTCTTCAAGCGGATTCCATTGCCGGATGGACAAAGTTGCAAAATTGTAGCCTTGGAGTATGACAGTCTCGCCCCCAGGAATGCAATGGCCCAAACAAAAGATGCCGAAACTGCATCCAAGGTTTGTTGAGGGGATGGTTTCAGGCGAAAGGAGTAGCGTGATCGAGTCCGGCCAACCTCAGGGCAGGAGCAAATCAACCAAATGGAGGTGCAAGTGACAATCAGTTCAGGAATATCCGCTCGTATCGCATTTGTGAGCTTGTTGTTGCCGCTGGCGATAGTGCTGCTCTATCCAGCACAGGGGCAGACACCACAGACGAATAAGGCGGCGGCCCGGTCTGTGAGTCAAAGCTCGGAGGAACGCGGAAGATACATAGTCGAAGATGTTGCCATCTGCGGCCAGTGCCATACCCCTCGCGATAGCAACGGAGCTTCAGACCGGACGAGATGGCTGGAAGGCGCACCGGTATGGTTGAAATCCGCTGAATCGGTGGAGAATTGGCCGCTGCAGGCTCCAAGAATCGCTGGGATACTGCCTGGAACAGATGGGGAAATGATTACGCTACTGACCACCGGCCTTTGGCGCGGCGCGTACCTGCGACCTCCGATGCCGCAATTTAGAATGAGCCAGCAAGATGCGGCGGCAGTGGTTGCCTATCTCAAAGCAGCGAAGCCGACTGAGAAGTGATTTTCCCGGGTATGGCTGCTGCATTGGCGCTTCTCATAAATGGAAGACCGGGATTCTGAACCCTCAGCGCTTACGCGGCCTTGCGCGACTGACCGGAGGTTTCCTTCTGCGCCGCGTGGATCTGAACCTGCTCATGCTTAATATCGAGGCGTAGGTGGTTGTAGATGCTCATGTAAAGGTTGGCCACCCATACGAGAGCAAACAGGGCGATAAGGTATCCACGCCAGTCGCCGTAGAGCAATTTGAAGCGTGTGAGAACCAAAAATGCTACCGCGACGTAATGGCTAAAACAATATTCACAGGTGAACAGATAAAAAAACTTCCGGCGGGGCAGTGTCCGCGCATTTTTCGACTGCTCCTGGCAGTAGTCGCGAGGCTCCCGGAAAACCTCTTCATGGGTCACGGTCCATGCCACACATGCGACGGGGATCGATAGAACAAGCAGCCACGCGAATTGGAGTCCGACCGACACAGTTGAATTTGGATGCAAGAGATCGGCTGGGAGGTCGCTCAAGAAATAGTCTTGACCTGCCCGTAGTTGAGCAAACTTACCATCAATACGCCACCGCAAACGTTTCCCAGAACCGCGGGGATAAGCCAGCGAAAATAATCCGGGAGGGGAACGGCGCCGGCTGTAACTGCGGAGAGAATCTCCGCGCTGCCCGGATGCAGTGGGCGAAGTGGCCGACACCAACCACAAAAGTCAGCAAGTAAACCATGGCGAGCTGGCCGATTGTCCAGTGACTGGCGGTAACGGTCCAAGCCACAAGAGCGATCAACCATCCCCCGATAACGCCGCTCCAGAAAAAATAGGAGGCCGAGCCTAACGACGCTTCCAATCCAAGCGCAATCAGTTGAGAGCGTACGTCCGGAGGCAGTGCGGGAGACTTTGACGCGAGCAAGGCAAACAGCAGAGCGCCGAAAATGTTCGAAGCAAACACTATGCTCCATAAGCGCAGTGTTCTTGCAACGTGCCGGCGCTCGTCCAGTACGAGAACCACCGGATACAAAGTATTCTCGGTAAAGAGTTGAGCTCTGCCGATGATGACTGCGATGAAGCCGATGGGATAAATCAGGTAAGGAGCGATTTGCTGCCCGGCGCCGCGGCCCAAGAGCGCGCGAATGGAGGCAACACCGAGTCCCGTAAGCCCCATCGTAAGGCCGCCGGCTACACCTGAGAAGGCCAGCTTCTGATTCGACCGCCGCAGTTCGTCACGCGCGTTTTCGATCGCGGCCTGAAAGATTTCTGTGGCCGTGAGCCTGCGAGTTTCTGGTGCGTCTTCCGAAGGCTTACTTTTCTTGAGAACTTTTATTTCGGCCATAGCTGTTGCTGCGCTCCAGACCTCGCGCGACAAAGGCTTACAAAACGCGCAACCTAGGTGTTATGCGGCGGTCTGTTTTCCCGGTAATCACGCTTTGCCCCGCAGGCAATCTAGGGCAGTCGTTGGATGCAAAAAGATAACCGGAGGGCGGGCACAAGTTGGTTCGCTCCGCCAGCCATAAGAATTTGGGAGGCGGCAAGGTCTAGGCTGCCGAAGTAACTTCCAGTTGCAGGCAACTTTGCAGCGCCCGCAGTGCATACAAGGCGTCATCCAAGGCCTGATCCTCTTCGATGGTATCGTTGCCTGCGGAGAAAAGCTCGCGTGCCCGCACCACAATAGCATGTTCAGCGTCTGCAATTCGCAACGGGATGCGGGTACGATCAGTTTCGAATAATGCCGCCGTATAAAGTTGGCGCCAACTTTCCGGCCTAAGGTGTGAAGAGGAGACACTCGTCATAAGTACCTCAGTTGCAGGGCGGAGTCTGCAAGGTAGTTAGTTATTGATAAAAAAATATCTGCGGTTCTCTACCCAAGTCCATACAGCAAATCGTGTATGCGCTATGTAGCGCTGGGAGGAGTCACATTTGGACATACAGCGCAACCGGAAATTCCGCCAGAACATCCGACACATTTACGGTCTGGACGGAATCGCCCGCACTCGGTTCGAGCGCCGCTCCCGTATATACATTGCGATACGTTCTGGAGCAACGGCAAGTAGGAAGCAAAATGCGGGTATCCTGCCATACGGCGGGTCCAGTCGGGGGAAGAGCCAGCTCGCCAAGCAGGCCACCAAGTAGTCGCGGTGCGACGACCAGCACGCTCGCACTTTCACCCTTCCGAAGAAAGGCCACTACATGAGCAGCTTTGGCGCCTTGTACGGACAAGGGTACGTATTCGCCGTGCTGAAAAATATCGGGATATTCTTTCCGCAGGCAAAGAGCCTTCCAGGTTACATAGAGTTTGAGACGGCCATCCTCGGGAACCCGCAACAACTCAGGTGACGACTTATCAGTTTCGGTGCTCAACTTGCGGATACAGGCAAACAATTGCTGACGACGGACATAATCGACCGCACGCCGATTGTCGGGATCCACCAGGCTGAAATCCCACAAATCGTTGCCCTGATAAATGTCTGGAACGCCAGGGCAGGTCAATTTAAGCAGCGTTTGAGATAGACTATTCCACAATCCGATGCGGGCGATGCGGCGGTGGAACGGCAAGAAATCGGTTAAGAAGCGATTCTTTTCGCCAGGCGTCAGCACAGCTCCGATGAACGAAGAGACGGCAGTTTCATATTCCGCGTTTTGGTTAATCCAACTCGTGTTAACTTTCGCTTCCCGCATGGCTTTAAGCATGTATTGTTCTATTCGGCCCCGGAAAAGCTTCCAGTCGTTTTCGCCCACGAGCGGCTCCAATGGCCATGCGCCGACTAATGTTTGATAAAGCAAATACTCGTCATTGGGAGACGGGGCGGCCCGATCGTTAACGATGCTTCTATGAATGCGATTGAAGCGGCGCCAATCCCGAATTCGCAATCTCCACAAACCCGGCAGTTCCGACAGCACGTTAAGGCGCGCGCGCACATCCTCCGAGCGCTTTGAGTCATGGGTGCTGGTGGCCAGCATTGTGTGAGGCCAATTCCGAAGACGTTCCTGGTTTGCGGCGTGAAACTCATCGGTTGCAATTCCGAAGCGGTGAAGGTCAGCGCCCACATCATTCACCGAAACCAGACGGTTGTAGCGATAGAAGGCTGTATCCTCCAGACCCTTTGCCATCACTGGACTGGTGAATTGCTGGAACTTCATGGCAAACCCGGTAACCGCCCTCCGGTATGAAGCGTCCTGGGTTTCGGCGATGCGAGTTAGCAGCACTTCTTTCACAAAATCAAATACGCTCGTATCCGCGGCGGGACTTCTCCACTTAGCTAAGGCAACGGCTCTTTTGATGTAGTCCGCATCGTCGACCGACAAGCCCGAATTGCTGACATAAGTGCGGTACACGGGAAAATTTGCAACGACTTCCGTAAGCGCGTCACGCAAACTGTTCAGAGTGAAGTCACAGGTAGTCCGTTTGGAGAGTGCAATTCGCGCGAGTTGACTGGCGAGCACATTCAATTCACTAATCAGCGCAACTCGAATGATAAGTTTTCGGCAGCGGTAGGCAATGTCGTCGAAGGCTGTTTCAGTGCCGGTAAAATTCCGGTAGATACGTTCAAAGCGCTGAGCGGCTGCGGAGTTAAGATATAGGCCATTTACAAGATTTGAAAAGTCATAGCCGGTCGTGCCGCAGATCGGCCACTCGAGAGGCAACTTTTCTGAACCCGTGAGAATCTTCTCGATCACGACGTAACGAGATTCGGCATCTGCCGTGCCGGTCTTCATAGCCTCGACAAGGCCGCGCTTAAGACGATCGAAATATTGTGCCGGATCGTACAGGCCATCGGGGTGGTCAACGCGCAGGCCATCTATTTTCCCTTTGGCCACAAAATCCAGAATCAGGCGGTGGGTGGTCTCAAACACGGCCTCGTTCTCCATGCAAATCGCGGCGAGGTCGTTGGTGTCGAAAAACCGGCGGTAATTGATGTCATCCGAAGCAACCCGCCAATTTGCCAGACGGAATGTTTGCGCTTTAATGAGTTCATGGAGGCCCTCGAAACTTGCCGGATCCCGCGGTGTGCCGTTAATGGAGTCGACTGCCAGGTTCACGCAAGCCGCAATTTCCGGGGATCGCGTACACAATATCGCGAGCCGGCGCTTATGAATCTCTTTGTCGCGATTTCTCTCCGCCCTCCGGTCGCCGCCGGTCTCCTGTCGAGCGGGCAAGTGGCTGAACGCGGTGATCAGGCTTTGAAACTCCAGCAGATCGGGATTCTGCTCGCCTAATTGCGCTGCGGGTGAATCCGCGCAGGTCTGGAGAATTCGAGGATACTCTCGAGGATCGACCGGAAAGCGATGATCGCGGTAGTTCACGTCAAACTCACCGCGCTCGGGGCGAAATGCCAACTTGAGCTCGCCGCTTTCGAGAACCGCTCCGTAATGATCATGCAACACTGGAACCAGTACTTTTCCGTGCAACTCCTCTTTCAGCGGATGCCAGTCGATATCGAAAAAGCAGGCATAGATGGATGATTCCCCATTCTCCAGAATGTCCAGCCACCATGCATTGTCACTCCCCATAATGCCCATGTGGTTGGGGACGATATCGACGATCAGTCCCATACCATGCTGGTGGAGAGTACTTACAAAAAGATCAAACTCCGCGGGAGTTCCAATCTCCGGGTTTAAAGAGTTGTGATCGACAATGTCATAACCATGCATGCTGCCGGGCCGCGCTTTTAAGAGAGGAGAGATGTAGCAATGGCTGATGCCGAGACCGGCGAGATAGGAAACGATTTCCGTGGCTTGAACGAAAGTGAAGTCGCGATTGAGTTGAAGCCGATAAGTAGAGCGTGGAATATTCGTCGTCATGATTTTAGAAACCAGACCACGGACCACGGCGGCAGAGTTTCGCGCAGGAGTTCGCCGTCGCGAATGTGCTCACTAATGAAGATGATTGGCCAATTCCCAGGAGCCGTGGCGGAGACGGGCCCAGCGGTGAGATTGGCCAGGAGGGCGAGTTTTGAGCGATCCGCAAATTCCCACTCCACACTCAATGCGTGATCTTCCTTTGCATGATAACTCGCTTTTATCTTGCATGAAGATGAAAGCCAGGGGACGATGTGCTGCCGCCGCAGTTTTATTAACCGGCAATATAGATTCAGCCAGCTTTGATGTAATGGCTGCTCAATTGACTCCCAATCCAGGTGCGATATCTCAAAGGTAGTTTCCGCGTTGGGATCGGGAATTCCCTTGCGAACATCAGGATCGTTGAAGCGGGCAAAACGTGCGAACTCATTTCTTCTTCCGGCCGTCACTGCGGCGGCCAAGTCTTTTTCAAAGTCGCAGAAAAACAGGAACGGAGTTTGTGTTCCGTACTCCTCCCCCATGAAGAGCATTGGGGGAGCCGGAGCAAGCAAGAGAATCTCAGCTGCGGCTCGAGCCGCCTGCGGATCCGCTAGAGTGGCGATTCTCTCGCCGAAAGCGCGATTTCCTACTTGATCGTGATTCTGGAGGAAAGAAACAAATGCACTCGGCGGCAAACCTTCGGTGGATTCACCCCGGGTCTTGCCATTTCTGTAAAGCGACACCTCGCCCTGATATGCGAAGCCGCTAACCAAACAACGGCCTAATTTGTTTTGAGTGCGATCGGTATAGTCGGAGTAATAACCATCTTTTTCGCCCGTGGTGAGAACGTGTAAAACATGGTGGATATCATCGTTCCATTGTGCGTCGTAGGAACGAGGCCGACAATTGTGCATCCTTCTCAGACGATCAGACTGATTCCGGTCATTCTCCAGAACCAGATGAATTTCGCGCTCCGGACCGAAGGTTGTTCGTACTGCCGCACCCAATTCGGTGAGAATATCTGGATTGGAGTCGTCCACAATAGCGTCCACTGCGTCCAATCGCAGTCCGTCGAGGTGAAATTCCGTCAGCCAATACAGAGCATTGTGAATGAAGAAATCGCGTACCGGACGGCTTTCCGCACCATCGAAATTAATGCCATTTCCCCACGGAGTTTTGTGGCGGCTGGTGAAAAACTGCGGGGCATAGACGCCAAGATAGTTTCCTTCGGGACCGAAGTGGTTATACACCACATCCAGGAAAACCATAATGTTGCGTTCATGCGCGGCCTGCACCAAACGCTTAAGGTCTTCTGGACGACCATAAGTGCTATCAGGCGCAAACGGGAGCACACCGTCGTACCCCCAATTTCGCCGGCCAGGAAAATCGGAAACCGGCATCAACTCGATGGCGGTGACTCCAAGTTCCGCTAGATAGTCGAGACGCTCTGTTACGCCAGAAAAAGTTCCGGACTTAGTAAAGGTGCCGACGTGCAATTCGTAAATTACCGCCTCAGCCCAGTTTCGACCGCGCCAGCCTTCGTCCTTCCAATCGAAATCTCCAGGATCGATAACTTCGCTGGGACCGTGAACATCCCGCGGTTGAAAACGAGAGGCGGGGTCGGGAACTTGTTTGTCACCGTCAATGCGAAAGCGATAAAGAGTGCCGGATCTCGCAGCATCAGTGGAGAGTTCGAACCAGCCCTGGTTGTGCCGTTCAAGCGGAATCGTCGTCAGTTCATTGCCGTCAGCGAGGCAAAGCTCGACCTGACGCGCAGAGGGAGCCCACAAGCGAAAGCGCACATTTCCCTCATCGCTGTATTCGGCGCCGAACGGCATGTTATGACGGCGCTTCATTCGACTCTTCTCTGACTTCTTCCTTTTTGCCGTTCACATGACGCTCCATCAACACGACCATGGAGCGCGCCTGAAGAGGATATGCTGTTGCCGAATCGTGTGTACCTGCCGGGCGCAACCCTTCTTCACGAGATGTATCCATCCAGGCAATCCAGCGCGAACCTTTGCGGATTTCCGGCAAAGTAAATTGCACATCTTCATGGTAGGCATTGAGCAACACCAGAAAATCAGTGTCGCTGAGTTTACGTCCACGTTCGTCGGTCTCTTCGAGTCCCTGGCCTGAAAGAAACATTCCCAGGCTGTGTACGGCAGGGTTGCGCCACTCCTCTTCGCTCATCTCTTTCCCGTTCGGATTCAGCCATGAAACATCTTTTACAGTGGCGCCCTTAATTGGCCGGCCCTGAAAAAAATGCCGGCGGCGAAATATGGGATGCCGCTTGCGCAGGTTGATGATGCGCTGGACAAACGAAAGTAAATCGCGGTCGGCCGGCTTCAGGTTCCAGCCCAACCAACTGGTTTCATTATCCTGGCAGTACGCGTTATTGTTTCCCTGTTGAGAGTGACCAATCGCATCTCCCGCATACATCATGGGTACGCCCTGGGAAAGAATTAGCGTAGCCAGCAGATTCCGTTTTTGCTTTTCCCGAAGAGCCTGAATATTGGGATCTTCCGTGGGACCTTCGACGCCGCAATTCCAGCTGCGGTTATTGTTATTTCCGTCTCGATTATTTTCGCCGTTGGCTTCGTTATGCTTGTCGTTGTAGCTGACCAAATCTTGCAAAGTGAATCCGTCGTGAGCTGTGACAAAGTTAACGCTGGCGTATGGCCGCCGTCCGCTATGGCCGTAAAGGTCGCTTGATCCCGTGATGCGATAAGCTAAGTCAGCGACCACACCTCCGTCACCTTTCCAGAAGGAACGTACGGTATCGCGGTACCGGTCATTCCACTCGGCCCAACCTACAGGGAAGTTTCCGACTTGATATCCACCTTCTCCCAGATCCCAAGGTTCGGCAATCAGCTTTACCTGAGAGAGAACCGGATCCTGGTGGATGATGTCAAGAAAAGCGCCAAGACGATTCACTTCATGAAGTTCGCGAGCTAATGTGGCGGCAAGGTCGAAGCGGAAGCCATCGACATGCATATCTAAAACCCAGTAGCGGAGGCTATCCATGATAAGCTGCAGCACCCGCGGATGCTGCATGTTGAGCGTGTTTCCCGTGCCTGTGTAATCGGTGTAATAGCGCTGGTTGTCGGGCTTGAGGCGATAGTAGGTGCTATTGTCAATGCCTTTTAGCGACAGCGTAGGTCCGAGATGATTGCCTTCCGCAGTATGGTTATAAACGACGTCAAGAATCACTTCCAGTCCTGCGGAATGCAAAGTCTTGACCATGGTTTTGAATTCGCGAATCGAGTTAGTCGCGAGATAGCGCGGCTCGAGCGCGAAAAAACCGATAGAGTTATAACCCCAATAGTTGCGCAAACCGCGTTCCACCAACTGGCGGTCGTCCACAAAACTGTGAACCGGCATCAGTTCGATCGAGGTCACTCCCAGGCGCGTGAGGTAGTCGATGACGGGAGCCGTTGCCAGACCTGCATACGTCCCGCGCAAGTGGGCTGGGACGTCAGGATGACACATGGTGAACCCTTTTACATGGAGTTCATAGATTAGAGTTTTGTGCCACGGAATGTTCGGAGGAGCATCCGATCCCCAGGTAAAAGCTGAATCGATCACGCGATTCTTGGGCATCCCCGCCGCATTATCGCGCCGATCAAAGGATAAATCTTCCTGCTTGTGTCCTACCTTATAGGCGAAGTGAGAATCGCTCCAGTGAATGTTTCCCTGAACCTGCTTGCCGTAGGGATCCAGCAGAAGCTTGTTGGGATTGAATCGATGGCCTCGCTCGGGTGCGTAGGGCCCGTAGGCCCTGTAGCCGTACAATTGTCCCGGACGGACTTCCGGCAAATAGCCATGCCATACCATGTCAGTCTGTTCGGGAAGAGCAACGCGGATTGTTTCGCGCTTGCCTAAGTTATCGAAAAGGCATAATTCCACTTTCTCAGCGTGTTCGGAATAAAGAGCGAAGTTTACGCCCTCGCCGTCCCAAGTTGCGCCCAAGGGGTAAGGTCGTCCGGGCCAGACGATCGGCGGAGAGACGGTCAACATTTACTTCCACCTCCTAGCAGCGCACGCGTCGTTCGACGGTCGGGTGGCTGGTCCCAACGCAGGCCGCGAGCGCGCATTATCGTTCCCTATAAATGAAGTACAAAATGGAGCGGCGATGCGTCCATGAGCGGTCGGCAGATAAGACGAGATTGCGGGAAGTTGTGAAGTTACCCGGCACGAAATCTCGGGCCGCTCTTCGAATTGGCCAGCTAGCAGCAAATTCCCGTCTCCTGGCAAAAAAGCGGCACGATGAGGTGTAGAACGGATGACGGAACTTCGATGCCATTGCAGCAGCTAGGTTTGCCGAGGTCTTTATCTAGTTTTCCTGATCTAATTTTTTGCCGAGCGACAAATCCGCCAGCTTGGGCTTCTTGTCCTACTCGCGTTCACTTCGTAGCTTATTTGCGAGTTTCCTTATCTCGTTTTCCCGCGCGATATTGACTACGCCGTGAGCGTCGTCGTAAAGGCTGTCGCGCAGAAGAATCGCAAGCCGAGCCTTCAGCTTTGTACGTTCTACAAGCGGGGTGGGCACGCGGATGTAGGAGGGCAGCGGGGAAGTTTGCGAACATATCAGCGAACTCCCGACGAAGGCGGGGGGAACTTCATGCTCTGATGCTTTTGGTCCTTGTCCCATTGCGGCGGTGCTAACAATGGTGAAACTGAGGAGGGTTGTAAGCGGAGCCAATTGAAATTTGATATGCACATCTCTACCTCTTTTCGTGCGCCGAAGAACCCTTCACAATTCCATCGGCCCAACGGAAGATGATAGATTTACCGATTGCGGTTGCTGCATACGGCAATCCTTTGCGCGGCATACTGTTTCCGCGGTAGTTTCCCCTGATGGGACGATCTAAAAAGCCATTTCGCTCCCCTGACCAAAAACTCTTCTTCAGCATGTCGATCTTTACCATCCGCGGCGCAGAGTCTTGCAACTAACGAAACATACATAGAGCCGCCGTTCGGGGGCAAATCTTAAGCAGGGGAAAAACAATGTCTAAAAATTCGCTGAAAGAACTCTACGTCGAAGAACTCAAAGACTTACTGAGTGCTGAAAATCAACTTACGAAAGCGCTGCCCAAGATGGCGAAGGCAGCATCATCCGATGAATTGCGCCAAGGGTTCGAGGAGCATCTTCAGCAAACCCAAGGGCATGTGGAACGGCTACAACAGATTTTCGAAATGCTAGGCGAAAAGGGCTCGGGCAAGAAATGTCTGGGAATGGAAGGGTTAGTAAAGGAGGGTGCGGAAATCATGGGCGAAGATTTTGAAGACGCCATGATGGATGCCGCTCTGATCTCCGCCGCCCAGCGCGTGGAGCATTATGAAATTGCCGGCTACGGCACGGTGATCGCCTTCGCGGAGCTTTTAGGCGAGTCGGAACAAGCTTCTCTTTTGAAAGAAACTTTGCAGGAAGAGAAAGAGACCGACGAGAAACTCACGGAGTTGGCCACGGAAATCAACGCGCAGGCTCAACAGGGCGATGCCGAGAGCGAGGATGAGGAAGAGGTAATTCCCACCCAAAAACGCAAGACTCGCAAAGTAGCCTAATCGGCATCGGAGGAATGATGCGCGGATAATGAGGGGAGTCGATGGCAGGCTCCCCACATTTTTCAGTTAAGTTAAGAACGGTGGCTACTCCAGATTCAAGTTCATTACTCCGCGTTTATCGAAAGAAATGCGTAGCAGTTTTTCACCGCCACCGGGGAAATCCCCGCTTATTATTTGGTCCGAGGAGTTCGCATCCGAGGATACTTTTACCCGAAGATGGTGATTTCCCGCTGCGATCTGCATAGCATGGATTTCGTGGCCTTGCACGCGGTGAAAGACAACGAGACGCTTCTTATCGGTTCCTTCCAGGGTGTGGGTATAACTTAGCTGTCCATCAACCCATATCGAAAGATCCGCCTGGGCGAATTTGTGATCCACTTCAATATTCAGTGTGGCCGGAATTGCCGCTACCGTGGGCGCTGAACTCGGCTGGGATCGTTTCTGTGGAATAACGTGTTTCGCTGGTAAGGGAGCTGCACTCTTGACCTTCTTGGCTGGAGGTTCGGAGGGCTCCCCCGACGGAACATTTGTACTCAAAGGAACGGTTGTACTTACCGGCACCGGAGGTGGTTCTGGCGAATTCTTGACCGTTGCCGTTTCTCCCAGAATGGGCAGGGGGGCTGCTGCGACATTTGTTGCGGTGCGGTTCTCACTGGGTATATGTTTGTGCCAAACGGCGTGGCTAACTCGAAGACCAAACAATGAAAGTCCAGCTAGGAACAAAGCGCCGGCGAAATATTTTATTGTTTTTTTATCCAATAGGCTTTGCGCGTCCTTCATGGTATTGGGCTTGGCGCGTTGGGCCGAGCGAGCTTTGGCAGCGAGGCCGCGCACCGGCGGTGACGACTTGTCTTTCTCAGCGGAAATTGGTGCTATCCCTCCGCCCGCCGACGCAGGCTGCTTTGCCTTACTCCACAACTCGCGGCCCTCGCGCAAATCCTGGATGTCCAATGCCATTTCCATGCCGCGTTGATAGCGCTGCGCGGGATCTTTCGCCATAGCTCGAGAAATGATGTAGTCCAGTCCCTGGGGAAGCTCAGTCTCCAAGACAGTCGCAGGAATAGGATCCCGGTTAACGACCTTGTAAGAAACTGTGAGCGCGCTATTTCCCTGGAATGGCCTGTAACCAGTGAGAATAGTGTAGAGAACAACGCCCAGGGAAAATAAGTCGGAGCGGCCATCCACGGTTTCCCCGTTCAATTGCTCGGGCGACATATAGGCAGGAGTTCCTAGTGCTCGGCCCGCCAGCGTGTGATTGGCAAGATTTAGTTTGGCAACACCGAAGTCGGCGATCTTGGCATGACCTTCTTCCGTCAGCAGAATGTTGGCGGGTTTTAGATCGCGGTGGACTACCCCCTGCCCGTGGGCGCAATCAAGGGCCTCCGCGAGCTCGTAGGTGAGCTGAAGGGCGTTGTCGACTGGCAATTTGCGGTCTTCCCCGGAGAGCAGTTTGTCGAGCGACTGTCCGCCGACAAATTCCATGACAATGTAAGGGGCCCGCGTCTCAGGTTCTTCGCCTACGTCGAAGATCGTGACAATGCCGGGATGCGACAGCCGGCCGGCGGCCTCCGCTTCGCGGTAAAAACGCTCGCGATATTCCTTTTCTTCTTCCGGGGGCTGGCCGGCCAACGAAATTGTTTTCACCGCCACGACGCGGTTGATTTTGGGATCGCGAGCCTTGTAGACCACGCCCATGGCTCCTCGGCCCAGCTCCGCCAGGATTTCGTATCGCCCAAATCGTTCGCTTCTGCGTTCATCCATACGTTGACATCTCCGACTTCAAAATTCGTGCCGAAGTCATGTCGTTATTGGAGTGCGTGCCCAAAACATTTTTGGTTGCGCCACGCGGAACGGAGTATCGCCTGCGTGAGCGGTCGCAGGAGAGCGTAGTGCTTTGTCCTATTGTCTCTTGAGAGCAGGAGAGAGCCAAGTTACCGACGTGTTAAGCAGGGAAAATAACGGTAGTGGGTCAGGAAACTGACCCACTACCGAAGGCGCTGCCTGATTGACATTTGGTTTAATCGATAGAATAATCGCGCGGACTCGCCATCCTCCCCCAAGGATTGGCGAAACGGCAGCCTCGTGTGCAGACGTGCCGTTCTGCGGACTGCCTGATCGACTCTAACTTTGGTCTGCTAACTCTGGTCTGCTAACTTTGGTCAGCCTTTTCCCCTGGAGAATCCAATGTCGCTTTACCCGTGTACTCGTCGAATCGTTGGCCTCCTGACTTTAGCTCTCGTGTTTGTCATGGGCTCGTTCTGCGCGGCGCAGAATTTTCCAGTCATTCCTCGCCCCAGCTCACACCCAGCCACGAAGCACGCCGCGCCGCCCGCCGTGTCTCCCGGCAACTGGTCGCAGCGTGCGAAGCTGGTTGCATCGAATTTCTATGCCTCAGTTATAGCCTCGGGGGTCGCCATTTCCGGAGATACGGCGGTAATAAGCACGGAGGCGTTCAGGCCCTTCACAAACGCCGTCGCCGATGTCTTCGTTCAAACGGCGCAGGGTTGGCAAAATACCGCTCCGGTCGCAAAGCTCTTCGGGTCCGAACCGGGGCAGCCCTACATTACGCCGGTAGCCATCGACGGCGACACAATTGTTGTAGCCGGGGCCGTTGGTTTTAGGGGCGTCGTTGGTTATGTTTTTGTCTATGAGAAACCCGCCGGAGGCTGGAAAGATATGGTCCCGACCGCGGTGCTTACGCTCTCCGACACCAGCGATACCGAATTTGGGGATTCGGTTTCGATCAGCGGGGACACTATTGTGGTGGGCGATAACGGATACTCTGGCTACACCGCCGGGTTGGGTGCGGCGTACGTCTATGTGAAGCCCAAAGGTGGCTGGCACAACATGACGGAGACCGCGAAACTCACCGCGTCCGATGGCGTGAACACCGATTTGTTTGGCTGGTCGGTATCAGTTAGCGGCGGCACGATTGTCGTGGGAGCAACTCAATTTGGGAGTTTTTCGAATCCAGGGACGGGGAAGGCTTACGTGTTCGTCAGGCCATCAACCGGCTGGACCAGCATGACTCAGACGGCTGAGTTGGCGGCTACCGGCCTCGCGAACGGAGATGTTTTCGGCTTCTCGGCTGCCGTGGATGGAAACGTCATTGTGGTAGGAAGTTATCCCTACAATGGATTTCTCGGAGCCGCCTTTATTTACCAGAAACCGGCAGGCGGGTGGAGCAACATGACCCAAACGGCCACGCTCACGGAGGGGGATGGCACGGTTGGCGAGTTCGCGTTTTCGGTGGCGATCAGCGGAAACGTCATAATCGCTGGAGCACCCTACCGCGGAACCTCACCCGACTCCAACCAGGGCGCCATTTATGTGTTCGAGGAGCCGGCGGGCGGTTGGCAGGACATGGCCAGCAACACCGTGCTGTTTGGCTCTGACGCTCACTACAACAACTCGTTTGGGTATTTCGTGGGAATCAGCGGCAGGACTCTGATCGGGGACGCGCAATTCCGCTTGCAGGCGCCGGCAGCTTATGTGTTCAGTTTGCCTTAGCCGATCGCCATCCCGGCCCTGCGATTTGTATTTTGCGAAATGGAAGTTGAGGGAGGATACGATGTTGCATCTCGATATAAAGACCACCACCAAACGCGGTTTTTCGCGACGAGTGAAGTCTGCAGCGCCGCTCTCCGATGCTCTTAGCCAGCGATTGAATGCATACGCGCTGGCGGCGGGAGCGGCCGGGGTGGCAGTGCTGGCCTGCTCTATGCCCGCTGAGGCCGCGCCAGTCTGCAAAACTGTTGGCGCTCAAATCACGCGGACCAGCACATTTCCTCTCTATTTGATCGATCCGGCCATCCCTGCCTTCAATATTGCGCAAGGGACGAACGCAACCTTTCGTTCGGGAACGCTCACCGGCATTGGCACCATCTTTTGGTGGAACCGCGGCTTCTTTACCCCGAATACCGCCGGCGCGAACGTGCTGTTGGGCGACAACCGGTTGCCCGCCGACGTGGCTGCGGGAGCGGAGATCGGTCCGGGCGGCAACTTTGGTAAGGGCACTTCCTACGGACTGTTATTCACCTACGGCAAAGGACAGGTTTCGTTTACCGGGGGCGGAACCAAGCTGAGGCACGAAGGCAACCTGAACCTCACCCAGAACAATTACATTGGCCTTCAATTCACCGAGGCCGGCGCGGTGCATTTTGGATGGGCGCGCATTGCGATTACTTTTCAGGATGGCGGCAGTGACGTAAAACACGCCGTTACCAACATCCTCGGATTGGGCTACGAGAGTACGGCGAACACGCCAATTGATGCGGGTAGTTGCGGGGAGCAGACGAGTGCGGGCGCGGCAGGTGGGATTTCGTCTTCCGCGCGAGCTTCTCTGGGGATGTTGGCGTTGGGCAGCGCACGCCCATTCTAGTGGGCAAGACGAACCGAACGAGGAGGCCTAGCGCAACTCCCGATTAAAGGAAACGACACTTCGCCTGCGCTACCAGCCGGAAGCTCGCTTGCTTCCTCCTAGAGATGCGAGGCGTCTAGCGCGATATTACCGAGAGCCAACGATCCAAGTCCGGCTTCTTTGTTAGAAGGCAATTCTGATAATCCTGATCTCTCCTGCGGCAAAGCGTTCGCGCCCTTAGCATCGGATTCAGTTCTCTGGCCAGCCAGAATTTTCTGATTGGGTACGGTTTCGTATGCGTATCCAGTCAGGACCGCACCGATCCCACCAGTCACGGTGAGCCGCGCCCAGCCGTAATGAACCTCACCGGCAATAAGAAACTTGAGTCCGAGGAATTTGTTAGTGGCGTTGGCCCAGGGCCCGTTCGTGTCGTGAATCGAGCCATACTGGAAAGCATTCCCCATGAACGCTCCGCCGTAGGTAGTGGCCGTGGTGAATGTCTGTGCTGGTCCAATGCGAGCGCCAATGGGCAGGGCGCCGGCATTGCGAGTGCCGCCTTCGTCAAAGGGCGGGCGGACGGCATTGCCCGGAACATCCAGCGCCAGCAGCAGCAAGTCTCCGTGACCGCTGTCATAAGGTACGGTTTCCAGGGTAAAGTCCGGCACGCCGTCATGATTGAGATCGAGAGAGTACGAAGTGCCAACGTTGATGTTGGCCGGCGTGTAGACGACCTCGGCTGAGGCAGCCTGCGCCAAGGCGAGAGTGGCTACTCCGGCGGCACTGGCAGCGGCCATGTAAGCCAGGAGATGGCTGTCGAGGGTCGGCTTGAGTTGCGAGGGCCTAAACTCTCAGTGGGTTCATCCAGACGCATGGTGAGACTCCTTATTATTTTGCCGACTACACTAGAAGCCACGAGCGTAGGAGTAAATGGCACAATCGTGGTGGAGGTTTCAATGTATCCGGGGGCTGTTTCCAGCCAAAATGTCAGCCGAAGACGCGCCAGTTATTTGCTCAACTCAGCTGCTGGAGGAGTCCAGGTAAAGCCATAAATGAATTGGCCGCTTTCGCTGGTGAAGTTGCCGACCACTTCTCCTGTGCTGCTCATGCTGGTGGCGGCGACCCGATGCGAGCCTGGATATTGGATTTTGGTGAGGGTTCCGTTCTGGTAGAGGAATCCAACCGTAAGCCGTGCGGAGATCTGTTGCTGGCCCACCAGAGCGGTTCCCGAAGGGTTGGCGCCAAGAATAGCAAAATTGTGAATCCCAGGAACACTTATCTGCTTGTAAACGCCTTCATTAAAGGTGAAGTAATCCTCAGTGCCGGGGAGACTCGTCCAATATTCGCCAATGAGTTCGCCGGACTCGGTAACTCGAATCACCGAGGATAGGAGCGAGCCCGGAGGGTTAATCTCGGTATAAGTCGAGCCGTCAAGTTCGAAGCCCATGCCGGGCTCATCTGAGTTAGCGAAGGATCCGCCAATCACACCCTGGTCGTTGATGGAATTGGGATAGGTGAATTGAACACCTGGATAGGCAATCTCGGTGAACGATTGGGTGGACGGGTCATAGACGAAGGCAAGGGTTGGATTGAAAGTGGTCCCCACGATTTGGCCGAGATCATTCATGCCAGCAGGCATCGTCCATTGAGCGCCGGGATAATTAATGGCAGTGTAGGTGCCGCCGCTGAACAAAAATCCATGGAAATTTCCACTGCTGTCGGTGTAGAAGCCGGAGACATCTCCGGACTTGGTGACACCAACGGGGGCAGTCTCCGACGCTCCGGGAAAGGAAAGCTGGGTGTAGGTTCCTTGCGCGATGAGAAGTGGAGTCGATGCGATCAATAGAGCAGCGAGGATCAATCTGCGAAATTCCATGACTCAGACCTCCGAAAGTAGAGATTGTGCTTCCGAGTCACGCGGCGGTCAAGATGAAAGATACTGCGTACGGGGTTGACAGTAGAGCGGGGACGAAAGTGTCAACTGAGCAACGCGCGATGGTTGAGAGACTCGCGATATATTCGCCTGGAATTCGTACAGCTCACGCCAGCATCAGTGCCTGACCTCGAACACGGTGCCTCCGTTAGGCTCATCGTTCGGGCCTCCAAACTTGCCACCGCACGCTGTACTCCCATAAAGATTGCCCGCGGGATCGGAGATTACACCTCCCGTGGCGAAGTAGCCGTCAACGCCATCGTAGACGAAATTGTGAAGAATCCGTTCGCTCCAGCCACTACCCGTCGGTTTCAATTCGAAAACTATCCCGCAACCGTAAAGGCAGGTTGTGCTACCGCCTGAAAATGTGGTGCCGTAGAGATTCCCTGCGGAATCAAAGATCAGGTTGCCATCGGGGCCCGTACCGTCAGACTTGTTAAGGTAGTCGAAAGCGTATAAAACTTTCTGGCTCCAGCTTCCCGCTTCAGACGGAGTCAGCTCATAAACCGTTCCTCCCTGGCCTCTGCCACCATTGGCAGTGACGCCGTAGAGATTTCCTGCGGAATCGAAAATCACACCGCTTGTCGGCAAGTCCCCATCGGTCGCGTAGGTGCCGAAGCTATACAGTACGGTTTCCGTCCAGGTTCCGTTCGTCGAGGGCGATAACTCGTATACGGTTCCTTCGTCCTCGGTGCCGCCGAAGTCGGTCGTCCCGTAGAGATTCCCGGCGGAGTCGAAGATCAGGCCGTTCCTGCCACCGCTGCCGTCCCCTGTGGTGCCCTTGGCGTAGAACGTATGCAACAAGGACTCGGTCCAGCCCCCGCCTGCCGAGGGAGATAGTTCGAACACCGTGCCGGAGTATCCCGTACCTCCGTCAAACGTCGTCCCGTAAAGATTGCCAGCTGAATCTCGTACCAGTCCCACGACGGGATCTTGGCCGTCAATGCCGTTGTTGCTGAAGCTATAGATTACTTTCTCCGTCCAATCCGTCGAAGGTGGAACAGGAGGTGAAAGCTCGAATACCGTGCCCACGCCATCGGTGCCGCCATTCTCGGTTGTGCCATAGAGATTGCCGTCCGGATCGAAAATCAGAGGCCCTCCTCCAGGGGCCTGCCCGTCCGTATTATTCTTGGCGAAACTATGCAACCCTTTCTCAGTCCAGCCCCCACCGGGAAGTGGCGTCAACTCGAACACCGTGCCGACATTGCCGATGCCTCCGCTGGCGGTTGTGCCGTAAAGGTTGCCGGCCGAATCGAACACGAGTTGGCTGAACGGTTCAACACCACCCTTAGTGTTGTTGCCGAAGTTGTGCAGAATTAATTCTTGCGATGCCGCGGGGATGCTCATCAGCGGCCCGGCAATAAGAATCGCCGTTGCCATTGCACGTAGAACTGAAAGTTTATTGTTGCGCATAACAGTCCTCCTCAGATATTGATCGCATAAACTGTTCGTCCGGAGTCAACGCGCCGATCCCGACAATACGAGATGCCAAACTCGGAACGACCGTAAGAAGGTGGTTGCGTATCCTACCTGGAGGAGATACGAAGTATGATACGGCCTGACTTGGCCGTCAAGTTCGCAATAAAAAACCCTCCCGCTGGCGCGGGAGGGCGGCAATCTTAGATTCGCGTTAGGCGCGGACGACGTTGCCCGCCTGGAAGCCTTTGGGGCCTTTCAGCAGATCGAACTCCACGGTTTCACCCTCGTTGAGTGAGCGGTAGCCGTTCTCCTGAATCGCGGAGAAATGTACGAAAACGTCCTCTCCGGTGGAGCGCTGGATGAAGCCATATCCTTTCGCCCCGTTGAACCACTTTACTGTTCCCTTCTCTCTCACGGAAAAACTCCTTTCATCTGTCGCGAAGAATTAGTTCCCCGCATTCCCGCATGTTGTTCCGGTGAACTGGAACGCCCCCTCGGGAAAACGGTGGAACTCGGTCGGCGGCCATTAATACCGAAGAGAATAGCCCCAAAGCAAAAGACTCCTCGGTTCATCGCCACGCAGAGAAATTGCGGCGTGAACTTTCGGAGCCCTGGACCATCGACGCTGTTTCTACGGCACTACTCAAGACGTCAACCTGCCTTAAAAACTCATCGTCCGGCACTCACCGGATAATGAGCAACCGATAATAAGCACTACTAAATCGTTTGACAAGCAGAATTAGAGGCTATGGCTTAAAAAATAACAGCGGCTCAGTTTGATACTTTAACTAGGTATAAGAAAAGACGCGCCGCCCAGAGGAAACTTTGGTGTTTTGGAGGGATGCCGCTCGTGGCCAAACCCTTGGTAGGATTAGGCAAAGCAACCATGCCAGAGCAAAGCATAGCCACAGCCGTGCCACCCGCCGCATCGGCGCACGGGCATCCCCCGGGCTCCTGCCGTACGCCACCCTCCGGCGTAATGGCCTCAACCGTCAGATACCTGTTGCGAACCGATGTGCATACTTTTGCATTCTCGGTCGCGGCAAATTCGATCCTGTCGTTTTTCCCGTTCGTAGTCCTGCTGATGACCCTGATCCGGCGCGTCTTCCATTCGCGGGTGATGTCAGACGTAGTGGTGGAATTGCTGCGGGATAATCTCCCCGCTGGCCAGGAGTTCGTCATCCGCAACCTGAATGCCATGGTGAACAGCCGGCAGCGCGTGCAAATCGTGTCTTTGATCATCCTGCTGGTGACCTCGTCAGGGGTCTTCATGCCGCTGGAAGTTGCGCTCAACCGGATTTGGCGTTTTCCCAACAACCGGTCGTACTTCGGCAATCAATTGATCTCGCTGGGATTGGCATTCAGCTGCGGCGTGCTGGCTCTACTTTCGATTGCCCTGACTGCGGAAAACGTAGCTTTAATGGGATTTCTTCTGCGCGGCCACGGGAGCGGATTCATTCGGCTGGTGGGCTTTGTAGTCATGAAAGTGTTCGCCATTGCCGCCAGCATCGCCATCTTCTTTCTGATTTACTGGTTGCTGCCCAACGGCAAGGTTCCGGCCCGAGCGGTGTTGCCTACCGCTGTGATTATGGGATTGCTCTCCGAGGCGCTGAAGTACGGCTACATCCTGGCATTGCCCTGGCTCAACTTCACCGAGGTCTACGGTCCCTTCGCACTGTCGGTCAGTATGATGTTCTGGGCGTTTCTGTCGGGATTACTGCTGCTCGCCGGAGCAAACTTGAGCGCCGAGGAGCATTTGCGGCGCGCGATTTAGCCGTTGATCGTGCGGATCGCCAGACTTATTAAGCTCACTTTTCAATAGGAATATTGCTGAAGGCGACCCCGCGTCTCCGGTTGATCCGGCAAATCACGTTCTCCAGCACTTTAGGCAAGATATTGACGCCTGGCAGCGGCATCAGGGAATTTTTTTCGACGTACTCCTCGGCCCCAGCTTCCACTAGTTTTTGCCGGTTCTTCTCGGTCAGGCTGCTGAGCACGATTACCGGGATGTCGGAGGTCGCAGCATCATTCTTCAGGTTCTTCAAAACCTCAGGCCCACTCATTTTCGGCAGGATCATATCCAGCAAGATAAGGTCAGGTTTAATCTCCCGTGCAGCCTTTAAAGCGCTCTCCCCATCTTCGGCGCAAATCACTTCATACCCAGCCTTAATGAGAACCCGTTCATTTGCATGAAGGATAGCTTTGCTGTCATCCACTAAGAGAATTTTCACATAGACCGCCGTCTAGTTGTTAGATCGGCATCTCGAACCAAAGGATTAGCCAGAGGCTTCGACGGAATAGGCGCCTCCTGGTTGACGCGCCTTTCATCGGCGACTTGCGACGGATTCATAGTTCTTCCGGATTCGGTAAAGTCTAGCAATCCACAGGCTGGCTGTGACATCCGTCACCGTGGCTTCGGCCGTAGGCAAATAGGATGCCCTTGGTTTCCCAAAACCCTCTGAGCAGACTTCACTTCCCAGGTGACTATTATGGCCGGAAGTAGCTGGCGTCTGCTTGTCTGTTTGTTGTCGATCCTCTGTCTGTCCACTCTGCGTGCACAGGTTGTGGCGGCAGATCGCTCCGCTGCTATTGCGGCCCCATCTGGCCCGCCGAGCCTTCCTCTTTACGGGACAGTCCGGCTTCCACATCCGGGAGCTGCATCTTCCCTCTATCCGGCAGCACGGGGCACGATCACTTTCCCGCAGATCGTGAGCACCGCCGGGATCATTTTTTCAGGTCGAGTCACTTCCGTGGGTCTTACAGCCGAGGGCGGCGCTGCTCCGTCCCCCGGAAGCGTTTCCTCCACCGCTGTCACCTTCCAGGTTGATTACGCAATTCGCGGTACAGCAGCCGGCCAGAGTTTGACCATCCACGAATGGTCGGGTTTATGGACTCGAGATAAAAAACGTTATCGCATCGGGGAACACGTATTTCTGTTTCTGTATTCTCCCAGCAAATGGGGGCTCACCAGTCCAGTCGCCGGGAGCATGGGCAAATTCGCGATCGATAACCACGGCAGGATTGCGGCGAATGCTCAGAATATGTCGGCACTCGCACAAGACCCGGTAATCGGGGGAAAACAGGTTGTTCCTTACACCGATTTCATCCAAGCGGTAAGGCGCGTGGGCGGTCTGGAATGAGCCCGGCCACGAAACAACGGTATACGCGTTTGAGATGGCATCATTTAATCCGGCTGGGAACGCTTCCGTCCGCTGTTCTGGTCATGGTTCTCGCGTTTGCTACTATGGCTCGCGCCGGTGGACCCGAATATGTGGCTGGCTCCAGCTACTTCAACTCCTCGACCATGGGCCAGCCCGTCACCTGGTCTCTCGGCCAGGTGAATTACTACACCGACCAGGGCGATCTAAGCCCTATCCTACCGAATGCCGCCGCCAATACTTTCGTCGCCAGCGCCTTTCAGCAATGGACCTCGGTTTCGACCGCCGCGATCACGGTTATTGCAGCCGGCCAACTTGCTGAAGACGTCGACGGAAGTAACATCGTCGTTAACTCAAACGGAATCGTCACCGCCCCCGCCGATATTACTCCCAGCACCACGCAAACTCCTGTGGGGATTGTCTACGATTACGACGGCTCGGTGACCGACGCGTTGTTGGGCAGTGGCGCGGGTGATGCATCGGAATGTTTCTGGAATGCGGTCTACGGAGGCGCGGACAACTTCGGCACGGGAGCGAATCTGCTGCATGCACTGGTGGTGATCAACGGGCAGTGCGCCCTGCAATCCTCGCAACTCACCGATGTGGAGTACCGGCTGGTGCGCGTGTTGGGGAACGTGCTTGGATTGGGATGGTCTCAACTGAATCTGAATGTGATCACCGGCAATCCTCCGCCCACACCGGCCGACTACGCAGGCTTCCCGGTAATGCATTATATGGATCCCGTAAGCTGCGTTCCGATCACGGTTTGCTATGCGAATCCTTACCAGCTCGCACCCGATGATATAGCGGCGCTCTCGCGCCTTTATCCGGCATCCTCCAACTCGGGCACTACGGCTCGCATCTTCGGCTCGGTCTACTTCATGAATCATGTTGGTGCGGAAGGGCAGCCGATGCAGGGCGTAAACGTGTTTGCACGTTGGATCGATCCTTCCACGGGCTTGCCTTCCGACCAATACTCGGCAGCCTCCGTTTCCGGATTCCTTTTTACCGGCAACGCCGGAAATCCGATTACCGGATTCACCGATCCTTTGGGAAATGCCTATAGCGAGTTCGGATCGGATAATCAGACTTTGGAAGGGTTCTACGATCTCGCTGGATTGCCAATTCCGAACGGGAGCAGCACCGCGCAATACCAGCTTTCGGTTGAGGCCCTGGACCCGTTGTGGTCGGCGGGAGTTTGTCCCTACGATGATGGGCAAGTCGCCCCTTCCGGAAGTTTCTTGCCCATTATCGTAACCGTGAATGCGGCAGGCGAGTTTGAGCAGGACATTCTGATGTCGGGCAGCGGACAAGCCGTTCCGCCGTGGGCGGCCACGGAGACTTGGAGTGCTCCGGCTCAAGTTCTTCCTGCCGGCGACTGGATGGGCTCGCTCAGCGGTTACGGCGATGTATCCTATTTTCTGATCACCGCGCAAGCCAACCGCACGCTATCCGTAGCCGTCACCGCTCTGGATGAAGCCGGAGTGCCGAGCGAATCGAAAGCCGAACCAGTTGTTGGAATCTGGACTTTGGGCGATGCGCAAGGCACGCCTCCGCCGGCCTTCACCAATCCCTTCAATTCTGCAACCTTCGGCATGAGCCGCCTCGATGCCCAAATCTTGAACTCGAGCAGCTTCATCATCGGCGTCGCCGATCTGCGCGGGGATGGCAGGCCTGATTATTCCTATCACGCGCACGTGCTTTATGGAGACTCCGTCATCCCGCCTCGCGTTCCGATCGGCGGCGGCGCGATCGCGTTGCAGGGCACGGGCCTCACCTCGGGTCTCACGGTCACCGTAGGCAGTACTGGCGTGCCGTTGCTGGCGGCCAATGCCAGCCAGCTTCTGGTGAGCGCTCCTGCACAAAGCGACGGTCCACAAACCATCACGATTACAGATCCCGTCAGTGGCGCTTTTTCGATCATGACCAATGCGCTCACCTTTGGGGCCGCAGCCACCGACAAGATTTTGTTACTCCAGGGAGGGAATCCTCAAACACCGGTTGGTACACAGGCCACAAATCCCGTGAGCGTGCGGGTAGTTGCATCTGATGGAGTTACGGCGGTGAGCGGCGCAACCGTGGGATGGACCACCACGAACGGCGCCTCGCTTTCAGCTTGCGGCGGCGCAACCAACTGTTCGGTGGTGACCGATGAGAGCGGGATGGCTTCCACCGGGGTTACGCCCGCAGCCATCGGGGCTGCCACGATCACCGCAACGCTCGCGCCCGGAGTCTACAATCCCGCGCAATCGGTCTCCGGCACTCTGTCGGCGACCGAATCAAGTTTGGACATCGGAATGACCACGCCCTACCTTTGGGTCGCGCAGGGGGCGACCACCAGTACGCCGATTACAGCGCGTGTGTTAAGCACCGGAGTTCCACAGAATGGCAGGACGGTGAACTTCAAGGTAGCGCAGGGAACCGGCTCATTGAGTTCCGCAACCGCCGTGACAAACAGCGCTGGTTACGCGACTGTTACCCTCACGCTGACAAATTTTACCGCCAACGTGCAAGTTACGGCGTGCGTGGCGCCGGCAAATAGTCCCTGTCAAACCGTCTATGGAAACGCGGTGGCGCCAGCTCTGTTGAACTTGCAGCTCGTGTCCGGAGCGGGCCAAGTCGTCACCGGGCAGGCATTTCAGCCTCTTACCGTCCGCGTCACGGACTCCTCCACGCCGCCGAATCCTATTCTTGGGGCAAGCGTGCTGTTTCAATCTGCCCTGGTGCGTCCAACGGGAAGCGATGTGATCTTAGCCCCCGGCGATCCGACCAATGGGCAAGCGGGAATGTCCGTCATCTTGAGCGCCAGCCAGAGCAGCGTAACGAGCAACGCTAACGGCCTGGCGAGTTTCTTTCCCACTCTCGGATCGTTCACCGGAATCCTGGAAGTCGAGATCCAGGTTTCAGCGGGAACGTCTGCCGCGCTCGAAGAGTTGATGGAAAGCTTCCCGCAAACCAACTCAGGAGACGACCCTGTTAACACCACCACAGGCAGCAAAACCATTTCCCCGCCTCGGTTGCCCTGGCATGCGCCTATCGATTTGTCGGTAAATGTTTACAGGATTGAATTTATGGCTTCGCCGTCCACCGATCCACCCAATCGTTCACCGTTTTGTACCAAAGCTGCGAATTCTGCGGCTTCAGCACCCAGTGACCTTCGTCGGGGAAATACAGCATCTTCGAAGGCACGCCTTCCATTTGCAGCGTGGTGAAAAGTTGTAGTCCCTCGCTCACGTCGAGGCGGTAATCGCGCTGGCCGTGGATTACGAGAGTCGGCGTCTTAAAATTCTTGGCGTACTGGTGCGGTGACCACTTCTCGTAGCTGGCCCGGTTGTCGTAGGGAGTGCCTTTGAACTCCCAGTCATTGAACCAGAGTTCTTCGGTCGTCCCCCATGCGGATTCGGCATTGAACATGCCGTCATGCGAGACCAGGCACTTGAAGCGGTCGGTGTGCCCGAGGATCCAATTGATCGCGTATCCGCCGTAGCTGGCGCCCAGCGCGCATTCCCGGTCTTTATCAATAAAACCGTAATGCTCCTCTGCGTAGTCGAGGCCCTTCATCAGGTCTTCATACGGAGCGCCGCCCCAGTCGCCGTTGATGGCATCGATAAACTTCTGCCCGTAGCCGGTCGAGCCGTGGAAGTTGATCATGATGACCACGTATCCGCTGCTCGTCGAAGAACTTGGTGATGCGAAGAGTTCGGGATTCCAGCGGAAGCTCCAGTCGTCTCCCCAGGCACCCTGCGGCCCGCCGTGGATGAGGAACTTCACGGGATATTTCTTGCTGGCGTCGAAGTTCGGAGGCTTGACTAGGAAGCCTTGGACTTTGTCGTTGTGAGCGCCGGGGAACCCGAAGGATTCGAGCGGCGCCCTGGAGATTTGTGCAAGGACCGCCTGATTGACATGCGTAAGAACCACGCTCTTGCAGAAGCGCCGAACGTCTCCCCAAGATATTGCCTGCTTCAAATCACAGGTGAAGATTTCGGAAGGCGATTGCAAGGTCACGTTGGTAAAAACGAGCGTCTTTCCGTCGGGGGTAACAGAAGGATCATCGGCAGATCCCAGAGCGGGATTTCCGCGCTCGCCCTCCCAGGAACCGGAGGCGACAGGATGGAATTGATTTGCCTCCATGCCTTGCGGCCCGGCTTCCGGGTAAATTCCCAAAACATACAGTGGAGAGCCGCCCTGCGATTCCGCGGAATAGAAAATGTATTTCGAGTCAGGAGACCAGATGTAGGTTCCGATCCACTGGTCTATTTTTTCTGTTCGGACGGTCTTCTCGCCCGTCTTGCGGTCGTACAGCATCAACCCGAAGCGGTCGCTCTCGTATCCGGGCCTCTGCTGGGCGCGGTAGGCGATGTAGCGGCCATCGGGCGAATAGAGCGGCGACGAGTCGCTGGCGGGATTGTCGGCAGTGATGTTCCTGGTTTTGGCCAAAACCTGAGCAGGCGAGTCGCCCGCTCCCACACTGACTGGGACAACCCAGAGATCGTTGTTGGTGGAAGCCGCCGGATTCTTGTCGTGATTCGAGGTGTAGCAAATCTCCTGCCCATCGGGCGAGAAGGCGTAGTCGTCCTGCCCGCCGAGCGAGAATACGGGAGCGTCGTAGTCGCCTGGGGTGAGGTCGCGTGGCACTGCTTCCTTAGTGACCCCTACGACAAAAATGTGGCTGCGTTTGCCATCGCGGTATGCGTTCCAGTGACGGTAGAGCAGGTGGGTAAAGATTTGTGCCTTTATCTTCGACTGCTCGGCTTCCTTCAATTTTTTTGCATTGCAATCGCGGCCTTCGGCGGGCGCGCCATCGCACTCCGGATAAACATCCGACGTAAACAGAATGTTCTTACCATCTGGCGACCAAAGTTCGCCGCTCGCTTCGGTTGCAATCGAAGTCAGCTTATTGACACTCGTGACGTTTCCGGCCACGCCATCGAAATCCGCGATCCAAACCTGCGAGCCGCCTTCTTTCGTCGAGAGGAACGCAAAGCGCTTCCCATCCGGGGCCCAGCGCGGGCGGTCACCGTCTTGATCCGGAATGAGCACGCGTTCCGCACCTCCCACGTCTCGCAAAGGACGCGAGACATGGGGCACCCCGCTTTTTTCTTCGCTGCCGGCAAGAGGCACGATCCAGATGTGCGGCGTCTTCGTGTTGGCTTCGAGGCTCACATCGACCACGCTGAAGATCACCCACTTGCCGTCGGGCGAAACCTCCGGCTCGCCCACGCGCTTCAGCTTCATCATGTCTTCGAAGGTGAAAGGATGCTTGGCTTGCGCGAAAGTGGGAAGAGTCAAAGCGGCAAGAACGGTCAGAACCGGGAAAATACGGGCCAGAAAAATACGGCGCATGGAAGTGCTCCTTGGCAAACCAGAAAGTGTAACAGGGAGGCTGGGCGTATTGTCGAGCAGTTCGCGGCCGGCCTGTGACTCGATCGGGATTTCCAGCCCGAATGCCTACGCGGACAGAATTTGATGACTACCGGATGCGTCCAGAGTTTCGGCGGAGATCGCGGGATCGGCGGGTCCTCGAGTTTGCGCGAGAGCTTCCGCCAGTGTCGAAGCCACGGAAGTGGAACACCCTGGCCCCAAACGCTGCCGCGCGATATTGGGGTCCAGGCTCCACATCCCCATCAGGATTCGTAAATCTGACGCCCCACTTCGCAGCCGTTTGCAAAGCGAGCGAGCCTCCACCACCGAGGAGGGAGAAATAGAGGATACACACACCGTTCTGTAATCGCCTTTGGCAACTTCATCCAGCGTGGCTTCAGGCAAGCCCGCGCGAAAATCCCGCGCTCGAATTCCCTCCTGCCGAAGCAACTGTGCCAGCATCGTCGCCACCAGTTCGTCTCCTCCAGTGCTGGCCGGGATGCAGGCTGTGTTGGTTTTCGGGGATGCGGCCTCCACGCCGCCCTGCGGGCGGTACTCGGTGTTCCCATCGACTGTGGTCAGATCTTCTCCGTAATCATCGCCGAGATCGTCGATCAATTCCTTCACATTGCGGAACATCGACCTTCGGGTGCTGTCATCCAGGCTCTCGGCGTGATGATCATGTTCCGCGAGTTTCAGTGCAGGAAGGATGACCGATTCGTACAGACTCTTCAATGAATTCTCCCGGAGATAGGATTCGGCAATGGATCGTGCCTCAACTTCATCCATCGCCAGAAGGCGCTGGTAGAAGCACTGCTCCGGAAGCAGCACGGGTTCATCGCCCAACACTACTTCGAGGAAGCTTAACTGGGGTACGTGGCGTCCGAGGACGATCAGGCAGACGGTGAGTGGCGTGGATAGGATAAGGCCCACGGGACCCCAGATGGTGGCCCAGAAAACGGCTGCTACCAAGATCGCGAGAGAGGAAATGCCGGTGTGAGCCCCATAAAGCAGAGGTTCGACGAAATTCGCGACGCTCAACTCCAGAACCACGAAGACACCGAAAGCAATGGCAGCATGATGCCAGCCGGGGAAAACAGCCAGCGTCAATACAATGGGGAGGGCCGCCGCGATCAGCGTACCCACATAGGGCACAAAGCGAAGAACACTGGCAAACACTCCCCATAGCAGCGCGTGCGGGACGCCGATAAAGTAAAGCGCCGTTCCAAACACAATGCCGTAGCCCGCATTGACCACACACTGCAAGAGCAAATAGCGGCTCAGACGCCGGCCCGCGTCATCGAGAGCCTGGGTCATAAGATTGAGCTGGCCCTTGCCCGCCAGCCGGATGGCGCGATTCCGCAAGTCCTCGCGCCGCACCAGCATGAACAAGGTGAAAATTATGACGATCGCCGCGGTTTCAATCGGCCCCGCCAGCGGTCCGAGAAGCTCGCGAAGATCCTGTACGAGACTCGATGGAGGCTGGGTTACTTGTACTGAGATCGGATGAACCGGGCGAGTTGTTTTTTGATCTTTATCCTGCTTTGCAGCCGAAATCTGTCCGGGGATCGCCGACAGCTCCTTGCCCAAATCCTGGACGGTGGCCGTCGCTTTGCTGAAATTTCCGCTGTTCGAGGCATGAAGCAAAAGGATTTTCTCGTCCAGATTGGCTTTGTAATCCGGCAGTTCGCCCATGATCTGCACCAGTTGGCTGGCGACTCCCCATGTGACGGCGCCGGCCGCCAAAAAAGATAAAACCATAACCGTCAAAACCGCAGGGACGCGGCTGAAGTGGATTTTCTCCAGCAGGGAAATAAATGGAGTGAGCAGGAAACTGAAGACCAATGCCAGCGCGAGCGGAATAAAAACCTGGCGTCCAAAGTAAAGGGCGCCAATGGCCAACACGAAGGCGATGAGCACCAGTGATTTGGAGGCTGAAGCCTCCTTGGAAGACGCCAAAGTATGACTCCAGTGAAAGCGTACCAATTGTACCGGAGTAAATGGTACGAGGTTTGGCGTCAATAACATTTTGGCGAGCACGGTCGACCCGGTCACAATCCCGGCGCGGCTTTGGGAGCATCCTTGCGGATGAGCAGAGCAATTCTTGGAAACAGGAAGTGGCCAGCGGCATCGTCGATCACATTTACCTGGCAGGTGTAAAAACCAGGTGTCAGGGACGAGAGCGGGACATCGAGTTGGAAGACGGCGGCTTTGCGCTCGCGCGCATTCAACTCGTTCATCTCCACCAACGAACTCTCATAGGTTTTGGTCTTGCCCTGGAAAAATGCGACGTTGGTCAAGAGATGGATGGCGGATTTATCCGCAGAATTCGCGGCATCGGCGGCGTTCGGCCGAGCGGGATCGTAGACTTCGTAATAAAGAAGCAGGTGTTGCGAAGCCGAGAAAACATGCGTGATGTTGGGGATGATCTCAGAGCCATCGTGAATCAGCGGGTTCAGATTCGAGCCTTTCGTTGCTTTTACCGTTTGAGTCTGGCTGGCCATGACCAGAGAACTCATCTTAAGGGGCAGCGATTTCAAATCGGGGACTTCGATATCCGTTTCGAACGACCCCATACGGCCGGTCTGATTTTCACGCACCACGAATTTCAGGTGATACTTGCCGCTTAACAGGCTCATTCCAGTGTCATACTGCACATTCTTTTTTTTCACTTCGGTTGCTGTGTTTACTTCGAGCTTTACGGTGTCGCGAATTCTGTTTAAAGGGTGGTGTGCGCTATCGAGCACCATTCCGATTACGTCCAGAGTTGCTTTGTCGCGGTCGCTGCTGCGGGCGAACGGAATCTGCGATCCGGGCACCACCAGCGAGATGGGAACGAAAAACTTGTTCGTATCCAGGCGGAAATACGCCACGCCAAGATAAAGCTGCAAATCCGTTGCCGGCATTTCGGAGGCAAGCTCTTCCTCCAACTGGCGTTCTTTGTCGTCTTTCGTGGAATGCTCGTAATCCGCAGGAGCGTAGTAGCCGCGGCGGTAGTCAATCTTCACTCCGGGGAGATTGCTCTTTACCACGATGCGGCGGTAGTGGCCGTCCCGCGCGGGGTTTGTGCTGTGATAGCCAAGCACGTAATAGTTTGACGTATCCTGCTGCACGCCTTTGAAAATCTTGCTGAAGTCGTTGGAATCGAGGAAGGCGCGGCCGCCGGTATCGCTGGCCAGAGTGACCAGTGTTTCCTGCGTGGTGAAATTCGAATTCAGCGCATTGAGCGTGGCCTGTCCGGAATAGGCCGAAACCCCGCGCAGGCTGGCGTTCTGCGCCTCGCCGCCGGCCACCAGCGCCTGTAGGCCACGCATGTCCATGGTGTAAATCGCCAGGTTGGAGCGCACCGCCGCGTTCACGGCTGCGCGAAGTTCCGATTGATTTTCTATTCCGGTGCGGTCCATGCCGCTGGAAAAATAAATCAGCGACTTTTTCTGCTGAACGTACGCCAGTTTTTCTGCCACGGACCGCAAAGCCTCCAGCCGGCGGTCGGTATTGAAGATGTTGTATTCGGTGTCGTCGGAGGTAAAGGGCTGGCCGCTGTCGGGCGTTCCTTCCGTTGTTCCGGTTGTTCCTTCTTCAAATCCCTGGCCGTTGCCTGAGCTGAATTGCTCTAACTGTTTTTTTAATAGCGCGCGATCGGTGGTGAAGTCCTGATTCACTTGCAACGAGCTTCCCAGCGAGACAATTGAAACAAGATCGGCGGGCGCCATTTGCGAGTCGACGTAGTGCTCAGCAGAAGTGACAGCGTGATCGATTTCATCTGGTTCCATGGCAGAGAGATCGAAAAACAAAACGATGAGGCGGCGGTCTTTAAATTGTGCTGCGGTTGATTGAGCCGCGGTGGGCGGCGGAGTCACGGGCGCGCCCGGCAACGGCTTAGCTTGGGTCACGTCCGCGGGCGGGATCGCATCCACATTCTCTACATCGAACGAAACCACCTTCTGCGGCTTATTGTCCTCGAAGATTGTGAAGTTTCCCGGTTTTAATCCCTGCACGAAGTTTCCGCTCTTGTCCCTCACTGTGACGTTTACCAATACCAAGTCCGATTGCACATGGATCAGATAGTGGGACTCTTGTTGTGAGGGCAACGCAGCACACAAGAGCAAAAGCGCCAGCAGCGCGGCGAGAGCTTTATTGGCGAATTGCTTTAACGCGTATGTCATTGACGCATGGATCATTGCGAACCTGCTTACAGAATCTCGTTACAGCTATCTTAAAAGCGAAATCTTGACGTAATCGTGAACTGCCGCATAGCCCCGACCGCGGTAACCCGGCCGAACGTAGGCGAGGTCACGCTGGTATCAATCGAGGAGTAGTTCGGTATGTTGAAAATGTTGGTGGCTTGCGCTCGAAACTCCAACATGCGAGATTCCTTTAACGGAATAATTTTTGTGAATGCCATATCGAACACTTTCGTGCCCGGTCCGATAATGCTGTTGCGGCGCGCATTGCCGTACTGTCCCGCTGGGGGCGCAACGAATGCAGCCGTATTGAACCACTCTCCGACCGAGCGGTTGGACAGGCTTACCGATTGACCGGGAACCAAATCGGGGCGCAGCGTGCCATTGGTTCCAGCGTTGACGTTCTCGATGTCGCCCAGCAATCGCGGGGTAAAGGGCAGGCCGGAGGCGATCGTCCAATCGCCGCTCCATTGCCAATCGCCAAAGACCGCGCGCCAGGGAGTGTTATCCGTGAGCCAATGCTTGTCGTGGCCGAAGGGTAATTCGACTAAGTAATCGGCGG
Source organism: uncultured Acidobacteriaceae bacterium (assembly GCA_963818235.1). Taxonomy (GTDB): domain Bacteria; phylum Acidobacteriota; class Terriglobia; order Terriglobales; family Acidobacteriaceae; genus Sulfotelmatobacter. The sequence continues at coordinate 1,814,074 of CAWFRI010000001.1, forward strand.
TGAATTTATGCGTCTGATTGAAGCTGGAGAGACTGCGCTCGGCCGAGAGATCGAAAGGATTCTGCGCGACGTTCGACGTTCCAGAAGATGAAGAGCTTGAGCTTGACGAGCCGCCACCGCCGCCACTTGCGCCCGTACCGCCGGCGCCGAGTCCGGGAGTGTTCGAACCCGAGGTTGCGCCTGCGCCGATGGACGAGGCATCATCCAGCGATTTGGAAAATGTGTAGAGACCGCCGATGGAGAAGCCTTTGGCCAGGCGCTTGCGAAGCCGGACAGACCCTGCATTGGCTTCAGAATCGGCTACCGAGCTTTCATAGGTGAATGCTTGAACCAGCTCGATACTTGGTGAAATGCGAATTCCGGTTGCGGTGCGGTCAGGCGCTTGCAGAACGTCGAGATCGGTCCCCTTGGTTCCGGTGTAATCGATATTCAATAGCAAAGTGGGACGAAGCTGTTGTTGGATGTCAAGATTGCGGATTTGCACGTAGCCCAAGCGATAATTTGGATTCACTGCGTAATTGTTGGTGACAGTGCCGGGAGCGGGCTGAGGGAATCCGTCTTGCAGGGTCAGCGTTGGGGGATAGGTTACAGGAAGTGGCTCAATGTCGGTCGCCGTGGTAGCGTTCGGCGGCTGCAGCGCAAGTTGCTGCACGATGCCCTGATATGCGCCCGTGTTGTAGTTGATGCCATATCCGCCGCGCACTACGGTTTTGGAACTCGGCTTCCAGGCAAAGCCAATTCGCGGCGCAAAATTGTTGCGATCAGGGCGGACCAGACTGGCTGGCAGTTTGCCGCCGTAGGGCCCCGCTTGGCCGGGGAGAATCGGCGTCACCGGGGTCACGCTCAGCGGAAGCGCCGGATTTAACACACCGGGAGAAAGATCGAGATTCGAAATGCGATTATTCTCTTCGGTGAGCGGTGAAACATATTCATAGCGTATGCCGAGATTGAGAGTGAGGTTGCCACGCATCTTCCATTCATCCTGCGCGTACAGGTCCCAATAGTTGCCGTGGAAGTGGTCGCTCTGCCCAAACTGCTCCGAAGTTTGCTGCGGCAGGCCGAGTAAAAAATCGGCAAAGTCAAATCCGGTTCCCGCCACGGCGCTGCCGGCAATAACCTGCGAAGTATTGAGGCCGGTGAAAACGAACGATCCGCGCGGGTTGCCGTCGGTTTCGGTATTCACCTGCACGCGGCGGAAGTCACCGCCCCAACGCGCCGAGTGCTTGCCGTGGTTCCAGATCACGTTGTCGGAAAACGTATACGTCTGAGGGCGGGTCAGTTGCGGAGTCGTGTCCTGCAGGCTGGCGAAATTCGTGAAGGAAAGATTCGGCAGTCCCCAGTCGAATGGATTCTGCGAGACTCCGCCGATTCCAATCGTGCCGGTGATGTTGTCGCTAAAAGCATACAGATTTTGCGTGTGCGTGCGGCTGCGGTTAAAGTCCGCGCGGACGATGTTGGTCAGCTTTCCGATGCTGCGCGTGTAGGAAATCGGAATATCAAAGCTGCGAACCGAAGTGCTTCCACCTACGCTGGGAAATGGATTAGTAAGGTTGGCGCTGGATTCGTGATAGTGAAAGCCAAGCGTCAGATTGTTACGGGGAGCGTTGCGGCCTCCGCCACGGTGGCCGCGCACGGGCGCTGCGCCGAAGGAACGGTTCACGCGGATGTTCAGATCGTCGCTGTCGCTGTTGGCGGAAGTTACATAGTGAAAATTCTGATAAGCACCCGGCAAGTTCGGCAGTGGAATATATTGCAATAATGCCTGCGCCGCGGGGTTGATCTGTAGAACCTGATTGCTGGAGTAGGCCGGATTGTTCGTGGGGTTGAAGAGAGAGACATATTTTCCCGCCGCGATCCCGGAGGTGTATTGAGTCTGCGAAAAGTTTCCTTGCCGCTCCAGTTCTGTGGGCACAGTTGAAAACTGATCGAAGGGATTTTCCGCGCGCTTGCCGTTGTAGTTGACGAAATAAAAAGTCTTGCTGCCGCCGTGGTAGATGTGGGGGATGTTAAGGGGTCCGCCGATGGACCCGCCAAAACTATTCTGAAGATAGCCCGGTTTTTCTGTCGGCTGGCCGGTGAGTGAATAAGGCGAGGCATTCAGCGCCGAATCGCCGACGCCGTAGTAGAGCGATCCATGCGGATGATTGCTGTCAAAACCGCGACGTCCAAAGATCATCGCACCGCCTCCACCCCCGCCGAATCCGCCGCCCCCGGGGCCGCCAAATCCGCCCGCGCTGCCGAATCCGCCCCCCTGTTGGCGCGCATCGTTGAAACGCTGCTGCATTTCGTCAGCGCTCATGGCGTTGAACGAATTGGAGGTGTTTCCCGAAAACGCTACGGACTCGGTGGCGCTATCCGGGGAGATTCCGGGCACCGGCATACCGGACGGCACAACGTCGCTCATGCCGCCGTTGTCTTGTCCGCCTCCAGTCTGCGATACGGAAAGATTCTGAAAACCGCGTCGAGCTGAAGTTGCCTGCCGCTGTTCGGTGTGCGCTTCGCGTGCCCGCGATTGCAGGAAGAGTTCGAAATTCGTTTGCGTTTCCGGATGCGCGGCATCGACCGCCACTTCCTGCTGGGACGCCGCGAAGGCCGCCATCTTCACCTGTACCGTGTATTGCCCGTCGGATGGAATCTGCAATCTGTAACTGCCATCTACATCCGTCGAAGTGCTGACTTGTTCTTTCGTAGCTTTATTGACTGCGGAAATTGTGGCGCCCGGAATCGGCATGTTCCCGGACTTGACTAGGCCATGAATCACTCTCACACCTCTAGCAGGGGTGGGAGTCTGGCCTGCCGATTGATGGGGATAGAGTCCCGCTACGCAGAAAAATAAGAGAAAACGAAACATGAGTCCAGGACAAATCGCGATCCGGAGCAATTGCTTGAGACGCTGAAGGTCGGGAAAGCTCATAGCATCGGTCAGGGGCGCGGCCCGCTTGATCGGATAATATCGTTCCACGCTGTAGCGCGCTGTAAAGTTTTGTGCAACCAGAGCATGGCCATAACAAGACTAAGTTTCGTAAAGTTATGCAAAGATTGCACAAATCTGTTTTTCTTGCGCAACTAACGGCGCATAATTTCGTTCATACATGCAGGTCGATTGCGTAGTAAAGGAGATTCCATGGTTAAGAAATATTTGCTAATCCTCGCCACCTCGGGAGCGTTGTTAATGGCCGCGTCTTTCGCGGGCGCGCAGGACAGTCAGTCCAATGAACCACCAGCGCCGCCTTCTCAGGAGATGGGTGGCGGCCGTCATCACAATCCACCGGATCCAGCGCAGCGTACGGCCGAATTAACCAAACATCTCAACTTGACGGCCGATCAGCAGACGAAAGTGCAGAGTGCACTAGAAGCTCAGCGTTCTCAGATGGAAAGCGTTCATCAGGATAGCTCGCTTTCGCAGCAGGATCGCCGCGCAAAGGCGATGGACATTCACAAGGCCACGGACGCGCAGATTCGCGGATTGCTCGATTCCAATCAGCAGAAGAAGTGGGACGAGATGCAAGCGCGGCGCGAGCAGCGAATGCAGAATCGTGGCGGCGGACCTCCGGATGCCCAGCAAGGCCCTCCGCAGAATTAGCGGGGCGCTCGAAAGTTCGAAGTGCCTGAGCTGCAAGCTTTCCGATTCCCGGTATGACCACATCGGAAAGTTTTGCAGCTCGGCGTGTGTCCAACGCTTACCTTGCCAGGTTCCGTCCGTCTAAGCCAAACAGCGCAGCGGCCGCGCATCGGGGACACATTCTTTTGCGTCGTCGTTGTTTTGCGGCCGCATGCTAATCCGATTTCAAACAAAGATGAGGAATTTCCATGCCCAGAACTCGTTTGCTTGTTCTGCTCGCAAATTTTCTGTCGGTAGCCAGCCTGTGCCTTTGCCACGCTCAAACCGTGATGCTTGATCTGCCGCGGCAGAGCCAGCATGCCGTGGTTACCCAGCGCATCGGCGTAACCGACATCACCGTCAACTATCACCGTCCTCTAACCAATGGCCGACAAGTCTGGGGCAAGCTTGTGCCTTACGGTGAAGTCTGGCGTGCCGGAGCCAACGAAAATACCACGGTCACGTTTACCGATCCAGTGACGATTGAAGGCCAGCCGCTCGATAAAGGAACTTACGGCTTGCACATGATTCCCGGAGAAAATCAGTGGACGGTTATTTTTTCGAAGATGTCCACGGCATGGGGAAGCTTCAGCTACAAGCAGGATGAAGACGCGCTGCGGGTTACGGTGAAGCCGCAGGCGGCCGAATTTCACGATGCACTGACTTATGACTTTGACGACGTGAAGCCCGATTCGGCGGTGATTACTCTGCGCTGGGATAAGGTCGCGGTGCCATTCAAAGTTGCGGTCAAGCTGAACGATACCGTCGAAGCCAGCATTCAGAAGCAGCTTCGCGGGTTGAATCAATATTATTGGGAGAGCTGGGACGATGTAGCGAATTATTATCTCGCCAGCAAAACCAACCTGGATGAGGCGCTGAAGGATGAGGACCAGTCGATCAAGACGGAAGAACGCTTTGATAACCTGATGAACAAATCGAAGATTCTCGATGCTATGGGCCGCAAGGATGACGCTGCGACCTTTCGCAACAAAGCATTGGAGAAGGCGTCCGCGCAGCAACTTTATTTCTACGGTCGTCAGTTACAGGGAGAGAAAAAACAGGATGAGGCGTTTGCTGTGTACCGCTCGAATGCGAAAAAGTTCCCCGACTATTGGACGACGCATGTAGGGTTGGCACGCGTTTACAGCGGAGAAGGCGACTTCGATAAAGCGGTGAAAGAAATGCAGGCCGCTCTTACCGGCGTGCCGGACGATGCCAACCGGTCGAATCTGGAGAAGTACGTGAAGCGTTTGCAATCGAAGGATGACATCAATCGTTAGAAAAGTACGGATTAAGAGAGTTGCAAAAAGGCCAGCCCCCAAGGCTGGCCCTTTTATTTTGCCGTGATGCTCTACCAAACCCGGCAGGCATTGGCCCGAACCATTTTTTGTCCGGCTTTGCAGCCGAAGGCTTGAGCAAATCCGGGCATATTGGAAACTACATTGTCGATGCGGAAGATGGGCAGGGAATGCGGATTCGTCGTAACGATCAGGCGAGCCACTTCCGGCCGCACGTTCGAACACCACGAGTAGGCATTGGCCAGGAAAAAGCGCTGGAGATATGTCCAGCCATCCGGACCTTTTTCCTCGAGCGATTTGCCTTGTTTCTTGAGATCGGCTTCGAGGGCCATCAATGCAAGATGGATGCCGCCGTTATCCGCCGTGTCCTCGCCTTGAGTCAGCAAACCATTCTGCTTCACGCCCGCGCCGGCATCGGGAACTTCCTGAGTGTACTCATCGGAAATGCACTTGCCGCGCTCATCATATTGTTTGGCGTCTTCGGCGGTCCACCAATCGCGCAGGTTGCCGTGAGCATCGAACTTGCGGCCCTGATCGTCGAAACCGTGAGTGAGTTCGTGGCCGATAACCATGCCAATGGCTCCGTAGTTTACGGAGTCATCCATGGTCTTTTCGAAGAATGGCGGCTGCAAAATTCCGGCGGGAAAGTTGATGGTGTTCAATTGCGGATCGTAATAGGCATTGATCGTGGGCGGAGTCATTGTCCACTCGTTGCGGTCAACCGGCTTGCCGATTTTGGCGACCCAGCGTTCGAATTCAAATGACGACGCTTTTTCCACGTTAGCCGGAAAGCTGCTGCGCGTGATCTTCACGCTGGAATAATCGCGCCAATGCGAAGGGTAGCCAATCTTATCTTCGATTCCCTTCAGTTTAACGATGGCCTGTTCTTTAGTGGCGGGCGTCATCCAACTCACGCTCTCAATGTCCTGTGCATCGCGTTCTCGATGGCATGAACCATTTCGAGCGTGCGAGCCTTGCTCTCCGGCGGGAAGGCCCGGTCGACATAGGCCTGGCCAAGTGCTTCCCCGAGATCGCGGTCCGCGTAGTGTGTGCAGCGGCGCCAGCGCGGGAGTTGCTGCTCCTGCCCCGCAAGTGTACGTGCGAAAAAGTTGAAATTCTCATCGTCCATGGCCTTGGTCAAGTAAGGCGCGGAGTGGTGAATCAACTGCCAGCGCATGTAGATCTTCCAGTGTTCGAGCGGATGTTCCGCCAACAGCTTATCCAGAGCGCGGAAAAAATCTGGAGAGGAGACCAGGTAATGCTCGCTGACCGGAGAATTGACCGCCTTCAGGTAAACATCCCAATTAATGGACGGAGTCAGCTCGCGGAGCTGCGCCAGGCTCATTTTGTTATTAATGTTCTTGGGATCGCGGCGCTTGATGTTATCCATCTGCGCTTTAGCCATGGCGGTTTCGAGTTCGATCACAGTGCCCGCATCGTCGCCGGCCTGGGCTTCCGGCTCTCCCGCGAGCACCAGCATTTTCTGAATATGGTCGTGATATTTCTTCAGCGTCTCCGCCGACTTTTCATCCGTATTGATGTAGTAATCGCGATTGGGCAGGCTAAGGCCGCCCTGGTCGACTTGAGCGACTACTTTCGAAGCATCGTCATAATCTTGTCCGCCGCTGAAACCGAAGAAGGGAGCATTCGTCTGATTGTCGGAGGCTTCCCAAGCGCCGGGAAACATATGATGCAGACGAGCAATTTCCAGCGTGATGTCTTGCTTCGACTTGAGCGCGGCGATGCCATCCAGTTCGGGCTGCACCGGCTTTATGCCAGCGGCTTCAATGCCGCTTTCGTCCATGCAGGCTGCCCAGTAGTCGCCGATTTTTTGTTGCACGGCGCTACGCTGGGAATCGTTTTTGCTGGCGGCTTCCAAAGTCTCGCGCAGGACGTTGTCATTCCACATTTCCAAGCCGCCTCCAGTGCTCCAGTAGACCTGGTCCGCGGGAATCGGATTGGCGGCGATCCATTTATTGCAGGCGTATTTGTAGAAGTCGTCGCATGCATTCAACGACTTATCGACCAGATCGGGATTGAAGTGATCGAGTTTAGGAGTTTTGCTCTGATCGGCCGCAGCGTCGGTTTTAGCAGTTGGAATTGAGTTTTGCCCGAGCATGGCCGCGGGCAAAGTTAGCAATACACACAGCATAATTCTGGAAATAGTCATAGCGCCTCTTTGTAGAGTTTTCGGAATGGGACAAGAATGCAAGTTGCTTAGATTACATACGCCGCAAAAAAACACTCACTGCGGTGAAGGTTCCACGCCCGCCGAGAGGGCAATGGACTCGGCCTTTCCATAGAACAACATACTACAGACGAATCGCCAGCCTGGTAGTTAGCAGCGATGTGGCCAGGGGCTCATTCCGAACTTAACCCGTGTTGTGCAGTCCGGAGGCGATTCCGTTGATGGTCGCGCCTAAGGGATACTCCAGCTCGGCGACATCTTCGCCCCTTTGTTTGCGGCGCAGAAGTTCGACCTGGATGAGGCTCATGGGATCCACATAGGGATTGCGCAAGTGTACGGAGCGCGCCAATACCCGGTTGCCCGCCAACAGTTCACGCTGGCCGGAGACACTCAGGATCATCCGCCGGGAGCGCACGAATTCCTCTTCGAGCATGGCGAAGACGCGAGTGCGCAATTCCGCGTTCTTTACCAGAGTTGAATACAGCCGGGCGATGTGCAGGTCGGCTTTAGCCATGCCAAGTTCAACGTTGCGAACCAAATCAGAAAAAATGGCGAAGTGCTTTAACATTTCACGCAGCAGGCGTTCGTAGCTTCTCCCCTTCCTGGCGAAGGATTGCAATCCCTGGCCGACTCCGTACCACGCCGGAACCGCATGGCGGCTTTGCATCCATCCGAATACCCAGGGAATGGCGCGCAGATCTTCCAGTCGGCGGCCCTTGGTGCGGCGCGAGGGACGCGAGCCAATGCGGGCTGTATCCAATTCATGCACGGGCGTAGCCTGCTCAAAGTATTCCAGGACATCGGCATTCTCAGCGATATCGCGGCGATAGACGCGGTAGGCTTCCTGCGACATCTCCTCCATCGCCTCTTCCCAAAGCGCCTGATCTTTTGCGGGATGTTCACTGGGGCGAGCGAGCGCCTCCAGGCTTGCGGCGATCATCAATTCCAGATTCCACTCTGCCAGCACAGAGTCGGCATACTTCCAGTTGAGGACTTCGCCCTGTTCGGTAATGCGGATACGGCCGGAGAAACATCCGTGAGGCTGCGCCAGGATTGCCGAATGCGTGGGCCCACCACCGCGGCCGACTGTGCCTCCGCGACCATGAAAAAGACGGAGTTTTACTCCGCATTCTTCGGCCACGAGATGCAACTCGCGATGCGCTTTATGTAGCTCCCAGGTGCTAGTTAGCATGCCTCCATCTTTATTGGAGTCGGAATAGCCCAGCATGACCTCCTGCCATCGTCCCCAGGAATCGAGTAGAGGTTGATACTCAGGATGCCGCCAGAGACGCCGCATCGCGGCGCCGGAAGCGCGCAAAGATTCGATCGATTCAAAAAGCGGCACCGGCATGAGGCCGGGATCTTTATCCGATGCGGCGAGATTAACGCCACAGGCCGCCGCCAGATGAACCACGTTCAGCACGTCGTCTTCGGATTCCGCACCGCTGATGATGTATTGGCGGATCGAATTTGCGGGATAGGATTGTTTGACCTGCTGAATAGTGTGGAAGGTCTCGATCAGCTCTCGCGTCTGAGGAGATCCCATTTCTCTGGCGCCGGGCAGAGGCGAACCCGCGGCCAAGTCTGGACCAGTCTCTCGTAGTTCGTGCTTTCGTAGTTTGGTTTTTCTCAGCTCCGGAGTTCTGGGTTCGATGTTTCTTGCATCAATTTTTTTGGTATTGATTTCTCGCAGAACCTCGGCGTGTACGCGGGCATGTTGTCGAATATCGAGAACATGTAAGTGAAAGCCGAAGGTGCGGAGTTGGCGAAGCAGTGGATCGATGAAACCTTCCGCTAGCCGCCGCCCGCGATTCGATTCCAGGCTCTCTCGCAACAGAACTAAGTCGGATTCAAACTCGGCGGCGTCGGGATACGAATTTTGCGTACCCGTACCTTCAAGGCAACGCCGCAGCCGATGAATAACATAGGATAGAAAACTCCGATACCGCTCGAGCCTGTTGCCCTGTCCCCAGAGCATTGTTGCGCCTGGCATCGAACGCTCATACTGCGCCAGCCGCGAAAGCATCGCGGGCGAGATATCCGCTTGCCGCGATGAAGTGCTCAGGCCATCGCTCAGAAACTCGACCCCACGGATATACTCGCGGAGAATCACGGCGCGCGCCATTTCTAACGCATCCTTCACGCATTCTGGCTTGACCAGCGGATTGCCATCGCGGTCGCCGCCGATCCAGGAACCAAAGCTGATCAGGTTCGGCAAATCCGCAGCTTCGGTGACATCACCGTAGACGTCGCGAATCGAATCCGCCACTTCGCTGTAAACTCGCGGCAAAGTCGCGAACAGCGACAAGCGGAAATAGCGCAAGCCCATGCGAATCTCGTCGTCAACGGTGGGCTTGGTCTGGCGAACTTCATCGGTTTGCCACAGCGCGGTAATTTCGGCGTGAATGCTTTGTTCGCAGCGTAAGGCTTCATCGGGGGTAAGCGGAAGACGATCGAGCCGCTCGAGTTGTTCGGCAATGCGGCGGCGTTTCAATAAAACCGTCTGGCGGGCTACCTCCGTGGGATGGGCAGTAAATACAGGGGTCACCGTGATTTGGCGCAGGGCTGCCATAGCGGCCTCGGCGGAGATGCCAGCTTGCTTCAGGCGCAGCAATGTTCCGTGAAAAGATCCAGGCAATGAAGCCGATCTCCGATCGACCAGACGGGCGCGCCGCCGACGTTTGCGATGATTGGTCTCTGCCAGGTTGGTAAGTTCAAAATAAATGGCGAAGGCTTTTGTGACTTGATAGGCGCGGGTCAGATCCATCTCCGAGATCATCGCCTGGGATCGAGCCACCAGTTCGCCGTGAGCTGCAGCGGATTCACTGTGCGCAACCCGCTCGCGATGCCGAATCATAAGCCGGCGCAATTCTTCGACGGCGTTGTACAGCTCCGGCCCCACCTGCTCGACCAGGGTGCGGCCAAGCAAGGTACCGAGCGACCGCACATCGCGACGCAAAGAGCGGTCTTTGGCGGAATCGTCGGACTGCGCCGTAAGCTCCGCCAGGCGGTCCTTTTGGCTGTCCGCTTTCCACAATGGTTTGGGCCGGGTCATCGATTTGCTGGTTAGACTTCGGGTAGAGGACAGGATAAATCAAAGTGAAGAGAGATGCGGCGGGTGGGATTGTGAAGCTGAAAGCTCTACTTGGGAGATTCGAAGCGGTAACCGATGCCGCGCAGGGTTTTCAAATAGCGGGGATGGCGGGGGTCGAACTCGATTTTTTCGCGCAAACGACGCACATAAACGTCGATGGAACGAGGCGTCACGAAAGGAGTCTCCTTCCATACCGCGTCCAGCAACTGATCCCGCGTAAGCACGCGACCGAGGTGGCTGGCAAGATACTCCAGCAGACGAAACTCACGCACTGTGGTGAGAACCGTTCTGCCTTGCACCTGCACAGTCATCGAAGATGGGTCGATTTCGAGATCGCCTACGCGAAGCACTTCCGGCGTGACCATTGGTTGGCGTACGCCGCGCAGCACACTGCGGACGCGGGCGACCAACTCGCGAGGACTAAAAGGCTTGGTGATGTAATCGTCTCCGCCCAGTTCGAGTCCCTTGACCCGGTCGGCTTCCGCGGTTTTGGCCGTCAGGAAAATGATGGGCGTGGCGGAAAGAGTTGCGGTCTGGCGAATCTGCCGGCAGATCTCAAAACCATCGGCGCCCGGCAGCATTACGTCCAGAAGAAAAAGCGACGGCATCTCTCGCAGTGCTTCGGAAACGACCGAGGCGCCGCTGACAAAGCTTTGCACCTCAAAGCCGGCGGCCTGCAAGTTGTGGAAAATCAGGCGCGCGATGTCTTCCTCGTCTTCGACCACAAAGACGAGCAAGCGAGGCACACTCGTAATCGCCGCATCGCCGCGCGGTTCGTAGGATCCCATGGGAAAGTGCATGGTTGATTATTTTCGAGTCGATCCAAGCCGGGCACACTTCGCGCCCGGTTGCCTAGACTGTATTGGGGAAATGTTGCGGGAATGTTTCCCGCGCGTTAAGGAATGATGAATTTCGCGATGATCTCACGCTTGACGATCTTGCGCTTGACGAGCTTCGGCTCGACGGTCTTTGGCTTTATGTTGCCGCGCGCTTTTTTGGCGCGTGCCGCAAACTGCGGCCCTCGATCAGGCTGTAGAGGTCTTCGGCAAGATTCGTGGTGTGATCGCCGGCACGCTCCAGAGCCTGCGCCATGAGGAGCACTTCGAAGCTCGAAGGACTGCTCTGCGCGGCGTGCTCGGTGAGATGTTTCTGAAACAGAGCATGACACACGCGGTCGATGTCTTTATCCATTTGTAAAACTTTGCGGGCGTGCTCCAGATCCAGGGCAACAAATCCCCGGTACACCAGGTCGAGCATCTCGCGGAGGATCGCCGCCATCTCCACCAACTGGCGCACATCGGAGGCGGCCATCTTTTCGGTACGCGCCTGCACTCGCATGGCCATGCTCATCACCAGATCGCCGATGCGTTCCAAGTCCGTGGTGCATTTCAGGCTGGTTAATAACTGACGGGCCCGGGTCTCATTCACGCGGGTGATGGCAGAGGGGATGCGCTCATCAATGTAGCGCTCGATTACATCGAGCTCCTGTTCGCATTCTTTGATGGCAAGAAACGCCATGCGCGACGAATGAGTGAATAAATCCGGAACGTTGGAGGCCGCGTCACGGGCGATCAGGAATGCTTTCAGCGCGGTGCGGGAAAGATCGTCGAGGGATGCGGCTCCCTTTTTCACGGCCCTTTTCACAGCCGCCTCGGGCCTCGGCGTGGCGCCGGAGTGTGCATCCATCTCTTCCGTTCGTGGCGGGACAATTTTACGGGCCATAGCAATCAGAGTTCAACCACGCCATCAGCGCGATTGCCCTCACTCAATATCTCAGACCAGCCAGCCAGCAGTCTAACCAAGGAGTGTGAAAGGATCATTAAAAACCAATTTGCAGATCGTGCATTCGCCAACTACATTGGAGTTGTGAATGGCTCTATTTACTGCCGTGATTCAAGTTGTTGAGTTTACTCGTGAGCTGGTGAATCTTGGATCTATTAGAACATCTTCAACGACAGTTAAGTTACGATTCGTGGGCTAACGGTGAAGTGCTGGCCACAATTCGGGCAGGCGGGTCTGGATTCGATTCAGCGCCATCGCTGAAACTTTTGGCGCACATTCTTTCGGCGGAACGCTTGTGGCTGGAACGCCTCGGAAGTCAAGCCCAGAGGTTGCCAGTGTGGCCCCAGTTCAGCCTCGAAGAGTGCGGAGCGAACATTGCCGAACTCTCCAACCTTTGGAACCAATATTTCACTCAACTTTCTTCGGCAGGACTCGCCGGGCAGATCGTCTACAAAAACAGCAAGGGCGAACCTTGGACCAGCAGCGTGCACGACGTGTTGACCCATGTTTTCATACATTCGGCGTACCATCGCGGGCAGATTGCCAGTGGAATGCGTGCCAGCGGCATCTCGCCCACTTATACAGATTACATTCATGCCGTGCGCCAGGGGCTAATCGAATAGTGCTGGCGGAGGGGAAGGGATACAGATCGATGGATGGCCGTCGCTTTTATCTTTTCGCCGCAATACAAATCCTGCTAGTCTGCGCGCTGCTCTGGTTTGTGCTGACCATGCCCGGCCCGTGGGATTGGCAGCGCGGTGTAGGCTCGGGCTTGATCCTGGCCGGAATAACCGGCATTGCAGTGGCTCGTTTCCAACTCGGACGATCATTTGCCGTCAAAGCGGAGGCGCACGAGTTGGTTACGCAGGGGGTTTATTCGAAAATCCGGAATCCGATTTATGTATTCGGAACTGTGGCAATTGCCGGCCTTGTCGTGGTGATTCGTCAGCCCATGGGATGGCTTTTTGTTGCCGCTAGCATCGTCATACAGATAATTCGCGCCCGGCGCGAAGCCCGCGTCCTCGAAGCGGCATTCGGCGATGCCTATCGCGAGTATCGGCGTAAGACTTGCTTTTAAGATAGGCGCGGCGAAATCGGGCCGGAGCCGAACTCCATCCCGCATTGTGGGTTAATATCTCTGCACATGAAAAAACTTTCCGTCGTTTTCCTTTTTGCGCTCTGGGGCGTGAGCGCTATGGGACAGGACGAGCCGAGGTTCCCGCCCATGCCTGCCGCCGTTTCGAACAATGCGGTCGCAAGCCTTAAAGGCGGCTTCGAACTTTTCTCGCTGATGGGAGTCGGCCCCAAGAAGAATTGGGATGACGTTACCAATCAGGTCTACATCATGACGGTGACGCGGGCTGGAAAATGGACTACCGGACGCGCTGTTCCGGGGCCAGTGGGCCGTTTGAATGCCGCCGCAGCCGGGGCGAAAGGACTGATCGTTCTGATGGGCGGCTATGTAGTGGATAACCAGGGCATGGAGGCAACCGTTCCCGACGTGAACGTTTACGAACCTGGCGCGCGCCGCTGGTCCCGAGGCAAAGATATACCGGTGCCGGTGGATAGCGCGGTCACGGGAGTAGTCCATGATCGCTTCGTCTATTTGATTGGCGGCCGTTCGGCGGGCGGCCCGATTAATAACGTACAAGTCTACGATGTCGAAAAAGACATGTGGAGCCAGGCTACGCCGTTTCCGGGTACACCTGCTTTTGGCATGGCTGGCGGATTGACGGATGAAGAGATTGTCGTTGTCGATGGCGCAAAAACGGGTCCAGCGGGTGGTCCGCGCTATCTGGCATCTGACGAGTGCTGGCTGGGCAAGATCGATCACAAGGATCCCATGAAGATTGAATGGAGCAAACTTCCACCGCATCCTGGTACGGCACGGTTTGGAATTGCCGCTGGCGGGGCCGATCGTGATCACCGAATCTATTTTTCGGGCGGCACCGCGACTCCACACGATTACAAAGGTGTTTCGTATGACGGCGCGGCGGCTGATGTTTCGCCTGTCACTTTTGCCTACGACGTGCACGGACACCACTGGGAAACCATCGACGCAAATACCAATGATCCCAGAGCCGATGGCCGGGGGCTTTTGGAGACTACGCTGGGACCGGTGGTTTTGGGAGGGATGGTGAAGAATCTGGCAGTCACAGGGCGGGTTAGCTTGCTCCCCAAGAAATAGACACGGCAAGAATCTAGTTTGTTGGCTGTTCTCGTTCGCGGTACAATCATGCAGATTTGAATTGGTTCGATTGATAGTGGGCTCTCCAGTTCCATTCGATGATTCGGCTTCAAGGAAATGAAAATGTTTAACCCTCGATAGTTCGCCATCCTTAATTTAGTCCGCGACCGCGGACCTCTTGCTCTAGCTCTGGGATTGATCGACGGAAAGTTCAAAGGCATTTTTGCAGGTAATTATGGAAGCCCCGACCTTGGCTGCGGAGAAGCAACACACCTTGTGGGCATCGCTGGTAGAAGCCGTGCGCGGCTCGCACCAGGACTACACCACGGGCAGCCTCAACCGCGCGATTTTACTGTTGGCCGTCCCCATGGTTTTGGAGATGGTGCTGGAATCTCTGTTCGCCGTTGTGGACGTTTTCTGGGTGGGACGGCTGGGTGCGAATGCCGTAGCCACGGTAGGGCTGACCGAGTCAATGCTGAGTCTTGTTTTTTCGGTGGCCATGGGACTGAGCCTGTCGACTACGGCGATGGTGGCGCGACGTATCGGCGAGAAAGATCCAGAAGGCGCAGCGGTTGCGGGCGTGCAGGCCATCGCGCTTGGACTGTTTGTTTCCCTGGCCATCGGAGTGCCGTGTTTCTTTTTTGCGCCGAACTTGTTGCGGCTGATGGGCGCTTCGCCCGAGATTGTCGCGACGGGTAGTGGTTACACCAGAATTTGTCTCGGTGGAAGTTTCGCCGTGCTGCTGCTGTTTCTCAATAATGCGATCTTTCGCGGCGCCGGGGATGCAGCCATCGCCATGCGCCTGCTCTGGGTCTCGAACATCATCAACCTGATCCTCGATCCCTGCCTTATCTTCGGCTGGGGACCGTTTCCGCGACTGGGCGTCACGGGCGCAGCTTTGGCCACTCTCATCGGCCGAAGCATTGGAGTCCTCTATCAGTTTTATCGCTTGATGAAAGGGACGGAGCGTTTTCGAATCCTGAAAAGCCAGGTGCGCTTGCAATTCGATGTCTTGCTGCGGCTGATTCGCGTTTCGATAACTGGCATCCTTCAGTTCGCCATCGCTCATACCAGTTGGATCGGGCTGGTGCGCATCATAAGCATTTTTGGTTCGGCTGCACTTGCCGGTTACACGATCGCGATCCGAGTGGTGGTTTTCGCGATTCTGCCTTCATGGGGATTAAGTAACGCGGCGGCTACGCTCGTTGGGCAGAATTTAGGTGCGGGACATCCCGAGCGCGCGGAGAAAGCGGTGTGGCGCACAGGCTTTTACAATGTAATATTTCTCGGCGTCCTGGGAATAGTTTTTATAGTTTTTCCGGAGCGTATTGTGCGATTGTTCACGCAGGATCCGGCGGTGGTGCCGCTGGGAGCGGCGGGTTTGCGAATCATCAGCTATGGCAACCTCGGTTACGCCTATTTTATGGTGATGATGCAGGCCTTCAACGGTGCGGGGGACACGGTGACTCCAACCATCGTGAACTTTTTTGGCTTCTGGTTGTTGGAGATTCCGCTGGCTTATTGGCTGTCCATTCCGCTGCACATGAAATCCAATGGAGCCTTTGCCGCCATTGCAATTGCGGAGGGTGCAATGGCCGCAGCAAGCGCGGTGCTTTTCAAGCGGGGGAGGTGGAAGAAGAAGAAAATCTAGAAGTGGAGCAGGAACCCCCGCCCGCCACCGCGACGCACTGAGAACTCAGACCACCCCTAGCGCGCGCGTGCCAACACCAGCGTGATGTCATCAGGTTGCTCGTTGTCGCCGATCCAGTCGTCGACTGCGGATGTTACCGCCTGACTGATCTGAATCAAGGGTAACTGACGATTTGCGGTCACCAAGTCGATGAGCCGTTCTTCCCCGAATTCTCCAAATTCGTTTTCCGGCTCAGTAACTCCGTCGCTGTACGCGAGAAAGATTTCGCCGGGATGCATTTGCACCGAACCTTCGTCGTACGTCATGTTATCGAACAAGCCCACAACCGTTCCCCCGGCTTCGAGACGCCGCACCGCGCCATTTTCAGCGATGAGGATCGGCGGCAAATGGCCTCCATTGCTGTAGGTCAGTCGATGAGTGCGGCCATCGTAAATACCCAGGAACAAAGTCGCATACTTCTCCGGCGGAGTGCTTTCGTAAAGCTGGTGGTTGAGCAAGGCAAGCAGGGCTCCGGGGGAGACTTCTATGCCCTCCGGCCAGGCGGCCATAATTCTGCCCGCGCCCGCCACTGCGCCCACGGCAACCGGTTCGCGCATTTGCGGCAAGCTCTCCACGCTGTAGGCGCGCACCGCCGAGTGGATGGTTGCCATCAGGAGCGCGGCCGAAATTCCCTTCCCGCTGATATCGCCAACCGCCAGAATCAATTTGTGAGAACTGGCCGTGAGGAAGTCATAGTAGTCGCCACTCACGGTGCGCGCTGGTCTGCAAAATCCGTGCACTTCGAGCGACTCCAGTTCTGAAACCTGCCGCGGAAAAAGCTGCGCCTGTACTTCCTGCGCGATGGCGAGTTCGCCTTCCAACCGCTGCTTTTCCTTCTGCTCTAGAATCAGCTTCTCGATGGATTCCGTCATCGAATTGAAGGATAAGGAAAGCTGCGCCAACTGGTCGTTGGATTTCACCGGAATGCGATGGCTGAAGTCGCCGCGATCGACATTTTTCGTGGCATTGTAGAGGTGGGCCACGGCGCCGGTGACCGTGCTCGTCATTCGCGTACCGATGATCAGCGCAACCATCTCTATTACCGCAAAAAAGATGAGGATGCCCAACAGAATATATTCCACGCCGCGCGCAATGTCTCCCAGGGCCGCGAATAAGTGGCTATAGAGCACCGAGGGCCGGGTGCGGACACTGATGAAAGCGCCTGCGCGCGCTAGATCGCCGGTTTTCCAATCCACGACTGGAAGCGGGGTTCCGAAGGTGATCTCACGATCCATCATGTCCGTGGGTTCGGCGAGGGTCCCCACCGTGAATGTTGGATGGAAGATCTCGCCTTGCGAATTCTGGGGGGTTGTCGCGTGAACTGCGCCCGCGTTGTTACCCTTCTCGGGCGCGTCAAAAATACGCGTCTCGAAGGCCTTCTGATTCGGCGCATTCGGGTTGCGATAATTTGAATGTGACTCGTCCAGTGCAATGCCCGCGGAATAGACGGTAATTTCGCCCAGATTGGCGGCGATGTCCGCAACCAAATCCTTATCCAGCGGCTCGCCGGTAACGACTGTCAGTTTTTCCGATCCGACGTCAAACACGGAAGCCACGCGCAAATATAGGCCGCCTTTATCGCGAACAATCTCTTTGAAGGGCTGACCTTCGCGAAGCACTTTGGCGTAGGGGCCCTGATCCTTGTTAAAGAAATCGGGAAAATCCATAGCTTCGGGATTCGCACTACCGCCGCTAATCAGCAGAATTCGCGATCCGTGCCAGGCGCAGACGCGTCGCCTTCCCCAGGAACGGTCGCGCTTTCTCAGGCCCGCCAGCGACTCCGCGGTGGGAGGCTGGTTCTTTTCGATACGCGCCGCAAGTTCGTTGCTTACGGCGGCGTTTACGGCTTGCATACTGCGCAACTGAGAATTGATTTCCGACGTCACTACATAGCTGGCGAACTGCCCGGCGAATAGATAGATCGTGATGACCGCCATCGCCACCAGGAGAACCGCGGGAATCACGCCAATAAAGACATAAGTCACAATGAGGCGGTTGCGCAGCCGCCAGAGAATTTTTCGCTTTAGTGTGCGGAAGGCAAGAATGGAGAAGAGTAAAGCGGCGTCGAAAACAAGAAACTTGACCCAGCCTTCGAGGCTCTCGCTGGCCGGGCGAGAAACCAACTTCAAAAGCATTTCCAGAATGAAAAGACCAGCTGCCAAGCCCAGCGAATAGCAGGCGCCGCGCGCAATCCAGCCTTGCGGCCACCAACCAGCCGTCAGCATTCTTGCGCGCAACTTCCAATAAAAATCGTACATGATGTGGCTCGGTGCTTAATTCGGGCGGCGGCGTGCAGCCGCTCGCCACCTGACCCCAACCGCGTTAAATCTCCGGATACAGATCGAAGAATGCTTCCAGACTCGTACGCAGCTGTTTCTCGATTTCCTCTTTGCTGCCTTCGAGCACGTGCATGGTTACGTGGGCTTCGTGTCCGTTGGTCAGCTTCACCGGGGCTTGCCCCACTTCCGCCACATCTTCTGAAGGCAGCAATCGCATGCCGTAAACCAGCGTTAAATTTGCCATGAATGAATTCTAATCGTCTTCTTCGCCGGGGCAAAACTCCTGGCGACCTTCAAGTTTAAGTTTTTGGATGCTCATCATTTAGAATTCCGCAGTGAGCCCAAAACCTGTTTTTATACTGGCTGGATTGTTGCTCAGTCTTCCGGTCTGTGCCCAGCAGCCGTCTGAGAGTCCGTCCGTTCAGCCGCCGGTCAAAGTCAATATGCTGAACGTGTGTACGCCCTCAACGGAAGAGCAAAAGGAAATTGCCGCCGCGCTGGCACGCATTCCCAAACAGCCGCTGTTCACTTCTGACTTTGAAATCTCACATGGAGTTTCCACGCTAACCGACGCTCCCAACTTCCTTCAGCCTGGGCAAAGCGCGCAAGTTTCCAACGAGCCATCGGTTGCACGCTATGTGCGCATCCGCCGCGAATTTTCTGTGCAGGCGTTGTTTTCCAGCGCGCAGTACTCCTTCAGCAATGATGGACATAATATGGTGGAAACCCTGGTGCTGCACGTGCGCGACCCCAAGGATTTAATCCAGGTTTCCATGGAAGATAGCGCTTCCGCCATCAGTAGCTCGGCAACCATGGTTACGGCAAATACACCGGTGAGCCGTATCAGACTTGAGCGCTTCGGAAAGTCTTCGATTGCACTGGCGCGATGCACTGGTACAGAGAACGGTCCTGCGCCGGATCAAAGTGCCTATGAACCCCTATTCGGCAGCGGATCCGAAGTGCTTGTTAACTATCGCCGCCTATTGGGTGCGGGAAGAATCGTACCCGCGGAGCTAGCGCAGATTCCGAGTCCTGGAGCGAAACCAGCTGCGAAAAATAAAATAGCCAGACCGACGCAGGAACAGAGATAGAGAATTAATTCGTGACGCTTGTTTGGACTCTTCGTTCTGGCCGGCTGGAATCGACCGATGCATCGAAATCTAAAATCCGCAATCTAACGGAACACTTATAGATTATGAGCGAAACTCGCAACGTCGTCATCGTAGGTTCCGGCTGCGCGGGACACACCGCAGCCTTATACACGGCCCGGGCCAACCTGAAGCCGCTATTAGTAGAGGGCCACGAGCCCGGCGGCCAACTCTCCCTCACCACGCTGGTCGAAAACTTTCCCGGATTTCCCGAAGGTATTATGGGGCCGCAACTGGTCGAGAACATGCGCAAGCAAGCGGAGCGCTTCGGCGCCGAATACCGCATGGCTCATCTCACCAGCGCCGATCTGAGCCAGCGTCCGTTCCTGCTTCATCTTGGAAAACATCAGGTGCACGCGGAATCTTTGATCATTGCCAGCGGAGCCTCCGCCCGGTGGCTGGGCCTGCCCAATGAACAGAAGTTAATTGGCCACGGCGTTTCTTCCTGCGCTACATGCGATGGTTTTTTCTTTTCCGGAAAGGAAATTGTGGTGATTGGCGGCGGCGATTCCGCCATGGAGGAAGCCACGTTCCTGACTCGCTTTGCCTCCAAGGTCACGCTTATTCACCGGCGGGAGAATTTTCGCGCTTCTAAGATCATGCTGGATCGCGCCAAGCAAAATCCTAAAATCCAGTTCCTCACCGACACAGTGGTTGAAGATGTTTACGATCCGGCGCTGCATGAAGTTACCGGACTGAAGCTGCGCAATGTGAAGACGAACAAAGTCTGGGACTTTTCCACCAGCGCGATGTTCCTCGGCATCGGGCACGAGCCCAATGCGAAAATGTTCGACGGCCAACTGGATACCGATGCCGACGGCTACCTGAAAACACATAATTACGTGATGACCCGCGTCCGCGGCGTCTTTGCCTGCGGTGACGTACAGGACCGCCGCTACCGGCAAGCCATCACCGCTGCGGGAAGCGGGTGCATGGCCGCCATCGAAGTCGAGAAATTTCTGGAAGAGCACGGCGCTTAAAGCCACTAATCTCACGAACTTGGCCCTCCGCGGCGGTTCCCAGGAGTTGCCGAGGATTACCGGGGTAATCTATGCCCAGTATTAGATCGGTCTTATGCTGCGACAATCACCCCCATGAGGCCCAATCTACAAAACCGGCTTGTAATTGTCGCTCTCTTCCTGATGCCACTAGCGATGTTAGCGCCCTGGCGAATTACTGCTCAAGATCACACTGAAACCGCGCGAAAAGTTATTGCGCGGACCGCTCCACAATATCCCGCGCTCGCCCGGTCCATGAGGATCGAAGGCAGCGTGAAGGCCGATGTGCTGGTCGCGCCGAATGGCACAGTAAAATCGGTTGAAATTAAGGGCGGCCATCCTCTGTTGGTTCAATCCGCGCAGAACGCGTTGCGGGAGTGGAAATGGGAGCCCGCGCCCCATGAAACCCATGAATTTGTTGAATTAAAATTTGCTCTCTAGTCAGCCCCGTCACTCCGCAAAGAATGATCCCACCAACCATGAAGTTGTAATCCTACCTCCATATATTCTCCCGCCTTGTGATACAACTTTCTGTGATCTTTGTGCGCCAATCCGTGTTAGTTCCCCATTTTTCAGGTGTGGCATGTTAAGAACGTTCTTCGTACGTCTTTCCGAGAATCCATCCCTGCGCAATTTTGCCGAGCGATCCTCTCTGGGCCGCCGGGTCTCGGGACGCTTCGTTGCCGGCACTGAGATTGCCGATGCGGTCCGCGCCACACAGGCGATTAACCGCGCTGGTATGAGCGTCAGCATCGACAACCTTGGAGAAAATGTCACCAATCCTGACGAGGCGCGGCATAGCGCGCAGCTCTACCATCAAATTCTCGACGCCATCGTCGCGAATCAACTCAATGCCAATATCAGCTTGAAACTTACTCACATGGGACTTGATGTAGATGAAGGTCTCGCCCGCGATATCGTCAGCGGACTGGTGGCGCAGGCCGCGGCAATGAGCCCCCCGGGTTTTGTGCGGGTTGACATGGAAGGGTCTCCGTACACTCAGCGCACCCTGGATTTCGTTCACGAACTGCACCGCATGCCGGGCAACGGAAATTCCGTCGGCACGGTGATTCAGGCCTATCTCCGGCGCTCTGAAAGCGACATCGAAAAACTTCTAGCGGAAGGCATACGCATTCGCCTGTGCAAAGGCGCCTACAAAGAATCGTCAGACATTGCATTCGCAGCCAAGTCCGACGTCGACGCGAATTACGTAAGACTGATGAAAATCCTGATGAAGAGCGGGATTTACCACGGCTTGGCTACGCACGACGAAAGCATCGTGCAGCAAGCCGAAGCTTTTGCCAGGGCAGAAAAGCTTTCCCGCGATTCTTTTGAATTCCAGATGCTTTATGGCATCCGCCGCGACCTGCAACAACGGCTGGTGCGCAACGGCTGGCGTATCCGCGTTTACATTCCTTTTGGCACGGAGTGGTATCCCTACTTCATGCGGCGATTGGGCGAACGGCCAGCCAACGTGTTGTTTATTGCGCGCAATTTGCTGCGCGCATGAGCTACACTTTTGCTCCAAATCTATTAAGATGCTAGGGCCCCTCGATCGGGGTGCGCGATGGATACTCCTTCTTCACCCAGAAAATTGGCGGGGCGCTATGAGGTCCGCCAGATCCTCGGCCAGGGCGGCATGGGCCTGGTTTACCGCGCCTACGATACGGTCGTGCGCCGCGAAGTGGCGGTGAAGACGATTCTCGACATTCCCGACCCGGCTTCGCTGCAATTGTTTTATAAAGAATGCGATGTGCTCGCCTCCATGAGCCATCCCAATATCGTTGAGATTTTCGACATAGGCGAGTTCGAAGAAGAGGGCAAGAAAAAACCTTACTTCGTAATGCCGCTGCTCCCGGGAACAACGCTGGAATATTTCATTCGCAAAGCCAGCCATCGTTTAACCGTCGAGCGCACCGTCGATATTATTTCTCAAGCTTGCCGGGGATTACAGGCCGCGCACGAACGCGGGCTGGTACATCGAGATTTGAAGCCGAGCAATATTTTTGTGATGGAAGACGACTCGGTAAAGATTATCGATTTCGGCGTAGCGCACATGGCGGACGCGCATACAACACGCGCGCAGAAGGGAACGCTGCTCTATATGTCGCCGGAGCAGATCGAATTGAAAGCGCTGTCGCCGGCTTCCGACATTTTCTCTTTGAGCGTGGTCTGTTACGAAGCCATGACGGGGCGCAATCCGTTTCAGCGCGCGAGGGCGGATGAAGTCGTGGAGGCCATTCTGAAGCAGATTCCGCCGCTGGCGGGGGAATTGAACTCCACGGTAAGCCAGCCAGTGAGCCGCGTCCTGCACAAGGCGATGGCGAAGCAATCCTGGCATCGTTTCGCGACCGCGCGCGATTTCGGTGACACGCTTAACAAAGCGCTGCGCAATGAAGCTATAGAGTTTTTCGATCCCGAACGTACACGGCCACGCTTGCAACGCGCCACCAAAGCCTTGGAGGAAGGCGATTTCCAGTTTGCCGGAGAGATTTTGGGTGAACTCGAAGCCGAAGGCCACATGGATGAGGCCATCGGTTCACTGCGGCGCAGACTCGACGGGGCGATCCGGCGAAAAACTTTGTCGCAATTACTGGATGCCGCCCGGGCGCGCTTTGAAGAAGAAGAGGATCCGCTGGCTCTCCAGAAGTTGCAGGAAGCGCTGCAAATCGAGCCGGACAATGCAACCGCGCTGGCTCTAAAGAGCCGAATTGAGAACCGCCGCAGCGAGCGCCAGATCGATAACTGGTATCGCCTTGCGCGGCAGCACATCGATAACCACGCGTATGGCCATGCGCGAGAAGCGTTGCAGAATGTTTTACAGCTGCGGCCGAAAGAGGCACGTGCGTTGCAATTGCTGGCGGAGGTCGACCGCCAGGAACAGGAATATCGAAAACTCCGGCAAGAAAAAGAGCAGATTCACCGCGCCGCCATGGAAGCCTGGCACAAAGGCGATGTGAGCAATGCGCTTTCAAAGCTTGGTGTGGTCCTGGAACTCGACCGGAAAGCGCCGGATTCACTCAATCGCGAGAGCGGCGCAAATTATCAGAGCTTCTACAACGAAGTGCGCTCCGAGCACGACGCGATGAACATCGCCTATGCTGAGGCTCGCCGGCTGCTCACGGAACACAACTTCGCCAAGGCAATGGCCGCGTGTCAGGCCTATTTGACCAAGTATCCAAACAACGCCATCTTTCAGGCGCTTCGCTACGACATTGAGGAACAACAACGGCAGAACCTTTCCGCCTTCATCGCATCTGTCGATCGCCAAGTAGAAACCGAGCCGGATCTCGACAAGCGCGTGAACGTTCTACGCGAAGCTCTTGATTTGCATCCGGGGGAATCGCACTTTGAGCGCGCTTTGCGGTTGGTGCAGGATAAGCGCGACCTGGTCAACTCCATCGTCGCTCGCGCTCACCTGCACGAAGAGCAAGGAGCGTATAGCGATGCGCTGAATGATTGGGAAATTCTGCGCACCATCTACAGCCAATATCCGGGATTGTCGTTTGAGGTCGAGCGCCTGCAAAAACGGCGCGACCAGCAGGCGCGGATCGAATCGAAAACGCGGCTGGTGGAGCAGATCGATCTATGTCTCCACTCCAGCGACTACGCGCGCGCTCTCGATCTATTGCAGGGCGCGGGGGAAGAATTTCCCAACGATCCCGAACTGATCGAGCTGGAAAAACTTGCCCAGGATGGCGTAAAGCGGAAAACCGAAGCGCACCGTTTGATGACTGAAGGCCAGGATATGCTCGCGCAGCAGAAATCTGCCGGCGGATTGAAGCTGTTGCGCACAGCTTATGAACTGGATGAAAACAATTCGTTAGCGCGTGCGGTTCTGGCCAATGCGCTGGTGGAGCAGGCTCATTCGATTGTTGAAACCGATTGGCGGGAGGCCGAAAAACTCGCCAAGGAAGCGCTTGACTTGAACCCCGCGCATCCCATGGCGAAGACCATCAAGACTCTGATCCTCGACCACAAGAAAGAAACTTTTGTCGAGGAGTGCGTTTCGCAGGCGCGCAAGCTGCAAACCGGGGCCGATCTGGCAGGAGCTTTATCGCGCATTCAAGAAGGATTGTCGACTTATCCGCGCGAGCCCAGGCTGATTCAGATTCAGGAAACAGTACAACGCGATTTGCAAGTCCAGCGCCGCCAAAATCGCCGTCGCGATGTGGAGGAACTACGGCGAATCGAGACTGAAATCGAAGGCGCCGCCGACTCCGAGAAACCGGCATTAGGCGAACAGGTTCGGGCTATTGCTGACAAATATTCAACAGACGGAGAAGTCTTAACTCTGGCGAATGGCCTTCTTCATCGCCTCGGATTGCTGGAAGTGGAGCGCGAAATTTCCAGCGCATCGCCGGAAAGCGAAAGTGCAACCCTTACTTATCACACGCCGCCAGCCAGCCCTTCGAAGGCTTTGGACGTAACCAGCAACGTTCCGCCAGCGGCGCCCGTGGTGCAGGCAATCCCGGTTCCGGCGGCGGCGCCAATGCCACCGCCCGTCTCTTCACCGCGGAATGCTTCGGCAATCAAACCTCCGGTGCCCGCTGTGAAGGCGGTTTCATCTTCCGTCCCGAAGCCGCCGAAATCATCGAAGCGTCCCCTCATCGCGATACTTGTCTCTGCTGTCGCTATCGTTTTGCTGGTAGCTGTTTTCATGTTTGCACGGAAGCATCGCGAGCCAGTGGCTTCGGCGCCACCGGTCTCGGTGCCCGAGCCAGCAACGGTTCTCTCAATTCCTGTCGCCGTTTCTCCCGAGCCTGTTCCGCAATCGACCGACGTTCCTCCCGACACCGGCGCGGAGGCAGCGACCTCCGACAACCTTGGCACGCTGGTAGTGATCACCGGGCAGGACAAAGCGAAAGTTTTTCTCAACGGCAAACCTCAAGCCCGGCTCACACAGAATGGGCAATTACGCATCCCTAATCTTGATTTGAAGGAATATGTCGTAAAAGTTTCCAAGAGCGGATTCCAAGATCTTCCCGAGCAGAAGATCCGTATTCGCAAAGGCGATCAGGCAAAACTAGTCTTCACCCTGCAACCTCTGCCCCATTTGGCGTCACTGACGATTCAAGGCGGAATTCCTGGCGCCACGGTTCTCATCGATCAATCTCCGGTAGGAACGGTTCAGGCCGATGGAACACTTAACATCGCCACGGTAAATCCTGGCGACCATACGATCGAGGTTCGCAAAGACCGGTTCAAACCAAAGCAAATTAAGAAACACTTTGTGGTGGGATCGGCAGTTTCGCTGGTGGCTGCCGATGTAGCGCTGGAAGCCGCGCCCGGGGGGTTGAAAATCACATTCACTCCGGCGGATGCACAAGTGACTTTGGCGAAGGCAGGCGATGCTCCCATCAAAATAAGTAGCGGCACGGCGACGACTCTAGCCGCGGGTTCTTATACGCTCACCGCGAAGACCGCCGACAATTTCTCGCGCACTGCAACCATCGACGTGGCCGCCGGGCAAACGAAAAACATGGACTTATCTCTGGCTCCCGACGGAATGTCGAAGTTTGAGGACGCCGCCAGCTGGAAGCAGGAGAAAGGCGCGTTCGTTCACAAGGGCGGCGACTTCGTCATGTACGGCTTGTCTCCGACTTCGGGCACGTTCGTCTTTTCGGCGATGCTTAATAAAGGTCACCGCTTACAGTGGGTTCTGAATTGCACCGATGTGAACAATTACATCCTGTTTCAAATGGACGACAACAACTTCTACCGTACGGTGATCCGTAACGGACAGAAGGGGGACGAAATAAAAATTCCCCACAAGAACGAGAAGAAAGCTTTTCGGACTCTCCAGGTCCGCGTAGGGCCGAATGAGATCGTCACTCAGATCAGGCAGGGAGATTCCTGGGTCGTACTGGATCGATGGACTCCGGCAGGAATTAATTTAAGCCTCGGCAAGTTTGGGTTTTATATTCCAGGCAATGACCAGATCACACTTTCCAGCTTCGGTCACTACGTTGACTTGAATACGCGCTAGCGCAAGCGGGCGAACTGAAGCCTAACTGGCAAGGAAGGGATGAGATGCATTCTTTAACGCGTCGCGACTTTATAAGGATGGGTACAGGCTCGGTGGCTGCCGGAGCCGCGGTGAAGTACACGCTCCTGCAACCAGCCGCATTGTGGGGAGCAGGTCGCACGGTTGCGCCGAGTGATCGCGTACGCTTTGCTTCAATCGGTACCGGTACGCGCGGGTGCGAACTGCTGCAAGCGACACTTACGATACCGGGCATTGAATGCGTTGCGGTGTGCGATCTTTACGATAGCCGGCACGAAGCTGCGCAGGAGGCCGTCCAGAAGCAGGTTCCAGCGACGCGCAGCTACAAGGAAATCCTCGACCGTAAGGATGTTGACGCAGTAATTGTCGCCGTGCCCGACCATCAGCATCGCCGCATCGTGGTCGATGCCTGCGCCGCCGGCAAGGATGTGTACTGCGAGAAGCCTATGTCGCATACGGTCGAAGACGGCTTCGCCATGGTGGAGGCCGTGCGCAAGGGAAATCACATCATGCAGGTGGGCAGCCAGCGCGTGAGTTCCATCGTGTATGAGAAAGCGCGCGAGTTGTATTCCTCCGGCGCGCTGGGCGACGTATTTTTCATCGAAGGCTCATCCGACCGCAATTCACCTAGCGGGGCATGGGTATATCCCATTCCTCCCGATGCCAACGAACAGACGATCGATTGGAATGCTTTTCTGGGAGACGCGCCAAAGCGGCCGTTCGACGCGGCGCGATTTTTCCGCTGGCGCTGTTTCGCCGACTACGGCGAAGGCTTGGCCGGCGATCTGTTCGTGCATCTGCTCTCGGGAATCTACTTCATCTCGGGAACCAACGAAGCGCCGCAGCGGGCGCAGTCGAGCGGCGGCTTATTCCGCTGGAAAGACGGGCGGGATTTTCCGGACTTAATCGAAACACTCTACGACTATCCGAAATTTCGTGTGGTGCTGCGCTGCAATCTGAATAATGCCGGCGGGGAACCGATCAAATTCCACGGCACCAAGGGCACGATGGAGATCAACGGCCAAACACTCACATTCACTCCTCAGGATATAAGCCCCAAGCCCGAGGGTTATTCGATCAAAGGCTGGCCAGCGCGGCTGCGTAAAGAATATTTGGCGCAGTGGGAGGCCGATCATCCGGAACCCGGCCCGCTCGATTACCAGCCGGTGGAGGCCGAAACTTTCTCCGCGCCACAAGGCTACAGCGACGTCTCCGCGCATGAGGCGAACTTTTTCTATGCAGTGCGAACTCGGAAACCAACGGTAGAAAATGAAGTGTTTGGTAATCATGCGGCCATCGGCTGTCATCTGGCCAACTACGCTTATTTTAAGAACACGATCGCAACCTGGGATGCTGGGGCGAGGATGATTCGTGGATAGTGCGCTCTCAGCGGAATAAATAGATGTTCAGAATTGAGGATTTTTATGCTCCGGATTTCCAGAAGAAATTTCCTGAAGACTGCTTCCGCTTCGGCAGTCTGCGCCGCGATATGGAATCGAACGCTTCCCCTGATGGCGAACCCTCTCGGCTTGCCGCTCGGTTTGCAGTTGTATTCGGTGCGAGACGTTTTGCCGAAGGATTATGAAGGAACTCTGAAGCAGCTCGGTGCGCTGGGTTATCGCGAAGTCGAGGCTGCGGGCTTTTTCGGTCACACGCCCGGCGAAGTGAAACAGGCCATGGATCGTGCCGGTCTGCATTGCGTGAGCGCTCACTATCCTCTGAAGGATCTTCTGCCCAAAGTCGACGAGACGATTCAGTTCGGCAAGGATCTCGGGCTAGAGTACATAGTCTGCTCGTCGCCGATGCTGAAAGACCCATCACGAGTGAAAGAGCCAGACTCGCGTGCGGCACGGGAATCGATGACGCTCGACGATTGGCGCTGGAATGCGGATCAATTCAACCACATTGGCGAAAAAGTGAATGCGGCCGGAATGAAGTTCGCATATCACAATCACACGCCGGAGTTTCGCTCGGAGAATGGAGTGATGTTTTACGACGAACTAATGAGGTCCACGGACCCGGCGAAGGTGAGCATGGAACTTGATTGCGGCTGGGCCGCTGCAGCGGGACAGAAGCCGGTAGAACTGCTGACCCGCTATGCAACCCGCATTTCCATGCTGCACGTGAAGGACTTCAAGATGGGCCACGGCGCAGTCCCGCTACCAACGCCACCTTCGACGGAGTTGGGACACGGCATCATTGACTACCATCCCATCTTCGAGGCAGCAAAGGAAGCCCACATCGAGCACGCCTTTGTCGAGCAGGAAGAGTTTGACATGCCGGAAATGGAAGCGCTAAAGATCGACGCCGACTACATGAAGAAGCTAACCGTGTAGCTCCTGCTAGGGCAGCATGCTTCGGATGGCTAGGTCCAGGCCGATCATGATTACGGCGGAACATGGGATCACCAGCAACGCCTTCTTCAAACGGCGCGGATCGCCGCCGGCGATGATTCCGATAATGCGCGAGCTGACCGCGAGACCAGTCCATCCGCAGGTAATCACAAAGCCAATGGCAGTGCCGGTCATACGCGGAAAAGCATCGCCCACAATGGCCAGCGTGGTGGGAAAGACCGGAGCCATCGAGATTCCGGCAAGAAAAACCAGCACGAGAGCAGCCACAGGTTTGTTGGTCCGCAGCATCAAGAAGGTCGTGATGGCCATGCACGTGGACCCAACTAACGTGACCGTGACAGCGGGTACGCGAATGAGAACCGGCAAGATGCCCGCGCGTCCAATCAACAAGCCAAGCGCGAAACCCAGGGAGAGAATATTGAGCGCGCGCGACTCGGGAATGCCCTGCGCGATGAGGTGGCGCGGCAACCAGTTCCATATCCCCACCTCACAGCTGATGTAGAGAAAAAGAAAAAGTCCAATCAGAAATAGCAGCGGCCGACCCAGTACCGGAGCGGCATCGGCGAGCACGAAGCGACCGGCGCCGGTGGGACCGGGCATTTTGGTGACAGCTTGAATTCCCAGTGTGACTATCGTCAGCGCCGCGATGGTATAGCAGAGGCGCACCCAGTTCCGCTTAAAAAGATTGGCGGCAATGAACGGTGTGGCCAGAGCGCCTAATCCGAAGAAGAGATTTACAAGGTTTAGCGCGGAAGCGCGGTGGGCTTCGCTCACGTCGCTGACCAGAGCGTTCGCGCCCGTCACAACAGTTCCGCCGCCGACCCCGAGCAGGAACAGCAGCAACAAAAGACTGCGAAAACCGGGCGAGCGCGGCAGTGCGAAAAGCGCGATCGAAATTAAGCCAAGCCCAAGGATCAGGCCGATTTTTTTGCCTTCGTTATCGAGCAGCGGCCCCACCGCGAGCGACGCCAGGATTAGCCCGAGCGCCTGAGCAAACGCGATCGTGCCATTCTGGCTGGGCGTCAAGTGGAAACGATCCGACAGGTCCGGCAGGATAGTGCCGAGCATGGCGGCGATCATTCCATAGATGAAGATGGCGACAATGGCGGCGAAAATTAGCACCCGGTAGTTTCCTTTCGACTGCTACTTCAACTTTTGGAAACAAATGCAGGGACGTCGACCCAGCCTCGATCGCGGTCACTCTCGAGTGCCGCATGGAGTATCCTCAACTGGCGCAGCCCATCCGCGAACTGGGGATATTCCGGTGTGCTTTCCGGTTCGGCAATTGAGCCATAGAAGCGGCGGAAGACTTGCTTGAAGGTATCGTCATAGCCTTCGCTGTGACCGCCGGGAAGGTCGGCGTAGGCGCGCGCCGCGGGTTTGAGGAGAGCGGGATCTTTCACGAAAATTTGGTTTCCAGTATCGCGGTGTCCAACCCACAATTCGTCGGGACGCTCCTGATTCCACGCGACCGAGGCCCGCGTGCCGCAGATCTCAATGCCAAGCCGATTCTTGCGTCCAGCTGAAACCTGGCTGGCGGTAGCGCTTCCACGTGCCTGTTCACCCATGCGGAAAATTACTGTGCCGAAGTCTTCCGTGTCTACGGCAGTTTCTACATAATCTTCGGGACCGCGCAGCTTATTGGAAAAAGTTTCTACCGAGTGTTTCGGCTGCTTGCGCGTAGAGTGGAACGTTTGAAGATCGGCACAGAGAGAAGTTACGCGAAGGCCGGTGACGTGCTCGGCCATATCGAACCAGTGCGAACCGATGTCGGCCATGCAGCGCGAAGGACCGCCGGCCTTGGCATCGACGCGCCAGTTCCAATCGGTGTCATACAGCAGCCAGTCCTGAAAATATGTTCCCTGAGCGATAAGGATTTCGCCGAGATCTCCATCTTCCCGCATGCGCCGCATTTGCTGGACCATGGGGTAGTAACGCAGATTGTGGCAGACGCAATTCCGCAACCGCTGCTGGTGCGCGAGAGCGGCCAGATATTCGCCCTCCTCCACGTTTGTAGCCAACGGCTTTTCGCAGAGTACATGCTTCCCGGCTTCAAGCACGGCCTTGGTCATGGGAAAATGCTGCGCGTTAGGTGTGCAAATGTGCACGGCATCGATCTTCGGATCGCTTAGCACCTCGGCGAAGTCAACAGCAGGGATCGAAAATCCCTCGCCCAAGCGTCGCGCAGCCTCTGCGTTCCTACCCACGACCGCGGCAGCTTCCACAAATTCCAGCCGGCGCACCGCTTCCAGATGCACGCGGCCCATGAAGCCGGTACCGACAATCGCCGTCCTGATCGTTCTCGAATTGCCGATTGCCATAGCGCTACACCCACCACGCGGCTGCGGGCTGCTCGCGGATGACGATGCTGTTCAGAAAACTCGCCGCCTTCGTCAAACCTTCCTCCGGCGAGAGCAGGCCGTCCTCATGCTCGATGGAGAGTACGTTATCGTAGCCGAACATGCGCAGGGTCGAAATAAATTCGCTCCACCACTCCGCTCCGTGGCCGTAACCGCAAGTTCGAAAGATCCAGGCGCGATCGCGCTCTTGAGTGTACGGCTTGGTATCGAGCACACCGGTACGCGGCAGGTTCGCGGGGTAAATCTGCGTGTCCTTTGCGTGGACGTGAAAGATTGCGCCTTCGAGCACTCGCACAGCGGCAATGGGATCGATGTTCTGCCAAAAAAGATGGCTGGGATCGAAGTTGCAGCCCACACTCGCCCCCGCGATCGACCGCAACCTGAGCATTGTCTCCGGACTATACACGACAAATCCCGGATGCATTTCGATGGCGATCTTCACGCCATGGTCGGCGGCGAACTTCGCATGTTCCGTCCAATAAGGCGCAACCACCTCGTTCCACTGCCACTCGAGCACTTTCAGATATTCCGGAGGCCACGGGCATGTAACCCAGTTCGGAGCCCTCGCCTGCGGCGAATCGCCTGGACATCCGGAAAAATCCACCACTACAGAAATGCCCAGTTTTTCCGCCAGCGAAATAGTCTTGCGGCTCACTTCCCTATCGCGCTGCGCACGCGCTTTGTCCGGATGCAGCGCATTGCCGTGGCAACTCAAGGCGCTGATCGTAACCCCGTAATCAGCGATAACCTTCTGAAACTCGGCAAGGGCGGAGCCATCTTCCAGCATCGACAATTTGCAGTGCGCATCGCCGGGATAGTTTCCCGTGCCCAACTCAACAGTTTCGATTTGCAGCGATTTGAGTTTTTTGAGGACCGACGCCAATGGCAGTTGCGAAAGCAAAGGGGTAAACACTCCGACGCGCATAACGATTTCTTTCTCCTCGAATGCTGGCAAGGATTGTAATCTCTCGGGCTGGGCTATTGCTCAGCTCCAGAAAGCAGATTTTCGCCGGGGATGAACTTCTCGTCACTTCCGCCCCACCAGGCAACTTACTGCCCGCTCCAACATGTAAAAATTTGTGATAAATCGTTGCGTTAGTCAGGGAAATAGAGTTAATGCAGACAATGCTGGTAGCGCTACCGGGAATCGAACCCGGGTTTGAAGATTGAGAATCTTCCGTCCTAACCCCTAGACGATAGCGCCATCCGGAGACCTTCGATTATAGCAAAGCGGGCCGCGCCAAAATCTTAGCGGCGACATGTTTCCACAGCCTTCAGAGGTTTATACTAAGTACAACTCTGCAACCAAAACTCTTTCTTGTCCTCTTAAATGTTGCGGGAAAAGTGTATGTGGTTCGCTGAACAATTTAATTCATTCCTAGACTTAGGTAAATGTAAGGAGTATTCCATTATGGCGAGAGCAAAATCTACTTCAGGTGGTAAGTCCAGTCGTACGAGCAATGTGCAGAACAGCACCGATCTTCCGGTCAGCAATCCTGAGATCAACGCAACGGCCGCCGTTTCAGCGCCCAGCGATGTCAAACCGGAAAGCCAGGCCGTGCCCGAAACTAGAAAGTTTGAAATCCGAAAGACAGAACCGCGCAAGAATGTGGTTCCCATTAACCTCGAAGACGAGATTCGCCGCCGCGCCTATGAGCTCTACCAGCAGCGCGAACCCGGCGCAGGTAGTGACGCTGAGGATTGGCTCACCGCCGAACGGGAAGTGATGCAGCGCTATCACCAGCGCAGTGCCGCGTCCTGATTACCGAGTCCTGACTTACGAAGACAACGCGGCGGCTTGGATTGGCTGCCGCTGGGGGTTGGAGCTTGCGCGAGTAGCTTGCCGATCGGTCAGTGACAGCGATGGCCGGAGGGCGCTTTCTTGCGCGTAGCGGTTGCCTCGCGGGAGCGTTTCTGAAAAAATAGGCCGGGGTTCCCCACATGGCGGAAATCGGTAGTTTCGCACTGCTGCTCGCTTTGGCGCTGAGCGCCTACTCGTTCCTCGCCGGAATCGTCGCGTTAATTTATCAGAACCGCGCCCCTTCGCAATTAGCGAGGGCCGGCGGACGAATTGGCCCGGTCGACGAAAGTTCGCTGATTACAACCCTCCGCCAGGGGTCGGAGCGCATTGGCGAAACCGCTCGCCGCGCCGGCATCGCTGTGTTTGCCGCCGTTCTCCTCGCTTCCGTGGTCCTGGTTATCTGCGCCTTTCGCGACGACTTCTCCATCGCCTACATTCTTCACCACAGCAACCGCGATCTACCCGGTCCTTATAAGTTTGCCGTTCTCTGGTCCGGCCAGGAAGGGTCGCTTCTGTTCTGGTCGTTGCTGCTGGCCGCCTACGGATTCGTCCTGCGGCTGCGCTACAAGACCGATGCCCGCCTTTTTGCCTACGCTTCGGTAGTTTTATCCGGCGTGCAAATATTTTTTCTCTTGCTGCTGAACTTCGCGGCGCATCCCTTCGCCATTGTGCAGGGGACAATTCCCACCGACGGCAATGGCCTGAACCCACTCCTGCAATATCCCGAGATGGTGATTCACCCGCCCATGCTTTATCTGGGATATGTCGGGTTCACCATTCCATTCGCATTCGCGCTGGGCGCTCTCATCATGAAGTATCCCGGCGAAAAGTGGATTCACATCACGCGCCGCTGGACTATGGTCACCTGGGCGTTCCTCACCTGTGGAGTTTTTCTAGGAGCGCACTGGGCCTACTCCGTGCTCGGCTGGGGCGGTTACTGGGGATGGGACCCCGTCGAGAACGCGTCGCTCATGCCGTGGCTCACCGGCACCGCCTTTCTGCATTCGGTGATGATGCAGGAAAAGCGCGGCATGTTAAAGATGTGGAACATGTGGCTGGTGTTTGCCACATTCTGGCTGGCGATTCTTGGGACTTTTTTAACGCGCAGCGGCATCATCAGCTCTGTTCACGCTTTTGCGCAGTCTTCCATTGGCGACTGGTTCGCCTGGTTCCTCGGCATCACGCTGATCGTGTTTGTCTTTTTCTTTTTCAAGAACAAGTCGCACTTGCGCAGCGAGCATAAGCTTGAATCGCTGGTTTCGCGCGAATCGAGTTTCCTGTTCAACAATCTGCTTTTCGTTCTTCTGTGCTTCACCGTGCTATGGGGAACGTGGTTCCCGAAGATTTCCGAATTAGTGCAGGGGAATAAAGTGACGGTGGGAGCGCCCTTCTACAACCGGGTCGCCATTCCAGTCGCTTTGCTGCTCCTGATTTTGACTGCCGTGGGCCCGTTGCTCGCTTGGCGCAAGACCTCGCTGGAAAGCCTGAAGCGCAACTTTATGTGGCCAGCCATTGGGGCCGTCATAGTTGCAATCTTCCTGATGGTCACACCGCAAAGCTGGGGATCGGCCTTCGGCCTGAAGCCCTGGCAGGACATTGCTTATTTTTATTCGCTGATGGCCATAGCGCTTTCGGTGCTGGTAACGCTTACCGTCGCCTCCGAATTTTTCCGCGGCGGCCGCGTCATCTCCAAACACACGGGCCAGGGCATGTTCGCCTCCATGGTGCAACTGACCCACCGCAACACGCGACGCTACGGTGGATATATCGTCCACTTTGGCGTGGTAGTCGTAATCATCGGGTTGGCCGGAGCCGCATTCAATCTCGATAAAGAGCAGGAGATGGGCTACGGCGACAAGATGAATATCGGCCCCTACACTCTGATCTGCCGGTCTTATACCGATGATGATGCTCCCAACTACGCCAGCGAGTGGGCCGTGCTCGATGTTTACAAAGGCGGCAAGCAGATTGATACGATGACTCCGGTGCGCCGTTTCTACAAGGCCAGCCGCCAGACATCGACTATGCCTGACATTCGCTCGACGCTGAATGAAGATCTCTATGTGGTTTTCGAAGGGCTGAATCAGGATAACGGTCATCCCATTCTGAAGGCGCATTTGAACCCGCTGGTGATGTGGATCTGGATGGGAGTGTGGATCATGCTCATTGGTACGGTTCTGGCTCTGATTCCGAACGCGCCTGCGCCTGTGCGTGTTCCTGCTCCCGAGCGCCTGGAGCGGGCACAGGCCGAGCCCGTGGTCACAGGAGATTGATGTTCATCCGCCTTAATTCAGTTTCGACGCTCGCGACCCGATGCGGCAAGGCGGCGCATGCCTTAGTTTTATCTGCCGCGATTTTCATCTTGCTTGGCGCCGGCGATCCCGCCACTCGCTTCAATGAAATCGGCCATCAAATGATGTGCATCTGCGGATGCAATCAGATTCTTCTGGAATGCAATCACGTCGGCTGCCCGGACTCGGACGGTATGCGGAACGAACTCATGGCATCGGTCGAACGCGGAGATAGCGACAGCCTGGTGGAACAAGGTTTCGTTCAGAAATATGGGCCTACGGTTCTGGCCGCTCCTACTAATAAAGGGTTCGACCGCGCGGCCTATATTATTCCTTTCGCGGCTCTGTTTTTCGGCTTTGGATTGATTGTGCTGGTCATTCGGGCCTGGAAGAATCGTCCCGCGCCTGCTATCGCCGATGGCCTGCGGCCGGTTCGCGGCGCCGAACTCGAACAGTTCCGCGATCAAGCCCGCAAGGAGACTGATCTATGACCTGGATTCCTCTCTGCATCATGCTCGCGGTCGCCTGCCTTTATTATGTTTTCTATCTTCCGGGAAGGCTTTTTCTTGGTCCGGAAAAAAACCGCGCTGGTTATCTGCGCGAGCGCAAAGATGCGGTCTACGAAAATCTGCGCGATCTCAACTTCGAATACAAAGCCGGCAAAGTGCCTGACGTTGATTACGCCTCATTAAAATCTTCTTTGCAGGATGAGGCCGCCACCATTCTCGCCGAAATTTCACGTCTGGAAACTCCCGCGCCCACAGCCCGGAAAACGAGAGTCTGAAAGGAACACCGATTTTGAAATTGCCATCGCATATCATCCGGCGCTCCAGCATCATCATCCCGCTCGTCATTGTTCTAACATCGCTGGCCGCCGCTCAAACCCTTACCGGGACCGTGAAAAACTCCACCACCGGCAAGCCCGCGGCGGGAGACGAAGTTGTTCTGCTCAAGCTCGGCCAGGGCATGGAAGAAGCCGGGCGCACCAAGACTGACGCCAAAGGCCAATTCAGTTTCAAGCTGGACGATGCGCAGGCACCACACCTGATTCGCGCCATTCATCAGGATGTGACTTATCACCGCATGGCGCCCCCGGGAACCACGTCGGTGGAAGTCGAGGTTTACGATGTTGGGAAAAAAATTGATGGCATCGAAGTGGTCGCCGACATTATGCGCATCCAGGCGGCGCAGGGCCAGATCGCCATCACCCGCGAATTCGGAGTGCAGAACACCTCGAAGCCGCCGCGCACGCAAATGAATGAGCGCAACCTCGAGTTTTATGTTCCCGATGGCGCGCATGTTATCGACGAGTCAGCGACGGCAACCACTGAAAACGGCAACCCGCTCAAGTCCGCGCCCGTGCCCGAAGGCGAAAAGAATCGCTATTCATTCATCTTTCCACTGCGCCCAGGGCTAACCCGTTTCGAAGTCACGTACGAACTGCCCTACAGTGGCAGCGCGAATATCGATCCCAAATCGATTTATCCGCTCCAGCATTTCGTCGTCATGACTCCCAAGGCGATGCAGTTTGCCGCCGCCAGTTCGGCGGGTTTTAAACTGATTAATTATCCCAACGAGCCGGATGCCGCCGTGCAAGTTGCCTCCAACACGACCCGGGGACAGAACCTAGCATTCAAGCTTTCCGGCGAAGGCACGCTCACTGGCCAACAGGAGAGCGGAGCGCAGGGGCCGAGTGAAGGCGAGCAGAGTTCAGCCCCCGGCCCGGGAGCAAGCCAATCCAGCGGCCGCCCCGGTGGCGGATTGGGCCCGCCGATCGACGCTCCCGACCCGCTACAGAAATACCGCTGGTGGATTCTGGGAGGCTTCGCTGCAATCCTGGTGATCGGCGGAGTTTATGTTGCATCGCGGCAACAATCGGCGGCACGCGCCCTGAAGCGGCAACGGTTGTCTTCTCCGGTTGCCATGCAGGAAGAAGATGATTACGAACCCGCCGAGGCCGCGGCAGCCGGAGCCTCCCGCGCCCCAGTGCGTTCTTCCATGCTAATGGAGGGAATTAAAGAGGAGCTTTTCCAACTCGAAGTCGAGCGCAAGCAAGGGCAGATTTCGCAGGCGGAATACGAAAAAGCCAAAGCCGCGCTCGATCAGACTTTGGAGCGCGCCTTGAAACGCGAAGCGCAAAGAGCTTAGCCTTAGTGCCAGCCGTGCTTTAATACCGCATGGCTTATTCCTGGTTCATACTCCTTCTCGCCATCGCCGGGAGTGCGTTCCTGCTATTGCTGCTCCAAGGCACGTCGTTCGGCACCGTTATTCACGAACGTATTCCCGATCGCCCTCGCCGGCGCATATTCGTGGCTTGGGTCAGTTTTTTTCTCACCTTTGCTGGAGTCCGCGCCGTCGTCTTTGCCGTTCTCCATCAGATTCCGCCATTTCATTTCATCCAGTCCGGCGGACGCCACATTCACCACCTGGTCTTCGGAATCATCATTCTCCTGATGGTCGGCTACGGATGGCTGGCCGAAGTCGGCACCGGCGCCGACGACACTTCAATTCTTTTGAGCCGGTTGATGTCGATCCTTTATGGCGTGGGCGCTGCGCTCACGCTGGATGAATTTGCTCTGTGGCTGAACCTGCGCGATGTCTACTGGGCGCGCGAGGGTCGGTCCAGCATTGATGCCATCATTTTATTCGGAGCATTTCTCGCCGCCAGCGCCTGGGGCGCACCCTTGTTTCGATCACGCAATAAAGAAGGATCTTGACGCCGCTGGCTTTAGCGATTTGCGTTGGAGGCGATTTTTGTATCGGTCACGTCCCTGCGATCGATGACTCCGGCGGGAAGACTTTTGGATATCGCGCGGGCGGAGCGCTCATCGAAAAGCAGGCGGCGCAAGGAGCGAAGATCATTCAGGATGCGGCGGCTCTGGTTCATGTGCTGTTCCAACTTCTCCATGCTATAGAGAGCCGTGCGCAGCGCTTCCAACCGCCGCGGAGAATCTACCCCTGACTCCCTTTGCACATCCGCTTCTACGTCTCGCTTGGCCTCACCGACAGTTGCGGCCAACAGGGTAACGAATTCGTGAGCGCTTTCAATGCTTTCAAAGGGACTTCCGGCTTTATCGCTCATGTTGTTCTCCTGAGAAACTCCTAAGACGGTCGGCGCAACAACGGAGACCTGCAGTATAGCGCTGCGAGTGGGAAAAGTCATGAGGATATCGAGATTGCCTCCGGCTACCCCTACATGCATCCCCTTAGGCGGCCTGACATCTAATGGAGCGAGAGTGAAAGCCATGGGAAACACATTCAAGACCGCATTCTTGCTGACCGCGCTGACTTTGCTGTTCATGTTCATAGGGGAGTACTTTGGCGGCCAGAATGGAATGCTGCTCATGCTGGTGCTGGCCGCGGTAATGAACTTTGCCTCGTACTTTTTTTCGGACAAGATTGCGTTGGCCATGTACCGGGCGCAGCCGGTAACGCGCGAGCAGTTGCCGCGAGCCTATGCCGCGGTCGAGCGGCTGACGCAAAAGATCGGGCTCCCGATGCCGAAGATTTATGTGATCCCCACCGAATCTCCCAATGCTTTTGCCACGGGAAGAAATCCGAAACATGCTTCCGTCGCGGTGACCCACGGAATTCTGAGCTTGTTGAACGACGAAGAACTGGAAGGCGTGCTGGCTCATGAATTGGGACACGTGGGCAATCGCGACATCCTTATTAGTTCCGTGGCGGCAACTATCGCGGGCGCGATTACGATGCTCGCGCGCATGGGCGAATTTGCCATGATCTTTGGTGGTGGAGGCGGCGACCGCGACCGTCGCGGCGGCGGCATCTCGGCTTTGTTTATGCTGATTTTGGCTCCGATCGCCGCAGTGTTGATTCAGATGGCGGTATCGCGCTCGCGCGAATATCAGGCCGATGCAACCGGTGCGAAATACACGGGCAATCCTTATGCATTGGCTAGCGCGTTACAAAAGCTCGATGCCTACTCGCGGCGCCTGCCCATGGCAGCCAGCCCATCGACGGCGCATTTGTTTATTGTCCAGCCGCTCTTGGGAATGAACTTCGGGAACCTGTTTTCGACTCACCCTCCGATCGCCAAAAGGATCGAGCGGCTGACGGGACGGCCGGCGGAGTTCATGCAGTAAAAGCTCTTAGCCGTGCAAGGTTTATGGCCGGATGACGTTCTTTCCTTTATGGTTGGCCGCTTCGAAGATCCGAAGAGGCTAAGAGCTAAAAAGCCGAAGGCCTATGACATCGGTAACTCCGCCGTATTCATGCCAGAGAGTAAAATCCATCCAATGTCGCCCGAGACCGCAATTGCCGTTTCCCATAAAGCCGCCGAGTTGGAAAAAGCCCTTTGCCGCGTGATTCGCGGGAAGGACGACGTGGTGCGGCTCGCGCTGGTCAGCATTTTTGCTCGCGGCCATCTTTTGATCGAGGGCGTTCCTGGTGTTGGCAAAACCACTCTGGGACAGGCTCTTGCCCGCGCCATCGATTGCACATTTCAGCGCGTGCAATTCACCAGCGACATGCTGCCTTCCGACGTGCTGGGAATATCGGTTTATTCCGCGACGGAACAGGAGTTCGAATTCAAGCGCGGCCCAGTCTTCGCGAATGTTCTGCTGGCCGACGAAATCAATCGCACTACGCCAAAGACGCAGTCGGCACTGCTGGAGGCGATGAACGAGGGACAGGTCACCGTCGACGCGCATTCTTACGCCTTGCCTCAGCCCTTCCTGGTAATCGCCACCCAGAATCCGGTGGAACATCACGGCACCTATCCGCTGCCGGAGTCGCAGTTGGATCGCTTTCTGATGCGCGTGCGAATGGGATATCCCGAAGCCGCCGCGGAACGCGTGATTCTGCGCTCCGAAGCCGGAGCAGCTCACTTGCAGGAATTGCGCCCGGTGCTCACAGCCACGGACGTGCTCGAGATGCAGGAAGCAGTGAAGCGCATTCGTGTGGACGAATCGCTCGTCACTTACGCGCTGGAGATCGTTAAGCGCACGCGCGACTCCGAATATCTGTCGCTGGGAGTTTCACCGCGTGGAGCGCAGGCTTTGTATCGTGCGGCGCAGGCCATGGCGTTTCTCGATGGCCGCAGCTTCTGCACTCCGGAAGATTTCAAACCGCTGGCCGTGCCCGTCTTTGCCCACCGGGTAGTGGTCAGCGGACAGTATGCTTCCACTATGAAGAAGTCCGAGCAGGCCGATCAGGTGATGAAAGAGATTGTGGAGAACGTGGCTGTGCCGGTGTAGGCAGTGGCCAGTGTGGTAAATCAGCGTCGCTACAGCGGGGTACTTAGTTCTTCCTTATGACCTTCCCCCGGCTGCGGAAACACCCGCCCACAAGATATTCCCGTTCGGCGACATCTGGAATTAGGTACACTTCCCCTCCTCGAATCCGACCTCGGCGTGATGTCGAGCTAAGGCTCCAGAGTAAATACTGTGCCGCATCCGCCGTTTGGGCCGCCGTTTGGACACTGAAGAGCGCCGGAATAGGCTGTCCCATACAGTCGCCCGCCCTGGCCAAAAGCTACGTTGCTCTGCGGCCATTGAC
Organism: uncultured Acidobacteriaceae bacterium; assembly: GCA_963818235.1. Lineage (GTDB taxonomy): Bacteria > Acidobacteriota > Terriglobia > Terriglobales > Acidobacteriaceae > Sulfotelmatobacter. The sequence continues at coordinate 1,854,670 of CAWFRI010000001.1, forward strand.
CTCCAACGCCAGTGCCGAAATCGTAGAGCGTCGTCTCCGTCCAAGTTCCGCCACCGGCCGCCGGCGGAGTAAGTTTGAAAACTACGCCACCACCATCGCTGCCGCCGTATGAGGTCGTACCGTACAGGTTGCCCCGAATTGTCGCGAGCCACGGGAGCATACGGGGTCGATCCATCTGGACCGGAGAAGGCCCACACAGAGGTGTAGGTCCACGGTTCGCCTTCACCCGAAGGAGGGTTGAGGTCAAAGACGTGCCCGCAGTAGGTTCCGGCGCAGGTGGCAAAGACAAATGCGTAGTTGTCGGCGGTCGTGCCGTAGATACCACCGCGCCCGTCGGAAATGAGGCCAGCCTGAGGTTTGAGCCCATCGCTGGTTCCTCCGGTGAAGCTGTACAAAACCTGCTCCGTCCAAGGCTTTCCACTGGCGGAGGGCGGTTGCAACACAAAGACCGTTCCCGCACCGTACACTCCGCCCGCAAAGGTTGTACCGTATAGAGCTTCGCCCATACGGAGCAACGTGCAAATCGGCGCCGCGCTGTCATTCGCACCCCCCGTGCCAAACCGGTACAGAACCGTCTCCGTCCATGCCGCACCAGCCACGGTTGGCGGACTCAGTCTATATACCACACCCTCATTGCAACCAGCCGAGCACTTTCCGCCGCCACCCGTGACGCCGTAAAGATTTCCGAGATTATCCGCGACCAAGTCCGCGCCTTCGGTTGCGCAACCATCAGTGCCGCCCGCGAAAGTATAAAGCAGACTGAAGGTCCAGGGCGCACCCGAAGCGGTTGGCGGCGTCAGCTCAAAAACGGTTCCGCAGGAATGCGCCCCGCCGGCGTCAGCCGTGCCGTAGAGATTTCCCGAAGAGTCGCGAAGTAGACTCGCCCATGGAGTATCTCCATCGGTCTTACCGTTCATTTTATACAGCGCGGAGTAAATCCATCGGCCGCCTGGAGCGGGTGGCGTCATTTTAAAAATGGTCCCGCTGTCCGAAAAATCGTCGGAGGCAGCGCCGTATAGATTACCCTCCGAGTCTGCGATCACGCCTGCGATCGGACTATATCCATCGCCCTTATTCTCGAAGCGATGCAAGGTTGCTTCGGTCTGGGCGACGCCCATCCCTGTAGCGCCAAAGAGCACGACGGCCAAGGCAATAATCAAACGGGCAGATTTCAGGGGCAGCATGGAGGTCTCATATCGGGCTCCGCCTTTCGGTATTCGACGATGGAATGGGAGAAAATCAGCTTGGGGGGAACAGGTTGCAGAAATCCTATCATATTTTCATTTCTAGGCAACGGTGGGAGCTGCTAAGCATTCCCGCTATAATTCTCGCGTGATGTCCTTCCTGCGATTTCTCATGCTGTTATCACTCGTTGTCTGGATCGGCGGCCTAATTTTTTTCGCCTTCGTGCTAGCACCCACTGCATTCTCGATTCCAGACGTTCTGCCCAATACACATCTCGCCGGAAATGTCGTAGGACGCGCCCTGGGCAAGCTGCACTGGATCGCCATCTTTTCCGGAATCGTGTTCCTGATCGCTTCCCTACTCTACAGCCGCTTTACTGACGGCACTGCGCACGTATTTGCGGTGCGGCACGTGCTGTTGTGCCTGATGCTGGCGCTTACACTCATTTCGCAATTCGGCATCATCCCGCGCATGGATGTCTTGCGTGCTTCGCTTGGCGACGTGAGATCCGCGCCAATCGACAGTCCGGATCGCGTGCAGTTCGATGCGCTGCATGTCTGGTCTACACGGGTGGAAGGCGCGGTGCTGCTGTTGGGATTGGTGGTCGTGTATTTGACTGCGCGGAGCTTTTAACCTTTAGCTCTTAGCTTGAGTCTTGCAAGTTACGACGCTAACTTGGCTTCCTTGCGTTTGGGCAATCTCCACAACATCATTTATCCTTAAGTGTTTGGCCTTGATCCCCGATCGCACAGACTGCGCGATGATTCAGCTAAGAGCCAAGAGTTAACAGCTAAGAGCTTCCCTTATGAAAACTGGAATTATTGGTCTGCCTCAAGTGGGCAAGACAGCGTTGTTTCGTATTTTGACCAAGGCCCATCTTTCGGATCAGGCACGCGCGAATCCGCGCGAGGCGCACATCGGCGTCGCCAAAGTTCCCGACGATCGTCTCGACCGCCTGGCCGCGCTCTATAACCCGAAGAAGCTCACGCATACGTCGGTGGAATACGTCGACGTCGGCGCAATCGGCCAGGAAGCGCTGAAGGACAGTGCTTACGCCGCGCACCTGCGCAACGTGGACGCACTGGCCCACGTGGTGCGCGTCTTCGACGATCCTTCCGTACCTCATGCCGGGGAAATCGATCCACTAAAAGATATTAAGAATGTCGAGTTCGATCTGCTGGTGAGCGATCTGGGACAAATCGAGAAGCGCCTGGAGCGGCTGGAAAAAGATCTGAAGAAGATGAAGACGGCGGAACTCGAAAAAGAATTCGAGTTGTTGAAGCGAGCCAAGGCGCAGGTGGAATCCGACAAGCCGCTGCGCGAAATGGAGATGACCGCGGAAGACAAGAAGCGCATCAAGGGCTTCATGTTCCTCAGCGAAAAGCCGATTTTTTATGTGCTGAACATTGGCGAATCGACGGAACTGGGGAAAGAACTGGAAGAAGCGGTTAATAAATACAAGCTCACCGAAATCGCCGCTCGGCCCAATGCCGCGGCCACCGCCATCTGCGGCAAAGTCGAGGCCGAACTGGCGGAGATGAGCGATGCCGACGCGGCTGAATTTCTCTCCAGCTACGGCCTGACGGAAAGCGGCCTGGTACGTCTGATTCGGACAACATACAAACTCCTCGGACTAATTTCATTTTTCACCGCTGGCGAAGACGAATGCCGCGCCTGGCAGGTCCCGGCAAAATCCCGCGCACAGGAAGCGGCGGGCGCGATCCACTCCGATCTGGAAAAACATTTCATCCGCGCCGAAACGATTCGCTGGGATCAGTTGCTCGAAGCGGGATCGGAAGCCAACGCCCGCGCGAAAGGAACTTTGCGGCTCGAAGGCAAGGACTACATCGTGCAGGATGGAGATGTGATGCACATCCGGCATAGCGGGTAAGCCCTGCATCCACCACGAAGGCAGGGAGCCACGGAGAAAAACAAAATTCTTGATTTTCTCTGTGTCTTGGCGCGTCTGTGGCGAATTCTCTCTGATATCATCCTCGCCAACTGCACATGAGCCCGATTCTCATCAGCATCCTCCTGGGCCTTACGGCCGCCGCCGCCAATGTCTTCGGCGGCGCAATCATCGTCCAGCACAATTGGGAGCGGCGCTACTTACGCTACTTCGTCGCGCTGGGCGCGGGCTTTATGCTGGCCACAGCTCTGGTTGAAATGGTTCCCGAAAGCCTGGAACTGCGCGGGCGGAGCGCGGCGTTCTTGATTCTGCTGGGCTACCTGATCATCCATTTCTTCGAGCACACGGTTACACCGCACTTCCACTTCGGCGAAGAGACTCATCAAGATGAGTTCATGCACTCGCACAAGGGATATTCCGTGCTCTTGGGCCTGATTATCCATACATTTTTCGACGGCATCGCGATCGCTTCTGGCTTTTTGGTTTCGAACGCCCTCGGCTGGCTCATATTCTTCGCCATCTTTCTGCACAAGATCCCCGAAGGCTTCACTGTAAGCTCCGTAATGTTGGCCAGCGGACGAAGCCGCGGAACGGCGTGGGGCGCGTCGGTTGTCCTTGGCGGAGCCACGCTGGCGGGTGTTCTGACCATGGCGCTGTTTCGCCACCATGTTGGCGCTGGCTTGCCGCTTGCAGCAGGCGTAACGATTTATGTGGCAGCTTCGGATTTAGTGCCAGAAGTGAATAAGGAGCCGGCGATGAAGATGGCACTGCTGGTTTTTGTTGGGGCTGGATTTTTCTTTTTGCTGGAAATGCTTTTCCACCTGCACTGAGACTGCTCGGAAAACGTCTCCATTCGCAACTAAGCGGCCAATAAAAAAGCGCGGGCGAGGGCGCCCGCGCCACATGAGACGTGATGGTTTACGCGTTCGCCAACACCGGCTCAACGCCGTAAATCGAATGCCAGGAAGTTGCAGCTTTGAGTTTGCCGTTCACGTTGTTGATGTTCTTTACGCCTTCGGTCTCCAGCCATTTGCGGAATGCCGCGGCGCCCTGTTTAGCGTAGATGGCGATACCATCTTTCCAGGTGGCGCGCCCGCAGAGCACTCCGTTGAACTTCACTCCCGATTCGCCGGCTAGTTCAAGCGTCTCGCTGAATTCGGCATTGCTGACCCCGGCGGAAAGATAGATGAAGGGCTTGGTCGCCACGTTCGCGGCGGAGTGGAACAGATCGATCGCTTCCTTCTTCGTATAGGCTTTTTGCCCACCAAACGACTTGCAACCTTCCACAAACTTCATGTTGACCGGCACTTCCACCTTCAGCACATCCACACCGTAACGGTCTTTGCTGAACTCGCGCATGCTCTCGGTGACGATATGCGGCTTCTTCTTCGCATAGTCCAGACCTTTTTCATCGGCCCCTTCTTCGTAACCGACAAATTCGAGAAAGTATGGAATGTCGTTGGCGCGGCATTCATCGCCGATGCGCTCCACCCACGCGTGCTTCTTGTCATTCACTTCTTTCGAATCGTACGGCGAGTAATAAAGCAGAATCTTCACGCAGTCCGCGCCCGCTTCTTTCAGGCGGCGCGCCGACCAGTGATCCAGCAGATCTCCCAGCCGTCCGGGACCGGTTTTGTCGTAGCCCGTTTTTTCATAGGCCAGCAGCAGCCCGGCATTTTTGGCGCGACGCTTCGAGGCCGGCAGTCCCCACTCGGGATCGAGCAGAATGGCGCTGGCATGGGGCGTCAGGACTTCGGTGACCAAAATCTTGAACTCTTCCATCATGGCGTCGCTGACATCTCCGCCCTTTTCCTTGGCCAACGATTTTTGCAGCGACCCGCGCTGATCCATCGCGGCAGCGGCGATCACTCCGCGCTCGTTGGAAACCTTTTTCAGACCGGCAAGTTTTCCAGGGGTAAGTTTCATAGAGTCCTCCAGGACTGGATAAAGAAGATGAGTGCGCGAAACAGTTAATTGTAAACCACGGGCCAACTAACGCAGAGCCGATGGGGCTCTCGGTAGTGCCTCAGTTTGAAATTTAAAATCGGGTCCGCAGAAATTCGATGAGAATGTAACCGATTGCGGCTGCCACAACGGCGATCTCTAGATTAGGGGCAGTGAACACATCGGATAGCGCCCAGAGCAATCCTCTTTTCTGCCCCATGCCGGAATGCTCAAATTCTCCCATCAAGAGGTTCGCATAGAACAGGAAAACAATGAACCCGATCTCAATCAGCATTCTCCAGCCGCTCTTTTTCATGGCGTTCAGGGATTATAGCGGGTTCCTTTTTGTAAGGGCCGCGCTTGCCGGGTTCGGTAAGTAGCTATCGGCCATCATTACGATTTCCTCAAGACTCCAAACGTGGAGCCCATCCTCGGCGAGAACCTATTCTGCTGATCTCAAGATTGGAACGGCCTTAACGCCCAACGCCAGGGCTCCTAATGTGCCAGAGAACCCACTATTAAGCAAAGACGTCTCATTCGTCGGCCCTGCATCGGTCTCGCTGTTTCCCGTGTCTCCAGCGTGGATAGGTTTGTTCGGCTGGGTTTCGTAGGCATAGCCGGTTAAGAGCGCGTCAACGTACTCAAAATACCCGACTTTTACAGTCATCCGAGCCCAGCCGTAATGGGTTTCTCCCTTGATCTGAAAGCGAATGCCGAGATACCTCGTTAAACCCGGGCCGAAGCTCGTCCAGGACCCGAAATAGTAGACGTAGTAAAGGTTCAGCATGACCGCAGCCCCGTCGAAGAACCGATCATGCGTTCCGATGACCGACCCCGCTGGCATGGCGGCGGCACATTCCGTAGCGTTCCCGAGCTTAATACCACCGGACTTGGGCACGGCCTGCAGCAAGTTGCCGGAGAAGCCGTTGTTTTGACTTGGAATCTCTCGGATGACAAGATCGGCCAAACCATCGTGATTCAAGTCGATTCGGATCGCGCCGTCATGATTGAGTTCCGAGTGGACGGGCGTGTAAACAATTTGAGCCGCGGCGGGCTGAGCGGCCGCGAGCAATCCGGCTCCAGCCGCACCTGCGGCAATAACATAAGCGGACAGTTCGCTTTGCAGCGCCTTCGACAGCAATGCCGATGTTCGAGATCGTGCGGTGGATCGTGGCATAACGCTCCTTGCGATTTCTTCTTAATGCTCCGCGATTTCGTTTCTAACGCTGACCGAGCCCGAGACCGCGCATACCGAGAGCGAGCGCGCCTAGTGTTGCCGGGGCCGGTTGTGCCCGACGTACCGGGAACATTTCGCTCGCGGCCTGCGAATCCGCGTCTTCGTCTCTCGCAGAACCCGTATCCCCGGCAATGATCGGCTTATTCGGTACCGTTTCGTAAGCGTACCCTGTGATGTCGGCCGATATTGCCCAACCATGGTTCCAGTGAACCGTCAGCCGGGCCCATCCGAAGTGCGTTTCGCCATCGATATTGAATACGAGGCCGAGATATCGATTGGCCACGTTCAACCAGGACCCAGAATAGTAGCTGCCTAAGCCACTCTCCCCGACTTGCCACTCCATGACGGCGCCCTCTGCCGCGGGCTGGATCGGTCCAATGTTTTCGCCGCTCAAGAGCGCGGCCTCGGTGCGACCATTCCTGCCAACCTGCACGCGGCTTCCCGGCCTTGCCTCCAGAGCGAATGTTTTAATGTAGGGATAGCCGTCCGCCGAAATCACGTGGAAGAGGTTCTGAATTCTAAAGTCAACAATGCCATCGTGATTGAGGTCGATGGCATAGCCCTGGTGAGCGTTTATGATCTGATTAACCGGTGTATAGATGACCTCTGCGCCGGCGGATGGAGCGAGAGCTAATATGCTGACTCCGGCCGCGCCCGCGGCGAGCGCGTAGCGCGCGAGATCGCGCTGCATGACAACAGAAAGTTTTTGTGATTTTCGATTCCGCCTGGCGGTTTGCGGCATAAACCCTCCCCCCGGAGTCAGGGAGAGATTATCTTTCCACCGGAAAGCGCTGTCAATGAGCTTTTTGCGAGGTTCCGTTAGTCCACCGAGTGCCGGGCAGTGTAGCCGTCGCGCGCCACAACTTCGATTTTCTGGTCTTTACCTTTCTGGTCTTTCACCTTCAGCGGAGCGCCGTCGGGTGCCACAACCTGCACTTTCAACTTCCGATAAGTGCCATCCAGCTTGTCGTTCGTGGGGCGATAGGTAATCGAATACTGGTGGCGAATGTCGTCTCCGATATCCCGGAACTCTTCTCCGTATTCGGCCTGGAAGCGGGGGAAGTAGGCGCGGCCGCCCGTGATCGCGGCGAAATTGCGCATGGTGTTATCGGCCTGAAGATAATCCATTTCGCTGGCGTGAATGCCCATGCTACGGTTCCCAGCCCGGCCCATGAGCCGGGCAATCTGCCCAACGCTGATTGGGAAAATGGTGACATCTTTCGTGTCTTTTACTTTCTTCGTGATCTTGTCCAGCGTTAATTTGCTGAAGCTATCGTAGCCCGTGGTTACCAGAATGATGTACTTCTTTCCCTGCACGCGATCAAGACGATCCAGCGTGTCATACAAGGCATCGAAAAGGTTCGTCTCGGCAAATCCCGGAAAACGCAATTGGTTTAGCGCCCCGTAAACCGCCCGCTTATCCTGAGTAAAATCCACCAGCAGATGCGGTTGCATGTCATAGGATTCCACGGCAACCCAGTCATCCTTCTGAAGCGTGTTGGCGAAGGCATAGGAAGCCTCCAATGCGTCGATAATAAAACTGTAGGTGGTTGACGCAAATTCGACGAGCAATACCGCCGTAATCGGGGCTTTCGAAACATTGAAGCTGCTGATGGCCTGCGGCGCTCCATCTTCAAACAAGCGGAAATTATCCTGCTTGAGGTTGGGAACAAACTGTCCGCTCTTGGTGGTCACCAGCACGTCCACATTCACCAGCGGAGCGTTCACCCGGATGGAATAATCCGGCATACCTTCAACCTTCTTAGGGGTCGGGGGTGGTGGCGGGGGCGGAGCATCCTCGGTTTTTCTCTTCGGAATAGCATACGGCCCGATGTCGCCGCCCGGGCCGCCCGCGTCCGCCGGAGCCTCCTGTTTGGGCTTTCCGTTGTCTTCTGTTTGCGGCGGCGTTTGGGATTGTGTCTGCGGCTGCGATTGGTCCTGCGCGGACACCCGAACGGCCGCACACGGTAGAGCCAGCGCAACGGCAATCGCCAGAACCAATCTGCGGGTATTCTGCGCACTGAAGCGCCAATTCTTGAGGAAAAAACTGTCTACCATGATGAACCTCTGGGACCCAAACAGGCTCTTGGGAGCGAAAAGTCCCTGTGCTAGTATAGACGCAGGGATTCGCAATTGGGATGTTTGCCCGGCTCTCGTCTTCCCCCTCCTGGCAACGACTTGCAATTTGGCGAAATCTAATTCAGTAAAATGGGACTTCCAACCGTCCCTGTGGGCGTCGTACATGAAAAAATTGCTTTCCGCGTTCTCCGCTGTCCTGTTTTTCTCCCTCGTCGCAGCCGCGCAGAAGTCTGATTCCGCGCAAAATCCGCCCATCATTCCAGTCAGCCAGATTCACACTGGAATGCGTGGCGTCGCCTATACCGTGTTCCAGGGCGTAAAGCCCGAATCCATGGAAGTGGAAGTGCTCGGCGTGCTCCACAACGTGAACGGGCCGAAGGGAGACGTCATCCTGGTGCGGCTGCACGGGCAAAAAGTGGAGTACACCGGCGTGGTCGCGGGCATGAGCGGCAGTCCCGTATATTTCGATGGCAAGCTGGCAGGAGCGCTGGCCTTCCGTATCGGAGAATTCTCGAAGGAGCCGATCGCCGGAGTAACGCCGATCGCCGACATGCTGGAGATCAACGCGCTCGATCGTTCTCCGGCGGAAGAAAGCGCGGCAGTCAAGCCAACATTAAATAGTGTCGCCGGAAAAACCGCCGCACCCGGCATTTCCGCGCTGCCCAGTTCCGAGCAAACTTCCGCCGGAAGCGGATTCGCGAATTACCTTAAGCCCATCGAAACTCCGCTCGTCTTCAACGGCTTCTCCGAACAAGCAATTCAGCTTTTTTCCAGCCAACTGGGCTCTGCTGGAATTGTGCCGGTAATGGGCGCAGGCTCGGTCAGCGACGATAAACAGCCCGAACCGGTCGAGCCCGGATCCGCCATCAGCGCCATTCTGGTGCGCGGCGACATGGATATCGAAGCGACCTGCACCGTCACTTATGTCGATCCCCAGCGTCTGCTGGCCTGCGGACATCCGCTATTACAGTTTGGTTCCGTCGATCTGCCCATGAACAAGGCCGAGGTCCTGGCCACGCTGGCTTCGCCTCTCAACGCATTCAAAATCATCAACACCACTGAGGCCGTTGGAACTTTCGTTCAGGACCGCCATACCGGAATCATGGGCGTCTTCAACCGCCAGCCGGAGATGATTCCAGTCACTCTCAGCATCCACAGCAGCACCGGAGTAAAGCAATTTCACTACGAAGTGCTGAACAATCCCAAGCTGACTCCCGTCGCGCTGATGGTGACGGTGTTCAATGCGCTGCACGGAGTAAACGAGTTCGGCGAAGAGATTACTTACCGCCTTGCCGGCAGCATTGGCGTAAAAGGCTTCCCTGAAGTCACCATGCGCAACATGTTCGCTCCGGCGGAAGGAGCGCAGCCAGCGGCCATGCAAGCGGCCATTTCCCTCGGGGAACGCTTCAGCCGCATTTATGACAATCCCTATAGCGCCGCCGCCGTCGCCGGGGTAAAACTTGATTTCGATCTCGTGCGCGAACGCCGCTGGGCGCGCCTTGAGAGCGCCCGCACCAGCGTGACGGAAGCTCGTCCCGGCGAAGAGATTACGCTGGAAACCGTGCTCGCGCCTTATCGCGGCGAGCGCATCGTGCAACAGATTCCCGTAAAGATTCCGACCTCCGCCAGCAAGGGAACCCTGCGCATACTGGTAAGCGACGGCGAAACCCTCGACCACATCGGCCGTTCGAATCCCGCTTTCGGACGCAAGCTCGACCTCGCCTCGACGATTTCCCTGCTCAATAAAGAGCACTCCAACAATCGCGTTTACGTGTCGCTTCTCGAAGCTGATCCGGAAGCTCGCGTCGCCGACAAAGTGATGCCGACCCTGCCGCTCTCAATCATGAATGTGATGGATGGCATGCGCGGCAATCAGGAAATGATCGTTAGCGGCGAATCGAACGTTGACGAAACGGCAACGGCTCCGCTGGATTATGTGGTCAGTGGCGCGCAGTTGCTGACTGTGACGATAAAGTAAAAGTACCGTAGGTGTGGTGCGGGGCCCTCGCCCGCGAACGGCGAGCACCGAACCGGAATAGGTCCGGGAAACGTCGGCCAAGCCGTACTGCACTGTCCGCTCCACTCAGCGAACGAGCACGCCAGCCTTTTCCATGTGCCTGAAACCATCCGTCGCCAAGGCTGCCAAAGTCATAAGCGTTGCATTGTAGCCCACGTGGGCCAGAAAGCTCGACGCTACCGACTTGGTCAGCGCCCGCACGGTTGTCAGCACCACTCCGACCATGCCCACAATCAACACCGCTGCCCACGAATACCCATACTGCGGAGAATGAATCGAACCAAAAAGAATGGCCGTCACCAGAACGCTCCAGAACACTCCCATGCGGCGCGCGAGAACTGGATACAGGAATCCGCGAAAGAAAAGCTCTTCCATCAAAGGCCCCAGAGTAACGGCAAATACCGCGGTCAGATAGGCGTCCATGGGCCGTTCGAAAAATTGATCGAAAGGCGTGGTCTTCGGCACGGGGAGAAATCGAGCTCCGACAATATCGAGCCCCACCATCAGAACGCCGACGCCGAGAAAGCTCCACCCCGTAACTCCCGGCCAGTTCCACCGAATGGCTGCCCAGAAGCGCGTGCGATATTTCACCTCCAGCAGCAGAATCATGTAGAGCGCAACGAACCCGTAAGCTACGAACTCCGACAACAACGCCAGCACCGGCTTTTGCGCGACCTCGACCCAACTCAGGTGCGGATACGCGAATCGCCGTGCGCCCAGAACAATCGCAGTTTGCGCAATCAAAACCAAGCCGAACGAAAGCGCGGCGAGCAGCAGAACGTCCCACCCACTCCAGATGGGATTCTCGTCAGCTTTGGGAGCAGGCGCGGTGGGCGGTAACTCAATCGCTGGAGGAAGGTAAGTAATCGGAGGCGCAGACAATCGCGTCTCGTTATTCAGCGGCTGTGGATCAAACTGCGGGTTGTCGGGCGATGACAAAAAAGACCTTTTTCTGCAAACCCTAAGCCGGCAAATCTTACCAAAGCTTAGCTCATGACCCTGCCAGTTTGCGCCGTGGTGCAATGAGAATTCTACGATAGTTGCTGGCTTGCAGTCGGAATTGGAGAAGTCAGCGTGAATCCACAGAAAAAATTGGGCAGTCCCTTGACAGTACTTTACTCCGTCTAGTAACGTCCCTCGTAATCTTCAGGAGCTTATCCGATAGAAGGATCGAATAAGAGTTTTCAGCGGCTCCTTCCCTTCAAAATGGGCGGCGTCCCGTTAGCGGACGAAAGTCTTAGCGCGATTCGTGGCCGTGTTCGCTCTAGGTCCACAGCTCAACCCGGGGCGAGCAAGTCCCTCATAATAAGCCCCATCCAACCGCAAGCCTGCGGGTTTGCAAGGAGATTCAAGATGACTCCTATTTCCAGGACTTCTCGCGAGTTTTCCCTTTCTTTTTTTCTCACTAAAACGGGTCCCGGAATGGGCTCGCCAACACAAGATCGAACCGTACGACGCGGACCGTCCAGATTTTCGTTGCCGACTGGTCTGCTCCTCTTCCTCGCCGCGCTGACGGGCGTTGCGCATGCTCAAATCAAGATTCCCACTGGAGGCATCATCAATACGGTGGTCGGGAATGGTACTTATGGTTACTCCGGCGATGGGGGAGCTGCTACCAGTGCCGAGCTGCGCGCTCCCGAAGGCCTCGCGGTGGACACCGCTGGCAACATTTATATCGCGGATATGTACGATAATCGCATCCGCAAGGTGACTGCGACCACGGGCATCATCTCTACGGTCGCCGGAAACGGCTACGGGGCCTGTTGCACTGGAGGCTACTCCGGCGACGGCGGAGCGGCCACGAGCGCTGAGCTATATTGGCCCGAGGGAGTCGCAGTGGATGCCGCCGGCAACATCTACATCGCCGATTCCTTTAACAATCGCATCCGCAAAGTTACGGCGACGACCGGCATCATCACAACGGTGGCCGGAGACGGTACCGCTGGCTACAATGGGGACGGCATAGCGGCGACCGGCGCTGAGTTATATGGCCCCGACGGCGTGGCAGTGGATGCTGTTGGCAACATCTACTTCGCGGATGTAGGAAATAATCGCATCCGCAAAGTGACGGTGTCCACGGGCAAGATCTCAACGGTGGCCGGAGACGGTGTTGCGGGCTATTCTGGTGACGGCGGAGCCGCTACCAGCGCCGAGCTACATAATCCCCTCGGCGTTGCGCTTGACACCGTCGGCAACATCTACTTCGCAGATACATTCAACTATCGCCTTCGCAAGGTGACGGCGTCCACCGGCATCATCTCAACGGTGGCCGGAGACGGCACTGATGGCTACTCCGGCGACGGCGGAGCCGCTACCAGCGCGGAGATAAGCCCTTTCGGCGTGGCCGTGGACACCCCCGGCAACATCTACATCGGGGACTTCGATAACGAGCGCATACGTAAAGTAACCGCGTCCACCGGCCTCATTTCCACGGTGGCCGGGGACGGGTATGAGGACCATGGACGCAACGGCACCTACGTCGGCGGTTACTCCGGTGACGGTGGACTGGCTACGAGCGCCGAGCTGAATCTCCCCTCCCCCATAACGGTCGATGCCGCTGCCAATATCTATATCGGGGATGTTGACAACAATCGCGTTCGTGCCGTCGGCAATCCTGGCCTTTTCGGCTTCATCAATCCCAAATATGTGGTCGTAGGTGTCGTCTATGCGCCGCCGGGATCCAGCAGCTCGGTGACGTACACCAACACAACTTCGGTTGGCGATACCACAACTATCAGCAGCTCATTCCAAAGTGATGTCGGATACAGCGTCTCTGAGGCGATTGGCATTGGGATTCCTGCTGGTGGCATCACCAAAGGAGGCGTTAATCTGACGTTCACCGAGTCGACGGATTATACGCAAGGGTCGAACAGCTCCAAGACAGTCACCATCAGCAAAGCGTCTACCATTGCGTATACAACCGGAGGAACGCCCACTTTCGCCCCCGTGAATAGCGACTATGACTATATCTGGCTCTGGCTAAACCCGGAGCTTCTTGTCTCCTACACGCCTGCAAGTGGAAGCAACCCAGCTAACCTCCAATTAACTGGGTATGCTTTTGATCCTACGGACCCTGCATCCGGGGAACCGCCACCGCCGCCCGCCCCCTATATTTCAGGGCCCGACATCATCGAAGTCCAGGTAGGGTGCCTCGACGGAGACTTTTCTTGTCCAAGCACCTTAGTGATCACGGACGGCGTTGTTACCTCCGGCGCGCTCGCTCGCAGTTGGGCAGCTGGCGAATATACCTGGGCTTCGGGTCAAGGGCCGGGCCTTACAACCGCGGACATTGCCAACATACTCACCTTTGATCCTTTGGTGCCCAGCAACAACTACACATTGCTAAATTCCTTTCCGTCCACCACATCCGATGGGCGGTTCACGAAGGAAGGCTACCCTCCCAACCCCATCCAATATCCCGTGGGTGCAGCAACCGAAATGTACAACACCGTACAAACAGACACGGAGAGCGTTGCCACAGGCCTCTCGAGCATGATTAAGCAGGCATTCGGAGTGTCGGAGCAGTTCGGGGCCAGTTTTCTGGGAATCTTTACCAGCACAACCACTATGACCGAATCCCTGACCCTTACCTGGAACTACACCTGGCTCAACACTCTTACCACGACCACAACCTTAACCGATGCTTTGACAGTCAAGAGTCCGCCCGACCCACCACCTACCTATGATGGACCGGTTGAATTCATTGCCTATCAGGACAACATGTTTGGTACGTTTGCCTTCGTTCCAGTGAATTGACCTTAAGGGACGAACATTAGCGGGCGTCCGGCTTCTCGGGTCTTGTCCTAAATAGGGCAAAACCGCTTCTCGATTTCTTGCGAGAGGCCGGGCTCTACGCACTCCGCTTCCCGTTCCCCGCAAAATACCCCGCCAAAGCCTGCCCCGTATACGACTTCTTCACCCGTGCCACCTGCTCCGGCGTTCCCTGCGCTACGATCCTGCCGCCTTCTTCGCCGCCTTCGGGGCCGAGGTCGATCAGCCAGTCGGCGTTGCGGATCACGTCAAGATTGTGTTCGATGATGATGATCGAGTTGCCCAGGTCGGTCAGCCGGTGCAGCACGTCGAGCAGTTTTTTTACGTCGTCGAAGTGCAGGCCGGTCGTGGGCTCATCGAGAAGATAAAGGGTCTTGCCAGTCTGCCGCTTACTCAGCTCGCGCGCTAGTTTGATGCGCTGCGCCTCACCGCCGGAGAGTGTGACCGCGGATTGTCCGAGATGAATATATCCCAGGCCCACGTCTGCCAGCGTTTGCAGCTTTTGTTTGATCTGCGGAATATTTTCCAGAATCGGCAGCGCGTCCGAAACCGGCATCTCCAGCAAATCGGCAATGGAATTTCCGTTGTATTTCACTGCCAGCGTTTCGTGGTTGTAGCGCCGCCCGCCGCAAACTTCGCAGAGCACATAAACGTCCGGCAGAAAATTCATTTCGATGCGGCGCTGCCCTTCGCCCTGGCAAGCCTCACACCGTCCGCCAGGCACGTTGAAGGAAAATCGTCCCGGTTTATAGCCGCGCTCGCGCGCCTCGGGCAGCATGGCATAAATATCGCGGATCGCCGTAAAGACTCCGGTATAGGTCGCCGGATTCGAGCGCGGAGTACGCCCAATCGGCGATTGATCGATGCGGATTACTTTGTCGATATTCTCCGCGCCCACGATTGATTTATGCTCGCCCGCCTTTTCCCGCGATCGGTAAAGCTGACGAGCCAGCGCGCGATAAAGAATGTCATTCACCAGCGTAGACTTGCCCGAGCCGGAGACACCCGTGACCACCGTCATCACGCCCAGCGGAAAAGTTACGTCAAGATTCTTGAGATTATTTTCCTTCGCACCCAGAATCGTCAACGCCGCGCCATTTTTTTCGCGCCGCTCGGCTCGCATATCAATCTGAACTTTGCCGGAGATATAAGCGCCCGTCAGTGAGTTCGGCTCGCGCATGATCTCCGCCGGCGTGCCGTGCGCCACCAGATTTCCGCCATGCCGTCCAGCTCCGGGACCAAGATCGATTACATAATCGGCGCGGCGAATCGTTTCCTCGTCGTGCTCCACCACCAGCACGGTATTACCCAAATCACGCAGATTTTCCAGCGCCGTCAGCAGTCTTCCGTTGTCGCGATGGTGCAAGCCGATCGATGGCTCATCCAGTACATAAAGCACCCCGCGCAGCTTCGATCCAATCTGCGTCGCCAGCCGAATACGCTGCCCTTCGCCGCCGGATAAAGTCGCCGCTGAACGGTCCAGGGAAATGTAATTCAAACCAACCGCATTCAGGAATTGCAGCCGCTCCACAACTTCATGCATCACTCGCCCGGCAATTTTTTCTTCGCGTCCAGCCAGCTTGATGCCTCGCGCCACTTCCAGTGCTCGGGCAATCGGCAACGCCGTGAAGTCTGCAATTGACATGCTATTAACTTTCACAGCCAGACTTTCTGGCCGCAGCCGCTTTCCCTGGCACGCGGGGCATGCGCTCGCCGACATGTGGTCCATCAGCCAGTCGCGATAACCCTCCGAAGTCGACTCTTCCAGATTCTGTTTCAAATACCCGAAGATTCCCCGGAACCCGGTCCTGCCTCGCCCTGACTCGCCATTCAACAGCAAATCCTGAATCTTCTCGGGGAACTTTTCGAACGGAGTACTGAGATTAATTCCATGAGCCGCCGCTACAACCTGCAAACTATGGATCAGCCCCTGCGATGCCGAACCCGGCCCCAAACCGCCTTCGAGCAGCGGCTTCGACCAATCTGTAATTACTTTCGCAGGATCGAAATCGTAGCGGCTCCCGAGACCATGACATTCGGGACACGCCCCATACATGCTGTTAAAGGAAAACGAACGCGGCTCGAGTTGCGGCACGCTGATGCCGCAATCGGGACACGCCAGCTTCTCGGAATAAAGTTGCTCATCGCCGCCCACCACGGACACCTGCACCAATCCGCCTGCCAGTTTCATCGCCAGCCCGACCGACATTTCCAACCGATGCTCGATACCCGGCTTGACCAATAGGCGGTCCACCATCACTTCAATGGTATGGTTCTTCCGCTTATCGAGATTGAGATCGTCCTCCAGATTCACCAGTTCGCCATCGACCCGCGCACGCGTGTACCCGTGCTTGAGCAGCGTCTCCATCTCTTTTTTGAATTCGCCTTTGCGGCCGCGCACAATGGGCGCCAGAACCATCACACGAGCTTCCGGCGTAAGCGCCATCACCCGCTGGACAATCTGCTCCGCCGACTGCCGGCTGATAGGCCGCCCACATTTCGGACAGTGTGGAATGCCGATAGAAGCGAACAACAAGCGAAGATAGTCGTAGATTTCAGTAATGGTTCCAACGGTCGATCGGGGACTCCGGCTGGTTGTCTTCTGCTCGATCGAAATGGATGGGCTCAGCCCGTCGATTGCATCCACATCCGGCCGTTCCATCTGGTCCAGAAACTGCCGCGCATAAGTGGAAAGCGTCTCCACATAACGCCGCTGCCCCTCGGCGTAAATCGTGTCGAATGCTAGAGATGACTTGCCCGAGCCGCTCAGGCCAGTGACCACGGTGAGCGTATTGCGCGGAATTTCGACGTCGATGTTTTTGAGGTTATGCTGGCGCGCCCCGCGCACCGAAATCTTGGTAATAGCCATTTGGGGACTGTCTGAAAACCGGGCTGGATTGCCCTTCCGTAACGTCGACAGCTCTACAGATTTGTCCGACAGTAGGGATGCACAGCTCTACTCCGTATCTTAATTGTCAATAGCGGCGGGCGTCAACGCAGGTAGATTGAAAGATGCCGCATAGACGAATTCTGATCCGGCGGCATCTGATTATTGCCATTTCTTATAACGAATAAATAGGGTGATCGACCGTGATTTCGCTTTTCATGCCTCTGATTCTTTGCGTTACTGTGGTCTCTTCGGTTGGAATCGGCGTGGTCACTGCTTACGCCGCGGTGATCGGAATTTTGCAAGCCTGCGGCCGCGCATCGCAGCAACTGCCTTCGGAAGCAAGGCCGCGCCTGGTCCTTGTCCCTTCGCAAAACGACGCCAGCGGCGACTAATACTCTCGCGCCAGTGCTGATCTTATTTTGATTGAACCTCAATCGCCTCCGCGACATTCATCGGAGCCCCTCCCTGATCCTTCACTTCAATTTTTCTTCCGCCCTTTAAGTACACGCCAATCACCCCAGGCTTTGACCAATCCAAGTCCCATCCATTCTCGATAGCCAGCAGCGTATAAGACCCCGGCACAACGTTTCGCAAAAGAAAAGTGCCATCCAGATCACTCTGATCGCGGCGGAAGAGATCGTGGTCCAACTCAACATTTTTCGGCACCAGAACCACCATCGCCCCAGCCATGCCCTTACCCGCCTTCGTCACCCTCCCCTGAACCTCCACGCTGCCGCCCACGAGCGCCAACGACACGGTGGGGGACGATCCAGCCGCCACGTTAATCGCGTGCCCGGAGACTTCTGCACCTTCCGCCGAAATATGCGCGATCGAGTAAGGTTTGCCTCCACCGAACAGAACCACCTCATACTTGCCGGCCGCGACTTGGTCCAGTTCCGCTTCGCCTTTGGTATCGATGGCTTGCGCATGAGTCGCCGTGCGGCTTCCCGCGCGCAATCCAACCGAAAGGGTCGTCGGCAATGTGCGTTCTCCGGGAACCTGCACCAGGAACTTAACCTTACTCACGGCGTCGGCCCTGGTGGTGTCGATCTCTTCTCCATCTTTGGCGAGATCGACACCGTTCATCTGCAAGCTCTGGCCCTGTCCGAGAAGGCGGACATTATAATGGCCCGCCGGAATTCCCGTAACTTCCACCAGCCCTGGCGAAACCACATGCGTCACAGCAGCTTGGACGGAGGTATAGCCGTCAAAGGCAGGCTCTTGCAGCTGCGGAATAAGAAACCCGCGATTGCCAATGTCTGGTACATGAAACAAAAGCCGCAGCGACGGCACTGGAGTCAAGTGGATGTCCGCCTCCACGCGTTCCCCACCGCGAATCGGAATCGGCATCGCGTCATCCGACTCCGTCACGTCCGGATAATAAGTGACCGGATATGCGACATCGAAAGATCGGTCAACCGTGGGAGGAGTAGCGGCCGGCTGATTTGAATCCCCATTATCGGGCTCCGAATGATTTCGCTCGGAGCGTGGATGAATCGCATACCAGGGTTTCCCATTTGCCGACAGGAAGTAGATTCCGGGTTGGAGCGGAGTAATCTCGTATTCTCCCAGATCGTTTGCTTGCGCAGAACGAAACTGCCGGATCTGATCCACACCACTGCTATGGTCGTCATAGTAAACCGTCACTTGCGCGTTGCGGACCGGTTCGTTCGACTCGTCCAGAACTTTGCCGGCGATCACCGCGTCGGGCGCAAGACGAAGCACAAGGCTCTCGGTGTCGATTCCCGCCCCCGTCACAATCGCAGTTGAATATTGGTCGTGCTGATCGTAGCTGGCCGAGATGAATCCACGCTTCGCGCCCATCAACGAATACTTTCCCGCAGGCAGCTCGCTGAATTCATACCTGCCATCTTCCGCAGTCACCATGGACTGAAATTTCTTCGAATCTTTGGTGTCCCGCACCGTGATCCGTGTGCGTGCCAGAGGACGTCCGTCCGACTTGCTCACCACCGTTCCGGCAATTCTGTAACCTGTGGCGGAACCTGCGACAGCGGGAGCGTCTATTTTCTGCGCGGCAGCGACAACGTGGACTGATGACACGCACAATGCCATTACTAAAAAACTCGACCGAAACGAATTTGAGCAAGGCTGCATGTTTTACGCGATTAGTCGCTATCGGAGATTACCTGCAATTGCAGCGACACTTTCTGTCCCGAAGCAAAATGCACAACCTGCCCCTTCGATTCATAAGCCTTCATGGCTTCCGCGTCGCGGTAAGGAATATCCGATTTCTGAGTGCGGAACGCAATCACCCGGTACACTCCCGGTGCTACCATTCGGTAATCAAATTTTCCATCCGAACCCACCCCCAGTTCCAGAAACTGGCCGGCGCTATCGGGTAGCGGAATGCAATACACATGACCCAGTGACGATGCGCGTCCCGTGTCGACGGAAGATGTTGCGACGCCAAGTAAAGTGCCTTCGATCTCCGCGTTATCGTCGCGCATAGTAACGTCGATTGACGCACCTGCCCCCGGCACCACCACCAAAGGTTCACGTAGCAAGTCGACTCCGCCCATGGTTGCCGATGCCACATAGCCGCGTGATGCGGTTAAGCGCAACCAATATCGTCCGGGCACAAGATTCTCCAGGACTAATGCTTCGTCGTTCGGGTCGGTTGGCTGGCGGACGAACGCGCTACGCTGCCCTTCGAAATCGTCCATCGCCTCCGCTCTGATTTGCAGATCGCGGCGCGCCCCGCGCATGGGATAGTTGTGGCGTCCGTCACTCCAGTACGCGACGCCTCCTGCTTCGTTCGATGTGAATTCTTCCTTTACATTCACAGTGATCGAATTATTTCTCGCCAGCACCATCGTTGGCCCTTCGGCTGGAGCCCCGGCTACAACCAAATTCACCGCACCGCTGGCTGAAAAATTCGGCGCATAGACCGCGCCCTCCACCAGATATTTCCCATTCGGCAGTTGTCCGTCGATCTCATTCTTCCCGCGGTTGTAGCCGAGCGAATAGCCCGGACCATGCTGCCCCTGCGGCGACACCGTCACATTCATTCCGCCGGTCTGCTCCGGATTGATCACCGGAATCTTCACCGGATAATAAGCCTGCCGGACCAGCGTCATATCCGCCTGCACAATCTGTCCCGCCGTCAGTTGAATCGTCGACGCCGTAGCAACCTCCGTGGCGCTCGGGTAATACACCGGCGGATAGCCATATTGTTGCCCTCCCGGCACAACAACCTCGGGATCGTTATCCATATATTCATGTGTAAATACTTTGTAAGTTCCCGGTTGAAGTTCTGCGAAGCGAAACTCGCCACTCGAGTTCGTCCTCGTGGAAGTCATCGCGTTCCAGCGCGGGCTGCCATCCTGCACCTGTCGGGACAAAATCTGCACATTAACGCCACGCGCTGCATCGCCCGTGGAAAGGCTGATTCGTCCTTTGATCAACCCCTCCGGCGTTAGCGTGAGCGTGACCTCTGCCCTGGGAGAAGCCTCCGTCGGCCCTCCCTCCTCCAGCAAAAAGCCGGGCTTGCGCGCCATCAGCCAGAGGATATCGCTTAGGCCGCCACTCGCCTGTCCCGAGCCGAGCGCAAATTCAAAATGCCCCTCCCCATCGGTCATCGTCGCATATCGATTGTCGGTGGAGTAAACCAGGGCGTGGCCAATCGGCTGGTTGATGACCGCATCGACCACCGTGCCGCGAACCACATTCGATTGATTTTCAGCGGGAGAGCTCTGGCCAAATGCCCCTGGACAAATGTGCAAGCCGGAAACCGTAACGATCAGTGCCAGCCATACCCATTCCACCCACCGACGGGCGCGGCCCCGGCGAGGCTCGGAATGAATGGGAGAATCGTCGCCACTTCGCAAGGAAATAACTCCTGCACCTATCGTTCCCTGGGATCGGCCGTAGACTGCCTCAATTGCGCTTTCAATTGGATTAACATTTAACTTTTTTTCTTTCGTGCCGTCAATTTTGCGGTTACGACGCCCCCGCCTGCCCTGTGCGATGAGGGTCCAGCCGAGCGCAACGCCCGGCGAGCCGTGTTAGCATTTCGGTATCGTCTGCGCCCCCACGGAATGCCATGGCCCGTAACCGTTCCATCCCGGCCGCATTGCTCGTTCTGATGCTCGTACTCCTTCTTGCGATGTCCGCTTCCGCCGCCGAGCCGTCCCCCTGGCTTGAAATTCACTCCACCCATTTCACCGTCATCACCGATGCCGGAGAAAAAAAGGCACTGAGGTTGCGCTCCGCTTCGAGCAGATGCGGGCCGTCTTCGCCATTCTGCTGATGAAGGACCGCCTCAACGAACCTCAGCCACTGACCATCATCGCCTTTAAGAACGACAAAGATTATTACCAGACGGCTCCGCTGCGCCAGGGTCAGCCGATCAAAGTTCCCGGCTTCTTCGTCCCCGGTCAGGATCAGAACTTCATCGTGCTGAATTTATTCGAAGAAGAATCCTGGCGCGCCGTCGCTCACGACTTCGCCCATCTTCTGCTGAACTATAACTATCCTCCGGTCGAGGGATGGTTCGACGAAGGCCTCGCCGAATATTTCGGCTCCATCCGGGTGGATAACAAACAGGTCGAAATCGGCGGCGATCCCGAGCTCACCAATCTCTACACCGAAGACTTGCTGGAGAATCAAAAAGAAAATCGTAATCTGCCCAAGTCCCTCACCGAATTGCTCGGCGGCCAGGTCTGGCTGGCTCTCGCCGATCTGTTCACCATGAAGCACGATTCCTCCACTTACACCGAAGCCACGCACCACACGCTGTTTTATGCGCAGTCCTGGATGACCATCCACTATCTCCTTCACGAGAAAAAATTGCCCGAGACCGGAGCGTATTTCGATCTGGTCGAGAACCAGCAGGTTCCCGTCGAAGAAGCCCTCCAGAAAGCCTACGGCGTCACGCCCGCACAGTTCGATCAAGCGGTGAAAACCTATTTCCATTCTCTAACTCCGCTCTTCACCGCGCTCGATGCTTCGAAGCAGCCGGACCCTCCGCCCAATCCTCCGCAACCTTATCAATTTCCGGTTCCAGTCGGCCCCAATGACAAAGCAATCATTTCGAAGCCCATGCGAGAAGCCGACGCCCGCGCTTTCGTGGCCGAGATTAAAACCAGAATTCCCGATCGTCGCGAAGCCGGCCTGCGCGAATTACAAGCGCTCGCAACCGCTCCAGAGCCGGGCGCAGGCAGCAAACCCATCAGCAAGAAAGCCCAGAAAAACGACGAAGATGCCCCGCTGATCGCGACCACAGGCAACGAAATCGCTCATCGCGCGCTTGCGTGGGATCACCTGCAACACGGCGAATTCGACGCTACCGCGGAGGAACTCGGAGATGCCGCCGCACTCAACCAGCGCGACATGTGGGTGCGTTATTACCTGGCGGTATTGAAGTATCACATCGCGCAAGCGCATCACAGCGACATTCAAGGCTTGCCCAACATGATGCAGGATCTGCGCGCAGTGCTCGATTGGTATCCGGAATTCGCCGACGCCTATGACTTGATGGCCATCGCCCGTAAAGTTGGCGGCGGAACCATTGCCGCGATGCAGGCCGAACGCGCCGCTATGCAACTCAGTCCGCGCAATCAGGAATATGTTTATCACCTGGCCGAAATCTACATTGAAGCCAAGAATTGGCAAGCGGCGCGCGCCCTGCTCGAACACTTAAAGACCAGTAGCAATTCGCAAGTCGCGGCGGAAGCTCGCGAACAACTAACGCGATTGGCCAATGAGCAGAAATACGGGCTTTCAGCGGCCTCGAATGCGCCAAAATTCTCTCCGCAGAGCTCACCGTTTGATGTGCTCGATCAGGATGCCGCCAAACGCGCCGCAGCGGAAAAGGCTTCGCAAAACGCCGGAGTCGGCGACAAGCGCGCCGCCAGGTTTCTCCAGGGACGTCTGGTGGGCGTCGACTGCTCGCAGTCTCCAGCGGCCGTTCTAACCGTAGTCTCCGGAGGAACCGTGTTAAAACTGCGCACCGCCGATTACAAGTCTCTGCTGTTGATTGGATCCGATGCATTCTCCTGCGCCTGGAATGACCGCTCCGTCTCAGTAAACTACAAACCCGGCGGCGTATCGGATGGAGATCTGGTATCGGTGGAACTGCGCTGACTTTAGTGAACCCCCAGCACAGGATCAGTTCGAGCAAGGGCGAAAGCGCAACTGCCAGCGAACAACTTTCGTGCGACCTGACCGTCGGGGAAAGCAAAGGAGCCAAAAACAAGTGCGGACCCAGGTGTCCGGGGTCCGCACTTGTAACTACGGGGAGTTCTTTGTTGGATGGAAAATTAAGGGCATATCTGCCGGTATGCCCTTATTTAGTCCATCATTGTTTAGCCATCATTGGTAAGTGAAAGTTAGTTCGTCCAGAAAGATGTCATACGACTGCTGCTTGTAGTTGCCATCCTGCTGATAGTTGACAGTCACGCCGTACCACCCGGGATAAGAAGCAGGATTGAAGGTCCAGTTCAGGTTGCTGGTTACTCCATTGAGCGTGATCGATTCATACAGCAATTGATTGCTCGATGTGCGCTGCACCTTGAGCGTGACATGGTTCCATTGATTGCTGTTCGGATAGCAGGCAATGCCTGTGGGAGTCCACTTCGCAGCCACTGGGTTCCAAACATCCCATTCGTTCCCGCCAGCGATACGGCATTCATGGCCCCAGACGAAGCCCAGGTTATCGAAGAACTGGTTAATGTCGAACTCTTCCGCCTGCGAGAGTGACAAATCAGTTCCGTAGAAGTACACGTCATAGGTGAAGTCGTGGAGCGAGGGTACCAGGGTGTGATTGTTATCGGGCAGACCTTGCGAAGAATCGGTGCCGATCAAGTGATTGTTGTACAGTGTGTCGGAATAGGGAGCCGTTCCGCCCACGTTCACTTCCATGGCTTTATTATCCATAGACGGAGACTTCACATTCTGCGCCATCCAGAACGAGATGCCGTCACAGGGCGAAGGCGAACAATCGACAAACTTTGGCGGTCCCTGGCCGTAGCCGGCCCATCCACCGCTCGCTTGCAGGCTGGAGAACGAACTCCCGCCGCCGCCGCTGCCGCCGCTTACAGTAATCTTAACGGGGGTCGTAGCTGCTCCGCCGCATTTATCCCACTCTTGCACAACTGTGTTGTAGGTGCCTGGGCTAAGCGTCAGGTTGTAGTTCATGCTGGCCCCGTTGACCACATAGGCCAACTGACCGGGAGCGGTGTAGATCCCCATGGAGGCGACACCCTGAGGACACGATGTAGTGGCGGTAGCAGTGAAGTTGACTGGAGAGCCATCCGTGCTGTTATTGGCCGGCGAGGTCACGTGGACGCCTGTGGACGAGCTCACCGTAACCGTCACCGGGGTCGTCGCCGCCCCACCACAGTTGTCCCACTCTTCGACAACCGTGCTGTAGGTCCCTTCCGAGAGACTCAAGCTGGTATTGAGAGAAGAGCCATTGACCACATAGGCCAAAACGCCAGGGGCAGTATAGATTCCCATGGAACCTACACCCTTGTTGCACGAGGTGGTCGCGGAAGCCACATAAGGAACCGATCCTGAGTAGGTGGAATTGTTGGCGGGTGTATTGACGGTTACTCCAGCGAAAGCCGCGGAAGCGCAGAGGGTCAACAGGCACACGATCAGCAATGCAGACTTAGGCATGCGATGCTTCTCCAAGTATTTTATTGGCGTGCGGTACTCTGAACTGCTAGGCACTGCGACCCACGCGCGAGCGGGCGCGTTAGGCTTTTAAACCTTTCAATTTACGCGCGAGCGGGCGCGTTCAGCGTCTAGAGAAGTGGCTGACATGCGGAGCCGGTCTCAAAAAATCTTCAGCGTAACCTCGACGTGAAGATATGGCCAGAAACCGATCAAAAAACTTTCCCAGACCATACCAGAAACACTGTATTCCAACCAAGGGAAAAGTGTGAATCGGATACTCGAAAGTACAATGCCTCTCGGGTCTGTGATGCGGCCAAAGTCATCCTATACACTTCGTCCCCCGGTTGGCAACCCCGAAGCGAAAATTAATCACTAATCTCCGTTCGTGCGGTGTACGGCACAAATTCGGACTGTGATTGAGATTGCGGTTCAGGATTGCGATTCTGGATTGCGATTCTGACCGTGCATCGCGAAGATAAAGAGGAGAAAACATGACCACTGCTATTGAAAATAAATGCGCTCATGAGAAATGCACTTGTCCAGCAGCCACCGACAGCCCGTACTGTAGCCAAGCCTGCGAAAGCGGGAAGGGATCGGGAAGCGCCTGCGGATGCGGTCATGTGGACTGTGCCGGGGCGAAAGCCGCCGCTTAAAGCTGGAGTTTTAAGGTTCGAGGACGGCGCGGAATCAACCGGATAAGTGATTTCGTTTAACGTTTGAGCACAGGGCTGAACCTGCGTTATTTGTCAGATCGCAAAGCATCTCCAAATAAAACTCCTTTGCTTGAGGTGTCCGCAGTATGCGCGCCCAACTCGCCCTCGTTCTCCGTGCGGTATTAATGGCTTTCTTCGCCTTCGCACCAGCGCCAAACGCGATCGCACAATGGACGCCGCGTAATCCCGTGATCGCAGTGCAGTCGCAAGCCGATGGCGCCGTCTTCAGCATGAAGACCGGGACTTTGCGCCTCCAGGTATGCTCGGATTCGATTCTTCACGTGATCTACTCTGCAACAACATCTTTTCCCCCCAGCCGTCCCGATCCCGTCATCATCAAGCAAAATTGGCCGACCACGAAGTTCACCATGCAATCCACGGACAACGAAATCAGTCTGACGACATCGCGGCTACAAGTCATAGTCGCGCGCCAGGATGGAGCGATTACATACCGCGATCTCGATGGCAAGCAACTCATGCAGGAGGCGAGCCGGAAACTGACGCAGGTAAACGTCAACGGCGAAAATACCTATCGCGCGGAATCTTTTGTGAACATCTACGGCTCCCGTGAGGCTCTCTATGGACTTGGCCAGCACCAGGCTGGAGTCTGGAACTACCGCGGCGAGTCCGTCGACATCTCGCAGGACAACACAAACATCGCCGTACCATTTCTCGTGTCGAGCAATGGCTACGGGGTTTTCTGGAACAATGATTCGCGCAGCCGCTTCAACAATCGCTTCGCCAACTATCTCTACATAAGCTCTGAAGTCGCCGACGTCGTCGACTATTATTTTTTCTACGGCCCTGAACTCGATAAGGTTATCGCCGGCTATCGTGAACTCACCGGCCATGCTCCGCTTTTCGGCAAGTGGGCCTACGGCTTTTGGCAGTGCAAGAATCGCTACAAATCACAGGAAGAAATTCTCGGCGTCGCCCGCAAATATCGTGAGTTGCACATTCCCGTCGACAATATTGTTCAGGACTGGTTCTGGTGGAATCGCAAAGGGGAATTCGTCTTTAACAAAAATTACCCGGATCCCAAGGGGATGATCGACGAGCTTCATCGCGAGAATTTCCATCTCATGATTTCCATCTGGCCGTTTTTCGAGCCAGGTTCGGCCAACTACGATTTCATGGACAAGCAGGGCTGGTTCGTCGACAAATTCAAATACGCCAAGCCGCCATATCACACCGACGCCATGGCCGTTTACGACGCAACCAATCCGGAGGCGCGCAAGTTTTATTGGGATCAAGTCGACAAAGGCTTGTTTAAACTCGGAGTCGATGCCTGGTGGATGGATACGACGGAGCCGGAGACCGAAGGTCAGGAAGAAAATATTCTGCTGGGCCACAAACTCGCGATCGGCAGCGGCGACCGGTACGTGAATGCGTATCCCCTGTTGGACACCGCAGCGGTCTATGACGGCCAGCGCTCCGCTTCCGACCAAAAGCGGGTTTACATTCTTTCACGCTCCGCTTTCGCCGGATCGCAGCGCAATGGCGTCACCGCATGGTCGGGCGACATCAATTCCGACTGGCTCAGCTTCCGCCGACAGATTCCGGCTGGATTGAACTTCGCGCTTTCCGGCATTCCTTACTGGACCACCGACATTGGGGGTTTTGTCTCTGGCGACCCCGACGATCCAGCCTACCGCGAACTTTTCATTCGCTGGTTCCAGTTCGGCGTGTTCAATCCCATCCTGCGTGTTCATGGAACTCGCAAGACCGATCAGAACGAACTCTGGTCTTACGGCTCCGACGCTGAGAAAATTTTGGTGAGCTTCGATCGTTTGCGTTACCGCCTGCTGCCGTACACCTATTCACTCGCGTGGATGACTACGAATAGCAGTTACACTCCCATGCGTCCGCTGGTGATGGGTTTCCGCACCGATGTTCGTGCCCAGAACACTGGGGATGAATTCATGTACGGGCCAGCTTTCCTGGTCAATCCAGTCACCGAACCGGAAGCCACGAGCCGCCAGGTCTATCTCCCGAATGCGAAGTGGTATGACTTCTGGAGCGGAACACCGCAACAAGGTGCTCGCGAAATAACCGCTTCGGCTCCGCTAGATCGTTTGCCGCTCTACGTTCGCGCCGGTTCGATCATTCCTTTAGGCTCCGATATCGAGTGGTCGACCGAGAAGCCCGCCGATCCAATTGAGCTACGTGTTTATCGGGGCGCGGACGCTGCGTTCACCCTCTACGAAGACGAAAACGATAACTACAACTACGAAAACGGCGTGCACGCAACCATCCCCATCCACTGGAACGAAGCGAAACAACTACTTACAATCGACGACCGCCAGGGCGAATTTCCCGGAATGCTTGTCCGCCGCACATTCCGCGTCGTTTTCGTCAATGAACATCACGGAGTGGGTATCGCGTCTTCCAGTGATCCCGACAAAGTCGTACAGTACTCGGGAAAGCAAATCACAGTTACTCCCTAGCCGCCTTCAGGAGCCGCTCATGTGCCGCTCATTTTTTGTTCGTACTGTTGCTTGTCTTATTTTCATCGGTGTCACAGCGTTGTCCTCGCCATCCGCGCCGCAGACTCCCACTCCTACGCAAATTCCAGGACAGAATGCAATCCTCATGGGCACGGCGTGGTATCCCGAACAGTGGCCCGAATCACGCTGGGAAGAAGATTTGGGCCTGATGGAAGCCGCCAACCTGAAAGTCGTTCGCATCGCCGAATTTGCCTGGAGCCGCATGGAACCGTCTGAAGGCCACTATGATTTCGACTGGCTGGAGCGCGCGATCAACCTGGCTGCGAAGCATCACATTGTTTCGGTGCTCGGCACACCCACGGCCACTCCACCGGCCTGGCTCACGCAGAAATATCCCGACACGCTGCGAATCGAAGCGGATGGTCAACGCGTCACCCACGGCAACCGCGCGCACGCCTCCTCCACTTCTCCACGCTACCGCGAATTCTGCCGCCGCATCGCCGAGCAAATGGCAATTCGCTTCGGACACAATCCCAACGTGGTGGGCTGGCAAATCGATAACGAATACGGCTATGCCTTAATGTCTTACGACGCTGTCACGCGCCAGCAGTTTCAAGATTGGCTGAAAGCGAAATACAAAACTCTCGCCAACCTGAATGCGCGCTGGACAACCTCCTACTGGAGCCAGACCTACGACAATTGGGAGGAGATCCCGATTCCCGTGGGCGCACACAATCCTGGCCTGATGCTCGATTGGAAGCGCTTCGTCACCTACTCGTGGACTTCCTATCAGCAGAATCAGATCGACGCCATCCGCCAACACGCCGAAGCCCGCCAGTTCATCACCGGCAACCTCATGGGATTTTTCGATGGATTCGATCACTACACGATCACCGAGCCACTCACGTTTGCGTCCTGGGATGACTACGTCGGAACTGGGCATGTCGATCCCGCCTACAATGGCCTTTCCCATGACCTGACGCGCGGCTTCAAACGGCAGAATTTCTGGGTCATGGAGACCCAGCCCGGCGCAGTGAATTGGTCTGCACTCAACAACTTTCTAAATCGAGGAGAAGCTCGAGCCATGGCTTGGCAGGCGATCGGCCACGGAGCCGACGACGTTAATTACTGGCAATGGCGCAGCGCGCTCAACGGGCAAGAAGAGATCCACGGCGTCCTCGTTGGCCCCGATGGCACTCCTGTCCCTTTCTACGATGAGGTCGCGCAGACTGCCCATGAGTTTGCAAAAGTTGAGAGCGCCTTCCGCGATACCGCCCCGCTCTCCGAGGTTGCGCTGCTTTATTCCTACGACAGCCACTGGGCGATTCAATTCCAAAAACACACCGAGAAGTATGACGACATCACTTTGCTGAAAAGCTATTACCGGGCCCTCCGAAAATTTTCACAGTCGGTGGATGTGGTCAGCCCCTACGCGCCGTTGGAAGGTTACAAGCTCGTTGCCGCGCCCAGCTTGAATGTTCTGCCCAGGGATCTGGCCAATCACTTACTGGAATATGTTCGCAACGGAGGCCATCTCGTTCTCGGGCCCCGCTCCGGCATGAAAGACGAATTCAATGCCCTGCTCCCTCAACGTCAGCCCGGATACCTCGTTGATCCTCTTGGTGCGCGTGTCGAGCAATACTATGCGCTCGAAAAAGATGTGCCACTCTCGGGCGCGTGGGGCGAAGGGCAAGCCAGCATTTGGGCCGAGCAATTAAAGAGTCTAACTCCCGGCGCTGAAGTTCTTCTGAAATATGGCAAGAGCAACGGATGGCTCGACGACCAGCCTGCCGTCATCACGCGCTCCTACGGCAAGGGCCGAATCACTTATATCGGCGCTGTGTTTGACGATAAATTGATGGACGCCGCCGCCGACTGGATGATGCACAAGTCTGGTGCCATGCCTGTCTTTGGCCCGGTACCCGACGGCGTGGAAGTCAGCCGCCGCGTTGGTCCCGGCAAGCAAGTCTTCATTCTCATCAACTACTCACAGGAAAATCGCCAGGTCATTCTGCCGCATACCATGAACTTGGCGTTCGACGGCAAGTCAGCGGCAACGGTTGATTTGGCTCCCTACGGCATTGCCATCGCCGTCGATACCGCTCGCTGATCCGCAACACGGTCCCTACAGTGACCGATCCGCACTGCGAGGCAAAACAGGTTCTCTCGTAGCTGGGAATGGTGGGCGCTGCAGGATTCGAACCTGCGACTTCCACCGTGTGAAGGTGACACTCTACCGCTGAGTTAAGCGCCCACGATGATGCGGTAAGTTCATCATTATACACAAGTTCCCACTCGACAGTGCCGATTTCGATATCTTTGAGTGGGCGGGCGAGCCCTCGATCCATGGGAAACCTGGCCGCCAAAGCCTGGCCTCATAAGGGCGATAACGATGACGACCCGCTTCTTCACCGTTTGGAGTGGCGATTGCGCCGTGATAGCCTATCCCCGCCAGGGGCGTGCACCGGCTTCGCGTCGTTGCCCGCCCTTATGCCTAAAGTAACTTCCCATGCCGGACGAAACCAAGCCACCCAGAGCGGCTGTATCCCCCTCATCTGCGGGGAGTTCCGGAGTTTCGCTGGAATCGGAAAAAGAGCAACTTTCCCGCCTTGGGGGGGTTCGATCTAGTGTGAGCACTGCCGCCATGGACCGAAGTGCGTTGATGGCTGCAATGGGTTCGCCTCCTGCCGGCAGTTTTCAGCCGGCAGTTGCGGGCGCGGAAGCCTACACGGATGCTGAGGTCATGCTGCGGGTCAAGGCGGGAGACGAATCCGCCTTCGATTACCTGGTGCAGAAATACCGGCGGCCACTGGTGAGCTTTATGTACCGGATGGCGCGTAACACGGCCGCGGCTGAAGATTTGGCGCAGGAGGTTTTTCTGCGGGTGTACCGCTCGCGTCAGACTTACGAAGCCAGTGCGAAATTTACCACCTGGCTGTATCGCATTGCGACGAATTTGGCGGTAAACCACGCGCGCGACACCCGGCACGAGCGCCCGGAAATTACCGTGAGCCTGGACGAGCCGGATGAGGATACCGGTACCACTTTGGACGTGGCGGACAGCAAAGTCACGGCCGAAGAATCTTTGGTGCGCCGCGAGCGCATGCTGGCGATACGCTCTAAAGTGGAAGCCCTGCCGGAGCGGCAGAAGTTGGCAGTCATCATGCACAAGTATCAGCAAATGGATTACAAGCAGATCGCCGATGTATTGAAGTTGAGCGAGTCGGCGACGAAATCGTTGTTGTTTCGGGCTTACGAGACCCTGCGGGACCAGTTAAAAGAATTCATATAAGAAGCATTTTTCCTGGCAAAGTGAACAGTGGCAGTGGCAAAGAAAAAAGAGAAAAGAGAAAAGAGAAAGAAACAAGAGAAAAGAAAAAAGAAACAAGAGCGACAAGAGAGACTAAGGGGAACATGGTTATGAAGGGCGAAGTCATGAAGTGCGAGGAAATTCGAGAAGTGATGCCGGACCTGGCCTCTGGCTTGATGGCAGTGACGCCGGAGATTAACAGTCATCTGGCGGGCTGTGGCGCGTGTGCCGGAAAGATGGAAGAGTTCCGGCAGACAATGGCCCTGCTGGATGAATGGAAGGCGCCAGAGCCTTCGCCGTATTTCGATGTGCGTTTGCAGGCGCGTTTGCGGGAAGAAATGGCCAAGCCGCAGGCCGGCTGGTTGGCCTGGTTCCGGCGTCCTGTGCTGGCGGCGGCGCTTACCGTACTGATGGGAGTTGGCGTGGGATTGTTCTTCACCCAGGATGGCGGAAGATATGGCGCGACCGATAACATCGTCGCGGTCGTCGATACTACGGAGCCGGGTACGGCGGTAAGCGATTTACAGGCCCTGGAGAAGAATCAGGATCTGTATTCAAATTTCGATTTGCTGGATGATCTGGCGGTGCAGCACGATGTGGTGGAAAATCCATAAGCTGAAGCTGGGTTGGAAGTAGCACGAAGTTTCGACGAGCCAAAGGGTGGGGAGAATGCACCGGGGAAATTTCATGACGGGATGGATGGCGACGGCGGTACTGTCGCTGGCGACCGTTATGGTGCCGTTCTCTCCATGCCTGGCGCAGGTCAATACCTTCCGGCGGATGCAAAATCGTCAACAAGCACACCCGCCACAGGCACATGCCGGCGACTGGCTGCGCCGCTATAAGGGCCTGCCTCCCGGCGAGCAGGATCGTGCCCTGCAAAACGATCCCGGCTTCCGCCACATGTTTCCCGAGCAGCAGCAGCGCCTGCGGCAGCAGTTGCACAATTTCGCCAGCCTGCCTCCGCGCGAGCAGCAGCGCATCATCGATAACATGGACCGCTGGGCCCACCTGACCCCGGACCAGAAGCTACAAGCACGCGACGTTTTCGGCCGCATGCAACAGCTTCCCCCCGAGCGACGTCACATGGTGAGAACCGCGATTCGCGATCTGAGCGCCATGCCTCCGGCGCAGCGCGAAGAAATTATCGACTCCAACCGCTTCCGCGCCATGTTCTCTCCGCAAGAACGCGACATCATGCGCAGTGCGACCCGCCTGCCCTTCGCGCCTCAGGAGAATGGTAGGCCCGAAGAGTAACTGGACCATGCAGCACCACTTCTGGGGCTGCCACGATGAGCCCAGCATGATTTTATTTCCCGCTATAGCTCACCCTCCAGATCGAATTTGACCCATCGTCGCTTACCAGCAGCGAACCATCCGGAGCCACCGTCATGCCCACCGGACGCCCCCACACATTTCCATCCGGCAATACGAATCCAGTCAGAAAATCCTCATACTCACCGGTGGCATCGCCTTTTTGGTGCAAGGGGACGCGAATCACTTCATAGCCCACGCGCACCGCCTTATTCCACGATCCGTGCTCAGACGCGAAAATGTCACCTTTATATTCGGCAGGAAACTGCGCGCTCTCATAAAACGCGAACTCCAGCGACGCGTTGTGCGGCTGCAACAGTACATCCGGCACGATTGCTTTATCTTTCAACTCCGGATGCTTGCCCTTCATCCGCGGATCCTGGTGCCCGCCCATATACCACCAGGGCCAGCCGTAAAATCCGCTCTCCTGCACATGCGTGATGTAATCCGGAACCAGATTATCGCCCAGCCCATCACGCTCATTCACCGAGCACCACAACTCGCCCGTCTCCGGATTCACCGCAATCCCGCCGCCAGCATTACGAATCCCATAGGCATACACACTCAACTTACAGTTCGCGGGATCGCAAACCAAAATATCTGCACGATTCTTTTCTCGCGGCGAAGTATCCGGATCGTCGATATTCGATCCCGAGCCCACCGCCACAAATAATTTTTTCCCGTCCTGCGAGAATGTCACTGCCCGCGTCCAGTGCCCGCCCGGACCCGGCAGGCCGGCAACATGTTCCGCTGCACCGCTCGCCTTCAAGTCACCACTGTGATAGGCAAATCGAACCACCTCGCGCTCGCTTCCCACATACAAATATTGAGGGTCAGGCCCCGGGGGATAAAACGCGAGGCCGTACGGACGCTTCAACCCGCTGGCATAAATTGCCGACTGCTCCGGCTTGCCATCGCTGGTCAGCCCGCGAAATATACGAATGCGTCCCGGATCGCTCTCCGCCAAAAAAATGTCGCCGTTCGGCGCAGTGCGCAGTGTCCGCGGATTGTCCAGTCCCGAGGCAAACATCCCAACTTTGAATCCGCTGGGCGCGACCGGCCAAACATTCTCCGGACGGGCTACCAGCTTCGGCCCATTGTCCGCAGATTGCGTCGCATACGGCTGCGGCAAATCCTTCACCGTAATCTTGCGGACCGTTCCCGGTTTTTCGTAGCGGAAGTCGGTAAACGGCGGCGTTGGCGGCGCACCTTTCAGCTTCGACGTACTCATATCTGCCGGCGCTGGCTCGTTTGAGGCCTCCGGACTCGGCGATTTGCCCATCGCCCTCACATAAGTCACGATCTGCCAGCGCTGTTTCTCCGGCAACTGCGCCCAGGAAGGCATTCCATTATCTTTATCGCCCTTGGTGATGAACCAGAGCACTTCTCCGGCTTTTACCGAGTCAAGCTTTCCATCGACCAGCGAGGGAACGTTCCCCGTGCCCTTCCCCATCTTTCCGTGGCAAGAAAGGCAATTGCGCGCGTACAGCCGCTTCCCGGCGACTGCCGCATCGTCTCGGCCTTCATAAGGATTCTTCATCGCCTGCGCCAAGGCAGGCGCGTTGTGAAAGTTAGCATCGACGTCCGCCGCAAACAGCAGAGCCGCGGGCAATAAAATCGTTGCTCCAATAAGGCTGAACAAACCAGAAAATGAGCGCATGGATCCTCTCAAGAAATAATCTTCCCCTGGGGTTGAACTGAAACTTTGGATGCACCTGGAATGCGACGGGATGATGTAATTTCCCTTCAACTCGTCTCCGGCGGCCCTGCCGTCACACTTCGCTGTCCCGCGCGCCCTCCTCCACAAGTCCTCCGCTAAAGCGATTACTTTCGTGATTGAGCGACTATTTTCACCCGCTCGGGTTTGTAACTTTCTGGTTACCATACAACCTTATTCAAGGAACACTTGATCACAGTGCAAGAAAGCCGTATAAGCTAACATTTACCATCGAACAACCTAAAACTTGCTGACGGAGTATTGAATGCGATCCTGGAAGTTCCTTCTGCCGCTTCTAGCCACATCCCTGTGCTTTGCCGCCCAGCCCGACCGCATTACCAGCCCCATCGATTCCAGCCAGCTCGTGCCGCTCCAGGGCAATGTCACCGGCCTCATTCACCCTGGCTCCGATCTTGGCCGCACCGATAGCGCCCAAGTCCTGCACGGGGTAACTCTGGTCTTCCATCCCTCCGCCGCCCAGCAAGCCGATCTCAATAATCTTCTGGTTCAGCAGCAACAGCGCTCTTCTCCGAACTATCACAAGTGGCTCACTCCCGCCCAGTTCGCCGACCGCTTCGGCATGACCCAGGATGACATCGCCCGCGTCACCACTTGGCTCGAATCCCAGGGCTTTACCATCACCTCCGTCGCCAACAGCCGCAACCAGATTTCGTTCGACGGAACCGTCGCTCAAGTCGAAACCGTCTTTGCCACCCAGATCCACAACTATCTCGTGGATGGCGTAATCCACTTCGCCAATTCGACCAATCCCTCCGTGCCCGCCGCCCTTGCGTCATCGGTCCTGGACATGGGCCATTTGCACAACTTCAGCCCTAAGCCGCGGGCAATCTTCCGGAAGTTCTCTTCATCCGCCGCGGATCCCCATTTCACCTCCGCAATTTCCGGAAATCACTTCGTGACGCCGGGCGACTTTGCCACCATCTACGACGTTCAGGCCTTGTACAACGCTGGTTTTACCGGCACGAACCAGACTATTGCCGTCATCGGGCAGTCGACAGTTAGCGCGACCGATCTCGCCAACTTTCGCAGCGCAGCCGGCCTTACCCCAAAAGCTCCAACTAATATCCTCTATCCCAGCAACTCGACGCCTACTCGCTGCACCGGGGATGAGGGAGAATCCGATCTCGATCTCGAGTGGTCCAACGGGGTCGCGAGCAACGCCACCGTTAAGTTTGTTTATGCCGGCCTAATTGCGGGCGACACTTGCACAAACCGAACCTATAGCGTCTGGGACGCTCTGCAGCAGGCTATCGACAACAATTACGCCCCCGTCATCAGCACCAGTTATGGTTTCTGCGAATCCGGCCTAGGGTCGTCTTTCGTTGTCACTACCCTGCAAGGTTGGGCCCAACAAGCCAACGCTCAGGGTCAGACGATCATGGCCGCCTCCGGCGACGCCGGTGCAGCCGATTGCGACGACACCGACGCGGCGTCCGCCACCGGTGGAATCGCCGTTGACGCGCCTGCTTCCATCCCCGAGGTCACAGGTATGGGCGGAACAGAATTCAACGCCGACAATCCCAATGGCGATACCACCGTGACCAACGGCAACGCTGCCGCAGATCTTCCCTACTGGAACGGCACGACTGGAGGAGTAGACGCGATCTCGTCCGCTCTCGAATACATTCCGGGGACAGCCTGGAACGACACCGTGGCGGACGATGGCCTCCTAGCCGCAGGCGGCGGAGCTAGCATCTTTTTCTCCAAACCAACCTGGCAGACCGGAACTGGCGTGCCCAACGACAGCAAACGCGATGTTCCTGACCTTGCGCTGAATACCTCACCCGACCACGACCCTTATCTGTTTTGCTCCGAAGATGGTTCCAACAACACAATCGTCGCAACCTGCACCAGCGGTTTCCGAACCGGCAGTGGAGGAGATCTCACCGCCGTCGGTGGCACCTCCGCCGCCGCCCCAACCTTCGCCGCTATCCTGACGCTCATCGAGCAAGACCTCGATAGCTCCGCAGGCCTCGGCAATATCAACCCCAACCTCTACTACATCGCCGCCGGCAACCCGACCGCATTGCACGACATTACGACTGGCAACAACATCGTTCCTTGCACAGAGAGCTCACTCGACTGTCCCTCAACCTCCCCATTCCAGTACGGTTTCAGCGCAGGCACCGGCTACGATCAGGTCACCGGCCTCGGCTCCGTCGATGCGAACCTGTTGGCTACCGCCTGGAGCGAGCTGTCCACGGCCACAACGACCGCCGTATCGGCCAACCCAACTTCCATCTTTCAGGGCGGCAGCGTCATTCTTACAGCCACTGTCACTCCCACCGCCGCCACCGGAATGGTGAATTTTTACAATAATGGCTCGACGACTGCCATCGGTTCGGCCACGCTTTCGTCCGGCACGGCGGCCTTAACCACCACGTCGCTCCCGGCGGGAACCGACTCGGTCACTGCTACCTACGTCGGAATTAATGCAACGTCTTCTTCTTCCGTGACGGTTAACGTGGCCGCCCCGTTTTCTATGTCAGCCAATCCGGCTAGTCTTAGCTTGACAGCCGGTCAGAGCCAGGTCGTTACAATAACGATTACGCCGTTGAACGGCTACAATCAGGCGGTAAACTTCACGAATTCTCTAAACTCCAGCACTGGAAGCTGTTCCGGAATGCCAGCCGGGGTGACATGCACCTTCAGTTCCGGCAGCGTCCCACTCAACGGCTCAACTCCATCAATGGTGCAAATGACCGTTGCCACCGCTCCCTACATGGCTCCTGCAACCGGCGCAAGTGTTACGATCACAGGCGTCAGCGGCAGCACCTCGGTTCCAATCTCAGTTGGCCTCGCAGTCGCCGCCACTACTGAGACGGTCACCATTGCGACTTCCTCCGCAACCTTCCCCGCTGTTGCCGGAGCAACTGCCTCAGTCCCAATCACGGTCACCGGTACAAACGGTTTCATCGTGGGCAGCGGCAGCACCGCTACCACCCAAGTGCCGCTCAGCTACACCTGCACCGGTTTTCCATCCGAATCGACCTGTAACTTCAGTCCTAGTAGTGGAAGTAACGTGAGTGCCGTCGCCTTGACCATGAGCATTGCCACCACAGCTCCCACGGCGCAAATGCGTGCGCCCTTGGCGCATCGCACTCTCTTCTATGCGCTGCTGCTGCCCGGAATGTTCGGAATTGTTTTCGCGGGAGCTTCGCGCAGTCGCGGTGCACGCCTGCTCGGCCTCCTCGTAGTTCTCAGCGTCTCCACTCTAGGGCTGGGCTCCTGCGGCGGCAACAGCAGCAACAGCAGCCAGAAAAATCCTGGTACGCCAGCGGGTACATATCCCATCGTGGTGAAAGCGACCACCAGCGGCACCACGCCGCTTACCAGTACATTCACCGTGAACTTGACGGTAAGCAATTAGCCATCGCAAAGGGCGCTCCGCATTCCGTGGAGCGCCTGCATCTTCTGGATAGAGATTGGATAGATTCCGAACTCCGTACCTATCCATTCCTTTCATGATCCGTCTAAGTAGTCGCAACACAGTCGCCACCATGGGCATAATTAGGTTCCGCATTTTGCCGGAGGCCGCATGAAACGCTTTCTTCTCGTCGTATTGCTACTTGCCGCCTGTCTCGCCTTGCTCGCCGCGGCTCCCGTGGAGAACTCTTCCAAACCGCAATACGACGCCAAAGGCCAGTTGCTCCGCCCCAGCGACTATCGCGAGTGGATCTTCCTCTCCGCTGGCTATGGCATGAACTACAGCCCAACTCCCGGCAGCCATGAAATGTTCACCAACGTCTTCGTGCCGCGCTGGGCCTATCAGGAGTTTTTGAATTCCGGCAAATGGCCGGAGCAGACCATGTTCGTAATCGATGAACGCGATGCCCAGAGCAAAGGATCAATTAACAAGACCGGCCACTTTCAGACCGATCTGATGGGCCTGGCCGTCGAAGTTAAGGATTCAAGTCGTTCCCCAGAAACCTGGGCCTACTTCGCATTTGACGCCGATGGGAAGACAGCCGAAGCCATGCCTAAGGGAAACGGCTGCTGGTCCTGCCACGATGCTCATGCCGCGGTCGAGCATACCTTTGTCCAGTTCTATCCCACCTTGAAGCCGGTGGCTAAGAAGTACGGCGTGTACGACGAGAAAAGGGAACAGGTGACCGACGCGAAGTAATTCCCCGAAATCAACGTAGAGTCTTTTCCCGCGCCTCGGCTGAAATAAGCTCCTTCTCATTTCTGCGTAGCCGAATGAGTGGTTTTCTTCCGCGCTGGAGTTTCCTTCTCCTCCTGCCGATAACTGAACTGTGCCGAATTCGTCTGCCGCGTCCGCTCCCGCCCACGAGGATCCCAAGGGCATCAAGCTGCGTTACGTCGCGCGGCAACCCATTTTTGATCGCGATGAAAAAGTCTTTGGCTACGAACTCCTCTTCCGCGATGACATGGATAACGCTTTTCACAATGTCGATCCCGACGCTGCCTCCCGTTCCACACTCGATAGTTCTTTGCTCGTAGGCCTCGACGTTCTCTGCGACGGCCGCCGCGCCTTCCTGAACTGCACTCGCGATACCCTGACCAGCGGCCTGGTCACGCTGTTGCCTTCGCACTCCACCGTTGTTGAGATTCTCGAAACCGTTCCCGTCGATGCAGAGGTGATCAACGCCTGCCAGCGCCTGAAAGAATCCGGATACCTGATCGCCCTGGATGACTACGTCAGCGACGATCCCCGCGAACCCCTGGCCGAAATGGCCGATATCCTCAAAGTTGACCTGAAACTCACCACGCTCGAGCAACGAGCCGCATTGATCAAAAAACACGGCCCCTGGCGCTGCCGCATGCTGGCTGAAAAAGTGGAAAACCACGCCGAGTTCGTGGCCGCGCGCGATCAGGGCTTCGTCTATTTTCAGGGATATTTCCTGCACCGTCCGGAAATGATGACCACGCACGACGTTCCCGCCAACGCCCTCAATTATGTGCGGATGCTTCAGGCCGTCTCCCAACCCAACCTCGACGTGCCCGAACTCGACAAACTCATCAAGACCGAAGCCTCCATCTGCTACCGCCTGCTGCGTTACATGAACTCCGCCCGCTTCGGCTTCAAAAATGAAATTCATTCCGTCCGCCACGCCCTCGCGATTCTCGGGGACCGCGAAGTCCGCCGCTGGGTACGTCTGATTGCCACCGTCGGCGCCGGTCAGGACAAGACCAGCGACATCGTCCTCTGCGCCCTGGTTCGCGCCCGCTTCGGCGAACTGCTTACTCCACTCACGCGCCATGGCGAATCCGATCTCTTCCTGCTCGGCCTGCTCTCCATGCTCGATGTCATGCTCGAAACCCCAATGTCCGAGATACTGGAGAAAATCCCACTCGACAACGAAACCAAGGCCGTCCTACGCGGTGAGCCCAGCATCCTCCGCCCCATTTATCAGCTCATGCTGGCTCATGAAAGCGGGGAGTGGGAGGCCTCCCGCGCCATCTGCGGCAGCCTTCACATCGACCCAGATGCCATTGCCAGCTCCTACTGGCAAGCTCAAAAGTGGGCCCGAGAAGTTTCCAGCGGAGCGTAATACGCCCTCGCATCTGCCTTCCGGCACCAGAGCAGTGCCTCAGCAGGCAAATTTTTCTCCGGAATGCGGAGCCCGAAGCCGCAAACTACTGTCCCTGCCCTCTTGTGCAAAACCTGTCCACTTTGCCACTTGCGTGCTTTCACGTAGGCGAGTACCATTAGCTTGTTCTCATTGGCCTCGTTCCCGCGTAGGCCTTCCGCGTCCCAGGCCGTTCCCGGCGGCGCGACGGATCCGACAACGGATAACCGATACGCAGACTTTATATTTTTCGCCAGTACGAGTTTTGCTTCACCAGATGCGACTGACAATAACCGCATCCGATTGCGTTCCCGCTCCGCCTGCGGTTCCGCATGGAATGTGCTGATTGTAGAGTAACGCCCAGTCGGCGAAGCCCAGGGAGCGAGAATTCCTGAGGGTAATAAAGTTAGCGGCAAAGTTTGCACGCCAACATTGTCATAACCTGCCGCAACCAATGAGGACCGCAGTTGTAGAACCTGAACTTGGCGAATCTTAACGAATCAAGCTTTGCATCACTGCACCGGGGCAAACCCGGCCCAGCAGCTTTGAGAGGACTATGAACGCAGGACCAGGAAGACCCTCCGGTGGTGGAGGAGGCAGAAGCCGGCGCCGTCGTGGACGCCGCCCCAACAATGCTCGCGGAGCCCGCCCCGCCGGACCCAGCCAGTCGCGCCACAATCAGGATGGCATCTACACCGCTCCCATGGATCACAGCTACCGCGCCGCCTTGGGCGGCAACGGCAACGGCCAGAATGCCCGCCGTGGAGCCCGCCCCGGTTTTGCCGCGCCCTTCGCGCCCGTTGATCCCGAGCCTTTGCCCGCTCTGCGCGAGGATTCCACCTCCCGCATCTTTGCCTTCGTCGACGATCTCTTCTTCGCCGCCAAAATTCAGGAAACCGCCCGCAAGCTCAACGTCAAAGTCGAGTTCGCCAAAAATGACAAAGACCTCGCCGAGCGTATGGCCCAAAACGGCGAAGAAAAGCCCTCGCTGATCATCTTCGACCTCAACAATGCCAACGCCAAACCGCTTACCCTCATTCCGAAACTGAAGAGCAAGCTCAAGAAGGGAACCTCGATCATCGGATTCCTTTCTCACGTGCAGGGCGATCTAAAGCAGAAGGCGCATGAGGTGGGTTGCGATATGGTTCTGCCCCGCTCGGCGTTCTCGCAGAATTTGCCCCAGTTGCTCCGCCGGCACGGCGCACCGGAAGACGAGAATCCAACGGTACAATAAGTGCCGAAGCCGGCTACCGAACGAACATCTCAACTAGCGCGGCGGAAACTTCGCGAGCAGCCTTGGGCGAAACAACTCCCAGCCGGGTTATCAATCGCTGACGATCCACTGCCCGCAACTGATCGAGCGCGACCTGCCCCGTTTTGTTCTTGAACGAAAGATCAATGCGAGTGGGATAGCTGCGCATTGTGGTTGTCATCGGAGCAACCAGGACGGTTCGCAAGCTTTCATTGGCCTCGTCAGGCGAAACCACAAGGCAGGGACGTGTTTTCTTGATTTCCGATCCTTTGGAAGGATCGAGTGCTGTGAGCCAAACTTCGTCACGCCGAGGATAGCTCACCACTTCCACTCCTCGGAATCAAATGCGTTGGGCGGCAGATTCTCCAGCAGCAACTCCTCGTCTTTCGCCGAGGCCGAAGCGGCAAAGGCCTCGCGCCAGCCCTGGCGTGCGGCGCGATGTGGCGTGACAACCAGGCCGTCGGCGGTTACGCGAAGATCGACCGTGTCGCCCAGTCCGGACTGCTGAATCAACGGCTTTGGAATGCGGATGCCGCGCGAATTGCCAATCGTAATGAGTTTCACTCGCATTGCGATTATCGCTCCAATTCGTTAATGTAATTACATTGTAATTACGAAGTGCAGGAGAGGTCAATCCTACCCCGGAGGCCACCCCATCGATCGCCCTCCCAGCAGATGCACGTGCAGATGAAACACTGACTGTCCCGCACCCGGCCCCACATTCGACACGGTTCGATACCCATTCTCAATTCCTCGCTGTCGCGCAATTTCCGCCGCCGCCAGATGGCAGCGGCCAATCACTTCGGCATCCTCCGCTTGCGCTTCTTTCAAGCCCGCAAAATGTTTCTTCGGGATCACCAATACGTGCGTCGGCGCCTTCGGGTCGATATCCTCGAAGGCATATACATGCTCATCCTCGTAAACCTTTTTCGATGGAATCTCGCCGCGCAATATGCGGCAAAAAAGACAACTGCTTTCTGCGTCGGTTGCCACTGTTTCACCTCAGCCAAAACATAGCACGCCTTCGTGTTTTTCGTGGTCGAGGATTCTAGAGCGCCACCATAATTGACCTCCCTGCCTCCGAGACGCGCTCGGCGAGGCCAGAGTATGAACTGATTTGCATTTCACCCATTTTGCCAACCAGCCCAGACTGTAGGACCGCCTATAAACACCTTAAGTAAGAAAGTATTTTCCTCCGTTTCCAACCTATCCAGAAACTGGGCATCAGACACTCTCCGCTCCAAATCATCCACAGAGGTTTCTATGTTCCGCAACACCCGGATTTCCTCTCTCGCTACTTCGTCAACCTTCCTCATCTTATTAGCCAGCCTGACGGCTGCGTCCGCGCAAGTGCAATCGGAAGTCACCACCCTCGACTTCACACAAACTGGTCTGGCCATCGGCACCGCCCCCTACAACAACGGAGGCAGTTCCGCCATCGTCACCGGAGACTTCAACAACGACGGCATTCTCGACGTCGTCACCATCAATCAAACCCCGAGTGAACATACTGTGTCGTTTTTTCGCGGCGTAGGCGGAGGAAATTTCGACACCACTCCCGTGACCACAACGCTGACTATAAGCTTAAGCACGGGTATGGGCGGGAATGCATTTGGGGCTGATCTCAATCAGGACGGAAAGCTCGACATCGCTGTCGCCTCCGGCGGAGCCTGCTGCGGTGAAGCTGGCCCAGTAACCATTCTGCTGGGAAATGGCGACGGAACATTTACGCCGGGAACCAGCATCATACCCCAGACTTCTAGTGGACCGGGAGCTGCGGCAGCGATCGCTCTCGCCGATTTTAATGGCGATCACATTCCCGACATCGCCATGTCAAACTCCGACGGCTACACCTGGGTTTACACCGGCAACGGCGATGGCACATTCAAATTAGCCGATACGCAAAGCAATGGCGGCGGCAACTCCCTGGTCGTCGGCGATTTTAACGCCGACGGCCATCAAGACGTCGCCTTCGCCTCCGGCATCGGTTCGGGCGGCAGCACAGTTGGAATGTTCCTCGGCAACGGCAATGGAACCTTGCAGCCTCCCATCACAACCACGATAAGTTTCGTCAGTGGCATGGCAGTTGGAGATTTCTACAATGATCGCATTCAAAGCCTGGCCGTGCTTTCCAGCGTAGGTCCTCCGGACGGGAATGCCACGACCTATCTGGTAACGGTCCGCTATTTGAATGGGGCATTGAAGGTAGGGCCGCAA
The DNA here is from genome assembly GCA_963818235.1 of uncultured Acidobacteriaceae bacterium. Lineage (GTDB taxonomy): Bacteria > Acidobacteriota > Terriglobia > Terriglobales > Acidobacteriaceae > Sulfotelmatobacter. The sequence goes on from CAWFRI010000001.1 coordinate 1,897,868, forward strand.
AATGTTGTCACCGGGCCCGTCTCCGAGGGACCGACCTACATCGGTGGCGGCGATCTCAACGGCGACTTTCTCGATGACGTTTTCATTACCGGAGGCGGCTACCTCGAACAGCCTTTCACCGACTACATGCTGAGTAATGGCGCTGGCACATTCAGGGCGCCTCAGGCTGCCCCCTATGACACGCAGGGCACGACCTTCGAATATCCCATTATTCGCGACATGAATCTCGATTCTCGTCATGATGTCAACTTTGCGTGGGATAGTCTTATCGACGATAACGGCGGCGGAGATGTCCTGATCAACGACAACGCCGCTACCAACTGCGTTCCTCCGCCGGCCAACAAACTGAGTGCCACCATTTGCGTTCCAAAGAAGGGGGAGACAGTGGATTCAAAATTTACCTTCAGAGGCGCAGGCAATGCCTTCAACGGAATTGCCAAGCGCATGGAGCTCTGGATCGATAACGTTAAGGTCGGGCAGAATCTGGAGGATCAACTAAATGTCACTGCTACTTTGACCCCAGGAACGCATACTGCGTCGTTCGTGGTGGTCGATAGTTTCGACGAACACACTTCAAGCTCGGTCACCTTCACGGCAAAATAGCAAGATCCGGCTTGACCAGCCTTGGTAAGGAATCCCATCCTGACATCGAAGTCGTCAGGATGGGATTTTGTCTTGCAGAAAAAGATCCGTAATTACGCCCAGCAGTGCTGATTCAACTTACCCGACGCTGGCCACTAATCACTGACCATTGCCCACTGATTTTTCAATCCAGCCTCACCAGAAACACCGCGCCTTCTGGCGTACTTGTTTCCGCGGCCAGCTTCCGCGCTCGTTCGCGGTCATCGTCCAGCACATGCACTCGCACCCACCAATCCCCAATAGGACTGCCAAAGTGTTGCACCTTCGCCGTGCGATAACGCCGCGTCAGATGATCGGCGAACTTGCTGGCCTCCCGCTCGTGCGCGAAACTTCCAATCTGCACCGCCCACTTTCCGCCGCTCTCGAGCGGTGCTGGAGTCTGCATCACTTCCACTTTTACTTCCGCAACTCCCGGCAGGTAAACATCGAGCTTGCGTGCCGCCGCCAGCGATAAATCCAAAATCCTCCCCGGAATAAAAGGACCGCGATCCGTGATGCGCACCAGTGCCGTGTGGCCAGTTTTAACATTCGTAACTCGCACCACCGCGCCCAGCGGCAGCGTTCGATGAGCTGCGGTCATGGCGTGCATGTTGTAAACTTCGCCATTCGATCCCACGTGATTGTGATATGGCGGCCCGTACCAGCTCGCGCGCCCAATTTCCGTGGATAAAGGCTTGGCGTCGGCGGGAATTGAAGGCTCGGCGAGATCAGCCTCACTCTCCGTACTTCCCGGCAAACGGTCATTCTTCGCCGCGCCTTCAGGCCTCGCCGTCGCTGCAGGGGGAGCAGTTTCCGTCGGTTGGGGCAGCGGCGGTGGCGGCACATTCGCCCGCGCCTCGTTGCGATGCCCGCATCCACTCAGCAACGTAACCGCCAGCAAGAGAAATGTGGCGAGAGTGTATGCAACCAGCCGTGCAGCCCGTCGCCCACGTCGGCGCTTAATGAAATCCAAGGGACCTACTTCGGAGACTGTGGATGCTTCTCCATGTAATCGGCGAATTCGGAAAGCTTCTCCGACGCCACGCGCAGGGCTTTCGTCGAGTGCTGCCGCACCGCCGGAACCACTTCGTCGTTGAGATATTTGATGAATTCCGGGATTTCCTTCTCGATCCGTTCGGCCGCATCTGCCACCGTCTTGCTGACCCGTGCCGACGCGTCTTCCACCTTGCGGTTGAAGTCGTTCATAGTGTTCCTCGATCCTTCCAGGCAAAGATTCCACGCGAATGTTATTAAATGCCAAGTCTCACCATTATTTCGTGGGTAATAGTCGCCGTCAATGCGGGCAAGTGCATGGTTCGCCCAACCCGATCTAGTGGATACTTGGCAGCGTCATCCCGAAGGCCCGCGTTTTCACCAGCGGGCCGAGGGATCTCCCCAAGCACCCTGTCCCGCACCCCCAACCAGCGAACAGCTTGCATCAAGGATTCCATCCTTGATAAAGTAAGGATATGCCCAAGGTCACCTCCAAGCTCCAGTTGACCGTCCCCAAGGCCATCGCCGACCAATACGGCATCCGCCCCGGCGACGAACTGGAGTGGATTCCCGCCGGTGAAAGCATTCGAGTCGAACTGGTACGCCGCAAAGCCAAGGCCGGACACGAACTGACCACCGAAGAGAAGCTGGCACTGTTCGATGCCAACATGGAACGTATCGATAAGCTGCAGGCGGCACAACTTAAAGCAGCCAGAAAGAATAATGCGCCCTCTGGTCGCGAGAAACGCGGCTGGACGCGAGAGGAGCTCTACGAAGACCGTGGCTTCCCTCGTTGATACGAATATTCTCGTCTACTGCTTCGACTCCCAAGCATTAGTGAAGCGGGCACAAGCGCGCGAACTGCTGCGGCGGGGGGCCGCCGAGAGCACCATCCTCATTCCCCACCAGGCATTAACCGAGTTTGTATCGGTAGTTACACGCCGGAAGGGTTACGGAACTCCTTTGCTGCCGGAGGAAGAAGCCATCCGACAGGCCGAAGGATTCATGGCCGATTTCCAGGTGCTCTACCCCAATGAACGCGTCTTCCGCACGGCATTGCTCGGTATGGCGACGTATCGACTCTCCTGGTTTGATGCCCACCTATGGGCCTACGCGTCTCACTACAGCATTCCCGAGCTTCTTTCGGAGGATTTTGAGCATGGCCGCGGGTATGGTACTGTGCGCGTAAGAAATCCATTCCTGTCGGCTGGTCTCGCGTAAGCTGGAGACGTGAAGACGCGGCAATCCACCCAGAGCTTGTTTTCCGTTCCGCAGCAGCGACTGTTTCGGAAAGACATTCTCGCCTGGTATGACGCTCACGCCCGCGACCTCCCCTGGCGCGCCAACCACGATCCCTACCGCGTCTGGCTCTCCGAAATTATGCTGCAACAAACCCGCGTAGCCGCGGTCATCGATCACTATCAGGAATTCCTGCGCCGCTTTCCCACTGTAAAAAAGTTGGCCTCGGCTCGCGAAGCCAGCGTACTGGCCGCCTGGAGCGGCCTCGGTTACTACCGCCGCGCTCGCATGTTGCACGCCGCCGCCAAAGTGATTGTGCGCGAGCATAACGGCGAATTTCCCTCGAGCGCGAATCAATTGCGGACCCTCCCCGGCATCGGCCGCTACACCGCCGCCGCCATCGCCAGCATCGCTTTCGGTGAATCGGTCGCCGTTGTCGATGGCAACGTCGAGCGCGTGCTCCAGCGCGTTACCGGCAAACGCCTCGCCGGAGAAGAACTCTGGAGCCAGGCCAACGATCTGCTCGACAAAGCTCGTCCCGGCGACTTCAATCAGGCCATGATGGAGCTGGGCGCAGTCGTGTGTACCCCGCGCGCCCCGGCCTGTTTGACCTGTCCCATCGTCGCCCTATGCGCGACCCGTAGTGAACTACCTGCGCTGCCCAAGCCCACCCCGCAGAACAAACGCGAAATCCACCACGTCCTGAACTTCCGCAACGGAAACGGTCGCGCCCCCGAAGTCTTCTTAGTCCAGCGCTCGCCCACCGCATCGCTGATGCCCGGCATGTGGGAACTGCCGGAACTGCCCGCCATAAACGGCTCTGCCAGCCCGCTATTCACCGTCCGCCATTCGATCACCGTAACAAATTACACGGTACGAGTCTGGCCCGAATCACGGCAGCTCAATTCTGACGGCAAATGGATTCCTCTAACTCGCCTCCCAAAGACCGCCCTCACCGGTCTCACGCGCAAGATTCTCCGCAAAGCGCAAATTCTCTAGCCGGCTGCAGAAAAACTCCGACTTAAAGCGAGTTCGGGAAGGGCACGAGTTCCACTCGTGCCGCAACGCATGCCAAGCCAATGCGGCTTTCGCCGCTGAGGTTCGCCCCTGCTTGCCGGGCACTTTTTCGGTACCCTGCCAGAACGCATAAGCTAGGTCCACACTCATTTTTCATATCTGCTTCGAGAGTAGAATCTTGCACACGATGACTTCCCGCCTCCCGATAATGTGTCTTCTTCTTGCGTCGGCATTTTCCCCGCTCGCGGTTTCCATCGCACATTCTCAAGGAACTGATAGTCTTCCGCAGCCGGCGCCATATCTTCTTAATCTGTATCCGCCGGTTTACCCCCGTTGGCGCGACAGGCCCGGATCACGGGCGACGTGACAATACAAGTCGGAGTCCGGCAGGACGGCAGCCTCGTATCGGCTGAGCTAGTCAGCGGCCATCTTATGCTCAAACAAGCTGCTCTAGAGAGCGCACAAAAGTCGACATTCGGATGCCGGGAATGCGGCGAGGCAGTCACTTTAGTGATGCTGACCTATACGTTTGAATCCGGGGTGACTGCCGCTTCGGACCGAATTGCGAAGCGCTGGAGTTCCGCGCACCGGAAGTGACACAGTCACACCTCAAAGTGGCTATCACCGCCGAACCCACCTGCACTTGTGACCCGGCAGTCACGATCACAAGGCTCAAGGCCCGCTGCCCGAAATGCTTTTATCTTTGGAAGTGCGGCTTCCGCGATCAAGAGGACAAGTGAAACAGCAAGCACTCTAAGATGATCACCCCGCCCATCATCTACAATAAAGAGGAAGTTTAGAGCGAACAACCCGCACAGAGTGCATTAAGACCAACCGGAGACCACACCAATGTCGGCATTAACCGTAGGCACCCAAGCCCCCGATTTCGAACTCAGAGCCATGGACGGCAAGCGCTTCGTCCTCCGCGACGAACTCGCCCATGGTCCCATCATCCTGGCGTTCTTCAAAGTCTCCTGCCCCACCTGCCAGTACGCATTTCCATTTCTCGAGCGCCTGGAGCACGCCTACGGACACAAAGGCGTCCGCATTATCGGCGTCTCCCAGAACGATCCCCGCGAGACCGCCAATTTCACCAAGGAATTCGGCATAAGCTTTCCAGTCCTGCTCGACGATACGCATAAATATCCCGCCTCGAATGCCTATGGCCTCACCAACGTCCCAACCATCTTCTGGATCGCGCAGGACAGCCAAATCGAACTCTCCAGCGTCGGCTGGGTAAAAGCCGATTTCGCCGAGCTCAACCGCAAAATCGCCGAATTCGAAAAAGCCACGCCCGCCGCACTCTTCCACCCTGGAGAAGATGTCCGCGACTTCCGCGCTGGTTGAGGCTCCAAAAACTGATCCCGCGGTCGCGGGACAAAAATAACCGTTCGTGAAAATGCGCCAGGAAACTGTCGCAGGTACATCTCCGCCCTGGCCTGAATGCCTAAGCGGCAAGTGACCTGCCGTGCAATAGCATCCATCATTCGCCTGCTGCCAATGCGCTCTGGTCCGTTACAATTCACTCAGTCTTAACAGTAAGCATTTCTGGCCAATTCTTTCTGCGCCGCTACGCCGCTTTTGTCGGGGAGAAGACTGATCTATGCAAGCGATGCTACGAAGAAGTGTTCTCGTAATCATGATGGCCGCCTTGAACCTAATGTTATTGGCTCAAGGCGCCCCGGTTCCCGCGCCCGTGAGCCTGAAGCGCGATGCGGTTTCCGTTCGTCTCCCCTCCCCTGCATTCGCCGCCATGGAGACGATTGATCCGGAACACATCCGCTGGCACGTCCGCTTTCTCTCCCATGACCTTCTCGAAGGCCGTGGCACCGGTCAGCGTGGCGGCGACATCGCAGCCGAATACATCGCCACGCAATTCGCCGAGTACGGACTCAAGCCCGCCGGCGAAAACGGATCGTATCTGCAAAAAGTTCCGTTAGTCGGAATCACCACCCTGCCTCAAACGCAGTTCGTACTCCTGCCGAAGCATGGCGAATCCATGATTCTGAAGCCGCTTGATGAATACGTCGCCTACGATCAAACTCAGCAATCGCAATCCGATGTCGACGCCGATATCGTCTACGTCGGCTATGGCATCGAGGCTCCCGAATATAACTGGGACGATTACAAAGGCGTTGACGTCCACGGCAAAGTCCTGCTCATGCTGGTCAACGAGCCGCCCTCCGACGATCCTAAATTTTTCAAAGGCAAAGCACTCACTTACTACGGCCGCTGGACTTACAAATACGAAGAAGCCGCGCGCAAAGGCGCAGTCGGAGTAATTCTCATTCACCGTGAAGATATGGCGAGTTATCCCTGGGAGGTAGTCCGCAACTCGAACTCCGGCGAGAAATCCTACTTGAAGTTGGAAGGTCCCGCGCTCAAAGTCGCATCCTGGGCGCAGTTGGATGTGGCCAAGAAATTAGTCGCCGGCTCCGGCATGGACCTCGACAAGATGATGTCCGACGCTCGCTCCGGCGACTTCCATCCCGTCGATCTCGGCGCAAAATTGCGCGCGCACATGATCAGCAAGGTTCGCAACTTCGAATCGAATAACGTTGTAGCCATCCTGCCCGGTTCAAACCGCAATCTGAAAGACGAAGGAGTGATGTTCACCGCGCACTACGATCACCTCGGCATTCGTCCCGATATGCCCGGTGACAACATCTATAACGGCGCCGCTGACAATGCCACCGGCTGCGGCATCTTGCTCGAACTCGCCCGCGCCTACAGCGTCGCCAAAGACCATCCCGGCCGCTCCATCATCTTCGCCGCCGTTACCGCTGAAGAGCAGGGACTGCTCGGCTCGGAATATCTAGGCAAGCATCCCCCAATTCCCGCCGGAAAGATTGCCCTCGATCTGAATTACGACGACGTACAGCCCATCGGCTCTCCGCAAGAGGTCGAAGTCACCGGCGCCGAACGCACCACTTTTTATCCCTGGGTGCAGGCCACCGCAAAGGAATTTCGCTTGGCCATCCGTCCCGACGCCCGCCCCGAGGCCGGACACTTTTATCGTTCCGATCATTTCAGCCTCGCCCGCGTTGGTATCCCATCTTTCTCCATCAACGAAGGAATAAAATTCAAAGGCCACGATGAAGCCTGGGGACTCGAGCAAAATAAGGAATATACCGAGAAGCACTATCATCAGCCGAGTGACGAATACCATCCGGAAATGGATTTCACCGGCGACGCCGCCATGGCCCGCTTCGGCTTTGCCCTGGGTTGGGAAGCCGCCAGCTTTTCAAAATTAATCGGCTGGCAAAAAGGCGACGAGTTCGAAGCGGCAAGGATGAAAAGCCAGTAGCCGGTAATAAGCCGAAGATTGGATTTAAAAGGGCACGACTTTAGGGGTTGCAGAAAAACTCTGCTCGGCGAAGTTCTTGGGAAGGGCACGAGTTTCACTCGTGCCGCTATCTGATTGAAGATATATTCCGCGCTTTAGCGCCTGCGGTATGCTTCGTGGCTGCTCGCATTGAAAAGCAGAAGCCCTGCTTGCGGCCCTGGAACGGGTCGATAACCTCCGTAACTTTAGCCGTCACCCGCCCCGTGCTAGCCTCGATATGTAGCTGTGTAATCAGCAAGTTCCATTAACCCCGGATTCATTCATAACATGCCCCGCTTCCCCATCTTCCGCCTCGGCAAAGAGCAAGAGAAAGTCGCTCCGCCCGAAATGGCTTCTGTGGTTCCGAATATGGCCCTGGAAGGCCTCTCCGTAGGCGTCGATAATCTCCGCCACGATGTATCCCTCAGTCCCCGTTTTGTCGACGCGACGCGCGCCCAAATCATGCGGCTGATTGTCCGTCACGGAGAGTTGGAAGGGTTACTGGCAGCTGAGGCTCCGCAGAAAAGTCAAGCTCCGTCGTGGCTGCGTACCGCCGCCACCGGACCAACTCGCGAATCACCCCGTACCGATCCCTCCGATTGGAAGGCCACTCTCACTGAACTTCACCTCGCCGCCCTGAATCGCGCCAAGAAAGAAGAAAAACTTTCCATCGACCTCCTCGCCCGCCTGGCTGTCACCAAATTTCTGCGCACGGAAATGTCCCAGCAATTCCTGCAAGTGCTGGAGCGTTGCCGCGTGCTGCTCAAAAGTTACGAAGGCATCCGCCAGGGAAAAGCCGTGGAGTATCGCGAGCGCGTCGCGTCCTTCCAGGTCCGCAAGAAAATCATCCTCCGCAAAACCGGACAGGATCTCTTTGAAACTCTCCGCGCCATCGAAAAAGAAACTCTCGCCCGCACCCGCCGCTCATTTTTTGGTGAGTCAAAAACCGCGGGAGCCGCCGCGCCGCTCGGCAACTACGGCCTCTTCGTCAACCGCCTGGCCTTTTCCGAAGATGGCCGCGACGACTACCTCTGCGCCGAACACTACGTCATGCTCGGTAACTGGGACCGCGATCCCGACCGCTATCCCCGCCTCCAGGATGTCGTCTGGAATTTTCTGCGCTCGCTCTACGGCGAAGAAACCACCACCGAGACCATCGATTCCTGGGTCTGCGCTCCGGAAAACGCCCGCGCCTTAGTGGGCACCGGCACTCCCGATGAATCGTCCCCCGAAGGCCTCGCCCAACAAGATCGCCTCACCAAATGGGTTCGCCTGCTCGAAGACGAGCAAGTGATGGAATGCGTCATCGCCTCCTACCACACCGTCCCGCTGCTCGGAGAATACGCTCCGCGCATCAACCCGCAACAATTGAAGAACGCTCTCATCTCGCGCGCCGAGTGCGACCGCGTCGAACGCATGATTCAGGAGCACGGCAAGCTCTCGCCCGCCAGCCTCTACGCCGCCGTCGCCAAAGTCGCCGCCTGCCGCGGAGCCGAGCGCGCCAAAGTCGCCGCCCGCTTCCTTCAGGATTTCTCTCACTACCACCGCGATCTCCGCCGCCTCGAAGTTCTCAACGCCGCACTCGATTCCATCAACCTCGTCGCCACCGACAAGCTCCGCGAACTCTCCCGCATGAACGGAACGCTCTACGAATTCCTTCTTCCCGATGAGCACCCTGAACAGCCCGAAGAAGTCCGCGTCCTCCGCCACGTCGTCCTCAAAGCCGATGTCCGCGACTCCACCCGTCTCACCCGCACTCTCATGGATAAGGGTCTCAATCCCGCCTCCTACTTCAGCCTGAATTTTTACGATCCCGTCAACAAGCTGCTCGGCAAATACGGCGCGCAAAAAGTTTTTCTCGAAGGCGATGCCATCATCCTCGCCATCCTCGAACGCGAAGGCGAACCCGGCCTCGCCGTCAGCCGCACCTGCGTCCTCGCCCGCGAAATTATCGAAATCGTCCGCGGCTACAACGAACTCATGCAGCGCTCCGGCATGCCCGAACTCGAACTTGGCATCGGTATCACCTTGCAGGAAACCGCCCCGCTCTATCTCATGGATGGCGAACGCCAGATCATGATCTCCGAAGCCCTCAACGAGAGCGACCGTCTATCCTCCTGCAACAAGCGCGCCCGCAAAATCATGGAGTCCCAGGCCGGACCATTCCACGTCTACGTCTTCCAGCCGCAGGATTCCCCAGCTCTCTCCGAACATTCAAATCCGGATCTTCCAAAGTCAGATCTTCCAAGTCCCGCAGATCGTCCTAATAAGGAAGATCTGCCCAATCCCGAAGACTCCGTCATCAGCTACAACCTCGGCGGCATTCGCATGAACCAAGCCGCCTTCCGCAAACTCGAGCAGGAAATCTCCCTCGTCCCGCTCGCGGTAAAACTGCCGCCCGCGCTCGCCTCCGACAAAGGCGAGTACCGCCTCTCCAGCGGCGTCGTCCCCGTCGACCGCGACATCTTCCGCAAAATCGTCGTCCGCGAAAGCCGCATCCCCAACGTCAACCCCGAAGACTTTTCCGTCCGCTCCTGGACCGACCGCACCTACTACGAAATCTGCACCGACCCCGCCATCTACGCCGCCCTCGAAAAAAAGAAAAAAGCCGCCAAAGCCTAACACCACCACGGAGACACAGAGGCACAGAGAAAAGCGAAAATAAGACCTCCATGGTGCTTTGCGAGTGACTCGTTTCAGGGCACGCATTCATGCGTGCCGACTCTTGCCGACGCCAGCAAACCGTGGGTGCCCCATCTTTCGCGTCTTTTGCGAAAGGTTGGAACTCCTGCTCCCAACGCTGAAGGAGTTGACTCTGCGTCCGGTCCCAAAGATGCCGCGACGAAATAAGCAAAGCGACGTCCGCCGATGGAAAGACGCTGTGCGCCCCCCACCTAACTCCAGCCCCGACAGGGGCGGCATGCGATAGCCCCGGACGTAAGTCCGGGGTAAGCCCGAATAAAAGGGAACCGAGTCCCGCAGGGACGCCACAACTCATGTAAGAACCACCGCCCGCGGCTGTCCAGCGGCCCAGCCCCATGGGGTCGCCCGCCGTCCTTGGTCTCTCTGCTCCCACCTTCGCGCTGTCATCCTGAGGCCCGCGCCCTTTGAGGTCCGAAGGACCTATGTATTTGCCGGCACCCGCTCGATCGTTATCCCGGCGATGCTGACAAATCCCGAAAGCTTTTGGCTGGCGTAGCGCTTCCAGCGCTGCGATAGAGCAGAAAAAATAAAGCAGGCTTTAGCCCCTGAGCAAATTCTGTCATCTTGAGCGAAGCATGACGTCCACGAAGTGGACGCCATGCGCAGTCGAAAGATTCCTACCTGTCCGCGCCATCGCCGGCCCCGCAAGGCATTTCCATCACGGCCTCGATACAGCAGAAAATTGAGCAGGCTTCAGCCTCCGCGACCGGTGCCCACTCAAGCCGTCCTTTGGCTTGAGTGGGTGGTCGGTTACGTAGTGACGCCAGAGCACATTCACCCTGCTGATCAGCGACCCGGAGCGGGGCACGCCCTCAGAAGTTGCGGGTTTGGGGAAGGGCACGTGCCGCCCAGTCGTTGAAAATGCCTCCGCGCTTTAGCGCCTGAGGTTTGCAGGCTTCCCCATCCCGCCGCGATTTTCGGCGGGTGGGACGCGATGCTGCGTGGATCGCCGATTTTGTGGCGCAGCGCTTCCAGCGCTGCGATAGAGCAGAAAAAGTAAAGCAGGCCTTAGCCTGAGAGGTACACAAATCCCACCAGCCCACCACAACCTCCCTGTCATCCCCTAGTCATCCAGACGCCCGCGTCCTCTGCGGGCCGAAGTGCCTGCCCTGAGCCTGCCGAAGGGATTTCTGCATTTGCTGGCTGTGAAACTAACGCCCGGCTAAGCACTGAGCTTTTGGTGGCGCACCGCTTTTAGCGTCCGCGTGAGAACCAGCTTTCGAACGACGCAGTGGAAAAGAAGCGACGGATTTCGCGTCCTAGAGGGACGCCCGACAATAGCCCGGCGCTTCCAGCGCCGGGAATAACATCAGCAACAAGACGCGTCCCGGAGGGACGCCTGAACCTCCATATATGGACAACGATCAGGCGGGTTACGGCAAATGCATAGGTCCTTCGGCCCGCAAAGGGCGCGGTCCTCAGGACGACAGAGGGGCTGAGGGGTGGCGTTGAGGGGTGGTGCAACTCGGCGGCGAGAGCGTGGTTTCGTTCTTGTGCTTGCTCTGCGGGGAAGAGATATATTATGCCATCAGTCATCATGCGGCCAACTCAGGATTGGCCGCAATCACCCGCTTTATAAGGGCCTCTAAATAATCGGCATCTCCCTGAATTCCTTCGGGTCCAGTGCCGCCCATTGCTTGCCCGTTTAACTTCATGTCCTGCAACTGAATTTCTTTTAACCGATCTGGGGGACTCATCCCAGGAAGCAAGGTTAATAGTTGGAGAGTGACCGCACGAGTATTGGCGAGAGGGAGACCCCGTTGATTCCATGCTAATTGAATTCGCGCCCGTTCCTTTTCATCTTTCGCATGTGCCTCCTCCGAATTCCAGTTACGCGCTGATTCTCGCAATTGCGCAACGACGAGCCAAGCATTGCTAATGACTTGCTTTGAAAGCACTATCTTGGCTGTCTTTGCCTCATCCAGTTGCTTTTGCAACTTGGAGACTTCAATCGTATCCTGCCTTTTCTTCGCTAGTGATATTTGACTGTCGATGCGGCTAATCTTGGCATCAAGTGCGGGAATGAGGGAAACACCCGTTTCAACCGTGCTCATTTTGCCCAACAGCGCATCGGTCTGTCGGAGTTCTACATCCGTCTTATCTAATCCCGACTTAACTTCTTGAAACAGCTTTTGACTGATTGTTCAGCGTGGTGCCGTTCGGTTGCGTCGTAAGCTAATGCGATGATGCCGAACACGAGGCACAAAATTCCAAACGACCTTCTTGCCTTGGTGCTTGCTTCCACGGAAGTTGCAAAGTTCGGCAAGGACATCCAAATTCCAGCCAACACGAGCACAAAGTTAGACAAAGCTGGAATGAGGAAAGGAAGCCATTCTTTGAACCATGTCCACACCGCTTGTGCCTCCACAATTGACGAACGAATTTTACAACAGAAGGGGAACTGGCCCATGCGCTACCACGACCAAGGCTACCCATCCAGCCAGCCCGCTCCAGGCGACGTTTGCCGGACGAACGTCGGCGCAGTGCAGCCCGGGCAGTAAAGCCCGATGCAGTAAAGCCGATGCAGTAAAGCCCAATAAAGACAGGCGAAAACGGCCGGAACCCGTACCGATGGAGATGGAGGAGAGTGAGACTTCGACGCGGGATCTTTTCTTCAGAATCCTCGGGAACCAGATGGGGCCGGACGCAGGCGCCGACGCGGGATAGCACAACCACCAGCGGCCAGCTCAGAAATCTGACGTCGTCTTCACCGGACGGAAAGGAATCCAGAACGTAGCCTCCACGGCAACCGGATCGCCGTTTTTCGTGGCTGGCTGGAATTGCCATTTGGCAATGGCTTCGCTCGCGAATCGGTCGATCCGCTCATCGACGCTGCGCAGCACTCGCACCCTCCCGACGGTGCCGTCGGCGAGGATGACTGCATAGAGAATGACTGTCCCGCTCACGTTCTGCTTCATCAGCTCCAGCGGATAAGCCGGATCGACCTTCCGTGTCGCCACCGGCGATGACAACTCCGCCGCCGCCGAACCTGAAGATGATTCGCCGGAAGTGACGGAATCCGCCTTCAGCGCTGCAAAGCGGATGATCCAGCTTCCACCCGCCGAATTCAGATTCGGCATGTTCAGGCTGAGCGAATAAACTTTGCGTCCGCCAAACACAGCTCGTTCTGCTTCCGAGATTTTGCTCCCGCTCTCCGCTTGCGGAGTCTGCAACCGCGGAGCGCGCAAACCCGCAATCAGCCTGGGATTAACCGAGTTGGAATTCACCGAATTCGCGCTCTCGCTCTTCCCGACATAAAGTCCCGAAGGCAAATTCCCGCTGCTCTTCGTGCCCGCTACACTTCCATCCTTGCTGGAAGTCGCAGCCGCACCTGCTTCACCCGAAGCTCCGCGATGTCCCGCAGAAGTAGCCGCAAAGCTGCCTCGCCGATTCCCCGCAACCGCCGCAGGCGGAGCGCCAACCGCAGGATGCAAGCTGAGCGCAATCATCCCTGCGGAACGCGACCCTCTCTGCATTCCCACAACAGGCGGAGGAGCAACCACTTGCGGCGCATGTCCCCGCAAAGCGGAGGAACGTCCAAGCGTCGCATGCTGCTCATCCAGTGCAAGCTGCGGAGCCGGAGCAATCACCGCGCTGTGCCCAACCTCAATCTCGCCCACTCGCCGGTGGGAATCTGCATTCAGCGCCGGAGGCGGCGCAATCACGGAGCGCTCCATGTTTGGCGCCAGCCGCGAGATCTCCGAAGCCGGCACCAGCGGCGCGGGAGCAACCGGCATTCGCGGTGTGTCCGTCCAAGCCACAGTGTTCGGCAAAGCAACCTCCTGCCGCAACCGCACTTTGGGCGGCGTGACGACGGTTTGCAAACGGTTGTCGGCTTCGGGAGGCACGGAAATGATTGGCTGCACAGAAAATTCCGGATCAGCTTTCCGCGCGTGAGTCGAATGCGAATGGCGTGTGTCCAGCGGCGGCAAATATTCCGATGGCGTGTAGTAAACCACGTCTGCCCGCGTGAAGGTTGGAAGAGGTGTAACGTGTGGCTGCAAGACCAGAAATCGAGATCCAGCCCAAATCAGCGCGATCGCGATAATGTGATAACCGCCAGACTCGAGAAACCGCCGCCAAGGAAGTTTGCGCTCGACGAAGACATCTGCCCAGAAAGGCGCGGGAGAAGAATGAAGACGGAACGGAGTTCCGCTCGGGCGGAACAAGTCGCGAAGATTCTGCGTGAAAATGCGAGACCATGGTTCAGGCACGACCAAAAGGTGCAATTCCAGAGGCGGTGATTCGGTGTCTTCCAGCACTGGGCCCGGCATTTCGCGCATCGTTCTATCTTACGATGCAAGCAGGCGAGACGAACAGCAGCATGGAATACCCACAAGGGTATCCAGGGAGAATGTGATCTTTGTCTGGTACTGCTGCTGGCTACTGTCCGGCGCGGGCAGGGCTAACCACCAAACGGCCGGGCGATTTCTTCTTGCTGCTGTTCTTTTCCTCAGCGTAGACGAGATCAAGGCCGCCTTCGGCAGTCGGTGAGGCGTCGGCCAAAGCCGCAGCCAGCGCATGGAAAGAGCGGCTTACTTCTTGTCCATCCTGTAGAACGACTGGTGAACCGTGATCGATGGCGGGAGAGACCGCCTGAAATGCATTGGGAATTTTCCACAGGACCTTGCAGCGCGTCGAACTTTCAACGTCTTCGTCGGTAAAGCCGGGAATTTTTTTATAGCGATTCAAAATCATGCGCAGCCGGTTGCGGCCTGCACCCTCTTCCAGGAATGCATGAATGCGGCCCGCGCTCCACAGCGAGACCACGTCAGTTTGAGCGACCATGAGCACCGCATTCGACAAGTCAGAAAGCAGCCGCGTGGTGGAGTCGAGACGGCTGGAAGCATCTACAACTACGTAGCGATAATGATTCGCCAATAGATCGAAGAGGCGAGCCAGTTCGGCTGGAGTGGGGACCGATGGATAAGGCTGCTGCGGTCCGGCGAGAAGGTGCAGACCGTTCTTTGAAGTCGTCATTAGCCCTTCGAGCAAAGATGCGTCCAGGCGATGCAGGTTTTGCAGCGCGTCGGGCACGCCAAAGCTGGGTCGAAGGTTCAAATGAAGCTGGGCATGACCAACCGGGGCAAAGTCCACAAGAACCACATTCCCGTGAGCTTGTTGCAGCGCAACCGCGGTATTGACCGCCGCGGTAGTGGCCCCCGCGCCGCCTTTGGCGCTGATAAAAGTAAAGATGCGCGCTTTGCCCGCTCCTCCGCGGGTGCGGGTGCGGTTGGAACTGAAACGAGTGAGCGCCTCAAGAAGCGCTTCGGATCCGGCGCTCTCATCCAGGTATTCTCCCGCCCCGGCGCGCATGCTCGCCACAATTGCGGTGGGTTGTTGCATCGAGCCGTTGGCAAAGATAGCCAGTTGCAGGGTATTGGACTGGATTACTTCGATAGCCCGGATAGCAGGCTGAGGATTTTCTGAAGAGATGTCGATGACGACAACTTCGGCGCGCAAATCCTGAATTTGGCGCAGGATGGGGTCCGTGGGTCCAGCGGGAAAGCCGACATTGCTGAACACGGTATGCGCCAGACGCGTAGCCTCTACACGCCGTTGCAATTCCGATATGTGCTCGCGGTTTTCGGTCAGGAGGGCTACGGCGATCCCATGCATGGCGCGGTTCTCGCTGATTTCTCTTGGTGTTTGCATGTTAAAAAGAGAAAGTACTCCTCGCCAAGTGACCTAGGTAACTGGCTGGAGGCAAACTTCTACGTCGGTGGGGCAGAGGGAAGAGCAGTGGTTCCACTACGCAACAGAGGATTAAAACCAGGCGCTCAATACGACTCCCCCAACAACCCGCACTAGTGATGGCATTCTAAGCCAAGGAGATGAGATTGAAAAGGCCTGAGAAGTTTCATGTTTTAGCTCCATAATTCTGTCACCCCCTAACAGCAACGTGAAAATGTCACTCCATGAGAGGAAGGACATACGCGTTGAGTCAGAAGGAATTGCAACGAGTGAGCGTGATTTCCAGCTTGGCGAAGGGAAACATGGCGTGCGCCAGAGCCGCCGCACTGCTCTCGCTCAGCGAACGGCAAGTCAAACGTCTTAAGAAACGCATGCGCGAGCACGGGGAGGCGGCTCTGGCGCACGCCAACCGCGGACGGCCCAGTCCCCGCCGCCTGCCCACCCGGGTTCGCCGAGACATCGTTCACCTGGCACGCACCACCTATGCCGGCTTCAACGATCACCACCTCTGCGAAAAACTTTGCGAGGTCGAGGGCTTCTCCTTGAGCCGCGAAACGCTGCGCCGTCTGCTGCGCCAAGCCGGTCTGGGATCGCCCCGCAAACGCCGTGCTCCCGCGCATCGCCAGCGCCGTCTGCGAAGCGCCCGCGAAGGCGAACTGGTGCAACTGGATGGCTCTCCCCACGACTGGCTGGAAGGCCGCGGCCCGCGCCTCACCGCGCTCGGCTTGCAAGATGACGCTACCGGTAAAATCTTGGCCGCGCAGTTTTTCCCCTCCGAAACGGCCGCCGGTTATCTCGCCCTGCTCCGCCAGATGTTGCGTCGCCACGGCACGCCCCTGGCCTTTTACGGCGATCACAGCGGCATCTTCGTGCGCAACGACGACTCCTGGTCGGTCGAAGAAGAACTCGCCGGCAAACGTCAGCCCACCCAGTTCGGCCGCGCCCTCGAGCAACTCGGTATCACCTTCATCGCCGCTCGCAGTCCGCAAGCAAAAGGCCGCGTCGAACGCCTCTGGGGCGTGCTTCAGGATCGCTTGTGCAGCGAGCTTCGTCTGGCTCAGGCTTGCGATCTCGAATCCGCCAACGCCGTGCTGCGCGTGTTCCTCGCCGACTACAACCGCCGCTTCGCCCGCCGTCCGCGTGAAATGCAAACCGCATGGCGTCCGGCTCCGGAACATCTCGACCGTATCTGCTGCTTCGTTCATCCGCGCGTGGTCAGCAACGACAACATCGTGCAGTGGGACGGCCAGCGCTTCCAGATCCCGCAGCAAGGCCAACGCTTCAGCTTTGCCGGTGCCAAAGTCCACGTCTATCAAGCGCTCGATGGGCGCGTCTCGCTCTACTACGGCGACACCCGCCTGCAACACACCCTGGCTTCGCCAGGGTGACATTTTCATGTTGCCGTTAGGGTGACAAAATCACGTTGCTACAACAGGCCTGAGAAGTTTCATGTTTTAGCTCCATAATTCTGTCACCCCCTAACAGCAACGTGAAAATGTCACTCCATGAGAGGAAGGACATACGCGTTGAGTCAGAAGGAATTGCAACGAGTGAGCGTGATTTCCAGCTTGGCGAAGGGAAACATGGCGCACGCCAACCGCGGACGGCCCAGTCCCCGCCGCCTGCCCACCCGGGTTCGCCGAGACATCGTTCACCTGGCACGCACCACCTATGCCGGCTTCAACGATCACCACTTCTGCGAAAAACTTTGCGAGGTCGAGGGCTTCTCCTTGAGCCGCGAAACGCTGCGCCGTCTGCTGCGCCAAGCCGGTCTGGGATCGCCCCGCAAACGCCGTGCTCCCGCGCATCGCCAGCGCCGTCTGCGAAGCGCCCGCGAAGGCGAACTGGTGCAACTGGATGGCTCTCCCCACGACTGGCTGGAAGGCCGCGGCCCGCGCCTCACCGCGCTCGGCTTGCAAGATGACGCTACCGGTAAAATCTTGGCCGCGCAGTTTTTCCCCTCCGAAACGGCCGCCGGTTATCTCGCCCTGCTCCGCCAGATGTTGCGTCGCCACGGCACGCCCCTGGCCTTTTACGGCGATCACAGCGGCATCTTCGTGCGCAACGACGACTCCTGGTCGGTCGAAGAAGAACTCGCCGGCAAACGTCAGCCCACCCAGTTCGGCCGCGCCCTCGAGCAACTCGGTATCACCTTCATCGCCGCTCGCAGTCCGCAAGCAAAAGGCCGCGTCGAACGCCTCTGGGGCGTGCTTCAGGATCGCTTGTGCAGCGAGCTTCGTCTGGCTCAGGCTTGCGATCTCGAATCCGCCAACGCCGTGCTGCGCGTGTTCCTCGCCGACTACAACCGCCGCTTCGCCCGCCGTCCGCGTGAAATGCAAACCGCATGGCGTCCGGCTCCGGAACATCTCGACCGTATCTGCTGCTTCGTTCATCCGCGCGTGGTCAGCAACGACAACATCGTGCAGTGGGACGGCCAGCGCTTCCAGATCCCGCAGCAAGGCCAACGCTTCAGCTTTGCCGGTGCCAAAGTCCACGTCTATCAAGCGCTCGATGGGCGCGTCTCGCTCTACTACGGCGACACCCGCCTGCAACACACCCTGGCTTCGCCAGGGTGACATTTTCATGTTGCCGTTAGGGTGACAAAATCACGTTGCTACAACAGGCCTGAGAAGTTTCAACTCAAAAAATCTTGGAATACCCGGTTCGGAAGGGATTTTCTGAAACTCAAAGGGTAAGCTAGCGAGCTGTAGCCCGCGGGACACCAGGCAGTGGGGTTACGATACGCTCTGTTTCGCCTGCATTGTGCAGGGCTGAGATTCTCCGGAAGTCAGTGGAATTGTTATCGTCGTCAGGAAGATACTCGTAGCCTTTCAAGCAAACGGCTACCCCGACTTTGGTTTCCGCCGACTTGGGCTCAGTTCCCCTGGCCGGATTCGAGTTCAATTCCGAGGATTTTACTACTCTCAGAACGTGGCCGCGGCAGCGCACCCGCATGCTTTCGCCCAGAGTGATCTCGGAGGGCATTCTTAACGTCAGCTCAACTTCCGCGTTCTCGCTCACTGCCATGTCGGTGAATAAGAACACTCCGCGGGAGCTGAGATCCTGAGTGAATCCCAATCCTTCGGATGAAGTTGAAATGTCGCGCAAAGAGACCGGCAAATTATAGGCGAAACGCTGCCCGATTCGACGTTCAACGCCAACCGAGGGAGTCGTCATGGTGGTTACCCTTCCTTAGGGAATCGCCGGGGGAAAAGCAACTGTCACTGTAGCGCAGTCTGGCCGGTCTGCAAAGCCAAAAATTCGATGCGTAGAAGCAGTCTGGGGCTGCCGCTTCGGCGTTCAAATCAGAGTTATTTCGCGCGCTGCGAACGCTCCTGGTTGAAATCTGGATCGTGCGGAGGTTAAAGAGCGTTCAAGTTATATTGATCCTAGGGATAAATTGCTGTCATCCAAAGAACCCAACGTGTCTGAATTGAAAGCAGTAGAGGCGAATACGGCAGTGAGCGGAGGAGATAGCTCAGCGCGAGGGTCGCGCTGGCAGGTGGCCGGGCGCGCGTTGCGGCATCGCAATTTCCAACTCTTCTTCAGTGGACAACTTATCTCCCTGATCGGTACCTGGATGCAGAGCGTGGCCCAATCGTGGCTGGTATATAGGCTGACCGGCTCGGCCCTGCTGCTGGGTTCGGTGGGATTCGCCAGTCAGATTCCGGTTTTCTTGTTTGCGCCACTCGGCGGGATGACAGCCGATCGCATCAACCGCCGCCAAATTGTGATCTCCACTCAAATCGCGTCAATGTTGTTGGCCTTCATGCTTGCGGTGCTGACGCTATCCCATAGAGTTCAGGTCTGGCACATCTTTGTGCTGGCCAGTTTGCTCGGAGTGGTGAACGCATTCGATATTCCAGGGCGGCAATCCTTTCTAGTGGATATGGTTGGCAAAGAAGACCTGATGAATGCGATCGCCCTCAATTCTTCCATGTTCAACGGCGCACGCGTGCTCGGTCCTGCGATCGCGGGAATTCTGGTGGCAAGGATTGGTGAAGGCTGGTGTTTCTTCGGCAACGCCGTGAGCTACATCGCCGTAATTATCGGTTTGTTTTTGATGAAGGTGCATAGCCCGGCAAAGGCGGTGATGGCGTCGCCGCTGGAGCATATTATGGAGGGCTTCCGTTTCGTCAACCGCACTGCGCCGATCCGCGCTCTGCTAATGCTTTTGGGGTTGGTGAGTTTGGTCGGAATGCCTTACGTGGTGTTGATGCCAATTTTTGCCGACAAGATTTTGCACGGCGGCGCGAGAGGATTGGGCATCCTGATGGGCGCGACTGGAGTGGGAGCTTTATTAGGGGCGCTTACTCTCGCTTTCCGCGAAGGAGTGAAAGGTCTGGGGCGCTGGGTGGCATTGTGCTGCGCCGGTTTTGGAGCGAGCCTGGTTGTGTTTGCCATCTCCCACAACTTTTGGGTTTCCGTGGCCCTGCTGTTGCCGGTTGGCTACTGCATGATGTTGCAAATGGCTTGTTCGAACACATTGATTCAAGTGATGGTGCCGGACGCGTTGCGGGGTAGAGTGATGGCAGTGTATTCCATGATGTTCATGGGCATGGCTCCCATTGGAGCGTTGCTGGGCGGCATGCTGGCCGACCGGCTCGGCGCGCAGCTCACTGTGTCCATTGGCGGCGCTGCGTCAGTCGCCGGTGCGCTCTGGTTCCGGTTTCAACTGCCCAAAATTCGCGTGGAAGCACGGCGTTTGATTATGGCCCAGGCGGCGGCCGGAGGGGAGCCCGCTGAGATGAGCGCGCAAGCATTAGAGGATTAAACTCAGCGTTAAACGATCCTGATTTGTTCGGGAGGTCGGAAAATCCCACCCTCGGCACGCCGCGTCTGATTCAGTTCTCGCTGAAGTACTCGTTTTAAAAGTTGATGAGGGATTACTCGTAGGCTTGCGGCGGCAATCCGGTGATGCGGATGCCTCCGTGGCCTCTATGGCGGATATTTAGGCCGATTAGTAGCGCCGTGATCTGTTCGAGGACGCGGGCATTTTCCAGCTTTCCGCCGTCGAGGGCGCGTACTCCGGGAATCTTCGCCGCGAGCGTGCGCGTGAGTTGAGTCGCGTTCGGGTCGTCACTGCAAACGATCACATCGCAATCAATCTTTTCGACTCCATTCAGAAGTTCGGCGGATAAGTTGTGGAAGGCCGCTGCCACGCTGACTCCCTTGGGAACAAGTTCGGCGGCCTGTTGTGCAGCCGAGCCTTGCCAGACCCCGAGCGTGCGCGAGGCGCGTCCGCCGACTCCGGCAGCGAGGGCAACCGTAGCATCGATCAGAATGCTACCCGGCCGAATCGCGGGCTTGATTTGTTTTAGTAGAGCAGCCTGACCTTCGAAAGGAACGGTGAGAACCAGAATATCCGCGGCTGCACAAGCTGCGCTATTTTCCATACCGGAAACACGAGCGTCTTTGCCGACATTCGTCTTAATTTTTTCCGCAGTCTCTTGCGCCCGCCGCGTGTCGCGGGATCCGATAATCACTGCCTCGCCAGCACGCGCCCAGCGTAGTGCGAGGCCCATGCCCGCCGGTCCGGTTCCGCCGAGAATAGAAATAGGCCGGGAATCAGGCAAATTCCGGCTCCAGTGTTTCTTCCGTAGTGAGCTCTTCCAGCGGCAGCTTGATTTTGATCCGCGTGTAGGTGGTGTTGCGCTCGGCGGGAATTCGGCCTGCTTCGAGAATCAGCGACTGAAAGTCTTCCGGACTCGTGTACTGGCCTGCCGTGGCGCCAGCTTCGCGCGAAATGTTTTCTTCCATTAGAGTGCCGCCGTAATCGTTGGCGCCCGCGTGCAGGCAGAATTGCGATAGCTTCCGGTTTAACTTCACCCACGAAACCTGGATGTTATTAATTGATCCAGCCAGCAGCAGGCGCGACAGCGCATGCACTTTCAGATGTTCCGCAAGAGTGGGTCCGGTTCGCGAGAGGCCTTGCTGAAAAAGCAGCGTGTTTTGATGAACAAATCCGAGCGGAACGAATTCGGTGAACCCTCCAGCTTCGTCCTGGATTTCACGCAATAGGTACATCTGGCGGACCCAATGTTCCGGAGTTTCCGTGTGACCGTACATCATGGTCGAGGTAGAGCGAATACCAAGGCGGTGAGCCGTGCGGATCACCTCGATCCACTGCGCAGTCGAGAGCTTGTTGGCGGAAAGAATGTGACGAATCTCGTCATCGAGAATCTCTGCGGCGGTGCCGGGCAGCGTATCGAGGCCGTTATCGCGCAGCATGGAAAGATAATCCGCCAGTTTCATACCGGTGAGTTCTACGCCGTAAACAATTTCCATGGGCGAGAAGGCGTGGATGTGCATTCCGGGCACCGCATTCTTCACGGCGCGCAAGATGTCGCGATAATAAAATGAAGGCAGTCCGTGCGGCAGTCCACCTTGAATGCAGACTTCTCTTGCGCCGAGCTGCCAGGCTTCGACAGCTTTTTGCGCAACCTTCTCGGGCTCTAGAAAATAAGTGTCGGACTCACGCGGTCCGCGGCTGAAGGCGCAGAACTTGCATCCCACAAAACAGATATTCGTGAAATTTATATTCCGGTTCACGATGTAGGTGACGAGGTTGCCGGAGAGTTCGGCGCGCAGGAGGTTAGCGGCGGCGAGCAGCCCGAGCAGATCGTCGCTTTCGGCGTGGGCCAGGGTATATGCCTCTTCTTGAGTGATGGCGTTTCCGTTTTGCGCTTCGAGAATGCGCTCCAGTGAGGAGCGCACGGTTGGAGTGAGCGCCGGAGCAATGTTGAACCAGTCGAGCGCAGGAAAGTTTTCCAACTCCGATGTTGAAAGGTGACGCGGCACGGGTTTCTCCGAGTGCTGATATTCCAAATTACTCCTGGAGGCTCCTGTTTGGCGAGAGCTAGCGGAACAAATCGTTGGCTGGGGGACGCAGGAGATCGCGCGTAAGCCCCAGAGCCGATTCATAGGGAAATCCGCGAATGATGCATGCCGGCGTGCGGTTGACTTTGCCACAGACCAAGCCAGCGGCCGCAGCCAATTCGTCAGCCACGGCCTCCACGCTGGCGTGCAGAGTGTAGCCATGCGGATCACGGGTTCCACGATCGTCGCGCGATGTTTTCATTCCCGCGATACCAATGCAGAAATCGACCAGGCCTTCGCGCCAAGGGCGGCCAAATGTGTCGGTAATCAGAACCGGGATTGCAAGTTTAGTGTGCTTCTTGAGTTCGCGGTGAAGTTGACGGGCGGATCGGTCGGGATCCTTGGGCAGAAGGATCGCGTGGCGGCCGCCATCGACGTTGGAAACGTCTACGCCGCTGTTGGCGCAGATGAAGCCATGGTGGGTTTCGGTGATGAGTATGCCATTTTTGCGGCGGATCACGGCGTGGCTTTCGCGCAAGGCGAGCTCGATGATGCGAGCATCGAGTTTGTATTTCCTTGCCCACGAGATTGAGGCGGCAGATGGTTTTACGGTGTCAAGAGCGACGATGCGGCCTTCCGCTTTGGAAACGATTTTGTGTTTAACAACGAGAATGTCTTTGGCGGCCAATGCAAGATGGTGGCGCTTCAGGGACTGCAATAATTTTTCCGCCAGGGAATCGCCAGGGTGAATATCTTCCGCGAGAGGGATGGCAATCAGACGCAGCTCAAGGTGTAACTGATCGCCGTTGGTGCGACGGTTTAACGTCGTTTTGTTGGTGGCATGATGAGACGGCCTCACATGGCCTCCGCGCCTGTGGCAAGCAGGCGGCCATCGGCTATCCATTTTCGAATAAGGCGCTGGGTGCGGGTTTCGCCGGGATGGGCAAGAAGCTGCTGCAAGTCCTCGGGATTATCGACGTCGACTGCAAGGTTGGGTAATCGCAGCACGATGCACGGCTTACCCGTGCCTTGGGCGGCAGCCAGATGAGGCTTAAAGCTATCGTTCCCGAAGCGCAGAGGAAACAAATTCGCTGGACGGCGAAATGCGGCGTTGGTTCCGCATCCGTCGGCGGCAGGCGCCAGCACTGTGCCTTCGAGGGGAGCTTGAGTGATCATCTCCTCGAGTTCGCTGGCTTGAACGAGTGGAATGTCGGCGGGGATAACCAGAGTGCTTTCGACTCCGCGCTCGACGCAGAGACGCGTGGCCATCTCAATCGCGCCCGTTTCGCCGGGGTTCGCGGGATCGGGAATAATTTCGAAATCATACCGACGGGCAAGGTCCATCCCGAACGGATCGCCGGTGACAAGCGTACATGGTGGACGTTGCGGCCATGCTGCGAGAGCAGTCACAACATCAAGCAGCATGGTTTGAGCCAATTCTGTGCGCGATGGTTGATCCAGCACGGTGGCGAGCCGCTGCTTGGCTGCCGAAAGATTCTTTACGGGAATGAGAATCACGGCTGATCGACTGTGGCAGGGGCTGAGGATTTATTGGAAACACGCTCGCCGGAAACCGAGACCTGAGTTGTCAGGGAAAGAACGGTTCGAGCAAGACTGGCCTTGTCTTCGAAGGTCCGCATGAGAGTTTGTGTGCACTGCACTCGCAAACCGTTTCCGCGAAGCGCTTCCGCGGCCCGAGCATCGCGTGTATCGCAAATCAACAGGTCGAGGAAATCTTCATACGCCTTGGCTACGCCCGCGATCGAGCATGGCAATCCCTGCGCCGTCATCAGAATACCCGCAGGACCAGCGACCGGCGCGTTCCCGACAATCGGACTGATGGCAGCTACTTTGCCACGTGCGCGAACCAGCGCCTCGCGAATCCCCGGCACCGCCAATATTGGGCCAATGCTGGTGATGGGATTGCTTGGCGCGATGAGCACAGCATCGGCAGAAACGATGGCCTCGATCACCCCGGGCGCAGGTTCGGCATCCGAAGCTCCCGCAAAACGTACCGAGTTCACGGGATCCTGATACCAGCGCTGCACAAAATATTCTTCGAAACTCAACTCACCGGAAGGAGTATCGACGCGCGTTTCAACCCGCGAATTGCTCATCGGTAAAATGCGGGCCTTGACGGCAAGCTTATCGCAAATCGTCGAGGTGGCTTCGGAAAGCGTCTTACCTTCAGCCAATAGTCGCGACCGCAACAGATGCACCGCGAGATCGCGATCGCCGGTGTGAAACCATATCGGCTCGCCAAGCTGCCCCATGGCTTGCAGGCAAAGAAAAGTATCGCCTTTCACGCCCCAGCCCCGCTCACGGCTGAGCAGGCCGGAGAGAACATAGGTGATGGAATCGATGTCCGGGGAGACGTAGAGTCCCCACCACAACAAATCGTCGCCGGTATTTACGACGAGCGTGATCTCTTCCGGCGGGATCACTTGCCGCAGACCATCGACGAACTTTGCGCCGCCCGTGCCGCCGGTGAGCACGCAAATCATGCGGCCACCTTTTCTCTGGCGAGACCATGGGTGTCGCAGGATTTTTTAAGTTTCTCCGCCAGCAATCCTGGTTTTGACATAATGGTGGTTAAGAATTCTGGGTAGACAGGCAAGCGCTGGCGCAATTGGAATCCCTTGCTCTCCGTCCGCAAACGTAGTTGCTCAAGGTGCGGCCAGGGCTTCTCCGGATTGATGTAGTCGGGAGTCAGAGGCGAAATCCCTCCCCAATCGTTGATGCCAGCATCCAGCAAGTCTTCATAATACGGCGCGTTGAGGTTGGGAGGTGCCTGGATATTGACTCTGGGCATTAACAAACGAGCTACTGCCACGGTGCGAAGCATCTCTGCCGGGCTGGGCTCGGGCGCATTCGCCATGGGAATACCGGGCTTGGCGCGAAAGTTCTGGACGATCACTTCCTGGATGTGGCCGTAGCGTTCATGCAAATCGCGAATGGCGAGCAATGTATCCACTCGGTCTTCGACCGTTTCGCCGATTCCGATCAAGACGCCGGTGGTGAAGGGGACTCCTTGTTTTCCGGCCTCTTCAATGGTCCTCAAACGCTTGGCCGGCAATTTATCGGGAGCATTGTCATGGGCTGCGCCGGGGTTGAGAAGCGCCGGATTAACGGTTTCAAGCATCAGTCCCATGCTTGGGGAGACGGCGGCGAGACGAGAAATCCATTCCGCACTCAGCAGACCGGGATTCGGGTGCGGCAACAAACTGGTTTCGCGCAACACCAGTTCGCACATGGCTTCCAAGTAATGCAAAGTCGATTTATAGCCGAGATGGCGCAGGGTGTCGCGCATCTCGGGAAAAAGTAGTTCCGGTTTGTCGCCCAGGCTAAACAACGCCTCGGTACAGCCGAGTTTTTCGCCGGCTCGCGCGACTGAAAGAACTTCTTCGGGGGGCATGGTATGCGCACCCGGTTGTCCGGGATCGCGGCGGAAGGTGCAGTAGCCACAGTAATCGCGGCACAGGTTTGTCAGCGGCAGGAAGACTTTTCGCGAGTAAGTAATGACACCAAGCTTGAAGTTTTCTTTGGCGGTGCGGGCAGCAGCGAGCAACCACGGAAGATCGTCGTCACTGCAGCGGATCAGACGCAGAGCCGCATCGCGCGAGATGGGCGAACCGGGCCGCAGATCAGACAACTCCCCCGCACACGATTGAGTTTGTACCGGCTCGGCCGTTCTGAGGACAGTTGGCGTCACAATGTTCGCTTCGACGAGGTGCGGATGAATCGAATCATACATCAGCGGCGGATGGCTGATGGCTCTGGCAGGGATCGACGAGTGTAAGGGTGATGTTACGCCAGCCAGACTCTATAATTGCAGGCTACACAAGATGGACCAAAGTCAGTCGCTCTGGTCGTGCTAAGCCGTTCGGTCCGTGCGAGTCTTCGTTATGGGGTCTAAATACCGAGGAGCACATTCGGAGGCTCAGGAGAAACAGCGGGCTCACCCGTCGGTGGGTTAATCGGTGCTAAAGTTGTTGAATGCCCGCTCCTCCGGAAGTCCTTTTTGATCGTTATATCCGGAATTGCCTCCCCCTCGCTCTGCGTAAGTCTTACAAAGGTAGGTTAGATTTAGACATAGATCTCCTCTCAAAACATCCAGAAATGCGAGACATCCTAGTCGCTGTTCAAGAAGGGTTTCAACTGAAGCTTCGCGACACCCCGGAAAGGCCTGGAGAAGTACCGTACCGACCGATCCACTTGGATTTTATTGACTCGGCTGACGTTAATGCGATGGCATTTCGATATGAGGAAATTTCTTTTATTGGGATTACTTTTGGATTGGTTGTTAAACTTTTAAAAACCTGCATCCAGCTCGCCGATTCAGAGTACGTTTGCAAGGGTTTTCTAGCTGGGATTTCAGAACCCGCGAAACGGATTCACATTGTCCGTCTTTGCCAAAGTGTTCAGCTTAACTTTGTCATATGGCACGAGTTTACACACATCATTCATGGGCACTTGGATTCAATGTTTGCGGACGAGATCGGGAACGAGAGACAAGGCAGTATTGAGTTTCAGGCCCAAGAGGTTGACGCTGACTCATACGCCACGTGGATGATCCTCAACGGTATGTTGCATGACCCCAGTCGCCAGCAGAGCGCAAACTTCTTTGGTCTTCAGTCGGCCCCACGCGAACTCCAAGACCTAACCTTCTTCGCAGCCTTCGTTCTGTCTGTTGGTTCTTACTTTTACCTGCGTCCGCCAGCCATCATGCATGAGGTCGAAGTCTACAATCGCTCACATCCGCCCCAGGTCGCGAGGATGCATTTTGTTATGGATATGGCTGCGAGGTTGACCGCAGATCGCCAACACATTGTTTCAAGAATGAATCTCGATAGATTCCGTGCGTTTATGGGAACGATAGCGACTGCAATACACGGAGCAGAAGGCTTAGGCAATTGGGACGCTCAAAATGCTTTCTTTCAATCGGAAAAAGGCACTAAATACCTCGAGAATCTCACGGGAGCTTTCAACAACATCATATCCTCGCTGTCTCCAAAGAGAGAGACCGCCTAACTGTTGACGGCCTAGCTGAAGCCATGAACCTTCTTCATTACGCCTCGCGTTTACACTCAAAACCCTTAGTTAGATCGACAAGTGCGTTACGAGGATTCACGTTGCTAACCAGCGAATCTCCGGGATAGAAATCTCCTCACCACTAAGCGTATAGATCAATGAGCCACCCTCTCCAGGCGGCGGGGATGGCCGCATAGGAAAGGTAATGGGCGACTGCCGTGCTTTCGAGAGAATGGCTCCAGGCCAATCCGGAGACATACTCCCAAGCCGAGTGTCCGGCCTCATCGCTTTGGGAATCCTCCACGGGCGTTCCGTAGATAAAATTCGCCTCAGTCCGGCGCGTCGAAGACGACCAAGAGAAAGCGTCGGCGGAGGGAACAAGGCTAATCTGGCTGGACTGCGTTGCGATCGCTCTCTGAGTCAGAGGCACAAGGCTGGTCGACGCATCGGGCGGCTGCGACGGGACCGGGTTCACTGAAGCCGGCAGCAGTTTAATGGACATGGGAAATCAGTTTGCCAACTCTCAATCTATCGGCAATTCCGGCCGATCTAGAGAACACGCCGGTACTTTAGCGCCGCGTCGTTAGGATTCATCTCCCACCTGTTTCGGGTTCAGTTATAGCCATCTAACTGCAATCTTCCACACGGCGATTTGTAGTTGGTGTAGTCGTGATATTTCAATAACAATGTTAGCGCACGGTCGAGGCGGGTCTGGAATCTTGCGAGGCGGTTGTAGTTGCGGGTGGAACCGGAAGATCCGGTACGCTGTAGTTCAGATACACAGACGAAAATAGGACGGTCAGGAACGGGTTTATCGGGAGGTCCATCCCCCATGAGCACCGGTAGATCGACCTGATTTCAGCCCGAAGAACCAGCGGAGCCACCACAAGCAAGAGAAGAAAACCCGCCGAAACGACGACAAGTACGACGCTCGCCACAGGAGATAGGTGTCGAAGAAGTTCGTCCGGAACCAACAACGCCAAAACCAAAATCGCAGTGAAGATTAGGTAACACCAAAATGCGCCGCTACGTCCCTGCTTGGTCCGCACCCAATAAGCCAAGTAAAGCCCTAAGGGTATGAACAGAGTACCCGCACAGCACAGAGCGAGAACAATTGTCCATCCCAAACTGAGTCGAATTGTCCAAGGCAGGCCTCTGTCATCAAAATCATGTCCGATGCATCCCGAATAGGCAGAATGGAAATTGCTGAGGAGCAGTATAACTGGCGGGAACAGCCATTGCACTCACCAAACTCAGCGGGCCACAGCCGTGCTAATGTAGGCAGTCGGAGCAGAAATCCAGGTACAAAATGGCCCTCAATCCATCCGAGTTCCGAAAAGCGATGGGATCTTTTGCCACCGGGGTTACGATCATTACTGTGGATCTGGACGGCCAAGTGCACGGTATGACGGCCAACGCATTCGCTTCGGTGTCGCTCGATCCACCGCTGGTGCTGGTTTGCGTGGACCATGCGGCCCGCACTCATGCTCACCTACATGCGAAAAAACGCTTTGGGGTCAATATTCTGGCCGAGGGCCAGCGGGCGGTTTCGCAATTCTATGCTCAGACTGCAGAGCAGCAGATTGGGAAACAGCCACCGGCCAGCTTTGACCGCACCGCGCACGGTACGCCTCTACTCCATGGAGCCTTGACGTATCTGGAATGCCGGTTGCAGTGGGCGCACGAGGCTGGAGATCACACTATTTTTATTACGGAAGTGGAAGAGGTGGTGGTACGCCCCGGAACCCCGCTTCTATTCTTCCGGGCCGACTACAGCCAGATCGGGGAGAAAATCCCGGAATAACTAAAAGGCCCGGCACCTCTTGAGAGGCGATGCCGGGCCGGAGGGACTCGCAGACGTTTCGCTATATTTGCCTCCGAAAGCGGTTAGGGGCAAGGTTGGATATCACCAAGCGTTTGTGACGGATGTCACAGGGCACTTGTGGAAAAGTGCTAGATGCCACTTTTCTGGGCCGTGGAACATCTGATGAAGCAGTGATCAGGGATCACTGGCCACTAACTTTGGCTAAAATTGTGGAAGACATTTTTAGGAAGTCAGGAGCTTATATTCATGGCAGAAAAGGTCGCTAAAAACGAATTAGAGTGGAAACAGCAGCTTACCCCGGAGCAGTATCATGTAACCAGAGAGGCGGGAACGGAGCCAGCCTTTACCGGCAAGTACTGGAAAACTAAAGATGCCGGAACTTATCACTGCGTTTGTTGCGGAGAGCCGTTGTTCGATTCCTCGACGAAATTCGATTCAGGCACGGGATGGCCGAGTTTCTTTCAACCGGCGGAGCAGGGTAAAGTCGAAGAGCACAAGGATAAAAGCTATGGAATGGTCCGCACCGAAGCCCGTTGCGCCCATTGTGGGGCTCATCTAGGGCACGTATTCGAGGATGGTCCGGCTCCGACCGGGCTGCGCTACTGCATGAACTCGGCTGCTCTGGATCTCAAGCCTAAGGAGAAAAAGTAAGATCGTAGGCTTGGGGCACGAGACGATTCGTAAAGCATCGGCAACAGTTCCGAGAAATGAGAAAGGGCCATGCGCAAGCGTGGCCCTTTTTACCGTTGTATCTTTTCTCAGCGCGTGTATTTTGCAGTTAGGCGCCGGCAGTTGCTGCCATGGCCTTTGGCGGTTCTGCAGCCGCGGGCTTGGGTGCTTCCGCAGCTTTGGCCTGAGCCTGTGGCTGGCTTTGCTGCTTCTGTTCGCCGCTCTTTACCTGAATGCCGCCCTTGAGTACGGCGCCGTCTTCCACACTGATCCGGGTGGTGGATACGTTGCCGTTCACCACGCCTTCACTGCGAATGTCTACGCGGTCGCTGCACTCGATGTTGCCGGTGACTTTTCCCATGACTACTACTTCGCGGGCGTTGATGTCGGCCTGCACAGTACCGTTGCGGCCGATGGTGACGCGGTTGTCGGTCAACGTGATCTTGCCCTCGATGCGGCCATCGATGTAAAGCGCTTCCGAGCCGCTGATTTCACCTTTGATAACAAGCGATCGTCCGATTGTGGCTTGTTCGATCGGTGCAGTTGTGGTTTTGACTGGGTTGTAGGAGTTAGGGTTGGAGGCTGGCGAAGTGGACCTTACGCCGTACGAATTCTCTGACGACTGCAACATGCGATCTTCCTTCTCCCGCAGCGGCGCGTCCCTTCGCCAAGCTCTGGGCAGGCTCTGGCGGCGCCGACCGGTGCGGGTCCTCTGGGATTTTGAGGCCTCCGGCTGGTTCGTTCCCTTTGGCCAATCCGACTATCGCACATAAGTAAGTAATCTCTCAGATTACGGAAGAGAGTGTACGTTTGGGCAGCGGGTTGACTTCTAGTCGGCCTCTTGAAGAGATTGGCTGAGATCTTCCCACTCTTTGATAAAGCCGGAATGCGCTGCTTTTTGGCGATCAAGTTCCTGAGACTGTCGCTGGCTCTCATCGGCGCTGACGAAGTCCTGGAGAGCCGTCTCACACTGCGCGATCACGGTTTCAGCGCGGCTGATTTCGCCTTCGAGTACACGGATGCGATCTTCGATCTTCTTCCGCTTGATCGGATTCAGCCGCTTTGCCTTGGCGGGCGCGGTTTCGACGTGCGGATGATTTCCATTCGGAGGCGCCGGCGGCGCAGCTTCGACTACTTTCAACTGTTGGCGAATGGTTTCTTCCTGCTTGGCGTTTCCTCCCTGTTTCCGCCAGAGATAGTCTTCATAGTTGCCGGGGTAGACTTCAACTTTTCCATCGCCAATTTCGAACACTCTCGTTGCTAGGTTGTCGATGAAATAACGGTCGTGGGAGACGAAGACGACCGTGCCCGAATACTCCATCAGCGCTTCGAGCAGAACGTCCTTCGCACGCAAGTCGAGATGGTTCGTGGGCTCATCGAGCAGAAGAAAGTTTGCCGGATGCAACAGTAAACGCAGCAGCGCATAGCGGCCGCGCTCGCCACCCGAGAGAACTCCGATCTTCTTGAACACATCGTCTTCCGAAAATAAAAAACAGCCGAGCAGGCTGCGGAGTTCTGTCTGCGTGGACCGCGGAGAAGCCGCGCCCAGATCGTCAATCATGCGCGCGTCCGCATCCAGTTCTTTGTATTGATCCTGCGCAAAGTAATCGGCCTCAACGTTGTGGCCGAGGCGGAATTCTCCGAGGGTAGGGGGTTCCGTTCCTGCCAGCAGTTTAATGAGGGTCGACTTGCCGGCCCCGTTCACCCCAACCAGCGCGATGCGGTCGCCCTTCTCGATCAGGAAGTTGACTTCGCGGAAGACTTCCTTTTCGCCGCTCTTTGTTGTTGAGCCAGAGGCGGAGCCGGAAGTTTTCGCGGGGTAAATCTTAGCCACGTTTTCGAACTCAGCTACGATGCGTCCGCTTGGCTTGGGCTGTGGGAACGAGAAGTGAATTGTCTTTTCTTCCGGCGGAACCTCGATGCGCTCGATTTTTTCGAGTTCCTTTATCCGGCTCTGCACCTGCTTGGCCTTCGTGGCCTGGTAGCGGAAGCGGTTGATGAATATTTCGAGCTGCTCAATCCGGTCGCGCTGATTCTTGTAAGCGGCTTGCAACTGCTCGTTACGCTGCGTCTTCTGCGCCAGAAACTTATCGTAATTGCCCACGTAAAACCAGAAGCGTTTGTTCCAGATTTCCGCAATTTTATTTACCACCACATCAAGAAAATAACGGTCGTGCGAAATAAGAACGAGGGCATACGGATAGTCGTGCAAATATTCTTCTAGCCAGTTGCGGGCTTCCAGATCCAGATGGTTGGTCGGCTCGTCGAGCAGCAACAGGTTCGGCTTTTGCAGCAGCAGTTTCGCCAAAGCCAGCCGCATCTGCCAGCCGCCGGAAAATTCCTCCGTCTGCCGTTCCCAGTCTTCTTTTCGAAAACCCAGGCCCATCAAAACGCGCCCAACTTCGGCTTCAATCGAATAGCCGTCTCGGGTGCGGAACTCGTGTTCCAGACTGTGATAGCGGTCGGCCACGTCGGCGTATTCCGGGCTGGTGTGGTCGAGTTCGGAGATTTGGTGGGTGAGGGTTTCCAGTTCCCGCTCCATCGCGTGCAATTCGCTGAACACTCCCATGCACTCCGCAAATACCGTGCGTCCGGAAAGCGAGAGACCATCTTGCGGCAGATATCCGGCAGTGGTGCCTTTGGCGATAATTAGCGAGCCGTAGTCGAGAGTATCCAGCCCCGCGAGAACCTTCATCAGCGTAGATTTGCCGGTGCCGTTCGCACCGACCAGGCCAACGCGGTCGCGGGGCGTGATCAGCCAGTCGGTATGTTCAAAAAGAAGTTTGTGGCCGAAACGTTTTCCGGCGCCAGAAAGCTGAATCATGGGATCGATTCATCGTCTCACAAAGTGGCCTTAGCCGGATGGTTGAGTTAAGTCGAGGAAGCCGTCACCCTGGGTTGCTTCAATCCACTTCCCAATCCGACCGAGCAGACTTGGGCACTTGTCAGGATCATGGGCTTCGCCTGCATCCACTATCACGCTGACCTTTCGCATGCGAAACCTTTCATCGTCGATACTTTGCTCTAAAATTATTCCGAGAAGCAAATTTGTGGTCTCCTTGGTTTCTACGATCGTCTCGACCGCAACGAGCATCCGCCGTCAGTGGTGTCAACCACTGTCAGATCAATCGGCAATTTCTTTGGAGGAGCCTGCAGACGCCGAGGCATATGGGAAACATCCTACACTCTTGCTCCGGGGAAGGCTGACCTGGAGGCGGTTACGAGTGCGCTACGGCGCGTCCGTTGCGGCTCTCCGGATACTTGCCCCACAAAGCACTGTGGAACTGAATGCGTTCGAGCGCGCGATCGATCACGGCCTCCAGTTCGTGCGCGTATTTCACTTCGCGGCCTTTGGCCAACTTTTGCCGGGCCTCTTCTGGACTGAACCATGTGGGATGACGCATCGGCTCATCCGCAGGTCGCAACTGATGGACTTCCATCAAGAAGGCTTTGACCACAAATTCCTGCACGCCACCCGGCTGCCAGAAGACGCCCTTGGAATGGATGTAAAGGTGAAAGTGGCGCGGCTCAATCGTTCCCAGTGCGCCAGCTTCTTCCGCGGCTTCCCGCTCGGCAGCTTGGCTGTGTGACAACCGTGCGTCGGTAGAGCCTTTGGGAAAGGTCCACTTATTTCCGCCATTCGTATTCACCAGCAGAAACTCGACTGCCGTTCTGCGCCTGCGGAAGCAGACGGCAGCCACCTGCAACGGCAACGATTTCGAAGCGCGGGGCGAACCCATGTCAGCGATCTCCTGCAAATAGGTTACTGGAAAGATATTTCACGAATGTTAAAGTGCAATGGAAATTGTGCAAGTAGGGTAGTTACTGTAGTTACCAGAATGGGACGCGGTCGCTAAAGACCCCGCCCATACACGGGAATCGCCGCACCGGTTACGTCTTTTCCGGCATCCCCAGCGAGCCACACGATCAGGCTGGCTACGGAGGCGGGCTGTACCCATGTGGAGACATCCGCGCCCGGCATATCTTTTCGGTTGGCAGGAGTGTCCATGGTTCCAGGCAGGATCACATTCGCGGCAATGCCCGCGTCTTTGTTTTCCAGCGCGACTGTCTTCATAAGCGATACCAGCGCCGCCTTCGAGGCGCTGTAAGCGCCGATTGTGGGCGCGGGTTCTTCGGCCTGCCGGCTTCCAATGGCGATGATGCGGCCTCCTCCGGCCTTGCGCATTTCAGGAATCACCGCCCGCAGGATGTGAAACGCGCTGTTCAGATTCGCTTCGAACATGCTTTGCCAGGTAGCGTCGTCTGTTTCTGCGACAGTCTGCCCGCCAGTAAAGCCGCCGACCAGATGGGCCAGCACGTCGATCCTGTCACAACGCGCGATCACGGTGTCGACGGCTTTCTTCGCCGTGTCCAGGCTGATGAGCGCTGCGGGAAGCGCGATGAAATTCGAGTGATCGAAATCAGACTGCTGGATTCGTGGTGCGAGGCCGACGACCGTGAAGCCACTGTCCAGCAAGGCTTTCGTGACGTGAGTTCCGAGGCCGCCGTTGGCTCCGGTTACGAGTGCAGTTTTTCCAGTCATAGAGATTCCAGTCGTAATAGAAATCCATGATAAATGCACGGGCCGGCAGTTGCCGGCGAGATGGAGATCTATCTTGAACTGCGACAATTCCGACCGCCACGGTCCTCGTAATTACCGAAGAGAGCTATCCTGTCGCCGACGTACCGGTGTCTAATCTAGATGTGGGCTGCTGGCTTGTGCGCCGCGTTAGCACTTGAGGCTGGTTTGACGCCCTAGCAAGTAGGAGCCATTCTCCGGAGGGCCACAGACGTGCGCTGGCGAATCGTACTTCCGGTGAGCATGACGGTGTTGTCAGCATATTTGATGATTGTTGCGAAACGACAACAGTACATGCTTTGGAAAAGAGGGACTGGTTGGGAAGTTCCAGCCCGAGTCCTCAACGCCGTTATCGGCGGTCCGGGCTTTTACTTTGGGCGCTTGGTTCCTATACCGATGCCATCTGCCCTGAACGCAGCCCTCAGTTACGACGGAGACCGAATATTAGGAATCGCTCTGTTCTGGTTCCTAATCGGATTGTCCATTGACAGGCATATGAGCAAACATGCTCTCGATACCCGTCACCCGACCGGTGCCAGTCTTCTATTTACACTTGCTACGCTGATCTGCGGTTTTCTGGGATTTGGTGGAATTGCGTATGTTTCTGCCCCAGCTCAAACATCGCTTGCCGGGAGCAAGGCCCAAGAATGGCGAGGGCGGTGCTTGGGCTCATAGCTGAGTACCCCCTCCGCACCTCGGCTTCAATGCAGTTAGCTGTTGTAATATGGCTGTTCGTTCTTTGTGCCTATTTTGGGCGAAGAACTCTCATTGCCACAAAAAGGGCTTCCGGCGCGACCACTTGAGCCCTCCGCGTTCGCCGTTTGTGCGAAACCTCACGCCAGCCTTCCTCTCAGCGTTTCCCGGTCCAGTTCATTCTCCCACCGCGCCACAATCAGCGTGGCCACGCCGTTGCCGATCATGTTGACCAGTCCTCGGAACATGCTCATGAAGCGGTCGATGCCGAGGATCAGCGCCATCCCCGCCACCGGAATTGTCGGAATTACCGACAAGGTCGCAACCAGCGCGATGAATGATGCTCCCTGG
Organism: uncultured Acidobacteriaceae bacterium; assembly: GCA_963818235.1. GTDB lineage: Bacteria > Acidobacteriota > Terriglobia > Terriglobales > Acidobacteriaceae > Sulfotelmatobacter. The sequence continues at coordinate 1,933,427 of CAWFRI010000001.1, forward strand.
ACGCCGCTGGCGCCTTTTGAGGTCAATGTAGCGACCGATAGAATGGTCATCTGCTCCAGCAATGTGAGGTGCGTGTTTGTGGCCTGCGCCACGAACAGCGCCGCCAATGTCATATAGAGACCGCTGCCATCCGTGTTGAAGGTGTAGCCGGTGGGTACAACCAAACCGACCAAAGAGCGTGAGCAGCCCAGCTTTTCAAGCTTCTCCATCAAGGTTGGGATTGCGGTTTCGGAAGAACTCGTAGCCAATACAAGCAGGATTTCTTCCTTTATGTGCAGAAGGAACCTCACAATGCTGAAACCGGCTGCCCAGGTGATTGCGCCGAGGACGATGAGCACGAAGAAAATCGACGTCAGCCAAAAAGTGGCGATCAACTTGACCAGCGGTCCGAGCGACGCGAACCCATACTTGCCGATGGTGAAGGCCATCGCTCCGAATGCGCCAATGGGCGCGAAGAGCATAAGGATATTCACCACCCGGAAGACAACTTGGGTCAGTGATTCGAGGATCGCCACAATCGGCTTCGCGCGCGGGCCGGCCGAAGATAATCCAAAGCCAAACAGGATCGAGACAAATACCACCTGCAAAATGTCGCCTTTGGCAAATGCATCGGTCACTGTAGTGGGAACGATGTGCATGAGAAATTCGGTGACGCCTTGCGCCTTGGCCTGCCCAGCGTAATCGGCAACAGCCTTGGCATCGAGCGAAGCGGGATTCACATTGAATCCGCTTCCTGGATGAACCACATTACCCACGATCAGACCGACCACCAGAGCGATGGTAGAAACAATTTCGAAGTAAAGCAGAGCCTTTCCGCCGACACGCCCAACTTTTTTTAGATTCTGCATGCCTGCGATGCCCGTCACTACGGTGCAGAAAATAAGTACTGTGATGATCATGGTGATCATGCGGATGAAGGCATCGCCGAAGGGTTTCATAGCAACGGCATTGGCCGGACTTAGAACGCCCAGCGCGACTGCAATCACCATGGCAATGAGAACCTGCACCCAGAGCGACGCGTAGAACGGCTTGCTGCGTTTCTCCAGGGATGCGGCGTCGAACTCTGAAGTTTCAATTGGAACGGGCATGGTCGCGGCTGGCGGAGTTTCTAATTCGCCGGAGCTTCCAGCGTTTTCACCAGCCACGGAATAATGACCTGTTTGAAGATAAGAGGATCTGGCCACACTCCTACCTGCCGCCCAAGATGGCCTCCTTTTGGATTAATCCAGGCCTCTTTCGGAACATCCCCTTTGCTCAACAAGAGATATTCATCGTCGATCGGGACCTGGGTGTCGAGAACACCAGCGAGAATGAGCATGGGAGCCATGGGCTTGCCCAGCAATCCCTGATGCACGAGTGACATTTTGGGCAGATACTCTGCCAGTTCGTCGAGCGTGTGTACGCCTTCCAGAATATTCATCAGGGCGGGCACCTGATCGAACAGATATTCGCGATTGCCAAGCAGCGAGTTCATCAGAAAATCTTTTTGAAAGAACTTATCTACCGGCGGAGACTGGGCGCTGCAACCGCGCAACCGGGCCCGCTCAACAATCGCCATCTTCGTGGCCCAATAGGCGCCCCAACTTACTCCGTGCATCGCGATGCGGTTCTTGTCGATCTCCGGCCGCGATTGCGCGTAATCGATCACTTTCGAAAGCACGCGATCCGCAGTTTCACTCACTTTGATCGGATTTTGCCCGGTGCCGGGACCATCGACGGCCAGGTAGCCGATTCCGAAAGGAAGGATTGCGCCGAAACTCTCGGCCAGATCCTCCTTGCGGCTGTCGAGGCCGTTCACCGCAATTACCAGCGGTACCGGCCCCTTCGCATTTTTCGGCAAGCGCAGATAGCCGATGATTTCTTTTCCTTCGAAAGGAATACGCACAACTTCCAGGGGCGGATCGAAGAACTTGGCATGATCCAGAAACGCTTCGATAGCTTTTTCATACGAACGCTGCTTGCCCGGAGACGCTGGAATCGGCCAGCGTCCGAACGAGTAGAGCCGCCAGGCGCGGATGTAATCGGCATTTGCTTTCGTGGGATCGGAATTGTCTAGAGATTTGGCCTCGTTGAAGTAGCGATCGGCCACGTGCATAAATCCCGCGGCCCATTCGTCCTTGTCGCTGGTGTGGATGCTCTCGAACGCTTCTTTCACGTCCCCCGGATCGAGCCCGATCAACGGATATTGGCCCACTTCGGCACGGTGAATTGCTTCGACTCTTATTTCATCGATCGTGCGCTCGCGACGCTCCTCTTTCTGTTGAGCGACAACGTTAACCGAGACAACTGCTAAGAGTGCGAACCCCAAAGCTGCGCAACAAAACTGTTTTTCTATTTTCATAGCTTGGCCCTTTTCTTTTTTTCTCGCCGCGCAAGCGGGTTATGAAAAAAGGCCGGACGGAATTGCGCCCGGCCCGAAATTCTGTTTTTGATCGTGGCTAGAAAATGAACTTTCCGCCCAACTGCACCGCCCTGCTCCCGCCCGAACCAATCACAGGATTGGCCGCCGCTACGTCCGGCGTGGCGCAAGCGCAGCCGAACGGCCGCACCGAAGGATCGTTCAAACCGAAACCATTCTGTCCGCCATACGGGTTGGCGAAGTTAGGATGGTTGAGGATGTTGAAGAATTCAGCGCGGAATTGCAGCCGTATGCTTTCGCCGAAATGGAAATTCTTGGCCACGGAGAAATCGAGATTCTTGAAGCCGTCGTCCTGGAACATATTCCGGCCCATGTTTCCGAACTGGCCGAGCGGCGGAGGAAGCATCACGGAACTTCCGTTGGCGTAACAGCCAAAGAACGCGAGGGATTCCGTGGATGCACCGGGACTTCCCCCATCCACGGTGAGAGCCTTCGCGTTGCAGGTAGAATTACTGCTCGGATCGCTGGGGCTGTTGTTGCCACCAAAATACGGAAGCCCAACTCCCTTCTGCGCCTTGAAATCAGAGGTCTTGCCGTAGAAGCTCCAGCGAATCGGGCTGTTCGCGGGCGGACTCACCGGCAACGGCCCAACCCCAGCTGCGTCGGTCCCCTCATCCATTGGCCCCCAAGGTTGGGGAGTTTCCAGTGTGACGATCGAGTTGAGTTCCCAGCCCTCAAGTGCTTGACCGTAGCCTTTGCGGCCCGGAACGGCGTAGGTGAAGGAAACCGTCAGCCGCTGGCGAATATCGAAATCGCTGCTGGCGTATTCCGCGGCGGGGTTGTGGGCATTCTGTGGCAGTCCGGAGCCGTAACCGAAGTCCCAATTCGCGCCCACATCGTCGAGCGCGTGCGAATAGGTGTAGCCCGCAACCATGCTGAGCCCGTGATAATTGCGCGCATTCAGCGTAGCTTGCAGTCCGTTGTAGTTTGAGCGGTAGACGTTCCCCATCTGAAAGATGTTGGCCAGGTAACCGAACTTCGCGTTGAAAGGCCCGACTTCGGGCGCGACCTGACAGGGGTCAGTGGGAAGCATCAGGGTGTCGCCGGTGTCGTATTGCCCGCCCACAAGATTCGCGGTGCATAGCGCGATGTTCGCCGCTGGCCAGCCCGAGCCCACCGGCGGCTGATTAATATCCCGAATGCCGGTCAGATTCGATCCATGATTGCCCACGTACGCGACTTCGAGAGAGAGGTTCGGAGTGAATGCGTGCTGCAAATTCAATGTGTAGTTCCATACATAGGGCGTGGTAAGGTTGCGGTCCACCGCCATGATGGGACACGGACTGTTGAAGCAATTGATCGTGCTGCCTCCGTAGAGCGGCCCATTGGCAGGGTCCCAGGTAGTTCCGCTCAAGAAGTTCTTCACCGTGACGTTGCCGGTCGTAATTGTGCCGCCGGACGTATCTCCTGCCGGATCGATGGGAGCGCCCGTGGGAACGCTGCCCGGACCAAAGGCATTGTTAAAAGCGATGAAGGATTGCCAGTTCACGGTTTCATAGATCAGCCCGCCGCCGCCGCGCAATACGCTTTTGCCGTTCCCGCCAATATCCCATGCAAAGCCCAGCCGCGGACCAAAATTCGTATGATCGGGGTTATACAGACTACTAATCTGATGTCCTACCTGCACCATACCCAAGTTAGGATCGAAGTTGCCGAGCAGATCGTGAGCTTCCTGAACGACGGAACTGAATTCGTAGCGCAGTCCGAAATTCACCGTCAGATTCTTCGTCGCCCGCCAATCGTCCTGGAAAAACGCTCCGTAAGCCCAGTTGTGCAGTTGCAGCGTCGGGTTTCCAACTTCGACCGTCGACTTGAAAGGCAGGCCGGCAAAAAAATCTTCCAGCGGACTTGAACCGGCCGGCCCGGGGTTCGGGCTCAAAACGCCACCGAGAAAATTAATACTGCCTCGGGCATTGCCGTAAGCGGCGTTCCTAACGTCGTTGCGGTGCAACTCGCCGCCGAACTTCAGAGCATGTTTCCCGGCGGTATAGGAAAGGTGATCCACAAACTGCGTAATGGAATCCGGCCCCTGAAACTTCGGCCACTTGAAACCACCGAGCGTGGTAAAGTAACCGCCGAAACCGATGCGCGGCAGTCCGCCTGTCTCAGGCCCGCTTACGCCGGTATCCAGTCCGTAAGCAGAAGCTGGCGTATTAATGTCACCTGGCAAAGTTGGCTGGTACAGACGGTTATAGCCAAACCGTGCCTCATTCACCCACCGATTGCCGGGAGTCCAAATCCAGCTCCCGCCGACAACCTGGGCCCGCGTGTGAATGTTAGACAGCCACTGTGACTGCAATTCCGGAAAGTCTTCCACCGTTCCGGAGTTGTTGCCGAAAAAGTACATGCCGCTAATGCTGTGACGTTCGCTGAATCGGTAATCCACTTTGGTGATCAGATTGTTGACATGGACCACATTGTTGAAGCCGTTCGTAATCCCGATGCTGGTAGTGTTGTTGGTCGGAAAACCTTTGCCGTTGCATGCCACCGAGACTCCCGTGACGGCGCAGCCCGAAATCGATTGACTGGCGGCGCTGATTGGAACGCCACCCAGTTGCAGGTCGGCGATCACGTCAGGAATGCTATCGGCGCAATCTCCCGCAAACCCGAAGGCGCAGGTTCCGTTCGAGGCGCCAGCCGGAACCATGAAGGGGCTGGTCACTCCACCGTAATCGTTGCCGACGTTGTAGCGCTGGCCTTCATAAGCGCCGAAGAAAAACGCTTTATCCTTAATGATTGGGCCGCCCAAGCTGCCGCCGAATTGCTCCAGCGTGCGGGGTAATTTTGCGGCAGGGGTTGCATTGAAGTAGTTGCGCGCATCCATCACGCCATCGCGGCCAAACCCAAACGCGCTTCCATGGATGTGGTTTGTACCGGACTTCAAACCGACGTTGATAACCGCTCCCGGCTTCCAACCGTACTCCGCCGGCGGGTTTTGCTGCACATTGAATTCCTGAATCGAATCGATAGGCAGAATGGTCGCTGAGTCGCCCGCGATTCCCGCTCCGTTAATAATCGCCTGTCCGGAGTAGGGTTCGCTGTTAAATAGACCTTCTACGAAGTAAGCGTTATCTTCCGCACGAAGACCATTCGCGCTGGTGGTGGAAAATCCGCCGCCGGGATAACGCATTACGCCTGGCCGCAGCTGTAGCAGGTTCTCATAGTTGCGGCCATTGAGTGGAAGATCGTTGATTTCCTGATTGCTCAAGGTACCGCCCAACGTTGAAGAGGTTGTATTGAGCAGGGGAACATCTTCATTCACCACGATCGTCTCGGAAACCTGGCCGGGCTGAAGTGCGAAATCGGCGCGTACATCGGTGGCAACTTCGATCACGATATTCGGTCGTTCTACCGATTTAAAGCCCCTGGCCTCGACATGAATCTTGTAGTTACCCGGAGCGAGGTCGGAAGCCACATAGGTTCCGGCTTCGTCGGTCGTGAGGGTTCGCGAAGTATCGCGTTGCACATCAGTCACAACCACGGTTGCGCCCACCACGGCGGCTCCGCTCGGGTCGGATACGCTGCCCAACACGCGGCCAGCAGTGGATTGCCCCAGTCCGGTCAAACAGGTGGCGCAAACCATGAAGAAGACGAGGAAGGTGCCGGAGACAAGTTGACCCGCGAACAGGGCGCTGCGTCGGAATTGCATTGAACCCTCCGAATTGCTGGTCCGACAGCCATACCATCGCTGGAACGGCACTGTCAAGGAAATTCGCCCCGGGGCCGCCCTTTGGGGACCTGATTTGTCAGGGTCGCAACAAGCAGATTGAAGACTGTAAAGCATTAAGAAATCATAATTTCCGAAATCGTGCTTGCGTTTGAGGTAGAAGATAGTTATTCTACGTGGTCATACCACTATACCTAAAGACCAAAAATGGTTTCTCCCATAATCGACGAGCCAGAAAACCCGCCGCGCGCAATGGACCTGCGGTATAGTAGCCGGACCATCGCCAGTTTCCCCCAACTGGCTAGTGCGGGAGAAAACTCAGTGTACAAAGTTGTCAGAACTTCTAGGTTGTACGAGCAGATTGTCCAGCAGATCGAAGAATCGGTATTGAAAGGAACGCTAAAACCTGGCGACCAACTTCCAGCGGAGCGCGAGCTGGCGCAGCGTTTGGGCGTGAGCCGCACCGCTGTGCGCGAAGCGGTGAAGACACTTCGCGAAAAAGGTTTAGTCGAAGCGTATTCCGGCAAAGGAACATTCATCACCGATGGAACCACGCAGGCGGCGCGGCAGTCCTTTGACCTGATGGTGAAGGTTGGCCAGCAGGAAGGGTCGCCGCATCTGGCGGAACTGCGCTTGATCCTGGAGCCGGGTATCGCCGCGCTTGCCGCGGCTCGCGTGCAGGAGTCCGAAGTTGTGGCCATGCGCGAGGCCGTAGCGGTGATGGATCGTGCACAGCGCGATCCCGAAGCCTACATCGAAGCCGATCTGGATTTTCATTTGGCGCTGGCGGAAGCCGCTGCCAACCCTCTGATTCTTTCCCTGATTGATTCCATTGTTGGCCTGCTGCGCGAGCAACGGATAAAGATCTTCAACGTAGAAGGCGGGCCGCAGCGCGGACAAATCCATCACAAACGTATTCTTGATGCCGTGGAGAAGCACGATCCAGAAATGGCCCGCAGCGCAATGCGTTCGCATCTGGAACAGGTGCGTGAAGATTCGAAGGCACCGGCTGGCATTCCATCGTCACGCGCCAGACACGTACCACCGGTTTTGAAAGTGTCTTCGTAGTTCAGCATTGGCGGCGCAGTTCCGCAACAAGTTCGGATTGAAGTTTGGATTTAGTACGGAGGTTCGAGGCAGTATGGCGAAACTCGGTTTTATAGGTTTGGGAGTGATGGGCAGCCAGATGGTCAACCGTCTGCTCAGCAAAGGGCATAGCGTGACGGGCTATAACCGCACGCGTGCCAAGGCGCAGTGGTTGGTTGAAAAAGGAATGCAGTGGGCGGACTCGCCCCGCGCAGTGGCCAGTGCGTCCGATTTTACTTTTGCCATGGTTACCAACTCCGCCGCCATCGCTGCCATCACGGAAGGTCCGGATGGAATGCTCGCGGGCTTGAGTGCGGACAAAGTTTTCATCGACATGAGCACGGTGAGTCCAAGCGTCAGCCGGGCGCTGGCCGCGAAGGTTCGCGAAAAAGGCGCGGACATGGTCGACTCTCCCGTCTCGGGCAGCGTGATTACTTTGCAGGAAGGAAAATTGTCGGTAATGGTTGGGGGGTGCCGTGAGACTTTCGACAAAATAAAACCGCTGCTGCTAGACATCGGACCGAAAGTAACGCACGTCGGCGGCAACGGTCTTGCGCTCTCCATGAAGATTGCCGTGAATTTGAGCCTCGCGGTCCAGATGTTGGCATTTTCCGAAGGCGTGTTGCTGGCGGAAAAAAGTGGCATCTCACGCGAGACGGCAGTTGACGTACTGACTCACAGCGCAATCGCGTCCCCCATGATTCAGTACCGTGGGCCCTTCGTGTTGCAGCAGCCGGAAGAAGCCTGGTTCGACGTCAACATGATGCAAAAGGATATGGTCCTTGCCATGGATCTGGGCCGTCAACTCGACGTGCCTCTGCCAACCACCGCCGCGAGTAACGAAATTCTTACCGCGGCGCGCGGCATGGGTTGGACCAAGTACGACTTCGCCTGCATGTTTGACGTCCTTGCCACCATGTCGGGAGTATCGACGCCAGTCACGGAGGGCGGCAAAAAAATATGACCACGACTACCTCCAGGCCCGGAGCTGCCGACGGAACTTTGACCGAAAAAGATAAATGGCTTCGCGCCTACCGCAAAATGGTAAGCATCCGTCTCTTTGAAGAACAGGTGAATGAGGTCTACACTCGCGCGCTCATGCCCGGACTCGCGCACTTATATAGCGGTGAAGAAGCCGTTGCTGTGGGAATCTGCGAGGCGCTGCGCATCGACGATTACATTACCAGCACCCACCGCGGCCACGGCCATTGTTTGGCGAAGGGCGCGTCCCCCGACCGCATGTTCGCCGAACTGCTTGGGAAAGAAGCGGGCTATTGCCGGGGCAAAGGTGGATCCATGCATATCGCCGATCCGGCGACCGGCAACTTAGGCGCGAACGCGATTGTTGGCGGCAGCGTGGGCATCGCCACTGGCGCGGCTTTTGCCGCCAAAACTCTGGGCAACGATCGCGTTGCGGTCTGCTTCTTCGGAGAGGGTGCGCTCGGCCAGGGATCGCTCTATGAAGTGATGAATCTGGCACAGCTGTGGAAGCTGCCCGTCATCTACGTTTGCGAAAATAATATGTACAACGAGTACACCCACTATCAGGAAACCACGGCCGGCACGATTCTCGGCCGTGCCTCGGCCTTCGGCATTGAAGGCGCCAGCGTCGATGGACAGAATGTGCGCGCCGTCAATGAAGTTGCGGCACGGTTAGTGAGCCGAGCGCGTTCCGCCGGCGGCCCGGCATTCTTGCAGTGCGATACTTACCGTTACAGCGGCCACCACGTCGGGGACATCAATCGCGAATACTACCGCTCCAAACAGGAAGAGCATCTTTGGAGAACGGATCGCGATCCCATCCTCGTACTGGCCAAGTGGTTAATTGATCTTGGCTATTCTGACGCTGCGTCTCTTGATCGAATCACAGCGGAAGTGCGCGTGATTATGGAGTCTGCCGTGAAGTTTGCCATCGCCGCGCCTTACCCGAATGTCGATGAAGTGGAGAAACATGTCTATGCCTGAGCGCGAAATCACATTTGCTCAGGCCGTGCGCGAAGCCCTGGCGGAAGAGATGCGGCGCGATCCTACGGTTTGCATCATCGGCGAAGATGTCGCCGAGGCGGGCACGCCGTTCAAAGTACTCTCTGGGTTGGTGGAAGAGTTTGGCGCCAAGCGCGTAGTCGATACTCCGATTTCGGAGGCGGGATTCACCGGGGTCGCCGTCGGCGCGGCCATGACTGGTTTGCGTCCGGTTGTCGACATCATGTTTGGAGATTTCATTACTCTGACCATGGATCAAATGGTGAACCAAGCCGCCAAAGCGCATTACATGTCGGGCGGACACTGGAAGGTTCCCATGGTAATGCGCACTACGCTGGGCGCGACACGGCGTTCGGCAGCGCAGCACTCTCAGTCTCTTCACGCCTGGTTTAGCCATGTACCGGGGCTGAAAGTCGTTCTACCCTCGACGCCTTATGACGCTAAAGGTCTGCTGAAAGCAGCGATTCGCGACGAAAATCCTGTGGTCTTTTTCGAAGACAAAATGATGTACAAGTTGAAGGGTCCGGTTCCCGAGGACGATTACACAATTCCACTCGGCGTGGCCGACGTGAAGCGCGCCGGCGACGACATCACACTGGTCGCCACCAGCAGCATGGTGCAAATCGCGCTGGGCGCGGCGATCTTATTGGAGAAGGAAGGCATCAGTGCCGAGGTGGTCGATCCGCGCACTACATGGCCACTAGATGAAAGAACTTTGATCGACTCGGCGAAGAAAACTTCGCGCGTGATCGTTCTCGACGAAGGCTACGGCCGCTACGGCGTGACCTCAGAACTCGCGGCCGTGATCGCCGAAGGCGCATTCTACGATTTGGATGCACCGGTAAAAAGAATGGGCGCAATGCACGTTCCGATCCCATTCTCTCCGCCGCTGGAAGACGCGACGGTGCCGACGGAGCAAACGGTATTCGACGCGGCGCGGGCGATGTGCAAGCCAGCCTAACTTTAAGATTAAGGTTCGAGCGGGCAGCTAAGAACTAGAAGCTAGGAGTTGATTTTATGGCACTCAAAACTCACGGAACCATGGCCGTCGATTGGGAGAACCGAATTGACTTCGATCGCTTGCGACGCGAGCGCCTGGCCAAAGCCAAGGCATTGCTGGCGAGATCCGAGATGGGCGCGCTATTGTGCTTCGACATGAACAATGTGCGCTACCTTACCTCCACTCACATCGGCACCTGGGCGCAGGACAAAGCCAATCGCTTCACGCTGCTGCCGCAAAATGACGAGCCGATTCTCTGGGACTTCGGCTCCGCCGCCAAGCATCATCAGCAAAACTGCCCGTGGTTGGATGGCCGTTCGTTTTCTGGAATTTCCGTACTCCGCGGCGCCATGACTCCGGAGATGGGCCGTGCTGAAGCTGTCGCCAAGAAAATCCGCATCGAACTCGAAAAACGCGGCCTGCACAAAGAACCCGTCGGCATCGATATCGTTGAGCTGCCGGTTCTGTTCGCACTGCAACGCGAAGGTATTACGGTAGTCGATGGCCAGGCGCTCATGTCGGAAGCCCGCGTGATCAAGACGCAGGATGAAATTTCCCTGCTTAACACCTCCGCGATGATGGTCGATGCCGCGTACGACGAACTCTACCGCGCCATGAAGCCCGGCCTGCGCGAGAATGAAGCCGTCGGCCTCGTCAGCAAAGTTCTCTATGATCTAGGCTCGGAATATGTCGAAGCGGTGAATGCAATCTCCGGCGAGCGCTGCAATCCGCACCCGCATGTTTTTTCCGATCGCGTGCTGCGCCCCGGCGATCCCGTCTACTACGACATTCTGCATTCCTACATGGGATACCGCACTTGTTACTACCGCTGTTTCACCGTGGGTTACGCCTCGCACGCGATGGTTGACGCCTACAAGCGCTGCCGCGATTACCTCGACGCCGCTATCGAACTCGTGCGCCCCGGGCGCACCACGGCGGAGATTGCCGCAGTTTGGCCCAAGGCGCAGGATTTCGGTTTCAAGAACGAAGAAGACGCATTCGCCCTGCAGTACGGCCACGGCATCGGCCTCGCCATTTGGGAGAAGCCGGTGATCAGCCGCTTGGTTTCGTTCGATCATCCCGTCACGATTGAACCCGGAATGGTATTCGCTCTCGAAACCTTCTGGCCTTCGACCGACGGCTGGAGCGCAGCGCGCATTGAAGAAGAAATTGTGGTCACGCCGACCGGCCATGAAGTCATCACGCGCTTTCCCGCGGAAGAACTTCTGGTGGCAGGGGCGCACTATCACACGGTCAACGGACCTTTGCCTACGACGCGAGAGAGCGAAGCTCCGGCAAGTTCGCGCGTCCTCGATATGATCGAGGCCAGCGCCAAAACCGAGCGGGTAGGAGTTTCGGACTAACGCACAGCGCATCCGTTCCCGACCGAAACCTATGGCCTTCAGCGTAGTAATGCCCGCACTCGAAATGGCGCAAGAGACCGGCAGGCTTATTGCCTGGCGCAAACAGGAAGGCGAGCGCGTTACCAAAGGCGAACCGCTTCTTGAGATCGAAACCGACAAAGCGGTGATGGAAGTCGAAGCACCCGCCGACGGAATTCTTGTGGGAATCACCGGATCGGTCGGATCGGACATTCCTGTGGGCAAAACAATCGCCTGGATCGTCGCACCGGGGGAAAAGCCGCCCGCGGAAGATCATGATTCGCTCGCGCCCGCCGCGAGAGGCAAGACCGAAACGCACACATCTCCGGTTGCAACGAATGTTTTCGAAACACCTGTAACGCCAGCCGCGAGAATCTCTCCGAAGGCGCGGCGTCTGGCGAAAGAGCTGGGCGTTGACATCTCCACTCTTCGCGGTTCGGGCCCCGGCGGTGAAATTCTCGCATCCGACGTGCAAGCTGCCAGTATGCGGGCCACATCCGATACTACTTCAGCGAAATCAGCCAACCTGGAAATCCCCAGCACGCTTGGCCGGCTGATGGCGGAACGCACCGCGCAGAGCTGGACCACTGTTCCCCATTTTTTTGTTACACGCGAGATCGATGCGAGTGCGCTGAATGAGTATCGAGAGAAGGTAGTAGCGGAGATCGAGCGCGCTCACGGCGTTCGCGTCACCCACACAGATTTGTTGGTTGCACTTGCCTCTCGCGTGCTTCTCAAGCATCCGCGGCTAAATTCAAGTTGGAGCGCGGAAGGCATTCGTCTTCACGATTACGTGAACATGGGCGTGGCAATTGCGGTAAATGACGGCGTAGTCGCCGCCGTGATTCCCCACTCGCATACGGCAAGCCTGGCCGAGATTGCCCGGCAACGCCGTGATGTGGCCGAGCGAGCGCGGTTCGGGAAGCTGCGTCCAGCCGATATTGCCGACGCCACGTTTACCATCAGCAATCTGGGTATGTATCGTGTCGACCAGTTCAGCGCGATCATCACTCCGCCGCAAGCGGCAATTCTCGCCGTCGGCGGCATCGCCGATCGCGTCGTCGCCGTCGACGGCAAACCTGTCATTCGTCCAATGATGACGCTGACTCTCTCTTGTGATCATCGAGCCGCAGATGGAGCCCAGGCCGCCATGTTCCTGAAAGACTTGGCCGAGTCTATAGACGACCCGAGTAGATGCTTGACATAGCTGAGCGTTTACAAACTCATTCGCATTGGCCAGCTCCCCGGCTGTAATCCTCGAATTTTTTCATCGGATTTATCGTCGACGGTGATCTGCCGTCGACTCGAAAATCTTTGTGATTAATATAATCTTGAGGCGTGCAAGACCTTGCATAGAGTCAAAGGTTTTTAACAACTACAACTGGTAGGATTGAAGTTCTGAGGTTATCGTAGGTCATTCGTTAAGTCCCGGCCGCTTCCGGTCTTAGCGATTCTCGCCCCCACGAACCGTTGCCAACATTTTTTCGGCAATACGTTCGTCTAACTCTTTTTCCTGTTAAGGGATGGTCTCAGGTTAGGCGAACTGGAGGAATTCTAGATGATGCGCAACCGAATTCTTTGTATTATCCTCGCGAGCCTATTGTTTGTAATCCTCGCAACTTCGCTCGCTGGCGCTCAGGCATATGCAGGCCAATTCGCATGGCAGACCAGCAATGCCAACGAAACTATTTTGACTCCGCAGAACGTGGGCTCGAGCCAGTTCAGCAAAGTATTTTCCTATCCGGTGGATGGCTCCATCTTTGCGCAGCCGCTTTATGTGGCGAACGTCAGCATTCCGGGGCAAGGCACACACAACGTAGTGTATGTGGTCACCGAGAGTGACGGGATTTACGCCTTCGACGCCGATAGTCTTCAGACAGCGCCCCTCTGGTATGTGAGCCTGATCAACCCCGCGAACGGTATTACGGCGCCGAACTGCTACTCCGTCGTCGGCCCTTGCAATATTTATCCCACCATCGGAATCACCGGCACGCCTGCCATCGATCCCGTTTCCGGCACAATGTATTTCGACGCGATGACCCTGGAGAATGGAACCTACTTTCACCGAATACATGCTATGGACATTACCTCGGGTGCCGAGAAGTTCGGTGGTCCGGTAGTGGTGCAGGCCAGTGCGCCGGGCAAAGGTTTGGGCAACGTAGGCGGAGTAATCTCGTTCGTCCCGCAGCACGATATAAACCGTCCCGGCATTCTACTCATGAATGGAGTGGTCTATGTTGTATACGGCGGATCTGCCCATGGTTGGCTCATGGGATATAACGCCACATTGGCTCAGCTCTATGTCCTGTTGCTTTCGCCCAACTCGTACGCTTCGGGTGTGTGGATGACCGGCGAGGGTTTGCAAACGGATGGACTCGGCAACATTTATTTCGCCACAGATGACGCTCCCTTCGATGCGAATACGGGCAGCAAAGATGATTACGGCGATACGTTGTTGAAATTGAGTGGCAGCCTCACCATCGAAGATTACTTCACTCCGATGGATCAAGCCTGCCGCCTCGCCAACGATCTTGATCTGGGGTCGGCCGGTCCGTTGCTGATACCTACCCAAAGCGGACCTAATCCCAACGAGATCATCATCGCGGGCAAAGGCGGAACTCCCTGCGATCTTTGGTCGGGCGGCGTCTATGCTGCTCCCATCTATGTCGTCGACCGCGACAACATGGGCAAATACGACGCCACTCAGGATCAGGTAATCCAGGAAGTTCAGGGCGCTCCGCATGGATACTGGTCCAACACTTCCTACTGGGCCGGACCTTCGGCCAATTACTTCTATGCCGCCGGAGTGGACGCCTGGGGAGGTTCGGGCGACTTCCTGAAGCAATTCACGCTGACCAACGGTCAGCTTTCGACCACGCCGATGGCCATGTCGCCCAGCACGCTTCCCGTCGGCGGCACTCCGTATGTTTCGAGCAACGGTAATACCAACGGCGTGTTGTGGATTGCCGAGCGCCAGCAGAGCCTTTCAACCCTGCCCGGTTCCGATCCTCTGATCTTGCTCGCTTTTGACGCCACCAACGTCGCATCGCAGCTTTACAGCAGCGCTGCGGCGGGAACGCGGGATCAGGCAGGCTTGGCCACGAAGTTCGAGGTCCCGCTGGTAGCCAACGGCCGGGTTTACGTGGGCACGCAAACGGAAATCGATGTCTATGCTTCAGTGTCAGCCACGCTATCGCCAAGCACCTTGGCTTATAGCTTAGTTCCCATCGGCTCGGTGAGCGCCCCGCAAACCGCTACGCTCACCAACATTGGCAGCACTTCTCTCAGTATCACGAGCATTACCGCTACCGGAGAGTTCGCCAAGAGCGCCACTACTTGCGGCTCGAGCCTTGGTGCTGGAGCAACCTGCACGATCTCAGTAACCTTCAATCCGACCAGTGATGGCGCACAAAAAGGAACGCTGACTGTAGTAGATAGCGCGGGCTCGCAGCTTGTTACGTTAAGTGGAACTGCCACGCCATTGAAGTTTTCACCCGCCTCGGTCAACTTTGGCAGCATCAAAGTGGGCACGTCCAGCGCAGCCAAGAAGGTAACCGTGCAGAATGTTAGCGCGGGCACGATAACCTTCTCCAGTATTGCGGTCGGTGGAACCGACCCAGGCGACTTCACGCAAACTAACAACTGCGGAACGAGCCTGGCCGCTGGTAAAGGATGCACAGTAACTGTGACCTTCACTCCGACTACCACTGGCAGCCGCTCGGGGAATGTCACAGTCAAGGACACTGATCCAACCAGCCCGCAAAAAATTCTGCTCTCTGGAACTGGAAGCTAGAAAGTTTTTTTCTTCGTTTTGAAGATGAGGCGCCATGTTCTCTTATGGCGCCTCAATTTTTTTAGACTGATATCGTGCTTCGAAGTTATTCCGTTAGCCTTTGATGGGCGCCTCCCTAAAACATCGAAGACTCCCGTGCCGCTTATTGTTTCCGCAGCGCGTGAAGTAAACTCTTGGGATGAAATATCTCGGTGGAGTCTCTCTCAAGTCTGCGCGATCTGCATTTTCATGCGCCTCTCTTCTCGTCTTCCTGCTACTCGGAGCGTTGTGCGGGAGTGGTCTAACCCAGAAGGTCGCCGTCACTTTTGATGATCTCCCGCTCAACGGCGTGCTGCCGCCAGGAGTGACGCGCGTAGAGACTGCCAGGAATGTCCTCGAAATCCTAAAAAAACGGCACATGCCTCCTGTGTACGGATTCATTAATGCAAAGAGGCTAGAAGGAAACATGGATGGTGCGGAGGCGTTGAAGTTGTGGGTTGCGGCCGAGCCCGTGGGAAATCATACGTATTCGCACATGGATCTAGAGCAGAATTCTCCCGAGGCCTTTGAGCGGGATATTGAAGAGAACGAACCGGTGCTGGAGTTATTGCAAGCGAAGGATAACTGGCACTGGCTGCGCTATCCGTACTTGCACGAAGGCGAAACGGTAGAGAAGCGACGGGCAGTGCGGGCGTATTTGAAGGCACATGGATACCGCATTGCGCAGGTGACGCTCGATTGGGAAGACTACTTGTGGAACACGGCGTATGCGCGTTGTGCTGCGAAAAACGATACGAAGTCGATTGAATGGCTGAAAACGAGTTACTTAAGCACGGCGTCGGAGTTCATTGATCTTGGCCGCGAGCAGGCGAAGCTGATTTATGGGCGGGAGATAAGCTATGTTTTGCTGATGCATCTCGGAGCTTTTAGCAGCACGATCCTCCCGGACGCGCTCGATCTCCTGAAGAAAAAGGGATTCAAGCTGGTGACTCTGGAGGAAGCGGAAAGCGATGCGGTATATGAGGGCGATCCTAATGCTGGCATGCACGATGCGGGCACGCTGCTGGATCAGTGGATGCAGGTGAAGCAGATCAAATATCCGGAGCATGCCGACAAACCGTATAAACAGTTGGAGAATATTTGTCAGTGATTGGCTGGGGACGCGCGGAAAAATCTGGGCTTGTTCTTAATCCTCCGCAATGTTGCCGTGCCATGAAGTCCCGTACTTCATGGCACGTTTTTTCTATTCGCCGATAATACTACTTGTGCGAGGCTGCCGGATTGGTTGGAGGGTGTGTACTTTTCAAGCCCGGCGGCACAGCCAGTTGCTGAGCTTGGGAATGGGTCGAGGCTGGTTGGCCATACAGTTCTGGATGAATGTAGTGGCCGCGCGTATGCGCATCTTTCTGCTGCTCAACGACTAACGGATACGCTTTTGCGTAGGCATCGTGGCGGACACCGGTGATCTGCCAGGAGACCTCCACGTTTGGCTTGTCTGTTTGAATGCCGAACTGATGGTTAGCGACTTTGCTGCTCACGATGGCTTGGGCGAACTGGCCCATTACGGT
Organism: uncultured Acidobacteriaceae bacterium; assembly: GCA_963818235.1. Taxonomy (GTDB): domain Bacteria; phylum Acidobacteriota; class Terriglobia; order Terriglobales; family Acidobacteriaceae; genus Sulfotelmatobacter. Next base: position 1,950,304 of record CAWFRI010000001.1, read on the forward strand.
GAGTTGATAACGGAAGTCAGTGTTGAGGGCCTCAAACCATTCCGGCAGTTGCACCGTCGCAAAGCCCTGGCTATTGGTAGAGACATTGCCAGTATAAATGTTCATCATCTCCGAGGACTCGACCGAAGCGTGGAAGAGATATTCGTTGGCGGGATCAAGGGGATGATCGATCTTGAAATTCTTTGCGCCGGCAGTCAACGTTCCGGTGACGTCAACATTTCCGGTGGAAAAGACCGTCATATTGGTTACGAGCCCATTGTTTTGAGCATCTGGCTTATTCGAGTAAAAGATCAGGTTGCTGGCGTAATGTCCGTCATCCGTGGCTAGAATGCGGGCGGTTGGGTTGTAGTTTGTGGCGTAATTCGGAGGGAATGTATTGAAATCGAGAGAGCTGGAAACATTGCTGCCGATACCACCGTTGGTCAAAGTGAAGGTAGGTCCGAGGCCGGTGTTGTTGGTCACGTAGGCCTCGATTGTGGACTCGGGTACAGCCGTGCCGATGCCGACATTGACGTGATTCGCTCCGGGACTTCCAGCGGTGGTCGCTCCCAAAACCAGCGCGTTGGAAACGCTGACCACAGCATTGGAGCCGATGGCGGTGGAGTTGCTCAGGTTGGTCGATGCGGAGTCCGGCCCGGCATAGGCGCCCAGAGCCGTATTGTTGCTGCCGGTCGTGTTGGCGTCTAGGGCGAAGTTTCCGGCGGCAGTGTTGTACTGTCCCGAAGTGTTGCCGTAGAGCGCGCCATTCCCGGCGGCGGTGTTGTAATACCCAATTGTATTGTTGTAAAGCGACTCGGTACCGGTACCGGTATTCCAGCCGCCCGAGGTGTTCAAGAGCAGAGCATCCGCGCCATTGGCGGTGTTGCTGAAGCCGTTGTTGTTGCGCAGGGTGTTGTAACCAGTGCCCGTGTTGTAGGTGCCGGCGGTCGAGAAATTCCCGGATTGTATTCCCAGGAAAATGTTAAAACTGCCCGCCCCGGGGCCGTAGTTGTGCAGGATAGGCGCGCCGATGGAGATGACGCCCTGGGTTCCGCCGGTGTTTGTGTTAGGCAAGAACAGGCTGCCATTGACGTCGAGCGTTGCGGTGGGAGCGTTGGTGTTGATGCCAACTTTGACGGTACTTCCCGAACCTGTTTGGAACACCGAGGAATCGACAATTGTCGAGGCGCCGCTGAACACGGGCAGAAAGCCGACCTTACCGCCCGTGGTGGTCACGTCGGAGGTTTGCTGCGAGGTGGTCTTTGCAGGCGTGCTGGTGACCGGAGCGCTCGCCGCAACCTGGTTGTTCGACGATGTGCGGGCCAGCATAAAGGCCGAAGGCGGAAGTCCGCCGACGGTTTCGGCATCCCCGGCTTTGAAGGCATAAGGCGTGCTAACCAGCAGCACGCGCGCCTGCTCGGCCTGTCCTGAGATCTGAACTCCTACCCAATGTGCCTGCTCGGAGGTGAATATATCTGCGGGCACACCGTTAGGCTTGGTCGATCCCAACAAAGCAGTGTAGTGGCCGTTGGTGTCGGCGGTTACATTCTGAGTTTCAATCCAAAGCGCGGGACCGCCGGTTTGCTCAGAGTAGAGGGCAAATGTAATACCTACGACGCCGGTCAGGAGATTGCTATTGAGATCTTTCGCCGTGCCGGTGAAGCGAACCAGTTTGGGCAGAGCCGATGATGTTTCAGTTGGGGTTTGCGCAATCGTCAGTTGAGTCAGTGACACACAAAGAATAAACAGCAGGAACTTTCGGCAGAGATTCATGGAAGTCTTTCTCCAGAAAGGCGAATGGGAACCAGTTTGAATTCAGGGAGATAGTGTATCTGGATAGCAAAGCGTTGCAAGTACTTTCTTTCCGTGGAACATGCTGACTGGCGGCCCGTTGCGAGTGGTAAACGATCGATTCCCGTATAATTCAGGCACTCAGTATGCCTGTTTCTCTTGATCAAATTGTGAGCGCTACGCGTGCGAAAGTTGCTGCGGCCAGGCGTTCCCCTGATCTGCGCGGACTTGAACATAGGGCGGAACGGCATGTGCCGCGCGGGTTTCGGCGATCTTTAGAGAAAACGAGCCAAGCCGGTGTGGCCGTTATCGCCGAGCTGAAGAAGGCTTCACCCTCGAAGGGATTGATTCGAGAGGAGTTTCATGTAGAAGAGTTAGCGCGGGAGTTGGAATCGGCGGGAGCCGCAACACTTTCAGTGCTGACCGATCACGAGTTCTTCCAAGGGTCACTGGAAAATTTACGAATAGCCTCGGCGGCGGTGAAGCTTCCGTGCCTGCGCAAAGATTTCATCGTCGACGAATTTCAGTTGCTGGAGGCGCGTGCGAACTCGGCAGATGCCGTGTTGTTGATTGTGGCGGCCTTGTCGCAGCGTGAGTTGGTGACATTGGCGCGCGGTGCTGGAGCGCGTGGGCTGGATGTTTTGTGCGAAGTGCATGATGAAGCGGAGTTGCAGCGGGCTTTGGATGCGGGATGCGATCTGATTGGGGTAAATACGCGGGATTTACGGACCTTTAAGGTGGATGCGGAGACGGCGTTCCGGCTGGCGGGACAACTTCCGAAGAATGTGGTGAAGGTGGCGGAGAGCGGGATTCGGTCGGGAGAAGACATCGCGTGGCTGCGGGCGGCAGGGTATCAGGCGTTTTTGATTGGGGAATCGCTAATGCGGGTGGAGAAGCCGGGAGAGGCGTTGCGGGCTTTAGTTGCGAGTACGGAGTCGCGAGTCCCGAGCGCATAGTGAGCTTTGCGCAGCAATTTTTACGTGTGGCAGACAACTTGGCCTATGACTTGGGTGAAGATTTGTGGGATGACAAATCTGGAAGATGCGCTGACCGCTGTTGATGCTGGGGCGGATGCAGTGGGGTTTGTGTTTTATGAGAAGAGTCCGCGGAACATCGGCGTTGAGGCGGCGCGGGAGATTGTGGAGAAGTTGCCGGAGAGCGTGGAGAAGGTGGGAGTTTTTGTGGACCTCGAATCCGAGGGTATCCGTGAAATCGTAGTTGAGGTTGGGCTGACCGCGGTGCAGTTGCATGGCGATCGATCTTTGAAGAGTGTGCTGGGGGACCTACGGCCGGCAAAAGAAAGCGTTGGCGTTTCGAAAATGATCCGTATGTTACACGGAAACGCACTGAAAGATGGCGACTTCCTCATTCCGCAATGCGGCCACCAGAGTATCTTCGCCGTCTTGCTGGATTCGCGATCCAACGGAGCGACTGGTGGAACTGGAACGACGTTCGATTGGGAAGCCACTCAGGGAATCGTGCAGTCGATGAGCTTGATGGTGCCAGTAATTGTTGCGGGTGGGCTGACTCCCGTGAATGTGGGTGAAGCAATGAAGCGTTTTCAACCGTTTGGTGTGGACGTGGTTTCTGGTGTTGAGGCTAGGCCGGGCAAGAAAGATCCCGAGAAGGTGCGGGCGTTTGTCAAAGCCGTCAAAGATATCGATAAGAAAACGAGTTAACGATGGCTACTGTTCCAACTAAAATCACCCCCGCCCTCTCGCAAAAAGCGCGAGAAGGACGGGGCACCCCGCGGGTTACTGATCCCCCGAACCTTCCCGGACGGTTTGGGGTCTACGGCGGGCGCTACGTGCCGGAGACTTTGATGGCGGCGCTGGATGAACTTGAGCGCGAGTACGAGAAAGCGAAGCGTGATCCGAAATTTCAGAAGCGCTTGGATGAGTTGCTGCGAACCTATGCGGGGCGGCCTACGCCACTGACTTTTGCGCGTCGGCTTACGCAGAAATTGGGCGGGGCGAAGATTTATTTGAAGCGGGAAGATTTGTTGCACACCGGAGCCCACAAGATCAATAACTGTTTGGGGCAGGCGCTTTTGGTCGAGCGCATGGGCAAGCGGCGCGTAATTGCGGAGACCGGCGCGGGACAGCATGGCGTGGCCACAGCGACGGTGTGCGCATTACTCGGATTTGAATGCGTGGTATACATGGGCACCGAAGATATGCGCCGGCAGGAGCTGAATGTTTTTCGCATGAGGCTGCTGGGAGCAGAAGTGCGCGGAGTGGAATCGGGTTCGCGGACGTTGAAAGACGCGATCAACGAGGCGATGCGCGACTGGGTCACGAATGTGCGGACTACTCATTATTTGTTGGGCAGTGTGCTGGGCGCGCATCCCTATCCGACGATGGTGAGAGACTTTCATCGGGTGATTGGGCGCGAGGCGTGGGCGCAGATCCTGAAAGCTGAGGGGAAATTGCCTGCTGCGGTCATTGCGTGTGTAGGGGGAGGATCGAACGCGATCGGAATTTTCTACGAATTTATAAAAGATAAGAAGGTTCGTTTGATTGGAGTGGAAGCGGGCGGGCGCAGCGAGGCCTTGGGAGATCATGCGGCGCGATTTCGCGGAGGGTCGCCGGGAGTTTTGCAGGGAACTTACTCCTACGTGCTGCAGGACGCGGCGGGACAAATTGCGAATACACATTCGGTTTCGGCAGGGCTTGACTATCCATCGATTGGGCCGGAACACGCCGCGTTGCGGGATGCGGGGCGCGCAGATTATGTTTCGGCTTCTGATGCGGAAGCACTGGAGGCGACGACTTTACTGGCCCGCACGGAAGGGATTATTCCGGCTCTGGAGTCGGCACACGCGGTGGCGGAAGTAGTGAAGCGCGCCCCACGAATGAAGAAATCCGATGCGGTGGTCGTAAACATTTCCGGACGCGGGGATAAGGACATTGGGATTATGCGGGAGTCACTGAATTTGGAGTGAGTCGTCAACGGATTAATCATCGAGTCAATCCTCAATGATTCAATGATGCAAATCGACATGCCTTTATCTTTCTATAAAAAGCCGGGGCTCGTCGTGTATGTAACTTGCGGCGATCCTGATCTCGCCACTACGCGGGCTGTGGTGCTGGCTGCAATTGAGGCGGGCGCGGACGTGATTGAATTAGGCGTGCCGTTCAGCGATCCCGTGGCGGATGGTCCGGTGATTCAGCGAGCGAGTGAAAGGGCTCTGAAGCAGGGGACGTCCCTCGCCCAGGTGCTCACGCTGGCCGCCGATGTGCGGCAACATGCGCAGTCGACGGGGCTGGTGGTGTTTTCGTATCTAAATCCAATCCTGCGCATGGGTATGGAAAAATTTTGCAAGGTTGCACGGCATGCCGGAGTAGACGGCGTTTTGATAACAGATTTGCCCGTGGAGGAGGCTGGTGAATATTTGCGGGCGATGAAAGCGCATGATCTGGCTCCGGTATTTCTGGCGGCGCCGACGAGTCCGGATGAGCGGCTGAAGCGAATTGCAGAAGCATCGCGCGGCTTTGTCTACGCCGTGTCACGGACGGGCGTGACGGGAGCGCGCCAAAAGTTAGCAGACGATGCGCAGAAACTGGTGCGGCGGCTGCGACGCGTGACGAAGCTGCCGGTCGCGGTTGGATTTGGGATTTCGAATGCAGAACAATTTGCGGAAGTGGGCCAGTTTGCAGATGCGGTAGTTGTCGGCAGTGCGGTCGTTGAAACAATTGAGCGTAATCGGGGGCGGGAAGCGGAGGCTGTGGGAGAATTCGTCAACGGCCTGAGAGTTCGAAGCTGAGAGCTGGTTTTCATGGACATCGCAGATTGGCGGAAGAAAATTGATGAGCTTGATCGGCGCTTGGTCGAACTGCTGAGTGAGCGGGCACGAGCTGCGGTGGAGATCGGGCGCTTGAAGAGAGACACAAACCTGCCAATTTACGAGCCCGACCGGGAGCGAATCGTTTTCGAGAATGTTCAGCAGATAAATCGAGGTCCGTTGCCGGGACGAGATCTCATACGAATTTTTGAACGGATCATGGATGTGATGCGGAATATTCAGAAGGAAGGGATTGGAACGAAAGCGGTCGCGCCGGAGGCAGAGACGGAGTTGGATTCCGGAGTAAACGATTGACGAGGCTGAAAGCCGTAGGCCGACGCGAAACCAAGGTCCCTCGCTTTGCTCGGTGACAAGCTTTTTACCTGAACTGAAAGATTTCTATGATCGTGGCGATGCAGGAAATTGCGGATGAGACGCAGATTCAGCAGGTGATCGAACACCTGGTGAAAATAGGATTTGAAGTCCACCGCTCGACTGGGGCTCGGCAAACCGTGCTGGGAGCGGTGGGCGCGGGAATCGATTTCGACATACGCAATCTGGAGTTGCTGCCCGGAGTGCAGGAAGTTCATCGTATCAGCTCGCCCTATAAGCTGGCGGGGAAAAGTTTTCGTCCCGAGGGCACGATCGTGAAATTGGCGAACGGGATTAGCGTCGGTGGAAATGACGTGGTGGTGATGGCGGGGCCGTGCACAGTAGAAACCAGGGAACAACTTTTTGCCACTGCGGAGTCGGTCTCGAAGGCCGGTGCGCGCGTGTTGCGCGGAGGAGCGTTTAAGCCCCGAAGTTCGCCTTATTCTTTTCAGGGTCATGGAGAGGATGCCCTGAAATTGTTGCGCGAGGCGGGAGAGAAGTTCAAACTCCTGGTGATCAGCGAGGTGATGGAAATCTCGCAGATCCCGATGATGCTGCCCTATGTCGATATCCTCCAGGTCGGAGCTCGCAACATGCAGAATTTTAATTTGCTGCGCGAGTTAGGAAAGATTCGCAAGCCGGTGCTGCTGAAGCGCGGAATTGCGGCGACTCTGGAAGAGTTGCTGCTCTCAGCGGAATACATTATGGCAGGCGGAAATTATGACGTGATCCTGTGCGAGCGCGGCATCCGGACCTTCGAAACCTACACGCGGAACACGATGGATATTTCGGCGATTCCGATTATTCACAAATTGTCGCATTTACCCATGACTGCGGATCCGTCGCATGGAACGGGCCGCCGCGACAAGGTTCCTCCGATGGCGCGGGCGTCGGTGGCGGCGGGAGCCGACGCATTGCTCATTGAAGTGCATTGCGATCCCAACAAAGCATGGTCCGATGGAGCGCAGTCGTTGTTTCCCGAGCAGTTTGCCAAGCTGATGGATGAGTTGCGGATGATTGCGCCCGCCGTGGGAAGGAAGATCGCTTAAATTTCGTAAAATCTCCCACCGTGGAGGCACAGAGACACCGAGAAAGGCAACTGGCAGAGCTTAAATCTGAATCATGACCGCATAACTGTTCAAATTACGTCAGAGCAGAGTTTGATAAAGTTTTTGTTTTTCTCTGTGCCTCCGTGTCTCGTGGTGAAGATCCTGATGGCCATTCGGCAAATCACGATTATCGGCACAGGGCTGATCGGCGGCTCGTTTGCACTAGCGTTGCGAAAGCGCAAGTTTGCCGGACGTATAGTGGGCTGCGATCGAGAGTCCGCCTTGAAGCGGGCGAAGATGTGTGGCGTGATCGATAACGGATTCTGCGAGCCCGCCGACGCAGTTCGTGGCAGTCAATTGGTGCTGTTGGCCACACCGGTTTTGGCCATCGTGGATTTGATCGGGCGATTGGGGCCAGCGCTTCCCGCAACCACACTCTTAACTGATGTGGGTAGCACCAAGGCGGCGGTAACAGATCAAGCGTTGCGTGTGTTTGGAAAGAATGCGCGGCATCGGTTCCTGGCCGGACATCCGATGGCGGGCAAAGAAAATAGCGGAGTCGAATATGCGGATGCGGACTTGTTTCAGAATGCTGTGTGGTTCCTGACGCCGCTGCCGGGACAAAAGCTGCACGAGGGATTGTTTGCCGAGTTTGCAGGATGGATCGATCAGATCGGCGCTAGGGTCGCAATGTTGCCGCCGGAGGATCATGATCGGCTGTGCGCGTGGATCAGTCATGTGCCCCAGATGATTTCAACCGCGCTGGCGGCGGCTTTGGTGGAGGAGTTTGGCGAAGAAGCTCCGCTTCTTCCGGCTGGCGGGCGCGCTCTACGCGAGATGACGAGGATTTCTGCCAGTCCTTATTCGATGTGGCGCGATATTGCCATCAGCAACAAGAAAAATCTCGAAGACGCATTGTTCAAGGTGGAGCAGCGGCTGGCGCACATTCGTGAGAATCTTTCCACGCGCCAACTGGCGGAAGAATTTGAGCAGGCGCATGGGCTAAAAAAGACTCGAAAAGAATAATTCACCACGGAGGCACAGAGGCACGGAGAAATGACTTCTTAGTTTTCTCTCGCTATAGGTTTTCTCAGTGCCTCCGTGACTCCGTGGTGAATTGCATTTAGAATGCGGACGCTATGAATAAAGTTGTGGCTAATGCGGATGAAGCCATTCGCGACGTCGGCGATGGCTCGGTCATCATGCTGGGCGGATTCGGGCTGTGTGGAATTCCGGAGAACCTGATTCGTGCGCTGGTGCGAAAGGGATCGAAGAATCTCACGACCATCAGCAACAACGCCGGAGTGGACGGCCAAGGCGTTGGGCTATTGCTTGCAGCGGGGCAGTTGCGGCGGCACATCGGCACTTATGTGGGCGAGAACAAGCTGCTGGAGTTGATGGTACTAAGCGGGAAGATTCAGCTCGATCTGGTGCCTCAAGGGACGTTTTCCGAGCGCATTCGCGCAGCAGGTGCGGGTATTCCGGCATTCTTCACTCCTACAGGGGTTGGCACGATGGTGGCGGAAGGCAAAGAGACGCGAGAATTTGATGCGCGCCCCTATGTGATGGAACGCGCGCTGCACGCCGACTTTGCTTTTGTTAAGGCGTGGAAGGGCGACCGCATGGGTAATTTGGTTTACCGCAAGACGGCACGGAATTTTAATCCCATGATGGCCACTGCTGCGAAGGTCACGATTGCCGAAGTCGAACAATTGGTGGAAGTCGGAGAATTAGACGGCGATTCGATTCACACGCCCTCGGTGTACGTGAAGCGGATCTTTCAGGGAGAGCTGTACGAAAAGAGAATCGAGAAGCGGACGGTTAGGAAAACGAGTTCCTGGTAGCGAGTATTTGGTAGCGAGAAATTCCAATGAATAAGCCTGGAAAAGACATTGAGAAGCGCGAACGGATTGTGAATCGGATCGCGCGTGAGTTGCGTGACGGATTCTACGTGAACCTGGGTATCGGTATGCCTACACTGATTGCGAACCATGTTCCACCGGGGATGGAAGTGATTCTTCAATCCGAGAATGGAATGCTGGGGATTGGCCCGTACCCGGTTGAGGGCGAGGAAGATTGCGATTTGATCAACGCCGGCAAGGAGACGGTTAGCGAGATGGCAGGCACTTCGTATTTTTCTAGCGCCGATTCGTTTGCCATGATCCGCGGCGGCCACATCGACTTGAGCGTGCTGGGCGCGATGGAAGTGGATGAGGAAGGAAATCTGGCGAACTGGATGATCCCGGGAAAAATGGTAAAAGGCATGGGAGGCGCGATGGATTTGGTCGCCGGAGCGCGTCGAGTGGTGGTGGCGATGGAGCACACTACGCGCGAGGGCGCACCGAAGATTTTGAAAAAGTGTACGCTTCCACTTACCGGAATGAAGGTCGTGGATACGATCGTGACGGAGATGGCTTACATCCGCGTGACGGAGCGAGGGTTGGTGCTGGAGGAAGTAGCCCCGGGGCTGACGGCGGAGGATGTGCAACGGGCGACTGAGGCGCGGTTGGTGGTGAGTGAAAATTTGAAGGTGATGGAGAATTAAGGCAACCGCAATACCGAAGCGCCCGTCCTCCCCCAGCAAATCCTTCGACTCTCGAATTTTTTTCCGATTATCTAAATTCGAAACGGCGCTGCCAGCAGCCGGAACGGCAGCGTAATCGCCAGGAAAATCACTTCTAGCACGCCATGAACGGCGACCCCTACTATCCTGAAGGGCAGCAATAATAGCCAGATAAATGGGTAGGCGACGAGCGCCAGGATCGCCAGCGGCCAGCAGAATACGAAGAGTATGCACCACAGGAGGAACGTAAACATGAGAGACCTCCTTCTTTCTTTCCGATTAATTGTACGGTGGCGAAGTGGGAAAAGTTCCGTGTGAGAATGGCTCGCAGTGCCGGCCGCTGTGCATGCGGGCAGGTATCCTTCGACCGCGGTTGTGCTTCACTGTTGCGAAGCACAATCTTCAGGATGACAGATTTATTCTTGGTTACTCATACCGCAACGCTTCCGCCGGCAACGTTCGTCCAGCCGACCACGAGGGGTACAGCGTGGCGATGAATGAAACTCCGACCGCCACTAACACAACCCATAGGCCATCTTTAAGCCGCGGCGCAAAGGGTACGTAGTCAATCGAGTAGACCTCGGGCGATAATGAAATGATGTGATAGTGGCCGCCTGCGTAGGAGATGGCGTAGCCCAGCAACAAGCCGATGGCGGTGCCGATCACTCCGATCAGAACTCCCTGAGCGATAAAAATATTTCGAATCTGCGCCTTGCGAGTGCCCATTGAGAGGAGCACGGCAATGTCTTTGGTTTTTTCCATGACCATCATGATCAGGGAAATCAAAATGTTCAGCGCCGCGACAAAGACAATCAGGCCGATGACGATGAACATGATGATGCGCTCCATATTCAGGGCCTTGAAGAGTGCGCTGTTGCGTTTCAATTCGTTGGTGGCCATGAATCCATTGCCGGCGGCGTTTTCGAGTTCTTGCACAACTTGATCGGCTTTGTAAATGTCATCGACTTTAAACTCAATTACGGAAATCACATCACCCAGTCCGAAGAGACGTTGCGCATCGGAGAGCCGCGTGAAGGCCCATGACGAGTCGTAATCGTAGAAGCCGGAGTTGAAAATTCCCACTACCCGGAAGCGGCTGTATTTCGGCACCATGCCGAAGGGAGTGAGTTCGCCTTGCGGGCTCGTGACCAGGACGACGGAACCGACGGCCGCACCCAGATTGTCCGCCATATCTTTGCCCAGAATGATCGGTGGCATCGCAGCCACCCGTGCATGCACGCCCGCGAGCGAATCAGGGGAATCTTCCGTAGTCGATTCTGCAGGCTCCGAATCTTTAGCAGGCTCAGATTCCGACGCGCTTTGACCCGCAGGTGGAGCAGCCTCGTCCAAGGCGTCGGCTGAGCCTTCTTTGATGGTGTTGAGGAGATCGCCGACGCGACGCTCGTCGGATGGAATCATTCCTTTGAGCACTGCGCCGCGGGCGCGGGGACCGCGCGAGATCAGCACTTGCTCGAAAATTGCGGGAGCGGCTGCGACCACATGCGGCTGTTTGGAGAGGCGATCGAGAAGCGCGGGCCAGTCCTTGATGCCGTCATCTGCCACGCGCAGCAGGCTGACGTGCGAGGTCGATCCGAGCAGTTGTTCCTGCAGAACCTGGCGAAAGCCGTTGTTGATGGCGAGCGCAACGATAAGTGAGGCCACGCCAGCAGCCACTCCGACAATCGAGATGCCGGTGATAATGCCGATAAAAGCTTGGCGGCGTTTGGCACGCAGGTAGCGGGTCGCGATGAAAAGTTCGAAACGCATTGGCTGTTGGCCGTTAGCTTTAGCTTCCAGCCAAGTCGGATTATAACCGCCCATGCCGCGTCTGGATTGAGGTTAACGAATCCTTTAGAGTACATCGCACGGAACAGTGATCCGATGAACCGCAAGAGAGGTTCATTGGCTTAATCCGTCACGTTCGCGTAATTATTCTGGGCATAATTGCCGGCACGGTTGAACAATAGTGACGGTATTCGTCTCCAAACCTTTTCTCTAATTCTCTATCCTCCATCCGAATCATTACTGCTCCTGTTACAACGGCGAATGCGGTTAGCACCCAACAGACTGTTAGGCCCGTCCCCAGGCTCCATGCGAGCATTTCGCAAAGGTGCCCAAGATAGACAGGATGGCGCACCTGGGCCCGAATGCCTGCGGTGGCGAGGCGCTGCCGGTTGCTTCCATGCAGAACCTCGGGCAGACCTCCTAATTGTGCGAGAGTGAAGTGGTGATGAGATAGTTTGTAGAGCAGCAAGCCAGCGCAGAATAAAGCGACTGCAGGAATCCATGTCCAGGAAATGTTGTACAGCCCAGATCCGCGCCACGGATTTGTTACGGCTGCTACTACTACCCACATTATGATCCAGACGGGCAGCAAAATTCGATAGGGTGATCGTCGTCGCGTCCGCCAAAACTCAGCGTGGGGATGGATTAGCAGCCAAAAGGCCGGGATGGTCGAGTAGACCACGCAGATGATCCAGGCGACGGTTCGGAGCAAAAGTTGCATGAGTCGATCTCTGCCGGTAAGAAGTTTTCTATGTAACGATTTTCACTCGTTATGACAGGCGAGCAATTCCGGGAAAGCCGTCAAAGCCGGTGTCGAAGGTCAAAATCTGCTCGATGCCATGCTGTTCCATGATCGCAAGATGGACAGCATCTCGCGCGGAGAGGCGATGGTAGCTGAGGACAATCTGCTTTGCGCGTTCGGCAGCCGAACGGTCGACAGGCAGGACATCGTCCACAATGCTAAGAAGCGCGTCAAATGCAAGCTGAATATCGTGACGGCGATTGATAGCGGCATAACGGTGCAGTATTTCCTGGAGAACTTCCGCGTCCGTGACTAATCGCTGGCGCGCGCTGACTAGCTTTTCCAATAACCGTTGCGCGTCCGTCTTTTGTGGACTCGGCGAACCCACGAGATACATGGGAATGTTGGAGTCGATGAGAATCATGTGGGCGGGCCGGAGGAGTAGCCACGCTCGATTTCCGCCAACATGGTATCGATGTCGGCGGTCGGCGACTCATGCCGTGCGGCGGAGCGAATGGCCTCGAGCTTCTTCTCCACTGAACCCAGAGGTTGACGAAGGCGTGCGCGCTCCAATGCCTGCCGAACCCATTCGGCCAGAGACATATTTCGCGCACGCGCCGCGCGTTGGATCTCGCGATACTCGGGATCCCGGAGGATAACCTGAAGCCGTTTAGCCATGATAGGAGTCTAAATAACTCATCATTATGAGTCAAGCCTCGTCCCGCCGTATCAGCTTTTGCCGCCATTTTCTCGTACCGCTACGGACATTCTGTGGCACATTAGGAGATTCATGCCCAAACCCCCCGACGCCAAAGCCGGACGCATCGCATTCATGTACCCGGATTTCGTGCTATTCGAGATCGCACGTTTTCTGATTGTGTCAGCCGTCGAGATGCAGGCCGTGGCCGTGGGCTGGCAGGTTTATGACATCACCAAGCGCGCGCTGGATCTGGGGTTGGTGGGTCTGGCGCAATTTCTGCCGGGGATTCTCTTGTTCCTGGTTTCCGGCCATGCCTCGGACCGCTTTGAGCGGCGCAAAGTCCTGGGCGCTTGCTATGCGGGGTACGCTCTCTGCTCTGGCCTTTTGCTTATTCTCGCGACGCGCCGAACGCACGCCGTGCTTCCGATTTATCTAGTCCTGATTTTGCTGGGCGTGGTGCGTTCGTTCAATGGCACAGCCAGCCGCTCAATTCTGCCGCAACTCGTTCCCGAGGAACATTTCGCCAACGCCGTGGCGTGGAATGCAACGACTTTTCAAGCGGCGACGATTCTTGGACCATCTCTCGGAGGAATACTCTACGCCTTGTTCCGCGGGCCGTCGGCAGTTTACGGGTTTGCGATGCTGACCGCCATCGGTGCGCTCGTCTCCATGTTCCGCGTTAAAACGCGCCCCCAAACGCGACGGCGGGAACCCATTTCGATGAAAACGGTTCTCGCCGGCTTGCTCTTCATCTGGCGAGAAAAGTTAATCCTGGGTGCGATCTCGCTTGATCTGTTCGCGGTACTCCTGGGAGGGGCTGTAGCGCTCCTTCCCGTGTACGCGCGTGAAATTCTTCACACCGGGCCGTGGGGGCTGGGATTGTTGCGTACGGCTCCTGGAGTGGGTGCAGCGGTTATGGCGGTTGCTCTGGCACATCGTCCGCTACGCGGCCGCGCCGGTCCCGCGCTGCTGTGGTCAGTGGCCGGATTCGGTATCTGCACCATTCTTTTTGGCGTCTCGACCAGTCTTATTCTTTCACTGATCTCATTGATATTCCTGGGTGCAGCCGACATGATCAGCGTGATCATTCGTGCCACGCTCGTGCAACTGCGCACACCCGATGAAATGCGCGGCCGGGTGATGGCTGTGGATATGGTCTTTATCGGGACATCGAACGAACTCGGCCAGTTCGAATCTGGACTCACGGCCCAATGGTTCGGTACAGTTCCAGCGGTCGTTCTGGGTGGAGTGGGCACGTTGCTGGTTATCGCCTTGTGGGCTTGGATATTTCCTGACCTAAGGCGACTCGGCGCGCTGGACACTCTAAAGCCTTTGCCGGAACGGCTGGATTCGGAAGCCGGCGAAGCCTTGACTTAACGCCACATTCAAACTGGGGATGTCTTTTTGCACACTGCGCAAAATTTTCGACAACCACCCATGGAAAAGTGTCATCCGAAATCAACCACCGTAGCTCGGGGAGTAACAGTAGAGCCTGCTCGCGAAGCAACGAGATGCCACGCTCGTATTCCGGAAGCAGGCGGATTTTGTCGGAATCGGTCGCCTTTAGAATCAGTAAAACATTTGTTAGCAACGAAGTCTGGACGCACGAAGGAAAATGGACGAACTCCAGCGGGCAATCGACGTCAAATACCGTGCCGCAGCGGAAGAGGTCGATCGGCTAGAGGCGGATGCACAAGCATCTGAGCCTGCCGAGATTCAGCTGAAAGCCGCAGAGGAACAGTCACTTCCCTCGTTTTTTGTGGTAGGGCCACCGCGAACCGGCAGTAGTTGGCTCCATGAGGTGTTGAGGTCGCATGCGCTCCTGCCGAGCCCCTCCAAGGAAACCAGATTCTTTGATACCCATTTTCATCGCGGCCTCAAGTGGTATTCGGCTCACTACGTTAAATCTGAGGGGAGCCGGCGCATGGGGGAAGTTGCGCCGACTTACTTTGCGTCGGCCGCGGCCCGGGAACGCATCGCACAGACTGTGCCAGAGGCAAAAATCGTTTGCGTCTTCCGCAATCCGGTCGATCGAATCGTATCTCTATATCGCTTGAAGCGTGCTTATGGCTTGATTCCCTGGGACTTTGAAGAAGCGATCGAACGCGATCCCGAACTCATGGAATCGAGCAAATACGCCACCACTCTCCGGTTGTGGCAGCGATCGTTCGGCGCTCGCAATATCCTGGCTGCCGTATACGACGATTTGCGTGCGAATCCCCAAGCTTTTGTGAATGAAGTCGTTGATTTTATTGGAGTTCCGCGCTTTGTCCTTTCGGGCTGGCACTACGGCTTCGTGCATGATTCCGAAAGGATGACCCATCCCCGCAATTATTACGGCACCCGCACTGCCACCAGAATGGCCGATTGGTTTAAGGCCCGGAGGATGGACCGGCTGGTCAGTGCCTTCAACCGCTCACGTCTGCGAAAGCTGGTATTGGGCGGCGGACCGCCGTTCCCGAAGCTGCCCGCAGATTTGCTGACTCAGCTCCACGAAAAGTTTCTGCCGGAGGTAGAGCAGTTGGAAATAATTCTGGACCGAGACCTCTCTGCCTGGAAGCTGCCGCAGGCGGCATAAGAGACAAGCCGGTCTACTTACTCCCGATCAAAATCTTGGCCGCGCCCATATTCTCATAGCGGTCATAGACCCGCACTACTACAACATGCTCTAAAGAAGAAGCGTCACCATCTTTAATCTTTTCAGGGGTGACTTTGAAGTCGTAGTTCTCGCTTTTTGCATCCGAAAGTTGCCCCGTCGGCTCGACGTACTTCCAGTCGCCCGCATCCACGGAGAACTCGGCGCGCCGGACGGGAGAAAAGCCGTCTTCGGCACGAAACGTAACATGGATTTGTCCGCCTTCCAGAGTCGCCAAGAGCTTTTCGATTCGTGGAGGCGTCGTGTCCACTTCGAAGCGGCGGCTCTCCTTGAACGAAGTCAGAGCTTCACCCGGCGAGTGCGACGGCGCATCGGAGGCGACCACCTTCACGGTATACCCGCCATCCGGCAACAGGCTGGCGTCGAATGAATAAGCTTTGTCAGTGATATCGTCTTTCAGCAGCAGCCAACGAGTCTGGCCGTCGCCGCGATAGTAGAGGGAGTAGACGAGTTGGTCGTCGTTCTCGTCGTGCGCGCTCCATTTCACGCCGATCGAGTCTCGATCATGCGAGCTAGGTATGGGAGGCTCAAAATGCGTTCCTGCCGATAAGCTTGAGGAATCCGAGCCCGGGCTGGTACTCGGCATCTTGGGCATGGTCTGGTACTTCACACCCACCTGCACGGTAACGTCGTCGATCTCGGGTGCCACATTTTTGGATAAGTAATTCAACGCTACGTTATCCAGCACCGGCGCGATTGTTCCTGCATGAAGCACCGCTTTCCACTGCGCATAACGCGCGGCGGGAATTCCGGTTTCGTCGTTCTGGCCCAAATCAATCTTTCTCCAGGCGCTCCAGTTCCGGTCAGGATTGTCCACATTGCCGCTGCGGGCGTAGAGATCGACATTGCCCACACCACGAAATTCGGCGCGGCCCCAGCGCGAGAAGATTCTGGCGTCAAAGACGTCGCTTTCGTAGCTGCCCTCCGCTTCCGGGCCCGGGCCAAGCACGAAGACTTTGCCCAGATTACTTGTGGCGGCATATACTCCCCCGCCCGGAGCCTTGGCGAACGCCGTGATCTGCGACGCAGCGGCTTTGAGGAGATCGGAAAAATCGTCCTGGCCCGCGATGGCAAAAATGTGGCCGCGATTTCCGGTTCCGGCAAGCAACCGACCTCGCGAATCAAAGGCCAGGGCATAAACAATATCTTCGTGCGATGTCCAGACTCTGGTTGGCGAACCATCCGGAGCGATGCGATAAACATCCGAGCCACCGCTTGCGCTCCCGCCCGGAAACGGAAATGAGCTTGTCACGGGGGATGCGCTGGGCGCATTCGTGATTGTCAAACCGGGAACCTGCGGTGCGCCGCTGCTGGTGGGCGCACTCGAGCTCATCGCTAATAGAGCTGCCGCCATGCCCGAGGAACCCGCCGTGCCGCCAATACGTTTTTCACCGACCGCAGCCGCGTAAATGTTCCCCGCATGATCAAGCGCCAAAGCTGTGATCTCCTTTTTTGGCGCGCTGTAGAGCACGAAGCCCTGTCCCGCAGGAGAGATGCGGTAAATGAGTCCACTGCCATCGGAGCCGGCAATTAGGTTGTCCTGCCCATCAAATGCCAGCACGCGAATATGAGTTTCGTCACTCTTGAAGAAAACGGAATGCTCACCTTTTGGTGTGACCCGGAAGATTTCGCCGTGGTCGCCGGTGGCTACATACAGGTTGCCGGACTTGTCCAGCGCCAGGTCCCAGATATACTTCGTCTCCGGCTCGAAATAGACCGACGAACTCCATGAGGGATCTGCGCTCGGCTTGTCCAGATCTTTGTCCCTTTCGGATGTTGCCGGTGAGGTGTCAATTTTCATGGGCGCCTTGCCGCCCGATTTGTGTTCGATTTTGTATACCTTGCCATCGGGGGCAGTGGCTGCAAAGATGATGCCTCCAGTCCCAATCTGTAGCGCCTGTACCTGAAGTTCTTTCGGCTCGAAAATAATTGTCGCTTTGCCTTCGGGCGTAATACGGTACACGCGGGCGGGCGCGCCCGCCGCTACATAAACGTTGCCCGCATCGTCAGCCGCAATGGCCCAAATGTAGGTGGAGGGTGTGGCGTAGAGGCTCTTGAACGTCGGAGCTAATTCCAGGCCGCCCGTGCTACGAATCGCCGTACCCTTTGCGGTTCCTTTCGCCAATTCGTCAAATTTTGACTGTTCCCAGGTACGTGTACCCTCGGCAAACGCCGGCAAAACCAGTCCAGGACCGCTCAGGTTTGGAAGTAGAAAACTTGTAAGAAGAAGGAGGAAAAGCTTTCGCGTGCTCTGCAATTTCGGACCTCGAAGCTATTGTTGTCGGATATGCTCAGGGTACCATGCCTATAGGTTGCCCGGTCGGATTGACCGCCTATTGATCCCCTGACAGGCCCGCGCCAGAGGCCGATTTTACGTGTTATCGTAGAACTTCATGACTTCTCCGCGCCAGGATTTGCTGCGCCTTCTCGCCTACAAGTCTTTCCGTTTGGGCGAGTTTAAATTGTCGTCCGGGGGAACCAGCGACTACTATATCGATTGCCGCACCACGACCCTTGACGCTAAGGGGGCTCGCCTGACCGGGCAGGTATTTTTCGACGAAATCAAGCAGCGAAGTTGGAAGGCTCAGGCCGTAGGCGGCCTCACCATGGGCGCTGACCCCATTGTGGTCGCGGTTTCGGTGGTGAGCGGCGAACTGCAAGGCTTTCTGGTACGCAAGGCTGAAAAGCAGCACGGAACCGGGCAGCGCATTGAAGGCTTTCGTGAGAAGGGCGCGCGCGTCGTGATTGTCGACGATGTGTGCACGACCGGAGCTTCCACGGTGCAGGCCATTGAAGCGGCGCGCGAATTTGGATTCCAAGTAATAGGAGCCATGTGCCTGGTAGAGCGCGAAGAAGCGAAAGGACGGCCTAACGTCGAACAAACTGCGGCTCCGGCGCCGTTCGTCTCGATTTTTACCGCGAGCGATGTGCGCGCCGAACATATCCGCCAGACGGAGGATACCCAGCCCACAATGTTTGCCGTGGCGGCGAGTTGCGAAATCTGTGGTCGCCCCGCGGTGACAAATCTTCCGCGGAATCGCTGCGCCGCCCACAAGAATTGACAGGGCGTACTTTATCCATGATTCAAACTTCTATGATTCAAACTCTCGAATGGACTGAACAAGGCGTGCGCTTCATCGACCAAACGAAGCTGCCCACGGAAGAAACCTACGTTACCTGTAAGACTCACGAGCAGGTGGCCGACGTGATCCGCAACATGGTGGTGCGTGGAGCGCCCGCTATCGGCGTGGCGGCGGCTATGGGCATCGCGCTGGGGGTGAAACATTCCAAAGCGGAAACGGTCGGCGATCTCAAGCTGGACCTCGACGAGATTTGCGACAACATGGGCAAAACCCGGCCGACGGCGGTCAATCTGTTCTGGGCTATCCGCCGCATGCAGGAAAAATTTGAGCGCCTGCGTATTCGGCCCATCGCGCAAATTAAGCAGGAACTGATCGAGGAATCCAAGCGCATGCATGCCGAAGATATTGCCGCCAACCAGGCCATGGGGCGCCACGGCGCCACGCTGATGCCCAGCGAAGGCGGAGTGCTTACGCACTGTAATGCGGGCGCGTTGGCAACGGCCGGCTACGGCACAGCGCTGGGGGTGTTTCGCGCGGCAATTGAGCAAGGCAAGAAAATTCACGTCTATGCCGATGAAACCCGGCCTTTTTTGCAGGGTTCGCGCCTTACGGCATGGGAGCTGATGAAAGACGGTATTCCGACCACGGTCATCTCCGACAACATGGCCGGCGCCATGATGAAGCAGGGAAAAATAGGAGCCATCGTCGTGGGC
The DNA here is from genome assembly GCA_963818235.1 of uncultured Acidobacteriaceae bacterium. Lineage (GTDB taxonomy): Bacteria > Acidobacteriota > Terriglobia > Terriglobales > Acidobacteriaceae > Sulfotelmatobacter. Next base: position 1,969,521 of record CAWFRI010000001.1, read on the forward strand.
GCGGACCGGATTGCGGCAAATGGAGATGTGGCCAACAAAATTGGCACGTACACCGTGGCGGTGCTGGCCAAGGAAAATGGCATCCCCTTTTACGTGGCCGCGCCGATTTCAACCGTTGACCTCGATTGTCCCACCGGCGAAGAAATCCCTATCGAGCAGCGCAACCCAAGAGAAATCACGCATATTGGAGGAAAGCAGATGGTTCCTGACGGCGTATCCGTCGAAAACCCTGCTTTCGACGTAACTCCGTCTAAGTACATAGCCGCCATCATTACCGAGCGCGGCATCGCCCGACAGCCTTACGAGGAATCGCTGGCGAACCTGGCGGCAGCCGAGTCCAAAGAGGTTTAGTGCCGCGGTTAGTGCTGACGAGCAAGATAAAAAAGGGACGGCAAACTCACATCACTTGGGGCATCGACTACCGAGCACTATTCACATCTCGCCCGGTGAGCGTTTTGTAGCAATCGGGTTGAGGGGGGGCGCGCCTCGCACGTCGAAGCAACGCAGCTGCATCTAAGATCACTATGCTCATATGGTTCCAACGTGCCATGTGACTTGCGAGCATGGTGTGAGAGGATCGTCTCTACTGTTCCTGCCATGGCCGACCTAATGGCGGGACTGGATGGACCCGGGCGAGGGAGAAGTGCATCTAAGGGAGCAGGTGGTGGGATTGGATTTGCCAGAACAAGAACCGCTGCTTCGGGTTCAAGGCTTAAAGAAGGTTTTCCGGTCGGGCGAATCTGACTTGGTGCTCTTTGAAAATTTGTCGTTTGAGGTGAAGCGCGGCGAAATGCTGGCAATCGTCGGCGAGTCAGGCGCGGGGAAGAGTACCTTGTTGCACATCCTCAGCGCTCTTGATCGCGCTTCCGCGGGTGACGTATACTGCGCGGAATTGAAGTTGAATTCTCTGTCGACGGACGAAGCGGCCGAATTTAGAAATCGAGAGGCTGGCTTCGTCTGGCAGTTTCATTATTTGCTGCCGGAATTTACGGCGGCGGAAAATGTGGCAATGCCCTTGTTGGTGCGAGGGCATAGTTGGGCAGAGGTGGGGCCAGAAGCTTCCCGCTGGCTGCGTGAGGTCGGGTTGGAGCAGCGCGGGCATCACCGCTCGGGAGAGCTTTCGGGCGGCGAGCAACAGCGGGTGGCTCTGGCTCGGGCGCTGATTACCGGTCCAAAACTGTTGCTGGCGGATGAACCCACCGGGGACCTGGACGGGCATACGGCGGAAGCGGTTTTCGAATTGATTGCGCGTTTACATCGCGAGCACCAACTCACCTCACTCATTGCAACTCATAACTTGTCGTTCGCGCGGCGCTGTCATCGCGTATTGCGGCTGCAGCGCGGGCGTGTGGAAGAGATTCTGCCGGAATCCTTGCCCGCCTGATCGCTGACCAATCGTGTAGGCGGCGGTGAAAGATTAGTAAGACAAAGTGCAAGGAATTGGACTTTCGACAGATGGAGGAGATTTCAACAGGTTCCTTCAGTAACATTACACGAACGTTTCTGTGCTTGGGTTTGGTGGCCGTATGATTGCATAATAAGGTGGTACGGAAATCAGATGCAGGTGGCGAATATCAACTGGATAGGATTTAGTTAAGCGTCGGGCGGGCGGACGCCTTCTCGACCGGAAGCTTCAGGGGGAAGGGCATTATGTTTGAACGTTATACGGAGAAAGCCAGGCGCGTTATCTTCTTTGCGCGCTACGAAGCCAGCCAGTTCGGGTCTCCTTATATTGAGACCGAGCACCTGCTGCTGGGGCTCCTGCGCGAAGATAAAGCCCTGACCAACCGGTTCCTGCGCTCACATGCTTCGGTCGAATCGATCCGCAAGCAGATTGAGGGGCACACCACGATTCGGGAAAAGGTCTCCACTTCAGTGGACCTGCCTCTGAGCAACGAATGTAAGCGCGTGTTGGCTTACGCCGCGGAAGAAGCCGAGCGGCTGTCTCATCGGCATATCGGAACGGAACATCTTCTGTTGGGGCTGCTTCGCGAAGAAAAATGCTTCGCCGCGGAAATCTTGCATGAGCGTGGGTTACGGCTCTCGACCATCCGCGAAGAATTAGCTCGTACCAGCCAGGAGAAAGCTCAGCCTCAGCGTCAACGCGAATCTTCCCTGCTAAGCGAATTTTCCCGCGACCTGACGCAAGCCGCAATGGATAGCCAGCTTGATCCGCTGGTTGGCCGCGATGGGGAACTGGAACGCGTAGTTCAGATTCTTTGCCGCCGCACCAAGAATAACCCCGTGCTGATCGGGGAACCGGGCGTTGGAAAAACTGCCATTGTCGAAGGTTTAGCGCAGCGAATCGCCGACGGTGAGGTTCCTTCCTTCCTGGCGGACAAGAGAATTCTCGCGCTGGATCTTTCTTTGATCGTTGCCGGAACTAAATATCGCGGACAGTTCGAAGAGCGTCTGAAGACCATCATGAAAGAACTGATGGAGTCGCAAAATTCCATCATCTTTATCGACGAGTTGCATACTCTAGTGGGCGCGGGTTCCGCGGAAGGCTCCCTCGACGCCGCTAATATTCTGAAGCCTGCGTTGTCGCGCGGCGAAATTCAATGCATTGGCGCAACCACTCCGGCGGAGTACCGCAAGTCGATTGAGAAAGACCGTTCCCTCGAGCGCCGTTTCCAGGCGGTCAAAGTTCCGCCGCCGAATGAGACCGATGCCATCAAGATCCTGTTCGGCATCAAAGATCGCTACGAAAAGTTCCACGCCGTTACCTATACTGACGACGCCATCAACTTTGCGGTTTCGCATTCCAACCGTTACATTCCGGATCGTTTCCTGCCGGATAAGGCGATCGATCTGGTGGATGAAGCCGGTGCGCGCGTAAAGCTGCGCCAGACTTCGCAGCCCGAGGAAATTACTGAAGTCCAAAAGCGCATCAAGTTCATCGTTCACCGCATGGAGAACGCCATCGCGAACCACGAATTCGAGAAGGCGCGGTTCTACTCGGACGAAGAACGCAAAGAGCGCGAGAATCTGCGGGCGCTGCGCGAGAAATATCATTTGGATGAATCTTCCACGGGCGTAGTCGGCCGTGAAGATATCGAAGATGTGGTTTCGCGCTGGACCGGCGTTCCCATTACCTCGATCAAGGAAGAAGAAACCCAGAAGCTGCTGCGCATTGAAGAAGAACTGCACAAGCGCATTATTTCGCAGGACAAATCGATCAGCGCGCTGGCTCGGGCCATTCGCCGTTCGCGCGCGGGGTTGAAGAGTCCCAACCGACCCATTGGGTCGTTCCTGTTTTTGGGTCCAACCGGCGTGGGCAAAACGGAAGTGGCGCGCACGCTCGCGCAATTCATGTTTGGCACGGAAAAAGCTCTTGTACGGTTTGACATGTCCGAGTTCATGGAGAAGCATTCTGTCTCCAAACTGATCGGTTCACCTCCAGGATATGTGGGTTATGAAGAGGGAGGCCAACTTACCGAGCGCGTCAAGCGTGCGCCTTATTCCGTGGTACTGCTTGACGAAATCGAGAAGGCGCATCCGGACGTGTTCAACATCCTGTTGCAGGTTTTTGAAGACGGCCAGCTTACCGACGGACTCGGCAACACGGTCGACTTCAAGAACACTATCCTCATCATGACCTCGAACATTGGGGCCCGGCACCTGCAGAAGCGCGAAGGCTTTGGCTTCCAATCAACCAAGGACGAAATGGTTTCGACCAAGGTTGAGGAACTGGTGAAGGGCGAAGTGAAGCGTACCTTCAATCCAGAATTCCTGAACCGGTTGGACGAGATTATTCTGTTCCTGGCTTTGAGTGAGGCGGACCTGATCCAGATTCTGGAGCTTATGGTCACGCAGCTCAATGCGAATTTGGCGCAGAAAGCGATTACCGTTACCGTAGCGGATGAAGCCAAGAAGTGGATTCTCAACCAAACCTTAACGGACCGTTCCTACGGCGCTCGCCCGCTGCGCAGAGCATTGCAGAAGTACATCGAAGACCCGTTGTCGGAGGCGCTGATTCAGGGCACGATCACCACGCGTCCGGCCTTCATCGAGGTCTTCCTCGAAGACAACAAGCTGTTCTATCGTCCGGTGGATGCGGAGAAGACCGAGGGCGTGTTGTTGTACGAGAACAGCTAAGAAAGTCTCGCTACTTGATTTCAGCCGTCAGCTTTTGCTGGCGGCTTTTCTTTTTGCCGCCATCTTAGTTAGTGCTTGCCCATATTCGCGAACGGTCTCTGGCCGCGATTTGAGATAGATGAACTGACCTTCGCGGCGGGTTTCGATCAGATTCGCATCCGACAAAATTCTAAGATGATGTGAAATGGTGCCTGGGGTTAGACCGTATTTCTCGACGACCTGCCCGCAAAACATTTCCTTACTTCCAGAAATGCTTTCATAGATTTGCAGACGGGTCGGATCGCTCAGGGCTTTGGCAATCCGGGCTAATTCTCTTGTCTCCATACCGCAAGTCTAACTACAACACGTTCTGTTTTCAGAAATTGAATCGGTATACTTTGACGATCATCAAAGTATAAAAGTAAGAAGAGCCTGTGTGCAAGTTTCGGCAGGTACATTGAAACGGAGAAACTCTATGGCGAAAAGGTTTGAAGGCAAGTCGGTGGTAATCACTGGAGGTAACAGCGGCATTGGTTTAGCGACAGCCAAACTCTTCCACGCGGAAGGCGCCAAGGTCACGATTTCGGGACGCGATCAGAAGACCTTGGACGAGGCCGTCAAGACTATCGGAGCCGGCACTCTGGCAGTGAAAGCCGATGTTTCGAAGCCCGCGGACATTAGTAATTTGTTCGCGCAAGTATCTGCAAAGTTCGGCAAGATTGATGCTCTCTTTGCCAACGCAGGCATTGCGAAGTTCGCGCCGGCGGGCGACAGCAGCGAGCAGCTTTTTGACGAGACCTTCAACATTAACGTGAAGGGCCTGTATTTCACGCTGCAAAAGGCCCTGCCGCTGCTGAACGACAATGCCGGGATCGTGCTGAACGCGTCTGTCGTTGGAACCAAAGGCTATCCCGGAACGAGCATCTATTCGGCTACCAAGGCCGCTGTGCGGTCGCTGGCGAGGACGTTCGCGGCTGAGTTAGTGGACCGCGGCATTCGGGTGAACGTGGTTAGTCCGGGTCCGATCGAAACTCCGATTCTTGGCAAGGGAGGATTACCGCAGGAGGCGCAGGATCAGTTTGCGGCCGATATCAAGACGCGAGTTCCCATGAAGCGGTTTGGCACTCCCGAAGAAGTCGCCCACGCCGTGCTTTTCCTGGCTAGCAGCGAGGCTTCGTATATTACAGGGGTCGAGCTGAATGTGGATGGCGGTACAGGACAGATATAAGTTATGCATGGAAAGCTGGACGGGGAGGGCCTGCGTTAAGGGTCGCCCAGACTTAAGACCGGCCCCCCGCACAGCAACGGCAGCCCGGGCTAGGGAAGCGCCCACCTTTGCCCCCTCGGAATTACTCCGAGAAGGCAATTTGGCTAGCTGGCGGAGGAATTTCCTGAGGGCCTTGGCAATCACTACTCTTTGGTATACACCGTGCCGTGGTGTTGTCTAATCACCTACGATCGTCTCGGGTGCAACCTACTGCACTGTCACCTTTGCGGTCGCGGTAGATCGCCCATACCCATTCGTCCCGTACAGAGTGTAGGTGGTCGTGGCTGTCGGAGTCACTGTAACGGAGCTTCCACGCAACGCTCCCACTTGCGGCGACACGACAAAGTAGGAAGCTCCGGAAACGTTCCAACTCAAAGTTACGGGCTGCCCCGCCGAAACCGTTGACGGATTCGCCGTGAAACTGCTGATCACCGGCACAGGCCCGGTCGGTAAGTTGCTGGCTGTGTAGAGCGGATCAATCAGCACCACTTCGAACGCCGAGGCCGGGACCTGCTTTAAAGTCGCGAGATCGTTGTTGTTCCAGCGGTTATTGGGATCGCCCGTGATGAACATCGAGCTGCCATTGTCGGCCATGATCATGCCGTATTTCTTAAGCGCCGCAAGAATGGTCTGTGCTTGGGGCGGAAACGAGGAAATATCGTAAGAAGCCTGCAATCGCATGCGCATGCCCATGGGTGCCGCGTAAGGATCAGTCGAGTTTCCCGCCCAGTGCGAAGCCGGAGGCGTGAATGCGTTTTCACTATATTGCAGCGTGAAGCGCAACGCGTGCTGAATCGCGCCGCTGGCGACTTCGTCGTAACGAGCAAGCCCCGCGAACACCGAAAGTCCCGCCGCATCTGCGGATGTCCACGTGTAGGGCCGCTGTTCGTCATTCAACAAATCCCACACCGCCGCCGATCCGGCATCCCAACTCCCATTTTTCTGCGGATACGAGCTATACAACTCGTAGAGCCAACAGTTGTCGCGATCCAAAACCAGTACATGACGGTCTCCGTTGCCCGGATTCGGATAGCCTTCAATCGGGGCGTTCTTCGGTATTGGCATTGGTCCGGGATCACTCTCCGAGCCGTAAGCGGTGAAATTAATGCCGACAAACGGCGAACCACTAACAATGTCGTAAGGGATGCCCATCGTCTGCCCGTCATACTCTCCCGCGCCGAAGTCAGGGTGCAGTGGCGTTGAGTCGCCAATGAAATTAATGATGGAGCTTGAGTTCGGGTCCACGGGGGCGCCGGAGATATCCTGATTCCACGCATTATCGCTGGGGAAGGGAATGAAGCCGTTCAGACTGCCTTCACGTCCCAGGCTCATGCCGCTGCAAGATTGCGCCGGGGCAGGAAGGAATGCGAACAGGCAAAATACGGGCACGAGCAGCATTCGCAAAACTCGCATGGAGCACCTCTGGAAGGACAGCGTTGAGGGCAGAATAGCACGGGCAAGTCTCCGCCGGACACTTCCGTTGTACTCGGAAGTTCCTCAGAATAGATGGCCGGTTACTAGCTCAGGGACCGTCCATTTTCCGAGTTCTTGCAACCGTTGCCGCACACTCTCATCTGATTGATGAGAGAATTCTCAGAGGCGAAGATGGAGGCGCTAAAGATGGAGAAGGTCAACATCGCCGGCAAATTTGCAAAGATAAAGGAATACTGGCAACCCCACGTCGCCGCCGAACTCAATGGCCAGATGGTCAAATTCGGTAAGTTCAAAGGCGAGTTCATTTTTCATCACCACGAGAATGAAGATGAAATGTTCCTCGTAGTTAAAGGGCGCTTCCGGATGGATTTCCGCGATCGCCAGGAGTGGATCGAGGAGGGCGAATTTATTGTCGTCCCGCGCGGAGTGGAGCACCGTCCGGTGGCGGAGGAGGAGTGCTGCGTTTTGTTGTTTGAGCCGGCTTCCACTCTCAATACAGGTAATATTGTAAATGAGCGAACCGTGGCTCAACTCGAACGCGTGTAGGATTAGAGATGCAACCCACCGCATTTCGAACAGAACATTTCATAAAACAGACTATGGACCTTACCGTTTATTCTTCCGCCTGGTGTCCCGATTGCCGCGAGGCGAAGCGCTTCCTTGCCAAATACAATATTCCTTTCAAAGAAGTTGACGTCGAAACCACGCCGGGCGCGGTCGATGAAATCGTTAAGCGCACTGGGAAGCGCGCCATCCCTCAATTCGTTATCAATGGCGAGTGGGTACAGCCTTATGTTGCGGGAGAGGGCTTTTTATATGACGAGATGGCGAAACGGCTAGGAATCGCGAAGCCGTAATCTTAAGATAAATCCCTTCCAATCTCCCAGGCCACGACCTATTGCCAGTCCCATAGTCACCATCGATACCCCTGTACATCATCTTCCGTACCCTGGAAAAGCCTCGCTGAACGAGGCAAGATGACGACTCGCCCCTTTTCACATCTGGGCGTATTCAATAACCCATGTCCGAACCGGAAGTTCCACAGGGAGCGAACGAAGTTAGCGATAGCTGGCAGCAGGCTGTGCAGGCCGTGCTGGGGATTGCGCTGCTGTTCGGCGCAGCGGCCATGTTCCATTACTATGCCCCCGCCACAGCGCAAACTTCACCGCCGGACGACCTGCAAAAGCAAGTGCATGCCTTGAGCCAGGAGGTTGCGCAGCTTGAGAAAGAGCAGGCCATGCCCGCGCTCGTGCTCAACCGTTACCGGAATTCCATCGGCTATATTTACGGCGTATATCAGGTGGGATTCCCCAACCAGCCGGCAGCCATCCGGGCTCGAGTTTCCGGCACTGGATTTCTAGTGGGGGAGGGATTGCTTGCTACCAACCGCCACGTGGCGGAGCCGTGGTACGGCGACAGCGAGGCGGAAGGGCTCATCAATCGCGGCGCTACGGCAATGCTGGAGAGCCTGGTCGTGTTCTTTCCCGGTTCGCCGATGCCCGTCAGCCTGCTGCCGGGGGCAGTCTCTTCTACAAGTGATCTGGCCGTGCTACGCACCGCAGACAAAGATGCCGTCCGCGGACTTGCGGTGCTTCCGTTGGCTAAGGGGATCGCGCTGCCGGGAGAACTGGTTACCGTGATCGGTTATCCCATGGGAATCGCCGGCATGGTTGCCAAGTCGCCGAACGGAATTTACCAACGGATGGCCTACCGGCACAATGACATTACGGCGGCCAGCGAACTGGCTGCGCTTTCCCTGATTCGTCCTTCGACCACGTGCGGGCATCTCGGCGATGTTGTGGGCGACAAGCTGATCTACGATGCTCCCACGGCGCACGGCGGCAGCGGCGGTCCGGTATTCAACTCGAACGCCGAGGTAATCGGCGTGAACTCAGCCTACATCGATGGATTTTCCGGAGGCACGCTGGGATTTTCCGTGGAAATCTTGCGTCCCCTGATCGCGGAAGCGGAAAAACGGCGGTAGATTTCAGCGAAAATTACCGACCGAAAAGACGGACGGTCAAAGCTACCGCAAATTGAAGGACAAGAGACTTCTTTACCCAGTCCCATCCTCCAACTTTCTTACTCTTGCACCCTCATGCAGACGCTGGTCTCCCGAGGCGGAAGCGTCGCCCGAAACCGCATAAGCAACAGCGGCTCCAATCAGCGCCGGAATAATAAAGGCGTGCCCACCAGTCGCCTCCGCGACAAAGACGACCGCCGCCAGAGGTGTTTTGTATCCCGCTGCGATGAACGAAGCCATTCCTACGGCAGCATAAAGATCAAGAACCGGGCTATGCACGACTGCCTGACCGAACGCCGTCCCAATGCTTCCACCAGTTAGAAAGAGAGGCACGAACATCGCGCTCACTCCGCCCGCGGCCAGCGTAAACAGAGTTGCAGCCAGTTTGAGCCCGCTGAAGACGAGCAACTCCGAAGTGCCATGCGCATTCGCCAGGATGTCTCCGACAGCCTCGTAATTAGGACCGATGGGCACAAGATTACCGGGATAGAGTCCCAGAAAAAGCAGGCCACAGAGTCCCGTCAGCAACCCTCCAACAGTTAATTTCAACCAATGCGGTATCGACCACTTCACGAAAAAACTCCGTGCGCGCCGGAAGGTAATGACGAAAACCATCGCGATCAGGCCGACGATCAAGCCAAGCAAGGCGCTCCAGTAAAGATCGCGGCGCGCAAATGCGGTTGAGCCAGTGAAGTTAAATAAAGGCGTGGCGCCCAGAAAAGAACTGAGGGTTACGAAGGAAACAACCGATGCAATCAGCGACGGCACCAGCGCTTCATGAGCGAGGTCATCGCGATACGGCATCTCCAGCGCGAATACGATGCCGGTCAGCGGAGCGCGAAACACCGCGGACATGCCCGCCGCCGCGCCGCAGATCAGCATAATTCGCCGGTCTCGTTCGTCGAGGCGTAAACGGCGCAGCTTCTTCCACAGCCAAGATCCAATCGCGGCTCCACCATAAATGCTTGGGCCTTCGAGCGCGGCGCTTCCGCCGAATCCCACCGTCATAATGGCGGCTACCAATTTCGGCACGAAGGATCGCATATCGACTTCACCCTCATGCTCGTGATAGGAGCGAATAATCTCCTCGGTGGAGTGTTCGTCGGGATCGGGGGTTAGAAACTGCATGATGAGTCCGGTGGCGACGAACCCGAGAACCAGTCCGGGTACGATTGCCCAGTGATGATTCAGATAGTAGCGAAGTACTGGAGGCCACAATTTACCAAGAATGATGATGACCACTCCGGTAATTACCAAGCCCGTAGTTAATCCGATCACGGGCGCGATGATCAGCCACTTGCGGAGATCGCGCGCATACACCGCAGTGAGATCTTCGCGAACCAGAGACGTATATTTCCCGAGCAAACGATCCCTCAGGAATTCATAAGTCGTTGAATTCTTTTTTTTTCTATCGGAAGAAGGCTTGGAATTTTCTTTGCGGATCGTTCTCATAGAGCGCTTGCAGATATTTCTCGGGAAACGTTATCGCCGCTTTCGCGCATGACACTCCGCAATGCCGTGACCAGTTCCGGACCCGCGCTGCGCAGTTCATCGTGGTGGTGCATCACCAGTTCGGAAAGAACTTTTTCTCCTTTGGAAGTAAGCGCAAGCAGAACTTCGCGGCGGTCATCCTGCGCCCGGGTGCGATGAACGAATCCACCACCTTCCAGTCGGTTCACTAGTTCTACCGCGCTATGGTGGCGTATCTCCATACGATCCGCCAGTTCGCGGATTCGCGGCCTCACCCCTGCCGGCATGCCCTTGATCGCCAGCATCAACTGGTACTGCCCCCGCTCCAGACCGGCCTTCTTGACCACCTGCTCGCTGAAATGGAGGTATTTGCGGATCTGGTAACGGAACTCCGCCAGCGCCTGGTAATCCGACAAAGTGAGCTTCTTCATCCCGCTGATTGTATAGTGTCGTCGATCCAGCTCGGTCCCTTGCTGTATCGTAACACGATATACAACGGAGCGAAACCGCTCGCACGGCCCGGCGCTGTTGTAGCAACGTGATTTTGTCACCCTAACGGCAACATGAAAATGTCACCCTGGCGAAGCCAGGGTGTGTTGCAGGCGGGTGTCGCCGTAGTAGAGCGAGACGCGCCCATCGAGCGCTTGATAGACGTGGACTTTGGCACCGGCAAAGCTGAAGCGTTGGCCTTGCTGCGGGATCTGGAAGCGCTGGCCGTCCCACTGCACGATGTTGTCGTTGCTGACCACGCGCGGATGAACGAAGCAGCAGATACGGTCGAGATGTTCCGGAGCCGGACGCCATGCGGTTTGCATTTCACGCGGACGGCGGGCGAAGCGGCGGTTGTAGTCGGCGAGGAACACGCGCAGCACGGCGTTGGCGGATTCGAGATCGCAAGCCTGAGCCAGACGAAGCTCGCTGCACAAGCGATCCTGAAGCACGCCCCAGAGGCGTTCGACGCGGCCTTTTGCTTGCGGACTGCGAGCGGCGATGAAGGTGATACCGAGTTGCTCGAGGGCGCGGCCGAACTGGGTGGGCTGACGTTTGCCGGCGAGTTCTTCTTCGACCGACCAGGAGTCGTCGTTGCGCACGAAGATGCCGCTGTGATCGCCGTAAAAGGCCAGGGGCGTGCCGTGGCGACGCAACATCTGGCGGAGCAGGGCGAGATAACCGGCGGCCGTTTCGGAGGGGAAAAACTGCGCGGCCAAGATTTTACCGGTAGCGTCATCTTGCAAGCCGAGCGCGGTGAGGCGCGGGCCGCGGCCTTCCAGCCAGTCGTGGGGAGAGCCATCCAGTTGCACCAGTTCGCCTTCGCGGGCGCTTCGCAGACGGCGCTGGCGATGCGCGGGAGCACGGCGTTTGCGGGGCGATCCCAGACCGGCTTGGCGCAGCAGACGGCGCAGCGTTTCGCGGCTCAAGGAGAAGCCCTCGACCTCGCAAAGTTTTTCGCAGAGGTGGTGATCGTTGAAGCCGGCATAGGTGGTGCGTGCCAGGTGAACGATGTCTCGGCGAACCCGGGTGGGCAGGCGGCGGGGACTGGGCCGTCCGCGGTTGGCGTGCGCCAGAGCCGCCTCCCCGTGCTCGCGCATGCGTTTCTTAAGACGTTTGACTTGCCGTTCGCTGAGCGAGAGCAGTGCGGCGGCTCTGGCGCACGCCATGTTTCCCTTCGCCAAGCTGGAAATCACGCTCACTCGTTGCAATTCCTTCTGACTCAACGCGTATGTCCTTCCTCTCATGGAGTGACATTTTCACGTTGCTGTTAGGGGGTGACAGAATTATGGAGCTAAAACACTCGCACGGCCCGGCGCTGGCCTCTTTTACCCACTCCATTTAGAATCTTCTGTCCCACTTAACCACACCAACAGGAGGCGCACCCACCTTGATCCCGCGCTATACCCGCCCGGAAATGGGCCGCATCTGGAGTGATGAAAACCGCTTTCGTACCTGGTTGGCCGTGGAAGTTGCCGCCACTGAGACTCTCGCCGAGGCGGGAATGGTTCCGAAAGCGGCCGCCAAATCGATCCGCGAACGCGCCAACTTCAGCGTGGAACGCATCCACCAAATCGAAGCCGAAGTGCGCCACGATGTGATCGCCTTTACCACCGCGGTCGCCGAGATTGTTGGCCCCGACGCTCGCTGGTTTCACTATGGCCTCACTTCCAATGACGTGGTCGATACCGCGCAGGCTTTATTAATCAAGCAAGCTTCTGCGCTCATTGCGCAGGATCTTTCGCGTCTGGCTGAAGTGTTGGAGCGTCGCGCCTGGGAATTCAAAGACACGCCGATGGTTGGACGCACCCATGGCATTCACGCCGAGCCCATCACCTTCGGATTCAAGCTCGCCAACTGGTACTCCGAAACTCAGCGTAACATCGCTCGCTTTACCGCAGCCGCCGAAGACTTGCGCGTAGGAAAGTTTTCCGGTGCGGTCGGCATCTTCGCCCATCTCACACCGGAAATCGAAGAGAAGATATGTGCTCGTCTTGGCTTAAAAGCCGCGGCGGTATCGTCACAGGTAATCCAGCGTGACCGGCACGCGCACTATCTCGCCACGCTCGCCGTCATTGCTTCGACCCTGGACAAGATTGCAACCGAAATCCGCCATTTACAACGCACCGAAGTGCGCGAGGCCGAGGAATTCTTCAGCGCAAAACAAAAAGGCTCTTCTGCCATGCCTCACAAGCGAAACCCCGTAACCAGCGAGCAGATCAGCGGCCTGGCGCGCGTGGTGCGCGGCAACGCACAAGCTGGCTTCGAAAATGTTGCCCTGTGGCATGAGCGCGATATTTCGCACTCTTCCGTCGAGCGCGTCATTCTGCCCGATTCAACGACCCTGGTCGATTATTTGCTGAACAAGACTTCAAATCTTATCGACACCATGTTTGTTTATCCCAAACGAATGTTGGCGAATCTGGAGAGCACGCGCGGCCTGATCTTTAGCGGCCAGCTTTTGCTCGACTTGGTGGAGAACGGAGTTTCTCGCGAAGATGCTTATCGCCTGGTGCAGTCGCACGCCATGCGGGCATGGCGGGAAGATCTTAATTTTAACGACTTGGTGCTGGCCGACAAGGAAATCACGGGAAGAATTCCGCGCAAACAGATTGAATACGCATTCGACCTGGCGCGCCAGTTGAAAAATGTGGATAAGATCTTCACGCGTGTGTTTGCCACCAACGATACAGGCCGCGCGAAACCGCGTGTCTCTCAGAAGTCTTCTAAAGCGAGGAGGCCAGTTCGTTAGGGATACACGTCCGCAGTTACAGCCGGTTGATCAGGGACGCCACATAACCAGCACCGAATCCATTATCGATGTTCACCACGCTAACATTTGAAGCACAGGAATTCAGCATCCCGAGCAGCGCCGTCAGCCCCTTGAACGACGCGCCATAACCTACGCTGGTGGGCACGGCAATCACCGGCACGCCTACCAAGCCTCCCACCACGCTGGGCAGAGCGCCTTCCATGCCGGCGCAAACAATCACCACTCTGGCCTTCGTCAAGGCCTCACGATTGGCCAGCAAACGATGAATCCCCGCCACTCCCACGTCGTAGAAGTGCTCCACCGTGTTGCCCATCAGTTCCGCGGTGACCACCGCTTCTTCGGCGACAGAAATATCGCTGGTACCGGCCGAAACGACGGCGATCATGCCTTTCCCATAGATCTGCGGGTCCTGCCGGAGCACGATTGCACGCCCCAGTTCGCGATATTCTGCCCGGCGAACTTTTTTCTTTACCGCTGCAAACTGCTTCTTATCGGCGCGCGTGGCCAAAACGTTGCCTCCGTGCTTGGCCAGTCGGGCAAAAATCTCCGCCGTCTGCAGCGGCGTTTTTCTCTCTCCGAAAATTACTTCCGGCATTCCGGCCCGCAGACTGCGATGATGATCGACCTTGGCGAATCCAAGATCTTCAAACGGGAGATGGCGCAAGCGCTCAACCGCGTCGTCCGGCGCGATTTCACCTCGCCGAACCTGATTGAACAGCTTGCGTATGGATTCGGCGTTCACTGGAGCTTTTGCAGTTGAGTATCGGGAGTGAGCATGCGACAGTTAGATTAGCATCTTAGAAGCCGTCCCGCCTTCTAAGCATGAGCTGCGCGAGATGTCGACCGCAGCCTGGCGATCACCGCAGTGCAAACCTTACGGGCGAGACCGGGCTTATCCAGATGGGCTAAGAACAGGCGCCGCAATCCGCTCGGCTTCACGCGTCCCGCCAGATAAGCATCGTAGATCAGGCTTCCCAAGCGGTATCCCCATTCCTGCGTAATGGAATCGAACCTATCGTCATCGGCGCGAGTGGCAGCCAGCGCTGCCTTTTCGCATGATGCGCGTGAGAGCGTGAAGGAAGCATCCACCTTAGGCGCGAGCCTTGCCGGATAAAGCACTCGCGAGCCGAAGTAAGCCACGGCATTCTCTATCACAGTCGTGTAGAAAGCATCCATTGATGTGGGCGCATTATCTGACGTGGACGCATTATCGACTTCGTCCGGTCCAGTGCCGATCCTGTGGTGTCCGTTTACACGCTTGGGCAGCCCCAGGCACGCCTGATGGAGAAAGCGGGCAGCATCCTCGGCCGCGTGCCCCAATTGAAATTCGCGGATGCAGAACGCATTCAGCTCCGGAAAATAGGCGCTTCCACGCTCTTCCACACTCGCCAACATGCTTTCTAGTTTGAGGCTATTAATGGCCTTCCGTGATAACAACCGTCGCACCGTCGCATCTGAGGACTTGCCGTGTACTTCGGGCAGCATGTCGACCAGAAATTTCGGCTGCGTGCCGTTGTGCGGCGAATGCCTGTTGATTTCGAGAAATGTAGCCAGACTACCGATTAGGTTGTAGATTGACGGCGCGTAGTCGGGCCCGCTCTCGCAGCGGCTCCACTGGTCGAGAAACAAGCGGTAGCTTTCGTATTTCTCGAGTGGCGTCGCATTGAAGACGCACAGAACATCGTCCTGCACTCGCACCGCTTCTACTTTTTCGACCCGTTCACCCGCCGCGCGCCAATACAAAGCATCGATATTCTGCAGCACGGTCAGGATTTTTTCGTCCGGCAATCGCTGTCGTAAGATGCGCGGCAGATGTCCCGGAGCGAGGTGCGATTCTCCGAACAGGACGAAAATAACTGCGTTCGGATGACGCTCCCGTATTTCGGCAATCTTTGCCGCTGCATGTCGGTCGCGCGCTCCAATTTTCCGCAAATTCTCCCGGGGCATGCAATCGATTCCGTATACGCCTTCACCGTGGTCGCGGGCAGCCACCAGCAGTTCATAAAACGGAGCCCAGTCATAACCCCAGTCCAGGTTGAAACGGATGCGGTGGCGCAATTCATTCTCGTCAATCTCCCGGCGCCACCATTCGTCCAGAATGTGCTGATCGCGGGCAAAAATGGTCTCGACCGCCAGCACCACGGGACGGTCTCCGGCCAGCGCCCGCTGCTCGACGGTCGACGCGGCGTAACGCTGGCAGGCGGGCAAGGCATGGTAATCCCCAATCAGCACCACGTCGGCTGCGCTCAACGCAGTCTGAACCTCCTGGGAATCCAAAACGGAATCATAGGTGGTAAATGCTTCGGTAAACTCGCGCAGGTACTTACGCCTGCCGTGCGAATCCTGGGTGTGAATTTCGCGCTCCACTCCCGCCAGCGCGTGCAACTGTGCCACGCTCCTCCGGGATCGCAAATTTGCCGTCGATGCCATAGTCAGCCTTCTAGCGACAGCTTCTACCTCTCGACCTTGACTTACGGTTCGGCGACTCCCTATGCTCCAAAGTCGGGGCCTTACCCGTTTCGCCTCGCCGGAGAAGCCTTGCCGAATCAGCCACCACAAAATCTGACCATCGCCACCACCGGCGCCAGCGGCGCGATTTTTCTCCGCCATCTGCTGCTCGCGGTCGAGTGCGACCCACGCGTTCGCCTGGTAAACTTCATCGCCTCCGACTCCGCACTTCGCGTGCTGGCCGAAGAGCTTGACATCAAAGGGCGCGCGGACCTGATTCGCAGAATTCTGGCCGGCGAAACGAAAGCTGCTCCGCGTGCCACCGCGAACCCTTCATTCAAAATTCCCGCGCCGAAAATCAAAGAACAATCGAATGCCGATATCGGAGCCAATGTGGCCAGCGGTTCTTATCCCGCCGACGCCATGATCGTGCTCCCTTGCAGCATGGGCACTCTGGCCCGGATCGCCAACGGCATCGCCTCCCAACTCATTGAGCGTGCCGCTGACGTATGCCTGAAAGAGAAGCGTCCGCTGGTGCTTTGCGTGCGCGAAACGCCACTCAATAAAATCCACATCCGCAACCTCTATCGGGCCGCCGATGCCGGCGCGACCATCTTTCCGCTCATTCCTGCCTTCTACTATCGGCCCGCCAGCTTAGATGACCTGGCTCGCGAATTTGCCTACCGCGTGCTCGCCCACGTAGGCCTTCGCCAAACCCAGGCCTTTCAGTGGAAAGGCTGAATTATCAGCAACTTGCTGATCTACGGATAAAAATTCTTCCGCCTAAGTGAAGATCGGCTCGAGGATAAGGATCTTAAGTTTAGAGAGCCTTCTGGGTGAGTCCCAGATACCCGGCGGTCATGTACGGCGGGGGATCTTACGACCGTGGGACCATTTGGTCGGGCGACCGCCGTGATCTTTGCGACTTCTTGCTTGAGCTTTTCTTCCTCGCCATCGACAGGGAAAAATATGTGGCTATTGCAGCCGGCAGCGCACTCTACTCTCTTGGCCTGCCTTTAGGAATTCCCGCTAGAAGTGGACCACCACTCCCGTGGAGATTCGCACGTTTCGTTCGTGCGTCTGGAGCCCATAAATCAGCGTGCTGTCGAAGGCGTTATCATAGAACCGGTTCAAATTGTGCGTGGTATAGAACTCATCCAACTGCACCGCCCGCACCGCGAAGCGCCTGGAGATTTTGTAATCGAGTCCGCCTCCAAGGGCCACGGCAGCGTCGGTGTAGGTTGTAGCCGTCACGGGCAATGGAGATGTTCCGCCGGTGATCGTGCTCGCGCTCAGGCTGATTCGGTCATATCCGAACAAGGTATGAATAAACGGCGTAAGTTTCGTTCTGTTCCGGAACGAAATCACTGGTCCGAACAGAAATGAGTAGCCTGTGCCCTTGGGAAGTCCGCCAAGCGAAAGATTGCTCGCCGATATGACGGCGCTGCCATAGCGGCCACCAAAGTCCGCATCGACCCCGAACCAGTGGTTGGCATTGAACTGTGCCTGGGCATTCCAGCCGTTGAAGTCGGAGGTGATCGCGAACGGACCGTTATGCTGGTGCAGGTCCACATCCAGGATCTGGCCGTTCAATCCGCCGGTATCCGCACGCAGAAAGGAATATCCGCCAAATACCTGCCATTTGGACACCGAGTCTTGCGCACCCGCACATGTAGCCAGCAGGGTAACCAAAATCGTTGCGAGCAAACGAGTCATTTCGACCTTTCTTCCTCATGCACAGCGCATATCTCGGCTCCATTCGCGGCATGGAAGCACAATGATGCGCGCCGTTCTACATCAATATCTTTTCGTACGAAGTAGGAACCGCGATTTCCCCCAGCGGGTTGCAAGTATCTACACGCAAATCTTCGTAAGTCCTTAATTATAACGTGGGAATATTTGCCGTGGACTCAGCTTGGCCTTGTTCGCTCAGATCCTCAGGAGACAACAACTCCAAAAAGATACAAACCTTTGACTGCCAGATGACAAGAGCTCATCTGTCAGCGCTCTACTCTCCTTTTACACCGTGATCCGATGCAAGTAGTGGAGGCGGTGACAGAGAGGAAATCATGAAGCAAGTCACGGAAATTCTGGAACGTCCCGCCAACCGGCGCGCATTCCTCAAGAACAGCATGGTCGCCGGTGCGGTGGCGACCGTAGGCGCTGGCATCCTGGGCAGCGGATTACCCGCATTCGCCCGGAAAACCGGCAAGTCAAAAATTACCGACGGAGATATTGCCATCCTTCAGTTTCTTGCAGCCGCCGAAATCATTGAGAGCGATCTGTGGATTCAGTACGCCGAACTCGGAGGCCTCACCACCGGCACTCAGAATCCTTATCAACTGGCCTTTCAACAGCTCGATAGCGATGGTTCGCAGTACATTACCAGCAATACGCTGGACGAAATTAGCCACGAGACTTTCCTGAACGCTTACCTCGTCTCTCAAGGCGCGTCCCCGGTTAACTTAAATAAGTTCCGCACCTTACCGAGCAGCCAGGCGACCGGAGCCAAACAGATCGGGCGTCTCACCAATCTCATGCAGCTCACCATCGACACCAGTTGGTACGTTCGCTATCGCAGCCGGCAGAATCCCGATTTCGGAGCCACTTTCCCCCAGGCCGTCACGTTCACGGACCGGGCCGCAATCCCCATCACCAACGCCGACTTCGGCCCTACAGACCACATCCAGGCGATCGCCGACACCGCCGCCTTCCACTTCGGCACCATCGAGCAAGGCGGCAGCAGCCTCTACTCGGCCATGGCGCAGAAAGCGAACAGTGTCGAAGTCCTGCAAATCGTGGTCAGCATCGGTGGAGATGAAGTAGCTCACTTGGTGGAATGGGTGGACTTCGCCGGTAATGCGGCATCTGCTCCATTGGCTCCGTTGACCGATCCGGTCACCGGACTTCACATTCCGAATCTCAACGCCACGGGCTCGCCTCTCACCCAAACCAATTTGATTTTCCCGGTTGCGTGCGAGTTCATCGACGCCTCGTTGCCCAATTGCGCTGTGATCCGTCCCACTGATCCCGCCGGAATCGCGGCGGGAGTAGTCCAGTTCTTAACCGATATGGGACTCTTCATCGGACAATCAACCGAGTTTTTTGACACTCTGAGCATAATGGCTGCGGCGGCAGACGCAGCACAGCGTGGTTTCTGACGGTTCGCAACTAAGGTTTGTTCTGTAAGGGCGTCGTGTCCAAACTGTAGGTCACGACGCCTTCCTTGGGAAGAAACGCAAAAAGAAATTCTTTTTTTCTCCAAATGAAATCCGAAGCGGTCCCGCAATCCGTACCAAGACTACTGCGAGCGTGAGTGAAGCAGAAATCCTAGGTACCCAGGGACTCTAAGGAGAAAAAAAGTGGAAAAATTGGACGAACTCATCAAACGCGGTTTCTCGCGTCGAAAATTTCTGGCTGGCGTCGGAGCCGGCGCAGGAGCGGTCGCCGCATTGAACCTTGCTGGATGCAGTAGCAGCAATACAACCGCAACTTCTACCACAACACCACCTTCGTACACGGATGCCGACATTTTGAATTTTGCGCTCAATCTCGAATATCTTGAGGCGCAGTTTTACCTCTATGCAGCCACCGGCGCAGGTCTGCAAGCTTCGGACACAAGCGCGGGATCCGCTTCACCCTATCAGACCGTGGGAACCGTCACCTTGGGCAGCGCTGCCGCCGTTCCCGGCCTGACCGCCGCGCAGCAGGAAATTCTGAACGAGATCGCCTACGAAGAACAGGAGCACGTTCGCTTCCTGCGTAGCGCGCTGGGTTCGGCCGCAGTCCCCATGCCCGATATCGATCTCTCGTTTTTTGGCCCGCTGGCGGTTGCCGCTACCATCACAACCTCCGCCTCGGGATCAGGGGCCTTCAATCCTTTTTCCAGCTTTGACTATTTTCTAGTAGGCGGGTTCATCTTCGAAGACGTAGGTGTAACTGCTTATTCGGGCGCGGCTCCGCTCATCAGTGCTGCCGGAGTTGCCGCCGGATACCTCACCGCTGCCGCGGGAATTCTTGCCGTCGAGGCCTACCATGCCGGCTACATCCGCACATCGCTCACCGGACGTGCCATCGCCGCCGGATCGGCGTCCGCATATCCGTATCTCGGCGCAGCCAATCTGGTGGAGGATCTCCGGGCCACGCTAACTGTCGGTGACACCGCAGCTCCTTCGACGAGCGGATCGGTCGAAACGCTGCTCACGCTGCCGACAAGCCTAACCACTCCGAGTTCGATCGTGGCGGCCAGCGCGTCCGATGCGGTTGGCTTTGCACGCACCGTGAACCAGGTTCTGCATATCGTTTACGGTTCGGCAACGGTTGGAACCAAAAGCGGCGGATTCTTTCCCAGCGGCACCAACAGCATCTTCGCCACTACCACAGCGTAAAGCGGCACTTAAATCGAAAGGACAGGAGAATTTCATGGGAAACAACGAGACACAAGTTCTGGACGACATCATCGTCGCCAATCGCCGCAAGATGCTGACTCTCGGCGTAGCTTCACTCGCAGGTCTGGTGGTGAGCGCAAGCGCTGTCCGCGCTAACGCGGCAACGTCGTATTCGGATTCCGACATACTTAACTTCGCCCTCAATCTGGAGTATCTAGAGGCGAATTTCTACTATCTGGCGGCGTTTGGCACGACCATCGATGTGGCCAACTCCGCATCCACGGCAGCGAGCGCCCCACTTATCACACTCTCGGGAACCGTCGGCACTCCGGGTTCGGTAACCGGCGGCAGCCAAGTCCCCTTCACCACCATTCCTGTCGCTTCCTATGCGATTGAGACAGCTGTTGAAGAAGGCAAGCACGTTCAGTTGCTGCTGACTGCACTCGGAAGTTCTGCAGTAGCGCAGCCTGCCATCAATTTGGGAACATCTTTCCCGACGCTGGCTACCGCAGCGGGCATCCCTGGTGGTTCGGCCTTTAGCCCCTATGCCAGCGATGACGACTTCCTCGTCGGTGCTTACGTGTTTGAAGATGTGGGAGTCACCGCTTACCACGGAGCTGCTTCGCTGCTCACATCGTCGGCGAACTTGATGACTGCTGCCGGCATCCTCGCTGTCGAGGCTTATCATGCCGGTCTCATCCGCACGACGATCAACTATATCGACCCCACTGGCACGAGCATTGGCGCTTACACCAATATGATTTCGGCTCTGCGCGCAACGCTCTCACAGGCCGGCCTGCTCGGCGTCGCGCCCAGCGCATACGATTCCAATCCGGATGATTATGGCCTGGCGACTTTCTCGGTTTCGCTAGGAGGCGGCTCCAACGTTACGGCAACCCGTCTCACCGACGCCGACCCAACCAACGTGATCGCATTCGCCCGTAATACCACGCAGGTTCTGAACATCGTCACCGGCGGTGGAGCGGTCAATGGGACCACAGCCGTAAGCCCGGCTACCGAAGTCTTCTTTCCGGCGGGGATGAATGCAGGCCCGAACGGTTTTAAATAGACGCGAGCACCACACATGCGGACAAAGGTCCCGCAGGTTCGCCTGCGGGACTCAAATCATGAACGAAGCGAATTAGTTCCTAAACTGGAGGACTACAAATGTTTGAAGGCATATTTCAACCCATGCATTTAATGATCATCGCCGGAATCGCTCTTCTCGTATTTGGACCGAAAAAGTTGCCCGAACTTGGAAAAGGCATGGGCGAAGGCATTCGCGGTTTCAAAGCGGCCATGCAGGGCAAAGAAGAGCCCACGATCCTGGCCCCAACGCCGAAGGCTCCAGAAGAAAAAGCATGAGCCTCTCGGAAATGATCTTCCTCGCCTTACTGGGCCTGGTGATTTTTGGTCCGAAGAAGCTTGCCACGGTCGCAGAGCAGGCCGGGAAGACGCTCGCCTGCTTGAAGAAGATAAGCGGCGAATTCCAATCGCAATTGCAAGCGGAAATCTCCGCGCCTGCGAGTGATCGGTCTTCCAGCGTATCAGTGGATACCGGCTCCAAGCCGAATGCCATCTAATACGGGCGTTCGGGATCGATCGTCTGGTCGAGATAGATCCAGAGCACGCGAGCAAATAATGTAAGCGTGGGCGCGAGCGGCAGAAACAGCACCACAGCCCAGATGGTATCTTTGGTGATCCACCAGCCCGTCAACCACCACAGCAACGCCGCGAAGACCGAGACGATTGCAACGCCTAGAGCGTAGCTGACGTACATCGCTCCCAGAAAGTAACCCGGTTCGCGATCAAACTTCAGATCGCATACCGGACACCGTCGTGCATCTTGGGAAATCCACGAAAGATGGAATAGCGGAAGATATTACCCATGCGGCAGCGGGGACAGCGCTGGTGAAGAATACTGGCCATCGTCGACGGCTTCGAGCCCGCTTCCATCGTCATTTGATGATCCGGCGCGACTCAGCAAACAATGCAGAGACTTGTCATTTTCGACACCCACCTTCGTGCCAGTTGACGCTGCACCGCCTTTCGTACTAATCTGCGATTACACCGGGAAGGAGGTGGTCGAATGACAAGTTCTGATTGTAGTGGCAAATGTTGTGGGAGTCTAAGACCAGGTGAGGTGGCTGAGACTTAGAGCTGGTTGCTCTAAGCGGGGCTACGGACGCTGACAGATCACCGTCGCGCCGCAGCTACAGCCCGCACACTAGCCGGTGATTACGGATGCAGGCATCGCGTCGGTCGCGCGAAGGCAGTCATCCTTGGGGCTTCGGCCCCGACCCGGAGTTGCCGTGAGAGGCCACGTAGAGTGACCACCTCTTGGTCAATCCCAAACAGTCCACCGGACGGCCCGCAGGTTTAACAGCCTGCGGGCCGTTTTGTCGTTTACGGCACTCGCAACCGGTGAGGCTTTTCAGATCTTCAGAACGAGTATGAAAGCCCGATTAGCGGAACCACCCGGGCTCTTACCCCTCCGTCATTCAGCTTAACCAGAGCATTTGCGGATACTAGTAAATGGCCGACGGGGTTAGCCTTGATGCCGACACTCAAATTATCAGCGTCGTATGAAGCAGAGGGTACGCGCACGACGCTGGAGAAGGACATCGACTGATTGTTGACGGAAGCTGAAACGCTTTCGGGTTGGGAAATCTGCGGAGCATTGAAGTAATGTTCGCCGAGCAAGTCAGCTACGAAAGTAATGCGCTTCAGCCCTATGTCGGCTCCGACTGCATAACCAAAATAGGCGGGCAACGGCTGATTGCCGTTTTCGTCGGCGGCGAGAACAGAATTGCCATTCCATTGATACCCTACATTCAAGTGAGGGGCAACCATTCCCCGGCGAGACAAAACCAGGTACGGCTTTACTCCGACGGTGCCCGACCCCAAGAAATTATTCGCGTCTCCCGAGGGAAGCCTGATCTCGGTTCCAATTGCCAGACCGAACCGCTCGTGCTTGACTAGAGTGCCCTTCGCCGATAAGACTACGTCTCCTACGCCGCTGGCTGAGCCAGCAAGGAATTCATGAAACGATGCACTCGCGGTGCTGGTTGTGCTGAATTCAGATCCGTTCGAACTTACGCCCATTGACACTCTCTCGAACGGCACCGCTACAGACAAGTCGATTCGACTGGTAATCCCGAATGTAGCGAACGCAACAACCTGATCGATCTTGGTATCCACCCGGTTTTCGGTACTCGTCACAACTGTTGGGCTCTGCTCATTCGGGTAGTAGAACAAGATAGGGATATGCTTGAGATCATTGCCATCGATCTCGCTGAAAGCAAACCGCTGGTAGGTAACCGCGAAGTACAACTTATGTCGCCCGATGGTCTCGGACCGCTCGGAGAGTAAAGGCCCAAAGCTTTCTGAAGAGGCAGTGTACACCCCCGATTTATCGAAACTATAAATGAAACCCGAAGCGGGAGATGCTAGCGGTAACTGGCTGATCTGCGTTCCGAAGGCGTCATTGAAGAAGTTGAATGTGGATGAAGTAGTATGAAAAGCAGTCGGAATTAGGCAGTAAAGTTTAGTGCCGCAGTTGCTTTGCGCCGATACCCCCTTGGGAGCAAAGGGCAATACAGCAAGTGTAGCAATCGTCAAAACGCGTTTGAACATGGTTTGTTCCTCGAGCTAATGGGACTGCGAACTTTTCTCTAAGACGCTGCTGAGGCACTCGAAGCGCCCAGCCAGCAGTTAGGTTGTTGGGCTCACCGTCAGTGGCACGATGAGTGATGTCTGTACAAACCCAGTAGGATTGGTTGTGTTCACCGGATTGTCCACCACCGTGACTTTGTAGCTTCCCGCAGGCGTGGTGGTCGATGTAACTTGCGGCAGATTAAATCCGCCTCCGCAACCCACAAGGAAAGAGAACAGCACTCCCAGCGTGACGAGCAACAAGTAACGGGAGGTTCCCTGGCGTAAGCGCCGAATCCTAATGGAACTTAGGCCGGCCAAAAACACGGCCGGGAAGGGCAACCAGAATGCATAGGACCAACTCCTATGCCACAAATTTGGCCGTGCGAGTGCGGCACTGGCCCCGGTTGTACTGATTGTGACAGTGATACTTTGAGCCACGCTCTGCAGCGGGATTACGGGCGATGTGCACGTGATTCCGAGAGCCGACGCTTGTTGGACATTTCCTTGCGAATCCGTCACGGTCGTGCACACAAACTGCACGGATAGGGAGGTAGGGCCGGGCGGCAGTGTAGCCGGGAACGTCGCGGTTTGTCCTGCGAAGATCGGAGGCGGTCCCTGGCCAGCGGTGAGCAAGGTCGTGGACGATGCCACTCCTCCTTGTAGCCCGGAGGTATCTGTCGAGGCAACGGCAACCGAGTAAGTGCCAGCCTGGGTGTAAGTGTGCGTCGCGGTCAATGATCCGCCGGCTCCAGTTGCAGGGGCAGAACCATCGCCCCAGTTAATCGATGTCGTCAGCGGCGTGCCTTGCGGATCGTTGCACGTGGCAACCGCGGTGATAGTCAATGGATTTGTGGCTCCTTGCACCGCTAGCGTACAGGAAGGGGCTTGCGGCACCGTTACGGTTGCGGTGTTGCTGTTAACGCTGCCAACCAAATTGCTCACCTGCACCCAATAACTGGTTGAGGAAGAGATCGCCGGTGTCGTGTACGAACTCGTCGTTGCTCCTGCTATCGGGTTCGAGGTATCGGGACTTGTGCCTTGAAACCACTGGTACGAGGGAAGAGGCGTGCCCGTGGCCACAACAGTCAGCGTGGCTGTCTGCCCAGGATTAATGGTCTGGCTAGCAGGCTGCGTCGTAATCATTGGAAGAGTCTGCACCGTAACGATCGCCGTGGCGCTGTTCACGCTGCCCACAACATTGCTCACCTGTACCCAATAGCTACTCGTCGCCGTAAGAGTTGGCGTTGTGTATGAGTTATTTGTCGCACCCGTGATAGGGCTCGACGTGTTCCCGCTGGCTCCCTGATACCACTGGTACGAGAGCGGCGGCGTGCCGCTTGCGGCCACTGATAGAGTGGCCGTCTGTCCGGAACCGATCGTCTGGCTCGCGGGCTGCGTTGTGATCGTGACAGGACCCTGGACCGTGATAATCGCTGTCACGCTATTGACGCTTCCCTCGGCATTGCTGACCTGCACCCAATAGCTGGTCGTCGTAGTTAAAGGCACCGTCGTGTAGGTGGTGCCGGTTGCTCCGGCGATGGGATTCGTAGTTACGCCGCTGGCTCCCTGATACCACTGATACGAGAGTGGTGGCGTGCCCGTTGCGACCACCGACATGGTTGCCGTCTGTCCGGAGTCAATCGTCTGGCTGAGTGGTTGTATCGTGATCGAAACACCTTGAACACCTGCTCCACTGAGCGCGACAGTTTGTGGGCTGCCGGGGGCGCCATCGACAATCGACAGCGTCGCGGTTCGTGTGCCAGTGGCGATCGGCGTAAAGGTAACTTCGATGTCGCAGCTTTCGGTAGGAAGCAGCGGGACCGTGCAATTATTGGTTTGACCGAAGTCCTTGGGATCTGCGCCGCTCAATGTGACTGCCGAAACATTAAGCGAAGCGGTGCCGGTATTTGTTACGCTCACCTGTTGCGAGGCGCTGCTTAAGCCCACCAACTGATTGCCGAAATTTAGCGAGGTAGTGTTAAGGGTTACAGCCGGAGCTTGCAACAAGATGGAAAACCCAAGATCGGCGTAGTCGGTGAGCGCCAGGTCGAGCCTGCCATCGCCGTTGAAGTCAGCTACGGCGATCCCCTGCGGTTGCTTTCCGACTACCGGCGTCACGGTTTGTGTGAAATTGCCTTTGCCGTCTCCCAGTAAGATTGAAACCGACCCGGCAACATCTCCGAGCCTGCAACCAGCACTGCTGCCACATTGATTGGTTGCCACCAGATCCAGAATGCCATCGCCGTTGACATCCGCGGTGGCCACGGCAAATGGACTGTTGCCGACCGAAGGGGAAGCTTGCGTCTGGGCAAATGTACCATCCCCATTTCCGAGCAGGATCGTCAGCTCCGTCGAGGCCGTATCGACGATTGCCAAGTCGAGTATTCCGTCTCTATTAAAATCGCCGACCGCGATCGAATTCGGTTGAGAGAGGGTAAGGGATGGTTGCGTAGTCGCCGGTGTGAACGTACCATCGCCGTTCCCTAACAGAATGGTGATCCCGCTTGAGCTTCCACTTACTGAGATCGCCAGATCCAGAATGCCATCCCCGTTAAAGTCGCCCGCGACGGCAGAGGTAACATTTCCTACGCCGTTCGGAACATTGTTGGTGCATAAGACGTTTCCAAACTGGCCGTTGCCACTTCCGAGGTAAACGCAAACTCGGCTTGCAAAATCGGACTGACCCGTGGTCGGTACGGCTATGTCAATATTTCCATCTCCGTTAAAGTCCCCTGAAACGACGACACCACTCGCGCTACCCCCGAGGGTATTTGCAGGCCCAATGGGCGTGAAGGTGCCGTCTCCAGCGCCCAAGAATGCCGAAATAGTGTAATTAAAGCCAGGCGGCTGGTTACCAACTACGAGATCCGGAATGCCGTCGCCATTAAGGTCGGTGACTACTGCTGAGTTGGCGGTCGAACCCACTCCAAACGAACTCTTGAATCCAAAGGTTCCATCTCCGTTCCCCAGGTAAACTTCCAACTCTCCGCCCGACTGGCAGGTGGAATCGGTGCCGCACACATTCAGAACGGCCAAGTCGGGCTTGCCGTCGCGATTGAAATCGGAGGACAAGATGGTCTGTGGATTGAAACCTTCCGACTGGTATTCGGTATTGTTCAGCGAGATCGACGTGGTCGAACTGGTGATCGTGAAGAAGACAACGTTCGATATGCCTCCCCCCGGTGCAGGATTGGTTACCGTGATCGAGGCTGTAGTGGCCGTCGCGATGTTCGATGCTGGAACCGGTGCAGTCAATTGGCCCGGCTTCACCAACGTAGTGGCCAGCGCGGTTCCGTTCCAATTCACTACGGAATTTGAAACGAAACCGGTGCCGTTGACGGTCACAGTAAATCCGGATCCGCCAGCCGGAGTTGCGTCCGGTAAGAGAGGCTGGTTAATCAATGGCAGCGGGTTCACCTGCATTGCGGCCAATCCCTGAGGAACGGACCCGACTGTTATGGTGGACGTAATCAAGTTGGTTTTCGTATTAATAACCGACACAGTGTCCCCGTCTCCGTCGTCGCCACCATCCGACACATAGATTGACGCGCCGTTGGGGGCAAGCGCAGCACCGGCCGGGCCACTTCCGCCTTGGATTGTTCCGATAAATGTCTCGCCTATGGGATTGAACAGGTAAACCGCATCCGGGAACGATGCAGCCGTGTATAGCAGGCCGCCGGGCGTCATCGCAAACCCATACTCTGAAGTGGAACTGATAGTCTGCGTGTTTAGGGTCGCCAGAAGCGTGTTGTCGCTGGTGCTGATGAACGCAATCCCCAGAAATGACTCTGTGTTGATGGAGATAGCGACGGAGACGGAGACAACCGATCCATCTGGCGTGATGGCTATCGACCCGTCGTCGAACTCCGTGCCCAGCGTACCTGGAATCTGTATTGTGGCCACGAGTTGGTTATTGGATGTGTTGAACACCTCGACACAAGCGTTATTGGAATCGCCAGAAAAGCATGTGTCAGCCACATACGCCAGTGCCCCATTCGGGCTGAAGACAACGGCTGAGGGATAGCTAACATTGGGATTCGTTATGGAACTAACAACCTGATTGGTTGAAGTATC
Source organism: uncultured Acidobacteriaceae bacterium (assembly GCA_963818235.1). GTDB lineage: Bacteria > Acidobacteriota > Terriglobia > Terriglobales > Acidobacteriaceae > Sulfotelmatobacter. The sequence goes on from CAWFRI010000001.1 coordinate 1,997,621, forward strand.
GATCACTTCAATCAGCCCGAATACTTCGCTGGGCTTGTTGCGTGAGCGTGGTCCCTTCCTCTTCGCATGGTCCTCCACGATGGGCTCCGCGACGTAAGCGAAAGCGCCATTTGGGGTGATTGCGATTTGATAGGGGAACTCCTGCAACGGGACCGTGGCTATGACCGTGTTTGTTAGTGTGTTGATTACCGCGACGTCTCCATCCCCAGGATTCGCAACATATGCAAACGCGTTGTTCGGTGTCACCGCCACGTCGTAGACGGTGTCAGTACTGACCGGGACGGTCGCGATTACGCTGTTCGTTAGTGCGCTGATCACAGAAACGGTGCCGTCGAACGCGTTGGCTACGTAAACGCACGGATAGTTCGCCGTATTCGGAACGCAACCCGCGGTTTGAGCGGCGGCTGACATTCCCGACAGGAACGCTGCAAGCCCTAGTAGCAAGCGCATCAGGCCGCGTAATCCGACTGGAGTTTCCGATAGACCTTCAACCCGCGTTATTCTGGAAGCGCAGGAACGCGGAACTTCATTGATCGCAAGAAGATTTGATTCATTCATTTGAGATGTCCGCCCCGGAAGGGCTGCAAGCTTAAGCGCGAATCCGCGGTAAAGTCAACCAAAAATGCGAAAGGGTAATATCAAACCTTCCGGTCTATTTTCAGAATTTCCCTGAGAACCTTCCACCGAGCCGCAGAATGCCTTCCTCACCGGGATAGTGATTGTTCCGGCAGAAACGTTACGCCGGAAAGAAATAATTGATTTGAAGATTTCGAGGACCGGGGAATCAGCGGTTAGTACTGTACTTTATCTACCAGCCAGCTTCCGTTGGCAGCTTTCTTGAGCAAAATTGCGACCGAGTTAGATTGAGGCGGCTGCCTTTTTCCATCCCGGGTGTAGACCATCGATTGGGAGCACTTCACCTGCGCCGAATCGCCGCCTAGTGTAGGAGTGCCGCAATCCGTCAGGTTAACCTTAACCGCCTGCGCACCGCGGAACCCTTCCTTAAGCTTTTTTATTTGGTCCTTGGATAAAGATGGCCACACTCTTTGCAACTCTCCGATATCCATGCTGGCATAGGCATCCTCGTAAGAATGGAGTGCGCTTCGCACCGCTTCCGCATCCGGATTTGGTCGCGGCGCAGTTGGTGGCTCGAGTTTCGGCGCGGTGGGTACGAGATTCGGCTGGGACATCAATGAGTTTGAATTCCCTTCGGGGCGTGGCTGTGGCGGTGTGCTCGGCGCCGGCCGGTTGGAAGCAATGATCGCCGTCGCTGGAATGGCCTCATTGTCACTTGGACCTGAGTTGCTCGGAGTTTTACTTACACCATTCGACGCAATTGAGGTGGTGCCTGGAGCCGAGTCGGCAGTTCCCGCCGGCGACGGGAGTTTGACTTCGGCCCGTGTCTTGGTTGACTGAGAGCCAGATAGCTTCTGCGGCGGCGTAGCTTGGGCTATAGAATTCTGGACTGGCGGCGACGGTATCTTCTCGCGTTGCGCCGCTAAGATAGCATTGCCGGATGCATGAGCGTTAGTGTCTACTTCTTTCGTTTCGGCGGGCGCGGTCACTGCCTCGCTCGAAGCCGGAGTTGCTACCGGACCTCTTTTCACAGGCGCTACCGAAGAAGCACTTCCAACCGGGACTGTATGCGGGTAATGAGAATACAGGAGTGCGCCCGCCGATAAGGCTACTAACGCTCCGGCAGTCACCGCCGAAAGAATTCCTATTCTGCGCTGGGCGCGCCTTCCGTCTACCGCGCGATCTTCCGATTCGGCGTTTGCTCTGTGCGCGACCTCGCTGGTTGTCCTGGCCGGCTGCGGCACCTGTAATGGCCGGGGCCCTGTCTTTGATGACGCGATCGGAATCGCGCCTAAAATTTCTGTGGAAGACTGCCGCTCCGGAATGGCTTCGGGGGCGTCTTCGGCTGGGGCATTTAATACCTGCTTGCTTAACAGTTTCTGCTGCTCGTCAAGTTTGGTGAGGCGAACAATTTCTGTTTCGAGGTGCGGGTGTCCAGGGTAGAGCTTGCGCAGCGCGCCGAGCTGCTTGGCCGCTTCCTCGTATTCACGCGAAAATTCCAGATCGCGGGCCTTTTCCGCGATGGCAGCGATTTGACTTTTCCTCGCACGAAGCGTGGCAAGCCGTTTCTCAATCTCTTCATTTCCTGGATTCCTGCGCAACGCAGCTTCGGCCAATTGAACCCGCGCTTCCGGAACCATCTCTTTCTCGAGTTGACGGTCCAGCGCTTCGATGGCAGCCCGCTGGTGAATCCGTTCCGTTAGCTTCTGAAAATGGGGCGCATCCGCGTATTGACGGGGTTGTGCACCGAGGAATGCGACCGCTTCCTCCGATCCGTGCTCTTCCAGGATTCGCTTTCCTTCTCTGACCGCGAATTCCAGCCCACGGCGGAATTGCTCAAATTGGCGGCGTGCATCGGCCAGGCAATTGAGCACCCGATTGTCGGGATTCTGTTGTGCGACCCTTTCCAGGAGTTCAATCGCTTGCAACGATTGTTCCTCGCTGAGCAACTTCTGCGTCGCCGCAAGGGCCTGCTCCACCGAGCGTTCCCTTGCCAACTGGGTCTTAGCCTTGCGTAGCAGTTCGTCAACCTCATGCGCCTCAGGAAACTCCCGGCCGGCACTTTCAAGCCTGCGGACCGCCTCCTCGAAATCGCCTCCCGCTACGGACTTGCGCGCAGCCTCCAAGGTTTGACGAAGATGGTTTTCCGACTCCTCCTGCGTCAGTCGCTCCTTAATGATCCCGCGCAACGACTCCAGTTGGGCTTCCCCGGCTACTCGCTGCAGCGCTTTTTCCACCGTCGAAAGCGCCTCAAGAGTTTTCCCCGCATCCAGCAGGGCGCTAGCGGATGTGAACTGCTCGCGAACAAACACTTTTTCTTCGAGACGCTTCCGCTGCGTGTCGGCAAAGGTTTTTAATTTGAGTAACCCCTGCTCACGAGGATATTTCTGCAGGCCGGCCTCGGCGAGCGCCGCCGCCGCCGTGTAGTCCTCCCGGCTGATCGCCTCCTCGATCCGGTGGGTAAATTTCTCTAGATCGGCTTTGCGGGTTTCCTGCTCTCGCGCGGCGTAGGCGAGTTTAAACAGCGATTGCAACTCTAAAGCACTGGCATCCAACGCCTCCGCAGATTTCAACGCCTCAAAGACCTGCGTGATCTTGCGGGCGGCCAGTAGCTTATGCGCTTCATCCAGAAGTGTGCGCATTTGTAACTGGAGCGCTTGTTCTTCAAGTTGCTTTACGATTACATGTTGCAAGGCTTTCGCGTGAGTTTCGTTTGGGTTTAGCGCCAGTGCCTCGGCCACGGCCTGTTGCGCCTCGTCGAGGTCGCCCACGCTATGAGCTGCCTCGGCTCTACGCAGGCTGATCTGGAATCGTGCGGCTCTCTCCTTCGCGGCATGCACCGTTCGTCGAAACTCGCTGAGGTCCTCATTGAGTTCGTCGAGGGTCAGCGCTTGATCGAGGAAACGAAGTGCTTCGTCGTATCGCAGCTCAACAAAAGCCTCGTTTGCTTGGCTGCGTAATTGCCGTGCCTGCTCGCTCCGTTGCTGCTTTCGAATTTTGTCCTGGGCCTCGCCCAGCAATTTTCGCGCTTGAGCGTTTTGTCGATCAATGCCCAGAAGCTGCTGAAGTTGTTCTCTTGCTTTAATCCACTCCGCGCGTTGCATGGCAGCTTGCGCCCGCTTGAAGAAGGAGGAGACAACTTGCTCGCGCTGCTGTTCCACAATGCGGGTGAGGTCAAAAACCAGATCGCGAGCGCTGGCATAGCGTTCATCGCGGTTCTTAGCCATGGCCCGATTGATCACTTGTTCCAGTTCGGGTGGATAGTCTCGGATGTAGGCGCCGAGTGGAGCTGGCGGTTCGTGAACGATCTTCATCATGGTTGCCGCGGTTTCGGCAGATTCGAAGGGCAGCGTGCCGGTAAGCAACTGGTAAAGCACAACACCAGCAGAGAAGATATCGGAGCCAGCATCCAGTGGACGGTCCTGGATCTGTTCGGGCGACATGTAATGCAAACTGCCAATTACCTGGTTGGTCTGGGTCATTCGCCGGTCGCCCACTCGTGCGATGCCAAAGTCCACTATCTTCGCGGTGCCGTCGTTCAGGACCATGATGTTGCCCGGCTTTATGTCACGGTGAATGACATTGCGTTCGTGCGCATAACTCAGGCCATTGCAAACGTCGATCATGACATTCAGTTTTTCGAGCAAACTCATCGCCCGCCCGGAAGCGATGATGGACTCAAGACTCACTCCCTCCAAGTACTCCATAACAAGGTAGGGATTGCCATCCTGGTCGCCCAAGTCATAAACCGTCACAATATTTGGGCATTGAAGGTTGCCGGTTGATTTCGCCTCTACGTAGAAGCGTTCCAGGTCACCGCCCGTAATCATTTTTATTGCCACAAAACGGCCGATGTGCGGGTCAGTGGCCTTATAAACAACACCCATCCCGCCTCGACCAATGACGTCGAGAACTTCGTACTTTCCGATCTTGTCTAAACGAGGGGCCATCTGAATGCAATCTGCCGTCCAACGGGGGGAATTCGCGTGGTGCCAACCGACATTGATACGACTGCCAAAAGGCCTTTGTCCAAGTAGGACGCCGAGCTATTTCGGGGCTCTTGGTTCCATCAGCGTAGCCTCGTCGGTCGAGACCACTCGAGTTCGAGAGCGGAGAGCATTGTACATCGGTTTTCTTCATTCCAGAAAACCCTATCTTTAGATATTGTCGTGGGATTCCGCGTGAGGGCACGGTTACGCAAAACGTCGAATGCCTTCAGTACGAGATATTTGGCATAAATCGATGGAGTTGTTCTGGCGTTGCCTAACTCTTAATCGTCGGTATATTTGGATGGTCTCCATTAGCAGGTTCTTTTCGATTCTGTCTCGGCAAATTATCGGTCATAAATTGAACTTCTCCATGTACCGCTTCGCCTAAGTTGGAACGTTAAACCCTTTGTATTCACCACATTTTCCACGGGACGGCCCGCAGGTCTAACAGCCTGTGGGCCGTTTGCTTTTTGCATTATTTTGATTCAGTTTGGCTTTTGCGGAGAAGGTGAAAGAACTCTTCGCGGCTGAGAATGTGGCGTGCGTCGAAAAAATTCAAAACTTCCCGCAGGGCAGCGCCGGGGTTCGTGATCGGCGACAGCGCGTTCGGTTCGGGTGCCATCGCCGTGTTACCATCCCGCCGTACCCCGAGAATCACCGAAGGCCGCGACAGCGAACTCAGCAGTGCGCGCAACTGCTCGCGATTGGAATCTGACATTGACGTGAAACAGATGCCCATGCCCAGGTTGGGATACACCACGCGGACCTCGCCGTTGGCTTCAACCCGGAAACCGTTGACCTCTATCATCAGCCCAAGCTTTACTCCCATGCGAAAAGTCGACATCGCCTCGACGTAGCAGCCGTGCAAACTGATATCGGTGAAGGTCGCCCAGGTAGTGACGTTGCTCGCGATTTCGCGCAAGCGGGCGCTTCCCTGGCAGCGGTATCGAGGACTTTTGCGCTTTTCAGATCCGGAAGTTTCAGTTCCGGTCACGGCAGCGGGCGCGATTTGAAGCCGGGACGATGGAATTGGCGCATGTGCCGGCGCCATGCCGGCACTCGAGGGTGCGGATTGCTTCAAAGCGGCCAGATAGGCTGCGCCAGCGCTGTTCTCATCCGACATAATTGAACTGCGAACTCGTCGTCAGCCAGGCACAGCGGAGCAAATCCCCGGCCGTCTCTATGCGGCGAGTCTCTGTCTGAATCTATCGGTGTAATCAGGCCAAACTTAACTGCCGAACGCCGACGGATAGTACGACTTGAAGCTGTTTCCGAAACGGGAATGATTCAAGATTAGAACTCGGAGATAGGAAATTCTGCGGCAGACTGTCGAATCTTGTTCCAAACTTCGTCCCGCCCAACGCGAGTTTTTGCCGAGAATGGAATCACTGTGGCCGTTGGATAGGCCTCGGTTAAGCGTTTCAGAGCATTGCGCAATTGATTATTGGAAAGGCGGTCGCTCTTAGTGGCAATCACTACGAACTCGCGGCCTGAAGAATTCAGGAAATCTAAGAGGTGGCGATCGCTATCCTGCGGGGGAACGTTGATGTCCACCAGTGCCAGGCATAGGGCGAGTGTGGGCCGCTCGTTGAGATAGGGTTCGATGAATTTCGGCCACTCCGCCGAAATTTCGCGGGAGAGTTTGGCATAGCCATAGCCGGGCAGGTCGGCGAAGATGACCTCGGGACGCGGTTTTCCGGGCCAACGAACCTCAAAAAAATTAATGCTGCGGGTGCGGCCCGGAGTGGAACTGGTGCGGGCCAGCTTGGCATCGACCAGCGTATTGATGACGCTGGATTTGCCGACATTCGAGCGGCCGAGGAACGCGACTTCCGGCAGTGTGGGTGCAGGGAAGTGAGCAACGTCTGTGGCCGCAGCCATGAATCGCGCCATTACCCTCATACTTCAGTGTGCAATGCGACAGCGGAAGTTGGCAACTGGCGAAAGCGTCGGGTGCCGATCACCGTCTCCACCAGCCATGGCCGTGGCGGAACACGGAGTAAAGAACAACAATGGCGATCGCATAAATGAGAGCTGCGCCAGTCCAGAAAGAACCGCTCCGCTTGCTGTCGGTAGCGGCCGCAAGATCGGAGAAGTTATCGGAACCGATAGTAAGCTACTATAACCGCAATCACGAATATCGCAACTGTCGCGATTGAGAGGAGAATGTCCATGCGGACCCAATACCGATGGCCGAATTCTAGCGCCTGGTTTCGCGACGGAACTGCTTGCTGAGTGTCAGCGCCTGATGCTGATAAGATGATCCGATGTTCGTGCCATATATTTTGTCGGGACGGCGCAGCAGAGGCATATAGTTCAGCCGTCCCACAAGCTGGCCGTGCTCCATCAAAAAGGGAACCTCGTGGGCTCGCACTTCAAGCACGGCACGGGTCCCCTTGATGTCGCTGGAACCGTAGCCGAAGCCGGGATCGAAAAACCCGGCGTAATGAATTCGAAACTCACCGTCTCCCTGATCAAGGGGTACCATTTCCGCGGCGAACTCTGGCGGCACGCGGACTCTTTCTCTTGACGCAAGAATGTAGAAGTCACCGGGCTCGAGAATCAAGTTCTTATTGGCATTCTGATGTATGCACTCCCAGAACTCCTCGGCTGGATAGAAGTTGATCCGGTCGAGGGCAATCGCCGGAGCATATTTTCTGGCCCGATAAGCAATGATTTCGCCCTCGTCGTCGGCCGCCAGATTAACGGTAATTCTGAGCCCGCGTTCAACCAGGGGCCTGACCGGGCCGTCCTCATCTATGTAGACCAGTGGCTGTTCCTTGTCCAAGTTCCTAATAGTCTGATCGCCGGAACGCGGGCTTCCATGCACGAAACGCACTTGACTGAGCCTCATCCCGGCTCGAATTGCAACTGTGAAAGTACGGGAGACGACTTCCGCGTAAAGTTTGCCTTTGTACCCCGCCACTACACGATCAAATTCCGTACTGTAGTCGGTAATTAGGCGGGTAAAGATGTCCAGTCTCCCCGTGGTGCTTTTGGGGTTGGCTTTACCGGAGATATTCTCCGGCAGGTTCAACTCCTCCACTAAGGGAATGATGTAGATGCAATCTCTTTCCAGAACCGGGGCGCCCGTAAGATCGACGCGCGTCATCCGGAGTTGCTTGATTTTGGCGTCCACTGTGCTATTCGGCCCTGGCAGGAAACTCGCGCGTACGCGATAGGCAATGTCACCCAGTCGCAGATCGAGACTTGCCGGTTGGATGTGCTCCGGGTTTATCGCAGGTGTGGCATTGATGTTTCCGTGGGCGATTAAGCCCGCGATTTCTTGCGAGGGAAGTATTCCCGTTGTCCTCGTTTGCGCGTCTTCGGTCGGTAACTCTGGCCCATTTTCGAAAGCGATCTGACTCTGGTTCGATGTGGACATCTTTAAGACTCCCCGTGTCTCTTTATTGCTTCTGAGATGCGGCGTGCCCTCTCGGTCAATTCATACTGATAGAAACTCGCGTAACAGTTCAAGCTGCAGAAGCCGCCTTTGCTCCTCTGCCCGCTGCCGACCCGCTGTCCCGCGGGAATTAACTTGGCGCAGTTGCGGCAGATATTCTGGTCCCATAGCTCCAACAAATAGTTTTCTTCGCGCGGGGTCATTTTCTCAATAGAACATGGAACGAACTGCCGTGGCTGGACCAAATTTTCGCCAGTCTACCCGGAAGCACCAAGGTGACTGCTGGAGGGCTGGAAAGTGCTCTTACTGTATGAAGGCAAAGGCAGCCTGTCAAGTCCGCACATTCCCTTTCCTACTGATGCGCCGCCGGACTATCCTCGGTGCTGGCGGTGAGCGGGGCGATAGGATGCGTGGCCTCTTCTTCGCTGAGAGACTGCAAGGGCGATTCCAACGCAATTTGCAGTACCTGATCCATGGTATCGACGAAGTGCATCTTCATGGCGTTGCGCAGATTTTCCGGGACTTCCGCCAGATCTTTCTCGTTGTCGCGTGGCAGGATGACTTCGAAGAGTCCAGCGCGGTGAGCGGCCAGGAGTTTTTCTTTGAGACCGCCGATGGGCAGAACTTTGCCACGCAAGGTGATTTCACCGGTCATGGCAAGATCACGGCGTACGGGAATCTTGCTGAGCGCGCTGGCGATGGCGGTCGCGATAGTGATTCCGGCGGACGGACCGTCTTTCGGAATTGCGCCTTCGGGCACGTGAACGTGCAAGTCGAGAGTGCGGTAGAAATCGCGAGTCAGTCCAAGACGATGCGCGCGCGAACGTACATAGGAGAGAGCCGCCTGCGCGGACTCCTGCATGACGTCGCCGAGCTTACCGGTGAGCGTGAGCTTGCCCTTTCCATCGACCACGGTGGCTTCTGTGCTGAGAATTGAGCCGCCGACTTCGGTCCAGGCAAGCCCCGTGACCAGCCCGACTTCGCTTTTTTCGTGGGCCAGTGTGTCGCGGAACTTGATCACGCCGAGGAAGTCGGTAACATTCTCGCCGGTTACTGCGACGGTATAATTCTCGCCCTCTTTGACAACCTTGCGCGCAACTTTGCGGCAGACGTTGCCGATTTCGCGCTCCAGATTTCGAACTCCGGCTTCGCGCGTGTAGGCGCGGATGAGAGTCGTGATGGCGTCATCCGTGAACTTGACGTTCTTCTCCGACAGGCCAGCCTGCAGCATTTGCTTTTTGACCAGAAACTGCTTGGCGATCTCGAGCTTTTCCTGCTCGGTATAGCCGTGTAGCCGGAGTACCTCCATGCGGTCCTGCAATGCCGGAGGAATGGTGTGCATCACGTTGGCCGTGGCTACAAAGAAAACCTGTGACAGATCATATTCGACGTCGAGGTAGTGATCGACAAACATGAAATTCTGCTCGGGGTCGAGCACTTCGAGCAGCGCCGCCGAGGGGTCGCCGCGGAAGTCCATCGACATTTTGTCAACTTCATCGAGCATGAAGACCGGGTTCTTGGTGCCCGCCTTCTTCATCATCTGAATGATCTGGCCGGGAAGCGCGCCGATGTAGGTGCGGCGATGACCGCGAATTTCGGCCTCATCGCGCACTCCGCCAAGCGACATGCGGACGAACTTGCGCCCCGTGGCTTTTGCGATCGACATGCCGAGAGAAGTTTTGCCCACGCCGGGAGGGCCGACGAAGCAGAGTATCGATCCCTTGGGATTTTTTACTAACTGGCGAACCGCAAGGAATTCGAGGATCCGTTCCTTAATTTTCTCGAGGCCGTAATGATCTTCGTTCAGAACTTTTTCCGCCCGCGAAATATTGCGAATTTCCTTCGACCGTTTCTTCCACGGCACGGCCAGCAGCCAGTCGAGATAGTTGCGCGAAACTGTTGATTCCGCCGACATCGGCGGCATGGCTTCGAGTTTTTTCAGTTCCTGCAACGCCTTGTCTTTGACCTCTTTAGGCATGCCGGCGGCTTCGACTTTTTTCTTCAGTTCGTCGAACTCGCTTTTTTCGCCACGGCCCAGTTCCTTCTGAATGGCCTTGATCTTCTCGTTGAGGTAATACTCCTTCTGCGCTTTTTCCATCTGCCGCTTCACGCGCGACTGGATGGTGCGGTCGACGTTGAGTTTTTCGATTTCCACGTCGAGCACATCGGCGATGCGGTTGAGGCGCTCCGAAGGATCGAAAATTTCCAGCAGTTCCTGTTTTTCTTCGATGGAAAGTTGAAGATTAGCGGCGATGATATCGGTGAGCTTGGCGGGATCTTCCATGCGCACGGCCGAAATCATGGTCTCGTAATTCAGCGCCTGGCAGAGCTTTACGTACTGCTCGAATAGCGTAGTGACTCGCTGCATGCCGGCTTCGATCTGAGCGTTCATCTCGACTGGGTAGCGAGCAACGCGCACCGAAGCTTGCATATAGCCGTCGGAATCGGCGGCCTGAAGAAGCCTGCCGCGCTCGATTCCTTCGACCAGAACCTTGATGTTGCCATCAGGCAGCTTTAGACTCTGCACGATGTTGACGATGGTGCCGACCTGATAGATCTCGTTCGATTTTGGTTCGTCGATGGAGGCATCGTGCTGGGTCGCGAGGAAGATCTTCTTGTCGGCGGCCAGAGCCTCTTCCAGGGCTCGCACGCTGGACTCTCGGCCCACCACAAACGGCGTCATCATATAGGGAAAGATGACCACGTCCCGAATGGGCATCATGGGCAGCTTTCTGGTTTCGAATTTTTCCTTGGATGTGGTCACTCAATCTCCCCGGGTTAACGCTGAATGACAGTACCTAATGACAATCGCGGCGCGAGTTCTCTTAATTACGTAACCGTCAGTCCTCAGTTTACTACTCTTTCACCGGCCTTTGGCTATCCGGCCTTTTCCAGCGTCGAAAGCGAGGCATTGCGCTTCTCAACCATCTCTCGCGTGACTTCAAACTCTTTTAGTTTCTTTTGGCTAGGCAGGTTAAACATTAGATCGAGCATGAGCTCTTCGAGAATCATACGCAAGCCGCGCGCGCCCACTTTCCGGGCCATAGCCTGGCGGGCGACGGCGCGGAGAGCCTCATCGCTGAACTTCAAGCGGACGTTCTCGAATTCGAACAACCGCTGGTACTGCTTGACGATGGCGTTCTTGGGACGAGTCAGAATTTCGATCAAAGCGAATTCATCGAGATCCTCAAGCATGCCCATAACGGGCAAGCGGCCAACGAACTCCGGGATCAAGCCGAACTTGATCAAGTCTTCGGGCTGCATCTCGCTGAGCAACTCGAAATTACGTTTGCTGCGGGCGACCGCTGCCTCTTCTTTTTCGGTCTCATCCCCAGCGCGAAAGCCCAGGGATTTTTTCCCGACCCTGCGTCCGATAATCTTTTCCAGGCCGACGAAAGCCCCGCCGCAGATAAAGAGGATGTTGGTGGTGTCGACGGGCGTAAATTCCTGGTGAGGATGCTTGCGCCCGCCCTGGGGCGGAACGTTGGCGATGGTTCCTTCCAGAATCTTTAGCAGAGCCTGCTGTACGCCTTCGCCGGAGACATCGCGGGTAATGGAAGGATTCTCGTCCTTGCGGCCGATCTTATCGATTTCATCGATATAGATAATTCCGGTCTGGGCGCGGCTTACGTCGCCTTCGGCAGCTTGTAGGAGTTTCAGGATGATGTTTTCGACATCCTCGCCGACGTACCCGGCCTCGGTGAGGGTGGTCGCATCGACGATAGCGAAAGGTACGTCAAGCATGCGGGCCAGAGTTTGCGCGAGTAGTGTTTTGCCGGTTCCGGTGGGGCCGATGAGCAGAATGTTCGACTTGCTCAGTTCGATCCCGTCGCCCGCGGTCTTCTGGCGGTTCATGAAGATGCGCTTGTAGTGGTTGTAGACGGCGACGGCCAGCTTCTTTTTGGTTTGCTCCTGCCCGATAACGTATTCATCGAGGAAGGTCTTGACTTCCTGTGGCTTGGGCAGTTGATTGGGAGCAGTGGTTTGGGGGGTGGCGGTGCGGTCATCTTCCAGAATGGAATTGCACACCGCTACGCACTCGTCGCAAATGTAGGCGCGGGGATAATCGCTGGGCGACGAGATGAGTTTGGCTACGGCATCCTGCGACTTGTGGCAGAACGAGCAACGCAGAATCTCTTCGGAGCCTGACTTATTTTTCACTCGGCTCTACTCCTTAGTGGTTTTCACGGTATGACGATGGGCCCCGCTTCCTTGCCCCACCGCCGCTTCGTGCTGAATCCCGCCTGAACGGAACCAAGCGCGAAGGCAGATCATACCGCTTTTGTCGTCTTATAGATGATATCGTCTATGATTCCGTATTCCTTAGCCTGCTGCGCGTTCATGATGAAGTCGCGCTCCACGTCTTTCTCGACTTTGTCCAGTTTCTGTCCACTATGCTTGGAGAGCAACTGGTTTGTAATCTCGCGCATACGCAGAATTTCGCGCGCATGAATGTCGATATCGGTGGCCTGCCCCGATAAGCCCCCCATGGATGGCTGGTGGATCAGGATGCGCGAATTGGGCAGAGCCAGCCTTTTCTTGGGTTCGCCCGCTGCCAGCAGCAGAGCCGCCATCGAGGCCGCCTGACCCACGCACAGGGTCATGACGTCATTCTTCACGTACTGCATGGTGTCATAGATTGCCATGCCTGCCGTGATCGAACCGCCGGGAGAGTTCACGTAAAGTTGAATGTCCTTTTCCGGATCTTCCTGAGCCAGAAACAACATTTGGGCAATCACCAGATTGGCGATATTGTCGTCAATCGGCGTGCCAATGAAAATAATGTTATCGCGGAGCAGGCGGGAATAAATATCGTAGGCGCGTTCGCCCCGCCCGGTCTGCTCTATGACCATCGGTACCAACATCATTTGCGGATCATTTGGTTTCATTATCTACCGGACCTGTCACCGGACTTGCCACACTCCGCCCCGGAGTAACGTTGTCGATGCTCGGGGAAGATTGAAAGTGGTCCACGTCTTTACCGAATCACTACGCGGACTGGTGATAAAGAAAGTCGAGGGTCTTCTCGCTGCGGATTCTCATCCGGATTCTATCGAGGCCCCCATCCTCTGTCAAACGGGCTCGCACAGCTTCTGACGTTTGTTTTGATTGTTTTGCCAAAGCCTCAATTTCCCGGTTCATTTCCTCATCGCCGACCTCGATTTTCTCCAGATCCGCGATGCGTTCGAGCAGCAATGAGGACTTTACATCGTTGACCGCCTGCTCCCGCTGACCGGCTCGGAGCCGCGGAAGGTCCATTTTTTTCAAGTCCTCCATCTTCATGCCCTGTGCCGCGAGCGCTCGAAGGCCCCGCTCCAGGCGTAAATCGATCTGCCGGTCGATCAGAGCATCCGGAATTTCGAATTCGTTGCGCCTAACCAGTTCAGCCACCAGCTTGTCCTTTGCGGCATGTTCGGCAGTGTGGCGTTTTTCGGCTTCCATATTCTCGCGAATCTGTTTGCGCACGGCATCAAGATTGTTGAACTCGCCGAGCACTTTGGCAAACTCGTCGTTCAGTTCGGGAAGGCTCTTCTGTTTTATGCCGTTCACCTTCACCGTATAGATAAAAGTCTTGCCGGCCAGTCGCTTATCGGAAATGTCTTCGGGATAGCTGACGTCGAAGGTGCGCTCCTCGCCCGCGGTTGCTCCGATAAGGTTCTGGGTAAATTCGGCAACCGTGTTCTTGCCGCCCATTTCAATGAGCACATCGTCCATGTGTACGGGATTGGCGCTCGCCTCTTTTACGTCCTGACCATCTTTGGGCTTGCCGTCCATGGAGGCCTGCGCGAAGTCGCCTTGCTCGAGGGCGCGGCCTTCCACGTCGGTATAAGTGGCTTGCTGCTCCCGCACGTTGTTGAGCGCCTGTTCTACTTCTTCGTCAGTGATTGCGATCTCGGGCTTGTCGGCGCGAATTTCTTTGTATCCCTCCACTTGAATTTCAGGAAGGACTTCGAAGCTGGCCTTGAAACGGATGGGTTCGCCGTCATGGAAATGCATGTCGGTAATGCGCGGCTGCGAGACGGGAATCAGACCCTGCTTCTCGGCTTCCTTCTGAAAGTAGCGGGGAGCCAGCGCTTCGATCACATCGTTCTTGAGGCCATCCCCGAAGCGCTGACGAATGATGGATGCGGGCACGTGTCCGGCACGAAACCCCGGCAGGCGCGCACTTTTCTGATAGCGCTGGATCTGAATGTCAGTTTCACGCGTAACTTCCGCGGCAGGAATCTCGACGGAGATTTCGCGCTTGATGTCTTTTTTATTGGAGTCGGGTTTCGAATCGGTTAGGTTCGAATCCGTTTTATTGAGTTCGGTTTTTGCCGCGTCGGTGGTTTCTGTGGGACTCACGTTTCGCCTTTCACCATCCGCTGCATTCGAAGGCGCCATCGAGCCAGGCAGCCGAACCGAATTCATACGGCGTTAACTTGAGTGTAAAGAGGGGAGGGGAGCAGCGTCAAACGGGGAAGGCAGCGGGTACCCACCGATTACAGAAGTGCCCATGGATAACAGAGATCCGGGTTTTACCATTGAGGCCGCCCCCTGCATTCAAGCGGCAGGACGGCCTCGACATTCAGTTTAGTTGGCATCGTGAAAGAGTTTGCACTTTGAGGAGTCCCTCTCCAACGCTTGGCGTGCCATAGAGCTAGTTCTCGCTCAAGAGGGGCGACAGTCGAAATCTTGCAGCCCCTTCTATCGTTTGGATGTCTGTTCTTAGGTACAGTTCGCCGGTGTCGTCAATAGCTCCAATAAATTCGCGGCTGACCGTGGTCTGGATCACGTACGTGCCGTCGCCTTGATCCAAGATTCTGAACTTCTCCCACGCTTGGATACGTACCGCATCGGTGTGGAAAACATCCGACTCCGTACCGTTCTCGTCGAATGGCGGAATTCCTCCGCCCCCAACAGCCGTAACATAGTTTCCGCTAACGGTCTGCATTGCGTAGGAACCATCATCCTGCTCGAGAAGGGTGAGTTTGGTCCAAGGCCGTCGGTCTATGTCATCTAGAGTCGATAGAAAAAGCCCGTTGCGTGTTAGGCCTCCTCCGTTGTTCGCGGTCAAAGTGAAGCCTTCGATGGGTCTGATGGCGTACTGGTATCCCGACATTAGTTCCCCGCATTTAATCAGACGGAATAGCTCCCAAGAAGCAATCTTCGTAGCGTCAGAGTGCACCGAAGGATCTGTATCCCCACCTCCCCCAAGTGCCGTCAAGTAATTTCCAGTCTTGGTCGGAATCGCGTAGTACCAAGGGCTGTCATGAGTCAGTTGATAGTTGGGAGGATAAAGCGAGAACGACGGCGATTGTGGAATCAACCCGAACTTTTCCCACGCGAGCGCCTGTGTGGCGTCTGTGTGAAGCACGTCATCAGTCCTGCCCCCTCCTTCCATCGCCGTGATGTAGTTGCCGCTTTGAGTCTGTACAGCGTATTGTGTAAAACCTTCAGGGTTCTCAGGTGTGGTGTCGCGTCCCGAGTAGGCCCACAAGTTGAATTTCTCCCACGCGCCTACCTGTGTCGCATCCGTGTGAATGGCGTCGGCGATGCGTCCGCCTCCGGCAACCGCGGTGAGAAAAGTCTCTTTCAGAAACGTTTGTATGGCAAATTGGCCTGGGAGAAGTTGCGGCGGTGGTATTGCTGGAGGTTCTATTGGTCCAACCGGTGGTCGATCAATTTTGGATCTCGACATTTCTGGCTCCTTTTATTTTGGCGAAGATGTCTCCGCGGATGTCGCTCGGTGGGTCAAGAATGTTTTTGTCATTTCCCTGATCACATTGGAATAGTGCTCCGACTACGGCTTTCGTTACATCTTGGGTTGGGGGCGCCGCCGTTGTGGTCACTACAACGAGGCTGCACCATCCGTCGCGGTTTCGACGGATGGGCACCACGAACGCAGATGCAACGGGCCTTCCGCGATGCACACAGAGATGGCCAGCCCAGACGCAGAACAGGCCTTACGCAGCGATATTGACAAATCAAGACTTGCCTTGATTTACCGCTCAACTCCGCTAGAATAGAAATCGAGGGCCCTGTTATGCCAGCCACAACCAAAGAAGTTCACACCCGAAATCGACGCCAAGCTCTATAAAGAGTTCGTCGCTGTCGCCAAGCGCAACGGCCAATCGCAGCGGCACGTTTTGGAGGAGGCGCTGAAGTTCTACCTGCACAACGTGGTTCCGGCGCAGCACCTTGCCCGCGTCGAGGTGATGAAGGCTTTCGAGCAGTCGGCAGAGACCAATCGTGATCTGCTTGAGCGGCTCGCGAAGTAACCGTCTTGCAGCGAGCGGAACGGCCTCAGGGGCTAAAGCCCTCGTCTTTAATGGCCGTAGACGGCACGGCTGAACGCCGTGCCCTTCCCAAACTCGTGATGGGTTACGCTCTCTTTCCTAGCATGGTCGCTCCTAAGAGCTCACGCGCAAATCTGTTTCAACGCGACCAGCAATGCGCCCGAGAGCTGGCCTGTCTTGGAGACAACGTCTCGCACGCCAACCGCTTGCGCCGCTCTTAACAGCTCCGCGGAGGGATGCATCGTGAACATCACCATGGCCGTTTCGGGAGAGACATGGCTGATCTGGCGGGCGGCCTCAAGACCATTCATCACCGGCATTTGCAAATCCAGTATCACAATGTCGGGACGCATGGCTTCGACTTTCTCGATCGCAACCTGGCCGTTCTCGGCCTCGCCACAGACCTGAAACTCGGGGTTGCCTTCGATCCATGATCGCAGAGAGGAGCGGATCACGGAGTTGTCATCGACAATCAGAATGCTACGCGACATTTAGGCCTGCGCTGCTGCCCTCGGCAGGCTGCACCCGGGCCCAATGTCGTTCGACTCGGCACGCGGCGATGAGGAAGGTACTTTTACGGTAGATGGTCAACGCGCGAAATACTATACGGTCAATACTGTACGCTAGCGCACATTAATGTGCCGTATTCCGCACTTTGCGAAATTGTCCTAAATTGTCCCAGATGCCGTTCGCTCGCCACGCGCTATGGAAGGTCGTGGTAATACGTCTCGAATGGCGACAGTGGGAGCGGCGGAGCCCCGAACTTCAGCGTGACGCCAAAACTAAACATCGGCCCCACCAAAACCTTGCCACTTGAGAGATCCAGATTGACGAAGCCGCCTCCTGCCATCGTTACGGTCAGAAAGTCCGTGACGTCGTAAGACAGATTTACCGGCACAACATTCAAGGTCAGAGTGGGACTAATGCTTCGTCCCATGGAGGCTTGAAATCCCCCCTGAGCGTAGGGCTGCCACCAATGAAAGTTACCGACGGCGCCGAAGCGGTCGACATCTGTAATTTGTGTGTAGGGATTGAACGACCAAAAATCATTGCCAATGGTTGCGTTGAGGGGATCCGATGCTTGAACGCCGTTGGTGAACTCGAGATGCTTGCCCTTGGGATCGCCTTTGGAAACGATGCATTGCATGGTCAAGGTGAAAGCATCCTGGCGGGCACGCCTGAATGGAAACAGGTATTGGCCTCCGGGCTGGAGTTCGCAGTGATCGTACTTCCAAGGGCTGGCCTGCGAAACATTTGGCGGCGCAAGATCGGGTACCACAGGCGCTGGAATTGGTTTTGGCAGGCTGGCGAACTTGTAGGGACGGACTGTCCAGTCCATCATCTGCTCCCTGATGTCATCCGGAATGATGAGCAGGTTCGATTTAGGGGTGAACTGAGGCGTGGGCGTGGGACCAATATCGAGGTGCAGTTTGCCGGGCAGAAATCCCGAGAGTGCACGTTCCTTGAGCGAAGGTCGCGGCGAGAAGAGTTTTTGACCAAAAATAGTAGTGGTGGCGACGGCGAGATGAAAAATCGAAGCCTGCGTCACCGGCCCGACAATGCCATCCACCTTTAGTTGCTGACGCGCCTGATACTCACGTATGGCTTTGTCAGTCTCCGGGCCGAAAGCTCCGTCAACCTTGACCGGCGGGGCTATGCCATCGTTGCGCTGGTTCAGCCCCTCTTGCAAAGCTCGCACGTCGGGCCCGTTCGTTCCCGCGGAAAGATTTCTCATGACAAGATATACCTCAAGTGTGGGATTGCCCCGCCGAATGCCGGCTAATAGTTTCGGAGCTGCATTTCGCAGATCGTTTCATAAGAATAGTGAAAGCGCCGGCGGAATCGTTTCACCGAGAGAAGATGTAACGGCGAAATCCGCTATGCTGATCGAGCACAATGAACAACAAGGCTCTGGATCGCGAAAAAATGCCGCAATGGCTTACTATTCTTAACCGCGAAGTGGTCGCATGTACGCGCTGCCCAAGGCTGGTGCTGTATCGTGAGCAAATTGCACGCGAGAAGCGGCGGGCTTATCGGGACTGCGAATACTGGGGCAAGCCCGTGCCCGGCTTCGGAGATGCCGAGGGGCGCGTGCTGATTATGGGGCTGGCGCCCGGAGCGCATGGATCGAACCGCACCGGCCGGCCATTTACTGGAGATGCTTCCGGCAAGTTCATGTTCCCGGTGCTGCACGAAACCGGTTTCGCCAACCAACCGAATGCCACTGATTGCAACGATGGACTTGAGCTGGAAGATCTATACATCACCGCCGCGGTCCGATGTGCTCCGCCCGACAATAAACCTTTGCCAAGCGAGCTTGCTGAGTGCTCGCAGTTTCTCGATCGGGAGCTTGCCGGATTAAAGAACGTCAAAGTCGTGGTGGCGCTGGGCAAGATTGGTTTTGACGCCTATCTGAACTATTTGAAACGGCGGGATAGGAAAGATCGAGGGTCGCTACTGCTTAATCGAGAGAAAAATCTCTTCAAATCATACCTGTTCAAAC
Source organism: uncultured Acidobacteriaceae bacterium (assembly GCA_963818235.1). Lineage (GTDB taxonomy): Bacteria > Acidobacteriota > Terriglobia > Terriglobales > Acidobacteriaceae > Sulfotelmatobacter. The sequence goes on from CAWFRI010000001.1 coordinate 2,016,371, forward strand.
ATGGCGCCAGTTACCGTTTACCCGACGGCAAGGTGTTACTGGCTTCTTATCATCCTTCGAATCAGAACACGCAGACGGGAAAGCTTACGCGAGAGATGTTTGTGGGGATATTTAAAGAGGCGGCAAGACTTGCCGATGAATAATTGAGGCGCCGCCGGAGCCGGTTCGCTGCACCCGCACCCAACAGCGGGGTCATAGTTCACAAAGCTGGGTCGCAAACCGGGGCGGCGCCGTAGATTTCTATGTGGCGGGCAGTGTATACCCGCCACACCAGATTTGCCTACTTCAACTTTGTCACGACTACTTCAAGCTGAAATTGCCGCTTGGAGTTAGGATCGTCCACGCTGCCGACAATCATCGGCTTTCCTAATACGGCCAGAGTTCCGGCGCTGATCTTGAGTTGCCGCAGCAGCGGCAGCATATCGTGGCCGGGGGTCTGTCCCGGATTAGCGAAATTGCTGATCTCGGCGCGGATCGACAAATCGACTGCTCCGTTGCGGTCCTCCGCTCTGCTCCAAATGCTGGTACCCACATCAATGTATTGGAACTCGCCCTGTTTTGATTCGACCGGGACGCGGGTGCCGATCTTCAGCTCGTTGCTGCTGTCGGAGTTTAGGTTCATCGAGTATTGGCGAGTGTTGATCTTTTTCCCATCTTCGAGTTCGTTGACGGAAAAATCGAGACGGTAGGCGTTTAGGGGTTTCTCGGTTTTCGGAGCCTTGTCAGCCTCCGGCTGCTGGGCATGTAATTTGCAGATTCCACCCCCCACGATCAAGGTCAGGATCAATGCTGCCGTTATCTTTGTTTGCTTGGACATTATTTTGATTTCTCCTTGGTTAGTTATCTTGTTGAGAATTTTTGATGGTCGGTGTGTCCTTCATTTCTTCGGCTAGGTCCTGCCGCAGAGCCTCGGCTCGCGCCTGCGCGATTAGAGCAGCATGTTCCGGATATCTCGCCACATAGCTCGCCAGAATCTTCTCCTGCTCACTCAAAGGTTGCGGCGAGGGAAACCGATCCAGCTTTGGTCCGGCAGCAAGGGCTGAGGCATGGAGCGAGACGTGGCGCAAGAGATGTGCTGTGGACTTCTTCTTTTCGGCCGTTGGACGCGGGCGGAGAATCTGATTGGTTCCTTGAGATGCAGCTACTTGGGTTCGATTGCCAGTATCGTCTTGTATGGTTTGCGATGGACGAGCGGCATAGTGCCGGGATTGCTGGACCGACCTCCAAAAGACGATCGAAGCCGCGAGCAATAGTGTTACCAGAGCGGCAACTGTCGTCCATTGCCACCAACCGCGAGCAGGACTGCGTTCACGCTCGATCCGCAAGTTCGCCAGGACGCGCTCTTCAATGCCGGCCCTGGGCTCGGCCGAATACTGCGCCAGAACCGCATCGATTTCACGGTCGAGAGCGTTGCTTTGCAAACTCTGCGGATTGTCGCCGTTATCGTGTTGTTTCGCTCTGAGATCTTTATCCATATTCTTCACCGCGTATTTTTCGTAATCTGCCCAGCTTCTCCCGGAGAATTTGACGGGCTCGAAATACCCGCGACCGCACTGCGGCTTCGTTAATACCCAAAGTCGTTGCGACTTCGCCGGGCGACATTTCTTCCAACGCCGACAAAATCAGCGGCTGGCGCAATTTTTCCGGCAGGGCTGCCATGATTTTTTCCAACAGCGCTCCAACCTGCGAGCCGTGTATTGCGTCATGTACCGTCGATTCCGAGGATGGCGTTTCTTGCACAGAGCTCTCGGGATCGTCGATCGCGATCTCCCGTCTGCGGCTGCGCCGTTGGCTGCGGTCAACCGCGACACGCCAGGCGATTCGCGCCAGCCATGTCCTCTGGTTTTCCACGGTCGCCAGCTTGTGGCTGTAGCGCATCACCCGGAGAAATGTTTCCTGTGTAGCGTCTTCTGCGTCCTGGTGGCTCCTGAGAATTGCATAGGCGATGCGGTAAACCAGCCGCGAGTGTTCCCGTACGAGGGATTCAAGGGTTGCATCTTCATTGCGGTCATGAATCCGTACCACGGTTGCCGCCTCGTTCAAGATTGCTTCGTCCACCGCCAAACGCTCATCCTCATACATAAAGACCGCTGGGAAGTCCGCTTTGTTTGGGAATTTTTGGAGAGTCGTGAATCTTCAGGAGCGAATCTTCAGCAGAACGAACGGCAGGGAATAAACTTGCGCAGGTAACTTCGCTAGCTCAGTGAGGAAAGAGCAGCGAGGAAAGAGCAGCGGGAGATTTCTTAGAAGCCGACCATCACCGGTTCGGGTTCCAGATGGACGCCCCAGATTTCTTCCACGCGATGTTGAATCTGTTCTTTTAGCGCGACGACCTCGGCGGCAGTGGCTCCGCCGCGATTAACGATGGCCAGCGCGTGTTTGCTGGAAATTCCGGCGTGGCCGTAGCCATAACCTTTGGTGAATCCGGAACGCTCGACCAGCCATGCTGCGGAAACTTTCTGGTGGGTAACGAGCGCAGGGTAGCTGGGAACGGTTAATCCTCGCGGGGCGCCGCGCTGTTTTAACTCTTCATGCTGGGCTTCCGAGAGCACAGGATTTTTGAAGAACGAGCCCGCGCTCTGGCAATCGGCGTCTCCGGGCACGATCAGCATTCCTTTTAAGGCGCGGATATGGCGCACGGCTTCGCGGGTCTCGGCCAGGTTGGGTGTGGTTTCGCGGCCGGCAAAGTGGCGCTTGAGGTCGGCATAGACGAGGCGAGGCTTGCCTTCCGGGGTAAGCGCGTAGCTGACGCGCAGAACGATGAAGCGTCCGCTTTCGGTAGTGTTGAAAATGCTGGAGCGGTAGCCGAAACCACAGGCTTCCTGGCAAAGCTCGCGGACCTGGCCATCTCGTAAATCGATCACCTGAACCGAGACAATGGTTTCGGCGACCTCCTGTCCGTAAGCGCCAACGTTCTGCACCGGAGTGCCGCCCACGCTGCCGGGAATGCCGCTGAGGCACTCGACCCCGGCGCAGCGCGCCACCACCGATCGGGAAACAAATTTATCCCAGGATTCGCCCGCACCGACGTCGAAAATAACATTGTCATCTTCATCCTGCGCGGCGCGCTGGTCAATGCCTTCGATTGCGATCTTCAGCGCCAGCCCGGGCCAACCTGCGTCGGAAACTAATAGGTTGCTGCCACCACCCAGGATGAAAAGAGGAACATCGCGCAAGCGCGCGAAGGAAACGGCCTCCTGCGCTTCTCCAATATTTCTGGCTTCGACGAAGTATCTCGCTGGACCGCCGATCTGGAGGGTGGTTAAAGGTGCGAGCGGAATGTTCTCGAGGATTTGCACGAATCATTTTTCATCTTACACATGAGAGCGGCAGGCGCATACACGCATGCGTAGCGTGTACAAAGCAGAAAAAAGCCCGCCAGGAATAAGAGAATCCTAATTTGGAACTACTGTTCTTTCGGACAGCGCCCTTATGTACTGCCGGAATCTATTCCGAACGCCAGCGGAATTCCAAACTATGGGACATGCGACTCCCCCAGTCCATCCACCGGCCTTTCCCCGTCCATTTTTTCCACCTTCAAACGATCGGCGTTGCGCTAGTGCTTTTCATCATTGGATCTCCGAGCGCGAATGCCTCTGTTCCGCAGCTCACATCTTCGCCGTCGAGCCTTCGGTTTGGTGATCTCGACGTCGGCCAGAGCGAGACGCTGATGGTGAACGTAACGAATGCTGGAACGACGAGCGTGACGGTTACGGAAATTACGGTGAACAATCCGGTATTTGCCGTGTCCAACCAAAGCCTGCCGCTGACCGTGCCGGCCGGACAGAGCTTCGATGTGAGTGTAAGTTTCACTCCCGCGGCAACGGGATGGACTGGTGGAACCATCAGATTTTCCAGCAACGCATCGAATCCTGCGCTGGTAGTGAACCTGGGTGGTACGGGAGTGGGCAGCGAATCCGCGACCGCCAGCCCAGCGATGCTTTCGTTTGGGCAAGTGATGATCGGGGCCAGCGCCGCCCTGCCTGTGGTGATTACGAATGCGCGGAGCTGGAAGGTAACCATCACGGCCGTGCAAAGCACTGGCGCAGCGTTCTCGGTGAGCGGGCCAACTTTCCCCGTGACTTTATCGGCGGGGCAGAGTGTGGCCCTGAGCGTCGCTTTCAAGCCGCAATCGGCGGGAACGGCCGGCGGGAGCCTGTTCGTGTATGGTCCGGCGCTGAACGTGCCGCTCACTGGCACGGGAGCGGCGGCAGGGCAGTTGATCATCGCTCCGGCGCCGCTGAACTTTGGCGATGTAGCGGTGGGTTCTTCGGGCATGCAAAGCCTTACGCTGACTGCCAGCGGCAGCAGCGTGACGGTTTCCTCCGTAGCGAGCAGCGGATCGCAGTTTGTTTTGGAGGGAGGATATTTTCCGGTGACGATCCCCTCGGGCGGCAGCGCATCGTTCAACGTGGCTTTCACGCCGCAGGCGGGAGGAGCGGAGTCGGGTTCGCTTTCGTTCTCGAGCAATGCGTCCAATTCGACTGCGATTGAACCTTTGCTGGGCACGGGAACGGTGACCTATAGCGTAAACCTCTGGTGGAACTCGACCTCGGATGTGGCCGGTTACAACGTCTATCGCAGTATGAATGCGACCGGACCCTATTCGAAGCTCAACTCCGCTTTGGAGCCGAGCACCGCCTATACCGACAGCACGGTGGCTGCGGGTAATACCTATTACTATGCCGCCACATCGGTGAACTCGAGCGGGCAAGAGAGCGCCCGGTCGACGCCGCCGGTGACGGCTGTGGTGCCGTAAGCCGCCATCCTGAACGAATATATAGAGAGGCTGCAACTTCGCGGTCATAGCTCGACCTGCAATCGCTGATTGCATTTTTCTTTTGGGTCATACCTCTTACATGATTCCCGAGTTCGCTCGGGCGGCCCGTGCTAGACTCGCTAGCGCTTTTAGTTCACAGCCGCGTGTCGGACACAGGGCCGCAGGGCCCGCAACGAATCGGCGCGCTGTTTCCAGCGAAAGGACTCTCCCATGCTCCAATCCAAATCGCTCGCCTCCCTCCCCAGAAGACCGCGCTCAACCACAAACCTCAATCCAACCCTGGACCGTCACCTGGCCGCGTATGTAGCGGCCGCCGCCGCCGCCGGAGTCTCGATGCTCGCCGCCACTCCGGCCGCAGCGCAGATTGTCTACACTCCGGCAAATATCCACATCGGTACTTCCGGCTATGCCCTGGATCTGAATCATGATGGAACTCCCGACTTCACCTTTAACATCGCAGTCATCAGCGGAAGCGACGGGGGCATTGGAATTCTCAATCTGCGCCTCGACGTGCCCGGCAATGCCGTTCGTCCTAATGTGCCACATGCGGCAGCAGCCGGTGCCCTGCCGCGGGGGGCGCGCATCGGGCCGCTCAAGTCGTTTACCTCCGCCCTAAGCAGCTATGGGGGCGTTAACATGTATGTCCACGGCGCGTTCAGCCATACAGGTGTTAAAAGCAGCTTTTCGGATGGTCCGTGGGTGAAGCAAACCAACAAGTTTCTCGGCCTGAGATTCCTCATCGGCAGCCGCTTCCACTACGGCTGGGCGCGGGTGACCACAAGTCCGGGCGGAACTGTCCTCACCGGCTATGCCTACGAGAACGAACCCGGCCATCAGATTTTGGCTGGCCAGATAAGCGGCAACGATGCGCAACCGGAATTCATCGCGCCCATGACGCTGGGCGAGTTAGCGCGGGGGACTGCGGTAGTTACTCGAGACCATTAAGCTGCCTTTGGAAATGCTGTAAACCGTTTGTTGAGCAGATGTGCCGCCCCCATCCTTTCGCAAGATGCGTAAGGGATGGGGCGCTTTATTCTGCCGCAAAGTAAAGGCGGCCAGCCTCCGTCCCGCTTCGCGTGGACCACGAATGGGGACTTAAGTTCATCCTGTCTGGCTGCGGTGTGTGGGGCGCGGGCGGCTGTCCCCATTATGAGTTACGTTAATGTCGGCGAACAGCGGGTTCCTCGCCCGCCTTTCGGCGCGCTCGGAATGACAAGAGTCGTGAGGTAGAATAGCGCCATGAGTCCGGAAGTTTCCGAGCTTCTAAAACGGGCACTCGCGCTTCCAGTTGAGGAGCGTGCCGCATTGGCCAACACTCTGCTCGACAGTCTCGAAGATGCGGAGGAATCCGTTCAGGCGGCTTGGGACGAAGAAGTAGCGCGCCGGATGCAGGACTTGAGGGCAGGCAAAGCCGTAACCGTGCCATGGGAAGAATTGCATCAAGAGCTGCTAGCCATGTTGAATGAACACTAGCGGCGTTCGCTACCACCAGGGCGCAGCAGCGGATGTCAAGAGCGCAGTGGCCTGGTATCGCGGGCGCAGTCCCAAAGCGGCGTTAGACTTCGTCGAAGAGCTTGATCGGGCGGTCGATACCATCCGTGAAGCTCCGGAACGTTGGCCGATGGGAAAGAGCAATACGAGACGCTTCCTTCTCTGGCGCTTTCCGTTCTCCATTATTTATTCCGCGGGTTATTTACTCGAACAAGAAGCCGTGATCGTTATTTGGGCGGTTGCTCACAGCAGCCGGAGGCCCGAGTATTGGGCTCGCCGCCTGAAAGCCCCTTTCTGAAGGATGTTCCGGCGGCAGGCGAACAGCAGGTTCCCTTCGGCTCCGCTCAGGGCGGGCTCTCGTGTGCCTTCGGCGCACTCGGAATGACAATCCTAATAATTGCAGCTTTAGCCGGGAGCTAAAGCTAGGCGCGGTAGATGTGCTGCTGGGCGTCGAGCGAGGAGAACATTACGGGTTCGTGGTGGACGTTGGTGGCGTGCTGGTTGATGGCGGTGGCGGCCTGAGTGCGGAGGTTGCCGTCACGGGCGTCGAAATCGAGCGTGCTGACGTGGTGGGCGCAGTGAGTGCAGGTGAACTTCATGCCGCCCTTGATGCGTCCGATGGTGTAGAGGCGTTTCACAATTTTGAGTGTATGAGGGTTGGCGGGGAATGCAAAGGCACGGGGGTGGGGCAGCGAAGGTAATCGAGGAGTGGGGTGAACGAGTTCCATTGTGGGAATGGGTACGGTGACGGCGCTACAGGTGGGATATGGATGCGAGCCAAACGCGCGAATTATTGCGTCGCAAAAAACGCGACGCATCGCGCGGCTCGCCCAGGTCCTTCGGCGGGCAAAAAACGCCCGCCTCAGGATGACAGTGGTTGGTAGACATCATTTTGCGAGGCGGTTGTATTTCTTTAATACTTCGCGGAGGCGGTCGTGGGGTAGGGCGATGACTTCGTGGTCGTCGATTCCTTTCATGGTTTCGGCGGCGACCATGGCATTGATGACGGCTTCTTCGGTGGCCTGGACGGTGGCGAGGAAGAGTGGGTCGAGGGAGTCGTTGGGGAGCATGGTTAGCTGGTGAACATTGTTGGGCTGCGGGCTTTTGGGGCTGACGGCGCCGGGGTTGGCGGTGGAGAAGGCGAGGAAGATATCGCCGGAGCCATCGCCGGAGTAGCTGCCGTCGCGGCCGAGGCCGAGAGAAACTTTTTTGGCGATGCGTTTGAGTTGCGTGGGGATGAGCGGGGCGTCAGTGGCGACGATGACGATGATGGAGCCGACGTCTTCGTTGAAGACGGTGTGCTCGGGGATTTCGCGGCCGACGTTGATGCCGGCGATGCGAAGTTGATCGCGGGCTCCGTAGTTGCATTGCACGAGGACGCCGACGGTGTAGCCTCCGGCTTTGGCGTCGAGCACGCGGGAGGCGGTACCGATGCCGCCTTTGAATTCGTTGCAGATCATGCCTGTGCCGCCGCCGACGTTGCCTTCTTCCACGGGGCCGGAGTGCGCGGTGTCGAGGGCGTGCCAGGCGTCTTCGGGGCGGACGTGGAAGCCGTTGATGTCGTTGAGGTAGCCGTCCCAGGTTTCGGCGACGACGGGCAGCGACCACCAGTAGCCTTCCATGTCGGGCTCGCCGCGTTTAACTTTCCAGGCGATGACGGCGTCGCGGACCACGCCGACGCTGTGCGTGTTAGTGATCATTACCGGCCCGTTGAGGAAGCCGGAGTCGTCGACCCAGGTGGTGCCGGTCATTTCGCCGTTGCCGTTGAGGGTGAACCAGGCGGCGAAGACGGCGTCGTTGGAATTCTTGCCGCGGGGATGAATGGCGGTGACTCCGGTGCGGATGGGACCTTTGCCGACTATGAGTTTGCCGTCGCCGGAGATCAGTGTGGTGTGGCCGACCTCGACACCTTTTACGTCCGTGATGGCGTTGTTGGAGCCGGGAGTGCCATCGAATGGGACGCCGAGATCGCGGGCGCGAGGCTTTTGCGCGTGGGCCGACGCGAGGGCTAACAGGAGGAAGAGCACGGGCGTTAGGCTGCGGGCTACCGGGTTGAGTGTGCGCGACATGTGGGATCCCTGAGCAGAGGAAGTATATAAGGATAGGACGAATTCGCGTACCGGGCTTCCAGCCGATTCGAAACGACAGTTTGTGTTGGCAGTCGGCTGAGGTAAAACGAACAACGCTGGAGCGGGAACAGGCATCGGAGAGATGGCGGCAAACCATAATCATGAAGAAGCGGGGTACAATCGCGTGACGAAAAAATATCGTGGGGGAGACATGGAAGGCTGGAAGAAAGCGGTAATGGCGGCGTCGGTTACGGCGGCGACGATTTTATTTCTAAAAAAGAAATATGCCGGCGGGGTACTGGCGGGAGGAGTGGCGTTGGCGGTGCTGGCGGCGGAGTATCCGGAGAAATTTGATCAGGTGAGGGAAGCGCTGCCCGGTTATTTCGATCGCGGCATGCGGGTAATGGAAATGGCGGCGAACGCGGGCAAGCGCATTACGGATGCGGCCGGGCGCAGCGCCATGGACGCGTGGGAAGAGCTGTAGGGATGCAGAAGTTAGAAGTAAGAATGCAGAAGTTAAAGATTGCTTCGGTTACTTCTGCATTTTGAATTCTGCTTTTTAACTTCCGGTTACTCGATGCCGAGTTGTTTTTTGGCGTCGGGGCTGAGGCGTTCGGGGGTCCAGGCGGGGGTCCAGACAACATTTACCGTAGCGTTGCGGATGCCGGAGAGTTGCTCCAATCGGGATTTCACCTGGGCGCTGATGTTGACGTGCTCGGGACAGCCTTGTGAAGTCAGGGTCAGGTCGACGGTGACATCCTGCTTGTCATTGCTACTGTTACTGTCGTTGGCTGCGGTGTCGTCGGATGCTGCGGCGAACTTGACGGAGTAGATAAGGCCGAGATCGACGATGTTGACCGGGATCTCGGGATCGTAGCAACTCTTTAGCGCGCTGAGGACGTCTTGTTCGGTGACTTGCATGAGTTTCTAGTTTAACTCAACTTCATTCGGGTTGTGAGCGAACGTTGATTCACAAGCCTAGATCGGTCAATTCATCCGTACCGCTGATTCTTCCGCCAGAGCCGTTACAGATTGGGCAGATGCCGCTTCCACCGCAGTTTCGGCATTTTGGGTCATCCTGGTTTAGATGGACGTTGGTGCCGCTGCCGAAGCACTCGGTACATTTTCCGTCTCCGCCACATCCGGGACAACGTGCGCGACCGGGCATTTGTGCGAAAACTACCTCCGAAACGGCACCATTCTACAGCGTTTAGAGGATCGCGGCGAAGTCGATTCGAGAGCAACAATCTGCTAGAGTTTTTTCCCATGATGAGTGAAGAGGCGAAGAAGAAGATTCAGATTGCGCTGGCGCTGGCGATTGCGGTGGCGGGAGTACGCGCTGGATACATCCTTTATGAGCGGCGCGAGGATTATGTGGCGGCTCAGAAGCAGCAGGCGGCGAAGACTGCCGGGTATTCGAATGCGGATTATTATGTGACGCCGAAGAAGTTATATCCCTATGATGTGAAGTCGGCGAAGCAGTTGATGCAGCAGCCCGTGTGGGTAAAGGAAGGATACCGGTATACGTATTATCCGTATGATCCGGCGCGCAAGAAAGCCAACTTTGGCAAAGAGGCTGGGTTGTTATTGCCAATCGAGCGGCTGGAGATCAAGGACGTTCTCACCGACAGCGCGGCCGGCAAGAAACAGGTAATGGCGGTGTTTGAGAAAGATGGGAAGAGTTACGCGGTGCCGATTGGATATGAGCTGGAGGGTCAGTTCAAGATTTATTCGGATGAGATGTTTTACGTCGAGGATCCGCACGATTTATATAAGCACTGGCCGGCGGACGTGTGGCAGTCGATTGCGCAGCATGAAGTGAAGCCGGGGATGGATGAACTGCAGGCGGATTTCGCGATCGGGATGGGCGTGCCGGATATGGGTGCGTCGGGAGAGGAGAAGACGGTGAGGTATCCGAATGGAGGGAAGCCGCTGGTGGTGACGTATCGCGGCGGGAAGGCAGTGGAGGTTAAGGTGGGGGCGTGAAGCGGATGATTCCCCGTTACGCGTGAGCTTGGTGGCAATAGAGATCCTTCGACTGCGGTTGGTTCTTGCGCTGGGCGCAAGAACCAATCCTCGCTCAGGATGACAAGCTTAGTTATTTAACTCCAGCCAGCGCCTTTGAAACTTCGTTAATATCCGGCACGACGGGGATGTCATAGTTTTTGTGCCAAGCGAGGTTGCCGTTGCGGTCGATGATCGAGATGGCGCGTCCGGTGATGCCTTTCTCTTCGAGATAGACGCCGTACTTGGCAGCGACTGCGCCGCGAGGGTGGAAATCGGCGAGCAGCGGATATTGGATGCCCATTTTATCGGCGTAGGCCTTGTGCGACCAGACGCTATCCACGCTGATGCCGAGGACCTGGGCATTCAAATCTTCGAATTGTTTTTTGTCGTTGACCATGCAGGCGTGCTCTTTGGTGCAGACCGGGCTCCAATCGAGGGGATAAAAGACTAGAACGACTGGCTTCTTGCCGCGGAAATCGCTGAGCTTTACTTCTTTCTGATCCTGATCTTTCAGGGTGAATTCGGGCGCGGGTGCGCCGATGGTTGGGGACATGATTCCTCCGGTAATTTTCTAGGATGATTTCCTGATTCATCATAAACCGAGTTCGTACTCGGCGCGGTCCATTGCGCTTGCAGGCGCTCGGTTCTTTCGCCCCGTTGGGGCTTTCTCTATCTTCACTGCAATCTTGCGCTCCTTTGGAGCTAGAAAGCGTCGTCGATTTGGAGCCTCGACTATTTCACAATCGGTGATTCAGCATTCGCGGGTTTGTCTTCTTCGGCGTGGATTTTGCCATCGTCTTCGGCGTAGAAGGAGCGGTGGTCGGCGTCGAGGTGCTGCGGGGTCATGGTTAGGATGAAGCTGTCTTTCTTGCCTTTGAAGCCGGCGGTGTAGTCGCCGCGGTTAGGATCAACCATACGCTTGGTGAACGATCCCGAGTGTACGAGTTCGGTAAGCGAAGTGGCGAAGTGTCCGTATTGTTTCTGGAAGCGGTGCTGGGCGCGGAGAACGACGCGCATATAGCCGAGGGCGGCGGCTTCGGAATCGGAGTGGGCGGGATCGCCGGGAAACTTCGGCTGATATGTGCTGGAGGTTTGCGCCGCGGCAGGCGTCGCGGGCAGAAAAACACTGGTTCCAGTGAAAGTAAGGGCAAGAATCACGATAAAAAAGCGAGTGCCACTTTTTGTCATTCCGAATGATCTCCGCATTGCGGTGTGCAAGAAATTAAGCCGCCAATCTTCGCTGAGAAAGTGCTTATGAATTCCCTTTTTTATGTTACTCCCGTAATTCAACTTCGGTCACGTTCTCTTTGCACAGCAAGGATTTGCCGCTATGCTCTGTGTACGTAATTACGTCCACAGGGAAATCTATGAAAGCTGCCGTAGCCAGAAAACCGATCATCAAAATCGCCGTGGTAGAGAGCGACCCACTCAGGTTTGTGGGTTTTCGCGCACTGTTCGACACCGAGCCTGAGTTCGAACTAATCTCCGCCGGGCTGCCTGAGATTTCCACGTTGCAGGATGTGGACCTGATTCTGTTAGGGAACCGCTCCGGACAAAACTTGTTCGATGTGATGGCCAGCCTGAAGGCGACGCGCCCCGATCTGCGCATTATCGTGACCGGATCGGGTGTGGATGAAGAGACTATTCTGAAAGCGATCGCCTCCGGGGCCAAGGGCTATGTGGATGAGGCTGCTTCACCGGCGGAATTCGCGCAGGCGATCCGGATTGTGAGCCAGGGATCGGTGTGGGCGCCGCGCAGAGTTCTTTCGATGTTTATCGAGCGGGTGTCGTCGGCGCCGGGGAGGATTTTTCCCGCGGGCCGCGTGACCTTTACCGATCGCGAAAAAGAAGTGCTGGAGATGCTGGTGGCGGGACGATCCAATAAAGAGATTGGGTCGCAGTTAGGAATCGAAGAACGCACGGTGAAGGCGCATGTGGCGAAATTAATGCGGAAAGTTGGAGTGCAGAACCGGATTGCGCTCTCCGTGCATGCGATTACGCATTCGCTGGTGGCGGCGAAGTAGAAAAGCAGCTTCTAGCTGCTAGCTTCTCGTGGTAACTTCGGGGCAATGACCACCGTAATCTTGTAGAAGAAACGGCTCTAACGCATACTCGCTTCACCTACCACAGAACCTGGGAGACGGGGTTGAGAGTGGCGATTAGGGTCACTACTTTCAGCCCCGATTTTTTTGTCCCCGGCCTTCCAAAATTCTCTGAGGCTACTGAGTTACCTCGTATACCTCGGCATCACTATAGTACTGGTTGTCGTAGGCTGTGCCAAAAATGTCGCCGGACGAGTCGAGAACCAGACTTACATTCCCAGCATCGCTCTGATTCGGAATCGGATAAAGAGCGGCGATTTGCCACAATCCGTTCGAACCTACGGAGAGTTTGTAGACCTGCCAGCAACCATAGTAGCCCTGGCAGCTGTCTGGATCTGCTCCGTCGGTGCCGTAGAGATTTCCTGCGGCATCGAAGGTGAGCGGCGAGGCCGGGCCCCCACCGTCAGCGCCATTGGTGAAACTGTAAAGCTGGTCATATTTCCACCGCACGTTGCCGTTTTGCTTGACCGGGGTAAGGCGGAAAACTCCGCCAGTTCCATAAGTACCCCCAACGAGAGTGGTGCCGTAGAGATTGTGGGCAGAGTCAAAGATCAGTCCGGCTTGCGAGGCGCCCCCGCTGCTTGGGAAAGTGTAGAGAAGATTTTCCCTCCAGATTCCGGATGATTGGCGAGACAATTGGAAAACCGTGCCCCGCCCCATGGATCCGCCGGTGGAAGTAGTCCCGTAGAGGCTGCCTTCGGAATCGATGACCACTGGCCCGTAGGGCAGCGCGCCGTCGCCTGGGCCGCCAAAGCTGTGCAGAATTGTCTCCTTCCAAACTTTTCCTGTCTTGGACAGCTCAAAGACAGAACCGTTGGAATAGCGGCCGCCGAAGTATGTTACGCCGTACAGATTTCCTGCTGCGTCGATGGTCAGCGGCGAACTCGGGGGAACAGTTTCCTTGGTTTGGTCAAACGTGTAGAGGGGCGTGAACGTCCAGGAGTTCCCGGATGCGCGAGAAAGTTCGAAGGCCACACCGCCGTGGGTCGTTCCGCCTTCTGTGTAGCTTCCGAAGTTGGTGCCGTAGAGGTTGCCGGCAGAGTCAAAGGTCAGCCCCGCGAGAGGGAGGGCGCCGTCGGCGTGGTCCTGGAAGTTGTAAATTGTGGTTTGCGTCCAGGCTGTTCCGCCAGCAGCAGGAGAGAGTTCGAAAATGGAGCCGCAGCCTGAACCAACACCGCCGCAGTTGGGTGAATTCCCACCGTTGTAGGTTACGCCATAGAGATTGCCCGCAGAATCGAAAGTGACGCCTCCATAGGTGATACTAGTCGAGAAATAAGCGATGTCGGTTTCAGTTTGCGCGGGGCTCATGGCGGCCAAGGAGAAGACGGCAGCAATGAGGCAAGCGGAAAACCAAATGGAGGACGGTTGAAGGTGAGTGTGGTTTTTCATCGGATCTCCTCAAAGGTTAAATCGAATAGGTTCGATAACATCGGGCCCGTTCACGCGAACGGAAATCGGGGGCGAGACCGCCCGCGTGGGTAAAGCGAAAGGGGAGGAGCGAACCGATAACCTGGAGAATATATCACAGCCCGGAGCAGGCGTCAATGGTTCCTGATTTACAATTGGAGCTAAAGCTCCCAGAAATCTTGAGCCAGAAATCTTGAAGATGTCTCCGCGAGGGATCATGAAGAAAGTTTTGCTATCTATGATTGTGATGTTGACGATATGTGCCGCCTCTTTTGCGGCGGATGAAGAAACTAAGGTTTCGGAACGCGTGGATGCGGCGGCGCAGGTGCTGAACGATATTCAGGGCGCGCCCGATAAAGGGATTCCACAGGAAGTATTGGGCTCGGCGGAGTGCGTGGCGGTGGTGCCGTCGATGCTGAAGGGCGGATTTATTGTGGGCGCGAAATATGGCCGCGGGCTGGCCAGTTGCCGCACGGAGAAGGGTTGGAGCGCTCCGGCGTTTTTTACTTTGACGGGCGGGAGCGTCGGGTTTCAGATTGGCGGGCAGGCGGTGGACCTGGTGATGCTGATCATGAATAAAGATGGAATGAAGCATTTGCTCTCGAGCGAGTTTGCGCTGGGGGCGGATGCGTCGGTGGCGGCGGGGCCGGTAGGCCGCCATGCGGAAGGCAATACCGATTGGAAGATGCGTGCTGAAGTGCTGACCTATTCGCGGGCGCGCGGGCTGTTTGCCGGCATTAGTCTGAACGGCGCGCAGATCAAACAGGATAAGGACAGCACGCGCGAGTTCTACGGGCGCATGGTCCCGTTTAAAACGTCATTGATCGGAGAGATTGAGCCGCCGCCGGGGGCTAATGCTTTTCTGACTTCGTTGGCGCAGTGGGCGCAGGCTGCGGCGAAATAACATTGAGTTTACGAGTCGGATGTCATTCCGAATCGGGCCGGAGGTCCGGTGAGGAACCTGCTTCTTATTAGCTGCAGGCAGAGCAGGTTCCTCGCGCGCTTTCAGCGCGCTTCGGAATGGCAAAGTCTTTTTAGAATTCGTGAGTTGTTCGGCAAATAATTTTTGACGGTGGTACCGTTCCGCTTCCCCCATGCGGCAGCGACTTGAGTACGCGGCAGCCTGGCCGCTGATCAAAATTCTTGGTGCGTTGCCGCGGCCTCTGGCGCGGGCGGCAGCCATTGGTCTGGCGTATGTGGTCTATCTTCTGCACGTGCGATTGCGGCAGGTCGGCATGCGCAATCTCGCCATGGCCTTCCCGGAAAAAGACGAGGCGGAGCGTGCTCGGATTTTGCGCGGAGAGTTCGCTTCGCTGGGCCGTCAGCTAGCCGAAGTCTGCCACTTTCCCAAATACACGCTGGAGAATGTCGATGAGGTCGTGGTGTATGACGGCTTCGAGAATTACGAGCGGGCGCACGCTCGTGGCAAGGGTGTGCTTTTGTTCGCGGGACATTTTGGCGGTTGGGAGCTCTCCTCTTTCGTTCTGTCGATGCACGGCCACTGGATGCACGTGATCATGCGCGGCATGGACAACAAGTATTTAGGCGAACTCATCCTGCGCTACCGCACCATGCACGGCAACCAAGCTGTCGATAAAGACGATTTTGTGCGCGGGTTGCTCTCGGCGATGAAGGCAGGAGAAGTGGTGGGCATGTTGATGGATACCAACATGACTCCGCCGCAGGGCATTTTTGTGAATTTTTTCGGTATCCCCGCTTGCACCGCGAGCGGGCTGGCACGGATCGCGCTCAAAACCGATGCCGCCGTGGTCCCGACATTTACGATCTGGGATGCGGCACTGGGAAAATATTGCCTGCGCTTCGATCCCGCGGTGGAGTTGGTCCGTACCGGCGATCTCGAAGCGGATATCAAAGCCAACACGCAGAAATTTAATTTGGTTATCGAAGACTACGTGAGAAAATTTCCCGAGCAGTGGCTGTGGGTACACCGCAGGTGGAAGACGCGGCCTCCGGGAGAAAAATCTCTGTACTGAATCTTCTTTGACTATCTTCCGCTACCCAGCTCCCGCGACCTGAATCTACAACATCGCAGTTGCGGACGAAAGAGCGGAGCGATAGACTCTCTCCTGTTCCAAAGCTTTCAAGGTAACTGCGCGATGCAAGTTGTTGGAGGTCGGTAAATGGCATCGATGCCTGGCAGTGTTCGAATCCTTCATTCGGTAGGACGCGATGGCGTGAACGAGCGCAAAGACGTCCTCACAATCCAACAGCTCATTAACGATAATCTCCCGATTCCACTGCGGCCCATTCAAGTGGATGGCGTGTGCGGTCCTTCGACCATATTTGCCATCGAGGAAATCCAGCGCCGGAATCTGCACATGCACCGCCCCGATGGCAAAGTTATTCCGGACGGGTCCACTTTTCTTTATCTAACGGGAACTGCCGGTCCGGCTGGAGCGGCGGGCGGGAAAAAAATCGCGTGGGGAGCCAAGGTCAGCGCGGCCTTCAAGGCGAAGGTGATCAAAATTTCCGCAAATCTTGGAGTTGATCCTGACTTTCTGATGTCGGCTATGGCATTCGAATCCGCCGAGACTTTCAGCCCCTCGATCAAGAACGCCGCCGGCAGCGGCGCGACGGGGTTGATTCAATTTATGCCATCCACGGCCACGGCACTGGGCACGAGCACGACTGCACTGGCCGCCGTGACGGCCGAAGATCAGTTGGATTACGTGGAAAAATATTTCAATCCTTACAAGAACAAACTCAGCACCATTGAAGACGTGTACATGGCAATCCTCTGGCCCAGCGCAATCGGACAGCCCAACTCCTACGTGCTATTCAGCAAACCAAGTGCAGCCTATACGCAAAACGCTGGTCTTGATGCCAATAAAGATGGTGATATCACCAAGGAAGAAGCGGCGGCGCAGGTGAAGGGGAAGTTAACCAAAGGCAAAGGCGCGGGGTATTTTGGGTGAAGTACACACGGTGACGTACGGACGAATACCTCTGGCGATCCTGCTGCTCGCCCTGACCACATGCGGGCGCACGCCAGCCTCGTTGTCTCCGTCATCTTCTCATTCGTTTTCCTCTTCTGCTAATTCATCGCAACTGGCGTCGCAACCGGCGCCTCCTTTGCATGCCTCCGCACTCCAGCGCTTCGAGGTTCGGCATTTTTCCGGAGTGCATGTCAACGGCGTTCTCAGCGTGATCTTTCTGCCGGGTGCGAAGCAGGCGGTTTCCAGCGGAGTTGACGATAGCGCGCGCATCTGGGACGTGGCGAGCGGCACTGAGGGCAAACGTTTCTCCGGGAAGATGTTCCACTTCCAGGATATTGCGCTTTCTTCCGACGGCCGCTACGCTCTGACCCCCGCTCCAGACGCGACGCTGCATTATTGGGATGTCGAGAGCGGAAAAGACTTACGCCAATTCTCTGGAGCGCAGGTTAGCCTTGGAACCGTAGCCTTGTCGCCGGACGGAAAGCTGGCGGCGGGCGCTGGACAGGACACCGCGATCCATCTGTGGGATGTCGCCACAGGCAAGCATCACCGGCAGTTCACAGTGAATGCTCCCGTGATCCGCATTACTTTCTCGGGTGACGGACGGCTGCGCTCGGTTACAGGCGACGGCCGCATTTGTGCCTGGAGCACCGGTCAGGATAAACCTCTCGGTTGCGCCAGCGCCGGGCCGGATCCCGTGAGCCAGGCGGCCTTCTCAGCCGATGGCCATCAGTTGTTGATCGCCGGCCGCTACGGATCGCTCATGCTATGGGATTTGGAGCGATCCACTCTGGTTCGCAAACTGGAAGGAAGTGAAGGCGACATTGTAGCCGCCGGATTTTCCGCGGATGGCAAACTGGGGCTCTCGGGAGGCAGCGATAACACTGTGCGCCTTTGGGATTTGACCACGGGAGTACAGATCGCGACCACGAAGAGCGCAGGTTCCTACGTGAGTTGCGTTGCTTTTTCCGCGGATAGTACGCTTGCCTTATTCGGAAGCGACGATGGAACAGTTTCTCTGTGGCGATTGCAGTGAGCGTGGCAAGTTTTCGGCGTTAGAATAATGTTAAGGTCTATCGTGTCTACCCTCCGCAGTATTCTCGATGAACGTGTCCGCGAAGCCGATTCCTCTCTCTACGAAAAGCTCGACAATCATCGTCTCCGCTGCTTCTCCTGCGGACACTGTTGCCCCATTCCAGAAGGCCAGCCCGGAGTCTGCAAAGTCCGCTTCAACCGCGGGGGCAAGCTCTATGTTCCGTGGGGATACACCGCCGGAACGCAGTGTGATCCTGTCGAAAAAAAGCCATTCTTCCACGCCTATCCTGGCGCTCTCGCCTACAGCTTTGGCATGCTGGGCTGCGATCTTCACTGCGCCTATTGCCAGAACTGGGTCACATCGCAAGCTCTGCGCGATCCCAGCGCCGTGTCGCCTCCACATCCGGCCACGCCCAAGCATCTTGTCCGCGACGCCCTCGCCCAGGGTGCAAAGATTCTAGTCAGCACCTATAATGAGCCGCTCATCACCAGTGAATGGGCGGTTGCCGTTTTCAAAGAGGCCAAAGCCGCCGGACTCGTCACCGGCTTTGTCTCCAACGGAAATGGCACGCCGCAAGTGCTTGAATACCTGCGCCCCTGGCTCGATCTGTACAAAGTCGACCTCAAAAGCTTTGATGACAGCCACTATCACGAACTCGGCGGCCGCATCGGCCCCATTCTCGACAGCATTCGCCGTATCCACGAAATGGGTCTTTGGCTCGAAATCGTCACACTTCTCATCCCCGGCTTCAATGACTCACCCGAGGAACTGCGCCGCCTCACCGAATTCCTCGCGGGAATTTCTCCCGACATTCCCTGGCACGTCACCGCCTTCCACGGCGATTACAAAATGATCACCCCGCGCAACACCACCGTTGACGATCTTCTTCAAGCCGTCGAAATCGGTCGCCAGTCCGGCCTTCGCTACATCTATGCCGGGAATCTGCCGGGGCGGGTCGGCCCCTGGGAAGACACGCGCTGCCCGCGCTGCGATGAAACTCTGATCGAACACCACGGCTACCTGATCAAAAAATATCGTCTCACTCCCGATGGCCGCTGTCCGAAATGCGCAACATCAATCCCCGGCCGCTGGTCGGCGCGCTTCGAAGGACAAATCGCCTCCCTTCCTTTCTCGCCGCGACACAGGTCGGTAGTTCGATTGTCATCCTGAGCAAGCACTTTTTGCGCAGCGAAGGATCTGAGCGGGCCGCGCGGTGTTTCGCGCTTTTTGCGACGCAATAAAGCGCGTTTGGTTCGCTTCCTTATCAAATGGGCCACCATCAAAAAGGTCACTTCTGTTTACAATCCGAAATCGGTAACCTAAGATGTCCCATCCTCTCCATGCGGAAAACGTCCACGCTCGCTTTGTGTATCGCAACTTCGTCTCTTCTTTTTTTTACCTCCTGTTCCCCGCGCGACTTCCTCACTCGCCGCCTTGCCGGTGATCTCATCTCTGCATCTGACACTTTCAGCGCCCCGCAACACTTTCAGCTCCACACCGGAATTGTTTCCAACCTAGACCGCCTTTCGCCCGAATACATTGTTCTCCAACATCGCGGCTGGATCTCCGCCGCCAACGCTCCTTGCCCACCGGCTCTGTCCCCGCCCCCTTGCTGGGACGTAACGCTCACCCCTTCCGGCGTCGATACTCTTCAAAATCTCATCGCCCCCGGCGATGCTGGAAAAACATCTTTCAGCCTTCCCGCCGCTCGCCGGGAGCTGGTAGCCGTTACAGGTATCGCCAAACAAGGCAACACCGCCGATGTTGAGTTCACCTGGAAATGGATTCCCATGAACGAAGTCGGCGCAGCACTTTATTCCGGAGACTCGCGTTACCACTCCATCGCAAGTTTTCGCTGCTACGACGACGGCTGGCGCCTGGTCGAGCGCGTCTCCCGCCCCGCCGAATCGCTTGACAACGAACTCAAAAGAACCGAGCCCGCGCACTGAGCGTCATCTTCAATCTCAAAATGTCATGCCGAGCGCAGCAGTGAGGATCGCGAAGCGAGCCTCCTGCGAAGTCGAAGCATCCCTATAATCTTCGCTGCGGTCTAGCAAGCCCGTCGAGTGCATCTTCAAGGTTGCCAACCGCGAACCCGCCGTTGTATAAACCCTACTTCCCGCCAGGGGCCCTATGAAAATTAAAAAACATTTCCCGTTGTTGATCTTCGTCCTCGCCTGCGCATCCTTATCCTTCGCTCAGAGCCAAACCCAAACTCACCCTCGACGAATTCTTCAACTGCGTGAGTTATCCCCACATCGCCATCTCTCCCGACGGCAACTCCGTCGTCATCGTCGCCGAGCGCGCCGACTGGGACCAGCAAATCTTCCGCAGCGATCTCTGGCTTTACCGCGACAACCGCAAAGAAACGCCGCTGATCCAACTCACCCAATCCGGCCACGACAACGAGCCGCAATGGTCCCCCGACGGCCGCTGGATCGCCTTCCTCTCCGAACGCAAACCCCTTCCGAAAGACCCCGACTCCGATGACAGACGACAAATCCAAAGGCCACGATAAAAGCCACGAGAAAAGCAGCCCGACAAAAGCGACAAAGCCGACATCGCCCAGCTCTACCTAATCTCTCCCACCGGCGGCGAAGCCATCCCTCTCACCCAAGGCGCAGGAAGAAGTCCACGCCTTCTCCTGGTCCGCCGATTCGCACACGCTCTACTACTCCACCCGCAATCCGTGGACGAAAGCTCAAAAAGACGACTACAAGAAAACAATGGAAAGATGTCGTCCAATACCGCACCGCCGAACGCGGCGACACCATCTTCGCCCTTGACGTCGCCTCCGCCCTCGCCCATCCGCCGCCGCTCCCGCACACCTACAATCCGAGGCTGACAAAGATTCCGATCTCACTCCCGGCGCCCACGCCCTCGCAACCTCGCCGCTTCGCGTCGACGATCTCACTACTTCCCCCGACGGCCACCAGCCTCGCCTTCCTCTCCAACGCCATCAACCAGCGCCAGGAAAAATTCGAAGACTCGACTCTACGAAATAGCGCTTCGTCCCGGCGGCAACTGCGGAAGCAAAATCAGCCCCACTACCCCGCCACCTAACCCACAATCAAGCTCAGGAAACCAACCTCCACTGGTCCAACGACAGCCGCCATCTCTTATTCTCCGTCGAAGTCGGCGACGTCGCCGGCCCCTACCGCGATCTCCAACCTCATCTATACTGGGTTGACACAGAAAGGCCTGACACAGAAAAGTCCGGCACAGAAAAGCCCGATTCCCAAACCTCCGCCGTCGAACAGTGGGACAAAGATTTCATCGGCCCTGTCGACCACTACGCCGTCGCGTCCGAAATACCATCCTCGCCTCCGCCCGCATCGGAACCGAAGTTGCGGCCTACTCAATCTCTCAGCCAACGCAATCCCTGCACAAACTAAACTCCTGGCCCGGCTCCTATGAAATCATCTCCGCCGCCACTCGCTCTCCCCGCATCGCCTTCGTCTACTCAGCTCACTGCAAAAGCCCGCAGAAATCTACCTCGCCGATTCCGCCGACAAACTCGACCAAGCCCGCCCCATCACCACCTTCAACAAATCCCTCGCCGAAAAAGATCTCCCTCAAGGCAAGCCCTACCGCTGGAAGGCCGACGACGGCACCACCGTCGAAGGCATGTTGATCTACCCTCCCGGTAAGATACGATGCAGAAAAATCTTCCCATGCTTCACCTTCATCCACGGAGGCCCCGCCGACGCCGACGGCAACCACTTCGAAGCCGACTGGTATGAATGGTCCGCCCTCGCCGCCACCAACGGATGGCTCGTCTTCGAGCCCAACTACCGCGGTCGCACCGGATACGGCGACAAATTCCTCCAGCAAATCGTTCCCACCATCGTCTCCCGCCCCGGCAAAGATATTCTCGAAGGCGTCGACGCCCTCGTCAAAGACGGCATCGCCGACCCCAACCGCCTCGCCGTCGGCGGCTACAGCTACGGCGGATACATGACCAACTGGCTCATCACCCAAACCACCCGCTTCAAAGCCGCCGTCACCGGCGCCGGAGCCGTCGAGCACCTCGCCAACTGGGGCAACGACGACACCACCTTCGACGACGCCTACTTCCTCGGCGGACGCCCCTGGGAAGCCCCCCAGCGCTATCACGACGAAGCCGCCATCTTCCAAATCGACAAAGTCAAAACCCCCACCCACATGGTCGCCGGAGCCGACGACATCCGCGTCGCCGTCCTCGAAGATTACCTGCTGGAACACGCCCTCTATTCGCTCGGCATTCCCAACGCCCTGCTAATCTTCCCCGGCGAAGGCCACGGCCTCGGCAAAAATCCCTGGCACGGCAAAATCAAAGTGAGAGAAGAACTAAACTGGCTGCAAAAATACGGCGGAGTTCCCGCAAACTAATTCGGTCGTAGAAAGACCCCGATGCGTTCGGCATCAGTACCTGGGTGGAGATCTGCGCGAGCCTGTTCAGGAGTGAAGCGTAGTTCCAGTGGCTTTAGAGTAATCGAATCAGGCGGATATTGCTGCCATTGGCGTCTTGGCGATTTGAGCGATTCGGTACTCCGCGAAAGCCGGATTCCCGAGCTAGTTCCGGGCTATATCAAGAGATGCAATCGGCATGATCGACTCGATTTCTATCTCGGCGTCTCCCACACGATAGTGGCCACCCTCCCTGACACGGGGCCGTATCCTGACGCTACAAGTTACGCCGCGAATCACTCCTTCGCGAAGAGGCTAGCGAAAAGCATACGAATACTCCTTTTCTAAACTCGACGATCAGAATCCAGGGGTCGGCTGAATTCTTGACATCTGTCAGAGTTTCCTATAGAAGTTATCGCTAACACAGTGCCCGAGGGCGCAGTTTCTGTGCGCCGCGATTTCCCCGCTCTTCCCCCGAGCAGACCGAGAATTGCATTTCGTATCCGTGAAGTATCTACCCACCTACCATTGCCGGCGGGTTCTGTAAGTCCCCGCAAGAACGACGGAGGATTTCATGATCGATATATTGAGAAAGTTGAAATGCGCGGCCACCGTGACTTTGTTTTGCTTGAGTGGCGCGATGGCCTCGAATGCACAGACGTTTCATACCCTTGTCACCTTCGATTCAACCAACGGTTGCTCTCCGAAGTACGAAGCATTGGTCCAGGGGACGGACGGGCACTTGTATGGCACAACATCGGCGGGGGGCAGCGCGGACTACGGAACCGCGTTCAAAACGACTACCGGCGGCGGAGACGGGTTCACTACTCTCAGCGATTTTGCGCTTTCCAACGCATCGCCTTATTCAGGATTGATTCAAGGGTTAGATGGGAATTTCTATGGGACCACCATCGAGGGCGGAACTAACAGTGCCGGGACGGTTTATCAACTCACCCCCGGTGGGGAAGTGACCGTACTGTATAACTTCAGTGATATTGACGGCAACGACGGCAACGGCTTTTGGCCTTACGGCCAGTTGGTACAAGCAGCGAACGGGGCATTTTATGGAACCACGTACCAGGGCGGGGGCTCCGCGCATACATCGAAATGCACGAATGGCTGCGGAACGATTTTTGAAATTACTCCAGCGGGAGAGTTCACCCTGGTACACAGCTTTGTAAGCAGCGAAGGGGGAGAATCCTACGCGGGCTTGACCATTGGTTCGGACGGAAATTTTTACGGCACCGCCAGCGCATTCGGAGAGTATAAGTACGGGACGGTATTTCAGATGACGCCAAGCGGAACGCTAACTGTATTACATAGCTTTGACGCTACGGACGGCACCGAACCGTACGGTGGGCTGGTTCAGGGCGCCGACGGCAGTTTTTACGGTACCACTTACGGTGGAGGAACGAGCGGCAACAACGCCGGAACAGTGTTCAAGGTTACAGCCAGTGGAACGTTCACCGACCTGCATAACTTTTCCGGTCCGGATGGCGAGCATCCGGAGGGAACCTTGATACAGGGCACCGACGGCAATTTCTATGGGACGACATCCAATGTTGGCGGGTTCGACTCCATCGGCAACATCTTTCAAATAAGCCCGGGTGGAACGTTCACTACCGTCCACAGCTTCCCTTATTCGTCGGGCGAAGGTTACCCCGAAGGAGGTCTGCTGCAAGAAACCAACGGCTCCTTTTACGGTACAACCAGCACATTCCGCCATTCGTCTACCTGCGGCTCAATTTATAGTCTCTCTATGGGGCTTGGGCCTTTCGTGACACCGCACCAGGTTTCGGGTCCGGTTGGAGGAAAAGTAACGATTCTCGGAACCAACTTGACGGGCGCAACGGCGGTCAGCTTCAACGGCACGCCTGCTGCTTTCACGGCAACCGGCTCGGCCATCGATACTACCGTGCCCGCAAACGCAACGAGTGGGACGATAACCGTGACGTTGCCGAGCGGAACCTTGTCGAGCAACGTGCCCTTTACCGTCACGCAATGACCCCAATAAAGACTGATCTAGTGCGGCCCATCCTGAAGCCTTATGACGGCGTTAAGGGTGGGCCGCTTGCCGTTTGGCTCCGGACGCAAAAATCTCGCAGCGTGAGTTCCAGTCCGCCGAAGTCGGGGTGGTCGTTGTGGCCGATGGTGAAGGCGATGTCGATAGCGTCTCCGGCAAGGAGTGGCGACTGCTCCAGCCGTTCCGCCATATTCCAGCCGAGGACATCGAAAACGGCTCTCAGTTGCCGCGTTTCGGTTCTCTGCTCCTCGTTGCCGGCATTCGCTTTCAGTTTAAGTTTGATGTGTTTGTCTTTCAGAATTTTCGGCGGCGCGATCAACCGCACATCCCGAGCACTGAATGCGGGCTCGTGATTTCCCGTGCCGTACGGTTCCAGCAGGCTTAGCATTTGAAACAACTCGGGCGTGATTTCAGTCAAACTCAATTCGGCTTCGACATCGAGCACCGGATCGAAATCGGCTGCGGTGAGGCGAGAGCGTGCAAATAGATCTAACTCCGCGCGGAGTTGAGCTACGTTCGCAGAGGGCATGGCGAAGCCGCAGGCATGGGAATGTCCGCCATAGCGCGTGAAAAGCGCGCCGCTGGCCTCGACCGCCTCAAGCAGATGAAACGGTCGAATGGAGCGGCCGGAGCCGAAAGCTTCCTCGCCATCGCACGAGATGACCATCGCAGGGCGATGGTAGCGTTCGACGATGCGTGTAGCGGCAATGCCGATGACGCCACGGTGCCAGCCCTCGCCATCCACCACAATGCAGTAGGCCTGGCAGAGCGCGGGATCGCCGGCAATGCGTTCGTCGATTGAACGTAGAATGCGGCGCTCCTCTTCCTGTCGTTCCGAATTCAGACGATCAAGTTTCCCTGCCAGTAGCCTGGCGCGATCCGCGTCTTTGACGCTGAACAATTCGATCACATCGCGCGCGATATCCATCCTTCCCGCCGCGTTGATGCGGGGAGCGATGCGAAAGGCAACTTCCGTGGAATTGGGCGGCCGCTTGGTGGAAATTTGCGCCACTTCCAGAAGAGCTTTGAGGCCCGGATTTACGGCCCGTCGCAGAGCATCCAGCCCGATGCTGGAGAAAACGCGATTCTCTCCAGTGAGAGGAACCGCGTCGGCAATGGTCGCGATAGCAACAATCTTCATGAACGAGAGCAGCAATCGCGTCTGATCTTTTTCGGGCAGACGGCGCTGCATCAATCCCTGCGCCACTTTGAAGGCAACACCGGCTCCGCAAAGTTGTTTGTAGGGATATTCACATCCGGCCTGATTTGGATTTACGACCGCGTGTGCTTTGGGCACGCCGTCAGGTCCGGGAAGGTGATGGTCGGTGACGATGAGATCCACGCCGAGGCGATGCGCGGTTTCCGCGGGAGCAAAGGCACGAATCCCCATATCGACGCTGATGATGAGGCGAATGCCGGCGGCGGCGGCGCGTTCGATGACATCGTCGCGCATGTCGTAGCCTTCGCGAATCCGGTGCGGGACATGAAAGTCGGCGGTGCCGCCGCAGAGTTCGATGGCGGTCTTGAGAATAATGACCGCCATGGTTCCATCGACGTCGTAGTCGCCATAAATCAGGATGGGATCCTTGCGTTCGATAGCGGCGTCGATGCGATCGACGGCGGAACGGAGCCCGGTCATTTGCTCGGGCAGGTGCAAGTGATCCAGAGAAGGCGCGAGAAAACGGCCGGCGGATGCGGCGTCAGTTAAGCCACGGCGGATCAGCAGGCGAGCGAGTGTATCTAAAGAATTGCCGCCAGCGGCGCGCTTCGAAGCGATCGAGCGAAGACAAGGAACATCGCGTAGCGCCGCCGCGAGAGCCTGCACTTGCGCCGGATCATTCGCGGCCAGCTCCCAGCGAGCGCTTCCTGGCACAGCTAATTCTCGTCGTCCTGGTCCGGTTCGTCGATGGGGATGCCGCCAAAATCCTCGGAGACTTCGAGCAGGTGCTGGTAACGGTCGTACCACTCGGTGCTCGACTCGCAGAGAAACATCGATCCCTGATAGGCCCAGCCGAGCTGTAGGAAGCCGACTTTGCCGATGTGGGCTCGCAACCAGCGGGCATCTTCCACGTCATCACCGTCGGTGAATTCCGAATGGGCGAGGCGATCGACCAATTCGTCGAGCTCTTCGCGCTCCAGCTTCCAGGAGTGCATGGTCAGGAACGGAGCGCCCGCGCTCTTCGCGAGCTCAACAAAATCCTTCCAGCCGTCGGGATTGCCGCCGGTCTCCCACATGACGCACTGCACTTCGTCGTAATCCACGTAACCGTGGAAACGGCTCATGCCATGGCCTTCGATGAAGGCAATCATGTCATCTTTAAGGATGGATAGATCTTCTGGTGTGGGCGCCATAGCAGGCATTCCGATAACAGATGCCATTGTATGCCGAGTGGGCCGATGGGTGCCAGTGAGCCACCACGCGGGTGTGAATTTCCCGGTGAAAATAAATTTTTGCGTGCAAGCGTGCCATTGTGCGTGGCTGCGTCAAATGAGTATTTAAGGGGCCCTCCCCCCTTTACCGTGATCCGGAAAACATTACCCTTAGCTCGGTTCCCGCCGTAAAATCCGCTGCGCAAACAACTTAAATTCAAAATCCGGACAACTAAGGACTTACGAGTGGTCTAGTTGAGTCTATCGCGGTTCGCTCGTCTCCACGATGATCGCGCGTTTTTTGTGGTGGGGCAAGGTCAGATGTCACGGTGGGGTTGTGGATTTCTGTGGGCAGCGATAGGCGGAGACTATCCCCGTAAACTTCGCGGCGCGGGATCATCAATTTCTTGACAGACTCGTTAGGGAATCCTAGTCTTAACGCCATGGAAGTGAACTTCACGCCGGAACAGGAAAGCCGTCTGCATCAGGTCGCCACTCGACCGGCAAAGACCCGAAGCAGGTGGTGCAAGAGGGCATCGACAGAATGCTGGACTACGACGAGCGTTTCCTGGCTGCCGTCGAAGAAGGGCGCGCCAGCGCGCGGCGCGGCGACTTAGTGGAACACGATGATGTTGTTGACCGAATAGAGCGAACGTTTCGTCCGTGACCCGCGTTCTGTGGACTTCCAATGCGGCAGACGACCTCGCCGCCATTGTCGAACGGGGGGCTGGCCCGGCCTAAGCGCTAAACCTACTCCCGAGGGTGCCCCGTCCAAGCTTCGCTTGGGCGGGGATTTTCTGCGGGTGCCCTCACTTTCAGCGTCGGAAAAATTCCCGACCGCTCGCGTTTCCGTGCCGTCTATTGCGATTCGATCTCCACCACGCCCGTCTCCCCGTTGGCATAATGACGAAAACTACTCCATAGATAATCTTCCGGACGCGCAACCAATCCACGCTTCACTGGATTTCGATGGATATAGCGCAGCTTCTCGACAAACTTGCCCTCGCTCCAAACATTAAAATCATAGTAGCGCGCCTGCCAGAACGAATCCGCGGCCCGCAGGGCGAGCCTCCGCGCCACTCCCTGCTTTAGCGATTGCATGGCCTGCGCCAGATTGCCACACTCAGGCTCATTCATCAGCAGATGCACGTGTTCGGGCATGACGACGTAACCATAAACGCAGAGCCGATGTGACAATCGAACGCGTTCCAGCGCGAATACGAAAGTGGCGCAGGCATGGGGGCTGGCAAGATTCGGTTGTCGGCGATAGCAACTGAATGTCAGGAAATGAACTTGCCGAGACTCGTGGAACCGTTTCAATCCCCACGGCATGAGAGGATGTTATCGAAGTGCGCACGCCGCAGTCTGTGACGGACGAACATCAAAATCCCCGCCCAAGCGAAGCTTGGACTGATTGGATAAGAGTGAAGGCTCGATTCAGACCCATGTAGTCTTTGTTTGAGGACGAAGACGCTGGGAAGAAAGGAGCCTTCGATGATGATTATAGGATGTGATTTCCATCCCAGCTGGCAACAAGTGAGTTGGCTGGACACCGAAACCGGGGACTGCGGGGAACGCAAGCTGGTGCATGCCAGTGGCGAGGCTCAGAAGTTTTATCAGCAACTGGCGGCGCCGGTGCTGATCGGCATGGAATCCACGGGTAACAGTCAGTGGTTTGTCGAGCTGGTGGAAGATTTGGGGCACGAGATCTGGATTGGAGATGCGGCGCAGATCCGGGCCAGTTACGTGCGCAAGCAGAAGACGGACAAGCGGGACGCGGAGCACATTCGCAGACTGGTGGAGCAAGGCCGTTTTCCGCGCTTGTGGACACCGGACCGGGAGCAACGCGACTTGCGGCAGTTGGTACTGCATCGGCACAAGCTGGTGGAGATTCGCAGCCGGGTAAAAAACGAACTGCAACACCTTTCTTTGAATAAGGGAATGCAAAAGAAGCGCGCGCTGTGGAGCCAGGCGGGACAGAAGTTGCTGCGCGAGCTTCCTTTAAAACCTTGGGCGGCATGCCGGCGGGAAGATTTGCTGGGACTGCTGGCGATGTTAAACCAGCAGGTCGGTGCGCTGGATCACGCGGTGCAGCACGCGGCGGAGGAGAACCCCCAGGCCAAGTTGCTGATGACGCAGCCGGGGGTGGGTCCGAACACGGCGCTGGCCTATGTGCTGACCATCGGCGATGTGAGCCGATTCCCGCGCGGCAAGCAGGTGGCGAGCTACCTGGGATTGATTCCGCGCGAGGAAAGTTCGGGCGGACGGCAGAAGCTGGGAGCAATCACTAAGCAAGGCAACCGCATGGTGCGATCGTTGCTGGTGGAGGCGGCGCAGATTGCGGTGCGCTTCGATCCCGAAATGAAGAAACAGTATTTGCATCGCTGTCATCAGAAGCCGAAAGGCGTGGCCAAGGTGGCGGCGGCGCGCAAGTTAGCGGTACGACTCTACTGGATGCTACGCACCGAGACACCGTATCCAGAGATCGTTCGCATCGAGAGCAGCTCGCGGGTGCCCCTGGTCGGCGCAAGCTAGACCGCAGAACTGATTGGGCGCTCTCGCATCCCGCACGGGGCGGGATGTTCGCATAGAAGAATCATGGTCGATGTTTAGGCCGAATCGATGGTTGGTGGAACGGTCTTCTCTTACAACGATCTTTGGGAGAAGACGACTACCGCAGGTGATTGGCGTGAGATTTCCAGAGTCTTGGTCCTCAACCCTCTCTGGCGAAAAACCGGTGCTAAAAACACCGACAGGATACTTTTGTCCTTGACACCGCCTTCACTCTTATCGAGGGGCACCCGCGGGAGCAGAATCTAACATTTAGGCTGGGCCAGCCCCCCCAACTACTGTCGACTTACTACAGCGAACTGCCGCCTTCGGGCAGCGCCATCACTCCCTATGAGAAGGATTGCGCCGGGGTAAGAGGGTTGACAGTGTAACGGGATAGAACGGCGACCCTCAGGGGCTGAAGCCCGCGTGTGTCGTGAATCTTAACGGCGCAGCTGAAGCCGCGCCCCTTCAAGGCAAATTCAAAACAGTTCAGACGAGGAATCTGCTTTGGTCGGTCAACAGCAGATTCCTCACCGGCAAAGAACGCCGGTTCGGAATGACAGAATATAATTTGTTCAAACTGCACCGATGCCAGATGGCGTGGTCACATGTTGTAGCAACGTGATTTTGTCACCCTAACGGCAACATGAAAATGTCACCCTGGCGAAGCCAGGGTGTGTTGCAGGCGGGTGTCGCCGTAGTAGAGCGAGACGCGCCCATCGAGCGCTTGATAGACGTGGACTTTGGCACCGGCAAAGCTGAAGCGTTGGCCTTGCTGCGGGATCTGGAAGCGCTGGCCGTCCCACTGCACGATGTTGTCGTTGCTGACCACGCGCGGATGAACGAAGCAGCAGATACGGTCGAGATGTTCCGGAGCCGGACGCCATGCGGTTTGCATTTCACGCGGACGGCGGGCGAAGCGGCGGTTGTAGTCGGCGAGGAACACGCGCAGCACGGCGTTGGCGGATTCGAGATCGCAAGCCTGAGCCAGACGAAGCTCGCTGCACAAGCGATCCTGAAGCACGCCCCAGAGGCGTTCGACGCGGCCTTTTGCTTGCGGACTGCGAGCGGCGATGAAGGTGATACCGAGTTGCTCGAGGGCGCGGCCGAACTGGGTGGGCTGACGTTTGCCGGCGAGTTCTTCTTCGACCGACCAGGAGTCGTCGTTGCGCACGAAGATGCCGCTGTGATCGCCGTAAAAGGCCAGGGGCGTGCCGTGGCGACGCAACATCTGGCGGAGCAGGGCGAGATAACCGGCGGCCGTTTCGGAGGGGAAAAACTGCGCGGCCAAGATTTTACCGGTAGCGTCATCTTGCAAGCCGAGCGCGGTGAGGCGCGGGCCGCGGCCTTCCAGCCAGTCGTGGGGAGAGCCATCCAGTTGCACCAGTTCGCCTTCGCGGGCGCTTCGCAGACGGCGCTGGCGATGCGCGGGAGCACGGCGTTTGCGGGGCGATCCCAGACCGGCTTGGCGCAGCAGACGGCGCAGCGTTTCGCGGCTCAAGGAGAAGCCCTCGACCTCGCAAAGTTTTTCGCAGAGGTGGTGATCGTTGAAGCCGGCATAGGTGGTGCGTGCCAGGTGAACGATGTCTCGGCGAACCCGGGTGGGCAGGCGGCGGGGACTGGGCCGTCCGCGGTTGGCGTGCGCCAGAGCCGCCTCCCCGTGCTCGCGCATGCGTTTCTTAAGACGTTTGACTTGCCGTTCGCTGAGCGAGAGCAGTGCGGCGGCTCTGGCGCACGCCATGTTTCCCTTCGCCAAGCTGGAAATCACGCTCACTCGTTGCAATTCCTTCTGACTCAACGCGTATGTCCTTCCTCTCATGGAGTGACATTTTCACGTTGCTGTTAGGGGGTGACAGAATTATGGAGCTAAAACACAGATGGCGTGGTCACACGTCGTCGGCTGCAATCCCGTGTTACACTTTATGTTTCACAAACAAACCCCTGCTGAGACAGGACATTCTATCCGCACATGCTTCTTTCCAAGGAATATGTGGGCTATCTGGCCCGCGAAGTAACCAAGAAATTGATTGCGGGCAAGGCGATTGAAACTAAAGCCGTGCCGAAAGTGACGGAGCGCGTCCATGCGGCGTTGCTCGAGGAGATGACGCTCGAAGACCGCATTAATGATGAAGTGCGGGTCATCCTCGAAGCCTACTCCGACGAGATGAACAAAACCGGCGCCAACTACCAGGAGATGTTCCGCAAAGTGAAGAGCGAACTGGTGCGCAAGTACAAGGCGGTGCTGTGAGACTGAGCCGCGATAAAGTGAACGTACTGGCGCGGGCCGTTGCCGACGCTCTGAAGACGATGGATGAAGTCGAGTTCATCGAAGACCCCAACACCATCCGGCAGGAAACCCGCAAAATTTTGGAAGAACTTCTCAACCACGAAGCCAGAATCGATCAGGCCGCCCGGCTCAAGATCGAGAGCCAGAAGCGCACCATCCTCGAAGGCTCTCAGGAGTGGGACATTCTCTACCGCAAGTATTACAACGAGGAAGTAAAGAAGCTGGGTTTGTAGAGTTATGCTCCGGCTGAAATGTTCGACGCCGAGCTTTTCTCATCGACCGGTGTCTCACTTTCCGGCGGCTGCCTGAATGCACAGCAACGCTCCGATGGCTGCCAAACCCAGGTAAATATATTTTAGAAAAGCCTCTCCATTGAGGCGGTGATTGATTGCCCTACCCAAAAACACTGCCAGCAGCGTTGCCGGGAGAGAGAGCAAATAGTAGTGCGTAACGGCAGGAACCCATAGTCCGGCGAGCCAATAACCAGCCATGCCAATAATGCTGGCAGGAAGAAAATAGCCTTGCAGCGTAGCCCGGAAGTGCTGCGCGGACCAGCGCCTCATTGCACCGTAAACAGCCAGCGGCGGGCCATTCATTCCATACGCTCCGCCCAGCACGCCAGCACAGAAACCGCAGGCCAACAGCCAAAATCGATTGTCGCGTTTTAACTCCACCGGCATGCGGCCAATCCAGGAATAAACCGCGAATCCAACAATAATCAACCCGAGCGCGAGTTTTAGAATCCGTTGATGACTGCTCGTAATAAGAAGAAGACCCAGGGGTATTCCAAAAAGTGTCGCCAGCACGAGCCACCCGGTGCTGCGCAAATGAATTTTTTTCCAATCCTGCACCACCACGATTCCGGCGATGGTGATCGACACCAGCACCGCTAGCGGAGCCGCAACCCCAAGCGGAATGAACAGGGCGAGCAGTGGAACGGCGAAGAGAGCCTCGCCAAAGCCGAAGGTGGATCGAATCAACGTAGCGATAAATAGGATGAACACAACAAGCAGCGTAATAACCTGGATGGTGATCTCCGATGCGCCCAGATTCCAATCAGTCCTTCGAAGGTCATTTTCTCACGGCCGGTGAATGCGTCATGTAAGAGTGCCACTGACAAAAAGGCCCCGCGCATTTACGCACGGGGCCAGGGCCAGGAGGACCCAGTAAAAACTTTTAGGCCGGTTATATCGCTTATCTTTGGGAAACAAATTTGGAGAACCCGCAGCTTTAAGGGTTGCGTGACTCTGTGATCAAAAGCTTATACGCTGAACAGAGAAGGAGATCGCCTTCGCCAACAAAAAATGCAATCTGAGTTTCAAATTGGAACCGCCGAATCCATGTTTCGCTCCGCCGATATTACAAACATCGTCACGCGAGCCGCCAGCGACGCTGGTTTTGAACTGGCTGGCGTCGCCTCCGTAGAAGACTCGCCGGAGTTGGAATATTTTCCCCGCTGGATTGCCGAAGGTCACGCCGGCGAGATGAAATATCTCGAGGCGCGCGACGAGCAGGGGCGGCTCAAGCGTGCATCGCTCAAACATGCAGCCCCTTGGGCGCGAAGCGTAGTCGTGTGCGCCATCAACTACAACACCGCGCAACCGTATTCGACCGAGTTTCAAAATCCTTCCGCGGACAATCGGAAACGCGGCTGGATTTCCCGCTACGCATGGAGCCGGCAGGACTATCACGATGCAGTCATGTTGCGCCTTCAGAGAGTCGAGAGTGCGCTGAGAGATGCAGTCGCGCCCATCGAATTTGTCAGCCGCTGTTATGTGGATACCGGACCGATTATCGAGCGCGTCGTAGCGAAGTATGCGGGCATTGGATGGATTGGCAAGAATACCTGCATCATTAATCAGAAGCTGGGTTCATGGATGTTTCTCGGCGTGATTCTGACCTCGCTCGATCTTGCGCCTGGAATTCCCGTGCCTGATCGCTGCGGCAGTTGCACAAGGTGCATCGATGCTTGCCCAACCGACGCGTTGATCGCGCCCTACCGGCTCGATTCCAACCTTTGCATTTCTTATCTCACTATCGAAAAGCGTGATGGGATTCCGCAGAACGAAGACCTTCGCGCTGGAATCGGACGCCACATTTTTGGCTGCGACATCTGTCAGGACGTTTGCCCCTGGAACCGAAAAGCTCCGGCAACGAATGCTGAAGAATTTCAGCCGCGCGCCGAGTTAGTAAATCCTCCGCTCGACTGGCTGGCCGATATGAGCGAAGCAGAATTTCACCAGACATTCAAGGGTTCTCCGGTGCGGCGGGCAAAACGATCCGGACTGCGACGGAACGCTGTAATTGCCATGGGCAACAGCGGAGACAAGGAATTCATTCCTCAACTTGAAAAATTGGCAGCGGACGAGGATACAACGATTGCGGAAAGCGCGGCTTGGGCTATTCAAAAACTGCATTCGGTCGATTAGCTTTCCGTTTTCCTTCGCCGTTGGGCCCACATTTAACCTTCCTTTCACACACCGGGATGTCTTTAGTTTTCTGTGAAATACACGGATTGGACCGGAGTGCGTATTTATGTTTTGACTTCCGTAACTGGTCCTACCTATAGATAGCAACTAATCTATCCCAAAGGGGTTCTAACTAACGGATTTTCAGTAGGATCGGTATGTCTTGCCGGAATAAATTGCGCCGCACGCTCGGACTGTCACTGATGATGGTTACGTTCTCGGTATGTCTCGCGCATGCTTCGGCCACTCTGTTGCTGGAGGAACCTTACGGCAAGCTGGGATTCTTTACCGCCACCGGCCACGCCGCCGTGTATTTATCCGGAGTGTGCGCCCAGACGCCGCTGCGCCTGAGGCCTTGTGCTCCGGGGGAAGTGGGCGCCGTGATCAGCCGCTATGACGGAGTGGGCGGGTATGACTGGGTAGCGATTCCGCTCATCCCTTATCTTTACGCTGTCGAGCAGACGAAAGATATTCCGCTCTTTGTAGATCCGAAGATGGTTTCATTTCTTCGTGATCAATACCGGCGCAAGCACCTGGAAGAGGTCGCGCCCGATGCCAAGGACGGAGAAGTTCCCGGAGGGAATTGGTACGAACTGGTGGGCTCGGCCTATGACCGCGCCGAGTATGCTTTTGAAATCGAAACTTCCGCCGCGCAGGATCAAGAATTTATCGACGTGTATAACTCGTCGGCCAATGAGTCGCACTTTCATACGGTATCTCGTAACTGCGCGGATTTTGCCAAGGACGTAATCAACTTCTACTATCCGAAAGCATTGCATCGCAGTGTGGTGGCGGATGTCGGAATCACGACGCCGAAACAGATGGCCAAGACGATGGTGAAGTACGGCGAGCGCCATCCTCAGTTCGAGTTCACCCGCTATGTGATCCCTCAGGTCCCGGGCAGCGAGGCACGCAGTACACCCGTGCACGGCGTGGTGGAATCTTTCTTCAAATCGAAAAAATATATTGTACCGAGCGCAGTGGTGAGTCCGATTTTTGCCGGCTCAGTGGCAGCGGTTTACGTGGGCACGGTTGCCGGACGCTTCGATCCGGCGCGGAGCGCGCTGGTTTATGGCGCTGATCGCGGCTTGGAACCGCCGATCGGCGCGGAAGATCGCAGATCCTTCGTACTCGAACTCAATCATCTGGTAGCGGAAGATCCTTCCGAGCCGGGCCGCGTGGAAAAAGCCCTGGCACGAACCATGAACGCTGCCGCACCCGGTTTCGATTCCGACGGGCATCCAGTACTCATCGTGCGTATGGGAGACGAGGCGGCGACCGTTGGCCTGGTCCCGGAAAACATTTTCGCCTCGGAATCATCGCGAAAATTCTCTCAGCAAATTCTCGAGGCCAGACTGCGCGAGGAGTTGCGCCGCGGAAACGCCCCAAAGGTTTCAGAGCCTGATGTCGAGCGCGATTGGGCGCTGCTGCAAAAAGCTCTTCATGTCTCCTCCGACGAGGAAGTAGCATCGCGATCGGCCAAGCCCTTGCCTGCGAGTTGGCCCTTGCGCTGGATTCGCGCCGGCAACAGACCGTAAGCGATCCAAAATTTGCTACCTCATTCCAACCATTACTGATCCTGCTGTTGCGGTTGTTGCGGCTGCTGTGGACGCCCCGGCAAGCCATTTGGCGGCGGATAAATCCCTGGCCCCGGTTGCCCCGACTGTTGCTGCTGCTGCATCATCAGTTGGCGTTGCTGCATTTCCTGCAACAATTGTTGTGGTGTCTTTACTCCTGGCTGTTCCGGCGGAGGCGGGGGTGCGGGTTCTTCCGCCTCGGCTGCGCTCTGATCGGCGCTATCGTCAGTGACCTCTTCGGCGGGGGGCTCAGCAACTGGCGCACTCGCCACCGGCGCCTGCGCTGCACCGTTCTCGGCTACGGCTGGCGTATCCGGCGTCTTCGCTACCAGCACCACTCGCACCAGCGCATTCGCATCCGCAGGCGAGCCAAGCAAAATGTAATTGAAATGCGAACCGTTCAGCAGTTCGGCCATCACATCTCGAGCTGGGGCCGGACCCAGGCGCGTAACCACCCGTTCGTTGGCAGTGGCGGGAATTTCGATTTCCGCGGAAGTGTGCTTGCGCACTCCGCGCAAAATGTCGGCTAGAGTGGAGTTCGGCGCGACAATGGTCAGCAGTCCGCCTTCATACGTCACTTGTGGCGCAACCGCCGGAATGGCATCGAGTGGAACCTGCGGCACTGGACCCTGCGTTCCGGAGGGCAACGGTGGTGGCAAAGCCTTCTTCTTGGCGTGCACCCGATGCGCCGGTTGCGTATCCGCGCGGCTCGCGATGGGCGAAAATACGAAAGCCACAAGAAGTAATCCCGCGACTTTCAAGTGAAAACTCATAACAAACTCCTAACCTCAGTAACTGACTTCGTAACCTTAACAAGCGGGAGACGGTATCTTTCTAAGAGCAATTTTAGCACCGCTCTGGACTTGCGAAGCCGGTGCCCATTTTTGCAGGCCTTTATCCTACTCTATAGAACGTATTGACTTTACGCTCTTGCAAGCCCAACTTTAAGTTTGCGGTTGCGTCACCAATGTGCAACTTCTTGCGCTTACTATGATTCCCATAGAGCGTACAATTTCTCTCCTACGGAGAAAACAAAGTGTTCAACGCAAGATGGTTTGCTGAGCTTTATTTAAGAACAGTGGTTGCCGGTATGGTCGCTCTGGCGTTGGCCGTGTGCAGCGCTGCACCCGCCGTTGCCGAAAATTGCACCATGGGCGGCGATATGGATGCGGCTACGCGAACCGCCCTAACCACTGCCGGACAACACTATTTCGACCTTCTGGCCAAAGGCGATGCGGCCTCGCTTCGGCAAGCGGCGATTCCCAGCCTGGCCTCGGATTTCTCTGCTATTGAGACCACTGTCAAAGATAATCAAAGCGCAATAGCTGGTTCCAAAGCGACGCTGCGTCCACCGTTCTTGCTGGAAGCCGAAGGAACCGCGCCAATTCCGCGCGCGGAATTTTACTGCGGGGTTTTCGGCCGGAACGGCCAGACGGCGGATAGCGCGGCTTTCTACCTCAATAATCTGCCGCCGGGAAAATATGGAGTTGTGATTTTAGATGTTCCCTCGTCGAAAGGCCCGCACACGGTTTCGTGGATATTGCAGCAACTCGGTACGGACTGGAAAGTTGGCGGCCTCTACATAAAGGCGTCACAAATCGCGGGGCATAACAGCGATTGGTTCGTAACTCGGGCGCAGGAATTCCGTACGAAAGCCCAGGCGCACAATGCCTGGTTTTACTATCTGGAAGCGCGTTCTCTGATTTCGCCGCTGCCCTTCATGAGCACCGCGGCTACGGACAAGCTCTACGACGAATCGCAGAAAGCCCAACCTGTGGATTTGCCAGCCGACGGAAAGACGGTAGACCTGCCTGCCGGAACTGCAACCTATAAGTTGATCGACGTTTTTCCCGAGTTGGTGGGCAATGATCTGGATTTGATTGTGAAATATCAGGCGGCCAATGTTTCGAATACCAACGCGGCGTATGCCAGCAATGTTGCAGTGATGAAGGCGCTGCTGGCGAAGTATCCCGAACTGCGGGACGCTTTTGCGGCCGTCGTGGCGCGCGCGACAGATCCGAGCAGCCGCGACTACGGCACCATGTTGGCGATGAAGGATATTAAATAGAGCAGTGATCGGTGGCTGGTGATCGGTGGCTAGTGATCAGTGTTCAGCGCTCGGTGTCGACGCCACTTCTGGATCGAGCGAACATTCCTTCGGGTCTTTATCGTCGCGCAGACCTAAAAAGACCGGGGCGCGCAGCTTGGGACCACTGCCGCCACTGGCTCCATCGGTCCATTCCGCATACTCGATTTCGGCCACCAGGACCGGCTTCACCCAGGTCACTTTTCGCAGGACTTCCACTTCGCCATAAAACGGATTCTTCTTTGTCTCACGCCTCTTCAGTAATTTGAAAATCTCGCCTAATGATTTTTGGTTGAATCCGCTGCCCGCCTGTCCTACGTGAATCAACCGGCCTTGCTTGTCATATAGTCCAAGCACGATCGAACCGAAATGCGCGCGGCTGCCCTCCGGTTCGGTGTGGCCGCCGATCACGGCTTCCAGGCGATGGCGAATTTTTATCTTCAGCCACTCCCTGCTGCGGTGCTCCTGATAAATGCTGTCGCGTTTCTTGGCGAGAATTCCTTCCAGGCCTTTCTGTCGGGCAATCTCGAACAGCGCTTTGCCCTCTTGCTCGTAGTGGTCGGAGTAGCGCAGCGAATCTCCCGCCATCAGAATGGAAGCTAACTTTTTCTTGCGCTCTTCGAGCGCGACGCGCCGCCAATCGAAACCATCGAGATAAAGCAGATCGAACGCGTAGTAAAGCACGGGAACATCGGCCTTCGTGGCGCCGCGCCTCCCGTGAGGACGAAATCCCGTGCGCTGCTGCATGAGGCTGAACGACGCGCGTCCCTGCTCATCAAGCGCAACTACTTCACCATCGAGGATCGTGTTCTTCGCTTTAACGAAATCTGGCAAGTCTTTGAGTTCGGGATAGCGCGGAGTAAGTTCATTCTGATTCCGCGAAACCAGGCGGACTTTGCCATTTTCAATGAAGGCTACTGCGCGGTACCCATCCCATTTGATTTCAAACAGCCAGTCCGACCCATCGAAGGGATCGTCGATGGAAGTTGCCAGCATGGGATGGATCGCAGTGGGCATGGTACGTTTGATGGGCGTGGAGGAGGGCGCAGGAACCTTTACCACGGGTGGCACAGAGGACACAGGATTGGGCTTGGGATTATTCTGAGCTGCCAATTCTGTGGACTGTCGGCGAGGCTCTCTCTGGTTTACCCTGTGTTCCTCTGCGCCCCCTGTGGTTATTTCTTTAGTTTTTTTTTAGCTGGCGTTTTCTTTGCTAGATTTTTCTTGTCGAGTTTGGCCACTGCGTCGGCCAGCCACGCGGCCTTCAATTTGCCGCGACTCGTAGGCCGGCTTCTCCACTCCGCCGAACCCGCGTCTCCGGCAATTTCCGCCAGGCTTCGTTTGCTCAACACCGATTCGTCGTATTCATCGATGTCATAGCCTTCCACTTCATGGTCGTCGTGCTTTTTGATCAGCAGCCACTCGTTGCCCTTGCTTCCGGGACGCCGCCCTTTCATCTTCACCATGGCGAAATCGCCGTTCAGCTTTTTCCCTTTCAGTCGAAACTTCAAATCACCCTTGGCCAGCATAGCGACAGCTTCGGCCTCGGTGCCGGGCACATATTTTCCCTCAACCTCGACCGGCGAGAGCGGCTGCCACGTGCCCACATCCCACACCATCACCGTACCAGCGCCATAGTTGTCTTCCGGAATGATGCCTTCGAAATCGAAATAAGAAACCGGATGATCCTCTACCTGCATGGCGAGGCGCTTATCTGCCGGATCGAGCGACGGGCCTTTCGGCACTGCCCAGGATTTCAGCACGCCTTCCATCTCCAGGCGAAAGTCATAGTGCAGGCGCGTGGCGTCGTGTTTCTGGACGACGAAGCGGTGTCCGGCTTTGCTCTCAACCTTCGGCGGCGGCTCCGGCGTCTGCTCAAACTTGCGTTTCCGTTTGTATTCTTCGAGTGCCATAGAGAAGACTATTTAACCACAGAGTCACAGAGTCACAGAGAAATCCAAATTCCAAACAATACCTTGTCATCCCGACCGCAGCTTCCGCTTCCCGAAGGGAAGGGGATGCGGAGTGGAGGGACCTGCTGTTCTCTGCGGGTCATTCATACCTTACAATCCTTCCATACATGCAACGCGAATTCCCCGAAGTTCCGCTGGTCGGCGTGGGCGCCGTCATCATTGAAGATTCCTGCGTTGTGCTCGTAAAGCGCCTGCACCCGCCGTTGCAGGCGGAGTGGTCCATCCCCGGAGGCGTGCTCGAAGTCGGCGAACTGGTGCGCGAAGCGGCCATCCGCGAGGCCCGTGAGGAAACCGGACTCATCGTCGAACCCGGCGAACTGCTCGGAGTCTACGACCGCGTCCTGCGCAATCCCGAACAGCGCGTGCAGTATCATTATGTTTTGATTGATTTCCTCTGCCGCCGGGTTGCGGGAGATTTAGCCGCCGCCAGCGACGCCGGCGAAGTGCGCTGGTTTACGCGAGAGGAATTGCCGGCGCTGAAGTTAGCAGAGGATACGCTGGATGTGATTGGCAAAGGGTTGGCCAAATCACAAGTCCACTCGTGATCTCAGGATATTTGGTGTAGGAGGAAACGCGATGCATCCTGATTGGACAACTTACCTCCGGGTCTTGCTAGCCCTGCACATCAGCTGCGGCGCAGTGGCATTTGTGTGCGCCCCGGTGGCCCTATCAACGGCCAAGGGTGGCAGGACGCATCGGCAATGGGGCGAAGTCTACTTCTGGGCCATGGCGGGAGTCGCAGTGACAGCGCTGATTTTGTCGTTCGCCCTGCCGATTTTCTTTCTCGCGATGGTTGCTGTGTTCAGTTTTTACTCTGCATTCGCCGCCTATCGCGTTCTTGATCTGAAAGACATGTACGCAGGAGGGCGGCCGAAAGCCGTGGACTGGCTGGCTGCCGTGATCACGATGCTATCAAGCTTCCTTTTGTTCCTGATGGGCTTCCTGAAGCCGCAGTTGATGGGCGTGGGCGTCATTCAGGTTGCGGGACATACCGTCAGCATTGTTTCGGTTGTGTTCGGAATCATTGGGATGAGCATGGCGCAAGGTTCGATTGCGGAGTTTCTCAAGCCGCCCAAAGAAAAGATGTTCTGGTGGTTTGACCACATGCAGGGGATGATAGGCAGCTACATCGCGGCCCTGACCGCCTTCTCCGCCGTGAACCTTACGCGCTGGTTTGGCGCCGCCTGGTGGGTATGGCTGTGGCCGACCATCATCGGCGCGCCTGCGATTGCAGTTTGGACGACGTATTACAAGAAACAATTTTCAGCGAAACCGAAAGCGGTCCTGAACTGAAGCGCGGTTTCGCGCGAGGAAACGCCTGGAACGGCTCAGGCCCGTCGCACCAAATCTGTCCATACTGGTCTCGGCTTTTTCGCTTCGTCCGGCAGGAAGAGCAGGGCAATGCAGACGTACCGGTCGGCCGCCGCTTACTGCGGATTGCTCGTCGTTGGAAAATCCCCCCAACAAAGACTCATCGCTTAGTGCTGGGCGGTATTACTTCCCAGCGTCGGGCCCGGCACGGTTAGCGGGACATCGACTGTTCCCATTTTTTGGTTAGAGCGATCCAGCACGCCAATACGCAGCGTGTACACTCCGGGCTTCAGGTCGAGCTCCTGGTGGAACGGAATTCCGCTGGTCATGATGCGCTGGAAAGGCTCGGGGCGCACGGTCGCGTTCATGGTGTCGGATTGATGTGCGATTAGTTTGAGGTCTTTGCTCCAGGCGGTGGCGACGAAATCCAGAGTGGCCAGCTTGCGCTGGTCGGGTCCATCGGCGAATGCGATATCGTGCGCATCCACCGCATAGTCAATCGACACGGTCTTGCGCTGGGCATCCGGAGGCAGCACCTGCACCTTCATCAGCAGCATGGTGTATTCCGGGACAGAGAGCTTCATCGCATTGGCAAGCATAGCCGCTGCCCGGTCGCCGTTGTACTGGCCTTCGCGCAGCGAGTAGTATCCGCGCCGGTAAGTCAGCTGAGCTCCGGGATGCGCCAGCTTTACTTCGAGCTTGCGATACTGGCCATTCCAATCGTGATTCGCTGGGACGTAAGCCAGTGTGTAATAGCTGGAGCCTTCGTCGATGGCATGCGTCATCGCGTCTTTCACATCATTCGTACCATAGAAGGCATGGCCGCCGGTTTGGCGAGCGATATCGCTCATGGCCTCGTGAGCGTCCCACGCGGTCGTAGTCTGCCGCAAGGTGGCGTTCTGCGCTTCGCTGCTCAAGTCGAAATTACTCAGATTAGAAGTCGATGTGCTGATGTCGATCCCTGTGCCGGGATTGGACACTCCACCCACATCGATGGGATAGACCGCCATCTGAGACGCGGTCAGCAAAGCCGCGGTCTGCTCGATGGGAGGCGTGTCGTACTTCAGTTCGTGGGCCTGGTTATTGGTATCGTAAGGCGTGCTCCGATCCAACGAATTTCCTACCTGACTATAAGGAGTCAGACTGGGACCGAAGGCCACGGGAAATTCGGCGGAGAGCCACAGCAGATTCTTGCGTCCGGAATATCCCGCCACCGAACGTGCCAATACATCGAGCGCGTGGATCGTAAGGCTCATGCGCTCTGCCTTTTGAAAACTATCCTGCGAATTGAGCGCGTCGCGGATGGCGTGACCGATCGATGGGATTGAACTCTGCATAAAACCCCCGACCGGTTCCGGCTCGCCCGTGGGCCCCAGGTTTGACGGGCCGTTCATCACTTCCAGAGTTCGTGCGCTGATTTCTTCCTGTTGCGTCTGAGCCTCGGGACTGGTCAGCAGCGGCGAGTTGGTCAGCACCTCAGACGCCGCCTTCATCAGCGCGGTCGAGTCGCCGGAAAATCCCTGGACAAGACGAAGCTCTGAGGTCAGCGTGAACAGCGCCACTGGCCGGTCCGGAGGTAGAGTCTTCAGAAATTGGATCATCTGCTTGCGTGCGTACTGCTGATTCAGCCCGCTGGTGTTCAGCATGTCCAGCAGCACAATAGTGACCGGGCCGCCGGGTGTCTGCGAGGTGAATGGGAAATTGGTGTACTGGTGAGGAGGAAGCTGTGGCAGAGACAAAGCGGCCTTCGGCTCCGAAGGCGCCATGTGGATCGCATACCCCGACAAACTCTGAGCCTTGCCGTTTTCGAGTACGGTGAAGTCGCTTGCCTTCAGGCCGGGCACGAACGCATGATTGTGGTCGGTGACCACGACATCGAGCAGCACCAGCCGTGCAGTGGCTCGAATCACCGGCTGAGTTTCAGCTGGCTCGCTCGGCGCAGTCGAAGCTGGCGGAGCACTCGTCTGAGGGTTAAGAAAACTGGGAACGAGAAGTGCAAAAATGCAAACGAGCCAGCTACACATACGGAATCTGATTTGGATTGCCATGGATCCCCACCTCCCAGGCATTTGCCTATCTTAATCGGAGAGGCGAAGGACGGGAGGTTTATTTCTTAAGATCCATCGTCGGCCCATTCTGCGTCACACGCGTGGCAGCGCCAAGCCGGACGCTGGACGGGCAACGGTACCTGCAAAAATGCGCTCATGTAGGCGATGGGACGGTCCAGTTCCTGAAAGTTGACATCCAGCGACTGGCACTTCGGACACCGCGGCTGCTCATAGAGCCCAATGCCCTGCACGTACAAACCTTCAAGAATTGGCTCGTCGAGCAACTTTTGCGCGTTGGCAGCATCCGGAGCGCGAACTTTGAGCTTGATGCCGCCGATAAAGTTCGAAATAAACCAGTCCAGCCGGACAAGATTTTCATCCGCCAGAAAACATTCGATGCCCGCCGATTCCAGACTTCCCTTTGCCAGCAGCGCCTCCGGCAGGTCGCGAAACTGCCGGATAGTAATCAGCTCCTGCATCTCCATTTCCGGCTGCGGTTCGAGGGCTGGGTCGTCAGGACACTCAAGATGACGCCGGTCCATTTCGTCCTCCAGCGCATCCCACGCTACGTCAGTCAGCGAGTCAGCGCTCTGAGCAAGCTTCTGCAACTCTCCGTCCGTCATCCCGGCATAGTTTGCGGCCAGCCGCCTGCGCTCGCGCTGAGTCTCTAAAAATAATTCGTCGGGATAGGGCACTGGGCAAGGATACTGCGACTGGCGTCAATCAGCCAAATGAGTCCACGGCGGCTTCGGCGCACAGAGCCTATTGAACGAATTTTTTGAAAACGAATTTCCGTCTCGAAACTGGCACTTGAGCAGATTAGTTATGATGATAGTTATGGCGCTTTACCTCATCACGGGCATCGGTGGCTTTATCGGATCATCGCTGGCGCGCGAACTCTTGCGGCGCGGCGAACAAGTTCGCGGCGTCGATAACTTTTCCACCGGCCGGAGCGAAAATCTTGCCCAGATTCTGGATCAGATCGATTTTCGCGAAGCCGATATTCTTGATCTCGAGGCCATGAAGCTCGCCTGTACCGGCGCTGACTATGTTCTGCATCAGGCCGCCATCCCCTCCGTTCCAAAATCCG
The DNA here is from genome assembly GCA_963818235.1 of uncultured Acidobacteriaceae bacterium. Lineage (GTDB taxonomy): Bacteria > Acidobacteriota > Terriglobia > Terriglobales > Acidobacteriaceae > Sulfotelmatobacter. The sequence continues at coordinate 2,060,395 of CAWFRI010000001.1, forward strand.
TTCTCGATCCCATCGCCAGCAATCGCGCCAATGTCGATGGCACCGTCAGCGTGTTGGTCGCGGCGCGTGATGCCAAGGTCAAGCGCGTCATCTACGCCGCATCATCGTCCGCTTACGGCGACACCCCTACTCTGCCCAAGCACGAGCGCATGACTCCCGACCCGATCTCTCCCTATGCCGTCGCCAAACTCGCCAGCGAGCGCTACATGATTTCCTTCTACCGCTGCTACGGCCTGGAGACGGTCGCCCTGCGCTACTTCAATATTTTCGGTCCGCGCCAGGATCCCTCTTCGCCCTACTCCGGAGTGCTCGCCAAGTTCATCACCCAGATGTTGAGCGGTCAGCAGCCCACAATATTCGGCGACGGCGAACAGAGCCGCGACTTCACCTACATCGACAACGCCGTCGAAGCCAACCTGCTCGCCTGCCAGGCTCCAGCCGCACAAGTGGCCGGCAAAGTTTTCAACGTGGCCACCGGCCGCCGCATCACGCTCAATGAAACTTTCAAATTGCTTCAGCAACTCACGTCGTACTCGGGCACTCCCATCTACACCGCCGAGCGCGGGGGAGACATCAAACATTCCCTCGCCGATATCTCCGCCGCGGAACAATCCCTGGGCTACAAACCCAAAGTGGATTTCGAAGAAGGTCTGCGCCGCACCGTGGGCTGGTACCGCAACCCGAGTTCGTAGCTTTTGGCTTCGGGCTTCGAAAAGCCGAAGGCCAAAACCCGGAAACCCGCTCGTTACGTTGGTGATCTACGTCCCCATTACCGCTGTCGGTAGAGTGGACACATGACACTCACCTCGATGGTGGTTTCGCGCGATTGGCAGGAAGTCAGTGTTCTGGAATGTATTCTCGGCGGTTTGCACATGGATGTCGCCGTCGAAAGCGAACCGCAACGAGCCCTATCGCGGCTCACCAGCACCAAGATTGACGCGCTCATCGTCGATTGCGACTTGAACGGCACCGGACAATTTTTTCGTGAGTTGCAGCGCGAAGTCCCACGCGCCAGCACCGTTCCTCTTGTCATCATGGGCGGTGCGCAAGGTCGCCCCGACATGCAGACCACCGGCGCCATGTTCGCCTTCGAGAAGCCAATTTCCGTCGAGCAGGCGGTCCGCACTCTTTCCGCCGCGCGCAACATGATCCTCGACGGCCGTCTGCGCTACCACCGCGCTGGCCTGGACGTTCCGGTCACTCTGACTGGGCGAAATCAAAAACGTGTGGAAGCGGAACTTATCAATCTCAGCCAGGGCGGACTGCAGGTTCGAGTCGATGACGGATTCAATGCCGCCGAATTATCGCGTGCGTCGTTCGCTCTGCCCGGAACCAACTCCGGCGTAAAAGCCGACGTGGAAGTCGCGTGGTCAGACGACCGTGGAAATCTCGGCATCCGCTTCGTAAAGATTGCCGCCCAGACGCAGCAAACCCTGCGCCTCTGGCTGGCCCAGCAGTATTTTGCAAACTAACGCGGAAGCCGTTCTCAACTTCGAGAGGGATTTTAGTTGGTGCAGCGCTTTCAGAGTGCTACGGCGAACCAACTTTTCGACGGAACGGTGGGATAGAAGCTTCGCCTCGCTCTCATTCCGCGCGTCTCCGAAATCCCAGCCCCGCAGGGGCGGCACGTGAAAGCCCGGCACGGCAGTGCCGGGAAAGAGTGGAAAGTAATACGAGTCCCGCAGGGACGGCACGAGTTCTCACGCAAACGCTCTCGGCACTGCGATAATCTTCCCTAAGAATCAACAGCCGCCTCAACTCCCCGAGGGAAGCTCGATCACTCTCAACGCAAGCGTCCTGCTTCCGTACGACCATCTTCTTCCAGGTTCGACGCGGCTTGCGCCAGCCGATTTCCCAGGCTCCCGCCGCCAAACACCGCAAACAATCCCCAATACGCGCCGCCCACGAAAACCGCAGCCGCCAGCGCGGCTGTCAGAGTCAGTGGCCAATCCGGAAGCTCGTGCGCAATCGATAAAAAGATCAGCGCAAACAGCAACACTCCCGCAATCACAACCAAACCATCCACCAGCCACGCCAGCGCTCGTCCCGAGATCGGACGCGATAGCCAGTTCAGTTGTGCCTCGGAATTCGGTCCTGCATCTTCAAACTCTTCAACCCGTTCCGGCGCAACTTGCGTCGCCTCTGGAACACTCGATCCCGCTTCGATGCGAATCGCCGGACGCGATCCCGCCGACACGTTCAGCCCATCGTTTTCTTCCAGCCCATTTTCTTTCCCGTTAATCGGGATTACAGATGTTCCGAAAATGGAGTGCGGATGCGCTTCTTCGCCCGCCGCCGAGTCCAGCAGATTGGAAAATATCCACTCGTCAATCTGCCGCGCCGTCTGTGGCGGAAAATCGGAAAAGCGGATGCCGCACTGCCCGGAAGAACTGGTCCAGCTGACCTGCCCGTAAGTATCCACACGCAGCCGCGGAAATCTCAATTCAAAGCGTACGCGAACCCGCTGCCCGTGCCGTAGCGGAGCCACCGCTTGCACCGCCACTCCTTCACTGTTGAGATTGCGGATGATTCCACCATTGCCCGCATCCAGCGTCACATAGGTCAGCGTGCGCAGTTCATGCCGGTAGTGGGTGCGTGCTTGCCGCGCGGGAAAAGATACAACCTGCATACTCTCCGCCAGAAGGCTGTCGGACGGGGCCCTGTCCTTAAGATTTTAATTCTGATGCTGCAATCCGGCATTAACTCGAATGGTTCATATAACGGACATCTCTCCCCGACCCTGGCCCTGAACGAAGCGGAAGCGTTGCCCGGTCGAGCGAAGCTCGTCCGGTTCTTCCATCACCCCTGCTTTTTTCCGAACATCGTTTCCCCCAACGATCGCTCCGACGCGATCCCGGCCTTCACCACTTCAAACACAATCACCGTCGCGTAAGTCACCGCCATCCACACTCCTACCTCTTCAATCGGCAACCCATCCCACGCGCCAATAAACAGTCCGATCATCTGCCGATGCTGAAAACCCCACCAGCCATACGGCAAAGCCAGCGTAGCTTCCCAGAGCAAGCTAATCAGAAGCATCAAAAACAGTGTAAGACTCAATGCCCGCCAGTTGATAAAGCGCCGCGCCACCGGGAAAAAGGCAATCGACGGAAGCAGTCCCCCAACCACAAGAACCGTGAAATAGCCAGGAAAACCAACCTGATCCGCGGGCATGGCAAAATGTTTCTTGTAGATCCACGCCGCTCCGATCAAGACCACCGCGGCAATCAACGACGTGGGATGAAACTTCAGCAGTCGAAGTGTCTTCCTCGCTTCTTCCGGATAGTCGCGCACGTTATAAGCCGCCAGCCAGAACTCGCCCAGCCACACGTAGAAAAGAAGAACAGTGAGAAAACCCGTCAGATAAAAAACGTATTCCTCGATGGGAACAGGTTTGCCCAGCGCAATGGCATAAATGCCCAGCGTTGCGCCCGAGTTTGGATAGTAGAAAAACCATTGCGCGAAAAAGAAATCAAGCGCACACCCCAGTGGAACGAGAACGGCCAGCGTCCACCAGAAAGCGCATTGCGGAATATGGAGTCCCTCGCCCGGCAAGAACCATCCTGCAATCGCCGCGCTCGGCACCATGAACAGCAGCAGGCTCCACGTATATCCGTGAGGCGTCGGGTTCGGGCTTGTGGGTACGAGAGTAACTGGATACTTCACGGTATGCAGAGTGATCGCTGCCGGAATCACGATCATCGCCAACATGGCAATGACAATTCCCGAGCACACAGCAGGATTGGGAAGTGCGTGAGAGCGGGGCGCGGGCATGATAGATCCTCCGTTTTTCGCAGTGTTAGCGCACAAACGTATTTCTAAAACGTCAGGAATTGTACGCTCGTTGCCGCAAGAATCCGCAGGCGGATGAGCCGGCTCCATAATTTGCCGATGCTGCACTCGCAAGTCTTACGAAAGTCCATGGCCAAAAGGGCATGTACGCATCATTGCAAGTCAGGAAAAATCTCGCTAGCTTACTGTTGAAGCAGGAACAAACTTCTTACGAGAGAGATTTTTGTCGCGTTGGCTCAGCGTTAACTGCTATGCCAACTAGTCAATAGACAAGAGCTCCGCTGCATAGCCAAACTCTGAAAGAAGATAGGCTCAGCGGCCGATTCGCGAATGGCAACAACTCCCACCAAACCGGAAATCGAAGTGCCGGCGCAAGTCCCGTCATGGCCGCTGCAACATAACGCCGCTGCGTTGCAAACAAATCTTTATCGAGATTCTTCGCGCAAACCTTTTGCCGAATCCGAACCTTGGGAGCCGCGTCCTTCGGGTGGTGATGCTCTTCAGGCTCTGCTGGCATTTTCCGCGCTGCATCAACAAGTGCGCCAGCGTCGTGCACTGGCAGTACGCCGCAATGGATTCGAAGTCATTCCGGCCTCCGAGTTCGAGCGTGCCGAGCAATTCGTGCTTGACGAAGTTCTGCAACTGGTCGCAGAACGGGCGATCGCCATCACCGGAGCCGATGGCCTCGGGATCGCTCTCGCCGAAAATAATGAGATTGTTCTGCGCGCATCCGCAGGTTCCATCAAGCCGGACCTTGGTGCGCGCATTCAGCGCGATTCAGCTTTCTCCGGCGCATGTTTCCGCACCGCGCAAATTATTCGCTGCGATGACACCGAAACCGACGAGCGCGTAAACCTTTATGCCTGCCGCCAGTTGGGCGCACGCTCCATGGTCGCGGTACCGCTTTGCGGCCGCAAGCGTGTCATCGGGCTGCTGGAAGCCTTCTCTGCCGAACCTTTCGGATTCAACGACAGTGACGTAACCAGCCTGGAATTGTTGGCGGAGCTGATCCTTGGCGCGCTCAAATCGGAGGACGAAGACCGCTTCGCCGAATCCGCGCAGGTGGCGGAAGAAAAGTTGATCGCGCCTGCGATCCAAACTCAAACTCCTCTGCCGATCGGAACCTCTGCTCTGAATATTGCCGTTGTTGAACCTGTGGCGCAAATTCAGGAAGCCCTCAAAGAGGAAGAACCTAAACCCGAAGCTCCGAAAGTTGAGCCGGTCGCTGTCATCGAATCTGCACCCGTAACGACAGCGGCTGTCAGCGAAACTCCCGAGAACATTGTCGAAGAAGCGAAAGAAATCATTTCTGCGCCGAGCCCTGAGCGACATCCAGGAATGATTCTCGTGCTCATCTTCCTCGTGCTTTCCGTCCTGGTCGCTGGCGGCGTTTGGTGGAAGCTTAAGACCGCGCAGCTCAGCGGCGTATTGATTCGGCCGGAACCGAAGATGGCTACAAGATCCGTTGCGGAGCCAGCGCAACATTCTGTATCTTCCTCGGATACGAACCAGACTTTGACAACAACAACATCTGCTCTAATGAATAGTCAAGCGGCTTCGACCGCCAATTCTGCGGACACGAATGACAGCACGCAATCTGAATCCGCGAGTGAAGATGTAACTCCACAAGAACCTTCGAAGCTGACTCGCATCACCGGCATTCGGCACTGGTCGTCCGCGGATTCGAGCACGGTCGTGCTCGATTTGGGAGACCAGGTGCAGTATGAAGCGCATCGTCTGGCCAATCCGGATCGCATCTACTTTGACTTGCACGATACTTCGCTGTCTCCCGAAGTGGAGGGAAAGACAATCGAGATTGGGGATTCGCTGCTGGCGCGAGTGCGCGTGGCACAGCCGGTTTCCGGTTTGACGCGCGTGGTGCTTGAAACCAAAGGTAATTCGGATTATTCCGTCAGCCTGGAACCGAATCCTTACCGGCTGGTTGTACAGGTGCGAAAGATTGGTGCGGGAACGAAATCGCAGAATCTTTTTCCCGATGCAAGCGCTGGACGCGAGAAGCTGGCGATCGTAGTGCCTCCGCCCACGAAAGAAGATTTGCAATTACGCGCGCGCGTTCCCAAGATGCGCATCGTGGTCGATGCCGGCCACGGCGGCTGGGACCTTGGCACTGTTGGCCGGCGCGGATTGCTGGAAAAAGATCTGGTACTCGAAATCGCACAACGCCTCGGCAAACTGCTTGAGAGCCGGCTGGGTGCGGACGTCATTCTTACGCGCAACGACGACAACTACGTTCCGCTCGACGAGCGCGCAGGAATGGCGAACCAGGCGCAGGCCGATTTATTTGTTTCCGTCCACGCGAACTATAGCGACCTGCCTTCGGCGCGGGGCGTGGAAACTTATTACACCAACTTCTTCTCCGCGCCAAGCGCGAAGGAGATCGAAACCCGCAGCGGCGCGAACAAAAACGCGACGAGCGCGACTTTGTCTCCCGCCGATTTGCACGAGAAGATCGAGCAATCGCGGCGGCTGGCGGCGAGCGTGCAGCGGTCGCTGTACGGAACTTTGTCGGTGCAAAATCCTGGGCTGCGCGATCGCGGCGTGAAGGAAGCCTCCTACGTGGTGCTTACCGAGACGGCGATGCCGGGGATTTTGGCGGAAGTTTCCTTCGTCAGCAGTCCCACGGACGAGCAGAAGCTGCGCAGCGACGGATACCGTGAGCAGATCGCCGAAGCGCTCTACAAGGGTATTGCGAGCTACGCTGCCGGTTCGCGCGGCGTGAAGATGGCTGCGCGCTAGTTTGCTCCGATTCGGCTTCCGCTTTCCGGCCTACCCGTGGGCTCCTCTTTCTATCTCTCCGGATGTCTGCACCCCTTGCCCCGACCTCCACCGAACGAGGCAGTCGCGCACGAAGGTTGACTCCTGCTCGATCTTGATGGCGCGCGCCATTCTTCCCCCTTCCGCGTAAATCTCCTCGGCGCGGGCTTTGGCACGGCGAACGTCCGCCTGATCATCCTCGTCCTGGCTGATCTCGTCTTCGCGGCTTGCATCCTGGCTGCTCTTGTTCTGTGGATCGGCGGCGGCGTGTCGATCCCCGCCGTGACGGCCCTCGGCTTGATCGGCTTCCCTCTGAACAGTGCCGGCTTGGCTGGCTTGTGCGGCGGCTTGATCGGCGGCTGACGCCGCTATGTCGTCGTTTTCGGCCTGATCGTTTTCGGCCTCATCGTTGTGGCCGGTGAAGTCACGGGCCGCCCACTGCGGACCGTTGAGCGGAGTGCGGTCCACCTTGCTTTGGTCGATGACCACGTCGGTGACCTTCTCGGCTTCGAACTTCGTATGGCGCAGATTGCAGCTCGCGGTTTGCAGCGCGTAGAGCATGAGGCCGGCAATTTTCGGCTCCATGCGGCCGCTGCCCAGCCACTCGATGACTTTCATCAGACCTAGCTGCACCGCGTTCGCGTCCTCCAGAGGAGGCAGTTCGAAGCGGCGTTGCGCGAACTGGTCGGCATGAAACTTCTCCTGCTCGAGGCGAATGCCCTCGTGGAAATAGCAGCGCCTGCGACGCCGCAACGCCGGTGAGCCGCACTGCACTCCGTTGACTTTGAGATGCTGACATCGTGGAACATTTTCGAGACCCATGTTTTTCTCCTACCCTCTCTTGCCCTGGCTTTGCGCACTGGATTTGCGTGTTACCCCCTACTCAAACTGGTTTTAAGAATCACCGGGTTAGCAGGAAATTCTCCGCAAAATACGGCGCGCAAAGAAGTTAAATAGCAAAATCCGTGAAACAAAGGATTTAGAGCTGCGGCGGGTGTTCTCGATACAGCTATAGGGAATGTTTCATGGTTAGCTTGTGGATAACAAGGTTGGATGTCACAAGGGGCGGTTAATTATTGTATCCGAGAGCGGAAATGGGGCGATGGGGGCGTGGTTTAGGTAGGGATGCTTCGACTTCACAGTGAGGACCTGACGGTCCTCACTGTTCCGCTCTGCATGACAAAAAGGGGAGTGTCATGCTGAGCGGGGCGGTGAGGAGAGCGAAGCGAGGCTCACGGCGGAGTCGAAGCATCCCTATCGTGTCCCGAATGCGGAAGGGCTTGTTGGGTTGTGACATCGGTCACAGCTGCCCAAGCGGAATGCTTCAATTGTGGAGTGATGCACGAGCGGCGGTACTACTGCGTCTATTTCATGGGGAGCCTGAAGGGCACTCTATACATTGGGGTGAGCGGCAATCTTCATAAGCGGGTGTTCCAGCATAAGTTTCATCACTACGAGGGGTTCACGGCGCGTTATGAAGTCGTGCGGTTGTTGTACTGGGAATCTTACGACGATGTCCACAAGGCGCTGGCGCGGGAGAAGCAGTTGAAGGGGTGGTCGCGTGCGAAGAAGATTGCTTTGTTCGGGCGGCGCAATCCGCAGTGGAAGGACTTGGCGGCGGAGTGGTACCCGTGGATGGAGTCGGGTGCGGGTAGGGATGCTTCGACTTCGCAGGGATGATCGCTGCGCGATCCTCTCTGCTGCGCTCTGCATGACATTTTTTGGGGTGTTCGGAGAAGGGTTAGAAGGGTTCGTCGATGTCGCCGCCGAGCGGTATTTGTTCTTCGGCGGCCCTTTCTGGCTTTGGGGCTTTCTTGAAGGTCGCGTCGGAGGCGAAGCGTGGGTAGTCGATCTTCTTTGCGGCGAGAAGTTCCTCGATGCTGAGGATCTGGAGGCGTGGGTATTTATCGGTCAGTCCCGGTGAGCGATAGAAACCGGCTTCGGCGGCTTCCTTTTGCATTTGCCTGGTCGGATGGTCCATTGCGATCAGGACGTCCATGCGGTGGGCGTACACCTCTCCATTCATATGAAGTGTCCCCGCCCAGCTTAGCGGCGGTTAGATCGCTGGTCTTGAAACGTCTGTCACTGACTCTGTCGACATTTGAGTAGTGTTGCTTGAGGTAGCTTTCGTCGTAAGGCCTGTATTGGAGGGTCCACGTGGGCTTCGCTGAACGAGAGAAGAATAGGAGGGAATCGTGCGTCCTGCCAAAACGGGTTAGCCCTTGGGCCGCATCGTTGTGGGAACTGGTTCGTTTCCAAACAATCTCATTTCGGAAGAACTGCGGCCCGAACACCGCGTCCATCAACCTCTTCAGATAATGGCTGGCGGTCGGATCGCAGTGCAGGTAGATCGAGCCGATTTCCTTCAGCACTCGATGAAGTTCGATCAGGCGCGGGGCCATCATGGCGAGGTAGGCCATCATGTCGCTGTGGCCGAGGAAGGTGCGGAAGGCGCGCATGGCATCGGAGACGCGGCCCCTTCGACTTCGCTCAGGGCAGGCTCTGCGCTCGACGATTTGCTCGAAGGCGGCTTGGGCGTCCATGTTCCACTCCCAGGTGTCTTCGAAGGCCATGATCTGGGAACTGGAGCGGGTGCCATCTTTTTCGGCGAAGAGGACGTTGTAGTCCTGGCGGCTGTTGAAGGGCGGGTCGAGGTAGATGAGGTCGACGGACTCGTCCTTGATGTGCTCGCGGAGGACGGTGAGGTTGTCGCCGTAATAGAGTTGGTTCTTTTGCACTGCGGTGCATTCTAGCTGGAATGTTGGGCGGAAGGAATTTGATAGTTGGTGGCGTCCCTACAGGACTCGGTTCCTATTTTTTGAGGCTTACCCCGGACTTACGTCCGGGGCTATTATATGCCGCCCCTGACGGGGCTGGAGTGGGTTGGGTTCCGAGGCCGGATTTCACAGCAGTGAAAATCCTCCGGTGCAGGCAGCTGGAGTTCCCACCCTTCGGCAGGCTCAGGGCAGGCTCTTTCGCAAAAGACGCGAAAGATGGGCACCCACGGTTTGGTGGTTTCAGCAAACTGCATGGGGCCGAGCGGTAGAATCCGGCTTCGGCGGTGGCCATTCCAAAGGAGCGGCTGTCAAGGATGAGCCGCGATTGCCGTAAACTGAATATGGCATGCCACTCCCGATCTACCGTCTGCGCCGCTGGCTGGCTGTCATTGCCGTGCTGTTCACCGCGACGGTGGCGGGTATGTATCTTTATGCGCGGTTGCGGCAGCATAGTGTCCTCAAGGGATTTCCCGGCAAAATCGCGTATGGCATCAAGCAGACGGCGAGCGGCTTTCAGTTTTCAAAATCCGAATCTGGCCGCACGGTTTTCACCATCCGCGCCAAAGACGTAAAGGAATTCAAGCTTAACGGCCGCGCCGATCTGCACGATGTCAACATCATCCTCTACGGCCGCGACACGTCGCGCTTCGATCAGATTTATGGCGACGACTTCACCTTCGATCCGCAATCCGGCAACGTCACGGCAAAAGGGGAAGTGCAGATCGACCTGCAAGCCAATCCCACGGGCGTAGCCGCGCCGGATCAGGCCGCGCCCAAGGAACTTAAGAATCCAATCCATCTGCGGACGACCGACCTGGTTTTCAACCGCGACAGTGGAGACGCTTTCACGCCGGCGCGCGTTGACTTCAACACGCCGCAGGCCACGGGCTGGGCCGTGGGTGTGCAGTACTCGGCAAAGAGCAAAACGCTCACACTGTCTTCGCAGATTCATGTAACGCTGAGCGGACAGGATGCCGCGACTGTTCTCGCTACGCACGGCGTGATCACGCGCGAGCCGCGAGTGATCATTCTGGATCATCCTCGCATGGAGCGGGAAGGCGGCACTCTCCAGTCGGAACAGGCAACTTTTTTCCTGGGACCGGAGAATGAAGTGCAGCGGATCCTGGCCAATGGCAACGTAACCGCGCAAAGCCAGAAATCGGACGAACAAATGCGCGGCCGCTCCGATGAGGCTGAGTTGTTGCTCACGGCCCGGCAAAACTTAATGCGCACGGCGACGCTCACCGGCCATGTCCACGTCGAGCGCATCGGGCCTCAACCCATGCAGGCCGATGCCGGGCGCGCCGTACTGGATTTTCTTGGCAAGAACGAGTTGCAGAAAGTTCATGCGTCCGAGGGAGTTCGCCTGGCGCAGCTTGCGGCTGGCGCACCTGCGGCGGCAAATAGCGCTGCCGGTACTTCGCCGCCGCAGGACTATGACATCAAAGCTCCGGTCATCGATTTCTTTATCGCCGGCGGCCACCACTTAGAACGCGCGCAAACTTCCGGCGCGGCGCAGATCACGATCTCTCCGGCGGAGAATGCCAGTGAGGGGCGAGCAGCGGGGCAACGCACGGTGATTACTGCCGGGCGCTTCGATGCGAAATTTGCCGAAACTCCAGAGGGGCAAAGCCGGTTGACTTCCGTCCATGGCGCGCCCGATGCGAAGATCGTGAACCTCGCGCCGGGCCTGCCCGACCGGGTGAGCACCAGTAAAACTCTCGACGCTGCTTTCTTGCCCGAGGGAGGAATCGAGTCGATCATTCAGCAGGGAAGCGTCGCCTACACCGACAACCAGCCGGCGGCGAAACGCACGCAGGCCTGGGCCGACAAAGCGCTCTATACTCCAGCCGACCAGATTTTGCTGCTCAGCGGGAGCCCGCGGATCACCGATGGGGGAATGACGACGACGGCTGAAAAAATTCGCATCAATCGCGTCACCGACGACGCCTTCGCCGAGAGTGACGTCAAGAGCACCTATAGCGATCTTAAGGAACAGCCCACCGGCGCTTTGCTGGCTTCTTCCTCGCCAATTCATGTGACGGCAGCGAAGATGACGGCGCACAACTCTCCCGCGGTTGCCTTGTACGAGGGCAAGGCGCGGTTGTGGCAGGACGCGAACCTGGTAGAGGCTCCCTCGATTGAATTCGATCGGGAGCATCGCTCGCTCGTCGCTCAGGGAACGGCGGCACAGCCGGTTTCAACCGTGATGGTTCAGGAAAAATTGAATCAACCGGGGAAAAGCGCTTCCGCCTCTTCCAAGCCTGCCGCGGACCCGAAAACAGGCGAACACGAGGCAAACAAAAAATCTTCAGAAAAGTTCGATCAAGCAAGCCCCATTACCATAACTTCAACCCGTCTGACGTATTCCGATTCCGACCGGCGCGCGCACTATAGTGGAGGCGTCACAACCCGCGGGACTGGTTTCGAATCGACTGCGGATGAGATGGACGCATATCTCCTGCCCAGAAGCGAAAGCACGAACAATCAAGCACTTAACACTCCCGGCAAGCTGGAACGAATGGTCGCGCAAGGGCATGTTGTGGTTCAGCAGCCGGATCGTCGAGCCGATGGCAAGACGTTGGTCTACACCGCCTCTGACGACAAATTTATCCTCACGGGCGGACCGCCTAGCATTTTTGATGCCGAACGTGGCAAGATTACCGGGGTTTCGTTGACTTTCTTTAGGGGCGATGATAGGGTGCTCGTAGAAGGCGAAGCAAGTACTCCTGTAGTAACACAAACGCGACTGGGCCGTAAATAACGAGAAGTGGCAAGATAAATGCGTACCCTAGCCACCGATGAAATTGGCAAATCGTACCGTGGCCGCCGCGTAGTAAATGGTGTCAGCCTGCGGGTTGAGCAGGCCGAGGTAGTTGGATTACTCGGACCTAACGGCGCAGGCAAGACCACAACTTTTTATGCCATCGTGGGCCTGACCCCCCCTGACACTGGCCGGGTGTTATACGACGGCCAGGACATTACTGACGTTCCCATGTACCTGCGGGCGCGGCAGTATGGCATCAGTTATCTCCCTCAAGAAGCTTCGGTGTTTCGCAAACTCACAGTTGAGGAGAATATTCTTGCTGTGCTCGAGGCGCAGCCGATGTCCTGGCACGAGCGCCGCGAGAAGATGGAAAAGTTTATCGATGAACTTGGGCTGGAGCATATTCGGCAGAATCGGGGATACGCGTTATCTGGCGGCGAGCGCCGGCGCGTCGAGATTGCCCGCTGCCTGTGCATCAATCCGACGTTCATTTTGCTCGACGAACCTTTTTCCGGCATCGATCCCATCGCGGTTCTCGACTTGCAGAAGATTATCAGCGGCCTGCGGGCGAGCGGGATCGGAGTGCTGATCACCGATCACAATGTGCGCGAAACGCTTACGGTTACCGATCGCGCCTACATCATCGACGACGGGAGGATCTTCCGGCATGGCAAGCCGGAGCAGTTGGCGAACGATCCGGAAGTGAGAAGGGTGTATTTGGGGGAGAGTTTTTCTTTAGTCTAAGGTTTCAAAGTTTCAAGGTTGCAAGGTTTCAAAGACTGGAAATATGCCTAACCCTCATATAAATCTTTGGCCCCCATCAATGTGGTTTGGATCGAAGCATACTTCTGGGGTGGAATGGAAACCAGACATGACTCCCGAAGAGGCCGCAGCGATTATCGAGCGATTCTTGGGGGAAATGCCCGATTCGGTGGAATGGTGCGACTTTGCCGAGACGAGACAACAGGATCCAAGAGTTGAGCACTACAGGAAACGCTGCGACAGGAAAAGCCCGCTGGTAAACAGACCGGGGGAAATGGATAAGGCAGCAGTTGCCGAGCTGAGGTCGATGATTGAAGAATTGCGATCAATGAGTACCTCTGAACCTTGAAAACTGATGTTGGCGGAAGCGGAAGAACAGAAGAAAGGGGTGGCCATGACGATTGACGAACGGCTGGAGGCGCTCACGCGAAACTTGGAACTGATGGCAGTCGAGAGCGAGAAGCGGGACCGGCAGATTGCCAGCCTGGCCGTCCAGTCGGACAGGAACGACCGGCAGATTGCGGTGCTCATCGATAGATCGGTGGACCGCGACATGCATATTGCGCGAGCGGGTGAACGTCTGGATGCTCTGACGCAGAGCCTGCAGCTGCTGGCATTGGAAAGCGAAAAGCATGATCGTCAGTTTGACCGTGCGGCAAAGCTGGTGACCGAAGTAGCTGAGGGTACGGCGAGACTGTTGCGAGTAGTAGAGATGCACGAACACCGTATTGACAGCCACGATGATCGACTCGACAAACTCGAGTAAGAAGGGCGTCGTTGGTCGTTGGCCAAAATCAAGAAGGCCGGCAGCCACGATAAATAGCGAACGACCAACGACCAACGACTAACGACATGGTCCTGTTACAACACAGACTGAGCGTCAAACTCTCGCAGCGTCAGATCCTCACTCCGGGCCTGGTGCAGATGGTGTCTGTCCTGGCGCTCAACAAGCTTGAGCTCAAGGACATGATTAACTCCGAGATGGTGGAGAACCCGGTTCTCGAAGAGCTGGAAGAATCCGTCCCGTTGATCGACGAAGTTGGCCGCAAAGACGAAGATCGCGACCGCGCTACCGCCAAAACTTCCACCGAAGAAGCCCCGATTACAGCCGAGAAAAAAGATCCGTTTGAAGAAATCGACTTCGGTTCATTCTTTCAGGATTATCTCGATCCCGGGTATCGCACGCGCGGCGAGATGGAGGAGATCGAGCGCCCTTCGTTCGAAAATTTCCTTTCCAAGCCCACCACTCTTACCGATCATCTCGCCTGGCAACTGGGCGCGCTGAGTTTGCGGCCCGAAGTTCGTGAAGCGGCCGAGCAGATCATCGGCAATCTGAATGAAGATGGATATCTGATCGCGAGCGACGAGGAGATGCTGGGCGTCGCTCCGCCTGCCTCTCCTGAAGCTGACGCGGCTACCGCTGCAAATATTGTGAGCGAAGCGCAGGCCCTGGGCTTGGATGAAGTCGTTGCCGAGGCGGCAGCTGCCGAGGAAATTGCGGCCGATCATGCAGCCGATAATATTGACGCAACCGCCGCTTTCGACAGCCTCGACGAATCCATCCTTTCCGATTCCAGTTCCGCGGGCTTGTCCGCTGGCGGTTCGATTCCTCAGGAATCAACCGGCACTCCCTCTGATCTGCCGGGGAGCGTTCTGCCGGAAAGCGCATTCGCCGCAAGCAATGGAACTGCGGCCGCTGCCGCCGCTGCACCCGCGCCATCGGCGCAGCCCGTGCCACGTCCCGCTCAAACCGCTCGCTTCGCTGCTGAAGATCTTCAGGAAGCGCTCGAAACCATTCGCCAGCTCGATCCACCCGGCGTAGGCTGCCGCAATCTCCGCGAATGTCTGCTACGCCAACTGAGTTACCACCAGCAACAACTTGCGCTTAACAAAAATGGCGACAAGCCAGTCAACGGCACAGCGCAGATTTTGCAGGATGCCATCGCCATCGTCGATCAGCATCTGCGCGCCGTACAAAATAAAGCGCACAAAGAAATTGCCAAAGCTATTGGCCGTCCCGCGGACGCCGTGCAGCAGGCGCTCGATTACATTCGCACGCTCGATCCGCGGCCCGGCCTGCAATACAACAAAGTGCAGGCGCGGCTGATCGAGCCCGATGTCGCATTCATCAAGCACGGAGACGAATGGCTGGTCCTGATGAATGACGATGACCTGCCGCAGCTTCGTCTCAATCCCGCCTACAAGAAACTTCTCACACGCGACGCCAACGACAAGAATACCCGCGACTACGTCAAAGAGCGCTACAAGAGCGCCATCCAGCTCATCAAGAACATCGAGCAGCGCAAGCAAACGATCACCAAGGTTTGTTATTGCATTGTCGCGCGCCAGTACGATTTTCTGGAGAAGGGCATCGATCACCTGAAGCCGATGATGATCAAAGAGGTGGCGGAGGAGATCGGCGTGCATCCTTCCACCGTGAGCCGCGCGGTGGCCAGCAAATATGCTCACACGCCGCAGGGAGTATTCGAGTTGCGCTACTTCTTCAGCGAAAGCGTGCAGGGCCCGGAGGGCGGCAATACTTCATTGCTCATCCTGAAACGCCGCGTGAAAAAATTAATTGACGAGGAAGATCCGGCGCGTCCGCTGACCGACGAACAACTCACGCGCATTCTGCAATCGCAAGGCATCCAGGTCACACGGCGCACCGTGGCGAAGTATCGCGAAGACATGCGGATTCCGAGCACACATCAACGCCGGGTCAGAGAGTAGGGAACAAAAGGAAGAAGTCAGTCAGAATGCAGAATTAACACAACAACCGCCCGCAGTTGGAGGAGTCAAGAAGATTTTACTTTTGCATTCTAACTTCTGACTTCTAACTTGTAGTGCAGTGCCCGTTAGATCGAGCAAGAATTCAAGGAGGGGCGCTCATGAATGTGGAATACACCGGACGTCACTACGAAGTAACTCCCGCCATCCGCAAGGAAGTAGAAATCGGCCTCGCAAAAATCCGCAAAATCCTTGGCGATAGATTCGAAGCCAAAGCCATCCTCACCGTCGAAAAGCATCGCCACAAAGCAGAAATCACGATCAATCCGCGGAATGGCCCGCTGGTCGGCCTCGCCCAGGCCAAGGACATGCTGATCGCGGTTAGCAGCGCGCTCGACCACCTGGAAAAGCAGGCGGTGAAATACAAGACAAAGTGGGAGTCAAAGAAGCGTTCCGCCCGCAAGAGCGAAGAAGTAAAGAAATGGAACGGTCAATCTGACCAGGGCGAGAGAGCCGTCGCGGACGCCGGACCTCGCACCAAGGTTGGCGTAACGGAAAAAACCGCCGTACCGGTTGCCGTACACCGTTATCCTCCGGTGGCCAAAACCACCGAGGTTCACCTGGTCCGCTCGGACGAAGCCGTTGCCATGCGTCCCATGACTCTGGAAGAAGCCATCAAAGAAACCCACTTCCGCGACCGCGATGTCTTCGTCTTCCGAGATCTGAAGGGAAAGCTCATGATCCTGCATCGCACTCGAGAGGGGAAAATGGAACTGATCGAAGCGCCTTAAATAGCGCTCGCCATTGCTCACCGGGTTTCGGTCTAAAAAAGATTGGCCAGCCACTTGGCTGGCCAAATTCTCTGGAATTGAATCGCACGCTTTTCGCGCGATGCTGAAACGCTTTCTAGTTCTCTCCCGTGCCCGTGCTTCCACCCCAAAGCGCGTTACCACCCCAGAGCGCGTTACCACCCCAGAGCGCGTTGCCTCCCCACAAAGCGTTTCCACCCCAAAGTGCATTTCCACCCCACAGTGCGTTGCCGCCCCATAACGCGTTACCGCCCCAGAGGGCATTTCCTCCCCACAAGGCATTGGTGCCGGAAAGCGTGGAACTGGTTGCGCTTGCGGTAGTCGCGGCGCTTCCCACCACGAATTGTGAGGTTCCCCACACTGCGGCGTTCGACCAGGTTGCCGACGTGTTCCACACCGCCGACGGGTCGTCGTTCAAATAGATACTGTTGGTGCCGGCGTTAAACGTTGCAATGGGAGACATCGCCGTGCCCTTGGCCAAATCGGTGTTCGCGAGCGCGGCCTCAAGATCGACATAGCCGGCGCCTACGGTGAAAACATCATCCTGCGAGTTGTAAGTGATTCCGGAAACCGGGTCGGTATAGCTGCTGTACAACGGCAGCGATTTCCACGCCGTCTTCATCAGCCGCGCCTTTACTTGATCCGGAGTGAGGCTGGGCGTCTTTTGCAGCAGGTCGGCAACGGCGCCGCTGACCACGCCCGCGGCCATGCTGGTTCCACTCAAGGTGAAGTAACTCGACGAAGGTGCACTGCTGCCTCCGTTGACGTAAAAGCTGTACGGCACCTGGTTACCGGGAAACTCGTTGTATAGCGTCGAGTTCGGCGATTCCAGCGATACCAGCAAATTTCCCGGAGCCACAACATCGGGCTTGACTACGGCGTCGCCGGCGGTTGGACCTTTCGAACTGTAGCTCGCGATGACATCGTCCAACCGCGTGGGCGTGCCCATGGTCTTCATAGCGCCGACCGTGATCACGTAGGGATCGTTCCCCGGTGAGGTAACGGTTCCGTAGCCGTCGGTCGAGAGGTTGCGTCCGTTGTTGCCGGCCGAAACCACCACCACGATTCCGCTCTTCCATGCGGATTCGACCGCCTGGCAAAGAGGATCGAGCTTGTAGGATTCATACACTTCGCGGCCGAGCGAGAGATTCATTACGCGGATGTTGAAGAGCGGCTTCAGCGCGATGGCCGTGGCGATGGCTGCGATCACCGAGCTGTCGTTGCCTTCGCCATTCTGGTCGAGCACCCGCAGATTTACCAGATGCGCTCCCGGCGCAATGCCTTCAAAGGTGCGGGAGTACTTCGAACCCGTGGAACTCGCGCCGTCGCCCGCAATTAATCCGGCAACGTGCGTGCCGTGTCCATACTGGTCGGTAGCGCTCAGGTTGCCGGAGACGAAGCTCTGGTTCCAGACCACGCGTGAGAGACCAAGGAATCCACCGTTCAAATCAGGATGGCTGCTCACACCGCTATCCAGCAGAGCCACTCCGATGCCTGCGCCGGTATAACCGGACTGCCAGGCCGAGTATGCGTTGATCGCGGGTGCGGCATTGCTCAGGTTCGGCGCCAGCACGCGGTCCAGGCTGATGTACTTCACGTTTGCCTGATTGGAGAGTGTAAGAATGTTGGCCAGCGGCAGCTCGGCGACAATACCATTCACCAGCGGCAAAGAATTCAGAATCGATCCCAAAGTTCCCAGCAGGTTCAGGTCGAGAAGTCCTGGAGCCCGGTTATATTGCACAACCACGCGCGCGCTCGGCGCGGTGGTGGCCTGCAAATCCGGAGAAAGTTTGGATGGGTTGGCATAGGCCAAGGTCCCGGTAATCATCAACAATACGAGCACAAATTTCTTCATTTCGAATCCCCCGTTGTGCACGCCCTCGCGCACACTCACAGACTGCTTTGGCCCTTTACGGTGCATTCGGCGTACCAAAGTCTGATCCAGATCATCATGCGAATCAATCACTTGCGCAGGAAGCCTGGGCGAGCAGTGGGCCAACTTGTCCCGGCATCCGGGGCACGGGACAATCTGTCCACCACACGAAGGTAACCGGGTAATGTCGTTTTTCAGACAGACAGGCCGCGCTTCCGAGCAAAATTGGAAGAACATTGTTTATGACCCGGAACCGCCAACTTGGGGCACGTGTGTTCATCGCTGGCATGGCCCTGGCGGCAGCAGTCATCGCTGGACTTGCGTTTCCCCATAGCCACTCCGACGAGCCGCTCAAGTTCGCCTGCTACATGGCCGCAGCATTGCTCGCGTCTCCGCTCAAGGTCAGCCTGCCGAGCGGAACGTTGTCCGTGAACTTTTTATTTACGCTGTTGAGCATTCTGGAAATGAGTCTGCCGGAGACTTTGCTGATTGGACTCGTCAGCACTCTGGGCCAGTTTTACTGGCGTCCCGCTAGGCGTCTGCACTTTGTTCAGCTTGTATTCAACTTGTCGCAGGTGACGGTTTCCGGCGCTGCCGCTTTCGAGGCCTACCACCTTGTTTCGCGGTATGTTCTGCACGGACCTGGTCCTCTTGCGTTGGTTGTGGCCGCGGTCACGCATTTTGCAGTGAATACGCTGGCCACCTCGACCATCATTGCATTGACGGAGGATAAGCCTTTCTCCCGCATCTGGACTGACTCTTACCTGTGGTCATTTCCGTATTACATGGTGGGGGCTGCGGTGGCGGGTTTCGTCAGCTTTCTCAACCGGCACATTGGTTGGCAGTCGTCTCTGCTGGTGCTGCCGCCCATTTACCTGATGTATCGTTCTTACCGCCTCTACGTGAGCAGGCTAGAGACTGAGAAAACGCACGCCGAACAGCTTTCGAATCTTCACCTGCGGACCATCGAGGCTCTGGCGTTGGCCATCGAAGCCAAGGATCAAACCACGGGCGAACATTTGCAGCGGGTGCGTGTCTACGCGATGGAATTGGCTAAAGAACTTCGACTCAGCGAGGATGAGACCGAAGCATTGCGCGCCGCTTCCGTGCTTCACGATATCGGCAAGCTGGCGGTGCCGGAGCACATCATCTCCAAGCCGGGCAAACTTACTTTCGAAGAGTTCGAGAAGATGAAAATCCATCCCATCGTGGGAGCGGAGATTCTCGAGCAAGTTCATTTTCCATATCCTGTAGTGCCGATCGTGCGGGCGCACCACGAAAAATGGGATGGCAGCGGCTATCCCGCTGGATTGAGTGGAGAGGCGATTCCTATTGGCGCGCGCATTCTTTCCGCGGTCGATTGTCTCGACGCCCTGGCTTCCGACCGGCAGTACCGCAAAGCTCTGCCGCTGGATGAAGCCATGGCAAAAGTTACTTCGGAAGCGGGCGCCGCTTTCGATCCGCAAGTTGTTGAGGTTTTGCAGCGCCGCTACGTCGAGTGGGAAAAGCTGGCGCGCGAACTGCCTTTGCAGGCTCCGCCCAAGCTTTCGACCGACATTAAAGTGGAACGCGGCCTCGCCCCGGACGCGGGCCTCGCCCATTCCGAGTCCACGCCCACCACCGTTGTGCTGGCGGTCAATGGTGAGGGGCGTGCGGCCGCCGTTCGCCAACAGGCTCAAGATTTAGTCGAACTCGTGCATTTGCTTAAGGGTTCGCTGACTCTCGATGACGTTCTTTCCTTGTTTGCCGGGCGGCTTAAGCTTCTCGTGCCTCACGACACTATGGTTGTTTATCTTCGTCACGGCGACTTGCTTCTTCCGAAACTTGTCAGTGGCGAAAATTTTCGTTTGTTTTCTTCCTTAAGTATTCCGCTGGGTGAAGGTCTATCGGGCTGGGTCGTGCAGAATCACAAGCCCATCTTGAATGGCAACCCGTCGGTCGAGCCGGGATATTTTAACGACGATAAGCACACCATGCTGCGTGCTGCTCTTGCCGTGCCGCTCGAGGGATCGACCGGAGTAGTTGCAGTGCTCGCTTTTTACCGCGCCGCTCAGGACGCGTTCAGTAAAGAAGATCTCGAGGTGGCGGAGACCGTCGCTTCCCGCATGGCAGCGTTAATCGAGCAAGCCGCTCCTAAAATTGCTACCGCCGCCGGCGCGCGCTGACTTCCCAACCTGCATTAGAGGCACTGCCAAACGGCGCAATGCCATTTGCCTAGCTCCCATGCTAGAATTCGCCGCCGAGGAAAATTCCCATGACGACTCGCACGTATTTCACAACGCTCTCCGCGCTGCTAATAGTGCTTTGTGCAGTACATCCTGCACCAGCGCAATCCACGCCCGCCGCAAAGCTCTCCGTCCATTGGGAAGAACTCACGGCCGCCGATTTTCGCGAAGGAATTCATCATTCGCAAGGCACATGCCTTTTGCCATTTGGGATTTTAGAGAAGCACGGGCCGCACCTTCCGCTCGGCACCGATCTGCTGGACGTCCGTTACGCGGCGCTGCACGCCGCCGAGAAGGAATATGCGGTCGTCTTTCCTGAATATTACTTCGGGCAGATCGCTGAAGCCCGCCACGAGCCTGGAACCATGGCCTACAGCCGCGAGATGCAACTCGCACTTCTGCAAGAAACCACCGACGAGATGGCGCGTAACGGCTGCAAGAAAATAATCGTCGTCAACGGCCACGGCGGCAACGAGAGCCTGCTTCCATTCTTTGCGCAAACGCAGCTGGATAAACCGCACGACTATGTGGTCTACATTTTCGACGAGCGTACTCCGCACAGTGGCGGACCGCAGAAGAAAACCTCGATCGACATGCACGCCGGGGAAAGCGAAACTTCGAAGATGCTGATCGCGCGGCCTGACACGGTTCACCTTGACCGGGCTCCAAGCGAATCGGGCGCAGATCAGCATCGGCAGAATCTTCCCGAGGATGTCTATACCGGAATCTGGTGGTACGCGCGGTTTCCGAACCATTACTCTGGCGACGGCTCGGCCGCCACTGTGGAATTGGGAAAATTTCAAATGGATTGGTGGATCGACGCGGTGGTCAAGACGATCCGCGCCGTAAAAGCGGATGACGTGAGCCTGAAGCTGCAAAACGAGTTCTACGAGAAAAGCAAACACCCGCTGGATACGCAGCCGTAATCACGAGCTTCCGATCAGAACTCCCGTGATGAACACAAGGACACCGCCCAACCCGATTTGCAGTGCAGCGGAAATCCATGGACTGTCCATGTATCGCTGTCGGACCCAAGTAATCCCGGCTAATTCGGCAACCACCACCACGCTCGCGGCCCATAGCGCCTTGCGGAAGTCGTGAATTAAAAAGGGCAGTGTGTGTCCAATGCCCCCGAGCGCGGTCATGGCTCCGCAGATCAGACCGCGCACCCACGGATGACCTCGTCCTGTGAGGCTTCCATCGTCAGAAAGCGCCTCGGTAAATCCCATGCTAATTCCAGCGCCCACCGATGCCGCGAGTCCCACCCGGAAAGCATCCCAACTATTCGTGGTAGCGAATGCTGCGGCGAAGACCGGAGCTAGCGTCGAAACCGAACCATCAATCAGCCCAGCGAGCCCAGGCTGCACGATTTGCAAAACGAATAGGCGGCGTTGCGCCAGATCCTCGTCGGCCTTCACGTTGGCGGGAAGTTTTTCTTTATCCAGTTCCTGAGCCCGCTCTTCGTGCTCGCGTTCTTCGTTGATCAGATCGTCGAGCAACTGGCGAATGCTGGCATCCTGGGTACGCGCCGCGGCCTTTTCATAAAAGCGTCGCGTCTCCACTTCCATTGTGCTGGCTTCCTTGCGGACGGCTTCGATGCGCAGCGGACGAATCAACCACAGCGCCGGGCGCTCCACGAATCCGCGCACATCCTGACGCCGGATCAAAGGAATGTGCTCGCCAAATTTCTGGCGGTACATTTCGATCAGCCTTCTGCGGTGCCCTGACTCTTCTTCGCGCATGCCCTCAAACATGGCCGCCGACGCGGGATAATCCTGCCGCAGCCCTTCGGCGAAGTCGGCGTACACGCGCTCGTCTTCTTCTTCCAGGGCGATGGCCAGGGCCAGCACTTCGCGTTCACTAAGCTCGTGAAACTTCTTCATGCGTTTCAGCTTACCTTTCCCAACTGGGCTTTAAAAAGGCGGAAGAGGGATTTTAGAAGAGTGGCCGTCCGCAATGCTACTATCCAGTGCATGACGCCTCGAAAATCGTCAGCGCCGGGAAAGCGAGATAAGAAGCGCGAGAAAGCGCCGAGAAAGAGTAAGAAGGCCCAACCACACGATGCGCCGCACGCTCCCGAACTGGTGATCATCACGGGAATGAGCGGTTCCGGCAAAGCTTCCGTGTTGAAGGCTTTTGAAGATCTGGGGTATTACTGCGTGGATAACCTGCCCGTGGAACTCATTCCCCGCTTCGCGGAGATGGCCGTGCAGTCGACCGAGATTCGCCGCACGGCGCTGGTGGTCGATGTTCGCGAGGGCTCCAAGCTCGATCAACTGCCGGGTATTCTTAAGGCGGTGCGGCGCACGATTCCGACCAAGGTTGCATTTCTCGAAGCTTCCGATGCCACACTGCTGCGGCGTTTTAGCGAGACCCGGCGGCCACATCCATTAGGCACCGACGCTCCAGTTAACGCTTCCATCAAGGCGGAACGCCGTCATCTTGCGAGTATTCGCACCCTGGCCGACATCGTCATCGATACGTCGAAGTTCAACGTACACGAATTGCGCGCGCACATAACCGAACGCTTTCACGAGCATGCGTCCGAGAAAAACATTCTGGTTTCCTGTGTCAGCTTCGGTTTCCGCCACGGCGTGCCGGAAGAGGCCGATCTGGTCTTCGACGTTCGCTTTTTGCCGAACCCGCATTTTGTGCCCGAGTTTCGTCCGCTTACCGGAAAAGACCCACGTGTGGCGAAGTATATTCGCTCTTTTCCACAGACCAAGGAGTTCATCCAGCGCATTTCGGATCTGCTCATCTATCTTTTGCCGCACTACATTCACGAAGGCAAAAGCTATCTCACTATTAGTTTCGGCTGCACCGGCGGGCAGCATCGGTCTGTCATGATCGCCGAGGAGGTCGGCAAACGCCTGCATCAAGCGGGATACCGCGTAAAGATTGTGCATCGGGATATGCCGAGGTAGGACGCCATTCGCGGCCGCAAGATCGATCCGCCACTTGGGGATTCCACAATCCCGCAGTAAAATAAGCCCTTGCACCCCATGCCTATGCAACCGCGATCAAGGCGGCGCGGACGCCCCGGAGCCTCATGCGGCAACTGATGCGCCTCGTGCGCTATGCGCTTCCGTACTGGTGGCAGATTCTTTGCTCTGTGGTTTTGATGGCGTTGGTTGGCGCGCTCGACGCATTCAAGTTCCTGCTGATTCGTCCCGTATTTGACCGCGTGTTGAATCCTTCCACCGGATCGAAAGATATTCAACTTTTCGTTATTCCGATTACGCATCATCCGGTTTACTTGCAGCAGTTAGTGCCTTCGCACTTCACGAACGCGTGGAATATCGTCGCGGTTGCATTGGTTGGCTCGACCGTCCTCAAGGGAGTCTTCGATTACACCGGCACGTACCTGGTGAACCACGCCGGATTCGGCATGATCACGGACCTGCGCGACGATCTCTACAACGCAATCATGCGCCGCTCGGCCGCATTTTTTTCCAAACACACTACCGGAACATTGCTCTCTGCTATCGTCAACGATATCGAGCGCGTGCAGTACGCCATGTCCACCGTACTGGCGGAATTTTTGCAGCAGTTGTTTACTTTCCTTTCCGTGGCTGCCGTAGTGATTGTGCTGGGCGGAAAGCTTGCCTGGGTGCTGCTGCTGTTTGTTCCAATTATCGTTTACTCCTCGCGCAAAATCGGCTCGCGTGTCCGAAGCGCCACGCGGCAAGGGCAGGACAAACTCGCGGAGATCCAGAACATTCTGCACGAGACTATTACCGGCAATCGAATCGTCAAGGCATTTAATAGCGAGAAGTGGGAGATATCTCGTTTTCGCGGTGCTGCGCGACGCTTGTTTCGCGCCAATCTGCGCTCGGTCGCCGCGACCGCGATCAGTTCGCCGCTGATGGATGTTTTCGGCGTCATCGGAATCGCTCTTCTACTGTTATTGGGCCGAGACAGGATCGCGCACGGCCAGATGACCCCCGGAATTTTCGTGGCCTTCATTACCGCGGTCTTCAGCCTTTACAACCCGGTCCGCAAATTTGCACAGTTCAACAATAATTTTCAGCAGGCCCTCGGCGCATCCAGTGAAATTTTCAAATTCATGGATGTGGAAGACGATGTGCGCGAAAAGCCTCATGCCAAGCGCTTGCCGGCGTTCTCCAGGTCCGTACAGTTCGATCATGTCAGTTTCGCCTATGGAAGTGAATGCGAAGATGCTCAAGTTTTGCACGGCATCAACCTCGAAGTTCGCCGCGGAGAAGTGATCGCGATTGTGGGATCGAGCGGCTCGGGAAAAAGTACCCTGGTTCATTTGATCCCGCGCTTTTTCGATACCACACAAGGCCGCCTACTGATCGACGGCAATGATGTGCGTGAGGTCTCTCTTGCATCGTTGCGGGAACAAGTTGGCATCGTGACGCAGGAGACGGTTTTATTTAACGACACGGTGCGCAACAACATTGCTTACGGCCAACCGCATGTGCCGTTGAAGGAAGTTGAGGCCGCAGCTCGGGCTGCATTGGCGCACGAGTTCATCAAGGCGTTGCCGGCGGGATATGACGAGATGATCGGCGAGCGCGGCGTGCGCCTATCCGGAGGCGAGCGCCAGCGTATTGCGATTGCCCGCGCAATTTTGAAGAATGCTCCGATTCTTATTCTGGACGAAGCCACGTCGGCTCTTGACAGCGAATCGGAGGCGTTAGTCCAGTCGGCGTTGCATAATCTTATGAACGGCCGAACGGTGTTCGTGATAGCCCACAGGCTTTCGACGGTGCGCCGCGCCGACCGCATTGTGGTAATTGAAAACGGCGCGATTGCCGATATTGGCTCTCATGAAGATCTGATGACGAAATTGGGAACCTACCGGCGGCTGTATGATTTGCAGTTTGCCGATTTCGAGCACAAACTGGAGCCGGCACAACCGAACTGATTTTGTCTAGCAAGAATCCTTGGAATCACTTATGCCACTGCGCTCCATGACAGGTTTTGCGCAAGTCAAAGGCGAACTTGTCAGCCACGCTGAAGGGAACTCCGATTCGAAGGCGCTCGAGTGGTCAGGCCCTCAAGCGAATAGCCGCCTCGCTTTTGTGCTTTCCTTGAAATCGGTGAACCACCGTTTTCTCGATTTGCATTTCCGCTTACCATCGGGATCCGATGCGATCGAGATGCAACTGCGTCGCCTGTTAAAAGAAAAAATCGCCCGCGGGCACGTGGAGGTCACACTCGGGCTGGAGCGCGGGGCCAGCGAAACGTTGGTGCTAAATCGTCCGCTGGTGAGCGCCTATATTGCGGCTTTTCGGGCGGCGGCCAGCGAGTTTTCGGTGCCTGCCGAGCCGGACCTCAACGCCATCCTGCGTATTCCCGGCGCTCTCGATGCTTCCGCCAGCGCGGTTGATGGAGCGCTGGAGTCGGCGGTCATGGCCACCATAGGAGAAGCATTGGACCGCCTGAATCAGATGCGCGAACAGGAAGGACGCAGCATTGAGCGCGAACTTCGCGAGCGCATGGAGCACCTGCGGTCCGCCGTAAACGTAGTCCAGGATCACCGGCGGGCCATGTTGCAGAGTTACACAGAACGGCTACAGTCGCGCCTGCAGGAATTGTTGGGCGCCAGTCCCGACAAGGAACGGGTTTTGCAGGAAGCTGCGCTTCTGGTCGACCGCAGCGACGTCCAGGAAGAGGTCGTTCGCCTGGAAAATCATATTGAGCATTTTCTGGGCCTGCTCGACGCTCAGGGAGAGGTCGGGAAGAAACTGGATTTTCTGTTGCAGGAGATGAATCGCGAAGCCAATACTTTGCTCTCGAAAACCTCCGGCTTGGCGGGTGAAGCGCTGAAAATTACCGAAGCCGGCCTAAGCATGAAAGCGGAGATTGAAAAATCGCGGGAGCAGGTACAAAACCTGGAATGAGCTCTCCACCCCACAATCCACTTGTCTATATCATCTCGGCTCCGTCCGGCTCGGGAAAGTCGACGCTGGTCAACGAACTGCTGAAGAAAGTAAGCGACCTGGAATTCTCTATTTCCTACACGACTCGGTCTCCCCGTGGCAGCGAGACGAATGGCAGACAGTATTTTTTTATCTCCCGCGCGGAATTCGAGAAGATGATCGCAGAGGACGCATTTCTCGAGCACGCGGAGGTTTTTGGAAATTACTACGGCACGGCGCGCTGTTTTTTGCGTAAGGCCGAGGAGAATGGCCGCGACCTGCTGCTCGATATCGACGTTCAGGGCGCGAAGCAAATCCAGGACAAAATTCCGGAAGCGACCAGCATTTTCATCTTGCCGCCGAATCGCAAGATTCTGGAGGAACGCCTGCGCAAGCGCAGCGAAGATAGCGACGAAGTGATCCACCGGCGACTGGACAAAGCGACCAGTGAAATCGAGAATTACCCTCGCTACAACTACATTCTGGTCAACGATCAACTGGAGGATTCAATCAAGTTATTGCGCGCAGTCGTACGCGGCGAACGCCTGATGCGCGCGGGACGTCCGCTTTCGGACGAGGAACAAAAGATTGTCGCTCTGGGCGATTGCTGCCGTCTAGCCAATGTCGGCGACCGCCTGAAGCGGATCCTGGACTCGTTCAAGCCGGCCGGCGGGTCGGCTACGGCATAGACCTCGGTAACTAAATCGGAGGGCTGGAGCCCCCGCAAGCTTGAGTTTCGTGGGAAAATAGATGCGGAGTTCTTAGCTTCCGCTGGCGGAGAACAAAGCGCAGCAACTTTCGGCAATCAAAATTTTTATCCCGGCACAAGGGGGAAGTTCATGAAATTGATCGAAGGCTTCGACAGCAACTATCGTTACATTCTGGTCGCCGCCCGGCGCGCCCGGCAACTGCAATCGGGCGCTCCGCCGGTGGTTCAAACTAATTCCCGCAAGCCCTGCCGCATCGCGCAGGATGAGATCCGCGCCGGCAAGGTGAAGTGGGAGATTCCAGAAACTCGCAGCGCCGCCGAGCAAGCCGCCGAAGTTCTAGACCAGGCCTTCGGCCACGAAGCATAGAACGTTGCTTTGCGGAGCGGTCTCTCGACAACCATGAAAATTGCTCTCGGAGTGTCGGGCGGAATCGCGGCTTACAAAGCCGCCGAAATTGTTCGGCTGCTGCAAGACCGCAGCGTTCGTGTCCAGGTAGTTATGACGCGGGCGGCGCAGGAATTTGTTCGCCCCCTCACCTTCGCGGCGCTCTCTGGCGAAAAAGTAATTACGGGGATGTTCTCAGCGGGCGAGGAACACGCTCCGAATATCGACTCCGCAATCGAACATATTGCAGTTGCGCAATCGATCGACGCGCTGCTGGTGGCTCCAGCCACCGCTGACATTTTGGCTCACTTCGCGCAAGGCATTGCCAGTGATTTTTTAACCACGCTCTATCTGGCCACCACCGCTCCCGTGGTGGTTGCTCCGGCGATGAACGTCAATATGTGGAATCATCCCGCGACCCAGGCGAATCTGGAAATTCTTCGCCGCCGCGGCGTGAAGGTCGTCGAACCCGGCGCAGGATACCTTGCCTGTGGCATGACTGGCGCGGGAAGGCTTGCCGAGAACGAAGCCATCGTCGCCGCGGTGCTCGAAGCCATGGGTGCCGCGCAGGATCTGAGCGGAGAAACCGTTCTGATCACCGCCGGTCCGACGCGAGAGAGGATCGATCCCGCCCGCTATCTGACGAACCGATCCAGCGGGCGAATGGGATATGCCATGGCCGAAGCCGCTTTGCGGCGCGGTGCTCGCGTGCTTCTGGTCACTGGTCCTACCTCGGTAACGCCGCCAGCCGCAGCGGAAGTAACGCGCGTGGAATCGGCGGAGCAAATGCGCGATGCTGTGTTGAATCTCTTGCCGCAGGCCACAGTCGTAATCAAGACCGCGGCGGTTTCGGATTATCGTGCGAAATTAGTCTCGCCGCAAAAAATAAAGCGCAAAGGCCCGCTCACACTTGAGTTCGAACCCACAACCGATATCCTCAAGGAAATTTCTCTCCGCAAGCAGGCGCAGATCGTGGTAGGGTTCGCGGCTGAAACCGAAAACGTCCTCGAAAACGCGCGGCAAAAACTTTCGGCAAAACAGCTCGATGCCATCGTGGTCAACGACGTTTCTCGCGAAGGAATTGGCTTCGATTCCGAGCGCAACGAAGTGACGATCATTACTCACGATGAGGTCGTCGAGGTTCCCGAGACCACGAAGCTCGAAGCGGCTCAGCGCGTTCTTGATCAAGTGGTGCGCATTCGTCAGCGGCGCAAAATCGCGGTGAAGGCCTGACGCCAAGTTTCTTCAGCTCTGGCGTACAATTCCATCAAAACATCTTGAAGGAGATTTTGCATGACGCAGAAAATTATTGAAGTGATTGGAACGTCCAAGAACAGCTTTGCCAAGGCCGCCGAGAATGCGGTCTCTGAGGCGGCAAAGACCGTGCGTGGAATTAAATGGGCGCATGTAGATTCTCTCGATATGGAAGTGGATGGCGGTAAGGTAACGCACTATCGGGCGACCACCAAAATTTACTTTGACGTGGAGAAATAACCGGCGCTCGCGCCAGCTCAGAAACCAATGACCCGCACTCTTGATCCGGAATTACGCAGCGCGCTCGCCGAACGCGTTCGCTATTGCCATGAGATGGGGATCTACGATTTCTACCGGCGGGAGCTGTTGATTTCACAGCAGGCGGAGGCGGAAGTGGCCGCGCCCGTGGTCGTTTCGAGTTCAGAACCAGAATTGCGAGAGGAAATGTCCGCAAGAAAATCTACTGTAGCAAGCGTAGCCGAAGACAAAATCTTCTCATCGCAGCCGGAACATGGGGTGTCCGATCCCGCCGACGCGCTCAAGATAATTCGTGAGGATCTCGGCGATTGCACTCGTTGCAAGCTTCATAAGTGGCGAACCAAGATAGTTTTCGGAGTAGGCGACCCTCATGCCGAACTCATGTTTGTCGGCGAAGGCCCCGGCGCCGATGAAGACGCGCAGGGTGAGCCTTTCGTCGGACGCGCGGGCCAGTTGCTCAATAACATGATCAAGGCAATGGGTTTGCGGCGCGAAGATGTCTACATTGCGAACATCGTCAAGTGCCGGCCGCCAGGCAATCGCCAGCCTGAGCGCGATGAAAGTGAAACTTGTTCGCCATTTCTGATGCGGCAAATCGCCGCGATCAAGCCCAAGGTGATGGTGGCGCTGGGCGCGACCGCAGCCAAGAATCTGCTGGCCATCACCGCTCCCATGACCGAACTGCGCGGCCGCTGGTATGACTTCAAACCGGCCGGTAGCGATCCCTCGTGGGAAGGTGCGCGCCTTGCCGTAACTTACCATCCGGCATTTCTGCTGCGCGATCCGCGGCAGAAGGGCGAGGCCTGGAAGGATTTGCAGATGGTGATGAAATATCTGGGGATCGTGCCTCCGAAAAAAGCCGCCGAGTAAATCTACACGCCGCGTCTCTGGCGTCGCTGCTATCCTCTGAGATCAATGCCTGAGTTCTGCGATGTTGCCCTGCCCGTGCCGCTTGACATGGTGTTCACTTACCGTGTCCCCGCCGATGCCGCTCCGGTTGTCGGCGGCCGTGTACTTGTATCTTTCCGGCAGCAGCGTTTGACGGGCGTCGTGGTCGAGCTCCATGATCGCCAGCCTTCAGTCAAAATCAAGCCGGTCCTCAACGTACTCGACGTTGCACCGGTGCTTGACGATCAACTGCTGCGGCTGGCTCGCTGGATTGCGGATTACTACCTCGCTCCGCTGGGCGAAGTATTTCGCACCATGCTGCCGTTGCATGCCGAGTTCAAACGTGGGACCGCCTACCGCATCACTGCGGAAGGCCGGATGGCGCTGCATCTGGCAGGTATGTCGGGATCGTCGGTGCGCTCGCGCCGCACCCCGGAAGAACAGGCCGCCGAATTTCGGGTGCTCGATTATCTGGCCGCACAAGATCCCGTAGCAGGAGAAGGCGTCGAGAAAACCCAGGTTCGCGAAGAAATTCTCCGCTCCGCCACTCGCGTCTCGAAATTAATCTTGAGCGGAATGGTGCGCAAGAAATGGTTAGCGCGCGAAGATATTTCCGCCGTTCGGGATGCAACGCGTACCATCAAGATCGCAGTACTTAAATCGGCTGAAGGCAAGCTGAAGGACAATCAGCGCCGGCTGGTCGATACGCTCGCCGCATCCGGAGGCCGAGTCCCGGTAGAGACGCTGCAAGAGCTCGAAATTCCACGCAGCACTCTCGCAACGCTGGTCAAGCGCGGGCTGATTGAGATCGTCGAAGAGCCTGCGGGCTTTGCCGTCTCCCGAAGTAAGCCGCGTCCTTCGCGTCCCGAATTCGATTTCAACCTCGCGCAGCAGGCGGCGTTGAATCGCATACGTGAAACCGTTGAGACCGGAAAATTTTCCGGCATACTGCTGCACGGCGTTACCGGCTCCGGAAAAACCGCCGTTTATCTGGCGGGCATGCGCGCAGTGCTTGATGCCGGACGATCAGCAATCCTGCTGGTTCCTGAGATCGGACTTACACCCGCAGTCGCCGCCGACCTGCACCAGATTTTTGGCGATGAAGTTGCGATCCTGCATTCCGCGCTCTCGGATAAAGAACGCGCTCAGCAGTGGCACCGCATTAAGAGTGGCGAAGCGCGGATGGTCGTGGGCACTCGCTCTGCGGTGTTCGCGCCGGTCGCCGATCTCGCACTGATCATTGTGGACGAAGAACATGACTCGTCTTACAAGCAGGAAGAGACGCCACGCTATCACGCCCGCGACATCGCTGTCGTGCGGGCCAAGATGGCGAATGCTGTCGTGGTGCTGGGGTCGGCGACTCCATCGCTCGAATCGTATTTCAATGCGAAGAAAAATAAATATGCATTGGTCGAATTACCCGACCGCGTGGAGCGGCGTCCGCTACCGGAGGTCGAGATTGTCGACATGCGGCAGGAGTTTCAGGAAACGGGCCATGAGCAAGTCATTTCGCGCAAGCTTGCTGCCGAAATCAAAGAGCG
The DNA here is from genome assembly GCA_963818235.1 of uncultured Acidobacteriaceae bacterium. GTDB lineage: Bacteria > Acidobacteriota > Terriglobia > Terriglobales > Acidobacteriaceae > Sulfotelmatobacter. The sequence continues at coordinate 2,091,828 of CAWFRI010000001.1, forward strand.
GCTGGAGCGCAAAGAGCAAGTGATGGTGCTGCTCAACCGCCGTGGATATTCTCCCGTGGCGCTGTGCCGAACCTGTGGCAAGAAGTTGGAATGCCAGAACTGCGCCATCGCGCTTACTCACCACAAACGTGAGCACAAAATGATCTGCCACTATTGCGGCTATACCGCGCCCGTGCCCAAAGCCTGCGTGCACTGTGGCAGTGAGTACGTTTATTTTCTCGGTACTGGATCGGAGAAGCTGGAAGAGCTGTTGCACGGCATGTTTCCGCAGGCGCGCATCGCGCGGCTGGACCGCGATACAGTCCGCGGGCACGAGGATTTCGAGCGTACTTTAACGGCTCTCAATGAAGGCGAACTTGACATACTCGTCGGCACGCAGATGATTGCCAAGGGCCACGACATTCATGGCGTAACTCTCGTGGGAGTGGTCGGCGCGGATAGTGCGCTGGGCATGCCTGATTTCCGCGCCGCCGAACGGACGTTTCAATTACTCACCCAGGTTGCGGGTCGAGCCGGGCGCGGACAATCTCCCGGGAAAGTTGTTCTGCAAACTTATTTTCAGGATCACTATGCGGTGCAATACGCCGCGCAGCACGATTTCGCTGGATTCTACGACAAGGAATTGCGCTTCCGCAGTTGGATGCACTATCCGCCATACGCCGCGCTGGCCAATGTGCTCATCCGAAGCGACAAACTCGACGAAGCTTTGCAGTGGTCGGGCACTTTGGGGAAATGGTTTGAGCAGACGCGGCATGAAGGAGTGCGCGTGCTGGGGCCGGCGACCGCGCCGATTATGAGGCTGAAACGCGATTACCGTTATCACTTCGTGTTGAAGGCGGCGAGCCGCGAGAGGTTGAACGCCACGCTACGCGCCATGCTGACTTACGCTGCCGCTCAGAAAATTCCACGAACGCAGGTCATTGTGGATGTGGACGCGCTTTGGCTGATGTAGATGAGGCTCTTGGCTCTTAGCCTTTGGCTTAGAGCCCATTTAGAACACAGCCGTGTCAATGGAGACAAGGTTATTTCGCGCCGCCGATATTTCCTCGAATTACTACGACTGACGCTGCCGGCAGTTCGTACATCGTGTCCGTCGCAGCATTCGACTTGGTATGAACAATTGGTCCGTCGGGATCGGCCCAGCCTTTGCTGGTTGGGACAATCGTGCGTTCTCCCGAGTTCTCCGCATGGGCCATAAAGCGCGTTTGTGCTGGGTGCCATTGATACTGTGCGCTGCCGAAAGTTGAAATCTCGACCGGCCCGGTAAAGCTGCTCTCGTTGTTCGATGTTCCGTTAAACGCGATGCGGACGCGGTGTGCATTCTGCTGATCTCGATTCACGGCCATTACCGCCCAGGTTCCATCTGGACGCTTCACCGCGTAGGCCGTAACCAATTCATGATCCGCGCCATCCTGCAAATCGCTCTTCGCGGAAAACACCAGATGCTCGCCGCCAGCGGGCTGCACCCACTCCAGGTTGATCAACTGGGCTACGAAGAATTGCGCCAGTGGCTGCTGGATCTGATAATTGGCGTCGATGGTGAACATTCCAAATGTGCCCGGAGAGCTGTTGCAGCCCGGTTCCATTTGCAGCGGCAGATAGTGGAAGAAGTAGACGCCTTTTCCGCCGGAGTTTAGAAACGATCCGATGTAGTCGGCCAACCAGATTCCAGAAAAAATATCCTGATAGGTTTCGCTCGCGGCCGAGGAAAGATTTCCCTCGGTGATGAACATTGGCATGTCGGCGGGAATTCCATCCTCATGCCACACTTGCATGATGTGGCTCACTAACTCCGGTTCGTCGTACAAACTGCCCCACGGGATTCTGCACGGGTCCATTGGATAATGCTCGAAGGAAAAAAACGCCAGATCGTTCATGCGCCCGTGCTGTTTTAGATAATCGACGAAACGCGCCGTCCACGAAACTTTTCCATTTGCGTCCGGCCAGACTTCGATATCTTTGTTGACCCCTTGAAACGACGGCCCGCCCAGCTTCAGCGCCGGGTCCACGCGATGCAGCGCCGTCGCAAACTGGAGATAGAGCGCAGCGTTATCTTCGGGCAGCATGTACTGGCCATCGGCTTCTTCGCCCATCTCGACGTAGGAAACGGGATAGCCGCGCTTTTTCAAATATGCGATTTCCGCCGCGGCATTATCCGGAGTGTCATAGAGCATGGCGATCGGCATCATGGCTGGCAGGCCGCGCGTTACGCCGCTGGTGAAGAATAGATCGAATCCCACCTGTGCCTGCTTGGTCGATCCTAAATCGGACGGCTGATGCCAGGGATCGACCGACGAAGCATAGGTTGTTGTCTGCTCCTGATCGGGTGTGTGGCGGAGGATGTCGTGGAAGTCGCCGTCGTCCGTGCTGGTTCCGAGATAGAGTTCGCGAATCGAATACCCCACGCAATTTCTGCGATCATTCGGCCCGTCCGCATCGCAAGTGTTCGACGACTCCGTCATCCATATCCGCAAAAATCGAACCGGCATGGGAGCGCTGCTCAGGCGAATTGTCTCGGTCTTGCCTTTCCCGTCGGTAACGGTTCCTTGTGGAAACATTTGCCAGACTCCGCGCGTGACGGCCTTAATCGGATCGTCGCCCGTCCAGTACTGCACCAGATAATGGCGTGCGTAGGGCTCGGCCCACGCGATGCGGAGGCTATCTACTTGCTGAACTTGGGCCAAGTCGAGGATTACCCACTGCGGATGCAGCGCATCGCTCTCACCGGTGAAGTGTTGCGTGAGATAGGGATTGCTTTTCCAAAACGTATTCGGATCGCCGTCCGTGAGCCGCGAGAATCCTACGTTGTCGGTGCCGTCGTTGCGAGTCGTACCGCGCCTCGGAAGCGCGTAGCCGTACGAATAGCGAATGTTTTCCGTGGGAGTGGATGCTCCGGTGAAATAGCCTTTGCCACTGGCTTCATTCCCGTCGCTCCAGGTTCCTTGCGGATTCCAGTGCCACGCCTCGATGGCGAGTTCCGTGTTCTGGCGGTAGGTCACCGGCTGCCAGCCCGAGGCCAGAGTTTTCTCCAGCGTGGGCTGCAACAAATCCTTGTCGATGGCGTCCACGGCGATGCGGTCCACGCCGGCCCCAAGAGTTTCCTTCGGCACAAAATGGTTGGTGGGATGGGATGTGTCGATCTCGATTACCTGGGCGGGCGCAGTGACTGCGAGCCAGAAGCATCCGCAGAGAAGCGCGAGGCAAGCCGCAGAGTTTTTCAAAAGACCACCTCCAAGCTAACTATTAAAACGATTGAATAAAGGAGTATACGGGAGAGCAGGTGCTGCACGCGAGGTTTTTGAGCCAGCTTTCGAAGGACGCTAGCGTCCGCGGAACTGCTGCACCACTTCGGGGAGGGACGAATGTCCTAGCGGTGCTGGCGTGAAGGTGACGAGGAGCATCACGAAAGCAAACCCAGCGAGCCATAATCTGCTGCCTGAAACCCGCGGCCACTCCGCTACTTGCGGATGACGAAAGCTGCTTAACCACAGCAGGATGGCCCAGAGAAACCATCCAGTCCACAGGTAATACGACATGAACAAAAGAGCCAGAATTGTCAGCCGTGATATTAATTTGTGCGCCCGCGGCGCCATGGAAAAAATTATGTGGCCGCCATCCAGTTGTCCGCCGGGCAGCAGGTTGAGCGAAGTCGCAAGCATTCCTACCCATGCGGCGATTGCCATGGGGTGAAGCAGGGTCTGTTCCAGAGGCAACGCAGCCGCGCCGTGGATCAAGCCGATCGAAGTGAGCAATTGGTGAACAAATTTGAAGATCAGGGGATAGCCGAGTTCGTAATCCGGCTGGCCCATGCCCGCCGGTGTGAGCTTTGAAAACGCCAGCGAAGCCGCAAGCACCACTACAGCCACGACGAACCCGGCGATGGGACCGGCAATTCCGATATCGAACAACGCGGTGCGGGAGCGAATCCGCGACCGGATCAGAATGACTGCGCCCATGGTACCGATCGGAGTAGGGACGGGAATGAAGAACGGCAACGTTGCGTATACCCCATAGCGGCGGCAAAACAGGTAGTGACCCATTTCGTGAGCCAGAAAGAAAAACATCAACGTGGCCATGAAGGGCAGTCCGCCTAACAAGCGCGCGGGATGAGATCGCACCCATTCCACAGGAAAGAACGAAATCAACTCCCGCTGCCCAGATTGGTCGATGATGGGATCGTCGCTGAACGATAGAGCCGGCCGGTTGTGCTCGAAGTTGTATTGCATGCGCGCACCCATTACCAGAGTGGTAAAGCAGGTCGCAAGCAGCAACAGTATGTGCAGCCAGTAGCGCTGCCTGGGAGGAGACGGCGCCCACTCCGGCAAAGGCCGGTAGTATTCCAAAGTGGAAGAAACTGAAGGAGGAGTGGGGTCGGACATGCGATTTCGGCCTGGCGAGTTTTATCGCGGCTTTAGCTTTTATGCTACTACGTTCGGCGGAAGAGAGCTCGCGTTAGTCAATCGATTGCAACTCTTTACCCGGTTTAAAGCGCACGGCTTTGCCGGGGGGGATCGACACCTCGGCGCCGGTACGCGGGTTTCGTCCGATGCCGGTCTTTCGCGGACGCACGTTGAACACGCCAAAGCCGCGCAACTCAATGCGATGGCCGCGGGCCAGAGAATTTTTCATGCTCTCGAAAACGGTTTCCACCGCCAACTCAGCTTTTGTCTTGGTAATCCCGGTTCTGGCCACCACTTCGTTAATGATGTCGAGCTTAATCACGAACGGCTCCCCGATGCGCTGTGAGAATCGTGCTTCAAGTTATTGATGCTATGGGAGATAAGGGAGATTGTCAACGGGAGCATCCGTACCTTAAACTGGCAGGCGCTTGCAAGCTGCGCTGTTTTGTCATCCTGAGCGAAGCATGAGCGTCCGAAGGACGGCCTTGCTAGTCGAAGGATCCCTTTAGATATTAGCTTTACGATAGGCTTTGCGGGGGAGTTCTCACCCGCTGGCGAGTCGATTTTTTGACTTCTTTTAAGTTTGACTTCTTTTAAGTTTGAGCCAAGAAGCTTCATGCTAAAGAGTGACCGGTGGATTCGCAAGACCGCCCGCGAACATGACATGATCAACCCGTTTTCCGAGAAGCAGGTCCGGGAGGGCGTGATCTCTTACGGTCTGTCGTCTTATGGCTACGATCTGCGCGTTGCCGATGAGTTCAAGATCTTTACCAACGTGAATAGCACTATCGTCGACCCCAAGAACTTCGACGAAAAATCCTTCGTCACCGTGCGCACCGACATCTGTATTGTTCCGCCGAACTCGTTCGCTCTGGCGCGCTCGGTCGAATACTTCAAGATTCCCCGCGACATCCTGACCATCTGCGTGGGCAAGAGTACTTATGCCCGCTGCGGCATCATCGTCAACGTGACGCCGTTCGAACCCGAGTGGGAAGGTTTCGTCACTTTAGAAATCTCGAATACCACACCACTTCCGGCGCGCATCTACGCTAACGAAGGCCTTTGCCAGATTCTGTTCTTCCCGTCGGACGAGGTGTGCGAAACCAGCTACGCCGACAGGAAGGGGAAGTATCAGTCGCAGCAGGGGATTGTGCTGCCGAAGTTGTGATGCAGGCTTGATCGCAAGAGTAAAATAGAAAAGCAGGAGCTCAGCGAGCCGTACAGCGAGGACATTTTGCAATTCAATATAGAAACCGAGCGAGAAAACGACGGGCGATGGATTGCCGAGATTCCTGAGATTCCCGGTGCACTCACGTACGGGAGGACCGAGGAAGAAGCTAAAGCGAATGCCTATGCATTGGCACTGCGCTCGATAGCGGATGATGTCGAAAAAACGCAGGCCGTACCCAAATCTATCAACATCGACTGTCTGTCGGTTTGAGTCAGTGGCCCAGCACTAAGGCCCGTCGCGTATTTCACGCCCTTTTGAAGAGTGGATGGTTCGTCGTTTCCCAGGCCGGTTCTCACGTTAAACTTCGCCACCACAGCTCCAAGTTTCCAGACTACATTTGGGCGTTCCACGATAACGAAGAAATCGGTCCTCGCATGCTTGCTCGCATTGCCAAACACACGGGATTGAAGCCCGTTGATCTCTGATGGGTTTTACTGCGGGCTAGGAGGGTTACTGCGGCGACCAGGCTATCGTTCGACGGTCCTCTACAATAAGCCACGCAATAATTATTCCGTCTCTCAAGACCGATGGAAGACCTGCCCGCTTGTGCTGTTCCTTTAGATGCCGTTGTGAGCTCGTCTGGAGATGGAAAATCGGACTGCGGTCAATGCCGTGCGGTAAAGGATTCTTACCGTCCGCGTTCTTCTTCCTTAAACATGTACTTAATCGCGGGCTTGTAGATCATTAGATTCGGCTCACCATCTTCGCGGACCACCTTGATGCAGGTCTTGTCATACCACTCGATCATGCCATGGACTTCCTCTCCATCTTGCAGGACGATCACCATCGGCGTCCGCGACTGCATTTGTTTCTGATAGTAGAAATTTTCGGCGTTGGTTTGCTCGGGAGGAGGGGTTTTGCGGCCGCCTGCACCGCCGCCGCTACCAGGAGCCGGGCGCTCGCTGCGTTCGCCGCCACGCTCGAATCCGCGGTCCTGCCCGCGCTCCGGACGGTCGTGCCGGTCGCGGCGCTCCGCCACCTGCGTATGGGTGGAGTTATGGTTCGAGTTGTGGTTGCCGTGGTTGTGATCCACGCGCGGCAACGCCGGACGAATCAGCTTGCGGTTGGCAAAGTTCTCATCTTCGCCTGTCAGCCTGGCCTGGGTGGAATCCATGGTGTCTTTCATAGTGGCGCTCCTACGCACGCACTCGCGCAAACCACAACGTCGAAAAGCCCCTTGAGAGTATTAACGAAGGCGTGAAATTTTACCTACCGTACCACAGGAGTCTGCCCATGACAATGCTACTGTTGTGCCAGTATCATTCCACTTACTGGGGATGCGCCAAAATTTGCGCATTCTAAGAAGCCCTAGAATATCGATCGGCTATCTGGTATTCGTCATATCGGTGCCTTTTCGCTCCCGGCCGCTCCACGTGACCACCGCCACCAGAGTCGCCGCTAACACCACGGTCCAGGCCAATACCGGCGCGTACATTCCCCGATAACGATTCTCTGCGAGCTTTGCCTGAATTACCACATTGCGCGATGAGAGCAGATTGCCCAACTGATAAGACAACCCAGGGAATGTTCCCCGCACCCCCGAGGGGGAGAGTTCATTTAAATGTGCCGGAATCACTCCCCATGCACCTTGCACCATAAATTGCATCAGAAAGCCACCGAGCGCAAGCATGGGAATCGTATGGGAATACGCCCACAAAGGAATTACCGGAATTGCCAGAAGCGCCGCAATCACAATGGCGCGCCGCCGGCCGATTTGCTCCGACCAGGTTCCAAACAGGACTCCACCCAACAGCGCGCCGATATTGGCGGCGACGGTGATAAACATAACTGTCTTGGGATCGAACTGATGCCCCTTGGTTAGAAAAGTTGGATACAGATCCTGGGTTCCATGACTAAAGGAATTGAAAGCAAACATCAAGACCACAAGCAGAACGAACGTGCCAAGATACGTCAGAATGTCTTTCCCCAGCCGTGTCTCCGCGTTCTTCGCAACTTGCCCTTTTATCCATGCTGGGGATTCATCCACTTTTGTACGAATGTAGATCACCAGGAAAGCTGGCAGCGCTCCGATGATAAACATTCCCCGCCAGCCTACAAAACGAAATGCAGTGCCAAAAACCAACGCCGCCATCAGATAGCCGACAGCGTAACCCTCTTGCAACAGGCCGGAGAAAAATCCTCTTCCCTCGGCGGGCAGGGTTTCGAAAGCCAATGCCGCACCCACTCCCCATTCTCCGCCCATCGCGATTCCAAACAACGCTCGCGTGATCAGAAAAACTTTCAACGAAGGAGCGAACGCCGAGGCCAATTCGAATACCGAGTAGGCAATAATATCGACCATCAGCGTAACCCGCCGCCCGAAGCGGTCGGCCATCATTCCGAAAAGAAATGCACCCACCGGGCGAAACGCCAGAGTGATGAAAATCGCCTCTGTAACCGCCGAAATCTTAGTTTGGAATTGCGTGGCGATCGCGCTGACGCAGAAGGTAAGAATGAAGAAGTCGAAAGCATCCAGCGACCAGCCCAGAAAACAAGCGGTAAAAGTGTTTCGCTGCAGCGGCGTAAGCCTGCGAAAATGGCCGAAAAATTCCATTGAAATACCTCCGCCCGATTGATCGCGAGCCGGAAAGTCCTGCGAATGCTAGCATATTGAGTTCCATCGAAAAGCAAGAAATTATTCCGCCCATGCCCGATCTCGACTCCCCTCAACGCCAGACACCCGATTCGCTGATGCTCACGGGCTTTTGGTATCGCGCTCTGCCGGCGGATCGCGTGCATCGCAATCAACTACACAAGGCGATGCTGCTGGAGGTCGCGCTGGTCATCGGGCGCGACCGCGCCGGTAATCCCTTCGCCTTGCGGGACGCATGTCCGCACCGCGGCATGCCGCTGCACTGCGGCAAGTTCGATGGAGAGAATGTAGAGTGCTCGTACCACGGATGGCAATTCGATGCGCATAATGGCCAGTGCCAGTTAATTCCGTCGCTCACGGCGGATCAGAATTTAAAGGTCGATCGCATCTATGCCGGAAGCTATCCCTGCGAGGAGCAGGATGGTTTTGTCTGGGTCTACATGCCTGATCCCGGCCCGTCTGGAGCGGGATTCAGCAAGCCCGACGAAGCTCCCGAGCCTGCGCCACGGATTGAGAAGTTCGGTGGGTCTGGAAAAGACAAGTTCAAGCTTGCTTACCTCACTGCCAACATGCCGGTCAGCATCGACCACGGCATCATCGGACTCATGGATCCCGCGCACGGGCCGTTCGTACATCAAGCGTGGTGGTGGCGCAGCCGCCATAGTATCCACGAGAAGAAGAAAAACTTTGAGCCGATTCCCAACGGCTTCCGCATGAGCGCGCACACGCCCAGCTCAAACTCCGCGCCCTACAAGCTGTTGCGGCTGTATGCCGCCGCCGATTCCATCACCACCACCATCGATTTTGTTTTACCCAACCTGCGCCGCGAAACCATCCGGGCAGGGAAGTACTGGTTTTCTTCGCTGACCACCGTCACGCCGATTACTCGTAATCAATGCCGCATCGATGTCGTGGCCGCATGGAATATTTTCCGCTGGCTGCCCTTTGGTCCGGAGTTGCTGAAGTTTGTCTTCGCAAAATTTGTCGAGCAGGACCGGCGCACCATGGAACTGCAATCGGAGGGACTGAAGCACAATCCTCACCTTATGCTGATCGACGATGCCGACCGTCCCGCGAAATGGTATTTCCAATTGAAGGCTGCGCACCTGGAAGCGAAGCGAACCGGTGGCGAGATGAAGCATCCGATGGCGGGACCGGTTACGCTGAAGTGGAGAAGTTAGGCGCTTACGTGGCGTCACGCTGAGAGCGGCCTAGCAGGGCAGCCGCGCGACCACATGCAGAGTGACTTTGCGAGGGATCTCCGTTGGCGCTCCACTCTTCACCACACGATCTTCAATCCCTTGTACAAGCTGAATTTTTCATCTGAGGTCACAACAGGAACATCTTCCGCAAATGCCTGAGCAATGATTTGCCGATCAAAAGGATCACCGTGGTGAGCGGGCAATTCGAACAGACGAAAAGCATGATCGGCGGTGAATGGCAGGACATGGATATCCATGTCCTGAATCGCCTGGCGCACATCTTCCGCCGAAATATTCAGCTTACCCAGGGTTTTCTTGATGGCGATTTCGGCAAGGGAGATAGAACTCAACTCGCGAATGTTTTCCGGATTCGCCAAGACGGCAAACGCCCGCTTACTGAGACGACCCGGGGACTCGATTGAGAATATCAAGACCGCCGTGTCCAAAAGCACCCGCAAATCACTCGCCCCCACCAAAGAGGTCTTCGACTTCCTTGTCCGCCATCGGCTTCCACCAGTCGGGATCGTTGATTTGAATTTTTCCCCGCAAGGTCCCAAACATTGGCTTTTTCTTGGTCGCCTTCTTCGTGCGCACAATATCCACAACCGGCACGCCCCTGCGGCAGATGGTCACGGGCTCTCCGGACTCCACGGCCTTAATCAGTTCCGGCAACTTATTTTTGGCATCGGCCACGCTGACTTGCATACCACAAGGATAGCCATCTGAGATAGCTATGTCAAGAGATAGACGGAGGTCGATTCAGTCTTGCACTAACCAATCCATCGCTTTCTCCCGCGTTTTGAAAGACGGGAAGTCGCGCTGGGAGAAGTTTTTGAAATGTTCGTAGAAAACGCGGGGCAGGCTCTCGGTTCCGATCCACGCCGAGCGTTTCACGTAAGGACGATCGAGCACGAGCACTTCCTTGATCCGCGTCGCCACATTCTTATCAACTTGCGCATCCGTGAAGTCCGCCAGAGTCAGCATCGAACTGGGTTCGTGGCGGGAAATATCGGAACGCACCATATCGAGCAGCAAAAGAATCTCCTTCGCGGCGCAGTGCGAGAAGTCGATAACGTAGATGATATGCCCCTTGTGCTTCACGAAAGAGAGGCGCTCGTGCTTCGGGTTTTCGCCGGTGCTCACGCTAGCAGAGACTCCACCACGGCGTAAGCCCCGTCCAGTGCGGCATCCAGCGCTGCGGCATCTTTCCCGCCAGCCTCGGCGAGGTCGGGACGGCCTCCGCCTTTGCCGCCAACTTTCTGCGCGATGGGGCCGATAACTTTTCCCGCTTGCACGCGGCTGGTCAAATCCTTTGTTACGCCGACAATTAACGACACGCTTCCATTCGATGCCGAACCCAGCACCACCACGCCCGAACCAACCTTGTCGCGCAGTTGATCGACCAGCGTGCGCATCTGCGCGCGCTCCAGGTTGTCCACGCGATGGGCCAGAACTTTCACGCCCTTCACATCTTTGATCTGATCGCCGATGTTCGCTGTGCTGATCGAAGCCGAAGCCGATTTCATGCGAACCGAATCCAGTTCCCGCGTGAGGCGCTTGATTTCGGAATCTTTCTTATCGAGCTCGGCTTTTAGAGCTTCGGCAGGAGAGATCGTCTCGGCGTGGGTTGCGATCTCCTCGGAAGAGGGTGCCCCATCTTTGCGCGGTTTGTGCGCAAAAGCCTGCCCTGAGCGAGCCGAAGGGGTGGGAGAGGCGAACGATGACACTACCCCTTCCAACGCGTGATCCTTACGGAAATGCGCCAACGACCCCAAGCCCGTGATCGCCTCCACTCTCCGCACGCCAGACGACACGCTGCCTTCCTTCAAAATCTTAATCAGCCCAATCTCGCCGGTGGCGCCGGTGTGCGTGCCGCCACAAAGCTCGGTAGAAAAATCGCCGATGCGCACGACGCGCACCTTGTCGCCATATTTTTCGCCGAACAGCGCCATGGCGTGATACTGGCTGATGGCCTCGTCGATGGGAACGTCGGTGATGGTCTCGACGATCTGGTTGCGCAGCACTTCCTTGTTGATGATGTCTTCGATATCCTGCAACTCTTCGTCTTCGACCGCGGTGAAGTGCGAAAAATCAAAGCGCAGATGATTCGGCGCCACCAGCGACCCAGCTTGCTTCACATGCTTGCCGAGAACTTCGCGCAGCCCGGCATGAAGCAAATGCGTAGCGGTGTGATTGCGCATGGTCGATTCGCGGATATCGGCGTTGACGACCGTATCGACTTTGTCGCCGACACGTAGCGCTTGTTTAGTAATAACCTGATGCGCCCGCACTCCCTGAATTGGCGCATAGCATCCTGTCACCTCGGCAACGACGGCATTGTGATCGTCGGAGTAAAACCACCCCGTGTCGCCAACCTGACCGCCGGAGTCAGCATAAAATGGTGTGTGATCAAGGATGACCTCGCCTCTGTCTCCGCGTCCGAGTCCTTGCGCTACCTGCCCGTTGTAAATGATGGCTAGAACTTCGCAGCCATCAGAGTGAGTTTGCCGATACCCTTCGAAAATAGATTTTGGAAGCTGCTGATAAGCTGGATTGGCAGTTTGCTTCGCAGCACCCTTCCAGGAAGCGCGTGCACGTTCTCGCTGCTCGGACATAGCGTGATCGAATTTTTCTCGGTCAAGCGATATTCCTAAATCTCGCATCGCATCGACGATGAAATCGAGGGGTAGACCGAACGTGTCGTAAAGCTGAAAAGCTTTTTCGCCTGAATACTCTGGAACTATGCCGCGCGCGCGCAACTCAGAGATGCCTTCAGCCAACCAGCCAGGAGTCTGGGTGTTGAGAAAGCCGCTTCGTTTTTCGCCGACAGTGGGAAGATTCTTCAGCCGATCAGTGCCTTTAGACATCCCCGTCGCTTCACTCTGAGTTTTGAGCACAAGTTCAAGCAGATCAGCATCAAGCCTCTTTAAACCCTCACCGAGCGTACGTTCAAAACGGTCTTCCTCGGCCTGCACCACTTTCTTGATTCGTTCTTGGTTGTCCCACAGTTCTGGATATGGAAACTCGCTATGATCTTCATCCGGACCTCCGGCCATCAATCGAATAACTACACCAGTCATATTGGTGAGTACATACTGATTGATTGCTCCGCTAAGGCGGACATGTCTCATGGCTCGGCGCATTATCTTTCGGAGCACATAGCCGCGTCCCTCGTTCGAGGGAACGACGCCATCGGAAATAAGAAAGGTCGTTGCGCGCGCATGGTCCGCGATAATCCTAAGTGAAGCTTGGGTCCTAGCGTCGAACTTGCTTGGATCGAAACCTCTGTGCGCCCCGCTTACTATGTTGCAGAAGATAGCTGCATTAAGGATGAGGTCTGTAAACAAATCCGTCTCATAATTCGAAATCACCGCCTGTAGCACCGCCGTCACGCGCTCGAGCCCCATGCCCGTATCAATCGACGGCTTGGGCAGCGGATTCAACTTCCCGCTCGCATCGCGGTCGAACTGCATGAACACCAGATTCCAAATCTCGACATAGCGGCCGCACTCGCAGGGGAATTTGCAATCGGTGTGTCCCTGATCGGACGCCGCAACGCCCATGTCGTAATGAATTTCGCTGCACGGACCGCAGGGGCCGGTATCGCCCATCTGCCAGAAATTGTCTTTCGCGCCCATCTCGAAGATGCGATCTTTCGGCACGCCCTGCGCGGCCCACAGATCGTAAGCTTCGGCATCGCGCTGTAATCCGCCCTCACCGTTGAAGACCGTCACATACAGCTTGTCCTTATCGATACCGAACCATTCCTTCGAAGTAATCAACTCCCACGCGTAAGCGATGGCGTCTTTCTTGAAGTAATCGCCGAAGGAAAAATTCCCCAGCATTTCGAAGAATGTGTGATGCCGATTGGTGAAGCCGACGTTCTCCAGATCGTTGTGTTTGCCGCCGGCGCGGACGCATTTCTGCGAAGTGGTGGCCTTGTTGTAGTCACGCTTCTCCAGTCCTAGAAAAACGTCTTTGAACTGGTTCATGCCCGCGTTGGTGAACAGCAGCGTGGGGTCGTTCGCCGGCACCAGCGACGACGAATGCACCTCCTTGTGCCCCTTCTGCACAAAGAAGTCGAGAAACTTACGGCGGATTTCGGAGCCAGTCATGGTTGGAGAGCAGAATTTATTCTAGCATCGGGCGCGCGGAAGCCCGGTGCGATGGCGCGCGGCAGAGGCGGCGCAGGCAGGAAGCAGGTTCCTCGTCGCTGCGCTCCTCGGAATGACAAAGATCTTGCGCTGCTCGGAATGGCAAAATGGGAAGGGTCGCGCTCGCATCTTAGGCGCGGCCCCCTGATGAGAGCCCTTGTCCCTACTGGGGATTCGGCTTGTCTTCGATTTTGTCGCCGGCTTTCTTCATCTCGTGGCCGGTGTCTTCGGTGCCCGTCTTCACGGCGCTGCCGGTTTTCCTGGCGACAACTTTGGTTTCGTGTCCAGTCTTATCGGCGGCCACCTTGGTATCGTGACCCGTGGTAGTGGCTGCTTTCTTAGTGGCATGACCGGTCTTGGTTGCCGCGGTTTTGGTGGCGTCAGATGTTTTGTCGGCGGCCTTTTCTGTCGCATGGCCGGTGGCTTTAGCGGCTTTCTTTGTGTCGGTGCCCGTGTCGTGCGCGGTTTTCTTTACATCCGAGCTGACATCCTGAGCCAGCGCCAGCGGAACGATACTGAGGAGCGCGGCAGCGAGAATTACCCTCAAACTAACTTTCATGTGGAACTCCTAAAGCGGAGATGGGGAACGGCTGGAGTATGCAACACGCAGGTGGCGTTTGCCAAGTGGTAGGTCAGGCGATTTCACTCTCCAAGGCGCTCAGAGTTTCTTCGTCCACATCCCAGCTTTTCAGGATGGTGAAAATTGTTTTGCTGCCGAAGCCGGCGCGAACCAGTTGGCGGAAAACGCGTGCCGTCGACTTTTGATCTTTCGGCTTTACCATGCGCTTGCGGCGCAAATATTCGCGAGCCTGCTTCTCCTCGCTGACGCCCTCGAAAGCAGCGTCTACAGCCTTATTGATCACATCTCCATGGACGCCTTTGATCTTCAAATCTGTAACCACGCGCCGCCTACCAAATTTTTTATTATCCCGCCGCAGAGAGGAAAAATACGCGGCATACTGGGAATCGTTCAGATAGCCGCGGTCTTTAAGCCGGCGGATTACCAACTCGATCAGCGTCCGCCCGTATTCCGAATCGGCATCTTCCACGCGCGCACGAAACAAGCGCTTCAATTCCGCCACCGTACGCATGCGCCGCGCCAACGCACCTACGGCGTATTCGTACAACTCATCTTCGGAATAGGAGCGCTTCTTTGGCCGGGAGAATGGCATGCGCTAACGATAGCGCAATTTGATGAAGGGGAGGGAGGAGAAGCGATCTGCGGCATCCGGCCTAACCCGCGGCGGCGTTAAACCATGCCTGTAGATAAAGCCGAGGAAGGGTAGGGATGCTTCGACTGCGCAGGCAGGATCGCTTCGCGCTCCTCCCGGCTCCGCTCAGCAGGACAATTGGCGAATCTACCTTCCGCCGAAGCCGGCTGATTGCATGGACTGCCGCGAAATATCGGCTGTCGATGCGATACCTTGCATGCGCAGCTTGAAGTCGTCGGCGTTGGAGGCATTCTCCAGGGCGGTTTCATAATTGACCAGGCCTGCCTGGAACAAATCCCACAAAGATTGATCGAAGGTCTGCATGCCGTATTGCGAAGTGCCCGCCGCAATCGCGTCGCGAATGGATCGCGTTTTTTCCGGTACCAGCACGCACTCGCGGATGAAGGCGGTGTTAATCATGACTTCGACCGCGGGCACGCGTCCTTCGGAATCGCAGCGCCGGACAAGACGTTGACTCACGATGGCGCGCAGCACCGCTGCCAATTGCAGGCGAATCTGTTTCTGCTCCGGCGGCGGGAAAATCGAAATGATTCGGTTGACGGTTTCTACCGCGTCCAGAGTGTGCAGCGTGGAGAAAACCATGTGGCCGGTTTCCGCGGCGTGCAGCGCTGTTGAAATGGTTTCCAGGTCTCGCATTTCGCCCACCAGAATGACGTCGGGATCCTGACGCAGAGAAGCGCGCAGGGCCGCGCTGAACGAAGGAGTATCCACGCCGATCTCGCGCTGGTTAACGTAGCCCTTTTTATCGCGATGCAGGAATTCGATGGGGTCTTCAATGGTGATGATGTGTTCGGCGCGGCTCGAATTAACGCGATCGACCATTGCGGCCAGCGTGGTTGATTTACCGGAGCCGGTCACGCCCGTGACCAGAACCAACCCGCGCGGCATCTCGCAAATTTGCTCGACAACTTTCGGCAGGAATAATTCGTCGAGGGCGCGAATCTTGGTGGGAATGACGCGCAGGACCAGTCCCACGTTGCCGCGCTGCTGAAAGATGTTCACACGGAAGCGGCCCAGCCCGGCCACGCCGTAGGCCATATCGATTTCCGTGGTCTCTTTGAACTTTTGTTTTTGCCGCGCCGACATCATGCTGAACGCCATGGTCAGCATGTCTTCGGCGCTCACGCGCGGCTGGTCGGTGAGCGGCACCAGTTCGCCGTCAATGCGCAAGTGAGGATAGTTTCCCACCTTCAAATGCAAGTCGGAGGATTTGCGTTCCGTCGCAATCCGCAGCAGATCGTCAATATTCATCGAAGGGTTTCCCGGGAGGCGCTCCGCCTCACAAGCTCTGCCTATGATGGACCGAAACGTCACCTTCCCCAAGATGACCTAGGTAATTGGCCCAATGGAGCTAACTTGCTTGCAAAAATCGGTAGTGTCCTAATAGTGCGTTGATGACCGATGGCGGGCGCGTAAGGGCGGCCCGTCACGGATTCACTGCTCGACCGCCTTTGCCTTCCGGGCAAGCGCCTTGATCGTCAATTCGAAATGATCCCGCAATAGTTCAAGATCATCAGGGGTGATCGTCCCACGAAGGCTGAGTTTCTGTCCCAGCGTCGGCGAAAGGGCAAACGAATAGGTTTGCATCGGGGGATAGGCGGGTTGCGGAGCGATCACGCGCGGTTGCACGCTCGATCGCCGGCCGCACTACGCGTAACCGGAGATGCGCCTTCGCCCTGCCACTTCCGCGACAGCCCCTCCAGTTGCGCGAACACTTTCTCCAGGTCGTTCATCCGGTCGGTTATTCCGTACGTCACCGCCGGAGGGATCGTCTGCTCATAATGGCGGAAGATAAATCGCGCGTCCTCCAACGTGCGCAGCCGCTCCGTTAGCACCCGCGAAGAAATCCCTTCCACCTGCCGTTTCAAGACGCCGAAGCGCATCGGTCCGTTGTGGCTGAGGGCCCACAGTATGTGCATGGTCCAGGGTCGTGTCAGCAATTCCAGCAAGCCGCCGATGGCGCAGGGGGACTGAACTCTCTTCGGTTTTCTCGGAGCCATTATGATACTAAGTTACTCTAAAGTACCTGATATGTAAAGTAATTATAGTTATTAATTGTAACCGTATGCTATTTTGAGCCATCCAAGGGTATTGAAGTACGGAGGGTCATTTATGAAACTGCTTCGCATCGATTCCAGCGCCCGAAGAAACTCGGTCTCGCGCCAGCTTACCGAAAAATTTGTCGAAGCCTGGAAACAGGGAAATCCTACGGGTGAGGTCATGGTCCGCGACCTTTCCACTACCGTTCTCCCGCTCATCACCGACGAGTGGATGCTCGCCGCCTACTCCGACCAAGCCCGTCTAACGCCCGCGCAGCGCGAGACTCTTGCCGTCTCCGACAACTTGATCGACGAATTGCTGGCAGCGGACACCATTGTTATGGGCGCTCCTATGTACAACCTCACCGTTTCCGCGCCGCTGAAGGCATGGATCGACCAAATCGTCCGCGCCGGTCGAACAGTTCTATGGGGAGCAAATGGCGCTCAAGGCGTTCTCAAGGGGAAGAAAGTTTTCGTCCTCACCTCGCGCGGTGGATCGTTTCGTCCCGGCACTCCGACTGCGCAGTATGACCATCAAGAGCCTTATTTGCGCCACATCCTTGGCTTTGTTGGATTGACCGACGTCACATTTATCCATGCCGAGAATCAGAAGCCGGGAGAACTTGCGGAACCCGCACGGAGGGCAGCGTTTGAGCAACTCCAGCAGGCGGTTGCCGCACCCCATCTGCCAGCGGCCGCGCAGGAGTTTCACGCATAATCGAAGAGGCTCCCCGGTCCGAGCTCGGTGAGCTTCTCAGCAATCACGAACCAACTTTGTAGCTAGCTAAATCCACAGAAGGAGAAAACGATGTCGGATCCAACTATTAAGGTTTTGCCCAAAGGCCCGTACCTGGTAGAGGGGAAGATCAGCCTGCTCGATGCCGCCGGCAAGAAGATTGAAGCCGGCGAAAAAATTGCGCTCTGCCGTTGCGGCGCTTCCACCAACAAGCCGTTCTGCGACGGCACCCACAGCAAAATCGGATTCGACGCTGCCGCCGTAGCCGTCCCAGGGAGCGCCGAGTAATTCTTCAAGCGAGTCGTGTGACTAGGGGAAAACCGCAACTTAGAGCCTCAAGCAAAAAGCCGCCCTGTACGAGGGCGGCTTCTTAATGCCTGCACTAAACAACTAAGCTGCGGTGCTGGCCGGTTCGGGCATCTGCATTGGCTCGTCGAAACTTCCGCCGTAGATATTGGGAACCTTCGATCCCATCGGCCGTAAAAACGTAGCCAACTCGCCACGATGGTGGATGGAGTGGTTGTTCAGAAATCCCAGATAGAAGACCACCGGGAAATTGAACGCTCCCATGAAATCGACCGGAGTAACCAATTGATCGCCGGTCAATTCCGCAACTCGTTTGGCGCCGCTCTTGAAGTTGGTGTCGTACAAGACACCAGCTCCGCCACCGTTTTAGGTTTATCCTCCGGCTTGGGAGATTCCATGGTGAAGTTCATGTCTGCAATGCCGTTCAAGAACTGAACGTCGGTGTTGGCCAAATGCCAGGCCAGTTCCCAGGCGCTGCGTGCATGGGGGTCAGGGCGATAGTCTGACTTGGCGTCAGGAATTGCGGCGATAACTTTCTTGGTGATTTCCAGTTCGCCGTTGAAGCTGTCCAGCATCATTTGCCGGTATCCGAGGGCGAATTCCGGAGTAGGGCCTTGTTGGTCGGTCATAAGAATCTCCTTAAAAATTTCCTTCTGAAGCCAACGGATTATACTGCGACCGGCTGCTTGCTGCCCACGGGCACTGGAGTGAGCCAGCCATGGCGGTCGGATTTCTCGCCGCGCACGATGGCGTAGAACTCTTTCTGGATCGCCTTGGTGATCGGCCCAATTCCGCCTTTGCCCACTTTGATTTTGTCGACCGAGCGGATGGGCGTGACTTCCGCGGCTGTTCCAGTAAAGAAAGCTTCGTCGGCGATGTAGAGCATCTCCCGCGGGATCATCTGCTCGACGATGGGGATATTCAGGTCGCGCGCAATCTGCACCACGGAATCACGAGTGATTCCGGGCAGAACGGAATTGCCTAACGGCGCCGTGATCAGCCTGTTGCGATGCACGAGGAACACATTCTCGCCCGAGCCTTCGCTAACAAATCCATTGATATCGAGCGCGATGCCTTCGGCGTAGCCGTTCAGTACGGCTTCCATCTTGATAAGACCCGAGTTCATATAATTTGCGCCTGCCTTGGCCATGGCCGGCAAGGTGTTCGGGGCCAGGCGGGTCCAGGAAGAAACGCAGGCGTCGCAACCTTCACCCTCACCGCCCAAATATTTTCCCCACGGATAATTAATAATGTAAACCTCGGTTGGCGAGTTCAGGGGATTCACTCCCGCTTCGCCATAGCCACGGAGAACGATGGGCCGCACGTAACACGGCCACGCGCCGTTGCTGCCCACGGTTTCAAGCATGCCTTTCACCAGTTCGTCGCGCGTGTAATCCACCGGGATGCGGTAGACCTTGGCGGAATCGAGCAGGCGCTGCATGTGTTCATCGGCGCGGAAAATCGCGGGACCCGAAGGCGGCGCGTAGCAGCGGATCCCTTCAAACACCGAAGAGCCGTAGTGGACCACGTGCGACATCACGTGGATGGTCGCTTCATCCCAGGGAATCAGTTTGCCGTTGTGCCAGATATTTTCCGACTTCTGGATAGCCATGCGGACTCCTTCAGTTGCGGCGTTTGCAACGAGGCTGAATCCGGCATCGCAGCGGGGCGAAGCGTGAGAAGCCAACCAGCGTTACAGAACATTATAGCCGAGGCGCGGACTCGATTCGTCAGCTTTGGGCTAGAGGCGATAAAGATGTTTGTTCGGTTGGCCGATAGGAAAGATTAGTATTCCAATGCCGGAAAAGGTCTTTATCGTCGGGCTGGCGGGGCCCTCTGGCAGCGGTAAGACATCCCTAGCCAGGCGCGTGGCCTCTCGCCTGAACGGCCATGTGATTTCCATGGAAATTTACTCCACCGATATCAACCACCTTCCCTTCGAAGAACGAGAAAAGCAAAACTACGACGCTCCCGCGGCCACCGACGTGGAACTGTTGGAAAGCCACATCCGCAAGTACGCCGCCGGGCTAGCCATTGAGGCTCCCATCTACGACTTTGCTCAACACCGCCGGGTCTGCGACCGCCGCGAGCGCATCCCCTCCAAGCCCCTGCTGATCGTCGAAGGAATTTTAGCCCTGCATTTTGCGGAGCTGCGCCCCTACTTCGACCTATCCATCTACCTCGACGCTCCCGATAACATCTGTTTCCATCGCCGCAAGGTGCGGGACATCACCGAGCGCCAGCGCCCTCTCGAATTTATCCGCTGGCAATACGCGAATCATGTTCTTCCGGCCCAGCGCCAGTACTTACTGCCAAGCAAACGCTACGCCGAACTCGTGCTCGACGCCAAACCCGATCTCACCATCGTCGAGAAAAACCTCTACGACTCCATCAGCGGCAAACGCGCTCTCGCCGCTGCACGATAACCGCGTTGTCATCGCGAACGGGTGCACTTCACCCTGAACACGAAGTGTCATTCCGAACGGGCGTACTTCAGCCCGGAGGAATCTGCTCTTTGAGAGTGCCCGAATTCCGGTCCCGTAGGGGCGACATACAATAGCCTGGCCTCATATTTACCTCCGAGGCATCATTAACTATGGGATGGCCGGAGCCGGAGCAAGGCTCGCCTTCGCGGTCACACCCGGCAGTTCATCTCCCCGGAAATATTTTTCTTGAGCCGCCTTCATCTCCGGCATGGCCTCGTACGGCTTCGAGTAATCGTTCGCCGCATTCCAGAATAAGAATCCGATGCCGCCTTTTTCTTTCGCGGTGGCGACCTGCACCTTGATGTACTCCGGAGAATAGGTCCTGGTGCGCCAGCGGAAAGCTTGCAGCCAGGGACGAATCACCACGCCGCTGCCTTTGGTGATCAACTCGAAGCGCTGCATGGATTCGCCGATGAAGTGCTCGGGCGCGTCGCCGGGATGCTCGATGCCATCCATGCCAAAGAAGTGCGAGGGATAAATCATGGGCGAGAGCACGTCGCAATATTTCGCCATGCCGACGATGTCCTGTCCGGTGTGCGAGAGATCGACGGAGCGTTGCCACGCCATCACGCCGAAAACATCGAGTGAGAGCAGAACGCCAGTCGGATGCAGTTCGGCATAAGCTTTCTTGAGGAAGTCGGTAATAACATCGGAGCGTTGCCATTTCTCTTTGTTCTGCTCGCTTTGATAAACAAAGCTGGCATCTTTCTGATCACCCTCGGCAGGGAAGCGAACGTAGTCGAACTGAATTTCGTCGGCTCCGGATTGCGCCACAAATTTGGCCAGAGCGATGTTGTAATCCTGAACTTTGGCATTCGAAGAGTCGGTCCAGACCAGCTTGCCGTTTTCCCGCCAGGGCTGCTTGTTCTTTCTGGATTGCACAGCCAGTTCAGGATGGGTGACCACTATGTGCTCGTCTCGGAAGATTGCGATACGGGCAATGGCGTGCATGTTTTCGGAATGCAGGAAGTGAACAAACTTCGGCAGATCGTGGATGTAAACCTGATGTTTGCCGAGTAGAGGGTGTTCAAAGGGAATATTGACGCTGCCGTCGGAGTCCTTAATGTCGAAGACAACGGCGTTGCCGTCGACTTCGCGCCAGTGGCGGATGATGCGCATCCCGTGGTCGCTGGCCGCCATCACGCCAGTCAGATAAATTGCCCGGACTTCAAAGTCTTTCGCCACCGGGACCGTATGTTCGACGATGGGTGCGGGAAGAATTCCAGGAATCGTTATCTGCTCGCCGGCTTTAAGAATATTGCCGGAGCGATTGCCGTTAAGCTGTCGAATCGCATCGCCAAGTTCAGACGACGTGAGATAAGCCGTGTTCTTCAAGTATTGATGAGCGACGGCGGGAATCGTGTCGCCCCGCTTGGCGGTATAAATCTGAGTTCCAGATAAAGGAGAGAGCGGCGATGTAAGATCCGCAGGCTTTGCGCCCGTGGAAATCATGGCGCTCACTGGCTTTAATTCGGCCGCCTGCGGAGTCGCAGCCGCGACGGTGGCCGGTTGCGCCTGTATAGCCTGAGCTTGCACTAGAGAGAAGCGCGAGTTCAGCCGCATAGCGGCTACCCCGAATAGAATGCACGATACGGCAGAGATGATGAGAATCGACGAGCGGCGCAAGGTACCCTCCGATAACGGCCTGATCGCGATGCTATCCCGCAATTTCCCCCGCGCAAAGTTACTCTCGATCATCTCCCCCTTAGATTGGCGGGAGTGAAGATTAAAAAGCTCAGCACGGGGAATACGGCGGCCACAAGTGGCTCGGACACCTACGATTCTGAGGACAGGACAATCCCTTCCTTTGTGCGCAAATTATTTCTCTCATAACTCTTTCGCTTTGCACCGCGGTCTGTTCTAATGCCGTGGCCGGACTGTTAACTCCTGTCGATAGAAGGTTTCTGTTTCCACAATCGAGGGCCTGACCATGGCCAGCGGCTTGCTTATTCGTAAGGCACCGGGGACGCGTTACGGGGCCTGGTGGGCGGCTGATTCCCGATGACAGAATGTGTCATCTTAAGGAAAGTGGGGAGCTGCGAGTGAGGCCCGGTGAATCCCTGGAAAACGCAGGCAAAAGGCCGAGGATACGGCCTGGAAAAGGGACGAAACGCCGGTGCAAACCGGACAATCATTTATGAGAACCAACCTCGCAACCGTGCTCGATCCGAACCGCCGCAGCAACGATGCTGGAGAGTTTGAAGCCGCCCTGCGCCGCAAGATCGTGGGCCAGGATCAGGCTGTCGAAAAGGTCGCCGAGATTTACCAGATGTTCCTGGCTGGCCTGAACGCGCCGGGACGTCCGGTGGGCAACCTGCTTTTTCTGGGCCGACTGGATCCGGCAAGACGCGCGTGGTGGAAGCCATGGCCGAGGCTCTGTTCGGCGATTCGCACGCCTGTATTAAGATTGATTGCGCCGAGTTTCAACACTCGCACGAAATTGCGAAGCTGATCGGTTCGCCTCCGGGCTACCTCGGGCATCGTGAGACTCATCCGCTATTGACGCAGGAAGCGCTCAATCAGTGGTTCACCGAGAAGCTGAAGCTCTCGATTTTGCTGTTCGATGAAATCGAAAAGGCTTCCGACTCGCTCTGGCAACTTCTGTTGGGCATTCTCGACAAAGCCACGCTGACGCTGGGTGATAACCGCCGCGTCGATCTTTCTCAATGCATCATCATCCTGACTTCTAACCTGGGTGCCAGCGAGATGACCGACCTGGTGGACGGCGGCTTTGGGTTTGCGCCGAAGGCTGTGGAAGTGGATAACAACTTCGACGATAAGATTCAGCGTACCGCTGTGGAAGCGGCTCGCCGCAAGTTCACGCCGGAGTTTATGAACCGCATCGACAAGACTGTGGTCTTCAAGACGCTGCGTGACGAACACCTGGCGCAGATTCTGGAGATCGAACTCGGAATGGTTCAGCAACGCGTGCTGATGGCGGCGGGCGCGAATCAATTTGTTTTCAATTGCACCGCGCCGGTGAAACAGTTTTTACTCAAGGAAGGCACCGACCCTCGCTATGGCGCGCGCCACTTGAAGCGGGCGATCGAGCGGCATCTGGTATTCCCGTTAGCCAATCTGGTTGCTACCAGCCAGGTGAAGCTGGGAGACTTTGTCCGCGTCGATATGGCGACGGAGACGCAGATGATTTTCGTGAAGGAAGCGGAAAACACCATGGCGCCGATTCTGCTGGAGCGCTACGGAGCCGCTGCCAATATGCCCGCCGCTCGCGCAGCGCGCACCGCTGTCAACGGCCGCCGCGATGTGAGCGCAAGCCCGATCGCGGAGAGCAAGTAATTTCGTTCGAGTTTCAACTTCTCGCTTGACCGCATCTCGCGAGAAACCCTCGGCGCCGGATAAATTCCGGCGCTTTTTTTTATGCCACTGAGTTGCGCATTGTCGAGATAAGCGTGTGATAGCGACGTTACGATAAGGAAGTTTTCCTCCACCTCGGGTTAAGTATGCGAAAAAAATGATTTGAATCAAAACTGCTTCGGTAGTGCCTCAATGCCTCCGAAAACAGATTGCAAAAGATTTCGGAATTGCTCAGAGCCAGCTTACGAGTTGGATGAACTCTAACCTACATTAGAAACATATGTGCCCATCACAGTAGGTTGTGGAATCGCGAGCTTTCTCTTAAACCTGAACTCACTATGGAATGGAAAGCGGAAGGGGTTTCAACAGTCGCGTCTATTGTGTGTTTTTGATGCTGGCGCATTTTCTGTGCCATGCGTCCCCGAGATCGAGGTGGAAGGATATGCTCATGGTGAGCATTCAGGAAAACCCACACATAAACCTCACAGCGATGGGATTCCCGCCCTACTGGAAAGAACTTCAACCTTGGAATGTAAGCCTTGTTCGTTAGTGGACAGCAATCATCCTGCCATTGTTAGTTGGTTCGCGGCCAGAAACTGGATTGTTCCTGGATCAGGTTGGCAATTTGTATGGCACGACTTTACGGGGCGGAGATGGAGGTTGCGTTGGAACGAACGACGAAACAGTTGGATGTGGCACCGTGTTTGAACTCGTGCCGCAAGGCGGTGCATGGAAAGAGAGCAACCTCTATTCGTTCCAGGATTCCGGGGACGACGGCCTTTATCCCTCAGCCAGCCCGGTGGTGGACGGCGCGGGACACATTTTTGGTACAACTCTTCGGGGCGGATCGGGAAACAGCCGCTGTCCCTCTTGCGGCACTGCGTATGAGATTATGCAAAATGCAGGCGGCGTATGGAGTGAGCGGAGAATCTTTAATTTTCCCGGCACGGACGACCAAGGCACGAATCCGGCGAGCAATTTGATCATCGATGCCGCTGGGAATCTTTACGGAACCACACCCGGCAAGGTAAGTGGTTGCAACGGATTTGCATGTGGCACGGTCTTCGAACTGACTCTGGGCTCGGGAGGCGCATATACTTACGACTCACTTTACTCATTCACCGACATCGCACCCGACGGCGGATCTCCGGAGGCCGGATTAATTTTTGGTCCCTCGGGATCTCTCCTTGGTACTACTGAAAATGGCGGCAATGCCAACGAGGGCGCGGTTTTCGCGGTGACGCCTTAGGGCGAATCCGGAAAATCTTGCGATATGACGAACATCGCTTCGGGAATACCCGCAGCGGGTAGCTGGCAACGCCCCGGAGAATGCCCGGGCCACCTCTTTCATTTATTTTCACTTGACTCGCTCTCAATCCGGGTAAACAATGCTGTTCTGCGTCCTCCGCGCAGCAAAATCAGGCTCTGTAAGCTCCGCTCCGTCAATCGGCCAACTCCAGGAGGAGATTTATGTCTGCATCAAGGACGCAACGGTCCGCTTCCCGCCAGAATCGCACTTCGCAGAACTTAACCCAACAAGCCTCAACCATATTTTCCTGCGCACTCTTCGCTGCTGTGACGTTGCTTCTTGCGACCTGCGCGTGGGGACAGGGAAAGACTCTCTACAGTTTCAGCGGTCCTCCGGACGGGCTCGGTCCTGTGGCAGGGCTGGTTCGAGACACGGCCGGAAATCTCTATGGCGCAACTCCGGCCGGTGGCAATACCTCTGCGGAGCAATGCGAGAACGGCACGAACGGTTGCGGCGTGGTTTTCGAGTTGACGAACTCCGGCGGCACCTGGACGGAAAGCGTAATCCACACATTCGTTCCGGGCAGCGGTGACGGCATCAACCCTAACGGTTATCTCATTCGCGATAGCGCCGGCAATCTCTATGGCACAACGGAGTTTGGAGGAACCACCTGCACGGGTTACTTCTGTGGCGTTGGCACCGTCTTCGAATTGTCGCCCGCGGGCGGCGGCTTGTGGACGGAAAAAATTCTTTACAACTTTCAGGCGCCGGGCGACGGTATCTATCCCGAGGCTGGCCTGATCATGGATAGCGCGGGAAACCTCTATGGCACTACCGGTTTTGGTGGCAACACTGCCATCTGCAACACTTTGGGTTGCGGCACGGTCTTTGAGCTGAGCCCCGGCTCGGGCGGCACCTGGACCGAGCACATCCTGTATACGTTTGAGGATGGAGCGGACGGAGGCGAGCCCGGCTCGGCCCTGGTCTTCGACAAGGCGGGCAATCTCTATAGCACGGGGGCAGTTGGCGGAGACGTGACTTGTAATCCGCCCTACGGCTGCGGCGTAGTTTTTGAGCTCTCGCCCAGTGGAGGCGGAACCTGGACCGAGACCGCGATCCATAATTTCGAGAACAATATCGGTGGCTCCTTCCCCAGTACCGGCGTGGCCATCGATAACCTCGGCAATCTTTACGGGAACATGTTAGGCGGCGCCAGCGGGGATGGCTATGCTTACAAGATGAGCCCGCAGACCGGAGGAGGCTTCAAATTCACCTCCGTGTACTCTTTTAACGGGACGCAGGGCAGTGAGCCCTACGGCACCCCGATGGTTGCGGGGGGAATTGTTTATGGTCCATTACTCGATGGAGGCGGCGACGACGCGTCGTGCCCTCAAGGCTGTGGCGGAGTCTACCGTCTCGCGCCCAGCGGCAGCGGAGTCAGCTACAGTTTTCTCGGCTTCGGAACCGCTCCCAAGGGCGCGGCTCCCCAAGGCAGCTTGATGCAGGATCCCTCGGGCAACTTGTATGGAACCACCAGTGCCGGCGGCGCTCACGGCGACGGGACAGTGTTCGAGATCGCGCAGTAGATTTATTATTTTTTCCGGAAAGGTTGTTGCTGAAATTCGCGAGAAACTTTGGCGCCGGAAATCTCCGGCGCCTTTGTTCTGCCCGGGCCACGCCTCAATTTCGCGGCGCAGAGTGAAATGGATCGTCCTGCGGACTATCCGCGCCGTCCTCCGGGCTTGGAATGTTCAGGTTGACGACGATCGGCTCCTGACCGCTGCGTACGATCACCGCCTCTACAGGTTCGTCCTTAGCGCATTTAGTTCCTGGTGTGGAACGTAAGGCGGAACGTAGACGAAGTCTCCAGGGCCGGCTTCATCGACGAACTCTAAATTATTTCCCCAGCGAAAACGTGCGCGTCCACGGACGACGTAGATTACTGTCTCCAATTCGCCGTGATGATGCGGGCCAGTCTTGGCGTTGGGATGTACCACAACTGTTCCCGCCCACAATTTTTGCGCGCCGACCTTGGCATAGGAGATGGCCTCGGCGCGGTTCATGCCGGGAGTTTGCGGCGTATTGGCGTCGAGTTCGCCACTGCGGATGATGCGCAGGCCGTGTTGTTCCCAATCAGGTAGTTCGTTTTCTTCTGACTTAGTAGAATCTTGATCGCCCATCGTCTTGCCTCACCAAACATCGCATCGCTTTGCTTCCGGACGGACCATCGCCGAATTTGCTTTGCAGCTCCACGCTTTTTGAAAGTCCGGCAGATTCGAAAGCGGGCCGATCACGCGATACTTCGCGATGGGATGCGGATCGGTTTGGATCATCAGGCGCTGGGCTTCCGGGCGAATTTCATCGCCACGAAACTGTCCCCACGCAATGTAAAACTGTTGCTCGGGAGTGAAGCCGTCGATATCCGCAGGACGCGGCTTGTTGGCCAGCGATTTTTCGTAGGCGAGAAAAGCAACCTTCGCGCCACCGAGGTCGCCGATGCTTTCGCCGAGCACAAGTTTGCCGTTGTGATGCACTCCCGGCTCGATGAAGTAGTTGTCGAATTGATTGGCCACGCAGGCGGCGCGCGCCTGGAACTGTTTCAGATCGGCATCTGTCCACCAGTTGCGAAGACGACCTAAATAGTCGAATTGCGCGCCTTGATCGTCAAAGCCGTGCGAAATCTCGTGGCCGATGACGACTCCGATTGCACCGTAGTTCACCGCATCCACGGCCTTCATATCGAATGCCGGAGGCTGCAAAATTCCTGCCGGGAAAACAATTTCGTTGAGCAGCGGATTGTAGTAAGCGTCGGAGGTCGGCGGAGTCATGCCCCAGCGTCCACGATCCACGGGCTTTCCGATCAGATGCCGGTCGTCCTGTTCCACGAATTTTCTTCCCGCGATCATGTCTTCGAAGAATGCGTCGCGGCGGACCTCGACGTGGCTATAATCTTTCCACTTATCCGGATAGCCAATCTTCGGATTGAAGGTGGCGATTTTCGCCATAGCTTTTTCTTTGGTGTCATCGCTCATCCAAGGCCGGCTGAGGATGTCATCGCGCATCGCGGCGAGCAAATTCCGCACCATCTCCTGCATACGCGCTTTGGCTTCGGGCGGGAAATATTTTTCCACATACTTTTGACCGAGCGCTTCGCCGAGGAGTTGATCGGTGGATTCCACACAGCGCTTCCAGCGCGGTTTCATCTCAGTCGTGCCGCTTAAGTATTTTCCATTGAAGGCGAAATCTTCTTCCACAAACGGCGTGGAAAGGGAACTGGCGGTCGAGTTCAGCAGGTGCCACTTCAAATACACTTTCCAGTCGGCCAGCGAATCTTCGTGCATTTGGCGGTCGAGTTCCTGCATGAACTTCGGCTGATCGACGTTCATGTCAACATCCTGCGGAATCTGTTTGTGCTTGAAATATTCCACCCAGTCGATGTGCGGCGCCATGGCCTGCAGTTGGGCGAATGTAGTGTTGTGGTCGGTGGCCGCGGGATCGCGCAAAGCGACGTTGTCGAGCGAGGCTTCCGCCAGCTTGGTTTCCATGCCCATGACGGTCTGCGCGGCGGCGGCTGAAGTCTTTTCATCCCATCCCGCCAGCTTAAACATGGCCGCAATGTGCACGAGATATTTTTCGCGCGCTTCCTTAAACCGCGCTTCCGGTTTTAAGTAGTAGTCGCGATCGGGCAGCGCAAGCCCGCTGGCGCCAATATCGGCGAGCACCCATTCCGGTTTATGCGGATCCTGCTGGCTGCCGAAGGCAAAGGGATCGCCGATCAGGATGTCGTGCATGTCGGCGATGACGTGCTGCAATTCAGTCGTACTTTTGGCGGCATCGATACGAGCAAACCACGGCTTCAGGGGTTCCATGCCGCGCGCATTTACGCGCGATTCATCCATGCATGCGCCGTAGTAGTTGCCGATGATCTGCTCGTTGCTGCCCCTGGGAGCGCTCGTGTCCGCGGCTGCGGTCTCGAGAATTTCCTTCAGCTTGTCCTTGGACGACTCACCCGCCGCCCAGCGCTTGCTCCAGCGTGTCATGGATGCGGGGATGGGATTATTGGCGCGCCATGTGCCGTTGGCGAATTCGTAGAAGTCATTGCAGGGATCGGCCTTGCGATCCAGATCGCTGACGTCAATGCCGTGCAGTGACGATTGCTGCGAGAACAAAAGCTGTGAAGAAAAAAATACGAATATCAGGAACGAAATGACTCTGCGCATGAAGGCCTCTTTGTCTGAGGCTCGCATAAAGTGCGAGCGGTTTGCGGTTGCCATTCTAGACGAATTCCAGGAAATGTGTCAGCGCCGAATGAGCATCAGTTCGGGAAATATTCCGCTCATGCATTCTATTGTTTGGCGCTGTTATGTTCGGTCGCGCTTCACTGTCTGCCGGAACACTTCTACGATGCGGCTGCGGAAGATATCATTTCTTCTTTTAAGAGGGAGTGAGTCACTCCGGCGGGGCGATGACACCTCGCCGCCTTTCACCCGATAGTGCGGAAATGATTTAGCATCCTGTCTCATGTACGTTCCCATCTCTGAGATGACCGGCGAACAAGTCTTGCAAGCCTTTCGCCATGATGTCCTCAATCTTTTCTTTGGCGCCGTGATTCTGGCAGTGGGATTGGTGGCTGCGGCGTTTTCGGCGATTCGCCGCAAATATGATCCTCTCTTGATTTATCTCGCGCTCTTCGCTGGGGTTTACGGCCTGCGCATGTGGATCAAAAGCGATCTGCTGTCGCTCACGATGCAGGGATCTTATTTCTATCCGAGACTGAGCCACGCCATCGACTTCGTTGTTCCAATTCCTGCGTTTTTCTTTCTTGAGGCTGCCGGTTTCCTGCATCGCCGCATGAGGAATGCAATTTGCGCGCTGGGAGTTGTCCTTGGGCTGTTAGCCTTTGCGACCGTTGTGGTGGGGCCGCGAAACATCTTTTACCAGATCAACGGAGTTTTTGTTATTGCCGCGCTGATTGCGCTGGTGGTGTTTTCCATAACCCGCGGTTCGGTAAATCGGGATGTCATTGTGATTCGGCGCGGCTTGTTGTTTTTTGCGGGCTTTGCGATGTGGGAAAATATCCGCAACTTGCTCGGGCTGCCCCTGCCCAACATCGAGCCGATTGGGTTCCTGATTTTTCTGGCTGCTCTCGGTTACGTTGCCGCCCGCCAGACTTTGCATCGGGAGAAGCAACTCGGCGATATTCAAAAAGAACTTGAGGTAGCCAAGCGTATACAGCTTTCGATTCTTCCCGCTGCGTTTCCAAACTCGGCTAACTTTCAGGTTGCGGCCAGTTACGTGCCCATGACCGCGGTTGCGGGCGATTTTTACGATTTTATCGTCGCCAACGAGACCCAGGCCGGGCTTCTGATTGCCGATGTATCTGGCCACGGCGTTCCGGCGGCTCTGATTGCTTCCATGGTAAAACTGGCGGCGACATCGCAGCGCGCCAACGCCACCGATCCTTCGGCATTGTTGGCGGGAATGAATGCCGCTTTATGCGGCAATACACAAAACCAGTTTGTCACTGCCGCTTATGTTCATCTCGATGGCGTTTCGAGATGTCTGCAATATTCCGCGGCGGGGCATCCGCCCATGCTGCTACTGCGCAACGGGAATGTGCTGGAAGTAGCTGAGAACGGTTTGATGCTTGCGGCCTTCGACTTTGCCGCGTACAAAAACGCAATCATCGCGCTTGAGGCGGGCGATCGTCTTCTGCTTTATACGGACGGCCTTATTGAAGCCGCGAATGTTCGTGGAGATTTCTTTGGCCAGGAATCGCTCTCCGCAGTGTTGCGCAAGACGAGCACATTAGCGCCGGCCGATGCGGTCACCCAAATTATCTCTTCGGTTCAAAAATGGTCGGCCGCGCAGGATGACGATCTAACAGTTCTTGTTTGCGATTACAAGCCGTGCGCAGCGTAGGGAGCCGCTTACTCAGTTCGCGAAAAAAAGCCGGACCTACGCAGCCCGGCCTTCCTCGCGGATTCCATCGCTCTAGAATCCGTAGCCCGTAATGGGTACGGTTTGCGGGCTCGCTATGCCCGAGTAGGTAATGCTCACGGACGCGGGCAGCGTGCCTTTGACCGTGGGTTTGAAAGCCACGGTTATTTGGCAGGTGGCCCCGGCGTGCAGTCCAGCGCCGCAAGTGTTGTGTTCGATGTAATCTCCGGCGTCTGCCCCGGTCAGTGCGATACTCGATATCGGCACTGACTTGGAACTGACGTTCGTTATCGTGATCGCCTGCCCTTTGCTGGTGCTGCCAATCTTAATTGAGCCGAAGTTCAACAAGCCTGGCGCCACGCCCAGTGTGGTTTGCAATCCGATCTGATCGTTCGGGCTGGCCCAGTTGACGATGTCGAGTTGGCCGTCGCGATTGAAGTCGCCAAACGCTCCCGTCCCTGCGCCGCTATAGAATGCGCCGGAAGAAGTAGAGCTTTGGAATGTGCCGTCTCCATTGCCCAGATAGACAGACACAGACGGCCCGATAACGGCTATGTCGAGCTTGCCGTCTCCGTTGAAGTCTCCCACGGCATTCATGCCTCCTCCGCCGGCGGGAGAGAAGTTGAAGCCCGGAGTGAATGTGCCGTCGCCGTTACCCATAAAGACGGTCATCTCACCGACAATAAGGTCGAGCTTGCCATCTCCATTTAAGTCGGCCGCCGTGATCGATCCTTGGCAGGAGGGCGAACAGGCGTAGGGAACGAAGGGCTGGAATGTGCCGTCGCCGTTGCCCAGGAAAACATCGATCTGGTAATCATCGGTGACGGCCATATCGAGCTTGCCATCGCCGTTAAAGTCGCCGATTCCGATTGGATTGCCGTCAAAGTTGTTTTCGTTCGCCTGGTATTTCAAAGTGAAGGTTCCGTCGCCATTGCCCAGGCAGACTTGCACTGCGCCGCTTCCTTCCGCCTCGCCTTCGAAAAGCACATCGAGAATGCCGTCGCCGTTCACGTCAGCAACTCCCACGACCCAGCCATCGTCCCCTCCAGCGAACGGCGTTTGCTGCACGAAGTGACCTGCGCCATTGTTCAACAGAACCATTCCGTTCACGTTGAAATCGCCGATCGAAGTCGAGGACACCAGGTCCAGCTTGCCGTCGTTGTTAAAGTCTCCGGTAAACAAGCTGTAGATGGGAAGCGTCACTGACGACGAGACGGGAGCGGCGAAGGTGCCGTTTCCTAGTCCGCGATAGAGAAGTATGGTCGCACCTGAACTCGTGCTCTCGGCCACCGCGATATCCAGGATGCCATCGCCGGTGAAGTCGCCCACAGCCACAGGCCCCGACGCAGGCGCGACGCCCGGCTCAGGCGCGAACGCCACTCCGGCGGCGGGCTGCCGGACCGGAAAATAAACTACGTTCGATGCTCCTCCGCCGGGAGCGGGGTTCACCACCGTGATGTTTGCAGTGCCCACGTGCGCGACATCGGCCGAAGTGATGGTCGCTTGCACTTGGCTGCTGGATACGACGGTCGTTGTCCGTGCAGAGCCATTCCAGTTGAGTACTGCCCCAGTGACAAATCCGTAACCGTTGACAGTGAGGGGGAAGCCCGATGCTCCGGGTGCCGCTGCGGTAGGAACCAGCGGCTGGTAGAGAAAAGGTTGAGCATTGTTTTGGGCGCAGAGTGTGGCGCAGAGAGAGAGGAGAAGCAGGGAAAAACAAATGACACGTTGCATCGTGGCCTCCAAGGGCGCAGATTTGCCGCAGTTGAATCGGTGACAGAAAACGCGAGACGGAGTGGCCCAAAGACTATCGGTCCCGTAACCGGGTTCGAAGGGGAGGAGATCAAATTAGTCGGGGAGAGAGCAGGATGTCAAGATGAAGGAAATTGCGATGGTGTCTTAAATGTGTTTAAGACAGTACCGAAGTTGCGGTAGTGTCCTAATATGGCTTTCACGTTTTCCGATATATCGTCAGTCGTGCCATCACTGCACGGATGGGAGATCGGCGAATATGTGTCTGAAGGGCTTGTAATTATTGCCTGTGCGGGTGAATTGATTGCCGACTTAGGGGAAAAATGGCTTGGCGAAAGGCGCAAAAAGCACGTAGAACGATGGTCAACGCTGCTACTTGTACTCGCATTGGCCGCATCACTCAAGTGCATCATGCGGACAAACGAATTATCGGGTACGGTGATCGGCTCGCTTGGAGACATGGCGGAACAAGCTGATACCAAGGCGAAGACTGCCATTTCGGATTCATCCACCGCGCTTAGCCAGGCTAAAGATGCACTAGGTAAAGCCGGGAAGGCAGAAGAAAAAGCAAGCGCAGCAGACGCAACAGCGCTGTCTGCTAGGCACAAAGCCGCAAAGTTGGACGAACAATTATCGGCTACCAAGCAAAAGCTAAATGACGTGGAGGGGAAAAGAGCAGAACTGGAAACATCGCTAAAGAATCTAGCGACCTGCACTGCCCCTAGAGTTATCCCAGTATGGTCTATTGGCACTAAAACTGGCGGTCGTCGATATAACGACCCGCTTCTTCCGTTCCACGATTGGAGCGTGATGATCGAATACGTGCCTAATGATGCGGAAACACAACGAGCTGCGACTAGCCTAGCTAGAGCATTTGAGTTTGCAGGCTGGCGCGTTACGCTTAAAGCAAGCGGAAGATCGCTTGCCGATGGAGTAAAGGTCCAAGGTTGGGAACCTGATTTTGCGCACGCTACGGACCTAGGCATGCCTGATATGGAATCTGCGCGGGCCGCCCAAGAGACTGCTGGAGTGGCTGTTAAGTTCCTGCATTCGTATGACTGGCAAGCAACATTAGGCTGGATGGAGCAAGATGACGTGACTCGAAAGTTAGTGCCTCCTAAAGGAATACTGATCGAGATCGGATTGTATCCGCCAGTTTGGTACGTTGCGCCTCCAGCCATGAAATATTGGTCGGCAGCCATGGCAGAGCAGAAAAAAGAAGAGGCAGAGAAAGAACAAAAGGCGCTGAAAGCCCAAAAAGAAAGCGACGATAAAATTCTCAGCCAGCAACTTCCCCAGATGGAGGAGATATTTAGGAGAGACTTCGAGGAAGGAAGAGCGCAGCAAGAACAGCTCCGCAAGGAATCGGAAGAGTTACATTCAAGCCCTTGCCAGCCGCTAGAGACTCTTGGGCCATACAACTGACCTGTGAACGGGAAACGGCACCAGTACCGAAATTGCAGCCAGGCGAAAACAAAGCCGGACGAGCGGTCCGGCTTTGTAATGTCCCGGCGGTTTTCGGAGACAGCCGACAGAAACGCACTGTTAGGACACCACCGAAGTTGCGGGTTGACCGGTCGCTCTGTGGGGAGGATAATCCGTCTTGGTTTGTGAGCCGCATATTCCCCGCCTCGCCGCTCTTACGTAAATGTCAATTCCTGAAGTAGGGATCTTTCGACTGCGCGCGTCTTCAACGCGCTCCGCTCAAGATGACATTGTTAAGAGAAGGATTTACGCGGCGCTGAAGCGCCGTCTTCCACGGTACTCTACGAGGTCACAGTGCTTGAAGGCCGAGGTTGTATTGACGCAGTCCGCACGGTATGCCTGAAGGCATACCCTGATACGAACCTTGCCTTACCCGCCCGCCTTCAACTCCGTCAGCACCTGCTTGGCGATTTCCTTCAGAGTCTCAAACACGCCCGTACCCTGAAACGCCACCGCCTCGATCATGGCTTCATTCTTCTTGCGCAGCTCTTTGCCCAGATCGTCGGGCGACAAAATATTCGGCAGGTCGCGCTTGTTCAATTGCAGCACGTAGGGAATCTTGTTGAAGTCGTAGCCGTGCTCTTTCAGGTTCGACATGAGGTTGTCGAGGGCTTCGACATTGGCGTCCATACGCTGCTCTTGCGAGTCGGCCACGAAGACGATGCCATCCACGCCGCGCAGAATCAGCTTGCGGCTGGCGTCGTAGAAAACCTGCCCGGGCACAGTGTAGAGATGGATGCGGGTTTTGAAGCCGCGCACGTTGCCGAGATCGAGCGGCAGGAAATCGAAGAACAGAGTTCGCTCGGTTTCAGTGGCGAGCGAAATCATTTTGCCCTTCTGCTGTTCCGCGGTTTTTTGGTAGATCACCTGAAGGTTCGTGGTCTTGCCGCCCAGACCGGCGCCGTAGTACACGATCTTGCAATTGATCTCGCGGGCTGCGAAGTTGATGAAACTCAAGACTTTCCTCAGTAGCGCCAGTGCACACCCTTGGGAGTGCCTGGCGCAAAAATATCCCTTTGGGGGCTTGGAGTTTTTATATCACACGCGCACGATACAAGGCAGGTTACTCAGGTGACCCCCGCCGCCCTGTAAACGCTAAAGGTTGTAAACGGCGGAGGTTTTTAGAATCCTCTAACGCGAACCCGGCGCGGGATAGTACCCATCCTTGGCGTAAACCTTCAAATGGGGCCGGTCCACCAGCACTTCGATGCTGCGGTAGGCCGAAGTGGTCGGTGTCTTGGGCTTGGCGGGCGTATATCCCAGCGTGTACTGATTACGCGCTTCGCTCATAGCGTTGGCGTATACGGCCTCGATTGAGTTGCGAGTCAGCTCTGCGTAGTGGCCGCCTCCGGTAGCGACGGCATATTTGGGCAGGATGTCGTCGCGCCCCTGCCCTGGGATGTGCAACCGCTGCACCTTGTCGTAAACCGGAAGGGCCGAGCTGCCCAACTCTACGGCCTGAATTTGGATTTCGTTCGAGAGCAGCACTCTTAAAACATCTTTATAGCTCGCCTGACTACCTTGTTCGCGTCCATCGCTGATCACAAAGATGATCTTGCGCATGTACCTTTGGCGCCTGCGCAGGTCGAGCGCAGCCCGGAGGATGGCGTCATTCAGAACGTGAGCTTCCTTGGGCGGGGTATAGACTGGCTCGGTGGGGCTGCCCATCGGAACGCCGTTAATAATCGGCCCATTCGGGGCCAACGGACCGTTGGTCACGGGCACGCCATTGTTGCGCCCACGCTCGATCTTCATCTGATTCAGTAGGGCGGACAGCTTCTGGTTCGCAGCCGAAAAATCGTTGACCTCGCTTACCGTGCTGCTATAGGTATACAGGGCAACTTCGTCGTAGGGAGCGAACGCTCCCACCAGTGCCCCAAACGTCTGGTTCACCTTTTGCACGATCGCATCCGGCATTCCCAGGTCGAGCACGATCGCCACCGAGAGCGCGAAAGGATCCTGGGTGAAATAACTTAGCTTCTGAACCGTCCCGTTTTCCTTCACAACAAAGTCGGTAGGCAGAAGGCCATCAACTCGGCGTCCGTCACGATCCTTTACCGTTACCGGAAGCTGGACGAAATTGGTATGGACGACATAGGTATACAGGTCGTCCTGGGCGCGGGTGGTTTTAGTCGAAGTTCCGGGCGGCAGTGTCCTAACCGGAGGCATGGGCGGTGGCGGGGAAGTCTCGTCAGTGGGCACGCTAGCAGCATCGGGTGGCTTGGGATTGGGCTGGTTTGTCCAAGGATTTCGTTCGACGGTGGCCGGTTTCTTTTCTTCCGGCTGGGGGACCGGCGGCCGTTCGGGCTCCGGGGCAGGGGGTTGGACGGTTGGGGCATCCGGAATTTCGGTGTCCTGAGCCGACTGCGTTTGAGGCGGCTGCGCTTGAGTGCTGGAGGTCTGTGCTGACATCCGCGTAGCGCCCATGCCGAAGTAGATTCCAAGGCATCCTACGGCCAGAAAGCTGGCCAGGCAAATGGACGCTCCCATGGGGGTGTTTTTGTGAGCCGCTTTTTTCTTCCCGACCCTCGTCTTCCTCACGCTTAGCTTCCAATCCCTCAAGAACAGCCCTCCAGAAAAAACTATCCTACTCTAGCTTGGGATGCCTGAACCCACCCATTTGGTGCATCTAACTTTCAGGACTAGACTAACAAAAAGCCTTAAAGAGAGAATTACCATGCCCAGATTATCCGCTTACCGCAGATTCTTGCCTAGCTTGTGTGCTGCCATTCTAATTTTTCTGACGGTTGGGCCGGGGGCATCTGCCCAAGACCAGAGTTCCACCACTTCTCAGTCCAACGGCGGCCAACAAGCTCCGGAAAAATCCGACGAAACTCTGAAAGTCAACGTCAACGTGGTCGGAGTCTTCTTCAACGTCAAAGATAAACACGGGATGCTCATTCCCAACCAGACTAAAGACGATTTCGAAGTCCTGGAAGACGGCAAACCGCAAACCATCAAGTACTTTACTGCTGAATCGAACCTGCCGCTGACGCTGGGCATCCTCATCGATACCTCCGGCAGCCAGTTGCGGGTGCTCGACATGGAGAAAGAAGTTGGCGGAGCATTCCTTCGCCAGGTGCTGACTGCGAAAGATGAAGCTTATGTTATCGACTTCGACATAGAGTCCGAGTTGGTGCAGGACTATACCAATGACGTTCACCGCCTTCAATCGGCTCTGAACAAAGTAAAGATCAATAGCGGCGTCTCGAGCGGTGGCGGAATACCCGGTCTCGGCGGGGGCCCGGTTCCCACCCACAACGCTCCCGGCACCGTGCTCTACGATGCGGTCTATCTTTCGGCTCACGACATGCTTTCCAAGGAAGTTGGGCGCAAGGCCATGATCCTTCTGACCGATGGCGAGGACGAAGGCAGCAAGTCCAAAATCCAGGATGCCATTGAGGCTGCCCAGAAGGCCGATGCCATCATCTACGTGCTGCTCTGCGCCGACCGCGGCATGTATTACAGCAGTGGCATGATGTACAACGGCGAAGGGGAAATGCGCCGCATGGTCGAGCCCACCGGAGGCCGCGTGATCAACGTGGGCAACAAATTCGACAAACTAAAGGAAGCCTTCGACCAGATCGCCGCCGAACTGCGCAGCCAATACAACATCGGCTATAGCTCCACGAATCCCAAAATGGATGGTACGTACCGCAAGCTGGAAATCAAGAACAAGCAGGGTTACAAGATTCAAACTCGCGCGGGATACTATGCGACGGCGAGGGAGGTGTTGCCGCAGTAACCAGGGGAAGGACTCTGCACTGCCGTTGCCATAGAATCTGGTACGGAAGTAAGCTCGTCAAGCGCCGCAATGCGCCTTTTTTCACTGGCAACCCGCCGAATTCGCTAGTATTCTGTTATTTGACGAGTAGATGGTGAGGCTATGAGCACTACGTTCTTGCTGAACGAAGAGTCAGTAGTTGGGACTGCGAAATATGGCAGGACGGACCTTCCAACAGGGAGAGTGCGTATGTATGCGATCGCCTTTGACTTCGACACCGCCCAATTACAAAACGAATACCCAAACTCTTCCTGGCAGAATGCTTACGGAGATATCAAGAAGATCCTGTTGCCCTTGGGTTTTGTTTGGCAGCAGGGTAGTGTTTATTTCGGATCGGAAGAGATGGACGCCGTTAAGTGCGTACTGGCGGCACAAGCTCTAAGCCAAGCCTATCCGTGGTTTAAGAGGTGTGTTCGTGACATCCGGATGCTTCGCATTGAAGAGTTGAACGATCTTTCTCCGGCACTTTAAAAGGTCGCCCAACCTGCAAAATCCTGCACCTTGACAACCGCCTGCCTTCGGGACAAACTTATTCGGCCCCCTCCCCGAAGGTCTCCCTATTACACCGGAGGTATATCGTGTCCAAGCAAACCCTGCGCCAGGTCTGCG
This sequence comes from uncultured Acidobacteriaceae bacterium, assembly GCA_963818235.1. Lineage (GTDB taxonomy): Bacteria > Acidobacteriota > Terriglobia > Terriglobales > Acidobacteriaceae > Sulfotelmatobacter. The sequence goes on from CAWFRI010000001.1 coordinate 2,130,341, forward strand.
CCTGCCTTTCATTTTTATTCCTAATTGTCGCCGTTGCCAACACACAACAAGTGCGCCAGGGACTCTATCGAGGAATGCCCGTCACTTATGTCCTCGAACACGGCAAAGCCATTTTTCAGGGAGATATTGTTCTCGAGAAAGTTCAGTCGATTGATCCTCAACTTCCGATATCGCTCTCCTACGGCGTGGACTATTCGCAATATCTTTGGCCAAAAGTGGGTAGTCAATATCAGATCCCTTATGTCATCGCCTCCGGTTCCGGTGATCTGACGAATTTGAACGCGGCCATCTCTCAGTTCAATAGCACTTTTTCCAACATTCAGTTCGTCGCCTATACCACGCAAACCGATTATGTCAGCTTCTATTTCAACCCTAACGATTTCTCGGGTGAGTGCGAAGCCATCGTGGGCCGTGCCGGCGGCGAGCAGCAGGTTGGAGGCTCGGGCACGTGCACCGTCCCCACCATTCTCCACGAAATGGGACATACCATCGGCCTGTGGCACGAGCAGTCGCGGCCTGACCGCAACACCTACGTCTCGGTCAATTATGACAATCTGATCAAAGGCTCCATCTCCAACTTCAATCAGATTTACGACAACGCGCAAACTTTTGGAACGCTGTTCGATTACGCCTCGATCATGGAATATCCGGCATACTCTTTTTCGCGCAACGGAGGCCCGGCCATCGAATCCATTCCCGCCGGAATTCCGCTTTCGAATCAAACCGGCTATAGCACCACCGACATCGACGGCATCGAGCGTCTCTACGGAGACGTACCCACTGCCTTGACGGTGACCAGCAATCCTCCGGGTCTGCAAGTGATTGTGGATGGCGCTACGATTACAACGCCTCAGGTTTTCGACTGGGCGCTGTTTTCCACGCACACGCTCAACATTCCCTCGGGAGTGCAGAGTCAGGCAGGCGATATCCTGAACAGCACCACGCCCACAACCTTCTACTACACCTATGGCCGTTGGAACGACTCCACAGCCGCCAGTCACAGCATCACCGTGCTGCCGGGCAATGGAGAGCCTTCCACGCCCGCCAGTTCTCCCGCCGTAACCACTTACTCGGCGAACTTTCTCCAGCTCGTTCCCTACGTTGCCACGGTTTATCCCACCGGCACCGGAAGTGTAACTCCATCGCCCGCTCCGCAAAGCTACTCCGGCTCTTCGCTCCTGTTCTATACCGCCCGCCAGCAAGCCACGCTTACGGCCACTCCAATCTCTGGCCAGAATTTCTACGAATTCAACAACGCACCTTTCTGGCTGCCTGGCGGCCTCGGCGCCAACCCAAAAACTTTTTACGTTCCCGACACCGGCCTTACCGTCAACACGACCGCGGAATTTTCTCCCGACGCTATCTACAGCGTGAACGTTACTCCAAACCCCTTTAGCTCAAACCTCTACATTTACGCCGACGGCAATTTTTCCTACGCTCCCAAGAATTTTTCTCCTTTCTACGATTCTGGCTGGACTTCCGGTAGCACGCACACACTCAGCTTAGACACTCTCGAATATCCATACAGTTCCAATAGCCGTTATGCGTTCAACAACTGGAGCGATGGCACGACGACCACCGCAGACACCGTCGTCCTTCCTTCAACCAGCATGAGTTACACGGCGAACCTCACGCCTCAGTTCTACGTCACCGATTATGTGAACGAGACCTGCGCCGGTTCGATCGTGGTGAGTCCTGGCTCGCCCACCAATGACGGCTTCTATCCTTCCGGCGACGCGCTCACGTTTACGGAAACTCCCAACCCCGGTTGGCTTTTTACCGGATGGCAATACGACCTCAGCGGAACTTCCAGCTCTGCGCCGCTTACTGTTACCGACGAAGTCCTCGTCACCGCGGACTACAACACCGTCGCCACGCCGCTCACGCTTACCAGTCTGAGCCCGGCCGCGGCGGTTGCCGGCAGCCCAAGTTTTACGCTGACTCTTAACGGCACAGGATTCAGTGCGAGTTCGGTGGTCTCGGTAAACGGAGCATTCCCTACGGTGAAATTCATCAGCAGCACGCAGTTAAGCGTCACCGTGACAGCTGCACAGATCACGAAGCCGGGAGCCTTCCAGGTTTGGGTTGACAGCTTCCCCAGCGGAGCCAGCTGCGCGGCCTTCAATGCGCTGCCCTTTACCGTCGCCAACTCTCCCATCCTGACCCCGCTTCCCTTGAGCTTGGTTTTCAATCCGCAGGTCCTAGGAGCCACGAGCGCCTCGAAGAGCATTACGGTGAAAAATTCCGGGACGTCTCAAGTGACCGTGAACTCCATCACCGCTACGGGAAATTTCGCCGTCGCCAGCAACAACTGCGGTGGTACCATTAATGTCCGCGGCGTTTGTACGGTGACGGTAACCTTCACTCCCTCCGTCGCCGGATCTCTCACTGGATCGCTAGCCCTCAGCGACAGCGCTCCCGACTCGCCGCAGACCGCCGCCCTTTCCGGCACCGGCGAGCTTCCGCTTACCATCACTCCCGCGACGCTCGCCTTCGGGACCGAAACGGTAGGTCATACCAGCGCCATAAAGACCGTAACCCTGACCAACAAGCAATCCACAACCTTAAACTTCGCCTTCCTCGCCAGCCCCGACTACACGACCGTGGGCTCCGGAACTACCTGCCTCGCGTCCCTTGCGCCGGGAGCCAAGTGCAATATCGCCGTTACCTTCAGTCCTACCGCGAATGGCAGCATCAACGGCGCAGTCACCATCAGCGATGCAACCGGGTATTCTCCGCAGTTAGTTTCACTCTCCGGCAGCGCCTCTGGCGGGGCAACCGCGCCGCTTACCTTCACTCCGGCGACGCTTACCTTCAATGCTCAAGCCGTCGGCACAACCAGCCCGGCAAAATCCGTGACTGTTAAGAACGCAAGCACCGCGTCCTTAACCGTACAGAGCCTGCTGACAACGGGAGATTTTTCCGCCACTGGTATTGGTGCGAAACCCTGCAAAGCAAACGTAGTGCTGGCTGCGGGAGCCTCCTGCACCATGAGCGTCACATTTTCCCCGGCACAGGGCGCAAGTGGCGCGATCAACGGGGGCGTCGCCATCACCGATACGGCCGCAGTCAGCCCACAGATACTCGATGCCAAAGGTACGGCGGTTCTGCCCTTAACGTTTACGCCTGCGGCGCTCACCTTTGCCCCGCAGATCGTTGCCACAACCAGCGCAGCCCAAACCGTAACCCTCACCAACAATCTGTCGAACTCAATCAGCCCAGTGATCACGGGCAGTGGTGACTTTACCGCGGCGCCCGGCGGATCCAATCCGTGCACCGCCACGCTGGCAGCGAAGGCGCAGTGTACTTTTACCGTGACCTTCACTCCCAGCGCCGTCGGCACCCGGTCCGGTGCAATCACCGTCACTGACTCTGGGCTTCCCGCGTTGCAGGCGATGACGGCAACTGGAGTAGGGCAGTAAGAGTTGGGCTAGTTGGCTGCCCATCGAGCGGGGCGGTTGGTGCGACAGTTATGGCTATTCGTAACGCTCTTTCGCTTCTGCCCAAAAACATTTAGCCTTATCCCGCTGGATGAACCGGAGGTTCGCCATGCCGACCCGAAGCGTCACGCCTTTTTCCCGCCGTTCTTTCTTGCAGCTATCAGCTGCCGTTGCCGCTGGCCTAATTATCACCGAGCCCATGCTGGCCGCCGCTGCGCGCAAGCGCCAGCCACTCTCGAAAGACGCGGTCATGATCGACTCCAACGAGAACCCGCTCGGCCCCTGCCAGTCCGCGCGCGACGCAATTGCCAATATCATCCCTCTCGGCGGACGCTATCTCGATAATCTCACTGAAGACCTCGTTCACACCTTCGCGCAAGCCGAAGGTCTCAACCCGGATTGTGTCGACATCTTTGCCGGTTCCACTCCAGCGCTGCGTTTTGCAGTCGTGGCCTTCACTTCTCCGCAGAAAAGTTACGTTACCGCCGATCCCGGATACGAAGCCGGCATGTTCGCAGCCAAAGCCACCGAAGCCCGGGTCGTGAAAGTTCCACTCACCAAAAGTTATGCGCACGATGTGAAGGCCATGCTCGCCGCCGCCCCTGATGCCGGATTGTTCTACGTGTGCAATCCCAACAATCCAACCGGCACACTCACGCCGCATTCCGATATCGAATATTTAGTGGAGAACAAGCCGAAGGGCTCGGTGGTGATGGTCGACGAAGCTTATCTGCATTTTTCCGATGCCCCTTCCACGCTCGACTTCGTCAAGGCTGGGAAAGATGTGGTCGTGTTGCGCACGTTCTCAAAAACCTACGGCATGGCCGGATTGCGCTGCGGATTCGCCGTCGCCCGTCCCGATCTGCTCGAAAAAATCACCGACCGCTCCGGCTGGAACTTTATGCCCGTGACTGCCGTCGCCGCAGCCACGGCCAGCCTGAAAGATGCGACCCTGGTTCCCGAGCGCAAGCGCATCAATGCCAGCGTTCGTCAGGAAACTTTCCACTGGCTCGATCGCAACGGCTACACTTACATCCCCTCAGAGTCGAACTGCTTCCTGCTCGATACGAAACGTCCCGGCAAAGAGGTGATCGACGCCATGGCCAAGCAAAATGTTTTCATCGGACGCGTCTGGCCCATCATGCCGAGCTGCGTCCGCATCACGGTGGGCACGCAGGATGAAATGGCGCTCTTCCAATCGGCATATCAGAAAGTGATGAGTGGAACTACGGCCTTCTCGGCGCAACCGGCAAGGGTCAGCGGGAACTCGCGTAGAAACTCAGCGTTGCCGACGTAAAGTAAGGGAAGGAAGTACTGGTCCGGAATGCGTTTGTGTGGAGGATCCAAACCCTGGAAGGTCGACTATCGATCCACCACTCTACTCTATGCCGATCCTTTTGATTTGGTTCTCGAGGATTCTTTTCTGGCCGTCCCCTCGTCAAAGCTTTGCCCTGCGAAGACCAATTGAAAATGACCGCCCGGTTTGGTTGACCGCGCGATGCCTCAACTGGTTCTCAGCCGGCATTTTTTCGGATTGTTTTCTGCATGTTCTTTTTCTCATCATTCTTCTTATCAGCTTGGTGAGAATTTCTTTCGCGCAGAAATCGCAAGGCGCGCCTTCCACGGATGTTGAAACTTTTCGCAGCTCGACCCGCCTTGTCGTGCTGGATGTAGTGGTCACCGACAAGGCCGGCAATCCCGTAAGGAATCTGATCAAAGACGATTTCACCATCGTCGAAGATGGCGTCCCGCAGAGTTTAGCCACGTTCGAAACTCCCGAGCCGGATTCTTCCGCTTCACCGCGGATGGCTAAGGACAAAAATAAAGGTAATGAGAAAGATGGTGACACTCCGGGGATGTCGAGCGCCCGCGCTACCCGCGCGATGAACATCATCGTTCTCGATGAGCTGAACAGCGAATTTCTCGATCAGGCTCACGCCCGCGTGGCGATCGACAAATTTCTGCGTTCGGAAGGACCGCGATTGAGCAGTCCCACGGCGCTGCTCATCCTTGGAGAGAAACAGCTTGAAGTTTTGCACGATTACACGCAGGATTCGGGCGCATTGCTCGAAGCGCTGAAGAGACGGCACGCTGAAATGCCCTCCGCACTAATGTCGTCGGAGTTGTATAGCTCCGGCGATCGCCTCGCGATGGCGTTGCAATCCCTGAATCTGATCGCGGACGCCAACCGCCACTTCGCGGCGCGCAAAAATGTGATTTGGGTGGGACCGGGCTTTCCCGCGTTGAATTCTAACGCCTACCTCGACCGCGGCATACTCGGCGGCGATGTTCAGAGCGTGGGCAATCTTCTTCTCGATGCTCGAATGGTGGTCTACACGCTTGACCCACGCGGCATAGAAGCCCAGCCGGCGAGCTATCGTAAGGGCGATTCAGGCGACCCCCTGGAGAGCGAACTTACATTTGAACAGGTCGCACCAGAAACCGGTGGCCGCATTTTTCGCATACGCAACGATATCGACGTGGCGATCGCCGACAGCATCAAAGACGGAAGTTACTACTACACGCTTTCCTACTATCCTTCCAATCGGGACTGGAACGGAAAATTCCGCAAAGTAAAAGTCGTAATGAAGCGCGGTGGCCTGGTCGCACGCACCCGCATGGGCTACTTCAGTTTCGCCGAAGCTCCGGCAAACGATCAACAGCTCGATACTATTCTGTCACGCGCAGTCGTTAATCCGCTTTCCTATCGGGCGCTGAATGTGCAGGCGTTTGTGAAAGGGTCCGGAACGCAAGCGGCCAGCCGCAAGTTCAAAATCTATGTTGGCCGCGATCACTTGGATTGGCAGACTCTGCCGAATGGCGATCACCGCTGCGAAGTCACCATTGTTGAAGCCAGCATAGCGTCGTCAGGCAAAGTGACGGCGCATACCGTGAAGGAATTGGAAGGAATTGTCGCCGCTAAGAAATTTTCCAAGGACTGGGAAAAGCCCATGGCGTTTGAAATGGCCGCCGATGTTCCCGTTGGCACGACACATTTAAGAATTGTGGTGCGCGACAACGCCTCTGGAGATATGGGAACAACCGATTTGGGCGCGCTATCACGTTAAAAGTACTCTGTTGGTGCAAGTCATTCGGATATCAAAGGAATTACCGCCGTGACGGTTGTTCCCGATTCGGTGGAGTGGAGCTGCAGCGTGCCGCCGAATTGACGGACCCTTTCTTCCATGCCACGTACTCCTACGCCAACTTGGGCCGACGTCTTTTCTCTCCGCTGCTCCGGTGGAATGCCCCTGCCCCGGTCGGCGATCTCCACCTGTAACGATTTGGCCGAGCGAGTAAGGCGAACACAGGCCCACGGACTGCCTGAGTGGCGATGAATGTTCGTCAAACTTTCCTGCACCACGCGGAATACCACCGACTCAATTGCCTTCGGAACGCGCTTGGAATCCTCCGGCAATTCCAGATCGACCACTATTCCGCTGCGCTTCGAGAAGCCTTCCACATACCACTGCAAGGCCGATTTAAGCCCGGCCTCATCGAGAAGCGGAGGATGCAACAGATACGATAGAGTGCGAATTTCCTTCGACAATCCGTCGGATAGTTCCTGACTCTGCGTCACCAGATGGACAATTGCGGGGTCCTTACTCTTGGCGGCGTCGAGAAGTGCCGCGAAGTTCAAGCTCAGCGCGACCAACGTTTGTCCCGCGTGATCATGTAATTCCCGAGCCAGGTGCCGCCGTTCTTCATCCTGGGTGAGCAACAGGCGGCCGGTAAGTTCGCGCAGATTAACTTCCGCGCGTTTGCGATCCGAGATCTCGGTTTCCAGCGACGCGGTGCGTTCCGCCACTTTTTTCTCCAGTTCCGCATTCGCCGCTTGCAGCGCTTCCTGCGCCACTTTGAGAGGAGTCAAATCGGTCACAAATGCCGCGATCTCGGGATCGTGCCGCGTGGACTCGATGGCAGCCGCGCCTATCAGGATGGGCACGCGCCGCCCGTCTTTTGCGATGTACACTTTCTCGTACACGTCACAGCGCCCTTGCTCGCGAAGTTGCTGCACGGCGCAGGCGTCGGCATCGGCATACTCCGGCGGGGTGAGAAAATCCCAGCGTACTTTGCCCGCCGTTACATCCGCATCCGAATAACCCAGGCTCTTCAGAAAGGCCGGGTTCACGTAGGTAAGCTCCCCGCGCAGGTCGCCGATCAGCGTTCCAAACGGGTTGGCTTCCGCGAGGCGGCTGAACCTCTTTGCCGCATTGGCGATCTCCAGTTTGTCCGCTTCGCGCTTCAGCAGGCTGCCAATGCGGGCCCCCAACAATTGCAGAAACGTCTTGTAATTCTCATCGAAGGGCAAACGTGGGCTGATCCCAAAAACCAAAACCGCCTGCGTTGGAGATCCCGCCAATGCCAGCGGCAGAACGTAAGCGCACTGCACCGGCTCCGGCCAGGGCTCGAGGATAAGTTCGCCGAAGCGCTTTTGCAGATCATCGATCAGAATCGGAGTTTGAGAACTTGCAGCCTCGATCAACGGCCACTGGCCAGCGTCATTTAAAGCAGGGTGGGGAACAGTGCTCCCGGCTTGCTGAATTTTCCCTTGTGTGATCAGGTGAAGCGAGGCGAACGGCAGGTCGGCTGCATCGCCTTCAAGCTTTTTAACAATTTCTCCGCCGAGGGTAAGCAAGGGCCATGGCTCTGTACCTCGCTCATCCGCCGGTGTATCGAAGGTGATCTGAAGCAGCGCGCGCAATCGCCGTTCGCTTAGCACCTGCTCCGTGGTTTCGCTGCACACCACCAGCGTTCCCTGGACGGCCCCGTCTTTGTCCCGCACCGGGCTGTAGCTGTAAGTCCAGAAAACTTCCTCCAATTTTCCGTTCCGATTGATGGGAACAAGTTGGTTTGTGTTCCAGGTGGATTCACCCTGGCTCATCACAGTTTCTATTTGCGAACCGATGATGGGCCAAATTTCCGGCCAGCAATCAACTCCTCGTTGGCCGAGGGCAGAAGGATGTTTATCGGAACGAATGCTTGGGCGATAGCCATCATTGTAAAACTGAATCAGCTCCGGACCCCACCATAAAAACATCGGGTGCCGCGAGGCCAGCAGCATGTTAACCGTGGTCACCAGCGTGTCAGACCAGGCTTCTACCGGGCCGACTGGAGTTCGGTTCCAGTCGAACGCACGCAGCAGTTCCGCCATTTCGCCCTGTCCGATGATCCGCGAGCGCGTTTTATTCTCACGGGGTGGGCGCGTGGTTTTCTTCAGATCACGATTCTGAACTGTGCGGGCCATATTGGAAGCAATTCTTAAGTCTACCAATTGCGGATAGATAGCAGAGAGCACGGAGAACTGGATGGTCCTTCGCAATTACTTCACGGCTTCATTCCATTTCACCGTCCGCTGTTCACGGCTGCTCTTGTGCGCCAGCATCACCGCCCGCATCGTGCGCAAAGCCTGTTCAGGAGTAACGTCCAACGACGCTTTCTTTTCGATCGCATCCCGCACATTCGCGTAGAACCCGCGATAGTCGCCGCGTTCCGTCTTTACCTTCACACTGGGTTTACCCACCAGACTCAAAGTCCCCCACAACTCTTGTGTTTCTTCGCCCCAATCCGCACCCCAATCAGTGCCCTCAGGATATTGGTCGGCGCGCAGCCGCGCCTCTTGCGGATCCATCCCATACTTCACAAACGATCCCATCGTTCCATGAATGAGGAAATGCGGCCCGGGTGCATAGGCGATGATGCGCGCCCTTGCCAGCGCGCGCAGGCGGGGATATTCCATGCAAATATCGAAGGAATCATCCACCTGCGAAGTCTCGCGTTCGCAGAATGCAGAGGCCGTAATTGTTTGCGGCTCGCCAAATAACACCAGAGCCTGATCGATCACATGCGGACCCAGATCAAACAGTACGCCCGCCGCCGGTTGATCCGCCTTTTCCCGCCAGGCATTCGGCTTCGGCTCCAGGCGAAACCGGTCGTAGCGGCATTCGTATTCCACAATCGTTCCTAACTGCCCCGATTTCACGATTTTTTTTATCGTTCCAAAATCGCCGTCCCAGCGCCGGTCTTGATAAACCGTGATCAATCTTTCGTGCTCCGCTGCCAGCCGTACTAATTCTTCAGCTTCCGCCAAGGTTGGCGCAAATGGCTTGTCTACCACCACATCCCGCCCTGCCAACAAACAGGCCCGTGCCAGATCAAAGTGCGAATCGTTCGGCGTTGCAATTACGCAGAGCTGGATTTCTGTATCCGCCAGCAATTCGTCCAAAGTCCGCGCCACCCGAACTTCAGGATACTTTTCCTGCGCCCGCGTTCCTCTGCGCTCCAGAATGCACGCCAATTCCATCGCAGACACGCCGCGGATCACAGGCGCGTGGAACGCCTGCCCCGCCATGCCAAATCCAATCAGCCCAACTCGCACCATGCTTGCCCTGCTTTCTTCCGCCAAAATACTAGGATTGCCCTACCAATTTACAGCTTTCTGCGGATATTTCGGTTTTTCCGGTCGACGTATAAAGATTAAGAGTTCTTCCGCTGCTGGGTTGAACTAAGAATGTTGAACTAAGGACGCTAACGTCATAGGAGGCGTAGATGCGATTCGGACCTTTTCTGGTAATTGCTCTGCTGCTGCTCATTTTGTGGGCGGGTGGCTTTCTGATGTTCCACGTGGCCAGCGGATTGATTCATTTGCTGCTACTGTTCGCGGTGATTTCTTTTGTCGCCCACTTGGTCATGGGCACAAGGACTGCCTGAAACGGCGGCTCGAAATTCGCGTTTTAAAAGAATCGAGCGAAATTGCCGTCGGCCAGGCTAAACGGCTCCACTGCCGGCATTTTCGTCTCGATGTTCTTAAAGGCTATCTGCCCAGATAGCCTTATTTTTTCGATCCTTTATCATTTCTTCTATTTCTATTTTTTTTCGATCCTTTACCCGCCGAACAAACTTCAATCCTGACCAAACGTCGGTCACGGCGCAAACCTTTACATCCACCAAGCCTGCTTCTAACCCGATATTACGCACGCCATTTTCGTCGACATCGGTTGTAACTCCGGAATTTTTTTTCGGCCAACTAACCCACAGCATTCCCGCGGGGGTGAGCAGCTTCGCCAGCCGCGAGAATTCCTTCGTCAACTGTACGCGCGATTGCGTGAACAGCATTGCAAAATCCAGCCCATCGGCGGGTTTCACGAGGTTGCACTCCGCTAAAGCCTTGGATAATTCCGCTCGCACCTCTACTGGAGCGTCCGCCAAATACACGCGAAATCCCGGCTTGATTCCCAGTTTTTTCGGTAGAGGTGTTCCAGAGTATCCCGGCATCAAGTTGCTCGCGAGAAAAACCCGACCCAGTCAAAAACGACCTACTGCGCCACCGCGTAATATCCCCGCCGTGCCCTTACGCGGAAGTTCTTGCGGTCGTTGGCCACAATCTCAATGGTGCGAAAGTGTCCGTCCGACTTGAAGTCCGCCGGCCGATAGGAGACCGCATATTGACTGCGCAGTTCCTCCTGAATTTCGGCAAACGCGTTGGTCACGTCACGAATCTGGAAGGGAAAAAATGCGCGTCCTCCGGTGGCATCGGCGATGCGTTCGAGCACTTTGTCGCCAGCTCCTTTGGTGCCGCTCACGTTGGTGCTGATCGTATAAATGATAGCCTCGGCGCGTTGCGCCATTTCGATGGCTTCTTCGCGCGTAACGTGGCTTTGGTTGTCTTCACCGTCGCTCAGCAGAACAATCGCGCGCCGGGTCGGCCCGTTGTGCGGTTGCTTCAGCAGCTTGTCACGGCAGGCGTAGTAGAGCGCGTCATACATCGCGGTTCCGCCGCCGGGGCGCAGTTCGCGCACCCCGTGGGCCAGCTTTTCCGTGTCATCGGTAAATTCCTGAGTGACCTCAGGCGTGACATCGAATCCCACGACAAAGGCTTGGTCGTAATGCTTGCGCACGGTTTGGTTTAAAAACTCAATGGCCGATTCCTGCTCGAACTTGAACCGGTCCCGTACCGAACTGCTGGCATCGATCAGCAGGCCCACCTGTAGCGGCAAGTTAGTCTCGGAGTGGAAGCTGCGCACCTCCGCTACCGGCTTGTTGTCGTCCACAATGCGAAAGTCCGCCTGCTTAAGATCGGTTATGCGCTTGCCGTGTTTGTCGGTCACAGTGAACACAACGTTCACCTCGTTGGTCCCGACACGGATTTTAGGGATTTCGGCGTTCTCAGAGCCCGAAGATTCGGGACTATGCCCGGCCGGACTTTGTGCAGCGGGCGCTGTCACTGCTCTAGTCGCTGCCGCGGGCGAAGATTGAGCGGAAGCCGGTGGTGCTCCCGTAGACTGCGCGATGCCGAACTCGGACACGGCCACCAGGAGAAAAACCGCGGCACAACCCACAAAACTCTTCAGAAAAATGTTTCTCGTAAAGATGCCCCTCATTTGGTTGCTATTATAGCCGCAACCGGCGCAGGAGGCTGATTTCTACTCCGCTTCCAGTTTACTTAGAAACTCCCGCAGTTCTTCCGGCAACTCGCTCTTCAGTGCGATTGGCTGCCCGGTGCGCGGATGCCGGAACTCCAACTCAGCCGCATGAAGAAAATTTCGCGGTAAACTGATCGCCGCATTCTTACCACGCGCCTGCTTAGGCGCTCCGTACGTTGTATCGCCAACCACCGGGTGTCCCATGGACGCCACATGCACGCGAATCTGGTGTGTCCTACCGGTATCGATCTTGACCTCAAGTAAAGTAAATTTCCCAAACTTCGTGTCCAGACGCCGCGCCACGCGATAATGCGTCACGGCAGTGCGTCCGCCTTCCAGACGCGTTGTCATCTTCATTCTTCGCACCGGATCGCGGCTGATACTCTGCGCCAGAGTGTCCGAGTCTTTTTTCACCCAGCCATGCACCAGCGCCAAATAGTTTTTCTTCACTTCCCGGGCAGCAAACTGCGCGCTCAGCTTGCGGTGGGCGTCGTCGTTTTTCGCCACAACAATCAGTCCACTGGTCTCTTTATCCAGACGATGCACAATCCCCGGCCGCAGCTCCCCGCCCACGCCCGACAAACTCCCCAGATGATGCAGCAGCGCATTTACCAGCGTTCCGCGATTGCGGGCGTCGTCAGTCGCCCCCGCGCCGGCATGAACCATCATTCCCGCCGGCTTATTGATCACCGCGAGATCGTCGTCTTCATAAATAATGTCGAGCGGAATCTCTTCGGCAATCGCTTTCAGCGGTGCCCGCTGCGCCTCGCCGAGAATGCTGATGCGCTCCCCGCCGCGCAGCTTTAACGAAGCCTTCGCCGGAGCATCGTTCACCAGCACGTTGCCTTCGGCGATCATCTCCTGCACGCGGGCGCGGCTTATGGAGTCGAGGCGCGTGGCGAGGAATTGGTCCAGACGCTTGGTGGCATCGTCGGACGCGACGGAAATCAGGATGGGGTATGCTTCCAGCATTCGCTGCGAAGGATACTACAAAGCAGCTGACGGAAGTTCGATTAGCAAAGCCCAATGGCTGAATGTGAGAAGGCCCAATGAAAAAGGCTATCGCGAAGATACTGTCCGTCACGTTGAACGTTGTTGCTGTTTGGACAAATCAGTGCGGCAGACCCAGGCTCGGGTACCGTTTGCGTCGCATCGCGTGCCGACGATCCCTGGTGGAAAGTCGCGCCTCCCGATTCAACCAACACGCGAGGCTTCAGCGTGCGGATTGACGACGGCCCGGCTGTACCTTGGCCGCAGGTGAAGAGCCTGAGGTTAGGCGATCTGGATTTGGAGAAACCTCATCTCCTTGTGATACTCGACGCCAACGGTAAGCCGGTGGAATCGGTCCGGTTCAAGTTCTCCAGTTTCAAAAAAGCCGACCTGTGTATGTCATATGACGGATACCAAGGAATGCAACTAGGGGAAGCGTCGCGGCGAACGCCGTGGTGCAAGTGCGGCTAATCCGGCACGGGCTCTATCTGGTAGCCCCCACCGGCTGCGCTGTCACATTCTTCGTCCCCGGCCTCAACCACCAGATGATCCCGCCGCCGATCACCAGCCCAATGGCGATCAACTGCGTCCCCGTCATCGCTCCGCCAAACACTGACCCGCGCCCCGGATCGTCGCGCAGATACTCCAAAAAGAATCGTGCCACTCCATAAATAAAGAGGAACGCCCCAAAAATCTGTCCATCGAACTTCCGCCGTTTCAGCATCCACATCAGAAGGAAGAAATTCGCCAGCTCCACTGCGGCTTCGAACAATTGAGTCGGCTCCAGCGGCACGTTCAGAGGAGTGCCCGTAATCTGATTGGCCAGCGGATTGCGAAACACCACGCCCCACCAGTGATGCGTTTCTTTTCCATAACAGCATCCGGCGGCGAAGCAGCCCAGGCGGCCAATTGCATGTCCTAGGGCCAGCCCTGGCGCAAAGGCGTCGCAGGTTCCCAGCGCAGGCATGTGATGCCGGCGCACATACCACGCCGCCGCAATAAATGCCGCAATCAGTCCACCCGAAAAAACTCCGCCAGCCTGTAGCGTGGTGACGCTGAAAATCTCCGATGGATGTGCCGTGTAGTAGCCCCACTCATTGATGACATAGAGAATTTTCGCGCCCACAATTCCGCACAGCACGACCAGAATTCCCAGATTCCAGGCCTTCTCGCCGTCAATCCCAAGGCGCTCGGAGTTGCGCACGCTGATCCAAAGCCCGATCAGCACCCCCAGGGAAACCAGGAAGCCATACGTCGGCAGAAAAAATCGCCCGAAATGAATTAATTGAGGATACACAGTTTATTGGATGCCGGAAAAGGAGATTTGTTCCGGATTCAGTCTAGCAGGATTGTTGGTAGTGTGAAGCTGACCGTAGGAAGAAGCACTCGGGTCACCGCTGTCGCAACGAAGCAATCTTGGGAATTTTATTGCTGACCTTCTAACCCGGAGATGCGGTTCTCGTGATGCTCGGCGATGCGGAGAAGTGCGGTGGATGCATCTCGCAACGCGGCGACTTGCCGACTATGTTCGGAAATTTGTGCGCTATGTTCGGAAATTTGCGCGCTATGTTCGGAAATTTGCGCGCTCTGCTCCGAAATTTGCCGGCTGTGTTCGAACACCAGCCGCGTCTGTTCCTGACTTTCGCGAAGAAGAAGTTCTACCGATTGGGTTAATGCTTCGTGCCGTTCCGTCAAGCGATCCAGCCGTTCGTCAATCGTCATAAAACCCTCCGCGCGGTTTTTTCCGCTCTGCCTTCGACTATAGAAGAGCGCGGCGTTGGCGGCAGGAATAAAATCAAGCCGACCCACTGTGCCGTGTGACGGGCCGAGAATGAACCGTCAGGTAGACGTTGGGAACCCGCCGAGACCCTTTAGGCATCTCCGCATGGCGGAGCGTTGCACACCGGATCCTAGTTCGAGTCGAGTCCCCGTTCATTCAGCATTGGTTCAAAAATCGGTTACCGCCATCACCAACCCCGCAGGCCGGCTTTCACTTGCGATGCTAGGAGAACTCCCCCTGAATTAGCAATAGGGAATACGCAAATAGTTGGCAGAGTACTTGCAACCAAAGTAATCTGGCCATCGAAGTTCTGGCTTGCAATTTTGGTTGACCCCATTACCTGTGGCATCTGCCATTTACCTTGCTTACTTGGCGGTAAGCAACTCTTTAATGGTGGAATCGAACACCGCGAAAGGAACGGCGCCGACGATGCAGCAAGAGAACAGGTCCAGGCGGCACTGGCGCTCTTGAGGCTTAGGGTTTGCAGATAGTCAACCTAGTGAGGCGTTGGGGTGGATAACTTCATTAGAGAGTTTCTCGGGGCGTCGCGCGCTCTCGTGCAGTCGGGCATCTGCTAATCGCCGTGACTTTTCCTCAACACTCACAAGCTATTGAACCCAAGAAACGCACGGGCTAGCTCTCGTAACTCCGCCGCCGTGCCTCGATTGAAAATTCCGTCACGGTCAGGTGCACTTTTTAATACGCCCGTAACCTTCGTTGCGTAGCATTTCTCTCAGCCGGTGGAGTATTCCTTCACTCCAATCTGGAAAGGATAAAAACTCTTATGCGTCAACTGTGGTCTTGGTGTCTCATCGCTGCCATCGTGTTCGGACCGGTAACCATGCCAGTAGCCTCCGCCTCCGATACGAAAACCGCCACGCCGATTCAGCACATTGTCATCATCTTCGGGGAAAACGAATCTTTTGACCACTATTTCGGCACGTATCCGAACGCGCTGAACCCGGAGGGAGAACCGGCTTTCAACGCGCTTCCGAACACGCCCAGCGTCAACGGCTTAAGCAACTTTCTGCTGAACAGAAACCCCAACCTAAACCCGGCCAATGGCGCCGGCGCAGCTAATCCTTTCCGTTTGGATCGCTCGCAAGCTTTCACACAAGATATGGATCACGATTACATGGCGGAGCAGCAGGCCTTCGATGGCGGCGCGATGGATTTGTTCCCGTCGTTTACGGGCTACCCCGGTCCTCCGCCGAGGCTCCAGGGAAAGCAACCCGTGCTGACAACCGGTCTGGTGATGGGTTACTACGACGGTAATACCACGACAGCTTTGTGGAACTATGCCCAAAATTTCGCAATGAGTGATAACTCTTATAGCAGCGACTTTGGTCCTTCCACGGTGGGTGCGATTAATCTGATTTCGGGCCAGACCAATGGCGTCGCGCAATATACCGGTGGTACTGGTTCGTTTGTTGGGGACGGGAACGGCGGATACACGGTCATCGGCGATCCCGATCCTTATGGCGATGTGTGCTCGGGTTCAGAAACGGCGCAGATGGGCGGGAAAAACATTGGCGACCTGCTCAATGCCGCCGGGATCACCTGGGGATGGTTTGGGGGAGGCTTTAACCTGAACCTCGTAAATCCCAACGGCACCACCGGATGCAACCGCTCGTCGAGTTCGTCTCTGGTCGTTGCCGGACCGCAGGGGGATTACGTTCCGCATCACACACCGTTTCAGTATTACGCTTCGACTGCGAATCCAACCCATGCCCGACCCAAATCGCCACAGGCAATTGGTTACTCGGGCGACCCTGCCAATCACGACTATGACGTCGGTGATTTCTTTGCCGCGGTTTCCGCCGGCAATTTCCCGGCGGTAAGCTTCCTCAAAGCCATCGCAATTCAAGACGCCCATCCCGGGAATTCCGATCCTTTGGATGAGCAGCAATTTGTGATTAAGGTGGCCAACTTTCTGCAACGCCAACCGGGGTGGTCGAATACGGCATTGGTCATACTCTATGACGATTCCGATGGCTGGTACGACCATCAGCTCGGCACGATCGTAAATGGGTCCAATACCGCTGCCGATGCTCTTACCGGGCCGGGGAACTGCGGTAGTGGCGCCAATGCGCTGCCCGGCGTAAATCCAGCTACTACGCATGCTCAGGGCCGCTGCGGATATGGTCCGCGGCAACCGCTCCTCGTTGTCTCACCCTGGGCGCAGCACAACTATGTGGATCACACGGTCACGGATCAATCCTCGGTTATCCGCTTCATTGAGGACAATTGGCTCGGCGGTCAACGGATCGGACAAGGTTCCTACGATGGACTCGCAAATTCGATCAGTTCCTTGTTCAACTTTACCCAGACGATAAGCACGACGCCGTACATTCTCAACGAGTGGACTGGCGAACCTGCAAATTAAGACCACCCTTGAGCAGTCTGAAAGGGCGATTAATTTAATCGGTTAGTTTAATAAGGATAACGGCAAGGCAGGTGGGGCGCTCCCGCCGCCTTGCCCTTGTTGTACGCTCGGTACGCGAAAAGGTGCGTGTGATTACACGGCGAAAGTTTCTGCAACACTCTGCCCAGCTGGCTGCGGCCCTGTCGGCGGGGAAAGGCGTGCTGCTAAGTGCGATGACGCACCCAGCGCCCATCATGCCTGCGGCGCTCGACGTCAATACTCTGGCGCAATTTGTGGATCCGCTTCCGATCCCAGAAATCGCGCAACGCCAGGGACTCCGGCCCAGCCCTGCCGACCCAAAGAGGAGCGTACCTTTCTATCGCATCCCAGCCCAGGCCATCACCAGCAAAGTTCACCGCGACCTGTCGCCCACCAAGTTATGGAGCTTCGGACCGTCGGCCCCCGGTCCCACATTCGAGACGCGGGCCGGTGAACCACTGCTGGTGGAGTGGGTGAATGCGCTCCCCAAGGAGCATTTTCTGCCCATTGACCGAAGCATTCATGGAGCCGAAGCCGACAAGCCCGCAGTCCGCACCGTGGTGCATTTACATGGCGCGAAAACAGCGCCCGAAAGCGATGGGTATCCGGAAGACTGGATTGTGCCCGGGAGATCCTCTCTTTATTACTATCCCAACCAGCAAGATGCGGCCATGCTCTGGTATCACGATCATGCGTTGGGAATTAATCGCCTGAATGTTTATGCCGGACTGTTGGGAACGTTCTTGATTCGAGACGGCGTCGAGGATGCGCTCAATTTGCCGAAGGGCAAATATGAAATCCCGCTCATTCTTTATGACCGCCTGCTGACGCGAGAGGGCCAGCTTCTTTATCCGACGTCGGGAGATCCGCAATCGCCCTGGGTTCCGGAGGTCTTCGGCAACGCCATTCTGGTCAACGGGAAGCTATTTCCTTATCTAGAAGTAGAGCCGCGAAGGTATCGCTTGCGCGTGCTGAACGCATCCAATGCCCGCACCTACCATTTAGCGTTTGCCAATTCCGATTTAAATTCCAGTTCCAATGACGCGCCGTTTCATCAAATTGGAACGGACCAGGGATTATTGCCAGCGCCGGTTCCGCTTACCGAGCTTGAAATTGCGCCGGGTGAGCGCGCCGATCTTGTCGTCGATTTTAGTGAGCATGGGGGCGCGCAACTCATTCTTAAGAGCGATGCTTTTATTGTCATGCAGTTTCGCGTCACGTCTGCGAAGGTCACCGATGCAAGTTCGTTACCTGCCGCCCTTCGTCCGGTGCCGAAAATCCCGGAGTCGCAAGCCGTGCAAACCCGCTTGCTCACACTCGACGAGTATGTCAGCAAGGCGGGCAATCCCTCCATGTTGCTACTGAATGCCTCCCATTGGAGCATGCCGATAACGGAAAAACCTGTGCTCGGATCGACCGAAATCTGGACGCTGATCAATCCTACAAACGACACCCATCCCATTCATTTACATCTGGTGCGCTTTCAAATCCTCGACCGGCAACCCTACGAGCCATGGCTATTCCAAAGCAAGCGTCAGTTACATTTCATGGGACCGCCCGAACCTCCCAATCCAAACGAGGCTGGCTGGAAAGATACAGTACGAGCTCATTCTCGGATGGTCACGCGTATTATTGTCCCTTTTACGGGCTTTACCGGTCGTTATGTATGGCACTGCCACATCCTCGAGCACGAGGATAACGAAATGATGCGTCCTTACGAAGTGATTGCTGCTGCCGGGTGAGGCCAAGGGATCAGGCTTGCGCGGTCCCAAAGCAGGTAGAGTTCCCTGGTCACGGAACTTTCGGCGTCAGCGCAGTCAGTGCAATCTGCTAAGCAACGACCATGCGACAGGCCCTGGTTGGTAGAGCAATCCTAATAGGTATGTTTTAACGCTGACCGTTTCTGGATAACTTCCAGATCAAACAGTTTTAAGGACTGTTGCTAACAACCGGGGCGACTGTTCCTAAACGCGCTTCGCTGTCGCGGCCATCATGTATGACTGACAAAGGAGTACGAGTTGCTCTCGCGCTTTGCGGACCGTCGCAGGGGATGGTCCAGCCTCCAGCAAGGAGCGCATCGCGCCCGCCATGGCTGAAAGCATTATGTCGATGGCGAATTTGTCGGGTGGCGACTTGATGTCGGAGGCTGTCTCCAGCATTGCCTCAACAGTTTTCCGAGACCGTTGGTTGATCCGTTTGATCAAGGCGGGGCCACCTACGTCGGCAGCGACCTGGTAGAGGGCCACAGAGATGTCTGCGCGGTCCATCTTGGCATCGACGAACGCCTCCACCATTTCTCGAATCATCTCGGCTAACGGTTTATGACATGCGCTCTTACAAGCGGCCTCAACCGTTGCGATTACGTTAGTGAGATGATTTTCCAGTACTGTAAACAGCAGCGACTGCTTATTGGGATAGTACTGATACAGCGTGCCCACCGAGACACCCGCACGCTGGGCGACCCGTGTCGTCGTCAATCGGTCTGCCCCGTGACTGAGAAGAACCTGAATAGTCGCCTCGGAAATTGCCTCTACCGTGACGGTTGACCTCGCCTGGAGGGGCGTCTTTCTTGGCTCAAATGCAATGACGGTGTCAGGAGGCATATGCGAACTCCAAACCTGAAGAATCCTTCATCAAATGATTGTAGCAAGGAGGAACGGAATGATCGAACAGACTGATCTTGCTGGAAGCTTCACGCTGCCTCGCACATCGATAACTTTGAACCGCATGGGATACGGTGCGATGCAGCTCGCCGGACCCGGCGTCTGGGGACCACCGCGAGACGTCAACGCTGCCATTGCTGTTCTTCGCGAGGCGGTAGAGTCCGGCGTGAACCACATTGATACCAGCGACTACTACGGACCGCATGTGACCAACCAGATCATCAAGCAGGCTCTCCATCCGTACAGGGATGGTCTTGTGATCGTTACCAAACTGGGTGCTCGGCGCGGTTCAGACAAGTCCTGGATTCATGCGCTCTCCCGCCCTGAGCTCATCGACGGCATCCATGACAACCTGAGAAACCTTGGTCTCGATGCGCTGGATATCGTCAATCTTCGAGTTGGAGGAATCATGGAACCCGGCGAGGAATCCATCGAGGAACCGCTGACCGTGCTTGCCGAACTGAAGCGTCAGGGCCTGATTCGTCATATCGGAATAAGCAACATAACTCCTAAGCAGCTCTCGGAGGCTCAAACAATTACCGAGATCGTGTGCGTGCAGAATTTCTACAATGTGGCCCGCAGGCACGATGACTCCTTCATCGATGATCTGGCTGCCCAAGGGATCGCCTACGTTCCATTTTTCCCGCTGGGAGGCTTCACCCCGTTACAGTCTTCGGCACTCGACGCGTCTGCGGCATCGCTCGAAGCCACGCCCATGCAGGTTGCATTAGCCTGGCTTCTTCACCGCTCCCCCAACATCTTATTGATCCCGGGAACATCTTCCGTGGCACATCTCCGCGAGAATTTGAAGGCTGCGACGCTTCAGATCCCGGCGGAAATACTCGCGGATCTCGACGCAATCGGTCGAGGTCAAGGGGATCAGTAGCCGTCCGCGCTGCCATTCATGTCACAACAATTCAGGAAGGACAATTTATGAAGGTATTTGTTACGGGTGCTACAGGTTTTATCGGGTATACCACCGTTCAGGAACTAATTAACGCTGGCCATAAGGTACTCGGCCTCGCTCGTAGCGAGGCTGGCGCTCAGTCTTTGATCGCCGCTGGGGCCGAGGTGCATCGAGGGAACCTTGAAGATATGGAAAGCCTGCGCAGCGGCGCTGCCCAGGCGGATGGCGTGATTCACCTCGCCTTCGACCACAGCGCCTTCGGCCAGGACTTCTCGAAGTTTGCCGAGGTCTGTGAAAAGGACAAGCGCGCAATCGAGGTTCTCGGAGCCGCGCTCATCGGGTCGGACCGCCCACTCCTCATCACTTCCGGAACCGGAATGGGCAATGCTGCTCCAGGTCAGACCGCAACCGAGGATCATTTCGATGCCAACCACCCGAATCCTCGTAAAGGCTCGGAAGTCGCAGGAGCGTCACTGGCGGAGCGCGGTGTGAACGTGTCGGTGGTGCGGCTTCCCCAGGTTCACGACACCGTCAAGCAGGGCCTGATCACCTACGCGGTCCAAGTCGCCCGCGAGAAGGGAGTGTCGGCGTACATAGGTGAGGGAGGCAACCGCTGGCCGGCGGCGCATGTTCAGGACGTTGCCCATCTCTACAGGCTCGCGCTGGAGAAGCGCGAAGCGGGAAGTAGGTACAACGCGGTCGCTGAAGAGGGGATACCGATGCGGGAAATTGCTGCAGTAATTGGCAAAGGGTTGAAGGTGCCTGTAGTCAGCCTTCCTCCAGAGAAGGCGCAAGCTCACTTTGGCTGGCTTGCGATGTTCGCGGGCTTCGACATGCCGGCTTCCAGTGCGCAAACACGGAAACACTTGGGATGGAAACCGACGGGACCTGGCCTTATCGCCGATCTGGAGAATATGCAGTATTCCCAGGCCTGAACCTAAAACGCCTGAATCTAAAAAGAGATATCGATGCAGAGCAACCGCGTTGCCCTGGTTACCGGGGCTAATCAAGGAGTCGGGTTTCAGGTGGCAAAGGAACTTGTGGCGAACGGCGTCACGGTGCTGGTCGGGTCGCGCAACTTCGAGCGCGGCGAGGCCGCGGCCAGGGAGATCGGACAGGGCGCCATTGCCCTTCAGCTCGACGTAACGGATCGGTCTTCAATCGCCGCCGCGGCGGAACGCATCCGCAAGGAGTTTGGCCGTCTCGACCTGCTGGTCAATAACGCGGCGATTTCCAATACGAAAAAAGGCAACTTATCTCTGCGTGAGTACGCGAAGATAACTCGCGCGAGCAATGTATCGCTCGATGAAATTCGCGCGGTGTGGGAGACCAACGTATTCGGCGTCCTTGCTGTTTACCAGGCGATGCTCCCACTCCTCCGCGAGTCGTCGGATGCCCGTATCGTCAACGTCTCGAGCGCAGTGGGTTCGCTGACGATGAACGCCGATCCGGCCTATCCCTACCACGCGATGTTCAGTCCCGTTTATCCTGCGTCCAAGACGGCTCTCAATGCGATAACGCTGGCCATGATGATCGAGCTGGAGTCGACTGGTATCAAGGTCAACTTGGTGACTCCGGGTTTCACCAAGACGAACCTCAACGGATATGAGGGCACGGCCTCTGTCGAAGATGGCTCTCGCGAGGTGGTGCGCGTTGCTCTGCTTGGCCCGGATGGTCCTACCGGCACGTTCACGCGCTGGGAAAACGAAACCATCCCATGGTGATGCAGTCGGAATATCGGACTCCGAGTGGTATTCGGCGATTGTTCGAATAATGGGCATCCGGAAGTTGACCCAGGCGGGCCCGAAGCCGGCATCTGGGAAGCAATCGTCATCACGCGCGACGGATTGCAAACGCCTAGACGTTTGGGACATGATCGGCCTGAAAAACCAACTGTCGTTACATCTTGGTTACACTAAAATACTCCTCAATGAGTCGGCGGCTCCGCCAGTCTTCTCCGGGGCTTTGCCGTAACATCTCAAAACAGAGTGAACCCAGAGAACTTCACGGCGCCCCGCCGGATTGTGCCAGGTAGTTGCTGACGCAGTCGCCAGATTTCCATTACATTGGATTAGAGTTCAGGGCTGAATCAGGGCCACGCTCTTGGCAATTCTCACCGGCGCAATGCCTAAGAAAACAATCTCACGCAAGGCGTCGCCCGGGTCACGGCCTGTGCGCCGCAAAACCGCCGACGCTGCATGGCGCTACGAACAAGGAGATCAGTGGCGTACTTGGGCGCTCTGTCTGCTCCTGACAGTTGTAGTTTTCGCCGCGTATTTTCCGGTATTGAGCCATCCCTTCGTTATTTATGACGATGTAGATTACGTCAGCCAGAACCAGCAGGTTCAGCAAGGGCTCACGCTCGACACCTTCCGCTGGGCGCTAACTTCCACGCAGTTCTCGAACTGGCATCCGCTGACCTGGATGTCGCACGCTCTCGATTGTGAACTCTTCGGCCTCGATGCGGGAGGGCACCACTTCACCAGCCTGTTGCTCCACGCCATCAACGCGGTGATTTTGTTTCTGTTGCTGTCGCGCATGACAGGCAAAATTGGGCGCAGCCTGATCGTAGCTCTGCTGTTTGGGTTGCACCCGGTGAATGTTGAAAGCGTGGCCTGGGTCGCTGAGCGAAAAACCGTGCTATGCATGTTGTTTCTGCTGCTCGCACTCTGGGCATATCTCTGGTATACGCGAAAGCCTGGCATGGGCCGGCACTTGGGCGTGGACGCGCTGTTTGCGCTGGCGCTTGCGGCCAAACCAATGGCTGTCACGTTTCCGTTCATTCTGCTGTTGCTGGATTACTGGCCGTTGCAACGGATCAGGCTGCAAGGGATAAAGGACGGGCAATCACCTTCGCAGACGCTTGCTTTGCCTCAGTTTCCTCCACTTCGATTGCTCACAGAAAAGCTGCCGCTGTTTGCGCTCAGTGCCGCCAGTTGCATTGTGACGGTGATTGCGCAGCACCATGTGGCCATGAAGACAATGGAGGCTTTTCCGCTGAGAGATCGCGTGGTGAATGCCATTTTTTCCTATGTGATGTATTTGTGGAAAGTTGTCTGGCCGGTGCACCTATCGGTTTTCTACGCGCCACAAGGCTCGCGACTGGCGATCTGGCAGACGGTTTTGTGCCTGGCATTCCTGGCTGCCATCAGCATTCTCGTGTGGCGAGGACGGCATTCGCGACCTTATTTCTTAATCGGGTGGTTGTGGTTCCTGGGAACCTTGGTGCCGATGATCGGGATCGTTCAGGTGGGCGACCAGGGGATGGCTGATCGATATGCCTACCTGCCTTATGTGGGAATCTTCATAGCTGCCGTCTGGGGACTCGCGGACTTGGCGCAGATGAAGCGAATCGGGATACGGCGGAGCGCGGCGGCAGCCTGCGCGGTTCTCCTCGTACTATGTTTTCTGACCCGGATGCAGCTGCGAAACTGGGAAAGCAGCTACGCACTATTCACGCACTCTTTACAAGTAACTCCCGACAATTATGTGGGGGAGGACATTGTGGGGACGGCGCTGCTGGAGGAGGCATTCAGGACGACTGGGCAAAAGTGCGCCCAAGAAGCCCTGCTTCATTTCCAGAATGCCGTGCGCATTTATCCAAAAGATACTCTCGGACATATCGACCTCGGCTTTTGCCGGGAGACTCAAGGAAATCTCCAGGAAGCGATCCAGCAATATCAGACGGCATTGCGGGTGACGGAGAGCAAGTTCTTGAAGAAGAGAGCATTGATCAATCTGGCAGGGGTGTATCGAGTGTTGCGTGAATTTGCTCTCGCGCGAAATTATTACAACGAATGTCTGAAGGTTGATCCTGCCGATCAGGACGCCCGGAACGGCCTTGCCCGAATCGATAAAGAAGAGAAGATGCCGTCGTTGGAGGACGCGATCGCTGCGCTATCCCGTGCGGCGGCCCAGCGTCCGGACGCAAAGCTTTACCTTCAACTGGGGAATCTGCAGCGCTTGGCAGGACGCGTGCCGGAAGCCTTGATCTCGTATCGGAAAGCTTGCAGCCTTGATCCGAACTTGGCAGAAGCCCGTGCGGCGCTGAAGGAATTGGATCCATCGAAATGAAGTTCAGAAATCCGCTCCCCCATCTAAGTTGTCGATACATCCCGATGGCTCACCGACGATGGCCCAGGGGTTTTGAGCACTTACAGTACGAACATCCGAAGCATCCACCAAACAAGAAACAACGCAACGACGGCCCCCGCGATGTGAACTATCCAGTCGCCAGCTGTTTTCGGTTTCCCAAAATTAAACATGGGGCAATGGTAGCAGGCAGCGCGCGAGTGGCGTTATGCCATGACGCTCACCGACCGGCGACTCCGCCTCCGGCCGATGCCTGTGTCGTGGTCCAGAAACGGCTGTGGGAAGTGCCAACGAACGCTTCCAATTATTCACAATGCAGAAAATATGGCGACAGGATGAATTCGAATTCGTTGCGTTTTTCTCGAGGTGTGATTGCTGCTGATTCGGTTTAGACTTGTATGCGAGAAGTGCGCTGAATCTGTGAGACTGCTGTGGGCCAAGTATGAGCGGGTGTTCAGTGCGAAAACAATCTTTGAGCTGCGGGACGAGCTGGTTCGGCGAATTGTTTCGACCGTCACCGATCACTAATTTCCACCCAGAGCCGCCGATGGCCATCCATCATTCCAGGTCAGCGTAGAAATCTGTAGAGAGGGCCTTCCCGTGGCAGCGTCATAAGCGTGAAAAACAATGATGTCTCCATCCTGCCGCATCAGGATCGACTCTCCACCTGGTCCCAACCAGCGACTGTTGCCAACCAGCAGCGGGCTTCCTCCGCCCTCCATCATTGGTTTCCCGTT
The DNA here is from genome assembly GCA_963818235.1 of uncultured Acidobacteriaceae bacterium. Classification (GTDB taxonomy): domain Bacteria; phylum Acidobacteriota; class Terriglobia; order Terriglobales; family Acidobacteriaceae; genus Sulfotelmatobacter. Next base: position 2,155,777 of record CAWFRI010000001.1, read on the forward strand.
CTTATCCAGGTAAGGTCCGGTCACGCTTCGCGAACGGCCTACCATGGTCTTGTAAGTACTCTTGGTGCCACGGCAGCACAGGTCGAAGGAAACGAAAAGATAGTAGTAGTTGCCATGCTGAACGATAAAGGGAGCCTCAATCGCTTGCCAGTTAGGCGGCAAACCTGGAGGCGCAGGGGGAGCATTGTCGGGACGTTCCCGGCTTGCCAAGGAATAAAGACGGGTATCTTCCGTGGAGAGCTTGCCGGTTTTGCGATCAAGCTTCCGCATCTTGATCCCGCTCCAGAAACTGCCAAATGCCAACCACGCCTGACCGCTTTCGTCCAAGACCAAGTTTGGATCAATTGCGTTGAAATCGTCGTCCACTTTGGATTGCAGGACCAGTCCCTGATCCACCCAATGAAATTGCGGGTCTTTCGGATCCAGGGTTTTGTTAGTGAGCAGGGCGATACCCGAGGTGTTCTTGCCGAATGCGGAGAAGGCATAATAAAGATGGTATTGACCATCGAAATAAGAAATATCGGGCGCCCAAAGTTCCTTTGTTTCGGAACTTTCCTTCTGAATCCATTGGGGAATGCCCGGCAAGATATAGCCGCATTTGCTCCAGTGATGCAAGTCCTGGGAGCAACGAACCGGCAGTTCGCCATCTCGCTTGGGCTCGGTCGCGGTTGCAAACAAATACCAACTGCTGCCGTCTTTGATGATCGACGGGTCGTGTGTTCCTGCGACATCCCCGGCGACGCCAATGACCTGCGGCACAGCCGGGGTTGATTGTTGGGCGTAATCGGCTGAAGCGGAGAACATCGCCGCGAGCATCGTTATAAAGACGAACCAAACTGCCGTTCCTGTTTCCAAGGTCAACTTCCTCCCGGAAGCGCAACGACTTTTAGCTGACTACCAGATCGCTCAGTTTGGCGACATGGCGGTTGATTTTCTAAGCAATAAGTTGGTCTGCAACATGAATTCGGTCCCATTCGACAAAGGTTTCTCTCGTCCCACTTCGGCAAGCAGCGCCTTGAAGGCCAGCATTGCCAGATCGGTTTGCGACATCTGCACCGTGGTAAGTGGAGGCAGCATGTATTGCGCCAGTCGCACGTCGTCAAAGCCGATCAGCGACAAGTCGCGCGGAATGACCACCCCCTCCTCATAGCTTCTCTTCATCACTCCAATGGCGGTCAAGTCGTTCGAGCAGAGGATTGCCGTGGGTCTATTCGGAGAGTTCAAGATTTGTCCGGCGGCCGCCACGCCTCCTTCGGTTGTGTGATTTCCCTCCACGATCAAGAGGGGGTCGGACGCAAGCCCAATTTCCTGCATCGACTGTAGAAAGGCATTCCTTCGCGCGACGGCTGATTTAAGGTTCAGTGGGCCGGCAACGAATGCGATTCGCTTGTGACGCAAGGCGGCCAGATGCTGGACTGCCTGACGAATACCATGCAGGTAGTCGATGCGTATATTGCTGATCCGGGGAAGAGCCGGGCCGACATCGATGAAGACCAGCGGGACTCGGCGCGATTTAAGATCTTCGAGCAGCAACTCCTCCATCCCGAAGGTCATTATTGCTACGCCGTCGACGCGGCGTTCAATCATGCGTCGCACGGAACTCGCCATCAGCCTGGGGTCGTGGACCGTCGAGGTCAGGAGAATCTCGTATCCGTGCTCGACCGCAATCTTCTCGAATGCTTGAACGATCTCCGGGAAGAATGGATTAGTGATTTCGGAGACGATAAGACCGAAGATTCTGCTTCTTCCGGAGACCAGCGCCCTGGCCTGAGTGTTAGGGTAGTAGCCTAGCTCATCGACTACTTTCCAGACGCGCCGGGATAACTGAGGATCCACGGTGGGCACGCGATTGATGGCGCGCGATGCCGTTGCCGTCGAAACTCGTGCGCGCCTCGCGATTTCCCGGAGATCCATATTCTCCTCTCAGAGCGAAACAAGGAGCCGCAGCAAACATTTGCTAATCTTCATCAGTCTGTCTATGATTTTCACGCCGTCGAAAACGAGTAGCACACGGTGTCTTACAGTAAATTGGCTTTACATACAACGACATAGGTGGGACTTTCGTCGGGCAGCCCTTAACGCCGCTCAGCGTGAGTGAACAGGTAAGCGTTTTGTGGGATGACAATCGCGGGCCGCCGTGATAGACCAAGCTTGTAATAATAAGTTTGTATTAAATAGTAGAGGTGGATTGATGGCGGTACCATCCGAGTCGGTTGCGAGTGCGGCCCCCCCCAAGCGACATCCGCCCATCGCCGAGGAAATAGACAAGTCCGCCATTCTCCTGGAGCTGGATAACATCCTGGCAAGCCCGCCCTTTCGGAACAGCAGCCGCAGCAAGCAATTTCTCTCCTACGTGGTCCAACATAGGCTTGACGGGCATGACGAACTGTTGAAGGAACGAAGTATTGGAGCCGATTTGTTCCACCGTCCCGCCGACTACGCGACCGGAGATGACCCGGTGGTCCGGGTGCAGGCTGGCGAGGTACGGAGGCGGCTTGAACAGTATTATCATGAGTTTTCCAAAGCCTCCAACGTACGCATCGACCTTCCCGTAGGAACCTACGTTCCCGAATTTCAGCACATGTCTGTCGAGTTGCCGGTTGAGGCTCCGCCGCGGCCTTTTGCGCCGGTAAGTGAGCCCGACAGGAAATGGAAACGTCTGGCTTGGACAGCGCTTGCTATTAACCTGCTGCTAGTCGTGGTGTTGGTCGCTCCCTTCATCCTCCGCAAAGTAGCGCGACCTTTACCCTTGCAGCAATTCTGGGCCCCCGTGTTTTCGACTTCGCAACCCGTCCTTATTTGTCTTCCGAAGCCTATTTTCTATCGTCCGTCACCCTCGCTATACGACAACTATGCTAAGTCCCATCCCGGAACTTTCCAGACACAAGTCGAGAGGTTTAACCAACCGATTCCTTTGGATCCAGATGACAAAATCCTGTGGAAAGACATGGTCACGTTCCCTGATTTCGGTCTGGTTTCAGGCGATGTTTACGCTGGCTTTCGAATTTCCGAGGCGTTAGGCCGGATCGGCAAGCCAAGCCAAATTAGGATTGGCAACGAATCGTCATTTGACGAGCTTCGCGGTTCTCCCGCGGTGCTGATTGGAGCGTACAGCAACCGCTGGACGATGGAAATGACATCCGACCTGCGTTACGTATTTGAAGAGAGGGACGGCGTCCTGTGGATCCATGACCGAACCTCTCCGGACAAGAAGTGGTTCTGCCGTCTGGGGCTACACGGGGAGGTGGTCACGGACTTTGGAGTCGTCACCCGATTGCTGGATTCCAAGACGGGACATTCGGTAGTCAGTGTGGCAGGAATTACCGCGCCTGGCACCGATGCAGCGGCGCAGTTTGTGTCCGCCCCTGAATATTTATCCGAGCTAGCCCGGACGGCACCTCCGGGATGGGAGAAGAAAAACATGCAAGTTGTTGTGCAGACATCGGTCATCGATGCCGGCGCCAGCCCGCCTCACGTGGTTGCTGCTTACTTCTGGTAGAGCTGATTATGACCACAACCTGGAAGTTAGCTTGCCACCTCGCTCGAATGCACGCGTAAGAATGAAATTCCGCAACTTCCTCAGACCTCCCGATTCATGAGCGAGGTAGTGCTGCGCACCTGTTTGGGGCTTAATCTATGTCATTGCACAGAAAGGATTTAGATTAGGCTGGCGAACAGTAGCTTACCGTATGTATACCGTGTGTTACTGGAAAATAAGGATGGCAGAGCATCAAATTCGGTCCGGCGGTCGGAAGCAAACGTTTACTCGGAGTCCCCGTCCGAACCCGGGCATCTCATGCATACTGGCCAGTTCCCCGTGGTCCACATTCACCGCAGCCGGTTTTTGTCCGCCCTCGTCCAGAATTGTTGGTTTGTGTTTCGTTTTACGGTAGCCCTTTCCCTGCTTCAAAGTTGCGGCAGCGGCGGATCCCCGGCTTCCTTCGGCGCAACTCCGTTAACAATCACCGCGACCTCTCTGGCAGGTGGAACAGTCAATGTGGTGTACTCAGCAACGCTGACCGCAACGGGTGGGACTGGGGCTGGGTACGCCTGGAGAGTATCTGCCGGCGAGCTGCCGGGAGGTTTCAGTCTCGCGAGCGGCGGAGTTTTGGCCGGTATGCCCACTGCGGTTGGAACCTTTAATTTCACAGTCACGGTCACAGATTCTTCAGGAGCCACGGCCAACGCCAGTCTCAGTGTTGTCATAGCGGGCGTAGGTCCATTGACCAATTACGAATTTACGGGCGACACCTCGCCGGTACACGATCCAAGCATCATTCGCCAGGGATCGACGTACTACCTCTTCTCCACCGATGGCTCTTCGAGTCAAGGCGGATTTATTCCCATTCGCTGTTCCACGAACAAGATCGCCTGGACCGGCTGCGGCTATATCTTCAGCACCTTGCCATCGTGGATTTCTAGGGCCGTTCCACAGGCTACTGAAATCTGGGCGCCCGACGTGTCCTACTTCAACAGCTCTTATCACGTGTATTATGCCGTTTCCTCTTTTGGGTCGAATGTCTCGGCGATCGGACTTGTAACCAACACCACTCTGGATTCGACCGACCCGAATTACAACTGGGTGGATCAGGGCCTTATTTTGCAGTCCTCCACTGCCGATAACTTCAACGCTATTGATCCCAACATCCTGATCGATGCAAGCGGTTTGGTCTGGCTGAATTATGGAAGTTTTTGGACCGGAATCTACCAGCAACAGATCGATCCAGCAACCGGGCAAATTCAGTCCGGCTCAGCGACCTACCATCTGGCCGAGCGCGCCTCCGATGTTCCCAACGATCCGATCGAGGGTTCCTCTCTGGTTTACGAAAACGGCTTTTACTATTTGTTCGTTTCGTGGGACTACTGCTGCGAAGCGAATCCAGCTCAGAGCGACTACAAGATCGTCGTGGGTCGCGGAACCAGCCCCAATGGCCCATTTACCGACGAGGGCGGAGTCGATATGGCCACCGGGGGCGGAACGATCCTGTTGCAGGGCGACGCCACGTGGACGGGGCCGGGCGGGCAAACGGCGTACATCGATCCAACGGGCGGCGATCTGATCGTGTTTCATGCGCTGATGCTGTCGCAGAACGGACTGGACTATTTATTTGTGAGGTCGCTGACCTGGACCAATGATTGGCCTGTGATCGGAACTTCAACCACCGATCCTGGTTCGGAAGATGGTTCGGGAAACGACCTGCACGTGACCAAGAGCGAACGTAGGGTTGCTGGATCGCCTGCGCGTTGAATACAGCGGGCTTTATAGAAAACGATTACTGGTGGGATTGAAGTGAGTTAAACTCAGCCCGGCATCTCGATGCTTGCGGCTTTATGGAGAAACTTTATGACGCATGCGGTGCATCCGTGCATTCGTGGACTCCTTTGTTGGCCAGTCCGGGGTTCGTCGGTCCGGGTAGTGGGAGTGGCGCTATTCGCCCTCCTGATCACTGTGCTGCCTGCTCTTGCGCAATTGGACACGGGGTCGATCAGCGGCGTCGTTACCGATCCTTCCGGAAGCGCGGTCAGGGATGTCAAGATTACCGCGAAGGAAACCAGCACTGGCACCACTTACAAAACCGCCAGCTCCGCCACGGGATACTACGTCCTCCCCTCTGTTCGCACCGGCACCTACCAAATGACGGCGGAGCCCTCGGCCGGCTTCAAGACTGCGATCTACTCGGGTGTGGTCGTGACTGTGGCCTCGCATGTTGGGCAGGACATTGTGCTCGCGGTGGGTGCGGTGTCGGAGACGATCAGCGTGACGGCCGATACGTTGACGTTGGAAACAGAGAGTTCGGAGATTGACTCCAATATCACCAAGGACCAGGTCTACGATCTTCCGCTGGCGGTGACCGGCAACCTGCGATCGATCTCCACGCTGGAGTTTTTGGTGCCGGGCGCAGTCGGTCCCGGAACATCTTCGGGCGGGTCCAGCTTCCAAATGACCAAGATCGCCGGTGGCCAGACGGAAGGCACGGACTACCTGGTGGATGGCATCACCACCAACCGGCAGGAGAATGGGTCGGGCTCGTTTGACATTATCGCGCCTTCAGTGGAATCGATTCAGGAGTTCCATGTTGATATTTCCGGAATGTCGGCGGAATTCGGCAGAACCACCGGCGGGCTGGCCAATTACAAAACCCGGTCCGGAACCAACGAGTATCACGGAACGGGCTTCGATTTCTACAAGAATGCCGTGCTGGACGGCAACAACTGGTTCAACAACGGCTACCTGGCGCTCAATCCTACGGAGAGCGAGTTGCTCAAGCGCCCACCCGACACAAAAAATAACTATGGCGTCTCATTGGGCGGCCCGCTGCGGATACCGGGTCTGTATGACGGGCACGACAAGACTTTCTTTCTATTCAGCTTCGAGCAGTTGCTCTATCATACCGGCGCCTCGGTTACCTCGAATATTCCAACCCCTGCCGAACTCGGCAGCAACGGGCAATACTTCGATTTTTCGTCGACGCTTGGCGGCCCCATCCTTAACAATGGAGCACAAGCTTACGGCGGATGCGGCAACACGGTACCGCTATATTTCGGAGAGATATTCGATCCCGCGCAAGAGGCCAACGATTGCAACACAGTTGCGTTCCCTAACAACCAGATCCCCATCAGCCGCGAAAGCCAGGTAGCGAAGGCAGTGCTGCAGTACATGCCAAGCCCGAATCTGGTTGGTGCGACCAACAATTATGTCTACAGTACGACCGACAGCATCGCACAGACGGTCTTCAGCGTCCGGATCGACCAAAATATTGGGCAGAAACACAAGATATGGGGATTCTTCAGCGACCGCGAAAACGCCGACCATGGCGTGGGCGCCAATCTTCCTCCACCGCTCACCTCGGCCGGCGGCGGCGCAGTAGATCAGTACGGCAAGCTGGCCCGCGCGGGATGGGATTGGATCCTCTCCCCGGCGGTGGTCAATTCTTTGACCTTCGGCAGCAACCGCTCCAACAACTACAATCTGTCGGCGGCGGCGCGCATCGGAACCGACTGGGATAGTAAGTTGGGAATCGCCAACGGCTCCGGTCCGGTCTTTCCGGGATTTGTGTTCAACAGCAGCCCCTATCCGAACTTCGGCGAGAACGACGACGCCCAGGATGTGGACAATACGATTGCGCTGAACGACATCGTTCACTGGCAGCATGGCGCACACAGCCTCGATTTCGGAGGGGAGGTGCAATATCACCAATTTTCTTTCGTCAGCAAAATCGGAGGCACCTGTAGCGGCACCTCCGGATGCTTCACCTTCTGGCCGAACCAAACTGCATCGGATACCACATACTGGGGACGTGACGGCAACGCCTTCGCCGCATTCCTCCTGGGTCAGTCGGGTACCGCAAACGCCCTGAATCAGATTCACGCCCCGCGCTGGATTACTCACACGGCGGCGCTTTTTGTGCAGGACAACTGGAAGGTGAAAACAAACCTCACCCTCAATCTCGGACTGCGCTGGAGTTTTGACACCCCGCGCCATGAAGCGGACGGCGACACCGCCATCTTCAGCCCAACCACTCCCAATCCGGGGGCGAGCGGCTTTCCTGGAGCGTTGGTCTTCGCTGGAAACGGATCCGGCCGCAACGGAAACGTCGGGGAAACCTGGGCTCAAACCTATTACAAGGACTTCGAGCCCCGCGTCGGATTTGCCTGGTCGCCCTCCTTCATGCATAACTATGTTCTTCGCGGCAGTGCAGGTTTCTACTACGGGCCGCTTGTCTACGCTGACTTCGGGCAGGGAACGCTGCAAGGGTTCACGGCAAACCAAACCCTGTTCACCGGAGACCCTCTTTCCGGCCCACACGTTGACGCGGGGCTTCCCCTGCTGCCGACCACTCCAGATCTTGATCCTACCCAGTCGAATGGCCAAGGCGTGGACTACATAGCGCCGAGCTTCGGGCGTCCGGCGATGGTGGGATCGTGGAATCTGGAGAATCAAGTTCAACTGCGGCCGGACCTATTTTTCTCGCTGGGATACATCGGCAACCATGCTACGCGGTTGCATGGATTGCTTAACTATCCGAACGACATCCCGCAGAGCGATCTGAGTATGGGCACCTGTCTCTTGTGGTGGGCCGTCGCACCCTGTCCCAACGGCTTCAGTTCGCCTCCGATTCAGCCCTATCCCGGCTTCTCCTGCGCATCTGGCTGTACTTATGGAATCAGCGAGCCGGTGGAACAAGCGCTCCGCCCGTTCCCGCAGGTAGGCTACATCAATGAGGACAGCTACCTACAGAACGTTGGGCAGTCCAGTTACGACGCACTGGTAGCCAAGCTGGAACGGCGCTTCCACAATGGTCTAAACGTGCTGGTCTCGTACACTTTTTCGAAGACGATCACCGACGCGGACAGTATTCAACCTTTCTACAGCACCTTGCAAAGCCAGGGTGGAACCCAGAATCCCTACGACCTGAGAGCTGAAAAGGCGGTAAGCAACCAGGACGTTCCCAACAATTTCGTTGCGAGCTATATTTATGAACTGCCGGTTGGCCGTGGCAAGCGTTTCCTTGCAGGCACTCCCAGGCCGGTAAACGCGATCATCGGCGGCTGGAGAATTAGCGGCGTGAATCGATACCTCAGCGGACAGCCCATCAGCTTCTTCGGCGCCAACGGCATTCCCGGCTTCGACAATGGCATTCGTCCGAACCGCGTGCCGGGTCAAGCCGTGCGGCGCCCAGGCTCATTCAATGCTCTGTTGTTCAATAACAGCGGTACGACGGGATACGACCCGACTTCGGGAGCATGCACGACCGGCTACTGGAACTGCGGCGCTTTTGCGGATCCTAACCCTAATCCCGGAGTTGACGTTCCTTATGTCTTCGGGAATATGCCGCGGAACTCCGCGGACATACGTTCATTCCCCTTTTATGACGAGGATATGAGCCTGGCCAAGACCTTCGCGGTCACGGAACGGGTGAAGGCGGAGTTCCGGGGAGAGTTTTTCAACGTCTTCAACCGGCACGTGTTCAACAAACCCGATTCCGGCGTTCAGGACACCAACTTTGGCCAGGTCGGCACTACGCTCTTGGGGCCGAGAAACGGCCAGTTCGTGCTTCGGCTTACTTTCTAGCAATGAGGGGGCGCTCGCCCGGCAGGCAGTAACGATGGCTGCCGGGCGATCCCTGAAGCTGTGGTAGTCTCGATCGCTTTGTGACGCAGCTACTCCCTGGCCTCTTCTTTTCTCGGATCGGATATGCTTATGGTTGTGTTCGGTCCTTCATCTAGGGTGCTGACGATTGCGCTGGTTTTGATCCTCTGCTGCCAGCTTGGAATTGCGCAGGACGGCGATGCGAAGGCCTGGTTCGAGCGGGGAAACGAGGCCCTCCGAAAAGGCAATGCCACCGATGCCATTCACGATTTTCAGGAGTTCCTTCGGCTACAGCCCGGCTCGGCGGAAGGCTATTTCAACCTGGGCCTCGCGTTTCAGTCCGCCGGCCAATTGGACGAGTCACTTACCGCCCTGCACAAGGCGTCGTCTCTGCAACCCGGCCTGCACGGCGTCCGGTTATTCACTGGCATCGTGAATTACAAGCTCAACCGTCTCTCCGCGGCACATGATGATCTGGTGAGCGAGACGCGGCTTGAACCAAAAAACGCGTCTGGCTGGATGTGGTTTGGTGTAGTGGAGTTAGCGCAGAATCACGCCGATGCCGCCGCAGCTGCGCTCGACAAAGCGGCCGCGCTCGATCCTACCAACCTGGATATTCTTTACCATCGAGCCAGGGCTCACTTACTGATTTCCAAAGCAAGCTACGCGGCGATGTTCAAGCTTAGTCCTGACTCTTGGCGCGTCCATGAGGTACTTGGTCAGGCCGATGCCGAAGCGTTTCGCACGGACGACGCGATCAGCGAGTTTCGCCTCGCTCTGCGCACGGCCCCGCATGAACCGGGGCTGAACGAGGAACTTGGCGATGCTTGTTGGACGGCGGGTAACTTGCAAGACGCCGACGACGCCTATTCCGAGGAGATCAAGAACGACACCGCCAATGCCGTGGCCCTCTACAAACTGGGCAGTCTGCGCGTAACTCGCGATGACGCGGCCAGCGGCGTCCCGCTGCTGGAGCGGGCACTCACTCTCGATCCGACAATCAGCGATGCGCACTACTATCTGGGAAAAGGCAACGCGGCTTTGGGCAAAGATGACCTGGCCATCGAGCACTTCAAGCTCGCAACCAACCCGCAGGGGACAGAGGAACTCAGGATTATGTCGTGGTATCAACTCGCGACGCTGTATCGCAACCTCCACCGCACGCAGGAAGCCGGAGAAGCACTCGCTACTTTTCGTAAAATGAAGACGGCGCGGGATCAGCGGCGGGAGAGCAAGTTGCAAGCACAGACCCGGCGGCGCGATCAATTGCCGCAGCAGGAAACAATTCCGGCTACAGCCGATCTTCCCTAGCTTGCGGAGTTTGGCGTGCGGAATTCGATTTTCACTTCATGCTGCAAGAAAAATTGATACGCGGACTAAGTGTTCGGATCACCTCGGCGCTCAGAGCGGTGTTATCAGTCGGCATGTTGTTGCTCACAACGATGTTGCCAGCGCAGACTCCTGCGAGCGCTACAAACTCGTCCGTGCCGCAGGAAGCAACCTCGCATGCTGGCGTGGCCACCGGCGGAGTTCACCAAGCGGAATTCGACAAAGAGCATCGTCCGATTACGGCTGGTGGTTTCGTCAAGACCGGCCCGGTAATCTTCTTGAATGCCGCCGAGCAGGCGGGCCTCACCACTTGGCATCACACGGCCGGCACTCCCGAAAAGCGCTTCATCCTGGAAGCCAACGGCGCCGGCGTTGCGCTGCTTGATTACGATAACGATGGCTGGCTCGACATCTACATGGTGAACGGCACAACTTATGACGCGCTGGACGGCAAGGTAACTCCGCCCCATGCGGCCCTTTTCCACAATAACCACGACGGGACATTCACCGATGTAGCTGCCATAGCCGGTGTAACCAATGACCGGTGGGGCTATGGTGCTGTTGTCGCAGATTATGACAACGATGGCTGGCCCGACCTCTATGTTACTAACTACGGCAAGAACCGTCTCTATCACAACAATCACGACGGCACCTTCACCGACGTAGCGGAGAAAGCTGGCGTAGCCCTCGGCGCATGGTCGACCGGCGCGACCTTTGGCGACTACGACGGCGATGGGCGACTGGATCTCTTCGTCGCGGGTTATCTCGAATACGATGTTAAACAGCCGCCAGTGTCGGGCTCTAAAGCCGTGCACTACAGTTCTTGCCAATTCCGCGGCGTGCCCGTGATGTGCGGCCCGCAGGGAATTCGTGGAGAACTCGACCATCTTTTCCATAACAACGGCGATGGAACTTTCACCGATGTAAGTGAGAAACTCGGAGTTAGTAACCCTGATCGCTATTATGGTCTTGGTGCCCTGTTCGTCGATGTGAACAATGACGGCAAGCCCGATCTCGTTGTCGCTGATGACTCCACTCCGAACTATCTCTACATCAACAAAGGGAATGGTACGTTTCAGGACCAGAGTTATGCCAGCGGTTTCGCCTTAAACGGAGACGGCCGAGAAATGGCAAACATGGGCATCGCCGCAGGCGATTACGAGAACAATGGGCACCTGGATCTCGTGACCACCACGTTCTCTGATGACTACAAGGTCGTCTTCCAAAATGATGGGACAGGAAATTTCAACGACGTTAGCTACAAGGTCGGTGTCGCGACGCCGACCATTCCCTTCGTTGGGTTTGGCGATGGATTTCTCGACTATGACAATGACGGCTGGAAAGATCTCTTACTTGTGAACGGCCATACCTACCCGCAAGTGGACAAAGAAGCCTGGGGCACGTCCTACGCGCAGCGCCCGCTGCTGTTTCACAACCTGAAGAATGGGAAGTTCGAGCTGATGCCCGCTGTCGAGGGAACCGGGCTTGCCGTTGTCAGCGTCGGCCGCGGAGCCGCCTTCGGTGATCTGTTCAACAATGGCAAGATCGATGTCGTCATCAACAATGTCGATCAGGTTCCAGTGCTGCTCCGCAATGTGAATCCGGATCACCATCACTGGGTGGAACTGAAGCTCATCGGCGGACCCAAGAGCCCGCGCGACGCCGTCGGCGCCACCGTATACTTGACCGCTGGTGGCATACGCCAGCGCGGCGACGTGCTTAGCGGCGGCAGCTATCTGTCGTCCAACGACTTCCGCGTGCACTTCGGATTGGGCGACGTGGCCACGGTCGATCAGGTCGAGATTCATTGGCCCAGCGGGGCGGTGGAACAACTCAAGCTATCCGCTGTGGACCGCATTTTGACCGTGGAAGAAGGCAAAGGACTACCTGCGGATCTCTGTCGCGAGTGTGGTAGGGGCAAGGGTCAATAGCGTGCCTGAAGTATGTCCCGAAGAAGTCTAACCTTCGCAACTGGGCATCCTTCATCGATTTAAGAAGTATTTAGTGGATTACACGCAAGAGCTCGGCCAAGAGCACATTGATCCATCGCTAACAAAAGTCTTTGCAGTCGGGCGCGTACATTTTGTTGACACAGAAACCTGGGTGAAGCAAGAAAAATATAAGCTACCGAGACAGAGACCCCGCTCGTGAGAGCGGGGTCTTCGATTTGGGGCCGGAACGGTGACGGCTATACGAAGTACTCAGCGCCTACCGCCGTGTCCGCCGCCACTGTGACCTCCGCCGCTGCTGTGTCCACCGCTGGCATGTCCACTACCGCCTGAGTGTCCGCCACCGTGCGAACCGCCGAAGCTTCCATGCGAAGAGAATCCGCGCGACCCGCCAGAACGGCTGCCGCTGAAGCCACCAGCTCGCGGCGCAATTGATCCGCGTCCCGCGAAACCGCGTTCGCCGCCGGAGAATCCCCGGCTGCCGGTGTAGCTTCGGTTTCCTACTGTGCCCCGGTTAACGGCTGCCCCGCGATTGCTGCCGGCGAAGTCATGGGACGCTCCCGTGTAGCCTCGAGATGCGCCTGCGTATCCGTGACCTGCGGCTGAGCCAAATCCACCGCGACCCGCGAACCCGTGGGCTCCGAAACCGCCACGCGCGGAAGAGAATCCTCGATAATTTCCGTGCATGAACGCGGCGTGGTTATAAAATCCTCGACCGCGGAAAGCCCAAGGGTGCCCGCCGAAGAAGACTCCACCGTGGAAGCCCCAGCCGATGCCCCATCCATGCCATCCCCAGCCGAAGCCGAAGAATGGCCAGACCGGAAAGCCCAAGCCGAACGAAATGTATGGGCCGCCAAATCCAACGCCCCACCACGGATAGAACCCAGGCCAGAGGCCTACGGGATATCCGTACACATACGCTGGGTTGTAAGTGGGCACATACACTACATTCGGATCAGCCGGCTGGATGTCTACATCCGACCCCTGCGCGTACACACGCTCTTGGGGCGTACTCCTGAGATTGCCGGCGTCGTAAGCTTTGTGCCGCATATACTGCACCGCCTGCATCACATCATCTTGCTGGTTCTGATAGGCCTGGCCCAGCTCAGAGGTCCACGACAAATCCCTGTCCAAGTTCGCCAGCACGGAGGGAAACTCCACAAGAGCCTTCACGCTTGGGTCCCAATCCTGCTGGTCCGCTTCCGCGGCCAAATCCCGTCCCTTCAGCCCCGGGTTCTCCCTTGCCATCCGGTCTGCCACTACAATCTGCGTTGGATACTCTGACGCGGCCAGTATCTGCGCCACGAGCGCATCGGGATACAACGCAATCGGAGCTACCAGCTTATGTAATTGCTCCGGAGGCAAGGGCGTGTACTGCCGTTGATCCGGCGCCATTGAAGGCGGAGGCGACTGCGCCTGGTCCTGATATGTATTTGGATCTGGCGGTGGAGGCGCGACGTCCTGAGGCGTGCTCTGATCCGGCGGGTTATATTGCGGCGGGTTATACTGCGGCGCGATCTGCTCTGGCGGTCCCTGGTCTACTTGTGCGCTCACGCCCGCCGAGGGCTTGTCCATCGACTGGTCCTGCGCCAACAAGGAAGCGCCAGTCCCGAACGCCATTGCGCTCGTCAATACCGCAGTAAGAATCGCTTTAGATAATTTGGTTTTCATAAATACTCCCAGAACTCCTGTTACTAGATTCAACCCCGGGAATGGGGAAGAGTTCCGTTCTTTTGATTAACTTACACCGGTTGATTTCGGCCAGGTAGTGGTGGATTTCGCCCAATAGGTTTCGGCCATGTGCCAAACCGTGTTCGCATTGGTGGCTGCGTGCGACGAAACACGTGATACCGAGCAGTTTTCTGGGCGGTTGGGCGGCATCGGAAGTTAGGTGGGTGTAGGGAGCTCGATACTCGATTGCGGCGACATCCTGGGTACAGACGAGCTGTTGTTTGTGGCGGTTCCATTTTGGGAAATCCTCCATCTCGGACTCAACCTCTGAACGAATGGACATGCCTCGACCGTTATTGAATGGAATCGGAACCAAATTGCAGATTAAATCGTTACTAGCGGCCATGGGACGAGACAGGATGCGTTGCCAGGAATTGGCCGGCCCTTCTGCTCCCACTTTGTGGGAAGGGAGTCTAGCGCGAAACCCCTATGTTGGATCAACTAGTCGCCTTCGTCCTCGATGAACAGCAGTATGCCTTCCGCTTGACAACTGTTCAGCGAGTCGTGCGCATGGTTGAAGTAACGCCGCTGCCGAAGGCTCCAGAGGTTGTTCTTGGTGTGATCGATTTGCAAGGAAACATCATTCCTGTCGTGAGTATGCGAAGACGTTTCGGCTTGAGGGAGCCGGAAACCTGTTTAAGCGGCCAGCTTATCGTAGCGGACACCCCTACACGGAGTGTTGCTCTGGTGGTGGATTCGGTCACCGGAGTTGTGGAACGGAGAACAGAAGAGGTTATCGCGACAGAAAGGATCGTACCGGGCGCACACTGCTACGTGAAAGGTATTACCAGGCTGGCAGGAGGCATTTTGTTCATTCACGATCTTGAGCGTTTTCTCTCGAAGACGGAAGAGCAGGAACTGGATGGGATTCTGGCCAAGGCGGCAGGAACAGAATGACCGAAATATTCACGGACGCGCAGTTTCAGCAGATCAGCACACTTGTGGCTGGTCATCTCGGACTGCACTTTCCGCCAGAGCGCTGGCCCGATCTACAGCGCGCAATCTGCGGTGCTGCCGAGGAATGCGGTTGTCAGCACGATTTGGACCGCTATGTCCAGGAATTGTTATTACCGACCTTGACTGTAAAGCAGTTGGATGTGTTGGCCAGCTACCTCACGGTTGGCGAGACCTATTTTTTTCGCGAGAAACGTAGCCTGGAAGTTTTTGAAAAGAACATTGTGCCGGAGTTGATTCGGAAACGTACGGACAAGTCAATCAGAGTCTGGAGCGCGGGTTGCGCCACCGGGGAAGAACCTTATTCGATCGCGATCACCCTAAGCATGTTGATGGCGGGTCTGGAGAAGTGGAATGTCGAAATTCTGGCGACCGACCTGAATTCCAAGTCTTTGCAAAAGGCGTCTGAGGGAATCTATGGGGAATGGTCCTTCCGCGGGGTTCCGCCGGGCGTTCGAAGCGCATGTTTTGAGGCGGTGAAGGAAGGTCGTTGGGCCATTCGCCCAGCCATCAAGAAGATGGTGAACTTTGCCCAGCTTAACCTGGTCGAGGACGGCGTTGCTGCGCTTTCGAACTTGACCGCCCGCTCCGATGTGATCTTCTGCCGGAATGTGCTCATGTATTTCACTCCCGACGGGAGAGCAAAAGTCATCCAGAAGCTCTACCGCTCCTTGGCGAGAGATGGATGGCTGATCGTGAGCCCAACGGAAACGTCTCACGAACTTTTCTCCGAGTTCGCCGCTATCAGTTTTGGGGACGTCACCCTGTACCGGAAGTCGACACAATTGCGCAAGTCGGCGACCTTGCTCTCGGTTGTGCACGATGAGAACGGACCCGGCTCCCGCCTGCCTGAACGGAGATTTGAGAACCCAGAACCAGCCAAGGCTTCGGTCCGCGATGCGAGCCAGCAAGGCGAGGATCATGAGGTCCATGCGAAAACCCATGCAGAAAACGTAGAACCGCCGGCGACTTCCTACCGACAAGCCTTGGCGCTTTATGAACTAGGGCGTTACGAAGACGCCCGGCAAGCCATTGAGAGGCTCTTGTCACAAAACGGCAATGACGCGCAAGCCATGCTGCTGCTGGCACATGCCTACGCTAATGAAGGGAAACTGGCGGCAGCGCTTGTCTGGTGTGATAAGGCAATTGCGGCTGACAAGATGACTGCTCGCGCCTATTATCTGCGGGCAACGATTTTGCAGGAACGAGGTTCCCTGCCGGAGGCGCTCTTCGCATTCAAGCAAACCGTGTATGCGGAGCCTCAGTTTGTCCTAGCTCATTTTTCCTTGGGCAATTTGGCCTTGAAGCATGGAAAGGTGAAGGACTCCGAAAAGCACTTCGAGAATGTTCTGCTGTTGCTGGCTCAGTATGAGCCGGAAGACATTGTGCCGGAATCCGACGGGCTCTCCGCGGCCCGGTTAAGAGAAATAATTGTTGCGGGGCGCGGTGGCCCGGCCGTAATTGCCCCCGAAGAATTCTTGCGGCGAACGTTCCGTCGCGGTGGCAAGCCTGACGCGGAGCAGTCGGGAAGGCGATGAGCATAGAAGCCACAACGAAGGATTCGCGGACGAAGCCTGCTCCGAATGCGAGAAGCAAAGCCGAGTTTGACTGGCTCAATCTTCACCGGCGACTGGAGGAATCCCGAGCTGCTCTGACAGCGGAAAGCTCAATCCCTGCGCGGAGGAGAAGCGAAAGATTCTTCGCGCGCGTGCCCGGCTGCTGGCGGCGGGTGGCAAAGCGGAGGCAACGTCTCCTCACCTGTTGTTGGAAGTTGTGGAGTTTGTCCTGGGGCCTGAGCACTACGGCATTGAATCTGAGTCATATTCGCGAAATCCATCCGCTCAGCGAATTCACGCCGCTGCCGTGCACGCCGGCGTTTGTCCTGGGCCTGGTCAATGTGCGGGGACAAATTCTTTCCATCATCAACATCAAGAAACTTTTTGATCTGCCTGAAAAAGGTCTGACCGACCTGAACAAGGTCATTGTCGTCCACGCCGATCACATGGAACTCGGCATTCTCGCCGATGCCATTCTTGGCGTGCGGTCCATCACGCCGGAAGAATTTCACCCTGCTCTTCCGACCCTGACCGGGATCCGCGCGGAGTATCTGAAAGGGATTACGAAAGATCCGTTGGTGGTTATCGACATGGAGAAAATTCTTTCTGACGAGAAGATTCTGGTGAACGAGGTAGTAAACGCCGCGCCATAAAGCGCGGTTGCGAAAGGGAGAACTGCAATGAGGTGGTCGATCGGGAAAAAGATTGGGAGCGGTTTCGGACTCGCTTTGGTGGCGCTGACGATTGTCGGCGCCGTGTCTTATGACAGCACGATCAAGCTTATCGATTCGGCTGCAGTGGGTTCGGCACACCCATGAGATACTCAACGGGTCTCGACGAGCTACTGTCAGGAATGAAGGATGCGGAGACTGGGCAGCGCGGCTACGTCATCACCGGCGAGGCCCGCTATCTGGAGCCGTACCAGGGAGCGCGTGAGATAGTGGATCAAAAACTAAAATCTCTGCGGGAATTGACTGCGGATAACCCTATCCAGCAGCAGCGGCTTGCTGCTATCGAGCCTCTGGTTGCCAGCAAGTTCGCCGAGCTGCAGGAAACCATCGACCTGCGGAGAACAAAGGGATTCGGACCGGCGGCGCAGGAGGTCCTCACGGATAAAGGCAAGAACGCGATGGACTCCATCCGGAAGCTGGTCGGCGAGATGCAGGAAGAAGAAACTGGATTATTGGCCAAGCGGTCCGCGGAAGAAAGAGACCCGCGCCCACCGGACCGAGATGACGATCATTGTAGGGAGCCTGTGCGCGTTCGTGCTTGCTGAGCCTGGTCGGCGTATTCCTCACGCGAAATATCGCCGTCCCGCTCGGCGAAGTTTCGGCAGCGGCGCAGAAGATTGCCTCCGGGGATTTGTCGGTCAGGGTGATTTCCAACGGCCGGCGAGATGAGGTCGGGAGTCTTGGCGGCGAGTTTCAGTGGAGATGACGGCGTCGCTGGGGCAAATGGCCGGCGTGGCCGAGAAAATCTCCGACGGCGATCTTACCGTCGAGGTGAAACCGAAGTCGGACAAGGACGTCCTGGGAAAAGCCTTTGCGGTCATGGTGGAGAAACTCCGGCGAATTATTGGAGAGATGCAGGAATCGATCAGTATTCTCTCCTCTTCCGCGCAGCAGATCGTCGCCACCACCACGCAGGTGGCCTCCGCCGCCACCGAGACCGCAGCCGCCGTCACCGAAACCACAACAACCGTCGAAGAAGTGAAACAAACCGCGCAGCTCGCGACGCAAAAAGCGAAGTTTGTGTCGGAGAGCGCCCAGAGGGCAACGCAGGTGTCCGAGAGCGGCAAGAAATCGGCTGCGGACTCCATCGACGCGATGAAGCAGATTCGAGAACAGATGGAATCGATCGCGGAGAGCATCGTCCGCTTGAGCGAACAGGGGCAGACTATCGGGGAAATCATGCTTTCGGTGAATGATCTTGCCGAACAGTCGAACCTGCTGGCGGTGAATGCCTCGATCGAGGCCGCGAAGGCAGGCGAACAGGGCAAAGGCTTTGCTGTGGTTGCGCAAGAAGTGCGAAATCTGGCGGAACAATCGAAACAAGCCACAGTCCAGGTACGAAGCATTCTGAACGACATTCAAAAAGCAACCAATGCCGCCGTGATGGTGACCGAGCAGGGCAGCAAAGCTGTCGAAGCCGGAGTGAAACAGTCGGTGCAGGCCGGAGAGTCCGTGCAGAAACTCGGGGAGAGCATCTCGGAAGCGGCCCAGGCTGCCACCCAGATTGCGGCTTCGAGCCAGCAGCAGATGGTGGGCATGGACCAGGTGGCGCAGGCGATGGAAAACATCAAGATGGCGAGCACGCAAAACGTGGCCAGCACCAAGCAGACGGAGAGCTGCTGCAAAGAACATTCAGGAACTGGGACGAAAGCTCGCGGAGATGGTGGCCTTGTACAAGGTCAACGTCAATGAGCGGAGCATGGCAGCCCGGGCCTCCTGAGAGTAAAAATATGGGACCTAAGGACAAAGAGCTTCTCAAAAAACTTCTCGCGACCTTTAAGGTCGAGGCAGAGGAACACGTCACTGCCATTTCTTCCGGCTTGATCGAACTGGAAAAAGCGTCCTCGCCTGAACAACAAATGGAGATGGTTGAGAGAGTATTCCGGGAGGCGCACAGCCTGAAGGGCGCGGCGCGCGCCGTCAATCTGGTCAAAGTCGAAAGCGCCTGCCAGTCTCTGGAAGAGCTTATTTGCGCGGCTGAAAACCCGAGAAGTAGCACTCTCACCAGAACTCTTTGACCAGCTTCATCAAATGGTCGGACACACCTGAGCGCATTGCTCGCCAACAACGCACTGAAGCGGCAGCGAGTCGATGAGTCCCGCCTACTTCAGCAGCCGGGAGCTTCCGATGTCCGTAATACTATCGTCGTCCCGCAGGCAAGGCCACCAGCATCGCAACTGGTGGAAGTGCAAGTTCTCGCCCACCCACAATTCTCCAACCCGAAGACACTCTTGAGCCGGGACGATTAGGGGACCAGAGGCAGGGGCTATCCGAGACCCTGAGAGTGCCGGCATCCAAGCTCGACGCGCTTCTTCGCCAAGCCGAAGAACTGATTCCGGCTGAAGGCAACGCGGCCCAACGGGTAACCGAGTTGCGTGAAATCAGCCAAGCGCTGGATTTCGTGGGAAACAGAATGGCGCAAGATCCGGCCCGCAGGCGCATGCCTTGGCCTCGTTGGCTAACGGAGAACCTCGGTCCAACGGACGCAGTCACTCGGCAAACGGAGACGCGCTTGCACCGATCGCACATTAATGAAGGTCTCGGCCTTTCTGGACCGGAATGAGAACACCCTGGATTCAGTCAAGCAAAAGCTCAGGCCTTGAGCAAAGCGGCTCGAATACGACCGCCGTGCATTCGAGCGAAGAGTGGACGATCTTGTGGAAGACATGAAGCGGGTATCGATGCTTCCATTTTCCACCTTGCTCGAATCTTTTCCCAAGCTGGTTCGTGATCTCAGTCGGGACTGCGGCAAGGACGCGGAACTGAATATTGTGGGAGGCGAGATCGAGATCGACCGGCGGATATTGGAGGAAATAAAAGATCCCCTGATTCACCTGGTGCGAAACTGTATTGATCACGGTATCGAAACTCCAAAGCAGCGGGAAGAAAGAGGGAAACCGCCGCGGGCAACCATCCGCATCGCCATCTTTCCCAAAAGTGCCGACAAGGTTGAGATCGTCGTTTCGGACGACGGTGCGGGCATTGATGTCCAGAAAGTACAAGCGGCATCGGTTAAGTTGGGTCTTGTCTCCGAAGAAGACGCCGTGAAGATGGACGAACAGCAAGCCGCGGGCCTCATCTTCAAATCCGGGGTTTCCACTAGTCCAATGATTACCGAAATCTCAGGGCGGGGGCTTGGGCTGGCCATTGTGCGGGAAAAGGCCGAAAAAGTTGGCGGGACGGTGTCGGTTGAAACTCAACCGGGAGTTGGAACAACTTTCCGGCTCATTCTGCCCCTTACTCTCGCCAGATTTCGAGGTATCCTGGTGCGTGTTGGCGAGAGTCTGTTTGTGCTTCCGACCCGGCATGTACAAAGAGTACTGCGGGTGGGGCGGGACGAAATCAAGAGCGCGGAAAATCGCGAAACCATCGCAGATCGATGGTCGAGCCGCTCTCGGCGGTTCGTCTAAGCGACGTTCTGGAGATTACTCAGCGAAACACCGAGCACTGACCCGAAACGCAAGGTGCCCGTGCTTGTTCTTGCCTGGGCGGAGTGAGCAAATCGGATTCCTCGTCGATGAGATTCTCGACGAGCAAGAAGTTTTGGTGAAGAGCCTGGGAAAGCAGCTGCCGCGCGTGCGCAATATTGCCGGCGCTACGGTGCCGGAACCGGCAAGGTGTTGCCTGTGCTCAACGTCGCAGAACTTATGCAGTCTGCGGTCAAAGCGGCGCCCCCTGCTACGGCGCATGAGACTGAGGAAGTCCCTAAGTCCATCCTCGTGGCGGAAGACTCCATCACTTCCCGGACACTGCTGAAAAACATCCTTGAATTCGCCGGATACAAGGTGAAGACAGCGATTGACGGCGCTGAGGCTTTGAGCGTGCTCGCGACCGAAGCTTTTGACTTGGTGGTGTCGGATGTCGAGATGCCCAGGATGAGTGGCTTTGATCTGACCGCGAGGATCAGGGCGGATAAAAGGCTTGCCCAGTTGCCGGTTGTGCTTGTAACGGCGCTGGACTCTCGGGAAGACCGGGAGCGCGGGGTTGATGTCGGGGCCAACGCGTACATCGTGAAGAGCAGTTTTGACCAGGGCAATCTGCTGGAAGTTGTCCGCAGATTGATCTGAATGGTGGTCAGGAGAGCGGATGATTCGGGTTCTGGTCGTCGAGGATTCACCAACGGTGCGGGAATTTCTGCTGCAGATTCTCCGCTCTGATCCTGGGATCGAAGTCGTGGAGACGGCGGAGACCGGAGAGGAAGCGCTCGAAGCGGTGGAACGCACCCGGCCCGACATCATCACCATGGATGTCCACATGCCAAGGATGAACGGGTTCGATGCAACCCGGCGGATCATGGAAACCCATCCCACGCCGATTGTCATCGTGAGCGGAACGACTGATGTTACAGATACGGCCAAAGCCTTCCAAGCGATAGAGTCCGGCGCTCTGGCTGTGTTGCAGAAACCTTCGGGCGTGGGCCATCCGAACCATGAACAGAACATCTCGGAGTTAATGCGCACCGTAAAGGTGATGTCGGAAGTGAAGGTCGTGAGACGGTGGCCGCGCTATCGATCGGCAGAGCCTTCGCTCAGGTAAGGAAATCCGACCGCGGATCGCCCAATCGCAACCTAGGATCATAGCCATTGGGGCCTCAACCGGTGGTCCGCCGGTACTGCAAACGATTCTGGCGGGGTTGCCCGGGAACTTTCCCATTCCGATCTTGATTGTCCAGCACATTGCGGCAGGTTTTACCCAGGGTTTTGTGGAGTGGTTGGCTCAATCGTCAAGCCTGCCGGTTCATATACCCGAGCACGGTCAATCGGTTCTTCCCGGACAAGCATATGTGGCTCCCGACGGGTTGCAAATGGCGGTGGGTGCAGATGGACGCGTCCAACTCAGATCAGACGAGCCCGAGAACGGACTTACGGCCATCTGTCGCATGTCTATTTCGTTCTGTCGCGAAAGCGTATGGCCAGAGCGCGGTCGGCGTGCTGCTCTCAGGAATGGGAAAGGATGGCGCGTGGGAGTTGAAGTTGATGAAGGAACAGGGAGCGGTGACCATTGCTCAAGACCAGGATACGTCGGTTGTGCATGGCATGCCGGGGGAAGCAATAAGACTGGGAGGGGCAACATTGATTCTCCCGCCTGAGAAGATTTATTTGGCGCTAACAAGCCTGGCCGACAAGGCCGCGAGCAACAATGAGCGGGCAATGGCGAACAGACAAGGCAGCTGCCTCGGAGATCGACGGTCTTTTTCTCGGACGTGATCTTTCTTCGGGCTGAGAAGAAAGTGAGGAGATATATGGGCCAAACCAAGGGGAATTTCTTTAGCGGAGCTGAGATACTCATTGCGGAAGACAGCCAAACCCAGGCCGAGCAGTTGAGCCACTACCTAAGCACGCGGGGATTTGCTGTAACCGTGGCCAGAGACGGCAGGCAAGCACTGGCCGCGGCGCATCACAGCAAGCCCGCCATGATCATTACCGACGTGGTAATGCCCGAAATGGACGGTTACACGCTGTGCAAGGAGATCAAGTCTTTGGAGGCCCTCAAAGACGTTCCTGTCGTCCTATTGACGTCTCTTTCCGGGCCGCAAGACATTGTTAGGGGGCTGGAATGCGGTGCGGATAGTTTCATCCGGAAGCCCTACGACGATAAATATCTGGTTTCGCGAGTCGAATACATCTTGACGAATGTGGAGCTGCGAAAAACCGAGACGATTGCAGGTCGGCGTACAACTTCACTTTGGCGGCCAATCGCATTTCATTACCGCAGAAAAACAACAGATTCTGGATTTGCTGATCTCGACCTACGAAGGTGCGGTCCAAATCAACGAAGAACTGGAGATTAAACAGCGAGAGCTGCTGCAAGCGAAAGAGACTCTGGAGGTGAGAGTCGTCGAGCGCACGGCGGAACTGGCTCAAGCCAACAAACAACTACAGATTGAACTGGTCGAGCGCAAACGGGCCGAAGAACACATCAAGGAACTGAATGAGGATTTGGAGCGTCGCGTGGACTTGCGCACAGCGCAGCTCGCAGCTGCAAACAACGAGCTGGAAGCCTTCTCCTACTCAGTTTCGCACGACCTCCGGGCACCTCTTCGCCACATCAATGGATTTGCCGGTGCATTGATCGAGGAACATAGCTCTCAATTGGAGCCCGATGCGCAACGCCAACTAAAACGTATTCAGCAGAGTACCCAGAAAATGAGCCGGATGATCGACGACCTCCTCAATCTGGCCCGGCTGGACCGTCATAGCATGGCGCTGCAGATTACGTCATTGGATTCACTGGTGGAGAGCGTTGTCCAAGATCTCAAGTTGGAAACTCCCGAACGTAAAATCGAATGGCGTGTTGGTTTACTTCCGGCTGTCAATTGTGATCCGGGACTGATACAGCAGCTGTTTGCGAATCTTCTTTCCAATGCTGTGAAATATACTCGCCGCCGTGAGCCAGCCGTCATCGAGATTGACCAGTCAACAATCGACGGCCAACTCGTACTTTTCGTTCGCGACAATGGAGCAGGCTTCAACCCAAAATACGCCGATAAGCTTTTTGGAGCGTTTCAAAGACTTCATAACGACCAGGAATTTGAAGGCACCGGCGTGGGACTGGCCACGGTGCAGCGCATTGTTCGAAAGCACGGGGGACGCATCTGGGCCGAAGCCGAGACTAATAAGGGAGCGACGTTTTACTTCAGCCTTGGTGAAGCTGCGGCCGTGAATGGTGCAGTCAACCGGCATGCATCCGGGAGGTAAGTTAACGACTTAACGCCGTCTCCCAGAGTTGGTGCGCCGATGTCGGGCCTGTTGCGAGTTGCTTTGATGATAGACGATCCGGTAGCTCAAGTAACGGTCATTAATCCATAATCCATACAAGCGTGAAACCTCGCGGACCAGCCATTCCATTCGGAAGGCTCAATTAGGAAGCCTCAATCCAGGTTATCGATCAGCGAAGCCTTTGAGCTTTGGAAGTGAAGGAAATGTTTTCCAGCAGAACGAGCCAGGATGGCATAATCGATACCGATGCGCCGCAGAATTCGCCGCGTGACCACACAAGTACTATTGGCTAACTAAAGCTTTCACTAAACACTGGAAGGTATTCCCATGCGCTGTTCGATGAAGCACGTTGTGCCGTTGTTTGTCGCTATAGTCACCGTCCTCGGGTGGGCGCAGAGCGATCAGATTGCGCCCAACGAAAATCTCGCGGTGGAAGGAGTGCCCCCGATCCCAGGTTCGATTGCTGCAAGCGTGGAGCGTTATGGCAATTACCGCGGCGCCAGCCTGGTGAGTTGGAATCCCGAGCGGCGGGAAATGCTGATCTCAACGCGCTTTGCCGATGTGCCGGAGCTTCACTTGGTGAAGATGCCGGGTGGAGATCGCAGCCAGCTGACGTTTTATCCCGACCCGGTAACCTCCGCGCAATTCAATCCCAAGCACGGCAGTTCTTTCGTCTTTAGCAAGGACGTTGGCGGCGGAGAGTTTTACCAATTTTACCGCTACGACCTCGCGAGCGGCGACGTCACGTTGTTGACGGATGGAAAGTCCCGCAATGTTGGAATGGTGTGGTCGCAGGGAGGCGAGAGCATCGCCTACGGATCGACGCGGCGCGATGGCAACGACGTAGATATTTGGGCGATGGATCCCAGCGATCCTAAGAGCGATCACATGGTCGCCAAACTTGAGGGCGGAGGCTGGGAGCCGCTCGATTGGTCGCCCGACCGGCAGAAGCTTCTGGTAGTGAACGAAGTTTCGGCGGAGGAAAGTTATCTGTGGTTGATGGATGCGAGCTCTGGAGAAAAGAAACTGCTCACCCCAAAGGGCGACGCAAAGGTGAACTATGCTGGGGGACGCTTCAGCAAGGATGGCAAGGGAATCTATACCACCAGCGATAAGGACTCTGAGTTTCACCGGCTGGTATACATCGATCTGGTAACAAGCGCGCCGACATATCTGACCAGTAATATTCCATGGGACGTGGATGAGTTCGACCTCTCCGACAATGGGAAGATGATTGCGTTCGTGACCAATGAAGATGGTTACGGCGTGTTGCACCTGCTGGACACCGCGACACGGAAGGAAAAATCCGTGCCCAAACTGCCCAAAGGGATCGTGGGGGGAGTGTCGTGGAATAAGAATAACCGTGACCTGGGATTCGATGTGACTTCGGCGCGGTCGAGCTCCAATGTTTACTCGCTGGATGTGACAACAGGAAAAGTCGAGCGTTGGACTTTCAGCGAAACCGGCGGGTTGAATACGAAGGATCTGCCGGAACCCGAATTGGTCCATTGGAAAAGCTGGGATGGGCGCATGATCAGCGGGTTTCTTTACCGGCCTCCGGCGAAGTTTACGGGCAAACGGCCGGTGATCGTGAATATTCATGGCGGTCCGGAAGGGCAATTTCGGCCGTGGTTTCTGGGACGCAACAATTACTACCTTAACGAGTTGGGAATCGCGCTAATTTTCCCCAATGTGCGGGGATCAACGGGATACGGCAAGACATTTCTTTCGCTTGACAACGGATTCTTGCGCGAAGGGTCGTACAAGGACATCGACACATTGCTGGATTGGGTTAAGGAACAAAACGATCTGGATAATGGGCGGGTGATGATCACGGGCGGAAGCTACGGCGGATTCATGACCTTGGCCGTGGCGACGAACTATAACGACCGCATATGCTGTTCGGTGGATGTGGTCGGGCCTTCGAATCTGGTTACGTTCTTGGAGCATACTTCCGGGTATCGCCAGGATTTGCGGCGAGTGGAGTATGGAGACGAGCGCGACCCGAAGATGCGGGAATTTTTGGAACGGATTGCGCCTTACAACAAAGCCAAGAACATTACCAAGCCGTTGTTCGTGATTGCGGGGAAGAACGATCCGCGGGTTCCGGCAAGTGAATCGGAACAGATGGTGCAGATTGTGCGGCAGAATGGAACTCCGGTCTGGTGGTTGCTGGGTAAAAATGAAGGACATGGCTTCCGCAAGAAGCAGAACGTGGACTATCAGTTTTATGCCACGGTAATGTTTGTGAAGGAGTATCTGATGAAGTAGAGGGCACGTAGACCTGCCTCGTCCTTTCGTAACCTGAAAGGCCGGTTTAACACGGGGAAATAGCGGTGCGACATTGAAGTTGGAAACTCTTAAGGCCGATATGGCCATTGAATGGCAAGAACGCAAACTGCGGTCCGTGTCAGATCAACAGAATTCTGAGGAGAAACCAATGTCGACATCAGCCGTTTCGAGTGCTTCGTTGAACCAGCAGTTTCAGTCGTATTTCCAGACCAGGAATAGCGATGTCCAGCAATTGGGCAAAGCACTCAGTTCGGGTAACCTCGAGCAAGCTCAGGTTGCCTATAACAACATTACAGCCGTTGGGCAGGGCGGCCCGCTTGCGAACGGGAATTCGTTCCGCGTGCCCCAGCGCGAGCAGGATTTCCAGGCCATTGGGCAAGCTCTACAGTCGGGGAACCTGGCAGGCGCTCAGTCTGCGTTTGCGGCACTTAAGGCGACTGCGAAGGGTGCCGGGGAGACCCCGCCGTGGACAGCGGGTGGTGGAGAAACTCCGCCTTCGACAGCTTCGGAACCACCGAGCAGCACTCCGGAAGTTGTGTTGAACCTCACGAATACAGGAACCAGCACAAACCCGGAACAGATTACTCTTAATATTGGGCCATCGAGCAGTAGTGGTGGCGAGCAGGTTTCGATTAGCGTGGGCAACCAAGGCTCGACGCCTCAGCAAGTTAGCTTCAATCTGGGTGCGAATAGCAATGAGCAGATCGTAATCAATCTGCTGGCCGCTTCTGCGACTGCGGCTGCATCCACCGCTGCGGCGACAGGCTCCACGAGCGGGCTCAGCGTTTCAGCGTAAGATTGGCGCCATTGGGCCGGTATGGTGAGCGAGAAAGCCCTCCCCCTCGCTCACCGCACCGGCACATCTGATTCTGACCATAGTTCTTGCGAATGATACTGCCTGCCAGAAGCCTCATCTGATATCGCTTAGCCTTCCTTCGATTATTGGCTCAATTCCCATTGTGTTTTGACTACCCGGTTACCGGCTGAGTGGGTAAATACTTTCCCTTTTGTACGGAACGATGTAGTGTAATGGGAGAAGGTTTTTCTCCCCCTTGAGTCCGGTTCTGGCCTATAACTATTGCAAAACAGGGAACTAAGCTCATAGTTGGGTTTGCCTGGTAAAGCCCTGAGGATGGAACATGCCATGCTCCTAAATTGGCAGTTTCAAGATTGATTTTTTAGGTTTTACCGGGAAGGATGTCCTGGAAACCGGGCTTTTACGCAAGCGGCGAAAACATGCAAGCCACGAGCAATACCGATCACGAATTTGTAGAGGGGATTAGCCCCAGTATGCGAGGCTTGGTTTCGGTGATGCAGGAGGTGGCGCAGAGTGAAGTCCCCGTTTTGCTACTGTCCGAGAAAGGCGCGGGACAGAAGGCAACAGCACGGCGGATTCATCAACTCTCCCATCGGGCTGAACAATCATTCATAATGATTTCTTGCTTGGCGGAGAGGTCAGGCAAGTTCGAAGATTCGGCTGGACGGAATAGTTTGGGCGGTCAAGGTACAGTTTTTCTGGAAGAGCTGTCAGAATTGAACGCGCCGGGTCAGACTCGATTACTGCAAGCTTTAGCGGGCGGGAATACGATCGCCGGCAGAACAGAACACACGGCACGGCTTATCTGCGGCAGTTCCTGCGACCTGGAAGCGCAAGTGAAGGCGGGAAATTTCCGCGAGGATCTGTATTACCGGATCAGCGGAGTCTGTTTGCGAATTCCGCCGTTGCGTCAGCGCCGGGAAGATATTCCCATCTTGATGGAACATTTTCTGCGCAAATTCGCCCACGATTTCCAGCGGCCCGTTCCGGCAGTTAGTAGCGAGACTAGGCGGCTGTTTCAGGAATATTCCTGGCCGGGAAATGTGCGGGAACTGGAAAACGCGACCAAGGCTATTGTTGCTCTGGGCGATGAGATGGTCGCTATGGGTGGCTTGCGAGCCATACTGAGCAGGCCGCATACCGGGGAGAGTGGCAGCCGGGTATCGCTGAAGCAGGCGGCGCGTGCCGCTTCCCGGGAGATGGAAAAAGAATTGATTCTGAGGGCGCTTACCCGAACCCGGTGGAACCGGCGGCGTGCGGCCCAAGATTTACAAATTAGTTACAAAGCTCTGTTATACAAACTCAAGCAGATGGGATGCTCCGAATATCGAGCCTCGTGAACGTTTCGATCTGTTCTGTGGACATAGGAGAACGAATGAAGAGAGTGAGCAAGCTGACCTGCCTGGCGCTGCTGGGGTTCGCCGCCATTGGCATGTGGGGTCAGAACCAAAGCGACGATGGCACCGCCGCGAAGCCGGCTAAAACCTCGGTACCGGAGGTTCAGGCGTCTATTCCGGGCGGGCGCTCCGACTACATCATCGGGGCCGATGATACGCTGCGTATATCCGTCTGGAAAGAACCGGACATGAGCGTGATCCTGCCGGTTCGGCCCGACGGGAAAATTTCGATGCCATTGCTGGATGACGTGCAGGCCGCCGGGATGACTCCCATGCAGCTGGGAAGTTCGATCCGGGAGAAGCTGAAAAAATATATTGCCGACCCGCGCGTCACGGTGGTGGTGACCGCCATGAACAGCCAACGGATTTATGTGCTGGGCGAGGTTACTCATACCGGAGCCATGCCGTTGTTGCCGAATATGACAGTTCTACAGGCGCTATCGAGTGCAGGATTCACACAATTTGCCAACCTGAAGGCTATCTATTTACTTCGCGTGCAAGACGGCAAGCAGACGAAGTTTCCATTTAACTATAAGGACGCCATCAAGGGCCGGGGAAATCAGCAAAACATAGTGCTCAAGCCGGGGGACACGATTGTCGTCCCGTAAGTTTGATGAGAGTTGTGATAGGCAAGAAAGCTGACGAGGATTTGAGATGAGCAAAGGCCGTCTTTTACTGATCCTGACGCTGACCCTAACGGTGGCCAGCGTGGCCTGGGCGCAGAGCGATCAGAATCCGCCTCCTGCGCCTCCCCCAGTGCCGGCGTTTGGGCAGGAAACCCCGGTTCCGCTGGTAAGCGAGAATCCGCCCATTTCTGCGATCGATCAGCCCGGACTCGAGCCTCACGCCGCTCCCGAGAGTTTCCTACTGCCGGGTTTGCACTTCAGCGAGTCGATCGATTCCAATGTGGCAAATACGCTGGGTGGATCGTCGACCAGCTTGGTTACGCGGGGCATGGGCAGTCTGACCTTGCAAAAGCTCTGGAAAAACTACGATGTGGCCATGGATTACATTGGCGGTGCGGCCTACTATGCGCACGCCGGCGTCGGACTGCAACAACTGCAGCAATTAGATGTGGACAATCGAATCAACTGGAAACGTGGCCAGTTGGCAATTCGAGACTCGTTCAGTTATCTGCCGGAAGGCACCTTCGGTTTCAGCGCGTATGGCGGAAGCGGAGCCTATAACGCAGGCTTTGGCAACCTGGGAGCAGGGATGCTGGGAGCGGGTGCATTCGGCGGCCAGACCAATGCGTTCACTGGCGGTGAGGGCATTTCCGTGGGGCAGGTGCCGCGCCTGACCAATCTTGGATTGGCGGATATTGTCGAGGAACTGACGCCGAAATCCTCGGTTACGCTGGCGGCGGGGTATGGCCTCGTCCATTTTTATGGCCTTGAATCGACATCGGACCCGGAGGAGAATATTGACTTCATCGGCAGCCGCGAGTTCACGGCCCAAGCGGCATACGACCGGATATTGAATGCGAAAGATCAGATCGCATTGAGTTACGGCTATCAGGGTTTTGACTTCTCGACCGTAGGCACGGCGTTTCACTCGAATGTGATTCAGGCCATGTACGGACATCGTATTTCCGGACGCCTGGATCTAACCATTGGGGCCGGACCGCAGTGGACCCGTATTGGCGCACCATGCACCTACCTTGATCTTAATCCCGGCGATCCTAGCGACCCGTGTACGGTGAACGCTCAAGGCCAAATAGTTGGTCAAGAAACGGGGAATCATATCGGCGCTGTGGGTCGCGTATCGCTTCGTTATAAATTTCCAAAAACCAGTTTCGCGCTCAGCTTTCAGCGTTATAACACCAGTGGCTCGGGAATATTCGCCGGTTCTTTGAGCGACGTTGCGCGCCTCGATATTCGGCGGCCGTTGAACCGCGTTTGGGATCTCTTCTCTGACTTTGGTTATTCCAAAAACTCGCGATTGCAAGTTCCGGGATCGGCTGTGAACGCCAACATCTTCTACGACGGCTATGCGGGAGTTGGCCTGCATCGCCAATTTGGGCGCAGCCTGCGGGGCTTTGTAAGTTATCAGTTCAACGAATTGGTCTTCGATACTTCATGCCCCGTGGTCGGGCAGACTGGTACTACTCTAGCTCCCTGCAGCAATTCGTCCCAGCGACATGTGGGATCGATTGGTTTGGATTGGACGCCCCGGCCGATCCGGCTCGATTAATTTTCAAAGCTGGCGAGTTATGGCCGGCGGAACAGGTACTGAAATGGAAAACCGCGAACTAAGCATGGACGATTATCTGGCGATGTTACGCCGCCGGATGAAGGTGATTCTTATCCCCGCCCTGCTGGCGCCGTTGGCGGGATTTCTGGTCTCCTATGCATTCCCCTCCAAGTACACATCCCAGTCTCTAGTGCTGGTGGAAGGACAAAAGGTCCCGGAGGGAATTGTTCAGCCGGTGGTAACGGCCGACCTTACCGAGCGCATCGCCACTTTGCAGCAACAGGTGCTCAGCCAGAGCATCTTGCAACCTATGCTTGAGCGGTCGGGATTGGCGAAGTCTGGCCAGAATATGGATGAGGTTATCGAGAACATCCGGCTCAGCATGTCGGTGGAACCGGTGGTCACGGATCTTTCCCAGATAGGCAGCACTAAGAAAAAGCCAGGGCAGGGAAGTCCGGTTCCGGGATTCTACGTCTATTACACGGCGCCGAGCGCGCGTGAGGCGCAGCAGCTTTGCAACGAATTGACGTCGCTTCTGCTGGAAGAGAATTTGAAGTCACGCGAAGATGTGGCGCGCGGCACAACCGACTTTCTCAGTAAGCAGGTTGAAGATACCAAGCA
Source organism: uncultured Acidobacteriaceae bacterium (assembly GCA_963818235.1). Classification (GTDB taxonomy): domain Bacteria; phylum Acidobacteriota; class Terriglobia; order Terriglobales; family Acidobacteriaceae; genus Sulfotelmatobacter. The sequence continues at coordinate 2,187,157 of CAWFRI010000001.1, forward strand.
CAATCTCGATGACCTCGACAGCAAACTGGCCGCCTTCAAGAAGCAATACATGGGACAGCTTCCTGGCGATGAAGACAACAATTTAAAGATACTGATGGGGCTGAACTCGCAACTGGATGCGAATACTCAATCCTTAAGCCGCGCGCAGCAGGATAAGGCTTATACGGAATCGCTGCTCGCCCAGCAATTGTCAGCCTGGAAGAATTCAGGATCGTCCAGCAACCCGCAGACCCTGCAACAACAACTTTCCCAGCTACAGGCACAGTTGATCGATCTGCAAGCCCGTTACACTGACGATCATCCCGATGTGATTAAGACTAAGGCGGATATTGCGCAAGTAAAGAAAAAACTGGACGAAGTGAATGATGCCTCCAATAAAACGGAGAGTGGGGCGCAGGATAAGGGATCCGCTTCGGAGCCGCCTGAGATTCGGCAGCTACGCCTGCAAGTGCATCAGTACGAGGATTTGATTACGCAGGCCTCGCGCGACCAGAAGAGATTGCAACAGGAAATTTCCGTGTACCAGGGCCGGGTAGCTCTCAGTCCAGCGATCGAAGAACAGTACAAGCAACTGGCTCGCGATTACGACAATACGCAGAAGGTCTACCAGGATCTGTTGGCCAACAAGAGCAAGTCCGACATGGCGCTCAGAATGGAGCAGCAGCAGGAAGGCGAGCAAATGCGCCTGCTGAATCCCGCGAATTTCCCTGATGCACCAAGCTTCCCCAACCGCTTGTTGTTCGCCGGCGGCGGATTGGGTGCGGGTTTGGTACTAGGGGTCGGTCTGGCGCTCTGGCTGGAGTTGCGCGACAAATCGATTCGCACTCAGACTGACGTTGAGGCAGCATTGGAACTCCCAATGTTAGTAGCAGTGCCCTGGGTGGGTGAGAACTTGCCAACAAATGGTAACGGTGATAGCAAGGGACGCTTCTGGAGCCGGAAGAAGGAATCGGACGAGAGAAAGGAAACCGCCAGACTCTAGGCGGTAGCTCAACTCAAGGATTATGTACAAAGAGTTCTTCGGCCTGCGGGCGAATCCGTTCAACGTCAACCCCGATCCGCGTTATCTGTTCCTGACGCGACATACGGAGGAAGCGCTGGCGTGCCTGACGTATGGCATCCAGAGCCGGAAGGGTTTTGTGTTGCTCACCGGCGAAGTGGGCACGGGTAAGACCACGCTTATTAACAAACTGCTGGAGTGGCTACGCCTGCAGCAGGTGGCGACCGCGTTCATTTTCAATTCCCGCCTGAACACCACCCAGTTTCTCGATTACATGATGGCGGACTTTGGCATTCCGGGCGATTCGAAGTCCAAGAGCCAGGTCCTGCTGCGCCTCTACAACTGGCTGCTGGATCGCTACCGTGCGGGTGAGACCGCGGTGCTGATCGTGGATGAAGCGCAGAACCTGACCGACGAAGTGCTGGAAGAAATTCGCATGCTCACCAATCTGGAAACCTTCACCGAGAAACTACTTCAGATTGTACTGGTCGGCCAGCCCGAACTGGAGCATAAGCTGAAGCAACCGCAATTGCGACAGCTCCGCCAAAGGCTTACGCTGCGGGCGAAGACGCATCCGCTCACGCTGGAGGAGACGAGAGCTTACATCCAGCAGCGGTTGCGGATTGCGGGTTCCAGCGGGCAGCAGGTCTTCGATCCGGAAGCGGTAATCGCCATCCATCGCTATGCCAATGGCATTCCACGTGTGATCAATCTGTTGTGCGAACACTGCCTGGTGAGCGCATTTGTGGATCAGCAACGAATTATCGGTCCGGCGGTGGTAGAGACTGTGGCGCGCGATTTTGATCTGGGCGATGGTACTGCCGCTGGAGGCATGACGACCCCTCCGCCGCTCTCCAGTAATGACAAGCTTGATTTAGTCGACACTTTGCGGTCGCTGGCCAGCCTCGCCGACCGCTTACGCGATGAAGAGAAGGACCTCCCCAAGGAAAGGAAACTATGAGCAGAATCCATGAAGCGCTAAAGAAAGCCGAAGAGGAGCGGGCGGCACAGGGAGGTCCCTCCCAGCACTACGCGGCTACGGTTGCGGCCGAACCGCCGGTTGTGCCTTCGGCGGAAGAACCCCGGGGGGGAGTGGCCGCCACGGCGTCTCCGAGCAGCGGAGTTCCATTTAACTCGGCGATGCCAGCGTTCGCCAGTGCCTTCAGTGTTGATACCTTGATCGCGCGCTGCACGCCCCAGCCCTGGAGCCCGGATGAGAAAACTATGTTGTTTTTTAACGGTGACGATCACGCGCGGGGCACCGAGGAGTTTCGCACGCTGCGTTCCCGCCTCTATCATGTGCGGGAAAAGATGCCGCTCAAGAAGCTGCTAATCACCAGCGCGCTGCCGAAGGAGGGGAAATCGTTCACGGCTGCGAATCTGGCTCAGGTGCTGGTGCGCCAGCACGGGCGGCGCGTATTGCTGATCGATGCCGACCTGCGCGGTCCGCGTCTGCACATGATGTTGGGCACAACTTCGGCTCCCGGTCTCGCCGATTATCTGCAGGGAAATTGCGACGAGTTTTCAACGATGCAATGCGGGCCCATGGAAAACCTTTTTTTTATCGCCAGCGGCCATGAAATTTCCGATCCCGCCGAGTTGGTATCGAATGGCCGGTTGAAATTACTGTTGCAGCGGGTAGAGACGTTGTTTGACTGGATCATCATCGATTCCCCGCCAGCGGTGCCAGTTTCCGATGCCAGCGTGCTGGCGAAGGCCTGCGATGGAGTGCTGATGGTGGTGCGCTCCAATACAACGCCGGTTGACATGGCGCGGCGGGCGCGGCAGGAATTTCCGGATGAAGCGCTCGTCGGAGTCGTGCTGAATGGAATCAGTGCGGATGCGATGGCCTACACGCGCTATTACTACGAGGCATATCAGAAGAATGGGGTCGAGTCCAAGGGCTAGGGAATCAGGGAAACGTGATCCGGCTGTTCAAAGTTTACTATCCGCTGCGCACGCTAGTCCTCCTGGCGGGTGAGGCCCTGATCGTATGGGTTTCGTTCGTCTTGGGAACGATGTGGCGGAATCCAGACAGCTGGTTATTGCTCAATGTCGAAGGCGGATACCTTAAAATCCTAGCGGTTACCGTGGCCGTGCTGCTGCTCTCGCACTGGCTTGACCTTTACGATTCTTCCAGCCTCAACAAAAATTGGGAACAGAGTCTGCGCATACTGCTGGTGCTGGGATTTGTAGCGCTGGCGCTTTCCGCAGTCGGCTTCCTGTTCCCCGACTTTTTGCCTGGAAATGGTTCAGCCCTGTTTGGGCTAATTATTCTGACGTGTACCCTTTTTTGCTGGCGCGGGGCTTACGGCTGGATGGTAAAACAGCCGTTCCTGCGAGAGCGTGTCTATGTGCTTGGGACGGGAGAACGCGCGGAGCGGTTGGTCGACGGTCTGCGCCAGCGTTCCACCATGGGCATTGAAGTTGTGGGATGGACTGGAGATGTAGCGGGAGAACTGACCCGCGAGTCGGTGGCATCGCACTTACTGGCCCTAGCGCGCGGGCGGGGAGTGCATCGAGTGATCGTGGCGATGCCAGACCGGCGCGGCACGCTGCCAGTGGAAGAGTTGCTGGACCTACGTTTGGCGGGCTTGAAAGTGGAAGAAGCGACGTCCTGGCTGGAGAAAATTTCCGGCCGCATCGAAGTCGACCAGTTGTATCCGAGCTGGCTGATCTTCGCAGAAGGCTTTCGCTTCAGCAATTTCTTTCGTGTGGTGCGCCGGTTGCTGAATTTTCTGGTGGCATTGGTTGCTTTTGTGATTTCACTGCCGTTGATTCCATTCATTGTTCTGGCCGTCAAGCTTGGTTCGTCCGGTCCGGTTCTTTACCGGCAGCAACGGGTGGGACGCCGGGGAAAAATTTTCTATTGCTACAAATTCCGCACCATGCGTAAGGATGCGGAAGCCGATACCGGCGCCACATGGGCTACCGATGACGATCCGCGAATCACGAAGGTTGGGAAATTCCTCCGCTCCTCGCGGCTCGATGAGATCCCCCAGCTCTGGTGTGTGTTGAAGGGAGACATGCATTTCGTAGGGCCGCGTCCGGAGCGGCCGGAATTTGTCGAATGGCTGAGTGAAGAAATCCCATACTACGGCGTACGTCATGTGGTCCGCCCGGGCATTACGGGTTGGGCGCAGGTGCAGTACAAATACGGCAACACACTGGCGGACGCACGCGAAAAATTGCAGTACGACCTCTTTTACATCAAGAACGCGTCGATCGGGCTGGATATGCTGATCATGTTCCAAACCATCAAGATCGTCCTGCTGGGGCGGGGCGCGCAATGAGATGGATTTTCTGGTTAGCGGCCTTACTGATTGCTTACACGTACATAGGCTATGCGGGCTGGTTGTGGCTGCGGTCCCGGTTGCGTCCCTGGCCAGTGCTTCGCGCGCAACAGGAGCCATTCCTTTCGATTGTGATGATAGTGCGGAACGAAGAGCGTTGGATCGAGGCTAAATTGCGTAACCTGCTGGAGCTAGATTACCCGCAGGTGCGCTATGAGATTGTTTTGGTTTCAGATGGCTCGACAGATCGCACCGAGAGAATACTGCGCGAGTATGGGAATGATTCTCGAATTCGCTTAGTGATGAATCAGTTATCACGCGGTAAAGCGTCGGGATTGAACGATGCGATTGCAGTTGCCTCCGGAGAAGTGATTGTTTTTACCGACGCGCGCCAGACAATTGAACACGGAGCGCTGCGGTTGCTAGTTTCGAACTTTGCGGACCCGGAGGTGGGATGTGTAAGTGGGGCATTGATGCTGGGCGATCCGGATGCGGGTGAGTCCGCGAAAGGAATGGGGCTGTATTGGAGGATGGAGAAGGCGATTCGCGAGTTGGAGTCAGCCTCGGGATCGGTGGTGGGAGCTACTGGCGCTCTCTACGCAGTGCGGCGCGAACTCCTGGATTCAGTTCCGGAAGGAACGATTCTGGACGATGTTTACATTCCCATGCAGGTGGCGAGGAAGAACAAACGTGTGATTTTCGAAACGCGAGCGCGGGCTTGGGATAATCCCGATCTGGGCGCGGAGCGGGAATTTTCCCGCAAGGTTCGAACTTTATCGGGGAACTATCAACTAGTCCAGCTGGCGCCCTGGATATTAACCCGCGAGAATCCGCTTCGTTTTGAGTTTATAAGCCACAAGCTGATGAGACTGGCTGTGCCGTTTGCCTTGGTCGCCGTTTTGATCGCATCGATTTTTTTATCGGGTCCGTTCTACCGGAGCGTATTAGCTTTGCAGATATTGTTTTATGGGCTAAGTCTGCTTGCGGTCTTGCGGCTGCGCCGGGGGCCGCTGGCGAGGATGTCGGATGCGGCTCTCACTTTCGTGGTGCTGAATAGCGCTGCCGCGGTTGCTTTTGTGAACTTCGTAACCGGACGTAAGGCGGTCTGGATTCAGTAAATGATAATTCAGGAAAGATTCGTCTGAAAATACTCTGGGCCAAAGCGAACAAGATTTTGCCGGTGCATAGTGGCGGGGATATCCGTTCCTATAACATTGCCCGCGAGCTCGCGCGCCAGCATGACCTTACATTTTTTTCCTACTACGATGGAAAGCGCGACTGCGGGTATGAGAACGCATTGCGGGAACAATTTCCCGGATCTGTCTGCGTTTGTACCGGAAGATCGCGTGAGCGGCCGCTAAGTCGTGGGTTGGATTATGTGGCGCGGATTCCACGCCGCGCACCCTACGCCGTCAGCCGTTTTGCCTGTGGGGCGGTCGCGTCGCAACTGAACCACTGGTACGACCACGACGCCTTCGATGTTGCGGTGTGTGATTTTCTGGACGCGGCTGTGAACTTTCCAAAAAGACTAACGATTCCCACTGTTTTGTTCCAACACAATGTGGAAAGTGAAATCTGGAGGCGGCACGCAAGCAACGGATCGGGTCCAATCAAGAAGGCAGTCTATAGTTTCGAATTCTCGAAGATGTTGCGCTACGAGCAGGAGATGGTCCGGAAATTTCGTCACGTCATTGCAGTTTCAGAACACGACAAAAAACTAATGAGCGCATGGGTCAGGCCCTCGCGTTTAAGCGTTGTTCCAACGGGAGTGGATACGAACCAATTCCATCCCGGCCCGAAAGCCGCGATGGAAAAGCCTTTGGTGCTGTTTATTGGGGCGATGGACTGGGAACCAAACGTTGATGCCGTCGAGTATTTTTGCCGTGAGATCTGGCCGGGGGTGCAGGCCCGAGTTCCGGAGGCGCGTTTCCGCATCGTAGGACGGAACCCAGGCGAAAGAGTGCGGCGGCTTGCGGGCAACTCGGTTGAAGTAACTGGGCGTGTTCCGTCAGTGATCGCTCATCTGCATGAGGCTACAGTTGTCGTCGTTCCTCTGCGGATTGGAGGCGGAACCCGTCTGAAGATTTATGAGGCGATGGCGGCGGGTAAAGCGGTGGTTTCGACTTCCGTGGGCGCCGAGGGGCTCGATGTTCATCATGGGCTTGACATTGTTCTTAGCGACGATCCTGCTGACTTCGCGCAATCTGTAGTGACGATAGCGCTGGACGCCACGGTGCGTGAGCAATTGGAGGGCGCTGCCGCAGAATTAGCGACAAATTACGGCTGGCCACGCATTGGCGCAACGTTTGGTCAGATTCTGCTAACCGTAGCTGCTGATTTATTCACGACAGTTCCGGACCGCACGGAAGCGGCCGCAGACTTGAATACGAGTGCGTAGTGCTTAGAAACGAAAGGAACTCACAATGGCGGTTCTTGAGAAGAGTGTGCCAGACACCCGGATGCCAAGGCGCTTTGCGTCGAAGGGCGAACCGTTGGCCGGCGCATTCTTCTGGCTGAGCGCCTTTTACGTTGTCTATTGCGCCCGGCCCGAGGATTGGATTCCTCCGCTCAAATATATTCCTCTGGCAAAGATTGCAGGCATATTTGCACTAGCTGCGTTGATCATGAGTGCGGGCAAAGCCAAGCGTGGGCTCCGCGACTTGCCCAGGGAGGCCAAATACCTATTTGCAATGATCTGTCTCCTCTTTGTCTCGGCGCTGCTCTCGCCGGTGTGGAGAGGGGGAGCGTTTTTCAAAACGGTCGATTTTTCCAAAGCGCTGGTGGCCTGGGTACTGACTTTCTGTGTGATCACTACTTTCGCGAGATTGCGACGAATTATTTTCATCCAGTCGGCGTCCGTGGCGGTTATTTGCATTGTGTCGATTCTAAAAGGACGAGGAACGCCCCGGCTTGAAGGTGTGATCGGCGGAATCTACTCCAATCCTAACGATCTGGCGTTCGCGATTGTACTCACGCTGCCGTTCTGTTTCGCTTTCCTATTGAGTACTCGCAGCATCCCCCGCAAAGCCGTATGGGGCGCGTCGATGCTGATAATGTGTACGGCCTTGTTTATGACTGCTTCGCGTGCCGGATTCATCAACCTGCTGGTCACGGGCACGGTATGTTTGTGGCTTTTCGGCATTAAGGGGAAACGGATTCATCTTGTTGTCGCCGCTGCCGTAGTTGCGCTGGTGATTGGCGTAGCTGCCGGTGGGCGGCTGAAGGATCGTTTCTTTGCCATCTCCGGACGCGGTTTGCAGAATACGGTGGATGAGAGCGCGTACGACTCTTACGAACAACGGCGCTATCTGATGTTCAAGAGCGTTGAGGGCATAGAGCACTATCCGCTCGGGCTTGGCTTGGACAACTTTACCATCTACTCCGGCACATGGCGGGAAGTTCATATGGCGTATCTCCAAATTGCGGTTGAAGGAGGAATCGCCTCGCTAATCCTCTACCTGCTTTTTTTCGCGCGCGGCTTCAGCAATCTCAGGCAAGTGCGACATTCGGCGGGCTATAGCCAAGAGATCGAGCTGTTTTCGGGGGCGTTATATGCGACTCTGGTTGGCTTCGTTGTGGGAGCGCTGTTTGCTCCAGAGGCGTATCAATACTTCCCGTATTTTGCAGTGGCTTATACCTCGGTATTGCTAGCAATTGCCAGAGAGCGAGAGCCCTCAGATATCGCACCAGCAATCCTGCCGGACCGTACGGCGCGATTTTCAAGACAGAAAGACCCAGCCAGAGAACTAGCATCGACTCGCGGGGCATCGGGCAGATTTTCCAAACCGCAGGGCTTTCTCAACCCGCGAACTGCGAGGAGAGAGTAAATGTGCGGCATCGCTGGGATGGTTCAAAGTCATCCTCAAGGCGTGGTGGAGCGTGCCACCATTCAGCGAATGTGCGCCGCTATTGTCCATCGGGGGCCCGATGACGAAGGTATTTTTGTTAAAGCGGGTGTAGGCCTGGGGATGCGCCGGTTGAGCATTATCGACCTGGCGGGCGGTCACCAGCCGGTGTTCAATGAAGACAAAACCATTTGGATTGTTTTCAACGGAGAAATTTACAATTTTCCCGAACTGCGCGCCGATCTCGAGAAACGCGGCCACCGTTTCTATACGCATACGGATACAGAAGTAATTGTTCACCTGTATGAGGATCTTGGCGCTGACTGCGTAAACAAGCTTCGCGGCATGTTCGCGTTCGCTTTGTACGACGAGCGCCGCGGCAAGCTGCTGATGGCTCGAGATCGGCTGGGGAAAAAGCCGTTGCACTACGCCCTGGCGCAGGGCAGGCTGCTCTTCGGTTCTGAGATCAAGGCCATTCTCGCGGTAGCCCCGGAATTGGCCACAGTGAATAACGAAGCGTTGCTGCAATACATGTATTTCGGATACGTCCCCGATCCTCTGACTGCCTTTCTGCCTATTCAAAAGTTGCCGCCCGGGCACCTGTTGGAATTCGAGGGTAGCCAAATTTCTCTTCGGCAGTATTGGGATCTGCCGGAATATGGAACGCATCGACCCCGCAACGAAGAGGAGTGTCTGGAGGAATTGGAGTGGCGGCTCGCGGAAGCGGTGCGCATCCGATTGATTTCCGATGTGCCTCTGGGTGCTTTATTGAGCGGTGGAACTGACTCCTCGACGGTGGTTGCATTAATGGCCCGGGCGAGTTCCAGACCGGTGAAGACGTTTTCGATCGGCTTTAGCCGCGATGATTTCAACGAGAGTCGCTACGCTCGCATTGTCGCAGAACACTTCGGTACTGAGCACCACGAGTTACTTCTGGAGCCCGATGTTCTGGAAACGATCGAGAAACTTACTGGCAGTCTTGAGGAACCGTTTGGAGATTCCTCAATGCTACCCACTTATTTTGTTTCCTGTATGGCTCGAGAACATGTGACGGTGGCTTTGTCGGGCGACGGCGGGGACGAGATATTCGCGGGTTACGACCGTTATGCCATCAATCTTCGCCGGCAAGTGTTCGAGCGGATTCCGCGTTGGGCGAGGGATATGTACCGCGAGCAAGTCTTTCCGCATTTGCCGCGGAATATGCGGGGAAGAAAATTTTCCTACAATGTTTCGTTGCCATGGCGCGAACGTTATGTCGATAGCATTTCGTTCCTTCCCTCCGTTGAAAGAGATATACCGCTCTTGTCGTATGAATTCCGAAGCGTTCTTAAGGGGATCGAAAATCCAGAGAACGTAATGTACGAATACTTCGAAAAGGCCCCGGCGAAAGATCCGGTCAGCCAAACTATGTATGTCGACACGAAAACCTATATGGTGGGCGATATTTTGACCAAGGTGGATCGAATGAGTATGGCGACTTCGCTGGAAGTCCGCGTTCCGCTTCTCGATCATGAACTTGTGGAGTGGGTCACTAGCCTTCCGCTCGAGTGGAAGCTTCGAGGCGCACACCAGAAATATATTCTGCGAAAGCTGGCGGAAAGGGTTGGTGTGCCGCGTGAGGCGCTTTACCGGCCGAAACAAGGCTTTGCCATGCCGCTGGTGCACTGGATTCGAAATGAACTAAAAGATCTGATCATGTCAGTTCTGCTGGAGCCACGCACACTGCAACGCGGTTATTTTAATCAAGAGGGCATTAAGCTACTGCTGGACGAGCATTTTTGCCGTCGGCGCGATCATTCCAGCGGAATCTGGCGCTTGCTGATCTTCGAACTGTGGCACCGCAACTACCTGGAGAAAATCCGGACACCGGAATGCGGTGCCGAGCCTTACCACGTGATCGGTGCTGCTGGGAACTTGGGATGAGTTCAGCCGCAGAGAATCAGACCCTCTCCGAATTGCCGCGCTTCGCCTCTTCTCAGCCAATTACTCAGTTGCCTGCGCCAGCTTTTTCAGGCGCGGTCTTTCTGATGATCAATAGTCTGGAGACGGGCGGAACCGAACGTCAGTTTGTTGAGTTAGCTCACTCGTTGCGCAGCGGCGGTTGCGCTGTTCAAGTGAGTTGCATACAGAAGAAAGGGCCGTTCCTCGACAGCGGCGCGCTGGATGAATTGGGGGAACTGCATCAGTTTGGACTTGGTGGAAGCCTCTATGGCTTCCATTCCTTGCGAACTCGATGGCGGTTGATGCGCCATCTGCGAAGAACAGAGGTCGCGGTAGCGCACGCGTTTGATTTCTATACAAATCTAGCGTTAATTCCGGCGGCCAAATTGGCCGGAGTTCCCGTGATCGGGAGTCAGCGCCAATTGGGCGATCTTCTTACTCCGGCGCAGTTCCGTGTTCAGTTGGAGATGTTTCGCTGGTGCGACAAAGTAGTTTGCAATTCTCGAGCCACCGCGGATCGCCTGGTGGAAGCTGGTTTGCCGCCGCGAAAGTTGGCGGTAATTGGAAATGGTTTACCGCCGGCGGCGTTTGCGGGGTATGTGCCTGTTCTGGAGCGTCGCGAGGGTATCCTCCGAGTAGGAATGATCGCCCGCATGAATGCAAGTTACAAGAACCAGAGCGGGTTTCTACGGGCAGCGGCGAGACTGGTAACAAGATTTTCTAATGTCGAATTTATTCTGGTCGGCGATGGTCCCCTACGCCCAGACTTAGAGAGGCAAGCTGCCGACCTCGGGTTGCAAAGTTGCGTTCGATTCATGGGTGATCGACGCGACATTCCAGCCGTCCTGGCTTGTATTGACGTATCCGTCGTGCCGTCAGAGTCGGAAAGCCTATCGAATGTCATGCTCGAATCCATGGCGGCAGGAGTGCCGGTGGTGGCCACTTCGGTGGGAGGGAACAATGAACTCGGTCGCGATGGGCGTGCGCTGCTGGTTCTTCCGAATAATGAAAAGGCTCTCGCCGCTGGAATCGAACGTTTGCTCGAAGATGGAGAGCTTCGGCGGGAAACTTCGCAAAGGGCGCAGCAATTTGCGAAGCAGAACTTCAGCGTTGAGCGAATCCGCGAACAATATTACGAACTGTACTCTGAAACACTTGCGGGGAGAGAAAAGCGCGGTGCTGAAGCACGCAACTACCGTTCGATTTTGGCTCACGATTCACGCGTCCGTGTAGCCTTGGTTGCTCCCAGCTTGCGTTATGTTGGTGGTCAGTCCGTGCAGGCTGATTTGCTGCTTCAAGCGTGGGGAGGTGATCCGGATGCTGATGTGCGCTTCATTCCTGTCGATCCGCGTTTTAAGTTCGGACTCGGCTGGGCCGAACGGGTTCCAGCTTTGCGGACGATCATTCGAGAACCTTTTTATGCTCTGTCGCTGCTGAACCTGTTAAAAAATGTGGATGTTGTGCATATTTTTTCCGCTTCGTATTCGTCCTTCTTACTGGCGCCGCTTCCGGCGTGGCGCATCGCGCGATTGCTCGGGAAGAAAACATTGATCAACTACCACAGCGGAGAATGCAGGGATCACTTGCAACTCTCGCTGGTGGCTCGCGAGGTTCTCAAAGGAACCGATCAACTGGTTGTTCCATCAGGATTTCTAGTGGATGTTTTGGGTGAGTTTAAGTTGAAGGCGCTGGCAATTCCAAACATCGTTGATGTATCGCAGTTCGAGTTTCGGGAACGGCGGCCGTTGCGTCCTCATCTTGTGTGCACGCGAGGATTCCATCCCTACTATTGCATCGATGTTGTCATACAGGCATTTGCGGAAATACAAAAAGTGTTTCCCGATGCTCGGCTCGACTTGGTTGGCGGTGGACCTCTGGAGCGCGAGATGCGAAATCTGGTGGGTGAAATGGGTCTCAACGGAGTCAATTTTGAGGGAGTTGCTGCGCACAGCGAAATTGCGCGCTTCTACCGCGATGCCGACATCTTCATTAATGCATCCCGCCTAGACAACATGCCAGTCTCAATCCTGGAGGCATTCGCCGCCGGCTTGCCGGTGGTGAGCACTGAGCCTGAGGGCATGCGCTACGTTGTTGAGCACGGACGTACCGGATTGCTTTCGCCACCGGGAGATCCGTCGGCATTAGCCCGGAATGTGATTCGCGTGCTGGAAGATGGAGAATTGGCGAAGCGGTTGGCTTCGAACGCGCGGCAAGAGTTGCGGCGTTACTCTTGGCCGGTAGTTCGCGAGCAGTGGTTGAAGATTTATCGAGGAATGGCAGAGAAGGAAGCGCGACACTAGTTCGCGACAACAGATACTGGTTGGTGTTCTTCCTTTTCCAGGCAGACCCTGTGCCACAATTCGAGATTCAACAGACGCCAGATGCGGTCATAATGATCGCGATATCCAGACCGATGCTCTTCAAATAGACGCTCGACAGCGGGGCGCTGGAACAGGTTCCGCTGGACGCTTCGAGGTTCAAGAAGCAGATTGCGGATGACTCCCAACTGTGGCCCGGCCAGCCATCGGCTCCAAGGCGTGGGAAAGCCTAATTTCGGGCGATAGAGAATGGAATGCGGCAGCAGATCATCGACAGCTTTTTTCAGGATCCGCTTGCCGGCGAATCCGCTGAGTTGCAGATTCTGCGGGATGTTTGTAGCAAATTCGACAAGCTTGTGATCCAGGAAGGGAACGCGGCTCTCGATGGAAGCGGCCATGCTCATGTTGTCCTGCTTCATAAGCAGTTCAACCAGGTATGTCTTGATATCAGTATAAAGAAGGCGCTGCAACATCTCGCCTGAGGAGTGTTCCCAATATTCCAGGACGTGGCGATAGGGTACTCCCACTGGACTTTCCGCGAGAACTTCCCTGGAGAGCAATCCTGACTGATCGCTTTCGCTGAACGCCGACAAGAAGTTGTCGAAATAAAAAGAAGACCAAGAGTTACCATTGCGGGCAAGAAACGTGTGCGACAACTTGCGACGGACTGTGGCGCTGATCAAGGTTGAATTGGCTACGGAATTGCGGATCGTGCCACGAAGCGCTCCAGGGACGATCCGCCGGTAAAAACGGTCCCAAGCCGCATTCTTTAAGGTAAAGGCGTATCGGGAATAGCCTGCAAGAGTTTCGTCGGCGCCTTCGCCGGTTAGCACAACCTTCACCCGTTCTTGTGCGAGTTCAGCTACGAAATAAAGAGCAACGCTGGAAGGCCAGACGATGGGCTCATCTTCGTGCCAGATCAGATGTGGCAGACTATTGAAGAAATCTTGTTGGCTGACGAAAACTTCGTGGTGAATCGAGTTGAGATGTTTCGCCACAACTCGAGCATAGGGCAGTTCGCTGTAGGAGTCTTCGGCGTAGCCTACGGAGAAAGTCTCAACTGGAGCCTGCCGGATTTTTGTCATCAACGCGGCGACGGCGCTGGAATCGACCCCGCCGCTTAAGAAAACGCCAAGGGGCACATCGCTCATCAAGTGGCTGCTGACCGCTTGTTTCAGCATTTCTCGATAGGTTTGGACGTAGTAACTCTCTGGCTGAGAGGGATCACTCTCGGTGACGCGAAGATCCCAATAGCTCTCCATGCGCACTTGGCCGCTGGGAGCAACCTCCATCCAGTGGCCCGGCATCAGTTTGCGGATTCCGTTATAGAAAGTTTGTTCTCCAGAGAGATATCCGAAGGTCAGATACTCGGGAAGAACTGTGCGATCAAACTCCGCCTCAGTTCCCGGGCGGGCGAGAATTACTTTGATCTCAGAGCCAAAAATAAGTTGCTGTGAGGTCAGTTGATAGTAAAGCGGCTTGATGCCGAGCCGATCGCGCGCGATGAAAAGGCGCTGACGGCGTGAATCCCAGATAGCGAAGGCAAACATGCCGCGCAGGTATTGTACGCAATCAGCGCCATACTCCTCGTAGAGATGGACGATGGTCTCAGTGTCGCTGTGGGTGCGGTATTGATGGCCGCGGGACTCTAATTGCGTGCGCAATGCAGTGTGGTTGTAGATCTCGCCGTTGAAAACAATCCAGACCGTGCCGTTTTCGTTGCTGAGGGGTTGTTGTCCGGTTGCGAGATCGACGATGCTGAGCCGCCGCATGCCAATCCCGACAGAACCATCGATGTAGACTCCCTCATCATCCGGGCCACGGTGCACCATCGCTGCGCACATTCGGCGTAGAGCCACAGGATCGACTCGCTCGTTCCTGAATCGCATGATCCCAGTGATACCGCACATGATTTAGAACACCTCTAAGGAATTGGGTTCTCACGAAGGTGAAATCGGGATGTCAAATTGCGACTTCTGAATCGAGTACGCTCCCTGAAAAAGAAACGAATGCGGCCTTATCCGAGCAGGTTATTCGATGTCCGCCCTCGCCGCGAATCCACTCTAACCATTGTAAAGGTGAGCTATTAGATATCAGCGACTCCCCACGCAGTTGCGCGAAACTTCCTTCGCAAAATGCGAATCTGTTTACTCGCCGGTCTTTTACCTGAAAATATAAAAAGTGTGCATCACTAGTCCATGGGCCGAAATTCCAAATCATAGGTTCTTTCTGACGAAAAATAATGACGTGCAAGGTAGCACCTTGGTGATAACGATAGACAGCCTCCGGAGCTCCGGCACCATTTTCAGTATTCTCGCGGAAGAAACCCAAGGTCTGTTCTCGCCCGCTGACGACGGGAATCAACATAATAGCGTGTTCTTCGGGAAAGTCAGCGCGGGTACGACAACGTATGACAGGGGCGCTCACCTTTGTGCCGTAGGCGGGAGAAACAAAGTCCAGAACCCGTTCGCAGGTCCAGCGAGAGTCGGCGACAGGGAGGAAAAGAAGACGATTCCATTCATCAGGGGCGGATTGGCATGCCTTCGCGGTCGCGGCAAAATAATCTCCCGACTGCGAAACTTCAATGTCTTTCGCAAAGTGCCAGGAGGTTTCGAGCAGATGGGCCCCGCTGCCATTGGCGACATCTCGCACCAGCCAAAAATTGCCGTGCAGGTGAAACATAAAACGCTGGTGCCGAACTGGCTCGGAGAGGCGCTCATATCCGGAATGGGACCCGGCGAATAGGGTGAAAGTTTCGCTTGCAATCCAGATTTCGGTTTTTATCTCGGGAATAGACTTCCAACCAAATGGGCCATCGGGCTCGGCCTGATCAATGCTGTCGATCGTCAGAGTGTTGTGGGCGCGCGAGCCACGAAATTTGTTTCGGTCATCGCCTTGACCGATGTAGCAGAAAGTTCCGGCATCGACCAGCCAGTTTCGGCCGCTGAACGCTAACCTCACGCTCAATGCATCGGCGTGGCCGTGACCGCTGCGACCCGTGCCCTGAGGCCCCGCATCGACGACCATTTGTTGAGGGGGATCGGGACTCGCGGCCACGTAAAGTCCGCCATCATGGAAGGCATGGGAGCTCATTTTCGAAGTGGGGTTAGATCGTTGTTTACTGCGAGAGACAGCCTGTTCGCCGAGTAACCAGATTGATTCTTCGGTAAGCGTATATCCTGCGAAAAGCGCTTCATCTTGGAAAAGTACAGCGCCGATGGCCAGCGGATCAGTAAGGTGCTCGGAGCGGTTGCGGCGGGGATTGAAAACTCGCCCGCCATCGTCGTCGCCGAAGCCATCGGGCGGGCCGGCCTGAGCCAGAGACTGAATTACAGCCAGCATTCTCTTGAGAACAAGATCGAATTCCGAGGGAATTTCCATCCCATTGCGCGACGCGAGCAGGCGTGCGTGCAGGAAGAAATCGAGAGCGTATACGTGGTAATACAGTGATTGTTCAAAATACACGCCATCGGGCCGGACTTGACGATGAGCTTCTTCTTGAACGACTCGCCAGCCCTTCCGCTTCCATTTCTCGGCAGATGAAATCTGAGGATACATAGTTCCGATAAAAAAAAGTGCGACCGCTTCCCCCAGCAGATGTGTATTGGGAGAGAAATAAGTAGACAGGTACCGTTCAATGTGACGACCGTTCAACGCCAATGCACTGACCAAGTCTCGCTGAAAATTGGCGGGCACGGTGTGACATTCGCCAAGCATTTGCGCGAGCCAAATCCAGGATAGACTGCGGAACGCCACTTCCAGGCTGCTCGCCCAGTTCGCTCCCAGCGGATAAGGGTTGGCGCTCTTCCATGAATACCACTGTGTCAGGATTTCCTTGACGTAAACTTCTTTCCTTGTAAACAGCCAAGCCTTAGCCAGAGTGACCAGATGTTGATGGCGGCTCAACTCCCACACGACTTTGTGATCGCCGACTTGTGCAAAATCGAGAAAATCGATTTTGAACCACGGGATCAGCGGGGAACGCCGGCTATTGACCCCGTCAAAATGCCAGTCGATTTCCGTGCCGTAATCAACATCCCTGTAGCCTAAAAGACGAAAACGGTGACGGCAAATTTCATCGGCTTCCTGAATAATCTCTTCCATCTCGCGAGGTAGACTTTCTCGCAGGAGACGAACGCGCCCGGTTAGTTCGTCCTTGGAAAAGAAGAAGTTTCCTGGCTCGGAAGCGCCACGCAACCCGTTCCGGGCCGGTCGCAGCCCGATCCCGCAGAGCGCTACATCGAGCCGCTTCGAGATTTCCTGGCGCGCACGTGTCTCGAGTTCATCCCAACTCATGTTGGACAAGCGAGACCAGAGTCTTCTACCGGTGAGAGGCACACTCAGAGTTTATCCTTACAGCGCCGGTATACTCCAACCCGAGCAGAAGACGCATGATGAGCAAAGAAAACTTAGGTCACCCGCGAGAGGACCGAAAGAACTGGCATACTAGAAGGTAGGGGTATAGCGCAGACTGAGGAGTTGAGATTGGATCTGGCGATCAGTGTGTTTGGCATGGGTTACGTGGGTTCGGTCACGGCGGCATGTTTCGCCCACGTGGGCCATCGCGTTACTGGCGTGGATGTTAGTCCGGCGAAGGTCGAGATGATGGCGAGTGGGCGCAGCCCCATCATTGAAGCTCGCATGAGCGAACTAGTCGAAGAGGGGTATCGCTCTGGCCAGCTGCATGCCACAACTGACGCGGCACAGGCGGTTCTGGATTCGGAGATTTCTTTCGTTTGCGTTGGCACGCCAAGTCTGCGCAGCGGGAAACTCGATCTGAGCTACGTGGAGCGCGTGGTTTATGAAATTGGAGCGGCGCTCAAACAGAAGAATTCTTATCATGTGATCGTTGTGCGAAGTACCGTTTTACCGGGTACGACTGAGTCGCTGGTGATTCCGGCCTTGGAGAAGGCCAGCGGACGCCGCGCTGGGGCAGATTTTGGCATCTGCTATA
Organism: uncultured Acidobacteriaceae bacterium; assembly: GCA_963818235.1. Lineage (GTDB taxonomy): Bacteria > Acidobacteriota > Terriglobia > Terriglobales > Acidobacteriaceae > Sulfotelmatobacter. The sequence continues at coordinate 2,204,508 of CAWFRI010000001.1, forward strand.
ACCCCGAATTCATGCGCGAAGGAAGCGCCGTGGCAGATTTTCTTCAGCCTCCTTACACCGTGCTCGGCGCTCAGGACACGAAAGATCTTGCACTGGTGCGGCGACTTTATAAAACTATTCCGGGTACGGTATTCGAGACGAGCATTTCCGTTGCTGAGATGGTGAAGTACGTTTGCAACGCATTCCACGCGGTGAAGATCGGTTTCGCCAACGAGGTGGGAACGCTCTGCAAAAGCCTTGGGGTGAATGCGGAAGCTGTCACGAAGATTTATACGTCCGACACAAAGCTTAATATTTCTCCGGCTTACCTGGCGCCGGGCTTTGCGTTTGGAGGATCGTGCCTGCCGAAGGATTTGCGGGCTCTGGGCCATCGCGCGAAAGAACTCGATCTGGAGTTGCCTCTGCTCGAGTCCGTCTTGCCAAGTAACGCGCTGCACATCGATCGCGCAGTCGAGGCCGTCCTGCGTACGAATAAGAAGAAGATTGCGTTTCTAGGGTTAAGCTTCAAGCCTGGTACGGACGACCTCAGAGAGAGTCCGCAGGTGCAGATGATTAAGCGGCTGCTGGGCGAAGGAAGTCAATTGAGAGTTTGGGACCGGGACGTGTCTCTGGGCCGGCTGGCTGGGTCGAATCGGCAATATATTGAAGAAGTAATTCCGCATATAGGTTCGCTGCTTTCAGCTGATCTTGACGACGTAGTCCGGAGCGGCGAGGTGGTTATCATCGCCACCAAAGTTGACAACGATCAATTGGCCGGCTGCCTGCGTCCGGATCAGATTGTGATCGATCTCGTCAATCTCGTGTCGGCGTCTCGCCCAGTAACCGCCGCATCCTACCAGGGGATTTGCTGGTAGCTAACGCATCTTTGCGAACCTCTATGGATAACCCTGGGCAATGAGAGCGACAATTATCGATCCGAAAGCGGTGGACTGGGCGCGGCTGGACGCTTTTGCCGACCGCACCGTATTTCAGACTCGTGAATGGCTCAACTTTGTGCGTGAAACGCAGCGCGCGAAGATTGTTCTGTGCGAATTGACGGACGGAGGAGAGGTCGCCGGGTACTTTACCGGTCTGGTTATCTCGCGCCTCGGAGTTCGGATTCTAGGAAGTTCATTCCCTGGATGGACCACGCCTTACATGGGTTTCAATCTTCGGCCCGGAGCCTCGCGGGCCGCGGCTTTAGCGGCGATCGAGCGTATCGCCTGGGACACGCTGAAGTGCCTGCATATCGAGGTTTCTGACCCGTCATTCGTAGTCAGCGATGGCGAGCAAAACGGTTTTACCTGCGACGCTTACGCTTCTTACCGAACCGATCTTAACCAAACAGAAGAGAAGTTGTTCAACGGCATGGATAGCGCCTGCCGCCGCTGCGTGCGCAAGGCGGAAAAGAGTGGAGTGACCATCGAAGAGGCGCATGATTCCCGCTTTGCGGATGAATATTACGAACAATTGAAGGACGTTTTCGCCAAACAGGGTTTGGTTCCTACCTATAACGTCGAGCGGGTGCGAGCCCTGGTGAGAAATCTGGAACCGACGGGCCGCATCCTACTGGTGCGGGCGCGCGATGCAGAAGGGAAGTGCATTGCGACCGGGATTTTCCCCGGTTTCAATAAGATTGCGGAGTTCTGGGGCAATGCCAGTTTTCGTTCCAGCCAAAATCTGCGGCCGAACGAGGCGATTCATTGGTATGCCATGAAATATTGGAAGAGCCGTGGCATCGAAGTCTACGATTGGGGCGGCGAAGGTACGTACAAGGAGAAATACGGCTGCGTTCCGCACCGTGTTCCCTGGTTTACGAAATCGCGGTTTAATTTTATTTCTAAGCTGCGTGGGCAAGCCAAAGATTTGTTCGCGAAAAAACAACGGTTCGAAGGGTGGTTGCACAGGAACAGAGAACATCGGGAGGGCAAGGAGTTATAAAACGATCGTCCGGCTCAAGCGTTTCTTAGCTGCAGTATTCGCATCGGTGCGCTGACTAACGACGGTGTCCACTTATCCCACTATCGACATAACTATAAGCTGGTGGTAAGGTAAGATTGACATGGTTGAGCTTAAGCATCCTATAAGTGGAGCTTGCTAAGGTTCAACTGGCAACGCCTTCGACAGACTAACTGGCTCATTTCATCGGCCGAACCTCAACCAAACCTAGGTTAGGAGGGAAATCATCATGAGGAGATCGTGTAATACCGGACGTCAAACCTTTGCCTGCTTAATCGCCCTTCTTGGGATGACAAGTTTATTGTCGCTCACGGTTTCAGCGCAAACTCTGAGCGCACCTACGGATCTTAGGGTCGATATATCTGTAGGCACGACGGGTCAGTTGCTCGTTTTCTGGCAGCAGGTAACTGGCGCCACCTACTACAATGTTGAGCGTTCAACATCCCCGAACTCCGGATATGGCGCAGTCTCTACTTGTTATGGGTCTGGATCTGGCGCTCTTAAGAAATTCAACACGCCGAACGGGGGTTGGGAGGTCTGCCGGGATAACAATGCAGGGTCGTTACTTACTCCAGGCACAACATACTACTATGAGGTACAGGCCTGCGATAGCTCCGGTTGCAGCGCTAACGCAGTGCCACAAACATCGACTAGTTACTATAATATTCCCATCACGTCCGATTGTACCTCTACGCAGATCCCAAGCAACCGGGGGCTTTACCCAACCTATACGCCAGCGCTTTTAACCACAACGGTGAATCCCAATGCTTACTTCAACCCTCCCCCTCCCAACATCGAATACGAATACGTATATTACGGTTACCCTACGGCGGGCGTCGCTCGCCAGAACACTCTAGTGGTATGGCTTCCGGGATCGGACGAAGAGACCAATCTGACCAATCTGTTGTATACCGCACAGAATCTCGGCTTTGACGTGATCAGCGTCAATTACGATAGTACAGTCGATCAAGAACAAATCTGCTCGCCCGCTAACAACTCGACGGTTGAAACTGCGGCTTGCTTTACGAACATTTCCCAAGCTAAGTTGAATGCTGCTGGTCCCTGTTCATCATCGTCCACAGCGACCGAAAAAGAGTGCGGGTTGATACCCGGCAGCAACCCTCCGGTGCCATACGTCATACCCAATACCTACCAAGATGTTACGGAGGGCATTGAGACGATGCTAAGCTATCTCAACGCCAATGGCTACAATGCCAACGGCACAAATTGGGGAAGCTATCTGTCTGCGGCCACCCCGAACTGGCGTAAAATTATCCTGGCTGGACATTCTCAAGGTGGGGCGATGTCCATGTTTACCGCCTACAATGAGCCCATCAAGCGCGCAATCGCTCTTTCGGGTGCGACCCAGGCCGATGCGGTGAACGACATCATGACGGCCGCTAGCTATTTAAGCGGCACTCCAAAAAACGGAATCCGTAGCATCTACGGGTTAGTGAGTCAACACGATACAACTCGCTACGATACTCTGCCCCCCAACAACACCAGCGTGTTTCAGGCTGTCTGGACGGCGATGGGGTTTACCTCCGCGAACGATGATGCCGAATACAAACTCAATGTTTCGGGCGACCTGCTACCGCTCAACTGTAACTCCGGGACCCCCTCCAATAATTTGTCAACCGATGCCCTAGTTAATCCAAGTGGTACAGGGCACGATGACCCACTCTATCTTTGGAACGAAGACGTTTACAAATTCATGTTGCTAGACAACTAGATTCATACGAGTGTTGGCTCACCTCCGCCCATCTTGCGAGAGCAGGATGGGCATCTTTTAAGCCGCGTTAAATGTCAGGGGCGAAAGTCTACTCTCCATCCAGTGAAGCCTTATTTATCGATCAAGATGGCTGAATAATCGACCATGAGGCGCGATAGTGGCGTGTTGATTTTGGCCCATTGCTTAAACTCGTAGAACACGCCATAAATCACCCTCATTCGCCATGCCGACTGACGGTGTTTAGCTCCGCTTTTACTTGTCGAGAGGTTGTACCCCAGCACCCGCATATAATCACCGATCGCGTCCTCGAACAGAACCAACTGCTCTGCGGGAAACTTTTCCTTCCACCGCCCTACGGGGGTAAATTTGCCATGCTCCAGGTCTTCCTTAAAGGACGTAAGCGGCTTCCCGACCGATCCAATACTATTCTTGCGAATCCGCTCATAATCGAGATCATGTTGCAGAAAGATGCCTGTCCGGCTCAGAGTTTCCGCCGGCAGCTTGACAAGGTCTTCGTAACGGATTTCCAAATAGTTTCTCCCCAGTTTGGAACCGAGCTTTCGGCCTTTGCGGACGATCCACTCCCAGTAGAGTCCGGCCGCGATCAGCGCTTTATCGCGGTGCCACGGCAGCGGGCGGGTCCAACCGCGTTTGTCCAGCGACAACGCGATATCGCGAGGGTCACGAATGATATGGACGAAGAGCGCATCTGGAAAGTCCTTCTTGATCCGCAACATGTGCGGAATATTGGTGGGTGTCGAATCGATCCAGCGATCCACTCCCTGTTTGCGGGCAATCAGCTCCATCACAACTCTAAGGAATTCGCTTCCGTTCCGGCAATCCGATACGGCCGCCTTGACTTCCTCGGCCTTTAATCCCGAAACGTCGAAGGCCTTGCTACGCAACCAGTCGCCCATCATTTTCGTTTTGTTCTTCGGAATGCTGAGGTCTCCGTAAATCGGTTCCAGAACATCGAACACATTCATTTGCGTGTGAAACTCGGCGAAGCCACCGGCAGAAAGCAGCAGATGATAGAGATAGCTCGTTCCTGAGCGCGGGCATCCCACGATGAAAACTGGAGGCTTCATGTCTATTCGCTCGCTCGCCAGCCGGCTCATGCTCCTCATGATAAGATTGGATTTTGATCGGCAAGACTAGCTCGGTATGGACTGCCGTTTACGCTCAATGAGCCCCACTATGTCACCAATGTTTTTCATCTGCTCGATGTCTTCCGGCGATAGTTGCATTTGGAACTTCTCCTCGAGCGCGAGAACCAGATTTAAATGCTGAACCGAATCCCATGTCTCGATGTTCTCCGGAGACGACGCAGCGCTGATCTGGTTCGTGGGAATTCCAAGGAGATCAGACGCTATGCTTCGAACTTGTTCAAATACTTTCAATCAGGCCCCCATTCATCAGCTTACTTTAATCCATTGCGGAAAATCGACCGTACGCCGTTCCAAATCGAGCAACCATAGCGAGGCGCCATTGTTCTGTGCAGTGATTTCGAATCCATGCTGCGGGTAGAACTCACCCGCTGGAGAATTCTTCCTGGTGGGAAGAAACCATCCCTGTAAGCGCTTGCATCCGCGAGCGGCGGCGTCGCGGGCTATAGATGCAAGCAATGCGGTTTCGATGCTTCGTCCAATAACGCGGCAACTGAGCAGGAAAATATCTATCTCACAGGTTTCTTTGTCGTCGCGGGTAATTGCGACGCCCACTAGACCGTGGTCGCCGAACCGGTCGCGTACTTTGATGGAGAGAACGTGACATCCCGGGCGATTGGCTATTTTCTCGATCTCTTGTTCAGTGTAGCGCCGTGTGGTTAGATTGAACTGGTTGGTTTTTTGCGTTAGCTGCGCGACCCGGGCAATGGTGGCTGGGGATACGAGAGCGACTTCGGCTTCCTGCCCGAGGTAATGAAAAAAATCTTCCTTGGTTTGGAAATTATTTTCCGTTTGTGATCGCTCGCGCCGTGCGGCGTAAAGACTGGTTCGTTGTGCATCTTCGTTAGAAAGCGCGAGACGTTCGAAGGCTGGACAATCCCGAACCGCAGCAGCATAGGCGATAGGATCTTCGGGCAAATCGATGACCATGACCCCGGGAAGGTCGCTGCGCACCTGTTCCCGCTCTACGGGGTTGTCGTCCAGGAAAGCCAGGGCCTCGATTCCAACGTTCAGTTCCGAGGCGATTTCGCGCAGGTTTAGCGCCTTGTCATTCCAATTGATTCGCATGGCGGAGAAGTCCTTCGGCCGCAATAGCATCCCTGGATGATTTTCCAGTGCGTCCATCGCGTCTTCGGAATTATTCTTGCTGCAAATGGCTAGTAGAATTCCTCGCCGCGCCAGATCCAACATAACTCGCTGCAAGTTTTGATAGGCCGCACCGGGATACTCCGCGCAGAGTTTAATTCCGGTCATTCCATCTTCGCCGATCACGCCTCCCCACAATGTATTATCGAGGTCGGCCACCAGCACCTTGGCAGTTTTGCCGCAAAGAGGAACCAGGAATCGCAACCATTCGCGGGCCATATGTATGAGATGGTCAGCCGAAATGGGCATTCTTGCTGTGATCCACTTTCGCTCGTCATGCCAACGGAGGCGGCCATGGCGGGCGACGAGTCCATCGTAATCGAGTATGTAAACGCCGTGATGTTCGCTCGCGATCTGTCGGAGTTGCTGATTGATTTGGAGAATTGTTGCGGATTGTCCAGTCTTCTGTTGTGAATCCAGAACGCCCATGGCCGGTCGCTCTGGAAGTTCGAGGGAGTGAATAATCACCGCAGCGGAAGTGCGCTCACGAAGAATTCGAATCCATTGGCTGAAACTGTTAGTCACTCGCTCGGCTATTGAGGAGACTGCCTCCGGAGCGAGATCAGCATAACCGTGCCACAGTTCAGGCGCTAGATCGGCGGTCCTTACGGCTACAACAACTAAGTTGGGCTTAAAGCGGTAAAGCGAACTGTCCGGGTCAATGATTTCCTGGACGTAGGTGTTGAAGTCTCCCATCTGCACGGTCAAATCGATTCCATGCGAAAAGGCTTCGGCTTTGAGCAGGGGAATGGCCGGCTCCACGGTGAAAGAGCGGAGAATGGTAACTCGATAGGGAACTAGAGCAAGAGCATCGCGCAGCTTTTCGTAGCGATTCACCAGAAAGGCCGCAGTTCCGGCGGCCGGTTCATTGCGCCAAAGTTCGGCGAGGCGCAAGCAAGCTAAGTCTGCGGAGCCAGCCGAAATCAAGCGCTCGATTTCGCTTCGCAGGTCCAAGCCTTTGGGATTCGAGGTCATTCTTCAGTCGGCCTTGGTTGACGCTCAAGATATCGAGCAGAAGCGTGTTCTTGGTATAGATCAAGGCAATGCAACGGGTCTCCGAAAACTACCGAGGAAAGTGGCGGCCTTGCGAGGATGCAGCCCCGGGTCGCGACAAGACGCCAGTTGCTCATCCAATCCATCGACCTCGTAACATAAGCGATGTAACCCTCCGCGATGGACGAAATGACAAAGATGAAAATTGCCGTTTGCGAAAGCCGCAATATCTTGTGAAGGATCCATTTAGGCCGGTCGCTCCGGAGCGATTGTGCTTTGCAGCAAATGGGTCATTTCAGTTCGACCACAAAAACGTCGGTGCGATACTTGTCGCCGGCCGGTAGCTTCCCGAGTTGGTCTTCCCAATCGGAAGTGAACATAAAAAAACGGCCGTCCTGAGAAACATTTCCCCGCGGGGTCGACCAGAAGCCATTTCTAGCCGTGCTGTAGGTGTGGGCGAAGCGCCAAATCCTGGAAGCCTTTCCATTGGTTTCCGCGCAGTCAATTTCATTGTCCCAAGGCCCAGTGGTCAATGGAGCCGCGCCTGGCGTGTCCGAATTCTTAGGTTGATAGGTGGAAAAACAGACTGGAATAGAATCCTGAGGATCGACATTGTTCCAGGAAAAATGAGAGTCGAACCAAAGCTCCTTTCCGGGTTCCAAGGGACTGATAAGTGGTGTGGCATTTCCGATATTGTTCAGCGGCCGTATCCACGTGTCCATGGGATGAGTAAGGCCCGAAGTACCAATAATGTGTGAGTACCCAAGCACGTGATGTCCCTTGCAACCACGGGAGCAGATGCTGACATTCAGGGTGTCGATTTCCCAAACTGCCCAGAAATGCCCGGGACTGCCCCCACCGCCGCGCGTCATGTAGAGGAACTTTCCGGATTTTGCCATGCGCGCATTATGCAAGGGAAAACGGTCGGGAGACGAAATCGTGCCCTTAGGCCCCCACTGGCCACCAACTTCACCAGTCTCCATGTTCAGCCAGCGGCAGCCCTGCGTCTTGTCATAAACGTAGACGAAGGGGTACTCGTCTTGCTTGGGCCCGAAAGTACCCATGAATCGGTTGTCATCGGCGCTTACCGTAATGCCGCTTCCATGGTCGCTCGGGCCGAGCTTGAGGCATTTTGAAGGATCGTTGAGCTCGGTAACCCGGCCTGTCGAAGTGTCGTACTGTTCAAAGAGCGCGGTCCGCTTATTAATCCCGTAAAGAATATTAGGCTGCCGGAAGCTGAATTGCGGTTCCGCTCCCCAGGTCAACTGCGGCGTATTGGCAGCTCGCGCTGTCATGGTCGTGGGATCGAAATGATAGAGAAGAAAGGACCCCCCCGAGGTGGTCACGTAAAACATTGTGGAGTCTTTATTCCACGAATTCTGTTCGGCGGAAGAAGGCGTATAGAGGGGCCGATCCACCTGCTTGGGATCGGATTTGCCGTCGGTGACGCGTAGGATGCGCGACCCGAAACTTGGATCATTAATGATCGATCCCGCCGGCCCAATCGCCGGTGGTTTGTCGGGATAAGATTCAATTCGCCGGTCGGTGCGCGCACAATATTCTGGCGGTCCACATGCCGCGCTTGCGGCGGAGTTTGGACGAGCGTTGGATCGATTCTGCGCACTGGCGACAAGGCAAAAAAATACTGCGATGAGCGAGCGAGCGGCAAATCTCATAGTCGAATTCGATAACGCTCTGCGGCTCATATAAGCCTCATTCTAATTGCTTATCGCAAAGCTGCCAAACGTAATACCGATCGCCATGTCACCGCTAAAAACGAGACCTCCTGTTTCATCGAGAACTGGGCTCAGCGGCGCAGCAAAGTCGCGCGCATGCGGTCGTAGAAAGAGTTGCCCAGAACCTTCCGGGCAACGGAGCGAAACATACTTTGGGACCGCATGCGAGGCAGTGAAGAGCCCGAGCAGATACCGGAAAACGCGGCCAATGACATATCTCGCATAATGGCGACCCTACCCAGCGAGAAAGTATCTGTCATTCTGGAATTAGCCTGAATGCGGCTGGTAGAGAGCGTTTTGTAGCCTGCGGCACGAGCCATAGCCACTACCCGATCATCGCAACGCCCTCCAGGGCAAGAGAAGTGTTCCACCGGCTGTCCCATGATCTGTTCCAACTGGGTTTTGGCATCGCAGATTTCGTACCGCAGGCCGGACTCGTCGAGATCGGTGAGATAGGGATGAGTCATAGAATGGCAGCCGATCTCGAAGCCCTGACATCCGAGTTCTTTCAGTTGCGGGATCGAGAGATAACCCGGTTTCCCCAACCTGCCACAGGTGATGAAGAATGTCGCGTTGAACTTAGTTTGCTGTAAGGTGGGAGCTGCCATCAGCAGATCAGTCGCGGAGCCATCGTCAAAAGTGATGGCTACGTTATGGCCTTCGGAAAATTCCAGAGCTTGGCCGACGCTCAATCCTTGCCATCCATTCACCTTCAGATAATCCATCTGCGCTCGAAAATCCACCTCCCGCAGCACGTAACGGACATAGCCTGGGTCGGCTTGGCAGAGAGGCCGCCCTGCGATTTCCAGCTCGTGAAACATCAAGAAAACAATCGAGTCTCTGGGCATGAGAGCATCTAGCGCCGCATTTTAAAGATCGGCAGTGCGGTTCGGAGCCGCCAGAAGACTGAACACTACGCCGATCCCGTGGGGTTCCAGTTCAATCTCCTGTTCACATCGTTTACTGTGAAGATCATATAGCGCAATGTGGGAAGGCTTGTTCCGCTGAGTATTTCCATTCTTGATCCAGGCAACGTTCTCGACGAACTTGGTGGGACGCACTCGCGTGAAACCTACCCACACGAAACGCTCATCCAGAGGAAGGACTCCGCGGCACCATCCCAATACTCGTTCCGCTTGGCCATTCATCTGATTCAAATCAATTATCTGCTCGACTTCGAGGGTTTTACGGTTGGCGATCACGACATGACCGTCGACGGTGGTGAAATAAATTCTGTCGCCGAAGACGTGTCCGTCGTGAGGCCGCTGGATAGCGATATCGATGCGCGGGCCGGGACGGCTCAGGCAGATCGCGTCGCGTTGCTGTAAGCGCGTTACCCAGACTTCATGGTCGAGTTCGAAAGCATGATTGGGATGCGCACGGTGAGGCTTGGTGGTGGGAACCTTGCGGTAATCTGTTTGCCGCGAGAACCTTGCCCAGGGATCTTCCCCCAGGACGCTCCATTCCCGTATCACCGTACCATCTGGAGTAATTTCCACCACCATGTCCAGCCCAGTGACTACTACGAGCAAAGTACCGCGTCCGGTGGGACAAACGTGATGAAGGTCGTTGAAGCATCGCAGGGAAATGTAGTGCAGCAGCTGAAAACTGGGAAGCTCGTAAATCAATACCTCAGTGGATGTGCAGGTGTAAAGCTTGTTCCCCTGGAGTGAAGCCGACTTGAACAAAATGGCAGGCAAGTTATCGGGACAGACTTCGGGCGGAGAAACGTATTTTAGACAGGATCGCGACTGATTCTTTTCCGGATCTAGCTCGATCAGGAGCGCTTGATCGCACGACTGCCACTCTTCCAGCTTGCGGAATACTGTGCTTCGCAGCCGCCCCCCGGAGACATAGAATTTATTCATGCAATGAAGATTTTTTCAGCTATCGTGGCCGGATTTCAAAATCGCAGGTTCGATAAACTCGCTCACCGTGGCCAGGAGCTCTTCCTTCAGATATGGACCGGAGGCGAGCAGGCCGGAAAGCAGCGGACTCCTATTGTTGCAGCGAAGAGGGGTTTTCTCCAGAGTACTCACAAAACCGCCGGCGCTCAGCATCAAAGCCGCACCCGCAGCCACGTCCCATTCATTCTTGGGAGTGAGTGTGAAGGTAACGTCGGCCAATCCCGCGGAAACCAGAGCGAGCTTATAGGCTACCGAACCCATGGGACGAATCGTGAACCTGGCGTTCTCAAAGGCTTTCCATTCGCCGCGCTTCACTTCGCTGCGGCTGGCGAGAACCAGAGCGCCGTCAAGGCTTTTGCGCTGGCTCGGCTGCGACGGCTTACCGTTGTAGGTAACGCCGGATTCGATCGATCCAAGAAAAGATTCGTCCGTTGCCGGATTGTAAATTCCACCGGCGACGGGACGGCCATCTTCAACGAACCCAATCGAAACGCAGAACTCCGGAATTCCCTTGACGAATTCGCGTGTGCCGTCGAGAGGATCGACCACCCAAACCTGCGAACGTTCGAGGCGAATGGGATCGTCCACGCTCTCTTCCGAGAGCCATCCTTCGCCTTCACGCAAGAGTTCCTTGTGTAATACCGCATCGAGAGCGCGATCCGCTTCGGTTACGGGATCATGTCCGATTTTGTATTCCGTTTCAATCGCGCCGGGAGTGAAGCGGGCAAAAACAGCGCGGGAAGCTTCCAGGGCGGCGTGAATGCGCTGCAAAATTTGGGTGTAGGAATTCGCGTTCATAATTTTCAATCAAGCCATCAACATGCGAGCGCCCGTGGCGAGCAGAACAGCACAAAGAATTCGCCGCAGCCAAGGGACGGGAACGCGCGTGCTCAGGTAAGAACCGAGCAATCCTCCGGGAACGGAGCCGATCAAGAGCGCCCCAACCAGACGGACATCGATATTGTTGTTTATTTTGAAGTGGAGAAAACTGGTTACACCTGTAAGCAACAAGGCATGGACAATATCAGTGCCCACCATGACCTTCGGCTGAAAGCTGTAGAACAACAACAGCATCATCATTACGATGCTGCCCGATCCGACCGAGGTGATGCCCACAAGAAAGCCCGCTACCAAGCCGATAAGCGCCATCCATGCGAACGACTTCATCGTTGGCGGCTTGGTTGCAGCCCGGTCTTCAATCTTCTTCTGGAAAAACAAAAAAATCGGGATGCATATGAGCAAAACGCCGACCGCCACGGTGATAAAGTGGTTCACTCCATCGCCATGCAGTTGGCGCAAATGGTGGAGAAAGGTTACTCCAAAAAACGATCCCGGCGCGCTTCCAGCGGCCAGTGCTATCACTACCTTACGTCGGACCGTTCCCTTGCGCAGGTGAACAATGCTGGCGCCAATCTTGGTAACGAAGTTGAAGAGCGCGTCAGAGCCGACTGCGCGGAGCGCGGGCACATGCAAACCGAAAATCAGGATCGGGAGCAGCAGAACGCCGCCCCCGACTCCCGTCATTCCGATGAGGGTCCCGACTCCAAAACCGATCAGACTTTTGATCAGCAGATCCATGACGCTACCGGCTTCAGCCTTTCAATCTTTCGCAGGGCGGTTTAAGCCGACTCCGAAGCTGCTCCGATAAAGCCTTCCCGCTCCAGGTGCAGAATAATTTCCTGCGCCGCCTCTTCCGCTGACAGCTCACCGGTGTTGATGGTGACGTCCGCGTCGGCCGGAGCTTCGTAGGGATCCGAGATGCCCGTGAATTCCTTGAGAATCCCCGCACGCGCCTTGGCATAGAGACCCTTGCGGTCGCGTTGCTCGCAGACCTCGACGGAAGTTGCGATGTGGACCAGGATGAATCCCCCGTAGGGCTCGATCATCTGCCGTACGTGTTTGCGCGTAGCATCGTAAGGAGCGATGGGCGCACAAATGGCGATCCCACCGTTTTTTGTGATTTCCGAAGCCACGTAGCCGATGCGGCGGATGTTAATGTCGCGGTGCTCTTTCGAGAACCCCAGTTCGGAAGATAGATGTTTGCGAACCAGATCACCATCGAGCAGCGTAACCGGACGCCCGCCAGTTTCCAGGAACTTCGTCAACAAGACGTTGGCTATCGTCGATTTTCCTGAACCCGAAAGGCCAGTGAAGAAGATGGTCACGCCTTGCTTGTGGCGTGGCGGAAAACTCTTTCGCAGTTCTGCTACAACTTCCGGATACGTGAACCACGAGGGAATCTCGCGGCCTTCGTTCAGGCGCTGGCGTAGTTCGGTTCCGGAAATATTTAACACCCGGTCACCTTTTTTCACTTCGTCATCCGGAACGTATCTGTCCTGCTCCTCGAGATAGACCATCATGTTGAAGGGAACCATGGTGACGCCGATATCGGCTTCGTGTTTCTTGAAGACTTCCTGCGCCTCATAAGGTCCGTAGAAGGGCTTGCCGTCGGTGTCTTTACCCGGTCCCGCGTGATCGCGGCCCACGATGAAATGCGAGCAGCCGTGATTCTTGCGAATCAGCGCGTGCCAGATAGCTTCGCGTGGTCCGCCCATACGCATGGCCAGCGGCAATAAGGAAAGTTTCGCGGTAGACTGCGGGAACTTCGAGAGCAGCAACTGATAGCAGCGCACCCTGGTAAAGTAATCGACATCCCCCGGCTTGGTCATGCCGACACTGGGATTGATCAATAGATTGGCTTCCACCTGCTTGGCGGCGCGGAATGCCAGTTCAACGTGCGCGCGGTGCATTGGATTCCGCGTCTGAAACGCGACTACACGGCGCCAGCCTTCGCGGGCAAACTCGGCGCGAACTTCGGCAGGAGTTAAACGCAAGCTGCGAAAATCGTAGTGGGGCGGGATCTGAGTACCTTCGACTTTTCCGCCGACGTACCACGGATTTGCTTTATTGATCGCATAGTCGGCGCCGGGATGGGCCGAACTGGTGCTGCCGAAAACCGCCTTAGCTTCCGCCTTGCGATCCGGCTGCCACACATCCTCGACGTGCAACACTCCGAGCATCACGCCTTCGGGATCGCGCAACGCGACCTTGCTGGTTCCCGGAGTGAGCTTCTTGGCGAATTCCTCTGTGACATCCAGCGTGATAGGCATGGGCCACAGAACGCCGCTGGCCAGTCGCATGTTTTGGCAGACGCTATCGTAGTCGGCGCGGGTCATGAAGCCCCGCAGCGGAGAAAATCCGCCGGTGACCAATAGTTCTAGATCGCAAAGCTGGCGGGCAGTTAGATCCCACGAAGGCCATTCCTTGGAACGCGCCTTCAGTTCGGCACTTTGTTCTGGTTGAGAGATGAGATTGATCAGTTCACCGCCGTGGGGCGGAATGAGATGGCTGGTTGAAGCGGTCAAGTGCAATGCCTCCTGGATTTTTACCGAAAATCTTGTCTATTACCTTTATTGTCTTTGACTGGATTACTTTCCAGCTTTTATCGGCCGGAGCGAAAATCGATTGCGGATGCTTAGGGAGAGGAAAGCCCCGAACACTTTACTCAACAGAGTATCACTTCTGTGGGTCCGCGTGAAAGTCGGATATGTTCCGATGAATAACCAAAGACTTGAGCAATCGTCATACCTTCGGTGGCGCTGAGTACCGACGTAAGTAGCTGAAAGCAGAAGTTTTCATAAGCCATCAGTCTAAATGGGGCCGACTCATAGTTAGGGTGTGAAAACGATTGCAGTCGGAGCACTCGTTTTTGCCTTTCTGCCGACGACAAAAGGCTCATGACTCCGATTCACCCGAAAGCCCAAAATAGCGGGACATCCGGCTTTTGAGCTGGATGCCGAGAGCCTCCCGAGTCATGACAAACCAGAGAACACCCACTCCATACACCGCCATGCCAGCGACCAGGTTTATCAATAGCTGCGGATAGCGATGCGCATAAAAAGAGCGCTGCATCAAGACCAATACAAACGCCATCGGCACACACAGCACCACCGGATAGAAGTAAGCTTCTACGAGGAATTTACGGAGAGGAATTTCCAAATGCCGGCAAAGGTGGCGGGGCAAGAAAAATAGCGAGGTACATAACAACGGGATTGCCGTTCCAATAGCATCGCCCACAATTCCCAGCGGCCGCACCAGAACGATGCTGAGGATTACGTTGGCAATGCCCTCCATCAGGACAACATAAGCCAGAGATTTATGCAGACTCATCCCGAACAGGATCCGGTTTGAAGTCGACTGAATTTGGTACAGAGTCGTGGGGATCAATAGAATCAGCAGAACAGAATAACTGGATACATAACGCACACCCACCCAGGCTTCGATCACCGACTTGCCCATTACGACCAGAGCGACAGTCATGGGAAACATGACGAGCGCGCAAGCCCGGTTTCCGGAGACGAAAATTTTGCGGAGTTGAGCGTAATTTCCAGTCGCATGAAAGTGGCTGGACATGGGGGTGAAAATCTGAGCCAGGCTGCTCACTACCTCGCCGGTGTAATCGACGAGGCGCGCTCCAATGGAAAAATAGGTTATCGCCGCCGCCGAGAGGAAGCTGCCAATAATGACGGCGTCAGTTTTGAATCGCAAGCGGCCAGCCACGATAATCATGAAAGTGACCGACCCATAGTTGGCCACTTGCTTAAGCGAATCTCGGCTTACATATTTCCATCCGTAAGGAATTGCCAGCAAATGCTGCGCGATAACGGCTCGCACCGCGGATGCAATTAAAGGCAGGGAGACGGTGATGAGAGCGACACTGAGCAAACCTAAACCGTGAAGAAGGACGTAAATGATCAGAACGGCCCGCGCGAGTGTCGCTACAATGTTGGTCCAGTTCAACAGGTAGAACTTTTGCATACCCTCAAGGATGCCGCCCGAGATGCCTAAAGGGAATCCAAGGGCGAGGGAGTAGCCAACTATAAGGACCAGGAGCCGACCGTCCCTGAGAAAAGCTGACGGGACGTGGAACAAGCGGTCCACATAAATGCTTCCCAAAATTGTGGGCACAATCAGGATCAGTCCGACGCAGGTGTAGGTGAACAGGCTCGTATTAATCAGCCGCGCGAGTTCATCCTTGTCTCCCGTGGCTTGAAATTTTGAAACGTAGCGGACGAGAGATGAACGAATTCCAAAATCGAAGATTCCGTAATATCCGGTCAGGGAAAAAATCAAAACCCACAATCCGAAAGCGTCGTCACCGAGATGATGCAAGATAAATGGCGAAAGAAAAAAGCCGACAGCGATGTTGACCGCCAAACCTCCCCAGCTTGAGGCAACGTTCTTGAGGGCTTGGGTCTTTACGCTCATTCCTTAAATCTCATTTCCTTCTGGTACAACTTCTCTGATCCTAGCTCTCTGTGCTCTTGATGCAATTCTCTGGTGGGTTGAAACGAAAGCCGCGGGTGAATAGAGCTCACTCAAGCATGCATTTCAGGTTGTCACAAAGAGCAGCCGATGTCCAGATAATGGCGCAGTACATGCTAGAATTGGGCGCTTTCATCCGATGCCAACCCGTGTCGTGCATGGTTGGATAAGGCCGAGCCATTAGGAATGTCCTCTCCACCCAGGCCTATTTTCAGCGCACTCTTACGCATTACGCCTCAGCTAATTCTCGTTGCTGTTGTTATGTGTGTGTGTGTTCTGGTCTGGGGCGCACGTCTGTTGATCGCCAACGATCCAGCGGCGAACCGTGTGGATGCGGCGGTTGTGCTCCAAGGGTCAGTTGCTGCGGAAAAAGTCCGCATCGCCGGGGCTATCGATTTATTGCAGCGGAATCTTGCTGGACGTGTATTGCTAAGCGTTCCCAAGGAATCGTACTGGGGACAATCGATTCCGCCAGTGGCGCGCGCCTATCTCGAACGAACCTATGGCAATGACTTGGCCGAGCGTTTCGATTTCTGCGAGACCGGCGGAGACGTAAACTCTACAACTCAGGAAGCGCAGGCCCTGCTCCCTTGTATTTCCGCGCACGGCTATCAGTCGATCGAGATCGTGACCTCAAACTACCACACGCGTAGAGCCGGGATGATCTGGGGGAAGATGACCAGGAATGGTCCCAGGGTTAATTTATGGATATTGGGGGTAATCGATCCTGAATTTCAGCAACCTTGGTGGCGGCATCGCCAGTCGGCGAAAACCTTCTTCATGGAAACTACGAAGCTGATTTGGACGGTGCTCGGAGGATAATTTTACTTGCGGCTTAACTGCTGCTGGGGCGCCGGCTTCTGGGCTGCCTTCCGCCGAACCGCCAACAAATCCCCTACGCCTGTGATCCAGCTTTCGAATTCGATCTGCGTACGATTCTGCTGGTCGACGAAGCGCGGTAATAGTAGATTTTCGGTCGTTGCCCGCACCAGTCCTGCATCGCACGTGGTCGCAGATACGACCTGTTCATCTCTCAGCCAGGGGAAAAACGATGGCAGGTATACGCCGCTCGGATAACAAAAGTGAACCGGTTGTGTGCCAATCAATTTGTGGATCATCGTGCGGTTATCCTGGATTTCCTTTCTGAATAAGATTTCGTTTTCTGGAGCGCGGTGACGATGGGTGTGCAGTTGAATATCGATGCCGTTCCTCGAAATTTCCTGCAACTCGTGCCCATTCATCAATTGCAGGATCCGCTTTGCTTTTAGTCCGGCATAATCAATCTTCAGCGCGGATGCCAATCGCCCTGCGATTTCATCCCGTTGCAGTCCGCTCAGGTTCTCGCGGTCCGCGTGTGCGAGCAGATCGCGTACGATCTGAGCTCGGCTGGAATCGGTCCGCAAATCTAAAGGGCCCGGCAAGCCCAAGTTCTGGACATCGTCGATGACCTCGCCCTGCCGCTTCCAGAGCATGTAGGAACAAATCACGTTGAATACCGGCAACTGAAGCGGTATGTAGTAAGTGGTCTGATATACGGTTGCGGGAAAGCCATAAGCTTTTAACAAAGGATAGGCTTGTCGGAAAAAATCGTAGGTGCCGTCATCGAAGGTCAGCACAACGGTGCGCGGAGGCAGATTCCCCATGCGCATCCGTTGCAAAGCATCGCCGAGCGGCAAGACTGAAAAATTACCTTTTTTCAAATACTCGAAACGCTGTTCGAGTTTTCGTTGTTCGACGAATAGCCGCGGACGCCACAGGTGTTCGTCTTCAATCGATATCCCGTGATAGCAGAGAATCAATAGCCGCCGTTGTCGCCATTTGCTATTCGCGACTAAAGTAAAAATGCCGCTGCCTCGAAGCAGGCCTAGAGTCGCGAGTCTGAGAGACTTAAGCATTCAAAATCTTAATCTTCGGAACAAGATGAAAACGTAGTAGTCATTGTATAGGGCACGATTATGGGCATGGAGAGGAGTCTAGTATTGCAAGGCGGATGCATCGAATCGGGACGACAAGGCGCGGGTCTATTGCGTTTTGCTTTACTGCTATAGTCTAGGCGGCAGGCTCTCGGGAATCGCCTAGTAGTGATACAAGCCGGAACCCTTTCGAGCGACTACAACGATGGCATTCGAATTTGTGCCGACACGTGCGTCGGAGAAACAAAGGCTTATTGAATTTTTGGTGAAGTCATTCCATGCGGACGCTACCTCTAACTCTTTCCGTCCCGAGGTCATCCATTGGAAGTATTTTGCCGAACATCCGGAGTGGCGAGGGCCTCGCAGTTTTGCGGTCATGCAACAGGATCAGATGGTGGCTCACGGGGGAGTGTGGCCTCTAACCTTCGTGACGCCTGAGGTCGAGGTAAAGGCCATACACCTCAACGACTGGACGGCTAGCCGGACGGCCGTCGGGGCGGGAGTGTTCCTGCTGAAAAAAGTGACGGAACTTATCGATGTACATCTAGCTATTGGGGGCTCGCAGGATACCAGGAAGGTTCTTCCGAAGCTGGGTTACCAGCGCCGCGGGGAATTGCGGACGTATGCTCGCGTAATTCGGCCCTGGCTGCAATTTCGGACGACTCCCGGAAAGAATTGGAAGTCGCCCTTGAGATTCCTAAGGAATTCGGCTCAGGCCGCGATCAGAATTTCGGTGGCTCCCAAGGGATGGCAAGCGTCGAAAGTTTCTCATTTCCCGGAATCGATCGAGAATGCTTCTATCGGGCACACTCCGAGCTTCAGATCGCCGCGGAGAACGGCTGCGGGCTTGAACTACATGCTGAGCTGTCCGGCCGCAAGATTTTCCGGTTTCCTGGTTAGCCAGCAGCAACGGTTGCGAGGCTATTTCTTGCTCACCCAAGTGGGCAGGCAGGCCAGGATCGTCGACATGCGGATGGACACAGAAGAAAAAGAGTCATGGCAGGCAATCTGCGCTCTTGCCGCCGAATGCGCTGCCGATGATCCGGAAACCTGCGAGATCACAGCCGCAACTTCGATTGAAAAAATTGGGAAAGCTTGGTTGCAAATAGGATTTACGCAGCGCAAAACCGAGCCAATTTTCTGTTATGATCCGCGGAATTTGTTGAGCTTCGGGACCCCCTTGGATTTAAATGCGGCAGATTGCGATTTTTGTATCCTAAGCGATCCCGCCTTTCCGTATCTCTTGATGTAAAAGGAATCTGATGTGAGGAACCGATTGAAGAATTATCTTTGACCAATTTTGGGTGCAGCCCTGAAGTTAGCGGATCACGGCTGCATTTTCGGTAACTAGTTCGTAGCCCACCGTACGCATTACGTTTCCCCAGGCTGACTCGATCTGGGCGACGCAACGCTCAGATAACTTAGATTTCCATCCTCCTGCCGCCGCTTTGCCGACGAATGGCTTATCCTGCCGTGTCTTTTTGGTTGCCTTCCATTGGCCCGCCTGCTCTTTTTCGAGCTTGCGCATACGGTCGGCGGTACTGAGCTCGACAGCGAGAGCGATGCGGTCAGGGCTGCAATTTAGGCCCAGGAATGATGCGATCTTTGCGCTCTCTTTCCGAGTGTCCGCGATCATATCTTCGTAGCGCAGCAGCAGAAAATTCTCGCCGCCTCCGCGCGTCGCGGTCCAACTGACTACATGGTCGCGCCACGATCCGATCTTAGGTTCGATCCCCGATTCCATAAAACGTGGCAGAAATTCCTCAAGACTGCAGTCATCAGAAATTACCCGACGCTTGAGCTGAAATTCGTAATAAGAAATGAAGACATCGCGGGGGTCGCGCACGATATAAATGATGCGTTTGTAACGCGGGTCGAAGCACTCGTGGCTCTTGATGACGCGCGGCCGTGGAAACGACCGCAACTTTCGGTTTGTGACGAAGTAAATTTCAGGGATGCGCGATTCCAGTTGTGCGAAATTCACCGGATCATCCGGATTCATCAGATTGCAGACCAGGAATCGCGTCCACGTATTTCCCGATCGAGGGAACGAAACTAAAAACGTATCGTCGGGATAGACGGTCAAGCCTCTCGCCGCCGCTTGTTGCTTGGTGACCGCCGTCACATAGGCTGTCACTTGGTTTTTCAGATTCGACATCGCATCCTTACTGTTTCTTCATCGGCTTCTTGCCCCTTACTCCTACTGGGACATCGCCGATATTCAGAGCTTCGAGGCCGCAGCTTTCTAACCAACGAAATACCTGTTCATAGGTGTGCTTGGACTGATACTTCGGTGAATACCAGTCGAGCGTATCCAAAACGCGGACCTCCGGATCGGGATGATCGTTGATGGGGAACACGTGACGAACGACTCCCGCGCTCGGACGCCCAACTACTGGAACGGCACGAAGTCCGCGATCCAGCCAATAAAAAAAAGGCACGGCCACGCGAAAGAAGCCATGCAGAAGGCGTGGCGACATGCGGTGAGTGATCTTCCTGTACTGGTCGCTAAAGCGATACCACTTGTTGTAACCGCTGTAAAGCCAGACCGCCAGCGTGCCGTCCGGCTTCAGATACTGCGGGAGAGCCTTCACTGCCTTCTCGCAGTCAGGCGTGTGATGCAGCACGCCCATACTGTAAATGAGATCGAAGGTTTCCGCGGCGAAGGGTAACGAGAATACATCGGCTTGAAAGGCCACGAACTGGCGGTCGGAAAGGTTTTTGGCGGCTACTTCGGCGGCGGCGCTGAGATCGATGCCAACGACGCGACCACCCCAACGGGTTACCACTTCGGCGAAACGGCCCATGCCGCATCCTACGTCCAGCACCAGCTTTCCCTTTACGTCCTCTGGTTTAAGGCCTACTTTTCGAATAAAGTCTCGCTCGGAAAGATTTCTGGCTGAATGATCTAATTGAGTGCGGTGGAAGCGTTTCCACTGGTATCCGAAACTATCGGCGTAATTGCCCTCGTCGACGAAGCGAACTACGCCGCGTATCTCCGGAAAGTGACGAGCGCAGGAGGTACAGGAAAATCCGCTCTCCTGGTTCGCCAGCGCGCCTCGGCACACGGGGCAGCACAGCATAGCAAGCAGATCGACTTGTACCTGAGACTGCGCGATCTGGGCGCTTTCGGGCAACCGTCCTCTCCTCGCGGGTCATTTATGATCCTCGACCCATCGCTAGGTTACCGCAAAAACTGCGCAATCGCGATGTGGGTAGGGAACTCGACAGTCACCCACAAAAATCCGGCTCCGATTACGAAGAGTTAACTCGGCGAGCGGGGTAAGAAGGAGTGCCGGGATTGCGCCCATATTGCTGGCAAACGGCGACGTTTATCTTAGTTCGACAACGAAAACGTCCCCGCGGCAATTCTTGCCCATTGTACAAGTCAAGGCCCCGGATTCCGAGCCCAAGGTGCCCATCCAATCAGAAGAAAAGGCAAACCACTTCCCATCCTGCGAAACACTGCCGATCGCGTATTGAATGCTGAAGTTTTGGGCGGACTGCGTGCTATTGAAGCTGTGAGCGAAGCGCCAAGTTGTCCCGCTGCCGTCTGCTGCCAGCGCGATGATTTCGTTATACCAGGGCGCGGGGAAAGGTGTGGTCGGACTCCATGTGGTGGAGGCGAAAGGCACGCTGTCAGCCAGATCGACGTTATTCCACGACTGGTGCTGGTCGAAATTGCCAGTTAAGCCTGAAGGAAAAACGTGAGTAAGGTTGCCGGCGGAATTCGACTGATCAAATAAACGGGTTACCTGGTTGGACAGTGGCGTGTTGTTGTTGTTGACCCAATGGGTATAGCCCTCGGTCCAGTGGCCGTCGCAGAGGCCGCCGTCCCCGCAAGAGATAACATTCGTTGTTCCAATCTGCCAGAAGAATGGCCCATGAGAACAGGTAGACAGCAGGCAATTGCCCACAGCCACGACCAACCAGTTACCATCTTTCGAAATCTTTACGTTATGGACTGTCCAGCGGTCAGGCCTATTGATCGTGCCTTTTGCTCCCCAGTCGCCCCATACCTGGCCCGTCTGCGTATTGAGCACGCTGCAGCCACTGCCAACTTTGTACGCTACCGCGTAGACTCCGGTATTCTGATTTCCGGTATTCGAATAACCCATGCCAAACACAGTGTCATCATTGCTCACGCCAGCGCGCGTACTCCAGGTTTGTGTGAAACCTGCGGGAAGACAATTGGGACTGCTCGTGAAATCGTAGACTGTTTGCGGCGATGGTGGATTAGTTCGATCCGTGAAGTCGTAACTGCTGATGGCAGTTCCGGAGTAAGAGTAAAGAAGATTGCCATTTACGTGGCTAAAGATTCCGCCTCCTGAAATCTTCATGCCGTTCGTAGTGGGGAAACTCGAAACGTACATACGAGCCGCTTGCATGGTGGCAGGGTTGAAGGTGAAGGGATAACCGCCTGCTCCCGTATCCTGCACCATCAAAAGAGTTGAGTCCAGATTCCAGATATTCTCGTCCGCGCTGCCACTGGACGTTGTTTCGAAAGTGCGGTTTACATCGGTTGGGTTGTCGGACGTGTTCGCGTCCGTAATCCGCACGATACGGTTGCCAAAGTTGGGGTCGGTCACGATGGTATTTGCGCCGACAAGTTTACCCACGTTCGGTAACGGCGAGGGTATAGCGACGATATCGAAGTCCGTCCGCGAACAATAAACCGGCGGCCCACACGCTGCGGATGATGTGACCAAGAGCGAGAGGCTTTGCTGAGCAGTGTGCGAAGCCGCATCTTTTGCCATCACAGAGAAGTTAAAGGTTCCTGCTTGCGTGGGTGAGCCGGATAGGGTTCCAGTAGTGGAACTCAACTGCAGACCAGTCGGCAGGGCTCCGGATGCAATGCTCCACTGATAAGGGGTTTGCCCTCCCGTTGCGGTGATTGGTTGCGAATAAGCTTGCGACTGCACCGCGAAAGGTACTCCCGAAGTGGCGATGGCCAAGGTTGAGCTGGAGATAGTGACCGTGGTGGAAGAGTACGTTCCGCTCTGTGCCACGCTGCTGGCCGTAACGCTGATCGTCTTCGCCGTGGAATTCGATGGCGCCGTAAATAGTCCCGTCGATGAAATGGTTCCGGCACTGGCTGACCAGGTAATGCCAGTATTGCTGGTATTGGTCACGCTCGCGGAAAACTGTACTGTTCCATCGGCTGGAATCGATGGGTCGGCCGGAGAAATCTGTACCGCGACACACTTCAAGCAGCTACTTACGGTGAGCGTGTAACTGTGCGTCCCCAAGCCGCCACCGGAAACGGAAATTGTGAAAGGGAAATTGCCCGCCTGCATGGGCGTACCAGAAATATTTCCGGTTATCGAATTGAGAACGAGACCCGGCGGCAGCGTGCCCTGGCTGAGCAAGAATTGATAAGGCGCACGCCCTCCGCTAACCGACAGTACGGCTTGATAACTGGCGCCGAGATTGCCGGGAAGTAATGCGGATGGAAGAGAAAGCGACTGTGTCGACGAAGGAGACGCTACTGCGCTCTGCTGTACGCTGTTGCATCCCGTGGCCAGCAGGGCTGATGCGATAATAGCCAAACTTAGGATGAACTTACAGCTTTGCTTCGGAGCAAATTCTTTCAAAATCAAGAATGAGTTCAGTCGCAACATGTGCCTCCCTCGGAGCAAGAAATTTTGGGGGACCAAGGGTAAGTCCTTGCAGCGACTCTAACGAGAAGGGACATTACTCAACAGATATCTGAAGGTCGTGCCCAAGTAGGAACACGGAAGTGCAGGTAATACTGGCCGAAAGGCCGAGATATGTGCTGATGCGCAGCATGGCCTAAAGTGCCCCCCCGCCGTTCATTGGTGCGAATTAGTACGGGGAAGGAAATAAAGCGGGATCAGAAGTGGATCAATCAGCCGCGGAGATGCCACTCGTGCCCGTGGACGCATATAGCCGCAACGTAACCGGCAGGGGCGGTCACGTCTCGCAGCGACCACAGCGCAGATTCAGCATTGTCGGGACGCGTTGCTAGAAGAGCATTGGTCTCACTAGACGCGATGGATACATCGAATTGATGTAAAGGAAGCGAAAGGCCGTCCCCGGTTGCTTTGACATAAGCTTCTTTGCGCGTCCAGCAACGGAAAAAGCCTTCGAACCTATCAATACCTGGCAGGTTCGCAAGCTGTGCCTGCTCGTTTTCGGAAAAAAATCGATTGGCGATTCCCTCAACTTCGAAATCGCGGCGCACTTGTTCAATATCGACGCCAATCTCCCTCCGGCGCGTGAATGCCATCAATCCCATGCCGCCGGAATGCGAAATGTTGAACGTGATATCGCTGGCCGCATGGACCGCTCCCAGGGCAGGCTTCTGTTTTTCCGAGTAGGAAAACGTTACAGCGTTAGGTTCAGTTGCAAGATAACTTGCAAGAATTATTTTCAAAATCGCGCGCGATGCGGTAAACAACTGCCGATCCCGAGGAAAATGAAAGCGGTCGGCTCGTATCTGCTCGTCCTCGGAAAGTCGACTATACCAGCGGTTTTCCTCTGTACGTAGAGACTCCAGATCCACGCGCCACAGTTGTACCTCATCTTTTGGTAGCTCAAGCGACTTGGCGATCTGGAAGTCGGGATGAATAATGTCCATTTTTAGCGCCAATGACTCATCGGAGCACCCGCTTCAGAGGAACCGGTGTACGGCCATCGATGAACTCCATCTTTCCGGCCCGGTTGTACGTGTGAACGCCGGAGAGTCCGGCCCAATGGCCGGGAGTTATGGTTTTCAGAGGCTGCTCCGAATATCGCTCTCTGGAGAGCTCCGTGATCTCGTTAAAATCCACACTATAACCGTAAGAAGGAGCGCAGCTTTGGCTGGGCCGGATCAAGTGACCACTACTGCGAAAGACGCGGCCCGCACCGCGGTTGCGCCGGATATCGTTGGATATTGGATTAGCTGGATGAAAGTACCAGCCTCCAGTGAGCGATTCTGAATAAAAAAGCAACAGGGGGCCTGCCCCGGGATGGGGATCGGCGCTGGTGGTCGCTAGCCACCAAAGTCCGTCGTGTTGCCAGATGGTTGTGTCGACAAACTTTCCTTCCAACAAAGTTGCCTCGCGAACCCACTGGCTGGGGAATTGTTGGCAACGGTAAAGATCCACCGTATTGGAATCGTACGATTCGGGAACCATGAAGATTTCGCCTCCCGCTCGAAAGATGTGAGGATAGGAATAATGGCGGGAAGGATGGTCAAGGCACGTTATTGGCAGTCCCAGTTCGCCTTCCGGTGAGATTTCAGCGCAGGCTATGGTGCCCCGCTTCGACTCGTACGAGTATTCTTCGAAAAAGACCCAGCATTTGCCCGCTTGTTCGAAAGGAAATGGGTCAGCCCAGAAGCGACCTTTCGGAGAATCGATCCACCGAAAGCCGGAAAAATCCGAGGCTGAGCCCATTTCTCCAAGGGGTTTTCCGCCGATGCGGAGGGCGATCCTCCAATGCTGCACTCTTTCCTTGCGAAACGGATACGAAATTGCTTTCTTCAACAGAATCGGTCCGATCCACGAAAGCATCTCGCGATTACTAGGGAGCTCATAGACACGGTTGCCTTTGTATGGAACCGGCGGAAGTGCTCGGTACAACACCGAGTCCCAGCCAAAGCGGTGCAACTCATTCAGCTTTTGAATAACCAGATCCGTGCAGCCCCAGTAGGGGGTATATCGATTGCGGGAAAGGCTGAGAGTCCGCTCGGTGGCGAACAGCGATTTGCAAAGCGCTAATCCACTGCCCGGCTCTCCCGCCAGAACCTCGAGGACTACACCCGATAATGGCGCTCCTTCGAGCATTTCCCAAAAATAATTAGGAACACCGCGGTAAAATTCGTTGTCTGCGTGGTGGTAGATCCAAACGCCGCAACGAGCGGCTTTCAGTATGTCACCGTGGAGAATGCCGGATCCAAAATGAAAAAGAACGTCGAGATTTTTCGAGCGAACTTTGTCGACCGACTCTGCATCAAGCGCTTCAACTCCGGCGAGTAGCTGGCTGCAATCGACCGGCGCGAGCGGGTTGTTTCCAGCGTTCCTCCGCGCATCCAACCGAAGATAAAGATCGTAAAGCAGACGCTTTGGCACCTTTGGATATGAAATTACCGAGTTCTGCAGCGGGCTTGTTATTGAATTTCTCGAAGTAGTTTCTGGGATAACCAAACACTCGATTCGTGCGAAATTGCTTGCCAGGATATCCCGAATAACCTTGGCAAGAAAGGCGGGGACATGGTTCTCGGAATCAAGCAGAAGACCGATGCGAAGACAATTACTACCGCCTGAGGAAATCTGGTAATAGTTGTTCGGTGTGTTGACCATTCCTGTGTTAAGAGGGTACTAGAAACCAGACTGAAGCTGACGACCGATTCTCCAAAAGGGTCACCAAGCAGTACGCATCTCCTCCCCGCGAGGCCACACCAACTTTTACCCTAATGTAATGTCATCATCCCGGTCCATCCGTAAGCCGCCCCATTGAGCGGAAACGTGGTCTAATTAGCAGAGAGGCCTTTAGGCGGCATAGAACGGGAGACATCCCATGACCAAGAATAAAGGTGTTTTCTTAATGATGGCAGCAGCAGCCCTGAGCGTTGTGGCGGCCGCCCAAAATTCGAAGCTCCAATCTTCCTCTGCAAAGACCGGGCCCGATCCTATGCTGAGTGCAACCAAGCCGATCACCCCGAAATCCGCTATGCCGGTTCATCGCAAGTCAGCAATTGCTCTCCCTGCTACTGCTGGAAAGAATACGACCGCTGAACTTACTCATCTGGAAAACCAAAAGATTAGGTCCGGAAGCACGACCAACGAGAATAAGGGACCCGGGAAAAGCGTCACGGGCACGAAGCCCGTGGAGAACTCGGCAGCCAGTGGGCCGGCGATCAACTACAAATATCAAAAGCCGGCGGGGGGCAAGCAAGCTACTGTACCGGATGCGAACACAAGAAACTCAAGTAACAGGGTAAAGAAAAACTAACGGAGGGATCTAGTTCGATGGAGGCAGTTTGTCCGTCGCGGCCAGAGTGTGATTGGCCGAGATCATCGATTCGTGGCGCGTAACCGCCGGTTCCGTGATGCAATACTTCACCAGGCACCACAAGGCGCGCACTCCATCCTTCCACTGAATCTTCTTGCCTTCCTCATAGGTACGCCCCCAATAGCTGATGCCGACTTCGTAGATTCGCAGCTTCCGCTTCGCGATTTTCACCGTGATCTCGGGTTCGAAACCAAAGCGCTTTTCTTCCAGCGGGATCGCTTGAATGACCTCGCGCCGAAACGCCTTATAACATGTTTCCATATCGCTCAAATTGATGTTGGTGAGCGCGTTCGAAAGCAAGGTTAGAATCCAGTTGCCGACAGAGTGCCAGAAGTACAACACGCGATGCGGACGGCTGGAAAGGAAGCGAGACCCGTACACGACATCGGCCCGGCCCTCGACGAGCGGTTCAAGCAATACTTTGTACTCTGCCGGATCGTACTCAAGATCGGCGTCCTGAATGATGACGTAATCTCCAGTCGCTTCTTGAATGCCGCGGTGCAGAGCCGCGCCTTTTCCCATATTCCTGGGCTGAAGAAAAATTCGAATTTGGGGGGATTCAGTTTGCAATTGCGCAAGAATTTCTCTGGAGCCGTCGCTGGAACCATCATCCACACAAATTAACTCAATCTCCATGGCAACGGAGAGCACTCGCTCCACCACTTGGCGGAGCGTCGCGCGTTCGTTATACACCGGCATGACAACGGAAAGTTTCATGGTTCGAGGCTTAGTGTAGTGAAAAAAGTGTAGTGGAAAAGCTCTGACAAATCCAAATTTCGCAGTGGATATCTGCCTAGGCCGAACCGCGATTCTGCAAATACTCCCGGATGATCGCCACAATTCTGGGTGCCGCACTTCCGTCCCAAAGTGGAGGGCGATTGGACGAACGCGCCGGTTCGTTGAGAATGGACTCGGCCGCCGCGAGAATGCGCTCCGGATCGACTCCGACTATGCGATTGGTACCGTGGTCCACCGTTGCAGGCCGCTCAGTATTCTCACGCAAAGTCAGGCAGGGAACGCCCAGCGCTGTGGTTTCCTCCTGTATTCCGCCGGAGTCTGTAAGGACGATGCGAGCCCCGTCGTTCAATGCGAGGAAATCAAGATATCCCAATGGCTCGAGGGGCACCAGTCCAACTCCGCCGCTCGTTCCCTCGGTCAGATACTGCCTGAGTCCAAAGCTTTCGATATTTTTTCGAGTGCGAGGGTGAATCGGGAAAAAGACGGGAAGCTTGGCAGACAGAATTTTTACCGCTTGGAGAATGCCTCGCAGCGTTTTGGGATCATCCACGTTGGACGGTCGATGAAGAGTGAGGACTCCGTAGGGTAGACATCCCGATCCGTTTTGGCAAACGCCGAGACGGTCCAGAATAGGCGACCGAGCAGCGAGTTCGCGATGCCGGAGCAGGCAATCGATCATTACGTTGCCGACCAGAAAAATCTGCTGTGCCGGAATGCCTTCGTGTTTCAGATTCTTCACTCCGCTCTGTTCCGTGACAAAAAGCAGGGTCGAAATTGCATCCGTCAGTTTCCGGTTAATCTCTTCGGGCATGGTCATGTCAAAGCTGCGCAGGCCGGCCTCGATGTGCGCCACAGCTATTCCCAGTTTTACCGCAGTCAGCGCCGCCGCGATCGTTGAATTCACATCGCCCACTACCAGGATCATTTGCGGCTTGTAATCGAGGAGAACAGGTTCGATGCGCTTCATAATCTCTGCGGTCTGCACCGCATGAGTTCCGGAACCAGTTTGAAGATTCACATCTGGCTCGGGCAGACCTAGATCGGAAAAGAAGTTGCCAGAAAGTAGCTCGTCGTAATGTTGTCCGGAATGTACCAGGCAGTGCTCGACGTCGGGAAATTTACTCAACTCCTCAACCAGAGGAGCAATTTTCATGAAGTTGGGTCGTGCCCCAACCACACTTAGCAATCGCATCATTCGAAAACCCCAGTCGGAAGCAGCAGGAGAGCTTTGCAATTCCGCCAGTGTGGCCGCGCGGCGACTAAGAGAGGCTTCATTTCAGCATTAGTGTAGAGCACTTTGCAGTTAATGCGCGGGCGCCCATTGACCCTTGGCACGGACCTCGTACTCCTTACTGTAAATCGAACGTTAAGTTCTCGGATTTCCTTTCGCGCCCGACGCTAGTTGACCGCCTTTGGTAGCTCGCGTGCTACAACTCGCAGAAGGACAGTCCTTTCGCACGAAGATGTAAATTCTTCAGGGTCTATCAGTAATACCCAGTAGTTTTTCCTAGGGTATTTACCTGAGGCGGCATGGCAAGTTCGCAACGGATTCCAGGCCTCCGCCTTTTGCGCTCAAATAATTTAGCCGAAGTCCGCTGATCGGCTTGATCTTGCGTAACAGGGGTGAAAGCGGAAATACGCTATTAACGCGGACTTTCTGGACTTTTGTTGGCTGACTGAGAGCTTTGGGGAGCACGAATCGAGCAGTTCAGAAGGCGCCTGACCTGCCAGTATTTTCGGCGCAACGCCTCTCGTGCCTGTGGAAATGGTTGTTATTCAATCACATCAATCGTGGTCCAAAAATGGCAAGGTAGGTGCAACAAGCTAAGCCGATGATCCAGTTGTGCAAATGTGGTGGGCCGATTTAGACCAGGGGGTAGAGAAAGTGATGAGCGAGCAGTCCGTTCGGCTAGGACCGCGCGAAAAGCAAATTGTGGAATTGCTATTGCAAGGCTGTGACAATGCCGAAATTGCCAAACAACTCAAAATGGCTCGCAGAACCGTAAAGGCTCATTTCAATCGGCTGTTTCTCCGTTTCGGGATTAATGACGGAATCAAGCGAGTGAAACTCGCAACACTCTTATATCGGAGGCAATCATGTTCCCCTATGAACGCTACGGAAACCGTACCCCGAGCGAACGAGAACACCGCGTCATCGAACTAGTCGCGCAAGGTTTGAAGAACCGGGATGTGGCGGAAGCCATTGGCACGACTGAGCACGTGGTAAAAAATTACCTTCGCGTCATATACGACAAGCTTGGCCTGTGGAATCGGGTGGAACTGGCACTGTGGTACGAATCGCGTCGCGAGGGAGCGCAACTTCCAACCGGCGTCGCCTGAAACATTATTCCGGTTCGCTAACGGCAGCCGAAGGCTTGCAGATTGCGCAGCCGCTCGGCGGCAGCGGTTACGCCCTTTCGGGCGGCGGCATCCAATAACAAACGGGCTTGGTCGCAGCTCTTAGTCGCTCCATCTCCTCTAAGATACAAGTCTGAAAGAAGCAGGGTTGCCGTCGGATTCTGTTTAGCTACTGCCTTCCAAAGCCAGGTGACCGCCTGTCGACTGTCTCTTGCCCTACCAGACCCCGCATTTAAATATTTTTCCGCTATAGACAATTCTTCAGAGCCATTCTGTCCGGCAGGTAAAATCCCCGCATTGGCAGGGGATGGGATTGTGCGGGATGTGGGCTGTACCTGGGCTTTTCTCGCCGTCTTGCGAGCTTCCTTCCGACGGACCTCTTCCGGCGGTTTAGTTTTCGGCAGTGGAAGAGGTTCTGCCGAGGCCTTGGTCTTGAGGGTCGGTAGCGCTGGCACGGTCGCCGGCGGTTCCGCTGCCGCTTCCGGTTTCGCTGCCGGCACCGCTTGCGGCAGCGACGGTGCAGCGCCACTACTCCGAAAGGCAGAGTTGCTGCGCCATGTCATATACACCATCAATCCGAGCAGAATTGCCACCGCTAGTCCGACATAGATCTTATAACTGCGAGAAGCGGGCTCCGACTGATAATCGGAAAGCACGCTGAAATGCGGATCGTCATGAGTTGGGCTGCCGTCGCTCAGAGACCACGCTGGATTTGCCGGTTCTGGCTCATACTCGGGGGACAATTCAGCAGGGCGCTCCGGTTCACTATCCTGAGCATGGTCAAGATGCGCGTCTGATTTGCCCCAACTGTTTGGGCCGATCGGTTCCGTATGTACCAATTCCTGGGGCCGCAGATTCTCGCTTGAAATTACCAGCGGCGTGCCACACATCACACAGAATCTCTGCTCTGTCCCATTGTCGTGTCCACAGGATTCGCACCTAATGGGTCCGGACGGCGCATCTTGGAAGGGTGTTCTCTCGTAGGCAGTCTCTTCAGAGATTGCGAAGTTGCGACTCGTGGATTCCCACGACATAGCTCCGAAGCTGCCATCCTGTTGTTCAATTTGTTCAATGGCGTGGGCGGAACTCTTTGCCGAGTTCTGGTCTACCTCTTCGTCGGCGCCCTGCCGAAGATGCTCGTCATCTGCGGCGGGGGAGTGCAAGCTAGGATCAGGAATCGGTTGCTTTGCCAGATCTCGAACTAAATCGGATACCGCTTGGGCGCGCTTCTCCGGCGGGCTGGTGAAGTACACTTCGGCCCATCGTCCCATGTGCGCAGCCAGGAGGGGATTGACCAGAGGATTCAGTTCTACCTCGGGTAAGATCGTCGGTTTCGACTCGTCCGTCGGTTGCGCCACCAT
This sequence comes from uncultured Acidobacteriaceae bacterium, assembly GCA_963818235.1. Lineage (GTDB taxonomy): Bacteria > Acidobacteriota > Terriglobia > Terriglobales > Acidobacteriaceae > Sulfotelmatobacter. The sequence goes on from CAWFRI010000001.1 coordinate 2,235,842, forward strand.
TATTCTCCGGAAGGGCGGTACTATGATTGCACTCCCGGCGAACAAGGTTGTCAATTCGGTCGTTCAAACAATCATTGGCTGTAGCCGAATCGTTCAATCACAAGCTTTTCGAGAGGCGGGCTCGAATTGGTCCTGTTGAGCATCTTTTTGGCTGGCGTATCGTCCATTCGGCGTTTGTCCATAAAGCTCCGACCCGGGGCAATAGTAAAGCGCCGTGTGCAAGTCGATCCATACCTGTGTATTGGGATTCCCTTTATCGAATTCTGGAGCTTCAGGAGCCTCCGCTAATCCAAGGTCGATCAGGAGCTTGTCGAACATGGAAAGATCTGCGTCTGCGGGTTTGCGTCGAGTCGAGTTTCCTGAGGCTATAGTAGGCCCACTACCGGTTGCGCCCACCGAGTGGCTTGACAAAATTCCCCACCGAACCACGAATAAGACCAGAATGACCGCGATGGCGAGATAGAAATCACCGCGTCGGGCTCGCCAAAAGCGCGCCAAGGCGTTGGGCGAGCGGGTTTCGGACAGTGCTTCGAGAAACTCGCGAGCTTTGGCCGCTGAACTCCAAGTGCTATCTTGCGCCAGCATCGCGGAGGGGACTTCGGCGTCCTCAGTTGGTCCCTGGAAATCAGAGGAGACAGTTTCTGTGTCCGTTTCTTGCGCCGCGTCCAAAGCCAGTGTTGGAGTTGGCAGAGGATCCATTTCCCTGTTCCCCTGCGGCACCGCAGCAGGAAACGGCTGGAGCAAGTGATCGTCATTTCCGATTGCAACTTCTGGCGGATTTCCGGCCATATCCTGGCGGTGAGCAAGCAACCGGGAAGTTCTGTTGGACGGCGCCGCAACTTCACGGACGTCGTGCATGTGCAGTGCCGATGCCAGCTTGCTCTGAATGCTTGTGGGATCGGTCTCGCCAACTCGTGGGGCGCCGCACTTGCCGCAGAACTGCTCCTCTCCGATGACTTTGCCTCCGCACTTCCAGCACGCAGTTTTTTGTATCGCGCTGCGAATCGCCGTTCCGGATCCAGCATCGGTGACAATTGATGACTCCTTGTGCGTCGGGCCATCCGCCAAGGCAGACAAGTTCGGCTTTAACTTTTCGATGGCGGCCAGCATGGAAGAGCGCTCTTCGGCCATGGATCTCTTGAGCGCCGATCCGGCGTCCCGGCCGATCGCCTCGGTCACCAGACCCGCCATGAGTTGGCAGGTGTGAATGTCCTGCTCGGCGAAGCCGTTTGACCGATCGAAGTAGAGCTCGAGAGCGCCCACGATATTGCCATCGTGATAGATGGGTACTGCGACTAAAGATTGAATATCGCGCGCACGGCACAAGTCGGGATCGAAAAGAAACTCGGTATTTATGTCTGGTGTGCGCAGGACTTGCCCGGTGCGCACGCAGATGGCGCAAATTGCGCTCTCCAGAGGAGTTTCGCTACCCACTGGAAGTGCCGAGTCGCCGGCTCCGGCGCGGTACTTTATAGTCTTACTTTCGAGAACTCCGATGCCTGCTCCACTTGCATTGGTAATGCGAACGATTCTCTCGGCAACCACCGCCATGGCGTTGTCCGATTCCAGGTGACGAATCTGAATCTGGTGCTGCGCTTCCACGATCTCGGCAAGGGTGAGTGTGTATTCGGGGTTGGGGCGCGGACTCTCTTCCTCGCGCCGTTTGCTGCGAAGCAGCGCGGCCTGGGTTTCCGCCTCTTGCTGGCGAAGTTGCTCGCTGTGCAACTCCAGACTTTCTTCCATTTGCCGCATCTCGCGATTGTGCTCTTGCAGCACATACGCCGCTTCCAGCAGCTTGGCAAAAGTCTGTTCGTCGAGACCGGGTTTATTTTTTTGGTCGGTCACTGTTTTTCCACGCGTTCGCAGCCAGCCTGCGAGGCAAAAAACACCAAGGTTATTCTAGTGCAAATGATCCCACGGTAGCGCCATTACTATTTGACACTGGCTATCTGCAAACGAATTGGCGCGGACCGTCCTACGCGCCATACATCTCTGGCTTTTGCGGATTCGAGAGATTAAGGTTCGGCGGGCGAGGGTCGAGTGGGTATTACTCTTGTAAGCTGCAAAACGCTTTGCTGCCGCCACGCTCCAAAATTCCGATCGGATTTTTTATTACCGCGCCGCTCAAAGAAGCCGTGACGAATCTCGTACTATTTTGCTTCTTCCGGCAAATCGGATTTGTAGGACTTAGGAGGCAGGAGGAACTGAAGGCCGAAATAGCCGAGGAAGTATGACTGGTTGTTGCGAGATGGCTCAAGGCTGCGTCCTGCCATGAAGAGGAGAATCACTGGACGGTGAATTTTGTAGCGGCCTCCTATGTCTATGGTGGGCTGGGTTTCAGAAGGATGGAACGTCCCCTGGGAATAGAACTCAATGTCGCCTTCGAATTTGGGAGTGAAATCATGGCCCACGACGAGGCCGGTGAGCCATCCGTCCGCGCCTTTATGAACGAATTGATAACCGATCTCGTAATCGACATCGACCGGGCCAATTTTTCTCGAAAATTCCAATGGCAGAAGGAAGGATTCGCTGGCCGGAGTGATTCCGCGGCGGACAGCGTCGTTTGGATTATTGAGGAAGAACTGCGGAAATACCGAAACGTTCAGCCCTGATTCTCCGTGGTCGTAAAATCGCCACTTCACTCCCGGATTGGATTGCCCCACGCCATACTCCATACGCGCGCCGGGATTTTGCACCCGCAGCCAGGCATTTTCATAAGTAAGTTGTATCCGGTCTCCAATGCCGAAGTTGATATCTAGATCGGGGGTGTGGGATACGGATTGACCGTTGTAATAAAACGGCATATAGCCAACATTGATTTCCCAGTTGAGATGGCCGGGAGTGCCGGGATCATTGGTGTAATATGGTGGTCCGCCCTGAGCCGCTACGGACACCGCGGTCAAGAAAAGTCCTGCGCTCAAAGCACACAGCCAAGCTACCAATCTAATAATTGCCGAGTTTTTCATATACAGGTTGAATAGTTTCTACGGCAAAACTTGGAAAAAGCTTGTGCAAAGCAGGTTTTCTACAGCGGCAATTCAGACCAGATCGAGTGGGCGGCGGCCCTTTGGTGCCATTCCGGGAAAGCGATAATATGTTTCATCGCGAGTTGAAGTCTAGCCCTTCGGGGTTCCTTCTGTTTCGCAGCCGATTCTCATGGAATTAGGAAAACAAACATCTTAACTTTACCGCAGCGAGACTCAATTCAATCGTAGCTTTGCTAATTCTCGCGTCCAGATCAAATCTGGCACCGGCCAGTTAGCTCTAGGGGACAATGCTAGACCCGATTTGGGCTGGTTCAACTCCCGCCATCTCTTCTTCAACTTCGTTGCATCCTCGGTCACCGTCCCCAAGTTTAAGCCTGCCTTGGTTTTACAACAGTCCCCATAGTTAGCGAAGGTTTGGCGAAAGACCTGCTATACCAATCGCGTTAGAAGGTAGATCAATACTAACCCAAGCGAGATAGGAGAAACTACCGTGATGGATTTGAATGGAATCAAGGTAACTCCCAGAGATCAGCAAGTGCTCAACCTGCTGGTTCAAGGGTGCAGCAATAAAGAGATTGCCGGGCAGCTGAGTATCAGTCCGCGTACGGTGAAACAGCACTTGAGAACGCTTTTTTTGCGCGCGGGAATCAGGGATGGCCGCAAGCGGGTAAAGCTGGCCATCGCGGCTTTTGAGAACCGTGAGGTGATTCAATGATGCCGCGAGAGCGTCTCACCGCAAAAGAGATTCAAGTGGCGGACCTGGTCTGGCAAGGGCTTACTAACCGCGAGATCGGTAAGATCATGGGAACCACGGAACAAGTGATCAAAAATCACTTGCGAAGCACCTTCGACAAATTGGGCGTTTGGAGCCGTCTGGAGCTGGCGATGTATGTGGCAGGCCACGGCGGGAAGAACTGGGTGGAAGAAACGGACCGTCCTGGCTTGGTGCTGGGCCGTGCAGCCGCGAGCTAATATGGCGCAAAGCGGACACTCGACTTAATGCGAGATTCTAAACCGGGATGGGTCAACGGGGAAACTCTGCAAAAGGTTTCCTTCTAAGCTCGCTTTGGCTCGGATCATACATCATAAACTATTGAAATTAAACAGTTTATTGGAGATCAAGGGCGGCATGTAAATTGCACTGCTAGACCCGGAACAAGAAAATCGCACTCGCCCTGGAAGCGAGACCACAATTGCGGGGCGGGGACTGGCAAATGGCCTACAAAGAAATCTTCTGGATGGCGTGCGATTCAACCGAGCAGTTGCGGGCGGAATATGGTCCGTTTCAAACCCGTTCTGAGGCCGAGGCCGAGGCCCACAAGCTGGGATTCAGCTACTTGCTCCGTTACGAACATCTCCTGGACGAGAACGAGGAGATATTGGAGGTTCGCTGCATCTTTTTGGAGTTACCTGGCGCGGCTGCGGCCCAGGCTTCCGCCATCAGCCTGCACACTCGCTGCGCAACCTGTGGAGAGTCGGCTACCCACGACACAGCATGGCGTGCCGAGGTCTGGGCGGACATCCACGAGTTCGAACACTCACGCCATTTGGTTCGCCTTTTTGAGCATGCCCGCGGCAAGGGCTTGAAGGAAATCGGCGGTTGGCGCAGTTGAACCTGCTGAAGGTCCGGAAGCTGACTTAAACCGCGACGGAGAGTTCGCTGGCCGCTGCCCGATCCACGAACCAGATCACCTTACCGGCACCGGGCCGCACCAATTTGGAGGGATATTTCTCTGCTGCCGCATTGCCTTCCAAAACCTCATGCAGAGCGCTCGCTTTGTCGGCTCCACTCACCAGAAAGTCAACGCGCTGTGCTGCATTCAGGACCGGCACCGTAAGGGTGAACCGGCTGGTGTTGAGCTTTTCCACCCAATTCGCCACCACGAAGCGGGACTGCTCCTGCAGCGCCTCCGTCTCGGGAAACAAAGACGCAGTATGGCCATCCGGACCCATGCCCAAGAGAATCAGATCAAAACGGGGAAACTTTTTCGGCGCGGGATCAAAGAACTTTCGGAGAGTTTGCTCGTAAGCTTCCGCCGCTTCAGTAGCGTCCGGGTTTTCGGAGGGTATGCGGTAAATATTTGCCGGCGGCACGGGGATTTTTGACAATAGCGTTTCTTGCGCCATCCGGTAGTTGCTTTCCGAATTTGTCGGAGGGACGTGCCGTTCGTCGCCCCAGAAGAAAAATATTTGTTCCCACGGAAGGTTGGCGCGCGCATTGGCCGCAATTAGAGTATAGAGATTCCGCGGTGTAGAACCGCCGGAGAGAGCGATCGTGAAGCGTCCGCGCTGTGTAACGGCGTCAGTTGCTACTCGGATAACATCCTCTGCGGCGGCCTGAAAGAGATCCTGCGGCGTGGTTAATCTGCGAACTTCGACTGAGGAACTCACGATGCGCCCGCCAGGACAGTGGCAGCCTTCGTGGCCGCACAGCGAGCCGCGCCCAGCAAGCCTACCTTGTCATTGGTGACGACCTGCACTGGAATTCCTTCCAGGAGCGAGCGCAGCCGACCTTTCTCCAGAAAAGCGTTCATAAAGACTGGCCCTGTAAGCTTAGGAAGAATTTTCGGCGAGATTCCGCCGCTGAGAAAAATCCCACCGGTTGCCATGGCCTTCAACGCCAGATTCCCGGCCTCCGCTCCATAAACTGCAATCCAAAGATCCAAGGCTTTTTCCGCCACTGGATTTGTACCATTGAGCGCGGCGTGGGAAATGGCGGCGGCATTCGCCCCGCCAGCTTGCGTGGCGAATCCAGCAGGTTCATCACTCGGGTTCTTTTTGCGCAAAAACTCATACACATTTACTAATCCTGGACCCGAGAGAATCCGTTCATAACTTACATGTCCGAATCGTGCAGCCAGGAAACTCAGCAACTCAATTTGCAAATCGCCCTGGGGCGCGAAGTCCGTGTGCCCGCCCTCACAGGCAAAGACCTGATGTTGGGTTCCATCCCAGAACAATCCCGCTTCTCCCAAGCCGGTTCCGGGCGCGATCACCGCCTGGTTTCCAACCGACTTGCTTACGCTGTTCAACGGGGTCAGATCCTGCGAACTGAGTTCGCCAATGCCCCAGGCGTTAGCTTCTAGGTCGTTGATCAATAGCGTGGCGGGAAGGTTGATCTGCTTCGCCAGACGAGATTGTTCGATAACCCAAGGAAGATTCGAGGTCTCAACCCGTCCGTTGTGTACCGGGCCCGCAATGCCGAAGCAAGCCATCTCGGGCCGCACCGATGCGTCTTTCAGGAACTGGTGGACGATCTCGCCTAGTTCGCTGTACTCGCGGCTGGGAAAAATTTGCTCAGAAATTAGGCACAGATTTCCATTCTGCGATTGGAAAGAGGCCAGTCGAGCGTTGGTTCCCCCAATATCGCCGGCCAGAATCATTTCTCGAAGTTCCTCCAGCGCCGGCCATCTCGCTCCAACAACTCATCAGCCTCTTTCGGTCCCCATGTTCCCGAGGCGTAATTCGGAAAGTTTCGCGGGGGCAAAGCCTTCCAAAGATCCAATACGGGGTTTACCACGCTCCAGCCCGCTTCCACCATGTCCGCACGCTGAAACAGGGTTTGGTCGCCGATCATGCAATCGTGCAGCAGTCTTTCATATCCAGTGCTGGGCTGCTTGCCAAAGTATTGCTGATATTCGAAATCCATGTCTACTGTTCCCAGGCGCATTACCGGGCCGGGAACCTTGGCGGCGAACTGCAATGAGATTCCTTCTTCCGGCTGGATGTGCAACACCAACTGGTTCGGCATTAGATGTTCCACCGAAGTATCGCGGAAGAGCACGAACGGAGCCTGGCGGAACTGGATGACGATATGGGTATTGCGGGCCGGCATACGCTTGCCTGTGCGCAGATAAAAAGGAACGTTGGCCCAGCGCCAATTGTCGATGAGCAGCTTCATTGCGACATAAGTCTCGGTCCTCGAATCCGGCGCAACGTCCGCTTCCGAGCGATACGCCGGAACATGTTCGCCGCCAGATGTGCCTTCGCCGTATTGTCCGCGCACGGAACGGCTGAGAACTTCCTCGTCGGTGATGGGCTGAATGGCATGCAAGATCTTCGCCTGCTCGTCGCGCACGGCATTCGCGTCGAACGAAATGGGAGGCTCCATTGCGGTCAGGCTGATGAGTTGCATGATGTGGTTCGGAACCATATCGCGCAGCGAGCCTGCGTGGTCGAAGTAGCTTCCGCGGCCTTCCACGCCTACGGTTTCAGCTACAGAGATCTGCACGTGATCGATATAACGCCGGTTCCAGATCGGCTCAAAGATTCCGTTGGCGAAGCGAAACGCCATGATGTTCTGTACGGTTTCTTTGCCCAGATAATGGTCGATGCGGTAGATCTGCTTTTCATCGGCGAGCTTCAGCAGTTGCTGGTTGAGCGCCTTGGCCGACTCCAAATCGTGCCCGAACGGCTTTTCAATAATCACCCGGCGCCAATTGCCGTTATTTTGCTCCATCATTCCATTGGCGGCGAGCTTTTCAACGATGGGACCGAAAAAACGTGGAGCTGTGGCCATGTAAAAAAATACATTTTGATGAGTGGCGTGATCGCGGTCGATCTGGGCCAGCCGATCTTTAACCTGAGGGTAGAGCTTGTCGTCGTTGAAATCGCCAGCAAAGTAATAGAAGCGGCGCGAGAACGATTCCCAGAGCGAATCGTTGATGCAATCGCCGCAGTATTCCTTCACGTCGTCCAAGATTCGTTTGCGGAAATCTTCGTCCGACATTTGCGAGCGGGCCACGCCCAGCACCGCAAACTCTTTGGAGAGCAAATCAGCGCGCGCAAGGTTGTAAAGCGCAGGGAGCAGCAAGCGAGCTGTCAGGTCTCCGGCCGCGCCGAAGATGACCATCACACAAGGGTCGCCTTGTTTGCCGACGCGCGGCGTGGCCGCGGTAGGTTTTTCCGCCAATTGAGCCATAAAATTGAGATCCTGACCTTTGCCTTCGCTTTACGCCGTTTTCTTAATTTTCGTTGCAGCCCCGCCGGCAGCTTCGCCGGCTTCCACGTGCCCGCCGAATTTCTGCCGCATGGCGGAAAGCATCTTTTCAGCAAACGTATGTTGTTGCCGTGACCGGAAGCGAACATACAAAGCTGCCGTCAACACTTCTGCCGGCACCGCTTCTTCGATGGCGGCCTGAATGGTCCAGCGCCCTTCACCGGAGTCCTGCACATAGCCCTCGTATTCCGAGAGCGTAGGACTTTCCGTGAGAGCCATAGCCGTGAGATCCAGTAGCCAGGAACTGATCACGCTGCCGCGCCGCCAGACTTCGGCGATATCGGGCAGGTTCAGATCGTAGCGAATATTTTCCGGCAGTTCTTTGCTGGTCGCATTCTTGAAGATATCGAAACCTTCGGCGTAGGCCTGCATGATGCCGTATTCAATTCCGTTATGCACCATCTTCACAAAGTGCCCGGAACCTGAGGGACCACAGTGAACGTAACCTTGCTCGGCTGTGCCGCCAAGTTTTTCCCTTCCCGGCGTGCGTGCAATATCGCCCTTGCCGGGGGCGAGTGTCTTGAAGATGGGATCGAGACGCTGCACGGCTTCATCCGGTCCGCCGATCATCATGCAGTAGCCACGATCGATGCCCCACACTCCGCCACTGGTTCCGACGTCAACGTAGTGAATGCCTTTATTTTTGACTTCCCCCGCCCGGCGCACGTCGTCCTTAAAGTAGGAATTGCCGCCATCGATGATGGTGTCCCGTGATTGCATGTGCTGCGCCAGCTTCTGCACAGTCTGTTCCGTAGGCGCTCCCGACGGCACCATCACCCACACCGCCCGAGGCGACGTCAGCTTAGTGACTAGATCTTCCAGAGATGACGAACCGCCGGCTCCTTCCTCGGCGAGTTGCTTCACCGAGTCCGCGCTTAGATCGGAAACTACAAGTTGATGTCCGCCGCGCATCAGGCGGCGCGTCATATTCGCGCCCATGCGTCCCAGTCCTACCATTCCCAACTGCATTGCATCGCTCCTTCGCGGATACTGGAATTGAAATCTTTATAGTGACCCGCCCGCACTTTGAAACTATGCAAGCGCTTTCTGAATGGCCGCCGTCAACGTTGCCAGTCCCGCATTCACATCGCTCCCGAGATGCACCCGCAGCGCACGCCGTCCGCGCTCGGCCAGTACCTGGAAATCGCCGCGCGCCTGCGCTGCCTTCACTACGCCGAAAGTATATTTCTGCTCTGGAACGGGCAAATTCAAAGCGTCATCACAAGTCACTTGCAGGAAAACTCCCGAGTTCGGACCGCCTTTATAAGCTTGTCCTGTCGAATGCAAAAAGCGCGGCCCAAAGCCCAGGCATGTAGCCACTCGCTTCTTATCGCGCACAGTATGCCTGATCGCCTGCAGCACTTTCTCGTGCTCTTCATCCATCTGGATGTATCCGAGCAGAGCAAAATAATCACCGGCACTTAGGCGTTGAAGATGAGCCTTCAAATATCCCACCACCGATTTATCATTGCCAGCGGCCTTCGCCAGTTCAACGGCATTCTTATCATCGGTAAATAACTTCATTCCAGAGTCTTCCGCAACAGGCTTCTCCGGCGGCAATGAGCCACTTTGTTCGTATTGCGACGTCAACTTCTTCGTTTCAATCTTGCTCGCCTCAACGTCTGGCTGATTGAACGCATCAATGCCGATGATCGAACCAGCAACCGCGGTGGCGATTTCCCAGCGGAAGAATTCCGCCCCGAGATCGTAGATATCGGACATCGAAATTCGCACCACAGGATGCCCAGCCTTTTCGAGGGCTGCAAGCTTGGCTTCAATCTTGGCGTCGGCGGCGAAATCCGTGTGGATGTATGCGAATACGCGATCATTTCCGTAAAACTCCGGTGCGGCAAGCTCTTCCCGGTCCACTGGGATGATTCCCTTTCCAATCTTCCCTGTAGACTCAGCCAGCAATTGCTCGAGCCACGCGCCCAGATCGGAAATATCCGAGGAAGTGATGATCGTTACTTTATCGCGTCCGCTGATAGCCGCAGAGCCTAGAACGATTCCAAGAACAGCACCAGTATTTCCTTCCACCGGCGCATCGGGACCGCAGGCGCGCACCATTTCCTGTGCACGATCGAGAAATTTCTTGGTATCAATTCCGATCACAGCCGCGGGCGCCATGCCAAAATTAGACAAAGCCGAATAGCGCCCGCCAATGGAAGGCCGGCCAAAAAAGATGTGGCGAAACTTATCTCCCTCGGCTACCTTCTGCATTTTCGAGCCGGGATCGGTGATCGCCATAAAGTGGCTGCCGGCGCGGTCTTCGCCCACTGCCTTCTTCACCAGATCAAAGAAATACTGTTTGAAAATGTTCGGCTCTAACGTGCTGCCCGACTTGCTGGAAACAATGAAGAGCGTTCTCGCGACATCGATCTTATTTTCAAAAGCCTTCACCTGCGCCGGATCGGTGGAATCGAGCACGTGCAGATCGGGATAGCCAGCAATTTTGCCGAAGGTCATGCGCAAAACTTCCGGACAAAGACTCGATCCTCCCATACCCAGAAGCAGCGCATCTTTGAACCCGGCGCTCCACACTTCTTTGCCGAGGTTCCGCAATTCGATCGGGTGTGCAATCTGGTCTTCAACAATATCCAGCCAACCCAGCCAGTCGGCCTCATCGCTTCCAGTCCACAGAGAGGCATCGCGCTGCCACAAGCGCTTCATCTTGCCGCTCGATTGCCACTCACTGATGGCACTCTTTACTGAAGCGGCAAGGGATTCAGGTAGAGAAGTTTTCAGCCGGCTCAAGCGTTCTTACCTTTTTGCTGGACGCTTTTTTCAACTACAGCCAGCAATTTATGGAAGGCGTCGGCGAAGAGTTTCACACCGTCGTTGGTCAGCTTGGTCGTTACTTCACCAATGGAAATGCCGGCTTTCGCCAGATCGTCCATCACCTTTTGTGCGCCTGCCACATCCTCGGTAAGGCTGTTGCGCAGCTGCCCATGATCGCGAAATGCATCGACCGTGGCCGGAGGCATAGTGTCCACCGTATCGGGACCGATCAATTCCTCCACGTACATCACGTCGCGATACGCCGGATTCTTTGTGCTCGTGCTTGCCCACAGCACGCGCTGCGTCTGCGCTCCCTTAGCAGATAAAGCTTCCCATCGCGGCCCGCTGAATATATGCTGATAGCGTTGATAGGTCAGCTTTCCATTGGCGATGGCAACCTTGCCTAATAAACTTTTCAAAAGCGTCTGTTGTTGCGCATCGGTTGTAGTCTTCAATTTATCTTCGATCATGGAGTCGATCAGAGTGTCGATGCGGCTGATGAAGAAGCTCGCCACTCCCGCCATCTTCTTCGGATTTCCACCGCGCTTCGCCAGGTCTTCCAACCCGGCAACGTAAGCTTCCGCAACCTTTTCGTAAACTTCCTGCGCGAACAGCAATGTTACGTTGATGTTGATTCCCTCGCCGATCAACTGGCGGATCGCAGGAATCCCTTCCGCAGTTCCCGGCACTTTAATCATCACGTTTTCTCGACCGACAGTCTTCCACAAACGGCGGGCTTCCTCCAGAGTCTTCTGGGTTTCCATCGCCAGCAGCGGAGAAACCTCAAGGCTCACATATCCATCGCGAAACTCGGAACTCTGATACACCGGTTTCAGCGCATCGGCCGCGTCCTGAATGTCGCGGATCGCAATCTTCTCGTAGCGCGAGGTTGCGTCCAAATCGGGTTGCGATGCCAGCGACTTCAGCATGTCGTCATACAGATGACTGTCCCCGATCGCCTTTTCGAAGATGGACGGATTTGAAGTCATTCCTCGCAGCCCATCTTCGGCAATCATGGTTTTCAGTTTTCCAGTGGTGAGCAGATCGCGCCGAATGTAATCGAGCCACATTGACTGACCGTAGCCGAGCAAAGCTTTAAGAGGGTTTGTGCCCTTTGCAGTTTCCAGAACTTCGGTTGACGCCATAATGAATTCTCCTTGACGGCAGACGTCCGAATAGAAGCTGATGACAAACTCGTAAGCTCAAAAAAACTATTAAACAAAGGCAGATCTACTTCTCCGCAATCGCTTTGTGCGCGGCCGCGACCACGGCTTCCACAGTAAAACCAAAAAACTTCAGCAAATCTTTCAGAGGCGCGGAAGCTCCAAACCGGTGCATGCCGATTTTTTGGCCCTTCAATCCGACGTAATGCTCCCAGCCAAAGGTTGCCGCCATTTCAACCGAAACCCGGGCCGTCACCGAAGAGGGAAGAACGCTCTCTTGGTAAGCCGCGTCCTGCCGGTCAAAAATTTCCCACGAAGGCATGCTGACCACGCGGGCGTGAACGCCTTCGGTCTTAAGCTTTTCATAAGCCTCGACGCAGAGAGATACCTCACTGCCTGTGCCCATGAGAATCACTTCCGGTTTACCGCCGGGAGCATCCGCGAGCACGTACGCTCCCTTGGCTGTGCCTGAAGCGGCCGCGTATTTCGTGCGGTCGAAGGTTGGTATATTTTGGCGAGTCAATACCAGCGCCGCCGGCTGGTGTTGCAACTGCGCGATGATCTTCCACGCCTCCACTACTTCATTTGCGTCGCCCGGACGAAGCACGATCAGATTTGGCATGGCGCGCAGAGACGCGAGCTGCTCGATCGGCTGATGCGTAGGACCATCTTCCCCCACTCCGATCGAATCGTGCGTGTAAACGAAGATCGATGGAATCTCCATCAACGCAGAAAGTCGGATGCTGGCGCGCATGTAGTCGCTGAAATTAAAGAAAGTCGCGCCGAAGGCCCGAATTCCGGAAACCACCAGGCCATTCACGCTCGCGCCCATTACGTGTTCGCGAACGCCGAAATGCAGATTGCGCCCCGCATAGTTGTCTGGCTGAAAGTCCCCGGCGCCTTCGAATTTCAGCGTCGTTTTATTCGAAGTCGCTAGGTCGGCGGAACCGCCGATTAGCCAGGGAATATTTTGCGCCAGCGCGTTTAGCACTTTTCCGGAACTTTCCCGGGTCGCTATACCTTTTGCATCTGCCGGGAATGACGGAAGATTCTTATCCCAACCATCGGGAAGCTCCCGCCGTTGCATGTGATGCAAACGCTCGGCCAACTCAGGATACTTTTGCGAATAGCCCCCATACATCTTTGACCACTGCGCCCTCGCCTCACGTCCACGCTTTCCGATTCCATCCTGGAAATGCTCGCGCACTCCCTCTGGCACTAGGAATTTTGCGTCCTCGGGCCAGCCGTAAAATTTCTTTACTAATCGAACTTCCTCTTCACCCAGCGGCTCGCCGTGGGCTGCATTCGAATCCTGCTTGTGCGGCGATCCATAACCTATGTGGCTGTCCACAATAATCAGAGTGGGACGATCCGTCGTCTTCTGAAAAGTTTCGAAGGCGCGCGCCAGCATTTCCAAGTCGTTGGCATCCGCGACCCGTGTTACATTCCAGCCATAACCCACAAAGCGCGTGGCCACGTCCTCGCTGAACGACCAATTCGCCGGCCCATCCAGTGTGATGCCGTTGTGATCATAGATCCAGCAAAGATTGGAAAGCTTCAGATGGCCGGCCAGCGATGCGGCCTCGCCACCAATACCTTCCATCAGGTCGCCGTCCGAACACATGGCATAAACGTTGTAGTCGAAAACTTCGAAATCAGGCCGGTTGAAATTCGCTGCCAACCACTTACTGCCAATCGCCATTCCCAAACTGTTCCCTACTCCCTGTCCGAGCGGGCCGGTGGTGGTTTCAATCCCCGAGGTGATGTGCGATTCCGGATGTCCTGGGGTCCGGCTGCCAAGCTGACGGAAGCGTTTTATCTCTTCCATCGGAACAGCCAATTCCTTGAGTACTTGATGGTTCTCGTCGACTTGGCGCACGCCCGTCAGGTGAAGCATGGCGTAAAGCAGCATAGAGGCGTGGCCGTTTGACAGCACAAAGCGGTCGCGGTTCAGCCAGATGGGATCTGCGGGGTCATAGCGAAGAAATTCCTGCCAGAGGCAATAAGTTACTGGCGCCAACCCCATCGGCGCTCCGGGATGTCCGCTGTTCGCCTGTTGCACGGCGTCGATGGCCAACGTACGGATCGTGTTAATGCACAGCGTGTCCAGTTGCTTCCCGGTCACCACCGCCTGTTCACTTGCTACCATGCGACGCGTGCTCCTTCCAGGGACAACTTTGCGTTGACTGCGGTTGCCTCCTGGCTATTCTTATTAGAGTTCCGAGGACAGCAAAGGGTTTCAGATACGCCCCGAGTGTATCAATTTCCTCAGTAAGAATGTCGGATGGTCTGTGAAAAAGGCGTGAAATTGCAGAAACCGGCGGAAGTGAGAGACGAACTCTTCTTTATTTTAGCAACTGGAGATAACTGCTTTCGCTCTTGGACGCTCGCGTAGTTTCCTGAATGTATTTGAGGAATTGGCGGAGATTCTCTTTCTCGGAAAAATCCAAGCCGCCGAAGCGAACCCGCACGCCGGATGAAGGTGCACTGCGAGTGACGACTCCATTTAGGGCCAAACCTTTTACCCAAATCTTGCCACTCGCCACCCAGAGCCCGATTTCGACTTTAGATCCTCCCGCCACCGGCGATGCGGTTTCGACCTGGCAGCCGCCCACGCTTGTATTGGAAAGATTGCCCCAAATCGGAGCATCGGCTTCATTCACACGAAGTTCCACTGCGACAAAGCACTTAATTCTGGGATGCCGCCGCCGATCTTGGGCCCAATTCGAGCTGAAAATGTCCGGTTCAAAGGGCGGGACGGCCGAAGTTGCAGCCGGTACCGGTTGCACCTGGGAAGCCGCTTTCGTCGACATCGTAGGTTGGGAAGCCTTCTTAATTTCGCGCATGGCGGCCAGCAGAGCTTCATCCCTGCGATCAGGCGCGGCCTCGCGATACGTCTGTAAAAGCTTTCCAAGGTTGCGCGCGAGGTCTGGATCGGCTAACAGTCCTGTCCAGTCCGTTCCCATTGCGCTAGATTCTGATTTACTCATGAAATTTTTGTGCCGGTTGTGGCGAACCAGTCCGCTCTTAGCTTGAACCATGGTTCAGAACTCCACAAGATGACCTAAGTCATTGATCCGGTAGGTCGCGAATCGGAGTTGGGTTTTCTTGAGGGACCGCTATTAATGAGGCTCGAAACTCACTTCGACAATTCCCGTAGTTTCAGTTGCCGCAGGTTCGAACTTCCACTTCTGCACTGCATCCGCGGCAGACTCAACTAAAACCGGATTCCCCCCCACGACCTTCGCGGATTTCACGGTCCCATTCGGGCGAACTACGACTTCGAGTTTCACCACGCCTCTGATATTCATGCGCTTTGCCAGCGCTGGGTAGACGGGCGCAACTTTGTCGACTGTCTTTCGCTCCAATGCGTCTTTTGTCTGTGCCACGCCTTGCGGAGTCGCCAGGTTCACAGACAACACTACTGTCAGGATAAAAGTTACAAGTGGGCGCATGTTAAGTCCCTTTCACTCTATGCGCGCTGGCCTGATCAACAAAGTGCCGAAGGTGTGCGTCCGCCGGAGTGTACGTGTTCTAACTAGTTCGGACGCCGCTCGACTGTCCACCCTGTTTTGGCATCCTAGAAAAGCCTTATGGTACCGTGAAGAATCGTGCGCCGAGGCAAAGCTTTTTGCATCTCGCGGCACGATAAGTGAATCAATACGAAGGCGTTATGTTGTGCATGAAATAAAAGGGTCCACTTCGAAAACTCTATAATGGAACTTTTTCCAGATCTGGAAATGCACCTCCTCTTACCTTGTTCATGTCGAGGATTATTTCTCTGGATGCTGCTATCGTTCTTTGTCCCAGCCTTGTTGGGACAAACTACGACTCTTTCCCCCTCCATTTCGCTGCCTGGATCACAGAGTCCCTTTACCGGCAGCGAACCGGAAGGCCGGGCAACTGCGGAAGTCTTGCAGCTCAGTTTTCAGGAAGCCATCGATCGCGGCCTGCGCAACAACCTCGGCTTGCTTCTCTCCGGCGACCAGACCACCACAGCGCGCGGCGAGCGCTGGAAAGAGCTGAGCAATCTCTTGCCTAACTTGCAAGCAAGACTCCAGGAAGATGTCCAGACGCAAAGCCTTACTGCATTAGGCTTCAAGGGCAGTCTTTTCCCGTTTCCGCTGCCGCGCGTGATCGGTCCATTCAACTATTTCGATGCGCGGGCTTCGCTCAGCCAATCTGTTTTCAACTTTAGGGATATAGAACAGGAACGGGCCGCCTCCGAGCGTTTGAAGTCCGCGCAATACAGCTATAAAGATGCTAGAGAAGTGGTCATCTTAGCCGTTGGGAACGCTTATCTGCTGGCTATCGCCACGGGAGCGCGCATCGAAACCGCCAACGCCCAGGTCACCAATGCGCAAGCTCTATTCGATAAAGCCTCCGACCAGCAGAAAGCCGGGCTGAGTCCAGCCATCGATACTTTGCGCTCTCAGGTTGAATTGCAAACGCGGCAGCAGCAATTAATCGCGGCGCGCAACGATTTTGCCAAACAAAAATTGTCGTTAGCTCGAATCATTGGCTTACCGCCCGGGCAGGAATTTGCCTTAACCGAAAAGGCTCCCTACCAGGCGTTGACTCCATTGCCGGTCGAAACCTACCTCCAGCGCGCTTATACTTCACGTTCGGACTATCAAGCTGCACAGGCGCAAGTACGCGCAGCTGAACTTTCCCATCGTGGCGCTGCAGCCGGCCGCTATCCCACCGTCGGTATTGACGCAAACTACGGTGACATCGGCACCACCCCGGCCCAGTCCAACGGAACCTGGCAGGTGAATGGCGGCATCAATATTCCGATTTTTGCCGGCGGGAAGGTTCATAGCGATCTTCTCGAAGCCGACGCTCAACTGAAGCAGGCTCGTTCTCAACTCGGTGATCTGCGCGGCCGTATCGACTATGAGGTCCGCAGCGCCTTGCTGGATTTGAATTCCGCGGCCGATCAAGTTGAGGTGGCGCGTAGTTCTGTTGAACTTGCGGAAGAGGCGCTTACTCAATCGAGGGATCGTTTTTCCGCAGGCGTCACCGACAACCTCGAAGTTGTCCAGGCACAAGAGGCCGTCGCCGGTGCGCACGAGAGCTATATTCAAGGTCTTTATGCGCATAACCTCGCCAAGGTGGAATTGGCCCATGCCATTGGCGATGCGGAACAGGGAGTGAAACGATATTTGAAAGGTGAGCATTAACCGAAATCTATGGAACCGACGACCCAAAGCCCGCCGGAAACTGCTCCGGGTAATCCTCAGGATCAGGCTGAATCCCGCACCAAACCGCTGCCCGCCACGGAACGAGATTTCCGGCGTCCTTCCCGCACGTCCAGCCCCGGATTTCGCATTGCCGTTATCATCGGCGTGGTTGTGCTGTTGGTCGTTGGATTTTTTGTTTACCGCTATGTCACGAGCTACGAATCCACCGATGACGCCGAAATCGATGGCCACATCAATTCCATCAGCGCCCGCATCTCTGGCCAGGTGACCAAGCTGAACGTTCAGGACAACCAATACGTGCAGCCCGGTACTGTTCTGGTGGAAATCGATCCAGCCGACTATCAGGTTGCCTACGAGCGCGCCAAAGCCGATTTCGACGATGCCCAAGCAGCCGCTGCCGCTGCTGGAGTAAATGTTCCCATTACTTCGGTCAACACCACCAGTCAGGTTTCAGCAACGGAGGCCGATGTAGCCAGTGCCCATGCTGGGATCGCCGCAGCGCGGCAACAATTCGAAGCGGCCAAAGCCCAGCTTGCGCAAGCCCTGGCGAACGATGTCAAAGCGCAGAACGATCTTGGACGCTACAAACAGTTGGTCGACAAGCAAGAGATTTCCCAACAGCAATATGACGAGGCGGTAGCTGCATCGAAAGCCAGCGCCGCTGCCGTCGATGCCGCTCGCGCCAACGCCGACGCCGCTCAGTCGCAAGTGACCCAAGCTCAGGGGAAACTGGTTCAGGCAGAGGCAAACTTAAGCAATGCCCGCACCGCCCCTAGACAAATGGAGGTTACGCGTTCCAAGGCTGCCTCGGCATTGGCGGAAGCCCAGTTTAAAAAAGCCGCGCTTGATCAAGCGGTGCTCAATCTGCAATACACAAAAATTACTGCTCCCGTCGCCGGCGTAGTCAGCGACCGCACAGTCGAGGTCGGACAGAATGTAGCTCCCGGCCAGGAATTGATGAAAGTGATTCCGTTGAACGACATCTGGATCACGGCGAATTTCAAGGAGACTCAGCTCCGCGAGATGAAGGTCGGGCAGTCGGTCACGCTCGAAGTCGATGCCACGGGTAGGAAGTACAAAGGCAAAGTGAATAGCATCGCCGGCGCCAGCGGCGCCCGTTTCAGCCTCCTGCCGCCGGAAAACGCTACCGGCAATTATGTGAAAGTAGTACAACGTATCCCCGTGAAGATTGTGCTGGATGCGGGAGAAAACAACGACCAATCGTTGCGCCCCGGCATGTCCGTCGAACCGAAGGTCTGGATCCGGCAATGAGCGCTGCTGCGCCGACGCTGGAAAATGTTGACCTTTGGCGCCCGGCGATCAATCCCTGGATCATCGCGATCACGGTCACGTTGGCCACCTTTATGGAGGTGCTGGACACCTCCATCGCCAACGTCGCCTTACCCCATATTGCAGGTAGCCTCTCCGCTGGCCAGGATGAAAGCACCTGGATCCTCACTTCCTATCTCGTTTCCAATGCCATCGTACTTCCGCTGAGCGGTTGGCTTTCGTCCATTATGGGCCGCAAGAACTTTTACATGAGCTGCGTGGCCCTCTTCACGGTCAGTTCGTTCATGTGCGGTCTGGCACCGAATTTGTCGGTACTCATCATCTGTCGTGTTCTGCAAGGGATTGGTGGCGGTGGTTTGCAACCCAGCGAGCAAGCCATTCTGGCCGATACTTTTCCTCCCGCCAAGCGTGGCATGGCCTTTGCCGTCTACGGCATTGCCGTAGTCACAGCTCCCGCGATTGGCCCGACGCTCGGCGGTTGGATCACCGACAATTTCACCTGGCGCTGGATTTTTTTCATCAATATTCCTGTCGGCATCATCTCGATTCTTCTAACCTCGCGGCTAATTCAAGATCCTCCTTATTTCCACCGCCGTAAACTCAGAGAAACTAAAATCGATTACATCGGCCTTAGTTTTGTGGCTCTTGGTTTGGGCGCGCTGCAAATCGTCCTCGATAAGGGACAGCGCGACGATTGGTTCGAATCGCACTTTATCGCAGTTCTTTCCCTGATTGCCGCTGCCGCCTTAATCTTTGTGATCTTCTGGGAATGGCATCACAAAGATCCGGTGATCGATCTGCACCTGTTCCGCGATCGCACCTTCGCCGTCTCCAATCTACTGATGTTCATGCTGGGCTTTGCGCTGTTAGGCAGCACTCTATTGCTGCCTTTATTCATGCAGACTCTCCTCGGCTATACCGCTGAGCGTGCGGGACTGGCGCTCATGCCGGGCGGGTTCACCATCATTATTTTGCTGCCCCTGGTCGGTTTCCTGCTCTCCCGCTATAGTCCCCGCTGGCTGCTGATTTTTGGCTTGGTCGTGCTTTCCGCGTCTCTATTCCATATGACTGGTTTTGACTTGGGAATGGATTTTCGCAGCGCCGCCGTCGCTCGCGTGCTTCAGGCCGCGGGCATGGCATTCTTATTCGTTCCCATCAATACGGCGGCGTATGCTTATCTGCCGCGTGACAAAAATAACGCAGCATCCGGATTGATGAATCTCGCGCGGAATGTCGGCGGCAGCGTCGGTATTTCCTTGGTTACCACTCTGCTGGATCGCCGCACCCAGGTTCACCTGAACGATTTATCCCGCCACCTAAGCGCTAGTAATCCCGTCTTCCGGTCGGCGCTCCAGGGCGCAACGCAGGCTATGCGGGCGCACGGGGCAAGCGCTGCCTTTGCCACGCAGCAGGCGTACGCATTAATTCAAGGCACGGTGCAGCGGCAGGCGACCATGCTGGCGTATATTGATGATTTTCGGCTTTTAGGCTGGGCCATTCTTGCTATGATTCCCATGGTGTTTCTGATGAAAAAAGGTCGCCCGGGTGGGATAGCGGTACACTAGATCAGGAGGGACCCATGTTTCGTCTCATCACGATTGAGCGAGAGTATGGCTGCGGCGGCGGAGCCATTGCCGAACAGTTGGCTGCCCGCCTAGGCTGGGCCCTTTGGGATCGTAAACTCACCGAAGAAATTGCCCGCCTCGCGGATGTTGACCCTTCCGCGGTTAAGCGCTGCGACGAGCGCATGGAAAGCCGGTTTTACCGCCTCGCGAAAACTTTTTGGCGCGGCAGCAACGAGCGCAGCGCTCACCTGACCGGGCAGGCTTTCGACACGGATTGCATGATGGAGATGATGGAGCAGATCACTGCCAAGATTGCCAAGGAAGGGAACGCTGTAGTGGTAGGACGGGGAGCGCCTTTTTTTCTGCGCAACCAGGCGGATACCTTCCATGTTTTTCTCTATGCCCCACGCGCCGAAAAGCTGCGCCGCCTCGTCCAGGATGGAGCGACGCAATCGGAAGCGGAGGACCTGGTCGAGACTGTGGATCGCGAACGTATTGCCTACGTCAAACACTATTTTGATGCGGCTTGGCCCACCCGCTCTCTCTATCACGTAATGATTAACACGGCGGTGGGAAATGAATCGGTGATACAAACGATTCTGAATACCATGAAGCTGATCGAAGGCCAGCCGAAAGCCACCGACTACGATCCGCAGAAAACATCCGTACCGGCTTAGCCAGTTGGCGGAATGCCCGGCCGACGCGGAGCTGGGCAACAATCCGTCGCGCAAATATCAGCGCGCGGCCCCAGTATTCCCAGCGCGCGCCGTTCCGCATGCGGATGGATTCGCTCCAAAATAAGCTCGCGAATCGTCTGAATAAATTTTGGATGCACGCCCACAGTTTTCGCCCGGGCCATCGTGATACCCAGCGAATCGCATAGTTGACGCGCTTCTATATCCAGGTCATACAAAACTTCCATGTGATCGGAGAGGAAACCGATCGGGGCCAGCACAACCACCGAGGCCAGATTTTCCGCCTTCACGCGCCGCAAGTAATCCAAGATATCCGGCTCCAGCCATGGTTGCCCCGGAGCGCCACTCCGGCTCTGGTAAACCAGAACATCATTCGTATGGCCAATCCAGGCCGAAACCAACCTCCGCACTTCCTCCAGTTGCTTCACGTAGTCGCTGGAATTTGCCATCGAAAGTGGAATGCTGTGCGCGGTGTAAATGATTTGCACATTGTCTCGGGCGCTGGATGGAATCTCCCGCATCGCTTCCCGCACGCGATCGACCGCAGTCTCGATAAATCCCGGATGGTTAAAAAAGGCCCTTATCTTGTCCACTTCCGGAACTCCCGGACCGACTTCGTTCTGCGCCCGCGCGATATCCTCGCGATATTGGCGGCATCCCGAATAGGAGCTATACGCCGAGGTCACGAAGGCCAAGGCTCGTCCAATGCCATCCTGTTTCATCTGCCGCAAAGTATCGGGAAGGAGTGGGTGCCAGTTTCGATTTCCCAAATAGACCGGAAGATTAGGACCGTGCTGTGCCAATTCCATTTTCAGTGAGGCAATCAAGCCGCGGGTCTGTTCATTGATCGGACTCTTGCCGCCGAAGTGGTAATAGTGCTCGGCGACGGTGAGAAGACGCTGGCGCGGAATATTTTTGCCGCGCAACACATTCTCGAGGAAAGGAATTACTTCCTCGGGCGCTTCCGGTCCGCCGAAGGAAACAACGAGAATAGCGTCGTAGCTCATGATGGATTACTTCGTAATGCAAGACCAAATTGATTGCCGGAAGCTGAAGCCGCCGTTGACATTCAATCATCTATAACGTCTCACGATCTGCTCCTCATTGCCAAATGGCGGCCTTCGCGAAGCGAGGAAGCCCCATGTTAGGCTTTTGCGGAAGCCTATGGTGGCGCCTACTTGATTCGTCGGGTATTCAAAGCATTTCAATATCGTGATTTCCGCCTGATGTGGATAGGCGCCTGCACCTCCAGTATCGGAACCTGGATGCAGATCGTCGCTCAGGGCTGGCTCATCTATCGGCTCAGCCATTCGGCTTTCTTGCTGGCCCTCGATCAATTTCTGGCGGGCATTCCAATCTTTCTGTTCTCGCTGATCGGTGGCGTGGTAGCCGATCGCGTGGAGCGCCGCAAGATCCTGCTCAGCTCTCAATACGTTCAGATGGCTACGGCCGGCTTGCTGACAATCCTGGTGGCTACCGGTGTCGTCCACGTCTGGCACATCCTCTGCCTCTCGTTTATCTCCGGATTAGCCCAGGCTTTCGGTGGCCCAGCCTACCAGGCGCTCATCCCAACCTTGGTTGAAAAGGACGACATGCCGAATGCCATCGCGTTGAATTCCATACAATTCAACGTGGCCGTTATGGTCGGGCCGGCACTAGCAGGGCAGGCTTTAGCAAAGCTTGGCGAGAAATGGTGCTTCGGATTGAACGCACTGTCGTTCCTGGCTCCTATCATCTCGCTATTGATCATAAGGACCCGCTTTCTGCCACTTAAAACCAGCGAAACTATGTTTGCTAGTTTGAAACAGGGAATTCAATTCGCCAGGAAGCAAAGCTCGATGGAAGCCCTGATTATACTGGCTTTTTGCATGACCTCGCTCGCAATGCCCATGCGCACCTACATCCCCGTGTTCGTGAAGGACATTTTTCATCGCGGACCGGAAACCTACGGGAATCTCTTGGCGCTGATGGGCCTTGGTTCGATCTTCGGTTCGCTGATGATTGCAAGCGCCGGCAATTTCAAGAGGAAAGGTCTCGTCGCTTTGCTTGCGCTGATGTTGCTGGGTGCGGGGATTTCCGCATTCGCGTTTTCGAAATCGGTGCCGCTGAGCGGAGCCATGCTTGTGCTTGTGGGCGCTTCCATGATGGCGGTTTTCGCCACGATAAGTTCTTTGGTGCAATTAATCACCACAAACGAAATGCGCGGGCGGGTGATGAGTGTATACAACGTTGCATTCCGTGGTGGTATGCCCATGGGCAACCTGCTCTCAGGCTGGCTGGTCCCCATCTTCACCACGCCTGTTGTGCTGGGTGTGAATGGATTTCTACTCGTCGTCTTAGCTCTTTATTTCCTGCTGGTGCAGCGGCGCATGGCCGCGTTGTGAAGTCGCTTCCTTGGCGACTTGCCTCAAATTGCACCGCACTACTGGCAGATTATGTAGAATACGCGGGGAAGCACGGATCAGCCCACAAGCCGCGGTCGGTTTTCGCGCCGCTGATTCCTTCGGAGCAGAATCGAGTGTCTGAATCCACGAAGATTCGAGATGCCAGTTTGCCAGCCTCACAGCCGATCTCGGAAATCGATATTCTCTGGATCACTGCCGGCCTGGGTTGCGATGGCGACACCATCGCCATGACAGCAGCCACCCAGCCCAGTATTGAAGACATCGTCCTCGGTTCGATGCCCTGGATTCCCAAAGTTCACTTTCATAATCCTTTTCTCGCTATAGCGAATGGCGATGATTTCTTAAAGCCATTTCATCTTGCCGCCGAAGGCGCGTTGACTCCTTTCATTTTGGTGGTCGAGGGTTCAATTCCAAACGAGAACAACAAGCCGGAAGGTTACTGGGCTTCTCTCGGCACCGATAAGAAAACCGATCAACCAATTACAACGTGTGAATGGATCGACCGATTGGCGCCTCGCGCCTGGGCGGTGCTGGCCGCGGGCACTTGCGCCACCTACGGCGGAATCCATGCGATGGAGGGCAATCCTACGGGCTGCATGGGCCTTCCTGATTATCTCGGCTGGCAATGGAAGTCGATGGGAAACATTCCCATCGTGTGTGTTCCCGGATGTCCAGTCCAGCCGGATAATTTCATGGAGACGCTTCTCTATCTCCTGTACATGGCGGCCGGACGCGCTCCCATGATTCCGCTGGACGAAGCCCTGCGTCCTACGTGGCTATTCGGCGCCACGGTTCACGAAGGCTGCGATCGCGGAGGTTATTACGAGCAGGGAGAATTCGCTGAAGAGTACGGATCGAAACTCTGCATCGTAAAACTGGGGTGCTGGGGCCCGGTTGTGCAATGTAACGTGGGCAAGCGTGGGTGGATGGGCGGCATCGGCGGCTGCCCTAATATCGGAGGCATTTGCATCGGATGTACCATGCCTGGCTTTCCCGATAAATTCATGCCATTTATGGACCAGCCTCCCGGCTCACTTTTGTCATCCAATGCAGTAATGACGTACGGCAGGGCAATCCACGCGCTGCGCAGATTTACGCAAGCGTCATTGAACAAAGAGCCAAACTGGCGCCGCAAAGTTGCCAGGCCTGAGGTGTAGGGCTGGAATCGGGGAAAGTTTTTGAGGTCAATAATGGTGCCTGTTGGAAGCAGGGAATTCATTTCCCAACCGGACCAGGAGAAGTTGAACCGCGCGGATGTGCTCACTCCCGCGGAAGCCGAATCTCTACTCATCGAACTTGCCGCCGTTTTTCTTAACAACTCCGCCGAGCAATCTGCATCGGACAATTTGTCGCAGGCCGACGAAGAAGATCAAGAAGAACAGTTGCCGAAGGCCGACGCGATTTATCGTGCTCTGGTCGAGCAGATTCCAGCCGTGATTTTTATGGCGCATCTCGATCGCGGCATCGGCGAAGCCTACGTCAGTCCTCAAATCGAAGCCAGCTTAGGCTTTTCGCAGGAAGAATGGCTGGAAGATCCGATCCGTTGGTATCAGCAGATTCATCCCGGTGACAAACAACGCTGGAGCTTGGAAGCCGCGCAAATGTTTCTTTCCGGTACTCCGCTGCGCTCCGCCTACCGCGTGCTCGCCCGCGATGGAAGGGTCGTTTGGTTTCATTGCGAAGCTAAAATGATCCGCAAGAAAAACGGCCGCCCGTGGTTCATTCACGGCATTGGCTTCGATATCACCGAACTCAAGCAGATTGAGGAAGAGTTGCAGCAGGAACGCAATGTTGTTTCCGCCATCCTGCACACGGTGGGATCGTTAGTAGTCGTTCTCGATCCGCAAGGCCGCATCGTCCGATTTAACCGGGCTTGCGAACTGGTAACCGGATATTCCTTCGCCGAGGTGGAAGGTAAACACCTCTGGGATCTATGCGTCGTCCCGGAAGAAGCCGAACGATTCAGAGTGATTGTCGAGCAACTGAGGGTGGGAAATAGTGCTAAAGATTATGAGACTTCGTGGGTTTCTCGTGATGGCTCGCGGCGATTGATTGCCTGGTCCAACACCATCCTTCCCGGAGAAAATGAAACTTCCTCTTACATCATCGCCACCGGAATCGATATCACGGAACGCAAACGGTTAGAGAAAGCGATCCTGGAAATTAGCGCCGCCGAGCAGCGCCGCATTGGCCAGGATCTGCACGATGGTCTGGGGCAACATCTCACTGGCATCGCCTTCATGAGCAAGGTGCAAGAGCAGAAACTCGCCGAGAAGGGCCTTGCCGAAGTCACCGAAGCAACCCGAATTGTCGGCTTGGTAAATGAGGCCATCAACAAGACAAGGCAACTCGCACATGGCTTGTTGCCGGTGACCTCCGATGCTCACGGCCTCATGTCGGCTTTGAAACGCTGGGCCGCCGAAGTGGAAGATCTTTTTCACATCTCTTGCCGATTGTATGTGCAATCTCCCGTGCTCATTCACGATGCCAACGTCTCCACTCACCTTTACCGCATCGCTCAGGAAGCGGTAAACAATGCAATTAGACACGGGCGCGCGAAGAATATCGAAATCAGTCTCTCCGCGAAAAGAGGTTACGGCACGCTAAGGATGGAAAATGATGGCTTCCGCCTTCCCGAGAGCACCACGAATCACTCGGGTATGGGAATGCAAATCATGAACTATCGAGCTCGCATGATCGGCGGTTCGTTAAAAGTGGAAACCGGCGGAGTCGGCGTTACTGTTACCTGCCACTTTCCACTTCCCAACGTCACCACGGAAAAAGGTCACGCATGATCGCTAGATCGGTTAGTGGAAGTTCCTTGGCGAAGAAAAAGATGGTCTTTGTAGTGGACGATCATCCCATTGTGCGGCAGGGCCTGACTCTGTTGATTAATCAGGAATCCGATCTCATGGTATGCGGCGAAGCGGAAGAGATGCACTCGGCTTTGTCGGCAATTCTCGCCGTGCGTCCGGATATTCTAATCGTGGATATATCGCTGAACGGTCCGGACGGTTTGGAGTTGCTAAAGAACATCCGGATAAATTCACCGCGCCTGCCGGTGCTGATTCTCTCCATGCACGATGAGTCCATCTATGCGGAGCGGGCGCTGCGCGCTGGTGCGAACGGCTACATTATGAAGCAGGAAGCCACCGAAAAAGTTTTGGTGGCTCTGCGGCGCATCTTGAGTGGAGAAATTTACGTCAGCGAAAAAATTGCCAACAGCATGCTGCAGCATTACGTGCGTGGCTCCAATCCTTCGGAACATTCCTCGGTCTCAGAGTTGACCGACCGCGAACTCGAAGTCTTTCGCCTGATTGGCGAAGGCCACGGAACCCGGCAAATTGCCGAGGGCCTGCACCTAAGCGTAAAGACCGTCGAATCCTATCAGGCACACATAAAGGAAAAACTCTCCCTCCGGAGTGCGCGCGAACTTGTCCAGCACGCCATTGAATGGACGGTTCGCGAAAAAACGGCCTCGTCCAACTGAATGCACTTTCTCATCAAGATTTCTGAGCCCCAACCTGTCTAGGGGATTCCCTGATGTACAACCGGGGACTTTCTTGGAGAAATAAAACAGGGCCACTGCTCTTGCTCCCTTCCGGTAATGGGCCGATTCTAGGCTCAATCTAAGTTATTAATTCATAGGATCGGCTTTACCAGGCTGCGATTGGGCACGCCCACATCAGTTTCACGATTTATGAGCAGTAGTTCGAGATCAATTTTGTTCCGGAAGGAGTAGTTGAGCTATGGGAACCTCTCCCGTTCCATATGGTCGCTCTACACAAAAAGCTCCCGCAGTAAAAGAAGTTCACATCTTATGGATCACCGCTGGCCTCGGCTGTGACGGGGACTCGGTTTCGATTACGGCGGCCACTCAGCCCAGCGTAGAAGATGTTTTGCTGGGCGCAATCCCCGGTCTACCCAAGGTGCATCTCCATAATCCCGTGCTCGCTTACGAGAACGGCGACGATTTTATGAAGTTTTTTTACAAAGCGGAGGAAGGCAAACTGGAGCCGTTCGTTTTGGTGGTAGAGGGTTCTATTCCAAACGAAAATATTAAGAAAGAAGGCTATTGGGCTGCGCTCGGCACAGATCCGATCACCAAGCAACCCATCAAGACTACCGAATGGATCGATCGGCTTACTCCCAAGGCGTTGGCTGTCATCGCCATCGGTACCTGCGCCACCTACGGCGGCATCCACGCCATGGAAGGCAATCCCACCGGCTGCATGGGGTTGGCCGATTATCTTGGCTGGGACTGGCGATCCAAGGCTGGATTGCCCGTCGTCAACGTCCCCGGATGCCCAGTTCAGCCCGACAATTTTATGGAGACCGTTCTTTATCTCCTTTATCAAGTGGCCGGTTTAGCGCCCATGATCCCTCTCGACGATCAGCTTCGACCTACTTGGCTCTTCGGCAAGACCGTACATGAGGGTTGCGACCGCGCGGGCTACTACGAGCAGGGTGATTTCGCGGAGGTCTACGGCTCTCCCAAGTGCATCGTGAAGCTCGGGTGCTGGGGTCCGGTCGTGAACTGCAATGTGCCCAAGCGGGGATGGATGGCTGGCATCGGTGGTTGTCCAAACGTCGGGGGCATCTGCATCGGCTGCACGATGCCAGGATTCCCCGACAAATTCATGCCGTTCATGGACGAACCGCCCGGCGGCCACGTTTCGAGCAGCGCTATCGGCGTTTATGGCCGAGCCATTCGATCGCTGCGCGCGATTACCCAGAAGACGGTCAACAAAGAACCCAAGTGGCGGCATCCGCGCGCGGAGCTGACCACCGGTTATCACCCGCGATCCTATTAGCGAACACTTTTGAATCTCGGCCACTGTTTAGAAGACCGACCGCCACCATATAAGGAGCGACTATTATGAGCACCGTTACTGCGCCGACAAAAGATGTTCCCAGCAAATCGAAGAATCTGGTCGAGATGAATTGGGATCCGATTACGCGCATCGTCGGCAGCCTGGGCATCTTCACCAAGATCGATTTCGACGCCAAAAAAGTTGCGGAGTGCCACAGTACCTCTTCCATCTTTCGCGGATACAGCATTTTCATGAAGGGGAAGGACCCGCGCGACGCTCACTTCATCACCAGCCGCATCTGCGGCATCTGCGGCGATAACCATGCCACCTGCGCCACTTACGCGCAAAATATGGCGTTCGGAGTGCAGCCGCCCGCCATCGCAGAGTGGATCGTTAACCTCGGCGAAGCTGCCGAGTACATGTTCGATCACAACATCTTCCAGGACAATCTGGTCGGCGTTGATTTCTGCGAGCAGATGGTCAAGGAGACGAATCCGAAGGTTTTAGCCAAGGCCGAAACCACGTCAGCGCCGCACTCCAACGAGCACGGCTTCCGCACCATCGCCGACATCATGCGCGCGCTCAATCCCTTCACCGGATCTTTTTATCTGGAAGCTCTCCAGATGAGCCGTATGACCCGCGAGATGTTCTGTCTGATGGAAGGCCGCCACGTTCATCCCTCCACGCTGTATCCCGGCGGAGTTGGAACCGTACCAACCGTTCAGCTTTTCACCGATTACATCGTCCGTCTGATGAAGTATGTCGAGTTCATGAAGAAAGTTCTTCCGCTGCATGACGACCTATTTGACTTCTTTTACGATGCTTTGCCTGGCTACGAAGAAGTTGGCCGCCGCCGCGTTCTGCTGGGCTGTTGGGGCTCGTTCAATGACCCCGACCACTGTGACTACACTTACAAGAACATGACGGAATGGGGCCGCAAAATGTTCGTTACTCCCGGCGTCGTGGTCGATGGCAAGCTGGTCACCACCGACTTGGTCGACATCAACTTGAACATACGCATTCTCCTGGGCAGTTCTTATTACGATGATTGGAAGAATGCCGAGACCTTTGTCAAAACTGATCCATTAGGTAATCCGGTCGATAAGAACCATCCCTGGAATCAGACCACCATCCCTCGTCCTCAGAAGCGCGACTTCGGCGGAAAATATACCTGGGTAATGTCGCCGCGTTGGCTCGATAAGCGCACCGGCGATCATCTCGCTCTTGATACCGGCGGTGGCCCCATTGCGCGGCTCTGGGCGACAGCTCTCGCTGGGCTTGTGGACATCGGCTACATCAAGTCCACTGGTCACAGTGTGAAGATCTATTTGCCAAAGACTATGTCGAAGCCTGAAGTCGAGTTCGAATGGAAAGTTCCGCAGTGGAGCAATGCCATTGAACGCGACCGCGCCCGAACTTACTTCCAGGCCTACGCTGCCGCCTGCGCTCTTCACTTCGCCGAGAAAGCGATGGAAGAACTCCACGCCGGCAAAACCAAAACCTGGTCGGATTTCAAAGTGCCGGAAGAGGCCATCGGATGCGGCTTCCACGAAGCGGTGCGCGGCGTTCTTTCGCATCACGTCGTGATCCGCAAAGGCAAGATCGCTAACTATCACCCATATCCGCCTACGCCTTGGAACGCCAATCCTCGCGATATCTACGGCACGCCTGGGCCCTACGAGGATGCGGTGCAGAATACCCCGATCTTCGAGGAAAACGGTCCGGACAAATTCAAGGGTATCGATATCATGCGTGCCGTGCGTAGCTTCGATCCGTGTTTGCCCTGCGGCGTCCACATGTATCTGGGCGGCGGCAAAGTTCTAAAAACGCAGCATTCGCCGATGTTCGGCGTGCCACGTTGATCATGGGCTGGGCGGGAAAAGCGAAAGGAGTGAGGGCTGGTTAGCGGCCTTCACTCCTTAGGATTGTGTAAGAAGTGTTTGCACGGGAAAATCTATGGAGCATCATCAAGACAAGGACTTCCAGGTAAAGATTCAGCGTCTCGGAGAATTAGTCCGCGATTTGGAAAACATTGCTGACCCGGAGTCGCGTGCCAGCGCCAAGACGCTGGTTCAACTTCTGCTCGACCTGCATTCCGTTGGTTTGGAGCGAATGCTGGAAATCGTGACCAGCACTGGCGATGCTGGACAGCGCACAATCGACGATCTTGGTCATGACCCTCTTGTCGGCAGTCTCTTGGTGCTGTACGGCCTCCACCCCTTGGGCATGGAAACCCGTGTAGCTCAGGCCGTCGAGAAGCTTCAGCCCCGTGTTCGCAAAGGTGGCGGAGAAGTGGAGTTGCTTGGCTTCGAAGGTGGTGTGGTTCGAGTGCACATCCAGGTCACCGGCCACGCCTGCGGATCGACCGGAAAGACTCTCAAGTCGATGGTGGAAGACGCTCTGTATGAAGCCGCTCCCGACATGAGCGCTTTACTGATCGAGGGTTTGGAAGAAGAATCGGGCGCAGTCGGATTTGTTCCTTTGGGCAAGTTGGGCGGCGTAATTGCCCAGCTTTGAGCGAAACAATTAAGCGAACTTGACGGCAAGCGTGGCATCAATTTTGAGCAAAAGAAATTTGATGGGAAAAGAATGAAGTCAGTCCAGCCGGGTTACGAGAACGCATTCGGAGCGCTTCGCCAGTTCATACGCCCGCGCAAGCGCGACGTGGAGCGTTGCGAACTGTGCAGCGCCGAAGTCGCACCCGATCATCCTCACCTCATTGAACCCGGCACTCGAAAGCTTCTGTGCACCTGTAACGCCTGCTCCATTTTGTTTAGCGGCATGGGGACGAAATACAAGCGCGTGCCCAGGCGTGTTCTTTCGTTGTCCGATTTTCATCTCTCCGACGGCCAGTGGGAAAGTCTCATGGTTCCCATCAGCATGGCATTCTTTTTTCGCAGCACGCCCGACGCGCGCGTCGTCGCGTTCTATCCCAGCCCCGCCGGAGCCACGGAATCTCTGCTTCCACTCGAAACCTGGAAAGATATCGAAGACGCCAATCCTATCCTTCTGGAAATCGAATCTGACGTAGAAGCTCTGCTAGTCAATCGCATTGGACATGCCCGTGGATTTGCTGCACCGGAATATTATGTGCTTCCCATCGACGAGTGCTACAAACTGGTAGGCCTGATTCGCGGCAACTGGCGCGGACTTTCTGGTGGAACCGAAGTCTGGCAGCAAATCGGCAGTTTTTTCGATGGACTAAAGCAGCGGGCTAACCTGATTAAAGAGGAAGCCCATGCCTGATCTAAGCTTCCAAATCGAGAAGGCGGAACCGCAGCGCTTCACTGTAGCGCCAACTCTGCTATTCAAGCTTCGCATCACCAACGCCGCGCCAAACGAGACCGTACATTCGGTCGCCTTGCGTTGCCAAATTCAACTGGAAGTAACACGGCGGCATTATACCCCCGCTGATCAGGAGCATCTTAAAGATCTTTTCGGCGAGGCAGATCGCTGGAGCCAAACTCTCAAGACCATGCTGTGGACTCATGCCAGCGTGGTCGCCCCAGCATTTAGCGACACCGCGGTGGTTGACGTTCCTGTCCCCTGCACATTCGATTTCAATGTCGCCGCAACAAAATATTTTCACGGTCTGGCTGATGGCGATGTGCCGTTGAATTTTCTTTTCAGCGGAACTGTTTTCTACGCGGATGGGAACGGAGCGCTACAAGTAGGTCCCATCCCTTGGGATAAAGAAGCTCGCTTTCGTCTTCCGGTGAAGGCCTGGCACGAAATGATGGAAATTTATTATCCCAACACCGCCTGGCTGTGTCTGCGCCGCGATGTCTTCCAGAGAATTTATGAGTACAAGGTCGAGCGCGGCATCCCTACCTGGGAGCAGGCGCTGGAGAGCATGCTTGCGCTTGAAGAAATGGTGAAGCGATGAACACCAAGCTCATCGATGCTATTGCGAAAGCCGTGCTGTACGAGGGGTACATGCTCTATCCCTATCGTCGATCTTCGGTGAAGAATCGTCAGCGCTTTAATTTCGGCGTGCTTTATCCGCGCTCTTACAGCCAGGCGCAATCCGGTTCGGATGCCTGGTCGATGCAGACGGAATGCCTTGTCGAAGGAGTTTTTCCAGCACTCGAAGTAAAAGTGCGTTTTCTGAAGTTGGTTGCGCGAACCGTGCGTGAGTTGGGCGGAGTGTCGGCCTCCGAGGACTCTGCCGTCGAGCCCGCGGCGCGGCACTTTGACCCCACATCGGCACCCTGGCAGGAAGCCATCGAGTGCGAAGTAGCTGTTCCAATGCAGGATTTGAATCTGCTGACAGCGGAAGCATTGCAGTGGAATTTTGCTTTCCCGGCAAAAGATGAAACCGAGCTTCTCCGCGATGACGATGGCAGGCTCGTTGGCATGATCGATCGTAAGCAAGAATCTATACATGGAACTGTTGAAATAACGGCGACGAGGGAAGAAGATGGGAGTCTTTTTAAGTTGCAGGTTCGGGTAAAGAATCTCACTCCACTAGAAGGATACGTCGGTGAAACTGAACGCGATTCGGCTCTGATGGTCTCGCTAGTCTCCGCCCACATGCTGCTCGGGGTTAGTAGTGGACAATTCGTATCCCTCCTCGAACCGCCGGAGAGCTTGAAGGCCCTTGCGGCGAGCTGCGAAAATCTCGGAGCGTGGCCAGTTCTTGTCGGAGCCGAAGGAGAGCGCGACACCATGCTCGCTTCGCCCATCATCCTCTACGATTACCCGCAAATCGCTCCCGAGAGTCCAGGCGACTTGTTCGACGGAACCGAGATCGATGAGATCCTGGCGCTTCGCATCATGACCATGACGGACGACGAGAAGCGCGAGATGCGATCCACCGATGAGCGCGCCCGGAAAATTCTCGAAAGAACCGAAGCGCTTCCTATGGAGCACCTTGCGAAACTTCACGGAACCCTCAGAGACCTGCGTTCGTTGAAGGAGGAGATGTCATGAACGAGTGGGAATGGCAACTCCTCGAAGCCAAGAAGCCGATGGATGATTTGCGTATTGACGACATCGAAGTTCGCCCCGGTAGCCGGGTCATGCTTCGTCCACGGGCCGGCGGCGATGTCATGGACATCGCACTTGCCGGCAAAACCGCGATCATCGAATCCATCGAGCAGGACTACGAAGGCAAGATTCATCTTGGCGTTGTGGTCGATGAAGACCCCGGCCGAGACATCGGTTTTATGCGTCAGCCCGGCCACCGCTTTTTCTTTACCGCCGAAGAAGTGGAACCTTTGCCCTCGGTTGATAGTGAACAAATCGCAGCCACGAAGTTGCCGAGCATTCTCGTCGCCGGAATTGGCAATATTTTTCTGGGCGATGATGCTTTCGGAGTGGAAGTGGCGCGCCGCCTGTCGGCACGCGAGTTGCCGAAGAATGTGCGCGTCACCGACTTCGGAATTCGAGGCTACGACCTTGCCTACGCGTTGCTTGATGGATACGACACAACCATCCTGGTGGACGCGTGCCCGCGCGGTGAACCAGCAGGCACCCTATACGTCATCGAACCCGACTTGCATGACCTGGGTGGCCCGGACGAGCAACATGGCGCAGTCGAAGCTCATAGCATGAACCCTTTGAACGTGCTGCGGTTAGCGAGTTCCATGGGACCTCTGAAGCGTGTATTGCTTCTAGGTTGTGAGCCGGGAACGCTTGGCCCCGAAGAAGGCCAGATGGGTCTGAGTGAGCCGATCGAAGCTGTCCTCGATGACGCAGTAGGAATGGTCGAGCTGCTGATTCATAAAATATCGAGTGGGGATGATGTGTTACAGCAAGACCTGAACACGAATTGAGAGGAGATTGCCGTGACCATGCGACTGTCTGAAGAGAACGATAACTTTGGAACTGATAAAGAAACGTTGTACATGCTGGGCGGAGCCGCTTTGATTCTATTCGGGACCGGACTAATTCTCTCCAACCCAACCGTTCGACGCTATCTTGGGCAAATCGGAGTGGGTAGCATGCTAGCCGCTGCACTTCCCGATGTCGACCGCTACTTAAAACTGCGAAATATGTGAGGGATGTAACCGACCAATGGGCCCAACCACAGAAACGAGCGTTCAATACGTCGCTGACACGAGAGCGAGCCAGTTCACAGTTCAGGTTTTCTCGGAAGGATTGCTTTCGGCTTTCGGGCATAGTCCCAAGATCGCAATTCGTGACTTCTCAGGAACGGCGGAAGTGAACCCGGATGACATCAAGCATTCGTCGCTGCGGCTCACGATTAAGGCGGACTCGCTGTCCGTGAGCGACGACATTTCCGACAAGGACCGCAGCGAAATTGAACGGGCGATGAAGGCGGATATTCTCGGGACAGACGTCTATCCAGAAATCGTCTACGAGTGCTCCAACCTTTCCGCTAGCAAGGCCGGGGAGGGGCAATATTCTGTAACGCTGAATGGAGATTTGGCCATGCACGGGATCACCCGCTCGCAATCCGTAACGGCGCGAGTGGCCGTCACCGAAAATTCCCTGCGCGCATTCGGAACCTTCTCGGTGCTGCAAACAGATTATGAGTTGAAACTCGTGTCCATTGCTGGCGGTGCAATGAAAGTGAAAGACGAATTGAAGTTTTCTTTCAATATCCTGGCTCGGAGGAAAGTGTAACCTCATGTGCTTAGCCATTCCAGGACAGGTTGTCGAACTTTTCCCCGACCAACCGAATACCGCCGTAATCGATGTAGTCGGAGTTCGTCGCAAAGTTGACTTAGGACTATTGCAGGACAACCTGCCGCTGAAGGGAGACTGGGTTCTCATTCATGTTGGCTTTGCCATGAGCAAGATCAGCGAGGAAGACGCTCTCGACCAGATGCGCACGTTGCGCGCATTGGGGGAGGCGGAATCCGCCATGCAGGAAGTCCAGGGTTACGGTTTGGAAGAGTCAGAGATTCACGAAGATTCTGAGGTCCCGGAACCTTCTTGAAGCATCTTAGCTGCGGCTGCGTGAACGCAAAGGATTGAGCATGAAGTTTGTCGACGAATTTCGCGAACCCGAGGTCATCACCAAAACCTCGGCTGAGATACGTCGTCTCGCCGGCCCCAATCGCCATTACCGCATTATGGAAGTGTGCGGCGGGCACACCCACGCCATCTACCGCTTTGGCCTCAAAGACCTTCTTCCATCCAACATCGAATTAATTCACGGTCCCGGCTGTCCCGTTTGTGTTCTCCCCATGGGCAGAATCGACGACGGCCTTGCGATAGCCCAAAATCCCGACGTAATATTCACCGCCTTCGGAGATATGATGCGGGTGCCGGGAACGCTGGGAAGCCCTTTAGAGCATAAAGCGCGCGGCATGGACGTGCGCATTGTTTACTCTCCTGCTGACGCGCTCAAACTGGCGGAGAAAAATCCCGACAAGCATGTGATGTTTTTTGCCATCGGATTTGAAACTACAGCTCCATCCACGGCGCTTACGCTTATGCGGGCGAAGTCGCAAGGCCTGCCCAACTTTTCAGTATTCTGCAATCACGTTACGATCATCCCCGCTATTCGCGCCATTCTTGATTCTCCCGATATGCGAATCGATGCATTTATCGGCCCCGGCCATGTGTCGACGGTAATCGGCTGCCGGCCTTATGAGTGGATCGCAAAGAATGAAAATAAGCCGGTTGCGGTTTCCGGATTCGAACCGCTGGATATTCTTCAATCCATTGTGATGGTCCTGCGCCAGCTCAAAGCGGATGAAGCGACAATCGAAAATCAATACAAGCGTGTAGTGCCTTGGGAAGGGAATCGCGCCGCTCTTCGCGCCATGGCGGAGGTTTTTGAACTGCGCCCATATTTTGAATGGAGAGGACTTGGCTTCATTTCTCAATCGGCCTTGCGCCTGCGTCAAGGTTATCGCGAATGGGATGCGGAGCAGCGCTTCGATATTCCCGGAGTGCGCGTGACCGATCCCAAAGCGGCGCAGTGCGGAGAAGTGCTTAAAGGTGTGCTGAAGCCCCATCAATGCAAGCTCTTTGGCAATGAATGTACCCCGGAGCATCCCATCGGAGCTCTTATGGTTTCATCAGAGGGATCATGCGCAGCCTACTTCAATTACGAACACCGGAAAACGGCAATGGTGACCAGCATAGCCTCCGTGGCTTAGACATTGCCGAAGTTGAGCCTTCTCCGAAGATCCGTTTCCGCGAGCCACAGATCGAAATGGCTCACGGAGCCGGAGGTAAAGCCAGCCGCAGGCTTGTGGAGGGTTTGTTTGCGCCATTGCTTTTTCCATCTTCTTCCGAACCATTAGGTGACGCCGCCCATCTTGATTTCAGTGGAACGAAGATCGCCATTACTACGGATAGCTTTGTAGTTAAGCCGTTGACGTTTCCTGGGGGCTCTATTGGAGAACTTTCTGTTAACGGAACAGTAAACGATCTGGCGGTTTCCGGCGCTAAAGCTGAAGCAATGGTCGTCACGTACGTGCTCGAAGCTGGCTTGCCGACATCAGTTCTCGAGGCTGAAGTACGCGCCATGGGCAATGCGGCGCGCAAAGCGGGAGTCAAGATTGCAGGTGGCGACACGAAAGTCGTAGAACACGGCAAAGCCGATTCCATGTACATTTCGACCACCGGGATCGGACGTCCGATTCACGGCTTGAAAATTGATCCGCGGTCCGTGCGCGCTGGCGATAAAATTCTGCTCTCCGGCCCGATCGGCGATCACGGTATTACCATCCTGCTCGCGCGCGGAGATCTTGATTTGGAAGCTGACCTGCAGTCGGATACTCGTTCAGTTCTGCCTTTGGTTGAGGCTCTGGCGCATGAAGCGGGCCCTGGCATTCGCTGGATGCGCGATCCCACGCGCGGCGGTGTGGCGACATCGCTCAATGAACTTGCGCGCGACAGCGGACTCGGTATTGTGCTCATCGAAGAAATAATTCCGGTGCGTAATGCCGTTCGGGGCGCCTGTGAGCTTTTAGGTTTGGATCCCTTGCATATTGCGAATGAAGGCCAGTTCCTTGCCGTTGTTGCGCCGGAGTACGCGGACGCCGCACTTAATGCGCTGAATCTGGCTCCCGGTGGTCAGGATGCCCAGATAATCGGAGAAGTCCGCAACGAACCATCGGGCGCAGTTTTAGTTACTACCCGCTACGGTGGCAGCAGGATTGTGGATATGCTGGTCGGAGATCCTCTTCCGCGCATTTGTTAAACTTTTTAGGGTGGTGCTATGGCCACAATCTGTGTGCTGGCGGCTCAAATTGAAGAGCGCCTGCTCATGCGGAACCGGATTGTCGAAGATTTTTTTTCCCGCGAATCGCCCCGTCTGGCGGAGGCCTGCCGCGCCATGTCCGAACGTTTTCTCAACGGTGGTCGCTTGCTCGCATTCGGCCGCGGACCTTACGCAACCGACGCCCAGCATGTTTCCGTTGAGTTCGTTCATCCGGTTATTGTTGGAAAGCGCGCTCTTCCGGCACTCGATCTTTCGATGCTCTTTCGCCCCTGGTTGGAAGCAATCATTCGTCCGGAAGATATCGTTATGGGTTTCGGAGCCCCCGAGGGAGACGATGAGATCCGCGCGGCTCTTAAGTTTGCCCATGACCGCAAAGCTCTGACTTTTGCACTTCCCGGCGAGGAAGGCTCTTACGCCATTGAAGCATTTACGCCCGATCCATTTATTCATCAAGAGTTGATTGAAATTCTTTATCACACGTTATGGGAGAGCGTGCATGTGTTTCTCGAGCATCGTGAACTGGGCCACGATGTGGGTGCCGCCGGCTTCCTTTATCCATTTCTTGGGCAGGAAAAACAGCAGACACCTGACTTGCTAACTGAAGTCGCTGCTTCGATTGGCATGAAAGTGCAAGACGACTCCAAACTGCGTACGCAAGTTGCAGATGAACAGGCTGAACAGATCGGTGGCGCTGCGCTCGCGATTTATGAACGCCTCGCAAAAGGGGGGAAGCTTATTATTTTTGGCAACGGGGGGTCGGCGACGGATGCGAACGACTTTGCCATCGACTGCGTAATGCCTCCATCGGGTTATCGTCCGGTTCCAGCTGTCTCGCTATCGCTTGAGCCTGCCAATATTACGGCCGTGGCAAATGATGTAGGCACAGAAGTAATCTTTCTGCGTCAACTGATCGCGCAAGCGCGTCCAGAGGATGTTGCGATCGGTATTTCCACTAGCGGTGGTTCACGCAACATCGTAATGGCGCTAGAAGAAGCGCGCAAGCGGAAGCTGTTGACGGTCGCCTTGCTGGGTTATGACGGCGGTGAGATTCGCCGTCGGCAATTGACCGACTTTCCTCTTGTGGTTCAGTGCGATTACATCCCGCGTATCCAGGAAGTGCAAGCATCCATTTATCACATCATCCGCGAAAACCTGGAGGTGCTCCACCGTGGCCATGCTTGAACTTTTCGGCACAGCGCGCTGCCCGCATACTCAGGAGATGCGCGAATGGCTGGAATGGAAACGCCGCGACTTTGTCGAGTACGACGTTGAAGCCGATTCAACGGCTCTTCACCGCATGCGCGAATTGACAGCGGGGCAACGCAGCGTGCCGGTTCTTGTAGAAGAAGGCAAAGTGGTTCAAATCGGCTGGCAGGGCCGAAGTTGCTTCGTGGATGCGGGGTAAGAATGCCCAGCGCCTGTTCTATTCGAGTTCGCGGAGTGGTGCAGGGCGTTGGCTTTCGTCCGTTCGTATATCGATTGGCGCGTGCCAACACGCTCGCTGGGTGGGTGCTCAATAGCGAGGAGGGCGTTGAAATTTTCCTCGAAGGCGCCGAAAAAGGATTGCTGGATTTTGTCCGGGATTTGAAGTTGCAGCCTCCGCCAGCGTCGAGTATCTCGGAAATCGAAGTTCATCGCACTGCGCCTCTGGGTCTGAACGAATTCACCATCCGCGAAAGCCAGCGCCGGGAGCACCTCACGGTTCGCATTTCTCCGGATCTTCCAGTTTGCGACGCATGCTTGAAAGAGTTGTTCGATTTCGCTGACCGGCGCTATTGGTATCCCTACATCAATTGCACGAATTGTGGTCCGCGCTACACGGTCGTCCTGCGTCTGCCTTATGACAGAACTAACACCACAATGCGCGATTGGCCGCTTGACAATTATTGCGCTGCTGAATATCGAGATCCAAGCAACCGACGCTTTGACGCTCAACCCGTGGCTTGTCCGGATTGCGGACCAGGTTACTATTTGCGTGAAGCCGACAAAGACATACGTGGAAGTGAGCAGAGCATCCGACGTGCGGCTCAGCTTCTTCAAGCGGGGGTCATCCTCGCGGTAAAAGGGATCGGCGGTTACCACCTGGCATGCGATGCTTCGAATCGCGCCGCTGTTGCGGTTTTGCGCGAACGCAAATTTCGCAAGGAAAAGCCTTTTGCGATCATGGCGGCCGATATTGACGTGGCGCGAGGATTGGTTGAACTGTCGGCAGAGGCCGAAACGCTGCTACAATCCACCGCACGACCTATTGTTCTCGCTCCGGCGAAACTCGGCTCCCCCCAAGTTGCCTCGGGCGTCGCTCCAGAAAATGATGAACTGGGCGTGATATTGCCTTACGCGCCTTTGCATCATCTACTGTTTGCGGCGGGAGCGCCGCAGGTGTTGGTGATGACCAGCGCAAATCGCTCCAGCGAGCCAATCGCTTTCGAAGATGAAGAAGCGCTTGGCCGGCTTTCCGGGATTGCCGACGCATTTCTGATTGGAGAACGTCCGATTGCAAGGCGCGTCGACGATTCGGTGGTGCGGGATGGAGTATTTGGCCCGGTCATTCTTCGGCGCGCGCGGGGCTATGCGCCGGGCGCAGTGGCAAGCATACCCACTGAGCGTCCGATCTTGGCTGTTGGCACTGATTTGAAAAACTCGATCACACTCGTCGTCGACGGGCAGGCATTTATGAGCCAGCACATTGGGGACTTGTCACACTACGA
This sequence comes from uncultured Acidobacteriaceae bacterium, assembly GCA_963818235.1. Classification (GTDB taxonomy): domain Bacteria; phylum Acidobacteriota; class Terriglobia; order Terriglobales; family Acidobacteriaceae; genus Sulfotelmatobacter. Next base: position 2,275,598 of record CAWFRI010000001.1, read on the forward strand.
ATCGCTGCGTGCGTTTCAGGAGACGATCCAGGATTTGATCTCGATGTATGAGGTGCGGACGGAAGAATTACTGGTGGTGCACGATGCGCACCCTCAGTATGCCTCTACATCCCATGCGTTGGCGCTTGGAGTTCCACAGTGTCTTTCAGTCCAGCATCATCGCGCTCACGTTGCTTCGGTTCTAGCCGAGCGCGGCGAATGGGAGAAACGAGTGATCGGCGTCAGCTTCGATGGCACGGGTTACGGAGATGACGGCAGCATTTGGGGAGGCGAGATTTTTATTGGCAGCGTCAAAGATGGGTTCGAGCGCGTCGGGCATCTGCGGAGTGCTGCTTTGCCAGGAGGCGACGGAGCGGCGCAATATCCGGTGCAGGCTGCGGCTGGTTTTCTGGCGCAGTTGGATTCTTTGCCCGATCTCGCAGCGCCGCCTTTTAGTTTTTGCTCGAGATACTTTCAGGCCGTGGATCTGGTTCAGAAACAGGTACGGACATTTCCTACGAGTTCGATTGGACGGCTCTTTGATACTGCCGCGGCTTTGCTAGGCTTTACGCGCGAAGTCACGTTCGAAGGGCAGGCCGCGATGTGGCTGGAACAATTGGCATCTTCTACGGTGGAGACAGAGCCGTACCCGTTTCCCTACCTGGAGCACGAATTAGATTTTCGTCCCCTACTGGAAGGCGTGATTCAAGACAGAATTCACGGCCGATCGCCGCCGGAGATTGCGCGTGCTTTCCAATTCGGTCTGGCTCATGGTCTGCGCGATGCTGTAGTGAGCGTTGCTGAAGTCTACAATATGAACGTTGCTGTCGTTTCCGGAGGCGTTTTTCAGAATGAGCTAGTCTTGAAAGATCTGAAGTGCTTGTTTGAGGCGGAAGGGATCGAGGTTTGGACGAATCATTCCATTCCACCCAATGACGGCGGCATTAGCCTGGGTCAGGCGGCTATGGCTGCATTTTCGAAGTGTGATTGTAATCCGTAGTTTAGGCTGCGCGGGAACGAGAAAAGTATGCACGAGCTTTCCATCGCGATGAGTATCATCGAATTAGCTCAAGAGGAATCGGATCGCCGTGACGTTCAAGTGACCGCGATCCAGCTAAAGCTGGGCGAACTCTCTGGTGTGGTGAAGGAAGCTCTGCTGGGATCTTTCGAAATGGCTTGCGAAGACACTGCGTTGCAAGGTGTCCGGCTCATCATTGAAGAAGTTCCTGTCTTGATATTTTGCGCGACGTGCCAGACTCAACGCCCGATTAGCTCGGTGCAATTATTTTGCTGCGCGGAGTGCGGCACTCCGTCGGGCGATGTGGTGCAGGGAAAAGAACTCGAAGTAGTAGCACTGGAGATTGAGGAATGGGATCGCAGCCTCGTTTAATCGAAGTTCGGAAAAACGTTCTCAAGCAGAACGATTTGACCGCACGGGCGTTGCGGGATCGATTTCGCGCGGCAGGAGTGTTTGTCGTGAGCCTGGTCTCCAGCCCTGGCTCCGGGAAAACCATGTTTTTAGAAAAGACGCTTACACTGTTGCGAAAAAATCATCGCGTGGCGGCGCTCGTCGGCGATCTCGCCACGGAAAACGATGCGATTCGTTTGGCTCGCAGTCAGGCTCCGGTAAAACAAATCACCACCGGGACTCTTTGTCATCTCGAAGCTGCGATGGTGCAGAACGCACTTCAAGGTTGGAATCTCAACGAACTCGATTTCCTATTCATCGAAAATGTCGGGAACCTTGTCTGCCCCTCGTCGTACGATCTCGGCGAGAATCTTCGGCTTGTGCTCATCTCAGTGACCGAAGGTGAGGATAAGCCGCTCAAGTATCCAACTATTTTTAACAGCGCCGACGTGGGCGTGGTCACTAAGATGGACCTAGCGGAGGCGGTTGAATTCGACTGGGAGAGTGCATACGGAAACATTCAGGCGGTACGGCCCGGTATGCTAGTGTTTAAGCTTTCCGCGAAGAGCGGCGATGGTATGGAGGAGTATCTCGATTTCCTCAAGAAGCGTTTGAGTGAATCACGAATGTCCGAAGTAGCCAAATAAGCAAAACATGATCAGTTTTCTATCCATCATCGCAGTGGGATTTTTCTTGGGCATGCGGCACGCCACCGATCCCGATCATGTGATTGCGGTGACCACCATCGTTAGCCGCCAGCGTAATCTGCTGAGAGCGGCTCTTACCGGAATCTTTTGGGGAATCGGCCACACACTCACCATCTTTGTGGTGGGCACGGCTATTATTATTTTTGATGTTGTCATTCCCGCGCGCATGGGGCTTTCCATGGAATTTTCCGTTGGAGTGATGCTGATCGTGCTGGGCGCTATGAACATCACTAGCTTTATGCGCACAGCACGAACTCTAGCTCCTTCACCAGAAGAATCTGACGAAGTGCATTCGCATCACCACACTCATGGCGAATACGTACACAATTTCACGCACGGGCACGATCAGGACGCGCGTTCCCACAGTCAAACGCCGCTAACCTTCCTTGATCGAATATTTGGCAGGATCGGTCTCTATCAGCAACTGCGCCCCTTGGTTGTAGGAATCGTTCATGGACTCGCGGGTTCAGCCGCGGTCGCGCTACTAATTCTTACCACCATCCGCAACCCCCACTGGGCCCTGGTTTATCTGCTCGTCTTCGGAGCCGGTACGGTGGGCGGCATGATGCTGATTACCATGAGCATCGCTTCCGCCTTCAGCTTCTTCGGGAAAAAGCATGCGAACTTTTCCCACTGGTTAGGATTTGCATCCGGCCTGCTAAGCCTGGCGTTTGGTCTATTCCTCGCTTATCAGATCGGCTTCGCCAATGGACTATTTTCCGGCCACCCGCAATGGACGCCGCGATAGAGATTCAAATCTCTGGCATAAAGTATGCCCGCGCAGCAAGCTCACAACGTTGGATGTGGGGAATTGTAGCGGCATGGCTTCTACTCGTCGTATCGAGCACGCTGCTCGCGCAAGACATCGCATTGAGCGGACGAGTTCTTGACCCTGACGGAAAACCTTTGCCTAATGCTTCGCTCCAAATTGTTGGCCGAAACCAGGTTCTTGCCATAGCAGTCTCCGGCCAGGCCGGGAAATTCCTGGCGAAGATTAGTTCCTCCGGAGAATTCGTCATCAGGGTTGAGGCTCCCGGATTTCGTCCGGTCGTGCGCTCAATTACGGTTCTGCGGGCCGGCAATGCTGCGATCGAGATTCGCATGGATCAACTTTCTTCACGAATCGAAAATGTTACGGTGACAGCGGATGTGAACGAAACCGATGTGCTTTCTCCCGATCCTGGGGAAAAGGTTTTCGTCCGTCAAGATCTTCTCGATGCGAATCCCGGGCGCCCTGGCGCGCCTGTGTCAATTCCCGGTTATCCCATCGAAACTGCATCGAGTGGCATCAAGGCGCCGCAATATTTTGCGCCCGGCGTGGCTGGGGATCACGGCGAGCCGATCGCTCAATACCTATCCGTTGGCAGCTACCTCGTACCCAACAATCTGTCGGCCAATGCTCATGGCAATGGCTACTCCGACCCGAACATATTTATTCCGGAAGTTCTGGAAAGCGTTCAGGTGGATGGCGGAGCATTCAACGTTCGCGAAGGGAATCATTCCGTGAACCTTGCGGCAACTTACGGATTCCGTCCTCGTATCGATCCTTTTCTTACGTTTACGGGCGATTATCGAGACATCGATATGGTTGCGGGATTCAGTCCTTCCGTTAACTCCTGGATCGCTTTCGGAGGGTCCTACGGCAATGGATTTCTTGATCGACTGGAGCACCGGCAACAATATAAGTTCAATGGTGAGCGGTTGCTACAGATCGGAGAACATCGGCTCACTCTTTTTGGCATTGGCTATTACGGATTTTCTTATGTGCCGGGCCTCGTACCGATTTTTATGGAAAACCAGTACGATAGCAATTTCCCAAATTACGGCGATACCATCGACCCTCGGCAAAAAGACCAGACACATACCGCGCTGGCGGCAGTGAATGACATCTGGCAGGTTAGTCGAAGCCAACAGCTACAACTCTCTGGTTTTTTCCGCAGCTACAATCTTTCTTTGTTTTCAGATTTCGGACAGGGGCTCATACGGCAAAGCGAATTCCGCACCGTTGCAGGCGGCAACGCCAACTATGTCAATAAGGTTGCCGAATACTTTTCACTGCTGGCTGGCTTTGACTACGGACGCGAAGCGCCGCGCCGTGATGATCTTGACCACTACCGGTTCTTCAATCCGATAGCCCCCAACTATTACGGATCTTTTACACCTGTTGACGGGAATAACATCACGATCGGATCGTTTACTCCCTACATTGCGGCAGAAGGCGCTCTGAGCCACTACCTTCGCTATTATCTTGGCTGGCGGCGTGACGAAATCAACATAGATAATGAAGACCTAGTGATTACTCCCCAGTATCCCGACAATTCATTTCAAAAATGGGTGGGCGTGAACTCGCCCAAAACTACAATTTCTTTTCTCCCTAAAGAAGTTTGGTACGCTCCCCTTATCTCTCTCAGCTTTGGGCAGGCGTTTTTTACGGAAGATCCGCGGATCGGCACCGGGGCGGTCACTGGCACACCCGTCGCAACATCGCATTCATATCAGATCGTCGCCAGCAAGACTGTAGCGAAAACAGATTTACGACTTACCCTAGGTCATGTTACAAGTAGCGCGGAACTGGCAAAGATTGATCCTGATACCGGACTTCAGTTTAACGAAGGTCCAAGCCGCCTTCGATTTATGACTGCAACCGTGCGCCGAAACTTTAAACAAGGTTCTCTATTAGCGACTTTCTCCAAGGCAGACGCGCGAGATCTTGACTCGGGACAGCCAACCCCCGAAGCGCCCAGGACCATCTTCGATTTATTGGGGATAATCCAAAAGCTTCCGTTTCAATTGCAGGCACGAGGCGAGTTCGAATACGTAGGCACAAAGCCGCTGGGCACAGGATGCAATCCGGTGAACTTAAATATGGAATGCACAGGAACTCCATTGAAGGAGTTTCGCGGTGCGATAGTCCGCCCTTTTGCGAAAGGCCGATTTACGACCGGAGTGAATTTCCTTATTGCGAGCGGCTACACGGGACAAACAACCGAGAATTTCTATCCATCCGATATACAGGAAATAGTCGGCGTTCGCATTCCATCTTATGCCAGTCTGACCTTCACTTATAAATTCGGGCGAACAGCACCGTAATCGCATTGGCATACCAGATATTGTGGGATATGAGGTGCTTCAAGCAAATAACTTGTGAGCAACCCGTTGCGCTGCGGCTCATCGATCCAACTGTAACTCCTCCCACCGACTTTGCCACCACAATATTCATCAAACTTTAACGAACTATTTACAGAGCATCGCTTCACGGGCAACAGCACGAAGGGAAAAGTAACGACCATCGGCTTGGAGGCCAGAGCAAGTGCAAACAGCAACACCACTCCCATGTAACGCATCAAGTTTGGACGCGTGCGTATTGCCCGTAGGCAATCAGCGAAAGTAGAAAGAACAGCGTGCACAGCACATTCTTCCGCTCGGCGATCCATGCCACGCTTTCTACGTTGATGGGATGAACCGCGAAAAGTGCGGCCACCAGCAGGCTTCGGCTCGTAGACCCGGTAATTCTGGCGAGAAGAAAAGAGCAACACTACATTCAGACTGTGCAGTAACAGACTCGTGAAATGATGGCCGGAAGGGTCGTTGCTGAAAGGCTGCCAGTCCAGTGTGTGAGAAAGCCACGTAAGCGGATGCCAGTTGGTATGATCGGTGGAGGTAATCGCCCAGCGCACGGCCGTGCGGGTGAAACCATTTTGGATATCCGGATTGTTACTTACGTATTCCCCGTCATCGTAGTTCGAAAAAGGTTGATGAATCACCTGGAAGTAAACGCCGAACGTCATCAACATCAGCAGAATCGCCGGGGCTAACCGGAACTTGGAAAAATTGCCGCGCTCCGGGACGGATGTTGTGAGTTTTCTTGAACGGAATTCCCTCGTGCAGTCTTCGGCGCAGACTGCGCGCGCTTTCTGCGTTTCTTGTTCAGTTGTGCAGTGGGCATAGGGCTACCGGAGCCGGATTTGCAGACTTCAAGAATGCCTTGCAGAACCGCCAACATTGCACATCGCTCAAAACTTTAACCTGACTTTAATAATCAGGCGCAAAGCGTCAAATAAGATTTCGAAGCTCAATCAGGATTCGGATTCTTTTTTTGGTTGGTCTGATCCCGGTTTAGCTCCCCTTTTTGCCGGGATCGCGGTTAGCTCAGCAACCCATGAACTCGCGCAGCATTTTCGCAGCGCCATCGCCGCCATGGTGCCCTCCCTAATTTCCCTGGCGGTCCTGGCGCTTTCCATTGCAGCACAGAGCCAAATTCTGTTTCAGTTGGACCCAATTGCCGCAGAGAAGCTAACTCCCGCAGAGAAGCTAACTCCCGCAGCGGTCCAGTTGCAGAATCTGACGGCAGAACAACTGCCATCGTTTGGCGTCAGGAAAATAGTGGCCAGCACCGTGCCGGTGCCGTTGGCGCCGCTCCAAACTTTTACAGTCTCCTGAAACGCCGCCGTATAAAGAAAATTAAGGCCCGAACTGAAACCATTCGCCACATTCATAGAACCTGTAACTGGAGCTCCATTCGCGCCCGTCATAAAGATGGCCGGTGTTGAAGTGGGATCGGGCAGGAATCCGCCGGAACCGCCTTGAAACTCCGAGCGTATTCCATAAAAGTCTGAAGAAAAAGTCACTCCAAAGTTAGGAACGCCGGCATTGTTGATACCGCCATCGTAGAAGTTCCCAACCTGCTGCCCATCCTTGAGATAGTTGAAATTCAAGAAGTCCACCGAGTTCGCGCTTGCAAAAGAAGCCGATAGCACCAACCATAAGCAGAGCGCAAAAGGAACGCTCAAGCGACGGACCATTAGTTTTTCCTCCAAGGGAACTGCAACATCCGGCAATACCGGAGCAGCCAACAGTATCAGTCACCGGATGTTACAGATACACCACGCAAATGTGAACAGTATGTTAATTGACGGAATTAGGCTGAAGATTAGTACGCCGTGTTTGGGTTCCTAGCCTTTGCAAGAAAACAAAAAACAAAGGAATCGAGTCAGAAACCATGGGAGTGATTGGTGGGAACAAAGAAGTCTGGTGCGCCCGGAGAGATTCGAACTCCCGACCTATTGCTCCGGAGGCAATCGCTCTATCCATCTGAGCTACGGGCGCACTAGTAGCTTCAGTTTACATGCAGAGCTGACAAGCATCAATGCGAGCGTGAGGCACCCAATCGGCGCTCGCCAGAATAAAGACCTGGGATTTTTACCAGCGGCCTCGTCCGCCGCCGGCGCCGCCGCGCCCGCCACGGTCGCCGCCGCGATCTCCGCCACGGCCGCCACGGTCGCGTCCGCCGCCTCCGGCATGCTCGGTCTTTGGTCGCGCCTCGTTCACATTGAGCGTGCGTCCACCAACCTGCGAGCCGTTCAAGGCGGTAATGGCCTTCTCGCCATCTTCATTGCTGGCCATTTCCACAAAGCCGAAGCCACGCGAGCGTCCCGTATCGCGGTCCGTCATGATGCTGACCCGGTCCACTTGGCCGAACGGTTCAAACATCTGGCGTAGTTCGTCTTCCGACGTGCTAAAGCTCAAATTTCCTACAAAAATATTCTTCAAGCGTCTTCCTCTGCATTGAGCTGTCGAAGTGCGAGCTCGATGCGGCGGACTGGCAGGTCGGGAGCACCTTCCTGGAAATCGAGACCGGAGCTGGCGGCAGTCGAATGCGGCACGAAGTATAGCAGGTTTGTCAAATCAGGCTCGTCAAATTCGTCAAAACGGCGGGATGACTAACATGCATCTACTTTCCAATACCCTTCGCGGTGATATCCCAGCTCCAGCAGCCGGTTCTTGGGATCGTGCCGCTTGCGGCATTTGGGACAGACAAAATACCCGCTCCAGGCCGTCCCCTGATGATCGTAGTTTTCCGCGACAGCAAAGGTCGTGCCGCAACTACAGGGGACCATAAACAGGCGCAGTGGCGTGGGACCACCGCGTTGAGCGGATTTAATGCCGGGTTTCACACTTCGTCTTCTACCGTGGCCATTGCTCTCTTCTTACGCTTATTCGATTGCAGAACTTTTTTCCGTAAGCGCAGCGATTTTGGAGTGATCTCCACGAACTCGTCGTCGGAGATGAATTCGATGGCCTGCTCCAGATTCAGAGAACGGAACGGTACCAGGCGAATGGCCTCGTCCGCCGTCGAAGCACGCATGTTCGTCAGCTTCTTTTCGCGCACGGCGTTCACGTCAAGATCGTCATCCTTCGCGTTCTCGCCGACGATCATTCCTTCATAGAGCTCCACGCCGGAACCGATGAAAAGCTCGCCCCGCTCCTGTAGCCCCCACAGCGCGTAAGCCGTCGAAGTGCCGGCGCGGTCAGCGATCAGGGCTCCCGTGGGCCGGTGCGGAATGTCTCCCTGCCACTCGGTGTAACCATCGAACAGCGAGTTCATCACGATGGTCCCCCGCGTATCTGTAAGCAACTGACTGCGCAGGCCAATCAGCCCGCGGCTGGGCACGCGGAACTCGATGCGCACCCGCCCGTAGCCGTGATTGTGCATATTGGTAACTTCGCCTTTGCGCGATCCCAACTGTTCCATAACTACGCCCACGAAGCCTTCGGGCACATCCACGGTGAGATGTTCGACCGGTTCCATCAGTCTGCCATCGATGCGTTTCGTGACGATCTCGGGCTTGCCCACCATGAGCTCGTAGCCTTCGCGCCGCATCATCTCGATGGTGATGGAAAGTTGTAGCTCGCCACGCCCCAGTACCTTAAACGAATCGGTGGTTTCCATGTCCTCTACGCGCAACGAAACATTGGTTAGAAGCTCTTTCGCCAGCCGCTCGCGCAGGTTCCGCGAGGTGACGTAAGTGCCTTCGCGTCCTGCGAACGGCGAATTGTTCACTGTGAACATCATCGCGATGGTCGGCTCATCGATCACGATCGGAGGCAGAGGGGCGGGATTCAGCGCGTCCGTAATGGTCTCGCCGATCGTGATGCCTTCCACTCCTGCCACGGCGACAATATCGCCCAACACGGTCTCCGTAATATCGGTTCGCTTCAGCCCGGAGAACGAAAACAGCTTTGTGATCTTGGTCTTGTGCATCGAACCATCGAGCTTGGCGATTACTACGTCTTCACCGGTAAACATGGTTCCATTGAAAACACGCGCAATGGCGAGTCGGCCCAGATAGTCACTGTAATCGAGATTGGCCACCAGAATCTGCAAAGGCCCGGCGGGATCGCCCTGGGGCAGGGGAGTGGTTTTCAGGATCGCGTCAAACAGTGGCCGCAAGTCTTCGCCGCCGCCTGCAATATCGGTCGACGCGGTTCCCTCCTTCGCATTCGTGTAGAGAACCGGAAAGTCGAGCTGATCCTCCTTGGCGTCGAGATCGATGAACAAGTCGTAAATTTCGTTGAGCACTTCCTGCGCCCGTGCATCCGGGCGGTCGATCTTGTTAATCACTACAATCGGCGGAAGCTTCGCCTCGAGCGCCTTGCTCAGCACATAACGCGTTTGCGGCAGCGGACCTTCGCTGGCATCCACCAGCAGCATCACTCCGTCCACCATTTTCAGCGCGCGCTCTACCTCGCCGCCAAAGTCGCTGTGGCCCGGAGTATCCACGATGTTGATCTTCACGTCGTGATAGAAGATCGCCGTGTTCTTGGCCAGGATGGTGATGCCGCGCTCGCGCTCCAGTTCGTTCGAATCCATCACGCGCTCGACGTGGTGCTCGTTGGAGCGGAAAGTCCCGCTCTGTTGCAGCATGGCATCGACCAGCGTTGTCTTGCCGTGGTCCACGTGCGCGATGATGGCGATATTGCGAATGCTCAAACTCAAAGTGTGGGTTTTCCTTTATAGGTAATTCGGATCGAGGGACACGTCCGCGTTTCGGCTGCAATGCCTTGTCTATAACTTTACTATGTGCGGAGCATTCTAAGGAGATTACATCACACTTACGAGCGCTGGGCCCCACGGACGGATCCCAGTTCATAGGACGAATTCGAATGTTAATCAGCCCGCGATTGTATTTTGTTTCGGCATGGGTTTTCCCGCCAGTCGTGCTTCCGCTTCTTTCACCGCGCGAAACGCTGCACGGATCCCCTCGCTCGTCGTCGATTCCGGTCCTTCCGAATCCGTGTTGGCAAAGAAGACGCGATCCATGGGATGCCGCGCTAGCGGCTGAACCTGCGTGTACAGCCCCGGTGTCGACATATATAAAGGATGCCCGCGCCGGTAGATGTGCACTTCGACTGGATCTACATCAAACGCCGGCATCAGCTTCTGAAAGTCTTTCAGCACATTAGCGGCGATCTTGCGCGCCCCAATTTCATTTAACAAATAGCCCCGCTCCTCTTCCTTCAGCGGCGTATAGCAAGTGATGATGTTGAATTTCTGCTGGTAACCCGCCTGCTTTTGAATCACCCAGTCGGCCACGATGAAATCGGTAAAGGTGTTGCCGGGGCACCACGTGTCATAGCCCTGATTGAAAACCGGCTTGTCAAAAATCAGATTCACCACCGGATACGGAATATATCGAATCTGGTGCATGGCATCGCTTTGTTTTTCCGGGAGGCCATCGACAATGCGCCGGGTGATGAACTTGGGGGTCGCCATGATCACAGCCTTCGCCGCCACCGTTTTCAGTTCGCCCCCTAGCATGTATGTGACCTGCACTTCGTCCTTCACCGAAACAACCGCCACGATCGTAGCGCCACTCAACAATCGTTCCTTGTATTTCGGTTGCAGAGTGTTCGCCAGCTTCCTCGTAATCGTTCCCAACCCTCCAGGCCACGTATAACGGTCGTCGGTTCGGCTTTCTTCGGCCATCTCTTGCAGCGCGAGAATGCCCACCGCCGCGGCAGTGTCTTCAGAGGCCGCGCCCCAGTTAGACGGTCCGAAATTATCCCACCACTGTTTCAATTCCGCGGGATATCCCTTCAGAAAATCGGAGAGCGATTTGTTGTACACCTCTTCACGGCGCTTCGCCACATCGATCGCGAGCATCTCTTTCTTGAACTTCTTGAAACTCTCGCGAACCGGCGTAGCGTATGGCAACTTATCCAAGCCGTCGCCCCACGTATCCAGAATCAACTCGCCGCGAATAATGCTCGCATCCGAACTGTTGACGGGCAGCGGCTCCAGCCCGATTTCTTTCGCGAAGTGATACGCGGATTCATCCTTGGCCAGGAATGCGGATCCCGTCGCATAGGTGCTGCCGTCATAATCCATCGCGTACGCGTTACCGCCCCAGTGAGGCTCTTTCTCAAGCAAGAGAAAATCGCGGTGCTGCAAACGGTAAGCTGCAGTCAGCCCGCTCACACCGCCCCCGACAATCACCACGTCGTGCCGCGCCGAAGCCGGAGGCCGCTTGAAAGAGCCGTTGCCCTTGTCGCGCACCAGGTGGCAAATCCGGTTATCTTCGCCATCGACGTCCGCGGCACGACCCTTTTGCGTGTCACCGGTCTGCGCTGCCACCAGCGAAAGATCAATCGGACACCCCGCCGTTACCGCTCCCGCTACCACGAACTTGATGAAATCTCTGCGATTTGCACTCATACTCCGCTCCCTTCCATCGCTTGCACAATCTCCGCGCCCGCGTCTGTGCCGCGTTCGCCGCGTACTCGCAATCGATACCAAAACACAATCGCTACTAGTGAAAACACAAAGATGATGGTCGATACCGCGTTAATCTCCGGCGTGATGCCGCGCCGCAAGCGTCCCCAGATCTCAAGAGGTAAAATGTTGTCGCGTCCAATCAGAAAAAAGCTAACAGCGATCTCATCCATCGAAAGCGTAAAGATGAGAAGCGCCGCGCCAATAATCGGCAACTTCAGATTCGGCACTGTGATGCGCCAGAAAGTTTGCCAGTAATTCGCGCCCAAATCGAGAGAAGCCTCTTCCTGCGCCCGGTCAAGCTTCTGTAGTCCCGCAAACACTTCGGTCGTTGCCACCGAAATCAGTGCCGTCCCGTGCCCCAGGATAATCGTAAGCAGGCTGGTGTTTGTTCCCATCACTTTGAAGAACATGGCCAGTGAAAGCCCGGTAATAATCCCGGGTAGAATCAGCGGAAGCAGCACTAATCGCCGGAACACAGCCTTCCCCGGAAACTGCGCCCGCTCCAGCGCCAACGCCGCCGGCACGCCCAACATCAGCGAGATCGCGACCGCCGCGAATGCCACCTTCAGGCTGTTGAGGACCGAATCCCAGATCGCCTCGTCCGCGAATAACACGCGATACCAGTCGAGCGTCAGGTGACGCGGCGGAAATCCGCCGACGCCGTCGCGGTTGAATGAATAGAGGATAAGGATGGCAATCGGCAAATAGAGAAAGGCGAATACGGCCACACTATGGCAGAGCAACCAGCGTGAGCCGGAAACCAATTTCGTCTCGCTCACGAGAAGCTCCATTTCTTTTCCAGCCGCTCGGAGAAAAACAGCAAACTCACCACCAGCAGCAGCATGCAGAACGAAATCGCCGCGCCCAGCGGCCAGTTGTAAGCCGCGCCGAAGAGGCTTACCACGATATTGGAGATCATGATTCCGCTGGGCCCGCCCAGCAGCAGTGGTGCAAGAAAATCACCCAGGCTCAGCACGAAAGCAAACGTTGCTCCCGCCATTACCCCCGGAATCGAGAGCGGAAAAATTACTTTCCAGAAAGTTTGTCCCGGAGTCGCGCCGAGATCGTGCGAAGCTTCCACCAGGTTGCGTGGAATATGCTCCAGCGCAGCGTAAATAGGCAAGAATGCAAACGGAGTATAAATATGCGTCAGCGTTAACACTACGGCGAACGGACTGTAGAGCAGGAACTCCAGTGGATGTTTGGTCAGGTGCACATATTGCAGCAAAGTATTGAGCACGCCATCCGACCCGAGAATTGTCTTCCACGCATAAGCCCGAACCAAATAGCTGACCCACAGCGGAATAATCACTAGCTGATACAACAAGTCTTTTTTCTTCCCTCCATAAAAAGAAAGAAAATAGGCAAGCGGATAACCGAGCAGCAGAGAAAAAATGGTTACACGCGCCGCGATCCACATCGAGCGTAGCAGCGTTTGCCAGTAAACATCCACGTGCAGCAGTTGGCGGTAATTATCGAGGTTCCACGAATGCACGATGGTCTGCGATTCCGACACCGACCAAAAGCTGTAACAGAACATCAGCAAATACGGCATCAGCAGAAATACCGTGACCCACACTAAGGGAGGCAAGGTCACGGCCGATTTGTAGGCACGGGAGAACATCAGATTCTTTCTGGAGATTCCCGCACCAGCACAGCATCTGCGGGAGAGAACTCCAATTCAACTTCGTCCAACATTCCACAGCTGCTGGGAGTCCTCACCATAAGTACAAGTCCATTGCCGCACAGCGCGCGGATTAATTCCGTCGCACCGTGAAACGCCTGCTGGCAAACCTTTCCGCGCACGAGCACATTACCCGGAATCGTTATTTCCCGCGAAGCCAGCCGGATATTTTCCGGCCGCAACGAGAATACGGCCGCGCCATCATTAAGCGCTCCGGTCCACGTTAAAGGGCCGCATCGCACCACTCCCGCGCGCACTTCACCCTTCAATAAATTTGTATGCCCAATGAACTGAGCGGCGTATGCGGTGGCCGGACTGTTGTAAATCTCTCGCGGCGTCGCCACCTGCTCCAGTTCTCCCGAGCGCAGCAATGCGATTCGATCCGACATCACCATCGCCTCTTCCTGATCGTGAGTCACGAAGATGAAGGAGATGCCGACCTCCCGCTGCAAAGATTTCAATTCCACCTGCATTTGTCGTCGCAAATTGGCGTCAAGCGCTGAGAGCGGTTCGTCGAGCAACAACAATCGCGGGCGGTTCACCAGCGCCCGAGCTAGCGCAACTCGCTGCTGCTGTCCGCCGCTGATCTTCGACGGTTTCGATTTCGCGTGGGCCGACATCTTTACCTTTTCCAGCGCCTCTGCGACGCGTGCCACAATCTCCGCTTCCGGCTTCTTGGCCGCGCGCAGGCCATACGCCACGTTTTGTTCCACGGTCAGGTGCGGAAACAGCGCATACGACTGAAAAACTGTATTCACACGGCGGCGGTAAGGGGGCTGCCGGTCAAGGCGCTCATCGCCCATCCATACTTCTCCTGCGCTCGCGGTTTCAAAGCCCGCAATGATTCGCAGCAGAGTTGTCTTGCCCGATCCGCTTTCCCCAAGAATTGTGAGGAATTCTCCCTCCGCCACTTCCAGAGAAATATCCCGCAACACCACATTCTTCCCGAAGCGTTTAGCCACGTTGCGAATGCTCAGCAGCGCGCTAGACCTCACAGGATCGCCTGCCTTCGTGGACATGTCTTTTGCTGTTGTGGTTGCAGACATTCGAACTCAGCAAATCAACCTACTTGTTGCAGGCGTTACTGTGCCGCCTTCACTTCGTTCCAAATTTCGTTGTACTTGGCGCGCCGCGGTACGTTCTGCCAGAAGTAAAGCCGCTTTTGGTAGTTGTCCACATCATCCAGGTGCAAGCTCTTCACCTCCGCAGGCGTCATGAACTGTGCTGCCTGAGGATTGGACGGAGTATATCCGGTAACATCGGTTATCTTCTTCTGTGTTTGCGCCTCGATCATGTACTCCAGAAATTCCTGGGCCAACTCTTTATTTTCGCTGCCCGCCGTAATCATCAGGTGATCGATCCATCCTGTCGTGTTCTCTTTCGGAATTGTCTCTCCGATCGGGAAATTAATCTTTCGCAACTGATTGGTCATCAAAGGCCATCCCATGGCTGCGACGATTTCGTGATTCTGAAAAAGGTTCGTTAACTCCCCTCCCGTCGACCACATCTTGCGGATATTCGGTTTCAATTCCAGCAACTTTTTCTTTACGGCATCCAGTTGCTCATCGCTCAGGTTGTAGAGCTGTGATGGATCAGGCTTGTCATAGCCGAGAACCTGCGCCGCCATGTAGACCGTCGACAGATCGTCCCACACGGAAATCTTTCCCTTCAGCTTCGCGTCCCAGAGGATGCTCCAGCTCTCGGGAGCTAGCGCGAAGACTGTAGTGTCGTAAAGTAGCGGATCGGGCCCCCACATGAATGGCACTCCATATACTTGGCTTTTCATGCGCACCAGCGGCAGGGAGGTGAGCTGCGGCGAAAGTTGTGAGTAGCTGGGAATCTTGGTCAAATCCAACGGCGCAGCCAGCCCCGCTGCCGCGATCGATGTGGCAACATCGCTCGATGGCGAAATTACGTCATAGTTGCCGGCACTCCCACCGCGTAACTTTGCGACTAGTTCATCACTCGACCCCATGTACGACGCCGAAACCTTGCAATGATGCTGCTCCTCGAAAGCCTTGACGAAAGTGGGATCGGCATATCCTTCCCAAACCAGTAAGTTCAGCGTCGGCGTTTTTTTAGTGCAGGAACTCGCGAACAACGTCAGAATCATCAAACACAGCACAATCGATCGTCGCGCTTTCATCGTGCCTCCAAATGTTGTCAATCATTCAGAATGTCGGCGGCGTATTTACCCACAGCAGCCAGGTTTCCGTTCGCCCCGGATTTCTCCACTGATGTGGCGTCGCGCTCTCGAAATAAAAACTGTCGCCTGCCTTTAGCCGATACTCCTCTTGCTCCAAAATAATCATCAACTCTCCGCGCAACACATAAAGGAATTCCTCTCCTTCGTGCGTGTAAGAGTCGCCGCTGCCCGCCTCGGGGGCCACGCGGAACAGATGCGGTTCCATCACCGTATTTCCCCAGGCCAGCAATTCCATTCGTACCCCGGGTCCGGCTTCCAAGACCTTTCTTTCAGCCGGGCGTACTCGCCGGCTGCTCGCTCCGGTCGCATCGAAAAAATCCAATATGTTGGTCTTGTAAAATCGCGCCAGCTTGCGCAACGTTCCTACCGACCCGCTCATCTGCGAACGCTCCAGCGCACTCAGAAACCCCACTGAGATCCCAACGGCGCGCGCTACTTGCGCCAAGGACAACTTCCGCTTCCCCCTCAACTGCCGCAAGTGCGAGCCAATCGCTCCCGCGCTACCATCCACCGATGGCCGCGCCCGGCCTTCGCGCCGCAGCAGTTCGACAATCGCCGGCGCATTTAGCCCGCGCACCTTGCGCAGAAATCGCGCCCGCTTCAGCAGTTTCACGTCATCCGCGCTATAGAGCCTGTATTTGCTTTCCGTGCGCCGCGGCCGCGTAAGCCCTAGGCTCTCCCAAGACCGAATAACCGATGGCGAAACCCCAACACGCCGGGCTACATCTCCGATCTTCAAATAAGCTTCAGCGCTGGACGGTTTCATCGCTACTCGCCGAGACATTAAAGTTTTCTATCCGAAGCAGCGCGTTTTTATCCTTGACAGTTCGCCTGCCTCTTCTCTAACCTTGCGGGATTATAGCAAGGTTGTGGCTGGACACAAGCTGTAGCATTCAAAGAAAAATTCTTTTAATGATGCCTGGAGGTTCCATGCCGTCACTGCGCGCCCGCTGGACCCTGACTTGCCTGAAAGCCGTTTGCCTTGCCATCGCCGGTTCACTCCTGAGCCCCGCTTTTCTTGTCGCTCAAGGTGCGTCCGGCCGCATCGTGGGCCGCGTAGCCGATCCTTCCGGCGCGGTCCTCGCCGGCGTCAAAATAACTTTGCTCAACGAAGCCACCGGTATCAATCGCGATGTGCTGAGCAATGACAGCGGCGACTACACTTTTGTCGAGGTTGTTCCCGGCACCTACACTGTCCAGTTTGAACTCAAGGGCTTCAAGAAAAACGTTCAAAAAGATGTCACCGTCGATGTGAACCAGGTTGTGACTCTGAACTCCGCGTTGCAGATCGGCGGGTCCCAGGAAACCGTCGAAGTCACTTCGGAAGCTCCCCAGGTCGATACCAGCAGCACCCAACTCGGCGCCGTCATCAATGATCGCTCCGTGAACGAACTCCCGCTCAACACGCGCGATACTTACCAGTTCCTGCAATTGCAGCCCGGCGTGCAAGCCCAATTGGGTTCAAGCGGCGCTTTATTTGCCGGCACCAGCGATGCTGGGTCAGTGTCCGTTAATGGCGGCCGTACCCGCGCCAACAACTTCAGCGTCAACGGTGGAGACGCCAACGACCAGTTCGTCAACACTCCTACCATTCAGCCCACTCCCGACAGCGTCGAGGAATTTCGCGTCATCACCAATACTTTCGACGCCGAATACGGCCGCAATTCCGGGTCGGTCGTAAACGTTATCACTAAATCGGGAACGAATTCCTTTCACGGAAACATTTACGAATACTTCCGCAACACGATTCTCGATGCGCGCGGCTATCCCGACACTAGCACTCCACAGCTCAATCAGAATCAGTTCGGCGGAACATTCGGCGGTCCCATAAAGAAGGATCGCACTTTCTTCTTCCTTTCCTATGAAGGCCGCCGCATTCGCGACGGTGTACCCGGACAGTTATTGAACGTGCCAACCGCCGGCGAGTATGGAGGAGACTTCTCCGGCGCCGGAGGCTTTGCTCCGCCGATTCCCGCCAATGCTGCAGGAGGACCCAGCGCCGGTGCCGGCGGAATTGACGCGAGTTCTGGTACTCCATTTGTTGCTCAAGTCTTGGACGGGCGGGGCGGCTGTGACACCGCTCTTGGAATTCCTGGAGGTGTCGCGAACATAACGCCGCAAACCAACCCAGTAACCGGCACGCCTTTCATTCCATGGTCCCAGGTCTTTCAAAACACGAACGGCGCAATCCCGCTCCCGTGCCAGGATCCTGTAGCCTCCAATTTGTTGCAGCAGTTTGTTCCGGCAGGTCAGAACGGCCTCTACCAAGCGGTCCCAGTTGGAACCATCAACGCCGATCAATTCACCGCCCGCATCGATCATCGCATCAACGACCATCAGAGCTTTACTGCCTATTATTACCTCAACGATCAGCGCGAACTCGATCCTTACAACACCTTCGAGGCTGCGGGAGCTAATGTTCCCGGCTTTGGCAGCTATAACAATGCCCGTTACCAGCAATACAACTTTACTCATACCTGGACCATCAACAACGCCCTGGTCAACGAAGCCCACTTCACTTACATGCGTGAAGGCGAACTTGGCTTCCTGAAAAACCAAACTTCGAATGCGGTCAACGCGTCTTGCACCGGCTCGGTTGCTCCCCAATATTGTTTTACGGGCCTCTCCGATTCTTCGGCGATCCAGAGTAGTTTCGGCACCGCCGCGAATCTCGGAATAACGACGGGATTGGCTGCAAACCTTACCGGCGTTCCTTTCGTCAATATTTCAGGCGGAGCTTCTTTCGGCAACAACTTCGAGGGCTTCCTGCCGCAGGTGGGAAACAGCTTTCAGTGGACCGATGAACTTTCGTGGGTAAAGGGCAATCACACCTTCAAGTTCGGCTTGGATGCCCGACGCGCCCGCTTCGATCAGTTCTACTACTTCGACCTTAACGGTGAATACACATTCGATAACAGCGGCCCCAACGCCATACTCCCCGGTGACGGCGACAATTATGCCGAGTTCCTGCTCGGGCTTGCAGATGGCTATACTCAGGGCTCGGGCCAGCGCGAAGATATTCGTAGCACATCACTCTACCCGTTCGTTCAGGATAGCTGGAAAGTCAGAACCAACCTGACTCTGAATTACGGCCTGCGCTGGGAGTTCACTCCGCCACCCACCGACATCAGCGGCCACGTCGAAACTTTCCGGCCCGGCCAAAACTCCACCGTCTATCCCTGCGGAATCACCACCAGTTCTACCTATTGGACTTCGAACTATCCGCAGATCGGCACGCCTACCTGCCAAAACACTGGCACGGAGCCAACAGGCCTGGTCGTTCCCGGCGACCCCGGAGTTCCAGCCGGGATGACAACAACGTATTACAAGGCGTTCGCTCCCCGCTTCGGAATCGCTTACAGCCCCAACTTCACGAGTGGTCCATTAGCCAAACTTTTCGGCACCAATGGCAAGACCAGCATTCGCACCGGTTGGGGACTTTTCTACAATCCAATCGAAGAGTTGGTGCTGGCCCAGTTCGGCGCCGAACCGCCTTTCGGCGGCAGTTCCTCTCTCTCCGATGTTTTCTTCAACACTCCGTTTGTGAACCAAGGCGACTTCACAGCTCCCAACCCCTTCGGCGGAATCATTACTCCCGTTAAAGGCCAGGCCACCGATTTATCCCTCTTCCGCCCGATTCTGCTTTATGGCGAATTTCAGCCTCACCTGCGCTCGCAATACACCAGCCAGTACAACTTGACGATTCAGCGCGAGTTGAGCAACAGCATGATGTTCCAGATAGGTTATGTCGGATCAGAAGGCCATCGTCTGCTGGCCTCGCACGATATCAACCCATCTACTCCCCAGACCTGTCTCGACATCATGAGCCTTGCGGCCGTGAATGCGGCCAATGTCACCTCCTTTGGTTCTTCAGCGAACTGCGGGCCGACTTCGGAGGACACGCAATACATCATTTCCCCGAGCGCAGTTGCTCCGCCCGGAGGCTTCCACGTTCCCTACGGCCCGAATGGCCCAACTGTCATTCCCGCTGGTACTACGATCGGTTCCGTCGCTCCCAGCGGCTTGAATCTTGTTGGTCTGCGTCCTTATTCTTCGCCCAACTGCAATCCATACACCGGTACGGGTTGCCCCGTGGACGGCACTCCTGTCTTCACCGATATCTTTGCCGAAGACACCATCGCCAACTCCACTTACAACGCGCTGGAAATGATGCTCCAGAAGCGCTTCTCCCACGGATTACAATTCCAGGCCGCCTACACGTTCAGCAAGTCCATCGACGATGGTTCCACATTTGAAGAGACCTTGAATCCCTTCAACTTCGGCGCCAGCCGCGCCCTCTCGATCTTCAATTCCAAACAGCGCTTCGTTATCAGCTACGACTGGGAGTTGCCCATTCGCCGATACCAGGGATTTGCAGGCAGAGTGCTTGACGACTGGGAGATCTCCGGCATCACGCAATTTCAGAGTGGCTTTCCGATTCGCCTGAATACGGAAGACGACAACGAACTCATCAACAGCTTGTTCTTCTTAGGAACCGAGGCCCCAAGTCTAAACGGGCCTCTGCAAATCCTGAATCCGAAGACCAACGGAGGCTTCTACCTCAATTACAACCAGTTCTCTGATCCGCCGCTCGGCCAGTTCAACAATGGCACACAACGCACCATTTGCTGCGGCCCCGGACTCGCCGACTGGGACTTCTCAGTGCACAAAAAAATCGCTTTCAGCGAAGCCAAATACATACAGTTCCGTGCCGAGATCTTCAATGTCTTCAATCGGACTAATTTCTCGAATCCAGACGGCGGTTATTCCGACGGTCCGACTGCATTCGGAAAGATCACATCCGCGGGCGATCCTCGCCTGTTGCAATTTGCTTTAAAGTATTTCTTTTAGCGAAGGACTAGACTAGAGTCAGCACCCCGTGCGGGTTTCCGCCCGGCAATCTAATGGCCCGCTCAACAAGTGACCGCGGCCTGAGCCATCCTGGAGCAGTCTGATGTATCCCGATCTACAGAAGGAACTCGACACGTTCGAGCGCCGCACCCCTAAATCCGCCGAAGCCTACAAAAAGAATCTCAAACGAATTCCGCTCGGGGTGGCCAGCAACTATCGCCACTACGATCCCTGGCCCATTTTCGTGAAGCAAGGCAGCGGCAGCAAGTTCCGCGACCTCGATGGCAACGAATACATCGATCACAATCTGACTTTCGGCGCGCTCATGGCCGGGCACTGCCATCCCGCCGTGATGAAAGCCGTCGAAAAACGCCTCTCCACCGGCACCATGTTCGGCATGCCGCACGACATGGAATGGGAACTCGCCGAAGAAATCTGCAATCGCTTTCCCGTCGAGATGGTCCGCTTCGGCAACAGCGGCACTGAAGCCACCATGCACGCCATCCGCCTCGCTCGCGCCGCCACCGGCCGCGACAAGATCATCAAGTTCGAAGGCGCATACCACGGACTGCACGACTCCGCCTTGGTCAGCGTAAAGCCTCACGCGCCTGAGTTCGGCGACATCGAAAATCCCACGCCGGTTTCCGGAGGACTCGGTGTGCCGAAATCTGCCATCGCCAACGTGAAGATTGCCACCTTCAACAATCTCGGCAGCGTCGAACGCCGCTTCAAAGAAAGTCCCGGCGAAATTGCCGCGATCATTCTCGAACCCATCCTCATGAACGTAGGCCTCTGCATCCCTCAACCCGGCTTCCTGCAAGGCCTTCGCGACCTGTGCGACAAAAACGGCGCGCTCCTGATCTTCGACGAAGTAAAAACCGGAGCCAAACTCGGCTGGGGCGGAGCAAGCGAATACTTCAACGTGAAGCCCGACATGATCTGTCTGGCCAAGTCGATCGGTGGAGGCTTGCCGCTCGCCGCTTTCGGTGCCAGCACCTCGGTGATGGATCTCATCTCGCAACACAAAGTCTTCCACGGCGGTACTTACAACACCAACCCCGTATCGATGGCCGCAGGCCTCGCCACGTTCCGCGAAGTTCTCACCCGCGAGAATTACGCGCATGTCGATAAGCTGGGAAAGAAGCTGGCCGAGGGGTACCGCAAGACCATCGCAAAAGTTGGCTTGCAAGCCTATATCGCACAAGCCGGCGCCAACGGCGCGCTGATGTTCTATCCCAAGGAAATTCGCAACTACCGTGACTGGACCATGATCGATATCGATCTCTGGCGGCACTACTGGTTCGCCATGGTCAACCGCGGCGTGATGGCCCAGCCCTACTGGTGGGATGAGCAGTGGACAATTTCGGTTCAGCACACGGAAGCGGATATAGACAAGCATCTATCTGCTTTCGCCGACATCGCGGAATCGTTAGCGAAAGCGCAGCAAGAACGCGCAGGTCAACCCGTGTTGGCCGCGCACTAGAGAAGCAACGTGTAGGGCGGGCGTCCTCGCCCGCCCTGCATCGGTAACAGGCTTGTAGTTACGAAGAATCTTGTCATTTCGAACCGGGTGGTAAACGCCGGTGAGTAACTTGCTCCTCCGCAGTGAAAGCGAAATTGTCCGCCATCACCCAACCCGCCACCCAGTCCCATCTGATCCGTGCCCTCGGACGCCGCGATCTCGTTCTCCTCTTCGTAGTCGCTGTTTTCAACCTAAACGTAGTTCCCTCCATCGCGGCCAACGGTGGCGTCACCATCTGGCTCTGGATCATCTCCCTGGTTCTTTTTTTCTGGCCTCAGGGCATCGCCGTCATCGAACTCGCCCACCGTTATCCCGGTGAAGGCGGCGTCTATCTTTGGGCCAAAGAAGTCTTCGGCGACTTCCACGGCTTCCTCTCCGGGTGGTGCTACTGGACCAACAACATGCTCTACGTGCCGACCGTCATGCTCTACTTCGTCGGCGTCTCCGTCTACGTGCTGGGCCCAAGCCATCTCGGCCTTGCTGATAATAAAATTTTCGCTTCTACAACCTCACTTGCTCTGCTTGCATTGCTCACGATTCTCAACATCGTTGGCCTCGGCGTTGGCAAGTGGATTAACAATCTCGGCGCGATCGGAACATTCCTCGCTGCCGCCGTCCTGATCGGCCTGGGCGTGGTGATCTGGTCGCGCTTCGGAACCACCATCACCGCCGCCGATTTCAAAATTCCTGCTAACCCGCGCTTCGTATTGAATTCCTTTGGTGTAATCTGCTTCGGTCTGGTCGGCCTCGAACTCGCCTCTGTCATGGGTGACGAAATACAAGATCCCGCCCGCACTCTTCCCGGTGCGGTTGCCTGGGGCGGGATCCTTTCTGGCATCCTCTACGTCGGCGCAACGATCACTCTCCTAATTGCCATCGGGAAAAACGTGAATGTGCTCCAGGGCATCGTTCAAGCCGTCAGCCACATGGCTGGTCGCATCGGCGTTGCCTGGATTGTCGTGCCTTTCGCACTCATGCTCAGCCTCTCCATCGCTGGCATCGGTTCCGCATGGATGGGCGGCTCCGCCCGCATTCCCTTCGTCGCCGGTCTCGATTCCTACATGCCCACATGGCTCGGGAAAGTCCATCCGCGCTACGCTACACCTCACGCCGCACTCATCGTGCAAGCCGTCGTTTCCGCTCTTCTAGTCATCATGAATTTTTTCGGCGCTGGCGTTCAGGAAACGTTTCAAAAGCTCCTTTCGCTGGCTGTCGTTCTGCAACTCATCCCATTCCTTTATATGTTTGGTGCACTCATTCGATTCGGCGTAAAAGAAACCAGACCGCAGGGACAGTACGGACGGACAACGCTATTGCTCGCAGGTATCAGCGGCCTGCTCACTACCATGCTCGGCATCGCACTCGTATTTTTCCCGGCCCAGCAGATCACATCGTTGTGGTCCTACGAATTATGGATGTTCGGCGGCACACTGTTTTTCATCGGTCTCGCCGCATTTTTCTTCTACGTCTACAGCCGCCATAAGACGCGACGCTCAGAAATCGGAAAGGCCACGAGTTTAGTCATACCGTTGAGTGGCCAATAAATGTTGGGTTTTTAGCCCCGAGGTACCACGGAGGTCGAAACAAAATGCCCGGCGGAATCACAACGGACGTTCCAAAAGAAGTTCGCACTTATCAGATGTACATCAACGGCGAGTGGGTCGCGAGCAAGTCCGCGAAAACCTTTCCGGTATATGACCCCTCCACCGAAGAAATAATTGCCCAGGTCCCCGACGCCGGTCCCGACGATGTCAATCGCGCCGTCGCCGCCGCCAAAGCCGCATTTGAAGATGGCCCCTGGGCAACCACAACCGCGCAGGAGCGTGGACGCGTTCTCTTCCGCCTCTCCGAAAAAATCCACGCCAATATCTCCGCGCTCGCCGAGCTTGAATGCCGCAACACCGGCAAGCCCATCGTCGAAGCCGAGTTCGATATCAACGACGCCGCTACCTGCTTCGAATACTACGGCGGCCTCGCCACCAAAGTCGTCGGCTACGTGAATCCCGTACCCGACAACGCGATGTCGCTTTCGCTGAAAGAGCCGGTCGGCATAGCTGGACAGATCATTCCGTGGAATTATCCGTTGCTCATGGCTGCGTGGAAACTCGCTCCGGCCATCGCTGCCGGTTGCACTTGCGTTCTCAAGCCCGCAGAACAAACTCCGCTCACCGCTCTCGAATTCGCCAAATATTTCGCCGATTGCGGCCTGCCTCCAGGCGTAGTCAACATCATCACCGGCTTTGGCGAAACCTGTGGCGCTCCACTGGTCCAGCATCCCGACGTGAACAAGATTGCATTCACCGGCAGCGCAGCGGTCGGCAAAATCATCGTGAAACAAGCTGCCGATACGGTAAAGCGCGTCACCCTCGAACTGGGAGGCAAGTCGCCCAACATCTTCTTCGCGGACGCCGATTTCGAAGCCGCCATCGATGGCGCGCTCTTCGGAGTCTTCATCAATCAAGGTGAAGTCTGTTCCGCTGGAAGCCGTATCCTGGTGCAGAAGTCGATCTACAAAAAATTTGTCGAAGCCATGACCGAAAAAGCCAAGAAGATCAAACTCGGTCCGCCACTCGACCGCGAAACCAAGATGGGCCCTCTTGTCAGCAAAGAGCAATATGACCGCGTCAACTCCTACATTGAAATCGGCAAGAAAGAAGCCAAACTCGCTTCGGGCGGTGGGCGGCCCGAGAAAATCGGCAAAGGTTATTACATTCAGCCTACAATTTTTTCCGACGTCACGAACTCTGCCCGCATTGCTCGAGAAGAAATCTTCGGTCCCGTCGCCGCAGTGATTCCGTTCGATGACGAAAAAGACGCGCTCAAGATCGGCAACGATTCACCTTATGGATTAGCTGCCGCCGTCTGGACCCGCGATATTTTCAAAGCGATGCGTTGCGTGAAAGCGCTGCGCACAGGTGTCGTCTGGGTGAATCATATGCAGCCAACTTATGTCGAAGCCCCCTGGGGCGGATACAAACAGTCCGGTTTCGGCCGCGAACTCGGCCCCTGGGGCATCGAAGAATATCTCGAAACTAAGCAGGTCTACATCAATTTGAATGAGCAGCCGATAGGCTGGTACTAAAAACAAGTGGCCAGTGGTCAGTGATGAGTGGCCCGTCCAACAACCCTGAATTATCTGGCCATTGGTCACTAACCACTAGCTGCTCGAGAACTGACGATGTCAACCATTCGATTGCACACATCAATCCCCGGCCCAAAATCCCGCGCTCTCTCCCAGCGCCGCTCTCTAGCGGTGCCCCGCGGCCTTTCTCACGGCACACCGATCTATGTGGCGAAAGCCGAAGACGCATGGCTCGAAGACGTCGACGGCAACCGCTACATCGATTTTGCCGGAGGCATCGGTTGCGCCAACGCTGGTCACCGTCAGGAACCAGTGGTCGAGGCCATCCGCGAACAGCTCGACAAGTTCCTCCACACCTGCGTCCAAGTCACGCCGTATGAAGGCTACATTCAGCTTGCCGAGCGCATGAACGAAGTCACGCCCGGCAAGTTCGCCAAGAAAACTTTATTCGTGAACAGTGGCGCTGAAGCGGTCGAGAATGCCGTCAAGATCGCCCGCGCCTATACCAAACGCCTAGGAATCATCGCCTTCGAAGACGCCTTCCACGGCCGCACCATGATGACGCTCGCGCTCACCAGCAAGACCCATCCTTATAAAGCTGGTTTCGCGCCGTTCCCCGGCGAAGTTTACCGCGTTCCCTTCGCGTATTGCTATCGCTGCTCGTACAACCTGAAATATCCTTCCTGCGATCTCTACTGCGCGCGCCACCTCGAAGATACTTTCAAGCGTGTGGTCGCCAACGAAGAAGTTGCCGCCGTAATTGCCGAGCCGGTGATGGGCGAGGGTGGCTTCATTGTCCCACCCGCTGAGTACTTCAAGGTCCTAATTGATCTCTGTCACAAGCACGGCATCCTCTTTATTGCCGACGAAATTCAATCCGGTTTCGGACGCACCGGCGCAATGTTTGCCAGCGAGCGCTACGGCATCGAGCCCGACCTCATCGTGACTGCCAAATCTCTCGGAGGCGGATTGCCGCTTGCCGCCGTAACCGGCCGCGCAGAAATCATGGACGCGCCTGCTCCCGGCGGACTCGGCGGCACCTTCGCCGGCAATCCACTTTCCTGCGCTGCAGCTCTAGCGGTTCTCGGTTTATTCGAAAACGAAAATTTACTCGCACGTGCCAACGAACTCGGAGACCGCTTCCAGTGCCGCGCCCGCGAATGGCAGCGCCGCTGGCCCATCGTTGGAGACGTGCGCGGCCTCGGCGGTATGCAGGCCATTGAACTCGTGAAATCGCAGGAAACAAAAACTCCGGCAGCGGAAGAAACTAGGCAGATTACGCAGTATTGCTATGAACACGGCCTCATCACCATCACCGCCGGTTCATACTCGAATGTGATCCGCGTACTCGCCCCGTTGGTCGCAACCAACGAGCAAATTGACGAAGGCCTTAACGTGCTGGAATCGGCGCTGGCTGAGATCTGCAATAAGAAAGGCGTTATGGCGCAGTTGGTGTAATAATCTAAGTGAAATAATCAAAGAAATTCTTCGCGACAGCAGAGGGCATAATCATGCCAGTGGCAGCACCTCCAGTCATTCGACTCACCAACTACATCAACGGCCAGTGGACGGACTCTTCCGCCTCCGAATGGCGCGACGCAGTCAATCCCGCGACCGGCGAAGTCCTAGCCCAAGTCCCGCTCGCCGACGCCGCCGAAGTCAATCAAGCCGTCGAAGCTGCTGCCGCAGCCTTTCCCGAATGGCGCCATACGCCGCCCGAAGACCGCATCCAGCCATTGTTCAAGCTGAAGATGCTGCTCGAAGACCACATCGACGACATCGCCCGAATCATCACCCAAGAAAACGGCAAAACCTTTACCGAAGCCAAAGCCGAGATGCGCCGCGCCATCGAGAACGTCGAAGTCGCTTGCGGCATTCCGATGATGATGCAAGGCTACAATCTTGAAGATGTCGCCCGTGGCATCGATGAAATGATGATCCGCCAACCTCTCGGCGTCACCGCCGCCATTGTGCCCTTCAATTTTCCCGGCATGATCGCGTTCTGGTATCTGCCCTACGCCATCGCGACGGGAAACACCTTCATCCTCAAGCCAAGCGAGCGCGTCCCGCTCACCATGCGCTACGTTTACGAACTGTTTGAAAAAACCGGATTGCCCAAAGGTGTAGTCAGTCTTGTCAACGGCGGCAAGGCCGTCGTGGATGCGCTCATCGATCACCCCAAGGTCCGCGCTATCAGCTTCGTTGGATCGACTCCCGTCGCGCGATATATTTATGCGCGCTCGGGAGAAAAAGGCAAGCGTTGCCAGTGCCAGGGCGGAGCGAAAAATCATGTAGTCGTGTTGCCCGACGCCGACATGCCCATGGCTACGCAGATCATCAGCGACAGCGCTTTTGGATGCGCCGGGCAGCGTTGTCTCGCCGTCTCCGTGGCCGTGACCATCGGCGAAGCGCAGAAAACTTTTCGCGACTTGATTACCGATGCCGCCTCCAAACTCAAAGTCGGCAACGGCCTCGAGGAAGGTGTGCAGATGGGGCCGGTAATCACGCCGCAAAGTAAAGAGCGGGTCGAATCGCTCATTGGTCTCGGAGAAAAGCAGGGCGCAAAAGTTTTGCTCGATGGACGCAATTCGAAGATTCCGAAATACGAATCCGGCAACTTCGTGAACCCAACAATTCTCGACAACGTTCCCGCAACCAGTGATCTCGCCGACACGGAAATCTTCGGCCCGGTCCTAAGCTTAGTTCACGCCGATAACATGGACGAAGCTCTGGCCTTCCTCGAACGCAGCGCCTACGGCAACCAGGCATCTTTATTTACTTCCAGTGGATCGGCCGCGCGCCGCTTCCGCTACGAAGCGCCCGCGGGAAATATTGGCATCAACATTGGAGTCGCCGCGCCCATGGCCTACTTCCCGTTCAGTGGATGGAAGAACAGCTTCTTCGGTGATCTCCACGGCCAGGGCCGCGATGCCATCGAGTTCTATACCGACAAGAAAGTAGTAGTCGAACGCTGGGCCAAAGAGCACAGCCGGAAATTCTAGTCTCATCACGGAGACACAGAGACACGGAGAAATGCAAGAGCTTTAAATGAGCTCGGAACAAATAATGAGTAATTGTTCTCTGTGACTCCGTAAGCAAACATAAGGGGCATCCATGACCACGACCGTTGCGAATCCCACCATGTCCGGCAAGGAAATCGTCGATCTCTCGCGTAAGCACACGCTCTACGAATGGTCCGCGCAATCGAAGGTCGATCCGATTCCTGTTGCCAGCGCTAAGGGAATTTACTTCTACACGCCGGAAGGGAAGCGCTTCATCGACTTCAACAGCCAGCTCATGTCCGTCAACATCGGACACGGCGACCCGCGCGTCATTCAGGCCATCAGCGACCAAGCGGCGACGCTCGCTTATGCGAATCCATTCATGGCTACCGAGGTTCGCGCGCGCCTCGGCGCGAAGCTAGCTGAAATCACTCCGGGCGATGTCGACACCTTCTTCTTCACCAACGGCGGCGCCGATGCCAACGAGAATGCTATTAAGCTAGCCCGCTTCTTCACCGGACGTCACAAGATCATCGCGCGCTATCGCTCCTATCACGGCGCGACTGCGGGCGCGATCAGCCTTACCGGCGATCCCCGCAGATGGGCCGCCGAACCGGGCATTCCGGGCGTCGTGCATGTGCTCGATCCGTATCACGGCATCGAGCGCGGATGGGAATCGGCGGAATCTTCTCTCGCCATGATCGAGGAGACGATTCAGCTCGAAGGTCCGCAAACCATTGCTGCGTTCATTCTCGAGCCGGTGACCGGAACGAACGGCGTTCTCATTCCTCCCGATGGATATCTCGAAGGCGTGCGCAAGCTTTGCGACAAGTATGGAATCGTGATGATCGCCGATGAAGTCATGTCCGGCTTTGGACGAACCGGTGCATGGTTCGCAGTCGATCACTGGAAGGTGGTTCCCGATCTGCTTTGCATGGCGAAGGGGTTGACATCCAGTTATCTGCCGCTCGGAGCGGTTGGCATGCGGCATCACATCGCGCAGCATTTTCAGGATAAAGTGTTTTACGGCGGGCTCACTTACAACAGCCACCCCATGGGCTGCGCGGCGGCGCTGGCAACGATTCGCGTGTATGAAGAAGATGGGCTGATCGACAACGCGAAAGAAATGGGCGCGATCATGACGCAACTCGGAACCGAACTGCAAGCGAAACATCCGTCGGTGGGAGCGGTGCGGTCGATCGGTCTGTTCGGCATCGTCGAACTTATTCGCAACCGCAAAACCCGCCAGCCCATGGCTCCGTTCAACGGCACCTCCGACGAGATGGCCGCCCTTGGCCGCTTCTTCCGCGAGCAAGGCCTCTACACCTTCGTCCGCTGGAACACCTTCTTTACCAACCCTCCGCTGTGCATCAGTGAGCAGCAACTGCGCGAGGCATTTGCCATTATCGATCGCGGGCTGGAGATTACCGATAAAGCTGTTACCGACTAAGTGGTACCTGATACCTAGAAACCATAAGCGATCGAAAATATGCACGCACGGTTAACTGGCTTATTGGCCTGCCCGGAAATAGTGTGCAAGTCTCTGCGTATATTGATGTGACTTCAGTAACTCCCTTCGCGCCAAAGTAATCATTCTAAATGCCGTTAGTGGCACATAGGAGCCATTCTTTTGGCTGCCCGGATGCGTTAGTACTAGTACAAGCAGCCAATACGGAGACTCACTAAAGTTATGCGCATGAACGGACTCGGAGCGATTCTAAAACCGAAGGCGGCGATGGTGCTAATAGTTCTGGGTCTATGCCGACCGGGACTGGCTCAAGAGGTATCCACAGCACTCCTGAGGCCGGTTGCGATGGAGAGCGGAGCGTTTGAAGCTTCGCCCCTGGTGAGCGCTGTGCAGCCTACGACCTCGCGTGAGGCGTTGGAGAACCATAGATTTTGGGATCCGGAGAATCGCTTTCTGTTCGCGGCGAATGCCGCTTTCAGCGCGGCCGATTTTGTGGTGACGCGGGACAACCTTCGAGGTGGCGGACAGGAACTGAATCCGGTTACGCGGGTATTTAGCGGGTCGTCGGCGGGGCTAGCGATGAATTTCGCAGGGGAGACGGCAGGAGTTGTCGGGCTCAGCTACTTCTTGCACAAGAGGGGACACCACAAGATGGAGCGAGCGGTATCGATGCTAAATATTGGAAGCTCGGCTGCTGCTGTTACGTTTGATTTGGCGCGCCGGTAGGACGTTGGAAATCTCCGCGGCTCAAAATCCATACCAGTAGAAAAATCATCGCTAACGCGATCAGCAGGAAAATGATTCCACCCTGGCGGTGAAGTCTGCCGGTCAGGTAGCTGGGGTCAACGCGAGTGGCGAGTACTCCCAGAACGAAAATCCGCAGTCCATTCTTGGCTACTGACAGAGGGATTGCAATGGCGACTACGACAATCTTTCGCCAACTGGAACGCAGGAGTAAATGCGCGAGAACCATGGAGATCACCAGCAGAATCATGCTGGAACGGATGCTGCTGCATTCCGGAGCGACCTCCATGGTTAGACCGGGAATATGTACGAGGGTGCCGCGTTGGGCCACGGGAATTCGAGCGATTAGGAAAAGCAGATGAGCGGCCGCGGCGGAACCGTACTGCAAGAGGCTGACGATCGGATTCAGCACAATGGTTGGAAAAGGGACCATCCAGAATAAGAAACCGAGAGGGAATAGTGCGCGCCGAAAAGCCTGCGCGCGGAAGCAAAGCAGAAAAGAAGCGATCCACCAAAGAATTAGAGCAAACATGTCGATCGATAATTGCTGATCGAACGATGGTGAGAAAGACCGCCATTTGCCGAACGTGGAAATGACGAGGGCTAGAGCGAGCAGGCCGGAGGCAAACTTCACCGAACGCGATGACTGAAATGGTTTCACGGCGCTGGTGTTCAGATCTTGGCGGCGCAAGTTTTGCGAATCGAGGAGGAGTAGAGCTACGCTGATGGGAAGGATCGGCAGGATGTGAGTATATTGTTCGTCTCGCAGCGCGAGCGCCAGAGTAGCCCCGAGCGGCGCTAGCCAGATCGTGAGCGAGGCGGCACTGAGGATGATGAAAAGCGCAATGGGCCAGGACGGCGATATGGCTTGTTTCCCGATCGCATACTTGTTAGTTCGCTCGCGCGTAGTTGGCATGAATAGCGTGTGTCGATTTTGCGTGACCAAAAAATCCAGACTCTTGCAGTCCGCTGCCTAATCTTAGCCTGAATCTTCGCGGTTACTTTCCATAAACTTCGGTCACCTTTCCCATCAGCAATGGCACGCATGAGTTATTGACTACCCAAATTCCAGTGGCGTAGTTTCAGAGCAACGGATATGGGAGAGTTGCAAATGGCGCTCGGAACTGGCTGGTCCAAAACCTGGACCTATTTCGCGGGAGAATGGCATGAGGGAAACGTGCCGATCATGGGCCCGCGGACTCATGCGGCCTGGCTTTGCTCGCTGGTATTCGATGGAGCAAGGGCATTTGAGGGAGTTACTCCCGATCTTGATTTGCATTGCGCGCGGGTAAACGATTCGGCGAGGAAACTGTTTCTCAAACCGTGCGTTGCCACTGAAGAGTGGGTGAGGCTGGCGCGGGAAGGCGTAAAGAAGTTCGATAAAGATGCCGCGCTCTACATTCGTCCGATGTATTGGGCGGAGAGAGAAGGGCCGTGGGTGCAAGCGCACGATCCCGAATCGACCCGGTGGTGCCTCTCGATTTACGAAGCCCCGATGCGCACGCCGAAAGGATTCTCGATCACCCTGTCTCCTTACCGGCGGCCGACGATTGAAACGATGCCGGTCGATGCCAAGGCTGGATGCCTTTATCCAAATAACTCACGGGCCCTGTTTGAAGCACATGCCCGAGGCTTCGACAATGCGATTGTATGCGACATGCTAGGCAATGTAGCCGAGCTTGCCACCTCAAACGTGTTCATGGCCAGGGATGGCGTGGTGCTCACCCCAATTCCGAATGGGACTTTTCTGGCGGGAATCACACGGCAGCGAGTGATCGGACTATTGCGCCAGGCTGGGGTGACAGTAATTGAAAAGGTCCTTACCTATCAGGAGTTTGAGCAGGCAGAGGAAATTTTTGCGACGGGAAACTATTCCAAAGTAGTACCAGTGACGAGGATCGGTGATCGTCAACTGCCGTTTGGTTCGCTCTACTCCAAAGCCCGCGAACTCTACTGGAAGTTTGCGCATTCCTGATGGGCGAAATGGTACGCAATGTCGAGCCGGAAAAAGCTGAGCCCCACAACGGTTGATGTTCTTGCCCGGATTTGGCGACGCGTATTGCAACGAGAAAACATTGGACTCGAGGATAGATTTTATAATGTCGGCGGCACCGACGCGCTAGCCGACCGGTTGTTTGCCGAGATCACCGCGGCTTTTAACCGACAGTTGCCGACGGCAACGATCTGCCACGCGCCCACCATTGCGGCTCTGGCGGTGGTGTTAGAACAGCAAACTCTTCCTCGGTTTTCGCCCTTCGTGAAATTGAAGGACGGCAGTAAGAAGACTCCCGTTCTGATCGCGCATGGTCTGGGAGGCCGAGCCAGTTTTTCGGAACTCGCCAAACATATTCTCACCGATCACTCGATCTATGGAATTCAGGCCAAAGGTGTGGATGGCCTGGAACAACCGTTCGATCACATTGAGGACATGGCCGAGTTTTACCTGGAGGCGCTTCGCGAACTTCGGACGCAAAGTTCATGCCTGCTGATCGGTTACTCGTTCGGTGGGCTGGTAGCTCTCGAGATGGCGCAACGGCTTTCTGAGCAGGGGAAAACTGTGCCACTGTTGGCATTGGTGGATACTTACCCGCATCCTCGTTATCTGGCACTAGGACAACGCTCGTGGCTTGTGGCAAAACGAATTAGGGGCCGCATCTCCGACTTGAGGAACAAACCACTTCGCGCGGAGTTTTACCGGGCCGCTGACAATGTGAAGAAGTGGTTGCATATCGGTGGAACTGTAAAGTCGAGTGTGGCATCTGGCGGACCAGCTAGTCTTTCTTTTGCCCAGACCACGGTGCGCGTCAAGCAAAGCGATTTGTTGGCGATGAAGAGTTATCGTCCGCGGTTTTATCCGGGAAAAATGAAATTTGTGCGGCCTGAGTCGAACTCGTACTTGCCGACCGATCCGACCGCAGCCTGGAAAAAGATGGCGGCCGAATTTCAGATCGATACAGTTCCCGGCGACCATTTGGGGATGATTTCAACTCACTTCGAAAGTTTGGCTCAGATTCTCACACAGTATATTCGAGAAGCGAATGTAGAATAAGGCCGCTTTGTTTAAGTGCTCTCATCCGACTGCGAATGAGTTTCATAGGATAATGTTCACTCGTATTCATCACATTGCCATCATCTGTTCCGACTATGCGAAATCGAAGCATTTCTACGTCGATGTTCTAGAGTTGAAAATTATCAGAGAGATTTATCGGAATGAAAGAAAATCTTTCAAGTTGGATTTGCAGGTCGGAGAACGATATCAAATCGAGTTGTTCTCTTTTCTCAACCCACCGGAGCGGGCGTCTTCTCCGGAAGCATGCGGGTTGCGCCACATTGCATTAGAAGTCGACAATGTGCGGGAGACGGTACAGAAGCTGCAAGGTCATGGGATTGAAGTCGAGCCTATCCGCATCGATGAGACGACGAACAAATCGTTTACGTTTTTTAGCGATCCGGATGGTTTGCCGATAGAGATCTATGAACGGTGACGTCGAGCTGCAATGTTCAAGAGGAAGATTGGAAAGAGAAAATCGGAAGAGAATCGAAAAGATGTCGAACCTGATCTTCGAGAAAAGATCACTAAGAAAATGAATGGCGCGGAAAGTCTGGTTGGTTCGCTGATAGCTGGCGGGGTTGACACCTGCTTCACCAACCCCGGTACGTCGGAGATTCATATTGTCGCTGCTCTTGACCGCTCGGCGGAGATACGCTGCGTGCTCGGTTTATTTGAGGGCGTGGTCACCGGAGCGGCGGATGGCTACGCGCGCATGGCGGAGAAACCAGCCTGTACGCTGCTGCACCTTGGGCCCGGTCTAGGAAACGGGCTAGCCAATCTGCATAATGCGAGTCGCGCGCACGTGCCGATCGTCAACTTGGTGGGGCAGCATGCCAGCTATCATTTGCAACACGATACGCCTCTCACTTCCGATATAGAAGGGATCGCGCGGCCTTATTCGAAGTGGTTGCGGACGTCAGTATCATCTTCTGAAGTGGGCGTTGATACAGTCGAAGCGATTGCGGCTGCGCGCTCCGCGCCCGGCCAGATTGCGAGCTTGATCGTTCCCGCCGATGTGGCCTGGAGCGAGGGTGGAAGAGTTGCCGTGGTGTCGGTTTGGCCGAAGACTCCACTAGCGACCGGGATGAATATTGAACGCAGCGCGGAGATGCTCCGATCCGGTCTGCGAACGGCGATTCTGCTGTCTGGGAAAGCGCTTTATGGCAGAGGGCTTGCGACCGCGGGGCGCATTGCCGCGGCGACCGGCGCTAAACTTTTCGCTCCTTATCCCATCACCCGGTTGGAACGCGGCATTGGCGTGCCCCCAGTGGAGCGTATTCAATACGTTCTTGAGCCGGCTCTGGAGCAGTTCAAGGAATTCCAGCAGATGATTTTGGTGGGCGCGCAGGCTCCGGTTACTTATTTCGCATATCCGGGGAAAGAGAGTGTGTTGACTCCGCCCGACTGCGATATTCACACGCTAGCGAGCGCGAGTGAAGATGGAGTCGGCGCTCTGGAAGGGCTTGAGGCGGAACTGAAGCCGTTGCGGACGCAGACGGCTATCGAGCGCTTTGAACGGCCACGAGCACCGAGTGGCGGTATAACGTTGTCCGGGCTCGCGGCTGCAGTAGGCGCTACTCTGCCAGAAAACGCGATTGTGGTGGATGAATCGATGACTTCGGGGCGCGGGATGATGGCGGCCACGCGAGGCGCTCCGCCGCACGATTGGCTGGCCAATACCGGAGGTTCGATTGGCATCGCCTTGCCGCTGGCTGTGGGTGCGGCCGTAGCCTGTCCGGACCGCAGAGTGCTGTGCCTTTCGGCCGATGGCAGCGGGATGTACACGCTACAAGCGCTGTGGACGATGGCGCGCGAGGGTCTAAAAGTGACGACGGTAATATTCGCCAATCGCGATTATGCGGTGCTGAAGCGGGAGTTTTCTTATTTAGGTGTGGGCGATCCGGGACGGCGCGCTCTTGACATGTTCGAGATCGGACGTCCCGATCTCGATTGGGTGGGTCTGGCCAAGGGTATGGGAGTGCCCGCGCGGCGTGTCGATTCGTTGGAAGGGTTTGCGGAAGCGTTACGAGAAGGGTTCGAAAACCAGGGCCCGAGCCTGATTGAGGTGCCGTTATAGCTCCTTTTTAGCTGGTCAGCGCAACGGACGGCTGATCGAACATTTTGGCGAGTTCGGCCTTAACGATTTTTCCCGTGGGCGTGACGGGCATGGCGGGAACGATAAAAATTTGCGATGGCTGCTTGTACAAAGCAAGATGGCGAGCGGCGTGTTCCGCGACTTCCGGGATAGTCAGCGAAGAGTTTGGCAAAGGCTGAACGAAGGCGATGACTTCTTCGTCGCCGTCGATGGATCTTCCAAGCACAGCAGACTGCGCTATCGCGGGATGGGCATTCAAGATGGCTTCGACTTCCGCAGGATAGACGTTGAAGCCGCGGTGGACGATCAAATCTTTGGTGCGGCCAACGATAAAGAGATTGCCATCCTCGAAGCGCGCGAGGTCACGAGTGTTGAACCATCCCTCGGCATCGACGGCCGCCGAGGTCTCTTCCGGGGCGCGATAGTATCCCTTCATAATGTTGGGACCACGCACCCATAGTTCACCGGCTTCCCCAGCAGCTACGGGCTTGCGATCTGCCCCGACTAATTTAATTTCCACCCCTGGAAACGGCGGACCGATGGACGTATCGCTGCGCGGGGATTCGATGCGCGTCTGCGCGATGGTAGGGGAGCACTCCGTTACTCCGTATCCGTTGTGGAGTGTCATTCCGAAAAGATTTTCAATGCCTGACTTTGCGGAAGCGTGCAGTTGAGCGCCGGAAGAAGAAATAATACGCAGCGCGGGAAAATTGAGGGACTGGACGCCCCTTAACTTTGCATATTGCAGGAATTGCGTGAAGGTGGCGGGAGCGCCCAGCAGAACCGTGATCTGCTCTTTGTCGATGGTCACGCGCGCATTCATGGGATCGAAACGAGGCGACAGGTAAATCGATGCCCCGCTGAGCAGCGAGCCGAGAAGAACCACGGAAAGGCCGACGGCGTGGGACATAGGCAGGATTCCGTAGAGGCGGTCGTCGGGAGTTAGCGAACGGATTCTTGCCGAGCCGGCGGCAAGAAATAAAAGATTGCGATGACTCAGCATTACGCCCTTGGGTAGTCCCGTGGTTCCGGACGTGTAGATCAGGGCGGCGACGCGGTCGGAAGTGTTCGGGTCGAGAGGCTCCGGCTGGACGTTCCGGTTGATTGGACCAACGAAGATAGAGCCTAGTTCGTCGATTTCTTCGGCTACAGCATTGTATTGCCTGGCATATTCGGTAGCGTGCGGTGAGACGCTGGTGGTGAAGAGCACGATGCGTGCGCCACAGTGTTCTCGTATCTCATCGATCTCTCGTGCTGAGAGGCGAGCATTCACGAGTACGGGCCACGCATCGAGCGCCGCCGCAGCCAGGAGTAGTGCGATGAACTCGCGGCAGTTTTCGCCAACGATCATTACGCGGTCGCCGGGACGGATGCCCTTTTTTGTCAGCTGTGTTTGCACTTGTGAAATGGCCGCGGCTAGTTGCCCGTAGGTCCAGGCGCCGGAGGCCTCCGCCAAGGCGGGACGATCGGGCGAATATTCCGCCCAAGGATTCACCACATCGCTGATGCGCGAGGGAAGCACGGATAAGGCGTCTGACAGATCGCGAGATGGATTCTGTTCCGCCATGAGTGCGGGAAGATTTACGTTCTGGTGAGTAGGCAAACGCCGGTCCAGGGAAAGTTTCCGGGATTCCAATCCGAATCCAATACGACGGGAAGCAATCCCCTGGGCGAACGGTTGAATTGCGCGGCGGTTTGCAAAAGGCCTCGAACGTCTTTTGGCATCCAGCCGTGCGGCACAAAAAACTTGGGGCCTTCGGGTGGGCCGAACCTGAAGGTAGCTCCGGCGTCGCTGAGCTGTGTACCGGAAGTATGCTGCATCAACTTCAATTGACCAGGCGAAGTGAGGTCGATAATCCAACTGGCAAAGTGGTCGCCGGCGGCGAGGTCGCGGGCGAACGAACCAACTTCCTCGGCGGTGAAATAGATGAGGAGGCCTTCGGTGAGAACGACGATCTTCCTGGCGCGGCGTTGCAAATCGGCGAAGAGACTGCGGCGCGCTGAGACATCGGATAAATCAAGGGAGATGCGATCGAGATGGCATCGCGGGGTCTCGCCAGCGAGCATTTCGTTTTTGTAGGCGATAATTTCTGGTAGGTCGACTTCCACCCAGTGAAGTGAGGTGGATAAGTCCATGCGATAAGGACGGGCATCGAGGCCGGCTGCGAGGTTCACGACAAAGTCCGCGCCATTTAGGATCTCGGCGGCCAGAAATTTATCAAAAAGGTAAGTACGCGCGACCCACGCCCACTCGTGTTTATTGCCCTCGGGAAGCGTGTTGGCGATGTGAAAGCCGCGCTCGCCGGCGAGACGCTCAGCGTAGGGGTCGCGAAACAACGCGTCTGGGCGTTCGCTCTCGCGGGCTCGAAAATAGGCCACCCAACGGGCGGTATCGGAAATGCAGCGAACCGATGAAGTGGCCTCAGGCATTCCTGTCGAGCTTTCTCGTGACGAACGCAACCAGATTATTGATGGTGTCGAGGTTGCCGGGAATTACGTCCTCGTCCTCGACGGTAATCTTGAACTGATCTTGAAGATAGGTGACGAGGTCGAGCACTCCTAAGGAATCGATGACATTGCCGAGCAGGGAACCATCGGCGCGAAGATTTTCAGCGCGTCCGGAGAGGAAGTGGGCGACGAGAAAGCGGCAAATTTCGCGTTCGATGTCGGCGGTCTGGGTGAATTGGATGGTTTCGATCATAGGTGCTAAAACACCTCGCTGTGTTCCGGTTCGAGAACCGCGGGAGGAAGATTGTCATTCGTGTCGCGAGAATCCTGCACGGAATTTTCCGCGCGCGGAGCAGTAGTTGCGTAAGACGGGCGTATGAGCGTGGCGTCTCCGTCGTAGGGAGAGGGGTACCAGACGGTCGCGTCTGACAATGTTTTGTGCAATTCCGGGTTAGCCGCTTTGTAAAAGAAAGGGCAGGCCGGATATTTCCGCCGATAGGGATTCCATGCCGTTGCTACCTGCCGAATGCTGGACGGGAAACCTAATACTTCAAAAGTGTGGCTACCTGTTTTCTTTGCCCGCTGATAGGCCGCGCCCAACAAGGTTTGGACCACATCTGAGTCATCATCCTTGGCGACCAGGTCGGCGATGATCGAAGTCCGCAGACCGTTTTCTGTATTCGTATCGTTGCGAACGACGGTGTAGCCGACGAGATCTGAGCCCTTATAGCAGCGGAGCACATTCGCCGATCCTCGATCGCCAGGAATCTCGAAATGCCAGCGGAGCGCGGCCGGACTGCGGTCGGCGAGCAGGCGGCAGCTTTCTTTTTGTTTTTCCGTCCAAAAGGTCTGGAATTCGCCTCCAATTTCATGAAGGCCGATTTCGCTGATCGTGAGAGAACTCGAAATATGGCTGGGCCATCGTCTTCGGATTTTGTCGGCCCCGACTGCCAGCGACGTCAGCATACTGCCAATCTGCGAAAGCGCGGGTCCGGCTTTCAGCTTGTTCATGAGTGCGCGGGCAAAACCGTAGGGCCGCAGAACCCAGAATAGCGCGGTGTCATAGTCGGGCTGTGGTAGTGGAGAAGACTTGAACGCGAGCGCGATCTTGCCGACGGCTTCGATCGCCGTGGTGGATATGAAGAGGTCGACGGATTTCTGGCGGAAGTAAGCCGCGACCAAGGTCAAGCCCATAGCGCGGTATGGTGGATCGACGACCAATCCATGCGCGGTGACGGCGCTAAGCGTCTTATCGCCGTAGCGATAACTCAAAGAGATGTTGCCTAGATAACCGACGAGTGCTCCGTCTGCTTCCAAAACCCAGCCGATGGGCCGTTCCACTTCGTGACACAGCAAAGCTGGGTTGCGCTGCCAGAGGCGCTGCCAGTTTTCGTAGGAGTCGGGGTTGAGGCCTCCCCGTTGCTTGAGGCGGGCGACAGCGGCGAAGTCCGAAAATCGAGCTTCTCGAATTTTGGCGGGAGCGATTGGACCTGAAGCGTTTGTTGCGCTGAGATCCGCAGACGACGCTGCGCGGCGAGAGCGGATCAGGTTCAGGATCGCGCCGGCAATTTGTTTCTCGAAGGATTCCATGGAATGTGGCTTCGTAGTTTAGGCTCTTTCGCTTTCGGCCAAGGTTGATTGGACAGGTTCTATCCGAGACATGGCGGCAAATGTCGATTTCTCGTTTTTCTTTGCGAGCAGATAATGGAGCCAGTTGCGATACACGGAGACTGCCGACGATTGCCAGGTGTTTTGTAGAGATTCGGTGACCAAGGCTTCCGGAAAGAAGACCATCTGCTCATCACGGGGATGAGCGAGTACGATCTGTTTGAATTCGGCTAACAGATTCGCCGCGATGGGAGTGAAGTATCCGTGAGGAAGATTGGGATAAGTTTCTCGTTCCTGGCGCAGAAATCGTTTGATGTCGCGGCGATATTCTTTCAACAGGGTGCGCGTTCCATATTCCGGATGGCCCTGAAAATGGACGAAGAGGCTTTGCTTCCTCTGCTTCACGAACAAATCCACACCGGCCTGGGTTGACTTGGTGAGAACGGAGTAACCGCAAGAGGTGAGTGAGTCCTCGGGTACTTCGTTCCAGCGGGAGTGTGGAAAACGGATAGGCCGTGCGGCATTCTTTGTAAGTTCGTGGCTGCGAATGCTGGTGGACTCAAAAACTCCAAATTGTTTGTCGCTCAGCGGGCGGCGCTGAATGCCGTCGCTGTGCAATACGCCGGCGTGGGCCGCCAGGCAGGATAAAACGGTGGACGCTGTGCTCGACTCGGCCCAATCGAGAACGTCGGTCAAGATGTGCCAATAAGGTTCCAGGCGCAGAGAAGGCTGGCGGGGTTCGGTGCCGGTGACAATGATAGCGTCAAAGCGGTTATCCCAAAGATCGTCGATCCCGTGATAGAAGCTGCTTAAATGCAGTGCGCCTCGGGCGCCACGCGGCACGAGCGGTAGGGAGTAAAGCTTAAGGCGAACGGGAATATCGCCGGAGGCGGCGTCGAGAAGATCCATGAACTGCGTTTCGGTATCTTCCAGCGCGGCGTCGGGCATGTTGTTGACTAGCGCGATTCTGACGCAGTCTTCGCTGAAATTGTGCCGGCTATTCGCGCGTTCGGCGCGGACAGCGATCTTCTCCGCCCAGCGCGGTGGAACCGGGCTTCCATTCATCAGAAGCGGCATGGCGCACCTCCCAAATTTTCGTTCGTCATCTCACGAATCATTTCGTGGCCTTGTCCAGTGCCTGGGAGAGGTCGGCAAGAATATCGTCGATATGTTCAATGCCCACGCTTAAGCGAATCATTTCCGGAGTGACCCCGACCTTGCACTGTTCTTCGGGCGTCAACTGGCGATGGGTGGTGGATGCAGGGTGACAGGACAAAGACTTTGCGTCACCCATGTTGACCATTCTTTTGAAAAGTTTGAGCGCGTTAAAACATTTCGTCCCGGCCTCGAAGCCACCTTTCACTCCGAAGGTAAGCAGAGAGCAGCGCCGCGAGCCGAGATAGCGTTGCGCCATGGGATACAGAGGGCTGTCGGGAAATCCGGCGTAGTTGACCCATTCGACTGCGGCATGGGCGCGCAGGAATTCTGCGACCTGGCGAGCGTTCTCCACATGGCGCTCGACGCGAAGCGCCATGGTTTCGATGCCCTGCAATAAGAGGAACCCGTTGAAGGGAGATAAGGTCGCACCGGTATTGCGCTGGCATACAGTGCGGCACCGCGCCACATAAGCGGCATCGCCGAATTGATCGACGTAGACCACGCCGTGATAGGCAATCTCGGGCTGGTTGAACATGTAGAACTTCTTGGCATGCCGACGCCAGGGAAACTTGCCGCTGTCGACGATCATTCCGCCCAATGTGGTGCCGTGGCCTCCCATAAATTTCGTCATGGAATGGACGACGATGTCGGCGCCGTGTTCGAAGGGCCGCAGTAAAATCGGGGTCGCAACAGTGTTGTCGACGACCAATGGAACTCCATGTTTGTGCGCGACGCGGGCCAGACCCTCGATATCGGCGACGTTTCCCGCAGGATTGCCTACGCTTTCGCAGTAGACCGCGCGCGTGTTTTCGTCGATCAGTTTTGCGATGTCATCGGGGTGATCGGTTTTGGCAAAGCGACCCTCGATCCCGCGCTTGGGAAAGATATGCGCGAGTAGGGTGTAAGTAGCGCCGTAGAGTTGTGGCGTGGAGACGATGTTGTTGCCCTGCTCGGCAATGTTGATGAGCGAATACTCGATAGCAGCCATTCCGGAGCTGACGCTGAGCGCCTCTACTCCTCCCTCGAGCGCGGCCACGCGTTTTTCCAAGACCGTGTTGGTGGGATTGCCGATGCGAGTGTAAATGTTTCCCGGGACTTCCAGATTGAACAGAGCGGCGCCGTGCTCGGCGCTATCGAATTCGAAGGCCACCGTCTGATAAATGGGCACGGCGACGGCATGGTTGGTGGGATCACCGTCATAGCCGGCGTGGATGGCTAAGGTCTCGGGCTTCATAAGCAGTTCTATCTACCGCGAAGAACCTTGGGAAGCCGCACCGGCTTTTTCGCGCGTTGTGTTTTCTGGCTTCTGTGGGACTTTTATTTCGTGAAGTTCGTGACGGCCAGCGGGGGAAACTGGCGCGGAAACGTGCCGCGATTTGGATATGGAGCGAGTAATGGTGCGAGCGGCAAAGGCGGCGCCGAAGGCGAAGCGCATGACCGGACCAAAGCTGTTGGCTGCGGTGATGCCCGCAAAATAGAGACCGGGCAGGGATGACTCGAAACCAGTGGAGAGTGCCGGTGATCCCGCGACCAGCTTGAGTTTCGAGCGAATGTCGGAGCTAAGAAATTGCAGGCGATCCAGACTGACTTTGTACCCGGTGGCGGCGATGACGTGATCGGCGAGAAGTTCCCGTTCGCTGCCATCGTCGGAACGAAGTTGAAGGCGCACTCGGCCGTTATGAATCTCGGCACGCTGCGTTGTGCATCCCAAATGCAAGGGGACCCGTCCGATAACTTTATCTTTGACGAACCACGCTCCCGAGGGTCCCAGGACGCGGCGAACCGCCTCAAGGCGAAGGCTTTCGGGCAGGTGATGAAATACCATGGGCGCGTCGGCGAAGAAGCGCAAGCGCCATCCGGGGCCAATGCCCGATTGCGGGCGCTGAAGCTGCTGCCACCACGAACGCGGCTTGCCGATTTGCGGAGCGCCGTGAAATTTAAGTGAAGTCCGGCGAGAGACCAGTTGAACATTCACTCCGGCTTCGTGAAGGAGGCCGGCAAGATCGGTGGCCGAGGAGCCGCCGCCGATGACGACGACATCGCGGCCACGGAATGGTTCCAGATCGTGATGACGGAAGCTGTGAGAGACAAGCTCCGGTGGAAGTCCGGAAAGATTGGGAGGCGTGTATTCGAAGTGCGTGATGCCGACGGCGAGCACAACCCGGCGCGCGGTGAAGATTTCGCCGCTATCGAGTGCGAGGCGATAACCATCGACAATGCGATCGATGCAGGTGACGAGGTTGTTTTCGAGTTTGGGCACCATGCGGTCTTTAAACGCCAGCCCGTAGGCGCTGAAAGTATCGAGGCGCACCGGAATTCCAGAATCGGAGTATTCGATGCCGCGCTCGGCGCAAAACTGGGCGAGGGTAAATTCGCCTTCGCCATCGGAAATGTTTGAAGCGAAGCCGTCCGATTTAAGGCACATGCCTTTGGGCATGTGCGCCCGCCAGCTGTCCATTACACGGCCGAAGATGCGGAAGGGTATTCCGCGGCGGCGGAAGTGGGCAGCAATGGAAAGTCCATAAGGACCCGCGCCAATGATCGCAGTTTCCAGCATAGGTTTATGAAAAACTCTCTCGATGATTTAGTTTTGCGTTCCGAAAAAACCGCCACAGACTGCCTTAGGGGAGAGAGAAAGGGGGAAGAAATCTAGGAAGATCATAGCATTGCACGGCGCTCGAAGTAAGCCGGAAAGTGCCAGTGAAAGTAGCACGCAAGTGCTACTCCATCAATGGATTAGGAAGTTGAATTGCGTATATGCCGAGCTTTTGCGTGGATCATTTTGAGTCGATCATTCCGCGTCAGTCTTGCTGTTCGATCAAGGCTGCTTTGCAACTGTAAAAGCCTTAACATAGGCAGAATTTGTCTCCTCCCCTCGATTCTCTCTGGCCGAGGCCAGCGGGTCGAGTGCGGAGGCGGGGCCGTGGAGAAAACTGCGAATGGTCGCGATCAGGCGAGGGGAAGCCTGGGTCGGAATTCTGGTGGAGTCGCCCAGAGTGAGAGCGCGATCCAGTTTTTCCGGCAGATCGTGTTCGTTGGCGGCCACAAGGATGCGGCCTTGCGCTCCGAAGCGTTCGGCGGTTGCTACCTGATGATCGTTACGTGTTTCGCGAAATTCCGC
This sequence comes from uncultured Acidobacteriaceae bacterium, assembly GCA_963818235.1. Taxonomy (GTDB): domain Bacteria; phylum Acidobacteriota; class Terriglobia; order Terriglobales; family Acidobacteriaceae; genus Sulfotelmatobacter. The sequence goes on from CAWFRI010000001.1 coordinate 2,319,289, forward strand.
GCGCCGGGGCATGACCACGATGGGCTTGCCAAGTTCGAGGGCGGAGATAATCGATCCCATGCCCGCGTGAGCGACGATCAGGCGAGTTTCCTGCATCACACGATTGAACTCCGCCGGCTCGATGAAGCGAGTGAACTTGATGTGCCTCGGCTCAAAATCGGAGCTCGCGATCTGGGCTAAGACATCCGTGCGAGAGCGTGAAGCAGCCCATTCGTCGACTGCGCGAATCAGGCGATCGAAGGGCTCCTGGGACCCGACAGTGACGAAGATCATAAGACCGATCCTCCGTACTGAGGGCCTTCGGCCCGGGCGAGGTGCGGCCATTGCGTCAGCCACAGGTCGGCATATTTGCCGGCGCGCGCTCCGGACATGGACAGTTCTTCGATGTTGGCCATGCTGTCGATCCAAATGGTTTTTGCGCCGAACCAGCGTCCCAGCAGCATGGCGAAATATCCGGGAGCGGCGCCGGTCGAGATGACAACATCTGGCCGTTCGATCGCGATGATCCATGCCAACCGGAGGGCCAGCAGCAACAGCGCCAGCTTGTTCCAGCGGGTGGCGTCATTCACGGAATAGAATTTATTTTCAGGTACCTGTGACCGATACGATTCCAGCACGGTGACATAGACAACCTCGGAATTCTCAAAGGCCGGAATAACTCGCCGCAATTGAACCCAGTGTCCGCCGCTGGATGCCACTGCCAGGACCTTGTTGCGAGGTTGAGCTTGTTTTACTGGCATAAGTCCCTCAGCGGCTTGATCTGGAGGGATTCCCGTTTGGCAACGTCGATCAGTGTTGAAGTTAGTTCCAGGACAAAATCGTTGCGCGGCTGGGTGCGGTCGAGATCGTGCATGAGAACGATGCCTCCGCCTTCGCGGCGAAGGCGGTCCGCGATCTGGCTCGCTCTGGGCAGGGTGGTGTGGGTGTCACCGGAATCGATGGTCCACCACCACACGGAAGCGCCCCGGCGGCGGATCGACCAATAGGTTGGCAGTGTCATTTTGCCGTACGGAGGACGAAACATTCCGTTCGGATCGCACCACGAAGAAAGGCGCTCGTATCCGGCATCGATGTCGGCAATGGCTTCCCATGGCACTGATTTCCAGGCATGAAGATGTTGGTCGGAGTGGCAGCCCACGTCGTGACCTTCCTGAAGGACGCGGTCGACGATGTCAGGATGTTGCTGCGCATGTTGGCCCAGCATAAAGAAAGTGGCATGAGCACCGCGGTCGCGGAGCAGATCGAGGACTTGCGGAGTCAAAGTGCCGCTGGGACCGTCGTCGTAAGTCAGGGCGAGGATGCGGTTCTCGATCAATTTTTTTCGGATGCGATGCATGCGGTACTGGCGCCAAAACCAGGGCGAAAAATACACTGCGGAACCCGCCAGTCCGATAGTGGCCGCCAGGGCCGTTGTCATTGTCTTTCGCATGATAGGGTTTTTTGCATGTTAGGCGGTCGCTCGCGAGGTGTTGTCCCGCTCCCAGCCTTTGTTTCCGAGGCGCAGACGATTTTGGGCGCGGCGCTTGGCGATGACGGTGACCAGACAATAGACCGCGAGCTTGGCCCATCGGCGCGGGTCTTTGAATAAATGGAGTAGGGAGTTGTTGTTGCTTTCGCCCCGGTTTTTCCAGAGACCCGGAAACAGAAACGCCAATTCAAACGAGCCGTAATGAGCCCGGGTTTTGGTTGCGATCAAATCTTTGAGGGTGTGCGGTGGAAACACGGTCGAGTGCACGGATGCGAGAGTCTGTCGCTCGTGGGTTTGAAAGAGGATGCGGACGTAACCATCGTCGGCGGTGACTGCTGGGAACTCACAAAAGCGGGCGCGGCCTGCTTCCGATAGTGCGTAAACGCCGGAGCCCCCAATGCCTTCCTGCGCCGAGGGAAGCAGAGAGCGAATTTCATAACACGCACACACAGCCCACGAAGATCGGTCGAGATCGAAGGTTGGCGTGGGAGCGGCGGCGTGAATGTCTCCCTGTTCAAGACGGCGCGCCAGGGCGCGAATCGCGTCAATGGCGATGACGATGTCGGCATCGGCGTAAATGCGTGGAAAACCCTGCGCGGCTTCGTCGCCAAGATTGAGGGCGTGAGTCTTGCTGGCGATGTTGGTTTCGATGACTCGCACGAGGGGACCAAAGCGGCGCGCGTCGTCGGCGGTGCCGTCGTTGCATCCGTTGCAGACGACGATCACTTCCAGTTCCCCCGAGTTCGCGCCCGCAGTAATCGCTTGCAGGGTACGGGCGATTACGGAAGCCTCGTTGTGCGCCGGGATGATGATGGAAATCATTGTTGTCGTGTAAGAGTGGCGGTGCGGCTCAGCAACATTTCTCAGCTAAGTAACGATTGGCAGCAGCGCGCCCAGCTGCGCAGGGCTGCCGGATTGGCTCGTATGGAGCCAACGAAGGCGCGGAAGGCGTCGCGCGATTCGCTGGTTTCAAGGTGGCTGACTCCAAGGGAGTAAAGCATTTTCGAGCGCAGTTGCGCGGGAAGATCGGAGAACGAATCAAGCAGAAAACGGAAAGCCTTGACCCGGTTCGAGGCCATGCCTTTCGGATTGCTGGAAAGGCCCGCGCCGTGAATTCGATATTGCACCAGAGTGTCGTCGACGTAATGAAAGGGATATTTTCTTGAGACTTTGGTCCAGCACACCCAGTCTTCGAGCGAGCGCAGATTTTCTTCAAAGCCTCCGGCATACTCGATGGCCTCGCGCCGCAGGATCACGGTGGGGACACAAAGAAAGTTTCGTTCGCATAACACTTCAAACAGATTGCCGGAGGTGATCTGCCCTTTGCGATGGAGTAGCGAGCTGAATCTTTGTCCGGTGAGGTTGCCGTGGCCATCGATGATGGCGCTGTCGGAGTGCACCACTCCCACTCTGGGGTCCTCGCGGAAACACTCTATTTGTGTCTTCAGCTTCTCCGGAAGCCAAACATCGTCGGCATCGCAGAGCGCTATGAAGTCTCCGGAGCTAACTTTCAGGCCGCTGTTTCGTGCCCGGGCTAAGCCGTGATTTACGTCGTGAAAAACGGGCACGACGCGACGATCCAGCCGATGCCAGCGTTCGACGATTTCGCGGGAATCGTCGGTGGAGCAATCGTCGGTGATGATCAGCTCGAGTTCGGAGTACGACTGCGAAAGCACACTTTCGATGGAGGTAGGCAGGTAGCGCGCATAGTTGAACGATGGCATCAGCACGCTTACTTTCGGTTGCCGGTTCAATCGGGTATCCACGATTAAGAATTAGCGGTGAGCGCTAGAGGGCGCCGCCGGCCTCCACTAGTTTTGCGTGGCGAACCTTCGACAAGAAAACTTCCTTCAAGGAATTGAAATCGTGCTCGCCCAGTTCTCCGGCAGAAATGAGAAGTCCCAGATAGAGAACGCCGCCGATTGCAGTCGACAACGCGCGTAGGACGATTCCCGTTTGCGCCTGCGAGAAACAGTACGCGGCCGGAAGCGCGGAGACGGCGGCAGCGAAATAAATTGTGGCGGTGGTTCTCCAGGGAAATTTTGTCCGGGCGTAGCGAATGACATAGATTGTGCCTCCCAGGACGCCGACGATCTGCGCGGTACAGTTGGCGATAGCAGCGCCAAGCGCGCCGTGACGCGGAATGAGAACCAGATCCATCGCGATATTCAGCACGGCGACGAAGGTGCCGTACTTGGCAATGAAACTTTGTTTCTCGGTTCCCACGAGAAGAGGAGAGCCGACGACGCCGATGCTGGTGACGGCGAGGCTTACGAGAAGCAACTGCAAAGGCAGAACGACCGGGGTGTAACTCGATCCGTAGAGCAATTCAACCAGCGGTTTGCAGATTGCCGCAGCCAGCAGGCATGGGAAGACCATTACCATCTGTAAATATTTCAAAGCCTTCACGTAGACCTGGCCAAGATCTTTTAAACCGTTGCGGCCGAAGCTTTCGGAGTAGAGCGGCAGCAGCGTGCTGGAAAATGTTCCGGAGACTTCGCTGAGTTTCGTGGCGATAGAAAAAGCGAGCGTATAGAAGGCAATTTGCGGCAGCGTGGAATACCACTTGAGAAAAAGAACTTCGGAGCGCTGCCAAACGATCGTGTCGAGTAAAAGAATGTAGGAAATGGTGATAGAAAATTTCCTGATCCGGAGAAATATGTCGCGAGTTGCGGGCGCCGAAAGCGACGGAGTTACTGGCAGCGTGAGCAGGAGCCGATGGACTGCACGATAGGCTAGCCAGGTTCCAAGGGTCAGGCCCGCCAGTGTGGCCCACAACATTCCCATGACTCCGGCATGGAGGAGGGCGGCGATACCGACGGAGGCAACTTGAGCAATGGCGGCGTAAAGGCTGATCCAGGCGATTCTGTCGAAGCGTTGCACTCCGGCGAGCGCCGCCAGGAAGCCCTGTTGCAGGGCTTGCAGCAGAATCATTACCGCGGCAAGAACGATGATGCTGCGGTAGGGTGTGTGGAAAAAACATAGGGAGGCGGTAAGTCCGGCTACGCCCAATCCAACGATAAGTTGGGTGCGCAACAGGCGCTTGCCAATGCGGACGGCAGTCGAGGTGTCGCCGCTTCCCATGAATTCGGAAACGTATTTCGTCAGCGCCGCAGGCAGGCCGATATTCGCGAGGATTCCCAGGGTGCCGACAATCCACATAGCGTAGCTGTAGACCCCCATATTTTGCGGACCTAGTGTGCGCGCCATGATGGCGGAGACGCAGATGGTAGCCCCGGCACTGACGACTAGGCGCGCACCGCTGAATAAAATATTTTTGAGCGGTCCATGCTGTCGGCGATGGCTTGGAGTAGGCGTGGACGACTTGCTGTGACAGATCGGCTCGGAGCAGCCTGCCGCTTGCGGAATCAATTGTTCGATGACAGTCATACCAGAGTGAGAGCGAAGTTAGAGCGAGAGCGAATCAAGCGACCGCTATGGCCTTCCGGTAAACATCTAGGATCGACTGTCCGACGGTGCGGCCGCGAAAGCGCGCGCTCATATCCTGACGGGCAGCTGCGCCCAGAGTTGCGCGAAGATGGGCGTCACTCAGCAACACGCTGATGGCGAAGGCGAGGCCTTGCGGATCTTCGCCTTTGGCGAAGAGTCCAGTAACGCCTTCGGAGATCAGCTCGCGAAAGCCGGGGGTGTCGGAGACGACGACCGCTTTTCCGCAAGCCATGGCCTCGGCGGCGACCAGGCCAAATCCCTCCCAGCGCGAGGGAAAAACGCAGACCGTGGCCTCACGATACTTATCCAGGAGTTGCTGAGGTTCGAGAAATCCCGCGAATTCGATTCTTGCCCGCGCGCGTTCGGGAATTAAGGACGAGAGATACGCGAGTCCGGAGTTTCCGCCAGGCGCGGTGTTGGTGTCGCCGCCAGCGAGGCAAAATCGCGTGTTGGGATACTGATCGAGAAGCGCGGGCAGAGCTTTCATGAGAATATCCGGACCTTTTCTCCATTCCAGCCTTCCGGCGAAAAGCACTAGAGGCTCGCTGACGCTGGAGGCCGTTTCCGTTACAGAGAAAAACAATTCATTCACCGGATTGGGGGTCACATTGAAGTCATTACGCGCGACTCGCAACATCTTTTTGGTGAGGTTCACTGTGGCTTGCGAAATTGCCGTGACCGAGTTGGCCGAGTTGATAGCTCGCCGTTCCAGCCAATCTTGTAGCGTGTGTGCAATCCTGTGCCGGAGGGATGTGGAACGAAAGTTCGCCAGAGAACGGCAGATTGCGGAACAGGTGTGCAGCCTTACCACTACGTGCAGTTCGGCTGGCTTCACCAGATCAAAAAAAGCCGTCAGGGCGCCAAACTCGGGCGCCTCCAGCACATCAAGGTTGAGCTTCTTCGCAACCGCCGCCAATCGCCGGGCAAAGATCAAGCTAGAAGATTTCGCCAGCGGCTCCGGAAACCGGGAAGCAAAAGAAGATAACGGTACGCGATGAACGGGAACCGCGCGGTCCCAAGTCATGCCGTCTCCCGCGGGTACGGCCAGCAGAACAAAAACTGAATGTCCCAACTCGGTGAGCGACTGCGCCATCTGCCTCACGTAGGAGCCGATGCCACCGCTATAAGTCTCCGTGGGGTACTCGGAAGTTAAGAATGCGATGCGCAGAGGGCGCTCCATCGAAGCTTGTGCGTTGACGCTCAAAATATTTCCTCGGATGCGGTTCTTTCGCCGACGGACGCCGGTACAAGCTGCGGGCTTGCGATAACTGAATTCCACGACTGACGCAGCGGCAATGCCATGCCAGCCTCTTGCGTGCGAGGCAGGGCCACCGTGGCGGAAATCAGCGCCAATAGACCGTACCAAGCGACGATAGTCTGATCGAAATACGAGATGCCGAGGAACGCGACAACATTGGCAAACAGCGCCGCTCCCAGAGCCCAGATAAAAAGCGCTTTCTTTTTGTCTTTTGCTAGCGCGCGCCGAGCCCGGCCCAGGTATTTGAATCCATAAATCAAAATGGCCAATAACAAAAGGAAGGGAATCAGCCCGGAATTTTCGCAGGTGCCGACATATTCATTGGCCGTGTCCCACATATCCCAGCCCCAGGCGCTGGTGTCTTTGACTCCCACCAGCCACCAGTCTCCAAAATGACGGATGCACTGATCGACCAGCATGAAGCGATGCCAGGAGGAAGAGCCGCCGGTGACGTCGATGCGGGCGATCAGATGCCAGACCGGCGCCTTCATCACCAGATGAAGAGAGATGACCGTCAGCAGAATTCCCCAGCGGACAAGGCGCATCCGCCGGCGCAACGGCCACAGGCAGAGAGCCAGCACGCCTGCCGCGTAGCCAAGAACCGGAGTACTGGAGTTGCAGGTGATGGTCATTACAGTCGAGGAGAGGATGCCCACGACCGCAATTGCGCGATATTTCTTTGCCTTCCACCACAGGCCAATAAACAGCGGAACGAGAATGGCACCAAAGGTTCCAGCCAGGATGGGATGGGAGAAACAGCCGATAGCGCGGAACTTATCGTCGCGCGCCATGAGATTGGCATAGGCCGCCGCGTTCGCCCCGCCCAGCAACGCGTAAGGGTTATGGCCCGATATACGCTCATAGATCATGATTGCGGCAATGATTATGGAAATTCCGGCGAAAGTTTGAATGGTACGAATGACATCCTGTTCGTCGCGGATCAAAGAGCGCAGCAGAAAGTAAACGCCAAAGCTGGTGTAGATCACGCCCAATTGATAAACGGCCGCGCCGGATTCCTGGAACAGCAGCACTCCGTTCGCGGCGGTAACCAGGGTGAAGAGGATGAATGCGATGTCGATCTTGTTGATCCCTCCGGCAAAAATCCGCCGCTTCGAAGAACGCATCTCGCGGACCATGCGAATGATTCCGAACAGGACCAGAAGGCGCAGCATGGGGAAATGCGCCGGTCCGATCAGCAGAACCTGATCCATGGGAACCAGGATCGAGGCCGCCAGAAACGCGACAATCGCTTTCTTTCGTGGCCAGACGCAGATCAGCACTCCGGCGATCAGAACCAGAATCAGCACCGCCGGGTTGAGGACGGTTTCGGTTACCCCGCCTCCGAATTTCAGGTGATCCGGTCCCATGTCAGGCCCTGGCGGCGAATGTCCTCTGCGAATGTGCGTGGCTGGCAGGAAATCCGCCGACTACTGTCCAGGATTTCACCAGCCCGCAGAAGCGCTCGGGAATGAGGGTAGCTCCAGGAAAGATGGCTTCGAGCGCATTCCGGCTAAGCAGCCGCACTTCTTCCACCAGCCTGCGGGCTGCCGTTCGGTCGGAGCAGGGGCCGCGCCAGCCGCAGCGCCAGCGCCGAATGATGGCGATGCGCAAATCGAGCGGCATCCACTGCCAGCCGGGAACCTGAAAGTGGGGCTCCATGGGAAACCAGAAGTTGGGGGTCTGCACCCAGAATGCCTTGCCCACCCGCCGAATCTCGGATGCCATGCGGCGCTGGGTGTCGAAAGTGAACAGGTGCTCGATCACCGAGTTGCTGAAGGCGATGTCGAAGCTGTCATTGCCGAACTGCGAGAGATCGGCGGCGTTGCCGGCGAGTGGAACGATATTTTCGTGGCGCTGTTTTTCCGGAGACAGATTGAGGCTGAAGATCTGGACGCCGGAGCGCCCGACCCAGCCCCGCTTTTCCCAGAAGTCGTTGGTGCCGCCGACATCTAGAATTCGCAACGGCCGTGGCAAAGATGCAGCCAGGGTCTCGAAGTGACGGAAACGGCGGGCGCGAAGTTTGTTCGACAACGAAGTGGGGTCCTCATCGTCGGCGAGGCGGCGAATGCTGGGAATTGGGAAATCCATGATTGATTGTTTTCTAAGGGCCGAAGCCAGTGAAGATTTAGCCGGGCAGAAGTGACTCGCCGCACGGCAGCGACAACCGGGGGAAATGATTGACAATTACGATTTGGTCTGGCGCCGATTGAAACCGCCTGACAAAAACCTAAGCTCGCACAGGAGTAAGAAAGCGAAGTTAGTTTACGATTGCCGATAAGCCAGTGGGAGGACTGGGTGGGCCCTGACCAGCTTCGTAAGCGCCATTCTCCCACGAACCGGAGCTGGCGTGCGCAATAGGGGTACGCGCGGGATAGCTAACGGTGTGGCTGCCGGTGTCATAGGCGACTCCGAGCGTGGTGTCCGAAAGGCAAGCCTGTCCTGCGGCCGCGTTTATGTTTTGAATGGTTTGACAGAGCGCATAGTTTCCCGGAGCGCTTCCGATCGCGGCCGCGGCTGTGGCGTCGAGCGGCGCAAAAGGATAGTTCTGGTTGATATTTAAGTTTCCTGTACCGTTGCCGGTGCCGACCGGAGCGCAGACCAGTCCGCCGCCAAAGTTCGAATGACTTCCGCTGGAGCACGCGACCGATAGCAGCGGCGAGGGTTCGGTGATCGCCCAGGAGGAGCCGGACTCTTTATTGATGGGATTTCCGCTGCTGATAAAGAAATTATTGGAGACCACCACCGTGGGCGTTCCATTCTTGCCGGTCACGCAATTGCCGCTGGGCGTCGCATCGGTACCGCATTCGGCGGTGTTGTTGAAGAACGTGTAGTTCCCGCCGCCGCCGTTGTTTTGTCCCAGTTCGAACATGGTTCCGTGGCCGTCTTTCACCAGCACGTTGTTGAAGCCGTAGACGGTCGCGAAGTCTTCTTCCACCAGAAACATCTCATCGCCGGTTCCGGTGTTGAGGCAGGTGATGTAGTTGTTGTAAATGAGTTCGGTGATATTTGAGCTGCCGAACAGGTGGATGCAGTTGCCGTGAACCGCGTTCGACGGCGGCACCATGTTGGTGATGACGCTATCGTGAAAGAAATTGATTTCGCCAAACACCGCATTATCCACGTAAGAGATGTAAAGGTTGTATTCGTTCCAGGCCGCGGCCGCGTTGCAGCAGTCCTGCGAGGAGTCGGAGCCGTCGATCGCGCTATCGTGAATGCTGGAGCCGATATCCTGTTTCACCCAGAGGAAGCTGGCTTCGTTTCCGGGATCGCTGCAGGCGCCGGAGAATGAACAGTGCGACCAGCCGTGGACGTAGACGTTCTTTATTTCCCAACTGACGTCGGTACCGGAGTAGCCGTACTGGCTGACGGCGCCGCAGGTGTAGGGTCCGCTGGTGCTGCATGCGGATCCAAAGTAGATTCCGGTGAACTCCAGATTGTCGACGGTCACGTAGCTGGCGTGGTGCGCATTGTCGGTCATCAGCGATTGCGTAGCGGTGTTATATCCAGTGCTGCCGCCGCCGTTAAGAATGGGCCGCGCCCAGGAACTGCCGGTGTACCACGCCGAGTCATAGCCAATGTAATCAGGCTTGCCGGAGCTGCCTCCCCACGGGACGTTCATGGGAAAAGCGTGATAATCGACGGTGACGCCGCCCTTCAGAATCCATCCTTCTCCCGGTCCCGGAGTGTGCGCTGCGGCGTTGCCGGTGGCATTTGCCATTCCTGGAGTGTGTTGCCAGGGAGCGGTCTGCGTGGTGCCATTGGCCGAATCGCTTCCCGCCGCGTAATCGAAGTAATAGCAGTTCGTGACTCCGCTGGGAACGGTCGTGGGACAGGCAAACGCCGAAGCGCCTATCGCGATAACAAAAGCCAAAAGAACTAAACGGTTTCGAGTGATCCCGAACCATTGGGGGTATGCGCAGCCACTCATTCCTGTCTCCCTGTGAAGGCCGCCACGCGGGCAAGCCCAAGAGACAGGGTATACACGGTCAGAGAACGAAAAAAGAACACATAAGGGCATTGGCCGGAATCAGGCGGGCGCATACTCGCGGACGTGCCCTTTCGGGTTCCCATTTTGGACTCCCGCTTCCTCCAGCCCCTCTTGCACGCTGAGAATGCGGCATCCACGGCGAGCCGCATGCGATACCGCTGCTTCAAATAGAGCGGGAGTGCAACCGAATGCCGAGGGTTTCGCCTGCACATCGTGAGTATAGAAAATCAGCCAGGTGTTGAGTCGAACATTCTCCTCAATCAATTCTTCAACTCTTCTCGCGCCGTCAAGATCACCATAAAGGCTGTTGGCCCGCAGAAGATTGAGGTCAACCTCCGGTCCATTGCAGCCAGGGAAAATACTTCTGGCACTGGATACCTTCGTTGCCAGGTCGCATTTGGCCTGGACCGTAACATGTCCAAAGGGATAGGCAAAGTTTCCCGAGCGAATGCCGGATAGTTCCTCTACAGCCTCGCTGCCCCTCTTCACATCCTCGCAGAACTCGGCGCAGGAAACCGACCGGCACGAAACATGGTCGAAAGTGTGGCTGGCCAATTCGTGACCTTTTTCGAGCAGGGAATCAACATCTTCGGAACGAAATTGTTCGCCAAGTTCGTTGCAACCATTCATCAGTCCGCAAGCTGCGTAGTAGGTACCTCGAGCGCCGAATCGTTCCAGAATAGAACCGCCCACCAAATAGGCGGTGCGGGGAAAATCGTCGAAGGTGAAGGAGACAATCGGCTTCCGGTTCCGGAGCAGAGCAGGGCGCCGGTAGAGCGAGCATAATACTTTACGCCGCATCGCCCCCGGTATGGACCGGACGCTCATGCTGTCGTCACCATCATGCCATCGTGAACCGCGATGTCAATGACGCCGTCGTCGGAAATGGTTGTTGTTCGCGCGAATCTCAGCGACAGAACGCCATCTTGTTCTTCTATTTCTTCCAATCCCAGGTCGGCGAACACCTGTCCGGAGGCGGCGTTGCGAGGAGTTTTCCGGTAGTTGGCGTAAAAATCCCGGTTTGTTTCGGAAATATATTTCCGGAGTAGCCAGGCTAGGAACGCATGTTCCACGCGCTTCGATTGAATGCGGCAGCTGAACATGAGGTCGGTCATGCGCGGCTCGCGGCGATCGACAATGGAAAATCCGATCACGCCGTAGCTGCCAAAGCGGTCTTCGCAGTTCAGCACAAACGTGTCCAGATGTGGACTGGATAGAGTCTGCCGTAGCACGCCGCGGTCATAGCGGTTGCCGGAAAAATTCATCTGGTTGGTGCGCGTGGTCAATTCGTGCACGCGCTCCAGGTTCTCCTCGGTCATGGGCCGGACAGTGAGCCGTATCTGGCAGTGGCGAAGGAATGCCATGTAGTCGTGATCGAAACTCTGCGCCACACTCTGGCGGGCGGCTTCTACTTGATAGAGTTCGCGCCGCTGCCGGCTCTCGTCCGTAACCGGCACTTTAAATTCTTCGCGCTCGGGAAGGTCGAGGTAGTGCGTCGCGTTCAGAACCCTCACTGCGGGACAAACGGAGCTGACTTCACCTAGTTCGAAGGCGGAATCGTCGATGAACAAAAGGCTGTCGAGGCCGATGTTGAGCTGCTCGGCGATGGCTTTGATGCCATGGCTTTTTGGCTGCCAGGAAATCTGCGGGCAAAGGAAATAGTTGTCCAGCCGGAATTTCTTGACCACCTGCAGCGCGTCTTCAGGATTGTTCTTGCTGGCGATGGAGTGCAGGATGCCGCGTTCATCCAGTTGGCGGATGATCTCGGCGATGCCGGGTTTCAAGCCGCAGCCGGTCCGGACCGTCTTCCACCAGCACTCCATCCCATAAGGTGTTGTCGAGATCCCACACAACGCATTTAAGTTTCTTGGCCGCGTGATCGGCGTTTTTTGTCCGAGCCCACTTCTTTGCCGGCAACTCGGTCACAAAATCCATCAAGCCAAAATAAAGCGTGGTTTCGGGGGCTTCGTCGTTCGGGATTAAATCGATGCCAAAGGGGCGGCTCAAGTCGACAAGAATCGGTGATTTCCTCCAGCGGAATCCGGACACATTGAAATCCCGGGCGCAGGGGAATCAGTTTTTGGAATGGCATTCTGCCGGCTTCGCCCATGGCGCGCATGGTCAGCGACAGTTGAACCTCGTGCGCTTCCGGGTTGTAGCATTCCAGGAGAAAGCACGTCGGAAATTCTTCGCCGCTGATTGCCGAAGTTGCTCTGCGCTTCTTGAAGCCGTAGCGCTTGGTTGTGGCCGTGATCTTTACCAGTGACGGCAGAGGGAGCCGTTGCAGCGCGCTGCCGATGCGGTAGTCGTTTGCTTTCGAGCTTCGCCGCCTGCTCCGGCGAATGCAGCCGGATGTTGCCGGGCGTCCAGAGCTTGCCCCAGCGCTTGAAGCGGATCTTCAAGAATGTAAGTGTTCGCGACGGCCGGGCATTCGATCCTCACCATGCCATCGGAAAATCTGCGGCAGCCGCCGTCGGGGCGCGGGCTGTAAAGTTCGCAGGCCGAATAGCAGGTGGGCCATACGCATTCGGTGCAATGTTCGCTCCAGGGAAGAACCGTGCGAGAGGCGTATCTTTCCCTTGAGGCATGCGAACGAGCGCAGAACCTCAGTCGGGAATCTGTTCGGAACTTTCGAGCAGCGAATTTGCTTCGGTTTCGTACATCGTAAGGAATGCTTTATCCGGGGCAGTAGCCTGACAATTTTGTTAAGCGGCCTTCCGCGATATATCGAAGCCCTTGAACTTGGCCGCGCCTACCCACTGCAGGCAGGCCAGGCTTCGCTTGAACTTGGCGGCGGTGGTGTCTCTGCGCGAGGGCAGGAAGAGATAAATGAGTCCCGAGCCGAGCAAACGGATCGAATGGTGGATGGCGAAGGCAGCCAGAAAGCCAAGCTGTGCCAGCCCGCCGTGATGCTTGCGCCAGTATTGCCAGGTGGCGCGATAGAGTTCGAGATAGAAGCGCAGTGGAGCATGTGAGGAACTAGCTCCGCCGTAATGAATCGCGCCCGCGTCGGCAAAGAAAACCACGCCGTCGCCGGCTTTGCGGAAACGGTAACACCAGTCCACATCTTCCCCATACATGAAAAACTGCGGGTCAAGCAGCCCCACGCGTTCCAGGGCGCTGCGGCGCACCACCACAAACCAGCCGTTAAGAACCTCTACTGGTGCGGTCGACTGATGGTCGAAGTCGGACATCAGCAGGCCGCCGAACAGGCGCGATTTCTTGAACGCGATATCCAGGCCCAGAGCGCGGCTGAAATGGTTCCAGATGGTCGGAAAGCGCATGGTCGAGCGCCATACTCGGCCGTCGGGTGCGAGCATTTTCGGCCCCACCATCGATACGTTCGCGTTTTGGGAAAGATATTCGATCATCGGCGAGACGCAATCGTCGAGGAACTTTACGTCGGAATTCACCAGGCAAACGTAATCCCCTGAACTTTGCGCGATGCCGATGTTGTTGGCCTTGGCGAATCCAAAGTTCTCCGGATTGCGAATCAGTTTGAACTCCGGAAAGCGCTCTGCCACCAGCTCCGGAGTTCCGTCGGAGGAATCGTTATCGACGACGATCACTTCGGAGCTGACTTCGGCGCAATGTTCGCGCAACGTTTCCAGGCACTCGATCACATACTTCTTCGCATTCCAAACCACGATCACGACAGAGACGCGCGGCGCGCGAGATTCCGGCTGCGGCGAAGGCTCCTGGAGGGGAGAAAATTTGACGGCTGTCTCTGGCATCCGGAACTCACTTAATACAGACGTGGAAGTCATTTCTTATTTTTATCTCGCAGTCTGGTATCGGATCTTCATCCCACATGCCGGTAAAGCGCCCGTCCGGCGAGAGAAAGAACGCCGGGCTGCATGCGGGCCAGTAGATAGCGCGCTGCTTTATATTTCCAGCTGGTGGCGGACGATTCGAAGCTCTGTGTTACGTCGCGGCTGTAACGGGAATAGATCAGATCGGACTGCGCCGTCCCCCAGCGCTTTTTGAAAGTAATGAGCCCGTGCTGATCCGCGTCGGTACGGCCGAAATCGAAGAACCGGAGTCCCGCGCTTTTGGCCTCCTGAATCGCTCCCCAGAGGAGAAAGTGCATGCTGCCCAGGTGATTGAAGCTGCGGTCGCTGCCGCCGTATTTGTAATACATAGTGTCTTTGTGGCGAATGGTGACGATGGCCGCGACTGGACGATTATCTTTTAGCGTAACCCGAATCTTCAGGGCATCTCCGAAACTCTCGATTAGGTTGACGAACCAATCCCGGGGTTGCGGAGGCCGGCGGTGCCGCTGCCGGGTAATGGTGAGCAGTTTGTAGAAATCGTCCAGAAGCTCATCTGTCGAGCCTTCGCGACACTGCAAGCTTTCCCGTTCCGCGCGAAGGATTTTGCGCTGCGTCGAATTCTTATGGCAGTTACGGAACAGCGTGGCAAGGTCGGGTTCAAGATCAAGCTCGTGAAAAGTGAAGGGCAGCATGGCCCGGTGGAGCGAGGTTACAATCGGGGTGCGCCACAGTGGCCGGGTTTCGATGTAACGCCATTGTCCGTGCCGCTCTTCCTCTTCGAGCGCCATCGTGATGGCATCTAAGTCGGACTGGCGGTCCACTAGGGGTTCGCAGTGGTCGGAGAAGGGCAGTGACACCAGCCGCCGTCCCGTCAGCCAACTTTCCACCTGGCAAAATACCATACCACTCCCGAGCCGTTGGCCGTCCGCGGATGTGACATAGGCTACAGGCCGGTATTGATAGGTCCTGGCTAATGCCGACAACCATGCGCGGGAGTGAAAGACGGCGGCCCGCGGATGCCGCTCCACGAGTTCGTCCCAGCGCCGATCTTCCAAAGGTTCAATGCAACGAATGACGTTTCGCTGACGGCTTGGCGGTATTGTCTCGGTTTCGTTCAGATACTCAATCAAGGACATAGCTGCGGGGCCCGTTTTGTGCTCCAGTCGATTCGATTATTGGTTATTACAAACTGCCAATGAAACGGCATCCGTAAGAAATTCGGCTAAAACGCGTCGTCGCTAAATAGTGCGCGGGGCGTTTGCGCCAGGATTTGCAGGTCAAGCCATAACGACCAGGTGCGCACATACTGCAAATCGAGGCGCACCATGTCGTCAAAGCGCACCCGGCTGCGGCCTTTGATCTGCCACAGTCCGGTGATGCCCGGTTTGACTTCAAGCACTCGGCGGCGG
This sequence comes from uncultured Acidobacteriaceae bacterium, assembly GCA_963818235.1. GTDB lineage: Bacteria > Acidobacteriota > Terriglobia > Terriglobales > Acidobacteriaceae > Sulfotelmatobacter. Next base: position 2,334,635 of record CAWFRI010000001.1, read on the forward strand.
TGCCAGATATCGTATTCCTTGCATTCATAAGCGATAGGAGGCCGGGGACCGACCAGCGACATATCGCCCTTTAATACGTTGATGAATTGCGGCAGTTCGTCGAGGCTGGTGCGTCGCAAGAGCCATCCGATCCGGGTGATGCGCGGATCGTTGGTCATCTTATAGACCGACTTGCCTCCGCCCTCGGAGCCGTGGTGATCGCCCCTAATAACACGCCGCATGAACTCCTGGTGAATCTTGCGGTCGTTATTGGCATACATCGAGCGGAACTTAAGAAACGTGAAAGGTTTGCCAAATTGGCCGAGGCGCTGCTGCTGAAAGAGGATCGGTCCTTTGGAACTTAGCTTGACCAGTGCCGCGACCAGCAGAAACACTGGAAAAAGCAGCGCCAGGGCCAGCGCGCCGCCCATAATGTCCATCGCTCTCTTGGCGATGCGTCCCGCCTTCTGCGCCTGGTTGCGCTGGACGAAGTCGGGATACAACGCTGCATTCCCGTGAGTGCTCTCCTGATCCCACTCCTCCGGGAAAACGTGCAGCGAGATGCTGATCTGCTGAAACTTATCGAGGCTTAAATTATTTTGCAGGGTCTGGCTCACCCGGCTCATTACCGTGCCCAGAATCGAGCCGCGCTCCTCCGCGCTGATGTCAGTAAACATCACGCCAACGACCGAATGCTGCTTGTACCAGCCGGTGACATCAGTCTCCCGAGTGGACAACGACAGGGCAGAAAGAATTTTTCCCAGCACTCGTCCATTACTGTCCGAGGGCAGGCAATCGCCTCCGTCAATCAGCAGCAGCACGAAGGGTTGCCCGGAGCGCTCGGTACGCTTTCTTTCGAGCGCGATCATGCGATGAAATGGCTCTTCGGCGAGCACGCTGTATCTTTGACCTGATGCCGGCACCAGACGGGGTGGGGTGACAGAGGCTTTCGATCGGCTGACTTTCACAACTTTTCTCCCTGCTGCTTCACTTCGGGAAGCAGGAACGAGTGACGGATCGTTGAACATTTGTAAATGCGAAAAGTTGGGGAAGTTAAGGTTGAACTTAGAATGACCTGCACCTGAATTGCCGGAACAGTCGTTGTGCTACCGAACTTGATCGGACTGTTGAATCGTAGGTATGGAGTGACAAGCGTCGGCACTTTGCTCAAAGCCAACAAAGGCTGGGATGCCCAACTGAAACTCGTTATGAACACTGAAGACCGCCGCTTCCATTTCGTGCCTGGCTACCACGAACGACAGTGTGCATTCCGATGAACCTCGAGCAAGCGCGGCAACGCTGACTCCAGCGCGGCCAAACGCTTCAAGCGCAAAAGGGACGATGGCAGAAAGAGAACTCATATTCTTGCCGACGACAGTAATCAGAGAGACCGTCGGATCGACTTTGAACCCTCCCGTCCGTTCCTGCTTCAGATCATGAGCGAATTCATGGCGCATCTCTTCGACTGCAGCTTTCGCTTGCGCCAATGGGATCAGCAAAGTTAAATCGTTCTGCGAAGAGGCTTGTGAGATCAGCAAAATATCGGCGCGAACCGCCGCCATGGCCCGGATGCTGCGTCCGACAACGTTCTGTATGCCTGCCAAAGCCGGCCCTTTGATCGAGATCAGTGCGGCGTCTCTGATTGCGGTAATCGCCTTCACTCCTCCCTCGCCCGGCAAGCCTTGGGGAGTAATTCTTGTTCCCAGCTTCTCCGGCGCAAAGGTGTTGCGGATCCATAGCGGAATGCCGCACTGCATCACCGGACGAAGGGTTTTGGGATGCAGCACTTTAGCCCCGAAGTATGCCAGCTCGGCAGCCTCGCGATAGGAAACTTCCGTGATCGTGCGCGCCTCCGGAACCAGGCGCGGATCGGCGGTCTGCAATCCGTCTACATCGGTCCAAATGATGACCTCGTCCGAAGCCAGCGCAGCTCCCAGAATAGTGGCGGAATAGTCGGAACCGCCGCGGCCCAGAGTCGTAAGAATCCCTTCGGCTGTAGCGCCGATGAACCCGGTCACCACCGGCACGACTCCACTCTGCAACAAGGGACGCACTCGCGCTTCGCAACGCTTCTGGGTCAGCTCCATGCAGGGCTCGGCGGCGCCGTGGGAGTCATCTGTGACTACAATCTCGGTGGCATCGATGGCTGCACTAGCCACGCCGCGCTCGGTCAGCGCGGCCGCAACCAGAAGCACAGAGAGACGTTCGCCCAGGCCTAAGATTGCGTCGCGCGTGCGCGGCGTCAATTCGCGCAAGAGCTTGGTGCCCTTGCACAACCGGCTGTAGGTGCGCAACAGGTCTTCGATTTTTCCGTGGAGATGGTTGCGTTCCTCCGACGATTGGATCAATTCCTCGGCGGCGGTTCGATGCTGCCGCCGCAGTTGTTCGAGAATCTCCGCAACCGGCTGATCGCATCCCAGTTCCGACTGGCTGGCGGCTTCCACTAATTTGTTGGTGACGCCGCTCATAGCGGATACGACCACGACAACTTGACTGTCCCGCGCAGCGGCGCGAACGATCTCGACGACTTTGCGGATGCAGGCGGCGTCCCCAACTGAGGTTCCGCCGAATTTCATGACGCGGAACGGCCTGTTTGCCGCTTCGGCCCGACGGCTGTGAGACGCGCAGCGCTCAAGGTGATCGGAAGAGATTTGCTGCACCTGATAGTTCAATCCGGCGGGCTCCGCGTGGTCTTTGGGAAGGTTTTTCATAGCCGGGGTAGACGCACCGCAGAAAGCGTGTGCAGCGGATTTTGTTCGAAAGTGAAGACACCCTGACGGCGCAGTTTGCGGACACAGGCCCGCAGCAACTCGGGCTCTTCCCAAGGGACATCATTGTAGGCCGAGCGCAGAAACGGGCTCTTGGGATCACGCAGCCACTCCTGCGGAAACAGAGCGATGGTGTCGTTATTGGTAACCCGCGGCACTGGTCGGACAGATTCTCCTGCCAAGGCCGCGTACAAAGCCGCCGGCAAATCGTGTCCCGGACCGAGACGCAAGTGTCCGACTTGCGTGGCGCGGGGGTTGATTTCGATGAGGTGTGCACCTCCCGTGTGCGCCTCTAGCATGAAATCGAAGCCGTGCAGGCCGGAAAGATTCAGCCGGGCAACCATCGCCGCCGCTGTGGCCGAGATTTCCGCATTGTCAATCAAACGCAACACACTGGATGGCCCGGCGGAATCCCGTTTGTGCAGCACTTCAAAATCAAGGCTGGCGAGAACGGTCCCTTGCCAGCAGGCGACCGCGCTGGTGGCTTCACGCCCGCTAACAAATTCCTGGGCATTCACCACTGACCGGCGGCGCAAAAGCGAAGGCCAAACCAGCGTCCGGTCATGGTCGATGAGTGCGCGCTTGACCGCCCGAAGAAAAAGTGGAGGCGATTGCAAGGCCTGAAAGGCTTCCTCCGCCTCCTGGAGCGTGTAGACTACGCGGACTCCCATGCCGCCGGAGGTACCATTCGCCTTCAGGACTGTCGGCAACCCGGCCTGTGAAATCCAACTTCTCAGTTCGGGAAGGCTGGCAATTACTGCCGTCTTCGGTGCCCGAATGCCAGCGTCGCGAGCGAGTTCCATGAAGGAGGCGCGCTCGTAGACGATGGGAAAACTTTCCGGCGAGCCAAGCGAGCGCTCGATCAGCTGGCAAACCGGACGTCCAGCTTCGCCTTTCTGAAGTTCGCGATCGTAGAGACGGTGCAGGTGAGTGGTGGCTAAATCGTCCCCCGGAATAATAAAATCCGGATGGGTTGCGGCAATAGCCTCCGCAAACGATTGCAGCGCCATTAGTCCGCGATGGTGATAGGTCTCCCGCACCGGCTTGATCTGGCCCAGCGGATGCCCGGCTGGGCAGACCGCATCCACCACGCAGCCTGCATGCGCTAGAGCCATGGCCAGGCGCGCCGTGGGAAACCAGGTCGAGGTGGTCGCAATCAGGACAGTGGGCTTCACCGCTGGATCAGCCTCCCAGCCTCGCCCTGCGCTGTCGCGTCGTTATACAGAGTTGGATTGACTGCCAGCGCCGGAAATGGCTGTTCGTGCTCCTCGGGAAAGAGATGGAAGGATGTGCTGACCTGATTGAACTGCCGCGAGCCCAGTTGGCTGCGCAGGGCGTCGCTGACTCGACTCATCACCGCGGTCACGATGGCGCTTCCGTCTTCGGCCGTGATTTCCGTGAACAGAACGCCTACGACCGACTCATCTTTGTACCAGCCGGTGACGTCGGTCTCGCGTGTAGCCGCTGAAATTGCCGACAAGATGGTAGTCAGCGCTTCACTGTTTCTATCGCTGGGAAAGACGGATTCCATTTCGATCAGCATCAGCACGCAGGGCTTTTGCGAGCGTTCCGCCCGCTTTCTTTCGTGCCAGATCACTGCCAGGAAGGCTTCTTCCCGAAGTGCGCTGCGGTCGGCCAGTGACGTAGGCAGCGCCGGGAGTAACTGCAAGTTTGTACTGTAGACGGAGCGGCGTGTATTCATAACTTCCTCCACCTGTTCCGCTTTCTTGGAGAGCGGTTGCAGGAGAATCAAATGGATGCATCTTGGTCGGGGGATTTTCAAAACCAAAGGCTTGATTGGTATTGCTTACGACCGTTTGCCTGTTCGAGCGTGATCCCCAGGGGAGGAAGTAGCCGGACCGTACCGTTGATAGTAGTCGCTGTGCGCCGCATCGGTGGAGCCGTTGACCAGAGCGCCCAAAAGTTTCGAGCGCTCAAGCGCCTCCAGGCCGCGCAGCAGTTGCTGTTTTTCGGTAACGCTTTTCCGCGTCACCAGTAAGATCCCATCCGCCAGCCGGGCCCAGATGCTGGTATCGGCAAGCGGCAAAACCGGTGGAGAATCGATGACGATCCAGTCAAACCACGAGGTCAGCCGGTCCATCAGCGAAGAAAGCCTTCCCGACTGCATCAGCTCCAGCGCATTCTCGGGCGCGCTGCCTGCCGGCAAAACCCAAAGCCCAAGAGCTTCCAGGCGGTAAATGTTCATGCTTTCCGATTCGCCGCGCAGCCATTCGCTCAGTCCGGGGACGTTGCCTAGGCCAAATTTTTGGGCGACGGTCGGGCGGCGCAGATCGCCTTCGAGCAGCAGAGTCTTGTGCGGTTTTCTGCGGGCCAGAGTGCAGGCCAGATTGGCCGCAACCGTACTTTTGCCTTCCTGAGGAATGGTGCTGGTGATCAGAACTTTTTTCATGGTGCGGCTTTGCCGAAGTTGCCGCAAGCGGACCGCCAGAAAGCGGAATTTCTCGGCGCCCAGGCTCTCCTCCTCGCCAATGGCCACCAGCCGGCTGTTGGGCAGCAGCGAAACCGGCAGGGAGGGAAGCTGATTCAAGAAATCAGCCGGCTCCGGGTTGTGCTCAGCAACGGTTGCACTGCCGACGCGCCGCTTGCGCTCGGCGGCTTCGAGCAGGTCGGTCGCAACCGCAAGCGCAGATTCCGGGAGGGATGTTTTCGTTCCCTCGCGTTCCATTTCCGATCTTTGTAATGCGTCGAATATATAGCTCATTTTTTGGTGACTCGTTCGCGGAAGTCGTTTTCCCGAAATAGTAAGTGATCTTACTGTTTGATCACTCGGGGTAGCGTGTGCGCCGCCAGGTCTTCTTCCGCCAGCATTTTTTCGCTCTGCAAGTGGGAATAAAGCTCCAGCAAAGTCCGCGCCGCTTTCTGTAAATCGAGTTCGGTTGCGCTTTTGCTTTTCTCCGCCGGAGTGGTGTGCACTCCCAGGCGAAAATCGGCGGCGATGGAGTCGATGATGTCCGGCGTCAGCTTTGTTTGCTGGCGCGCATAACCGATGACCAGCGCGTTTTCGCAGATGGTATTGATCAGGCGCGGGGTTCCACGGGAGTGCCGGTGAATGGCGGCGACGGTCTCTTGCGGGAACAACTGCGCTGGCGCAGGAAATCCCGCAAGTTCGAGCCTGCGGTAAATGTAGCCGCGGGTTTCATTTATATCGAGCGCGGCAAGGTGAGAACGCAGCGCGATTCTCTGTTTCAGCTGCCGCAGTTCGACCGAGTCCAGCTTTTCGTCCAGTTCGGGCTGGCCGACCAGAAGAATCTGGAGCAGCTTTTCGTCGGCGGTTTCAAGATTGGTAAGCAGGCGGATCTCTTCCAGTATGTCGCTCGAAAGATGATGGGCCTCGTCGACCACTAGCACGGTAGTCAGCTTTTTATCGCCGCGGGATACGACATAACTGGCCAACTGCAACAGCAGTTCGCTTTTGTTCTTCCCGGCGGATGGTAGTCCCAAATCTCCGGCAACATATTGCAGGAATTCCAGCGGCGTGAGGCGTCCGTTGAAGACATAGGCGTACTTCACATCGTCGCTTTGTTTGAAGGATTGCAGCAGGCAGCGCAGCAGAAGAGTTTTTCCTGTTCCGACTTCGCCGGTGAGCACGACAAACCCCTTGTGCCGCCGCACGCCGTAGTAAAGAGCTGCCAGAGCCTCATTGTGTCTCCGCGTGGGAAACAGGAACGACGGGTCGGGAGTGATCTCGAAGGGGTTTCGCTGCAAACTGTAAAAGGTTTTGTACATGTTTATGTTTAAAATTTCTAGCCGCGCAAATAACTCAGAGCCGAGCCCAGCAGAATGGTGATCGAAATCGCCGCTGCAGTCGTCCAGCCCAGCCACAGGCGGCGCCGCTCCACGTGCTCGTCCTGGAAGGCGGTGATCGCCGGAATTTCCGAGATCACGGCTACCGGCAGCAGTTTTTGAAATTCTTTTTCGTCGTAAATCCGGTCATCCAGCATTTCGAACGATCCGGCGACGACGATGCCGAGCGCCAGACCAACCCCCAGCCCGATCATGCAGAACTTCAAGCGGTTGGGAAAGTCGGGCTTCAGCGGGAGGCTGGGAGGATCGATAATACGGAAGCGCTCGCCCTGCTGCAACAGTTCCATGCTGGTGGCCATGGCGGATTCGTTTTTCTTTTTCAAGAGTTCGTCGTAGTTCGCCTTCGATTGATCGTAGCCGCGAGTGAGGTCCGCCAGTTCCTGCTCGCGCACCGGCTCCTGATTTAGGCGTGCCTGATAGTCCGTGACCTTAGCGGAGAGATCCTTGATGCCGTGCTCACGATTGGCAATCTCGGCTCGGTTGGCTTGCAACTGCCCTTCCAGTTGAACCATCGGAGAGGATGGGTCTTTCACATCGGAGGCGTCGGAGGCAGTGGAATCGGGTGCCGTCGCTGCCGCTTTCGCCCGCAGATCGGCGACAATCTGGCTGCGCATCTTCTCCGTCTTGGCGATTTGCTCTTTCACTTTGCGCACGTCGGGATGGCGGTCGGTGTAGTGCGAGCTGAGATCGGCCAGTTGATCGCGCAATTTTTCCAGCTCCGCATCGATTGCGGGCAAGCCGACCGGGGCGCTGCCATCGCTTTTTGGCGAGCCTTGCAGCGAGCGGTATTGGCTGACTAAAGTTTCGAGATAGACCCGCTGCTGTTTCGCGGTATTGAGCGCATCTTCTTCGGCTTGCAGTTGGGATTGCAGACCAGCGAGAATTTGCAGATTGCTGCCTACCTGCGCCGGGAGCTGGCCAACGTGCTGGCCTTTGAATTCGCGGATCTTTTCTTCCTGATCGGAAAGAGTTTTGCGCGCGGTCTCCAACTGGTTTTCGAGGAAGTTGGTCGTATCCTCCGACTGCTGTTGGCGCACCTCGAGATTTTCGCTGATGAACAGGTTGGTAAGCTCGCTGGTCACGCGCTGGGCGGTGTGCGGATCGCGCGACGTGTAAGAGACATTGAAGGCGCTGACCCGGCCTTCTCCATCGCGCACCAGTTCGATTTCAATATCTTTGCGCATGCGCTCGACCTGGTCGTCGGGCGAGGCGTGGCCGTGCGCATCGGCATAGAGATTTTGCTGATTAATGATGTGCAATAAACGGGTGCGGCTGAGAATCTGCTGCGTGATGCTGCGCAGACGGTCCTGAAGATCGTCGTTCACGTTGGGCGTGACGTAATCCTTCGGCATGGTCGGCTGCTCGACCAAAATTAATGTGCCGGAGCGGTACCGCGAAGGCAGAACCCAGCTCGCCGCCCACACCGCCAGCCAGCCCGCCAGCAGCGGGATCAGAAACTGCATGTGGCGGCGCCGTACGATTCCCAGGTAGTGCTGGAGATCGAATCCGCCGCCCGAACTGCTCTCTTCCAATTCTTCCATGATTAAATTTTTCCTGCGTTTTCTTTTTTGACTATCAACTACTGTCGACCTGGGGCTATCTGCCCAACGGCCGGGAAAACTGGTACGACACTGCTACCCATTCGCGATTGGTATCCGGATTTGCCGCCAGGAAGCTGTAATTCTGGTGCAAACGCGTGTACCCGGCCTGCACGTTGAAATGTTCTCCCACCTGGCGCTGCAAGGCTGCGCTCGCGGAGATCGAATGGCCGCCAAGCGATGCGACCGAGAGCACGCCATTGTTCGCGTAACCGCCAGCCAGCGACGCGCTAAGATTGCGCGTAAGCTGCTGCCGCAGCGATGCGTTGGCGCTGTCGAGTTCCACCGCTCCAACCAAACCGCCGCCGCCGCTGACCGTCCGCGCATAGCTGACTGCCATGCCGGTATGCAGCGACTGCCAGTTCACGCTGGCCCCGGCCGAAGGCGTCCAGGAAGAGGAAGCGGCGATGATCGGCTGGGACGCGCTCAAGAATTGTGCTCCCGCGCTGTAGTACTGCGGACCCCCAAACAGTGAAAAGGAAAAACGCGGCGCGGGATAGAAAGTGTAGAAAAACAAGAAGGCGTCGGTCCGCGTCTCGTTTGTTCCTTCCATCGGATACGAAAGGAGTTCCTGATATTGATAGGTCACGCCCACATAGTGCTGCTGCGACACGCGGTAGCTGTAGAAGGCCGATCCGCCGCGTGAAGCCGCATCGTAAAGTCCCGGAACCTCGGTTGGGTCCGGGTAGTGCAGGTTAGTGAATGTGCCGCTGGCTCCGACCATGGCATTGGCGGCGAACTGATAAGTGATACCTGCGTTGCCATTGTTGCTCAGCCGGTCAGCCAGCGGAGCAACAATGGAATCGTTGGCGCCTTGCGCGGTGCCGGAAACAGCGCCAGCGAGTCCTTGATCCGGCTGATTGAAGATGCTAGAGGACTTCTGGAAACCGTCGGCGAGGCTTACCGTCACATGCGGACTCAGCCGGTATTGCAGGGCCAGAGACAAGTTTTGATCCTGCTCGTTGCGCGAGGTGGTGCGCTCGTAGAAAGTGAAGCCGGGAGCATAAGTCAGCACGGTATGCAGCCGCGACGTGGTTTCATCGAGAGCGATCGTCGGCCAGACCGAATAACTCACATCGCTTACAGGAGTGGTGCTGGTCGCGCCCAGAACATTGTCGGAGTAGGAAGTATTAAAAGTCACGCCACCGCGCAGGTAGTTCGAGCGCTCTTCCGACATATAGGAAGCCGGGAAGCTGCCGCCGCTCACAGGAGGCGGGGTCAGCATGCGGTCTTCGCCGGCGTCGGGGTTCACCGATACGTCGTTCGACGCACCGAGCAAACCACCGCTCACGGCCGGCGCCGGGATGGACGCCTTATCCTGCTGCGACCACAGCGGCGCGCCCGCCAACAACAGCAATCCTACCGAGATGGAAGTGAAAACTCTCAATTTTTACGAAATCATCTTTGCGAAAATCTGATTGCGAGATAGGTCTACGGAATAATGATCGTGTCGCCGGGCTGTAGCTTGACGTTCTGCGACATGTTCTTGCCCTGGCTCACATCTTTGTAGTTAAACGGAATGCGGGATTCCCCGCCCGGCGTCTGCCGCAGTACGTAGATGTTTTTCTTTTTCGCGAAATCACGAAAGCCCCCGGCTAGTGCGATGGCATCAAGCACGGTGGGCGAATTGGCCAGGGCGTACGATCCCGGCCGGGCAACTTGCCCCAGAATGTTGAATTTCTGGCTGTTGACCTGTTGCACGATCACCGTAACTTCCGGCTCGGAGATGTAATTCTTGAGCTTGCCTGCAATATCTTTTTCCAGCTTCAACGGAGTCAGGCCGGCGGCCTGCACTTCTCCCACCAGCGGGAGCGAGATTTTACCGTCCGACCGCACCGGAATGGAGCGCGAGATATCCGGCTCTTTCCAGACGTTGATGGTGAGCACGTCGTCGTTGCCGATGACAAAGGTGTCATCGTGCGCCTTAGCTGCCGTCGCTGCCGCGCTTCGGTCGGGCGCAGATTCCTGCGCACACACAGGCGCAGCCAGCATAGCGCCCAGTAACAGCGCGGCCAATAACTGACACCACCCGGCGCTAGCCTTTTTGTTCATAGCAAATCCTCGGAAACTGGCTTCCGTAATACTTTGGTGCGGCCCGATTCAACTGGCTTTCCCGTTATTTTTTACTTCGTCGTACAGCAAAAATTCGCCCACTGGAAGGGGAGAAAGATAGGGCTGGGGCGCGCGCATGTGGTATTGCTCGATCTTGTACAGCAGCGTCCGGTAACTGACGCGAAGCAATCGCGCCGCCGCTTTCCGGTTCCATCCCGTCCTCATCAGCGCCGCCCCAATGGCGTTACGCTCGGCTTCGGACTTAACTCCCTGAATTAACGATTTCAATGACTCCGGCTTGGTCTGGCTTTGCGCGGAAACGGTCTGCTCCCACGCAGTCGACGACAGTTTCACTGCACGCGCCACCGTAATCTGATCGAGACCAGCCACCGGCTTCGCACCGCTTTCTCTCAGACTCATGCCCTGATCGCCCGCGACCAGGTAGCGCTTCACGAACGCTTCCAGCTCTTTGAGGTTTTCCGGCCAGGAATATTGCTGGCACGCGGTGATCATGCTGGAAGGAAATGCCCGCGCTGGCAAGCTGTAGTGTTTGGCCAGCTTGTGCATGAAGTAGCGCAGCAGGGTCGCAATCTCGTCTTTGCGCTGGCGCAAGGGCGGCACCTGCACCGTGAAAGCGCTCAAGCGATAGTACAAATCTTCACGCAGCTGCTTGCCCATCAGCGCGCGCTCAAGGTTCGAGCTGCTCGAGGCCAGAATCCTTACATTGGCCGACGTCCCCTCGTCACCCGCACCGGTCCGCAGATCGCTGTTCTGTAAATCGTTCTGTAGATCGTTGTTCTCAAGAACCTGCAACAATCTTGCTTGCAGAGCCATCGGCATGTCGGCAATCTCTTCCAAAAAAATCGTGCCTTTTTCGCCGGTGCCGAACTTACCCAAACTGGCTGGCCGCGAAACCGCCGTGGTATTGTCCCCGAACAGCTCCGCTTCGAGCACACTCTCCGGCATCTCCGAGCAATTTACCCTCTGGAGTTTGAAACCGGAGCGCACTGAGAGCTGATGAATCAAACTTGCGACCGTGCACTTGCCAGCGCCCGACTCGCCCACGATTAGCACCGGGACATCGCTCTTCGCCAGAAACGCCGCTTGGGCGCGAAGCTTCTGCATAATCGGGCTGGCGCTGACGAAAAACGCTTCCGGACCAAGAGGTTCGATGCTTTTGCTGGTCATATTCGCGTGGCCGATTTTTTCCAAAACCGTGAGGCGGTTCCGAATCGCGGATTCAATTTGCTCCGCATCGAACGGCCTGACCAGAACTTCTGCGCTGCGCAGGCCAACGGATTTCTTCAAACTCTTGGCATCATCCGGGTAGCAGATCAAGATGACGGGTAAATCGGGCCGGAGATGAGTCAGCCATCGCATGAAGTGCAAAGTCTCGCCGTCGTTAGGTGAAACATCGAGCAGCAATAGGTGCGAGGCGACTCCCGCTTGTATCTGCTCCATTGCTTCCCAATTGCTCGCAACCGTTTCCAGTTGCCATCCGCGGGATTTTTTCAGGGCCGCGAGCAGACGCACCATGGCAGGGTCGCGTGTTACCGCCTGCAAGCGCATAAGTTGGATTTGGTTTTCTATCAAGAGTAAGTTGATCCTTCCTCGCGGGAGGACACTTCTTCGTCAGACTTCAGATCGCTTCAACTTCGTAACCTTCCACGCGAACCGCAAGCGAGCGCTGAATCGCGTCGACTGAAATAACCAGCGTACGGTCTCCGTTGCGGGAGATCAGCACACCCTCGAGGCCATTTAACGCTCCGCTGCGAATGCGCACGCGCTGGCCGATCTTGAGAAAAGGATGCGAAGACCAGGGCAACCCGCCGTTAATTAAACTCCGGACCGAGTCGATCTGATCTTCAGGAATGGGGACGCCTTCGCCTTTCGCGCCGACCAGTCCGAATACTCCTTCCACGCGGAGAACGCGCAGGCGTTCAGTCCGGTTGGGGATAAATCTAGCGAACACATAACAGCCGAACAACGGCACCTGCACCGATTTTTTTCGGTCGCTCCAGCGATGCTCCTCTTTTATTAAGGGCAGAAAGGTCGTGACGCCTCGCTCTTCCAAACGCTGGGCCACAATTTTTTCGTGGCGGGGTCGAGTCTGCAATCCATACCAGTTTTCGGCTTCGGCTCCCAGCAGCGGAGCCGCCTGCGGAGATATCAAACACATACTGCTGACGGCCATAGCTTCGCCCTCTAAGTCACTGTCTTCAAGTGACCTCAAATTTCTTCAGTAATGTTGCGAGATCTCTACGTTGAGACCTTAGGGCCCGTGCCGGCACCATTAGGGAGGAAGTGGCCGGTTTACCGCGCTGATTTTTGTTTTGCTGTCAGTGGGTCCACTGAAACTTATGTTTCCCAGGGCCACCAACTCGGGGGAGGAGAATACCAAAAACCACTACCAACAGTAATCACAACTAAGTCTATAGAGATTATTATATTCAGCCTTGCCCGTCAAGGTAACTTTTTACTTTCCTTCGTTCGGGCCTAGCGCTACTGGGAACCGATCGAGCGGGGGAGAAGTGCCGACCTACCAGTCGGCTGCTCGGATGACACTTACCTTACATGGCATCGCAGCCGCTTGCAACAGCACTTAGTGACCATGCCTCTAGCACTTTCGTGCTACTTAGGGCAACAGTATTAGAGGGAAATCATCGCTTCGGCCGTTTCTTCCTTATACTCGTGAAGATGTGAGAGTTAATGCTGTCCTTACCGGAAAGAACCCACGCAGGGGAGAGGGTCTAAGACGCGGATCACAAAGCTGTCCGGTCTTGCAACGTGGCAATCTGCTGCAACCTATTGCAAGAAATTTTTCACGGGCGAGAGGAATATAGAGAACATACAAGGACGGCGCGCCGGTATTCCGGCGCGCCGTGTGAAAAGTTGTAAGAGAGCCGAATATTAGTCGTTAGTCTCGGATCCCAGGACGCGACGACGCGCGCGGAATGCCATAGCTCCGACACACGATAAGCCTGCCAGCAATAGATACATCAGGTTTGTTCCGCCCTCAGGAACAGGCACCCCACCGCCGCCGTTCCCACCGCCACCCCAACCGCCGCCGCCACCCCAACCACCGCCACCCCAGCCTCCGCCCCATCCGCCGTTGCCATCCCCCCAACCCTGGTCGCCCCATCCACTGTCGTTGCCTCTGGCACCTAGTTGGTGATTTACAATCTTTTCCCCCGGGCGGACCGCCGAGTCTTTTGCCACGTTCTCTCCAAATGCGGAGGTCGCGAAACACAGCAATGCCGCGAAAGCTGCTACCGCCGAAAACTTAAGTGACTTCGTCATAATTCTCCTCGATGCAACAAAAAAGGGGGGGGAGGGCTGATTTCAATTTTGGTCCCGTGAAACCACCACTACGCTTGCTACTTTAGCGCGTCGCCAAGAACTGTCAAGGCTGATAATTTCTGCGACCCGGTTGCAGCCGGTTGCAACCATTGCATGATTTTGTTTGCGTCAGAAGTGTATTGGAAAGACAGCAATGAACTTGGCAGAGGGTGAAGATCGCCTGCCCACCACAGGCGAAGTTTACGGAGGAGGAATCACGGCCTGAACCGGCGGCGAAGAAGGTCCGCTCTCTTCGTTGCTGGAATTCACCGCAGTCGTTTCGTAGTAATATGTCTGGCCGTCCGCCACTGACGTATCTGTGTACGCGGTGGTGGCATTCAGCACGCCATTGATTTGAGTAAAGTTGCCCCCAGCCCCGGATCGACGATAAATGTTGTAGCCGACCACCTCGGGTGAATTGCTGCCGGTCCATGAAAGATTTACGGAGTGAACGGGCGCTGCAACTCCGGTACCCGTGACAGTTGCAGCCGTCGGCGAGTTCGAGGCGTTGCTGGCAAAAGACGCGCTCACCGAGGCGAGTCCGCTTGCCTGCGGCGTGAAGGTTACGTTGAAGTTCACGCTCTGTCCTGCTGCTAGTGTGACCGGGAATGAAAGCCCGCTAATGGAAAATTCCGAACCTCCCAAGCTAATCGACGATACCGTGACACTGGATCCCGTTGCAGAGAGCGCCGCAGTTTGAGTTCCGCTGGTTCCCACTGTGACATTTCCCACGTTGATTGTGGTTGGAACGACAGCCAGTTGTCCTTGAGTTGGGCCGGTAGCCGAACCGCTCAAGGTAATGTTTAGGTTGGAATCGGAAGCATTCGAAGCGATCGCGACGCTTCCGGTGAAGGTGCCTGACGATGCCGGCGCGAAGCTCACGTTGAACGACGTGCTTTGTCCCGGAGCAAGTGTGACAGGAGTACTTAACCCAGAGATACTGAAACCGGTGCCCGCAACCGAACCTTGAGAGATCGTCGCGCTCACGCCGCCGGTATTTTGCACGCTCTCGGTCTGCGTCTCGGTCTTGCCTGCCTGCACTCCGGTAAACGACAGGCTGGCAGGGCTTGCCGTCAAAGTCGCAGGAGTCACTCCGATCCCAGAGAGAGCCATGTCCACCGTAGCGCTCGATCCGCTTACCGTGAGTGACAAGAGACCATTAAAACTTCCGGCAGCCGTCGGCGCAAAAACCACACCGAACGTTGCACTCTGGTTGGGTGCGAGCGTGATCGGCAAGCTCAATCCACTGTAGCTGAAGCCGGCGTTAATGATCGCCTGCGAGATCGTAAGATTCTCGCCACCAGTGTTTTTCAAGGTTTCAGTTTGGGTCTGGCTGGCTCCCGTCTGCACATTGCCAAAGCTGAAGCTGGTGGGATTTTCCGCTAGACTGCCCGCCGCCACGCCCGTTCCCGAAATCGCGACATTCAGAGGGCTGTTCGATCCATCATTGGTGAGCGCCAGGCTTCCGCTTACGATCCCGGCTGCTTGGGGAGTAAAAACGACGCTGAACGTGGCGCTTTGTCCAGCGGCAAGGGTTAGAGGCAAACTGAGACCTGTTGTACTCAACCCAACTCCAGTCGCCACCACTTGAGTGAGAGTGATAGTGCTCCCGCCGGTATTGCTCAGCGTCTCGGACTCAGTCTGGCTGGTGCCGATCTGTACATTACCGAAGCTGACACTCGCTGGCGCAGCACTCAGTGCGCCGGGGAGGGGAGCCTGCGGCGCACCCTGAGAATTCGGTTTGGCAGAACTGAACCCCTGGCAGCCGACCATACTGGTCAGTGCAAGAATGATAAGGATCGAATTCCAACGGGTGGGGAGGCGGCCCATAGAAAATTGATAAGTTATGTTTTATCAGCTTCCGAGGTGGAAAAGTTAGTGTGCCTCTTCCACAGACAGGCGGGAAGGTTCCGAAAGGACATGCCGGGAGCACTCTGAAGGACTATACGTTCCGATCACTACGGAAGGGCGCGCCCGCAAGCCTGGGCAGATGGAACATAGTGCGCTACGCTGCCATCGCGTAATTTCACCGTGACGTGGCCTTTCAAGCCGCCATCTGCGCGCTGATCAAGTGGTCCATGGGCAGTCCCAACGCATTCAACGGTTCGGGAGCCGACCAATCCAACGCCTCTCCGACTGCTCTCTGACAGACTGCTCGGGCTCAATACAGATGACTCTGAGCCCTGCTTTTGCAAGCTGCAGAGAGGCCGCCTTTCCGGACAAGCCGCCTCCGATCACGGTTTACATCACACTGAGCCTCCGAGTCCTCGCCGGGGCACAGCTTCAGTGCTGGACGGCAGCTTATCCATGGCAGTCGGCCTTAGGACCGCTAATATAATTCTATTATTGACCCGCGATAATTGAGGTGTGATCGTGGTCATACTTTGAAGTGGGTTTCGACGTTTGGGGAGAGAATAGTAATGGCAGTTTCGCATCCTGCGGTTCCCAATATTCATCGTGCGCCGGGGAATAATGCGGGTCTTTACGAGAAGCTCAACACCCGCTGGCATGAGCGTGGGCTGCAGATTTTCATGGTGATCGTGCTTGGACATTGGGCGGAGCACCTTGTCCAGGCTTACCAGATTTATGTTATGGGATGGCCTCGTCCGAAAGCTTTGGGCCTGCTCGGTTTGTGGTATCCCTGGCTGATCCAGACAGAAACGCTGCACTATGGCTACGCCTTGGTGATGCTGATTGGTATCTGGATATTCCGGAAGGGCTTTACCGGAGTTTCTCTCACTTGGTGGATGATAGCCTTCTGGATCCAATTCTGGCACCACGTTGAGCACTTCCTGCTTATCTGGCAGGCGACTTTTCATCACAATTTTTGGGGTAAACCGGTGCCTTGCAGCGTCCTGCAGTTATTCTTCCCGCGGGTCGAATTGCATCTTTTCTACAATACGATCGTGTTCATCCCAATGGTCATCGGCATGTATTACCACATGTTTCCGCCCGAGGCCGAGAGCGGGAACCCGGCTTGCACGTGCGAGTGGGGCCGCCACGATTTGGCAAAAGCGGCCTGATCAGAAAATTTCGACTCTCTTCTTGAGACAGGGACTAACCCGATGGCTTGTCGGTGTCGTCTGCGCAGCAATCTTGCTTCATGCCGGCTGTTCCCGGCCCGTCGCATCGTCAGCTTCGGTTGCGATTGAGCATGAGATCTCTCCCGAACCAGTCCGGGTCGGTTCGGCTACGCTTATTCTCAAGTTGGCCGATGCCAGCCGTAAGCCAGTTACTGGAGCGCACATTGCGATCGAGACTGACATGTCGCACGCGGGTATGAGTCCAGGCTTTGCGGAGGCAAAAGAGTTAGAAGCTGGTCGTTACAAAGCACCGCTTGAGTTTCAGATGGCGGGTGATTGGGTTATCCTCCTCCATGTCACGCTGCCCGATGGGACGAAATTAGAACGACAGATCGAAGTGATGGGCGTCCGACCCAACTAGGCAAGCTGTGAATCCATCTTCCATCCCGGTCCCGGACACTCCTGATTCGCTCCCGTTCGATTTGATGCGAGTGCCGGGCTTGGGCCATCTATTCCGTTGGCAGTATGCCCGGCCGCTCCTTCAGGCACCGCTTCTCGTCCTAAGCGTCGTAATGATTTTGCACGGGCTGCTCGGACCCTCCCTTGCGCCCAAGAATCTGGCCACAACCCTGAGTTGGCTTCACTTCCGTGGCGTGCTGGTGCTGGTGCTATTGTGCGCGGGAAATTTTTTCTGCCTTGCCTGCCCCTTCATGCTTGTTCGTCAGGTCGCGCGACGCTTCTTTAAGCCTCGGTTCAACTGGCCGCGAGTTTTGCGCAATAAGTGGCTTTCGGTTGGTCTTTTCGTTTTGGTCCTGTTTACTTACGAGCTATTCGATCTGTGGTCTTCGCCGTGGTGGACGGCCTGGCTGATTGTGGCCTACTTTCTTTCCGTGCTCGTGTTGGATGGTTTTTTCAAACACGCTTCGTTTTGCAAGTTTGTTTGTCCCATCGGACAGTTCAACTTTGTGGCTTCCTCACTTTCGCCGTTCGAAGTGAAGGTGCGTGAGCAGGATATTTGCACGCGCTGCCATACCAAGGACTGCATTCGGGGCAGGCGGGAGCCGATTTCGGATTTAGTGACGATCCGCGGCTGCGAGTTGGCTCTGTTTCAACCCAGCAAAGTTGGAAACATGGATTGCACGTTCTGTTTGGACTGCGTTCATGCTTGCCCACACGACAATATTGGCATCTTGAGCCGCCTGCCAGCGAGTGAACTGATGGTTGATCCCAACCGATCAGGAATTGGTTACTTCTCGCGGCGGAAAGATCTGGCGGCATTGGTAATCGTGTTCACGTTTGGCGCGTTGCTCAATGCGTTTGGGATGGTGAGCCCGGTGTATGCCGTGGAGACGTGGCTGGGAAGAATTCTGCATATAAGTCACGAAGCCCCTGTGCTTGGATTAATCTTCACATTTTTCTTGATTGCGGAGCCTGTTCTGCTGCTCGGACTAGCTGCATGGTTGACGCGCGTATGGGCTCACAGTCCACGCGCTCTTTTGCCGTTGGCAGTGAGATACACCTACGGCCTCGTTCCCCTGGGCTTCGGAATGTGGCTGGCTCACTATTGTTTTCATTTCTTAACCGGGCTCTACACGCTGATCCCCGTCACTCAAAACGCGATCGCGAGTCTGGGTCGGCCATTGTTGGGAGAGCCCCGTTGGACCTTGACGGGATTGCCGGCAAACGTGGTGCAAGTCATCGAGATCGGATTCCTGGTGCTCGGATTTGCCGGCTCCCTTGTAGTGATTCATGGACTGGCGGAAGACGACTCTCCAAATAAACCGCTGCGGGCGTTTCTCCCGTGGGCGATGGTTTGCCTTATTCTCTGGTGTGCGTCGCTGTGGCTGATGTTTCAGCCGATGGAAATGCGTGTCATGCTGATGAGCGGATAACCGCCGTTTGTTGATTGACGATGCTGAATCGCCCAAAAAGTGCCGCAGGAGTTTCGGTTGATCTTCTGATTGTGTTCTTGCTGGCGTGGCCAACGCCAGCCGGCGCACACAACGGCCCGCCGTTTCCGATTATCGAGAACAAGAAAGTTGGGCCTTGTATAGTTGCGCTCTGGACTCATCCTGACGTAGGCACCGGAGCTTTTTATGTGTTCGTGGAACCAGCGCCGGGCGCTGCAGTGCCGGACGATCTGAAAATCAAGATCGGCGTCCAACCTGTAACTGGCCGGCTTCCCGAGAAGTTTTATGAGGCCAAGCATGTGAAATCGCGCGGGCAAGTGGAATACAACGCCCAGGCCGATTTCGACAGGCAAGAGATGTGGCGTGTGCGTCTTGTGATTCAGAGTTCGCAAGGCGGCGGAGAGGCAGCAGCTCAAGTAGAAGTAACTCCGCCCGGGTTCGGCCGTTGGGATCTTTTGTTATATCTATTACCGTTCCTTCTCGTTGCATTTTTGTGGTTTCGCGGCATTGCTCGCGCGAAGCGGCGGCGCAAGAAACAACTTCTGAAAGAGGCGGAAGCAGCAAATGCCATACCGGCTGCGGCCATTGCGAACGTTGACCAGTAGCACTGTGATTTCTGAAAAGGATTGTCCGATGGAGGCTGGTTGGTAATGTGCGTCTCGTTCCGCTGTCGGGCTCGCGCTCTCCGTAGCGGTCGTGCAGATGTTTTTCGACTTGTGATGTGGTTGCTGCTTCTCGGCAGCGTTTCAACTTTCCTCTCGGGATGTCACTCCAGTTCCCAGTTGCCCACGAAAGGGTCGAAAGCTTATGCCGACGTTGTTTCGGCGTTTTACGTCGGATTGGCAGCACTTCAAGTTGGCGACGACGTTCACGCCGAGAGCAAGCTCTCGGAAGTAACTCAACTTGTCCCCGATGAACCCGCGGGATGGGCGAACTGGGGAGTACTCGCATTGCGCCAACGAAACTACGATGTGGCCGCGCAAAGATTCGAACGAGCGCGCGCTCTCGCGCCGCAGAACGATCAAATCTACGACCTGATGGGAATCCTCGAAGGCGATCGTGGCCATTCCCCGGAAGCGATCGCCGATCTGCGGAAAGCAGTCGAGCTCAATCCGAAGAACCTCCGCGCCACCTATGCGCTCGCCGAAGAAATTGAACGGCAAGGCGACGCCAACAGTGAAGCCGAATTTCAACAGGTGATTCAACGGATTCTGACAGCGCAGCCGGACAATCTCGCGGCGTTGCTCGAATTAAGCCGAGTCGCCGCCAAGCGCGGTGATGCGGACACGCTGAAATCAGCGGTAGCTAAGATTAGCGCCCGCTCGTCGTCCTGGCCCGCCGAAGTGCAACAGCAACTTGCAGTCGTGCAGGCTGCGGTGGCGGGAACAGATTTACGCGCGGCCGCCACGCGCACTACTTTTCTGCGCAACGTGCTGATGCGCGTTCCAGAGTACCGCCAAAGTCTCTCAGTCATCAAGGCACCGGCTGGTGAAGAAGCTCAGCCCTTCACTCACTTTGTGCGATTGGAGTCGCCCGCCTTCAAACCTGCGCCAGCAGATATGGCACTCAAATTCGTTCCTCAGCCTGTCGCGGATACCGGCAATCATCGCTGGAATTGGATCGGAGCCATCCAGCTCAGCAGCGCAGGGGTACCCATTATTGCTGAAGCTAATGGCCGCGAGGTGCATTTGTCCACCGGCGGCGCTACTCTTCCTTTCCCCGGCGGACCATCTTCTGTTCCGCCGTCGCCCGAGGGAGTTTTGCAAGTCGATTTCAACTACGATTTCAAAACCGACCTCGTCCTCGCGGGCGCGGGCGGCGTTCGTTTGTTTCGGCAAGACAGTCCGACCGCATTTACTGACGTAACCGCCCAAACCAAATTGCCAAAGTCTGTAGTCAATGCTCGCTTCACCGGCGCGTGGGCGGTTGATATTGAAGCGGATGGTGATCTCGATATCGTGCTGGGCGCAAGCGAGGGATTACCCACGGTGTTGCGGAACAATGGCGACGACACGTTTTTGGCGATTCACCCTTTTCCCGGAATCACGGGCGTGCGCGGATTTGCCTGGGCTGATCTCGATGGGGACGGCAATCCCGACGCCGCCATCATCGACGGCACCGGTCGGTTGCATGTTTTTATGAATGAACGGCAAGGGCAGTTCCGTGAGCGTCCTCTCCCTGCGGGTTTGCCGCTTGTCAAAACGATTGCGGTGGCCGATGCAAACAACGACGGAGTTCTCGATCTCTTGGCGGTGCAGGCTGACGGGGCCATCGTCCGGATCTCCGACAAGAACGACAGAGAAAGCTGGGACACGGCCGAGATCGCCAGAGTCCCGGATGCTGACAAGAATCTTGCGGGAGATGTACGACTCCACGTCGCTGACCTGGATAACAACGGAGCGCTTGATTTGTTTTTGGCTCCGACAAAGCCTGTGCCTGGTGCGGCTGGCGCTCTGATTTGGCTTGGCAATGACAAAGGCAACTTCGTGCCCTTGGACCACGCTGCAGGACCAGCTTTGGTTTTTGACGCCGCGGACTTGAATGAGGATGGCAAGCTCGATCTCGTTGGCCTATCCGCCGACGGAGCGCCCGTACAGGCGATGAATCAGGGATCGAAAAATTATCACTGGCAGATAGTTCGGCCGCACGCCGTGCAAGCCGTTGGCGACCAGCGCATCAATCCATTCGGAGTCGGCGGCGAAATTGAAGTTCGTTCCGGCTTGTTGGTGCAGAAGCAACCGATCACCGGTCCGCAACTTCATTTCGGATTGGGAGAACAGACCGAGGCGGACATCGTGCAAGTGGTCTGGCCGAATGGAACGGTACGCGCCGAATTTGGCGTGAAAGCGGACACGGACATCGTGACCGAGCAGCGCCTGAAGGCTTCGTGTCCGTTCTTGTTCGCTTATAACGGAAAGCAGATGGAGTTTGTGAAGGACGCGGTTCCCTGGGGCTCGGCGATTGGCCTGCGCATTAATACGCTGGGTTCCGCGCAAATTGCGGCGACCGGAGAGTGGTACAAGATCGGCCGCGACCAACTCGTGCCCCACGATGGCTACTACGATCTGCGGATCACGGCGGAGTTGTGGGAAGTCTATTACTACGATTATCTGGCGCTCATGGCAGTCGACCATCCTGTGGACACGGAGGTTTTTGTCGATGAGCGCTTCGTAATTCCTCCGCTGAAGCTGGGCCTCACGACCGTCGCAACGCCGCACGAAATTGCCCAGGCCATCGACGACACCGGCCAGGACGTTACCGACATCGTTCGTACGCTCGACGGAAAAGCCCTTGCCAGCTTTGGACGCGGCCAGTATCAGGGAATAACGCGCGATCATTATCTCGAAGTCGACCTTGGTGAAGATGCTCCGAAAAGCGGCCCGCTCTATCTCATCGCGCAAGGATCGATCCATGACACCGAGTCGTCGGTGAACGTCGCCATCACTCAAGGCACCCGCTGGCGCGCTCATGGGCTCAGCCTGGAAGTGCCGGACGGTAAGGGTGGCTGGGTTACAGCTCAGGACAATCTGGGTTTTCCCGCTGGCCGGAAGAAGACAATTCTTTTCAATCTGACCAATGCCTTTCGGCCCGGCACTCCGCGCCGGGTGCGAATACGAACCAATCTTGAAATCTACTGGGACGCCATTCATTGGGCGCAGGGCGCGCCAGATACTCCGCTGAAGACTGTTACTCTAAATCCGAGCATGGCCGATCTGCATTATCGAGGATATTCCGTTATGCACATGCCGGGAGCCGCGCGAGCGCCTGAAGTGCCCGATTACAACCAGATTGAAGGGACCAAGCAGCGCTGGCGCGATCTGATTGGCTATTACACACGTTACGGCGACGTGCGCGAACTTGTAGATAATATCGACGACCGGTATGTGATCGTGAATTCGGGAGATGAGTTGTCGCTGCGTTTCCCCGAGCAACCACCTCCGCCCGCAGGTTGGGTGCGCGATTTTGTAATCGTTGGGGACGGCTGGATCAAGGACGGTGATTACAATTCGACTTTCTCGAAGACCGTGCTGCCATTGCCGTATCACGCCAAAAATGAGTACACGACCAGGCCCGGCCGCCTTGAAGACGAGTGGGTCTACCAACAGCATCCCGACGACTGGAAAAATTATCACACGCGTTATGTCACTCCTGATGTTTTCAAGAATGCATTGAGGGATCAAACCGGCAAATGAAAAGCAACCGGGTCGCGAAGGCATTTCTAGTTATCTTTTTTATAGGGCTCTTGGCGACGCCGTTCGCTATTAAACGTATATCGGCTGCACGGAGCGCCGACAAATCGCAGGCGGATTCAAAGACAGCATTAGCCCGCCATGGCTTTTATCTTGAAGAAGTCTCTCATGCAGCGGGCATCAATTTTGTCCATCAATCTCCGAAGCTTGATCCGAAATTAGATCCCATCATGCCCGAGGTTGCCTCGATGGGAGCGTCGGTATCTATCGTCGATTTCGATCGTGACGGCTGGCCCGATATCTACGTCACCAACAGCGCGGTCGGCAGCAAGAATGCCCTCTATCGCAACATGCATGACGGCACATTCAAAGACGTCGCCGCTGAAATGGGGGTTGCCGATGTCAACCAAGCTGGAACAGGAGTTTCAACCGGTGCGGTTTGGGGCGACTACGACAATGACGGCTATGAAGATTTGTTCCTGATCAAGTGGGGGCGTCCGGAGTTGTTTCACAACGACCACGGCCACGGCTTCACGCGCGTAACCGAGCAGATGGGATTGCCTGCCTGGATCAACGCGAACACAGCCATCTGGTTCGATTACGACGGCGATGGACTCCTGGATCTTTTCGTCGGCGGCTACTATTCGGAAGACATTGATCTGTGGCACCTCAAAACAACGCGCATCATGCCCGACAGTTTTGAATATGCCAAGAACGGCGGGCGAAAATATTTGTTCCACAATCTCGGTAACGGCAGGTTTGAAGAGGTCAGCGCGAAGGTTGGCCTCAACAGCCGGCGCTGGGCTCTGGCCGCCGCCGCGGCCGATTTGCGCGGTACCGGCCATCCCGATTTGTTTGTGGCGAACGATTACGGAGTATCGGAGCTCTACTTCAACGACGGCAAGCGGTTTCACGAAGTCGGCGAACAGACGGGCGTTGGCTTCGCTCCCAAGAGCGGTATGAACGCCGCGTTTGGCGATATCCTCAACCAGGGCGGATTTTCGATTTACGTCTCCAATATTTCCGAAGACGGAATTCTCATCCAGGGAAATAACTTGTGGGTACCGAAGGAAGGCACTGCGGGCGACGCCGTTAAGTATCAGAACCTGGCGCGCGACTTTGGTGTGGAACTCGGCGGATGGAGTTTTGGAGCGCAGTTCGGCGATTTAAATAACGATGGAACGCTTGACCTATATCTTACGAATGGTTATATCTCTCTCGACCACAATCGGAGTTACTGGTATGACTTTTCCAAAGTGGCTGGCGGAAACAGCACCATCATTGGCGACGCCAAGAACTGGCCGGCATTTGACGGACGCAGCTTGTCGGGCTATCAAACCAAGCGAGTCTGGCTGAATGACGGCGCCGGGAAGTTTGTCGATGTTGCGCAAGCGGTCGGCGCGACAGACACCTACGACGGACGCTCCGTGGCGCTGGTCGATTTGTGGAATCGTGGCGTGCTGGACGTGGTTGTCGCCAACCAGAACGGACCGTTGCTGCTTTATAAGAACACAGTCGCGCCCAAGAACGAATGGATCGAATTTGAACTGGAAGGAAATGGATCAAATCACGGCGGGAGTAACCGCAGCGCGATCGGCGCACAAGTTACGATGTTTTGGAATGGTCAGCAGCAGGTGCAAGAAGTCTCGGGTGGCAGCGGTTTCGCAGCTGAGAACGACCGGAGGTTGCATTTCGGGCTGGGCCAGAATCCGCACGTTGAAAAAGCGGTCATTCGCTGGCCCTCAGGCAGGGTTCAAACCATCGACCAACCTATTCTCAATCAATTACACAAGATGAAGGAGCCTGCATGAGCGAGCAGATGACCGTGCCAGTGTTTTTGCCTCAAACCCTGCCGCCTCAGACGCCGATCCAGAAGAAGAAGCTGTTCAGCCTCGACAATCGGTACATCGCTCCTGCTTTTATTACCTGCATTCTGCTGGCTGGTCACTTATCGTTCGGCATTCTCGAGAGCTATCAAAAGACGCTGCTCGCGATCGTTACAAGTATTGGACTCGAACTGGTGCTCGGGCGAATTTTCTTTCACAAATGGGTACATCCCGCCAGCGCTTATATCTCGGGAATCAGCGTCGGCATTCTAGTTCGCTCGCCCGCCTTCTGGCCATATGCGCTGTGTAGTGCGATTTCTATTATGTCTAAATATGTGTTGCGGGTGAAGGGCCGTCACATCTGGAATCCATCCAACTTCGGCATTTCTGTAATGCTATTTCTTGCTGCGGAGACGGTGGCAAGTCTGAGCATTCAGTGGGGCAATTACCTCTTGCCCATGTTAGTAATCTGGGCGCTGGGCTCGGTGATTATCTGGCGGTTGCGGCGCTTTCACATCACGGCCACTTACGTCGCATCGTTCATTGCGTTCGCATTCTTACGAAGTTGGATGACCGGCAGTCCGTGGCAATCAGAGATTGCTCCGATCACCGGTCCCATGTATCAACTCTTTATCTTTTTCATGATTACCGATCCAAAGACCACAGTTCGTTCCAAGCGAGGCCAATACCTGGTCGTGTTCCTGGTGGCTGTGGTGGAAATGGTCATGCGTTTAGACCAGATTGTCTACGCACCTTTTTACGCCCTCTTCATCGTTGGTCCGACCGCCATGCTGATTGAAATTTGGCTGGAGTCGCGCCGCGCAAATGCTGCGAACCTAGCGGTGGCTCAGTGACAGTGCGTAAAGTGGACCCTCGATCTCTGATGCCACAACGCGGTCTCATTTGTTGCCTGCTACTGGTTGCTCTCTTCTCCTCGGCGAGTTGCAAGCCGAAGGCATCGAGCGAGCCGAAATCTGTTCCGGCGACCCCGGCGCAGGTGCCTATACTCCCAGCGTCTGAACCATCGTCTTCTGAACCCTCATCTTCCGCTGTCGCTTCGACCGCCAAGCCTTCGCGTCCCTCCGGTCCCATCGAGTTCACGGACGTCACCGCCCAGGCAGGCATTCACTTCAAACACAACAGCGGCGCGTTCGGAAAAAAATATCTTCCGGAAACGATGGGCAGCGGCGCTTGTTTTTTGGATTACGACAATGACGGATGGCAGGATATTCTCCTGGTCAATTCCATGGACTGGCCAGGACATAAGTCCGGCAAATCCTTCCCTGCGCTCTATCACAATAATAGAGACGGAACATTTACCGATGTGACCCGGCAGGCAGGCCTCGCGCTAGAAATGTACGGGCTTGGTTGTGCCGTCGGCGACTATGACAATGACGGCTATGACGATATTTACATCACTACCGTAGGTTCCAATCATCTGTTCCACAACCTCGGCAATGGCAAATTCGCTGACGTGACTGCCAAGGCGGGGGTGGGCGATCCGGGATTCTCCGCCAGCGCGGTGTGGTTCGACTATGACAACGACGGTAAGCTTGACCTTTTCGTCGCTCACTACATCGACTGGTCCATCGAAACCGATCAGTACTGCTCGCTAGACAACAAGAACAAGTCTTATTGCACTCCACAGAGGTACAAAGGGCAAAGCTCAACGCTCTTCCACAATAAGGGCGATGGAACATTTGAAAACGTCACGCGCCGCGCCGGTCTCTACGATCCCACGAGCAAGTCGCTCGGCATTGCCCTGTTGGACTACGACAATGATGGCTGGCTCGATCTTTTCGTTTCCAACGATACCGAACCGAATAAGCTCTACCGCAACAATCACAATGGAACCTTTACGGATGTTGCAGTGGCGGCCGGTGTGGCCTATAGCGAGGCGGGAACAGTTCGAGCTGGGATGGGCACGGATGCAGCCGATTATGACAACTCTGGATGGCAGAGCCTCGTGATCGGCAACTTTACTAACGAAGGGATGGCGCTTTATCACAACGACGGCTCGGGTTTGTTCACGGACGAAGCGCCGGTGACGGGCATCAGCAGGATATCGACGAAGTCGCTCACCTTCGGCACTTTCTTTTTTGATTACGACCTTGATGGACGCGCCGATATTCTCGCCGTCAACGGCCACGTCTCGGACGACATCAGTGTCGTGCAGCCGCAGGTCAAGTATGCTCAACCGCCGCATCTATTCCGCAACCTGGGCAAGAACAAGTTCGAAGAAGTAACCACGAAACTCGGCTCCGCCCTGCAACGTCCGATCGTGGGCCGTGGCGCAGCCTACGGAGATTTCGACAACGACGGCGATCTAGATCTGTTGATTACCGCCAACAACGGGCCAGCCCGGTTGCTGCGCAATGACAACGGCAACCAGAACGACATGTTGCGGGTGAAGGCCGTAGGGACACGATCAAACCGCGATGGCATCGGCGCAAAGGTCACGGTGAGAACTAACGGAGGAACGCGACTGTTTGCCATGGTGAAGACGGGTTCAAGCTATTTGTCCCAAAGCGAACTGCCTCTAACCTTCGGCTTGGGTAAACCGGAAGCTGGCAAGACCGTGGGCCTGGAGATTGTCTGGCCTAGCGGGCGGAAGGATACAATCCAAGATATCAAGCCCAATCAGTTCATCACTGTGAAAGAAGGCAAAGGTATTATTTCGGCCGAGCCTATTGGTTTTTTTAAGACTGGCTCCCCACAATCTTCGACGCCCGCTTCTTCGCAAAAGTGACGAGCCAACTCTGGTTCGTAAATCGCTTATCAGTTCGGGCGAGAATCTTCTTTTGATTCGCTACCACCG
Source organism: uncultured Acidobacteriaceae bacterium (assembly GCA_963818235.1). Taxonomy (GTDB): domain Bacteria; phylum Acidobacteriota; class Terriglobia; order Terriglobales; family Acidobacteriaceae; genus Sulfotelmatobacter. Next base: position 2,361,963 of record CAWFRI010000001.1, read on the forward strand.
TGTTCAGAGCAATCTGGTTCTTGAGAATGCTCTCCTGATTCTTCAGTAGAACCGTCTGGTTCTTTTTGAACCCATTCGGCGGCGTTAATCTCACTCCCTCCGTTGCTCATCTACCTCCTTGCCTGCCCACCCGGCGATCGAACCACGCTGCCGCCAATTGGTCAGGCTTAAATCCAAAGAGGGATAGGGACCAGGGATTTTGGCCACCACCCTCCCGAAGGTCTCGGGAGACTGGTGCATCGCCCACCACACCAAGGTTCCGAATGAAAGGTATACGATTATCAGATCGAAAAATAATCTGAGCAGTAGCCTTCGACCGAAAGAACGCAGCCCAACTTGCTCATACGCAATTGCCAACGGGTTTTTGTAGTCGCGCACACATAAGCCAGAAGCTTTCAGAAAACAAACTTTAGCGCCACCTGAATCACTCTCGGGCTTACATCGGATTGGATTTGCCCAAAAGTCGGCGATTCGATGTCGCTGACCGGCAAACGAAAATTGGTATGGTTCAACACATTGAACAACTCACCGCGGAACTGAAGTTCTTTCGATTCCGTTAGCCGAATATTCTTGCAGGCCGAGGCGTCCCAGTTCACGTATCCCGGTCCCTGGACTACATTGCGGCCTTCGTCCCCGAACACCTCAAACCGCCCGAGAGGATCCGGCTGCAGTCGCTGAAAGGCGCTCATGTTGAACCATTCCTGAGGCGTGCGCGGACCGGAATTTGGATTGCCAATCAGATTGGGACGGTTCGCGGAGAAGCCTGTGATCTCCGGCGCTTGCCCTTGCAGCGAAACGTCATTCGAGTCGAATACCGTGAACGGTCCGCCACTCATGGCAGTCATAATTCCGTTCAATTGCCAGTTGCCGAAAACGTGCCCATACCAAGTGCTGGAATGTTGCAGGAACGGCAGGACCCACTGATAACTCAATACAAACCGATTGTGGGAATCGAACATGGACCGGCCGCGCTCCGCTGCAAGATCAAACGGATCTTGCGGCAGATCGTTTTCTCCGGCTACGGGTTGCGACGCCGAGCCGGTAATGTTAAACGAAGACACATCATCAATGGAGTGCGACCAAGTGTAAGACGCAAGGAACGACAGCCCATGGCCGAAGCGTTTGCGCAGACTGGCTTGTAGCGCGTTATAGCTGGAGCTGGCGACACTTGCGATCTCCCCGACCGAGCTGTAGATGCAACTTGTCGGAGGGTCCGCCAGGGTGCATCCAGAATAAAGACGGCGGTTGTTCACATTGTTTTCGGTGGAATTCAGACACGGGTTTGCCACCGAACAGCCCGAGCTAGTCGTGTCGAAGCCTGGGACAAAGACTGGTGGATTGCCTTCAATGAAACGCGGCAGCCTTACACCGGTCGTGCCCACATATCCCATCTGAAATAGCCAGTCCGCGCCCAGAGACTGTTGCACGTTCAGATTCCAATCCTGCGCATACGGCAGATGCAGATTGCGCGCGACCACCAGCAATGTCATCGGCTCTGGGAAAGCCTGGCCAAAAGGATTGGGAGTATAAAACGGATTAGCAAATGAGTTGACGGGAAACTGTATTTCCTGAGTCTTGAGATAAGGCGGAGAGCTGACCGGATCCTGCAACGGTCCCCCCTCTCCGGTGTAGTAGGGCTCGTAAAAAATTCCGTAGGCTGCGCTGACTACTGTTTTGGAATCACCCCGCGGGTCCCAGGCAAGGCCGAAGCGCGGAGCGAAGGCCGTCTTCTGGGTTGGAATCAAGCCCGCAGGCACGCCCCGATCACCGGGATAAAGCAGTCCTGCCGGAGCGTTCGGTACGACGGTCGATTGCGCTCCAGGAACGAAGAGATTGACCTCGTTGTGGCGTTCAGTCGAGGGAAAAGGTAACTCATAGCGGAGTCCCAGGTTCAAGGTTACTCGAGAATTGACTTTGTAGGCATCTTGGCCGTATGCGTCCAGCGCTCGGTCGCGGATTTCACGAGCAAAGTTACCGCCGCCCTGCAAAAAGACAACCGGATTGCCAGAAAGAAAGTTTGCGAACCCGTCGTTGTAGATAAAGTTCTCGAATGAGGGAATACCGGCGAATACAAAAAACCCGTTGGTGGCAATGCCCTGAAGCGCGTTGATCTGCTCGCGCCGGTAACCTCCGCCAAATTTCAATTCGTGGCGGCCGTGAATCCAGCTCAAAGAGCCGGAGAGATCAAACGTATTCTGAAACGTGTTGCGCGGTCCCGTGATGGGGTCTCCAACCGAGGCATATCCCCCGACCTGGATAAATGGAGGTCCGACTGCCGAGGCCAGCGTGGGGGCGTACTGGAAACCCAAATCTGCCGGCGATTCATTATTCAAGTGCTCGTCAAGTAGGAATTTATTGCGGAGATAGGAGAAGCGGAGAACGCCGATGGTGTTTGGCGAAAAGACGTGAGTCTCCTGCACGACAAAGTTCTGCCCACGATCGTCCTCACCCACCGGAAATCCTGGGACGTTCGCTCCAATCGGCGAAAGTGGATCTGTCGTCGGACCCGCGCTAAACATGTAACGCAAGTTCAACGTGTCCGCGCGGGAAAGATAATGATCCACCCGCATTCCGAATTGGTCGTTATTCTCGCTCAGAGTCTGCGTGGCAGTGAATCCATTTACGCCGACGTTTGGCATAGGGAAAAAGGGCAAGACATTCGTCGCAATTGGATCGATGGGAGTGAAAAGCGTCATTTGGTTGAACGGTACCGCTGTTCCAAAAAACGTGAGCTGCCCATTCGGGTCTGGTTGCCCTTGGGAGTTCACACAGAGGCCGCTGGTCTGATTAATGGAATCTCCAGTGATGGCAGAGCAGAGCTGCGCAAAGTTGCCTGCTCTTTCGGTCGCGGAAGGCACAGTTGCAGGCACGGTTTCACCCTGCCGGTTGCGGAAGCCTTCGTAGTATCCGAAGAAAAAAGTTTTGTCCTTGAGGATCGGTCCGCCGAACGTGGCACCAAACTGGTTCTGCTTCAACGGCTGTACACTCTGCGTGAAGTAGTCGGACGAATCCATCGCATCGTTGCGCAGAAATTCCCAGGCGGCGCCATGAAACGAATTGGTTCCTGACCGCGTAACGATATTGGTCGTGGAGCCGGTGTTGCGGCCAAACTCCGCGTTGGCATTGTGGCTCAGAATTTTGAACTCGGCAATCGCATCGATCGGCGGCTTGAGAACAAATCCACCATCCACAGAGCTCTCATTGTCGGCGCCATCAATCATAAAATTGTTCGATTCAGGGCGTTGCCCGTCGACGGCATAGGCCTGATTCTGTCGCGCCGGACCTCCTGCTTCGAGCAGTCCGGGTGTCAGCGGAACCACGCCGGGTTGAAGCAGCCCGAGCTGAGAAAAGTTGCGGCCATCCAACGGGAGATCGAGAATCTCGTGCTCCATCACGGTTTCGCCCAGACTGCTGACCGTGCTCTGCACCAGCGCGGCATTCGCACTCACTTCAACCTGCTGCGTCTCCGACCCGAGCTGGAGGTGAATGCTGACCGTCGCCGTTTCGTTCACATCCAACGAGATTCCTTGCTGCAAATACCTCTGGAAACCTTTCGCCTGGACCTCTACCTGGTAATGGCCGATCGGGAGTTCGACCAGCACGTAAGCTCCCTGGCGGTCTGTAGTTGCCACCCGTGTCAGGCCCGTTTCGACCTGCCTTGCGGTAACCGTAGCGGCCTGGACAATCGCTCCGCTTGGATCCAGAACAGTTCCACCAATGCTTCCGGCGATTTCCTGGGCAGATAGGCTGAAGCCTGCGAGCAGGCTCATCAGATACAACGCCAGCGTCTTCGCGCTACGCATACTTTTCCCCATTCGTCCTCATAAATCAAAAGTGTTTTCGCAAAAATAGTTCTCGTCGACGCTCAGACAATGCGCGAGAACTCGCCCAAAGATTGAAGTGCGGCGACTATAGGGACGCTTTGCAGCCGGGTCAATAATCTGAAAGTAGTATTTGCTTTGATCGCCGCTTAAAAGAGGAAAACCATCAGAGTGTTTTCGTGTTATTGCACCGCAACTCTTGTCACGGCTACTTTGTCATCGCAGCGGGGTGTCTTAATCGCGGTATTCTTAGCCTGTGGCGGGCGCGAGATCGAGACGGTGGATGAGAAGTACTGCGTCCACCCAAATGATAAGACCAGACAACGATGAGAAGAACTCGCCAGGTGTAGATAGCACTCCGCACATTAAGCTGCCATCAAAATCAGGATCATTGAAGATGTTGAAGCACCGGCGAAACGGCGGCTTATGATTTTTGGCGAGCTCGGTCGGGAAGGCAGCAAGTCCAGGCATCATCAAGTGCTTCGAGCTCCCGGACTGGAAGGAAGGCCCCGAGGAGGGCGATCAAAGTGATGCTGCCAAAGGTCACCGCTCGCGACGAGCAGTTGTGGGGAAGAGCGCGAAAGTCATGGCAAGGACAACTACATGGAAGGCGAGAGAAGCGAAGGTTGTGGCCATGAGAGGTTCAGTGTCGAAAAACTTGAACTCGCACAGGGGTAAATATTTATACGTTATTGATAATAAATAGTTTAAGTGTGGTGGAGGCGGCGGGAGTCGAACCCGCGTCCGAAAATGTTACTGGTCAAGAGACTACATGCTTATTCGCGTTCATGCCCTAGGCGTTTGCCGCCATTGCTGGTGGTTCCCCCAGGACGTTCGCGGCCCACGCTCAGAACGGACAAGAAACGCTAGCCGCTAGCCTGTGATCTTAACCTCTCCGCCCAGACGTAGCGGAGAAGAGCAGCCCTCTGTGTGACGTTCGCTCACCGCCCAAGGGCGAAGCGGTGGAAAACGGCTGCCTAATTAATTAGGCTGCGTATGCCATTTGTTGATTGGCAATTATCATTTTGCACGCGATTACGGGTGTGTGCACCCCGGCATGCCTCTTGGCCGCAAGCATCTCCGTCGAAGCCGTGACGCCCCCCACTGGTGGGTTTGGCCTGTAAAGAACTACTTCCAGATTAGGGTGAGCTAGGATGGAAGTCAACATAGAATTAGATCGTCTAACTTAAAGAAAAGATTCGGCTTGTCGTTAATTTTAGTTTGTGGCGACATTGTCGTTTATGATCGTATGAAACCCTGAGAACAAATCAACATACGGAAGCGGCGAGGCCTACCTTTGCAAGTAACGAGAAAGCTTTAATGAAGCGACAACGCCAGAAGACCCTCAAAAATCCTCCAGCTCCGGCACACTGAAAAACGGAATTCGGGTGGGTGCGGCATCGCCTAGGCCATGCAAGCCTCCCATATAGACCGTGTGCTGGCCATATTCTTTGTTAATTGCGTCCATAACTCTGCTGAGGGTCTCACGTTTCGGATCGTCGAAAAATCCCAAGGTGTGCTGTGTGTCATGAATCAGGTCAAAAAGCCATACTCCCACATGCACTGGAGGGTTCTCCGGGCTCGCTTTCCAAAGTTCACGAAAGTGGTCTTGCAACGTTATCGTATCGCGGCAGGCATAGATATTTCGGTGAGCATTCCAGCCCGTGGGTTCGTTGCTGTTCTTGATTTCCCGTCCCCAGTGCGTAAATACAATCGTGACCCCGATTCCTCGCGCCCACAGATTTAAGCGCCGCAATTTGATGGCAGCATTGCTCAGCAACTTCAGGCCAACCAGGTAAGCCTGTTCCTTCGTACGATATTTCGGTGCCAGCACGTGCTGTTTGCCGATGCTCTTGCGCAGTGACTCTGGTTTCTCTTTCCAATCATCCCCTTGAAGCCAGTGCCACATGGTTTCTCCCAGCACGCTGCCCCAGATGTCGCGCATTTGTTGCGAAGATAATTTACAAAGCTGTTCCACCGTCGTGATGCCACGCTTATTCAGCCGACTCTCCATCGCGTGGCTGATGCCCACCACGTCGCGCAACTTCATGCAGTGCAGTGCATGCGGCAGGTCTTCTTTGAGAAGGATCGTCAAGCCATCTGGCTTGCACAGATCGGCTGCGGTTTTGGCAAGATAACAATTCGGCGCAAGGCCAATCGAGCAACGCAAAGCCACGCCAAGATTGCGCAGGGACTGCTTAATTCTGTAGCCCAGCGTGGTGGCGTTGGGCAGGAATTGTTCGCGTCCCATCAACTGGCAAGCCATCTCGTCCACGGAGAAGCGCTTGTAAATCGGCAGATGCTCTTCCATGGCTGCTTTAATTTTTTGCTGATACTCCACGTACAGCTTGGGGCGCGCGACGACGAGATTGATATGAGGGCACAAAATTTTCGCATCTTTGACCGAAGTCCCGGTTTTCACGCCGTACGCCTTAGCCTCATAACTTGCCGCCAGACAGCAGGTGGAATCGGTATCCACTGCCACCACGCCTACCGGCCTGCCGCGCAGTTCAGCACGATCCTGCTGCTCAACCGAAGCGAAATAAGAATTGAGGTCGAGAAAAAGCCAGCCTATGCGGGGGTGTTCTGTTTTAGCGTAGGCTGGCAAAGGGGCGCCCATGGTGTTTAAACATAGGCTACCACAAAAGCGAACAAAAGGCGAACCAAAATTATTTGATGCGCTATTCTGGATTGTCGGGAGTCTTATTCCAATGCGGAATTTTCCGTATAGTTACCCTGGCCGCTAACCGATTACTGCGACTTCCTCACGGCCTAGCAGAGGCCAATCGTGCCTTCACCTCCGGCCACTCCGTATCTAGAATGCTGAAGTACACGCTGTCGCGCACCCGTCCGGTCCACGTGATCACGTGCTTGCGCAACGTTCCTTCTTCTTTTGCACCGATGCGCAGGATCGCGTTCCGCGACTTCTGATTCAATGCATCCGTCTTTAGTTCGACTCGTATGCACTGCCAAACTTCAAAGGCGTGGCGCAGCATTAAATACTTCGCCTCGGTGTTGACGGCAGTTCGCTGCCATGCCGGCACGATCCATGTGGAACCGATCTCTACACGGCGATTGGTACGGTCAATGTTCATGAAGCGAGTGCTCCCGATCACTTGTCTCGACTTGCGCTCGACCGTAGCGAACACCACCGATTCGCCACGTTCTTGTTCGCCCAGTGCTTTCTCGATCAGACGCTCGAAATTTTCGCACGTTTTCATGCGATAGGGAATCCACTGAAAGATATCGTCGAGGTCGTCTTTAGCGACTCGCCAGAACAGTTGCGTGTGCTCGCGTCGAATCGGTTCAAGGCAGACCACGGCCCCTTCCAATGTGATCGGCGTCACGATATGCAGCGCAGCAGTGTTTAAGCTCATCTCACAATTCCTCTCAGGGCAGACCCGCGTACCATTATCTTGCATCTCACGGTCGTTTACCGGCATCTGTAGTATGGCTTTGTAAGAAGAGTATTGGGAGACTCAAGAATGAAGGGCATTGACCGGCGATGATTCTATCCGTCCAACAGGTTACGTACTGTTGTTGTCAGGAGTGTTGCCGTTGAAATCGCAGTGTCTGCCCTTCGCTCAAATCCCGCATACCACCCGCCTTTTCACTGATTTCCTGGGATATTCCTCCAGCGTCCGGTCGTTCTACCCGCACTCCCCCCACTTCGACGAATGGCTGAAGACAGAAAGTTCAGCGATAGCCTACGATCCTGCCCGTCGGCAAAATATCAGTGCTATCCTCGAGCGCCAAAACAAATCCTGGAATGCTTCTCCGCAAACTTTAGCGAATATCGACCGCTTGCGTCACGGCGCAGCCGCGGTTGTAACCGGCCAGCAAGTCGGTCTATTTGGCGGACCGATGTTTTCGATTTATAAGGCTCTCAGCGCGGTCAAATTGGCGGAACAAGCCACGTCGGCAGAAGTGGATGCCGTGCCCGTCTTCTGGCTCGCAACCTACGATCACGATCTGGCGGAAGTAAATCATGTCGCCATGCTGGGCCCCGATGGCTTGGTGCGCACGCTTACTACTTCCAGTCACAGCATCCCGGATGCTCCTGTAAGCGAAGTGCGCTTGGGTGAAGAAATTCTGCCGGTCGTGGAAGAAGCGGTAGCGTTGCTGGGTGAATCTGAAGTGACGCAATTACTGCGCGAATCCTATCGTCCCGGAGAGAGCTTGGGCACAGCGTTCGCGCGCTTTTACGCTCATCTCTTCGCGGCGTGGGGAGTGATTGTGCTTGATGCTTCCGATCCCGAACTGCACCGGGTCGCCGCTCCCATCTATCGCGCTGCCGTGGAGCGGGCATCTGAGATCGCCGATGCGCTGGTGGCCCGTGGAGAAGCTCTTGAAGCCGCAGGCTATCACCAGCAGGTGAAAGTGACGGCCTCGTCCGTTCTGTTGTTCACTTTGCAGAATGGGGCACGCACACCGATTCAGCGTCGAGTGAATGGAGACACTTCTGAATTTGTGATTGCCGGCGAGAGTCTGACGGAGAAGCTCTCGTCCGCGGAGTTGTTGGATCGCATCGCAACTGCACCCGGGAATTTTAGCCCGAATGTGCTGTTGCGGCCGGTGGTGCAGGATTATTTATTGCCTACGCTAGTCTACGCGGGAGGCGGGGCAGAAGCCGCCTATTTCGCGCAGGGGGGGGCGGTCTACGAAATAATTCTGGGACGAGTGACGCCGATCGTTCCTCGTTTTTCTGCGACTCTGGTCGAACCGAAGGTGCAACGCTGGCTGCGGAAATACGACACCTCGGTTCTCGATACCTTTCAAGGCGCGGACGCGCTTCGTCATACCCTGGCTGCGCGAACCCTTCCTGCCGATTTGCAGGTTGCCTTTGCGCGAGCTAATAAATCGGTCGACGATTCCTTCTCCGGCCTACATGAAGCGCTGACGAAACTCGACCCCACGTTGGTCGAGGCCAGCCAGACTGGCGCTTCAAAAGTTCACTATCAACTAGATCGTCTGCGGGAGCGAGCTATGGTCGCAGAGTTGCGGCGCAGCGAGGTCGTAAGCCGCCACGCGGATGCTCTAAGCAGCGCTCTCTATCCAGAAGGCGCTCTCCAGGAGAGAGGGGTGGCCGGAGTTTATTACGTCGCCCGGCACGGCAATGAACTTCTGAAGAGCATTTACGACACGATGCGCACAGACTGCCTGGATCATCAAATTTTAGAGCTGTAAAGTGAACTGTGGCAGCGCGGCCCATTTTAACTCTATAACCATGCTTCGAGTTGCTCCACGGATTCCACACGCGGCTCTTGCCGGTCGCGGTATGATCCAGCCACATCGAACAATACAGCCTGCATGCCGGCATTCGTAGCGCCAACGTAATCCACTGAATACACATCGCCCACGTACAAGCTTTCGTGGGCGCGCGCATTCATGGTTTTAAGCGCAGCCTCGAAAATTTCCCGACGCGGTTTTTCGAATCCCACAATTCCGGAATCGGTGATGCTCTCAAAACAGTCGGCGATGCCACAGCGCGAAAGCACTCGTTCGATCTTCCCATCGGCGTTGGAGATGACTGCGATGCGGAATTTATTGCGGATTCGATCCAGCGTTGCGCGCGTTCCCGGCAGAATATGGTCCCAGTTGGCTGAATTTTGTATGTTCTCCACGAGTTTTTGCACCAGTTCGTCGCGGCCGCCCAGAGCCGTACCCAGTTCGTCGAGCAGATAAGAGTGAAATATCCACCAGAAACCGTGATCCACTCGGCCGCTCTGCATGCCTTGATCAAACTCAGTCTTCGTCCGGCGCTCCAGCGCCTGCCATTGCTCGAGCGTGGGATGACGATCGGCGGGAATTGGGGCTAGCATCTTCGCCCGGTTTGGAAAAAGTAAAGTATTGCCGATATCGAAAAAAATGACGCGCCGTTCAGTCATGTTCTCATCTTACTTAAAATCGCCGGGACTCTTTGCGAAGACTCTGGTTGCTTGCCCGGAAAAAATGTAATATCCAATCCATTGCATTCGTTGTGTTTGGTGTCGTAAGTTTAGTTCGAGTCAACGCCTATGGCTCTTCCTTCGCCAACCAGATTGATCGCAGGCTGTGTTCGCTCCAAGTTTGCCGCACTGTCGGCCTACACGCTGATGCACCTTCCATCCGCTGTCCTCGCGGCGGCAATACGATTGCAGCGGCATTCCAGTCGCCGCAACGACGTGTATAACATTCTCTGGGCGGTCGTATTCGGATTCGCCACGCTGAATATCCTGAGCCTGGCGGCGCGCCGCTTCGAACCCAACCGTCGTGGGCTGACCTTTGGTGAACTGATGGCTGTGCTCATCGTCTGCCTTTCCATCTTCCTTCTGGGCTGGGAACTGCTGAACGTATTCCACATTTTCCCTATTAAACTGCAGCATTAAGCCGCTGTTACGCCATTTTTGCGGTATGATTCGCAAAATGGCGAAGAATCCCCCGAATTTCGAAATTACTTGCCCATGCTGCAGCGCTCTCCTCAAGGTAGATACGGAGACCCGCGCCGTTATCGCCCACACCGCTGCCGTAAAGCCTCGTATGTTCGCTGACATGGAGGACGCTGCCCGGGCCATGAAGGAACAGGACACACGCCGCGAATCTATCTTTCGGCAATCGGTCGAAGCGCAAAAACATGCTTCCGAGTTACTCGAAAAGAAATTTCAGGAAGCGGTGAAGAAAGCCAAGGAATCTCCAGACACCGGCAAACCCATCCGCGACTTCGACCTGGATTAGCGCCGCCCGATTATGGCTACTCGCCCATTGCTTCTCGGTCACCGCGGCGCGCGGGCGAAGAAGTCGATCCCGGAAAATACGCTGGATTCATTCGACCTGGCGCTCGCACAAGGATGCGACGGCTTCGAATTCGACGTTCGACTCTCCGCCGATGGCCAGCCCGTAATTTGCCATGATGCCACGGTTCGGGGACTTGAGATTAGTCAATGTTCGACCCAACAATTGGCGGTGCCGCTTCTGGGCGATGTCCTGAAGCGCTATCAGACCCAGGCTTTCCTCGATATTGAACTGAAAGTCCCCGGGTTGGAAGCCATCACGCTGGATTTGCTTCAAACGTATTCACCAGTTCGCGGATGCGTAATCTCTTCGTTTCTTCTGGAAGTATTAGAGCCGCTGCACGCCATAGATTTATCGTGTCCCCTCGGTCTAATTTGCGAGACGCCGGCTCAACTCATGCTTTGGCCGAGGTTGCTAATCGAGTATGTTATCCCGCATAAAAGCCTGGCGACACAAAGAGTAATCGCTGAAATCCAGGATGCGGAAAGAAAAGTTCTGGTCTGGACAGTGAATTCGATTCGAGATATGAAGCGATTTGCCGAATGGGGTGCGGATGGAATCATTTCCGACAAACCGGACAAACTGGTTCAGGCCTTTGGCCGCACGTCATCCGATATTTCCAAATAAATTCTCCTGCCGTTATTCCAATCAATCCGATTTGCTCCGCCATCCGTACATCCCCCAGAGCGGTTCGTTAAGACCGCCGTGGAGGAATTCATGAAACTCTCAGTAATCCGGCCAGCACTGCTCGCGGCCGTGGCCCTGATCGCCGTAACCGCGTCCGCGCAAAAACTTGCTCCCAACCAAACCCTCGGTTTTGGCGACAGCCAACTGCTCCAATTCACCTACACCCAAAACTTTGACTGCATCGACCAGCCTTTCGACGACCTCAACTTCAATGGAATCATTGCCGCCAAGGATCCCGGCGAGATGCAGACTCCGATCTGCGAAGTGGGCACCAACCCTTCAATTAATCCGCCCGGACAGACTGGCAACCCTTACATTACGACCGAGCCGCTCTACGTTCTGGTTCCGCTATTCTCGGTTAATAACGATCAGAATCCAAACGACGCCATTTCCTGCAACAATGTCGTGAGCGGAACTCTCTGCGGCCCTGCGTTGGGCACCGAACTGATTAGCTTGTTTGGAGCCGTGCCGGAAGCGTACAAGGCCACTCCTTTGGTCTATACACAGTGTCCCGAGCCTGGCTCCGCGCCCGGAACCTGCACCATGCATGCTTCCCGGCTCGATCTCGCTCCGGTGTTGGCGCAACTCGGTTATATTCCTTATCCGCCCACCGCGAACGTTTTCCTGCCCACACCCAACCATAGCCACGTCGTCATCAATGCCGATATCAACGTGAAGGCGATTTGGTGGCAGGTAATCCCGGTTCTGGTCACCAGCCAGAGCGAGTGGCCGGCTCAGGACGGAAGCAGCGGCATTACTTCGGTAAAAGCCCTACTGGCCGCGAAAGCCGCAGGAACGGCGATTATCGCTCCATCGAACTTCTTCCTCTTTTTCAGTTCGTACACGGAAGGCAATCACGCTGCGATGCACATGAACTAGCTAGCACGTTTAAGGCCGGCAGGCTCGATTTGATCTTGCGATCAGGATCGAGCCTGCTGTGTTTACATCAAATTCAGGGTTGGATCGCTTGCCGCTTAAGCGCTAATCCGCGGCCGCTTCGAAGGCTGCGGTGTCTTGTGGCGCAGGCCGCAGAAATGCAGTTCGCTCTATCTCAAAAGCTTCCAGATTCTCTCCCCTGGTTAGATCGTTCCATCCGAGCACAGCGCCGATGCGCAATGCGGCTTCTCGGCTGCATGATTCCGACCAACACGCGCCCAGCGCTACCGGCACACGCCTCAGCAGCACGTCTCCCAGCGTCACGGCAAATTCTCGCCGGTACGCTTCGACCACTTCTGCGATTAAGTGAGAAGTATGCGGGCAGATTGGCGCCCGCAGTTCGGCGCTTATTAAAGCCATGCGCGCGATATCGGCCGCGCGTTTACCGTGCCACTCCAACATGCCTCTTGCGGATTCTTCGCTGACCGCTCCGATGCGCGCAATTCCCAGCACGGCGTCATCGAGCAGAGGATCAAGTGCTTGTCCCGGATCCATTGCAAACGTATCCTGTTCTGCCACTTTCGATCCGGCAGATAATCCGATCTTCCGCGCGCACTCTCGCGCCACTGAAGCCGCTGTTGTCAGCTTCCCGCCAATCACGGAAATCATCCGCGTGGCGCCGTCATCCGAATGATCGTGAAGGATGTGTTTCCGTGTCACCGCGGATGGGCGGTTCTCCGGCGAATATGGTAGGGGCCGAATTCCAGCAAACGAGTATTTCACACTCTGTGCGGTGATCTTTGCTTTGGGAAAGAGTTGCGCAAGGGAACGCACAAGGTAGTTGATTTCGTCCGCCGACGGTACCGTTTTTCCGGGGTCGCCGTTGTCGGCAATCTCCGTTGTCCCAACCATGATCTGATCGTTCCAAGGAAGAATAAAAATAGGCCGGCCGTCCACGGCTTCGGTATAAACTGCGGCATTCGGCGAACCCGGAAAGCGGGGTACAACGATGTGCGACCCACGCATTCCGCCAAGCATAGGCTTACTCATTCGGATCGAGGATCGCTGGCATACGCGGTCGGCCCACGGCCCGCCGCAGTTGATCACCCACGCCGCGTCCACGCGCGCGTCCCGGCCCGTGATCTGATCTCGCAGCAACACGCCGTGGACGCGGCCATGCGCCACGTCCACTGCCAGCGCTTCCGTATGATTGCGAACAACCGCGCCCGCTTCCACCGCTTCCAGCAACCATTCCGCAACCAGGCGTTCCGGAAATTCGCATTGCGCATCTTCGTAGTTAAAGAATGACCACTTGTGTCCTGAATCGAGCGCCCGCTCTAGACGTTTCAATTCCAGCTCGGTAGTGTTTCTCGATGGCTTTCCGCCCATCCGCTGGTAGAGCCAGAGCCCAGCCCGCACCTTCATCGCGCTGCGCTGGCTCTTTTCATTCAACAACAGCAGGAAGTGCATCGGATGCACGAGATGAGATTTCTCGCGCAGCAGTCTCTCGCGCTCGCGGAGCGACTCCCGTACCAGACCGACCTCGCTGTGCTCAAGGTAACGCAAACCACCGTGAATGATGCGTGTGGAGCGGCTTGTCACGCCGGAAGCGAAATCGTTTTGCTCAACCAGCAGCGTGTGTTTTCCTGCGAGGGCGCACTGCCGCGCTACGGCAACGCCGTTAATCCCACCGCCAATCACGACCGCGTGAAAGTGCTGGCCTTCCAGGCTGGCTCGTGGATTTGCCGCTAGCACCATAGAATTCGCAAACCAGGGTAACCTGATTCAGGTTACTAAATGTGAGTGTGTCAGCAGATACACTGCGACTCTTGGAGTTTGCCTTGTGCCGCCTGAGGAGAATAGGTCACCTTGGTGCTGCAAACTGCTTGACCGAAAGTCTCGTCAATTTGGGTGGAAGGTTTACGTATGAGCCGAAAAAACCGGCCCCCTACGATCAGAGCCGGTTTCGTTCTAGTTTCTTAATTGTCTATGCAACCTTCCGTTCAGTCTTTGCGTTTGTACCTGCGCCCTTGGCGAATAAATCGATCATCTGCTTATTAAACGCCGGAATGTCATCAGGTTTTCGGCTGGTAACGACGCCATTGCTCAGAACGACTTCTTCATCGACCCAGGTCCCGCCCGCGTTTCGAATATCGGTCTTCAGCGAAGGCCACGAAGTAACAGTGCGGCCTCGGACAGCGCCGGCTTCTATCAGCATCCACGGGCCGTGGCAGATTGCCGCGACCGGCTTCGCCTGCTCGAAAAAGTGTTTCACAAAGCGCACTGCATCCGGATTCATGCGCAGTTGGTCCGGATTCATAACTCCGCCTGGCAGCAAAAGTGCATCGAATTGATCCGGATCGGCCGCATTTAGTACCACATCCACCGACACTTCTTCGCCCCAGTCTTTCTTGTTCCACCCTTTGATTTTCTTTTCCATTGGGGAAACAACCTGAGTTGTAGCGCCAGCCTCTTCCAGCGCTTTTTTCGGTTTCATCAGTTCCGACTGTTCGAAGCCATCAGTTGCAAGAATGGCTATGGTCTTTCCTTGAAGATTATTCGGCATGAGATTTCCTCCTTTAAGTATCCTTGCTTGGTAATTGTTGGATGCCGTGGCTGAGGCCACGGTTTTCGTTATTCAACGAGCTCTGAAAGCGGCATCGTTGCTCGTGCCGCTACCGCTCATTTAAAGTGGATTGCAAATGTCCACGACCGGTGAGCGTTTCGAACGAGCCGTTGCCATCATGGAGAGACTGCGTGCTCCCGGCGGTTGCCCCTGGGATCGCGAGCAGACTTTCGATTCCATCAAACCCTACACGCTGGAAGAAACCTACGAAGTTCTCGAAGCCATCGACAATCGCGATTGGGACGAACTACCCGGTGAACTCGGCGATCTGCTTTTGCAAGTTCTTTTTTATTCTGAGATGGCGAGGGAGCAGGGAACGTTTTCCATTGACGATGTTCTCGACCGGCTCTCAACCAAGTTAGTGAATCGGCATCCGCATGTGTTCGGCGATACGAAAGCCGATACGTCAGCCGAAGTGAAGCGGAACTGGGAAGCGCTAAAAACGGAAGAGAGAAAAAAACGCAGCGGACAGGATGCAGCTTCGTCGGAGATTCCGGCTAAAGCTTCGTCATCGATCCTTAGTGGGATTTCTTCCGCCTTGCCATCTATGATCGAAGCCCACAAGCTGAGTTCGCGCGCGGCTCAGGTTGGCTTCGACTGGCCGAACATGCAAGGTTTGTTCGACAAACTCGCCGAGGAGATTGTGGAACTTCGGCAGCAGTTGCAGGAATTTCCCGCTCCCGGGCCGCGTCCGGAAGGCCGCGGAGTCGCCGGTTCAGGACGGCAGACTATTCCGGAAGATCTGCGAATGCGGCTCGAAGAAGAGGTCGGAGATCTGTTTTTCGTGCTGGTCAACATCGCCCGCTATCTTACACTTGATCCTGAATCGGCGTTGCGCCGCACCAACCGCAAGTTCCGCCGGCGTTTTCAATGGATGGAGCAGCGCTTGCATGAAAATGACGGCACCCTCGAGAACGCCTCGATGGATGAACTCGAATCCCTGTGGCAACAGGCCAAGCAACAGGAGAAGCATCTGTGAGTGCCGATGCGATCGCGATCCGCCATTGTCACGGGCTCGATGAATTGCGCGCCAGCGTTGCCCTGCAAAAAGAGATCTGGAACTTTACAGACGCCGAACTGGTTCCACTGCGCATGTTTGTGGTGGCGGAAAAAGTGGGCGGGCAGGTGATGGGCGCGTTCGCTGGTGAAAAGATGGTCGGCTTCGCGCTATCCGTGCCGGGTACGCGCTCGGGGCACATCTATCTCCACTCGCATATGTTGGCGGTTGCAAAGGAGCATCGCAATGGCGGATTGGGCCGCAGGCTCAAGCTGCTTCAGCGTGAGGACGCACTGGCGCGCGGCATCGAATTGATCGAATGGACCTTCGACCCGCTCGAGATTAAGAATGCTTATCTCAATATCGAAAAACTAGGTGCGATCGCGCGCCGATACAACATTAACCAGTACGGGATCACATCGTCACCGCTACAAGGTGGACTTCCCAGCGACCGCCTGATCGCCGAGTGGTGGCTGAAGTCCCGGCGTGTGGAAACTTTGTTACGCACAAACAAGCTTCCGCCGTTTGAAGGAAAAGTAAAGATCGAAGTTCCTGCGCAGATTTACGAGTGGAAGTCGAGAGCGGAGACAAGAGGTCAGGCGCAAGCCGTTCAGGAGTGCAATCGGGATGAATTCCGCCGCTCTTTCGAAAATGGACTCGCCGTGTTAGGTTACGAGCGCGATGCCGCGGGGAAGGGAAAGTTCCTTCTCGGAAACTGGGATGAGAAGTGGTCGTACGCGTCGCAAGAATAATCCACCTTAATGGGCAGAACGGCCAGTACCCAGTGTCCTAGTAGAGCGCACGGCGTAAGTACTCGGGGCTAAGTATTGAATTATGAAGATCGACACAATCACACTCCGCGAGATTCATATGCCACTCGTCCATTTCTTCGAGACGAGCTTCGGACGTACTTACAGCCGCCGGATTCTGCTACTGACTACACATTGCGATGGTATAGACGGTTGGGGGGAGTGCGTGACCGGAGAAGATCCCTTCTACAGCAGCGAGTGGACCGAAAGCAGTTGGTTAACTATCACGCGCCATCTAGCACCGTTCCTGCTCGGGCGCGAAATCGATTCGGCACGGGATTGTTCGGCTCTCTTTGCCAAGGTCCGCGGCCACCGCATGGCCAAAGCCGCATTAGAAAATGCCCTGTGGGATGCTGAAGCGAAACAAAAGAATGTACCCTTGTGGAAGCTGCTGGGAGGGACGCGAACTGAAATTGCCTGCGGAGTTTCGATCGGAATTCAGGATTCCGATCGAGCAGTTACTCGACAAAATTCAGCTTGAACTTGCCGCCGGCTACCGGCGCATCAAGATCAAAGTAAAGCCTGGTTGGGATGTGAATGTGCTGGAGAAAATCCGCTCGCGCTGGGCCGACATCACTCTGAGTTGCGACGCGAACTCCGCCTACACTTTGGATCAGATGGAGCACCTGCGATCGTTTGACCAGTTCAATCTGTTGATGATTGAGCAGCCGCTTTGGGACGACGATATTTTCTACCACGCTCGCTTACAAAAAGAATTACGGACGGCCATTTGCCTTGACGAATCCATCGTCAACGCTAGGGCCGCTGCGGTTGCGCTGGAAACTAAAGCATGCCGCATCATTAACATTAAAGTTGGACGAGTCGGCGGCTTCAGCGAGGCGCAAGAAAATTCACAACATCTGCCAGGAGCAGAAAATTCCGGTCTGGTGTGGCGGGATGTTGGAATCCGGTGTAGGCCGCGCCCACAACATTGCGCTTTCAACGCTGGCGAACTTCAGCTTGCCCGGTGACGTTTCAGCCTCGAAGCGCTACTGGAAGGAAGACATTATCGACCCGGAAGTCGAAGTCTCAGCGCAAGGAATGATTGCGATTAGCCATGAACCGGGAACGGGCTACCACATCAAAGAGGATCTGATCGAGAAATTGACGGTCGCGCAAAGAGACGCTGCGCGCAGATGCATAAAGATACCGATTCTCTTGTCTCTAGTGCGATTTATTCTCGGAGTTGATCGTCTCGGCACCCCGATTTTGTGCCAGCTTTACTTCTTCCGCTTTTAGCATTTCCACGCCTTGGGCGAAGGTCGTGCCATTCGGGACGGGCCGGAAGTCGGTGAACACTTCATCAGACTTGATCACGAGACTCTTGAACAGCAAGATTTTGCCGGTAAAGTTCAGGGACATGCGGGAGACTTCCCAGCAGCCATTGCCGACATCGCGCTGTCTCCACCAGGAAATGTCCGCCCTTATCGAGATGGCCGAGGATTCCCCAACCAAACGAGACCTCTTTAAATAAGGTTCCGTCGATTTTCGCGATCCGCCGGGCCACAGGGTCGATTACCAGAAATCCGTCCATTCCGACCAGAACCTGCTCTGCGTGTGTAGGTGGTTGGTAGGCCGGGTTCGGACGAAACTTCAATCGCACCAAATGTCCGTCCCGGGTCGCCCGCATTGGCCTCTCCGATTTCCTCTCCATCGTATTGGTAGAGAAAAGCATCAGGCAGGGCTTTTACAATGCGCAGCGTGCGTTCAGCGTTTTCTTGCTCCTGCAAATGTTTGCGATGGAGTTGATCGGCATTGCCAGCAAGTCCCGCCAGGCGGTCCTCCTCGACCTGTATTCCTTGAGGCGCCAGCGGCTTGTCGTTATAGGCAATAGTCATGCCCGGCCATGGCATCGCGGGTTTCCACATAAGAGCCGGGTTTGAGATGCCTTGAGGGGTTTGCTTACGGGCGCGAAACATGTGCTTTGCGGGAATTGTTATTCGCGGCTACTTCATTCGCAACTGCTCGTGCGACCAATTCGATGCAAGAAGCTCGGATCTTGAACGGTCGCGAAGGCGGGTTCCGCGGCGAAAAAGATCCCTAATCCCGCAGCGAAGATTGACCAGCACCACCACCACTGCGATTCGTTGAATAATTCCCAGTCGGCTTTTCATACTGGCGTGTCTCCCGCTTCCTCGTGCAAGTGTATCAATTCGAGTTTTACTCGATCTCTACAGGGAAACGGGTATTTTCTTCGCCCTAAGGCAAGGCTTGCCGGCTCCTCCGTGCCTTGCGTATAGTCGTTACAGAGTACTTCAGTGACGGTTTCTCCGCTTGAGGTTGATACGGAACGCTGAGCGACTCGGCTCCATTGCATTCATCCTATCGGGAATATATCGCTGACGTATTTCAGAAATAGGAGCGCGTCCAAATGGGCACATCAGCCAGTGGTTTGGCACAAATCGGCAAATCGGTTGTCATTAAAGGCGAGCTCTCAGGAAGCGAAGATTTATATCTGGATGGCCAGGTCGAAGGCAGCATCGCCCTCAAAGGGAATAGCTTGACGGTGGGACCGAATGGGCCGGTCAAAGGCTAGCGTCGATGCCAAAGGTGTGGTGGTGCAAGGAAAACTCGAGGGCAATATTCAGGCCAGCGACCGGGTGGAGTTGCGCAAGTCGGCCGTCGTTACCGGGGACATATCAGCCCAGCGGATATCCATCGAAGAAGGCGCATTCTTGAAGGGCAAAGTTGAGATTCACCGCTCAGATGCAAAGTAGTTTGGCGATGTTGGCGGTGGCCGTTGCATGTCGGATGCGACAGAATTGGCAGTGATCAGATGCTAGGAAGTTAAGTGTCGTCAGTGTCGCAGACTTTCATGAAATTTTTTCGCGGTTCATCCGGACCGGAAACCATCCCGGCGCAGGGTTCGCAAAAACTCACCCGCCGCTCCAGCGGACTGGGCGAGCTATCTCGCACTTGGGAGTCCGCAGACGAACTGTGCGTACTCGATCTGGGATCGACCTCGCCCACCAATATTCGCCACTTTACCGAACGCGGTCACCGAATCTACAGCGAAGATCTGCTGACCGCCTCCACCGATCCCGAACTTCTTACCAAGGACGAGCAGGGAACTGCGGTTCTCGACAGCCGGAAGTTTCTTGCCGATAACCTGGTCTATCCCGCGGCCCATTTCGACTGTGGTGCTGTGCTGGAATCTGCCGGACTATCTGGATGAGAGCCTGGTGAAGCCGGTTGTGGGTCGGCTGTGGTCCGTGCTGAAGCCCGGCGGAATGTTGCTCGCGTTCTTCCACACCCGCGATGCCGGCCCGGATTCGCCCTGTCACCGCTTTCACATTGTCGGCACAGACACTCTGGAGATGCAGAAAATTGTGCTGCGCCGCGAAGCTCGCCGCGGTCCCACGGGCGCGGTTCACACCGCGATCTCAGATGGCTTCCAGCTGCAACGCGTATTCAACAACCGCCACATCGAGAACTCTTTTCCGCGATTTCGCTTCCATCAAATTTTTTCTGGCCCGGGACAATGTGAGCGAAGTGCTGGTCGTCCGCTAGTCGGATTCGTCTTTCCGAACCAGATTGTTCTCCAGAAAATCACTCCCATGCGGTAGAGGATAGTGGCGGGAAATATCAACCTGTGCCGCACTCTCCGGCGCTGAATCAGCAACCAGGAGGAGTTGAATTTCCCTGGGCACGTAGGCCTGCGCACTGAAGTCAGCCCATCCAGCCACGCCACGCGGTTCCGCATGATGGGAAAGCCGGCAGTAAGCCAAAGCCAGATGTAGCGGATGGCGCACGAGGTCGTTAATCAGCACTGCTCGCCGGCTAACTCGCAGACGCCTCTCGGGCGAATCGTTTCAACTGTTGCGGATCGAGATGATGCGCGAAGAGGCTGCAACTGACCACGTCGAACGCTCCATCCGCGAAAGGAAGAGCGAGCGCATTGGCCGACAACGCTCCGATTCCGTCGCGCACCATTGCTCGCGCCAAGATCTGCCTCTGGCAGAGATGAGAGTGCGCCAGGTCCAGCAGAGTAACATCCAGCGCGATCCCGCGCCGTCGACAGCCTTTCCGGACCAGCTCGGGCACCTCGCCAGAACCGGCGGCAACTTCCAGCAGAGAAAGTCGTTTGATCCCCGCCACCTGGGCCACGCGATCTACCATCTTCTGCGTAGTCGCGACTCCGCCAAACCAGCGGTTAACTCGGCCCAGAACGGTCAGCACAGCCTGCGCTTCGCGAGGCGAGCAAGCGTCAGAATCGAGAATCTCCGGAGCGTCGATTCGCTGCATGAGAAATAGTGTTGAAATCGGCTGGATGTCGGACCGGGTCGCCGGAGCTAAACTTCAGCCAGTTCTTCTTCCAGCAACTGCTTGTTATACAGGTCGCTGTAGTAGCCATTCAAGGCCAGCAGTTCGTCGTGCGTGCCCAGTTCCACGATTATCCGTCGTGCAGCACGGCGATGCGGTCGGCATTGCGCACCGTGGAGACGCGATGGGAGATGAAAATAGTAGTGCGGCCCTGCATGACCTCGCGCAGATGATTCAGAATCTTGTCTTCGGTGTGAGTGTCGACGCTCGAAAGCGCGTCATCCAAAATGAGGATGCGAGGGTTCCGAATCAGGGCGCGGGCAATGGCGGTGCGCTGCTTCTGTCCGCCCGAGAGCGTGATTCCGCGCTCGCCAACCATGGTTTGATAGCGCTCGGGAAAGCCTTCGATATCAGCCGCAATGTTGGCCGCTGTCGGCGGCATCGTGAATTTCCTGATCGGTCGCTGACTCTACCCCCAGCGCAATATTTTCACGGATGCGGTCGCTGAAGAGAAATGTTTCCTGCGGCACAAAACCAATATTGCTTGCGCAAGGACGCCAAAGAAAACTCACGGATTGGACGTCCATCCAGTCAAAACCATTCCTGGCGCGGCATCGTAGATACGCGGGATCAGACTGACCAGCGTGCTTTTTCCCGAGCCCGTTGGACCTACGATCGCCATGCTGCTGCCGGCAGGAATACGCAGATTCAGATCATGCAGCACGCATTTGCCGTCGTATTCGAAATTCAGCCCGCGGAATTCGATCTCGCCCAGCACTTCGCGATCGTTCGCTGCCGGATTCGTCTTTGATCGCTGGCTGTTCCTGCAGAATCTCATTCAATCGAACCAGCGACGCTGTGCCGCGCTGGAAAATATTAACTACCCAACCCAGCGCAATGATGGGAAATGTCAGCTGCATCATGTAGATATTGAAGGCGGTGAATGCGCCAATCTGCATGCGGCCGGCCAGCACTTCGCGGCCGCCCATCCACAACACCAGCACCATCGCTAGGCCCAGCATCAGTTCTAGCGTTGGCCATAGCATGCCCATCAGCCGGACCAGCTTCAGGCTGCGCGCCACGTATTCTTGATTCGCGGCTTCGAAAGATGCAATCTCCGCTTCTTCCTGCACGTAGGCGCGAACCACGCGCGCTCCGGAAAAGTTTTCCTGTGCGCGCGCCGAAATATCGGAGAACATCGCCTGAATTCTTTCGAAACGTTCATGAATGCGGCGTCCGAAATATTGAATGGTAACGCTCACAACGGGCAGCGGCAGAAACGCATACAGCGTCAGCCGGGGACTGTTGTGCACCATGAACCACAGCGCCGCCGCGGTGAACACGAGCGTATTCGCCGAGTACATGATCGCGGGGCCCATCAGCATCCGCACCGCATTCAGATCGTTGGTGACTCTTGCCATAATGTCGCCGGTGCGCATGCGCTGGTAGTAGGAGTAGGAGAGAGTTTCCAGATGGGCAAAGAGATCGTTGCGCAGGTCGAACTCAATGTCGCGCGAGATGCCAATCACGACCCAGCGCGTAAGAAAAAGAAAAATCCCGCGAACCGCCGCCAATCCCAGAACCTCGAAGCGTAAAGACCAGCAGTTTATCCGAGGTAACGCCACCCTCCAAACTCTGCGCCGCGTTGCCAATCACCCGGGCAAGCCCGCCCATGCGCCGTTGCTCAACACGACGCAAAATGTTCCAAACACAAACCCCCAGCGATAACGCTTGAGATAGGGCAGCAGCGGACGCATGCTGCTTTGGGATCATGTGGTTGATGTAGATGAAATTTTAACAGGCAGGGGTTCAGTTTCGCAGACGCGGCCAGGCTGAGAGCTGATCAGCGATGGTCGAGCATCTCCGAGGCGAATCAGTCGCCTTGCAGGGAGCGGTTCCGTCCGCAGGGGTGGCAACAGATCCCGGCCGAAGGCGATGGCGCCACAGCGCTATTAGAACGGTTCCCCAAGTGGCGAAGAAAATCCATCCCAGATCGAAGATCAAAACTTGCGCCATATCCATGATAGTTCCCGTTCTCCTCTGCACTGAGCCGGGGAAAAAGCTGCGCGAGATCGGGGAGAGAGCCGACCCCGCGTCCGCAAGTCGCGATCAAACAAACACCTGAGCCTACGTCCTCGTTAGTCCTGCGCCGGAGCCGCCTCGTTCTGCATGCGTTGCTGCATGCGCGCTTCCCGATTTGCCTCGAACTCTTTCAGTTGGCTCTGTTGGTCGGGAGTGAGCAATTGGATACAGCTCGTTGTGAATGCGGGTTTCCTCGTACTTTCAGCTGAACCAGAGTCTGGGCCTGCTGCGAGACCAGGCTCTTGCACTTTCGCTTCATCGTAAGTGCCTTCCTCATACTGCTTGAGCTGCTCGTCCAGTCTGGTGAATTTGCTGCATCAGCGGCTTTAAAGTGGCGTGCTCTTTCTGCAGACGGCCTTCATCTGGGTCTTTTGCTCGTCGGTCAATTCAGGTACTTGGCATAGAAGCTCGATCATGTGGCCATCCATGCCAATCCAGGACCATGCATGGGTGGAGGCGGAGTGTATCCGCGGTTTGCGATTTGGCGATAGCGCTGCCCAGCAAAACCGCCAACAGCTGCCGCCAGCAAACGAAAACGAATCGATTTCATAAACTTTATTACTCCTTAAACCGGTCCTTCCTGGAACTTCTTTCAGGAACCGGCATTTTTGCGTACAATCATAGAAACACGATTCGCGGCGGGAAAGTAGTAAAAAGTGAGTAAATCCGAGTAAAGTTTTGTCATCGGCTAAAACCGCGGTACGTTTTGACAATTCTTTACTGCGAATCGCCAGTTGCATGGTGCACAATGAAAACCAGAAATATGGAACGCATTCTGGTTATCGACGATGACGTTGAACTCTGCACTCTGGTCGGCGAATACCTGCAGGCGGAAGGCTTTGTCGTAGAAGCTGCGCACGATGGCGAAAGCGGCTTGCAGCGGGCCACCGGTGGCGGATATCTGCTGGTCGTGCTGGATGTAATGCTCCCCGGCATCAACGGCTTTCGAAGTGCTGCGGCGCATTCGCGCCACTTCGCGCCTGCCGGTGTCTATTGCTCACAGCGCGCGGTGAAGACGTGGACCGCATTGTTGGCCTGGAGATCGGCGCCGACGATTATCTGCCGAAACCTTTTAACCCGCGCGAATTGGTTGCGCGCATTCGCGCCATCCTGCGCCGCACCCGCGGAGATAAATCTTCGCCAGCGGCTCCCGATATCGTGCGCGTCGGAGAGATCGAACTCGATCCCGCCACCCGCAGCGTGCGCCGCGACGGCCAGCCCGTCGATCTGACCTCAGTGGAATTCAATTTGCTGGAAGTGTTGCTGCGCGAGGCCGGACGCGTGGTTCCGCGCGAACGCCTGGTGAATGCCGTGCTCAGCCGCAAATTCTCGCCCTTTGATCGCAGCATCGATATGCACGTCAGCAAGGTCCGCAAAAAACTTGGCGACACCGATAGCGACGAGCACATCAAGACGATTCGAGGCGTGGGTTACATCTTTGCCCGTCCGCGGGAAAGCGCCGGAGAAAAGGCAAAAGTAAAGACCTCGTCATGAAGCTCTTCCTCAAAATTTTTCTTTCGTTCTGGGTGGCGCAGGCACTGTTCATCGTGCTGGCCATTTTGGTTACTCTGGCGTTTCGCCCGCGTAGCGCCACCTGGGAGGCGTTGCGCACTACCGCTATGAACGACTGCGGTGAGCGCTTATGAAGAAGGCGGGCGAGCACCAACTCCGGCAGTATCTGGACAATCTGGAGGCGACTCAGCACGTGCGCGCTTATCTATTCAACGAGCATGGGTGAAGAGGTTTCGCATCGCGGCGCGCCAGACTGGGCGATACGCGTGGCCTCGGGTGGGCCCGCTCGCCCCGCGACGGAGTGGTTTTTCCGCCGCCTCCGGTGCAGCGCGATTCGCGTGCCTCCTCCGATGGAAAACATCGCTACACGCTGGTGATGGGCCTGCCTCCCGGGCCGCGCGTGTTTTTTGGGCCACGCGGTATGCCGGTTCCGGGGTTGATCATCGCCGTACTTGTCTTCGGGATTGGTCTGTTATTTTCTGGCGTGGTATATGACCAAGCCAGTGGCTCGGTTGCGCGCTGCCACGCAGCGCCTGGCCGCAGGCGATCTTACTGCGCGCGCGGGAAATCCCAAGAGCCGCCGCCACGACGAGATTGCGGGATTGGTCCGCGATTTCGATACCATGGCGGGGCGTCTGGAAACTCTGGTGAAGGCGCAATCGCGTCTGCTGAACGATATTTCGCACGAATTGCGTTCTCCGCTGGCGCGCTTGAATGTGGCTCTTGGACTGGCGCGGCAGCGCTCCGGACCGGAGAGCGCCAGCATGCTGGAGCGTATCGAACTGGAAGCTGCCCGCCTCAACGAACTGATTGGCCGTCTGCTGACACTCGCGCGCCTGGAAGATGGCGAGACAGCGCGTTCCACCCACCCCGGTTCTTCTGGACGAAGTCGTGCTGAACGTGGCCGAAGATGCCGAGTTCGAAGCGCAGGCGCGCCATTGCCACGTGCGCAGCGAGATTCCCCGAGGGAGTTGGGAAGTGCGCGGTGAGGCGTCCTTGTTACACAGCGCCATCGAGAACGTGGTGCGCAACGCCATTCGCTACACCCGTGAAGGCTCAACGGTTGAGATTCATCTTGGAAAGATCCGAATCCTCGAATGGTGTGGAAGCGGTGGTGAGCGTCACCGATTGCGGGTCGGGAGTTCCGCCCGACGCGCTGGAAAAGCTCTTCCAGCCTTTTTATCGCCTGGACGATGATCGCGGTCGGCAGACCGGCGGAGTTGGACTGGGCCTGGCCATCACCGAGAGGGCGGTGCGTTTTCACGGCGGCCGCGTCGCGGCCTTCAATCGGGCTGAAGGCGGACTGCTGCGTGGAGATTCATTTACCGCTATTGGCCAGCAGCACGGTCGGCAGCCCCAACGAGCCAGTCCCCGCAGAGGTTTAAAGGTCAGTGTTCAGTAGTTGGTGATCAGCGGCCAGCCTAAGAGCCAACAGTTGAGACATCTGATAGCTGACAGCTGATCACTGCCCACTGCCGTCAGGCAACTCTCTGTCCGCTTCCGCGGTTCCAATGAGACGGGCGGGTTTGCTCTTCCCGCGCATTCCTGATACACAAATGGATGGCAATCCTCGCCTTTGAAAGCGTTCGCCCGGTTCAGGCTGCCGGGGATCGCGGCAGCACGTTCACAGGAGATAAAGAAAGAATGCGTACAAGGTTTACCTGGATTTTGGGAGTCGCGGTGTTGATTTCGGTCGCAGTGTTGGTGGCGTGCAGCAGCAAGTACTCGAATACCAACAACGGGTTGGTCGTGGTTTCCACGCAAGGCAATGACGTAATGGATACCTTCAGCCTCGATCTGGGGAATGGCCATATTGCCTGGATCTTCAACTCGAATGGCCCGCCAACCAACGGGTTCCGACCACCGTAGTGCTGGATCCCGCAGGCGATTATGCGTACGTGATGGTCACGCAGAGCACCAATGTAAATGCCAGCGTGACCGGGGTGGAAGCGTTCTCGGTTGCATCAGACGGAAAATTAGGGTCTGGAAAGACGACGGGATTGAATCCACTCGGGTCTATTCCTGTGTCTCCGGTAGCGATGGTTATAGATTCGGAAGGAAAATTTCTCTTTGTAGCCGATGCCGCAGTGGGCTCAGAGTCCGGGCGCAATGTCAGTTCTTGTCCGTCGAGCAACGGTGCTTTCACCGAAGTATCCGGTTCTCCTTTTCCGTTGCCCGCGCAGCCCGGCGGCACGACCCCGAATCGCTTCCGCGCTGGCCGTATACTCCAACGGTCTATCCCACGGCATATTCGCTTTTGCTCTGCGAACGTACCGCCAGCCACCGAAAATCTTTACGTGACGGATTCCGTCAATTACGACATTGGTGAACTACTCCGTATCGTCGTCCGGAACGCTGACGCTGGTGCCAACGGCTTCGACCCCGGCAATTCCAACCGGCAAGGTACCTTCCGGCGTGACGGTCGATCCCTGCAACCGTTTCGTTTACGTATCCAATGGGCAGCCCGACAATAGCGTTAGCGCTTATACGATTTGCAACGTCATCTCATTGCCGGTGTGTACCAATGCGGATTTCAGCCTGCGCAGTGTCGGTTCTCCGCTTATCCCCGTGGGTAATTCCCCGGGTCCGCTGCTGATGGATGCCTGCGCCAATTTCCTGTACGTCTTGGACACGGGATCAAATGGAATCTCGTCTTACAGGATTAGCACCACGACCGGCAGTCTGACGCCGCTCACTCCGACTCCGATCACCACCAATCCGTACCCCATCTCGATTGCGATCCGCAGCGACGACACTGGATGTTTGTGACCAATCTCAATCAGGCCACGTCTCGCAGTACGCCATTACTCCCTCCAGCTGGAGCATTGACTCCGCAATCGCCGATCCAGACCGATAACTTTCCGTGGGGAATTGCGGTGAAATAACTGAGTCCCTGCCAGTGCCAAAGGGCGCATAGGTAGGAATTTTTAGAATCAGATAGCTCCGACAAGAGCGAAGATCAGATCCGGCGACCAGGCTGCTAGAGCGGGAGGCAGTTGGCTCAAGTCGCCCATTGCCTCGAACAATCGCGATACAACCGTATAAACCACGGCGATTCCCACCGCGACCGCCACGCCAGTGATGGCGCCTTTCTTCGCTGCCGAGAGCGAAAACGGTATGGCCAGCACGGCCATGATCAGAGTAATCATCGGGAAGGACAGTTTCTTATTCAATTGCACGCGCAGTCGCACCACGTCAAATCCGCTCTGCTGCAAGTCGCGAATATAGCGCCGCAGCTCCTCGTAATTCATTTCGGAATACTGCTTCACTTCCTTCTTGAAATAGGATGGCGACTCGCTGAGTTCCGGGAAGGTAGAGACATCGAATGTGCGGTAGCCTGCGATGGCAGCGCCGTGCAGCGATCGCTCCCAGCCCTGTTCGAAAATCCAGCGATTCAGATTGTCGGCCCAGTGCGCGCGATCCGCATGCATGCGCTGCGAGATGACGAAACGTCCGGGATCGATTTGAAAGATGGTGATATTGGCGAACTGGTCCCTGGTCGGGATCGAAAAACTGGTAGTAGTAAATGTCATTGTGCTGGCCAAAAATCCACTTGCGGTCTGGACGCAGATAAGTTTGCGCCGGCTTGCCCTTGATCTGGTTGTGCAGCGCCTCCTGCCGTTTGTTGGTATGAGGCAGGTAGAACTGGTCGGCGAAAAATAATCCGGCAGCGAGCACACCGCTGCGACAAGAACAGGCGTAACGATGCGGTAAATGCTGGTTCCGGTGGCTTTGATCGCAGTGATTTCGTTGGAGCGGTTCATCAGGCCAAACGTAATCAGCACAGCCAGCAGCATGATGTCAGCGGGCCACGCTATATAGCAAATAAGGCGCGACGTTGAGCAGGTATTCGACGACCACGATGAAAGGCGTCTGGTTGCGCAGGATGTCGCCGAGCAACTCGAACAAAGTGAACACCAGCAGCAGAACCAGGAATGACGAGAGAATCATTCCCAGATAAACGAAAAAATCGCGCAACACGTAGTCATCGAGCAGGGTAGGAAAGCTGGCGCTGAAGACGCGGCGGCGAGTGGAGGCGCGTTCGAAGGCGTTGGCGCTGTCTCTGCGTCCCAAGCGAAATGCGGGGACTTGGCCATTCGGCACCGTGCGGATCGCGCTTCCCGCTCAGGCGGAAGCGCAGAAAGCGCAATCGGCCGCCGCTCTGCCTGCCACAGCAAAATCGCGCCCGCGGCGAAGAAAGCAATGATTCGCCAGCCACGCTCCGAGCATGGGTCCGACCTTGCCCTGCCGCGCCAGCGACACTCCGATCAGCGAGACGAAGTAGTAAATGAAAACCAGCGCAATGGTGAGAACGAAGCCGCCGGATTTGCCGCTCTTCTTCGAGGAAAGTCCAAGAGGAATTCCGACCATGGCCAACACCAGACAGGCCGTGGGTAGAGCAAAGCGGCGGTGAAATTCGATCAGGTACCAGCGCGCAGATACGGGATCGACGCGTCCGCGCATGGTCGCGCAGCGCCCATGTGCTGATCACGCCCACCGGAATCTGTTCGTCGGATTTGGTTTTCGGTGGCAGGCAGTTCGATCGGAATATCGGTCTGCTGGAAATGTTGAAATCTGGTAATGGTCGGCGAGCTTGGGATCGGTCTCGTGCGTGGAGCCGTCGATCAGGTGCAGGTGCAGGCGATCCTGGCCCTCGGGGACCAGAATGCCTTCATGCGCCAGCGTGATGCGCGGATTGGCCGGATCGGAAATGTCGGCCAGAAAAACGCCTTTCCAAACCGCGGCGCCTTGCGCCGTGTGCACGTCCTGCACGTAGAGCACGAGCTTGGGAAAGCCTTCATAGAAACACGCGCG
The DNA here is from genome assembly GCA_963818235.1 of uncultured Acidobacteriaceae bacterium. GTDB lineage: Bacteria > Acidobacteriota > Terriglobia > Terriglobales > Acidobacteriaceae > Sulfotelmatobacter. The sequence goes on from CAWFRI010000001.1 coordinate 2,391,222, forward strand.
GCTGCACCTCAAAAGAAACCTGCGAGCCTTTAAGTTGATCCTCAAGATGTCCAAGCGAAGCCAGCGACCAGGGCGCGAGATAGAGTCCGTTGAACAGCGCCAGCCCCCATGCGCCGACGACAAAGATCGCCAATATGCGGCCAAAACTCCACACGCCCATGCCGCTGGCCCGCATGGCGGTAATTTCACTGTCGGCGGCAAGGCGGCTGAGACCAATCAGAATCCCGACCAGCACGCTCATGGGGATGGTGTAAGTGAGCGCCAGCGGAACGCGTGTAGAAGAAAATTTCCGCGACGCTGGGCAGCGGGGCGCTGGCGCGGACGACGAGCTCGAGGATGCGCCCGAGATCGCGCGTGAAAAGGACGAAAGTGAAGATGGCCGCGCCGATGAGGGCGTGCGAGCTGACTTCACGAAGAATGTAGCGGGTAAGAATCCGCATGGGAGACGCGCGTCTGAGGGCAGAATAGCATGGGTAAAGCTGGCTGAGGTTGTGGTAGACTTCCGCCCGATAATTGTTGGCCGGGAGGGGATTTCGATAATGGCTGTTCTCCGTAGTGTTCTCTGGTTTTGTGTGATTGCAGGTTTCATTGCCTGCGCGGCTGCGCAGGCGCAGCAGGAGTTTCCGCCGCCGCAGGGCAAAGGGCGCGTGGTGGTGGTGGTTTCCGGAATGTCTGGGCCAGCGCACTATGAACCGGTGACTCGCGAGATTGCGCAGCTTGGATATGACGCTGTGCTGTTTGACGGCAATCCGATGGAAGGCACGCATGGCGACGGGCTTCGCAAGGCCATCGAACAAGCCCAACAGATGCCGCACGCTTTGCCGGGCAAGGTCGCGCTGGTTGGATTCTCGCTGGGCGGCGGCTTGAGTTTGTATTACGGCACACAGTGGGCCGACCTGGTGAGCGGCGCGGTGCTGTGGTATCCGGCGACCACGTTCATCAAGGATGTGCCAGGATGGGCTGGGCGGTTGAAAATCCCGGTGCTGATGTTTGCCGGCGAGAAGGACAAATATCGAGATTGCTGCTTGATCGATAAAGCTCACACCCTAGCTGACGCCGCGAAAAGCAGTGGTGCAGCCTTTGAGCTGGTTACCTACCCAAAAACCGAACATGATTTTGTAAAGGGCGGCAGCCATTACAACTCGGAGTCGTACTCTGACGCGTTGCAGAGGACGGCGGCGAAGCTGAAGGAGTATTTTGCGAACTAAATTTTTTTGCCCGTGCTCACCTCTGGTCTGGATTAAAAAAAAGTACGGATTAAGCTTGTAAATCTATGAGTTCGCGGGAGTTAGCGGTGAGTGGTATCCGATGAACTCCGCTAAAATATTGCAAGGAAGAACTTGCGGGCAAAATATTGGAAACAGGGCGTTTGCTGAGGTTGTTTTTATTGTGTGCGGGCCCGAGATGGTTTTCTTGGCGCTAATGGAGCTTAACTTCATATTCCTTTCAGTTTAATGGGTGCGGAATCCTCGATGTTGGGACCGAATCGATGGTTGGTGGAACGATCTTCTCTTAACGGTGGTAGGAAAAGATCACCACCGGTGGGTGATTCAGCGTGAGATTTCCAGAGTCTTGGTCCTCAACCTCTCTGGGCAAACGAACGGTGCCAAAAACACCGCAGGATATTTTTGTCCTTGACACCGCCTTCACTCTTATCGAGGGGCACCCTTTTATCCTGCTTTCAGGAATAAGGCGCCCAGCGGTGGCAAAGTGAGCTTTAACGAAAACGGACGGCCGTGTTCGGGGATTTCTTCGGCATGAACGCCGCCCAGATTTCCTACGCCGGTGCCGTCGTATGACCAAGCGTCGCTGTTCAGTAACTCGCGCCAGTAGCCACCGGTGGGGACGCCGATGCGGTAGCCGACGCGGGTGATTGGGGTGAAGTTGCAGACGATCAGGACGGTGTCTTTCGGGTTCTCGCTTTTGCGCAGCAGGGAAATTGTGCTGGTGAGGTTATCATTGCAATCGACCCACTCGAAGCCGGCGGCGTTATTGTCGAGGACGTGAAGCGCCGGCTCGGAGCGGTAGAGTCGGTTTAGCTGGCTCACCCACTCCTGTAATCCGCTGTGATGGGCGAATTGCAGGACATGCCACTCCAGACTGCTATCATGCGCCCACTCGCGAACCTGGCCGAATTCATCTCCCATGAACATTAGTTTCTTGCCGGGCTGGGCGTACATGTATGCGAATAAGAGGCGGAGGTTGGCGAAGCGGCTCTTCTCGTCGCCGGGCATCTTGCCGATTAGCGATCCTTTGCCATGGACGACTTCATCGTGTGAAAGCGGGAGAACAAAGTTTTCCTGAAAGGAATACAACATGCGGAAGGTGAGCTTACTGTGATGGTATTTGCGGTGAATGGGATCTTGTTTGAAATATTCGAGGGTGTCGTGCATCCAGCCCATGTCCCACTTCATGCCGAAGCCGAGGCCGCCGAGATAGACGGGCCGCGAAACCATGGGCCACGAGGTTGACTCCTCCGCAGTGGTCTGGATCTCGGGATGCTCTTTGTAAGCTTCCTGATTGAAGCGGCGCAGGAAGTCGATGGCTTCGAGGTTTTCGCGCCCGCCGAATTTGTTGGGAATCCACTCGTTTTCTTTGCGCGAATAATCGAGGTAGAGCATGGAGGCGACGGCATCCACGCGCAGGCCGTCGATGTGATATTTGTCGAGCCAGAACATGGCGCTCGACATCAGAAAGCTGCGGACTTCGGTGCGTCCGTAATTAAAGATGTGCGTCTTCCAGTCGGGATGAAATCCCTGGCGCGAATCGGCGTGCTCATATAAGTGCGTGCCGTCGAAGTAAGCGAGGCCATGAGCGTCAGAAGGGAAGTGCGACGGGACCCAATCGAGGATGACGGCAATGCCGTGCTGGTGAAGGTAGTCGACCAGGTACATGAAATCCTGCGGCGTGCCGTAGCGCGAGGTGGGCGCGAAATAACCGGTGGTCTGGTATCCCCAGGAGCCGTAGAAGGGATGCTCCATGACGGGGAGGAATTCGACGTGGGTGAAACCCATGCGGTTGACGTAGTCGGCGAGCCGCGGCGCAGTTTCGCGGTAGGTGAGCGGACGATTATGCTCCTCCGGGACGCGCATCCAGGAGCCGAGGTGAACTTCATAGATAGATTGCGGGGCCCGCAGCGAATTGCGCTCGGCACGTTTTTCCATCCATTCGCGATCGCCCCATTGGTAGTCGAGGTCCCACACCACGGAAGCGGTGCGAGGAGGTTTTTCATGGAGCACGCCGAGAGGATCGGCTTTATCGACGTGATAGCTGTGGCGGTTTGATTCGATGTGAAATTTGTAGAGTGCGCCTTTATTGACTCCGGGGATGAAGCCTTCCCAGATGCCGGAGTCGCCGCGGCGCTCCAGCAGATTGCTGCGCGCACCCCATGAATTGAAACTGCCGATCACCGAAACCAAACGAGCGTTTGGCGCCCAGACGCTGAACATTGCGCCGGGTTTCTCATCACGCGAAATCAGGTGGGAGCCCATGGTTTCATGCATGCGATAGTTGCTGCCCTCGTTGAAGAGGTAGAGGTCCTGGTCGGAAAGGAGGGTGGGGCGGTCGGCAACTGCGGAGATGGGCGTATCCGGCATTTGAGAGTCTTAGTGTACCGGAAGCGGGTGAGGGGTTGGCGCTGACATCACCTTGCCTTTCGTGCAATCGATCCCGCCGATTCCCCATGCTAGACTTACACTTCCGCCATGGCCGTCCTGCGTCTGATTCTTCTCTGGCATCAACATCAGCCCTTTTATAAGGATTTGGTGACTGGGGAATACCGTCTGCCTTGGGTGCGTCTGCATGCGCTCAAAGACTATTACGGCATGGTGAAATTGCTCGACGAGTTTCCCAACGTTCATCAGAACTTTAATCTGGTTCCCTCGCTGATTACACAGATTCAGGATTATGTTGCGGGCATAGCGCAGGATCCGTTTTTGAAGGTTGCGGGCCGGCCGGCGAACGAAATGATCCCTCCGGAGCGGCTTTTTGCTTTGCAGTATTTGTTTCAGGCGAATCCGACGAATGTGATCGGCCGGTATCCGCGTTACCGCGAGCTTTGGGAAAAATTCCGTGAGCATGGATTTTTACCGGAGAAAGCGGAGAAATTTTTCCAGCCGCGGGATTTTACCGATTTACAGGTCCTTTCGCAGATTGCATGGTTCGACGAATTTTTCCTGGAAGATCCAAATATTGCCGACTTGATAAGAAAGGAACGTAACTATTCGTTTGAAGATCAGACGTTTGTAATTGACCGCGAGCGCGAACTACTGGGAAAAGTTTTGCCGGCTTATGCCGACGCGGCAAAAAAAGGGTCGATCGAAATTTCTGCCACGCCTTTTTATCATCCGATTCTTCCTCTGGTCTGCGATACCAATGCCGGCGCAGTTTCATCGCCGGGTTTGCCTCTGCCGCAGAGCCGGTTTCGACATCCGGAAGACGCGCGTGAACAGTTGGTGCGCGCTCTCGACCTTCATCAAGAGGTTTTCGGAGTGCGCCCACGCGGCGTCTGGCCATCGGAGGGCAGCGTCTCGGAAGAAACCTTGGCGATTGCCCACAGCCTCGGTATCAAGTGGATGGCCACCGACGAGGGCGTGCTGGGACGCAGCACGGGAGTGTTTTTTCAACGTGACGGCAACGGCCGCCTGCCCACGTATCTCGCAGAGCGCCTTTACAACGTACACCACTACGAGAACGGTTCCGCAGAAATGCACATGGTCTTTCGCGACCACACGATTTCAGATCTGATCGGCTTTGTTTACTCGGGCATGGACCCGCGAGATGCGGCGGGACACCTTCTGCGCAATATAAGAGACGCGGCTCAACCCGTGCTGGAACAAGGTCGTGACGCAGTAGTGTCAGTGATCCTCGATGGCGAGAATGCGTGGGAATATTATCCGAAGTCCGGGCGGGAATTTCTGCGGCGATTTTATGACGCGTTGCAGTCTGAGGGCGGCCTGGAAGCGGTGACGGTTTCCGAGGCGATCTCGCGGCAGCCTGATGTTTCTCCATTGAAGTCGCTGGTGCCCGGATCGTGGATTAACGCCAACTTCAACGTTTGGATTGGCGCTCCCGAAGACAATCGCGCCTGGGATTATCTCAACCACGCGCGTGACTTTTATGCGCAAAATTCGGCCCGGGCCAGCGAAGCGCAACGCAAATTGGCTTTTGAAGAAATTCTGATTGCCGAGGGAAGCGACTGGAACTGGTGGTATGGTCCTGAGCATCACTCAGCCAATGACCGCGATTTTGACGAGCTTTACCGTAAACATCTTTCGAACGTCTACCAGGCGCTGGGAGCCACGCCACCTGATTACCTCTCGCAGCCGATCACGGGCGGCGAAGTCCGTCCTGCATTTACTCCGCAGACGGCTTACATACATCCCCGGGTTACTGGGGATAAGATTCGCTACTTCGAATGGATGGGTGCGGCCGTTTTTACCGCCGATCAGCGCGCCGGCGCTATGCATGGGAAGCAGTTTTTATTGGATTCGGTTCATGCCGGGATCGACAACACGTTCGTCTACGGGCGCCTGGATTTTGCGGGGGCGGTTCCGGAGATGGAATTCGATTTAGTGGTGAATCTGGAATTGTGGGCAAGCGGAGAAGCCCGTCCCAGGCGGACTCTGCGGCTCGATGCCAAAGTGCGGGACCGTCAGATGACGCAGTGGAACGTTGAGGGGCGGGAGGATTCGCCGCCCGCTTCCGAAAAAAAGAACGAGGAAAGCGCCAAAGTCGCCTTGCTGCGCAACTTCGAATTCCGGCTGCCTTTGAGCTGGTTGCTCGCGAAACCTGTCCTGCAAGCAAATCCTGGAACCAGCGGTGGAACTGCGACTCAGTCCAAGCAGACCGCTGACGCTATCGCGCCCACCAGCCGGCTTCGGCTGCGCTTCAGCCTCTGGCATAACCGCTTGCCAGTGGACGCTTTGCCCGTGGAAGGTTGGGTCGAACTGCTGCTGCTGAGCGAAGGGGAGTTGGCCGCGACCTAATCGTCGAACAGGTCGCGCTCTAAAACGAAAAAGCCGGAGCTCGAACTCCGGCTTTCTCAAAGATTATTTTCTCTACTGTCCTGAACTAGCCACTACCGGGGTCATCGTTAGCGGACGGTTGAGTTCAAGGGTCAGGGTGGTTCCCGCCGGCAGCGTCGCCGAGCGATGTTTGCTCAACCAATGCCCGCCTGTCGAGCCCGCGCCCACAAGTCCTCCAATCAGGATTCCCGGCGGACCACCAATGAGGCCCCCAATCAGCATCCCTCCGGCTGTTCCGCCGCCGGCCTCCATCTGATCGTTGCGGTCATGTCCGGACCCTTTGAATTCGCCCTCTTGATTTACATCCGTACCGCGTATGTCGGTATCGACCAGAGTTGCATCCAGAAATAAACGTTCCCCGGTTGGCAGCACTAACGCTTCGGGCAGAATTCCGATCGTCGGCTTCCCCGAAATGCGGCGCGGTTCGTCCACTTTGGTGACGCGCCCTTCCACTACGGCTCCGGCGGGAATTACAGTCTTGCCGTCGAGCACGACAGCCTGCGCCAATCGCCCCTGGAATGGATCGCCAGCTTTATTGCTGAAGGTGGCGAGGGTAGTTTCAAGCTTGACCATCAACGCTGTACCGGCTGGCACCGGCGCGCTGGCCTGCGCGGCAGCCATTGCCGCCAACAGCAGCGTCCCAGGTAGAACCATCCACTTCTTCATCACTTCTCCTCCATCGTTCAATCACTAGAACCCGTAAACCCTGACTTTGACTCTAGTCCAGACGGATTTCCCGAACAATACGCGGCTGGTCAAGGGAACCAGAGAAGGTAAGGGTCGGACGTGTTCACGTAGAATTGGGGCCCATCCGTGAACCGTGTCACATTTTCCCGATCTTTCATCCGATATAATCATGAGTTTCGTAACCACTCATGGGCAAAGACTATAAAGGCGTCGGCTACCTAACCGGGCGCCGTTTAAGCTTTCATTCAGATCTTCCCTCGAACGCCGTTCGGGTGGATGACGACTCGCCAGTAATTTCCTCAGATAAGGACGGAAAAGAAGTTATGACGAATATTGGTGCCATTATAGGGCGTGAAGTTCTCGATTCCCGCGGTAATCCTACGGTAGAAGCGGAAGTACAACTTGTGGGTGGACCTATTGGAAGAGCCATCGTTCCCAGCGGCGCTTCGACCGGCGAGCACGAGGCCGTCGAACTGCGTGACGGAGACAACGCGCGCTTTTTGGGCAAAGGCGTACTTAAAGCGGTAGAGAACGTGAACGGCGAGATCGCCGACGCCTTGGCTAACTGGGATGCGTCTGATCAGCGTGGACTCGATCAAAAGATGATCGAGCTCGATGGCACCGAGACCAAAAGCCGCCTTGGCGCAAACGCGATTCTGGCCGTCTCCATGGCCGCCGCCCGCGCAGCCGCAACGGAGTATGGTCTGCCACTTTATCGCTATCTGGGAGGCGCGGGGGCGAACACGCTCCCAACGCCCATGATGAACATACTGAACGGCGGAGCGCACGCGGACAACAACGTCGACTTCCAGGAATTCATGGTGATGCCCGTGGGCGCGCCTTCTTTCTCCGAGGCATTGCGCTGGGGCGTGGAAGTTTTCCATACTCTTAAAGGAGTCCTGAAGAAGCGCGGATACAACACTGCGGTTGGAGATGAAGGCGGATTCGCACCCTCGGTCAAATCAAACGTCGAGGCCATCGACGTCGTTCTGGAGGCGATCGAACAGGCCGGGTACAAGCCTGGAGAAGAGATCGCCATTGCACTGGATCCCGCCGCCAGCGAGTTTTACCAGGACGGCAAATACGTTTTTAAGAAGTCGGATAAATCTGCCAAGAGTTCCGATGACATGGTGAAGTTCTGGGCGAAGTGGGCGAAAGATTATCCCATCGTTTCGCTCGAAGATGGACTCTCTGAAGAAGACTGGGACGGCTGGAAAAATCTTACGCAAGAACTTGGCGGCAAGATTCAGCTCGTAGGCGACGACCTGTTCGTCACGAATGTTCAGTTTCTGCAGGAAGGAATCGACAAAGGCGTAGCCAACTCGATTCTGATCAAGGTCAACCAGATCGGCACGGTCAGCGAGACTCTCGACGCCATCGACCTGGCCCGCCGCAACGGATACACATCCGTCATCTCGCACCGCTCTGGCGAAACCGAAGACACTTTCATCGCCGATCTCGCCGTCGCCACCGGCGCCGGCCAAATCAAAACTGGGTCGGCCTCGCGCACCGACCGCATCGCCAAGTACAACCAGTTGCTGCGCATCGAGTCGGAGTTGGGAGACTCGGCAAGATTTCTGGGGTTACAAGCATTAAACTATGAAAGCTGATGGGCCTGGGAAAGGCTGGGGTTCTGCCTATCGCCGTTCGGTAGTGTCCAAAGGCGCGGTCCCCCAGTTTTCCGGCCCTTACCTTGCTCTTCCCTGCGGAGCCAGTTTGACGAGTTTTAGCATACCTGCCTTCTCGTCGGCTACGATGAATGTAAATTCATCGCCATCGGCACAGGCGAGTCCCCACCCGAGATCTGTCGGGAAGAAGTACTCGCGTTTAGCGCGGCTGTCTCCTGGATCAAACTCGTAAGTCGAGAACTCTTGGGCTGCGCTGCCGGGGACGTCGTGAATATACTCCACGATCCAAGAATCGCGGGCGCGCTTAATAGTGAACAACCGGTACGTACCTTCGATGCGCAATTTACGCGCCCGTACCTCGCCCGATGGAGATATCGAGAACACCGGTCCGCTCGACGGTCGAAACAAGAGAAGACTGCGGTTATCCTCGGCAATCTGCGACGTGAATACGACATCCCTTAAAGACTCCGCAAAGCCTCGCCAAGGTTTATTGCGTGGCAGGGCTGTCGGGTCGCGATCCGGACCGTTCGGTGACGAATCGTCCAGAGGATGAACGTCACCTTTCAACTCAAGGAGCCGGCGGAGCTGTCCGTTGGAGGCGACGATTGCTGCCTTGGGTTCGCTCGTAGAGGAGTCTATTCCCGTGATGAGAAAATCGCCATTGTCGAACACTCCTAGCTGTAAGGCCTTGAAGGGAAGCTCAAGTGGGACCGAGCCTGTGTATGTGCCATCCCGCCGAAAGCGCCCAACAAAGGAGGAGGTCTTAGATGCCGGCTCGCTCACGATTTCGCCGTTCGGCTTGCGCAGCCTTGTTTCATATCCGAGGGGGGTGCTTCCCATACCCAAGACATAGACGTCCGTCCCTTTCGGAAACAGGCCGCGTATTGTAGGACGGGACATGTCGTTGACTTTGTTCCTGTCGAACCGTACAACCGTCTTACCGTCCCCCGAAATTGAAACTGGGTCTTCTAGCCCAGTACCGGGCATTGCAAGTCGAAGCAGAACTCCGCCGTCGGACTGACATAAAACTGGGGCTGCTATGCTTTCCACTGGCAAGGACGGGATCTCGACGACCGAGACGGTTGCCAAGGATATCTTATCAACTGCGTCCATTGCGTTCCCGGGGAGCTGGCTGGGCAAGTTCTGAGCCGGGCAGAGGATCGCAGCTGTTGCGACCAGCGCCGCGAACACAGTCAGACGGCAACCAAAAGGTACTGTCATCGAGTTCGCTCCGGATCATGAAACGCGATCCGAGCTGGCACGTAGGCCCCGCTACAAGTGGGCACGAGTATCTCGTAGTCTGAGGCAAGTTCGAGGATAGCCGACCTGACCCGGGGAAACCTCATTTCCGTGAATATACATGATCCGTACGCGATATAGTTCGGGTACGCCCCACAGCAATTGGAGTACGGCTCCAGGACCATGCACTCATCTTCGTTTTCGATGTTGCAGTCCTGGGTCGCAATGTTGTAGTAGCTTCCACAGCCTGAGCCGTTTGGGCAACGAATGGGGCCGTTTTCACCCTCGACTGCGGCACAGCCGTAGGCACCGGGCGGCTGGTGCTCTCGAGAGCTTTGGGGCTTGGACTGCTGGGTAAGCGCTACTGCGCACGAAAGAACCGCGAACAAAGCTGCCAGAATTACCCTTGTCATCTGCTCGATCCTCCAGTTATCCGTCAAATTCCAGTCGGCGATCCCTGCACGGAAGGTCCTGACGGGAAGATATATACACCTTTTCACCCGAGGTGAGAATGTTTTTGGCTTTTGTTACGAAAATGGAACATGGTAAGGCAGTAGGGTTTCACAAGAACCGGCGCCAAATATAACCAGTTGCTGCGTATTGAGTCGGCGTTGGGAGACCCTGCCAGATTTCTTGGGTTGAGGGCTCTTAACTACGGCAACGGGTAGAGGGCGATCAAAAATTCCTAAGGCGCACCGCAAGCCTGTATTCTGACTTCACTCCGTGCAAGCTGAGGTGCTCTCATTCTGTTCGCCATCGATGATTTCTTAGGGCTTGAGCATCTATCTTCACGAGAGCGGGCTACCCGGGTCTACGGACTGCTTCGCAGATTTCTTGACGTTCCAGTAGCGGAACGGACTGTGACGCTGACGGAACTCACGGCGGCCATTGAAGTTCATCCGGAGCGCGACGCTATTCATGCCGCGCTCCGCGAGTTCTGGTCCCATCACTCTTATGTTCGGGTAATTTCTGAAGCGGGATTGCCCGACGAGGCCTTTCTGTTACGCGAACTGCTGGCGAGAGCGCTTCGACATTTATTGCCCGTCGACGAAGTCGAGGGCGACCTCTACATATTGATGGACTCCTTAAATCTGGAGGAATCCGATGCCCGCTGGTTGGCTACATTACCAGATTCGCTGCTCGCTGCCTGGGCCGATATTTTCCGTCCTTCCCGATCTTCGATTCTGGCCAGTTGCAAGATCCTAGCGTTGCGCGCAACGAATATCGCGCTATCACGGGACTTGATCGAATTCGCCGACGATGAAGATATTACGAAGTCCAGTTTTTTCAATCTTCCCGGGGTGGTGGAAAATGCGGTGCGGCACCCGGAACAATTTCACCGTTGGGAGGAGCAGCAGGCCGCTTGTGAAATGCAGTTGCAGTCGGTGAATCGCCTGCTGGTGGAAAAAGGTTCCACCGTCGATTTGATTTTCCGAGTGCGCCTTATGCGCTCTCTATTGGCTAGGATCCAGCAGGTTATCTGCCTGGAACATTCGGATTCGGACGCCCGCAAACTTGCCATCGTGATCGTGCATGGCTTTGCCTCACAACGCCGCATGGGAACGGTGCTCAGCGCCAGCACTCGACGTTTGGCGCGAAGCGTGGTGGAAAGGACTGGCCGCACCGGCAAACACTATATAGCCGGTAATGCGGCACAATGGCGGGTCATGGGCCTAGGCGCGGTGTTAGCCGGCGTCATTACATCCTTTACAGCTTTGTTCAAATACTCGCTTTCAGCGGTGATTCACGCGCCGTTGATTCTAGCCTTCGCGCATTCCACGAACTATGTGATCAGTTTTCTGCTCATGCAGGCTGGGGGCTTCCTGTTGGCCTCGAAAATGCCGGCGGCCACGGCGGCCACGCTGGTGGATGCTATGGAAGATCCTGAAAAGGATCACATGGCCAGTCTCCAGGCGATTTCCCATACCCAGTTCATTGTTACGATTAGCAATCTAGTGGGTGCAGTTCCTGTTTCGATTCTGATCGATAGAATTTTCAGAGCGGTCACGGGACACCCTTTTCTCACAAGCGCGGAGGCGGAACACGGCGTCCACATGCTTTTTCTGCATAGTTCCGGGACGATTTTTTTCGCCGTCGTAACCGGAGTTTTTCTCTGGCTTTCATCTCTGGCCACGGGGTGGACTGCCAACTATCTGGCTCTCCACAAAATGGCGACAGCCATTTCGAATAGCCTGCGCATCCGCAATCGGCTGGGAATGAAGCGTGCCGCAAGACTGGCGGAGTGGGCCCGCCATCATGCCGCAGGATCGATGGGCTTCATCGTGCTTGGATTTCTGCTGGGCACCATGCCCATTATTTTCGAACTCTTCGGAATCCCGCTGCAAGTGCGCCACGTCACTCTAGCGGCAGCTAGTTTGGGTTATGCTCTCGACGCCAGATACTTGTCTGGTCAACTCAGTCGATACGAAACGCTACAGGCTTTTTCTGGGATCGCGATGGTCGCCGTTCTAAACATCTTCACATCTTTTGCGCTAAGCTTTCTTCTCGCGATACGTGCTCGTAACATTGGAGAAGCCCAATCCCATCGGTTCTTGCGGGAGGTGGGGCGGGAGCTTCTGGCCAACCCGCTCGCTTTTTTACTCCCGCGTCGTTAGGACCAGGATGCCTGGATCTCTCAACTTACTTACGCCGTTAGGTTGAACATGATGTTATAAATTTGATCGCTCGATGTACGGGAATTTATGACTAGACCAAAACCACTTGTCCTGATCATTCTTGACGGCTGGGGGTACCGTGCCGAAACCAAAGCCAATGCCATCGCGCTAGCGCGCAAGCCAACGTACGACCGGCTTTTGCGCGAGTATCCCAACACTCTGATCCACACCAGCGGACCTTTTGTTGGTCTGCCCGAAGGGCAGATGGGGAACAGCGAGGTTGGCCATCTCAACATCGGTGCGGGACGCATCGTTCACATGGACATCACCCGCATCGATCTGATGATCCAGAACGGCGAGTTTTTCTCACATCCCGTGTTGCTCGGGGCCATGAAGCATGCGCGTATTGGCGAACGAAGACTGCATCTCTTCGGCCTGGTCTCTGATGGCGGCGTACATTCGCAGCAGGCTCATCTCTACGCGCTGCTGAAAATGGCTAAACAGAACGGCGTGGACCGCGTCTTTGTTCATGCCTTCATGGACGGCCGCGACACGCTTCCCACCAACGGAGCTGGCTATCTGGAACAGTTACAGCAGAAAATGCGGGACTACAACTCCGGCAAAATCGCGACGGTGAATGGCCGTTACTACGCGATGGACCGCGACCGGCGCTGGGAGCGCATAGCCAAGGCGTACAACGCGATGGTTTTTGGCGATGCCGAAGGGGGCAAGAGCGCGGATCCTGTTCAAGGGATGAAGGATGCCTACAACAATGGCGTCACCGATGAGTTCGTGGTGCCATTTGTCTGCACCGATAAGGCGGGTCATCCACTGGCAACCATTCGCGACGACGATGCCTGCATCTGTTTCAACTTCCGCGCCGACCGGGTCCGCCAGATTACGCGAGCGCTCGCGCGCAACAGTGGCCTAAATGCAAATAGTGGCAGCGATCTTCCCGGCGCCGCCGACCTTGACGCCGCTCTCTCCCGCGTCCGGGTCCCGAAAAATCTCCACTATGTTTGCATGACGCAATACGATAAGAATTTCAGCCTGCCGGTCGTCATTCCGCCGGAATCGATGGCGAACATCCTGGCCAATGTGATGGGCGGCCTCAACATGCGCAACCTGCGGGTGGCTGAGACCGAGAAATATGCTCACGTTACGTACTTCTTCAACGGCGGTGTGGAGCAGCCCTTTCCCGGCGAGGAGCGGGTGATGGTGCAATCGCCGAAAGTCGCAACCTACGATCTCAAACCGGAGATGAGCGCTTCTGGCATTGCCGATGCTGTCATTAAGGCCACGGAAGACGGAACCTTCGATGTGGTCATCGTTAACTTCGCCAATGCGGATATGGTCGGGCACTCGGGAAAAATCGAGCCCACGATAAAAGCCGTGGAAACAGTCGATGCTTGCCTGGGCCGGATCGAGACTGCCGTGCGCGCGAAGGGCGGCGCCATGCTAATCACGGCCGATCACGGCAATGCCGAAATGATGATTGATCCAGCAACCGGCGGACCCCATACCGCGCACACCACGAATCCCGTGCCCTTCATTGTGGTTGCGGAAAATTCAAAGCTATACACGCTGAAGCCGAACGGCTCCTTACGAGATATTTCTCCAACCATGCTCGGGATCCTCGGGATTGATGAGCCCAAAGAAATGACGGGAACGGATCTTCGTGCCTTCTTGCAAAACAAATGATCGCCATTCACGCGGTCAATTGGTGGGCCGGTAGAAACTGCAACATAAGTCGCGACCGGGCGCATGCACCGCTCGTGCTACAGTTTTCTCGCGGGCGATACGCGCTCGATTGAAACCTCATGGAACCACGCCTCATTTTGATCAATCTGCTGGTGAAGTTGGGCGTGGCCGCTGCCGTGTCCAGTAGTTTGGTGCGTTCCAAGGAATTCAAGTCTTTGCTTTTCCGCGAAGAGCGCACATTTTGGCAAAAGGTTTACCTGGTGTTGTGGATGGCTTTGCCGATCATGATTGGCGTTTGGATCCGATTTTCGGCAAAGAGCTTCCTCGCCGGCGATCTGAGTTTTGAAACTGCACTCCTGCTGGGTGTGATTGGGGGACGGTTGACCGGTTCTCTCGGCGGCGTTTTGATGGGCATTCCAGCCATGCTTCATGGCGACTGGGCTGCCATGCCATTCGCCGTTCTGTGCGGTTTCATCTCAGGACAGTTGCGCACGATGGCCGCTGACAAAGATGATATCTGGTCATTTTCTCCATTTATCGATCAAAGTATTTTTCGCTTGATTCGACGGAATTTGCCGCGTCCGCGCCTGTTCGACTGGCAAGTCATGTTCTTCACAACCGTCGTGTGCCTGCGTTTCGTGCAGACGGAACTGACGCAGAATTTCCCACATTCCATCTTTAGCATGGAGAGTCCGGGTAATTGGTGGGTATGGGCTGCGATCTATGCGTCGTCGGTAACGGTGATTGGAATTGAGCTCAAGATTTTCAACAGCGTTCGCATTCAGATAAAGCTCGAAGAGCAGGAGCGCTTGCTCTTGCATGCGCGCATGGAGGCGTTGCAGAACCAAATAAATCCGCATTTTCTTTTCAATACGCTAAATTCGATTTCGTCGTTAGTGCGCTTCGATCCGGATACGGCGCGCGAAATGATTTCCAAATTGGCCACTATCCTTAGGCGGCTGCTCAACAGCGCGGATTCCTTCGTGCCGCTGCGCGAAGAGGTGGAATTCATCGACAACTATCTCGATATCGAAGTGGTCCGGTTTGGAAACGACAAGCTCCGCGTAGTAAAGGAATTGGCGGCGGATTCGCTGGACGTCATGGTTCCCAGCATGCTCTTACAGCCGTTGGTTGAGAACTCCATCAAGCATGGGCTGGCATCGAAGGTGGAAGGCGGGAGCATCCACCTGCGCAGCCGCCTATCCGGCTCAGGTCTGGTGATTGAGGTTGAGGATGATGGAGTGGGAATGGAGGCAGCCAAGACGGACGAAAGCGAGAGCACGCGCGGTGCCGGGATTGGCATGGCAAATATTTCCGAGCGGCTCCATGTTTTATACGGCGATACGGCGCGGATGACGATTGACAGTCAGGAAGGTAAGGGGACGCTGGTGCGGATCCGGTTGCCGCTGCTCCAGACAGCGGGAGCGGTGCCCGAGGGATTCTACGAAGAGCGCTCGACGACCCGCCGGTAATAAGCTTCGTATTGAGGAACAATTTTGCTGGCGCAGAAGCGTGCCTTCGCGACGGAGCGCGCGGCCTTGCCCATGGCGCGTAATGCGCTCTCGTCATTAAGAAGTTCGATTGCGTAGTGTGCCATCGTATCGACATCCCCCACGTCAGCTAGATAGCCACTCACGCCATGTTCGATGACCTCTGGCACGCCGCCGGTACGAGTGGCAATCGGCACCACTTCACACGCCATCGCCTCCAGTGCCGCCAGACCGAAGGACTCCAATTCGCTCGGCATCACGAGAATGTCGCAGACACCCAACTTCTCCTCGACCTGGTCCTGCTTCCCGAGGAACTGAACGTCTTCATGAATTCCTTTTTGCACGGCAAGCCATTCCGCCACGGAACGGTCCGGTCCGTCACCGATCAATAACAATTTTGACGGAATCTGCTTGCGGACGCGATCAAAAACTTCAATCACATCAGTGACTCGTTTGACGGGGCGGAAATTGGAAAGGTGCACCAGCAATCGTTCTCCGTTGGGCGCATACTCAGCTCGCAGCTCGGCAGAATTTTTGCACCGGCAATACACATCGCAGTTCACCGAGTTGTAAATAACTTCAATTTCCTTGTTGACGTCGAAGACCCGCATCGTGCGGTCGCGCAAATAGTTGGAAATGGCGGTAACGCCGTCGCTCTGATTGATGGAATAACGTGTGATCGGCAGGTAAGACCGATCGAGGCCAACCAAAGTAATGTCGGTGCCGTGTAACGTGGTCACGAACGGCAACCGCCGTCCTCGCGGTCCATCGGCCAGCATCTGGCGCGCCAGAAGCGCGCTTACCGAATGTGGGATGGCGTAGTGAACGTGCAGCAGGTCGAGGTCATACAACTGCGAAACTTCCGCCATGCGCGTAGCCAGTGCCAGATCGTAGGGTGGGTAGTCGAACAAGGGGTAACGCGATACTTCGACTTCGTGATAGTGAATGTTGGGTTGTTCGCCGCGTAACCGGATGGGCTGAGCATAGGAAATGAAATGAATTTCGTGGCCGCGCTGTGCTAATTCCAATCCGAGTTCGGTGGCTACCACGCCGCTGCCGCCGTAGGTGGGATAACAAGTGATCCCAATCT
Source organism: uncultured Acidobacteriaceae bacterium (assembly GCA_963818235.1). GTDB lineage: Bacteria > Acidobacteriota > Terriglobia > Terriglobales > Acidobacteriaceae > Sulfotelmatobacter. The sequence goes on from CAWFRI010000001.1 coordinate 2,407,698, forward strand.
TCATTCCGCGAGGCCCGTCCTTCTCAGAGGGTTCCGTAATTCGATGGTCGAGGGTAGCAGAAGATGCAGAATCTCGCGGAAGAGGTTGTTTCAGATGGGAATCTCAGCGGTTAGTCGGGGGATTTTTGCGCAGGTCCGGAAATGCCCGGGTCCTGCTTATCGAGGTGAGCTTGGAAGCGTCTCTTCGTATCGTCCGGAATACCGGTAAATTCGATCCCCATGCCAACCCCAGGATCTCGAGTGCGGACGGTAGCAGTCGCGTTGATACGGTCCTGATCGATCCAAAGTTCAACCCGAAGCACCGTAGAAATGGGCAGGGGCATGACGGTCTCAACATAACAACCGTTGCCACTGATGTCAGTGGCATTCACCCGCATGGGAGTGTTCACCCGTTCGTCGCGGAATTCCAGAGGGAATGAGATCCGGTGGCGCTGATATCTTCTGCGATTGTCAGGCGAAATGTTTGGCAGGTTGGAGCGAATCTCAGCGGGGAGCTGGGAGAACCATGGGCACTCCTGATCGGCAACCAACTGGACTCCGATCTGAACTTTCTTGAGTCCCCCCGCTTCCATGATCCAGACAACTTTGCAGCGAGCCTTCTTGGTCTCGTACTGAACCCCGATCACGTCGCCGACTTTCAGTTCGTGTTCGAGTCCGCAAATACATGCCCCGGTGAGACTGACATTCTGAGCGTTGGCATTCTGATGGAAAGGTTGATTATCGGAGCCCATTCCCCACACACGTATGCGCAGGTCCAAAGTCGCACGCGGGGCTGCCCCTGAGGCAGACATGATAGAAGCCTCCCAACCCAAATCTTTACTTAGCCGGACGCAATCTGATGATAACCCCCGATGGGGTTTTGCTAATGTTACGAAAGTGACTAAACCCGAGTTGGCAATCGTTTGTTTGTAACTGAAATTTTATGAAGGTTCGGTCGAAATTAGTTCACGGTACGAAATCAAGGAAATGCCTTGGTCCTCTAGCAACTTCTTCGCCGCCTCCAAAGTTAGCACTCGCAATTCGATCTCCCGCGATTCGCGTAGACGAGTGTTGGCTTGGCGGAGGTCTGCGTCATTGTAGCCGGGATGGCAAACAAATTCCCAAGTGCCTTCCGGAATGATGTCCGCGATCGCCCGGAAAAGTTTCTCGTCCAGCGTACCCGTAACCTCAATACCAAGGGTTCCATCGGTAGTTGTCATGCCCTGTCGCCGGACCATATCTCGGAATTTTGCAGCAAGAGTGCGCAGAATTTTGACTTCGGCGTAGCGCGTCCAAAGATTCGGGCGCGCCAATAATTCGCTCGATCTCAGGGGCTTGCTGGGCCCGAATGGATTGCGAACCGCGCGTACTCCGCACGATTGAGCTGCACGCAGCAAGGGCCGAAGAACCGCAGGAAACAGATGAGTATGTTTGTGCGAGTCCACGTGGGAAACGCTTAGGCCGGCTGATTGAATCTTGCGGATCTGCGCGGTAACTTCCGCCTCGATCTCGCCTGAGTTCATGCCGCCGGTGAGAGCGCGAGCCGCAAAGGATTTCACTCCATCGCGGAATCGTGCTTTACCCGACTGCCCGGCAGTGATGGAAGCCAGCCGAGCCGCGTCGAGAACGGGATCGCCATCGATCAACAGGGCATGGCAGCCCACACTCAAGCATGGAAGCTGCTTTGCCCGGCTCACCGCATCTTCAAAAGCGGGCCCAGTCGCCATGAGCGTAGAGGACGTTACGATTCCATGGGTATGAGCTTCGACGATTGCTCGATTCACGCCCGCAGTGAGGCCGAGATCATCGGCGTTAACGATCAAACGGCGCACCCGCTCAGTCTAGCAGGGAGAAAGCACTAGATGCCGGAGAGCGCCTTTAGTAACGAAATCGCCAAAAGCGGCATTCCGCTCAACAGGCCCACTGTTACCTCTGCGCACCCGCGGCGGCGGCGGACGTCTTCGACGGAGGCAGCAACCGGCTGGAGTCGAAATCAGACTCGGCGGAGCTTTGATGGTTCGAATCGGTGCTCTTCGAATCCAGCTGAAACTGATTGACCAGGCTGCGCAAGTCGAGCGCGAGATTCGAGAGGTTTGTACAGGCGTGTGCAGTCTGATTGGCGGCGGTAGAGGACTCCTGAACAAGTTGCGAGATTTGCGACATGCTGGTGTTTACCTGCTGCGTGGCTTCCGACTGCTGGTTTGCCGCTGCCGTGATTTCGGAGATTACGTCACCAACCTTCGATGACATCTGAATGATTTCCTGCAAGGCCTCGCCCGACGCAGATGTTTTTTCGACTCCAGCCGTCACATCCCGCGTGCCTTGATCCATGGCATCAATCGCGTGGCTGGTTTCGGTCTGGATGGAATCGACGGTTGCCGCGATTTCTTTGGTCGCTTGGGTGGTGCGCTCCGCAAGTTTACGCACTTCGTCGGAGACGACTGCAAAACCGCGTCCTTGTTCCCCTGCCCGCGCCGCTTCAATCGCGGCATTCAACGCGAGAAGGTTGGTTTGATCCGCGATGTCATCGATCACGCCGACGATGGTGCTGATCTGCTGCGAACTGGATCCCAGAGTGGTGATGCTCGCGGCCACACCCTTGGATGAATCCGCGATGCTGCGGATGGTTGCCAGTGCTTCTTCCACCACCTGGCCTCCGCGGTGGGCGGCTTCGGCAGCTTTCTGCGAGGACTCCGACGCGGTGATGGAACTGGCCAGAACCTGCTGTACCCGTGACGCCATCTCCTGCATGGCTCCCGCGACTTGTTGTGTCTGATCGCTCTGCACGCGCGCGTTCTCCGCGGACTGTTCGGCTGACGAGGAGATCTCCTGACTGGCACTCGCCACTTGCTCCGCCGTCGCAGCAATCGAGTTAATCAGCTCGCGGAGAGAGTTTTTCATCTCGTTGAGTGCGGTTTCGGCCTGCCCAATTTCATCCCGGGAGGAAATTTGAATGTCGGATTTCGCAAGATTCTTACTGGCAATTTCCTGGATCATCCCCAGCATTCCCGACATGCCGCGAGTGATGGAGCGCGCGATAACGGTCGCGATCACAATTCCAGCCAGGAAGCCTGAGAGTACGAGCGCGATGGTCACGAAGTTTGCCTTCGCTTGAGCGTTGTGCTCCGCCAGAAGAGCGTCCTGCGCCTGCGTATCCTCCCACGCTTCCAGCTGCGAAGCATCATCCGCCATCGCCTTGATAGCCTGTTGTTCTTTGGGACCGAAGGCCATATCCGTGGCTTCATAGTTCCGATTGGCGCGGCGAAAAGCCAGTTCTTTTTCCGTTAAAGATGTGATTTGTTGGGAGCTCTGAAGCAGTTTTGCAAGCAGGAATTTGTCCTTGTCGGCGATGAGCATTTTGCCCAACTCGTCCAGGCTGTGTTGCACCTCCTGCCTGGCCTCGCCGTACCGCTGCAGAGATGGCGGCTCGCCGGTGAAGGTGTATTCGTTCGCCGCTTGAATTTGCTTGCGCACGTTGACTTCGGTCAAGGCGGCGCGCTGCTTTCTGGTCATGCAATTGTTCGCAGTCTCGGTGGCAGCGGTTACGCGAAGCAGGGAATAATATCCCATGCCGCCTAACAACACCAGTAAGGCGAGCAGCATACCAAATCCGGTCGCCAGCTTTGTTCTCAGTCCCAAGCGGTTCATTCGTCGCTCTCGTCGCTGCATGGCGTCATCGAGATTGTCCGCTGGTTGTTTCGTCCCGCTCCGGCAGAGCACTCTCAAAAAGGAACAAGTCGCCCCCAACTGTTGCAATAGAGTTATCGGCAAGAGGTTGGAGGACTTTAGCTTTCGACTTTCCCTGGCCGGCAGACCCTCTCCGTTTGACGAGTTTTTCTTGAGTCCCATATACTCGCAAAAGCCCCGTTTCCAGAGCCTCCTCAATGCGAGTCCTCAGCGGCATTAGCCGGTTGCGCCGGGCGAAACTGCAACGGATTTGATTTAACTTAAGCAGCAGGGGCGGTTAGCTCAGCTGGTTAGAGCGCCTGCCTTACAAGCAGGAGGTCGCAGGTTCGAGTCCTGCACTGCCCACCATTTTTCTTCGCAACCCTGCTGCTTCGAGGGCACTCCAAAGCATAACGTGAACGATTCGAGTTTTTCGCGCTCCAGTGGGGTTCTGTTGCATGTGACGTCTCTGCCCGGCGGCCACGGCATTGGCGATCTGGGAAGCTCGGCCTACGAGTTTGTCGACTTTCTCACCCAGTCAAAGCAAAAGATCTGGCAAGTCTTGCCATTGGGTCCCACAGGGTACGGGGACTCGCCTTACCAGTTGTTCTCGGCTTTTGCCGGCAACCCTCTGCTTATCGACTTGAACTCCCTTCTAGATCGAGGGCTATTGTCATCGTACGACCTGAAAAGCGCTCAGGACCTACCCCAGGACTACGTCGACTACGGAAGAGTCATCGATGTCAAGCAGGGTTTGATCCGTACCGCGGCGCGCACATTTCTCGCGGAGGCCCCTCACGCTGAGCGCACGGTTTTCGATTCCTTCTGCAGAGACAACGCCCAGTGGCTGGAAGACTATGCACTCTTCATGGCGTGCAAAGCGATCTATAAAGATGCGGTATGGGCGGATTGGGAGCCGGGAATTCGACGCAGAGAAGCGTCCGTTCTGGAACAATGGCGGCAGAAATTAGCCTTCGAGATAGAGGTTCAGAAGTTTGCTCAGTTTGAGTTCTTCCGCCAATGGCAGAAACTTCGGAATCACTGCCGTCGCTGCGGAATCCGCATCATGGGCGATATTCCGATCTACGTTGCTCACGACAGCGCTGATGTCTGGGCCCATCCGGAGCTGTTCCGGTTGGATGAACGGTCGAGACCTACCGCTGTCGCCGGCGTTCCACCCGATTACTTCAGCGTTACCGGGCAACTTTGGGGAAATCCGCTATACCGGTGGGATGTGTCGGCTGTCACCGGGCATCGCTGGTGGATCGAACGTTTTCGCGCCTCTCTCAAACTATTCGATCTGGTACGGCTGGATCACTTTCGCGGCTTTGAGGCCTTCTGGGAAGTTCCAGCCGACGCGTTGACCGCGCAAGAAGGGAAGTGGGTGAAGGGTCCCGGAGCGGAATTTTTCCGGGCGGTAAAGGCCGAATTAAAAATGTTGCCCTTCGTGGCGGAAAATTTGGGAGTGATTACTCCCGCAGTAGAAGCTTTGCGCAAGGAGTTTGGTTTTCCCGGGATGAGTTTGCTGCAATTCGCTTTCGGAAACGATCCTCAGGGTCCGAGCTTCCGTCCACATAATTACTCTCACGAACTTGTTGCTTATACCGGCGGGCACGACAACGACACGACGGTGGGCTGGTGGAATAGCTCTGGCATTGGCGAAAGTACTCGAACCGCGGAAGACATTCGAAAAGAGCGCGAGTTTGCCCGAGCTTATTTAGGTTTTGAAAATGAGCCGGTGAATTGGGTGCTCATTCGCGCGGTCCTTGCGTCCGTGGCCGAAATCGCTATGGTCCCGTTACAGGATGTGTTGGGCCTGGGAAGTGAGGCGCGAATGAATCTGCCGGGCACGGTAAGCGGAAACTGGAAATGGCGCTACAAGCCAAACGCCCTGACTCGGGACACCGCAGAACACCTGAGGAATCTGTCCACTCTCTTCGATCGCTGAAAATGATCTGAAATAATCTAATGCTGTGCATGCGGAATTAAAGAGGTGAGAGTTCGTCCTCGTTCTCTTCTTTTTTCGGCCTAACGAACCTTTTTTCCAGGAAACCCTGGGCCAAGTCTCTGCCTCCGATTCCAAAAGCGATTGCCAATCCCAGCATTAAGGCGCCAAAAGCGATGCCGAAGGCGACCAGCATGGTCTGCTCCGCCAGGCCGAGTTCTTCGAAGACAATGGATAACACGAAGACAATGATGATGCTGCGGACCGCCAGGCTAAGAACGCGCGGAGAGGGCACATTGGCATTCACTGCGGCCAAAAGCGCGGCGCGAGAAAAAAAACTGGCCGCCAGCAATCCGAAAAACATGATGAACATGGCAACAAAGAGCCGTGGCAGGAAAAAAAAGAATTTGGCGACTTGCTCTTGCAGGCCGAGAATTCCGAGCACACTTACGCCAAGCAGAATAAAGCCAAGCCATACTACCCAGAAAACAAAGCGGCTCACCATCTCCGAAGCGGAGGGCAGAGAGGCCTTTGTGAGTAATTGTGATGCGCCGGCATTTTCCGAGAGCTTGTCGAATTGGATGAGCCGCAAAATACTGCGCAGGATCACCTTCGCGGCATATCCGACCACCCATCCTGCAAGGGCAAGGATCAGCAGCACGATGAGACGAGGAAGGTAGTGCGCAAAACCCGTGCGCAGATCGAGCAGAGCCTGACTTAATTCAGCGATAATCATCTCCCGCATAAATGCCTCACTCTCTCGACTTCCACATTTCCAGCAAATAGGGCTTCAATCGTTCGAATTCCAGGCACAACTCTTCGATGCTGTTTTCCACATCCGAAGCGGAGCCGTTCCGGTTCTCCACCAGGAAAGTGAATGCTCTTCCGCGAAACAACGGCGCCAGAGCTTGAATAATGTGGTCGCGCGAGATCACCGATTTATGGTAAGACGCGGCAAACTCGTAAACCGTTTTCACCCACAACTCCGCCGGGTAATCGAAATGTGCCTCTTCCAAATGAGCGATTCGTTGCAGTTCCGCGAGGGTGGATGGCGACAGGATCGAGTGGAAAACTCCTTCTAATTCCGCTACTCCCGTGGTGAACATTTCCTTCAACCGTTTGCGATTCACTCGCACCGGATTCAGCAGCACTTCGTGATCGGGACCGACCGTGGGTATCGGCTGCGACCCAGTTACGTTGCTCCACGCAGGGGGGGTTGATTCCAAAGTCGAAAAAAGTGGCCCGACTGTTTCTCTTAGCGCTGGTACCAGGTCGGCGGCGCGGCGCTCGATGTGATCTTTTTGTCCCAGAAAGGACTGGCAAATGCGCTGGCCTCCTGAGATCGCCGCCAGTGCGAAACGGAGTTCCATGCCATGTTCACTTATCCCGTCGCCCCAGACGTCTTGCAGAAGAAATTCTCCCCCAAGCCTTCCGGAGAATCCGAACTCCTGTAGATAAGGCTCACGGATTCTGAGTCCGTAAAGCGCTCGAATCATGGGATAGAGCAAATTTGTGACGAGCAGACCGTCGAACTTATGGCGGCGATAGGTCGGCGTGACCAGGTCGAATCCGTCTTTGCGAATAGGAATAAGGAGCTTGGATACCCAATCGCCTTCCGTGTGGGCGGACTCCGGCGACATTACAATGCAGGCCTTGGCACGAAGCAGCTCCGCGGCAGCCAGAATGGTCCGCAACGCGACCGCACTCGACGGACTGTTCCCGTACTGAGTGCTCACGCAGTGCAACGTGCGGAGCGCATGGAGATTGGAGACGGGGCGAAGGTCGTCGATAGAGATGCCTGTAACCAGCTCAGGAGTGCCGTCCCGCGATCCTCCGTCCGGATTAATAATGACGGCTCGCTCTCTGGGAAACCAGCGCAGGATGCCACTCTGAATTGATTGCACGACAGCGCTAATCGTCTTCGCATTATTGTGCGTGGGCAAACCCACGAGGACATCCACCTCGCCCACATTGATAAGTTGGCGAAGAAAATCGTCCGTTAAGAAAGAGTCTTCTGCCAATTTGATCTCCGTGCGAACCGATGGCACAAGCGGGGACGCGTCATGGGATATTGTTTCCACAATCCGAATTAAACTCGCCGCAGACGAAACCAGAAAAACTGGTAAGGGCCCAGAGTCAATAGATAAGGCTGATCGCCCACACGCGGAAATATATTTTTACCTGACATCTCAATCAGAATGTTTCCCTTATATTTTTTCAAGTCGAGTTCTACAGCCTGCGCCGCTCCTGAAAGATTATTCACCGCCATTACCGATTCGTTTCCTAGCCGGCGGACATACGCCAGTATTCTGTGATTGGCAGGGCGTAAAAACTCAATGGACCCTCTGCCAAACACCGAGGTCGAGGCGCGCGCCATGATAATTCGTTGCATCCAGCGCAGTAGTGAGTGATCGCTTCCCATTTGCGATAAAACGTTGACTGCCGGATAACCATAAACTGGATTCTGAATCAGCGGAGCATAAAGGCGGTCGGGTTCGGCGGTGGAAAAGCCCGCGTTCCAGCCGCCACTCCACTGCATCGGAGTTCTGACTCCGTTGCGGTCTCCCAAATTAATATTGTCCCCCATCCCGATTTCGTCGCCGTAATAGATGATGGGAGTACCGGGCAACGACATCAGCAATCCGTTCATCAATTCGATGCGCCGCCGGTCATTGTCGAGCAAAGGAGCCAACCGCCGGCGAATTCCTAGGTTCAGCCGCATCGTTTTGTTTTCCGCGTAGGAGTCGTACATATAGTCGCGTTCCATATCCGTAACCATTTCGAGAGTCAGCTCATCATGGTTGCGTAGGAACAACGACCACTGGCAGGAAGCCGGGATTTCCGGAGTTTGCTGCAATATTTCAGTGATGGGCTTCCGATCCTCCAGCTTCAATCCCATAAACATCCGTGGCATGAGCGGAAAGTGGAACGCCATGTGAAATTCATTCCCGTCGGCGAAGTACGGGCGAAGATCCGCGGGCCACTGGTTAGCCTCCGCCAACAGCATTCTGCCGGGAAACTCTTCATCCAGCCTGCGCCGCAACTCCTTCAACACGTCGTGCGTCTCCGGCAGGTTCTCGCAATTCGTGCCTTCGCGTTCCACCAGATATGGCACCGCGTCGAGACGAAATCCGTCAACCCCCATCTCAAGCCAGAAACTCATCACCTTCCACATCTGTTCGCGGACCGCCGGATTGTCGTAGTTGAGATCAGGCTGGTGACTGAAGAAGCGATGCCAATAGTAAGCTTTCGAAATTGGATCCCAGGCCCAATTTGATTTTTCAGTGTCGAGAAAAATAATGCGGGTTCCTTTGTAACGCTCATCGGTGTCACTCCACACATACCAATCACGGCGAGGATTGTCTGTAGAACTTCGCGACTCCTGAAACCACGGATGTTGATCGGAAGTATGATTCAGCACCATTTCAATAATGATTCGGATGCCGCGATTGTGCGCCGATTCGAGAACTTTCCGGAAATCGTCGAGTGTTCCATAGCTCGAGTGAACCGTGTTGTAATCCGCAATGTCGTAACCGTCGTCGCGTAATGGCGAAGGAAAGAACGGCATCAGCCAAATTGCATTGATGCCGAGCTCCTGAAGATATCCGAGCTTTTGTTCGAGCCCCTGAAAATCTCCGATCCCATCCCCGTTGCTATCAAAAAAAGTGCGGACGTGCACTTGGTAGATAATGGCGTCTTTATACCAAAGCGCATCCTGATTTAAGGGCAACGGGTTTCCTCCCGAACAGTCTCATTACTCTTCATAGCAGACTCGGAGCAAAGTTTATATGAAGTGAAAAGGGTATTCGCGGTTGCCGTGCAGGAAAACTGTTGAAAAATCTCCTACTCGAAGCCGTTGAGTACGGGCGCGCATTTTTCTGCCGGTAATTTGCCGGACTGATAAGCTGAGTCTTGTGAACACAGAACTTCGTCGAATCCGGGTCATTGATTCTCACACTGGGGGCGAGCCAACCCGTCTGGTAATCAGCGGAGCGCCTGATCTCGGCGGGGTTTCTCTCTCCGAAAGGCTGCAACGGCTTCGCGATGAACATGACAACTTTCGCTCCGCTGTGGTTAACGAGCCGCGAGGATCTGACGTCATGGTTGGGGCGCTGCTATGCAAACCCATGCACTCTGAATGCGCCGCCGGCGTGATTTTTTTCAATAATGTGGGCTACCTGGGAATGTGCGGCCATGGCACAATCGGCCTGATTGTTACATTGGCCCATATGGGGCGCATTGGTCCAGGAGAGCATCGCATCGAAACGCCCGTGGGAACAGTGGGAGCCATTTTGCATGAAAGCGGAGAAGTGACCGTAAGTAATGTGGAAAGCTATCGCAGTGCGGCGAACCTTGTTGTCAACGTGCCAGGCTATGGAGATGTGAAAGGTGATGTAGCTTGGGGGGGGAACTGGTTCTTCCTGATCGACATGCAAGATTTTCAAATGCAAAACGCTTCAACCCCGGCTGCTGACCACGGCGATCGCGCGCTGGATCTGGAACTTAAAAATCTAGAGCAGTTGACAGACTTTACTTGGGCCATCCGTAAAACCCTACGAGAACAGGGAATCACCGGCGCCGGAAACCAGGAGATCGATCACATCGAATTGTTCGGGCCGTCGCCGACGCCGGGGATCGACAGCAAGAATTTCGTCCTCTGTCCGGGCAAAGCGTACGACCGATCGCCCTGCGGCACGGGCACCAGCGCCAAACTCGCATGCCTGTACGCCGACGGGAAAATTTCCCAAGGCCAAACCTGGCGGCAGGAAAGCATTATTGGTAGCGTGTTTGAAGGCAGCATCAAGGTCCACGATGGCAAGGTGTACCCGCGCATCAAGGGCTCAGCCTTTGTTAGTGCGGAATGTGATCTTCTAATCGATTCCCGTGATCCGTTCGCCATGGGCATCCGCCCATGACTGGCGCCGCGAATGTTTTTGACGTGGTGATAGTCGGCGCGGGTATTGTGGGCGCAGCCTGCGCGGATGAATTCGCCCGTCGCGGAATGCGCTTGATGGTTGTTGACCGTGACGGGATTAGCGGCGGAGCGACCGGAGCTGCCATGGGCCACATCGTGGTCATGGACGATTCTGAAGCTCAATTTGTTCTCACTCGATATTCGCAACAACTCTGGCACAAACTGCGCGACGACCTGCCCGACGACGTGGAATACGAGCAGCGCGGCACCATTTGGATCGCCGCCGATGAAGATGAAATGCGCGAGGTGCGCCGGAAACACGATTACTACAGCAAGCGAGGAGTTCCGGCGCAAGTGCTCGACTCGCAGGATCTGCGGCGTTTGGAACCAAATTTGCGCGATGGGATGGCAGGAGGTTTGCTCGTCCCGGAAGACTGTGTATTGTATCCTCCAGCGGCCGCGCGTTTTCTACTGCAACGCGCACAGAAGAATGGAGCGTATCTCCGCGTTGGGTGCGCCGTCGTACAGATTGGGAAGGGTACCGTTCAATTAGCTGATGGATTTGTAATCTCCGCAGGAACGATTGTGAATGCCGCGGGCCCGCATTCGCCAGACTTGACGCCGGAACTCACGGTCAGAAAACGCAAAGGGCACTTAGCTATTACGGACCAATATCCCGGATTTGCGCATCATCAGTTGGTGGAGCTCGGCTACTTAAAAAGTGCTCATGCGGTCGCCAGCGACTCCGTTGCATTTAATATTCAACCGCGCCGCAACGGACAGGTGGTCGTAGGATCTTCGCGGCAATACGGTGCGGACAATTCGGGAGTGGATGAACCTATTCTTTCTCGCATGTTGGAGCGCGCCCGGCAATACATGCCAGGATTGATGCAGATGACGCTAGTCCGCTCCTGGAGCGGTTTTCGGGCCGCTACACCCGACAAACTGCCGCTGATTGGGCCGTGGCCGGGCGATCAGAGCGTGTTTATCGCTACGGGGCATGAGGGTTTGGGAATTACTACATCTCTTGCGACCGCAAGAATTCTCGCCGATCAGATCAGCGGGGCGGCGTCTGAAATCCCGATAGAGCCGTACTTCCCATTGCGAATCGCAGCTGGAAATATGCATGGTTAAGGCTTGTTGTGACAAGTTCGGATGGATCAAATCAAACGAAGCGTTTGGGAGGCGCAGATGAACTGGAAGGGCGTAATGCCCGCGATTACGACAAGCTTTGACGCGAACCTGGAAGTAGATCACAGCTTCGTAGCGCGCCACTGTAGTTGGCTGCTCGACAATGGCTGCACGGGCATCGTCGCTCTCGGTTCACTCGGCGAAGGCGCCACTTTATCGCTTGAGGAAAAATTAAAGTTGCTCCGCACCTGTGTAGACGCTGTCGGAAAGCGCGCTCCCGTCGTCGCTTCGATCTCTGCGCTCGCCACTTCTGAGGCGGTAATTTTAGCGAAGGAAGCAGGTAAATTGGGCTGTAGGGGACTGATGGTGTTACCTCCCTACGTTTACCGGGGCGACTGGCGTGAAATGAAAACGCATGTCGCAGCTATCTTCAAAGCCACACAACTTTCCTGCATGCTGTACAACAACCCCATCGCATATGGAACCGATTTTCTTCCCGAGCAGATCTGCGAGCTGGCGGCGGAACACGATAACTTTGCGGCCGTCAAAGAATCCAGCGCGGACGTCCGGCGCGTCTCGGCCATTCGCGCTCTGCTCGGCCAGCGCCTGGAAATACTCGTCGGTGTTGACGACGCGATTCTGGAAGCGGTCGGCGTCGGTGCAACCGGATGGATCGCCGGTTTGGCCAATGCTTTGCCGCGCGAATCTGTCGATCTCTTCAACTACGGCCTGAACGGGCAAACGGAAAAAGCATTCGAACTGTACCGGTGGTTTTTGCCGTTGCTCCGCATGGACACGGTGCCGAAATTCGTTCAACTCATCAAGCTTGTGCAGGAAGAGGTCAACATGGGTAATGCGCGTGTGCGTCCGCCGCGCCTCGAATTAGTTGGAGAAGAGTTACAGCAGGCACGCAAGATCATTCGAAGTGCGTTGCGCTCCCGGCCACAGCCCTCCGCTAGTATGTTGGCAAGATGAGACACAGAACATGGAACACGAGCGCCGCTACCTGGCACTCTCGATCAGTAACGGTTTCGCACAGCCTACGAACCCGCCGCTTGGAATAGTCTCGTGAGGCTATTGATATCGGCAGCGCTTGCGTCGCCGATCACGAAATAGCGAAGGCCGCCATGGCTCCAGGAGGCCACGTTGAATGACAACTCCTTTGTGGCCGTCGCACTGGTGTTCCAACTATCTCGTAAATCTTTTTCTTGAACAATGAACACGGAGATTTCGTGTTTTCGCACGGTGTAGATCAGATGTGCGCCGGGGGCCTGGCCAAGATAGGCCATCCGACCCCCCAAGAGGGAAAACTCCGAATTCTGTAGTTCCGGTAGATCGAACGTAAACGGGATCTTTCCCTGAAACCAGGGCTTGACGGTGTGCCGGTCGGAGGACAACACATCAACTTGAGATGAGCTAGCTAACGCCGCTATATGCAGATCGGCGATTTCGCCGTAGGCCTGGTCTCTGCGGGTATGCTGAAGGTCCAGGTAAGCGAAAAGTAAGAACGCAACGATCGCTACGCCCCCCGCAAAAACCCAGGCCAGGCGGAACCTCCGCTTTGGCTTGGATACGACAGCGCCTTGCACCCGCCGCCGGAATTGCGCTGTTGCAGCGAACCGTTTTCCCGCCACCTGAATATTACGTTTCATCTGCACCCGGGCCAATGCTTCCGCGGCGCACGATGCGCAGCCTCGCACGTGAAGATCAAAAGTTCGCATCTCCTCCGGCGGAAGTTCACCATCGAGGTAGGTATCGAGTTTCGTCGTCCAGGCTTCACACGCCACGGTTCGTCCCCTTTGTGGCAGCCGTCGTCGTAACCCGTGCAACAGCAAAAGCGTTGGCGCGTCTTTTGGCCCGGCCTCTCTATAAAAGATGGAGAGTCCACCTACCTGTATCGTGCGATAAAAAGTCGTGTGTTTCACGGGATGTTCCTTTTCCCCGGCATGGGCCGGTAGTTGATATATTGCGAGCATCATAGAAGCCATCAGCACCATTCGAGAAACCTGCAAGAGTCGGGGCCAGCGGGGCGAGTAGAAAGGGTACATAGGTTACCTCCGCTTTGCGCGTGACTGCGCATCAGCGCGGGCATCGTCAACGCGTTGAGTTCGGGGACGAGCACAATCACGGCAACGTTAGGAACGATCACTGCTTCAACGGAAGTTACGGTGACTGCGCCGCTCGTATCGATCACAGTATCTCCCTCCAATCCTACCTTGTCAGCGATCTCGCCTCAGACGCTTCAATTAACGGCGACGGGAACCTACGCAGATGGCAGTACTGGAGATTTGACGTTAAGCGTGAATTGGACTTCGTCAAATAGTTCAGTCGCAACACTAGTCGCAGTTCCAGGAAGTCCGGCCTTTGTCCTGCCAGTCTCGAATGGAAGCACAAACATCACCGCGACCTTTGGGGGCATTAGTGGAAGCACTACCCTTACCGTCAATACGCCGCTAGCCCCCGCTCCTCCGATTGTTATCGGCGTTTCGCCAACTAGCGGAGCAGCAGGAACGCCAGTGACCATCACCGGTTCAGGCTTCGGAACAACCCAGGGAAGCGGCGCCGTTTGGCTGGGAACTAATCTCGGTTCTGTCGTGAGTTGGAGCGACGGCCAAGTTGTGGCAACCGTCACTACAGGCTCGACCTCTGGTGCGGCGCAGATTCAGCAAAACGGCGCCGCATCTAACTCTGTGCCCTTCACAATCAATACTGCCGCGATTATCAGTGTTTCGCCCAACAACGGCCTGGCCGGAACTCAAGTCACGATCAGCGGATCAGGCTTCGGAGCTATGCAGGGTAGTGGCAATGTATGGCTGGGAACAGTTCCAGCCATCATGAATAGCTGGAGCGATGGACAGGTCATCGCCACCGTTGCCGCGGGCGCGGCCACCGGAAATGCCATGATTCTGCAGAATGGGGTGATGAGCAACGCTGTCCCGTTCACCATCAACTTGCCACAGATCACTGGAATTACTCCAAACACGGGTTCCGCCGGTACCGTTGTCACGATTACCGGAGTCAGCTTTGGCGCTACTCAAGGCAATGGTAACGTATGGATTGGCAGCACCTATGGCTCGGTAATCGGATGGAGTAACACGCAAGTGACAGCTTCGGTTTCGGCCAGCGCGGTGAGCGGCATCGTCAAAATTGAGCAAAACGGCGTCTGGAGCAATGCCACTACTTTTACTGTGCCTACAAGCCTCGGCGGCGGTGGCGGTAGCAGCTCAGTGACGCTCGTTCCCAACGTGATCAGTTTGGCGGTCGGAGGAACACAATCCATTCAGGCGCTGAATTCCAGCGGCCAGTCCGTTACTGGCTTGACCTGGACCTCCAGCAACGCCGCTGTCGCCACCCTATCGACGGATGATCCGCCCATCATCACCGCTGTCGCCGCGGGTAACACAACCATTACCGCGGGAAGCGCCTCTGCCGATGTTACGGTTATCGCCGCATCGACTCTCCCGACAGGAACTGTTCTCTGGTCGAATCCCGGAGATGGCTCCGGTGTCTCTAGTATTGTGCCTGCCGTTCCCAGTTCGACCGGCGTGGCGGACGTATTCGCATTTCAGGGAGACGGTAGCGTGCAGGCCATTACCAGCACCGGCACAACTGCGTGGACAGCTCCGAACGTTTTCGGTTCCGGCATTCCTGACTTTCAGGGGGGATTAGTCGTCAATAATTCCCAGTCCGTCTATAAGCTGGACGGCATAACCGGACAGGCTTACCCGGCCTACGCTTCTGTTTCTGCAGCGTCCGGCGGCCCTGGCTTATCGACACTCGCGGTCCACACTGACGGCACGATCTTTACAGTTGACGGCAGTAATCTGGTCGGGATCAACCCACTCACGGGCCAGCCGACGTTCACGATTCCGATGGAGAACTCGACTGGTTCATTTAACGACAACCCACCGCCCCCTCAACCACCCTGTCCCTTCAGCCCCCAAGGGGGCGGAGTGGAGTATTCCTCCCAACCTAGCCCTCCGTCCGTAGGCAACTTGATGATCGCCGGTGACGGCTATGCCTATGTTCCTTACCTGTACTACACGGCCGTCGGCGCCAGCGGGGGCGGGACATGGGAACCGCCGGATCCCCCGACTGATGAATACTGCAGCCTGGTAGGCTACGTCAGTTACAACACGACGACTTGGCATTTGCGCCTGCTACGAGTAGGCACCACGGGCGATTCCTACGAAATTCCGCTGGGAGATTGGCAGTCTTATGAAGCGAGCAATAACTTCCAGTCCGTGTACATCTCTAACGTCAGTCTCATCACCAATGCGGACCAGGGAGTGTTGGCCAGCTACGAAGTTGACACGTACCCGAATACAGGCTCAATGACTAGCGCCTTCTATCTGGCCACCACTTCTGGCCCCAGCATCGCCTCCAATACCCAGGTCGCGATGGTTCCTGAACAAGCCACTCCGGTGCAGCCGATGTTACAGCGGGCCGACGGGTCGTTCGTCGGCACCGTTTCCTCGACAGTCGGGAACTTCATGGTTGGGTTCACGGGGGCCGGAAGCACGCTGTTTACCGTTCCCAACGACACGCCGCAGATTGCGACCTCCAATGGTGGCGTGATCGGTGCCTCTGGTACCACCTATGACCAGAACGGGAATGTGGACGGCCAGATCGGCACCCCGCTGACGCAGTCGTGGAGCGGAAACTCCTACAAACTTGGCTCTGTCGATCAGGTGGCGGCAATGCCGATCCAACCGGCGGGTAGTTTCTGGCCTTTCCAGTCAGCAAATGTGTCAGCGAACTCGACTGCGGGCCTCAAGGAAACACTGTACGTGCGGTCCTTCGCGCCTTGGCTTTGGTTTGGAATCGAGCCTTATCCATTTCCGTGCGCGTACAATTGCTTCAGAGGAGATAACCGCTCGTTTACAACTAGCCTCAGCGCCACATCGAGAGTCATCGGAACGATCTCATTCCTGCTCCCGGGGATGACAAATTTCGATGCCAATGCCTATTCGAACCCAAGTTATGATGTTTACGGCAGAACAGCAACCGGTCACCCAACCTACCAAGCTTGGACACTAAATGGCACTTTGCACCTGGGATTTTCTGGATCCAATCCCCTTGTGCCTGGTTCTCCGGACATCGACACGAATGTAAACTTTACCGCGGTATTGAACTCGGGCCAAGTCTGCTACTCGGGAAGTCTTTATGGTGATGAGTTCCCGGATGCTGAGGTTTTCGCGCTCAATTCCACAAATCAGGCGACAATGTTGCTCACGTTTACAACGCCAGGTGGCCCGAACTCTGGCCCTGTAATATATTTACCCGGAGATGGAACCAGCAATATGGGTACATTCTCTAACGTATGCGGACCGAAGTAGAATGACGGGCAGTACAGGAGGCCATCTGCAAACCAAAGACTTCGAAGATAGAAGTAATGGGATTCTTGCGAGGAGAGCGCGTTGGCTCGCCATCGTGGTTGGGTTGTTCGTCGGAATTGCCGGTGTCCTTGGTTTAGGCCTCGGTTTCGCGATTATGCCCAGTATCTTGGTCTTGGGCGCTATCATTCAACCGCGCCTCCCACGCGCTGGGAGGGGACTAATTTGCGCTGGCGCTGTTTTGCTCAGCTTTTGGGTTTTTGATATTGGCATCTTCATGCTACTTGAGAGCCGCCCCAGCGATAAAGTTGGTCGCATTGGCCTCGCCCTTGCTTCGATTTTGCTCGTTGCTTTGTGCGACGTGGCCATAGTGATCGAGGAAATAAAGCTGAGGGGCATCCAGCGCAGACGTCTCCAATGCCCAGATGAACGTCCTTAATTTGCAGGCGCGTGTGCAACCTGCGCTGCAGCGTCAGGATGGCAATTTCATCGGCACGATTTCCACCTTGCTGGGAACTTCCATGATCGCCTTCACCGCGTCCGGCAACACGGTATATACAGGAAGTGCGATCTACAGACTGGATGGTATGACCGGAATTCCATCTACTTGGACCTATACGTCCGCATCGGGCAACTCTTTGACGACTCCCGTAGTCGGGAACTTCATGATCGCGTTCACTCAATCGGGTGGAACGCTATTTACGGTGCCGAACGACACCCCGCAGATCGTGACCCTAGGAGGCGGTGTCATAGGCACATCCGGCACCACCTACGACCAAAACGGCAATGTAACTGGCCAGACGGTGACCCTAACGCCAAATCCGAGCCAATCCAGTGGGGGCCAGTGGCCGGGCTGGATGGCAAACCTGACTGGCAGTTCCTACTCTGCCGCGTCGGGAGTGGCCATGGCCTTGGCTTCCGCGCCGATTACTTATGCAGCCACCTTCGCCTCTCTGCCGGGAGGGAACAGTTCCACTCAAGGCACCGCCATCCAGCAGGTTCAGACCAATCAGGCGCAAGGCTATTCCAAGCAGTTGCCAGACCTCAGCCTACCTATATTCTGCACACCAAATGGCACTCTAGGTGGCATCGATTCCATCCCACTTCCCCTGACGCCAACGTGCGGCAACATCAATGCGATCGAGTTGTTAACCAGTAAGTCGCCAGCTTACATCTTCCAGAACTATCTCCAAACATTTGCGCCCGTGGCTGATGTTCATACGAAGGCGCAAACTAACTCCGTGATGTACTTTGATAATCCTACAGACCCGCAGGCGGCCATCCATGTGACCAGCCCCGGTCAGGTCCTGCAGATCAGTCTCGAAGGCTTCTCGTCGCACGTCCAGAAGCCGTTCTTTGTTATGACCGAGCGGGTTGACACCACAAACAATGTGATTTCCGTGGTCACTCTCCAAGGCCATCCGTTGGCGGGCTGGCGGTATTGGCGGGTTTATTCCATCGGAACCAATGACGTGGTAGTCGAAACAGGTGGTTATGACCAACCTGGACCGGGCTTAAAGAATTTCGCTGGCTACTACATCGCAAAGGGAGACATATCGAGTGGCTGGCAACAGTTCATCCAGTACATTCAAGCCAAACTCAATGCACCCCAAGGCTCCAGCCTCAACGGTACTCTTGGAGGGATCAAGCTGAGCCCCTACTCTTCTCTGCTTCAGGGTTATTGGGATTACAGCGGCGCCTTCACCAACTACATCCTGAACAATGTGTGCCAATCAACGAGCTGCAACTGAGGAATGGAGATATGAAAGCAAGAGCAATTCTTTCTGTTGCACTTGTCGCGATGGCCTTAATCGTCTTTGTCAAGTTTCATTTTATAAAGTACGAGGGCGGCGGAGGGTATGTCCTCTGGAAGGACGACAATGCGTACCTGTTTATGTACGACCGCCCCTTCGGTTACCGCCTAAGCGCGATGTCGTACATCTTGGAACCAGTTAAAGAATATTTTTATGCGCCCGCTCTTCCTGCGGTCGACAAATGGAATCTCTCTATTATCCGAATCACTCCAGCCGGAGTGGAGCGTCACGATCAGGAATCTGCCGTGGACATTGACGATTTCACTGCGATTGACGGTGAGATTTATGCGGATTGTCCCGGAGGTGTCTGCAAATTGACAAATGGCCGGTTTCAACTGATCTCAGGCCAAGAAGAACAAAAGATGGGAGGCGAGGGTCGCCTTTCCAAAGGAGAGTTCGCCGCGGTAGATGGCTGGTCGAAGCGTGCGATCAATAGAGCAAGGACTGGCGATGATTCCGGTCACTACGAATTCACAATCAACCTGGGCGAGGGGACTAAGCTAGTGATGCGGGGGGGAATCCCGTTTCAGTCGACCTTCTTCGCCCTGATCACCCATCCGAGAGAGTCTGGTACCACGAACAGCGCACTCGGAGAGTCAGCGCCAAAGAGTATAATCAGCTCTTTCCCGGGCGAAAGTAAGGAACACATCAGCATTATCGGAAAATGGCAAGCTTCTCATCTCTTGTGGCGCGACCAATAAAATCGTGTTCAAACCGCGCGCAGGCTTCAACCTCTCATTCCTCATGTGCTTGCTCTGCCACTGGGCAACGGGACAAGCAACGTCCGGTGCGAAACTCAGTTTCGACGACCGCGTCCTTACAGCCGATCCGCCCATCATCAACGCCGTCGCCGCAGGCAACACAACCATTACCGCGGGAAGCGCCTCTGCCGATGTTACGGTTATCGCCGCATCGACTCTCCCGACAGGAACTGTTCTCTGGTCGAACCCCGGAGATGGCTCCGGTGTCTCTGGTATTTTGCCTGCCGTTCCCAGTTCGACCGGCGTGGCGGATGTATTCGCATTTCAGGGAGACGGTAGCGTGCAGGCCATCACCAGCACCGGCACAACCGCGTGGACAGCTCCGAACGTTTTCGGCTCCGGCATTCCCGACTTTCAGGGGGGATTAGTCGTCAACAATTCCCAGTCCGTCTATAAGCTCGACGGCCTAACCGGGCAGCCCTATCCGACAAGAACACAACCAGGCTACGGCAGCTTCCGGGCGTGGGGAATTTCGAGCGTCTGCTTGACAGCGACGAAGCGGCGGCCTTACTGGGCATCCACAAAAAAACTCTGCAACGAATGGCGCGCAGCGGAGAAGTCCCCGGTGTCCAAATCGGTGATCTCTGGAGGTTCCGGACCTCGACTCTAAACGAGTGGTTCGGGTCGAAGCTCGCCGGATGACGAGCCGCTTGGAACGATTCCTCTCGACTTCCAATTGACGGCTACGCTACTCTTCATCCAGCCATCCGTGCCGTCTTTGCACACAGGAGGTTAAGGTGTTCAGACGGGCACGACATCAGCAAGGCAGTCTACAGTGCGTAAAGCGAAAGACGGGTCAAGCAGTTTGGGAATTCCGGTGGTACGAGCCGACTATCACTGGCGGCACGGTTTATCGCAAGAAAGTGATAGGCACGACCGAGCAATATAAAACCGAGTCCCAGGCGCAACGAGTCGCGGACGCTTTGCGTTTGACCATCAACGCTGAACAGACGCCAAAGTCAGTATCGATTGCGGCGTTGGTTGAGCATTACCGCACCGAGGAACTATCGGAGGAAAACCGCAGGAAAGCGTTCTCGACCAAGCAGGCATACGGGTTCTATCTCAAGAACTGGATTGTGCCGCGCTGGGGTACGTTGTCGTTGAAAGACGTAAAACCGGTCGCTGTCGAGAGTTGGCTGAAATCGGTGCCACGATCAAGGGGCAGCAAGGCAAAAATCAGGAACATCATGAGCGCTTTGTTCAATCACGCACGACGATATGAATGGACAGACCGGAATCCGATCACGCTGGTTCGTCAGAGCGCCAAGCGCGAACGTGTCCCGGAGGTGCTCACGGAGGAGGAGCTGCAAGCTCTCATCCCGGAGTTGAGCCTGAGAGATCGCGTCCTCGTGCTGCTCGATGCCTGCACCGGTCTCCGAGTCGGAGAGCTACTCGGGTTGAAGTGGAGCGACGTAGATTTTGAAAACGAACAGCTTCACGTCACCCGTTCTGTAGTGGACCAAGTTATAGGAGACTGCAAGACCGAAGCGTCACAGAAACCTGTACCACTTGATCCTTTCCTGGCCCAGGAGCTGCTGACGTGGAGGTCGGGGTGCCCCTACAACCAAGACGACGAATGGGTATTCGCCAGCCCTCTCACTAAGGGCCGACAGCCCTATTGGCCGGAAAACCTGATGAAGCGCGGAATTCGTCCAGCGGCAAAGCGTGCAGGAATTGTCAAACACATCTCCTGGCACACGTTCCGTAGAACTTTTTCCACGCTGCTAAAGGCCAACGGCGAGGACATCAAAACCGTGCAGGAATTGCTCCGGCACGCAAACAGCAGGATCACACTCGACATCTACACGCAGGCCGTAACGCCGGCCAAGCGCGCTGCCCAAACCAAGGTTGTCGAGATGATTATGCGGAAACCCAAAGAGCGGGCGGTGGTGGCGGGAAAGGCTCGATCTGCTCTATCGAACCTTTCCGAACCTACGCCGTCGAGAGCGGCGCTTGTAAGTCATTGAAAATATGGCGGGGACGACGGGACTCGAACCCGCGGCCTCTGCCGTGACAGGGCAGCGTTCTAACCAACTGAACTACGTCCCCCGCTTGAGAGGAAACAACTTACGTTAAACCCGCATAAACATTGGGAATTGCAGGTTTTGCGTACTGTGCATGGTTTGCGTGGAAAGCCCGATTTTGCGGCCATTTCCGGCGTAACCGCCACCAAACCGCCACCAAACTTTACGGAATGGAATGCACAGGTCACGGCAAGAATTGTAGCACAGAGGCTTTGATACCATCGGGGCGTGCTCGAAGAATTGATCGAAAGCCGGAAGTCGGCGTTGAAGGTCGATGAAGTCGCCCGGATACTCAACGTGTCGCAGCGGCTGATTTATCAGCTGGTGGCCGTCGGTGAGATTCCGCATTTTAAAGTCGGCAGCGCGGTGAGGTTCGAGCCAAAGGCTCTCTCGGATTGGCTGCATGCAAAACTGAAGGCGAGTGGCAAGACACGCACATACGACAAACGCATGGCGCAGGGACAGACGGGTGCTCCAATTATGTGGGCCTTTGAGGACATCTGGCGGGCGGTGCTTCTGCCGAAGAAGAAGCATTCTTAATGCGGTCGTTCCGACTCTCGCCAGAGACTGCGGGTTTCGATGATGGCGTTCAGCTCGGTGATGTGCCTTCTAAGTTGTCCGATTTCGAGTTGCTGGTTCAGATTGACGTTAATGAGATCGCTGAGTTTTTTCTGCGCCGCGATAGAGACCGCGATCCAGTGAGTAGATCTGCACTTAGCGCAGCGGGTGAGCTCCCGTGAATTCTGTTGTACACCAGCAATATCCCTCAGGCTGGGCACCGCCTCTTCGCCCGTCACCTGTGCCCTCCCCTCCCGCTTTCAACGCCCGAAATTCCCAGTTCCCGCTCAAGGGCGGCGACGGCTCGCTCAAGCACGTAACCGGTCACCCATTTTTGCGCTTCGACGATAGCGTTAAAACGATCAACGGTATCTTGAAGAGCCTTGATATTCACCTGAACATTTCGGCCGGTTCGATGTCGCCGTGGTTCTTTTTTGAGTGCGGGCGACTTGCGCGGCTTCGCAGGTTCCCTGCTCACAAAATTCGATTCCTCGGCAACGGCGCGCACCGCTTCCGCCGGCGCACTGGGGTTGATCTTCTTGGGTGCGAATTCGGAGACATCGAATTCTGCGCCGCTGTCGAAAATGCTGGCTCGTTCGGACATCATGCCACCTCGGCTTCGCGCGTTGTGGTTTTTTCCCCGGAGCGCAGCATGGCGATTACTTCGCCGGCATAGGCACGTGCGTTAATGACGGCCGCATCGAGATTGCTGACGTGCTGCGAGTTTAAAGTTTCGACAGTGCCGCCGAAGGAAAACAGCGCGCGGTAGGCTTCGCGTTCGTGAATTTGCGTCTGGAAAGCCTTGATGCCGTGTTTCTGGAACTCGGCCTGGATATGCTGCAGCGTGCGTGGGCGCAGTGCCGCATTTGTTCGGGTGAACAGGATCGCGAACGGAATCTGTTTGTGAAAGGCTTTTTCCTGCTGTCGGATAAGACGGATCGCCTTCGTCGCCTCCGCCGCGTCGAGCTGGGAGCCTTGCGTCGGAATGATGACAAGGTCGGCACGGCTGATCGCATACGCGACCATCATCGAGGCCGTGCCCTCAAGATCGACGATGACGAAGGGTGTTTTCTGCGACGCGCTCTCGATCTCATCGATGATCGTTGTCTCGCCGATGTCGGCGATGACCGTGATGTTCTCCGGCCGCCCTGCCCTCTTCGCCCACTGTGAAACGGGCTTATTGGGATCGGCGTCGATGATCGTTACCTGCGCTCCTTTGAGCGCCAGTTCGGTGGCGAGAATAACAGCGGCTGTGGATTTGCCGGCGCCGCCCTTGGGGCTTGCGAAGACGATGGTTGGCATGTGCGACCTTGCGTTGGATTGAAGGATTAGGAACGGCGCGGAAGGCTACTCGATACCAAAACGATAGGTGATACCTCTTGGGTAGTCAACGGCTAGCTGTCGGATATCGGATAGCTTTCCAGTACCTGTCCGGTAGCCGGTCGCTTTCCGATATCTGTTTGGTAGCTGCTTAGTATCCGATAGCTTTCCGGAACCTGATTGGTCGCTGACTGGTATCTAGAAGCTTTCGAGCACCTATTTGGTAGCCTTCTGGTAGCTGGTAGCTTTCCGATATCTGCTCCAAAAAGAATCCCGCTATTCCTCTTCGTCCGCCGGTCGGGGCTCGCGCTCTAACCCCATGGCTTGCATGTTCACGAGGCGAAGTTCGTCCAGCGTGCGAATCGCGTTTTCATATTCCTCCAGGGCGGCGGAGAGGGCGCCTTCTATCCTGTCGCCGGGTCTGCCGGCATTCAGATGATGGGCGATCTGGTTGAGGTTCGATCCAACCTTGTTCATCTCGGCGCGCAGTGCCGCGTGTTCCCCGAGAAGCTTAACCAGCACATCCCGGTCGGCCAGGCGGGGAGGGGTGTAGCCAAGCACGGAGGCCCGAAAAAGAGCGCCCATGCTGCCCATGGTCCGCGCCTTCTTCTCGGCCAGCTTCTTCTCCTCGGGCGAGACGCGGGCGCGGATGATCGCCGAGCGCTGACGCTTGTTGCTGCGGCTCAATCAGGCCTCCGGCGGCACGCGCATCCAATCCGCGCAGGGTTGGGCAGGGTGGGTGAGGGCGGAACGCTCCTCGCGCGGGTGCACGGGGCAAGGCCCCTGCTCAGGGTGCACGGGCGGAACGCCCTGCTCTGGTGGGACGGGGAGGGCGCGAAGGCCCTAACGGCGGGGTACAGGGCGCGGAGCCCCTGGACCGGGGGGATCGTCAATGGGGGGTGGGATAACCCCCCTGACCAAGGTGAGAGAGCGCCAGCGAACGGTGGTGGCGGTGCCACCGCCACACACCTTGCGAAGCATATAGCAACGCACTTCCTACCGGCGGAGCCAGAGACTTTTTTCACTGCCGTCACAAATCCCCGCAATCCGATCATGGCCGCTCCTCCCATCCGGGCGCAATAAGAAAGAGATAGCATGTCACCGCTTAATTAACCTTATGCGATAATCCCGAAACATACGTATGTAGTCATGACCTTACGAATTGCCACCGCAGAATGGGCTGATCCTGGAGCCGTCGAGAAGAGCTACGAATACCATCCTGGCACCTCCTGGCTCGGTCGCTCGGCCAGTGAAAACGACGTTCCGCTCGGCTATGGCGATGACCGCCATGTCTGCCTGGTCAGCGGCTCAAGGGGCGGCAAGGGTGCCAGCTCCATTATCAATAACCTGATCGTCTGGCCCGGCTCCCTCGTCTGCGTCGACCCAAAGGGCGAGAATGCAACCATCACGGCCGCCCGGCGTGGTCATGGATCAGAGCACTGCAAAGGGCTGGGTCAGTCCGTCCGTGTTCTTGATCCGTTCCATGCCGCGCAGATAGACGACTCCCTCAGGGGTCACTTCAATCCGCTCGATACCCTCGACCCTGAAAACGAAGAGACCGTCGATGAGGCGGGACGGATAGCCGATGCCATCGTCGTCATCCATGAAGGCGGGACAAACGATCCCTTCTGGGATGAATCCGCCCGCTCGCTGCTCAAAGGCCTCCTGCTGCATGTAATCACGTCGCCCCGGTTCGAGGGCTTCCGAAACCTGCTGACCGTCCGCAAACTGATCATGCGCGGAGACTGGGAGGCCATTCAAAACCTAAAGCAGCAGGGGCAGACTGAGCTGCCATCCTCGCACGCCATGCTCTGGACCGCCCTGCAAAATAACCCGGCCTTCGGCGGGCTGGTGGCCGGGCTCGGCGATACGTACGCCAACATGCTGCGTAATTCCCCGAAGCAGTATGAGAGCGTGCTGCAGGTGGCGAACCGCAACACGGAGTTCATTGACAGCCCGGCGATGCAGCGATGCCTGGAGACCTCCGACTTCCAGCTCAGCGAACTTAAGACCGATCCCGTGGGCTTGAGTGTTTTTCTCTGCCTTCCGCAACGCTACATGAGCACTCACTATCGTTGGCTGCGCATGATGATTTCGCTGACGGTGACGGAGATGGAGAAGGTGAGGGGGCGTCAGGCAACCGGCTATCCCCTGCTCATGCTCCTTGATGAATTCGCGGGCCTGAAGCGCATGGAGATCATCGAGTCGGCCGTCGCGCAGATCGCAGGCTACGGGGTAAAGATGTTTTTCGTGCTCCAGAGCCTGGAGCAGCTCAGGGCGGTTTACAAAGACAATTGGGAAACATTTCTCGCGAACTCCGGGCTAAAGATCTTCTTCAGTCTGGAGGATCATTTCTCCCGCGAGTACGTCGCCAAGCTCATCGGCGAAACCGAAGTCTTGCGGGAGGTTCGATCGGCCAGTGACAGCACGTCACAATCAGAAAGCTTTTCCCAGAGCACCTCGCGCTCGCAATCCAAGACGACGGGCACGTCGACTTCGGCCGGAACATCGGAGAGTGAAGGCACCAACAGTTCGGTCAGCAAGGGTCAGTCGTGGGGCGTCAGCAAATCGAAGGGCAAGAGCTGGAACTGGTCGACGAGCGAAAAGTGGACGCCCGGTTTTTTCTTTCGCACTTACGAGCCCGGCGTAACAGAAGGAAAAAGTGAGAGCCTGTCCACCAACAAAACCAAATCCGAAGGCTGGAATACCGGACAGTCGAAAGGGGTCTCGCACGGCACGTCGCGCTCGCGCACGGACGGCACCTCGCAAAGCGTGACCGAGGGAACGAGCGAGACCGAAGGCACAACGCGCGGCTCGTCACAATCCCGCACGGCGGGGATGACGGAGTCGATCCAGAAACGCGCCCTCATCACACCCGATGAAATCGGGCAGGTCTTCGCGCGCGTCGACGACCGCAACCATCATGCGTATCCGGGCCTGGCGCTCGTCGTGATTTCCGGCGCGCGCCCGGTGGCTCTTCGCCGGGTTAATTATTTCGAGGATTATCAATTCATCGGGCTTTTCGATCCCCATCCCGACTATCCCTACACGGCGCCGAAGGAACTCACCGTCGAGGGACACAGCATCGCTCCCAATCTGATCGAGTTCGGATTAAGCATTGATGGCTGGTCAATCAAGAGCGAGGGCGTCGTGCGGGGAGGAGATGAGGCGGCGCTTGTCGTGGTCACCTCGAAGAGGACGCCCGTCGCGCATGTGCGCGTTCCGCGCGATGGTCTGATCGCGACGGTTGATGGCATAACGGGCGAGAAAGTTCCTGACGGGCGGCTGTTCTCGCTGCTGCATTACGAGGATGGCGCGGAGGTCTTCGACCCATTTGCCGAATTACGGGCCTTGTTCGACAAGATAAGGGCCAAAATCGCCAGCGACGAGGAGGCGGCCGAAAGGAAAAAGCGAGAGGAGGCGCAGCGGGCGCGCAAGCGAAAACGCATCCTCGTCGGTGCCGGCGTCGGTTGTGCGTTCCTCCTTATTATTTCAACGGTCGCGTGGATCTCGCACGGCATAAAGAACGCCGCCGATCAAAACGCGAACGCCGCGAAAGCGGACACTCTGCTTGAGACGGCGAGAATGGACTTGATGTTTATCCCCCAGGGAAAAGAAAACGAGACCAAAAAAAACGTGGCCGGCATCTACCGACAAGCGTGCGAGCTGGGAAGCTGGCAGGGCTGCAACCTGCTGGCCGGAGCCTACGAACATGGAACGGGCGTGGACCAAGACGCGGTTCGGGCGTTGGCCTACTACAGCCGGACGTGTCATGCCGGCTCTTTCGAAGGTTGCGATGGCGTGAAGGAGGTTTGCGCCGTACAACACGTTCAGGGGTGTCCGCCCTAGCGATCGCGGTCGTGATCGTGGCTGCGGGTGTGAGTGGGATTTTGTGCGCGGTAGATTTCCAGAAGCTTCCGGGCCTCTTCCTGCTTCTGCTTTTCGGTCATGACTTCCTTCTTGACCTTGCTTACGGATGCCACCCGGTCAGGACCGGCCCGCATGGGGCCCGACGGCGTAGGCTTCAGGACGGGCGCGTCCTCCCTGACCATCGGGGAGCCTGTTTTTTCCGCTTCGCCCTGGGGTTTTTCATTCTGCTGCTCGACGGTTTTCTCTTTGGCGACAGCGAACTGGTTTCGCAAGACGACGGCATTATCAAGGGCGCTCTCTTCCTTGTGCAGGCCCTCGACGCTCTTCGCGAAAGATGTCGTGCGATCCGCCATATCTGACGCGATTATAAACCCGCTCTCAAGCGAGCGAGCATGAAACGCCGCCCGAGGTCCGGCGGTATGATAACGGCACGAAAGCCAGCGGACGGCGGCGCGATGGTTGATCTTGACGACAGCGACGATCTGAATGAAGGGCCGGTGATCGTCCGGCGCGCCGCCCACGATGAAGGAAGGCGGCTCCAGGCATCGGTGAAAGCGCAAGGGCAGGGCGCGCATGTCGCCTTCGACATCGCGCGTGACAAGGCGGCCGCGTGCCGCGAAGCGGGTGACGCGACCGGTGCCGGCTTCTGGCAGGAAGTCTTCGATTTCCTGATGGAGCGCGAAAGCGTCGGTGGCGATGTGCCGACGATCGTCCTGGAGGAGGACGAGATTTGGGATCAGGCGACCGGCAAGATCAGAAAATCCGACAACACCCAAAACGGCTCGATTAAAGGCCGTCAATAATTATGCGTGCCGAAGCTGGTGCAAGCCGATACCGGCCTTGAGGAGCACTAAGCCCGTTGCCATTTCTACGGCGAGAGGCAACATGGTCAAAGGCTTTTCTCCGTCGTTGGCCGGTCGGAGTGACCGGCCAACGAAGGAGCGTAGGATCAACGATCCGTAGTTGTCCCAACAAAGTTCGGCAATATTCTTTCGTTTTTCAGGTCGTCGAGATCGACGAATTCGAGGATCAGGGTTTCGTCTTCATCAGAAACTTCAAGGATGCGGTTCATATTCGGTCTCCTGTTGAGGGTTGACGGCGGCGGCCCGTTTGCGAGCCGCCGCCGGGTTCTTACTCTTCACCGCCGCCGTTGCGGGCTTCGACGATTTTCGTGTGGGCGAGGTCCGCCGCCTTTGCGAGGGCCAGCAGGTCGTCCGCGTTGTAGCTGTGCGAGCTCTTCCACTGGTCGCCGTCCTTATAGCGGCGCTCGAAGGTGACATTGTGGAAGGTTCCCTTTTCCGTCTGGTTTTCCCAGATGCTGGCGGTGATCAGTCCGACGCGGACTTTGTCGACCGGGGGATTTTTCGGTTCAGCTTGCGTTTGCTTCTTGAGTGACATGGTCGTTTTCCTTTTCTGTCAGGGCCGGCTCCATTGCCTGCCTTGTGATTTCGATCAGCCCTGATAAATCCGTACCGCCCGTCACAGGGAGGGGGCTCACCCGCCCCAAAGTTTTCTGTTGGGGCCGCGCAGCGGTATTGCAGCGCAGCGAAATACGGGGAAACCCTTGCGGGCATCAGGGACGATTTTCAGGCAGAAATTCACAATAAAGGCTGGTGATGGTGGTGCTGGTCCTCACTGCAAAGAAAACCCGTGTCAGGGAAAGAGAAAGCTATGAAACGCCACCGTTCCAGACGCTGTCCGCGGCCACTGATGCCAGCACGGCAAAACACATAAGGAGAAATCGCAACGTCACAGAGAATTCAAGCCGGTCCGGCGAACATGGAAGGAGCATAGTAACAACGCGGTACCGGGAAAACGTTCTCAGCGGAGAACTGCCCCACACCCGTCGAACCCTCGGGGCAGTGATGAAAACGCGGCGGCTCGCAACGCGCCGTCCGCCCGTTCGACAAAGTAATTAAAGGAGAATTCAACCGGCCCGGTAGGCATCTGCGGCGCAGGGATAGGGATTGTCGACGATCAGTTTATGCTCGGAGATGCACTGGCCGTCCGGAAGCAGTATAAGGGGATGATTATCGGCGTCGACGGGCTTTAACCAGAAATCGCACTCGCCGGCGCGGAAGATGCGGTGATCGTGCTCCAGCACCGCGATCGCCTGCATGAACATGCAGGCTTTTTCTTCCAGCGCGTGGTGGCCCTCGAATGTGATCTTCATGCGCTCGGTGCGGATTTTTCCGATGGGCGGTATTCTCACGAGCCTGACCGTCATCTGCAATCCCCTTCGCGTAATGCGTGTTTTTTTACCATGCTACAACCTTGGCGTTAACAATCAGTAAAAGCCTTTTCCCTCCGTGTCTTGTCCCCGCAGGGGCCTTTCATCAGGGCACTCTCGCATGCGGTCGTATGCCCGGCGCAAGGGATCGAAGCCGTATCCCCCAGATGTAATCCCGGGTGATCCCCCTCGGCTTCTCAACCCTGTGCGCGGGCCCTCCCGCCTGCGGATCGCGCAAGCATGAAAGGCTCCGCTGCGGGGCCTCAACACAAGGAGAGAAAAATGAGACTGACTGTTCTGTTCAACGCCTGCGGCATGACAAACCACGCGCTCGACGCCGCCGCGAAGGAGATACTCCGCGACATCGCCTGGTGCGAACAGCACCGGCGCGAGGATTACGCGGTCCTGGCCAAGATACGCCGGAATGTCGTCCGCCGCCGGACGGCGCGGATGAACCTCTAGAGGTCATCGCGCTCGCGGTCGGTCTTGGGCTTCGGGCGGTCCGGAGATTTCTTCCGGTCGCCCGCGTCGCCTTCCGCGGGAGGTTGCTTGCCGGAATGCGCGCGCTCGAAGGCCTTTTGCAGATCGCCGGCACTGAAGTCCCGCGCCTTCGCGCTCTGGCGGAACTGCGCGGCCAGGCGGCGCGCTTCGCCGCCGGCCTCAGCCGGTTTCTCGCGCCCGAGCGCCTTCTCAAACTCCGGCTTGAGCGGGAATGTGCGCAGGCGCCGGCAGCTTTCGCGCCGCAAGGCGAGCGCCGCCGACCTGTCCTCGCGCCGCTCCAGGCGGGTGAGGGCGGCACCGTGCCGCTCCAGGGCCTTCAGCTCGTGCCCGTGCCGGAGCAGCAGCGCTTCTGTCTGCTGCTTGTGGCGGACTTCGCGTCTCACATCGGCGCGACCGTGCGCCCAGGCCACGACATTGCCGATGCCGGTGATGCGGGCGAGGAACGACGTGAACCGCCCCGGCTTGCGCTTGCTGGCGATATTTTCATTCTCGGCGCGCTGCAGGTTGCGCAGTTCGGCGCGCTCGTCGAGCTGCCGCGCGAAGAGGTCGGCGCGCATCCGCGCCAGGCCGTCGCGGCGGTTCTGCTGCCGCTGCTGCAGCGCGGTCAGGCGCTGCTCGACCTGTGGGCTTGGCCGCGTCTCGTTTCGCCGCTGAAGTTCCTCACGGACTTTCTTCACGTGATCCTGAACCGTTTCGATGTCGCGCAGCCCCTTCGGCGGAAAATCCTTCAGCCGTTCGCGCATCCCTTTGGACCGCGTGACCTCGGCGAGCTGGCGCGAGAGGCTGTGGATCTCGCCGAAGATATCGATGACGACATAATCGCGCTTGCCTTCGCCGCCATAGGCAAGGTGATAGTCCTTCGCTTCGAGAGCCTTGATGAAATCCCTGCCGTTGTCCGTGGCGTTCCAGCAGGCCGCGATCTCGGCCATGCGTACTTCCTTCGGGACACCGGTGCGCTCCTGCTGCTGCTTCTCCGCGAGATTTTCGGCGCGCACCGCGCTGTTGAACTCAGTGCGGTCAGGGCTCTTGCGCGGCTGCATGCCGGGCGGAAGTTTAAGGCCGTGCTCGCGCGCGAAACCGCGGACGACGCTGCGCAGTTTCAGGCGGTCGTGCGCGATCTGCACCGAGCGGATTTTCTCGGCATTCGTGTCGATGCGTGACCAGACGACATGGCAATGCTCCCGTCCTTCCTTGACGTGAAAGACGACCGCCCGCGGCTGGTTCACGAGCTTGAGGCTGCGCTCGGTCCGCGCGATGAGGTCGAGATACTGTTCGCGGGTGAGGGCGCCCTGCGTCTGGTCGGGATTGAGGGACAGGCTATAGAGATATTTCTTGCATTTGGTGGCGCGCGAATGCGCGTACCACTCACCGAAGGCCCCCGACAGGTCGCGCGCGATGGCGCCGCGCACGTCGGCCACTTCGACGCGCTCGTTGTCGAAGGAATTGAGCAGGTGGGCGGCAAGCTGCTGGCCCCCGCCTCTCTGGTTGCCTTTCAGGATCAACGTTCCCTCGCAACAAGGTAGAATTCGGCCCTTCAGGGGGCTCTAACTACAACCTTAGCGGGTACAGGTTAAAACCCTGTATACGTCTACGCGAGTATGCCACAGGCGCGGATGGGCGAAGTAAGGTTCTGGCGTTTGCCAAGAGTTCTCCCTCGCCGAGCCACTTGGAGGAAAACGCCAGCTCAAACGGTAGCCGGAAAGGCGGGGAGGGGCGGGAGCGTCTTCTGCCAGGCCCGCCAGATCGGATCGGCGCAGCGCAGGAACCATAACGCCCGTGGTATTCGGACTGTTTTATGTCTGGATCTATTATTCTGTGACAATCGTGGCGCATCTGAATTCATTGACTTCGACCGCCATTTTTCGCGCCGGTGACGCGGAAAAAGCGGCGCCAGCAATTCGATGAACAGTCCCGCGCACATCCGCGTATGGGCGTGCAGGACATCGACAGCGATATAGCCCTCGCGTTCAAGTTGGCGCAAGTAGCGCTGCACGGTGCGGCGCGACTTGCCCAGCGCCGACATCAGCCACGTAACGGTGATCTCGGCATTCCGGCCGTCGCGGTTTTTCCGGTAAACATATTCCATGAGCTTGCGGGCGCAGCGCCGGGCGCCGTCCGTGAGATTGCGATCATTCTCGATGCGCGCCGCCATCTCCGGAACATACGCGCCGGTGTCGCGCGGCGAAGTTTTCCGGGGTTTCTCTTCGGCGGGCGTGTGGCAGTACCTGAGGGAACGATCGCGGCGGGCAGGTGTAGAAAGAGGAGGGGTCGTCTCTCCGACAAAGCGCAATCCGTCCCGCGCGTTGCGCGCGGCGAGGTTTCGCGCCATGTCCTCGATGCGTGGGGGCACTCGATTGATGGTCATGGTTTTCTCCTTGTTTATGAGAAAACCCTCCAGATTTCAGGCAACAAAAAACCGCCGCAAAAAACGCTTGCGTCCGACTTTGGTTTCTGCAAGAGTGGGATTGTCACATCGCTGCTCTTGCAGTTCAGTTTTTAGAAGCCCGCCCCCTGGCGGGTTTTCTTTTGGTTACGTCATAGGATTTCCTTCGAACATTGGTGAACTAGAAACATGGACGGCTCCGGAATCGGAACCGCCGTGCGAAAAGCCTGTCGCAAGAATCAGCACCCGGCAAGCGCGGCCATGGCCGCGCGCCGCGCCCGTAGCGCGCACACACGCCGCGACTCGCCGCGAATGCGGGCGGAACACGAAATGGAACATAACGGCGATGAATGTGGACAAGATCAGATGACTCTTCCGCAGACAGGAGGTGAAGCCCTGAATTCAGGCAACGAAATTACGCTGCAAGAAGGCTCTTGCATCGGGAGGCGAATCCTGCCATGTTGGGGGTGTGAACGCCACTACAGCAGTATTCAGGAAGCCCGCCCTTCGGCGGGTTTTCTTTTGACTTCTCTTTTCTAACTCATTACGAAAATCCTTAAGACGGCGGTGGACGCTAGGCAGCCGAACTCCGGAACCGGACGGCCCCAATCGGAGTTTGCCTGATTCTCTTGCATGCGGCAAGCGCCATACAACTTAGGGTCATGTTTCCTGCGAACACAACCGCACTACCACAAATGGTAGTTCCTATCGGCGATTTCATCCCCTTAAATCATTCCACTAAATCAAGATCGCATAGCGGCGCGCCGAATGATCCGGACATCCGAATTCCCAAGGGCGGGTAGTTGTGCGACGGCACAAAGGAGAACGAGAGAATGTCAGAACCGCCAGAGACTGGGCCGGAGCACGGTCCGCGCGAAAACTACGCTTATGATTTCATACGAGCATCGGAAATTCTGGAAGCGATGGATATCCTAAGAAAGCAAGCCACGAACACCTGCATTCCGGAAATCGTGACAATGGTCGATGCGTCCTTCAGGCTGCTCGTCACCACGTACTACTGCATCCTTCGGCATGAAACCGCGAGGCTCGCGGGAACCGATATGGACCTGTAGATATGCGCAACCATCAGCGCCTGAGGGCAGCCATGCTCTCGACGAAGCGAAGGATGGCCGCACGGATGCCGTGATCTTTGATCGCGGTCCATGATCGCAGCAGCGTCTCGAATTCTTTACTGCCCATGTGTTCGAGGAGCGATTGTATCTCCGGATTTACGCCGCCGGCATTGGCCTGCCCGACGAAGTGGGCGACGGGGACATCGAGAAAGGCGGACAGAGTGACGAGGCGGTCAACGGGGATGCGATTGGTGCCGGCCTCGTATTTCTGCACCTGCTGGAACGTCACCTGCAGATGCTCGGCGACTTCGCCCTGGCTTCTTCCGGCGGCGGCGCGCGTGACTCGCATGTTGCGTCCTAGATCCCGATAGAAGGAACCTTCTGGCAGGCGTTTGGCTTTGCGGGGCATGATGCGAATCATCGGTCAGTTGCCAGACGATTTAAGGACAGGGATTGAGGGCGGTCAATCTGAAATCCGGCATAGCTAATGACTTATAATCGCCGTTCGTCAATATTGCTTCGCACCAAGGAGGCCACTCAGTCATGGCGAAGGCTACGGTCTTCAGGTCGCTCCGGATCGCGCGTGCCATTGTGGCCTGGGGAGTGCTTACTTTCTTACTCCTAAGATACTTCATTCTGCCGTGGCATTCTGTAGTGTCGAATACGCAGGCTCTGGCTTGGATGATTGCTATACCTACCCTATGCATCGCTGCTTGCTCGATATCAGAACTCGCCCTCATAACGGAGGCGCCGGACCTCCAGAGGATTCAAACGAACAATTACACGGAGGCGAGCTTTCTTAAACGCGGAGTATCCGCAATGCTTCGACGCCTAGCCACGGACCAACCATTCACAAACTCTATGGTCGTAATGGCGAACACCATTCTAGCGATCGGAATGACGGTAGAGATCGGACGCTATCTTCGGAAGACGGATAACGCCGATACGTTCACCATTTTCGGAATAACGATAATCCTGTTCCTGCTGGGCGAGATGATACCCAAACAAATCGCCCTGAGGGCAAAAAAAACTTCGCTTAAATTGGCAAAAATCTGGTTGTACTTAGTCTGTGCGTCTTTGATTATTCCGTTTATCTGCGCGGGGATCGCAGATAGTTTCGACGCAATTCCTGGAGGTCACTAGCGTAAGCCGAGTTCTTTTTGAAGACCTTCTATTTTTTTGATCAGTCCGCTATGAACGTCAAGCGTGCCCGCATAAACCTGCTCCAACTTTCCCGGTCGATTCGTCTTGAGCCAAAGGAACATATCCGCCTGTCCTTTTTTACTGAGCAGGGGCTCAAAATAGATGTTTGCTATGTTGGCTAACTTGTACGAATGAGGTGCACCAGATGATTCACGAATAACAAACTGACCGTCCTTCGTCGTCACTTGCTCTTGATTGGTGATCTGCCATCGCCTCGGCCTTGCATCTATGAGGGTCGCGACTGATCTCCTCGCGCGTTGGAACGCGTTCACCAGGGCACCGGGGATGGACGGTGTCGCCATTTCTACGTCCTCTACAGTTATAGCGTTCATCAGCTTCGGCGAAATGCCAACTCTATCCTGCCGCCCCTGTAAGTCAATCTTCAAAGACGTTTTCTGTAATTCGGCCGCACTCCGCTTTTGGCTCTTTTGCGAGCGCTGTGCACTGGGAAGTTTCTTTTCGAATAAAGCCATCGGATCACCCTGTACTCATTATAAATCGCTGGACATGCTGGGAAAAAGTGAAAAAACAGCCGCGAAACCGCCGGGCTTTATCCTCAGCCAGTTAAGCCTCCGGCGGGTCCAGACCTGGCCCGGCAGTTCGCAAAAACCGTGTTCGAGCACATACTTGGCTATTTTGTGTCTATCAACATGATGCCGGCGACCCTCTGACATTTCACGATTTTCATAAACCGCAACAATCGAAAATAGTGCGGCCGGCTATTAGCAGCGTCAAAGTATTGCCATTAACCAAATATTCAGACCTGGGGGATAGGTTGGTTAAGGTACAACCTTCGCGGGCATTTATGAAGAACATATGAACGCCAGGTTGCAGTACGGTGAGCAATCGGAAAGTGTCGATGCAGGGATCTCGGGCAGGCAGAGCTGGGCATTTGTCCATAAGGGTGCATTTCAACCAGCTTGCCCTGTTCTCGGATCACACCGTAGAGTCGAAACCGGCAGGAGACGCGGAGGCCGCCGATGATGGAGCGAACAGCGCTCGGAGAGACGATCCTGGAACACTGGCGGGAGAATTGCCCGGCGATGGTGTCGGACCTGGAGAGACAGAATCTCCTGGAACAGGCAGTCTTCGCGGCGCAGGAGAGGTCGGGCGATCTGCTGTACGAACTGGTGTCGGTGCGCAAGATGAACTATCAGGCGGCGTGGGAACTGGTGCTGTCAGAATCGGCGCTGCCGCAGAGCGAGGACCTCCTGCCGACGCCGGCCCCGTAGTCCCGGAGATTGAGCCCCAGGAAATTCAGGCCTTTGATATCGCGCCCGAACCTCCGCCCGCGCTTCCGTCGCGCGACTTCCGGGTCGCCGAAGAGCACCGGATCGGGCAGGGCGGCCTGACCCATAAGGCGCGAGACAACCTCGCGGCGATCCGCACGCTCCGGCTCGTCGAAGACGAAAGCCGCGAGCCCACTCAAGCTGAGAAAACCGTCCTGGCCCGCTACAACGGCTGGGGCGCTCTGCCGAACGTCTTCCATCCCTATCCGAGCAGTGAGTGGCGGGAGATTGCCCGCGACGTAAAGGAAAACCTTACGCCGGACGAATATGATTCTGCCCGCGCATCGACGCCGAACGCTCATTTCACATCGCCCGTGGTGATCGAGGCACTCTGGCAGGCAATGGAGCGCCTTGGCCTCGGAACGAGCGTGCAGATATTAGAACCGTCGATGGGCGTGGGGCACTTCTTCGGACTGATGCCCGAAAAACTTCTGCCCGGTTGTCGCCGCACGGGCATCGAGCTGGACAATATCACGGCGCGGATCGCCAAGCAGCTTTATCCCGACGCGACGATATTCGCGAAGGGGTTTGAAGAAACGATCCTACCCGACAATTTCTTCGACGCGGTGGTCGGCAACATTCCGTTCGGGAACTATCGCGTTCACGACCCTGCTTACCGCAATTCTCCAGTGACACGAACCATCCACGATTATTTTCTGGCGAAGTCGGTCGACAAGTTGCGCGCCGGCGGCGTGATGGCCCTGATCACGAGCCGTTACACCTTAGACAAGCAGGACATGACGATACGCAAATACCTCAGCAGCCGCGCCGATCTCATCGGCGCGATCCGCCTGCCCAACACAGCGTTCAAGGCCAACGCCGGCACGGAAGTGACGACGGACATTCTGTTCCTGCAAAAGCGCGCGCCCGGAACGGCGCCGCGCGGCGAGGATTGGCTGGGACTGACGCAGATCGAAACACCGGACGGAGGAGTTTCCGTAAACGAATATTTCGCACGGCATCCCGAGATGATGCTGGGAACGATGCGGTTGGAAGGCTCGATGTACCGCGACAAGGAACCGGCGCTTGCCGGCGATCTGTCGCCCGCGCTGCTGGCGCGGTCCGTCGCTTCCCTGCCTGAAAACATCCTCGCAGGGCGCAACGCGGCCCCGCAGAATAACGCCCGTCCGCCGCCTCTCATCGACAAACCCGTCGATGCCAGCGACGTGAAGGACGGCGCTTACGCCGAGCGCGAAGGACGGCTGCTCATTCGGCGGGGCTCGGTCTTCGAGTCCGCGAAACTCTCAGCATCGGTGGCATGGCGCATTCGGAGCATGATGGCGGTGCGGGACGCGATCCGCCTTGTCTTCCGTACACAACTCGACGATGCGCCGGAAGAGCGCATCGTCGAAGCGCGCGCTCTGCTGAATGACAGCTACGACTCCTTCGTCAGAAGTTACGGTCCGCTGTCCTCGCGCGAGAACGTCAAGGCTTTCGCTGGCGATCCCGACCAGCCGCTTCTCCTTTCTCTCGAAAACTTCAACGCCGAAACCGGACGCGCTGCCAAAACCGCGATCTTCGAACGGCGGACGCTGGAGCGTTACCGCCCGGTCGCGCATGTCGAGACAGCCGCCGAAGCGCTGGCGATCTCTCTAAACGAAACCGGCGCCATCGACTGGCCGCGCATGCAGGAGGTGACGGGTCGCCCGGCCCGCGCGCTGCAGCGCGAGCTAGGAAACCTGGCCTGGCGCAATCCCGAAGGCGACGGCTGGGAAACCGAAGACCGTTACTTAAGCGGAGACGTGCGCCGCAAGCTGGCCACGGCGACGGCTGCGGCCGCGCTCGATCCTGCGTATCAGCGCAACATCGAGGCGCTGAAAGCGATGCAGCCCGCCGACCTCGCGCCCGGCGACATAGAAGTCCGCCTCGGATCGTCGTGGATTCCTCCGTCGGATGTGCGTGACTTCATCGCCAGTCTACTCGATATAACTCCGAACAGCGTGCGCGTGGCACATGCGGCTCCTATCGCGACCTGGACGGTCGAGACCGATGTCGCCGAAAAATACGGCGTCGCCAACACGACGACACACGGCACGGCGCGCTTTCGCGCGACCGAACTGATCGACGATGCGCTCAACGGCCGCGTACCTAAGATCGGGAGATTCAACAAACGGAGACCATCATGTACCAGAACAAAGTAACCCTCATCGGCTTCCTCGGCAGCATCCCAGAAGCCCGCACCAACAGCGCCGACTTCAGCGTCACCACGCTTTCGCTGGCAACCAAGTCCTCCTACAAGAAGGACGACAAGTACATCTCGCACACCGAATGGCACCGTTGCGTAGTCTTCGGCAAGCTCTCGGAGTTCGCCAAGACGCTCACCAAGGGCGCACATATTCAGGTGGAGGGCGAACTGCGCAGCCGGGAGTACGACAGCAAGAAGACGGACACGAAGAAGCGCGTCTGGGAAATTCGGGTCGCTTCGATCCTGAAGCTGGACCGCGCCGAAAAGGCCGCCCCGGAAGATCAGGATCACGATGAAGTGCCCCAGGAGGAAACGGCTGCATAAGCCCTTGCTCTTCACTCTCGGAAGCCCGGCTACTTGCTGGGCTTCCATCACTGTGAGGTTCCCGCTATGAGCTTCGAATTGATCCTTCCATTCCTTCGGCCTATTGAGTCGCTATTGCTCGACGAAAACGTCAGCGAGATCATGGGCAATCCTGACGCCTCATGGTGGTACGAACGCGATGGGATCATGTTCCAAGAGCAGAATATTTCGTTCGACGCCGGCAAGCTACAAACCGGCCTCGAAGTTATTGCCAATCAACTCGGTAAGAAGCTCGACGAGGACAACCCACTTCTGCACGCACAACTCCCGGACGGGAGTCGCTTGGCGGCAGTCATCCCGCCGGTCGTGCGTTGTACACCAGCGCTCATCATCAGGAAATTCACGAGCCGCCATTACACAGTTGATGATTTGATCGCTCGCGGCACGCTGACGCGTGCGCTTGCTGACTTCTTAGCCCAGCAGATTCGCAGCGGTAATCCGCACGATCATGGGGTGCATGTTGGCGAGCGCGTTCTGGCTCTTGTAGGTGAGCGCGGCCAGCGCGAGGCAGACGGCGGTCAAAACGAGAATCGTCACCTTGAGATAGGTATTCATTACCAGCGGATCGCCATACTGTTCCAGAAAACGTTCCGCGGCACGAGTAACGGCCGGAGTGGCCGGTGTTTCGGTGCTCACTGTTTCTGTGGTCGTGATTTCTGTACTCATTGCTGGCCTCATTTCTTGTCTCTACCGGCGCGATTACATTGCCGCCCGGATTGCCATCATCGCCAAGCCCAAACCTCCACCATGTCCACCAGTACCGCCGGTGAATAGGCTGTGCGTCATGGTCGGAATCTTGAAGAGGATGTAAACATTGACCAGCACGAGAAGCACAAGAAGCGGCAATGTTTGGACCATCAAGGAAGGGTCCGACACGCTCTGGCCAAGTTGGATGTAGTAGTTGGTCAGCACGTGGGACAAAACATTCATGGTGGCTGCGGCGACGACCTTGTAAAAGCTGAATCCGAGATACGCCTTGAGCCAACCCCAGAACACCGATCACGATTGCAACCAGACTTGCAACCTTCGCGATTGTGCCGGTGAAAAGGGCTTGTATGGCGTTAAAACCGGTGTCGAACGGTGAACCCTGAGCTTGAGCTGCTAGCGGTACAAGGAGCAGGAGAGCAAACAATGGAAGTTTAGAAGCTGCCAATCGAAGCCGGACAGCACACGGTTTGCGAGACGGAGTCTTGACGTAATCGAAAGGCGGCATGCGGACCTCCAGTGGAAGGATTCTTTTCTGATTTGTGTTCACGGTAGTGGGCGACGGAGGCTTGAGTCCAAGACTTAGTTGGGTATGATCCATGCGCAGAGGCTATGGGTCAGATTTGTTGAGATACTCTGGGGAATTCTGAAGCAGTGGGTAGAAATAGAGGAGCGGTCAGCCGTTGATGTGACTCCTGAAATGTTGATCTGTGCCGCCCACCTCATCATCTCGCCGATCTTTTTGATTGGTTGATGATTGGGATATGCAGCGGGCAATCGCTTGCGAAGTGCGATGGATTTGAGAGAGACCCCACGGGTGTGCTATTGACACAGCTAGAACGTTTCCCATAAGGTATCGGGCGTCAGCGAGTTGGTCATTTGAGAAGCCAACTTCTCGGTGTGAGGGGGACCCTCGCTGTTTCCCTTAGGAATATTCTTGGATTAGTGCGGCTATCGCGAGCGCACCCGGAAGAAGTCCGTTTCGTAGTGGGCTTCCCTTTGTTCAGTTAGTGCAGAGGGGTGTTCCCACGCGAGGCCGACTTAAAGGAGAAACTCGTGTCCTCCTCGTCTACAACGCTCTCTTCTACTTCAACACCCTACGATTTCGACAAGGCCAATCCTGGCATTACCATAGAAGTTTACGCGAACGATCATTCTCAGGACTGTGTCATAGCTGCGCGAGCCCATCACACGATCCGCCTAGCCTATGTCCCAGGACTTCCTCCCTTGAGTATTTACGCTGACGAAATTACAGAGGAATATACCAAGGAAGCGCGTGCAGGTGGAGGAATAGACTTCAAGACCTCCCTTATGCAATGGCAGAACCCTGGTTGGAGAGCCGGGGGCATATCAGGTCGCGAGATAGCGGAATTTGCCGACTTCAGCGTCAATGGAGCCGGCCTGGCGTCAGGTGATCCATCGACGGACTGGAGCCAGGACCAAGTCATGAATTCCATCCTCGAATACACCGGACTTCAGGCTCAGATTAGGCTCCCCCAACGCATTAGGGTTGATGACAATAGTACGTACGGTCCCGACAATCCTTGGACGGATACCACTCAACCGAGATTTTGGCCACATGTAATGCTTCTGACTGGCTATGACATTAACGGAATCTTGACCGGCCATGGGGTCAGCGGACCGATTGGGATCACATGGGGAAAGAAACAGACCATGTCTTGGGAGTTCCTGAAGAAGTACTGTCTAGGTGTTATACGAGTCACAAAGGGACCAACGACTTAGTAGCCTGACGATTCGGGAGTCTGTGCGGCTATTTATCGGGGATCAATATCAGGAGGAGACAATGTTACGGTGCGTAAGGAAATGGGAACATTATTGGACAACGGCGATTCTCTTAGTCACACTGTTGTCGAACACGCCAGAGCTCAATGCGCAAAAAAAAGGTTCTGCTTCGCCCGCATCCGCGAGTTCGTCATCTAGTGCCGCAGGTAGCACAGGAAGCCAAGGCGCGACCGCTAGCAATGCACCGGTCGAGGTCGAAATGCTCTCTTATGGAGCTATGGATCAGATTCTCGCAAGGATATCCGACTATGCGTGCACGCAGAAGATCAATGGAGATCCATTCAAGAATATACTCGTTCTCGACACACCGACTCTCCAGAGTTTGCAGGCCTACGATTCTTTCTATGCTGATGCGGAGGCTCTGAAGACCGCTTTCATGGCAATGTACGGTCAACCCGGAGCGGGTGGTGGTATCGACGACTTCGCGGATATTACGAACGCCGTCGCCACGGTAGCAACAGCGTCCACTACAGAATCTTCATTCTCCTTTACTATTCAAGACCCCACCGTAGCGATAACATTGCTCCATCATTTGCAGTCGCCCAAAAACTCTGACGGATGTAAGCAGGCCCATTACGCCGGCGTATACACCGTAAGCGAAGTCACTGGCGCCAAGATTAAAGCACATGAAGTGAAGGGAAAGACCATCGCAGAGCATCCCCTGAACACCGTTTCTCAGGAGCTAAGCGAGCTCGCGATAACGCGAATGTTGGCGTTGCAATACTCAGTTGGACAATACCTACCTGCCCCCGACCCAGGTACAGTTCCGTGTCTCGCGGCGAAGACCTCAGCGACCGGTATCACTATAGGCGGCGTGGTCACTGGCGGAACGTCTGTTTCCACTACTACTGGCGGGACAACGAATGGCGGGGTGACAACAGGCGGAACAACAACGAATGGAGTAACGACGGGCGGAACCACAACGGGCGGGACAACTACGGGTGGAACCACCACGGTGAAGACAACGGGTGGCACGACAAACGGAGGCGCTCCTGTCCTAGCTGTCAGCTCGCAAGATCCATGTGTGGGCGCTTTTAATAACCTAGACGCTACGTACAATTCCTTTCTTGCCGGATTGTCGACGCCGAATTCAACAACGGGTACGCCGGCCTTAGCTTCGATGTTGCAAGGATATCCACTACGTGCGCTGTTTCTAAAAGCAACGGAGACTGATCCCATTCTCGCTATCTACGTAAATGTCGCGGCTGCCGGAGGAACCGAACAGGATCGGAAAAACCTGCTACTGGCTTTGTTTTATGGGGATTGGATCAGATATAGCGGAGGAGTGAGCATTAATGTCATCGTGTTTCAAATCGCAGGCGACAAGTCTAAGATTCTTTTCTCTGATTTGTTGAGGTACCGAACACCGCTGAAGCAAATCAGCGCACCAAAGGGATACAACGGCGCTGGAACCGCCGGGGATAATCTCGATGATCTTAAATGACTGCCACAAGCTTCCGAGGAGAAATTAGATGATCCTGCAAATCGTAGGTCCCAGTCAGGATGCGGAAATATTGAAGGGGGTTGGTGCAATTGCAGACTGGGTTAGAGCGTGGGCGATACCCTTGGCTGCAATCGGAACCGTAAGCATGGCTCTGTTGCAAACTGCAAAGAACATCTTTCCACTGCGAAGCTGGTTTCAGCGAGGCCGTCTCGGTACATGGCTATCGGAGGCTGCGAAGGAAAGTTCTAAGTCAACGAATGCGGATGTGTGTGCATCGACGGCAGAGACAGATTTGATTGTCTTGGCCACTTCGGGAGACGAGAACGCGTTTTACAACCTCCCGATTGAGAATTTGTGCGCTCAGATAAGAAATGCGGTTCCTGTCATTCTGGATTACCCAGACCTACACGATGATCTGTTTTGTTGTCTTGCCAGCGAAGCTAGCCCAGCCGATATTCGGCGGCTTTTAGAACCACCACCACCAGAGACTTTCCTCAAGCGTGGGGACCAGGCGACCGACGATGATAGGCGCGCCATACGCGAGTATGCCGCGGCGAAGACACGTTTGGCGGCTCAGGTCCACTGTTCGATAGATGCGATAGAGACCTCAATCGCCTTTCGGTGGAAATATTCTCTTCAGCTTGCTTCGCTTTTCCTCAGTGCCTTTATCGGTGTAATTGCGCTG
This sequence comes from uncultured Acidobacteriaceae bacterium, assembly GCA_963818235.1. Classification (GTDB taxonomy): domain Bacteria; phylum Acidobacteriota; class Terriglobia; order Terriglobales; family Acidobacteriaceae; genus Sulfotelmatobacter. The sequence continues at coordinate 2,450,881 of CAWFRI010000001.1, forward strand.
CGCTTGGGCGCGGGACCCGATCATGGTTATCCCACGGTTGGAGCCACAATCATGATAGGACTACTCTCCGGGTTCTTGGCGCCAGTGGCTCGCGATCTAGTCGCTGCCATCGAAAACTGGAGGAGTAGTTAACGGGCTCCTGTGAGGGGGATTTGGTTAATTTGGGCGTCGACGAAAGACTTATTTTATTGCGGCTAATCGGTTCTATGCCTAAAGACGATAATTCGATCCGGTCAGGGCCAGCGCATATCCCTTTGCGTGCTCGCCCGCTCGGTGTTGCATGGACAGAGCGTAGTGGAATCGTTTGTCGCTTTGTCCTTTCAACCCTTACCGTCGCCGTCCTCGTTTCGGGGGTTCCCAGTTTACTTTGTGCCCAAGGATCAGGGACACCCCAACAACTCAAGGCGGGCGACGACGTCAATCATCCCCTCTTTGTGGCTCCCGCGACGAAGCCTGGAGGCAGTCGTCCTTCGAAGTGTGGCGCTTCAGATCGTATAAAAGCCCATGCTTTGGATCTAAAAATACTATCTGGCGACTACCTTACGACGGCAAGACAGCCCGACCAAGCTCTTGCAGTATGCAATGATGCGTTGCAGGCGAGTTGCGATGCCGACCAGACTAGGCGCGCGACAGCGTGCATTAACGGAGCGATCGCCCAGAAAGCGACGATCGAATCGATTCAGCAGAGACTGCAGGTGATCGATTCGCAGTTGGCGTGCTTTCGCTACGAGGAGGCGCAGGCTCTAGCCGACCAGCTTAAGGTCCAGTTCCCTGAGCACGTCGAAGGGACAAGTAGTTGGTGTAAAGAGTGTTTCTCTGGGATGGTTGGCGATGCTCGGCTGACGGTACTGCATCAATATGTTCAGACTGAACTTGGTAAGCGTCCTGAACTTAACAAGGTCCACCCATGGTGGCAGCCGTCCGAAGTTCGTGGACAGCTTGCTGGCTTGTTAGGTATCTGCCCAGCGCCCTCGATCAGACAGGCTATCGTGTGGCTATCTGAGTTTTTGGTCGCTGTCGCCATTGCCGTCCCTCTCATCGTTTGGCTACTGGGTTTGTTCTGGTTCGGATTCGTTCGGGACAAGATCTTGCCAGCAGAGAATCTATGGATCGTTTGGTCAGTTATCGACGAAACCAAATGTGGTTCTGCTGGCGCTGTGATGGATGCGCTCGATTCGCGAGCGAACCCCTTGCTGCGGGTTGTGGAAAACGGAGGTATCTCCCGGTTACCCCTCCCTAAACGGCCTCAGCTCTTGCTGGCACCCCCCTACTTGTCTCAGCAAGGTGGGGCACGGTTAAGTGCACTCGTTTGGGCAGATCTTCTAGGCATGCTGTATGGTGTTCTTCCATACTCTCCGACGGTAATCGAGGATCTTCCTCAAGACAAAGAAATGCCAAAATTCTATCTCGACCCTGCCTACGATGAGGTCGACGTGAGCGTGGCTGGCTTCACCGTCAAGGGGGTCATGGGGCTAAGGAAACTGTTGAAGCTTGCCATCTACCGGAGAAAGCCTAGCGTTGTCGGTGTGGTGAGCCGGGTGGAATCGGAAAGCGTGAAGTGTTGGAGCGTACGTCTAAATGCGAACCGCCCGGGCAAAGGACGGGATGACAGGACGATTTCTGTGTACGCAGAGAACTCACCGCAGGAGTATGGTGATCCGCTTTCGCAAGTGGCACAGCGGGCGGCATTCAAGCTAGTCCTCCGCATTCTGAATCCACAGCTTGATGCCAATCTTGTCACGGCGATGGCCGCGTACAGACAGGGCGTCGAGATGCTGCGACAACTTCTTTAGGACAAAGATGGAGAGATATATGCCCGAACCAGAATCTGCGAAGCCGTCCGGAGGGGAGAGCGAAAAATGGGTGCGAGAAATCGCAGACCGCCGGGAAGAAGCAGTGCAATCAGTCCTACGAAACTTTGCCATCAGTCGTCAGTTCCTGAATGCTGGGAGCCTTTCTGACTCGGAGCGCCTCATCCGATTCTATGAGGGTATTGCGATGGCCCTAGAGCGAACTCCCACCAAGGAGGCATTCGAGGAGGCGGAATCTGCATTCAAAGCAGCATTACGTTACGGGGATACCCCGCAACCTGGTACAGAATCAGTGCCAGGATTGCCATCGAGCCAAACGGAGGGCAGTCGCGAACAATCCGATACCGAAGCACTTCGTCACCAAGCAGAATACAATTTGGCCGTCTTGTATCATCGCCGCGCTGTTCAACTTAGGGACGAGGAGAACAGCACAAGCACATCTCAGGAGCGACCCGGCCGTGAGGTAGTTTCGCATGACGTAGTCGAAATCATGGAGAAACCCGAAGGCTCGGGTGCTGGGGCGAGGCAGACCAAAACGGTGCGACATTTGACTGTTCGCGAGTTTGTTCGTTCAGCAGAGGAATCTTCTGATGAGGAAGAGAAATCATGTGAGTTCTTCATCGACCGAGCAAAGACTCTCTATGTGAATGTGATCCGAGTATTGAACCAAGGAATCTCCGCCGATCGAAGCGAGGTCCCTGCAGGGCTAAAGCCGTGGGACCGAGTCGACTTAGCAACATATCTGTCGGCAAGTGTCGGCAAGATCGTGCTATTCGTTGAGAGTGCTGAGCGCGGTGGGAAGTGGGACGAGAGCTGGGGTGCGCCGAGCGAGGATGAGGCCCTCAGCGAGACCGAACAATTGGTTGGTGATGTACTTAGGTCGTACCCAGGGAAGAAGCGACACAGCAAGCTTAAAAGTTTCGCGACCATGGCCCTTCCAGGATGGTTGCATCGCTTGTTTTACGAGATGCCACCAGACCAACATTCCGATTTGCCTGAAGCAGATGAGAGCGCACGCATCCTTCAGAACATGTTGGGACAGATGAGCCTTGCGAGGAAAAGAATTGCTGAATTGCGAAGTGGCCCGGCGCAGCCTGCTAGCTGAGACCGATACTCGGTACTTTGGCCGATAATGCTCTCGGCAGGATTTTTCGTCGTGCGGCCTCGTTGCACAATTCGGATCCGCGCGGAGATCAAAAATCCACGAAACCTGTACGCTAGGCGATGCGTGGTCCGGAAACACAACAAATTGGCTTTACTGGTCTTTCCTTTCGGAGGGCGAGCGCTCTGTTTCAACTTTCCAAACTTGGACAATTTCTGACTCTTGCGGACTAAACAGTCGTCCTTTTGAGAGCGTTGTGAGATCGCGTCTGCAGAGCGATGAATACGGTCTAATCTCCATGTCGTCGCAGGTGGCCCCTAAAGCCGTGGTGTTCACATGGTTTAGATATTGCAGGACGAATTCTTTATCCTTCGCGAGCGGTGGTATCCGAACAAACTTAAACCATTGTTCGCCGGCGCCTGGGAATTTCTGAGCGACACAAATATTCAATGCTGGCCCATTGCCGACATTCTTGAGTACCCAGCCTTGTTCATGCTCGTACACAAAGACGAGAACGGGTCGCTTCGCAGACACATTGGCGTTGCGAGACACGATATATGCGATCATCGAGACAACGACTCCCATGAAGGAGACAGCTGGCGAGAGCCAAATTGGATAGGACATAGGTGCGGGTTCCTTTCTGAGCAGGAATCTGATTCTGACGAGACCAAGGAGAACCTACAAGTGTAGGCTACTCGAAAGGAGTCTGAAGTCTTGTGCCTCCTCGGCTGGAGACCTGCCGTGTCGCGGCAAACGACGGCATTTCAGCGTGGGTTCGTTAAAGGTTCGATAAGCGCTTCCGAGGGTACTTTAGGTGTCTCAGGGAGCCATCCGCGCTCTTTGCTTTCAAGTAGTTACGGACCCTGAGTTCCTGTCACGGCAGAGGCCGCGGGTTCGAGTCCCGTCGTCCCCGCCATTTAAATTCAAAGACTTACCGGAGGTGCTCAGTTTCCCTGTGGGCACAAAAAGGCACAAAATGGGCACAAGTTGGTGCCCGGCGTACGGCCCTTCCTGGTCATTCTGATGTTTTTTGTGGGAACAAGAGCGCCACGACAGCCTGCAGCGCAGTACGCTTCTGCGTTGTGACGGCCTGTGTGTAGGTATCGAGCGTCACCCGGATTGTCGAATGCCGCAGCAATTCCTGCATGATCTTGAGTTCGGCTCCAGTTGATCGCAGAAGCGTGGCATACGTGTGGCGAAAAGTGTGCCAGCCGATTCTTTTGTTAATGCCTAACGTTCGCGCAACCGGAAGGATATGGTGTCGCATGATCTGTTGTGCGAGGTAAGGCCAGCGGCCTTGATGCACCGGACTCGCAAATACCCAATCCTCTGGGAGTTTGTACCCCGTCTGACCATGCCATTGCCGCAGTGCCTCAACCAGATCATCGTGAGCAGGAACAGGTTTCTGGGAACTCTCGGTCTTGCATATGCCAACAACGTTTTGAACGATGGAGCGTGTGACTTGGATCTGTTTTGTCTGAAAGTCAACGTCCTTCCATTTCAATGCGAAAATCTCACTTCTTCGCAGGCCCGTGGTTACCGCAAGCAAGACGAGCGTTCGTTCTCTAAAGCGGAGATTTGCCAGCAAGCTCTGTACTTCGTGAGTCGTGAGGATGTCGGGAGATGCTCGGCGTTTGGCGCTTTGCCGCACCCACTCAATAGGGTTGCGTTTGCAAAGGTCGTAGCGACGCCCATGATTGAACAGCAGACTCATGATGTTCCGTATCTTGCACCGTGATCCCGGTGCTAGGGTGAGGTTCTTCAACCACAGCTCCACCTCTACGGCTCGAATGTCCGAGAGTGCGTATAAGCCCCATCGAGGCTCGATCCACTTCTTCAGGTACCCGGCATAAATTTTTTTGGTCGAATACGAGATGCGGGGATTGCGGTCGACAAGTTCTCGTTGCTGATAGTGCCTCGACAAGTCGTCTAGCGTGATGGATTCTCTTCGAATCCGAATATCATTTACGTTAATCTCGCGACTGAGCCCGACAACCAGCTTGCGTGCGGAAGCCAAGCTCCTCAGGTCGTCTGCAGACCCAAGGACGATACGTCGGTGTATCCTTCGCCCATCTGGTCCACGTTCGCGCCACCTGAAACACCAAACATCCGGCCCACACTTGCGACGTTCAACCGTAATGCTCCCACCTTGCATATCCGCTTCTCCCTTTGCGATACGAACAGGCACATGCTAGTGGGCGGAGCGTTGCCTTGCTGCGGCAATGCTCGTAGGTACGCGATCGTGCCCGTTCATTTACAGCTTCCGACTTCCTTTTGGGTATTGCACCAGTTGAAGGACAGCGGACGGGAGCTTCAAGTTTCTTAGCAATACAACTTGACACTTTATCGAACCGCCGGCCGCTGCCTTGTCGCGCCGGAGACAAACCGGGCCTGTCTTCGTAAAGGTTCAGTTGCAGCCCATCTTCGCTTGCCCATAAAGAAGCGAGCTTCAGTGGTTGTCCTTGATTCGAACTCTGGTTTATGTTGTCATGGCCGCTATGCAACTCGCCCACCATCTGGCGGGACCACTAGCGCCCTATGGAGAGAAGATCTGGTATTGCGACGGATACCAGGTTGCCCATCGCAAGAACCTCGTGCTGCCGAACGGCAGATTTCAGCTGGTAATCAGCCTTGCGGAGGGTCCCTTGCGTGCGCCGGGCGGTCCGGCGGGAGAGTTGGGCGAGAGTGCGTCGTCGTTGGTCCTTGGAATACGATCGCATTTCAGCGTAATCGACACGGCCACGCTCAAATCAGCAATGGGCGTGCTCTTTTGGCCGGCTGGTGCGCGCGCTTTCTTTGATGGACCGGCCGACTCGTTTTACAACGAAAATGTGCCGCTTGATTTGATCTGGGGCTCGACGGCGATCGAATTGCGCGACCACCTGCGAGAAGCAAGGACTGCCGTCGAAAAATTCCATGTGCTGGAAACGGCGCTTCTGGAGCGGGTGAACAAGCGGCTCGAATTGCATGCCAGCGTCCGTTATGCGCTTGGGCGATTTGCGCGGGTGCCTCACGCAGCGTACTCAACGTAGCTAGAGAAGCCGGTCTGAGTCGGCGCCGCTTTGCCCAGTTGTTCCGCGAGCAGGTCGGGCTGACGCCGAAGCTTTATTGCCGGCTCCACCGCTTTCAACACGTGGTGCAGCAGATTTCCCTAGGTGTGCCTGTTGACTGGGCTGACTTAGCCCTGGCCGGCGGATACTGCGATCAGTCGCATTTGGCCAATGAGTTCCGACATTTCTCAGGCATGTCACCCACAGCCTATCTGGCGATTGATCATTCGTAGATGATGCGCCGATGGATTAAACCAAGAAAGCCCGTCAAGTTCACATTTTTACAAGACACGGCCGCCCCCTTCTTGAGAAGCTGCGCGCGTGTCCCAGAAGACGGCATTTTGTTCGCACAGACAAAAAGGGGAGAGTTAACCTATGAAAACGAACCACAAACTGGCGCTGGCAGTGCTGGTTAGTGTCTCGATCGGTGTGGCTGGCGACAGAGCGATTCATGCCCAGCAAACCAAGACGGTGCCTGCCTACCTCATTTCGGAAGCTGACATAATAAAGGATCTCACCGTCATAAAGGAGTACGGAGGGAAAGTCCCGGAAACGCTGGCGCCTTTCGATGGCCATTACCACTTTATCGTCGGTGGCGGCGAACCCCAGGGCCTCGATGGCGAAGCGCCCCAAGGCATTGTAGTGATCGCATTCGACAGCGCGGAGCAACTGCGTGCCTGGTACGATTCGCCAGCCTATCAGGCGATCAAACCTCTCAGGCAAAGCGCAGTAAAAGGCCGCATGTTTCTTGTCGAGGGCATCACCCCCAAGTGACTCGATCAAAGGCAAGGATAAATAACGACACTCACATCTTTGAGTCATTCCCAGGGTGGCTACAGGAGAGTTTGACTGCACGCGACTGACATTACGAACCTGCCCAGGGGGCCGAATCGAGTCAGGGGAACCTGAATATGGATACAAGCTGGACGCGCTTCGGCGTGACATTATTGGCGGGCGGCGTATCGTCGTCGCTGACGGACTGGCTATTCATGGGCGACTGGATTTACAAACGCTTCGATCACTCTCCTGAGATATGGCGCTTTCCCGGCGGTCACGGAGAAATGCGGGCTATCATCTGGGCCAGCTTCTTTCCCTTCCTCACCTGTGCTGTTTTCACCCTTCTCTGTATCCATTTGCATCTTTTCTCGTACCGCGCCACTATCGGCCTGGCCTTGGCCATCTGGCTGATGGGACCTTTGCCGTTGACAATTACTAACGCCCTCTTCATCAAACTGACTCTCGCTGTTGCCACAGCTCATTCACTGGGATGGCTAGTGAAATTATGTCTTGCTGCGATCGCCCTCGTAGTAATTCTTGGGTGACTGACGCACCGCGAGAAGCTGTGCTTTGGGCATGTCGGGATACCCTGGGATCAGTTATAGCAGCGATGACATTAGCTTCTTGCGACTCATTGGTCGGGTTGTCGCCTTCGCGATTGACGACAATTTCAATCTCAAACGGGCAGAGGCTGCGAACGCGGAGTTGCAACGTCAGAATGAGCGGCTTCAGCGCAGTGAGCGAGAACTGCGCGAGGTGATAGAAACCATTCCGTGTATGGCATGGTCGGCCTCAGCCGATGGGGCTGCTCAATTTTTCAACCGCCGCTGGTTGGATTACGTTGGCCTCGCGTCAGATCAAGTGCAGAATTGGGGCTGGACAACCGCAGTTCATCCGGACGATCTGAACGCGCTCGTGGATTACTGGCGCACCGTGATAGCCTCAAGCCTGTCGGGTGAAATCGAAGCGCGCTTGCGTCGTTTCGACGGCGTATACCGCTGGTTCTTGTTCCGTGCGACTCCATCCTTCGATGACAAAGGCAAGGTCGCAAAATGGTACGGCACGAATACCGATATTGACGATCGTAAAAGAGCAGAGCAAGCTCTAACCGTTCAAAACAACCGACTCCAGCTATTCCTCAAACTAACCAACCGGATTACGTCGAACCTAGACCTTCGCGAAGTGCTGCGCGCCATTACAGCCACGGTTCGTGAATTGACGGATTCGGACGCTGTACACATCTCGCTCCCTGAGCCAGCCTCCGCAGAGTTTCGCGTGTACGCATTAGATTTCCCGGAAGGAAAAGGCCTTATTAGGGAAGAGATGCTCATTGAGCCGGTGGGCATCGCCAGGAAAGCCCTTGAAGAACTCAAACCAATCGTTAGAACCATAACCCGTCCCGATGAGTTTCCTTCCGACTACTACAAGTTGCTCGTCGCTGGAGAGTACTCCCGCGGTCGAGCTCATTGACGAACTCGCCAGGCGGCCCGATGAATCGCTCGTCAGGGGGCAGGCGGCCAACGGGTTCGACCGGACTGTGCTGGACACCATTCTCCGCCTGGCCGGCGTCGACACCGTTGTTCTTGCCGGGATAGCCACTGACGTCGCCGTCGAATCCACCGCGCGCGCTGCATGCGACCTGGGATATCGGACGATCGTCGTCTCCGATGCCTGCACCGCCGACAGCGATGAGAGCCACGCCCGCTCGCTCGACGTGCTCCAAAAGTGGTTTGGCGAGACATCCACCGCCGACGAGGTCCTCACTGCACTGAAACAGACGCCCGCGCCCTTAGCGGCCTAGACATCGGGACCCAGGAGACAAAATGTCAGACGTGCAACAAAAAGCCACGAGAAGAAATCATGAGCGCAAGAATCGCATTCGGTCGGCAAAATCGCATCGACCAATTTGTCCTAAGCCAAACGTTTGGTCTTCGAGGTTGCCTGCAGGTACTTGTTCGTGACATGAAGGTTGCTGTGCCGCAAGTGAGTCGCGGATTGGGAGTTGATGTTCGCCTATCTCCGCCGTCATGGTTCCAACCGAATGTCGAAACGTGTGCCAACCCACACCCGTGATTCCAATCCGTTTGAATGCAGGAAAGCATAAACCTCGGGCAATTACGCGATCACAGAAACGCACCATAGGCGTCATGAGCACTCTATTGGCGTGCTCGTAGTCTTGGAGGTGGGCGTGAGTTCAATCTGTGAAGGCAGGCAATACGGCTAGTGGCGAAACATTGTGAACCAAGCGCGGATGTCATCGGCAAGCAGTTGCGGTTCTTCCACTGCCGCAAAATGACTATTCGCGGGACATCTCGGTCCAAGGTTGAACATTGAAGAAGCCGTCCTGCCGATCCTCAATATATGCCTTGACACGTATATGCTATATGGAGTATATCAAGCAAATGGAATCTGTGTTCGAAATCATTGCGGAGCCTAACCGGCGCGCGATACTGGGTCTCCTGATCTCTTCACAACAGTCGGTGGGAGAGATCGAGCGCCAACTTCGCATGACGCAGCCGACTGTGTCCAAGCATTTGCGCGTGCTGCGCGACGCCGGTTTTGTGGAATCGACCGTGGACGCGCAGCGCCGTCTTTACCGCCTGAAACCTGAACCATTTGAGGAGTTGGATGCATGGCTGGCCCGGTTTCGGCGGTTCTGGTCCGTTCACCTGGATGCTCTCGAACGCCACCTCGACCGCATGGATCCATCAACGCCAACGAGAAAGAAAACTAAGGAGAAAACGACGCGGCCCAAACCGCGACGATGACAAAGGAGAAACGAAATGAAAATCAAATTGACCAGCGTATACGTAGACGACCAGAACAACGCTTTGCGCTTTTACACGGATGTACTGGGTTTCGCCAAGAAAGCCGATTTTAGTAATGGCCCATATCGCTGGCTGACCGTAGCCTCGACTGAAGAACCGGACGGCACTGAGCTGCAGTTGGCATTGAATAACAACCCCGCGGCCAAAGCGTATCAGCAGGCAACCTTTCAACAGAACCAGCCCGCGGCCAATTTTATTACCGACGATATCAAGGGCGACTACGAACGGATGAAGGCCCGCGGCGCTGTGTTCACCATGCCGCCCACCGACGTGACCGGCTCGACCATTGCGATGCTGAACGACACCTGCGGCAACCTTATTCAGCTCACCCAGCTGAAGCGTTGGTCATGAGCGACCGCGTGCAGTACGCACCGGGTCCCGCCCGCGGAGCGCAGGTACAAAAGGAGCGGGGACAAAACGGTGAAGAAAAGTGGACGCTCGTTCTCGTCCGCGAACTGCGCCACTCGCCGGAAAAAGTCTGGCAGGCACTTACCGACCCAGCGCAACTGCGCGAGTGGGCTCCCTTTGACGCCGATGGGAACTTGGGCACGGCTGGAGGCACGGTGAAACTCACCACGGTGGGAGCGCCCGTGCCGCGCATTACCGAAACAACCGTGACGCGAGCCGACGCTCCTGAAGCGCTTGAATACAACTGGGGCGGCTTCGATATGCGGTGGCAACTCGAAGCCTTGGATGGCGGCACGCGCCTGACGCTGTGGACCAACATCGGTCACCGCTTCATCGCCATGGGTGCTGCTGGCTGGCATATTTGTTTCGATGTTCTGGACCACCTTCTCAGTGGAACTCCCATCGGACGTATGGTCGGCCCCGAGGCCATAAAGTTCGGCGGCTGGCAGCGGCTGAACGAGGAATATGCCAGGCAGTTTGGTATTGAAACGCCCAACTGGTCACACCGGGCCACGCCAGAGTAAAAGGACCTGGCATCATCGATAAGAGGAGGATAAATTAATTATGAAAGAAGCCACCAGGCGTTCAATTTTCCGCTGGCTTCACATCATCTGTGGCATTCCGATACTCGGTTACATTTATGACTCGCCGTCGGATACTCACAACTACGCCTTCAGTGTCAGGTATCTCTTTCTTCCTGTACTGCTCCTTTCGGGGCTTTGGATGTGGAAAGGCCACGTCGTTCGACGACTGTTTCGAAGCGATCGGCCTAACAATACGTTGCAGAGAACTGCATGAAAACAGAACAAGAATTCGAGGCATAAATCCAATGAATCCATCGGAGTGGCAAACGTTAGTCAGCGTCAGCAAGAGCATTGCGGCCGACCTATTCGATACCCCAACATGAAATCAGCGTCCAATAAAAAGGCAGTGTTGCCAAAACGATGTGAAGAGCTACTTCGAGTATTGAAAGCCCGCTTTGAGAAAAACATGAACCGATGCTGCCAGGGCGTTCCGTGGCTCGCTAAAGGGGTCTAAGTTCAGATCCTGAATTTGATTCGCGACGTGACGTTTAAGTCGGGTTTTAGCTCGAGTTAGGCTTGCCTGTGACGAATTGCTCGATCTTAGACAACGTTCTGAGCCTTCGGAATCGTCTTATCTTATCGTCAGGAGGCTTTGGCGATGAACAAGACAGATGATCCCAAGGTAGCGGCAGCGACTGCGGAGGCGAGGCGCCAGAATGAAGAGGCCGTCGAACGACATCCTGTTGTGTCGCAGGAAGAATGGCTGAAGCAGCGTTTGACACTAATGGAGAAAGAGAAGCAGTACATGCGGGCTGGCGACAAGTTGGCTGCCGAAGTGCGCGCGCTGCCTTGGGTAAAGGTCGAGAAGAGTTACACATTCACGTCCCTGGAAGGAGACCTTACACTTGCGGACCTGTTCAAGCAGCATAGTCAACTACTGATCAAACACTTCATGATGGAACCTGGGCAGGAATGGCAATGCCAGGGCTGCTCGCTGGAGTCGGATCATATTAACGGGCTGCTGCCTCACTTTGAGCATCATGATCTATCCTATGTCGCGGTGTCGCGGGCGCCGATCGAGCAGATCGACGCAGTGCGAAAGCGGATGGAGTGGAAGTTCCGCTGGGTGTCGTCGTACAAGTCCGATTTCAATTATGACTTTCATGTATCATTCCGGCCGGAGGAAGTGAAGGTGGGTAAGACGACCTATAACTTCCGTGAGAAGAAGATTGGTCCGCAGACCTATACGCTTTCCGGACACAGTGTCTTCTATAGAAATGCGAAAGGCGAAATTTTCCATACTTACGGCACGTTCGGTCGCGGCAGTGAACAGTTCATGGGAATTTACGGTTTCTTCGACGTATTGCCGAAGGGCCGCGAGGAGTATGGGCCGACTCATGGGCTTCCGGACTGGGCGAAGGTTCATGACCAGTATGAGAGCACCGGTAAAAAATGAATTCTGGCCGCTGAAAGTTGGAGGTGCATATGAAAACGACCATCCTGATGGAATCTGGCGCTGCGTTCATTTCTGCCGCTGCTTTCATCGACGAAAAGATCAAGGGACTTGGCGACTGGCGCGGGAAGACGCTCGCGAAAGTGCGCGAGATCATACACGAGGCAGACCCTGAGATTGTCGAAGAGCGGAAGTGGGTCAAGCCGTCATCGCCAGGAACTCCGGTCTTTTCCCACGCTGGCATCGTCTGCACGGGGGAGACGCACAAGAACGTCGTCAAAATGACATTTGCTAAGGGAGCCGCGTTGAAGGACCCTAAAGGTCTATTCAATGCAAGCCTTGAAGGGAATGTCAGGCGCGCCATCGACATCCACGAAGGCGACAAGATCGATGAGGCAGCCTTGAAAGCTCTCATCCGCGCCGCCGTGGCCCTGAATCTCAAGGGCAAAAGCGAACCGAAGCCCAAGCCCCGGCGTGAACGGTAAGCGGGCCGATTACGAGCCACGCGTTCTCTACGATGCGCGAGCCAAGGACTCCGGCCGGCCGCTATCCTTTTCTTTGGGCCGCCGTATGATGAGCGGCAAAATCAGCGATACGACCATGACGCCCGCAATAATGTGAATCGGCGTCGAGTAAGAGCCCGTGGCCTGGCGGATATGAGCGATCATGAGCGGAGAAACCACTCCGCCTACACCCCATGCCAGTAGAATCCAGCCATAGATGCCTCCCATGTGCTTCGCACCAAAATAATCGGCTGTGAAGGACGGCATGGTGCCGAAGCCTCCTCCATAGCACAAGTAAATAGCGGCAAAGGCAATGAACAGCGCGGTTTCGGTGGCGATCCTGGGCAAATAGAAGAAGATTCCCACCTGGATCAGATAGAGCAGAAAATAAACGCGAGCACGGCCGAGGTAGTCCGAAAGCCAGGCCCAAAAAAAACGGCCGGCAGCGTTAAAGATGCCAAGCAGGCCCACCATCGTGCCAGCTGCCACTGCCGTCATGTGTACCTGCTGCTGAGCGATGGGAGATGCCTGGCTGATAATCATGATCCCCGCGGATACGTCCAGGAACAGCATCAGCCACAGAACCCAGGCCTGCCACGTTCCAAAAGCTTCTTGTACCGTGTAGTCGTAGGAACCGGCTGCTTTGGAGACAGCGGTCTTCGGTACCCAACCCGCAGGCTTCCAACCTTCAGGGGGATTCGCATAAAACTGCGCGGTTACAACCACGCCGATGAGATATGCGATTCCGAAGATGAGAAACGTAGTAGGCACGCCAGCGGAAACAATTTCGCGAGCTGCGATCGGACCCATCAGCAACGCGCCAGCGCCATAGCCGGTCACAGCCAAGCCCGTCATGACCCCGCGTTTGTCCGGGAACCATTTGGCGATGGTCGCTACCGGGCAAATGTAGCCCATGCCTCCGCCTGTTCCCGCCAGCCCGCCATAACAAAGATAGAGAAGCGGAAGGGAATGTTGCGCCGCGGCAAACGACGACAAGGTATAGCCGAGACCGTAAATTATGCCGCCTACCGTAGCCACTTTTCGTGGGCCGGCACGGTCCATCCACATCCCGCCGATGACTGTCCCCACACCGATGAAGAAAACGTTGATCGTAAATGACAACGACACTTGCGTCAGCGTCCAGTGCTGCGTGCTGACCAGTGGTTTGACGAACACGCTCCAGGCATAGACCGCCCCCAGGCAGATCTGCATGAGTACGGCAGCGACTGCGATTCCCCAACGATTTGGAAGACGTTGTTCCGCCATTCGTTCCCCCTACCCTCAAAATGCGTAACCCTGTCTGGGGCACCGGACGCAGGCAACCCTTACCAGGTGACGCGATACATATAATCGCAGTGCTCTGGGCTGTCAAGCTTCACTTTGCTTAGGGATGCCGGACAGCTATAGTATGCAGCTATAGTAAGGTGCCGGTTGCACATAGCATCTCAACAACTGGAGTTTCCATGATTAAAGAACTCGCGCTTCGTTGGCCAGTGATTCGCCAGATTCTGCATGGCGGAGATGGTACGGGCCCGGAAGCTATGAGTGCTGCGACGCGAGATATGCTCCCCAAGAATCATGGAGCCGATGTGGCCCGCTCCGTTTGTCCGTACTGCGCCGTGGGCTGCGGCCAACTTGCCTTTCATAAAAACGGAAAGCTGATTTCGATTGAGGGTGATCCGGAGTCGCCGTTATCGCGCGGACGCCTGTGCCCAAAGGGTTCGGCGAGCTACGAACTGCTTACCCACTCTCAGCGGCTGACCACGGTGAAATATCGCGGGCCGTTTTCCAAAGTCTGGGAGGACCTGGAGCTCGGCAAGGCCATGGAGATGATCGCCGACCGGCTGTGGGAGAGCCGGGAGCGCAGTTTTGTCGAATCCCGCGATGGCCAGACTCTGATGCAGACCACCGCGATCGGCCACCTCGGCGGCGCAACGCTCGATAACGAAGAAAACTACCTGATCAAAAAGCTGTTCACTGCTGGCCTGGGCATGGTGTGCATCAGCAATCAGGCCAGGATATGACATAGCTCGACTGTGCCCGGTCTGGGCACAACCTATGGGCGAGGCGGAGCGACCACTGCGCCCAATGACATGATGAACTCCGACGCGATCCTCATCATGGGATCGAACATGGCGGAGAATCATCCTGTAGGCTTTCAATGGGTGATGGAAGCGAAAGAGAAGGGAACTACGGTCATCCACGTGGATCCGCGCTTCAATCGAACCTCCGCTGTATCCAACATGTGGCTGCCGCTGCGCGCCGGGTCCGACATCATCTTCCTCGGTGCATTAATTCGCCACGTATTGGAGAACGAGCTTTTCTTCCGCGAGTACGTGCTGCACTACACGAATGCGCCGGTGATCATTCAGGATGACTTCGGCGATACCGAGGATCTGGAAGGCGTGTTCTCGGGTTGGAACAGCGAGAAAAAATCCTACGATCCCGCCAGCTGGATGTACGAAGGCGCTGCCCAGGACGGCCACAAGTCGAGCGCGCCCAAACAAGGCGAAACGGATGGCGGACACTCCCAGCATGGGGCCGCCGCCATGCCCGATTTAAATAAATACAAAACGGACCCCACACTTCAGCACCCAAGGTGCGTATTCCAACTCCTGAAGCGCCACTTTGCTCGTTATACGCCGGAAATGGTTGAGCGGTACTGCGGCGTTGCCAAAGAAGCGTTCCTGCGCGTGGCGGATGTGTATTGCAAGGCGTCCGGGCCAGAGAAGACCGGAGGAATTTGTTATGCAGTGGGTTGGACGCAACACTCTTCCGGAGTGCAGATTATCCGTTGTGCCGCGATCTTGCAGCTCCTGCTGGGCAATATGGGACGGCCGGGCGGCGGCATTATGGCACTGCGCGGCCATGCTTCGATTCAAGGTTCCACCGATATTCCGACTCTATATGACATTCTCCCGGGCTATCTCAACATGCCCAAGTTCGGCGAAGAGTCGAAGACGTTGCAGAACTACATTGCGAAATACAAACCGCGAACCGGTTGGTGGAATAATTTCGACAAGTACATCGTGAGTCTGCTCAAGGCATACTATGGCGAGGCGGCGCAGCCACAAAACGATTTTGGGTTCAACTGGCTGCCACGAGTTACCGGCGATCATTCCCACCAGGGTTATTGGCTGGACATGATGGACGGCAAAATGGATGGGCTGTTTGTAATGGGCGAAAATCCGGCCGTAGCCGGACCGAATTCCGGGATGGAGCGCCGTGCTCTGTCGAAGCTGAAGTGGCTGGTGGTGCGCGATCTGGTGGATACCGAGACGTCATCGTTCTGGCGCTCTGCGCCGGAAGTGCAGAGTGGCGAAGTGCGGCCCGAGGAAATTCAAACGGAAGTTTTCCTGATGCCGGCGGCGGGCCACGCAGAAAAAGACGGTACCTTTACCAATACCCAGAGATTGTTGCAATGGCATGAGAAGGCAGTCGATCCTCCCGGCGACAGCCGCAGCGAAAACTGGTTCATGTTCCACCTGGGAAATCTGCTTCGGGAGAAAGCAAAAAAAGATCCGCAACCGAAAAATGCTGGCCTGCTTGCGCTGACCTGGAATTACAGCACCGAGGGGAAGCATCAAGAGCCGTCCGCCGAGGAAGTTCTGCAGGAAGTCAACGGCTACACGGTGGCAGATCGACAGCTCGTGCCAGGATTCAATGCGCTCAAGGCCGATGGCTCAACCGCGTGCGGCGCGTGGATTTATTCTGGAGTTTTTCCAAAGTCCGGTGAAAATCGCGCGAATCAGCGCGCCTCCAAGGATTTCTATGGCCACGGCTGGGGCTTCGCGTGGCCGTCGGACCGGCGCATCATTTACAACCGGGCCTCGGCCCGGCCCGATGGCCAACCCTGGAGTGAGCGGAAGAAACTAGTTTGGTGGGATTCCGCCGCCAAAAAGTGGACAGGAAATGATGTGCCTGATTTTGTGGCCACCAAGCCGCCGGATTATGTGCCGGAAGAGAATGCGGAAGGTGACAATGCTCTTGCCGGAGACAAACCATTTATCCTGCACGCCGATGGTCTCGGCTGGATTTGGGTGCCCACCGGTTTGGCGGATGGACCATTGCCGGCCCACTACGAGCCGCTCGAGTCGCCGATACGGAACCCAATCTACCCCGAGCAGCAGGTGAATCCCGCTGCTCAGAGTAAAAATCGTTCGGGCAATCAGTACGCGTCGTCACCGGACGCGCGGTTCCCGTATGTTCTGACCACCTACCGCCTCACGGAGCATCACACCGCCGGCGGAATGTCGCGAACTTTATCGCACCTTGCCGAACTTCAGCCGGAAATGTTTTGCGAGATTTCTATTGAGATGGCCAACGAACTTACCATAACTCCCGGCGAGTGGGTGACCGTCGTTACAAAACGCGGAGCCATCGAGGCGCATGCCCTGGTTACGCCCCGAGTGCAGACATTGGAGATCGAAGGTAAACTCATCTACCAAGTCGGGCTGCCATTTCACTGGGGGTATACGGGGCTGGTGAAGGGCGACATCGGCAATGACCTGATCGCCATTTCCGAGGAGCCGAACGTGCGCATCATGGAAACGAAAGGCCTGCTCTGCAACGTTTTTCGCGGCCGGCGCTCGGCCAATTTTCTAAGAGTTAAGGAACTTCTCGAAGCCCAGGGCAGCGCAAAGACGGAGGCCGTGCAATGACGGAGGGAGTGCAATGACGATCTCTGCCTTCTTGACCGATGCGACCGTATGCATTGGTTGCAAAGCTTGCGAGGTAGCCTGCAAGGAATGGAATGAAGTGCCCGCCGATGGCATGGTGTGGAGCGGTCTTTCCTACGACAATACACAGAGTTTGGGAGCCTCCACCTGGCGGCATGTGATGTTTCTGGAGCAGCCGCTAACGGCCGGTCCGCAAATTGCGGATACGAAAGACCCCTTCCGCTGGGTTTTTCTCTCCGACGTTTGTAAGCACTGCGCGAATGCGGGCTGCCTGGAGGCTTGCCCCACGGGTTCCATCATGCGCACCGATGTCGGGTCCGTCCTGGTGCAGAATGACGTTTGCAATGGTTGCGGATATTGCGTGGTCTCATGCCCGTTCGGCGTGATTGACCGCCGCCCCGTAGACGGACGCGCTTTCAAGTGCACGTTCTGTTACGACCGGCAAAAGGCCGGCCTCATCCCTGCATGTGCGAAAGCATGCCCGACACAATCGATTCAGTTCGGTAATCTCGAGGAACTCCAGGAGCGCGGAAAGAACCGCGTGCACGAACTGCGCGAACGCGGATACGAGGATGCGCGGCTGTATGATCCACGCGAAACCAGCGTGGGCGGTGTACACGCCATGTTTGTAATTTTGGGTGAGCCGGAGAATTACAATCTCCCGCCGGCTCCCGAGTCGCCAATAATTTACTTGAAGAGCGCATGGACCTCGGCGCTGCTTTCCGCTGCTATCGCTTTCCTAATAGCGTGTGCGGCGTTCGCACATTGGTAGAATTCGCCCCGCGATCTTTGCGGTTAAGCTCACAACCAACATGACATCTTCCGCCAACCCGAGCGTCAGCAAACCGAGCAGCAAGGCCAGCGAAGAGCGTCTCGACGAAATTAGAAAGGCCGCCGCCGATGCCACGCTTCCGTTGCGAAACGCGCCGGCAAGCCATCCACAAATTCGCGGGAAAGAGAGTTACTACGGCCTTCCGGTGCTGAAGGCGCCAGTATGGACATGGGAAGTACCGCTTTATTTTTTTATTGGCGGCGTCTCCGGCATGTCTGCCGCTCTGGCTTTGGCGGCGCAATTATTTGGCAGCGATGCGGCGCTCATCCGCACCGCATTATTGATCGCCCTGATTGGAGCGGTGATCTGCCCTATCCTTCTAATCACCGATCTCGGAAGACCTTCGCGTTTTCTGAACATGCTTAGGGTATTCAAGCTGCAGTCGCCTATGTCAATGGGCGCATGGATACTAGTAGCTTTTTCCGGCTGCGTGTTCGTCGCTGTAGTTGCATTCGAACTGTCTCAGCGCGGCTACGCGACCCCGCTCGTAATCGGAATTCGCTGGGCGGGCGAGGCCACTGGGGCGCTGACCGGTCTGCTCCTTGCCGCCTACACGGGCGTACTGATCGGTGCTACGGCAAACCCTGTCTGGTCTCATAATCGCCGCGCGCTTCCACAGCATTTTCTGGCTTCCGCCGTGGGAGGAGCCGCAGGAGTTCTCGAGTTGCTCGGCTTCCTCACTCCCGCAACCCAAATCCTCGGACTCGTTGCAGCCATAGCCGAAACGCTGCTGGGAATTCATTTCGAGCTAAGCAGGTTACCCGTCAACGCGCCGCTGCATCATGGCAAAAGCGGGATAACGTTTCGCATTGGCGGCCTGCTGGCCGGGCCGGGGGCGCTTGTGCTTCGCCTCATGTCGCATTCATCTGATGGACGCCGAGCCGCTGCAATATGCTTCCTGGCCGGCTCCTTGCTCGCTCGGTATGCCTGGATTTGGGCGGGCGTCGCCTCGGCTAAGGATCCTGAGACGCTCTTTCAGATTCAGCGCAAAGCGTAAAGCCCATCTCCCCGGACAGCAACCTGAATGTTGTAATCTGTTTCTGTCATGGAACAAATGGAGAAATCGGAAGAAGCGCTCATAGCTGGTTTGTTGGACGCTCAGGTGAAAGCCCAGGCTTTATTCGCGGAGACCCAAACGCGAAACCTCATTCGCCCCGGGGCCAGGGAAAGCGAAATTAATGAGGGGATCTATGCGCTCGCCGAAAGTATGTTCGGCATCTCGCGCTATTGGCACAAACGCATTGTGCGCGCCGGGCGCAACACCTTGGCACCCTACGATGAGAACCCTCCAGATTTGACGGTCGGGGAGGATAACATCGTCTTTCTCGACTTCGGTCCTGTGTTCGAGGAGTGGGAAGCCGATTTTGGCCGTACCTACGTCGTAGGAAATGATCCGCTGAAACACAAACTCTGCCGCGACATAGAAGAGGCGTTTGCCCGCGGCAAACAGTATTTTCACGAGCATCCCGAGATCACTGCGGCAGGGCTGTATAAATACGCGCAGCGATTGGCGGAGCAATATGGCTGGGAGTATGGCGGCCCCATTGCAGGCCATCTGATTGGTGTTTTTCCGCACGAGAGGATTTCAGACGATAAGATCACTCTTTATGTACACCCCAAGAATCCCAACCGGATGCGGATACCAGATGCTACTGGCCGCGAGCGGCATTGGATACTGGAGATTCACTTCGTGGACAGAACGCGGGAAATCGGCGGATTCTACGAAGAACTGCTGACGATCGGCTAAATCCACATTGACTGAAGGACAACGATGGTTCCCACTTTCCCGCACGTGCATGGCATAAATCTCGATATACAAACCCGTTGCGAGCACTATCGCGGGGCGTCCGACATCATCGCCATCAAGATGAAATGTTGCGGCCTCTACTATGCCTGCAAGGATTGCCACGCGGCGCTCGCCGGCCATCCGTTAGCAGTCTGGCCGCAGAATGAATGGGATCAACAAGCAGTATTTTGCGGTGCTTGCGGCGCGACCCTGACCATTCACCAGTACATGCAAAGTGATTCTCGCTGCCCGGCCTGCCGGGCGCATTTTAATCCTGGCTGTCGCAACCATTATCATCTTTATTTCGATGTTTCACCAGTTGCCGAGAAATCTTGTAAAGAAGAAGCGCGGGAAGAGGCCATCCGTGGGTAGGAAGTCGAACCTTAAAAACCGGAAGACGATTCATATTGAATGGGGCGATTGCGACCCTGCGCAGATTGTCCATTTCCCCCGCTACTTTGCACATTTCGATGCCTGCACCGCAGGATTGTTTGAAAAAGCGGGCCTGCCCAAGCGCCAGATGCTTAAGACCTACGGCATTATTGGAATCCCTCTGGTTGACCTGCGCGCTTCATTCAAAGCGCCCTCGCGATTTTCGGACACGGTAGTGGTGGAATCTGAAATAACCGAGTGGCGGACCAGCAGTTTTTCCGTCCGCCATCGATTGTTCAACAAGAATGTTCTGGCCGTGGAATGTTTTGAGATCAGAGTCTGGGCTGTGGTGTCAAAAGACGACCCGGAAAAAATAGAGAGCAAGGCCGTGCCGCGCGAGGTGATCGAGAGATTTTCTGCGAAAGGCAGTCATGGCCCGGCCGATCAGAAAACGCGGCGAAAGAAAGAATGAGAATACGCACCCAAGTTGGGATTGTGGGAGCTGGACCGGCAGGGCTTGTCCTGGCGCACCTCCTGCATCGACAAGGAATTCACTCTGTTGTGGTCGAGTCACGCAGCCGCGAGTACTGCGAGCAGCGGGTACGAGCCGGTGTCCTGGAGCAAGGTACCGTCGACCTTCTCACAAAAATGGGCGTGGGCGAGAGAATGAAGCGGGAAGGCCTGATCCATGATGGCGTGGAAATTCGCTTCCGAGAGCAGGGGCACCGCATCGATTTCAAAGCCTTGACGGGGCGCGGTATCACTATTTATGCCCAGCAGGAAGTCGTAAAAGATCTCATCGCGGCGCGGCGCGCAGCGGATGCTGATATTTTTTTTGAAGTTGAGCGAGTTACCGTTCACGACTTCGACTCCACGACTCCGAAGATACGATTTGATAACCATGGTGAACCTTCGGAGATTCTTTGCGATTTCATTGCCGGCTGCGACGGGTTTCACGGAGTATGCCGCCCGAGCATAGAAAAGTTTCTAACTATTTATGAGCGGGTTTTTCCCTTCGCCTGGCTCGGCATTTTAGCGGCCGCGACACCTTCTTCCGACGAATTGATCTACTGCTACCATGAGCGCGGCTTTGCTCTGCACAGCATGCGAACTCCGGAGATCACTCGTCTGTATCTTCAATGTGCTCCAGAAGAAGACTTAGAACAGTGGTCCGATGCAAGGATCTGGGAAGAATTACAAAGGCGCCTAGCCACACGCGACGGGCGCAGGCTAACAGAGGGGCCCATCCTCCAGAAAGGCGTTACCGGGATGCGCAGTTTTGTCACGGAGCCGATGCAGCACGGCAGGCTTTATCTGGCTGGGGATGCGGCGCACATTGTGCCGCCGACCGGCGCAAAAGGCCTTAACCTGGCCGTGGCTGATGTGCGGGTTCTTGCCGCCGCCTTCGCGGAGTTTTACGCTTCTGGAAATCTCCAGCTTTTGGAAGGCTACTCGGAGGCCTGTTTGAGACGCGTATGGTTAGTACAACGCTTTTCCTTGTGGATGACTTCCGTGTTGCATCGGATTCCAGGGAGCGACAGCTTCGAGGAACACCGGCAGTTGGCCGATCTGGATTACCTGACAAGCTCGCATGCCGCCGCTCAAAGCTTCGCCGAAAACTACGTCGGACTTCCCATGAGCTGACTCAACGTACAATCTGTAGTGGCGAAGCGCAGGGTGTATTGAGCTTCTGGTTTGTGAGATTAACATGTTCTCTTCATTGATTCAGCCCGAGAGCAAGAATCCAAAGAGATCTGTCGTTCCGTTCCGACGGGATGAGCCGGGAACCCAGCCGGAGTCTTTCCATCCCGCGTATCGCGCGACCATGCTGCGGGCGCCATCGCAGCCGCTGATCTTTCTTCCGCATACTCTTTCTGAAGTCACAGGCCCGGTCTTTGGACATTCCAGTGTTCATCCAAACGATCGAGATCTGACGGTTCAGCGTGCAGCGGAGCCCTTGGGGGAGCGCATCATTGTGCGCGGCCGCGTGGTGGATGGCGATGGTCACGCCGTGTCAAATAGTTTGATCGAGATTTGGCAGGCCAATGCGGCGGGACGGTATGCCCATGTGAAAGACGACCACCGTGCTCCGCTCGATCCGAACTTTACCGGAACTGGCCGAACCCTGACCGACGAGGACGGCTTTTACAGTTTTGTGACCGTCAAGCCCGGCGCCTATCCGTGGCGTAATCACGACAATGGGTGGCGTCCGGCGCATATCCATTTTTCTTTGTTTGGGCCGGCATTCGTCACACGGCTCATCACGCAAATGTATTTTCCCGGTGATCCGTTATTCGCCTACGATCCCATTTTGCAATCGATTCCTGACGAAAAGGCCCGGCAGTGTTTGATCTCAAAGTTTGACTTGGAAACGACGAAGCCGGAGTGGGCGCTAGGTTATCGCTTCGACATTGTGCTGCGTGGGCGTGAAGCCACGCCATTTGAAAGGTGAAGACGTAACGATGGACTTGACGCCAACTCCTTCGCAAACCGTTGGTCCGTACTTGCATCTTGGGCTTACGGACAAATGGAGTATTTCGCGTGTTGCAGGAGATGGAGCCAAGGGCGAGCGTATATACCTCACTTTTCGTGTGTTGGGTGGAGAGGCAGCGCCCGTGCCGGATGCGATGATAGAGCTGTGGCAGGCGGACTCCGAAGGGAACTATGTAGATCATGCAGATAACACGGCGGCGTTTGGAGGCTTCGGGCGACTGGCAACGGGAGAAGATGGCACATGCACTTTCGAAACCATCAAACCGGGATGTGTCCCTGGTCCCGGCGATACGCCGCAGGCGCCACACATAAACGTCTCGATTCTGGGCCGGGGCATTCTCAAAAGATTGTCCACACGGCTATATTTCGCGGGAGAGCCGGCAAATACCACAGATCCCGTCCTGGCATTGGTGCCGGAAAATCGGCGCGCGACCTTGCTGGCACAGCCAGACCCGGCTCGCACCAGCAATTGGACTTTCGAAGTGCGGCTCCGTGGAGAGGGCGAGACGGTATTTTTCGATGTGTAATCATTTCACATTGAGCTTTGGGCACAGATGGATGCTGGTTAGCGTGCGGAGTCAAAGATGAGCGGACGCTTGATCGATAGTCTGGCAACCACACCGGCCTTGGCCGCGCTATTTTCCGATGAGTCAGTTCTTCAAGCGATGTTGGAGTTCGAAGCGGCATTGGCGCGCGCAGAAGCGCAGAATGGCGTCATCCCAGCCCAGGCTGCGGTCGTGATCGCCGCAGCCGCGAAGCCGGGCAATTTTGACACGTCTGCGCTCGCTGATGCTGCGTTTCGTGCCGGAACGCCGGTAATTCCTCTAGTGAAGATCCTGACCGATCGGGTGCGGCAGAGCGATGCCGAAGCGGCGCGGTTTGTACACTGGGGAGCTACCAGCCAGGATGTTGCCGACTCCGCAATGTCTCTTCTTCTCAAACGAGCAGAAACAATTCTTGCCGATGATCTGTCGCGATTAGAAAAAGGGCTGGCAGATTTGTCAGAGCGGCACAAGGACAGCGTGATGCTCGGCCGTACGCTGCTTCAGCCCGCGCCGCCCGTCACCTTCGGGCTCAAAGCCGCAGGATGGCTGGCCTCCGTCCGGCGCAGCAGGCTGCGCTTGCAGAAGGCATTTCGCGTTGCGGCGGTCTTACAGTTTGGCGGAGCCAGCGGCACGTTGGCCTCGCTGGGCGACTGCGGAATTTCCGTCACAGAAGCTCTGAGTGCGGAGCTGGGATTCGGAAATTCTCCCGGAGCGCCCTGGCACACGCAGCGCGATAATCTTGCAACACTCATCTGCGCTTGCGGCGTGCTGACCGGATCTCTTGGCAAGATGGCGCGCGATATCAGCCTGCTCATGCAGAACGAAGTAGGCGAAGCGGCCGAGCCTGGAGGTGAGGGGCGCGGTGGATCGTCAACCATGCCGAATAAACGCAACCCTACAGCTTGCTCTCTTGCGCTCGCGGCGGCGCATCGC
Organism: uncultured Acidobacteriaceae bacterium; assembly: GCA_963818235.1. Taxonomy (GTDB): domain Bacteria; phylum Acidobacteriota; class Terriglobia; order Terriglobales; family Acidobacteriaceae; genus Sulfotelmatobacter. The sequence continues at coordinate 2,474,977 of CAWFRI010000001.1, forward strand.
GTACCGGGGCTGGTTGCATCCTTTCTTTCGGCGATGGTGCAGGAGCACGAGCGTGGCCTTGGCGGATGGCAGGCTGAGTGGCCGATCATTACCGCTGTAGTCCAGTCGACGGGCGTGGCGATCGTCTCGATGGCAGAATCGGCGAAAGGGCTCACCGTCGAACCGCAGAAGATGCGCCTCAATATCGCGAATACGAACGGGGCGGTTTTTTCCGAGCGCGCCATGATGCTGCTTGGAGCAAAACTTGGTCGAGACGTTGCGCATGAAATCCTTAACGCAGCAGTGAGGAAAAGTGCTGAGGGGGGAAGAAATCTCTCGGCTATGCTTGGCGATATGCCCGAAGTGACTGCTCATCTGGCTCCCGCCGAGCTTGAGCAGTTGGAAACACCTGAGCAATATCTTGGGTCCGCAGAGGCTTTCCGGAAGGCTCTGACGTTGAAGTACGACCGCGAAGACAGCGACAAGGAGCAATGATTTGCCCTTCGTAACAATTGACAATGTACGGATGTTCTACCGATTGCAGGGAAACGCGGGACGGCCTGTCCTGATTCTGTCGCACTCGATCAGTACGGACCATGCAATGTGGGAGCTTCAAATAGAAGACCTGCTGCCGTACTTCCAGGTTTTGCGCTATGACACGCGCGGCCACGGCGCGTCAGAGGCGCCTGCCGGTGAATATTCAATTGAGATGCTGGGGAAGGATGTTGTTGCCCTGGCCGATGCGTTGGAGATTTCGCAATTTGCTTTTTGTGGCCTCTCGCTGGGTGGGGCTATTGGGCAGTGGGCTGCAGTGCACGCGCCCGATCGCGTCACGCATCTTGTACTGGCTAACACGTCGCCGCAGTTCGTGCCGCGCGCGAATTGGGAAACGAGAATTGCAACTGTACTCAAAGGTGGGATGTCGGCGGTCGTCGATGTGGCAATGCAACGGTTCTTCTCGCCGGACACACTGGCAAAAAAAAATCCACGAGTCGCTTCGATCCGCTCGGTCTTTCTGGGAACGGACCCGGTTGGATATCTGGGATGTTGTGCGGCGCTGCGCGATATGAATCACGCGGATTTACTCAAGCGGATTAAGGCACCCACGCTGGTTATCTCTGGCGACCGCGATGTTGCTACTCCGTGGAGCGGGCACGGCGAGCGGCTGGCGCAGGAGATTCCCGAAGCAAAAGCTCTTCACCTGCCGGCAGCGCACTTATCTAATCTTGAACGACCTCACTCGTTCACGACAGCCCTGCTTGAGTTCCTGCTGCCGAAACCGGATGCCAATGCGGATTGCCTGCAAGCTGGATTCGAAGTGCGGCGTGCCGTGCTTGGGGATGTCCATGTCGATAAGGCAGTTGCCGCAACCACAGAATTGACGCATGAGTTTCAAGAGTTGATCACGCGCTACGCTTGGGGAACGATTTGGTCTCGTCCGCAATTGGATCGCCGAACCCGCCGGCTGTTACTGTTCGCGATAACGGCATCACTTGGAAGGTGGGAAGAGTTCTGCCTTCACCTGCGAGCTGGTTTAGCCAGCGATCTCGAATTATGCGATTTGAAGGAGGTGCTTCTCCAAACCGCCGTGTACGCGGGCGTTCCGGCGGCGAATACCGGATTTAAAATCGTCGCGGAAGAGATCAAGAAGAAGCATGAATAAGCGAAAAAATCTTGACGCTTTAACGCGAGCCCCTCATAGCTTTAGCGGGATATAAGAAATTGGACTTCCTGTTCTATCTCCGAGATTGAGATCGGAGCGAGACCGCCTTCGCGCAACTCCTGGTTAAGCTGCGGCAATCTCGTCCCCTTCAATTTGGACCATGCTGCAATTCCCGCTGTGACGCGCTTGCTCGACTCTTCGTATACCGCGATCGCCTGGGAAGGAATTGCACGGTCCCCGCCTTCCACAACGCCCAGTGCTGAGGCCAGCCCGGCGTAGGCGTCCTGTAGCCCGGCTAGCTGTCCTGAAGCAGGTTCCGGTTTGATGAGAATCGCGTGAATCTCCGATTCAACAGAGGCAAGGGATAACTTTAGGGCTTGAAGCTTGTCGGCCTTTTGTTCCGCGTCGGCTAACTGTTTCTGTACTTGGCCGATCTCGGCCAACGCCTGGCGAGCTGGAATAGTCTCGTCAAAAATCTTCTGACCCAGTTGTAACTGCTCTTGAAGAATTTCGAGTGTGGCGGGAGAGCGCGGATCCATAACGACTTTTAGGGACTGAGTCTGCGATTCTCCGTTGACACTGAGTTTGACCGTATAAATTCCCGGCACAACCTTTGGGCCGCTGGGAGCGCGGGATTCGGACTCGTCTTCCGGGCCCGACCCGAAACCACTCCACGTTAGATTCCAAACGAAACGGTGCATCCCAGCTGTGGTTTGAAGGGCTTCCGCTTTGGGGAACCAGCGCTCCGCAATGGGGGCCGGCGGATGTTTCTCAGGCCGCTTGTCTTCGGAGGAAAATCTGCGGACGAGTTTCTGTTGCGAATCGGTAATCTCCAGCGTGACATTACTGGCGGGAGACTTCAGCAGATAATCGATGATCGCGCCGGAGGGAGGGTTCTCGGCAGTGGGTTCTTCAGGTGGAAGCGGCGTGGCCGGAAAAGAATCGTTATCAATGCGGAATGCTGGCGCCGGACGGTAAAGCCAGAACGCATTCACTTTCGCCGCCTCGGAGGCCTGGCGCAGAGGAGTGATGTTGTCCAGAATCCAAAACGACCGGCCATGAGTGGCAATGATCAGATCATCGCCGTGAACCGTGAGGTCGCGTACGGAGGTGACCGGCAGATTGAGTTGTAACGATTGCCAGTGGTCGCCCTGATCCAAAGATAGGTAAACTCCAAGCTCGGTTGCGGCGAAGAGCAGTGATTTGTTCTCAGTATCTTCGCGGACGCCACGCAGGAACGAGTCCGGCGCGATTCCGTTGGTGATCAGCTGCCAGGTGGCGCCATAGTCGCGGGTTCGATAGAGGAGGGGCGTTCGATCGTCGAGGCGGCTGCGATCCACGGCGGCGAAGGCAACCGCAGGATCGAAATGCGAGGCTTCGATAAACGAGATTTTGCTCCATGGAGTGAGGCCTTGGGGCGTGACATTTTTCCATGTCTTGCCCGCGTCACGCGTGAGATGAATCAATCCGGTATCGCTTCCAGCCCAGATCAGATCGGCTTTAAGAGCCGAGGGTGCAATGGTGAAGACTACGCCGTAACCTCGTTCTTTGGCGTTCGCGATTGTCGTCGGCCCTTCTGTCTTTTTTCCCGCATGTTGCGTCGAGCCAGTAAGATCTGGGCTGATGGTCTGCCAGTGCAGGCCGCCATCGGTAGTTTTCATCACATATTGCGTTCCGAGATAAAGCGTGGTCGAATCGGCCGGGGAAAAAAGCAGGACTGGGGTCCAGGGATCTCGATACTTGCGGTGATTAATCTCAGAGCCAAAGGCAAGTGCTGGCCACGGGGTAATATCCTGGCTCAAGCTGGTGCGCCGGTCGAAGCGGCTGACGCTTCCGTAGGTTCCGCTGAGATAAACAATGTTCGGATCCTTGGGATCGGGCGCCATGTAGCCGCTCTCGCTCTCGCCCGAGGGAAACCAATCACGAGGCGTGATTTGGCCATGATCGGTGCGGCTGAAAACGGCTGCGGCGCCGCTGTCTTGTTGTGCGCCATAAACAATGTAAGGGAACTGGTTGTCGGTAATCACATGATAGAGCTGTGCCGTGGGTTGGTTGTACCACGTGCTCCAAGTTTGACCGCGGTCGAGACTGATCGTCGTTCCCTGATCCGTTCCGAGAACCATGCTCGCGGAATTCTTGGGATCGATCCAAAGCTGGTGGTAATCGTCACCACCCGGCGCACCGCGAACGATCGAAATTGTTTTTCCGCCGTCTTCGGATCGATACAGAGCGACGTTCGGCATATAGATCACGTCGGGATTTTGCGCGTCGATGGTGACGCTATTGAAATACCAGGCGCGGCTGGTTAGGCGTGGGTCCTCGTTCGCAAGAGTCCAGCTATCGCCGCCATCATCGGAACGATACAAGCCCGCTTTTTTCGCTTGAATAAGCGCGTAGACTCGCTTGCCGTCGGGAGCGACATCGACTCCGATGCGTCCCCAATCGCCTTCGGGCAAGCCTGTGCCGCTAAGCCGCGACCATGTCTTCCCCGCATCTTTGGATCGGTATAATCCGCCACCCGGTCCATCGATGGGTGCGTAGGTGCTCCACGGAGGCCGGTGCGTATTCCATGCGCCAGCAAACAAGAGATGCGGATTGCCGGAACAGATTGTTAGATCGGAAATGCCAATCTCGGGCGATGGCCCGAGAACCTTCGTCCAGGTTGCTCCTCCATCGACCGACTTGTAGACTCCACGTTGTTCGTTCGGACCATAAGCATGACCGAGCGCACCGACATAGACGATACTTGGATTCTGAGGATCGACGATAATGCGGCTGATCTGACGAGTATCATCGAGGCCGACGTGCGACCAGGTAGCACCAGAATCCTTCGATTTGTAGATTCCGTTGCCGGAAGACAAGTCGGAACGAATATCGGATTCTCCGGTTCCAACATAAATGGTTTTGGGATCGGACGGTGAAACGGCAATCGCGCCGATGGATGCAATGGGCTGGCTATCGAAGATCGGCATCCAGACGGTTCCGGCGTCAGTGGTTTTCCAAACGCCTCCGTTCACGCCGCCGAAATAAAAAGTGGTGGAGTCGCCGGGAACACCTGCCACAGCAACAACTCGCCCACCGCGAAACGGCCCAATCAATCGCCACTTCAAGCCATTCACTAATTCGGATTGAACCGGTTGGGCGTTCGCCAATACGCCAAGGGCGAGGAGAACGCACGTCAGCACGCACCATCGAAAACATAATCTGAGGTTGTTCAAAGCGAGAAAATCCCCCGTCGAATAGTCAGTGTACTGGAAAGCTCCATTTTCTTCGCACCATCGCCCTTCATTCTGGTACGCTGCATAAATTATGCGCCTCCCCTCCAGAATATTTTTCTTGCTGGCCTTAGCCGGCTCTCTCTTCGCCCAGGATCTTAAGCCACTTGCGGATCGCGTTGCTCAACAGAACGCTCTTTTCGAGGAGCAGTACGAGTCCGATCTGCGCAACTTTCCCGAGCGTGCTACGGCTTACGGCGACTACCGCTACAACGACAAGCTGGCGGAGTATTCGCTCGAGGCAGTCGCGCAGCGCCATCACACTGACGAGAGCTTCCTGACTCGACTCGAAGCCATCTCGAGTGCAGGCTTTATCGATCAGGACCAGCTCTCTCACGATCTGCTGGTTCGCGTGCTCCAGCAGCGAATCGCCGACTACGATCTTAAAGAGTACGAGATGCCCATCAACCAACAGAATGGCGTCCATACGGGTCTGGCGGACTTACCGCTGTCGATGCCCTTCGATTCAGTCAAACACTACGAAGACTACATCGCCCGTCTACAACAGATTCCGCGCGTCCTCAGCCAGACCACCGAAGTGCTGCGCGCCGGCATGAAGGACAAGCTCATGCCGGTTCGATTCCTGATCGAAAAACTTCCGGTGCAGTGCCAGGGGATTATTGATGCCGATCCTTTTCTGATCCCCGCGAAGAAGTATCCGGCGAGCATCTCAGCCGACGATGAAAAGCGCCTCACTCAGCAGATTACCGACGCAATCAATAGTCAGGTGATTCCGGCATACAAGACCTTTGCCGCATTTCTTACCGCCGAGTACGCGCCCCAAGGCCGCACCACGCTATCTGTAACTTCTCTCCCCGATGGCGAGAAGCGCTACCAGAACGATATTTATGCGCGCACGACCACTCGCATGACACCGGATGAGATTCACCAGCTTGGTCTCCGCGAAATCGATCGCATCCAGGCCGAGATGACTGCTATCGCGAAGAAGGAAGGTTTTGCCGATCTCGCCGCGTTCCGCGCTTCGCTCAAAACCAACCCAAAATATATTCCGACTTCTGCGGAGCAAATTCTCGACGACTTCCGCCACTACATCGCGCAAATGGAGCCGAAGCTTCCTCAGTTGTTTACTCTACTTCCGAAGTCTCCGGTGACAGTCGAGGCGATCCCGGCATTTCAGTCGGCTGCCGCGACTCATTACGTGACCGGCACTCCGGATGGCAAGCGACCCGGACGCGTGGTTGTCGCAACTTCGAACTTTGCGGAGCGTTCGCTGATCGACGACGAGGCGATTGCCTACCACGAAGGCATTCCCGGACATCACATGCAGCTGTCCGTGCAACAGCAACTCAGCGGGCTTCCCAAGTTCCGGCTCCACGGTCTTGGCTTCAATGCTTATATCGAAGGCTGGGCGCTGTATGCCGAGCAACTGGGCAAGGAAGTTGGCTTCTATCAGGATCCCGTCTCGGATTACGGGCGGCTTTCGTCCGAGTTGTTCCGCGCGGTACGGCTGGTTGTGGATACTGGAATCCATTCGCAGGGCTGGACGCGGGATCAGGTTGTCGATTTCTTCCGCAAGTCCGGAGCGGTGGATGAACCTACCATCCAATCCGAAACCGACCGCTACATCGCCTGGCCGGCGCAAGCCCTCAGTTATAAACTGGGCCAGCTAAAGTTCAGGGAACTGCGCGAACGCGCGCGGAAGGAACTGGGCCCCAAGTTTGACATCCGCACTTTCCACGACGAAATGCTCGACGGCGGAACACTGCCGCTTGATCTGCTGGAAGCTCGCACCAACAAGTGGATCGAACAACAGAAATCGAAATGAAGCAGGGAATTATTTTTGCCGCGCGTTCAGCTTGTCGAGAGCGCGCTTGAGTTCCTCGAGCTTCTGTCCAGCCTCGCCGAGTTTGCCTTCGGCGGTTAGGCGTTGATAGTCGGATAGATCCCTGGCAGCTTCGGCAATGAGCGAGTTGAGATCGGCGGCGGGTTGAGGCGAAGCAGTCGATGCCGGAGTGTTTCGTGCCTGTTCTGGGGCGGCCGTTGCGGGAGCGCTCAGAGACGAGACTGCCCCGCCAAAAAGCGAGGTCATCGCAGACTCGAACGTGGGGCCATAGGCCAGCTTATCCTGCAAAGCGAGAACGACCAGGCGCAACTCGGGCATGGGACTTCTTTCCGCCTGCAAGTAAATCGGTTCGGCATACAGTAGCGCTTTGCCGGTGGGAATCACTAGCAATGCGCCGCGGCGTACGTGCGAGCCTTGCTGATTCCACAGAGTTAGTTGCCCAGATAGTTGAGCGTTCTGATCGATGCGCGCCTCGACCTGTAAAGGCCCATCGACCAGTTTTGTCTTGGGAAAGTTGTACACCACCGATGTTCCGTACTGTGCGCCGTCACTGCGCCCGGCAATCCATCCAATCAGATTATTCCGGTTGGCGGGCGTGAAGGGCAGAATCTCGACAAACTCCTCGCCGGTTTCGCCGGGCAGTTTCATCAGGACAAAGTTCGGCTGCATGGCTTGGGTTTGTTGTTCGCCGGAAGGACTCATGCCGACTTCAGTGGCCACTGTCCATAGATCCTCACGGTTATAAAAAGCTTCCGGATCGGTCATGTGATAAAGACCATAGACTTCCGCTTGCAGTTTGAGCAGAAGCTCGGGATAACGAACATGCTTACGCAACCCCGGCGGCATCGCGGACGCATCCTTGAAGAGATCTGGAAATATGCGCCGGTAGGCTGCGATGATCGGATCTTCCGGATCGAAAACATAAAAGGTCGTGGTGCCGTCATAGGCATCGATCACAACTTTCACGCTGTTCCGCATGTAGTTGATGGAGTTGTCGCCCAAACGATAATGGCTTGAATATGGATAGCTGTCGGAAACTGTAAACGCGTCCAGGATCCAGGACAACCGGCCATCGTCGCCGAGCACGACGTATGCATCCGGATCAAAAGTCAGAAATGGCGCCAACGCTGAAACTCGATCGCGTATGTTGCGCCGCATCAGCAGGCGGCTCTCACTATTGACATCGTCGCTGAAAGGAAGCTTGGCGAGATCGCTTTGATCGAGCGCGATGACCATCCGGCGCAGGAACCCACCGAGAAGAATTCCGCCATTGCCTTCGTAAGAGGTGAGATTGTTGCTTTCGCCCTGCGGATAATTAAATTCCTTCTGCCGCGTCTTTACGTAGACGTCGGTATTGGTCAATTCTCCAAAATAGATCTCGGGCCGGGTGACCTTTAAGCCAGGCTCAGTACTTTGAACCGGCATGTTGCTCAAAATTAGCGTGGGAAGTCCCTCGGCCGTGAAGCCGTTCACCGGATTCATTGTCACGCCGTAGCCGTGGGTGTAGATCAACTTCTCGTTAATCCAGTTGCGGCTGCTCTCCGGGAGCTTATCCACATTTAACTCGCGAGCCGCGAGCATTACTTCGCGAGTGTTGCCCTCGATGTTATATCGATCAATGTCAATGTCAGGAAAGTCATAGTAGGTACGGATTTCCTGAATCTGGCGCAGCGTATCCTGAAGGGCGCGCCAGTCCCAGAGCCGGATATTCCGCAATGTCGCCTGATTGTTCGCTGGATCGGCGGCCTCGATGTTGGTCTCAGCCGGGAACTGGCGTTGCGTCATCCGGTCCAGTCCGTAGGCCCGCCGCGTCAGCTCGGTATTGAAAACGATGTAGGGTTTTTCGCGCACCAATTCATTCGGCTTAACAATAAAATTACCTACGTACCATGCGATGCCTTGGACAGCGATAAAACATGCCGCTGCAGGAATAATCGCAGCGATCAGCCATCGCCCTTGTGGAACCCGCGCAGCATTGATGAAGGCGATCGCCGAACCAAGAATCAGCGCGCCGCAAACGATGAGCATTCCGGTAAGCGTGATATGTGCGTCGGTGTAGGTGACTCCTCCAAAAATCGTATGGTCTTCAAACAATTGCTCGAACCGGCCTATATATGCTCTCGCCGCGAGAACCAGCAAGAGGAACCCAAATGTAATCGAGAGCCCCCGCCACGGTAAGGTGACATGGCGGCTAAGCCGCCCGGCCAGCATCCGGCTTCCGCCCGTGATGAAGAGGAAAAAAATTGCGAGTGCGCAGGTAATTACCGCCAGAGTAAGTAGCCAGCCCGAAATGAGTTGCCATGCAGGCAAGGTGAACAGGAAAAAATTCACCGGCTTGCCAAAGATCGGATCGACAACGTTGCCGGAAGATGGCTGGTACCAATAAAGCGCGAGTGTAGACCACTCAGTAATCATGGTTGCGCCCGTGGCTAAGGCGATGGCGAGCGATGCACCAACACCGATAAGGCGTAGAACCGGCTCTACCGGCAGCTTTACCGGCTGTCCGCCGATGAGAATCGTATGCCCCTCCGGCAAATCGCGCAGGTGAGCCCGCTTTAACGCGAGGAACGCGCCGCACAGGATGACGAATGTGGTGGCTGTGAATGCGACAAAGATTCCCCACTGAAGGCTGAGCGTCTTCCAGAAGACCGCGCTATAGTCGAGCGAGCGGAACCAAAGTAAGTCTACGTAATAGGACAATCCCGCGCGACCACCGAAAAAAATGACCGCCAGGATACCAATAATGATAAAAAGGCGCCGGCGGTTGCGAGGACGTGGCGATCCCGCCCGCGGCCAGTCAATGGACTCGTGCATTCTTTGACTCCGTTTTCGTAACTTTTGTTCGACATTCGCATAATACGCTTCGCGATTCCCAAGTTCTCGGGAGACCCCGCCCCAATACTGTTGCAAGACGAATTTCGTGCGCTACAGCGCCCACCTTATAGACCCTGATCTCGAACACCGTTATTGTTTAGTAATGGCCTGTTTGGCGAATGTCCAGCGTAACGCCAAACCTGCCAAATAGACGTATTCGCCGAATTATGAGAATTGCCCAGATAGCGCCCCTTTACGAAAGCGTCCCGCCCCGATTATATGGAGGTACCGAGCGCGTAGTATCCTGGCTCACCGAGGAGTTGGTGCGTCTTGGGCACGATGTCACGTTGTTTGCCAGCGGTGATTCCATCACTAACGCACGGTTGGTGCCGGTATGCCCCCGGGCGCTGCGGCTGGATGCCCATTGTAAGGATGCGGTAGCCCATCATGTTGCAATGATGGAACAGGTATTTCAAGAGGCGGCGAATTTCGATCTGATCCATTCTCATGTGGACTATCTTCACTTCTCGCTGAGTCGCCGCGTGGATGTGCCGTGTCTAACGACTCTGCACGGCCGATTAGACATCCCCGACCTGGTGCCTCTGTACCAGGTTTTTCGAGATGTGCCGCTGGTATCCATCTCGAACTCGCAGAGAGCACCGCTTCCCTGGGTGAACTGGCAAGGCACCGTTCACCATGGCATGCCGAAGGGACTGCTTTCTCTCAAGGTGGAGCGAGGATCCTATCTCGCATTTCTTGGAAGAGTGTCGCCGGAAAAAGGTTTGGATGAGGCAATTGAAATCGCTCGCCGCTCCGGGTTGCGCCTGAAAATTGCCGCAAAAGTCGATCCGGCTGATTTGGAGTATTTTGAGAACCGCATCAAGCCTCTGCTGAACGACGATAACGTCGATTTTATTGGCGAGATCGGGAACGACGAAAAGAATGATTTCCTGGGCAATGCAGCCGCGCTGTTGTTCCCAATTCAATGGCCAGAGCCTTTTGGGATTGTCATGATTGAAGCGCTGGCGTGCGGAACGCCGGTGATTGCTTATCGGTCTGGATCGGTGCCCGAGGTCCTTAAAGATGGGGTGACCGGCTTTATTGTCGACGATGTGGACGATGCCGTGATTGCCGTTAGCCACTTGCATGGAATCAATCGTCGAACTTGTCGTACCTATTTCGAAGAGCACTTCACCGACGAGCGAATGGCATCTGATTATTCAAACATATACCAAAATTTAATTGGCAAAGAGACGACCTCAATCACTGTCGAGGATGGAGTTTTGCGTTGGACGGACCTGGTACCCAACACTACTACATAGCAACTTCTGGATCGCCAACCGACGATCGCGCCCGCGTTCTCAAGTACGGAAGGACCTTTTTCGTCTTCGACCGTCTGGGCGATGTTCAGACGACGGGCATGGGCGAGCAGGGCCTGTTCTTTGAGGACACACGCCACCTGTCTGAACTCATGGTGCTGCTGTGGGGAACGCGGCCCTTACTGTTGAGTTCGACTGTCGAGACCAGCAACTTCCTGTTCACCGGCGATCTGGCCAACCTGGATGTTTCGCGGAATAACGAGGTCGTGATTCCACGGGGAACGCTGCATGTTTTGCGTTCGCGGTTTCTTTGGAGCAACACTTGTTATGAACGGATCGAATTCGTCAATCATGGGCTCACTGACCTTTTAGTTCCCATGCGTATTACATTCGCAGCCGACTTTGCCGATATCTTCGAGGTGCGCGGAATGCGCCGGCCGAAGCGGGGAAGCGCCTTGCCGGCGAAGATGGCCGAACAATCAGTGCTGTTGTCCTATGAGGGACTGGATGGTGCAGTGCGGCGCACCCGAATTCACTGGGATGACTCGCTCACACATGCGACAGAAGGGGCCTTGGACTACGAAGTTCGTCTTCACCCGAAAGAAAGAGCCAGCGTTCACTTGTCGATATGTTGTGATTCGAATCCAGCCATACATCCCATTGCCTATTCCAAAGCGATAAGCACGGCTCGCCAGGAGCAGAAGAGAGTCGGCGAATCGTTTCCGCGGATGTACAGCTCCAACTCGCGTTTCAATGATTGGATTAATTGCTCTGTCGCTGATGTGCAAATGATGATGGCAGGCAATCCCGAGAAAAACTATCCCTATGCTGGAGTGCCTTGGTTCGGAACCGTGTTTGGGCGCGATGGAATCGTTACTGCGCTGCAGACTTTATGGCTGAACCCGGCGATTGCCAGAGGCGTACTGGAATGCCTGGCCTCAACGCAAGCCGATCGAGTGGACGACGTGGTCGAGGCCGAGCCGGGAAAGATTCTGCATGAAATGCGCTGTGGGGAGATGGCGGCTCTTGGCGAGGTGCCGTTTGGTAAATATTACGGCAGTGTAGACTCAACGCCGCTGTTTATCATGCTGGCCCGGGCTTACTACGAGCGCACGGCGGACTGCAAGTTTATACAGCATTTGTGGCCGAACATCGAGCGGGCTTTGAATTGGATTGACGAATTCGGAGATTGCGATGGCGATGGTTTCGTGGAATACCGGCAACGCTCTGCCAAGGGTTTGGTGCAGCAGGGTTGGAAGGATTCCAGCGATTCCATTTTTCATGCTGACGGAAATATTGCGCCGCCGCCCATCGCGCTTTGCGAAGTGCAGGGCTACGTTTACGCAGCGAAACTCGGCGCTGCTTATTTATGCCGTTTTGCGGGAGGTTCGGAGAGGGCGGCCGCGCTGGAGGTTCAGGCCGAAAATTTGCGTGCGCGCTTCGAAGAACAGTTTTGGTGTGAGGACCTTTCCACCTACGCATTGGCGCTCGACGGCAAAAAGCGTCCATGCCAGGTTCGGGCGTCGAACGCGGGCCACTGTTTGTTTACCGGAATCGCGTCACCAGAGCGCGCCCGGCAAGTTGCGGAAACGTTATTCCGTCCGGAGTCGTTCAACGGCTGGGGTGTGCGAACGGTGGCGACGGGCGAAGCACGTTACAATCCGCTCTCCTATCACAACGGTTCGATATGGCCGCATGATAATTCGCTGATCGCGAGCGGACTAGCGAGGTACGGATATAAGGAACTGGCAGGGCATATATTTATGGGGCTGCTTGACCTGAGCAGCATGGTCGATCTGCATAGGCTGCCCGAACTCTTCTGCGGTGTGAATCGGCGCCCGGGAGAAGGGCCAACGCTTTATCCTGTGGCTTGCTCGCCGCAGGCCTGGGCTGCCGCTGCTCCCTTTTTGATTCTGCAAGCTTGTCTGGGAATTTCCATCGACGCGGAGCGAAAGAGGATTCTTTTCGATGACCCGTATTTACCGGATGGGATTCCAACGCTCACCATTCAGAATCTTAATTGTGGAGGCGTTAGCGTCGATTTACATCTTGAACGACGCGAAAATTCGGTGCTGGTGCATAAAGGCGAGACACACAGTGCGGTCGAAATTGTAACGATTGTTTCCTGATTAGTCGATTCCAGCATGCGCCTCGCGGTTAAAGGCGCATTCGATGTTCTTCAAGCAGATAGATCTCAAAATATGCGGCTTAAGCAGAAAGTTGCAATCGTCACGGGAGCGGCAACAGGAATCGGGCAGGCGATTGTGCGCGCTTTCGCTGCCGAGGGCGCTGCCGTCACAATCGACTATGTGGGCAGAAGTGAACTGGCCGATGAGACGCTTAAAGCGATCGCAGACGCTAAGGGGCAGGGAATTTGCATTGAAGCCGATGTTTCAGATCCGGTCCAGGTCCAGAGCCTTATCGACCAAACCGTTGCCAAGTTCGGTCAACTGGATGTTTTGGTAAACAATGCGGGGATTGAATTCAAGCGGCCATTCGTGGATTTCCCGCTGGATCTTTGGCACAAAATCATCGGCGTAAACCTGACGGGGCCCTGGCTTTGCGCTCAAGCGGCAGCGCGGCAAATGATCAAGCAGGGGCATGGTGGCCGCATCATTAATATTTCTTCGGTCCATGAAGATCTGCCTATGCCGACCAATGCTGCCTACTGTGCGTCCAAGGGCGGTCTGCGCATGTTGATGCGGACCATTGCCGTCGAACTGGCTCCGCATCAGATCACCGTGAACAACATTGGTCCGGGCGCCATCTACACACCGATCGATAAGGACGTCGAAGGCGACCCAGATATCGAAAAACAACTCATGGCCGAGATTCCACTTGGCCGCTGGGGACGGCCCGAAGAGGTTGCCGAACTCGCGGTGTATCTGGCGTCCGATGCAGCCGGTTACATTACAGGAAGCACTCACTTCATCGATGGCGGAATGCTCCGCCAGGCGGGCAATCTGTAAATCATTGACTTTAGCGTTTTGCGTCTGCGGCGGTTAGATCGTTAACAGCCTGCGCGCGGGCGCGCTCCAGGTTGAAGGCGGTATTGACCAGGCCCACGTGAGGGAATGCCTGCGGGAAATTACCCAACAAGCGCTTGGCAACAGGATCGTACTCCTCGGAAAGCAATCCAACGTCGTTACGAATATCCAGCAGGCGCTCAAACACCTGTTCCGCATCCTGTTGTCGGTCCTGCAAAACATAGTTGTCCGCCAGCCAAAATGTGCAAGCCAGAAACATTCCCTCGCCATGGGGCAACCCGTCTACCGCGGGGTCCTGAGTGTAGCGCGCGACGAAGCCATTATTGACGAGATGAGTCTCAATGGCTTTGACGGTGCCGACGACTCGCACGTCATTGGCTGGAAGGAATCCGACAAGCGGCATCATCAGTAAGCTCGCGTCCAAATGTTTGCCGCCGTAGTATTGCACAAAGGAATTCATATCCGCATCGAAGCCTTCCCGGCAAACCTCTTCATGGATGGTGTCGCGAAGTTTTTTCCAGCGCGGAACGTCGGTTTGGAACCGGCCCAATTCGGCGGAGCGTATCAGACGATCGACCGCAACCCAGGCCATCATCTTGGAGTGCACAAAATGTCTGCGCGGTCCGCGCATCTCCCAAATCCCGTCGTCAGGCTGCTCCCACCCGGTCTCGAGGAATTCGAGCATCGCCAGAGCGATCTCGTGCCGCGAATGCTTGGCCGGTCCAAGCCCTGCCTCGCGCGCTAGAAATAGCGTGCTGGCAACTTCACCAAAAATATCCAACTGATACTGTTTGTAGGCCGCATTTCCAGTTCTCACCGGAACCGACTTCTCGTATCCCTCCAACCAGGGTAGTTCCAGCTCCGTAAGCCGTCGTTCTCCGTGAAGGCCATAAAGAATGTTAAGTTCCGAGGGACTCCCGGCGACCGCGCGCAAAAGCCATTCGCGCCACTCGCGCGCCTCTTCCAAATAGCCGGCATTCAATAGAGACTGCAGCGTCAGAGTTGCATCGCGCACCCAGCAAAACCGGTAGTCCCAGTTCCTGACTCCGCCCAGCAACTCGGGAAGCGAAGTTGTGGGCGCCGCCACGATCCCGCCCGTTGGAAGAAACGTCAGGCCTTTCAGCGTAATCAGAGAGCGCAACACGGCGTCGCGATATTTGCCCTGGTAGGAGCAGCGACCCGACCATTCACGCCACCAGTCATCGGTTTCCTGGATCGCTTGTTCGACATTCAGCGGCGAGGGCTCGTCCTTATGCGATGCATACCATGTGAGATCGAAAGGGATCTTTTGTCCCTCCGCAACTGTAAACGTGGCGAACGTTTTGAAGTTTTCACCGCGCAACGGTACATCGGTGCGCAGGCTGATCATGTCCGGCCCTGCAAGTGCAGAGATTCCGTGATCGGTATGGCGGACCCAAGGTACGACGGAGCCGTAGTCGAAACGAATGACGAATTCCATATTCATTTCGACCCGGCCTCTGGTGCCGACTACCATGCGAGCCAGCGCAGGATTATCGGTGCGCGGCATCATACAATCTATTACTTTCACCGATCCATTCTCGGTATCAAACTCGGTTTCGAGAATTAAAGTGCCTTTGCGATAGCAGCGGCGGATCGAGCGAACAGGCTCCGCGGGTGTAATCGACCAATGTCCATTCTCCGCCGTTCCCAGCAGGGAGGCGAAACAGGCGCCGGAATCAAAATGTGGCAAACAGAGCCAATCGATGGAGCCCTGTTTCGATACGAGCGCGGCGGTGTGGCAATCGCCGATCATCGCGTAATCTTCAATGGGAATAGACAAAAGGCCTCCGTACGCTGGCAATTCCAATTAGAGGCGTGGAGGGCCTGTTGAGTTGTCGGAGTAACGAAAGCCGGGACGAAGAAGGCAACTGCAGCTAATCAGTCCCTGGCGTCTGCTCACGATGTGACTCTTTGTACCAATGATAGGCCAGGCTGAGTTGTAGCCCATTGAATTCCGGATTCTGGATGCCAAGGTTCGCATTGGAGATGTGCGACCAGCGAAAGCCGATGTCGAACGCCTGGCGTTTTCGTGTTCGTAAGTAGATTCCCACACCACCCTTCGGCGTGAAGTTGAAACTGGATGTATTTCCGGGCGGAAGATTCGAAGGCGTGATGACTGCGCCCCCCGCCAATTCGATATAAGGCGAAATGCGGGAATTGTGAAGCGCAGAGTTCCATCGCAAAATCATGGGATCGACGCCGAAGCCATGAATGCGTTGATTTCCGTAAGTTTCGAACACCGGTATCACATCAAAAGCATATTCAAGGTTGCCGCGCCGCCAACCACCCAGATGTTGGCCGGTAATTACCCAACCGGCAGAAAGGCCGGCAGACCAGATTTGCGCCTCTGCAAACGAGTTAGTGTTTTCTTCCCCGGTTTCTCCCGCCGCCCAAACGTTGAAGTCCAGAGTTCCTGGATGACTGGTTGGAGGCAGATCTTGGGTGAATGCGGGGAGGGCAACGAGAGGAAGGAGCATCCTCAGCATAGCCTTTATTAACTGCGGTCTTATTTTCTTGCAAGCTTGGAAGAAAACAAAAAGCGGCGCTTTCATAGCGCTTAAGATGCACTAAAACCGCACTGCGAATCCGGAAGACAGACGAAGGTTGCGCCGCTGGAATTCAGGTGACCCGGTCTTGAGCGAGTCCACTTGATTGCGCCAACTCAGCCGGCGCAGCAGCCGGAAATCGAGGCCCAGCCCCAGGTCTTCGGCAAAATTTGTATCTGACATCGAGCCCGCCAAGGTGTTTCCATGTTCACGCATGGCTCCGATCATAGCGTGGGCGAAAGGACGAAATCTTCCAATGGAAGCGCCGCCGCGAATACCGAATAAGAAATTACTCTGGCCGCCGCCGCCGTATTGTCCGCTGAAATCGGCAACCGCGCCAAAATAGCGAAGGTACATTTTCTCGACCGACGTGTCCCAGCCGCTGAGGTTTGAGCTTACGCTGGAAAGAGGATCGCAGATGGTTGCGGCGCCATTGATCACCACTTCGCAGTGGGAAGGGCCGGTGTGAGAATATCCGAAAAACAAATTGCCATGGTTGGGAAGCGGCGTTTTCGTATCGTCGGTGGGAACAGGAGTTTTCTGGGTGGGCAGGAAGCTCATTCCCCCATCATCGCGCGAAGCCCGATACCAGGGATGCTCCCCATGAAGCATATTGGCTCCAGCGCGGATGGGATTTAGGGCAACCCGGACAGTGTCGATTAATAGACGGTTCTGTGTCGATTCCTCTACCCGGCGCACGACCTTTTTATCCAGGAAGTCTTCGCCTATCAGCCAGCCCATGCCGCCCAACGGCGTCATTACAACGTCAATTTGGCCAACGCCGGTATAGCAATGGTTGGTGTTGCAGGGAAATGATCCGTTCGCGTTCCACGGTTGCCTGTCCTTCGAACCGTACTTTTCGACTGTGACCTCGCTTAAAGGGCCGAGGTTCCACTGTGTGCTGTAAACGGCATTCCACAGGGCAGCTTTCAGGCGGCTCTTCCAATAAGCCTTAGTTTTGGAGAACTCGAGTTTCTTAGATTTGGGATCATTCTGGATTTGGATGAATCCAGTGAGGGCTCCTTGAATGGGATGGCCGATATATCCAAACCAATTGGGGTCGCCGTCGTCCCAGCCTGACTGAGTCCATTCGGAGAGCGACTGCTTGTAATCTCGCCAGTAGTGGTTAAATGGAATTCCGTTTTCCGATACCACCCATCGGAAGTCGGTGTGCACAACATAAGCCTGCTCAATCAGAAGGAAGGTGAACGATTCAGTGAGAGCGCGGCTCCAATGAAAGCCCTCGTTGCCAATCGAGTGGATTTGTACGTCGGGAAAGGAATGTTCACTAGCTGGGCTTGATGCCTGCGACAGCGAGTTTTGTATGAGGTCGTCGTAAACGGCCAGATGATCAGCCAGCGGAATGCGGGTTGGAATAATAGAGATCGGACAGTTGCCCGTGTCATCGCTGGTTGTCTCGCACGCTGAGATGAGCGACTGAGCGTACGCTCCTGCCGGAAAAAGCAACGCGATCGTTACCAGTAAGATGCTCGCGCACCAAATTTCTCGACACCAGCTCAAGCCCGGTAAACCGCCTGCCTTAGTAGGCATTCTTGCTGGTGAAAAGACGGAGCAGGGTCAGACTGATAATTTGCAGGTCAAAAGTAAGACTCCAGTTGCGGAGGTAGTACAGGTCGTATTCCACGCGTTTGGCGATCGAAGTGTCACCGCGCCAGCCGTTCACTTGAGCCCATCCGGTGATTCCTGCCTTGAACATGTGCCGGGAGTTATAGCGGTCGAATTCTTCCAGAAAGCGTTCCACAAAATAAGGCCGCTCCGGTCGCGGGCCCACAATACTCATGTCACCCCAAAGGACATTGAGAAACTGAGGCAACTCGTCGAGGTTCGTCTTGCGCAGAAAGGTGCCGACCGCGGTTCGCCGCGGATCGTTGTCCGATGTCCAGCGAGTGTCTCCCTCTTCCCGGCTGCCGACGCGCATGGTGCGAAACTTGAACATCCGGAACACTCGGCCGTTCAAACCCACACGATCCTGAACGAAGAAAACGGACCCACGACTTCCCAGTTTTATGGTCAAGGCAATGAGCAGTGTGATGGGTAGCGTGAGCAACAAAATCAGAACCGAAAAGCCGACATCAAAAATGCGCTTTTGAAACAAATAGGAGCCAGTTTCCGCCAAAGTTGGACGGAGGTCGAGCATATGAATTCCGCCGAGATCGATCAGGCGTTCGCGCAGGACAATTCCTTCACCCAAGTCGATTACCACACGGGTGGGAACGCAGAGCTTTTCCAGCACGGGCGCAATCTTCTGAACTTCGCTGAGCCGCGCTGCCGGGAGGGCGATAATAATATCGTTGATGGAATTTCCGTTGGAGAATACGGGAATCTGATCCAGTTCGTAGACGGGCCCATCTACGGCGATCTCCTGATCAGGAAGGCGCACAAACCCCATAACTCTGCAAGGCAGCACCTCACCGTGCAACAGGGAAGTCCCCACTCGCCGAGCGAAGCGGTCTGTTCCCACCACTAGAATCTTGACTTCGTTTCTGCCATCTTTCCGCAACATCTCCAGAAAGACCCGGAACCCAACCCGGACAGCCGTTGCCAGAACGAATAAAGCTACCGCGCTGATGCCGATGACGAGCCGTGAGTAGCTGGCTTGTCGATACAAAAATCCAGCCGCCATCACCACTGCGTAGGTAAATGCCAGCGCTTCCAGCAGTCGGCGGCTTTTTCCTCCGGGAGCGTACAACTGCTCCACATTCCACAGTCCTGATTCTTCGGCGGCGATCGCCCACACAATTGTCGTGAGAAGAAGAATGCTCCAGTAGGAAGGCAGGCCGCCCGGAGGAGTCCGCGAGAACAAGAAGTTGAAGCCGAAGCGCACCTTCACAGCAATAAAATAGGCACACGCCGGCAACAGCAGCGTCACTACTTTTAAATACAAACGCGCAAAACTAAGGCGACTGCGAATCATACATGCTCACTTCTGCCCCCCCTGCTAAACGTAGAGACATTATCAACCTATCTCTACCATTTTTGTCCAGTCCCTTAGATTACATTTTTTGGTTCGACTTTAGATGCTTACTCATGGGGTAGCTGTTGGCATCAACCCGAGTCTAAGGCGAATGTTTCGTTTCGGCGATATTTTTTTGCGGATCGTTTTGATCCGAATTATGGCGTCTCGGATGCTAGGGCGGTGCCGACCTTAAAGGACAGTTTTAGAAATCATTGTCCCGAGTTCTTCCTTGAAAGTCCCTTGGGCCAAAAGGAAAACTGCACCGCAGAGGTCACGTCGGACTGCCGAGTGGTCGCTATAATTGGAAAATTCCACGCCTCGTATTGCACGGAGGCGGATAAGCTGAAACTGGGTCGTGGCCAAAACTCCGCGCGCACACTCACGTCGGCCAATGTGCCGCCATTCGGAATAAACTGCTCGCTGACCTTCTGGTGCCGGAATCCAAACTGAAGCTTGTTGCGTGGAGTGAGCCAGTACGTGGTCCATGCCTGAGCACCCTGCCCCTGGCGCCCCATCCAGCTGCCCATCAGATGACCGGCATTCTGAAAACCGGTGATCCAAGCCGCATCCCAGTAAAAGGCGCCGTGGGCGACGTCGCCCCCGCTGTTCGGAGGATCGGTGTAGCCGCCCTCGACGCGGAAATCCAGTTTGGGTATCTTGGGTAGCCGTGGAACGTATATTCCTGCCAGCCAAGCCGCGACGTCAGGCCCTATGACCGGAGTAATTTCGTCATGTTCGGCCAGGCCCTCCGCGTAAAAGGTCATTCCGTCTCGCAACCCGGGAATTCGATAACTAAAGTCCACTCCGGATCGGCGAGCTCCAGGTTTATTGGCATTACCTGCGAATGTGTTACTGGTGGAGAATACACTCCTTAGGAATGAGTGGAGGGTCAAAGGGTATCCGGGCCCACCGTAGTCGGTGGTGCGCGAGAGGCCAATTTCAAGGTTGGAGGTTGGTTTAAAACTGATTCTCTCGCCGTGAACAATGGGCTGGGGATTCAGCGATTGGCCGTATTTTCCGATGAGCCCGGCGGGAGCATCCACGAATTCGTAACCTGAGTACTGTCCGATGAAGGCCTCCAGTCGCATCGGTCCCAGCAATCCTAAGACGCTCGGAAGTGTAAAAGGGGTGACCCGATTGACCCGAAACATCCGGATTGGCGCAGCGTTGTCGCTGAACATCATGGGCCCACCCTGAGACGGCCCCCACCATAGGCTCTGGTTTCCATAGGAGAGCTGCCAGTCGGAAAGATTCAAAGCTACATACGTGTCGAGGAATCGGCCTTCGTTGAATGCGGAGACAGGCGTGTCGGGCGGAACAGGAACGATTGTGCCGGAAGGCAAGCCGATGCGGCTGAAATCGGCTACAGATATGGCTTGGCGAGCCGCCAGCGACAGAGCAGGCGCGGTGGGGGAATGCTGATATTCGCCGCGCACGTAGATGGCCAGTGGACCATAGGTTCCCCATCCCGACAACCCGGTAACGTCATTGAAGCCTTGTTCCTCGGGACGCCCGAAGTCATTGACGATTGTCTGTCCAAAATGATCGCCGTCAGTCAGTGGTTTGCCCGTTATCTCAGTGCCGCGGATATATGCCGATTCCAGGCGCAGTTCAGCATTGTCTCCGCCAGCGAGCAAATCGATTTCCCGGGCGAATTCCTTCGTTAAGGCGGCGGAAAGCCGCTCTGCTTCGCCCTCCGGAATTTCGTCTTCGGCAACGCGATCCCCGGACTCCTTCACTTGCCGCGCACATTCCATACGCGTCCATGGGCGCATATCGGCGAAACCGGTATGAATGTACCCAAGCGCGGTCAAACGATCCATTGCAGGATAGATCCAGCTATCCAGCGGCACGTATGGCGACCCCATGTTCCGCGCCTCACGGCCGTTATCTTCTTTTTCATCCTTGCGGAAGGTACCCCATTTCGCGATTTCGGTATCGCTGTACTGAGAGTGGGAGCGAAAGACTTGCCGGCCGATATACCAGCCGAGCGCGCTACCGACGACCACATCCGATGCGAAGTGCTTCTGCCCGGCAACCCGTGCCGCGCTCACTGCACCTGCCATACCGTAGGCCAGCAACTCGGTCAGTGGGCCGGGATACTCATGCGCAATCACACTAGCTATGGCCCAGCTGATGGCAGCATGTTGCGAAGGAAAAGAGTCGCTACCCTGAAAAAATTGTCCACGGCCGTTGCCGGTATAAGGGCGGTCGCGACCGAAGGCATAGGCTAAGACTTCGGTATCCAGGAATGCGTCGATGCCTGCTTCTCCACTCAGGATGCCAGTTTCGCGCTCTTGATCGTTGTGCGCAAAATGTCCCAATAAGAACATTCCTCCGCCAATACCGGCCATCGCAGCGAGTCCGGCATTGGAAGCAGTAACCGCGTGCGAAACCGTCGAGGGGTTTGTGGGAACGTGCTTTTCTATGGCTGTGTCGCTGGCCACCAGGGCTGCGCCGGTAAAGGCCAATGGGACAGTCCATTGCCACTGCGCCGTGGTCATGTGGAACGGAGCGAACCAGAAATTCTTCTGATCCACAAAAAGATTGCGCGGCAGCGACTTCAAATCAACCGGGGGCAGCGCAAGGTCGAGAGAGTTCTCCGAGGGTATTGAGGACGGGATAGCGGGCTGCTTCTCATCAGTAGGGGTCTGTGCCTTGGCAATGAGACTGCAGCCGACCATCAGCACCACCAGAACCCACGAAGCTACTCCGAACTCTTCGTGCCAGCATGCGGCATTCCATTGGCCGACAGCCAGCTTAAAAAACCTCATTCACGCCTTTCCGACGAACGGGTGCATCGGGCCCGTTTGGTTTGGTGAGATGCACTTTTACTCACAATTGTATTTCCAGCGTTCCAGGCCTTACCAGTTAGCGGAGTTGAAATTATTCAAACTAGCACAAAGTGAGCCTACGTCGACATCTGAACAGAAGTTACGATAAGGATAAGAGCACTTGGTTTTACAATGCAGGTTCAATCCCACGGGGCCTTTGATAGAATCACTCTCAGCAGGGTTATCATAATAGTAAAGTCGCAAATGCGCGAATACGATGATTCGAACTGAACCCCAACCCGAAGCGATCGTTGATGAAGGAATCGAACAAACCACAAGGCGGTTTGACGAGGAAACCGAGATTTCTTTGCTCGATATCATCGTGCTCCTCGTGGAGCGCAAGCGTTTTGTCATTCGTTTTGTGCTGGGCGCTTTTCTGCTGGCGCTGGTCGTTTCCTTCCTACTGCCGATTCGATACGAAGCGAAAATCGTGCTACTCCCCCCCCAACAAAATTCGTCCATTAGCTCAATGCTAACCGGGCAAATCGGAGGAGCGTTGGGAGCGCTGGGAGCGCTTGCCGGGGGCAGCCTTGGTCTCAAGAACCCGAACGACATGTACGTCTCCTTGTTGACCAGCCGGACGGTCGAAGATGCGATGATCAATCGGTTTGGATTGATGCGCGAGTATCATGCAAAGCGCATGTCGAGCGCGCGAAAAGAACTCGAGCACCGCACCACCGCGGTTGCCGGAAGCAAAGACGGGCTGATTCGCCTCACGATCGAGGATGGAGAAGCCAAGCGGGCCGCCGAACTGGCTAACGGCTATGTGGAAGAATTCCGAAAACTTTCCGCCTCGCTGGCGATCACCGAAGCCGCGCGACGACGTCTGTTTTTCGAACAGCAACTGGCGCAGGCTAAGGATAGCCTGACCGAGGCTGAAGAGGCCATGGCAAAGACTCAACAAGCCACTGGCGTCCTGCAGATTGACAGTCAGGCACGAGCACTGATCGAATCCGCCGCCATTTTGCGTGGCCAGGTTGTGGCCAAGCAGGTGCAGATAGAGGGCATGCGATCTTTTGCGACCGACGACAATCCTGAACTGATTCTCGCCAAGCAGGAACTTGCTGCACTCCAAGCGCAGCTCGGGCGGCTCGGGGGATCGCAGTTAGACGACTCCTCGGATCTGAATCTTTCCAAGGGAAAAGTAACAGAGGCAGGGATGGAATACCTACGCCGTTATCGCGATCTCAAGTACAAAGAGACCGTGTTCGAGCTCTTGGCGAAGGAGTTCGAAATCGCCAAACTCGATGAAGCGCGGGAGGGCTCAATCATTCAAGTGGTGGATGTCGCCGTGCCTCCCGATAAGAAGTCGTTTCCGCCCCGAATTCTGATTGTGATTGGAACGACGATTCTTGGTTTCTTTGCTGCCGTGTTTTATGTATTTCTGCGGGAAAGGTCGGCTCGAGCTTTCGAAGTGCCGGAGAATCGCGAGCGCTTGAACGCGATCAAACGAGGTTTGAAGAAGGAAAAAGACCCGCTGTGACGGTGTGCTGCCACACGCGTCCGCGGAAAAACATCGGGCGAAAACCTGAATTTCAGTAGTTACGAACCTGATCTCCTATTCCTCAGCATTTGCGACAGGCTCTGATATACTCCACCGTATATGCGTGTCTTGTTTTTGAATCCACCCTTTCACCCGCGTTTTTCCCGCGAGCAGCGCAGTCCTGCGGTTACCAAGAGTGGAACACTGTATTACCCCAAGTGGCTGGCACACGCCGCTGGGGTCGCAATTAAGAGTGGTCATGACGTGGATTTTGTCGATGCGCCGGCTGCCGGTTATTCGGTGCAGGCGGTCATCGACCGCATCGCCGCTAAGAACATCGAGGCGGTAATCTCCGACACTTCCACGCCCAGCATTCTCAACGATGTCAGTGTCATCGAAGCCCTTACGGCTGCGAGGCCTGCTTTGCATGTGTTGCTGGTCGGACGGCACGTCTCATCTCTCCCTAAAGAGACACTCGCCATGTCAGCCTCGCTGGACGCTGTCGCCTTGCGCGAGTACGAATACACCGTGCGCGACTGGCTGGAAGCGAAGGCCTGTGGCGCTGATCTTTCTACAGTGGATGGTCTGGTATGGCGCCGCGCCGGCACGGGCGAAATCGTAACCAATAAGCCGCGCGAAGCCATCAAAAATCTCGATGAACTGCCGTTCGTGTCGGAGGTCTATAAACGATTTCTGCACACGCCAGATTACTTCTACGGCCACTCGTTGTGGCCGCTGGTGGTCTTCGACACCAGCCGCGGATGCCCGTATCATTGCTCCTTCTGCGTTTATCCCCAGACCTTCAGCGGGCACACCATGCGCTACCGTTCAGTGGCGAATGTAGCCGACGAGTTCGATTTCGTATCCCGCGAGATGCCCGAGATAAAGACGGTCATGCTGGAGGACGATACTTTTATCATCAGCAAGCCGCGAACTTTGGAGCTGGCCAGAGAGCTGATCCGGCGCAATAACAAACTCCCGTTCGACGCCAATTGCCGCGCCGATATCGGTGCCGAAAGCGAACTTCTTTCAACGCTGCACAAGGCTGGTGCCCGTCTATTCTGCGTCGGGTTCGAAAGCGGTGACGTGGAAGTGATTAACGGGATGAAGAAGAATAACGATGACCGCCGCGACGCGAAGTATCACGACGAGGCCCATCGTTTTGTCCGCATCTGCCAGGACTCCGGCATCATGGTGCACGGCTGCTTCATGGTCGGCAATCTGAATGAAACGCCGGCCAGTATGGAGAAGACTCTGGGCTTCGCCAAGAAAGTGCAGCCGGACACGGCCCAATTTTTCCCCATCATGGTCTACCCGGGTACGACCGCGTACGAAGAAGCCAAGAAGCGGGATTACATTCAGATCGAAGACTGGAGTGCGTGGCTGACTAAAGATGGCCTCCACAATAGCGTCGTCACTTTACCCAACATCACGCACGAGCAGTTGGTAAGCTTCTGCGATCGGGCGCGGCGCAGCTTCTATCTCAATCCGTCTTATCTTTTCTACAAGCTCAAGCAGTCGCTGAAAGACCGTCGTGAACTGCAACGCAATCTCAAGGGATTTATTACGTTATCGAAGTATTTGTTGCGCGGCAGTCAGCACCAAAAAACTGAGACGCCGCAGAGACCGCCAAGCCGCGATAGCATAGCACCCGTCACGAGTCCCCAGGGCGGCGACTGAAGCCGCTCTCGCTTTATTGTGTCGAAAAATTTGGGCGAGTGTGAATCGATCTCGCCCGTCTAGCACAAAAACAGCCAGCGAAGTGTCTATAGAAGCCAATTTCATATCGATCATCGTTCCTACCTTCAACGGCGGTTACCGCATCGGTAACTGTCTCGATGCACTTCTGAAGCAGACAGCGGGACGCGAGGCAGAAATCCTAGTCGTCGATGACGGCTCAACCGACAATACGGTTGACATGGTGGGGCGATACCCTGATGTTCGCCTCATTACCCAGGCGAATGTCGGACCCGCCGGCGCGCGCAATCGCGGCGCCTTTGAAGCTCGCGGTGCGATTATCCTCTTCACCGACGACGATTGCGTGCCCACGCCGGAATGGCTGGCCTCCATGCTCGAACCCTTCGCAGATCCAGAAGTGGTTGGAGCAAAAGGAATCTATCGCACACACCAAAGGCGTTTGATTGCGCGTTTCGTGCAGATCGAGTACGAGGATCGCTATCGCCGGATGGCAGGTCTCGATTGCATCGATTTTGTCGACACATATTCCGCCGCGTTTCGTCGCGATCGATTCCTTGAAATAGACGGTTACGATACCTCCTTTCCGATGGCCTGCGCCGAGGATATTGAGCTTTCCTATCGTATGTCGGCGCGTCGCTGGAAGATGATATTCGCTCCCAAAGCGATTGTCTACCACATGCACCCGGATACTCTCCAGTGGTATCTGAAGAAGAAATACAAATTCGCTTTCTGGCGCGTGCTGGCCGTTCGTAAGAATCCCAGCAAGGCGGTGAAGGACAGCCACACGCCGCAGCTCATGAAGCTCCAGCTTCTATTCGCGCCGGCACTGGTGCTTGCCTTGGGTGTCGACGTGGTGCTGAGGCCCCCGGTGCCTGTTTCGGCGATTGTGCTGGCCGCATTTCTGGTGAGTACGCTGCCCTTCGCGCTCCGGGCGATGAGGAAGGATCCGGTAGTGGGATTGCTCTCACCGCTGCTACTCGCCTTGCGGGCCTGCGCGCAGGTTCTAGGCGTTAGCGCTGGATTGATTTACGCGCGCCGCAAAACTTCCCACGTTTCGCCTAAATCGGCAGTGTAAAGTAGCTCATCGCTATCCATATTTCGGGCACGCCAGGCCTTAGGTTTAGTCTCTGTGACGCGACACTAGAATGTCTCTATCGAATCGGGGTTGGTTGCTATATACTTGCTCGCACACCTGCTGTGGCGGTTCCGGAAGGTTTTTAGGAGGCAGACGAGATCTTGGGAAAATTGCTTGCGGGCCGTCTATCCACTGTAGTTTTTTTTGTTGTCTTCTATGCAATCTTGGCGAATCTCCCCTTCTGGGCCGCGAGTCCCATGCTCGGGCTAATGCGCAACGGTGTTTTCTGCATTGAATATGCCGCAGTCGGCTTGCTTGCACTTTTTGTACCTCGAATTTATTCGGGGATATTACTTTTTTTGGTCATAGCTGCGGACCTGATTTGCGGAGTGAGTCAAACCTTTTATCTCTCTCCTGCCGACTGCCTGCGGAGTTCCAGCTTTCTTCTCCTTCTTTCGGGGAGAAGAGTCATTCTCGTGCTAGTGGTGGCTCTCCTTGCGCTGCTGACTGCACTTATCGCCGCTCGACTTCCGGTCGCAAGAATCCGAGGGACGGATCGCTGGATTGCGGCGGGATGCCTGGTTGTCTTTATGACAGGAGCAGTATCCGCCGATGTTGTGTCCGTGGTTCGCGAAACCGGCAGGCTGCCGAACCCCTTTCGATTGATTTTGCCTGGGGACTCAGTGAAGTCCAGCTTCTTTAGCAAAGTGTGGGTATCTCGCATCCCGTTGGTTCGACTGATGCGCAATGAGGCTAAGAGCATCGAGGTTCGTGGCAAAGTGCTCGCTTCCAAGACGGAACCATCTTTTGTTGCGAGCGCCTCGGACGCAGCTATCCATTACGCCGGACTTACTAACGATAAAAAAGAAGATAAATACGATCAGGGACCGCCGAACTTGGTCCTGGTTTTAGTCGAGTCTTGGGGTTCCGCGACCGATTCAACTCTTCGTGATTCGCTGACCCGGCCTTACTTCCAGCCGGACTTGCTGGCCAGCTACAAAGTTCTACAGGGTACGGTCCCTTTCTATGGACCGACGGTGCCAGGGGAAGCACGGGAACTATGCGACAGCAGGATTGGCTTTCATCTGCTCGACGCTACTGCGCAGGAGTTGCAAGACTGCCTTCCCAACCGGCTAGCTGCGCGAGGCTATCGAACCATCGCTTTGCACGGCATGGTTGGACAGATGTTTCACCGGTCGACTTGGTACGGCAGTATCGGATTCCAGGAAGAATGGTTCCGAGATCGATTCCGGCAGGACGGGTTGCCAGATTGTGTGGGGGCGTTTACTGGGACCTGCGATGCGGCGGTGGCCCAGTGGATTGGAAGCCGGCTTGGCCAGCACGACTCGAAGCCGGATTTTGTGTACTGGGTCACGTTGAACTCTCACCTTCCGGTGCCCACACCAGCTCCGCTTCCAACTCCGCAGCCTTGCTCGCTCACCCCAATGCTTTCTCAGATGCCGGCTTTTTGCTCGTGGTATCAACTGGTTGCCAACGTCCATCAGTCCGTAGCCCAAACAGCCATTTCGAAGCTCGCTCGCCCCACGGTTTTTGTCGTCGTGGGAGACCACGCCCCGGGATTTGCCAATGTCACGATACGGAATCAATTCTCGGAAGATGTGGTGCCGTATATCGTGCTGGTACCTAATTCGCCGAAGCAGAATGCCAACCTGCATGCATATACCCTTCTCCGGCAATCGGCCGTTCCGCCTGGTGGTGCGAATTAAACGGGCAGCTGTCGCGACAGACAAATCCGGGGGCACGGCTACGGGCAGGTTTTTATTGAAAATGAAATATCTGTGTTTCTTTGATCCGCGTACCGGGCTCAAGCACAGACCAGACGGAAGCTGGTTCTTGGGGCTCTACAATCCTTTAGCTTGATACCGTCGTGCCGGTGCTGGCTGTGGGTGCCGGTGATTGGGACCGCTTTCGACGTTGGCGTGTTGAATCCCAGAAAAACAGCTGATAGACGAGTGCGGGCAAAGGAAGGGAGGAATCCACAAGCAGGCGAAGAGGAGATAGTACCAAAGCAATCGCAGCGGCCAGCCCCCTCGCGATCGGGTGCCCTATTCGAGATCTTTTTTCTTGCCTCTCGAATAGAATCCGCCGTCCAGCTTCCGTGCCATAGAATAACTCGGATGCCATGCTGTTGCCCAAGTTCTTCCGGCAGGCGTCCTTGAAGGAAAAGATTTGGTAGTGATAACCCGTTGCTTCTGCGTTATACCAGAGTCGCAATCCCCTCTTGCTCAGCCGGTGCCCGAGTTCAATATCTTCGAACGCAGCTGTCTTGAATTTCTCGTCGAACTGCCCACAGCTTCGAACGAACTCCTTCTTTAGACTCAGATTGCAAGTATAGAAATAATGAAAACTCGCTTCGCACTTGGGGCGCAATTGGTCGTAGAAGAACAATCTGCTTTCACCGTACCACCGCATAAAGGGCGACACCTTCATTTCCGGGGGCCACGTAACATAACCTAGAAAGGCTGCGGTGATTTGCGGATTACTGCGATGCGATTCGACGTGGCGCTTAACCAATTCACGGTCCGGGATGATGTCACTATCGGTGAAGAGCAGCAGAGGAGACTCTGCTTCGCGTATGCCAAGATTGCGCGCTGCTGCCGGACCCTTATTGGGCTGGCGCAGATAACGAATCGGAAAAATGGACCGGGAGATGAACCCCCGTACCATCGACTCCGTGCCATCGGTGGAACCGTCGTCGATGACGAGCAACTCATGTATGAAATGCGGCGACGTTTGCGAGAGGTACCCTTCCAGTGCCTTGGCCAAGACTGTCTCGCGATTGTATGTCGGAATAATCACGCTCAGCGAATCGAACAATAGCGACTCAGGCATGCGACTCCGTTGACTCGCGAGTGAGAATAAAAATCTTCCGGTACGAAGGTTCGCGATTCACATATTGCAGAAATCGTTCTACGAAACCCGGCGCAATCCGCAATAGGACGCGGAAGAAATAGTTCCACAGCCGTAGCATCTCCGTTCTCATCATCCAGTAGTGAAAGTTAAGACTCTCGTTGGGAACTACCCTAGCCCTCCATCCCGCTGGTAGTGCAACTAGAAGACGTTCATCCGGAAAGGAATGGAGCATATGCTCTTGCAGCCAAATAGGAGGGGCAATATTGCGGTTCTCGTAATGTCGATATATCTTTTGGTCCAGTTCGAACGCGGCCTGCCCACATGGATAGCCGAATATAGCCAACCTGCGAGATACGCGTAAGACTTCCAAGACAACTTCCGAGCGGTGTGAGGGTGGGACGTGCTCCATTACATCGGATACGACGACCGCATCGAAAGAGCCGTCTTTGAACGGCAGTTGGTGTCCTGAGCACTGGACCGCGCGCATATTCTTCACCGGCCGCGACGAAAAGGTTACATCGCATCCGAAAAATTCAGAAATCCAGAACTCGCCAAGTCCTAGCGAACCGGAGCCGACTTCCAAGATGGTGCTGCCGTCCGAAAGCTCGGATTTTAGTTCTCTTAGAATTGGAAAAAATCGAGCGGCACGATTAAGCAATTCGCCCAATCCTCCTTGCGCGCCGCAGCGCGGGCAAGATTGTTTCAACCTTGTCCCAGTCGTATTCGTCAAAAAAACGACTGAGCAGAATCAAGAGGGCATAAGCAGTTCCAAATACAAATCCTATCTGCGCGATTCCGCTCCACGTCAAGTTTGCGGTCGGACGAATTGCCAGCAGGACAGTCTCCACCAGCAAAGAACACACAATGGGCTTCAAGTAACTTTCCCGTAAAACGCGTACGACCGGGTACCTCGTGCGGCGGTGGAATAACAGGATGAAATATACCGAGGCAGCCGTCAAGGATATCGAGGTACCTAAGACCGCTCCTGCGAAACCGAATTTATAAATCAGTCCGAAGCTCAAAATTACATTGATGACGACTCCGAGTAGAGCGGACTGAATGCCAGGTTGCATATCTCCCTTTCCTGCAAGAATCAAAAATCCGGGACCAGTAGTGAGATTCAGAAAGTTGATTACGAGCAGAATGCTGAGGGGAAGTGCAATCATCCTCATAGTTGGTCCGATCCATAGTGTGACGAAGCGGTTGGAAACAGCCGCGACGAAGCAGACAATTGGGACGCCGAAAACGGCCAAGTATTTGTGCGTCCGATAATAGAGTTCCTTCAACCGCGATTCGTCGCCTAGCGCGTTTAGTTCCGATGCGGCAGGCAGGACTGGACTTAAAATGAATCCGATGGAGCCACGCACCTTCAGGGCAAGGTCACTGGCAATATCGTACCAGCCCACCGGATCGACCCCCACCAGCATTGCCAGGAAGACTTTTTCCACCTGGTTATGCACGACCACCGCTGCCTGTGTGATGTATAGACGAAGGCTATAACTCAACATTTTGCGAGCCTCAGTCGAGTTGAAGCGCAATGGATTCAGCCGAACTTGAGGTAATAGGATCCGGACGACGATGAGATAGATAGCGATTGTTACGATAGCCGAAACGATATAACCGTAAACCAGCCCGCGCAGTCCACCGCCGCGCAGAAGGAAAAAAGCGCTGAAGATCGCACTCAGCAGGACGTTTGCCGCGCTGATCATATTAGTGAGATCCAGGCGCTGCAGGCCAGTCGTCACCGAGGCAAAAAGCTGAGTCAGAATATTAGCGGCAATTACGATCAGAAAACAACGCAATAGCACGATCAGTTCGGCGGTTGGCACTGTGCTGCCGCGAAACAGTTTGGCCGCGAGCAAGGGACTTGCGCCCCACGCCGCCGTCCCGATCACCAGATCCAGCAGCAGGAATAAAGCGAGGCCCGAACCCAACAGGCGGGCCAAAGCAGAGAAATCCTGGCGGGCATAGTACTCGGCTACGAATTTGCTTACGGTTCCGACCAAACCCAGGTCTGCCAAGGATGTAAGTCCATTGATCGCCAGAAAAACTGCCCAAGTGCCATAACCTGCGACTCCAATCCGATGCAGGATGAGTGGGGTCATGACGAATGGAATTGGCATGATCAAAACATAACGCAGACCGCCAGAGACCACACTGCGCATGATTTTCGTACCAAGCGAACGCGGTGGCAACGAGTGAGGGACCGGATGTGTAGGTGCCGTTTGGGTTAACATGTCAGACGGTAGATTCGATTGCTCCACAAATCCCCGGAATGTTGAGTGGACTTCATTGAATATTTCTTTCCATTCTACAACGTGCGCAAAGCCGGTCTTCTGGATTCGCCAGGAAGTCCGTGGAATCCGATGTCGCCGTGAATGTCACTGCGCAATGCCAGTACCAGACGCTTCCGGGCATAGGTCTTCTGCTAGTATTTCTTGGGGAAGCGGAAATCAGTCTGAATGAAGATGCGCGAAACGACACCAGCACCTGTTTGTGCGGTGGTTGTAACTTATCATCCCAGCGCCGAAATGGTCGAGGGCATCCCCAAGGTTCTAAGCCAAGTTCAAGCCATGGTTGTAGTAAACAATGGTTCTGACGCTGCTGCGATTGAAGCGCTGCGCGCACTGAGCCGATCTTGCGGCATTCAACTGATCGAAAACGAAGAGAACGTCGGAGTCGCAGAGGCGCTGAATCAAGGTATCCGCTGGGCCAAGAACTCGGGGTACGCTTGGGTGATCCTTTTCGACCAGGACAGCACTATTACTGATGGTTTCGTGGATAAGCTGTTTCGGGCATGGGAAAACCATCCCGGTCGCGAGCGTGTGGGGTCCATTCACCCGAGATACGTGCATCCGAAAACAGGGGCTGAACCGCGGGTTCGTCGCGCCAGCGATGGCGGACCGGTGTTTTCCCTAACTTCGGGCGCATTGATGCCAGTATGGATCTTCGACAAAATTGGAGGCTTCGCGTCCGAGTATTTCATCGACTGCGTGGATTTCGAGTACTGCCTGCGTATTCGAGCTGCCGGCTACCTCATCGCCGACTCTAGAGAGGCGGTGTTGCTTCACGCCGCGGGCGACACGAATAAAAGCCAGAATCTTCTGGGATTCAGATTCTGCGCCACGCATCATAGTGCGACCAGGCGATACTATATGTCGCGCAATCGAGTTGCACTTTATCGGAAGTATTTTAGCGTGTTCCCTGGGTGGGTCGTGCGCTCCATGAGCGACTCCGTTCGGGAAACGATTAAATGTTTTGTCGGAGAACGGGACAGCGCGCGTAAGTTTCGAAATTTCCTGCTTGGAACCTGGGATGGCCTGACTGGAAGAATGGGAAAACGAGAGGGGATATGAAGGAGAGTCAGTCCGCCGAAACTCCTTTCGTTTTGAATCCGAAAGTGAGCTGCGTTGTCGTCAATTGGAATGGGTGGCAGGACACAATTGAGTGTCTTTCCGCGCTGAAAGAATGTCGATATCCAAGCTTGACCGTGATCGTGATCGACAACGGTTCAACTAATGATTCGGTTGCGAGGATACGCAGTGCTCATCCCGATGTTCTGCTTCTGAAGAGCGAGACAAACTTAGGTTTCGCTGGCGGTAATAACATCGGAATCCGATACGCCCTGGCGCATGGGGCCGACTATCTATGGCTGCTGAATAACGATACCAAGCCTGCGCCGGATGCGCTTTCCGCGCTCGTCGGAAAGGTTCTAAACGATAAATCCATCGGAGCGGTCTCGTCCGTCTGCTACTACGCCGATTCGCCCTCGACCGTACAGGCGTGGGCGGGTACACGAGTGAATCTGTGGATAGGCTACGTACGCAACAGCCTCGTGCCACGAGAGGACAAATGGTTTC
This sequence comes from uncultured Acidobacteriaceae bacterium, assembly GCA_963818235.1. GTDB lineage: Bacteria > Acidobacteriota > Terriglobia > Terriglobales > Acidobacteriaceae > Sulfotelmatobacter. The sequence goes on from CAWFRI010000001.1 coordinate 2,508,186, forward strand.
AAGCACTTTACGGGGCCAGCCTTCTAATCGCCGGAGCGGCTATCAAAGATGTAGGTCTGCTCGATGAGGGCTTCTTCCTGTACTGGGAGGAAACCGAATTCTGCCTGCGTCTGCGCAAGAAAGGGTGGCGGCTCGCCGCAGCTCCGGATTCCTGTGTGCTGCACAAGGCGAATGCGAGTACGGGAGGGAATAAGTTGATTTTGGATCGTTACTTCACGGCCTCAGGCTTGCGCATATTGCGGCTTCATTCCCCGGCGCCCCTGTTGGCATCGCTTGTGTTCTTGACAGTGCGTTTCGGGCGAAGAATGCTGCAGTTTCAGTTTGCGCGCTGCAGAAGCGTATGGTCAGGGGTTCGCGACTATCGCAGGATGTTTCCCGCATCTCTCGGAAAGCTGGGGTGATACGAAATTCACAGATGAATAACTTCTTGGATCTCTCTATCTATCGGCTGATCGCGTTCGTGGTGTTCATTATTTGCTTACTTTCCCTCTTGGATGCGGCGATCCCCCAATTGCAGCTACTTCTCCTCGGGCACGTTTTGGCTGGAGGCAACAGCATCGTTAAAATAACGCTCTTGCTCGCGGTGACACTCGGTACTTCTTTGTTCCCTAGGATTCGCGGAGCGGAACTTCCTTTACGTTTATGGTTGATTTGTATCGTCTATCTGATGGCAGACGTTCCACATCTGATTCAATCGCGAGGAATGACTTTAGGAGACGTATTCCTGTCGTACAACGCTTACTATCTGCTGTTGATCGGTCCCGCATTGCTGGCTTTCCGAGGCGCACTGCCTGAACGGGTCACGATAAGGTATACACTGTTGGCCTTTTGGGTCTGCGCTGCCATAGGTCTCGCCCAATACGCCACCAATCGGCCGATCCTACAAACAGAAACCGCTGATGGGTCTTTCACCGTAGTTAGCTGGGAATTCTTTGACCAGGTTAGGGCTTTCAGCCTATTCACCTCTTCCATGAACTTTGGCATATTTTGCGGCTTGTGTGGCGCATTGGGGGTTGCTCTGTACCGAAACCAACGCGTTAAGGGAGCGTTTGTGTTTATTGTTTCAGCCATCGCGTGTTACATCACGCTGACCCGGCTCTCTTACTTGATATTTATCTGCGTTTGTACTTACGCCCTGGTCCTGACCTTTGGGAAGAAGCCAGGAAGAGGTCTTTATTATCCGCTTCTGTATTTTGCTTTGGGAATGCTCACTATTGCAATCGGATTGGGTTTTTCCGTAGGCGACACTAATAATCTGCGAGATCCAGGGTCTTTAATCAGTCGAATTGAGCAATGGGGTTTTTATTACGAACTTCTCCTCCACACCAGTGTGACCGATCTGTTGTTTGGCCTCGGAATTGTCCAAAATGAAAAGATTCTTCCCTTGTTCCCGATGGTTATCGATAACACGCCGCTGGCATTAGTCTTGCATATCGGCTTCGTCGGGTTGGCACTCTTCGGCACTCTCATGGTGAAAATGTGGCTGTATTTACGCCGCGAGGCGTTGACTAGTCGGCAGCCATTTATGATTGCAGCAGCAAGTCTTTGGGCGTCTCTCGCCTGCGCAGGTATTTTCAACATTGTATTTAGCTCGGTTGGCACCGTATTTGCTCTAGCTATTCTCTGCGCGAAAGCTCCATCCATTGCCCCTCGCCTTAAGAGAGCGGGGCGCGCCGGGGGTACCGACAAGGGGGTGCGCCCAGAAATTTCTGGTTCCCGGGCCACAGAGAAATTACCGAACATGATTTATCCCTAACGAGATGGGTCGTTCATGAAGAAAACTTATATGGTCAGTGCGCTAATTTTGTTATACAGTGCCCTGGCTACTTCTCAAGTTACGGTTCCTATCAAGGCCGAGGGTTCTAAGGATATTGGCGCGCAAATTAATGACGCGTTTGCGGCTTGCGGTCTTAACTGCGTAGTTGCGATTCCTGCCGGAAATTATTCCTATACCACAACCATCCATATGACCAAGCCCTCGCAGTCCTTGATCGGAATGGGGAGCTACGCGACGATTCTGGCTTATAAAGGTTCGGGCGATGGCATACGGTGGCAGATGAATCCATTCACTACCGCCAAAGCTGGGGCGCTCCGCGGCTTGTCCGTGGTCGGCACGTCAGCGGCAACCAACTGTGTCCATTCGGGATCATTGGAAGGATCGACGTGGGACGATGTAACAGTGTCGGGCTGCACTGGGACAACGGCGTATTCGGGAACTGGCAGCAATGGCATCTTGCTGGAAAATGCGTGTATTGGCGGCACGGTGCTGGGCAGCAAGTGTATTGGAGGAACGCAAGCTTATACCGAACGAACCCATATACACAATGTCCATGTCGGATATTCGGGACAAAGTTACGGAGTACCGGGGAATACCAACGGGCTTCACCTTTTAGTTAATGGGGGGACCAATAGCTTTGGATACAGTGAAGTCGACATATGGTTCAACGTCGAAGCGGCTCAGATCGGTCTCTTAGTGGACACTTCGGCGCAACTGTACCACTCCGACGTTGCGCTGAAAGGGAACATGCAGACTGGGGCGGGATCATTCCTAACGGTAGCCGGACAACTGACGCATAGCAGGCTAAACATCATGGCGGAAGCATCGTACGCTCCTCAACCTGATGCTATCCACGTTACTGCTACCGGTGTTGTCTACGCGCAAGGCAGTGCACAGGTTTTTGCCACAACCTCCGCAGGAGGAACAGCGATCCCCCGGATCGACCCCGGCGGATTTTACGCGGTAGAACCCTGGGTAGCTTTCGATTTCCCTGCGACGATGAACAACGATATATTTTCCACGCAGCAGATTGCGATGCCCATGATTGAAACCGGGTCGAAGTTCATCACGGCGGACCGGACTATTGTCGTAGCCGAACCCCGCGGATCTTCGTCAGTGGCCGGAGATCTAAACGGTCGCTTAATTCTAAGTTGGCCGAATAGCAACCATCGGTCGGCAATGTTGGTTATTGACGTTGCTTGCGCTCAGTATGAGAGTGGGAACTGCTCGTTCAACGTGCCGATAAACTATGCCTACACAGGGGAGGGTGTCTTCACAAATCCGACGATTAGATTTACTGGCGGCCACCCGAGCGTCCCTCAGATTCAAGTAACGATTGAAAACAGGAACGGCGTCTCGCAGAACGTGGTTGCAACATGGTATGGATCGGCGGGAGCTTCCACCAACTCGGGCGGGCCGGTCTTATTTCCCGGAACGACCCTGGGCACCACGGTCATCCCGCTGGTCGGCCTGACGTCTGACCGGGCCGGGAACCTCACTACAGGGCGGCAGATGAGTGTCGGTAGTATTAAGACCGCGGGGACGGCGCCAACCTGCACTTTCACCAGTGGCGGCGGAACTACTCCGGGCTGTTCCCTAGACAGCGGATCCACGAATGCTGCGGGAACGATCATCGCCACTGCCGGGACCGGATCCCCTTCCGGAACGGGCACGATCACCTTGACTTTCAATTCCTCCCCGTACGGAACCAACAAGCCGGTGTGCCTTTACCAGGCAAGCGATGCCGGCACGGGAACCTGGAGCGGGCTGGCTGTGATGAAAGATAAAACTCCTTCCACGTCCAGCGACCTGTTTACGTGGACCAATGGAACAACTCCAACACCATTGCTGACTTCGACGGCTTACCGCGTCAGCTACCAGTGCTGGGCCAAATAAGCCCGTGGTTCCCTTTGAGGATTTGTCAAGCTCTTGAGCGTGGCTTCGTGCTTACGCACTCGATATTCGTTGCGAAGTAACGCAGGGGCGTATTCTCCGTCATGAACTGATCCAGCTTTTCGAATAAGCGGAAGTCTGGGTAGTGAGCCGAATTCTTGGGCAGAAGCTGCCGATACCAGACGTCAAGCACCTCCAGACCAGTCTGGCCGAACAGCTGCCTGACGTAGTTTTCAGTATAGAGTCGGTCGTGATAGTTGTCGCCCATCCAGCGGCAGATTTGCTGCGTCCGGCTAGTCTTGTGGGTAGAAGAGGCAGAAGAAGAGTCCCCCTGGTTTCAAAACGCGGGCGATCTCGGCAAGGGAAGCCCTCTCGTTGGGAACGTGCTCCAAAACCCCGACGCTCAGCAGGACGTCGAACGCCTCAGACTGATAGGGCAAGATATATTCGTGATCGAGAGGCCTGACCTGAATGCCAAACCGCTTGATAAGCGGGACCTCCTGGCCGAAGGCCGAGTCCTCACGCTCAGAAAGAATATCGCAGCTATCAAGCGACTTCGGGCCTAGATCCCGGAGGAGTTTACTTACATGACCCTTTCCACATCCCCAGTCGAGGACAGACAGGTCACCAAAGGGACGGCCGAGACGCTTCTCCGACAGTGCTCTTACGAAACGCGTCAAGTAAACATAAAGGTATTGCCCGGACGGATTCGCTAGAAAACTGTGTGAAGGCAATGTCGCTGAGACTTGACGAATTTCCTCATCGAGTGGCCAATGCGCTGAGAACACCTCGGTACGTAGCAATCGAACTGATCGATCGACATCTGTCATCGCTTCTCTCTCCACCTCTACTTCTCGTTCCCAGACGGAGGCGCTATCCTTGGTCCCGGCCTAGTTTATCTCATTGAAATACGTCGTCCCTCAAGTGATTCATGCACTCTTACGACCGTACTCGCCCATGAAAACTGGGCGGCCCGTGCCAACCCTTTTTCTCGAAGCCTCCGGCATACTGCTGTATCGGTTACAACTTGCGTCATCGCCGCGCTAATCTGCTCCACCGAAGTTGGATCCACGAGCAGGGCAGCGCCTCCGGCGACTTCGGGCATGGCGGTAATGTTGGAGGTCACGACGGGCGTGCCGCAAACCATGGCTTCCAGCAAAGGGAGACCGAAGCCTTCGTAAAGGGAAGGGAAGACCAGCGCTTCCGCGCCGCGGTAGAGCGCCGGCAATTTCGCTTCCGGGACTATGCCAGCGAAATGTACCCGTGCCGCCACACCATGCTGTTCGAGGCATGCTGCAAGTTCTGCCGTTGGAGTGCCGGTAAATACCAAATGCAGACCGGCTCCGAGGCCAGCGCGGGCAAAGGCTTCCACTACGCGGAACTCGTTCTTGTGCCGCTTGCGATTGCTGACACAAAGTAGGTAAGGAAAGGGAAGGCCGTAGGAATCACCCTCGGGCCGATATGCGTCGTCAACTCCGCAGCCCACATTGGACACTTTCTCTGGCGGTACTCCGGACCACTCGACGATCTGTCCTCGCGTAAATTCCGAAACAGTAAGGATGCTGGCGGCGCGGTGACAGGCTCGCTTCACAATGGTCGCATAATAGAGCTGAATCAGTGGGCTGGTATTTTCTGGACAATAAATGTGGCTGAGGTCGTGAATTGTAAAGACGAAAGGCGACGGGCAGAAGAATGGAGAATTGTAGCCCGGCGAAAAAAATAAGTCGTTGGGAGTCAGTTCGCGTAGTGCGCGCGTGAGCCGCCAGACATCCAGCGGCGCAGCTGGGTGACCGGCTAAGGGAACAGGACGATAAGCGAGATCGGCCAGCACATGCCGCGCGAAACGCCCGATGCCGTGGTCCCCGATCCATCGCTGGTCGGCAAAGATCATGGTGCGATGATAGCCAGCGCGGCGCCAGTAATTGCCAGTTGCGAAGTAATCTGGGTCCAGTCGCGCAGCCCGCGGACGAAAGCGCCCGTCGGTATCTTATAGGGCACGACGATCTGATCACCGGGATAGAGGCGGATGTGGTCGAACTTCGTTCCGGTGAAGAGTCCGTTGACATTATTGGCGGCAACCACAATTCCATTGGCGCGCAGCACGAAGGCGTGGTGCATATCCGATTGCGGTTTTCCCTTGCCAGCTATTTCGAGATATGCCCCGGTTGTATTTCGAGGCTCGAAAATAAACGATCCGGGATTGTATACATCGCCTACAACCGAGACCGTTGAAGGAGTGTGAGGAATAGTCAGACGATCGCTGTCTTCCATCAACATGTCGGGATAATCGGTGAAGCTCTTGTCTTTAGGCTTAACTGGGAGCGCGACGCGTCCGCTGGCGCGTGTGCTACGGAGCTCGGTGATAATTGCCTCCTGTGCCGCCAGCATTTGAGGCAAGTCTCCTGGGTTGGCGGAAGCTGCCACCGACATGGCCGACTGCCGGATTTGTACCTCCATGGTATTCGCCAGTTCGTCCAAACTCTTTTGTTGATCGATCCGCGCCGATTCGCGGGTGAATTGCGAACCATAAACATAGGCGTCGGGGGTCAGGCCACCCGCTCGCTGTAAAACCGAGCGAAGCGTTTCATTGGTTTCGAGTTTATACACCCCCGGTCTCACCACTTCGCCCTCGACGATCACATACTGAGAGCGCTCCGTTTGTGGGACCGTGATATCGCGCTGCGAGAAGATGGTTACGATGTCGCCGGGCTGCAATTCCAGGTTGCTTGCTTCATCGCGTTCGAGGATCGCCTTCCGCGGGCTCATCCAAACAAGCTTGGACGTGAGATCAATCGGATTGACGCGCTGGATGATGGCGTAATCCCAATTGATTTCCGGGGCATATCGCCGGACGTCGTCTGCGATATCCCTCACGGTATTTGGGTTGGGGTTATTCGGATTATTCGTTGAGGCCTGAGTCGGCGGTTGATTTCCGGAGGCAGGATTGGCAGATCGTGAAGAGTCGTTTCCAGAAGGATTTTGCTGGCTCTGAGCGTAGATCGCATCCGACAGATCTGAGGAGCCTGTGGCCTCGGGCAAATTATTGGAAGAATTGTAATTTTGGGTCGAATCTGTAGTCGTAGAGGTTGCGGTGCCATTTGTCGTTGTGCCATTGGTCATTGCGCCATTCGGCGTTGTGCCGTTGGGCGTTGTTCGATTGGATTGCTGTTGACCGGCAGGAGTACGGTTGTTCTGTTGAGGGGCCGTGGGAATAGGGTATTCAGTTGCGCTCCCATTGACGATGGCGGCGCGATTGCGCCAGTAGCGCCGAGTAAGCAATGCCTGCGGATCCGGAATCAGGTCACGGACCCTCATACCGGGCTTCCAGGGATAACGCCCAGGGTTGGCCACGTTACCCCGCAAGGTTACGGTGTCTTCAAATCGCGGAACGATGGAGAACACTCGAACGACGTCACCGTCTTCAATCGGGAGAGCGCGGGATTGGGGGTCGTAGGGAAATTCCAGAGTTTTACGAGCTTGGTGATCCACGAACCGATCAATTGTGATCTTGCTCGTATCCGCCACAGTACTCAGGTTGCCGGCAACCTCAATCAAGTCGTTGAGGGTGGAGTCGCTCTTCATTTCGTAGATGGCGGGTGAGTTCACCGATCCCGAGATGGCAACCAAAGGACCGACATGAGGGATGTAGAGGACATCGCCGGACTGAAGGCGCACATCCTTAGACTTGTCGCCCTTGATCAGCAGGTCGTAGAAGTCGAAATCTGTGATGGTCTTACCGTCTCGCCGGACCTGGATGTGGCGCAACGAACCTTGTGGAGTGGGGCCTCCGGAAGCAAAAACCGCATTCACCAGCGTGCTTAGTGAACTGATGGTATAGGTCCCGGGGTAGCGGGCATCGCCGACGACAATTACCTGGATGGAGCGCAGCCGGCCAATGCTTGCCGTAACCTTGAAGTTCTTGAAGATCTTCGAAATTTCGAGCTTCAGATCTTGTTCCAGATCCCCGTAGTGGATACCGGCAACGGATATTTCTCCAACCTGCGGGATATAAATCTGGCCAGAACGGTCCACCATTACTCTTAAATTGGCCTCAACCTGGCCCCAAATCTTGACCTGTAGTTCGTCGCCTGGGCCGATGACGTAATCACTCGGAACTTCCATCCAGTCCACCGGAGCGAAAGTGCTTGGCGCCTGCACGAACAACGATTGTCCGAATAATGGCAGAGGGCGTCCAACGCTGTCTGCCACCATTTGTTCGAACTCGGTTTCTGGTTTGGTTGGGGGCGGACGACGCCAGATTTGCGATGGATTAAGTGGCGGCCGGCTCGGGGTGTACTGGTCTGGGCTGAATCCATAAGGTGTTGTTAAAACGGGTGTGCGCGTGGGCGAATACGAATTGTTATTCCCCAGGTTCGCGCCCGATCTTTGCCCCTGTGCACCGCTGCATTGAGCGCTTCCCGCTATTGTTGGATCGGAGCAATCCACCGTCCCCTGGGACGTTGTGCCTTGCAATGGCGTTCCCTGGCTCTGAGAAAAGTCGTCGATAGTTTGAGAGAAGCAGACTCCGACAGAGAAAACTATAACTAAAGCAAGCAGCAGAGACTTGTGCATAATGGATTTCAGATTCCTGTAGTTCCGGGAAGTGTAGGATGCCACGTTCGCCATTCTATCAACTGCCCGATGCAAGCGGAATGCTGGAGGAGATGCGAGCTGAATGGGGTGTAAGAATGCCGATTCGCAATAAAAGAAGAGGTTAGTCATAATCAGCGCTTTCACGCGCCGGTAGCGGTCCTTTTCATGGTTTCCCCTGTGCGTTTACAATCATTCCTCCACCTGCTGGGTTTCCATGGCACTGACGGAGTCGGAGGCAATCGTTCTGCGCACCTATCCGCTGCGCGAGGCCGATTTGCTGGTCACACTGTTTACGCGCGTGGAAGGCAAAGTGCGCGGCGTAGCACGGTCGGCCAAGAAGTCGAAGCGGCGCTTTGGCGGGGCGCTGGAGCCCATGACTTATGTCCGCGCATTTTACGACGTGCGCGAGCGGCAGGAGTTGGCGCGGCTGGATGCTTGTGAAGTATTGGAGTCTCCACTGGCCACCGAAGTCAGCTATGCGCGCGCCGTGGCGCTGGCTCATGTGGCTGAGTTGCTCGATGAGATGCTGCCGGATCGTGAGGCCAACGACGCCATCTTCAGGCTGACGCTTTCGGTGTTGCATGTTTTGACCGGCTCAGAAATATGGATGCCGGTCACTTACTTTGATCTGTGGCTGACGCGGCTGGTAGGTTTTCTGCCCGAATTGACGGAGTGCATTGTGTGCGGGCGCAGCTTGAACGGCGGCCGGGCATATTTTCATGCGCTAGCGGATGGGCTGATGTGTCCCGAGGATAAGCGGCTGGCGTCGTCCGAGATTTCCAGCGACTCGCGGGCACTGGCGGCGTTAATGTTTCGCGCTCCCGTGGAGGGTTTTGTCGAGCTTGCATGGCCGAAATCGCAGGGTGCCGATCTGAGAAAGTTCCTGACCCAAATCTTGCAGCGGCATATTGAGAAGAAGTTGGTCACGGCTGGGATGCTGGAGAAGGGCGAGTTTTAGGTACTGGTGCCGCAAACGGCACGTACCGAGTTTTAGCTTCGGCTGACGACTTGGCTCCGCTTCTATTACAATCACCTATTGGTTTCTCGCTGCCGAATAATCTTTTGAATCCTTCCAAGCCCAATTCGCTGACCTTTCAGGAACTTATCCTGCGCCTGCAATCGTTTTGGGCGGAGCGCGGGTGCGTGCTGCAACAGCCTTATGACGTGGAAGTGGGCGCGGGGACAATGGCGCCGGAGACGTTTCTGCGCGTGCTGGGGCCTAAACCGTATAAAGTGGCCTATGTGCAGCCTTCACGGCGGCCGGCGGACGGGCGCTATGGCGAGAATCCAAACCGGTTGTTCAAGCACATGCAGTTGCAGGTGATCCTGAAGCCTCCGCCGGAGAATGTGCAGGAACTTTATTTGGAGTCGTTGGGCGCGATCGGCATCGACCTGCGCGAACACGATATCAAGTTCGAAGAAGACAACTGGGAAGCGCCAACACTCAGCGCCTGGGGCGTGGGCTGGCAGGTGATGCTCGATGGATTGGAGATCACGCAGTTCACATATTTCCAGCAATGCGGCGGCGTGGACTTATTCCCGATTTCTGCCGAACTGACTTACGGGTTGGAGCGCATTGGTGCATTTCTACAAGACGTCGATTCAATTTACGACATCGTGTGGGCACGCGATCCCGAAACCGGGCATGAAGTGAAGTACGGCGATGTGCGCCTGGCGGATGAGCAGCAGTTCTCGGTTTACAACTTTGAAGCCGCTGATGTCGAGAAAACCTGGGAGCATTTCCGGCTCTACGAGAGAGAGTGCCAGGGGTTAATCGAGCAATTTGGACGCATGCAGAGTTTTCATAAGGCTATTGTCAATGATTTGAACGCAAAGATGTCAGGCGCGGAAGATAGCGGACAGGTCGCTACGAGTCAACCTAACATCAAGTCCTGGCCAATTCTCGCAGCCTACGATCTCTGTTTGAAGTGTTCACATTTGTTCAACATTCTGGATGCACGCGGCGCAATTTCAGTAACTGAGCGCGTGGGCGTAATCGCGCGTGTGCGTGCGCTAGCCGTGGGCATCGCGAAGGCTTGGGTGGACCAGCAGAAGAGTGAGTCCGCCGCAGCCGAGCCATCTGACGAGCCCGAACCTGTCAGCAAGGCTAAAAAGATGCGTGAGAAGTTGTTGCCCGTGGGCTAGTGATCGGTGCGGTATGGTCCGCGTATATTGATTACCCTAGCTTGAGAGACTCAGGGTTTGAAGCATGCCAGACTTTCTATTAGAAATCGGGTGCGAAGAGATTCCGGCGCGGATGATTGACGCGGCCTCGCGAGAGCTGCGTGAACGCATCATGGCGCTATTGGGCCGCGAACGTCTGGCGGCCAGCGACGTTACGCATTTCGACACTCCTCGGCGTTTGGCGGTGCTTGCGTCGGGAATACCTGCCGCCCAACCTGACCTGACAGAGCAAGTAAACGGGCCTTCGGCGAGTGTTGCGTATAAAAATGGCCAGCCAACACCTGCGGCGCAGGCCTTTGCGAAGAAATCCGGCATAGATATTTCACAGCTGGAAAAGATTATGACGCCGAAAGGCGAATACGTTTCGGCACGGATTACCAGGAAAGGCCGGAGCGCGGGCGAAATTCTGGCGGAGAATCTTCCCAAAGAAATTTCTTCTATTTACTGGCCCAAAAACATGTATTGGCGCAAGCAAAATGAGCGGTTCGTGCGACCGGTACGTTGGCTGGTAGCCATGCTGGATGAAGAGACGATTCCGCTGGAGTTTGATGGAATCCAGGCGGGGCGCACGTCGCGGGGACACAGGATTCTTTCCCGTGACGACATTGCAATTCCGCGGGCAGGCGTTGCTTATATCGAGGCGCTGCGTGATGCGAAAGTTCTCGGGCGCAGCGAGCGCGAGCACCAGATTCGCGAAGCTCTCGATGCTGCTACCCGCAGTATTCCTGGAGCCCGCTGGCGCGAAGACAAATCGTTGCTCGACAGCGTGGTGAACCTTACAGAATTTCCGTCGGTGATTCTTGGCGGCTTCGATCCGCAGTTTTTAGAGCTGCCGGAAGAAGTGCTGGTCACCGTGATGCGTGACCATCAGAAATATTTTGCCCTGGAAGATTCCAGCGGCAAGCTGCTGCCGCATTTCCTGGCGGTTTTGAATACGGATGGAGATCCGCTGGGCCGGATCCGGCACGGAAACGAACGCGTTCTTCGCGCCCGCTTCAATGACGCACGCTTTTTCTGGCAGACGGATCAGAAGCGGTCGTTGCTGGAGCGTCTGGACTTGCTGCGGAACGTTACTTTCCAGAAAGATCTCGGCAGCTACTACGATAAAACGCAGAGGGTGCAGCGGCTGTGTAGTTGGCTGAGTGAAATCGTCAAGCAGAGCGGGATGACGGTGCGTCCGGGAGTAATTCACAAAGCGGCGTGCCTGGCTAAGACGGATCTAACAACCGAACTGGTAAAGGAGTTTACTGAACTTCAGGGTATTGTAGGCGGGCTTTATGCGCGCGTGCAGGAGCTTGATTCCACATTGCCGGAAGCGACGCGGTTCGCTATCGCAGATACGATTTACGATCAGTACAAACCCGAGTCGACCGAAGATGAAGTGCCACGGTCCATCGAGGGGGCGATTCTTGCGATTGGAGATAAAGCGGACACGATCGCCGGCATGTTTTCTCTGGGACTGATTCCGACCGGCTCGAAGGATCCCTTTGCCCTGCGGCGGCAGGCAAATGGCATCGTGAAGACGATTGCCGAGAAGACTTTGCCTTTGCGCCTCGGCAATCTCATGCGGGATGCTCGCGCTGGCTATAAAGGGTCCGCAGCCGAGGCGAAGTTTGTTGACGATGCGACCTTTGATGATGGCGTGCGTGGCTTCTTTCGGGAGCGCCTCGAGTTTTATTTGAAAGACGTCCAGGGATACACATACGACGTGGTGAAAGCTGTGTTGGCTGTGGGCGCTGACGACATGGTAGATGTCATGGCGCGTGCTGGGGCCGTAAAGCAGGTAATGCACATGCCGGAGTTTCAGGCGATTGGCGCGGCTTGCAAGCGTATGCGAAACATCCTGAGGCAAGCTACGGAGAAGAATTTTACTGCCGCCGCACGGTTCGAGTATTTGCCGGACGCTGCCTCCGAAGAAAAAACCCTGATGGCGTACATGGAACGTACGAATGCCAGAGTCGAAGACCATCGAAGTAAGAAAGAATATCTGGATGCGCTGTTGTTGTTGTCGACGGCGAGAGAACCGGTAGACGCATTTTTCGACAAAGTCATGGTGATGGTCGAAGATGACAAAGTCAGGACGAACCGCCTGGCTCTGCTCCGTACTTTGCTGGAGGAGTTCTCGACAATTGCTGATTTTTCCGAGATCGTGAGCGAAGTTAAATAATAAACGCTAGACATAGCTAGAATTAAAACATCAGAGGACGAATAATTATGGCGACGATGACCCTCCCCGAAAACGAAGTCCACGAAACTAAGAAAACCACGGCCAAGTACGTTTATTTTTTCGGCGGCGGCAAGGCCGACGGTCACGGCAAGATGAAAGATGATCTGGGCGGCAAGGGAGCGGGCCTCGCCGAGATGACTAATGCGGGACTTCCTGTCCCTCCTGGCTTCACCATTCAGACCGAAGCGTGCCGCGAGTTTATGCGGCAGGGACATGTGTCTAAGGAAGTCGATCGCCAAATGGAAGAAGCGCTGGCCAAACTGGAAGCGCTTCAGGGCCAGAAACTTGGAACGGGTGAAAATCCGTTACTGGTCAGCGTTCGCTCCGGCGCCAAGTTTTCCATGCCTGGGATGATGGATACCATTCTTAATCTTGGATTGAACGACAAGAGCGTGGAAGCGCTGGCTAAGCGCAGCAACAATCCGCGCTTCGCGGCCGACTCCTACCGCCGACTCATTCAGATGTTCGGCAACGTGGTACTGGAGATCCCAAAGTCGGCATTCGACGAAGTTTTCGATGCGAAGAAGAAGCAGAAGAAGACCAAACTCGATACCGATCTGGATGCGAAGGCTCTAAAAGAAGTGATCGAGGAGTATAAGAAGGTCGTCAAGAAGCATGCTAAACGCGATTTTCCGCAGGATCCTCACGAACAATTAGTTATGGCGCGGGACGCGGTGTTCCGCTCGTGGCAAAACGATCGCGCCAAGCACTACCGCCGCATCAACAACATCGATGACATGCTCGGTACCGCGGTTAACGTCCAGGCCATGGTCTACGGCAACCTCGGCGATACCAGCGGCACGGGCGTGGGCTTTACGCGGAATCCAGCGACCGGCGCGAAAGAGTTTTACGGCGAATTTCTGATGAACGCACAGGGCGAGGATGTGGTCTCCGGCGTTCGCACCCCGGTGCCGATTCTTGAACTGCAGAAGATTATGCCGGATGTGTACAACCAACTTCGCGAAATCACCACACGTCTGGAGAAGCACTACCGCGACATGCAGGATTTCGAGTTCACCATTCAGGATGGCAAGCTTTACATGCTGCAAACACGCAACGGAAAACGTACGGGACGTGCGGCGGTGCGCGTTGCGATCCAGATGGTGGACGAAAAGTTAATTACCGAGCAAGAAGCAATTTTTCGCGTCGAGCCAAATCAGCTTTATGACTTTCTCGTTCCGCGACTGGATGAGAAAAGTACAAAAGTGGAAGTGCTGGCAACGGGGTTACCCGCCTCGCCCGGCGCAGCCGTCGGACAGATTGTGTTTACGGCCGAGGAAGCAGTGAAAAAGGCGGGACACAGTGCGCAAAGAAATCCGGTAATTCTGGTTCGTGCCGAAACCACGCCGGAAGATATTCAGGGTATGGAAGTCGCGGCCGGAATTCTGACTTCGCGTGGTGGAATGACGAGTCACGCTGCCGTAGTTACGCGCGGCATGGGAAAGTGTTGCGTGGCGGGTGCCGGCGATATTCAAGTAGATGAGCGTACCGGAGAAATGCGTGTTAAAGGCCAAGTGTTTAAAGAGGGGGACTGGATCTCGCTTGACGGGACCAGTGGGCGCGTAATCAAAGGGAAGCTGAATACACTGGAAGCTTCTTCGGACGATGCCGATCTGCAAAAGCTGATGGGTTGGGCAGAGCCGTTCCGCAAGATCGGGGTACGTGCGAATGCCGATATTCCGCGCGACGCGATTCAGGCGAAAACATTTGGCGCTGAAGGAATCGGCTTATGCCGCACGGAACACATGTTCTTTGCCGAAGACCGCATTCCGCACATGCGCGCGATGATTCTTGCCGACAATGAAAAAGACCGCCGCATCGCCCTGAAGAAGCTGCTTCCCATGCAACGCGCGGACTTTATCGGCTTACTGAAAGCGATGGAAGGCCTGCCGGTAACCATCCGGCTGCTCGATCCACCACTGCATGAGTTCTTGCCTAAGCGCGAGAAACTCATGGTCGATATCGCCAGCTTGAGCAGCGCCGACACAAAGCAGAAAAAAACTCTCGTCGAAGAATACCGCGACTACGGCGCAACTGGTGTTGGAGACTTGAAAAAACTTCTGCCGCATCTTTTGTCGCGCGTGGAAGAATTGCACGAATTCAATCCGATGTTGGGACATCGCGGGTGCCGTCTGGGAATCACGTATCCGGAGATTACCGAGATGCAGGCGCGTGCCATATTCGAAGCGGCCGTGGCGGTCGAGAAACAAGGCATTAAGACCCACGCGGAAGTCATGATCCCGCTGATTGCGACGGTGAAGGAGATGTCGAACCAGGGAGCCATCGTCCGGCGTGTAGCGGACGAAGTATTCAAAGAAAAAGGAAAGCACGTGCATTACCTCGTGGGGACAATGATCGAGTTGCCGCGCGCCTGTTTGGTCGCGGATGAGATCGCTAAGGAAGCGGAGTTTTTCTCATTCGGTACGAACGATCTGACTCAGACGACGTTCGGCTTTTCGCGCGACGACGTGAATAAAGTGCTGCCCACGTATTTGGCGGAAGGAATTCTGAAGCAAGATCCGTTTGCCGCGATCGACCAGATAGGTGTTGGCGAACTGGTGCGGATCGGAATCGAACGCGGACGCAAAACTCGTCCTAAACTGGAGGTCGGAATCTGCGGCGAGCACGGCGGCGAGCCCTCGTCAGTAGAATTCTGCCATCGGGTAGGAATGGATTATGTTTCATGTTCACCCTTCCGCGTACTGACGGCGCGGTTGGCGGCCGCACAAGCTGGTGCGTCGGATGCTCTGAAAGTTGAGGGCGAAAGAACGAAATAAAAACTGCAGAGGCCGTGGAGAACGCGGAGAAAATCTAGGAGCTGCGTCCCCTGCGGTTCTGGGGCGATCTTGGTTATTGAACTTTCTGCAAACGCGCGATCAGCTTCTGGGCGAGGCTTTCTTCCGACTCCGACCACAGCAGGCGCGTGGTAGCGCCGCTGTTTTTCTCTACCTGCACTGCGAACTCGACTAACTTGGCGACGTTGTCACGAATCTTTGCATTTGTCTGCTCATTGAGCGAAATCTCGGGCTGAAGAAAATAGGTGTCCAAACCGAAGTCTACCTGGATGTGTCCCGTCTGCTGGTAGGTTTCCTCGTCGAATTCTTCTCCCTGGATAATGAACCTTACGATTGCCGGTTCAAGCACCCAGTTGCCGCTCGAAGCGTCCGGAGTCCACAAATCCCAATGTGCTTGAAAAACGTAAGCGTAGTCGTCGTGAACCAGTTCGGCAGCGATGAGCGTCGCTTGTCCAGGATCGATTCCCGCCGGAAAGCGCCGCTCCAGCACCGTGGCCTCGCTCCACGAAACCGGGTGAACCGCAAAATACGTCACGCCCGGACGCTGTGCCGAGAAAGGAAATTGCTGCAACACAGAAAAAGCGTGCGGCAGCATTTCCGGCCCGGAAAAATCGCGAAACCAAAGACTCAGATAGACAGGATCAGCCACAGTTTCCTCGAATATGTTTAAAGTCGCGAATCCGCTTACAGCCTAACCAATTCTAAATTCTCGAGCCAGCATTTTGACAGGACTTCGGACGCTTGTTACGATCAACTGTTGCATCACGCACCCACCCTACAATCGTCCCCGTCGTCTAGCCTGGCCTAGGACATCGCCCTTTCACGGCGGTAACACGGGTTCAAATCCCGTCGGGGACGCCAAATCTTATCAACGCTTTACACGGAAACTCCATCTGGATCGAGATACACAGAAAATACACGCTCTTTCGGCCGGATCATACCTACAACTTTGCTTTGCGCGGCCCGCTTGTCGGGCCCGAGAGCTTGGGTGTAGGTGTCCAGCGTCATCCTTGACGTTGAATGTCGCAACAACTCCTGCACTACTTTCACATCCTCACCATTGCCCTTGAGAATCGAAGAAAATGTGTGTCGGAAGGTATGCCACGACATCTTCTTCTGGATGCCCAACTTTCGGGCCATCGGCTGGATGTAGTCGCGCATCACCGTGCTTAGCCAGACGGGTTGCTTCCCGCGCTTGGCTCCAGCACGGTTGGCATCGGTGGCCCATACATAGTTGGACGGCTTCTTGTACGGTGTCACATCGTGCCAGGCTAACAGTTCACGAGCCACGAACTCGTCGATCGGCATTAGCTTTCTTGAGGTTTCGGTTTTCACCGGGCCCACGTGCTGGTCAACCAGTGATCGGGTGACACTCACATGGAGCTTCTTGAAATCGAAGTCTTCCCACTTCAGCCCAGCCAGTTCGCCTCGGCGAAGCCCGGATGGCATGTCGAGAAACAGCATGGCCCTCTCCCGGATACCAAGAGCTGCCAGAAGCAATTGCATCTCTTGGATTTCGAGAATTTCAGGTGTACGTTCTCTCTTTGCGGAAACGCGTACTCCTGAACGCTTTGTCGGACCAGTGATGGGGTTCCGGTCGGTCAGTTCCCACCGGATCGCATGGTTGAAGATACTGCTCATTGCGTCGCGAATCTTCTCTCTCGTTCCGCCAGCGAGAAGTTTCGGCTTGCCGAACTTCGTTGTGACAAGCGTCTTGAGCCACTGCTCAACCGCGACGGTCTTGATGGCCCGCAACTCCACCTTCCCCAGTGCGGAACAACCCACCGGCTCAGAAGATGCGTCTTCCTAGAGCGGGTAGAGTAGGCTTTGCCTTCCGCGCCACAGTCCGAAAGTTCGTGGACGGTGTAATGATCCACTGCCTTCGCCATGGTGATCGAAGTCAACTCCGTTGGCCCATCAGTGTTAATGTTTACTCGCAATCTGGTCACTGCCTCGTGCAGTTTCTTGCTTTTTGTCGGATATTCTTCAACTGTTCCGATGACCTTGTTTCGCTCCCGCAACGTTCCGTCACTACAACGCTCGCGCCAGCGAAAGAGCCATCTTTCCACTCCATCCTTTCTCCTAATTGTCGTGAGACAGCCATTTCGGAAACGTGCCAGCATTCATATCCTCCTTGAATTCTGGCACCGGTCGCAGCTCGAATTTACCTGACCCGGCACCCAGGAGTCTACCCCCGACTCGGAACACAGCGATTCCCCCGCTGTTAGGAGTCACAAGACGGAACGCCACGGACTTCTATTGCCGCACCAGACTGGCCTTGATGACTTGAGAACGAAGCCAATCGTCCAGTTCCGAGAGATAGAAGTGCCATCGCTTCCTATCCCTCCCAACTGGATGAGCTGGCAGTGCACCCTCGCGAGCCTTGCGGAGGACGGTTTTGGGATGCATCCTCAGGAGGCGAGCAGCGTCTCGTGAACCGACGGGTATCTCCCTCCCCGAATGCAGTGAATCAATGTGTGTTGAAATAAGCGGCGTGGTGGGACCTGGCTGGGTCGACATAGAATCCTCGCTAGCGGCGGGTGTTCTCGATGCAAGATGGCGGCCCAGTTGGTCAAACCCCTACTGGGCCGGACGATGTTAACCAATTTGATTCATTCCCGCCGCCGTGTCCAATAACTTCTCGGAACGAATTCATTCCTGCAGCTTATTAAAAAAGCGCGAGCCCAATTCATCGCAGCCAATCGTCGTTGGCAAAGCCACTTCGCGGATGGAGAACTTATTGAACAAACTGGGCTTACAGAAGGACAATCATTCGCCGAGAACGCCTGAGATTCATTGAGGCAGCGCTAGGACTCGCCATCTCGCGGTGCTTATTCAGGACAACCGCTGCAGGTTCCCCACATCTATGGAGGCAATCGAAGGTTGTGCAAGCGACATTAGGTATGTCCTTTGTTGCAAGGTCGATGGAGCTTTTCTCATGGCGACCTCGACAACAAATTCCATGTCGAATCACGCTACCTCTCGGACTCATAACCCCCAGGAATGAACTTGATCTGAAACGTTATTGGACAGCGTGATTCAGTGCGGTTAGGTTTGCGCTAAAAGCACACGCTTTAAGCTCCTACCCGGAGGTGCATATGCCACGTTGCTCCCAAGTCCATCTCATCCGCCAAGTCCAGCCCCTTCTTCGGTCGAAATGCGTTCGTCCAACCGCCGTTGTTCTTGCCCTGCTTTTCCTCGTGCCTATAGCCGCGATGGCACAGGGCTCACCGTTCGACACCGGCTTTAACGCAATCCAAAGTCTATTCACCGGCACAATCGCGAAGGTTGCAAGTCTGGTTGCGATCGTGATCGGCGGCTACGGCTTCGCGCACGGAGAACCCGGTGCGAAAAAGGAGCTCGCCGGTGTTGCAGCCGGAACGGGCATTGCTGTTCTCGCGGTGAATGTCCTGAGTTGGCTCTGGGGCGTATAGCGCCACGTTCAACCCGCGGTTAGATGAGGGACTTATGCCAGACAAAGCACCGCAGAAGCATCGCACAAATCGGGTCTTCAAGAGCCTGCATAAACCACTCACCTACTTGGGGGTGGAACGGACGCTGTTTTACTTCGTATGCGTCGGCGCGGTCGGGGCCTTTAATCTCTTCAATTCCATCCTCGCCGGTATAGCCGTCTTCATTGGCGGTTTTGCCTTCGGCCATTGGGTGACGAACAGCGATCCGGCATTCCTCCGCATCCTCGCAAAGTCCGAACGGTACAAGCTGCGCTATGACGCCGCGAAGCAGCAAGTTCCGCGCTTGGAGGTAGTGTGATGCTGCGTCTCGACAAGGTCATCAAGCCGTGGAAAGAGAGTGCGGCACTAAACGACCACATCAATCTATACGGCTTCTGGAATGAGACGGCCTTCCTTACCAAAAGCGGCGATGTCGGCATGATTCTCAGCGTTCCCGGCGTGGACTACGAAAGTCTCGACCGCTCGCAGCAAGAGTATGCGGTGAAGCGGTTGGAGGCGGCGCTGAAAGCCTTTGGCCCAGGCTTTCATGTTTACCAATACCTCTTCAAATCGAACCGGCCCGACATACCGTTCGCAACATATGATGACCCAATTGTAGAGGCACCTACGACCTCCGGGAAGGGACGTACATCATCCCAAAGATCATGGACAACGGATATCCGATTATGTCGGCAGCAAAGAGCCGAGCCTCTGGATTATCGGAGGGCAAGAATTCGACGATGCAGAGCCAGTCCTTCTCATCTTGCCAGTACGGCTCGAAATCGTCTTTGTGCTTCGTTCCCAAGATCGCCAGGTCACCTTTTTCGAGAGTTTTGGTTCAAAACTCGCGATACACAGACGATACACAGAGCGTCGGTTTCTTGGTATTCCCTACTGCTATTTACAGGGCATTACGGTGCGACCGGTGCCTTGTAATTACTACGTGATCCGACAGAACATCGCCCTTTCACGGCGGTAACACGGGTTCAAATCCCGTCGGGGACGCCAACAATCCAAAGGATTTAGGAAAATCGGGTTCTTCCGCCGAAGGTTCAGAAAGGTTCAATAAGAAAAAACGGGCGCCTACTCCCCGCTCGTTGCAGCAGCCTTCCCTGGCAAAATCATCTTCACCAGTTTGGTTTGAGCTGCACGTTTGGTTGGCGTGATGGCTTGCGTGTAGGTATCCGCCGTCACTTTGTAGTTCGAATGGCGCAACAGTTCCTGGATCGTTTTGATGTCCTCGCCATTCGCTTTCATCAAAGTGCCGAACGTGTGGCGTAACGTATGCCATCCCACGTCGCCGGGAATCTCGGCCGCCTCCAGCGCCGGTTGGAGATGGACGCGGAACAGCGAACCGGGCCAGTATGGTTGTTTGCCCTTCTTGTGGGGGCTGGCAAACACCCAGTCGTGGAGTTGGGGATAGGGAGAGCGAAGCCTCCAATTCAGCAGAATTTCTGCCAATTCTGCGTCGAGCGGAATTGGCTTGCGGGAGGCTTCTGTTTTGCACCGAGTGATCTTCTGCTTGACAACGGAACGAGTGACGTTCACCTCTAACGATTCGAAGTTCACGTCTTCCCATTTGAGGCCAAGCAATTCGCCCACCCGGAGACCTGTGGACGCACCGAGCAAGACCGCAGTGTGGCAAGGCTCCTCTAGGTGTGAAAGAAAAGCCTTGATTTGTTCGATGGTGAGAACGATCGGAGTTTTTCTGCGTTTCCCACTCTGGCGGACGTGAGTGATAGGGTTTCGGGTTGCCGCGATTGTTCGAGTTGGGCGGCGGGCACGAACTGCGGAGGGCCGCTCGCGGCCACAATCGCAGAACGATCGGCGGGCTCGACGATCACCTTTAGGTCGGGGCTGGTGGGAGTCGCAGAGATGTCCTGAAGGGTGAAACTGTAGATGTTCCCCTTGTCCGTAATGAGATTCAAGTTGGAGCTGATGCCTTGTTTCGCCGGATGCACGAAGCAAAAATTGCCAACCACATCCACGATCCAGAACTCTTTGTCACCCGTGGCGGCTTCCATGATCTTCTCGGTGGTGGGTAGTTCGATCAGGGTCGTATATTTCACCTTGGCGCGGATGGGAACGATGTCCTGCGAGTGATACTGCACAGTGCGCGCAGCGTCTTGGGCGAAAGCACCGATGGAAGAAAAAACCAAAGCACAATTGACGACGAATTTCAGATGCCGCATATAGCTCTCCTTAGCGGTTGTTGTTCGAAGTTGATACGGCCAGCGCACGCGGCTGAAACGGCCACTCTTCCGCGAGATGGCGAAGGCCATCCGCAAAACCGTGGCGGTCGAAATACTCCTGCTTCTTGAGGTTGTCGCGGGCATTGTTGGTTGCCATCCAGTGCGAGACGGAATCGACGTTCAAATGCACTTTCTTTGAAGTCTGGGCTTTGCGAATCAGCATTTGGCCTGGCGGAACGAGGCCGTCGATAAGGTCCAGTTCGGTGTCGTTCAGATGAAACGCCTCTCGGTAAACTTCACGGTTCATATCCGGGTTGGCCAGAAAGATCTTCGTGGGGCAACTCTCGGCCCCGAGTATTGCGGCCCCGCCGGCTCCGAACTGCACTCCACCGCTGCTTTTCTTCATTGGCGGCTTCCAGTTTGACCAGATCGCACCTCCTGCAAAGTGGAACTGCACTAACCCTGGCTGCTTCGAAGTATATGAAGGACTAAATCAGTTCAATTTGACAGGGGCAAATTTTCAAGTCATTTCCAAGACAGCCGCAGTTATCGAACTCACCGCACTAGCTCCGCCACCACCCGTCGCGTATGACTATAAATCGCTTCGTCTGATCTGGCATCCGCTAATCGGAGACCCCGTAGAATGGGATTTGAGCGTTCCGCAAGAGGCTAAAGTGCCGATTACCGCATCGGCTATCCTCAACGTAGGCGATAGTACCCAACTCGTGTTCAGCGGCGTAGACATTTCAATCACTCCTCTTCCCGCCTTAAGTTTAACTTTCGACGGTGCCACGGTGCCTCTGGGGACATACAAGTATGACGCTTCGAAAAAGACTGTGACGGTATCGATTACGACCGCTATGACGGCCAAACCCGGACATAAAGAGATGACATTGTCATACTCTGTCGTACCGGCCGCCGGGGCAACCACCGAAACCGATACAAGTGCAGCTACCGTTTGAGGTGACCAGGCGCTGAGTTGTGAGAAGACGACAATTCTCAAAGTTGAGATCGAGGGGCATTCCGTTCTTAATGTTGGTTAACTCGGTGGGGTCGTTTATCCTCGACAGGTTCAAAAGTCTGATAACGTTGCGCTCTTCAGGAGCATGCCGATGAGCTTCGGCCGAGTTATGCAGGGTCTTACCGTGATCGCAGGCGTTATTCTTCTGGTTCTGACAGGTTGCGCTAGACGACCGGAGGTGTTGCCTATTGCGCCGACCGATCTTCAGGCGCTCCGCAATATTTATGACACCAGCGGAGCCGTTTTTCACGGCAGCCAGATCGACATTCAAGTGCAACCTGGCGGAACAGTCGAGTTCGAGATGCGCGGTCAAATCGCCGCCGATACGGCGCGCACGGACGATGTGCTGCCGAATTGCAAAGCTATATGACATTCAAAGGCTGCTAGACGAGACCTCTTATTTCCTCCGCAACGCTCGAGTCAAGCATGATTTCTATGCGGTGCCAGGTACCCCGATAGATCACTTTCTGTGGCAGGTTCACAGCTTGAAGCTTGCTCTCGAAAGTGCCGTCCGAAGAGAACGGCAGCTCTCGCGTGGACAGGCGACGAAGCGATCTCTGACGGTTGCGCTTTGGGCAATCGGGGTTCTGGCGTTCATCTGCATGGTATTTGTCATCTCGTTCCTGGCCCAGGCTCAGTCGCTGCCAATGCCCACGAGGCATCGATCGATCCCGTTAGCGATGCTATGCGATCTCGACATTACATTGATTCCTCGCGATCCTCAGATCACTCCAGGCGACCAGGTGGATATCGCATTGAGGTTCTCGCCGCTAACTGGGGTTCGGAAACAAAAGGCGGCAACCCTTCTGATTGGTACTGGAGATCGTATGTCTATCAGCATCGAAGATCCAGGGGTACCGACAGATAAGAATCTGTCGGTCATGCAACACTCGCACCGTCTCATTACGCTAGGCTTTCCAACGACCTACTCGTCCATTTTTGCAAGGCTCGGCGCGTTGTCCGGCCTACTGGAAGGATATAAAATTCCGGACGATTACCCTCAAGCGTTAGCAAACGCAAGCCAATTCAACTTTTCCTATACGCTTAGAGGGGCCGAGGCGAAGCACGAAAGAGTCAGCGGGCAGAGTCACTGGCTTTATATGTTTCCGTTCGATACTGTCGATGTCGACATTCCGATCGACGTCCGTCAGGACTCTCTACTCCTGCATCTGGAGTTGCAGAAGCCTTCCGAGGACATGTTCACGACCCCATCGGTTGAAGGCCTTCCGGTGTCACTGGTAGAAAGTGAGAACGGCAACAAGTATGGCTTTGTTTCTCCTGATGCAAAATCCCGAACGGCAGTGACTCCTCTGCAGCGGATCATAGTTCACGGAAGATTCCAACGGACATCATTTCAGCGATGGGGTTTGACATTCGGAGTCTGGGTTCTTGCGATTGTAGTCGGAGCGGTTGCTGGTTTTGCTACGATACTTCCAGATAAGCACTGGATCGGCTACACCATCGGCCTGCTGGGAATCACGGGGCTGGTACTGGGTGTGCGGAACACAGTTCTTTCCACCTACAAATGGTTGCCAACTCTGATGAACGCACAGGGAACAAGCATATTCGAGCTCTTCTTTGTTGTCTCTCTCGTGCTTCTCGTGCTTTCTATCTGGGTTACACGAAAGCTGCTCAAGGCTTAACTTGACTTTACTGTGGCGCTCAGCGTGCGATTGCTGCGCAGTATTTCAAAGAGGGATCAGAAGCTTCTACGGTGTGTGGCTGAAGACATTTGCAAAGGTTCAACATAGATGTGTCCGCATTCGCGGCATCCAAAAAGTACGCTCCATCTATCAGGCAGCGACTCTGTTGGACTTTTGTATTCTTGCCCGCACCATAGATCGTGATTTGTTTGAGGTAGGTCAGGACAAGGCAAGGGAATCACTGCCCAGCACTCATGACAGTGCATGTTCGGGGCCACATAGAAAAACGTCTCCACGAAAGTCATGGCTTCAATTCCCCGAGCGGATGCGGCAAGGACTAGGGATTTTCTTCCTCGTCTTCCTCGTCCAGAGTAGGCCCTTCTTCTGGGTAATCCGTCGGCATCTTAGTTTCCATGATGTCCTTGTTGAAGTTGAAATCGAGTTGCTCGACCTTAGCTTCGAAAATGTTGTTGTCGTTATAGCTATCAAAGTCGATGTGAATTTGGAACACGTCACGAAATGCCCCACGTCTACGCAGTGCACCAGCTGCGCGCATTTTCTCGGGTGGCATCTCAAAGATTTTGTACCAACGCGAACGCCATCTAATCCCTTTTGGAGTCTTAACCTCGACCATTTCAGGCTGATTTGCGTGTACGTCTCTTCCTTGAGGGTCTTCGATGTAGTCGTCGCGCAACGCAGTTCTGATTAGACGACGCAGGATTTGTTGCGGATCGATAGGCGGCAGCTTATACACGCCTGTCTTGAGCGCCCACATTGCGACAGCATCGGGGTCAATTGGGCTACTCGCGCGTAGATGTGCTTCTGTGTATTTCTCAACCAGGAACAGCATTTTCCGGCTTCCATGCCGGAGCTTGGAATTGAAGCTGTGTATTGCCATCTCGTTGCGTCACCTCATACGCTAGCTGGTGCAATCACCTGATTCCAGCCGTCGGTTAGCGCGGTTCCGATCACGGCATCTCTAATTTTTGGCAGCAATTCTCTCAATGCGCTGTAGCCAAGTTCTTTTCGGTACTGCAACTGCCCAACAACGATTCCCGGATGAATTTTCATGGTGTGTGCGAACTGGATGACTCGCTCCCGCGAGTAATAAGGCCCAACACGGCTTATGAATGACCACAATTCAGTTTTTGGAACCAATGCATCGGCTGCCCTGTCGTTTGCCAATCGTTCCGCCTCATCTTCTACGAGAGCAACGGAGATTCCTTTCATTTCGTCAACGAGGTCCGTATCTACCGAAATCGCATCTCCAGCTCGGATGTGGGCGTACTCATGCATAACCGTAAACCAGAAGCCGTCAATACGATCATGGCGAAGCGAGAGAGCGATAGCAGGCTCGTTGTCGTCAATCCAAAAAGCCGCGCCATCGATCTTCACTCCGGGTAGAGGCTCGATCACAACGAAGCGGATTCCATACTCACTTAGAAGCCGTGCCAAGTGTCTCGCTTCCTTCGGATAAGCGGCCAACCGGCGGAGTTTTTTCCCCAGCGCGGCTAGGCGATCTGATTGAAAGGGTGCCACAATCATGGATTGCGCGAGTTGCCGCGCACGAAAGCACCACGCTTTTTCAGCCGGGTTAAGATTGCTGAGGGTCATGGTTCGTTTGGTAGCCACGGGGAAAGCGATGTCGGCGTCCAAGGAGACCACACCAAAAAATCGCTTTAACTCGTTTTCCAGCTCGACGGGATCAACCGTCAGATTGAGCCAACCGCGCCGTTGCATGTCTCTCACGGGAGCTACGCCGTAGAGTCGCGCCATTTTGCCGACCCCACTTGCATCGGTTTCAGAAACAGCTAGCTTGTACAGGCTGTCCCACTTTAGCCATTCCGCAGCGGGGTTCCCAAATGCGGCGGAGAGCTTGACTGCCATTTCCTTGCTAATGCTCGTCTTGCCCGCCAGAATGAGATACACCGTTTGCCGGCCTACGCCGAGAATTGCGGCCAGCTCCCCTTGCGACCAGCCCTTTTCGCCTAGCTTTTGTTTCAAAATCTTTCCCGGATGAACCGGGGTATTGTCAAATAGGCTGGAGGGGTTCATAGCACGCCCACTATACGTCAGGTTCGTACTGATGTACAACACCATTGTACATTTTCCTTTATTGACATGGTGCGATGATTCGCGGAGCCAGAGCCATAGCCACGACGGCACTTTGCGTTCTTGCTGCGGACCAAATTTGACATATTTGCGGGTTTTCCCCAAAATCCCGCTTTGTACATTCCCAAATGGGGCCCTCCAACTGGGTAATGCCGGCGGAAGGTTGATATCTAGCTCTCAAAATGCGTACAATTGCTCTCAGTATGAGAGCTGAGTCTGGGGCGCTAGCACACATGCTTTTCGGGAAGGGGAGAGGTGCGCTTCTAGCCCTTCTGTATGGCCATCCCGATCAATCCTTCTACTACCGACAAATCACACGTCAGCTAGGAAACATTAGCGTCGGCACGCTGCAACGCGAATTGGAGACTCTGTCACATCTGGGACTTGTCGATCGCACGACGGTGGGTAAACAGGTCTTTTATCGCGCCAACCAGAATCATCCAGTCTTCTCCGAACTGCGTGCCTTGGTTGCGAAAACGGTCGGCGCGATTGAGGTGCTTCGTGAGGCCCTAGCATCCATTGCGGACCGCGTCTGCGTCGCGTTTATTTATGGCTCTATGGCACGGCAAGAAGAAAAGGCGGAAAGCGATATTGATCTGCTCGTCGTCGGAAACGTAACTCTCGAAGATGTGCTTAGATGCGTCAGCAATGTTGAATTGTCGCTGAGGCGCCCCGTCAATCCGACCGTTTATCCTTTGGCAGAATTTAAGGCAAAACTCGCCAGCGGAAACCATTTTCTGAATTCCGTCGTACGGGGTGAGAAGATTTTCCTGATCGGAGATGAAAATGAGCTTAGAGAAGTGGGCGGAATACGGATGGCTGAAGCCGGAGCCAACGAGTTCCGATGAAATCAGGAGCCTGTTGACCATTGTCGATCGGGACGTAAAGGACGCGAATGTGGCCGGTCTTTCCGAGGATCGGCGCTTCGAGGCTGCATTCAGCGCCGCGCGGACATCCGCCAACATTGCATTGCGGGCATCCGGCTATCGCACTGCGGTCCAGGCGGGTCATCACATGAAGACAATTGAATCGCTCGAATTGACGGTCAAAGCCGATGCCAAACTGATTCAGAGGATGAAGACGCTCTCGAAGAAGCGTAACGCCACGAGTTATGATTCCGCCGGAAATGTTTCCAATCAGGAACTTGAATTGGCAATCAAGACCGCGATTGAACTGCGCCGCGAAGTTGTCGCCTGGCTACAGCAAAACCATCCTGACCTGCTAAAGAACTAGCACCGGTAAGCGTCAGTGGTCTGATCATTGCGAATGGGGGCAGGCGACTGTCGTTGGAAGCGCGTCGGACGGCCGAATCCTAGCTAACGTATTGGACAGTGAATGCGCGATCGCTAGTGCCGGGTTGAAGCGGTGAACCAATAGGCGGCCTGGCGGTATGACGATTTCGCAAATCGGCTGAAGCGTTGAATCTAGTATCTTCGCGCGTTGCTGTACTTAAAAAAGTTGTGCTGTTGTTCCTTAACAGAGTCCCTGTAAGGTTTGTCTTGCCCATGAGGTCGCTCGGCGACGATCGTTTTTTGCCGCAGCCCATTGTTCTCGGTCTGCAGGCCTCTCACTTGCTCCTTCAGCGCTGAAATCTCTTGCTTCAGTTGAAGCACTTCAGGGCTGTCATCCGAATCACCAATTTCAGGCTGAACGAAATCCTCATCCCGCCTTTTCCGAGCATTGCGTTCACGCATCTCTCGCTGGGCATCTTCGAGGTTCTTCATCGATCCTCCACACTGGAGATCAAGCTGAGGGCTCCAAGAATCGAGAAGCCACAAGGCAAGCAAGTAGCTCATATCGCGTCCCGTTGCCTTCTCGCGTTGTGGCAATCGTCATCGGTTCAGCCACGAATATCTCTGTTCCGGATGAACAAACTCGGCGATGGAATCTGTCAGATCTGAAAGTGGATCAAGAAACTCGGCATACTCGGTTGTCCAGTCCACAACCTGCTGGATGTCACTCTTTTCCTCATCGGACAGTTCCAGTTTGCTGGCGCATTCGGCCAGCGCCTTCACGAACGTTCGCACGTTCTGAGCTTCTTCCCAGTTCCGCATCAGCTCGGTAACGAACTCAGCCTTTCGTTTATGTTCTTCCGCCTTGCGTCTTTGCTCTTCTTTCTGTTTCCGCTCTTCCTCCCACCGCCGCTCCGTTCCTCGGTGTCTTGCCGATTCTTCTTGATCGCGGCAGCCGCCACCCTGACGCCAACGATGAACTCTCCAATACATTTCTCCAATCGCTGACATTTTCCGTCCGACCATGTTCCCCGTACGCCCGCGGAATAAGGAAGGTTGTCCAAACGAAACTGCAACTTGCCGGTGATCTTGTAATCCCATTTGGGAGCCATCCAGGGATGTTTTTGCTCCGCAGGGGTGAGGACGTGGCGCAGGCTTTCTGTGATCTCCAGCACGCAAAACCTGACCGTCTCCCCGTCTACAACCAACGTCAAAGCCGCCTCTTCTTCCTTTGGCCACGAGACCGATTGACCTCTCTTTTCGAGCGCCAGAAAAAGTGCGTTCATGATCCGCAAGCCACGAGGCATCTGCTCCCGCGAAACGAGAAGGTGCGACAGAGTTCCGTTTCTGGGAACGATAAGTTTCTTTTCATTCTCTTTCCCATTTGCCAGCAGCTTTTCTGTTCTCATGACAAGTTCGTGGGAAAGTTTTGCTGGGATTGCTATTTCGGCTGCCGGTTCCGCGGCCAATGCTGCCAGTTCAGGCGGAAGACGTTCTCGCACATAAATGTCCAGAGTTTCAAGGCCGTTCTTGGCAGCGGACAATGGAGGCCGAACGACCTTGTGACCTGTCTCTGTTTTGCGCCAATATCCAAGGGGAGGGGCGGGGATGTCGTGCTTGCGACAAATCTTTGCCAGACCGACATCGGACATGCCGAATTCCTTGGCAAGCGTCCGCACCGGCGTCGCCCACACCTTTTCGTATAACTCCGCCCGCGTCAGGCGAATTCGCGTTTGGGTCATTGGTTTCTTTTGAGATTTATTTCTGCTCTCGTGTTCAACTCTCGATGGTCAATCATCGGAATCTTCGAAATATCAGGATGGATCTCCGGGCAGGATGCAAATCGCGGCGATGGCAGAGTGGCATTGACCAGGGCACAGCGGCTTTCCCGCTATCAGAGTCTACGTATGGACCCGACCAAAAGTACCGGACCGTTGTTTGCCATCCCGGCCTCGGGACGCTGCCCCAAAGACGTTGAGGGAAGGCTAAGGTGACAGCGATTGCGCGAGTGGGATTCAAAGAAGGGAAGGCTCTCTGACGACCCGGTTGTTGCCGAGCTTCAGAAGGAGCGCGATGTACCAAGACTGGTTGCGGAGAAGGTCGTGAAGGTCGTCGAGGTGTAATCGCTGAAATTGCCTCCCAAAGCAAGAAATCCAATGAATCTCTGCTTGATCCAGCCGTGCTGAATGTCTTCTCCTCGGTACCCTGTGCAGTGTTAGCAAAGGTTCAATAAAGGTTCAATAGGAGTTTCCGAGGGTGCTTTACGGCATTTTCGGAGCCATCCGTGCCGAGTGTTTTCTGAGAGTTACGGGAGCGAGGCGCCCTTTCACGGCGGTAACACGGGTTCAAATCCCGTCGGGGACGCCAAAAAATCAAAGACTTAAGGGCGTCCGGGCAATTCTTTCCACAACATTCATGCGTGACAAACTGTTCTCGCGCGCATGATCAGGTCTGCAAGTTATTCTTGCGCCTGCCGTTTCAATGGTTCGAATGCCTGAGTATAGCCATTCATCGTCGCATTAAACGAGGCATGGCGCACAAGTCCCTGCACAAGCTCCCGGTCCACACCAAGTGACTTCATGGAGACTTGGAAATGTGTGTCGGAAGGTGTGCCAGCTGATGCTGTTCTGAATTCCAGTGGGTCTTACCGCCGGCTGGATGTGGTACCGCATGATGGTTGAGAGCCACCGTTGGATTTGAGGTTCATGGGGGACAGTGGCAGGTAATCATCAAGACAGTTTGAGCGTCATACGTCTTTGCTTCAGCCCCGGGCGACACTGGCATGGTCTCCGGTTGTGCTACAGATCGCGGCATTCTCGGTCTAGGAGCGTTTGCGGACATCGCAGTGTTCGATCCCAACATCAACCGGCACCAAGCCTCATAGTGTAATCGTCCTGACTATTCGACAGAGAAGACTCCACGTCGAAGCCGAACTTATCGACTGTGGCTAAAGAATTCTGTGTCGAACTGTTTATGGCCGACTGCAGCTCATGAACCTTGATCCCATCTTTGCCAGTAGGTGATCCTTCCGTAAACCTGCACCAGCCCGCCTCCACGCCGACGCTTGGTACGCAGCAGGAAAATGGCTGAATGGCATTGTGCCCTTGTATGAGACATGCGTTCCCGCAACTGCGCCAATTTGTGAGAGCTGTTGTTGGCAAGGAGCGAGTGTTGAATCATTTCGCCCATCAAGACTCTCAAGTTCCCCACACAAAACGGGCCACCAGCGTTGACTAGTGGCCCGAAATGCACATACAGCAGGTCTAGAAGCCCAGATGCAAACCAAACTCCAGCACTCGAGGGGAACCCAGACCGAATACGCCCGTTCCATTCCCGACACGGAAGGATTGAGCGCTCGAGCTTCCCGCGGCAATACTGTTGATCGAACCACTACCTTGGGTAAGCCAGCCGGTCATCACACCCGGAGGCTGATTAAAGTTGGAGAAGTTGGCCACATTATAGAAGCCAACACTCGGTTCGATGGTGAACCGCTCATCGAACCTACGAGCCCAGCTAGCTTTGAAATCCAAGGCTCTAGTCCATGGGTAAGTCAACTGGTTTGTTGGGGCCTGCGCCAGTATCGGAGCCACGGCGCCAATCTGTTGCAGTTGCGCGACAGTGAACAAGCCAGCGGTGACCAGCTTCTGGCCGGCCGGAGTTGGCTCATTTCCGTAGGTCGCGTTGTAGCCGTTGATTGCATTGTTCAGTCCAGTCACTCCAAACTGGCGCATGAACGCGCCGTTGGAAGTACCGGGCAAGGGTTGGTTCTCAAGACCACCGCCAGTGAAGTCGGTCTGGTAGATTTGCCCCGGAGTAAAATTTTGACCGACAATCGCCGGACTGGAGAGCGGGCTATAGAAATGAGAGATGATCCCGAAACGGAAGCCGTGGGGTACATCGAAGCTTCCGCCGAAGGAGATCTGGTGGGTGCGGTCGAGCAGTGACGGCCCCATGAATCGCAGCGGCTGATCGTTGTCGATTGCAGTCAGGACGAAATCCTGATCATTCTGAGCCGCTGGATTTCCCGGAGGTGGGGGACCTTGGAAGGCCAGGGGATTTACGAATCTCGAAAGCGAGTAGGCGACCTGGAAGTTCGCCGCCTTCAGCCCGGGAGCCGGGTTCACCACGTTCTCCGTCAGCTTCATCTGGAGGGCGTTGTAGACCGAACGGCTGATGGGCTCCTCCATGTAAAACTGGCCGAGCGCTGGGTTGTTCCCCGTGAAGGCGCAAGCGCATGCTCCGCCCGTATCAAGCGGGCTTCCCATGCCGTTCCCTACGAAGTCGCCGATCTTAGCTCCCGCATTGATGGTCCCCTGAAGGTCCCCAGAGTGTCCGAAGGCTGTCTCTGTCGTGGCGACCGCGGCCGCGGCATTAGCAGGGTTAAAGTTGGAGATGTCCCCAGCGTGATTGAGATCAACTGCCAGCAGGGCGTGGGTTTCGACATTCCGCAGTAAATCCGCACTGAGCACCATTCCGTGACGGATTTCGCGCTGGATGCCGAGGTTCATCTGCACTGCACGTGGACTGACATAGTTGGAATCGAACAGTCCCTGGCTATTGTCGTATGCGTTTACATTGGCGCCTGCACTCAAAAAGTTGCCGATGTAACTTCCATTGGGGTTAGTCAGGCTGAACGGCGTGTTGGCTTTGAACGTGTTCTCGAAGGCCACTACGGTCGAGGCCGCATTGCCGATGGTGTCCGAGCAAGCAGTTGCCGTAGTTTCACCCAAAGCGAGCTGCGCTGGATCAGGCCCAATCACTCCTGTGCCGTTGGAGCAAGGTTCCACAACCTGAAGGAATGCGCCATTTTGTAGACGCGAGGGCCGGTCAAAGAGAACGTTGT
The DNA here is from genome assembly GCA_963818235.1 of uncultured Acidobacteriaceae bacterium. GTDB lineage: Bacteria > Acidobacteriota > Terriglobia > Terriglobales > Acidobacteriaceae > Sulfotelmatobacter. The sequence goes on from CAWFRI010000001.1 coordinate 2,540,150, forward strand.
TGAAGATGACGTTCTCGTAGTAAAGGCCGATGCCGCCACGAACCACGGTCTTACCGTCACCCTTCGGGTCCCAGGCTACGCCCAATTGCGGAGCGAAGTTGCGATTGGGATTTCTCACCGCGTTTCCATGTCCGGGGAAGTACTGGTTGATGGGGGCAATGGCGGGAAGGTCGCTGTCCGTCCGGCCAGTATCGCGTGACCAACGCAAGCCGAGAGCCACGGTCAGGTTGGACCGCACCTTCCAGCTATCGCCTAAATAAAAGGACAAGCGATTGTCTGGTCCCAAGCCGCCGGCGGGGAATCCCAAGGCTGGTTCAGTGGTGGAGAAGCCTTGACCATTCGATGCGAGCACCTGACTTATATGGTCGTCGAGCGGATTGCCATCGGGGGCAGGAGTGTTGCCACTGATCTGCGGAGCGCTACCAAAGAAGCTGGCAAAGCCGCCGCCCTGAATATGGTTGTAACCGAAACCGTAACGCAGAATGTGTTTGCCCATCATCCTGCTGCCGTCATACTTGAGCTGATGGTCGCTTTGCGGAGTGCTCTGTGGCGCGAGCTCGTTGGGGCCCGTGCTGAAGCTTCCGATGAAGATATTTACCCCGAGATTGGCGAATGGCAGATTCGTCCCCGTAGTGGCGTCGACGATCTGGTTCTGGAACTTCAAATACGAAAAGCGAATGGTGTGGGTAAATTTCCCGGTGTTGAAATCCAGGCCTACGACTTCATTCCGCGTGTAGTCTTTGTTGTTGTAGACCGAGAAACTGCTTGAGAAGAACGTGGCGTCGGCTGAATTCTGGAAATAATTGAAACGGCCAAAAAGACGCGCGGTCTTGGTCAAAGAATAGTCCAGGCGGCCGGTCAGCTCTCCTTCTTTGAATGGAGATTGAAAGGTTCCCGAATAAGCCTGGAACGGATCCGCTTGCAGAACCGGCGCAGCCTCATGCTGCAGCGTGCGCTCGCCGTCCAGGAAGAAGAAGAGCTTATCCTTCATGATCGGTCCGCCAACGTCTGCGCCTTCCTGGTTGCGCTGCCAGGGAGTGGGGATTCTCTGGTTCGTCACTGGGTCGAGGGGTGAAGGCAGGTTTGCGGCGCCAACAGAGCTGTCGCGGAGAAGCCGAAGGCCTCACCGTGTAAGGCGTTGGTGCCCGACTTGGTGGTCACGTTCACCGCGCCGGACGAAGTCAGATCGTTCGAGAGATCCAGGCTGGATTGCGCTAGCGAGAACTCCTGAATCGAACTCGCAGGGATGTCTTCGGTGGTGGTGCCCACGGTCTCGTCACTGACGTCCACGCCGTCAACACTGATGCGGGCGGTGCGTCCAAAACGTCCGCCAAACGAGATTGAAGAATAGCCTACCTTGGTCGGATCGAAGTTAGCACCGTCCTGAATCTGCACACCGGGTTCAAGCTGCGCGAGATCAAGAAAGTTGCGCCCGTTCACGGGCAGGTTTGAAATTTGTGACGCAGTAAGGACGCCTTGCACTTCGGCCTGTTCCGTGTTCACGCTGACTTCACTGGCCTGCACCTCAACTACCGTGCTCTCCTGGCCGATTTCAAGCTTGATGCTGCCATTGGCGGTGTTGTTCACCTGAACGTCCACCGACAGTTGCGTCGTCTTGAAGCCCTTGGCCTCCGCGCGCACAGCATACGTGCCCGGAACTAGCGCGCCGGAAGAATACGTTCCAGCATTGCTGGTAGTGGCATGAATGGTTTGCCCGGTAGGGCCGGTCATGGTGACTTTGGCGTTGGGCACGACTGCGCCGGTGGCGTCAGTCACCGTGCCGGAAATGCTGCCGTTTGATACTGAGGTCTGGGCGAATGCCACGGAACATAATAGCAGTGCGGATAAAGCAACTAACGCCCGCAGTATAAATTGTGCGCTGAGGCGGGGGGAACGAAACATGGACTGAGATTTCACCTTACAACTCATTACTTCCTCCATCTGACTGAATTTGCTCCCAAACTAATTTTCGGCAGAATGCTCTCACTGCCGTTGCAACGCCTGCCAATGACTGACAAACGTTGCGGGTGCACCCGGTAAGGTGCTGATTTGGAATAAGGCAAGCCGATGGCCGTCTTTGGAGGAAATACGTGAGGTCCCGCTGCTCAGGTATGTGTGTCAGGGCAGTAATGAGTGACGAATTGGCCAATTGCAGAAACGAAGCGAAACAAGCTCGTGGATCGATTCATACTGATATCGAGAGGGATCGCCGGCGATGCTCTGAGATTCGGGAGCCCGGAGGATATTCGCCTCAACAATTGCAGTCCATAACATGCATACTGATTGGTATGTTAAGTTGGCGGCAGATGCGGCGATTCAAGGAAGTAGGCCTTCGCGGGCCGGTGCTCGCCCTTGCCCAAACAATATGGGCCACGTCGATTATTCGACATGGCCCATGTTATCCTGCACAACCTACGTCTTGCGCTTCACGCACCATCTAAGTCGAATGCTGAATGCGGAAGCTCAGAAAATGCCTTTATCGTGGATTGAGCAGTGCGCGGACCTCGGCGAAAGCTGCTTGCCAACATTCGCCGCAGGCAAAGTGATTTCCGGATGCGTATGTACGACGTCTGCAACCGACTTGCCTTGGTCTTCGTCTACCGGAGTTGCCAGAAAGGCATGGACGATGGTTCCCGCGTGCGGCCCGGCCATCTCCACCGCCATACCCGCGATTTGTCCGCTCTCATTGATGTTGCTAGCCGAGACTACGAAGAGGTTGGAATTTGCGGGAAATACACTGTTAAGGTCGATCATCATGCCGTTTTGCCAGAGGAAGCCGTGGGACCAGTTGCCTCTGGAGTCAAAGGAGCTTCCCACCACCTGGCCCTGGTTGTTGATGCTGGTGGCAAAGGAGGCAACATCTCCCGGTAGTAGGCGGCCGCCGCCGAGGGCTGTGACTGTATTGTTCTGCCAAAGAGCGGCCAAGGCTGTGCCGTCAGAGTTAACGGCTTGCCCAACAATTTGGCCGCGGCCGTTAATGGCGAAGGCGATGCCCCCGGATCTCCGAGGTCCGGAAACTTGGTGGAGTCGGATTTCCCACACTACGGCGTAATTCGCTGCGGTGCAGGTTCCCGAGTAGCCTACGGCTTGGCCTTGATTGTTGATGCCGTATGCGACCCATCCGGATCGCCATCGACCGTAGGAAGAGCTTTGGCATTGCCATTTGTCCACACCACCGGCAGGTCAACCATAAAATTCTCCGTGCCGGACGGGC
>CAWFRI010000002.1:0-1114610 GCA_963818235.1 uncultured Acidobacteriaceae bacterium
TGTTGTTCACCTGAACGTCCACCGACAGTTGCGTCGTCTTGAAGCCCTTGGCCTCCGCGCGCACAGCATACGTGCCCGGAACTAGCGCGCCGGAAGAATACGTTCCAGCATTGCTGGTAGTGGCATGAATGGTTTGCCCGGTAGGGCCGGTCATGGTGACTTTGGCGTTGGGCACGACTGCGCCGGTGGCGTCAGTCACCGTGCCGGAAATGCTGCCGTTTGATACTGAGGTCTGGGCGAATGCCACGGAACATAATAGCAGTGCGGATAAAGCAACTAACGCCCGCAGTATAAATTGTGCGCTGAGGCGGGGGGAACGAAACATGGACTGAGATTTCACCTTACAACTCATTACTTCCTCCATCTGAACTGAATTTGCCTCCCAAACTAATTTTCGGCAGAATGCTCTCACTGCCGTTGCAATCGCCTGCCAATGACTGACAAACGTTGCGGGTGCACCCGAGTAGAGGTGCTGATTTGGAATAAGGCAAGCCGATGGCCGTCTTTGGAGGAAATACGTGAGGTCCCGCTGCTCAGGTATGTGTGTCAGGGCAGTAATGAGTGACGAATTGGCCAATTGCAGAAACGAAGCGAAACAAGCTCGTGGATCGATTCATACTGATATCGAGAGGGATCGCCGGCGATGCTCTGAGATTCGGGAGCCCGGAGGATATTCGCCTCTACAATTGCAGTCCATAACATGCATACTGATTGGTATGTTGAGTTGGCGGCAGATGCGGCGATTCAAGGAAGTAGGCCTTCGCGGGCCGGTGCTCGCCCTTGCCCAAACAATATGGGCCACGTCGATTATTCGACATGGCCCATGTTATCCTGCACAACCTACGTCTTGCGCTTCACGCACCATCTAAGTCGAATGCTGAATGCGGAAGCTCAGAAAATGCCTTTATCGTGGATTGAGCAGTGCGCGGACCTGGCGAAAGCTGCTTGCCAACATTCGCCGCAGGCAAAGTGATTTCCGGATGCGTATGTACGACGTCTGCAACCGACTTGCCTTGGTCTTCGTCTACCGGAGTTGCCAGAAAGGCATGGACGATGGTTCCCGCGTGCGGCCCGGCCATCTCCACCGCCATACCCGCGATTTGTCCGCTCTCATTGATGTTGCTAGCCGAGACTACGAAGAGGTTGGAATTTGCGGGAAATACACTGTTAAGGTCGATCATCATGCCGTTTGCCAGAGGAAGCCGTGGGACCAGTTGCCTCTGGAGTCAAAGGAGCTTCCCACCACCTGGCCCTGGTTGTTGATGCTGGTGGCAAAGGAGGCAACATCTCCCGGTAGTAGGCGGCCGCCGCCGAGGGCTGTGACTGTATTGTTCTGCCAAAGAGCGGCCAAGGCTGTGTCGTGAGAGTTAACGGCTTGCCCAAAAATTTGGCCGCGGCCGTTAATGGCGAAGGCGATGCCGCCCCGATCTCCGAGGTCCGGAAGTGGTGGCAGTGTGGTTTTCCCACACTACGGCGTAATTCGCTGCGGTGCAGGTTCCCGAGTAGCCTACGGCTTGGCCTTGATTGTTGATGCCGTATGCGACCCCGTCCGGATCGCCATCGACCGTAGGAAGAGCTTTGGCATTGCCATTTGTCCACACCACCGGCAGGTCAACCATAAAATTCTCCGTGCCGGACGGGCATGTAGAGTCCGCGATACCATTTTCCGCATATCCTGCGACTTGTCCGCTGTTATTGATGGCGCTGGCCTGCCCGTTATTCCCGCCCACCGTTGGCAGAGCGCTCATGACGCCGTTTTGCCAAAGAAACGGACTACAGGTAAGGTGCGTGCCGAAAAGGCAAACATCTTCGCCATTCGGATCTGGAACAGATGTTTCGGACATACCGACGGCTTCCCCGGGGTCGTTGATTCCGTTCCAATTGATCGAACTGTTCTTTCCTCCAAGCGTGCCGAGTTCGAGGTTGAGATCGCCGATGGTGATCCTCACGGTGCCTTGCACGGCCGGATAAAGAGTGGAGAGGGTGAAATGATCCAGGAGTTGCTCCATGTTCTCCGTCCATCCGGAATTATTGAGGCCCATGGCCATGCCCAGGTTGTCAGGGTGCTGAACGCCCAAATCCTGAACTTCGTACTCGCTTGCGCGGCCGCATTGCTCAAGCAAGCCAAAACCATCGTCGTAACCCACAGTATCCAGAAATTCCGCAACTGTCTAAACGTACTCATATCTCTTCTTCCTCCGGTAAAGTCGCGGCGCCGAGTTACTGGCGATGTGCGTCAGATACTACTCGGCGCTCTGGCAGTTCGTTGAGCACGCAGTCATCCGCTAAACATCGAGTCGGTGTTTTTGTGATGAATGTTTGCTGGCGAGGGGTGGAAGAGTTAGCTGCGCAGATACGAAATCACCCGGCGATGGATGCATCCGTCGCGGATTTCTGTCACGAATCGCTCAACCCTCTACACAATTCAATAGACGCTGCAGAGTGGGACTCGCGATTCCATATTCGAGCTTGATTCTGGTTGTTCAAACATGCATACTGGTTGGTATGTTAAATGCTAGAAAGAGACGGAGACGCAGCCTGGTTGCTCGGCGCGATCCAGAGCGCACGCGGGAGCGCTTGCTGCAGCCGGCACCCCGCGAGGTCTACCGAACGGGTTTCCAGAGTGCCGGCCTAGACACAATTCTGGCCTCAACTGGTGTCACTAAGGGAGCGTTGTACTACCACTTCAAAAGCAAGGAAGCCTTGGGATACGCCGTCGTCGAAGAGGTCATCGCCCCCGACGTCCACGGCAAATGGGTGCGGCCTCTGCAGAGCGTCAAGGATCCTATCAGCGCTTTGATCGGCGCTGTTCAACGTATACCTGTTCGGTCCGAGGATGTACGTGGCGGCTGCCAGCTAAACAACCTGGCTCAGGAAATGTCTCCTCTTGACGCGGGATTCCGGAAACGGCTGGCGACAATCTTCGATAACTGGCGCGAAGCCGTTGCCTGCGTTTGCGGGAGGGCCAGGCCAATGGAAGCGTTCGTCGCGACGTGGAACCCGCTGACGCCGCCGGCTACTGACGCGATGGTCGAAGGCTATGGGTCGCTGGCAAAAATTCGCAGGATCCGAAAGTGATGAAGGCGGGGATCAGAAACATCGTGCACTGGCTGCGGTCCCTGCGCACGCCGGCAACCACAAGAGGGGTTAATAGCATCGCTTCAGAAGCAGATTAATTTTTACATACCAACCGGTTTGTATTATATGCGTTTTTACATCGACTGCGGCACCGAACTTAGCCGAAATCAAGCGGGCTGTTTCAAACTGCATGGGGAAGAGGAGAACGAACAATGACAAGTATGACAGTGTCACGCAGGAACCTGCTCGCAACGGGAGTCTGCGCGCTGGCTGGCGCTGTGAGCCTGCCGGGATCGGCATGTGCCAGCGCATTGGGAGCGCAGAACTCAACAAACGAGGAGATCATTCGTAAGTGGTACGCGGCGTGGGTAAACAAAGATCTGGACACGTTCAATGCCCTGCTCGCCGACAACTTCACCTTTACGAGCGCGGCCGGCGACGACCACATCAGCAAGAGTACTTTCAAAACGCAATGCTGGGACACACAGATTAATTTCATTGGACACTTTGATCTGGAGCGGATGACCACCGGTCCGGAGGATGCTTTTGTGAAGTATCTCTGCCACACCACAAACGGTAAATCGTTCCGGAACGTCGAGTATCTCCGAATCAAGAACGGGAAGTTGGAATCGATTGAGTGTTATTTTGGCGCACAATCGAGCTTTCCGTCAGCAGTGAGCGCAGGGCAGAAGTAACCTAAGCTGGATCTGCATCTTCAGGAGGAATCAATGAACAGGAAGATAGTGACTAAGATCGCATCTTGTACTTTGGTGCTGGTTGTCGCTCTAGGAGCGGCCCGGCAAGCGCAAGCACAGGACGCCAAGACTCCGTATCCCAGCATGGCTCCGCTGGATCAGTACCTGATAGCAGATCGAAACGCTGAGATTGCTCTGGCACGGACCGCGGCTCCGCCGTCCATCTCCCGCGATGCGGGAGTTGTGGTCCTCGGACCGCACGGCTACGAAACCGCCGTCGAAGGCAAGAACGGCTTCGTCTGCATCGTGGAACGCGCGTGGATGAATCCGTTCGACAGTCCTGAGTTTTGGAATCCTAAGAATCGCAGCCCGATTTGCTTAAACCCGCCCGCCGCTCGAACCGTGCTGCCACTCACTTTGATGAGAACAAAATTGGTACTGGCTGGAAAGTCTAAAGAAGAAGTCAAGGAGAGTATCAAGGCCGCGATTGAGAAAAAGGAACTGCCGGCGCTTGAAGCTGGCGCGATGAGCTACATGATGTCCAAGGAGGCGTATCTTACCGACGCGGGCAGCCACAACATGGCGCACCTTATGTTCTACACGCCGCTCGGTACGGAATGGGGCGCAAATCTGGTGGACTCCTCAAATCATTTGTCGGAAACGTTTCCGGATCTCCGCTCTTACTTGCCCCTTCGTACAAAGGCAACCCGGAACCGATCCATATGTTCCTGATGGGCACCGGCGTCTGGTCGGATGGAACTCCAGCTCCGATGTAAGACGCGGCAATTCGGTCAACAATGGAGTGTGCGGGCGTGATGAAAACTGGCTTCCAGAGAGCGGAAAAGACAATCTCGCAGTGTGGGACGCTTTCGCTGGCCGCCCTGTTCCTGCTCCCGTCACTTGCACTCGGACAATCGCCAGCGCCAGCAAGTCCGCAGCCTGCCACAATTCGACCTTTCAAGGTGCATGTTCCCGACAGCGTTCTAGTCGATCTTCGGCACCGTTTGGCGGAAACCAAATGGCCCGATCAACTTCCGGACACGAGCTGGGAGTATGGCGCCGATATCAAAAAAGTTCGGGAACTCGCGGATTATTGGCAGAACGGCTATGACTGGCGCGCCCAAGAAGCCAAGCTCAACCGTCTTAACCAGTTCACTACGGAAATTGACGGACAACAGATTTATTTTATCCATCAGCGTTCGCCGCGCACCGACGCAATACCCTTGATACTAATTCACGGTTGGCCCGGTTCAATGCTTGAATTTCAAGCACTGGTCGAGCCGCTTACCAATCCCAAAGACAGCCAAAGCCCGGCATTCCACCTCATTATTCCTTCGCTTCCTGGCTTTGGGTTTTCCGGACCCACCACTACTCGGGGTTGGGATCCACGGCGGATGGCGAAGGCTCTGGTTGTTCTGATGGATCGTTTGGGCTATTCCAAGTATGGGATCCAAGGCGGCGACTGGGGTTCAGAAATCGCGCGCGACATGGCTTACCAGGCACCCGCGCACGTGATCGGGCTTCATCTCAACCTTCTTTATGCGGATCCGCCGAATCCGGAAGCAATTGCGCAGATGAGCGATTCGGAGCGGAGACGGTATTCGTATTTTGACCGCGAAGAAAGCAGCTTTTACAGAATTCAGGCCGCTGAACCGCAGACTCTTGCCTATGCCCTGACAGACTCGCCGGTCGGGTGGTTGGCCTGGATGATTGCTAGATTTCAACTGCTTACGGACAATGACGGCGATTTTCTTACGGCGGTGGACCGCGACACATTTCTGACCGATGTCACACTCTATTGGGCGACCGGTACGATTGGCTCCGCCATGCGAATCTATCGTGAGCACCGGCTCACCGGCGGAGAAACGGACCCACGTCCACGGCTGGAGACTCCCGTAGCGTACGCGGATTTTCCAAAGGAAGTATTTACGTCTCCGTTTAGCTGGATTAGTCGGACTTACAACGTAGTGCAGAGGACAGAGATGCCGAAGGGCGGACACTTCGCGGCTCTGGAACAACCCGATCTTTTACTTGACGATATGCGGAAGTTCTTTGCAAAAGTTGATCCAAAATAAAGCGAAACTGTGCCCTTATACGAAATGGAATCGGACGTGCAGATCGTCGCTCATGGACGGCTCGGTTGAGGCTTAGATTAGCCGGTCTTAGGCGCGGTCGGGAGCGGTCGGCAGTGGAGTTACTCAGTAGAACAGAATTGTGAGTGGAAACCATGCGAGTGCTGATTGTCGATGATGAGCGCGTGGCGCAAGCGGCTTTGGCGAAAGTCCTGTCGGCAAGGAGCGACGTGGAGCATTTCGATTCGTCCCACGATGCGAGCGAAGCGCTCGAGCAATTGGCCACGGACTCGTATGATGTTTTGCTTCTCGACATCAATATGCTTGACCTGTCGAGCACTCAATTAATAGCGCGGCTTAGGGAACGAAACCTTGCGTTGCCGTCTATTGTATTCATCACGGCAGACGTCGAACATGCGGTCGCAGCCTTTGAGAGGCAGACCGTGGACTATGTGATAAAGCCTTTCTCGAACGAGAGTATCAACGAAGCCCTAGACCGCGCCTCCCGCAGAGCCAAGGGCGAGCGAGCTACCAAATTGATCGAAGCTTTGCCCCAGCTGCAGAAGTTGTCTCCTCCCGGTCACCCGATGATCGCAATCAAAGCTAAAGGAAGGATTCTTTTCATCAATCCTGGCGATGTAGTCGCAGTTCAAGCCGAGGGCAATTATGTGTCACTGCAGCGGGAATCGGACTCCTATCTGCTGCGCGAGTCCATTTCGGTGGTGGCAGAAAAACTCAAGCCGTATGGATTCATTCGGATCCATCGATCTGCGCTCGTGAATACCTCGTTTGTGGTAGAAATCAAGCCATACTCAACGGGAAAGTATGGTCTCCGCGTTAAAGGCGGGAAGGAATACGCAATTACCAACGGTTACAAGAAGAACCTCAAACCCCTCACAGAATTCCGGATCGGTAGCGGTGCGTTCCTTTCGGAATAACGTACTCATAGACGCAACCGGGCCGTAGGCACTTGCCATCGATTCCGAAAACGGTCTCTCTGTTGCAGCCGCCAACCATCGATACCGCAGCGTTCCCATCAATCACTTGGGCGATTTCCCAATAAGGTTTTTTGGAACGAATCTCCTCATCGACCGGCAGCGATCATCTTATGCACTGAATCGGTCGCCTAAACCCGCCACCAGACTTGTAGACATCCGCATCACCAGTTCGCAGCCTACCACCCGCGTCGAGCGAAGATTGAATTTCGTAAAGACCGACTTTGGTGCGGAGGCTAGCACCATCCGAGAAGCAATCATAGACTGCATGGCAAGCTGGAGCAGATGCGGCGATTCTGTGCGTGTTGTCGGCTAGCCTTACCTTAGTCGGATTTACGGAAGCCCTCCTTGGGAACCACATTAAAGACCGAGTACAATTTCCTCTTCTGAATATCATAGAGCGGCCAAAGGTGATGACCTCGACACACGCGCTTCACTTGTTGGAAGTTGTGCTGATATTTGTCTTGGGAATTACTGCGTTCGGGCAAGGCCAATCGGGCAAGCACAATTCCGCGAGCCCGCATGCGCAAGTGGTTCCGAAGCAGGTGGTGAAGCCGACTGGTTCGAGCCGCTGCCAGTTCTGCCACACTGCTGAGGTCGAAGGATACGCGCGCTCTGCAATGGCGCATTCTCTGCGTCGTGCCGGTCAGGAGCCCGATGGCACGGTAGAAACGCCGGACGCGAAAATTACGATGTATTCATCGGCAACCGGCTACTGGCAGCGTTTGCAGAGTGGTGAAGATGTAACCAACTACCGTATCGATTATCTAATTGGCTCGGGCAATCACGCCTCTGGCTATCTCCTCGACTTGGCGGGTCATCTATTCCAATCTCCCGTCGCTTACTACAAAAGTCGACAAGCCTATGATTTGGCGCCGGGATATGAAGGGCTTCCCAATCCGGATTTCACGCGGCCCATCGCCGAAGGATGCCTCTTTTGCCACTCTGGAACTGCATTGCATATTTCCGGTACGTCGAATCGGTATCGCTCTCCGGTGTTCTCGGCGGAGAGCATTACTTGCGAGCGCTGCCATGGCTCGGCCGAAAAGCACCTCAGCGATCCGCGGGCGGGGACGATCGTCAATCCCGCGAAGCTTGCGCTTGCCGCTCGCGATAGTATCTGCGAACAGTGTCATCTGTTGGGAGTTGGCAGAGTGCTCAATCCGGGAAAGAAATTTGAAGACTTTCGACCGGGCCAGCCGTTGGAAGATATTTTCACTACCTACGTCAACGTCTCTCCCCCTGGTAAGGATGCCGGCAAATTCAAAGTCATCAGCCACGTGGAACAACTCGCGCGCAGTACATGCGTCCGCAAGAGCAATGGACAACTATGGTGCGGAACCTGCCACGACCCGCACGATAAGCCGCTGGAGCCGGTTCAGTTCTACCGGACCAAATGTCTCTCGTGCCACATGGAAAAGTTTTCTGCTTCGCATCCTGGCAAGGACAGTAACTGTATCGGCTGCCACATGCCTCGGCGGGATGCCAAGGATGGAGGACACACGGCTTTCACCGACCATAGAATCCAGCGGCGTCCTGAACCGCAACAGGCGCTCCCGGAAGATACTGACATCGCCGCGTGGCGCGAGCCTGCGCCCGATCTGCAAAAAAGAAATCTCGGCATCGCGTATATCAACGCGGGGATGGAGCACCATTCGCCGCCATTCGTGGTCCGTGGTTATCGCATGCTGACTGCGGTCCAAAGCCAATTCTCCAACGATGCCGATTTTTTCACCTCGATAGGAAGCGCTCTTCTTCTTGGAAAACAAACATCGGAGGCAGAGTTTGCTTTCGAGCGGGCCTTGCAATTGAATCCGGACTCAGCCCCCGCAGAGACGAATGCTGCATCCGCGTATTTGCAGGGTGGAGATATCAACCGCGCCGTCACTCATTTGGAGCGTGCCGTCGCAATCGATCCCTTGCATCTACCTGCCGACGTTCCACTCATGAATCTCTATCAGCAGCAGGGAAATATGGAAAAGGCCGCAGAGATTTCGGGCCGACTCAGCGCTGCCATGGAGAGGAATTCCATTCCAACTGTGCCCGCGGACACTGATTCTCCGGGCGGTTCCGCTCGAATGACCGAGTCCGTATTCAAGAACATACAAGTGCTTAAAGGTATTCCGTCCGGCCAATTGATTCCTACCATGAAGTTCATTACGGCGTCACTCGGAGTGGAATGCAATTACTGCCATGTGCCGGAGCATTTTGAAAAGGACGATAAGAAACCCAAACAGATTGCGCGCGACATGATGCGAATGATGTTGAGCATCGACAAGAACAGCTTCGCAGGATTTCGCGAAGTGACCTGCTACTCCTGCCACAGAGGTTCGCTCAAACCGAAAGCGGTTCCGACGATTGCGGATGAAGCGCAAGTGAAGCAGCAAACGGCCATGGCTCCTGAACCGGAAAAGCTTTCAGCCAGATTGCCGACCTCCGACCAACTCATCGACCGCTACATACAAGCTCTTGGTGGCGCTGCGGCGATCGGGAACATTACCAGCCGCGAGGAACAAGGCACTGTTACGAGAGGCGATCAAACCATCAACATTGAGGTTCTCGATCAGGATCCGAACAAGCAGGCTTTGATCCGACACACGCTGGAAGGGGACAGCATTACCGTATTCAATGGCCATGAGGGTTGGTCGCAAATGCCGGGGCATCCAATTCGTGATCTGCATGGAACGGATCTCGATTCGGCGCGGATCGATGCGGACCTGCATTTCCCATTGAATCTGAAGCAAATCTTTGCCGAGTTGCGGGTGGAATATCCAGAAAAGGTCGTCGACCGCGACGCTTATGTGGTTGTAGGCGAGAATGATGGGCAGCCGGCGATGAAACTTTATTTCGACGAACAGTCAGGATTGCTTCTGCGTCTGGTGCGTTACGCTGATTCGCCGCTCGGCCTTACTCCCACGCAAATCGACTACGGCGACTACCGCGATGTCGAAGGTGTGCGAGTTCCATTTCGGTGGACGATCGCTGAGCCCGGCGGGAGCTCGACCCTTCAATTGAGAGAAATCCGGCAGAATGTTCCGATTGATGAAACCAGGTTCGCCAAACCAGCCTCTTCAAAGACAGCGCCAGAGCCTCACGTCCCGTGAGCAGTGCGTCGTACGCTTAACTTTATTCCTTATGTCTTGCTCTTGAGCAAACGATTTCTACTATGCGATGGTTGATCCTTTGCTAGGATGTGGCATAGACACGAAACTGCTTGATTGTCGAGCGTTCCGAGTAGGCGGATGATGCGGGGAATTCTGTTTGGTAACGGGATAATGTTGCACAAGGGTCTTTCTCAACGAAGGATGCAGCCGGCCATGATCGGTATCCATCGCTGCAAACCTTCGCTTGTCTGCACGGCAATAGACAAAGTGATCATGGGCGTTGGGTATGCCGTCGCCATATTTGGCGTGCTAGCAGCCTTGGTCGCCTCGTGCGCTTTGGTGTTCGCGCAGACAACCACAGCTGGAATCGAGCCGGTTACTTCTGCGTTGCGGGCAGGGGAATTCGACGATGCACTCCAACTTTTGCAACCAGAACTGGAGCAACAACCTAAGAATCCTCGACTCTGGGCTCTTCGCGGCATCGCCCTTTCTGGCAAGAGAAACAAAAAAGAGGCGCTCGTCGCGTTCCGGCACGCGCTCAGCATTTCGCCTGATTATTTGCCGGCGCTGGAAGGAGCGGCGCAGATTGAGTATGACAGCGGCGGTAGTGGAGCCGCTCCGCTGTTAAAGCACATATTGAAACTGCATCCCGGAGACTCGACCAGCAGTGCCATGCTCGCAGTGTTGGAATACCAGCGCGGAGACTGCGGCGCCGCGGTCCCACACTTCGAACAAGGCGGTTCCATAGTTGACTCCCAGCCTGAAGCGATGCAGGCTTACGGCGATTGCTTGATGAGACTGAAAGAGCCCAAGAAAGCAACCGCTGTATTTGCTCGCGCGCTGGGGCAGGCGAATGGGGATATCCATGCTCGCTATCGCTTGGCATCCGCCCAGATGGCGGCGCAAAGTCCAAAAGATGCCATCGCAACCTTGCAGCCTCTGCTGCAACAAAATGCGGCTGACGCCGATGTCCTCGCGCTATTAGCTTCCGCTTACGAAGCCGATGGAAACACGCCGGAGGCGGTCCGTGTTCTTCGCCAGGCAATTCTGTCGGATCCGCATAATGTGAACCTCTACGTCGATTTCGCCAACATTTCTCTCGACCACCAATCGTTTCAAGTCGGAGTGGATATGATCGACGCTGGACTTGTGGCAGAGCCGAAAGCTGCGCCTCTTTATGTGGCGCGCGGTGTGCTCTACGTCCAACTGGCGCAATATGACAAGGCGGAGGCCGATTTCGAAGAGGCCGATGCGCTTAATCCCCGGCAGTCTGTCGGCTCGGTTGCGGAGGGTCTTGTGGCCGTCCAACAAAATGATCCGGAGCACGCACTTTCTACCGTACGAGCGAAGCTAGCCAAGAAACCCAATGACGCATTTCTTCTTTATCTACAGGCACAGATTCTGACCCAGCGCGGTCCCGACCCTGGCAGCGCGGAATTTAAGCAAGCAATGGCATCTGCCAAGCAAGCCATTTCGCTTCGTCCTTCGTTGGCGCCAGCTCGCGATGTGCTGGCCAAACTTTATTTGCAGGCTGGAGAGAACGAAGCGGCTGTGGAGGAATGCCGCAAGGCTTTGAACAGCGATCCCAAGGACCAGACCGCGCTTTATCACTTGATTCAGGCTCTGCGCAAGAGCCGCCGAACGGAAGAGCTCCCCGACTTGCTCAAGCGCTTAGCCGCCCTCCGGATAGAAGGAACCAAGGATGAGGCCGAGCGCAATCGATATAAGCTAGTGGAAGACAAATCACCCTCCTTGGAGAAGCCGTAGCCTTGACCTTTAGCCGCCGCGCATTTGTTCGACTCTCGCTTGGCTCCGCGGCAGTTGCTGCAGCTCCGAGATTATTCGCGCAAGGAGTTGCCGTTCACACCGTGCAGCCCGTCGCTCGGCCGGCGCCTTCGGGACGGCCTTTCTACGCTCACTTCGTGGACGTGGCATCTTCCGCGGGTTTGCAGGCTCCGGTAATCTATGGCGGCGTTGAAAGCAAAAAATATATTCTGGAAGCGACCGGTTGCGGTTGTGCCTTCATCGACTTCGACAATGACGGATGGATGGATATTTTCCTGTTGTCGGGTACACGCTTAACCGGAGATCCGCCGGAAGCGACGAACCGCCTTTACAAGAACAACCGCGACGGCACCTTTACAGATGTGACCGAGAAGGCTGGGCTAAAAGACGTGGGATGGGCCTCCGGGGTTTGCATCGGGGACTACAACAACGACGGGTTTGAGGATATCTTCTGCACCTACTTCGGGCAAAACCGCCTGTACCGCAACAATGGAGATGGAACGTTTACCGACGTCACCAAAGCCGCCGGTCTGTGGAACGATCAACCGCGCTGGGGAGCGGGATGCAGCTTCCTCGATTACGATCGGGACGGCCACCTGGATCTCTTCGTCTCCAACTATGTGCGCTTTTCTTTTGAGCATGCGCCGGTGCCAGGCGCGAACGTAAATTGCAATTGGAAGGGCGTGCCGGTTGAGTGCGGACCGCGCGGGCTGCCCACCGGGAAGCACTCGCTATATCACAACAACGGTGATGGGACGTTCACGGATGTGAGCCAAAAGGCAGGGATTGCGGGCGCGACAGGATCCTATGGAATGACCGTAGTTGCGGCCGACCTGGACGAAGACGGCTGGACTGATATTTTTGTTGCTTGCGATTCCACTCCGAGTTTGCTCTTCATGAACAACCACGATGGAACTTTCCGCGAAGAAGGTGTACTGCGCGGGGTAGCGCTCAGCGACGACGGTATGGAGCAGGCAGGAATGGGTATCGGAGTGGGCGATTACGATCTGGACGGTCACTTAGATCTGTTCAAGACTCACTTTGCCGAAGATGCCAACGGCCTTTATCACAATGACGGGAAGGGCAACTTCGACGACGTAACCCGGTCCTCGCGGCTCGCCGTCGATACCCGCTACATCTGCTGGGGCGCGGGCATCGTTGATTTGGATAACGATGGATACCCGGATCTGTTCATGGTCACCGGCAGTGTGTATCCAGAGGTCGAGCGCAAGCTGCCGCAATACGCTAACAAAACACCGCGCGCGGTGTTTCGAAATCTGGGCAACCGTACTTTCGAAGAATTGGGGGAAGAGGCGGGGCCGGGTGTGGCCGAAGCCCATTGCAGCCGCGGTTGCGCATTCGGAGATTTTGACAACGATGGTGACGTCGACATTCTCATCGTCAATCTGAATGAGCCGCCTTCACTTTTACGAAATGACATCAAGCAAAAACAAAATTGGATTAAGGTCAAGCTGGAGGGAGTGAAATCAAACCGCAGCGCAATCGGAGCGCGTGTCCTGGTGCACTACGGTGGCAAAGTGCAGGCGCAGGCTGTGCTCAGCCAATCCAGTTTCTACTCGTGTAACGATTCCCGGTTGCACTTTGGTTTAGGCGGCACCAGCACCGTTGATATCGAGGTCTACTGGCCTAACGGTTTGCACGAGCACTACAAGAATCTCGCAGCGAACCGGCTGATTACTTTGCGCGAGGGAGTGGGAATTTCTCCCAATAAAGGTTGGGCGCGGAACTAGCAGGCTCGTCGGCTTCTTCGTTCCGCTGACCGGCCATGACCAACCATCGAACACCGTTCCTGATTGCATTTCAAGGTGCACACTCCCGGGCGGCGAGAATTTTCTTGACAGAGGATCGGTCTAATATATATACATTAGCGGTCGTGCAGTAAACGTTTTCTCGAAGCGCCTCCGTGTTGAAGGCGCCAGCTTGGGAGGGACCAATGCCGGGAAGTCGTCGATTGATTTGTCTTGCTCTTCTAGTAGTTCTCTTCAGTGCCGCCAGCGCTGTGGCCCAGTTCACCAGTAGCGTTCAGGGCACCGTCCAGGATCCGTCTGGAGCGGGTATCGCTAGGGCTTCCGTGCATTTGGTGAGCGTCGCCACGAATGCCGTGCAGACTTCCGCTTCCGACGAAGCTGGCAATTTCCGATTCCTCAGCCTCGCGCCCGGTTCCTACAAAGTTACCGTCGAAGCCTCCGGCTTCTCCAAGTCTGTGGTCAACATCACGCTCCTCACAGAGCAAAACCTTAGCGTGCCGGTCACGCTGAAGGTAGGCTCGATTTCCGAGGCGATCAGTGTCACGACGGAAGCGCCGGTGGTCGACACTGCGGATAGCCGCACGGAATTGACGCTGGAGAATCAGGCGGTCGCTCAGCTACCCATTGTTGGACGCAACCTAGTCACGCTGGTAACGATGGCGCCAGGAGCTTCCGGCCTGGGAACGAGCGGGGCGGGAAGTCCCGCGTCGGGTGTGGATAATTTCTCCACCGAAGAGCAGGTTGACGCCAGCGCCAATGGTCAGGGCGGGAACAATAATCAGTATGTTGTCGACGGACTCGACGTCACTAGCGGAATTCGCCAGGGCGTTCTGAATCTCACCCCTCAACCGGAAGCTATTCGCGAAACCAGTATTCAGGTCAATACCTTTACCAGTGAATACAGTCGTGCCGCCGGGCTGCAAACGATGTTCACTACCAAATCTGGCACTGACCGGTTTCACGGTTCAGCCTCGGATTATTTTAATTACCAGAAGATGTTCGCAAGCCAGCACTTCGTCGGGTACCCCTACCTGCCATTTCATTCCAATAACATGGATTTTGCCGTAGGGGGTCCTGTGATTCCGCACCACGGCTTCTATTTCTATTTCGCCGTCGAGCCTCTGCGGTCATCGGCAGGCACCGGCAGTTCGGTGAACTTCGCGGATCCCCAGTTCATAACGTGGGCCAAGGGTGCCAACGGCCCGATTCCGACCGCAGGCACGGTAGGCACCGGATTGCTTGCCACATATCAACCGGTTGGTGCGACCGGAGTGACAGTCTCCCAAACCGCGCAAGACGTTCTCGGCGCGGGAGTTTGCGGGACGGCGGTCGCCGATAACATCCCTTGCTCGTTGCCCATGGTAGACACCGGCTCATATGGCGCGACCTCGATCCGCAACGGCACGCAGTATTTTGGCCGCATTGACAAAGAGTTTAAGAATGACCGCATCTACGCCAGCATTTTCCGGACTCTGCTACTTACCGGCGCACCTTCGGCTATGCCGCAATTCTCCGCGTTAAACAATACCTGGCAGGTCGCAGGCCAGGCCTCCTGGACGCACACCTTTTCACCGACAACGCTGAATGAATTTACCATCGGACAGAGCCGCGTGGAGGGCGTCTTGGGTAGCGGAGCGCCGTCCGCGAGCTACTCCATCCCCTCCGTATCTGTGAACGGCATCAATGTGGATTCTGGTCAGGCGTTCGGAGTGGGCTTCGCGCAAGGAGACTTCATTCAGCACAATTATCACTGGCGTGATGTTCTCACCCATGTGAAGGGCGCGCATACCCTAAAGTTCGGTTATGAAGGCTGGTACGGCGACGACGTTGAGCCCTTCCAGGGGCCCTGGTCACAGCCAAAATTTTCGTTCAGCAATCTGTTGACGCTGGCGCAAGATGCTCCAACCAACGAAAACGGAATTTATTACAACCCTGCTACCGGGCAGGAACAATTGTGGAGCTGGGATGCGGCTTCTCGTACCTTTGGACTTTTTGCGGAAGACACGTGGAAAGCCAAGAAAAATCTAACTGTTACCGTAGGCCTGCGTTACGACGACAGTGGCAATCCGTGGTCCAAGAGTGCGTCGACCGTCTTTGGAAACTTTTATCTGGGTACCGGCACAACGGAGCAGGAGCAGGTGGCGAATGGTTACGCCAAGGCTACGCACAACGCTCTGCTGCACTCCGTCGACAACTTATTTAGTCCTCGGATCGGCATCTCTTGGGATCCGACCTCCAGAGGAGACTGGGTGATTCGCGGCGGCTTTGGCATATACAACAACTGGCTCACCCAGGCCAACGTACAGGAAGAATTTCGCGGCAGTCCGCCGGGTGAAGTTGCGCCGACCTTCGTTGCGGGAGGCACAGCAACCGCGCAGGCTCCTATCTTCGTTCTTGGAAACAGCAGTAAGCCCCCATTTGGATTCACCTTCCCGACTTTCGGATCTATTCCTCAAGGCTCAGACTGTTGCACGGGAGGCGGCCTTGATTCGCAAGGAGGAATTCTCGGAGCGTACCCCGCCATTGGCGCCATCAACCCGCTCCTGAAGTCTCCGAAGTCAGACGTTTGGTCTATGACCTTGGAGCGGAAACTGGGAAACAATTTTGCAGCGAGCGTCGGCTATAACGGGTCACACTCATACAATATCGTCGGCAACGGCAACTCGATTGGGAATGTTTCCTACGGAGTGGATATCAACTCATTTGCGGGAGACCTGATCAGTCAGGAGAATAATAGTCTGACCCCGCGCGTTCCCAGTGCGACACGTCTCAATCCCAGCTTCGGTACGATTACCTATGCTGACAACGACCGGCATGGCAATTACGATGCTGTGATCTTCGATGTCAGAGGGCACTCTTCGCGTGCATACGTGGATGTGTCCTATACTCACTCCCGTTCCCAGGATGACGCGCTGGTCTATCCCAATTCCGCGGCGTTGAATCCGCAACAATATTACGGACCATCCATCTTCGATGCGCCTAACCGCTTCTCGCTCAGCTTCAACTATTCAGTGAAAGGCCTGAACGGTGGACATGGAGCGCTGGGTTATCTAACGGGTGGGTGGGGCATCAGCGGTACCAGCATTTATCAGTCTGGCTATCCCCTGACCGTTGCGAATACGAATAACTTCCTGGCTGTCTGTCAATCGGGCAACCTCAGCAACGTTACCGGCTGTTCGAAGTCGGATCCTGCTGTGGCGTATCAAGCCGGGAGTGGCGATTACAACGGCGACGGGGACGGTCTCGCTTACCCGGATGCGGTTAGTTACAACCAGTCGACCAACAACAGTTCCTGGCTCACGGGGGCTATCCCCAAGAGCGACTTCGCTGCTCCGAGCTTTGGAAACGAAGGCAATGAGAAAGCGATGCAATTCCGCGGACCGAACTTCATCGAGACGAATGTCAACTTCTACAAAGAAAATCGAATCACGGAAAGAGTCAATTTCGAATTCCGGTTTGATATTTTCAACCTCTTCAACCGGGCGAACTACGCCGACTTCACCAGCTTTACAAACGTCGCCCTCGGCGGAATCGATATGAATCTTCCCGACGGAAATTTTGGCGAGGCGACGTCATCTCACGAGGCCAGATTCTGGCAACTGGGAGGTAAGCTTTCGTTCTGAGTTTAATGGAATCAATCACAATAGCCGGCCGCGACAGCGAGCTGGCTATTTTTTTCTAACAAAGCTCTCGCACGGCTGTGAATGCGCAAGGCGTCGAGGAGATCATGCCGGTCGTTCAAAATCAGACCTGACATGAAGTATAAAGTGGTGGGAGAGAGCGATCAGCGATGACGCCAAGATGTGCAACTCGAGGGACTTGCGTGCTACTTGCCCAGGTCCTCGTTCTGCTTTGGTTTCCATCCGTAGCCGTGATTCAAAACACCTCAGAAGGGATCGAGCCGATTGCCTCTGCCTTGCGCAACCAGGAATATCAAAAGGCACTCGAACTACTTCATCCCGCGCTCCAAACTTCTCCGCGAAACGCGCAGTTGTGGGCGATGCAAGGTGCGGCGTATGCAGGCCAGGGAAATACAAAGGAAGCGCTGGCTTCGTTTCACAGCGCGCTCAAGATCTCTCCGAACTATCTCCCGGCTTTAGAAGGCGCGATCCAAATCGAATACGACGCTGGCGATCCTGCCGCGATTCTACTTTTGCAGCGGATGCTGCGCTTGCAACCCGCGGATGCCACCAGTCACGGCATGCTTGCGGTGCTGGAGTACCAGCAAGGGAACTGCGGCATTGCGGTCAATCATTTTGAAAAAAGCGGACCTTTGTTTGACTCGAAGGCCAGCGCTCTCCACGCATACGCCATCTGCCTGGTGAAGCTTAAGCAACCGGAGAAGGCCGCAAAAATATTCCAGCGAGCACTGGCTCTAAATCCGGATGATCGCCGGGAGCGCCGGTTGCTGGCATCCATTCAACTCATGGCGCATCAGCCACAGGATGCTTTGGCCACCTTAGCTCCGCTGCTCCAGGCTAATAATGAAGAAGTTGAAACCCTGGAACTGGCGGCCACTGCGTATGAAGATAGCAAGGATACGCCGCAAGCGGTTGCATCTCTTCGGAAGGCGATTTTGCTCGATCCGCAGAACGTTACTCTCTATGTTGATTTTGCCAACCTATGCTCCGCGCATGATTCCTTTCAGGTAGGCATCGATGTGGTGAGCGATGGTATCGGTCAACTTCCGAAGGCGGTGCCGCTCTACCTGGCGCGCGGCGTCCTTCACGTTCAGTTGGCGCAGTATGAAAAGGCGGAGGCCGATTTTGAAACGGCCCACACATTGGACCCTCGCCAGTCTTTGAGTTCTGCCGCTCAGGGATTGTTGGCAGTGCAAGAGGACGATGTGAACCGTGCGTTGGCCACCGTACAGGCCAAGCTTGCGCAAAGGCCGAAGGATGCTCCCTTGCTCTATCTCCAAGCGGACTTTCTCTCGCAAAAAGGTGTTGAGCCGGGCACAGCAGAATTTCAGCTGGCGATGCGCTCGGCTAAGGAGGCGGTTGCCCTTCAGCCCAACCTGAGCAGTGCCCGAACAGTTTTGGCAAAGCTGTATTTGCAGGAAGGGAAATATTCGGAAGCGATCGAACAGTGCCGGAAGGCGTTGGACCAAAACCCCAAGGACCAGACGGCGCTATATCACTTGATCCAGGCACTCCGGAAGACTGGAGATAAGCGTGAGCTTCCCGACTTGCTGAAGCAACTGGCGCTTCTTCGCAAGCAAGCCGCGAGGGACGAAAGTGAGCGCAACCAGTACAAACTGGTCGAAGAGGATGCACAGACAAAATGACAGACCCGTCCGCGGACGCCTTCGACTAAATGCTTCCCTCAGGACTTCAACAACACGTAAGTGCTGTAGCTTTCCTTGTCGATGTTCATGAATGGACGCATGGTCACGCTGCTTCCGTCAGCGGAATTTGCGATCCAGTCTCCAGCCGCATTATTAGCGCGCTTGGCTTGCAACAATGCGTTCCGGTCGAAGCTGGGCTGCGAATCAGCCACTGCGAAGAGCACCAGTGGGCCCTGCATTAGGGCCACCAACTTCGGGTGATTTACATCCACGGTTTCGAGCCGCAATGGCATAGGGAGTTCGAGTTCGACTCGATCGCCATCCTTCCAGGTGCGCCGGATGGCCGCGAATGTGCCCGGCTGGGCAGGATCGGAAACGCGCGTGCCATTGACGGAGAGTACGGGATTCGGAGTAGCCCAGCTGGGGATGCGCACATAGAGCGTGTATTCCTTGGACTGTGAACCAGACACATTGATCTGAATTTTGTTATCGAACGGGTACCTGGTTTCCTGCTTCAGTCCGTAGCGAGCTCCGCCGTCATTCCATTGCACGCGGGAGGGTGTGAAGAGATTCACGTACACGCCGTCAGCCGAGCGCAAATAGGTGCTGATGTGGTAGTCCGCAGCTAGCTGCGGAAAAGTTCCCGAACAACACGGCCATTTTTGCCCGTACCAGACTTTCTTGCCGGTGGAAGCATAATCGGAATAGTAAAACGATGTGCCGTCGGCTTGAATTGGCCATGCTCCGAGAATCGTGTTGTAGAGCACTCGTTCCATGCTGTCGCCATATTGGGGGTTCTTAGTGACGCGGAGCAAGTAGCGTGTGATCTTGAAATGGCCGTACGAGCCGCATGGCGTCTCAAAGCTGGCGTGAGTGAGCCCGATACTATCTCCCAGCTGTCCGGTCCCCGGTTCTCCGAATGATTCATTGGGCCCCCAGCCGCCGGTAGCGAAACTTTGCGTCTTTACCAGCATCTCAAATCCGTTTTGCGCAGCCCGCAGATGCTGTTCACTTCCCAGCGTGATATAGGCCTGCATGGCGGAGCTGAATGCATTCACATGGCTGTAGGCGTGTTCGAAGGGCAGTACGTTGTTGCCTTGGGAAAGAGGATTGAAATAAGTGTCATCCTCGAGATACTTCCTGGCCATGTCGCGGTAGAGAGTGTCGCCGCTACGCTGATATGCGAGGAAGAGATTTTCCGGCAGCGTGTAAGTTTCGTCCCACGTATAGGACGTGTCTGGATGCGGCCGGGAACGCTGCTCCTGCCGGTTTAAGGCCTTTGCCGGCAAATACGCTGTGATTGCATGGGTCAACTTCTCATGAACCTGCATTGCCATCGGGTCATGAGCGAACTCGTGCGCATCAATCAACCCGCATGAAAGTTTGTCGTAGGTGTAAGCGGGCAGGCGATAGTTCACGAAGAATTTTGCTTTTGGGTCGAGCGTTTCAGCATATCCTTTGACGAGGCGGTTCACCTTCGCACGCGTTGGCTCCGATCCGGTGACCGCGTAGGCCCGAGCCAGGCCGGAAAGATATTGTCCAAAACTGTGGCCGGCGATAAACCCATGAAAGTCATTGTGTTCGAGGCTGAATCCAGTCAGATCGTACCAGCCCCCCATGTCTTCGCCCGGAGCAGGCAAACCGGCAACTTGCCGAAAGACCTTCAATAGCCGATCGTCGTCAAGGTTCAGGAAACGGGCATGGTTCTCCTCGAATTGGCGCTTCATTGGGCCGTCAAACAATTCCACATCGGAATATGAAAAAGTGGTGAGCGGGGTGTTGATGGCGGGAGTACCGCGATCCACAGATGACAGGGCCGGCAGGGCGCGAGCGACATAGGCGGCTGCCGTAGTTGCGGTGGCAGTTTGAAGAAACGTTCTGCGAGTGAAGTTAGGACTCATAATGGCACGTATTCTGCGGTTTGGGCAAAGCAAACGTTTGCTGCAACCAGCTTCGCCCTCCGAACAAGCCTTTGTCAACCGCTTTCTGGCTCTTCTTTACCGCGATACCTTAGCCGGTCAGGTCAGATGGCACGTTCCTGTCTCAGGGCGTCCTCAATCTCGTCCATCTCCGCCGCCGGCAAGGCGAACCCAGCGGCGCCAACGACGCCCGAGACCTGTTTCGGATTGCGAAAGCCGACGATCGCCCCCGTCACTGCCGGGTTCTGGAGAGTCCATGCAATCGCCACTTCTCCCGGCGTGCGCCCGTGGCGGTCTCCGATTTCGCGCAGACGCTCCATCACTCGCAGATTGCGGGACAACAGCGGCTCCTGGAAGTTGGGAAGATTCCTGCGCCAGTCCTCGGAGGAAAAATTCGCCACGCGTTCTTTCGTCATTGTTCCAGTGAGCAGTCCGGCTGACATCGGCGAATACACGATCACTCCTATATCATTCTGCAGCGCGAAGGGCAGAATTTCCTTTTCGATTGCACGAGTGACGATCGAATAGGGTGGCTGC
Source organism: uncultured Acidobacteriaceae bacterium (assembly GCA_963818235.1). Taxonomy (GTDB): domain Bacteria; phylum Acidobacteriota; class Terriglobia; order Terriglobales; family Acidobacteriaceae; genus Sulfotelmatobacter. The sequence continues at coordinate 21,242 of CAWFRI010000002.1, forward strand.
AACGAAGTAATCGGCGCGATGACTTGAGCTCGTTTCATTTGCGAAACGCTGAAGTTGGAGACCCCGATGTATCGGATTTTACCTTCTTGTTTCAACCGCGCGAGTTCAGTCCAGCCTTCTTCAATATCCTCGTCAGGCTCCGGCCAGTGGATCTGATACAGATCGATAACGTCGACCTGCAACCGGCGAAGACTGTCCTCGCACTCTTTCCGGATCGATGCGGCCTTGAGGCAAGCTCCAATGGTTCCGCGGCTGTTCCATACGCGTTCGCACTTAGTGAAGACATAAGGCCGCGCTGCCCGGCCCCGCAAGGCCTGCGCGATGACTTCTTCCGAGTGACCAAGGCCATAAAGCGCGGCAGTGTCAATCCAGTTCAGCCCATGATCCAGTGCTGCGTGAATGGCCGGAATCGAATCGCTTTCATTTTGCGGCCCCATACTTCCGTTCCAACCACTCCCGCCAATCGCCCAGGCGCCAATGCCGAGGCGAGTGATGTGCAGGTCGCTGTTTCCAAGTTGGCGTACTTCCATCTGATCATCGAGCACAACAAATTTACCCGCGAAACCTCGGTGCCATTATAAGGAAAGCGCTTGCTCAATGCTCCGCAAATCGCTTTGGAGGTCTCCCGCGATCGTTTAAATACTCCTTGACATGGCGTATGACATGGAGCTATAACCTGTTTCGATAATTGAGCAAGCGTTTACTTTTCCGCGATGGCGAGAAAGTGAATGACCAATGTGGCACGGCGCGGTTCCTTGCGCCTGTGGCGGCTTTCGGTGACCGATGAATTGGCCCCTAGGCGGTGAAGTTGTAACACCCGGTAACCGCGACCGAACCCTTAACCCGGTTGAGTCCGAATTTTGCAGCTATTGCCTACATCAATAACGCTAATCAAGCCACCCTCCAGGCGGAGATTTCTGTTTCTGCGCGGCCAGGCTGGATCGCGTGCTAATTTCAGGCTTCGTATGCCTCGGCTCGCTAGTTTTTTGTGAACGATAACGATACATTGCGTCAGGACGACACGGGCGTCGTTCTTCGGCGACGACTTTGCATCTTGCCTAGCGGGCTCGCCGCGTACCTCGCCTAGATTTGAAGGATGCACCAGAAAGGTTTGCCATGCATAAGTTTTCTTCTTCCAGACGCCGGTTCTTGAAACAGGCTTCAACCGCGGGAGTCGCTTGTTCCGCACCCGCACTATTCGGCAGCCTCGCTCAGGGATTGGTTGCCGGTAAGTCCGCGCAGGCTACTCCAGCAGCCGGCACGGCAACCGCTGCTCGAATTTACGTCGATACCCGTCGAGCCATTGCGCCTCTCGACCGCAATCTGTTTGGCTCTTTCCTCGAGCATCTGGGCCGCGCCATTTACGAAGGAATCTATGATCCGGGATCGAAGCTTGCTGATGCGAACGGATTTCGCAAGGATGTTCTCAGCGAAATCCGCCAGATGGGAGTGCCGATCATTCGCTATCCGGGAGGCAATTTTGTTTCCGGATATAACTGGCTCGATGGCGTTGGACCAAAACAAAACCGTCCCGTCACGCTTGACAAAGCTTGGGACACTCTCGAGTCAAACCAGTTTGGAACCAATGAGTTCATGGCGTGGTGCAAAGCCGCTGGAACTGAGCCATTGATGGGGTTAAACCTTGGCACAGGCACCGCGGAAGAAGCTGCGGCACTCGTGGAATATTGCAACGTAGAGAAGGGTACGAAGTGGAGCGACCTACGGCGTCAGCATGGCATTCCAAATCCTTACAAGGTGGAGCACTGGTGTCTGGGTAACGAGATGGACGGCCCGTGGCAGATCGGCCACATGTCGGCGACAGAATATGGATTGAAGGCCGCCGATGCCGCCCGGCAGATGCGCTACGTCGATCCCTCACTGAAGCTGATTGCCTGCGGTTCTAGTGGCCCGCTGATGCCAACCTATCTGGAATGGGATCGCGAGGTACTGGAGCAATGCTACGACTATGTGGATGGTCTCTCGCTCCACCGCTATTTTGGCAACAATGAACGCGATTCGGGCGGTGACACTTCAAAATACCTTGCTCTGAATCTGAGCATGGAGCGTCAGATTGCCGAGACGGTTGCGGTTTGCGATCTGGTGCGCGGCCACAAGCGATCTCCCAAAAAGCTTTGGCTCTCCTTCGACGAGTGGAATGTTTGGTATCGCACTACGCACGGCGATACAGTAGACGGCCACCGTCAGGAGGCGCCGCACCTGCTGGAAGAGATCTACAACCTCGAAGACGCTTTGCTGGTCGGCGGACTGATTAACTCATTGCTGCGCAATGCGGATCGAGTAAAACTCGCCTGTCTCGCGCAGTTGGTAAACGTGATCGCGCCAATCATGACGGATGCGAATGGTTTGTTCCAGCAGACGATCTACTATCCCTACAATTGGGCCTTGCAGCTTGCCAGGGGCGCGGTGCTGAATCTGCTGGTGGAGTCCTCCACCTACGAAGTTTCCGGATTGGATTCGGTTGCATACGTGGACGCCGCCGCCTCCTATGATAAGACCGATGGGAAAATTTCTCTTTTCATCCTGAACCGCGATCTTGCCAAATCTCACGATGTAGAGGTAGTTTGGGAAGACGCTGCTCCGGCTCGTGTGATTTCGGCAAATCTTTTGACCGGCGATGACCTGAAGGCCTCGAACAGCTTTGCGGCGCCGCAACGAGTTGCCCCGCAATCGTTTACGGTGTCCTCCGCGTCCGGCGGCAAGAGCAAGTTTGAGGTGCCGGCACGCTCCTACACTGTCATTCAATGGTCTATGTAAATAAGAGGTACGAGGATATGCCTGAAAAAAGAAACATCTCCCGTAGGCAATTTGTAGCCTCGGCTGTCTCGATAGCCGCCGTATCGGCTTTGCCCGCTCGCCGGGCTTTTGCTGGCAATGTTGCCGATGACAAGGCAGTCACGGAAACTCCCGTTACGCTGACCGACTCGCCGAAATGGAAAGATCAAGGCGTTGAAAACCTTGCGAAGTCGCCTCACGCCAAGCTGCGCGATATTCCGGTGCATGCCGTGACCATCACCAGCGGCTTCTGGGCGCCACGCCGCGAAATCAGCGCGACCAAGAGCATGCCCACCATGCACGATCTACTGGAAGCCAATGGGCGCATGAATAACTTCCGCCGTCTGGTTGGCAAGAGCACTGCGGCGCAAATCGGACCGGTGTTTGCCGACTCCGATATTTACAAGTGGACCGAGGCGGTTGGGTTTGTGTTGCAATCCGGCGATCGTCCGGAACTTCGGACAACGGCTGACAAAATGATTGAGGAAATAATTGCCGTCCAGGAACCTGACGGCTATCTCAACACCTACTATCAGGATGATCGCAAGTCTTTGCGAATGCTTCCGCAAACGCAGTCTACGGGGCATGAGCTGTACAACGTCGGACACATGCTGCAGGGCGCAATTGCTTACTATCGCGCGACAGGTGATCGCCGGTTGCTCGATGCTGGCATTCACTTCGTTGACGATTTCCTTATTCCGAATTATGGTCCTGCCCCGAAGAAGCCTATCGTATCCGGCCATCCTGAAATTGAGATGGCGCTGATCGAACTCTATCGCATCACTGGCGATAAGCGTCAGCTCGACCTTGCCGGCTACATCCTGCAAGGAGACGCTCGTATCGAGTTGCCGGAACGCCGGACGATTTACATGTTCAGCGGAACCCCGTTTACGGCACGCACCAAGATGCAAGGGCACGCGGTTCGCGCCATGTACGCCTGTTGCGGCGCAACCGACTATTACATGGAGACCGGTGATCCAACCTATTTGCAAACGCTGAACCGGCTCTGGGATGATATGACGACTACCAAGATGTACGTCACAGGCGGAGTCGGTTCGCGAGCTGACGGCGAGGCGTTTGGAGATGCCTATGAGTTGCCGAATTTTCGGGCGTACGGCGAAAGCTGTGCGGCCATTGGCAACATGATGTGGAACTGGCGCATGCTGGCCGTCACCGGGAACGCGAAGTTTACCGATGTCATCGAACTCGCGCTGTACAACGGAATCAACTCTGGCATGTCGCTCGACGGCACGCTGTATTGTTATCGCAATCCGCTCGCGTTTGATCCGTCTACCGGGGACAAAATCCGAAATCCCTGGTATGACGTGACCTGCTGTCCACCGAACCTCGAGCGCACCTTTGGATCGCTGCCGGGGTATTTCTTCAGCACCAGCGCGGACGGAATCTACGTGCACCTCTACGACAATTCGGAACTCGACTGGCATTTGGAGAATGGGGTCGGCCTCAAGATCACTCAGAAAACGAATTATCCCTGGGACGGTGGAGTAGGAATCACCGTTAATCCTGCGGAAGCTTCCGAGTTTACTTTTTATCTGCGCATCCCCGGCTGGGCCGATCAAGCGCAAGTTGCCGTGAATGGCAAAAGTGTGATGGGTGCGAAGCCGGGAGAATATCTTCCCATCCATCGTCGCTGGTCGCCGGGTGATGTTATTCAACTCAGCGTGGAGGTCAAGCCTCAGGTAATTGAAGCCAATCCTCGTGTCGCCGATGATACCGGACGAGTCGCGATACAAAGAGGACCGCTGATTTACTGTCTGGAAGAGATCGATCAACCTAGCGGAATTTCGCTTAGCGATGTTGCAATGAATCCCGGACGTCACGCTCCAGAGCAATTTCAGACCGAGTTCAAGAGCGACCTGCTCGGCGGGATGGTTGTGCTTCATCATACCGGCGCAGTCTACGAGCGGGGAACCGCGGAGATGTCTCTCTATTCGCAATACAGTAGGGAAGCGAGAAGCAGAAAAGTTCCACTCACGTTCATCCCTTATTATGCGTGGGCAAACCGGCAAGCGACCTCGATGCAAGTTTGGAATCTTCTACTGCAAGCGTAGTGAAGTCGCGAAGCGTTAGTGTCATCGCGTCAACTCGAAAATGCTCGAGCGGCTTACCGGGCGGAAAAGCTGTAAACAGTACTGTGTGATAGCGCTCACCAGGCTTCAACTCTGTGGTGGGAAAGTCCGGATGATTCGGGGAGTCGGGAAAGTGCTGCGTTTCCAGGCACAATGCCGCGTGCAATTCGTCCGGTTTTCCGCCCTTGCCTTTGATGGATCCATCGAGGAAATTTCCGCTGTAGAACTGAATTCCCGGCTGATCGGTCAGAACTTTCAGCACGCGTCCGCTGCTCGGATCGTAGACTTCCGCGGCTTCCGATAATTTTCCCGCCGCCATTATCGAGCACCCAGTTGTGGTCATAGCCGTGGCCGAGATGAAGCTGTTCGTCGTTGGCATTGATGCGCGCCCCACCGCGGTGGATTTACGAAAATCAAACGGAGTGGATTCCACGGGCTTCAACTCGCCGGTTGGAATCAGCCCGGCATCGACTGGGGTGAAGCGGGAGGCGTGCAGAGTCAGTTGGTGGTTGAGGATGTCGCCCTGCCCGGCGAGATTGAAGTAAGAGTGATTGGTCAGATTCACGACGGTGTCTTTGTCGGTGGTAGCGGAATACTCGATTCGCAAATCGCCTTTGACTAGAGTGTAGCGAACCGTGGCGGTCAAGTTGCCGGGATATCCAGCCTCGCCATCTTTGCTGAGATAAGTTAGCTCCACGCCGTCCGCGATCGGGTTGGCTTTCCAGACGACGTTGTTGAAGCCGTGCGGGCCGCCGTGGAGAGAATTCTCGCCGTTGTTCAGCGGCAGGGAATATTTCTTGCCATCGAGCGTGAAGCTGCCGTGCGCGATACGATTGGCATAGCGGCCGATGATGCGCGCCGAAGAAGGCATCGGAGGGGCCGTTGAAGTTGGCCACGTATCCGTCGAGATTGTCGAAGCCAAGCACCACGTCGGCTGCCTTACCGTTCCGGTCGGGAACTTTCAGGGAAACTACAATCCCGCCATAGGTTGCGATGCGAGCTTCGTAGGCGCCGTCGCTCAATGTGAAAATCTCGACCGGAGTTCCATCCGGCATTTTTCCAAAAGGCTCGCTCGTCACTTTGGTCTTAGCCTCCGTGGTCATGGAAAACAACGCTAACCACAACCCGCTGATCGCGATAGTTCGCAGGACTTGCTGAACGTCCATGGTCATTCGCTGCTCCTTAGCTCTGTCACTCCCACTCTGTCTACCGCCGCGAGTTGAGACTGCTACTACGAGGTTCGGTTCTGAAGACGCAGCCACTGCAATTAAGCTTGGCAGAATATCTCCCAGGCCATCGTTGCCGCGCTGGCCCAAAGTGAAATACAGCTTGTTATATAAAGGATACAGATCGTCGATAAGTGCGTTGCGCCGATTCATCGGGCAGGAACGCCCGGTGCGTGGGACAAATCTTATCCTGCGCTTCCTCGATGGTCTTGAAAGTGCCCGCAGCCAGAAAAGCAAAGATTGCGGATCCCAGACTGACTACGCTCTTGCTCGGAACCAGCACCGGACGGCCCAGGACGTTGGCATAGACCTGGTTCAGCACATCGTTTTTCTGCGGAATGCCGCCGGCATTGATCACGCGTTTGATGTGTACGCCGTGTCCGGCCATGCGGTCGAGAATGACGCGCGTATGAAACGCGGTGCCTTCGATGGCGGCAAAGAGTTCATCCTGCGCCGTGCTCTGCAGATTCCATCCGAGCGTGACGCCGCGCAGGTTGGGATTCACCAGCACCGTGCGGTCGCCGTTGTCCCAGGTCATGCGCAGCAAGCCGGTCTGTCCGGCGCGATATTTCTCGAGGCCGGCGCTCAGTGTTTTTACATCGGTTCCGGCGCGGGAAGCGATGGCATTGAAGATGTCTCCCACGGCGGAGAGCCCGGCTTCGATTCCCGTGCGCAGGGGATGCACGCTGCCTTGCACCACGCCGCAAACTCCGGGCACCAGATTCACCGACGGAGTGATTCCGATGATGCAAGTGGAGGTGCCGATGACGTTCACCATGTCGTCGGTGCGGCAACCGGCGCCGATCGCGTCCCAATGCGCGTCGAAGGCTCCGACGGGAATCGGAATCCCGGCCTTGAGGCCGAGCTTTTCCGCCCAGAACGCCGAGAGCCTGCCGGCGATTTGATCGGAGGTGGCGTACTCGCCATCCAGCTTCTCGCGGACTCCCTTCAACAGAGGATCGACCTTGACCAGAAAACTTTCCGGCGGAAGGCCGCCCAGTTGCGCGTTCCACAGCCACTTGTGTCCCATGGCGCAGATGCTGCGCTTTACTTTTTTCGGATCGGTGATGCCGCCGAGCGTGGCCGCGACCATGTCGCAATGCTCGAAGGCGGAGGCGAACTCTGATCGCTTCTCGGGATTGTGCCGGAGCCAGTGCAGCAGCTTGGAAAATCCCCACTCCGAGGAGTAGACGCCGCCGCACCATTGAATGGCTTCCAGACCCTCACGGTGAGCGGCTTCCGTGATCTCGGCCGCTTCGCCTTTGGCGCGGTGATCGCACCACAGATAATATTCGCCGAGCGGTTGAAGATCTTTGTCGACGGGAATCACGGACGAGCCGGTGGTGTCGAGCGCGATGGCCTGCGACCTGATCGCCGGCGATGCCGGCCTTCTTCAGGACTTCGCGCGTGGCCGCGGCCAGCGCCCGCATGTGATCGTCATGCGATTGCGTGGCATATTCCGGATCTTCGCGCTTGCGGTGCAGCGGATACTCGGCGACGGCGGAGTCGAGCAAGCCACGTTCGCTGTCGACCAGAGAAACGCGAACGCTCAGTGTTCCAAAATCAACGCCGGCCACGATCGCCATCAGCAGGCTCCGTTGTCGCAGCCGTGATGGTACATGTCCCAGCCCAGATAGCGCGTAGTGGCTTCGTACACGGCGGAGGCGACGGTGGAAAGATTGGCGGCGACATGGTGCTCGAAGCCGCGCTCGCAGATGAAGCGCAGCAGTTTCTGCAAATGCGGGATCTCGACCACGCCCGCGCCGCCGAAGGTGTTCAGCGGATCGTCGGTGAATCGTCCTTCGCCCACGTATCCGCGCATCTTTCCCGCAGTATCGTCGGTCGAGAAGCGCGCGAAGCTCATCTTTTCCGGCTTGATCAGTCCGACGCAGGTTCCGAATGTGTTTTCCTTGCCTACGGTGCCGGCGATGATCTCCTGAAAATCCATCTTCACCGAGCGGAAAAAATGTTTGGGCAGGTTCGAGCAGTGGAAGCAGACCGCCTTGTTCGGATCCGATCCATAGTTGTTGTTCCAATCGAGAAGCGCCGAAGGCGTGCCGGAAGCCAGTTGCAGCGCGTGCATTCCCAGCACGCCGCAGATATCCACTTCGCAGGCGCTGGAGAGCAGTTCGTTGCTCATCATGCTCATCACGGTGCAGGGAACCACGCCCAGGTTTTCTTCAATCGAAGTCCAGCATTGCACGGCGCTGATGGTGACTTCGGTCGCCGCCATCCACTGGTCGACTACCGCTCCCAGTTTCGCCATCTTCAACAGTGCGGCTGCGGGCACGTTGCTGGAATCCACATATTTTTTGATCGCCGCAAGCTTGGCCTGCGCATGATCGTCATTGTCTTTCATGCGGTCGATGCGGCCCAGCACTTCGGAGAGATCGAGCGTCTCGATCGAGATGCCCTGCGACTCCAGTATCTTTTCGCTATAGCGCACGGTGTTGAACGCCGCCGGACGCGCGCCGATCGCGCCCACGCGCAGGTTGCGAAATCCCTTCACCACGCGGCAGACCGCGGCGAACCACTCCAGATCGTGGGCAAACTCAGGCGAGTCGGGACTCTCGGTGTGCAGCGTCGTGATGGAATAAGGGATGCCGTATTGGCGAAGATTATTGCAGGCCGACATCTTGCCGCAGAAACTGTCGCGGCGGGAAGCGATGGTCATCTTCTTCGGGATCGTCGGGCGTGGCCTGAATCAATACCGGCACGCGCAGATCGGCCAGGCGCAAGGCATCGGCGATGGCGCGCTCTTCGCCGAAGTTCGGCAGCGTGACGATGATTCCGTCGATGCGCTCGCGATTGCGCTTGAACAGTTCGGCGCAACGCCGCGATTCTTCCCGCGTCTCCACTGCTCCGTACTTGCTCTCTTCCGGAGTGAGCGCGACGACTTCCATGCCGGCCGCCTGCAAGCACGCGCAGCATTTCTTCCCGCCCGCTCTTGGCCAAATGATCGGGGAAAAATCCCCGGTTCCCCACGATCACTCCCATTACCATTTTTTCGATGCATAGACCTGCCATGCTCAACACTCACGCGCGCCTCAGGCCTTACGGCCGGGCGCGAATTTGAAACAATAAATCAGACCGAACAGCAGCAGCACCGCTCCCCACCAGACGTTGGCGTGCAAGCTGAACAGGACAACGCCCGGATTCAGCCGGCGGATTTATCAGCTGATAAATCCCCGCCGCCAGGATCAGCGCGCCGTTCACCGCCAGCGAAATGCCGATGAAGAACCAGATCGAAATCATCCTGCCTGCCTCCGCCCATCCGGCCTGCCAGAGAACCTTACCAGAAAATAATATTCAGCACGAAGAAAACCACCGTCACCACGCCCGCCCAGAAAAGCGGCTTCTGATACAGCGGAACATTCCCGACCGACGGCACTTCCGTCAGCCCATAGACCAAGCCAGTCAACTGACCGTCCGGCATCGGTTTCGTCGCCAGACTCACGACCACCGTCACCACCACGCACACGATAAAGGACCACAGCGCCTGATACATATCCTGCGCCAAGCCTTTCGCGTGCGGCGAGAGCGCCACATAGCGCAGCGCTGTAGGGTCGAGCTTTACCCAGCTCCACATGCCGATCGAAGACAGCGTTCCGCACAGCAATCCCCAGAATCCGCCCGCGCCTGTCGCGCGTTTCCACAGCATTCCCAGCACGACCGTACCGAACAGCGGCGCAATGAAAAAGCTGAACAACGCCTGCACGTAATCCATGATGCTGGCGAACTGCATCACCAGATACGCCGTTCCCACGCTGATCAGCACGCCGACCACCGTGGTCCAGCGGCCCATGTTCACGTAATGATGGTCGCTGCCTTTGCTGTTGATAAGCGGACGATAGATGTCATACGTCCACACCGTGGTGAAGGCGCTGACATTTCCCGCCATGCCCGACATGAAGCCCGCAATCAGCGCCGTAACTCCCAGGCCAAGCAGTCCCGGGCCACAATAGCGCGCCAGCATCAGCGGCAGCACATCGTTATAGCTGTGGGCTCCAGTGACCGCGGCCACCGATTCCGGAACCAGTTTCTCCGGCAGCACGGCCAGGCCCAGCAGCCCAGGCAGGATCACGATGATCGGCACCATCATCTTGAAGCCGGCGCCGATGATGGGCGCCATCTCCGCGCTGCGAATATCTTTCGCCGCCAGAATGCGCTGCACCACCAGAAAGTCCGTCGTCCAGTAGCCCATCGAGATCATCGCGCCCAGCCCGAACACAATGCCGATCCAGTGGATTCCCATGGGATTGTTGCTGAATGATCCCAGTCCCGACCAGAGATGGACGTACTGTTCCGACGCTCGGTGCGCGATTTGCAGTTTGAGATTGGTCCAGCCGCCGGCTTCGTATAATCCGAGAATCGGAATCAGCAGAGCGCCGGCCCAGATGAGAAAGAATTGCAGCACCTCATTGAAGATGGCGGAGCGCAGACCCGCCCAGCGTCACATAAATCGCCACCGTCAGCGACGAAACCCAGATGCTGAAATTAATGTCCCAGCCCAGCACGATCTGCATGACCTTGGCCATGGCAAACATGTTGACGCCGCTCATCAGCACCGTCATGAAGGCGAACGAAACCGCGGAGAGAGCGCGGCTGGGTTCGCCGAAACGCAGCTTCAAATATCCCGGCACCGAATGGGTTTTGGAAATGTAGTAGAACGGCATCATCACCAGCGCCAGAAACAGCATCGCCGGAATGGCGCCGATCCAATACCAGTGCGTCGCCAGAATGCCGTACTGGTAGGCCGATCCCGCCCAGCCCATCAATTCGAGCGCACCCAGATTCGCGGAAAGAAAACTGAGACCGGCCACCCACGCCGTCATTTCCCGCCCCGCCATGAAAAAATCTTCGCCGGTGTTGGCCCGGCCTTTCAAATACCAGCCAATCGAGAGCACCAGGGCAAAATAAAAAACCACGATCACAACATCGATCGGAGAGAGATGCACCAGCTGGGTCGGCACCGCCAACGGCGGCAGTAGGCGTCATTGCTTGTCCTTGTCTTTACGCGTGTCCGTCGCCTGGCCGTAATAAGCATTCTTGCCATGTTTTCTAAGGTAATGCTTGTCGTGCAGCGCGTTGCCAACCGGTTGCGCCGCCGGATTGATGCCAAGCGTGAAATATGCCATCCGCGCGATCGCTTCTAGAATCACCGCGTTGTGAGCGGCGGCTGCGGCATCCGCTCCCCAGGCGAAAGGGCCGTGGTTGGCCACCAGCACGCCCGGAGTGCTGAAGGATTCGTTTGTTGGAGGCTGCGAACGATGGCATGGCCGGTATTTTTCTCGTAGTCGTCGGCAATCTCCTGGTCGGTCATTTCAGAAGTCACGGGCACGGGGCCGTGGAAATAATCCGCATGAGTTGTGCCGAAACAGGGAATGGGCTTCCGGGCCTGCGCCCACGCGGTGGCATAATCGGAATGAGTGTGTGCGACGCCGCCGATTTCGGCAAACTGGTTATACAGCACCAGATGCGTGGGCAGATCGGAGGAGGGCCGCAGGTTTCCTTCCACGATGTTGCCACTCAGGTCCGTCACCACCAGGTGTTCCGGTTTCATCTCTCGTAAGGAACGCCGCTGGGCTTGATCACCACCAGGCCGTCTTCGCGCGAGATGCCGCTGGCATTGCCGAACGTGTACAGGACCAGACCTTGGCGTACCAGTTCCAGGTTGGCCTCTAAGACTTGTTCCCGCAAACGCTGCAGCATGGCTTCTGGTTGTATCACTTCCGATGCCGAGGTGTCGTATCATCCTATAGTAATCGTTTACCCAAAAACAGACGAAAACTAGATTATTCCCACGTTGCCACAATTGCAACTCTCTTTTCTTGGTGGCGTAATTCTTGCCCTTGGATCGCGCTGGTGGGCGTTCGTAAACACGGTATTGCAAAGCTCAACTAGCGCAGAGCCAGTTGCAACCGACCTTCCGGGATCCGCCCGCCCGTCCCGCCTTGAGGGAGGTTTGTGTAAGTCCTCCCGCAGGCGCCAGTGCGGTAGAACGCCTCAGCACCAGGCTCGTATTCAGTTCGTACCGGTGGTGCTGTTGCGCAGGCGGTTCGCATTCGACCTCGTTCAATAGGGCTTGGAAGGCGATTTTGGCCAACTCGTGTTGCGACATCTGCACCGTCGTCAGCGGAGGAATTGTGAACTCGGCCATGCGGATATCGTCGAACCCGACGACCGAAGGTCGTTCGGTATTCTAATGTCTGTGGTCGTACGCTTCCCGCATGACTCCGATCGCAGTCATGTCGTTGGAGCACAGCACCGCGGTGGGGCGATTGCTCAAGGTGTTCAGTTCCACCAGCGCCCGCATCCCGCCTTCCATCCGGTGATCTCCCACCACGATCAACTCCGGAGAAAGTCCGATTTCCGTCATCGACAATTTGAAAGCCTCCCGCCTTGCCAGGGCAGACTTCAAATGCAACGGCCCCGTGATAAAGGCGATGCGCGTGTGCCGGAGTGCCGCCAGGTGCTGCACCGCCTGCCGGATTCCGTTCTGATAGTTGATACGGATATTAGCAATTCCCGGTACGTCCGGTCCCACGTCGACGAATACTAGCGGCACTTTGCGAAAACGAAGGTGTTCAATGATGGTCTCTTCCATGCCAAACGTCAGGATCGCGACTCCATCCACGCGCCGTTCGATCATGCGCCGTACCGACGATTCCATCCGTTTGGGGTCATGTACGGTGGAAGTCACCAGGATCTCGTAATTGTTCTCGACCGCCTGATTTTCGAAGGTCTGTACGATTTCCGGGAAGAATGGGTTGGTAATCTCGGAGACAATCAAGCCGAACAGCCGGCTCCGTCCCGAAACCAGTGCCCGTGCCTGCGTGTTGGGATAGTAGCCAAGCTCATCCACCACCTTCCACACTCGCTTGGCAAGTTGTGGATCAACCGTGGGAACACGGTTGATCGCTCTGGATACGGTGGCAGTGGAAACTTTCGCTCTCCGCGCGATCTCACGGATATCCATGGGGTTGCATGCAAAAGCCCTTTACGGTAAGCATCTTACCATAGCGGTGGCGCATTCCCTGGTCCGCTGTACTGCCCTTAGAAAGCGTTTGCCACATCCGAATCTTCCGATGCAACGCTCCGGGGGAGGTCGTTTTTCCAGCCCCACTAGAATATCTTTAATATCTTTTATCTTTATGCGCCAAGCCGCGCCGTAACTAAAACTGCGACGTTGTTTCTCCCCGGTGTTCCTCCCGCGCGGTCGAAATGGTAAACGTTTGCTTACATGGCTCTCATTCCTCGGCAAAGGTCAACCACGAAAAGAAGGATCCAGCGCCGCCGGCTTAGTAATAGTCACAGTCGTGGTTACACATCCAAGGGGCGGCTCCAAGAAGCACCAGAACGAGAATCACAATCAATAGGTTTCAAGCATAGGTGACTATTTCCTAGCGACAGAGGAAAGGCGCGATCCGGAGCCGGTTCGCGCCTTTCGCTAAGAGTGGGACGAGAAACTACAGCGTGACGTTGAGGGCAATGTTCACACCCGGATAGGTCGCGTTGCACAAGTAATACACGCCGTCAATCTCGACAACAAAAACGTCCTGCGTGTAAAGCCAGTTGCTCGGCCATGGTGCGGCGAATCCGAACCAGTAACCCCCGTATTGGAAGCGGTGATTACGGTAGTCGCCTTCGCTGACACGAAAGGTGTGTTCCCTTCCAAAGTTAGCTTTATAACGATCAGCGGGGATGCGTCCGCCGTCACTGCGGGCATGTTGCGCCTGCGGTTCGGGCTTAGCCTGCGGTGTGTGCTCCTGAGCATTTCTCGCTTCCGGCTTAACATTCTTTTCCGGCTGAGCGCTTCTTTCTTCTTGTTTCACTGGCTTTTCTGGTTGCGCCTTCTTTTCTTTTTCCTGGGCAGGCCTGTCCTTATTTTCTTCCTGCTGATCGTGCTGCTCTTGCTGTGCATATGCCGAAATACCAACTCCGAGGGACAAAGAGAGAACTGCGGCGCTGATAGCTCCTACGAGTTTCATGACCTGTTGCCTCCGTTATTAAATCGCTGTTTATTCTTGCCTTACTGCAAGCTTCCGGTAGTCGCATTGACCGGACTGCCAATGGCGTCGCCGGATACGAGAAGCTCCACTCTGCGGTTTTGCTGCCGTCCTGCGGAGTTGTCATTGGAGGCTACGGGCAATGTGTTGCCGAAACCTCTCGCCGAAACCGAATTAGTTGCCACCCCTTGCTGGACCAGGTAGTCGCGAACCGAACCGGCGCGGTTCTCGGATAAAGTTTGGTTCATGGTTTCGCTACCCACATTGTCGGTATAGCCCCCGACTTCAATGTTGAGCCCGGGATAGGCAAGGAGAATACCGGCAACTTTTGCGAGCTTCTCGCGTGCTCCCGGTTTTAACGAAAATTTCCCGGTGTCAAACAAAACGTCGGACATGCTGACGATGAGCCCGCGCGCTGTATCGCGAGTCTGAAGAATTGAATTCAGTTGCTCGGACAATTTCGCACGCATAGCCGCTTTATCGGTCTCTGCCTGTTGCGCGTTCAAGTTCGCCTGCTGGGCCGCCAAGCGAGATTGTTCGGCATCCGCCTGCGCCGCCGAAACTGCGTTTGCGGATGCGGCCTGGCTATTCGCCATGTCGGATTGGGCCTTCGCGGTTGCAGCTTGTGCATCGGTCGCTTGAGACCGTGCGCTGGCTGCGTCGGACTCAGCCTGGGTCTTGGCAGTTCGCGCATTTAGAGCGTCGGATTCCGCCTGATCTCGCGCTGCCTGGGCGCGCGCGGTATCCGACTCGGCCTGTTTTCTCAACCGAATCGCCTCTTCCGTCTGCCCCTGTGCCTTCGCCTGCGCATCGGCCGAATCCTGGCGTTCGTTAGCTAGGCGGACCTCGCCCATTTTCTTGACTGCGATCGCGCGTGCATCTTCCGCGGTCTGCACTGCTTCGCGGGAGACGGCGATCAGTGGCTTTTTGTCGATGTGCTTGTCTGTCGCGTAGCTATCGGCGCTGTTCATCAGCTTGACGGCGTGCTGATAGCTGTCGCTGGCATATTGCTCGGCTCCCTCGGATTGAGCGATGCGCAGCGCATTCCGTGCCTCAAAAAATTCCAGAGGCAACTTTGCATTCAAGATCACGGGATCAAATTTGTAGCCGGTGGGAATGTAGCCGCCACGCTCCATCAATTCATATTTCGCGTTCACCGCTTCTGTAGTTCCCTTGGTCTCTTCGCGAACTACGTTTTCGAGAATCACCACATTGCTGGGCTGCCTGACCGCATAGTAAGGTTCCGCGGTAACAATCAGAGCAAATGCCTGAAGGTCGGTGGTCACATTCAGCTTGCTGCGGTGGTTACCGCCGACCAGGACTTCACCCAGGTTTACGGCACGGCCTTCGGGGGAAATCGCCCATAGAACGTACGTCAGATACTCATTGCCGAACGTCGTTGGCTTCTGTAGATCGCCAAATTCCGCTTGGATGGCAATGGATCCGCGCTTACTGTTTACTTCCGCTACGCCGTTCGCGGAGGGCATCAAGTCTGTGCCCGCAAAATCCAGCTTCGAAGATCCACTGCGATGCTCGTAGTTGACCGCTTGCACACTGCGGCTGATCACAGTGACTCGAAAAATCGGCGTCGCACTCATCGGCTCGACGGATAGATTTGTTTGAGAATTGGTTTGAGCCAGCGCAGGAAGAGTTAGTACGATTGTTGCGGCGAGCAAAAGCTTCTTCTTCACACTATCTCCTTGTGGCAGTAATCTGCCGTGTTACGTTTGATCGATCTTCTGTTGATGCGAATGAACCAAGTGCTTCGTCTTCCGGCCTAGGTCCCAATGCGGACTCGCGACAGTGAATGAAACAGGCCAAAGACATTTAACAGCCACAGGACTACGGCGATAACTACGACGCCGTTCAGGATGGACTTGATGGATGACTGCATCGGAATAAAGCGATTCACCAGCCATAGCAGTACACCCACCACGATCAGAACTTCCAGGAGTTGAATTAACGGCATGTTTTTAACCTTCCTTAAGTTTCGGACGAGCCAATTTTGGTCAAGCCAAGTTCAGACAAGCCAAGTTCGGACGAGCCAGGTTTCTTGGGCTAACGCCTCCTCATCCGCATGGAGAGCTCGCCTCATTTAAATTTTCGGGAACTCTTAGAATCGAAATCGTGTTTGCCGCAAGGTTTGGCGGCATGCACACGGATGGAGAATGCTGATTGGCCCCGGCCCGGCTTAAGAATGAGAGCTGCGAATCAAAGCTCGCGGCTCGTACCCACAGTCAGTACAAGAAGAATGACAGGTCTGGAGTTGTGTGTCTGAGCAAGATAGCTCACAAGTGAAAATCCGCGTTTCATGACGGTAAAGCCGATTCGAAAACCGATTCCTGGAACGACCCATTCACAGATAGAGGCGAGAGAATAGCACCGCTCGGTTGAAAATTCGCCGCTGGTCAACATTCATCGAAGGCGAAGTTGCGGACTGGTCACTATTGACCATCTTGCTGGCGAGCACCAGTGCATTGTGTTTCTATGGAGTCGAAAAAGGAAAAAACTCTGGCCGTTCGCTGCCCGACCTGTGGGGCCAAGCCCGGCGAAAAGTGCGAATTGAGCACCGGCCTGCCCCGCACCGAACCACATCGCGATCGGCGATTGGCCGGATCGGAAAAATGAGTCTCGTTGGGGTAGGCAACAAACTGTTCAAAAGTGACCATTCCTGCGGGAGTCGGCAGGCGTATGCTTGAGGCTCCGGAATGTAGTCTGCCCGTTCTGTGACCGCATTACGGACCAAGGTTCATTATCGAATGAAATCCTCTGCGGTCGCCAAGAAAAACGGCGGATTCGATCCCAACACCTTCCTCGCGACCATTGGCGATGGCAGGAGGATTCTGAATGTTCCAAAGAAGCAAACGGTATTCGCGCAAGGGGATAGTGCGGACGCTGTCTTCTATGTTCAAAAAGGCAAGGTGCGGCTCACCGTCGTGTCCAAGGTCGGCAAGGAAGCGACGATCGCTATCGTGAGCGAGGGGAACTTCTTCGGTGAAGGTTCGTTAGCAGGTCAATTACTGCGTATGGGCTCAGCTGCTGCCATGACGGATTGCGAGATTCTCCGCGTGGAAAAGAAGACCATGATGGTAGCGCTTCACCGCGAACCAGCACTTTCTGAGATGTTCGTGGCCTATCTGCTGGGTAGGAATATCCGCTACGAAGAGGATCTGGTCGATCAACTGTTCAACTCCAGTGAGAAACGCCTGGCGCGCGTCTTGCTGTTGCTCGCTCATTTTGGCAAGGAAGGCATTCCTGAAACCGTTGTCCCCAAGATCAGTCAGGAGACGTTGGCCGAAATGGTTGGTACCACCCGCTCTCGTGTGAGCTTCTTTATGAACAGGTTCAGGAAGCTGGGCTTCATTCACTACGCTGGCGGGATGGAAGGCGCTCTACAGGTCCACAGCTCTCTGCTTAATGTAGTTCTGCACGATTGAGTACTGCCACGGAGTTCGTCCCTTGTAAAACACAACTGGATTAACGCCTCCAATTCAGACCGGCCCTCTTCGGCCGCTAATCAAGTTGAAAACGATTACCACCAACGCTACCACCAGCAGCAGGTGAATCAACCCTCCAGCCACATGCAGGCTGAAGCCCAACAACCACAAAATCAGCAGTACAGCGACAATCGTCCAAAGCATATTGATCTCCTCAATGTTGTCTACTTTTGTGGTGAATCCTGCCCTTCAACGTGAACGTCTCCGACCGACTTCCCGCACTCCAGACAACATCGCTTGGCTCGCGGGGTGATCAATCCGCAGAACGGGCACATTCTTTGTAATCGGGCTTCCGGGGTTCGCGGTCTAACCCGCGCCAGCAACGTTCCAAAAAAGTCCCGCGCAGAAGCCAGCCGCCGGCGGAAAGAAGGACGGTAGGGTTCCATCAATTTAACCTTTGCTGGGTTTTCCACCGATTACGTTAATCTCCGAACGATTTGAGGATGACAGAGTTAGCTCTGCGATTCTGTGCAGGATTGCTCACATTTACGCGGCTCTCCCAAGAGCCAATTCCGGAGAGCAAACCTCGCAGTTTGAGAATTGAGCAGTTTCGATCAGCTATTGCGTTCCACCTGAGCGATCATGGTTCCAGAGACGAGCACTTCTTCTCTCTCTTTCAGGTTCTCTGAACTAAGTCAGCTATCTGAAGCTCTCTCCTCTTAGTTCTGCAGCTCCTAAAGGAAAACTTTCATGAAGAAAACAATGTCACTGCTGTTGTTCAGCATCATGGTCATGTTTGGAACGTCCGCATTTGCCGGCTCCGACCGGGAGGACACGGTCGAACGCATGCAAAAGTCGGTGGACGTTCTGCAATCGATCATGTCGACGCCGGACAAAGGCATCCCCGAGGAAGTATTGAGCGGCGCTAAGTGCATCGTCGTAGTGCCAAGCCTGCTCAAAGGTGGATTCATCTTCGGCGGCAAACACGGCCGGGGAGTGGCTTCGTGCCGCACGCCTGAAGGCTGGAGCGGTCCTGCATTCGTCTCCGTGGGTGGTGGCAGCTGGGGATTGCAGATTGGCGTCGAAGGCGTGGACCTAGTCATGCTGGTCATGAACGACCGCGGTCTACAACACCTGCTTTCGACCAAGTTCGAACTCACCGGTGAAGGATCGGTAGCAGCCGGCCCGATAGGCCGTCACACTTCCGCTGGAACCGACATATTGCTGAATACCGAAGTCTTAACCTACTCGCGATCGAAAGGCATCTTCGCCGGTCTGACGTTGGAAGGCGCGGTAATCGAGCAGGACAACGACTCGACTCGCGCCATTTATGGCCACAACATGATGTTCCGCAGCATTCTTTCCGGTAAGGCTTCGACTCCAGCCAGCGCGGATGCGTTTGTGAAAGCTGTCTCGGAAGCAGGGCACCAGGCGCACGTGGCGGAAGCAAGAGAAGATAATAAATAATTTTCAGAAAGATAAACCACACTCGCAGCTGGCCGGAACCGAAAACCGGTTTCGGCCTGAACTGCGTTTAAAGTTTTACGCGAACAAAAATTCCTTCGTTCTCAACTCCTTAACAGTGTCCCTCAACTTCGCCGCTTTTTCGAACTCGAAGCGCTTTGCCGCTTCGCGCATGTCGCTTTCGAGTTTGCTGATGTAGCCATCGAGTTCTTCCTGCGATTTGAACTCCGGCATGCCTTCCGCTTCGCCGCCGGTCAGGTCGGTGTAGTCGGCGGCGACGATTCCCGCCAGCGTCATATCCAGCGGGCGAATGATCGACTCCGGCGTGATTCCGTTCTCGATGTTGTATGCAGTCTGAATCTCGCGGCGGCGCAAAGTCTCATCCATGGCTCGCTTCATGGAGTCCGTCATGCGATCGGCGTACAGAATCGCGCGCCCGTGCAGATGCCGCGCGCAACGCCCAATAGTCTGGATCAGCGATCCCCACGAGCGCAGGAAGCCTTCTTTATCGGCGTCGAGAATTGCCACCAGCGAAACTTCCGGGAGATCGAGGCCTTCGCGCAGTAGATTGATGCCGATCAATACATCGAACTCGCCTTTGCGCAGGTCGCGCAGAATCTTCACCCGCTCCAGCGTCTCGATTTCCGAGTGCATGTAGCGGCACTTCACACCGACTTCGGCGTAATACTCGGCCAGATCTTCCGACATGCGCTTGGTCAGCGTGGTCACCAGCACGCGCTCTCCTTTCTCCACGCGCGCACGAATCTCGTGCAGCAGATCGTCGATCTGTCCTTTCACCGGACGTACCTCGACCTCGGGATCGATCAGCCCAGTCGGACGAATGATCTGCTCCACCACAACGCCCGCTGACTTCGTCAGCTCATACGGGCCCGGCGTAGCCGAGACATAAACCAGTTGATTCGTGCGGTGATCGAATTCGTCGAATGTCAACGGGCGGTTATCGAGCGCCGAGGGCATGCGAAAGCCATACTCGACCAACGTTTCCTTGCGCGAGCGATCGCCGGCATACATGCCGCGCAACTGTGGAATGGTCTGGTGCGATTCGTCGACGAACATCAGATAGTCGCGCGGAAAATAATCCAGCAGCGTTGGTGGAGGCTCGCCGGGCATACGTCCGGTAAAATGGCGCGAATAATTTTCGATGCCGTGGCAGTAGCCCATCACCTTGATCATTTCCAGATCGAACTTTACCCGCTGGTGAATGCGCTGCGCTTCGACCACGCGACCCTGCTTCTCCAGTTCCACTTCCCACCACGCCAGCTCTTTCTTGATCGACTCAACTGCTGTCGCTCGGGTTTCGTCTTTCATCACATAATGTGTCTTCGGATAAATCGGCAGCCGCATGTATTTCTGCTTCACTGTTCCGAACAGCGGATCGATCTGCCCCAGCGATTCCACCTGATCTCCCCACAACTCGATGCGGTAGGCCATATCGTCATAAGTGGGAAAGACTTCGATCACATCGCCACGCACGCGAAATGTTCCGCGCTTAAACTCTCCATTGGTGCGTTCGTAAAGAATGTCGACCAGCTTGCGCGTGATGTCTTCGCGCGTAATCTTCTGGCCCTTTTCGAGGAACAGCATCATGCCGTAGTAAGCCTCGGGCGATCCGAGGCCATAGATGCAGCTGACCGAAGCCACGATTAGCGCATCGCGGCGCTCGAATAACGACCGGGTCGCCGAGAGTCGCAGCTTGTCGAGTTCGTCGTTGATGGTCGCTTCTTTCTCGATAAACAAATCCGCGGCGGGAACGTAGGCTTCAGGCTGGTAGTAGTCGTAATAGGAAACGAAATATTCGACCGCGTTATGCGGAAAGAAATTCTTGAACTCGTGATAAAGCTGCGCCGCCAGGGTCTTGTTATGTGCCATCACGAGCGCGGGACGGTTCGCCGCCTCAATCACCTTAGCCATGGTGTACGTCTTGCCTGAGCCGGTGACGCCGAGCAGAACCTGATGCTGCTCGCGGTCGTACACTCCGCGCAAGAGTGATTCAATAGCGCGACCCTGATCGCCCTGCGGTTTGTAATCGGAAACGAGTTTGAAATCCATGGGAAGAAGCTCTTATGCTGTTAGCTCTTAGCCTTTAAGATGTTCCTGTGTGCGTCCAGGCCTCTGACCCGGCCATGCCGGGCAAAACTCGCCTGGGATTTTCTGGAAACTAGGCACTGCCCTCACAGAGGGCGATTTCGGTGACTTTGAGAATCTTTCTATTATAACGCCGATAAATCTTCGCGATGAACGCGCAGTTTCACAACTCCGCCAGCGCCCGGTGCACCAGATAGATGGAGATTGATCCTTCGCCGACAGCCGCAGCGACCCGTTTTACATTTCCTGCACGCACGTCGCCTACCGCAAAGACTCCGGGCAAACTGGTTTCCAGCATTTGCGGGGCGCGGGGAAGCGGCCAATTGAAGCTTTGGGAAAGCGGATCCAGGTCGCGTCCGGTAAGTACGAAGCCTTTGTTATCCATCAGCACACATCCTTTCAGCCAATCGGTACGCGGCGAAGCGCCCGCCATGATAAAGACGTGATGGATGTCGTGGCTTGAAGTCGCGCCGGTGTTATTGTCTTGCCAGCTTACGCGGTCAAGTTGCGCGTCGCCGTCGAGGGCGACAATTTCTGTACAGTAGTGCAGCTCGATGACGGGATTTTCTTCGATGCGCTGGATCAGGTAGCGCGACATGGTGTCCGACAATCGCTTGCCCCGCACCAGCATGTGAACTTTGCTTGCGGTCTGAGAGAGATAGACGGCGGCCTGTCCGGCTGAATTGCCGCCGCCGACGACAATCACATCTTCCTTGCCGCAAAGTTGCGCTTCAATATAAGTGGCTCCGTAATAAATGCCCTGGCCTTCGAATTTCTTGAGGTTCTCGATGCCCGGCTTGTTGTACTGCGCGCCACTGGCGATTACGACTGTTCGGGCGCGAATGACCTGGCCGCAATCGACGCTCAACTCGTAGGGACGGCGCTCGCAGTTCAACTTGGTTACCGTGTTGGCAATCAGGACTTTTGCGCC
This sequence comes from uncultured Acidobacteriaceae bacterium, assembly GCA_963818235.1. Classification (GTDB taxonomy): domain Bacteria; phylum Acidobacteriota; class Terriglobia; order Terriglobales; family Acidobacteriaceae; genus Sulfotelmatobacter. Next base: position 43,298 of record CAWFRI010000002.1, read on the forward strand.
AAACTTTTGTGCCTGCGCGGCGGCGCGGCCCGCCAGTTCGTTGCCTGAGATCCCCATGGGAAAGCCGAGATAGTTTTCGATCCTGGAGCTCGACCCGGCTTGTCCGCCCGGGGATTCGGCCTCGATGACCAGGACGTCGAGGCCCTCCGATGCGGCATAAACCGCGGCCGCCAGGCCAGAAGGTCCTGCGCCGACAATTACGAGGTCTCTCAATTCTCCAGCCGTGATGTGGGCGTTGAGACCAAGGCATCGAGCCAATTCCTGAATCGAGGGGCTGCGCAGTACGGTCCGATTGTTGCAGATGACGACGGGGACCTCGTCAATGCGGACGTGAAAATGGTCGAGCAAATCCTGATAGGTGGAATCAGAGTCGAGATCGACGAAGGTATGGGGATGGCCGTTGCGGGTGAGGAATTCGCGCAGACGCAAAGTCTGAGCAGAGTGCATCGAGCCCAGGAGGATGACGTTCCCCGCGCCGCGATTGATCAGCTCGACGCGCCGCAGAATGAAGGCGCGCATCAGGATTTCGCTGAGCTCCGCGTCCCGGGCAACCACGGCGCGCAAATCTGCGCTGCTCATTTCGAGGAACTCGCCAGCTTCCGTCACCCTCCCTCGCGCAAGAGACGAGCGTCCGGAGATCATGGTGATTTCTCCGGTGAATCCACCAGGTTCGTGGGTAACGATCAGGCGCTCTCCCTTGCGGTCTGGTTGAACGACATCCATGCGTCCGGAGAGCAGGACGAAGAAGGGGATGTTGCTGTCGCCGGGTTCGAAGAGAATGTCGCCTACGTTGACGTGACGAACTTTGCTCGTGGGACGAAGGCGATTGATTTGTTCGGCGGTGAGAGTGGGAAAAGCTTCACCGCGGACATCGGCTGAAAACGGAGTTATTTGGGTAGACAAGATTTCCCCCGTACAACGGTTTTAAGAGTTTGAGGTTAACAGATGACGCAGGCGGCGAATCGGGTTCAAAGGCGGTTTTGGAAGCGCAGAGGGGCTGGTGGAGTCGGATTCTGAGAAGTGACCGGTTATTTTTTCTTTACGTCCTCAACCGCAAAGATCTTCGTGCTGGAGCGGAACTTCTTGTAATCGCGGAAGCTCTGCTCGACATCGAAATCAAAATTCTTGATCAGGCCGAGACGCACATCGATCTTCGCGGTAACCTTGAGGGGCAGCCATACTTCGTCGTTCACCCGCGTTTGTTCCAGCATGAATCGCGATCCCTTGTGGAAACGAGCCAGGAACACTCCCCAGGAAACCGTATCCAGACACTCGACATCCATCTTAGCCAACTGGAGATCGGCTTTGTCAATCCAGACTCGTCCGCGGAACTTCGTCAGAAATTTCGATTCCTTCATGTGCGGAACGAAGCCGGGACGTGGTTCGCCATCGATCACCCAAGCCTCACGCCCCCCAACAAGTTCAGTGCCCACGAGCTTGAAGTTGTAAGCATCTGCCACTTCGTGCACGAACTTACGATCTTCCTCGCGATCCTTCTCTTCTTTTTCCTCGCGTTTCCTGCGATCGTCGGCGGATTCGTTCTTGCGCTTATCGATCACTTTCTGGATTTTCTCTTCTTCCTTGGCGGCGTCCTTGGCGTCGAGGGGCTTATCTTCCTTTTCGATCAGCCGCTGCACTTGTTCGCCATAAAGCTCCATCACTTCGTAAGTCTTTGCTTCGGTGGATTTCACACCTCCTTTGCCGTCGATCTTGTGTTCTTCATTGCGTTCAATGTAGGTGTAGTCGCGCAGGCGCTTATCGTTTTCTGCGTCTTTGTCGGCCACTACGCGAAACAACTGCTGCATTTGCTCCTGCGAAAGCGCTCCATTGGCGTCTGGCGTCAGATCGGGCAGGGAACTGGAAGCCGGAGGATTCTGCTGTCCGAATCCAGTCACTCCACCGAACAGCAGAACAAAAAAGAGAACAAAACCCAGCTTTCTCATAATTGGCATTACGTCGTTAGAAGTCCGCAAGTTCCCTCAGGATGCACGAAAGCGGCAAGAGGTAATGACTAACAAGTCTCAATCTTTCCCTAAATGCGGTGGGATAGGGCATGACAAGAATTCTACAAACTAATTACTAGGCTTTGACACCGCTAAATCCCGCCACTTGTAACTTGGCTTACGTCGCGGGTAAGCAATTAGCCGCGCCGGACGGCCCACCACTCAAACATGAAGGAGAAATAACCATGCTCCGTTCCATTACTCGTGCATTGGCTCTAACATCATGCCTCGGGATGGTGGTGATGTTCATCTCCAGCACCGCCGCAGCCCAATATCAGCTTACGAATCTGGTTTCGAATCAGGTCGGAACCGTGAAGCGTATTGATCCTTTGCTGGTAAACGCCTGGGGATTAGCCTACGGCCCCGGCGGCCCTTTCTGGATCAGCGATGAAGGATCGGGCTGGTCCACTCTTTACGATGGCAACGGAAATAAGCAAAGCCTTGATGTGCTGGTGCCTACGGCAGGCGGCGACGGCCCGGGCACGCCCACCGGAATCGTTTTCAATGGATCGCAGGAGTTCAACGTGCAGGGATGGCCGTCGATCTTTCTATTTGCCACGCTCGACGGAACCATCAGCGGCTGGGCGCCGCAATCGAATTTCAACTCTGCGATTGTTGCGGTTACCACACCCAGCGCGGTCTATACCGGCCTGGCGATTACCAGCAACGCATCCGGAAATTTCTTGTTCGCCGCAGACAACGCGAACAACAAAGTCGATATTTTTGACGCAAACTTCAACCTTGTAACTTCATTTACTGACACCACGCTCCCCGCGGGATTTGCACCATTCGGAATCCAGGATTTCGGGGGACTGGTCTATGTCGCATTCGCCAGCACCTCGGGAGCTTCCGGCGGGTATATCGATATCTACAGCGAAGCTGGAATCTTCCTGAAGCGCTTGGCGCAGGGATCGCCGCTAAACCAGCCGTGGGGCTTTGCCATAGCGCCACGCAATTTTGGATACCTCAGCAATACGCTGTTAATCTCGAACAACACAAACGCCGGGACCATCAACGGCTTCAACAGTGTGAGCGGCCAGTTCGTCGGCACGGTCACTGACGCCACAGGCAAAGCAATTCACATCGACCAGCTTTGGGGGATCGAGTTCGGCGGAGGCACGTCGAGCAACGGCGCGACGAATCATCTCTACTTCACGGCCGGCCCTGACAACAATCTGGCGGGAACATTCGGAATCATCGTGCCAGAGTAGAGGCTTCTCTAACTTTGGTATTAATAAAATCTGTGAGGTGGTCAGCATCGATTCGCTGGCCACCTCGTCTTTATTGGTTCACTGACTTCCGCCTTTCAGCGCCTTGCCCAGACACTCTCCCTGAAACAGCCGCTCGTCCGCGCGATGCAGGCGTTTGGCCATGGCCGGAGTGATTAGCGGATAATGTTTGATGTCGAACAGGTGATAGACGATGAACCAGACCGCCTTATCAGTAGTCATCCAGTTCTGCCGATCGAAGCGTTTTAGGTTCACGGGCACCGAAAAACGCCGTAGCGTGCGCTCGCGCCGGAGATTGAAGTAGGTATTGAAATAGGTCAGCGCCAGTTCGCGCAACGTGCGATGGATCGGCTCGCGCCAGCGGCATCCGGTGAAGTTCGATTTTGCGATGGCCCCCCAGCATCCGTTTTCGCGAAAGATGGCGATCACGTGATCGGTGTCATGTTCAGCTTCGAGATCAAGCAGCAACGGAGGATAGCCGTTGGCGCGCAACGCCGCCGCCGCGAAGATTGCGCCTTCCAGGCAGTGCGCCGTTTGCTCGGCCAGCACGCGCCGTGGCGACCAGGCCGTATCGGCGAGGTGGTAAGGAGCATCGTCGAGAAACTTCTGAATACCGTACGGACTTTTCATGCTGCGTAGCTGGCGCAGCTCCGAAGGGGTGAAGCCGGTTGTTTCGTTCATCGTCGCATGAGTTTACATGAGAGTCGGGCGTCAGATTAGGCGGGAAACAGTTCGCGCTGCGCATTACGAGAATACTTGAGTGAGTTCCTGCGCGGAATCGACCAGCACATCCGGATTGCTCGTCTCCAGGGTGTGAGGCGCAAAGCCGTAACTTACGCCAATAGTCCAAAGGCCAGCATTGCGTCCGGTTTCAACGTCCACGTGGGAATCACCCACGATTACAGCTTGTTCCGGGCTGACAGCGTTTTCCTCCAGCAGTTTTCGCGCACCTTCAGGATTGGGCTTTTTGGTAGCGAAACTGTTTCCGCCATAGACTTGCACGAAGAACGGGCTTAAGCCCAACGCCTCGACGATAGCGCGCGACGGGACAACCGGTTTGTTCGTAAGTACGGCCATCCGTCGGCCAGCGGCGGATTCTTTGCTTTGATTGCCGTTGGCGCCCGGCGGAGCAGAATTCTTAATCGCGCCAAGGGCCTCGTGAATGCCTGTGTAAACCGTGGTGTGATCCAACTTATGCTCGCGATAGTAAGACAGAAAAAACTGCAACCCCTGGCGCACGATGGCCTCCTCGACCACCTCTCCGCCAAGCGCGCGCTGGATCAGAATCGGCGCGCCATCACCCACATAGCTGGCGATAACGTCGTCGGGTAACTCCGGCCGCCCGATATGGCGCAGCGCGGCGTTCACCGAGTGCACAAGATCAAGCCGCGAATCGATCAGCGTGCCATCGAGATCGAAAATCACCAACTTGATCGAGCCCGGATCGAATGCGCGGCGGGTATGGATCATGATCTTTCAGGATAAATGATGGAACCGAATCTGCGCGGGTATGAGATTGTGGGTAACGGCTGACTGTTTAGCCAGGCAAGAACCTCGGTCCGTATAATTCCTTCATGGCCAAAAGTTGGAAGACGCGGCTGATTCACTCCGATGTGCAGTTGCCGGGGGGCTACCGTTCGCTGGCAAGCCCGGTGTTTCGCGGTTCGACCACGTTGTTTCCCGACGCCGCTTCGGTGGACGACAGTTGGGATCAGTACGAAGTCGGTTATACCTATGGCCTTTACGGTACGCCCACTACCCTGGAACTCGCCGGTAAAATTTGCGAACTGGAAAAGGGATACCGGACGATCATTACTCCCGGTGGCCAGGGTGCGATTTCGCTGGTCAATCTGGCTCTGTTGAAAAGCGGCGATCACATCCTGATTCCGGAGAACGTGTACACCCCCAACCGCCAGTTGGCGCGAAATGTTTTACGCCGTTTTGGGGTGGAAGCCGGTTTCTATCCTCCTGAAGTTGGCTCTGGGATTAACGATCTTCTGCGGCAGAACACGCGGCTGGTGTGGTGCGAGAGTCCGGGATCGATCACCATGGAGGTGCTGGATGTGCCCGCTATCGTCGCCGCCGCACATGCCCGCGGAATATTGGTGGTGATGGATAACACCTGGGCCGCCGGAGTGTACTTCGACGCATTTGCGCATGGTGTCGACGTCACCATGCAGGCCCTGACGAAATATGTGGGTGGGCACAGCGACTTGTTGATGGGATCGGTGACCGTGCAAGATCCCACGCTCTACCAGCAACTGGGTGCGACGCAGCAACTATTGGGAAGCGCGGCCTCGCCCGACGATTGCAGTCTCGCGCTACGCGGCCTGCGCACCATGGCAGTGCGGCTGAAACACATTGAAGCCTCCGCTGTGCAAATCGCACGCTGGCTGGCGCTCCGACCGGAAATTGAGCGTGTTCTGCACCCGGCTCTGGAAGGTTCTCTGGGACACGAACTCTGGAAGCGCGACTTTACCGGGTCTGCCGGCGTGTTTTCGATTGTCTTTCGGCCGGAAACCAGTAAAGCCGAGGTGCTGGCCTTCGTGGATGGGTTGCAGTTGTTCGAAATCGGCTATAGCTGGGGTGGAGTTACGAGCCTCGCGGTTGCCTATGACTTTCACGGCTCCAAGGGCCGTCCAGACTACGGCCATCGCATCGTGCGCCTAAACATTGGGCTGGAAGATACAGAAGATTTGATCGAGGACTTGGGGCGCTGTCTGGAGCGAATTTCGGGCAAATAAAGCCGCCGCCCTGTGCAAGAACTTGCCTGTTTTCCAATCCCCAATTCCCATTTACAATGCAACCTGCGCGGTAGCGCTCCGCACCTTAATTTACCAAGCGGAGAATTCATAAATTATTCATCAGGGAACCGGATGGCGACCACAAAAACCGACCCAAAGCTTGCCCTCACTACTAATAGGAAGTCCCGCAATTATGATGGACTTACACGCGAACAGCTCATCGAGTTCTACCGCATCATGTACACCTCACGGCGCATCGATGACCGCGAAATCATGCTCAAACGCCAGCAGAAGATCTATTTCCAAATGTCTGGGGCTGGGCATGAGGCGATTGGCGCAGCGGCGGGAATGGCGCTGAAGGCGCGTTACGACTGGTTTTATCCTTACTATCGCGATCGCGCTCTATGTCTTGCTCTGGGTGCCAAGCCATTGGACATGTTTTTGCAGGCTGTGGGCGCGGCCGACGATCCAAGTTCGGGCGGACGGCAGATGCCCTCGCATTGGGGTTATAAGAAACTGAATATCGTGACCCAATCGTCGCCCACGGGATCGCAGATTTTGCAGGCAGTGGGATGCGCGGAAGCCGGACGATACTTCGCGCAACACTCGAAAGCTGCCGAGATCCCAGCTTCTCAAGCTGGCCAGAAATCCGACTACCGTCAGTTTAAAGATGTGAGCTTCCATGGCGACGAAGTCACCTATGTTTCCCTCGGCGACGGCACCACCAGCGAGGGCGAATTCTGGGAGGCCATGAATGCCGCCGCATTGAACAAACTGCCGGTAATTTTTGTCGTGCAGGATAACGGTTACGCGATCTCTGTGCCAGTGGAAGTGCAGACGGCCGGAGGCAGTATTTCACGCCTGGTTTCGGGCTTCCCCAATTTTCACTTCGAAGAGGTCGATGGCACCGACCCAGTGGCAAGTTACGCTGCTTTTCAGCGTGCCGCGCAATATTGCCGCGAGGGCCACGGCCCCGCTTTCGTTCATGCGCACGTGATCCGTCCCTATTCGCACTCCCTTTCTGATGACGAGCGTCTCTACCGTCCGGATACGGAGCGAGAGCGCGATGCCGCCCGCGATCCCGTTTCTCGTACGCAAATGTTTCTGCTGCGCGAGGGCATCCTCGACGAAAAAGGCATCAACGATCTGGAGAAGAAAGTCGAAGAAGAACTGCAAATCGCTGTGGATCAGGCGCTCGCCGCCTTACCACCCGTTCCGGAAAGCATCATGCAGTATGTGTACTCACCCGATATCGATCCAGTTTCGGCTGTGTTCGATACGGAAGCAGTAGTTGGGCCCGATTCCGCCGACGGCAAAAAGCCAGTGGCCAAAACCATGGCTGATTTAATCAACCTCACCTTGCGCGATGAAATGAAGCGCGATGAACGCATCGTGATCTTCGGCGAAGATGTCGCCGATTGCAGCCGCGAAGAATATTTGAAGCGCAAGCTGGTCAAAGGCAAGGGTGGAGTCTTCAAGCTCACCTTCGGTTTGCAATGTGAGTTCGGTAATGATCGGGTCTTCAACTCCCCTCTGGCCGAGGCCGCCATCGTTGGCCGCGCGACAGGCATGGCCACGCGCGGGCTTAAGCCGGTAGTCGAGATTCAGTTCTTCGATTACATCTGGCCCGCGATGATGCAGATTCGCGATGAACTTTCCGTGATCCGCTGGCGTTCGAACAATGCCTTTTCCTGCCCCGTGGTTATTCGAGTCGCCATTGGTGGGTATCTAACGGGCGGTGCCATCTACCATTCGCAATGCGGCGAGAGCGTGTTCACGCACATTCCCGGGCTTAGGGTTGTTTTCCCCTCGAACGCGCTCGACGCGGCGGGCTTGCTCCGTACCGCGATCCGCTGTGACGATCCCGTATTGTTTCTGGAACACAAGCGGCTTTATCGCGAGACTTACGGGCGCGCCCCTTACCCGGGGCCGGATTACACGATCCCGTTCGGCAAAGCCAAAATCGTCAATCCCGGCACCGACCTGACCGTGATTACCTACGGCGCGGTTGTGCCGCGGGCATTGCAGGCGGCGCAAAAAATTGAGCGCGAGCACGGCGTAAAAGTGGAACTGATCGACTTGCGCTGCCTGAATCCGTTTGATTGGGAGACGATTGCGGCCTCTGTGGCAAAGACAAATCGCGTGCTCGTGGCCTACGAAGACACTTTGAGTTGGGGTTACGGCGCCGAGATCGCTGCCCGCATCGCCGATCAATCCTTCGATCATCTCGATGCCCCGGTGCGCCGTGTGGCTGCCGCCGATACTTTCGTCGCTTACCAGCCAATCCTGGAAGACGCAATTTTGCCGCAGGCCAACGATCTTTTTCGCGCGATGAAGGAATTGGCTGAGTATTAGGACGGAGCCGTGGCGCTCAGGCGCCCGCAGAGCGATGTTTCGCCGTTTCGCGCTTCGCCACCCGCCTAGCTATCTCCTCGAACGTGGGCACCGATTCCGGCTTGGTTAGCGTTAGCTCCAGCGGTTGATTTCCAGTCCGAATCGCATCCGTAAGCATTTCCAGAGCCATGTCGGTGTTGGGACGAATGTAAATCGTGGCGGCCAACAGCCCGCTGCGTACCCAGGCCTGACCCGTTTTCGGCAAACCATCACAACCGGTAAACGGAATCCTCAACCAGCGCTCGCGCTCGCTTCCCGCAATTTCCGAAAACGCTTTTCTCGCTCCCGCCGCCATGCTGTCATCTTGCGCCGCTACCAGATCGATGTGCGTTTCCTGTGAAGTGCGCAGACGCAGCCACGAACTGACGGCGCGAAAAGCGCTCTCCTCGGTCCAATTGGCCCGCATCGTCTTCACTTGAATATTCGCAGGCTTCGTCTGATTCATGCCCGCGGTTCGCTCGTGCGCCGCGGAACTGTTCGCCGGACCCTCGATATACAAAACCGATCCGCCCCGCGGCAGCATCGCCGCAAACTGTTTTCCTTGAATCTGCCCAACTTCTCCGTGATCTGAACTAATGGAAAATACCGGCACGTGGCAATTCTGCCGCAATTCATGAATATATTCCGCGTCATGGTTCAGGATGACCCAGCCTATATCCGCGGTTGTAGCCGCGCGCGCGACTTGCGGAAATCCCGTTCCTCCCGCTGGTTCGAACACAATGGCATCGGGACGCGACGCCGCCGCGCCCTGGATGTAGTGCAATAACTGCTGGCTCTGCGTAACGGCGTCGTTGTTGGCGTGAATAATTTTGACATCCACACCCAGCCGCCGTGCGGCCTTTTCAGCCGCGGCCGCCTGCTCCTGCTGGTAGTCGTTGTCGTCGTTGGTGAGGGAGACCAGGAAATTGAGTTTTTTCATTACCGCCCCAGGTCTCAATCATAGGTCAACTTTCAGATACTCGTGGGTAACCAGAGTAACTTCGAAAAATTATGTTAAAGAGGAACTTAGAATTGGAACTGCGGACAGTGCAGCGAAGGCCCGAAAATGTAGTCACTTCGAGGAACGATTTTCCTCAAAGAACTTTTTCCGATACGCACTGTCTCGAAACGCCTCAATCCCTCCGGGCCGGGTAGTGGAAAAACCTCCCGCCAGATTTCCCGCAGCCAAACTTGACTCCAAATCTCCGCCCTGCAAATACCGGTGCAGAAACCCCGCGTCAAAACTATCTCCCGCACCCACTGCGTCCACAGAGTCCACCTTCTGCGCGGCACTGACAAAGCGCTCTGCGCCCCATTGCGCCATCGATCCCTCGCTGCCCAGTTTCACCACCACCAAAGGTACAATTGCCGAGAGTTTTTTCACGGCGGTTTCCAGATCATTCACTCCCGCCGCCTTTTGCGCCTCACGCTCGTTCGGCAAAAAGATGTCGACATAGCGCAACGCCTCGTCCAGTCCGCCCTTCCAGCCGTCGTCCGGATCGTCATTCGTATCCAGCGACACCGTAAGTCCAGCGTTCTTCATCCGCCGGAAAAGCTCGGGAACCCGTGCCCGCAGCCCGCTCTGGAGATAGAACGAAGATAGATGAAAATGCCGCGAATCAGTCAGATAATCAAAATCCAAATCGCCCCACGCCAACTCGGCGATGGTTCCTGCGTAGGTCACCATGTTGCGCCATCGTGCGCGCTGCAAAATCACCGTGATCCCAGTCTTCACCGCACCGGAGGTTTGCCGCACGCGCGAAACATCCACACCACTTTGCCGCAAAGGCTGGAGCGCAATCTCTGCAAATTGATCGTCGCCGATACGCGATTGAAACCCCACGCGGCTTCCGAGCGCCGCTAAATTGTGCGCCATGATTGCAGAAGAACCGCCGAGAGTCAGCATCATGCGGTCGGCCAGCAGTTCACGCTCGCGCGGCAGTTCTTCAGGAACGCCGTAGAGAATTAAATCCAGATTGATTTCACCGGCAATCGTTAGGTCAAAACGTGGCATGGTCGCCTTCGTTTGTATAACGATTACATTTCTTTGTCCACCACCAGACGATAGGGCTGACAAACGCCATAGCACGCTGCTGGTCTCGTGTTCTGCCGATGCTGTGAGCGTCTGTCACGTCCACCGTCGGAACCAGCGGAAGTGATAACCAACCGAATACCCCTGCCAGACGGCGCAATTGCTTTATGCATGCGCTTCTGCGGTAATCAAGACCTAAGGATGCTTCTCTAAATTTCTATGGAAACAATCTCATTACGAAATCCGGAACTGGTTGAAGACTTTGGCTCTTCTCAATTTGAGCAGGTCTTTGTTCGCTCCAAAGCTGTGGTCTCGCGCCGCGTTGCCGGAGAAACTCTGATCGTTCCCGTGCGCGGTAAAGTCGGCGACCTCGCCTCGATTTATAGCTTCAATCAAACGGGATCGCTTATCTGGCAAGCGCTGGAATCGCCCAAGAGCGCTTCCGAACTGACTAGCATTGTTGAACAGGAATATGCCGTCAGTCGCGAACAAGCTGAGCAGGATGTAAAACAATTTCTTAGCGACATGCAGTCGGTGGATTTGGTACAGGTTCGCGAAGAAGTTTCGCTGGCGGCAATGAACTCAACCGTGCAAGGGGAAATGCAATCGTCGCGGTCGCACTGACATTTGGACTAACGATGGCGCACGCGAGCAAGTCGGGTCAAACAGGGGGATCATGGAACAACTGAGTTACGGAGCATTCAGCGCAGACCTGCACCAGCGGCAACAGGGCAAGCGCGTGCCCATGCAGGTTTCCATCGAGGTCACACGCCGCTGCCCGCTCGAGTGCCAGCACTGCTACAACAATCTCCCCATGGGCGACCAGGCGGCCCGCAGCCGTGAAATGACCACCGAAGAGCATTTCAAGATGCTCGACGAACTGGTCGAGATGGGCTGCTTCTGGCTGCTCTACACCGGCGGCGAAATTTTTGCTCGCAAAGATTTTCTCGAGATCTACACCTACGCCAAACAAAAAGGCTTCCTGATCACGCTCTTCACTAACGGCACCCTCATCACCGAAAAGATCGCCGACTATCTGGTGGAGTGGCCGCCCTTCGCCATCGAAATCACTCTATATGGCCGCACGCGAGAGACCTACGAAGCGTTGACGATGATTCCGGGCTCGTATGACCGGTGCTTGCGGGGAATCCGGCTGCTGAAGGAAAGGAATTTGCCGCTGAGCCTGAAGACGGTGGCGACGAGCATTAACAAGCACGAAATCGGAGCGATGCGACAATTTGCGGAAAATGGACTCGGAGTCGACTTCAAGTTCGATGGGCAAATTAATCCAAGAATCGATTGTTCACAAAGTCCGCTGGCGGTGCGACTCACTCCCGAGGAGGTCGTGGCGTTAGACATGGCTGAACCGAAAGGTGTGAGTGAGTATCTTCGTTTAGTGAAACGAGAGTTTGAAAGTTCTCATAACCCCGCAAGAGTTGACAGTATTTACTTCTGCGGGGGAGGTGTGAACTCTTTCGCGGTAAATGCATACGGCGAGATGGGCATTTGCGTGATTTCTCAGCAGGAAACCTTTCGCGTTCAAGAGTTGGGTCTGCAGAGAGTTTGGGAAGAGTCGCTGCTGCAAACGCGAAGACAAAAACGCACCCGCATTACAAGGTGTGTTGAATGCCGAATCCAATCCCTGTGTGGCATGTGTCCGGCCAATGGGGAGATGGAGAATGGCGACCGGGAGAGTCCAGTCGATTTCCTTTGCCAGGTTGCACACTTGCGGGCCGCTGCAGTTGGTGTGGAAACGCCAGCGCACGGAGAATGCGATTTCTGTGCTGGCGGTAGTCGACACGACGAACTGATGGAGTCGGCACGCCGGATTGTCAGTAAGGAAATCGACGTTGAGGCCTGGGCCGGGCCGCAGCAGATTCTGCCAGTTCTTAATAGTGTCGGCGTGTCGGTCGGCGGCTGCGGCGGTTGTGGAAATCACTAATCACAGTGCATTCCGGCGGGATGCTATTTACTAGCTATCTGAGTCGAGGCAGTGGGAGGTCGGATGGGTCTCGAACTAAAACAAGACGGCAGCAAGAAAGCATACGAGCCACCTCGACTCGCGATGATCGACCTGCGGCCAGAGGAGGCAGTTCTTGGGGCCTGCAAAAGTTTCAGCGCCGCAGGCTCGACGTCTCTCAGTACTTGCTTTGTGATAGGACCTTGCCACAGCATCGGATCGTAATGGCAGAGCTTGCAGATTTTCCGGTCGCGGCAAACCCAGAGGGCTGGCGTTTCTTCCGGCCTTCTCCGTTTGGGTTCAGCAGTCGGCTCAGTGTAGGCGGGGTTCTGCTAGAGATCACGAGCGACGTTGGGGAAGACACCTTGTTGGGTCCTTCATTAGAAGCTTTTCGGTACGCAAGCAGGATTCCGGAGGTTCTCGTCAGGGCAGAGCGAGCGTCCAGCTTCGATTGGCCCGTGTTACCGACTCTTTTCAACTCGGGATCCACTTGGCGATTGTATGGATCCGGAGATACGCTTCAGTTTGATTTCACGGTACCTGCCGCGGGACCGATGCCCTACCGGAGGCTTTTTGTTGACAAGCATTTTCGTCGCGCGATAGTCCAAACTAACGTAAGCTGCTTTGAAGCTTTTCCACAGGCAAAGAATCCCCTGATTTACCCGCTCCTCGAGCTCCTAATCATGCACCGCCTAACCCAGGAGCGAGCCATCGAACTCCACGGCACCGCCATCGTCCGCGCCAATGGCGTAGCCAATCTCTTCATCGGCCACTCCGGCGCGGGCAAAAGCACAACCACGCGCCTCTGGACCTCCCGCGAAGAAGTCGAAGTTCTCAGCGACGACCGCATCATCGTTCGCCTCGACGATGGCCGCGATGGCCCAGCCGGCCCAACCGGAATGCGCATGTACGGCACGCCGTGGCACGGCGAAGCCATGTTCGCTTCTCCCAACAGCGCTCCGCTTACGCGCATCTTTATCATCGAGCATGGCCACGGCAACGTGATCACACGCCTCACGCGCAGCCAGGCGGTAGGAGAACTTTTTGCGCGCGCGTTTGTGCCATTCCATCGTCATGAATACATCGAGAACGCGCTGAGCTTCCTGGAGCATCTGGTTTCGTCCGTTCCGTGCTATCGCTACTCCTTCGAGCCCGACGAACGCGCCGTGGAAAAGGTTCTCCAGTTCAATGACTAGCGTAATCCTCCGCAATCCATGACTGACCCCGAGTCCGATTCAGCGAGGTTCGAGGCCCTCAGCCGCGAGCTGCTGAACAGCGGGCGCAGCGTGCGTTTTGAGGCGCGCGGCGCCAGCATGTCCCCCTGCATACGTGACGGCCAGATTGTCTATGTTACTGGCGTAATCGTGAGCAAATTACGAAAGGGAGATATTGTACTTACGAAAGGCCATAGCGGCTTTCGCGTTCATCGCCTTGTGGTAACCGAACATTCTAAGAATTTATTTATTACGCGAGGCGATTGCGGACGGCAAAACGATCCTCCCGTCAGCGGCGATCAGATTCTCGGCATCGTCGTCGCCAAAGAGGTCAAGTTAGGAAAAAAATTTGTGCGGACTAATTTAAAAGGTATCCGGGGCAAACTGTTGCAAGCCGCGTCGCGCGGGCAACACATAGCGGCTAAGCTTCTGCGGGCCGCGGCATCGCGGTCATCGCGCGGCGGTAACGTCAATCTTCTTGCGGCTCTCGGATTGTTTCTGATTCTGCTCGCGGTCCCATACTCTCGCGCTCAGGTTGCGGTCGACTCCACCAGTTCCACCTCGGCTGACTTGGTGGGAACGGGCACGAAAACGCTCACTTTCGCTCACACCACAACGGCCACGGCGAATCGTGTGCTGCTCGTCGGTGTCGCAATGAACGTGGCCAACGCGCCCACCACCGGCGTGGTCAGCGTTACGTACAACGGGACCGGCCTTACTTTCCTAGGCGCTCAGAACGATGCCGCAAATACGCGGCGTGTCGAGATGTGGTATTTGCTGGCCCCAGCCAACGGTACGTTCAACGTTGTGGTATCGGTGAACGTCCCTGCGGCAGTAACCGAGGGCGTGGTTGCCGGCGCGACCACATTCACAGATGTAGACCAGACCGTGCCCCTGAGTTCCTTCATCTCGGCAAATGGTGCCGCAGCCAATTACTCGGAACTGGATGTCCCAAGTGTAGTGAATGGAATGGTCTTCGACACGCTTGCTGTGGGACTGGGCGCGATTACGGTAAATGGTCCGCAGGTTTCTCAGTGGAACGTGACCTCCGGCGGGACGACAACAAACGCAAGTCAGGATATAGCCAGCACTGCAAGCACCAGAACAGGCGCGCCCAGCGTGCCCATTTCGGAGAATTTCACTGAAGCTCTGAACCTGACGTCCGCAGTGCCTAACGCCGTCGCATTCAATCTCACTTCGGTTGCTCCTAACACGGCCACCCTCAATCTGACCTCGGTTGCGAATGCTGCGGGTGGAAACACGATCTACACGGGCACGATCACCGGTGGCGCGGGAAATGCCCTGGTCGGCGACACCGTAGTCATCGCAGGCTTCACTCGCGGCGCCGACAATGGAACGTTCACCTGCACCGCTTCCACAGCGACGACAATAACGCTCAACAATGCCGGCGGGATTGCACAAACGCACGCCGCCACAGCCACGATTACGACTACGGTCTACACAGGCACGATCACAGGCGGTACAGGCAATGCCTTTCTCGGCAAGACCGTCGTGGTAACGGGATTCACCAACGCTGCCAATAACGGAACTTTCGTCGCGAATGCCTCCACCGCAACCACCCTGACCCTCAGCAACAAGGCGGGGATTACAGAGACCGATCCTGGAACGGCAACCGTGGAGACTGGCACCAGCACTAACACGATATATACGGGCACGATCACCGGAGGCACTGGTAACGGTTTTGCCGGAGATAGCTTCACCATTGCGGGTTTTACCAACGCGGGCAACAACGGTACATTCACTTGTACCG
The DNA here is from genome assembly GCA_963818235.1 of uncultured Acidobacteriaceae bacterium. GTDB lineage: Bacteria > Acidobacteriota > Terriglobia > Terriglobales > Acidobacteriaceae > Sulfotelmatobacter. The sequence goes on from CAWFRI010000002.1 coordinate 58,624, forward strand.
GATCTACCTCGACTACGCTAACGTGCAGTAACGCAGCCGGTATCAGCGAAACTGACGCCGGGACGGCGACCACCAACAGCACCCTTAATTGGTCGGAAGGCGCTGTCTCCGTAAATCCCAGCACGGCCGACATTGCCGTTACTACCAGTGTTGGAAGCGCTGTCTTTCTGGGTCAAAATACCACTTATAACATTACTGTAACCAACAACGGTCCCTCCGCTGCAAATACTGCAAAGCTGACTGACACGCTGGCCGCAGGCATGACCTTGGTCTCGACTACCGCGAGTTCCGGGACAACTTGCACAGGAATTGGACCCATCACCTGTACCCTGCCTGCGCCGTTTGCCAAAGGCGCAACCGCAACCATTACCGTCGTGGAAACGGCCAGTGCTTCCGGTTCGTATGCGAATACTGCCACGGTTACGGATTCCGGCACGCCCCCCGATCCGAATACCGGCAACAACACTTACACCGCCGTTGCCACGGTGCAATCGATTGCTTGCGCCAAAGTTTCTCAAGCGGTCCCGGGAAACAATCTAACTGGAGTCTTAAACAGTTACTATCCCGGAACGGCCAGCGTAGCGGCAGGTGCAACCTCCATCACGGTTGGCGCCGCAACCGGCGCTGGAAGCGCCATCGCCGCAGGAAATCTTCTGCTCATAATCCAGATGCAGGACGCTAGCATCAATGACGCCAACACCGTTGCCTATGGGAACGGCTATACCGGTCAGGGATTTACCGCTTTGAACAGCGCTGGCGACTATGAATTCGTCACCGCTCAAAGCGCAGTTGCTGCCACGGGTGGCACAGTGACGATCACTGGAGCAGGGGTAGGTGGTGGAACAGTCTTTGCTTATCACTCCGCCGCAGCCTCCGCAAACGCGGGCCAGAGCACATATCAGGTGATTCTCGTTCCCCAGTATTCCACGGCTTCTTTCAGTGCAGCGACGCCTCCCACAGCGCTCGCGTGGAATGGTTCAACCGGAGGAGTATTAGTTCTGGATACTTCGAGGACACTTACCCTTAACGGAGCAACGGTCTCGGTAAGTGGGCAAGGTTTTCGCGGCGGCGCCGGAATGCAACTAACTGGCGGCGCAGGTGTAAATACAGATTATCGTCAGCCCGCTCCCGCCACATATACCGGCGCAGCAGGTGGAGAAGCAGGTTATGACGCCGCTAAGGGCGAAGGAATTGCTGGTACTCCTTTTTGGATTGAGTCTGGTACTACGTTTGCGCAGGGAAATAGCAGTTACCCCAGTGGTACGGCCGGGACTGATGGCACTATGGCTCGCGGTGCGCCGGGCAATGCGGGGGCGGGCGGTACGGATGCCGATCCCGTCAATAACGATGAAAATGCTGGAGGCGGCGGCGGAAGCAATGGCGGAGCCGGAGGCTTTGGTGGCGACTCATGGAATACCAATCTTAGTGTAGGTGGAGAAGGTGGCACGGTTTTTCCTGCGACCATCAATCGCATTGCTCTCGGCGGCGGTGGTGGCGCGGGCACTCGTAATAACTCTGATGGCGATAATCAAGCGAGCGGAGGTGCAACCGGCGGCGGCATTATCATTATCCGAACTTATGCTTTGAGCGGAACAGCGACTTTCTCTGCCAACGGAAATTCCGCATATAACGGCACCGCCAACGACGCGGGCGGTGGCGCTGGCGCTGGGGGTAGCATTGTTGTTCTCTCCGCCAACGGTGGCGAAAGTGGTGTTACTCTTCAGGCCAACGGCGGTAACGGAGGCAATGCCTGGGAAATCGAAAGCTTCAGTCTGGGCAACCGGCATGGTCCCGGCGGCGGTGGCGGCGGCGGTGTAGTTCTCATTTCCGGAACTCCGGCCGGTATTAGCGTCGCCGGAGGAGCTAATGGGCTCACGCTGAACCCTGGCGTCTCCTACGGGTCTACCGCGGGGACGGCGGGCGTCAGTGTAACCAACGCTTCTATAGCCCAGACTTCTGGTACCCAATCCGGTGCGCAATGTACTCCCGACATGACTCTCGCCAAGAGCCACGTTGGAAACTTTACTCGCGGGTTGACCGCGACTTATACCATTCCGGTCGAAAACTTGAGCGCGTATGGTTCAACCAGCGGCACAGTAACTGTGAACGACACACTTCCAGTTGGATTGACCCCAACTAGCGCTAGCGGTACCGGATGGGCCTGCTCGATCATATCCCAGACAGTAAGTTGCACTAATTCCACTGTCCTGGCCGCGAATAGCTTTTACCCGTCGATCACTGTCAGCGCCAATGTCCTGCAAACGGCCCCATCGACCGAAACTAATACCGCTCTAGTAAGTGGGGGCGGCGAAGTTAACTTTGCGAACGATAGTGCTACCGATGTAGCCAGTGTGGTATCAACCGCCGACTTGGGCATTACTAATGCCGCGTCGCCAGACCCAGTCACCGCTGGGAGCAACATCACCTATACGCAGATCATCACCAATAATGGACCTAGCGCCGCCGACAATGCCGCATTGGTTGAAGCCATCCCTGCAAACACGACTTTCATTTCCATGTCTGCTCCTTCGGGTTGGAGCTGTACAACGCCCGCTGTGGGAGGCACTGGCAATGTAGTTTGTACGGGTCTGAGTATGGCTGGAAGTACGGCTGCCACATTTTCGCTTGTTACAAAAGTAAACGCCGGCACTGCGAACGGCACGGCCATAACAAACACCGCCACTGTTAGCTCTTCCGTGAACGATCCAAATTCGAGTAACAATACGGCTAGCGCGGTTACCATTGTTGGGACCACTTCGCAAGCTCAGATGACAGTCACGAACGTGGCGTCCCCCGACCCAGTGATTGCAGGCAGCGATATCACTTATACTCAGACCGCTACTAACGTGGGGAGCGCGACTGCCACAACTCCCACCCTGACCGAATCTACCCCGGCTAACACGACATTTCAGTCAATCTCCGCCCCACCCGGCACTACATGTACGACCCCTCCGGTTGGTGGAACAGGCGCCATCAGTTGCAGTGCGCCGGCCGCTCCCGCGGGAACAAGTGGCACAGTAGTACTCATCGTGCAGGTTGCCGCAGGAACGGCAAGTGGAACGGTCATTAGCGACACAGTAACCGTGAATTCCACTAATCAGGCCTTCGGCGCAAACACCGCCATAGCCACCGATGTTGTAGCCACTGCCGCGCAAGCCGATCTTGCGCTTAGTACGGCCGCTACGCCGCTTTCCGTTTTTGCCGGCAATGACATAACCTATACGCAGACGGTAACTAACAATGGACCGTCTTCCGCCGCGGTGGTAAGCTTCCTGGAAGCGGTCCCAACCAATGCCACATTCGCTTCTGTGTCAGCTCCTGCGGGTTGGACTTGCACCACTCCGGCCGTAGGTGCTACCGGAAATGTCACATGCACTGATCCAAGCTTGGCATCAGGCGCATCGGCCGACATCATCGTCGTGGTGAATCTCGCATCGACCGTCACGGCTACAACAATAACCGCAAATTCATCAGTCTCTTCAACCACCAGCGACCCCAACTCCACTAACAACAGCACAACCATCAACACGACTGTCACTGCGGCCTGCGACTTAGCCGTGACCAACAGTGGCATACCAAGTCCGGTTACGGCGGGAAATAATATTACTTATACGCAGGTCGTCACCAACAGCGGCCCGAGCAATTGCAGCACCGCGACGTTCAACGAAGCAACGCCGGCGAACACCACCTTCGTATCCGTTGCAGCCGTAACCACCGGCGGCGGAGCCTGGACTTGTCCAAACGCCTCGCCCGTTTCCTGCACCAACCCGAGCGTGCCTCCGGGCTCTACCGCAACCATCACGGCTGTGTATAACGTGCCGACGGGGACAGCGTCGGGAACCATCATTACCGACACGGCTACGGTTGCGACTGCCTCGCGCGATACCAGCTCTTCAAATAATTCCGCTACAGTTACAATCGGCGTAGCTGGCGCCACACAAGCCGATCTAAGTGTCACAAATGCCGCCAGTCCGAATCCAGTGAATGCCGGACAGAATATCACCTATACCCAGACTGTAACCAACAATGGACCGGCGACAGCCGGAGGAACGGCAGTCACCTTGTCTGATCAGGTGCCGGCCAACACGACTTATGTTTCCCAGAGCGGACCCGCGGGATGGACGTGCGGCGTGTTCAGTTCGCCCTACTATACCTGCAGCATCGCTAGCCTTGCAGCCAATGCCAGCGCCACCTTCACTTTTGTAGTAAGCGTAAACGCAACGGCCGCTGCGGGATCCATCATCGCCCAGACCGATTCAGTCAGTGCATCTCCCACCAGCGACCCGAACCCGAATAACAACAGCGCGACCGCCAGTGTTGCGGTGGCAGACTCAGCCGATCTTTCGGTAACGAACTCATCCAGCCCTGTTCCAGTGATCGCGGGCAATAACATCACTTATGCCCAAGTAGTAACCAACGCCGGTCCAAGCACGGCTATTGCCGCGACTTTCACCGAGAGCACACCTGCCAACACGACGTTCGTGCAACTTACACCCATCCCGACCGGTTGGTCCTGCACTCTCCCGGCATCTGGCTCCGCAGGCACTATTACCTGCACAAACCCCAGCTTTGCGACAGGAGCAGCCAGTTTTCCAGTGGTCGTGAAGGTGACTGCTGGAACTCTGGCCGGCACGGCAATCAGCGATACGGCAACTATTAGTTCTTCTACTTCTGACCCTAACTCCACTAACAACACCGCGACGGCCTCGGACGTAGTTGCAACCGCAACGCAGGCTGACCTGATCACAACGAACACAGCCTCCCCGACTTCGGTGGCTGCTGGCAGCAATGTTGTTTACACTCAGAGCGTCACAAATAACGGCCCTGCAGCAGCCACATCTGTTACTTTCACTCAAACCACTCCACCTAATACCAACTTCCAATCTATGGTTATTCCGAGTGGCTGGAGTTGCTCTACTCCCGCAGTCGGTGCGGCTGGCACTATTACCTGCACAGACGCTACCCTTGCAGTGAATGGAACTGGAGGTTTCACGATAACTTTGCAAGTGAATGCTGGGACCGCGTCCGGTACAAGTATTGCTGAGACCGCCACAGCGACTGCCAGCAACATCGTGCCCAACCTGACCAGCAACACTGCGACGGCCGTCGTTGTCGTGGCCAATGCTAGTAGCGCTACTGTAACCATCGCAAAGAGCGCCACTCCAAGTCCGATGGTGCCTTCAGGAGATACGCTGACTTATACGTTAGCGATCGGAAATAGCGGTCCCTCAACCGCCACTAACGTCATAGTAACCGACCCTTTGCCGACAGACATCGAGTATTTATCAGTGAACACGAATGTCGGTACATGTTCAGAAGCAGACGGGACCGTAAGCTGCCTGCTTGGAACTATGACGAACGGAGCCACTGCAACAATTACCATCCTTACTCTGGCGGGAGCACCCGGTATTGCCACCAACACAGCTAGCGTGATTGATGATCAGATGACGTCGCCGAACACATCCACGCAGGTTGAGACCATTACCGCAGCTACCAGCATAAAGTTGGAGTCTTTCATTGCACAGGTGGGTAGAAACAGGAATGGCACATCCCGCGCAGTTCTCCTCTGGAAGACCGGCGCGGAAATGCATAACCTGGGCTTCAATGTTTATCGCGAACAGAACGGTGAACGCGTTCGACTAAATCCTTCATTGATCGCCGGATCAGCCTTGCTCATGAGCGGCGCGCTCCCCAAGCACGCTGGCAAAACCTATACTTGGATCGACTCCTCCGTCGGCGCTGGCAGCGCTGCCTACTGGCTCGAGGATTTAGACGTAAACGGCACGCGAGTGCTTCACGGCCCGACTTCAGCCATACCCGGCGCCAGTCCACAGTTTGCTGCCAACACGGCTACGTCTTCACCCACATTGAATCAACTAAGTCCAGAGTCCGCCTCAACACCATCGGAAGCTAGCCACCGAGTTGAGAACAATGCTTCGGGAAACACACTCCCCACCTTCGCGCAGCACCAGAAGCAGTTTGCTATCGCAGGCTATCCTGCAGTCAAGATCTTCGTAAAGCATGAAGGTTGGTATTGCGTGACCCAGCCAGAACTTGTTGCTGCTGGATTAGACCCTAACGTGGATCCTGCATTATTGCATCTCTACGCTGAAGCCATCGAACAGCCAATACAAATCACCGGTGTTTCCGGTGGCCCAGGAGGGTTCGGGCCGCAGGCTGCGCTTTATTTCTACGGCACCGGAATTGATACTCAGGAGTCGGGCACTAGAGTTTACTTCCTCACAACTGAGCAAACACCGGGCGAGCGTATTCAGCAACTTCCTCCATCCACAGGATCCAATCAGCCACCAGCAAGTTTCCCATTCACTGTGGAACTCACACCCCATACAACTTACTTCTCGGCACTTACAACGGCAAAGGGCAACAATTTCTTCGGTCCCCTGATTTCTTCAGTCTCTGTCGATGAGACCATCCAGGTGTCTGGACTTGACAGTAGCTCCACTGAGCCTGCACAGTTCGATGTACTTCTGCAAGGCGTTATTCTGGCCGTTCCGCACGATGTCACGATTACCTTGAACGGATCGACACTGGGCAATCTTACCTTCACGGGTCAAGGCAAAGGTAAGTTCCATGTAAGTTTGCCGCCTGGCGTCCTGCAAGAAGGAGTAAATACTGTCACTTTTACTTCGCAAGATGGCGAATACGATTACAGCCTGGTGCAATCGATCCGCATCACTTATCAGCATTTATATGCTGCTGATTCTGATGAGCTAATCTTTACGGGCCGTCCCGGTGACGAGCTGAAACTAAGTAGCTTTTCGCAACCTTCAGTTGCTGTGCTCGACATTACAGACCCGGCGCAACCTGTCCAACTCACGCCCCAGGTTACGGCAGTGCCCAACTCGAAGACTAGCGATTATATGGTCGAGGTGCAAGTACCCTGGAATTCGACTGGTTATGCCGGACCGGCGCTTCACACTCTGATGGCGGTCGCAGATACCCAAGTTGCGTCCGCCGCAGGAATCCGCCAAAATCACCCATCGCACTGGCATAGCGCGCAGCGCGGCAGCGAAATTGTTATGGTTTCGGCTGAGGCCTTTGCCGGTGCACTTGGTACGGTCGTTCGCGCGCATGAGGCGGAAGGCAAATCGGCGGCCGTCGTATTGATAGATGATTTATACGACGAGTTCAATTTTGGCGACCATGGCCCGCTTGCCATCCGCGATTTCCTCCAGACCGCTATTAAAGTTTGGCAAACACCGCCACATTATTTGCTGCTCAACGGTCGAGCCTCGTTCGATCCGCGCAATTACCTTGGCTTCGGGCACCTAGATTTCGTTCCGACAAAGATCATTCCGACCACGGGCCTCATGACCGCCTCCGACGATTGGTTTTCCGATTTCAATGACACTGGAATACCTACCATCGCGACCGGACGCTTCCCAGTAAGCACCACCCAAGAAGCTCAGTTAGTCGCTGGCAAGGTCTCCACGTATGAAGGCGAATCTACAAATGGTCCGTGGACCTCGCAGGCTCTCGTGGTGGCCGACACGCCCGACATCGAAAACTTTACGAAATACAGCCAGGTTGTGCAGGCGCAGTTGCCTTCGTCGATACAGGCGACTGACGTATTTCTTAGCGACATGAGTGTCCCCGAAGCCCAGCAGGCGATTCTCAATGGAATTAACTCAGGCCAGGTATTGGTGAATTACTCTGGACATGGATCGGAGGATGAGTGGTCAGGCGATGACTTATTCGACAGTACTGAGGCGAGTACTTTGACTAATGGTACTTCGTTACCGGTATTTCTAATCATGGATTGCTTAAATGGATTCTTCCAGGATGTTTACGAAGAGCCGCTGGCAGTTTCCCTCATGCTCGCCCCCAACGGTGGTGCAGTGGCAGTCCTGGCCTCCAGCGGGCTGAATCAGGCTACTCCGCAGACCATTCTCGATAAGCTTGTGGTGCAAGGCGCAATGGGGCAATCCCACCTTGCACTGGGAGATGCCATTGTTAAAGCGAAATCCGGCATTACCGAAATGGCCGTTCGCAAGACCTATAACCTGTTAGGCGATCCGGCCATGCAAATCAAATTGCCTGTCGCGAGTCCCGGACGCTGACGCCCAAAGTTACACCTTGGGCATCTCCGCCATCACGGCAGCCCGTCTTAAGGGCTCGGCGATGGCCTTCATTACTTTCTCGAACCCGGCAAAGTCGAGAGATTGCGCTCCATCGGAGAGCGCCCGCTCCGGACACGGGTGCACTTCGATAATCAATCCATCCGCTCCTACGGCGACAGCTGCCCGCGAAACTGCCGCGATCAGACTTTGTTTTCCTGTTCCGTGAGAAGGGTCGGCGATCACCGGCAGATGTGAAAGATCTCGAGCCAATGCCACCGCCGCGAGATCGAAAGTATTCCGCATCTCTGTTTCAAAAGTCTTGATGCCGCGCTCGCAAAGAACTACTTCATTGTTTCCACCCGACAACAGATACTCTGCCGCCAGCAGCCATTCTTTTACTGTTGCCGAGGGGCCGCGTTTCAACAACACTGGTTTCTTGATGGTAGCCAGGCGCCGCAATAGCGCGAAATTCTGCATATTCCGCGCTCCCACTTGTAGCATGTCGACGTGTTCACAGATGATGTCCACATCCTCGGTGCTCATCACCTCTGTCACCACCGGCAAACCGGACTGCTCACGCGCTTCCCGCAGGATCTTCAACGCTTCCAGCCCGAGCCCCTGAAAATCATAGGGGGACGTTCGTGGCTTATACGCCCCGCCGCGAAGCATGGTTGCGCCCGCGCTTTTCACAGCATGCGCCGTATCCAGCAACTGCTCTCGTGATTCCACCGAGCAGGGCCCGGCAATGATCACAACTCCAGGTCCGCCAATGTGGACTCCGCCCACTTTTACCACCGATCGCTCCGGTTTAACTTGCCGGCTTACAAGTTTGAAAGGCTGCGCGATAGGAACTACATTTTCCACGCCTGGCGCGACCAGGAGCGCCTCGATTTCGTGGCGGCGGCCATTTCCCACCGCGGCCACGATGGTACGTTCCACTCCGCGCGTGACGTGCGGCTGGTAGCCTGCTTCGCGAATACGCTCAATCACATGCGAGATTTCCTGCTCCGTGGCCTTTTCTGACATGTTGACGATCATTGTCGAATCCTCCAGTACTTAGAAAAAGCAAAAGCCGCGATCCGGGATCGCGGCTTTTGGCTGAACCTGCTTGAATCTAGTAGATCATCGATAACTCGATCTCCCCGCAAGTGTCTCCGCAGCCGCTACTCCGGTAAATCCGTAGTAGCGAAACTGCCCGGTAAACGAGGTAAATCGCGTCATAAAATATTATGCCCTGCGCTCCCAAACCCGCGCCGGACGGCGCACTACAGTTACTGTATCGAACTGGCCGTATTGGAAAAAACGTTATTGGCGTTGGAGCCGATCAGACGAATCGTACCCACCACCAGAACTAAAATCACCGCCAGCATGACTGCATACTCGGCGATGTCCTGCCCCGCATCTTCTGCCCACAACTTGTGTACAAATTCAACCATGCTCTCCCTCCACCCGATACGTCTATTCCCGCCAGAGAGAAGACCAAAAATCGGTGGACCCATAATGCCGCAGTGAACAGCCATTGTCAACGCATCCAGGTAAATTTTTCATAATCACGGGCACTCTAGAAAGGTTCGCGCACGGCAGAAACGGGCGCGGAGGAGGGCGCCCCGGACACAGGCGTTGCCTGGCGCACAAGTTGCTGCGCTGAATCCTGCGTATACTGCAATACACCGGAGGGAAATATTCCGAGGTAGATGGTTGCTCCAACGCACGCCGCCAGCGCCACTCCCAAAGGGAAGGGAACCTGGTTCACCGGAACAGCCTTGCGCGATTCGCGCATATACATCACTACAATGATCCGCAGATAGTAATACGCGCCAATACCGCTATTAAGCACGCCGATAATCGTCAGCCAAATCAAGTTGGCTTTGACCGCGGCGCTGAACACGTAAAACTTGGCAAAAAAACCGCCGGTCATCGGGATCCCAATCAGAGACAGGAGGAAGATCGTCAGCGTAGCCGCCAGCAGCGGGGAACTGCGGCCCAGGCCTTCATAATCCTCCAGCGTCACATAACGCTCTCCCGCATTTGCAACGTGGCTGACGACTGCAAACGCGCCTAGATTCATCGCCGCGTAACTTGCCGTATAAAACATCGCTGCGGAAGTTCCCAACTCCGGTGCCGCCGCGAAAGCTACTAGCAAGTATCCAGCATGAGCGATCGAAGAATAAGCTAGCAGCCGCTTCACGTTGTTTTGCACTAACGCGCCCACGTTCCCCAACGTCATCGAGAGCGCCGCTGCCAGCCAGATCAGCCAGAATCTGCCCGGCACGTTGATTACGAAAACAATGCGCAACAAGACGGCGAAGGCCGCCGCCTTGGGAGCGGTGGACATTAATCCCACGATCGGCGCTGGCGCTCCCTCGTACACATCGGGGGTCCATACGTGAAAAGGCGCCGCCGCTACCTTGAATCCCAAACCCACAAACATCAATGCCACAGCCACGAATGCCAGCAAGGGTACGGGCCCAGACAGCAACGCCCGGCTGATCTGATCGATGTTGGTCGATCCCGTAGCCCCGAATATCAATGCCACTCCGTATAGAAAAAACGCCGTGGCGAATGAACCTAGCAGAAAATATTTCAGCGAAGCTTCCGCGCTCGCAGCTTCATGCCGCCGAAATCCTGTCAGCACATAAGAGGAGATCGAAGAAATTTCCAGGGCAATGAAAATCAGAACCAGTTCAACGGCCGAGGACATCAGCGCCATGCCGACGGTTCCAAAAAGAATCAGAGCGTAATACTCTCCCGCTCGAATTCTCTGAACGGCCATGTATTCGTACGAGGTAAGAATTACCACGGCCGCGATCGTCGTCACCAGAACATGAAAAAAAACGCTGAACCCATCCACCTGCACCATGTTCCAGAATGCCAGCCCCGGGGCCTGCGCCATGAACCATGTCGCTCCAGTCCCGGCCAGCGCTCCCGCAAGCGCAATCCAGCCCAAAACTTTCTGTCCCGTCCGTTCGTCGAGCAGAGGCTCCAGCAGCATCACGATGATGCCGAAAACCGACAGCACAATTTCAGGCAGGATGCGAATGTAATCGGCACTCTGCGGCAGCGCCTGAGAATATGCCGGGATGAGAATTGTCATTGTCCCACCACCCGGCTTGCCACTCGCACAATTGGTGTTAGTGCCGCTTGCACCGCCGGATCAATCGCCCCCAGCCACAGAATCGGAGCCACTCCCATCACTAACGCCGCCACGGCGCACGGCCACACCGCCCATTTTTCAAACCCTGAAAGATCACTCAAGGAATTGTTTACTGCATGTGTAACCTTGCCGTAGAAGACGCGCTGGTACATCCAAAGCAAATACACTGCGCTCCAAATCACTCCAGTGGCCGCAAGGATCCCATAAATTGGTTTCGCCTGGAACGCTCCACTTAACACCAGAAATTCGCCAATGAATCCATTCAGCAGAGGCAGCCCTGCCGATGCCAAAACGATCACGAGAAACAAAGTTGCGTATACTGGCATGGGCGAAGCCAATCCGCCGAACTCGCTGATTTCATACGTGTGACGCCGCTCGTGCAAAGCCCCCGACAGCATGAACAAACCGCCCGTCGAAATTCCGTGGGCCAGCATTACAAACATCGCGCCATTTAATCCCGCCTGCGTGAAGCTGAAAATTCCCAATACCACAAATCCCAGATGGCTCACCGATGAGTACGCAATCAACTTCTTCATGTTCGGCTGCACCATCGCCACCAGCGCGCCGTAAATGATCCCAATTAACGCCAGCGTCATCACCCACCAGGCATTGTGCCGCGATTGTTCGGGAAATAATCCCAGGTTGAATCGCAGCAGTCCGTAGGTCCCCATCTTGAGCAGAACGCCGGCCAGTAGCACCGATCCCGCTGTCGGCGCTTCCACGTGCGCATCTGGTAGCCACGTATGGAAAGGGAACAACGGAACTTTCACCGCGAAGGCCAGGAAAAATCCCAAAAACAACCACTGCGCAGCCGCCGGAAAACCGGGCACCGCGCCGCTCGCAATCTGATCTCGAATCGCGACAAAATCAAAAGTGCCGGTATGCGCGTACAACCACAGGATTGCGGCCAGCATGAAAACTGACGCAATCATGGTGTACATGAAAAACTTTACTGCCGCGTAAACTTTGCGCTCGTGGCCGAAGATGCCAATTAGCAGCGCCATCGGAATCAGCGTCGCTTCCCAGAAAAAATAAAACAGGAAAAGATCGAGCGACGTGAATACGCCGATCAGAGCCGTCTCCATGATGAGCAGCAGGATGAAGAATTCCTTCACCCGCTCGTGAATCGACGTCCAGGAAATCAGCACGCAGAGCGGAGTAAGAAACGTGGTCAGCACTATCAGCCACAGCGAGATGCCATCCACTCCCATGTGGTAGTGGATATTTGGCGTCGTAACCCAGGGCCGGTCGATCTCAAACTGAAACCCAGCCAGCCCGCGGCGGAAGTGAGCCGCCAGATGCAGAGACAAAACAAAAGTTAGCAGCGAAATAACCAGCGCAAAAATTCGGATGTCGCGATCGCGCCGCGGGAACAGCATCAGCAGCAACGCTCCAGCCAGCGGCGTAAACGTCACCAGTGTAAGAATGGCGGAACTCAGATTTTCGATGCTCATCGCGTTCCCGTCCACTTCCAGATCATGAACGCGATAATGACTGCCGAACCCGCCGCAATCCACCCCGCATAGGAGCGAATGTTGCCCGATTGCATGTGCCGCGCTTCATCGGAGAGATGACGAGCCCCATCCCCGGCGTCATTTACCGCCGCATCGATAATATTCTGGTCCACTCCATGCCAAAGAATTCGCGACGAGCCATCGATCAGCGGTTTCACAATCAGGGCGCCATAAAATTCGTCGACATAATATTTGTGCACCAGCGTCTGGTATCCACCCGACATGGAAGCCGCAATCTTCGCGGGCAATTCCGGACGCCGGTAATAAAGTTGCCACGCCAGCCCAAACCCCAGCAGCGCCGCGAGCACCGAAATCGCGGTGAACATCAACTCGGTCGATACCCCCTGCTTCGGCTCCGGCCCTTCTGTTTCCTGCTCCGGCGTGCCCTTTTCGCCCATAGCGGTATTCTGTGCGCCTGTGGGAGCGCTCGCATGAAACACCGGGCCGAGGAATTTATCGAACCGATTATTCCCGCCCAGTGATCCCGGCACTCCAACGTAGCCACCAATCACCGACAGCACAGCGAGAATTACCAGTGGAACCAACATCACCCTCGGGCTCTCGTGAACCCCGCCATGCCCGTGAGTTCCACGCGTATCATGAGCGGCATCACCACTGTGACCGTGCGCACTCGTCGCCGCCTCGCCGCGATACTCGCCAAAGAACGTCATGAACCACAGCCGGAACATATAAAACGAAGTAATGAACGCAGTCACCAATCCAACCAGCCAATAAGCCCAACTCGCCTGATACGCGCGCCACAATATTTCGTCCTTGCTGAAAAATCCCGCCAACCCCGGAATGCCGGCAATGGCCAGGGTTGCAGCCGTCATCGTCCAGAATGTCCAAGGGATCTTTGTCCGCAGCCCGCCCATCCTGCGCATGTCCTGCTCACCGCCTACCGCGTGAATCACCGATCCTGCCGCGAGAAATAGCAGACCTTTGAAGAACGCATGCGTCATCAGATGAAAAATTCCCGCCGAGAAAGCTCCCACTCCGCAGGCCATGAACATATAGCCGAGCTGTGAAACGGTTGAATAAGCCAGCACTTTCTTGATGTCAGTCTGCGCCACGCCAATGGTCGCCGCAAAAAATGCAGTCAGCGTTCCAATGATCGCCACCACCGTTAGAGCGATCGGCGCCCGCTCAAAAATTACATGCGACCGCGAAACCATGTAGATGCCCGCAGTCACCATCGTCGCCGCGTGGATCAGCGCTGAAACCGGCGTCGGACCCTCCATCGCGTCCGGCAGCCAGATATACAGCGGAATCTGCGCTGACTTGCCGCAAGCCCCCACCATCAGCAGAATCCCAATCGCCGTCAGCAGCCCAGCCCCGGACTTTTCCGCACCCATCGGCAGCACACTCTGAAATACTTGATCGAAATTCAGCGATCCAAAATGTTTGATCAGCAGAAACAGCGCAATCAGAAATCCAAAATCGCCAATCCGGTTTACGATGAACGCTTTCTTGCCCGCGGACGCAGCAGAATCCTTGGTGAACCAGAATCCGATCAGCAGATACGAGGCCAGTCCCACACCTTCCCAGCCGATAAACATCACCAGGTAGTTGCTCGCCAATACCAGAGTCAACATGAAAAACATGAACAGGTTCAGATAGCTAAAAAAGCGGTAGTAACTTGGGTCATCCCACATATACCCAACTGAGTAAATGTGAATTAGAAATCCCACTCCAGTTACTACCAACAGCATCACCAGCGAGAGTTGGTCGAGATAAAACGCAAAGTCAACGCTGAAACTTCCCGAGCGAATCCAGTGTGCAAGGAATTCATGGTAGGGAAGCGTCAGCGACGCCGCGCGCAGCGCCACCCACAATGCCATGGCAAACGCCGCTCCGCTGAAAAACAGCGCGATCGTCGAGACGGCCCGTCGCGAAGATTTCTTCCCGAAAACGCCATTGATCGCAGCCCCCGCCAGCGGCAGAACCGGAATCAGCCAAAGATTGAGGTTGTCCGTCATAGCTTAAGCAGGTTCACCTGATCCACATTCAAAGTCTCGCGCGTGCGGTAGACCGCGATGATGATGGCCAACCCTACCGCCGCTTCCGCTGCCGCCACCACCATTACAAAGAAAACGAACACCTGTCCCGCCAGCGCATGCCAGTGCGCCGCAAACGCCACGAAGGAAAGATTCACTCCGTTCAACATCAATTCAATCGACATGAAGATGGTAATGATGTTGCGCTTGATCAGAAATCCGACCACGCCGCTGGCAAACAGAAATCCGCTAAGCAGCAAGTAATAAGACAAGGGAACCATCAGTCCACCTTCCCGGCCGTCGACTCCGGCTTGCTGGCCAGCACCACAGCTCCCATGATCGCAATCAGGATTAATACCGAAGTGACTTCAAACGGCAGCAGAAAGTCGTGGAACAAGAGTTGGGCAATATCGGTGGGATGGCCCGGTAACGCGCCGATCGCCACAGCTTCCGTCCCCGAGTGCCGCAGCACGACCCATGCCATCAACACGCTGCCAGTCAACATTCCAGGCACGCCTAGCAGCAACGCGATGCGGCTGCCCTTCGTCTCCTCTTCTTCGCCAGCATTCAGCAGCATGATGACAAACACAAACAAAACCATAATTGCGCCGGCATACACAATCACTTGCACGGCCGCTACGAACTCAGCACCTAACAGCAAATATTCGCCGGCCAGCGCCGCCATCACCGCAATCAGCGATAGCGCGCTGTTGATCGGATGCCGCTGCGCCAGCAGGTTCACTGCTCCGCCTACGCAAACCGCGCCGAACGCCAGGAACAATATGAGATGAAAACTCATAAGAACAGTTGTTTAGTGATCAGAAGCCAATTGCCGGTAATCCAACTTCAAGTGCCTTTTCTCAGCGAATCTAAGACGCCATTACTGGGCACTGGTCACACCGACCACTGCATTTTCCTACCAGGCTACGGCAACCGCCGTCGCCACCAGATTCGCAATCGCCAGGGGCAGCAAAAACTTCCAGCCGAAAGACATCAGTTGGTCGTAGCGGAAGCGCGGCAACGTCCCGCGCACCCATATATAAAGAAAGAGAAAACAAAAAACCTTGGCAAGAAACCAGAACACCGGCAGCACCGCCTCCAACAGAGGAGGTCCGAACAGCGGCCCGTGCCACCCCCCGAAAAACAACAACGTCGCCAGGCAGGCCACCGTGATCATATTGGCGTACTCCGCCATAAAAAACATGGCAAACTTCATCGAACTGTATTCGGTGTGGTAGCCTGCCACCAGTTCGGTTTCAGCCTCGGGCAGGTCAAACGGAATGCGGTTGGTTTCCGCATACGCCGCCATCAGATAAATAAAAAATCCAATGAACTGTCCGTGGAAAATATTCCACCGCGGAATGAATCCCCAGAAATGTCCACCCTGCGCATCCACAATCGTCCGTAAGCTAAAGCTGCCCGATTGAATCAGCACTCCCACCAGCGAAAGTCCAAGCGCAATCTCGTAGCTGATCATCTGCGCGCTGGCGCGCAGCCCGCCCAGCAGGGAATATTTATTATTCGAAGACCACCCCGCCAGCGCCACTCCATACACACCCATCGAGGTCACGCCCAGCACCAAGAGCAGCCCAATGTTTACATCCGTAATCTGAAGCGGAATGTTGTACCCGAAAATTGGCAGCGTATTGCCGAACGGGATCACCGCAATCGAGGTCAGGGCGAAAATCACCGCCATCATCGGTGCCGCTATAAAGAGCGGCTTATAAACGTGCGGCGGCGTCAGGTCTTCCTTGAACAAGAATTTCAGTCCGTCGGCCGCGGGTTGCAGCAGCCCAAATGGCCCCACCCGCGTGGGTCCCCAACGGTTCTGCATGCGCCCTACGACTTTGCGCTCCAGCCACACCGTGTAGGCGACCGCCGTCAACAGCACGATCAAAACGATCAGCGACTTGATCACCGACGCGAATATGAAAGCGCCAACCGACAAAGCCTTACTTCCTCTCCAAATGCAGGGTAGATGCGAATCAGTCTGCCGCGACTTCCGCAGGCTTTACTTCATGACTTTCCACCACCGACTTCAGCGCGCGCGAATAGCGTCCCAGAGTCCCGGAACTAAAAAGATTATCCTTCGCGGGCGCAATAGATTCCGTCTTGTGCTCAACTCCCGGCCCAACGTTCACCAGCGAAGTATGCTGGCTATTGCCCGCCAAAAGGTTCATGCGCGAAACGTCATATCCCGGAACCAACCGCTGAATTTCATCCAGAATCGCCGTGGGATCGAACGGGCTCATCTTCGGTTCCAGTCCCTGAGCCTCCAGCCAAACTGCATGGCGATCCGCCTCGCCCGATTGCGCGCCGCGCGACTGTCCCATATCTGCCCGCGTTCCGCCGCCGAAGGGCACCAGTTTGCGAATGTCAAATCCCATGGCGTCCGCGATGCGTACCATCATTTCAAAATCTGACTTTGTCCCCGTAATCTCTCCGGCCTTCTTTACCAGTTGCAAATCGCCGCAAGTATTGGTGAACGTTCCGGATTTTTCGTAAGCATTGGCGGCCGGCAACACCACATCCGCCATTACCGCCGTCTCGGTCAAAAACATATCCTGCACCACCACAAAGCTCTTTCCGAATGCGAACGGATCAATATCCAACCGTCCCACCGGATTCGATCCCACCACGTAAAGCGCCTTCAACTTGCCCGCTTTTCCCGCATCGATCATGGCCGTTAAGTCGAGGCCGGCAGACTGTGGAATCCCACCCCACTCCTCATGAAACGCGCTGCTCCCCGAGGTCGGGTAATAGCCCGGCAACAAATCCGGGTACACCCCCATATCGGCCGCTCCGCGTGAATTGGCATAATCCGCCAAACAAATAAACTTTGCGCCCGCAATCGCAGATCCGAATTTCACCAGATTATTAAGATCTGTCCCGGCGATCTCCGAGCCGAACACAATAACCAGATTCTGTTCGGCGCACAATTTCTCCCGCAGCGCAAGCCACGCATCTTTATTATTAGTCAGCGAACTACCCAACGAATCCGCAGCCGCGTCATTGCCCGCCAGAAAGTCCGCGACCTGCATCTCCATCCCGGGCGAAATCTGAGTAAAGCTGATCGCCTGCCGCCGCAGTTTGATGGGCTCGGAATTAATCACATACAAACGCGCCCGGTGCAGCCGCACGTTATTCCGAATCTGCCACGCCAGCAGAGGATGCTGCTCCGTCGGATCGTTTCCAATCAGCAGAATCGCGGACGCATTCAAGACGTCGGTCATGCTGGCGGTCGAATTCGCTTTGCCGCGCAATGCCGCCGCCAGAGCAGGGAAGTCCGCCGTCCGATGATGATCGACGTTATTTGTCTTCAACACTACTCGCGCAAACTTCGAAAGCAGATAGCTCTCTTCATTCGTTGTCCGTGTTGAGCCGATGACTCCAATCGCCTGCCCGCCCTCGACATCGCGAATTCCGGCCAGAGTTTTTCCGATCAGAGCAAACGCTTCTTCCCACGTCGAAGGCGTCAGCTTTCCATCTTTACGAATCAGCGGACGCGTCAGCCGTTCTTCATGATTCGCAAAATCGAATGCGTACCGTCCCTTGATGCAGAGAAAATCCCCGTTCGCGCCGCTCTTGTCGCGATTGTCGCCACGAACAATCTCCATGCCGGTATCCGCCCGGCGCACGCCTAATGTCGTTTTGCAGCCGTCTCCGCAGTGCGTGCAAATCGTGCCCACATGCTTCATCTCCCAGGGTCGCGTCTTGTATCGGTACGCGCCGGAGGTCAGCGCCCCCACCGGGCAGATGTCGATGCACATCCCGCACTCTTCGCACTCCAGATGATCTTCTTTATTGGGCGCGATGATCGAACTCACACTGCGGTTCTGCACCCCCAAAGCCCAAACATCCATCCCCTCCCCGCACACCCGCACGCAGCGGTAACACAAAATGCATCGCGGACGATCGAAGAACACCACCGGCGACCACTGCTGCTCATCCTTGTGATTCTTGGCCTCCATAAACTTCGATTCGGCCGCGCCATAAGAAAACGTCATGTCCTGCAATTCGCACTCGCCGCCCGCATCGCACACCGGACAATCCAGCGGATGGTTCCCCAGCAGCATCTCGACCATCGACTTGCGCGCCTGCTTGATCTCCTCGCTGTCCGAAGTGACGACCATCCCTTCGCTGATGACCGTGGTGCAGGCGGTCTGAAGCTTGGGCATCTTCTCAATCTTCACCAGGCACATGCGGCACGCACCCTGCAAAGAGAGGTTGGGATAATAGCAAAACGACGGCACTTCGATGCCCACGGTCTTGCAGGCCTCGATCAACAGCGTCCCAGCCGGAGCCGTTACTTTCTTGCCGTCAATTGTAAGGGTTACGTCAGCCATATTTGAAATTCACAAAGGGTCGGGTTCTTCATCGCTTTATTACTCCAAACGCAAGCAAGGCGGAAATGATAGCCAGAAACAGCCCCGATGAAACCAAGAGAGCGCGCAAGCCGATGATATTCGCCTTCGAAAGCTTTCTTTCTCCCACTGGGTTGTGCTGGGCGGCGGATCTCCACAACCCCTGCCAATGAGAATGACCCCAAGGACTAGAGAGACAACCGGCCCGACCAACCAAAAGGTTTGACGGCGAATGCACAACGTCTCCTGAACTGCTTCAATGAGCAAAAACTGGAAGCTCCTCAACCGCGCCCTCTTTTTCATACGGGCAAGGCCTGCCTTCCAAATGATCTTCAAACTCTTTCCTGAACTTCTTTACGAACGCAATCGTCGGCATCGCGGCCGCATCGCCCAGCGGACAGAATGTCCGCCCCAGCATGTTTTCGGCCAGGTACTGCATGTTATCGATATCTTTCTTCATGCCGCCGCCACGATGAAAACGCGTCAAAGTTTTTTCCAGCCAGTCCGTGCCCTCGCGGCAAGGGATGCACCATCCGCAGCTCTCGTGCTTGTAAAACTTCATCGTCCGCAGTGCGAACTTCACAATGCATTGCTGGTCATCAACAACCACCACTCCGCCCGACCCCAGCATCGACCCGGCTTTCGCCACGGAATCGAAATCCATCGCTACATCGATCTCATCGGCCTTCAGCGCCGGACACGATGCCCCACCTGGTACCACCGCTTTTAACCCGCGCCCGCTTGGAATCCCGCCGCCCACTTCGTAAATCATCTTCTTCAGGTTGTAACCCATGGGCAATTCGTACACACCCGGCTTCTCGATGTTTCCGCTCAGGCAAAACAGCCGCGTGCCGCCATTTTTCGGCGTGCCCAATTTCGCGTACCAATCCGCACCGCCCAGCATAATATGCGGCACATTCGCCAAAGTCTCCGCATTATTAATGACGGTCGGCCCGCCCCATAGCCCCACCACAGCCGGGAACGGAGGCCGAATCCGCGGAATTCCGCGTTTACCCTCCAGCGATTCCATCAGCGCCGACTCTTCGCCGACTTCATACGCGCCCGCGCCGCCGTGCCAGAAAATATCGAGATCGCGCCCGCTGCCGAAAATATTCTTGCCGATGAAGCCTTTCGCGTAAGCATCGCGAATCGCCTTCTGCATGATGATCGACAGATATCGATATTCGCCGCGAATGTAGATATACCCGCTCGCCGCACCCACGGCAAGAGCCGCGATCATCACTCCTTCAATCACCGCATGCGGATCATGTTCGAAGATCAGCCGGTCTTTACATGTCCCCGGCTCGCTCTCATCGCCGTTGCACAGCACATACTTCGGCTTGGCCGATTGCTTGGGCACGAACGACCACTTCATCCCTGTCGAGAATCCCGCTCCGCCACGGCCGCGCAGCCCGGAATTTTTCACCTCATTCACGATGGCATCCGCCGCCATGCCCAGCGCCTTCTGCACGGCCTTGTAGCCATCGAGCTCGAGATAGCGGTCGATATCGGTCGCACCCATGCCGAAGCGCTTGGATACGATCTTTACTTCATCGGGATGGGAAACCAGCGAAGCCATTTTTGATTGTTGATTTCTGATTGTTGATTGAACTGCAAAATCCAATATGTCTTCAATCAACAATCACAATCCAAAATCGTAAATTCCTATTGCGTCGTCTTCTGCCTATATTCGTCCAGAACCTTGTCTATCTTCTCGACTGTCAGGTTCTCATGAAAATCATAGTTCACCTGCGCCGCCGGAGCCCAGCTGCACGCCCCAATACATTCCACCTCTTCCAGGGTAAACATTCCGTCTGGCGTGGTTCCTTTATTTCCCACGCCCAGCTTCTTCGCGCAATGCCGCAAAATCTCTTCTCCACCGCGCACCAGGCAGCTGATGTTCGTACAAACCTGCACATTAAACTTCCCGCGCGGCTTGGTTGTCAGCATCGAGTAATAGCTGATCACATTCCGCACTTCGAGTTCGGTCAGCTCCAGCCGTGCTGCGAGCTCCGCAATCACTTCGTCGGATAAGAATCCAACCTCATCCTGCGCATAGAGAAGCGTAGGCACCAGCACCGACCGCTTCGTCGGATAATGCGGCACCATTTCCGCAAACCGCGCTTCGAACTCGTCAGAAAATTTCATAAAAATCGAGCGATTGTGCGATCTGGCGATTTTGCGATTGAAAAGCTCACGCTACATTCCTCGCCGTTCTTTGTGATGCCGAGAAAATCGATGTCAGTTCGTTCGCCTCTTTCAGTAGCTCCTTCGTTTTTTCCACCGAAACAATCCCGGATTCTGTCATCAACTCAAGCCACAAAATCGCTTCGTCTGCTTCTTCCACCACTATGCCCATGCGAGATACAAATTCCACCTTCGATCTCGCTCTACCCACGGCTCGATAATTGGCGGCCACCGATGTTCCACAACGCAAAAGCTGCTTTCCCAAAACTTGCGTATCGGTTCTGTACGGCAAGGACCGATAAAGACGAATGATCCGCAAAGCGAATGCCTTCGTCCGCTCTCGCAACTGCTCCGGCTGACTGCTCAAAACGATTCCTCAATCGGTCTTCAATCGCAAAATCACCCGATCACCCAATCGCTCAATTCCTATCGGTCTATTTCTCCTAATACAATATCAATGCTTCCGATGGCCGCGACCACGTCCGCAATCAGTCCGCCTTCGCACATCTTTGGCAGCGTCTGCAAATTCGCCAGACACGCCGCCCGCATGTGTACACGATATGGCTTCGCCGTCCCGTCACTAACAACGTAGTAGCCCATCTCGCCGCGTGGCGATTCCACCGCCTGATACACCTCGCCCGCCGGCACCGCAAAGCCTTCCGTAATAATCTTGAAGTGGTAGATGAGCGCTTCCATCTGCGTCTTCATCTTTTCGCGATCCGGCAGCACAACTCCCGGCGCATCCGCCTTAATCGGGCCTTCCGGCATGCCGTCAACCGCCTGCGCCACAATCTTGTTCGATTCCCTCAGTTCCGCCACACGGCACAGGTAGCGCGCAAAAACGTCACCCTCCTGCCGCACCGGAACCGTGAACTTGAAATTCTCATATCCCGAGTACGGCATATCGCGCCGCAAATCAATATCCACGCCACTTCCGCGCAGCGTCGGACCGCTCGCTCCCAGCGCAATCGCATCTTCCGCCGTCATTCGCGCCACGCCCTTGGTCCGCATCATCCAAATCGGATTTCCCGTCAGCAGATTTTCGTATTCATCCACTTTCTCGGAAAAATATCCGGTAAACTTTCGCACCCGGTCAAAAAAATCCAGCGGAGGCTCCAGCGCCAATCCTCCAATGCGAAAGTAAGAGGTCATCATCCGCTGCCCGCTGATCGCCTCAAACAGCTTCAGCACTTCTTCGCGCTCGCGGAAGCAATACAGAAACACCGTCATCGCTCCGATATCGAGCGCATGCGTTCCCAGCCAAACCAGATGCGAGTTAATCCGCGTCAACTCGTTCATCAAAACCCGCATCCACTGCGCCTTGGGAGGAATCTCCAGCCCCAGCAACTTCTCCACGGCTAGCACGTAACAAAGATTGTTGGTCAGGGGGCATAGATAATCGATGCGGTCGGTGAGCGGCACCACCTGCTGATAAAACTTCGCCTCGCACGTCTTCTCGATTCCCGTGTGCAGAAATCCAATGTCCGGCATGATCCGGACCACAGTCTCGCCATCAATCTCCAGCAGCACCCGCAACACGCCGTGCGTCGAAGGATGCTGCGGCCCCATGTTCAGGATCATGGTTCGATCCTGCCCGGGCTCGAGCACCGGAGCCGCTGTCAGGTGCGCCATCAGCGATAACCCTCCACCGGATAATCTTTGCGCAACGGATGCCCTTCCCAATCCTCCGGCATTAAAAGCCGCCGCAAGTAAGGATGTCCCGTGAACCGGATTCCGAACAAATCAAAAACTTCGCGCTCGAAATAGTTCGCTCCCGGCCACACCGAACACAGCGACTCCACCGCCGGACTCCCGCTGTCCAGCCGCACTTTGAGCCGCACCCTTTCCTTCTTGGGAATCGACAGCAAGTGATAAATCACTTCAAACCGCGGCTCCGCCGGGTACCAATCCACGCAAGTAATATCCGAGAGGAAGTTGAAGACGCATCCGGCATCGTCACGCAGCAGCGCGCAAGCCTCTCGAATATTCGATCGATCTACATAGATCGTCATCTCATCGCGGTCGAATTTTGCTTCCGTCACGGCCGCCGCATTCCATGCCAGCAACAGAGCCACCGCAGGATGGTCCTTCAGTTGTTCAAGATCGGTGATAGCCGGCGCAATAGCCATTAGCGTGTTCCCCGCCGCACGGCTTCCGGACCCCAATCCAGCACGCCCTTCTTCCATACATAGAAAAATCCAACCAGAACAATTCCGATGTAGACGAACATCTCCCACAATCCAAAATGCTTCAGATCGTGCAGGATCACAGCCCAGGGATAAAGAAAGACTGCTTCGACGTCGAACAAGATGAACAGCATCCCCACCAGATAAAACTTCACCGAAAAACGTCCACGCGAATCGCCTACCGGATGCATGCCGCACTCGTAGGCTTCCATCTTCGCCCGTGTCGGCTTACGCTGTCCGATCAGCCAGGAAAGCGTAATAATGGCAGTCGCTATCCCTCCCGCCAGCAGGATGTGGATCAAAAATGGCAGGTAGCTTGCGAAGTAATTGTCTGGCATAGGAGAGCGTATATATAATTCGCGCGAAGCATGAACTATGAACTAAACATTCTAGATTAGGTGTTGGCGCGCGAGAGTGTCAAGGGAACGAGGAAGAATTTGGTGATTGTGCAATTGGACGACTTCGCAATTGAAATCAAACGTTTCATTGCAAACGTTGTAAGCTGGATATGGTCGCTTTTTCAATTGCACAATTGCCCGTTTACAGCGACTCGCTAAATTAGATTCTTATGATTTTTGGCTTCAATACCGACGTCAAACACGGCGACACCATCTACCACGTGCAAAGCGAAGCCCGCGAGAGCGAAAAACTGCTCCAGACCCAGGTCTTCATGCGCGGCCGGTGCATCGGCAAGAAAGCTATCTCCTATGCGTCCTCAGCCCAGGAAGACACTTTCAGCGACGCTCAGAAAGAGCAGCATCTCCGCGACCAGCATCGCCTCGTCCTCGAGGCCATTCGCGAAGGCAAGCTGGATGACGTTCTCGATCACGCCGAAACCGAATCCCTCGCCGGCATCAAACAACTCGACGTCCAATGGGAAAACGCCACCTCGGTTCACGCGGGCGGAAATCTCACCATGCACCTGCGCGTTACCGAATCCGGTACCGCCGTTCCCAACGCCCGCCTGACTTTTCGTTTCGCCCGCCCGGATGCTGCACCTTTTTATACCCAAGCTGTCACCGATCCGACAGGCGCCGCCCAAATCTCAGTTCAAGTTGAAGAAACGGCCCTGCCCGATTCTTCCATCATGGTCCAGGCCAACCACGAAGGCCGCACCGTAACCCGCAAATTCGCGTTACGAAAATCCGAATGATTTTGATCTGTCTGCCTGTCACTAGAGAACTTAGCATTTCTCGCTGTCTGGCCGGTCAATTAGCTCCCTCATTTTTTCTTGACAACCATGTCTAGCAACGTCATAATTCCGCTGCATCAAACCCTTCCCCCGGTATTATTTCCCGCAAGATAGTCACAGTGACTCATGATTGCTTTGCGCTTCAGAAGAAACCGCACAACCGCGAGATCCTTCGTCTCGTGTTCTAAGACCCATGGCCGCACCCTTCTTCTCGTACTGACTGCTGAACTAGCTACCCTTGTATCCATAGCTTGCGGCGGCAGCCCATCCGCAGGCGGGCCGCCCATTGGCAATCCCCCTCCAACCACTTACACGATTGGAGGCACAGTATCTGGACTCACCGCCTCGGGGCTCGTTTTACAAGATAATGGCGGCAACAACTTGTCGGTCTCGGCCAATGGCAATTTCGCCTTCTCCGGCGCGCTCGACAGCGGTACCGCATACGCTGTCGCCGTCCTCACACAACCTTCGGGACAAAATTGTGCTGTGACCAACGGCAGCGGAACTGCAAGAGGGAGTATATGGGACGTTGGGCGCAACTGCGTCAGGCAACGTTCCCGGGGCACGAAACAGCGCTATCAGTTGGACCGATGCCTCCGGAAATCTCTGGCTCTTCGGGGGGAGCGGTTACGACTCGATAGGGGCGTCGAGCTATCTCAACGACCTGTGGAAGTACGGCCCCAAATAACTGCCCCGAAACCCATTCCCCGGCCGGACTGCTAAACTAGCCTCGAGCCGACTTTCGCGATGAGATTTCACCTCCCATGAACTTGCACATCAACGGCGAACCTCGCACTTTCCCAGATCCCGCATCCCCTGCCCCATTTACGCTATCAGCCTTAATCGAATCCCTCGCCATGAAGCCCGACCGCGTGGCCGTCGAGCTCAATCTCGAAATCGCCCCCCGCGACCGATGGTCACAAACCATCCTGAAAGATGGCGACCGCCTGGAAATCGTCCACTTTGTCGGCGGCGGCTGCCCGCCCGGTTTTCTATATGACTCTCCGTGTTCCTTGCGGTGAGGGTTCTTGAGCTTCTCGCCCTCCCCGTACTCTTCTAGTTAACTCCTTTCCACCGATTCCTCGTTGACTCCCGCCAACTCGTGTCTAAAATGTTTCAAACATTTAGCTCGCAAATTGTTTTAAACACTATTAGGGACGAATGCAGAGTTGAAGCATGAAAGATAGCTTTTCATCTCATGATGTCATAGCCCTGACCGGCATCACCGCTCGCCAGCTCCAGTGGTGGGACGAACGCGGCGTCGTCAAGCCCGAGCGCGAAGGTCATCGCCGCCTCTACTCCATGCAGAACCTCACCGAAATCGCCGTCATCTGTGAGCTTCGCCGTAAAGGCTTCTCGTTGCAGGGAGTACGAAAGGTCATGCGCTTTCTGGATCGGGAACTCGGCAAGCGCCTTGCAGAAATCGTCAGCCGCACCTCCGACGTTCATCTGCTCACCGACGGCACGCACCTCTATCTCGAAACATCGGCGCGGCAAATCGTCGATATCCTGAAAAATTCCAGTCAGCCAATTCTCGGCGTTTGCCTCTCCGACGCTGTCCGTCAGGTGCGCGCCGAAGTCGTTGCCAGAAAAACGAGTACTTCCGTAATAGCGTCGGCTGAGCGTCGGCGTGCTAGAAAGGTTTCTTGAGTCTTCGATTTCGGTTTACCAGATGGGCGAAACGCTTCGTTCACAAGGGGGAAACATGGTCGGCGAACTGGATATGATCAATGAGTGGATCCCGGAACAGATGCAGCCCGGAACCGTCTTTGTACTGGAGAACGCCGGCGAAGTCGGCGAAAAAGAAGACCCCTACTGGGCTGTGCTGGCCTGCCCGTCCTGTGGCATGCTCGGCCTGATCACGCGCCGCCAAATCAACGGCCTCGTCCCCGTCATCTGCGGCTCCGAACAATGCTCAGCGCAATTTTTCATTCGCGATGCCGAAGTAGTGGTGCGCAAGCCGTTCTAGAGTTGCTTTCAAGCCTATGGATCTCACGTCCAATCATCTTCGGCTACGTGGGATGAGTCGGAACCTCCGCGCCTCCCCGGAATTCCATCCTTGCAACATAGCAAAGTGGGACACCCGCGATCAGCCCCATCACCACATGCCCAGTTTTACTGCACGGTTTCGACGAAGGAGTACTGCGACACTCCTGCCACCGTCGCGGACACGTTTACCGTGCCAGCATTCGAGCCGGTTGTGTAGGTCACGCTGGCGCGGCCATTACTGGCAGTGGTGACAACTCCGTTGTTGGGGAAGGTGCCGCCAGCGCCGTTGTCCGAGAAAGTGACGGTGGCTCCCACAATCAGATTGCCATACTGATCTTTCACTGCAACTACCAGTGGATTGGGCAACGGGCTGTTCGGCTGGGCCGACTGGTTATTGCCCGAAACGTAACTCACGGAAGCCGGCTTACCGGCGAGGGATTTCTCGCCGATGGTGAGGTTTGCGGAAGAGGCCGACGCGGTAATCGAGATGGAAGTGGCCTTCGACGGCAAAGTGTAGTTTACCGAGGCGCGTCCATTGGAGCCGGTGGTTACGGGGTTAGCGGAGAAGTTTCCATTGGCTCCGTTATCGCTGAAGGTGACAGAGGCGTCGGCAACAAGATTGCCGTAAGCGTCTTTTGCCACGATGATAATCGGCTGCGGCAAGGCAGTTGCCACCACGCCGCTTTGTCCACCGCCGGAAACCAGCATCA
This sequence comes from uncultured Acidobacteriaceae bacterium, assembly GCA_963818235.1. Lineage (GTDB taxonomy): Bacteria > Acidobacteriota > Terriglobia > Terriglobales > Acidobacteriaceae > Sulfotelmatobacter. The sequence goes on from CAWFRI010000002.1 coordinate 85,998, forward strand.
GCTTTGCGACTGACCCTGAAACAGCGGTTTCGGAAAAGGTGGTCGAGATGGCAGTGGCCCCGGAAACCGTAATGGTGTAGGTGCCGGTTTTCGGGGGCAGCGTGTAAGTAGAGGAGGCCTTCCCGCTGGAATCTGTGGTTGGGCTGGGCGTACCAAAAGTGCCGCCTGCGCCCGCATCGCTGAAAGTGACAGGCACTCCCGCAGCAGGCTTGCCGGTGTATGGACTCGAAACCTGAATGGTGAGTGGAATCGGCAACGTGGTTTGGACCGCGCCACTTTGCTTATTTCCGGCACTCGTCTTCAAGGGAAACAACAGACCGTATGCAAGCAATTGCGTCTGCGTGGCGGCGTACACCTTGCCGTTGGCGATGGTCGGGGTAATGAACTTGACTACATTGCCCAGCGGGTAGTGGGCTACTTTGATTTTCTTTTCGGTTTGCGCGTGATGGCATCCCGATATTTAATCGTGACGGTCTTGCCATCCGGGGTAACCGTGGCCTTGCCGCGATTCAGTTCGATGACAATCTCGCGCCCGAACTCCTTAACGATCATTCTGAAGCGGTCGTTGTAATCCATATCATCACGTAGCATTGTTGTTTCCTTTCCTAGGCCGCTCTTTCCGCCCTCCGCTGCTCATAGGCTTCCCAAAGGGCAACCAAATCCTCTACGCTCCACAGCCGATCTGTAACGCCAGCAGCCATAGCCGGGGACGTGCGAAGTGTACGATGAATCTTGATGAAATTGTAGGCGAAATAATTGAGGGCTGTGGCAGCGGCATGGTTCTCTAGCTTGCGGCTGAAGCCATTCGACAAGCGGGTGTAGCGCCTCATCGTACCGCGTGTAGTCCAATTCTGGCGTTCGACAAAACTCGTACTCACATGCTTTGGATCGGGCCGTCCGCTTACCTCTTTCATTTCACATCCTATACACTTTGCAGGACTATAGCGCGTATCAGGATCGCCAGAAGCGCGGTAAATTTTGTGCAACTGAGCAAAATCGGCTTGCCCCCCAAAAGCATCTTCCACGACATTCAAATAGGTGCGAAGCTGATCGGTGGTAATCTGCACACGGCCTTTGACGCGGTTGGCAATGTCCTCTACGAAGTCTTTAGCGGTCGCAAGATCGCGCTGTCCAAGCCGCCACGATGGGACTAACTTGCTATCAGCATCTATGCACACCCAGAGCCATATATCGCCAGCGTCGGGATTCTTGCGTGCGATTTCTTCTGTGCGGTTTTTCTGTTTGCAATAAATCCACGCCCACTGCTCATCCAGTTGGAGCCGCTTCGATTTCAAATTACGAAACGCGAAGTCTTGATACTCAGCGCACACTTCACCGACTTCCACTAGGAGCCGCAGGACGGTTTTCTTCGCCACGCCAGTCATGCGGACCGTGGCACGAATCGAGCACCCTTCAATTAAGCAACTGATGACTTGTTGGCGCGTCTTGGAATCTAGGCGGTTCATAATGAAGACATTCTATGCTAAAGCGCTTTAGCATGTCAAGTTAAAGTGCGCTGTGGAAATAGTCCTCACCCATAAAGCGCTGGAACCACGGTGACTATTAGTGTTCCGGCGGGGGTATGGTTCGGTTATACTTAGAGACGAAATTAGGGCTAGCCCGTGAGGGCTCCCCGTGCCGAAAGGCACAGAGAGCCCTACCACAGGCGGTAACGAGTACCAAAATGATCAGCATTTTGGTGCCTCCAATGTACAGACCTAAGCCGATCGGTCTGGGTCTATACAAGCCCTTTTGAGCGGGCCGGGTGATTCTCGCTAAGACTCCTCCCGGCCCGTTCGCATTTAGCTAAGAAATTTGCCCCCCTTTTTCAACGTTGGCCTTTGCATGTAGAACTTCCGCAATTCCACGGAAGAATGCCTGAAGACGCTCAGGTTGCCAGCTTGAGAATTCAGCCATGTCGACGTGAAAGCTGACATTAAAGCTCATTGATCCTGGTCTTTCGTCGAATGCGGTCATCACAGTAGTTGGATTCCGTCGGAGTGGCACCGGCTCAGCGGTCGGTGTCTCTGGTTTGTTGATCGACGCGGAGGCCTCGCCGGGGGTTGTGTCTCGCGCAACTAGCTTCACCATGTTGCCTTCCCGCGTCACGACTCCACCAGCAACCATGAATTCGATGAGCATCCGCAATTCTTTTCGATATTCTGTATTGGCAGGAGCCGCCTCTGCCAGTGTTTCAATGGCAGCATCCTCCTCAATGGGTGCAATCAAGAGGCGCGGCACGAGGGCTTTTCCGAACCACGATTCACGGAACAATGGGCCTAGTTTGTAACTGGCAGTCTCCTTGTTCCATTCAAACGCTCTCAGGAAGGCGACCACTTCTGCGGATGGGGTGTAGCTTCCCGACTCAGTTCTCACGATCAGTCCAATGCTCGCTAAAAACGCACTAGCGAGAGCGACCGAACTGGAAGCCATTTTTAACACGGAGGCGACTTCATCGACCGATACGGCCTTCGTGCCGTTACTGCTGACAGCGGCAAATCCTCGCAGGATGTCCAGTTGTTTTTGTACATTGATTCTCTCAGTAGGCAATATCTTCCCCGGCTTCGCCGCAGGCCTAGGAGTAGATTTTTTGTTCTGTTGTTTGTGTTGTTTTTCGGGTATGACCGGAACGGGGCCAGAGGCCACTTGTTGGGTTGCCATTTTAGACTCCTTCAGATTTTGACTCTCGCTGAAGAAATCGTAGTCCTCCCGATTATTACTGTCAACTCCCGAATGAGGCTGAAGGACTGAAACCACAGGGGTTTACGGCTTGGTCTTCTTCCATCGCGCCTTAGCCGCTTTGGCGGCGACCTTCGACCGTTCGGCCTGGGTCATGGTCTTCAGACGCCGCTTGCCACCGATCTTGCCGCCTTTCCTGCCCATTTCGGCCATGATACGAGAAATCTCCGAGCGTGAAGGCGTGGCGGGAGGGGATATTTCTACTTCGGGTTCTGCGGTCGAGCGCTGCACCATTAGGTGCGCTGCTTGGTTTACGTCTGAAGGTCGGCTGCTAATACGCTTTGGCATACCTCAAGTATGCCACATTCGCCCAGTCGTCTGAAATTGAAAGTAGCCCACTACCTGCCCAGCGTGTCACGTGAGCCGGCTGCCTGGTCGGTGTTGTAATACTCTGTGGCGAGGTTGGTGGCGTTGTAGGCGTGCAAGGTTCCGTTGTATTGCGTCCATGTGCCGCTTCCCCAACTCACGCTCCACACGATGCCGTTATTGGTTCCGTTCGATGAGATCGAAGCTGAACCGAACCCGGAGTAAGTTCCCGTGGTTTGAGAAGTTGGCAGCGTGGCCAGGGCAGCTCCAGCTCCAGGGTTGGTGAGCGGATAGGCCATCATCGGCGCAATTATGCCGGGAAAGTACACATTGTTGTTCCAGTAGGAAGGCGCGCCATAGGTGCAAGTCCTGACGCCGTTCACGTTGACGCAGCTGGTTGTACCGGATGGCGGAAGAATGTCCTGCACAATGTTGGTATTGGAAGTGCAGTTGTTGCAATATTCACCCATCGCGTCGCGATTGATGAGGTAAATTTCTTCCGTTTTACCGGTGGCAACCATCAGGTGTGTGGGCCCGGAAGTTTGATCAGGAAGCACAAGCGGCCCGGAAGAACTCAAATCCAAGTCATTGGTATACAGATAGGCTTGGTTGTAGGGAGTGAAATAATCGAGGAAGCTGGCGGTAGAAGAGAGTTTGAGCACACTGTCGCCGAAATCCGAACCTCCGGTGTTGTAGTCGAAAGGCGCGTTGGCGGTCTCTACGTAGACGTTGCCTTCAGCGTCGGCGGCCGGCCCCGCGCCGCTCTGCCACACGCCACCATTATTGACCGCAGGCGTGGTGATAAAGAATGTAGGGGTGGCGGTGAGGTTTGACGTATTGAAGGCAAACACATACCCGTGATTGTTAATCGTGGGAAAGCCAGTCAGACCGGTGCATCCCGTCGAACCCATCGCCACATAAACCGTTCCATTGTTCAGCAGCAGCGCCGGACGGCTCATCTGGTATTCGGGATAAAATGTGGGCCCGGAAGTGGGAGCGATTGTTCCCGGGCTGCCAGCTTCATCAATTCCCGTAGTGAAATCCACTGCGTGCAGGTTCAACTCAAAGGGCGCTACATTGCCATCGCCGGTTTTGGTGACGAAGTAAATGATGCCGGCATTAGGATCGATGACCGGCGTGCCGATGATACCGGCGCCCCCGGAGGGCGACTGGTAAAAGACATTGTCTGAACACAAATTGGCGAAGGGAGTGGGCACGCCATAATTGCTGGTCCAGAGCAGAGTGCCGCTATCAGCATCGAAGGCGTAAAGACTGTTGTTTATTGTCGCGACGTAAACGACATTGTGACTCTGGCCGGCGATGGTCACGTTCGGCACGTAGAGCGGCTGTCCCGCGGACCAGCTATCGAGATTCACGCTGCCGGCAAAGAGCTCTCCGAACTGCGTGGAATTCACATTCGACGGAGTAAGAAACGTTTCACTTGTATTCTGGCCGGTGCGGGAATTGTCGTTGTGATAGGTGGTGACACTGACCTGGGCGGTGGCCAGATTTGGGCAGAATAGGCCTGCGCAGAAAATAATTGCGCCCGGCAGTATGGCCAACCACTTCTGAAATCTCAAGACTGCAAGTACAGGCCTGGGAGCCAAAGGCATACGTTTACCTCATGCCAGATGATTTGAAATCGTAATGCTGGGGGATTTGGTGCGGCGCCGACTCGGGGGAATCCGGTAGTGGGCTAATTCTGTGTTGCTAAATCGTCCTATCCTTTTGAACGGTATCCGCCGTCCTCGCAGGCCTCGCCTAGTTCGGCGAGACGGGCTTCGACAAACTTTTCGGTGAAGCTCGCCCCGCCTCCCAGCTCATCGTGGAGCATCTTCGTAACCTGTTTTGCTGAGAGGCACTTCTTTGCGGTCGCGCAGTATGCGCAGAATGCTGTCGTCGTTCGACTCGTCGAGGGCTGGCATGGTTCACTCCCGGTTTGCGATGGGATCATTGTACTCGGCGGGCTGGACTCAGGTGTACACTTCGCCGATCATCGTTTCCTCTGTGTGGATGTCGTAATCGCCGCGTGTCATACCCTTTTTATTGGCTTCTTCGTGCAATATGGGATCGATCTTATCAAGCGCCTTTTCTATCGTGGCCGCTGCCACATAGAGAGATATAAGCACTGCCCGATCTGGTTCCAGCGTGCTATCGGCAGTGCCTTCGATTCTCCAGAGTTTCGTTTTCTTCGGGAGCTTGCGGTTACTTTTCTTCATTGGAATCCTTTGCTGATGGAGTGGAAAATGCGCGCACAAAATACCGTCAATTCGCTGGTTTCTCAGGAACCGTCTGACCGAGCACGATGTTTGCCAGCTTGGTCAGTCTCGCCGAAAGCTCTAGGCACTGCTGAGGTGTCATCACAAACTGGGTCGATTTGCTGTCCCCGCTTTCAAGTGAACGCAAGCCAGCCAGATCGAATCAGCAACACGAAATTAGCCCACTACCGGGAATCCCTAGTTCGCTAAATGATGACATTCGCGGAGTAGGGTGTCAAGGTGGGGTTCAGGCGGGTAGTGTCCTAATAGCTAGGCCGCCACCAGATTCCAGCAACGCACTATTAGGACACTACCTTCAGGCGAACTGCAAGGGCCCGGCTTTTGACGTTTCTTCGTCATAGAGATCCTGCCCCAGGGTATCGCCCTCTTGAGTTTTGTTGGGTGGAATTTCAGAATCGATCAGGCCACCAGATATATTTATTAGCTACCGACCTTTACTCCCACCAACTCCACCCCCACCTGATCCACAATCTCAATCCCAAATCCCTCGAGCGCTGCCACTTTCTTCGGACGATTCGTCAGTAGTCGAATTCTCCTTAAATTCAGATCCGATAAAATCTGCGCTCCAATCCCAATCTCGCGCTGCGTCTGCCGTTCGTTATCCAGCAACGATGGCAACTTCCTTCCCCGATGAAATGTCAGCGCCGTCCGCTCGCCAACTTTCTCCTTCGAAAATCCCTGCGAAGTCTGATGCAGATAAATCAGCGCCCCACGCCCTTCCTGCGCAATCCGGCGTAGAGAGCCCTCGAGCGTGGCATGGCACTCGCACCCCGTCGATCCAAACACGTCGCCCATCAGGCAGTGCGCGTGCATCCGAACCAAAACCGGGGTATCGCTGTTCTCGATGTCGCCGCCTGGCATTTCTCCTTTAATCATGGCCACGTGCGACTCGCCGCCATCGATTTCGCTCTCATAAGCAATCAGCCGGAACTCGCCAAACCGCGTATCCACCAGCGCCTCGCCCACGCGATGCACATAACGTTCATGCGCCATCCGATAGCGAATCAACTCCGCTACCGTCAGCATCTTCATTCCATGCTCATTGCAAAACTCAATCAGATCGGGAACCCGCGCCATGGTTCCGTCATCTTTCATGATCTCGCAAATGATTCCCGCTGGAATCATTCCCGCCAGCCGCGCCAAATCCACCGAAGCCTCAGTCTGCCCGGCCCGCACCAATACTCCGCCCTTTCGAGCTCGTAGGGGAAACATGTGTCCGGGTTTCGCCAGGTCCGAGGGCTTGGTCGCCGGATCAATCGCAACCTGAATCGTCCGTGCCCGGTCATGCGCTGAGATGCCCGTGGTTACGCCCTCACGCGCATCAATCGCCTCGCAAAACGCCGTGCCATACTGCGAAGTATTTTCCGACGACATTGGCCCCAGCCGCAGATGGTCGAGCCGCTCCTCCGTCATCGCCAGGCACACCAACCCGCGCCCATACTTGGCCATGAAGTTGATCGCCTCGGGAGTAACTTTCTCCGCCGCCAGAGTGAGATCGCCTTCATTCTCGCGATCCTCATCGTCCACCACTACAATCATGCGGCCGACGCGGATTTCCTCAATCGCAGTAGGAACATCAACGAAGGATGCCTGTGGGCTCATACCCTGAGATTGTAGCAAAGTGGTTTACAAATTGGTTAACGCAGGAAGGATGCTGCTAGTGGTGCAGCTTGTTATCCGAGCAAGCGCTGCTTGCGCAGCGAGGATCTGGGCCGCGCCGCGCGGTGTCGCGCCTTTTGCGACACAATATTAGGGTTTGGCTCGCTTCCTCACAATCGGCACGACAGAATTATTCAAGCAGCCGGCGGTGTAGTGGCCACCTTCAGCCGCATCTTGAGCGCGTAACACTCCTCATGGATCGCTCTTCCATATTCGTCGGCTTTGGCAGACTCAAGACTTACTGGCCGCTCACACAGACTACAAGGCACAACCTGAGACGGAATATTGAACGGCTTCTCAACCGAGGCCGCATTTCGAGGAACCTGCTTATCCATACCACGCTCCCCTGAAGTTGCAAGCCTATATCTTCCAAGTCTCGCCTGTCTGTCGGCCACCGTACTTATGCCATAGCTACGCAGACCGCCGGTCTGGCGGATGATCTCCGTTCCGCTGCACCAGTTTGATGGTGAGTAATTTCCGCAGCCGCTCCGTGTGCTCGCGTAGCGCGGACTTTAATTCCGAGAACACTAATTCCATGTCCTCGTCCTGCGCGTTCAGCGCCCGGCTGCACAAATGGCGAATTCGGTCATCTAGTCTACGAGAGGGCACATTCCCCGTAGGTTCTTACTTCTCGACTATAGGAATCAATACCCTACGCGACGTATGCCTCCATCTCAGGTCCTTAGGGGTCGAATGGTATCCAGCTATTGTGGATTCTGCGCGTTCGGAACCGGATCATTCACCGGTCCCACCTGCGTTCCAATCACATCGCCCGATACGATCATCTCCACCCGCCGATTCAATTGCCGGCCTTGCGCCGTGGTATTGTCGGCCACCGGATCGGCCTTTCCCATTCCATGCGCCACAACATTATTCATCGAGACACCCGAGGTCACAATGTAATCCCGCACCGCCTCAGCCCGCTTATCGGATAGAGTCTGATTGTATTCATCGCTGCCAATCGAATCTGTATACCCATCAATCTCCAGCCGCAAATCCGGATAAGCCAGCACGATTCCCGAAATCCTCGCCAACCGCTCCCGAGCTTCCGGCTTCAGCGTGTACTTATTAAAGTCAAACAAAACATCCGGCATGCTGACAATCAATCCCCGCGCCGTATCCCGCGTTTGCAGCACCTGATTCAACTGCGCCAGCAATCGCGCCCGCATCGCTTCTCTCTGCCGGATCGCTTCCTCTCGCTGTTGATCTGCCTGAGCCGCCGCCGCCTGAGCCTGCGCCGCCGCTGCCTGCGCTTGCTGTTGCGCCGCTAATGCCGCGGCTTGCTGCTGTTGCGCCTGAGCCTGAGCCGCTTCTGCTTCAGCTCTCCGTCGCGCATCTTCTTCAGATTGCGCTTGCGATTGGGCCGCTGCCTGCTGTGCCGCCGCTGCATCCGCTTCAGCCTTAGCCTGCGCCTCTTCATGCGCACGCCGGTCTGCATCGATCTTCGCTTGCTCAATGCGCCGCAGCGTCAGCACGCGCGCATCTTCCGCCATCTGCGTTGCCCCGCGCGCCGCCGTTCCAATCGGAGTCCGCCCCTGCTTCCGCTGGTAATAATCTTCCGCGCGCTGCAGCATGTCTTCCGCCTTGGTCAAACTATCCGGAGCGTAATCCTTCGCTCCCGCCGCCTTCGCAATCACCACCGCATTCCGCGCTTCCAGCAAATCCAGTGGGACTTTCTCACTCGCCCGGCTCGACGGCAACTGATCCGCCGGAATATCGATCGTGTACTGCTGCCCCTCCAGCACGTCGAACCTCGCATCGATCGGCTCCTCGAATCCCTTCGTCCCCTGCTTCACAATATTTTCTGCAATCACTTTATTACTCGGGTGAGTCACCGAAAAATAAGGTTCCGCGGTCACAATCATTCCAAACGCCTGTAAGTCGGTAGTTACATCCAGTTTGTCTTTCCCATTCCCGCCAGGCAGCACCTCACCCAAATTCACCGCCCGACCTTCCGGAGTGATCGCCCACAACACATACGTAAGGTACTGGCCGCCCAGCGTGGTCGCCTGCGGTAAGTGCGTGAACTCCGCGTTGATCGTCAACCGCCCGCCCTTGCCTTCCACCTTCGCGTGTCCGCCCACTTGCGGCATCAAATCCGTCCCGCGAAAATCCACCTCCGTCGACCCGCCGCGGTTCCTGTAATTCACCGCCTTCGTCGTCCGCTCCGACACCGTCACGCGAAACACCGGCATATCGTTCGGCAGGTTCTGCCCAGGCTGCGTCTGCCCAGGATCGTTCTGCCCCGTACCCTGATTCATTTGCTGCGGAGCCTGGTCCTCGCCCGTCCGCGGTGCCTGCGCCGGATGCGGATCGCTCGGATAAAGCGGCGCACTACCGCTCTGCGCAAACATGCCCGGCGCAATAAACAACGCCCCCGCCAACACCACCGGAGCTACCCGAAATAATCTCTCAGCAAAATTTCTCATAATCCACACTCCTCGGAATTCCAATTCCGCAACTCTGACCTACGGTAAGCCTCAACCGTAGCAGCGCCCTTCCACCCGCATCAATACAGGACACTACCTAGACACTTGGCGTGAGCCATTTATTAAGTTGGGCCGATTTAGCGGTCCGCGTCGGGCGGCTGAGAATCTGCTGTTGAACAGCATCAGTTTGCCACGGTCCTGATGGATCAAACGCTGGTAATGATGGAAAGGAAGAAGCAAGGAAATCAGACAGGTGCATCAAGCGATCATACATGCGCCGCTCTCTACCCGAACCGACTTTGCGGATGCGGGCAATCCGCAAGAATGAAAACCGCCCGCCAAGTGTTTTTATATGACTTACCTAATTCCCGTCGAAAATCGTGTTACCATGCTGACGCTTGAAAAGCCCATAACTCGTCCCAAGCTTTGGAGTAGGAGTCGAACGAATGGCACGCAGTTGGTCTTTGCTATCAATTACTGACTTACACTACGAAAGTCCAGACATCTTTGTGGATGATAATAAGGACGGGGCCGCCTCTTCGTATCTGGATCAAGTCTTTGTCAACTTTAACAATATACTTGAGAAGGGCTTTGGTGATCCCCCCAAGAAGTTCGACCTCATTGCAGTTTGCGGCGATATCACCACCCAGGGAAAAGAGAAAGGTCTGGACCGCTTTGAACGAGAGACTATTCCGCTGCTTCACAAGTTGGCCCCAAAGAGAGAGGCAATCTGCGTTGTCCCGGGCAATCACGATGTAGAGTGGAATCTCAATCCGAATGACGAGAACTCCTTTGACCAGAAATTCAAGTTATTCGAGGAAATGGTGCAAAGCACCAATGTAACTTCCTGCTTGTATCCCGTAGGCGAAGCCGGTCATTCGGAATTACAACTGCAGTATCCCAAAAACGGTCCCATCTTCGAGGATCATCAGCGCAAGATTTTTGTTGCGTGCATTAACTCATCCATGCGTTGCGGCGAGATCAACAGCAAAATGCAAACCCAAATCGCCGTGCCTCTGAAGATTGCAATCGGCACCCTGCATCCTGAACATCAAAAGTTAGCTTGTGAGACTCTTACGACTCTTGAAAAAGATCTAAAAAAAGATTATCTGGTTCGCGACGTAGCTCAGGTCACTCAGGCTCAATTGAAGGAACTGAGATCGATCATCGACAAAAAGAAGAAGACCATCACGGACTGGAATTCATATCTGCGTGTCGCGGTCCTGCATCACCATTTAGTTCAGTTCTCTGGCCAGGCCACGGAGCAAAGAGGCTACGCGCTGCTGCTTGATTCGGCAAACATGCTGGAGACGCTTTTGGACTACGATTTCGATCTGGTTCTGACCGGCCACAAGCACCAGCCTTATGAATTTACTTACATTAATGGACATAAGCGCCTTCTGCTAGTCGGTGGGCCTACGGTCGGAGGACAGTCCGTTCGCGGGACTTTTCGGGGTTTTCGCAAAATCAATGTCGATGATTGGGGAAGCGAGCGCGTCTATAACATTTATGACGTACCGGAGGAATTTGGTGACGGCAATCCTTCGATGAACATCCAACGTGCCCATAAAATTGAACCGATAAAAATTCGTCGATCACTCCGGGCAGCTCACGAGGAACGCGTTAAAGAAGAAGGATTCTCTTACCAGGCGATGGCCTCGATTACGCTGCTCCAAGATGATGGCGATGCCACTCGAGTCGTCGAAAACGATTATCTGAAGATCTCTCAACGCGAATCCACTCGCCGGGAGCAGCACGACTTACGCCTTCCCTGGACCGCGGGATATCTGGCCAACTTCAAGGTTAAGGGCGTCGCCGCCAATCCCCAATTTCAGGTCCACGTTGAGAACGATATCCCCGATCCAAAGAAACAGCATGTCAAATATTGGGAGCCACGTGTCAAGTTCGCCGGCATACCTGACGAGTCTCCAGTGAGCTATACCTACGAGTGGAAGGCCTTATCTGCCTTCGCCATGGATAAAGATCAGTTCAGCCACATGTACCCACACGAGCAAGACAACATTGAGTTCACCCATTTCAGCACCGAAGACCCGGTAGAGGAACTTACTGTTGTGGTTCAGTTTCCACCCCACTTCAAGCCCAACGGCTTTCCCACTCTGCATGTCACCACTGCCAAGAAGGAGATTGATGCCCGGGGTTGGGACCCTGCGGATGAAGCCCGTCGTGAGTTGGAGCGCGGTCGCGCTCTGCGCTATTACGATGCCCTCAAAATCGCTGCTCTGCGTGTCATGTATCCCCGGCCCGAGCTGAGCTATGGCATCCAGTGGGAAGTTCCATCCCCGCCTCCTCAGGATCCGAACTTACTTACTCAGAATGCCGTTTTGGTTGCGCAATTGAGCGCCCTTCCTGATCAATTGCGCCGCGCCGACCGTGTAAAGATGCTCGGGCGAATCATCAGTGCTACTCGCAAAAGTTTTCTTCCGAAATGGCAGGGGGCTATCCATGCCAGCCTCATGTATTTCGATTTAAAGTTCGCTCTGCCGTTAATTGTCGCTGGATTTCAAACCGACATTGAGAGTGAGACGCAGGAGGTGCGCTATGACCGCACGTTGGCGTATGGCGAGGGCATCGCGGGCCGAGCTTTTAAATCCAATAGTCTGCGGGTGTATGTGTTCGACTCGAACGACCCGCAAGGAATCGATCTATACACACAACTTCCCGGAGGACCGGAGCATATGGTGATGGTCTCGCTTCCTGTTCATGTACCCGTGCCCACCAGCAGCTTTGAAGGCGATCCAGGCATTTATCAGCGGATGCGTCCCTATGGAGTGATTAACATTGGAAGTGAACTCCTCGACTGCCCGCTTTCCAAGTTACGTTTGCCGGAATATATTCCCCGTGTAATGGAATTCCAGCATGAGATGAATCGCCTTATTTACCAAGACCTTACAGGGAAGTGACAGAATTAAGCTTGACAAGCATAGCAAAACTGGTTTAGCGTTTTAGGATGAGTGCAGTTCGCCAAATTGGCAGAGGTTACTTTGCGCTCGATACCGAGGGTATTACCGCCATCGACCAAGAGGTTCGCACCGCTGTTCGCTCGGCGTTTGCCGCAGCGAAATCTGAACCCTCCAATATTAAATTGACAGAGATGGCAACTTCTCAATCTCCTCTCTCGAAAATTGTAGTGCTGCAAACCACAAATCGCAGATAGTTCAAAGTCCCCATACCCCTAAATTTCCCCGTCTTCTTTAGAGCGATCACCAAACGTGTTCGTCCAGGAAGAACCTGTTAAACGAACTGGGGAGTAAATTTGGCGGAACCAAAACTTCGGGCTGCCAGAAGGCAGCCCGTTAGAGATTGAAGCCCGATAGTCGAAGTCCTAGTCTCCCGCCACTGGCTCGCCCACGTCCGGCTTCGGTGCGGGTGCGATACCGCCGTTCGCCTTACCCAGCGCACCCAGTGGAATGAATCCATTTTCTGCGACGACGGGTTTTTCCTTCAGCACGACTTCGCGATACATGGCAGCCATGCGGGCGTTGTAAGCTTCGTCATTCTTCTGCGGCCCACGATGTCCCGGTACCGGAGTCTCCGAATGATCCACTGACAAAGCCGCCTTCGCATCCCGCGCCCGCTTCTTCTCCTCGCGCGCATTCTTCGCGATGCCAAGATTGTCGAGATCGTGCTGCAGTTCGTTAGTGACCAGATCGTCGCGCAGCAGCAGCCCGTGGGTTTCGTCATCCATCTTCACTTTCTTGCCGCCCGCAAAGATCTCGTGCCTTCCATGCTCTTCGTACCACTTGGTAAGCGTGGCCGTCATATGCATCTTCTCGATGATGTTCCGCCAGCCCACGCCCGTGTTATACGCGCAGAACGAAATTTCGCCTTCCTGCGTAGCATAAGGAATAATGCACTGCTCCGTCCGCCGGAAGTCGTAGTTAAATAGATCCTGGAACCACATCCCCGCGATGAACAGGAAGTTCCACCGGTCAGTCGTGCGCCGCTTCATCACGTCTTCGACCGTCCGGTCCGGACCGACCTTCCCGTAGTCCTTTCCGGTAATGTGATAATTTTTGTCGAACTTCCTCAATAGATCCATTAGCTTAAAATGCGTCGGCGACTGGAACGGATCGTAGTTCTTCATCAGGCATAGCGCCATGCCGAGCCCGGTCAAAAACTTCCCGCGCGCCGCATCGTTCACCTTGGCAATATCCTTCGCCAACTGATCCCCAGCCAGGAAAGCAGTCACCGGCACCGCCTCCTTGGTCTCCTTGTCAATCATCACCGCCATCCCCGTCCCACAGTTCGGGTGACAACCGCAGCTTAGTTGGCCCCAGTCGTTTTTTACGTCGTTGGCGTGCATGAGGTCGGCCCAATCGCTGAAGGTGCCCATGAAGGAAATCGGGAACCAGTCGCGGCTGGGTTCGCCCAGGCCGGTTTGGTTTTTTACGTCGTGGGCCAGGTGGCTCAGCGTATAGCGCTGGGCCTGGCGGCGGTCGTCGGTGACGGCTTCGTCGCGTCCGGTGAAGCTTACGGGCTGGAAGCTGAGGAAGCTGATCGTCCTGGGATTGTCGAGGGCGAACTTGATGATGCGTCCGACTTGCTCGTTGTTGATGCCGTTCACGATGGTTACGACCGGGACGATTTCGACTCCGGCTTTGTGCAGGTTTTCGATGGCCTTTAATTTTACGTCGAACAGGTTGCCGACCATGCGGTGAGCGTTGGCAGCGTTGCCGATACCGTCGAATTGCAGATAGGCGTAACGCATGCCGGCTTCGACGGCTTGCTGGCAGAACTCAAAACTTTTTGCGAATTCGATTCCGTTGGTCGCGGCCTGCACGGAGTTGTATCCCACTTTGCGGGCGTAGCGAACGGCATCGAGGAAGTATGGGCTCAACGTGGGCTCGCCGCCGGAGAACTGCACGCTCATCTGACGACGCGGCTTGATGGTGATGGCGTTGTCGAGCATGGTCTTGATTTCTTCCCACTGAAGTTCGTGGACGAAGCCGACCTGGTTCGCGTCCATGAAGCAGGGATCGCACATCATGTTGCAGCGGTTGGTGAGATCGATAGTCAGCACAGAGCCGCGCCCGTACTTCACAGTGGACGAGCCGTGGTGGTGAAGCTTCTCATCGTTGTGCGCGGCGATGTCGCGTCCGGGGAAGACATCTTCGAGGTGCTTCGAGAAAGTCGTGTCGATCGACATTACGTCTTCGAAATGGCCGTGGATGGGGCAGTCTTTCACCATCAGAATTTTTCCGTCGCGCTCGATGATGGTGGCTTTGATCTCGCCGATTTTTTCGTTCATCAAAACTTCGTGAGGAAGTTTGCCGTCGAGAATCTGCTGGCGAATTTCGGGGACACACTTCGGGCAGAGCGAATCGGTGGAGCGGGGCCAGCCGAGGGGTGGCTTGGATTTTTCGTAGGACTTGAGCAGAGGCTTGTCGGACCATTTCGGAGTGGGCGATGCACCTGGTTTGATCTGGTTGAGGCGGTCGAAAACGACCCACGTGGCCTTGGCGGCGGCTACTGCTGCTTTCTCTACGTATTTGATCGGCTTACGCATTTTAGCTTTTGGCTCCTAGTTTGGCTCTAAACCTGAATCTGTTTTCGAGGGCTGGTTCTGCTTTGATGCTCGGCCTTGAACCTTCGCTTCTCGAACCTGGCTTCTCGTTGGAACCTGTAATCGTAACAAAAAGTTGTGGTTATCCCAGGGAATTGAACCTGTTTTATACACCGATTCCTACACTTTTCCCTGGGTATTGTCTGTGACTATCCTATGGGAAGGGAAGAGGATGTGCATCTTTAAGACAACGAATGGGAGAAAAATAGGGTTTAGCGGTTGGTGGAGGGATTGGGCGGAGGTAAGTGATTGAAAGGAAAAGGGGAGTCTTTGCTTGCGGTGGGGTGGTAAGATCATCGAATAGCGAGGTGCGCATGGCGCAAATGACGCCCCAAGTTTCGGATCTGCTGGAGAAGGCGCTTACCCTTTCTACGCAGGAGCGCGGGCTGCTGATTGATCGGTTGGTGGAAACGTTGGATAACGAGCCAGCCGAAGAAGGCGTAGAGGCAGCCTGGGAGGAAGAGATCAAGCGCCGAATGGACGACATTCGTTCCGGCCGGGTGACGACCATTCCTGGAGACCAATTGCTTGCGCGACTGAGGGCGCGGCAGCGGGATGAGCGACGCTAAAGAGTATCGATTTCATCCGCTGGCGTGGCAGGAACTGGAAGAGGCCGATAGCTGGTACTTTTCGCACAGCTACGAAGTTAGCCTTGAATTTCTGAACGACTTGTATGCCGCGGTGGAGGATATCTCGCGAGCGCCACGCCGCTGGCAGGCCTACCTGTATGGAACGCGCCGGTTTGTCCTGAAACGCTTTCCGTTCTCCGTTGTCTATTCGGACGATCCCGAATTAATCATTATCGTGGCGGTTGCACACAGCAAGCGAAAGCCGGGATATTGGAAGGACCGTGTGTGATTTTGGTGTTAAGTAGCTCAGCGTCCGATGGAGAGAGATGGCCAGGAATTTTCGAAGAGCTGGAAGCAAAAATGTCCCCGGAATCGCGGGATCGCTCTCGTCTTCCGACTGAGAAATATCGCGCGGAAATGCCGTTGCATCGGCTGCGCGAGGCGCGGGAGATGACGCAGGTGCATCTGGCAAAGATATTGGGAGTGAATCAGGCGGCGGTGTCGAAGCTGGAGCGGCGGGCGGATATGTACGTGAGCACGCTACAGAGTTTTGTGAAAGCGATGGGCGGAGAGTTGAAGATCACAGCGCGGTTTCTGGAGGGGACGATGGAGATTAATCAGTTTGAGGATGTGAAGAAGGCGGCGGAGTAGGTCGGGTCCAGTGGGGGCTCGCCCACTTCTCGCAAAGGAGACGGGAAAGTTCAGAGGCGATTCGTCACGATTGGAGCGGAGAACTGGATGCGATCAGCACCTTTCGGGCAAGGAACTTCACCAACGCAACGTCCTCGGTCATGAGTTCAGACTCTTCACTAAACGGGAGGATCATCTCGGAGATTTCTCCAGCGTCCAGGTTCTTCGTATGTACGACCTTACAACGGACGTCGTAAATGCGCTCTGCCGTTTGCTCTACTAAGTTGTTCTCATCAGCCGGGACAACCCTCTTCTCGCTGATTTTCTTGTAGCCGCTGTCGTAAAATTTCTTTCTTTCTTCCGTTTCGTGAAGGAAGTCGCGCAAGGCTACCGCGTCTACGCATTGCCTAAGAGTTGCTCCAAGTTGCCTGCGTTCGTCCAGGAGCAGCCCTCGGCGACTGTCGAGGGTTGCATTCACTACCGTGTTAATGTCGGCGTCCTTAGTCCAGTCGAACGCGGGGTTTTTTAGAACGTTCTTAATCCGCGAAATCGTCTCAGTCCTAGAAAACTGAGGAAAAAAAAATTCTATGCACTGATAAAAGGCTAAGAACTGGAGGAGAGGCATAGAGGTGGCGCTGCGAGCGTACCAGTATAAGGACGATGGACTCTTGTCGTAGGAGAATCTAGGATAAGCCAGTTGATTGTCTTCGTCCAGCTTCCCTCGAGATCTAAAAATTCTGCGTGATTGGGCTCGATCTGTTACTAGTGCAAGCGCGGCATCGAAGCGGAAATCGATCTGCATAAAGAGAGAGTTCGATAGGTCTTCGAGCAGCCGCGTCGCCTGGTCGTGCTGCGCAATGCCAATTCCCTCTATTCTGAGGTAAATCGGCAGGAAGTAGTCGAGTGCCGAGAGAATACCAGTCTTCTCCGTGAGTCGCAGGCTGAGCCCGCCGGGTCCTGGAATCTCAATTTCTGCTTGTTGCTCGCTTCTAACGGCCGCCGTCCCGAAGATGGCGCGACGGGAGACGAAGTTGCGCGAACCAGAACCTAGCGGCCTGACGGCAGCTTCTATCCAGTGCTCTTTGTAAGAGCAAACCGCGACATAGTCACCTAAGAACGTAATGTCGTTGAGGGGGTACGACAAAAGCTTTGCCGCAACTTCCTCTGAGCCGATAAAAACTGGTCGGGTCGTGCGCCCGTTCTTGAGTTCGATCGCGACATAATCGGGGTCAACCTCAATCGTGCATTTCAGACCAAGAGAATCGCAGTATTCTTTCAATTGAACGAATTGCGAAGGGGCTGCCGTCGCCGGAGCTGTGGGCGAGGCCGCGACGCTTTCCATGTCGCTGCGGACTTCTCTGCTCCCTGGTTCGGTCGGCGACGCAGACGAGACCGATTCGTGCACCTTTGAGCTATTGTCCGGTGCGGCCGATTCGCTGGCCACGGCTGGAGGAATGTTCGGACTGCTTGGGGGAGGCATGGTCATTTACTCGACCTTAAAACTCGCGCTTCTTTAACCACTCGCTTCTATTCGGGCCAATATTAAAGCTGCCCCAGTTTCCTGATAGCTTTGCCGCGAACAAAATGTCAGAGCTGTTCAAGAACTGCTTTAACAGATCTCTAACTTCTCCCGCATCTTTACTCGTTTCCACAATCCATACTGACTTTTCCAGGTGGCACCAAGTTGGAAAGGTTGACTTAAGGCCGCTGATCACTCTCTCGTAGTCTTCAGGTTTGTCGTTGGGTGATTTGAGGTCGTATGTGACTACGTGAACCACTGAGGGTGCCTCCTGCCTGATTAAGAATTAGAGGGTAACAGAAAAAACAACTGGTGGCAGTCTAACGGGAGCTGGCCCGGCTTTACGCGGCGCTGAAGCGCCGCTCTTTCACGGTGGTGCACGCGGCGGTGGGCGTCCCGTCGATTCCAGTCAAAATCAAAAGCAAAAGCAAAATCAAAATCAAAATCAAAATCAAAATCAAAATCAAAATCAAAATCAAAATCAAAATCAAAATCAAAATCAAAATCAAAATCAAAATCAAAATCAAAATCAAAATCAAAATCAAAATCAAAATCAAAATCAAAATCAAAATCAAAATCAAAATCAAAATCAAAATCAAAATCAAAATCAAAATCAAATCAAAATCAAAATCAAAATCAAAATCAAAATCAAAATCAAAATCAAAATCAAAATCAAAATCAAAATCAAAATCAAAATCAAAATCAAAATCAAAATCAAAATCAAAATCAAAATCAAAATCAAAATCAAAAGCAACGTCAGAGGCAACATCAAAAGCAACGTCAAAGGCAGAGTCAAAGGCGACGGGCAGGAGTGTCCGTCCGACACGAGCAACACCAACCGCAGCAGCGGCGGGCTTTGCCCGTATGGACAGCCGAGGGCGGCTGTCCCCACATGGCGGTCCTCAGGGGCTGAAGCCCGGTTTCTCTTTCTGGTCCTGATCGGCACGACTGAACGTCGTGCTCTTCCCGGTTTCTTGCGGGCAGTGTTGGTTGTGGGCGCGGGCAAAAGTCAACAGCAGGTTCCCTTCGACTTCGCTCAGGGCACGCTCTCACCGGGCCTTCGGCCCTGTTCGGAATGACAAATCGTTAATTATTAAGAGGGCTTTACGCGGCGCTGAAGCGCCGCGCCACCCAGAGGCAACAAGAACGTCAACGTCAAAGGCAGCGGACGAGGGCGTCCGCTCTACACGGGCACAATCAACGTCAAAGGCGACGGACAGGAGTGCCCGTCCTACACTAGCGGACCTCAGGGGCTGAAGCCCGGTTTCTTTTTTGGGGCTCTGAATCGGCACGACTGAACGTCGTGCCTTCCCGGTTTCTCGCGGAATGGGTTCGTCGCTGCCGTGGGCGGAGTCAACAGCAGGTTCCTCACAGGGCCTTCGGCCCTGTTCGGAATGACAAAGGTTGCTGGTGGAGTTGGATCTTTTTCGCAGCGCTGAAGCGCTGCGCCATCCAAAGGCCGGATCGGACGGCGCGGCTGAAGCCGCGCCCTTTCAAAAACTCTTCTTTCAACATTCCTGGGACTGGCCGGTGGCGTCGAAGGAATCTTCTTCTGGATAATTTTCGTCGATGCAGGCGTGGATGGTTAGGGGAGGATCGAGGAGGTGCCAGGCTTCGCGGTATTTTTCGAGGCGCATTTTTTTGGCCTGACGGTGAGGGTAGAAGCGGAGCATGGGTTGGGGAGTGCAGACTTCGACGGGGATGATGTACCAGATGTCGAGAGGGACGACGTGGGCGGCGATGAAATCGATGTCGCGTTTGGTGTAGACGGCGCGGCCTTTGCCGACGGTGTAGGTGGCGCGGGTTTCGTAGGCTCCGGCGCGGAGTTTTTCGGTGCACTTGATCTGGATGCGGCTGAGATGGACCACTACGCGGGGACGGTTGTCGAGGATGAAGTCGTAGCGCTCGCTGTCTCCCCAGGGCTTGCAGATGGCGAACTGGCGCTGGCTGGCGCGGTAGAGGAATACGGCTTCGGAGTGCTCGCCGACGCGCTTGGTGTTGGAGAGATTGGGTTGGGGTGGCTCGCTGGACTTGGGGCGGCGCTTCGACATGGAGAGCTCCTGAGAGTAAAAACCGGTGGTGGTGAAATCTTTTTGATTTAGTTTGTTGAGAGGTTATTTCTAATAGTTATTATACTAGAGGGAGTCAAGTAAAAATCTTAATAGGGGTCACGGGGGTGCACAGGGCAAGGCTTGCGGGTTTGGAAAATGAACTTTTAGTTTTGTGGAGCGGATTGCGCAAGAGTTGTCTTAGCGTGGGAGGCGGGCTTGGGTGTGGAGGTGTTTTTTGTGGCGGCGGGAGTAGGGGATTTGGCGGCGAGTTTCTTTTTGTTGAAGTCGCGGACGATGCGGGCGACGTAGGCTTTGGTTTCGTAGTAGGGAGGGACGCCGTGGTATTGGTCGATGCGCTGGGGGCCGGCGTTATAGGCGGCGAGGGCTTTGATGAGATCGAAGTTGTAGCGTTCGAGGAGTTCGCGGAGATAGCGGGCGCCGGCTTCGACGTTGGCTTGGGGGTCGAAGGCATTTTTCACGCCGAGTTGGGTAGCGGTTTGCGGCATGAGCTGCATGAGTCCTTGAGCGCCTTTGGGAGAGACGGCGCGGACGTTGAAGCCGCTTTCGGCGCGGATGACGCTGGTGACGAGATCGGGATCGAGCTGGTAGGTTCCGCTGGCGTCTTTTACGGCCTGGGTCAGGTCGAAGGGATGCGGAGTGATGGCGGCGGTTGACGGAGCGGGATCGGGGGGGAGAGTGGGAGAATCCGGAAGGGATTCGAAGTGATCGATTTCGGCGGTGGGGATGTCGACGAAGCTGGATTGATCTCCATCGATGTATAGGCGGGTGACGGAGCCGATGATTTGGCGGCGTTCGTGGCGGATGGAGAATCCGTTGCGGAGGATGGCGGTGTCGGCGGCGAGACAGGGAAGTGCGGAGGAAAGTGCGGCGAGAAGCGCGAGGAGCGCGGTCGAGAGAGCGAGTTGGATCGAGTTCCTCATGTCAAATTCACGTCAGGTTCAAAGCGGCCCTCAGGGGCTAAAGCCCGGAATCTTCGCAGGTTAATCGCAGCGCTTAAGCGCTGCGCCATCCAAAAGCCAATCCGAGTTCATCCTAGCCAACGGCTAAGTCAGCCAGGGCGGCGGCTACGCCGCAGTTATCGTTACCTAGTGTGACGCTCCAGCCACGGGAGCGGAGTTCGTCACAGGCATTCCCCATGATAACCGGATGGCCGGCAAACTCAAGCATTTCGACGTCGTTGTGGTTGTCACCGATGGCCATGACCTGATCGCGATGGAAGCCGCGGTGAGCGGCCCAGCGGGCGAGGGCGTGGCCTTTGGAACAGCCGGCGTTGAGGACATCGATCATGGAGAGATCGCGCGCAGGATATTCGGTGCGGAGGATGGTGACGCGGTTGCCCAGACCGGCGGATTGCAGGGTGGTAAGAGCTTCGGCCATGCGGTCCATGGAGCCGCAGAACATGGCCTGGATGGGGTCGGCGGTGAGGGCGTTTTCGATGGGGATGACGAATTCGATGTAGGCCATGTTTTTTTCCAGCCAGCGGCGGATGCTGGCGTTTAAGTCATCGAGATGTTCGAGGACGAGAGCGCCTTTGCTTTCGTGATCAAACGTAAGAACGGTATGGCCGCGGAAATCTTGCATGGCGGTGCAGATATCGAGGCAAGTTTGGCGGGGCATAAGGTCGCGGTGGAAGGTTTCTCCGGCGAGTGAGCGGGTGACTGCGCCGTTGGAGCTGATGAGCCAAAGATCGAAGCCAAGTTGTTGGGCGATGGGGAGAGCGAAGGTGTGACGGCGTCCGGTGACGAGAACGATTTCGATGCCGGAGGCATGGGCGCGGCGGAGGGCTGCGAGGTCGTTGGGAGAGATTTGGAATTGTGGGTTGAGCAGAGTGCCGTCGATATCGGAGGCAATGAGGCGGATAGAATAAGGCTTTGGGCTAGCGGTTTCGGGGGTAGAGGAAAGGATGGACTCGGTCACTCTTTAATTGTGACATACGCGGAGGCGTGTTCGAGTAAGAGCGCAGAGACGGACGGGTCGAGGGACCGACAAGGAGTGTCCCTGCAAGTGATCCCGCAGACGATCCTACGAGCGCAAAATCCTTCACATTGACAGGCCTGTGGAACAGGCATAGATTTTGTGGCCAGCGTACTTCGTTTGGGAGCCCGTCCGTTAAATTCCGTCGATGGGAGAAGAGCATGAGCCGACAATCTATTCAGAAAAAAGTCAGGCAGCAGCGGGAGCCAGCGCGGCTCACCGCCAAGTTGGACGCACGATTGTTCACGTACGCGGTTGCCGCTACGGCTGCTGGGGTTGGAATGATGACAGCCACACCGGCTGAGGCTGAGGTGGTGGCACATCCCGCTAACATTTCAGTTCCGTACAACGGAGGAGTAGTTCAATTCGATATCAACGGCGACGGTCAGATGGATTTTGGCCTCTCCTGGGGTACCGACAAAGGGCCGAGGCACAAGGTCCGGCGGCAGACCTGCTCTACGGATTGCCTTCCCGGTTTTAGCTCGGATATGAAAGTGATTCCGGCACAAGTTGCCAACGAAATCTGGCAGACCGGCAAAAAGGCAGGGTTTGCTGGCGAAGGCTCGGTTTATTGCGCCGCTGCGCTGGGGCCGGGCCGGCGAGTGGGGCCTTCAGCGGCATTTAAGGGGCCGGGAACTAGAGCGATGTACTGGCTCTATGAAAATCCGATTAGCGGCGCAAACACTGCCTGTCCATGGAATTCCGAATCGCCCCGTTATCTCGGCGTCAAGTTCGTCGACACCAAAGGAAACCTGCACTATGGGTGGGTGAGAGTATCTATTTCCGGCGGGGTGACCATCACGGGGTATGCCTACGAGACCACACCGAACAAGATCATCACTACCGGAGTGACAACCGGAGCGGCTGACGATGCACGTTTAATGGAGCCGACGGACAGTTTAGCTCCGGGATCTGCGCCTGCGAGCCTGGGGATGTTGGCGCTGGGTGCGCCGGGGCTGGTGGCGTGGCGGAGGTTAGAAGAGGAGCAGCGACCGGTGGCCTGATTGCGCTCGAGTGCAACATAAACTGCCGCGAATGGCAAGTGAATCGAACCAGAATAGATTGCTTCGACGGCGAACGAGTTCACCTTGCGAACTCGTTCGCGGCTCAGCATGACATCTTTAACTTTAATCTTCTCTTCTCCATAATTTTAGTGCTGGCGCGCCCAGCGCGAGCGCTCCCAGGACGGGCGCGACTGGGGCGGCTGAACCTTTGGCGGCACTGCCTTCGTCACCGGCGACGATCGCTTTCCCGGGGATGGTTTCGTAGGCGTAGCCGAAGATTCGGCCAATACAGGGATAGCATTCCACATACTGAACGCTGAGGCGCGCCCATCCGAAGTGCTTTTGCCCATCAATATAGAACTCGAGACCGAGGTAGTGGTCCTGCACGCCCAGCCAGGGGCCGGTGGGAGCGGAGGATTCGTTTTCGTGGATCATGCATTGGGCATTGGTTTGAAAGGGGCTATTGGGTCCGATCACGGCGCCGAGTGGAAGCGGAGCTGCAGCCGTGCTCTCTCCACGGAAGCCACATTCGTGATGAACCGCTGCGATTTTATTTCCGCTGACCATGGGAATCACGTTCAGGCTGGCGAACCCGCTGAGGTAGTAGCTGTGGATGTGGAAGTCGCCGATGCCATCGTGGTTGAGATCGAGAAAGTAATCCATGTCGATGTTTTTGTGGGTGGGAGTGTAGACGACCTCGGCCAAGGCAGGGGATGTGGATGCGGCAATACCAGCTCCGGCCATAGCGGCATAAGCTAGCAGGCGTTTGGCGAAGTGCGGGTTAAGGGCTTGCGATGGTTCGGTCATGTGATCCTCTTTTCGGGCGGCTGAAGCCGCTGTTATTTTTTCTTACTTTGCGGTCGCTGAAAGCCGCGTGTTTTTCAAAGCTCACATCTCAAAACTTCGCGGCACCCAAGGCTAGAGCTCCTAGCGTGCCGGGCTCCAGAGAAACGTTGGCGGCTTTGCCTTCGTCACCAGCGATGATCGCTTTCCCGGGAATAGTTTCGTAGGCGTAGCCGAAGATGCGGCCGATGCACCCGAAACAATAGATCGATGATCTGACGCTCATGCGCGCCCACCCAAAGTGTTGTTCGCCATTGAGATAAAACTCGAGGCCAAGATAGCGGTCGCTCTGGTCCAGCCATGGCCCAGTGGGCGCTGACGATTCTACCGCGTTAACCATGCAGGTGGCAGTGGCCTGAAATGGGCTGTTCGGTCCGATTACGGCACCCAAAGGTAGCGGCCCTGCGGCGGTGCTCTGGTATCCCTTGTATCCACATTCGTGGTGTACAGCGGCTATTTTGTTGCCGCTGACCATGGGAATTACGTTCAGGCTGGCGAAGCCGCTAAGGTAATAGCTGTGGATGTGAAAGTCAACG
Source organism: uncultured Acidobacteriaceae bacterium (assembly GCA_963818235.1). Lineage (GTDB taxonomy): Bacteria > Acidobacteriota > Terriglobia > Terriglobales > Acidobacteriaceae > Sulfotelmatobacter. The sequence continues at coordinate 110,141 of CAWFRI010000002.1, forward strand.
ATGCCGTCATGGTTGAGGTCGAGATAAAAATCCTGGTTGATTTTGTTGTGAGTGGAAGTGTAGACGATTTCCGCAGTGGCAGCGGATGTGGAAGCGGCGATACCGGCTCCGGCCATGGCGGCATAGGCGAGGAGGCGTTTGGCGAAGTGTGGGTTGAGGGCTTGCGATTGCTCGGTCATTTGATCCTCTCTATGAGCCGCTGTTATTTCTTCTTAAGTTGAGGCGACTGAGGCCGTACCCGTGGATACTTATATCTCAAAATTTCGTGGCCCCCTATGGCTAGAGCTCCTAGTGTGCCGGGTTCCAGAGAAACGTTGGCGGCTTTGCCCTGATCGCCGGCGGTGATGGGTTGCCGGGGATGGTTTCGTAAGCGTAGCCTTCGATGCGCGCCATACCGGGGAAGGCGAAGGCGGAACGCACGCTAAGACGGGCCCAGCCGTAGTGGGTTTCTCCATCGATCGGGAATGCGAAACCCAGGTAGCGCTCCCGCGCGTCAAACCACGGGCCGCCCTGGAGGCCGCTGTAGCCAGCGGCCATGCAATTGGCCCGGGATTGGAAAAAACGGCCGGGTCCGATGGGCGCTCCTGCCGGTAATGCCGCTGCGTCCGTGCCGAAATCGAAGCAGCGGTTGCGTTTTGTGCCGGCGATCTTGTTGCCTGCGACCAGAGGATAAACTCCTAGTGAGTCGAAGCCGCTCAGATAAGAGCTTCCGACTTGAAAGTCGGGGATGCCGTCGTGGTTGAGATCGAAAGGGTAGACATAGTCGAGGTTGGTGCGCACTGGGGTGTAGACGACCTCGGCCTGGGCGGGGGAAGCGCACGCGGCGGCGCCAGCTCCGGCAATGGATGCGTAGGTGAGCAACTGTTTGGCTAGGCGATTATTGAGCGGGCGAGGTTCGGTAGCGATCGGGGTCATGAATTTCCTCCTTACTTATCCGACGCAGTAGTGACTTCTTGCTTTCGCCAAACGTTGAGCGCTGGCGCGCCTGCGGCCAGCGCGCCCAAGGTGGCGAATTGCGCAGAAGCTTTGGTCTTTGAGCCTTCGTCCCCGGCGATGATGGGCTTGCCGGGGATGGTTTCGTAGGCGTAGCCGGTGATTATGCCGAGTTCCTGAAAAGAGAACTGTCCAAAACTGAGCCGTGCCCAACCGAAGTGTTGCTTGCCGTCGATCACGAAGGCGAAGCCCAGGTAGAGGTTTTTGGCGTGCGCCCAGGCGCCGTTCGAAACATTGATCGAAGACCTGAAGCCGTAAGCCATGCAGTTGGCTTCGGCTGAAAAGTCGCGAGCGGCGCCAATGATGCCGCCTTCATGCAATGCAGCTGCACCTCCGGGTTTGTCGCGGCAGACTTCGGGAGTGGAGATGATCCTGTTTCCCTCGACCAGGGGATAGACGGCGAGTTCTCCGCTGCCACTGAAGTCGTAACTGGTAACGTGAAAGTCATTGATGCCATCGTGGTTGAGATCGATGGGAAAATCCTGTTCCACGCGGGCGTGGGCAGGAGTGTAGACGACTTCGGCTTCGGCGAGGGATGCGGAGACGGCGATGCCGGCTGCTCCGGCAACGGTGGCGTAGGCGAGAAGGCGTTTGGTTAATTTATGGGTCAGCGGTTTTGGTTTATAGAGTTGCGAAGGCATTATTTTCCGTCTCCCGTTAACACTTCGTTCAATGAAGTTTCTTTGGTGCGCCAGACAGCGAGTCCAGAATTACCTAATGCAAGAGCACCGAGGGAAGGCGCTGTGGAAGTTTCTTCCGATTGGCCTTCGTCGCCGGCGACGATGGGTTTGTTGGGGATGGTTTCGTAGGCGTAGCCGAGAATATCGGTGGTGCTATCGAAGGCAAAGATATTTGTGCTGAGGCGCGCCCATCCGAAATGCTCTTTTCCGTCGATCACAAAGGCAAAACCGAGATAGCGGTTCTTAACTTCGCCCCAAGGCCCAGTAATGTAGCCGCTCGTGTCCATCGCCATGCAATTGGCTTTCGCCAGAAGAGCAACGCCGGGCCCGATCATGTCCCCTAAACGTAGCGCCGCGGCGTTGTGTGTGGGATTAAGGCATGGCTCTTGGGTAGACGCAATGCGGTTTCCCTGGACCATTGGAAAGACGGATAGGTGGCCGATTCCGCTGAAATAGGAACTATGGATGTGAAAGTCGCCGATACCGTCGTGGTTAAGATCGAGGTAGAGATCTGTATTGATTTTGGCGTGGGCGGGCGTGTAAACGATCTCCGCCGCTGCGGGCGATGAGACACCGGCAGCAGCTCCGGCTACAGTTGCATAGGCGAGCAGGCGCTTGGTTAATTTATGGGTCAGCGGTTTTGGTTTATAGAATTGCGAAGGCATTATTTTCCGTCTCCCGTTAACACTTCGTTCAATAGGGTTTCTTTGGGTCGCCAGGTATCGAGTCCAGAATTACCCAGGGCGAGAGCACCGAGGGTGGGCGCTGTGGAGGTTTCTTCCGATTGGCCTTCGTCGCCGGCGATGATGGGTTTGTTGGGGATGGTTTCGTAGGCGTAGCCGAGAATATCAGTGCTGTCGAAGCGACCAAATCCGTGGTTGGTGAAGCGAGCCCAACCGTAGTGTTCCTTTCCATCGATAACAAAGACCAGGCCCAGGTAGCGATTTTGCGCGAAGTCCCAGGGCCCGTTGGCTGTGCTGCTGAAGCTACGGATCATACAGGTGGCCTTGGCCAGGAATTTCTTGTCCGGTCCGATTACCGCGCCCGACGTGAGAGCGGCGGCAGCGATGGAACCCCTGTAACAGGCCTGGAGGGTGGCGGCGATTCTATTTCCCTGATGCAGGGGCTCTACCAGCAGGCTGCCGTCGCCGCTAAGTTCATAGCTATGGATGCGAAAGTCGTTGATGCCATCGTGATTGAGGTCGAGAGGATAATCGTAGCCGACCTTGGCGTGCACGGGTGTGTAGACAACCTCGGCGTGAGCTGTAGCGCATGTGGTGACGGCGGCTCCGGCCATGGCGGCGTAGGCTAGTAGGTGTTTGGACAGGGTCGGATTGAGCGGTTGCGGCTGGTGGGTCATGTTTGTCCTCGGTTTCTTTAGTTCTCTTTTTTGTGCGCCAAAGGCGCTGTTATTTTGTTTTCTTTCAAACTTGGTTCTTCAAAACTTCCTCTCAAAACTTCGCGGCACCTACGGCTAGCGCTCCCAGCGTGCCGGGCTGCGTGGATACTTTAGTTGGGTTACCTTCGTCGCCAGCGACGATTGGTTTACCGGGAATGGTTTCGTAGGCATAGCCTTCGATCCTCGCGGTGCCGTTGAATAGGAACCTATTCACGCTGAGACGCGCCCATCCGAAATGTTCCCTGCCGTCGATGAAGAAGGCGAAGCCTGCGAAGCGGTCCCTTACATCGAGCCACGGACCATTGCCCCCGCTGTAGTTGTAGAACGCCATGCAGGTAGCATTTGCCTCGAACGGCTTGCCGGGGCCTATGAGGGCCCCTGCGCGCAACGGGGCCGGTGCGGACGTGTCGGTGCGAATGCCGCAGGTATGCGTGGCTGCGGCTACCATTCGATTGCTCTGGGCGCCAAAGATCTGCACTTCGCCGAGGCCGCTGTAAAAGTAGCTGGTGATCTGGAAGTCGTCGATGCCGTCATGATTGAGATCGAGGAAGTAATTGCTGTGAATTGGCCGATCGATTGGCGTGTAGACGACCTCTGCCTGTGCGCGAGTGGCACATGTGGCAGCCGCTCCGGCTACGGTTGCGTAGGCGAGCAGGCGTTGGGTTAAGCGCTGAGTCAGAGGCCGTGGTTCGGCGAATCGCTGGGGCATGGGTTTCCTCGAGCGCGTTGAATAGGCTTGGGGGTTGCCTATTTCGGCTGGGAGGCCGGTTTGGCGCCCAGACATATTAGTTCAGTTTGCCTGGGGAATCACCAATATTCTGACGGGCGCGTGAGCGTGATATATTGCGCTTCGCATGGGACCACTTTTCTTCTTCTTCATTTCGTGGTGGAAGCTGGTGCTGATGGGCGTGGCGGTGGTGCATTTTATCCGCCGGCGTCCGGAGACCTACTGGATTTTTGTCATTCTCTTCCTGGGCTGGATTGGGGCGCTGGTCTACATTGTGGTGGAAGTGATACCGGATGCGGGGCTGCTGCGCGGGTCGTTTGAGGTGTTTCCGCGGCGGCGGCGGATTCGGGAGTTGGAGTCGGCGATACGGGATAATCCCTCGGCAGGCAACTACGAAGAGTTGGGGCTGCTGTATCTGGATGATGGAGATTTTGCGCGGGCGCGGGCGTGTTATGACCGTTCGATCGCGCAAAGAACGGATTCGGTGGATCCGTTTTACCGAAGGGGAGTGGCGGAGACTGAGTTGGGAGACTTTGCCGCGGCGGTGCCGGATTTGCAGCGGGCGATTGCGGCCGATCCGAGTTATGACTTTCATCGCGGGATTGGATTGCTGGCGCACGCTTATGCGCAGACCGGGCAGGCGGAGAAAGCGGCGAAGCTGTTTGTGGAGGCAACGAAGATTTCCACGAGCTCGGAGACTTATTACAACTATGCTTTGTTCTTGCAGGGGCAGGGACGGGTGGATGAGGCTCGGCAATGGGCGCAGAAGATTTTGGATAAGCGGGCGACGATGCCGAGGTATCAGAAACGGCGGGAGCGGGTTTGGTTTCGGAAGGCGTATGGGTTGCTGGCGAGGCTGCGGCTGTAGGACAGCAGGGACGGAGTCTGCTGTGGCGTGCTGCGCGCATTTTAGCGCCATTCATCTCGTGATTTCTGCTCCCGGTCCGTACTTTTTGGAGTGACTCCCCCACACTTGTTTTTCTGAAAAGTCCTGCTGGGCGCGGGGTTTGGAAAAAAATTGTCCGCAAATTACGTTTTCTAAAAGAGTTAGAGGCAAAGTACATGAAACACAGGAGTTAGGTGCATTTTTCCTGTGGCTGCTTTTGCCGCCAAGGCTCCGAGAATTACCGTCAGTGCTTCGACTAGGATGAAGTGATTTTTGGCGGAGGGCAAGGTTGGACGTCACAGAGGGGCTGTGGATTGCTTTATCCGCTGGGCATTCGCAGATCCGGCCTATTGTTAGGGCTGCCTTCGATAACAACTGAAGGTTAAAAAGTGGACTTGACCAGTTTCTTGGAAGCGCTTCAATCCCCATGGCATGGGCAACGGCATTCTTGTTTGTGGGATTGAGTCTGTGACGAGTGAACATCAAAAAACCCCGCCCAAGCGAAGCTTGGACTGATTGGATAAGAGTGAAGGCTCGATTCAGACCCATGTAGTCTTTGTTTGAGGACGAAGACGCTGGGAAGAAAGGAGCCTTCGATGATGATTATAGGATGTGATTTCCATCCCAGCTGGCAACAAGTGAGTTGGCTGGACACCGAAACCGGGGACTGCGGGGAACGCAAGCTGGTGCATGCCAGTGGCGAGGCTCAGAAGTTTTATCAGCAACTGGCGGCGCCGGTGCTGATCGGCATGGAATCCACGGGTAACAGTCAGTGGTTTGTCGAGCTGGTGGAAGATTTGGGGCACGAGATCTGGATTGGAGATGCGGCGCAGATCCGGGCCAGTTACGTGCGCAAGCAGAAGACGGACAAGCGGGACGCGGAGCACATTCGCAGACTGGTGGAGCAAGGCCGTTTTCCGCGCTTGTGGACACCGGACCGGGAGCAACGCGACTTGCGGCAGTTGGTACTGCATCGGCACAAGCTGGTGGAGATTCGCAGCCGGGTAAAAAACGAACTGCAACACCTTTCTTTGAATAAGGGAATGCAAAAGAAGCGCGCGCTGTGGAGCCAGGCGGGACAGAAGTTGCTGCGCGAGCTTCCTTTAAAACCTTGGGCGGCATGCCGGCGGGAAGATTTGCTGGGACTGCTGGCGATGTTAAACCAGCAGGTCGGTGCGCTGGATCACGCGGTGCAGCACGCGGCGGAGGAGAACCCCCAGGCCAAGTTGCTGATGACGCAGCCGGGGGTGGGTCCGAACACGGCGCTGGCCTATGTGCTGACCATCGGCGATGTGAGCCGATTCCCGCGCGGCAAGCAGGTGGCGAGCTACCTGGGATTGATTCCGCGCGAGGAAAGTTCGGGCGGACGGCAGAAGCTGGGAGCAATCACTAAGCAAGGCAACCGCATGGTGCGATCGTTGCTGGTGGAGGCGGCGCAGATTGCGGTGCGCTTCGATCCCGAAATGAAGAAACAGTATTTGCATCGCTGTCATCAGAAGCCGAAAGGCGTGGCCAAGGTGGCGGCGGCGCGCAAGTTAGCGGTACGACTCTACTGGATGCTACGCACCGAGACACCGTATCCAGAGATCGTTCGCATCGAGAGCAGCTCGCGGGTGCCCCTGGTCGGCGCAAGCTAGACCGCAGAACTGATTGGGCGCTCTCGCATCCCGCACGGGGCGGGATGTTCGCATAGAAGAATCATGGTCGATGTTTAGGCCGAATCGATGGTTGGTGGAACGGTCTTCTCTTACAACGATCTTTGGGAGAAGACGACTACCGCAGGTGATTGGCGTGAGATTTCCAGAGTCTTGGTCCTCAACCCTCTCTGGCGAAAAACCGGTGCTAAAAACACCGACAGGATACTTTTGTCCTTGACACCGCCTTCACTCTTATCGAGGGGCACCCTCGGGAGTTGAGTTGGAGCGGAGATGGTACTTCGACTCTTGGAGATTCTCATCTGTAAAATCCCTGATCCGATCGGCGTCGCGGCCCACCCGTGAAAAGCCACGGGTGGGGCGTCCAGCGAGTCGAGCCTATAGGGATCCTTCGGCCCGCAAAGGACGCGGGTTTCAGGATGACAACGAGGCTGAGTTGGGTGTTTCATGGTGGGCAGATGGGAGAGTCAAAATCCCACCCTGGCCGCTTGGGGTTCGTGCGAGGAGCGGGGTGTGAATGCGGCTAGGATGGGCCACCCGTGGCAGTTTCGCGGGGTGGGCTGCGGCGAACTCTACCTGGCATGTTTGTCGTTCACATCGAAATCGTCGGGTTGCTATTGCATCGTGCAATGCGGACAAATCTACGCCACTACTTCGACTCTTGGAGCTTCCCATCCGCAAAATCTCCTGATCCGATTCGGCGTCGCGCTTTTGTGGAATGGGATTAGTAGTGGCTGTCGGGATCTTTCGACTACGCATGGCGTCCACTGCGTGGACGCCATGCTTCGCTCAAGATGACAAAGGGTGGTTTAGAAAAGAAGTCAAAACCCAAAGTCAAAATCCCCACCCTAGCCGCTTTGGGTTCGAGCTGGCGGTTGGCGTGGTGGGGCGGCTAGGATGGGCCGCCGGTCCCGGTTCGTGAAGGGAATAGGGATCCCTCGACTACGCAATCTCATTCGCTCCGCGAGTGAGATTGCTCCGCTCGGGATGACAGCTATGGAGGGTGTGCATTTAGTAGCGGTCGTTGGTGTCGATGTTGAAACCGAGGATGGCGTTGACTTCCACGGGTTGGGGGCCGCGGGTGGCGGGGCGGAATTTCCAGTTGGGGAGAGCGGCCATGATTTTTGCGGTCATGGCGGCGGGGCCGGGTTCGAGGACTTGCAGATATTTTAGATTGCCACTGGCGTCGAGTTTGCACTTGATGACGACGCGAGCGTGGGGAAGTCCGGTGGGGAGATCGGTGCGGAGGCCTTGAGGACCGGTGAGGGCTCCGGTGTGGGGGTGAGAGTTGGGATTGGCTTCGGCGAATTGCATGACGACGGTGCCGATGTTGGTATCGATGTAGACGGTGTAGTTGTCGCCGGGGAGCTTGCCGTAGAAATCGAATGCTCCGCCGGAGCGCGAGGTGGCGACGATAGTGATGGCGGGGCCGGGGTCGCCTTTGACGGTGGAACGCGCGGGAACAGTGGGAGCGTTGCTGTTGCCGGAGTCGAAGCTGGGAAGATTGACGACGGTGGTGCTGCCGCCGCGAACGTCGACGCCGGGAGCGGCGGGGATTCCGGTGGGAGCGGCGCCAGAGCCGCCGGGGCCTGGAGTTGGAGAGATTCCGGCGTGGGCATTGGGATCGGAGCCGCGGGCGGAGCCGGATTTGCCTGCGCCGGTGGCTTCGCTTGTCGTTTTCCCGGCGAGGCCACTGCCGGGGCCGGAGCCTGCGCCGATGCCGGTGCCACCGCCGGAGCCGCCGAGGCCAGGCTTATCGCCGCCAGAGGGCGATAGGGCTAGAGAGCCTTTGCCTCCGTTGCCGGGCACGCCAGGTTTGGAGCCGGGATCGGCGGATAAGACTACTCCGGAATTGTCGGAGGTGCCGTTGGCGGCTTTGGGCGGAGCGAGAGCGGAGCCGACATCGCCGGGTCCGCCGAGTCCAAGGCCTTTTCTGCCGGAGCCGGAGCCGGCTGAGATCGAACTTGGTGGAGGCGGAATCACGTTGTTGGCGAGAAAGCCTCCGCTAGCGGAACCGCTGGAATTTCTCGACCCTGTGCCCGATGAGGAGCCGGTACCGATGGATGGAGGCGGGGGGACGACGTTTGACGAGTTGATGGAGGAAGCGGGGAAAGTTCTCGAAGAGCTGCTTCCTGAAATCCGTTTCCTGAAGTTGTGTTTGATCCCGCGACCGATGGAGGCGGAGGAATCACGTTCGATGACGATTGAGATCTCGCCGGCGGGTGAACCGCCGCCGAGGTTTGAGGTGGAGTTTCCGACGGATGGGGGAGGCGGGATGACGTTGGTAGCGAGGGATGTGCCCGATCCGCCTGAGTTGCGGGAGGTTCCGGCGGCACTGGAAGATGAAACGTTGGGCGGCGGTGGGACGACGTCTTGTGTGCCGAAAAGCTTGCCGATAATGCTGCTGACGAGTGATCCGTTGGCGGTTTGGGTGGGTGGTGGAGGGACGACGTTGGGAGTGGAGGAGCGGAGCGCGCCGCTTTCGAGACGGCGGAGATCGCGAGGGGAATCCGCGGATGGTGGAGGCGCGACGACGGAGGGCGCGGGCATATTCAGTTTTGCGGTGCGCGAGGATTCGCGCTCGGGAGCGGAGACTGGCGGAGGGACGACCGCGACATTGTTCATTTGCACGCGCGAGGGAGAAACCTCGCGGGTAACAGTGGAGGGAGCGGGGGCGATTATCGCGCCATTGAGAGCGGGCGCGGAGCGGGCTTGATCGCGGGAAACGGTGGTGGATGCCGGGGCGATCACAGTGGAGTTGAGCCGGGGCGCGGTACGAGTGCGATCGGCGGAAACATTGGGAGCGGGAGCGATGATGGTGGAATCGAGGCGCGGCGCGAAGAGAGTGTGGTCCGAGTGAACGGTTGGAGCTGGGGCTACGACTGAGGTTCTGAAAGATGGCGCGGAGCGAGAATTGGAAGGAGAAATATTGGGAGCAGGCGGGACGATGGGAGTATTCAAAGTGAGGCCGGCGCGAGACTCGTCACGGGCGAGGTTGGGCGCGGGGGCAATGACGTTGGCGGCGAGATTGGGCGCTTTGAGGGAAGAGTGGAGGCCTTCGGAGGGAGGCGGTCCGGGGATGGATTTGAATTTGAGCAGGTTGGCGACTGCGTCGGGCGAAGAGGGAAGTTTGAGATTGGGGGCGTCAACGACTTTTGGAGTGAGCGATGCGCCGCGAGCGACACGAATGGTTTGAGTGCGGTGATGAGCTTCCCGGCCTCCGGCGCGAGCGGTGGTGCCGGATTGCGCTCCGCTCAAATCTTCGGTGCGGGGGAGTTCATCTCCGGAATAGTAGATGACTTCATCGGGCTGAAGGCGAGGCGCGGCGTAGGGGCGGAGCCGTGCGATCTCACGCGGGATGACCATCAGAACAAAAAGCAGGAAGGCTTGCAGAAGAAGTGAAGCGATGAAACCGGCGTAGGGTCGGACGCCAAGGGGAGCTTCTCCGGCAAGGCGCGCGCCGGAGCGGGCTAAGGCGGGACGGATGTTGGTGGTGAATTCCTGCCAGCGCGGAGACCACTCGACCAGGAGATTGGGAGCGTCGTGGAGGGTGACGGGTTCTTCGAGTTGGAGAGTGTCGGTCACCAAAAGCGCCATTTCAAAAATGGTCTTTAAATCTCGGCCCTTTCAAGGTGTGATGTTCCCGTCGATCTTGATTTCAATTCTATCGCCCACAGCAGTTTCGGATTCGGCTATTGTGTTCACCGGCAATTCCAGAACGGACGCGGCTTGCAGGCGGATGGGGGAAAAACGCCAGGGCTGGAGATTGCGTTCGAGGTGGACTACTGTGCCATCCCGGTGAAGATAGATTACGTCGATAGGGAAGGTCATGGCAAGAGTATGAACGCCATGGCAGGGTCGAATCCAGAGGCCGCGACCGTTACGGAAGTCATCTTTGCGGGTGCCGAGGAGGCCGCGCAGGCGGGTCCAGTGAGTTTCGGCCACGGAGAGGTCGGTGGCTAGGAAGCGCTGACGGGTTTGGTTGAAGGCCTGATGCGCCATGTTCGAACCCAAGAACGCCCTATGGGCCAAACACGTATGCCGTTCCTAAGTTATCCCCGAACGCCGATGCTCCCACCGCCAGGAAGGTTCCGTTGACGGCGACGGCCGACCCGAATCCGGCGGGCGCCGTTAGCTCCTCTGTGAAACGCGAAGTGCTTTGCCAACCTGAAACCGGCTTGGAGTATATATACGCTGCCCCTAGAGCTTCGTTTGCTGTGGCGTCAGGAGCGCCGACCACGATTCGGTCTCCGCTAACACTTACAGCCCATCCAAAGAAGTCTGCCACCGTCCCATTCGCGGGCCTTAGCTCCGCGGTTTCAGTCGTTGATGCCCACCCGTTTTCCGGCTTGACGAACACGTAGGCGGCGCCATGAGCATACATGTCGATTGCTCCGGCAATGATCGTTGTTCCGTCCGTTGCGACAGACCAGGCAAAATCATCGCCGTTCGGATAATAAGTGGCGGTAAGTTTCGCGTTTTCTGTTGCGTCGGCCCAGCCAGTAGCTGGCTCGATAAATACGTAGGCTGCGCTTCTGTAAGTCCACCCGGCGACGATTGTCTTCCCCGCTATGGCAACTGAAGGAGCTAGCACTGAGCCGTCTGAAGGCGAAAGCTCGGCGGTCTGCGTAGTATTAGTCCAGCCGCCCTCGGGCCGAGTGAACACGTACGCCGCAGGCCCGCCACCGTGGGACGCGAAGCTTGCTCCCGCGACCGCTGTGTTGCCGCTAATGGCGACCGAAGTGCCAAGTTGACCGCCCACCAAGCCGTCGGACGCAGTAAGCTCGGCGGTTTCAGTCATGTTGGTCCATCCGCCGTCCGGTTCGACATATAGGTATACGGCGCCCTGGTAGCTGTTCTGCCCGACAGTGGCTAGCGGGGCGCCGACGACGATTACGTTGCCGCTAATTGCAACGCATCGGCCCCCAAGTGTAGCCCCGTTGGATGTAGTCAATTCCGCAGCCTGGGTCATATTTGCCCATCCCGTTTGCGGCTTTACGAACACATAGGCCGACGTGCCGAGTCCAGTGAGGACGATGGTATTTCCGCTCATCGCGACCGACCAGCCGAGGCTATCGGGTTGCACTCCGTCTGATGCAGTTAGCTGGGCCAATTGCATCAGGGAATCAGGATACAAGTTAAGCCCGGCCAAGCGGCTCCCGAGCGCGGCGGAGATGCTCGACTGTGCGGCGGCTGGGAGCGCGGACAGGTCCGTGGCTGTATTAGCGTCCGCTGCTGCGCCGTATATGGCGCAAAGGCAGAGCAGGGGAATGAAGGATAGTTGGCGTACTGGTTTCATGGGAGCGCTCTCCTGGGATTGCCGTCTGCTTCTCGTCCTGGTAGAGACGCGGTGGGGGACCGTCGAGGTCGAGCCAATTGATTTTAGTGGAAAGGGGTGGGCGAGTAAATGGATAAGATTCATTGACGAAGGAGCCCTACTTGCTGACGAGGGAGTGGTAGGCCTGAATCAATGCCGGACCAATGGTGACGGCAAGAAACGGGACCAGAATGAAAATCACGAGGGGAGGGACCATCTTGATGGTGGTTTTGGCGGCCTGCTCTTCGGCGCGCTGACGGCGTTGCGTCCGCAAGGAATCGGAGTGCACGCGCAAGGCCTGGGCAATGCTGGTGCCGAAGCGGTCAGTTTGAATCAGCGTGCCGACCAGGGAGCGGATGTCGTCGACTCCGGTGCGATCGACGAGATTGCGCAGGGCTTCGGCGCGGGGCTTGCCGGCGCGCATTTCGAGGTTGACGAGATGAAATTCGTCGCTAAGGTCAGGATGGGCGTGATGGAGATCTTTGCCAACGCGCATGAGGGCTTGATCGAGTGCGAGACCGGCTTCGACGCAGATGACGGTGAGATCGAGAGCGTCGGGCAGAGCGATTCGGATGCGGCGTTGTCGGTCTTTGATCATCCGCTTCAGAAAAAAGCGCGGGATGAAGAAACCGAAGGCGGGAACACAAACCAGTAAAGGAAAACTATCGACGCCGGAAAATAAGACGACGCCGCCGAGGCCAAGGAAGGCCAGCATAAGGCGGGCGCCGAAATAATAAGTGACATGGCGGGAGTCGCGGAGTCCTGCTTGAATGAGCCAGGCGCGAGTGCGGGAAACATCCGACGGCGAAAGTGGGATGGCTTTGCTGATCGGATCGAGGGCCCGCTCAAGACGTTCTTTCACTCTGACGACCGGCTTTTCCGGGGCGATTGTGGCATGGCCGCCGAGGGCGCGGAGGCGGGCTCCGAGCACGGAACTAGGGGTGACGGCGGCGGCTCCAAAGGCGAAGACCACCAACACGATAGTGATAAATACGACGATGGCGAGGACTAAGGGCATCTATCAGACCTGAACATGCTGAACTTGAATCTTCATAATAATTGGTGCAACCTCAGCGGCTAAAGCCGCATTGAAAGAATGCGATTTCCGCAGTGCTAAAGCGCTGCGCCACCCAAATTCATCTCATACCTGAATTTTAATAATTTTGCGGATCACGAAATAGCCTACGGTCTGCAAAGCGATGCTCATGACTAGCAGCGCATGACCGATTGGGTCATAAAAAAGTGGATGAACAAATTCCGGGCTGAAGACGGAAAGAATTGCGACGACGGTCGGCGGCATGCCCATGAGCAGGAGCATGGTGAGGCGGCCCTGGGCGGTGTGGACGCGGACCTGGCGCTGAATTTTGAAGCGCTCACGGATTACGTAGGAAAGGTTGTCGAGGATCTCGGCGAGGTTGCCACCAGTCTCGCGCTGAAGCATGACGGCGGTGACGAAGAATTTTACGTCGACTAAGGGGACGCGCTCGGTGAGATTCATGAGGGCGTCGCGGACGGGCATGCCGAATTTTTGTTCTTCGAAAAGTTTGCGGAATTCGCTGGAGAGCGGTTCGCCGATCTCGTTGGAAATCATTTCGAGAGCGGTGGTGAAGGCATGGCCGGCGCGGACGGCGCGGGCAAGAGTGTCAATGGCCTCGGGGAAAAGCTCTTCGAATTTTTCGAAGCGCTTCTGGCGGCGGTAAGAGACGAACGAGTAGGGAAGAAATGCGCCGATGATGAGGGAGGCCCAGCCGATGGCTGCATTGTTGGTGTAGAGGATGGCGGCGAGCCCGATGCCGATTCCGCAGAGGGCGCAGAGCAGGAGAAAATTGCCGGCGCGGAATTTCATGCCGGCTTGCAGCAAAGCTTCCTGAATGGCGGAGACGCGGGCGGAGCGGCGGAGCAGGGTGTCGAGAGCGGGAATTTTGCTAAGTTGCTCGTCGCGCAGGAGGGCGAGTTCTTCGTTGGGATCGCGCTCGGGAGCCTTTTGAACGTTAGCGAGGCGGTCTTTGATGAGGCGGGCACGGGCGTTGCGCTGGTCGATGAGCGAGCCTGCGACGAAGGCGGCGAGGGCTACGAAGAGGAAGACGAGAAGTGCGATCAGAGCTGGCATGGGGTTGGTTCTCCATGGCGCTCGGATAACTGCAGCCACCGAGCCTCAGCGGCTAAAGCCGATCGGAAAGCTATCCGGTTATCGCAGCGGTGAACCGCTGCGCCACCGAAAAACAAAATGCCGTACGGAGTTGAAGCGCCGCTCTTCCAAGACGCTGCGAACATCTCCGTTTTGTTTTTGGTCCTCATATTTCTGTTTTTGATTCGAATAAGGCGGGGCGCAGGCGGGCGCCGCCGGTGGCCAGGCGATCGGTGAATTGGGGGCGGATTCCCGTAGCGCGGAAGGCGCCGCGAACTTTTCCAGTTTCGTCGATGGCGCGGCGTTCGAAGAGGAAAATATCCTGCATGGTAATGAGTTCGTCCGACATGCCGGTGATTTCGGAGATGGCGACAACTTTACGCGTGCCATCGGAGAGGCGCGCGATCTGGACGACGGCGTGAATGGCGGAGGCGATCTGGTGGCGTACGGCGCGCTCGGGAATGTTGAGGTTCGCCATGGAGACCATGTTCTCGACACGGGCCAGGGCATCGCGGCCGGAGTTGGCGTGGATGGTGGTGAGCGAGCCTTCGTGGCCGGTGTTCATGGCCTGAAGCATGTCGAAGGCTTCTTCGCCGCGGACCTCGCCGACAACGATGCGGTCGGGGCGCATACGCAAACTGTTGATGACCAGTTGCCTCATGCGGACTGCGCCTTTGCCTTCGATATTGGGCGCGCGAGTTTCGAGGCGGACGATGTGTTCCTGCTTGAGTTGCAGTTCGGCGGCGTCTTCGATGGTGACGATACGCTCGACGTTGGGAATGTAGCCGGAGAGAACGTTGAGTAGAGTGGTTTTGCCGGCGCCGGTACCGCCAGAGATGAGGAGGTTCAGACGCCCCTTGACCATGACGGAAAGCAGTTCGAGCATGGCTTCAGTGAGGGTGTGATTCTCGATCATGTTGCGGGCGGTGACGGGATCGCGTCCGAAGCGGCGGATGGAAAGGCAAGCGCCGTCGAGAGCGAGTGGAGGAATAATGGCGTTCACACGGGAGCCATCGGCGAGGCGGGCATCAACCATGGGGGAGGATTCGTCGACTCGGCGGCCGACGCGGGAGACGATGCGCTCGATGATCTGCATGAGGTGCTGGTTGTCTTTGAAAGAGAGGCCGGTGAGTTCGAGTTTTCCCGCGCGCTCGATGTAGACGCGGTCGTAGCGGTTGACGAGGATGTCGGAGATGGTGTGGTCCTTGAGCAGAGGCTCGAGCGGACCGAGGCCGAAGATTTCGTCGAGGATTTCGCGCGAGAGGCGTTCGCGTTCGGTGAAGCTGAGAGGGACGACTTCATTGTTGACGGCATTGCGGATGAGAACGAGAACTTCTTCGCGGGCGGTATCGCCGTTGGAGCGGCCGAGTTTTTCGAGGTCGAGACGATCGAGGATCTTGCGATGCAGGTCGGATTTTACCTGCTGGTATTCGCTGTGCTCGAAGGTTTGGAGATTCGCCATAAAATTTTATTCTACGGTGCGGCTCTTTAACGGAGCCAGTTTTCGTAGTTGTCTTTCGCCCCTCCGGGGCTAACTCGCTTTGATCTTACCCCACGGCTTGCGCCGTGGGCTGCATTCTGTCGCCGCTTCGCGGCTAAAAAAACCGAGCGGCCCTTCCGGCGAAATCGTCATACGCTCTTGAATAATGACCAGGCAGCGCGTTTGACGTCGATGTCGTTGCGGGTCAGTTCTTGTGCCAGCCCGGAAAAACAGCGGGCGATTTCGGTATGACTTTGCTCCATGACAGGCGCACCGCGATCGATGGCTGACGAGATTGCGAAATATTGATTGGGGACGCGCCACAGCAATTTTACTCCGGCGGCGTTTTCGGCGTCGGATTCGGTGAAGCCGGGAACTTTTCGGAAGCGGTTAAGAACCAGGCGAAGGCGCTCGCGGTTTCCGGTTTCGCCAAGATATTGTTGGACGCGGGCCGCGCTCCAGAGCGAGGCGACATCGGTGCAGGCGACCAGCAGGACGCACTCCGACAAATTGGCGACCAGGCGGCTGGCGGCATCGAGGCGCGAGGAATTGTCCACCACGACGTAGCGGTAATGCGTGACCAGCATGTCGAAGAGGCGGACAAACTCGGCGGTGGAAGGTTCGATAGCGGCGGGGGCGTTGGTTCCGGCGAGGAGTTGCAGGCCGCCGCTGTGGCGGGTCATGAAACTTTCGAGCAGGGAACTATCCATGCGGTGAAGGTTGCGGGTGGCGTCGGCGATGTTGAATACAGGTTTTAGGTTGAGATGAAGAGCCGTGTGTCCGAGAGGCGCAAGGTCAATCGAGAGCGGTCTGGCCGTAGGCGGATTGTAGGGCGAGAGCGAGGTTGACAGCGACGGTGGTAGCTCCGCTGCCGCCTTTGGCATTGACGATGGTGTAGACTTTGCCCCGGGGGCCTTCTTTTTGGACGCGGCGCTGAGCCGTAGTGAGGCGGACGAAGGCTTCGAGCAGGTCGGTGGTGGTGGTGGGACGCTCGATGAATTCGCGAGCCCCGGCGCGCATGGCGCTGACAATGACTTGCGGCTGGTTGAGGCTGCCGATGGCGAAAACGGCGGAATCGGGAATCTCCTGACGAAGCAGTTCGATGGCGCGCATGGCTTGCGCGTGGTTGTCGGCGGGAATATCGACGAGGAGGACATCCGGGCTGGCGGCTTGCACGCGGCGCATCACGGGATCGGAGGCGGCGAGGGGAAAAGTGGCGCAGGTGTGAACGGTGCTGGCCACACTGGTGCCATCGACTAACACCTGGAGCACGGTGCGCTGTTCATTGTCGGTGGCCACGATGACGACCGAGAGCTCGGGCATAAAACGAGTGCTGCTCCTGTTAGTCCGTGCGCGCGGCGGGGGTCCGCGGGCTTAATGTTATTTTCTTGCTATCCGGCATTTTTGTGCCGGGCTTGAAATGCGCGTTCTTTCCAGGCTATGCGCGAATTGCGTATTTTCAGGCGTCCCTACGAGACGCGTTCACTGCAATGTTTTCCGGCACTGAAGTGCCGGGCTTTCACTTGCCTGACGGTTTAGTAGCGCCTTTGGTCCCATCGAATTTGTCGTTGTTTAACAAAGGTTGCGGGTTCTTGGGGCCCGGCGGCGGTTCGTTGCTGGGGGAAATGCGATGCACGGTGCATAAGACCATCAACTCGGAATTGCTCTTGGAAATGCTTTTGCTTTTGAAAAATGCGCCGAGGATGGGAATATCGCCGAGGCCGGGAACTTTGTTCCAGATATCGGTGACGCGATTGTCGATCAAGCCCGCGATGACGAAACTCTGGCCATCGCGAAGTTCGAATTCGGTCTCCGCTTTGCGCGTGCTCAAAGCGGGGACAGTGAAGCCGGAGATGGTCAGGGCGTCGGCAAAATCGAGAGTGCTGACTTCAGGGGCGACGGTAAGGTGAATGTTGCCGTTGGGCATGATCACGGGAGTGAACTCAAGCTTGACGCCGAATTCTTTAAAGGAGATGGTGACGGCGGTAAATCCAGCGCCCGGCTGGACGATAGGGAAAGGGAAACTGGCCACCGGCGAGGAAGCTGGCTTTCTTGCCGTTCACGGCAATCAGAGTGGGCTCGGCGAGAATCTGTAGCAGGTTCTTGGTTTGCAGGGCCTCGATCACCGCGCCGAGGTGAATGTTGGGCTGGAACAAGAACATATTGAGAACGCTGCTGATGGTTTGGGTAGCGGTGAAGGGCGGGCTCTGGCCTTGAGTCTGGCTGATGGATTGTGAGCTGAAGCCGCCGTATTGCCCGGTGGTGGAAGTTCCGACTAGTATTGCCGGCACCGGTGGAGAAAATGTTAGCGCCGAGTTGGGCCAGAGCGGAGCGGTCGACTTCGGCGAATTTTACCTCCAACAAAACTTCCTGAGCGCCGACGGGGCCGAAGGTGAGGACATTGACGACGTTTTTCGAGTAGGCGGCGGCGAGCTCTCCGGCGCGCTTGGCAACGTCTTCGGTGGTGACATGGCCGGAGAGAACGATGGCAGCGCGGGAGGGAGTGACGCTGATTTGTTCGTCGGGGAAGACGCGATGTTCTTCTTCGGCGCAGGCGCTGACATCGACATCGACGCGGAGATCGAAGCTACGGGAACGCTCCAGTTCATCCCAGATGAGAAGTGAAACTTCGCCGGGAGCGCGGCCGTGAACGAGGATTTGCGTGGGAGTGATAACGGTGGCGTAGGCGACTGAGGGGTCGGTGACGGAGATACGTTTGAGGCGTTCGGTGGTGTTGATGAGCAAAGATTTGTCGACCATGACACGCAGGGGCGCGGCACCCTGTGCCTGCTGCGGGCAGAGTGGTTTGCGAGCTGTGGATGGCCTGATCTTGCGGGGTGGTAGCGGAAGCGGGGGCGGGCGCTGCAGCATCCTGAAGAGAAGTGCGAGCGAAGGGAGAACCAGTGAGCAGAAGGCTGATTGCGATGGCGGCTAAAAATGTAGTGCGAAACTTCATCGTTTGATTCCTCTCCACATGAGGAAACCTGCGATGCGATACGTGCGAGCGCGCAGGCGAAAACCGCTCTTCGAACTATTTCGGACTCTTCACTTCCTTGTTCCGGGAACTTGACGACATCGGGCTTCTTATCACCCTGATACACCTCAATGCTGAGCACCGATGGGGAGGGAGGCGGCGCTTGAGTCTTGTGCGTTTCACGGGATGGGGGCGAACCGTGGACGTAACGGCGAGCGGGGTGCCACCTTTATACAGTCCCTTGGCATTGGCGGCGGCGACTTCGTCCTGCTTGGTGTCGAGGGGGTTGCGCAGAGCGAGCTGAATGTGACCTTCGGAGCTGGCGAGGGTGAGGCGTTCCGCGTCATCGGGCGAAACCAGCAGGGTGATGACGGGAGTGTTCTGTGCATCGCCGGCCGCGTTGCGTTCCAGACGCTGGCCGGCGGCGATCACGGCGACGTTCTGCAAGACGGTGGTGGTCTGCGGCTCGGAACTGCCGTTGGGGGTGCCGGTGAGAAGAATATCGACGCGGGTGCCGGGACCGACGAAGCCGGCGACGGAGACAACCTCATTGACGCGGACAGAGACGGCGCGCATGCCGGGAGGAATGAGGGAAGGTAAGCCGGAGCCAGCGTTTTCCGGAGCGAGTTTGCTGGGCAGAATGAACTCGCCTTTGGCGATGGGGAGGATCACGCCGCGGCCCATCACTTTTGAGCGTGCGCTGTAGGTTCCGGCGGGCAAGGCGGAAGCGGGATACTTGACGGTGCGGACGTCGTGTTCTTCGATTCTGGCTCCGACCTGAATGTCATCAGAGGCGACGATGACATCTACCCCGGGTGCGCCATTGGACGAGCCTCTACCTTGCAGGTTCTTGTAGACGAACAGGCTGACGAAGGCGCCCAAGGCCAGAGCCACGGCGCCGATCATCAACAAACGCGTACGGTTCATAGCACTCCATTAAGACAAGCAGGGACAATAATACGCGCACTGGAGAGAAGCACCGGGAACGACGGCGCTGTGAAAAAATGCGCCGTGCTTTCGGCGGGACTCACCCCGCTGTGATGCTGCGCCACGGCAGATATTACTGAATCGAGCTGGCGACGTTTGAGAATACGTTGTTGGCGTTCGAGCCGATGAGCCGAATGGTGCCGACAACGATGACCAGAATGACGGCGAGCATCACGGCGTATTCCGCAATATCCTGGCCTTCATCGTCGCGCCAGAGTTTGTACAGATGGTGCATAGTGTGTTGCCTCCTGAATTGGATGCGACAAGTTCTTTTTATCGGGTTATAGCACGCGCAAAAAAGCGCCTGGCCTCCGGGAATCAGTACCGGTTGCTAGCATTGTTCTACGGAGGATTGTCAAGAATATAAACCATAATACCTCGCAAAGTACCGTATATCGGTAATTAATTGCATACCAAGGGTAACGTGGGAACGGGGCAAGATGGATTAAGGCGTCCGGTTGAAAGTTGAATCAAAAGCAAGTCGAGCTTTGCTCGATTGGACAGCCGAGGGGCGCTGTCTCTGCATGGATGCTCGTCAAAATCATGGCTTGTGAGTCCTGGTAGGAGATTATCCAGCCGGGGGAGCTTCGCAGGCCGGCGGCGAGGGCGGAGTTGGGGGGCACGATAACGGTTTGGATGTGCCAGCGTTGGAGGATTTGCTGGGAGGAGGATTTGAATTCATAGGTATCGGCGAAATCGTGAAAGAGGGATTGTCCGTAGACATCGGCGCGGCCGTCTATGAAGACGAGGGTGGACGGGTAGAGTTTCCAGATAAGGTAGCCGCCCCAGTCATAGTGGTTGAAAATGGGACCGGCGGGGGGATGTTGCTGAAGGAAGGCGACGGCGCGAGAAGGAAACTCGAGGGTCTCGGCTTCTGCCTGGTTACGGATTACATGGGTGGTGCGAGCGGCTGAGAACGTGGCCATGGCCAGGATGATTACCGCGTTGAGCACCTGCCGAGATGGCGGGAGGCGCGACGGGTATTGGGTGGAGAGCCAGTTACCGAGACGCTTCGCGATGAACGGGACGGCGATCAGGACAAAAAGAGGGATCATGCGGATGGAGGCCAGACTTGCGTAGAGGCTGACTGATAATAGGATCAGGTCACGCGGACGGCTTTGGCTCCGGGAGCAGGCGAGCGCGAGGAACGTAGCCAGGATTATTAAGAGCAGAGGCCAGTACTCGGGGCGATGGAAGTTGGGGGAAGCCCATTCGGCGATGTAGTTCTGCATGGCGGCGGAGCGCAAGGTTTCGATGGGATAGGAAAACATGCGCAGGCCGTTGGGATTCAGAGGGACGACCAGGAGATCGAGAACGAGCACGAGGGCGGAAGTGCGGATGTGTGCTTTGTCGGTGGGAATGAGTTGCAGGCGGGTTTCGACCAAATCTGCGGCGAGGAACAGGGCTGAGAGAACCAAGCCAAGGGCGAATCCGGCGTGCAGGTTGACCCAGAGGAGGGTGAGGGGAAGAGTCCACCAAAGGATGCGCGGAGTGCGTTCGGAACGCTCGAGAATTACCAGCCAAAGACTGACGAGCAAAAGCGAAAGAACCTGCGGGCGCACGCCCCAGATGGGTGCGGTGGACAAGGCGGCGCAGAGTGTGGCGATGCCAGCGATATAAGGGGATGGCCCGCAGCGAAGGTAAAGCAGAAAAAATGCGGCGGTGAGGAAGACGGCGAAGATGAGGATGAGGCCGGCGAATCCGGCAATGCCTTGGAGTTCATACATGCCGAGTTCGGTGAGCCACTCGTGCGCGACCCAAGGTTGGCCGGCACGGGTGTATGAAAAGGGATCGGTGCGAGGGACGGTTTTGTGTTCGGCGATTAGCTCGCCGGTTTTCAGGTGCCACCAAACATCGGGATCGGTGACGTTGCGGGCAGTCATGGCGAAGACACCGAGGAGGAGCACGGCGAGGAATGTGTTCCTGACGGTGAGAGCGGAGGTCATGAAGAGGCCGTGGTGGAATCGAGCGAGGTTTGAGGGCGGAGAAGCAAGACCGCCAACATGGGCAGATAAAGAAAAATGACCGCTAGGCGGCCGACTTCAGTGAAGTTGGCGGGTTGATGGAACCAGCGGTAGACACCGGCTCCCCAACTGAGGGGAATGGTGAAAAGAATTTGGCGACGCGATTTGGGGATGAGCCAGAGGATGAAAGCGTCGAAGAACCAGCGCTGCGGCATAATGGCGGCGAGCAGGAGCAGCCAGGCATCACGGTCGCGGTAACGGAAGAGCGCGAGTAAGAGAAGAGGTCCGGGAAAAACGAGCAGAGGAATGAAGTGTTCGTAATAATGAGTTTGGCCGAGCCACAGCCAGGGCCATTGGGGAAGGACGGCGAGACTTAGTGCGCCTATGAAGATGCAGGCGACGAGGCCGCGGCGGGTGAGGTGGGTGAGGAATACAGGAAGGCCGACTTGGGGCTTCATCATGGTTACCGGGAGGAGGATGGGGAAGAATGCGCTGGCAGCGATGAGTGTGGACCATTGCGCGGTGAGGAGTCCGGCCCAGAAGGGGTAGGCGAGAAAGATGCGCAGGCGGCAATGATTTTTTCGCGTGAGGCCGAGCGCCAGGAGAGCGGAGCTGACGCCGTAGAAGATTCCAGCGGCAATTTCCGGGCGGAGACGCAACAGAGGCAATGCGGGAAAGGCGGCGGGAAGAGGATATTGCTCGAGGGGAGTGTCGTAAGGATTCTGATGTGCGACGAGGCGCTGCGCGAGATGGAGGGCCCAGGTGAAGTCTCCGGCATTCTGATGAAGACGAGTGATCAGGAAGCAGGAGAATGTTCCGGTGGCGAGGCCGATGAGAGCGGCGATTATGACTCGGTTACGCATCGCTGGTGCAAACCAGTTGTAACATGGGAGGGCCGGTAAGGGGGCTGACGAGGATGGCGCGCTTGGAGGGCATTGAATAAACGCGGGGAATCGGCGTTGGCGTTGGTGCTGGCCGTGGCGGCGGCGGCGGGCATGTGGTTCTATGTGATCGGCATCCTGCGCGCGCATCAGATTGCGGATGCGGAAGCAAGACAAATTCCGCGGGGAAATCTTTCCGACCTTTATCCGCGGTGGTTGGGGGCGCGGGAGCTTTTGCTGCATCGGCGGAATCCCTATAGCCGGGAAATCGCGCTGGAGATTCAGGAAGGCTATTACGGGCGGCGACTGGATGCGGCGCGGCCGAATGATCCGAAAGACCAGCAGGGTTTTGCTTATCCGGCGTATGTAGTGTTCTTGCTGGCGCCGCTGGTGGGATTGCCGTTTGCTGTTGTGATGAAAGGTTTCTACTGGTTTCTGGTTTTGTTGACGGCGGCGAGCGTGTGGTTATGGTTGCGAGTTTTGCGCTGGCGCTTGCCACCGAGTGGCTTGGTCATTTGCATCGCGCTGATGTTGGGAAGTTTTGCGGCAGTGCAGGGAATCAAGTTGCAACAGTTAAGTTTACTGGTGGCGGGGCTGGTAGCGGGAGTGGTGGCGTGCGTAAGCGGCGGATTTCTTTTTCTGGGTGGAGTGCTGCTGGCGCTGGCAACGATTAAACCTCAGTTGGCATGGCCGTTAGTGGTGTGGTTGCTTTTTTGGACGGTGAGCGATTGGCGGGCGCGGCGTCGAGTGGTGCTTGGTTTTGGATTGGCGATGACGCTGTTGCTGGCAGGCGCGGAGATTCTTTTGCCGGGATGGTGGCGGATGTTTGCAGAGGCGCTACTGCAATACCGGCAGTATACGCAGAGCCAGTCCGTGCTGGAGGTTATTTTGGGCCAAGTTTTGGGTTCAGCCAACGGCGGCGCAGCACGGGTGGGCGGGGAGATTCTGGGCGCGATTGCAGTGATTGCTTGCGGTCCGGTGCTGTGGAGATTGCGACGGGAACGGGCGGAGGCAGCGGAATTCAGCGAGGCTACGGCGCTGGTGCTGGCACTGACGGTGTTGGTGGTGCCCATGTATGCGCCTTATAACCAGGTGCTTTTGTTGCCGGCGGTTTTGTTGCTGGCGCGGGAGTGGAGGGAAGTATGGGCGCGGTCGAGTGGCCTGCGTTGGGGGTATTTGATTGGTGCGTTCGCTTTAGTGTGGCAATGGATTGCGAGTGTTGCGTTGTGCGGAATGTACTTTCTGCTTTCGCGGGAGCGGGCACTGGCGGGTTGGAGTTGGCCGTTCTTTGCGACATTCGCGGTGCCGGTGTTTGGCTTCGCTCTGATTTTCTTTCATGTGCAGGAAAAAGCGAGGGTGGTAAGAGAAGTCCGGTTTGCTAATTCGGATTGAAGGGGATTGCGTTCGCGAGCGATGGCGCAGAACGGGGGAGAGCCGAGGCGAAGATCGTGGCAACGTGCGCTAATGCTGGCTTTGGCGCTACGCCTGGGCTACTCATTGTTTGCGGGGGTCGCGGCGTGGATTCAGCGTGTGAATGGGCGGCTGGTACATTCGAATGCGCTTACCGAAAACCTGCCCGCGGCTGACCATAGCTGGCGGTATTTGTTGTTTGGCGTGTGGAACCGGTTCGATACGCTGTGGTACCTGCATATTGCCGCGCAACGTTATGACCGGGCGGAGGCGGTGGTCTTCTTTCCTCTTTATCCGAGTTTGATCAGGCTGATGAGTGTGCTGGTTCCGCCGATGGCGGCGGCTTTGCTGATTTCAACTCTCGCGTCATTTTTTTTGTTCTGGGGATTGGAATTGCTCATTGCTGAGGAGTTGCCCGGCCTTGCGAAACGGAGCGTGTCGCTGAGCGCATGCTGGCCGGCGGGGTTTATTTTCTTTGCGGGATATCCGGAGTCGTTGTTGGTAGCGTTGACGATTTGGTGTTTGTGGTTGGGCAGGCGGGAACAATGGGTTTGGGCTGCGGTCTTAGGAGTGGCGGCGGCGTTGACCAAGGCGATCGGCGGGGTGGTGGTGGTGCCGCTGCTGGTGATGGGCTATCGGCAGAGAACGCCGAAATCTTTGGTGGTGCTGGCAGTTCCGGCAGTGGTGGGCGGATATCTGGAATATTTGCGCTGGACGGGTTATGTGGGACTATCGACTGTATATGCGCAGTATTGGCGAACGGTTGCGGCGCCGCCCTGGACGACGTTATGGGCGAGCGGGCGCCAGTTGGTTCGGGCGCCGGACGCGATTTTGATACTGAACGTGATGGCCCTCGTTATTATTGGCCTGCTTGCAAGTGTGAGCGGGCTTAAGATCGAGTACATTCTTTTTTCTTTGGCGGCGATTATCGTTTTTCTGTGCAAGGAGACGATACCGCCGTTGCAGAGCATGATGCGGTATCAATTGTTTATCTTTCCAGCTTTCGTGGGAATGGCTCGGCTACTGGAGAGGATTGGCTGGGGCGCGAGATGGAGGCTGGTTTGCGCGGCTTTTCTAATCATGAATCTGGGGCTCTTGTGGTTGTTTGTGGGCTGGTCGCTGGTGGTGTAAGGGATGCCTGACGAAAGACTCTTCCCGTTGGGGGCGGATTCCTGTCATTATTCTTATTCTTATCGGTGTACTGTTGGGGTGAACTCTATCCTTGTCCGCGAATGACGCGACAAGAGTGGGCAATCCTCCGGTAAGGTTTGCGCGAAAAACTCATGACGCTGAATGCGATAGGGCGGCCGCAGTCTACGGGGTCGGGGGTGTTCCCAGCTCTGGTGCTGGTGCAGGGGAATGAGCAGAAGAATATCGTGCTCAATCGAACTCCGTTCAGCGTGGGGCGAAAGGTAGATAAGGATCTGGTGATCGCGGATCCTCGGGTGTCGCGCGACCATGCGCTCATCGTGCTGGAAGAAGAGGGATTTTTTCTGGTCGATCAGGGCAGCAAGCACGGGACGTTCGTCAATGGCGAGCGAGTGCAGCGGCAAAAGCTGGAGCGCAACGACCGGCTGGAATTTGGGGCGCGGGATTCGACCTATGCGATTTTCAATCCGGCGCATGGAACGTCGAATACGGCGCGGGAATTTCTTAGCCAGATTTCTGGAATACAGATTTCCCAGGAAGCGACCGATCTGGAAAAGCTGACGCTGTTTCTGGAAGCGGCGCGCAAGTTGAATACGGCGGGCGTACTCGATGAAATTCTGATGACCATGCTGGAGGTCACGCTGCGGCTGACGCGGGCCGAGCGCGGCTATGTGTTCATGAAGGATGATGAAGGGAATCTGCGGCTGGCGGCGGGAAGGAATAGTAAAGGAGAGTCACTGCTGGACGATAAGACGATTTCACATTCCGCGCTGGAAGAATCGTTGCGGTCGAACTCGGAGTTTTTGCGGACGGATACCGGAAGCTCGGCGGATATGGCGGAGCGGCAAAGTATTGTGGCTTACGATTTGCGTACGGTGATTTGCATTCCGCTACGCAAGCGGCAAGTGCAGGCGACGCGAGAACAGACGCCGGCGCCGGGGGCGAATCCGGCGGCGGAAGTGACGGGAGTTTTATATGTCGATTCGCGGTTTGCCTCGCGGGAGTTTTCCGGAGTGGGGCATGACATTCTGCGGGCGATCGCGACAGAAGCGGCGTCGCTGATCGAGAATGCGCGACTGGTGCAGGCAGAGGAAGAATCGAGACGATACCAGCAGGAGTTGACGATTGCGGCCAGCATTCAGCAGCGGCTGATGCAGGTGAAGATTCCAGAGGTACCGTTTGCCAAGCTGCGCGGGAAGAATCTTTCTTGTAAAGAAATTGGCGGAGACTTTTTCGACGCGGTAAATACGAAGGAAGGGCTCGCGGTGGTGCTGGCGGATGTGAGTGGAAAGGGAGTCTCGGCGGCGCTGTTGGCGTCTACTTTGCAGGGGATGATTTATTCGCATCTGAGTTCGGGGATGCCGCTGCTGGATGTGGTCCACGCGGTGAACCGCTTTTTTACGGAAAAGCTGGTGGGCGAAAAGTATGCGACTGTGCTCTTGGCGCGGTTGCGACGCGACGGGGATTTGGAATACGTGAATTGCGGGCATGTGCAGCCGCTATTGGTTTGCCGCGGCGAAGTCATGCGGCCTCCGCACGGAAATGTTCCGGTGGGATTGCTGGCGGATGCGACGTTTGAGAGCGCGCGCTGCCAGTTGAATTCTGGGGATCGATTCATTCTGGTGACCGACGGGGTGACTGAGGCGGAGAACTCGATGGGCGATTTTTTTGAGGACTTCCGACTGGAAGCGGCGGCGGCGAAGGCTCCGACGCTGGAGGGGATTTTTTCGGCGGTATCGGAGTTTTGCGCGGGGAATCCGCTGAATGACGATTGCACGGTGGTGGAGATTATTTATTCGAGTGTGGCGGAAGCGTAATACCTGTATTTGTTTTCGGCTTGCCGGCGATAAGTAAGCTTTTGGCCAGGCATCCATCGATCAGATAAGAGAGTTGCATAGATCCTGCGTCGGGAATCCTCGGCGAAGGCAAGGATTGCACTTCCTCTGGATGACAAGGCGAGTCTTTCATTCCACTACTACTTCGTAGTTAGTCCCTTCCCAGCGGCTTTCCTGCGGCCAATAGAAAGTGAAGGCCACTTGTGAGCCGGCGGGTAGCGATGCGGTGGGAAGGTCGAGGATATAGGTGTCGAGGCCGGTGTCGCGAGTGTTTGTATCCTGAGAAGTTTTCCAGCCGTCGATACTCCAGTGGACGACGGCGGGAGCGAGAATCACGAGACGGAGCGTTTTGTAACGGGGGACGGAGCGAGTTTTGTTGTTGAACCGCCAGCCGAAGATTTGGCGGGTTGGTTTCTCGACTTGATAGCGTTGAACGGTTTGCGTCGGCTGGTCGAAAATTTTCCCATCACGCAGGGAGCGGCGCAGTTTGATGTATTCGGAGTGAGCCCAGACTAAAGGGCAGGCGGAGCCGGAGGGTTTGCCGCGGAAGAGTTCGAGGGCGGGGATATCGCTATCGTCCCAGACTTGTTCGGGAAGCAGACGGCTGTGGCCGGTGGTGCAATTTTCCATCATAGTTAAGAGAGCGTCGGCATCCTGGGGGTGTCCGGCGGCAAGTTCGTAGTGAGCGCGTTCTCCGGCGAGCAGAGGCCAGGCGCGGCCGATACCGGTGCCATCGAAGGGTGAGCCGTCTTTGTGTTCGCCGTAACCGTCGCCGTTATAGCGGTACCAGCAAGGGCCTTGTGGGAGTTGGACTTTCAGCAGAGCGTCAATAACTTTAATCGTGTTCAGAATGCGGAGATCATTGGGAGCGCGCAGGCCAAAGCGGACAAGAGCCAGCGAATCGGGACTAACAATGCGAAAGGCGCGCTGCGCATCCTGGCCGGGAGGACGGTTCTTGATGGGAACGAAGCCCTGGGTGGGTGACGCGGCGGCATCGGTAATTGGCGGAGAGATGCGAACGTAGTAGCCTTCGACGCCGATTTGGTCGGCGAGGTCGCCGCCGGTGGCGTAGACCCAGCGTTCGATGTTGTCGTTCCAGGCATCGGCTATTTCGCGAAGATAGATGGCCGTGTCTGAATGGCCGATGAGTTCAGCGATGCCAGCTGCCGCGAGAAGGGCGGAAATTTCCGCGGCCAGAGTGAAGGGAGAATATCCGCCGTCTTCTTCCCATCGGTCTTGTTGCGTGACGGGACCATTGCGCACGATGAAACTGGCGGCCTTGCGCACCATCGGCCACCAGCGGTCGAGCTTACCCAATTCTTTGGAAGCTTCGCGGAGCAGGAGATCGAGTAGAAGGATGGGGAAGGCGGTTTCATCCATCTGTACGCCGCCCCAGTAGGGACGGCCGTCGAGCCAAAGATTTTGTGCCCAGTTGCCGGCGGCTTCCTGCGTGGATTCAAGATAACGGAGAACTTTTGCGGCGTCAGTGACGGCGCCGGCGGCTAGAAGTGCGCCTGCAGTTTCGACGAGATCGCGGGGCCAGATGAGGTGATAACCACCGAGGTCCTCATCACCTTTGTTGAAGCCCCAGGGAATGGAGAGACTGGCGATGACGCCGCCGAGAAAATCCTTGGACTCGTGAGTGCGAAGGACGGCGGTGGAGGCGCGGTAGAGGTCGTAGGGGCGCTCAGGTTCATCGAGCTTGATAAGAGTGTTCTGCCAATTCTTCCAATGGAAGACATAGTGCTGGCGAAGGTCCGCGTAGTCCTCGAATAGAGTGGAGCGGGCTTGCTGTCCGGCTTCAGTGACGATGGAACCGAAGCCGAGCGCGAGGACGAATTCGCCATTGCAGGCGGCGAGATCGATTTCGCCGGTGCAGGCGATGTTGCCATTTTCGGCGCGTTGATATTGCCATTGCATTTGGAAGTGTTGAGAGAGGTCCTGCCATCCATCGGAGGCGCCGACGAATCCGACGGACATTTTTTTCCAGGGGACCGAGCAAGCGAGCGCGAGGGCGGTGCTGCCGTGTTCGGCGAGGAACATGGGCACGCCTTTGTAGTCTCCGACCCAGCCGGTATTGCCGTTGCCGCAGTTGGCGAGGTGGGGCGAGAGCAGGGCGTAGAGGTGGTAGTCGGAGAGTTGGCCTTGCAGAGGCTCGAAGCGAACTTTTTGCAGAATGACGTTGCGGTAGGGATCGGTGAGGATTTCCTTATGAATGCGGTAGCGGCCGTTGATCTCGGTATTGATGAGTTCGAAGGCGGGGATGCCGGGTTCGAAGGGTGTGTTCTCGAAGTTGCAGTGGCGTTTTTCTTCGGAGAAGAAATCGCGCCCGTTGGTGACGAGAAAACCGAGGTCGCGAGTGCAGGCCTGATCGACACGGGGAAAATAGACTTCGTTCAGAATGCCGTGGCTGATGGTGAACCAGACTTTACTGTGCTGATTGAGAGCAGTGCCTGCGCCGGTTTTGGCGCTCGAGGTCCAGCGCGGAGGAATGCCGGGCCAGCCGGGGGCGTGAAGGGAATCGGTCATGGAGTTCTTATCCTAAGGGCGTTTGTCGAATATTGATACGACCAGCGCGATGCGGACCCTCGCAGCCAAACAGGCGACGAGAATTGGCTGGCCGCATAGTGGATGAATAGCATCGAAGAAAGAGACACAAAAGGTAACGTCGCTTTTCTGAGGAAATGCACGATAACGAGTAGACTCGACGCGATGATCATGAAAGCTATGAAACAATTTTGGGATGCGTTAGCCTCCGGTATGTTAGCAGCCTTGGTTGCAGGGTGTTTGCTGTGCGAGCGCGGCAGCGGGGCCGGATACGGCGTCTGTTATCGGCACTGCGAATACAGTTCCTGAGAATACGCTTTTTCCGCGCGAGATGGCGCGACTTCAGAGCGCGCATTGATTCGATAACTGCGGAAAGCTGAAACCTCGAAGGCTAAGAAATTCAGCTGAGTTGATAAGGAAGCGAGCCAAACGCGCAATTATTGTGTCGCAAAAAGCGCTTGCTCAGGACGACAAACGCGCTCAATTCTCTTCCCCAGTTTCCGCTTCTCACTCTTCAGCTTTCGTTGTAGTGAATCCGCAGGAGAATCCCTTTCATCAGAAATTCACTAGTTTGTAATGGTCCTTTAACATAGCGCCGTTAGAACCAGAGAATATATATCAAGGAGAAATCATCGATGCGAAGAACTATGTGGCTATTGGTGTGTGCACTGTTGGCGTTGCCAGCGATGGCTCAGACGACGCTGAACGGGGCGGGGGCGACGTTCCCTTATCCCATGTATTCCAAGTGGTTCAGCGAATATCACAAGCTGCATCCCGATATTCAAATCAATTACCAATCGATCGGCAGCGGCGGCGGCATCCGGCAGGTGATTAATGGGACGGTGGATTTCGGCGCCAGCGATGGTCCGATGACCGACGACATGCTGAAGGAAGCGAAGATGAAGATCCTGCACATGCCGACGGTATTGGGAGCGGATGTACCGGCCTACAACATTGCGGGAGTGAGCGCGGAGCTGAAATTTACCCCAGAGGCGCTGGCGGGAATTTTCCTGGGAAAGATAACGAAGTGGAACGATAAGGCAATTACGAGTGTGAATCCCGGGGTAAATCTGCCGGATAAGGACATCATCGTGGTACACCGGTCGGACGGGAGCGGCACCACTTACATCTGGACTGACTATTTGTCAAAGATCAGTCCGGAGTGGCAGAGCCAAGTGGGAAAAGGGACATCGGTGAAGTGGCCGATTGGGCTGGGCGGAAAAGGGAATGAGGGAGTGGCGGGCTCCATACGGCAATTGCGGGGATCGATCGGATACGTGGAGCTGATCTACGCGGTACAGAACAACATTCCCTACGGAAGTGTGAAGAATGCGGCGGGAAACTTTGTGAAAGCGTCGCTGGATAGCGTGACTGCGGCCGCGGCTTCCGCGCCGAAGATGCCTGCAGACTTTCGAGTTTCGATTACAAATGCGCCGGGCAAGGACGCTTATCCGATTTCGAGCTTTACGTGGCTGCTGATTCCGGAGCAATCGAAAGATGCGGCGCACGGAAAGATTCTGGCGGATTTTCTTAACTGGATGGTGACGGATGGGCAAAAGATGACGGCGGCGCTTTCCTACGCTCCGCTGCCAGAGAGCGTTGTCCAGAAGGAAAAAGAGGCAATCAAGCAGGTCAAATAGTCCCGGGAAATTTTCAGACCCAGTTTTAAAAAGGAGAGTGTGATGAAGAGTATGTGGAAGTGGTGTGTGATTTTGTCGCTGGCGGCAAGCGTAGCGGCACAGAGCAGCGCTCCGCCTAAACCCAAGAGATCGCGGTCAACGGCTATTACGGCGGCGGATGTGCAGGCGTTGAAGGATGCGATTGCCTCGCAACAGGCGGCGCTGGCAGCGCAGGAGCAGCAGATTCAAGAACTGAGAGATGAACTACACCGCAAGGATCAGGCGGTGAACCAGGCGCAAAATACAGCGACGGACGCGGCCAGCAAAGCTGATGCGGCGCAGGCGCAAGCCAGCCAGCAGCAAGCGAGCGTGGTGGAGCTAAAGACCGATGTAACCGATCTGAAGACCAACCTGAACAACACTGCTTTGACGCTACAGGAAACGCAGAAAAATGTGCATGAGGCGATGGAAAGTCCGCTGACGCTGCACTACAAGGGAATCACGATAACGCCGGGCGGATTCATGGCGGCTGAATTTGTGCGGCGGTCGCGCGCGTTAGGGGCCGATATCAATACGCCCTTCAACTCGTTGACAATGCCAGGGGCGAGCGCGAGTAATATCTCGGAGTTTTTCGGATCTGGACGTCAGTCGCGCTTGTCGATGTTGACTGAAGGCCGATTGAAGGACGCCAAATTGTCGGGCTATGTGGAAGCCGACTTTCTGTCTTCCGGAACGACTTCCAATAACAACGAGAGCAACAGTTACACGCTGCGGCAGCGGCAGGCGTGGGGCCAAGCTGCCTTCGACAATGGCTTTTCGTTCACCGGCGGGCAGATGTGGAGCTTAGTTACGGAAACCAAGCATGGGATGGACAACCGTTCGGAAGCCGTTCCAATGACCATCGATCCGCAGTATACGGTGGGCTTTAGCTGGGCGCGCCAGTACGGTGCCCGTGTAGTGAAGGACTTCGACAATAAGGTTTGGTTGGGGTTGTCGATGGAAAATGCTCAGGCGACAATTTCCTCTCACAGCAATGGGGACGATTTCCTGGTCGGCTCAGCTGGGGCCAGTGGGGGGTTGTATAACGCTGGCGCTAGCGCGAACGCGGCAGGGGCCGCAGCCAACCTGGCGAATTATTCTTTCAACCCGTCCCCCGATATCGTTGCCAAGCTGGCGTTTGAACCGGGCTTTGGACATTACGAAGTATTCGGGTTATACAGCCGCTTCCGTGACAGAATCTTTCCTTGCGGAGAGGTGGCGAGCAGCACCACGCTTTGCGGCGGCAGCACAGTTGCGGGCGCCAACGCTCTTGGAGCTTATAACGCCTCCAAGAACGGCGGCGGAATCGGCGCAAATGCCCGCTGGTCGTTCGACAACAAACATCTGGACTTTGGTCTGCATGTTTTAGGCGGCAGTGGGTTGGGACGCTATGGCACGGGCGGACTGGCTGACAGCTCGATCCATGCGAATGGAACGTTCGACCTGATCCGCAACTACCAGGGGTTGGGCACACTGGAGTGGCACGGTCCGAAGTTGGACATCTATTTCAACGCGGGTGCCGAATACGCGAGCCGGGCGGCGGATTTCGATCCAATTTCTGGCAAGTACGTCGGGTATGGGTCGCCCTTCTTCAGTAACTCGGGTTGCTATACGGAACTCGCGCCGACGGTGGGCAGCGGATTTTTCCCGACCAGTCCGGGAAGCTGCACGGCAGACACGCGCGCGCTTATTGAAGGTACAGCTGGTTTTTGGTACCGCTTTTACAATGGGCCAAAGGGCAAATTCCAGTTCGGCACTCAGTATTCCTACGTGACCCGGCAGACCTGGTCCGGCGTGGGCCCGGCGGGAGCTGGACAACCTGGAGTTACGCCTGAGGGTCTGGATGGAATGATCTTTACCTCGTTCCGTTATTACCTGCCTTAGGTTGCGATTTGCCGGTGAATCTTCCGGCGCATCGGGCGGTGAACTTTGCCGCGCGATGCGCCGGATTTGTTTGGAACGGGTCTTTGCAGCGGACTGCCGAATCTTTCCTTCTTTGATTCGAGTTCTGCGTCCAAAGAAGGGATGCTTTATACTGATTGAGCAGTTAGCCTCTGGTTTGAACCGGCTATAGAACCCAGTTAAAAATAATCGCAGGAATCGCAAACTGTAAGTCCATGGCTCGCCTCTCGCTGGAAAATCCTGAGTATTACCTCAACCGCGATACTTCGTGGCTGGCATTCAACGAGCGTGTGCTCGAAGAAGCCGAAGACACGGGCAATCCGCTGCTGGAGCGGCTGAAGTTTCTCGCCATCTCGGCCAGCAACCTGGACGAATTTTTCGAGATTCGCGTAGCCGCGATGATGCAGCAGATTGAGGATGGCTACAACGAAGCTGGGCCGGATGGAATGACACTGACGGCGAAGCGGGATGTGCTGGCGCGGCTTTCGCACAAATTCGTGGATGGACAGTATGAGTGCTGGAACGAGTTGCGTCCGGCGCTGGCGGAGAATGGGATTCGGGTACTGGGGATGCATGAATTGGACGCCGAGGCGCGCCGGTTCGTGGACGAGTACTGCGAGAAGGAATTGGATCCTCTATTGACACCGGTAACGGTCGATCCGGCGCATCCGTTTCCAAGGGTTATCAATAAGGCGTTGTGCCTGGGATTGCTATTACGACGGCGGCGGCGTTCGGCGCTGACTTATACGGGAGTGGTTTCCGTGCCGCGTAGTTTGCCACGGCTGGTCAGGTTGCCATCGGACAATACGACGGATTTTATTTTTCTCGCCGACCTGGTGGCCCACCACGCGCAGAATATGTATCACGGTTACGACATTGTGGCGGCAGCGCCATTCCGGGTGACGCGTAATAGCAATTTGTATTTGCAGGAAGAAGAAGCGCGAAATCTTTTGGAGTCGGTGCGCGCGGAACTGCACAATCGCCGCAAGGGCGATGCGGTGCGCATGGAGATTGAGGGCGACGCCGATCCGGAGATTATCGAGCGCCTGCGGAGTGTTTTTGAACTCGATCCCTGGCAGGTATTTCCGGTGAATGGGCCGGTGAATCTTTCGCGGCTGTTCAATGTGTATGAGCAGACGGCGCGGCCAGATCTGAAATATCGTCCATTTGTGCCGCGGGAGTTGCGGCTGACGGCGAAGTCACAGGATTTTTTCGAGGAGTTACGACGGCATGATGTGCTGCTGCACCATCCTTACGATTCGTATGATGCGGTGATCGCTTTCATCGAATCGGCGGCACACGACGAGCGCGTGCTTTCGATCAAGCAGACTCTGTACCGGACGAATGAGCATTCTTTGATTGTTCCGTCGCTGATGGAAGCGGCGCCGCTGAAGGAAGTGACGGCGGTGGTGGAGTTGAAGGCGCGGTTCGATGAGGCGCATAACATCCGCTGGGCGCGCGACCTGGAAGACGCGGGAGTACAGGTGTTTCACGGTTTGGTGGGGTTGAAGACGCATTGCAAGCTGTCGCTGCTGGTGCGTCGCGATCCGGATGGGGTGCGCAGTTACGCGCATATTGGGACGGGGAATTACAACGCGACCACGGCGCGGATTTATACGGACTTAAGTTTGTTCACGGCGAATCCGGAGATTACGCGAGCGGTCCACGATGTCTTCAGTTTTCTGACGGCTTATGCGGAGAATCCCAGTTACGATCCGCTGCTGGTTGCGCCGCTGGATTTAGCGGAGAAGACGATTGCGCTGATCGATCGCGAGGGGGAACATGCGCGGCGGGGCGGCGCGGGCCGGATCATCGCGAAGATGAACGCGCTGCTGGACAAGAATGTGATTCAGGCGTTGTACCGGGCGTCACAGGCGGGAGTGGAGATCGATTTAATTGTGCGGGGGATTTGTGCGTTGCGGCCGGGGGTGCGCGGGTTGAGCGACCGGATTAAGGTGCGGAGCATTGTGGGGCGATTTCTGGAGCACAGCCGGATTTATTACTTTGGCAACGGGGGCGAAGAAGAAATCTATATTGGCAGCGCGGATTGGATGCCACGGAATTTGTACGAGCGCGTGGAAGTGCTGGTGCCGTTGCGCGATGAATTTATCCGCGAGCGGGTGAGGCGGGAAATTCTCGATTCGTTATTGGCGGATAACCGGAAGGCGCGGATTTTGCTGCGGGATGAGACTTACATCCGGGCGTGGCAGCCGATGCACGGGAAAAGGAATCGTAAGATGCCGACGGGTGCGGCGGCATTCAGCGCGCAGGATTATCTGATTGGCCTGGCGGAAGGAAAGCAGGCGAGTGCGGTTCCGCTGCCCGTTCAGGCGAGGAAGCGCAGGGCTCCGGCGGGAAGGGAACGATAATTCGCAATGATTATTTATTTTCTGCGTCACGCTAGTGCCGGGGAACACCTGCTGAGTCCGAAGAAGGACGAGAAACGCGCGCTCGATAAGGAAGGCATTGAGCAGTGCGGGTATGTGGGGCGGGCGCTGGCGGCGATGGAGGCGCAGGTGGACGTGATTATTTCCAGCCCGCTGAAGCGCTGCACGCAGACGGCATCGTTGGTGGGCAATGAGATGGGGTATGAGGGGAAGTTGCAGATTGATACGGGCCTGCGTCCGGGAGCGGCGCTTGCGGATTTCCGTAAGCTGCTGGATAAATATTCGGGGCAGGAATCGATCATGGTGGTCGGGCATAATCCCAACCTGAGCCAGTTTCTCGGGACGGTGATCAGTGAATCGGGATGCGAGGCTTCAGTGGAATTGAAGAAAGGCGCGGTGGCGCGAGTGGATATGCGGCGGAGTTCGGGGACACTGCAATGGTGTTTGACTCCGAAGGCGTTGCGGACTCTTTATACGGCGGCGGTGGAAAGTTCGCGGCCGAACACTTCACGAAAATAAGGGGCATCCTTCTCGATCGCCCAGAGTTCCAGATCCACTCCCATACGGCGGCGGGGCACGAGTGTGAGATGTACGCCTGCGCCCTTTAGAGTGACGCGAACTTTCTGTACGGCGCGGCTGCGGCCTAAATTCAGGGCGCGCGCGAGGCGCAAAAGCATGATCGCTTTCTGCACTCCGGGACGGTCGGAGGGTTCGAGGGCTTTCATGGGCGGCTCGTCCAATGTTGGGCGCGACTTGCCCAGATAGCGGGCGATGGCGGCGATGAGGCGACGCTGCTGGGGGGTGTAGCCGAGGATTTCCGAGTTCGAGAGAATGTAGTAAGTATGGCGGTGATGGCCGTTGCGGTTGACGTAATCTCCGACCTCATAGAGCATGGCGGAGGCAACGAGCCACTCACGAAATTCGGGTGCGAGGCCGTGCACGGAACGCAGGGCCGAAAATAAAAACATAGCGGACTCGCGCACATCGAGGGCGTGCTTCATGTCGACGCCGTAGTGAGCTACTGCTTTGGTGATGGATTCCCAGCGTTCGGATTCGATTTGCCGCCCGGAGCGGGTGCTGCGGTCGTGCTCGGCAGCCATCTGGGCCAACAGGCCGTCGCGCAAGCCGAGGGGAGAATAGCGAAAACCTTTGAGATGCAGGCGGTCGAGGAGTTCGTGATAGACCATGGCTCCGGCGACGACGATTTCGGCGCGGCGGGGGCCGATGCCTTGAATCTTTCTGCGCTCGTCGACGGGGAGGCGGGCGAGGCGTTTGGCGAGGCGCGTCATTTCTGCGCGGGAGACGACGAGGCGCTGGCGGGCTCCGTTCTTGCGAAGATTAGCGGCGGCGGTGGCGAGAGCGTCTGCGGTTCCCGAGGTGGCAATTACATTGTTCACTTTTGCCGCGATCACGCGAGAAGCGACGCGGTTGACTTCGCGGGCGATGAAGCCTTGCAGGCGTTTAAGTTCGCCTTTGCGGGGAGGATCGTGGCGAA
The DNA here is from genome assembly GCA_963818235.1 of uncultured Acidobacteriaceae bacterium. Lineage (GTDB taxonomy): Bacteria > Acidobacteriota > Terriglobia > Terriglobales > Acidobacteriaceae > Sulfotelmatobacter. The sequence continues at coordinate 146,595 of CAWFRI010000002.1, forward strand.
GGAATTCGTCGGTGAGACGGACGGCGCCTAATGGAAGGCTCACGGTTTCGCGAATGTGACCGCGAGTGGAGACGGTGAGTTCGCAACTGCCGCCGCCGAGATCCATCATTAAGGTGGGTGAGCTATCGGAGCGCAGGTTGGAAACCAGGCCGAGGTGAATGAGGCGAGCTTCTTCCAGGCCGGAGATGATTTCGACGGTCCATCCGGTGGCGGAACGAACCCACTCGAGAAAGGCTTGCGAGTTGCGGGCGTCGCGCAGGGCGCTGGTGGCGACGACGCGGACAGGGTCAGTGACGACTTGCTGGGTGGCGCGGTGGAAGCGGCGCAAAACTTTAACGGTTTCGGCCATCGACTCGGGAGTGAGAAAGCCGGAGCGGAAGACGCCTTCGCCCAGGCGAGTGACTTCACGGTCTTCGTGAACCTGGCGGAGATGGCCGCGAATGAGGCGCGCGATCTTCAAGCGAACTGAGTTAGACCCGATATCAACCGCGGCAAAAGTCGGCATGAGGCGAGGAAATAGTTTACATGCCGGATGAGGGCGAGTCATCAGGCGGTCTTGGTAGTGGTGCAGTTTGATAAGAGGAAGAGAGCCGAACCGCTTTATAGCGTCACAAAAAGTGCGACAGACCGCGCGGCTCGCCCAGATCCTCTTCGACTTCGCTCAGGGGCAGGCTTGCGCTGCGCAAGAAGCGCTTGCCCAGGAAGACAGCAGACCGCACCACTGCCGACTACTCCGGCCTTTGTGGCTGGACTACGGAGAGCGCTTCGAGCAGATTGCAGGCGCATCGAGGGCAACAGGAGCCGTGCTGGCGCGAGCTTTGCTGGTCGGTGAGAATCTCAAACTCCAAGATACCCGGATTGATCGAACACAACTGGCAATGGGCTTGACCGGCCATTGCCCTGAAAGTCATGGAATCCCGCACATTTTTTCCCCGTGACACTTTGACAACACGCGAGGACTAGATGCGGCGATGCGGATTACCGTTGCAGGTCATTTTTAGGGCATTGAAAGAGGTACAGAAAAGACGATGCGATCAGGCCGCGGAGGTCTTGCGGTCTGAGGCCTGCGAAGCCGCGGCGGATGGCTTAGTAGTGAACTGGGGCACGGACTCTGACGGGGTGCGCATCTGGGAGAGGACGGAGACGGCGTGACGATATTTGGCTCCGGTGACGTTGTGGAGTTCGGCGACCAGCGGAGACTCGCGCACGTCGCCGAGGCGCTGATTGGCGGTTTGAGTGAGGGTGAGCCAGTCGTGCCAATCGCCAGAGGCGTCCTGGATACGTTTGGTTTCAGAGATGAAGCGGTCGGTCGCAGGCGAAGCCGCGGCGAATTCCGCAGCGTAGCGAGCTCGTTTGCTGAGAATGCGGTATTGGTGGAGCACGGCCTCGCTGAGCGGGTCGGAGGCTCGCTTTAGACGCTGAAGCATGGCTTGGGCGACCGCGAGAGGATCGCGGGCGGATTCCGGATTAAAGCGTTTAGCGGCGCGTTTTAGGCGCTTGCGAATCTCGCGGATGGTGGCGCGGTCGACCTCCTTGTGGAGTTTCTTTTCCTGCTCGCGGCGAAGTTCGATTAATTGATTTACCAGTTGGGTTTTGCGGCGCGGCTCGCGTGGGACTTTTAAGCTACGCAAGGCGGCGGATTGAACGTCAAGATCGCGAACTTTTCCGGCGCGTTTGCGAATCCGGCTTAAGAGTTTGAGAAGTTTTTTCTCGTTGCGGTCGAGCTTGGGAGAAAGTTCGCCAAGCAGGATCTGGAGGCGGCGTGTGCCGGTGCGGAAGCGGTGCACACTTTGCGCTTGAGACTTTGAGGATAACTTGACGAGATCGCGTTCAAGCTTTTGAAAAACCGCGCGGCAACGCTTTGGATCGATGGGCATACTAAAGCGAGTTGGTAGAAGAAAATACAGGCTTATCTGTGAAAAGGCAATGGCGAAAGCTTAAAGAATTTTAACATCCTGTTAACAGGATTCTGCTAGGGTGAAGCGGAATGGCTTTACCCGCCCGACCACGGCCCGATATGCCTTCTCCGCAACCCGTTGAAGCGACAAAAGTTAGCGAGATTTCCCCGGTGGCGAAGCCTCCTGCCCACTCTATGAGAGGAGCGACGGGCGAAACCGGCGACCGGATCTTTAAGTTTGCCATGCTGCTGTGCGGGTTAGCAGTGCTGGGAACGCTGGTTCTGATTGTCTACGAATTAGTGTTGCGCTCCGGGCCTTCGTGGCATGCCTTTGGATTCAAGTTCTTCGCTGGACGGGATTGGGACCCGGTGAATGAACAATTTGGGGCGTTGCCCTTCATTTACGGAACCCTGGTTTCATCGTTGCTGGCGCTGATCATTGCGGTGCCGCTATCGATTGGAGTGGCGGTATTCACCACGGAGATGTGTCCGAAGGCGCTGCGGGGGCCGTTGTCATTCTTTGTGGAACTGCTGGCGGCGATTCCAAGCGTGGTCTACGGACTCTGGGCGATCTTCGTGCTGGTGCCGATCCTCAGCAACTATCTGCAGCCGTTCCTGTCGAGAACGTTGGGGTGGACGGGATTTTTTACGGGGCCGCCCTACGGGATCAGTATGCTGGCGGCGGGGATTATTCTCGCGATCATGATCGTGCCAATTATTTCGTCGATCACGCGGGAGGTGCTGATGGTGGTGCCGCAGCATCAGCGGGAAGCGGCGCTGGCATTGGGCGCGACGCGCTGGGAGATGATTCGCCTGGGCGTGCTGCGCAATGCGCGGGCGGGGATTATGGGCGGAATCATTTTGGGGCTGGGACGAGCGTTGGGTGAGACGATGGCGGTAACCATGGTGATTGGGAATCGGCCGGAGATTGCGAAATCGTTGTTTGCGCCGGGATACACCATGGCTAGCGTGCTGGCGAATGAGTTCAGCGAGGCGACCGGGGATTTGAATCTGGCGGCGCTGATTGAGATTGGGCTGGCGCTATTTCTGGTGACGATTGTGGTGAACGCGCTGGCGCGATTGCTGGTGTGGACGGTAACCCGCGGACAGCCTGCGAGGTCCAATGCCTGAGAGCGCAAAATCTCCAGCTCTGCATACGGTGGCGCCGATCGCATTGCGGCGGCGGGTGACCGACCATGTGATGACGGGCCTCGCCGTGCTGATGGTGGTTTTAGTGTTGGTACCGTTGTTCGCGATTTTTGCGTACCTGGTGTATCGCGGAGTGGGATCGATCAACTGGGCTTTTCTGACGCAGACGCCGAAGCCGGTAGGGGAAGCAGGCGGCGGGATGGCGAATGCAATTGTAGGTTCGGCGTTTATTCTGGGGCTGGCGAGTGTGATTGGAGTGCCGCTGGGAGTGGGTGCGGGAATTTATCTGGCAGAGTACGGGCGCAACCGCTTTGGAGATGTGATTCGGTTTACGGCTGACGTTCTAAACGGCGTGCCGTCGATTGTGATTGGGATTGTAGCGTACTCGATTGTGGTGCTGTATCAGAAACATTTTTCGGCGTTGGCGGGCGGAGTGGCGCTCGCGATCATGATGGTTCCGACGATCACGCGCACAACGGAAGAAATGCTTCTGCTGGTGCCGCGGGCCTTGCGGGAAGCGGCTTACGGGCTGGGGATTCCGCGCTGGCGAACGACGCTCTCGATCACGCTGCGAACGGCGACCTCCGGAGTGATTACCGGAATCATGCTGGCGTTTGCGCGGGTGGCGGGAGAGACTGCTCCGTTGTTGTTTACCGCGTTTGGAAATCAATTCTGGAATCTGCGCGCGAATCAGCCCACGGCAGCGCTGCCATTGCAGATATTTAACTATGCGATTTCACCTTACGATGAGTGGCACAGGCAGGCATGGGCAGGGGCGCTGGTGCTGATCATTCTTATTGTCACAGCAGTGGCTGCGGTGCGCTTTGCCGTGCGCCGTGGTACGTTTGGAGCCGCATAGTCTATGGGCGTTGGTATTCAAGTCGAAAACCTGAACGCGTGGTACGGCAAGACTCAGGCGCTGTACGACATTCAGTTGACCATGGCGGCGAATCACGCCACGGCGCTGATTGGGCCATCGGGATGCGGTAAGTCGACGTTTATCCGGTGCTTGAATCGGATGCATGAAACCATTCCGGAGGCGCGAGTTGCGGGAAGCGTACGGATTGGGGAGATTGACGCCTACAACGGAACTTCGGCCACGCAGTTGCGGCGGCGGGTGGGGATGGTTTTCCAGAAGGCGAATCCGTTCCCCACGATGTCGATTTATGACAATGTGGCTTCGGGGCTGAAGCTGAATGGCTTTAGCGACCGGCGCAAGCTGGACGACATTGTGCATCGCTCGCTGGATTCCGCCGCGCTGTGGGATGAAGTGAAGGATCATATTCACAAGAAATCCGGAGCGAGCCTTTCGGGAGGCCAGCAGCAGCGGTTGTGCATTGCGCGGGCTCTGGCGGTAGAACCAGAAGTGTTGCTGATGGACGAGCCGTGCTCGGCGCTGGATCCGATCTCTACGGGAAAGATTGAAGAGTTGATCTTTCAATTGAAAGAGCGGTATACCATCGTAATCGTGACTCACAATATGCAGCAGGCGGCGAGGGTGGCGGAGTTTACCGGATTCTTTCTGTTGGGCAAGATGATCGAGTTCGATAAGACGGAAAAAATTTTTACCAAGCCGACGCACAAGCGGACGGAAGATTACATCACGGGCAGATTTGGGTAAGGCAATTTCGGGTCAAGGCAGATTTGGATTAAGGAAAGGTCGGGAGAATGCGCACGCGCTTTCAGCAAGGGTTGGACGATTTACGGCAGAAGTTGCTCCGCATGGGTGGGCTGGCGGAACAGGCTGTGGATCGCGCCCGGCAGGCTTATATTGACCGCGATCTTACGCGATGCCAGATGGTTCTGGAGGGCGAGAGTTTGATCAACACCTCCGAGCGGGAGATCGACGAAGCGGCGTTCGATTTGCTGGCCATGCAGCAACCGATGGCGGTGGATCTGCGATTTATTTTGGCTGTGACCAAGATTAATTCCGATCTGGAGCGGGTCGGTGACCAGGCGGTGAACATTGCCGAGCGAGTGATGGACATGACGGACCTGCCGTCAGTCGATTTGCCGGTGGATATCGCCCGCATGGGTGCGGCCGTAAGTGCGATGGTGCGGCGGGCGCTGGAATCGTTCATTGAAGGTAAAGTCGAACTGGCGCAGGCTGTGCTTGAGATGGACAATGTGGTGGACCGGATGAAGGACGATGCGTTCATTCAACTGGTGAAGACGATGAACCAGCGGCCGGATGTGGTGCGGCAAGCACTGGATGCGCTGCTGGTAGCGCGAAATCTGGAGCGCGTTGCGGATCACGCTACGAACATTGCCGAGGATGTAATCTTCTGGGTGCAGGGTGCAGACGTGCGGCACAACGTGAATTTGGATGAGCCGGACACAAGTCAGAAAGATTCGACTCGGGCCTCAGGCGCGTAGCCAGCTTATCAAGACAGCCTGATTGATGATTCGAGAAGATCGGGCTGCGACTCCGTTACAAGTCGCGTTCCATTTGTTTTGGAACCGCAGTTCGATGGTGAATCAGAAATTGCTGTGCCTCTCTTTCGTGAGGCAGGGGGATTTCGGGGTGCACCCCGCCAGAGTGCGCCCCAAAACCCTTCATGTAAACATTTAGGGCACGATTTCGTACACTCCGCCCGCGCCGAAAGCGCCGCCATTGTGGCCAGTGCCGTAAAGATTTCCAGCGCTATCTAACGCAACACCGCCATTGGGGCTACCCACGCCGCCGCCGTTGGGAAAGTTGTACAGAATTTTCTCCTTCCAGATTCCGCCAACTCTCGCCAGTTCGTAGGCAGTGCCGCCGCCGTTGCTTCTTCCCGAGCCGCTGGCACTATAAAGTTGGCTGGCAGAGCCGATGGTCAGCGGATTGGTCGGATAAATTGTGTCTACGCCGACTACGCCAAAGTTGTACAGAATTGTCTTGCTCCACAATCCGCCAGTGGCGGGCGTGAGTTCGTAGGCAGAACCGAAATTGTGAGCGCCGCCGCTTTCTGTGGTGCCGAATATTCGCCCTGGGGTCTGGAAAGTAAGGCCTGATGCGGGTTGACTACCATCGGCTCCTCCGAGGAATGTATAAATTACTCCCGAAGCCCATCCGGAAGAGACTGGCGAGAGCCGGATGATCGTGCCGTTGTTCGAGGAACCGCCGCTTGCGGCATTCGTGTAAAGACTACCGTGGTTATCAAAGGTGACGCCACGAAATGCGTTGCCTCGAGCGGAAGTACCGTTGAGGATAGTGGTCTCAGACCATCCGCCTCCAGCGACCGGTGACAGTTCAAAAACAGTGCCGAGATTCGCGGAACCACCCGCTTCCGTGGTTCCATACAGATTGCCTGCACTATCAATGACCAAGCTACAGTTGGGAAAGGCTCCGTCGTGGGTGCCGGTAAAACTGTAAAGGACTTGCTGCGTCCAGCCGCCGCCGGAGGGTGAGAGTTCGAAGACGGTTCCCATGTTGTGCGTGCCGCCAAAGTTCGTTGTGCCGTAGAGATTGCCGGCTGCGTCAAAAACCAGCCCCGCGAACGGGCTCTGGCCGTTAGCGCCGCCAGTGAACGCATACAACACGGATTCAGACCAACCGCCCCCGGACACCGGTGAGAGTTCGAAGACCACCCCATATCCGCTCGGAATTCCCCCGGCGTTGGTAGTTCCGTAAAAATTACCCGTCGAGTCAGAGATCAAGCTGCCAAATGGACCGCTGCCATCAGTACCGCCGGTGAATGTATAGAGCGTGCTTTCAGTTTGCGCGGTGGTGGAGGCGACTAGTATGAGAGTGGCAAAAGCGCATGCGATCACGCTCAGGAGACTGCGAGAGTTGAGGCGTGGCATAGATTCTCCTCCTTGGAAGGGATTGGGAGTCAGTCGAAGGGGGCGGACGGCGAAATCCTAACACATTTTTATGTAGGATTGGTCAACACTGTGCGCTACGCGTGATTGGAAAACATTTCGCCAGAAGGGCACGAGGGTACACTTAGAAAAATCCTGTGTCTCTAGATTGCTGATTTAAAGTTTTGCCGATTAGAAAGATTACCGATTTTAAACTTCGAATATCTGACTATGCTTTCGGAGGCAATGTGAGTCAAAGCAGCCATTTGGTTTTCGTCCTTTCATTACTGTTGTCTCAGAGTCTTCTGGCCGCGCAGGAGAACAAACCTAATAGTTCATCGGTCCCGTTGCCTACGAGCAAGACTTTGACGACGCCTGCGCCGGGCCGCATTGGCAGCACGAACAGTTTTCCCGCCACGATTGCGCTCACTCCGGATGGGCGTTACGCCGCACTGCTGAATGATGGCTATGGGACGCAGGAGACGCTGGCGACGCAGTCGATTGCGGTGCTGGATCTGAAGACGAATTGCCTGTCAGATTTTCCTGACAAGAGATTTGGCGAGGATGTTCATCAGAGTTATTTTCTGGGACTGGTTATTGGTTCGGATGGGAAACATCTTTACGCGTCGGTGGGTTCGATTACGGACCCGACTGGTGAGAAACCGGGCGACACGGGCAACGGGATTGCGGTGTATGGCTTTCACAAGGGCAAGGTGGTGGCGGAGCGATTTATTGCCATCGAACCACAGGCGCTGGCTGCGGGGAAAAAAGTTGCAATTGCGTTGCAGAAGACTCCGGCTGGAACAGCGATTCCTTATCCGGCAGGGCTGGCGCTGATTTCTGCTGACGGACATGACAGGCTGCTGGTGGCGAATAATTTTTCAGACAATGCGGTGCTGCTCGATGTTGCGACGGGGAAAGTTTTGCAGCGTTTTGATCTGAGCACCAACGATCTGGTGCCGTCGTCATTTCCTTATACGTGCGTGGCCAAGCGCGATGGGCGGAGGGGGTGGTGCAGTTTGTGGAACGCGTCGCAGGTTGCGGAACTGGATTTGGAGGCAGGAAAGGTTACGCGCTGGATCAAGTTGAAAGAGCCCGAAGATCCGATTGCGCCGGGATCGCATCCGACGGCACTCCTGCTTAGCCCCGATGAAAGCGTGCTCTACGTGGCGCTCTCGAACGCGGATGCGGTTGCCGTGATTGCGACCGAAAGTGGGCAGCTGGCTAATTTGATCGCCACTACTACCAAAGATCAGAAGTTTACCGGGACTTATCCCAGTGCGTTGGCGCAAACATCCGATGGGAAAAAACTATTCGTCGCGGATGCTTCCCTTAACGCGGTTGAGGTTATCGATGTACCCACTGTGGCTCACGGTCCAATGCCGGACAATGTCTTCCTGGGGGCGGCTGGTTTTATCCCTACCGATTGGTACCCGAGCGCGCTCGCGGTTCACGGCGACGATCTGATCATCGCTACGGCCAAGGGCCAGAGCACGGGGCCGAACAAGGCGATGGGAAAGACTGCGCACGAGCTAAAACATCAGGCTCATGCTTATATTCCGACGCTGCTGCGGGGTTCGATTGCGCGGCTGAGCATTGCTTCTACGTTGGGAAAACTCGATCAGCTCACCAGAACAGTCGAGGCCGATAATTTGCTGCACAACGATCCTGGAACGATTCGGTTTGCGGGCGGGAAGAATCCGATCAAGCACGTGATTTATGTGATCAAGGAGAACCGGACTTACGATCAGATTCTTGGCGACCTGAAAGTGGGGGATGGCGACCCGTCGTTGACGATGTATGGCGCGGACATTACGCCGAACGAGCACAAGTTGGCGTTGCAGTTTGGCGTGCTGGACAATTTTTACGACAGCGGAGAGGTTTCCGGCGACGGGCATCTTTGGTCGACCGCGGCGATTACCAGCGATTACAACGAGAAGACCTGGCAGATCGCTTACCGCGGCAAAGAGAGAACTTACGATTTCCAGGGCACGGTGGCGGATGAGTATCCGCTGGATCACGGAGAGGCGGATATCGACGATCCATCCACCGGATTCTTGTGGGATAACGTTGCTCGGCATGGGCTAACTTACCGCGATTATGGTGAGTATGTAAATGCGGAGTGGTGCAATAAAATCCGCAAGGCTGCATCGCCGAAACAGGGGACGCCTTCGGTGCAGGAAGCGGCTTGTCCGCAGACGGAAGTGAACAAGGGAGATGATTTGGCGGCGAATGTGGGAGAGCCGCATGGAGGGCCGAGTCCGTGGCCGTGGGCGGTGCCGCTGTTTAAGGGAGCAAAGGCTACGAAGGCAGTCCTGCGGGATCATTTCGATCCGCTGTATCCCGATTTCAATATGGACTATCCGGATCAATTGCGCGCGGATGAATTTCTGAATGAGTTTGGCGCATATGTGCGGGCGCGGGCGGGTGGAGAGAGTGCGGACTTTCAATTGCCGGCGTTCGTGCTGCTTTATTTGCCGGACGACCATACGGGTGGGACGCGTCCGGCGAAGCCGCGTCCGGAGGCGTCAGTGGCGGACAACGATCTGGCGCTGGGACGGGTCGTGGATGCGGTTTCGCACAGTCCGTACTGGGATGATACGGCGATATTTGTGCTTGAGGATGACGCGCAGAATGGGGCCGATCACGTCGATGCACACCGATCGACCGCTTTCCTAGTGAGCAAGTATTCGCCGGGAACCGCTGCTGAACCTTACATCGACCACCGCTTCTACACCACGGTCAATGTGATCCATACGATGGAGATGCTGCTGGGTTTGCCGCCGATGAATCAGAATGACGGGTATGCGCCGGCGATGGGGCCAATGTTCTCCGGGGGCAACCAGGCACCGTTTGAGGCAGACTACCGGAATCTGAAAAATGGCCTGATCTATGAGACCAATAAGCGGGGCGCGGCAGGGGCAAATGAATCGGCGAAGATGGATTTTTCGCGCCCGGATGCGGCAGGGGCGACGCGTTTGAACAAAGTTTTATGGCGCGATCAGAAAGGCGATGCGGCTGAGCCTGCGCCGCGACATACGGTGTTTCCGGCGGGGGACGATTAGCTAGGCACGCGAAGGGCGCGTATTCCGGAATGGGAAAATCCTAACCTCGTTAATCACATCGGGAATTTCGCTCGATTGTGAACCAATTTTATTTTGGTGCCGATAGATTCCGCATGAGCACTCCTGTGCGCGAAGCGCGAATTGCGGTGATGATTCTGGTGGAGGTCTTGTGGGACGATGCAGCGGGGAAGGCCCATAGCCTTTCCGCACGGATGGAAGATAAGTCGCCGAGCGGCGCTTGTTTGCGAGTGAAAACGCCGATCGATCTGGGAGCGAAGCTGCGCATACAGTCGCGCACGGAGCAGTTCTCCGGCATGGTGAGATATTGCCGGAGTGAGGGCTGGGATTATGTGGTGGGAATTCAGAGGGAGAAGCCGGAGAATGTGCCGACGGCGGGAAAGAGTATAGAGCTGGTGGGTGCAAGCGGAGGAGGGCAGACCAAAGTGCAGGACGTACGGCCTAACGTGCCGGGATTGACGGCTTCGCAGGAAGAAACGGCGAGCAAAGTGCCTGTAGTGAATCCGGCGGTAGCTTCCGTGCTCGGCGCGAACCGGAGCGCGGTTATGTTTCCTGGGAGGATGCCAAGCAGCGAAGCTGGCCACGGGACGACTGATCGGGGGCTGGCGAACAAAGATCAACTGGATGGCTCGCGGGAACGGGACTTTGGCAAGGCGCGAGGCACGGGGATCCGAAATACGGCGCGACCGAAAGCGAAGGAAATCCCGAAGGAGAGGAAATCTATGGCACGCAAATGGCTCGAACTGGCGCCCTGGCAAAAGAAACGTGAGGAAGCGTCCACGAGCGCCGCGAACAACGGAAGCGCCGACGGAGAGCGAGTAAAGGAGAATTCCATGCACGAGGCATTTGGAAACCAGGTTACGGGGGAAAGTAAATCGGAAGATGCCGCGGCATTGCAAGTCGAACTGTTGCCGGTGGAAGACATTTACAGTGCGGCAGGGATCATAGCTCCGCAGAAGGGATACAGCATCCACAAGGTGGTGCAGATGCTGAATAACGAACACATTCGCGGCTTGTCAAAAGAGATGAGGCGGGCCGCGGTGGTGATGGCACTAGAAGCTGCGGGAATGTCGATCGAGCGGGTGCAACAGGACGCGAAGGCCAGGCAGGGAGCGTTGGAAGCATACGAGGCGGAACAGAAGAAGCAAATAGAAACGGAATGGGCGCGCAAGGCGGAAGAAAATGTTCAGATTCAAGAGGAACTTGAGCGGGTGAAAGGGCGCTATATAGCGCGGGTGAGCCGCAATCTGGAGGGGATTGCGCGAGAGAAGTCTACGTTTGAGAGTTGGGTGAGCTTGAAGCAGCAGGAGATGCAGAACATAGAGGAAGTCGTGGAACTTTGTATGAAACCGGAGATCGCAGAGGGGCCGGTCGTTCCGCTGGCGAAGGCTGCGGTAGCTGGGGCGGATGCGCTTGGAGCTGTGGCGACTAAGGTGGAATCGAGTAAATGAAATTGGGTCAAGAACCCAACTTGGCCTTCGCCAGCCCCGGCTTTACACTAATGGTGTGAAGATTGCGCTAGGGCAAATCAATCCTACGGTCGGAGATTTCTCCGGCAATTCGGCAAAAATAATTGAGTATTCGCGGCGCGCGCGAGCGGGCGGAGCGGAGCTGATTTTGTTTCCCGAATTGTCGGTGTGTGGATATCCGCCTCGCGACCTGGTGGAGCGGCCCTCGTTTGTGGCGCGCAATCGCGAGATTGCCGAACTGATCGCCGCCGAAACGCGCGGCATTACAGTGATTTGCGGGCTGGTGACTCCGGCAGAATCCGAGACCGGCAAGTCGGTGATGAACTCCGCGGCACTGTTGCAGGATGGCAAGATCGCCTTTCTGCAATCGAAGATGCTGCTGCCTACCTACGATGTGTTCGATGAGATGCGCAATTTCGCTCCGGCCAAGAGTCAGCAATTGTTTTCGCTAAGCAATAGGAATGTGGCGTTGACGATTTGCGAAGATGCATGGAATGACAAGCTGTTCTGGCCGAAGCGGCTGTACACGGTCGATCCCATCGACGCGCTGGTGAGGGCCGGCGGCGATCTGGTTTTAAATATATCCGCATCGCCATTCTGGATTGGCAAGCGCGAAGTGCGGCGCGACATGCTGGCATCGATTGCGCAGCAGCATAAGGTTCCGGTCGCGATGGTGAATCAAGTTGGGGGCAACGATAGTTTGCTTTTCGATGGTTCGAGCATTGTGTTGAATGCGGAGGGAACGATCATTGCGCAAGGGCGATCTTTTGAAGAGGATCTGATCTGCTTCGATTCGAACGATTTGACTGGCGATGTACACGAACAGATTGGGGGCGAGGAAGGCAGCGTGTACTCGGCTCTGGTGCTGGGCACGCGCGATTACATCCAGAAGTGCGGATTTCGCAAGGCGATCATCGGATTAAGCGGAGGGATCGATTCGGCGCTTACCGCGGTGATTGCGGTGGATGCGGTGGGAGCGGAAAATGTGATTGGCGTGGGGATGCCGGGGCCGTATTCGTCGCCAGGATCGATCGCCGATGCTCGGGTGTTGGCGCAGAATCTAGGAATTAGATTTGAGATACTCTCCATCGACTGCGCCGTGGAGGCATATCGGAAAACTTTGCAGGATGTGTTTGCGGAACAAAAAGAAGATGTGACCGAGGAGAATATCCAATCCCGCGCTCGTGGAACTTTGCTGATGGCGCTTTCGAATAAGTTCGGCGCCATTGTGCTTTCCACCGGCAACAAAAGCGAACTGGGTGTGGGCTACTGTACACTTTACGGGGACATGGTGGGCGGGCTGGCGGTGATTTCCGATGTGCCGAAGACGCTGGTCTACCGGCTAAGTCATTATGTGAATTCACGGCGCGAGGTGATTCCACGGGACACGCTGGAGAAGCCGCCATCGGCGGAGTTGAGGCCGGATCAAAAAGACAGCGATTCGCTGCCGGCTTACGAAATTCTGGACGCCGTGCTTGAGGATTATGTCGAGGATGCGCACTCCATCGAACAGATTTCCACGGACCGTGGATTTGATGTTGAAGTGGTGCGGCGCGTAGTGCGCATGGTGGACCGCGCGGAATATAAGCGGCAACAGGCGGCGCCGGGGATCAAGATTTCTCCCAAGGCGTTCGGGTACGGGCGGCGATTTCCGATCGCGGCAAAAAACGAAGTCTGAAGAATTGTCGATAATTTTGCGTTGTAAAACGATTGTTATTTTGAGTTGAAAGGAAATTCATGCGCCGTTCTATCCATACATTCCTCATCGTAGCGCTCACCTGCGGGCTGGCGGCTGCGCAGTCCGCTGCAAGCCCCAAGGCTGCTGAAAAATCCGCTTCGATGCCGGCGGTTAATCTTCCATCGGAAGATACGGTGAATGCGTTTATGCAGCAGACATTTGGCTACCAGGAGGGCGTGACCTGGAAAGTTTCCAGCATCAAGCCGGCCTCGGTGCCGGGATTGGCGCAGGTGGATGTGATTCTGGCGAGCCCGCAGGGGCAGCAGCTAAGCCGGCTTTACGTTACTGCGGACGGCGAACATGCGGTGGTGGGCGACATTATTCCGTTTGGAGCGAAGCCGTATGAGCCGGTGAGGAAGATTTTAGAGAAGGGAATCACGGGCCCGGCGCGCGGACCGAAGGGTGCGGCGGTGACGATCGTCGAGTTTGGCGACTTGCAGTGCCCGGCGTGCAAGGCGGCGCAGCCGGCGATTGAGGCGTTGGTGGCGGCAGAGCCGAGTGCGCGCTTTGTTTTTCAGAACTTTCCCCTCGAGATGCACAACTGGGCGGCGAAAGGGGCGGCGTACGCGGATTGTGTGGCGCAGGCTTCCAACGATGCGTTTTGGAAGTTCATCGCGAAGACTTATGAAACGCAATCCGATATTACGGCTGCGAATGCAGACGAGAAGTTGACTGCGATTGCGGATGGCGTGGGAGTGAAGGGCGCCGACATTGCGGGTTGCGCGACGACACCGGTAACGAAGGCGCACGTGGATGCCTCGCTGGCGCTGGGTAGATCAGTGAATGTTACGGGCACTCCAACCTTATTTGTTAATGGCCGAGCCATCGGAAATGTAAGTCAGGTTCCGGCGGAGTCTCTGAAGGCCCTGGTGGAATTCGCGGCGAAGCAAGGGAAGTAACAATCTAGTTCTCTGTTACCCAAATCTCGTCAGTCGTTCGATTGCGGTTGGAAACGATGTGGGGCGTGATAACGATGAGCAACTCATCGTTTTCGGTGGTTAGCGAATTGCTGACCATGGCTTGATTGAGGCCGGGTATGGCGCCTAGTCCTGGGATGCCGCTCATGGAGCGGGTGTCGCTGCTGGAGATTTCTCCCGCGATTACCGCGGGTTCGCCGTCTTGCAGGCGGATGCTGCCCTGATATTCGCGATTGGCAATTACGGGTACGCCATTCGCGCTGTCACCAGTGAGCGAACGGACTTGTAGTTCCAACTTCAGGCTCACATCTGAATCGCCGTGGATCACGGTTGTGGTCTTCAAATTCAATCCTAAATCTTCATAGCTTACCGAGGGGAAGGGTGGAACGTAACTTTGATTCCCCAGAACTTGTGAAATTTGCGGCGAGTTGTAGATTGGCGCATAGGACGCATTGAGAATGGGATAGCGTTCGCCGACATGGAATGTGGCTTCCTTGCCTTGCCCGGCGCGGAGTGTGGCGCGGCTGATGGCGCGCGACCAGGATTCGTTCAGGGAAAGTGCGGCGGCGATCTGATCGAGGCTGAGTCCGGAAAAAGTGAGTCCGTTCCCGAAGGTGGCCAGCGGCTGGCTGAAGATGGAGTTTTGCTGGCCTTGCAGTTGTGACAGCAGGCCGGAAAGTCCGGAAGATCCGGCGGCGTTGATGCCTCCGGAAGAGATCAACTGGTTCACGAGGGACTGGATGCTCTGTCCGCCGAGCGCGGCGAGCGCGGCCACGGGAATGTTGTACAGATTGAAGGTGTCAGGAATATGGACGCCGATGTTGCGCGCCAGGCTGTGGCTAATCTGGTAAATCTCAACATCGAGTGAGACTTGCGGACGCTCGCCGGTTAATTGCTGCAAGAGCGTGGTGCAGGCGCGCAGCATAGCCTGGGGCGCGCGAACTTCGACGGTGCCGCTTTGTCCAGGGCTTACCTTCTGAAAATCACAAATACTTTTCAGCGAGTTGACCAGCTCAGTGGCTTCCTGCGGGCTGCTGACTCCGGGCAGAACGAAGGTGGCAAGCGACATACGGTCAAACAGCTTGTGATTTTCGGTAGTATTCTTTGCGATCAAAACCTGATGAGTGTCGAGCGGCGTCCACATGGATTTGCTGACGCGGCAAGCGAGATCGAGGGCGGTGAAGAAGTCGACATCATCGATGTAGAAGCGGACAGTTTTGGTTTCGACCGAGTCGTCAAACTGAGTTGCAATGCCGTAGGCCGAAGCCAGTTGCGTGAAGAGACCGCGAACGTCGCCGCGATAGTGGAAGGTGGAGCGGTCCGGTTTCGGTTGTAAATGGATTTCGGTGGAATTGGCCAACACTGCGGGAATAAGAGTAGTGGAGGCGGGGGTTTCCTTCTCCAGCGCGTCGGCCAGACGGCCTTGCAGGTAATCGTTGTCGGGATCAAGCTTGAGAGCGGCGCGGAACTCGGCGGCGGCGGGTTCGGAGTGGCCATCAGCCAGCAGTGCGTCTCCGCGCTCGGTGTGCTGAAAGACGAGTTGTGACTTCGCTACTTCGCGGGCGGAGAAGAAGCGCGTATCGTCCGGGATAAGGCGCGAGGCTTCGTCGAACTCAACGAAGGCTTCGCTGAAATTATTGTAGCTTTCGAGCTTCAGTCCGCGAGAGTAGGCGTTGTGCGCGGCTTTCAGTTCTTTTTTGGACGGGATGCACATGACCCCGCCGGGTATGCCGTTGCCACAGGAGATGATGGGAGTGTCAACGGATTCGTTGCCGGCGGCAAATGACGGAGTAGCCGCCAGAGCCGGCAGAAGACACAAAACGAGAATGAAGCGCGCGCAATGCACTCGAATGATTTTACCTTGTCTGCTGCCTCCGGCAGAAAGCTAATGGTGCAGGGTACCTTCGGTAAAACCGGAGAGCTCCCCGGAGACGCGGCGAGGTTAGAACGGCGGGGTTGGGATTTCTTGCGGGGCGAATCAACTTAGCATCAGGCGTTCGATGTCGCGAGCTTTGCCGGTGGTGTCGTCGCAGTCGACGATGACGGCGCAGAGGCGAACGTCGCCGGTGGCGGGTTCGAAGCGGACGGGCATGCCGTTGAGGAACTTGTTGACCACTAGTTCTTTTTTTACTCCGATGACGCCATCGTAAGGGCCGGTCATGCCGACATCGGTAACGTAGGCGGTCCCTTTGGGAAGAATTCGCTCGTCCGCGGTGGGGACGTGGGTATGCGTACCGACGACGGCGGTGACGCGGCCATCGAGATACCAGCCGAGAGAAATTTTTTCGGAAGTAGCTTCGGCGTGGAAATCGACGAAGATAATTTTGGCATCGATCTTTTGCAGCAGTTGATCGGCAACGCGAAACGGGTCGTCGTTCGAAGCCATGAAGACACGGCCTTGCAGGTTGATCACGGCATAGGGGACCTTGGCTTTTTGGCCCTGATACAAGCCCCAGCCGGGCATGTCGGCGGGATAATTAGCGGGCCGCAGAATGCGGCGGGCGGGGCTGTGTCCGTTGCCTTCGACCATCTGGAAGTAATCGATGATTTCGCGTTTATCCCACACGTGATTGCCGGTGGTGATGACGTCAATATTTAGTTCGAAGAGCTCTTCAGCGAGCGCGGGGGTGATTCCGAACCCGGCTGCGGAATTTTCACCGTTGGCGATGACAAGGTCGATAAGTTGATCGCGGACGATGGCGGGCAGACGGTCCTTGACGATGGTACGACCGGGGCGTCCGAAGATATCGCCGATGAAGAGGATGCGCATGATAGAGACGAAGTTCGATGGTAACACGCGGAGTAGGGCGGCTTATTGCGCCGGCAAGAGGCCATCAAGCTTCGCTCGACTGAACGTCTGGACTGTCGTCAAATGGATGTGTTTTTTACGGAGCGAGTTCCGCGGTGCGGAGGAAGTCGTAGTTGCCGGCGGAATTTAATTGCAGATTATGCACGCGCTTGTTGTGGACGAGAACATTGTCGAGATACCAGAGATCGATATAGGGGAGTTCGTTGGCGAGAATGAGTTGCAAGTCAGCGTAAGTTTTTTTGCGTGATTTCTGATCGACTTCGCGGCGGGCCTGGTCGATGAGCGCGTCCACTTGCGGGTTCGAATAGTGGCCGCGATTGGCCCCGTTTGGTGGAAAGCGCGAGGAGTGAAAAACGTAGAAGATGTCTGGATCCTGATTGCCCCCGACCCAGCGGAGTCCGTAGAGCTGGAAAGCTCCGTGGATCACGTCTGCGAGAAACGTGGCTGACTCGAAACTGCGAATATCTAGAACGATGCCGACTTCGCGCAATTGCTGCTGCATTACGGCGACCATGAGGCGCGTGCTTTCCGTGGTGGAGGTCTTCATGGTGATGTGGAAGCGCACGCCGTTCACTTCGGGATAGCCAGCGGCATCGAGCAGAGCACGGGCTTTCGCGGGATCGTGATCGTAGACAGGAACGTTGCCGTTATAGGCCCAGCTTTGCGGAGGAAGAACACTGCGCGCGGGCTGGGCCCATCCGCCCCAGAGATATTGGATCATGGGCCGGCGGTCGATGGCGTAGGCGATGGCCTGGCGCACACGAACATCTTTCAAGATCGGATCGCGCAGGTTGAAGCCGAGATACTGAATTTCCGTACCGGGGCCGTGTTCGACAGCGAGAGACGGCTCACGTTCGAGAGTGTGAACGGTGTCGGGGGTAAGCGAGTTGGTGCTTAAATCTCCGCTGCCTTTGCGCAGTTCAAGGGCCTCAGTGGTGGCATCCGGCACTACGGCGAAACGCACGCGAGCCAGTTTGGCTTTCTCGCCCCAATAATCGGGATTGCGTTCGATTACGACTTCCTTGTCGGTCTCGGCGCTGACGAATTTGAAGGGTCCAGAACCGATGGGGTGAGTGGTGATCTCATTTCCGCTGCCGAAGGGCACGATGCCAATGGCGCCGTCGGATATATTCCACAGCAGGGCGGCATCGGGCTCTTTCATGTGAAAAACAACGGTGAAATCATCCGGGGCATCGATGTGATCTACAAAGCGATAGGTGGAGGTTTTTGCGCTGCGAATTTGTCCGGTGAGTAGGGAATCGAAGGTCCACTTCACGTCGCGTGCGGTGAGCGGACGTCCGTCATGAAAAGTTACGGGGTGGTGCAGGTGAAAGATGTAAGTGAGTGGGTCAGGAATTTCCCAGTGTTCGGCCAAACCTGGGGCGACATCGAGGTTGTCGCCGCGGGAGAGCAAGTCGTCGAAGATCAGATTGCCGATGCGTTCCGATGGTGCGTCGACTCCTACGCGCGGGTCGAGATTGGTGGGACTCGATTCAATCAGCATCACCAGGGTGTTGGGGTCGGGCTTTGCAGAGCAAGAGAGGAGCGGGAATAACAAGGCAAGCGCTGACACAGCTGCGAGATAAATTCCGAGAAATGAGGTCTGGCGCATCAGCGGCAGTCCGCGCACATTTGTTTGAGGGTGTTGACGGTTTTCCAGTTGCGCATGGTGCCATCGACGGATAACACGCGGTCCAGTGGGTGCTTCCACAGGCTGCTGCCGGAGACTCCGTTGGGGAAGTAAAAATAGACTTCTCTACCGCGACAGTGGGAGCGGTCAGGAAGCAGAGTAAGTTCGGCTAACCTTTTTAAGGCTGCCGGGGTGGGAGTTTCGGCCAGAAAAGCGACGTGAAGCCTCTCGGGATCTATGTCAGGCTGCTTCAAGAAGGGATTGCTGGCGATTGCGTCCTCGATTTCGTCCGCAGTTCGCGAGATGACAGAGGCAGAAAAGCCGAAGTCTTTCAGAATGCGATTTTCAATTTTTTCAGAGAGCGCTTTCGGGGAGGTTTTAGCGGACTTGAAGACTACGTTTCCGCTCTGGATATAGGTTTTCACCTGATCGAGTCCAAGCGCTTCGAGAGAAGAGCGGAGTTTGTCCATTTTTATTTTCTTGTTCCCGCCTACGTTAATTCCGCGGAGCATGGCTACGTAAATCGGCATAAGGTCGATCGTCCGTTGTTTAAGGATATGAGATTTTACCAAGGACCGCGGCGCATTTTGCTCCGGTCGCCGAGGGCAGGTTGGAGGCGCGCTGATGCCAGGTTTCATTGGCCATCACGGCGAAAGCTACGGCCTCTTTGGCTGCCGACGGCAGGCCGAATTCGTCGGAAAAGCGAAGCTGCAATCCGAGGGTGGTGAGTTCGGCGGTCAGCATGGCCACGAGCGTGGAGTTCTTTGCGCCGCCTCCGGAAAGAATCATTTCGTGAAATTGTTTTTTCCGAGTCGAGTTCTTCAGGGCATAGCGCTGGATGGCGTCGGCAATCGACTTTGCCGTCAGCGCTGTGGCGGTGGCTACGGCATCTTGCTTGCGGAAGTTGCGGCCGCAGCTTTGCAGGAATTCGCGAACGAATTCGCGGCCGAATTCTTCGCGGCCTGCGGTCTTGGGAGGAGCTTTGCGGAAGAAATCACGTTGCAAGATTCCGCGGATTACTTTATCTAATATTTTTCCGGAGGCGGCGATTCTGCCTCCACGATCGAAGGGTTGGCGGGAAAACTTCTCAGTGACGGCGTCGATTACCATGTTGCCGGGGCCAGTATCGAAGGCGAATACGTCACGCGCGGCCGCATTTGCGGGAATTGCGGTGAGATTGGCGATGCCTCCGATGTTTTGCACGATTCTTCCAACATGAGGGTCGCGGAAGAGTAAATAATCAAGAAAAGGCACGAGGGGCGCGCCTTTGCCGCCGACGGCCATATCGGCTGAGCGAAAATCGGAAACCACTGCGGCACCGACTCGGGCCGCTATGATGGCGGGCTCGCCGATTTGCCAGGTGGCTGCGATTCTGTGCCCGAGAAAACGTTGTGGTTCGCCTTGGTGATAGAGCGTCTGTCCGTGGCAGCCGACGAGATCGGCCTTCACGTGAAACTGACGCTGGGTTGCGAGAATAGCATCTGCATAAAGTTCGCCAAGGAGGAAATTCAGGCGGGCCAGGTCGGCGACGCTGGCTTGCGAAGAGTTCATGGCCGCGAGCACTGTGGCTCGGACGGCCTTTGAATATGCGTACTCTGCGTGGCCGAGTAACTCGAAGCCGACATGCGCTGCGGAGGGGCGAGACGATCGGGTGTTGCCGATGCGCACGAGGGCCACATTGATGCCGTCGGCGGAGGTTCCGCTCATCACTCCGGCTACGATTATGGATTGTTTTTTCGTTGCCTTCATGGGTCCTCATTCCGGGCGTTCCGGCGATCTTTTTCAGCACGGACTAAGGCTTCCAGGCGTACCTGCTCGCCGAATTCCCACAGGTTGCGAGAAAGCTTTTCGATCGTAGAGTTCGAGGGCGATTTCGAGGGCAGCTTGATCGTTTGCAGAATGCTGGCGGACTTTTTCTTGAAGGCGAGAACGCGCCGCTGCGATTCGGCTGCACGCTTGGCGAACTTCGGGTCGCTCTCGGCTGTGTGAACGAGTTCTTCGTAGGCGTGGGTTACGTAGTCTTCGCGATGGCAGACGAGGCAGAGGTCGCCGCCAGCGCGGATGTGGGCGACGGTGGCTTCGCCGACTGGCGCCGCCGATAAGACTCCTCCCATCTCGAGATCATCGGAGACGATCAGGTTGCGATAGCCGAGGCGCTTGCGGAGGATGCCGGTAATCCAGGTCTTTGAGAGCGATGCGGGTGTGCGGTCGTGAGTGACTTGGGGATACGCGGCGTGCGAAATCATGACCATGGGCAATGAAGCGCGGAGCAGACGGTAGGGAAGAATATCTTCGGATAAAAGTTTTCTCAGCGGCTTGTCGACTACGGGGAGATCGTGATGGCTGTCGAGTGTGCCTTCTCCGAGCCCGGGGAAGTGTTTGCCGCATCCCAGGACTTTGGCGGCGCACAGTCCAGCAAGGAACTCACGAGCGTAGGCAACGGTCTCGCGCGAGTTCGTAGAGACGGTGCGAGAACTCATTACGCTGCGGGAGGCTTCGAAGGCGAGATCGAGGACGGGGGCGAAATCGACGTTGAATCCGAGGGCGCGGCAGTTTTCTCCTAGAAGTCGACCATGCTTGCGGAAAAGTTTGCGGTCACCGGTGGCGAAGACATCGGCAGGAGAGGGCGATGGGCCGAGTACGTCGCGGAGGCGGTCAACGCGGCCACCTTCGAGATCGACGCAAGTGAATAGTGGAGTGGAGACATACTTCTGGCAATCGCGCAGGAGGCGACTGGTTTGACCGGGAGTCTTTATGTTACGCGCGAAAAGGATCACGCCTGCGGGTTGGATGCGAGTGAGCAGGGCACGGAGGCGCGGAGTCATCTCGGTGGCGTCGAATCCGATGATGAGAAGTTGGCCCGGATTTTGCTTCAAGGTGGTTTTCACGCTGACGTTCATCTCAAATTTCTTTCTTGAGTTCCGCCAAAAGATTCAGCGCATCCAGTGGCGTGAGGCGGTTCAAATCCACTTCCCGAAGCTTTTCCAGAACTGGCTGGGAGAGCGGCGTGAAGATGGTTAATTGGGTTGGTGGAGGTGAGGCTCCGGGCGACAGATGGCCGGTGAGTTCGCGCTCCGCGGATTCGTGTTCGACAAGCACTTCGCGGGCACGCGTGATGACTTCGTTCGGCAGACCTGCGAGTTTGGCGACTTCGATGCCGTAGCTGCGGTCCGCTGCGCCGGGTTCGACTTTGCGCAGGAAGGCGATGCCGCCGCCGGTTTCTTTTACCGAGACGTGATAATTTTTCACTCCGGAAAGTTGCTCGGCTAATTCGGTGAGTTCGAAATAGTGAGTGGCGAAGAGAGTTTTGGCGCGCACTCGGGCGTGGAGATACTCGATGGCGGCCCAGGCGATGGCGAGGCCGTCGTAGGTCGATGTGCCGCGGCCAACTTCGTCGAGCAGGATTAGCGAGCGCGCAGTTGCGGTGTGCAGGATGGCCGCGGTTTCTGTCATCTCGACCATGAAGGTGGAGCGGCCACGCGCCAGATTATCGCTGGCGCCGATACGAGTGAAGACGCGGTCGACGACGCTAAGGCGCGCGGAGCGGGCGGGAACGAACGAACCCATCTGTGCAAGGATCACGATCAGCGCGGTTTGCCGCAGGTAGGTGGACTTGCCGCCCATATTCGGTCCCGTGAGGAGCAAAATCGTGTGTGTGGAGGAGTTCAAATAAAGATCGTTGGGAACGAAGCGATCGGTGCCTCCGGCCATTTCCTGTTGCTCGATTACGGGGTGGCGGCCCTCGACGATTTCGAGGTCGCCGGCGGCGCCTTCTACGGAAGCAATGAAATTTGGCCGGCAGTAATTTCGTAGCGCTGCTACATGCGCGAGCGATGCGAGAACGTCGACTTCGGCCAAGGCCAGTGCGGTTTGCCGGATGCGTTTGGCTTCGGCGGCCATGGCGGTGCGAAGCTCGGTGAACAGGCGGCGTTCGATCTCGACTATTTTTTCCTGAGCATCGAGAATCTTGGCCTCGTATTCTTTCAACTCGGGAGTGGTGAAGCGCTCTGCGCCAACGAGGGTTTGCTTGCGCTCGTAGTCCTGCGGGACGAGGTGCAGGTTTGATTTCGAAACTTCGATGTAGTAGCCGAAGATGGAATTAAATTTTACTTTGAGCGAACCGATGCCGGTGCGTCCGCGCTCGCGTTGCTCGATCTGGGCGAGGACCTGCTTGCTGTTGCGGGAAAGTTCGCGCAGTTCGTCGAGATCATGATCGAGGCCGGGGGCGATTATGCCACCATCGGCGAAGCTCAGCGGCGGCTCTTGGACGATGGTTTTTTCGATGCGATCGCGAAGATCGGATAGTTCGTCGAGTAATCCATGAAGCGTTTTCAGACGATCGGCGGCCAAGCGCAACACTCCGGCCTTGATTGCCGGGATTTTTGCGAGCGAGGATGCGAGGGCAAGAACATCACGCGGATTTGCGGTTTCCAGAGTGACGCGGCTTAGGAGGCGTTCCAGGTCGAGGACGCCGTCGAGGGCGCGGCGCAGCTCCTCGCGAGCGATGGTCTCTTTTACTCCTGCTTCTATGGCATCCAGGCGCGCGTTAATTTCCTCGAGATCGAGCGAGGGGCGCAACAACCAAGCTCGAAGGAGACGCTTGCCCATGGGGGTAACCGCGGCATCGATCGAGCGGAAGAGGGTGATGCCGGCGTCGGTGCCCGCGAACAAAGGTTCAATCAGTTCGAGATTGCGGACGGTGACGGCATCGAGGACGAGGCAGTTCTGGCGTTCGTACCATCCGATGCGGTCGACGTGATCGAGTGTGCCGCGTTGGGTGGAGCGCACATAGTAGAGAATCGCTCCGGCTGCCGCTGCGGCGGCGGTGCGGCCTGCGAGACCGAAACCTTCGAGCGATAAAACCCCGAAGTGATTTTCGAGCAGAGGAATGGAGTGATCGGGAGCAAAAATCCAATCATCGAGGGGAGTCTCGGTACAGGTGGCGCCGGATGCACGAGGCTGCGGCGATTGAGAACGCGTGGTGCGGGAATCGAAGAGCGGAGCGGCGGAGCCGTATAACAATTCCTTAGGCCGTAGTTGTTCTAGCTCTTCCTGGACGCGGCGCAAGGCGGATCCGCCGGAGAATTCGGTGGCACGAAACTCCCCAGTGGAAAGATCCAGGGCGGCGAAACCTACGCGCTCGCCAACCTGCGCTAGGGCAGCGAGGAAATTATTTTCGTCGGAACCGAGGGAGGAATCGGCGGCGGTGCCGGGAGTGACGACACGAGTGACTTCGCGACGCACGAGTTTCTTCGCCAGCTTCGCATCTTCCATCTGCTCGCAGATGGCGACTTTGAAACCTTTGCGGATGAGTTTTCCGATGTAGCCTTCGGCGGCGTGGTGCGGCACTCCGCACATTGGGACGGCGATACCTTTTTCTTTGTTACGCGAGGTGAGCGTGATTTGGAGTTCTTTGGAAGCTAAGATGGCGTCATCGAAAAAAAGCTCGTAGAAGTCTCCCAGACGAAAAAAAAGTAGGGCGGTGGGATGATCTTTCTTGACGGCGGCATATTGCCGCATCAGCGGAGTGGAAGGCTCGGTCATTGCGTAATTATGGTTTTAATCTGAATCGTGGGCTTGGCGCGGATTATAACAAAGGCTGATCGTCCCGATTCTGCGCCGCCCTGTGAGCGCGGGGCAAATCCTAGTTGACGCGGATTCTCCCGGAGTGTTTACCTACTACATGGAACTCCGCAAAGATCCCATCACCCGGTCCTGGGTAATGACGGGAGACGAGCCCACGGAAAATGGGCCTCGTCCCGAGAGCGCCTGCCGCTTCTGCCCGGATTCGCCTGAGGCAACGCAAGTCATCTCGGCAGTGCCAAGTTCGTTGGGGTGGTCAGCGCGGTCGATGGTGCATCCTACGCCGCTTTATCACATTGAAGGCGAGCCGGGGCGGCGCGGCGACGGGATTTATGACCGCATGAGTTCGGTGGGCGCGCATGAGGTGCTGGTGGAGAATCCCCGGCATGACCGCCAGCTTTGGAATGCGAGCGATGAGGAGATTGGGCAGTTTTTGCGGCTGGCGGCGGAGCGCATTCTTGACCTGAAACACGATCCGCGGATTAAATACGTGAGCCTGTACAAGGATTACGGGACTGGCGCCGGACAGGAGTTCAGCCATCCCACTTCGCAGATTACGGCCACGATGTTTGTGCCGCGGCGCGTGCTTTACGAATTGCGGGCGGGACGCGAATATTATCAGGCGAAGGAGCGCTGTGTCTTCTGCGACATTCTCAATCAGGAGGAGCGGCAGGCGGCGCGGGTAATTGAGGCACGCGGCGATTACGTGGCGATTGGGCCGTATGCTCCACGGGTTCCGTACGAGACCTGGATTCTGTCGCGCAATCATGAGGCATCTTTCGAACGCACGGGCCTATCGAAGCCGGGATTAAGGACGAATCTTGCTGCACTTTTGCGACGGACATTGCAGCGGATTCGCGCTCTGACGGAAGGATTTCATCTGGTGCTGCACACCTCTCCGAATAGTTTGCATCCTTCGAGAACATTGGGTTACTGGAAGACGATTGATGAGGATTATCACTGGCACATTGAGATTATGCCGGTGCTGGCGACGAAGGCGCGATCCTATACTTTTAAGGAAGTTTACTATTCGCCGGTAAGTTCGGAGACTGCGGTGAAGCAGTTGCGGGAGGCAAAGATCGATGGGTGAGGCGCGTCCCGCTTAGGGTTTGCCGCCGGCACGGCGCAGGATGCGGCTGACTTCAGCGTTATTGCGGGTTTGCGCCCAGGTGAGAGCCGTATAGCCGCTGCGGCTGCGGAGGTTTACGTTGGCTCCGGCTGCGAGTAGAGCCTTGACGATTTCGGGATTTGTTTTGGGGTTTTGGCAGGCGAGGATCAGGGCGGACTGGCCGCCTTGGTCTAGGGAATCCACGCCTAAAGAATTGGCGTCCGGAGAATTTATCTTGCTTCCGGCAGAGTCTGCCAGCAGTTCCTTCACTGTTTTCAGGTCTTCCAGTACGGCGGCGCGCATTAAGGCAGTTTGGTCGGGATCTTCGAGGGTTTCTCCGCCGCTGCCCAAGGCTACGGGCCATGCGATGGGAATGATTCTGGCAACCTTAACGTTGACATCGCCATTCATTTTCTGCCAGTCGTTTAGCTTGAAATAACCGCGCAGAAGCGGCTGAAGCTGGATTTCAACCATCCACCGCAGGGTTGAGTTTTCTAACGGGTGCCACACGGCGGAGGCGTCGTCCAATGTTTGCAAACGGAAAACGTTGAAGCCGTCGGCGACATTCCATTCAAAGTGGGCATCCAGATCACGAGTGAGGCCGGAAGGTATGATCCAGACCACGGCCCCGAAGACCAATAGGCAGGCCACCGTGTAAGGCCAAGTCCGGCGGCTGATACCGCGGGAGACGATTACCGCCAGCGATCCGAGCAAGGCTAACGCTTCGGTGAGAAGGCCCGTAGCTATGAGTATTTCGCCAGTGGCATTCCACCAGTGCACGCGCCAATCCAAGAAGCCGCTTTCGTCGAAATGCCAAAACGGATTGAGGTAAAGAAGAGTCAGACCGCCGGTAAACAACGCGGCTCCGGCTTCCAGGCCAGTGACGGCCCAACTCGCACGACGAATGTGGCTGGCGCTGGGATTGAGCACGAATTTCTACCAGACAAGAGAGTATAGACATTCTTCGAGAGAGATGGGGAATGGAATCCGAATCCGACTGATTACGCTCCCGCTCCGGCGGCTTGTGGAAGCTGACCACGCTGGCTCAGAAGCTTGCCCGCGGCTTCGGGTTCCAGTGGATGTGAGAAAAAATAACCTTGCCCCAGGTCACAGCCAACCTCACGGAGGTGATCCCAGTGCTTTACGGATTCAATGCCTTCGGCGATGACTTTTATTTTCAGCTTGTGAGCCAACAGGATGATCAGCTCGACCATGTCGGAGGTTCCGCGGTCAGCCAGCATTCCGCTGATCAGGGAGCGGTCGATTTTAAGGGCTTCCACAGGGAAGAGACGCAATCCGCTTAACGAAGAATTTCCGGTTCCAAAATCATCGAGGATTACTCCGACGCCGAGGTGCTTGAGATAGGAGAGGACGGTAACGGAGAGTTTGGGATCGCTGGCGACGACGGCTTCCGTCATTTCAAGCTGGAGGCGTGTTGGACCGACCCCGGTCTCGCGAATGGCCGCTTGGAGTTCGGTGACAAAGCGGGCATCGGCAAACTGCTTGGCCGAGATATTCACGCTAATGTTCACATCCGGCATGGAGGAATGGTTGTTCTTCCAGGCTTGCAACTGCTTACAGGCTTCGAGGATCAGCCAGTGGCCGGTGGCATAGAGCAGGCCGGAGTCCTCGGCGGCGGCGATGAAATGATCGGGCGAAATCAAGCCCTGCTGGGGATGGTGCCAGCGCAGGAGGGCTTCGAATCCTACGATTTGTCTGCTTGCAAGTTGCACGATGGGCTGGTAATGGACACGGAACTGGCGCCCGGCGATGGCTTCGCGGAGTTCGGCTTCGAGCTTGAGGCGGTTTACAGCGCGGGTATGCATGGCCTCATCGAACACTTCGCAACGGGAGCCCCCGAGAGATTTGGCGCGGCGCATGGCGACATCGGCGTCCTGGAGAAGATCTTCGGCGCGCGTGTGCGTAGTAGCGCTCACTGCAATGCCGATGCTGGCGGAGGTGCGAATTTCGCGGTCTTGCACGACAAATGGCTCGGCTACGAGAGGGAGGATACGATCGGCAACTCGCATGGCATCGCTGGGATCGGTGACACCTTCGAGCAGGATGGTAAATTCATCTCCACCCATTCTGGAGAGGACAGCATTCCTGGTAGTGAGTTGATTTTGCGGCCGTGCGACTGTGTCCTCATCCCGGAGGACAGTGTCGATACGATGGCCTATTTCAACCAGCACCTGGTCGCCGACTGCGGGGCCCATGGTGTCGTTGAATCCTTTGAAACCGTCTAAATCGACGAACAACACGGCATACTGTGATTCGTGGTTGCGCTGAGCGCGTTCGAATAACTGTTGCAGGCGGTCTAGGAAAAGGCGGCGGTTGGGCAATCCAGTGAGGCCGTCATGAAAAGAATTGTGCTCGGCTTGCTGCTCGGCGCGTTTGCGGTCGGTGATGTCGCGATTGACGATGACGAGTTTAGCCACGTCGCCTTTCGTATCGCGGATGGTGCCGGCGATCGATTCCAGGACGCGCCAGGTACCGTCTTTGTGGCGGATGCGGTAGTCGAGCTTCCTTCCGATGCCGGTGCTGCGAGCTTCGCGGGCCGCTTCCAGCACTTTGAAACGATCGTCGGCGTGGATCTGATCGAAGGCCGAAGTTTCTCCGAGCTCCGCGGCGGAGTAGCCGAGGATGCGTTTGTAGGCGGGGCTGTTGTAGAGGCGATTGCCCTTCACGTCGACCAACGCGATCATGTCGGCGGCATTTTCGGTCACAATCTGGAATAACTCTTCGCGCTTCTTCGACTCGCGACGGATAAGGTAGACGCGGATTTCCGCATAGATCAAGAGGAGAATTAGCGCGTCAATGGTAATCCATTGCCAGTGGTTGATCATTTGAAATTTGGGATGGAGTAAGGCACTCAAGGGAGATATCGGCGAATCCCACAGAAAAACTTAATCATGCCGGAGAATCAAAGAGATAGGTTAGTAGAGCGGCCTGAGCTCTTTCTTATGAGGAACACAGGGAGACGACAAAGTTCGACCGGACGTTCATAATGTCGGCATGACCCTCCGCCGACTTAAGACCTACGCGGGAACGCAGGGATACGTCTACCAGTATTATTTTGTAGGCAAGCGGGCTGCGCTGGCTAACGATCCCGAGGCCCCAGCCACGGAATTTGTTTTCGACGTAACTTCCGACCGGAAGCTGACGTATGCAGTGAGCGTGTTCCTGCCGGAAAAAGTGGTGACGGGTTGGACGACAGTTCATGCGCGTCCTCTGACCGAAGCGGAACAGTACGCCGCCGCAAAATTACGGCTGTTCCGAGCGTTTGATGAGCTGGGAAATGTGATGGCGGAGGGACGGCGGCTGGTAATTGATGCGGCAGGGTTGGAGGAAGGGCTGACGAGTTTGGGGGTGGAATAAGGCGGAGCGACCAGATCAACTTGCACCGTGATCTTACCGTTCCTCAGCCTGCCTTTTCTGTGCAGAATATAATGCGTGGGGGCCTGGGGTTCGGAACTCGACCGGCAAGCAACCGACATGGCTTGCTCTGACTTGCAATAAACTCTGCGGACTCTGATACTTACCTAGCTTATGTCATTGCTTTGGCTTCGCTTCGCGCTGGCGTGTTACTTTATCGGGCTGATCTATGCCTTTTTTGCGCTCACCCGGACCAGCGAACTGTTCAGCCGAATCGCGCTGCACGCGGCCAGCCTGGGCATGGTCTTCCATTTTGTCTCTCTGACAGAACTGTTTCTATCCGGGCACGTGGTTTGGGCCTCGGTGCACAATGGGGAATCGCTGCTCGCCTTCCTTTCGATGACGTTTTTCATGATCATCTATGCTATTTATCAGACCACTTCGCCCGGCGTGGTCGTCTTCCCGATTGTTTTTTTTCTGACGTTCGTGGCTGCCATCGACGAGCAGCCAGTGCTGCTGACATCTTTCGTCCAGCACAAGGGATGGCTGATCGCTCACATCATTTTGATTTTCACGGGATATGCGGCGCTGGTGCTCAGCTTCGGGGCGAGCCTGCTTTACCTGCTGCAAGAGCGGCGATTGAAGGCGAAGAAACCGAGCAGCCTGATTTCTTTTTTGCCTGCGCTCGAAGTGATCGACCAGATCGGGTACCGCTCCTTGCTGCTTGGATTTCCGTTCATGACCCTTGGTTTGATTACCGGCTCGATTGTGGCCATGTCGACCTACGGACACATCGACTTTGCAGATCCTAAGATTCTGCTCTCGATCTTGATGTGGGCCGTGTACATGATCATGGTATTCACGCGCTGGAATTCGGGATGGCGAGGACGGCGCGCGGCGGTGCTGGCGACGTTTGCTTTCGTGGCGGCAATTGTGGCCTGGGCCGCGAATTACTTTTCGACCATTCACAGGTTTGCGGCTTCATGAGATATCAGCTCATCGGCGTGAATCACACCAGCGCTCCGCTTGAAGTGCGGGAGCGGTTGGCGATTCCGGATTCGAAGCTGCCAGACTGTTGCCGCGATCTCACGGCGCAGCCGGGGATTGAAGAGGGAATGATTCTTTCCACCTGCAACCGGGTGGAAGTCGTTACGCATACCAGCAATGGATCGGCCGACCTGCGCGGTTTTCTGCACGATCACTTTCATTTAACGGCGGCCGAGCTCGATGCGCATTTGTACGAGTTCCGAGAAAAAGATGCGGTGCGGCATATCTTCCGGGTGGCGTCGAGCCTGGATTCGATGGTGGTGGGTGAGGCGCAGATACTTGGGCAGGTGAAAGAAGCTTACGCTACGGCGCGCGCCGTTGGTTCAGTGCGAGGGCAACTTGATCAGCTTTTCACCCGTGCATTTGCGGTTGCTAAGAGAGTGCGCACCGAGACAGCCGTGGGATCGTCGTCGGTTTCCATTGCTTCGGTTGCGGTGGAATTGGCTAAGAAGATTTTCGGAACATTGCAAGGTAAGAGTGTTTTCATTGTTGGCGCAGGAAAGATGAGCGAACTAGCCGCCCGCCATTTGATGGCGCATGGGTGCGCATCTATTTTTGTGGCCAACCGCACTTACGACCGCGCCATTGGACTGGCGCAAAAATTCAACGGTCAGGCGATCAAGTTCGACGATCTTTACAACACCTGCGATCGCGCCGATATCGTGATCACCTCGACCGGCGCGCCGCACGCTATTTTCCGGCGCGAGCACGGTGAGCAATTTCTATCCCGCCGCAAGAACAAGCCGATGTTCTTCATCGACATTGCCGTGCCGCGGGACGTCTCGCCTGAGATGGCGAAGCTCGACGGCATTTTTGCCTACAACATGGATGACTTGCAGCAGGCCGTGAGCAGCCATGTTGCAGACCGCCGTCACGAAGCCGAACTCGCCGAAGCGATCATCAGCAGCGAAGTCGAGCGCTTCGAAGCGAAGCTGCATACGCTCGATGTGGTACCAACGATTGTAAGCTTGCAGGATCATCTGGAAACCATCCGCCAGGCGGAGATCGATCGCGTGCGGGGGCGCATGGGTGCTCTGACGCCGGAACAGGAAATGGCTGTCGAAGCGCTGACGCGAGGGATCATCAACAAAGTTATGCATACTCCGATCACGACGCTGAAAACCGCGGCGCGAGAGGCGGAGGTGACGACTGTGATTGATGTGGTGCGGAGGTTGTTTAATCTGCAAGAGAGAGAGAAAGGGGCGGCTTCGCAGGCTGGGCGCGGAGAAGCTTCCAGCAAGAAAGAAGATGGGACGCGCCGCTGATGGCCAAACTCCGCATCGGGTCGCGCGGTTCGCAGCTTGCCCTCTGGCAGGCGAATCACGTCTCTGCGCTGTTATGTGCGCGCGGCCATGAGGTCGAGATTGAAATCATCCATACCACTGGTGACAAGATCACCGATGTTGCTCTTGCGATGGTCGGTACGAAAGGGATGTTCACGAAAGAAATCGAAGAAGCCCTCGCCGACGGACGCATCGATCTCGCCGTGCATTCGTTGAAAGACCTGCCCACGGAGCTTCCTCCGGGATTCGAAATCGCCGCCATCACCCAGCGCCAAGACCCGCGGGACGCTTTCTGTTCGCGGCTGTATTCAAAGGTTGAGGATCTGCCGCAGGGTGCGCGTGTAGGAACGTCCAGCCTGCGCCGACAGGCGCAACTCAAGGCTATCCGTCCTGATCTCGACATTCACCCCCTGCGCGGCAACGTCGATACGCGTCTGCGGAAACTCGAACAGGGTGAATATGACGCAATCATCCTGGCGGCGGCTGGATTGAAGCGCCTGGGCAAGACTGAGTTGGTCAAGCAGATCATTCCGACTGAAATCATGTGTCCGGCTGCCGGGCAGGGGGCTCTGTGCATCGAAATCCGTTTGGGCGATGCGGCCATGCGTCACCATATAAAATTCTTGAACGACCCAGCCGCCAGTGCCGCTACTACGTGCGAGCGGGCGCTGCTCAACCGGCTTGGCGGAGGCTGCCAGGTTCCGATTGGCGCCTTTGCGGAAGTTCTCAAAGACGACCGCGATGGCCGCCTGCATCTCGAGGCCATCGTTGCCGACCCTGACGGGTCGAAGCTTCTTCGCGAATCACGCGATGGCGATCTCGGCGATCCTGAAGCGCTCGGCAACGCCGTCGGTGAAACGTTGCGGCGCCGCGGCGGCGACGAAATCCTCGATGCGGTCTATGGGCGCGGACTGGCTGTCCCGCCGCAGCCTTAGCCGATAAGATAGCTCACATGAAGAGCGGCAGCGTTCTCCTGCAACTTCTTGGCGGCACGAAAAGTTCGCACGCACTGCGCCGCTGGATAAACTTCTGGCCGCCGTTCTTAGGCGCGGGAATTCGTGTGAAGTGCATTGCTCCCGACATGAAAGCGGTTGATGTTGAGATGAAGCTGCGTTGGTGGAATGCGAATTACGTAGGCACGCAGTTTGGCGGATCGCTTTTCGCTATGACCGACGCTTTCTATATGCTGATGCTGATGGCGAACCTGGGCCGCGATTACATTGTGTGGGATAAAGCTGCGACGATTCGTTATCGCAAGCCGGGCAAGGGAACGGTGCGCGCTGAATTTCGATTGTCGGATAGCCAGATCGACGACATTCGCGAGAAACTGATAACACTGCCCAAGTATGAGCCAATCTTTACCGTGGAAGTGAAAGATGAATGCGGGCTTGTGATTGCGGAAGTGGAAAAAGTTCTACACGTGCGGAAGAAGGCGCCATAGATTCCGGCGGAAAGGTAACAGAAGTGAAGCATGTACATCCCTGAACATTTTCGTGTACGCCACGATGCGGATGCAGTCGCGTTCATGCGAGCGAATCCTTTCGCGATTTTGATTTCTTCTACCGATGCGGGACCATTCGCCACCCATCTGCCGCTGTTCGTGCGGACGGAAGAAAAGAGAATCGTTTTCCATGGGCATGTGGCGAAGGCGAATCCGCACTGGCGATATCTCGAGCAGCAGGCTGAATGCTTAATCATTTTTCATGGGCCGCATTCTTATATCTCGCCGACTAACTATGGAGCGCGGGAGAGCGTTCCCACGTGGAATTACGCTGCGGCGCATGTGTACGGGAACGCGCGCATCTTCGACTCGGAACAGGATGTGCACGCGATGCTGGAAGAGCTTATGGAAACCTTCGAGCCGGCATATCGCTTGCAGTGGGAAGAGTTAAGCCAGAAGTATCGGGAGAACATGTTGCGGCAAATTGTGGGCTTTGAAATTGTTGCCACGAAGATTGAAGGTAAGTTCAAGCTGAGCCAGAACCGGACGCGGCAGGATCAGGCGAATGTGATTGTTTCGTTGGAAACATCCGACGACACGGCCGTATTGGGTGTCGCGCGCATGATGAAAGAACAGCGACTGGGAAACGTTAGCCTGAAAAAGGAAGGCGAGTGAAGAGGAATACAAGCGGCGGTGCTGACGCCCTGCCGCTGAAGGACGTTCGAATTTTGGTGGGACGGGCGCGTCATCAGGCTGGGGCGCTATCGGAAGAATTGCGCAAGCTGGGAGCGACGGTAATTGAAATTCCGTTTATCGAAATCCGTAAGCCGCGGAGTTTTGAAGGGTTAGACGCTGCGCTGAAAAATCTTGCCGCTTACGACTGGCTCATCCTAACCAGCGTGAATGGCGTGGATGCGATGTGGGAACGGTTGGCGAAATTGAAGCTGCGGAAAACGAACCTTCAGCATTTGCGCGTCGCGGCTATCGGCCCGGCGACGAAGAGAGCGATCGAGCAGCACGGCATCAAGGTAGATGTTGTACCCAAGGAATATGTGGCGGAGTCGGTGGTGCGTAGCCTGCGGCGGCGAGTAAATAGGAAACGAGTGCTGCTGGTGCGGGCTAAAGTCGCGCGAGACGTGATTCCCGCTGAACTGCGAAAAGCCGGGGCGCTGGTAGATGTGGTGGAAGCATATGAAACGATAGTGCCGCAATCTTCGCGCTTCCGGTTGCGGAGTGCGCTGGCCGATCCCCGGCGACGGCCGCATGTGGTGACCTTTACTAGTTCGTCGACCGTACGTAACTTCGTAAACTTGCTCGGCTCGCGCCCGACGAAGCTGGACGGGATACGTCTCGCTTCGATTGGCCCGGTCACTTCTTCCACTCTGCGTGAGATGCGCTTGGATGTGGATGTTGCCGCCAAAGAATTTACCATCCCGGGACTCGTCAAAGCGATTGAGTTGGCGATGGCTGACCGAACCTAGCTACTCCGTCAGCGAACAACTGCAATCCGCCGGCGGGACGTGGGCTTGCAGAAAGTCCGCCACACGTTTGTAGGCGTCGATTTGATTTTCGACGCGCGCAAAGCCGTGGCCTTCATTTTCATAAATCTTGTAATCGACCGTTCCGCCGCGTTTCTTGATGGCGTCAACTACTTGTTGAGTTTCTGATTTCGGACAGCGCGGATCGTGGCCTCCCGCTAGCAACAAAAGCGGAGCCTTAATCTGATCGATGAAATTAATGGGCGAGCGGTCTTCGTAGAGCACTTTATTTTTTACTATGTCGCCCATAGTCGCGAGATCAGATTGCTGTAAGACAG
This sequence comes from uncultured Acidobacteriaceae bacterium, assembly GCA_963818235.1. GTDB lineage: Bacteria > Acidobacteriota > Terriglobia > Terriglobales > Acidobacteriaceae > Sulfotelmatobacter. The sequence goes on from CAWFRI010000002.1 coordinate 180,723, forward strand.
GGTCTTCATTCTCGATTTCGGTGAACCAATTCACGAAGGGGACGATGGGCACGCCTGCCGCCCAGACATCCGGAGCTTTGGTGACCGACATCATGCTGAGATAGCCGCCGTAGCTGCCCCCCATGACGGCAATCTTTTTGGGATCGAGATGGCCGGTTTGTTTGATCCAATCGACTCCGGCGAGAACGTCCTGCAAATCGCCCCCGCCCATGTCGAATAAATTCGCCTGTTGGAATTCTTTGCCATAGCCGGTCGAACCGCGATAGTTCGGCGCAAGCACCATGTAACCCTGATTCGCCGCGTATTGAACGAAGCGGTTGAACGAATTCATGGTCTGGGACGTGGGGCCGCCGTGAATGTAGACGATGGCTGCATTCTGCCCGTTGCGCGCCATGTTGAAGGGGACGTAGAGGAACGCGGAGATGGTCCACTTGCCGTCGCGGCTGGGATAGTGGACAAGGTAGGGCTCGACCATATCTACAGAGTTAACTCCAGCGACAAGCGAGTGTGTGATTTCATGTGACTTGCCGGTGGCGAGGGTATAGACCCAGAGATCGCCGGGAGCGGTGGGGCCGTTGTGGTTGTAAAGCATGTGCGCGCCGTCTTTGGTGAATGCGGAATGACCGCCGGCGGGCTCGTTCACGCCTTTCGGAATGGGCAGAGCGGTGGATTTGGCGGTGGCGAGATCGTACAGGTAGATATCTTCATCGCCATCTACGTTGGCGCTGAATGTGATGTGCTTGCCATCCGGAGAAAATTCGCCGCCGCGGATTTCCCATTTGTCATGGGTGAGCCATTTGATTTGCTTTGTGGAAATGTCCAGGAGGCCGATGTTTTCGTAGCAGTTGGCGGCGTTTGAAGTGAGCAAGATGTGTCTGCCATCGGGAGAAATGTCATTGCCAGAGTAGCGCTGCTCGCCTTCATGCGGCGTAAGTAGCGTACTTTTTCCGGTTGCTACGTCTGCGATGAAGATGTTCGAATCCGTGCCCTTGGCCTGCTCCTGCGTATAGACGATGTACTTCCCGTCTTTCGACCAGATGGGATTGTAGTTGCCTTTATCCTGCGGCGTGTTGGTGGTGAGGTGTTTTACTTCGCGCATCAGCGTGTCATAGATGTCGATTTCGTGCGCCGCCGATGTTTTCGGTTTCACGAGATAGGCCAAGTAGCGGCCGTCGGGCGACCATGTGGGATCGCTCTCTGCGATTTCGCGGGTGCTGGTGAGGTTTACAACTTTACCGGTCATGGGCGAAACCAGAAAAATGTCCCACTGCTCATCACCGTCGTAGTCGGACTGATAGGCGATCCATTTGCCGTCGGGGGACCATGCGGGTGCGGTCTGGCGCTGGTCGCTGACGGTGAGCTGCACGGGCCATCCTCCCTCGGCAGGGACGAGCCAGAGGTTGTTGCGTCCGCTCATGTTGGAGACGAAGGCGATCTGCTTTCCGTCGGGTGACCAGGTGGGACGGCCGACCTGGCGCGTCATGTAGAGTTTTTCGATAGTGAGGCTTTTGGGTTCGACTTGCGCGTTGGGCTTGGAGGCGATTTTTTTCGGATCAGTGAAGGCTTGGGGGACGGGAAGAGTCTGGGCTGGAAGGTTTTCTGCGACAACTGTGCTCATGAGTATGACGATAGCAAAGAGTGCGAGAGTGCGCACTCGATTCAGAACCGCGACGGTGGAAGAAGAACCGGGAGCGGGGATTACGAGTCTCATCTTGTGTGCGCAGCGCATCGTAAAGTCATGCTACTCAATGACGCGAAGATGGCGCAATAAGCCTTCGGTGGTGAACAAGTCAACATTTAGCAGCTCGAAGTCCCGGTCGTTCGACCAGATGGGGATTTGGAGGTGCAGAGCCAGCGCCAGGAGTTCGATGTCTTCGGGGTCGCGGCGGCCGATGCGCTTTGTTGCGTCGGCGATGCTTTTGGCATACTGGGCACGGTCTACAATCGTTACCGGCAGAGCAGCCATTGCCAAAAGCAGGATGTCGGAGGGCAGGCGCTTCTGCTTGGCCAGAACCGGAGTATACTCCTCGACCTCAGCGAAGGTGTGCCACGTGGTAAAGACCTCGCGAACCTGAGGATGAGTAAGGAGCAGCCTGGCCCGTCCGCCAATTAGCGCCGATAAAAGGACGTTAGCGTCGGCGGCCAGGTTCACGGCGTCCCTTTCGCCAGCGCTCGAAATCCTGCAGGACCGCCTTTTCGCTTACCCGTTTTCTCTTCAACTGATGGGCGATTTCCGTGGAGAGCATGGCGAACAGTTCGCGTTTAAAATCCACGGGCAAAGTAGCCTCCCGCCACGGCAGAAAGATTCCGGCCACCTTGCCCCGCCGCGTCACCAAAATCGGATCGTCGGAGCGAAACAAGGTCGTAGCGCGGTCGCGAAACTCGCGCACAGTGCTGATTCGCATGTGGTCACCTCAGTGACCATTATAGCAGTTCACGAATTGACTTGCTTATGATTAGACGAAGGCGCAGGTTTTGGCTTCCCAGGCGTGAGGCGCAGGGACAGCCCTTGCGCCTCAATGGTTCCGTAGATGCCGTAAGCAGCGGGAAAAATCCAGCTGGAAGCCGTGTTCGGTTTTTCCCGCGCCAAGGTCGAGAAGATGCTGCGTTCCCACAAGTCCCCAAGATTCACGTTGGATATGTCTTGCAGAGCGAATTCCACGACAACATGTTTCGTTAGCTCGTAGAAGCCTTGTGCGTTTATTTTATTTGTCATTTCCCAAGTGTGGACGACCAGAGAAGACGGCTCGCCAATGCCCAAACGGAAACTGAGGATCTCCGCATCATGGAAGCCAGGCCAGTATCCGAACCAGTCGTAAAGTTCCTGTGCCCCGGCAATCGAATCAAGTCCCCTTGGCAGTGGCACGAATCCCTCCTCAGGCTCTCGCGCCCTGGTGCATTTCCACAGTGCTCCAGGTCTTATCGGCGGCGTGGCAAAGGGTTTCCAGCGAGCAATCCACACATTTGGGTTTGCGGGCGATGCAGAGTTTGCGGCCGTGCCAGATGATCTGATGGGAGAAGAGAATCCATTTTTCGCGCGGGATAATGCGCATTAGATCCTGTTCGATTTTCTGCGGGTCAGTGTTCGTGGTGAGTTCGAGGCGGCGCGAGATGCGGTGGACGTGAGTATCCACGACCACACCCTCGGCTATTTTGAACCACGAGCCGAGCACCACGTTGGCGGTTTTGCGGGCGACTCCGGGCAGGGTCAAGAGGTCCGCCATGTTAAGTGGAACCTGGCCGCCGAAGTCCGCGACAACTTTTTTGGCTGCGCCCACAACAGACTTCGATTTGTTACGGAAGAATCCCGTGGAGCGGACGTCGGGTTCGAGTTGCTCTGGCGTAAGAGCGGCGAAGGTTTCCACCGTGGGGTATTTGCGGAAGAGTTGTGGGGTGACACGATTTACATTTACGTCGGTCGATTGAGCGGAAAGGATGGTCGCGACAAGTAGTTCCCATGCGCTGGCATGGGTGAGGGCGCATTTGACGTCGGGATAGAGTTGATCGAGGCGCTTCAGGATTTCGGAGATGCGGTTGGGAGCGAGGGGATTGTAGGCGTTTGGCGTCGCTGAACCGGTGGCGATTTTCTTTCGCCCTTGCGGGGCCGATCTGTCTTTTGAAGGCATTACCGCACGGCTTGCGCCGTGGTCTGCATTCTGTCGCCGTTTAGCGGCTTTGCCGCTCAGCTTATCCGGCTTTGTCTTCTCGGGCGGAAGCGGTTGCTGTACACGGTCTTGTCGACCGATACGGGCGGGCTGGCGGGGAGTTTGGCCGCGAGGCATGAGGGCAACATCTTAGCAGAGCCGTGGCGGCGAAAAAATCCCGCTTCCAAGACGGTTGCAGTCGAGGCGTCAGGATACGGAATTTTCTTGACGTACTTGATAGTGGGGGGGAGAATGTTCGAAAATCGAAGGGTATTTAGCGATCCTGACGGCAATAATTATTATGTAACCGTGGGATGCTGCGCCTGTGCATAGCGCAGCGAGATTGAAGATTTCTTAGCAGTGAGGTTCTGCGATGAGAGCGATTGCACTTTGCTTGATCGTCTCCGCAACCATGGGCGTGGTTTTATCCCAGGCGCAGATTACGCCTATAGTAGCCAAGCGACGGACCGTTCGCGACGTGTTGGATTCGCAAGGGAATGTAATTAGCCACTCCGAAACGCTCGGTAGATATCTGCGAAACTCCGATGGTTCGACAATAACCCAGACGTACTCTAGCCAAAGGAGCGACACTGAGATTCGATCCGGCCAGTTCGAGGACTACAGCCGACGTAAGATTTACCAACTGAACTACGAAAATCACGAGGCAGTGGAACTAGCGACCTGCCCGACGGGCCATATCTAGAATACCTGGCGGGTACCAAGAGTGCATTGGGTGAAGAGACGGTAAACGGACTTCCTTGCCTCATCCATCCCGCGTACTTGATCGCTGAGGGGCAGAAACGTCTGATTGGGAAAGCGTACGACTCCGCAAAGTATGGTTTGCACATTAAGGAAGACAATATCTTCGAGTTTTCGGGTGCGCGCACGCACGAAATCGTAGAACTTTACGATATACAGCTTGTTGACCCAGATCCTAAGGAATTTGAGCTCAAGGGATTCTCTTTCAAGGGGAAGGGGCCTTTGGTCTGTGCTAAACCCGGTGCTGCGCCGCAGATGGAATCCTTGAAGTACGCTGAAATCTTAAGTTTGTCCTCAGTAAGAGGCTGGCCTGCGCTCTTCGCCCTAGTCCCTCGGTAACTTCCGTGGCGATTGACGGTCTCCGCCGCTCCCGGTAGTCTCTAGAAGTATTCTCGTGGTCGCAACAGCACGCGCAATGGCCGTCAATTCCATCCAACTCGGGCAAGTGTGGCGCAGCGACGCCGATGGCCAGGATTATCTGGTCACCAAGGTATACAGCGAGGTGTTTACACAGTACGCCATGCTCAGGCCGGCGGGGATTACGGCCCCGGACGCGCCTACCGTCCGCATCAAGGTAACAAAGAGTCCGCAAGGTGCGGCGCTTCCCGGATATACGTTTACCCAGGAAGGTTCGTTCTAGCCGAGCCGCTTCCATCCTCAAGGTTTCCGATACACTAGCTCAGTTCCAAATCCGGGAACGAAGGATTTTGAGAACCGCTTTCTTTCATGACTGAAAAACTTCTGGCTGTTATCTTCCTGTTTATTAACTCCGTAATTAGCACAACCGGCTATGCGGGAGTTATGCTGCTGATGGCTATTGAGTCGGCGTGCATTCCGTTGCCTTCGGAATTGATCATGCCGTTTGCCGGATATCTGGTTTTCACCGGCACGTTCAAGTTGCTGTGGGTAGCGACGGCTGGGGCGATCGGCTGCAACCTGGGGTCGCTGGTGGCGTATGAGATTGGATGTTACGGTGGGCGGCCTCTGGTGGAGCGCTACGGGCGCTGGATTCTGATGGGACGGCGGGAACTGGAATGGGCCGACCGTTTTTTTCTACGATGGGGATATCTGGCGGTTTTTATCGGGCGGCTGTTGCCGGTGATTCGAACTTTCATTGCGCTGCCTGCCGGGGTGGCGCGTATGCCGCGCGGACGGTTTCATATCTACACATTTTTGGGGTCGTGGCCGTGGTGCCTTGCGTTGGCTTATTTCGGAATGAAGCTTGGCGAGAACTGGCGCGGGCTGGGGAAATATTTTCACAAGTTCGATGCGGTGATTGGAGTGATGCTGGTGGCGGGGGTGGCCTATTTTGTGTGGAGTCACTGGCAGAACCGGATGCGAACTCAGAGCTAAAGTCATCAGCTTTTAGCGGCTACATTGTCTCGCCAACTGAGAAGCCACAATCTGCCATCTGCCATCCCTTTTCACAACAACATCCATGTAGATGTAGCTGACAGGAAAGCGCTGTCCGCCTTGCTCAACGTCGTCTTCTTCGGAGCCATGTACAAGAGCCAGTTCGTCGCTGAGCACGCGAACCCGTCGCCCAGTGGAGTTCATGGACAGGTAGCGAATCGTGCCGGACTTTAATTTTTGTATTAGATCCTGCTTGGTTGAGGCATCGCCGGATTCGTTGTATTGAATATAGTCGTCGGCGTAGATCCGCGAGAGTTCGGCCTCGTCTGAGCCAATTAAGGCACGGTCGCCATCCTCAAAGAGCTTTAAGATGTCTTGTTCGTCGCTTTCCAATTTTGCTTTCTCCGCGTCGATGCTTTGCCTCAACCGTTTTTGTTAGTGTACAAGGTGAAACTCACAAGGAGGCTTCTGTGCTTCGAATGTCCCGTGTTTTCGCATCGCTGCTTTTCTTCGCTATGGTTCTCCCCATTGTTTCCGGGGCGCAGACCGCGGGCGCACCTGCCGACAAGCCTTTCGTGGTCGAGTATTACTACAAAGCAAAGTGGGGCCATGCGGATGAATTCCTGAGGCTATTTAAGAAAAATCATTATCCTGTGCTCAAAAAGGAAACCGAGATAGGGCGGATTGTGAAAGTGTGGATGGATCAGCCGCGCTACCACGTTGCTGAAGATGGGCGCTGGGATTTTCGTGTGAGCATCGTTTTCAAGAATGCGACCGTCGCGAATGAGGCGTTTGACGAGGCAGCGCTGCAAAAGCAGATGTATCCCGATCAGGAGACGTTCCAGCGCGAAGAGCAGAGGCGGTTTGAAATTCTCGACGGGCATTGGGATTTGCCGGTGAAGAATATGGATTTGGACGCAAAACCTTGAATGCTGGGCTGTGCGTTCGATGGGCCGCTTGGCTTTCGCACTTGCGGGACAGTTGAAGGCGGCTGTCTCTGCATGAGTTGAAACGATGCACGACTGACGCGAAAGATGTTAAAGGATTGTGACTAAGGTGCGGAAAAATTCCGCATGGCGTCATTGAAATTTGGAATTAGACAGGGGCTCGGGAAGGCTCATACTGTTGACTATGGATTCCTCAATATCAGTCGATGAACTACATGTAGATTTGTTGCACGAGATTGGCAACCGGCTGGCGACGGCGGATGGCTTTCATGATGTGCTCACGCGCGTGATTGAGTTCGCTACCGCTTTGGTGAAGTGCGACTCCTGCCTGATTTATGTCTTGGAGGGTGAAGAACTGGTTCTGCGAGCTTCGAAAAATCCCCATCCGGATGCGGTGGATCGGCTGAAATTGCGCGTTGGGCAGGGCATTACGGGTTGGGTGGCAGAACATCAGGAGCCGGTGGCGGTCTCCGAAAAGGCGGCGCTCGATCCGCGCTTTCAGTTTTTTCATGAGCTGCCGGAGGATAGTTACGAGGCATTTTTGTCGGTGCCGTTAATGTGCCGGGGGCGAGTGGTCGGAGTGATTAATCTGCAACATCGGCAACATCACGTTTACCGGCGGCGGGAAATCCGGTTGATCTCAACCGTAGGATTTCTGGTGGGCGCGGAGATCGAGATGGCGCGCCTGGAAGACGCCAATTTAAATTTGTCGGAACAATTGCAGACTCGCAAAGTAGTGGAACGGGCCAAAGGAATCCTGCAACGCGAGCTGGGATTGAGCGAGGAACAAGCCTATCTGGCATTACAGCGGCAGAGCCGGCAGAAGCGCAAACCGATGAAAGAAATTGCCGAAGCGATTGTTCTGAGCGATGAAGTAAAAGGCAACTCGCGGACGGCTAGCCCTTCGTAAAGGCAAGTTTTGCCGTGAATAAGTTACGGCGTGAGGATTGTCTGCCGCTGGTTTTCGTTTTGAATTCACTCAATTGTTTAAACATGAAAAACCGAGAGCAGAGCCTGGGCAGATCTGCTCCCGGTGCGCCAAGCGGCTATTGGGCAGAGGTTGCGGCCGAAGCGGTGCGCATCTCCGCCACTTCCTTCCCTGAGTTTGCGGGCGCCGCGAAATGCAGCGTAACTTCAAACTGGGGAAGGTCCATAGCGCTGACGTAGCTCGTTCCGGACTTCGACTTCTGAATTACGAGCCGTGCTGTCTCGGAACCAGCATCGACGTCAATGTCTTTTGCATAGAGCATGAACGACGCTGGTTTACCGGTGGATTTGGTTAGGGTTAGCATTTCCGAAGGTCCCATGGGTTGGAGGGAGAATCTATACTCTCCCGCAGGCACCAGGGCATTTTGCCAAGTTACTTGGTGTGGCAATGTGAAGCTTCCGCCTTCGCCCTGAGCGGAAGCCAGGCTGGGTGCGAAATTCAAGGCACTGAAAGTGAGAACGGCGGCGTAGGCAAAGTTGCGAATCGATTTCATTGGAGTCTCCTGTTCTTTGTGGCACGTCCGAGATCGCGCACACGGCGGTTACCGAGTGCAGCGGGCGCAGATTGAATGGAGAACAACGAGGTCAGGAGAATTGCAATTACCGACGGCGCGGCCGGCATGCAAACATCAGCTTCGCGCGACCGGCTGCAGAGCTGGGTTGCGAAGTGATTGCAGTGTGCCCCATGTCCAGGCTAGAGTCCAATGCAAAAAATCTATCAGTTGCATCGGTGGCCGCGAGGCGCGCGCGAGACTTATGAGTCGCGGTACCGCTTGATGCTGCATGGGGACGGTTAAATTGATTTTCTGCGCGTTCAGGCCGTCCCGTTTGCCAAACTCCACTCCTATACGAGAACATACAAGGTTTGCACATCCATACAGATTCTTACTGAGGAAGCGTCCAATATTATGGCGACACGTAATAAATCCGCAAAAATGCCAACAAACGCACCACGCATGGAAGTGAAGTCCGAAGGGAATGCGCACAGCAGTTCAAAAGATAACGGGTCAATGCAACCGGCGAAAGGCAAGTTGGGAGTGATGATTCCGGGCATGGGCGCGGTAGCGACGACGTTTGTCGCAGGCGTGGAGGCCATTCGCAAAGGGCTGGCGAAACCGATTGGATCGCTGACGCAGATGGGGACGGTGCGGCTGGGCAAGCGCACGGACGGGCGCTCGCCGAAGATCAAGGAATTTGTGCCACTGGCTGGGCTGGATGATTTGGTTTTCACGGGCTGGGATATTTTTGAGGACAACATGTACGAAGCGGCATCGAACGCAGGCGTTCTCGACCAGCGGCTGCTCGACCAGTTGAAGCCGTTTCTTTCCACGGTGACGCCGCGCTCGGCGGTATTCGATCACAATTACGTGAAGAAGATCGATGGGCCGAATGTGAAGAAGGGCAAGACGAAGATGGACCTGGCCGAGCAGTTGCGCGATGACATCCGCGACTTTAAGAAGACCAGCGGGGCGAGCCGGTTGGTCACGATGTGGTGCGGATCGACAGAATCTTATATTGCTGCCGGCGAGGCGCACCAGACGGTTAAGTCGTTTGAAAAGGCGCTGCGCGAGAACGACGAGATGATTGCGCCCTCGATGGTGTATGCATACGCCTCGTTGATGGAGGGCGTGCCGTTCGCCAATGGCGCACCGAACTTGACGGTCGATTTGCCGGTGATGCTCGAACTCTCGCGCAAGAACGAAGCGCCGATCTGCGGCAAAGATTTCAAGACCGGGCAGACGCTGATGAAGACGATTCTCGCGCCCGGCTTCAAGGCGCGCATGTTGGGGCTGAACGGGTGGTTCTCAACCAATATTCTGGGCAATCGTGATGGGGAAGTGCTGGATGACCCAGGGTCTTTCAAGACCAAGGAAGAGTCGAAGCTTTCAGTGCTGGAGCACATTCTGCAGCCCGATCTTTACCCCGAGCTGTACGGCGATATGTACCACAAAGTCCGTATTAACTATTATCCACCGCGTGGCGATAACAAAGAAGGTTGGGACAACATCGATATTTTTGGATGGCTGGGCTATCCGATGCAGATTAAGGTTGACTTCCTTTGCCGCGATTCGATCCTTGCCGCGCCGATTGTACTCGATCTTGTTTTGCTGATGGATTTGGCGAAGCGCTGTTCGGATTTGTGCGGGTTGGGGATTCAGGAATGGCTAAGTTTTTACTTCAAGTCTCCGATGACGGTGCCGGGGCTTTATCCGGAGCACGATCTGTTCATCCAGTTAATGAAGCTGAAGAATACTTTGCGGCATTTGAAGGGCGAGGAGCTGATTACGCACTTGGGGCTTGAGTATTACGACTGATTACTTGGTATGGAGAAATGCACCCAAGATCGCTCCTAATAGCCCTCCGATGGCGCTGGATGCCAGCGGAATCCACGCACTTTCGTGCGTGCTCAGATTCGAGGGCTCTCGAATGCAGGCTGATCGCAGTGTCGACGAGCGCCTTTATGTCTTCAGGTGTGAGAGGGTCGCGCGAGACTCGGCTCTTCTGATCGGTGGAGAGTGATTGGAATTCCTCGACGCTCAAGCGTTTTTCAAGATCGACAAACGTTTCGGATACTGGCGTCGCCAGACAAGCGACGCCTTTTCCCCTTTTCCCTTGCGCCGTCAAGCCGGAAGAATTCCGGGTGCTGTTCGAAAACGTTCTTCCAATATAGTGCCTGGTTCTTGTTCGCGGTGATGCGGTCTGCCCATCCTTCGAACGAGAGTTTATAAAATTTGTAGGTTCCCATAACTTGGATGGCTGCAATAACGTCTGCTAGACGTCCCGAGTTGGCGAGATAAGGAGACTCGCTCGGACTACCCAATGTTGTACCCATGGACAACCTCCACAACGAATCTCGGTGACCCTACCACACCGTCCTAAGCAGAGAGCTCCTGCGAATTTTCTCATCGTGTGTGACCAGAGTCAGACCCTCGGCTCGAGCTGTGCCACCGATGATGCGATCGGCGGGATCGTGCGAGTAGTCGTCGGGGAAAAGAGCACCGAGGGCGCAGATTTCGGCAGTAATCGGACGTATGGCAACATCTTCCAGGAAAATCTGAATTGATGCCTCCAAGGTACCGTAAGCTCGCACTCGTCCTCTAACTAAGAGAGAGGAAATTTCCCAGATGCTGATGGCGGAGATCGCTATCCCTCCGTCCTGTCGAGCTCGACGGATCGCCGATGCAGCCGGTCGCGAAAGCTTTTTGTAATCGTCTACGGCCCAGATCAGAGCGTGAGTATCGATCAGAATCAAAATGCAGACTCCCAGACCTCAGGCGGATCGGCATCCAGGTCCCCGACAATCTCAATAACACCTTTGAGCCTGCCGATGAACTCCCGCTCTTTACCCGCAGGCACCAACTTTGCAACCGGCTTGCCGCGTTTCGTGATTACCAGCATCTCGCGGGTGCTGTTGACTTCATCCATTAGGGTTAGGCATCGAGCTTTAAATTCCGCAGCAGAAATTGTCTTCATGACCGGCTCCTCTAAGACATGGTCATTCTAACATGGTCATGTGCTCACGCCAGCTTCTTCTCCCGCTTGTACGCGTCAAACTTCTCCAGAAACCGGTCAATATCCTTCTTCTGCAAATAGTACGGTGTCGAAAGCCGCAGTTTATTCGGTTCTCCGCCGCGGATTCGAATTTTGTGGGTCTTCCACATCCAGTTTTCTAAATCCATGCGGGGAACGGGTGGCACATTCACTGTGATAATCGCGCAGCGCAGAGCGGGGTCGGGTGAAGTCCAGGACTCGGCTCCGCGCTTCTTCATTTCGTCGAGAATATAGTCGGCGAGCTTGCGATGGCGGGGTTCGATGCGGTCGAGGCCGATGTCATTAGCCAGCTTGATTGAGGCTCGCAATCCCCAGAGCGCGGGCACGTTCGAGCTGCCGATTCGCTGGAAGCGTTCGGCGCGGAGCTTAGGCTCGTCCCAGCCTTCGGTGACAATCGTATTCCAGAGGCGGTCGATCACTTCGTCGCGCACGTAGAGAAAGCCCGAGCCTTTGGGCGCTTGCAGCCATTTGTGCGGGCTCGCGGAATACATATCGCAGCCGATGTCGTTGATGTTCAGGCGCATCATGCCGGGGACGTGAGCGCCGTCGACGGCGGAGAGAATGCCTTTCGAGCGGGCAAGCGCACTGAGTTCTTTCGCGGGCAGGACGACACCAGAGAACGTGGTGATGTGGCTGAAGAAAATGACGCGTGTACGTGGGGTGATGGCATCATTGAATAGATTGAGAACCTGCGCAGCGTCTTTCACCGGGCGGGGCAATTTAACGTTCTTGACCACGATGCCGTAACGCTTCGCTTTCAGGTTCCAAGGATGCTCGCCGCCGGGATGCTCCTGGTCGGTCATCAAGACTTCATCCCCTGCTTTAAGATCAATGCCATTGGCAATGTAGCTATTAGCTTCCGTGGCGTTGCGGAGCAGGGCAATTTCATCGCGATGGCAGCCGACAAAGGCGGCCAGCGGATCGCGGAATTCGTTCCAGGCGGCATAGCCCCAGATGGGGTAGTCTTCGGGGTCTTGCTGATCCATGCGTTCAGTGGTGGTGTAGCCATCGAAAACGGCTCGCAGAACCGGCACAGGGCTGGAGCCGACCGTGCCATTGTTGAGGTAGATTTCGTCTTCAGGAATCAGAAACTGCTTGCGAATCTCCGACCAATAAGCGTCTTCATTCTTGTCGAATAAAGCGGAATCCGGGAGTGTAGCGGGAGCGTTCGCGAGCTGGGCGAAGAGGTTTCCGCGGAGGGCGGTGGCGGCGGCTAGGCCGGTCGCGGCAGAAGTCAGGAAATGGCGGCGGTCGATCAAGCGATCCTCCTGGAGAAGAGATGACGGGTCATGGTACGACTGCCCGGGAGATCCGGCAAGGGCGGTGCGTAGGAGCCAGGTCACTTTGTTGGCAAACCGCCTTGATACTTTTTATGCCGGATAACCCGGCGGACTGAAAGCAGACTCTAACTGAAGGTGGGAAAGTTCCGTCGGGCATGCGGGGCGTATAATCTGGGTTAAGAGTATTAGTTGGTTTCAAAGGGGTATTTATGAAATTGCGATTGGCTCTCTCTGTGACGGTAGCGGCGTTCAGTGTGGTGCCCTGGACGGTGGCGCAAACACAGCAGCCCGGGCAGAATCCGGGTCAAGCTCCTGGTCAGACACAAACTCCAGCTCAAACGCAAACGCCAACTCCGGTTCCAGACCAAGACAAGGGCCAGCCGAAAGCCAGCGATGTGCAAAATGCTCCGCCCCAGAAGCCGGCCGATCTTCCTACGCAGGATGACAGCCAGATCAAGCACGACGGCACTAAGACCGACGTGGATGCGGTGGGAAATCGCAATGTAGGTTGCGGGCGCGGCGTGGGCAATTGGTACAGCATTGAAAAGCAAGTGGCGATGGGACGTTCCTATGCCCAGCAGATTGAATCGCAGGTCAAGCTGGTGAACGATCCCGTGGTTACGGAATATGTGAACCGGATCGGACAGAATCTGGTGCGGAACTCTGACGCACAAGTTCCATTCACCATCAAAGTGATCGATTCCGATGTGGTCAATGCGATGGCCCTGCCGGGAGGGTTTTTCTATGTGAACTCGGGATTGATTCTGGCAGCCGATGAAGAAGCTGAAATGGCAGGGGTGATGGCGCACGAGATTGCCCATGTGGCTGCCTGCCACCTGGCTCGCGAGCAGACTCGCTATACGCTGATGCAGATGGCGACCATTCCGCTTATCTTCGTGGGAGGCGGGATCGGCTACGGTGCTTATGAAGCGGCCGGGCCGGCGGCGATGCTGGGTATTTTGAAGTTCTCCCGCGGTTTTGAGGCCGAAGCCGACTATCTGGGTGTCGAATACATGTATCGTGCCGGATACGACCCTTCAGCCTTCGTTTCGTTTTTCGAGAAGATTCAGGCGATGGAGAAGAAAAAGCCCGGCAGCTTGGCAAAGACTTTCGATACGCATCCTCAGACTCCGGACCGGATCGAGAAAACCCAGGAAGAGATCCGCGATATTCTTCCGGCTAAGGCCCAATATGTTGTGACTACATCGGAGTTCGACGATGTAAAGTCACGGCTGGCGTCGATTGAAAACCGCCACAAAGTGCTGGATCAGAGAGATGAGAACAAGCCCAGCCTGCGGCGGACTTCAACCAGCGGCAGCGACAAAACGGGAGACAGCACCGACGACGATCGTCCGACCTTAAAGCGCCGGGATGATTCGTCTTCGAACTAGAACGCTGTTGAATTGAGGAACCGGCGGCCTTGGCTGCCGGTTTTGTATTTTAAACCGGCAGAGGGCATAGATTGTGACGACTTCGGTGATTAGAAAAATGTCATGTTTTTGACGTGACCTCCGTCACTGCCGCCGGTTGTCCAGGGCAGTAAATCTAGGCTACGCTAGGCATATAGCGGAAACAGAGGAGCACTTCTTCCATGCCAGAGGACACACTCACAATCACCGATAATCGCACGGGACAAACCTACACCGTCCCGATTGAAGATGGCACCATCCGCGCGATGACTCTGCGGCAGATCAAGACGGGTCCGGAAGATTTTGGGTTGATGACGTACGATCCGGCCTTCATGAACACGGCGTCATGCCGGAGCGCGATTACTTATATCGACGGAGACAGGGGAATTCTGCGTTATCGGGGATATCCCATCGAAGTTCTGGCTGAGCGCTGCACCTTTCTGGAAGTCGCCTACCTGCTCCTCTTTGGAGAACTGCCCACGGAAGCCGAATTGAAGCACTGGGTTTACGAAATCACGCACCACACCATGCTGCATGAAACCACTAAGAAATTTATGGAAGGCTTTCGTTACGATGGCCATCCCATGGGCATGTTCGTCAGCACGGTGGCGGCACTCTCGACGGTATATCCGGATGCGCGGCATGTGCACGATCCGGCAAATCGCCTGTTACAGATTAAACGGCTGATCGGGAAGGTGCCCTCTATTGCAGCCATGTCCTACCGGCACAATGTGGGATTTCCCTACGTGTATCCCGACAACGATCTGAACTATGCTGAGAATTTCATGAACATGTTGTGGAAGATGGTCGAGCCGAAATACGTAGCGCAGCCCGCGATTGCGCGGGCTCTCGATATACTCTTCATCTTGCATGCCGATCACGAGCAGAACTGCGGTACTAATGCCATGCGTTCGGTGAGCAGCGCGCAAACCGATCCTTACTTATCCATGGCGTCAGCAGCGGCCGCACTGGCCGGCCCATTGCATGGCGGAGCCAACGAAGAAGTCTTGAAGATGCTCGACGAGATTGGTTCGAAGGATAAAGTTCCGGCTTACATCAAGAAAGTGAAAGACGGCGGCGTGAAGCTGATGGGATTCGGACACCGCATTTACAAGAACTATGATCCGCGCGCGAAAATTATTCGCTGGTGCGCGGAGCAGGTTTTCGAGGTTACTGGGCGCAATCCGAAATTAGAAATTGCTTTGGAATTGGAACGCATCGCGCTCGAAGATGATTATTTCGTAAAGCGCAAGCTTTATCCCAACGTCGATTTTTACTCCGGGATTATGTACCAGGCCATGGGATTCCGTCCAGAGATGTTCACGGTGCTGTTCGCGATTCCGCGAACCGCAGGCTGGCTGGCGCAATGGCAGGAGTTGGTCACCGATCCCGAGCAAAAGATTGCCCGTCCGCGGCAGATTTATACGGGACATGGCGCACGGGAGTTTGTGGCCATGGAAAAGAGAACCGCAGTGGCTGTTCCCGCGCGCTAGGCGAAAGATTATGGCCGGAGCTTTGACTTCGTTCTTACGCAGCTTGCTTGGTGGCGATCGTCGCCCTATAGTGGCTGGTTTCCGACGGCGAAGTAATCACCTTCATTTCCTGCCAATCGTAGGGAAACTCTCTTCCGCAATCCAAACACGCGACGTAGGTCCCGGTTAACGCGCCCGCCTGGGGACGGCGCGCCGCTCCGCGAATCGTAACCGGGAAACTATAACGCGAATGCCGGCAACCGAAAACAGCATCAAACAATCTTGCCATCATGGAGCACCTTCTATGCGAACCAGGGTTTCTGGGAAACCGATCGAGGGCTCTACGGAACTTTCCCGTCTACCTACCCTCAATCCCTTAGATTCGGTTCGCGGGAGAATGGTTCCGTATTTCTAGGGACCAATGGTCGTGGGAGCGGCGATCCACGCAAGTAATTCCCATAATGGGACTTACGCATGCAATGCCGAGAGCGATCCAGGCCGGTTCGGCCAAAGGATAGCTAACTGAGATTCAGGGCTTTCCTGATGGTTCCGCGCTCGTTCTGAATTTTTTCTTGAAGGAGCGTGATTGCATAGATCAGTTGCTCGGGGCGCGGCGGGCATCCTGGAACGTAAATATCGACCGGGATCACCTGATTTACGCTTTGTACCAGGGCGTAATTGTTGAAGACGCCACCGGAAGTCGCGCAGGCGCCCATGGAGATGACCCACTTCGGCTCGGGCATCTGCTCCCACAATTGACGGATCACGGGCGCCATCTTGTTCGAGACGCGACCAGCGATGATCATGAGATCGCTTTGGCGTGGAGACGGGCGAAAGACCTCGGCTCCGAAGCGCGCAATATCGAAGCGGGACGCGCCCATCGACATCATTTCAATGGCACAGCAGGCGAGGCCAAACGTCATCGGCCAGATGGAGCCCTTGCGCATCCAGTTCACGGCCGAATCCAGCGTAGTGAGAACTAATCCCTCCGGCGTGGGATTGCCGTAGGTCAGATCTTTTACTACCCTTTTGCCGTCTTCGAGATCGACGTAGGGGCCGAAATTTAGTTCGGGGGACATGTATTTATTGTAAACCACCGGACTGCATGGTCAGGATGCGGGACTGCTACTGAGATTCGCTGCGTAGCAGACCGCGCCAGACCGCCATTCGTATGCGAAAGTCTAAGGGTTCACTACAATTTTCCCGAACATCTGGCTCTTTTCCAGATATTCGTGTGCGGCGCGAATTTCAGTGAGCCGGAATACCCGGTCGATTACCGGTTTGAGCCGGCCGGCGAACACGTGCCCTAACACTTCATGCAACTCACCCATGGTTCCCATGTAGGAACCAAGCAGACGCAACTGGCGAGCAAAAAGATGCCGCAGATCGATGCTGACGTTCGGCCCGGTGGTAGCTCCGCAAGTGACCAGCGTGCCGCCAGCCTTGAGCGATCGCATGCTCTCGTCCCAAGTCGCGGCGCCCACGTGCTCGACTACGATATCAACGCCTTCCTTATTCGTAATCTTTCGAACTTCCTCAGAGATTTTTTGCTGGTAGTGATTGATGCCATAGTCCGCGCCGAGTTCGCGGCCTTTGGCCAGCTTGGCTTCGTCGCCCGCTGTAGTAATCACCCGGCAGTGGAAGAGCTTTGCAATCTGAATCGCTGCGATGCCCACCCCGGAGCTTGCGCCCAGGACAAGCACAGTTTGTCCGGGTCGTACCCCGGCGAGCCCGACCAGCATGTGCCAGGCGGTAACAAACACGAGCGGCACGCTCGCCGCCTGGTTGAAGTCTAACGAGTCGGGAATCGGGATGACGTTCGCCGCTGGTACGGCGATCAATTCGCAGTTTCCGCCATCCACCGCGTTGCCCAATACGGTAAATTCGCGACACTGATTTTGCAGCCCGGCAACGCACTTGGTACAACTTCCGCAGAAATGCATGGGAGCAACTAACACGCGTTGTCCGGTCTTGAATCCGCCAACGTATTCGCCAACTTCCGCGATTTCGCCGGCGATGTCGCTGCCCAGAATGTGCGGGAGGTTCACTCCCGGCAAGCCCTTGCGCACCCAAACATCCAGATGATTCAAAGAACATGCCCGCACGCGCACTAATACTTGATCTTTGCGCGGCAGAGGGTCGGGGATGTCTTCGTAAGTTAAGACTTCAGGACCGCCAAACTGATGGATGCGCACTGCCTTCATGTGCTCGATCTCCGAAAGCATGAAGCTACCACAAATCCGCCGCGTTTGACTCTGGACGGTTGACGACTAATAATCAGAGCGTCGACTGATTATGCGCATGGACATCTACGAAGAAATCGTTCAACTCCGGCGCAAAGGCCGCCGTGGTGCGATCGCCACAATCGTCAATTCGCGCGGGTCGATTCCTTCCTTTCGCACTGCGAAGATGCTGGTGCGTGACGATGGTTCTATCGTGGGCACGATCGGCGGAGGCTGCGTGGAAGCGGACGTGTGGCAGGCGGCGCGCGAGGTGATGGAATCCGAGAAGCCACACACTCTGACCTTTGATCTCAACCAAGACCCGAAGTACGATACGGGACTGGTTTGTGGCGGTAGTCTGGAGGTTTTTATAGAACCTGTTTTGCCTCCAGCATTACTTTATGTTTTCGGCGCAGGCCATGTAGCGGTTAATCTTTGTCAGGTTGCGGCCAATGCCGGGTTCGAGCTGATCGTTACTGATGATCGCAGCTCTTACGCAACCAGGGAACGGTTTCCCGCCGCCCGTGAAGTGCATGCGGTTGAGTTCGACGAAGCCATCAAAACGCTTGACCCCAACGAAGCTTCTTACATTGTGATCGTCACGCGCGGCCACCGCGACGATATGCGCATTCTGCGCTGGGCGGTGCAGACTCGCGCTCGCTATATCGGGATGATCGGCTCCAAACGCAAAGTCATCGAGATTTTCAAAGCTCTCCAGAATGAAGGCATACCCGGGCATCTCTTCGACCGTGTCCATGCGCCCGTAGGCCTCGACATTGGAGCGGTCACTCCGGAGGAAATTGCGGTGGCGATTACGGCGGAGCTGATCGCGATTCGGCGGCATGCCACAGTCGAGCTACCGCACATGAAATGGGTTCGCCCGCTGGGTGGGGACTCCAAAGATGAGAACCCTATCGTCCCATTCGATCAGAGGAAGTGAATCATTTAATTGCAGATCCAAGTGCCGTGATTCTATAGAACGTAATACACTCTCCGCGCTCAATTGATAATCAGCAATCAAAAATCAACAATTTGTACTTAGTCCTGCTATCTTCGCAGCATGGTCCGAGCCCCCAGTTTCGGCGGAGTCATTCTTGCCGCTGGAGAATCTTCGCGCATGGGGAGGGACAAAGCTTTGCTGCCGTGGCCACCGCAAGGCTCTGGACTAGAGCTTTCTGGCGAGACGTTTCTCTCGGGAGCGATTCGGTCTCTATCGGCCACTGATTTTGTGGTGGTAGTGGTCGGGAAAAATGAGCCGGAGCTGGCTCCGATCATTTATGCGCAAGGAGCGTCGCTCGTGGTGAATCCCGATGCCAGCCGCGGGCAGTTCAGTTCGTTGCAGGTTGGCCTGCGGGAGGTTTTGAATCGCGGCCGTGACGCCGCCGTAATCACGCTGGTCGACCGCCCGCCAGTACGAGTCACGACACTGCCGATCCTGCGCACGGCCTTCGAAAATGCGGATCAAAATATTTGGTCTGTAGTGCCTGAGTATTCCGGCAAACACGGGCATCCTTATCTAGCGGGGCGTGAAATGATGGAAGCCTTTCTCCGGGTTCCGCCGACCTCGACTGCGCGCGAAGTTGAGCACGAACACCAAGCGCACATTCAGTATGTCGTTGTCGACGATCCTCTGATTGCGCTTAATATCAATACTCCTGGAGATTATGCGGGACTGCTGGTGCGAAACATTTAACTAAGCGGAGTTGTCCGCCGTTTGCGTGCCCGCTGGAACCAAGTTATCGTCGATAGATGGACGCTACAGAAACATTTCTTCCCGTCACGAATCAGTTCATCGACTCGATCATTCAACGAGAGCCAAAGGTCGCGGCGTTCGATTGCGACGGGACGCTGTGGTCGGGCGACGTAGGCGAACGGTTTTTTGATTGGGAATTGCGGGAGGGCGCGATTGTTTCCGCCGCGCTCGATCGTCCCATGCGGGAGCGCTACGCGGCCTACAAACACGGCGAGGTCGATGAAACTACGATGTGCGGCGAAATGGTGACCATGCATCATGGAGTTTCAGAGGAGGCATTGATGTCAACCGCCGTTCGCTTTTTCGAGCGGTTCTTCGTGGAGCAGATTTTTCCCGAGATGCGCGAACTGATGCGTCGCCTGCAAGAAAATGGATGCGAAATCTGGACGGTTTCTTCGTCGAACGAATGGGTAATCCGGGCTGCGATGAAGTACTTCGGTCTTCCCGAGAGCCGCGTGCTGGCCGCCAAAGTTGAACTCGATAACGGCAGGGCCACAAACCGGCTGATCCGCGTACCTTCCGGCTCTGGCAAACCTGAAGCGCTTCGCGAAGCGGTGAAAAAAGAAATCGACGTGGCCTTCGGCAATTCGCGCTGGGATGAGGAAATGCTGGCGATGGCGAAACATGCCGTGGCTGTGAATCCGAACCCCGACCTTGAGGCGACGGCACGGGAACGCAGCTGGCAGATTTATTTTCCCGAAGGCACGGCCTCGCGAAGTTAAGGGTCTGTCGTATCTCCCGGTTACAATTGAGGCAATGTATTCCGCGCAGATGCTCGATCATTTTCAGAATCCGCGCAACGCGGGAGAAATTGGCGCCGCTGACGCTACGGCGGAAATTGAGAATCCCGCGTGCGGAGACGTATTGCGGCTGACGCTGAAAGTGAGTGGCGGCCGAATTACTGAAGCACGATTCAAGGCCAAGGGATGCGTCGCGGCGATAGCATGCGGCTCGGCGTTGACTGAGTTAGCGGTGGGAAGGACTCTGCACGAAGCAAAGAAGCTCGGGCGAGAGGATCTTATCGCAGCCGTCGGTGGCATTCCGCAGGCTTCAACTCATGCCGCACAGTTGGCTTTGGATGCGCTGTCATTGGCGTTAAAACAATATTAATTTCTAATTTCACGCATGCCAGATCATTCACCACGCCGCATCGCCAGCCTGCAGCCCAGCGCCACCGTAATTCTCGCAGAGATTGGCGAACTCGACCGCGTGGTCGCATGCACAAAATACTGCGCTGATGTAGTTCCGGAAATCACTTCGCGAAAATGCGTGATCTTATCGGATTCCTGGAGCGCGAATGCCGAGCAAATTCTTTCTGCGAAGCCTGATCTCGTGATCGCTTCCGTGCCGTACCAGGAAAAAGCGGTCATCGAAATACTTAAGTCTGGAGTTCGGTTTCTGGGATTTGCTCCTAAAAATTTAGCCGATATTTATACCGACATCGCAATCATTGCGGGCGCGGTCGATGCCGTCGAGCGTGGCAAAGAAACCATCGAAGCCATGCGGCAGCGGATCGAAGATGTCCGCGTACGCACGGCTGGAATAAAACGGCCTACAGTATTTTGCGAAGAGTGGGGCAAGCCGCTGATCGCGTCGCAATCGTGGGTTGCGGAGCTGGTGGAGGCCGCGGGCGGCGAATTTCTGGGCGTACCCGGGCGGCAGATTTCGGCAGAAGAAGTGGCACAGTTGGACCCCGACATTCTGATTGCATCGTGGTGCGGAGCGGGCGACCGCGTACCTTTGGAGAAAATTATCGCGGACCGGAACTGGCAGGGAACTCGCGCTGCGATTGCATCCCACGTGTATTGCATTCGAGATGAATACCTCAATACGCCGGCGCCAACACTTTTACACGGCCTTGAGGCGCTGGCTTTTGCCCTTCATCCCGCAGCGTTTGACTGCCCACAAGGTATCCGTCAAATTACGACCGTTTCTGCTTCTTCGGACGCGAAGCTCGCGCTCTGAGTTAAGATTTTATTATGCCTGTACAAAGCAGAATCGAAGAGGTCCATAACGAAATCGCGGCGCTCGCGGAAAGTGTGCCAACCGTAAAAGAACTCATGCAGGGCGTGTGCAAGCTACTGCACGAGCGAATGCTGAAATACAACTGGGTCGGTTTTTATATGCTCGAGCCTGGCACCAACCCTCCAGTCCTTGTGCTCGAAGCTTTTGTTGGAGCGATGACGCCACACACGCGAATCCCGCTCAACCAGGGAATTTGCGGCGCGGCTGCTTCCAGCGGCAAGACGATTGTGGTGGATGATGTCAGCAAAGATTCGCGGTATCTTGCGTGTTCCCTGGAGACGAAATCAGAGATTGTTGTGCCGGTGTTTGTGAACCAGCAAGTCATGGGCGAACTCGATATCGACAGCCATTTTTCCGCCGCGTTCGGGGCCGAAGACAAAAATCTTGTGCAATACTGCGCGGATGTTGTGGGGAAAAAGTTGGAGCGGCCTTGAGAGTTGAAAAAGGCCAGGTGCGCGCACCCGAGATCGGGCGCGTATGGCTGAATTCCACGCCATTGAGTTTTCGTCAGTTGCGCGGACGCGTGGTTCTCGTGGACTTCTGGGACTATACCTGCCTCAACTGCATCCGTACACTCCCTTATGTGCAAGCCTGGCATGAGCGCTACCGCGATATGAACTTGACCGTGATCGGAGTTCATACTCCGGAGTTTACGTTCGCACAGTATGAATCCAATGTGGAGCGCGGTATTCGCGAGTTCGGGTTAACCTATCCTATCGTTGTGGATAGCAATCGCGAAATCTGGAAAGCGTTCGCCAATCGGTACTGGCCGACGAAGTATCTGCTCGATAAAGATGGTTATCTGCGCTACGGCCATTTCGGCGAAGGCGGTTACGGCGAGTGCGAGCAGGTCATTCAGGAACTGATCCACGAGATCGATCCGGGCATGGAACTTCCCAAGATCATGCAAGCTTTACACGAAGAGGATCATCCGGGAGCGGTTTGCTACCGGCCTTCGGGCGAGCTTTATCTCGGCCATCGGCGAGGGCGGATTGGCAACGAAGGCGGGTTTAAAGAGGACCAGATTGCCGACTATTGCTTCGCCGGCAAGCTGGAAGAAAATTTCTTTTACGCGAATGGCAGTTGGGCCGCGACTGGCGAATATTTTGAAGCGGCCGGGGATGAGCCGCACACTTTGAAATTGAAATATGAAGCTTCGTCGGTAAACCTTGTGATGGCTGCGCCTCGAGGCGGCGCGGTAGAAGTTCGATTATTGCTGGATGGCAAGCCCCTGACACGCAATCAAGCGACAAAGGATGTTCGCTTCCGAAACTCCGGCAAAGCTTCCGAAAGCTATCTTGTGGTCGACTCCGCCCGTATGTATGCGCTCGTGGACAACGATGAATTCGGCGAGCACGAGCTTGAACTGGTCTGCGACGCGGGGGTCGCAGCTTTCGCCTTTACTTTTACGGGATGCGTGGATCCAGTCGCCAGTGCGCTGCAAGCCACCAGCAGTGCGGAATTATGAAACGGGTTGTGGCCGCGGTGATCGAGAAGGACGGTAAGTTGCTGGTCTGCCAGCGCACGCGGCACCAGACCATGCCGCTGAAATGGGAGTTTCCCGGGGGAAAAATTGAAGAAGGCGAGCAGCCCCGCGACGCGCTGCGCCGCGAGTTGGAAGAAGAACTGGGAATTCATGCCAAGGTCGGAGATGAGATCGCGCGCATACAGCACACCTACCCAAATGGCGCAGCGGTTGAGCTGAGATTTTTTATCGTGCGCGAGTACGAGGGCGAAATTGAAAATCGCATCTTCAAGGATCTTCAATGGTCGGACCCTAAGGCCCTTCCGACTTACGATTTTCTGGAGGCGGATGCCTCGCTGGTCAAAGATTTGGCGGAGGGTAAGTTACCCTAGCACGGACGCAGCTTCCGTCATTGGCGATTTTCTATCCTGTTTTCCCGGTAATATAACCGACCACCAGCGCCAAGGATAGTCCAGCGACCAGTACGGTGGTCCCCCATGCTACGGCATTAAACAAATGCGAGTTCACATACTCGCCCATTAACTCTTTCTTGTTGATCAGCAGCAACATGAAGATCAGCACGAACGGCAGCACAATTCCGTTCAGGACTTGTGACCACAGGACGATTCGCACCAACTGGGGCCCTGGGATCAGAAGGACAAGAATCGCGCCAGCCACGATCAGAAATGTGTAAAGCCAGTAAAAAAACGGGGCATCGCTGAATTTCTTATCGACTCCGGATTCGAAGCCCAGCCCCTCGCAGACTGTATATGCGGTGGAGAGCGGTAAGATCGATGCGGCGAACAGCGAGGCGTTGAATAATCCCACGGCGAATAGAATGTAGGCATATTGCCCGGCCAATGGTTTGAGCGCTTGCGCCGCGTCAGCCGCATACTTGATGTCGCGGAATCCGTGTACATAGAGCGTGGCGGCACAGGCTACGATGATGAACCAGGCCACCACATCCGTGAAAATGCAGCCGGTAATTACATCCCAGCGCGAAGCTTTAAGCCCGCGGCGGGTTACCCCTTTTTCAACCACGGAGGATTGCAGATAGAACTGCATCCAGGGCGCGATCGTGGTTCCCACCACACCGATCACCATGAATAAATACGCCTGGTCGCGAAAGGCTTTGAGTGCGGGCGGTTTGATGGTGGCGAAGCTTGCATCTTTCCACGCGGGATGCGCCAGTGCCCCGGCGAATATGTAGGTAATGTAAAAGAATGACGCCGCCAGGAAAACTTTTTCGACGGTTTTATATTGACCTTTCACCACAATCAGCCAAACGATTACCGCGCAGATTGGCACGGTCACGTAGCGCGTAAGCCCGAATAATTCCAGGCTGGTGGCGATGCCGATAAATTCGGTGACCACGTTCCCGAAGTTGATGAACAGAATGGCCACCATCATGAGAAACGTGATGCGAAAACCAAACTCCTCGCGGATCAGGTCGCTTAGGCCTTTACCGGTGACGGCGCCCATGCGGGCGCACATCTCCTGCACCACGATCAGGGCAAGAGTGATTGGGATCATGGTCCACAGCAGGAGAAGTCCGTACTGAGCCCCGGCCTGCGAGTAGGTCAGAATGCCACCCGCATCGTTGTCGACGTTCGCCGTGATGATTCCCGGCCCCACGACTGCGAGGAACAGAAGGGTCCGGCTTTTCCAGCGTTTGAGAGGTTTCATGCGCGCATTTCGCAAACCTAGGGGTAAAACACAAGTACAGCCACGACAGGCGACGGAACAGGATAAATGGAACCCATGAATATGAACACCTTAAAAGTGGTGGATTAGAAGAAAAACTGAATTGGGAGTCGCGGCAGGCTCGTCTTCCGGTTTTGTTGAGTGCGGCGAGCGTCCTCGGCGTGCGCAGGTTAAGATATTTGAGGCTCATAATTCTGGATGACAAAGAACTCCGCACGCACACTGTACTTTCTGATTGTCGCTATCGTCGTCATGCTCGACCGCTGGACCAAGAATCTGGCGTCCCAGCGAATCCGCCTATACTCACACATCCAGGTCATTCCGGGCTTTTTCCGGCTTACGCACACCGAGAATACCGGCGCCGCGTTTAGTTTATTTGCCGACTCGACTGCGCCTTGGAAGACCGGGTTGTTGATTGCATTTTCTGCGATCGCATTGGTTGTTGTCTCCGCCTTGCTGTGGAAAAATCATCATGCTCACACCGCCACGGGAGTAGGCTTGTCGCTGATTATGGGAGGGGCGTTAGGGAATCTCTGGGATCGGCTGGCCCGCGGGCGCGTGGTCGATTTTCTGCTCGTCTATGTGAAGCAGTATCAGTGGCCGGTTTTCAATCTGGCCGACAGCGCGATTGTGGTGGGCGCGGGGCTGCTGATCTTGGAGATCTTGTTCGCGAAGGCACACGAGCATGAGGAGTCGCGGCCAAACTTATAGTAAGCTCAGTGGCACTGGTGTTCGTAGAATAGGGTGGGTGCAAAATGAGTTTCAAGAATCTCGCATCCAGGGTCCTTCTCGTAGTTGCAGCCATTCTGGTCGCGCTTCCGTTTTTCTGGCTAGCTGGTGGCATTCGCTGGTTGGACACGAAAGTGTTTCCGCCCCAGCGCCCAAAGAACATGCCGAAGAGCTCGATTTGGATTGATGCTCCAGGGCTGCCAATTTCTTGGCATCACGGATGGTGGTTTGGCTGCGACATTTCTTCGTCGGGCACGACGAACTACTGCCAACTAGTCGGGGCGGACGGCAAGGAGACAAATGCGGGTGAATATCTGCCCTGCGACGGCAGATCAGCCATCCCAGGATCAAGTATGGGGTTGGTCCAGCCCTCGCGCTCGTTCGCGATGTGGATTGCAGATAAGCGCCTGTCCAGGCTGGATCCGATCGGATACTTGTCCGATGGAGATGTTCTACTGCCTGTCGCGGCGATAGACCGCTGCGCCGAATTCAAGCAGGGGCGTCATTGAAAATCGGTTGTTGTTTCCTGTTCGATGTTCCTACGGTGTTCCATACAACTGCTTATACACGCTGGCATTCCGCAAAATCGCCTGCACATATTCCCGCGTCTCGGTGAAGGGAATCGATTCCACGAATTCTTGCGGATCGCGATACTTTCCCTGCGCGAGCCATTCGTCCACGCGATCGGATCCCGCGTTGTAGGCGGCGAGCGCGTATTCGAACGATCCGCCGAATTTATCGACCATGCCTTTGAAATAGCGCGTGCCTAGCTGCATGTTTACAGCCGGAGTGTATAGCTGGCTGGCATTGAAGCGCTTCAGCTTCACTTCTTTCGCGACAGCTTTCCCGGTCTTCGGCAGCAATTGCATCAGCCCGACCGCATTGGCGCGCGAAACTGCGTTGGGGTTGAACTCAGACTCCTGCCGAATTAGCGACGCAACCAGATAGGGGTCGAGTCCGTTGGCGGCCGAGCTGCGTTTCAGGTCACTCCAGTAAGGTTTGGGAAAAAGAGCCTCCCAGTATTTTCGCGGCAAGTCGGGAATATCGAGGGCAAAATAGTTCGGCGCCGAATGCTTCATGTATTCGATGGCGCGATCATAATGTCCGGTTTCAACATAAAGCTGCGCGGTTTCCGCTGGAGCCCAGCTTCCACCGTCGGTGGCAGCAGCCGCTTGCAGTTCACGCACGGCAAAATCGACCAGGCCGCCGTTGCCCAGCAGTTGTGCCTTTTGGACACGGAGTTCGTCCGTTGGCGGTTCGGTCTCCTTTATTTTCTCTGCATTGTTAAGCGGTGGTACGCGGTCAAGAATTGCGTACTGCGTAACTGCCGCGTCATCGGCCGTAACAGAGAGGCGCTTCAAACGCTGTCTTGCCAGCTCTGCATAATAAAAGTTGCGATAGCGATCGGAAAGCTTTTGGTAGAACGCCCGCGCCATTACGAACTGATTGTCTTCTTCCGCCAGACGGGCCCGCCAATAGAGCGCCGCTGGCGTCTCCGCGCCAGAAGGATACAGCGCAATTTGGTCTTCGAAAGCTTTCTTAGCTTCCTCGTTGCGCCCTTGTCGCAACGTGAGCCAGGCCGCTTTCCAGTGCATGTAGGAAGCGCGTGGGCCGTTAGGAAAGCGCTGTTGCGCTTCGCGAAAGGCGTCGAGAGCCTGATCGTACTCGTGGTGCACCAGATGCAAATTGGCGGCTGAGAGCAGCGCTTGCTCCAGCCATGGGCTGGCGGGAGCGGCCTGCCGAAGGTCAGCGACTGTGCGGTAGAACGTGTCATTGTCATTGGCTGCCCACGCGATTTGGCCGAGCAGATAGAACCGCTGCGCGTTTAACTCGCCAGTGACATTACCGAGCAAGGCGAGCACTTGCTTGGCGTCCCGGTTCTTGCTGCTGCGATGGAGAGCGTCCGCCAAAGCAAGTTGCATGGCCGGCTTCTCTTCAGCGCTGACCTGATTGACCAGACTGCGATATTCTTCCGCCGCTTCGGGATAATGCTTGTGACTGGTCAATAGTTCCGCGCGGATTCTCAGTTGAGCGACCGTCGGTTGAGGAGCCACGGGAATTTTCTTTAGTTCAGCATAAGCCGCGTCGGCTTCGGCGCTGGCGGGCATGGTGAAGTAGATATTCTCCAGCGTTTCGGCTGCTTTCGCAGTTTGTCCGGCCGCCGCGAACGACCGGCCCAGGGCAAATTCCACGTCCGAACGAGTTGGGGTGCGAATCTTTTCCAGTACCGCGACGGATTCGGTGGCTTGACCTTCCAAGAGGAGCGCATCGGCATAACTCACGGCGGCATCCCGCACCAGCAGGGAATCCGGATGCGTTTTTGCGAAGTCAGATAAAGTTGCCAGGGCTTCGGCGGTGTGCCCGGTCTGCAGATAAGAAATCCCGAGATAGTAAGCGACGTAATCGCCAAGATCTCCGGCATGGATTTTAGCGCGGCTCAGCGGGTCGATGGCCTTGGCGTAATCTTTGTCAAGAACATGAGCATAGCCCAGAACGAGCCAGGCGAGGGCTCCGGCATCTTCCTTGGCATGGGCGCGGGCGTAAGTTTGAACGCCCGCATAGGCTGGCAAAGTGCGGTCCTGAAGAAGCTGTTGCGCCATGGGCCGTAAGCTGGCGGATGCGACGAACGCCTGCCGCATGCGCCGCACTCGTGGAGAAACGACTCGAGATTTATGCGCGCTGGTGATGCGGCGTTGCGCGCCACGGGCTGCGGGCTTGTTGCTGGACGCTTTGTGGGTTGTGGGTTTCTTGGCAGCGCTCTTAGTTTCGCTCTTGGTCTCGCTGGATGGAGCCGTCTGAGACGGCTTTGTAGAGGGCGCGGAGGGTCGATCTTGAGAGGTTTGGTCTTGGGAACGGTTAGACAAGAACGTGGACGACACTTCCGCCGATGCCGGCAGAGCGCCAAACAAGCTGCAAAGAGCTGCAGCCGCGAATACCCACCCACCCTTGGAGACTGATCGAACCACTTTTTACTTTTTCGCGAAGATAAAACGGCCAGAGAAATTCACACAAAATCTAGCGCCTGAAATTCGGCCCCATAATCGAAAGGTCGTCTTCGGCGAGACTCCGCACCAACTCGTTCTGAAAATAATCCACACTCGCTGCAACCGTGCTGCCGTAGCGCTTTTGGAACGTGCCACGGCTCTTATCGATATCTTCTTTCAAACGGTCGTATAAGTCTTTATTGCGCCGGCCCTCGGCAACTTTGGCCTGGTTGTAGAGCTTAATCTCGTCTACCAGGAGACGCGCGAAGCGTTGCGCCTTGCGATGGATGTCGGCGTCTTCCGCTGACAATCCGGCGAGAGGATCGGTGGCTACCGCTGGAGCCGCTGCGCTGGCGGCATGAGCTGAAGCTACTTCAACTAGTTCCGCCGCAGGTTTGTTTTGAACCGGAATGCTCACGGGGATATGCTTGGGCGCGTGACTGGCGAAAGGATCGGAATACGAAGAAACGGTTTGCACCGGCGGAGACGGACGTTCAACCGCGCTGGGCGCGTCGCCCTCATCTTTGGGCGCTGCATGCTTGCGTAGTGAGATCACTTCAAGCCAGGCGCTGGTTGCCAGCACCAGGAGTTCTAGAGCATCGGCATCCAGGCTGCCGCTGTGGCCGCCATCGGCATAAACCAGCGCTGCCACTTTATCTTTTAGCGCGAGCGGCAATACTAAGACTTGCTCATTGGAGGGGGCGCCGAACTGCTCGACAAATGGTGCGCCCATTTCTGCCACGTTGCCCGGAGTCGCCACTCGATTCTGATAGGTGTGCGCGGCCGGCCCCGCGTTGAGATCAAGAGGAAAATCTTTAATGATCTCGTCATCGCCGAACCCACGAGACTGCCATCCCGAGGCAGATCCGGACTTCACTACAAAGAGCGCGATGCGGGAACAGTATTCGCTGCCCGCATCCAGCAAGGCTCGCAAAATTTCTTTCTGTGTGGAACCGGCATGGATTCTGGCGACGGCCTGTACGAGGGCTTTGGATTGTCCTGCGGCCGCAGCATTGGTGGCGCCCGTGGGACGCGGCAATATGTCCATCACTTGCTGCACAATTTGTGCTTGCAATGCGGGAACATATTCCTGCAAGGCCTGCGAAATGGCGCTAGCAACTATCTGTTCCATCTCAACCGGCTGCGCTGTATCGTGATGTCGATTGCGTTCCGCCATGCTGGAAAACCGTTTCCCTTGTGAAATCTTGCTTGCGTGCTGGTATGAGCGAAAATAGCAGCCTTTAACTGCTGATTATACGGCACTTGTGGGATTGGCCCAGAGTACTTCGGTACCTGTTCAACCGCGCGCCCATCCATTTCGACTCTATCGCAAATCTTGATGCGCCGAAAGCCCGATTGAGTTTGCAGGATTAGTATCTTGACACCCGGTAGCGTGCGTGTGATGTTTGCTGTCGAGTTCGAATGTATCGCGGGCAGTGCAGCCGGTCAGTCCCAAGGTGCTCCGAAGAGGAGAATTACTGTGCGCAACGGAATCTGTTTGATTGGATTAACGGTAGCGTTATCGATTCTTTCCGCGACTTTGTTCGCGAAGGACGCGCCCGCTTCTCCTCCGCAATACAAGATCCTTCATGACTTTACGTGCAGCGGTACGGATGGCTGTGAGCCAACGGCGGCCTGGTTTTCGACAATGCCGGAAACCTGTACGGCACAACCTTGGCTGGTGGCACAAGCACGAGCTGTGTTATCGGTTGCGGGACAGTCTTCGAGTTGTTCCCCAAAGCTGGCGGAGGCTGGGGCGTCAAGTTGTTGCATAGCTTCAGCGACAACAGGGCGGATGGATACTACCCCGCGGCCGGAGTGATTCTTGATTCCTCTGGCAATCTGTACGGAACGACGACCGCTGGAGGCACGGCCACGGCGTGTCCTGGCGGCTGTGGGACGGTCTTCGAATTGTCACCCGATAGAGCCGGAGGCTGGACCGAGAAAGTGCTGTATAGCTTCAATCCCGACGTTTCCACAGACGGATTTGATCCGGAAGCTGGTTTGATCCTGGATGCTTCCGGCAATCTATATGGCACAACTGGGGTCGAAGCAGGGACGGCATTCGAGTTGACTCCCTCCGGTGGAGGAACTTGGACCGAGACTAACATTTACATATTCCCCGGGGGCGTCCCAGGACCGGGCTGGCCGATGAAGTCAGGTCTGATCTTCGCCGCCGCTGGCAATTTGTATGGCACAACTTTCTACAGCGGCCGTTATGACGGATGTTCTCAATATAATGCTGGTTTTGGTTGCGGCACCGTGTACCAATTGACGCCCTCGGCTGCCGGAACATGGACGGCAACGGTGCTTTACAGCTTTGGAGGTACCTCGATGGATGGATACTACCCTGATTCCGGTGTGGTTTTCGACGCGGTCGGCAATCTCTACGGCACCACAGCGTATGGAGGCAATATTACGACTTGTAAATACCTCCAGATTGGCGGAGGGTGCGGGACGGCCTTCGAACTGTCGCCCACTGCGGGCGGGAATTGGACGGAGACGATTCTACACAACTTCGGCGCTAGCGCTACGGACGGAACCCTTCCCTCAAGCGGCCTTATTTTTGGTAAGGCCGGAAATCTGTATGGCACTACGCAAAATACCGGTAACGACTCCGCTGAGGGCTACGGTACAGTTTTCGCGTTGTCCCCAAAGGCGGGCGGAAACTGGTCAGAAAAGATTCTGCACAACTTTGCCGGTGGCAAGAGCGGTGCGGAACCCTCTGGAAACCTAACCATCGACGGGGCGGGTAATCTTTATGGTACGGCCGGAGTGGTGTTCGAGGTTATCCCATAGCCCAAACTGACCGGATATGCTCTGGAGATACGCTGCGGCCCAGCTCCATTTGCTCTGAGGTGCCGAGGGGGAGGATTGGGCAAATCCGTACCTTACCAAGTAGAATGAATATTACCTTTGTGCCGCGATATGTGAATCACAGTCAAAATACTGCATCGCCGAGAGAATGGAAACCATCCAAAACAAACTAGAAGGGCCTTTTAGTGATGAGCTAACACTGGTAAGGGCCGCCAAACAGGGCGACGACTCAGCCTTCGAGGAATTGGTTCGAAGATACGACCGCAACGTTTTTCGGATTGCGCAACACATCACGCAAAACCGCGAGGATGCGGAAGATGTGGTGCAGGAAGCGTTTCTGAAGGCGTATGGGAACTTGCAGAAGTTCCAGGAGCAGTCAAAGTTTTACACCTGGCTGGTGCGCATCGCCGTCAACGAAGCGTTGATGAAGCTGCGCCGCAAGAAACCGGAACGCACGGTTTCGCTGGATGAGGACATAAAGACGGAGGACGATTCTCTTCCGCGGGAAATCGCGGATTGGAGTCCCAATCCCGAGCAGCAATATACGCAAGCGGAATTGCGGGAGATTTTAAGTAAGACGATCCAAGGGCTTCCCCCAGGCTTTCGGACCGTGTTTGTGCTGAGAGACGTGGAAGGACTTTCGACCGAAGAAACTGCGGCGGCGCTGGAGTTGAGCGTCCCGGCAGTGAAGTCGCGGTTGTTGCGGGCCCGCCTGCAGCTTCGCGAACGTTTGGGACGATACTTCCAGAAACGCGAGAGTGGAGATGGCAACCAGTGAAATGCTCTGAATTTTTGCACGAGCTGACCAATTATTTGGACGGCGTTATCGACGAGACCACCAAGGTTGAATTGGAGAATCATCTTTCCTGGTGTCATAACTGCTATGTGGTTTGCGACACCACGAAGAAAACCATCGAGATTTACCGGGACTCCCAGTTGTACGAATTGCCGGAAGATCTGCGCGGGCGGCTCCGTTCCGCGATTATGACCAAGTGCCAGCAGTATAAAAAGCGCGGTCCGGAAAGCGTTTAGTTTG
This sequence comes from uncultured Acidobacteriaceae bacterium, assembly GCA_963818235.1. Classification (GTDB taxonomy): domain Bacteria; phylum Acidobacteriota; class Terriglobia; order Terriglobales; family Acidobacteriaceae; genus Sulfotelmatobacter. The sequence goes on from CAWFRI010000002.1 coordinate 212,861, forward strand.
TCCGTGAATCTTTGAATCCCGCAGCAACCCTGCAGGCCTGCCCTCCATCCCTTATAATGGTTCTAAGTTCTGGGGTGCCCCATGCTGCGATTTACGAGTGCAAGCCTTATCCCCTCCCTGATTCTGTCTGCTCCACTTCTGATTTGTGCTCAATCGAATCCTTCTGGACCACTTCAGCCTGCGTCTACCACGTCATCGGTTAAGCAGCCAAACGGTCCAGTCACTGCAAGTGCCGAGCCGATCCCTTCCAACGCGCCGCACATTTCCCGGCAGACTCGCCTTGAGATTATTCGCGACTTCGAAACTCAGATGGCTTATGCCCGCACCGCATTCCCCATGGGAACTAAAGGATTGCAGTTAAGGCAGGGAACGATTACGCCCAACGGTTTGGAACTGCAGCAAGTGTTGAACTTATGGGGGCCGTCCGTGAAGCCGGGGGATCCCGCCCATATTTCCTTTGTTCAAATCAAGAACGACCATATTCATTTCGAAATCAACGGCGGCCCCGTACTTCGGAAAAAATGGTATCAGCACGTGCAGGTTTCCGGCGCCAATGGGGCGGTCATGCAAACCTACCCTGACCAGCAGAATGCGCATGGATCTTACGTAGATCTTTATTTCGATAAATACGTGCCAGAGATGACAGCCGCCCAGTTACGCGTGCTTTTATTTCCGGTGCTCGATTTCAACGCCAAAAACAGAGAGCAAGCCTACCTCGACACGATGCCTCCGAAGGTTAAAGAGGCGATTCAAGCTCATCATGTGCTGGTAGGGATGAATCAGGAGATGGTGCTCCACGCCAAAGGCAAGCCTCCGAAGAAAGTTCGCGAGCGCGACGGCGAAACGGAATATGAGGAATGGATTTATGGCGAATCGCCGGCGGATGTCGATTTCGTGCGTTTCGTAGGCGACGAAGTGGTGCGGGTCGAGACCATGAAAGTGGACGGCCAAAAGATCGTTCGTACCGAGAAGGAAGTCATTTTGGATAAGCCGGACGTAGAGAAAGATCAAGAGGCGAAAAAGGAGCCACAAGCGCCCCCCGCGAATGCGCCTAGTATGAAGCGTCCCGGTGAGGAATCGGAAGATGGGTCGAGGCAGGATGAGGGACCTTCGCGCCAGCCGATCGCACCTCTGCCCCCGGAATTGCCGCAGCCTCAGCCTCCAAGCGGCCCAGGGGACATTGTGGCGGGGCGATAACAATCACTATTTCGTTGCAGCGATGGCGGTGTCTGCATCCGCGAAATAGAACGCCAAAGACAAATTCGGATATTCCTTCCCGTCCACTTCCACGTACGGATAAACAAAATAGTTCAGTGGCTTGCCCTCCTGCGGAGGGTTTAGTCGCAAGTCGCGGCCCATGCTGAACTGCACTCGATTTGCATCGTGAGAGCCGAAAAAATAGTCGCGCTTCTCAGGATGCTTCCAGGCTTCGGAAATATCCACCGGAATCCAGCCTTTGCCGTCGATGTAAAAATCCGACCAGCAGTGGTACCCGGCGACCTCCGCCGAGTGTTTGTCGGGAGGGATCGGAAATCCAATTTCGAAGCGCGCCGGAATACCTTGCGAGCGCGCCATGGCAATAAACAAGGAGTGAAAGTCGGTACAGTTACCCTTCTTGGCGTCGCAAGCGTAGAGCACATCGCCATGTCCCCAGCCCGTTCCGCTCTTGTCATAACGCATGGTTGTGAAGACATAGTCGTAGATGGCACGCGCCTTTTCAAGGGGTTGAGTCTTGCCCTGAGTAACTCGCGCGGCGAGATCGGCAGGCAAGCCAGTGACGGGTACCAGAATATCGGGCTGTAAGTCTTGTTGCTTTTCCTCTGACGTTAGCGAGACAGGAATATTGCGCGCATCGGTTTGTCGTAAAGCTACACGCTCATGGCGTATTACTTCATATTCAATGTCGAAGTGCAATTCAGGCTGGGCCGACGCGGTCTCGGCATAGTAGATCTGATTGCCATATTTCGATTCGCTCGTAATTTTTAACGGCAGGTCGCCTTTCGCCGAGACGATCTTTACTTCCTGATAATCGTCCGGGTGCGCAACCGGGATCCATACTCGAATTTTTTCCCCAGCGGAAAGATTCTTTATGGTGAACGCATAGTGAAAGGTGAAGTGGCGCGACTCCTGGGCGGCGAGCGATAGAGCGAAGAGGGCGCATAGAGACAACGGAACGCAAACTTTGCGCAGCATAGGCGGCTTCCTTCCATGTTCTCAATCTGGAACTGAGAACCGTGAACTGAGGATCATTTGGAAACGACACACGGGCGTCTTAGAGGGAAAGCCGTCAAGTAAAGCCGCGCTTCGGTGTGCGCATGAGATGCAAGAAGCCGGAAAGGAATCCGGCGTTGCGGTATTGTATCAGGGCGGCATTTGCCGGGAAGGGAACGTCATGTCAAGAAAAGATGCTCTCGTGTTAGCTAGCCGTGGGCGGCCTTGTTGTTCGCAGTGTCAGCCTTGGGTGAGATGTCCTATGTGCCGGAATTCCTTCATTCGTTCCGCCACTACATCAACCTCGACCCCGCCTCGTCAAGCGTTCAGTATTTGCGTCACTACTAATTACTCAGATTGAGCTTTCTCGTTACCCGGATCATCGGCTTCTCTCTTATGGCGAGGTGGCTCTATAGATCAGGACCGGAGGTCGAGGAACTATTGCTGCCGTCGGCGATCGAGGAGGCTTCTGGAGGAAACTAGGCTTCAACTTCATGAACACGAGTCATCCGGTAAAATCGACCACAGTGCCCACTGCCATCCAATGCCGCGACCTGCGCAAGACTTATGACGGCAAAGTCGAAGCCGTGCGCGGGTTGAATCTCGAGATTCAAACCGGCGAATGTTTCGGTCTGCTCGGTCCCAACGGTGCAGGCAAGACGACGACTATAGAAATCCTCGAAGGCCTGCTTGAGCCGACATCAGGCGAGGTATCCATTCTTGGCTACTCCTGGCGCGAGAATGCGCACGAAATGCGCGAGTGGCTGGGCATTTCCTTGCAGGAGACGCGCCTTTCAGAAAAGCTAACAGTCCGTGAAACCGTCGAACTGTTTGCCAGTTTCTACCGCGAACCACGTTCCAGCGACGAAGTGCTCGAACAATTACAGCTGACCGAGAAAAAGGATGCGTGGGTGGGAAAGCTTTCCGGCGGGCAGCGGCAGCGGCTGGCGGTCGCCACGGCTCTGGTTTGCAATCCGAAAATTCTTTTTCTGGACGAGCCGACTACCGGGCTCGATCCCCAAAGCCGGCGCCAGCTTTGGGACATCATTCGAGAGTTTCAGCGTGGAGGCGGCACGGTTTTGTTGACCACGCATTACATGGATGAGGCGGAGCGGTTGTGCGACCGTTTGGCTATCGTCGATCACGGCCAGATCATCGCCGAGGGATCGCCCGGCAGTTTGATCGAGGGGCTGGGCGGCTATCACGTGGTGGAGTTTGCAGTTGGTGGAAAGGCAAACGGAAATTCTGATGGAGCGGCTCTTGATCTTTGGCGCGCATTGCCTAGTGTCGAGTCCGTCCGCGAAGATGATGGCATGATTGCCCTGAATGTGAAAGAGCCGCATCTGGCGATTCCCGCGCTGCTGGATGCGTTGGGGAAACAGGGACATCAATTGCAGCATCTCACCACTCGGCAGGCCAGTCTGGAAGACGTTTTTGTTCGGCTCACCGGGCGGCATTTGCGGGAAGACTGATATGAGGGAAACGATGAACCTATCCGTGACTAAATGTTTTCGCCGCGTGGTTTTTCTAGTTGCAACGGCGGCCGTGATGCAGGGCGGACCCGGCTTTGCCCAAAGTGGGACGGTCGGTCCATCGACGGGATTTCCTCCGCTCGACCAGTGGAAGAGCGCGGTTCTAGCGGCAGACGCGGCGGCATTAAGGGCACTCTACAGCACCGATCCAGCGGCCCGGGTGATGGCCAACGGGGTCACGGTCAATGCCGATGCGGATATGAGTTTCTGGCTGGGTTTGAAAGCGCAAAGCCTGAAGTTGGAGATAGTCAGAATGAAGGCGCGGCCCGGTGCCGAGAGCATCATCTTTAAAGCCGAGGCGCGGTTGCCGAATGGCAAGATTCTAAGCGTGACCGATGGCCAGGGATGGCGTATGCAAGGAGAGCAGTGGCGGTTGGCGGGGGTAGAAAGAGCCGACGACCCGCATCTGGCGCAGCCGTCCGACATGAACAAGAATATCTATCCGGCAGATGCGGATGCTCACGCGGAAATTAAAGAAGCAGAGGAGAGAGCGGCTGCCGGACACAAGCGCGTTCTACTGGTCTTCGGCGCGAACTGGTGCTTCGACTGCCACGTTTTGGATGTGGCGTTTCATCGGGCCGATTTCACTTCGGCGATGGCAGGCTATGAGGTGGTGCATGTCGATCTAGGAGACGATGAAAAAAAGAATGCCGACGTTGTGAAACAGTTCGATGTAACTTTGGATAGAGGCATTCCGACGTTGGCGGTGGCCGAGAGCGATGGCAGGCTCGTTGTCAGTCAGAAAAATGGAGAGTTCGAGGATGCGAGATCGCTCACCCCAGAGGTGCTGCTGGAGTTCCTGAATAAGTGGAAGGAACCGGCGAGGTAGGCCGGTTTCGCAGCTGCAGTACCAGTTACGGGGATAACAATGCCGTTTTGGATTCGGTTTTTTTATGAGTGTTGCTGAGCAAATTGCCGTGGTGGGAGGAAAGGTCCCGCAGAAATATCGGCCGCGCCGTAACGGGCGCTGGTCGGGTTACCTGCATCTGCTGGGAGCGCGCATGTTGGAGTTGAAGCGCGAGCCCGAGGTCATCTTCTGGGTATTTGTGTTTCCGTTATTGCTTGCCATCGGCCTCGGAATCGCCTTCCGCAACAAGCCGAGCGACGCTTCCCCGATTGCGATTGTTGACGGCCCCGCAGCCCAACATGCGCTGACCCTGCTTCAACACTCGGAGCAACATACATCTTTCAAGATCGAGGTGGAGAACGAAAACACCGCGAGAAAAGGATTTCGACTGGGGAAGTACGATCTGGTCATTCAACCCGGCGATAATGGTGGGCTGCAATATCGATACGATCCAGCGCGGCCCGAGAGTGTGCTCGCCAAGGTCGAAGTAGATAACGCACTTCAGACTTCGGCCGGACGAAAGGACATTGTCGCGACAACCGTGGTGACCTCGTCCGAGCCCGGTTCGCGCTATATCGACTTCCTGATTCCCGGGTTACTCGGCATGAATCTGATGAACTCAGGAATGTGGGGCATTGGATTCGCATTGGTTGACATGCGGCAACGCAAGCTTTTGAAGCGTTTTGTGGGCACGCCCATGCGCCGTGGAGACTTTCTGCTGGCATTGATGTCGAGCCGCCTAGTTCTGATGATTATTGAAATTGGACTACTTCTGACGCTCGGCGTTCTTGTATTTAGCATGAAAGTTCTAGGTTCTGTCCTGGCGATTGTCTTACTTGGTTCTCTAGGTGCGATTGCTTTCGGTGGAATAGGATTGCTGACCGCCAGTCGGGCACAGAAAATCGAAAGCGTAAGCGGGCTCATGAACCTTGTCATGATGCCAATGTGGATTTTTTCTGGCGTCTTCTTTTCCTACGAGCGCTTTCCCGCAGTGATCCAACCCTTGATTAAAGCGCTTCCGCTCACCGCCTTGAACGATGCGTTACGCGCGAGCATCCTGGAAGGTACTCCGCTGATCCACCAGTGGCCGCGATTGCTGGTGTTGGCTCTATGGGGCGCTGTTTCTTTCGTTTTGGCTCTAAAATGGTTTCGCTGGACTTAGATGGCTAATTGGAGGGGTTTCTGCGTAGCGGAGGGGAAAATTACTTTCCGAAGCTTGGGCCTCGTCCGCGATAAGTTACGAACGAGGCCGGCTGCGGTGCTTGCGAAAGCATTTCCACTTACGTCTTCGCCACCTTGGCGGCGGCCTTTCGGACCTTCGCCCAGCGTAGCTTCTGTGCTTCGGCAATTCGTCGGCGGGCATCCTTGCTCAAGGTACGGCCTGTCAACTTGAGCTTTTTGCCGCCTGAATGGCCGAGAGCGCTTAACGCTTTCCCTACTTGTCCTATCTCTTTTTCGAGACGGGAGTATTCTTTTTGTAGGGAAACGACTACTTTGTTCATCATTATTAACACCCCCTTGTAACTAAGGCTAACACGGTTATGCAAGAGTAGAAATATATTAGAAGTTACCCGGCTCAGGCGCAGGGTTGGCAGCGACAGATTTGGGACTATCCCGAGATAGATGCCGGGGTTACCTAACTGGTCAAAATGGTAGATAAGAAGCGCGGGGAGCGGCGCGCTGGGGTGCTTTGCTCGAAGGCGAATGCTATACGGATCAGGGTTGGCTCGCTCCAGGCACGTCCGAAAAAAGAGATTCCTACGGGCAACCCGTGGATAAATCCGGCCGTGACGTTGATGTTCGGGTAGCCCGCGACGGCCGCGGCGTTGGAGCTTCCGCCCGCCACGTGATCGCCATTGATCAGATCAGTGATCCACGCCGGGCCGGCGGTGGGCGCAGCGATGGCATCCAGATGGTGTTTATCCATGGTGGCATCAATGCCTTCGGTGCGGGCGAGCTGGTGGTTCTTCTCCAGCGCTTCAAGATAGGCTTTTTCTGTTAAGGGACCCTTACTTTCGGCTTTCAGAAATAAGTCCTGTCCGAAATACGGCATTTCTTTCTGCTGATTACGATCATTAAAATCGATGATATCTTTTAATGTTTTGACGGGCGCATTGGCGCCTAGATTTGCGAGGTAGGCATTAAGGTCAGCTTTAAGTTCGTACATAAATACGAGCAGTTCGCTTTCATCGAACTTACCCAGGGTGTCAATATCAGCCGGGTCGACTAATATGGCTCCCTGCTTTTTCATAGCATCGAGAGATTGCTCCATAAGAGCATCGACCGCATCGCTGAATCCGAAGTACTTCCTGGCCACCCCAATACGTGCGCCTTTAAGGCCGTTGGGATCGCAAAACCGGGTGTAGTCGGTGAATGACTTTCCCTGACTATTCGCTGTAGCAGAGTCTCGTGGATCGACTCCTGTGAGCGCTCCCAGCATTACAGCGGCGTCGCGCACGGTGCGGCACATCGGGCCTGCGCCATCCTGACTATGGGAAATCGGAATGATGCCCGCGCGGCTCACCAGGCCCACCGTAGGCTTAATACCGGCTACTCCATTCGACGACGAGGGACAGACGATGGATCCGTCGGTTTCCGTGCCTATGGCCGCGGCACAGAGATTCGCCGATACGCCCGCGCCAGAACCGGAACTGGAGCCGCAAGGATTGCGATCGAGGGCATAAGGATTTTTAGTAAGTCCGCCGCGGCCGCTCCATCCGCTGGTGGAGTGGCTGGAACGAATGTTGGCCCACTCGCTGAGATTGGTTTTGCCCAGAATCACGGCACCGGCGGCGCGTAGTTTCTCGGCGACAAACGAGTCCTTTGCTGGTCTGGAGCCAAGCAGGGCAAGTGAACCAGCGGTAGTCATCATTTTGTCCGCAGTGTCGATATTGTCTTTAATTAATACGGGAATGCCATGCAGTGGGCTGCGCAGCTTTCCGCCTTTCCGTTCCTGATCAAGTTGGTCGGCGATGGTGAACGCATCAGGATTGAGTTCGATTACGCTATTGAGGGTAGGCCCGTGCTTGTCGATTTCGTCGATCCGACCGGAATACTTCTCGACCAGCGAGCGCGCCGTGAACTTACCCGACTTCATCCCATCTTGCAGATCCGAGATGGTTATTTCGTCAAGCTCAAAGGACTTGACAGCAGGAGCCGGGCTATTCGATTGAATCTCCCGTGAGGCGCCCAGCGCGGGGCAAAACGGAGCGAGCGTTACTGCCGCGCTGCCAGCTACGGTGGCTTTAAGAAAAGTTCTGCGGCTGGGGCTCGGATTGGTATAGCTTCGCTTTTCGGGCATAGATTGCATTTCCTCTCGGTCGGAAGAATAACGGAAAATCGCAAGGATACAGGGATTTTCTTTGATTACATTCAGACCTGGAATGGAGGCTTGCAATATTTTCTGTGCATTTTCATGGGCGCGTGTATAATTAAGTCCAGCTAAGTTTGACTCACAAGCAATTGAAGGTCGGTATCGCCAACCAGCGTCACCCCCTCACTAGCAGCGAATCTTCCATAGCACAATTCAAGAAACAGGAATAGGACTATCAATGGCAGAACAAGGAACAGTGAAGTGGTTTAACGACGCCAAGGGCTATGGCTTTATCAGCCGCCAAAATGGCGAAGACGTCTTCGTGCATTTCTCCGCGATTCAGGCTGGCGGCTTCCGCAGCCTGCAAGAAGGCCAAACCGTGCAGTTCGACGTGACCAAGGGCCCCAAGGGCTGGCAGGCGGAGAACGTTCAGGCTGTCTAAGTGACACCGCTTTCGAAGCGATAACAAATGCCCGGAATTCGATTCCGGGCATTTTCGTTTTCGTAATCTTCTAATTGGATCCGGCCTTCAGGTTTGCTGACGCGCCTGCTGCACCATCTCCACCAGAACTTTCCGCGCTTCGTTCGCATTCCGCACTTCGTGGGTAAAACCAATGCGGGCTCCGCGCATTCCTTCCACAGTCTTCAATCGAACCTGAAACCCAAGCCGGTCCACCGATGTCATCGCTGCCTCTTGCGCTTCGATCGCGGCTGAGGTGTGCGCGAGCAGAATGAGCGCGTCCTTGTGGTCGGCATTCATGTGTTCGATGATTCCCCCGGCCACGTCAGCCAGTGGATCGGGCTCCGCTTCGTCGTAGTCGGCCGCCTTGACCCATCCCATTATTCCAAAGCCCCCAACGTAGTAAATATCCACTACCTGCATTCGGTAGAAGGAGAAGTCATCAAAGTCCACCCAATACTTGCTGTTGGAGTAGCGCTTGAGGTAGAGCTTGCGGGCGTCGGCGATCTCGGGTTGAGGAGTGGGAGAAACGTTTCCGATCAATGTGACCCGGGATGCGCCCAGTGGATCGCCATCTCCATCCGCCTGAGTAACCAGCAGACTGGCGCGCGGATCGTTCTGTAGATTCTGTGTGTGCATCGCCATGGTGCTGATCAGGAAAATGGGACGCCCTTTTTCATCGAGCCCGTAGGGCATAACCGATCCGAAAGGGAACCCCGGCTGCTTGCGTGAAACTGTTGACAGGCTTCCAATGCGGCCCACATAGACCAACGTTCGCGCCCGTTCAGCAAAAGAAGGTTCGGGAACTGGCGGCTGATTGCTCGCAGAGGCGGTGGAACCGTGGCTACGGGTAGTTGAAGACATGAATGTTCTCTTCAGGCAGTTTAACAGGCGATTGTGAGCTGGATGGAATCCGCAGGTTCGTAGGTTTTCGACCCAGGGCGGTGGCACGGTGAACATATATAGAATCTGCCCAGGAGACCAATTTTCCCGTCCGGATTGCATTTTTAAGCTGCTTTTCTTCTTTTTCGGTACTAATATAGGCGCGACACTGAATCACTGCCGCTCAGGTGATTCGTCGGTGCTCACGAATTCCTCTCCGGATCTCGTGATCACGCAGGAGGCAACATCATGATTAAGAACGCGATTCTGCTCAGCGTACTAGCGCTGGCTCTGCCGCTGGCGGCTTTTGCCGACAGCAGCGTCGGCTTTACTAACAGCGGTGGAACCCTCTCCACCAGCGGCACCGGAACACTCTCCGGGACCAGCGGTGGTCTTACTCTTACCGGTTCGACGCTGATTGCCGTGGATGGCTTGGCTGGTGGGGGCTTGGTCACCGGCAATCTTGGATCCGTCAGCTTCAGCACGAGCGGACTGAGCACGGGCAGCTTTCAGATGGGCGGCACATTCTCCGCGGGCGGAACTTTTGACATCGTTGGCAACGGAACGTCCGGCATTCCCAATGAAATCATTTTCAACGGTACTTTTTCCGGTCCTGTAACCTGGACGCTACTGACTCTTGCCAACGGTACCCATGAATACACTCTGAGCGGTTCCCTGACCGGGACTTGGTACAACGGCGGCAGTACAGTCTACGGAGCAACCGTGCAGTTAACCATTAACACTGGCAAGGGCTACTTTAACGGAAGCACGAATATCGCCAGCGGCGATACGAACATTGTGATCGCTCCGGAACCAGCCACGTTGGTCCTTATGGGGACAGGCTTGCTGGCTGGGGCGGGCGTGCTACGCCGCAAACTGAAGCTGAGATCGTAGGACCGTACGGCAGGTTCACCACAAGCGCACGAAGTATCGCGATGGCTTGATTTTTGATTCTAAGCTGCATGTAGCTTAATGCGCTTTGTGGTTGATTCGTGAGATGGACCACTACCCTCCCCCAAGCAGTTGACTTTCAGCCTGCTTTCGTTTGACATATGCGGGGGGGGTGGGCATGACTGATCTGGCTGTCTACAAAATAAAAAGCATTTTGAATTCTGGCCTTCGGTTGAAGACCATGCTGCGAAGCGCTTCGGCTTCCACTGCCCTTGCGATGTTTCTGTTGCTGGCGCTTCCAGCCTGCAAGCACAAACAGGCTGCGCCCTCCAACGAGAACAGTGCCGCAGTGCCTACAAATCCCCCCGCAAGCAATCAGCCGGTGCCAGCCCCGACTTCAACTCCGCCTCAAACTCCGGCGCCAGCGCAGCCAGAGCCACCCGCGCCACCACAACCGATTGTTGTTTCCGCCGGAACGGCTCTGACGATCAGACTAACGGAGGAACTCGGATCGAAGACGAGTCAGGCGGGACAGACATTCGGCGCGACCGTGGACAAGGATGTAATTGTAGATGGACAAACTGCGATTCCCGCCGGTTCGAGTGTCACTGGGAAAGTGCTGACTGCGCAGCCAGCGGGGCGATTGGCAGGGGAGGCCACTTTGGTTCTGCGATTGAATTCGGTGAACATTAACAATGTCGATCAGGCAATTGTCACTTCGGCGCGCAGCTTCGGCCCGAAGATAAAAGCCAAGGGCAAAGTGAAGAAATTCCTCGGCGGGTTGGCGAAGCGCGCGGAAGGGGACGAACGAGAAGTCGATCTGGCGGCTCAGTCGGCCTATACATTCACGTTGAAGCAGGATCTCCAGATCCAATAGCGATCGAAATAGTATTAGCGAGTGCAGGAACCGCTGACCAAGGAGAGCGATGTACTTCGAACAGTTTTATCTGGGTTGTCTGGCGCATGCCTCCTACATGATGGCTTCCGAGGGCGAGGCAATTGTGGTCGATCCGCAACGCGACGTGGAAATTTACCTGAAGGCTGCGGACGCAAATCATCTCACGATCCGGCATATCTTTGAAACTCACCTGCACGCCGATTTTGTTTCCGGACACCGGGAGCTGGCCGCGAGGACGGGCGCGAAGATTTACATCGGGGCGCAGGCCGGGGCAACGTTCCCCCACATATCTGTGCAGGATGGTTTTCAGTTGCGTGTCGGAAAACTCCAAATTGCTGCGTTCGAGACTCCGGGACACACTCCCGAGAGTATTTGCCTGATTGTCAGCGATGAAGAAAAATCACGCGATCCCTGGGCCGTGTTAACCGGCGACACGCTTTTCATTGGAGATGTGGGACGTCCCGACCTATCGCCCGGCTACAGCCCGGTGCAGTTGGCAAGCATGCTCTATGACAGCCTGCACAACAAAGTTCTCAAACTCGCGGATAACGTTTTAGTTTATCCCGCGCACGGAGCAGGCTCATTATGCGGACGAAATATGCGGGCGGAAAAGGTTTCCACGATTGGCACCGAGCGCCTCACAAATTACGCGTTACAGATCCGGAGCAGGGAGGAGTTCATCGAGCAATTAACGAGCAATTTGCCCGCGCGTCCAGAGTATTTTGTGCGGGACGCGGAAATCAATCGTAGCGGCGCAACGGCGCTCGCGGATCTACCAGCTTTATCTCCGATCGAACCGGCGCAGCTGAAAACTTTGTTGTCAGAAGGCGGATTGGCGCTGGATGTTCGTCCCGGAGAAGATTTCACGGCCGGGCACGTGCCGGGGTCGGTGAACATTGCCTTGTCCGGGCAATTCGCCTCATGGGCGGGCGCGCTCCTGGGTTTGGATGCTCGTCCTGTCTTGATCGCGGGATCCGAGGACGCAGTGGCCGAGGCCCGAATGCGATTGGCGCGTATTGGATTGGAGGATGCCCGGGGATATTTAGAAGGAGGCATCGACGCCTGGAGGAGAGATGGCTTTCCACTAAAAACATTGCCGGAGATCGGTGTTGAAGATTTGAGCCGGCGATTGCAGAGCCCCGACATGCATGTGCTCGACGTGCGTCGCGAGCGCGAGTGGGAGGATGGCCACATCGAAGGCGCATCCTGGTGGCCGCTGGATAACTTCAAAGTTGCCCCTCCTGAGATCGATCACAAGGTTCCGATCGCAGTGCACTGCAAGGGCGGATACCGCAGCATGATTGCCTGTAGCCTGCTGCAGCGGGCTGGGTTTCAGAATGTGGTGAATGTTGTGGGAGGTTTTGACGCGTGGCAGGCGGCCAAACTTCCAATCGCCGCGGAAAAACCTGTCGGGGTGTGACTTAGTGGATGAGATTGAAAACCGCCGGAGCCAGTGGCAACGGCGGTTTTTTATTTTCCATCTAACCTAACTCGATGCACTGGGTCAGGGTATCAAAGTAGCGGCGAGTACGAGAACGTGGGAGTCATTGGGAAGACTAACGCTCTGCACGACCTTTTTCGAATTCAAGGCAAACCGGTACGCGTAGAGATTGAACGTCCGATTATCCTTGGTGCCATTGTCAAAGTTCCGGTATGCCATGGCCACGCCTTCGGATTCTCCGGAGAATTTCTGCGGAGTAAACCAGTCGCTGAAGCTTTGAGTGAATTTCGAACTGGTCCCATCGGTATAGGTGACGGTCAGCGTTTCGGAAGTCTGGTTTCCCTCGACGCCGGTGGCTAATAACATTAGCCCTGCAAACTTACCCGCCGGAAGTGTGACGGATTGGCCGCTGCAACCTACCGCATCAAGCGCATTAGCCGGGCCAAAGTCGAACAGTGTGCTGTTAAAAACTCGCGAGGGCGTCAGCAGGTTCGCTGAGTATGAATAGCCGGTGCCATCCAGACCTCCGGTGGAATACTTCGAACCGTCGGTATAAATTCCGTTGACGTTGAATTCCGAAGAGAGATTTACCTGAGTGCCCGTTCCAGTTGTGCCGACTCCCGCGCTTACGGCAAGGGTGAAGGGAAGGGTTTGTGTGATGGTCCCGGAAGTGCCCGTCACGGTGACAGTAGTGAGCCCGGTGCTGGCGGAGGAGGTCGCTGCGAACTGTATCTTTCGTTTATTTCCGGTTTGTTGGATCGTGGCCTTTACGCCCTTCGGCAGGCTCGACAGACTCAAATTTACTGTGCCGCTGAATCCGCCGAAATCCGTGATCGCTATCGAGGTAATGGCTGTCGAACTCTGATTCAGGAAAACACTCGTCGGTCCGGAAAGAGTGAAGCCGCTGCTGGCGACTGCGTTATTGATTGCGCTGGCATATTGCGCGGCAAGGCCGGTGCCGACAAAATCGTCATAAAGCCACATGAAGCCGCCGAGAATGCCGCATTGCTCGTGCCAACCCGTCATGATGGTCTGCACCTGAGCGGGAGTGTCGTCCTGATCCCACAAGCCTGGGAATACCGGAACGCTGCCGAAATTCCAGCCGACGCACGGGTTGTTGCCGCTGCCGCCCGCATATGCCTGGAGGTGCACGCCATCCGCGGTGCCGGGAAGTTGAGTATTAATCTGTGAGACGACATTGGTCCAGTAACTCCTGTCGTCAAAAGCGTCGGGCATCACGTGATAGCCCAGTTGGCCGAGCATCACTCCAAATTGAATCGTGGTCGGCGAATTGAAGCTGTTCTCGTCGTCGAAGTCGATGGCATCCAGCGCGGGGATGGCGGCCTTCAGTGCCGCAAAATCCTGATACAGAATGCTGGTGGGTCCGGTGCCCTGCGAGTTGACGAGGGCGGTGATGTCTTCCCAGTCTCCGTAGTTAGAGGAGCCGATGCTGAAGGTTACTCTCTTCACGGTGCCTTGCTTCAATTGCGCCATATCCGCGGGAAAATCGGGATAGTATTGATTGCCGACATAGACGCCGCCGGAGGTCAATGGAAACTCGCCGTTGAAGTTCAAATCGCCCGTGCTGCTGACTTCAACACTCCAGACGATAGCTTCGGTAAAGCCGGAATTCTCAATCTCGGTGATGTTGTTGGCGGCGTTTTTGTAGAATGGGCCACCGCCGAAGATTCCGGTAAATCCGGTCTGAGCAAACACGGCTTGGCCAGAGAATGCCGCGCCGATTAAAACAAAAAGAAGAATGGCCGCCTTTTGGAAGGCGGATGTGAACCTGGTTTTAGATGAGTGCGCCACGAGATCTCCTTGGGAATGTTGGCGATTGAGAACGGAACTGCTTCCGCACCGCCGGCCATAGAAGTTGCCGCTGCATCGTCCTGGCAAAGTTCCAAGATTATACACGTTCGGCCCAAAACTGAAGACTGGCGCGGCATTTCAGTGCCGGGGACACAGTAATGATTCAAGCTGACGATGGCGCGTGAAACTCCCGTTGGCCCATTTATGCAGTCTTCATCAGACTGGCCAGGGCCGGCTTCCCAGGTAGCTAATTTCGTTCGCAGAATGCGGTAAACTTCCTAACACGGCCGTAGGGACGGTCAAACTAGCCCAGCGAACTCCTATGAAAACGGCCAAACTGGCGAACTCCTACCGTGTTGACGATGGCAAGCATTTCCGCTTGAAAAGCTTTGATCCGGCCGATACTGCCGGTTGGAAATCCGTTGCCGACGCCAAGGAGCAGGTGCAGAAGGATATTGCACGCATGGAAGATCTGCAGGCCATGCTCTACGCCCAAGATCGATGGTCGCTGTTGTTGATCTTTCAAGCCATGGACGCCGCCGGCAAGGACGGCACGATCAAGCACGTTATGTCGGGAGTGAATCCAGAGGGTTGTCAGGTACATTCCTTCAAAGCGCCGTCGGCGACTGAATTGCAACACGATTTCTTGTGGCGAACTACACAGGCGCTGCCTGAGCGTGGCCACATCGGCATTTTCAATCGGTCTTACTATGAAGAGGTGCTGGTGGTACGGGTGCATCCGAAAGTGCTCGAGAGCCAGTTGGTTCCTCCGCAGCTGATGGCGGAGGATATTTGGAAAGAGCGCTTTGAAGATATTCACTGCTTCGAACGGCACATGGCTCGCAACGGAACGGTCATCCGCAAATTCTTTTTGCACCTATCGAAGAAGGAGCAGAAGAAGCGATTCCTAGCTCGGCTGGACGAACCGGAAAAACATTGGAAGTTTTCCGACGCGGATATTCACGAGCGTGAATGTTGGGACGACTATCAAAACGCTTATGAAGAGATGATCCGCCATACCGCGAGCAAGCATGCTCCGTGGTATGTAGTTCCGGCGGATAATAAGTGGTTCACGCATCTGGTGGTTGCTGCTGCGATCGTAGAAACGATGGAAGAACTTAAGCTTTCGTTTCCTAAGGTGAATGCGGCCAAGCTCAAGGAAATTGCGGCCGCACGGAGAACGCTTTCCAAAAAGTAGAAGTTCTGTTGTTGAGATTGACGTTGGGCATTTAGGGCGTTACGTTGCAAACATTCCTATCCCGGGGGAGTAACAAAACATGGTGAGCCACAAATCGTTGAAGGAGAATAAATCGGCAAAAGCGGGAATGGTGTGGTCCTTCCTCGCCATTATCGCGCTCTGCCTGCAATGTGTGGCGTTCGCGCAGACCAAGCCTGAACGGCAATCGAAGGCGGTCAAGCCCACGCAGACGACGCAGGCTCCCAACCCGACCGGCGACGACGCGAATGCGGATAAGGACAAAGCGAAAGATTCTGACAAGCCGGAAGACAAACTCTTTAAGGGCATGAAGTACCGCATGATCGGCCCCTTCCGCGGCGGACGCTCGCTGACCGCGGCTGGAATTCCCGGCGATCCGACGACTTATTATTTTGGCGCAACCGGTGGCGGAGTGTGGAAGTCGACCGATGGCGCGATGACCTGGTCACCAATTTTCGATAAAGAGGGCAGCGGAGATATCGGCAGCCTCACGGTCGCCGCCTCCGATCACAACACAATTTATGTAGGCACGGGGGAAGCCTGCATTCGCGGAGACATTTCTCACGGCGACGGCGTCTACAAATCTCTCGACGGCGGCAAGACCTGGAAGAACGTGGGATTGCACGACACTCGCGCGATCGGCAAAGTCATCGTCAATCCCAACAATCCGGATATTGTCTTCGTAGCCGCGCTGGGACATCCTTTCGGACCGAATACCGAGCGTGGAATTTTCCGTACCACGGATGGCGGCAAGAATTGGGAGAAGGTTCTCTACAAAGACGAAAACACCGGTGGCATCGATGTAGCCTTCGATCCGCACAATCCGAATGTTCTGTTCGCATCGCTCTGGCAGGCGCGCCGCACCTCCTGGAGCATGGCCAGCGGTGGCCCGGGCAGCGGTCTTTACCGCTCGAACGACGGAGGAACGACCTGGAAGCGCCTCGAAGAACACGGCCTGCCGAAAGGCCCTTATGGACGCATCGGAATCGCGGTTGCCGCCAACTCCGATCGAGTGTACGCGCTGATTGAAGCGCATAATCCCGATGGCGGTCTTTACCGTTCCGATGATGGGGGCGAGAGTTGGGATTTCGTCAATCCCAGCCACAGCCTGTGGCAGCGCCCCTGGTATTACATGCACATCATCGCCGACCCGCGCGATGAAAACGTCGTCTACATCATGGATGTGGAGGCCTACAAGTCGACCGACGGCGGCCACTTGTTTAACCGGATCAGGGTGCCGCACGGCGACAATCACGGCCTATGGATCGATCCCAGAGATACGCGGCGTATGATCGCCGCTAACGATGGTGGAGTGACCGTTACGCTGGACGGCGGCAAGAATTGGACTCGCGAAGATAATCAACCAACAGCGCAGTTCTACCACGTCACGACGGATACTGCCATACCCTATCGCGTATACGGCGCGCAGCAGGACAGCGGAACGGTAGCGATCGCCAGCCGCAGCGACGATGGCGCCATCGATCGAACCGATTGGTACGATGTGGGCGGAGGCGAGGCGGGCTACATCGCGCCCTATCCGCCGGATCCCAACGTCGTTTATGCCGCCGATTATCAGGGCAATATCACACGTTTCGATAAACACATTGGGCAAGTGAAGTCGATCACCGAACAGCCTGAGTTATCGGATGCCTGGGGTGCGGCGAATCTTGAGCATCGTTTTCAATGGACCGCGCCGGTCCTGATTTCGTCGCATGATCCCAACACTCTGTATCACGCCGGCGAGCGTCTTTTCAAAACGACGGACGGAGGCGACCACTGGCAGGCCATTAGTCCGGACCTGACGCGCAACGATAAAAGTAAGCAAAGTGTTTCCGGCGGCGAAATTACTCTCGACGATTCCGGCACCGAATACTACGACACAATCTTCGCCCTGGCCGAGTCGCCGATCACCAAGGGGTTGCTGTGGGTGGGAACCGATGATGGCCTTATTCAAATTACCCGCGACGAAGGCAAGACGTGGACCAATATTACGCCAAAGGATATGCCGGAATGGAGCCGTATCAGCCAGATCGAAGCGTCGCCGCACGACGCCGGTACTGCCTACGTTGCGGTCGATCGCCATCAGAGCGACGACCTGAAGCCTTACATCTATAAAACCAGCGATTACGGCGCCACCTGGACGAAGCTGAACAATGGAATTCCCGATGGCAGCTTTGTTCGCGCCGTCCGCGAAGATCCTAAGAAGCGCGGGCTTCTTTACGCTGGAACCGAGAATGGCGTTTTCGTTTCCTTCAACGATGGTGCGGAATGGAAGTCGCTTAAATTAAATCTTCCCACCACGCCGGTGCACGATCTGGTTGTGAAAGACAACGATCTGGTAGTGGCCACGCACGGGCGTGCATTCTGGATTCTGGATGACGTGAGTCCGTTGCGGCAGTTCAACGACGATGTCGCGAAAAAAGATGTGCATCTCTACACACCGAATGTGGCATACCGAATTCAGGCGGGGGAATCCGGCGAGCATCATCCATCCAAGCGCACCGGGCAAAATCCTCCAGCCGGGGCGGTGATTTATTACTACCTGAAAGATGCGCCCAAGGCCGGAACCGAGACGAAGCTGGAGATCCTCGACTCGACTGGAAAACTGATTCGCAAATATTCGAGCACCGAGGCAGAGTTGCTCGATGAACCCTTGGGTCCGGACGACAAGAAGCCGGAAAAACAAATCAAACCGGATGCCGGCTTAAATCGGTTTGTGTGGGATCTGCATTACGAAGAAGCCCATCGCATTCGCGGTTACTACTTATGGGAGTACAACGGCGGAGCGAAGGGACCAGTGGCTGTGCCTGGACAGTATCAGGTGCGGCTCACAGTCGGGTCTGAAAGCCAAGTTGCGCCCTTCGAATTGAAATTGGATCCGCGGGTAAAGGTGAGCCAGTCGGACTTGGCTCAGCAATTCAACTTACAGGTTGAGATTCAGGAGCAACTTAATCGCGTCTATGATGCGGTCAACCAAATCCAGGACGTGCGCACGCAGGTGGCCGGACTGAAGCGGCGCCTGCCGGAAAACGCCAGCACAAAAGCGATTTCAGCCTCGGCCGACGATTTGGAAAAGAAGCTGGTGGCGGTGCGCGATCAAATGGTGAATCTGACGATCAGCGCCAATGAAGATTCCCTGGCCTATCCGCCGCAGATCGACGCCAAACTCGCATACCTCGCCATGGACGTGGGCACCGCGGATTCCGCGCCCACTGCGGCGGAACAGGCGGAGTTTGACAAACTGAAGCGGCAGAGCGGCGAGTTGTTGAGCCGTTGGGATGACTTGCAGCGCCGTGACCTGGCTGCTTTCCAAAAGCTGACGGCGGAAGGCAGCTTGTCCACGGTCGTCGTTCCGCCGCCCGGTCGTGCGGGAGATGCCGAGAGCGTGGAGGCCCACTAACTGCCTTTTCGGTATCCGGGCTCTCTGCTTCCAGACGAGAGCCCGGAACCATTCACTCACGGTTTTCGCCTGGTTTAGTTGCAGTAGTATTACTTCCGTGCCACTTCAATGGCACTGTTGTGCCCTTCACAGCGCACTTTCCAACTGATAATTTGCCGATAGTGATGCTGATCCTCCCCTGAGGGTATGGCTGAATGACATGGGGGTGTCTATGAGGTTCATGCATCTTTGTTACGCAGCGATGGGCTTTGCGGTGGCTCGCTGGATATTTCGTCGCCAGCCAGTAGTCGATCCTGTCACACGAATGCGTACTTCGGGTCTTCTGTAAAAGCTTCTGGCCAGTAGTGGGCGTGCGTCCCGTTGCGCTTCCATTTCGTCAGCGCACGCCCAGTTTTTTTCTCTGCGCGGAAGGTCTAGCACTAAGGTTTGCCTGAGTTATCTCTGTTTTATCCCTTATTCTCACTACAATTCTGGAAGGTCTCCTGCGTCACAGGAATTTCTTGCGAACTTCGATTACAATCCGTTGGACGACGGCTATCCTGTTCGCAGGGATATTAGCGCTCGCTTTGCCGAAGCGCGCTCATGGCCAGGACGATCCCAACGAAGCTCCGCTGGGCGATGTTGCCCGAAGCTTTCGCAAGAAAATTCCCGCCCCCGAAGTCGTTATCGATAACGATAATTTTTCAAAAGTAGTGGAAGAGGCAGAAAGCCGCCGGGCGGCGGGAGCTACGGCAATCTTTCTACTTGATCCGGCCAACAATCATCTTCCCGCCCCGGACGTCAGCTGTAGCTTTTCCTTTAATGCCAGGGCCAGTTCTCTCACCGATCAGGTTGTATTGGACGAGTTGCCCCGCAGTGAAGTGGCCAAATTGGATGGTCCGGCCATGATTGACGGGGATCAACTGGAGGTCTCGATGCATAACGCGACCGGGTGGGAGTTGCGCGAAGTAGTGATCGGTCTGACCATCCTGCGTCGTCCCGCCATTGAAGCCTCCGCCTCTTATGGCTCAGCGAGAATCGTGCCCGCAGCTAGCTCCGCTCCGCTGCAAGATTCCTTTCAGAAGCAGCCAGATGTCACCGTGCTGCTGCGCGTGAAAGGGTCCGCCGCTCCGTCCGCCACAGCAGTATTTCGCACGCAGCTGAATTTCGCGCTTTTCCCCGATCAGGAATGGCATTGGGCCATCGTCCGCGCCAAAGGTCTTCCGCCGCAACCGGCTGATTCCTTGACCACGCAGCTTGGTCAAGTTTCCAGCCCGCCTACTGCTCCGCCAGCGCCGACCGCTGGCTCTCAGATCGGGCCCTTGAATTCGGTTCCATCTCCGGCCGCATCCAGCCCGGATGTCGCGGTCCACTAAGAATCTGCCGCGCTGCGATGGGTGCTTTTCCAAAATCCTACCGTGCTAAACTGGCCTTTAAATCTCACTCAAGGATAGGCGATGAAATTTGGTGTCATCATCTTCCCCGGTTCCAATTGCGATCACGATGCCTTCTGGACCGTTCAGCAGGTTGCCAAACAGCCTGCGACATTTCTGTGGCATGAATCGCAGGACCTGGAGAATTGTGACGCCATTATCGTCCCCGGAGGCTTTGCCTTCGGAGACTACCTGCGCACTGGCGCCATCGCGAAGTTCTCTCCGGTCATGGAATCGGTGCGCCGCTTTGCCGATGGCGGTGGTCTCGTGCTCGGAATCTGTAACGGCTTTCAAATCTTGTGTGAGTCGGGATTGCTGCCCGGCGCGCTCATGCGCAACGCAGGCTTGAAATATGTCTGCAAGCCCGTGCAGGTGCGCGTGGAGAATTCCGCCACTCGATTCACCAACGCCTGTTCGCAAGGGGAAGTTCTGACCATTCCCATCGGCCACATGGAAGGAAACTATTTTTGCGATCAGGCAACGCTGGATGAATTAATGCGCAGCAATCGAGTTGTGTTTCGCTATTGCACTCCCTCTGGCGAGATCTTGCAATCGGCGAATCCGAACGGCTCACTGGAAAATATCGCCGGCATTTGCAGCGCCGGCGGCAATGTCGTGGGCATGATGCCGCATCCCGAAAGAGCGGCCGAACCCGAACTGGGTTGCACCGACGGAATAAAAATCTTCCACTCCATGGTGGGCGCAATGGCAAGCAGGTAGAATGCCTAGAACAATTTACTTCTCCTACCTTGCCTAAATCAAAACCAAACAGTCCTATCGAATAATCCGTTTGATAATCCTATCGTTTCCTGTTAGTGTCTCCGCGAAAGCGCTTCCCCTATCGTCTAGAGTTTTAACCGTTTAAGATTTCAGGGAGGAGTGTGCCCGATGACATCGAAGCAGGTTCTTAACGCTTTTTCCGAGACTCTGATGCAGGATGAACGCATTCTGAGCCTTCGTGAACGAGAATTGCTGATGACTCTTTTGCGAAATGCGAGGGAAGCATCTAACAATACCGAAATCCAATCCGGGGTAGCCGCCGCCATAGCTCGTTCGGTGGGGGAGACTGTCGCGCAACGTGCCTTCGCGTTGCTGGGAAGCAGCATTGTGGAGCAGATCTTGGCCCGCGACCAAGCGTCGTCCGGGCTGAATGACGGGACTCCCACTGCCTTTGCCGGACCGCAACCGCCAAGCGGACCCCAGCCGCCCTCTCAATCTCCAGTGCAGCCATTGGATAAGCCTGCCGGACCCCAACCACCGAGCGGACCGCAGCCTCCCAGTTCCACGTTGCGGCAGGCGAGCCTGTCGGTGCAGACAGCGCGGCAAAGGTGGCCCGATTCTGACGTTGCCGTTATGGATTCTCCTTCGGTGACTCGATCTCAGTGCATTGTCTTGGACGAGTTTCTGACGCCGCAGGAGATGGAAGAACTGATTCAGTACACGTTGGAGCGCGAAGCTCGGTTCGCGGTCAGCGAAGTGATTTCCCCCAGCGGGGAGCCCGGAGTTACCGACTACAATCATCGCCGTTCGCGAGTGCTGATGGATATGGGAACCCATGAGAGAGCCATTTTGGATCGAATTCAGGCTGTGCTTCCGATGGTTCTGCATCAGTTAGGGATGGAGCCGTTTTCTATCACGCAGACTGAAGCGCAGATCACAGCCAGCAACGATGGCGATTTCTTCCACGCTCATTGTGACGACGCGCAGGCACGGATTGCGTCTCGTCGCATAACATTTGTGTATTTCTTCCATCGTGAACCGTGCCAGTTCGAAGGCGGAGAACTGCGTCTTCACGATCTAAGCAGCGGCAATCGTCCTCTAAGCGCGGGCAGTTATCAGTCGATCGTTCCCCAGCAAAACCAAATCGTTTTCTTCCCTTGTTCGACGGTGCACGAGATTACTCCGGTGCGCTGCGAGTCACGGGCTTTTGCGGATAGCCGCTTCACGGTAAACGGATGGCTTCACAGGTAAGAGAAACGGGATGGCTTGAGTGGATTGCAGGCCTGATGGGAGCGGCATCGCGGCAACGTCACACCGCGATGCTGGCTCCACAGCGGTTTCATTGCCTGTTGGATGAACTGCCACTGCACCTGATTCCTCAACCTGCTTTAACCCGCCTTTGGCGGTATGATTTTTCTCAGCCACTTTTCCTCAACCCGGAATGTTCGGTTCTGCCGGCGGGGGAAGTGCCGCCGGAACTTCAGGCGAATCGGCAATTGCTCGAAGGCTTCGGTTTAGACGGCACAGTAGCATGGGTCCGCGACCCAGCCGCCGGTTCGTTTCATCCCTTCTGGCTGGGGCCAGAACTTAAGGCAGCGGTTTCGCACCTGCGTGCTGGCGAACCTGCACCAACTTCGTTGCCGGAGCCACAACGGTTTCTGCTTGCGGCGGCCGGAATCCTTACCATAGCTGATCACGCCCAGCAGCGTCTTGTCGACTGGACAACGGTCGTGAATAAAACTAATCAGAATTTTCGCGAAAGGAATTATGCTCCAGTCGGTGGCTTGATTCATCCATTCAATCTGGCAGCGCTTCGCCGCTACTATCGGTGTGCAATCCGACGCGGGGCCATTCGCCTCGGTGACGAACAGAGCCCGCGACGCTACGTTGCCCATAATGAACCGGTAGCCCGCTACTTCCACCATAACATCGCCAAAGCGATCGGCACTCTTGCAGGCGAACCCATCAAGCCTTCGTACGTTTATCTGGCGTCTTATCTAAGCGGCGCAGAGCTGAAGCGGCACACCGATCGGCAGCAATGTGAGTTAAGTGTTACGCTCTCCCTGGATTTTTCTCCGGAGCCTGATTTGGCAACGTCCTGGCCCATTCGTTTAGACACCGCAAACGGCACGGCAACCGTTTATCAGGCCTTGGGTGATGCTTTGCTCTATCGCGGAACCCAAGTTCCTCATTACCGCGATGTGCTCGCTGAGGGGCATAGCTCGACGTCGATATTCTTCCATTATGTACCTGAGGATTTTTCCGGACCGCTCGATTAGCCTCGGAACTGCACTACCGCAATCCGGAAATTACATACAGCCCGGATAAGACTTGGTAATAACTGAAGGCGAAGCGCGAAGCGTCGCGGGTAACCACCACTGGAGCGATGTAGACCAATCCCGTAGCCGTCTCGGGCTCCAATATCCGAACCACAGTTTGTTTGCCGGTTAGTACGTCAACCTTGTATACCGTGACCGGAATCTGGCCCCGACGATACACGTAAATTGACGACTGGTCTTCCGTCCATTGCAGCGGGATGAACCCGGTATCTAGGTTGGGAATGGAATGAGGTGCGCCCCCTGCTAGCGGATAAAGAGTAACAGGATCGTTAGCGAGAATATATTTACCGTCCGGAGAAACAATTCCCCCCGTGATGCCTTCCGGAGTAATAGGCGTTGCTTGTCCCCCATCGACATTGACCACATAGCAACGAACTCCGTGCCCCGGTTCGTTTCCGTTGAAGGTGAGGCGTTGGCCGTCGGACAGGAAGCGGGAAATCCCGTTATGAATTCGCTCCAGTCCAGTCACCGGTACGTTATGCGGTGCACCAGTCCCAATGGGATAGAGAGTTATCCGCCCTGGGCTGCCAGCCGTGATTGAGATTGCCCATTTCCCGTCCGGCGAAAGCCCTCCTGCGCTTCCTTCGCCGAGTTGTATCGGCGGGCTCCCGTCAATCTTGCGAATGGCTACCAGATAATTAGGAGGGGCCGCCTCGCTCGAATCTTCAAACAAAATGGACTGACCATCCCGCGAGATATCTTTCGCAACATTCCAATCGTGCCATGAAATATCGACCGCCTTTCCCTCGCGTCCCGCTGTAGCCAGGGCAATCCGCTCCGCGTCCAAACTCACCAGCGCTCGGCCATCCGGTGCCATATCTTGTAGAGTCATCCCGGCCGGAATTCTTAGAACCGTCCTGATGCTCCCTTTTAGATCCGTGGCAAACAAGCTGCGGGTATAGCCATTTTCTGCTGCCGTGAACCATATCTCCTTCCCGTTCGCCTTCCATGCCAGGCCATCCGCCGAGTCCCAGTCTTTGGTCAGCGTCGTCAGGTGTCCAACAAGATCAGTGACACAGACATAGCCCTTATCATCCCAGAGCGACGGGTGGTTGATGAAGGCAATTTTGTCCGCCTGTGGCGAGAGGCGGATGTGGCTAATCCAGCCGTTGCTCTGATACAGGACCTTTCCTAACGGGTACTCGATTCGATACCGTCCCTCAACGAAGTGGACCACTGCCAACTCACCGCCGGGGCTCCAGTCGGCCCACCGAACATCTTCCATCACTTCTCGGGGCGAGCCTCCCGCCAGCGGCGCGCGAGCCAGCGTGCCTCCTTCAATTTCCAGATGAGCCGCGTGCGTGCCTTGCAGCGTGAGCGCCATTTCGCCAGTCCTGGAGATTGCGAGCAAGTTTGCGTTTTCGACGTTCATAGTTTGAGTCGAATTAGATTCTCCAATGGTCGAAAAAAGCTGTAAGGGCTTCCCATTCCAGGCTGCGCCGTAGACTACGGAACTAAAGTCAGGCGCAAAGCGCGCCGAATAAACCGTTCCTTCTCCAAAGGTCACGCGCCGGTATGCGGGGGGAGCAGTGTTCATGTGCCAGACCGCGCCTACAAGCACGAGCACCGCAATGAGAAGCGCTCCCGCTACTGCCCACGGCAGCATCTTGGCCTGCCGTCTTGCTCGCCGGAATTTTGTGGTGCCTTCGCGGGAGATATCGGAGAGTGTTTCCAATGCGAATCCAAGATCGCGCGCGGATTGAAAACGCTTGTCGGGATCTTTCTCCAGGCAGTGCAGTACGATTTGCCGAAATGATATGGGAATTCGGGTCTGCTCCAAATCGAGTTCGGGAGGAGTTTCCAGCAGAACCGCAGTGATGGTGTCAACCTCCGTCTCACCGCGAAATGCCCGCCGTCCGGAGAGCATCTCGTAAAGAATCGCGCCCACGCTGAAAATGTCACTGCGATGGTCGACCGGCTTGCCGCGCAGTTGTTCCGGCGCCATGTAAGCGACGGTGCCCAGCACTGTTCCGCTCCGGGTGATCGTGGTTAAGTCTTCCACCGTACGTCCGGAGTCGGCCGGCGCGGATTGCAGTTTCGCTATCCCGAAGTCGAGAATCTTGATCCGGCCCTCGGTGGTCACAAATAAATTTTCGGGTTTGAGGTCTCGATGAATGATTCGCCGGTCATGGGCCGCGATCAGCCCCTGTACAATTTGCAGAGAATATTCCACCGCAATACGAATCGGAAGGGCTCCGCCTAGGAGACGTTTGCGAAGGGTCTGGCCTTCCAATAGCTCGCAGACGATGTAAGGCGACCCCTCGTCCAGACCGAAGTCGTAAACTGCCACGATGTTGGGATGATTCAGAGCTGCCGCGGCGCGGGCTTCCAATTCGAAACGCCGCAGATGATCGGGATTGCCGGTCGATCCGGGTCGAATGAGTTTTAGGGCGACGTCGCGCTCCAGCCTTTCGTCACGGGCTCGGAAAACTTCGCCCATAGCGCCAGCCCCGATTTTCTCCAGGACACGGTAATGCCCTATGACTCGCCCATTCATTGCGTAACGCCCCGCAAGGAATGTTAGGGGTGCATGTGCATTACAGTCAATAACTGAATGCTCCGGCCATGAAACACTTGCTCCGGCCCGGTGCGGCTGTTTATCATCAACTTAATGGGGCGACCTCTCAATGGGCGACCTCGGAGCATGGTCGTCGTGCTATAATTTTTCGTCGCCTGCATACTTATCGAGGCAGCCTGTGATTCCCTCTACGGGCGAATCCCGCGCCAAACAAGATTTATAAATACGAGGTCTAGCCATGTCTGGCCATTCAAAATGGGCCACAATCAAGCACAAGAAGGGCGCGCTCGACGCCAAGCGCGGCAAGATTTTCACCCGCCTTATTAAAGAAATCAGCATCGCCGCGAAGAACGGCGGCGGCGATCCTGATACCAACCCCCGCTTGCGCGGGGCAATTCTGGCCGCGAAATCGGAGAATATGCCCGCTGATAACATCAAGCGCGCGATCCAGCGCGGTACGGGTGAACTGCCTGGCGCGACCTATGAGGAGTTCACGCTGGAAGGCTACGGGCCGGGCGGGGCAGCCGTGATGCTCGATATCAATACCGATAATCGCAATCGTACCGTCAGCGAGATACGCCATTGCTTCGGCAAGAACGGCGGCAACATGGCCGCTGCTGGGGCCGTGGCGTACATGTTCCAGAAGAAAGGCGATATCGTCATACCCAAATCGGCGGCCACGGCTGACGATCTGATGAACATCATTATTGAAGCAGGCGGCGAGGACGAACCGATTGACGACGGCGAGAATTGGGAGATTCTGACAGGGCCTTCCGCCTATGAGGGCATGCTTGAAGCCGTCAAGAAAGCCGGTATTACGCCCGTATCTTCCAGCGTAGCCATGATTCCGCAAACTTACGTCAAGCTGGAAGGTCAGGCAGCCAACACCATGATCCGCTTGATGGAAGCGCTCGAAGATCAGGACGATGTGCAGAACGTCCACTCCAACTTTGATATCGATCAGAAGTTGCTCGAAGAAGTTGCTGGCTAGTGTTTGCGAAAAATTTTCCGGGCCGCCGTTTTCGGGCGGCCCCTTTTTTATTGGTTGACCAAGTTTCTTTGGAAAAGTTTTCAACACAACCGTGGATAATTCTGTGGAAAAGCACGGAAGTATCTTTGTAAGTGATTCAGCGGAAATCGGTTCAGCTCTTTGCACCGCTGCGAGTGCTGGCACTTTCGTGGTGTGTTTGCTGGGTTTCTCCAAAAGATTCGATCCGGAGCGGGAGCACTCCCACTGTGAAACTCAGACTCGATAAACTTCTGGTTGATCGTGGACTTGCCGCTTCGCGCGAACGCGCGCAAGCTCTGATCATTGCGGGCAAGGTTTTGATTAACGAGCAGAAAGTCGAGAAGCCGGGCACGCAAGTGAGCGCGGACTCCCTGATCCGCCTGCTCGGTGAAGATCTTCGTTATGTCAGCCGCGGTGGACTTAAGCTGAAGCGCGCTCTCGATCATTGGCGTATCGATGTCGAGAAGAAAGTTTGTCTTGATGTTGGCGCCTCCACCGGAGGTTTTACCGATTGCCTGCTGCAACACGGTGCTGCCCGCGTGATCGCGGTAGACACCGGCTATGGTCAGATGGATTTCAAATTGCGCCAGGATCCACGGGTTCGTCTGCTGGAGAAAACCAACGCCCGTTACCTGACTAACGAACTCGTGGATGTGATTGCGGATATCATCGTCGTCGATGTCGCGTTCATCTCCGCAACTCTGGTTTTGCCGCCGGCGGTGAATGCCGTTTTTCCCTCCCCCGCACAGGATCGCCGCGGACGCCAGGTGATCGTCCTGGTCAAGCCTCAATTCGAAGCGGGAAGGGAATTCGTTGGTAAGGGAGGCATCGTTCGCGACGAAGTCGCTCAATTGGCGTCGGTTGAAAAAGTAAAATCAACTTTGCTTGATCTGGGTTGCCTGCGCCAGGAAGTCATCGACTCGCCCATTCTCGGCGCCGAAGGCAACCGTGAGTTTCTTCTCTGGGCGATTTTTTGATCCGCCTGAGTTTCCCGCGCCTCCCCCTAAGTCGTGATGAGCCTGAAACAGTTATGATTTTGCTTCGAATTCTGTACAATCTTTCTTTCTCGCGTCCATCATGGCAATCTCGCCCTCAGTCTCCCACTCGAAGATCGCGGCCATCATCTCCCGTCCGGCAAGGCCGGAGGTAGCTCGTACCGTCCCACAGTTGCTCACGTGGCTTGACTTGCACGGCTATCAGGTTATCGTCGATCCAGAAACCGCCAAGTACTCCAACGGTCAGGAAGAAGTGGCGCGCGCGCGAATGTCCTCACGCTCTTTAGATCTCGTGGTGGTGCTGGGCGGCGACGGAACTTTGCTCTCCGCCGCTCGATCGACTGCCCCCATCGATGCGCCGTTGCTCGGCGTCAATCTGGGTTCGCTCGGATTTCTCACCGATGTGCCGCTCTCTTCTCTTTTCTCCATGCTCGATTCCATCGCGGAGGGTCAAGCCGTGGTCGAGCAGCGCTCTCTGATGCAGTGCGATCTGGTGCGCGGCGAACAAATTCTGGGAAGCTACCTGGTGTTCAACGATGCTGTCGTTAACAAGACTGCGCTGGCCCGCCTGAACAACTACGATCTCTTTATTGACAAAGCCTTCGTCTCCAGCTATCGCGCCGACGGAATGATCGTGGCCACGCCGACAGGATCAACCGCCTACTCGCTCTCAGCGGGTGGTCCCGTGCTCATGCCCACGGTGAATGCCTTCGTGCTTACCCCCGTTGCGCCTCACTCCCTTACTCATCGTCCGCTGGTGGTGCCCGATTCCGTTGTGGTGGAGATTTTGTTGCGCAGCGATGAAGAGAAGGCCTATCTCAGTCTCGATGGTCAACCGGGCCTTGATCTACGCGATGGTGATCGCGTTCTTTGCCGCCGCTCCCAGCACACTGTCAGCCTGTTCCGCACTGATCGTGATTTCTTCCACGTTTTGCGAACCAAGTTGAAATGGGGAGAAAGCCAGATCTAAGCGAGCGCCGGGCTTACAGCTCTGCGGAATATAGTTCGCGAGCCGTTTCTCGCCGCCGGATGACTTTGGCGGACTTTCCTCGAACCAGAATTTCCGCGGGTCGCGGGCGCGAATTGTAGTTTGAGGCTAGCGCCATTCCATACGCGCCGACGTCCAGAATGGCGAGCAAATCGCCTTCTCCTACGCTCGGTAACTCGCGATCACGCGCGAAGAAATCGCCCGATTCGCACACCGGACCGACCACATCGACCGTCTCCCGCGGCGCCGGTCTCTCCGATTGGACCACTGGAACGATCTCGTGATAAGCCCCGTAAAGCGCTGGCCGGATCAAATCGTTCATGGCCGCATCGACCACCAGAAAATGCTTTCCGCTGTTTTCCTTCCGGTACAAAACAGAAGTGAGGAGAGCGCCCGCGGGGCCAACAATCGCGCGTCCCGGTTCGAACAGCAAATGCACTCTCAGATCACGTAACGGAGCGGTAACCGCCTGCGCATATCGTGCAACGCAATCGGAAAACTTCTCGACTGGTTCCTGATAATCGATCCCAAGCCCGCCTCCGCAATCGACGTAGTCGATCCTATAACCGTCCTCGCGCAACTCGCCAACTAATTTCGCCACACGCTCAATAGCCTCTCCGAAAGGCGCAACGTCCGTAATCTGCGAGCCGATGTGAACGCTCACTCCGGCCACCTTCAAATAACGCTCTGCGGCAGCCTTGGCATAAAGCTCGCGAGCCCTGCCAATCGAAACTCCAAATTTATGCTTCCGCAGTCCCGTCGAAATATACGGATGTGTCTCAGCCGCAACATCCGGATTCACCCGCAGCGCCATTCGGGCCACAGTGCGTGTGCGCGCTCCGCATTCCGCCAATGCAGCGAGTTCTGACTCACTCTCCACATTGAACAACAGGATTCCAGCTTTGAGAGCCGCACTCATTTCCTCCACAGATTTGCCAACGCCGGAAAAAACAACCTTCTTGGCCGCGCGCCGGTCCGCAACCAGTACCCGCTCAAGTTCTCCGCCGGAGACCACATCGAATCCGCATCTTTGCCGCGCCAGCAGCCGCAGAATGTTTATGTTTGAATTCGCCTTTACTGAATAGCAAATCGTGTGGGGAACTTTTTGGAAGGCCTTCTGAAATGCGGCAAGTCGCCCGAGGATTGCCGTTGCCGAATAAACATAAAGAGGCGTGCCATAGCGTCGGGACAGCTTGGTGAGCGAGACTTCCTCACAATGCAGAATCGATGGTTGGCTTGGGCGGGATCGCCCGTTACTTCCCTGGCGGAGAACAAATCCCGGAGGTCGCTGCATCTCCGGTTTCTTAGTTTGCGTTGATGCTCCAGGCCGGGTCATTTTCGCCTGGAGGAATCTGTCGCAGGACTATCCTTCACCTTAATTGCGACCACGGTTTGGTCATCGAACGATTCAACTCCCGCCGAATGTTCCGCCGCCGCTTTGAACAGTGTATTGACCACACAGTCCGCAGATTTGCCCGCGCACTCTAACACTAGTTGTTCAACCCGTCCCCGGCCAAACAACTGCCCGCGGCGATTACGCGCATCCAGAATGCCGTCACTGAAAAATACGAACATATCTCCGGGTTTCATCTTGAAGCGAAACTCGTCGTAATTCGCGTCGTCGAACAATCCCAGCGGTAGTCCAGTCGCCTCGATTACATGATTCTTTCCCGCATGCACATGGATCGGGCGCGGCAAGCCCGAATTAGAGACCAGCAAGGTTCGATGCGCATCGTCCCAAACCGCATAGATCAGCGAAACAAATTGCGCTTCAATACGGCGCTCGGCCAGCGAAAGGTTCACCGCTCTCAGCATCTCTGCGGGGCCGGGTTCAATGGGCGCATGCGACCGCAATATTCCGCTCACCAGCGCTGCATAAATGGCGGCTGGCGCCCCTTTACCGCTTACGTCGCCAATCACAATTCCCAGCCGCGACAGAGAATACGGAATGAAGTCATAAAGATCGCCGCCAATCGCCCGCGCTGGAACAAACTTCGCCGCCAATTCCAGTTGAGCCATCTTTGGCAGGTTCTGCGGGAGCAGACGCATTTGCAATTCGCGTGCGAGAGCCAAATCGCGTTCCAGCCGGCGCTCCTGGCGGGCAATCTCTTCATACAAACGCGCGTTTTCAATTGCGATGGCAACCTGCGCCGCCAGCGTCATCATGGTGCGGCGGTGATCGTCGGTAAAAAAGCCGCGCCGCGTGTGCTCCAGGTCGAGCACGCCAATTACTTTGTCCTTGTAGATCAGCGGCACCGCCAGCTCCGAGCGCGTCTCCGGATTCGCCTCAACGTAGCGCGGATCCTTGCTGACGTCGGGCACCAGGATTGCCTGCTTTGTCTCCGCCGCCTGGCCCACAATGCCGCGTCCCAACGGCACTTCGTGCTTCAGATGAATATTTTCACGGAAGCGCAGCGAGAAACGGTGCTGCAATTTCTCCCCAGATGAATCGAGCAGAAGAATACTGAACATCTGGTAGTCGATCAGCTTGCGCAAAAGTTCCGCAACCCGGTTCAACAGTTCGTCGACATTCAGAATCGACGATAGTTCGCGCGCAATTTCATTGAGCAGCAGCAGAATGCGTGCCTGCCGTGTCGTCCGTGTGTACAGCTGTGCGTTTTCGATGCCTCCCGCGAGTCGCGACGCGATCAGTGTCAACAGACGGCTGTGCTCTTCATTAAAGTAAGCGGGGTCGCGCGCTTCCAAATCGATTACGCCAATCACCCGGTTCTTGGTGATGAGCGGCACCGCCAGCTCCGAGCGCACATTGGGTACGGCGGCGATGTATGCCTGATCCTTGGTGACATCGTCGACCAGCACCGCCTGCCTCGATTGTGCTGCTTTCCCAGTAACCCCGTCGCCGAGTTTCACCCGAGCCCGCTCGGCGAAATCCGGCGGATACCCAACCTGGAAGCGAATCCGCAATTCCTGCGTCTTGTCATTCAGAAGAAGAATCGCGAAAATTTCGTAGTCGATGACCTTGCGGACCACCTCGGCAACGCGGCGCAGAGTCGTGTCCAGATCGAGCGACGTTGCCAGCACATCGGCCACCTCCAGCAACAACGGCTCAACTTGTATGTGATTCCCTGTCGTACTCAGAACAGATCCCATGCGTTTTTTCTATGATAGCAGCCGCGCACTGGTGCTACTCCCGCGGCACGACGCAGATATCGGCCAAATTGCGGTAGCGTTCGGCGTAATCAAGCCCATAGCCGACCACAAACTCATCTGGAATGGTGAAGCCGACGTAATCGCCCTGCAGCGGCAACTTGCGGCGCGAGGGCTTATCCAGCAGGGCCGCTATCTTAAGCGATTTAGGTTCGTGCGCCAGCAGCAGCTTTTTCAAAACCGTAAGCGTCAATCCCGTATCCAAAATGTCCTCGACCACAATCACATTCTTGCCCTTCATGGACTGGTCCACATCCTTGGTCAGCTTCACTTCGCCAGTCGAATCCCATCCACTCTTAAGCTCCTGGCTTGGACTGGGGCGATTGCCGTAACTGGAGACGCCGATGAAATCAAATGTCGCATCCAGTTCGATTTGTCGCGCCAGGTCGGCGAGGAAGATCGCCGAGCCCTTCAATACTCCAACCAGGATCACGGGCTGGTCCGCAAAGTCACGCGTTATTTCCGCGCCCAGTTCCGCCACGCGTTTCGTAATCCGATCCCGCGAAATCAGCACCTTAAGTTCTGTCATGGGTTTTCATATTAAACTAAATTCAGGCGCTGACTTCGGAAAGGATTTCCGTTAAGAATCCGACACCGGCAAGCGTCAGGAGCTTCGCACTTATGAATCTGAAAGGCATTCAACTCACATGGCTGGGCCATGCGACATTCCGCATCGAAACACCCGGTGGACAGACCATCATCATCGATCCCTGGATCATGAATAATCCCGCATGCCCGCCTTCGGAAAAAAAGGTCAGAAAAGTAGACACTGTGCTGGTCACGCACGGCCACGGCGATCATATCGGCGATGCCGTAGAGGTCATAAAAGATCACAATCCGCAGGTCGTCGGCATCGCTGAAATGTGCGGCTGGCTGGAGAAAAAAGGCGCAAAGAAAACCGCCATGATGAATAAAGGTGGCACGCAAAAAATCGGCGACATCAAAGTCACCATGGTGCATGCCGATCACTCTTGCGGCATTCAAGATGGCGACCAGCTAATTTACGGAGGCGAGGCCGTCGGATATGTGGTTGAATTCGAAAATGGCGTTAAGCTTTACCACGCCGGCGACACCAATGTTTTCGGCGATATGGCAATTATTCGCGAGCTTTACGCTCCTGAAATTGTCATGTTGCCTATCGGTGATCTTTTCACCATGGGCCCTCGCGAAGCCGCCTACGCCTGCAATCTGCTCAAGCCAAAGACTGTAATTCCGATGCATTTCGGAACCTTCCCCGTACTGACGGGAAGCCCTGCCGAACTAAAAAAACTTGTACCGAACGTTGAAATCGTGGCCCTGAAGCCCGGAGTAACTGTGCGCGACTGAACTAACAAAAACTAAAACCAAAGCAGGAATCGAAAATGCAAAAGAAACACATGGCCGCGAATAAGCCCAAGAAAGAAACCAAGCCTAACTGGCGGCACTATAACTTCACCACCGCCGGTCCGGTCGACGACTACCTGTATTCCATGCTCCCCAAGCGCGACGAAGTGTTGGAGGAGATGGAAAACTATGCGGCGAAACACAACGTGCCAATCGTCGGACCGGCCGTGGCTCGCGTGCTCCAGCAGTTGGCTTTGACGATCAATGCGAAAACAGTTTTCGAGTTGGGCTCGGCCATTGGCTACTCGACCATCTGGTGGGCACAAGCCGTGGGAGAAAACGGCCAGGTTATTTACACTGACGGCGACGCTGAAAATGCGGCCCGGGCGCGCGCCTATTTCGATCGCGCCGGCGTTTCCAGCCGCATCGCGCTCCACACCGGCGACGCGCTCGAAGTTCTTTCCGAGCAGAAGCAGCAGTACGACGTCATCTTCAACGATGTCGACAAAGAAGATTATCCGCGCGTTCTGCGCCTGGTCTCGCCGCGCCTGCGCAAAGGCGGATTATTCATCACCGACAACGTTTTGTGGAGCGGGCGAGTTGCAGAGAAGAATCCAAAGACACCCCAAACGAAAGCTATCCTTGAATTCAATCGCCAACTCTATAGTTCCGCGGATTTCTTCACCACTATTCTGCCCATCCGCGATGGGTTAGCTGTGGCATTGAAGAAATAGCGAATCGGGCGAAGTTAGATCGATTTGACCGGAATCGCCAGCAGATCCTCAACCAGCCCTACTTCCTTTTGTAAAAATGGTTCAGCGTGACTGACGCCGCCGAGCACCCCGTAAAATCGCGCCATCGACTCCACACGCGACCGGATCTCGTCATAAGCAGGGAAGAGATCTTTGCCGGCCTCCTGATCGCTGAACTGCGATTTGTATGCCAAGATGGATGCGAACTTGGTCTCGAACTGCGGGGCGATATCGACCACAAACGTTGGCCGCACGTCATAGTAGAGCGTGGCGTAAATAATTTTATAAGGTCGATACGGAGCGGTATGCGGGTCGAGTTTAGCCAGGCCGGCCAGAAAGCACGCTTCATATCCCAGCACCGAACAAGTGTAGTGGTCCGGATGCCGTCCTTCCCAGTAGGGGAGAATCACCACTCGCGGGCGAGTCTCGCGAATGACGCTGGCTACCTTTAACCGATTCTCCCACGTATTCTCGACGCGTCCATCCGGGATATCGAGAGCCCGTCGCCACTGCACGCCTAGAATTCTCGCCGCATCCTCCGCCTCTCGCGCCCGGTCTTCCGCTGTACCGCGCGTTCCCATTTCTCCCTGCGTGAGGTCGAGAATGCCGGTTCGCTGCCCGCGTTGCGCCATCTTCAGCAGCGTGCCGCCGCAAGTCTGTTCCACGTCATCGCGGTGAGCGGCTATGGCAAGAATGTCGAGAGGCAGCGCGGACATATCAGTCGAGCTCACCTTGTTCTAGTACCACGTTCTCGCGCACGATCAACCGGTGAACGGCCATCTGTTTCAGGGTGGGTAGCACACGATTCGCATGCTCATCGGTGTCTACGAATGTGATTACCACAGGAAGTTTGCCGCCGGCCTCGACCATGTGAGCCGTCTTCACGCGATGCCGTCCGAGAAATCCAGCCACACAGTGCACCGCAGTTGCAGCGTAAACATTTTCCTCGCGAAGATACTTTAGGATCTCTATGTGCAAGGGCCGATGGCGCCACTGGTCGGCCTCGTTCAAATAGATTGTGACCTGCACCGCCATTGCGTTAGCCATTGTACGCGCCATCGCTCCATTCGTGCAGCAGGATGCCATACAACTCGGAGTCGAGGAGTTGATCCCACTTACGGTAATGTTCCCGCTGACAACCTTCATAGCGCATGCCCAGCTTCTTCAGCACGCGCCCCGAGGCGGGATTGTGTTTAAAGTGCGAGGCAAAAATTCGATGCAGCCGCAGCTTCTCAAACCCGTAACGCAACATCTCTCTCGCCGCTTCGGTTGCGTAACCCTTTCCCCAATACTCAACTCCCGCCAATAACCGAGTTCGGCATGGCGATGTGGTTCGTCGACAGTTAGGCCAATACCGCCGATCTGCCGCCCGTCGCTGCGCAAAGTGATTGCCAGCCAAAGCCGGTGAGATTCGCGGATGAGAACGAGAAAATCCCGCGCGTTTTGTTCGGTATAAGGGTGAGGAATTCGGAGTGTGGTGGCCGCAACTTCGCGGGTGCCGATCAATGGCACCAGCTCCGCGACATCGTCTTCACCATACGGATGCAACATCAGACGAGCCGTTTCCAGAATGAAATCAGCTGCCATTCAGAACACCCGTGCCAGAACCATACCGGCTAACGCTCCGCCGAGGCACAACAGGTTGTTGCTGAGAATATTCACGAACATCAGTCCCCATTGCCCCTGTTCGAAATAAGCCATAGTTTCAAATGCGTAGCTGGAAAATGTGGTGAACGATCCGCAGAAGCCGATGACCACGAGCAGACGCCATCGCGGATCGATGAGAACACGCTCCGTAGTCCAGATGATAAAAAACCCCACGATGAAACTACCGGCGATGTTGATGAACAAAGTGCCGTAAGGAAAGACCGGACCCAGTTCGCGGGCGGCGATCCTGCTCAGAAGATAACGCAGATTAGCGCCGACGATAGCGGCAACAGAGATGGCGAGGAAGTTCTTGAGCAAGTAATTTCTCCTACAAATCGATCTGAATTTTGTAGGAGTTATCAGCCTTTAGCAACGTCGCTGCGGGCGGTTATGGCGAACTCCATCGCCGTACGAACATTTAATCACGAAGAGCAAAGCTTCACGAAGAAATTCTGTGAACCGTCCCCAAGCAGCTGCTTATTATTTCTTCCGCTCTACCAAATACCTCGCCAATTCTTTCAAAGTCTCCGCCCGTTCTCCGAAACTTTCCAACTCCTTCAATGCCGCCTTCACCAGCGCATCCGCCTTGTGCTCCGATTCTTCAACTCCAAACAATGCCGGATAAGTCGCCTTCTGCGCCGCTGTATCTTTCCCCGCGGTCTTACCCAGTTGCTCCGAAGTCTGTGTCACATCCAGCACATCGTCCACAATCTGAAACGCCAAGCCAATCGACTGCCCGAAGTTTCGGAGCTTGCTCACTTCTTTTTCGTTGGCCCCGGCATAAAGTCCACCGCTCACCAGGCTGGCTGTAATGAGAGCAGCAGTTTTCGCGCGATGAATGTATTCCAGCATCTCCGCTGTTGGCTGCGTATGCTCGGCCTCGAGATCCACAACCTGCCCGCCAATCATGCCATTCACGGTTCCTGTCCCACGCGCGATCTCTTTAATAATCCGCACTCGCGCTTCCGCCGGACACTCCAGCCGCGCCATCACTTCATAAGCCTGGGTCTGCAACGCGTCTCCCGCAAGAATCGCAATCGCATCCCCAAAAACTTTGTGGCAGGTAGGCCGGCCGCGCCGCAGATCGTCATTATCCAGCGCCGGAAGGTCATCGTGGATCAACGAATACGTGTGCAGCATCTCCAGCGCTGCACCCAACTCTTCAATCTTTTCGGGCAACGACCCAGCAACCATCCGTCCCGCTTCCATGCACAGCACCGGCCTTAGACGCTTGCCGCCGGCAAATACGCTGTGCCGCATCGCTTTATGAATCGATACGGGATGCTGCGTCTCCAGCGGAATCAACCGGTCCAGTGCCGCGTCAGTACGCGCCTGTCCTTGCTCCAGAGTTTCTTTCAGCATTGAGCAGTGAGTATAACAAGGCGCGGGTTCACTGAGATATTTGCCGCGACAACTGCCAATTCGCAAACTGCGAATGGACAACCTCGTGATTGGCGATGGCTTACAGTAGCTGCGGGATTGACATGGCTGTCCGGGTGCCGTATCGTCTTGCGAAAATCGCCAAACATGCAGTTGGCATTTTCTGATAAGTCCGAAAGCGAGGTTTTTGTGGACGAAGCATCGAAGAAAGACAGCTATTCACGGCGAGGATTTCTGGGGATGGGATCAGCGGCGCTGGCAGCCGCCGGCATGCTGTCGGCCGAGGCAGCGGCCCAGGAGCAGAAACCTTACCCCCAGAAAAATGACCGTAGCGCCAGCGCGCCGGGCCCCGGCAATAAACCGCTGGACGACCAGAATCCGGATTCTTTCTTCCCGCCGCCCTCCGACGCGGGTGGAGTACAAACCTTTAAATATCCGTTCGGACTTTCCCACAAGCGCATGCAGGAAGGGGGATGGTCGCGCGAGGTCACAGTGCGGGAGCTCGCAGTTTCCAAGTCGATTGCCGGTGTGGACATGCGATTGACTGCCGGTGGCATCCGAGAACTGCACTGGCATACGGCTGCCGAATGGGCCTTCATGCTCTACGGAAATGCACGCATCACCGGGCTCGATGCGGAAGGCAAGAGCTTTGTCGCAGACGTGACTGAAGGCGACCTCTGGTATTTCCCCACCGGAATTCCACATTCCATCCAAGGGCTCAAGCCGGATGGCTGCGAGTTTCTGCTGGTATTCGATGATGGCAACTTCTCGGAATACGAAACCGTGCTGCTTACCGACTGGATGGCACATACTCCGCATGAGGTGCTTGCAAAGAACTTTGGCGTGAGTGAGCAGGCGTTAGAAAAAATGCCGAGGCGCGAAAAGTTTATCTTCCAGGCCGAGGTTCCCGGCCCGCTTGAGGCGGACCAGAAAGTAGCTGCTGGTTCTTTCGGCATGTCAACGCAGGATTTCGCTTTCCGCGTGGCGCAGCAGCCAATCTCGAAACGTACCAAGGGAGGCGAGGTTCGAATCATCGATTCCAGTAAATTCAAGATTTCCACGACCATTGCAGCGGCAATTGTTACCGTTCATCCGGGAGGAATTCGAGAGTTGCATTGGCATCCGAATGCCGATGAGTGGCAGTACTACATCAGCGGTGCGGGAAGAATGACTGTGTTCGCTACTGGTGGCCGTGCCCGGACCATGGACTTTCAAGCGGGAGATGTGGGCTATATTCAGAAGACGCTCCCGCACTATGTTGAAAATACCGGTGACACTGATTTGAAATTTCTGGAAATGTTCAAGAGCAGCTCCTACCAGGATCTCGCGCTTTCGGAATGGCTGACCCACACTCCTCCGGAGCTGGTGATAGCCCACCTGGGGATTGACCGGGCTACGCTTGAGGCAATGCCGAAAGACGAACCTGTGGTCATGCCGAAATAGCGCGTGGCCGCAGGCGTACCGGGTTCCAACCAGCAAAAAGCGAGGACACCATAAGGCGTGGCGTCCTCGCTAGGGAGTGTTGAAGTTGTCCTATGCCGAAGCGGCCTTGGCCACTGCCATGCTTCGCAACACTGCGCTCAATACGTTCTGCACATCATCGGACGGACAGACGTCGCTCGCTCCCGCCTCCAGTGCCGCAACCCAAAGTTCCTCATCGGGAAGGCGATGCGTACACACGATGGGCAGCGACGGGAAATCGTGGTGCAAACCGCGCACATCCGTCAAATGGGAGTTTTCAATATCGAGAACCACTGCTTCCGGACGATTTTTCGCTACACGCTCGCGCATCTCTTCGCCGGAAAGCGTTAAGTGAACCGCGTTAAAGTAAGAGGAAAGCTTACCGGCCAGAGACTGCGCGACTCTTGGGTCGGTTTCCAGAACTACCACACTCAAGCCCATAGATCCTCCTGACTGAACACCGTCAACTACGGCGGACTAGGGCTGCGGGGAAGGGGTCGGGAACCACTACTCCACAGACATTTTCAAGGAAATTAATTCGCCCACTGCCGGTACCTATCTGCGGGCACCCACGTTTTCACCAACCGAATCGAACGGCTCGGCCTGTAACTTGCCGTTCTTCTTCAGCAATATCTCTACTTTACCTTCCGCCTGTTCCAGTTCCTTGCGGCAGGCAGAGGAGAGATTCATGCCTTCTTCAAATAAAGTGAGGGATTTTTCCAAGGGTACCTCTCCCTTTTCCAGTTCCTGAACAATCTTTTCCAGGCGCTGAAGGCACTCTTCAAATTTGGCCAACGATTTTTTCTCCGTCTCTATTGTAATGCTACCTGGCGCGCGGAATGTCCAGTCTTTTATTGTAAACAGTTGAAGAAAATGTACCTTTCGTGTCACAAGGGGAATCTTAAGCCGGAGCGGAAGTAACCTTCGTTCCCAGCGCCTCCAACACGTCCACCGCCGAACTGTAACGTCCTTGCGGCGCGCTGATTTGTGCTCCTTGCACTGTATGCCGCACCGCCATCAGCATCTCACGGGCAATCGCCACCCCTTCGGCACGCGCGGCTTCCGGAGTCTGCGCCCGGGCCATGCGTTCGAGAATGGCGTCCGGTACCGAGACGCGCAACTCGTTCTTCATGAACTCCGCATTCCGCACGCTCACCAGCGGCCAGATTCCAGCGACCACTGGAATCCGGCAATGTTCGATCCGCCGCAGAAAGTTCTCCAGCAGACGGATGTCGAATACCGGCTGCGTTACCGCGTATTCCGCCCCCGCTGCCACTTTATATTCGAAGCGACGAATTTCTTCATCCAGGTCAGTGAGCCCCGGATTCGCCCCTACGCCAATCACAAATCCCGTTCCTGCCCCAATCGGATTTCCGCCCAGATCCAATCCTTGATTCAAATTGCGGACAATATTCACCAACCCAATCGCGTCTACATCGAACACGGCGGTCGCATCCGGATAGTTCCCCATTTTCGGTGGATCACCAGTGATACAAATCAGGTTCTTGATCCCGACCGCAGCCGCTCCCAATAAATCGCTTTGGATGCACAGCACATTCCGGTCACGGCAGGTATAGTGCAGAATCGCGTCGATCCCGGCTTCCCGCTGTACCAGCAATGAAAGCGCCTGATTGCTCATGCGCGCCGAAGCCCGCGGACTATCCGGAATATTTACCGCATCCACTCCCACGGACTTCAGAAACCGTGATCCTTCAATCTCTTTCCGGATATCCGTTCCTTTTGGGGGAACCACCTCCACCATGGTTACGAATTCGCCGCGCGCAAGCTTTCTCCCAAGCAGCGAGCGCCCTTCCAAGGGTTCTGCCGGTGCCGCCATGGGCACGGCCGTTCCGGTGACGTGAGTCGATGCAGATTTTCCTCTGGCTTCTCCCGCCCGCAGCGCAGACTTCATCACCCGAATATGGTCAGGAGTCGTACCGCAGCATCCACCCACGATCCGGGCGCCCGCGGCCACAAACTTGCGCGCGTAACTCGCCATATACTCCGGCGAACATAAGTAAATGTTTCTGCCTTCCACCGAACGCGGAATACCGGCATTGGGCTGTGCTGCTAGCGGCAGGGAAGTCAGAACTCGCACCCGTTCAATGGCGTCGAGCATGGCCACCGGGCCCACACTGCAATTGCACCCGATCACGTCAGCACCCCAATCTTCAAGGCGTGGCGCAAACGTTTCCGGATCGGATCCGTCCAGACAGTTGCCGTCTTCGTCAATCGTGACCTGCACTACCAGAGGCAGATTTGCACCTACATCCTTCGCGGCCAGCATCGCCTGATGCAGTTCCTCGAGATACCCAAAAGTCTCCAGCATCAGCAGATCGACGCCGCCTTCCGCCAACGCTTCAATCTGCTCGCGGAAAGCCTGCCGGGCTTCCTCGAACGAAGTTTTTCCCAAAGGCTCGATTCTCGTCCCCAGCGGGCCAACCGATCCCGCAACGTACACATCGAAACTCTTGGCGGCCTCCTTTGCAAGCCGCGCTCCCATCCGATTTACGTCGCGCACTTTGTCGGCTAGGCTGTGCCGTCCCAGGCGGAAGGCATTTGCCCCGAAGGTGTTGGTTTCAATCACCTCGGCTCCGGCTTGCAGATAGTCGTGATGAATGCCGCGGATCAAATCGGGTTGGGAAAGATTCAGTTCGTCATAACAGCGGTTAATGAAAATGCCCTTGGCATACAGCAGTGTTCCCATGGCGCCATCGCATAGGACGGGGGATTGCTTGATTCGTGCGAGAATGTCATGGGCCATACCGAAAGCATACAAGATGAACCCGAATTCTGGCATCTCACGAAATGAGAACGAAGAAGAAGCGGTTGGTGAGTCGCTCCTAAGGTGTGAGGCTCTGTTATAATCCGCTATTTCACGCTTAAATCTCTAATTTTCCCGCAGTTAGGAGCTTGACGTTTGAAGAAATCCGCTCGGTCTCTGGTGGTGCTCGTAGTGGGCGTTTTAGGACTTGTGTCGTGCAATGGAGGAGTGAGCATTAAAAAGCCTCCGAGCGGAATTACAACCCGCGTCCTGGCCTCGCAGAGCGCATCCGGGCCCGCGTCATTCGCTGGTCTATACATTATTGACGGGGAGATCGATTCGCTGGTAAGGGGCGGAATCAGCGCCGGGAGTTCTCCCGGCCTAATGGCGACCTCTCCCGAACGCTCGGTTTTGTTGTCGTTTGACCAGCTCACCAATAAAGTGGACGTAATCAATACGACCAAAGAATCAACGAGCGGCAGCATACAGTTGGCCGGCCCTACCACCAGCATGGTTGTACCGTTGCCTGAGGTTGGATTTGCCGCCGTGCCTGCGACTCCGTTCATTGGGTCCGCTCCGGGCGCTGTAGTGGAGATGAATCTTACGTCTGGAGGTATTACCGCGACCATTAGCGTCCCCAATGCCCAAACCGTTGTGTCGAATGCGACCGGAACTCAGCTGGTGGCTTTTAGCAGCGATTCAGATGCGGTGACTGTCGTCTCGCCGCTCTTGGTTAATACTGGTAGTCCGGTGACAGTGACAGTGCCTGGGTTCGACCGTCCGGTCTATGGCTTCTACAGCGGCAGTAACGTCTACATTTTGAACTGTGGGGCCGAATGCGGAGGGACTCAGGCTAGCGTACAGGTTCTAAACTTCGCAACCAATCCGCCGACTGCCGGAGCTGTGCTTCCTGTGGACGGAGCAACGATTGGGCTCGTCAGCGGCTCGACTCTCTATGTGGCCGGCAACTCTCCCGCGAACAGCGCCTGTACCGGAGAGACTACTGCGGCGGCGACCTGTGGCCGTCTTGATTTGGTGGATCTGAACTCCATGACCGTGACGGCGAGCATAGTCATCACCGATGGTTATCACGACCGCATCGATATGGGTTCGAACAACCAGCTATTCATCGGCTCGCATACCTGCACCAATATCGGCAACGTCAACAATCCCCAGGGCGAAGTGCGGGGGTGCCTCTCGGTTTACAACACGCTCAATGGAAGCGTGGTGATACCTCCGGATAACGGAGACGTTACAGGCTTGCAAGACTTCACTACCCGCTACGTGGAATACGTTGCCGAGGGCGGCAACTTACGCGTCTATTACACGCTTACAGACACGTTATATGAGAACGAGCAGTACATCCCAACCGGGACCATCGTGATCACAGGGGTGATTACCGATGTGAAGGCAATCGATTTCTTCTAATTTTCTTCTGGCTTAGCGCGCTGGTTCCAGCACCAGGCGGTGCGCTCCACTCGCTTCCACGGCCTGCCGCGTAAACGGCAGAGTAAACGTGAAGCCCTCATACCACGCCTGCCATTGATCCATGTAGTAAGGGCTGAGAAAATTCCCACCCTGGCCGGTAACTGTGTTTAAAGTCGATTGATCGAGGTTGGCCAAGTTGGCGGTGAAACGTTCCGACGGCCCATGATGGCGAGTCACGGCCTTCACCGTATAACCGCTGCCCGATTGCTCCTTAATTCCTGGCGCGGTCCAGCGCTGCAATCCAGGAATTTTTCCCAGCACTGGGTGCTCAATATCGATCGCATTCACGCTGCCCCAGTGCCACGACCCCAAATCCCTCGGTGCATCCGGGGCATTCACCGCAGCCTCGACAGCGGCCGTCAGCAACTCGTCATAGTTCGGATATTTTTCCGGCAGCCAGCGCTTGGGCTGATGCAGCATGACATTCTGCAGCCATACCGTTCTCATTTCCCAGCGATAACTCTTCCAACTCAACGTCGATTCCTCTTGCTTCGAATCTGCTGGAGCAGATCCCAGCTTGGGTTCGAGCAAAAGCCGCGTTAGCTCTTGCCCTGACCGCACTGCAACCGTCGCCGCCGTCGATTGCGCAACCATGCGCCCATCCCAGTTGCGCATTAAATCCGCAGCCTGCTTCGCCCGC
The DNA here is from genome assembly GCA_963818235.1 of uncultured Acidobacteriaceae bacterium. GTDB lineage: Bacteria > Acidobacteriota > Terriglobia > Terriglobales > Acidobacteriaceae > Sulfotelmatobacter. The sequence goes on from CAWFRI010000002.1 coordinate 256,368, forward strand.
GCCGAGGGCTTTGCGGCATGGTCTACCGCATACACAAATCGTTCCGCGGCGAACAAGTCGTTCTCCGACTGAACATCGTTTTCGAGGGCCAACATGTCCGCGGCCGCAAACTTTCTCCCGGATTCCAGCACGTGATAAATCCGCGCGGTGCGCCAGGGAGCTTCCCACTCCGCGCTGATCGAATCCGGATAATCATCCGGCGTGATGCGCCCATTCGCTGTCGCAATTACTCCCGAGGGCGGATTGTAAACTCGCGGCAACTTGTCGAACGGAACGTAGCCAATCCACTCATGCCCATCGTCGGCGCCGCTTACAGGCAAACTGCCATCACCCGCCGCGCGAATCGGAACGCGCCCAGTTGTCTGATACCCAATATTTCCATCCACATCGGCGTAAACAACATTCTGTCCCGGCGCGTCCAGTTGCGAAAATGCCTTGCGGAAATCCTCCCAATTCTGCGCCGTGTCAACATCCAAAAATGGCATGTGCAGGCCATCGTAAAGCGTCCAGCGCAAAGCTAGTTGCCGCGTCTCACCCGGAAACAGTTCGCTGATGATCGGCCCGTGCCGCGTAATCTTCACATCAATCGTGACGTCCGGCCTTCCTTTAACATGAATTACTTCCTGCCGGTGTTCCGGCTGCCGCCAGCCCTGCGGCGTCTCGTACTCACCCTGGGCATTGAAATTCTCAATAAACGCATCCACCACCGTCGGCCCAACATTGGTGAATCCCCACGCAATGCGCTGGTTGTGACCAACAATCACGTAAGGCATTCCCGGCAGTGTCACCCCGGCAACATCCACGTTGCCGGCCTTAAGATGCGCCTCATACCACAGGTTCGGCATCTGGTGCCCAAGGTGCATATCGTTTGAGAGCAGCGGCTTGCCCGTTATTGTATGCGCGCCTGAAACCACCCAGTCGTTCGATCCATTCACGGCTTCCGGCGCATGTCGAGCCCACATTTCAACCGCTTCACCGCGGCGCGTCACGGCATTGTCCGGCCCTGGATCGTCCTCATCGTCGTCATCGTCCTTGTCACCGGAATCCTGACTCGGCTGGTCGCTCAGATCCTCTCGCATCACCGTCGGCGGTCGGTCATGCCATGAACGGTTCACATAAAGATCGGATGTCAACTCAGGACCAAGCGTGGCCAGAATCTTCTCTCTCGCAAGCGTGTCTCCAAACGTGTAGTAGTTCAGGTCCTTCACCATCTGGTGTGCGATGACGATGGAATCTTCCGCCTGCCATGGCTTCGGCTGATATTTCAAAATACGAAACTCAACCGGAAGGCTCTTCTGCCGTTCCGCAATATATGCATTCACTCCGCGTGCGTAGGCATCGAAATAAGAGCGGTCCCGCGGGGTCGCCAGGCCGAGAGACTTTTTCGCAGCCGCCCGTAATCCCAAGATGCGCTGCTCGCGATCGACCTTCAGCGTACTTTCACCCAGAATCTCCGAGAGTTCGCCAGCCCCAAAGCGCCGCATTACGTCCATCTGCCACAGCCGGTCCTGCGCCGTCACATATCCCTGGGCAAAAAATAAATCTTCCAGATTCCCCGCCTCGATCGCGGGAACTCCATGTCCGTCTCGCGTCACCTTTACCGGCGCCAACAGGCCCTTGACCGCAATCTTTCCATCAAGCTGCGGTAGCGCGGAGCGCGCTGCGAAATATGCGTAGCCGATAAGGGCCGCCACTGCAAGGATCGCGAGAAAAATAATCCATAGGAAAATTCGCAATCCCCTAGAACGCCGGGAGGCGGGAACTCTATTTACGATAAGAGTGCTCATGAAGAAATTGATTGTAGGAGGATACCTGCTTCGAGACAAATAGTACCCAGCAGCCTTTGGAATCCACACCGGCACTTTCATCGGTGCCCGATAACGAGCATACTATTTTCTCCCCGGTTATGGCCGCTGAAGCCAATTCGCGCGTGCTTTCCAGCTTTCTCGATTACTTGGAGATTGAGAAAGGACTGGCCCCGCTTTCGATCAGCGCCTACACCACCGACATCTGCCAGTTCTCCGAGTTTCTGGAGGAGCACAAACGCTTGCTGCTCACCGCTCGCCGCAGCGATGTGCGCGATTTTCTACAACAGCTTTTTTCTCATCAAATCGATGGCCGCAGTGTGGGACGGAAACTCTCGGCCCTACGACATCTTTATCGATATTTGCTGCTCGATAAGAAACTCGATCATGATCCCACGCTGGACATCGAGTCGCCGAGACAATGGAAGGTTCTTCCGAAGGCTCTGGCCCGCGACGAGATGGAAGCCACGTTGGCAGCCCCACTCCGTCGCGGTGAGTCCGCGAGCAATACAGAGCTGGCGGTTGCGCTGGCAGCCCGTGATCACGCCATGCTGGAAGTTTTTTACGCGGGGGCGCTGCGGGTTTCGGAAGTCGTCAACGCAAAGCTTGAAGATCTCAAGCTGAGCGCGGGATACATGCTGGTGCGCGGTAAGGGGGACAAGGAACGCGTGGTGCCACTTGGGAAATCGGCGCAGGATGCGCTGACCGAATATCTGGGGAAGGCCCGTCCCGAACTGGCGGCAGGGAAGCGAAAGAGATCCTCCGATAATTTCTCGGTTAAGAATTCGCCTCTGTTATTTGTCGCGCGCGGAGGACGCAAGTTAAGCCGACAGCGAATTTGGCAGATGGTGCGTGCCGCGTCGGCAGGATCGGGACGCTTCGCATCGCCACACATGCTGCGACATTCCTGCGCTACGCACATGGTAGAGAACGGAGCCGACCTTCGCACGGTGCAAACAATTCTGGGTCATGCCGATATTTCGACGACGCAGGTTTACACGCACCTGGCGCTGGATCGGCTGCGGACAGTTTATCAGAAGCATCATCCCAGGGCAAAAGCCAGATGAAATCCGCTGGAGAGTCACAAAGCACACCCATCGATACGATCGCGGGCAAAGCTGTCGCAGACTTCCTGCGGCACTTGCGCGAGCGCAACGCTTCGCTTCACACCATCAAGGCTTATAAACAAGATCTAACGCTGTTCGCGGCCTATATGGGCTCGTGCGGGTGGAAACAGATCGATCACATAGCGGTGCGCGGATTTCTCGCACAGCTTTACGAAAAAGGATTGAGCAAGACGTCTGTGGCGCGGGCTCTGGCCGCCGTGCGCTCTCTTTATCGCTGGCTGGCGCGCGAAGGCATGGTCGAGCAGAATCCAGCGAAGCTGGTGGCTACGCCGAAGCTGCCTAAGAAACTTCCACGCGTCCCGACCATCGAAGAAATGAATTGGGTGATTGACGGCAAAATGCCAGAAATCGCGGCCTTTCCCCAGCGTGACCGGCTCATGCTGGAATTACTTTACGGCTGTGGAATCAGAAATTCCGAGCTCACCGGAATCAACCTCGAAGATATCCGGCTTAGCGCGGAGGCTATTCTCATTCGCGGCAAAGGGAAAAAAGAACGTTACGTTCCGTTCGGTGACTCTGTAAAGAGCGCGCTAGCAGAGTATCTTCCCGAACGAAAGAAAGTCCTCGAGCAAAGGCGAAAGCATTCGACTGCATTGCTTATCAACTGGCTAGGTGGACGTCTCACTACGCGCAGCGTTGGCCGCATCATAAAGAAAATTGCGGTGGCGAAAGGACTATCACCTGATGTGCATCCGCACACGCTGCGGCATGCGTTCGGAACGCACATGCTGGAGGAAGGCGCCGACTTGCGCGCCATTCAGGAATTGCTAGGTCACGAACGCTTAGCCACTACGCAACGTTACACGCAGTTATCGATGAAACATGTGTTGCAGGTTTACGATCAAACTCATCCCAGAGCTAAATAAATCGCTTTGTCGGTTAAGGCTGTGGTTTCTGAAGTCCCTTCCACATCTCAACCACGCGTGCCTTGAGTTGTGCGGTTAGTTTCTCGTAAGCCGCTTCCGACGCCTCACTCTCCGGCGGCGGAATCATCGGATCGCCGAACACTATCTTCAGCGGTTTAAATCCTTGGAATGATTTATTACGCGGCCACGTTTCGTAGAATCCTTCAATGGCTACGGGCACAATCGGCACTTGTAAATGAATGGATAAAATGGCCGCGCCCTTCTTGAAGATTCTCGGCGTGCCGTCGACCGAGCGTTCGCCTTCGGGATAGAGAATCAGCGGGCGACCTTGCCGCAATCCGAACGCGCCCGCTCGCATTGCAGGAACCAGGTTCGCGTCCGGGTCCACGACGACGACTCGAAGTGAACGAGCTAACCGGAGCATGAATCCCCGGCCGAAGATTTCGCTGGTTCCGACGGCAAAGACTCGATTGAAAATCGGCGGCGGCAAAACGCTCGCCAGGATGACTGGGTCGAGATAACTCTCATGGTTGGAGCAAATAATATATGGGCCCGTGGGGGGCAGCTTTTCAACTCCGTCAACCTGCAGATTAAAGCGGTCGAGCGCCACTACCTGGATCAAACGCGAAACCACATACCAAAATGTAGAGCTGAGGCGTGGCGGATGGACCAGAGAAACAACGTCGGATGGATTGGGATCCTCCGCCAGAATCGCTTTCCATCCGGCAAATGCGGGACGCGTTCGATGCGCACCATCGCTTCTGGCTGCGCTTTGCAGAACAGCATCGACCAGATCGCGCACGGTGTAGATGCCGGCGAGTTGCGATTCCTCGACGTCGCCTCCGATCTGGTCTTCGATCTGGCTGAGCAGTTCGATGCGCTGCATCGAATCGAGGCCAAGATCAAGTTCTAGATTGTGCGCGGGCCGCAATGTAGCTGGAGCTGTGCGCGCTGATTCACGTATGACGTTCAGAGTTCGCTGCACATCTGGCCGGTCATGCCAGGCCATCTCTTCTTCGGTTAAGGGCTGCTCCGCAGGCAGATCAGAATCGTCGGAAACATGCCGCGCCTGGTTCGCTTTCACGCGCTTTTCTACTTCGAAACGCTTGATCTTGCGCGTGGTGGTGCGTGGCAGATCGTCCTGCCAAATTTCGTAGCTGCCGATGCGTTTTGTGGAGGCGATTTGCTGGGACAAGCCTTCAATGTCGTAACGGATTACTTCCTTCGCATTCACGATCTTCTTCTGGCGCAGCACATCAAAGTTAGGCACGATGACGCTATGCAACCGGTCGCCGCCGGCTCCGGGTTGCCCTTCAACCCCCACCACTGCAATCTCTTTGATGTACTGCGATTTCAGATAGTGCGCCTCAACTTCTTCCGGATAGATATTTTTGCCGTTGCTGAGAACGATCACTTCTTTTTTGCGGCCGGTGAGAAACAGATTGCCGTGGTCATCGAAATAGCCGAGATCGCCGGTGTAAAACCATCCGTCCCGTAACACTTCTGCCGTCGCATCAGGGCGGTTCCAGTAGCCCTTCATCACCACTGCCCCGCGGAGTGCGATTTCGCCGGCGGCAGGGCCACCATCTTCCTGCGGTTGAGAATCAATTATTTTCGCCTCTACTCCTTTCATGGCTTTTCCGACCGAGCCAATCACATTGTTTCCGGGCGAATTGGCAAATACTGCGGCAGTGGTTTCCGTTAGACCGTACGCCTGCAAGACATCGATGCCGAGATCGTGAAAATCCTGCGCAATTGTTGGATCGAATCTCGATCCCCCCGTTACCAAATAGCGCATCTTCTGCCCTAGAGTTTCATGAACCTTGTTGAATAAAACCTTTCCCGAGTTGATGCCGATTTTCCGCAGGCTGCGATTGACTGCTACAAGAATCTTAAAAACTCTCCGGGTCAAAGCCCCGCGCTTCTCAATCTCTTCAAAGATGCGCTGGTGAATCAGATAGAAAAACTGCGGAACAACAGCGAAGGCGGTAATGTTACGTTCTCGCAAGGCCCGCAAAAGTTCGGTCGTATTCAGAGTTTCGAGGTACACCACGCGCGAGCCTTTGACCAGAGGGAGCAGCAGATTGGCCATCTGCGCCAGCACATGAAACATAGGAAGCACGCCGAGCAGGGCATCCGACGGGCCGAGGTCGACCCAGTTAAACACCGCTTCCACTTCGCCCAGGAAGTTTGCGTGGGTGAGCATTACACCCTTGGGATCGGCGGTGGTGCCCGACGTGTAAAGCAGGGCGGCGATTTCATCCGCCGAAGAGACCGCAGGCCGAAAGTTTCCAGGATCGCTTTCGAAAATCGCAGTCAGGTTCCCAAGCCATTTCTCCTGGGTGGTGGGCTGCATGGTCCGTTTCGGGTCCATCAACACCAGTTCGATGTCGAGTTCTGCGACCGACTCGATCGAAACCTGCGCATGGTTGGTATCGCAAAAAAGAACGGAGGTTCCACTGTCCTTAAGAAGTTTGGCCAACTGGTCGGCGTGCAGCGCTGTATCGAGCGGTACGACGGTGCGTCCTGAGGCGATAATCCCGAGATAAACCGCCACCCATCGCGGATGATTGTCGGCGACCAGGGCCAATCGCGACCCGGGCATAAAGCCATTTTCTTCGATCCATCGGCCCACGGATTCCGCCATGCGGCGAAGTTCCGCGTAAGTACAACTTTCGATTTGATCGTGGCGCTGGAATTCAAGGGCAATGTTGGTTGGCCAGCGCTCCTCGCATGCGAGAAAGCGGTCGTAGAAAGTGGGCATGGTCGTGGGGAATATACACGAAAAATTCATTTACCGGTGAGACTCGTCTTGAACGCCGCAACTCAGTTGTTGCCTAGAAGGATGCTTCCGGTGGGGTTTCAATGGAGTCGGGATGAATGAGGCGTGAACTGTTTCTTGTGGCCCGTCCGCAGCATCTAAATATGCTAGGCTTAAAGGGATACGCTGGGGTAGTTCCCGCTTTGTGAGGGATTTCATAGCTTGATAAATACTCTAATCGGCAAGGTCTTCGGGACCAAGAACGATCGGGTCGTCAAAAATCTGATGCCCAGGGTCGCGGCTATTGGCGCCCTCGAACCGCAAATGCAGAAGCTGACGGATGCGGAACTGTGCGCGAAAACGGACGAATTCCGGCGGCGCATTCAGGAGCGGCTGAGTCGCCTTAGCTCCGACGCGTCAGGTGATTCCGATGCGGAAGGCGGTGGTCCAGACCGCGCCAAGCAATTCGAAGAAGAGCAATACGAAGGGTTGCAGGAAGTTCTGGACGAAATCCTGGTAGAGGCTTTCGCGGTAGTTCGCGAGGCCGGACGCCGGGTGCTCAACATGCGCCACTTCGACGTGCAGTTGATCGGTGGCATGGTGCAGCATAAGGGAATGATTTCGGAGATGAAGACCGGGGAAGGCAAAACGCTGGTGGCCACGCTTCCGGTTTATCTCAACGCGTTAAGCGGCCGCGGCGTGCATGTGGTTACGGTCAATGATTACCTGGCCAAGCGCGACTCGGAATGGATGGGCAAGCTTTACCGCTTCCTCGGCCTCACAGTGGGCGTAATCGTCCATGACCTCGATGACGAGCAGCGCCGTGCCGCGTACGCCGCCGACGTTACTTACGGGACCAACAACGAGTTTGGCTTCGACTACCTGCGCGACAATATGAAGTTTGACCTGAAAGATTGTGTGCAGCGCGGGCACAATTTCGCCATCGTCGACGAAGTGGATTCAATCCTGATCGACGAAGCCCGTACACCGCTGATTATTTCAGGCGCGAGTGAAGAGTCAACCGACAAATACTACCGAGTCAACCATATCATTCCGAAGCTGGAGAAAGGCGAAGAGTTGGAAGTCGGCCCCAGTGAACCGGCGCAGCTTACGGGAGACTTCGTTGTCGACGAAAAGCATCGCAACATTACCGTGACCGATGATGGCTGGCTTAAGGTCGAGCAACTGCTTGGCATCGGAAATATTGCCGACCCGGAAAACTGGCCACTCAAACACCACGTGGAAACTGCGGTGAAAGCGCATGCCCTTTATCGTCGCGATGTGGAGTACGTGGTCAAAGACGGCGAAGTGATCATCGTCGACGAATTTACCGGCCGCATGATGCCTGGCCGGCGCTGGTCTGATGGCCTGCACCAGGCCATTGAAGCCAAAGAAGGCGTGAAGATTGAGCGCGAGAATCAAACACTCGCGACTATCACATTCCAGAACTACTTCCGCATGTTTAAAAAGCTTTCTGGAATGACGGGAACGGCGGAAACGGAAGCCACCGAGTTCGACAACATCTACAAGTTGGAAGTGATCGTTATTCCGACTAACAAGCAGATGCTTCGTCTGGAGAATCCGGACGTTGTTTTCCGCACGGAAAAAGAAAAATACTTCGCGGTTGCCGACGAAATTCAGAAACTTCACGAGAACGGGCAGCCTGTGCTGGTGGGCACGACTTCGATTGAAAAGTCCGAACGTCTTTCCGAACTGCTGAAGAAAAAGGGCCTCAAGCAGCACGTTGTTTTAAACGCGAAGTTTCACGAGCGCGAAGCCGAATTCGTGGCCCAGGCCGGACGCAAGGGAATGGTCACGATCGCCACGAACATGGCCGGCCGCGGCACCGATATTCTGCTCGGCGGCAATCCGGAATTCATGGCCAAGCAGGAATTAGTCAAGAAGGGAATTGCTCAGCAGTTGCGCGTGGCTCAAGGCAAGATCGAAGGTCCGCAGGAAGACGGCATCACTTCGATCTTCTACTACAACGGGAACGAGTACACGGTGCCAACCGACACGTGGGCGGAAGTGTTTAGCCAGTACAAGAAACAGACTGACAAAGAGCACGACGAAGTAACCGCCGTTGGCGGCCTGCACATACTCGGCACTGAGCGCCATGAGTCGCGGCGAATCGATAATCAGCTGCGTGGTCGTGCGGGACGGCAAGGCGATCCGGGCTCCTCGCGGTTCTACCTCGCGCTCGAAGATGACCTGATGCGCATCTTTGCCAAGGAATGGGTATCTAAGCTTCTCGAGCGGCTGGGCATGGAAGAAGGCATTCCGATCGAATCGAAATTGATAAGCCGTCGCATTGAGACGGCGCAGAAGGCGGTTGAAGGCCAGCACTTCGAATCGCGTAAGCATCTTCTCGAATACGACGATGTGATGAACAAGCAGCGTGAGGCCGTTTATGGCCTGCGCCGCCGTCTGCTTGAAGGAATGGATCAGAAAGATCTTATCCTCCAAGATTATGTTTCCGCGATCCTCGGCGAGCTGATGGACGAATATTGCCCGCTGAAGGGCCATGCCGATGATTGGAATATCAGAGGGTTAAAAGATGCTGTCTTCACTCGCTTCGGCGTGGATTTCATGGCCGAAGGCGTGAAGCCGGAAGACTTGAACCGGCAGGAACTCGGCGACGCGATTTTCGAAAAGCTGAAAGAACGCTATGACGCCAAGGAAAAATTGATCGGCCCCGAAGCAATGCGCCATCACGAGCGCATGATTATGCTTAGCGTGCTCGACTCGCAGTGGAAAGATCACCTCCTGGGCATGGACCACCTGAAAGAGGGCATTGGCCTGCGCGGCTACGGACAGCACGATCCTCTGGTCGAGTACAAGAAAGAATCGTTCGACATGTTCGAGGCCATGCTGCAGCGCTTCCAGGAGGACACGGCCCGCTATTTGTATCTAATGCAGATCCTCGAACGTCCGCCGGATTCTGCACCGGGCCAGCAAGCTGGCTCGGAACCGGGAGTTCCAACGCAAGGCAGCGGCAACGGCCATCATCCGCCGCGCCTCGTTGCCACCTCCGCCGACGATCTCGAAGAAGCCTTCATGCGCCGTAAACGGCGGGAACTGCAGCAGGCTCGCATGGCTGGAGCGGGCGACGCGCTGCCGGTGCAGCAGGTTGTACGCGGCCAGGAAAAGGTTGGGCGGAATGATCCTTGTCCTTGTGGCTCGGGCAAGAAATATAAGAAGTGTCACGGGGCGTAAGCGCAGGTTCGCTGGGCAGGCGACACTATTGTCCGCTGGCGACGGCCTTAAATGTCATCTCTTCCGCCCGGTTTTTATTCTCCTGCTTCCAGTCGAAAAATAGCGCCGTGTAGTTCTTCGTGATGTATTCTGCCTCGTTTACTCCCAGCTTCTTCGCTATTGCATCAATCCAGCGCGGCGTGCCTTCAATCTCGCAGAAGTTTCCGATGGGCGTCTCATCGACGACTATCTGCCCTTTTCCATCGGTCCATTCGGCGCGGAACTTTTCGTAACGAAAAGACGGAGCATAATCCAGCGCCCGCAGAATCATAACCATCTTCTTCCCGTCGTCTACCGCTGTTTCCAACTCTTCACGACTGCTGTGGCGTCTGGTCTTCTTCTTAGCTTTGTGCGTTAGCGTCCACTCCGAGCCATATTTTCGCAGCCGTAGCAGTTGTTGCTTGCCGCGCAAGATTCCGCCCGGCAGATCGTACAGCGTGTTCATTTCGTGCGTGCGTTTTGTGACGATGCGGAATCCCGCTTTACGCAGGTTGCGCGCTAGCTTGCGCATATCCGCAACGCGAAACTTGATTTCGATTTCCTGGTTCGAAGCCATGCTGAAAGTATAAAAGGAAAGACTTCGCTCGACGTCAGTTGAACGTTGGCAATTTGACCAAATCGTTCTCTGGAACAACCTCAACCGGTTCGCCAGCCTTGCGCCAAGCCGTTAATCCGCCGACGATTACAAACGTGTTGAATCCTTTTTCCCGCAGCAGGTGCGCCACCCGGGCGCTGGTTGCTTCGCGCGCTCAAGTGCAGTAAAGATAAATGTCTTTATCTTTAGGAAGATTCTTGATCTCTTCCTCAAGATTGTTCGGCTCGATGCGGATAGAGTTTTTGATGCGGGCTGCGCCAGAGTCATAGTAGCCATGGCTGCGAACGTCGACAATCTGCACTCGACTTGCATCGTCTGACGCCAGCCGTTTAGCCAGTTCTTCCACTTGTATCCGGGGCACCACACTGTAAGCTTTATTCTTGCGATATTGCACCACACGGTAAATTCCGTAAGCCAGCAACGCTGCGATCACTACCGCTTCCATCGCTCGTCCCGCGGCATGAAAGCCACGCAAGATCACCGCTAGAAAGTCGCGTGATAAATATCCGACTAACAGATAAGTCAGCGAGTAGAACGATGCTCCAACGAAATCCAGGCGCAAGAACTGCCAGAATCGCATCTTCATGCTTCCGGCCAATGGCGCCGCCATAGTGTTCACGCCGGGGATAAACTTTGCGATCACCAGCGTGGTCTTGCCGCGCTTATAAAACGATTCTGCCGACCGCAGTATGCAGGTTTCGGGATTGATCGACACCCGGCATAAGAATCCCAGCAATGCCCAGCCCATGTATCGCCCTAGCCAAAATTGCGCCGTATCGCCGAGCAGCAAAGCGACGATTGCCACCGCGATAACGTAAGGGCCCCCGAGAGCATGCGCGGCCACCGAGGCTCCCGCCGCTACCAGGGCAATTGCGGCTGGGAAGGGAAGTCCGATCGCCTCCGCCAGCAGGAGGCAAAAAGTCAGCGCGTAACCATGGCGCGCCATGAGCAGGAACAGATCCATAGAGCGTGTTGGATAAGCGGAGATCAGGAAAGGGTTCAGTATAAACAGGCGGACACTGTCCGATGGATATCCGACTCGCTCCTGAGAGAGATCCAGGAGCATTCAATTGCAAAAAAAGCCAGTCGAGACGAAGCGCACTCGACTGGCTTATAGAGGCACAAAAAGTTATCTCGGTTCAGATTCGCAACTACTTGCTCATGGAATCGTTGCTCATCGAGCCAGCTTTGAGCATTTTTACGCTCATCACGTGGATGGCATTTTTGTCGGCGTAGACGTGCGCGCTGAGCTGAACGTGATGCCCGTCATGAGCCTTGAGTTCCTCGGGATTCATCACATCCCAACTCTTGCCGTCCTTATCGTTGACGAACATGACTTTGTCCCCTTCGGTCTTGACGGTCCCTTTGAGCGTCATCAGCGGCGCCTTGGCTCCGGAGTCCGCTTGCGTCTGGGCCATGCTGTGGTCCTGCGACATCGTGTCTTGTTGTGCGAAAGCTGTAAGGCTCATCGCAAAAGTAACTGCCAGCAACCAAACCATTAACTTTTTCATTGGTTATCTCCTTTGTGTGTTTTGAAAACCTGGCCAGATGCGTACTTATCTTTCTAACGTCCCTCGGGGTCAGAACGGATTGGTGTAATGTTTTTGAATATGCCCAACTCTTTGTATCTAAGCGGGGTAAAGGGGTTGCCGTGAAATAAGGAAAGATTTCATGGTGTTGGGCCATCACTCGCAGGGCATTATTAAACTTCAAACTTCCGGCTTGGCGCCGGGCAGGCGTGCGGCTTACTTCTCTCTAGCGACCACAAACTCCGGCACCCAGAGCAGAGCGCGCTTGATCTCGGAGTCGGGGAAGCTGCAAATTGCTGCTTGGGCAGATTCCGCGTACTCCGCCGCGCGGGCGGTCGCAGCTTCCAGAGATCCATAACGCTGCAAAATCTCCATGATGTGGGCATGGGTTACGCCGTTGAACGCGCGATCACGCAGAATGGTTTCGACTTTAGCGCGCTCCTCCGGGGTGCACCACTCCAGCGCGTGGATCACCGCCATTGTGACCTTGCCCTCACGAAGATCGCTGGCAACAGGTTTGCCCAGAACATCCTCAGACGCGGTCAGATCGAGCACGTCATCAACGATCTGGAACGCCATGCCGAGATCGTGCCCGTACTGACCCAAAGCTTGTTCCTGTTGGGCTGTGGCGCCTCCCAGAATCGCGCCCAGGCGCATACACACGGAAAAAAGGCAAGCCGTCTTGCGATAGATCAAATCGAAATGCTCGTCCAGAGTAATCAACTGCCCGAGCTTTTCCATCTGTAGCAGTTCGCCTTCAACCATCTGCTGTGTCAGTTCGATGAGCGTGTCAAGGATACGGAAGTTGCGTTCCTGCACGGCCACTTTAAAGGCTTGCATGTAGAGCCAGTCGCCTGCCAGTACGCACTTCGAGTTGCCCCACTGCGTATTCGCTGCCGGACGCCCGCGCCGGGTTTTGGCCTCGTCAATGATGTCATCGTGTACCAGCGTAGCGGTGTGAATGATCTCGACCACCGCCCCCAATCGCACCGCGCCCCGACCCTGGTAATTAAACAGTTTGGAAGAAAGGAAAAGAAGTGCCGGGCGAATCCTCTTACCGCCGCCGTTCCGTAGATACTCTCCGATCTCTGTAATGGCCTGCACGTCCGAGATCGTATCTTGCCCGAACTCGCTCTCCAGCGCCGCCAGATCGTCGTGCAGCAGGTCGAAGATTTCCTTGCCGTTAATGATGGGCGGTGCGCTCAATGATGGGCCTTTTTATCTTCGCCCTTCGCGTCAGAGTGTGCATTCTCTGCCTTCGAAGGTTACTTCTAATTCGTCCGGTAGTTGGTGAACTGCAAGTCGATTCCAAAATCGTGCTGCCGCAGCATTGCGATTACCTCTTGCAGCGTGTCGCGGTCTTTGCTGCTGATCCGCACCAGATCGGCTTGAATCGAAGCCTGCGCTTTTTTCTTTGAATCCTTCACTAGTTTGACGATTTCGCGTGCCTTTTCGATGGCGATGCCTTGTTGCATCGTAACTTTCCGTTTCGACGTCCCGCCAGCGGCCGGTTCTATGGCGCCATACGTTAAACCCTTCAGTGAAACTCCTCGCTTGACCAGTTTTTGCTGCAAGATGTCATTTACGGCCTTAAGTTTATATTCGTCCGCCGAGTGCAGCACAATGGCGTCTTTTTCCAGTTCGATGTTCGACTTGGAATCTTTTAAGTCGAAGCGGGTGTGAATCTCCTTCAATGCCTGTTGGATGGCATTGGAAACTTCCTGCAGGTCGATCTTGCTCACGATGTCAAAAGTATTGTCGGGCATCGGATTTCAATTCTTTCTGAAATTATGGAATCTGATCTTGAGGTTACCAGAAGAATCGTTTTGGCAGAGGGCTAAGTTAAGGAAACTTTCTTTTCAGAGGTTTCAGCCAATTTGAAAAAATTGTAGAAATTGTGGCTGGTTTGTTGACCGATTTCTTCCGCCGTTCGCCCACACAATTCGCCCAGCTTTCTAGCAGTTTCTGTGACGAATAAAGGCTCGTTCCGCTTGCCGCGATGCGGGACCGGCGCCAGGTACGGAGAGTCGGTTTCAATTAAGATGCGATCCGGCGGAACTTCCAATGCCGCGTCGCGAATTTGTTGAGCTTTGGGAAAAGTAATGTTGCCCGCGAACGAAATCATAAAGCCTAAATCGAGCGCGGTCTTGGCCTGAGGCCAGGTTCCCGTGAAACAGTGGAGAATGCCGCCAAGTCCCTTGGGCGCCCAAATATCTCGCATCAGTGCGAGGCAATCATTCCAGGCATCGTCACAGCCATCTGAAGGCCGGCAGTGGATGACGATCGGCAGCTTCGCCGCCGAGGCCAACTCCATCTGATTGATGAATACGGTTTTCTGCACATCGCGCGGGGAGTGATCGTAAAAATAGTCCAGGCCGATCTCGCCCCAGGCAATCACTTTGGAATGTCTGGCAAGACGCTCCATGTTCTGGAATGCTTCTTCATTCGCAAGCCGGGCCTCATGCGGATGTATACCCAGGGTTGCGTACATGAAATCGTAATTCTCGGCTAAGCGAATTCCGCAGCCCACGTCCGCAGGACCATCTCCGTTGCCGATAGCGACCATGGCCTGCACTCCGGCATCACGTGCGCGCGCAATCACCTGCTCACGATCAGTATCAAATTGCTTGCCATCGAGATGTGCATGGGAATCGACGAACATACATTTTTTGGACGTTTGATGGCGAGTATTTGGGCCGAGCGATAGCCGGTACTTACTATTTTAACCTCGCGCCTACTGGTACATCCTCCAGAAACCCAGCCAGCACTGGCTTTCCGCCTTCGAGAGATGCAGCGACGATCATTCCGTTCGAATCCATCCCGCGCAGCTTGCGTGGCGCAAGATTGGCTACGATGACCACTTTTCGTCCGACCAAAGTTTCCGGCGCGTAGGCTTCAGCGATTCCGGCCAGCACTTGACGAACCTCGGTGCCGATATCAATTTCCAAACGCAAGAGTTTGTCAGCCTTGGGTACTCTCTCGGCGGCTTTTACCAGCCCCACCCGAAGTTCGATCTTGGCGAAATCGTCGATTGAAATTTTATCCTTTGCTGCCGATGCGGGCGCCGGAGTCGTCTCCGCCGGAACGACCTTCGGTTGCTCCACGGTTGCCGCAATCGCGGTCGGAGCCTCAACCACAGGCGCGCTTCTTTGCTCCTCTTCCATCTTCTGCATCCTTTCAATTGCGCTCTTATCGGCGCGCGGAAACACGGGCTGTACTTCGCCCAGCTTCGTGCCCAAAGGCAACTGTCCCCAAGTAAGTTCGTTCAAAGCAAGTTTCTTGATGTCGCCCAATCCCAACTGCAACCAAATTCTTGCCGTCGCATCCGGAATCACCGGATGCGCCAAAGCGGTCACGATCCTGAGCGCTTCCGCAGCGGTATAAAGCACTGTTGCCAGGCGTGAACGGCTGTCCTCATCCTGCTTTTCGCCTAACGCCCAAGGCTCGTTCTCGACGATGTATTTGTCCACAGCCGCTACCAGCGACCAGGCTGATTCCAGCGCGCGTGAAAACTGGAATTGATCGAACATCGTTCCAAATTCGCGGATAGTTTTGCGCGCCGTGTTCGCAATCGTGTCATCCGCTGCGGTTTTCGAAGCGGCGTGTGACGGATAAGGTACCTCACCTTTGAAATAGCGGTTGATCATGGTGAGCGTTCGGCTGGCTAGATTTCCCAATCCATTCGCCAGATCTGAGTTGTAACGCTGCACCAGCGCGTCGAAGGAAAACGATCCGTCCTGCCCGAACACGACTTCGCGCAACAGGAAGTATCGCAGCGCGTCCGCGCCCAGGACGTCGAGAATGGTTTCTGTCCGCACAATGTTGCCGCGCGATTTCGACATCTTGCTCTCTTCGAACAGCAACCAACCATGCGCCACAATCGCCTTTGGCATGGGCAGCCCCGCCGCCATCAGAAATGCCGGCCAATACACGCAATGGAAGCGAACGATCTCTTTCCCAATCATCTGCACATCGGCGGGCCAGAATTTCTTGAACGCTTCCTGCGCTCCCGCATGGGTGGACCCGTAGCCGATGGCTGTAATGTAGTTCGCCAGCGCGTCCAGCCACACATAGATCACGTGCTTCGGATCGTCGGGCACCGGTATGCCCCATGTGAAAGTCGAGCGGCTGACCGATAAATCGCGCAGCCCCGACTTCACGAACGAAATCACTTCGTTGCGTCGCGCCTCAGGACGGATGAACTCAGCATCCGAATAAAGAGCCAGCAGCTTGTCCTGAAATGCCGAAAGCTTGAAAAAGTAATTTTCCTCGCTTACGGTTTCGGTTATGCGGCCGCAAGTCGGGCAGGCATCCCCCGGTTGCGCGCCGTCGACATATAGCTCGTCCGAAACGCAGTACTGCCCGGTGTATGTTCCCTTGTAGATAAATCCCTTATCGCGAAGCTGGCGGAACAGTTGCTGCACGCGCTTTTTATGCCGCTCTTCGGTGGTGCGGATGAAATCGTCGTTCGAGATGCCCATCCGCTTCCACAACTGCCGGAACTCCGCCGAAATCTCGTCCGCATATTGTTGCGGAGTCATGCCGGCTGCCTCCGCCGCGCGCTCGATCTTTTGCCCGTGCTCGTCGGTCCCGGTCAGGAAGAAAGTTTCCGCACCCAATATTCGCTGCCGCCGGGCGATCGTATCGCAGGCGATGGTCGTGTAGGCATGCCCGATGTGCGGGCGCGCGTTCACGTAATAAATCGGCGTCGTGATGTAAAACTTCCGGCTCATTCCACGTCTTTCTTTCTTAACTTAAACCCCTGTCATTCCGAACCGGCTTAAGCCGGCGAAGCATCCGTTTGTTCCCTGAGAACACGCATGTATGCTTCCACTGCCTCGCCCATGACGGTTTTGAGCGGCATATGATTCTCAGCCGCGATACGCCGGCAATCCTCATATTCAGGGGCGTAATTGGTGATCGTTCCATTCATGCTCGCAATCTTGATCCTCACATCGCCCCATGGGGTTTGCACCTGCTCCCATCGCCGCGCCAGCGTCTGCCGCATCTCGTCGCGCCGCCGTATACCCAACGTGGTTGTCTCGGTAAAGATCAGTTGTGCCAATTTGCTTGCAACTTCCGGTTTGCATAGGACAGTCAGCAAAGTCCCCGGACGATTCTTCTTCATTTGTACAGGCATGGCGAAGGCATCGAGTGCGCCTTCCTCGAACAAGCGATCCATCACATAGCCAAAAACTTGCGGATTCAGATCGTCGAGATTTGCTTCCAGAACGGTAACCGTGTCTGAAGCTGTTTTCGCCGCCAAAATGTTTGAAGCCGTTTCTCCAACCGTCAAGCGCACCACATTTGGATGCCCGGGAAAGTCGCGCGTTCCCGCGCCATAGCCTGACTTCTCAATCTTCATCTCCGGGAATGCCGAGAAGCACGACGCCAGAGTCTTTATGATCGCCGCGCCCGTGGGCGTAACCAGTTCAGCCTGGAGTCCGGAGGAATACACGGGCGCATCGCCAAGCAATTCCACCGTTGCCGGAGCCGGAACCGGAAAAGTTCCATGCGCGCATTTCACCATTCCGCCACCAACATTTAATGGCGAACAAATAATCTCATCGACGCCCAGCGCTTCTGCGCCCACCGCCGCGCAGACGATATCCACCAATGCATCCACGGCGCCGACTTCATGGAAGTGAACGGCTTCGAGGGAAGTATTATGAATCTTCGCTTCGGCCCGGCCCAAAGCTTCAAAGATGCGGATCGCAGTCTTCCTCGCTGTCTCCGAAATGGACGCCGCGGAAATGATCTGACGTATCTCGTTCAGACCCCGGCTGTGTGAATGCTTGTGCTCATGGGGTGGAAGATCAGCTATCAGCGCAACTTCACCATAAGACGAATGCGAATGCCCGTGATGTTCGCGCACATGTCCCTCGTGCGAATGTTCATGCTCAGGAGGATGGTGCTGGGAAGTTTCCTCCCGCGGTGAATCTTTCTGCCCGTTCACATAAACATCTACTTTTGTCGCCGAAATTCCGCTGCGTACGACTCGCGTAACTTCCAATCGAGCTCCTACGTTTAAAGCCACGACGGTTTCTTCCAGCACCTGCGGCGCAACTCCGGCGTCCACCAGCGCGCCCAAAAACATGTCGCCGCTCATGCCGGAAAAACACTCAAGGTAGGCTATACGCATAGGAAAATAACTGAGTTTTCATCATAGGGAAGGCTGCATCTTGCGTCAAACCAAGCATGCATTGCTGCGCCCTCTGCTAGAATCACTGTCTTCATAAACATTTTAGAGGGAAGCCTTGTATCGTTATCTCGAACACCGACTAGCCGCCCGCATCACCGAATTTCTATCGAGCCGCTGGCCGGGCATTGGCCTGCCCAAAGTTGTAATCGAACCACCTCCGAAGGTCGAATTAGGCGAGTTTGCAATTCCGATTTTCCCCTTCGCCAAGCCACTGCGCAGCGCACCGCTTAAGATTGCCGAGGCCATTCGCGCCGAGATCGGAGCGATCGAGGGCATCGCCGAAATGCAGGTTGCGCCTCCCGGCTATCTGAATGTCAAAGTCGATCGCGCCTGGATGGCGGCAGCTCTTGTCGCCGATCAAAATCCGCCGATCAACATTCCAGCGGGAAAGATTCTGGTTGAGCACACCAGCATTAATCCCAACAAAGCCGCGCACATTGGTCATTTGCGGAATGCGGTCTTGGGAGATACTTTCGTTCGCCTCCTGCGCTTCGCCGGCAGGGAAGTCGATATTCAAAACTACATTGACAATACCGGTGTACAAGTGGCGGATGTGGTTGTGGGCTTCACGCAGATCGAAAAGAAGTCGCTTGCGGAAATCCAGGCCCTCGCCAGTCAGCCGCGCTTCGATTATTGCTGCTGGGATTTATATGCGCGCGTCTCGCGGTGGTACGAACAGGATAAACAGAACCTGCAGGTGCGTGCCAAAACGCTACATGCAATTGAAGATGCTGCAAGTGAAACAGCCGCGATCGCTGAGTTGATTTCTACTGCCGTGTTGCGCCGCCATCTTGAAACCATGGATCGTCTCGATATCGAGTACGATTTTCTTCCGCGCGAAAGCGAAATCCTGCACCTGCATTTTTGGGATGCTGCATTTCGCAAGCTAAAGGATTCTGCCGTGCTTACTTTTGAAGCTGAAGGCAAAAATAAAGGCTGCTGGGTGATGCGACGGGCTGGAACCGGTGTAGCGCGGGCGCCCTCGCCCGCGACTGCCGACGCCAAGAAGGAAACCAGCGGATCCGACACATCGGACGATCTCGATGACGTGCTAGTCGAAATCCCCCTGAACAATGGCGTCGATATCCGCCCCTTAGGCATTTCCGAAGAAGACCAGAAAGTAATTGTCCGCTCCAACGGCACGGTCGGCTATGTCGGCAAAGACATCGCCTACCACATGTGGAAGTTCGGCCTGCTCGGCCGTGATTTCGGTTATCGCAAGTTTTACCGCTATCCCAACCAGCACGAGTGCTGGATTTCCGCGATGGAAGGCGAGAAGAATCATCCCCACTTCGGCGATGTCGCTGAAATCTACAATGTGATCGATGCCCGCCAATCCGAGGCGCAGAACACTGTAATCGAAGCCTTACGCGGACTCGGACACCAGGAAGCTGCCGATCATTACACTCATTTTTCTTACGAGATGGTCGCCCTCACCCCGCGCTGCGCGGCCGAACTCGGCTACACGCTCAGCGACGAAGACAAGACACGGTCTTACATCGAGGTCAGCGGGCGCAAGGGTTTTGGAGTAAAAGCCGACGATCTCCTCGACCAGTTGATCGCCTCCGCGAAGAATGAAGTGGACTCCCGCCATCCGCAGCTTTCCGATGCCGAGCGGTTGGCTATCGCGACGCAAATCGCCATCGGTGCCCTGCGGTATTTCATGCTGAAGTTCACCAAGCAGTCGGTGATAGCCTTTGACTTCAAAGAAGCGCTCAGCTTTGAGGGTGAGACCGGCCCCTATGCGCAATATGCCGTGGTTCGCGCGACGAGCATCTTCAAGAAGGCGGCAATCGATCCGGATACCTTCACCAAAAATGTTGCTAGTAACGTCTCCGCCAGCGAATTTGCGGAATATCTCGGAGCCGAATCCGTCAACGAAATCTGGGAACTCTGGCTAGCCTCGGCGAAAACGTCCTACATTGTGGACCAATGCATCACAACTACAGAGCCAGCCTATCTCGCCAAACATGCGTTTCAGTTGGCTCAATTTTTTAACACGTTCTACCATCGCCATCCCATCCTGAGCGAGACCGATGAGAAACGAAAGCAATTTCTGCTCGCCACCGTAGCGGTGGTTCGCCGGGAATTAATTCGAACTTTGGCCGTCATGGGAATTACCGTGCCGCCAGTGATGTAGAGTGTTGACCGCGCCCGTCCGCGGCATCCATCGATAAATGTCAGCAACCACGAACCCGCCCGTACCTGCACGCCAGTGGATTCGCATCATTGTCCGAAGCGGAGTTGTTCTCGTTGCGTTGGCATTGTTCGCCGGATTCCTTTACGAGAATATTTCTGAGGCGCGCGATCGGCGCTTTCATCCCATGCCCGGCCAACTCATCGATGTAGGCGGCTACAAAATGCACATCGACTGTACCGGCCAAGGCAGTCCCACTGTAATCCTCGACTCTGGTCTGGGCGATAGTTATGTTTCGTGGGTCAAAGTGCAGCCGCAGATCGCGAAATTTACACGGGTTTGCTCTTACGACCGCGCCGGCCTTGGCTATAGTGATTCCAGCTCGCGCCCGCGCACCAGTCGAGTCATGGCCACGGAGTTGCACACACTTTTGCACAACGCCGGAGTCTCGCCGCCTTACGTTCTCGTGGGCCATTCCATGGGCGGATACAATGTTCGCCTTTTTTACAGTTTTTATCGCACGGAAGTGGCTGGCATCGTTTTGATAGATTCTTCCCACCCCGAGCAGGAAAAGCGTTTTCCGCAGGAACTGCACGATCTTGACAAGACTTGGGTTCGGGAGCAGGAGTTTCTGACGTTTTCCATGCCGTTCGGAGTTCCCCGGCTCCTGGGGTTCTGCGGCAACGATGCTGCGGTTCGCGCAGCCGATTGCAACTTTCACAGTTATCGCGAGGGCCTTACCCTACTGAGAACTTTTTCTGAAAGTGCGGCTCAGGCTGCGACCACGGGTTCGCTCGGCGACTTGCCTCTCGCCGTGATCTCTCATGATCCCGACGTGCCCCAACCTGAGATACCCGCCGACATTGTTAAGCCCATGAACGAGGCATGGGAGCAAATGCAGGACGAATTGGCGCACCTCTCTACCCGTGGCGTACGTACGGTTGCGAAAAATAGTTCGCACTATATCCAACTCGACCGCCCCGATGTAGTCATCGAAACGGTGCGCGGAGTTGTGGAGCAAGCCCGCCAGCTCCAATTCAGGCCGGACTCGAATCCTTAAGCAATCCACCGCGGAGCAGGGAAAATTTTCTCCACTGGACGCTCTTCTTGACTGTTTCCGCACGTGGTCCTGTGGCACACTAGGATTTTGCTGTGAGTTCTTCTGTGCGGAGGTTGCACCGAAATGTGTAGGAACATCAGAACGCTATTCAACTTTGATCCGCCGGTCAGCGCCGACGAGGTTCGGGCGGCTTCGCTACAGTTTGTGAGGAAAATCACCGGCTTTAACAAGCCGTCGAAAGCAAATGAAAGCTCTTTTCTGGCGGCCGTCGATGAAATAGCCGAAATCTCTGCTCGTCTGCTTCATTTGCTCGAAACCACCGCGCCGCCGAAGAATCGGGAAGAAGAAGCGGCCAAAGCCAGGGCCCGCGCGGCAGAAAGATTTGGCGACTGAAGCCCTTTCGATCACTGAGGTCTCTATACTCTTCGCTGCTCTTGGTGGCACTGACTGTTGTAATTGACTTTGCAATTCAGGCGACATTTGCCGACGATCGTGCATCTCGTCCCAGCACTGGACCATCTAACTAATTGGGTAACATAGGGAGCCCAATCAGTGATGAAGAGCCGAATTGCTTTTTCGGGGGTGATTGCCGGGGCGGTGGTATTGCTGGCGTCGCTTGCCTGGGCCGCTCCTAGAGATTCGAAGCCGACTGCGCAAGCGGTGCCCGCATTTCCCGGTTCGCTGGTAAATGCCACTTATGTTTATGTCACCAGTTATGACGGCGACGAGTTCAATGTCAATCTTCTTCCAGAGGATCGCAAAGCCATCGTTACTGTGCAGAATGCGATGCAAAAGTGGGGAAAATTCACCTTAGTGTATGAGCCGAGGCAGGCTGATATTGTCCTCATGGTCACGAGCCGTCCATCGGAGGATATTCTGGCGGTGTATGACGCGCATGGTTGGCCACGTAACCAATACTTGTGGCGCATGATGGGTGCCGGTGGTTTGCAGAGAGGGGAAGCTCCTCTGGTTTCGAATTTGGAGACGGCTTTTACCTTGGCAACCACGCATCACGATCACTAAGACCGGACGAGTACTCAGCGCTAAGTCGGTATGCAAGGTTTCAGAGCGATCACGCCCCGTCAACTGTCCAATCTGATTTCACGAGTGCATGTGACTGCCGACCAGGCTAACCCTTTCGTCCAGCAATGACTAGGCCCGCACCGACCACCACCAACACAATGCTGAGAGCCGGTGGAACTTTTTCGTCGTGTTCCGTAGTGACACCAATATGCGCATCGCCCACGCTGACGCCATGGTGATCGGAATGCGGCATCGGAACGAAGAACGATAGGATTCCTAGAATCAGTACAACGACTCCCGCTATAGCCAAAGCTCTCATGTGACGCTCCCACGATCAGAAGTTCGGCCGATTACGGATTTCGAGCCGTTGCAGCCAGCATGAGATGCGGGCGTTGGGGAAAAGGCTGGTAACGACCCCAAAAAAGCCCAGGGATTAAGCCGCGGACCAGCTCTTGGCAGAGAATCGTTTCCGAGTCACTTCAACGAATCCGCGGCTTGACTCCTCAGCTTGAGAAGCTTTTCACGAACTCCACCAGGCTGCGCAGTGCGATTCCTGATGGGCCTTTCGCGATCCAGGGTTTTTGCTCTTCCGTCCAGGCCGTGCCAGCGATGTCGAGGTGAATCCAGGGCGTATCTTCCGCGAATTCTTTCAGAAACATGGCGGCATTGATCGCGCCGGCCCAGCGTCCGCCGGAGTTCACGATGTCGGCAATGGTGGACTTGATGTTGTCCTTGTATTCGTCGTCGAGCGGCAGGCGCCACATTTTTTCCCCGGCTTGATCGTTTGCTTTGTGAAAGCGTTCGTAAATGGCGTCATCATTGGCGAAGACGCCAGCGTTTGTATAGCCAAGCGCGACCACGACAGCACCGGTTAACGTTGCCGCGTCGACCAGATGAGTGCAGCCGAGCTGGCGCGCGTAGAACAGGCCGTCGGCGAGAACCAGGCGGCCTTCGGCATCGGTGTTGATGATTTCGATCGACTTGCCCGACATGGCGATTTGCACGTCACCGGGCTTTTGCGCTTTGCCGGAAGGCATATTTTCGGCGGCGCACACGATGCCGATAACTTTCAATTTGGGCTTTAACATGGCGATGGCGCGCATTGCGCCGATCATGGTTGCGCCGCCCGCCATGTCGTATTTCATCTTCTCCATGCCATCTGCGGGCTTAATGGAAATGCCGCCGGTGTCAAAGGTGATTCCTTTGCCGACGAGGCCCAACACTGGTTTCGGGGGAGCGCTGGCGGGTTCGTAGGTCATAACGATAAGCGCGGGTGGTTCGTCGGAACCTTGTGCCACGCTCCAAAAGGCGCCCATTTTCAATTCTTTAATTTTGTCGGCGCCGTAGACTTCACACTTCAGGCCAACTTCCTGGCACATCTTTTTGGCGCGGTCACCGAGAATCGTCGGGGTCATGCGGTTGGAAGGCTCGTTCACCAGATCGCGGGTAAAGTTCTGCGATTCGCCGATAATCTGCGCTTCATGTGCGGCCTTTTCGAGGGCGGCATGGTCCGCGTTTCCGCCGGCGACGATGGTTAGTGCGTCGATCTTTTGATCTTTGCGGTCGCTGCGGTAGTAGTCAGGATCGAAGTTGCCTACGAGAGCGCCTTCGACGATTGCACGAACCGTTTCTTCGGCGGGAATACTGAAGGGCGCGATGAATGCGAAACTGCGGATTCCACGGGCCTTCAGCGTGCGCACCGCCGTGCCTGCGATGCGGCGCAAATCGTAACTGGTAAGTTTTTTAGCCGCACCTCCGCCGATCAGCAACAGGCGTTTGGCTTTGAGGCCGGCGGGCTTGTGCAGCAAATTTGTTTCGCAGAGCTTGCCCGTCAGTTCGCCGCTGGCCAGCAGATCGGCGGCAACGGATTGGACTGCTGCGTCGCTGGTGGCAAGTTTGAGCTGAGGCTTGTCTTTCTTGTCAGATTCGGATTGCTGCGCGGTGTTTTTCCCGGAGTGATCTTTTCCCGCGTGATCTTTCTCAGAGTGATCCAGCGCAATGGCCACCAGCGATTCGGTTTCGAGTTCGGCAGGCGTAGAGAATGAGAGTGTAGTTTTCATAGTCGTTATAACGATTTTCGAGGAACACTCCAGTATCGTCGGCGGGAAGGGAATTGCGCAAGCGGATAGGCGGAAGGGCAGCGACCTCGAAGGTGAAACGCGACGTTTCTGCCGTTGATTATTGCTACTTTTTAGGATGCGACACGCTGAAGGCGGAAATGGCGATCAGGTATTTACCTTCGTCGCTGTTCACGGGGTCGAGATCGAAGGAATAGTCTCCGTGTTCACCGGGAAAACTCGTTCGCGAAAGTAGTACACTCTTCCGTCTTCGGCGGTGAAATTGGCCATAGCGAAAGCCAGGGAGCGAACCGCAAGCCGCGATTGCCAGTTGATGTACAAGTGATGCTCGCCGGGGTCCGCCGCGAAGAATAAATAAGAACTGCCGCGGTTGGCTCCCATCCAGGTTCCATCCGTTGCAACTCTGGTGAGAGCCTGGTCAACGTCGTTGAAAAACGAGTTGCTATTGGGCTTGCATCCGGCGCACTCGCCGAGATCTTCGACGACGTAAATCAAAGCTTTGCCCATCTCCGGTTGCGGTGTGGGGTGTTGAATCGCGTCCTGTTTCGCGTCGAAACGAATGTCGTTGCGGCCGCAGGCGGATTCGGCGGCAGTGATGGCGGTCTGGTCCTGGGCCAAGGCGGGTACGGCAAGAAGGATTACGACGAGAGCGGCTTTCATGGCGTCCTCCGGCTGGAGTCCGCGACTGAGTCCGACGACGAATGACGCTTCCATGGCCGGCCCGGCGCGGAACCAGCTACGCAACAGGATATCCTTCGAAACCGCTCTGGATTTAAGAGATTTGTCGAGTTTCTGTAAAAATGCGTCGGGCCTATCGACTCTTTACGTGCTGCGGAACAAATCGATCACTCGACACGTAACCAGCATTTGGGATGACGCTGTACGGCTGCCTGCGGTATGATTCCATCCCTCGGCACAATTAGAGGTTCTGATGAAGACTTGGTGGACGATTCTCTTTTTCCCGGTGGTTTCGGTAGTAGTCGTTTCGCTGCTGGTAACGGAACACGCGGCCAAGGCGGCCGCACCGCAGGGAGCTGCAGCGGCAACGATGGCGGCTTCGGTCGCTAACTCTTCCTCCAACAACTCCGGAGTCGTGGCGATCCCCGACACAACGCTGGCAATCAATTCCGCGCAGCCCCTGTCGCAGCGTGTGGTCCACTACGAAATCAACGCGAAATATAATGCAGGCAAGCACATCGTCGACGCTACCGAGACGCTTACTTATCACAACCTGACCGGCCAGTCACTTGATCATTTTCCATTCCATCTCTATCAAAATGCCTTTCAACCGAATGCCACCTGGGTTCGTGAGACAAAGGTCCAAGGCGGCCGCGACGTCACTTACGAGAAATGGGAAGAGAAGGATTATGGGTCCGAAGAAATTAAGAGCTTGGAAGTCGTAGGCCAAGGCGACCTGACCGCGAATGTTCAATACATCCAACCCGATGACGGAAACAAAGACGATAAAACCGTGGTTGACGTGCGCCTCCCGAGGCCTATTGCGCCGGGCGAGTACGTTCAGTTCAAGATCGCGTTTCAGACCAAGTTTCCCGAAACCCAGGCACGTTCAGGATGGAAGCACGATTTTGTCTTGGGAGGTCAGTGGTTTCCCAAGGTCGGCGTGTTCTGGCATGGAGCCTGGAATTGCCATCAGTATCACGCCTTCACCGAGTTCTTTGCCGACTTCGGCGTGTACGACGTCAAGCTGACCGTGCCGCAGTTCGAAGTAGTCGGAGCAAGCGGTGTGAAGGTCGGTGAAGTCGATAATCCTGACAGCACAAAGACCGTTGCATATCACGGCGATGACATTCACGATTTCGCCTGGACCGCGAGCCCGCGCTACAAGGTAAAAGAAGATGGCATTTTTCAGGGCCAGATGGGTCCGGTCCAGATGCGCATCCTCATGCAGCCTGCGCACTGGGGGCAGGTTGCTCGTCACGAAAAAATTCTTAAAGAATCGCTCGAACAATTCGAGAGCCGTTACGGGCCGTATCCTTACAAAGCCATCACCCTGGTCGATCCGGAAAGTGCGGAGGCGGGCGGGATGGAATATCCAACCTTCATCACGGGCGATACGTCTTGGTTCATGCCGGCAGGATTGAAACTACCTGAGGTTGTGATCGAGCACGAGTTCGGCCACCAGTACTGGTACGGCATGGTGGCGACAAATGAATTCGAAGATGCCTGGATGGACGAAGGCATCAACAGCTATACCGAAGTAAAGGTGCTGGATGCAATTCTAGGCAAGCGCACTTCGATCCTGAATATGATGGGCGCGACGCTCGGCGAGCGGGAGGTGCAAAGACTGGGATATATCAGCGCGGCCGATTTGGATCCCATCGCCGAGAAGGCCTACGACTACTACAACAATAATTCTTACGGCGGCATTACCTATGGAAAGACGGCCAGCGTACTTCTCACGCTGGAAGGGATTATCGGGGAAGATACGATGGACAAGGCGATGCGCGCTTATTTTATGAAGTATCGCTTCACCCATCCTACCAAGGCGGACTTTCTTAACACGATTCAAGAAGTATCGGGCAGAGACTTGAAATGGTATTTCGATCAGGCCATTTACGGCTCGCCGGTATTGGACTACAAAGTGCTTAAGATCGAGTCCTTCCCCGTGAATTGGTATGAAGAGAAAAAAGGCAAGTCCCGTGAGGACGAGAAAAATACCGTCTATCGCTCTTACGTCTGGTTGCAGCGTAAAGGCGAGTTCGTCATGCCGGCGGAGGTGGAAATCAAGTTCGACAACGGCGAAAAAATACGCGAGCACTGGGATGGGGTGAGCCGTTGGACGAAGTTCACCTATGAAAAGAAAGCCAAAGTGGAATCTGCGGAACTTGATCCCGACCACAAGATCCAGATTGACCGCAACGACTTTAACAACAGTTATACCGCCGAGCCGAACGGAAAGCCGGCGCTGAAATTGACGAATTACTGGCTCTTTATGACGCAGTGGTTGGGCCAGGCGCTGGCGTGGTGGGCCGTTTAGAAGTGGCAGATCAGGATCGAGGTCGATAGAAATGGCAGAGCATCAAGGCTTATTAAGCGGTGGCTGGAACAGGCTGGCGCACAACAAGCGCTATGTGGTCTGGTTCTATGTGCTGAACCTGGCGCTGGCCGCTCTGGGCGCTGCATCGTTCAGCAATCAGGCCCACGATTATTTGGATCACAGCTTGCTGTCTGAACGGCTGCTACATGGTTTTGACGTCGGGGCTTTGATTGAGATGTTTGCCCGCCCTGAATTTGGTCCCACTCATGCCGCCCGAGTTGCGGGGTTACACTTTGCATTGATCTTCTTTATCGCGACCGCCCTTTTCTTGCCTGGAATTTTACAAGGCTACGCCGCGACCTACCGGTTGCCCCGAGAGGATTTTTTCCGCGCCTGCGGGCGAAACCTGTGGCGGTTCATTCGGTTGATAATTGTGGCCGGAATCGTGATGGGAGCTGTGGCCGCAGCGCTGTTCGGCCTGCACGGCGTGCTGGAACGGAAAGCCGCCGAGAGCACGAACGAATTGCTTGTGCCGGAAGTTCAATTTGCAGGCCTGATCGTGATCTTTCTGATAATGACGGCATTGCGAATCTGGTTTGATCTGGCCGAGACCGACGTTGTTCTCAGCGACCAACGGGCGGTGCGGCGATCGATTGGCGCAGGCTTTCGTCATACCTGGCGAAATCTGGGGCGGCTGCTGGGCAGCTACGTTGTCACCGCGATTGTGGCCGCTATTGTCTTGGCCTTTGGCCTGTGGGCCTGGATAACGTTCGTCCCGTCCGCGAGCGTAGCCGGCGCGATCATTCTCAGCCAGCTAATACTCTTACTGCTCCTGATTCCTCGCTTCTGGCAACGCGGCATTGTGGTGACTTACTACCTACAGAATATGGTCGAACCGGTTGTGGAGCAACCTTTCACACCTGCACCTGTCGCTCCGCCAGTGGTCAGCGACGTTCCCTCGACCCTGATCTCAAGCACGCCGCCGGAAACGCAAGGAGCGTAGCCCAGAGCGCCGATCAGAGTATGACGATGGTGATTCCGCGATTGCCGCGGCCAAGATCGGAATCGCTCTTCAAGTCAGCGTGCGATTGCAGAAGCTTCCATGTTGTTTCATCGGATTTGGACCAGTTTTCGCCGAAGATGCAAGCGCGGATTTGACCGTTCTGAAACATTTCCATTAAACGCTTTTGCACCGCGATCCGAATATCGCCGCCGACACCGGTCGATCCGTAGCCATGAACTAGTTTGAGCAGTTTTATTTTTTCCTGGCGCGCGAGGGCGAGTTCACGGTCAAGGCGCTGAAGAGCTTCGGGAACCTGCGGCATGTCGGATTTGAGGTTTACGGTTTTGATGGCGGCCTCGGATCAAGTTTACTTCGAGCTTGTTCACTTCGGCCTTGTTTACTTCGTTCTTGAGTCGGAGGCTTTGAGGTCGCCGATCAGCCGGTCAAAGGCTTCCTGATAGGAGTCGTGGTCCTTCCAGTTGCTGAAGTCGGGGATGAAATACTCGCGGATTTCGCGGGCGGAATCTTTGCCGGTGTCGGCGTCGAAGCACTCCCAGTCGCGCAGGGTTTCAAAGGGCGCGGCACGGATGACTTCGCTCGCATCTTCGTAACGCCCGCTCTTTATCTTCGTAGCCACAAAACGGTCGAGTTCTGGAGTTAGATTGATGTTGCGTGTAGGCATGGCGGACCTTCCGACATCTTCCTTCGAGAACATTATGGCACGGCTGGCAAGGATCGGGGGTGCGGCCTCTGCAAACTGCCGGGCTTTGCCCGGCTGGACAGCCGAGGGCGGCTGTCCCCACATGAGAATCTCTTGACGTGTATATACGAATCTCCTATCGTGTATATATGAATCAAGGGAGGGCGCTATGGCCATAACTATGACCTCAATCCGCCTCGACACGGACTTGGCCGACGAGGCCGTGAAGGTGCTCAAGGCGAAATCCCGCACTGATGCGATTCACATCGCTCTGCGCGAAATCGTGGCGCTGAAGCGCTTCAAGAAGTTGATGAAGAAGTATGAAGGCAAGGCCACGTTCCAAGGCCACGTTGATTGATCTTCGTTTTCGACACGTCCGTTATCATTGACGATCTCCGAACGCTGCGTCATCGAGAGAGGATTCAGACCCTCATTGGTGTTATCCGGACATCTTCTGTGGTTTTGGCGGAGTTATGGCGG
This sequence comes from uncultured Acidobacteriaceae bacterium, assembly GCA_963818235.1. GTDB lineage: Bacteria > Acidobacteriota > Terriglobia > Terriglobales > Acidobacteriaceae > Sulfotelmatobacter. The sequence goes on from CAWFRI010000002.1 coordinate 285,987, forward strand.
GGCGCGGTGAACCCTTCAGATCGCGAGTTTCTCAGGGCTTTGGCGAGAAGTCATCCAATCCTGACTCCGACGGAAAAAAACTGGCTGGAGTCTGGGGAAATTCTGTCTCGCATTCGTGCCGATTACGGCTTCGAGCCGCATAAACTGCGTGGGCTGCATTTCGACGTTCTTATTGCCGTTACTGCTCGCTCTCACGGGGCCCGAATCATCACCACCAACAGGGCCGATTTTGAGCTGATCGGCCGATATCGACCGATCAAGCTTGAGGTGTGGTGAGGGTGCTGGCTACCCGTCCTTAGCCTGCGCAGGGCAGTGCCGTCCCTCCGGGACTCGGTTCCATTTCCGGGCGCTTACCCAGGGCTTACGCCCTGGGCTATTATCTGCCGCCCCTCCGGGGCTGCTACTTTTTCCGGTTTCGGATGGCGTCTCTGGCTTCTTTGTCGGCGGTGCGGCGGCGTTCGGTTTCGCGTTTATCCCAGAGCTGCTTGCCTTTGGCCAAGGCTAGTTCAACTTTTACTTTACCGTTCTTGAAGTACATGCGGACGGGGATCAGGGTGAGGCCTTTTTGCTGGGTTTTGCCCATCAGTTTGCGGATTTCTTCTTTGTGCATCAGCAGCTTGCGGGTGCGGAGGGGGGCATGGTTGTTCATGTTGCCATGCTCGTAGGGACCGATGTGGGCGTTGAGGAGCCAGAGTTCGCCGTCCTTGGCGAGGCCGTAGGAGTCTTTGAGGTTGGCGAGGCCGCCGCGGACCGATTTGGCCTCGGTTCCGGTAAGAACTACGCCGCACTCAAATTTTTCCAGCAAGAAGTAGTTGTGAGAAGCGATCCTATTAACGGCGGCGTCTCGTTGGCCGCTGGCAGTGGGTTCGCGGCGCGGAGCTTTCTCTTTGCTGGGCTTGGTTTCGTGGGTGGACTGGCGAGGCATGGGGTCAACTTCATCTTAGCAGCGGAAAGCGGGCGGCATGAATAGGGATGCGAGCCAAACGCGCGAATTATTGCGTCGCAAAGAGCGCGACGCATCGCGCGGCTCGCCAAGATCCTTCGCCGGGCAAAAAGACGCCCGTCTCAGGATGACAGAGGATAAGGTAGTCCGGCGCTGATGTCCCCGCAAGGACAACGACCAAAGAGTGTAACTGTAGTGCGGGCAGGGAGATGGGGAGCGGGGAAACGCGATGCTATAATCGCTGCAAAAGTATTGCTTCATGCGTCGGATCGGTCTGTGGAAAAGGGGCCGTCGGCGCGATTGCTGGCAGTAAACGCTTGTCCGGCGAAGACTTCCGGCAAAGATTTTCTAAGACGAGGATTGACGAATGAGACGTCTGATGCCCGCGGCGGTTGCGCTGCTGGTTCTAGTTGCCATACTGCCCGCCATCCCAGGCGACAAGGCCAAGGCCGTTTACGAAAAGGGTCAGGACGCCGAGGCGCGCGAACATTTCGAAGACGCCTACAATTTTTACAAGCAGGCTTACGACCTGAAGCCGAAGGACTTGCGCTATAAGGCGTCGTTTGAACGGTTGCGGTTTAAGGCGGCGGCGACCATCGTGCATGAGGGGCAAAAGCTTCGTGAGGACGGAAAGCTACAGGAGGCGCTGGCGGATTTTCAAAAGGCGGCGTTGATCGATCCATCTTTATTTATTGCTCAGCAGGAGTTGAAGCGCACGTTGCAAATGATTAATGAGAAGGACAATCCTCCGCCACAAGCGGCGGGGCCCCCGGGAAGCTTGCGGCGGAAGATCAACGAAGCGGGCGGGCCGGTGGAGTTGGCTCCGATTTCGGTTGTGCCCATCACTGTAAAACTCACCGAGGATTCCAAGGTTATTTATCAGACGATCGGGCAGTTGGCCGGGGTGAATGTGCTGTTCGATCCGGACTATACGTCGCGGCGGATTAAGGTCGAGCTGAACGGAGTAACGTTGGAAGACGCGCTGCAGATCACGGCGCTGGAATCGAAAACCTTTTGGCGTCCGGTTACGGGGAATACGATTTTCGTGGCGCAGGATAATCCGGCCAAGCGCAAGGAACTGGAACAGAGCGTTCTGAAGACGTTTTATCTACAGAATCTTTCGCAACCGACCGAGTTGCAGGATGTGGTGAATGCAATCCGCGCGGTGCTGGATGTGCAGCGGGTGCAGCAGTTGCTTTCGCAGAACGCGTTGGTAGTGCGGGGAACTCCGGACCAGATCGCGCTGGCGGAAAAGCTGGTGGAGGATCTGGACAAGGCGCGGCCGGAAGTGATCATCGATATTGCGGTGTTGCAGGTGAGCAAGGATAAGTCGAGGACTTTGGGGCTGAGCCCGCCGACCAGCGCCACAGTTACGCTGCAAAGTAACGTCAATACCACCACTCCGACTACCACAACCGGAACGACAACAACGAGCACCACCGGTAGCACGGGTCTGGAACTGAATACGCTGGGCAACCTGAATGCGACGGATTTTCAGGTGACGATCCCTTCGGCGAACCTGTCGGCGGTGATGGGCGATACCGATACGAAGATGTTGCAGAATCCGCAGGTGCGGGCGCTCGATAACCAGAAGGCGACGTTGAAGATCGGCGAGCGCGTGCCGGTGGCCACAGGATCGTTCCAGCCGGGAATTGGTGGCGTGGGTATTAACCCGCTGGTGAATACGCAATTTCAATACTTGGATGTCGGCGTAAACATTGACGTAACGCCGCACGTACATGCCGACCGCGAAGTCACGCTGAAGATCACGATGGAAATTTCTTCGGTGGTGGGACAGTCGAGCATCGGCGGCATCAGCCAGCCCATCATTGGCCAGAAGAAAATCGAGCATGAAATTCGCCTGAAGGACGGCGAATCGAGCCTGATAGGTGGGATTTTGGACGATTCTCAAACTAAGTCGTTGGCCGGCATTCCGGGGCTGGCGCAGATTCCTATACTGGGATATTTGTTTGGCCAAAAGACACAGGATCATTCGCAGGATGAAACTGTGTTTGCAATTACTCCTCACATTATCCGGGGAACGACGCTTAGCGAGCTGAATCAGCGGGCCATTGATATTGGCACGGCGAACGCGATTGAACTGCGGCATCTGAGCCGGCCGGCGGCGCCTGCGGGACAGACTCCGTCGAATTCGGCTCCGGCCACACCGCCGCAGGCCGGGCAAGCTTCAGGTCAGCCGGCCACACCTGCTCCGGGAACGCAGGGAAGCGCGAACTTCCTGTTTGATCCGGGCCAGATTACGGCTGCGAAGGGAAGTACGTTTGTCGTGAACCTGCTGATCTCCGGCGCGCAGAATGTGTATTCGGTGCCGGTGCAATTGAACTACGATCCGGCGAAGTTGCAGCTGGTGAATATTTCGAATGGGGGATTCCTCTCGCAGGATGGACAAGCGGTGGCGCTGGTGCATCGCGAAGAGGATACGACAGGAACTTTGCAAATCACGGCGACGCGGCCGCCGGGCTCAGGCGGAGTTTCCGGCCAGGGCGCGGTGGTCACAATGACATTTCAGGCGAAGGCCAGTGGGCAAACACCGCTGACCATTACGCGGGGCGGAGCGCGCGATCCCGGGGAGCAGCCTATAACGGTCAACGGGGCGCAAGCTTCTGTAACCGTGCAATAGAAGTCGAGTGAAGAATAGAAGATGAAGCTAAGTAGATTTTGCCAGGGGCAGAGCACGCGATCCGCGGGCGGATTCACGCTTCTGGAATTAATCATCGCGACTACCATCCTTTTGATTTTGTCGACGATGGCGGTGCCGATGGCGCGGCTCACCATTAAGCGCGAGAAGGAGCGGCGCCTGCGGGCCGATCTGTGGGAGATGCGCGATGCCATCGACCGCTACAAAATGGATGCCGACCGCGGAGCGTTTCAGACCAAGGTGGACAGCCAGAATTATCCGCCCGATTTAGAAACGCTGGTGAAGGGCGTGGATGTGCAGGGAAAGAAAGTCCGGTATTTGCGCAAGATTCCCATCGATCCCATGACGGGCACGACCGAGTGGGGACTGCGCTCGATGCAGGACGATCCCGATTCCGATTCCTTCGGCGGGCAGAGCGTGTTCGACGTCTACACCAAGTCGCGAGATGAGGCGCTCGACGGCACAAAATATAAGGACTGGTAATGGCAAGCGGAAGCAAAATTCGGCGCAGTTCGGGTTTCACACTACTGGAGATGATGATCGTCATCAGCATCATGGTGATCCTGATGTCGATTGCTCTGCCGATTTATAACCAGTCGGTGGTGCGCTCGCGCGAGGCTGTAATGCGGCAGGACCTGTTCGAGCTGCGATCTCTGATTTCTCAATATACCTTGGACAAGCAGAAAGCGCCGCAGGGCTTGGATGATCTTGTTACGGCGGGCTACATCAAAGTCGTTCCCAAAGATCCCATGACCAATGAAGCCAACTGGGAAGTGGTACAGGAAGACGTACTTCTGGCAGTAGACCAGCAGGACCCGGGAATCAGCGATGTACACTCGGCCTCGAGCCTGACCGGCAGCGACGGGACGGCGTATAGCACCTGGTGAGAGCAAACGCCTGCCAAGGGGTCTCCCACGCGGGAACTAAGTTCGGCAGAAAAACCGGAGCTTTTGCTGCTCCGGTTAGATGAGAGATGGACTACCGGTTGTAACTGGCCTGACGGGTCAGTCCCCCCCGCCACCGCAGTCACCTGAATACTCCGTGCAGACGAGGCAACCGAAGAGATTGTCACAGATTTGCGTGGTCTTGAAGTCCGCACAGGGGCCCTGTACTAATCCGTTGTCTCCCGAGAAGAATCCGATTCCTCCGGTCCCCTGGCAGTAGGTATATCCTGCCTTGCAAGCATCGTCACAAGGCCCATCCAACCCAGACCAATGTTCGCATACGCACTCGGACGCGTGAACTGGCTTAGGTGCCGTCACGACAACGACTCCAAGCAGGACCACGAGTCCCGCCAATGTTGCGAATCTTGCATAGAGCTTTTGCATATAGTTCTCCTTTCTTACTTTAACCAAGTGCTGAAAGCACCTTCTTCTGCTCGGTTTCTTTTAATTGTCCCTCCCAAACTTTTTGCACTACCCCTTGGGAGTCAACTAGGAAGAGGGTTGGAGTCCCCACCACCTTGATATCCACAAAATTCACTTGCTGGACAGTTGGAATAGTCAACCCTAATTCCTTGAGGTAAGCTCTACTCTCCGGAAGCCCCTGGGGAAGCAACGCAACCAAATTTATATGATGAGTCGAGGCATAGACCACGAGATCCTTATAAAACGGCGCGCTTGCTGAGCAAAAGCGGCAACCTACTGCAAGCGCGAGAACGATCGTCTTGTTATAGGAGGACCATGCCTGTTGCACGGGAAATGCATGGCCCACTAGAGCCGTAGGCCTCGGGAACTGGCCCGTAGATGACGTAGAACGGCTTCGTGCAAGTGAATCATTTCTAGCCAGAGAGGTTAGGATTGCGATAACTGCAATAATTATCGCAATGTTAGCGGCGATAGTAAGTTTCTTCTCCAAGTATAAACTCCTAACCTATAGCGTTGCACGAGGATATATCTCACTATGTAAGCGGATGTCAAGGCAATACTTTTCGCATGGCATTAGCGCATGATATGTCTGGTTGAGATAGCAGGTCAGTGCCCGCTTTTTGTGCGGCTAAAGGAGGGGAAACATGCCAAGCTCGTTCACTTACAAGAGAGCCGTAGTGGAGCGGTCGATGAACGTGTACAGCAAGTGAATCTGAGGTGATAGTCAAGCGGAAGCCAGAGGCACGGTCGTGAGAAATCGACCTACGTGTCTCCAGGATAGTTTCATCCGTCACGAGTCTATACCCTAAATAGATTCGGACTATATTGGCACCTGCTCGCATAGCAGATAAAAAGCCAAGCTCCTTTCTGTTGGGGCGCAACTGATTTCTATCAAAAATAAGCGAACTTAAGAGCTGGAATTGCCACTGCGAGGTGCTGTGATTTCAAAGAGGCTGGGAGTGGGTCTGTGCGCATTAGTAGTCGCACTGGCGTCCGTTGCCTGCCCTGCACGGGATAAACCGACTGCTTCTCTTCTCCATGGGAAGTTCGATCGAGTGCGGGATACGCTCGCGCAACAGTCGTCGCCGTTCCCGCAGGTTAATGCCTCGTCGGGATTATTGCAGGTTGCGTACATGGATTTTGTGCGCCAAATCGCGCCTGCTGGGAGCGACACATGTAACTATGACAACAGCTAAGGGGGTGGTTCAATATCCCATCGGCAAGCTATTTTGGCCCGAGATTGAAAAATAACGCGACGTTTTATCACGTGGCCGCGAACGAGAGCAAAATGCAGAATTTGGTCACTCGAGGATTGATGTTGACCAAGTCAAGTTGAGCGTAACCCGCGCAATTGTCTGGCGCGCTGGTGGTTGAAGGAGAAATGCTGGTCGCGACTTCGCAGTTCCACGCCTATAACATGGGCTGGTGCTCACGGCGCGGATGCCGCTTTGATTTACCAAAGGTCACTGAGGAGTGGCGGTGAAGTTGGTTGGCGGCGCGGGCATGCAGGCGGGAGTTGGCGGGCTAAGATCGTTGATAAGGTTAGCTTGCGGACTTCCCCAACCGGTGGCGAGGTCATATCCAGCGACTGCCGGATACTTCTGAGGGGCGCCGTTGTTGCCGCTTTGTATGTCATGGAAATCGGCGGCGTACTTGTTTGCGTTCTGTCCAATGGCGTATAGCGAAGGATTCGCAAAGCCAACCGAAGGCGATCCACACATTGCGGCCCGCTGGTTGACCAGAGCCATGAACCCCGCCCACAGTGGCGCCGAGATGCTGGTGCCTTGTTGGTAGCCCGTCCCTCCGTTGTTCTCGTAAATGAAAGCGCCGTAAGCAATCATGGAGACATCGGGAACATTGCGGAATTGCGTGGAGCCATAGTTGGAACTCATGCTGACGGCGGATTGGTAGCCGGGTATGCCGACACTCGTGAGAATGCCACCGCCGCTACCGGACCAGGCTGTTTCGGATTGCCACGCAACTCCGTTCCCATTCATCGACAAAACCGTTCCTCCTACGATGGTGATGTATGGGGCATCGCGGTTCTCCCCTGGATCCGAAGTGTATGCGCCGGAATCGCCAGAGCCATTGAAGAACGATTGCCCTTGCGCGGCCATTTCCCCGAACAACTCCTGTCCTAGGACATCGACGCCATAAGTCCACGAAGAGCTCAACTGCTTGCACAGTGGTTCTTGTCTTGTGGGAGCAGCCATCTCGCTCAACATGGTGTCGGGATAGCTATCGGAGGTCGAGTCCTCGAAGACGACGACCGATTTAAGTCCCGGCGCCATTGCGATGGCCATCTCGATATCCAAAGGAACTTCGGAGTTGTTGGTACCCGGGCTGCCATCGAAATTGTTGAGCAACACCGTTGTGAGTGGGACATTAGGCAAGTGGAACTGGTTTTTGTACAAGGTAATGTCGTTGGCATAAAATCCGGCGTACTCGAGCAGGCCGACGCATTGCCCGGTGCCGTCGAGCCCGATGCCAGGGGCATAGGCGTTGCGGAAATCAGCGCCACCAAAAAAACGTTTGGCGCGGTACCGGCATTGGGCATAGGACGAACGTGTTCCACCGGCCGTAAGGGTGAATGTGGCAGGATGTAGTTTTCCAGGCCGCCGATATGGAGCACCGGCGTAGACAAGTCTAGAGAAGGCTCACGGTCGGGCGCGTGAAAACTGCTCCCATCCGGACGTTTGTAAGTGTTCATGGTGACATGAAAGGCGCGTTCGACATTCTCTGATGTGCCGCTCACCGCCACGAGCAGGCGGTTATTGAAAGTGTGGTTTACCGTGAGACCTTTCGAACGGGCAAAGGAAACCACGGCCTGATAATCCTGCGCGCTGGGACCATAGGCAGCGGCGAACTGTTCCGGAGTGAGGAAGTGGCGATACTGAGCGCTGCGCTGGTCGTAGATTGCGGAGAGCGCTGTATGAAGTTGGTCCTGGTTGCGCAGGGGCAAGCCGATGGAAAGAGTGAGGGGAGTCGAGAGGTCGAGATGCGCAACAAATGGAGCCTGCTTGATGGCAGGACTCAGGTGGCCGTGCAGTTGCTGAGTGCCAGATGTCGGAGGAGGCGCGGATTGCGCACGCGCGGTGGAAACAGTGGCATCGAGCAGGAGTGCAATCGAGACAACCACCATCAAAATGCCGAGGCGAGGGTAGGATTTGACTGGTTCTCCGAGCGGATGAGGGTGATGCATTGGCCTCCTTCGCGGCACAGTACTGCTATTGACTAAGTTTGGCGCAGCAAGCGTTGCAAGAATGTCGCGGGGTTGTCAAGAGAGTTGTATCCAGGAATTAGACGTTGATAAGCATTAAGCTGAGGACGGCTGGCGAGCTGTCTTGATAACATCTAATTATGCCGGTAGAAACTGAAGTTCAAGCACCAACCTCAATTCGCGCGCCGCGCGGTAATGTCATCACTTGCAAAGGCTGGCAGCAGGAAGCCGCCATGCGCATGCTCATGAACAATCTTGATGCCGACGTTGCCGAGCGGCCGCAGGATCTTGTTGTCTACGGTGGAACGGGGCGCGCGGCGCGGAGTTGGGAGGCTTACCACGCTATCGTCGCGACTTTGAAGAAGCTGGAGAATGACGAGACGCTGCTGGTGCAATCGGGCAAGCCGGTGGGCGTGTTCAAGACGCACGATCATGCTCCGCGCGTGCTCATTGCCAATTCGAATCTCGTCGGCCATTGGTCGAACTGGGAGAAGTTCAATGAACTGGAGCGCGCCGGTCTAATGATGTATGGCCAGATGACGGCGGGTTCGTGGATTTACATTGGCTCGCAGGGAATTGTGCAGGGTACATTTGAAACTTTTTCGGCGGCGGGCGAAAAGCACTTCGGCGGAGATCTTGCGGGTAAGCTGATCGTCTCCGGTGGCATGGGCGGCATGGGCGGCGCGCAGCCATTGGCCGTGACCATGACCGGCGCGGCGTTTCTGGGGATTGACGTCGATCCTGAGCGGATCAAGAAGCGGTTGAAGACCGGCTATTGCGACTTCATGGTCACCACTCTCGATGAAGCGCTACGCATTTTGAAGAATGCAATACGAAAAAAAGAGAATGTGTCCGTGGGGCTGGTGGGAAATTGTGCAGATGTAATTCCTGAGTTAGCCGCGCGTGGCGTGGTGCCTGATATTTTGACCGATCAGACTTCCGCGCACGATCCGCTGAATGGATATGTTCCGAATGGGATGACGCTCGCGGAGGCTATCGAGTTACGAAAAAAAGATCCCAAGGCGTATCAGGAGAAATCGCTCGACGCGATGGCAGCGCATGTGGAAGGCATGTTGCGCTTGCAGAAGATGGGTTCGGTGACGTTCGACTATGGCAATAACATCCGTACATTTGCTTTTCAGCGGGGCGCGAAGCGTGCTTATGACTTTCCCGGGTTCGTGCCGGCTTATATTCGTCCGTTATTCTGCGAAGGACGTGGGCCGTTCCGTTGGGTGGCATTGTCCGGCGAAGCGTCGGACATTCACGTCACCGACGATTTAGTTCTGGAATTATTTCCTGAGAACCGTATCCTACGGCGATGGATTGATCTGGCTCGCAAGCGCATCAAGTTCCAAGGATTGCCGGCGCGCATCTGCTGGCTGGGATATGGCGAGCGGGCGCAGTTTGGTCTGGCGATCAACGATCTGGTGAAGAAAGGGAAGATCAAAGCTCCAATCGTGATCGGGCGCGACCATCTTGACTGCGGTTCGGTGGCTTCTCCATTTCGTGAGACCGAGAGTATGAAAGACGGTTCCGATGCCGTGGCCGACTGGCCGCTGTTGAATGCGCTTCTGAACACGGCTGCGGGCGCGTCGTGGGTATCGATCCACAACGGCGGCGGCGTGGGTATCGGGTACTCGCTTCATGCCGGGCAGGTCACCGTGGCGGATGGGACGGATGAGATGGCGAAGCGTATCGAGCGTGTGCTGACGACCGATCCGGGGATGGGCGTGATTCGCCATGTGGATGCGGGGTATGAAGAGGCGAAGGAGTTTGCGAAGGCTAGAGGTGTCACAGTACCCATGCAGGATAAACTATCGTAGCTATTTGGGCGAAATACCCAAGTTGCAAGCCTGAGTTGATAAACTAAATACGTGAGTACCTCCACGAGCGCCCGACTGCAAACTAGCCGCGCGCTTCTACTAATAAATATTTCTCAGCTGCTAACTCTGGAATCTGCTTCTTCCAATTCGGGTCCGCGCCGCGGTCCCGACCTCAAAGAACTCGGCATCATCGAAGATGCTGCTGTGCTCTGCCTTGGCGGAAAGGTCGTTTCTGTTGGCAGCACCAGAGACGCGCTACGCGATCCTTGGCTAAAGAAAAATCGTAAGAAAGTTCTCGAGATCGATTGCGCTAATAAAGTCGTCCTGCCTGGCTTTGTCGATTCGCATACACATCCTGTCTTTGTGGGCCCGCGGTTAGTGGATTTTGAGAAGCGCGTCGAGGGTGCTTCCTATGAAGAGATCGCGGCGGCTGGTGGCGGCATACGGTCTAGCCTCGAAGCCGTCCGCGCAGCAGGGAAGCGCCTTCTAGCCGAAAAAGTTCTCGCCGCCCTCCGCGATATGGCTGCGCACGGCACGACCACGGTAGAGGCCAAGTCCGGCTACGGGCTAACGCTTGAATCGGAAATGAAGTCGCTGGAGGCGATCCGTGATGCAGCTTCGCGCTGGCCAGGAACGGTGGTTGCGACTCTACTAGGGGCGCACGTAGTTCCGAAAGAATTTCAGGGTCGCTCACCAAATTATGTTCAGCTCGTCTGTAAAGAGATGATCCCGCAGGCTGCGAAGCGGAAGCTCGCCCAGTTCGTCGATGTTTTCTGCGACAAGGGAGCTTTTACGGCGGCGGAGACGGAGCAGATTTTTGAGGCTGCACAACAGCATGGGCTCAGCGTCCGGGCGCACATGGGGCAGCTTTCGGAGACGGCATTGCGGCCATTTCTCCGGTTTAATCCAGCGTCGTTCGATCATCTGGATCACATAAACGACGACGATATTGCGGAACTGGCGAGGCATGACACGGTTGCGACGCTGGTGCCGGGAGCGAATTATTTTCTGGGACTGAAAGATTATCCGCAGGCGCGCAAGCTGATTGACGCGGGTGTTCCGGTGGCGCTGGCTAGCGATTACAACCCTGGAACATCGCCGTCTCTAAGTATGCCTATGGCGATGTCACTGGCGTGCACGCACATGAAGATGGCGCCCGCGGAAGCGATTGCTGCGGCTACCATCAATGGGGCGTGGGCGTTGCGAATTGCACAGCGAAAAGGTTCGATTGAGGCGGGAAAAGATGCAGATTTAGCGGTGTTCGATGTCGACGATTATCGCGAAATTCCGTACTGGTTTGGCGCGAATCACTGTGTAACGACCGTGATGAACGGAACGGTTGTGGGCCAGCGTTGAACTTTTGCCGCAAGGTTTCCGTATAGCAAGAACGGCGATCTTTGTGTCCTGTGGGGGTTGCAATTTCGTGAGAAGTTAGTCACGCAATAATTTCACCGAAATATATTCCCGGGGGGGTTTATGAAGCGGATTCTGGCGGTACTCATTTTTGCGTCGATCGCAGTTTCTTTCGCAGCGGCCCAACGCTTGCCCGAGGTGGCCGTTCCAGAGAATTACAAACTCCTCTTCACACCCAACCTGGAGAATGCCACGTTTGAAGGCGAAGAAACCATTTCCATTCGGATACTGAAGCCTACCTCCGAGATTACGCTCAATGCAGCGGATATCACTTTTGCGGATGTCACGATCAGAAGTGGTAGCAGCATCCAAAAAGCAAAGGTCGCTCCTGAGAAAGACAAAGAGATGGTGGTTCTGGCCGTGGAAAAGCAGTTGTCTGCGGGACCGGCAACCATTCACATTACCTACAGCGGCATCCTCAACGACGAGATGCGTGGCTTCTATCTAGGAAAAGACGATCAGGGACGCAAGTATGCCGCCACTCAGTTCGAGGCTACCGATGCGCGGCGGGCGTTTCCGTCATTTGATGAACCTGCATACAAGGCTACGTTCGACATTACCGCAATCGCGGACAAAGGGCAGGTCGCAATTTCGAACCAGAAGATGCTGTCGGATACACCGGGCCCCGGCGACAAGCACACGGTCCGCTTCGCCACAACCGCTAAGCTTTCTTCGTATCTGGCGGCCCTGGTCGTCGGCAACTTTGAGTACATCGAGGGAGAAGCTGACGGAGTTCCCATCCGCGTATACAGCACTCCGGGCAAGAAAGAGATGGACAAGTTCGCGCTGGAGACAGCGGAACACGTTCTTAGCTATTACGATAAATATTTCAACATCAAATATCCCTATGGAAAACTCGATCTGGTAGGCATCCCAGATTTCTCCGCAGGCGCGATGGAAAACGCCGGGTGCATTACCTTCCGGGAAATTTTGTTGCAGATTGACGAGAAGCATGGGTCGGGCGAACTGAAGAAGGAAATTGCTTCGGTCATCGCGCATGAAATGGCTCATCAGTGGTTCGGCGATCTGGTCACGATGCAATGGTGGGACGATATTTGGCTGAACGAAGGTTTCGCCACCTGGATGTCGAGCAAGCCGATCGAGCACTGGAAGCCGGAATGGAATTTCAATCTGGACGATGTGACGCAGACGGACGACACGCTAAACCTTGATTCGCTAGCCAATACGCGTCCGATCCATCAGGCCGCCGAAACACCAGCGCAGATTACAGCATTATTTGACGGCATCGCCTACGGCAAAGCTGCGGCAGTCTTAAGAATGCTGGAATCTTACCTGGGCGAAGAGACTTTTCGCGCCGGAGTGAATGCATATATTCAGCAACATCAATATGCGAACGCGACGGCCGCGGACTTCTGGGACGCGCAAACTAAAACATCAACTAAGCCGGTCAATCAGATCATGCCCACATTTGTTACTCAGGCGGGCGTGCCGATTGTTGAGGTGAAATCGCAATGTTCTGGAAATTCGACCACAGTGAGTCTGGAACAGCGACGCTATTATTATGACCGGGAGAAATTCCAAGCGACGAATGATCAGGTGTGGGAAATACCGATCTGTCTGAAGTCGTCATCGGGTTCGGCGCAGAAATGCGAACTGCTCACCAAAAAGCATGAGGCAGTCACGGTGGCAGGCTGTTCCACATGGGTTTTAGGCAATGCCGGTGCCGGCGGATATTATCGCGTGGGATATCAGCCGGATGCGGTCCGGGCGTTGGCGAGGGATGCCGAGAACAAACTTTCTCCCGCTGAGCGCATTGCCATGCTGGCGGACATTTGGGCTTCGGTAAGGGTGGGAAGCGAGTCAGTGGGAGATTATCTCGCGTTAGCCAAAGGATTGGCTGGCGACCGCAATCGTGCGGTGGTTGAAGACATCTTGGGGCGGCTCGATTACATCGGCCGTTATCTGGTGACGGATGGCGACCGCGATTCTTACCGTCTATGGCTTCGCGAATATCTGTCGCCTATCCTCAAAGATGTGGGCATGCAGGCCAAGCCCGACGATAGCGACGAGCAGAAGGCGTTACGGGCTCACGTATTCAATGCCTTAGGTTTTGACGCGCGCGATCCTGAGGTGATGGCGCAAGCGCACAAGCTTGCGGATCAGGCTTTGGAAAATCCCGCATCGGTCGATCGTGGATTGGCGGGCAGTGCGCTTCATGTTGCTGCGTTAACCGGGGATCAGGGGTTTTATGACAAATTGATGGTTGCGCTAAAGAATCCAAAATCTCCAGAGGAGTATTACCTCGATTTATATACTTTGCCTCGATTCGGCGATCCCAAGCTCCTGGAAGAGACCTTGAATTATGCTATTTCGCCGGAAGTCCGCTCGCAAGACGCCTTGGGAGTAATCAGGAGAGTGATGAACAATCCCGCGGGACAAGCGCTAGCATGGGATTTTGTCCGGCAACATTGGAGTGAGGTCGCAAAATCCGGCGGCCCTTTTGCAAGCGCTGAAGTTGTAGGCGCGACCGATTCATTCTGCACTGCGCATATGCGTGATGAGGTTACGGACTTTTACACTGCCCATAAAATCGAAGGTGCGGAACGGACATATCGGCAGTCCATCGAACGCATCAACAATTGCGTTGATCTGAAGTCGCAGCAAGAGTCACAACTTGCTAGTTGGCTTGGGCAGCACGGTTCGTTGGCGGGAGGGAACTAACGAATAGCGCTGTAGCGTGCTTTAGAACCTGACAAGCATGAGGCCCCGCTTGAGTGGGGAGCTATCAGTCTGAGCAGAATATCGAGTACGAGAAGCGATCCCAGTCGCTCGACAGCCTTGATCCGCGCCGAGCTTTGCTATAATCAACAACGTTCCGCAAGCACTCTGCGTTGCTGTTTTCCGGTTGCCCATCCGGCGACAATCGGCGTGAAGGAGCAATTCTCACGACCTGCGGTGTGTAAACGGGTCTCGAAATGTGGCCAGGTAGCTCAGGTGGTAGAGCGCAGCCCTGAAAAGGCTGGCGTCGGGGGTTCAACTCCCTCCCTGGCCACCATCATTCCAAAGGGCTTGGGGCGCTTTCGCCACTTTCTTCAGCCCAAGGTTCAGCCCAAGATAGATCACTGGATCGTCTCCGTGAGCAGGTGGGCCTTATCTCCGAGTAGGAGTGCCAAGAACTTGCCCTGTGCTTCGAGCCTCGATTCCTGGTCGGACTGCGCATACAGTTGCATTGTCGTCCTGACATCCTCGTGACGCAGAATGCCCTGTACCGTCTTCGGATCACACTTCAGCTTCACTAGCGAAGAAGCCAGAGAATGCCGGAAGTTGTGGAAGCCGAACCGAACTCGCTCGTCTCTTTTGATGACACCGGCCTTAACGGCAGCAGGGCGCAGATACTTCTGCACCATGATTGAAGCCGATAACGGCTTTTTGCCCTTAAGTCGGAAGCTCGGAAAGACGTAATCGCCATCCTTCGCATAAGGAGTTCTCTCCCTCCACGCCATCAAGAAACCGGCCAGCACGGGGTGCATGGGTACGGGTGCTTTCGAGGCCCTGGACTTGGGTAGTTTGAACTGGGCCCAGACGTAAGCGCGCTTCACTTCGATCACTTGATCTGAAAAGTCCAGATCCATCCACATCAAACCGAGGATCTCCGACACACGTAGAGCTGTCGCCGCATCTGTAAGAACCAGAGTGCGCCGGGGCTCTGGGATGTTCAGCAGAATCTCGAACGCCTGCTGTGGATTCATGATCACTGCCGTGTAGTTGCTTGTCGTCTTCTGACGGACCCAATTCATGGGATTAGCCGACTCATCGCGAGGAATAAGCCCATAACGTTGCCCGTGTTTGTAGACCAAATTCATCACCCGTCGGATTTTGTCCAGAGTGGGATTTTCCAGACTCTCCGCTTTCTTCACTTCCCTCAACCACTTCTCGACTTCTAGCGGCCCGATTGCCAACGGTGACTTCCTGCCGAAGCGAGGAATCACCCTCTTGTCGAGAATCCGCTTGTAGGTCTCTGAAGTTGTGTATGCCTTCTCGATGGTTGCCTCTGACTGATCTTCCTGCAGCTCGTTTTGAATGTAATGCTGACAGAGCTGCCCATATGTCGTCGGGTTCCCACGAAAGGGCTGATATTGGTTAGCGTTTTCCCTAAGACGCTGCCGATCCACTTCCTGCCACGCATCCTTCTCGATCGGACCGATATCGCTCACAAGACCGAGTACCGTCTTGTGTTCGACTCTCTTTCCATCGGATCGCGTTATCTGGAAGCGATAGACCCACGTTGGACCATCTGATCTCTGTTCGCTCCGAACAGAGCCATTCTGATACCTGGCCATCAAATCCTCCTGTTTGCTGGCTCAGGTGGCTGCAAAACGGAGTTTATCGCAGAGCAAAGATAGCGGTCTAGCTCCGAGAGTTTGAATCGCCATTCTTTTTTCTTCGCACCACAATCCAGGGGATGCCCAGGAATCCTGCCGGCTCTAACCTTCTGAAGCAAAGTGCGGCGTGTAATACCGACAAAGGCCGCGGCCGTATCCGCATTAACGAATGGCTCGGGTTGACGGACAGTCAGTAGAGGTGTGACAAGAACCGGATGGACTGGCATAACGTCTCCAAAACTTGTTCCGTGGGCTCCGCGCTTGTGACTCGACGTTGCAATTGCATCTGGCGATCCTCGACAGCGTTGGTGTTCGGAGCCCACTAGACTGCCGCCCTCGGCAGATTAGATCCGGCGCGGCTGGCGATGTTAACCAACATGATTCATTCCAGTCGCTGTGTCCAATGACTTTTCGTCCATGTGATATTCCCACCGGGAATGTCACACAGCACTTGGCCGAACATCGAGCTGTCACACGCACCTAGATGTCCGAAACGTTGTGCGTGAAAGAAGAAAGGAACCCATCTACCAGACCTCAAGAGCAGATGATCTAGGACGAGGGTTTGCGAAATTCCGCCATCGCCTGAAAGATGTATACCGGGTTCATCCGAAAGCCATAACGCAGGTTCACCAAGCCCATGAAGTAGAGAGCAGTTCGCGTCAGGTAATCGACTTCATTGTCGGCATCCTTCAATTCCATGCCGAGACCGTCACCGTGGATGATGTTGTGTCTGAAGTCGTCCAACCGTTTGAGTCTGTCCCGGTCATATTCGTAGTTGTTCATCGGACTCCATTTCGGCTCCGGCTTGCACCGTGCGAGTAAGTGATCCGCTTTTGTTAGGAGAGACTCTCGTTCCAGTTGATCGTAGTAGTCCTTCAGTTTTTGCTGGAGAAGCTGGTCATAGCTCGTAGCCTTCAACTCTGCCAATTGCACGCCTTTCTTTTCAACGGCACCCTCCCACTCTTTAGGCGCGACCAGCATCGTGACCCGGCAGAAGTCCAGCGCAGCGGCGTCCAGCACTGAATGTACAAACACGACTGAGGCGGCGTTCATTACGAGGTCCATCTCGCGCACGGTCTGCTCAGTCATATCTTGAACGATTTTCTCGGGAGGATTGGCTTTGAAGAACTCTTCTTTGTCTATCAGGATCTTGTCAAACTCCGACCCGTGAAGCATATCCGCGACAAAGGTAATCTTGTCCGCTTCGATCTGCGTGGCTGCTGCGGCCATGCTGGCCCTTGATGTAATTCGGAACGACAGCACGAATCGCCAACGGTCGTAGCATCGTGCTACGACATCATTGAAGAGTTTCTCCGCTTCAGACATCTTGAAGTATTCCGCGATTTTTGCGGTTTCGCTCATGTCGGGTTCAACTGACCCTTTTACTTGATTACCTTCATTCTCATCCGCTCATCGAGGCTCTTTGCCATCTTTTGCTCCTTCCACTGAAGGCGATGAGAACGCCGCGTACCAGCGAAGATATTTCTGTTCGTCGGCTTTGTCCTCGATGTTGCAGAAGACGTACTCCATTTTCTCGGGCAAAGGAATGTCGGCTCGCTCCCCGTACTTCATGGTGTGCTTGTCGTAAATGATCTCGACTATCTGTTGGCCGTCCTTCTTGTAGAAGAAGCCGACTCCCCGAGGGTCACGGGGTGGCAAGGCGACGATCCAATCGCCGATGATCTCTGTTTTGTCGTCGTCCCTTGTCACCTTCACGTTTCGATAGAGAGTCAGGTGCGTGCCGTCAGGGAGCCGGACTTGTGCGTCGGGGATTCTGTCTTTACGCGCTGCCATAGTCAGCGAAAATTGTAGCAGGAAGAAAATGGGGAACGGATCGGATTAATAACAAGAAGCGCCCTTCTGTCCAAGAATGAAGCAGTTCCTAATCGTCAGCCAGTCTCGGACAAAACTGCCAACCGAATCACACCACAGTTCCGCTGTTATTCCCCCCAGGAATAATACAGAGACGAGAAGTCGTTGGACTTCGCCATTGAGGGCGGTTAGTTTTGCGCCACAGACAGTCGCTTTAGGAGCTGCTGGAGGTGCATATGACGCGCTGGTTCTCAGTCCGTTTCATCCGACAAATCCAGGGCCCTCTTCGGTCGAAGTGGGCGCGTCCAACGGCTGTTTTTCTCGCCCTACTTTTTGTCATGCCTCTGGCGGCGGTGGCGCAGGGTTGCCGATGCCAACGTCATCTGCGATCAACATTCGAACGACATCAAGCCGCAAGGCCATGATCATCGGAACAAATTGATATGGTCGTGGCCTGACCGATAGCCGTCCCAGGGAGCGAAACGGACCAGCTCCACTGCGCAAACTCAATCGTGCTGCATCGCGCAACAGCTTCCCGGCAACGTAGTCGCTACTCTGAGAGGGAGAAGGTTCCGGAAAGTTAGCGTCTCCAACCGAGCCCCCTTCTAGTTGCATGTGTATGGCAGAAAGCTCGTCTTCGCCGCCACTGAGAGGACGGAGTCTGAGGATCTCCGCACTCTCGGAGGGAAGGACAACCCATTCGCGTCCACGCACTCGGACCAGAGAGCCGACCTGGTAAACTCCGGCGTTTTGTAAGGTCATAGGAAAGGGACGAACAATGATACCGGGATGCGTGACCACGCGTACTCATTTCAAATACATAGGATAAGCTCGGCGCGACATCTCAGCTCTTTCACTACAATCGCGATCTGGCCAAAAGCGCGCCCCAACTCTTGTGCCTCACCTTTTGGAATGCCAACTATGAAAACACTCTCTTCCGGATCCCAACTGGAGGCCCTTCCCACCCCGCGCCCAGGAAAATGAAGATAGCCGATTCTGTTCACCTCGTGCAGCAACTCCTGGTGACGTTGGGCGTTCTCAAAGGCCCCGAGCTTTACGGAACCCGGATTCTCTGCGGTTATGAACGCACAATTCGTTTTCCCAAATGTTCTAAGTAACTCATCAATTGCATCACTTTCCTGTTCGCAACGCATTAGCAACTCCCCATCGGGACCATAAATAGTAAAATCCGTGTTTCGATAGGCCGTAAGCAACTCTAACCTGTCACTCATCATGTTTCTCGCTTGAGAAATAGAACCGGGGTCTTAAGTATGCAGCATAAAAAGACGGTGTAATTTACCGAGACTTCGGTTGAACAATGACAATTACCTGTAGACCGCCATGATTCTTGGTGAGGTCGTTTTCCAGCGCTGTGGGATTGCTGCATTTTCCGGTGGGATCGTACACAAAGCAGATAAGAGTCTTGCAATCTTGGTGGGATTGATACCGGAGGATGTCTTCAGCCAGTTGCGTGACGAGTTCTTTTTGCGCCAGGCCCTTGCGGGTCATCTTTGCTTCCACCACAACCTGTTCAGGCTTGAGCAGGAAATCCATCCGGCTCGCGTTTCCGCCGTAAGACGGCGTCCATTCCTCAGGCCGAACGTCTGTGAAATGCAGTTTCAGCAGAGCACCCAGTAGATCCTGTACATCGTACTCGTCGGTGATTGAGATCGTGGCTCTGTGGTCGTGCCGTTCGGCGAGCGCGTTGGCGACGATGTTGAATCGGTCACAGATGACGCGCACGAGCGCCGCGGCAGCTTCGGTATTGCGCGGTGCCTTCCACGTCTCCTCGATGCTCGCCTCGATGGTGCGTTCGACAATGCTTTCCGTGGCATACAGAATGAGTCCGGCATCTGCAAGATCATCGCAATAATTCTGATTTAAGAGGCCGACCCGAAGCACGCCGGCGGCAAGCTCTTGCTCGTTGAGCGCCAGCCCGATATTGGTCGCAAGCGCCTGCTGGCCGATCAGCCAGTAAAGGAGGCTGAGACTTGCCAGGGAAAGATCTTGAAGCCGTGGCGTACTACGCATAGTCCAGGTGACGCCGATCTGGTTCGCGGCCACCGCGCCAAGATAGTGCGCGCGGGAATGCTCCGGGAGCCGGGCTGCACCCTCATTGAGGACTGCCTTGAGCCATTGTCGGTCGCTATCGGCGAGTGTGGGACACGATTGAGCGCCGATACAGATGCCGAGGAGATCAAGTGGTCGGTAGAAGTAGGATTCACGGTCGATGGGAAACGCTTGCCGTTGCGCGAGGCGCTTGAAATGGCGTGCCCATTCCTGATCGTACTGTGAGTTCCGCAGAAATCGCTGGTTGACATACTGGTAGCCCGCAGCGGCTAGCATCGGAGCTTCGTCGAGTCGATCAGTTACAACGGAGCGCTGCGGGACCGTGCTGTCCGTGGTCACTCGAAGATAATCGAGAAATCCGGCTTCCGGGCTTGGCCACACTGCGTCACTGATCGCCGTCTGGAGGCGGTCACGAAGGAGAGCGTATGCGGTGGCAAGGCCGGTCATAGAAACCATCTGCTTGCGCGGAGCCGCGTGTTTAGGACGGACGGGCTCCAGCCTGGAACGTTCCGCAAACGCCCGAGGAGACCTGCGATGAGTTCGGAATAATAGATACTCACAGGTTTCTTGGCCGGAAGAGTGGATCGCCAGCTCAGCCCTGTAAATTTGAGAACCTGCTCGCTCAAGTACGTTAAATCGTTAAAGGTCGATCCCTTGTGAATATGCACAAGGAGCGGTGCGGGCAATGGCGCATTTTCGTGTTTGATGAGGAAGGGTCCGTTCGTGCACACCAGGCGCGTGTATCTCCCCAGTTGGGTTATCGTGCCGCGTTCCGGCACGAGGACTCCTTTGGCGTTTCCTCCATCGCCATATCTGCTCGTGATGCCCGGTTGTTGCGGATCGACAAGAAGGAACGGGTGCTCGATGGTAACGGTCAGGAAGGCGAACTCGATGGTTTGCTCGCTTCCGACCGCGAGGGCCGCGCGTTTGGCGATTTCAGAGATCTCGATATTCTTGAGGGGCTTGTAGGTGTGGAAAATCAGCCTGATATTGTCGCCCCGATTCCAGCCGTTGCGCTGTTTGATTTCCTGGAGAAGGCGCTCGGTGCTTTCTTGCAGAACAGTGGGATATTCCTCGTAGGTGCAATCCTTGCCGACATGGCTGAGCAGGTAGTTTCCATCTCCCCGGAAAACCGTTGTGATGCCGACATAGCGGGCGCGCTCGCTGAATCGGTTTTTCCGGACTTCACTGGTCCCAATCCCGATTATAAGTTCGTCGCTGATCGTCGTGTCCTGGTTAACCGTCCAGGGAGTGCCGTTCATCTTGGCGTACAGCGCCACTGCGAAATTAGCGAGCAGGTATTGCATCTCATACGGCGACTTCGAGAAGCGCGAGATTTTGATTTCCTGGGCGGGAATCCCGGCGAGCATGAGTGTCGCCTTCGCGGTGAGATACGGGCTGTTTGCATCCGGAAGCTCGGCATGCTGGTCCATGAGTACCACGATTGCCGCGTCGATATTTGAGTTGGCAGCAAGCGATTCCTCGATAGCGCGCTGGTATGCCTGGGCGGGATTGCTCGCGCTAACCAGCGGTACCTTGCAGAGCGTGAACGTCGGATTGAGCAGACTGAAGAGTTTCGCGAAACCGCCTTCGTATTGTGTCTTGGGTGTCGCGAGACCATTACGGAAACTATTGAGGAATTTTTCCGTCGCGCCCTGCGCCGAGTCGGGAAATACCACGAGGATGGTGGGCGTGCGTTTCGGGAAGGTGTCTTTGCTGAATGGCCCGTACTGCTTGATTCCGACCCAGGGATAGGGGCTGGCTTTTGTGCGCGCCGGATCGAAGTAATATTGTACCGGAGGTGCCTGGTGAATCGTGTGGTACGCATCCGTGTTGGTAAGTTTCAGATGGTCGCCAATCGTAGCCGTGAGTTCCTGGGTCAGCGGCAGCGCGGGATCTTTGCGGAAAAATTGATGAAACTGGCCGACCATTTCATTCACGGCCGGGCCACTGATGAGTTTCGCTTCTTCGCGCTGACGGGCCTGCTCGAACAAATCGTAGTCGCGGCCGAGAAGAACTTTCAAACAGCGGGCAAAGCTCGTTTTTGATCCTTCAAGAAATACTTCGTCCGTGCCGATGGTGGCCCTGTCTTCGTACGCGGCGCTTAGATGGACCGTGGAACCAACAATGTTGCTGATTTGGCCGACGAGCCGCCGTTCACCCGGCAGAGTCTTGCGGCGCACTACAAAGAGGCCGCCGAGATTGGCTCCCGCCGTTTCCAGTGCTGAAAGATCGGCGCTGCATTCCCACTTCGTGTTTATCGTGAGAAACAGCCCGATAGTCGTCTGATCCGGGACAGTTTCGATGATTTTTGCTTCGAGGATGAATGTCGGACGAATGGTGAAGTATTTCAGTAGCGCCGGTTTCGTGCGTAGCTTTGTGGCGGAGGCACCGACAATTTCGTCCTTCTTGCCTGCAAACGCAAACGGGTGCCGACGGAACGCGTCGTAGCCAGGAAATTTCTTCGGAAGCAGGGCGTCAATCAGGGACACAATAAACTGCAGGTGGTCGCTGCATTGTAAGGTGACCAGGTCGCCCAAGGTTGTTCTGGGCGAATCGTTGCGCGGAACGGCATACAGCAGTCCTTCACGCCAGTAGATAAACCAATCCTCGTGTTCCCGCCGGAGTCCCTTGAGTTGCTTGTTGTCCAGCAGCGCCATGCGGCGGGCGGAAAACGTTTCACTGGATAGCGAGAGGCGGAACCCGTTGAGGAACAACTCGTGCATCGCGGCCATTCCGTTCGATTGCTTCGCGTCGCTCTTAAACATTGTGCTCATATGGCTCTTTCAAAGTCGCACTCACTCCAAAGTATGCAAGTCCGGAGAAGTGTCTCCGCAAATGAAAACTCGCAAGTCCGCAAGCTGGTCGTTGTAAAAAGAACACCCAGACCAGAAGCATCACACCCGATGCCGCGAGTGAGGCGATTGCCGGCGGCGACAACCTTCCCGCGAGCGACTCACCTATGTGTTCAGCAGACAACCACACTACTTTCGTGTCATTGCGAGTACGCTGGACTTCGGCGAGGGTATTTCTTTCTCGACACGGCTGTTTGGCGCACCAGCAAATTCAGACAAAACATTAATCAAAAATTCCTTTGACAGATTGAGTTCTTCCGCGACACTCTCCGGTCTAGCCTCCACCCCAAAGGCAGCCTCGAACATCTTCCTTATTGCCCGAGGCTTTTCGATCGCAATCTCCGTGAATTCTGGTTCTTTTGTTCTCCATCCTCGCACGCTAATCTGTTGCATTAAGTACCTATATTGCCGTTCGGTAATAACCTGTAGCTCGCGGGCTCGCCGCGCGAGTGCCTGCATAGACACGAGCCACTTGGCCTTCAGCTGAGCAAGGCGGAACAAACTCAATTTTTCCTGCCGCAGGTCATCGATTATCCCCGTAGATGGCATCAATAGCTCGGCGGCGAACTTGTATGCCTGGTCTTCCAGCATCCGAGCACCACTAACGAATTCCCGGTGAAGTACCAAATGGCCTAGCTCATGCGCAAGGTTCATACGCGTGCGATCTCCCGCCCTTTTGGTCACGATCCCGATGAGCGGAACCCGCGCTTCTGCTCCGGCCCAAACCGCAAACGCGTCGCATTCGTTCGAATTCGGGAGCGGAATTATCCACACACCCAACCGCTCGATACTTCGGAGGAGCTCGCTAATCGGTTCATCCCCAGCGCGCATTAACGACCGAACTTGACGCGCAGCATCGATGGGATCGTCACATACAGGCAGTCGCACCGGAATGATCGTAACGGAAGCGGCCAATCTCCAACCAATCTCAAAGACGATCTGGGCATGCGCATGAGCTTCCGAAATAAATCGCTTCCCTAATCCAGCCTTCGCACGGAAAAGAAGGGTACCCTTGGCAAGCTCGGGAGGAGATGATTGCCGAAAAAAACTTGCAGGGAATCGTAGAACCGTTGCAATAGCTTGCAAAAGCTCCGAGTTCGGCTGTTTTGTTCCACGTTCGATGTGGGCGACCATAGTCTGATCGATTCCCAGAATCTCGCCGAGCGCCGCCTGCGTAAGAGTTCTTAGTTCGCGCCCCTGGCGGACGCGTTGGCCGTTAATCGGAGTCGATGGAATCTCAAAAAGAAGTCCAGACATCGCCTAGGCTTTCGCCGCACGGGAATTGTTGGCATCAATTGGACCGATTTCCTCTAGATCTGGACCAGGAATTGTCGGTCCCACTGTTGCTGGAATCGCCTCTTGTTCACCGCCATTCCACCTCGCTATCCAGAAACAATCGACACTCCCATCGCTGTTCGTCGTTCGGGGACACGCCACTTCAAGCCCGACATATTTGAATTCTTCATCGATGTCCCACAACAGCACTAGCGTTAGCGGCAAGTCACAAGGAGTGTCACTAGAATCCCTCTCGCTGAAACTCAGCAGCATTTGATTACTGCTGTAATACCTTGATCGAGCTGCGCTTGTCGCTTTGGGCACGCCGAACGGACCGGTTTTGAGAATTCGAAACTCGGCATCGGCTAACTTCACGAACAATCCGCAGTTCGGAACCCACTCGATATTCAGATCTTCGTTTGACGATCGCTCTTCCGCAGATACTTCGTTGGCTTGCAGGAAGACCTTCATCAAATAACGTGTGTTCATGGCATGCACAGCGCGATCTGCGTAACCACCCAAAAGCGCAAATATGTTTTTCGCTTTCGGGATAGAATCTCGTAGCGCGGAATCAACGAGATCAAAGGTTTCGCTGAACCTAATAAGGACCGCATCTTGGTGCCGGTCAATATTCTCGCGGACTTGAGGTCTTTCTCCACTTTCTCGCGCCCCAGGAGCTCTCTATCCAAGCCGTCACGCGCGCCCATATCGGTGCATATCTTGCCAGTTTTCAAAGCCGCAACTGTTACTTGTCGAACGCTACGGTTCAGCAGCGGGTCACAGTACTCAGGCTGTTCTATTCCTACTTGGTCGAAGAAGGAGTCTGCCACAGGAATCCCGTCGGTCAGAATGGGTCGCGTTCACTCGTCCGTCGCCAACGGAGGTTGCCCTGGATTCCGAACGAATGCGACTGGCAAGCGATTCTTGCCGCCGCCATGGAAGAGCCAATCCGCAATCGCATCATGCTGACCTTCGCCTATGATGCTGGACTCCGGCGCGAAGAACTGTGCAGCCTGTGTACCGATGATATCGACCCTTCGCGCCGCATGATCCGGGTTCGCGCCGAGACTACGAAAGGCCGACGAGACCGCATTGTGCCCTACTCCGTGGCAAGCGGCGCGCTGCTCGCCGTGTATCTTGATCATCGGCGTACGTTCGCGCAGAAACGGGGCCGACTATTCCTGTCTGAATCACGCCGCAATCACTCAGCTCCTATTTCCATCTGGTCTTGGTCAAAGATCGTTCTTCAAATCGCAAGGCGCGCCGGAGTCCCTCGATTCACGACTCACACGCTTCGCCATCTTTGCTTGACCGATCTAGCCCGTTCCGGTTGGGACATCCACGAGATCGCAACCTTTGCCGGTCATCGCTCAGTGCAGACCACTCTCCTTTATATACATCTCAGCGGGCGTGACCTTGCCCGAAAGCTTACTGCCTCTATGGCTCAGGTACACGTCCGGCGGACCGGGATGCTCGCGGGGATGACGGCGTGAGCAGCACCGTCGTTGTCAAGAAAAAGCAACCGAACAGCGCCGGAGTAAGGTTCGAGGCTCGTCCCTCAGAAGATCGATCAGACTTCTTCCGGCGAGCTGCGCGTGCCCAGTGGGGGCCGAAGAAACTTACTCCCAAGAAAGCCGATGATGGACCGTGGACATGTCCGATCAACCCCGAGCGATACGACCGCTCTCCCCAACTGACACGAGTTGAACGAGACGTGCTCACGCACTATTCGGAGGAGTACAGGTTCTATCGATATGGCCGCACGATGAACTTTGGGGTCGCTCTCGACCGGCTGATTCGGCCACTCAACGACACTCTCGACTATACGGGAATCGCCACGTATCACCGGAAGTACGTTCTGCTTTTCTTTCTGCGCGAGATGGCGGAACGTAAACGATCTTTTTGGGGATGGACCACGCAGGAGTGGATCGATTCCATCGATGTCCGGCGCCCAGCGCGCCAACATGCCTTGGCAATTGCTTATTTGCTGTGCAGCTTCTCTGACCTGCATAAGCTAAAGAGCGATCATGTCGTCTATTCCTGCCTTGCACGAAAGGTGTTCGGCAGGGAACATACGAACAACATCTCTGATCGTGTAAAGGAGTTGCTGCTGGGGTGGGGCTATCGGCGTGCGGGCACACGGGATCAAGTGATGCGCACCATTTTTGAGTGTTTGCTGTTCATACGCTCCCCACACCTGAGAGACATTACTCTCGACCATCTGCGCGCTGTAATCGGACGACGGCCCCCTCGCACTGGCACCTATTGCGCATTCGCAATCTCTCGCGTGCTCGTGAAGATCGGCACAATACCAGAGCCTATGGAGATCGAACGGCCATTCGTGGTCAAAGCAGAACTTCTCAAGATCACCGAAGGAGTGCCATCAGGGTGGGCCCGTTTGTGCCGGCGCTGGTTGGATACGTCAACCCTCTCTGATCGGCATCGCCGCAAGAGCTACTACTCGCTCCTTAACATAGGCCGGTGGTTAGCACACACGCACCCTGAGATTAAGTCCCCGGCCGACTGGACTCGCAACCTCGCAGCCGAAGCGGTTGCGGTTACATGCCAGTGGCGTGCTGGCGACTGGTGTACTTCTGCACCGGTTCACATCAAGAACGAGGGCCATGCACTTGCGCCCAGCACTTATGCCGGCAGAATCTCTATCCTCAGAACTTTCTTTCGCGACCTTCAGGAGTGGGAACTGATCCCGCGCCGATTCGACCCGGTTCGCAGCTTCGTAACACCAAAAGGCGTGCTTGCAAAGATCGGGCCGAACCCACGCATCATCGCCGACGACGTTTGGGCCAAATTGGTGTGGGCTGGACTGAACCTATCCGCAGAGGATCTTCCAAAGCGTGGTCCTTTTCAACGCAAACCCCTGAACAGCAGTTATCCGGTCGAACTATGCAAGGCACTTGCTGTGACCTGGCTGTTCTCGGGCCTACGTAACAACGAGATACTACGCTTGCGTCTCAACTGTATTCGCTGGCAGAAGGAGGATGTCACGGTGCCAGCCAGTGGTGAGACTCTGGCTGGTGGCGCGGTTTGCATGCTCGATGTTCCAGTCAACAAAACGAGCACAGCGTTTACTAAGCCTGTCGATCCAATCGTTGGCGAGATGATTTCCGCATGGGAGAAAGTGCGGCCGAATGGGGAAAAGCTGCCGGACCGAAAGACCGGTGAGATGGTCGATTTCCTTTTCTTGTATCGCCTCACAGTTGTTGGTCAGAGCTACTTGAACAATGTACTGATTCCCATACTCTGCCGAAAAGCTGGAGTGCCCACCGCCGATGTACGCGGTAACATCACCAGTCACCGCGGGCGCTCGACGATTGCTTCGCAACTATTCAACGCGAAAGAACCGATGACGCTTTTCGAGTTGCAGGAGTGGCTCGGTCACAGCACTCCAGCCGCGACACAACACTATGCTAAGATCACGCCGACAAAGCTGGCGAAATCCTATGCCGATGCAGGCTACTTCGCGCGTAACCGGCATGCCATTGAAGTACTAGTTGACCAGGAAGTCGTTCGATCCGGGCGCGCCGCCGCCGAGCCGTGGAAGTTCTACGATCTCGGACACGGCTTCTGCACTTATGACTTCTTCGAGCAGTGCCCACATCGCATGGCATGCGCGAAGTGTGATTTCTACCTTCCAAAGCAATCTAGTTCTGCTCTCTTCGCCGAGGGCAAGCAGAATCTATTGAGACTCTTGCAGGAGATCCCTCTTGGCGAGGCCGAACAGGCAGCGGTTGAAGAGGGTATAAATGCTCACGATAAATTAATTGAAAGCCTTGCAGATGTGCCGACACCGTCAGGTCGGACTCCACGTCAGATGGGTAGCAACTTGGTGCGCATTGAGGCGTGCGGACAGGCAACTTAGACGATACCGATAGAAACCTTGTCAATTTAGGCTATTGACATTTACAAGTCCACCCGTTTATGGTTTCGTCCAATTCAGCAAGCGAGTGGGATCGGAACGAGGGGGATGGATCCGTTCTGGTCGTGATCTCGGTGCTGAATCAGTGCTTCCCCTTGAATCTGATTGTACGAGCGTGATGTGCGGTCATCGCGCAGGGTTGTGGTGTCAAAGCAACCAGCGTTGGTAGGCCGTGCCGTGCTCCGAGAGGAAGAATAAACAGTGCATCCATCCACGGGTTGTGCCGGACCTTCGTTCCATTCATTTTCAATACTGGCAAAATTCAGACGCTTTCACCAGTTAAGGTCGGTTTCGCAGAACCCCAACACTTCGCTATTTGATCGCTCCAGTTCGGGTCAACTTGGCTTTGCTGCCTCCTTTACTGTTCTCCTGTTGGTGCTTACCAGTTCACTGCTACGAGCTCAGACCGTTACCGTCTCCCCGAGCACTCTGTCGTTCGGAAGCCAAGCCATCTCGACCACGAGTGCAGAGAAAACAGTGACCTTAAAGAACGGACAGAGCGTTGCTCTGGCGATTTCCACGATTGCGACTTCCGGAGATTACTCGCAAACAAATACGTGCGGAACATCCTTAGCGGCGGGCGCAAAGTGCACCATAAGCGTGATGTTTACCCCGACAATTCTGGGCACCGATGATGCGGCGCTGACCATCACGGACAACGCCGGCAACAGCCCGCAAACGGTCTCGCTTACTGGGAAAGGGGTTGCGCAGGCTACGACCTCGCCTACGACGCTATCCTTCGGAAATGAAGCGGAGGGAACATCGAGCGCCACAAAGACAGCTACGCTTACCAACAATCTCGGAACAGCGCTGAGTATTGCCTCAATCACAACTTCCGGAGATTACAGCCAAACGAATACTTGCGGAACTTCGTTGGCGGCGGGAGCGAACTGCAGCATAAGCGTGACGTTTACGCCTACGATTCTAGGCACTGATGGCTCGACGCTGACCATCACGGACAGCGCCAGCAATAGTCCGCAAACGGTGTCGCTAACAGGAAACGGAGTCATACCCGTTAAAGTAACTCCGGCTAGCTTAGGCTTCGGAAACGAAGCAGTCGACGCAACCAGCGCGGCGAAAACCGTGACAGTGAGCAACAAACAACCCACGGCCGTTACGATTACCTCGATCACGACGCCAGGCGAATATGCACAGACGAATACTTGCGGAACGTTGTTGGCAGCGCAAGGTACATGCACGGTAAGCGTGACGTTCACTCCGAGTACCACTGGTTCTCAACCGGGAACGCTGACCGTCACTGACAGCGCGAGCAACAGTCCACAGACCGTGTCGCTTAGTGGGACAGGAACGGCGCTTCCGACGATCACCAATCTTTCAACCACATCAGGAGTCGTTGGCACGACAGTGACGATTACCGGAACTGGTTTTGGTGGATCTCAGGGCAGCAGCACTGTGACCTTCAACGGAGCGCCCGCGATATCAACAACCTGGGGTTCCAAGTCGATTATTGTGACAGTGCCGGCCGCCGCGACGACGGGGAATGTAATTGTGACGGTGAACGGCGGGGCGAGCAATGGAGTGCCGTTCTCCGTGCTACCCAACATCACAAGCCTGTCGACCAGTTCGGGCATTGCAGGCACCGTAGTAACTGTCAGCGGAAGCGGCTTTGGCAGTCTTCAGGGAGCAAGCTCGGTAACTTTTGGAGGAACTCCCGGCTCCCCGACAAATTGGAGTAGCACGTCGATCACAGTGCCGGTTCCACACGCAGCGACGGGAGGCACTGGTTCGGTTGTCGTTTCAGTGGACTCGATATCCAGCAATGCAAGTCCGTTTACTGTGGTGCCAAACATCTTAAGCCTGTCGCCGAGTTCTGGTGCGATAGGTGCAGCAATTACGATTACGGGGACGGGATTCGGTTCTGAGCAGAATGCCAGCACCGTGGCCTTCAAGGGTATAAATGCCAACGTCGGTAGTTGGGTTTCTGGATCGATCTCCGCTTCGGCACCCACAGGGGCGACGACGGGGAATGTGGTTGTCACTGTCGGAGGAATTCCAAGCAGCGGAGTGGGCTTCACGGTTCTGAGCGGCGGTTTCGTAGCTACGGCCGGACAAATGGAGGTGGCACGATACGGGCAGACTGCAACGCAGCTGACTACTGGGCAAGTTTTGATAGCTGGGGGAATCAAGAGCTCTGGCGCACTGAACGAAGCGGAAATTTACACGGTTTCGAGCCAGACTTTTGTGGCTATAAGCTCCATGAATGTGCCGCGCTGGTTGCACACAGCCACTGTCTTAAACGATGGCACCGTCCTTATTGCGGGTGGTTCGAATCTTTCCAACGAAGCGACGCTGAATTCTGCTGAGATCTACGACCCTGTAGCTGGCACTTTCACACTCCTCGCCAACACCCTCAACACTGCACGAGTCGGCCACACTGCCACATTGTTAAGTAATGGGCAGGTGCTGATCGTGGGAGGCTACGATCCAAATACAGGAATCATCTCGGACTCAGAACTCTACGATCCGACCGCACAGGTTTTTATTGATCTGGGCAACACAAACACTCCTCGTTTCCACAACACTGCGACATTGCTGCAGAATGGTCAAGTTCTGATCACTGGCGGTGAAACCGATGCGACGCCCAGCGGAGCCTACAACACCTCCGAAATATTCAATCCCGCGACCTGGACCTTCACGCCTGTATCCGCCAACATGATCTCGGCGCGGGAGGGCCATGCAGCAACGCTGTTGAATGACGGGACAATCCTGATTACAGGCGGCGACCTTCCGCCAACAGGATCGCTTAACACTGCTGAGATCTACAACCCAACCTCGAATGCGTTCACCGCGATTTCCTCGTCGATGACGAGCCCGCGGATTTTCCACGATGCAATGTTGCTGAATGGCGGACAAGTCCTGCTCTCCGGCGGAGAGAATGATTCGAACGGGGCGAGTACTGCTCTGAACACGGCGGAACTGTACAATCCTGCGACTCAGACATTCACGGCTACGCCTGGAAACATGGCCAGCATCCGTGAGCATCAGACTGCCACATTGTTAAATGACGGGACAGTCCTCGAAGATGGAGGCACTGATGGGACCAATGTCTTCAATACTGCGGAGATTTACACCACCAGCGCGCTGACCGGCCTAACCAGTATTGCTATTTCTCCGGCAGCGCCATCAGTTTCCCTCGGGAACCAACAGCTTCTCGTGGTGACCGGTACTTTCAGCGGCGGCAGCACTCAAGTCCTGTCATCGGTACAGTGGAGTTCCTCTTCAACGAGTGTTGCTGCTGTCAGCGCCGATGCGAGTGACAGCGGTTATGTAACAACTCTTGCGCAAGGGACTGCGACGATTACGGCCACTGCAGCGGGAGTCAGCGGTTCAACCATGATAACCGTGCCAGCTCCAGCGCTGATTTCGATCACTCTCAATCCGCAGAGCCTTTCCATGCCTTTGGGGACTGCGCAGCAGTTCACGGCGACCGGGACATATTCCGACGGTAGCACGCAGGACCTCACGTCAACCGCCACGTGGACTTCATCGTCATCTTCAGCGACCGTCAGCAGCGTCGGTCTGGTCACGGCGGCAATCTTGGGAAGCGCGACCATTCAAGCGAGCTCCGGCTCCCTGAGTAGCTCTACAACAGTTACTGTTGGGAGCCCCGCTTTGGTTTCGCTGTCCTTGACTCCTGCGACGGCTACGCTCGCGATCGGGCAGACACAACAGTATCAAGCGACCGGAACCTACACCGACGGCAGTGCGCAAAACCTGACGGCATCGGCCACTTGGTATTCCGTTCCGCAGACCTCTGCGTCGGTAAATTCCGCGGGACTGGTGACCGCGATCGGACAAGGTACCGCGACCATAACTGCGGCTTATGGAACCTCCGCAGGAGTCTCTGCTCTTACAGTAGGAGCGTCGAATCTGGTGTCAATTGCGGTCTCGCCCAATACGGCCAGCCTAGCGGCTGGCAGCAGCCAACAGTTTATCGCGGTGGGCAGCTACTCAAACGGCAGTACGCAAGACATCACATCGTTGGTCACGTGGACCTCCTCCAGCGGAACCGTCGTGACCGTCAATGCCGCAGGTTTGGCAACCGCCCTGACCGGCGGAAGTGCGACGATCACAGCCTCCTCGGGTTCTGTAACCGGCACGGCCGCGGTCAGTGTGGAAACAGGAACCTTAGCTCTGAATACGAGCCGCTATCAGCACAACGCCACGCTGCTGAATAACGGTTCGGTATTGTTCGCAGGCGGCGTGAGTTGTCCATCAGCAGGCTCGTGCACGTACCTGAATAGCGCCGAGCTGTACAACCCCAGTTCGGGAACCATCACGAACACCGGGAGCATGGCGGTGGCCCGCACGGCACCTGCAGTCCTACTCGGCAACGGCAAGGTACTCGTCGCCGGAGGTTACAGTTGTGATTCAAATGGGAATTGCTCATCCTTGAGTAGCGCTGAAATCTACGATCCAGTTGCCGGTACTTTCAGCAGCGCGGGAAATATGACCATCGACCGGTATGGCCACACCATGAATTTGCTCACGAGCGGACAAGTCCTGATTGCCGGTGGAGAGACGTGCAGTTCCGCGACATCCTGTACAGCCTTGAGTAACGCTGAGCTTTACAATCCGGTTGCTGGAACCTTCAGTGCTACAGGTTCACTCAACAACGCACGCTTCAACGCAAGTGCCGTTACGTTGGGTTCAGGTCAGGTGTTGGTTGCTGGCGGCTTCAATGCCACCAGCTATCCCGCCGTTGCCGAACTGTACAATCCTGCCACCGCTACTTTCAGCACGGACGCCAGCCTGAACACTCCGCGAGCCAGCGCTACTGCGACCTTGCTCGATAATGGTCAGGTACTGGTTGCTGGCGGGTCAACCTGCAGTTCACCCGGCTGCCCGATTGCGGTCACCGAACTCTACAAGAGTGGTTTCGGCAGCAAAGGAGTCTTCTATTACCCCACCTATCCTGCAGGTAATATGACTGTCTCACGCTTCGATCAGACCGCAACGATCCTCACCAACGGCCAGATCGTCCTGGCTGGGGGATATGATTCATGCACGTTATCCTGTATTTCGGACGGAACGACCGAGGTTTTCGATCCAGTAGCCTTTACTTTTACAACTAGCCAAGCACTCTCGACGGGACGATCAGGCCATACCGCTACGTTGTTGAACGACGGCAGTGTGTTGTTGGTTGGCGGTATCGACAACGGAGCCACACTGTCGAGCACGGATTCTTACCAGCCCGCTAGCCTTGCCCTGGCGGGACTCGCCTCTATCGCGATCTCTCCGTCCAATCCTCCAGTTACTCTGGGAACAACGCTCGATCTGACCGCGGTGGGTTATAACAGCGGTGGCGAATTTCTTAACAACTCAAATTCCCCACTACAATCGGTAATTTGGACTTCGTCCTCTCCGTCCGTAGCCACCGTTAGCAATGCAGCCGGCAGCGCGGGCATCGTTAACGCGTTGAGTTCGGGGACGAGTACAATCACGGCAACGTTAGGAACGGTCACTGCTTCAACGGAAGTTACAGTGACTGCGCCGCTCGTATCGATCACAATATCTCCCTCCAATCCCACCTTGTCAGTGACCTCGCCTCAGACGCTTCAATTAACAGCGACGGGAACCTACGCCGATGGAAGCACCGGGGACTTGACCTTAAGCGCGAATTGGAGCTCGTCGAATAGTTCAGTCGCAACACTAGTCGCAGTTCCAGGAAGTCCGGCATTTGTCCTGCCAGTCTCGAATGGAAGCACAAACATCACCGCGACCTTAGGGGGCATTAGTGGAAGCACTACCCTTACCGTCAATACGCCGCTAGCCCCCGCTCCTCCGATTGTTATCGGCGTTTCGCCAACTAGCGGAGCAGCAGGAACCACAGTGACCATCACCGGTTCAGGCTTCGGAACAACCCAGGGAAGCGGCACCGTTTGGCTGGGAACTAATCTCGGTTCTGTCGTGAGTTGGAGTGACGGCCAAGTTGTGGCAACCGTCACCACAGGCTCGACCTCTGGTGTGGCGCAGATTCAGCAAAACGGCGCCGCATCTAACTCTGTGCCCTTCACAATCAATACTGCCGCGATTATCAGTGTTTCGCCCAACAACGGCCTGGCCGGAACTCAAGTCACGATCAGCGGATCAGGCTTCGGAGCTATGCAGGGTAGTGGCAATGTATGGCTGGGAACAGTTCCAGCCATCGTGAATAGCTGGAGCGATGGACAGGTCATCGCCACCGTTGCCGCGGGCGCGGCCACCGGAAATGCCATGATTCTGCAGAATGGGGTGATGAGCAACGCCGTCCCGTTCACCATCAACTTGCCCCAAATCACTGGGGTTACTCCAAATACGGGATCTGCCGGTACCGTTGTCACGATTACCGGAGTCAGCTTTGGCGCTACTCAAGGCAATGGTAACGTATGGATTGGAAGCACTTTTGGCTCGGTAATCGGATGGAGTAACACGCAAGTGACAGCTTCGGTTTCGGCCAGCGCGGTGAGCGGCATCGTCAAAATTGAGCAAAACGGCATCTGGAGCAATGCCACTACTTTTACTGTTCCCACAAGCCTCGGCGGCGGGGGTGGTAGCAGCTCAGTGACGCTCGTTCCCAACGTGATCAGTATGGCGGTCGGAGGAACACAGTCCATTCAAGCGTTAAATTCGAGCGGACAATCCGTCACCGGTCTTACCTGGACCTCCAGCAACACCGCTGTAGCCACGCTCTCTACCGACGATCCGCCCATCATCAACGCCGTCGCCGCAGGCAACACAACCATTACCGCGGGAAGCGCCTCTGCCGATGTTACGGTTATCGCCGCATCGACTCTCCCGACAGGAACTGTTCTCTGGTCGAACCCCGGAGATGGCTCCGGTGTCTCTGGTATTTTGCCTGCCGTTCCCAGTTCGACCGGCGTGGCGGATGTATTCGCATTTCAGGGAGACGGTAGCGTGCAGGCCATCACCAGCACCGGCACAACCGCGTGGACAGCTCCGAACGTTTTCGGCTCCGGCATTCCCGACTTTCAGGGGGGATTAGTCGTCAACAATTCCCAGTCCGTCTATAAGCTCGACGGCCTAACCGGGCAGCCCTACCCGGCCTACGCTTCTGTTTCTGCAGCGTCCGGCGGCCCTGGCTTATCGACAGTCGCAGCCCACACCGACGGCACGATCTTTACAGTTGACGGCAGCAATCTGGTCGGGATCAACCCACTCACGGGCCAGCCGACGTTCACGATTCCGATGGAGAACTCGACTGGTTCATTTAACAACAACCCACCACCACCCGAACCACCCTGTCCATTCAGCCCGCAAGGAGGCGGAGTGGAATATTCCTCGCAACCTAGCCCTCCGTCCGTAGGCAACTTGATGATCGCCGGCGACGGCTATGCCTATGTTCCTTATCTGTACTACACGGCCGTGGGCGCCAGCGGGGGCGGGACATGGGAACCGCCAGATCCCCCCACCGATGAATATTGCAGCCTGGTAGGATACGTCAGTTACAACACGACGACGTGGCATTTGCGCCTGCTACGGGTAGGCACGGCGGGCGATTCCTACGAAATTCCGCTGGGAGATTGGCAGTCTTATGAAGCGAGCAATAACTTCCAGTCCGTGTACGTCTCTAACGTCAGCCTCATCACCAATGCGGACCAAGGCGTATTGGCCAGCTATGAGGTTGACACGTACCCGAATACAGGCTCGATGACGAGCGCCTTCTATCTGGCCACCACTTCTGGCCCCAGCATCGCCTCCAATACCCAGGTCGCGATGGTTCCTGAACAAGCCACTCCGGTGCAGCCGATGCTACAGCGGGCTGACGGATCGTACGTGGGCACAGTCTCCTCGTCGGTGGGGAATTTCATGGTTGCCTTCACCGCGTCCGGCAGCACGGTGTTTACGGTGCCGAACGACACACCGCAGATTGCAACCTCCGACAACGGAGTGATCGGCGCCTCAGGCACCACCTACGACCAAAACGGAAACGCCGACGGTTACATCGCCAACATGCCGACACAGTCGTGGTTTGGAAATGCCTACCAACTCGGTTCCATTGATCAGATAGCATTTACGCCGACCAATCTTGCGACCAGCTTCTGGGCGTTTGGTGGAGCAAATGCATCTGGAAACTCAACTGCGGCGAAGCAGCAGTGGTTTCCCCCGCTGGAGCATTGCCTCAACGGAAACACCGCATCGTGCATAGGCCCATACGAGGCCATTTACAATGCGCTGGATGATCTAATTGCTAGACTTCCGGGAGTCTCCGCGTTGGCTCAGCAGAATATATTCAATCTCGTGGGAAATGACGCAAACGGCAACAAGCTGACAACCCAAAGCTTCCTACACTATTTGACGAGTTCACGGCCCGAGTTCTACAACGGGCTTACTTCAAACTATTGCTATGATTCGTTGACCTCAGGGCACACATGTCACGAAAATGCTGTACTAAATTTCCTTCTCAACAACCAAGATGTACAGGAGGTATTCAGTAATCCTAGCGTTGATGCGCTCACTGGAACACCAAGTTTTCCTTTGCTGACTTTCTTCAGGCCGAGCTCGATTCTGTACAACAACTTGGGTCGGAATCTCGGTAATGAAGGCGTGATATTTCATGAAGCGCTCCATGGAATATCGGGTCAATATGATATCCAGATTTTAGATGAATTGCTCGGACCGAGCCATTCTTTAGACCCAAGCTGTAAC
Source organism: uncultured Acidobacteriaceae bacterium (assembly GCA_963818235.1). Lineage (GTDB taxonomy): Bacteria > Acidobacteriota > Terriglobia > Terriglobales > Acidobacteriaceae > Sulfotelmatobacter. Next base: position 322,374 of record CAWFRI010000002.1, read on the forward strand.
ATCACTGTCCAGATACAAAAGTCTGTGCTTTCACAGTCACCCGGACTCAATTCGACAGCATCTTCATGTCCCTGAGTGGAAGAAGGAGCAACCTATTTACAAGCGACTGAGAATACTCATTCCGGCGGTTCAGGTCATACTTGTCGTCGTTGTGTTTGTCTGGACGAAACTCTGCCACAGTGACAGAATTCTGGTGCAGTATCTTAATCCAGCCAGGAGTTTGTTGGTCAAGGAGAGCTTCCCGCTTGTGCTTGTATTGACCCCAATCGTGCTCGTTATCGATTCCTGTAGTAAGCATTTCCCTTCGGCAACCGGTACCACTTTCGTCGTCGTGACAGCCCTATCTGCCGTTGCCCTCATGTCGATCATCTGGCTATTCTGGTACCTTGTAGTTACAGAAGTAGAGCTGAGAAAGCGTGGGGAGACGCTCCTTCGGTTGCGAGGTTTTATCAGTGAGTCAATCAAGATTACGGCCCTATTGCTTATGGGGTTAGCTGCCTTTGCTTACGCTTATAGAGACGGAGAGTTGCTTTTGCGCCTCGGAAGGAGCAAAGTCGATGCCATTCTTGGCGGATTGTTCCTGGCAGCTTGGGGAATTGTGCTGATCAGACTTTCGATTCAGGACGTAATGACACTTTTTGGTAAAAGAAGTACTCGTCGAGCCCGGTGACTTCGATCGGGGGCGGGACATGGGAACCGCCGGATCCCCCGCTGATGAATACTGCAGCTTGGTAGGCTACGTCAGTTACAACACGACGACGTGGCACTTGCGCCTGCTACGAGTAGGCACCACGGGCGATTCCTACGAAATTCCGTTAGGGGATTGGCAGTCTTATGAAGCGAACAATAACTACCAGTCCGTATACGTTTCTAACGTCAGCCTCATCACCAATGCGGACCAAGGCGTATTGGCCAGCTACGAGGTTGACACGTACCCTAATACAGGATCGATGACGAGCGCCTTCTATCTGGCCACCACTTCTGGCCCCAGCATCGCCTCCAATACGCAGGTCGCGGTGGTTCCTCAACAAGCAACTCCGGTGCAACCGGTTTTACAACGTCAGGATGGAAATTTCGTAGGCGTCGTTTCTTCTTCTGTGGGGAACTTTATGGTCGCGTTTACTCCGTCGGGTGGGACGCTGTTCACGGTGCCGAACGACACACCGCAGATTGCAACCTCCGACAACGGCGTGATCGGCGCCTCCGGCACCACTTACGACCAAGACGGCAACGTAAACGGCCAAGTACAGAACAGCGCTATTGTTACCTCATGGTCATCACAATCGTATCTTGCATCAGGTGGCACTTCTGCGCTTGCCCTGGATTTGATCGACAACGCGGATTCCGCAAGCTATTGGGGCTTCCCGGGCGGCAACCCCTCCGGGAATGCGACGGCTGGTCTGCAATGCTGTTTTCCATCGTTGGCATGGGTATTCGGCTCGACCGACACCTATGCCGATCCTCCCGGGGTCAACAAATCCTATCCTCTGAACAACATATCGTGCCGCAAAAGTCCATCGCAGATCATTTCGGACATGGAAGCGAATTTCGGTAGTTTCGGAAATTTCAATGGTACTTACAGTTTTCACGGTATTCCGTGGGCTGTAACGGGAAATGTGACTTTTACAGGGACTGTTGCACTCAACTCGACGATCACCATCAACAACCTTAATGTCGATACTATAACTGGCGGACATCTGAAAACCATGCCATTTAAGGTTTTCGTCCAGGTTACGCAGGTAAGCGCCACAAGCTTTACCTTTACTACTCTGCCCGGCCACGTTCTGTATCCTGCGACAATCAGCTTCACAGCAAGTTCTTCGGGGGCAGGAACCTTGAGCTTTACGATCAATGTTAACGGCAGCTTCGCAAATAAACAGGCAGAGGAGGGATTTAACGCTGCAGGCAGTGCTCTGGAAGACAAGATCTGGAATCACGTACTTACTCAGGTCCAGGCAGACTGTTCGCAATGAGGCCATCAATGAACCTTTAGACGAGATTGCTGATCACAAGAGGTGGCCCGAGGCTTTATTGTTTTCGGCGAGGGTAGCTAAAGGACGGTTCGCAAACAAAGCTCACTGAGGAGAAGCGAGATGTTCCCAGTAGACCGCTCTTTCGTATATGTTGCGTATTTACAATGCGCCGTTATTGGGTTAACCATAGGTGTTTTATCGGGGATACTGACGTCCATTGTCGCGAAGCTTCGCATCCGAGGGCCTGCTATCGCCATAGATGCACTCATCGGAGCGATCGGCTCCGTCGTTGCTGCGGACGTCCTGTGGCGCGTTGGGTTTGGTCACAATTTTATTGCGGCGCTAGCCGTCTCAGCCGTTCTTCCAGTACTACACCACTTATCACGCCTCAGACGCCATCGTCCCGAGAACTAAACACAGTGGCTGACCCGCCTTTGATTTACACACCGTCAGCTAGCCACCCTCGCGTTTGAAGGTGGGCACCACGTACCTTAATCTCATGCCCACTATGATCCGGCCAAGACAACTTGTAGACGTATTGAGGGAATGTGCTTTGCGCGCAAGCTTTCAGCTTGTAATCCTATCGTTTTACCTCAGTCGACTTGCTACAGGACAGGCAACGGCGGACCCGGGACCCCCTACTGGCGAGCGCGTCTTTGTGGCGTCGAAAGTTTATTCACTGCTACAGTCATACTCCTCCTCCGCCAAGGCAGCAACCGATCCCAGCGTCGATGTCTCCTACAAAAGCTATCTTCAGAAGGTTCTAGCCGCCTACGACCGCCGCCAGTTCGATCTCACCACCATGGAATTTGTGGCCCAACTGCACAACGGGCACACTTTTTTCTCGGACACATGGCTCGAAAAGAACAATCCGCCTCTCGGTTTCTATGCGGCGCCTCTCGGGGGCTACTGGGTTGTCCAAACCAGCGCTCTGGCTGCACTGAAACCTGGCGACATCATCGTCAGCATCGACAACACGCCGGCTGAAGCTTTCTTCGAACAGCAACAGCGATACATTTCGGCATCCAGCACCGCCGCGCAACGCCACAACCTGTTTCTTCTTCCTCACCTTTTTCCCGAGAAGTTCACGCTGACTCTGGACAGCGACCGCAAAGTCACGATTGATCGCGCAAAATTCAAAGCTCCAGAACAGAAAACGGACGGTCATTGGCTAAAGCCCGGCACAACCGCCTACATCCGCATCCCCAGCTTCTACCGTCTTCCTTTCGAACAGACGGCGCTGGACTATGTTCGGCAGTTTCACAATGCCAAGACTCTAATCATCGACGTGAGAAATAATCGCGGAGGCGTTCTGCCCCAACAGCTCATCAAGTCGCTCATAGATCGTCCCTACCACCGGTGGAAGGAGTCCACCCCGGCCCGTTTTCCCTTGTTCGATCTAGATCCGGACGATAAGCAGAAAAGGGTTTCGACGATGCAGCCCGAGTCTCTGCGCAGCTGCAAATATCCGGCAGACGACCACCTTTGCAGCCTGCCTGTTACTTGGGGAGGGGAAACCGTTGAACCCGGCCCAAATGCCTTTCACGGCCGCATAATCTTTCTCATCGATGGCGGTTGCGTCTCCGCCTGCGAAGAGCTGATAGAGCCTTTCAAAGACAGCGGCCGCGCGACTCTTGTTGGTGAAACCACCGAGGGCAGTTCCGGACTGCCCTATATCTACGACTTTCACAATGGCATGAGTCTCACGATAGCTGTGAAGCGCCAGTATTTCCCTGACGGCGCAGAATTCGAAGGAGTTGGCATCAAACCAGACGTTGAAGTGCATCCGTCAGTCGAAATGCTGAAAACCGCACAAGATGTCGTGCTGGAGAAGGCACTTGAGTTGGCTGGAAAGCCTTAAGCTTCCACAAACGAGACAGACCAAGATGTGGCAAGGCGATCTTGCTCTATGCATCGCCTTTCCGAACTATGCTAATCCCACTCCTCAGTTGACAGGCTTATTCCACATAATGTACCGATCCAAATTGTTTCCGGGCGAAGGTGGATGCTCACATCGCAAAGACGATGGAGAAGAAACCGGAGCTTGTGCAGATTTCCTCCGCATGGAACACACGCGAAGGCGCACCGCTCGGACGCAATCGTTACGTCGAATTGCAGATCAAGAAACTCAAGGCGAATGGGAGCGCAGCCAAACAGCCCGCAGTCCAGAAGCCTTGCGAGAAGATGACGGAGGCCATCGTGATGGATGGCGGCAATCGCGGCCAGACTGTAAAAGTTTGCGCCGACCCGAATTGCCGTGTCCACCACGGCGACAGACCCTCACCCCAACAATTGCAGCGTGATCGAGCGCAGGAGCGGAAGCGCATCGAGAAGGAAAAGATCGCCATCACCGCACGGCATCGCATACTCGCTGCCATCTTGGAGCGGGTTTCGGTTCCGATGAAGAAGGCCGACCTGCTCACGGTTGCGCAGCATGTCCTCGGCAGCGTGCCGTACAACCGGATTCCACTGCTGGCAAAGCGCCATAAACTGGAAATCGAAAAATCGAATGCTTCTCCCGTCGGGCTTCTGCAAAAGCATATCTCCCGCTATGACGAAAGCGGCCTTTTCCGCTTGCTGCTGGAAATCAGCTTGCTCGAATCGGCGTACAGGAGTGGCGGAGACTCGGACAGCGATATCCTGCTAAACACCGCGAAGCGTTACCGTATTGACGCAGAGAAGGTGCAAAAAGCTGTAGCTCAGGAGTTCGCAGCCAAGCAAAAGAAGAAGGAGAAGAAATCCGCGCCCGACAAAAGCGCGGCTTAACAGAAGCACCGATTCGACTGCTGGCGGAGGGCAATGGCTCTCCGCCTTTTCTTCTTGCCCGATCAGGGAATTGGTGCCACTACCGTTCTGTTTCAGTACGGCAAAAGTCCGTCATTGCGACGAACGCACGTATAGACGAAAGAAACCAACCAGCCTACAAGCGGCTACGCATGGCCGTCTGTCATTTCCTTTGAAGTGTCTTTCGCATCAGCCTCGAAAGTGACATCTACGTGTGCGCCTTGTTTCAAGGCGACTACCTGCCCACCGAGGTCCGTGAGCGTGTTCTCAATCCGGAGTTCGCGGAATAGGTCTTCCGCTTCCGGGATTGTTATCTCCACGAGCTCTGAATGGCGACCGTAGACTCTGCTAATAACTTTGTGAACTGTCCCTGAGACGGTCTTCCACGGTCTGCTTTGATGCCGCTTACCGGCACCGTCGTGTTGGGGAAAGCGACGTTCCTTTTGGCCGATGACATCGGTTAGTTCGCGCAGCAGTCCCTCGAAACGTCGGTAGTCCTTCTCGTCCTGAATCCGGACGCACAACGTATTCATTCGGTCTCGTTCTTCAGTAGTCATACGAAGATCCGCTTCCTTCGTGAGTTTTGAACATTATATGCGCGGGAAAATCTTCCTAGCAAATGTACAAACTAGAAGTGCATCCTAGACTCGATGTTGAAAGAAGATCGAATCCGGGAATTGTGTAGCCGCGTTGTCAGTGGAAGGGACACCGCCCCTGAGGCCTCTGTGGCCGCACTCAGGTCAGCAATAAATCAGTATCTCGAAGATCAATCGGATGAATTGGTTCTCGCAGATTTGCTGAAACTGCCCGATGTCGCGAAAGCAATCAGAACAAAATTTCCTGCTGCTTGAACGAGCGTTGCACCCGTCCAAAGAAAGCTGGTTGCCTCTTACCCACTCCGTACAGTTCCACAAAGGTGGTTTTTCTTTTATCGCTCTAGCGGATTGAAGCCAAGAACACGTACAACAATCCAATCACTGCAACCGCAATGGCCGCATATGGCCAAAGTTCCAGCTTGGACTTCCACCCCATCCTCAAACGTTAGCCGAATTGACCGGAAAATTCATGTTCCTGAGGTCACCAGGGTTTCCCAGAACGCGAGGAAACGGACAGTCAATTGCTATGCAGACACGCAATGGGACTACCGAGCCTTCAAGTTCTTTGGACTGTCGGATTCCACGGTCGCAAGCTGTACGCACTTCGCACAAGTGCATTTGAAATGTGGGTTGTTTGGTTTGCTGAGATGCCCGCAGCGAGCGCATGTTAACCACTCGCCCCCGAGCCGACCAATCATTGCTTTGAATTGGCCGCCTTCCACAGTATGGGCAACGAATTGTTTTAGGCTCTTGAGAAGGATGGTTAACCATGACGGCTCCTGACAGAAACGTAAATGCTGTCAGATTTCGCACGGAACCGTCTCCAAACGAAATACGGCGGAAAGGATGCTAGAAGAGACACATGTATTCTACGCCTTGTTGTGGGCGCAGTTTACTCGGACTGGTGCGGTACGTTCGGCATGATCTTGATACTCCGGGCACTCGCCAGAGTGACCATAGACACTGCCATCCGAGGTCCAATCAGAGGGTACGCGTGCCGATTGGACGAATTCGGTTCAATTCCTGACGCGTTGTACAGATACAGCACTAACCGTACGGCGAATCGCGAGTCGTAACTTGAATATTCGACTTCTTCAACAACGCTTTTCTACCGAATCTGCATCTGAACCTCAGCATCTGGCCAAACATTTTCTTGTTAACGGGGTTTGGCCTGTGCAATCGGTGCTAATCGTAGACGACAATGCACTGATCCGGCAGGCGGTGTGCGAACTTTTCGCTCGCGAGGTCGACTTCGACGTATGTGCAGAAGCAGTAGATGGAAAGGACGCAATTGAAAAGGCTCAATTGTTCCGTCCGGACCTGATCGTGACTGACTTGTCGATGCCTGTCATGAACGGCCTGGAAGAGGCTCGTGCTCTCAGGGAATTGATGCCCACAGTACCTGTGATCGTTTTCACAGCGTTCATTAGTTCTGCTCTGGAGAAAGAAGCCGCCGCGAGCGGAGTTTCCGCGATCATTTCGAAATCTGAGCGCGCCGCTGTCTTAATCGCGACAGCTCGGACTCTGCTCGACGAAAAGGCTTCTTAATTCGGCTGCCCATCTTCTCGGAACTGCTGCAAAAGGTGGAGAGCTGTTCTCTTGCTGGCCATCGCTTAACTCGCGTCAATTCCGTTTTCCACGCAAGTAGCAGCACACTCACCCGACTCCAGCACTCAACTGATCGCTGAATTGCCTAGTGAACCCTTTCCAGAATAGATGTATTCTTGTCTGACAAATGGCGGGCGAGATCGCGCACCACAACCCTTTGATTTGTCCGGGGTTTTATCTAATATATGGGCAAGTTTAAGATTTTGCTCGCCGATGACTCGCATGCTATTCGTCTGGCGCTACAGGGTTTGCTCTTGCCAGAGGCGGATCATTGGACAGTATGCGGGGAAGCGACCGATGGACGAGCGGCTATTGAAAAAGCGGCCGAACTGGGTCCTGATGTAATCCTTCTTGATCTCTCGCTTCCCATAATTTCCGGAGTAAATGTCGCACAGATCCTTAGCCAGGACTACCCACAAATCAGCGTCATATTGATGAGCGCTCAGGACCCACACACGATGTCACTGTTGGCCAAGGCTGCCGGCGTTTCTTATGCTATATCGAAATCTCATCTCGGGGTGCATCTTGTACCCATACTCTCATCCCTGCGCGTTGACTTCGAGAAGCAGGGCCGTCACAGCCACACACCCACCAAAGGCTGACTGCTCTCTCTTGGGACAATCCAGGACGAAGGACTTTTGAACACAATTACTTCGCGAGCAATGGATGGGGCCGGTTTGCCAAGCACCTGCAAATGACGAAGCCGGATCAGGCCCTCAACGAATGGATGATGGTCCGCTTTCCTGCAGCCCACGAAGAGCGCTTGCGATAATGGGCAACCAGGTTTCAGGCCCATTCAGCTTCACATTATAATCGGCGCCTGCCAGTACACTAACCTTCGGCGGATTGAGCGCCAAGATGAGAACACCTGGATAATGTGCCTTGAGCCACAAAACCATTTCCTTTCTTACTTCATCATCTGCTGCATGTCCGACGATAAAAAAGTCATAGCGCTCAGGCATGCTCAGCACAACTTTTGCTGCTTCATTACCGATAACCGAAACTACCTCGTAGCCTTGCAGTCTCAATACCCTGCTTCGCGCGCTTGCTAGGCCGCCATCGTAGGCGATCTGAAAGACCACCGGCTTGCGGCCTAAGCCAGGAATCGAACGCAGATTTAGGCGGGCAACAACCTCTTTTGTAGGTAGATGCACTACGAAGCATTCATTCCTTGTGGTTCCGGCAAGCTCCTGCAATTGTTGGCGGGCGCTCGTCAGCCCTACCGCGTGGCCACGCCACATGGGTGCATCATCTGCGAACTGCTCGAAGAGATCGTATTCCCGTTCCATGTGCGAGTCTCGCCGGGCCGCGGCTCCGGAGACTGAATCTTACATCCATATTAAGGGCCGCCAATACTATTTTCCTTTTCCGCGCGGATTCGTGCCGAAACACGCGCAAACGGTTCGGGATTGTTGCAATCCCGCAGCCCGCAATGAGCATCGAAAGATTGATATCCGCGGAACAGAATTGGGCGGGGAATAGAAAAGTGGGTGGAACATGATGGAACGGAAACTTACTATCGCTGAGATCATACTCATCGCGGGCACCCGCGTCGCTTTGGGCGCAGGCATCGGCCTGCTGATTTCCACCAGGCTGAACAATGATCAACGCAAGGCCGCCGGAGCGGCTTTGGCTATAGTCGGAGGCCTTACTACGATTCCCCTGGCCTTAGGCTTGATGGCCCCAAAAAGCTCACGAACCACGGAGATCAGGCCGGCAGCGTAGCACCGGGCGCATATATTTTAGCCTGATGAATGGTTCAGAAGACTTCGTGCGGCGACCTCTAATCTTTGCGACTGGCAGTTAGACGCAAAGAGCCGCCCGGAGCTATGCTGCGCTCCAACGGGCGGCTCACCCCCTCAACTTGCCCACATTGTAAAGGCTTTCACGGCTTTTCGTGTATAGAACTGCCCTAAAACTCCGCCAATCCGAAACTCCGCCGCCCGCGCCTGTCTCTATGGATGTTTGGGTTCCCCTTTTTTGGTAAGCTGCGAAACTATTGGTAGGTTTCAGGGTTCTGACCCGCATCGCCAGCCGTCTGCGCCGAGTTGTCGTCGTCACTTTTCTAGATTCCTTGTGGGTGTTTCTCAATGAGCAGACGTGTCCCAAGATGGGCGGGCTTTGTAGCCGTTCCGGTCGTGGTGTTCCTGACAATCTGCTCTTACTACGCCTACACTCGCCACTACCGAACGGTTTCTGGCAATGCCGCCAGTTCTCCCGTTAACTCCGCCGCCCTACAACATTCCACCGATCCTCAGGCGCTACTTAGCGCCGCCGATCACTTCTACTGGTTAAATAACGGACCCGCAGCGACGCCACTCTATGCCAGAGCAGAGAAGCTGTTCTCCGCGCGGGGCGACGCCAGGAACGAGCTTTATGCCAAGGTCGGACGCCTCAGATCAGAGGCCGAAACGATGTCGTTTGTCGATCTCTCACGGTTTCTAGGCGAACAACTCCAGAATCCAATTGTGAAGAGTGACAAAGAGCTGCGGCTCTGGTGCCTCATTGCCAAGGGCTACACCGACATTGAGATCGACTATCGAGCGACAAAACGGGACTGGCTTGAGGCCCAGGGGATCGCAAAAAGCTTGGGGCAGGATCAATGGGTAACTCGCGCCAACGGCGAACTAGGACTCATTGCGTTCCTAGAAGGCAACCCTGGACACGCCGCACGATTGCTCGGTGGAGCACTACTTTCGACAATGACATCCGGCGATGTCGGAGGACAGATCAGGTTTTTGGAGCTATTGGGCCGAGGCTTTGAGGAGGTAAATCGTCATGCCGAGGCGATGAGATTCTTTGATCGGGCGATCAAGCTTGCGGAAGGTGAGAAGGACGCCGGATTGCCATTCATGGCGTATGAAGGAAAGGCGCAGGCGCTCGTTGCGATGGGCAAGCCGAGCGAGGCTAGGAACGTGCTTGAAAATGCACTCGTAAAGGCAAGGTCGCAACGGAAGCGGGGGCACGAAGCCCAGCTTTTGATTCTGCTTGGAAGCGTCGCAGCGAGTACCGGCGATAGAACGCAGGCGATTCAGTGTCTGGAGGAGGCGGGACAGTTTGCCAGCAGTGTGCAATTCTACCGGATGGAAGCGGATGCGATGTTCGAGCTGGCAAAACTGTATCGTGACAGCGGCGATCTGGCGACTGCCGACAGCCGTGCCACGCAGGGCTTGGCGGCCAGCCAGCGAGTCGGTGATCGCTATTATGTTCCCCGCAACTTGACCGTGCTTGCCGCATTAAAAGCCCAGCGCGGTCGCATTGATGAGGCGAAGGCCCTCTACGATCAGGCAGAAGATGTGATCGAAGGAATGCTCATCAGCGTGGATGAGCCATATTGGAACAGTTCGGTTGCGTCCTCTCAGAGTCAGACCTATTTGCAGCACTTCGAACTTGTGGCCCGCACTGGGGACGTGCCTGAAGCATTCCGTGTTTTGGAGCGCGTCCGAGGACGAACGCTTGCTTCGGCTCTCAAAGACCGGAAGGCATTCCCAACAGCGGAATCGGAGCAGGCCGCCTCGTTGGAAAGCGACGTGGCTATTCTTCAAGCTCGACTGATGCAGGCGAACAGCGCTAACGAGCGTGAGCAACTGCTCGACAAATTGGTTGAGTACGAGCGTCGTCTGGGGCTGGCATGGACAAAGGGAGATACAGCGAACATGCGCCTGCCTGTGCAACCCGCTCCCTTAAAAATCGTGCAGAACGACTTGAAGGAAGATGAACTGCTCCTGGAATACGTTCTTGATGACCCCAATTCCTACTGCGTTTCGATATCACGCAAAGGCGCTTTTGTAAGAGACCTGCCAACCGGGCGTAAGGAAATCGAGAAGTTGGCACAGTGGTATATCGATCAAATACGCGCAAAAGAGTCGGAGACGGAAGTTTCGAGACATCTCTACGAAGTGCTGCTGAAGCCGATCCCGGAAATCTCTAAATCCGACCGGATTCTCGTCGCCCCAGACGGCATATTGAACCTACTGCCATTTGAAGCGCTCCGAGACGACCGGGGTCAATACCTTTTGAAATCGCGCACCATTAGCTACGTGCCCTCCGGCACGATTCTGGATATGCTTCGCCGCGGCCAGATTCCGCCATCCGCCCCAAAACCACTCTTGGCCGTGGGAGACGTTGCCTACGAGAACCAGGGTGGTGCAAGCAAACGGTTGCCGACTCCGACCTCTGTGCGCGGGCGGATTGAACGCGGCCTCGCGGACCTGTCAGGCATCGCCCTCAATGATCTTCCCCAGACTCGCGAAGAGGTGGAAGAAATCGGTAAAATTGTTGGACCAGACGCTGTCATCCTGCTCGCCAAGGATGCGACCGAGACTGCTTTCAAGAAAGAAGCGCTCGATCAGTTTCGTGTTTTGCATTTGGCGGTTCACGGGTTTGCCGATACGCAATATCCGGAACGATCAGCGCTTGTCCTTGGAGCCGATCCAAAATCTGGCGACGACGGCTTATTGCAAGTGCGCGAGATCATTAGGCTCCATCTGAATGCGGAAATGACGACGCTGTCCGCATGCGACACGGGAGTGGGCAAGTTGCAAGGACAGGAAGGCATTAGCAATTTAGTGGAAGCATTTCTAGTAGCCGGTTCGAAATCAGTTGTTGCGAGCCTGTGGAGTGCGGATGACACATCCGCCAGCGCACTGATGGAGCGCTTCTATCAACGACTAGCCCAGGGTGAAAGTACCAGCTCTGCTCTGCGCAATGCCAAGCTGGATTTGCTGGCGAAGTATGGAGATCAATTGAGCCCGTTCTATTGGGCGGCGTTCATCACCGTTGGAGAGACTTCAACCCCGATTGGAATCAAACGGCAATGAATCTGACTCTCGAAGAGCGCACAAAGATTTTCGACAAGGTTTCCCGCCTTGTAGCTACCAAACACTTCGATCCCGGAATGAACGGAGTGGATTGGGATGCTTTGACTCGGGATCGTCGGGATCAGATCCTGGCGTCTACCGACCCAGAGGTCTTCGAGAAAGAGGTCCACAAATTAGTAGCGGAGCTCAAGACTAGCCACACTGGCTTTCGTCATGCCGGGATGCGGAATATTCCCGCCCGCCATGCAATCAACGCGACTCTGCACCCCTTCGGGGTGAACGGAAGTGAGCGCTGGATGTTCCAAGACGTACATCAAGGTGGACCGGCGTTCGAAGCCGGGATACGGCCGGGCGATCTGCTGCTCGAATACGGTGGACGCGAGGTCCTGCCCCCAAATGACCTGACGTTCTCCGTTGGCGAATCCGCGAATCTTCTTATTGAAAAGCTCCACGGGGAAGTGCAGAAGGTTAACGTTCAATTGCCGATGCCAAAGTCCCAGAAGCATCCGGTCACGGCGCCGCAGGCGGTCACTACCGAAAGGCTCAGCGATGAAATTGGATTGCTGAGAGTCGCGATGTTTCCGGGCGCCATCGGAATCGACGTAGCGAAGGACATCGACCGCGGCATCGCCGCACTCGACGGATGTAGTCGGCTCATCGTTGATCTTCGTGGTAACACCGGCGGAGGAATCGGCGGGCTACGCCTGATGAGCTATTTGACACCTGGAAAGCTTGAGGTTGGCTACAGTCTGACGCGGAAACGTCGCCAGCGCGGTTATCGCCGTGAGGAACTGACCCGATTCGGACGAATTCCATCCCACAAAGCGACTCTTATATGGTTGGCGGCTCGATATGCCTTCGTCGAAAAATCCATCCTCGTGGTCACTGAAGGACTCGGCCAGCAACGATTTCACGGTCGAGTCGTGCTCTTGGTCAACGAGCACACCGCAAGCGCCGGCGAGATGGTCTCGGCATTCGCCGAGGAGAACAATCTGGCAAGTATCGTGGGAACGAAGACACCCGGCCGCCTCCTCAGCGGCAGCGCCTACAAAGTTGGCCACGGATATATCCTTGGCTTGCCGGTCGCGGCCTACTTGACTTGGCAAGGGCGGATGCTAGAGAACAACGGCATTGTGCCTAAGTTTTCCATCGAACTCTCGCGAGATGCCTTGAAGGAAGGAAGAGATACACAGCTCGAAACCGCCATCGGGGTGGCGGAAGCCTTGTAGTCGAGGTAAGAAACGCTCATGTTATACCTCAAAGGCAGAACCAAGATGGTGTCCCCGCATGATCGGGCAATTTGGCCAAACTTGCTGGACCATTAATGTATGCCAGCGTGCTCGGGTTACTGCAACCATTAAAATCTTCCTGCTTCGCCGAAAGGGTAACTTGTCGTCTCTCCAGACAAAATTGGAGACGAGACCCTTACCATCGTGACGTTCGCGACGCAATACTATGACGCCGTCGAATTGTTTCCCTTTTGCCTTGTGGATGGTCATCACCTGAATTCCGTCGGGATCATCTACTCCATCTAGAATCAGGTCTTGCGCTAACGCCGCGTCTAGCGCTAGGCGCGCACCCACGTAGGTCGATGACATCTCCCAGGCTGCGCTCAAGCTAGCACTAATTCGCTTGCCGCGGTTGAACGCCACAAGATAGTCCAAATGGTATGCAACCGCGCTGAGGATCGCTTCTTTCGAATCGCGGAGCTTTTTCTTCACTAAAATCCAGTCACGGCTGGGATCGCCGACAAATGCGGCGGTCTTAGAATCCCTGAGAATAGTTCGAACCGCCGTTACCAAACCTGACGTGCTTATCTTTCCGGCTCTGCATTTCTCTGCCCAGCCGAGCAGCTGTTTTGCAGCCGTTGTTGAGCCAGTGGCTTTCTTGATGTCGCAGAGCAACAGAAGAGCTTCTGCGATCTGCGTTCCCTCGGCCACGCCCTCTCGCGGTTCTAACAAGAATGCGGCGAATCTCGCCGCTAAACGTGCCTCATCTTCGTCAAACATGAGCTTGTGAGGCACAGGCTTCTTACCGCTGTTGAGCGCAGCCGAGACTCTGGTTGCCTCTGAAGCCATAGGTACGAGAATCGCAACTGTTTTCGCCCATGTCTTCGCCTCCTTCTTCACTTGACGCTGCAAGCAACCTATCGCCTGCCGCATGATCATGCTGAGGTCAGCGCCTCGTGCAATCGACATGTTACTGACCCCTTTGTAGCCACCCTGCCGAGCGCGCCCTGCCAATATATCTCGACCAAACTCTGCGATCTGCGAGCCTGGACTACGCATGTTTTCGGAGCCAAGATTGACTTCCAAAGGCTTCAATGCTGCTTTGATCTCATCAAGACGCTCAGGTCCAATCCCCGGTAGATGATCGAATATTTGTTGCTCAAGATCTGCTAAGCAGATAATCTGGGCCAGAGGCGCGAGCATTTCCACGCAGCGCCACGCATCGGGGCCTGTATCCTGAGCCTCATCGACAATCATGAGTGGGAATCGATCGGCGAGTAGCTGCCTGATTAGAGGGCTACGCTGGAGTATCTCGGCTGCCTTCGGTGCAAACAGATCAAATCCTGCCAAGCCCTCTTGCTGGAAGAGCACCTCGCGTTCTTTGACCCAAACCGCCCATTCCTGCGACCCTTCTTCATTCTTGGCGTTCCCGTTCCGCACGCGTTCATCCTGTGGCATGAGAATGCGAATCCTTCTGGGTGTTCCGAGCAAATAGCTGTGCGTCTTCAGCAAATCCCAGAAAAAGGAATGGAAGGTTTGAACATTGAGAACAGATCGCTGCTTCTTGAGAAGCTGTAGTCGTGACGCCTGTCCGATGCGTGTCACGGCCGCACGTGAGAAGCTAAGGAAAAGCACCGATTGTCCCGGCATTATTCCCGCTTCGATACGCAGGAGCGCTTTCTTCAATGCAATCGTCGTTTTTCCACTGCCCGGTCCACCGACGACTAGGGCGTGACCAGCGCAGTCCAACAGCTTCTGGCGTTCAGCACAGATTTTCATGGCGCTTGAACTGAACTTCCTGCAGCAGGAGCAACGGGAGGAGGGAAAAAACCGTAAATCTTTTTCAGAAAGTCCACAGCGGTCTTCGGTAGTTCATGAGGGTCGCACTGTTCGAGAAGACGGGCTGCCCAACCAGCGCCCTTCGAGGATGCCAGGACAGCGATCAGGAGCTTCAGGAGCGTTGCATCGTCCGCCGGTAATGAGTTTGGAATTCCATAGTGAGCAGCATCAATGCCCGAATCGAGTAGGCCTTGCAGAAATGATCGGAGCCGCGCGATTGGAACCTCCGAGGCCAGCAACTCTTCAAAGCCTTTGTAAGGGTGCTCCTCATTGACATCTAAGACCGCAGCAAACTTATCCTTTTCATCCTGAGTACGGTTCTTAGCATCATAGAAACCAAATGTCTTGAGTCCGAGCGCTTGGAAGAACTTTCCGAACTTTGGTATCGGGCCGTCGCTCTCGGCGTCGAAGATCGTGACGCCCGCGAGATCGAGTGGGTTGAGTGAGGAGTCTTGCGCTTCCATACATCGCGCGAGCACTGGGAGAGCGTGGAACTCTGTGAGCCCTTCTACAATTATCACCCCCCTTCCAAGCATACATTCCGATAGGCCGCGACGCGCGTATCGCTTATAGTCGTTTTCTTTTAAGCCGGTAGCGTCTGCAACGCACACAGCTTCGAGACTTGCTGCTGTCGGACGCGTTAGAAGAAACGTGTTCTGCGGTGTGAATCGCTCGATCACGTATGGGGAGTGCGAAGTGACGAACGCCTGCTTGGTCTTGAAAAGCAGATAATCAGCAATGCGACGTTGGGTATGCGGCTGCACGGCAATCTCAGGTTCTTCCATCGCAAAGATGACGGAGTCGGGCTTCAACTCAGCAATGAACGAAAGAAGCGCGAGCACCAACGTATTCAAAGTTCCCGTTCCCGCCTGTTGAAACGGCACGGGATCCTGGTCCTCCCGCATCGCCAAGAAAAAGGCCATCGTTTTTCGCAAATGCTCGCGGGTCAGCTGGGAAACATAGAGCTTGGTTTTGCGTCCGATCTTCGTTGCAGCCACGTAGCTCGACAGTCGCTCCTCGATAGCCGTCAGAACAGGTTCGAGTTCCGTTGCATCCTTTTCGATGTCCAGAACCTTTAGGCGGGCGATGGCCTGTTCCCAAAGTCCGGTTCGCACTTTCTGCAATCGAAGCAATACATCGAGGAGCGATCCCCGCTCTAGGCTCAGCGCCCGGGTGCCTGTACGCAGCGCCCGCAAATACAAGAACCCAAAGAGCCGTTTGATGTCCCGGCGAACGGTATCTTTCTCGCCTTCGTGCGCGGATGGACTGTGCGTGTACAGGGTTTCCGCAATGAACTCGTCTTCTTCAGGGTCGTACTGTCCCACTGTCTCCAGACGCAAACAGGGAATGGACACTCCGGGAGTTGCCGATTCTACTTCGCCCTCGGTCAGCAGGCGCTTTTCGGCAACGTGCCAGAATTCAAGGTGCCCACCGCATCGCTTCTGTACCTCTGCGCTGAGTTCGATGAGGAGCACTTCTACGCGAAGCTTGATGGGGATCGGATTGTCACCTTCGTTTTCCGCAGCCTGGAGGTAGACGCCATTGTAGAAGTCATATTCTTCGACAGGGGGAAAACGGTTCAAACGGTCAGGCCCCAACACCAGGTCCAGTGCCTCGCAGATCGTGCTCTTTCCGACGTTGTTCGAGCCGACGAGTAGCGCATGTCCATCAAACTTCAGATCAGCAGATTGGATGCCGCGGAAATTCTCAATTCGTAACTGGACTACCTTCACGTATGACACTCCCAACTTTCCAGAATACGAGAATATTACGAGTTAGCTCATGTCAGAGGAAGCCTTGTTCTTCGGAGCAACTGGCCTCGCACCTGCGGAATGGGACATCCCGGAGTTTCTCAGCCGCTGCACCTAAGGGAACGGCGAGACTTGATAGCGAATAAAAGGCGAATATGCTACGCTGTCACGTGTGGTTCTGCGAACGTGCACAGTTGCGGTAAAGGATGTCCGGGACGTTGAGCATTCAATAGAGGTCACCGCTGAGACCCTCTATGAAGCGATCGCCACCGCTCTTGCGGCCCTGCAGCAGGACAGCTGGGTAGGAGAAATCGGACAGGGATTCACAACAGTGAGCGTTCTAGTCCAACAATGACAGGGCGCGTCCCGGAGTGAGCCGTCTAACATGGGTGGCTCTCAATTCGCCGCCAAAGAACCGAAGCGCCGCGGCCTTGGCGCTCTGCACCCGTAGCGGTGCCCTCACTGGCGAGCCATCCATCACCACGTGACTGAACCGATTGATATCGCTCATGGCCATCAAGTCCGCAACAGCCTCCGGCAGTTCCTCAGGGGTAAATGGCGCCGGTGAGTATTTTTTTTCACCTGGGCTCGCGACCGACTTGACCCAGGCAAGGCGGGTGCGCAGAACATGGTCGGTGATTGCCGCCTCAGTTTCGGCGAAAATATTCGAGGCTGTCTCGTGCTGGCCACCGGCGTGAACAAGGCTGATCAACATGTCGCTGCAGTAAGGGCAGTCGTTGATCTGTGATAGCACTGCATTCATCGCTTCTTTCGTAGTACGATCCAGGCGATCGTCCACCAGCACACTTTCACGGCCAGCGGTCCAGATCGCGGCCATCAGAATCGGCACTTTTGATCGACTGGTCAGGGAGCCGTTGATGAAAAAGTCCTCTTCAATCATGTTGTAGACCTCGGCCACGAGCCCGGTGGCCTTGCGCCGCGGAATCGCATGCACATAACGCATGGTCTTCAGTGACAGAGTTTCAAACAAGCGGTAGCGAAGTGTTTTCGGTAACATGGTGGTCCTCATTCACTGGCGGTCAAGCGGCGGGACGCGCACGATGTTATTTCTTGTCGGCAGCCAGCGCACGCACCGCATCCGTGGTCATGGCTTGGCCGCCGATGCCCCAGTCGCCGCTCCGAACCTCTTCCACGATCACGACTGTCACGGAGCGCATGTTTTCACCCTCGATGGCGACCATCGCGTCCGTAAGCTTCGAGATCATTTCTTTTTTCTGGGCCGGCGTAAACACTTCTTCAATCAGCTTCACTTCAATCAAAGGCATTGTGATTTCTCCTTGCTCCTTATTTTGCAGATTTGTTTTTGGAATTCGTATCCTCTCGATCCAGTTCTAGTGTGCGGCCACTGAAGATTGAATACTTGATCGAGAATCCCGTATTCTTGATACAAACGCCCAACCTGACAGGCTGAAACGATGGACGTGCTTTCCGAGGTCTTGAGAGTAGTGAGGCTCGAGGGGGCGCTATTCTTCAATGCAGAGTTTTCCGCTCCGTGGTGTATCAGCTTATCCCGATCAACTGCTTTAGCACGCTACCTTTCCCCTGGAGCGGGGCACTTAATCATTTACCACTTCTTAACCGAGGGGCGAGCCTACTCGAAGCTGTCGGAGGGACCGCGGGAGGATTTGACCGCCGGCGATATAGTAATCTTCCCGCACGGAGATGCCCATGTGCTGGGCAACGGCTCCCCCGAAAAACCGGTTGACTCCTTGCGGGTATTTGCCAAAAACCTAACCCGAGGGCTCAAACTCGCCCGCTTTGGTGGCGGCGGGGAGATCACCAGGTTCGTTTGTGGATACATGGCCTGCGAGCCGCGCCTAAGTGAAAGTTTTCTGTCTGGCCTGCCACGAATGCTTAAGATACATGTCGCTAAAGAGTCCTCCGGAGAATGGCTCGAAAACTCAATCCGATTCTCGGTCGGCGAGGTGAGCGGATCGAATGCGGGCAGCGCGCTGGTGCTCGCCAAGCTATCGGAGGTGCTGTTTGTGGAGACATTGCGTCGCTATATCAACGCGCTGCCTCCTGACCAGATCGGCTGGCTGGCAGGCGCACGTGACCCAATCATCGGCCACGCTCTCGCTCTTTTGCACCAGGAGCCTGGAACTCGATGGACGATTTCGAGTCTCGCCCGGCGCGTCGGCTTGTCTCGCACTCGTTTGGCTGAGCGCTTTCGGCATTTTCTGGGTCTGCCTCCGATGGCGTACCTGGCCCAATGGCGGCTGAAACTAGGGGCGGAAATCCTTATCTCGACCGAGGACAGCATCGCGGAAGTCGCCGCCTCGGTTGGCTATGGCTCAGAAGCGGCATTCAACCGCGCGTTCAGACGGCAGTTCGATTGTCCCCCAGCACAGTTTCGACGTAAAGAGCGCCGCAACGTTCTGCTCCGAGGGTAACTTGCAAGAGTGAACGCTTCTGATCGTTGCATTTCCGCAGGTTCCTGCCCCGCAGCCTAAGCCCTTACCAAATCTTGATCGGAACACGCGCTACCGGAAGTTGAGACCGAGGGACTTTGGTCGAGCTACAATGACCTTACCAGTCCATGATCCGGTGGCCGCCTAAAACGACAGACTCAATTCGTCGTAGCAGACAGTATCTCTAGGCAGCTTCCTATTCTGTGTTTTATCGGTTGAGTTAATGGATGGGCTAATCTCAGTCCTCGTTCACTGAGTTGATCGAGGCCACAGCGTTCCAGATGGGGTAGGGCAATCCGGCGAGCCGATTGATGACCAAGGCCTGAGCAACAAGCAGGAACACGGCCACTTCGATGATGAGGAGTTCACGCGGCTTCGAAATAATGCCAAGAGAAACGATCAGTGTAGTAGCACCAGCCGGGGGATGGCTAACATCGAGAAGAACCATGAATGCCCCCGTAACTGAAAGCGAAAGAGCCGCCGCCAGGATTCTCGGCCAGAAGATACCTTCGTGAACCCCGAACGGTAGGGCCCCGGCGCCAGTCACAACAAATGCCGCATAACCGCAGATGAGCCCGATCGCGTGGCCGAAAATCGTGTTTCGAGGGCTGGAAGTTTTGGCGAGCGGGGAAAAGAACAGCAGATACGCCGTTGGCCCGAGCGATGGAAACACAAATGGATTGCGGCTCAGGAGCGCCAACAGGGCAAGAACTCCAATTGTGACGAAGCCATTTACGAACACATAGAGTGACTGCACAAGTCGTGGTGGGAAGTGCTGGAGCAACCAGTCCAGTCTTACGTGTCGCAGCAATGAGAGAACGTGATCAGCACCTACATGCTGCTCGGCGGGCGAACTGAGCTTCCGCATCAGATGTTGGGCAGCAGGTCGAAATATTCGTCGTCCTCGTTTTTGCCGCCTTCTCCTTTGCCGAGCGATTTCTCCGACTCGATAAACTCAATACGCTCGATCCATTTGACCATCTTATAGCCAAGTTGGTTCTCGACTCGCAGTCGCAGTGGTGCTCCGTACACTTGCGGAAGCCGTTGTCCGTTCATCCGCGTGGCCAGAAGACATTGCGCCATGAGCACATTCTCAAAGCTTTGTGTGTCGTAATAGGAACCACCGTAGAGCGCTTCGCCAAAGGAAAAAAAGGCGACGACCCTGGCTTCCGGTTTAGGCTGCACCAAATCGATGAGCGCCTTCATAGGAATGCCGCCCCACTTGGCGATTCCGCTCCATCCCTGGATGCAATGATGCATAGTGATGTGTTCGGTCTCACCCAACTTCTCCAAGTCAGCCAAAGAAAGCTCGACCGGCCTTTCGACAAGGCCTCCCACCTTGAGCCGAAAATTGTCGAAGCCGGTCTCCGCCAGGCGCTTCCAATCATCCCGGATCGGCATTTTCCCGTTGGGCCAGAAGTAGGGCGAGATTTCCCCCTCGGAATACTTCTGCTGCGGAGCCAGGCGATTCAACGTAAGAAGCTGCATCGGATAGGTCACGGACTTGAGCGCATGCTGCAATCCGCGCGGGTGATTCCATGAGATGTAGTGCGCCACGATCCACGAAAGGACAACCACGGCTATGCCCACAAACCCGAGATACATGCCGAGGTGCGTCTGATCATCTGTGCCCAAGACAATGTGATTCATATTCCGCGCAAATCCGGTCATCACGATCAAAGTGACGTGCACGACGAGAAATGCAAGGAAGCTGAACATGGTAAGGAAGTGGATCGATCTGGCCGATTGCCTCCCACCAAAGATCCGCGCATACCAGGGGAATCGATTCACCACCGCAGGCGACATGGCGATCCCTGTAAGAATCGCCAGAGGGCCGAAGACAAAGACGACGGTGAAATAAGCAATCTGCTGCAATGCGTTGTAGCCATAAAACCCGTTTGGCTCCGGCGGCAGGTGAAACGTTGCATAGTGCACCCAAGTGTTCCATGCCTGTAAGAGAACGAGGGGTGAAGTTGGCACAATACGCCGCCACTGCTCGGTATCGAAGAGCATGATGACGAAGAGAATGCCGGTGATGATGAAGCCGTGAACGTCGATAAAGTGCCAAACCCGCGCAATACCAATTGTGTGTCGGTAGCCTGGCGTCCCGACCAAAGGCGAAATATAACGGGCGTCGTCTTTCGCGGTCCAGATGCGATCTCGTGGGACTCTCATCGGTGTAAGCCTGATCCATTCGCTCCCCGGCGTGCAGCCATCGTTGAAATACAAACGAGGATGATCCATCAGAATGGACAGACCACTGCGAATCAGCATCGTCACAAAAAGGAAATTAAAGAAATGGCAGTAACGAACCCAAACTGGAAATCCGTGCGGCCCTGCGAAGTTGTCGGGATATATCTGAGGAAGGGCTGGAACATGAGGCAGCCCGGACACGGCGACTTCGATCCAAGACACCGCAATTACAAAGAGGAGCGCGATACCGATTCCAATCAGGATGGAAGGTCGAATCCAGATACGAAATCGGCGATCAGGCGGATAGTGGACGGCTCTGTGCGCCGGATCGAACGAGATCAATATTCCCTCCGTGAACCACGGTTAAACTTTAAGAAGCGACTTGGCTCCCGACGTGGGCGGCTGGCACACGCCCGAAGAAGATAAAGGGAGCACACAGTCCATAATCCGAAAACAACAGCGAAAAGCTACGGACTTAATTCGTCGTCGCAAACAACGATGGCTACGACGGTCTGCAGGCCACTACGCGATCGTTTCATTGTGCTCTGATCATTGTGCTCTGACTACGAATTTCTTGATGCCTTCGGTAGTGAGCTCACGACAGCGTCAGGGGCACCACCTTCATCATCCATTCGCGACAAAGCCTCATCGTCTAAATGCCGCTGAGTGGGTGAAAGCGACTCCGACGCATCACTCTTCTCCCTTCGCCAAGAGATAGTCAGCAACAAGGCGCTCTCTTCCAGCGTTTCAACGTCGTGGAGTACACCACAGTTCAGAACCAGCAAATGACCGGCCGACATATTCACCTTGCGATCAGCTAGATGGATAGAGATCTGCCCCTCCAAGAGTTGAATGGAGACCCTTCCCTCTGATCTGTGCTGGCGCATTCGTGTCCCGCCCTTCATCAGAATCAGAACGATTCGCAAATCCGGATATTTCGCCAGCGTTTTGGAGCTTCGCCCCGTCTCCCGCTGCCAGGAGTCTTCTTGCCTGAGTTGCTGCAGCTCTCGTTTCATGTCGATTTGTAATAGAGGTTCCGCTAACCCAGGCAATCGATTCAATTCCTCAATGCCCTCGCCGGGACGGCAAATGCTGAGATCCGTAGCCATGATGAATACCTTTCCGTTGTGAGTCTGCGCATCTCAGTCGTGATTACGTGCTGACCACCCAGCCACAGCTACCGCAGGCGCAGCCCATCTCTTAAACCTGGGCCGACCCGAGAAGTCGATGATCGATGATAGCGCATTCCAGGCTCAGGCTGATTGATCATGAACGTCGACATCTGATCGAGGAATTTCCGAAGAACTTGCTCAGCCTCTTCCGGCAATGCAGCTTCTCCAAAAGCACTATTCATCAAGCGCATCCATCGATCGCGTGGCGGCCTGATGTATATGGAACGAAGAATGCCGCGCGCGGAGGCGTGGATGAGGCACGAGAAGCTCTTCTGGGTAACGTTGCTGAACAAGCGAACAAGCTGCACTGCCGTTCCGTGAAAATACTAGCCTAAAAGCACCAACAGTTGCAGGTGCTCACTATTGACCAGTAATGGTCCATTAGTAACGCCTAGAATTTTGTCTAAGGCCGCCGCTGTAATCAGCAGAAAAGGAAATGCGACGAGTCGAATCCAGTTCGCACTGATTTGCGTTGGAGTGACTTGCTTTGTGGAAACGTAGCGTTCTGCTCTGAGCGAGCCCTTGCTTTTAACGAGTTTGAATGGAGATAATAATGATGAAACGAATTTTGGCAGTAACAATCCTGATAGCAATTGCAAGTCTAACCGCCGTCGCCTCGGACCGCGATGATGATGTGAACCGTACTCAGAAAGCTGCCCAGGTATTCAAGGAGATTATGAATACTCCTGATCAAGGTATTCCTTCGAATCTTCTGGAATCGGCGAAGTGTATCGCCATCATTCCGGGGGACAAAAAGTTTGCCTTTGTATTCGGCGGCAGCTACGGCAGGGGATTAGCAACCTGTCGCACCGGGCATGGCTGGAGCGCTCCCATGTTTGTGGCCATTGATAGCGGAAGTGGGGGTTATCAGATCGGGGGCTCTTCCACCGACATCGTGATGCTCTTCATGAACGACCATGCTCTGCAAAGCCTGATGAGCGACAAATTCAAGGTTGGAGCAGACGCTTCTGTGGCGGCCGGACCCGTGGGCCGGAATGCCGCTGCTGGCACCGACCTTAAATTGAATGCGGAGATTCTGTCTTACTCGCGGTCCAAAGGCATTTTTGCCGGTGTAAGCCTGGATGGTGCCGTAATGCAAGCCGACAAAAGTGGTGACAAAGCGATGTATGGCGATGATGTAAATCGCCATGAAATTCTTGACGGCAAAGTTGCCGTGCCTGCATCGGCCCGAGCGTTGGTAGAAGAACTCGGCGGATACGGCCACGTAGCTAAGGCTGAATAACGCCTCCTGACGAAAGCGCGATTTGCGTTGGCTTGGGTGACTGCTCATTTAGTGCAAGCGCCCAACCTCGCTTCCGCAATCCAGAGCTAATGGACTACGCGGGCTATACGATTGCACGGTTCGAGCCACCGAGAAGAGGGTATCGAAATGAAAAGAAACAGATCATTCCCGGCTCTAATATTTGTTGTCGTTTTGGGCATTGGCGCAGCTTTGGCGTATGCCACGCATATAGCATCAGCCGACATCGCGGCCATTGGTATTCTTGCCGTCTCGTTTGTTCTTGCCAGCGTCATTTCTTCGGCAATTCAGGTAGCTGATCAATGGAGCAAGGCCGTTGTTCTGCGACTAGGAAAGTTCCGTTCCCTTGAAGGACCGGGAGTGTTTCTGATTCTTCCGCTCATCGAAACCATTCCTTACTGGCTTGACACCCGCGTTCTTACCAGCTCCTTCAAGGCGGAAAAAACCCTGACCAAAGATACGGTGCCGGTGGATGTGGATGCGGTGTTGTTTTGGAAGATTGTGGATCCCAAGAAAGCGGCTCTGGATGTGGCTGACTATCAGAGCGCAATAAATTGGGCCTCCCAAACTGCCCTTCGTGATGTGATCGGCAAGACTGTGCTTGCGGAAATGCTCGAAGGCAGGGACAAGATCAGCGGGGTCTTACAGAAGATTATCGATGAGCGCACTGAACCGTGGGGCATCAACGTCATCTCGGTGGAAGTGAAAGACGTGTTGATTTCTCCCGCTTTGGAGAACGCAATGTCAATGCAAGCCCAAGCCGAGCGCGAACGTCAGGCCCGCGTCATTCTCGGAGATTCGGAGCGGCAGGTGGCGGAGAAATTCGTCGAAGCTGCCAGGACTTATGCCAACGACCCGGTCGCCTTTCATTTGAGGGGCATGAACATGCTGTATGAGGGGTTGAAGCAAAATTCTACGATCGTTATTGTTCCCAGTTCCGCCATCGAATCGATGCAGTTAGGCGGCCTTGCCGGAATGACAGCGCTGACCATGGGATTGGGCCAGGAACGCAGGGACAAAGAAAAAGAAAGCGAAGTCAACGCCAACGGCAACCACAATGGCGCCAAGCAATTGACTTCTGTTTAGTGTTTCCAAACTTCGGTGACAAATTAGATTTGGTGGAGGCCAATATGGCAAAAACTGCAGTGGGTTTGTTTGAGAATTCAGGATCGGCCAATGAGGTCGTTCGCGACCTCGAAGCCACTGGTTTCCTTCGGAAGGACGTTCGCGTTTTGAGTGAGCCGCGGGAGATGGCAGGGAGCGGACTCATGAGCACGCCACACACTGATTTTGAAGTGGAGTTGACTCGTGATCTCACGGCATTCGGGGTCCTCGAAGGGGACGCGGAAGCTTATGTTCGGGGAGTACGTCGCGGAGGCGTCATGGTTTTTGCGACAGGTCTGGGAGAAAAGGCGGACACGGCGACCGAGATTATGAACCGTCACGGTGCTGTCGAGTTAGAAGAGATCAGCGCCCTGCGGCCGGAACTCCCAACCTCGGACGAAGGTGAGGCGACTCCGGTCCACGTACCGTCCGTACAGATTGGGCGGGTCCGCTCTCCCGGCTCTGGTGCCCGCATGTTCGTGTGGTAGTTATCGTTGTCGGGGAATACCGCGCCGCAAAGTGGACGCGGTGCCTGAATACTGAAGGGACGGTGGTTGACCCGCTACGTTCCGCTCCCTAGCCCCAAAAGCAACTTCTTGCTGTCGAGGAGATTGAGAATGAACGTCAGCCCTGCGGAACAGGTTTTTGAGGAAGTCCTCCCTTATCTTGAAACACTGGATGCTCAGATTGGTGGCATCGTTCAACTGTTGAAGGACAAGGGCATCACCACGACAGAGGAGTTTGCCCGATATGTGGAACAGGCAGATAAGGGGAGCAACATTAGAGAGGTCGGGTTCCGAGTGAGGATGGAATACCTGTTTTCTACCGCTGCCAAGCGAGTTGCCTCTGAGTAATTCGTTGCGCCGTGGCAACTCGGATCAATCACGCGCAGGATATTCAAACGTAAAGACCACACCGACGGCGAACTCTACTAATTGAAATCCAGAAGTAGGAATGCGGAGGTTTGCAATTATGGCCGCAAGACTCGCGACGGTAGACGAACACATTTTAGGTAATGCGGAAGGATCGGGTGCGATTCCGGACGGGAGCTTTCGTTCCTCCAGGGCCAATGAACAACCGCCGTTTGGCGGGATGCAATTTGACTGCGGATACGTCTCACCGTTCTTCATCACTGACCCCGAACGCATGGAAGTAGCCTTCGAGAACGTATACATTCTCGTTTACCCCGGCAAAATCACCTCCAAGAAGGACCTGCTCCCGCTACTAGAGCAGATCACGAAGAATGGCAGGCCCCTGCTCATCATCGCGGACGACGTTGAAGGCGAAGCACTGGCTGCTCTCGTTGTCAACAAGCTAAGTGGCTTGCTGAAAGTTGCGGCCGTTAGCGCTCCGGGGTTGGGTGATCAACGCAAGAGTTGGTTGCAGGACATCGCTCTGCTGACCGGCGGTAAAGCCGTAATGGAAGGCCTCGACATCCAGCTGAAAAACATACAGATCTCCGACCTCGGACGGGCGAAGAAGGTCACTATCGGCAAGAACCATACGGTGATTGAGGGCAGGGCCTTATATCACCAACTCTGTAGTTCTGTACCGCTCAAGAGTTATCCCGTCGCTGATTCCAGTCAGCACGGCAAGCGGGAATATTCTTCTACCCAACCTGTTTGAGGAGGAAACGAATGCAACTCGGAATGATAGGCCTGGGACGAATGGGCTCGAACATGGTGCAACGGCTGATGAAAGCCGGTCACGAGTGCGTAGTGTCTGACACGCATCCGCAAGCCGTAAAAGATGTGATGGCGAAAGGCGCTAAGTCGTCCGACAGCATCGCGGATTTTGCGAAAAAACTCAGCAAACCACGCGCCGTGTGGATGATGGTTCCGGCGGCGGTGGTCGATTCGGTATTGACTTCACTTGTACCTGTGCTGGAATCGGGCGACATCGTAATCGACGGTGGCAATTCCTACTACCACGACGATATTCGCCGCGCGGGTGAGTTGAAGAGCAAAGGAATCCACTATGTGGATTGCGGAACCAGCGGGGGCGTGTGGGGATCGGAGCGCGGATACTGTCTGATGATCGGCGGGGAGGAAGCGATTGTGAGTCATCTCGATCCGGTCTTCAAAGCGTTGGCTCCGGGGGTTGCCTCTGCGGCGCGGACGCCAGGGCGGACGGGCGAGCCTTCGACATCGGAAAACGGCTACTTGCGCTGCGGCCTGAACGGCGCGGGTCACTTCGTAAAGATGGTCCACAACGGTATCGAGTACGGCATGATGGCTGCGTTTGCCGAGGGATTGAACATCATTAAGAATGCCAACATCGGCAAGATGAAGCGCGATGAGGACGCCGAGACAACCCCGCTGCGCCATCCCGAGCTCTATCAATACGACATGGACATGCCCGAAGTCGCGGAGGTCTGGCGGCGCGGTAGTGTTATCGGTTCCTGGCTGCTTGATCTGACGGCCGCGGCTTTGCGAGAAAATCCTGACCTCTCGAATTTTGCGGGCCGCGTGTCGGATTCCGGAGAGGGACGGTGGACGGTGCAGGCAGCGGTGGATGAGGGCATTCCGGCGCCGGTGATCAGCGCTGCGCTCAGCTCCCGTTTTGCGTCGCGTGGCAACGCAGAATATGCTGCCAAACTGCTTTCGGCGATGCGCTACGAATTCGGCGGTCACAAGGAGAAATCTGCCAATAAGCGGGAGGCGGCCTGATGGCAGATTTCCAGTCTGACGCTTTTGTGTTTTTCGGCGCCACCGGCGATCTCGCGCACAAACAGATCTTTCCGTCGCTGCAGGGGTTGATTCGGGATGAAAGCTTCAATCTGCCAATCGTTGGTGTGGCCAAGGCAGGTTGGAATCTTGATCAACTCAAAGCGCGCGCCAAGGAC
The DNA here is from genome assembly GCA_963818235.1 of uncultured Acidobacteriaceae bacterium. Classification (GTDB taxonomy): domain Bacteria; phylum Acidobacteriota; class Terriglobia; order Terriglobales; family Acidobacteriaceae; genus Sulfotelmatobacter. Next base: position 349,981 of record CAWFRI010000002.1, read on the forward strand.
AGCCTCGAAAAACACGGCGGCCTCGACCAGGATGCGTTCAACAAGCTGATCGGCCTTTTGCGCTACGTGGACGGCGACTACAACGATTCGAAGACTTTCGCCCAACTGCGTAAAGAGTTGGGCTCTGCGAAACAACCACTGCATTACCTGGCGATTCCCCCCAGCTTATTCGGCACGGTTGCCGAGGGGCTAGCCAAGTCGGGCTGCGCCGAGAATGCGCGCGTTGTGGTGGAGAAGCCCTTCGGGCGTGACTTGGCGTCGGCACAAGAACTCAACCGAATCCTGCACCGTTATTTCCCCGAAGAACGGATCTTCCGCATCGATCATTTTCTGGGAAAGGAACCGGTACAGAATATTCTCTACACTCGCTTCGCTAATCCAATGTTTGAGCCGATCTGGAATCGCAACTACGTGCGAAGCATCCAGATCACCATGGCCGAGAAGTTCGGAGTCGAGGATCGCGGCAAGTTCTATGACGAAGCCGGCACGGTGCGGGATGTGGTTCAAAATCACCTGTTGCAAGTCTTGGCCACCCTGACCATGGATCCGCCGACCGGGGAGGCTCACGACGCGTGGCGCGACCAGAAGGCCGCGTTGCTCAAGGCGGTACGGCCGATTGCTCCGGGGGACATCGTACGCGGCCAGTACAACGGTTATCGGGCAGTGTCGGGTGTAGACGCGGCTTCCACGGTCGAGACTTTCATTGCACTCAAGATGTTCATTGAAACGTGGCGATGGGCCGGCGTGCCCATCTATATCCGCGCGGGCAAGATGTTGCCGGTGACTGCGACCGAAGTGTTCGTTGAATTCAAGCGCCCGCCGATGGAGACCTTTGGCGAGATCGTGCCCGGCACGTCCGCACATCTGCGCATGCGTATCAGTCCAGACATTGCCATCGGAATGGGCATGCGGGTGAAGACGCCAGGCGAGCAGATGACCGGCAACAACGTGGAACTCAAGCTCACGGAGCAGGCCGCCGACGACATGCCGCCTTACGAACGGTTGCTGGGCGACGCTATGCGCGGACTGACTGAGCTCTTTACCCGTGAAGACGTAGTGGAAGCGCAATGGCGTGCGGTCGATCCGATCCTGGGCAACGTGACGCCGGTGCATCCCTATGAGCCGGGGACGTGGGGGCCCGATAAAGCTCATCAACTCATCGCAAGCGACGGTCCGTGGGTTGATCCCACGGTGCAAGACGCGAAATGAGAAGACAACAAAATGATCCCGCCATACCTCGGTGCTTTGGCATCGCGCTTTGAGGGGCGACTTCTAGGCTAAGGCTAAATTTCGACCCGCATAAATTGGCTTGAGGCTGACCTCGTCTCCAGATAGCCGTGGCTGAGCAAAACTGCTCAGCTTCCGCGTCGTCGCCGCAAGATACTGTACTTTGCCGATTCAAGACCTCGCATCAGGTATTTGTTCGCAACACGTGTCCAAACGATCTTCCCAGACTCTCTTTTGATCGCGACTCGCGACGGACTAGAACGGAAAACAGTCATCGTGAAACCGAATGTGGAAATGCCGCCGACGAAGCCCGATTCCAAGGATGATCTAAAATCTCTGCCCCTGCTGGAAGTCGAGAAGAGATTGGCATCGTCAGCGAAAGGGCTGAGCCAAGCCGAGGCGCAGAAACGGCTGGCACGGTATGGTCCGAATGAGATCAAGGAAAAGAAAGACAATCTATTCCTGAAGTTCCTGAGCTATTTCTGGGGCCCCATTCCGTGGATGATCGAAGGAGCCGTGATTCTGTCGGGGGTGGTGAGACACTGGCTGGATTTCTTCATCATTCTCTTTCTTCTCTTTTCCAACGCGGTGGTTGCATTTTGGGAAGAACATCAGGCGGGCAACGAAATTGCCGCGTTGCGCGCGAAGCTGGCGACTGAGGCCCGCGCCCTGCGGGATGGAAAATGGGCGACTCCCAAGGTAGCGGAACTGGTGCCGGGTGATGTCATTCGGTTGCTATTGGGAGACATCGTTCCAGCAGACGCGCGTCTGTTGGCCGGCGACCCGGTGCAAGTCGATCAGTCTGCGCTGACCGGAGAATCTTTGCCCGCGACGCGCAAACCTGGCGAAGCAGTATTTTCGGGCTCGATCATCAAGCGCGGCGAAACCGACGCGATGGTTTACGCCACGGGTACCAACACCTATTTCGGCAAGACTGCGGAATTGGTGCAGGGCGCTCATACCGTCAGCCATTTCCAGCGTGCTGTGCTGAAGATTGGCAATTATCTGATCGTTCTTGCAGTGGCTCTGGTGGCGGTGATTGTTACCACTGCACTCTTCCGTCATGACCCAATCTTGAGCACGTTGGAGTTCGCATTGGTGTTACTGGTGGCCGCGATCCCGGTAGCCATGCCCACGGTGCTGTCCGTCACCATGGCGGTCGGCGCGCGTCTTCTGGCAAAAAAGCAAGCGATTGTGACCAAGTTGTCGGCGATTGAGGAACTCGCGGGCGTGGATGTGCTGTGCTCGGACAAAACCGGCACCTTGACCCAGAACAAGCTGACTCTTGGAGATCCATTCTGTGTCAATGGCATCGCCGCTGATCAAGTCATCCTTGACGCCGCTCTCGCTTCGCGCGCGGAAGACAAAGACACGATCGATCTAGCGGTGATCGGCGGCATGAAGGACGATAAGGAACTGAAGAGCTATCAGGTTCTGCATTTCGAGCCATTCGATCCAGTGCATAAGCGCACCGAAGCCACCGTAAAGGGCTCCGACGGAAAACAGTTCAAGGTGGCGAAGGGAGCGCCGCAGGTCATTCTGCAGATGGCGACCAACCTCGCGGACGTAAAACCCTCGGTAGAAAAAGCCGTCAATGAATTTGCGGCACGAGGCTTCCGATCCTTGGGTGTAGCCCGCGCAGACCAGGACGACAAGTGGCAGTTCGTTGGGGTCTTGCCCATGTCCGATCCGCCGCGCGAACAGGCCAAAGCGACCATCGCGAGCGCGGCGCAGATGGGCGTGAAAGTCAAAATGGTCACCGGGGACCAGTTGGCCATAGCTAAGGAAATGTCCCATGAGTTGGGCATGGGCACGAACATCCTGGATGCCACCGTATTGCGGGACAAACAAAAGAAGGCGGAGACCGCGGCATCCATCGAAAAAGCGGACGGCTTCGCCCAGGTATTCCCTGAGGACAAATACAACATTGTCGACGTCCTGCAGAAGCACGGCCATATTGTCGGGATGACCGGCGACGGGGTGAACGACGCTCCCGCGCTCAAGCAGGCGAACTGCGGCATCGCGGTTTCTGGCGCGACCGACGCGGCCCGCGCCGCGGCGGACATCGTGCTGCTCGCATCCGGCCTCTCGGTGATCATCGACGCGATCAAGGAGAGCCGCCGCATCTTCCAGCGGATGAACAGCTACGCAATCTACCGCATAGCCGAAACCCTCCGTGTGCTGTTCTTCATGACGCTAGCGATCCTGATCTTTAATTTCTACCCCGTGACCGCGGTGATGATCGTAATGATCGCCGTACTCAACGACGGGGCTATCCTCTCCATCGCCTATGACAAGGTTCATTACAGCGACAGGCCCGAGAAGTGGAATATGCGTCTGGTGCTCGGGATCTCGACCGTGCTGGGAGTTATCGGAGTCGCGGCCGCGTTCGGCCTCTTTTATCTTGCCGAGCGGGTATTTCATCTCGATCGCGAGCATGCGCAGACGCTGATGTACCTGAAGCTGTCCATAGCCGGGCACTTGACAATTTTCTTGACACGCACGCGGGGCCCATTCTGGTCGATACGCCCGGCTCGAATTCTCTGGATAGCGGTGCTCGGCACACAAATTGTGGCGACGCTAATTGCTGTCTACGGCGTGTTTATGACGCCGCTGGGCTGGCGTTGGGCTGGGTTCGTTTGGGTCTACGCTCTGGCGTGGTTCCTGCTCAATGACCGCGTGAAATTGCTCGCCTATCGGATTTTTGATCCGGTTAAAGCACCGTCGTCGGTGAAGATCCCGATCGATCTTACACCGCAGATTGCCACGCGGGCCTATGAGCTTTATCAGGCGCGAGGCCGGGCCGATGGCAAAGCGAATCAAGACTGGCTTGAGGCGGAGCAAGAGACCCGGAAGGATCAACTGGCAAAGAAAAATGTTGCCTAACCATCGTTCCGGGCACTCGGAGTCGCTGTGCGCACCTCATGCAGTTCGTGCCACTGAAGGAAAAAGATGAAAATTCATTCCAAAGATTTCCGTGTACTCCATCACAAGAAGATCGATATCAAACGCTTGCCGACGCTCGTGAAGTCATTTTGCGAGTCCAAGAAGGAATACAAAGACCTCCTGGAAAAACACATTGCTGAGTTGACTTCCCTTCAACAACTGCACTATGCGTCCAACCGCTATGCGTTGCTTCTGATCTTTCAGGGAATGGATTCTGCCGGCAAAGACGGTGCTATCCGGCACGTCATGTCAGGAGTCAATCCCGAAGGCTGCGAAGTTTTCAGTTTCAAACAGCCAAGCGCCGAAGAACTGGAGCATGATTTTCTCTGGCGCACGACATGCCGCCTTCCGGAACGCGGACGGATCGGCATCTTCAATCGTTCCTACTATGAGGAAGTCCTGATCGTTCGCGTGCATCCGGAGATTCTCCGCACCCAGCGGCTTCCAGAAGAGTTGCTCGACGAGAAAAACATTTGGAAGGAGCGGTATCGGTCGATCGTTGATCTGGAGCGCCACCTCTATCGCAACGGGACACGGATCGTAAAAATATTCTTAAACCTTTCGTACGAAGAACAGCGGAAACGCTTTCTTGCGCGCATCGACACGCCCGACAAAAACTGGAAGGTCAGCTCCTCGGACAATCACGAGAGGAAATATTGGAAGCATTATATGGAAGCGTATGAGGATTGCTTGAACGCGACCAGCACACGTCACGCGCCTTGGTACGCCGTTCCCGCCGATGATAAGGAGAATGCCCGGCTGATTGTGTCCCGAATTGTCCTCGACGCGCTCCAGGATCTCAAGATGGCATATCCGAAGACCACGGAAAAGCGTCGGCTGGAATTGCAAGAGATCGGCAAGGAACTGGCGAAGTAACGACGAAGTAGTCGAGAGGAATCATTTATGCCTACTAAAGAACAAACACTAGAGGTTGACCAGGCTAGCAGCTCGAAATCGCGGCCAAAGAATTTAGATCGGACTCCAAAGCCCTCTAAGTTTATCTTCGATGCGGCTTTGTCTACTGCTGTCGCCGCCAACGGCCAACGGCCAACCAAAGCGCCGCAGCCCGACGGTCCGCTGACGCCCGAAATGCTCGGCAAGATGAACCGCTACTGGCGAGCCGCGAATTATCTGTGCATCGGTCAGATCTACCTCTTCGAGAATCCGCTGTTGCGAGAGCCCCTCAAGGCCGAACAGATCAAACCAAGGCTGCTCGGACACTGGGGAACTTCGCCGGGACAAAACCTCATTTACATTCATCTGAATCGGCTGATCAAGAAGCACGATGCAAACATCATTTATATTGCCGGTCCCGGACATGGCGGCCCGTCGCTCAATGCGAACTCTTATCTGGAAGGCACTTATACTGAAGTACATCAAGAGATCACGCCAGATGAGAATGGCCTGCGACTTCTTTTCCGAAAGTTCTCGACTCCGGGCGGAGTGCCCAGCCATTGTGGACCTCACGTCCCAAATTCCATGCACGAGGGCGGGGAGCTCGGCTATTCGATGGTTCACGCGTTCGGAGCCGCTTTCGACAATCCCAACCTGATCGTTGCCTGCATCATTGGCGACGGAGAATCCGAGACCTGTCCGCTTGAAGGAAGCTGGAAGTCCGTCAACTTTCTAAATCCGGTGCGGGACGGGGCTGTCCTTCCGATTCTGCACCTCAACGGCTACAAGATTTCCGGACCGACCGTTCAAGGACGGACGAGCGACGAAGACTTAAGAGCTCTGTACATAGGACGCGGATACAAACCCTATTTTGTGGAAGGCGACGATCCTGAAGTCGTGCATCAACTCCTGGCTGGAACGCTGGACAATTGCTATGCCGATATTCGAACCATCCAGCAGGAGGCGCGTCAGAGCGGGTTCAAGAAGCAGCCAATCTGGCCCATGATCGTCCTGCGCACGCCCAAGGGATGGACCTGTCCGAAAGAGGTGGATGGAATCCCGATTGAAGGTACCTTCCGTGCTCATCAGGTCCCTCTCGCTACGGTCCGCGAAAACCCGAAACATCTAAAGATCCTTGAGGCCTGGATGAGAAGCTACAAACCGGAGGAGCTCTTCGATCAAAAGGGGAGATTCATCGCCGAGCTAGCGGAACTCGCGCCGACAGGCGATCGTCGCATGGGAGGGAATCCTCACGTGAATGGCGGCCGACTGCTGACCGCTCTCGATATACCAGACTTTACAGGTTATGCGTTGGACATCCCAGGACCTGGTCAAGTGGTCGCGGAAGCTCCACGAAAGCTCGGAGATTTTTTCAGAGACATATTCAAGCTCAACCCCACAAACTTTCGCATGTTCTGTCCGGATGAGACGGACTCCAATCGTCTAAATTCCGTCCTCGAAGCTACGAAGCGCTGCTTCATGGCGGAGACTGTTTCGATCGATGACGAACTGAGTCCCGATGGCCGTGTCATGGAAGTATTGAGCGAACATTGCTGTCAGGGATGGCTCGAAGGGTACTTGCTGACTGGGCGGCACGGCATGTGGTCCTCCTACGAAGCCTTCGCGCAAGTCGTGGATTCAATGTTGACGCAACATGCCAAGTGGCTGGAGCAATGCCTAGATTTCCCCTGGCGCAGACCGCTCGCATCGTTGAATGTTTTACTGACAAGTCATGCCTGGCGAAATGATCACAACGGTTTCAGCCATCAAGCGACTGGATTTGTTGACAACGCACTGGCACGCAGGAGTGAAACCATCCGCGTTTACTATCCTCCGGACAGCAACTGCCTCTTAAGCGTTTTCGACCACTGCCTACGGAGCCGCAACTACGTCAACATCGTTACGTGCGGAAAGCAGCCGCAGCTTCAGTGGCTGAACATGGACGAAGCTCTCGAACATTGCTCGCGAGGGGCATCGACCTGGAAGTTTGCGACCAACGACGGAGGTGGAGAACCGGACGTTGTATTGGCCTGCGCAGGCGACGTGCCAACCATCGAGATCTGCGCAACCTCATGGCTTCTGCAGAAGTATGTTCCCGGCATCAAGGTGCGGGTCGTGAATGTGGTGGACTTGAGCATTTTGATGAGCCCGGATGATCATCCGCATGGCATGGATAACATGTCCTTCGACGCTCTATTCACCAAAGGTGCGCCTGTCATCTTCGCTTTCCACAACAATCGCTGGCTCATTCACACGATGGTTCATGGGCGCTCCAATGAAAGCCGCTTCCATGTGCGGGGCTATATGGATCAGGGCACGACCACCACGCCGTTCGATATGGTAGTGCTGAACAAGATGAGCCGTTTTCATCTTGCTATCGATGCACTGAAGTATGTCTCAAGGCTGCGCTCAGAAGTTTCGGACGTCGTCGATACGTTCAACCGGAAGCTGTACGAGCACCACGACTACATTCGACAACATTTGGAAGACATGCCCGAGATCAGGAACTGGCACTGGACAGCTGATTTCAGTGAGCCGGCCGCACCTCCGCCACTGGCTAAGGGACATCCTCGCGCAGGTTTGTTCAGCGACAGCTAAATGAAGCGAAGCGGATAAATGGTGATAACGGAGGCGAGTCGTCAGTGAAACCGACGAACCCACGCATTCTGATTATTAACGGAGGCTCGTCGAGCATCAAATTTGCCCTGTTCGAGGCCGGCGACTCGCTCCGACGGATTCTGGATGGCGGAATTGAACGGATTGGACTGCCGGAGGCTACATTTCGTGTAAAGGGCTCTGGCCAGGCGGACAACTTTTCGCGCTCAATCAAGGCTCCCGATCATACGGTTGCGGTCGGCGCTCTGATGGATTGGATCGAGCAACGCAGCGGGCGCGACGCATTGACCGCGGTCGGGCATCGCGTGGTGCATGGCGGGCCGAAGTATTTCGAACCTCAGCGAATTACTGCGGAAATGGTTACGCAGTTGAAGCAACTCAGCCCATTTGATCCTGAGCATATGCCGGAGGAGATCCTGTTGACCGAGGCATTTCATCGCCGATTTCCGGATCTGCCCCAAGTGGCATGTTTCGACACGGCCTTTCACCATGACCTTCCGCGCGTGGCGCAAATGCTGCCAATCCCTCGTCGTTACGAGGCGCAGGGCGTGCGGCGGTACGGGTTTCACGGGCTGTCATACGAGTTCCTGATGGAAGAACTGGCCCGCCTGGCTGGACCGGAAGTGGCGCGGGGCCGGATAGTCCTCGCTCACCTGGGCAATGGGGCGAGTCTTGCGGCGGTGCGTGACGGCAAATCTGTCGACACCAGCATGAGTTTCACCCCGACCGCCGGCGTGCCAATGAGCACCCGCACCGGGGATCTCGATCCCGGACTGGTTTGGTATCTGGCGCGCACCGAAAAAATGAGCGCCAAGCAATTCAACCATATGGTGAATTTACAGTCAGGGCTGCTCGGCATATCCGAAACCAGTTCTGACATGCGTGACTTGCTAAAGCACGAGACTCAGGATGTGCGGGCGGCTGAAGCGGTCGCTCTGTTCTGTTATCAGGTCAAGAAGTGGATTGGCTTATTCGCGGCGGCGTTGGGCGGAATCGAGACACTGGTGTTCGCCGGAGGCATCGGAGAGAATGCACCCGCAGTTCGCGCTCGGATCTGCGATGGGCTCGGATTCCTTGGAATCGAACTTGAAGAGAAGCACAATGCAGCGAACGAAGGCGTGATTTCCGCGGCGTCCAGCCGAGTCGTGGTCCGCGTCATTCGTACAAACGAAGAGCAAATCATAGCCAAGACGGTTTGCCAGGTTCTCGGCCTTGCTATAACCCGATCTTCATAACAAATTATGGCTGCAATTGTCGAAGTCGGATCATCGAATTCGCCCACAAAGCCGGTCCAGAGACCACATCCTCGTCCGGACTCACGAGCGCTGAAGCAAATAGTCGTCTTCAAAAAGGCGGGCGCAATGCAATGCCCGATGTGTCGGCTCATCCCATTCGAAACGCATTGGCCAAGTTCTGGGCGCCCGTCCCGTGGTTGCTTGAAGCATCGATTGTGCTTCAGGTCGTGCTTCATAAGTATGCTGAGGCTGCGGTCATTGCGGGCCTGCTGATCTTCAACGCAGTATTAGCCTATTTCCAGGAAGGTCGCGCCCAAGCTACCTTAAAAGCCTTGAACTCGCGTCTCGCCTTGAATGCATCCGTCGAGCGCGATGGGGCATGGAAAACAATACCCGCCACGGAGTTGGTGCGCGGCGATCTCGTGAAGTTGTCACTTGGCGGAGTCGTGCCAGCGGATGTGCATTTGATCGGGGGATCGATCTTACTCGATCAATCCATGCTTACAGGCGAATCTCTGCCCATCGAGGCTGGTCCAGGCGTTGATACCTTTGCGGGAGCACTGGTCCGACGAGGTGAAGCGACCGCAGAAGTTACAGCCACTGGCGTTCATACCAAGTTTGGCCGTACGGCAGAACTCGTGCGCACGGCGCACGCTGCAAGTTCGCAGCAGAATGCTGTGCTGCGCATCGTGCGTAATCTGGCTATTTTCAACGTCGTCGTCATCCTTATTATCGGAGCGTACGCCTATTTCCATGCGATGCCGTGGAGCGAGATTATTCCTCTGCTGCTCACGTCGGTTCTTGCTGCAATACCCGTGGCATTACCAGCAACGTTCACGCTGGCGGCGGCTCTAGGAGCGCGATCTCTGGCGAAGCTGGGCGTCCTGCCGACGCGGTTATCGGCTGTGGATGAGGCTGCAACAATTGATGTGTTGTGCTCGGACAAAACTGGAACGCTAACCCGCAATGAACTTTCGGTCACCAGCGTTAAGCCGATGCCCGGCTTTGACGAAGCCCACGTTCTCGGCATGGCAGCCCTCGCAAGTTCTGAGGGCGGAGATGACGCTGTGGATGCGGCGATTCGCTCTGCCTCCACCCAAAAGCCGGCATCGGATCTTCCAAAGCTAATCACGTTTGTGCCATTCGACCCTGCCAAGAAAACTTCCGAAGCAACCGCCGCCGATGCCAAAGGTGGCGTAGAGCGCATCGTCAAGGGAGCTTTCACGATAGTCGCGAGCCTCACTGCCGCATCACCTACCGCGGCTGGTTTGGCCGACGAACTTGAGAAGCAAGGGTTTCGGGTCTTGGCAGTAGCTGCGGGCACCGCAACAGGTCTGAAGCTTATGGGTCTTATTGCACTCAGTGACCCGCCCCGTAAGGACTCGCTTTCTCTGATCTCGGAGCTCAAGGCCTTGGGCGTGCGCACGGTCATGGTGACTGGTGACGCTCCGGCTACGGCAGCAATCGTTGCTCACGCAGTAGGCTTGGATGGGGCTGTTTGCCCACCCGGACCGGTACCCGAAGGCATAAAACCGGAGGATTTTGCGGTATTTGCAAGTATTCTTCCCGAAGGAAAATTTGATCTCGTCAAGGCCTTCCAGAAGAACGGGCATACAGTCGGGATGTGCGGCGATGGCGCCAACGACGCCCCAGCGCTGCGTCAGGCACAGATGGGGATCGCAGTATCGACCGCAACCGATGTCGCCAAATCGGCAGCCGGTATTGTGCTGACGGAGGCTGGGCTTGGCGGCATCGTCGCCGCCGTCAAAGAGGGGAGGATCACCTTTCAGCGCATCCTTACCTACACGCTGAACTCCGTGCTCAAGAAGATTGTGCAGGTGCTTTTGCTGGCAATTGGGCTGGTCATGACCGGACACGCCGTTTTGACGCCCATGCTGATGGTCATTGTGATGATCACCGGTGACTTCTTGGCCATGGCGTTGACCACTGACAGAGTAAGGCCATCGCCCATGCCGAATTCCTGGCAAGTCGGCAGGATTACGATAGCCGGGGTCACTCTGGGAAGCTGCTTTTTAGCGTTCTGTGTAGCTGTCGTAGCGGCTGGCAAGTTCGAAATGCATTTCGGAATCGAAACACTGAGAACGATTTCTGTCGTTGCCATCGTATATGGCAGCCAAGCCACCATTTACGCCCTGCGAGGGCGTCGTCACCTCTGGGGACTGCGCCCACATAAGCGCTAACTTAAGGAACGGGGTTGGTGATGGCGGACCTATTCTTAGTGAATGCTTATCGCCGGAGAAGACTGGAAGGTGCTTGCGTCGTTATTTCCTGCAGGATGGCAGAAAATGGCGTGGCAGTCGGGTGCGGTCGAGAGGTTGCGTAGGTTTTCTTCACCCGATGTGCTTTTGCGTACGTTAATGCTGCATGTAGCGTGGGGTTACTCTTTGCGGGAGACGGTTGTGCGGGCCAAGTTAGCGAACTGGGCAGACATTTCGGATGTTGCCTTGCTCAAACAACTGCGCAAGAGTGAGGCGTGGCTCCATTGGATGTGTATCGGATTGCTTCGGGAAAACGTCGCGTACCGGCCGAAGAAGCCACCAGTCGCACGTCCGGATTGTCGATGGCACGATCGTCAAAGAGCCAGGCAAGACGGGGAGCCAATGGAGGATCCTATACAGCATCGCACTGCCGAGTTTGGTGTGTGACTTTTTCGAAGTATCTCCTACGATTGGTGAAGGTAGTGGCGAGTCATTCAACCGTTTGCCCCTGGGTCCGCACGAACTTATTCTCGCGGATGCTGGCTACTGTTCAGTCGCCGGGATTGAGTATGTGTGGCAACATGGTGCTGCTGTATTGGTTCGCGTTAACCCTCAGAGCTTCGTGCCCTACTCGGCATGCGGTAGGCGTATCTCTCTCCTTCCGCGATTACGCACTTTGTCCAAAGCAGGGCAGTTCGGCGAGTGGCGGGTCTTCTTGCACGGTCAGGGTTGTTCGTTTGCAGGGCGGTTATGTGCAATACGAAAGGGCGACCACGCGATTCAACAGGCTTGTCGGCGCTTGCGGCGCAGGGCTAGTAGAAAGCAAATGATCACGAGGCCGGGAACACTCGAATTCGCTAAGTACGTGATCGTGTTTACGACTCGCTCAAGCGGTTCGACCGCGGACGTTTTGGAATCCTACCGTACGCGTTGGCAAATTGAATTGGTATTTAAGCGACTGAAAAGTCTTGCACAACTAGGGCACGTGCCCAAGCACGACGAACGCAGCTCCCGCGCTTGGCTTTATGGAAAATTGCTCGTCACGCGCCTAGCACAAAAATTGATCGGGGTCGGACGCGATATTTCCCCCCCGCCTATCCATTCTCGGCGCGGCGGACCATTTAGTCCATCGCGGGAATTCAGTTTCGCCCTTCACCAGATACAAGAAGCTATCGAACCCCAAATCTCGTTCCAGGAAACGCTTTACTCATGGAATCAGATCGCATTTGCCCTGTCAGAACGGTCTCGGAAGCGATGCCCTCAAATGAAAGAGTGGCACGGCTAATTCCGTGCCCTTGTTTTATCTCCATATTTCGGTCACTCCTAAAATATCTCCCTAATTAAGAGAGGACATTCGCGCCGAGACGAAAGGAACTTCGATGGATCAGATTGATTCGGAGAACTGGTACAGTTCGATGTCTGCCTAGCTTCCCCGAGGACTGGCGGCGTAGCGTTCGCCTGTACCGCTCCGGGCGTGCAAGACAACGCGAACGGCAGAATGTTAGCTGCCAAGTCCTGCGTCTCCAAAACCTTTTTCGGTTACTTCTCTCCGCGTCGTCAATTCTGCTCGTCACGCCCGAAGGAATGAAAGCCACGATGCTCTAAAAGAGCCAGTTCGAAAGGAGAAATCGTAGAAACGTTAATTATTCAGCCGCGGTACGCCCTTGCCCCATGTTTCCGGAGGAGCGAGTTCGCGTCGAATCGGGGGCGAGGTTAGATCGCGCTCGTCTGAATTGAATATCCGAGATCCCTGCGAGATTAGATAATCGGCAGTTCTAGCCGCCAGTGCCTGGATCGTGAGGCCGGGGTTGGCCGAGCCCTGGGTGGGCATAACGCTGCCATCGCACAAAAAAAGATTTGCGATGTCATGGGTGCGGCCGAATTTATCCACTACGGAAGTCTTTGGGTCCGATCCCATGCGAGCGGCGCCGACAAGATGAGCGTAGCGGGCCTCCTGTACAACCTCCGTGGCGCCGGCGGCGGCCATCACGTCCATCGTTTTCTCTTTTGCAAATTTAATCAGCTTCTTATCGTTTTCGTGCAGGTTGAAAGTGACGTGAGCGACTGGCAGGCCGAAGCGATCTTTTTCTTGCGCGAGCGTCACGCGATTTTCCGCCCAGGGAAGAATTTCGCCGAGAAGGCCGAACGCAGCCCAGTGGTTGTAATCCATCATTTCGCGACGAAGGCCCCATCCCCACGCTTTTTTTGCGGCCAGCATTTGCTTACCGAAAGCAATGGGTAAAGGGCCGACGGTTTGAATGGCGAAGCCGCGGACGAAATCGCGCTTAGAATCAGTCTCGTAGAACTCTTCCGTCAAGGCGTGCGCGGGAGGTGCTTTATACATACGAACGGGCTGTTCAAAGCGGCCTAAGACAACGTTTCCCGCTTGCGCCATCAAATAGCGTCCGACCGTTCCGCTGGAGTTGGCGAGCCCGTTCCCGAAGCCGGGGCATGCGGAGTTGAGCAATAATCGCGGGGTCTCGATAGCGTAACCACTGACGATGACGGCTTTCGATTTCTGAAAATGTGGCGCGCCATCGTTGTCAAAATAATGCACGCCCGTGACGCGTCTTTGTTTACCGAGTTCCACTCGCGAGACCATGCATCGATCGCGAATCTCCGCACCTTTTTTCAGAGCATCGGGAACATGGGTGATCAGGGTGCTCGCCTTCGCTCCAACCTTGCAGCCTTGAATACAAAACCCGCGGTAGATGCAGTGGGGACGGTCTCCATGAGAGCCGGAGAGAATGGCTACAGGGCCACCAATCGATACCGGAATGTTGAGCGCGCTACAACCGCGAATCAGCGCGTTGCCGACACCGCCCATGGGATGAGGTCCGTAAGCGTAGCCATGCGGATGTCCCCAAGGATAGTAAGCGGGACCGGCGACCGGCATTTCTAATTCGAGTTGTTCGTAGTACGGAAGAATATCCTGATAGGTAATAGGCCAGTCGACGCCGACTCCGTCGCGCGAATAAACTTCGAAGTCCGATGGATGCAGCCGGGGAGTAAAGGCAGCCCAATGGACCGAGCCCCCGCCTACGCCCTTGCCGCAGTTGTTTGCGCCGAGCGCCAACGGATCGGAGCCTCCAGTGACGCGCGGATCTTCCCAGTAAAGTTGGTGCGATCCCGCCTCGTCGCTCACCCAGTCGCGTTCAGTATCCCAGAAGGGACCGGCTTCGAGGCCGACGACATTGAATCCCGCACGGGCCAGGCGTTGCAGCAGAACGCCGCCGGCGGCGCCCACTCCGACAATAATATAGTCAACCTCGTCTTTCTCATCGAACTTGCGCATCGGCGCGTGCAAGAACTGCATAGAGCCCAGCATGTGCTTGCCGTTGTGCGGCGGGTCAAACGCTCCCAAGATTGGCTCTTTCCGGCTCATCATTCCTTCATCCCTCCGGAGCTGTGCTGGTCGGCTTCGGTGTGGCGATGCGCGGTCGATTCCACTTCGTGTGACGCCGAATCCTCGGGTGCGAGCCAGTCGTAACGCTTCTCTTCGACCTCCCATGGCTCCGGTTCGCCGCGTTCGAGGCGTGTGTAGGCGCGGGGGTAGGCGGGACCGCCGAAACCGATCTCATCCCAAGCCCAGGGGTGGGCGTAATACGCATCGATAGCATCACCCATGATCAATTGCCAGAAGCGATGGACCGACATCTTCTGCCAAATATCTGCCGCTGCCTTCGGTGCTCCATCGTGAATTGCTTTTAGAACTACGTCTTGCTCGCGGTGAGGCAACGCGATAAAACCGGCGCTGTAGCGATGTTCGGCTTCCTTATTAATAGCCTCGCGCCCCATGCGGTAAGCTTCACGATCCTGCGGCATGTTCTCGAAGCGATATCCCACGGTCTGATTGATGTAAAGCCGGTGGTCTAGGGGAGCGACGAGAGGAATCTGGCGGTTTGGAGTTCGGTCTGTCTGTGGAATCAGGTGAGTAAAGATAACCGTCCAGAAATCCCATTCTTCCAACGAGAAAAACTGGCGGGAAGGTGTCGACTCCACGCGATGGACGACGACTTGGCGGGTCGCGTCATCCCAGAACGCGCTTTGAGACAAGGTACTGAAGCCGCGATAATAGCCCGGCGTGTTGCGAGGCTGCAGCGGATCACCGCTGCTATGTCGAGGCAGTAAAGAAGCATCCTGCGCGGTCGTTGGTTTGATCTTCATGCGTGCTTCCTCCGCAGCAGACTTCCCAGCATGCCGAGCATTCCCGCCGCGCCAAATAACAGCGGTGCGAAGATCGGCGGCCCGTACATGATGTTGTAGAGGAGATGCTTGCTGCCCCCGGGCCGGCGAAGCACTCCACGGCCGTGGTAGTAAAACCCGACGGCTGCGTCGGCGGAAGCAAGCATCGACAGTGCCGGCAGCGCCGTTGTGGCGAGCCGACGGCTTTTTACCGAAGCAAACGCGGCTGCCGCGAGAGCGGGTGCAAGAATAATGGGCGTCCACTGTGCTGCGTAACGAAAATTATTTTTGTAGTGTGAATAGAAAGCCTCGAAGCCGCTGAGCAGGGCACTCACGCCGGTCACGATGGCTACCTGCCGTTGAAAACGGCCCTCGCGGA
Source organism: uncultured Acidobacteriaceae bacterium (assembly GCA_963818235.1). Classification (GTDB taxonomy): domain Bacteria; phylum Acidobacteriota; class Terriglobia; order Terriglobales; family Acidobacteriaceae; genus Sulfotelmatobacter. The sequence goes on from CAWFRI010000002.1 coordinate 365,682, forward strand.
TGTCCTGTTCCTCTGAAAGTAATTCCCGGCTTTCTTTCGGAAGCAAAAGTCTGGCGAGCGAGGTTTTTCGTCCTGCTCGTGTGTCGCGCGAGGCTTCTTCTCGTTGAAGGAACGAAGCGACGAGCCCGAGATAGGCGCTGGTACCAAAAAGCAATGGCGCAAAAACCGGCGGTCCCATAATCATGTTGGTCATGGGAAGCCTCCATCCGCCGGGCTTGCGCTGGATGCCGCGCACATGGAAGTAAAACCCCACTGCGGCATCCAACAGCGTTAAGGCTGAAATCCATCGAAGAACCGTTCTGGCCGCGCGGCCGCTGAGAAAGCCCGCGAAGCCGCCAATCGCCAGCAAGACACTCATGATCACGGGCGTGTACATGACGCGCCTGCTGTAGCTGCCGCGATAATGCTCGTAGGCGACTTCAAGACCGCTTACGATGCTGGTTCCGGCAGTCAACAAAGAAAGGCTGCGCTGGAAGCGTCCCTCTCTGATTCGATTCGCAACGAGCTCCAAATCACGACGAACACTACTGCGAGGAGTCCTGCCGGAAGTCGTGGATCGCTTCGCCATCGCCTTAGATAACCTCGCGCACTTCGTCCAGAGTGATTGTCTTGAGAATCTTCATCGCATCTTTCTGTCCTCGGAGCAGCGCTTTGGCCAAATGCATTGCCTGTTCCGTTGTAGCTTTACCCGGCATCGGGGGCTCATTCGGATCAACCACTGCTTGGACCACGGACGGTCCCTTATGGCTGAGGGCTTCGCGAAGAATCGATTCGGCTTCTTCGGGATGTTCGATGGTGAACCCCCGAGCCCCGCAAGCTTCGGCTACTTTGGCAAAGTCGATCGGTTGCAGTTCCACTCCGTATTCGGGATTTCCTTCGAGAATCATTTGCTCCCATTTAATTTGGCCCAGCACATTGTTCTTGATCACGATTACGGTGACTTGCAAGTTATATTTCACCAGCGTGGCGATCTCCCCCATCAGCATGGTCAAACCACCATCCCCGACGACGCAAACCACTTGCCGCCCCGGATAAGCGATAGCAGCGCCGATGCTGTAGGGGAGTCCGTTAGCCATTGTGGCCAGGGAGCCGGAAAGTGAGAACTGCATGGTGCCTCGAATCTCTACGTAGCGAGCCGTCCAGGTAGCAATAGTTCCGCTATCCGAAGAAACGATCGCGTCATCCTTCAGCAATTTATTAAGCGTATGGGTCACCACTTGCGGCTTCATGGGCATATCTTTGCGTGTGCCGCGTTCCTCCATAAGGTCGTTCCAATCCTTCATGCGAGCCTGAGACTTTTCCAGGAAGTCGTGCTTCTTTTTTTGCAGCAGAGGCAGGAGCGCGGTGAGGATTGTCTTTGCGTCGCCGACCAAACCTACGTCTACCTGGTGCCGCAGTCCGACGTGACTGGGATCGATTTCGATCTGCACGCATTTCGCTTTGCCAGGCTTGGGCAAGAATTCCATGTATGGATAACTCGTGCCAATCATGATCAGAGTGTCGCAATCATTCATGGCATCCACAGAGGGAGCGGTTCCGAGCAGGCCAATTCCGCCGGTGGTATATGGACTACGGTCAGGCAAAACAGCTTTTCCCAACAGCGCCTTTACCACCGGCCCGCCCACAATCGTCGCAAGCTGCGTGACTTCTTCCCGCGAAGCGAGCGCGCCACGTCCCACAAAGATTGTGATTTTCGATCCAGCGTTAATGATGTCGGCGGCTTGCTGTAACAGCGAGTCCGCTGGTTTCGCCGTGGAAGGCACACTCCAATCTCCGCTGTGGTGCGCGACATTCGCATTGCTGCGGTGCTTATCGGAAACTTCCCACTCCTGGATATCTTTCGGAATGCAGATGTGGGAAACGCCATGGCGGGCGTAGGCGGTTCGCACCGCCATGTCGACTATATTCACTGCATGCGCCGGGCCCATGACTCGCTCGTTGAAGACGGAGACGTCCATATAAAGCTTGTCGAGATCGACGTCCTGCTGATAATCCATGCCGATCAGATCGTGAAAAGTGTGTCCGGTAATCGCGAGCACGGGCTGCAGATCGCATTTCGCATCGTACAGTCCATTCAAAAGATGTACACCGCCCGGACCGGAGGTCGCGCAGCAAACGCCGATGCGTCCCGTATATTTCGCATACCCCACGGCTGCGAACGCTGCAGCCTCCTCGTGCCGCACCTGGATGAATCTCAACTTGTCTTTATGAGTTCGGAGCGCTTCGAAGAAACCGTCCACTCCGTCGCCGGGGAAACCGAAAATCGTATCCACTCCCCATTCAATTAAGCGCTCAACAATAAGATCGGAAACCTGCTTCGCCATAAACTTTCCCTTTCGTAATTTGCTCTATGAGTACATCGTTCTTTCTTATCCAGTTGACTTTGCTGCCCTCACAAATCAGATCCGATACGCTGCCGCATCTTTTTCCTTTAATTCGAGGCCGTTTCCCGGACGAGTCAAATCCGGTTTCATCATCCCCTTTTGCGGTTCGCAGAAGCCGTCAAAAAACATTCTTTCGATGCGCGCATGATCATGAAAAAACTCCATGTGAATTGCTCTTGGAACAGCGCAACAAACATGCAAATGCATGCTCGGCCCACAGTGCGATGAGAGGGGCATATTTGCCGCCCAGCAAAGCGCGGCCACATCGAGAAAGCCGCTCATCCCCCCGCAACGGGTTGCGTCGGCCTGTAGGATGGTGACTGCTCCGGCATCGATCATCCTGCGGAAATACCAGGCAGTGTAGCCATACTCGCCGGCGGCAACGTCCATGCCGATGGGAGCGCGAGCCCGCACTGCGCTGAGCCCCGCGAGATTGTCGGAGCTGACTGGCTCTTCCAGCCATCGTACTTTTTGCTCGGCGAAGTTGTGCGCCAGACGAAGAGCTTGTGTGACCGTATACGCGCCGTTGGCGTCAACAAAAAGTTCGCATCGATCGCCGATAGCATTCCGCGCAATCTGAACCCGCCGCGGATCATCTTCCGGATTGCTTCCTACTTTCATCTTCACCATCGCGAAGCCCTGTCGCGCCCAACCTCCCAACTGATCTTGCAATTGCGAATCGTTGTATGAGGTAAAGCCACCGCTTCCATAGACGGGGATTCCGGTTCGCATCATTCCAAACAATGTCACGAGAGGCACATCGAGCAGTCGTGCGCGCAGGTCCCACATGGCGTTGTCGATTGCAGCCGCTGCCATCCGGGTAATACCGGTTTCTCCAAGATTGCGAACGTGACGATAGATATCTTGAAGGATCGCTACTTGCGAAAAGACATCGCGCCCTGCGACTACTTCTTGCAACAGGGTTTGCGACAGTTTCGCCGTCGACTCATCCGCGTACGTGTATCCCATACCCGTAATTCCACCCGCCTCAAGGTGAACCAGCACCATCGTCGTGCTGTCCCACGCGTAGGTGCCGTCCGCCTCGGGCGCGTCCGTGGGCACTGTGAACACTTGTAAGCTGGCTCTCGTGATTTTTGTCTTGCCTTTATCGAACAAAGCTAGCCTCACAAGTCGGTAATTACGGTTGCCCTGTCAGACGTCAGGGCGACAATGTCACAGTGCCGCATGCCGCCGTAGCCGTCGAAGTAAGCCGCAGGTTCCAAGTTAAAAGTCATCCCCTCTTCAAGAACATCAGGAGAATGGGGATGGATCCGTGGAAGCGCATTGGCGTTGGCGGCCGCAAAACCCACCCCATGCCCGGTGGAATGCTTAAAGGCATCCCCAAAGCCATGCGCGCTCATGACATCTCGTGCAGCACGATCCACTTCACATGCGGCGACACCGGGGCGAACGATTTTCAGGGCCGCTTTTCTTGCTCCACAAATCGCCGAACGCATCGTCTCCTGTCGATGTGAAGGCGTGCCTGCGGTATAAGTGCGTGTGATGTCAGTCCAATAGCCGTCAGCGCATGTGTTGGCGTGAATCATCACCAGATCGCCGGCTTCGATTTTGCGTTGTCGCGTGCGAGCATAAGCTGCCGAAGCGGTCGCGGAGTTGGGTCCAGACATGCAAAAGAAGAAGCCGTAACTGCGTTCTATTCCCAATGCTATTGTCGAGGCCTGGAACGCAGCTTGAACGTCAGCGGCGACTTCGGCTTCCCGTCTTCCCACTTGTATAACGTCGGTCGCGTGTTCGAATCCCGCAGCCGCGATGTTGCACGCCCGTCGCATTCCCTCCAGTTCTTTGGCAGTCTTGCGGGCTTCCATTTGCGCGAGAGCAAAGTCGCAACTCTTGAACTTCGCTTCCGGAGCCAATCGCTGGAGAAGACCTACGAGAGACGAACGAAACTGAACGGAGGAGGCGTAGCTTGCAGGTTGCATTCCTTGATCGACCTGGATGCCGATTGCCGCTTTGCAAACTCCAAGCTTCGTCATGATCAGCCCCAACGGATTGGCGAGCGCATCAATCGGAGAGGTCAGGTCGGCCAGGGTTGACGGGTGATAAGGGGTTAATGAGGCACCCGAAGTGCACTTTGCGAGTTCGACTTCGTCCTCGGGAAGGACCACGTGGACCTCACCTTCTTCGGTGAAGACGACGACACTCGCTCCCATTACAGGCCAGTATCCGGTTAAAAGCAGCACAGCGCTCGGTGAACTGCAAATGATCGCGTCGAGATGCGACTGCACTAGAACTTCAATCACTCGTTTTGTTCTTTCGGGATCAATCACATCAGACAGTCGGAGGCAAGATTCTGGGCGGGAGCCTTGCGGTTAGAAAAGCGCGGATAATGAAAAGATAGCGATTTATAGAAGACAGCTCTCGTATGCTTTTCGAGCATGAATGCCATTTTGGGCCGAATGTTTTGAAGTCCGTTGCTATGATTCCGGCAAACCCTTATAGGTTTGAACCTAACTGTTTTTATTAATCATTCATGATCCCGCAATCGCTGCTGATATGTTCCAACAACCTTCCGTGCTTGAACATCATCGTAGTTGCGCGCTTGGGGTCAACGCGCTCGCACTTTTCTTTCCGCGGCCTCTTTTAGCTGGCACTTTTACCAGTCCCAAGTTCGACGTTTCATCAACCTAAACTATGGTCAGGGATGGGCTCTTACGGCAGATGCTATGAAGAGTGAGAAAGCCGCTTGAAGGAGACCGCAAGAATCGACGGGTATGCTCTGGTCGGCGACCTCCATACTGCCGCATTGATCAGCCAGAGTGGTTCCCTCAATTGGCTTTGCTGGCCCGACTTTGATTCGGAAGCTTGCTTCGCCAGACTGCTGGGAAATAGTTCGCATGGATTCTGGTTAATCTCTCCGCCGACACCCCGAAAGATCGAACGGCGGTATCTTCCTGGCACCTTGGTCGTGGAGACCACGTATAGCGAATCCACAGGCGCGGTTGCGTTGGTCACCGATTTCATGACCATCCGCGAGAAACACTCCTGCTTGATTCGGGTCGTGCGCGGAATTAAAGGGCGCAGTCGGATGACGACCTTGTTTTCGCCGCGCTTCGACTACGGGGCTGTGGCCCCGCGAATAACAGCCGGAGTGAAAGGTGCTTGGCACATAATTTCAGGGCCGCGCTGTCTCACGCTGCGCACAGACGTAGGTTTGCGCTGTGAAAAAGAAACCTTGACCGCAGATTGGTCTTTGCGGGCCGGCGAGAGTTATTACTTCACACTGCAATACAGCAATGCTTATTCCGACACAATTCCGAAATCCCTCCATGCCGAAAGCGCATTAGAAGAAACAGTCCGCTTCTGGAAACGATGGACTACGCGTAGTCGATATCGCGGTCCCTATCGAGAGCAAGTGGAGCGGTCTCTGATTACGTTAAAGGCGCTCACCTATGCTCCTTCTGGCGGATTCGTGGCCGCGCCTACAGCGTCGCTGCCAGAGAAAATTGGGGGGGATCCGTAACTGGGATTATCGCTTCTGCTGGCTGCGGGATACGACATTCAGCTTACAGGGCCTGCTCGAATGTGGCTTCGAAAACGAGGCCCGAGCTTGGCTCGGTTGGCTGAACCGTTCGATTCTGGGAGATCCCAGTCAACTAAAAATCATGTACGGTATCACCGGAAAACGCGAGCACACCGAGTGGCAAGCGGACTGGCTTCCCGGCTACGCGAGATCGGCGCCCGTCCATATTGGCAATAAGGCCTCTTCTCAACTCCAACTCGACACCTACGGAGAGATGCTGGATTCCATTTACCGTTCCCGTCACCACGGTATGTACCCGAACGAGGACAAGACCGGCGCAGCGATTGAAGGTCCCTTACTCGAACATCTGGAAAAAATCTGGCGTTTGCCGGACGAAGGGTTATGGGAGTTCCGCAGCGTCCCACATCAATTTACGCACTCGAAGGTAATGGCGTGGGTGGCCTTTGATCGCGGAATCCGGATGGTCGAAGAGTTCGGCATAAAAGGCCCGGTCGACCGTTGGCGCAAACTGCGAAGCAGGATTCACGCTGACGTCTGCAAGCGAGGCTTTCATCGGAAGATGAACAGCTTTACTCAGAGTTACGGACGCAAACATCTTGACTCAAGTCTTCTGCTGATGCCGATCGTGGGCTTTCTGCCAGTGGAGGATGAGCGAGTTGCCGGAACCGTCCGTGCCATTGAAAAGCATTTGATGCGCGACGGGTTGCTCCTGCGTTACGACACCAAGAAAGTTGAAGACGGTTTACCGGCTGGAGAGGGAGCATTTCTGGCATGCAATTTTTGGTTGATTGACGTTTATCTGCTGCAAGGCCGATATGAGGAGGCCACGAATTTGTTCGAGCGCCTGCTATCAATTTGTAATGACGTGGGCCTGCTCTCGGAGGAATATGACGCAAAGCACGGATCGGTAGGAAACTTTCCCCAGGCCTTTTCTCATGTTGGGCTCATCAACGCCGCGATGAGCCTCCGGGCGGGTACATCTGTGCGCCTGCACCAACTCGATGAAATGCGAGCGAACATCACGATGACGGCATCCAACCGCAGACGAAAGAACAGGTAAAGAACAGGTTATGGTGTTAAGAAATTGGAGTTATTTAGTTTCCCTTGTTGAGACTTCGCGACTCCATTCGCCTGCATCCTTCCCTGTTTTTTCTCCGCATTCGCCCTACGCGCGCAGCATCTCCGATCTGAGTTCGGCGGTTCTTTGGGCAATGCTTGGCATTTTCGTCATTGTTACCGCGATGGTTGCGTATTGCATCCGCAGATTCAGGGCAACGAAGGCTCAGTTGACTCCTCAGCCAACGTACGGCAACACCAGACTAGAAGTGGGGTACACGATCTCGTTTTTCTTGATTCTCGCTACGATCATGGTTTTCGCCATACGCTCGATGAACGCCTCCGACCCTGCAAATTCTCAACCGGATACGCTCGTTGTCGTCGCTCATCAATGGTGGTGGGGGGTTCGATATCCCGGTACGGGGATTGTCACGGCGAACGAGATTCATGTCCCGGTCGGAGTATCTCAACGCCTTCGTCTCCTTTCCGCTGACGTCATTCATGATTTTTGGGTGCCTGAGTTAGGACGCAAGATGGACATCATTCCGGACGTTGAAAACCACATATGGTTCTCTGCCGATGCGCCCGGAACATATTTCGGCACATGCGCCGAGTTTTGCGGAGTTGAACACGCCTGGATGCGTATTCGCGTGGTGGCGCAACCGCCCGCTGAGTTTGCCGAATGGCAGGCGCAGCAGGAAGAAGTTCCCGCGATCCCCGCTTCCGGGGAAGCTGCGCTCGGCGCTCAATACTTTCAGCAGCTAAGCTGCTCCAACTGCCATGCCATTCGCGGCACCGTAGCAACCGCATCGATCGCTCCCGACCTCACGCATTTCGCATCGAGGGAAACTCTGGCCGCCGGGCGAATGACGAATACGGCGGAGAATCTGTCGAACTGGCTGAACGACCCGGGAGCGATCAAGCCGGGGTGCAAAATGCCAAACCTTCACCTCACTGCTCAACAAAGAGGCGCTCTGGTGGACTACCTCGAGACATTGCGATGAGCGAAGTTCTTGTTACTCCGCAATCCATGGAGGAGCTTGAGCGGTTCGAAAAAACTGCCGGCATGCTCTCCTGGCTCTCCTCGTGTGACCATAAGCAAATCGGGATACTTTACCTTCTCACTGCGCTATGTTTTTTTGTCGTCGGAGGCTGTGAAGCGCTCCTGATGCGGCTCCAGCTCGCCTTCGCGAACAATCATTTTCTGGGCCCTGAAGCCTACGATCAGCTTTTCACCCTGCACGGAACAACCATGATCTTCCTGGTCGTAATGCCCACGCTTTTGGGACTTTCCGTTTATCTGCTGCCGCTGATGATCGGAGACAGAGACATGGCGTTTCCGCGCCTGAATGCGCTCTCCTACTGGTTGCTGTTATTTGGCGGAGTCTTCTTGTATACCAGTATCCTTTTCGGTAACGCTCCCGACATGGGTTGGTTTAGTTACGCACCTCTTAGCGAAAAACCATACTCGTCGCTTCCTGGAGTGGACTTCTGGGCTTTGGGATTGCTGGCCATCGGCATTGGAACCGTGACTACCGGAATCAATCTGATTGTCACCACGTTCACCATTCGAGCGCCCGGACTGAGCATGAAACGGCTTCCCTTGTTTGCCTGGATGACGATGGTGAATTCATTTCTGATGGTCTTCGCTCTGCCGGTTCTGAACGCAGCGCTGGTCATGCTGTTAATCGATCGCAACCTGCATGCTCGCTTTTTCACCCCAGACGCCGGCGGATCCCCAATTCTCTGGCAGCATTTTTTCTGGTCATTTGGCCATCCTGAGGTATACATCATGGTGCTGCCGGCATTCGGAATTATCTCCGAAGTGATCCCGGTTTTTTCGCGCAAACCCATCTTTGGCTATGGTTTCGTCGCCGCGTCCACGGTCGCCATCGCGCTTTTGAGTTTCGCTGTCTGGGCTCACCACATGTTTGCCGTGGGACTTGGGCACTCCTTCGATATGTTCTTTGCTTTTGGCAGCATGCTGATCGCAATCCCAACCGGCATCAAGATTTTCAACTGGATCTTTACCATGTGGGGAGGTGCTATTCGTTTAACCACTTCCATGAAATTCGCCGTCGCCTTCCTAATTGAATTCACGATTGGTGGACTCAGTGGAGTGGTCTTCGCCACTGTCCCCATGGACTGGCAACTGACCGATTCTTATGTCGTTGTCGCCCACATCCATTACGTTCTTTTCGGGGGCACGATGTTTGCGGTGTTTGCCGGTATCTATTATTGGTGGCCCAAAATGACGGGCTGCCTGTTGTCGGAGAAGCTCGGAACCTGGCATTTCTGGTCAACAGTTATAGGTTTCAATGCAGCTTTTTTTGTGCAGCACATGCTCGGCATAGCCGGTATGCCGCGGAGGGTATGGACCTATCCTGACTTACCGCACTGGCAAAGTCTCAATCTGATCTCTACTGTTGGCGCGTTTGTTCTGGGAATCTCTACACTCTTTCTCTTCTGGAATTTCATTTGGAGCCGGAAGCGCGGGGCACCAGCGGGCGAAAATCCCTGGGATGCTTGGACTTTGGAGTGGGCAACTTCTTCTCCACCGCCGGTCTACAACTTCGCCCAGATTCCGCCCGTCATTGGCCCACGTCCTTTATGGGACCTCAAACATCCGGATCAACAGGATCGTGATTTAAACAAATAGCAAGGAATTGAAAGTACCTGATGCGTGGCACCGAGCAAGAAGTTCATCCCGAGGACAAGAAAACGTTTTACGCGACGCTGCTCTTTCTCGCCTCAGAGGCCATTTTTTTCATTTGCCTGATCGCAGCTTATGTCTTCTACGCGGGCGCTTCGCCGGAGGGACCGAATGCGCATGGCGTGCTCGATCCCTGGAAAACTGGGCTTTACACAGTATGTTTGCTGAGCAGCAGCATAACCGTATTTCTCGCTGAACGAGCGCACCGCAAAGGCAGGTTCGGCGTCGGAATGTGGCTCGGCGTGACTATGCTTCTCGGCGTGATCTTTCTTTATGGCGAAATGCAGGAGTATCGCAAGCTTCTTCACGAGAACGTGACGGTGAGCCGAGATCTGTTTGGCAGCACGTACTTCACCTTGACTGGCTTTCACGCGCTCCACGTCACCGCTGGAATCATTCTCCTCGGCATAATGCTCACGATCTCTGTTTCCCGCCCGATCGGAAGACCGCAAAGTGTAGCTCTAACCTGCATCTCTTATTACTGGCACTTTGTGGACGTCGTTTGGGTGGCGGTTTTTTCCATCGTGTACTTGTGGTCGGCACATTGAACCTCAACGGAATGACAACGACAAGGCTCCTCATGACGGCATGGGATTTCGATTGGTCGGTGATTCTCGGCTGTGTGCTGAGCCTGATGGTTTACTTCGTCAAGGCGCGCGCTGATTTGTGGCGGAAGATTTGTTTCACGTCGGGCATTTGCATTCTGTTCTTGTCCTTGCAATCGCCGCTGGACACGCTGGGCGATACGTATTTGTTTAGCGCCCATATGGCGCAACACCTGCTGCTGATTCTCCTCGTGCCGCCGCTGCTGCTGTTAGGAATCAGCGAGAGTGAGGCGCGTTCCTGGCTGAAGAACGCGTGGATAGCCAGAACCGAACGCGCTCTGGGCAATCCTTACGTCGCCTGGTTTATTGGAATAGCCACGATGACGGTTTGGCACGTGCCAGCGCTTTACAACTTAGCGCTCGCTCACGAATCGCTCCACATTTTTCAGCACCTGAGTTTTCTTGCGAGTGCCACCATTTTTTGGTGGCCGGTTCTCCACCCGCTGCCGGAGCGTCGACTGCATACCGGAGCGGCGGTCGCGTACTTGTTTGCCGCGGCTGCGGAGAACTCCATTCTCGGCATTATTCTGACCTTTATGCCCATCGGTCATTATCCCGCCTACCTGCATCCTAAGGACGACCTTGGCGCGCTCGATCTTATTCGAAACCGCTGGGGCATTTCCGCCGCGCAAGATCAGACACTTGGCGGATTACTGATGTGGGTGCCGGGATGTTCGATTTATTTCGCGGCGATTCTCGCGATTTTGGGACGCTGGTATGCGCGATCAGATGTCGACGAGGACCTGGGACCGTTGGCGATGGCGACAGAAAGAGGTTCCCGGTGAAACCCAAAGATCAAGAACGCGTAGTCACCGGGAGCGTGGTGCTCGCGTATGCGGCGCTTATTGGATGGGCACTGCGGAAAGTTATGCGCAAAGCCAAACTTCAGTCCACGCAGCAAAAATCGTCCAAGTTAGCGAGTGTGAAAAAGTGGCAGTCAGAAGTAATAGTCAAGCCGCTGCAAAGTGTTTCTTGGACTTCCCACGGTGATGCTCCACTAGACCGCCTATCCCACATAACAGCCGTGGACGAGAAAAATCGCGAGGAAGATGCGGTTTTTCCGCTCGCCGAACCAACCGTAAACAGAACCGAGGACGAAGTACTCAAGCGACAGTCTCTCGATAGCAAACTGCTTCCGGGATGGCATCTACCCACCCCGCAGTGTTTGCCGCTGCCCACCTTCGCGCCAGCAATCATGGCCATGGGAATCGTATTTTTCGTGATGGGAATCGTCACCACGTGGTACGTATGCGTTGCAGCAATCATTGTGTTTGCGGTGGCAACCTGGCTTTGGGTGGCCGAGTTACAAGGAGAATAGGCTTATGGAAGCGGAGGGCGTTCCCTTCACTCGACGAAGGCTACTGATGCTTCTTAGCATAGGTGCCGGCGCCATGGCCGCTCTGGCGGCCAGTGTGCCGATCATCGGATTTCTGCTCAGCCCCATGCTGCGTCGGTTTCCTCCTTTGTGGCAAGACGTTGGACCGCTTGAGCAATTCACTATCGGCGAGACGGTGCAGATAAATCTGGTCACATCGGGTGTTCTGCCTTGGGATGGTCCGTCCGATCGCGTCGGCGCGTGGTTGCGGCGAAATAATCAAGAAGATTTCAATGTTTACTCATCCAAATGCACCCACTTGGGTTGCCCGGTGCGATGGATGGCGAGCGCCGAACTTTTTATGTGTCCCTGTCATGGCGGAGTTTATTTCAAAGACGGAGATGTGGCAGCCGGTCCGCCTCCGGTACCCTTGCAGCAGTTTGCAGTCCGTGTGGCCAACGGGCAGGTGCAGGTGCAATGGAAATCAGAACCAGTCAAATATGTGCGAGCCGTGAATCCGCTAGGGAGCAAAGATCGTCGCGAAAGCGAGGATGTGTAAGTGCTGCGGCTGATCCGTGAGGCGGTTGCGTGGTTCGAAAGCCGAACCGGTCTCATCGCGAAAATCAAGCCTTTGCTCGAGCACCCGGTTCCCAAAGGAAGCAAGTGGGCCTACGTTTTTGGTTCGGCGACTTTGTTTTCTTTTGTACTGCAGGTCGTGACCGGCGTGGTGCTAGCCACGATGTTCGTTCCTTCGACGAACAGCGCCTTCCAGAGCCTTAGCCACATTCAAAACGATGCTCTGTTTGGGCACATTGTTCGCGGCATGCACTACTTTGGCGCATCGGCTATGTTCATGTTCATCGGCATTCACATGCTACGGGCCTTCCTTTACGCGTCCTATAAATATCCGCGGGAAGTCAACTGGCTTTCTGGAGTGGTGCTATTGATCTTGACGCTGGCCATGGGATTCACCGGGCAGTTGATGCGCTGGGATCAGAATGCCATCTGGTCAGTGAATATCGCGGCTAAACAAGCCGCCCGCACGCCTTTTATCGGCGGACTCATGTCCCGGCTAATCTATGGTGGCGATCACTTGAGTGGCCTCACGCTTACCAGATTTTTTGATCTGCACGTCTTTGTCATCCCCGCATTGATTGTGGCAATCGTCGGATTCCATTTGTATTTGGTTCTTTACAACGGCATCTCGGAACCGCCGAAAGCTGGAGTTCCTGTTAACCCGGCAACTTATAAGGCGGAGTACAAACAGCTTCTTAGCAGAGAGGGCGTATCCTTCTGGCCTGATGCGGCGTGGCGCGACGCGCTTTTTGGATCGTTGGTCATCGCCGCCTGTATCACCTTCGCCGTCATGATTGGGGCTCCGAAGCTTGTGCCACCCGCAGACCCCAGTGTTCTGCAGGCAGACCCGCGTCCCGATTGGTATTTGCTGTGGTACTTCGCGGTGCTGGCGCTCAGCCCCCACGCGCTCGAGTCTTACATCATCGTCCTCGCTCCGCTTCTCATCTTTGGCTCCATGTTTTTACTGCCATTCTTTTTCAATAAGGGCGAGCGTAGTCCGCGACGACGCCCATGGGCCGTGGCTTGGGTGCTTGTGATTTGCCTTGGCGTTCTTGGGCTTTGGCGGGAAGGGAAAATCGCCCCATGGTCGCCGCGCTTCGATTCGCCGCCGCTGCCGAATTCGCTTCCAGCAACCGCTTCCAGCGCAGCTATGCACGGACAGGTGCTCTTCCATGACAAAGGCTGTGAGTATTGCCATACGGTGAATGGCCTGGGCGGTTTGCGCGGACCAAATCTCTCGGATGTCGGCAATCGCCTCACCGAACAGCAGATGATTCTTCGCATCTTGAATGGCGGACACAACATGCCGGCTTTCGCCGGCATTCTGCATCCAGACGAAACCACGGCGTTGGTCGAGTACTTGAAGACGCGCAAACTGCACAGCGGGCCTGATTTGACAGAAACTCGCTGAATACATGAGCAACCTCAACCGCAGCAAATGGCTCTAAAAGACATCTTCCACTGCAATCCGTGCTCTCATGCTCCCTTGCTTGGAATGAAAGGTTGGAGTGCTTCGCAAAAGTAGTAGCCGAGAATCTCAACGTAAAGCTAACAGCGGCAAGAACACTCGCTCCAAGCCTTCCACTTTCAGATCCAAAGGGTCGCGCGGCCAGCCTACCAATATAGCCAATGCTGTTGTCATTAAAGATGCAGACGTTTTCGTGCTGTGTCAAAACGATGCTGGACTTCCCCTGGATGACGATCAGGGCTTCGGCCTGTACTACCACGATTGCCGGTTTCTAAAGGGCTACGAAATATCCCTCGGAAAATCACGGCTCAACGCGTTGGCGAGCAGCGCAGCGCATGGCTACAAAGCGGAATTCGAGCTTACCAACCGCGATGTCGGCTCTTCCGATAAGAATCGAATCCAGAAACAAAGCATTGGCTTCAACTGGCAGAGAATCGTGCAGGGTTCGAAACTGTCTGTCCACGATGTGATCACTTGCAAGAACTATACGGTTGAACCGGTTGAATTCATTCTGACTTTTGCGTTTGAAGCGGGGTTCGAGGACATCTTTGAAATTCGCGGGGCCGATCCGGCTAAGATCGGCAAGCAGCGAGCACCGAAGTGGCATCGCGACACGTTGGTTTTCTCTTATGACGGAGCAGATGGACTGCGACGCACCGTGGACATCAGCATTTCCCCCGGCAGCGTCAAGGCGCGGCGCCGCAACGGAGCCGACGTCGTGGTCGGATTGAAAGCCAAGCAGAGCAAGGAAGTTAAAGTCAGCATCCGGATAGCGGAGCATCCCACAAACGAATCATCTTCCATTAAGCCTGCTCCGTCCCAGGATGCCAAGACCTTGAGCAAAGGCTTGCAGCAGAACTCGGACGATTGGCTACATGATCACTGCGGACTGCAGAGCAGCAGCAAGACTCTCAATCACTTATTCGAAAGCTCGATCCGCGATCTCGGTGCGCTGCGAACCATTCTTCATAGCCAAGAATATTTCTCGGCGGGACTTCCCTGGTATGGAGCACTGTTCGGCCGCGACAGTATTCTCTCCTCACTACAGACCCTGGCGTTTCGCCCGGCCATCGCAGAGCAGACTTTGCGCCTGCTGGCGAAGTACCAGGGAAAAGAGGTCAACGACTGGCGCGATGAACAACCGGGAAAAATCATGCATGAGCTGCGCGTCGGAGAGATGGCTCACCTCAATCAGATTCCACAAACACCCTATTATGGTTCGGTCGATTCGACGCCCCTGTTTTTGATTCTAGTGGCGCAGCACGCGAACTGGACGGGAGATCTGTCGCTGTTTCGTGAACTAAAATCTTCCGTTGATCGCGCCCTCGACTGGATCAGCCGCTACGGAGATGAAACCGGAGACGGTTACTTGCAGTACAGCTCGAAGTCAGACAAGGAGCTGGGCAACCAGGGATGGAAAGACTCCGGGGACTCGATCGTCAATGTTGACGGTACGCTCGCTGAACCTCCGATTGCTCTGGTAGAGGTGCAGGGTTACGTCTATCTCGCGAAAGTCTCTTTGGCGGAAATATATGAACGCGATGGGGATCGGAGCGCCGCACAACTCCTGCGCGCCGAAGCTCGCGAGTTGCAAGTTTGTTTCGAACGAGACTTCTGGCTCGCGAACAAGAATATTTATGCGCTCGCATTGCAAAATGGAAACAAGCCGGCCGCTGTTGTTTCGTCGAACGCGGGGCAGGCGCTATGGTCGGGCATCGCACGGCCGAATCGGGCGCTGCAAACGGTTAAGCAACTCATGTCAGAGGACATGTTCAGTGGCTGGGGAGTTCGGACGCTCTCGGCCCACGAACTCCGTTTCAATCCGGTTGGCTACCACCTGGGCACGGTCTGGCCGCACGACAATTCGCTCATTCTAGCTGGTATGCGCAAATACGGCTGCGATGAAGAAGCCTGCGCGGTATTCACCGCGATTGTCGACGCTGCGAAACATTTCGAGCACTTCCGGCTTCCTGAAGTCTTCGCCGGCTTTTCCCGGAAAGAATTCGCTATTCCTGTCCGTTATCCGATTGCTTGTCATCCGCAGGCGTGGGCGGCTGGTTCGGTGCCCTTCATGATCGAATCGTTGCTGGGTCTCGTGCCAAAGGTTTTGAGAACCGGCTGCAAATTGTGCGGCCGGCTCTGCCCGATTTTATTGATCAACTGGAACTGAAGAGGCTGCGAGTCGGGAAATCGTCGGCTGACCTCAAATTCGAACGCAAGGCAGACGGCTCAGTTGCTACCAACGTCGTTCAAGTACAAGGACGGCTTGATGTGGAGATGATTGGCGACCAGAAACTTGTAGCGGCATAGATACGCTCTAAAAAAGGAGATCCCATTTTCGATCTCAATTCGAAAAACTCAAAAGCAGGAGAATGATTAATGAAAAACGAAGTTGTGGTGGTTACGGGCGCTTCTGCCGGATTAGGTCGCGCAATCGCTCGTCATTTCGGAAGCCATGGAGCAAGTGTCGGCTTGCTGGCAAGGGGTGTCGACGGTCTTGAGGCTGCTAAGCGGGAGATTGAAGCCAGCGGTGGCAGGGCGTTGGTCTTGCCGACCGACGTAGCTGACTCCGATGCCATGGAACAGGCGGCCGCAGCTGTTGAGCGAGAGTTCGGTCCCATCGATATATGGGTGAATAACGCAATGGCCTCGGTCTTCTCTCCAGTCAGGGAAATCGAGCCGAAAGAATACAAACGCGTAACGGAGGTGACCTATCTCGGCGTTGTCTACGGAACGCTCTGTGCCTTGAAACGCATGTTGCCACGCGATGAAGGGACGATTGTGCAGGTCGGTTCGGCGCTTGCCTATCGCAGCATTCCCCTGCAATCTGCCTATTGCGCCGCAAAACATGCAATTGCCGGATTCACCGATTCTCTCCGCTGCGAACTCATTCATGATCACAGCAACATTCGTCTTACCATGGTGCAGATGCCCGCATTGAATACAACTCAATTTGGATGGGTTAAGAGCCGACTCAAGCACAAAGCGCAACCGGTGCCCCCGATCTTCGAACCAGAAGTAGGTGCGAATGCCGTTTACTGGGCCGCCCACAATGTTCGCAGGGAAGTCTATGTCGGTGCGCCGACTGTAGCCGCCATTGTCGGAAACAAGATTGCTCCGGGCCTTCTGGACCACTACCTCGGACGTACCGGGTTCAGCTCTCAGCAGACCAACGAGCCGGAAGATCCCAACCGGCCGAACAACCTCTGGTCGCCGGTACCTGGCGATCACGGGGCTCGGGGAACATTCACTAACAGAGCCCACGAAAAAAGTTATGAGCTTGAGGCTTCGCTAAACCGGCGCTGGGTCGTGGCCGCAATAGGCGGTATTATCGCTGCCGGCGGATACTACCTAGCTTCGCGATCGCGAAAGATTCATCCCGCGAAAGGCAGTAAATCAGGGCGTGTCTATCGACGAGCAGCGTAAAAAAACGCCGTGCAAAACAGTCATTCAGCTTTGGAGGAAGTTGCCATTAATTGACGATACGAGAGACCCGTGGCCACCCCGTAAGTTAGGTGTGCCACCAGCGCTTCAGTCCGCATAGCTGCCGTATACGCTTCTCGTTTCAATATGCCAAGCGCGGGCAAAAGCAACTCATCTCCCAGATACCAGACGCTGGCTCCAAAACAAAGGCCAGCCAAGCCTGACATAATTCTGGACTGCTCGATTCCGATCGATCCATAAACCATTGCACCATACAAAGAACCCGCTACGCCGGCCGTTACGTGGTGGACGAGCGCTGCCCCCCTCTTGAGTTCTTTCTGTGAGAGATTACGGCCCGTCACCCCGAGAGCAGTCGAGTTTGCGATCCTGCTGGTAGCATCCCACTCTTGTGCACTGTAGGGGAGGGGGCGATCCGTTTCTCTCCCACGATTTGCCACCAGACTTGTGAAGCGATCCATGGCAAACACTCCACCAAGCCCCCCCACGAAACCGCATACCAGCGCTCTGAGAAGCGATTCCGTTTTTCTTTGGGAAGGTGAATGTAGCTTTTGCGCCCTTGATATTTTCATTCCATACGTACGATGCGGTCGAGTGCCGCGGCGGTCTCGGAAATCGGCGATTCTTTGCCAAGCGGAGGGCTTCTGAGTTTGTTTTTAATGTTTTAGAAATAGACATTTCAATGGCAAAAGGTAGACCAGTTCGTCGCGAATCAAATAATCCGCGTTCTGAACAGTGACGGCTTCGAGTGCACATAGTATCCAACATCACTTCCGTCCCGCGCAAACTTCCACAAACAGAATCTTCGGCTTCCAGCACCACTCGTCCATAAACGGCCAACAAGGACTCAATTCCTTAAGTTAG
Organism: uncultured Acidobacteriaceae bacterium; assembly: GCA_963818235.1. Taxonomy (GTDB): domain Bacteria; phylum Acidobacteriota; class Terriglobia; order Terriglobales; family Acidobacteriaceae; genus Sulfotelmatobacter. Next base: position 383,606 of record CAWFRI010000002.1, read on the forward strand.
CGCTTATGTGGACTGCGCCCCACCGTATGGCTCGTGGCTTCCTCCGTTGTCGACATTCTCATTATCTCGACCTTGGCGATTCGCGGAATTGCGATGGCACCACTGGCCGTTCCCGTCCTGGCATGTGAGTTTGGAGCGGCCATCATTTTCGGATTGATCTTAGACGGCGTGAAGATCCCTGTCTTTGCCCGGCTTGGAATCTCGTGATTACAGCCGCGATTGATGTCAAACAGCCTCTTTTTTATTAGCGTTGCCAGTATTTTGAATTCACAAATTCAGACACGTCACACCTTCGCTTCCGGGGAGTCTGCGACTCATTCCGGCGGTAAGACATCCGGCAGATCAAGACGTGCGACACCAATCCGGCTATCGGCCATCCCATAATAGACATCGAAGCGATTGGATAGGCCTAGATCGTCGCGCCGGTCGATGCCCGTCGGGAATACGACGTGGGCGACGGTCCCGCGGCACCCCTGCGGCAGGGTTGGCGTAAGCACCGGCTCCGCGGAACGATAGCGGATCACTTGCGGATGCTCTTTCGAGAGGACCATCACGCCTGCGAATAACGCAATTGGTGTCCGCCGTCGCTGGGCTTTTCCAGTTCGCTGACGCCGTAGTAAACGATCAGCCAACCGTGCCGAGTCAGGATTGGCGGCGTGCCACCGCCGATCTTGAGGCGCTCCCAAGGCGACACGGGGGTCGCCAGTCGATGATGAGACATGAACCGACCGAGGCGATTCGAATCGCGGGATTCCAACGACATTACGCAGTAGGAAATCCAGATGCTTTCCCGATCGAGATCAACCTTACGAGCCGCGGGATGATGAACCGTATCCTCTGGGCGAGCGCCAGGAAAAAGTGGCCGGTGCAGGATAGCCAACTCCGGGTGTCCCGATGGATTTGGAATAGTAACGGGAAAGAGACTGGCGTCCTTGTCATCCACGTCGCCGCCTTCGACGCCATGGTAAGGACCAAAGGTCGCGAGCCCGAGACGTTTACAGTGGAATAAATCCTTCGACAAGGCTAGAGCGATTCGCGGCCCTTTGGGCGAAAAAGCCGTGTAGGTCATCATGTAGCTTTGCAGCGGTTCCACGAAGGTGATGCGAGGATCTTCGCAGCCACCACCGCCATCGGGCCGCCGCTCATAGTCAGCTTCCGGCTCCAGGGCGATGCCGAGCCGCTCGACGCCTGCCGGATCGCCAGCTTTATTAAATCGCACTCGCGCAATGCCAATGCGCAAGTAATTCCCCCGCGCAACCAGCCGCGGGAACAGATAAAGCTCACCGTCCGGGCCACGAGCGGCAGCCGGGTTCAGGACGCCTTCGACGTCCTGCGCGTTCCCCGGCTCCGGCTCCATCAACATTCTTAGCCGTTGCAACTTAAGTCCGGTCATCAAATCCTTTTCGGCGATTGCCATAAACTTCACGTCGCCTTACTACTGTCTGCTACACAGGCAATGATGGTTTGGATAACCCGCTTGGTCTCGTTGGGATCCTTAACCGGGATGCAATCGACTCCCGCTGTTTCAGCAGGGTAGTCATTGCCGCTCACGTACAAGGCGTCGCCGATATAGATCATCTCTTTTATCGAAATACCGAGCAGGTCTCGAAGTTTTCTGATGCCGTAGGCCTTGTCAATGCCAGGCTTGGTAATGTCAATAGATGTCGAGCCCCCGATTCGGACAGAAAACTCGGGAATGAACGTGTCAAGAATCGCTTTGATCTTCTTCCGCTTGGCGAAATCAGGGTCCCATTTTTCCTTTTCTTCCAAGGGAGCTTGCTGACCTAATGCAGAAAATGTTATCTGGCTTCCCCGGTCTTCGATTTGCTCGCCCCAGAGCTTTTCGATCTTGAAGCCTGCAACTCCGATCGCCTTCTTCAGAGAATCGAGGATCTTTTCTCTTTGATCCGCTGTGAAATCTTCCGAATAGATCTTTTTCCAACCTGCTGACTCGTATCGGTAAAACTTTGTGCCGCAAGTAGGAAGGAGAGATAGATTAGCCAGAAGTTTGTCGTGGGACAGATTCGAAACGAATTGCTTTTCAAACTGCGGCCAACCGCCGCCGGAAATCACCGCCACTTTGACGATCGCTAGAAGGTCATGTAGCAGCCCTGACATTTCGGGATCAACGGCCGATTTACTGTCGGCAAGCGTGCCATCGAGATCAAACACAATCAGCTTTTTCACTATGCCTCCACCTTCTAAAGTCTCGCGATCTCAATCCGGAATCGAGATTTCCAGCAAGTCCACTGCACCACGCGGCTGAAAAACACATTTTCCGATCACCGCAGGCAAGAGGAATACGTCGCCTCTTCCGACGGCGTAAGTGGCGCTGCCATGATCAACCTGCCCCTCGCCCTCGACGGACACCAGCACGCGCGGTAAATCCGCCTCGCCGACGGCAAACGGAGACTGTCCGCGCAGGCGCCACAACCAGAAATGTTCACACTGAAAAAGCCTTTCGCGTTCCACAGGGGGCGTCATCTCCACCAAAGGCGCTACCAGACTGACTGGACCTTCCGCGAAATCAACGCAGGCCATCGCCTTATCGACTTGGAGTGCCCGCGGCCTTCCTGTCTTCGGATCAATATGGTCCCAGTCGTACAGACGAAACGTCACGTCGCTATTCTGCTGAATCTCGAACACCACAAGGTCGCCGCCCAGAGAATGAACCGTGCCTGCGCGCAGGAAAATGGCGTCGCCGGGCTTCGGAGTTAAACATGCGAGATGGTCCGCCACCGAGCCATTGGTGAGCGCGCGCCGCAGATTGGCTTCTGTAGTATCCGGCTTCAGGCCCGCGTAGATGCGGCTTTGTGCCGCGGCTTCCGGCACGACCCAAGCTTCGGTCTTCGGGGTCTCGCCCGTCGGCAGGAGGTTCGTATTCGCTTTCGTAGGATGCACCTGGACCGAAAGCATTTCGTGAACGTCGAGGAACTTCAGCAAAATGGGGAAGCGGGGGAAGCGCCCGGCTAGTTTTCCCAGTATTTGCTGCGGAAACTGCTACAGCAATTGACCGATGGTCTGCCCATTGAGAGCGCCGTCGGTTACGCGGCTCTGATGATCGTCGCGATCGCTGAGCAACCACGCTTCTCCGATAGGACCATTGGGCAGGGGTACGGGGAGCAAGTTGGCCAAATGCCGGCCGCCCACAGCCGATACTGATAGATCGGCTCGAATCGGAGGGGACACAGTAGAGCTTGATTCAATGCTGTTTCACTGTCTTCGACAGCCAGGCTTACGTTGGTGTCGATCATGACTGATCTGAGAGTATCGGTTCGTGAGGAGGCGGATCAGTTCTGTGAGCCCGTTGATCGTGTAGTTTGCCCAGGGTATGTTCGATCAATCTGGCTAACTTATCGGCAGCGCCGTTGACGGCCAGGTCCACAGTCGACGCTTCGTCGGTGACCGCGACGGGCTGGCGGCCTTCGAGGCGCGCCTCCATCATGCAACGTTTGTCATTCTTGCCGCTCTTAGGGCCGCGTTCGTCGGTCAGGTGGACCTCTACCCGCGTGATGTGATCGCTCATTCGGCTCAGGGCATTCTCCACGACGCCCCTGATCTGATCGGCCAGTGCCTCGTGACCTTCGATTGTGTGGTCTGTATTGACTTGGATCTGCATGCTGATCTCCTGTCTAATTGTTGATCAAGGATATTTCTTACGTTCATACATTGCGGCTGCGAAGTTCATGGAACTCGGCTACCGGCCGGCATTTCCTTCTGGCGTCCAGAAGGCACCATCGACAAGTCGTTGGTTCCGACGTAAATGCCGATAGCAACGAGCATGGCGAGTAATCCGCACCAGAATCGCCAATCATGATGTGCGCGCCGCCAGTACGGAGTCTGACCATGGTTATGATGACTCTCGCCGTTCGGATGCAAATGTTCCGTATTGTGCATGGTCATGCTCGTCCCCGAATCAAATCGAGGGTGGGGCGCCATCCTGGAGGCGAAAATCACGGGCTGACATTTTCGCGGAGACGACTGTCCCGACCTAAACGCCGCTCAACGAAAGGGTGCCCTTATGTTCCGCGTCAAGCAGCCAATAGGGCGGGCGGCCGTAGTGAGTGTGGAGCCGGTCTTCGTACTCACGTGTGAGCGGCGCGGACTCGCCGAACTCCGGCGCGCTTTTGATAGCATCCCGCCAGAGACCGACGTACACTTTGGACTCAGTCCAACTCACCTTCTGAATCCAAGCGGGAGAAACCAGTACCTTCTTGCCTGGCCACCAATTCTTCGTTCGCACCTCAATGTAGCGGATGGCCCAAGTTTCGTCGTCCACGATGAAGCCCGCCACATGGCCGATCTCGCCATCCTCAGCCTCTATGTGATAGCCCGTGACGGCCCCAGTACTGCGTAGATGCGAATCCATCGACTCTTTCCGGATCCTTTCCGCCAGCACAGCCCTCGGAGTCGCTATTCGATTCGACAAGCCCGACGGATAGGCCCCGGGACCCCATAGGAAGGGTCCGCCCCAGTAATTGGGATAACTGTAATAACCGAGATATTCGGTCTCGTACTGCCGGGAAACAGGGCGCTGCGTGTCTCTGTTAGGGCTATTCTCCACTTGCTTTTTCGTCAGCGCCACATCCAATCGCTTGCCTTGCCAATCCACGTTCGTCACAGAGAATGGTGAGATCAAAACTTCCCGATCGCTTAGCCAGCCTCCGGTTGCCGCCGTCAGGTAGCGAATCGCCCATGTCTCGTCATCGAAATACAACTGATCTACAGTTCCAATCTCGCCGTCCGTGGCCCGGATCACAAGACCCTTCAGTTGGTTCACATTAGCTAACATCGGTAGTCCTCCCTGTTCGTCCTTGTCGTCGACCACTCGAAGTTAAGTCAGGTGGCGCCTTCGTTCTGGAACAAGAGTGCCCACGTCACGGCGCTTTCTGAACCTGTGCTGCGTCTTGAAATTGTGCCGTTTTCTGGCTCAACTCTTGAGTGAGCTTGTGAGCTTTCAGGGAACGTTCGTGCGCCTGTTTGCTGAGCTCGTGAGCAGTTAAATGATCTTCTTTGCCATGGGCGACAGCCGCTGCCGCGTGTGCGTGGGCCGCAAGATTGTGGAGTTCTGCAGCTCGCTCGTGTGCTCTCTGTGGCATGATTCTTCTCCTGGTCACTGTGCGTGTGTTTATCGCACGTGTCGTCGTTCAGGCTGTCCCACCTCTCGACATCTCGGGGGCGACGGTTTATGCAACGCGGTCGTTGTCATTTCGATATTCTTCGGGAACATCGTCCTCCGACACCTGGCGCGTCGTGACCTCTGAGACATCGGGATCTTTGGCGTTCTCTACTCCGTCGACAATCGAGGCTTCGATGGCATTTCCCTCTTCCACCAATTCTTCGATGCTCTCGGAATCCGCTTCGGCCGGGCGCGACATGCCCTGAATGTCGCCGGACTGCCCGGCCGAGTTCGTTTCACGTTCCTCTTCGTCGCGCTCGTTGTCGCGCCGATTATCTGCAACCATGGTTCTTGCCTCGTTTGAGATGAGCTACGGCATTTCTGCAGCTCTGGTACTACGCGGCCACAGGTTCCGCGGTATGCAGTGAGGAGTGGGCCGGATTCGTGCTTTCGATGATCTCCTTCGCCTTGGCGACTTCTGCAGCCGTGCCATGGGCGATCAGCAGGAACTGATCTGTCGTGAGCGCCGTCTGGTACTTCACAATGCTGTCTTTCGGAATGCCTATGCTGAATAGACCGGCTCCCAAAGCGCCCAAAGCTCCTACTTCTACGGCACCTTCCAACCCTGCTACGATCCATGCCACCAGAGGTCCAGCCACTAGAATCGGACCGAGACCGGGAATCATGAATAGAGCAGATCCGAACAAAAGCCCCCAAAAACCTCCCCAGAATGCGCCGACCTTGCCCCAATATTTCATGCGGTCGCCGGTATTGTAGTAGCCGACCACTTGCTCATCTGTGTGATATCCCTTCCCAACGATCGACAATTTGTGCATGTCGATTCCGCCACGCTGAAGTTCCTTCACCGCCCGATCCGCATCCGTATGAGTGTGATAAATCGCGACAACTGAGTTTTCTACAGACATTTCCATGTCTCCTCGACGCTAGGCCGTCATTCTCAGACCATCAAACTAGGTCTCAAATTGACTATGCCAGTGCAGTGGTGGAAAAACTGGTCGTAATTGCTCAGTTTGTGAAGCCACCTTCGTTACTCACTCCTTATTGGTTGTTTCAAGAACAACTTCTCGAACCAAAATTCGCTATTCACTTCTGACAGTTGCTTTAAGCCATTTGATCTCCCACCCTGCAAATTCTGAAGAGCGCTCGAATCGAAGCTCAGCCTTGTTGTCGAATCGCAGTCCCTTGTTCGCGCCCTTATGGTTTTGGGGGCAAAGCGTCTTGAGCAACGGCAGGCACCGTTCTGAGGGGCGAATCATCTGCACTCTTTTCAGAGTGTGCAATATTGACCAGCGGCAGCATTGTGAATCCTATTAGATTTGTAACTCTTCTAAATTCGATGATCGCCGCGAGTCAGGATCGCAAGAGTGCATGGCATGCCGAGTTGGGCACGATCATCTGCGCAAGAGATATTCCCAGCCGCGAAAATCATTTGTTGCATGTCGTTTCAGGCCCTAATTGTCGGTGTGGCATACCAGTTCAATCAAATCTTCTTTTATTGATCTTTGTTTTATTATGCGTCGCCTTTGCTCCCGCCCAGACTAATCCGCCGGCCGCGGGGAAGAGTGTTCAATCCACCAGTGCATCCGCGCCCACTGCACCTTCCATCAACGTTTCCAAGTATGTGGGAGCGGAGACCTGCAAGACGTGTCACGAGGAAATTTATGACGCCTCGCCGTGCCGACAGGCCAGAGCAGCCTGATCGTCAATGGGACTCTGACCGAGATCGAACGAAGGCGCTGCGGATGCTCCAATTCCCGGTAAAGCCCTAACTTCATCGGAAAGCTTTTTCATCTCTGCCCAGGCTACTCGCGCATGTTCCGCAAAATAGTACTGACCTCGCTCGGATCCAAAGAACCGGCGCCAGTAGGCGATTGCGATACTCCTCGGCATCCAATCGAAGATGGCCCGTAGGTTGATCGGCGGGGGCGGAAGGCCGAGTGTTCGGAGCGACCGTAGTCCTTCGCGCACGCCATTGACGAACAAGACCATTGTTTCTGAGGACCGCGCCAATTCATAGTTGTCAGCGCCAGCACAATAAAGCGCTCCGCACACAGCGGTCACGAACACGGCATGAGTTTTAAGCCAAGCATCCATGTTCTGGCTCAGGGCAACATTGAATCCACTTTCTTTCAGCATGGCTCCGATTTCCCGAATGCGAGGTGTAGGTGGGCCTTCGATTTCGCCGAGCGTGGTGGGCTGTTGCGGAATTAGCAAGTACTTAACGACATTGCCCTGGCGGGAACCGCTGGCGCCGGCAAAACCCAACAAGACACGCTCGCGTCCGACGACGGCGACTAACTGGTCGGAACCTCCGGCATGATTGTGCATGAACAAGACCGACCGGATGCCCCGCGCCGCTGAAAGAGCTGGTAACACGTCTCCAATCTGCTCCCGGTGCACCGGGACCATCGCCAGATCGTATTCGTCGCAAGGAGAGAGTTGGTGGACAATCGGAACGCGTGTCACAGTGCGGCGTTTCGAGATTCTGTCTTCGAGGATTATCCCTTGAGCCCGCAGCTTGACGAACCTGAGCCCACGCGCAAGCAGGCTCACGTCATGCCCGGCCTCGAACAATCGCGCGCCATAGAGCGATCCCTGCACACCCGCGCCGTAGATGAGAATTTTCATCCTCAGTTTCGAGTTGCGGAGAGTTCCAACTTAAGTCGCCTCAAGATCTCCAGCGCAAATGAATTCCGCTTGCCGAAATAACCGATATTCATACGACCTCACTTCTACGCAGGTGCGGCGAATGACTTTGGCGTGCCCCATCTTTAGTACAGTCATATAAACAATTTATTGCAAGGACCGAATGCGTGCGGGACTAGCTCTCTTTAACTTGCTGCGCTAGCTCGCGAAATTCTTTGGCTTGTTTGTGACTGGCCTTTACCTGAAGCTGTGCGAGCTGTCGAGATTTCTCGCTGGGCATAAGCAAGACCAAGCCTTCAAGTTCAGTTGCCGCGTCGTGTGCGTGGTCGGCTTGTTTCAACATCAAGTGTTCAAATTTCCGGACGGACTCATTGTGATCCATATTTTCCCTCTTGCGGAAAGTACACCCAACAGGCGGAGGAGGAGTGAGCACTCTTGCTCAGAAGAACGAGAGGTCCGTTGTTAAGCTCGAACCTCCTGACAGACGAAAATGAGGAGCTATCCATGTCGCCCAAGATGCACGCTGCGGTCGTCGAACAATTCGGGAAACCGTTGGAGTTCCTAGAAAGGGACGTTCCCACTCCCGGAGCGGGCCAAATCCTGGTGAAAACCGAGGCCTGCATATCGAGCTGCATCCGCTAAGGCCGGCAGGAATATGGGCAACATAATTCGGATCGGCGAGGAGGTATTCGGCGAAACCGCCGTTCCTGGTGTAGCCGCCGAACTGCGCCTGAGCACACACCGTTTCCCAACGGGCAAGGATGTTATTGTCGCGGATCGGCTTGCCGTCTCTGCCTCTCCGGATGGTTCCAGATGGTGAATGACAAAGGCATGGATGTCGATATCGTGGACGATTGACCTGAAGTTTGAGGATAGACTGGAATAATCCGCGGCACAGCCACGCGAATCCCTCAACGTCCTGGAAGCCGACTTCTGGTCCGGTTTCCGGATTGCTCGTTGAACGCAAGTATACGACTTGGCGCGCTTCGCCCAAAACTGCGAACACGTTGACTAGCCTCGACCCCGTCCTTAAGATGAATGCTCCGGCGGCAAGCGCTCCCATGATCGACCAAACCATCTTGCACTATCGCATCATCGAGAAGCTGGGCGCCGGCGGGATGGGCATAGTATTCAAAGCCGAGGACACCAAACTCGATCGCTTTGTAGCGTTGAAATTTTTGCCCGACGAAGTGGCAAAAGATGCTCAAGTCCTGGGCCGCTTTCGTCGTGAAGCAAAGGCCGCTTCCGCTCTGAACCATCCCAACATTTGCACAATTCATGAAATCAACGAGCAGGATGGGCAGACGTTCATCGTGATGGAGTTTCTGGATGGCGTCACGCTCAGACACCGGATCGCGGGACGACCATTAGAGACTGAGACGCTGCTGGAGGTAGCCATCGAGGTGGCGGATGCGCTGGACGCCGCGCACACCGGAGGTATTGTTCATCGCGATATTAAGCCCGCTAATATCTTTATCACCAAACGGGGGCACGCCAAGATCCTGGACTTTGGGCTGGCCAAAGTTGGCCTCCTGCCGAAAGCGCAGTCGGTGGGGCCCGCAGCGGCCACCATCGCCGACAGCCATGAGCTTCTGACAAGCCCCGGCGCGACGGTTGGCACCGTCGCTTACATGTCCCCGGAGCAGGCAAAGGGCAAGGATCTCGATGCCCGCACCGATTTATTTTCCTTCGGGACAGTGCTGTACGAGATGGCCACAGGAGCTTTGCCTTTCCCGGGAGAAACTTCAGCAACCATCTTTGACGGTATCCTCAATCGAAGTCCGCTGCCGCCGATACGGTTGAATCCGACAGTGCCGCCCAAGCTGGAAGACATCATCAGCAAGCTGCTGGAGAAGGATCGCGAACTGCGCTACCAAGCCGCGGCCGAACTTAGAAGCGATCTCAAGCGGCTCAAGCGCGACACCGAATCGGGAAGGCTCCAGGTTCAGGATTCCGTTCAGGATTCCGCGCCCGTTCGCGTTTCGAGTGCGAACGTGCCCGTCGCAGGAGCCGAGCGCCGCTCCAGTGGTTCGGCCCTGGCCGCGGCCGCGCGCCAGCATAAAGCCGGCGTTGGAGTCATGGTCGCCGCTGTACTGCTACTGATCGCCGCGGCTGCATTCGGCATATACAGCTTTTTCTTCGCCCGTAGCCAGCCTTTCCAGAGCATCAAGATCACCAAGATCAGCGGCACTCACAATGCGCGGATCGGGGCCATGTCTCCCGACGGAAACTACCTGGCCTACGTGTTGAATAGCGAGGGTAATGAATCAGTGTGGCTGCGCCATCTGGCCAGCGAAAGCAACGTGCAGATCGTTCCGCCAGAGCATGTGCAATACTCCGCCCTGCGCTTCTCTCCTGATGGCAGCCATATTTACTTTTCGCATACCGAATTGGTCAGCGGCCCTGCGTCTCAGGAGTACGACCTATACCGCATCCCCGTGTTGGGTGGAGCTCCACAACTTCTGGTCAAGGATATAGACACGAATCCAAGTTTTTCTTCCGACGGGCGGCGCTTCGCTTTCATACGCGCCAACGATCCCGACCCTGGCAAGTACCACCTCCTCATCGCAAGTGCCGACGGCGGCAACGAAAAGAGCATTTTCGCCGGTCCAATGGCCAATGTGGTGTCAGATTCAGCCTGGTCGCCGGATGGAAAGGCGATCGCCGGTACGATCTTTGATCAGACGGAAGACAGCATAAGCGCAGTGATTTCGATTGATCCGGACACCGGTGCCCGAAGGACGATATCCAGGCCGCCATACACAGTGCTAACCAACGTGTCCTGGCTGCCCGATGGAAGAGCCTTGGCAGTAATTTACTCAAGCATGGAAACAAACTTCAGCCGGCAGCAGGTTGGGCTGATCAGCTATCCGGATGGCAAGTTTCGTCCAATTACCGCGGACACAAATGACTATGCCAACTTGAGTGTCTCCGCCGACGGCGCAACCATCGCCACTGTCATGCGCCAGTCGGTGCGCGATGTCTATGTGAGTTCAGGCCTAAAGGCCGATTACTCCGACGCTAAGCAGATTAGTTCGGGAGACCCCGTGCCCGTGGTCGCCTGGGCGAGAGATGGCAATCTGCTGACCGAGCAGGGGTCATCCATTCGGGAGATCAGTCCGAACGGCGAACTCAAGGGGGAGATTGCTTCCGAAAAAGGGTCTGCGGCGATGCAGCCTAACGGCTGCAGCGACGGCCACCTTGTTTTCGCGCGCAGGATGTTGAAAAGCCTCTCGGTGAACATCTGGCGCAGTGAAGCGGATGGCACCGGATTGCACCGTCTCACCGAGGGTAAGAGAGATATGTCTCCGATGTGCTCCCCGGATGCCAAAACCGTCTTTTATATGGATATGAGCGTTCCTGCCTATATGAAAGTGTCAATCGACGGAGGCCAGCCGGAACGAGTTACAAAGGAGTTTGCGGAATTCAACGCCGGTTTTGACGTTGCCCGCGACGGAAAGACGGTTGTGCTGGGCACCTACGATTTCAAAGCCCAGAGGCCAACGCTCTCCCTGGTTTCTCTTGATTCCGGCCAGGTCCTTCGAATGTTCGAGTACGACCGGCGGCACCAGGGGCAACCCCGCTTCAGTCCCGACGGCAAAGGTATCGTCTACCCTGTCCGTGAAAAGGGAGTGGACAATTTGTGGCTGCAACCGCTGGACGGCGGGCCCGGCCGACAGTTGACGAACTTCGGTTCCCTCAAAATCTACTCCTATCAATGGTCGCCCGATGGCAAGAGCCTGGCCCTGGTGCGCGGAGATTCTCCTTCGGATCTGGTATTGATTCAGAATTCTCCAGGGAAGTAATCAGAACCCGTAACGACAAAATTGTTCCAACCGCAGAGAGCGCCGTCGACTCTAAGCCAGCGTTGGCAGCCGTTGAGCGCCTTATGCATTCTTCCGTTGACGCACGCCCTGCCGGGAAGGATAATCATTCGCGTTTCTGCGCTGCACAGATATGGACCGTCCTTCCCAGCATTGCCAAGTTCCGTTCGGTTTGGATCGTCCGATCCTGTACTGCTTCTTCCGCCCGCTTTGGCGGATCGGCACTGTTATTGTGTGCACTCTGATCCTCGTAGCGCTCCCAAATGCGGCCAGGGCGCAGACCTTCACCATATCGCCGTCCTCTCTTGCCTTTGGCTCGCAGACGGTAGGAACCTTCAGCCACAACACGATTACTCTTCTAAACACAGGAAACACAAATCTAACCTTGAACAGCTTCACCCTCGAACCAGCGGAGTTTCAACTGGTAAATGGTTATGCTCCCGCGGTCTTGGGGCCGGAGCGGGCAATGTATTTCACCGTCGCCTTTGTTCCTGATGCGGCGCAAAACTTCAGCGGACAACTGACCATCAATATTCAGGGCATTCCTCCGCAAGTAGTGCCGCTTTCCGGTCAAGGGCTGACGACGGGAGCGGTTGCACAGCTCAGCACTTCGGCGTTGGACTTTGGTTCCATTCCATTGGGAACCACGAGCGCCGCGCAAAAGCTCACGGTTAAGAACTCCGGGACTAGCACGGTGACTCTGCTGGCAGTTAACGCAGATCCTCCTTTCTCGGCCAGCGGCTTCAGTTCTCCTATTAGTTTGAATCCGGGAAGCTCCTCCACTTTCCAGATCACAATGTCAGGGGCTTTGGTTGGCTCTTATCCGGGCGAGGTTACTCTGTCGTTCGATGTTCTGCCGACGAAAGCTGTGAGCCTCTATGGGACAGTAGCGGCCGCAAGCAAGTTTGCAGTAAGCACGTTTCCGACTCTGCCTTCCGCCAGCACCGGCGCGCCTTATCTTGCGAACCTGATGGCCGCCGGCGGAACCATCCCCTACACTTGGGCCCTGGCGAAAGGTTCGTCGCTGCCGTCCGGACTGACGCTCACCAGTGCTGGCAGCATAACGGGCGCCATCGCTTCCACTCAGACTGTCGGCAGCTATGCGTTCTCGGTCCAGGTGAGAGATTCCAGTTCGCCGGCGAAGACCGCGAAGGCATCGCTTACTCTGCCAGTCGCGACCGCTCCCCCATTACCGGACTGTGCCAACATCGTTTATCCCAACGAATCCGCTCCACTGATCCCGGTTAACGATCTCGGCAGTGGCACTTACCTGGGAGAAGAAGGTGGACTTTACCCCAACGGAAGCAATCTGCGGCCCGCAGCTCAAGATGCTTCCGGGGTGAGCATTGCCGAAGCAATTCAGCCCCTCGATGCCGATGGCAATCCCGATCCCAACGGCAAGTATGTGCTGATTTCGATCGGCAATTCCGAAGCGCAGCAGGAGTTTTTACAATTTCTTGGGGACGCTAGCGTTGACCCGGCCACGAATCCACATTTGGTGATCGTGAACGGAGCGCAGGACGCATTACTCGCTTCGGATTGGGCGAACATTACGAGCGGAGCATGGCCTACCCTCGCGAACATTCTCTTGCCACAAGCCGGGGTTACCGCAAACCAGGTCGTGGCCGCGTGGATCAAAGCCTTCGATATTCCGAGCGGAACTTTTCCCGCGGATGAGTCAGGCACTCAGGCCGATCTCGAAAGCATCGCTCAAAATCTTCACACTCTGTTCCCAAACATCAAGCTCACCTATTACGCATCGCGTATCTATGGCGGTTATGCCAACGGCACGCAGAGTGCGCAGGACGGGGAACCGGACTCTTATGAGACCGCATTTCCCATTAAGTGGGCGATTCAGGATCAGATCGACGGACTCGCGAGTCTGAACTTCGATCCTACGAAAGGCGCAGTCCGAGCGCCGTGGCTCTCCTGGGAAGCTTACGACTGGGCGAACGGAATGCTCGCCCGAAGCGATGGGCTGGTATGGACCTGCCAGGATTTTCTGGATGGCGGACATCCCAGCGCGCCGGCCGGTCGGGAAAAGGATGCCAATTTGTTTCTGTCTTTTCTCAAGACGGACGACTCAACGCGCCCTTGGTTTCTAAATCCGGCACAGACCGTTCTTCTTTCGAGCAACAGCCTGAATTTCGGCAATCAAGCAGTCGGTACCACGAGCACGGCGCACTCGATAACCCTGATCAATAATCAGGCCATTCCTCTCACGGTCTCAAATATCCTAGCCACCGGCGACTTCGCCGCGACGAATAATTGCGGCTCGAGCGTGGTGGCGGGCGGAAATTGCAAGATCTCCGTTACGTTCACTCCGGCAAAAGTGGGCAAGCTCACTGGTTCACTCACCATAACGGACAATGCGGCCAGCAGTCCGCAAATCGTCAAACTATCTGGAATAGGCGTCACATCCTCAGCCGCGGCTCGAATTCCACAGCCATCTCCCCCCGGCGCTGAGTACTGAGCTAGCCGCTTCGCGGAAACCGTGGCGTGTTGCCAACCTTACTTTTTTCTCTAGCCACCGAGTCAAACCTCTCCTTGACAGCAGAGGGCTTTTGCCTTACTGTCACCGGACGTTTTTCTTTCCCCCTCGATTGTTCGACTGCTGCAATGAGCACCATGGATCCAACTAAAGCCGGAATAGTGTCGGCCGCGTGCCAGTTTCCCGAACAGCGCCTTAGTGCGCGAGAGCTTTTTCGCGACGAAGGTTTGGATTTGCCTGCCGGGACTATTGAGCGCCTCGGCATCGAAGAAGTTCCGGTTGGCATTGGACATAAGGGTTCCGAACTGGCGGTTGCCGCTTCCCTCGAGGCTTTGGCCCGGGCCGGTGTTTCAGGTGCGGACGTTGATATGGTTGTGGACTACACCATCTTGCCGCAGAAGTGGATGGTTCCCGTCTGGAACATGAGTGGCGAGGTGCAAAAAGAAGTAGGAGCCGAGAAAGCTTTCACCGTCGGCTTCAGTGGCGGAGGGTCTACTAATTTCCTGGTGGCGCTCAACTTTGCGTCGGCCATGCTCGAGGCGGACGAGAAGATGAAATACGCTCTGCTGGTTGCGGGAGATGTGACCATCCCTGGCAACCGTGTGCTGAATCCGGCATCGCCCGTTAGCGTAATGGGGGACGGCGCCAGCGCAGTTCTGCTACAGCGCGGTGCGCCGGGCCGGACGGTGCTGGGCACGGAGTTGTTATCGGATGGCGCCAATCATGACGTCTATTACATCCCCGGAGGATGTCTGGCGAATCCGGAAGATCCTGCGCTTTACCGCATGGTGCTCGACAAGTCGCGCTATGACCGGGCGCCCAAGGCCGCGACCATGCGACAGCTGGCGACAAAGCTGCTTGATCGCGTGGGATTGAAGCTTGAGGATGTCAGGTATGTGGTATATCCCAATATTTCTTTGGAAGACCAGAAGGCATTTCGAGAAAGTTTTGGGCTTAGGCCGGAGCAGATTTGCACATCGAATCTTGCGACGCACGGACATTTGCAGGGGAACGATCTGGTGCTGAACTATATGTCTTTGACGGAGCACGAGGCGGTGAGTGAGGGAGATTACCTTCTTATCTGCTCGCACGGAATGGGCTTTATGGCGGGAGTAAACCTGATTCGTATTTAGGTTGGTAGTTGCTGTGGCGTCGTCGCTTTTGGGGGAGCGAATTATGTTCGCGAAGATCGGCATTCTGGAGGCGGCTTACTATTTGCCGCCAAAACGAAAGCCTTTGACCGAAGTTTTTCGGGACGAGAAGACGCCGGAGATGGCGCTGGCCGCCAATGTCGATTTTCAGCGTGACATCGGAATTGAAGCGGTGCATGTCGCGGGAGAGGAGTCCGCGTCAAGCGTCGCGCTGAAGGCGTGCCGGCGCGTGGTTGAAAAAGCCGGGATTGATCCCCGCGAGATCGACGTAATTGTAGGCTTCACCAGCATCCCAGAGGATTACATCGCGCCTACCTGGAGCGCAGCCGGTTACATCCAGAAAGAACTCGGCGCCACCCGCGCCTTTGCGACGGCCATCAATACCGGTGGCTGCGCCAGTTACCAGCAAACTTTGAAGTCGGTTTGTTCCCTGATGTCGACCAACGACAACATGAACCTTGCGTTATTGTTTGCCGGCGACAAGGTTCCGGCGCTGAATCATAATTACTATCCCATCACAGTCGTGTGCGACGGTGGAGGAGCGGTGCTGCTCAAGAAAAATCACGACCGGCGCATAATTCTTTCCGTCGACGTCATTACTGCGGGGAAGCTGCACGACGTGTGGTGGGTTCCCGGATTTCCCAATCGTGATCCGCAGCATCCGGAAGACCATACCTGGATGCACGTAGCCGGCGACATTGGACGCTTCAATACAGAAGTGATTCCCACGAATTTATTTATGTTCCGGAAAGTTATTCGCGGAGCCTTGCAGCGTGCGGGCAAGAAATCTTCAGACGTAAAGTACTACGTCTATCCCACGTTCTCCAGTTGGGACCAGAAAGCATTTTGCCGAGCCTTCACAATCCCTCCGGAAAAAGTTTTTATGGACGGATTGCAGCGGCATGGCCACTTGCAGGAGACCGACATGGTGATCGATTACGTGGACGCCCTCGATGAAGGCCACATCCACGAAGGCGACCTGGTGATGTTAGTCACGAACGGAGCGGGATTTTCGTGGGGCGCGGCGCTGGTGCAGCATTGAGCCGATTTTAGAAGTGCGCCGGAGAAGTGAGCGAACAGAACTGAGTGAGTAAATGATGGCTGAGAATTCCGCGAAAATATTCGATGTGGCAATACTCGGCGGCGGCCTGTCCGGATCCATGCTGGGCGCGATTCTGGCCAAGCAGGGGGTCAGCGTTGTCATCCTCGAAGAAGATGTTCACCCTCGCTTCGCCGTCGGAGAATCGACCACTCCGCATACCTCATTGCTGATCTCGCTGCTGGCGGAGCGCTTCGGCATGCCGGAAATCGAGCACATTGCATATCCCGAACGGCTTCCGAAACACGTTTGTACCACGGCGGGACTGAAGCGATTCTTCGGATTTGTCTATCAGCGTCCCGGACAGCCCTACGATTCCCGCGAAGGTTTTCAGATCGGCACGAATTCGAAAGATGAAAACCATTGGTTCCGGCAGGATATTGACGCTTATCTTTTCCACCTCGCGGTGCAATACGGCGCGGTGCCGATGCAGAAGACCCAGGTGAAATCGGTCGAGATTGGCGAACAAGGTGTCGCTATTCAGACCGCCGAAAGCGAAGAAATCAAGGCTCGCTATGTCGTGGACGGAACCGGCTACCGAAGCATACTTGCCCAGCGTTTCCGATTGCGCGAAACTCCCACCCACCTGAAACATCACTCCCGAACCATGTTTACGCACATGGTGAAAGTTCCTTCTTTCCAGCAAGAACAAAATAAAATGCCGCTGCCCTGGAATCTATCGACCTTGCACCATTGCTTTGAACGGGGCTGGTTCTGGGTGATCCCGTTTAATAACCATCCGGGATCGACGAACCCTCTGGTCAGCGTGGGACTGACCATTGATCCGCGGCGCTACCCGAGATCGGGACCTCCGGAAAAAGAGTTTCAGGAGCTTCTGCAACGCTTCCCGAGCGTGGCAGAACAGTTCTCGGATGCGCGCGCGGTTCGTCCGTGGGTAACGACCGGACGGCTCCAGTATTCGTCGAAACAGTGTACCGGATATCGCTATTGCCTGATGTCACACGCCGCCGGCTTTGTCGATCCCTTGTTCTCGCGAGGCATGGTTAACACGGTGGAAATCATCTCCGCCCTGATCGATCCGCTCCTGAATTCTCTGGCTACGAATAATTTCGAGGAAGAACATTACAAGCACATTGACCGCTTGCAACAACGGGTTCTCGACTATAATGACCAGCTTGTAAACGGATCGTTTATCTCGTGGGCGGATTTCGATCTATGGAATGCGTGGCTCAGAGTGTGGTCGCTGGGAACAATTTTGGCCGAGTTCCGGCTGATGAACGCGCTGAACGATTACACCCGAACCAGGGATGAACAGTATTTGAAGAGCGAGGCGAAGGATCCGATTTTCTCCGATTTCGAAGATCCCGATTACGCTGCGTTCTTCAAACAGGCGGTTGCGTGGATGGAGGCATTCGAAGCCGGAAGTCTTTCCGCGCAGGAGACCGCGAAACGGATATTCGATTACACCGGGGAATTTGAATTTCCGGTAAATATCACCCGTGAAGCTTTTGAGCGGGCCGGATGGCTAAAACATGGCCAGCGTATGAGCGAGGGCAATGTACGGTTGGTTCGCCGCAGCTACCGATGGGCGCTGACGAACCCGAACACGCGCGATCTTTTTGGCAGGTTTGAAACCTTGTGCCGGTGGGCTCAGCATCAGCCTGATCCTCACTTGGCCAATGGTTCAACGGAGTTGCAGCATGGGACAGAGCAAGAGATGAAACAAAACTAGGGGGATTCACTATGAGCGAGACGATCGAATCGGCCAGGCAGTCGGTGCGTGATTTCGTAATGGAGTCAGCCCAGACCAAGGGCGTCCTAGCCGTCAGCGATGAAGAATCGCTGGTGGAAAATGGCGTCATGGATTCGCTTGAGTTCTTCCGGCTGGTGGGCTTTCTGGAAGATAACCTTGAAATTGTGGTCGCCGACAAAGACGTGCAGCTCGAAAACTTTCAGAGCGTTGCGGCTATCCTCCGCTACGTCGAGTCGAAGCTGGATGTGACGGTGCTGGTCTGAACGTGCAGGCCTGACTCGGCACTAATCGTAAGAGCATGCGCCGCTCCGCGCACTAACAGTGAGCCTCGCCTCGGCGGCGCAGTGCTGGAATTGCCAGGAGACTTTCATGAGCGGCGCTCCACCGCGCAGCACGGACTCTATGCCCGTTGAGGATGGCACTTCGCTCGGTTCCCCGCCGCATGAATCCGAAGGTAGGAAATTCGCACCACTCTCTTCTTCGCAAAAGCAGATGTGGTATGTCTGTGAGTTCCAGTCGGGCACACTCGCCTACAATCAGCCGGTTGCATGGCTTCTTAGCGGATGTCCCGACGTAAGCGCTCTCGAGCAAGGCCTTAACGCCATCATCCAGCGCCACGAGGCCTTGCGCACAACTTTTTCCGCGCGTGAGGGCGAGCCCGTACAGTGCATCCATCGCAGTCTTCCGTTGAAATTGAGGGTCGTCGATCTGCGAGGCCTTCCCGAGGTCGAGCGGCAAGAGCAGACACAGAAGATAATCCTCGACGAGGCCCGCTATGCGTTCGATCTATCCGCCCAATTGCTGGTGCGTGCTTCGCTTCTGCAAACGGGCGATGAAGATTTTGTCTTTATCGTGGTCGTGCACCATATCGTTTGCGACGGCTGGTCGATGGGTATTTTTATCTGCGAATTGGCGCAGTTCTATCGCGCCTTCGCCTCGGCGAGCCCGCTGAAGCTTCCCGAACTGCCGCTTCAGTATTCCGAATTGTCCGCGTGGCATCGCGAATATTTACAGGGAAGACTCGACGCGCAACTTGCTTACTGGCAGGAACAATTGCGCGGTGCTGCTGCCGTGGAACTTCCCGCTGACAGGAAACGGCAGCCAGTTGCGACCTTCCGCGGCGCGAGCCAAAGCTTTGCTTTGCCTAAGGATCTAACTTCCGCATTCAAAGCACTCTGCGCCGAACGCGGAGTCTTTCTCTTCATGGGTCTCCTCGCAGTTCTGCAGTTGCTCATTTACCGGTACACGGGCGAGCACGACATTGTCGTGGGCGCTCCGATTGCCGGCCGTAAGCGGGCTCAGTTGCAGGGTTCCATCGGTTTATTTTTGAACCTCATTGCGCTGCGCACCGATTTTTCAGGCGATCCCACTTTCGCCGATCTGCTTAAGCAAGTATGCAGCGTGGTCATGGGAGCCTATCAACATCAGGACATTCCGTTCGAAAGGGTAGTTGAGGAACTTCGTCCAGCTCGAATTCCGGGCCGTAGTCCACTGTTTCAAGTGACCATCGATCAAGTCGATCCTAAGTGGATCGCACTCGATCTCGAGGGCGTCCGCTCCAGTTGGTTGCCCGTGGACAACCAAACCTCCAAGTTCGATCTGACGCTGGCATGGTTCGATTCTCCGGAAGGTCTGCGCGGATGGCTGGAATACAGCACCGATCTTTTCGACCCCGCCACTATCACGCGGATGCAAGGCTACTTTCGGACATTGGTGGAGAACGTTGTCGCAGATCCAGATCGGCGCATTTCGCAGATCCCAATGTTGACGCAGGCCGAACGGCAGCAGTTGCTCGTTGATTGGAATCAGACGCAAGCGGATTATTCATCCGATGCCTGCATCCATCGGCTTTTTGAAGCGCAAGCGCGAAAGAGTCCGCACGCAATTGCAATCGAAGCGGAAGATGCGAGAATCACGTACGGCGAACTCAACCGCCGAGCCAATCAACTCGCACACTACTTGGTTCGCCTCGGTGTGAGAACGGAATCGCTGGTGGGAATCTGCCTGAATCGCGGCATGGATTTGATGATTGCGTTGTTAGGCACTCTCAAAGCGGGAGCAGCTTATGTTCCGCTCGATCCCGGATATCCGCGTCAGCGGCTTGCCTCCATGCTGCGAGATGCACAACTGAAATTTGTATTGACGCAGGAACTGTGGGCGGACTCATTGCGCGACGAGGACGTCAACATCGTCTGCCTTGATCATGAGGCGGAACAACTGGATCGGGAAAGCGACGAGAACCCCATCATCCAGATTTCCCCGGATAACGTGGCTTATGTCATTTACACCTCGGGGTCAAGCGGCCAACCGAAAGGAGTGCTCGGTTTGCATCGCGGAGCCGTCAATCGATTGGCCTGGATGTGGAACGCGTATCCCTTTGAATCCGGCGAAGTCGCCTGCGCGAAAACTTCTTTAAATTTTGTGGATTCGGTGTGGGAAATGTTCGGCCCATTGCTCGCCGGCATTCCCACGGCCATGATCGCGGACGCGGTTGTGAAGTCTCCACCCGCACTGATTAGCGCGCTGGCGAAATATAGAGTTACGCGCCTCGTCCTGGTGCCGGCTCTGCTTAGAGCCATGCTGGACGCTGACTCACAGATCGCCAGCCGTCTCCCTCATTTGAAATATTGGATCAGCAGCGGTGAGGCGATCGATCCAAATCTGATTCGCCGCTTTCGTGAGGCTGCTCCGAATCGTATTCTGTTGAACCTGTACGGATCATCCGAAGTATCTGCCGACGTCACTTACTTTGATACTCGAGAAATGAGCTTGGACGCTACGGTGTTAGTCGGCAAACCGATCGCCAACACTCAGATTTACATCCTCGATAGAAACCTGCAACCTCTGCCAATCGGTGTTCCCGGCCAGTTATGCGTGAGCGGCAACGGGTTGGCGCGAGGTTATTTGAACCAGCCCGCCCAGACGGCGGAGAAATTTGTTCCCCACAGCTTCAGCGACGGCACAAATAGCCGCATGTACCTTACCGGCGATTCGGCACGCTATCTCCCCGATGGAAATATCGAGCTACTCGGCCGCATCGATCACGACCATCAAGTCAAGATTCGCGGCTGCCGGATTGAGCCGGGAGAAATCGAAGCAGCCCTGCGGCAGCATTCCTCCGTAGCGCAAGCCGTGGTCATACCGACGAACGCCCTCAGTGGAGAAGCGCGGCTTGTGGTCTATATTGTCGCGAGTCCGAGTGCGATTGACAGGGAGTTGGTGCCGCAGATACGGCAGCATCTTCGGGAGCGGCTGCCCGAATATATGGTCCCCGCAGCATTCGTGGTTGTTCCGGCATTGCCACTTTTGCCCAATGGGAAGCTGGACCGGCATGCGCTGCCGGAGATGATTCAATCGAACGCGGCGAATTCCGACGCGCAGCCAGGCACACCAACCGAGTCCCGTATCCACCAGGTTTGGCGGGAAATTCTACAACTTGACCACGTTGGCATTCACGATAACTTCTTCGATGTGGGCGGACATTCTCTTTTACTCACGGCAGTTCAAACCAAGCTTGCGGAAGCTTTTCATCGCGACATCGCAAGCGTGGATTTGTATCGGTATCCGACGATAAGCGCGCTGGCGAAGCGACTGAGCGGTGATGATCCCGGTCAGCGTCCGTTGCAGCACATCGCCGAGCGTGCGCGAAAACAAAAAGAGACACTGTCTCGGCGGAAGGCCATCATAGCAACGAGGCCGCGATGAGTGATTCCCAGGATTCCGCTGCGCTGGATGCGGTTGCCATCATTGGAATGAGCGGGCGATTTCCTGGAGCCCGCAACCTTGCGGAGTTCTGGGACAACCTGAAAAATGGAATCGAGTCCATCTCTTTTTTCCCCGAACCAGATTGTTCCGAACCAGATTTGTCCAAGCCCGAGTTAGATGTTTCACTTTTGAGCCCCTGCGCGGCGAAGCACCCGGATTTCGTAAATGCGGCTGGCGTGCTTGAGGGCGTCGAATTGTTTGACGCCGCATTCTTTGGTTTCAGTCCAGTAGAGGCCGCAACTCTCGACCCTCAGCAGCGGCTATTGCTCGAGTGCGCGTGGCATGCCATGGAAAACTCCGGATACGACCCGGAAACATGCTCCGGACCGGTCGGTGTTTACGCCGGGAGTGCGATGAGCACCTACCTGTTCAACCTTCTTTCCAATCCTGAGCACCGCAGGCTCGCTGGCGACTTTCTCGTCTTCACCGGGAACGATAAAGATTTCCTTCCCACGCGTGTTTCCTACAAGCTGAATCTCAAGGGCCCCAGCATCGCAGTGCAAACCGCGTGTTCGACTTCGCTGGTTGCCGTTGCGTTGGCTTGCGACAGCTTGCTGGCCCGTCAGTGCGACATGGCGCTGGCCGGAGGAGTTGCCATTCGCGTGCCGCAGAATGCCGGCTATGTGCATCAGGAAGGCCAAATTTTTTCCCGCGACGGCCATACTCGCTCCTTCGACGCAGAAGCCAGCGGCACTCTATTTTCCAACGGCGTGGGCCTGGTTGTTCTAAAGCGATTGGAAGACGCCATTGCCGATAGAGACAGCGTTCGGGCCATTATCCGGGGCACGGCCATTAACAATGATGGCTCCGTGAAAGTGGGATATACCGCGCCCAGCCTGGACGCGCAGGCGGAGGTGGTTGCCATGGTGCACGCCATGGCAGGGATCGATGCCCGCACCATCGGATACGTCGAGGCGCACGGAACCGCCACTCCCATGGGAGATTCCATCGAGTGCGCCGCTCTTACCAAAGCCTATCGTGAGTCCACCGACGAGAACAATTTTTGCGCGCTAGGCTCCGTGAAATCGAATGTCGGACACCTCGATACCGCCTCAGGCGCAGCTGCCTTAATAAAAACGGTGTTATCACTTGAGCATCGGATGATTCCTGCCAGCATTAATTTCACACGACCGAATCCTAAGATCGACTTCCTAAGCAGCCCTTTTTATGTCAACACCGAGCTTCGGCCCTGGCCATCGGGCAAAAGCCCACGCCGCGCGGGAGTACACTCGTTTGGAATCGGCGGGACCAACGCTCACATTGTTCTCGAGGAGGCGCCGGCACACGAGAATTGTTCTTCGCTTCGCTCTCATCATCTATTGCTATTTTCGGCTCGATCAAAGTCAGCCCTGCAAGCTGCCACGGCTAATTTTGCATCGCACTTGCGGGACCATCCTGATCTCAATCTTGCCGATCTCTCTTACACCTGCCAGATCGGCAGGCGCGAATATGCGCAGCGGCAAATTTTAATTGCTAAAGACGCGGAAGATGCAGCCCGCGCCTTGGCTGCCATGGATGAACGCCGCGCTCTAAGAGCAACCAAGCCCCCAACGGAACGCTTCGTCGTTTTCCTGTTCCCCGGGCGCAATGCCGCGCACGCAAACATGGGCTCAGAGTTGTATCAATCGGAACCGGACTTTCGCCAGCACGTTGAACGCTGCTCGGAACTGTTGAGCGCTCATCTCCCGCTCGATCTCCGCAGCTTGCTTTACCCGGCTGCGGCTCAGAGGGGCGACTTCAGCCCAGAGCTCATGAACCGTGAAGTCACCGACTTGGCCACCTTCGTAGTCGAGTACGCCCTGGCTCAACTCTGGATGAAATGGGGAGTGCAACCTCAAGCGATGATGGGGTGGGGCGTCGGAGAATTCGTAGCCGCTTGCGTCGCAGGAGTTTTCTCGCTGGAAGAAGCATTGTGGTTGCTGGCGAAGCAATGCCACGCGGAGCAAGGGGAACTCAAGATCGATCTTACGCCACCAAAAACTCCGTTCGTCTCGAATGTGACCGGAACCTGGATCACAGCGGCAGAAGCCACCGATCTGAATTATTGGAATCTTCAGCTTGGTCGGGACGAAGGATCTCCGAAGGGAATCGATTGTTTGACGGCAGCTTCGAATCGCATCTTCCTCGAAGTTGGTCCGGGCCGCACGTTCGCGACGATATTGCAGGAGCACCCGGCAGCAGCCAGTGGGCACGCCGTTCTTTCGTCGCTGTCTGGCGTGGACGAGTGCGCATCGGAGCTGGAATCCATGCTTCTAGCATTGGGCCAGCTCTGGCTACGCGGAAGTAAGATCGATTGGGCCAGCTTCTGGCGTCACGAAAAGCGGTATCGAATCCCGCTTCCGACTTATGCCTTTGATCGCAAGCGGCATTGGGTAGATGCCCAACCGCAATCTTCGCATGTGACGGTCGCTTCGCGGCCTGCGCCAGAGACGGCGATGCGAGGAACCGATGCATCGCATCGCAGCGATGTATCTTCCGCTGTCGCTACGGATTTCTCCGTTCCCACCGACGACGTGGAAGCGGGTGTCGCCGAGATTTGGCGATGCCTTCTGGGTGTAGAGCGGGTAGAAATTTATGACAATTTCTTCGCGCTCGGCGGACATTCTATTCTCGGCGCTCAGCTGCTGGCTTTGCTCCGCGCGACTTTTCATGTGGAGATTCCTCTACCCAGCTTGTTCGAAGTGCCTACCGTTGCCGGCATGGCGGAGCGCGTCCGGGCGTTTCGTTAGGTCAGAAGGTCTAATGACGTTGGGCTTCGAGTTGGCGTAGCCACGCTATCGTCCACGCCGTTGCCTGGGCGCGCCACTCTGGACGCCGCAGGCTATGGTTCGCTTCAGGCAATTCATGCGATTGCATGCGCGGCGCGGAGAGTAAGCGCCGCCACCGCCTTGAAATCGACACTGCGTGCTTGAATGCCTGCGAGCCCGTATCCTGTCCGCTCAGGATCAACAGAACACCGCCTTTGAACTCTTCCAGATTATTGGCCATTCGCTGGGCAAGATTAGGAACCCGGTACGAGGCGTAGGCTGCGTCGATTGCTGCACTGGCGCGCGGCACAGCGGCCTCGGAAATATTTCCGCCATCTGTTTCGTCATCTTGGCTGGTTCCAGATGACTTGGTCTGCCTCTCCAAACTATCTGCCGTTCCCGCGTTCCCGCGAATCGAGCTACCAGCGGCTCGCAGCCATCGAGAAACTTTCCCCAAGCCAGCCGACCCGTATCGCCGCATGATTGTTAGCCCTTGCACGCGCGCATCGTAGTACCAGGGATTCACCATCGCAATCCCCATCACTCGCGGATCTTTGGGAGCGTAGAAGATGGAATCCGCTGCTCCTCCGCACAGCCCCCACATTGCGACTCCTTCCAGCCCCGGCATATTCGACAGGAATGCATCAATCGCGCTGGCGATGTCCTCGGAGGTATCGTCCAGCGTACCCATCTCGCCCTCGCAATCTCCCGTACCACGGAAATCGAATCGCATCACGGGAATCCCCGCCTCGGCCCACGCCCGCGCCAGCAGGACGAACAACCGATGCCTGCCCGCACGCAACGCAGGCCTGCCAGTCACGATCAACAACCCGCATCGCGACGGCTTCTCAGGCTGGTGCAGAATACCGTAAAGTCTCACTCCGTTTTTGCCGCACAAAAAACTTAGCGGCACTTCGAGTGTCTTCATTTCCCCGCTGACCATCCTCTGTTTTCGTTAACCTGCTCCGCGCAAAATATCGTCTTCAAGTCCGCCGCCAAACTTCTGGGATCAATACTGTGAGGAAAGAACCAGAATGGCCTGCCAACTCTTCTTTGCGTGGTCACACGAATTCCATTTCGTTTCCATTCTTCGATTACACGCAAGCTATCTGCGTGCAACGGAGTTTCAACGTGTTCGCCAAACTCCGTCCAGTGAATCGGCCCGGACACCGATTTCGCCAGAGGCATGATTTCCATCCGATCGATAGCGAGAATAAGCTCCCCGGACAATTCATAGCCCGCGACTTCTACGTTCTGCGCGGCAGGCAGACTCTTGCGCAGCTCTGCGTCGGTCAGTTGTCCCGCGGGCAGTCCTCTGTCCGCTTCGTCCAGATTCATGCGAAAGAACTGGGTCAACGTGTTCCGGCCGGTTAGGACCGGCTGCCATAAGACAATCCGTTCATAGGTCTCTTGCGATCGAACGGCAAAATCCATGGCCAGCAAAGCGCCTAATCGCAATCCCCACAGACTGATCCGATCCTGCCCTTGTGCCTGTAGCCAATGGACTGACGCCGCCAAATCGTACCGCCAGATCTCCCACCGTGCATCGCTGAAATCCCCACCGCTGTCACCACAGCCATATAAATCAACCGTCAGAACTCCCACGCCTGCGATGGCGAGATCTCTGGCTAACGCTGAAATGATGTTGCGGGACGCGAACATTTCGCCGGCAAAAGGATGAACGTACAGAACACTTCCAGAATCCAGCCCAGTTTCCGTGGGCGGATAATACATAGCAAACAAATTTCCCGATGCTCCCGGAAGGAAGAAACTGATTGGCGGTTCCATAAGTGGTTCTTTCCGCTCGGAGTCTAACACCGCACCATGTTTGGATCACGTCTGCAAGCAGAAGTGCAATCCGGATCGCCTTCAAACTGCGCAATTATCTGCACATTGACAAGCCTCGCGCTCGGAGATAGAGTTCTGCGCACGTTGGTCGCGGATAGTTTGTCACGGATTGTTTCTCATGAGCGGAGACAAGAGTGGCAGTGCTCCGCACACGGCAACAGCAGAGTTGGCTTTGTTAGTAGAAATCATCCATCGAATTTAAGGAGACCAGTATGGCAAGTAAGACAAAAAAAATCTTTGTTTTTGGCCAGCGAGGCTACCTGCTCGCCATCGCGATCTTATTGCTTGCTGGTCTCGGCTCGAGCCAAACAGATAATCCGAAAACGAGCGCCGAACTTCCCGGCACTCACACCAATTGGCTGCAATACCGCTTTGCTCCGAATCATGATGGCGTAAATCCGTTGGAAACTATATTGAGTCCAACCACCGTCGGTGGGCTTACGTTGAAGTGGACATTCACCGCATCCGCCGGCTTCTACAGCACACCCACCGTTGTGAACGGGATCGATTATGTAGGCGCCGACAATTTCACTTTCTATGCGCTGAATGCCAGCACCGGCGCCAAGGTGTGGAGCTATACCGCGGACGGAGTCGCGCGGTCTTCCGCCGCCGTCGTAGATGGCGTTGTCTATTTCGGCGCCGACGACAATAACCTCTACGCGTTCAACGCCACCACTGGAGAGAAGATCTGGACCTTCATCGCCAACGATGGTTTCTATTCCTCGCCCGTCGTGGTCAATGGAGTCGTTTATGCCGGCTCAGAAGACAACAACGTTTACGCGGTGAATGCGAGCACTGGAACCAAGTTGTGGAACTTCACGACGGGCGACTCCGTTAAGTACTCGTCGCCGGCGGTGGTGAACGGAGTCGTCTATGTTGGCTCCTGGGATCACAACGTTTATGCGCTGAATGCTGCCACCGGGGCCAAGCGCTGGAGCTTCCTGACCGGGCTCACCATCGAGTCCTCGCCCGCGGTGGTGAACGGCGTCGTTTACGTAGGATCTCGCGACAACAGTTTTTACGCGCTGAACGCTAAAACCGGCGCCAAGCTATGGCAGTTCACGACAGGAGGTGACGTACTGTCTTCGCCGGCAGTCGAGAACGGTGTGGTCTACTTTGGCTCCGACGACTTTAATGTCTACGCGCTGAACGCCGCGACGGGTGCAAAGCTGTGGAATTACACCACGGGCAATGTGGTGCATTCTTCCCCCACAATTGCAAACGGCGTGCTTTATATCGGATCTTATGATGGCAAGGTGTACGCTCTTGATGCCGCCACCGGCGCGGAACTCTGGAGTTACAAAACCGGCAAATCTGTACTCTCTGGGGTCGCGGTTGTGAATGGCACCGTCTATACGGCTTCCGAAGATTTCAATGTTTACACCTTCGATCTGCCCTGACCCATCGACTTTCAAGCGGGCCGCCGCTTTCATAGCGAACGGGTACTTCATTAGCGCGAAGGCAAAGCTGCATGGCGGCCCTTGCATAGCCTCGGTGTAACTATAAGTTGATATGATGTCCCGAAGTGCCACGAGATGTCCCGTATTGTCGCTTGTTGGAGAGACAAAGAGTATCGTAGTATCCCCCTGATGGAAGAGCGCACACTCGGGTGTTTCGAGTTGATCGCCGCGAAAGTGATTCGTATTTGGTCGCCTGCCGGTTATTCTGCGGTACAGTCGAGTTTGTTCCTATGCGGTGATCTTTCGCTCCTAAGCTGTAGTCGTTGGAGGGGAACAAATTGCATAGTGCTCCGACCGCGCGGGGTGTGATGCTGGTGGATGCTGGGTTTAGAGTGATCGCTTCCAATCCCGAAGTACTCCAGATACTCACATTTCCTGAACGCCCCGAACAAATTCACGATCTGGACAATTGGGTCGCTAATAGACTCCCTTCCAACCTTGTACAAAGGCACTTGTCGTCCGGAATTGCTGGCGAAGTTCGATCCGCAAGGAGGACTTATCTTTGTCGAGCCTTTTTGCTTGATCCCGTTGCAAACCCTAAGGACAGGTTAGCTAATTCCGGAAGATTGCAAATTGTCATGATCGAGAGGAAAAGCCATGAGGCGACTTCGATTGGGGAGGTCTCTGAACGGTTTGGCCTGACCCGCCGCGAGCGGGAAACCGTCGAGTATCTGCTGGAGGGCTATACCAGCAAGGAGATTGCGCAGCGCATGAACATCAGCGCCAATACGGTAAAGGCGTTTATTCGACTGGTGATGACAAAAATGGGGGTCTCGACCCGCTCAGGAATAGTGGGCAAAGTTGCCGGTCGGAGAATTTGACGGGATGTTAGGGAGCAACCTTGTTGCTGGCTTAGTGGCCATAACAATAAACTCAGAATCATCGAATGGGTTGGAGGTCTTGATCGGAACTATAAGCGGGAGACCCTAGGGGTTCCTCTATTCTGGATTAGTGCCCGTGTCCGCTGGGCAAGAAAGGAGATCCCATGTCTAATTTGATAAAGATTATCAGGTCTGACGAGGGCCAAGATATCGCAGAGTACGCGGTGATGTTAGCGGTAATTCTGGTTATCGTGGTCGGTACGATCCGGCTTATAGGCTCTAATGCCAACAACGTTTTTTCGAATACCGCCAGTTCCATTCAGTAAGTCGGCATAGGTGGCCGGGGAAATGCTGGGAGGTAGCGACGCTGTCCGCATTGGACGGCCCACCCGCTGAGAGTTTACACATTGGCGCGCCGAACTAATAGCCGATGCCACCCGGGTCATCTTCCTACCTGTGGCAAGAATCCATTCGTCAGATGTTAAGCAGGTACAAAAGCAACACGCCAGCCAGAGTGGGAAGGCCGGCGTGCGACTGTGTTTAAGTTATAACTCTGCTTCCGTTAGACAGGATTAGAGCTACGATCCGGTTCCAGTTCCGCAACTGCAGATACCCTTGCCGCTGCCGACTGCTACGATCGCACCGCACTGCTTGGCCAGTTTGCTTTCCTCGGCGCTGCTGAGGTAGGAATCCTGGGAGGCAGTTTCGGTGATGGCGAAATTGCTGTTTTGAATGTGCGTGGTCCATCCCTTGATCTCGCCGTCGGTCACCGTGGCAATGTGCGTCGGAACCGGGCAGGCTCCAGCGCTGGTGACGGCAGCAACAATCTTGATGACGCCGGTGTTTAGAACGACGCCGGTCAGAGGATTCGCCGTCAAGTCGCTGTTGATCGACAAAGTGCGCAAACCATCGGGAGTCTCCAGGCAGCTGCAGCACTCGGACATTTCTTCGTTGGTATCAAAAACGAAGATGTCCGCGCATAAGTTCGCACCCGCAGCTCCGCCAGGATTGTCAAGTCTCAGCGTGCCATCGGGTGCTCCCCCGGTATTGGCGTTAGAGAAGTAATCGACCTTGTAGGCGTCCTGAGCCTGTGCCAAGCCGGCAAAGGCGATCAGAGCCAGAAACAAACTACAAACTACCGCGACCTTTTTTGTCATGTTCTTTTTCCTCCTGCGAAATAGCGCCGTCCTCTAGGGGGAGTTATAGGACTGTGAAAGTAGCGCGTATGCACTCTACCCTCGCCATTGGCCTTTACAAGTCCCCACATGCACTAACCCAATATTGCTAATCCGCAGATTGTGCGGGGAGCCAGTTGGAGCAGCTTGAAAATCCTGTAGTTGCAGGGCAGATGGTGGGCTTCCGACCGCTAGAAACGGGCTTGATTAACTAGGACAGTCAACTAAGGGTTGCGGGGGCCCAAAACAATTTATTGCTTGCCATGGCTACCAGGCTCGCCTTCGTGCCGTTTTACCAGTTGCAGATTTAGGAAATAGCCACCTGAGTCGGGATCAAAGAGCAGGCGCCAGCACAGTTTGCGGCCGGTCGGGTCTATTGCGCGGAGGAGAAGCGAGCGGCCGGTCAGGTCCTTTCCGCCGACGGTCACATGGACACGATCCAGACCCAGGGGATGCACTCCGAAGGTAATGGGGACGTGGGTTTTCTCGGCGAGCTTCTGACAAATCAGATCGACCGTATCGGAAAAGGTTCTCTCCTGGGTGTCGATTGTGATAGATGAATCCAGCAAAACTGGCTGTGGGGCAATTCGGCCCTCGCTATCGTGGGCGGCTGTGCCCACTACATCGAAAGCCTGCTCGGTTCGATCCTCACGGAGCTCGAATCGGCCCGGATTGCTCGATCGATTGTAAGAATCAATAAGCGATTGAAGCGTTTTCTTTTCGTCCAGCGATGCTTGGGCCGCGGGGACGGCGCCGAGTTCGGCAGCAAAAGATCCTCCGTTCGGTACGCGATGCTGTCCGTTTGGATAGGAAGACTTGTCCTGCAAACCTTTTGCGTCGATAAGGTCGACTTTGGAAGTGTATTGAGGATCTTCGTAGTTGACGCGCCATCCGTATTTTTGCTGGAGAGCGTCCAGGGCCTGCGCTAATGGACGTGAATCATTCGCGACAAGATGGACCTTCCCATCGACTTCTGAAATAGTAGCCTGCTTCGAGTAGGATTCTTGTCCGTAAGCCGTTCCCGCTGAACAACAGAATAAGAGAAAAATGCCGATAGTCGGTCGAAGACCAATCGCTACACTTCTCGCCATTGCGGATTCCTCGGTCGCGTATCACTCACAGAGACAACACGGCATGCGGATTGTAGCAAACCTGGCGTGTCCTATTAGTGGGCGAAGGAAGTAGTTCTTTCGGAGGAATGCCTGCGGGCACGGGATGGGCGTATAAGGCATACACAAAGCCTCGCCAGTGAGGAAGTGTTATGGATCGCCGCGACGTTTGCCGTGATGACGAAGCGTGGATAGCAAAGTACAGAGCCGCGCTCGAAGGGCTTCCTGTCCAGCCGCCAGGTGGAAGGGGAGTTCGAGTTAGATTGCGAAATACCTGCAAGATTGTTCTTTTGCTACTGCGGAAAGTTCTCCCAAAAATTACCATATGGAATGCGCCAAAAGCAGTTGCATCATCTGGGCCCAGGGCAGTTCGACCGAAGCCGGTTTTGCAAACGGGTGCATCCATCGGGAGGGGAAGTTCGCCAGAAGTGAACCGGAAGCCACCTATCAAGAAAACGGGAACTACGGTTAGGTTGGGACCTTCCGGGTCAATTGGCAAGCACCCTTCCCAACGACAAGCCTAGGGAAAGTCTATTGGCGGGATTGAACGTCGCTCAGCGGCTTAGAGCTTGAATAACATGTTAGTTATCGCAGCGGTGAACCGCTGCGCCACCCAAAAACAAGAGCAGAATCGAGTTTTTTCGCAAACTCCTAGCGCCGACGGGACAGTCCGGAAGTCAGTCGAATCATAACTTTCCATGGTTTTCTTAATCCTTTTGAACTAGCACGAATGTCCCCCTGGATGTGGCACCGATGTGCTTGACTCTAAACGGTTCTGTGCGAGAATTTACCCGCTTCTCCTACGCCCTCTGGAGAAGTGCAAAAGGATGACTTTCCCCGCCCCCGGGAAGTTGTTTGTCCCATTCGAACCAATGGAGCGAAGCAGTGCAGTCGCAAAAGCATGTGTGTGCCTTGCGCCTGGATGTGAAGTAACAAGACTTGAGGTCTACCGCGACCTCAACGGGCCAAGCCAATTCGTCTGAGGCGGACGGCAACTATTGGTGCCCCGTCTCCGAAAGTGGGGAAAAAACTAACATGCATACAGTACCGGATCGTCCCGGCCTGATTGTGATTGACGCTTCCTTGAGTGTTATTGCTTTCAATTCCGAAGCTCTGCGGATTCTTGCATTTCCGGATCGCCCGGAAAATATTCGTTCTTTGGATGTGTGGCTCGCTAATAAGATCCGCGCCGATCTTGTGGAAAGGCGATCGGCTTCCCGAGTGATCGGCGAATTTCGTTCCGCGAAGCGAACCTATCTTTGCCGCTCTTTTCCAGTCCAACTCAGAGGACCCGGGAACTCCGACAGCAGGAATGGCACAGCTTCATCGGATGGATTGTTAATCGTAATGCTCGAAAGAAAAAGCAATGAGGTGGTTATGATCGCTGAAATCGCCGCACGCTTCGGTCTGACTGGCCGCGAGCAGGAAACCGTGCAGTTCCTGCTGGAGGGCTTGACAAGCAAAGAGATCGCCCTGCGCATGAAAATCAGCCCCAACACCGTAAAAGCCTTTATTCGGCTGGTTATGGTGAAGATGGGGGTGTCGACTCGATCGGGGATTATTGGAAAAATAGTCGGCTCGCGCCCTGGGCTTGAATCCAGTGCGGCTGGAAGTTTGTCGCGGGGTTAGTAATATCGGGTTAGTGCACTTGGGGACTTGTGGGCAGCGTAGCATCTTGTACAGTACGCCTTGCGCCTTTGTACCCGAGCAATGCCCTCTCCCCGGCTTCGCGGCGCATCTCGAGGACCATGTCACCGTGACTAGCAGTAGCTGCCTGCATAGGTGTGTTTGGCCGTCGACTTAGTAAATCTAGCCTTAGAGAGATGGGGAAATTCATGTCGGCATTACGAAATCTTTCAACTCTAGTATTGGGTTCCGTACTGTTGTTGCTAAGTGCGGGCCGCGGGGTCGCTCAAGATGACACCAGCGTGGTGGCGGAGGTGGGCGGCGTTAAGGTGACGATGGCTGAACTGGAGCAGGAAGAGTCGGCCAAGCTACTGTCGGCGCACTACCAGTACTATCAAGCGGAGACCAGAGCGCTGAATGATCTTATCGACAAAAAACTGCTGGGACAGAAGGCAAAGAGCGAGAACCTAACGCTGGAACAGTTGGTTGACCGGGATATCAAGTCGCAGGTAAAAGATCCCACCGAAGATCAAATGAAGGTTTACTACGAGGGTCTGGAAACCGATCAGCCCTACGAAGCAGTCCGGCAAAAGATATTGGAAAAAATCCGTCAGTTGCGCACCGAGAAAGTACGGGCTGCTTACGTTACCGGGTTGCGGGTCCAAAGCACTGTGTATGTAACCCTGGCGCCGCCTCGAGCCAATGTCGATCTGCAAAATGCGCAGACAACGGGGCCGCAAAAGGCGACGGTAACCATCGTCGAATTTGCGGACTACGAGTGCCCTTACTGCCAGAAAGTGGCAGCCGACGTCAAGAAGCTACAAGCGGATCTGGGCGATAAAGTTGCTTTCACCTATAAAGATTTCCCCATTCACTCGCGATCGGGGAAGGCGGCCGAAGCCGCACGTTGCGCAGGCAAACAGGGAAAATTCTGGGAACTGCACGACGAGCTATACCGCAGCAAGGAACTCGATGTGGATCAACTCAAGGCTCAAGCTCGGGCCTTGAAGCTCGATGCCACGGAGTTCGATAAGTGTCTCGATTCCGGCGAGCAAGCGGCGGCGGTAGAGCGCGATCACAAAGAGGGGGCGCACTTGGGAATCAGCGGTACGCCGAGCTTCTTCATCAACGGCCACTTTATGAGCGGCGCATTGGACTATGCAACTTTGCGTCAAATCGTGGAGCAACAATTGACGGTGCAAAACCAGAGCGTGGCTAGCGCGGGCAGCAAGTGAAGTCCCGGTATTTTTCGCATGTGCTGTGCTCCTGACCCTAAGGCCCGAATCCGCGTTCGGGCCTTTTTTCTCTATTCAGACTCAAATGCGCAAGTTTCAACTCGGTGAGATTTATTTGGAGGATTAGTCCAAATGGGTCATTGCTTAAGTTAACGGACCGGGATACGCTGCTCTTCGCTCGGGCGTGGCAGCAGTTCCCCCAGGCCGCGTAGAGCCGGTACTCCCCTTGTAGTTCCCCCGATCAGCGTGTGGTTTATTTTGCGGCAGTGTTGCCGCCATCTGAGTTCTCGCGGCATCGCGGGCGCACGTGCGCCCGGTAATTAATGAATGCTTTCGCAGGAGGATTTATGTTGAGACGAGCGCTTTATGGAATTGTGTTTTATGTGTTAATCGGAACTCTCCCGGCCTATGCCGGACAATTCCTGGAAGCGCCGCAATATCCAACCGGAAGCAATCCACAAGCAGCAGCGGTAGGAGACTTCAACGGGGATGGCAACCTGGACCTCGCGATTGCAAATGCGACCAGTAATACGATCAGCGTCTTGTTGGGTAAAGGGAATGGCACATTCGCTCCCAAGGTGGATTACGCAACCGATAACGCACCGCAGGGTATTGCGGTGGGAGACTTCAACGGGGACGGGCACTTGGACATTGCGGTAACGAATTCCGGCAGCAACACGGTGAGCGTTTTCCTGGGCAATGGCGATGGCAGCTTCCAGCCCAAAGTGGACTATGCCACGGGCAACAAGCCGCAAGGAATTGCCGTCGGCGACTTTAGAGGTAACGGCGATCTTGACATTGTTGTAACTAACGCGACGGACGGAACTATAGGAGTGTTGTTGGGCAAGGGGAATGGAACCTTCGGGGCACAGGTGGCGTACAACACGGGATTCAATCCCTGGGCGGTGGCGGTTGGCGATTTTAACGGCGACGGGATTCCCGATCTCGCGGTAGCGAACAACAACAACAATAACGTAATCAGCGTACTGCTCGGGAAGGGAGATGGTACGTTTCAAAACCAAATTCAATCCTCCACGGGGAATACTCCGGTGTCGATTGCGCTGGCGGATTTTAACGGCGACGGGAAGTTGGATATCGCGGTCGCGGATCAGCAGGGCAACGCAGTGAGCGTTCTGCTGGGCAACGGAAACGGCTCCTTTGCAACCCACGTGGAGTACCCGACTGGAGCCTTCCCCACGTCGGTGACTGCCGGTGATTTTAACGGCGATGGGAAAACAGACCTGGCGGTTTCGGACGGGAATGGAAACACAATTAGCGTGCTCTGGGGGCAGGGCAACGGTACCTTTGTGGGGCAGGTGAACTGCGGCGCCGGAGACATTCCCTATGCGGTGGTGGCGGGCGATTTCAATAACGACGGCAAGACCGACATAGCCGTGGCAAATTCGGGCGGCAATGCGATCAGCGTGATCCTGAGTAATGGAAATAATACTTTCCAGGCGCGCACCGATTATCCCGCCGGCACTAACGCGCACGCGGTGGCAACGGCCGATTTCAACGGAGACGGCTTTCTCGATCTAGCGGTGACAGACAGCAATTGCCCAACCTTCCCTACTTGCGGTCCCAGTTCCATCTCGATCATCCTAGGCAACGGGGATGGAACTTTCCAGGCGCCAAGTTATTTCTCCACCGGGACCGACACTTATCCGTATTCGGTGGCGGTGGGGGACTTTAATGGAGATAAGATTCCCGATCTCGCCATTGCCAACTATGCCACTAATACGGTCAGCGTTCTGTTAGGGGTAGGCAATGGTACGTTTCAGGAACATGTGGATTTTCCCGTCGGCAGCGAGCCAACCTCCGTGGCAACTGGAGACTTTAATGGCGATGGAAGTCTGGACTTGGTGGTAACGAATTTCCACGCGAATACTGTGAGCGTGTTATTGGGCAAGGGAGACGGCACGTTCAACGCCGCCGTGAACTACAGTGTGGGGCACGGTCCTATATCCGTCGCGGTGGCGGACCTCAACGGCGACAAAAAACTCGACTTGGTTGTAGTGAATGAGACGGACAACAATGCCAGCGTTCTGCTTGGCAATGGCGACGGAACTTTCAACCCGCAGGTTGCATACCCCACTGGAGTGGGAGGCAATCCTTTGTCAGTTGTGATAGGGGATTTCAATGGCGACGGCATTCCGGATCTCGCTGTAGCCGACTTCCAGACGCAGCAAGTCAGCGTGCTTTTGGGCAATGGCGATGGATCTTTCCAGACGGTAAAAGCCTATCCGACGGGGGCAAATCCGTCGTCGATCGTTGCGGCGGATTTTAACGGTGACGGCAAGCTTGACCTCGCACTCACGAGTACACCGCTGGGGAGTTCTCCAGGGAATCTGGTAAGTCTTTTGTTAGGCAATGGTGACGGCACGTTCGGCGCGCCTGCACTCTTTGGCGCGGGGTACTTATCTTATTCGTCAGCTGTGGGAGACTTTAACCGGGATGGAACGCCGGATTTGGCAGTGGCCAATGGCGGCAGTAACACCGTGAGCGTGCTGCTAAACGCGCAGGGCACTGCGATGAACATTCTATCTTCCGGCAATCCATCCGCTTTCGGACATTCTGTGACGTTCACGACGACTGTCTCGGCTAGCGTCTCGAATGGAACTGCGCCTACAGGCAGCGTGACGGTGAAGAATGGGAGCACGATTATAGGGTCTGGAGCTTTGGCAGGCGGGCAATTCTCGGTGAGCACAAGCACGCTCCCGGTCGGAGCCGATGCGCTCTCAGCGGTTTATTCCGGCGACAGCAACTATCAAACTCACACGGTGGGAGTGACTCAAACGATTCAAGCAGCGGGAACCAGCACAAAATTGGTTTCTTCCGCGAACCCATCCAATCCGAATCAGCTAATAACTTTAACCGCTACGGTCGCCTCAAATACGACGGGAGAACCCGCCGGTTCGGTGACATTTGTGGATGGGACCACGACACTCGGCTCTGCATTGTTGAATGGAAGCGGCATCGCCACGTTCTCGACGGCTACGCTGATTGTCGGTACGCATCACATTACGGCTGCTTACGTGGGAAGCGCGAACTTCAACGGTAGCACGTCTCCCGTATTGAGCCAGGTGGTGCAGGAAGGCAACACGAGTACCGCATTAGTTTCTTCGTCAAACCCATCGTCCATGAGCCAGTCGCTTACACTCACGGCGACGGTAAATTCGGGAATGGGCGTCATGCCTACCGGAACAGTAAAGTTTATGGACGGGACAACAGGGCTGGGGAGCTCGTCCGTGAATGGAAGCGGTATTGCTACGTTCTCAACTGCGACGCTGAGTGTTGGCACACACAGTCTCACGGCGGTCTACAGTGGAGATGCGAACTCCGACCCGAGCACTTCGTCGGTGCTTAGTCAGGTAGTGCAAAAGGCGAGCACGAATGTCGTACTAAGTTCCTCAAGCAATCCCTCGACTTTCGCACAATCCATCATGGCCTCAGCGACAGTGACTTCCGCTGCTACCGGCACTCCTGGCGGAACTGTTACCTTTTTGAACGGAAACGCTACTCTCGGCAGCTCGCCTGTGAACGCAAACGGAGTGGCGATGTTTACCATTGCCATGATGACCGCTGGTACGGACAGCCTTAGTGCCGTCTACAGCGGCGATACGAATTTCGGCGGCAGCACTTCGCAGGTCTTGCCTCAGATAGTGCAAAAGGCAAATACAACCACGGCTTTAAGTTCGGTTATCAGTTCGGCGAACCTGAATCAGGCGGTTAGCTTTACGGCTACAGTGGCTCCTGGCATCGCGGGCGTTCCGTCAGGCACGGTGATGTTCCTGGACGGCAGCACGCAGCTTGGCAGCGCTGCGCTCAGCGGCGGGGATGCGGCAAGTTTCTCGACCTCCTCACTTGCGGCAGGAACGCACAGCATTTCGGCGGCATACAGCGGTGATAGCAATTTCAACGTCAGCATCTCAACCGCCGTAAGCCTGGCGGTAGTAGCGCCGGATTTCAGCGTCTCACCCGGCACTTTGACACCTCCTTCTGTCAGTCCGGGAGCGTCAGCGACCTCGACGATCACAATCAAGCCAGTGGGCGGATTAAACCCGAGTGCGGTTGCCTTGACCTGTAGTGTGTCGACCAGCGTAAGTCCCGCGCCAACTTGTTCGCTGGGAGCTATCTCGGTTGCGAACAGCAATGGGATTTCTATGTTGACGATCAACACCAGCGGGGCTCAGTCCGCGCTCGCTCCAGCCATGGAGCACGGTTCGGGCAGGTTCTTCGCCCTCGGGCTGGTAATCCCGGCGATATTGCTGGGCGGAGCGGGATGGAAGACGCCGAATCGTGGAAAGCTCATGAGCTTCTGTCTCGCATGCTTGTTGCTCGGCGCATGCTTGATGGATGGAGCTTGCAGCAGCGCTGGCAGCAAGAGTCCAATGACTGTTGGCAGCTCAGGAACTCCGGGTGGCACTTACAGCATAACCGTGAGCGGAAGCTCCGGTGGGATGCAGCACAGCACAACGGTTTCGCTTACTGTGCAATAAAACAGTACGTATGATACGCGGTCGATCCCCGTGTAAAAATCGCTGCCAGTTCCTGAGGAGGAACAACGCTGGGCGTAGGTGCAATCGCCGAGCTTTTTGTCGGTTCGCCATCGGCGGAATTGCGCTGTGTGCCAGAAGCGATCTTGCTGCATGTGATCGTAAGCAACTTCTGCAATTAATTCACGCCGCAACGGCTCCATGACAATCTCTGCGCATTCACAATTGGGTGATTTGCGATTGATTCGAGGGCACGCTCACAAAACGCCTCAAGTTCGTCTCCTCGGAACGAGAGTCATCAAGTGACGAATCGGGCGATTACACATTTCGACCGGGGCCACGAGCGATATGGCGATTTATTAACAACCCTTCTGAGACACCCGGCGACTCTCAGCTTTCATTGACTTGGTGTTTTTCTGACGAGCCCGAGCATATTCGGAGGTATATATTGAATGGGAGCAAGAAGAGAATTCCAACTTATGACCATTCGCCGACTGCTGAAATCATCGGTGGTCTTCTCAGTGATGCTCTTTGGCCTCGCGCGACTCTGTCTGGCGCAGAATACTTCTGAAAACCAGTCCTGGACCTCCAGCAGTCAGCAGCAGGACCCGAACGGAGCGATAAATCCCACTCGCACCAGAGAAACTCATACGGTAGTTGACGGTAGAGTCGTCGATCGAACGTTAGTCGAAACCCTGGGTCCCGATGGGCGGTACGTGCTCTATTCAGACACGGAAAAGGAATCTGGGCGCGTCAACGACACGACCGTGCGCAACGTCGAGCGGTCGTTCGCACGAGGTCCGGATGGTGAGCGGACTCTGATTCAGGAGAGACAGGAAGAGTCGCGTAGCCTTGCTGGCGGTGAACAGAAAGTAGTTCGCACGGTTTCCAATCCTGACGCCAACGGCGCACTACAAGTTGTGCAGCGCGAGTTGGAGGATTCGAAGCAGTTGAGTCCCGGTGTGCGGGAGACGACCACTACAGTTCTCACTCCTGACATGAACGGAGGTTTTGCTCCGGCGGTGCGGATCGAACAACGAGAGACGCAAAGCAGCGACGGTACAATCGATTCTAAAAAGTCCACCCTACTCTCCGATGGGACTGGACGCTGGCAGCTCAGCGAGGTCAGAGAAGGAACTAGCAAACAAGAAAACGGCCCGATGCGCAGCAAAGACGAGCGTGTCTTCCGGCTCGATGGGAATGGCAATCTCTCGCTGGTCGAGCGAACGGTCAGCAAGCAGAAGGGGATCGGCTCGGGAGAAAAACGCGACACAGTCGAAACCTACTCGACCAACGTTCCAGGTCAAGCCGGCAACGATAGTCTGCAGCTTGTCCAGCGCGAAACCACGGTTGAGCAGAATGCCGCCGCGGGCGGCCATAGCACCACGCGGCAAATCGAGCGGGCGAATCCTGGCGATCCCGGCAATGGTCTCCGCGTCGCGCAGAAAACAATCGATATCGTGAAACCCGGCGGGAGCGGTGTCGCGGACGAGAAGCGCACGATCCTCAGCTCTGATTCCGATGGCCGGCTGGGTGAAGTTTGGGTCGACGTAGGGAAAACCAGCAACCCTTCCGCGATTCAGGTAGACACCCGCCCACCCGCGAAGCCGCAGTAGGCTACGTCCCTGGCCAGCACGTTCTAAAGCATCAACTCCATCTTTCATTTCCCCGTGTTACCCGCAGTTGCCCACTACTGCCCCAAACTTGTTTTTTACTTAATAGCCTCGGATGACTGTATGGCCTCTGATCCGGACTCGGGAGCCGCGGGTAACGGCAGGGTAACCATGATTGTGGCACCGGCGCCATTCGATTGAATATCCATTTCACCCTTGAGGTGTCGGACGCGCTCACGCATCCCGGTAATACCGACGCCGGTGCGCTGGGCTCTAATCGCAGCCAGTTTTTCAGCCGAGATCCCTTTACCGTGATCTTGAATTTCAAGCAAAACACTGTGGATACCGCGGGAAAGACGAATCGTTGCCGTCTTGCTTCCGGAATGACGATGAATATTCGTTAAGGATTCCTGGACGATTCGAAAGATGGCCAGTTCAAGGTCGGCAGGGAGCCTACCGAAGTCTCCGGCAATGTCGAACTCGATGTCCAGGCCACTGCGTTCCATCAAACCCTGCATATACCACTGAATCGCCTGCGGCAAGCCGTTTTCGTCCAGTAGGGGAGGATGCAGCAGGTAAGACGTTGTGCGAATCTCTTTGTTGAGCTGTTGTACCAGGTTTTGCGTGTCTTCCAGAGCCTCGGCAAGCATTGGATTTTCTCTCGCGTGCCGGTTGATACCGGCAAGATTCATACCGAGGGCCGCTACCAGTTGACCGGCACTGTCGTGCAACTCGCGCGCGATATGTCGTCTCTCGTCATCCTGTGTTTTAAGCAGGCGGTTGGATAGCTCCCGGAGCTGCTCGGACTGCTGGAGGACTTCCGCATTTCGCCGCTCCAACTCTTCGGTCCGCACACGTACTTGGATTTCAAGGTTATCGGACAGCGTACGAAGGCGCTCCGCGTTTTCGCGCAGTGTTTTTTCGCTATGCTTCTGCTGGGTGATGTCGTTGTTGGTTTCGAGAATACGTTTCCGATTCCCGCGATCATCCCGATCGAGCGCCCAACGGCTGGCGACTACGATTTGGGTGCCGTCCTTGCGCCGATGAATGAGCTCACCGGTCCAGCGCCCCTCGCGGTGAAGTTGTTGGATAATCTGCTCCAGCGGCTGGGGAAATTCGGTATGCAACAGCTCATGCGTCAGGTGACCGACGGCTTCCTCGCGGCTATAGCCATAGAGTTCAGAGGCGCCTTTGTTCCAATACGTAACATGGTCCGACCCGTCGCGCACAAGGATTGCGTCATTGCTCAAGTCAAGCAATAGCGCTCGTTCCGAAAGCGCTTGCTCAATCTGCTTTCGTTGCGCGATATCGTGCGCCACTTTCGATGCGCCGACGATGCGGCCTACGGCATCCTTCACCGGGGAGATCGTAAGGGAAAGTTCGAGCAGCGTCCCATCCTTGTGCCGGCGGAGAGTTTCAAAATGATCGACAGGCTGGTCGCGTTTAACTTGCTCAAGGATCTTGTCTTCCTCATTCCATCGATCATGGGGAATGATCAGGGTAATATGCTGGCCGATGGCTTCCTTGGCGGTGTAGCCGAACAGCCGCTCGGCACCGGTGTTCCAACTGGTGATGGTGCCATCGAGATTCTTGCTGATGATCGCGTCGTCCGAAGAGTTCACAATGGCGGCGAGAAGGCTGGCTGCGCGCTCGCGTATTTCGATTTCTCGTCTGGTGATTTCCTGATTAGTGACTTCGACTGCATGAACCAATATTCCTTCTACTTTTCCTTCGAGATCACGCAGGGGTTGGTAAACGAAGTTGAAGTATGACTCTTCAGGCTGGCCCGTTTTACTTCGATTGAGAAGCGCTTTCGCCGCGGTGCCGACGTGTGGGGTACCGGTTCTGTACACGGTATCAAGCAGCTCGAAAAAATCTTGCCCTTCCAGTTCGGGCAGGCTCTCACGAATCGTCTTGCCAATGAAGTGCTCTACTCGATCGCGACCGGTCACTCTCAAGTATTCGGCGTTTACGAATGTCCAGCGATGCTCCGAGCCGGCAAGCAATCCGATTGCGGCGGGAGCCTGCATAAAAAGCTCACGGATCTGGTTGCGTTCCAGCTCTGCTTTCGCGCGCAGCTCGCGTTCCCTTTCCGCCATCTCGCGACGAGTTTTTTCCATTGCGAGATGCGACCTGACGCGAGCCAGCAGTTCACGGGCGGAAAACGGCTTTATCAAATAATCATCAGCACCGGCGTCCAGGCCCTCGACGCGCGATTCTTCTCCCGCCCGGGCGGAAAGAAGAATGACCGGGATATTACGTAATTCTGGATCGGCACGCAGCGCGCGCAACAGTCCGAAGCCATCCAATCGCGGCATCATGATATCTGCCAGGATGAGATTCGGGCGGACCTGCCGGGCGGTCTCCAGAGCCGATTCGCCATCGGCAACCGCAACCACTTCGTATTGTTCAAACAGGAGTCGCTGCACATACTCGCGCATATCGATGTTGTCATCGGCGAGCAGAATGCGGGACCGTTGCGCCGAGTGCGGGATCGACTGCTGGCGGGATTCCGACGATGAAGGTAGAGACGCAAC
Source organism: uncultured Acidobacteriaceae bacterium (assembly GCA_963818235.1). Taxonomy (GTDB): domain Bacteria; phylum Acidobacteriota; class Terriglobia; order Terriglobales; family Acidobacteriaceae; genus Sulfotelmatobacter. The sequence goes on from CAWFRI010000002.1 coordinate 426,103, forward strand.
TTGAACGCCGTCGGAGACGGTCTGGCGCCCGGGCAGCCAGCGAAGAGCTTCTTGCACATACGCCTCACCACGTACCTCAGTTGAGGCCAGGGTGCGTGCGCCGCCGATGCGATCGGCCGGCAAGTGAACTTTGCCCAAAGGAATGGTAACGATAAAGGAGCTGCCGCGATCGACTTCGCTTTCAACGCGTACCCTGCCACCGTGCAATTTGACCAGCTCCTGTACCAGCGCGAGGCCGATCCCGCTGCCCTCATAGGAACGTCCGCGCGCGCCTCCTACACGGTGGAAACGCTCAAACAGCCGAGGGATCTCGTCCACCGGAATGCCCGTGCCGGTGTCGCGTACGGTCATCTCCGCAAAGGAATCGATCTGACGCAGCGAAACTTCGATCTCACCCTCAAACGTGAACTTGAACGCATTCGACAGGAGACCTGCCACCAGAAAGTAGTCCAGAACGGCCTCGCTTCAACATCGGAGAGTTTCACTCCCACGGCGTCAAGCGCGATGTGGTTGATTTCGAGGACGGTCCCCGCAGCATCCAGAAGGCCGACGAACTGTACCATGGAATCCAAAGTGATTCGCGCGATCTTTTGGCGGTACCGTTCACGAGTATCGCTGGCCAACAGCTCGGTGCCGCGGACTTTGACAAGATTGATAGGAACGGCCGGATCGGCCGTTAGGTCAGACTGCCCACGTCTCACATCGCCCACTCCATTCTTCACAAGAGCTTCGATTGCTCTTAACAGGTCTTGCGCGATTCTTGACTTTTCTATGAAGTCCTTCGCCCCTGCCTCGACTGCTGCCTTCCGCATAAGAACGGGATCGTTCTGGCTAACGATAATCACATCGGATCGAGGCACTTCTCGCCGAATGATACGGGTCGCTTCAATCCCGTCCATTCGGGGCATGGAGACATCCATCACCACAACGTCCGGGCACAATCGTTTCGCTTTTTCAACCGCCTCGACGCCATCGCTGGCTTCGCCACAGACAGACCCGCCCGGGCGCGACGCCAACAAAGCGCGTATACCCTGCCGCACTACTTCATGATCGTCAACGACAAGAATACTCAGCGAACTCATAGCTTCTAGTACCGGACCTACAGTCGATGGGAACCCCGCCGAAAACACAGAAGAGGGATGATACTTCAGAGCTCCTAGGTAGATATATACTGAATTTCGACGCTATTTCTACAGTGTTTGCCTGATTGTCCAGGACGAATATTGAACTGTTGCAGTCACCTTCGCCGTTGCAAAATCTCTTCGACGGCACGATATCCGCTGGCGATGGCACCATGAACCGTGCCGTTGTGCCCGGAAACATCGGTCGCTTCTCCCGCAAAGAACAGAACATTTTCAACCGGAGCGCCCAGTACTTGTTGCGCTCCATCCGAACCGACCTTGCTGTAGCTGTAAGCGCCCCGTGAAAATGGATCACTCTGCCAATCGTGAAAATAGGCTGTTTCCAGGCCGCCTTCCAGTTTCTGCTCGCTCATGCTCAGTAGGACGGCCAACGTCTGCGATGCGCGCTGAACCACCGATTGCTGGGATTGACCGGACAGCCGCTCTGCTGAGCGGAATGGCGCCCACCCAGTGAGAAAAGATGGTAGCTCGATTCCACGCATCCGACCTTCTTTCCCCACTCATTAAACGGGGGAAGGAATCGGCTGGAGGAAAAGCGGCTTGAAGTTTGTCCCTTTAAAATTCCTAGCGAGTAGACCTGGAGCGGCCCTCGGAGCTGAAGAGTGGGTTGCACCTGGCGAATGGTTAGATAGCCACTTTCGCATCCTTCCGATCTTCTCCTCCCCGATTCTGCACGAACCGATCAAGCTTTGGCGCCTATATTTCAGTGGCCAGAAGCAGTCTGGAGCGCAGACGCAAGCCGGGCTTTTTTCGCGATGCGGCCATCGTAAATCTGGAACAGAAAATCGTACAAAACTAATTCGTGCGCGCGCTGCGCCGAGCGAATCAGCCGGTTGATGTGCATGTGTGAAAAACTCCCAGCCAAGTCAAGGAGATCAGTTCCCAGTTTTCCCTCCGCAGAGAGAGCACGGAGCTTGACCATCGGCTCTCTCACCCTCGCTGCCCGGCGCATCAATGATTGTTTCACAAACTGCCACTCACCGCTCAGGTCTGAAGGATCGCTGAACAGTGATTCCAATTTTTGGCGTTCCGCTCGGAATTTTTCGCTCAGTTGCTTTTTACCTGCCGTACTCACTTTAAATTCGCTTTGAAAGTTGTCCCGCCAGCGCTGCATCGTATCGCGTTTGGTGAGATCGTCCAGTCCGCAATCGGTAAGTAAACAATCGATACTTATAAGCCCAATCCGCCAACGAATATCCAGACCTTCATCCCCGGCGAGTTCCGCCAAAATATCCAACACGGCTTCGCTGTCTGCGAAGAAGATGTCTTCTGCAGCTATCAAACCTTCCAGGCCGCCGTAGCGCTCAATCTCGCGCTCATAAGTATCGAGCTCAATTTTGAAAAGCTTTCCGGAAGCCAGCAGCGGATTCAAGCTTTCAAAGACTTGAGGTAGAAGTTCTCGGATGATGGTTGCCGGGTCCCCATTGAAGCGAATCCTTAGATGATCAAGAGGATCGGCATAGCGGATGAAGAACCATCGAGACACCAGGCGCGAGGCAGTAGCGGTTCGAACCAGAGAGGAAACGGCGGTTGTCAAAATTCCATCCAGTGCTGCGCTACCTCCGTAGAGTTTGATATAGAGCCAATTGCCGCCTGGCGGAATAATCCTACTTTCGCGTGCTGTGGCCGCCGATGCAATGACATCCGCCGCCGTTCTAGGCTCTGTGCTTGCTTTCCCGTGCTCCGCCTGCTTGCGGGGTTTCCTGACGAAAGGTACATGCAACTCGTGGTAAAAATGGCCCTCTGCACTGGATACGCACAATTGATCGGGTGGAGGATACATCTCCGTCAAGATTGCCTGCGTTCCTCGTTTCAGCACATGTACAAACGCGTCGACGCTCAGTGCATTCTCCAGATCCACGGGAAGGGAATTGTCGCCCTCCTGCAGTACGACCCAGCGCGGCAATTTCCTGAGCCGTCGTAACTCTTGAACAGATGAGAAGCGCTCTGATCCCTCCCCTTTGCCGATGCTCTCCACTTCCTTTTCTGAAAGCTTCCAGCGCGCCAGCGATAGTACCAATCGGCCCGCGCGTACTCGAGGAAGATAATCCAGCGACTCCAACGGTCCCCATGAGAAGCCAGGCACAGAAGCGCCGTGTTGATGTTGCATGTAACAAAGGAATCTATAGATGGACGATAACTGCGGATTCATGAAACCGTGGGCATTTGTAATCCGCGGGATAACCCGGCGTCCTAAACGTTTAGAATAAATGACTATGTCTGTACCCTCGATACCTACTAGAAGGTCGCTTACCGGTAACTGCCGATCCGGTTGAGCGCCGGAGCGTCCCAAATAGGGGATCTCGTAACCGCGCAGAACCGGGCGGCACAGCACGTTTCCGATCCTGCCTTCGGGTAGATACACAACTTCGGCATAGACCGCCTCAGGATGATGTGCTTCCTCTTGTTCGAGGTGCGTTCGCACACCGAGTTCGATCGCAGGATCCTCGTGGCAAAATCGGCCCAGCAGCCTCGCGCCGCTCGGACCAACAGCCCCTTGCAGATAGAATTCAAACTTTCCCTCTTTTAGAGCGGCGCCCGAAGATGCGACCAGCGTGCCCATTACGCAAAATGAATCCGCAATCTCTTGCTCGGCAGTTTCGTCCTGACGGAACGCGGAGACATCTAACTCCAGTTCCTCTTTCCCCGTCCCGCCTAGTGCGAAGAGCTGCCGCATCAGCTCTCCATGGGATGCTAGCTGCTTGCCGCGCCAAGGTGTCTCTCTGCCTCCGGGTTGGTTGAGCGCCAAACCCCTCAATAGCGGGGAAGGATCAGATCGGCTTGCGGCTATGCCAAATCCAATGCCCGCTTCTTCGTCCAAAGCCTCAGTTAAGGGAACCAGAGCACGTTCGTAGCGTGCCGAGAAAGCCTCCCGAAAAGATTTCAACTCATCTGGTTCAGCAGTCTGTCCCAGACGGCATAAGAGAGTCACCCCGTCAACTAGTTCGTCTATAACCGACTTAGTGATAATAGCTCGGCCAACGGGTTTTATCATGTCGACCTGATATAGCTTAGCTAAATCAACCTTTGCCGGAAGTGTCTGAATTGTTGAGGTGAGTCGCTGGTAATCTTCGGGAATGCACCGCAGCCCAGCCTCTTCAAGATACTCAATTCTCTCCCTAATGTTGCATAAAGCTTTTACAATTGAATTGGCCGAGGGAAGATGCCTCAATTGCTCAATGATGTCATCGAGCGGCGGTGCGCCAGTTAACAGCGGTGAAAGGCTCGACACCAGCAGTTCGTTTTCGCGGATCAATCCTAATACATATTCCAGGGCCTCGTCCGCGGTAGGATTGACATCCCCAGCCGCGTCAAGAACCGCTTTGGTAAGTTCATCGATCGTGGCTCCCTCACCAGCCCTTACGAGGACGGCCTCAAGATATACATCACTTTCGATCGCGACTAAGTGATGTGATCGCCGGGTGTCGGTTAACCGCGATTCCGTGTAATGCCAGGCTTCACCAACCTTATGCAGACTCGAGTTCGGCCAGTACCGCAGCTCTTTTTCGAGTGCAGGTTCTCGCTGCAACGCGGCAGCTAGAGCAAATAGATAGTCAAAATCGAGCCGGCAACACAGGCGATATTCGCCTCTCGGACTCAAGAGCAGCACATTCGCTGCACCTAGTTCTTCCACTTGACCTACGGAACAACCCGAAAAAAGTCCGAAGGGCGTGGAGCGCGCCGCCATCCTTACAAAGTACCGTACCAAAGCCCTCTCAGCCTGCAACCCCTTCTTGCTGTCTGGATCCCGCTTCCAATGCGTAATTCCGGTTTGCAGCGAGGGAGAAGCGACATAAAGCGCATGGAGTATTTCCGGACGATCAATGATTTCATGTAGCCGACGGCGCAAAAGGCTAACATCATTTGTCCAGGCCATGGTAAACGTATTTGAGTTTGCTGCCGTCTTCCAGGCCGCGTTTGCAGTAAGCGCCTCACTCCATGCGGATAACTCCTCTATAGGCAGTAGCGGAGTGCGGAGTACAAAGAATGATGAGTGCGATAGTTCTAATGGTTTCCGATCTTGCTGCTGCATGGTCATTATGATCTGAGATGTTATCACTCGCGCGGAAGTTGTGACCTGCTCCCCGCTTTCCGAACAAGTCCGAGTATGATTTCGGACGAAGGAAAGGGGAAGAGGTATGTCGAAGAGCAGGCACACGGAAGCGCAGATGATCGGGGCGCTGAAACAACTGGAAGCAGGACGTAAAGCGGAGGACGTGGCGCGGGAAGTGGGGATGTCGAAGCACACGATCTACGCCTGGAAAGCGAAGTACGGCGGGATGGATGTGAGTCAGGCGCAAGAAGCCAAACAGTTGCGCGATGAGAACACTCGATTGCGGAAGCTGGTGGCAGATCTGAGTCTGGATAAAGATGCGCTGCAGTGGGTGATTGAAAAAACGGGTGGAGCTCGCGGTCCTGAAGGCGACTGTCGAGCAGGTACGAGAGAAGTATGCCTTCAGTGAACGGCGGGCGTGCAGCGTGATGACGATGGCGGTGTCGAGCTATCGCTACCAGAGCAGGCGCAGCGACGAGCCGCTGCGCACGAAGTTAGTGGAGTTGGCGCGGGAGAAGCCGCGCTTCGGGTATCGGCGGTTGCATGTTTTGCTGGGCCGCTCGGGAGAGCATGTGAACCACAAGCGGGTGCATCGCGTGTATCGAGAGGCAGGGCTGATGATCAGGCGAAAGAAGCGGAAGCATTGCGTGCGCGAGGGTAAGCCGCTGCTGGCGCGGACTTCGGCCAACCAGGAGTGGGCGCTGGATTTTGTGCACGATGCGGTGGAGTGTGGACGAACCATCCGGGTGCTGAGCGTGGTGGATGCTTTTACGCGAGAGTGTTTGGCGCTGGAAGTGGATACCAGCTTTGCCAGTCGGAGAGTGACGCGGGTGTTGGATACGATTGTGGCCGAGCGGGGACAACCGTTGGCGATCCGTTGCGACAACGGGCCGGAACTGACCAGCCGGCATTTTCTGGCGTGGTGCGTGGAACGGCAGATCGAGTTGCTGCACATTCAACCGGGCAAGCCGACGCAGAACGCGCGCGTGGAAAGTTTTCACGGACGGCTGCGAGACGAGTGTTTGACAGTGAGCTGGTTTCAAAATTTGTTCGACGCGCGGCGCAAGATCGCGGCGTGGCGGATCGAGTACAACGAGGAGCGTCCGCATAGCAGCTTGGGATATCAAACCCCGAACGAGTTCGCGGCAGCCCAGGCAGCGAGCCTCTACACAGCTGAGCGAGGGGCAAGGGACTCAAACGCCGTCCCTTGCCCCTCGCGCTCCCCCATCCCGGCTCAAACCGGAGAGGGAGTAACTGAAAGTTGTCGTATTCTTACGTGAACGAAAGCAGGGGGCAGGTCAGTTGGAACAGGAGTCGAGCAGAAAAAAACACTTGGATACACTTGTTCTTGGTGCCTTAGCGTTAGGCCGTTACCGTTGGTCTCGCAAGGTCCTGATCAGCGTCGACTTGCATTGGCTATAGCTGATTAGCGCAACGTACGCATTACGAACAATAAAAAAGATCGTTGTGACACTAATAACATATATTAGGCCGGTCAGCACACTTGCATAACGTGCGCAGGCTGCACCTGTGTTACCTGTATGTAACGTGTACCGATGAATAAAGATGCGGCCCGGTTTGGTTATTAACAGGGCGTTATTATGATTGGTTAGTCATGTGCTTTCGTTGACCTTCCGTTGCAGCTGCGAGTAGACTTTACTTCTATGACTCGCCGCTGCGTCTAATACCAAAAGGAGATTTCAGTGAAAACGAATAAGAAACTCGAAATTAAGAAAGTAACCCTACGCGATCTGGATACACCTACATTGAATAACATTGCAGGCGGTATTACGGGTGTCACATGCTTCGCCTCCGCTTGCAAAGGAACATGTATCCGGACCTGTTCCACGTGCGAAGGTGGAACCAGTTGCGGCCCGGCCTGCTAGTCGCGTGGATGGTAGCGCCGACTGTTTGTGGGACTGTAAGTTCTAACCGCCAGCAGTCGGTGCAGCATTTGCAACCCGAGGTGTCCGGCGTAGAATCAAGTCGGTCTGCTTATCCTTAAGATCGCGAAGATAATGTTTAAGCGAGTCGCCATGTTGTCTCCGTCCGGTATAGATGCCAGACTGCCCAATCAAGCTTTTTAATTTATTTCATGCTAAGCTCGCAACATTGAGAAGTTGCGCCGCCCCACTAGGTGACCGGCTTTTCCTGGCCTGCGGGCTGGGCTAATATGCATTTCAAGGACACGCAAGAATCTGTTCGAGAATATCCTTCAGCACCATCGCAATTCGCTCTGCTCGCTATAGGTGTGACGCAGGATTTAGAGAACTCTGCACTCTCCGGTTTCCGGATTATTGAGTCAGGGAATGGCGAAGATGCTATCCAACGGCTCAACGAAGATGTGGCTTTACTGATACTTGGATCGAGCCTGTCGGCACACGCTGCGCTGCACCTTCTGGACCGCTATGCACAGGATGTGCCCGGTAATTCGGCCTTAACCATCGTTTTATGTTCAGATTCGGAATTTGAAATATTTCAGAGCCATGTGAGTGAGGGGCGAATCTTCTACTTGGCTCGCGGTGGGATTTCCAACCAACATCTGCGTTCCATCATTGCCTGTGCGGGCGCTCGCGTGCATGCCAAACGCGAAAAACTCGAGGATTCATTAGCTGCGAGAATAGCCGAGAAAGATGAGTTATTGGAGTTTTGTGTTCGATTGCCAATGCAGCAAGATCTCGGGACTGCCGCAGCCCTGCTCATTGCGACCGCGCAAGAGTTGTTGCGCGCGGACAAGGTGCAATATCTTGTCTACAACGCGGACGAAGAAACCCTTACGCCAGCCGACGCCATCGACAACGATGAGAGGAAGCATAGCGCGGCCGCGGGACTGGCCGCATTTGTAGCTCATACGGGCGAACGGGTACGGCTGAACTGCGTAGGTCTCGATCCCCGTTTCGATTGCGAAGTCGATAATCCGGATGGGGCGAAAGATGTATCCTTTTTGGCTGAGCCGCTCGTTGGGCCCAGTAGTCTGCCTGTAGGTGTAATCACGGCAACTAAAGAAGGGAGGTCGGGGACATTTTCACAAGAAGATTCCACGTTGCTACAAGTACTGGCAGAATGTGCGGCACCGACCTTCAATGAAATTATGTTGCAGAGCCGCATTCAGGCAGTCCTTCTGAAACGGGCGGAGAGTGCATCCATTTCAGGGGTATTCCGCGAAGAAGCTTTACAGTATCACATTCGAAGCTGGGACCAACAAGGTGAAGTACTCAAGACTCTACCATCGTGGCTGCGCACGACTTATTGGATTATGCTGGCCCTTGTATTTGTTGGATTAGCTGGAACATTAGTCGGAAGAATCAATGTGTATAGCCGCGGCCCCGCAGTGATTCGAGCTAACTCGTTGGCATCTTCAGATCGGGGATATGATGTGATAGCGTTTCTTCCTGAATCTGATGCTACTAACCTGCATCCGGGCATGCTCATGCGCCTGCGGATAGAACAAGGACCCACTTTCGGTCCTCCGATACAAATAGCCCACGTGGAGCATGATGTTATGGGGCCAGCGGAGGCTGAAAGATATGCCGGAAAAGTAGATGACCCCACGTTCTCTATAACTGGCAGGGTCATTGCAGTCCGGGCTGCGCTTCCGGCAGGAATGCGGGAATTCGCTGTTCCGTATCGGGATGTCCTGACAGGAGAGGCAGAAGTTAGCGTTCGCTCTGAGTCCGTAATCTTTGCAGTGATACCGGGATTGCGAAAAATCTTTGGAGGGGCGAACTGAATCCGCGGTTTCGCGGGAGAACCACGATGCAAAAACTTGCCGCTCTCGTAGATCGATTTCCCGCCTTGCAGAAGCTTGCATCGGACCGGAAAGCGGATCGCATCCCGATAGTACACCAACTCTCAGCCACAGATTGTGGTGCGGCAGCGTTGGCGATGGTTCTGGGATACCACGGCAAGCAGGTTCCGCTTGACGAAATTCGGCAAGCGTTAGGCGTCGGACGCAACGGCACAAGCGCAGCCGCCCTACTTCGGGGAGCCCGTGCCTATGGGCTCCGCGGCCGCGGTGTTCGCGCAGAAATCGAGGACCTGCGCGCTTTACCACCCGGGACGATCCTTTATTGGGAGTTTCGGCATTATGTCGTACTGCAGCGGGTGGGACATGATCATGTCGACATTGTTGACCCGGCAAGCGGACGGCGTTCGGTGCCGATGGCTACTCTGCGACGCGCTTTTACCGGGGTTGCCCTCATCTTCGAACCAACGGAGGCATTTGAACCAGGCATAGCGCGGCCGCAAAAAACCTGGGCCGTATTCAAGCAGATCCTTGAACGCCGGGATCTGTTGGTAAAAATTTTATCTACTTCCGCGGTGATTCAGATTCTATCTGCCGTCATGCCATTCTTGACTGGCGTGCTCATTGACCGAGTCATCCCTCGCAGGGACTACTCTTTACTTTTCATTCTGGCGGCAGGTTACCTGGTTTTTCAACTATTCAACGGTCTGGCCGGATTCGTTCGAGCTCACCTATTTCTCCATCTGCAAACCCAAGTAGAGGCGAGCTTTACCTTGCGATTTCTCGATCACTTGATCGGCCTGCCTTACTCATTTTTCCAGCAGCGCACCGCCGGCGATCTCATGATGCGCCTGAGCAGCAACTCCAGCATCAAGGAGATTCTCACTTCCACCACTCTATCGGCAGTTATGGATGGGTTCATGGTGAGCTTATATCTGGTTCTTCTTATGCTGGCCAATGTCCCGTTGACACTGATAGTGATCGCCGTTGCCGTGTCGCGCATTTTGTTAGTCGTATTTATGCGTCACAAACAACGCGAACTATTGGCGGAAAACCTCGAGATTTCCGCTCGCTCTCAAACTTATCAGGTGGAGATGCTGAGTGGAATGGAGACACTCAAGGCCATGGGGCTGGAACATCGCGCCGCCGAAAACTGGTCCAACCTGTTCGTGGATAGCTTGAACATCTCGATTAAGCGGGGACGACTCGACGCTATTTTCAGCGGCCTGCAAAGCCTATTTGCGACTCTTTCAACTTTGGCTATCATGTTCTATGGAACCTATCTCGTTCTTCGGGGGGCCTTTACTCTGGGTACGATGATGGCTTTCAGCGCGTTAGCCGCAGGCTTCTTTCTGCCTCTGACCAACCTCATCTCCGCTGGAGTTCAACTACAAATGTTGGAGATATATCTAGAGAGGACTAATGACGTTTTCAATACCGCGCCAGAGCAGAATGTCGAGGCCGTTACTTTGGCCGGGCCGTTGATGGGTTCAATCACTCTACAACAGGTTTCCTTCCGCTACGGGAAACTGGATCCCATGATCTTAGAGGATATATCAGTTACCGCAAAACCCGGCTCGCGCGTTGCCCTGGTTGGACGAACAGGTTCGGGTAAATCAACTTTGGCCCGACTAATGGCGGGCCTTTATGAACCTACAGAAGGGCGGCTGTTATTCGATGGTAAGGACTTAAAGCTCTTGGACCTTCGATCCGTACGGAGCCAACTCGGCATCGTTACGCAGGATACTCAGCTATTCGGTGGCACCATGCGGCAGAACATTGCTTTGTCCGACCCTCAAATGGGACTTGACCGGGTGATTCAGGCGGCGAAGCTGGCTTGCATACACGACGATATTCTTTCTATGCCCATGGGTTACGAGACGGTGCTCGCCGACCGCGGCCTTTCGCTCTCGGGAGGTCAGCGGCAGCGCCTGGCTCTGGCGCGCGCACTGGCTTGTAACCCAGTGATCATAGTTCTCGACGAAGCCACCAGCCACCTGGATGCGGTCACAGAGGAGCAAGTTAATACGAATCTGGCGCGTTTGCGTTGCACCAGAATTGTGATCGCGCATCGTCTGAGCACGATTCGAGATGCCGATCTGATCGTCGTGATCGATGGCGGCAGGATTGTGTCTCAGGGCACACATGAGGAGCTGGTCAATTCCAGTTCCAAGTATGTCGAGTTACTAGGCAACCAATGGGATCACGACCCGTATTTACCCGAACCTTCGTTGGGGGTACGAGTTCCCAACATCAAGTCCTAAACAACAATTCTGCCCTTTGCTGCACAGGTTCGAAACTTATTGGTGCATTCATCTTGTTATCTGAGGAGAATAGCGTGACGCAATGGTCTCCCATCTTTTCGCCATCCGACAAGCTGGCGATTGCTGCCAGCGAAGCGATCGACGCCATCACCCAATCGGTGATCGCGCGTGACTATGAGTCGGGTCGAGAGCAGACATTTCCCGATCGTACTTATGAACCGGCTCTGCTTTACGGTTATCTGGCTCGCGCGCAAAACGATCTTGCCTGGGCTGTACGGGCGACAGAGAGCTTGAACCAGGCTATCGATAAGGCGGCGGGTCAGCAATCCGGATATCTCGGCCTGTATGGCGGCCTTGCCGGATTAGGGTGGACGGTGGAACACATCTCTCATCTTCTCAACCAACTTTCTTTTCCAGCAGAAGAAGATCAGACGAATGGCTCCGTAAGTGAGGACGAGACGATGGTCGGTGAGTCAGAAGCGGATGAAGATCTGATTGGCGAGATCGATGCCGTGTTATTGCGGGGTCTGGATAAATTCGACTCCGATTGTGCCTACGATCTTATTAGTGGCTTGGTGGGATTCGGAGTGTATTTCATGGAGCGGCTGCCAAGAGAATCGGCCGTAAAGGGTATCGAAGCGGTTTTTAATAATCTGGAAAAAGTGGCGCAGCACACCTCCGCTGGGATTGCCTGGCACTCTGGGCCTGAACTCCTGCCCGAGTGGCAGCGCGAGCAGTGTCCGAACGGATACTACAATCTGGGCGTGGCACATGGTATTCCCGGCATCATCCACCTGCTCAGCGAAATTTCGGTTACTTCCATCGTCGATCAACAGCGGTCGCGCGCTTTGCTCGAGGGCAGTGTGCGTTGGTTGATATCGCAACAGCGGCCTTCCGGTTCGCGCTCTACGTTCAGTTCATGGATTGTCGCGGGAGAAGAATCTACGGACAGCCGCCTGGCGTGGTGCTACGGGGACATGGGAATTCTTTCGGTGCTCCTACAAGTGGCACGCCGCGCTGGCCGAGAAGACTGGCATAAGTTCGCCAACCAGATTCTCGATCATTGTCTGGCATGGCCTCCTGACGAAAGTGGTGTTAAGGACGCCCCGTTATGCCACGGAGCGGCGGGCGTGGCGCACATCTTTAACCGCCTCTATCATGATCAAAATGATCCCAGGTGCTTGCATGCGGCTGTGGCGTGGTTCGAACGGGCTTTGGCGATGCGTCGACCGGATAGCGGCGTGGGTGGATTTTCCTCGCTGACGAGACCCGTGCCATCCGAACCGATCGTTTGGGAAGCCAGCCCTGCCTTCCTGGACGGTGCCATCGGAGTTGCACTCGCTCTTTTGGCGGCAACCAGTGCGGTGGAACCAGGCTGGGACCGGATGCTGCTTTTGTCTGGACGATCTGGATAATATTGATCCGATGCCACACATATTGGCTATCGGAACGACCCATCCTACCCGCACCAAACTTTAAATCAAAGACTCTCCAACAACAATCATCGCCTTGCCGCAATCTGCCGCTAAGAGCTTTGCTTCTCCGGCATCGTAGCTATCTTCTTAATTAGCAATTATTTACGAGACAATTAACTCACAAAAACAAGCGTCAAGAAAAAAATGCTTGCATTTGTTTTAGTTATGTAGTTAACTACAACACTAGATTTTAATTACCGCCCATCTGGCTATCGAGCCGATAAGGGTTAAGGAGAATGCAACATGAAATCCCTTCGTTTTTCACTTCAAATTGTTCTGCTCTCGCTTTGCACCGTAGCATTCGCGCAGTCTGACGCGCAAAAGTCCTTCGACACAATGAAAACTCTGGCGGGCTCCTGGGAAGGACACGTGACCACGGTGCCTCTGCACGCCGACATAGATGGCAAGCTCACGAAGGCCTCGCTCCGGGTGACTTCGATGGGGAACGCAATTGTGCACGAGATGACGGGAGAGGGAAGGCCCGACGACCCGATCACCATGCTCTATATGGATGGAGACCGCCTGCTGCTGACCCATTATTGCGATGCGGGAAACCGGCCCCGTATGACAGGCAAGATGTCTCCGGACGGGAAAACCGTAGAATTCGATTTCCTCGACGTCGCCGGAAGTACCCAGTACGGACACATGGACCATGCAGTCTTTACCGTGATCGACGCGAACCATCACACCGAGGACTGGACTTACCTAGAACCAGGCGACAAGCCGGTTCGCGCGCATATCGAGCTGCAGCGGACAAAGTGACGCCGGCTCAAACCTGTCCATAATTAACGCAGAGAAAATTTGCAGTCAAACGAATGACCCAAGGGCAATTCACATAATGGACCGTGAGTGGAACGACAGTCAGCCCATTTACCGCCAGCTTCGCGACCGCGTCGTCGACATGATACTCGACGGCGTGCTCAAAGAAGGCGATCCGTTGCCATCGGTGCGCAACGTCGCGGCCGAATATCGAGTCAATCCACTCACAGTTCTGAAGGGCTATCAACAATTGGTCGATGAGCAACTGGTCGAAAGCAGGCGAGGTCGCGGCATGTTCATCAATGCGGGTGCGCGCAACCTGCTGTTGCAGGGCGAGCGCCAGAAGTTTCTTGCGGAGGAATGGCCAAGGGTCCACGCGACTATTCAGCGGCTCGGCCTGACACCGGAGGATTTACTCGCTGCCGCAAACCACTCTCGGTCGAATGACAAGGAAAAGCAGCAAGACGAGAAAAACTCTGCTCCAGAGGAGCCGAAGTCATGACAGTGATCGAAGCACGCGGTCTGCGCAAGGCCTTCGGCACAACTATCGCGCTTGACGGCGTCAATTTGCGTGTTGAAGAGGGCCGCATCCTCGGGCTGATCGGCCCCAACGGCGCCGGCAAGAGCACCGCGCTCAATGCGATTCTCGGCCTCACTCCGTATCAAGGGGAACTGAAGGTGCTCGGCCGCGACCCCTGGACGGAGCGCGATCAACTCATGCGCGATGTCTGCTTCATCGCCGATGTCGCCGTCCTTCCGCGCTGGATGCGGGTTACGCAAGCGCTTGAGTTCCTGGCAGGGGTGCATCCGCGATTTGATCGCGCCAAGGCGGAAGGGTTTCTGGCCAAGACAGACATTCGAAACGCCAGCAGGATTAGGGAGTTGTCGAAGGGCATGGTGACCCAACTGCATCTCGCCCTGGTCATGGCGATTGACGCGAAATTGCTGGTGCTGGACGAACCGACGCTTGGCCTCGACATTCTCTACCGCAAGCAATTTTACGATTCCCTACTGAACGACTACTTCGATCGCAGCCGCACCATCATCGTGACCACGCATCAGGTGGAAGACGTGCAGCACGTTCTTACCGATCTTATGTTCATCAATCGCGGCCGCATCGTCCTCGATTGCGGCATGGAAGAGTTCGAATCGCGCTATCTGGAAGTGATGGTGCACCCCGATCAGGTTACGGCGGCGCGGGCGCTCAAGCCGACTCACGAACGGCAGGCGATCGGCCGCAGCATTCTTCTATTCGATCTGAAATTTAATCACGTCGATCGTCAGCAACTCGCCGCACTGGGTGATGTGCGCACGCCCGGCATCTCCGACTTATTCGTTGCCATGTTGCAGGATAAGCCGGGCAATTGGGCCGGCGAAGCGCTGCGTAATCATCAAGGAGTAGCTCAATGAACACTCAATCGAATACCGTGCCGGAAGCTCCTCTCGGCTCGCAGGGAATCGCGCCGATGGTCATGCAGGCGACTCGGCCGTTGTACTGGTCGATACGGCGTGAATTGTGGGAGAACCGTTCCATCTATATCGCGCCGCTGGCCGTCGCCGCTGTCACTCTGTTCGGCTTCATGATCGCCTCGATTGGCCGCGCCTTGTCGGAGGCCGACCTAGCACAGCGGCTTCACGTACTCGAAGAACCTTATACCTTCGCAATGGGCGTAATAATGGCGACCGCCTTCATCGTTGCACTCTTCTACTCGCTCGACGCCTTACACGGCGAGCGTCGAGACCGCAGCATCCTGTTCTGGAAGTCGCTGCCGGTTTCCGACCTCACCACAGTATTGTCGAAGGCAAGCATTCCGCTTCTCCTTCTCCCTTTGCTGGCCTTCGCCATCGTCGTTGTCACGCAGGTCATCATGCTGCTGCTAAGCACGCTTGTACTGCGGGGGAGCGGTCTGAGCGCCGCGGCTTTATGGACACAGTCAGCACTGGTCCAGACGTGGCTGGTGCTGCTCTACCATCTGGTGACCGTACATATTCTCTGGCACGCGCCCCTCTATGCGTGGCTGATTCTGGTTTCAGGCTGGGCACGGCGTGCCGCATTTCTCTGGGCCTTGTTGCCACCCGTTGCCATCGGTGTGGGCGAAAAGATGGCATTTCACACTTCACATGTCTTCTCTTTTCTGGAGTACCGATTGAATGGCGGCGCAGAAGCCGTCACTATGCCGGGTACCTTCCCGATCGATCCGATGATGATGTCGCACCTCACTCCGGGAAGATTCCTGAGTACACCGGGTTTGTGGCTGGGCTTGATCGTTGCCGCGGCATTTTTGGCAGCCGCAGTAAGGCTGCGCCGCTCTCAAGGCCCGATCTGATTCGGGTGCTTGATTCAGACAATTGAGCAAGGAGGAAAAGATTATGAGCTCGGCAGTAATGACGAAACGCATTGCAGAAATGTCACCACGCTTCAAAGCCAGAATTACCGCGGCCTTTTATTTGCTCACCATATTGCTGGGAGGACTCGTTCTCTCCGTTCACGGGAAACTGGCTTTGCCAGTCGATCTGGGTGCAACCGCGTGCTATGTCGCGGTGACGGCACTGTTCTATGAATTGTCCAAATCGCTAACGGGAAGGACAGCGCGAGCCGACCGGCACAGCCGGAAATAGTGAAACTGCCGCGTGGTTGAAGGTTGCCAGCGGATGTATCAAGGAGGACCGATGTCGCACTCGCTCATACTGCTTCTTCATATTGTCGCCGGCACATTGGGAATGCTGTCTGGATTTGTCGCCGTATTTCTTCTGAAAGGGTCTCGCCGGCACGCCCTCGCGGGAATCGTATTTGTTGTGGCGATGTTAACCCTCTCCGGGACTGGGGTTTTCCTTGCGATCCTGAAATCCCAACCCGGCAATATTCTGGGGGGAACCTTGACCTTTTATCTGGTCGCAACTTCATGGAGGACCGCGAAGCGCAGGAATGGTACAAATGGCATTCTCGATTGGGGCGCCTTTCTGATGATTCTAGTGATCGCAGCGGTCGAGGGGATCTGTGCCGTTGAAGCGGCGACAAGTCCGAGCGGGATGAAGTATGGATATCTCGCGGGGCCCTACGTGATGCTTGGTACGGTGGCTGCGCTGGCTGCTACCGGCGATATTCGAATGCTGTTCCGCGGCGGCATTTCTGGCGCGCAACGTGTGACGCGGCATCTGTGGCGGATGTGCTTTGCATTGTTCATTGCCGCGTCCTCCATATTCCTGGCCCGGCAACATATATTCCCCGCCGTAATGCGCAAGACGGGCGCACTTTGGTTCCTGAGCTTTTTGCCCCTAATCTTGATGATCTTCTGGCTGATCCGCGTCCGCTTCGGAAATACTTACAGGAACAGCGGGCCCGTAGTGAGCGCCGCTTCGCTGCCTCGGTTCGGGTCAATGGGGCCAGCTCATAATCTATAGGCGTACGTGCCAAGCGGAGCATTTTTTCTTTGGTATTCTCCACTTACGCCAATCATGGTGAAGTAAGCGAATTGAGATGATGGTTAGAGGGCTGGCGATCGGGCCTAATCGTCAGACTAATAAACATCGGCGACAGCTCAGTTTATGGAATGAACTCATAAATGATGCCCCCGCCGAGAGTGAAGCCTCCGGCCGGACCAAACAGATGTCCCGCGCTGTTTTGCAGCGATACGCCTCCAAACTGAAGACCTTGACACGTCGAGGAATAAACCTTTTTCTCGGTCCAGCCTGAAGTGCCGGAGGATAGCAAGAAAAGGCCTCCACAGTTAGTCCCCGAACCGCCGACTCCCCAAAGACCCTTCGAGGGTGCGACGACGAGCGGGAACGTTGGATAAATAGGATCCGACTTTTTTTGCCCGAACGAGTACAACTGATTCTCAGTCCAGGTCCCAGTCGCGCTGGGGACAAGCTCGAAAGCGGTTCCAATTCCATAGCTGCCACCCATTTCGGTCACTCCGTATAAGTGGCCATTCTTCCCGAATGTCACACCACTGGCTGGGTAACTTCCATCGGGCGGACCCAGGAAGCCATAAATGATATTCATTTCCCAACCGTTCTGTGTGGGCGTAAGTTCGTAAACCGAACCCCCTCCTGCGTACCCTGCAGAAGTACCGTAGAGATTTCCTTTCTGGTCCATTACCAGAGTGCCTGTTGGCTCCCACGTAAAATTCTGCAGCACAGTCTCGGTCCAGTTTCCATCGGTGGAAGGGGACAACTCAAAAGCCACGCCTGCATCTTCAACTCCACCTAGGACAGTAGTTCCAAAAAGATTGCCCCTCGAGTCGATGACCAAGCCCGCCTGAGCGTAACCACCATCGCCAAAGCCACCGAAGCTATGAATTATTTTCTCCGTCCAGTTTCCTCCACCGGTTGGGGAAAGCTCATAAACCGTTCCACCCTCATACTGACCGCCCTCGGTCGTCGTGCCGTAGAGGTTGCTTGACGCGTCGAACACTACTCCTGATGTAGGGGAATGACCATCGATCCCGAAACCAAAGCTGTAGAGTACCTTCTCAGTCCAGTGCCGATCACCATCGGGCGAAAGCTCAAAAACCACTCCGTTTCCACCTACTGGCGAAGAGATTCCGCCGGTCCACGTCGTGCCGTAAAAATTTCCCAACGCATCTACAGCCATCCCATTGTTGGGACCTCCTCCGTCGCTGCCCCCGGTGAAGTTATAAAGCGCGAGAAGCGTCTTCTGCGCTTGCGCCTTCGAGCCGACCAACGCCACGGATACAAGCACGATGAATACCGTACTAAAGCACCTTAAAGAGTTGCCTCGCATGGAATCCTTCCTTGAGATGATCCTCGGATGGGAACCTGACAGGAAGTAGTGGGGGGGATCCTTCCAACAGAGCAGGATTATAGACCGGGGCAGTGCCGCGCACAACGCTAGATCGCAGCCGCAACACATTTACTGATGTCGATCTATCTTATAGATATTAGCTGATCTAATATTGATGGACATCGATATGTTATTGTGCTACACCCGGCTTGCGCCAGCGATGGTGAGTCATTGACAGAACTGGTGAGCGCGGCAGGGCTCGAACCTGCGACCCATGCCTTAAAAGGGTCGCCAACCCAATTACAAACAACAACTTGTACGTCCAGCTTACTCCATGCACGACACAACAAAATCAATGAGATGCCAACAAGACATCGGTCTGGGTGCCCTGAGGGTGCCCGGAATCCGGCCTTTCAAAATAATACCAACTTCGGTTTGCTGGATCCTTTATAACGCGAAGGAGTCATTTCGCCAAACCATCCAGCGTCCGGGCTTTTCAGTGCTACGTTATGCTGTAGTCTCAACAACTTAAGTGACTCCAGGTGGCCGCCTAAGTCCTTGACGGATCGATGCTTAGCCGCTCCGCCAAATCGCGCAAGTGGTGACGGGCCGTAGGGTTTGTGAAGTAATAAGCCAGCAGTATTTTCAACTGAACCGTGAGTATCCGCTTTTTCATGAAGTGCGCAAGATCATTGCGAAGACTATTGGGGCTGCGCACTTGATTGCACAATCCCTCAAGAGAATTGAGGGAATAGACGAGGCGTACTTGTACGGTTCATTTGCAAGCAACCAGCAGGACGCTGCCAGCGATATAGACGTGCTCGTGATTGGCTCCCCGCGCGAGAAAGATTTAGCACAGGCCATGGAAAGGCTTGAGCGGCAGCTAGGGCGCGAAATCAGCTACACCGTACTAACGCCAAAGGAATTCGGGTCGCGCCGCGCTCGGAAGGATGCGTTTCTGGAAAACGTCTGGCACAATAAGCGTGTTTCCCTCATAGGTCCGAATGAAGAAGCTAAAGCCGCACGCGGTTGACTGGTCACAAATCGACCGTTTCCTCGCGAGCGCAGATAAGAAGCTGGCCTCGGCTCGCAAAATTCTCGCGTTTGATGAAGAAGCTTGTCTTCAACAAGCCTACGAAGCAATGCTGAAAGCTTCCCTCGGGTTCATGTTCAGCCATGGACCGTGCGAGAAGCCAGCCTGGCCATCACATCGCCATCATCGATTTCGTGCGTTCGCGCATCGACAAAAAACATGCTGGGCTGCTGGTGGTCTTTAACCGCCTGCGCCGGAAGCGCAATACAGCCCTTTATGATGACACGGGATTTGTTTCTCACCATGAAGCCGAGCAAGCGCTCCAGTCCGCCGGCGACTACTTGAAGGTCATCCGAGCTGATATCGTCGCCCGAAAGCCTTGAGTCAGAAACTGATGGAGGAAGCCCTCCACGTTTTTTTCGAGCCATCCTTTCGATGGACAAAAATGCGGGGCTTCAAGGAGCCTCAAGCTGTCAGCGGCGTTAGTGCAGATCCTCGCGGCAGACAAACCTAAGAGCATCTAACAAAACCTCCACGGGTGTCGGACTCGACGACAAATCGAACTGGATGAGTGATGGCTGTCGAAGATCGCGGCTCACAGAGGAGTAATCGCTATTTGTCGGTATTGAAGATGTCGGCTTCAGCCTTCCAATCTCCTCCCTTCTGTTTCTTCCAGATCACCACGTATTTCCCAGGGATGGTCATGGGCGAGCCCTGCGCATCGTTCAGCTTGAGTTCGAAGGTTCCGATGTCGTAGGCCATGTCTTTTGACTTCGCGACTTCGACTTGCGTGGGCGCAAAGCGCAAGGAGAAGCCTGGTTTGGCCATGAGCAGCGCCCAGAGTTCTTGGGCCTTTGCTCTGCCGGTTGCAATCGGCGCGTTGAACGGCATCGCAGATCCAGTTTCGGAATAGAAAGAGGCAAACTTTGTAGCATCTTTGTTCTCCGCTGCCCTCGACCATTCCGCATCCATATCGCGAATCGCCTGCTCGTCAGTTGTCCCATCTACTGCCGTGATTCCCACCATGGCAAAGCTGGTGGTGCCTTGTGCCCATCCGAGATTCGCAAGCATGAGCACTGCAAATACCGCGAGAGTCGAAACGATGGTATTGCCTTTCATAAAGCCTCCTTGTTGTGAAATCTTGATTCTGAGTCCAGTCGCCTGAGCAGGGCCGTCACCGGAATCCCGTGCCGAATGCTCAGCATTTGCTCGACTTCAATGGTGATTGACATTGGTGTTTGCGCTCATGGGTTCTTCGTTGCCGGATTCCCCGAGTTCGAGGGTGGCAACGCCGTCAAATCCAAGTTGTGCATCACCACGATCTGCCACTCACCGGTATTCTTCGCCATCACAAAATTCAACAATCCTTGACGACTGGGCCGCGAGTTCCCTTGGGCATCCGTCGCACCCGTCATCTCCCAACGCACATCCACGGCCGCCACATCGGGACGGATGAAACGGGTCTTGATGGCCGTATAGCTCTGGTGACTGTTCTTAAAAATGGTCGCGAACATCGGTGCATGAAACTCTTCAATTTTCGGTCGTCCGCTCGCGCCTTCGCCCCGAATATTGCTAAAGTCGGCGTCCTCGGCAAATACCGCCGCGAACGCCTTCGCGTCATGCCGGTTCCACCCGTCCACGAAACGGTCTACCACCCCCACGATTGCCTGCTGGTCTATTTCGCCTTTCGTCTGGCCCCGCACGGTCAAAGGCAATCCAGCGAAGGCAATCGTCAGACCGGTTAGCAGAAGCTTCCAAGTGAAAACTGCGATCCTCATGGTGTCCTCCGAGTACTTGCTGCGAGCCAATATATGTGCCGACCTCTTGATCCCCTCACATAGTCGAGATAGCCGTGCTTCGGAGATTCCCCGCTGAGATCATGGATGGTCGCTGCTAAACGATCGTCGTGTCGGCTAGTTGACCGCCTCAAAGGCAGTTATTCCCCAACTAGCGGAGACGCCGTCCTGCACTTGGATAAAGATGTAGTCAATATCGCCGAGGTCGGTCTGCGAAAGGCCGCCGGCGGAAAAAGTTGAAAACGGAAAATCTACGGAAATAGGATTGACTTCAGGGGACAGCACTAACTCGAGATCATGAGGAACCCCGTTGTCATGCGGCCATACAGTGATAATCGCGAGTAGGGCTTCGGTGGTGGAGATGCCTGCAAAGTTCAGTCGGAAACCCGAATATCCTGCGAGGTTCAGGCCCAATGGAACTTCGGTTCCGGAGAGAGTCTCCCCGTAGAAAATCCACAGAGCAGGGGTGACGCCAAAACCAGCGTCCACGATGCAAATGCCTTTGCCAATGTCGAGTGTGCTCGATTGCGCATACAGATTTGACCCGATCTCAAACGTGGTTTGACGAGCCGCGCCTAAAAAACCGTTTAGGGGCAACGCTGCATAATGGACGTCATTTGCATTCGCGATGTTTAGGTGTTTAACGTATTGTGCCGACGTAAAATTGTCGAGCGTGAGCTGGGCCGATGCCTGCACTGGGATCCAAACGAGGGCAATGACCGCCGCGCAAAAGATGAATCTGTTGGTCGTCATGTTTTCTCTCTCTTTCTCTCTGGTTGCTTCATGCGTTTTGACAGGGCCAGGTTGGGTCGCAGGTTTGAGAATCTCTGCAAGAATGCTTCTTTCATAAAGCGCCGGCTACTTTTGGTTGACCTCCGGTTTGCTGGCTGGGGCAACGGAGCTATTTTGGGCGCAATCGGCTTCGGTGGAACGGGGATGCTGGGCGGCGTCCGCCGCAACGGCGAAGCGTTGCCGCGTTGCGCGAGGTTCGGGCGATGGTGCACGACCTGCTCGCTTCGCGGGGCTGGCGCCATGTAGCCGATGCGCGCCGATTCGGGCGCCCCGACGAGTTCGGGATACAGGTAGTGACCGCGATCGGCAGGAGCCTTCTCGACTTCAACCTGAATCCGGTGCGCATTGGCAAACGCATCCTGCCGCGTTCCCGTTACCTGCCATGAGACTTTCACGTTCGGCTTGTCGGTCCGAATGCTGAATTGATTGCCGCTGATTTCAGAAGCCACAATGGCTTGCGCGAACTGGCCGATCACGGTCAACTGATAGCGGAAATCCCGGTTGAGCGTCTCGAACCAATTCGGCAGCGTAACCGTAGCCAGACCAGCGGCATCGGTGGTGATGTTGCCGTCGTACATGTTCTTCATGTCCGGCGATTCAACGAAGGAGTGGTAGAGATACTTGTTGGCCGGGTCGAGCGGGTGGTCGATCTTAAACGAACCGCCGCCTTTGGAGAGCGTGCCGAGAACGTCCACGTTTCCGCTTGTAACCGTCATTTGGTCGACGTTGCCGACGCGGAGGTGCAGGGTCTGACCGGAGTTGGCGTTAAGGTACGTGCTGCCGACGACGCCGGTGTTGCCATCTATGCCCCCGACCAGCGTGTAGTTGTTACAACCCCCCATGCCAAATTATCCGAGCTGGAGGGCGATAAAGCCAACATTGCACCCCGGGTCTCCAATGGTCGCGTATGTCAAAACACTCGCTATGTACGCCGAGAAAGCCTCGCTTCCAGTTTCCGATCCTAGGTTCTCGACAGTGAGCGTTGTATAGTTCAAGCTGTTGTTTTCGAAAAAACCGGCATTGTTATTAAGGGCGGTCCCAACTACCGCAATCTCATCCGGGCCCCCAGTGTCGCCCCATACGCCAGCGGGGCCAAAAGTATCGTAACCGCTGCTGCTAGCCGTAGACCCGTAAACGCCTACGTAAGCGCTCGCACCATAAACGCCATAACCAGAAGTCGACGAGGCCACTCCGTAAACACCATAGGTGATGCCTGTTGTGGCATCCGAAGTGCCGTCTACGCCAATGTAAGGGCTCGAACCATAAACGCCATAGCCGGAAGTCGACGAGGCCCCACCGAAAACGCCAACCGTAGAGCCTGTTGTGGCAAACGAACCTCCAAACACGCCAGTCCCAGAAGTTGAATTCGCCTCGCCATCCACACCTGTCTCTCCAAAGCCAAAAACACCAAAGCCAACTCCTTCACCATATACGCCAGCGGTTGCGGCGCCGCTGCTGTTGCCATAGATGCTGTAGCCGCTCGACGTGGCGGTAATCGTGCCGTTCACCGTCTGACTGTTCGAGAAGGTGTTGGCCGCCGCTAACTGGGCGTAGGCGCTCGAAGCCAGACCGCCAAGTTCGCTCGAATTGGCGGAGGTGACGTTGGTC
Organism: uncultured Acidobacteriaceae bacterium; assembly: GCA_963818235.1. Taxonomy (GTDB): domain Bacteria; phylum Acidobacteriota; class Terriglobia; order Terriglobales; family Acidobacteriaceae; genus Sulfotelmatobacter. The sequence continues at coordinate 449,518 of CAWFRI010000002.1, forward strand.
AGTGCAGCGCCGTTGCCGGAAAACGACGAGGCCGTAAGCGTGCCGTTCACCGTCTGATTTGTGGAGAAGGTGTTGGCCGCCGCCAGCAGCGGCACCTTGGTGGTGTCCAGACTGAGCGTGGTGCTGCCGCCCAACGCCACCGCACCGCCGCCGGTCAGGTCTGCGCCCGGCGATATCGTCAGCGACGAATTCGCCAGCATGGCATTGCTCACCCCGGCCGTGGCGATGCTCAACGAGCCAGTTCCGGTGATCGGACCACCCGTCAATCCCGCCCCGCTGCCGACACTGGTCACAGTTCCCGTTCCCACGCTGGCGCAGGCCCAGGTTGTGCCGTTGTATTGCAGCACTTGATTCGAACTGCAAGTCTTCAGACCGATGGTGTAAGTGCTGCCCAGGGTCATGGCCCCTGGGACAGTCAGCCCGCCCGCCGTGCTGGCATTCAGCGTTAGGTTCGAATTCTGCAACATCGTGTTCGTCACTCCCGCATTGGCGATGCTGAGAGTTCCACTGCCGGTGATTGGACCGCCGGCGAGTCCGGCACCGCTGCCAACGCTGGTAACAGTTCCAGTTCCCGCGCTGGCGCAAGCCCACGCTGTGCCACTGTATTGCAGGACCTGGTTCGCACTGCACGTCTTCAGGCCGATGGTGTAAGCGCTTCCGAGCGTCATAGCTCCTGGAACGATGAGCCCTCCCGCGGTGCTGGCATTCAGCGTGATCTTCGAATCCGCCAGCATCGCATTCGTAATGCCTGCCGCCGGCACTTTGAGAGACAGCGTGCCAGTCGTGCCGCCACCGGATAGCCCGCTGCCACTCGCCGTAGTGACGCCTGTAATTGTCCCCGCACCCGGAAACGTCTGCCCAGCAATGAACGTGACTTTGCCCAAGCTGGAGATATTGAAGGTGCTTCCGCTCACGGCGAGAGTATTGTCCGTGCTCTTGGGGAACAGAGTAAGGGTGTCGCGAACGTCCGTCTTCCCGTTCACATCGAGCGTCGCCGCCGGCGCCGTCGTCCCGATGCCGATCGCCGAACTTTTTTGGAAGATCACCGAATCGATGATGTCGCTGGCCGTATCCCACATCGGAATGTAGTTGGCCGTACCCTTGCCGGTGACAGCCGGATTCGCTGGCGGCGTCGAATTCTTGGACGCGCCGGAAGAAGCTGCCGTGATCGGAAGCTTCGCAGCATCTGTCGATCCGGAAGCCCCGTTCGCCAGCATGAAGGCCGAGGACGGCAGTCCGCCAATGGTCTCAGCATCGCCTGCTTTCAAGGCGTAAGGCACGGCCACCAAAAGAACTCGAGGCTGTTCGGCCTGCCCTTCCGCCTGCACTCCCAGCCACCGCGCTTGGCCGGTGATGAATACATCCTGAGGCAATCCCGTACTGCTGGTAGAGCCCAGCATCACGGTATAGTGACCGCTCTTCGTCGGCTGCACATTTTGTATTTCCATCCAGAGCGGTGTGCCGCCTTCTGAATCCTGGTACAGAGTAAAAGTGACGCCGACCACCCCAGTCAGCGGTTTCCCATTTACGTCAGTGAGAACGCCACTGTAATTCACTAGCTGTGGTACCACAGCGCTGTTTGTGCTCGATGTCGTCGATGGTCCGACGCCTGATGTCTGCTGGGCCATTCCCGCCAACACGAGACTGCCGACTGCGGCAATCAGACTAAGACCGACCTTTGCGCTCCGGTATTTCATTTCGATCCCTCCCACAGATTTTGAACCTGCTTGCACAAGCTTTTGCGACTGCAAAAATGTCCCGCAGTGCGACGTATGTCGCTGTCATCTAGATAGGCGCGCTGACTAGAATTGGGACCTGTTTCCCTCAAGCCTCAGGGTCCGACGACGCTGCTCAGCTTGTTATTCGCGCCCATAACCGTGCATATGACCTGGCCTGTGCCCAATGCTGCGCAGGCGGGCGTGCCCACACCTGTGCCTCCGATCAAGGTCCAACTCGACCAGTTGCCGCCGTTTAAGACGTTGGCGTAAAACGCGTTGTCGTCGGCGCCGACCCCGATTGCTCCGCACACCAAATCACCCGCCGCCTGCGATGTGCAACCGGTGTTGTCATTTACCTCACCGCCGAGGCTGCCGTAGGCACCCCAGTCGCCTGCGACCCACGCACCTCCGTTGAAAATGGCCACATTGATTCCCGAGTTGTATCCCTTTGCGAAGCACATCACTTCCCCAGGAGATCCCCAGAATGAGCAATCGGGCTCGCCGCCAGCGGTTCCGCCGATGTTGAAGAAACCCTGCCATGCGCCGCTAGTGAACCGATTTACCAGCGTGGCCCAGCCGGTTGTGAAGACCGCGCAAATGACGCCGCTGTTGTTGTCGGTAGTGCAACTCGGCGCGGAGACGGTCGAGGTGGTAAGGTTTGCGAATGCGCTCCAAGCGGTACCGTTGTAGAGGGACCATGCCAAGCCGCCTGCCGTGTTTCGCGCCGCGCAAAGAACCTCACCGGCGGCGTACTCGGCACAACTGGGAGCTGAAAACAGCGCCGCACTGACCTTGGTCGGGGTGCTCCACGCCCCAGCGCTCAGGACGGTCACCTGCAGATCGCCATTGGTTGCAGTAGCCGCGCAATACACCTTGCCCGTTCCATCGCTGGTGCAACTCGGATCGGAACTTACCGCTCCGATCAGGCTCTTCCACGTTCCCCACGCTGTCCCGTTGAACTCATTGACCATGATGGCGGATTTGCCGCTCCGCACCGCACACGCAACCTGTCCGGTCGAGACAGGGGCGCAAGATGGATTGCCGATCCCGGTGGCAGTGCCGGTGGAGATGAAGCTTCCCCACGAAGCCCACGCCGCGGGCGCCATTAGCAGACAGGAAGACAACACTAGATACATTGTGATTTTTTTCATGGTTTCCTTTCTTAGCGGGGAACCTCCGAGTCACTGCGACCGGAAGATCTCATTCAGATAGGCGCAAACCGAGGCACAGACCTATCACGCGGAGATCACTTTTCTTGAAACGATAGAAATCCAGTCCAGCGACCGCGCTCCGTGTGGTTCCCCGTCCACACGGGCGCGGCAAGTTCCTGCTGTTGAAGGAAACAAAGCTGGCTGCGCCTTCGCTGCAATGAGGCGTGGCTCAAATCACTCAGAGCCTGGTGAAAGGGAAAACGTTTGTTAGTTTCCCTCCGTGCCCTCCACGCGCACTCCAGTGCTGCCGATGTTCGCGGGCTGCAGGGCCCCCGCCATGTTTAGGGATGACACTACCGTGCGGAACTCACGTCCCTGATTTACAACCACGAGCTCCAGATCGATCCATGATCCGTCCGGATAATTAATGGTGGCGGTTCCGGTACAGTCGGAGTTGACTGCATACGTGCCAGTCTCGCCGGTTTCAAACCCAGTTGACGTCGGGGCGCCGCCAATCACGACGAAATCCTCTTGGGTGAAGGTTCCTTTTCCGTCGAAATTTGTCATGGCGACTCCGTTTTGAGGCAGCACGACGCCGGCGGCAGGCAGAATTTCGCCAGAGATGGTTTGGCCGTACATGCCTTTTAGCGAAGCGTTCGAGCAGGCCCCCGCGTGCGCAAGGCTTGCACCACCGAGGGTCAGGCATGCTACGGCGGCTGCTACGGTTTGTTTGCAGAACAAAGCTTTCATGTTTTTTCTCCTCGAAGATAAATTTTTCTGGGCCTTGAAGGCCTCAGTCGTCCCGTTCGACGGTCAGACTGCCGCAAGCCAGTACGATTGACAATGGCGCGCGTCTGATGATTCGCTGAGTTCTTTGTGACGCCGTAAATGGCTGAAACAAATGGTGATGTCTCTGTGGGAGCGAGTGCCTGTAGAATGTTTTCTTTTAAGCGAGTGGTGGCGACATGCCTGCGGACGTCGTGAAATTCGGAGATGGTCTCGAACTTGATCGCAACTCCTATGAACTGCGCCGCGCCGGCCGCGCCCTGAAGCTGGAGCGCATCCCGCTGGACATCTTGTTCCTGCTGGTCGAACGCAGAGGGCAACTCGTCACCCGAGAAGACATCATCGGAAGGATCTGGGGTAAGGATGTCTTCCTCGATACCGACAGCAGCATCAACGGGGCCATTCGGAAGATTCGCCAGGTTTTAAAAGATGATCCTGAGAATCCGGTCTTCATACAAACAGTAACGGGTAAGGGATATCGGTTTGTAGCCGCGCTCACGGAAGCCGAGGTTCCGGCCCCGGAAAGCGATGTCGCGAAACTCGAACCCTCGCAGACAATCGCTCAAGACGCCCCTCTCGCAACCCGCCAAGAGCAGCGCGGGGCTTTGACGCCTTGGCTCTGGGCCGTCTCGCTGGCAGCCCTGCTGGTCGCGGTTGTCGCCAGTGGCCTTTATGGGTTGCGCCTGCGCGCCCGGTCGCAGCCTGCATCCGAACACCGGGTGATGCTGGCGGTTCTACCCTTCGCCAACCTGAGTAATGACCCGGAACAGGAATACTTCAGCGATGGTCTGACCGAAGAGACCATTACAGATTTAGGCGAACTCAACCCGGAACGGCTCGGCGTGATCGCTCGAACGTCCGCTGCGGCGTATAAGCACACGAACAAGACGATCGCTCAGATCGGGCACGAACTGGGAGTCGACTACATCCTCGAGGGCAGCGTCCGGCGAGAAGGCAGTGTCGCTCGCATCAGCGCGCAACTGATTCGGGTCAAAGATCAAGTCCATCTGTGGGCGCACAATTATGACCGCGAAACCGGGGGACTTCTCGCACTGCAAAACGAGTTGGGCCGAGCCATCGCACAGCAGGTGCAGGTGAAACTCGCTCCGCCTTATGGAGGCCGGTCGACCAACAAGTACGCCCCAAACCCAGAGGCTTACGAACTATACCTCAAAGGCCGCTTTTACCTGAATCAGCGGACCTTCCCCGAGATCGACAAGAGCACGGAGTATTTTCAACGCTCCATCGAGAAAGATCCCGGTTTCGCGTTGGCCTATGCGGGACTTGCCGATTCCTACCTCGCTAACGCCATTCGGTCACCACAAAACTTCTACCCAAAGGCCAAGGCCGCAGCTTCCAGAGCATTGGAGCTAGACGACGACCTTGCAGAAGCCCACGCCGCGCTGGGAGCGGAAAAAGCTGACTTTGAGTATGACTGGCAAGGCGCGGAGCAGGAGTTCAAGAAAGCCATTGAACTCAACCCGAACTATGCCGAAGCGCACTTCCGGTATGCGTGGACTTACTTAACACCGCTCGGCAAATCAGAGCAAGCCATCGCCGAAATGAAGAAAGCATTGGAGCTTGATCCATTTTCCCGGATCTACAATACCGTCTTTGGACTGACCTATTTCTATGCCCGGAAATATGACCAGGCGGAGGTGCAATTCAAGAAGGCGATCGAGTTAAATCCTGATTTTTTTGTGACCTATTACCACTTTGCATGGCTGTATTCCCAGCTCGGGCAATATCAGAACGCCATCGGCGAACTCACAAAGGGACGGCTCCTTTCAGCCAATGATCGCGCCGTCAAAGCTGCAGCATCTGAAGACGTTGCGCTCAGAAAAGCATTTGCGGCAGAGGGCGCTACAGGATTTTGGCAGCAACTTTTGAAATCGGGGCGCGAGGTTGGTGAATTTGATAATCCGCAGCTTTACGCCCGACTCGGAGACAACCAAGAGGCATTGGAATGGCTGAACCGCAACTATGAAGAACGACGAGCTCTTGGGACGCTCTTGAATGTCGATCCTGCCTTCGACTCGCTACGTTCGGACCAGCGATTCGGGGATCTTGTTCGGCGTATGGGGCTCACTCCGAATGCCAAGGCCGAGTAGGGGAAGCCGAGCAGTCTCGGCCGTGACGAAGTCATAATCGCACTCTCGGCAGGACCTTCAACATTTACTCTCGGCACCGGGAGACTGAAGAAGAAGAGAGCAGGAAATTTCCCTGCTCTCTTAATCGCGGTTCAGACTGCTTGGCTTCTCGGGTTCATACGACAGCAGCGATTGGTTTTTTCCGGTCGGTCATTGCGGCCCGATGTGCCCAACTCCGAATCGGCCGAAGCGTAGTTGTTGCTTAAGTAGGTTGCGGGCATCGTCGCTTAGAACCCTCTGGCTGATCACGCCTTGTGAAGTGCTCTCGCTGGTCGCAACACTGCGTGTCGGGCGCGCCAGATAGGTGTGAGTTTCGCCGGTGCTGGTCAGACCCAAGCCAGTGATCTCCCCGCGGGAATTGATGGAGCAACCAGTTAGTAGATACAGGGGAGAATCGCCAGCAATCAGGGTGTTGAGGTCGGTCATCACGCCTTTCTCCCACAGAAACGCACGTGGGTCGAAGTTTGCGTCCAGGGACGCGCCCACTACCGAGCCGGCATCGTTAATGCTGAGGCTGACACTCGCTACGTCCCCGGAGAGTGTGCCCAAATCCTGCATCCCAGTTCTCTTGGTCCAGAGAAAAGCGTCAAAAGTTGTGTCGCCTAGCAGGTCCGAGTTACCGACCACCTGGCCTTGGTTATTAATGTCATAGGCGATGTTTCCGCCCGCCTGTCCCGTTTGGCCGCCGAGATTGCCGAGGTCAGTGGCTTTGCCTTTTTCCCAGAGCAAAGCATGAACCGGCACAAGGTTGTAGAGGAAATTCGTGTTGAAAGTTGCACAAGTGCCCGACCCGCCGACAACCTCTCCGTTGTCGTTGATCTGCTGGGCGACGCCATCTGGATCGCCCCCAAACGTAGGCAGTTCGCGAATCACGCCTTTTTCCCAGACGACAGGCTTAAAGTGGAGAACTTGGGGAGCTGGGCATCCTGGGTCCGGTGTTGAGTTCTCCGCAAATCCGGCCACTTCTCCCCGATTGCTGATCGTCTTAGCCACGCCGTTGTTGCCACCGAATGTCGGCAGCTGAATCATTCCCCCGTCCTGCCACAGGAAAGGTAGACAGGTGAGGTGGGTACCGAATCCGCAAAAATCTTCACCCTTGGGATCTGGAGTAGAGGTTTCAGCTTCACCGGCCGACTGGAATCTTTCGTTGTCACCAAACGCGATGCTGTTCGGTCCCCCGAGTCCCGGCGCGCCGATGTCGACCTTCAGTTCTTCCAGCCAAAGGGTTGCGTGCTGATCGCCGTTCGGGAGGCTCGACGAGCCACTCACTAGACCATATCTGTTAATAGAGAATGGTTGGCTAAACGTTCCGCCCTCCAGCGTGCCGAGGTCGGTGATGGTATAGCGGGTAGGCTCGGTCGTTTGTTCCTGCGTCGCTGACCGTTCCTGCGCGGCTAGCCGAAGCGGCATCCATAGCGCAGCCAGTAGACTCACTGCAGACATGGACTTCAATAATGTGGTTTTCATGTTAGCTCCTTTTTTGATTGTTTCTCGAGGGCTTTGGCCACTCTCGATCGCTCTCACCTAGATAGGCGCAAACGGCGGGGCAGAACTATCACGCGGAGATTAGTTTTCTTGAAGAGGCCGCGTTATGGGTTAAGATTCCCGAGACGTAGCACAATGCCGAAATCAATACGACCAAACGATGCTGACGCTAAAACGCCCGGTTGTGGGGAGGTGAGCGGATTGCTCCGAGCCTGGGGTGACGGAGACCGCGCCGCGCTCGATAGGCTGACCCCCATCGTTTACGACGAACTCCGCCGCCTCGCAAAGCTCTACATGAGACGCGAGCGCCCCGGTCACAGCCTCCAAGCGACGGCCCTGGTCAATGAGGCCTACATGCGCTTGGTGGATTACAAAGCAATGAAGTGGCAGAATCGCTCCCATTTCTTCGCTGTTTCGGCTCAGTTGATGCGGCGCATTCTGGTTGAACATGCGCGACGCCACAACCTGAAACGTGGCGGCGGCGTACAGCATGTTTCCCTGGAAGAGACGGCCATAGTGGGTGGCGACCGGGCCGCGGACCTGACCGCGCTAGATGATGCGATGGTTGTGCTGGCGCGGTTGGATCCCCGCAAAGTGCAGGTCGTCGAAATGCGCTTCTTCGGCGGACTCAGCGTCGAGGAGGCAGCCGAGGTTCTCAAAGTATCGCCCGTCACCGTGATGCGCGATTGGAGCACCGCCAAGGCTTGGCTCTACCGGGAACTGGCGGGCGAAACGAACGATGGACTCTGACCGCTGGAAACAAATCGATAGTTTGTTGCAATCAGTGCTGGAGCGTCTGCCCGAGGAGCGCGATTCGTTTCTGCGGAGTGTGTGCGCGAGCGACGAAGCGTTGGAGCGTGAAGTCCGGTCTCTGCTGAAGTCACAGCAGCAAGCAGGAAGTTTTCTGGAGAGTCCCGCTATAGAAGCGGCCGCGCGAGTCCTCGCTCGCGATCAAAGCAAAAACGAGCACGCAACAAGCGACTTCCCGAAGGGCCGAACCATATCCCATTACCGCATTCTGGAGAAACTTGGCGGCGGCGGCATGGGTGTGGTCTACAAGGCCAAAGACGAGCGGCTAGACCGATTTGTCGCTCTGAAGTTTTTGCCCGATGGGATTTCCAAAGACCCGCAGACGCTCGTCCGCTTTCAGCGCGAAGCGAAAGCCGCTTCCGCTTTGAATCATCCCAACATCTGTACGATCTACGAAACTGATGACCAGCACGGCGAAGCGTTCATCGCCATGGAATTCCTCGACGGCGCCACGCTCAAGCATCGCATCGGCGGAAGGCCAGTCGAGACGGATGTTGTGCTCTCTCTGGCGATTGAACTTGCCGACGCACTGGATGCCGCACACACCCAAGGAATCATTCATCGCGACATAAAACCGGCGAACGTCTTTGTCACCCAACGGGGACATGCCAAGATTCTCGATTTCGGACTCGCCAAACTCTCCCTCAAGCCCGAAAGCATGGACATGAACGCGTCGACTATGGAGGAGTCTCTCACCAGCCCCGGTACCGCGCTTGGCACCGTCGCGTACATGTCGCCGGAACAAGTCCGCGCCAGGGAACTAGATGCCCGAACCGACCTGTTCTCCTTTGGAGTGGTCCTTTACGAAATGGCGACGGGCGTACTGCCGTTTCGTGGCGAGAGTACGGGGGACATTTTCGACTCCATTCTGAACCGGGCACCCGTTCCTCCAGTGCGCCTCAATCTCGACGTGCCGGCAGAATTGGAACGGATCATCGCCAAGTGTTTGGAAAAAGACCGCGACTTGCGTTACCAAAATGCAGCCGATGTCAGAACCGACTTGCGACGAATGAAGCGGGACACGGATTCATCCCGAGTGATGATCAGTGCGGAGCCAACAGCCGCCCGTGGCATTAAGCAATGGAGGGTGATCGTTCCTGCTGCCGCGGCTATCCTGGCATTGTTCGTGGCAGGTTACTTCTATTTTCAGGGCACACCAAGACTCAGGGCCGCAAAACTTACCGACAAGGACACGATCGTTCTTGCCGATTTCATCAACACGACGGGCGATGCCGTGTTTGACGGCACCCTACGCCAGGGGCTTGCCGTCCAACTCGAGCAATCGCCCTTTCTGAAAATCATGGACGACGAGCAGGTACAACAAGACCTGCGGTTGATGAGCGTTGCTCCCGCGAGCCATATCACAAACCAGATCGCACATGACATCTGCATGCGGGACGGAGCCACGGCCACGATCGACGGCTCCATCGAGAGCCTGGGTAAGAACTACGTCATTACGCTACAGGCAACGACTTGCCGGGGCGGCGCGACGCTGGCTCGGGAACAGATTCAAGCGGGCGACAAAGAGCACGTGTTGAACGCATTGGGAACCGCCGCCACAGCCATGCGGGCCAAGCTGGGAGAGTCGCTCAACTCGATCCAGAAGTTGAATCGTCCGCTCGAACAAGCCACCACTCCATCGCTGGAAGCTCTCCAGAACTATACTGCGGGTTATTCCGAGATGGGACAGGGCCAATTTCTGGCCGCTGTCCCATTGTTTGAGCGCGCCATTGCACTGGATCCAAATTTCGCGATGGCTTATTTCATGCTCGGCGTCGCGTTCGAAAATGCCGGGGACATAGAGCGCAGCCGGGAATACACACGAAAAGCTTTCGGTTTGATCGACCGAGTTTCGGAGTTTGAGCGGGACCTCATTACGTCAACCTACTACTCGTATGAGGACCAGTCTGACAAAGCAATAGACGCATTTCGGTTAGGTATCCGGGACTATCCCCGCTCTTGGGGATTCCATAACGGCTTGAGTGTCGAGTACATGGACCTGGGGCAATTCGAAGAGGGGCTCAAGGAAGGCCAGGAAGCGACTGGGCTAGAGGCGAACGTTGAACCTCCCTACCGGCGCCAACTGGACGCCTACATCTGCCTGGATCGGCTCGCCGAGGCGAAGCAATTAGCGGAGAAACTGCGGGCGCAGGGACTCGGCGGAGCGAGGATACACCAGCGCTTCCTCGAAATCGCTTACATCGAGGGCGACGATGCGGCCGCTGCGCTGGAGATTCAATGGTTCGCAAGCCAGCCGGCGGAGTACCTCAGCTTCGGATTGCAGGCGGCCAATCAGAATGCTCTTGGCCGCCGTCGCGAGTCGAGCAACTTGTACCGGCGAGCCGCGGAGACAGCGCTGCGCCATGGGCTCCGGAACGCCGCCGCCGAATTTGAAGAGGCCGATGCGCGTGCCGACGCGCTGTCAGGTAATTGCCAGACCGTGCGGCAACTGGGGCGTTCTGCGCTGGCACTGGCCATGTGCGGCGATGCGGCCCAGGCGGAGAGGGTCGCCGGGAAGACTTCGAAGCTGTTTCCAAACGGAACCCTCTGGAATGCGGTCCAGCTACCCGCGATGCGCGCCGCGATCGCGCTCAAGCGCGATCAGCCCGCCAAAGCCGTGGAACTGCTGACATCCGCCTCGCCGTACGAGCGCGCTTACCCAGAGGCGGTGTACCTGAGGGGCTTGTCTTATTTGGATCTGCGTGAAAGCAGTTTGGCAGCGGCTGAGTTCGAAAAGATCCTGGATCACAAGGGCGCCAATTGGGGCAGTGCTTGGCAACACCCTTATTGGGGACAGTTCTACTCGCTTTCCTATCTGGGCCTGGCGCGCGCCTCCGCGCTTGCTGGCGATCCGTCGAAAGCCCGAAAAGCCTATCAGACGTTCCTTACCCTCTGGAAAGACGCCGACCCCGACATCCCCATTCTGAAGCAAGCCAAGGCTGAGTACGCGAGGCTGCACTAGCAGCACGGCGGTACAAAACGGTCTTTCCTCGTCGCTCATTGTTCACCGATGATTGGCGCTCGGTAACGGGTTTTCGTGCTGAACCACAAGGGGAAGAATCCGCCTTAGGATTTCCTTTCTGACATTCCCCGGATAGATGAAGCCTAAGCCGAGGCCGCTGAGGTCTGTGTCAAGACCGGGCGAAGCCCGCCGCGTAACGTGGTCGCAGAGTCTTGACACAGACCGGGTCTCGGCTATGCTCTGGTTATCCGGGGCATGTCATTCGGGAATGCTGCATCACAGACCTAAACCGAAAACCTGACTGATCTGATTCGTGTGCGTGGTTTGTAGTTCTAACTTGTGCGCCGCTGGCTCCTGCTGAATGGCGGGGGAATGGGACACGTCGCGGCTGAGTTCTTGCCCGAGCGTCTGTGCGTTGTTCGTATAAATCTGGGCGTCATAGCGTCCACGCGAGACAGACACATAGGCCATGCGGCTGTTGAGCAGATCCTTAGCGCCCAACTCGGTGTCCACGTGAATCAGGACACGGTCGGCAGTCTGTCCTTGACTGGAGTGGCTGGTCATTGCGTAGCCATAGTCGAGATGCGGATGCTTGTGCGGATCGAGTTCAACCATACGCCCACCGTCGATCTTCAAGCGCAGCCGCCCGTCTCCGTCGATGCTCTCGATGGTCCCCAATTCGCGGTTCGCAACTCTAAGGTCGTTGGCCGGCGCGGTGAACTGGATGCGGTCGCCCACTGAAAAACTCCGCATCTCTTCGCGGAAGACGGAAACGCCCCGCTGCCGGCGGGGATCGTAAGTGCGCTGCGTGCCGTCCTGTAGCTCGACTGATAGCCGGTTTTTTGGCGCGTCGACGCTCTTCACCTGTGCGTACTCGCCTTTCCCGATGCTAGTCTCCTTCGATGCGCGCGAATAGCGCAGCACATCGCCCACCTCATAGCGCTCGGCCCATGTGCGGTCCGCGCCGGTGAGGTCTTGGCGCGGCACTAACGTCCTGATGCGGTGCTCCTCGTTGCTGACGAGGCCACTTCGCTGCAATTCCGCATGGACGCGCCCGTTGATCTCCATGCGAGAGCGATTATCGGGAGAAACCACCAGCGTGTTTCCGGCGATTGTGCGTACTCCTTCGCGATACTGGCGATACGCTCGTCGCGGCCTTGAATCTCATGGACGCGGCCCTGCCGGTCAAGATTCTGGATCGCCTCGCGCACTTCGCCCCGTGCAAGCTGCTCGACTACCTGTTTCAGTTCCGGGTCTTTCTGGCGCACGATCTCTTCGAGCTTCACCGTTTTCATACCAGCGTCCTGGAGTTGCGCGAAGGGCCTCCCGGCCTCAACCGCCTCATGTTGCCGCCGGTCGCCGACGAGCAACACACGGTCATTCGCATGGAGCCGGTTCACAAACTCATGCACCTGCCTGGTCGAGGCCAGCGAGGATTCGTCGAGTACATAGAGCCGCTTCTCCCCGGTATCCGGCTGCTGTCCACGTACCAGATGCTTCTGCAGCGTGGATGTCTCCAAGCCTGCTTCGCCGAGCTTCTGCGCCGCACGGGACGTGGGCGCGAAGCCTTCCACCGTGTAGCCCTCGGCCTCCGCACCCTCACGGATGACGGACAGAGTCGTCGTCTTGCCCGCGCCTGCGATGCCATCCAAGCCTACAACCTTCTCGCGCGACAGAAAGATTTCGTCTACCGCTTGGCGCTGCGACGCATTCAACTCCGGGTGGCGGTCTTCCGTGGCGATGCGCATTTGTGGCGAGACCAGCATAGGATCGCTGTAGTCGCGCCGATTGCCTTGCTGCATCCGGCCAACGATCTCACGCTCCATGCGAACCATCGCGGCGGTTGTGTACTGTCTGCCAGCACCAACGTGCGAGACTTCGCGGAACTCCCCGGCCTCGATCCGACGCTCGAATTCCTGTCGGACCTGGGCATAGGTGGTTTCTCCCATGCCGCGCACGAGAGCTGTTTCAAGGATCGCGCGGCGGTCCTGCACAGCCGATCGCTCGAAGACATGATCGCGCGCCCATGTCACGGCCTGCTTCGCCCGAACCTCTGGCTCCGGCATCTGGCGTTGGCTATGTTGGCGCGCCTGTGCGACGACGCGGTCCGCCTGATGCCCGTGCTGTGCGGCCAACTCGCGGTGCCGCTGTAAGACTTCTTCAGGCGACAATAGCTCCTTGTGGTCTCGCGTATGGTGGGCCGCGATCTGTGCTGCCGCAGCTCCGTCGATTCCTTGTTCCCGGAGGTGGTCTTTGATCTGTTCACGCCTCGGACTGGAGGCCTCGAGATATTCCGTCGTGTAGCCTTTTATCTCCGGCTGTCCATGCTTGCCGCGCTCTAGTTCGTAGCCCAGCTTTTCAAGACGCAGAGCCAACTCGGATCGGTAGACCGCCGTCGCATAGCGTTGTGACACGAACATCTCGTGTGGCTGCAAAGCTCGCATCTGCTTCCCATTTTCGAGACCGTTCTTGCGCTCGGTCATGTTGAAGATCACGGCATGAGTATGAAGCTGGGGCGCAGCATAGCCATCGACGGGCCGCGCGGTGTCGTGCTCGAAGGTGGCGGCGATGAATTTTCCGGTCGTCTCCGGGGCATGGACATTTCCGATTCGCGCCTGCGTGTATGGTTCAAGCTCCTGAAGTGCCGCGCGTACGCTCTCCCGATGAGCTTCCCGCACCCGATCATCGCCGCCCACAAGGGCGGTAAGCGATACCGACTTTGGCGCAGAGAATGTGGCGTCCCACCCGGCGCGATGCTCGACGCTGGTTACTTCCTTGCCGAATTTCCCATCGTAGGTTCTTGAAACCTGATGCCGTACGAGTTGCTCCTCGGTGTGGGGATGTTGGCCTTCACTCAGCCGGGCAAAGTGCTCGGAACCAACGCCACCTTGCAACCCCCACTGCTCGGCGAGTCTCCCCTGCCACTCCGAATGTCCCTGTTGATCGCGGCTCCAATAGTTCTGTTCCTGCGAGGAAAACTCCCGCGCATGGTAGGTCTGCGCCTGACTGGCTGACAGCGGTTTCGAGATCGTGAGCATACCGAGGTTCCTCAAGCCTGAAGTGGTGTTCTTGCGAATTTGTTTCTCATTCGATTCCCTTCGTTTTCTCCCAGGCGAACGCCTCTTTGGCTTTGGTCTCGGGCGCACCGATGGTCGAACCATTGACGGTCGAACCAAAGAGCCCGAGCATCGGCTGGGTAGGCTTCTTCAGCGGATCGGCGGGAGAATTCGCGGGCACTGATGGCGCTGGTTCGGCGCGCTCTCTGGCATCTGCCGCTGCGAGAATCTAGGCAGTCTGAATCGGATTCTGCCCATCTTTATCCTCCATCTCTGGATCAAGCTTGGCCGAGGTGGGCCCCATTCGATCGTCTCCCTATCCCGCCATTTACGCGGGGAGCGGCTCTGCAACACACTCCGCCCAGCCAACAGCAAAAGGAACATCGCGGCGACCCAAAGCAACGGCGTCATGAGCAAAAAGCTACTGGGAAAAGGCATGACAGTCACGGCACACGCCCCGTTTCCTTTGTCCTTCGGGCGAAGAAGTCATCGATCAGTTTGTGCGCCTGCTGAAGCTTTCGTGCGTCCGCCTGGTCGCGGATTTTGAGGACGGAATCGGGCGACAATTGTCTGCCTTCCACGGCGGCCTCGGCTGCTGCTTGGCAGAGATTCAGCAGCGCATAACGCATCGCCCATACTTCGGCCAATAGCAGTTCGGCAGGATCAACAGGCCGCTGTCGCGCAGCGCACAGAGCGGTCCCGCGTAGCCACTCGGAGAGAGCCTGTCCCGCGCTTTCTGCGGCAGCTTCGATCTCGGCCAGTTCGTCCGGAGTCAGCCGCGGGGCCGCGGTCTTTGTGCGGAAGCCGGGCTTCGCTACGTCGCCGAACGGCAAACTGGACTGGGGATTAGCTTGAACGCTGGGATTACTCATTTGGACGGACCGCCTTGTTGCACTGCCGCGCTTAGTTCCGCTGCGATTAAGCTGCGTAATTGTTACTTCACAGCAAGGTCTTGCGCATCAACGCGTTTACGTGATCGATGCGCTGGGGCCACTTGTCTCAAACAAACGTCCTCGTTCGATATCGCGGTCACTCAGCACAGTGACGAAATTTGTTGACGCGGCGAAAGTTAACCGGCGTAAACATCGAAGCGCTCTTTGGCGCCGCCGCAGTTCCCAACTTGGGGGTGACGTGTCGTAGCGTCAACCCGATGCCGTAGGCAGCGTGCTTGCACCACCACAACTGGCGGGGGCAGACAGGGCTGATGGCATCGAATCCGGCAAGATGTAGCGAATGAAAGAGTCGTACGGCGAAGGCCTAGCAAGCCACGCCGGCTCCGAGTCTTGCGGGCACGGTCGTAAGGCCGGATACGAAGCGTAGACAGGAGGAACTACGGGCCAGGTTATTGAGCCGCGAAATACCCCTAACTTCAGGACGACGCCCTGACACAACGCGGAAGGCAACATCCTGCCAAGCACCATTGCGAGCTTGGCGGGAGTCCTGCGCGGTCTGTGACCCTGGCACGTAGGGACGCATCTTGCACGGAAGTTGAGAGATCCCGGGTTCCCCCGAAGGCCAGCGCTTTCGGGACGCATCGGGAAGTTCAAGGACAGGAGCCGATGATGAACGAACACGGGAAGTCGGACAGACCCATAGTACTGGGGAAGTCTCCGAACAAAACCAGAACAACGGCGGCGGAGGAGATGGAGGGAAGGGGTCTGGCCAAGGGGAATCTGGGCCAGCAAAACGCGTTCCGGACTCAGAGCCGGGTAGACGCGCCAAGCGAGCTGGCGCAGATACGACAAACGGCAACATTGAACAAGGATGTAAAGTTCACCGCTCTTCTGCATCACATCTACCGGATCGACACTCTGCGGTTTGCTTACTTCCAGTTGAAGAGGCACGCCGCAGCCGGTATGGACGGAGAGACGTGGCGGCACTACGGCGAGGCACTTGAGGAGAATCTCCAGAGCCTCTCCCATAGACTGAAGCGCGGAGCGTACCGAGCCAAGCCGGTGCGTAGGGTATACATTCCGAAGGCGGATGGGCGGCAGCGACCGCTCGGCGTCCCGGCGCTCGAAGACAAACTTGTTCAACGAGCGACGGTGGAAGTGCTCAACGCGATTTACGAAACTGACTTCCTCGGCTTCTCTTATGGGTTCCGGCCAAAGCGCAACCAGCATAAAGCGCTGGACGCCTTGTTTTGTGGACTCCATGAGCGACGTGTGAACTGGGTGCTGGACCTGGACGTGCGCAGCTTATTTGATCGGCTGTCGCACGAGTGGCTGGTCCGGTTTCTCCAGCATCGGATAGCGGACCGGCGCGTCGTGCGGCTCATCCAGAAATGGCTGAACGCGGGCGTGCTGGAAAAGGGAACGCGAACGTTTGTGGAGGCAGGTTCGCCACAGGGGGGAAGTGCATCGCCGCTGCTGGCGAATATCTACCTTCACTACGTCTTCGATCTCTGGGTTCAAGCATGGCGTAAGAAGCGTGCTCATGGCGATGTAATCGTGGTGCGCTACGCCGACGACATCGTGGTTGGATTCGAGTTCAAGACCGAAGCCGAACAGTTCTGGAAAGAACTCGCCGAACGCATGGCGAAATTCCAACTGGAATTGCACCCGGAAAAGACGCGACTCTTCGAGTTCGGACGCCATGCGGCGGTGAACCGAAAGCGCCTCGGTCTGGGCAAGCCGGAGACCTTCGATTTTCTCGGCTTCAAGCATATTTGCGGGAAGACGAAGAACGGACGGTTTCTGGTGCTTCGGCATACGGTTCGCACGCGCATGCAATCCAAGCTGCAGCAGGTGAAGATCGAGTTGCGGCGACGGATGCATGACCCTGTTCCAGAAGTCGGCAAATGGTTGAAGTCGGTTGTGGGCGGGCATTTCCGATACTTCGGAGTTCCGGGGAACCGATATGCTCTGGCTCACTTTCGTTTCACGGTAACGAACCTCTGGCATCGCACTCTTTGTCGGCGAAGCCAGCACGGTCGTGTTCTGTGGGAGCGAATGCAACGACTCATCCGCCGCTGGCTGCCACCGGCCCATATCTGCCATCCTTATCCTTCGCGCCGTATGCGCGTCACCACCTGAGGCAAGAGCCGGATGCGGGAAATCCGCCCGTACGGATCCGCGCGGGGGGTACGGAGAAATCCGTATCCCTACCGCGACAAAATTCTTCCGGTGCGAAGCACCGCGTTTCTACATCTCGCCATATTCCAGCGCCAACATTTCCCATGCGCTGACCACGTCCGGCGACTGCCACGCGCGCCGAAACAAAGTGCGAATTGCCTTCCAGTGCTCTATAGGAAAGCTGAAGCTGATCCCGTTCTCGCGCGCACAAAACGAGACATTCAACTCTTCTTTCTCCATGATCATGTTGATGGCCGAGAAATAATACCCCTTCCACTGTGCGAATGGGCGTGTCATGTCATGCCCTTCGAGCATCCTTCGGAACTCGGCAATCCGTGCGTATCCGCCCACGGGAAAGCGAGGTGCCAGCGGTCCGGGAAACTGCACGATCGGGGAGAATTCGTTGCCTTTCTCCCGCACGAGATCGAGAAGGTATCCGGCCTCTTCCTGTGCGGGCAATCCTCGCTGCACGGGGAGTTCAAAGTCGTCGTCATCCCCTTCGGTCGACCGCGGGCGCAAAGGCTTGCGATGAGCCGCATAATGCCCTCTCGCGCAGACCCGCCACAGAGCAGCCCAATGGGGCAACAGCGCATCGTTCAGCTTCTCGACATTCGAGAACTTTTCCTCATCCAAGAGAGTGTAGAGATTGCGAACGGCAAGCAAGGGCCTACGACGTTTCTTAGTCGTGTCTTTCAGCATTTGAATCGTATGCTTAACGACTCGGTTAACGTCGTCGCTTCCGACCGCAGCTGGCTCCTTTGCTGCAGCCTGTTTGTCCTCGGGAAGGGTCATCAAATAAAAGAAGTCGCGGGGCGAGTTCTTTTGTCGGCGTACCAGAGCATAGGCAGCGAGAAATGCCTCTAGAATCTCGGCCAAAGATTCATAAGAAAGCTGGCTTTGTTCGGTGCTCGTAAACGACTCTGCACCCTTCGCGCAATAGTGGGCAACCAAGGTCCATTCGGCCAGGGAGAGCGGCAGCTTTGCCTCTGCTTTGCCGCGAATCTTGAGCAGAGAATCCGTTGGCGCTGTGAGCAGATTGGCTAACTCAAGACGGTCATCTCTGGCCGACTCAAGCAACTGTTTTGCGGCTTCCGATGTTGAGACGGATTGGCCCGTCTTGAGAGCGATAACTTCCTTCAATGTCTCTAGCCTTGAACGGAGTTCTTCGGAAATGCGAATGGAAATCACCGGTTGGTGCAGCGTCAGTGCCTTCTCCGCCATCGGGCCTCCCAGTCAAATTATGTAACGATACATATTGACTGTATTGGTACTCCTGCGTTATTGTCAAGCGCAATACCAGCCAGGAGTTGATCAACCATGCCCCAGCCAAATCGAACAAGAAAACCTTCATCCCTTCATTTCGCAGAGACCGCAGGTTGGAACGCAAGCAATAAAAAACCTAGCGTTAGAGCTCTTCCGCATCTGGGTGCACAATCACCCGAGCTTTTTGTAGAGGCAAATACGGCTGGGGAATTTCTGAATTATTCCTCTCGAACGATCAAACAGATGGCCCGAGAGGGGCGGATTCCCGCGCATCCTTTCGGATCCGGTGCTCGCAAGAGATGGTATTTCCTCATTTCGGAGCTTGCGGAACATCTTCGTGGTCAGGTAAATTCCGTTCATGGAGAAGCTGGTCGTGACAAGACACCAAGGAGGGTCATTTGAGTCACGATCACTGCAAGCCTGTCCGCTACAACCGCGGCATGGTTCGCAAGGAAAAGAGAGCAGTCGGAACGGTGTGGGTGTTCCGCTGGAGCGAGGAAGTGAACGGACAGCGGCGCCAGCACAAAGATGTAATTGGCACGACGAAAGAATTCCCAACCGAAGCGGCAGCGAGCAAAGAGGCCGATCGGCGACGATGCCAGCTCAACGAAAACAAAAAGTACCTGAGCCTAAAGGGCTCTCCGCGCATCAGAGTTGATCGCATTGAAATGGAAGAACGTCGGGTGGGGGACCGGAATCCTTCAGTCCGAATTTGCATTGGTCGAAGGCGAATTGAAGGAGACCAAGAGCAGGAACAATCCCCTCCCACTGGCAGAGTCGGTACTACAAGTGCTTCGTCTTTGGCGCGAAAACACGGCCTATCGATCGGACGAGGATTGGATTTTTGCCAGTCCGCATTATCATGGCAGGACTCCATTCACCTATCAAATTCTCTTCCGTCGTCACATCCGACCCGTAATCGAAAGAATCTCTGGAGTCAAGAGCAGCAAGGGAGCACCGATCGGATGGCACACGCTACGCCGGTCGCTAGCAACATTGCTGATCTCAAACGGGGAGAATGTGAAGGTCGCACAGTCACAGCTTCGTCACACAACACCAAAGATTACGCTGGAGCTTTACGCACAGGCGGTTTCAGCCGATCAGCAGGAAGCCCACAAGAAGGTCGTGCAAATGGTGCTTCCGGCGGAATTCTCAGAGAAACTGAAGGCGCGGAGCGTTACCGCAACAGCGTAGAAACCAGAGTATCTCTTGCTCTGGGTGTCCGGGGGGGTCCGAAATCAACCCTGCCCAAATTAGCTAAGTACTTTGAAATCTTGGTGAGCGCGGCAGGGCTCGAACCTGCGACCCATGCCTTAAAAGGGCATTGCTCTACCAGCTGAGCTACGCGCCCATCCCTGTAATCAAGCACTTGCAACGGTCGTTTGAGATGCGTGGGTCCACGTGGGTCCAAGCGGCAATTTTGGTTCCAAAACTTCTGCCCCGTGGGTCCAATTGTTTCCAAGCATCGCAATAACCTTTCGCTGTGCTTCCCGCTTCACTGGCATGAGGCCCTGAGTGTACGTGTCCAGCGATACTTTGCTGTCTGCGTGCCTCAGTGACTCCTGTACCGTCTTCACGTCTTCACCATTCCCCTTGAGGAGCGTTGCAAACGAGTGCCGGAACACGTGCCAGCGAACATGCTTCACAATCCCTGCCGATTTCGCAGCGGGGCGGATGTGCTTTGACATTGCCGAGCTAGGCCACAGCGGTTGCTTGCCCTTCATCTCAGCGGATGCGAAAACATAATCCGTCTTTTGATTGTAAAGACACTTTCCGCGCCAGTCCAGCAGCAGTGCTGCAAGGCTAGCGTCCATCGGAACGGGTTTCTGTGATGCTGCTGTTTTCATCGGCCCGATGTGTTGACACCAGATGCCACGGGAGAGATGAATCTCAGCCGCGTCAAAGTGTACGTCTTCCCATCGAAGCGCCAGCAGTTCACTTACGCGCAGTCCAGTGACAGCAACAAGAAACGTCATCACGTGATAAACGCCTGTCAGGTTTGCCAGCAGCTTTCCGATTTCCTCAGCGGTGAGAACATCGGGAGTGGTCAGTCTCTTTGCGGACTGGCGCACTAAGCGTATCGGGTTTCTGTCTGTCCACTCGTAACGCATTGCGTGATTGAAAAGAGTGGACATGATATTCCGAATCTTCGCTCTGCTACCGGGTGCCAGCGGTACGGTTTTTAACCACTCCTCAACCGCAAGTTAAAGGCAAGCTGATAGCCGAATTCGAGGAGACGGAGAGCGGTACACGCAAGGGAAACCATCGGCCACAGCTAGCGGCTGCGCTGGCACAGTGCCGCGTCCACGGCGCTACCCTCATCATTGCCAAGCTGGACAGGTTAGCTAGGAACGTAGCGTTTACATCGAACCTTATGGAGTCTAGCGTGGAGTTTGTAGCTTGTGACTATCCAGAAGCGAACAGACTAACTATCCACATCATGGCAGCGATGGCAGAGCATGAAGCGGAGATGATTAGCACGCGGACAAAGCTCGCTCTAGCGCAGTCTAAAAAGGTACTTGGTGGTGATCGTGGCAACCTACTGAAGCGAGCTAAGGGCAGCCGCGAGATTACGCAGCGCATAGGCAGCCGCCTTGGTAACGCAGTTCGGAGTGAGAGCGCACAGCGCCGTGCGGCTGATCTGCTTCCAGTGATTGACGCGATTAAGGCAGATGGTGCGGTGAGTCTGCGGGACATCGCCGCGGGATTGAACCAACGCGGGATTCCCACGGCACGCGGCGGGGAATGGTCCGCTGTGCAAGTTGCCAGAGTCATGGAGCAAGCGGTATAGTGCGGCCAAGCAGCTCTCGGAACAAACACGCAGAGGCCCCCTAGGAACGATTTCCTGAGGGGCATGGTCTTGCGATTGATAGGTCAGGGCTACCGCTTTTGACAGCGAGGCTCTAATGCGAAAAAGCAGTGTATACCGTATACCGATGTGAAAAGGACTCCTTCCCAGATACCCCCAAGGGGAAGTGCAAAGGGTAGCTGCCCAGGAATCCTGGGCAGATAGCTACTACTGACAGTTCTGTACTGACAGAAACTTCTGTAGACATCTCAAATTGAGACAATTAACGCACGCTGAGGCATCCAAGAGCATACCAACGTCGCTCCCTGTGTCGTTTGTCGCCTGATAGTGGTACGAATGTCGGCGGGTCGCACTGGCATACCAGCGCATGACCACTGGTAAACCCAAGGGCCAAAGGCTCTGGGGGGGGTATCAGCTTTCCTAGGGGAAGCTCATCCCTCTCCGCCTGTCCTCTTTAGGGAAGATCACAGGAGTCCTGGGATTTAAGCCTTTGCTGGTCGGATTCCAGAGTATACGGTATACACTCCTAGCTAGTCCTAGCCTTGTGTGGGTTTACTACCGGAGGGTGTGTTACGTGGTTTGCTGGCCGCGCTGGGGCTGCGCGGGTGCTCCAAAGGTTACAGCTTCATTCCTATCTGCATTGCGAACGTTACATCCTCTTCAGCGATTGCTTCGGCGTGTTCCCTCGTCACCATCTTCGCTTCACATTCAAAGGCTGCTACCAGTTCTTCATGAGTGATGGAACGCGAGACTATCGCAAGTACATTTCTCAGTTCAGACTCGCTGGCATTGCAGAGCAGTTCGTCTATCGGGTGCATTCGTTTTTCCTCCGTAAAAGTATTTGGCGGAGCGAGAAGGATTTGAACCTTCGACACCCTTTAGAGGTGTTGTGACTTTCAGGGTCACTGGCATAAGCCGGACTCGCCCACCGCTCCGAACCACACAGCAACCTTACGCTCTCCTGAGAATTGCACAATGGCACTAACGTGGGCTGGCGAGAAAAGCAAGAAACACATTTTTGATGTGTTACGCGGTATCATTTTGTAGCAGGGGAGAAAAATAATATGGAAGGTTCGAAGGCGAGGACAGAACAAGGCGGCGTAAAGTTTACCGTCAAGGAATATGCGGATGGGGAGACGTTTCTCTCCGTTGAACCTGATTATCAGTCTGTTCCCACACTTGAGAAAGCTCTTGTAACTCTTCAGCTAGACAAAGGGACAAGTATTCAAAAAGCTGAGAGTATTGCACGTTTTATGAATGAACACATAGCAGGGATATCCCTCACTCTGTTTGAATCTCATTCACTTTACGGGGCGGTCGTTGAGAATAAAGTTCGCAAGGTAGCAGATAAGCTGAAACTCACTCATCGTGGCAAGAACAGTTGAACCTGTGATATGTTGCCCGGATGCCACGGGGTGGAAAAAGAACGGGAGCGGGGAGGAAGGCCGGAAGGAGTGTAACGCCGAAGGGCACTCTGGAGGACTTTGCACACTTCTCAGTTCTCCGAAAACGGTGGAACGTCTTTTGGAACTAAGGCTCAAAAAGTTCGGCCTCACGCGCGATAAATTTGAATCGATGCTAAAAGAGCAGGGCGGACGTTGTGCGTTGTGTGATGAACCGCTCACGTCAGGCTGGGTTATCGATCATGACCACTTGACCATGGGAGTGCGCGGCTTACTACATACAGGATGCAATTCGATGTTGGGTTTTGGAAATGAAGACCCGCGCCGATTCCAAGCAGCCATCGCATACCTAAAGAAGCACAACAGATTTCTTCAATAAACCCGCTCACACTCGCACTTCAGCCGCGCTTTGATTCGCCAATCCGCCCACGTGGGTCCAATTGTGGGTCCAGTTCTTTTCTCAGAATGCTCTGAGCCTTACCGGGCGCTCCCGAAGGGTCCAGAGCATTTCCGCTAACTCTTTGATGTGAAAAGATCACCCCTGTTTAAAAGGGCATTGCTCTACCAACTGAGCTACGCGCCCCACCTTTGCTCAAATAGTTTACCATTGCCCTTGCATGAAAACCGTGACAGCGCGCCCCGCAACCAATGAAGGGTTCCGCGTCAACGAAAGCCAAGTCCCCGCATATCCGCTTGAGCAGGGTTGGCGACAACTCGGTGCCAGGAAATGACGCAGATTCAGGAGAAAGAACACCTCATTGGTGTGGACGTGGGCGGTACAAAAGTGGCGGCCGGTCTGGTCAGTGCTCGTGGAGAAATTACTTGCCAGGCGCGAGTTCCCATGGCAGCCGCCGATGGAGTGGCGGGGCTGGCCTCCGTTATCTCGGCGATCGATGCAGTGCGAGCCACTTTCCATTCGCACGCCGGAACCGACCGCTTAATTTCAGGGATCGGAATTTGCGCTCCCGGACCACTTGATCCGCGCACTGGCATAGTAATCAATCCTCCGAACCTACCCGGTTGGAGAAATTTTCCGCTCGCTGCCGAAATCTCACGAAGCTACCGAGTGCCGGTCCGAGTCGACAATGACGGCAATGCGGCGGCATTGGCAGAAGCTTTATGGGGGGCGGGCCACGGCTTTCGCAACGTGTTTTGCGCCACCCTGGGGACCGGAATTGGAACCGGCATTGTCTTTGACGGACATATCTATCACGGCCGCACGGGCGCCGCCGCTGAGGGTGGGCACAACACTATCGACTACCGTGGCCCGCGTTGCGGCTGCGGCAAAAGGGGCTGCATTGAGGCGTTTGCCTCCGGGCCGGCAATTGCGCGCCGCGCTTCGGAAAAAATAGCCAGCGAAGGCAAGACTTCCGCGATATTGGAACTGGCGGCGGGGCGTTTAGATCGCATCACGAGTGAAATGGTAGGGCGAGCCTATGCGGCAGGAGATTCTCTAGCAAAGGAAATCCTACATGAAACCGCTTTGTATCTAACGGTTTGGTTGGGAAATATCGTGGATTTACTGGAGCCTGACGTGATGATTCTGGGTGGAGGCGCCGCGTCGATGTTGCGCCCGTTTTTTGACGAAATTCGGGCCGGCCTTCCCACGTGGTGTGTAAATTCCCATTGTCAGGAAATCCCACTGCTCCCCGCCCACTACGGAGGGGACGCCGGAATCGCAGGCGGCGCTGCGTTGTGTTGGAATTAGGCCCTTCGTTCATTTGCTACGCCGCTCAGCAACTACTTTCTCTCCCTGGTACGGTACTTACATTCCAAGCACGTGCGAGCTGAACGAATTGGCATGCTAAGCCCAAAATCCTACTTATCACGGTATGTAACGTTTCGACGATGATCCGCACTATTCCCATGTTAGGGAACTGTTGGGTTTTTTCGAATTGATCCAATTGATGAAATCACAATTGGAACGGGGGCTGATTAAAGCTTGACTCCGGTTGCGGCATGTGATAAATCGTTGCACCACGGCTCGTAATGGGAAATGAATGCGGTATTTTTGCTTCCCGTTTTTGGGCATCCCCCGGACTAATAAGCTCCGCAAGACTAGTCAGATTTGGGCTGTCCGACTTATAAGTTCCTTCAGAACTCGATCCGATACGTACAGATATATAAGGGAGAACACATGGCCAAACAAAGCGCACAGCATAAACTGGACCGGGTACGTCCGCCTCGTGTCCAGATCACTTATGACGTAGAAACAGGCGGAGCCATTGAAATCAAGGAACTGCCGTTTGTGGTGGGTGTCCTTGGAGATTTTACGGGTACCCCGGAACAGCCCTTGCCCAAGCTCAAGGAGCGGCGGTTTGTCGAAGTTACCCCGGATAACTTCGATTCCGTCCTTGAAAGCATGAAACCCCACCTGGCATTTTCTGTGGAAAACAAGCTGAGCGAGGATTCAAACGCTGGCCAGTTAAAAGTGGATCTCCGCTTTAAGAGCCTCGAAGACTTCGAGCCGGAGCAGGTCGCCCGGCAGGTGAAGCCGCTAAAGGAATTGCTGGATCTTAGGACCCGGCTCAACGACTTAAAGGGCACCCTGCAAACCAACGAAAAGCTGGACGAAGCTTTGCTCGATGCGGTGAGCCAGACAGAAAAGTTAGACAAACTGAAATCAGAGGTGGGCGAGAAGGGGGACAACAATGGCTAAACCCATGGTGGATGAAAAGGCCGCTGCCGGGCCGGTAGCGGTGGAACAAAGCAGTCTTCTCGACCAGATCGTCGAACAGGGACGGTTTACCGATTCTAGCACCCGCGAGCGCGGCAAGAGCCTGATTAAGGAATTCGTCGAGCAGGTGCTGGAAGGCTCGATGACCATCGCACGGGACGCCGATCAGATGATTACGGCTCGTGTCGCCCAGATTGATCACCTCATCTCCATCCAGTTGAACGAAATCCTGCATCATGCTCAATTCCAGAAACTCGAGGGAACCTGGAGAGGGCTTAAGTATCTTTTGGATCAGTCAGAAACCAGCACGCAGTTAAAGATTCGCATCCTCAATGCTTCGAAGAAGGAACTGCTGCGCGATCTGCAGCGGGCGCCGGAGTTCGATCAAAGCGCGATGTTCAAAAAGGTTTACGAGGATGAATACGGCATCTTCGGCGGCGAGCCAATCGGCGCCATGGTTGGCGATTATGAATTCAGCAAACATCCTGAAGATATGGAATTACTGGAAAAGGTTTCGCAGGTAGCGGCCGCGGCACATGCGCCGTTTCTGTCCGCGGCGTCTCCCGAGTTGTTGAACCTGCCGAGCTTTACCTCGCTCGATCAACCTCGCGACGTCGGCAAGATCTTCGACAGCACCGAGTACGCCAAGTGGAAAGGTTTCCGCGAAAGCGAAGACTCAAAATATGTCTGCCTGACCTGCCCCCGGATTCTGATGCGCCTGCCTTATGGCCGCGATACGAAGCCGGTCGAGGGCTTTAACTTCGAAGAAGGAGTGGACGGCACTGACCACGAAAAATATCTCTGGGGCAATGCCGCCTACGCTCTCGCTTCCAGGATGACGCAAGCCTTCTCGACTTATTCATGGTGCGTGGCCATTCGCGGGGTTGAGGGCGGTGGACTAGTGGATGGTCTGCCTTCCCACACGTTCCGTACCGACGAGGGCGATGTTGCGCTGAAGTGTCCGACCGAGATCGCCATTACTGACCGCCGCGAAAAGGAACTCGCCGATCAAGGACTAGTGCCTCTGGTTCACTGCAAAGGCACTGACAAGGCTGCATTCTTCAGCATTCAATCCTGCAACAAGCCGAAGCTCTACGACAGCGATTCCGCTACGGCGAATGCCCGCATCTCGGCGCAACTGCCTTACATGATGGCTACCTGCCGTTTCGCTCATTACCTCAAGGCGATGATGCGCGACAAGATCGGCAGCTTTATGTCGCGAGATGACTGCTGGCGCTTCTTGAACCGTTGGATCAGTCAATACGTTACGCAGGACGACAAAGCCAATCAGACCACCAAAGCTAAGTTCCCCCTGCGTGAAGCGCGCGTGGATGTGGAAGAGGTCAAGGGTAAGCCAGGAGTCTACCGGGCGATTGCTTATCTCCGACCGCACTTCCAGCTTGATGAGTTGAACGTTTCCCTCCGTCTGGTGGCGGAGCTACCGGCCGCGGCCAAACAATAACCCGCGATCTTGGCGGAGCTGTAAACAAGGTCCTTATGGTCCTTGAATTTTTTTCGAATAGGAATGAGGAGGAAATAGCAAATGCCTAGCGATCACTATTTGTTGATCAAGGGAGTAAAAGGGGAGTCGGTGGCTCAGGGCCTGCCGTCTCCCGGCAGTGACGGCTACATCGAACTCGACAGCTTTTCGTTTGGAGCCTCGAATCCGGCGGACATTGGCGGCGGCGGTCTTTCCGCTGGCAAGTGCTCCTTGTCGGATTTCAGCTTCTCCTGTGCGCTGGATTCTTCCAGCTACCAGATCCTGAAGAATCTTTATACCGGCGCGCACGTCGCTACGGTCACTTTCTTAAGCCGCAAATCTACAGGCGCGGCCACACCTTTCACCTACATCAATTCCGTCATGACTAATTGCTATATCACCAGTCATGGCACCGGTGGTGGATCCTCCGGCGTTCCTTCGCAAAGCGTCAGTATTGCGTATGAACAGATCTACTTCCAATACTTCACGCAGGATACGACGACCGGTTCTGTGACCCAGGCTGGTGCGGCGACCTACAACATTGGCGCGGCGCAACAGACATAAGCGCTGCTTTCGCAACTTGTGCGAAAATCCGGGAGGCATCTTTGCGGCTGGCTCAAGCCGCCGCAGAGATGCCTTTTGCCGGGTAATCGTGTTCAAGTCTTTTTTGTGTAATTTAAGTACCGAACGAATCAGCGGGTCGGATATCGGATGAATGCTCAAGAACTATACCGCGCAGGCCATTTGGGAGAAGCTGTAAAGTCGCTGAGCGCTGAGGTCAGGGACAATCCCACGGACGCTCGCCGCCGCACGTTCCTCTTCGAACTTCTATGTTTTGCCGGTGAATACTCGCGCGCCGATAAGCAGTTGGAAGTGCTCGCGCAAGCCGGACCTCAAAGTGAAATCGGTGTGTTGCTGTATCGCAGTGCTCTGTTTGCAGAACGTCAGCGGCAGGATCTGTTCGAGAGTGGACAATATCCGAACAAGGGCGAACTTCCCGAGCCCTCCGGTTCAATCAACGGCAACTCTTTCCAATCTTTTTCGGACGCCGATCCGCGGATCGGAGCCCGGCTTGAACTGTTTGCAGCAGGCAATTACCTGCTGCTCCCCTTCGAACATATCGCGTCCATTCACATCATGCCTCCGAAGCGCCTGCGCGACTTGTTGTGGACTCCAGCTGCGGTTCGCACCACGCCTTCGTTTAAAGGCACTGAACTCGGCGAAGTGTTGCTGCCTGTTCTTTCTCCATTCTCTTGGCGGCACGCGGATGACGCCGTCCGGCTTGGGCGAGCTACGGTGTGGGAATCAACCGAAGGCTATGATAATCAAATTCCCTTTGGCCAAAAAATGTGGCTGGCGGACGACGAGGAAATCCCATTTCTAGAACTCCGCGCGCTCGAGTTCAACCCAGCTCCAGTGACAGTCTGACCTATCATGCCCTTTCCAGAAGATTTGCTGAATCCCATCGAAGGACCAAACCCCAGCGGCGTCAACCTGCGCTACGAGCCCGTTTACGACAAGATTAAAGAAGCGCGCCGAGAAGAAGATCAACCCCCGCCGGGCATGGCTGAGCGCGACCGGAAAGTGGCCGATAACTCGCAGGTTATCCGGCTCACGAAAGATGTTCTGGCGAATAAAACGAAAGACCTTCAGCTCGCAGCATGGCTTACCGAAGCTCTGCTTAAACAGCAAGGCTTCGCAGGACTGAAGGACGGCCTTTCATTGTGCCTGGGCCTCACGGACAAATTCTGGGACACGGTCTTCCCTGAACTGGAAGATGGCGATGCTCAAGCCCGAGGAGCTCCGCTGGGTTTCGTCGGAACCAAACTCGAAATTCCTCTCAAGCTGGTACCAGTCGTCGAAAAGGCGGCGTATGGTTCGCTCGACTACCAGCAATCGCGGGAAGTCGGATACGAAGATCAGGCCAAGACCGACGAGGCCAAGAAGAAGCGCGCCCAACTGATCAAGGATGGCAAGATCGCGCCTGAAGTCTTCGATAAAGCATTCGAGGACACGCCCAAGAAATTCTATGCGCAGGCGGAAAAAGATTTGGACACGAGCCTCCAGACCATGGCGCAACTGAAGGACGTCTGCGACGCCAAGTTCACTGATGAAGGTCCGTCGTTTGGCTCACTCCGCACAGCCCTTGAAGGCACACGCCACATCATCCACGGGTTTCTCCAGAAGAAACGCGAGAAAGAGCCCGATCCGGTTGAGGAAGTCTCACCGCAAGCCGGCGCTGATACGGATTCGGCGGGAGTAGCGGGCGATGCCTCGGCCTCGGCGCCGGCGCGGGTCGGAATTTACTTCTCCGTTGAAACCTCTTCCGAGCCGCCCGACCGCATGGATGCCATTCGCAAAATTGCCGAAGCGGCAGCATACTTGCGGCGGCGTGAGCCTAAGAGTCCAGCTTCCTACCTGATGCTTCGTGGACTTCGCTGGGGTGAGTTACGCGCTGCTATCGACCGTGCCGATCCGACGCAGTTCGAAGCCCCGCCTACTGAACTCCGCAAGCACTTAAAGCGTCTGACTCTCGAGCGGAAGTTCGAGGAGTTGCTCGACGCCGCCGAAGGCGCAATGGCACTGCCTTGCAGCCGCGCCTGGCTGGATTTGCAGCGCATGGTCGTGGAAGCTTGTGAGGCTCTGGGCAGCGACTATGAGGCCGTGGCTCGAGCAATTCGCTCCGAGTTGAAAGCTCTGATTGCCGAGTGCCCTCAGTTGCTCGATGCGACGTTGATGGACGATACACCGGCGGCCAACGCGGAGACACGGGCGTGGTTGAACGGCATAACTCAGGCAGGCGCCGCTACCGATGCAGCCGCGGCGTCGTCGAACGGAGCGTCTCGCAACGGTTTCGCCTCGCGCTGGCCCGGCCAGCCTCCCGATGTTTACGCTGCGTCCCTGCAAGCTCTGCGTGAAGGCCAGGAGCGCAAGGCTTTCGAAATCCTGCAACAGGATATTGGGCGCTTGCGATCGGGACGAGAACGTTTTCGCCGCAAGATGCAGCTCGTGGAGATGTGTGTCTCGACTAATAAGCAAACCATTGCCCAACCGATTCTCGATGACCTGGCAGTCATGATCGAAACCCACAAGCTCGATGAATGGGAGGACCCAGGTCTGGTCGCTGCCGCTTTGGGCACCATCATGAAACTGAGCATTCGCATTCAGAATGACAAAGCTCAGCAGCAGAAAATCTTTGAGCGCATCTGCCGGCTCGATCCCGCGCAGGCGCTCGGAGACGGGAAGTAAGTCATGCCCAAACGCGACATAAACGGCCCGGTCACACTCTCCGTGCTCGACCGTCTCATCGATAAAGATCCGAAGAGCAGTATGGAAGTGCCGCTCACTCGCGCCCAGTCGCTGCGCGAACTCAAGATCGCCATCAAGCGCGATCTTGAATGGTTGCTCAATACCCGGCGCACGATCGATCCAGCGCCAGATTCGGCCTACGAGACCGCACGCTCTGTCTACCACTACGGTTTTGCTGACATTTCCTCGAAGTCGCTGCTTTCGGTTCGCGATCAAAACGAACTGGTGCGTCAAATGGAATCCGCCATTGCCGTATTCGAACCCCGGCTGAAGCGTCCAAAAGTCAGAATGGAGCGCGTGGAAGGCGGTTATCGCGCCCTCCGATTTGTGATCGAAGGATTGCTCTGCATGGATCCTGCGCCTGAGCCGGTGCGCTTTGATACCGTTCTCGAACTTAATAAAGGGCAGTACGAAGTCAAGGGGGAAGACGGTGCGCAATGAGCTGAGGACGTACTACGAGAGCGAACTCACATTCCTGCGCCAGATTGGAGCGGAGTTCGCCGATAAGTACCCCAAGATCGCCTCGCGCCTTCTTCTGGAACCAGATCGCTGCGAAGATCCTCACGTCGAGCGCATGATCGAGTCTTTTGCGCTGCTGGCGGCGCGCGTGCATCTGCGCATCGACGACGACTTTCCGCAGATTACTGAGGCGCTTCTCAACATCCTCTATCCGCACTACCTCTGCCCCATCCCCTCGATGTCGGTCGCGGAGTTTCACTCTGATCCCGAACGTGGCAAGATGACCAGCAGCCTCCAGGTTCCCAAGGGAACCGTGCTCTATTCGCGTCCCGTCGAAGGAGTTCCGTGCAAGTTTCGCACCTGCTACAACACCACGTTATGGCCTTTGAAGGTCTCGAATGCGCAGTGGCTGACTCCAGATCGCCTCAGCCCCGCGCTACGCTCCTCCGATGCCGCCGTGTTGCGCGTGGAGATTGAATGTTTCCCGGATATCACGCTCGAGAAACTTGCGGTGGATAGTCTCGCCTTCTATCTGAATGGAGAAGGAGCGGTCATCAACACGCTCTACGAATTGTTGTGCCGCAATTGCACTCGCATTCTCGTGCGCGACCCCGCGAATCCGAAAATGCAGCCGCGAGAGTTGTCTGTCCGCAATCTGCGTCCCATGGGCTTTGCGGAAGAGGAAGACGTGCTGCCCTATCCCCACCGATCTTTTGTTGGTTACCGGCTGCTTCAGGAGTACTTCGCTTTCCCTGAAAAGTTTTTCTTTCTTGCCCTGAACGGACTATCCGCCCTGCAAGGTGCGGGATTCAAGTCCAAGGCTGAAATTCTTTTTCTCATTGCGCCTTTTGAACAGGACGGAAGCCATCAGCGCCTTGAAGTCGCCGTAGAGGCAAAAACTTTGCGTCTGGGATGCACGCCCATCATCAACCTGTTCGGCCAAACAGCCGAACCTATCCTCGTCGATCAGACGCGCTTCCAATATCCGGTGGTTCCCGATGCGCGCCGGCGTCAGACCATGGAAGTTTATTCGGTGGATGAAGTAGTCAGCACCGATCCGGATTCCCATGAAACCGTGACCTACCATCCTCTCTTTTCGCGCCAGCATGGACTGCAGGATTCAACGCCCGCCTACTGGTACACCACGCGCCTTCCCTCCAATCGCAAAGGGGATGACGGATCGGATGTTCTTGTCTCCCTGGTGAATCTTGCGGCCGCGCCCATGGAACTGGATTACGATACGGTGACCGTGCGCTGTACCTGCACCAACCGCGATCTCGTGACCCGCCTGCCTTTTGGCAGCGAGAATGGCGACTTTGAAATGGCGGGAGCGGCCGCAATAAAAAAAATCGTTGCGCTCCGCAAGCCAACTCGGACGCTGCGCCCTCCTTTGGATGGAAAAACGCTCTGGTGTCTGACCTCGCACCTTTCGCTGAACTATCTCTCTCTCGTCGATGAAGGCAAGGCGGCATTGCAGAAGATTCTCGATCTATACGATTTTTCCGATTCGCCCGACGTGAAGAAACAGATCGGTGGAATCACATCCGTGGACTCCCGCCGGCATTTTACGCGAGTGATTTCTGAACACGGCGTTAGCTTTGCGCGCGGCACGCGGGTTGAAATGGAGTTCGACGAAGAAGAATTCAGCGGAGGCGGAGCTTATCTGTTCGCCAGCGTGCTCGAAAAGTTTTTCGGTCTGTACACGTCCATGAACAGTTTCAGTCAACTGGTGGCCTATAGCCGCCAGCGAAAGGAGCCTTTAGGAGAGTGGCCTCCGAGAGCGGGACAAGCAATCTTGATTTAAGCGAGCCGGATCTTAGCGAATCTGCCGTCGGCGAAAAGCTGCGTCGTGAGCCCTTCCGCTTTGATTTCTTCCAGGCCGTGCGTCTGCTGGAAAAGATTTTTCCGGAGCGCACGCCGGTTGGCAGGTTCGCGCATCCCTCTCGCGAAGTCGCCCACTTCGGCGTCCACAATTCGCTCGCCTTCCCCGCCAGCCAGATCCAGTCGATGGAATGGCCCGAGGACAAAGACAGCGCTCCAAATTTGACCGTGAATTTTATGGGTCTAACCGGTCCGGAGGGCACGCTTCCGAATCCTTATACCAGCCTGGTCATCGAGCGTGTACGCGCTTCCGATGGATCTCTTCGTGACTTTCTCGATCTTTTCAACCACCGTTTCATCTCCCTCTTTTATCGCGCGTGGAGAAAATGCCGGTTGGATGTTTCGGCGGAGCGCGACGAACGCGACCGTTTTTCCCGTCACCTCCTCAGTCTGCTGGGCCTCGGAACGGACGGATTGCAGGATCGTCTGGCGGTGCCCGATGACAGCCTCATCTATTACTCGGGCCTGCTTTCACAGCATCCACGTTCGGCCCAGGCCCTGTGCCAGCTCCTTACTGACTACTTCGCGGTGCCCGTCAAGGTCGAACAATTTTCTGGAGCTTGGTACCGTCTCGACCCAGCCGCGCAATGTTGTTTTTCCGATGCCAACAGCGACAACGAGTGCCTGGGTCTCGGCGCCGTGGTGGGCGACGAAGTCTGGAACCAGCAATCCAAAATACGTATTGTTCTCGGGCCGTTGAGTTTGGAGAGGTATCTGGAATTTATTCCCGACGGCTCAAACTGGGAGCCGCTGCGCTCCTGGGTGAGATTTTTTTCCAACGAAGAATTGGATTTTGAAGTGAAGCTAATTCTCGAACGGGAGCAGGTCCCGGCCTGCGAATTGGGAGCGGAGGATGCTTCCGGTCCCCAGTTGGGATGGGTGTCATGGCTTAAGTCAAAGCCTTTGGGACGAGATCCGGACGAAACCGTCCTCGCGATCGAGGCGGAACAAGGAGAACGAACGTGAATCTGAAATCTTTGATCGGTAAACTAAACGATTCGACGCGCGGCGCCATGGAGGCGTCGGCCGGACTTTGCCTGGCCCGCACTCATTACGATATCGAGATCGAACACTTCCTCCTGAAGCTGCTCGACTCCTCGAACAACGATGCGGCCGCGATTTTCAAACACTTCGAGTTGGATACGTCGCGATTCTCGGGAGAACTTTTCCGCTCGCTTGATCGCTTGAAATCGGGCAACGCGCGTACGCCTGCGTTAAGTCCAACCCTGATTAAGATGATGACCGAGGCCTGGACGCTGGGTTCCATCGACTATGGAGCGGGACAGGTCCGCACTGGTTTCACTATCCTCGCTTTGGCGACAAACGGCGAACTCATTCGCTTGATGCGCGACGTGAGCCGTGAATTTCAAAAAGTTCAGGCTGATGCCTTGGCGAAAGACTTCTTCGGCATCGTCGCCAGTTCAAGCGAAGAAACACAGACTGCTGTGGCCTCTGCGGGTACTGGCGGCACTGCGGCGGGTCCGCGGCCCGGCGGCAAAACACCCAATCTCGATCAGTTCACCATCAACCTAACCGAGAAAGCGAAGACTGGGAAAATCGATCCTGTGTTAGGTCGCGATCTAGAAATTCGCCAGGTGATCGACATTCTCATGCGCCGCCGCCAAAACAATCCAATCCTCACAGGCGAGGCCGGCGTAGGTAAGACCGCTGTAGTAGAAGGTTTTGCCATTCGTGTTGCCGACGGAGATGTTCCTCCACCCCTGCGCAACGTCACGATTCGAACTTTGGACCTGGCCCTGCTGCAAGCCGGAGCGGGGATCAAGGGCGAATTTGAGAACCGGCTCAAAGGTCTGATCGAAGAGGTCAAAGCGTCGCCAACCCCCATCATCCTTTTCATCGACGAGGCCCACACGATGATCGGCGCCGGAGGAACCGCCGGTCAGGGTGACGCCGCGAACTTGCTGAAGCCTGCGCTGGCGCGCGGCGAGTTGCGTACCATCGCGGCTACAACCTGGTCCGAGTACAAGAAATATTTTGAAAAAGATCCCGCACTGGCTCGCCGCTTCCAGGTGGTGAAGGTCGAAGAGCCAATTGAGACTCAGTGCATGACCATGCTTCGCGGCATCGTGCCATCGCTCGAGCAGCATCACAAAGTCCGCATTCTCGATGAGGGACTCACCGCAGCAGTCCATCTTTCGCATCGCTACCTTGCCGGGCGCCAGCTTCCTGATAAAGCCGTCAGCGTGCTCGATACTGCCTGTGCGCGGCTGGCTCTCGGACAAAGCGCCACGCCGCCAGCCATCGAAGACAGCATTCGGCAAATAGACGACTTGGCCGTCCAACAGCGCATTCTGGAACGCGAAGCGGCTGTGGGCTCGGATCATCGCGAGCGGCTCGAAGCGATTGCCGCTAAGAAATCGGAAATCGAAACCGGTCTCGCGAACTTGCGCACGCGTTTTGATCAGGAAAAAAACTTGGTTACCCGCATCCGCGATCTTCGCGCGCAGCTCGAGGGTTCCGTCACTCCGCAATCTGGAACCGCTACCGCCAGCGGAAATGGCTCGGCTTCGCATGGCATCACAACCGCCACTCCGGGCGACAGCACGGCGGCATCCTCGCCAGCCGCGGCAACGGCGGTCGCGGAAGCGCCGCCGGCGGTCGATCTCAACGCCGCTCGTGCCGAACTCGCGCAGGCAGAATCGGATCTTGCCGCGTTGCAGGGCGAGACGCCAATGATTCGCGTTGCCGTAGACGCTCAAATCATCGGCGAAGTCATCTCTGCATGGACCGGAATTCCCGTGGGCAAGATGATGAAGGATGAAATTTCAACCGTCCTTTCGCTGCCCGCATTTCTCGGCCAGCGCGTTATCGGTCAGATGCACGCGCTCGAGATTATCGGTCAGCGCATCTCCACCTCACGCGCCCGCCTCGACGATCCCAACAAGCCTATCGGTATCTTCATGCTGGTCGGCCCAAGCGGGGTAGGGAAGACGGAGACCGCGCTTGCACTCTCTGATCTTCTTTATGGCGGCGAGAGAAACCTGATCACCATCAACATGTCGGAGTTCCAGGAATCTCATACCGTGTCGACTCTGAAAGGTTCACCTCCGGGCTACGTCGGTTATGGCGAGGGTGGCGTTCTCACCGAAGCTGTTCGCCGCCGCCCGTATTCCGTCGTCCTGCTCGATGAAGTCGAGAAAGCCCATCCCGACGTGATGGAACTTTTTTACCAAGTCTTCGACAAGGGAAATATGGAGGACGGTGAAGGCCGCGAGATCGATTTCAAGAACACTATCATTATCCTCACAACCAACGCCGGTACTGACACCATGGCAAAGCTGAGTGCGGATCCGGAAACCATGCCCAGCTCAGAGGGACTAGTGAAGGCGCTCAAGCCCGAACTAAACAAGATATTCAAGCCTGCGTTTCTCGGACGCCTGGTGATCATCCCGTATCTGCCTATCCGCGATGAGAACATGAAACTGATCATCAACCTCAAGCTGGGGAAAATTCAGCGGCGGATTCAGGAAAATCATAAAATCACCCTCACCTACGACGGAGCTCTGGTTGACGAAGTGGCGAAGCGCTGCACCGAAGTTGAGAGCGGAGCCCGTAATGTGGATAACATCTTGACCAACACGCTGCTCCCTGAAATTTCAAGGCAGCTGCTGGGCCGCATGGCGGAGGGTGAGTCTATGGAGCGCATTCATGTGGGCGTGAGCAGCGACGGAGCTTTCGTTTATCAGTAAATGCGCTGGAATGGCGCGGAAGGAGGCGCGCAGAGTATTTGAGCGCCTTCCGTTTGGTTGGGGACTTAAAGGAAGGATCGTTTCGTGGCAACCGCATCTTACAGTCAGCAGAATCGGCTGCTCTCGCTGGATACTCCGTTGGGTACGGACGTACTCCTGTTGCAGGACCTCAGCGGGCACGAGGGAATATCCCGCCTTTTCAGCTACGACCTGAATTTGCTTGCCTACGAAAACTCCTCCATCTCATTCCAGAATATTGTCGGCCAGAAAGTCACCATCACCATCCAGTTGCCGGATGGCACTCCGCGCTACATCAACGGTTACGTCAGCCGTTTTACACAAGGCGATACCGATGACCGCATGTTTACTCACTACCATGCTCAAGTAGTGCCCTGGCTGTGGTTTCTTACCCGACAGGCGGATTGCCGCATCTTCCAGAACATGACTCCGCCTGACATCATTAGCCAGGTGTTCAACCTTTTCAGCTTTAAGGATTTTCGTACCAGCCTGAAGGCCAGCTATCCCACTCTCGAGTACTGCGTTCAGTATCGCGAAAGCTCTTTTAACTTTGTCTCCCGCTTGATGGAAGAATACGGAATCTTTTATTACTTCGACCATACCGTCCAAGGCAAGCACACCTTGGTATTAGCCGACCAATCCAGCGCCCTTCCCGCATGTACCGGATCTCCTCTTAGCTATGACGTCGTCGCAGGCGGCATCTATGACCCGGAGGTGGTGAGCGACTGGCATGTTGAGCAGGAACTGCGCACCGGCAAGTACACCGTCACCGATTACAATTTCACCACGCCTTCCACCAGCCTGTTAGCCAATGAGCCCACGGTCGTGAAACTTGCGGCTAGCCAGGGCCTGGAACTGTTTGATTATCCCGGGATCTATACCACCAAAGACGAAGGCGAAACCGTAGCCAAGCTTCGAATGCAGGAAGAGGAAGCCGGTTATATGGTTGTGACCGGCGCAAGCAACTGTCGCGGACTCGCCACCGGTTACACGTTCCAGCTCAAGAATCACTATCGTTCTGATCAGAACGCAACCTACTTCATCACCGCAGTGGAGCATCATGCTTCAGTTGGTCAGACTTACGTGACCACTGGAGCTGCGGCGGAGACCTACTCCAACCATTTCACCTGCATTCCAGCCTCGGTTGCCTACCATCCTCCCCGCGTTACTCCCAAGCCCTTTGTGCAGGGTCCGCAAACTGCACTGGTGGTCGGCAAAGCTGGGGAAGAAATCTGGGTGGATAAATATGGCCGTGTAATCGTCCAGTTTTATTGGGACCGGCTTGGCCAGCAAAATGAGAACAGTTCCTGCTGGATTCGCGTCTCTCAGCCGTGGGCCGGAGGAAATTGGGGATCGATGTGGGTTCCGCGCATCGGCCAGGAAGTGATTGTCAGCTTCGAAGAAGGCGATCCCGACCGGCCGCTGATTACCGGACGGGTTTACAACGCAGGACAAATGCCTCCCTACACTTTGCCCGATTACCAGACGCGAAGCACTTTTATGTCGCGCAGTTCCAAGGGTGGCGGAACTTCCAACTACAATGAGCTTCGCTTCGAAGACAAGATGGGCGATGAGCAGATATTTATCAACGCCGAAAAAGATATGGATCTGCGCGTCGAAAATGATTCTCGCGAGTTCATTGGCGCCAATCGCTCTCTGATCGTCACTACCAATCAACTTGAGCAAATCCAAACCGATAAACATTTGCATGTCGAGGGGAACCATTTCGAGAAGATCGACGGCAACCTGTCGTTGAATGTCGGTGGCAATCAGATGTCGAGCGTAACCGGCAACAAGTCGCTCTCCGTGACTGGCAATCAAAGCGAGAGTGTAACCGGCAACGTCTCATTGGCAGTCACGGGAAATAAAGACGAAACTTCCATGGCTTATGCCATGAAGACCGATACCACGGTTCACATCAATGCCGGGATGTCTGCGGTTATTGAAGCCGGCGTGGATCTCACGTTGAAAGTTGGCGGAAACTTTATCGACATCAATCCGGCCGGCGTATTTATTACCGGAACGATGGTCTTCATCAACAGCGGCGGCGCGGCAGGAAGCGCTCCCGATGCGAGTCCGCAATCGCCCGACTCTCCTACCGCTCCCAAGGATCCCGATACCGCCGACGACGGCAGCAAGGGAACGAAATTGAACTGATTGTTTATGAATGATGTTATGGAGCTTAGGCTTCCCTTGCGATCAAAATGCTCGCCCTGGAAGTGTGCTTTGTCGGCGACGTTGTGGCTGTGGCTGGTCCTCAGCGTCATCGCGGGAACCTCTACTTCCAGTTCTGCTCGTTCCGGTTCCTATAAAGTAACCGTGAATCCGGCCCGTTGTGGCACTCTTTCAGCCGCGCAGCAGGAATGGCTGTCCCCCGAGTGGCGGCCGTATTTGGACTACACGCGAATTTGCCCAGTCAGAAATGCGAAGCGGGAGATAGTTTTATGGCTGGTTTCCGTTCACGCGGATCTCTATTACCGGGCCCAGCCCGGAGCCTCTGCCGCGATAATCAAGTTACCGAACCCTTTATTGTTAGGATCTTCAGGCGAGGTATTGGGATCATTGCCCTACAATTTTCCCGATGATCCACCCGCGGAACTGCGGGTGACTTTCGCAGCTTGGGATCGCGATTTCCCGCGGAAAATCGAGCTTTTTCTCACCGATCCGCGCGCTTCAGGTGATCGTTCTCTTCCCCCATTGCTCTGGGACGATATCAAGAAAAAATACGCTTCTACGAAGGATACTCCTCATGGCCGATGATGCAATTGCGATGAAACGGCTGCAAGACGCGTGTGACAGCGCCTACGACAAATATCAAAATTCATGCAGTGACGCGGTTTGGGAAATCATCAGAACGCTCGTCGTCTCAGGCGCGGCCCAGATCCCGGCGAACGACTCCATCGATTACTGGGACGACAATTGGAAAAGCGTCACCTTGGAAGAAGGTTTTAATCTCGCGAACAAGGGAGTGGTTGTCGTAGGCGGATTGCAGGTTCTTGGCGGCCACGGGCACGTCATTGCCATCTATCCAGGGCCCAAAATTCCGAATGGCGGCTACCAGTACTTTTACAAGAAGGCAAATAAGTATTTGACTCTTCCCGCGTCAGGGACATATCCGAGAGCTCTGTCGACCTCGATGAGCCGCAGTTGGCCCGGTGCGATGAGCAAAGGCGACAAAACAGTCTGGGATCCTTGGGGAAAGGACGAGACTTTCAAAGATGTGGAATTCTGGGCGCCGCCGGGTTGTTTTTGATGCGAGGCAGTCGAAAAGCACTGTCTACCGGAAGTCGGGTAAGGCTGAGCCGTTGGCTCAAACCTCACTTGTAATTTTTCCAGGTTGGCCCTCGCTGTTTCGCGGCGGCGATCTGATTATCGGTAAATTGCGACAACGGAGTGATCGTTAGAATTTGGCCCGGCTGGATGAGATTGGGATTGGCACCGATCTTTGCCTTGTTCACGTCATAGATCAGCGGCCATAGGTCGGAATCCCCATATTCCTTCTGCGCGATGTCGGAGAGGCACGAACCTTTCATCACCGCAACGGTCTTATCCGCTGGCGCGCTGGTGACGTCGGGCGCGGTCAAAGGATCGTCAGGGCTACCCACGGCGTCGTCGAGGAAATTTAGATTCTCCCCCACCCAGATAGCCATGTCGTTTCCCGCCTCAAACGGGGCGCTCTTACCGAGGGTTGCCATCTTCTTGGTAAGTTTCTCTCGCCAGCTCTTAAGCGTCTCAGCCTGATATACGTTAGTAAGTATTACAGGATTGCCCCGAATATCCTCGTCGAATCCCATGCTCTCCGCAATTTCGGCGATGGCTGCCATAATCCCGCCAATGTATGTGATCGCACCTTCCGGCGTCGCTAAAATACGCTTCCTGTCCTCGAGCGATTGTACCGGCAAATATCCGGCTTCCTCGGTTTCAGCTGCAATCGTATGAAAATCGTGGAGTGCGATTACACCAAGAGGCACTCCCAGCGGTCCACCACCCACCCATGTCCTGAATGCCCTCTTCTTGTCGAGATTAAACAAATGCACTTTTCCCCAGCCGACCGACCGGGGTATTCCCAGGGGGTCCATTTTCCCACCCAACTTGCGTTTCCAGTCTGGCGGGTTCAGCAGCATTTCCCAAGCAATTGCTCCCGCGATTGCACGGCGATCCACACCGAAGCTTTGTTCGGTTGCGATGATATGCTCGCGCTGCGAACGGAGTGCGGCCAACACCTGCATTTGCGCCGGATTCAGGCACAGACTTGTGACTACAGGAAGGTACGAGGAGCCGATTTCGGGCGATACGTCGCCAACTCCTCGAGTGGGGCCGCACACCGGAGTGGCCGCAATGGCGGTCCCACCATCCTGCACATTCACCGGCTTGGTTTCCTGACAGGTGTGGCCTGGAACTTTGTCGCCCATAGTTTTCCTACGTCTCCGTATGTACAGCTACGGCACCATCACCGTAAACTCTCCCGGATCGACGAATGTAATTACCCCGCCCCACATGCACATCAACTGCGAGGTGTTATCCAGCGTAGGCATATCGCCCAACATTACAGTCGGCGCTCCCGGAACCCACGGCGCTACCGTGGCGGGAATGCAGGGCATCGGAGTGAGCACTCCTAGCGCAGCCGCCGTGGCCGCGGCAACCATAGGGTTAGCTGGTGACATGCACATGCCGAACGGCATGATATTCACCAGGGGGATATTGTCCATAATGTTGGCGTCCGGCATTTCGTTGGTGAAGGTCGTATTGGTGGGCAGAACCACCAGCGAACTAGGCGCCATGCCGAAGCTGCACATCATGGTTGCGCCCATACAAACTTGCATTGGCATCGCAGCACCCCCCCACCCTTTTGGCTGTCCCGCATTTTAGCAAAGCTGTCTACCAATGCAACTAGTGTGCTTACAAACGCAGCTCTCAGTGATCGCAGCTGTCCGATGACTTCGCTTTCTTGCCAGTTCGCGCTACCCCAGCTATCAAAAGGGCGACCGGACAAGTAATCGTTAGTGAGATGGAACCCCAGAAGTAACCCCGGTAACCTTGAAGGATACAACGGCATCTTAGAGTATTGCCGAAGGTGTAAAGATAAGGCTGTCGAGGAACCGAGGAGTGGCCATGGCAAAGAAAAAAGTGACGTCAGGAATGTGGCGGATCGATCCTCAGAAGCAGTCGCGCGTGATGGATCGGTTCGGGAAGACTGTGGCCTCGATGGAGCCCGAGGGCGATCCCAATCTTATTGCCTCAGCCCCTGATATGTTCGAACTTCTCGAAAGGCTCGAGGAAGAGAGCTCGATTCCGCAAGAACTTATCGAGGAAATACAGATGGTGCTAGGCCGGGCCCGCGGCGATCTTGGCCTCGCGGTTTTTTCCCGCAGTTCCTTCAAGCGCCGCATGAGCAACAAAGAATGGCTGGACTTCATGGATGGCCTGCTGAAACCGCCATTCGGAACGCAATAACTTTTCTACAGTCTCCCCTCTGCTCTTGGGCAATATTACTTGGAGCGGCGCAAGGTCGTTCCGTCTGGCTGTCACTATAAATCTCAAATCCAAATTCCTAGCGCATCTATCTAGTGATTTGCCTTTGCTTCCCGGCCCAATAATTGTTATTG
Source organism: uncultured Acidobacteriaceae bacterium (assembly GCA_963818235.1). Classification (GTDB taxonomy): domain Bacteria; phylum Acidobacteriota; class Terriglobia; order Terriglobales; family Acidobacteriaceae; genus Sulfotelmatobacter. The sequence goes on from CAWFRI010000002.1 coordinate 491,325, forward strand.
TGGGCAGCCACGGGGAAACAGCTCGGATCACACGTCCGGGTTATCTGCGCGGGCGGGCGATTTCTATGAAGCAACTGCAACCTGTCATCTGGACCAAGGGAACGTTCCTCACTCCTCAGCATCTTCAGACTCAGGACAGGTTTATCGAAGACACTTTAAATTTCCGTTTGCAAACGCTTAAGTTCTGCGCTTGGGGCTTCAACGAACTCGTCATTAACCAGGAAATGCTTAGTGAAGGTCAGTTTGTCGTTTCCCGCGCAGCGGGCATTTTTCCCGACGGTCTGCTGTTCGATGTTCCCGACGCCGATCCTACGCCGCCCTCCAAAGCTTTAGCCGAATGGTTCGATCCTGCCACCAAGAGTCTCGATGTATACCTGTCTATCCCAGACTACCGCCAGCGCGGACTGAACGTTTCGACCGGTCAGCGCGACGGTAGCACCCGTTATCTTGCCGAGGTGACTTCCTTCCGGGACGAAAACACGGGAGCCACCGAAAAGCCGGTGCAAGTTGCCCGGAAAAACTTGCGCCTGCTGGTGGAAGGCGAAAGCCGCGAAGGCAGCTCTGTTCTCCGCATCGCCAACGTAGAGCGCACCAAGGCGGGTACGTTTGTTCTGAACCATCGCTTCGTTCCTCCCGTGATCGACATTAGCGCGAGCGAATATCTGGCGGGTTTGCTTCGCGGGCTGATCGAGATTCTTTCCGCCCGCAGCACCCAACTCGCCGGCAGCCGCCGGCAAAAAAATCAGAGCCTGGCGGATTTTACCTCCTCTGACATCGCAAATTTTTGGCTTCTATACACCGTGAACTCTCACTTCCCAGCCTTCAGCCATTTGTTTGAGAGCAAGCGATCTCATCCCGAGGAACTCTATTCGGCGATGGTTTCTCTCGCTGGATCACTCACCACTTTTGCGCCCAAGCTACGCCCCCGCGATCTGCCTCTGTACGCGCACGATGCGCTGGGTCCGGTCTTTGCCGATCTTGACGAAAAATTACGCTCTTTGCTGGAGACCGTTGTACCTACGAACCTGGTGTCTCTGCCCCTCAAACCGGTGAAGGGATCGATCTATGCCACGGCCATCGATAACGAAAAATATCTGGCCAATACGCGTATGTATCTCGCCGTAAGCGCCGAAACCAGCGAAGACGTGATCATCCAGAAAGTTCCGCAACTGGTGAAAGTCTGCTCCGCAACTCACATTGAGCATTTGATCAAGAATGCGCTGCCCGGAGTGCAACTCAAGCATCTCACTAGTCCGCCCAACGCGATTCCGGTGAAGCTGAAATATCAGTATTTCAGCCTGAACCAGTCCGGAGCCGCATGGGAGGCGGTGAATCGCGCGCGCAATCTCGCGGCCTACGTGCCCGGAGACCTGCCCAATCCAACCATGGAATTGCTGATTTTGCTGCCGCAGGTAAGTTAATTTCCAGCCAACATCCGCCTCAGTGCTTGATCGCGAAATAAACAATCAGCAGCACGGCGATGATGAGTGACGCGTTCAGAATGATGATCATCGGTAAGTAGGAGGGCTTTGGTTTCGGAACCAACGCTCCCACTGGTGGAATTTTCGGAGCCGCGGGAGCGGCTGGCATTTTCGGCGCAGGTGGCGCAGCAACTTTCGGGACTGGGGGGACCGCCACCGCCGGCATTTTGAAGGCTGGAAGGCCGCCCGCCGCTCCCGCCGGACCCTCCTCGGCTGCTGGTTTTTCCTCCGCAGGAGTGAGATTCACACCCTGGATAATTCGCGTGTATTCGCTCGGCCCCCGCGGAGGAGGCGGGGCCACGCTGGGGGCCGAATGCCCGCCGGGAACGGTAAACAGTTGCGTCGCGCCATCCTGCACCGATGGCCTCCGCTCGGCGAGTATGCTGCCACTCGCCTTCGAAACAGCTGGCGGGTCCGCCGGTTTTGCCTGAGTTTCCAATGGAGAAATCACCGGCTCGCTCCACTCTGGCTCCGGGAACGTTGGAGCTTTCGCATTCCCATTTTCTTTTTTTGGTCCGGTCGGCAATGGTGGCTCAGTAGTGGACGAGAGCTGACTTGCGCCAGCAAACGAGCGCGTAAACGTACCGGCGTCTGTGCGCAGTGGAGCCTCTGAGATCGGACTCGCGGAAGAAGACATCGCGTCAAACGGACCGTCCTTCACCACACCAAACATTTGGGTGAATTCACCCGGAGTTTTCCCGCGCGGTCCGCTCGAAACGTCGGACCGAAAGACCTCTGGAATTTCCGCTGGCCGCTCCCCATCAAACGGCCCCTGAAAGAAGCTGGTAAAGTCCCCAGCCTTCCCGCCACCGACATTGCGTGCGGCCTCAATCCTTTCCGGACTCTCTGTCGTTTGGCGTATCTCTGGTTTGGCGAGCGGTCGAAAGAAGGCAGTAAAACCTCCGAGATCGGGCGCCGCGCTATCGACCGGGATCAAAGACGGAGCCGTTCCAGTAGTCGCATCGGTCGCAGATTCTGTATGGCCAGTTCTCTGCGCTGCTGGGCCGGACGGCACCTCGTTCACCGCCGCACTTTTGGTTTCCTTTGACTCAACGAAAAACTGTTTCGTGAAGTCACCCGGCTCTTGGCTTGGGCTGTCTTTTCGTGGCCCAAAGCTGATTCCCTCCAGCTCGTTTCCAGGAGCTTCCGCAGGTCGAATCGACGAGATCGGCGCTTCATACGGTGACTTTGCCGGATTCTCGCTAGGAGGACGCATTGCAAAAAAGCCCGTGGGAGGATGGCTTGGCCGGATCGACGAGGATGGGACTGCCACTTCCGCCTCAGTGGGACGCGTTAAAGTGCTGATCGCCGGAAGCTCGGGCGATACACTCCGCTCAGGGATGTTCCGCTCGATCGGAATCTCCCGCGTTTCCGCCGTCGATGATTCGTAAGCTTGCTTCCATTTTCGCAGCGCCGCATCATCCGGGAGCTGCGTCACCAGATAGGCGTAACTTGTTCCGCCATACTTTCCAGTTGAAATCACCAGCCCAGGTGGCTCTGGAGCCACGGCGCGGAACGATTCAAGTACCCACAACACCGTTGGTTGATCGGGCTTTTTCACAGGCGCGTCGAAAATGTGAACCAGCACCGGCTCACCGTTACCCATATCCCGGCCCATAAATGTCTCTAGCCGGCCAGTGGTGATTGCATCAGAAAGCTCGTATTTGTCCGCGAACTTCATGTCTCAAAGTTACTCTCGCAAAGAAGCTTGAAAACTCGTCCACTATATTACGAGAACAAGGGGCCGGCTAACTACAAAATTGCCCGGGGGAAGGCACATTTAGCGTTCGGTAAGTGGTAGTCAACCAACGCCGACCAGCTACAAACGCCAGCGCCCTTCACCTTACACTCCATCATCTTGACAGTAAAGTGCTAAACACCTAGCATCGCTGGCCAGGCGTCGTTTTACGTTTTGTGTTTCGATTCTTGTTTCAAGTACGGTTGGTCGGGAGAAAATCCCGCTGTCATTTCCCAGGTGAGTAAGCATGAAGTCGCTTTCCAGAATCGTATGGGCCGAAGGAATGTACCTCGGTCCGCATCACTTCCAGGCGCAGAATCGCTATTTCGAGGAGTCCGTCCATTTCGCGACCGCCAGCCTCTGGAAGAACGCGTACGGTTTCTCCGCCTGCCAACTCGATGCCGACGCTCTGCGCAATGGAACCGTAGCCCTGGTCCATGCCCGCGGTATTTTTGAGGATGGATTGCCCTTTGACATTCCCGGGTGCGACTCACCGCCTCCATCTCGCAATATCGCTGGACTTTTTCCTCCCACCGCCGACCATCTTACCGTTTCCTTAGCCGTACCTCGATGGTTGCCAGATGGGCAGAACTGCGATTTGCAACCTACCGAGGAAAGCAATGCCCGATACACAGGCGTCGTGCAGATGATGCACGATGAGAACACCGGCCGTGACGAGAAGCCGGTGCGCCTCGGCCACAAGAACATTCGCTTGCTTCTTGAGTTCGAGCCTCAGGAAGATGTTCTCACGCTTCCGCTGGCCCGTTTGATGCGCGACGGTTCAGGTCATTTTGTTTTCGATCCAACTTTTGTCCCTCCGTCCGTGCGCCTGAGTGCAAGCGAGCATTTAACCGGAATGCTGCAGCGTCTGGTCGAAATTTTGGAGGATAAGAGTGCCGTGGTTTCCCGGGATCAGCAACAATCTACGGGAAAGTTTCAAGCTGGCATGTCGGCCCGCCACGTCTCCCAGTTTTGGTTTCTGCATGCCATTAACTCCAGCCTTACGCCGCTTCGTCATCTCTTGCTTTCCAAGCACGGCCATCCCGAGGAGCTTTTCGGTGAGATGTCGCGATTGGCGGGAGCTCTTTGCACCTTTGGCCTGGATATCCATCCCCGATCATTGCCGCATTACAACCATCGCGATCCCGGCCCAGCCTTCGATGCGCTTGATGAGCACATCCGCCGCCACCTCGAGATCGTGGCCCCGTCGCAGGCCATTCAGATTCCCCTCAAAGCTGTGCAGCGTTATTTCTACGAAGGCGAAATCAGGGACCAGCGCTGTTTCGAGCGCTCCCGTTGGATTATCGGAATTCACTCGCCCGTTGGAGAGGCCGACCTGATTTCGAAAGTACCGCAGTTGGTAAAGATGTGTTCTTCCAAATTTGTTTCGGAATTAGTGAAACGGGCACTACCCGGTTTGACACTAACTCATTTGGAGGTCCCTCCCTCGGCCGTTTCAGCCAAGGTGGAGAGCCAATACTTTACCGTCAGCCGCAGTGGACCGTGCTGGGAGCACATCATGCAGACCCGTACCGTCGGCGTCTATGTGCCTGGCGAGTTGCCCGCGCCGGAGATGGAGTTGGTCGTCATTCTGGAGAGTTGAACTATGTCTACGCACTCATCTCCGCTCGGCAGTTACCGCGGTTCGAGCCCCGCCCTCGATCGCCGTGGATGGAATCTCGCTCTTGGTTTTCAGGAAGTGTTTACGGCTATCGAGCGCCTGCGTTACAACCGGCAGGCCGTTTCCGACGCGGAATCGTTCCGCGCACAAATGAAGCAGGCACTGCGCGTGGCCGAACAAGAAGCTCGAAGCCGTGGCTGCAATGCCGAAGACGTCAAGCAAGTGATTTTTGCCGTAGTCGCTTTTCTCGACGAGTCCGTGCTTGGTTGCAAGAATCCGGCTTTTGTTGACTGGCCCAGGCTCCCCTTGCAGGCCGAACTCTACGGTCACCAGGTTGCCGGAGAAGTTTTTTTTCAGGAATTGCAGAAGGCTATGAACCGTCCCGACTCCGTGGAGACTGCGGATCTGCTCGAAGTCTATTACCTTTGCTTACTCCTCGGCTTCAAGGGACGTTACGCTGCGGGCGGCGACTTGCGCTCCATAATGAGTGCCATACAGGAAAAAATTCGCCGCGTCCGTGGACCTCTAACCGCGCTGTCTCCGCGCGGCGCCATCCCCGCCGATGCCGTGCGTCTGGCCCAGACCGATCCCTGGGTCCGCAGGCTGGCGATTGCGACGCTTGTTACTTCCTTGTTGGCAATTTCTTTGTTCTTGGTCTTCAAGTTTCTACTGATTTCAGGTGCTTCTGAACTCTCCGCGCTGGCGGCCCAGCTGGTCAAATGAACCAGCTAGTCAAATGAAATAGAGAGGCGAAATGGTTTACTTGGCAACCGGCATAATCTTGCTGGTCTACCTGGTGTTGGTCTGGTTCCTCGGCGGATGGCTCCATCTGCACGGCTCTGACGTCTGGATTCTGCGCGTCGGTCTTGCCTTCGTCGGACTGGTTGCCGCCGGTTCTTTCCTGTGGTTCTATCGTAAGTCCAAAGCTGAAGAAGCTGGCCCCGAGACCGAGTCTGGCGCCGGGCAAGCCGCCGGAACCGACGATATCGACCTCGTCGTCCGTGAAGCCGTTCGCCGCCTGAGAAGTTCCACCCTGGGCCGCGGAGCGAACCTGGGAAATCTTCCACTGGTTTTTATTCTCGGAGATTCCGGCGCAACCAAAACAACCACGGTCATTCATTCCGCTCTCGATGCCGAACTGCTCGCGGGACACGTGTATCAGGACACGACCGTCCTGCCCACCCGTCTTCTCAACATCTGGTACACCCGCCAGGCTATTTTTGTCGACCCCGCCGGTGACCTGTTGACCCAGCCGCCGCGCTGGAAGCGCCTGGTCAAACTTGTTCAACCGGGGCGGGTCTCCACCGCGATGGGCAAGGGCTTGCAGGCGCCGCGCGCCGCCTTAGTCTGTTATGACACGGAAAATTTCCTGAAGCCCGGAGCCAGTGAAACCACTCTTTCCGCTGCCCGCAAAATCGCCGTCCGGCTACAGGAAATTTCTCAACTGCTGGGCATCAGCTTTCCCGTGTATGTATTGTTCACCAAATTGGACCGTGTTTCATTTTTTCCGGAGTTTGTTCGCGGCCTCAACAAAGAGGAAGCGTCCGAAGTTCTGGGCGCGACATTGCCCGTGCGCTCCCTGGCCACCGGCATATATGCGGAAGAAGAAACCCGTCGCCTGACCAAACATTTCGACGAACTGTTCTACTCTCTCGCGGAACGCCGGCTCGATCTTTTGGCCCGAGAGAACGACGGCAGCCAACTGCCGGCCATCTATGAATTTCCCCGTGAATTGCGAAAGCTGCGCACGCTTCTGGTCCAGTTTCTCGTCGATCTTGTTCGCCCCAGTCAGCTCAGCGTGAATCCATTTCTCCGCGGCTTTTATTTTTCCGGAGTCAGGCCAGTATTCGTCGAAGATGTCGCCGTCGCCGCTCCCCAAGTGCAAGCTCCGGACCTTTCATCCTCCGCCGGTGCAACTCGCATGTTCAGCAGTACCAACTTCAGCGCTGCTCCTTCCGCGCCCGCCTCGCGATCGTCCAGCTCCCGCAAAGTGCCACAGTGGGTTTTCCTCAGCCAGCTCTTCAACGACATCATCGTAAAAGACCGTGTCGCCCTGGCTGCCAGCGGTTTCAGTTCGCGTGTCAGTCTGCTCCGCCGCGTGGCTTTGGTTACGGTTTCCTTGATCGCAATCGTTTGCGCAACTGGATTCCTGGTTTCCTTCGTCGGCAATCACCAATTGGAAGCCGATATCCGCGCCGCCATCAATGAGCTGCGAACCACCCAGGGCGGAATCAACGACGTGCCCAGTCTCGCCAGCTTGCAGAAACTTGATCGGCTTCGCGAACAGGTGGCTACGCTCTCTGAATATCAAATTGACGGTGTGCCCTTGCGCCTGCGCTGGGGACTCTATGTTGGTAATGACTTGTATCCCGACGCACGGCGCGCTTACTTCGAGCGCTTTGGTCAGCTCCTGTTTGCCTACACTCAGGGCAAATTGTTGAATGGTCTGCGTTCCGTTCCCGATGCGCCGGGCCCTGACGACAGCTATGAGAAAACTTACAATGAGCTGAAAGCCTACCTGATTACCACCAGCAATAACGACAAAAGCACGAGAGACTTTCTCTCTCCCGTGCTCGCCAGTCACTGGGCCGCAGGCAGAGACATCGATGCCGACCGTCTTGCGTTGGTCAAGACCCAGTTTGATTTTTACAGCACCGAACTTGCTGCCGCGAATCCGTTCTCCGCGAATAATGACGTTAAGTCGATTGCCCATGCCCGTGCTTATCTTTTCCAGTTCAATGGCATCGCTCGCGTCTATCAGACTTTGTTATCCAAGGCATCTCTCAAGAATCCCGATATTAGCTTCAATGAAAAATTTCGCGATTCCCTCGGGGTGATCGTCAGCAGCCACAAAGTCAAAGGTGCGTTTACCATCGGCGGATTCAATTCCGTGCAGGAATTGCTTAAGAATCCCTCCTCGTACATTACCGGCGACGAATGGGTTCTGGGCCGGCCTCCGGCCTCGGAACTGGATCCTGCAGCGCTTCAACAACAACTTACGCAGCGCTACAACGACGATTTCACGAAGGAGTGGCGCACCGTTCTCGAGACCTCATCCGTGGTCGGATATCAGGATTTTGCCGATGCTGGGAAGAAACTGGAAAAGCTCACCGGACCCACCTCTCCGCTGCTCGAGTTGTTCTGGTTTATCTCCAACAATACGGGTGTAAGTAATCCTGACCTGGCAGCGCCATTCTTGCCCGTGCAGGCCATCGAAGCTCCTGGCGCGCCAGATAAACTCCCCGACGCGCTCATCACCGACGCCAATAAGCCTTACATCACGGCTCTTAGCACGATGCAAGCCGGTCTTGCTCCGCTGGTGAGCAATCCCAGCGATCCCGCCGCGGCCACTCAGGTTTCAACCGCCGAAGCGTCTGCCAAGGTTAGCGTGACGCAGGTCATGGGCACGCGCATCGATCAGAAATTTCACAACGAGAGTGCGGTTCGAACGCTTCTCCTTGAACCTATCACCAACGTCGATGCTCCTCTCAAGCTGGGCCCTGCGGCAGCCGCCAATGCTGGTGCCAAAAGTTTCTGTGGTCATTTCGCGCAGATTATCGGCAAATATCCCTTTGACCCTAAATCCGATCAGGATCTGCCCATCGACCAGTTGAATGACGTCCTGGCGCCGAAAACCGGCGCTCTATGGGCGTTTTACGAAGATAAGCTCAAGCAGGTTCTGGAGAAGCAAGGATCTCGTTACGACGCTGCTCCCGCCGGCCAAGTTAAGCCCTCCGCGGCATTTCTTGCATTTTTCAACCGTATCGCTGCCCTCAGCGAATCGTTCTATCCTGCTGGCTCTTCCACTCCAAAATTTTCCTATACTCTAAAGCCGCTGCCCAGCAATCTCGAAGGAGTGGAACTGAAGATTGGGAACGAGACTCTCACCGAGAACGGACAGCAGAAGACTTTCACCTGGACCGGCAGCCCGGAGGATGTTCAGGCCACCGCGAAAGGAGGATTGCTACTGGGGAATTCGTACAAAGGCCCGTGGGCTATCTTCCGCTTTGTAGCTGATGCCCACGCCCAGGGCTCCGGGTCAGTGACAAACCTCGAATGGTTTATTCAGTCCAACGGAAAGAACATTATGCTCTCGAACGGCAAGCCGCAATCTTATAGCTATCAACTGCACGTGGATGGATTTAATCCATTCCAACCAGGTGAACTATCGAGCCTGCGCTGCGTCTCAACCGTGGCCCACTGAACTTTACGTAGAACTTTGTTGCGAGTGATTGCCGCGGCCGGGAGTCAGGCGATCGAGCAAACGTTCGCCCCACGATTGCTCCGCCGCACGCACCAGAAGGCAGGTGATGTTATCGTCGCTGCCGCCGGTCTTCGCTGCCTCAATCAATTCGCCGCAAGCGTCGTTCAGCGAGCCCGCCTTGCATACTGCTTCAAGCATCTTCTCTTCCGTAACGTAACGTGACATTCCATCGCTGCAAAGGAGCAGAACATCTCCCGCGACGAATTCGTGGTCTTCCAAATCTGGCTCGACGCTGTCCTCCGAACCTAAAGCCCGGACAATGACGTTCTGCATCTCCGATTTCTCCGCCTCTTCCACCGTCAGCAGTCCCCGCCGCACCTGCTCCATCACCAACGAATGATCGCTCGTCAGTTGCTGGATGCCGCCACCTCGCACCAGATAAATGCGGCTGTCTCCAACATTCGCGATCGAAAAAAGATTTCCATTCAGGCAGACCGCCACAATGGTCGAACCCATACCGAATCGACCCGTATTGCCCGCAGCCGCTTCCTGAATCGCCTGGTTCGCCAACTGAATGGCATTTGCCAATCCTGCGGCTTGGTCCGATACGCCCTCAAACTTTCGCCCAAGAATCGGCGATTCGGGATGCCCTGGGTCATAGCGAAAGTATGCCAGCACTGTATCCACCGCGATCTTGCTCGCTACTTCGCCGGCTGCCGCGCCTCCCATGCCGTCGCACACCACGAAAATTCCACGCCGCAGATCGAAGCCAAAGTTATCCTCATTATTGGTCCGAACTACGCCAATATCGGTTTTCCCCGCGGCTTGGAATACCAGGTTCATCTCATCGCTTCACAATCGTGACAACACTCCACAAGCTCATCGCGGTGACCAAACACCGCTTAGTCTCCAGTCTTAGCCCGAGTTCCGGTCGCATGAGTTCTGCGAATTCCGACTCTGGCCAACATCTTCGCGCGCAACGCGTCCTTGAGCAGACGCTGCCTTTCTCCCTGCAATTCAAGCCTCGCGTATTCGGTAAGCCCCGCAACCGAGCGGATCACATCGACCGCCGCCCGTGGGTCGCCCACAGCCAAAGCCTGGTGCGCGCTCTCCAGCGCGGACGAGAGAGCCTCGTCCGCCGTGGCTCTCATTCTTTTTTCAAACGTTTCACGGGCGCGCTTTAACAATGGCGATTCCGGATTGGACTGCAAGCCTGCTTCCAGAATGGCCCAGCCTCCAGCCATATCGTGGTTATCCAGCGCGCCGTAGGCACTTCCGATCAGCTTCAGTGAAGCCTCCTCTCGATCACTTGCCGCACGCAGCTTTTTTAGCTCGTCTTGTACTGGCGTCGCTTGCAGAACCAACTCCGGCTGCGACTCAAGCAGTGTTGCGGCTTCCTCGAAAAGTTCGCCCTGCGTCAAATCCTGCGCCGTATTCAACGCTTTCCCGATTTTCTGCTGCAAAGCCTGCTCTTGGCTTCGCGCTTTATCCAGCAGGGCGCGCATCGAAACGTCGCCGGTCTGTTGAACCACCGGTTCGAGTCGCCGGATCGCCTCCAGGTAAGCTCCCTTCGCGAGCAATCCTTGAGCTTCGGCAAAACTCTTCTCCATCAAAGACTCGCGTTGTTGCTGGTCCGCTTCATGCCGGGCGAACTCAAGCAACTCAGCAATATCATCGGAAAAAATCCCATCCGCCTGGCATGTCTCCAGTAATCTCACGGCTTGCCGGTATTGGTGTTGATTGATCGCCTCATGCGCCTGCGCCAAGAAATGCGCCCGGGTCTCATGCAACTTAACGCTTTCGATTTGCTCCTGCACGCTCGATTGCAGCACCAGCAGCCGTTCATTGCCAGGAAACTCGCGAAGTTTGTCGCGCACAAGTTGCAGAGCCTCCTGCGGCGAGGTTTCGAGCAATGCCCGGCAACGTTGCACCGTCTCATCCACTTCCCGCCGCGCCTCGAAGTCCCGAATCTGCCGTGACAATTGCCCCTTGAACTTCAGTAAAGACGGTTCATTCGGCATCCTTTCCAGCGCCACATTCACCCTGGCCGTGGCCGTGGTGAGCTGTTCGTGTGTAGTGGCCGCCGAGATTTCGTTCTGTAGTTGCTCCACCACTCGCCGCCGCTGCTCCTGCTCTTGTCCGGCCTTTGCCTGCTTCAGTAGAGAGATCACTTCTGGATTGGAAGGATCGATCTGCTCCACTTCGCTTAATAATTTCATCGCTGCGGTGAAACGCCGGCTTCCCATCTCGTTGCGAGCGGAATCCAGCAACTGCCGCGTCTTAGCGAGCCGTGCCGCCTCCTCCACCTGCTGCACGATTACTGCGTATGCAGCCCGAACCCGGGAGTCCTCCTTGTCCAGATCGAGCGCCCTGGCAATCATTGCCTGCGCTGCCTCTAGATCTCCACGGCTGCGTGCCCCGTCAGCCTGCTGTAAATATCCTTCGATTCGCTCTCGGGCCTGCTTTGTTCGGCGTACCGATTCCAGCATCTCCGCCAGTTCCGAACTGGAGGGATCAAGCCGCAGCGCTTCCTCAAGGTGGCTGATCGCTAAATCATATTGCCTCTCATGAACCTCCGCCTCTGCTTGAAACCTTAATTCTTTGATCTGTCCCGCGCGCTGTAGCATAGCCAGATTCTGCTGCACCATTACCAACAATTGCCGTGCTTTGGTATGCTGGGCGTCCAGTTTGGTGACTTGCAAAAGGATCTCCCGCGCCTTGGTGAATTCCTGATCCTTCACCAGAGACTCGGCCTGCTGAACCATTTCCAGTACCTGGCCTTTTTTAACTTCGTCCACTACGGCGGAAATCTCCGCCGCCATTTCGTCGGCGGAGTTGTAGCGCTCATCCGGGTCCTTGGCCAGCGAGCGATCGAGGATCGCGTCGAGTGCCGTGGGATATTCGTGCAGGTAATTACTGAGCGGCGGATGCCTCTCGTTCAACAACTTTTGTATGACGCTGAAATCTTCTCCGTTGAACGGCAGTTGCCCCGTCAGGAGCTGGTAGAGCATGATTCCCGCCGAGAAAATATCGGAGCGTCCGTCGAAAGCCCGATCCCGCAGGCGTTCTGGAGCCATGTAATGGACGGTTCCAATCACATTCCCCGTGCGGGTTAGACCGCGCTCCTGTTTTTCCTGGCGTGCGATTCCAAAATCCAGCAGTTTGGCCACACCATCGGGCTGGACAATGACATTCGCAGGTTTTACGTCTCGATGGATAACGTCATTCCGGTGCGCATAAGCCAGTGCGGAGCAGACTTGTTCGATGATTTTCAGCCGCGAGGCCAACGGCAGCGGGCGAGCCGACTGGATTATGCGGTCCAGCGCTTCTCCCGCCACGTACTCCATCACAATGTAAGGGAAGCCTTCCTGCTCACCCAGATCGTAGACGGTGACGATGTTCGGATGTTTCAGCATCCCCGTCTTTGCGGCTTCGCGATAGAAGCGCTCCAGCATCTCCGGGTCGCCGGCGAACCCTTCCGTAATGGTCTTGATTGCCACTTCGCGCCCCAGATGCTTATCGAAGGCGCGATAGACAAGGCCCATCCCTCCACGGCCCAGGAGGCCGGTGACTCCATACTTTCCAATTCGCGTCAGAGGTGGGGTGCTCATCTTTTCCTGCCAGGCAGTGATTACGTTACCAACAATTCCCTACGAGGGCGAGTTCGCCTGCCAGCGTATGTTGAAATTATCCAGCAGGAACTTCTTGGCTTCGCCGCGCTCTTTCGTCTCCGCTTCGGGCGTGGCGTTTAAATAAAGAATGTAAGACTCTGCCGTTCCGTCGAGATCGCCGTCCTGCAACCGTTTGTGCGCCTGCTCAAGAATCCGCGCGGGCAGCCCTTCCACTTTTTCCCGCGCCGCTTTGATCAGCGCTTCCCGCGCTTCGATCTCGACATCGTTCAGGTATTGGATTTCATCGGGCGGCGAACCCTGGGCTTTGATTCCTTCCGTATCTTCAGGTTTTACATTCTCCAGAATCACCACGGTATTGTGATTTTCTTTCTTGATAGAGGGCACAATCTCAATCGCATTGCCGGAAGCATCGACAATTCGAAACCCCAGTTCGACCACTGCTTTTATGTCAATCGTCTTCTTTGTATAACTATAAGGCTTGATTACATCCTCGGCGTTGGTTTTGGGAATCGAATCCAGCTTCTGGTGAACTTCCTGAACCTTCTTCTCCGCGGCCGTGACTCGATCGTTGGCCTCTGTTATTTCTTTTTTCTTGCCATGCGCTTGCGCGCCCTCCAGCGCTTTTTGCGCGCTTTCCAGTTCCTGATTCGCCGCCTCGTATTCGCGGTTCATTTTGTTCCAATCTTCGTTGGGAACATCCCGGGAACTGAATCGGTATTTCGACTCTTTCGCCTCCACCGTCGGAACTACGGTAGGCCGGTGTTGCAGTACGTCGCCGACCAGGGAGAAGTTCGGCTCCGCATTGGTCACATCATTAGATCGCACAACCCGCACCGGAAGGGCTGATGTTTCCAATCCAGTAGCGATCGCATCGGAAAGTTGTTCGGCAAAACCTGCGCTGTCGCGCCGCGACGTTTGATCCCGGAAAATCACGCGAATCGACAGCCTGGATCGCATCTGGTGAATTGCGGTGCTCTTCGTGCGCTCGTCGCGCACGTCATCGCGGCCCTGCTTGTACTGTTGGGCCAGGTCGAGATAAAGCCACGCCAGCCCCACTCCAGAGCCCAACGGCTTTTCCAGATAGCGCTTCGCAACCTCCAGATAATGGTCGCTGATGGTTTCAGCCAGCAAGTCGATCCGCAGCTTGAGGTCTTTATCTTCATCTCCGCCCGCATTGTAGGCGCGCTCCAGCAAGTCATACGCCCGCTCGGCTTCCACTTCATCGTTCCGGCCATGGATCGGAGTATGCGCAGCCTGTAGATTCTTAGCCTGTTCCGATGCACTTTTGATGTAATTGTCTGCCAGCGCTTGCATACGCTCCGTCACCAGGGTCCGCGCTGTGGGCGGCAGGTCGGCCAGCACTTCGTAAGCGTCGATGTACTGTTTTTGGGCCTCGAAATCTGTGCTCTTAGCCAGTGCGGCGTCCGCTTCTCCGTGGGTATTCGCAGTTTGCAGGCCTTCTTCGTCCATTTTAAGAGCGGCCGCAGCCTCCGGCGTCTTCTTGATCTCATTCGCTCTTCGCAGTTCGCGAACCGCATCCTGCCATTTTTCTCCGCTGGCGAATTTTGCCCCCTGCTCAAAATGAAACTTGTAGGCGGAATCCACAATCGCGGCGATGCGAAGTTCTTCACCGGCAAATGATACGTATGCGGAAACCGCCGCCAGCGCCTCATCAAACCGTTGTTTATCCTTCAACCCCTCAGCCATGATCAGGGCCGATTCCAGCGTTCGGCTTTCCGCTGCAATATTTGTCTGCAAAGCTTGCAGTTGATCAAATGTCGAGTCGATATCAACCGCCTGCGAAGACAAATCCCGCGCCTGAAGCAGATGAACATAACCGGCGGTATGCCCCGCCAATGCCGACTTATAAGCCTGGAATTCGGCGCGGCTCTTGTCCGTCAACGTGCTTAATTCAACCCGCACTTCGTCTTTCAACTTCAACGCAGCCGCCGACGATGGCACCAAATCCTTTGCCTGGTCCGCCCGCGACTTCGCAGCCTTCAACTCCGCGTATGCCGGAGTCGCCGTTCCCACCGACTTACGATACGCGGCAAGGTGGTCCTCGCCCTCTTTCACCAGCAATGCTGCCATAGATTGTTTAGCTTGGACCGTATGTGTTGCCGCAGGATATCTGCTCAGATAATCCTGCCATCCTGCAATCGAGTTTGCGCGCTCTGCCCGAAGGTATTCCGCCAGTTCGGTATCCGCCGCGGCCACAAATTGGATCTTCACCCCGCGTTTGATAGGTTGAGGCGCATCCACCCCAGCCGGAGACGAAGCCACTACGCGACCCTGAACCACCGCCATCTCGGCCAGTTCCGCCGGTGTCGAGCCCTCGTTCTTTTCCAATTTCAGGTTGGAAGGCACCACGCAGGTCGGCTCGGAATCCCGCGTAAGCGTCATCACTCCATCCGCTCCTCGTTCCAGTGTGGTCGCCCCCGCTAGAGAAATTTTTGCCAGCTTCGAATATGCGGACTTGTCAATTTTCTCCATGCCACCGCAAGCTCGCAGCTCCGCCTTGCCGTTGATCATGAACTCCGCAATTTGAACGTAGGCCGCCCCACTCGGGCCATCGTAAAGTTCAATCACGTTCAGCGGCGCTTCTTTCGCGCCAACACTCGTTCGGGGAAGGGAACTCAGCAGAATTACTGCGACCAAGCCGCACAAAATCACACGAAGCGCGCACCAACAAAAGCCACGAAAATATGAAGCCATAGTTTTCCCGGAATCTCGCGCCCACAATCAAGCTCGGAGCACCGAGCCACTGGGCTGCCAGAGGTACCGCCATAATACTCACACGTATCTCGAAGTCAAGTGCGGAAGCAGCTCGTTGATAGAGCCATTTATCCAGTCCTTTCCGGCCCCCTTTTGGTCTCTACGTTCCTCTTAAAACCCCACTTTCGTGGGGTTTGCATGGAGGGGTTTTTTGCCGTAAGCTGGCACTCTTACCGAGACACGTTGCTAGCGCGCAGGTTGATTGGCTGAAGAAATGGCGTGGTCTGCAACTGCATGCAGCACTCATCGGATATGAACCCGGGACCTCAAATTCTCCGATCGGGCCGTGAGCCTAATGCTGAAGGCTGTCGCCAGCCTTACTCGGCTGCGGCGGATATTTCGATCCGCGTTTGGACCCGCGCTCAGTTACAGGCCAACGCTCCCGAAGTCTCCTGGAAGTCGGGCAGCAACCTGGTATTCATGATTTCCGACGTGGTTACAGCCGCCCAAGGCATCCCAGCGGACGATCTGCGCACCGGGATGTCGGCCCACTTCAATAGCGTTGCGCAGGCGCTGAAGGCTGCCAAATCCATTGAGCGCTCCATTCTGGAGTTTTCCCGGCGGCGTCCGGAAGATTGTTTTGGCGCCGCTGTCATTGTCCATCGTCCCATTGAACTTCGGCCTTTCCTCGAAGGCGATCCCGCTCCCGTCTCACCCGCGGTCTCCCTGCTTCGCGAGGCGCAGCCCGGCCAAATTCTCGTAAGCCAGGAAACCTATGAACACCTTCGTGATTTGCCAGGATTGCAATTCCGCCCGCTGAATGGCGACGGTTCGACAACCGGCGACAACGAACTGCTTTGGACTTCGGCGGAAACTTATGCTCATTTTGCGACCCGTCTACAGGAAGCGCTGGCAAGTCAACCCATTCGCAATGACGCCGATGCCAGTGAGTTTTCTTCAGTCAGACTGTCCGCCATGAATGTGGATGATGGAGAAGCCGGTTGGATGGCTTCTCACCGCCTCCTGATTTCACTTGCGGCGTGCGCAGTTCTCGTCTTAGCAGTTTTGTATGCGCTTCCCACCCTGCGCAAGAGTTCCCCGGCGGTTAATTCTTCAACCAACTCTCCCGCGGTCACCACGCCACTCCCGTCCGCGCCGGTCAGGTTGCCTAATAGTTCCTTGCCGGCTACCGAGTCGGCCTTGCCACCCGCAAAAGTCGAACCAGCGCCAGTCCCCGCTCCCGCCCGGAAACCGGCGCCCAAGCCGGTTCAATCCGAGTCCAAACCCAACGAGCCCAAAGTCAACGAGCTCAAAGTCAACGAGCTCAAAGTCAACGAGCCGAAACCAGTCTCAGATTATGACGGATTCTTTGCCAAGGACATCCCCTTACTTCTCAAGAAGGCCCAATCCGATGCGGGGGCAGGGGACTACGAAAACAGCCGTCGCGAATACGAAATTGTCCTTCATCTCGACCCTGCCAACCCCAGCGCTCGCACCGGAATTTCCCGCCTGAACCTAAGCACGGACCATAAGTAGTTGTTAACCGCATGTTTTGGAATTTTCTTGACTTGCTTGCCTCTCGGGAGCAAGATTTTCGTCGCTCCCTTGTGCGGGTTGGGCCGCTCCCCCATATTCCGTTTTCAATAGAGGTGATGTCTTCTACGATTGACCCAGGCTCGATCTCTGATACATCTGGTCCCCCCAAGGAGGCGTTTGCATTAGGCGCATGACATTACCAAACTCGCGGAGTTCAATTTGTAACGCTGATGCCGCGAAAATCACTATCTGAATTGACAGTTCCGACCGTCAGGAGGTCGCGATGAGTTCCTATATAAACTTCAAGAATAGATTGCAAAATTTCCTGCTGTTTTTCCTAATCGTCGCAGTTCCGTCACTTGCTTGGGGCCAAAAGAAACCTAGTGCGCCCGCGCCTAAACCTCCTGCGCCTCACGTAGCCGCTCCCGCGCACCCCGCCCATCCCACTACTGCGGCCCATGGTCCGGCGACCGCCCAGAAGCCCGGAATGACCCGGTCTGGAACGACCCCAGCCAAGACCGCAAACACCGCCAGGCCGTCAACTACTGGCCGCCCCGGAACCACAAGGCCCGGCACCACCGCCAAGCCGGGAACGGGGACGGTAGGCAAGGGAACACCGTCGAAGCCGGGGGCCATCGGCAGGCATGGCACCACAACTCACGCCGCCAACAGCCACACTCCTCCCGGCAAAACTGTCGCCTTGAAAAGCGGAGGCAGTGCCAGCATTCGTCCTAACGGCAAAATCCGTTCCATCGACAAAAACGGAATGCACATTGAGCACGGCATGCACGGCGGACGCACCGTCGTCAGCGAACATAACGGCGCTCGCATTGTGACTACAGGCGGCCACGGCGGCTATGTGCAACGTCCCTATGCCGTGCGCAATGGTCACACTTACGTTTCCAGAACCTACGTTGTGAACGGTCGATCCTACTCTCGGGTCTACCGTTCGTATTATTATGGCGGCCACCCTTATTACGGCTATTACCCTGCCTATTACTACAACCCCGGATTCTACGGTTGGGCCTATAACCCGTGGGCTGCACCGGTTGCCTGGGGATGGGGATGGGGGGGCGCTCCGTGGTATGGCTTTTATGGCGGATATTTCGCTCCTTATGCCGTATATCCCAGCGCGGCTTTCTGGCTGACCGATTATCTGATCTCGGCGAATCTGCAAGCCGCTTACGCCGCTCAGGCCGAAGCTAACGCCGCGGCCGCCGGCGGTGGAGGCGATGCTGCGCCTGCCGATCAAGGTGGTGGAGATCAGTCTGCATCCGCTTCTGCCCCGGTCGCACTCACTCCCGAAGTGAAGCAAGCTATTGCCGACGAAGTAAAAGCGCAACTCGCAGCGGAGCAAAACGCCTCTGGACAACCCGCCGCTGCCGGTGGTGCACTCGCCGCCGCGCCTGCCGCAACTACTGCGAGCACCGGGGAAGTCCCCGCCGCGCTCGATCCTGCTCACACCACCTTCGTGGTCGCCGGCGATCTCGCCGTTGTGGCCGACGGCCAGGAGTGCGGGCTGACGGCGGGCGATATTATCACCCGCACCAGCACCACTCCCGATGGCGACCAGAAAGTGACTGCCATCGTTACCAGCAGTAAGAAAACGGACTGCGCCGGCGGGAAGACCGTAGCTGTTTCTGTCGACGATCTCCAGGAAATGCACAATCATTTCCAGGAGCAAATCGATGACGGCCTGAAGACGCTCGCTTCGAAACAGGGGACCGGAGGCTTGCCGAAGTCGCCCGATACGGCAACCGTTGGTGGCGAAGTCCCTGCCCCTCCACCCGATGCCAGCGCAGCAAATGCTCTGCAATCCCAGCAAGCCGCCGCCGATCAAACCGAAGCGGCAGTTGTGAAGGAGGCTTTCAACCAGGGCTCTTGAACAATCCCAGCAGCTCTAGCCACGGATTTTCGCGGACAACTACGGATAAGAAGAATTCTTGATCTTCATCCGTGTAAATCCGTGGTGATCCGTGGCCGAACATTTTATTACTGCCGGTTCTTAAGCAGCTCTTCTTCGGTTTGCTGTGCCCGCATCGCCTGGTCGAGCAGATCCTTGGCTGCCTTATTGTTAGGATCATTCGCGGCTTTACGAAAGCAATCAATCGCGGAGGGGTAATCCCCAGCATCGAGGAATGAGACTCCTCTGTCGATGAGAGAATTGGGCGACTCAGTCGGAACTACGATCAGCCGATTCCGTATGTGAGCTACGCCGAGCACTGAGCTGGCGAGGGACTCCGCCATCGTTGAGTCGTCGGCTCCGTGCACCGCGCCATCGAGAGTCACATCGCGATCATCCGACACCCAAACCCGGAGATCCGATCCGCGTAACGTCTCCGAAGGAGCAGACTTTAATTTCTCTACCACCGCATTCTTGATTCTGATTTTCCTGGCCGAGCGGAATTTAAAATATCCCGCTCCAGCCACCAACCCCGCCGCCACCAAAACCATCACAACGCGCAGAAACAATTTCGCGCCAAGCTTTTTCGGCGGTAGAAAAACATGCTGCGCGGCACTATTACTATTAATGGTCGCCGGATTGCCCGCCGCAGGTAACGGCACAATCGCCGCAGGTAACTCCGGGCTGGCCGTTGTCGACGAAACTTCGCCGGTCGAAGCGACGGAGCCAGAAACGCTGGAGACTGGAATGGCAATATTCGAAACTGGCGTCGCTACTCCCGCGGTCGATGCAGTCGGCGTAGCCTGAGATGTCGCGTTCTCACTCACCGCACTTGCTGTCGCGTTTGTCACACTGCTGGCCGTTATCGCATCCAGTGCCGCGACAAATTCCTCCGCCGTCTGAAATCTCTGCTCCCGCGATTTCTCCATCGCCTTCAAAATCACCTGCGACAGCGCGGAAGGAATCTTCAGCTCCGGCTTCACCTCATGCGGAGGCCGCGCGCTGGTCTGCAGATGTTGCAACATCAATGCGTACGGAGTCTCCGCTTCAAAAGGCAGTTGCGCGGTTATCATCTGATACAGCACCACGCCGAGCGAATAAATATCCGTGCGCCCGTCAACCTCTCCGCCCGCCTTTTTCCCCAAAAATTGCTCCGGCGACATATATAAAGGGGTGCCAACCACCATGCCGGTCATCGTCATCTCCGGCCGATTTTCGCCTACAACTTCGCGGAGCTTGGCAATGCCGAAGTCGAGCACCTTCGCGGTTTCCTGCCCCTGCTCGTCCTGGGTGAGAACAATGTTGCCTGGCTTCAAATCCCGGTGCACAATGCCGAGTTTGTGAGCGACGCCGATGGCCTGGCCGACCTGCCGCGCAATCCGCACCGCACGCGGAACCGCCAACGCCCCTTCGGCTTGCAAAACTTCGCTTACGTTTTTGCCCTCGACCAATTCCATCACGATGAAAGGACGACCGTCCTCGGTGTAATCGAAATCGTCCACTCGTACCGCGTTCGGATGCCGCAGCTTGCGCGTTACCACGGCTTCCGTCTGAAAGCGCTGCAGAAAGTTCGCATTCCCGGCAATGTCATCGTTAACAATCTTGATGGCGCAAAGCTCGTTAAAAGTGATGTGCCGTCCGCGATAGACCAATCCCATCCCACCAATCCCAATTTGGTCAAGGATTTGATATTTATTTCGAATAATCATTCCCGGCTGGAGTTCATGCGCGACCTGGAGTTGCGTCTTATCGCCTGGGCACACGTCGTGATCCGTGGGATAAGTCTTATGACATGCGGTGCAGTATTTCATTCAATAGCTCTTGATCACGCCATGCATGAAGGAACAAGCGCCCTTCGACAGGCTAGGATAGATTCTCTGCTCTATAGCCGGCGCAGCGAGGCGTCGCCGGTTCCTGCGCCCGAGCGGCAAGAATCGGTTAATTCGCGTAAGAGTAGCACGGAAGCCTTCTCATTTGTACTGCGGAGTCATTGACCGATCGGCTTCGCAAGCCTGCAAGAACAATTTGACTTCGACCGCGCCACAACTTACTATCGCGCCAATGTTATAGCCGTACCTGTCACCTGAACGCCACTAACCATGAGTCTTCGCCTTATCCCGCTCTGCTTGCTTTTGCTTTGTGCCATCGCCGGATGCCTCGCCGCAGCGTCAATACCACAAGAGCCAAACATCGCTACCTTGCACAAACAAGCGAAAGAAGGAAACGCCGAGGCTCAATTCGAACTGGCCAAGGCTTATCTCAGCGGAAACGGCATCGCCAAAGACTCAAAACAAGGCGTTGAATGGCTGCGCAAGGCGGCCGCGCTCGATCATCCCGGCGCCGAACTCGCCTTGGCAATCCTATACATGAACGGCGGCGCGCAATACGTTCCCAAAGATCCAAAGCAGGGACTCGAATGGTTACGAAAATCCGCCGCTCAGGATTATGGTCCGGCCGAATATAACCTGGGATCGCTTTATCGCCGGGGAGATGCGGCAACAGGGATTCCCCAGAAACCGCAAGAAGCGGCCAATTGGTTTCGCAAAGCGGCGCGTCAGCAGGGCGTGAACTCTCAAACCAGCCTTCAGGAAATGCTTCAGGAGAAACTGATTTCAAGGCAGGAGGCCGACTGGAAAGCTGCGGAGCCAGGGACAAAACTTCCGGCGCCGCCCATACAGGCCAAGACAGAAAAATCAAAAGCCTTCTCGCTGGCAGAAATCGAGAGAGGTCTGCAAGGCGGAATTACCTGCAAGCGCCTGTCAGTCCTCGTCGATAAATACAAAGTCGATTTTTCATTGAACGCCGGTACGCGCGACCGCCTGAGCAAAGAAGGTGCCGACCAGAATTTATTAACTACGATCTCCACTTCTAAGCGTTCGTCCTGAATACTGTTCCCGGAATCCAGCGACGCTTATTCCACGGCCCCAAATTGTTTCAGATCC
Organism: uncultured Acidobacteriaceae bacterium; assembly: GCA_963818235.1. Taxonomy (GTDB): domain Bacteria; phylum Acidobacteriota; class Terriglobia; order Terriglobales; family Acidobacteriaceae; genus Sulfotelmatobacter. The sequence continues at coordinate 513,097 of CAWFRI010000002.1, forward strand.
TCCGGCCCATCTTTCACAGCGACCGCATCTTTTCCCTGCACCATCTCGCGCACGCTCTCCACAATATCCGGATTCGCGAGTGTCGTAATGTCGCCCGTACTTAGATTATTTGAGATCGCGGCGAGGACGCGCCGCATCAGTTTTCCCGAGCGTGTCTTCGGCATATCCGGAACGATGTGTACTCTTTTCGGGCGGGCAATTTTTCCAATGATGGTTTCGATTGCCTTTGTCACTTTGTCTGCGATTTCAGGACTTGGCTTGATCCCCGGCACCAGCGACACGTAAACCTCCGGCACCCGGCCTTTGATGTCATCCACCACGGGCACGACTGCGGCTTCGGCAATTTCAGGCAGAGTCAAACACGCGGATTCAATTTCCTTAGTTCCCAGCCGATGTCCGGCTACATTGATCACGTCATCGACACGGCCGAGAATGCGAAGATAGCCGTCTGCCGCAAGCATTGCGCCATCGGCGGCAAAGTATGGCCAGTCATGCCAGTCTTTGCTCTTCGAATCCCTGCAATATTTTCTATAGTACTGGTCGACGAAGCGATCCCGGTCTCCCCAGATCGTCTGCATAATTCCCGGCCAGGGATTGCGAATACAAATGTTGCCCGCCTTGCCCGATCCGGCGGTAACCTCGGCACGGTTCTCGTCAAAAATTGTTGGATAAATTCCCGGCGCGCCTGGACCCGCACTCCCCGGTTTCATGGGATCAATCGCCGGCTTCGTAGTAGCCAGGAACCCTCCATTTTCGGTTTGCCACCATGTGTCTACAATTACCGCTTCGCCTTTGCCGACGGTATCGTAATACCAGCGCCAAACCTCCGGCTCGATCGGCTCGCCAACAGTGGTCATGTGTTTGAAGTGATAGTTATATTTCGCGGGCTCATCCGGTCCGGCCTTACGCAGCATGCGAATCGCAGTGGGCGAAGTGTGAAAGATATTTACGTTCAGCCGCTCGGCGATTCGCCACGCGCGCCCTGCGTCAGGGAACGTTGGGACACCTTCGTACAGCACGCTGGTTGCAGCCAGAGACAGCGGTCCGTAAACAATATAAGAATGTCCGGTAATCCATCCAATATCGGCCATGCACCAGTAAACATCGGTGGGATGGATATCCTGGAGATACTTCGATGTTCCCGTCACATAGGCAAGATAGCCGCCGGTGCGGTGCTGGCAGCCTTTCGGCTTTCCGGTGCTGCCGCTGGTATACATCAAAAACAGTGGAGCTTCCGCATCCATGGAAACCGGTTCAACGATTCGTCCGGCAAATTTCAGAAGCTCTTCATTCAGGAAATAATCCCGTCCCGCGGTCATCGGCGTTGAAGACCCGTACTGTCCACGATGCCGCTTCCAAACTAAAACCTTGTCAACCGATTGGCCCTCCTGCTGCGCCACACCGAGCGCAATGGTCGCGTTGGCTTTGTGGTCAATTAACTTGCCACTGCGATAATAGCTGTCCGCAGTGATTAAAATCCGGCTACCGGAATCCGCGATGCGCTTGCCGCAAGCTTCTCCGCTGAATCCGCCAAACACTACCGAGTGAATCACCCCCAGGCGGGCGCAGGCCAGCATGGTTACCGGCAATTCGGGAATCATGGGCATGTGAATGGTTACACGATCACCCGCCTTCAGTCCCGCAAAATCCCGCAGCAGCGCCGCCAATTCATTTACGCGGACGTATAGTTCCTGATAAGTGACAGCAACAATCGGTTCGTCCTCCGGCTCGGGCACAAAGATCAGTGCAGCTTTGTTCTTGTATTTTTCCAGATGCCGGTCGACGCAGTTGTAGGAAGCGTTCAGCTTTCCGCCCACAAACCACTTCCAGAAAGGTGGATCGTTGGTGTCTAGCGTGGTGTGCCAATATTTATCCCAGGTGAGAAGGTCGGCGTATTCGCGAAAGCATTCGGGAAAATTCTTCTCGCTGAAGCGCTCATTCACGCTGGGGTCGGAGAGGTTCGCCTGTCCCACGAATTTCGCCGAGGGGTAAAAATATTCTTCCTCGCGCCAGTGCACCGCAATCTGCGCTTCGGTGGTCTCAACTGTGGCCCTGCTCTTTTCTCGAATGTCAGCCATCGTCTTTGCCTCTCACCATGGAATTGCAACGCCCGGAAATGATTGTAGTGTGGGCTGGCGCTGGGAATTAGAACCCGCAATTCTACTGCTTTGGCCTGCGGGCGTCACTGGCAAAACCCGTGCGGTGCCGGAAACCCGTGCTGTGCTGGGCTTTTGATCGTCCTAGAGCCTTCTATCTCTGGGAGTTCCTTCCACGATTGACCGGGCTTTTGAAACCAACTTACAATCAGTGGCCACTTTTTTGAATGTTTTGTTGGGGGATTGATGACGCCGCTTCGTCTAAGAATGCACATTCGTGTGCTGGCAGGAATTGCCAGCCTTTCCGGCCTTTTTCTGGCCCATACATTTACCGCCAGCGCGCAGACCGCTGTCACCACTTATCACAATGACAATTACCGCACCGGCTGGAATTCCGCCGAAACCGTGCTCACTCCGGCGACGGTTGCGAGTTCGCAGTTTGGATTGCTGGCAACCGTGATGGTTGACGACCAGGTGGACGCGCATCCGCTGATTGTGCCGGGTGTAAACATTACCGCGGGAAACAATCAGGGAACGCACGACGTCGTCTACATAGCGACGGGCAACGACACGGTCTACGCCATCGACGCCAACGTTGGGACTGTGTTGTTGAGTGTGAGTTTGGGCAAGCCCGTTTTTGCGCCACTGGGCTGCAATAACAATGGACCTCATGTCGGTGTCGACTCCACTCCCGTCATCGATACTGCCACCAACACGCTGTATGTGATCGCCTATACGCATGACGTGACTGGTCCGGCCTATCGTTTGCATGCGCTGGATCTCGGCAGCCTTACGGATAAGATGACGCCGACGATCGTAAGCGCATCGCACACGCTTACTAATGGAACGACCTTTGTTTTCAATGCCACCTACCAACGGCAGCGTCCAGGGCTGTTGCTGGCCAATGGCAACATCTATGCGGGCTTTGGCAGCTTTTGCGATTATGGGGCAAACCTTTCGCGGGGATGGTTGCTGGGGTGGAATGCCTCGACTCTGGCACCGCTTTCGGCCAATCAAGTGAACGACACCCAGGCGACTTCTCCAGACAGCTTTTATCTGTCGTCGATCTGGATGTCTGGATACGGTCCGGCGGCGGATGACTCCGGCAACATCTTGTTTGTCACGGGAAATTCCGATTACTCCGGTACGACTTATGACGGGGTCAGCAACATTCAGGAGAGCGTGGTGAAGATATCGTCTGACCTGACTACGATGCTGGACCTGTTTACGCCGACCAATTGGGCGAATCTCGATCAGGGGGATGTGGATTTTGGTTCGGGCGGAGCGATGATTTTGCCGGACCAGGCCGGCTCTATACCGCATTTGGCAGTGGCTGCGGGGAAATATGGGTCGATGTACTTGATGAACGAAGATAATCTGGGCGGATACTCGACCATGAAGAACAATGTGCTTGGGACCTACCAAGTGGGCGGGTGCTGGTGCGGGGAGTCGTACTTTGTGGATCCGAGCGACGGCGTGGCGCGGGTGGTGAGCAGTGGAGGAAACCGGGTGGAGGTGTGGAAGCTGCAAACTTCGCCGAGCCCCAAGTTGTCCGAAGTCGCGCAGTCCACCGCGATTCGCGACGGGCAAGACCCGGGATTCTTTACGAGCGTGTCGTCGAATGGAAATGCGAACCCCATCATCTGGGCGTTGTCGCGGCCGCTTTCTCAGCAGTCCAGCGGGATTGTTCTCTATGCCTTCAATCCGGAAGCTGGCAAGACGATGACTCAACTGTTTCATGCCACCGCAGGCTCATGGCCCAACGTAGGCGGCAACTCGAACCAGGGTCCGGTGGTGGCGAATGGCAAAGTTTATGTTGCCAGCAACAAGCAGTTGCAAATTTTCGGGCTAAAGACGGCTAAAAATTCGGCGAATGCCCCGGCCAGGTAAGATCAATCTGGATTAAAAAAAAATACGGATCGATCCCGTAAAATCTCTGGAATCAGTTAGTTGGCGGGGTCGATGTCCGCTCCTTCCTAGCTAAAATATTGATTAGAAATGCCTTGGCGGTAAAATACCTGGAATCAAGGGCTTGCGCGGGGTTTCGGGCGATGGAGAGGCTTGGCTGCAGGTTCTTGTGATTTTCTACGCGCTGCATTTGCCGCCTCCTTTTGACATGATGAGCTGATTCTGTGAGCCGGGCAAGGTTGGATGTCACAGGTGTTTTAGCTCCATAATTCTGTCACCCCCTAACAGCAACGTGAAAATGTCACTCCATGAGAGGAAGGACATACGCGTTGAGTCAGAAGGAATTGCAACGAGTGAGCGTGATTTCCAGCTTGGCGAAGGGAAACATGGCGTGCGCCAGAGCCGCCGCACTGCTCTCGCTCAGCGAACGGCAAGTCAAACGTCTTAAGAAACGCATGCGCGAGCACGGGGAGGCGGCTCTGGCGCACGCCAACCGCGGACGGCCCAGTCCCCGCCGCCTGCCCACCCGGGTTCGCCGAGACATCGTTCACCTGGCACGCACCACCTATGCCGGCTTCAACGATCACCACCTCTGCGAAAAACTTTGCGAGGTCGAGGGCTTCTCCTTGAGCCGCGAAACGCTGCGCCGTCTGCTGCGCCAAGCCGGTCTGGGATCGCCCCGCAAACGCCGTGCTCCCGCGCATCGCCAGCGCCGTCTGCGAAGCGCCCGCGAAGGCGAACTGGTGCAACTGGATGGCTCTCCCCACGACTGGCTGGAAGGCCGCGGCCCGCGCCTCACCGCGCTCGGCTTGCAAGATGACGCTACCGGTAAAATCTTGGCCGCGCAGTTTTTCCCCTCCGAAACGGCCGCCGGTTATCTCGCCCTGCTCCGCCAGATGTTGCGTCGCCACGGCACGCCCCTGGCCTTTTACGGCGATCACAGCGGCATCTTCGTGCGCAACGACGACTCCTGGTCGGTCGAAGAAGAACTCGCCGGCAAACGTCAGCCCACCCAGTTCGGCCGCGCCCTCGAGCAACTCGGTATCACCTTCATCGCCGCTCGCAGTCCGCAAGCAAAAGGCCGCGTCGAACGCCTCTGGGGCGTGCTTCAGGATCGCTTGTGCAGCGAGCTTCGTCTGGCTCAGGCTTGCGATCTCGAATCCGCCAACGCCGTGCTGCGCGTGTTCCTCGCCGACTACAACCGCCGCTTCGCCCGCCGTCCGCGTGAAATGCAAACCGCATGGCGTCCGGCTCCGGAACATCTCGACCGTATCTGCTGCTTCGTTCATCCGCGCGTGGTCAGCAACGACAACATCGTGCAGTGGGACGGCCAGCGCTTCCAGATCCCGCAGCAAGGCCAACGCTTCAGCTTTGCCGGTGCCAAAGTCCACGTCTATCAAGCGCTCGATGGGCGCGTCTCGCTCTACTACGGCGACACCCGCCTGCAACACACCCTGGCTTCGCCAGGGTGACATTTTCATGTTGCCGTTAGGGTGACAAAATCACGTTGCTACAACAGGTTGGATGTCACAGGGGGGCTGTGGATTGCTTTCGGAATCTCGCCTTGGGCACAAGGGTTCGTCCACATTCGATTGATTTCAGGGAGGGTGCCGTGGGGCGAGAGCGGGCGCTGAAGGTTGTATTGGTGTTGGTGGGGTTGCTGTTTGCAGCGATGGTTTATCCGATGCTGGTATTTGTGAAGCAGGAGCCAGCGCTGGCGATGCTAATGTGCCTCTATGCCACGCTTGGTGTTTTTGTGCTGTTGGCGGCGCGGAATCCAGCGGCGCATCGCAGCTTGATTGCGTTTACGGCGTGGTCGAGCGTGGCCCATGCAGTGTTCATGGGGGCGCAGGCGGTGCTCAATTTCGTACAGCGCGGGGAGTTGGTGGGGGCGGGGGTGCTGGCGTTGATTGGGGTTACGTTGATTTGGTTGGCGCCGGGGCGGGCAGGCGTCGCTACCTAGAACTAGTACGGATAAAGTTGTCCGCGGAGGGATCAGGCGTGCCTCCGGCACGCGTTGGTCCCTTTGGCTTCTTTACCCGCCAGTGAACTGGCGGGCTACTGTCGGCGGTCCCTGCGGGACCGGACTTTGGCGGGCAGTCTGACCTTGGCGGCCCGCAAGTTACGTTCCGGTGCCGGAAAGTTCGATCACCTGCGGCCTGGATGATGCGCTATCGTTGATGGTCACCGTGCCGGATTTTGCGCCTTCGGTCTTGGGCGAGAAGGTGACGCTGATCGCGCAGGATGAGCCTGCGGCGACGATTGATCCGCAGGCGGAAGTTACGCCGAACTGGGCGGAGGCTTTCATCGAGTAGATTTTCAATTCTGTCGTCCCCGTGTTGGTGAGCGTGACGGTTTGCGGTGCGCCGGTGGTTCCGTGCTCCTGCTTCTTGAAGTTCAGCGGAGTTGTGGGCGAAAACGCGACGGCGCCTGTGTTAAGCAGGGTGAGCACCGAGTCTCCGATGTAACCGCCGACTGCAACGTCCGTCTTGTGGTCGCCGTTGAAGTCGCCGACGGCAATCCCGCCCGCTACGACGGCGGTAAAGTTCATCCCTGGCTGAAACGTTCCATCGCGGTTTCCGAGAAATACGCTGATCAGATTGCTGTTGAAACTCGTGACCGCTACGAGGTCGGGTATGCCGTCGCCATTGATGTCGGCGGAAACGACGCTTCCGGGAAACGATGCGCCGATCGTCGGGGCAGCGCGAAATGTTCCGTCGCCGTTTCCGAGGAAGACGCTGATCGCCTGACCCTCCGGTTCGGCGATGGCAACGTCGAGGATATGATCGCCGTTAAAATCGGCCACCGTGATCGATTGTGGGCCAATGTAGATCGGGTAGCTTTCGCCGGTTCGAAAGGTGCCATCGCCGTTCCCGAGCAAAACGCCCATTACGCTTGTACCACCGAACTGGCCGGCTGTGACGACATCGAGAAATCCATCGCCATTGAAGTCGCCGACGCCGAGAAGCTGTGTCGTGTAGGGGGCGGGCGTGTGAACTTGCTTTCCCAACGTGCCGGTCCCGTTACCAAACATCACCGTTATGCAGTAGCAGCCGGTTTCGCCGGCGACCGCGACATCGAGATTGCCGTCATTATTGAAATCGCCGAGTGCGGCGAAAATGGCTTCGCCGACCACGGGATAGCGAACAGCGGGCTGGAAAGTGCCGTCGCCATTGCCCAATAACACACTGACCGAAGCCTTTCCCGGGTTGGTAACCACCAGGTCGGAGATGCCGTGGTTTCGCAGATCACCTGAGACGACCGTATAGGCATCGTTTGCGCCGTATGACACGGGCCTCCGGAATGTGCCGTCGCCGTTGCCGAGAAGGACAGAAAGATCGCCGTTGAACGATGCAACCGCCAGATCTAGGAAGCCGTCTCCGTCAAAATCGGAGGTCACCAACGACTGCGGGGATCCTGGATCACCGACGTTGGATCGGGTCTCGAACTGAGCGGAAGCTACGCGGGCCAGAACTACTACAGCTAATAGCGCGGTCATCAGATGTCTCGGCATGACCGTCGTTAACCCCCCAAGAACTGGAGGGTAGCATCAAGTTAACCCCCGTTCAAGAGCCTTTCGGCCTACTCATCAATGCGCAACGGAACCGGACTGTATGGAGACAACATCCGTTATGCAGCATGCCGTCCCGCCAGCTTCCTCAAGTACATCTACAACAATGTGTTCTCTCAAAACGGGGTGGGCGCCGGGATGTGCGCGCAGGGAGCAAGCGCTGGTTCCGCAGCTATCGTATATGCCTTGTCGTGGTACGGGGCAGACGCGCCCCCGCCCAATGGCTACCCCTTAGATAAGGTCACGCTTTCATCTGGTCCTGTGTACAGCGATATCGAGCAAGGCTGCGAGGTCGTTGCGAATACCCCGGCGCCTACCATTAACATCTGCACGAGCAGTACCCAACTGGGATGCACTGGTTGGACGGCCACGACTTCTTTTCCGCTTCAGTACAGCGGAGGATACGAAGCCAACGTCGAACTTGGGACAGGGGCAACAAACAACGGCCCGAGCTGCGCGAACCTCACAATCAGCCGACCACATTCAATACCCAGTGGCTGCATATGAGCATCGTAGACACTACGAGCACCGACGGAACTCCCACCTTCAGTTACCCCAAAACAAACATGGCGGCCTGGCTCTGCGAAACGGATGCCGTCGATCCGCTGGACAACGCCGCCGGGCAGGGCCAACTGTTCTATCAGCTTCTGGCTCAGGTTGGTGAGATTGGCCCGCACTATACGATTGACGCGGTTACAAACTGTAGCGGCGACGAAGGAGTTGGGAGTGGGAATCCGCAGGGAATCTTTTCCAGTTTTCCTAGTGGCACCGCAGCCATTCAGTACGATATGGGGAATCCGCAGAGCCCCGCGAAGTGCCAGCATCTGGCACAATAGCAGATGACCAGAAAAGGCCCATAAGGCACGCCATTAGATCAGGGGCCTCGCCGCACGGCGGGGCCCTTTTTCGCTAAGTCCCCATCTCCGCAGGTTACTGTGGCTTTATCCGCAAGCGGGATTGCGTTGAACGTTCTTTGTGGGGGTGCTAGGCTGCGGGGAGTGGGGTCGGCGACAATCAATTCGGTGAATCCGGTATTGGCCGGAGGTGGGCGGGCACGGGTCTGGCTTCGGTCGTTGCTTGGGTCTTCCTTGTTTCGATCAGGGGCGGCGGAGGTGTGGGCGAAATTTTTGCTGGCGCTGGTGGGGTTGGGGCTGGCGTTTGGGGCGGCGCTGTTCTCGACGGCGTCGGGCGAGGCGGGACACTTGTGGGCGTCGGTGGCGCTGGCTTCGGTGTCGCTGTTGATGGCGGCGTTTGTGGGGCTGGTTACGGTGCCGTATCTGGCGCGGCGAGTGGCGCTGGAGCGGTTGCGGAAAACTTTTCATTATGAAGTGACGCGGGCGGGCGTGGTGTATGTGCTGGTCACGCTGGTGATTGGCATTGCGGCGCTGAATACGGGGAATAATCTGCTGTACATCGTGGTGGCGACGATGCTGGCGGCGATACTGGTATCGGGGGTGGTATCGGCACTGGTGCTGCGGGGGCTGGAGTTGGATGTGCGGCTGCCGGAGCATGTGTTTGCCGGACGGGCGGTGGTGGGGCGGATTGGGTTGAAGAATTCGCGGCGAGTGCTGCCGTCGTTTTCGATTCGGGTGGTTCCGGCGCGGCGGGAAAAGAAGCCGCGCAAGCAGTGGCGCTGGGAGCAGACGACTTTTGTATTTCCGCTGAACCGGCCTCCGCAGGCGCAGTGGGTGCGGTTGCGTGATTGGAGCGTTCGGCGGGTGCAGATTGCGCCCGATCCGCCGGGGATTTTTGAGGGGATGGTTTATTTTCCGTATTTGCCGCCGAAGGCGGAGTTGACGGCGGATTTGGAGTTGCTGTTTGACCGGCGCGGGCGGTATTGCGAATCGAGTTTTGGGGTGTCGACGCGGTTTCCGTTTGCGTTTTTGACGAAGACGCGGCATGTAGCCTTGCAGCGCGAGGTGCTGGTGTATCCGCCGATTAATGCACCAGACGAGCTGTTTGAGATTTTGCCGCTGGTGCGCGGGGAGTGGGAAAGTTTTGTGCGCGGGCGAGGATCGGATTTGTATCGCATCCGGGAATATTTGCCGGAGGATTCGGCGCGGCATGTGGATTGGAAGGCGACGGCGAAATCGGGATCGTTGAAGGTGCGGGAATTCAGCCGCGAGGATGAGCGGAAGCTCTCGATTGTGTTCGATAATCCCGCAGCGGGGATGATTTCGGAGGCGGCTTACGAGCGTGGGGTGAACCTGGCGGCATCGTTAGCGTGGCATTTTTCGACGCAGGATGCGGAGGTTTCGTTTGTGCTGGCGGGGCAGGGAAGAAGCGAGGATCTGCACGAATTTCTGGCGCGGCTGGCAGTGGTTGAGCCGCAGGGCGGAGTGCGGGGAAACGAGCTCCGACCTCGGAGTTTGGAATCCGCCAGGCTGGAAGAAGATCCGCTGGGGGAAATAAGCCTGGGAAGCAGCGGCGAGTACAACATTGTGCTGACGGCGCGGCCGGCGGGGAGCCTGCCGACCTCGTGGTGGAACTGTTCCTACTTTGTGTTTCTCAGCGAGTAGGAATTTGAAGTGTGGTCTAGTACTCAGTCTGTTTGCGGTAAACCCTTATCCTGCTGTCTGAATCCTGGCGTTCCCCACGGATATTTGGAGCGCTTTTTTTCTTTTCGCATACTGTTTATCTCTTCCCACGCATCTGATTCGAGCATATACTCAGCCCCCGGAATAGCTTTGGGGGTGTGCTCTCAAGGCAAGACTCCAGGAGGATCCAATGCGCATCTGCGATCTGATTAAGAGTCAGGAAACGTATCACGCGGACATGGGCCAAACGGTGCTCGAAACCGTACGGGTGATGGTGGAACGAAATATAGGCGCGGTTCCGGTGTTGCATAACGGCAAGCTGGTGGGGATATTCTCGGAGCGCGATTTGATGAAGCGCGTAGTGGCCGAGGGAATTGACCCGCGCAGCACGTGCCTCGCGGAGGTAATGACCGACGATCCGCTCAGCGTCAGCATGAATGAAGAGCTGGAGAATTGTATGGCCCTGATGCGCCGGCACAACTTTCGGCATTTGCCGGTGTGCGATGAGGGAAATTTGGTCGGCATCGTATCATTGCGCGACATTCTGCTCCACGACTTGAATGAGAAAGATGATGAAGTGCGCATGATGCGTGCTTATATTCACTCCGTGCCGGATGCGTAGAGCGCGGTTGCTTGGGACTCGGTGAAGGTTGGTGGTTCTGTCAATCAGTCAGACCGCTCAATTTTTGGGCCCCAGGGTATGGCACAAAGGTAACGTTACTTTGGGTTACGTGAGTACATTGAACAGGCGCGCTAAAAGGTTTAACTTCTTTTAATTGGCAAGAGCAGCTGGGCTGCGCGCACGAGCGAGTTCCGGTCGGCGATTCGAGAAATAGTTACCGATGAGCGACAAGATTAAAATTGTTTACTACGCTTTGTGGATGGCTCATCCGGTTCTCCTAACGGGAATCAGCATAGTCATGTTTCGCCGTGGGCAGTACCGCCAGTTCAAGTTTTTCTTCGCTTACGTTGTGACGCAGATTCTTACGTTTGCAGTGCTTTTTCCGGTTCGATACAACTACTCCGTTTCTTTCTACTTGAGTTGGTTCACTACAGCGGTGAGCGTGGCTTTGGGTTTTAAAGTGATACACGAAGCCTTCCTGGATGCTTTCCGTCCGTTCCATACTCTGCGGGATCTGGGCACAGTGCTGTTCAAGTGGGCGGGATTGGTGATGCTGTTGGTGGCCGGAGTGGTTTCCGTTTCCACGAACTCTTCGGATACCGTTCCGTGGGTGCAGGCTATTTTGACGGCGCAACGGTGCGTGCGAATCATTCAGGTGGGGATGGTGCTTTTTCTGCTGTTTTTTGCTCGCTATTTGGGGGTTAGCTGGCGCCGGCAAAGCTTCGGAATTGCTTTGGGGTTCGGATTTTTCGCCACGGTGGAGTTATCGCTGGTGGCGTCGTGGGTGGGTGATCATCTGAATACTCGATCCGCGGAAGTGGTTAATATGGTGGCGTACAACGTCGCTCTGCTTGTCTGGCTTGGATACACCCTGGCTAAGAGCCCAGCCCGTGAAGCTCCCGCGAGCTTATTGCGCCCGCAGCGTTGGGAGCAAAGCCTCACAGATATTCATCATCCGCTCCCTTCGGATTCACTGATTCCCATGTTCGAAGGGATGGTAGACCGCGCGCTTTCTCGCACTCAGGGCTCGTCTTCGACACTCCCGGAAGCGGCAACAAACGTCAAGGCTGTAGCGGCTCGCGCTGGCGGTTCATCGGCGAGCGGCCCAGGGCTTGCCGGCAGCACCGGAACCCGTGAGTAAAATGCAGCGCTTGGCTCATCTCCCCGAGCTAGATCCGGCTCTCCAGGCGACATTCTTCAGTCTGATTACTTTTTAGGTCAATTCCGGATTTCGTAAAATTAACTACCCAAAAGCCGACGAATTGGCCGCCTCGCTGTAAAAAATACTTTATACAGTGTCTTAGTTATCTAACTAAAAGAAAATAATGCCATTAGAAGAGGCTTCAAAGGGTGGTGGGAAGCGCCGCGGGGGAAGTACTTCCTGCCTACAGTGGTCCATCTAAGGGAATTTCTGTAGAGGGGCTTGACTTATCGCTTATAATTCCTCACCGCGTCAAGCAGACGTAATGTTTTAAGCAAAAACGTGGTAGGAGAAAACCCATGAAGCAAGCAATCAGGATTTCCATCCTGATGTGTGGATTAGTGGGCACGTATGTGTCAGCCGCCGTTCCGCAGGTTCCCGCCCCGGACGGAGGGCCGATTCTACTATGCCCACCTCAACTACAAATGCAAGGCAAATGCGTTCAGCTACCGCCGATGATGAAGTAATAATTATCGGAGGTCGAGCGTTGATGCAAGGTCACCAAAGTAACCTGTAAGTAACTTGGGCCGAACCTAGGGCTTGGCATTTTTGGGCTGACGGAACTCTCATACAAACCGTCAGCTCCGTTTTTTTTGGAGGCAAAGTTTTAGGTCGATTGGGTCGGCAATGGCTTGGAGGGGTGTATTTGAAGCGCGGATTCCACAGAATGGCGTAATTGCATTGCATCCGTGATAGGGGGTTGGCAAGCAAAGCCAGAACAAAGAACCGCGAAAGACGTTTTGGAATTTAATTGGGGCAGATTCGGAATTGTTGCGGCGAGCGCCGGGGGAAGATTGGGAGCGACTGCCTGATTGGCGGTCAGCCGGATTACGGTCTTATTGAAAGCGAAAGCCGCATGGGCGGCCGCGGCTAATGCATGAGCTGACGCGTCCGGTTCGCTCTCGGAAATAACGACTACTTGTACTGGATTCTCCAGAAAGTGCGAAACGGCGATCCCGTAGGTGGCGGCAAAAATCCCAAATTGGCCTACCGTGCCCGCGAAGGTTTCGAGAGTTTGCTCGGCTTTATCGCGATAGTCTTCATTGCCTGTGTAGTGGTGCAGACGTAGCAGGGCGATTGCTGCCATGGGATTGCCAGCGGGAGTGGGGGAATCCTGGAGGGGCTTGCGGCGGGTGGAGAGCACACCCAAGCTTTGTCCATCGGGGGCTGGCTCAGAATCGAAGAAGCCTCCGGAGACTGCGTCGAAAAATTTTGCAACCATGGTATCTGCGATGGCTTGCGCGAATTTGAAGTAGCTGAGGTCCGCGGTGGCCTCGTAGGCATCGAGGCAAGCGAGTGAGGTGGCGGCGTAATCTTCGAGCAGGCCGGCGACCTCGCGGTGGGGGGCGTTTGGATCGGAATAGGCGATGACGTGCAGCAAGCCACGCTGCGGCTGCCAGGCCTCGGATAGAGTGCGGTCGAGCGAGCGCAGCGCGAAGCGGTGCGCATCGCGAAGGTCGAGCACTTTTGCCGCTTCCAAGTAGGCCGAGACGCACATGCTGTTCCATCCCACATAGATCGTTTTATCGACGTAGGGCGTTTGGCGCTGGAGGCGGGCGGCGTACATCTTTTTCTTCGCGGAACCCAGAAGTTCGTGCACGCGGCCGGCGGTGAGATTCATCCTCCGGGCGATTTCATCGAGAGGCGCGCGAACGTATAAAACGTTCTTCGCTGGGTTGTGGTGCATCTCGCCAACCTCGTTGATGTCGTAGTGCAGGGCGGCGACTTGCGATTCTTCTTTGGTGAGGACGGCGCGGGCTTCATCGAGAGTCCAGGTGAAGTAATCGCCGTCGTCGTCCATGGAAATGTCGGCGTCCTGCGAAGCGTAGAAACCGCCGCGGTTGCGATCGCTCAGCCACTCGTCCATCCAACGGATAATGTCGCGCGCCACGTTGGCGAAGAATTCCGAACCACTGGCTTGATAAGCGTGGACATAATTCTTCAGCAATTCGGAGTTGTCGTAGCACATCTTTTCGAAGTGAGGGACGATCCAGCGCTCGTCGACGGAGTAGCGATGAAAGCCTCCGGCAAGCTGATCGTAGACGCCGCCGTTTGCCATGTGTTCGAGGGTGGTCATGATCAGATTGCGAAGGCTGGCATCGCCGGTACGCGCGTATTGTTCGATCAATAAATCCAGGGCGGATGGATGCGGAAATTTGGGAGCCTGGCCGAAGCCGCCGTGTTGCGGATCGAACATTTTGAAGGCCGACTCTTGAATGGTTGCGATGATGCTCGGGGAGATGCGCCCGCTGCGACCGGCGGACGACTCTGCCTGGGCGATGGTGCTCTCGACCATCTTTGCCTGCTCCATTACGTCGCCATTTTTTTCTTTGTAGGCGTTGGCGATGCTGAGCAGCACGCGCTTAAAACTTGGGCGTCCGTAGCCATCGGTTGGAGGAAAATAAGTTCCGCCGTAGAAGGGTTTGCCATCGGGAGTGAGGAAGGCAGTGAGGGGCCAGCCGCCTTGTCCGCTAACGGCGCTGACGGCGGCCTGGTAACGGATATCGATATCGGGACGCTCGTCGCGATCGACTTTTACGGAGATGAAGTGTTCGTTGACGATGGCCGCCACGTCGGGATCTTCGTAGGATTCGCGGTCCATGACATGGCACCAGTGACACCACACTGCGCCGATGTCGAGGAGCATGGGCTTGTTCTCGCGCTGCGCGGTGGTGAAGGCTTCCTCACCCCACTCGTGCCAGCGAATGGGCTGATGCATGGCAGAGCGGAGGTAGGCGGAGGAGGCGCGAGCGAGGGAGTTGAGCGCGGTGGTGGTCATATTCTTAGTGTACGACGCGATTGTTCAAAGATCGGGTCCGAATAAACCGGGCTGCGGAAAACTGGCTGCTTAGCGGTGAAGCGGCCACGGTCCCGACTTTTCGCTGGAGGATACGTTAATTGCTAAATAAGCTGAATTGTTTGATAATTATTCTCATCCACGCGTCATGCATTTGAGTCATGAGCAGTTTCGAGAGCTTGCCTGGAAGCATGGCATGGCTGCCACGCACCAGCGGAAGATCATATTTGAAGCCGTCGTGGCTGCTCCCGGACACTACTCGCCCGAACAAATCTACGCGGTCGTCAAACGGCGCATACCCTCGGTTTCTCTCGCCACGATCTACAACAATTTGCGGTTGTTCGTGGAAAAGGGATTGTTGCGGGAGGTGACGCCCCATGCCTCCACGTTGCGCGTGGACGGCAACCTCGAATCCCATCATCACCTGGTTTGCACCCGCTGCAAGTCTGTGCAGGACATTACAGGTGACTTCGTTGACTTCAAACGGCTGGCCCGGCAGGCGCCGGGCGGCTTCGATTTAACTGAGCCGCTGATCGAGGTATTTGGCCTCTGTCCGCGCTGTAGTGCCAAAAACGTTAAAGACAACTTCATAAGCGAAAAGAGGAATTTATGTCTGAAGAAAAGCAAGTACTGGCCGGAGTGCCCGGCCCCGGAAATACAGAGCCAGAGGTATCACCCGAATCCAAATGCCCGGTAGTGGGCGGCGCTCGCAGACACACAACAAACTGGGCTCCGATCGAATGCGGACTGGTGGCCGAATCAGCTGAACCTGAAGATGCTTCACCAGCACTCCCCGCTGTCCGATCCCATGGACAAGGAGTTTAATTACGCGGAAGAATTCAAGAGCCTCGATCTGAATGCCGTGATCAAGGACCTGCATGCCTTGATGACGGACTTCGCAGGACTGGTGGCCAGCCGACTTCGGCCACTACGGCGGGCTTTTTATTCGTATGGCGTGGCACAGCGCAGGCACCTACCGCATCGGCGATGGCCGCGGCGGGGCAGGGTCTGGCCAACAACGTTTTGCGCCCCTCAACAGCTGGCCGGACAACGTGAACCTCGACAAGGCGCGCCGGTTGCTCTGGCCCATCAAGCAGAAATATGGCCGGAAAATCTCCTGGGCCGACCTCATGATTCTCACCGGCAACGTCGCTCTCGAGTCGATGGGCTTCAAGACGTTCGGTTTCGGCGGCGGGCGCGCGGATGTATGGGAGCCGGAAGAGTACGTCAACTGGGGACCCGAGGACGAGTGGCTGGGCGGGAACAAGCGCTACAAAGGCGATCGTGAACTCGACAATCCTCTCGGCGCCGTGCAGATGGGATTGATTTACGTGAATCCGGAAGGGCCCGAATGGAAAGCCCGATCCGATCGCTGCGGCACGGGATATCCGCGAAACGTTCGGCCGCATGGCGATGAACGACGAGGAGACAGTTGCGCTGATTGCCGGCGGTCACACTTTTGGCAAGACTCACGGCGCTGCCGATCCCAAAAAGTATGTCGCGCCCGAGCCCGAGGGCGCTCGAATCGAGGAGCAGGGCCTCGGCTGGAAGAACAGCTTCGGCAACGGCCACGGCGACCACACGATCAGCAGCGGCCTGGAAGTGATTTGGACCACCACGCCTACGAAGTGGAGCAACAACTTTTTCGAAAATCTGTTCGGCTACGAATGGGAACTAACGAAGAGCCCGGCTGGTGCGCAACAGTGGACGCCGAAGAATGGCGCCGGCGCCGGTACGGTTCCCGATGCGCACGATCCCGCCAAGCGTCACGCGCCATCCATGCTGACAACGGACCTCGCCTTGCGCTTCGATCCGGCTTACGAAAAAATCTCGCGGCGCTTCTTCGAAAATCCGCAGGAGTTCGCCGACGCGTTCGCCAAGGCGTGGTACAAGCTGACGCACCGTGACATGGGGCCTGTCTCCCGCTACCTTGGCCCGCTGGTTCCGAAGGAGCACCAGCTGTGGCAGGATCCTGTTCCCGCAGTGGATCATGAATTAATCGGCGAGCAGGACATTGCCGCTCTGAAGGCAAAGATCCTCGCCTCCGGACTGTCGATTTCTCAACTGGTCACGACTGCCTGGGCTTCGGCAGCGACCTTCCGCGGCTCCGACAAGCGCGGCGGGGCAAACGGGGCACGCATTCGACTTGCACCGCAAAAGGATTGGGACGTGAACCAGCCAGCGGAGCTGGCGAAGGTGCTCGCAGAAGCTGGAGGCGATCCAAAAGGAATTCAACGGATCGCAGATCCAACGGCAATAAAGGGAAGAAGGTTTCGCTGGCTGACCTGATCGTTCTCGGCGGCTGCGTGGCCGTTGAGGAAGCTGCGAAAAAAGCCGGGCACGACGTGAAGGTTCCCTTCTCGCCGGGTCGCACGGATGCTTCGCAAGAACAGACCGATGCGCATTCCTTCGCGCCACTGGAGCCGACCGCCGACGGCTTCCGAAACTACTTACGAATCGGACACAAGATAACGGCGGAAGAGCTGCTGGTTGATAAGGCGCAGTTGCTCACACTGACTGCGCCCGAGATGACAGTTCTTGTCGGCGGCCTGCGCGTTCTGAATGCTAACTACAGGCAGTCGAAAGATGGCGTCTTCACCAACCGGCCGGAGACGCTGACGAATGATTTCTTCGTCAACCTGCTCGGCATGAATACGGAGTGGAAGGCCTCCACTACTGCGGAAGGCGTGTTTGAGGGGAAGGATCGCGCGACGGGCGAAATGAAGTGGACTGGCAACCGTGTCGACCTAGTCTTCGGTTCAAACTCCCAGCTCCGGGCAATCGCGGAAGTTTATGCATGTGATGACTCGAAGCAGGCGTTTGTGAAGGACTTCGTGGCTGCGTGGAACAAGGTGATGAACCTGGATCGCTACGATTTGGATCGCTATGAAGTTGCCTAAACGGTGGTAAGAGAGCTGATGCGTTCGGAGAAACCGTAGGGGGTACTTCATTAAAGAGTAGCCCCCTGTGCGTTCGGTCGCAGAAGCTCTGCATTCTTAATTCCTCTCTTAACTTGAAAGCAGTTGCCTCGCAATGGCGGAATACAAGTCGATCGCTTCCGCTAGTTGCTTCTTGTCGATAAATTCTCCTTCCGTGTGCGCGACGTGAATCGAACCGGGACCGATTAAGAGCGGTTCTCCCCAGTTAGTGAGTGCAGGAATATCAGTGGTGAAAGCAGCGATCATCGTAGGTAGGGCTTCGACTGTGCACAGGCGGAGGAATGGAATTTCCAGGGGGAAGTCAATCTTTACTTGGTCGCCGGCGGTTTCGAGAATCTGGCGACGCAGATCTTGCGAGGGGCCGATGAGGCGATAGAGCAAGTCCGCGTGGGCGTGATCGGGGATCACGTTGGGGGCGCGGCCACCTTCGATTAATCCGATATTGAGGGTGCAGGGACCGATCTTGGGATCGGAGGGTAGCGGCATGGCGCGGAGTCGCGTGAGAGCGGCGAGAAGTTTGTCGATGGCGGAGTCGCCGAGTTCGGGGTAGGCGGAGTGGGCCATGCGTCCGTTGGCGGTGACTTCGACGCGGAGAGTTCCTTTGGAGGCGAGCGCGATGTGGTTTTCGGTGGGCTCGCCGTTTACTACATATTTGCAGGCGTGACCAGGCTGGGTTGCCGCGTATTGGTTGGCGACTTTTGCGCCCAGACTGTCGCGCTCCTCACCTACAACGAAAAGAAGTCCAACATAAATTTGTTCGCGGCGGAGGCGCTCCGAGGCTGCGATCTGGGCGGCGATGATGCCTTTGGCGTCGCAGGAGCCGCGACCGTAGATGCGAGCGGAGTCTTCGGACGATGGGATGAAGGGAGGGACGGTATCCATGTGGGTGGAAAAAACTACTTCGGGATTGGGCTGCTCGGGAGATGTGGCGTAGAGGTTGAAGCGGTCGGCTTCGACGGGAATTTTGCGGGTTTGGTAGCCGATGCGGCAGAGTTCTCCGTAGAGATAGTTGGCGACGGCGGATTCGTTGCCGGAGATGGATTCGATATCGACGAGTTGGCGGGTGAGGGTGATGACGTCCATGCAGGGAAGAGGATAGCAGACAAGGTTTGGACGTGGCGAGTGGAGAAGTCAGAATACAGAAGCGAAAAGTGCGGACGCGGATGATTAATCTTAATTTTGTATTTTGACCTCTTATTACTTTTGCATTCTTACCTCTGACTTCTACCTTCATGTAATCTGGGTGCAATGACGGAGCAGGCCTCAACTATCAAATCGTTGTTTCTCGAGGGGCCGGCGGGACGGCTGGAAGCCTTGCTGAATGCGGGCGCGGAGACGGCAACGCACGCAGCGGTGGTTTGCCATCCGCATCCGTTGTTTGGCGGGACACTGCATAACAAGGTGGTGTTTCATACCATGAAGGCGCTGAATAGTTTTGGTTTTCCGGTGCTGCGCTTCAATTTTCGCGGAACGGGGTTGAGCCATGGCGAACATGATCACGGCAACGGGGAAGTTGAAGATGTGCGGACGGCGCTCGACTGGCTGGATGGGGAGTTTCATTTGCCGTTGGTGTTTGCGGGATTTTCTTTTGGTGCGGCGGTGGGGTTGCGAGCGGCTTGTGCGGATGCGCGGGTGAAGGCGCTGATTGGCGTGGGGGTTCCGGCGGTGCCAGTGGCTGCCGATACGGAGGCTCCACGAGTTTATACGTTCGATTTCTTGAGTGACTGCGCGAGGCCGAAGTTGTTTGTGAGTGGAGCGCGCGATCAGTTTGGTCCGAGGGCGGAGTTAGAGGCGTTGGTTCGGTCGGCAGCGGAGCCGAAGAAGCTGGTGGTGATTGAAGGGGCGGATCATTTTTTTGAGGGAAGGTTGCGGGAGTTGCGGGAGGCGATTGAGGGGTGGGTGAGGCAAGCGGTTGGCGGTCGGGCTTCGGAATCGCCTGAATGAACGATAACGAAAATTTTCGACAGATGCGCGAAACGGTGCGGGGAGTTTTTCTCACCGCGTTGGGCGAGGCTTCGATTGCGAAGGGGTTTGCGCGGCATGTCCACTGTAAGCGCGGCGTGCTGCGAGTGCGTGAAGACCTTTACGATTTGCAGGCTTACTCACGCGTGGTGGTGATTTCCATTGGCAAGGCTGGGCACACGATGATGGAGGCGCTGGCGCGGCAGATGGGCGATGCGGCGTTGGAGGGGATTGTTGCAAGTTCAGTGGAGGCTGCGGCGCAAGTGCGCGGGTTCAGGTATTTTCGCGGGGGACATCCGACGCCGAACGCGGAATCGATTCGCGCGGCGAAGGCTATTTTGACTTTGCTCGATGCGCAGACGGCGGCTTCGCTGGTAATTTTTATGGTCAGCGGCGGGGGATCGTCGATTGTGGAGAAGACGATCGACGATGAAATTTCTCTCGAAGACTTGATCGTGACATATCGGGTGCTGGTGCACTCCGGCGCGCCGATTGCGGAGATCAATGCCATCCGCAAACATCTTTCGGCGGTGAAGGGTGGGCGCTTGGCGCGGGCGGCGTTTCCAGCACAGCAGGTGTCACTGCTGGTGTCCGATGTTCCGGATGGTACGCCGGATGCGCTGGCTTCGGGGCCGACGATGCCGGATTCGACCAGCGTGGAGGATTGTTACCGTATTGCGGAGAAGCATGGGTTGCTGCCGCAGTTGCCGCATTCGACGCGCGAGCTTTTTGAACGGCGGGCGCTGGAGGAAACCCCGAAGTCGGATGATCAGGCATTTTATCGATCGCGGTGGTGGCCGGTGCTTTCGAATGAGACCGCGGTGGAACAGGCGCGGGTCGCGGCGGAGCAGGCGGGGTTTGCGGTGCATGTGGATAATTCCTGCGATGACTGGGACTACGAACGGGCGGCTGATTATTTGTTGGGTCGGTTGCGCGAATTAAGAAAAGAATCCGAGCGCGTGTGTTTGATTTCGGGTGGAGAAGTGACGGTAAAAGTTACGAATGGCGGCATCGGCGGACGGAACCAACAGTTTGCTCTGGCGTGTGCCACGAAGATTGCGGGAGAGAACATGACTGTGCTGAGCGCGGGGACGGATGGAGTGGATGGGAACAGTCCGGCTGCGGGGGCGGTGGCGGATGGGAGTACGGTTGCGCGTGCTCAGGCTAAGGGACTTGACGTTCGAGTGGCGCTTGAAAAATTTGATGCCTATCCATTTTTTAGTGAGCTGGGGGATGCGATCGAGACTGGGCCGACAGGGAACAATCTGAGGGACTTGCGGATATTGTTCGTCCGCTAGAAACAGGATATCGTTATAAAGTGAAAAGTGTTAAGCTACAAGCTACGGTAACTTTAGATTGCGGATACAGAACTTTACTCACAAGGGATTGAAGAAGCTCTACGCGGAAGATAGCGCGAAAGGTGTTCCGCCCGATACGGCCGGCAAGCTCGGCAAGCTCGGCAAGATGCTGGCATTTCTGGACGATATGGAAGACGTGGAGGAGTTGCGGTCGCTTCCATCCTGGAAGGTACACACGTTGACCGGCGATCGCAAAGGCAGCTGGAGTCTAAGCGTTACCGCCAACCGGCGTTTGACGTTTCGTGTCGACACAATCGAACATGAAATTTGCGATGTGAATTTAGAAGATTACCACTAGGCCAAAAGGAGAAAACATCATGCCCATGAAAACCCCGCCTCATCCGGGAGATTTCATTCGCACTGAGATTATTGAGGCTGCGGGGTTGACAGTGACGGCGGCAGCTGCGGCGTTGCGCGTATCCCGGCCGGCACTGTCCAGCTTGCTTAATGGCAAGGCCGATCTCTCCGGGGATATGGCGCTCCGCATCGAGAAAGCCTTTGGCGTGAAGATGGATACACTCATGCGTATGCAAGCGTCTTACGATATTGCCCAGACCCGTAAGCGCGAGAAGCAAATCAATGTGCGGCGGGTTCCAGTACTGGCGGCCGCTCGTTAGAGGATTCTCCTAGAAAAGTGAGAGTACGTTGCATTTGAATGGTTGGCGAAGCGCCGGTTGCACTCGATTTCCGTCGGGCTTCGCCCAGACGGGAAAGCCGAGGGCGGCTGTCGCTAGATGAGTTGTTACGCGGCTTCGCTCTTTACTTGTACTCCTGCCCATTTTTCCAACAACGTTAAAGTTGCGGCGTAGTCGAGGTCGCGGTGGCCATCTTCAGTGGCCATTTCGTAGATTTCTTCCACGGTTTCCAGAGCGGGCAATTTTACGCGGGCTTCTTTGGCGGCCTCGAGGGTGAGGAGAATGTCTTTGTGCATGAGGCGCAGAGGGAAGTTGGGAGTGAAATCGCGCTGGAGGATGAATGGTCCTTTGTAGTCGACGACGCCGGAGCGGACCATGGTGGCTTCGATCAAGGACAGAAGCTGTTTGGGATCGACACCAAGCTTGGTGGCGAGAGTGAGGGCTTCGGCAAAGCCTTCGAAGATGAGGGCGATCTGAAGATTCATGGCCAGCTTGGTGGCCTGACCTTTGCCGGTTTCGCCCATTCGGAAGATTTTCTTGCCCATGGCGGCGAAGAGGGGACCGAGACGGTCGATGACAGCGCCGTCGCCGCCGACCATGAAGATCAGGGTGCCGTTGGCGGCGCCGATTTTCGATCCGGTCATGGGAGCGTCGACGTAGGACACACCTTTGGCGCGCACACGTTCGGAGAATTTTACAGTGGCGGAGGGAGAGATGGTGCTGGAATCGGCGATGATCATGCCCTCGGCGAGGGACTGGTCGATGCCATCAGTGCCGAAGAGGATTTGCTCGACGGCGGCGGTGTCAGAGACGCAGAGCCATACGACTTCGGCTCCTTGGGCGGCTGCGGCGGGAGTGGGGGCCACGCCGGCGCCTTCGACGAGTTTGCCGGGAGTGCGATTCCAAACCGTGACTTCGTGACCGGCCTTGACCAGGTTTGTGGCCATGGCTTGACCCATGATTCCGAGACCGAAGAAGGCTATGCGCATTATGAATTCTCCTGATGACGAAGAAGATTGCTTTTGAATTAGAAATGAGCGGGAGGATCGGGGTCAAGCAAAGTGGGCGTGAAGGTGGTGTAGTGGCTTACGCGTTGGGCCGGTTGAGCGGGAGATCCCTCGTTCCGCTGGTGAAAACGCGGGAGCTTTGGGATGACGAGAGTCCTTCGGTGAGATCAGAGAGAGCGATCGAGCTGCGCTCGACGGACAGCCGAGGGCGGCTGTCCCCACATGAGCATCTCAGCGCAGGCGAGGGAATGAACTCCCACGCATCTGTGCAAGAAACTGCACATCGACACTCGACAACTATCGCGATATAGTTTCGAGGTGAGAAGCATCACCGTCCCCTGCGAAGTTCAATCCTGCTCTATGAGATCGAGGAAAATGTTGATGAAGAAGAATACTGCTCTGGTCACTTTCAGCGGAAGTAAGCCGCTGTTTTTGTTAACTGCTCTAATCGCGATTTCGCTGGGGTTGAGTTTACAGGCGGGCGCGCAATCGGGGTTGGCCAAGATCAGCGTGGACAATCTTACCAACAGCGACAGCATTCATAGGACGGAAGTTGAACCGGATATGTTTGCGTGGGGGAACACAATTGTGAGTGCGTTCCATGTGGCGCGGCGCCCGGGTTCGATTGGATGGGGCAGCGGCGACGTGGGTTTTGCGACTTCGACGAATGGGGGCGTGACTTGGACGCACGGAGACCTTCCGGGGCTTACGGTGAATTACAAGGCGGGGACGTACGGGGCGGCGGCCGATCCTTCCGTGGCTTACGACGCGAAGCATGGAGAGTGGCTGATTTCGACGCTACCTCTGGTGGGACTGAGCAGCGGAGCGCAATACATTGGCGATGTGGCGGTTAGCCGATCGCCGGACGGCTTGAAGTGGGGAAATCCGATCAACATCGATAAGACGCATTTGGACGATAAGAACTGGAGCGTGTGCGACAACACGACGACGAGTCCTTATTACGGCAATTGCTATACGGAGTGGGATCAGGCGTACGGCAGTGGCGATGTTTTAATGAGCGTATCAAGCAATGGCGGACAGACCTGGGGGCCGGGATTGGCTTCGTCGGACCATGCGGGCGGATTGGGTGGGGAGCCGCAGGTGCAGCCGAACGGCACGGTGATTGTGCCTTTTCAGGGCGGCGGCATTGATGTTTTTAGTTCGACGAATGGCGGCGTGAGCTGGGGCAAGAGCCAGCAGATTGCCAGCATCACCAGCCACGGGGATGCAGGCGGAATTCGGAATCCGGATTTGCCATCGGCCTCGATTGATGGGGCGGGGAAGGTTTTTGTGGTGTGGTCGGATTGCCGATTCCGCACGGGGTGCAAGGAAAACGACATCGTGATGAGTTCGTCGTCGGATGGAAAAACGTGGAGCGCTGTGACACGGATCCCGATTGATCCCACGACAAGCACGGTGGATCATTTTCTGCCGGGGATTGGGATTGATCCGGCGACTTCGGGAAGCAGCGCGCACATGACGATTGTTTATTACTACTATCCGGTTTCGAATTGCAGTTCGGCAACGTGCAATTTGGAAGCGGGGTTTGTGACTTCGATGGACGGTGGCACGACGTGGACTGCGGGAGTGAAGATTGCGGGGCCGATGAAGCTGGCGTGGCTGCCGGTTTCCGACGATGGGCCGATGGTGGCGGACTACATTGGAGTTACGTACGTGAATGGAAACGCGTTTGGCGTGTTCGCGAATGCGCTGGCGCCGACTGGCAGCACATTGGCGGAGTCGATGTACACGACGAAGTCGCCGCTGCCTCCGGTGGGAAGCGCTCCGCGATTCAGCGGGCTAGAGGATGAGCCGGTAGCGGGGGCGAAGTCCGATCACGAGATGCATTTCTATTACGACGACGAGGGCAAGAGGGAAATGCCGCGCTCGCGTTGGATAACGAATGCGTCGGGACAGTAAGTTCTCATTTAGATTCGACTTGGCCGCCAGCATGTGGATGATGCTGGCGGTTTTGTTTTGTGCTTCTAATGTTGAATTCATACGTTCCTGAGGAGAGTTTAAGGGTCTCAGGTAGAACCGCCGGAATTAATGCACTTTCTCGACTCGTGTGGACTAAAATGGAGCCAGCCGCTTCGAAATCTCATCCAATAAGCAGACCAGTTTCAGGATGATCACTCCAAGATGATCAAGGCAACGCTACGCAATCCGGCCCTCCGCAAGCGTGCGTCGCAGTTTGGACGATTGGTGCGCCATTCCGCAGTGACTCCGCTGTGTGGAGAGACGCATAAGCCGCGGCTCGTGTCGAATGGCGAACTGGGGGTCACGTTCATCGGGCATTCCAGCTTTTTCGTGCAGATGGGCGGGCAGAATGTGACGATCGACCCGAACTTTGCGCGCTGGCTGTTTGTACTGAAGAGGCTGCGGCGGCCGGGAGTGCGAGTGCGGGATTTGCCGGCGATCGACCTGGTGCTGGTGACGCACGCGCATTTCGATCATTTGCATCGGCCTTCGTTACGGGCGATTGTGCAGAATAATTTGCGCACGCGGGGAACGGCTCCGTCGATTATTATTCCGAGCCACGTGACGGATCTGGTATCGGACCTGGGTTTTTCCGAGATTATCGAACTGGATTGGTGGAATAGTTCGCGTCGCGGAAATTTGTCGGTAACGCACGTGCCCTCCCGGCATTGGGGAGCGCGGATTCTGAAAGATTCGCATCGCGGGTACGGCGGCTATGTGCTAAAAGCAGGGAAACACTCGGTTTATCATGCGGGCGATACGGCTTATTTTGCGGGCTTCCGCGAGATCGGGCGGCGCTTGTCGCCGGAACTGGCACTGCTTCCGATTGGGGCGTATAACCCGGCAACATTCCGCAATGTTCATACGAATCCCGCCGATGCTACACATGCTTTCCTCGATTTGAAGTCGCGCTGGATGGTTCCTATGCACTACGGGACGTTCCGGTTATCGCACGAGCCTGTGGATGAACCGCTGCAGTTACTGGAAGAAGAAGCGCGGGCGGCGGGGATTGAGGACCAGGTGGTGGTGCTGGAAGAGGGCGTGACCAGGTTCTTCTGATGTTTGAAACACTCCGTTCACGAAAAATCCTGCGTTTTGTTGTAATCTGCTGAACGCGCCAAACTTTTAAGGAGAATAATTATGAGCGTAAAAGCAATTCCTCCCGGCTATCACAGCCTCACGCCCCACATGACGGTTCGCGACGCAGCGCGCGCCATTGAGTTTTATAAGCAAGCTTTCGGCGCAACCGAAAGAGGCGGAGTCATGCAAGGTCCGGGCGGAAAGGTGATGCACGCGGAGCTTGTGATTGGCGATTCGATTTTGATGCTGGCCGATGAATTTCCCGAACACGGGTCTCTGTCACCGCAATCGGGCGGCGGTGCGGGGACGACTCTGCACATTTATACCGAAGATGTCGACAGCGCATTCGATCGCGCCGTGAAGGCGGGGGCGACGGTGGAGATGCCGCCCACCGATATGTTCTGGGGCGACCGATATGGCAAGCTGGCCGATCCGTTCGGACACAAATGGTCGATTGCAACCCATACGGCTGATCTGTCGGCGGAAGACATGGAACGAAACATGAAGGCGATGATGGCCGATATGCCGAAGAGCGCATAGAAGAAAGCTCGTTCAGTAGCAATAGGGCGCGGCCAAGGTCGCGCCCGATTCGTTGGTTTTAACGGTTCCTAATACTTCCGTAATGTAGGCGCACGCCGCTATTACACAAGTATTACAGTGACCTGGCTCCTGGCTTGATAAGTTAGATGTGTACGCTACCGAACTTACGACAACGGGGATCCTCCTTGGACATGCAACTAGAAAGCCTGGAAAAACGACAAGCGGCGAAAAACGAAGTGAATTGGGTGACGGCGATTTTTATGGCGCTGTTTCACGTGGGCGCTGTGGCTGCGCTTTTTTTCTTTACCTGGAAGGCGTTGTTTGTCGCCATGTTTTTGTGGTGGGTGTCGGGGAGCCTGGGCATTGGCATGGCATATCATCGCCTGCTCACGCATCGTGGATATAAGACTCCGAAGTGGGTGGAGTATTTTCTGACGGTGTGCGCGACGCTGGCGCTGGAGGGTGGACCGATTTTCTGGGTGGCGACGCACCGGATTCATCATCAGTTTTCGGATCAGGATGGCGACCCACATTCGCCGATCGAGGGCAAGTGGTGGGCGCACATGGGATGGATTCTGATGGGCAAGTCGATGCACCATGACACGACCACGCTGGCCCGTTATGTTCCCGACCTGGCCAAGGATAAGTTTCACGTGTGGATCACGAAGTATCACTACGTACCGATGATTGTGTTGGGATTGATTCTGCTGGCGATTGGCGGGATGCCGTTTTTGATGTGGGGAATTTTTATGCGGACGGTGGTTGGTCTGCATGCGACGTGGCTGGTGAATTCGGCGACGCACTCGTGGGGCACGCGGCGCTTTACTACTCGCGACCTTTCGACCAATAGCTGGTGGGTGGCTTTGCTGACGTTTGGCGAAGGCTGGCACAACAATCACCATGCGCATCCGACGGCTGCGCAGCATGGGTTTAGATGGTATGAAGTCGATATGAACTGGTACGGCATCTGGGCGCTGAAGACGCTGGGGCTGGCTTGGGATGTTAAACGGGTGAAGCTGGCTGATTTGGAAAAAGGGTTGCTGGCTGCGCCGAATGGGCAGCTGGTGGCGGCCGGAGACTAGATTTAAATTTGATAGCGAGCTAGACCCCGATCGATGGCGATCGGGTTTTTTTGTTTCTGCGACACAAGCCTAAGACCTAAAACACAGGGGACAGAGGGGCACCGGGTAGAACGCCGTCGAGCACGCGCAGAGCCAATTCCGTGGTACAATTCGCGCTGCTAGTCCCCCCCTTCGTTGCTCGAGCGCCAGTTTGCGAAACGTCTGACGAAACGCATTACCCAATGAAGCTTTTTATCGAAGGAGGAAAATCCCAATGAGATCACGGCAGACTCTCCCACTTTCTTTTCTCTTCGTCGTTGCGATCACAGTTAGTTTGACCCCGCAGGCTTTGGCCGGCACGGAAAATGTGCTCCACTCTTTCTGCACAACAGATGGAGACCTACCCTATGCCGGCGTTATCTTCGACCAAGCTGGCAATCTCTACGGCACAACCTTTTACGGAGGAAGCCAGGATTGCGGTCACAACGGGTGTGGTGTCGTTTTCAAGCTGAGCCCCAATGGCAATGGCACATGGAGCGAGCAGGCGATCTACACATTTACCGGCGGCACAGACGGCAGCCATCCTTATTCGACCTTGGTCTTTGACGCGGCAGGCAACTTATACGGTACAACCTACGGCAATTACTATGGCGGCACAGGCGTGGGTACCGCATTTCGACTTACTCCGGGGGCGGACGGTGCGTGGCAGTTTTCGTTGCTGCATACCTTTTCCGGCGGCAAAGACGGAGCGCGACCCTACGGAATGCTGGCCATCGACAAATCCGGCAACCTCTATGGCTCGGCTGACATAGGCGGAAGCCACAATGCAGGAATTGCATTCGAGCTGAGTCCTGCCTCCGGAGACTGGACTGAAACTCTGCTGCATACGTTCACTGGAGGGAAGGATGGTTCCGCGCCGATTGGCTTGTTGCTGAGTCCCAGTGGAAATCTCTTCGGAGCAGCGGCGCAGGGCGGACTTGGTACGGTACGATTTTCGAGCTTTCGCTGGGTTCGAATGGAACCTGGAGCGAGAGTGTCCTGTATAGCCCGGGCGGTGGCTCGCAGGGATCGCTTCCATCCAGCCTGGCGCTCGACGCTTCCGGAAACATTTACGCGGCGACAGTTGGCGGAGGGACCAGTACGTACTGCTTTGCCGGGTGCGGATTGGTCTTCCGGTTGAGCCCTCAAACGAACGGAAAATATAAGTACACCCAGTTGCACTCCTTCAATGGAGGAGGTGGGGAAGATCCGTCGGCCCTGATTTTGGACGGCGCTGGAAACCTGTATGGCGCAGCTCACGACGGGGGTATTGGCATGGGTCTGATCTTTGAACTCAATCCCAATGCAAACTGGGACGAAACTGTGATTTACGAGTTTACGGAAGCGTTGGGTGGAGAGCCGGTTTCGCCGCTTACCTTCGACGCGGCGGGCAATCTGTACGGTACTGCCACTTACGGCGGAGCAGGTGGCGGAGGCGTAGTGTTCGAGGTCACACCGTAAGCACAGCATTGGGCGGGATAGTGAAGCGAGTTATGTTTCACTTTATCGCGGAGTGCAGAAATATATTGCCATGCTACGGACAGCTCGTCGCTCGACGGGCTGACTCCGTAGTGTGGATCGGTGTCGATAGATTCTTTTCTGCTGCGATAAAGGCTTAAACACAGGGGCACAGCGGGGCACGGGGTAGAACTCTAGGGACGTGAGCCTTAACGCGGTAAAATCGGGCTGAGCTTCCATGCGCATTACGAGCCGCCGCGGAACGATCGTCTTTTTTCTCTGCCTGGGCATTGGCCTGGTGGCGCTGGCGGTTGCGCTCAATGTTGGATGGATCATTCTTAATTGGCGCGAGGGAGTGCTGCTGTTTTTTGGCATCATCTTTTTTGCGCTGATTATTGCGGGGATGATCGTGAATACCAGCTTTCTGGTGCGCGAGTTGCGGCGTAGCGAGCAGCATGACAGCTTTATCAATGCGGTTACTCACGAGCTGAAAACGCCGGTAGCGTCGATCCGATTGCACCTGGAAACGTTGCAGCGGCGCGAGTTGCCGGAGGCGCAGAAGCAGGAGTTTTACCGGCTGATGCTGAGCGATACGGATCGATTGACGGAGACAGTGGAGCAGGTGTTGCGGGCGGGGCGGGCTGGGGACAAGAAGACAGGGCGGGAAAAATCCGCAGTGGATTTCCGGCAACTGGTGCGGGAGTGCATGGAGGCGGCGCGGGTGCGGCATCATTTGCCGGTGGAGGCTTTGCATTATGAGGAAGCATCGAGCAACGGGGCGGGGGTTCGCGTATTAGGAAGTGCGGAGGATCTGCGAACCGCGGTTTTTAACGTGCTCGATAATGCAATTAAGTATTCTGGCGAGAGTGTGGAGGTGCGGGTGCGGTTGGATGTGCCAAATGAGAAGCGGGTGGTGTTGAGTGTGCAGGATCAGGGGGTGGGAATTCCGGCGGACGATTTGAAGAGCATCTTCAAACGTTTTTACCGGGTGAGTCATCGCTCGCTGGCGCATGTGAAAGGAACGGGTCTGGGATTGTTTATTGTGAAGTCGATTGCGGAGAAACATGGCGGCAAGGTGTTTGCCGAGAGCGAAGGCGAGGGCGAAGGCGCGACGATCACGTTGGAGTTGCCAAGAGCCGAACTACCGAGGGCGAGCGCATGAGCCGGGTGTTGGTGGTGGAGGATGAGGCGCACCTCGCGCAGGGGCTTTGTTTTAATTTGCAGGCGGAAGGATATTCGGCGGAGGTTGTGGGGGATGGAGAGGCTGCGACGGAGCGTTTGCTTAACAAGAAAGAAAATTTCGATGCCATCGTGCTCGACATTATGTTGCCGGGCAAGGATGGGTTCAGCGTGGTTTCAGAGTTGCGCGCGGCGCGGAATTATGTGCCGGTGCTGATGCTGACGGCGCGCAGCAGGCCGGAAGATGTGTTGAAGGGATTTGCGGCGGGGGCGGACGATTATCTGCCGAAGCCGTTTGATCTGTCGATCTTGCTGGCGCGGTTGCAGGGGTTGCTGCGGCGGAGCCAGTGGATGCGGGGAGCGGGGAATGCTGAAATTCTTCCGGATGCTTCTGGGGCCGCGTCGGATCCGCGCAGTGTGGGAGACTTCGGGAAATTTTCATTTGGCGGCAAGACCATCGACTTCGGTACGCTCGAATTGCGTACAGCCGACAGTGTGATTCATCTGACGCTGATGGAATCGGAATTGTTGCGCTACATGGTGCGCAATGACGGGAAGGTAGTTTCGAGAAAGCAAATTCTGGAAGAAGTTTGGGGGCTGCACGAGGATACCGACACGCGCGCGATCGACAATTTTATGGTGCGGCTGCGGCGATACATTGAGGATGATCCGGCGCAACCGCGGCACTTGCTCACGGTGCGTGGGGTGGGATACAGGTTCTTGGCGGAGCCGGAAAAGAAGTGAGGTGTGTGGGATGGGGATAACTGTTCACAACTAATTTTCTGGCGTTGGGTTTGATAGGGCTGGGATTCTTAGGTCCGCTCGGACAGAATCTTCCCGAATGGTGGGCGTCATTATGCGAGTCATCCGCTGTCTTCTTGTAGTTCTAATCGTCTTGTCCGCAGCGCAGTTTATGTTGGCGCAGGAGTCGCATGAATGGATTCCGCAAGGGGTCGTGACGTTGCAGCAGAGCGCGTCCTCGAAGACGGACTTCACGTTCGATCACTCGATGCTGGTGCTGGCGTCGAAGTTGGAGCCAGATAACGAGGATCTTCGGCGCGTGATCGTGGGGGTGAGCGGGATTTCGGTGCATCGTTACCGTTTTGCGGGGCAGGGACAGGCGCCATATGATCCGGACGTCCTGCATTCAGTGAGCGAGGAGTACCGCGCGGCGGGCTGGAAACAGGTGATGAATAATAGTGAGAAAGGTGAAACGCCAAGTGTGAGCGATATCTGGGTTCGTTTGGAGAACAATGCGATCAGCAATGTGGCACTGCTGTTTGCCAAGCCGAACGAGGTCGACTTTGTAGTGGTTTCAGGATCGATCAGTCCAATGGATCTGTCGCATCTTGGGGGACATTTCGGGATACCGAAGATCGAAGGTGGAGTGGTGGTGCCGAATACGGAGCCTCGTCGGTAGCTCACTCCGAATCGGTGACTGACTCTGTTCGGCTCGAAGCAGCGTGACTCTGGGGGGTATTGTGAAAAAAATCATCAATGTCTGGAAAGCCGGTTTTGCCTGGGGGCGTGGGCTTCATCGGGATGCGGCTCTGGATTCTCTGCGTAATGTGTTGGCTGTGGTTGGAGGGGCAACGATATTGGCGGATTTTGCGACGATCAAGTTGTGGCTGATTGCGCCAATGTTGCTGGTGGCATTTTTGATTTGGTATCTCGATTATGACCGCCACTTTCGCGGACAGACGGTAGAGGAAGCGAAAGTCACGCGATAACGCCCCCGCAACCTAGGCGCGGCAGAGTTCGGCAAGCAGCGATTCCCGCCGTTCCAGTGCGAGCCGGTCTATGCGTTGCAGGATCATTCCATAGATGAAGAAGGAAACTGCTGCGAGCAATAGCAGGAGCAGGGTTGCGATAAAGGTGTTTCCAAGATAACGCGCCAGCCAGAAGATGCTAAAGGCGACTCCCACGGTTACCAACTGCAATAAAAGGCCGACCAACGCTGTCATCTGAGAGGCGCGCTGGCGGCCGAACTTCGAGAAATCTAATTTCTTTGGCGAATACATCGACAAGACATTTCCCACGGCAAAATTTAGAGGAGCGGCAAACAGCAGCCCGGCCAGGGTTGCGACGGTGATATCGAGCGCGGGGCGGCCATAGAGGAGTGCGACTGCCACCCAGGTGAAGATGGCTTCTACGACTAGAATGCCGGCGTGGGTTAAGTTTTTTCCTTTCATGATATCGCGGAAGCGTACGGGCGACGTGTAGAAGAACTGGATGCCGGCGGCGTCTCCGCCGAAAGTGTTGTAGACCACGTTGGTGAGCATGAAGAGCATGTAGGTAGCAGCGAAGGGGAAGGCGAGATCGGGTGCGTGAGTGAGAAAGCCGAGTGAGTGCCGCGCAGAGTTCATGGCACCGAAGCGGAAGACGAGAAGAGCAAAAACCGGCATGATCAGAGTGAGGAGCATCGGTCCACTTCGCAGAAGATAGCGAACTTCTTTTTCGAACACTGCTGCGACCGCAGTTCTGACACCGGGGAGGTTCCAGCCGAGGCGAAGTTGGCGATCTTTTGGAAGAGTTGAAGCGGCGGGAGCCTCGTTCAAGTTTTCGCCGCGATACTGCGCCAGCAGCCGCACATGCAGTATGTAGCCGACGGCCAGAACAAAAGCGCTCAGCAGCGCCAGCGAACTGAGAGCGACCGGCCATTGCGGATAGAGACCTTGCACGATGGCGTCGGCGGCGAGGCCGGGTGGAAGGGCACCTTGCACCGGAGAAACCACTTTGATGATCCGCTGCACTTCAGGACCGGAGCGTTTTCCGTAGCGGCCAGTCAATGGACCGATCAACTGAAAGCTCAAGGTGAACAGAAGAAAAAGAATGCCCATGATTTCGCGGGTGCGGCGCTGAGCGAGCCAGCGCTCGACCCAGGCGAAGATCATTTGCATGAAAACAAGATTGAAGGCGGCGAATGCGAGCAACACCGAAAGCGCCCAAGGAAATAACGCTGGCTTGGCATACGTCACGCCGATCAGAATTCCAAACGTCCACAAGCTGCCGATGACGCTAGCGGGATCGAATGCGCCATAGGCAAGACGCACCAGAAAGTAGGAGCCGTAGTTGAGCGGGAAACGAAGCAGGTCCGACGCGTCGGCAGTATTAGTGAAGGCGGTTGCCATGATCGGGAAGGCTTGCCAAAAGAAAAAAATGATCCACAGAAAAAGGGCGAGCATTTGCGGCTTGCCTTGGGTGAGGAAAACGTATGCCAGAACACCCATGCCGAAAGCGCCGCCCAGGCCGAGAATGGTGAAAGCGATCGAGATGAGAATGTGGGATAGAAACTCCAGTTTGCCCTGGAGGGTGCGCAGGGCGTTGATGAAGAGCCGCCATCGCAACCACGCGATGGCCGTGAGTTGAGTGGAATTTTCGGGGGAGAAGATCATTTGTAATTCGAGCGATGAGGCGAAGGTGCCATGACCTCTGTCATGGGTTCGTGTGAAGTTTCTCACTGTACGAGCCGATATTCCTAATAGAAAATTTGATTCAGGCAGGTGAATTGAAATGAAGCCGAGCGAAGAAATTCCCCGCTGGGACCGGTATCTGCATCCTGTGGCGAAGGCTCTGGATTATGCATTT
This sequence comes from uncultured Acidobacteriaceae bacterium, assembly GCA_963818235.1. Lineage (GTDB taxonomy): Bacteria > Acidobacteriota > Terriglobia > Terriglobales > Acidobacteriaceae > Sulfotelmatobacter. Next base: position 546,655 of record CAWFRI010000002.1, read on the forward strand.
GGGTGCCGGCATCCCAAGCTGAGCCGGGTCTTTACGATTGCGGGCAGAAGCTACCAAGTTTGCTGCGAGTGCGGGGCAGAGCTGGATTACTCGCTACAAGGAATGGCGACTGTGCGGAGACGCGTCCTGCGTCCTGCGCTGAGGGGATTGCGAATAGGGCATATTTAGGTCTCAGGAATATTTTGCGGCGCGACGACCGGAAGCTATTGATCGAACATTTATCCCAGCCATGAAAGTTCTTGATCGGCGCGGTTCGATCCGCCGACGGTGCGCAGGAAAATCTGTTCCAGAGTTAGCTTCTCACTGGGTGAGGTCGAGCCGTCGCCGCCGGGCGACTGTGCTTCTACGCCAGCGCGCAGTTCCTCCAGCGATCCCTGGGCCACGAGACGACCACGATGAATGATGGCGACGTGGCTGCACAAGCGCTCGACGATTTCGAGAACATGCGAAGTTAGAAAGATGGTTGCGCCGCGCGCGATCATGCCTTGCAGCATCGACTTCAAGGTTCCGGCGGCGATGGCGTCGACACCTTCGAAGGGCTCGTCGAGGAAGAGAACTTTTGGGCCGTGAATTACTGCGGCGGCCATGGCCAGTTTTTTCTGCATGCCGTGGGAATAGTCAGTGATCAGTTTTTTCGGCTGGTCAGCGAGTTGCATGAAGTCGAGTAGTTCGGAGGTGCGCTGTGCCGCGGTTACGCGGTCGAGTCCGTACATACGACCAGCGAAATTCAGGAATTCGGAGCCATTGAGGCGCCCGAAGAGCGCCATGCCTTCGGGGACGACTCCGATTTGACGCTTCACTTCTACAGGATTCTTCTCCAGGTCAAGCCCCAGGATTTCGATGCGGCCGGCGCTGGGCGCAAGAAGGCCTGTGAGCATTTTGATGGTCGTCGATTTACCTGCGCCATTGGGGCCGAGGAAGCCGAAGAATTGTCCGGGGGCCACGCGGAGATCGACGCTGTCAACGGCGATTAAATCTCCAAAGCGACGGGTCAGGCCTTGGGTGACGATTGTGGGAGCGGCGTCCATGAAACTTCTGAATCTAGCACACCTTGAAGAATCGTTGGGCCACTAGCTCGGGCGACTACGGCAAGAATCTGCCGCTTCGCTACACAAGCGGACTGGGTGGGTTGGGCGCAAGCTCAAGGTTTGTGGCCAAAAGAAAAGACCATGCCCATGCCCACGCGGAAATTGTTCTGATGATCATTCACTCCGTTGGGGAATCGGGTTAGATAGTAATCCACTTGAATAGGACGGAAGGCGAGGCGGTGGGTCACGGGGATGTCGAGGCCGCCTCCGAGTGCCATAGCGAACGAGTTTGCCGATGCCGCCACGCCTGAAGATGATGTGGCAAGAGCGCCGCTGGCATGAGCGCCTCCGATCAGGACCTGGGCGAAAGGCAGGAAGCGACTTCTGACCACTCTGGAATAACGAGGTCCGAAAAGATATGAGGTGAGGGTGAGGTCGGAGTCGGTAGCGTTGATATACGAGGCATGAGTGACGCTCACATCTCCGATGAGGGCGAGGCCGCGATCGAGGTTGTAGCCGAACCAACCGCTGCCTCCGTTGAGGGAGAAACATCCACAGTCGCCTGGAGGAGCATTCGCGCCCACATAGTCGTAGTTGACACCCAGTTGCATTCTTGTGGCGGTTTGGGCGGAAGCGTTCGATAAAAGCATTCCAAAACCAAACGCGAATATCAGTACGCTTCGAAGAAACTTTGACATGGACATTCCCCTTAAGATGGATTGCAGGCGGCGGAATTTCATTGCACCACCACCGTGACTGTGGTCGAAACGTGCGCGGCTCCGCTGGTGCCGGTAATGGTGACTACATAGCTGCCGGGTTGTGTGTTGGAAGGGCCTACAAAGCCTCCTCCGCAGGCAATTGAGGAGGATGCGGCAACGGCAAGGACTAGAAGTGCCAAGCCGCGCTTGGCTTTGCGGGAAAAGAGTTTGCCGCCGAAGCCCATGCCGCATAGGCCGAGGACGAAAATTAAGGAGGCGAGATTGCGATGTGGCCCCGCCACGCTGGCGGTCAGGGTCGCGAGTTGAATGGTCATTACTGTGGGAGCGCCCGCGCTGCCGGGAGTGACGGTGGGCGGGTTGAAGGTTGCGGTGGCGCCGGGTGGCAGCCCGGTGGCGGACATGGTCACCACGTTGTCAAAGGCTCCGCCCACGGGAGGCACGGTGACGTTAATCTCCGCGGAGCCGCCCTCTGCGACTGTAACTGGCGCCGGCGGAGCCGTAACCGTGTATGTGGTATTCACGGTTTCGGTAAAAGCAGAAGATGTAGAAGCGGTAGAGGTCGAGTTGCCGGAATAGACGCCGGTCATGCTCAACGCTCCCGTCGCGAGCGTACTGGAAGTGAAGGTTGCGACTCCGGAACTATTGACACTGGCCGTTCCAAGAAGCGTAGAGCCGTTATAGAAGCTGACTGTTCCCAGCGAAGTGCCGGTGGGGGCGGGGCTGATGGTGGCGGTGAAAGTTACGGTGTTGCCGGCTGTTGCTGGATTTGGAGATGCCGTGAGAGTGGTTGTGGTAGCGATGGTCGTTGTGATCGTCTGGGTAATGCCGCTCGATGTAGAAGTGACAAAGCTGGAGTTGCCGGAATAGACGGCGGTGAGGCTGTTCGCTCCCGCAGGCAGACTCGTGCTGGTGAACGTGGCCACGCCCGCCGAATTGACATTGCCGCTGCCGAGCAGGGTCTCGCCGTCATAAAAACTTACCGTTCCCAGCGAAGAGCCGGTGGGCGCAGGCGAGATGGTTGCTGTCAGCGTCACCGACTGTCCTGCTTGCGCGGGGTTCGGAGTGGTGGTGAGCGTAGTAGTGGTCGAAGTAGGCGCTGTGATCGTCTCGGTATAGAGGCTTGAGGTTGAAGCCGCAAAGCCCGAGTCGCCCGAATAAGCTGCGGTGAGCCCGTCGGCTCCTACCGGAAGGCTTGTTGTGGCAAGTGTTGCCACCCCTCCGGAGTTCACGTTGCCGCTGCCGAGCAGCGTCTCGCCGTAATAGAAGCTGACGGTGCCGAGCGATGACTCTTCATGCGAAATGGGCGAATGGACGCGTCCCGGTTTTACGGGAGGCGGATTGACCGTGGCGGTAAGCGTAACCGATTGACCGACGAGAGCCGGATTGGGCGCCCCCGTTAGCGTTGTGGTGGTGCTGGTGGGCGCGGTGACCGTTTCCGTGTATGCGCTCGACGTCGAAGTCGCATACGAGGCGTTACCGGAATAGACTGCGGTGAGGCTATCCGCGCCTGCGGACAGACTGGTGGTGGTGAATGTGGCGATGCCGGAGGAGTTCAGGTTGCCGCTGCCGAGAAGCGTCGCGCTGTTGTAGAAGCTGATGGAGCCTAGAGAAGAGCCGGTGGGAGCGGGGGTTACGGTAGCGGTGAGAATAACAGTCTGCCCCGCCAGAGCTGGATTCGGAGCGGCCGTGAGCGCAGTCGTGGTGCTGGTAAGGGCCGCGACGGTTTCCGTGAATACGCTTGAGGTCGATGTGCCAAAAGCCGCGTTGCCGGAATAAACCGCCGTAAGGCTATCGGCGCCCACAGGCAGACTGCTGGTGGAGAGCGTGGCCACGCCGGAGGAATTGATGTTGCCGCTGCCCAGCAGAGCCGCACCGTCGTAGAAGTTGACGGAGCCTAGAGAAGAGCCGGTCGGCGCGGGAGAAACCGTGGCGGTGAGCGTTACGCTCTGCCCCACGATTGTGGGATTGGGCGCAGCCAGCAGCACGGTAGCGGTTGTCGCAAGAGTGGCAGTGCCGCTGACCGCGACGTTTTCGGTCGCGCCGCTGCCGTTGAGATTGTTGTTGGTTAAGGTGATGCCGGCGCTGAGACTGCCCACCGATTGCGGCGTGAACTCCACCGAAACGTCACAACCCTCGCCGGCCGCGAGCGATGTGCTACTCGAGCATAGGTTGGTGTCCCCCGTGTTTTCCGAAAAGTTCGCCGTGTACGCCGGATTTGCGGAAAAGACCAGTGGCAGATCGCCGATGTTGGTAACGGTTGCCGTCTGCGGGCTGCTGGTCGAGCCAACCTGGGTGTTCGGAAACGCCAGCGTGGCAGCCGAGAGGTTCACCTGCACCACGCGGTTGTTGCTGAAGTCTGGAACCAGCAAGTTGCCGGAGGAATCGGCGGCGATGGCATAAAAAGTGCCCAGCGTGGAGGGGTCCGTCAGGCCCGGCGTCGGCACCACTGACGCGACTCCAGTGGTTGTCACCTCCACCAGCCGATCGTTTCCTGCATCGCCGATGTAGAGGTTTCCAAACGAGTCCACCGCCACGCCCTGCGGGGAACTTAGAGGCGGCGTAAGACCCTCGGTAACCACCAGCGAGGCTGCACCCGCGGCCGTCACTTTTATGACGCGATTGTTTTCGTCGTCCGGGAAATAGACGGTTCCGGCTTGGTCCACCGCAACCCCCAGGACGCTGAGAGCTGCTGGGGTGAAGCCGGGCGTCGCCACCACCGAACCAGCGCCGGACGGCGTCACCTTTACCACGCGACTGTTTCCGTAATCGGAGATGTAGAGATTGTTGGCCGCGTCCACCGCGAGCCCTGTGGGTATTTCCAATGCCGGGCTCAGGCCGGTAATGCTCAGCACGGATGCGACCCCTCCGGGCGTGACCTCGATAATGCGGCTGTCGAAATGATCGCAGATGAAAAGATCGCCGGCTCCATCGAGCGCCACTCCCGCGACCTCGCTCGTGGTCAATTCTCCGCCCAGGCTCACCACGGTTGCGCTACCCCCTCCGGGGGGAATCTTCACCACATTGTTGCCTTCGTAATTGGCCACATACATGTTGCCGGCGCCATCCTCCGTAATCTGAAACGGAGTCTCCGTGGCCACGTCTCCCGTGCTGATTACGCTGGCCGCTCCCGGCGACAAGGTCGCCAAAGGTGTGTCGGCGAAGGCATACAACGGAACGCTGAGAATCGTCGTGGGTGGAGTTGGGGGTCCCGGGGTTTCCGGGGTAACAGTGAGCACCATCGTACCTTTGCGGAGTCCCCCAGCGGTGGGCAGAAATTGAACGTTCACCGTGCAGGCCGCGTTCGTCGTCGTCCCCACGACGCAAGTGGTCCCGGTCACGGTGAAGTCCAGGGTTGGAGTGCCCTGCGTAAAAGCCTGCACGCTGGTAAAGGTCGCCGCCTCTCCAATGGTGACATTCAAGGTCAGCGTTGTGCCCGAGACGGTTCCATACTGCAAATGCCCAAAACCCACGGCAGTTGGCTGGGCTTCTATGATCCGGTTATTGACGGTATCGGCAACGTAGACCGCCCCCCAGACGCTCACCGCCACTCCCTTCGGGGCAGCAAGAGTGAAACTCTCAGTGTTCACGATCGAGAAGACGCCCGCTGGCGTGGCTTTGACGATGATATTGTTGGAAGCGTCGGCGATATAGAGATTTCCCAGACTATCGATCCCCAGACCCTCGGGCAGGACCAGGCCAGTGGTGAAGTACACCGATCCCACGCCGCCCGTCGTCACCTTCACGATTCGGATATTGCCCGTGTCCACGATGTAGAGGTTCCCTGCGAGGTCGAGTGCCAGGCCGAATGGCTGGCTCAGAGGCGTTCCCAGGCCGCTGATGCTCAGTACCGCGGCTGATCCTGCGGCCGTCACCTTCACAATGTCGTTATTTACCCCGTCGGAAATATAGAGGTCGCCCGCCGCGTCCACTGCCAATCCCACCGGATCGCTCAGCAGCGACGCGGTGTTAACCACCGAAGCCATGCCCGCGGAAAGCTTGACTACGCGAGAGTTCGAGCTATCAGCGACGTAGAGGTCGCCGGCTCCATCCACCGCGACCGCCTTGGGACTACTCAATGCGGGGCTCAGGCCGGGGAAGCTCAGTACCGATGCAACTCCGCTGGCCGTTACTTCGACAATCTGGTTGTCCCCGGTGTCTGCGATGTAGACATTTCCGAGGCTGTCTACGGCCATCAGCTCGGGGCCGGACAAGGTGATTCCGCCAGTCGAGACCGCGGTGGCCACGCCCACAAATGCAGTGACAAATCCGCCGCCGCCGCCCCACAAGAGTGCGGACGCGAGCACACATGCGACGAAGGTTAAAACAGCGGCGAAGGTTTTAGCGCTGAACATATTTCTGAACATGCTTCTGAACGTTGCTCTGAACGTTGCTTTGAACACGGCTGTACGTACCTGCTCCAGACGAGATTCGTAATTTCGACCGAATTCTTGAGAATGAGAGGATTCTCAGGAGAACCGTTCCCAATCACACTAGGAACAAGCAGGTTTTCTGCCGGACTCATTGTGTTCGGGAAAACTATTGGACTAGGAACGGAATCAGGAGTACCGGCTAGGAGCCGCAAGAAAAATGCCCTGGCTTTTGCGGCTAGGGCGTTTCATTTCGGCAGAACTGCAGCGGGTTAGAACAGGTTCCAGAGGAATTGGTTGTAGACGTCGTGGTGATACTGGACTTCGGGAGCTTTTACGAAGGTTCCGAGGAGGCGTGGGCAGCGGTCGGCGGCGCCTTGTTTTAAATCCGCGTAACGGCCTTTCACGTCTTCGCCGAGAAGTTCGGTGGTCCAGTCGGCTTTGCGGAAGTCTTCGAGAGCGGTGTAGATGTTGTCGGGCAGGTAGCGCTCGGCCTGGCGCAGGTTTTTGATCTTCGAAGTATTGCCGTCAATGCCGCTCTTAAAGATCGAGAGCATGACGAGATAGGGATTGGCGTCGGGAGCGACGGAGCGGACTTCGACGCGCATGCTCTTTTCGTTGCCGATGGGAATACGGATCATCGATCCACGATCGACGGCGGAGGCCTTGATCTGATTGGGCGCTTCGAAGTGGGGATCAAGACGTCGATAGGCATTGACGCTGGGATTGAGCAGCAGGCAAATGTCATTGCCATGAGTAAGGATGCGATCGAGGAAGGCCCAGCCGGTCTTGCTGAGTTTCTCTTCACCTCTCGCGTCCCAAAAAAGGTTTTTGCCGTCTTCGCTGATGGAGACGTTGGTGTGCATTCCGCTGCCGTTGACGCCGACTACCGGCTTGGGCAGGAACGATGCGGTGAGGCCCATGTTGGTGGCGACCTGGCGGCAAATTAATTTGTAGAGTTGAATCTGATCGGCGGCGGCGACAACTTCGCCGTAGCCGTAGTTGATTTCGAATTGCGAAGGCGCAACCTCGGGGTGATCCTTTTCGTTCTGGAAGCCCATGGAGCGTTGCACTTCGGCAGTGGTGTCAATGAATGTGCGGAGCGCGTCGCCGGGCAGGGAGTGGTAGTAACCGCCGGTGTTTACGTATTCGAATTTTCCGGTCTCGTGATAGCGGCGCTCGGCGTCGGAGCCCTTGAAGAGGAAGCCTTCGATTTCGTTGGCGGCGTTCAGCGTGTAGCCTTTCTTTTTATGCAGAGCTTCCGCGAAGCCCTTGAGAACGCCGCGAATATCGGCGGTGTAAGGAGTTCCGCCCTTGTCGATGACTTCGCCGAAGACGAGTACTTTGCCAGAGCCGAAGACGTCGGCTGGTGCCCAGTAAAAGGCGGACCAGTCGATGCCGAGGCGGAGATCGCTCTCGCGCTGGGCGGTGAAGCCACGAATCGAGGAGCCATCGAAGGTGAGATTGTCCCAGCTCTTGATGAGAAATTTTTTATCGTAATCGAGCATGTGCAAGCGGCCCTCGAGATCGCTGAAGAGCACGGTCACGGCCTTGATACGCTTCTCGTCGGTTAAATACTTGAGCCGGTCTTCCTGGATTTTGCTGATGGGCGTGCGCCGACTGCGTTGCTCTTTTGCTTCCAGATTGAGGTCTTCGAGTTCGTCGTAGGTAAGGGATAGAAAATTGCGAAGTTCAGTGGGCATGGATGGTCTTCATTCTCCTGTTCGTAATCGCGAGTAATTTTGTGCAGCAAATGCCGGCGAAACCTGGAGTTGAAAATGACTGGGGGTGTACCGGAAAGGATAGCGCGAGTCTTGGTCTGGGGACAATCGAAAAAGGTGATGGGATGTATGAAAGAGATTGCTTTAACGGCGATCTCGGGACTGTGTACCGTTACTCCGAAATTCTCCGCCAACACTCACTCCAAGCCTTCCACCACATACAACGTCCCCAGTTCACGGACGGGGTTATAAACATAGGTTTTGCTGTCCTCAGCCCAAGCTAACCCTGATGCCAGGTTCGATCGAGAGCCCGCCCTGTCGCTCAGTTCTACAGTCTGGAGAAGCGTCCGCTTTCCTGTCGTGGTTTCCACACGGTACACGCTTGCTTGCCACGGCGTGCCTGAGGAGACGATCAAGGCTTGTCCATCTTTAGTCCATTTCTGCGGTATTTCTTGCGGCGCGATACCCGCGACCACTTGCATCTTTTGCGTCCCACTATCGAATACCACGGTTTCTCCGGCAGCATTTCCTCCGGCAATCCGCTTCCCATCCTTCGCGACCGCGATCCCGGTAAAATCCGGTGGGCCCAAGGGTTGGGGACTGCCCCCTTCGAGATCAATCTCATACGTGCGCAGCGGTTGCCCTTCAGTCGCCCCAGTCAGCAACAAATGCTTGCCGTCCGGGAACCACGCCACGCGGCTCAGAGTGGCAAGGTTGCCCAAGGGCAATCGCCGGCTTTCTCCCGTTCCAATGGGATTCAGCGCCACTTGCGGCGGTATCGTCAGCAGCGGCCCGGCAGTAGTCGTTCCGTCGGGTGAAAATTTCGGTAGAGCTCCCGGCCCTAGCGCCACCGGCGCCGAGCCATCCAGCTTCCGGTAAACCACCAGGTAGAGCGGCCCCGCGGGACCTCCAAATTCCAGGAAAACAATCGCTTTGCCGTCGGGCAAAATGTCAGGTGACACCGACCCGTTGAACCATCCCAGCCCGCTCCGCTCTTTTCCGGTCGAGGGGTCAATCCCTGTGATCTCTGACTCCTCCTGGTCGCCGCAAAGCAGCACGCGCCCGTTTGCAGCTATATCCATAAGCCGCGATCCCTGAGGCGTCGTCAGAATCTCCCGCTCCTTCCCAGAAAGGTTCACACCATACAATTGCATGTCCGCTGCTTCAAGGGAGGCGGTAAACCAGAGTTCCGTGCCCATCCTTGACCAGGCCAGTCCCTCGATGCCCTCAAATTCCTTGGTGAGTTGCTGATGCTTCCCCGCCTGATCCACTACCGACACCCAGCCTCGGTTGTCGCCGAACACCGGATGTTCCAGAAAAGCGACCTGATCGCCGCCGGGAGAGACGCGCACGTAGTCGAGATATCCGGCGGTCGTATAAACAATTTTTCCCGCGGGGTACTCCAATTGAATTTTCCGGTTCGCTTGCCGCACTACCGCCAGGGTTTTGCCATCGGGTGCGTAATCGGCCGAAATCACGTCTTTCTCCAAGGCGCGCGGTGTGCCCCCAGCCATTTGCGCCTGCGCCATGGTCCCACGCATGAAATGAGAGCCGTTCACCGGATCGAGCGCGAGTTCCATGTCTCCGCCGGAGGAAAGAGTAAGCAGCATCGCACTGGGCAGATCCACCTTAGTGGATTGCGGAAACTCCGTTCGTACCGTGTAAACCTGCATCGGGTCGTTGTTCCATTGCGCGCTGTAGACGATTGTTTGTCCATCCTTCGCAAAACGTGCATTCGAAACATATCCCCGTTGATAAGTCAGCCGGGTAAATTTCAGGTGTGTCTTTACGACGGATCACCTCCCCGCCAACCACGCTCCTGCGCCCATCACCAACAGTCCCAGCACCGCCGCCGTCCAAGGCAACCACACTCGCCTCGCCTTTGGCTGTTCAACGCTCCGTGTCACCGATGTTCCGCTCAGCGATTCAATGGCAAATGCCAGATCGCTGGCCGACTGGAATCGCCGCTCGACATTTTTTTCCAGACAGCGAACCAGAATCCGTTGCAGCGCCGGCGGACCTTGCCAGCCCGTTTCGTTCAACTCTGCCGGCTCTTCCCGCAAAATCGCAGTCATGGTCTCGGCGGATGTATCGCGTTTGAAGGCTCGCTTGCCGGTGAGCATTTCATACAGCACCGCGCCGAAGCTGAAAATATCCGATCGCGCGTCGCTGGGATCGCCCTTCACCTGCTCCGGCGACATATAGCCGATGGTTCCCATCACTGTTCCCGGCATGGTTGCCGGACTGGTTAGCGTCACTTCCGTCTGATGGCTTTCCTCCGGCCTTACCAGCTTCGCCAGCCCGAAATCCAGAACTTTTACCCGTCCATCTCGGGTGATGAATACATTGTCCGGTTTCAGGTCCCGGTGTACGATTTCCTTATCGTGTGCTGCCGCGAGTCCATGTGCGATGCCGAGGGCATACTCGATCGCGCGCCGCACCGGCAGCGCCCCTGCTTCGAGCGTTTCTCTCAGCGTCTTGCCCTCGAGCAGTTCGCTGACCAAAAAAGGAGCGCCATCGTGCGTCCCGATATCGTGGATGCCCAGAATATTAGGATGGTTCAGCGCCGCAATGATGCGCGCCTCCTGTTCGAAACGCCGCAGGCGGTCGGCATCCTTGGCCAGCGCCTCCGGCAGCACCTTGATCGCGACGTCTCGCCCCAGTCGGGTATCGCGTGCGCGGTGCACCTCACCCATGCCGCCCGCTCCGAGCGTCGATTGAATTTCGTAGGGGCCTAGCTTTGCCAGAGTCAAGAGTCATGCGTGGGCGTCATTATATTGCATGGCATGAGCGTCTCCGCCCGGATCAGAGGATTCCGGGAGTGTGACCCAAAGACCTTTGAGACTTGGGGAGATCACTATCTGAGGGAAACTAACGGCACGATCTATTCGGCTGTAGGAATGGCAACCCCTATTGCACCGGCTGAGAACCGGTCGCATCCTTGGTTGCAAACTCCGCCGTTCCCCGCAGCCGTAGGACTGTAAAAGTCGCCGCCGCGCTTGTACGTAAAGAATGAATCATTAGCCGGCGAACTGCCCTTAAAGTTCATGGGCGGATTGTCCTCTACGGCGCTGGCCGCGTACACCGTGAGGAGGCATCCCTGGTCGTTCTGGTTGGTGCACTCCGGCAGCACAGAAAGCCAGTACTTTCCCGGTTGAAGCTCAAACTCGCTCACCTGCACCTGAAATGTATATTCCGTTAGTCCGCCCCAAGATCGACCAGTCGGAGTCATCGTTACGGGTCCGCGACCCGATACAACAACGGTTCCCGCCTGCCCTGCGGAAACACCCGCCGAGATCGACCATACCGCCTCGGCGGGGTCGACTAGGGCATTAGTGACCACCTCGTTGATGAACAGACTTCTCACGTCCCATTCCTGGCCGGTGGGCACTACGAAGGGTATATAGATTGCAGCGGTTCCGCTGCCGTTGGCAATGGTCGTGCCGTTGCCCAAGGCGCCGCCATTATTTGGATCAAGATCTCCGCTATAAAATAAGCAAGGGCTGCAGTAAGGGGGGACAGTGGGCGCACCAGCCTTTGATAGCGAACCATTGACCTTGTGCGCCTGCCCCGCGGCAGGTAGGGCGCAAAGTAATGCCATCAGCGACAGGAAACGAACATTTTTCATAGTAAGACCTCCGGAAGCGTTCTAGGCCTGAGTTAGTCGACGGACAAGGGGCATCCAATATTTCGCGGCCCAAGGGCTCATTGGGGGATCGGCGGGCCGCACAACTTCTAACGCTCCATAATCTACCCCGTAAGCCCAGGCCCGTCAATCAAATTCACCGCCTTACCTTACTACCAGCCCCGTTCCCGGCATCAGCCGAATAATCACGCCCAGTGCCGTTAGCACGGCGAGGTAGTAAATGGTGATGGAGCGGCTGGGATGGGGAGGAAGGTTTCCGGCGAAGAAGATTTGATATCCGGCGCCCAGAGCGACGAGGAAGAACATGCCTTCGCCGAGCATTGCCCACAGAGCGAGACAGGCGGTGAGCAGGACGATGCGCTCGGTCTTGCTAAGGGCGAGCACGGCCTGGCCGCCGTCAAGGATCCAGACCGGAATTAGGTTGAGAAGATTCAGAACTGCGCCGATGCGCGCCAGCGCTGCCCAGAGTGGATTGCCGGTTTGCCACCATAGGGCTGCACAGGCGACGGCGGTGAGAAAGCCGGCGAGTGGTCCGGCGAGGCTGATGGCGGCGCGGGTTTCGAGTGGAACACCCATTGCCTGCCATTTCACGTAAGCGCCAAGCCCCGGCAGAAAGACGGGCATCTCGGCGGGCAGGCCACGGCGTTTGACATCGATGAAGTGGCCCATTTCGTGAAGCAGAATCAGCACGGCGAAGCCGATGCCGAACTTCATGCCCCATGCGGCCCAATAGATTCCGATGAACGCGGCGAAGCTGAGAAGAAATTTCAGCTTGAAGAGAGCCAAGAGAACTGTCTTACCTTTGGCCAGCAGGATCGCGATGGGGCCGACGGGGCCGAGGCGTTTGGCCCACTTGTTATCGCTGGGCGGTGGAGGCTGAACCTGATCGGCAGCCACATCCAAAGAACGGGCGTGTTGTTGAATCCAGTTTGCCTGGCGGGAGTTCGGCGGTAGCAAAGGCAGGCCCATGAGCCAGTGTTCGCGCGCCTGGCGCAGGTCGCCCTTGGCCTCCAGCGCTTTTGCCTCGGCGGCGAGTTGGTCCAGCTTCTCGGAGTGAACGAGGGCATGGCACTCGTCGCAGACCAGCGCGCCGGGAGGGAGTTCGTGCGCGCAGCGTTTGCAATTGCGAATGAGTTCAGGAGTGATAGTGGTCACGGGTTCGGGAGGTACAACTCGATTCTATCGTGGACTCAACTCCCGGGCTGGGGAGCGCTTTGAAATGGGCCGTAAATTTGGAGTGGGAGGCCGGCGGTAAGCCTCCAGGCAAAGCGCATGCCCACGAAGAGAATGACCAGACCGATTGCCCAGCCGAGGTTGGGACCGCCCTCCCAAACTTCGACGAACGGAGAGGCGAGGCCAAGCAAAGTGACGCGCGCCAACCATGGTCCCAGGTTCAATTGCGGCTTAGCGGATTCTGGTGTTGGCTGTCTTTCCTCTTGCGGAGAACCTGATTCTAATTGCCGCTGTTCTTCTTGAAGCCGCTGTTGTTGAGCGCTCTGCAGTTGGTGTTCGTTCGCGTAGTGAATCCAGATCGGAATGGCGGCCATGGAGACGGCCGCATAAGTTAGCAGAACCGCGGTGATCTGGTAGCGTTTGCCGCCCACGCCGTTGGAGCCTTTGATCATGGCCTTGCCGACCATCCAGCCAACTGCGAGAGAGGCATAGCCAATCACGATCCCGGTGACGATGGCGAACGTGGCGTAGAGAATGAGACCTGCAATGGAGGCGCCGATTCCAAACAACAAAGCTCGGACGTAGGCGGCATGAGTATCGCGAGCCAGTTCGCCACGCGCCGTCTCCGCACATGAGGCACATGCCATGCCATCGTTAATCCGGTAGTAGGTGCCGGAGATGAGTTGGTGGCAGTACCGGCAGTGGTCGCCTCCCGGCGATCCGACATACTCGGCGGTGCCGAATTGGGGCGTGGGATTGGTGAAACTGTTGCTCATCGCCCGGAACGATAACACAGTGGTGAGGGACGGGGAAGAATCGATTTCAAATGGCTCCAAAAAACCCGTTTTCAGAATGAGGTAGAGCTAAGGCGCATAGGGTTGCGCATAGTAGCCAGTACGAGTGCGCGCCGTTGCTTGGGGTTTATCGACGGAGATGCTGATAGCGTGGTATTCATTGGCCCGGTCGGCGCGAGCGGACTGGAAGGAGAGGACATAGAAAGCGTCGGTGTCGGAGACGCAGTGAGCCAGTTCGCTGGTAAGGTCATTGCTGGAATTGAGAACCCGCCCGCCGCTTTGAACGGTGAGTACTTGCAGACTAAGATTCGCGGGCATGGCTCGATTCGCGGAGGTTACGCCCTTCACGAATTCCTTGTAATAGGTAATCCGAGTTCCACCGGCATCTGCAAGACCAAGGGGATCGATGCTGTAAAGGGTGATGCGGGCTTGCCTAAGTCCGTTGGAAGCGGAGACTATGGAATCAAAGAAGTGCTCCTCTTGTTTACGGCTGAGTTCGATGTTCGGTCCGGATAACAAGGGCCAACCGGGACTAAACCAAACCATGAGCTTTCGACCGGGACGAGACTTTTCGTATTCGACGAATGAGTTCAGAGTTTTGAGGGACATTTCGAAACGTTCCGCTGCGCCCCAGAATCCCTGCGAGCGATTAATGATCCGAAGTCCGGTTTCGTATTGGTCATAGAGTGCGGCGAGCGCATTTCCATCGCGGGAGGAAGTTTTCTGGATTTCGGTTCCAGTGTCGGAAAAAACGATGAGCGAAGTTGGTACCGCGAGTTTGCCGCCATTCTGAAGCAGGAATTTTTTGAGTTCGGTGCGTTCGTAAGTAACAGCCTGGAAGGGAGCATTGACGGCATCCACTACCAGGACAACTTCGGTAGGCCGATCGTTGTTGGCGGGCGCGGCACGATCCACTGCCTGAAATGAAAGAATTTCTTGCGGGCGTTTATCGTCGAGGAGGGTGAAATCCTGCTTTTGCAAACCGCGAACGGGTGCGCCCGATTTATCGGTGACTTGCACGTCGAGTTGAATTTGCCTATCGGGCGGAGGGGTGGAAGTTTGGGCCGGCTCCGCGGAGCGGGGTTGCAACTGGGGGGAGGGATTGTTTTGCGCCGACAAAGGAATAACGACGGAGAGGATGAACAAGAGCCGAAGGAAACGATCCATGGGACTTACCTCATGACCAATTCCTAATTCTCCCACAAATAAAGTTTAAGAGTTTGCGCAGGAGTAGAAGTTGCCTATTGGCGGTGGGTGGAAGCTCCGGCGGCGATTTCGCGGAGGGCGCTGACAAACTCGGCGGCGGCGTTGGGGTCGGATAAGGCTTCAAGACGAACGGTTGCGGAAAATTGCGGAGATTCGGGACGAAAATGTACTTGCAAAATATCCTGCCGGCGAGCTGACATGAGAGCGTTCAATTCGGCTGAGGGATCTTCCTTCCAGTGGGTGCGGGTGGTCAGGATGACGGGGCCGGGTTCGAAAACATCCCACTCTCGGTCATCGCGTGTGCGGGATGAAATACCGCGATTGTGCGCGCACCATCGGTGACGGACCACATCGAGATGAAAAGTTGGAGAGCCATCCAGGTCAGCCTCGAAGGTCAAAGTTTCTTTTTGACGCTGCCAGCAGCTCATTAGCCACTGCACGGGAAGAGGACGAGGGCGGAAACGAACGGTCACGCGAGCGTTCTCGAACCAGCGGGAAGGGAAATGGAGGCGAGCCTGGAGGCGGGAGTTGCCCGTCCAATGAGACTCAAGGATGCGTCCTTTACCGGCGCAGGCATTCTGAACCCAGCGCAACGCGGCCGTACCTTTTTTTCGGTTGTAGTGGGAAAATACGATATACCACAACGCCAGAGCGGCGACGGAAGAGACAACGTCAATGAACAGAAGGCGTCCCACAACGCTTTGCTCTGATGCTCATGGTACGTCGGGGGTTGCGGACGAAGCAAGGGCCAATCGACTCCAATTGCAAAACTTCTGGGAGGGTTGGGACTAAAGGCTGTGGAAAAGCCGGGCTCCACGGATTTTCAGATGACGACCGGACATCTCTCGGCTCCTGGCGGCTACAATGGGCGCGTGCCTTTCAACGTCCGGGACTTTCAGCCCACCGATTTCGATACGCTGTGGCGCATTGACCAAACTTGTTTTCCTGCCGGTATTTCCTACTCCCGGGCGGAACTAAGACTTTATATGCGGCGGCGGGGGGCATTTACGCAGGTTGCGGTAAGCGAGGGTACAGGGGGTGTGATTGGCCCCGAGGTGGGAAAGGCGGGAAAACCTATTCCGGCTGGGTTGCCCGTTGAAGGGGGGATTTCCGGATTCATCGTGGCCGAAGCGGGAGCCCGGGCTCGTGGACATATTATTACCATCGATGTGATTGCCGCGGCTCGGCGTTTTGGGGTGGGATCGCTGCTGCTGCGGGCGGCGGAGGATCAGTTGATTTCGGGTGGGTGCCGTTTGGTTGAGTTGGAGACGGCGGTGGATAATCTCTCCGCCTTGTCGTTCTATAAGCGGCATAAATACAGTGTGACCAGAATTTATCCGGGATACTACTCGAACGGGGTGGATGCGCTGGTGCTGGAGAAGACACTGGTCTGAATGATTCGCCTTCTTAGAATTTTGGCAAAGGCGATTTGCGCTTTTCTTGCATCTCCAGCTACCTTGCCTTGTAATGAAAATTGCGATTCAAGGCGAACTGGGTTCCTTTAGCCACGAAGCGGCGGAGAACATGGTGCCGCGGTGTTCGGTGGTCCCGTGCGCCCGATCTGCCGAAGTTTTTGATCGGGTGGAGACGGGATCGGCCGCCGCCGCAATTATTCCTATCGAAAACTCTTTGGCTGGTACGGTGGCCGAACATGCCGATTTGCTGGTGGCGCGGGAGGTATTCATTCAGG
Organism: uncultured Acidobacteriaceae bacterium; assembly: GCA_963818235.1. Classification (GTDB taxonomy): domain Bacteria; phylum Acidobacteriota; class Terriglobia; order Terriglobales; family Acidobacteriaceae; genus Sulfotelmatobacter. The sequence continues at coordinate 562,999 of CAWFRI010000002.1, forward strand.
GCGAATTCCTGCTGCGCATCGTTCACAATGTGATTGCGGCTCCGGGGGTGAAGTTGAGCGCGGTGCGCAAGGTGCTGTCGCATCCGGTGGCACTTGACCAGTGCCGCGATTTTTTTCGTCATCATGCGGACATTGAGCCGGTTCCGTTTTATGACACGGCGGGGAGCGTAAAGCATGTGGTGGCACAGAGGCTCTCGAATGCAGCGGGGATCGCTGGAAAACATGCAGCGCGGGAATATTCGGGCAAGATTCTTCAGGCGGGCGTTGAAGATGATAAGCGCAACTTTACACGGTTTCTGTTGATTCGGAAGTCTGGATCGAAGTTGAAAAAGGGAAGTGCGGAGCATGAACGCCAGTACGAGCGCTTGATTCCAGCCGGAGCGAACAAGACATCGATTGCGTACAAGCTAAAGAACCAACCCGGTGCTTTGTTCAAGTCGCTTAGCGTGTTTGCGCTGCGGGACATTAGTTTGAGCAAGATTGAATCGCGGCCTCTGCGAGGTCGGCCTTGGGAGTATGTTTTCTATGTGGACTTTTTGCGCGGTGATGATGAACCCGCCCGCAACGCGCTGCGGCATCTGGGTGAGGTGGCGGAGTTCGTTAAAGTGCTGGGAGTTTACCGGGCGGCGTGAATCGCGGCGTCGCGGTCTAAGTTCCCGTGCCTGAGAGCTCGATCACCATCGGTTTGGAAGAGGCGCTGTCGTTGATGGTGACCGTGCCCGACTTCGCGCCTTGTGATTGCGGCGAGAACGTAACGCTGATGGTGCAACTCTTGCCCGCCGCTACGCCCTTGCCGCACGTCGAACTCATGGCGAACTGACCGGACGCTTTCATCGCGGAGATACTCAGCGGCGTCTTGCCTGTGTTCGTCAACGTGACCTTCTGCGCCGCGCTCTTGGTGCCGACGGATTGCTTCTTGAATACCAGTGGCGTCGTTGGGGAGAAAGAAGCCACGCCGGTGTTGAGCAGCACGATCACGTCGTCGTAGCGATTGTCAGTGACGGCCATGTCTTTCTTGCCATCGCCGTTGAAATCTCCAATCGCCACAAAATTTGCATCCGACCCAGCGGAGTAAAACGTGCCCGATCCGAAAGTGCCGTCGCCATTGCCTGGGAATACGGTCACTCCGGTATTTGGAGCAAATCCGTTTATTACGGCCAAGTCCAGCTTCCCGTCTCCGCTGAGGTCTGCAGCGGTAACCCAATTATTGAAGGGAATCGGATACTCCACTGCTGTTTGGAACGTACCATCGCCGTTACCTAACATCACACTAATCCCAACGCCCTCGCTGTCGTTGATCGCCAGATCGAGCTTGCCGTCGCGATTGAAGTCGGCTACTGCGATTGCCTCCGGCACTTCGCCGCCAGGATAGTTTGCGCCATAGTCGAAGGTGCCATCTCCGTTGCCGATCCATACATTGACTGAGCTGTCGCCACCGAAAGTACCCGCGGTCACCAGATCCAGCTTGCCATCGCGGTTGAAATCGCCCACGCCGAGAGCGGTTACGTCGAATGGGGCGTACGTGGTTAACGCGTTCTGGAAGGTGCCATCGCCGTTGCCCAGTAGGACCGTCACCGCACTCTGGTCGGCGCGCATCACCAAGTCGGGTTTGCCGTCGCCATTGAAGTCGCCCGTTGTGATGTGGCGCTCAAATGTGGGGACGGCAGGGCTCTCGGTGGCAGGTTGAAAAGTACCGTCGCCGTTCCCTAAGAGGATGCTTATGTACGCGCTCTGCGAGGCGACCGCTAAGTCCAGATTGCCGTCGTGGTTCAGGTCCACGGCTACCACCGACTCGGGCGACGAGCCGGCCGGATAGTCGACTGCGGTTTGGAAGGTGCCGTCGCCCTTCCCGAGAAGGATAGATACGCCGCCGCTAGGACAGCAGACCGATACCACCGCAAGGTCGAGTTTGCCGTCGTGGTTGAAGTCCCCAACGGCGATTGAGTACGGGAAGGTTTCGGCGACAAAGCTGCCGCGGGTCTCGAACTGAGCAAGTAAGGGCGTGGTAAGCGTGACGACGACCGCCAGGACCCGCATATACGCGACCCTCGAGATCATACAGCACCTCCAGCCCGCAGCCCCTTCCGAAGTGCACCCCCGAGGCCGCCTCACGCTCGATTCGCACGACATTACCACCGATTTTGTAGCCCGCCAAGTTTTGTTCGTATTTCGTAACGGAATACAACTTTCTTCTCCATCCGTGCGGCGCGACCGTAGACTCCTCGCTCCGAGACGAAGGTCCCGAAGTCCCTACCCCAAGGAGAAAACCATGAACGGGAACACGTTCCTTGTATGTACATCAGTCTTTTTCCTTTCGATGCTTGCGCTACCTCCGATAGCGCACGCTCAGTCCCCCTTACCTACTGGCTCCGTCACCGTAGACGTCAGCACTCCCACATGCCCCACTAGCGAAGGTTGGCTCAGCGGTGTGATCTGCAAGCACGCCTTCGTTAGCTGCCCCGTATCAAACGGCTCGGCCTCGCTGGGCATTACCTGTAGTGCAGACGGCATGGGATTCGGACTGGGAAAACGAGTCTAATAGTGCGGCCGGCGGAAGTGTCGGCCTTGCCGCGTGCAGGCCGGCGACGTTTCTTTCATGGGTGATAACAAACCTTTTCGGGCCAATTTACACATCAAATCCTCTGGCGGGCATGTGCGTTCACGGCACGCCGCCGCTGCTGCGTACTCGCTTGCCTGGTACGGTCTGTACTCAAAGATCGACAAGGGTAACGATGGTTTCCGGGCCTCCCCTGAGCGATATCGAAGAGGGCTGCATAGAGCCCGTGGACTCGAATGTGCAGGTTTGCGCACCGGGGCCGCCGTACCAGTTTGGATGCAATTCGAATAACAGCCCGGCCTCGTGGAGCCAGGCTCCGAAATACACTGATGCCCTCTCCGGCGTGCGGTCTTGGACGGGCGACAGCACACCTTACGACACGGGCACCTGCCGTTCGACGAATCCCTCAGGTACGAGCGCGACTGCAAATGCCGCCTGGAAGGCAATGAGCATCGTGGATGGAACAGTCGGAACCTTCGTCTACAAAAATACCAACATCACGTCGTGGCTCTGTGTGCGAATGTTTACAGCTCAGACGGAATGGATGACGGCGTCATGAACGATTCGTCACCTGAGGCGCAGCTGTTCTTTCAGAATTTCACGAGCTTGTCGCAAATTTCTGGGCTAACCATCAATGCGGTCACGAACTGCGACGGAGACGAAGGAGCGGCCTCCACCATCGCGGTGCCGCCCTCCAACTACGCTCCTCTGAATGGCCAGCAGGCGGTCGAATTCGACATGACTCAGGACACTAGTAACGCGTGCTTTGCCAAGCATTAACCAACGAGCGACGATCCTCGAACGGTGCTTACCAAAACAGGGGACGGTTGCCCGTCCCCTGTCGTAGTTCCGCCTAGAAAACGCCTGGAGACAGGAAAAAATAGAGCTACGTAGCGACCGTTTCCCCGCTCCGCTGCCGCCGCAGCTCCTCGAGAAATTCATCCTCTTGCATGGCAGAAGCCTGCCGCAACACATCCAGTAAGAGATATTGCATCTGTTCCATTTTTCGAAGTTTCGCCACCCCCGGCCGGAGAGCATTCAAACTGGCCCGAGTCTGCCGTCAGCGGCTTACGCATGCGCGATAGCCCCGGAACCATCGGCATCATGTCGTCTGACGGGGAATGCCGATAGAATGCAGCAGTCCTTCCAACGTCCTTATCGAGGTTGCCTCGGTGGGGATGAAACCTTTCGGGAAGAGTATCATCTAAGCTTGAGTGAGTTACACTCAAGGAGAGCCAATGAGCCAGCAGCCGCTTTCCGAGCCTATTGCTAAGACCCGGGAAATAAACGACGTACGAGCTTTGCCCGTGCTTCCGGTGCGGGATACCGTTCTTTTTCCGCACGCCGTCCTACCCCTTACTGTAGGGCGTGAGAGTTCCGTCCAGCTTATTAATTCGCTAGGAGAGGATAAAACCATTATCGTTGTAGCTCAGCGCGAAGCGCGCGTCGACAACCCTCAACCCAGCGACCTTTATTTGGTTGGTACATCTGCGGTCGTACACAAAGTTGTAAAAATGCCCAACCAGAGTCTATTTGTGTTTGCCGAAGGCCTGGAGCGGGTGCGTTTAGGCGAGTTCACGCAACTGGCTCCGTTCATGCGCGCGCGGGTTTCGCCGATTCCGGAGGGGGCTTCGCCGGAAAGTTCGGAGATTGAAGCGCTGCAACGGAACGTGCTGACGCTGTTTCAGCAGATCGTTGCCGGTTCGCCGACGTTGTCTGACGAGCTTTCGACCGTCGCTCTGAATATCGATGAGCCAGGACGCCTGGTGGATTTCATCGCGTCGTCTCTGCCTTCGTTATCGACGCCGGATAAGCAGGACACGCTGGAGACGCTCGATATTCGCGTTCGCTTAGAGAAAATTAATCAGCATCTCGCCAAAGAACTCGAAGTGCAGCAACTGCGCAACAAGATTCAGAGCGAAGTGCAGGATCGAGTGCAGCAGACGCAGCGCGAGTATTACCTGCGCGAGCAGATGAAGGCTATCCAGAAGGAATTGGGTGAGCAGGATGAGGGCCAGCGCGACGTCGAAGATCTGAAAAAGAAAATTGATGAAGCCGGCATGCCCGATGAAGTGAAAAAAGAAGCGCTCAAGGAATTGGGGCGGCTTTCCCGCATGTCCCCAATGGCTGCGGATTATTCGCTGACGCGCAACTACGTGGAATGGTTGGCGGTGCTGCCGTGGAATAAGACCTCAGGGCAGGAAATCGAAATCATCAAAGCGAAAGAAATTCTGGATACGGACCACTACGACTTGGAGAAAGTTAAGGACCGCATCCTCGACTATCTTTCTGTGCGGCGGCTTAAGCCGAATATGAAAGGGCCGATTCTGTGCTTTGTCGGACCTCCTGGCGTGGGTAAAACTTCGCTGGGAAAATCGATTGCACGGTCTTTGGGCCGGAAGTTTGTGCGGCTGTCGCTGGGCGGAGTGCACGATGAAGCTGAAATTCGCGGACATCGGCGCACGTATATTGGGGCGCTGCCGGGGCAGATTATTCAGGGCATTCGGCGCGCGGAGACGAAAGATCCGGTCTTCATGCTGGATGAAATCGATAAAGTTGGCCGTGACTTTCGAGGCGATCCGGCTTCGGCGTTGCTCGAAGCGCTCGATCCGGAGCAGAACTCGACGTTCCGCGATAACTACCTCGACGTGACTTTTGATCTGTCGAAGGTGCTTTTTATTACGACAGCGAACATGCTCGACCCGATTGCCGAGCCGCTTCGCGACCGTATGGAAATCATCGAACTGCAAGGGTACAGCGAGGAAGAGAAACTGCACATTGCGCGACGATATCTGGTTCCGCGGCAAGTGGAAGAGAACGGAATCACAGCCGAGCAGATTGAGTTTCCCGACGACGCGTTGCGCTATGTGATTCGCCACTATACGCGCGAGGCGGGCGTTCGAAGTCTGGAACGCACCATCGGAACCATCTGCCGTAAACAAGCGCGGCGGCTGGCCGAGGGCAAGACGGATAAGCTTATGGTCACGCAGGAGATCATTCAGGAATTTCTGGGTGGTATCAAAATTCGCACCGAAGGCGAAATTGAAGAACGCACGGAACGTCCGGGAGTGGCTGTGGGCTTGGCTTGGACGCCATCGGGCGGAGACGTATTGTTCGTCGAAGCCAACGCCATGAAGGGCAAAGGGGGATTCACCATGACCGGGCAGATTGGCCAGGTGATGCAGGAGTCCATGCAGGCGGCGCTTACCTGGGTGCGGTCGAATGCGGCGCAACTGGGGATTGCAGAGAACTTTTTTGCCGATCACGACATTCACATGCACGTGCCGGCGGGAGCGATTCCGAAGGATGGTCCTTCGGCGGGAGTGACTATGGCAACCACTTTGGTCTCGCTGCTGACAGGGCATCGCATTCGTCCTCTGCTGGCCATGACGGGAGAGATCACACTGAGTGGCAACGTGCTTCCGGTGGGCGGCATTAAAGAAAAAGTGCTGGCTGCCAAACGCGCTGGAGTGACCCATGTGATTTTGCCGGCGGAAAATAAAATGAATGTCGAAGAGGATCTGACCAAGGAACAACTCGGGGATCTGACGGTTCATTATGTGAAGACGATCGACGAGGCGTTGCGCGTCTCGCTGCCGGAGGTTGCGGAATCGACGGCGGCTAAGATGCTGGCGACGACGCCGGCCGCAGCGCATGACAAGGCGTTCGCTCAGGCGTAACAGAACAGTGGTCAGTGGGGAGTGTTTACTGGCCAGCTTTTAGAAGACAGTGTTTCGTTGCCAGCTCTTCGGGGCTGGCAATTTTTTGCTTCGCGTGCTGCTTTAGGAATCACTATTTCGACGTGGACAGGGACTTCACATCGTCGTGCGGGGAAATCCGGCTGACGTAGCCGAGCGCTCCGGGAGTTGAGGCGACGTACTTTATCAGGTCGGACTCAGAATCGAATGCCCTGGGCATGGCGCCCTGGCCGGTGAATACGGCCTTGCGCCACTGGGTGCGAAAATCTTCGGGGCTTTCGCCTAGGCGGATTGCTTTAAACCCTTGGGATTCGGCTAAGCAAATCCACGGTCGAGACTAGACGGCTGGGACAACGAATGCGGGCAATCCGAGCAAATGGCGGCGCGACGCCTTTGACATTTGTCCACAGAGCAGTTGGGTTCAGATACACTGGCACAGGCCGGGCCTCCTGAACCCGCTGCTCATTGATCTCTATGCGCTTGCGCGTTCTCCTCTTTGGCATGCTGAAAGACGTAGCGGGGAAATCCAGCGACGTTGTAGAGATGCCGGATGGTGCTACGGTTGGCGATTTACTGACCCATATCGGGTCGCAGATTCCAGGCACGAAAAGTTTGCTGCCGGGTCTGGCGGTTGCGGTGAATCAGGAGTATGCCGGCTCAGCGACAGCGCTGAATGCTGACGATGAGGTAGCGCTATTGCCGCCAGTGAGTGGCGGGATGGGAGAACCGAGGCGATCCTCCATTGTGCGCGGGCCGATCGAGACCTCTCAAGTCCTGGCCAGGGTCAAGCGCGCCGCAGACGGGGCGGCGGTTCTATTTGAGGGCATAGTCCGCAATGAGACGCGGGGGCGCAGAACTCTGTATCTCGACTATGAGGCGTATGAAGAGATGGCGCTGCGGCAAATGGAAAGCCTGGCGGAGCAGGCGCTAGCACAATTTCAAGTCCGCGATGTCGCTGTGGTGCATCGGTTGGGACGGCTCGAGATTGGCGAAACCAGCGTGCTTATCGTGGTGGCGTCGGCCCATCGCGCGGCGGCGTTCGATGCGTGCCGCTGGTTGATTGATACGCTCAAGCGGACAGTTCCCATCTGGAAGAAAGAATACTTTGAGGACGGTGCGGTGTGGGCCGACGGGGAAGCGTTTCCAGCCGAGATTCCCCGGTAAATTCCCGCGATCCGGGCAGCCCGCCAGAAGAGGGTGCATCTAAGTGATCGGCAGAGCACGACCAAATGCCCCGTGCTTCTGGGCCAACAGCCGAAAGCGGTTGCTCCCACATGTATTCTTTTACCGAATGAGAAAATCGGCAACGCCGCTGCTTATACTTTTGATTTGCGCCACAGGGCTAGCGCAGTTTGCTCCGCCGAAACAACCTGCCGACGACTCGACCCCCACGCTCAAAGTAGACGTCAAGCTGGTGAACGTCTACGTCACAGTGACCAACGCGCAGGGTGGTCCAGTGACCGGGCTCAACAAACAGAATTTTACTCTTCAGGAAGATGGACGCGAGCAGACGATTTCAGTGTTCGACAGAGAATCCGCAGTGCCGCTCTCGATTGCGCTCGCCCTCGATACCAGCCTGAGCACGCGCCACGATCTGCCGCTGGAGCAGACCTCGGCCAAGCGTTTCGCGCGGGCGATCATGCGGCCGGTGGACGCGTTATCGGTGTTCGGATTCAGTGAAACGGTCCTGCAGTCCACGTCGTATACCTCGGACCTAAAGCGTATTGACGATGGCATCGATCACATTCGCCTGGGCGCGGCCACGGCATTATTCGACGCGGTTTATCTCGCCTCGCGCTCCCTCGACCATCGTAAGGGACGGAAAGTTCTGGTTCTGATTACCGACGGGGGAGACACGGTGAGCAAGATGGATTACAAACAGGCGGTGCGCGCCGCCGAAGAAGCCGAGGGCATCGTTTATAGCATCATCGTGGTGCCCATCGAGAGCAGCGCGGGGCGTGAGACTGGGGGCGAACATGCGCTGATCCAACTCTCCGAGGACACTGGCGGCAAGTACTACTACGCTACTTCCATGTCGCAACTAGACGACGCCTTCCGCCAGATTAGCGACGAACTTCGGACGCAGTATTTGCTGGCTTACTATCCCTCGCAGCGCTTGTCGAACTCCCAGTTCCGGCGCATCGAGGTCGGCGTGGCAGGCTCGGCTGAGTCTAGTGGGTACCAGGTGCGGCATCGGGCGGGCTATTACACGTCGAAGTCTGATTTTTAATCCCTTCGCGTACTTTCGGAAACTTGGCTTCTAAGACAATCTCAAGATAACGGGATAGAAGGCTGTGTTAACCGGACTGCCAACAAGCCCCAGGATTTTCTTTTCCAGATTGGAAATACAGTTTTTCGGATTTCCGGATGTGCGTCTTGCAGGGAAAGTCTCTCCACGTTTGGCTCAAAGCAGCCGTAAGTAATTGATAAATATAGGATAACAACAATCCTTCCCCGTTGAGGGGAAAGCTGGCTGGAAAATTGCTTTAGATCAGCCAGAATTATCCTTTAGCTGGGAAGGTGTGAGTGATTTGACTTCTTCCTGCATGACCTCTCAGCAAGGATTTCGAAACTTCTGATATGGCTTCGGAAACACTAGCTTTTCCGAGGCAAGTTGGCTCAAAATTCCGATGAGAACAATTCCGAAAGGAAGGTACACGATGTTGAACTACAACTCCTCCCGCGCCAGCGCGCGCTTTTTAGTGCTGGCCTTGATTGCCCTCTCCGCGCTGCTGCTTTCACCGGTGGCTTTTTCCCAGACAACGGTATCTACGGGCAGTATTTCTGGTAGCGTCACGGACGCGACCGGTGCCGTGGTAGCCGGCGCAAAAGTTACAATTACCGGGTCTACCGGACAGACCATCCATACCACCAGCAGCGGAACCGGGGTGTACTCATCGGGCGCGTTGGTACCGGGGTCCTATTCCGTTCGTGTTGAGAGCAAAGGGTTTAAGACGGCGCAATTGAATCTGAGCGTGCAAGTCGATAATACCGCCAACGGCAGCATTAAATTGGAGCTCGGCCAAGAGAGCACAGTGGTTGAGGTGCAGGCGAGCGAAGTGTCGGTTAATACCGAACAGGCCGAAGTTCAGGGCGTCTTGAATTCCAGCCAGATCGAGAATTTGCCGGTGAATGGACGTAACTTCCTCGACTTGGCGCAGCTCGAGCCCGGCGTGCAGATTCAGGATGGAACCAATTTCGATCCCACCAAGGTGGGTTACTCGTCCATTTCGTTTGGCGGACGATTCGGCCGCACGGCCCGCATTGAAGTAGATGGCGTCGACGTTTCTGACGAAACCGTAGGCACGACCACGGAGGACATTCCGGCCAGCTCCATTCAGGAGTTCTCGGTCGCCCAGTCGAATCTAGACCTATCGAACGAACTGACCTCCTCGGGTGCAGTGAACGTAACCACCAAGGCGGGTACGAATAACTACCACGGGGAAGCTTTTGGCGTTTTCCGCGACCACGCTATCGGCTCGGCCAGTCTGCCGCACGCAACAGTTCTGCCCTCCCCTTATTTCCAGCGAAACCAAGACGGCGGCAACTTTGGCGGCCCGATCCTCAAGGACAAAGCATTCTTTTTTCTGGACGGCGAACGGACTCTGCAACACTTGGGGGCTCCGGTTCTGGAGAGCTCTCCGTTCCAAGGCTACTCTGGTTTCTTCCCAGCTCCTTTTATCGATGACGAGTTGTTGGGGCGTATCGATTACCAGCTAACCAAGACCGCCCGTTTGTTTGGGCGCTTCAGCTATTTCAAGAACTCGACCGATGCTACTTTTTTCCCCACAAGTTTCCAGGTTTATAACAACCGCGACGTCACGCGGAATACGGTTGCAGGTGCGGATTTCAATACCGGGAGCTTTACGCACACCATCCGCTTTTCGTACCTGAAATTTCAAAATCAGATCGTGGATGGAACCCAGGGGACTAATTTGCCGTTCGCCAATTATCCAGTCAGCATCAATATCGGGTCATTCACTGTAGGTCCGAACCTTCTGGCACCGCAAACTACGCCCCAGTCTGACCATCAGTTGAAGTATGACGGCAGCAAAGCCATCGGTAAGCACATTCTGCGTTTTGGTGCGAGTTGGAACCACATCCAGGGCGGCGGTTCTGCCGCCTTCTTCGGCACCACCGCCAATGTATTCGGCGGCGGACTGGATGCGGGTTGCGCAGGCGCTAACGCTTTGGGTTGCGCAGTCGGCCCGGATGGTACGACAGCTTCCAACCCCTTGAACTATGACATGGTGGAGGCTATCATCAGCAACGGCCAAGGTTACTCTACGTTACAGCCAGCCTTGGGTTTCCCGGCTGGTGGGTTGGGGCCGGATAATCGTCTCGGCTTTTATGTCGGCGATTCCTGGAAGATCCTACCGAACCTGACCTTGTCGCCCGGTTTGCGCTGGGTGCGTGACACGGGTAGAACAGACAGCGATCTGGGACCTATTGCGCCTCTGAACGCTGCCTTCCCTGGATACGGAAACCGGGTCAATAACCCCAACAAAAATTTTGCACCACAGATTGGTATTGCATGGGATCCGGCCAAGAACGGCAAGACGGTCATTCGTGCGGGCGCTGGACTTTTCTACGAGAATGTTATTTATAACAATGTGTTGTTCGACCGTCCGCTGCGGGAACCCAATGGCGCGTTCTTGTATGATACGGCCCCATGCTTTGGCGGTTCCGCTTTGCCGGTGCAAACTCCGACGGGTCCACTCTCCTTCCCTGCGAGTGCCTGCGGAAATGCCGCCACCGGCGCTCCTGAGCCGATTTTTGAAACCGGACAGGCCGTAGCCAACATCGAAACCGCACTGAAAGCCGCTTATCCGTTCGATCCCAGCTTGCCTAACGGAAGCTATGTGGGTACCCAGTTGGCGAATGGGGCCGCTCCAACGCTTGGCCTATTCGCTCCCAATTACATCTCCCCACGTTCAATCCAGATGAACATTGGTCTTCAGCGCGAGATTCGTCACGGGCTGGTGCTGACTGCCGATTTTCTGCGCAACGTGGAAACTCATGCGTTGCTTGGACTAGACATCAACCATGTCGGCGATGTGGCTGACTTCAATTTAGCGGGTGCGAATGATGCCGTAGCTGGCGCGGCTAACGCCACTTCTGGATGTACCGGCATGACCGGGGCGGCCGCTGTCAACTGTGTTATTACGAATGCGGGAGCGGCTAACGCAGCCGGTGTGTTCCTAGGTAATGGATTAGGAACGCCCGGCGATGCCACCGGTGTGGCTTGCTTGAACGCCGGAGCTGGGGGAGTTGGCCATCCCTGTGCCTTCGGTGGGATCAACCAGAATTACAATGCTATGCTGTTCCTAGAGCCCATTAGTCGGTCGGTCTACAACGGACTGCAAATGAAGTTGGTCCAGAATGTGGCTAATCCGCTTAGGGGAATCAAGGCAGCCAACTACCAGGTGTCGTATGCTCTGTCCAGGTTTGTGAACCCGGAGGCTTTCCAGGGCCTTACTGCACCTTCGAATGCAGTGTCCTCCAACGATCAGGACTTCGTGTTGCAGGCCGGTGACAACGATCATCCGCTGCGCTACATGGGGCCCTCGCTGCTTGACCGCACCCATCAGCTTTCATTCGGCGGCAACGTAGATGTGCCGTTTAACTTCCGCCTGGGAATCATCGCCCACTTTTACAGTCCGTTATCCAGCCCTGCCATTGTTGGCAGTACCGGAAGCACGGGACAGATTTTCCAAACGGACTTTACCGGCAGTGGATTTGTAAGCGATCCTTTGCCGGGAACAAAGAATGGCGCGTTCGGCCGCTCACTTGACGTGAACGGTCTGAACTCTGCGATCAGCAACTACAACACGACGCAGGGAGGACAGCCAACCCCCGCCGGGCAGCAGCTTGTAGCGGCTGGCCTATTTACCCCGGCGCAGCTTGCTTCCATTGGCTTAGTGGCTCCGACTTTGGCGACGGCTCCTCCAAATCAGCTGCCATTCACCTGGACTAAAGCCTTGGATTTCAAGTTGGCTTGGGAAGGCAAGTTCAGAGAGCGGTTCACCATTGAACCGAGTATTGGGCTCTATAACCTCTTTAACTTCAGCAACTACAACCTGCCTCCGGGCACCATGACTGGATGGCTCGACCAAGGTGGAAACTCAATCAACAGCACGGCCAAAGGGTTCTCACCGACGACACAAAGTGTACAGAGCGATTCCTACCGCGTTGGTGTTGGCACGGGCGTGTTTGGCCTGGGCGGACCCCGCGTGATGGAATTCCAGTTGAAGTTGAGTTTCTAGACCGGAGTTAATTAGATCAGCCACCAGCCTGCCAGGCTGGTGGTTTTTTTTGCTATGGATTGAGTTGGCTGCGGATTTGCTTTGAGAGCTTCTCGATCTGCTTCAGTTTCTGCGTAACATCCTTGGGAAGCATGCCTTTCCGGATGTCGGCGACGTTGGGAGGAATGGTCTGAGCAAGTTTGGACAATTCGTCCGCTTCCTGTTGTAGTTTTATAAGATCCAAGGAACGCTTGGCCGGAATGGGAGGCGGCAGGTCTCGATCGGCCTTCGATTCGGCTTGTCCCGCCTGCACCGCTCCCGGAGGCACGCCCGCCGGACGCACATCTTGTGCCATCCCGGCTGTCGTGATTAGCAGAGATCCGAGAAGAATAAGTGTTTTCACAGTAGCCCCCTGGAGATATCGTATTTTGTTGCTCGTTCGTGGCTCGTTGCTGCTGACTAGGGCGTAAGTTGCTTGCGTAGCTGCTTTGAGAGTTTCTCGATTTCCTTCAGTTTCTCGATGATGTCCTTCGGCAGCAGGCCCTTCTGAATGCTAGTCACATCGAGCGGAATGGTTTGCGCAAGCCTCGCTAGATCGTCGGCATTCTGGCTTAGCTTGGCTAAGTCGAACTGAGCCGGCTGCCTGATCGGCGGAGGGATATTCTTTTCTGTTTGTACTTCAGTTTGATCGGCCTGCCGTATTCCGCGTGGGACCGGCATTTGCGCCAGCGTTAACGATGCTGCAACCAGGGAAAACGGAAGGATGCAAGCGAGGTGCTTCACGGTGGCCTCCTCACGAGAGACAAACTCTACCGATATTGTATCTCGGCGAGCTGCTCCACCCCGCTCTTTATCATGCACCGATCCACTGTCGCGCATTGTGTACAATGCCAGCATGCCCTTTCGTCCGCAGGGAAATCCTAATGCCGGTAAACGCGGGCGAACTCCGCCACCGGAGGAGACTTTTGCAGAAGCTGGCTTTCTCAAGGACTTGGGAGAGAAACAGAAGCTGGTGAGTGTGAAATTGATGGATGGCCAAACCGTCACTGGCTGGGTCGAATACTACGACAAGCACATGATCCGCCTGACACGGGAGGGTGCGCCGAACCTGTTCATCTTTAAGCACGAGATTATGTACATTGCCGAAGATGGCGGCGGTAAGAAGTAACCGAAGCTCGCGGCATCCGGGAATTCTTACGGCAGAAAATGAAAATCTGGATGCCGACCGCCTCACTTTAGATCGAATGTCATCGAATCCACCGAATCACGAAGGTTTCCTGCCGGCCATGTCGGCGATTGCGCGTGAGGCGGGTGCGCTGCTGATGCATTATTTCCACCAGCACTTGAAGATTGAGTACAAGGGCGATGCGGATCTGGTAACGGCGGCTGATCGCGCGTCCGAGGCGCTGATTCGGGAACGCATTCGGGCGCAATGGCCGGGGCACGACGTGCTAGGTGAAGAGCAGGGGCTCAACGACCAGGGCAGCGACTACCGCTGGTATGTCGATCCGCTGGATGGTACGACGAATTTCGCGCATGGGTATCCCGTATTTTGTGTTTCGATGGGGTTGGAACACCGGATATCGGAAACATCGGCCACGCGGATTGCGGCGGTGGTTTACGATCCCACGCGTGACGAGTTGTTTAGTGCGGAGCAGGGAAAAGGTGCGCGGTTGAATGGCGAGCCGCTTCAAGTCTCAAAGACTGCGGTGCTGAAGGAGAGCTTGCTGGCTACGGGGTTTCCGAGTCACAAGCGGCACAAGAATCCGAATATTTTTTTCTATCACCAGATTACGCTGTACACCCATGGGGTACGGCGGGCTGGGTCTGCGGCGCTTGATTTGTGCAACGTCGCTTCCGGGCGCTTTGACGGCTTCTGGGAGTTCAATCTGAATCCCTGGGACACAGCGGCGGGAGTGTTGATCCTGGAGGAAGCCGGCGGCAAGGTGACGCGCTTCGATGGGGCGACATTTGAACTTAACAGCCGCGAAACTCTGGCCACCAACGGCCTGTTGCACGAGGCGTTGCTGAAGGAGTTTGAGCAAATTTTCGCAGGACGCGGCATGGAACCGTTGCCCGATCCGCGCGAGTATAAGCGATAAGTTCGTTCCGTGGGGCTAACATGAACTCAACCAAACATTCTGCCGTTGCGATTGTATGTTTCGCGTCACTGGTATTTGGCGCATGGGGCGTGGACAAGGCTGCGCCTTCGTCTGTATCTGTTCCAGATGCCACGTATGTACAGGCGTTCGAAAAGTGGAAGGCGGAGCAAGTTGACGATCTGAAGCAGAACTGGTTGCCGCTGGCGGGGTTGTTTTGGCTTAAGCCGGGAGTGAATACTTTTGGGACTGCTGCCGACAATGCCATCGTTTTTCCCAAAGGTCCGGGTCATGCCGGCGAGTTTGCGCTGGACGGTAAAGAGGTTAGGGTACGCATGCTGCCGGAAGCTCGCGCCACAGTTGCAGGCAAGGCGCTAAGCAACGCGAAGTTGGATCCGGACATTTCTGGACACTCGACCGTTGTGGAGATGGGCAGCTTGCGTTTTCACGTGATTGTGCGCGGAGACCGCGTAGGGGTTCGGGTAAAGGACGTGGAGAGTGCGTCGGTAGCCAACTTTAAGGGGCTGATATTTTATCCGCTTGACCTGAATTATCGAGTGACGGGCAAGTGGGAGCCATCGGATGGGAAGAAGACAATCGATGTGCCGAATGTGCTGGGTGACGTGACTCCCGTGCCGGTGGCGGGGACGGTGGTATTCGAGATTGGCGGCCAGGAAGAGAGGCTGACTGCTCTTGGGGGCGATCCGGCGAAGGGGCTGTCGTTTGTGTTTAATGATCTGACGGCGAAGACCGATACCTATCCCGGCGGACGATTTTTGGAGACCGATGCGGTCGCGAACGGAACGGTGATTCTGGATTTTAACCGGGCCTACAATCCGCCGTGCGCGGTGACTCCGTATGCGACATGTCCGCTGGCTCCAAAGGAAAACCGGTTAAGGGTGGCGATTCCGGCGGGCGAGAAGTTCGACAAGGCGGCACATGGACATCATTAAGTTGTTCGACTCCCTTTCCCAAGTTCGCCCGCGTTACAATAATGAGGGAATGGGTAGCCGCTCTGCCTATCCCAAATCCTCTTTCTACAGGCTGAACGTGATCAACTCTCTTCTGGAACGCACAATCGAAAAACGACCGGACCAGGTCCGGCTAAAGGGACGCATTCTTTTTCTCACCGAGGATCCCGAACTG
Organism: uncultured Acidobacteriaceae bacterium; assembly: GCA_963818235.1. Classification (GTDB taxonomy): domain Bacteria; phylum Acidobacteriota; class Terriglobia; order Terriglobales; family Acidobacteriaceae; genus Sulfotelmatobacter. The sequence continues at coordinate 578,744 of CAWFRI010000002.1, forward strand.
ATCAAGCGGCAACTTGCCGGGGAAGATCTGCCATGGGACACGAAGAATCCGGCGAATAATCCCAAGCTGCGCGACGACATCTCGACCGACGAGATTACGCCGGCGCACTACTGTTTTTATTTTGACGAGACGCTGGGCGAGATTCCGTATCTCGGATTGAAGTGCGGCAGTGTGATGCCGATTGGGCGCGGCGATGTGAAGCGCGGTGGATTTGTGTGCGCGGTGAGCGGGAAGCGGCGCGGGAAGGGATCGAGCCGGGAGCAATCTCCTTATGCGGAGATGTGCGCGGGCATTCAGGTGGTGATTGCGGAGAATATTGAGCGCATTTACAAGCAGAATTGCCAAAATCTTGGGGTGCTGACCTCGACGGATTTTTCGCTGGTCGATCGGATTCGGGGCGGGGAAGATATCCCGTTGTGCGAGTTTACTGCGGGCGAAGACGAGATTACGCGGCAGGTGATTGAATACGGCGGTCTGTTTCCGTTTAATGTTGCGAGGATGCAGGGGAAAGTTTTTCTGCCACCGATCAAGACTGCGGGCGAGGCCGCCCGCTCCACACGCCCGATGACGGTCGCGGAGAAAATCATCGCGCGGCACATGAAGAACGAGAAAGGCGAAGTTGGAGTTGCGGCGGTGAAGCCGGGAGACACGGGATTCGCACAGGCCGACTTGCGGTTCAGCCATGAGTACGTCACGCCGATGGCGGCGATTTTCTTTGAGCGTTACGTGGGCAAGGATGCGAAGGTAAACGATGCTTCGAGCATCCTGTTCTTCCGAGATCATCTGACTTTTCTCGATGAGGTGATTTCGGAGGAGAAGAAGAAGCTGGGGCTGCTCGATCTGGCGACGCAACTGAAACTTAAGCAGCAGGATTTCGCCGCGAAGCAGGGAATTAAGTTGCATGGGGAACTGAAAGACCGTAAAGGATCCGAGGGTATTTGCCACTCGATCGTATTGGAAAGCTACGCGCTGCCGGGACAACTGAATATTGGTTCGGACTCGCACACGCCGCATGTAGGAGCGATTGGCTGTGTGGCGTTTGGAATTGGAACCACCGACGTGTTCAACGGTTGGATCACCAAAGATGTGCGCGTGAAGGTGCCGGAGTCGGTGAGGATTGTGATTCGCGGCAAGCGGCATGAGAATGTGACGGCGAAGGATTTTATTTTGAAGATTCTAAGCCTCGATTACGTGCGCAGCGGCAAGGCGCTGGCCAAGGTGATGGAGTATGCGGGCGAAGCCATCGAAAAGCTAAGCGTCGATGAGCGCGCGACCATGACCAACATGGCCGCTGAGATAGGCGGGTTTACCGGGATTGTAGCGCCGGACAAGAAGGCGGTCGATTTTCTGGTGGAACGGCGTGGAATGGATCGGGCGAAAGCTCAGGCCATGATCGAGGGGTTGTACAGCGATCCGGACGCGCAATATGCGCATGTGATTGAACTCGATGCGGCGGAGATTCGTCCAATGGTGGCGACCCCGGGCGATCCGGGGAATGGAAAATATGTTCGCGAACTGAACACGCCTGTGCCGGTGGAGATTGCTTACGGCGGCACCTGCACGGCGGGCAAGAATGAAGACATGGATATGTACGCTGCCGTTCTGGCGGATGCGCTGAAGCAGGGAAAGCGCGTGGCGGAGTCTTGCAAGTTTTATATCCAGTTTGGATCGCAGGAGACGCGGGAGTATTGCCTGCGCAAAGGCTATCTCGACGTATTTCAGAAAGCCGGGGCGATTGTGATCGAGCCGAGTTGTGGGGCGTGCATCAATGCGGGGCCGGGGGTTTCGACGCGTCCCGATCAAGTGGTGATCAGCGCACAAAATCGAAATTTCCCGGGGCGCAGCGGTCCGGGACAGATGTATTTGGCATCGCCGTTGACGGTCGCTGCCAGCGCGGTGGCAGGCTACATTGTGGAGTATGAGCCGAGTGAGAAGAGGGAGTTGGTGGGGGCATAGCTGTAACAGCAGTTCCTTCGCCTCAGCATTCGCAAGATAAGTATAGAGCGATGCTCTGAGGAGAAGATCAATGAAAAAATCAAGCCCGAAGCCGGGTATCAAAGACCCTCAATTATGGTGCGGTTGTGCCAACTGCGAGATCGGAGCTCACGAGCGCTGCCAGTCTCCTTAATGTCTCACATGCCTAAGTGGAACGACGTAAAAGGCAAACCGCCAACGCGAGGCCGTTAGCGCAGGCTCTTCTGAGCGAACTGGCGGAACTGGAACTCGAATTCCTCCGGTGAATAAATTCCTTTTTGCACCAGCAGGGTATTCATCGAATAAACAGTTGCACGAAAGCGTTCGTCGCGGGAGAGCTTGTCCATGGCTTCCTCGAAGCTGATGAGCTCCTTGCTTTGCGATGCCGTACGTTCGGACTGCTGAACAGATGTAGGGCTATGAATCCCTCCCTCGGGTTATCAGAATTCTACTCTGGCCAAGGAATGCCGTGGTAGACTTCCGGCGAAGGGCTGGTAACTCCGATGAAAGGGAACCCATTCGACGTAAGTGGTTGACTTTGCTCAGGGTGGCCGAAATGAGCCACTGCCGAATCTGCAACTTTTTTTGCCCATCCGCGTTCAAATAGATAGGCAGGACGGATAGAGACAAAGATCCAGAAGGCCTGAAGATCCGGAGATCTAGCGGATCTGAGACAAGGGGGATCACAATGAGGCACATAAAATATTTTGCTTTGGCAATGGCGTTGATGGCGTCGCTGGCTTTGGCTCAGCCTTCGCAGGCGCAGGTCGCGGTGGGTGTTGGGATTGACGGCCCCCCGAGTTGCGCTTACGGGTACTATAATTACTATCCTTACGCTTGCGCGCCCTATGGCTATTACGGACCTGCCTGGTTCGCAGGTGGAGTATTTATCGGTGCTGGCCCTTGGTATGGCTGGGGCGGCGGCTGGGGCCATGGCTGGTATGGGCGAGGTGGTTGGGGCTACGGTCGTGCGGGCTGGGGCTACGGTAGAGGCTACTACGGTGGACGCGGGTTCGTCGGTGGGCGAGGATACGTGGGCGGCTTCCATGGCGTAGCAGGATTCCACGGTGGTGCAGCTGGTGGGTCCCACGGCGGAAGCGGGTTCCATGGCGGCGGAGGTGGTGGATTCCACGGTGGCGGCGGTCATGGTGGCGGCGGACACCGGTAATCGATCCCGCTCTGATTAAGCGCGTAGAACGGCTGGCAGCGGCGCTGCCAGCCGTTTTGTTTTGCGAATGAAGGCGATTTCTTGCTAGAATGTCCGGTTTCGCGGCAGGTCGCCGTAGTAAAATATTCGCATCCAGTTGAGGAGACTCAGACCGTTATGACTTACGTAATTGCAGAACCCTGCATCAACACCAAAGACACGGCTTGCGTGGATGCGTGTCCGGTGGATTGCATTCATCCCAAGAAAGACGATCCCAAGTACGCCACTGAACAGTTGCTTTACATCGATCCTGTCGAGTGCATCGACTGTGGAGCGTGCGTGCCCGTGTGTCCGGTTTCAGCCATTTTTGCGCTCGATGACCTGCCGGAAAAGTGGAATTCATTTACCGAGCTCAACGCGAAGTACTTCGGACGATAGGCCAGTCTGTCCGGCCAATCGGGGCGCGCATCCTCATTTGGGGATGCGCGCTTTTGTTTGCTGAGCGTGATTTGGGAAGGGAAGCGACGTAGAAGGAATTGCGAGGCGAATACTACGCTGTGTAGGTCCAAGGCTACGATTGATCTGGGTCATTCATCATCTTGCGGCAGAGGCGCGCTATCTGTTTTTCTTCCTGGGTGGGAACAACCTTGATTTTGTTGGTGTTTAGTCCTAATTGATGCAAGCCGTCTGTCGCTCCGGAGCGAATGCGTTGGCTATGCTCTCCAATGCCGCCGGTGAAGACGAGCAGATCCAAATCGCCTAATAAAGCTATGTACGCTCCGATAGTTTTCCTTACGGAAATGGCGAAAACATCTAGCGCCAGAGATGCCGCTGAGTCATTTGAGTGAGCGCGCTCTTCGAGAGCCTTGACATCGCTTTCGCCGCCGGAAAGTGCGTAAAGCCCGCTGCGATGGTTGAGCAAGGTTTCAAGTTCATCGGCGCTGAGATTGGCGTTACGCAAGAAATAAAGGATGACGCCAGGATCGAGGTCGCCGGAGCGCGTGCCCATGGGGATGCCGCCGGTTGGAGTAAGACCCATCGTTGTATCGATTGATTTGCCATTGCGCAAGGCGCAGAGGCTCGATCCGTTGCCCAAGTGCGCAAAGATGGCGCGTTCAGGAAGCGCTGCGCCGAAGTGGTGCACCAATGATTCGTAAGAGATTCCGTGGAAGCCATAGCGGCGAATACCGGCGTCGAAATAGTTCCGGGGAATCGGCAGTCGGGATGCGAGTTCCGGGATGGTTTGGTGGAAAGCGGTATCGAAGCAAGCGAGGTGAGTTGCGGCGGGGAAGATCGACTGAGCGGAGGCGATAAGGGTTAACGCTTGCGGAATATGCAAAGGTGCGAAATGCGTTGCCCGGCGGAGTTCGTCGAGTACCTCGGGCGTGATTTTCTGGTGGGTGCAGAGTTTTGGACCGCCGTGAACGACACGATGGCCTACGGCAGAGGGTACTGTGTGAAGGTGCTGGCGCATTGCGGCGCACAAAGCAGTGAGAGCTTCGCTTTGCGATTCGTGGATATGATCGTGCTGAGTGAGAGCAGTGCCATCGGCGGAGAGAATCTTTAACGTGCCGTTGCCGCGGCCAATGCCCTCGGCGGCGCCGGTCAGTAGCGGTTCTTCATCTTTTATCCCGCGAAAATAGACGCCGAACTTCAGTGAAGAAGAGCCGCTGTTTAGAACGAGGATGAGGCCGCTTTTTTCAGTCAGCTCTTTTGCCATCCTTATTTCGTCCATTTCCAATTGCGAATTTCTTCGCGATCAATGCCTTCGGCGTGGGCGTAGTTGATGCTGTCGATGATTTGATCCTTCAGCCATTCTTTTACGTGCGCACCGCTTGGATGCAGGCGCGGAACGCGGTCGATGGCATCGATGGCCAGGTTGAAGCGGTCGACCTGATTGAGAATCGCTAGTTCCAGCGGAGTATTGATGTTGCCTTTTTCTTTATATCCACGGACGTGAATGTTCTCGTGGTTGGTGCGGCGATAGCTGAGTTTATGGATGAGGGAAGCGTAGGAGTGAAAGTTGAAGATCACGGGCTGGTTCGTGGTGAACAGAGAATCGAAGTCACGATCAGAAAGTCCGTGCGGATGTTCGGTCGCCGGCATGAGGCGGAAGAGATCGACGACGTTGACGAAGCGAATCTTTAAATCGGAGAAATGCTTTTTCAAAATCTCAACAGCGGCCAACGACTCCATAGTTGCGATATCGCCGGCGCAGGCCATGATTACATCCGGTTCCGCGCCATCGTCGGTGGAGGCCCAATCCCAGATGCCGATGCCTTTGGTGCAGTGCTTCACTGCGTCCTCCATGTCGAGATATTGGAGATGCTCTTGTTTGTCGGCGACGATAACATTGACATAATCGCGCGAACGCAGGCAGTGATCGGCGACGCTCAGCAGGCAATTGGCGTCGGGCGGCAAGTAGATGCGGACAACGTCAGGACTTTTATTAGTGACTACGTCAAGGAAGCCGGGATCCTGATGAGTGAAGCCGTTGTGGTCCTGACGCCATACCAGCGAAGTGATGAGGATGTTGATCGAGGGCACTGGCGCGCGCCAGGCGAGCTCATTCTTCGATTTCTCCAGCCACTTGGCGTGCTGGTTGAACATGGAGTCGATGACGTGGACAAAAGCTTCGTAGGTGGAGAAAAAACCGTGGCGGCCGGTGAGAACGTAGCCTTCAAACCAGCCCTCCAGCGTGTGCTCGCTGAGCATTTCCATGACGCGCCCGGAAACATCAAGCTCGCCGCCATCGGCATCTTCAGGCTTGTATTCGGCGAGCCACGTTTTCTTTGAAGCGGCGTAGATCGCCGTGAGCCTGTTCGAGGCAGTTTCATCCGGACCGAAGACGCGGAAAGAGTTCATGTTGCGGCGCATTACTTCTGCAAGAAAATGCGCAAGCACATCGGTGGGTGGAGCATAGGCTCCGCCGGGAGATTTTACATCGGTTGCGTAGTCACGGAAGTCGGGCAGTTCGAGTTCCTTCCGGAGCAGCCCGCCGTTGGCATGAGGGTTGGCCGATATGCGCCGCGTACCGGAAGGGGCAAGCTCCTGAAGTTCCTGGAGCAGCGTTCCATTCGCGTCGAATAACTCCTCCGGTTTGTAGCTTCGTATCCAGCCTTCCACCAGCTTGAGACTCTTTTTGTTTGTTACGGGGTCGAGCACGGGAACCTGGTGGGCACGCCAGGTTCCTTCCACCTTATGGCCGTCGACCTCTTTCGGTCCGGTCCATCCTTTTGGAGAGTGCAGAACGATCATGGGCCAGCGCGGACGCTGAGGATCGCCGGTCGAGCGGGCGTGCTGCTGTATCGAGCGAATTTCGAGAATGCACTCCTCGAGAGTGGAAGCCATTTTCTGATGCATCTCGGCCGGGTCGTCGCCTTCGACAAAATACGGCTTGTGACCGTAACCGACTAATAACGCTTCCAATTCTTCGTGGGGGATGCGCGCCAGGACCGTTGGGTTTGCGATCTTGTATCCGTTGAGATGGAGCACGGGCAATACGGCGCCGTCGCGGATGGGATTCAAGAACTTGTTCGAGTGCCATGAAGTAGCAAGCGGTCCGGTCTCGGCCTCGCCATCGCCAACTACTACCGTGACGATGAGATCGGGATTGTCGAATGCAGCTCCATAACCGTGCGAGAGGGAATAGCCAAGCTCACCGCCTTCGTGAATGGAGCCAGGTGTCTCCGGTGTGCAGTGCGAGCCGATTCCACCGGGAAATGAAAACTGCTTGAAGAACTTCAACAGGCCTGCCTCGTCGCGACTTTTGTCCGGATAAATCTCTGAGTAGTGTCCCTCCAGATAGCTGTTGGCGAGGGTGGCGGGAGCGCCGTGGCCTGGTCCAGAAATGTACATCACGTTCAAGTCATATTTCTTGATGAGGCGGTTCAAGTGAATCCAAACGAAAGATTGGCCGGGATCCGAACCCCAGTGACCGAGAAGCCGGTTCTTGATATGTTCGGCCCGCAAAGGTTCGCGCAGCAACGGATTGGCTCGAAGGTAGATCATCCCGGCCGATAGATAATTGCAGGCTCGCCAGTATGCATCCATCTTTCTCAACTCGTCGGTCGAGAGGGGAGCCATGATTTCAGTTGGAGCAGCCATCAAATGTTTCTCCTGGGATCCGATGTCTTTAGGATGCCGGGATGGATCGGACCGATTCTATCGTTTGGATGTTAATGAAGTGTTACGAGATCGGCGCAGCCGGACTGCGACTTGTGCGTCTATGGTTTTGGAACCAGTTGGATTTCAAAGATGTTCGGCCACAACTTGACATGGCCGCCCATAATGGCCACTTAACCAAGAGCGAACAGAGGCAGCTGAACAGGGAACAGAACTGCACCAGCAGGCAAATCTACAAAGACAAGCACGATGGCAAGTAGGAAAAATAGATCAGCCCAAGAATCAGGACAAGAGCCGCGGCCGTACGCGGCTTTTACTTTTGCCTAGAAGTTACGTACATTGCATTCTCAAGACGCCAACTTGTCTATAATGGCCGGGCGACGCTGCGTTCTCCCGCGCATCCAGGGTGAGTCGCGTAGACATGCCGGTTGACTGTATGAATGTAAAACATGGATTAGAAGTTGCGAGTCTGAGCGACGTAGGCTGCCAGCGCGAAAACAATGAGGACTCCTATCTCTATTGGGAACCGAGTGCGGAGAGTGAACTGAAGACCAAGGGAAGACTGGCGGTGATCGCCGACGGCATGGGGGGATATGAGGGTGGGCAGGAGGCCAGCCGGCTGGCGGTCGAAACAGTTCGTGAAGTTTATATCGATGTGGTACGTGACGATCCGCATGCCGCGCTGCTCGAGGCCTTCGCGCGCGCCCATGAGAGAATTCAGGCCCATGCCGCGCAGCATATGGAACTGCACGGCATGGGTACCACCTGTACCGCGCTGGTGATCCGTGATTGCCAGCTTTATTTTGCACATGTGGGAGATAGCCGGCTTTATCTGGTGCGCCAGGCTCACATCTCCAGGTTGACGCGCGATCATTCTTATGTGGGGAGGCTGGTGGAGTCGGGGCTCGTCCGTGCCGAAGATGCGGAGAAGCATCCGCAAAGGCACATCCTTACTGCGGCTCTGGGAGCGGGGAATGAGGTTTCCGTGGAGAGTCCCAGTGAGGGGATGGCACTGCATGACGCCGACGATTTTCTGCTATGCACCGACGGGCTTTGGGGAGTAGTCAGCGATGAGGAGATAGAGAAATCGGTGAAGGGGTGTACGCCTGCGGAGTCCTGCGCCGCTCTGGTGAAGTTGGCTCTGCAACGTGGCGGGCCGGATAACGTCACAGTTCAAATACTCCGCGTCTCGCAGCCAGTTTAGTTCCCGGCTTCCGAGAATACTGAAGTTGGGGATCAGAACTGCAATCTGCTGCACACTCTACTTCATACGCAACATGCGCATGCTGCGCCAAAGATATGAAAACAAAGGAATAGTTCGGGGCTTGCAACATGGCCTGTTACTTGCTAATCACAGGTCGTTAAGTAATGTCTATTAATGCGATCGACTTTATGGCATAATTCCGAGCGCTATGAAAATCTCACAAAAAGGACTTTACGCTTTACAAGCAATGATGATGCTGGCCCGGCACTATCACCAGGGTGCGATAAAGATCCGCGAGGTCGCGTATGAGGAGAATCTGCCGGAAAAATTTCTGGAGCTGATCCTGCTCGAACTGAAGAATGCGCGCATGGTCGAGAGCGTACGGGGAGCAAAGGGCGGATATCAATTGCGGCGCGATCCGTCCGATATCCGGCTCAGCGAAATCATGCGTTTGATGGACGGGCCGCTGGCGCCTTTTGGCGATGCCGAACAGTTGCGAACTCTGATTGATCGCGATCTGCCGCACCGCGCTCTTTACCAGCTATTTCTCGACGTCCGGGACGCGGCCGCCAATATTCTAGAGAACACGACTCTGGCGGATCTAATTGCGGAGCCCGGTCCCCGCGGAACGAAGCACAAACGCGTCGCCAAGAAAAAAGAAAAGGGAAGCGTTCTGCCCATGGTAGTCGGCGGGCAAAAAGTTGAGTAGATGATTTCGGCCAGGGCGATTTAACTCTGCCATTTCGGAAAGTTCCCCCCCATTTTCCGCAATTAACGTTCTGTTAATAAATTGTGTGTAGATTTTTTGGGCAGAATCACAAGTAAGTCGATTGTAATAATAGATGCCATAGGTATTGCGAAGAAGCAAAGCCCCAGGCCTGCAAATGCCGTGGCTCGAAGCGAAAAGTTTCTGTATTCCCCAGTAACGGTTGTTCGATAAAAACTCAAAATTAAGGAGAGTAACAATTCCATGAAGCGAACGAAGAACTTTTTTCTAGCCGCCTTAGCCCTGGCTGCACTTTCAGCCGGTGCCTGGGCAGAAAACCCAGCGCCAGTCGGTCCGGCGGCCAAGGACGCCGCCGCGGCGCCTCCACCCTCGGTGGTTACGGCTGCGGACGTGCAAGCATTGAAAGATGCGCTGGCTGCGCAACAACTACAAATCCAGCGTCTTACGCAGCAACTGGACCGGCAGCAAGCACAACAAGCGGCGTTGGAAGCCGCGAGCAAGAACGAGTCGAAACCGGTCCCACAACAACAGGTGGCGGAGGTTACGGCTCTTTCTGTTCAGCAAGACAGCACAACACCTGGGCTTAACCTGCAAGACACGCCGCAGGGAAAACCCAATCCACTGGAGAGCCCGGTTATATCCATTCACTTCAAAGGAATTACCATAACGCCCGCCGGGTTTGCGGAAGCTGCATTCGTGCGGCGGTCGAGAGGGTTGGGAGCGGACCTGACGACCCCGTTCAATTCGTTGACCATGCCCGGTGCATCGCAGAACTCGCTGTCAGAGTTTTTTGGTTCGGCGCGCCAGTCACGGCCCACGATCTACGTCGACGGGCGTTTGAAAAATGTAGAGTTTGCCAGCTATGTGTCGGGCGACTTTCTGTCGGCCGGGGTTACTTCCACGGCGACTCAGACCAACAGCTATACGTTCCGTCTGCGGCAGGCTTGGGGCCAGGTGAAGTTTGATAACGGTTGGAGCTTCCTCGGAGGTCAGATGTGGAGTCTGGTGACGGAAAATAAGGCGGGTATTGCGCCAAGCGACGACCTCGGAAAAACCAACGACGCACGACCATCGACCATTGATCCAGGATATAACGTGGGATTCACTTTCGCGCGTCAGTATGGGATCCGCTTAACCAAGACCTTTGGCGACAAGGTCGCGCTCGCTGTCGCCATGGAAAACGCGCAGGGTACGTTGACCACGCATGGAAATGGAGACAATTTCCTGTTGGGTGAAGCGGGTGCCAGCAATACCTACAACACGACTTCGAACTATACCTTCAATCCTTCGCCGGACATTATTGCCAAGGCGGCCTTCGATCCGGGTTTCGGCCACTACGAAATCTTTGGACTTTATGATCGCTTTCGCGACCGCGTCTTTCCCTGCGGTGAGGTGATACTAGTAGCTCCCGCAACGACCGGTCCCTGCCCAAATGGCACGGGAACGGGTCCCAGTGCGCTTGGAGCTTACAACAACGCGAAAAACGGCGGTGGTTTTGGCGCCAACGCGCGCTGGAACTTTGACAATAAGCACATTGTCTTTGGCTTGCATGGATTTGGCGGCAGCGGCGTGGGGCGTTACGGCTCTTCGCAGCTTTCCGATCTTGCGATCAATGGCGACGGCACCGTGCATTTGATCAAGGATCTTCAGGGTTTGGCCACGCTGGAATGGCACGGCAAGAAACTTGATGTTTACGCATACACCGGCGCGGAGTACGCAGCGCGCACGGCTAGCTATGATCCTCTGATCAAGAAGGAAGTCGGCTACGGTGCGCCGCTCTTCAATAATTCTGGTTGCTACACCGAAATTGCCCCGACTGTTGATACCGGCTTCACACCGGGTACGCTGGCGAATTGCACATCCGACACGCGGGCGACGATCGAGGGTACAGCTGGCTTCTGGTACCGCTTCTATAACGGTCCCCGAGGAAAATTCCAGTTTGGCACGCAGTACTCCTATGTGACTCGTCAGACCTGGTCTGGCGTAGGCCCTTCGGGAGCTGGTCAACCCGGCGTGACGCCGGAAGGCCTGGATGGAATGGTATTCACCTCGTTCCGTTACTACCTGCCGTAAATGAAACGGTCCCGCGCCAGTGTTGACGCGGGACCAGCAATATTGCAATGCAGCTCTTAACTTTTCGAAGGGTGCCTTCCCTTCGGAAACGCCGTCGGCCCCGGTTTTGGCTACTCTCCTTTTCCGGGCCGGCGGTGTTAACTTAAACTATGGCAGACTCACATCCGCATTTTCTTTGAGGATTGATTTGCCTGCTTATACGATCATAATTGTAGGACCATTCTTGAGACTATGAACTCCCGACGTGAATTCCTTAGGCAGATGTCCGGGGCTGCGCTGGTTGCGGCCGCGACACCTGCCATGTTGACTTGGGCTATTCCACAAGAAGAGGCGGTTCCATTTCCGGGCGAAGAGGGAATGGTTCTTCGCTCGTTCCGATTTGTCGATCTTGAAAGTCCGGTCGAGTACTTCAACACGTGGCTCACACCGGTGCCGCATTTCTTTGTGCGCAATCACATGCACGAACCGAGCGCACTCGAAGCTGGCGACTGGCGTTTGTCGCTGGGCGGGGAAGTGGAGCGACCGCTCACGCTGAGGTTGGAAGAGCTTTCGAAGATGGAGGCACACTCGGTGGTTAATACTCTCGAATGCGCCGGCAACGGCCGCGGCCTGCATCGGCCACAGGTTCCGGGCATTCAATGGGGCAAGGGAGCGGTGGGTACGGCGCGTTTTTCCGGTCCTCGACTGCGCGATGTTTTGCAACGGGCGGGGGTGAAGTCCGCGGGCAAGCACGTGATGTTCCGCGGACTCGATGACATTCCCGGCAAAGTTCCGCCTTTCATTCGCAGCATTCCCCTCGAGAAAGCGCTCGATGCCGATACGTTGATTGCGACGCACATGAATGGAAGTCCGCTGACGAAACATCACGGATTTCCCGCGCGGGCCCTTGTTCCCGGCTGGATTGGCTCAGCATCGTGCAAATGGCTTACCGAAATAAAAGTCCTGGAAGCGGAATTCGCGGGGAATTTTATGAACCCCGGTTATCGTCTTCCGAACCAACCAGTCAAGCCCGGCGAGGTCGTGAAGCCAGAGGACACCCACCCGGTAACCGGGTTGAGTGTGAAATCGGTGATTGCGTCGCCGAGCGATGGCGCTACCGTGAAAACAGGAAGACTCACGGTGCATGGCGCGGCGTGGGCGGGAGAAGCGAACATCGTGAAGGTTGAGATTTCCATGGATGGCGGTGCGACCTGGAATGCGGCGAAGCTTGGCCACGAGCAATCCCGCTATGCGTGGCGATTGTGGAGTTACGAATGGAAGACTGGCAAAGCCGGCGACTACACCATCCAATCACGCGCTACCGATAGCCAAGGCCGCATTCAGCTTGCAACGCCGGTGTGGAATCCGAGCGGCTATCTTTACAACGCGGTCGATCAGGTGCAGATACATGTTTCTTAGAGCGATTTGTAATGCGACGATCCCACTGGTGGCGCTTATTGCTCTTGCGCAAGCGCAGAGTGCCGTTTCCCCAAAAGTGACTGCGGATCTACCTGCGGGCCCTATGCAGATGAAAGCCACCACTGCATGCACGGAGTGTCACGAAGCGCGGATCATTCTGCAACAACGTCTGAGCAAGGCTATGTGGACGAAAGAAGTGGACAAGATGAGAAGGTGGGGTGCAGTGGTGGATGCGGCTGATCACGACGCGCTGATCGACTACTTGAGTACGAATTTTAGTCCCAACCAGCCTGCGTATCAGCCGCAGAGAACGGCCGATGACATGAAAAGCGCGGCGAAACCAGTAAAGTAACCTTCCAGGAAAAAGCAAAGCGCTACCGACCCAATGTCCAAGTCTTGCGGACATTACGGCAGCGCCGCTAATTTACTGCACAGATTTCCGATGCGAGAAGTATAAGAAGTGTTGTGCTGCGATTCTAGTGTTTTGTCAGGTACGGCAACGAGGCTAGGGTTCCCCTTGCTGTACATCGTTTTGTACATCGGCCGCGACGGCCTTCTCTGGCCTTAGCAATGGGAACAGAATTACGTCGCGGATGGTGTGCGAATCGGTCAACAACATGCACAAGCGGTCTACCCCCACGCCGACGCCCCCCGCTGGCGGCATTCCATAAGAGAGCGCACGGATGTAATCTTCATCCATCTGGTGGGCTTCATCGTCGCCGCGCTCGCGCTCTTTCAATTGGCTCTCGAAGCGGCGCCGCTGATCTTCGGGATCGTTCAGTTCGCTGAAGCCGTTGGAAATCTCCATCTGTCCGGCATAGATTTCGAAGCGCTCAGTCCATTCCGGCTCATCCGGCTTCTGCTTAGAGAGCGGCGAGACGGCGGTAGGGAACTCGTAGATGATCGTTGGTTGGGTGAGGTGCTCTTCGGCCACAGCTTCAAACAAACCTGCAATCGTTTTTCCCAGCGGCTCATTTCGATCGTAGGCCATGTGGGAATGAGCCCGATTAAAGCTTTCAACCAGTTTTTCCACGCCATCGTGAGAAGTGAAATCACTCATCTGCGGCTTTGCGTCTGCCGCTTCCGGCCAGTAATGAATAATGGCTTCGCGCATGGTGAAGCGCTGCCAGTTTGCCCAGTCGATTTCCTGATCTCCCCACTTCGCCTTCGTCCCGCCAATGACATCTCTTGCAGCCTGAGTAATTAACTCTTGGGTTAAATCCATTACGCCCTGATAATTTGTGTAAGCCTGATAAAACTCCAGCATGGTGAACTCAGGATTCCAGCGCCATCCCAGGCCTTCGTTACGGAAGTTGCGGTTGATCTCATACACGCGATCGAATCCGCCGACCACCAGGCGCTTCAAATAAAGCTCAGGGGCGATGCGCAGGTATAAATCCATGTCGAGCGTGTTGTGGTGCGTTACGAACGGCCGCGCCACGGCTCCGCCTGCGATAGGTTGCATCATCGGAGTTTCGACTTCGATAAATCCGTGTGATTCCAAAGTCCGGCGCAACGATTGCACCAGCTTGCTGCGTTTAAGAAAAACTTCCCGCACCTCGGGATTTACTACAAGGTCAACATAGCGCTGGCGGTAGCGTAGTTCGACGTCGGTGAGTTCGTTCCACTTCTTGGGGCCACCGACTATGGAGGCGTCGCCCTCGACAGCCTTGCCAACTGGCAGCGGCAGAAGGTCTTTGCTGAGAAATGTTATCTCCTCAACATGGACGGTGAGTTCGCCCGTGCGAGTGCGGAAGAGATATCCGCTGACGCCAATGTGGTCACCGAGATCGAGCAATTTGTACAGCTCGAAGCCTGCATCGCCGACGGCATCCTTCTTTACGTAGATCTGCAGACGCTTGCCTTCCTGTTGCAGATGGCTAAATCCCGCCTTGCCCATTAAGCGGATTGCCATGATCCGTCCGGCGACGCGCACATTGACGCGGGGAGTCTCCAGTTCTTCAGAAGTCTTCTCCGAGTATTCCGCCAGAATCTGCGGGATCGTGTGTGTAAGGTCGTATTTGTTGCGGTACGCCGCCTGCCCCAGAGCTTCGATTTGTTTCAGCTTCTGGCGCCGCAGTTCGTAAACATTTTCGTCGAATGCCAAGAGGATCCTTATAATCGAGAATTGCGCCCAAGGCGCGGGAAAATCTGTGGGAACAGTGAACAGCGATTATAAACAACTCGGCTAAAAGCGTGGACTCCGGGCAAACTCAGGATCGCTTGTATCTAGGTATTGTGGTACATTGGTATTAATGACGGAAGATTCTAAACTGCTGGTGGAACGGGTGCAAACTGGCGTGCGCATGGAGAAGCGCCTGCTCAAAATCCTGAAAGCCTTCGCCGAATATCACGATATGACACTGGGCGATCTGCTGGAGGGAATCGTGCTTCATGCGTTTGACGGAAAAACACCTTTCAGTCCGGCTTCGCTCGAACGAATCCAGGAGTTGAAGAACTTTTATGATTTCGATCTCGACTCCAGCGCCAGCCATCGCCTGAAGGAAATCAAGGCACGGCCGGCCCGCAAGCGAACTGCGGAGAAATAGAGGCTGCCCATGAGCGGACAACGAACGAAAATCGCCCTGACTGGCCTGCAATGGACTCTGGGCGTGGTAATTCTGATCGAAGCAATTTTGTTTGTGTTGCCCAGCGCCGCCCACAGCTTTGCCAGCACTCACATGCCGAACGCGGTACGGATGATTTTGGGATTCTGTGAAATCGCAGGCGGCGTTCTTATGCTGCTCCCGCGAACCGCCATCCACGGAGCCTGGTTTTTGGTGGCCGTTTTTGTCCTGGCTATTGTTATTCATCTTCTGCACGGGTTTTATAGTGTGGGAAATCTCGCCATCTACACGGCAGCGGCCTGGGCGGTTGCCGTCGGCAAAGGAAGCTAGACTATCGCCAGTTCCATTGAGTGATCGAACAACTCATCCGTGATTTCGAAAGTGACGCGCTACCAGCCGATTCTTTTCATCACGCCGACCACATTCGCCTGGCATTTCGCGTATCTGCGCCAATATCCGGTTCTGCGGGCGCTGGAAAAATTCATCGCTGCTCTCCAGCGGTTCGCAGTCGCGCGCGGCAAGCCGCAGCTCTACCATGAAACCATCACATATGCATACTTCTTTCTGATTCGCGAGCGCGATGGCTCGCTGCGAAGGCGCAGGGACTGGGAAGAATTCGCCCGCTTCGGAATCCAGACCTGCTTGCCGGTAAGAATGGCATCCTAATGCCGCTACTATCACGAAGCGACATTGCGGACTGACTTCGCGCGCACCGTCTTTATGCTTCCGGACAAGTTCCTGAGATGAGGTGTATTTCCGTTGTAATCTCGCCGAAAATTGGCCGATAGCGTAAGATGTCTGGCAGAGGTCCAACTTTTGGATGTAAGCGAGGAGATCTATTGAAACGGCTGTCAATCATTTTCTTATTTTTGAGCTTTGCATTGGCTCACGCCCAGAATATCCGCGACGGCGAAGTGATGTTTTGCGGGCGATGCACGACCGATACAAATCGTCCTGGTATGACACCGTTACCTTCACGCAGAAAAGCACAACCTATAATCCCGACGGAACCACCAAAGTTGAAACTTGGTACGAGGCGGCGCTGTTGCCGGGTAAGTTGCGTATCGATATCGGGCCAGCCAAGCCGACGGGAACGGATACGTCCTGGCTGATGGCAACGTGAACATCCTGAAAGATGGCAAAGTGTCCGATACCCGGCCATCTGGTGAACATGTTGCTGGTGTTTGGATTTGACGTCTATCGTCAGGAGCCGCAGACCACCATCGACCTTGTGAAGGCCCAGGGCTATGACCTGACGAAGCTGCGCGAAGATACATGGGAGGGCCATCCCGTCTACGTGGTGGGCGCCGCAAAGGACGATTTGCAGTCCCGGCAATTCTGGGTGGAAAAAGACACGCTGCTGTTTGTGCGTGAGATGGAACCCTACCGCAGAGATCCGAAGAAAGTGGAAGATATTCGCTTCACCGACTACCGCAAACTTGCGGGCGGCTGGATCGCTGCCCGTGTCGAGATGCACATTGATGGCAAGATGATCTTCAGCGAGGAGTACTCGGACATCCGGGCCAACGTGAAACTCGATCCCGCCGTGTTCGATCCCAAACAGTTCAATTCGACACATTGGGAGAAATAAAAGCGATAAATAGCGGCGCGGGGCGTGGCCGATATATCGCGTATCTGCAGTAGCCTTGAAGCCACAAGCCGTCGGCGATACTATGTATGAGCTTGTGGTACCGGTGACACCCGAGACACACTATGCCGCAAAACTACGTTCCTATTTTCATCTTTATGGCAGTTATCGGCGTGCTGCTTCCGGTCACGCTGCTGGCCGCGAAGCTGGTTCGTCCAGACAATCCAAGCAAGACAAAACTGATGCCCTACGAGTGCGGCATCGATCCCATCGATAATGCGCGTGGCCGGTACACTGTGCGCTACTACATCATCGCGATCCTGTTCGTGGTCTTCGACGTGGAGACTATTTTTCTGTTTCCATGGGCGGTGAAGTTCAAAGCGCTCGGTGTTTTCGGGCTGGTGGAGATGTTGGTTTTTCTGGTTATCCTCATCGTCGGTTATATCTGGGTTTGGCAGAAAGGGCGCTCTGGAATGGGTGTAACCCGCCACGCCTACACGAGCCCGCAGCCCAGACTTTTACCGCCAGCCGATGGACGCAAAGCAACTTTCTTTTTCCAACTCGCCTTGTGGTTAGTCCGCTGCGCGTCAGCCGAGTGAAGTCGAGGTGGTTTGGCAGCAACGACGAGAGCATTGCAATTGGAAAGATTGCCTCCGTGCACATTTCCACAGGTGTGTTGTGGGCAGAGATTCGAATCGAATCCACAGGCGGCACCGATCCCATCACCAGCCATGGTCACCGCAAGAAAGATGCGCAGCGTATTCGCGATCTGATCGAGTCCTATCAAGCGCAAGCCC
Organism: uncultured Acidobacteriaceae bacterium; assembly: GCA_963818235.1. Lineage (GTDB taxonomy): Bacteria > Acidobacteriota > Terriglobia > Terriglobales > Acidobacteriaceae > Sulfotelmatobacter. The sequence continues at coordinate 596,344 of CAWFRI010000002.1, forward strand.
GCATACAGTGAGCAAGGGCGAGTTTCCAGGCATTCGGGACCCGATATAGTGAAGGCGATTTTTTCTTCGCTAAGATTCGTTGACACCGAATGCTCAAGCTGATAAAAATTAACGTTCTCTCCGAAACCCTGCGAGCTTGAGGTTTGCGCCTTCGCCGCTAATGCCGGACGAAATCAAATCGCCCTCTTCACCGTCGCCGGAAGGCGAGCCGAAACCGACGGCGGATCAAACAACCGTCCCCGGCGGCGTGAAAGTAACTGCTTCAGGCTCCGTTCAATCCGATCCTAAGAGTTCTTCGGAAGCAACCTCCAGCGAAAAAGCTTCGGTTGAAAAGCCAGTTGCGACAGCGCCTTCTCCAATTCCTGCAAAACCTGCAGTTGCAGCACCAGCGGCGCCTGCTGCTGCGAAGCCTGCGGTTTCGGCGAAACCTGCCGCGCCTTCGCCGACTGCGTGGGATTCGCCGATGGTCGCGAAGTTCAAGAGTATGTATGGCTCCGGTGTTACGCCGCTTACCTATGCTGGGCAGAACTATATGGTGGTTGATCGCTCGCTGATTCCAGAAATTCTCCATGTTCTGCGCAATGAAGAGCAGTTTGATTACTGTGTCGATATCACTGCGGCCCATTACCCAAAGCGCGAAAAACAATTTGACGTGGTATGGATTCTTTATTCGTTTGTGCGTAACGAGCGCGTTCGTGTGACGACGCAAATTCTCGACGGCGAGAGCCTGCCGAGTTCCGTTCCCATCTGGGAGGGCGCGAACTGGCTGGAGCGAGAAGTATTCGACATGTTTGGAATAAAGTTTGATGGGCACCCTGACATGAAACGGATTCTGCTGCCTGACGGCTGGAAGGGACATCCGTTGCGCAAGGACTACGGTATTCTCCAGCAGGACAACGAGTGGGTGCAGATCAATCTGGGAATTGAGAGCGGCCAGTGAAAAGCTCCGTTAAATCGAAATGACAGACCCGAACAGTTCGCTCTCGCATCTCGACCTGGAAACTTCCGAGAAGCCATTCTTGGATGCGAACGAACTCGTCATTAATATGGGGCCGCAGCATCCCGCCACGCATGGCGTGCTGCGCGTCATTCTGCGCCTGGATGGAGAGAAAGTTCTGGGTCTGGAATGCGTGATTGGCTACCTGCACCGCGGCGTCGAGAAAATCGGCGAGCATCGCACTTATACGATGTTCAATCCGTACGTGGATCGCATGGATTATGTGGCCGCGGTCTCGAATGGACTGGGTTATTGCGAGACAGTTGAGAAGTTGCTCAACGTGGAAGCACCGCCGCGGGCGCAACATGTTCGCGTCATCCTTACAGAACTGAATCGCATCGCCAGCCACCAACTCTGGCTGGGCACTCATGCGCTCGATATTGGCGCAATTACTCCGCTGTTCTACACTTTCCGCGACCGCGAAGAGATTCTCAAGATTTATGAAAAGTATTGCGGGGCGCGCCTAACCACGCACGCTTTCCGCATCGGTGGTTTGCAGTACGAAACCTATACCGGTTTTGAAAAGGAAGTGAAGAACTTTCTTGCTTTCTTTCGCCCGAAGATCGACGAGTACGAAGAACTGCTTACCACCAACCGGATCTGGGTGGAGCGCACGAAGAATGTGGGGACGATTTCAGCAAAAGATTGCATTGCGCTGGGCGTTACCGGTCCGGTGCTGCGCGCCAGCGGCGTGAAGTGGGATCTGCGCAAGGCGCAGCCCTACGCGAACTATAAGAATTTCGATTTCGATATTCCGATCGGAGAAAACGGCGATACGTACGATCGGTATCTCGTACGAATGGCGGAGATGCGGCAATCAGTGCGCATTATCGAACAGGCAGTGAACGCGCTTCCTGAAGGGCCGATCATGGCTAAAGTTCCCAAGGTCATGAAGCCGGTGCCGGGCGAAGTTTACCATTCAATCGAAGCGCCGAAGGGTGAGCTTGGTTATTTCATTGTCAGTGACGGGTCGACGCAGCCTTATCGCGTGCGCGTGCGTCCGCCTTCATTTGTGAACTTGCAGGCTCTCGATAAGATGTGCCGCGGCCAACTCGTGGCCGACGTGATTGCCGTGATCGGCACGCTAGATATTGTTCTTGGCGAGGTGGACCGCTGATGGGCGAGATTATTCAACACATCAAGTCCTACCTCGGCAGCAGTCAGACTCCTGGCGCCGCCGGAAATATGTTCTGGGTGCTGGTCTACATCATGATTGTTTTCGCGGGACTCTCTGTTGCAGTCATCGCGATGAACTGGCTGGAGCGAAAGATTCTGGCGCACATGCAGGTTCGACTTGGGCCCATGCGCGTCGGCCCGCACGGACTGCTGCAACCGATCGCGGATGCGATCAAGCTGTTGCTTAAAGAAGATATTATGCCTGCCGAGGCGGACGGTTTTATTTTTTGGGTCGCGCCCTTCGTGGTGGTGCTCGCGGCGTTCACAACTTTTATCGTGGTCCCGTTCGGCCCCACGCACGCCATTACCGACATGAATATTGGAATTCTTTTCATGCTCGGTGTGTCGTCGCTCAGCGTGCTAGGCATTGTGATGGCGGGGTGGGCGTCGAACTCGCACTATCCGCTGATGGGTGCGCTACGGTCGAGCGCGCAGATGGTTTCCTACGAAGTCGCCATGGGATTGGCGGTGGTTTCAGCTGTTTTGATGACCAGTTTGAACGCCGAGGGTACCGGAACACTGAGTATGATCGGCATTGTGCAAGCGCAACTGGCACAGGGTGAGTGGTTCATTTTCAAATTCTTTCCGCTTGGCCTCGTCGCTTTCTTTATTTTTGCGGTCGCAATGGTTGCCGAGACGAATCGCGCGCCTTTCGATCTGGCGGAAGCTGAGTCCGAACTCACTGCAGGTTTTCACACAGAATATAGCGGCTTCCGCTGGTCATTATTTTTTTTGGCTGAATACTCAGCGATGATCGCTGTGTCCTCCATCGCCGTGACTTTGTGGCTGGGCGGGTGGCTGCGGCCGTTTCCAAATTTTCTCAACGGCTCGACCTGGGATCTGATCTTCTCGTTTTTTCCCGGCGTGACATTTCTCTTTTTCGCTGCCATGTGTTTCTTTAACACGGTGCGCATGCCCAAGCACCCGCTGTTCCGTGTTCAAACTATCGGGCTCGCGGGCTTCGGAGTAGTTCTCGGTTTGATCGGTTTGGTTCTTTTTATCCCTGCCGTAAGCGTACGGATTCAAGACATTTTCTGGTTTTCGGCGAAAGTGGCGGGGTTTATGTATCTCTATATCTGGTATCGTGGCACATTCCCGCGATATCGCTTTGACCAACTTATGCGAATGGGATGGAAAGTGCTTCTACCCATGGGCCTGGGCGTTCTGATTTTGACGGCCGGCGTAGCTCTGCTGCAAGAAAAAATATGGCACCCGTAGCCACTCCATTTTTCTTTTACCTGCTCTCCGGGATCATGCTGATCGGCGGCATCCTGGTGATCACACGGAAGAACCCGGTGCATTCAGCGCTGGCGCTGATCGTGACGCTGCTGGCGCAGGCGTCGATTTATTTGATGTTGTATGCTCCGTTCGTGGCTGGCGTGCAAATCATTCTTTACGCGGGCGGAATTATGGTGCTGTTCCTGTTCGTGATTATGTTGGTAAGCATCGATCGTTCAATGCGAGAGCGGCAGTTCAACAGCCAGTGGGTAGCGGGGATTGTTGCGGCTACGGCGTTGGGCGGATTGTTTATCGCTGTTTTTACAAAAGGTAAAGATATTTTTCCCGAACATGCGTTGCCGATTGTGGAGAGCGACAACACGCAGCAAATCGCAATGAGGTTGTATGGACAGTACATGTTCGCCTTTGAGATCGCGTCGTTGTTGCTGCTGGTCGCGATTATTGGGGCGGTGGTAATGGCGAAGAAAAGAATCTAGCTGCGAGTACCTAATGGCAAGTACCAAGTACCGCTAAGGAGCAAGAAGCTCGGAGCAAGGTTGGATTTGTATGGAGTCGATGCTACACATCACGACGCTACACTATCTAGTGCTTGGGGCTGCCCTGTTCTTGCTGGGAGTCATCGGAGTGCTGACGCGGCGCAATGTGGTGATCGTCCTAATGTCGATTGAGCTAATTCTAAATGCAGTAAATCTGAACCTGGTAGCGTTCTCCCGCATGTGGGGAGGACTGCACGGGCAGGTCTTCGCCATCTTCGTAATCACGGATGCCGCAGCCGAGGCCGCGGTAGGCCTGGGAATTCTAATTGCCTTCTTCCGCAACAAGGAGACGGTGAACGTTGACGAAGTGAACTTGTTGAAGTGGTAGAAGCTAGACGCTGAATCTATGTTTTTTCTTTCTCACATCTGGCTGATCCCGTTGCTGCCCGCCTTCGGAGCGGTCGTCATGTTCTTCTTCGGCCGCAAGCTACAGAAGTCCACCGTGAGCGCGGTTTGCGTGGGAACGATTGTTCTGGCGTTTGTTATGGCGTGTGGGGCGGTCTGGCAATATTCGGCATGGTCGTCGATGCCGGAGAATTATCACAAACCGTATCAAACCATCCTTTATACGTGGCTCGGCACCGGCACTGGGCATTTGAACTACACCACGCATGATGGGTCTCCAGCTCCATTCCAGGCTGACGCGGGCTTCCTGCTCGATCCGCTTTCCGGCATCTGGCTGTTATTTGTAACCGGCGTGGGAATGTTGATTCATATTTACTCGACCGGCTACATGGCGCATGAGGGTGGATACTACCGCTTTTTCGGATATCTCAACCTGTTCATGTTTTCGATGCTGACGCTGATCCTGGCCAACAACTATGTGTTGCTGTTTGTGGGCTGGGAGGGCGTGGGACTTTGTTCTTATCTGCTGATTGGGTTCTATTTCCATCGCAAGTCGGCGAGTGATGCCGCAGCCAAAGCGTTCATCGTGAACCGCATTGGCGATGCCGGATTTCTGTTGGGAATGTTTTTCGTCGCGTGGTATTTCGGTTCATTGCGATTCATCGATGTGACGGCGGCTGCGCGGAGTGGGCATTTTGCTATTGGCGACCCGATTATCACCGCGGCCACGCTACTGCTCTTTGTCGGGGCCTGCGGCAAGTCGGCGCAGCTCCCGCTTTACGTCTGGCTGCCCGATGCCATGGAAGGGCCGACGCCGGTTTCCGCGCTGATTCATGCGGCTACTATGGTTACGGCGGGTGTCTACATGATCGCGCGCTCGAATGCTCTGTTCGTGCTGGCGCCCACTTCAATGAAAACTGTGGCGATTGTTGGCGCGCTGACCGCGATTTTCGCGGCGTCGATTGGCCTGGTTCAGAATGACATTAAGCGCGTACTTGCTTATTCCACCGTCTCGCAACTGGGATACATGTTTCTTGCGCTTGGGGTAGGAGCGTTTGCCGCCGGAGTATTCCACGTATTTACCCACGCTTTTTTCAAAGCGCTGCTGTTCCTTGGCGCGGGCTCGGTGATTCATTCCATGAGCGGTGAGCAGGACATGCGCAACATGGGTGACCTGGGCCATCGCATACCTACGACGCATCGCACGATGTTCATTGCGACGCTGGCGATCGCGGGTATCTTTCCATTTGCTGGATTTTTTTCCAAGGATGCGATTCTCTGGGAAACCTGGTCGCGCGAAGGTGGTGCTTATCGGTTCCTTTGGTATATCGGCTACGCCACTGCGCTGATGACCGCGTTTTATATGTTCCGCTTGATGTACCTGACTTTCCATGGCCGTCCGCGAATGAGCCATGAGGTGGAGCACCATATTCATGAATCGCCGGTGTCAATGACGGGGCCACTGGTGGCGCTTGCAGTTTGCGCTATTGTTGCGGGGTGGTTGGGCTGGCCGCATAGCCTCGGAGGCTCGGACCGATTCACAAAATTTCTCGAGCCCGTATTCTCCAGCGAGGCACGGGTGTTGCAAGAAGAGGGTAGAACAGGTCAGTTGGTCACCGGTGCCGCGGAAGAGCATAACAGCGGGACGGAATGGTTATTAATGGGACTATCTCTGGGCGCGGCCGGCTTGGGGTGGGGCATGGCGTGGAGGAGTTATCGTCATGCAGACAAGGGCTATGTTGAACCTATTGCCGCAGTGCCGCCGGTTTATAACACGCTGCTCAATAAGTACTATGTGGACGAAGGTTATGACTATATTTTTACGGGGCGGCGCAAATTAGGAGGCGTCCGCCTTGGAGTGCTTGGACTTGGCGCAGCCTCTGCATGGTTCGACACGCACGTCGTGGATGGCGCGGTCAACTTTGCCGGATGGATCACGCGGCTGGCGGCCACAATTTCCAGTTGGTGGGACAAGTGGATTATTGACGGAATTGGTGTAAACGGTCCTCCTACTCTGGCGCGTATGTTGTCCTATCCTGCACGGTTGTTTGAGTGGGGATTGGTGCAATGGTATGCGCTGGTAATGACTGCCGGATTGGTAGGGTTCGTGTTTTATTACGTGTATCACTGAAATGCAGCTACCCTAGCCGCTAGCTCCTAGCTTCTAGCCAAGAACGGTTAAGAGCAGGCGCTAGAAGCTAGAAGCTAGAAGCTAGAAGCTCATGTCTAACCATATACTTTCGATCATTCTCTTCACGCCGCTGATCGGTGCGCTGGTTCTTCTGTTTGTTCCCAAGGAGAACAAAGGCGCGATCCGCTGGATTGCGAATCTGTTTGCACTCGGCGGCTTCCTGGTCTCGTTGCCTCTGGTGCCGATGTTTTGGTCACAGATTGGCAGTCCCGAGAGGTTCAAGTTCATCGAGGGTGTGCCGAACAACTGGATCCCGTCGATCGGCGCGGGTTACGTGATCGGCATCGACGGCATTTCTTTTCTGCTCATTATGCTCACCACGCTACTGGGCTGGATCTCGATACTCTCTTCGTGGACGGCCATCGAAAACCGCGTCAAGGAATATTACGTTTGGTTTTTGATATTGCAGACGGGCATGCTTGGCGTCTTCATGGCGCTGGACTTCTTTTTGTTCTTCGTTTTCTGGGAAGCCATGCTGGTCCCGATGTATCTGCTGATCGGCATCTGGGGCGGCCCGCGCAAGCTGTACGCGGCGATCAAGTTCTTTCTCTATACACTGGCCGGGTCAGTACTGATGCTGCTGGGAATTTTGTTCCTGTATTTCCATCATCACGTACTAACAGGAATCTACACTTTTAGTCTGACGGCTCTTTACCAAACTGCGCCAAAGATTTATTCCGACCCAGCTTACGGTCCGACGATTGCCACGCTGCTGTTCTTTGCTTTCTTCTTCGCCTTTGCCATTAAAGTCCCGATGTTTCCATTCCATACGTGGCTACCCGATGCTCACGTGGAAGCGCCTACCGCAGGCTCAGTCATCCTGGCGGGTGTGCTGCTGAAGATGGGGACGTATGGCTTTATCCGGTTTTCGTTGCCGTTTTTTCCGGATGTGCTGACCCATGGAAGAGTGCGTGGATGGATGATTACACTCTCCATTATTGGCATCATTTATGGCGCGCTAGTCTCGCTGATGCAGAAGGATATGAAAAAGCTCGTCGCCTATTCGTCGGTGAGCCATCTTGGTTTCTGCACGCTGGGAATTTTCGCGCTGAACTCCGCGGGATTGACCGGGTCGGTGTTGCAGCAGATCAATCACGGGATCTCGACCGGAGCTCTGTTTCTGATCGTGGGAATTCTTTACGAACGCCGGCATACTCGCGAGATCTCAGAATATGGCGGCATTTCAAACGTGATGCCGGTGTACGCGACTATCACCATGATCATGTTTCTCTCTTCGATGGGACTGCCGCTGCTGAATGGCTTTGTCGGCGAGTTCACGATTTTGCAAGGCACGTTCATGGAGAGCTGGCGGTGGGGCGCATGGGCTGTGCCGGGAGTGGTTCTCGCGGCCGCGTATTTACTGTGGCTTTATCAGCGAGTGTTTTTTGGCACGGTTACCAATCCGAAGAATGAAAAGCTGCACGATCTGACGCTGCGTGAGGTTCTGACGTTTGTACCGCTCCTGGTTATGGCTTTCTGGATTGGACTTTACCCCAAACCGTTCTTCCAAATTTTAGAGCAGCCGGTGAATCAGATTGTGCAGGATGTTCATGCGCCACGCACCGGAGGCGCCATGAATGCCGCAGTTCGTCCGGAACCGATGGCGGTCCCGGTTGCCACAACAGCGGCGGTAATCAACCCGGCAGTGACGGTGCAATGGCCGAAAGGGCAGAAATAGTGGGAGCGCTCTCACAATTCACGGCAAGCGATTACGTGATGGCGCTGCCCATGACTTTGCTCACAGTGTTTGCATTGGGCATCCTGTTGATCGATCTCATGCTGCCGGCGGAAGAGAAATGGGTCAATGCGCTGCTGGCGTTTGTGGGCGTACTGTTCGCCGGGAGCGGGGTGTGGAAGATTCAGCACTGGATGCAGACGACTCCCTCCATATCCAAGGGAACTACCGGCATGATGGGCACCATGCTGATGAATCCCTGCGCGGTTTACTTTTTCTATCTGTTTCTCGCGGCCACCGCCATTTCAATTCTCATGTCAGTGCGTTATATGAAGACCGAGCATGAGAATCATGGCGAATATTACGCGCTCATGTTGCTGTCGGTAGTGGGCATGATGTGTATGACCGCCGGGCTGGACATTGTGCTGATCTTCATCGGCCTTGAGCTGATGGCGATTTCCACTTATGTGCTGGTGGGCTTCCTGCGCCGCGACCGCAGGTCGAACGAAGCGGCTTTGAAGTATCTGTTGCTCGGCGCGTTTTCTTCGGGAATTTTTGCGTACGGCTTGTCGCTGCTCTATGGACTCACTGGTAGCACGAGCCTGATCGATATTGGCCGTGGCCTGGCCGCGATATACGCAAAGGATCCGCACAATCCTGTGGCGATCGTTGCATTGTTGACGACTGCTACCGGGCTGCTGTTCAAGATCGCGGCTGTCCCGTTTCATCAGTGGGCTCCGGATGCTTACGAGGGCGCGCCGACTTGCGTCACCGGCTTCATGTCTGTAGCTGTGAAAGCGGCGGGATGGGCGATGTTGCTGCGGATCATGGGCGCTACCTATCCGACTTTTCCAAATGCTTTGCTGGGCCTGGCGGCGCTGCGTCCGATATACGTTCCGCTGTTCGTATTCGTTTCCATCGCGACCATGACGGGCGCCAACTTTGCGGCTCTTACGCAAACCAACACGAAGAGATTGCTGGCCTACTCTTCGATTGCGCACGTCGGCTATATGCTTCTGGGATTGATTGCCGGCACTCCAACGCAACTCAGTCCTGACGGCATCAAGGGAATTCTGATCTATCTTTTGGTTTACACATTCATGAACCTCGGGGCTTTTGGCGTGCTGACCTCGCTGCGGCACCGCAAGGTAATTGGAGACGAACTCGACGATCTTAATGGGCTCTACTCGCGCGCTCCAGTAGAAGCCGTGCTGATGTTGATCTTCCTGCTCTCGCTGGCCGGGATTCCCCCGTTGGCCGGTTTCTGGGGCAAGTATTTTATTTTCCTCAGCCTGATTGAGACGGGACACTATGCGCTCGCCTCCCTGGGTGTGCTGTATTCCGTGTTCGGGCTCTACTATTACTTGAAAATGGCCAATGCCATGTTCATGGGACAGCCCGAAGAGAGAGGGTTGTTGCCGGTAAGCTGGATGATGCGCGCAGCGCTTGCCACCACGGCGTTCGCGACAGTTTTTATAGGAATTATGCCCGACCGCTTCATTAACCTCGTCAACTGGTCGCTGATCATCGCGCAGAATTCGCCGAGCGTGCTTCGCTAGGCGTTTGCGGTAGAATCGGATTCGACGTGGTAGAAGATCCAAAACAACCGCCTAAGTCCAACGCGCTGGTTTCGGCGGCACGGTATTCCGAGATCGGATTTATTATTCCAGCGGCGGTTTTTCTGGGATATGCGATCGGACGTCTCTTCGACTATTGGCTGCATATACGCTGGATATACCTCGCAGGAGTGATCTTTGGCGCGGTGGTGGGATTCGTTCAGATGATCCGTATGGCGTCGGCATTATCCCGTGATAAACCGGACTCCTGATCTCACGACAGCTTTCATGACTTCCAGTTCATCGCTTCCGCCTGCACCTGCCGAGAGTTCTGCCGAGCGCTTTTTTTCCGCAGCCATTCCAAGAATGCTGCGGTTGGTACTAATCCTGGGAGTCTTCTTTTCGTTGATTACGGCGTGGTACTTCGGATGGATCGCGGCTTTGGGATTTGCAGCGGGAGCGGTTATTGCGTATCTGAGCTTCCGGTCGTTGAACAAAGCGGTGCAGTCCCTGGCCAGCCGTATTGTCGACTCGGGAGAGCGTGCCAGCGGGTTCTCTTTAGTACACGGTTTCTTTCTGCGCTATGTTTTGGCGGGAATCGTCGCCTATGTTATATTCACAAGTTCCTCTGAAGCCTTTCGGGGTTTTCTGTTTGGGTTGTGCACGCCGGTCGCGGCCATGCTGGCGGAAGCGGGGTTTGAAGCTTATGCTGCTTTGCGCCGCGGATATTGAGCCTTAAATTCTTATTCAGGATTGTTGGACTGTAAGCTATGGAGCAACTCTGGTTTACCGCGCTGCTCAACCGCCTGCTGGGCGGGCCTGTAACTTCTTTGCTGTTGGCCTTGGGCATACATCCGAAGCATCCCGCTACGCCGATCTCAAATACCTTCGCGATGGAAGTGATTGTGATGCTGTTGCTCATCACATTCTTTATCGCGGTGCGTGCGCGGCTATCGGTGGATCAGCCCGGCGGCTTGCAGCACACGATGGAGGGCATCGATGGATTCTTCGGGAACATGGGCGAAGAGATCATTGGCCATCACTACCACCCTTACCATTCGTATCTCATTGTGCTGGGGCTGTTCATTCTGACCTGCAATCTGATCGGCATTATTCCGAGCTTTGAATCGCCGACCGCAGTTCCAATTGTTCCTTTAGGGTGCGCGCTGCTGACCTGGTTTTATTACCACTACCAAGGCCTGAAGGCGAATGGAGCCTGGGGCTATCTGAAACACTTCTTTGGCCCAGTTTGGTGGCTTGCCATCTTGATGTTTCCCATCGAAGTCTTCAGCCATACCGCCCGGCTTTTGTCGCTGACGGTTCGTTTATTTGCGAACATGTTTGCGGGCGAGATGGTGACGCTTGTGTTCTTTTCTCTGGTGCCTATCGGGGTGCCAATCATTTTTGAAGGACTTCATATTGGCGTTTCGCTGATCCAGACATATATTTTTGTGATTCTAGCCTGCGTTTATTTGGGCGAGGCTACGGCTCACGAGCACTAAGTTTCATGGCTTTATGAAACACCTTCGTCAGGGTGAGGGCGCTTGCAAGAGGATGGCGTCAACCACCTCCTGGCGATATTTCTTAAGGAGAAACAAACATGCGTAAAGTTGGGTTCCTGATTCTAACCATGATGGCGTTGTCACTGTTCGCCATGCCGGCGTTCGCGCAGGGCGGGGAAGCGACTGCTTCCGGCGGCACTAACTGGGTTGCGATTACTTCAGGCTTCGCGATGGCTTTTGCGGCTGCTTTGGCCGCTCTCGGCCAGGGTCGCGTAGCTTCGGCCGCGTGCGAAGGATTGGCCCGCAATCCCGCGGCGCGTCCTGGAATTCAAATCGCCCTATTCGTAGGACTGGCCTTTATCGAGTCGCTGGTTCTGTTCACGTTCTTGATTATCTTTGTCAAAGTCGTGAAGTAGATTTCACGGAAGAAAAGCCTCTGTTCGAGATGAGCAGAGGCTTTTTATTTTGCGACTGAATCGACTGAAGGGCGATTCAAACCTTGCGATCCCCGCCCCAATCGTCATCTTTCTTTTGCGGCGCGCGGCTCAACGCATCTACGAGCAGGCGGCGTAAACGGTAACGGCTTTCCAGATCGGTATTGACGATCTCAAATCCTACCTCGTTCACGCGCGCGCGGCGCAGCAATACGTGCGCTCTAATTTTTGTCCGCATGCCAAGTGAGATTTCCAGATCGGCTTCGCTACCGATGCGCAGGTTATCTTCTTTGGTGCCCATGCCACCGCCGAGGCTCAACTCGCGGATCAGAATCTTAGATTTTCCCCATGAGCTTCCGATGCTTGCTGGGACCGAACGCGACAGCACCATTCGTTCGTAGCGACGCTGCCGAACCCAAGGGCAGGCAGGAGCCGTATCTAAAGGCGCAATCGCCAGCTCGGCGGCCTCGATACCGCTGTCAGAAAGAATCTGAGCGCTGTAGCGTGGATCGGTTTTCGATAGAGATTGGGCCGCAGCGATTCGCAGTTCGCGATGATGGATCCAGCCGAAAGTCTTCTTGGTCTCGACAATCTCGCGCAGCAGCGAAACGGACTCAGCATCCTTGAGGCGACCTAAAGATTCGATCGCCTTGAGTTGAACAAATTGAGAACGAGAAGCGGCTTCGCCGGGCTTGGCCATTGCTAGCAGCGGAGGAGCCGCGCTAAGGTCGCCACTCATCCCGATTTCATCGATAGCTTCAGGGAGCACCACAGAATCCAGCACTTCCGCTAACTCGAGTAAAGTTCGCCCACGGTCAGGCGCAGCCGCATAAGCGATCTGTCGAACCACAATATCGTGATAGAAGCGATTCCATTCGGGCAAGCGTGCCGGCAGCAACTCGAGCAGAGTCCCAACGTCCAATCGGCTCAATAGTCCGACAACCGCCGAGGCTTGTCTCGGCTGTCCCGTCCGAAGAATCTCCCGCAGTTGGGCGAGGGCCGGAGAGCCCATTTCTTTTACGAGTTCGACCATGCGGTCGCACTCGTCGCGACGCATGCAACGGAAGAAGCGGTCCGCCAAATGTTCTGCTCCCGACTGGCATGTCCGGCGCAAAACCACGAGCAAGTCCTCGGGAACCGGCTCGTAGCGCAATGCTTCTTCAATGAATTCCGGAATCCTGTTTTCCACTCCGATTCGCGGGCGTAGATCATTCACCATCACCGGCCGCTGTTGCAGCAGCATCTCCATGCCGGCGCAGACCGCATTTACAGCCTGGTAGTTCCTGGCCTCACTGGCCTCCTGGCTCAGGCGCACGAAAGCTGCGCTCAACAGGCTTTGAAGCTCGTTATCTTTTTCCACACATAATTGCTCGGTGACTTTGCGGATGGCCCCGCCCATCGCTTCACCGCCCAGCCGGGTGTAAAGATCCGCTAGTTGACTTAACCCAATCGCGACCTTGCGGCGGGGCTCGGCTTCTTTGTTGTTTAGGCAGGCTGAGTAGTTGTTCAAAATTTCTTCCGAGGCTTGCTTGTCATCGCGGTCGAGCAGGACTTCAACGAACTGGCGCAGGTTACGCGGAGGAACGCATGGAGCTTCGTTCGAAAGCAGCACCGTCTTCTTTCCGGACTCCGGCACTTCCGCCCAGAACATTCGGTCCAGGATGTCGGCGTGTGACTCCACCAGAATCCCGGCCTTGTTCATTTTTTCTTCCTGCAACTTCAGAATCTGGCGCAGTGAGTCCATCTGGCGGCTCATGTGCTCCATCATCTGATGTACGGCATTTACCTTCACTTCACCTTTCGAGTAGCGCTCCAGGGCGAAGCGGATTGCCATGTGCTCGGCAGCCTTCATGAGCAGCGGCGTATCTTCCTGCTCGCTGGTCGCTTTGGCAGCCAGAGTTCCCAGCAATTGCTGTAAATTAAGCCTCGTATTCGGATCGGTCTCGCCAACTTCTTTTTGCAGGTCTTCAGGGCGAACGTTTGGATCGCTCTGTACCTGACCAAATCGAGTCAACAGCCGAATCGCCTGCACGACCTCGGCTTCCTGTAAGGGAACTACTCCGCCTTCCCATGCGGGTGCCGCGCCTGTTGCACCGCCACTTCCGGCACCTGGCCCGGTTCCACCGTTGCTAGCTGGTCCTGTACTGTTCGGTACACTTCCGAAGGGAACAACGGATCCACCGCCCTGACCTTGCGCGCCGCCTGCGGCGTTCGCGCCTTCCGCCGCCGCAATTAGTTGCAGCAATTTCTGCGGATCATTCAACCATTGCTTGAATTCGGGGCCCAGGGTTTGCGCCGCAATCTGCGCCGCAACGCTGATGTCGCCGGTTAGCGGATCGGCCGCCACAAACTTTACTTCATTGATCTTGATCGTGCTCTGTTTGCCGGCATTGTTGAGAGCTTCTTTGATCTGCTTGGATACATCCTGCGCCTTGGAGCCAGCGATGGTGAAAGCGCGCACCAGGCGGGTGAAGTCATCAACTGTAACATCCTTGGAAAAGTGCAGGCTGGCCAGTCCGGCCGTCGACAGGAGTTGACCGAAGCTGCGTTCCGTCTGCCCTGTCTCCAACGGAACTCCGTCCAGCAGCAATTTGTTATCTGAAACGCCGAGCAGAAAGCCGCCTTCGCCCGCTGTCGGCAGACCTTGCTGCAATTCGTTCCAAGTCACTTCGAACTGGGCTTCCGTGCGTTTGTGTTCATAGCCGTACATCCGCGCGTACTTGATCAGAATGTTCAGGCTGTGAACAAAGGCCCGCGCCGATGCCGCCCGGTTGGCGTGAAATGTGCTTGTGTCGGTGATAAGGCGCTCCTCGAACTACACTCTGCAAGTAAAAGGTTAAATCCAGCGGGTAAGGGGTTGCACATTACGTAGGTAATGGCAGATTCCGCGGAAGCTTACAGCCAAGCATTGGTCCAAAGCGCAGGGCAAAAAGCAATGGACCCTGAGGGGCACTGGCATTCGAGCTGAACAGCGGCGAAAATAGTGATCGCAATGTCGAGATCTGCGGGAACGCCCGTGACCAGTCAGCCAACTCGCTCCAAGAAAGTCACGGGCCTCCGTTACTGGATGCTGGAGGTTTTAGAGGAATGCGATCATGTCTCCGCCAATTTTGCAGCCGATCCGGTTCATGATCTGCGAGTAGCCTTGCGGCGGTGCCGATCCCTCGCCGATGGGTTAATGGCTCTCGATCCGGACCCCGACTGGAAGGCCATGAAGAAAGCTGGCAAGAGGCTTTTTCAACGCCTCGGTGCCCTGCGCGACGTACAGGTGATGATGGAATGGGTGGAGAAGCTGGCGCCGAAATCGGCGAGTGCGGAAGCCAGCGGCACACCCGTGCCGCTTCCCGGAGAGATTCATTCTGATGCCGTCTTAAATGAACAAGATCGGTCTTGGCGGACACTTCTGGAAATCCTCCATGGCCGCGAGAAAGAGCAACAGCACGAGGCTAGGGCCGCTTTGGAAGATTTCGACAGGAAACAGTGGCGCCTGTGGTGCGGCTCGCTTCCCGCACGCGCCTCCCGCATCCGGCGGGGAAGCGCGCTCTTTAAGCATCTGGCACTCGAGCGCTGGACGGCGGCTCGCGAACTTCATAACCGGGCCCTGCGCAATCGGTCTCAAGTCGCCTTCCATAGCCTCCGCATCGGCATTAAGCGCTTCCGCTATATTGTCGAGAATTTTCTTCCCACCGAGCATAAGGCCTGGAGCAATGATCTCAAACATATTCAGGACTTACTTGGCGAAGTTCACGATCTCGACGTGCTGTGGGCCACTGCGGTTTCGTGTCAGATTTTTTCGGATCCAAACTCGCGTAATCTTTGGCATAAACGGATTCTGGCAGAGCGCGCGAAGCGCATTGAAAGCTACCGCGGCCGAATGATCGGCGAGCATTCTCTGTGGCAGGTTTGGCGCGCCGCGCTGCCTCAAGGCAAGCAGATTGAAATCCTGGCAACGCGCCGCATGAAGCTGTGGGCGAATGGC
Organism: uncultured Acidobacteriaceae bacterium; assembly: GCA_963818235.1. GTDB lineage: Bacteria > Acidobacteriota > Terriglobia > Terriglobales > Acidobacteriaceae > Sulfotelmatobacter. The sequence goes on from CAWFRI010000002.1 coordinate 611,974, forward strand.
CTCGATCCTGATTTTTCACATTCCAAGCGCGTCGCAAGCCTCGCCCTTCAACTCTACGATGGCTTGCTGGCGTGGGGATGGCAGCCTGCTGTCAATGGTGTTTCCGCGCGATCCAGCCTGCTGGCGGCGGCTCTGCTGCACGATGTCGGCAAGTCCGAAGGCCAAAAAGGTCACCACAAAACTTCCTTCAACTTGATTCGCGCACATGGCAACCCGCTGGGCTGGAGGCCTCAAGACCTGCAACGCGCCGCTATTGTCGCGCGCTTTCATCGCGGAATTTTGCCCACCAGAAGGCACAAATCTCTGCGCGATCTCCTGCCCGACGAGCAGAAGGTGACAATCCAGTTAGCCGCAGTCCTGCGCCTAGCTAACGCTTTGGACTTTACCCACGACGGCCACATCCGGCGCGTTCGAATTGAAAACGATCCGATTAGGGCGAAGGAAAATGAAGCGGTGGTGATTGCTGCCGAAGGCTATTCGCCGTTGAGTGCAACCGCCCGAACAATTGCTGGCGAACGGCATTTGCTGGAAACCGTGTTGCATCGGCCAGTGGTGATCCGGCCAGTTCGACTACGCTGAAGGGCGGTCTTCGTTGATTTGAATTCCGATTTCGCTTGTAATAGTAGCCACGCAGCTACTTCCCAGAGATTGCTTGTAGAAGCTAAAACAGAAGTTACGATGACCCACGCCCAATTAGTTGAAAGAGCGGTCCACTGGCTGCGCAGATACCGCTGCGGAGTTGTGCTCTCCGAACAAGCCTGCATAAGCGGCGAGATGCCTGACGCCATTGGATGGAAGCGCGCTTGCCATTCAGTGCTGGTCGAGTGCAAAGTTACGCGCTCCGATTTCCTGGCCGACCGCGCCAAGCCATTCCGCATCAAGCCCGAGCAAGGAGTTGGCTGCGAACGTTTTTATCTGGTCCCGGCGGGATTGGTTCGAGAGGAAGAACTCCCGGCAGGGTGGGGATTGCTCGAACTCCGTCGCGGCAGAATCGAAACGACGCGTCCTTCGGCAAAGAATCTTCGCAGCACCAGCGGCTTCCGGTACGAGATGAATCTATTGCTCGCCAGTCTACGGCGAGTCGAGGTGCGTGTGGAACCGCAGAGCATCACCGACTTCTTGAAGTGGAAAAACCGTATGGCCGAATACAATCGCGGAACTCTGCCCGAAGGCTTGGCTTCCGCAGAAGAAGAACTCAACGTATTCTTGGAGCCAGATTTGACCAATTGATTTTCCGTCCGCCAGCAAGTTTTGAAAGAACGCTCCGCATTCGTCTTGACTCTTAACTCCTCCCACAATATAGTTTTACCCTCCCCCCAAAACAGTCCCCCAAGGAGACCCCATCATGACGCCCAAAGTGTTCCTGCGAGCCGCGGCTCGCCCGTCTTTCTTCTCGCGTGTGATTAACTTTGCGATTGCAGCGTGCGCAATCACAGTGATCCTCGCGACCAGCGCCGCGGGCGCATCACTGAGGACGATTTACAAGATGAATGCATCTACTTCCGATGCTCCACTAATGAGAGACGCTGCTGGCAATCTCTACGGTACAACCGAGGACGGTGGAAATACGGCCTGCTCGGGTGGTTGCGGAACGGTCTTTGAACTATCTCCAACCTCGGTAGGCGGGTGGAGGTTTACCGTTCTCCATAAGTTCACCGGAGGCGTGGACGGCGAATTGATATACGGCGGTCTCGCTCTCGACGCCTCAGGTATCTCTACGGGACCGCTCTTCGTGGGGGCAAGTATGGTTTCGGTGATGTATTCGAGCTTTCTCCCCTCTCCGGTGGAGGGTGGAAGTTTTCCGTGCTCTATTCTTTCCAAAATTCAAACGACGGAGCAAATCCCAGCCAGGGCGTAACCCTCGACGCGTCCGGCAATCTGTTCGGTGTTAGCAATACCACAGTTTTCGAGTTGTCGCCGGTTTCTGGCCATGGCTGGAAGTACACATTGCTCCATGTATTGCGCGGACTTCAATACCCTATGAGCGTTACGCTCGATCCGTCGGGGAATATTTTTGGCGTTACGGCTGATGGAGGGATCACCAACGCGAATTGCTTCAATGGCTGCGGCACGGCCTATGAACTATCGCAAGTTGCGGGAGTTTGGAAGTACACATTGCTCTATGCGTTTACCGGAAACGCCGACGGAGCCATGCCCCTGGGCAGCCTGACTCTGGATGCGCTCGGAAATCTTTACGGCGTCAGCGGTCTTGGCGGCAACATCGATAGTTGCCCTTACGGCTGCGGCACAGTCTTCGAACTTACCCCTTCCGGCAGCGCCTGGACGGAAACAGTTTTGCTGGCCTTCGATTATACCGACGGGGAGCAGCCGCGCGGCCAATTGGTCTTTGATGCTTCTGGTAATCTTTATGGGATCACCGAGTTCGATAGCGCCAGCAACTGTGCCTGCGGGGTCGTCTATGAATTGGCTCCTGGCTCCGGTGGAAACTGGACTCAGACAGTGCTTCACGTATTCGCAGGCGGCAGCGACGGCTCATTTCCCTATGCTGGACTGGTTTCCGATGGCTCCGGTCATTTTTATGGCACCACCGAGAGCGGAGGCAACACGACCGGAACAGGCACTGTATTCGAAGTAACGCCCTAAAGCGACGAAGGAGAATTTCATGCAGACCAGGGGTTATCTCGCATCTTTATGTTTAGCATTCGTGGCGTGTGTATTCGCGTCGATGACGGCTATTCCGTCCTTTGCACAATCGGAGACAGTGCTTTACAACTTTGTTGGGACGGGAAACTTTTCAGTGCCTAATCTGGTGTCGGATTCCTCGGGTAATCTCTACGGGGCTATTCCGAATAACGACACGAAAATTGCGCAAGTGTTCGAGTTGTCGCCAGCGGCTGGCGGAGGGTGGACCAGGACCGTCCTGCACAATTTAGCCCCCGCCGAGAATGCTTATGAGATCGTTTCCAACGTGATCTTCGATACTGCGGGAAATCTATATGGAACGACCAGCGAAGGTGGTGCAGGATGCGGTACCGTCTACGAATTGCAGCCTGGCAGCGGCGGAACATGGAGCGCCAAGCAATTGCACAGTTTCAGCAACAACAGCATTGATGGATGCACTCCGCTGGCTGGACTGGTGATCGACGCTGCCGGGAATCTCTACGGCACCACCCAGATGGGTGGCCATCATGGTACGGGCACTGTCTTCAAACTAACGCCCAGATCGGTTGGACCGTGGGGCGAAGAGATCCTGCACAACTTCGGCTACTACTTCGATGGCGAGTATCCTCAAGCCGAGCTCACTCTGGATTCTGCCGGCAACCTTTATGGCACGACGAATTCTGGCGGTGCGATTGAGGCCGGCTACGGGACCGTGTTCGAACTGTCGCCTCATGCCGGCGCGAGTTGGACCGAGACGATCTTGTACAACTTCACGACGGCAAACGGAGCAAATGGTTCCAACCCCTTGGGCGGAGTCATCTTTGATGCAGCGGGAAATCTATACGGCACGACGGACTACGGCGGCGCGGACGGTTTCGGCACCGCCTATGAGCTTTCGCCTGTTGTGGGAGGCGGCTGGACGCTGACTCTCCTCCATAGTTACGGCAACACCGGAGACGGGTCATTTCCCCAGGGAAACTTAGTTCTCGATGCGACTGGCAACCTGTACGGGACAACTTACGCTGGAGGCGTTGGGTTTAATGGAACGGTTTACAAATTGAAGCGCTCGGGAAGCGCGTGGAACGAAACCATTTTGTTTTCCTTCGACGGTACGGACGGGCAAGGGCCGGCTTCCGGACTAATACTGGATGGCACGGGTAATCTCTACGGCATGACTAGCGCCGACGGTCCTTCCGGTGGCGGAGTGGCATTCGAGATTACGCCGTAGCCGGACTTAAGTTCGAAAGTGGTTCAAACGATTTGTTGTCAAATCATGAACGAGAACAGGTTCCTCGTGCACAGCGAGAAGCGTTTCCTTGAACTAGCTGCGCTGCTGGCGGTCCTCACTATGGCATTGCTCGCGGTTGTGACGCCTGCATCCGCTGAGCAATACAATATCCTGTATAGCTTCGGAGGCGTACCGCAGGACGGACAGTTCCCACGCGCCAGTTTGATTTTCGATACAGCTGGTAATCTCTACGGCACCACGATCTATGGTGGCCCCAGTGCTTTCGGAACGGTGTTCAGGCTCATGCCCCGTACCAGCGGCGGATGGAGCGAGGAAGTGTTGTATAACTTCGATCCCAGAGGAGAGGATGGATATAGTCCCTTCGGGAGCCTGATCTTCGATGCTCGCGGAAATCTCTACGGTGCGGCATGTTGCGGCAGTATTGGTGGCGGAGGGACAGTCTTCGAGTTAATGCCAAAAACTGCGGGGCGCTGGACGGAGAAAGTGCTGCATAGTTTCAACACCGGTCCTGACAGTGGATACGACCTCTACTCTGGCGTTATTTCCGACTCGTCCGGCAATCTCTACGGCGCGGCCAGCCGCGGGGGAACTCTTGGCTACGGAGCCATATATGAGTTGACACGCACAGACGCAGGAACGTGGCCTGCAAAGGCGCTGCATAGCTTTGGCGGCGGAACAGATGGACGCTATCCTTTCTCGGCCATGATCTTCGATGCGGCGGGAAATCTTTACGGCACAACTTACCAGGGCGGCACCGGAGCGTGCCTGGACAACAGTGGGATTCTGGTTGGCTGCGGAGCGGTTTTCGAACTAACGCCAGAGGCTGGCGGAGGCTGGTCTGGGAAGCTTTTACATAGCTTCAACAACGATGGCACGGAAGGGATCAATCCCTATGGCGGTCTGACCTTCGATGCCCGGGGAAATCTTTACGGAACGACATACTTCGGTGGTCCCGATAATCTCGGCACGGTGTTCGAGTTGATGCCCCAACCGTCCGGACTTTGGACGGGGAAGACGCTGTATTCCTTCAACGACAATGGCATGGATGGCGCCAATCCAACCGCCAATCTCATCTTCGATGGAATCGGCAATCTTTATGGCACGACGGACCTCGGCGGTCCTTATGGCTACGGCACGGTCTTCGAATTGTCGCCACTGGCTGGCGGAGGCTGGACAGAACTACAGTTGCACTCCTTTGGCAACGGCACCGACGGCTCTCAACCCCTGGGTGGCATGGTCTTCGATGCCGCGGGCAATCTTTACGGCGCCACCGACACCGGCGGAGCCTATGGGTACGGGACGGTGTACGAGATCACGCCTTAAGAGCAAGAAGCTGGAAGCCGTCTTCATAACTCGCGCCGGCCTTCCATGGCCTTCAGCATGGTAATCTCGTCGGTGTATTCAATATCGCTGCCGACCGGGATGCCCATCGCAATGCGCGTTACCTTAACGCCAACCCGCTTCAATTGCTGCGACAGATAGGCAGAGGTGGCTTCGCCTTCGACTGTAGGATTAGTCGCGACGATTACTTCGTCCACGTTTCCGGCGTCGACGCGCGCGATGAGGTTGGCGATGCGCAACTGCTCCGGACCGATGCCGTGCAGTGGCGAGAGCGAACCATGGAGAACGTGGTAGACACCATTGAAGTGCTTGGTTTTTTCAATGGTCGAAATGTTAGTAGGTTCCTCGACCACGCAAACTAGGCGCTGGTTTCGGGTTGCGCTGGTGCAATAGACGCAGGGGTCGACGTCTGTGATGTTGTTGCATACCGAGCACAGGCGGAGGCTGGCCTTAACGTCGCGCACGGCTGCGGCCAGAGCCTCGGCATCTTCATCGCTGGCGCGCAAGATGTAGAAAGCCAAACGTTGCGCGCTCTTCGTGCCCACGCCGGGGAGCTTCTTCAGTTCGTCAATCAACCGCGACATTGGCTCAGCAAATTTAGACATAAATTGAGTGACTTTGTGATCGGGTGATTGAGCAATTCGAAAGTACAAAGCTACTGAATCGGCCAACCAAGGAATCAGGAAAATCGCGCATCACCCGATCGCACAATCGCTCAATTTTTACAGTCCACCGATGCCAAGCCCGCCCAGCATACCGCCCACTGTCGATTGCATTGCTCCATCGATCTTGCGAGCGGCTTCGTTCACGGCAGCAAGCACCAAATCTTGCAGCATTTCTACATCGCCGGATTTCACTGCTTCGGGGTCGATGCGCAAACTTAGCAACTGTTTCCGGCCATCCATCTTCGCGGTGACAGTGCCGCCACCTGACGAAGCCTCGACCACGGTCTCCTGCATCTTTTTTTGCAGGCTGTCGTACTGCGACTTCGCCTTCGACATTAATTCTTGTAGATTAAATCCACCCATAAAGTCCTCGCCGGCTTGCTTTAGCGTTTCTCCCTGTAATCGATTACGGTGCGAATCTCGGCACCAAATTTTTCCTGGAGACGACGTACCACAGCGTCTTGTTCGGCGCGGCTGCGTCCGCTGACCCGTGAGTTCGATCCGCTGATTGGTGTTGCGCCGTTGCGCTTTGCTTCGTTCGGGACCACAGTCGCCCCGGAAATGATCTTCAGCTTAACGGCTCTTCCCAGAATCCCGCTGGCCGAAGCAATTGCCAGTCGTCTGGCATCGGCGCTCAGCGACATATCGACCACGGTCTGCGACTCCGCAACTTTGATAACTACGTCGTTACCTTCAACCGACCACTCGCCCGCTTCCAACATCGAGACGAGTATGCGCTGGTTTCCGTCCATCAGCGCCTGAAGGATGGCAGACTGCAATCTCTCGGCGGGCGCGGCCGTCGAGACGGCTGCGGGCTGTTCTGAGGCTTGCAGTTGAGGCGCTGGCTGCTGGGTTACTTGTAATTCCGATTGGGGTTCGGGATGAGAGGCAATCTGCTGCACCGGTGCAACCTGGTTCACATCCGCAGGAGCGGCAGCCCCCATGATCACTCGCGCGGTTGAATTGCTCATCGCGATAACGCGCGGCTTTTCTTCGGCGGCTTGATTTCCCAGGTCTGAGTTGTTGGAACCTGTATCGGTTGAGAACTCCTGCTTTGGAGTCCCTTTGCGCGCGGAATCAGCCGCAAACGGAGAAACAAAACTCGGACGGGCTGGCGCGACCGCCTCCGTGCGTCGCGCCTCCGGCGCGCTCGAACCTACGCTCGAAGGCCGGACGGTCCTGGAGGTATTTGTTGTAGCCCCGGAAACATTTGGAGAACTCGCCACGTCGCTCAGCAGTTGCTCGATGGGCAACAAGCGCTGCGCGTGCGACATTTTTAGCAGACCGAGTTCGAGATGAAAACGCTGTTCCTGTTTGTATCCCAGTTCGCTGTGGGTGCGCAGCATGATTTGCAAATGGCGTGTGAGGTCTTCTTCGCCAAATAGCTGGGCAACGCGCTCGACTCGTTCGCGCTCTTCGCTGGATATTTGCAGCAGGGAAGAATCCTTACCGGCGATTTTGGCCACGGTTGCGTTACGCAGAAAGCGCACCATCTGCCGCGCGAAATGAGTTGGGCTGTGGCCTTCGCTGATCAGATGGTCAACTTGCCGCAGCACATCTTCACTGGCGCTGCGGGCGATGGCCTGCATCACTTCTTCGAGAATATGGGCAGGGGCGGCTCCCACCAGGTTGCGAACGGAATCTGCGGTGAGCCTTTCGCTTGATGATGCAATCGCCTGATCAAGGATGGACAGTGCATCGCGCATCGAGCCATCCCCAGCCTCGGCGAGCAGAGCAAGAGCGTCATCATCGGCCTCGATCTTTTCACGGCCGACCAGATCGCGCAGTTGTCCAACGATGTCGTCAAACTTCACCGCGCGGAAAGTAAAATGCTGGCAGCGGGAGCGGATGGTCTGGGGAATATCCTCTGGCTGAGTCGTCGCCAGCATAAACACAATATGGTCGGGCGGTTCTTCCAGAGTCTTGAGTAGGGCATTGAACGCCGCGTCCGTAATCTGGTGAGCTTCGTCGAGAATATAGATCTTAAAGCGGTCGCGCGCGGGCTTGTAGCGGGCCGCTTCTCGCAGTTCACGAATTTCGTCGATGCCACGATTGGTCGCGGCGTCGATTTCGATAACGTCGACGGCGTTGCCGGCGCGAATTTCGGTGCAGGATTCGCAGATGCCGCAGGGCTCAGCTACTGGCCTGTCGGACGATCGGCAATTCAAGGCAGCGGCGAGAATGCGCGCGACTGTAGTCTTCCCAATGCCCCGATGGCCGCTGAAAATGTAGCCATGAGCGGTGCGCCCTTGTTCCAGGGCATTCTGCAAGGTGCGGGTAACGTGCTCTTGTCCGATGACCTCGGAGAATTTCTGCGGCCGATATTTGCGCGCCAGGACAGTGTAGCTCATGAGCCGGAAGAGTCGATTATACGTGATGGGAGGCCCATGGAGTGACTACCCTTTTTTCTTGGAATGCTTGCTAAAACCAAAGCGCAAGCGATAGTCTGGTGCGTCAATCTCGTTGTTCGTGGTTATGTTAACGCGGGTTGAAGCGGAGCAAAAGGAGAGTTTTGAATGCAACTCAAGTTGGCAACAAAAAATAAAGATGGAATTTTAGTGGTCGATTGCAGCGGGCGCATTGTGTTCGGCGAAGAGTCTTCGCTGATCCGGGAAACGGTGAAAAAGGCTGTGGCGGAGAACAACCGAATCGTGCTCAATCTGGGCGAGGTGAGTTACATTGATTCCGGCGGATTGGGAACGCTGGTGGCGCTGCGGACCACGGCGCAGAATGCGGGCGGCACGATCAAGCTGACCAACTTGACCAAGCGTGTGGGCGATCTCCTTCAGGTCACAAAGCTGCTCACGGTTTTCGATGTATACAATTCCGAGGCGGAAGCCATCGAATCTTTCCGCAAGGCGGCCTGAAACCCGGGCAATGAGTTAGGGTGCATGAACCGTTGTTGATTTGGCTGCGCATGCGCCCGTCGGCCCTTCTCGAATGCTTCCACGCATCATTTTTATTCTGTGTCTTCTGGTGAGCGCCAGCGGCTTTGTGTCTCCGCCGATTGCGCTGGCGTTGGGGCTCGTGTTTGGCCTTACGGTGCCACATCCTTACGGAAGCGAGGCGAAAAAATCCTCCAAGTATCTTTTGCAGGCCTCAGTAGTTGGGCTTGGATTTGGAATGAATCTGCACCAGGTGGTGCAGGCCGGACGCAGCGGCTTCGTCTACACCATGCTGGGCATCAGCTTCGCGTTGCTGGTTGGCATGGGATTGGGCGCGCTGCTCGGCGTGAAACGCGTGCCCGCATTTCTTATTTCTACTGGGACTGCGATTTGTGGAGGGAGCGCGATTGCGGCGGTTGGCCCTATCACGCAGGCCAGCGACGAGGAAATGGCGATTGCTCTGGGAACTGTGTTCGTGCTGAACTCGGTTGCGCTGCTGATTTTTCCCAGCATCGGTGCGGCGCTCAAGCTCAGCCAGTCTCAATTTGGATTGTGGGCCGCGCTGGCCATTCACGATACCAGTTCGGTGGTGGGGGCTGCGGCCAAGTATGGAGCGGTGGCCCTGGCCATTGCGACCACGGTGAAACTGGCGCGTGCTTTGTGGATTGTTCCACTCTCGGTGGCGACGGCGGTGGTGCGCGGCGCGAAAGCTAAAATTCAGTGGCCTTGGTTCATTGGTTATTTCTGCCTGGCGGCGGTGTGCAACACGTATCTTCCGGCTGGGGCGCACGCCTATTCTCTCGCCGTTAAGATCGCGAAAATTGGCTTGACCGCTACTCTGTTTTTAATCGGCAGCGGCATTTCGGTGAAAACCATCAAACGGGTTGGACATCGTCCGTTGTTGCAGGGGATTATCCTGTGGCTGCTGGTTTCGGTGGGATCGTTGTGGTTGATTCACATTGGATGGATTGCGCTCTGAAGCAGGGGATCAAAAAGGCCAAGAAGCGGGTGGCGAAAAAGCATTCTGCTACATCGGCACCTGATCGAGCGTCGAAGATGCGGATGCGCATCGAATCCGCAATTCGCCGCATTCCCAAAGGTAAGGTGTCGACCTACGGAGCGGTGGCGCGGGCGGCGGGGCTTCCCGGAGCGGCGCGGCAAGTCGCGAAAGTCTTGCAGCGCGGCTTTGAATTGCCATGGCAACGAGTGTTAGGAGCGGGTGGAGAAATCAAGCTGCGCGGGGATTCTGCGATCGAACAGCGTCTGCGACTGGAGGCTGAGGGTGTGCGGTTCCGCGGACGAAAGGTGGATATGAAAACGCACGAGTGGAAATTAAAACTTCGTTAGCGGAAGCAGAGAGCAGAGCTGCGCTGCGGGCAGCCAAGGCGGCTGTCCCACATTGTGCTTGCCTGGCTACTAGCTACAAACGACTAACGGCGGCTCTTGAATTGCTCGTCGATCTCAACCTGATATCCCGTCACCATTTTATTGGTTTCATTCGCCATTCCCACCACTGACATCAGTTCGTTGAACATGGCGTCGGTCATGCCTTTTTTCTGCGCCGAGACGGTGTGGGAGGCGATGCAGTAGTTGCATTGGTTGGTAACGCTGACGGCAACATAGATCATCTCTTTGGTGAGCGGGTCAAGCGCGCCGGGAGCCATGATCTGTTTGATGTTCTCCCAGGTGCGCTTTAACGCGGCAGGATCATGAGCGATGGCTTTCCAAAAATTGTTGATCCAATCGGTCTTGCGCGTGGCCATGATGTCGTCATAAACCGCGCGCACTTCGGGGCTGGCGTCTTTGTATTCGATGAGTCCGAGGGTTGCCATGAGTTCTCCAGATCCTCGCACCACGGAGACACAGAGTCACGGAGAAAACAAAATCCAGAAAGGGGTTCTTCCCGTGACTCTGTGTCGGTGGTGAGATATGCTACTTCGGCAGTTCACCACTCAGTAGTTTTTCTAGTGCCGAGGCCGGGCAGCGCACTCCCACGTAGAATTGGCCGAACAGAGCGTAGACCGCGCTAACGTGGTCGAAGCGCATTTCGTAGATTAATTTCTTGAAGACGAGGGGATCATCGGCAAACAGATCGACCCCCCACTCCCAATCGTCGAAGCCAATGGATCCGGTGATGATCTGCTTCACTTCGCCGGCATAGCGGCGGCCCACCAGTCCGTGGTCGTTCATCTGCCTGGCGCGCTCTTCGATGGGAAGCGTGTACCAGTTCTTATCTTCACCGCGCTTCCGGTCCATAGGATAAAAGCAAAGGTAGCGGCTCGATGGAATATCGGAGAAGAGTCGCGGATGCATCGCCTCGCGGTGGCGCCCAAGTTTGCATTCGATCTCAGCCTTCCATTGGTCGGAGTACGGCTGGATACCCTGCGCGGTAAGTTCTTTGTAAATCTTGAGAGTGGAATCGTAGAGCCCGAGTTCGATGATGGAAAGATATGAGGTGGTGGGTTCCAGGTAATCGCTGAGGCGCAGGCTGGCCAGTTTTAGTTCGGCTTGATTCAACTCGACAAACGTGTTGCGGAAATGGACGAGCATTAGATCGCCCTTGTGGCCGATCAGTGAAAACAGCGCGGACTGACCGCCGGTTGCCTGCTCCATTTCGCCGAGCACGGACGCGGCTTCCTGCGCAATTTCCGATTTTGTTGCATCGGGCAGCGCGCGCCACGCCGTCCGCCGGAATCGCATCATTTGGTGGAGTACGCTATATCCCTCTGTGGTAAGCGGCACTTCGGGAATCGCTGCCGATGCGGGTTGCGGGCGTATGTCCGGCGTCGTGGAAGCAGTGGTTGTCATGGGGCTCTCTGGATGCGTACTCATCGGTTTCAGGTCTATTGTACGCAAGAGTAGCGGCACCAGCGAATCCGCGATTTACAATTCATAACGGCATTTACAATCTGGAAATTTGAACTTGAAAATCATGGGAAAGCTTATCGCAATCACTGTTCTTGTCTTTTTCTTGACCTTTTCAGCCGCTGCGCAGAATAAGCGACTGTGGGTATTGCGCGCACCCGGCGAGGTGGTCGAGTACGACATCGCTACGTTCGCGGAGAAGAAGACAGTAAAGGTTCCTCAAGAAGCCGCAGCCGCGCCGTCCAGATTTTTTATTAACCACCTGGGGCAGATGCTTTTTGCTCCACTTGTCGTTCTACCCTTGGCAGATGACGATATCGCCGCCGATCGAAAAGTATGGCTTTGGGACGGCCACGCACCCACTACGCTGACTCGCGATGTTTCGCACAGCACTTCGAAGATGGGATCGAACCTAGCCATTACTGAGTCGGCTCCTGAGCCGTTTCTTTCGGAAGATGGAGCGCACATTTATTGGTTTTCGAACGAAGCTCGCCGGCTACAGCGCGATGGGGTAGATCTTTCCGTCAAAGTAACCTGGACGGCGCGGTGGACGGACCTGAGTGGCGGAGGCCGTGAGGATTTGGCCTCGACGACCCTACCCGACTGTTCGTGTCCGATGGGAGCCTGCGAAGAATCGTGTCCATTCGCCGAGGTTTGGGTTCCGAAGGAGGGAGTGGGTGGATTTTTTCTTGCGACTCTGTTTGTGCAGGGACAAACTCAGACAATTTATAAATCGACGTCGGTCTACGAGGAAAGCGCAGGCAAATGGACGGCAACGCCCGTTAACCCTCCACTACGGCGAATGCTGGACGCTGCCAATGCCAGCGCGATCCTCGAAGCTATTCCTGACACGGGCTGCTGCGGATGGTCCAATGAAAGCGACGATCAGACTCTGTTGCGCCTTCGTGGGAAGACCTTAACTATGTTCGATGAACTGGCTGACTACAAGAATCCCGATTATGACGTAAGTTTCTACACAGAAAACGGCAAGATATCCCCAGGAGTCGGAGCCGTGGCTTTTACGATTGTCGCCACCGCCAAGCCAAACACTCCGATCCAGTTGGCGGAACAAGGACAGCCAAATCCAGAAGAATCGCAGCGTATTCGTAAAGCTTTGCTGGAGCTTCCGGCGGTTGAGATCAGGAGTGTCGAAGAATCTCTACGGCGAATCGCTTTTCTGCCGCATACCACATTGGTCGGCTGGATCAGCGACAAAGAGATTCTTGTGGTGGAAGATCACCTGCTCGCTACCTACAACGTGGATAGAGGAATCCGCCGGAAATCGAATATTCACGTGGAAGACTTTGAGCATGTCTTTCTGCGTTAAGGCTTTCTCCCTGCGCTGAAATCTACCGGAGTGCATTCATTGACTTGCCGCGTTCCCCAACGTAGGATTTTTCAAAGTGATCGGGCGGACGATTTCGCACTACCGCATCATCGAGAAAATTGGCGGCGGGGGGATGGGCGTGGTTTATAAGGCGGAAGACCCGCGCCTGCATCGCTTTGTTGCCCTCAAGTTCCTGCCGGATAAAGTTGCTCATGACCCCCAAGCGCTAGCGCGCTTCGAACGCGAGGCGCAGGCAGCGTCTGCGCTCAATCATCCAAATATTTGTACGATTTACGACATCGGAGAGCAGGACGGCCAGGCCTTCATTGCCATGGAGTTTCTGGAAGGGCTGCCGCTGAAGCACCGCATCGCGGGCCGCCCGCTGGATATAAAAACTCTGTTGTCTGTGGCGATTGAAGTAGCGGACGCTCTGGACGCCGCTCACAACCACGGCATCATTCATCGCGATATTAATCCGGTAAATATTTTTGTCACCAAACGCGGACAAGCCAAAATCCTCGACTTCGGGTTGGCCAAGCTTACCGAAGGCGATGAGGCGGTAATCAGTGGCAATACCTTCGGAGAAGTCACGCAATCGCCTGTTGATCCGTCGCGCCCTGGCTTCGCTTTAGGAACCATTCCTTACATGTCGCCAGAGCAGGCTTTGGGCCGCCCGCTGGATTCCCGCACGGATCTTTTTTCGTTCGGGGTTGTTCTCTATGAGATGGCGACCGGAGTCCTACCTTTCACAGGCCAGACCACGGCTGCATTTTTTGATTCGCTGATTCACAATGCGCCAGAATGGCCTTTACGGTTTACATCATCTATTCCGGCCGAACTGGAACGCATCGTAAGGAAAGCTCTGGAGAAAGATCCGGGGCACCGCTATCAGAGTGCCGCAGAGATGCGTGCCGATTTGCAGCGCCTGCGCCGCGAAGTCGAATCCGGGCAAGCCTTGAGCGCTTCGCCTGCGGGGCCTGTGCCCGATTCGAAGGATAGACTCCGCGCCCTATTCGCCACAGCTCACACCGCCGTCGCTGCCGAACGCAAGGTAGGAGCCGGCCGCTGGCTGCTCTTGGGCGGAGTAGCGATCCTCGCAGTGCTGATTGTGGCAATTATTTTCCTGAGATCGCCGGAATCCTCTCCTGCCGTCGTCTCATCGTTGCAGATCACAAGTGATGGAACATCCAAGCGATCACTAGTGACGGACGGAAATCGGCTGTATTTTTCCGAGCACTTGAACGGCCACTCAGTGTTGATGCAGGTCTCCACGTCGGGTGGAGAAACCGCGCGGGTACCGATTTCGCTGGCCAGTGCCGACGTGTATGACTTTCTTCCCGGAAATTCTGAATTGCTGGTGAAGGGCACGGCGGAGGGCTCGGAGACGGAGTGGCCAGTTTGGATATTACCGTTGCCTGGTGGTTCTCTCCGGCGGGTAGGAAACATCCTCGCGCACGCGGCTGTTTGGGCGCCCGGCGGCCAACGCATTGTGTACGCGGCTAAATCGAGTTTATACATTTGCAATGCGGACGGAACTGATTCGCATGAATTGATCGCGGTGCCGGGAGTGGCATTTGCGCCGCGCTTTTCTCCAGACGGGCGTCGCTTGCGTTTCACCCTCCGCAATACGGACCAGCGAACTTCTTCGTTGTGGGAGATCTCGTCTGATGGCACGAACTTGCATCCGGTCTTGCCCGATTGGAACCATCCGGCACAAGAGTTTGGCGGAGCCTGGACTCCGGACGGAGAATACTTCCTGTTCGAATCAATCCGTGATCATGCGCAAAACATTTGGTCCATTCACGAAAATACTTCCTGGTTGAGGAATGTGTTTCGCAAAGGCGCCGTGGAGCCTACACAACTGACTGTGGGACCGCTCATTTTTAGTAATCCCACACTCAGTCCGGATGGAAAAAAGCTTTTTGTCATTGGCCAGCACCGCCGCTTCGATCTGATCAGGCTAGACGGAAAATCGCAGCAATTCTCCATCGATCTTCCGGGCATTTCCGCGGGGGAAGCGGACCTGACAAAGAATGGGGAGGTGACGTATGTTTTGCATCCCGAACTAACGCTGTGGCGCAGCAAGGCAGACGGGAGTTCGCGAACCCAACTTACTTATGCACCCATGCAGGTCCACGCGCCGCGCTGGTCGCCCGATGGAACCCAGATCGCTTTCATGGCGTCGCGTCCGGGAAAGCCTTGGAGGATTTTTGTAATCCCTGCCGACGGCGGCACGCCACACGAAGTGAGCAAAGGAGATCAGAACCAGGGTGATCCCACCTGGACCCCGGACGGTAATTCCATTGTGTTTGCAGGTATCGAATGGCTTGAATATAAAACTTATACCGGACTCAATATTCATATCGCCGATTTGCAAACTTCCCAAATATCGGATGTGCCGGGTTCGGAAAATCTTTTCAGCCCGCGCTGTTCGCAGGATGGCCGCAACATCGCGGCTCTGTCGTCGGATTCGACCAGGCTCATGCTCTACAACACGGAAAAACAGAGTTGGTCTCAACTTGCCGAGTCGCGCTTCGGCTTCGAAAACTGGTCGCACGACGGGAAGTATCTCTACGCCGAGGATTATTCGGACAGCAAAGACGACATGGTCCGGGTGAACGTGGCCAACGGCAAAACGGAACGTCTGCTCAGCCTGAAGGAAATTCCGCGCGGCTTCGATCCATGGGAGTTCTGGGTTGGGCTAGCACCGGATGACTCGCCGCTGCTGATGCGGGATAAGAGCACGCAGGAAATCTACAGCCTGGATGTGCGGTTGCCGTAAAGCCAGGAGTGCCTTAGTCGTCTGGCTTGGCAGAGTACGCACACCTGCGGCCGCTCCAGCGAATTACTCAACGCTTGTGAAAACGACGTGACTCCCGATCCAAAGGGTAATAAAATAGCTCTCGCCAAGGAGGACTTACTCAATGCGTGCAACTTGGTTGTTGTGAGTCTTCTCGTTCTTTCGACGCCCCTGACCCACTCCCAGACCAGTGAACAGATGCCCTCCGAGGGACGAATTACCGGAACTGTGCTCGACGAGTTGGGGCAACCTATTAACGAGGCGCGAGTATGCAGCGCACTGACTTCTGCACCGAAGCCAATCTCCGAGTGCTATGTGAAAACGGACAGCACCGGTCAGTTCCAGATTGACCACCTACCGATGGGAACTATCGAGGTATCTGCTTCGAAGGGCGAGGATGGTTACCAGGACTTCTATCCGCCTGCTCACATTCAGAGAGTCATACTAACGCCGCAAGACCCTCTCGCCACTGTCATATCTAGGCTTGGCCCAAAGGCGGGCATTCTGATTCCTTCCGTGACGGATAAGGTTACGGGAAAAGTGTTGCGGGACTTCTGGGTGCAGTGGAAAGTACTCGACGGCTCTATGGCGGGGACGACGGGGTTCAGTTCAGTGAGTACTCGAGCATCGGTTCCGGCTGGAAGAGATTTATCACTTTCAATGTCGGCCAAGGGCTACGGGAGATGGGTGTAGGCGGATCCATCGAAACCCTCGAAACCTCTGAGCATACGCGTGCAATCAGGCAAGCAAAGTTATTGAGCATAGAGCTGCAGCCGGAAACGAAAGCTGTCCCCACGCGACCCTAGTCTGAATTTGCGGTTGGTCCCGATCATAGCCATCCTGCCTTCCGTCTGCCCGCGCGATATAGCGCCCATCCTAGAACGTTCGCCCCCAGCACAACTGCCGCAATCTTCACCGAATATCCCCATGAACTCTCTACATCAACAATAGGAAAGATCGACAGCACGACGTAAAGCAGTGTCATCAGGAACCCGGAGACCGCAGCTACTCGCAGCCAGAGTCGCGGACGAAGCCCACGATCCTTTGGCGACAGGAACGGGATGGCGAAGAGCGCTAGATAGGCGATGGCGTAGAAGGTAAAGCCCCACGTGAGCAAAAGTTCGTAGGCTTCCTGCGGGCCGACTCCGATCAGCGCCACCACGCTGCCGGCTAAAGTTACGCTTCCCAGCACCAGGATTGAGTTGACCGGCGTTTTGTATTTGCCGTGCAAGCGGGTGAACCAATTGGGTAGCAGGTGGTCCCAGCCGGCCACCATGGGCAGACGCGCACTGGCACTGAAGTAGACGCTGAAAGAGGTTGGGTAGTTAACGAAGAGCAGGATGATCGCCAGCGGGACTACGAAGCCAGCAAAGCCGAAGGCTCGCGACCCGAGACGCAAAGCCTGAGGGATGGGCCCGACCACGTCCACGGCTTCGGGGGAAACGAAGGCCAGGATCGAACTGGTTGCGAATATATAAATCAGCGCAATGAAGGGCGCGGTGATTAGTACCGAGCGGGTGAGATTTCGCGCCGGACTTCGGCACTCTCCGGCAAAAATCGCGACGTACTCGAAGCCGCTCAGTGCGCCGAACATCATTTTGGCGAAGACACTCAGGCTGAAAACCGTGAGCGGCGGCATCACCAGTCGCAGCGGATGATATTCCGCCAGCGTTCCGCGCCACCGATTTAATAGAGGAGTGGCGATAAGTATCGCGAGGGTGATCAGTGTGGCAATGCTGCCTGCGTTGCTTAGCCACTTTCCGACGCGCAGACCCAGAGCGGCCATTAACATCATGGCGAGAATCAGGACAAACGAGACTGTCAGGATCAGCCATCGGCTGGAGGCAATCCATGCGGCTGCGGGGCCCATGGCATAGGACACAAAAGTTGTGGTGACCAGTCCGATCACCGCCACGTACAGGATTACGAAGAGCCACAGATTCCATGCCACCAGAAATCCGATTTGGTCGCCAAATGCCAGCCGCGCCCACTCGTATAAACCACCTTCCAGCGGCATCAGGCGATTGAGGTGTGCCACTACCAGCGCCAGAGGGATGAAAAACAGGACGAAGGCAACCAGCCAGAAAACCACGTGCGCGGACCCAGCCTTGGCGGCGGTGCCGAAGAAATCCAGCACAATGACGAGCAAGACTTGGGCCAGGACCAGGTCGAACAGCCCAAGTTCCTTGCGCAGTTCGGCACTATGGGCCTGAAGCTTTGCCCCAGCCGCGCTTAGCCCATTGGAGTTTTCAGCGGTCAATTTGCTCGCCCTGGAGTGTCAAAGGATCCTAATCGTTGCAGTGGAGGAAGCATTAGAACATAAAGAATGATTGGAATGGCCTCTTGGATTGGACCCTGCGAGTCAGATTTCGAGCAAGGATGTTGGCTGCGACAGGTAGTGAGGATAAAAAATGGAAGCAGGCGAGCAAGACGCTCACCTGCCGTTTGAAATCGAATTTAACAAGATTTAGTGGTGGTCGCCGTGGCTGTGGCGCCAAGTCCAGTATTCCTTTTGTTCCCCTGGAGGAATGCTGCGGAAGTCTCGGTGCTCGTCACGGTGATTCTCGCGAGCCCACTGATGATAGTAAACAACTTCGTCATTGTTCCAGACGTGGTAATCGCTGTAGTAGGGGTCATAGACCCGGTAATGGTGTGCGCAAGCGGTGGTGCCCATAACCGACGCAGCCAGTGCGCCCGCCAAGAGCAAGGAACCCAGGAATCTCGACCCTCTATCCATTCGTGACGCCTCCTTTAACCACTAACTACTCAATAGGCTGCATGGTGACTTGTGTTCGTTGCCAAACTAGAACGCCAGGTTGCTCAACCGCTACTCCTCCCCTTGGACTTCAAAACTGCGTACGAGTCGCCATATGGATGCTGAGACTCGATCTTATCAAGTCGGAAGTCGAATATGCAGAAAATTGCACGTCTCGACAAGATTCGCCTGGTTTCCCGTTCATCGAAGTCCTTACGGCTCCTAAGAAATCGCTTCGTATCTGCAATGATCGCCCGCGCCATGAGATGTCCCGAGTTGCCCTGTCTTGTCCCTTGCCTAGAGTTGTCCGTTGGCTTATCAAGCTAAGGTGGAGTCGAGGTCTGAACTTCGCACGCCTCAGCGGATGGTAATAGTTGGGTCGTCTTCCAGGTTTCAACAGTTTGGGGGCAAAGAAATTAAGTTTAAGGGTGGTAGTTAGGGCGGAATCCACAGGTCGAAGTAGGTTGCAAGTTTTTTCATCTTGACAATCTTTTTATCTTGGCTAAGATTCGTGTGCCCTCTCTACAAGCCCGTCCGGGTTTGTATGGTTTCTCCTTGTGCCGCGTTTTGGCGCAAGGAAACAAAAACAAGATCAACGTGGTTCTGATTGGTCCACTGAATCTGTTTATATGGAGCACCTCATGCGCCCAGCGTCCTCTCGTGCAGTCACTCTGTCGATTTCCGTCCTTTGCCTCCTCACCGCGCTTTTCAGCCTTGACGGCCTAGCCTCGGCGCAAGCCGCTGGATCCAAGCACAAGCTTTTGAGTAAAACACTGCCGAGCCAGCAATCTCTGGCAACCTCGGCAACGCAGGCGCGCAAGGCGACGCGGCAAGCTCCACCCCCAGGAACCACCGATACTTGGACGGGCGGAGGAGGCTCGGGCAACACGGACTGGAGCGACGCCAGCAACTGGAATAACGGTGCCATCACCAGCGGTGAAAATATCGCGATTGGCCTGACTACGGCGGCCACATCCGTTAGCAACAACGAAAACTTCACCATCGGCACACTCACTCTGAGCAACGCAGGCGACTCGGTGACGATGCAGAACAACGCAAATTTGATAGTCGGTGGCAACATTAGCAATGCCGGCACTATTACTATTAACGCAGCCGGCAATACCACGGGGCTGAATCTCTCCAACTCGTTGACCTTGAGCGGCAGCGGGACCATTGACCTGACCAGCGGCAATGGGCAATACACCGGAAACATTTACGGTACGAGCGGTTCGGTTCTGACCACTTCTTCGAATATTGTGGGCGGGGGCACGGTAGGCAACGGGCAATTGAACTTCGTCAATTCAGGGACGATGAATGCCAACATCAGCGGCATCAATCTGAACATCAATCCCGACACTTGCTCGACCTGTACCAATACCAATACAGGGACGCTCGAAGCTACCAACGGCGGAAACCTGTTTCTGAGCAACGGAACCTGGATGCAGACCGGCGCGGGAAAGATTACCGCAGCGGCGGGCTCCAATGTGTATCTACAGAGCAATGTAAGCATCACGGGCGGAACCCTGTCGACCACCGGAACTGGCGTAATTTATAACGCAGGCAACAACGATATATTCCTGACCAACGTCACCAACACCGGCGACTTCATAGTGCAGAACAACGGCGCTACGGAAGTCAACGGCACGCTCACCAACAGTGGGACTATCACGCTGCAGGCCACAGGGAATGTGACCGAACTTTACCTGACCGGTAACACTACGTTATCGGGCAGCGGTTCGGTGGTCTTGACCAGCACCAACAACCAGTGGACGGGTTATATTAATGGAGTTTCCGGCAGTGTACTAACGAATCAGTCGACCATCACGGGGTGGGGCACTGTGGGTAACGGCGCCCTGGTAATCGCCAACGCCTCCAATGGAGTCATCAACTCGAATATAAGCGGCGGTAACATTCAGCTGAATCCGCTCACGAGTTCTACCGCTACCAACGCCGGGCTTATGGAAGCGACTAACGGCGGCACGTTGACGATGAGCAACGGCACGTGGACAAATACCGGAACCATCTCAGCTGCGGCCGCTTCTTCCGTGGTCTTGAACAGCAACGTCAGCATCACTGGGGGAACGCTTGAGTCTACCGGCACCGGCGCTGTCATCAACGCGGCCAACAACAACGTTTTCCTGACGGGCCTTACCCTTGCGGGCACGTACAACATTCAAAACAACGCCGCCACTGAAATCAATGGAACGATTACGAACAATGGCGTAATCAATTTGCAAGGTGGCGGAAACACCACCGAGCTTTATGTGACGACTGCGGGCACGGGCACTGCAACTTTGACCGGATCTGGGTCCGTCGTGTTAGGCACGGGCGCGGGAAACCAGATCAGTGGCTCAGGCGGTACAGCGCTCGTCCTCGATCAAAACGTCTCCGGAGTGGGCAACGTCGGAGCGGGCGCTCTGACTCTGACCAACA
Source organism: uncultured Acidobacteriaceae bacterium (assembly GCA_963818235.1). Lineage (GTDB taxonomy): Bacteria > Acidobacteriota > Terriglobia > Terriglobales > Acidobacteriaceae > Sulfotelmatobacter. The sequence goes on from CAWFRI010000002.1 coordinate 632,916, forward strand.
ATTCCACAATTAATGCCAACATCAGTCCGACGGTATCGACCACAGCCCTTACCGTTCAAGCAGGCGCGGGCGGCATGCTGAACAATGGAACGTTAGAGGCGACGAACGGCGGCAATCTTACCCTGTACGGCAGCACGATCACGAATGGAACCAACGGCGTGATCGAAGCGGTCGGCTCCGATAGCAGCAATAACGCCTCTAACGTAGTGCTTACCGAAAACGTCACGGTTTCGGGCGGAAAGTTCTCCACGACGGGCGCTGGAGCCATCGTTGTGGCCGCCAACAATACCGCAAACCTAACGAACGTTATCAACACCGGCACGATGAACGTGCAGAACAACGGCCAGATCGATTCGACTGGCACCATCACCAACAACGGGACAATTACGCTGCAAGCGACGGGTAATAATACGTACTTCTACGCGCCGAATGCGACCGTATTGACCGGCACGGGATCGCTTATATTGACCAGCAGCAACGGACAGTACACCGGCAATGTTGACTCTGCCGGCGGCCTTACCAACGACGAAACCATCACGGGTGCGGGCCTCATCGACAGCGGCACGTTCACAAACAATGGCACAATTAATGCTAGCGTCAGCGGCGCCAACCTGACGATGCAGTCATTTACGGCCGCAACGAACACCAAGACGATGGAGGCTTCGGGAGGCGGCACCCTGGTGCTCAACGGCTCCAGTTGGAATAACGCGGGCGGTACGATCACGGCCCAGACCGGTTCCTCCGTTGATTTGACCGGGGGCGTATCTATTACCGGCGGAACTCTGAGTTCGGCCGGAACGGGGCAGGTGTATGTCGCTGCCAACAATGTTGCCAATCTCACCGGCCTGACCAACAGCGGCACTCTCAACGTCCAGAACAATGGGCAAATCGTTGCCTCTGGCACCATTACCAATAACGGGACAATTACGCTGCAAGCGACGGGTAATAGTACGTACTTCTACGCCCCGACTGCGACCGTATTGACCGGCACCGGTTCGCTTGTGTTGACCAGCAGCAACGGACAATACACCGGCAACGTTGACTCTGCCGGCGGACTCACCAACGACGAAACCATTGCGGGTGCGGGCCTCATCAATAGCGGCACGTTCACAAACAATGGGACGGTCAACGCCAACATCAGTGCCCAGAACTTGCAGTTGCAATCGTTTGCGGCCGCCACCAACACCAAGACCATGGAAGCCACCAATGGCGGCAGCATGACGTTCAACGGCTCCAGCTGGACGAACACGAATGGGACCATCGAAGCCCAGGCTGGCTCCGCGGTTAACCTCATGGGTAGCGTTTCCATCACTGGCGGCACGCTGACGACTGTCGGCTCGGGCGTAATCAATGCCCTAGCCAACAACGATGTGTACCTTACTACCCTAACCAACAGCGGCACGTTGAACGTCCAAAACAACGCGCAACTGAATTTCACTGGAGCCATGACCAATAGCGGCACGGTGAACATCCAGGGCACTGGCAACGCCACTTATTTGATTATCAACGGTTCGGTCACTCTCAGCGGCACCGGAACCATTGATATGACGAGCAGCAATGGGCAATACACGAACCAAATCTACGGCGCGGGCACGGCTCCAATCCTCATCAGCCACAACACTATCGAAGGAGCTGGGAACCTTGGCTCCAACAACATGGGATTCACTAACGACGGTACGGTGGATGCCAACATCACGGGCCAGACGATTGCCATCAACGTGAACAGCACTGGCTTCACGAACTATAACGGCACCACCGACACACTGACCGGTGGCACGTACATCGCCAACGGCGGCAACATCACTTTTGCCGCAGGCAATACCACCGGCATTACGACTCTGGCAGCCAACGTAACCGAAGAGAACGGCGGGCAAATCCTCAACACCAGCAACAGCAACGCCAACGCCTTGGCGGGCCTGACCAGCATTACCTCCGCAGGGTCTTTGACCATCGGTGGTGTGGCCTTTACGGACCCCGGTAGCTTCAGCAATGCCGGCGGCCTTACGATTCTCGCTGGTGAAAGCTTCAAAGTAGGTTCCCTGACACAGATCAGCGGCGGATCGCTGACTGCCGGAACTTACGTTCTGGATGCGAACCTCAATCTGACTGGCGCGACCCAGACTATTACCACGAATGCGACGAATCTTACCCTTGCCGGCGGCACTATCGAGAACGCCAACAGCACGAATGCATTGGCGGGCTTGTCCACCAACTCCGGCAAGCTGACCATCGGTGGTTCCAGCAATAGCGTCTCGACCACTGCGGGCATCTTTAGCAATACCGGCACGCTGACCATCAACCCCGGTGACAGTTTCTCCGCGGGTAATCTTGCGCAAATCACCGGCAGCACGCTGTCGGCTGGAACTTATGTACTGGGTGGCAACCTGGATCTGACAACCACCGGTATCAATGTCACGACGAACTCAACTACCTTGACGCTGGAAGGCGGCACGATCAAGTCCGGTACAGCGAATGCGCTGGCCGCCTTGGCTGCCAACACCAAGAGCCTTACGATTGCTGGCGCCGCCAATAACGTTTCCACGACGGCCACCAGCTTTAGCAACACCGGCACGCTGACCATCAATTCTGGTGACAGCTTCACTGCCACGGCGCTGACCCAACTCAACGGTGCTAACAACAACAAGACACTCGCTGGCGGCACCTACATCCTGGCTGGTAATCTTGACCTGACAACCAGCGGCCTGACGATTACCAAGAATGCCGCGACTTTGACTCTCGAGGGCGGCACGATCAAATCTGGCTCCTCGAATGCCCTCAGCGCGCTCGCGACCAACACCGGGCACCTTACGATCGCAGGCACGAGCACGCTCGTTGCTACGACTGCGGCCAGCTTCAGTAACACTGGCTCACTCACCATCGCCGCCGGGGACACATTCTCTGCGCCAGCGCTTACTCAGATCAGCGGCACCACTCTTTCCGGCGGTACGTTTGTTCTGGCCGGCAACCTGGATCTGACCGCCGCGGCTAACATCACCACGAACTCCTCCGTGTTGACGTTGGAAGGTGGCACGATTCAGACGGGCACGACGAACGACCTCAAGAACCTGAGCAGCAATACCGATGTCTTGACGCTGGCCGACAAAGCCAACTTCTCCACCGTTGGCAGCTTTACCAACTCGGGAGCGCTGACGATTAACAGCGGCAGCAAATTCACCGTATCGACCGGCACTCTCACCAACCTGAGCGCCGGTACCTTAGCCAGCGGCACTTACACCATCGGCGGCGCGCTCCAGCTTCAGACGGCCAACGGCGGCATCACTACCAACGCCGCGAACCTGACCCTGACCGGAACTGCATTCAGCGTCAAGGACGGTACCAGCAACGCGCTTGCCGGCTTCGATAACAACACGGGCACGTTCACCCTGGCCGGCAACGCCAGCCTGACCTCTGCCACGACGGCGAACTTCACCAACTCCGGCACCGTAGATGTTGAAACCGGAAGCACTCTAACAGTGGGCGGAACCAACCACAACTACAATCAGACGGCGGGCACGACCACCGTTGATGGAACTCTGACTGCCACGAACATCACAGCCACTGGCGGATCGATCTTCGGGGCGGGTTCGCTAAAAGGCAACACCACGGTCGGCAATGCAACCGGGACCGCGGTTACTCTGAACGTTGGCGATAGCGGCAAGGCCGGCTTGCTGGCAATTACTGGAACCTACACGCAGTTGGCCACGGGCATGATGAATGTATCCATCGGCGGACTCACCACCGGAACCTATAGCGCGCTGAGCGTCAGCGGCAACACCAGTCTGGGTGGCACGCTGACCGCAGCGATCGTCAATGGCCTTGTGTTGAACAGTGGCAACATTGGCGATAAGTTCACAATTCTGACCACGACCGGAACTCTGACGGGTGCGTTTACCAACGGAACCGTAACTTCCGGTACCGATGTATTTACCGTTTCTTACACTGGCAACACAGTGGTACTCACCCTGACTTCTGTGACGGGACCGGGCTCGAAGAGCCAGCCTGCTTCGTCGCAGCCCATCGTCGAAACTGCCAAGCTCGTGAGCGGCAATAGCAAGGCGCCCGTGCTAACCAGCACACCCCGCCTGGTTGGAACAAGCAAACTGGCCAGGCTGATCGCCTCCAAACCAATCATGGTGGCGGGATTGGGACACAGCAACGCAATCGTAGCTGGAGGCTCTGACCTGCGCATCTGGGATCATGTGCCGGTGATCGGAACCATCGCCAAGCCAGTGACCGTTTCGAAGATCGCAACCGAAGTAAACTCGCCCGCGCTGCACAATAACGTGGCGGTCTCGAGTGGATGGATGGGCGGCAACCACAGCATCGGTGTACCATCCTCGCTGGGCTGGATGGGAACCTCCAACAATCGCCGGGTACCAGTCAAGGTAACGCCTCCAGTGTTCCCCCGAATTGCGCGATGATAAGATCGGGGCGAGCGTGACTCTATTGCTATATCGAGGGATTATCTTGAAGACGCGGATCGTGTGGGTTGCAGCTTTGGTGATGTTGGCTGGATTGACCGCTTGTGATCGAACCGGGAGTCGCAAAGGACCGGAGATTACGACTCCGTATGCTGCTGTGCTACTCGACAACGGCCAGCTTTACTACGGCAAACTTACCAATGCCGGAGCGGATTTTCCCGAACTGACTGACGTGTATTACATTCAAAGCCAGGTCAACCAGGAAACAAAAGCGGTCACAAGCGTGCTGGTCCGCCGGGGCAATGAGTGGCACGGTCCAGACCGCATGTTCCTGAACCAGCATCATGTGGTTCTGATTGAGCCTGTGGGAACCGGTTCCAAGGTCGCTCAATTAATAGAGGCCGATAAGCAAGGTAAACATTAGAACTCAAGGTGCTTTCGAGAAGTTCTAATAAACATGCGTCCGGCAATTTAGATGGATACAGGCACGGCTTTTAGCCGTGCCTTTTCACATTCAATCCACGGATAGGGTTTTATGCCTGTAAGATGCGGCCTTCTTAAGGCGTCTTGATCGCTTATAATTCTCGATAAATCAGACATTTGCTTGGTCTGTCGCAAATCCTGGGAAAAAATGACTCAACCGCGCCTTTTTGTAGTGCGAAAATTTATTGTTCCCTTGCTGATCGCAGCGGCTTTCAGTTTCCTGCCCGCGTGCCGCAGCACCGCCCGCGCTCGGGAGCACGTCGAAAAGGGAAATCAATATTTTGAGCAGAAACAGTTCACGTCGGCTGCGGATGAATATCATCAGGCGATCCAGATCAATCCTGGTTTTGCCGACGCCTACTACCGTTTGGGTCTTCTACAGATACAGCAGGAATATCCCACGGCGGCACGCCAGTCTTTGGCACATGCGATCGAGCTCGACCCCAAGAATCTGGACGCGCGCTTGCACTTCGGCGATCTGCTGATTTCCTCGACTCAATACACCGAGGCGCACCAGCAGGCCGATGCCGTGCTTCAACAGGACAGTAAGAATGCCGCAGCTCACCGTCTGCTTGGCCAGGTGTCGCTTCACCAGCGACAATACATCGCGGCCGAGAACGAGTTCAACCAAGCCTTGGCCATCAATCCCCGCGACTCTGAAACTTATAAAGATCTAGGCCTCGCCCAATTGCTCGATGCGGAGTACGGCGCGGCCGGAAAAAGTTTTCAGAGTGCGGTCGATATCAAACCGGATGACCCGCAGACCTTCATCAATCTGGCAAGTTTTTACAAAGGCCAAAATGCGTCTGATAAAGCCGAGCAAATGCTGCAGCAGGGAATCGCCAAAGATCCAAGAGCTGTCGAGTTACCCATAGCGTTGGCTGCGCTCTATGGGGAGCACAATCGCCAGTCTGATGCGAAACGGCTGCTGGATCAAATAGAAGCCGATGAAACGAATTATCCCGATGGACGTCGTGCGGTCGCGGATTTCTATTTGAGCAATGGCGATGCGTCAGCGGCGCTGGACCGTTTTCGTGCCCTGGTAAGCAGGAATGATAGTGACCACGCGGCAGCAAGAAAGGTCGCGGAATGTTATTTGCAATTGGGTCGATGGCAGGACGCCGACCAATGGATCGACGCGCGCGATAAAGATCACCGCGATACAGGCTTCCGGCTGCTGCGCGCGCGCAGTTATCTCGGCGCTTTTCGTCTGCGTGAAGCAATGGCCGAACTGGAAGGCCTAATCAGAGATTCTCCCGATTTGCCCGCAGTCTATTTTTATCTGGCACAAGTCCGCTTCGCACAGGAACAACCTGCGCAAGCACAGCAAGCTCTTAGCGACGCCATACGCGTTCAGCCAGGATATCTGCCAGCGCTGCTCGGGCTTGGAGACATCGGTTTAAAGCAAAACGATGCAAATTCTGCTCTTGCCTATGCCAGTCAGATAATTGCGGCCAGCTTTTGGGTGTCGGATGCCCATGTTCTAGCTGGAAGTGCGTATCTTTTGCTCGGCGATTTGAATCAGGCCCAGCGGGCATTCGAACTCGCCGCTGGATTGAACCCGCGTAGTCCAGCGCCGCCAGAACGTTTGGGTCGAGTCTTCAGCATGAAAGGTAATTACGCCGACGCGGAGAAAGCCTACGAGAGCTCGCTGGCGATTACTCCCGACTATGCTCCGGCGTTAAGCGGCCTGGCCGAAACCTTTGCCAAAGAAGGAAAGACGAAACAGGCGGGTCTGCGCATGGATCGCCAAATCTCCGCCCAGCCCAAGGCCTTTCAACTGTATGTCGCTAAGGCCGAATTCTGCATCGCGCAGAAAGACTGGCCATGTGCCGAGCATAACTATCAGCAAACCCTCGCGCTGAATCCGTATTATGTAAATGGATATCTTGCCCTGGCCCACATTTACGCCGCAACCAATCGGCCTCAGGGAATGATTCAGGAATACGAAGCGGCGCGTAGCAAGTTTCCCGAATATCTTCCCACCTATATTCTTCTCGCTCAGGTCTATGAATATGTCGGGAACATCGACCGCGCTCGCCAAACTTATCAGGACGCGCTTAAAGTCGACCCCAATTCCTATCAGTCGTTAAGTAACCTCGCACGGCTTTATGCCGACCATGGCGGATCTCTCACCGATGCACTCGATCTGGCGCAGAAAGCCAAAGCACAGCAGCCGGATGATCCCGCCGTCAACGATACGCTGGGTTGGGTCTACTATAAGCAGGGGCTGTTTAATTCTGCCGTTCCGGCGCTTGAAGTTGCGGTCGCAAAAAATCCGCAAGTGGCAAAGTTCCGATTCCACCTCGGAATGGCTTACCTGGCGGCGGGACAGCCGGCACAGGCTCACAATAGCTTGCAGACCGCGCTGCAAGCCGGTCTAAGCCCCGATGACACGCGCTCGGCCGAGGAAGCGCTACAGAAATCGGGTTCGTAGACAGAAGGAGTCACCCATTCTGAGCTAAAATCAAGATACGCACAGTTATCAGAAATACTCGACAGAGGAGCGCAATCAATGTATCCCGAAATCATGGTTATTCCGATGCGACAAGAGTTAACGCGCCTGGGCATTGAAGAACTACGTAGTGGCGATGCGGTCGATCAAGCTCTCAAAGACCAGTCCGGCACTGCTTTGGTTATCGTGAATTCCATCTGCGGATGCGCCGCGGGACGCATGCGTCCAGCTGTCCGGATGGCCCTGGAGAAGGCTTCACATCCCGATAAAGCATTCACCGTGTTTGCTGGACAAGACGCCGAAGCGACCGAACGCGCCCGCGGTTATTTCACCGGGCAGCCGCCATCTTCGCCTTCGATTGCGATTCTGCGCGACGGCCAGTTAGTGTACATGATGCCGCGCCGCGATATCGAATCCCGCGAAGCTCCGGCGATCGCCGCCGACCTCAAAGCAGCACTAGACAAATTCTGCGCCAAGCCGGCAGTCGTATAAACGCTTACCTATTCCTCGGAGCCGGAAGGCTCCGAAGAATCTTGAGCTTTGTTCAATTATTCGAGCAATGCTTCCTACTTCGTATTTGGTCCCGTTACCATGAATGCTTTCACCGCAATTCCGTTGGGCTGCAGACCTACGGGAATCATAGTTAGCAGCGAATACTCCGTAGGCTCCAGCTTCCGCGCTGAGCGCTTCTGAATGACCGTTACGTCGCCTGCCTGAGTATCCAGCACCAGCAGGTACCGCTGATCCTGCGACAGCGCTAGACCTTCGGGATGGCTGCCCACAGGCATGGTGGCGATTCGCCTGCCCATCTCGATGTCATAGACCGCCACGCTGTCGGACCCGAAATTACTTACGTATAGCCGGGAGTTATCGAGCGTAACTAAGCCGTGGGCGGGGTGTTGACCGATCAGTACACTGCTGCCCACTTCATCGTTCGCTGTTTCAATGATCGAAATACTGTCAGAGTCAAAATCGCAGACCATCATCTCCCCGCCATCCGGCTTCAGTGCGAGACTGACCGGAGTCCGGCCTACATCGAGCAGGGCCAAGACCCGATCACTGGCAGGCTGGCCGTTTCTGTTTCCCGCCAATGCAATCGACGCCACCTGCGATGAGCCGGAACACGCGACAAAAGCCTTGCTCGAATCCGAAAGGATGGCGATATCTTCTGGATGCTGACAAACGGGAAGCGTTGCTCGGACGCGCAATAACGTCGGATCGATCAGAGTTACAGTGTTATCGTCGCGATTCGAAACCACTACGGTCGTCCCATCGGGAGTAACCCGCGCCAATCCTGGTGCCGAGCCAACCCGCACGTTCCCCAGTACCGCACGCTTCTCCAGATCGATAACCGAGACGTTCGCCGAACCCGAGTTTGCCACGTACGCGCGTTTGCCGTCTTCCGCTACATCGATAAAATATGGCTGCCCGTGGACCCCAATGGTAGCCACTACTGCATTTTTTTCGGTGTCGATCACGCTGACGTTGTTCGAACCTGAGTTCACAACGTAAATTTCATTTTTCCTGTGGTTGGGCGCGATGCCGGTCGGAGATATACCCACGGCGATTGTTTTGGCGAGCTCAAAAGTTCGCAGGTCGATCACGCTGACGGTGTTGCTCTTGCCGTTGCTCACGTAGGCATATTCGCGGTAGGCGGGACCATAATCCGGCAGGGCCTGTTCGCGGAAATACCACCACCCGGCCGCGCCCATCAGCGGAAGCAAAACAATAATGAAAAGGAATTTTCGCAAGATAGAGGGTGCTTCCAGGAAAAATCTCGAAGGCACAAGATTACCAGAGCGCCTGTTACGAAGCTCTAACTAACGCGCCATGAGTGCAGGCCGCGGCGGCAGTTCTCCAGCAGGGTGATTCGACCGTTCCTGGAGCAACCTGGTTAACGCAGTCAAATTCTCATTCGAAACTCGGATTTCTCCGTCGAACAATGCGATCAACCTGCCCGATCCCGTTCCCTGAAACTGCGCTTTCCTCAGAATCGCATAACTCTGGACTTCGGCCGGCAGAGCCGCCTGGAAGCTTCCACCTTGGCGCAAAACGGAAAGAACCGATTCAGAGATCTTATCGCGCAGCGCCTCTCCTACCGCTCCCGTGCGCAGCAACTCCCCAACTAACCCTTCCGCATCTACGCGGCCAATCCGCGCCTGCAATTGCAATGTCCCGTCCCCCGCAACGGTGGGCGTCAGCATCACTTCCATCGTGCCAATGCCTTCCACAATTTCGCTCACATTCTGCCGGCCAAACATCGTGGCACACGACCAGCGCTCATAATGCAATTGTGCGGTGACCTCTCCCGTCACCCCGTTCGGCGTGAGTTCCGCTGTCTGAACCGCAATCCGCTCTCCACATTGTTCTGCTTTTTCGAGTTGGGTTCGCAATACATCGGCAATCGTTCGCTGCAGGTCCGACATGTCGGCAGTGACCTTTACTCCAAAAATGTTCTCGCCGCTCTCTGGTACCGGCTTTGAAATTACGGCGGAACTGGTCACGGCGACCGGATGACCTCCCAGATTTATGGTATGCTTCACTGCGGAAAGATTGAAAGCGGTGTCGGGGCCGATGTTGGCCGCAATGCTCATTTCCTCGCCCAGGTCGCTTTGGCCACGCTCGAAGTTGGTGAGTGCCCGTTCCAGATTCTGTGCTGAGTTTGCTACCTGAATACCGTTGGCATTTGCTTCAACTACCTGATCCAGCGCCTTGGCCTGCTGACCAAGCTCAGAATCCGCTTTTCCCAGTCTCTTGGTAATTTCTTTTAGCCCATCTTTTTGGGCTTCGGAGAAGCCTTCGAGAAATCTTTTGTTCAAAGTCCGTGCGATTTCCACTGCATCCTGGAAATGCTTGTCACGGCTTGCGATCTCGGGGGGATTGCTTCCTTTACCCAGTAATGTGATTAATCCTTGCAATTCCGCATCGGCCGTTTTCGCGCTCTTAAGCATCAGGGCATAAGCGGTTTTCTGTTCGTTGCTGGCTTGCACCGCCATGATCTCGTGAAAGTCGCGTAAGTCATCCTTGGCGTCGATTCCGCTTGCGTGATTCCCGGAGCTGAGGCCATCGCCGCCCGCTGCGGTACCCCCAATATGCCCGCCACCGCCATGCTGGGCGAACATCGCGCTGGGGTATGCCAGTAGCGCCGCTGCCAGAACGATTGTCTTCAGTCTTGAACGACGACCTTTGCAAAACATAAGCCAGTCTCTCACTAAGTTACGCAATCCCCTAATCTGCCATCTGAAGCGAGGCACATCTGGTGACCGACGTTCGAGTTTCGATCCGAACTACTACAGCAGACTCTAGATTGTCTCAGCGCCTGCCAAAAAGCCATCAACTTTACAGTTCTTTGCACAGCTGGCGGAAACGAACGCACGCGATGTAAATGATAGAAATTGCAAATGGAAATCGAACTAAAACGCCAAATGTTGTAGAGATTTGGGAATTCTAGAACTCAGTTTCCGGTGCTACTTCACCCCCACCGTCTCCGTCACTCCGATTTCCGGCACTGTTCTTCCAACTACTGCCGCGATGAGCCGTACCTGCTTCATAAGTTCGTCGAACTGATCGGGAAACAGCGACTGTGGGCCGTCCGACATAGCTTCATCAGGTTTGTTGTGCACTTCCACCATTAATCCGTCCGCGCCCACGGCCACTGCGGCACGCGACAGGGGCGTAACTTTATTCCGCTTGCCTGTTCCATGGCTGGGATCGACAAAAATCGGCAGATGACTCAACCTCTGTACCGCCGGTATGAGACTGAGGTCGAGCGTGTTGCGGGTGTGGTCGGCAAAGGTGCGCACGCCGCGCTCGCACAGCGCTACGTTGTAATTGCCTTCACTAAGAATATATTCCGCGGCCATCAGGAATTCCTCCAGCGTTGCCGACATGCCCCGCTTCAGCAGCACGGGCTTCTTCGCCCGTCCGGCGCGCTTCAGCAGAGAGAAATTCTGCATGTTCCGCGCTCCGATCTGGATCATGTCCGCATACTCTTCCACCAGATCGAGCGATTCGTTGTCGATCGCCTCGGTGATAATCTTCATCCCAAACTGCTCGCGGATTTCTGCCATGATGCGCAGACCTTCCTCGCCCAGTCCTTGAAACGAATAAGGGGAAGTTCGCGGCTTGTAAGCTCCACCGCGAAAAAACTGCGCTCCTGCGCGATGTACCCGCTCGGCTACGGCAAAGGCTTGCTCACGGCTTTCGATGGCGCATGGTCCCGCCACAACCGCCAGCCCGGGTCCGCCAATAGTTGCTGCCGTTCCGGCAAAGCGGATGATCGTATTGTTTTCCTTAATATCGCGGCTGACCAGCTTATAGGGTTTCGAAACCTTGATGACTTCCTGCACGCCTGCCATTTCTTCCAGCGTGCCTTGCTCTACCTCGCCCTTATTTCCGGTAATACCGATGGCGGTCCGTTGCGCCCCGGGCATGGCATGGGCTCGATATCCTAGCTTTTCGATTTTTTCGCAGACGCCGCGTATCTGCTCTTCGGTTGCATGCGCCTTCATAACGACTAACATAAGTTCTCCTTTGCGAAACTACAACGAACTATGCGAGCTATCCTTACCTCTACACGGCGGTCAGCCCATCAAGTCTACTGTTGCCGGCGTCGGTGGGGCAATCACGCCACAAAGAAATCCATTGGACCGGGCGTAGACCTGAGTCTCGGAGCCTGCGGCGGCATCCAATCACAGCGAGATTTAAACTCTTCTGGAGACTCCCTCATGAAAGCAGCAGTCGTACCCTCCATAAACGGCAAGTGGGAGGTTAAGCAGTGGGAAACGCCCAAAGCCGGCCCCAACCAAGTCGTCATTAAGATTCAAGCCAGCGGCCTTTGCTACACCGACGTTCATCTGACCCACGGTCTGTTTGCCTTGCCGTTTCCTCGCGTGCTGGGTCACGAGCCGGTCGGCGAGATCGTTGAACTCGGCCCCTGCGTTACCACCCGCAAAGTTGGAGACCGTGTGGGAGTCGGCTGGGTGCAGCGTGGTTGCGGACGCTGCGAATGGTGTCTGCGCGGCAAAAAAGAACTGTGCCAGAACAATATTTCCACGGGCATCTAAAGCCAGGGTAGCCACGCCGAATTCATGCTCGCCTTCGCGGATGCCACCATGCTCATTCCGGACGCACTTAGCTACGAGCAGGCCGCGCCGATTTTCTGTGCCGGCTATACCGTGTGGAGCGGCTTACGGCTAGCCGATCCCAAGCCCCACGAGCGTGTTGCCGTTGTTGGCATCGGAGGCCTCGGCCATCTCGCGCTGCAATATCTAAAGCATCAGGTTTCGACACTATCGCCGTCACCAAAACTAAAGACAAGGAAAAAATGATTCGCGACATAGGCGCCGATGAAGTCGTCGAGAGCGGCGAAAAGCTGATGACCGCGGGTGGCGCCGACGTGTTGCTGGCTACCTCCAACTCCTGGTCCGCCACTGCCGACGCGGCCAAAGGTATGCGCCCCGATGGCCGCATCATTTTGATGGGGGTCGGCAACGAGCCCCTAAATTACAACCCCGAACTCATGTTCAAGCGCGTCCGCCTGATGGGCTCCTCGCAGAACGGTCCAGAATATCTTTACGAAGCTCTCGACATCGCTGCCAGGGCAAAGTGAAAGTTGTGGAGGAAATATATAGACTTGACGACATTGCCAAAGCCTACGACCGCGTTGCCGAAGGCAAAGTTCGCTTTCGCGCCGTAATCACGATGAACTAACGGTTGAACGAATTAGTGTCCGGACGGCTGCTTGTCCGTCCGCGTATCCTTCTCTCATGCCCCGTTCCATGGCTCGCGAACAAGATATCCTCGGTCGTCCCGCACCGAAGCGCCCACCCAGCCTCACTTCCCGCCGTATTGGCATCCACACCTCCACCGCCGGAGGAATCCACAATGCCGCCGAACGCGCGTACCGCCTCGGCTGCAACACACTGCAGATTTTTTCTTCCAGTCCACGTCAATGGGCGCCCTACGAGTTGAGCGAATTGCAATGCGAGGAGATGAGCTGTCTGCGCGCCCAATATGATCTTAAGCCGCTGGTCATTCACACCAACTATCTGGTGAATCTGGCCAGTACGAATCCGCTATTCTTGAAGAAATCCATCGAAGCTTTTCGCGGCGAAGTCGAGCGCGCTCTCACCGTTTGCGCCGATTATCTCGTACTGCATCCCGGATCCTTTCGCGGCACCCACCGCGAAACTGGCTTGCTCCAAACCGCTGCCGCCATCGAAGCCGCCACCCAGAATCTCGACTTGGCACAATCGGGGCTGACGATCCTTATCGAAAACACCGCGGGCTCTGAATTTTCGCTCGGAGGCGGCTTCGAGCAGGTCGCCGAAGTCATCGACCACCTGCGCTGCGTCGTGCCCATTGCCGCCTGCATTGATACCTGCCACACGCATGTCGCCGGCTACGACATCGTCACTGAAGAGGGCATGTATCGGACTTTGCAACAGCTCGATTCCACTATCGGCCTGAACAATGTGAAAGTCATACACTGCAATGACGCCAAGGCGCCGTGCGGATCGAAGCTCGACCGCCACCAACAGATTGGCAAGGGAACCATCGGCCTCGAACCGTTCCGCATTCTGCTTAACGATCTTCGCTTAGCCCATGCCGCCTTTATTGCCGAAACTCCAATCGAAGAACCGGGCGATGACCGCAGGAACGTTGATGCTCTGAAGAAGCTTGTCGCTTTAACCTGACGGTTTTGCATACCACGGCATCCAAAGCTCATGACGATCGGAAGAGCTTCCTCGGTGTTCTCCTGGTAGTCATCGTTGTAGTGACTTCCGGTCCTGTGCGGAGCCAGACAGCCGCAGGTCGGGCGGACGAAGCGTCGGACGCACAAGCCGTACAGATTGCCATGAAGAATGTCCTGTATCACTACACTGATCGGGTGGCCGTCCACATTGTCCGCCTCGACGGGAAACTCACGCCAACGAAACCATCCAGCTTAGTTACTTTCGACGATAAGAATTCATTTTCCCTCGTCCTGACCTCGGCCGAAATTGCTATCAGCTGCGGTTCGCTGGCCGAGGTGCTGAACGAGAATGTGTTTTCTTTCGCCAACGCTCCGATCAAGGACATCGGCATCGAAAGTAAGAACAACCAACTCGTCATCAAAGGCAAACTGCCTCAGAAAGCTGGCGTCACCTTTGAAGCCACGGGAACTATCTCCGCGGAATCCGACGGTAGAATCCGGCTCCATACCAATCACATCAAAGCCGCTCATTTACCAGTCAAGGGTCTCTTGGATTTGCTGGGCGTTGACCTGACGCGCCTCATTAACACCAATAAGGTTCGCGGCATCACCGTCCAAAAAGATGACTTGATCCTCGATCCCGAACAAATTCTTCCGCCTCCGCATATTCGCGGGAAAGTCACGGCGGTTCGGATTCAAGGCAACGACATCGTGCAAGTCTTCGGGCAGTCGCAGGCCGCAAACGCGGCTCCGCACCAACCGGGGAACTACATAGCCTTCCGTCATGGCGATATGCGCTTCGGCAAACTTACTATGCACGATTCCGATCTGATTATGATCGACATGGATCCGCGCGATCCTTTCGACTTCTTTCTCGATCATTACCAGGAACAGTTGGTGGCTGGGTACACGAAAAGCACTTCAGAATTCGGACTGCGCGCACATGCCCAGGATTACAACAAGCTGCCAATGTCGCAAGCTCCCGGCTCGCCCAAGAAATGAATTTGGCGCATGTATTTCAATGTGCCTGTTCTCCAGCAAATGATCTTCGGCCCACTTCCGCGCCGCCTCATTGTAAAATCTAAGGTTTACTCTCAAACGCTTAAGATCTCCTATGCCGCAAGACAAGTTGCAGGAAACAATTACCGTTGGAACGAACCAGCCCGCCGATGTGCGTGGCAATGATGTGCGTGGGAATGAAGAGCGTCCTAACGACGAGCGCTATAACCCCCAGCGCGTCGAAACCAAATGGTTTGAACGCTGGCAAGCTGATTCTCAGCTCTACGCCGCCGATGCTGCCGACTCTGCGAAAAAGAAGTACTACGTCCTCGAAATGTTGCCCTACCCCTCGGGCGTGCTGCACATGGGGCACGTGCGCAACTATTCGATTGGCGATGCCCTCGCGCGCTACATGTGGATGAACGGTTACAACGTTCTTCATCCCATGGGATGGGATTCCTTCGGCTTGCCTGCGGAAAACGCCGCCATCCAGAACAACACTCCGCCGCGCCAGTGGACACTCGGAAATATCGCGAAGATGAAGGCTCAGATGAAGCGCCTTGGTTTCGGCTATGACTGGTCGCGCGAAGTCACCACATGCTTGCCCGATTACTACCGGTGGAATCAATGGTTCTTCCTCAAGTTCTATGAAAAGGGGTTGGCCTATCGCAAAAAGAGCAGAGTCAACTGGTGTTCCAAGTGCGCCACGGTTCTTGCCAACGAGCAAGTTGTGAACGGTTGTTGCTGGCGCCACGAAGATACGCTGGTAGAGCAGCGTGAGTTTGAACAATGGTTCTTGCGCATTACCAAGTACGCCGACGAGCTTTTGCGTGATCTCGAAAAGCTTGGCGGCTGGCCGGAAAAAGTCCGCACTATGCAGCGCAACTGGATCGGTCGCAGCGAAGGCACTCTGGTCGATTTCAAGCTCGACTACTCGCAACCGCACACCGGCTTTGGCCCGGCGGGTTCCACTATCACCGTCTTCACTACCCGCGTGGATACCATCTTCGGCGCGACTTCGGTGCAACTCGCGCCGCAACATCCCATCGTTGCCGATCTCGCAGCGTCCAATCCCGATCTCCGTGCCAAAGTCGACCAGCTCATCGCCGAGCAGCGCAAAGCCAAAGAAACCGGAGACATCGGCGAGATTGAAAAGCACGGCGTCGCCACTGGTCGCTATACCATCAATCCCTTCAATGGAGAAAGGATTCCGGTTTGGGTGGCCAACTATATCCTCATGGATTACGGCACGGGCGCGATCATGAGCGTCCCTGCCCATGACGAGCGCGATTTCGAATTCGCGAAAAAGTACAAGCTCGAAATCCGGCTTGTGGTTCTTCCTATCTCCAATGACCCGGAAGAAACTATGGCCGAGCCGCCGCTCCCTTACCTCGGACACGACGGCATGTTGATCAACTCAGGGCCTTACTGTGGACTCGAATGCGCGGAGGCCATCAAAAAAATGTCCGCACACGCCGAAGAAAAAGGCTTTGGCAAAGCGACCACGACCTACCGCTTGAAAGATTGGGGAATCTCGCGCCAACGCTATTGGGGCACGCCGATTCCTATGCTCTATTGCGAAAAAGATGGCATTGTTCCCGTACCGGAAAAAGACTTGCCGGTCATTTTGCCGGAAAATGTCGATATCGCCAATGCTATGGGATCGCCGCTAGGCAGAGTGCCGGAGTTCGTTAACGCGACCTGCCCAAAGTGTGGCGGCCCGGCACGGCGCGAAACCGATACCATGGACACCTTTGTCGATTCGTCCTGGTATTTTTATCGTTACACTGACGCACACAACGGCCAGGCCCCGTTTGACTCGAAGGCCGCGCAGTACTGGTTTCCCATCGACCAATATATTGGCGGCGTCGAGCACGCCATCCTGCATTTGATCTACTCGCGCTTCTGGACCAAGTTCATGCGCGATCTCGGCTTGGTCAAGAATGACGAACCTGCCGAACGCCTTTTCACCCAGGGCATGGTAATCAAAGATGGCGCAAAAATGTCGAAGAGTCTGGGCAATGTTGTCAGTCCTGACGAAATGGTGGCGCGTTACGGAGCCGATGCCGCGCGCCTTTACAGCTTGTTTGCCGCACCGCCGGACCGCGACCTCGACTGGCAGGATTCTGGCATCGAGGGTATTCAAAGATTCTTAGGGCGCGTATATCGCTTCGTAACTGAGAAACAAACGACACTTCCGGTGCAATCGAATCCGCAGGCTCGTCGCGTTCAGCGCAAGCTCCACCAGACTATCAAGCGCGTGACCGATGATTTTCAAGGACGCTGGCACTTCAACACCTGTATCTCGGCGGTTATGGAGCTTTTGAACGATGCCGGTCGATGGGTGTTAGGAAGTCCATCTATTAATAACCCCACCACGGGCGAGTTTGTGGAAGGATACGACATCCCATCGTCCGTGCTTGCCGAAGTTAAACGAGACCTAGTACTCTTGCTCGCGCCCTTCGCTCCCTATCTCGCTCACGAACTCTGGGAGATGCTCGGCGAAAAGAGCAATTTGCTCAAAGCTCCCTGGCCCAAATATGATGCGGAGCTCGCGAAAGAAGAAGAGCTGGAAATTCCCGTACAGATAAATGGCAAATTGCGCGGGCGCATCACAGTACCCGCGGACGCCACCGAGTCGTACGTTCTCGAACATGCATTAGCCGAGGAGAAGGTGCGATCCATCATTACCGGCAAGCAGATTGTCAAGAAAATCTACGTTCCCGGTAAGCTGGTGAATATAGTCGTGAAGTGATATCGCACAATAAACAGGCCCGCACTCTTACGGGCCTGTCCGGTAAAGCCAAGTCTCGTTATTCTCCTCATTCTCCTCCTATAATCAGGGCTTCGGTATGGTTCCCGAATTGAATCTCATCCAGCGCCTTTTCGTTGTTCGGAAGTGTCTTGGTGAGAACCGCATCATAGGCTGAGGGGCTTCGGGAGTTCCTGAATCTTTCCCTCGGTCGTGGCGACAGTTTTTCCGTGGCGAATGATGTCAACCTTTACATCGTTCGCCGGACCGGTCCATTCCGCCTTATAGGCTCCGGGAGCAAGTTGCATCGACCCAATTTGAACAGGATCGGACAGCGTAAACTTTCCGGAATGATTGTCTTTGGCGAATGCACTGATCGACAAAGCGAACGCTACGATGGCGAACAAAGCCGAGTATTGTAAAAACTTCATTGTCTATTCCTCCTGGTAAGCAACTAAGCCTGCTTACATAAACAGATGCTCGCTCCCGCGAGCTGGATGCAAGTATCGTGTCACGATGTATGTAAAGTTTCTTGAAGATCCGGCTCCTGATTTGCCGGGTCCCATCAGGCTTTTTGACAGGTGGGGTATTCTAATCAACGAGCGAAACTAATGTCTGTGCCCTCACCCACCATCCAAGGCTTCCGCGCCGCTTTTCGCCGCCCCTCGCTCACTTTTGCCGAGATTGCGTGGCGCTGGACCATTGGCGCAACTACCATAGCCTTGTTCGTTTTTTATTGCATTGAGTATCTGGACACGTTGCCCGTGGACACCGCAGACTCGATTCTCTTGTCCACGAGGCAGCCCATGCTCGTGGGGAAAGCGATTGCACATATCCTTCGCGGCAGTCTGGACCGCGCCATATTAGCGGCTCTGTTTGCAGCATTGGCGCTTTTGTTGCTATGGATCGTCACCGCTTCCATAGGGCGTGTGGCAATAGTGCGCGCTCTGCTGGCCTACTTCCGTGAAGACGCTGCTCTTGCGAGCCCTCCCGAATTATGCGGTGGAGTAAGGCCTCGGCCAATCCGCGCCTTAATCGACTTAAGCTTCTTGCGTGCCGCCGTGGCGCTGGCAATGATTCTTGCTTTCGGCGGTGCGGTCATTCTTGCCGGCTTTGTTTCAGTGCATGGGAATACTCGACCCAGCCTCGAAGTCTTTCTCTTTCTTCCCCTAGCCGCATTGATTTGCATGTCTGGTTGGGCGCTGAACTGGTGGCTGTCACTGGCCGGAATATATGCCGTCCGCGACGGAAAAAACGCACTGGGCTCGCTTTCGGCAGCGGTCTCTGCCGCACGAGAGCGTACTGGGTCGGTTCTTGCGGTAAGCACTTGGACTGGCCTCGCGCATCTCGTCGCCTTCAGCATTGCCGCGACCGCAGTTTCGCTGCCCCTCGCATTCATCCGTGTCGCGCCGTCGCGGTTCGTGATCGCAGGGGTTATCGTTGTAGCGCTGGCCTATTTTGCGGTTGTGGACTGGCTCTACATAGCGCGCCTCGCCGGTTACCTGTGCATCGCCGAAATCTCGGACGATGTGGTGGTGCCGGAGCCGAATCTGCCAGCCGAGCCGCACGAAAATATCGTGCGTGCTCAAAGCGCCATCGACCGCGACGAACCGATCCTGAGCGACCTTTCAAACTTTGCTGCAGGGAATTAAGTTTAGTTCCAACAAAGTTTAGCTCCAGCCTTTACACAAGCCACCCGATTTGAGAAACTCATCCGTGGAAACACAATCCATTCTCAACCAATCCATCGTCATCCTTGATTTCGGCGCGCAGTATACGCAGCTCATCGCGCGCCGCATCCGTGAACAGAACGTTTTTTCCGTCGTTCTCCCATGCACCGCCTCACTGGAGGAAGTGAAGAACTGCACTCCCATCGGTATTGTGCTCTCGGGTGCGCCGTGGTCGGTCTATGACAAAGACGCACCACCGGCAGACGCTGGCTTTTTCGAACTGGGCGTGCCGGTACTTGGCATCTGTTACGGGTTGCAGTTCATGGTGCACACCCTGGGCGGAAAGGTGCGGCCAGCGAACAAGCGAGAATATGGGCACGCGGAGATCGACATCGTCGCTGATTCCGTATTGTTCCAGGGCTTGGCCAAACGTCAGCCGGTTTGGATGTCGCATGGGGATGAAGCGCTGGAGCTGCCCCCCGGATTTGAGCTGACGGCAAAAACCGCCCATGCGGTTGCAGGAATTCAGAACGTGGCCAAGCAATGGTTTGCGGTGCAGTTCCATCCGGAGGTGCATCACACGCGGAACGGTACGGATATCCTCCGTAATTTTATCTTTCACATCTGCGGAGCAAAGCCCTTGTGGACGCCACAGCATTTCATCGATTCGACGGTCGAGCAGGTGCGGCAGCAGGTAGGGAACGGGAACGCGATCTGCGCGCTTTCGGGCGGAGTAGATTCCTCAGTTGCGGCTGTGCTGGTAGACCGCGCCCTGCGCGATGCTAGCGGCAAGCCGCGCCTGACTTGCATCTTCGTGAATAACGGCGTCCTGCGCAAGAGTGAATTTGAGAAAGTGCAGCAGACATTGCGCGACAAACTCGGGCTCAGGCTGGATGCGGTCGACGCGACTGATCGCTTTCTCGACAAGCTTAAGGGTGTGAGCGAGCCGGAGAAAAAACGCAGGATTATCGGAAACGAGTTTATCGCCGTTTTCGACGATGAAGCGCATCGTATCGCCAAGGAAGAGGGAAGCGTCGACTATCTGGTTCAGGGAACTCTCTATCCGGATGTGATCGAATCGCGATCGGTGCGCGGGCCGTCGCAGGTAATCAAGTCGCATCACAATGTCGGCGGCTTGCCGGAAAAAATGAAGTTGAAATTAATCGAGCCACTGAAAGACTTATTCAAAGATGAAGTCCGCAAGATCGGCCGCGATTTAGGAATGCCAGAGGAGATTTTGCAGAGGCAGCCGTTCCCCGGACCTGGGCTCGCCGTTCGTATTCTTGGCGAAGTTACGCCCGCGCGGCTGGCCTTGCTGCGGGAGTGCGACGAGGTTGTCGTAAGCGAGATCAAGAGCGCGGGACTCTACAACAAAGTATGGCAGTCATTCGCCGTGCTTCTGCCAGTCATGTCGGTCGGTGTTATGGGCGATATGCGGACATACGCGTACACCTGCGCGGTGCGCGCGGTGAGCTCGGAAGACGGGATGACCGCGGATTGGGTGGAGCTCCCCCACGAAGTGCTAAAGAGTATTTCCACGCGGATTGTGAACGAAGTGAAGGGAGTGAACCGCGTAGTGTACGACATTACCTCGAAACCTCCGGGTACGATTGAGTGGGAGTGAAGAGGTTAAGTTCGGCAGTCGCCTTCGCTGTCCAACTGGCGGCTGCATGTGTGACATGATGAAGGTATGAGCAAACGATCACGACGGCTAGGGAGGAAAGACGAGTTGCGGGCGGTGGAGGAGGCTATTGGGAAGGCTTTGGGTAAGAAAACTGGAAGTGAGGAGTCGTCGAAGGCGCGCGAAAAGCGAGTGGTGGGGAAGTCGGGCCGAGGGCGTGGCGGTATGGACAGAAAGACATAAGAATTCTACGCCGTGATTTCCAGGAGATTGCCTTCGGAGTCGGCGATCACCGCTTCATAATATCCGTCTCCGGTGAGGCGTGGTGGGCTGACGACGCGAACGCCTTCGGCTTGCATCTCTTTGATCAAATGATCCACCGCGTCGCGCGAGCCAACGGAGAGGGCGAGATGAGCGGGGCGAGGCGATTCAGCCGGCGATGCCATCAGTTCCAGGCGCGCACCGGATCCCAGCGAGGGAAAATAGGATTTGAAATCATGCGTCGAGCTTGAATATTGGGGGCCAGGCGTAGCTTTGAACCATCGTTCGTAGAAGGCGCGGGCGCGTTCAAGATCGGTGACCCACGCGGCAGAGTGATCGATTTGCACACTTTGCACCTGATCGATTAGCACCCTCGGCGCCAACAATCCCAGCTTCACCAATTCGTTGCGCAGTGCGGGAGGGTCGGTGAAGACGATGCCATGCATGCCGAGGGCGACCGCAGCGTCCACGTTCGGCTTGAGGTCGTCAATGTAGACGGTGTCGGCGGGATCGACGGCATGAGTTTCAAAGAAAACCTGAAAAATTCGTGGATCAGGTTTGAGCAGGCGCACATCGCCAGAGAGCAGAATCCCTTTGAACCAACTCAGGAAATCGAATCGCTTTAGCGATAGAGAGAAAGTTTCCGCGGACCAGTTGCTGAGGGCATAGAGAGGAACTCTGCGGTCGCGCAATTCCGCCAGGATATCGACGGTACCTTGGATCGGTCCCGCAATCATCTCTGACTGGCGTTCGATCCAGGTATCGATTAGCTCGGCGTGGCCGGGATAGTCTAGCTTAAGGGAGGCGCAAGCCTCGGCGAAAGGTCGCCCCGCATCTTGCTGAGCATTCCACGAGGGGGTGCAGATCGTGGTGAGGAAGTGCTCCATGGCGGCATCGTCGCCATTGAAAAGCCTGCGGTAGAGGTGGCGCGGGTTCCAGTCAATGAGAACGCCACCGAGATCGAAGACGGCTACGGAGCGATGGGGCATGAAGTTATTCTATTGAATGGATTTCAGCCTTGGTCGCGATGTACTGTCTCCATAGAAAAGGCGGGCAGACAAACGGCGATATATTCGGCTCCGCCTTCGTGAGGAGTGGAGTAGTGTATCCATTCTCCGGCATGCGCGATGATTCCTTGTCCGGCGGTCACTTCAAGCGAACCGTTCTTGTGCTCGACGCGCAGTGTCCCTTTCAGAACGATGGTGAACTCGTCAAACTCTGGGGTCTGGCCGGGTTCGAGCCAGCCCGCAGGACTGCGCATGTGGGCGACGCTGGCAGCCGAGGTTTGGGAGTTGACTCGTCCAATGTATTCATCGATGAGTTTGGGCTTGTTGCCGGCGGATTGAATGCGCGTGGGTTGCGCGATCAGAGTCGGGCTTCGGTCGTTGGATTTCGGGCTTTGTTTTTTTTCTTCGTCGGTCATTTTTGGATACGAGCATGAGTGTAACCCAGCGGAGAGTTCAGGAAAACTCTCCGCTGGGTGATCGGCAAGGCCGCTTCTATGGGCATGGGTACGGCGTAGGCGGAGTGGGCGGTATTCCGGGAATGTGAATTGAAGGAGTTCCAGGTGAATTGCCGATAGGAGGCGTCCCGGGAATATCAGTGCCGGGAGTGCCAGGAGTTCCTGGGGTCCAGCAGGTTCCGGTATTCGTCACGGGCGGTGGGACGGGACGCGCCGCGATTGGTTGCTCGGGAACCGGTGTTTGTTCCGAATCCTTTATCGCCTGGCTAACTTGATCGTCTTCTAGTGTTAGAGGATGCGATAAAACCGTCTCGATCGGAGCGCCCACGTCCAGGAAGAAGTGATGCGAGCTTCCCAACAGCACGAGCGCGCCAATGGCGCCAGCGGCCGCTCCTACGGTCACGCCGATTCCGGTGTCGATTCCTTTTCTCCCAGGAACGACCATGCTAGAAGAGAGACAAGTCGGAAAACCGACAGTGCACCCGGGAGGTACGGTGGTGGTGACCGTCGATTGCGAACTGCCCACGGAATGACCGATCAAAGCGCCTAAACCCGCGCCTCCGCCAAGAAAACCAAAGGCAGCGGCTCCCCGGCCACTTCCCGGGTCCTTCAGCGCATATCCTTGGTCGCTTTGCCACGTTAGGGGGCCAGCAACCGGGGCGACATAACCGTCGGGAAAAATCACTGACATCGATTGCAGCGTGAGTTCTCCCCGGCTTCCGTTGCGTCCGAGTTTGTCAACTTTAGCTTGTACCAGCGTTCCCGCGGGAATCACGACTTCGTTGCCCGCTGTCACGGGCGAAACGACTTGGGCGTACACATCGTCTCCGCGATGGATGTTTCTGCTCTGGATCGGATGCGTGAGCACCAAGGCAATATTGACTCCGGCTGGAATCGTGACGGTTGTCACGTTGGAAGCGGGATTTGCCGATGCGACCGTATTTTGTGATTGTGGCCCCGGCTGTTTCGAGGTTGTTTGCTGGGCTGGACAAGTTGTAGAGATGAATAAGGCTGAGAAAAATATCAGCGTACTGAGTCTCAGGTTATGTTGGATTGTTGTTTTGGTGGGGAATGGGAGTGAGAAAAGACGAAGCTTCGGAGACATCAGTGATACCTCCTGAAGGCGAAGGCCTTCCGTTCTGCGGCGCTGTTAGAGCCCTGCCATCGGCTCTCATCATAGTGAACCGCAAGCGGACCGAGAAGTTGTATAGAGATTGGTGCAGAATCGAAAAGCTGTGATGAGTTTTGTAAAGGCTTGTCAGATATGACTCGAATCACATATCCCCCGGCTGCTGATAGCGAGAAGTTCGCAATCGGTGCAGCAGTATCGTTTACAATCTTCGCTTATGTTCTATCGCTCAGATAATCGCACTCCCGATCAACTACGCCCGGTTTCAATCGTGCCCGATTTCATTACCACCGCGGAAGGGTCGGTGTTAATTGAGGTAGGTAATACGCGAGTGATTTGCACCGCGTCCATCGAAGAGACGGTGCCGCAGTTCATGCGCAACACAGGCAAGGGGTGGATCTCAAGCGAGTACGCGATGATCCCACGCGCCACTTTGACGCGAACCTCGCGCGAGGTATCGAAGGGACGGCAGAGTGGGCGGACGCATGAAATCCAACGGTTGATTGGTCGCTCCCTGCGGGCCGTGACTGACTTGACGCGACTGGGCGAGCGGACGATATGGATTGATTGCGACGTAATTCAGGCTGACGGAGGGACGCGAACAGCTTCCATTACTGGTGCGTTTGTAGCGCTGGGGCTGGCGCTGGAAAAGTTGGTGGAGGCGGGAACTCTGACGTCGGTTCCTCTGCGGGATTTTGTGGCGGCAGTGAGCGTAGGAATTGTGGATGGAGAAATCCTGCTCGACCTTTGCTACGAGGAAGACTCGCGAGCTGATGTCGATATGAATTTCGTAATGACGGCCGGATACAAGATGGTCGAAGTGCAGGCAACGGCGGAGCGGCAAGCCTTCGACGAAGCGCAATTTGCGAAGATGATGGCGTACGCGCGGCAAGGGGTGCAGTCGCTGATTGCCAAGCAGCAAACGGTGTTAAGCGGGATCACCTTAATGCAGTAAGGCGCAGCAGTATTATTCGTACCGCAAGCTCTCAATCGGGTCCAGTCGCGCGGCGTGAATGGCGGGGACCATGCCGCTGATGATACCGACGAGGCTAAGAATGATCGTCGCCACAACCAGACTGCTCACGTTAATGGTGAGGTGGATATCGCCGGCTTGAAGGTTGTCGCCGAACGCACTCATCAGGGGTAGTGCGCCGACCGTCCAGGAAATCATGTAAGCGATGGCGATTCCAGCGAGGCCTCCAGCAAAAGTAATGGCGAGGGCTTCGGCGAGGAACTGAAAGAGGATGTGACCCTTGTCCGCGCCCATAGCTTTTTCGATGCCGATTTCGCGGGTGCGCTGCTGCACCGAAACCAGCATGATGTTCATCAGGCCAATGCCGCCGATGCCGAGAGTCAGTGCGCCGATGAAGGCGAGCAGAATTTTGAGGGCGGTGGTTACGGTTGAGAACTCGTCGAAGTCTTGTTTGAAATCGGCCATGAACACGGCGCGGCGGTCGTCGGGGCGGAAGTTGTGGTGTCCGGCCAATACGGAGCGAACCACGCGAGTGAGTTGCTGGTGGTTCTCGCCTTCGTAATCCATAAAGATGCCGGTAATGTATTTGGTGTTATAGAGATCGCCCATGGTGCTGAAGGGGATGACGACAAAGCTGTTGTCGTTGTTGTCGCCATCCTGAACCTTGCGCTGATATACGCCCACAACCTCAAAACTGATACCGTTGATGCGGATGGATTGTCCGAGCGGCGACTCGCCGGAGAAAAGTCTGCGCCGCGCTTCGTCGCCAATTACGGCCACCCGGGCGCGCTGGAGTTGATCTTCCTCGCTGAGGCCGCGCCCCGTGGCGATTGAGAAACCACGGATCCGCTCGTAAACAGGGTAGACTCCGGTGAGGAAAAGGTTGGTAAACGTACGGGTATCATGCTGGATGGTCGCGCCGTTTTGCTTGTCGAAAATGGGAGTGACGCCTTTGACCATGGGCACTTCGTTGCGGATGTAATCCACATCGGCGAGCTGAAGGCGGATTTCCGTGCCCGCCTTGGCGCCTCCGATTTGAAGAGAAGTGCGGCCAGGGAAAGCTCCGATGACATCAATTCCCCATGAGCTGAAGATAATGCCGATGGCTTGTCCAAAGCCCGATCCGAAGGCCAACAGAATGACGACCGTAGCAATGCCCCATGCCATCCCGAGCATGGTGAGCGCGGTGCGGCGGCGATTGTATTGCATGGCGCCGAAGGCTTCTTTCAAAAGATCTTGCGTCATAATTAGTCCATTGCCAAGCCGTCGCGATTATTCCTGCCGCAAAGCTTCTACCGGTTCGAGCATGGCCGCTTTGCGGGCCGGATAGAGTCCCGCGGTAATGCCGGCTATGGTTAGTGAAAGCACAGCGGCAATGGCGGATATCGGAACGATGCGCGGCGTATCGAATCCTGGGGGCAGATTTATTCCCGAGAGCAAGTGGACGACGAGAGTTGCAGCACCCACTCCAAGCGCTCCGCTTAACAACGTGAGGAATGCGCCTTCCAAAAAGAACTGGAAGAGAATATTGCGGGTGGTCGCGCCCAAGGCTTTGCGCAATCCGATCTCGCGGGTGCGCTCGGTGACCGCAACCAGCATAATGTTGATGATGCCGATTGCGCCCAGTGCCAGCGTGATCAAACCTACGCCGCCGAGGAACCAGTCCATCGCGGTGAAAATCTTGTCCATGTTTTTTTGATTCTTAACCGTGTCCCACTCTTCCCAGATGTCTTTTCCGTTAGGGTTGAAGCCGCCGTGGTTGCGGGCAACAATGCGATGGAGTTCAGCTTTGGCGTCTTCGTTTTCGTCGAAGCTGCGCGGCTGATAGTTAATGAACGATATAGCGTGACCTTCTTTCGAATTGTCGCCTTTCAGAGGAAAGAGCTCGCGCATGGTATTAAAGGGCACAAAGATGCGAATGTTGGTGGAGTTCTGCTCCTCGTTGCCAATCATGGAGAGCATGCCGATCACTTCGAAATGAACGCCGTTGAGCAAGATCGTGTTGCCAACGGCGGGGCGTCCGGGAAAAAGATTGCGCGTCATTTCGCGGCCCAGGACGCAGACGCGCCGGCGCTGGTCGTTATCGTCGTCGTTGATCCAGCGTCCGACTTGCAACGGGATGGTACGCACCTGGTTGAAGACGGGCGGAACGCCGGAGACTTGGCCGTTGGTGCTGGTGTAGTCGCTGACGGCGCGGATGTCATCGCGTGCGATCAGCGGGGCGATGTTGACGGCAAGAGTGGACTCGTTCCTGATGGCGAGATAGTCGTCATACGTGAGATTGAACCACTTCATGGAGTTGAAACTGCCTTCCACCGCGGGAGCGCGGCCGCCGTAGAAGAAGATAATGTTCTTGCCGAAGGTTTCCAGTTGGCGGCGGTTGCCGTTGCGGAAGCCTTCTCCGACGCCGGCGAGAAGCAAGAGCGATCCCACACCCCAGGCAATGCCAAACATCGTAAGGAACGAACGCAACTTGTGCGCCCATAGGGTGCGCAGGGTCTGGCCGAAAATGTCCAGCAGCATGCGCATTGGTCAGCTCAAATCAGGCCGCGATGAATTCCGGCGCTATGAATTCGACTGGCGAACCAGAAAATCGTTAGCTGAGATTGTTAACGCTCTGCGCGGAATGTTTTCCCAAGTTCCTTCTCTGCGAGTCGGAAATAATGGCGGAAGTTGTAAATCAAGGGCGACCATTTTTCTGGGTCGATATAGTTTTCGCCAAAGACAAATGCGCTGTCCACGTGCACACGAATAATTTCGACCTCAGCGGCTACGCCTCCGCCCAGTTGCAACAATCATTCTCCACTCATTGTGTGCAGACGAATTACTTGGGCCTCCATGTTCACGGGACACTCAACGATGCGTGCGGAGCCTACCAATTCGCTGGCGAGGGTGAAAGTCCAGCGGCAGCGAACTCGTCGGCGGCAAAACGAAACTGCTTGGATTTGATTTGTGGCACGGGATGCTTGCCGGTGAGTGGGGCCAATTTTTCCACTGCGGGCCACATGTCCGGCGACGGCACATTGACTATGCACTCCGGATGGCGGGCAAAATTGTCCGCGGTCTTGGTCTCATCGAGCAATCCCAACACCAGAGTCCACCCCAAGGCCCAGAACGAGGAATGGGCGCCAAATTAGTGGTGCCATCATGGTTGAGCGAACTGATCAATGCGACTGGCGTTCCAAAATACAAAATCTTCGGCTCAATCGTACGAAATTCTCTCATCAGATCTCCCGCCTTCTCGGAAATGCCAGTTCCATCAGCACTTCGGGCAGACAATAAATCGGCATCGTTTCGGGAGAGTACTACTTCGGGTCAGGACAATTGTCTTCGCACGACGAGGCGAGGACTAGATTCAGAATGGCATCCCATTGCAGCGGGGTGACTTGTCCCTTGTAATTCGTGAGGTTGACTTTATGGGCGATCACCATATCTTCGGCGGGAAGAACGGCGATGTATTGTCCAGCTGAGCCCATGGCAATGTAGGCGCCCTGCATGGGGCCGGTCCAGTCGTGCTTGAGGAAGCCGGGTTCGTCCCAGACCCACCACATTAATCCAAAACCCCAGCGGTCAGAGCGGGCATACTCGCGCAAAGGGCTGGGATTTATGTCTTGAAAAGGCGTCCACAGGATGGTGGAGTAGTCGATCCAGTCGCTGGGAATTACTTGTTTGCCGTTCCAGTTTCCGTGGCGCAGCATGAGTTGTCCAAGGCGCGCCATGTCGCGAGTTGAAAGATACATGGGATAGGCCTCGTGAACCGAGTACGGGAGGCTGCTGGCCTTTACTTGGCGAGCGCGATCGAAATCCTGCATGCCGATGGGGCGAGCGAGATCGGATTCAAGGGCATCGTAAATATTCTTGCCGGTGAGTTTCTCAAACGCCGTGCCCGCTGCGTTGAAATCCCATTCGTTATAAGTGAAATAATTCCCCGGGAGTTGACTGCCGCGCCGCGGCTGAAAGGATTCTGGGCCGTGCGGGCCGGGCTTCTCGGTCACGATGTAGATGCCGGAACGCCCGGCGAGCATCTGCTCCAGCGTGGCACGCTCTTCAATGGGCAGAAATGGCCGGGTATCGGTGAGGCCTAGATCTTTTACAGTCTTCTGCAAGTCAATCTTGCCGCCCTGCACATAGTTGCCATAAAGCATGCTGAGAATACTTTTGCGGACGGATGCGACTGCGCTGACATAGCTGACGTCGCCGTACTGGAAGATGATTTTCCCGTGCACGGCAACCAACATAGCAGTTGTATGCTCGGCCTTCAAAAGCGTGGTGAGCGCGTCGAGGCGAAGAGAAGAGTAGCTGATGGACTCACGATTGACGGTTTCCCAGTCTTTGCCGGGGCTGGTGTTTTCGGGGGCCTGGGCGGCAATAGAGGGTACGATAAAGGCCGCGAAGAAAGCGGCAAGCATCGATGCGCGCCCCATGAAAGTCCTTTTTGATCGCTTCAAAACGGAGCCCTCCTCCAGGCAAGAGCACGGCTGAATCCAGAATAGATATGGTTCCGTCTATTTTAACCAACTCAGGCTGGCACGCTAGTGCGATGCCAGGTGCGGTTGAGTATCCTGTTCTTGTTGAGGGCCATCAGTGGACGCACTCGCTCTTTGTGTAGCGACCCACTCGTGGACGCGGGCCGAGAGAACGTCGAGAGGTAAAGCACCGGCACCGAGAACCTCATCATGAAAATTGCTCAGGCTGAATTTATCCCCGAGCTGGTTTTTGGCGTATTGGCGAAGCTTGAGGATCTCGAGTTGACCGATCTTATATCCAAGAGCCTGGGCCGGCCATGCCATGTAGCGATCGGTTTCGCTCTGCACCTCAGCTTCATCGATGGCAGAGTGATCGTGGAAGAAGTAGACGACCTGCTGACGCGTCCAGTGTTTGTAGTGGAAGCCGGTGTCGACGACGAGGCGGATGGCGCGAAGCATGTCGTCCTGTAGGTGGCCGTAGTAGCTGTAGGGATCCTGGAAAAATCCAACCTCTTTACCTAAGCGCTCCGAGTAGAGAGCCCAGCCTTCGGTATAGGCGGTGTAGTACTCATTCTGGCGGAAGGGTGGGAGCTGGGGCAGCTCTTGGGCGATGGCGATCTGCATATGGTGGCCGGGGACACCTTCGTGATAAGTGGTGGTTTCTATGTCGAGCGTGGTGCCTTTCTCGAAGTTCCCAGTGTTGACCATGATGTGGCCGGGGCGCGACCCGTCCTGCGAACCTTGAACGTATTCGGTGGAAGCTTCCTTCTCGCGGAATTCTTCGATAGGCAGGATTTGCAGTCTCGCTTTGGGAAGGCGGCCGAACATAGAAGGCAGCTTGAGATACATCTGATCGGTGTACTTTTGATAGAGGTCGAGAATCTCCTTGCGAGAATGCACGTGGACCTTGGGATTGGTTTGCAGGGAAGCGCTGAAGCTGTGTAGGTCCTTGTAACCGAGTTGATTGGCGACTCCGATCATGCGCGCTTCGATTTCTTTGACTTGAGCCAAGCCGATCTGATGAATCTCTTCGGGGGAAAGATCGGTAGTGGTGCTTTCTTTAACGCGGAAGGCGTAGCGTTCCGGACCGTCGGGGAGTGACCACACGCCGGGCTCAGTGCGACCTTTGGGGGCATATTCTTCGCGCACGAATTTTGTGAAGTTCACATAAGCGGGGAGCACGGAATCGTGGATTGCGGCTAGCCCCTGCTCGCGCAGACGTTTTTGATCGGCGGCGGAGATGGAATCGGGGAACTTGGCAAAAGGCTGCGCGAACGGCGATGCGTCGGGTGCCTGAATGGCGAAGCCGTTGGCTTGGGTGACAACTTTCTCCAGCAGAATGCGCGGAGGCATCAGGCCTTCCGCCATGCCTTTGCGCATCTGAATTATGTTTTCGTCGAAGAGGCGGGGAATTTGCTTGAGCCGCGAAATATAGTCGTCATAGTCCTTGACGCTTTGGAACGAGAGCACGGACACAAGTTGCGGCAGGTCAATGTGGACGCCGCCGAACTGCGACACTGGCATTTCCCAACTCTTGAACTTAGCTCCGTCGAGAGCCATTTGGAGATCGCGGACCATCAGAGCTTTATTCAAGACTTCCTGCTCTGGGAAACCGGTGGTGTCGATAGCTTCGAAGCGGACGAGGAATTGCTTGCTCTGATTCAGATCGTCGTCAATCGATTTCTGCGAGAAGTCGTCCAGTTTGTTGTTCCAGCGCTTGTCCCCGAGGATGGACGCGTAAATCGGGCTGTTGCGCAGGGTGTACTCCCAGCGCTCAGCCAGCAAGTCGTTGAGGGATTTTCTGCGGGACTCTAGGTCGGACTGAACCGTTGCCGCGAAAACGCAGGAGCATAAGAGGGACATCACTAGGGCGCGCAGGACGAGAGATCGCATTAAAACTCCTTAGTCGTTCCATTGGACGGGATACCTTTGAGAAGGTCGCTAAACTCTTTCGATTTTACAACTAATCGATCCGGGTCAATGTTGGATGGCAATGATTCACCCGATTTCGCGTTAAGCGATCCACACGGTTTTAATATTCATAAACTCGCGAATGCCGTTTGCGGATAGCTCCCGCCCGTGCCCCGAGTGTTTGACCCCGCCGAAGGGAATGCGAGGATCGGAAGCGACCATTTTGTTGATGAAGACCATACCGGATTCGAGTTCGTTGATGAAGCGTTCGCGCTCGCGGTCGTCGTTGGTCCAGGCGCTGGCGCCGAGGCCAAAGCGGCTGTCGTTGGCGAGCGCGATGGCTTCATCGATATCTTTGACGCGGAATAACGACGCGACGGGGCCGAAAAATTCTTCGCGATAGGCCGGAGATTCCTTCGGGATGTCAGTGAGAACCGTAGGTGCGTAGTAGTTGCCTGGGAGATCCAGTTTGTGGCCGCCGGTGAGAAGTTTGGCTCCGGCTTTGACCGTTTTTTGCACGTCTGCATCCAGGTCTTTAACGGCGCTGGCGGTGGCGAGCGGACCGAGCTCGGTCTTTTCATCGAAGGGATCGCCGATGCGCAAGTTCTTCATGCGGTCGACAAATTTCTTCTCGAAGTCCCCGGCTATCGATTCGTGGACGATGAAGCGTTTGGCGGCAATGCAGGACTGGCCGTTGTTAATCACGCGGGCTTCTACAGCGGTAGCGGCGGCGGCGTCGAGATCGGCGCTGGGCATGACGATGAATGGATCGCTGCCCCCAAGTTCGAGAACCACTTTCTTGATACGCTTCGCCGCGGCGATGCCTACTTCAACGCCGGCTTGTTCGCTACCGGTCAACGTAGCGGCTACGACGCGAGGGTCATTCAGAATCGCATCAACCTGCTGCGAGCCGATCAGCAGAGTCTGGAAAGCTCCTTGCGGGAATCCCGCTTCCAGAAAAATCTTTTCGATGGCTAGAGCGCACTGGGGAACATTGGAGGCGTGTTTGAGAAGACCAACATTGCCCGCCATGAGCGCGGGTGCGGCGAAGCGGATGACCTGCCAGAAAGGAAAGTTCCAGGGCATGACCGCGAGAATGGGGCCAATGGGGCGGTAACGGATAAAACTCTTTCTAGCGCCGGTATCGATAACCTCGTCGGCGAGGATTTTCTCTGCATTCTCGGCGTAATAGCGGCATGCCGTTGTGCACTTGACGGCCTCGGCGACCGCCGATTTGTACGTCTTACCCATTTCCAGGGTCATCAACTTCCCGAACTGCTCTTTATCGCGTTCGAGAATGTCGGCGGCTTTCAGCATGCGGCGGGCTCGCTCGGCGAAGGGCGTCTTGCGTTCGGCACGGAACGTAGTGACTGCGAGTTGCAGTTTCTCCTCGATCTCCGCTGAGGAGAGAGACTGAAAAGTTTGCAGCGTTTCGCCGGTCGCAGGATTTATTGTGGCAATGGGCATGATGAACGATCATCCTTCGGAATTTGTCAGAAAGTCTATTGGAAAGCCGGCCTCGTTGGTTATCATTGTGAGAAGACGATATAAATCAAGCGGTCATACCACTATACCATTTCGGATAAAGAGGGGCCCAGGATTTGGCCGGGAAGTGCGCCGGCTGCACTAAATTGTATGGTGCGCACTGGTTCTGAGAGCGGGTTTTTGGCCATCAAATCTGCATTATTGTATATACTTGATGTATATACAGGAGGCGGTATGGGAACGGCGCGAGTCTTTCGATCGGGAAATAGCCAGGCTGTGCGTTTGCCGAAGGAATTTCGATTAAAGACCGATGAAGTCGAAATTTTTCGGCGCGGAGGCGATATCGTGTTGCGGGAGAAGGATGGGAACATGGTGCGGGCGTTCGACCTGCTGACGCGATTGCCGGATGACTTTGACATCAGCGGCAGGGAAGAGGATCACCCGCAAAAACGCAGGGGACTGTGATGGAAGCCCGCTTTTTGTTGGACACGAATATCTGCATTTACATTCGACAACGGCGGCCGGAAAAAGTTCTGCTGCGATTTCGAAAACTGAGGCCGGGCGAGGCCGTCTTGTCGGTTATAACGTACGGAGAGTTGCTCTATGGTGCGGCGAAAAGCGCCCATCGGACGGAGGCGACGGAGCGTCTGCGGGAATTGGTCCACCTCCTGCCAGCGATGCCTTTGCCAGCAGAAGCGGCCGAGAAATACGGAGCGATGCGTGCCGAACTGGAATCTAAGGGTGAAATGATTGGTAACAATGACCTTTGGATTGCGGCTCATGCCCTCGCCGCTGGGCTAACGCTTATCACGAACAACGAAAGGGAATTTCGACGCGTGCGAGGCCTCAGAGTGCGGAACTGGGCTGGGTAGAAAGTGTTCGAGGAATTACATGGGATCGAAGTCTCAAACCGTACTAATCACCGGGGCATCGGGTGGAATTGGTTATGAACTGGCCAAGTTGTTTGCCCGGGACCATTACGACCTCGTGCTGGTGGCTCGCAGCAGCTATAAGTTGAATCAGTTTGCGAGTGAACTCAGACAGCAGTTTGGAGTCTCAGTGAAGACCGTGTCGCTGGATTTGGCGACGGCACCGGCCGGAAAAATCCTGTGCGATCACCTGGAAGGCGAGAAGATTGCGGTCGATGTCCTAGTGAACAACGCAGGTTTTGGAGTCTTTGGCGAATTCGCAGCAATGGCCGAAGAGGACGTTTTGGGACAGGTTCATTTGAATGTTGCAGCCCTCACCCATCTCACGAGGCTTTTTCTTCCCGGAATGTTGGCGCGGCGAGCGGAAAGATTATGAATGTGGCGTCGACGGCGGCTTTTCAGCCAGGACCGCTTTTGGCGTTGTATTACGCGACCAAGGCCTATGTGCTGTCGTTTTCGGAAGCTCTGGCGAATGAGGTTGCCGGGAAGGGTGTAGTCACCTGCTTCTGCCCGGGAGCGACAGATACAGGCTTTCAGAAGCGCGCCGGGATCGAGAATTCGCGCTTATTCAAGAAAATCGGCGCGATGAACGTAGAAACCGTCGCGCGCGACGGATATCGCGGCCTGATGGCGGGAAAGACTGTAGTGATTTCTGGAATTCACAACTGGCTGGTGGCGGAGTCGGTGCGCTTTGCGCCACGGAGGCTAGTCACAGCGCTATCACGGTGGATAGCGGACACACCGCAATAGAGAAATTTGCTCTGCGCTGAGTTTAGCCTGACACCTTCCTCCACCTGTGATATAAAGTTTTCTCCCCCTTAAATTGTTGGACCTATCCCTGTCCCTATGCGAAACCAAACTAGATTTGGATCTGTTGCTTATTTGTTAGCGGTGGGCGGATTATTCCTCGGGTTCGCTGGAAGTTCATCGGCCGCGCAATCGTTCAATATCACTCCAAGTTCCATCGCGTTCAAAAGCGTTGTCGTCGGGATGGAAACAGGAGTAACGGAAATCACCATTACGAATACCGGCACCACCAATCTGACCGTCTCCAGCTTTTCCATCACGCCATTCAATGTATTTATTCTGGAGTACGGTTGGACGCGGACTTTGCACAAAGGCCAGTCAGGGATTTGGGCGGTGCGCTTCAAGCCAACCGCTGCCGGCCCGGTGACCGGGCAGATTTTGTTCACCATCCAGGGCGTGAGTCAGCCGCAGATTGTCACCTTGTCCGGCACCGGAACCACGACTGGAGCGGTGGCGAGTATCAGCCCAAACATTGTTAATTTCCCAACAACCGCGCTTGGCAGCACAACCACGCAAACCGTTACCGTCACCAATACTGGTAAAAATAACATGCACCTCACGGCGGTGACGGTGCTTCCCCCCTTCAGCGAGACCGGCTTCACCGGCTCCGTGTTGATTGCGTCGAAGAAATCGTTTTCCTTTCAGGTAACTTTTACTCCCAGCCAGCCTCTGACCTACGAGAATTCGATTTCACTGGTGTATGACCTTGTTCCGGCGCAGACCATCAGCGTGGCTGGCAGCGGGACTGCGCCGCCGACGCTGGCAGTATCTTCGTTTTCGACTTTGCCTACGGGTTCGAAGGGATTTTCCTATCTGGCGAATCTGATGGCAGCAGGAGGCACGCCTCCATATACGTGGAGTCTGTTCTCTGGCTCTCTGCCAAACGGAATCACAATGAGCCAGTCAGGCGCACTGACAGGCCCGCTCAACGTTACCTCGTTGGGGAATTACAGCTTCACAGTGCAGGTTGCGGATTCGAGTGTGCCGCAGTTGACCACGACGGCTCTGCTTACACTTCCGGTGACGACATCCGCTTCGGCCTGCAACAACACAATCTGGGATCAGACCGGTACCAGCAATCCTGAAGTGGATTTACCCGACTTGGGAACGGGCAGCTACATGGGGACTGAGGGCGGATTGTATCCGGGAGGAACTAACGTGCGTCCTCCGGATCATGAAGCCGATGGGTTGGCTTTGGCGGAAGGCATCGTTCCGCTGGATGCCAATGGAAACTACGATCCCAATGGGAAGTATGTGCTCTTATCGATCGGAGTGTCGATTTCCAGGACGCTGTTTACTCAATTTCAACTCACCGAGCAGGTGGATCCTACTTTGAATCCGCATCTGGTGATCGTGAATGGCGCGATCGATGGAACCGATTCGCCGAATTACGCCAGCTTTACTGACGGTTCCTGGCAGACCATTCTTAACTTTTACCTGCCGTATCAAAACGTGACGGCAAATCAGGTGGTTGCGGTCTGGCTGAACGATCCGCACAGCCAGCCCAAGGGGACTTATCCCTCGGACATGTCTGAGCAGGAGACTGACGTGATTTCGGCGCTACAGAACATGCAGATTTATTTTCCGAACTTGAAAATGGCGTACATCGAGAGCATGCACTACGGTGGCTATGCGACCAATAATCCCGAGATTCTGCCGGAGCCGTACGCCTACGAGACTGGGTTCGCCACGCAATCGGTAATTGCAGATCAGATTAACGGCGCTGCCAATTTGAACTACAACCCGAACAATGGTCCAGTCGTGGCTCCCTGGCTTTCCTGGGGAACATACGACTGGGCCAACGGAATGCTTGCCGACGGGACTGCGTTAGCGGCGGCTACCGGGTTGGAGTGGAGCTGTAGTGATCTGGGTCCCGATGGAGTGCATGCCTCTACCGTCGGGAAGTACAAGGATTCGGCTTTGCTCACGACCTTCATGAAGAGCGACGAGACGGTCGAGCCCTGGTTCCTGGCGCCCGCGCCAAAGTAAATTAAGGGAGCGTTTACGGGATGGTACCGAAGACTCCCGCAGCGGCCTCGTCATAGGCATTGACCACCAGCCAGCCATATTCCGGCAGGTAATTGGCCTGTTGGAGGATTTTGGGATTCGCCGCCCACGTACCGATGAAATTGCTACCTGGCCCACTGGCGGGCGTATCTGCAACCAGCCAGTAAAGCGTCCCGGCAGCGACCGCGAGTGGGGGAAAGTTAGCAACGGCAAAGCCGCAGCACGTCGCGGCGGGCGGCAGGTTATACACCGTGACTGGACCAGCCAGCAGGGTTCCGGGAACGCCATTTGCATCCGCATAAATGCTAAGGTTCACCTGGTTGTCTCCGGTGAAGTCATACAAAATTGCGGCATGTACCTGAGTGATGTGGGCGTCCGCCTTGGGGGTAAACCCTAGTGCGAAGGTGTCGAAAACTCCCTGGTTATCGAAGTTGGGTCCAATGATGGCCCAGCCGTTGTTGTAGTTATACTGGTCATCGCCGCTACCCAGATTGCTGTAAATCTGTTTTAGGGCCTCCGGAACAGGCGGGGCAGGAATATGCACGGAGTTCGCAGTAACGCGAGACATGGGGATGTTCGGGCTGGTCTGGGCCGCAAGCGTCGCTGCGGCAAGAACCAAGAAACTCATAGTCTTTTTCACGAGTTTTTTCTCCCTACTGATCGCGATTCACCTCTGGAAGCCAAATACGTAAAGATCATGGAATTGTGCCAAGCACCTGGGCAGCGGCTTGCGTATTTGCGTTTCGTGGAATCCACGTACTCCCATCCGAAGTATCGGCCTCCGGAACCACCTGGGGAACAACATCCCATAGGCCGTAGAAGTCGCTGCCGGTTCCGCTCGCCGGCGTATTCGCAACGATCCAATACTGGGTCCCTGCACTAAGAGCGAGCGGAGTGAAGTTCGCCGTGGTCAGTTTGCAGCAGGTGAAGTAATACGGAAGATTGGTAACCGTTACGGGGCCCGCCAGCAAGCTTCCCGGGGAACCGTTCGAGTCAGCATAAATACTGAGATTGATCTGGTTGGCTCCGTTTTCGCCCCATTCGATCGCCACCCGCACCTGCGAAACGTGTGAGTTGGACTTGGGCGTAAATGGCAACGCGAAAAATTGGCCGGGCCCGACCCCTCCCCAATTTGGGCCGGTAATTTCCCATCCGTAAGCGTCATTGAAAAGGTCGGTGCCGGAACCAAGATTGTTAAAAAGACCTACTAAACCCGCCGGAGGGTCATCGGCGGGCACTTGTGCAGAGGGCATTCTCGTAACGTGAACCAGCTTGGGAGCCCGTGAAGACTGGGCCGGCAGCTTCAGATTGCAAACCGCCAGGAGGCATAGAAGCGGAAGAAACTTTTTCATGGGCATATCACTCGAATCGACCGAAAGCTTATCGGTCAAGTTCGGAAAGTAGATGCGGGAACGGCCTCTGGGGTAGCTTTCGGTCCAAATGAATCAGATGTCCAGCCGCGATGAATCCTACTGTGTAGATTGCAGTTGAGAAGTCACTTGGCTCACGGCGGAGACATCGAAGAAGTTGGAAAGGTCGGCGTGGCCGGCCAGGCTGTCGCGCTGCTTACCTTCCACCAGTATCTTCACCTTCAGGATACCGGGGATATTCGCGGAGAGGGTTTGGATAAGTGAGACGACCGTAAGTTCTTCGGCAAGCACTCCTGAGCGGTGGCCGTCAGCCAGGGCGGCGTTGACGTCGATGACAGCCAGTCCGGGATCAACCAGATAGACGCTACGAATGTCAGAGCCGGGGGGAAGCGGGTGTGGCGAAGATTTATCGAGATAGAGGGCAATCAGGGCACGGAGCACTTCCTCGGCGCGTTGCTGGCGAACGGACGGCATGGGTATTTGGGCTGCCTGAGCGTGCAACACGCCAATGTCGTCGTAGGCAACGAATAAGGTGACGCGCTCAGTGGCTCCCGCAATCGGTGCCGCCACCGGAGCGGTATTGACCGAAGCCGCGGGAGTGGCGGCAGCGCGCCCCCGCATGTGCCAGGCATAAATACTCATCCCCAGCACGGCCGCAAGGAGAATGGAGATCGCGATGAAGAAATGGCGGGGAATCATTTTTCCTCGATCATGGCGCGGCTCCAAGTTGGGAGCGAATGGCTAGAATTCCGTTGGCGACCGCTCCCGCGATTAGCTGCTGATAATCCGGAGCCGCGAGTGTGGAAACTTGAGAGGCAGGAGGTGCGACTTCGACTGCAATGGCGGCGGTCACAATATTGTTCAGGGGGCGAAGCGGAGCCGCGAGCATGCGAATCGGGATCTCACTTTTCTTCAAAGCCTCAGCGACGCTGGCTGCCGCAGCCTGGCTGAGTGGAATCGACGCCCTCTGAGCGGTTTGCCAGGAGCGGAATGGACCGTGGTCGTCCGCCGTAGCATCTGCATAAGGCAGCAACGCGGTATAGACGCGGACGCCATGGCCGCTGGAGGCGGCGTGCAGCGCGATATAGATGGCCGCATGAGTGCTGTTGGCGAAGAACGCCCGGTCGTCCAGGGAAAGATTGCCGTCAGAGTCGCGAAGGACGAGCGTTGTAATTCCCCGGCTCTCGAGTTCCTGGCGCAGACGACGCGCGAAGGCAAGAGTAACGTCTTTTTCGGCGAGGGTGGGGCTCAGGGCCTCGCCACGGTCGGCGCCTCCGTGGCTGGCGTCCACGACGGCGAAGTAACGGCGTGGGTTGGAGGATTGATTCGGCGGCGATTGAGCGCCCTGAACGCCCTGTGGCGCTGCGGGGGCCGGCTTTTGGGCCACAGTGGCCGCGGATTGCGATTTCGCCGGGGCCAGCGTGACCGTGCGGCCATCGTTGCTGAAGCTTGCCATGAGAGGGCTGCTGGTGGTTACGGTGATTTCAGCGGCGCCGTTACTTTCAGAATACGTGGCGGCGGGAATGACCTTACTGGCGAAGGTGAGCGTAGGTGATGCGGGCGCGGTGACGGGTTCGTGGCTGAAGGTCAGGTGAAGTTTGCCGGGTTCCGTGGCCACCGAGGGATTTACCGGCGCCGTAAATTGAAAGACCAGGCGCGCGGGGTCGCCCGGAGCGACGGAAGCGGTGAAGTGGGTCGCTACGTTGCCGATAAAGAGACGATCCGATTCTTCGTGCAGATTTGCGGGGCCTCCGAGAAAACGCGGCAGGATTGAGTTGAGGGATGCCAGCGGGACCAGACCGCGCCCATTTTCCATGAGGAACTTGGCGGAGAGATCGGCATCTCGTCCTTGAACGCGCGCGCGGGTCTTGCCGGCGGTGAATTCTCCAAGGATGCTGTTATAGCGAAGCCGCCAGTGAGATGCGTCGGATTTGGCGCTGACCGTGCCCAGGGGTTCGAGGAGTTCGAGCAGTCCGACGTAGTCATGACCCTGCCGCTGGACTATGGGGAGGGAATAGTTGGCTACGGTGGAATAGATCGAAAGATGTTTTTCGGGGGCCGCGGCGGATAGCGATAAAGAAAGCAGTAGAAGAAGAATTGCAAGGCCGAAAGTGACTCCGCAAGCATGTCTGCGCGCCTTGTCCAAACCGTTAGAGGCCCTCTTAGTCAAGGGCATAAATCGTCAATCCGCTGAGCAGCTTGGGATAGAAGTCGGTGGATTTTTGCGGCATGACTTCACCCGCGAAGGCGATGTCGCGAACCTGCGAGACGCGGCAGGGATTCATCAGGAAAACGATATTCGCCGGAGGGCTGCGCTGCAAGTAAGAGATTGCCTCAGCGGCATCGCGCACGTAGGAAATGTTCTGTTGGTTGCGAATGGACTCTTCCGAAAGGTGCAGGACAGTTTCCAGCAATACTTTATGCAGTTGGACCACGTCGAGCGATTGTTGGCGGATGGAAAGGCCGCCGAAAATGCCAGGGGCACTGGGATTGGGGTGATGCAGCAAGAATGCACGGTTTGCCGTGACCGCCAGCAGGCTGGTTCCGGTGCGCCCACACTCATGCAGGATGGCAGTGGCCCGGGAAGCATCGATCGGTAGATCGATTTCATCGATATCGAAAAAAGCGCGGGCCGAGGTGCGGAAGGCATCTTCAGAAAATGACGGCAGGCGGTGAACTACGCGGTGAGTAGGCAGAATGAGCAGCGCTGGACTGTTCATGTTGACGAAGGTCATCATGGCGAAGTCGTGCGGTGCGTCGCCGTGAGTGGCAGCGGAGGAACCCGCGGTCCGGCACTCATTGCGATAGGTGAGGGCGGTCTCATAGCGATGGTGGCCATCGGCGATAATCAGTTTCTTGTCGCTCATCGCGGATCGTACAGAAGCGACGATCTGCGGATCGGAAACCTGCCAGACGCGATGCAGAACTCCGTATTCATCGGTCACGGAAATATCCGGCTCGGCAGTAGTTCGCAGTATAGCTTCCACCTGACCGGAATCCTCATAAAGCATGAATAGCTGCCCAAAATGGGCGCGGGTAGCGCGAAGTAGGTCCAACCGGTCGGCCTTGGGCTTGGCGAGAGTTTGCTCGTGGCGGAAGACAACTCTGGCGGAATAATCTTCGAGTCGACCTAAGGCGATGAAGCCGCTGCGTTCCAGTTCGGGGCCTAAGCTTTCTTTATTCGATCCCGGCAGTCTAAAGCGTTGAGAATAAGCGTAGAGCGATGGTTGAGCATCCTGGCGAAGGATGCCTTGCTGCCGCCAGTCGCGAAAATGAGCAGCCGATCGCGAATATACATTATTTTCCGGATTGTCATGCGCGTCCTTGCGGCCGAGGATGATTCTGACTAGGTTGTATGGGCTGGCTGCATAATATCGATCCTGAAGCGCTGGAGTGATCTTGTCGTAGGGCTGGGTGACGAGTTGAGCGGGGGAAACTGCTGGCGAGCCGTCCTTGCTGGTCTTC
Source organism: uncultured Acidobacteriaceae bacterium (assembly GCA_963818235.1). Classification (GTDB taxonomy): domain Bacteria; phylum Acidobacteriota; class Terriglobia; order Terriglobales; family Acidobacteriaceae; genus Sulfotelmatobacter. The sequence continues at coordinate 674,279 of CAWFRI010000002.1, forward strand.
GTATAATGAAATGCGCGAAACGGATGAATGTCAGCCATAGAAAGTTATGATTGTAGCAAGGTGGATGCGGATTTCGGTTTGGCTTTAGCCGCTTAGGGACGAAACGCCCGAAATGGGCGTCCGTTCTGGGTTTGTCTGTCAGATTTGACAAAAAAATCGCGGCCAAGCGGAGAAAGCTGTGATACTATCGCGGCCAATTGAGGTGCTTATGTCCTTCGCGGATGAGCGCCGGTTATCACGCCCAATGGTCCGAACCGGGAAGTACGATTTGTGTCTGCCCTGGAATCTGATTTCTGTCCGGTTGCGGAAGTTCCTGCGCGGTTCTTCTGCTTTCTTTTCCCTTAGCTTTTGGCTGGGACTTGCGATTTGCTGGGGTTGGTCTCTGCCAGTCTTGGCGCAGACAGATGTAAACGACGTTCATATTACGCCGCGTACCATCGAGAAGGCCAAGGCCGAAGCGGGAACCACCCAGACCGTAGTTCCGGCTTCCCTGAACACTCATGTTCGGCCCCTAAAAGTTGCTGTCGATTTGGTCCTGGTCCCGGTCACGATTACGGACCCAATGAATCGTTTGGTAACCGGATTGGAGAAAGAGAACTTCCAGCTTTTCGAGGGCAGCGCGGGACAGGAGATCAAAACGTTTTCCAGCGAAGACGCGCCCGTTTCTCTGGGCGTGATTTTCGATTCCAGCGGCAGCATGAGCAGCAAGATGGACCGAGCGAAGGATGCGGTGGTGGAATTTTTCAAAACTGCCAACCCGCAGGATGAGTTTTTCATGATCACATTCTCGGACGAACCTGAGGTGGTCAGCGATTTCACGAGTTCTGTGGATGAGATTCAGAACAAACTGGTTTTTACGGTGCCGCGAAAGCGCACCGCCCTGCTGGATGCCATTTATATGGGCGTCACCAAGATGAGGCAGGCGAAATATGCGAAAAAGGCGCTCCTCATCATCTCCGATGGCGGTGACAATCATAGCCGTTATACCGAAAATGAAATCAAAGCGCTGGTGAAGGAAGCGGATGTGATGGTGTACGCGATTGGCATCTACGACCGCTATTTCCAGACTCAGGAAGAACAGCTCGGTCCACAATTGCTGGGCCAGATTGCGGAACTCTCCGGTGGACGCGCTTTCACCGTGGAAAATCCCAACGACCTGGCTGACGTGGCCACCAAGATCGGCATTGAACTGCGAAATCAATATGTATTGGGGTACCGTCCGGTGAACGGAACGCGGGATGGCAAATGGCGTAAGATCAAGGTGAAGTTACTGCCTCCGAAAGGACTGCCGCCGCTGAAAGTGTATGCCCGCACCGGATATTACGCGCCCGAAGAATAGGGGCGCGGGCTATTTTGCTTTTCTTCTCTGCTTCACGTGTGCTGTCGTCTTGATCGCGGCACTGGCGCAGCCACTTGTCGGGCGCGCGGTAGCGGAGCCCTTTCAATTCCAGATGGAGCCGGGTCCCCCTCCTACATCCCAGCCTTCTACGCCTTCTGCCGCGGCCATACCGGCTCAAACTGCTCCTCAGCAACCCAGCCAGCAAAACCCTGAAGACAACGGTACATTCGTCATCCGTAAAGACGTGGATGAAGTTCTGTTGCACGCGACGGTAATAGATGATCGAGAGCGCATTGTCACCAACCTGGATAAGAACGATTTCACGGTATTTGAGGATGGGAAACCGCAAACCATTATTTCGTTCCATCATGAAGACATTCCGGTAGCGATGGGCATCGTAATCGATAATTCCGGATCGATGCGGGAAAAGCGGACGAAGGTGAATCAGGCGGCGCTCAATCTAGTACGGTCGAGCAATCCGCAGGATGAGGTTTTCGTGGTGAATTTTAACGACGAGTACTATCTCGATCAGGATTTCACCAACGATCTTCTGAAATTGAAAGAGGCGCTCGAGAAAATCGACGCCAAGGGCGGCACGGCTCTTTACGAAGCGGTTGTTGCCTCCGCCGATCACCTAAAGAGGGATGCGACGCTGGAGAGAAAAGTTCTGTTCGTAGTGACCGATGGCGAAGATAATGCCAGCCGCGAAACCCTGGAGCAGGCGGTGAAGCAGTTGCAGGAGGAAAACGGCCCGTCAGTGTATGCGATCGGAATTCTAGGGGACGAAGAGCACCCCAAGCGCGCGCGGCATGCCTTGGAAATCATCGCGCAGCGGACCGGAGGGCTGGCGTTCTTTCCCAAGACCCTGGATGAAGTGGATGAGATCAGCCGGCAGGTGGCGCACGACATCCGCAATCAATATACGATCGGATATAAATCGACGAACCCAAGATCGACCGGAGGATTCCGGCAGATTCGTGTGGAAGCCAATGCCAAGGGCCATGGGAAAATGTCCGTGCGTACCAAGAGCGGGTACTATGCCGGGACGGCTTCGGCGCAAAAGTAGGGATCCGGTTGCGTGAGGCAACGTCCAGAACTTTACCGACAAAGGTAATTACATCATCACTTGGGTCTCAGGCTTTCGTTCCATTGACGATTCCGCACGCTGCCCTTAACCTGTAACGTGCACCAGAAAAACTTTGAAGTTTCCCATCTCGGGGTCGCCGACGATATTACGGACTTAGTCGGCGGAACTCCCATGTTGCGGCTGAAACGGCTGGTTCCGGCTGGCTCTGCCGACATTTTCGCTAAACTTGAATATTTAAATCCGGGAGGCAGCGTAAAGGACCGTGCCGCTATCGGAATCATCCGGCGCGCCGAGCAGGAAGGTAAGCTTTTGCCTGGCGGCACGATTGTCGAAGCCACAGCAGGCAATACTGGCATTGGGCTCGCCCTCATTGGTGTAAACCGCGGGTACAAGGTCAAATTGTTTGTGCCGGAAAATTTCTCGCAGGAAAAAGTGATCATCATGCGAGCGCTGGGAGCGGAAGTGGACCGCACTCCCGACGAAGAGGGCATGAAGGGAGCGATCCGGCGCGCCAAGGAACTAGTCGCCGGCCATAAGACCGCGTTTATGGCGGGACAGTTCGAGAATCAGGCGAATCCCGAGTACCACTACGAGACAACCGCGGTCGAGATGTTCGAGCAGATGGGCGGCAGAATCGATGCTGTGGTTTTAGGATGCGGAACCTGCGGAACTTTTACCGGGATCGCTCGCTACATGAAAGAGCATGTGCCCGGCGTGCGGACTTACGCGGTGGAAACGCAAGGTTCGATTCTGGCGGGCGGTGAACCTGGACCACATAAAGTGGAAGGCATTGGAGTGAGTTTTATCCCAAAGACATTTGATCGCTCGGTGTGCGATGAAGTGATCATGGTGACGGATGACAATGCGTTCGAAACGGTGAAGCGTTTGGCGGCGTACGAGGGCGTGCTGGCGGGATCAAGCGGCGGAGCGGCGGTGTTTGCAGCGCTGCAAGTAGCCCAAAAATTGGGCGCGGAGAAACGAGTGGCGACTATCGTCCCGGATTCGGCGGAGAGATATTTGTCGAAGAAGATATTTGAGGGCGGAATCTAGCATCTCTTAACAGCCGAGCCAAGAAGCGATTTTCTCCAGAGAAAAAAATCATGAAAAAAAAGAAACAAACTGGATTCGCGACCCGCGCCATTCACGATGGGCAGCAACCGGATCCATTAACCGGCGCGGTCAACCTGCCGATCTATCTGACTTCAACTTACGTACAGCAGGGAATCGGGGAGAATAAGGGGTACGAGTATGCGCGGGTCTCGAATCCTACGCGGGATCGTTTGGAAGAGAATCTCGCATCGCTCGAAGGCGCAGTAGCGGCGCGTGTCTTCGGCAGTGGCATGGCGGCGATCAATGCGGTCGCGAGCATGTTGAAATCGGGTGACCATGTGGTGTGTGGCAACGATTTGTATGGAGGCACGCCGCGCCTGTTCAACCAGGTGCTGACCGCATTTGGGCTGGAATTCTCCTATGTCGACACCTCCGACGCCGAGAACGTAGAGAAGGCGATCCGCAAGAACACGCGTATGGTTTTTGTCGAGACGCCAACCAATCCGCTGATGCGGTTGAGCGATGTGAAGGAGATCGGTAAGATTTGTCGGCGCAATAAAGCGGAATTGGTTGTGGACAACACGTTCATGTCTCCCTACTTTCAGCAACCCTTGGCGCTGGGCGCAGATATGGTAGTGCACTCCACTACCAAATTCCTGAATGGCCACAGCGACGGATTGGGTGGCGTGGTCGCGTGCAGTAGGCCGGAACAGGCTGAGAAGCTGGCCTTTCTGCAAAAGTGCGCGGGAGCGATACTCTCTCCTTTTGAGTGTTGGATGGTGCTGCGCGGGGTGAAGACGCTCGCGGCGCGCATGGAAATTCACGACCGCAACGGCCACGCCGTGGCGGATTTTCTCGCTAAACACAAAAAGGTTAAGAAAGTCTTCTATCCGGGACTGGCGGATCATCCGCAGCATGAACTGGCGAAGCGGCAGATGAGCGGTTTTGGCTCGATGATTACATTTGAAACTGGATCGCTGAAGAACGCCAACCGCATGCTGAAAAAACTGAAAGTGTGCTCCTTCGCCGAGTCGCTGGGAGGAGTGGAGACGCTGATCTCCCACCCGGCAACCATGACGCACGCGGCGCTGGGTGAGAAAGGACGCAAGGCCATAGGCCTCACCGATGGCCTGGTTCGCATTTCGGTAGGCATTGAGGACTTGCAGGATATTCTTGACGATCTGGAAATGGGGCTGGCTGAAATATAAATTTGTCCCACAGATTTGCGCGGATCAACACGGATAGAGCCTTTTTGAATTACTTTTCTGAGCCTAATGACTCGTCGATCCATTCCAGATAGCCGGATGATCCGTCTTCGATTGATAGACAAATGCATTCTGGAAGTTCGTAAGAGTGACGTTCGACGATTGCCTGGTGGAGCTTTTCGAAGACCGCAGTCGTTGTCTTAATTAGCAATATCCACTCTGTAGCCTCCTCAACCTTGCCCCGCCAGCGATACACGGATACAACTTGCGGCACAATGTTTACACAAGCCGCCAAGCGGTTTTCCACCAGATGGCGGGCAATCTTCTTCGCCTCTTGCTCCGAGCCGGCGGCGGTGAGGACGATTCGTTTGTCGGTCATATAAAATCAGCCTTCAACAATCTCGATTGACGTCAAGTCGTCAGCCAACCGGCGTGCAGAGAGTAGCACCTTAAGCGAGCGGTGGAAAGATTAAGGGCGGGAAAAACTAAGGAGCGGGTTAAAGATGACGACGCAGATCAAGTTTGGCACATCGGGTTGGCGCGCCGTGATGGCCGGGGAGTTCACCTTTGCTAACGTAAAGCGCGCGGTGGGCGGCATTGCGCGCTATGTCGCCGTTCAGAAGCCGCAAGGAGCAAGAGTCATCGTAGGACGCGATCCGCGCTTTCTCGGGGAGACTTTCTGTTCCATGGCCGTTGAGATTTTGCAGGCTCACGGAATTACACCAGTGCTGGTACCGGAAGCCGCGCCCACGCCGGCTTTTGCTTACGCCGTAGTGCAGACAGAGGCGGATGGGGTGGTCAACTTTACCGCTTCCCACAATCCGCCGCAATATAACGGAATCAAGTTCTCGACTCCGGATGGCTGTCCCGCGCTACCCGAAGTTACGACAAAAATTGAAGCCGAGATCGAAGCAGGGGACCGTGAGGGCGCGCCCTCAGCGATAAAAGCAAACGGATCCGCGAAGGAATCGCTCGATGTGAAAGCCGGTTACCTGAAACGTCTCGGAGAAATTGTCGATCTGGATGTGATCCGCAAAGCTAATCTGAAAGTTTGTTTTGATCCCATGTGGGGCACGGCTCGAGGCTACTCGGACGAGCTTTTGCGCCAGGCAGGTGTCAAGATTGCAACTGTCCATGATTATAGAGACGTCCTGTTTGGCGGACACGCGCCCGAGCCAGACGATCATCTATTGCAAGATTTGAGAGAGAAGATGCGGGAAACGGGTGCGCAGATCGGCATCGCAACCGATGGTGACGCCGATCGTTTTGGAATCGTCGATGCGGACGGAACTTTTATCCATCCAAACTACGTGATTGCTCTGCTGTTCGACTATCTGGTGGAAAGCCGGGGATGGAAGAACGGTGTGGCCAAGTCAGTGGCGACGACGAACTTGATCAATGCAATCGCCAAAGCGCGCGGTGTGGAACTGTACGAGACCCCTGTGGGCTTCAAATATATTGGCGAATTGATTATGCAGGATAAGATCGCGATTGGCGGCGAAGAAAGTGCCGGGCTGTCAATCCGGCATCACGTTCCAGAAAAAGATGGAGTACTGGCCGGGTTGCTGTGTTGCGAGATGGTGGCAAAGCGCGGCAAGTCGCTTGGCGAACAATTGAAGGCGCTATGTAACCAAGTTGGTTCCTATTACCCGCAGCGGGAGAACTTCCGCTTGACGCCAGAGGTGAAAGCCAAGTTCACTGAGAAGTTGAGGTCCGATCCACGGGAATTCTGCGGACATAAAGTCGGCGACGTGGTTCGCAAGGACGGGTTGAAACTGATCTTCGAGGACGGCTCGTGGGTTTGCTATCGGCTCTCGGGGACCGAACCGGTAGTGCGGGTGTATTCGGAAGCGCGGAGTGAGCAAGGTTTAGAAAAGTTGAGCGGTGCGGCTAAGCAATGGATTTTCGAGTAAAAAATATCCCGAAAATACGACGGTTGCCGGGTCCGCAGGAGGGCTTGCGCGCTGTAGTCGAGCGTGCTTCTCAAGCTGAGGCGCTGACCGCGTCGTGGATCAAATGGCTGCATCCCGCTTGGTCGCGGCTCTATCTCTTGCGACGGAGGATTGCCACTATCACAGTTGCGCTGCTCGCTGGTTTGCTATTCGTACACGTGCTGCTGGGCGCGAATGGAATGGTTGTGTATAAAGAAAAGCGAGTCGAATATGAAGCGCTGCAGAAGCGCATCGTGCTGGAGCAAAGAGAAAACGACCTTTACCGGCAACAAATTCAAGGTCTGAAAACGGACGAAAAAGCGATTGAGAAGGAAGCCCGCGAGCAGTTGCACTATGCCCGGCCAGGAGAATATGTATACGTTCCGCCTGCTCCGGCGAATCCCGCCCCGCCGCCAATGAGTCACACCGCGCAGAAGTAAAAATCACTTAATAACCACTTCCTCGAAAGTGTGACAATCCGGCTGTTTCTCTATGGTATAGTTCCCGGAATCGACGAATCGGTGAGTTGCTGCCGGGCGCGCGATTAGAGTTCCCACTTTAACCAAGCGGCTTGGGGCCGCATAAAAGGAGAAGAACCGGACATGAGAAAAGTTTTAGCGCTATGTCTTGCGATTTGTTTTGTGTTCGCCCTGACGGCAATGGCATTTGACGATATGGGCAAGAGCACCACCGTCAACGGGTGGGTGAGCGATGATAAGTGCGGTGCCAAGGGTGCCAACGATAAGGCTGAGGCGTGTACCAAGAAATGCCTGGCCGCAGGCGCAAAGATGGTCATCGTGACCGACAAGGATTCGAAGGTTCTGATGGTCGACAATCCGGACGTCCTGAAAGATCACGTCGGGCATCATATCGCCGTAACAGGACACGTGATGGGCGATTCCATTCACGTGGACAGCGCGAAGATGCTCTAAGTGGAGCTTAGATTGAACGGGGCGGCTGCGGCCGCCCTTTTCCATTTTGCCGAGGTCAGGAATCTTGCGCTGGCTGCCACCGAGCGGATGCCAAAAAGTTAACGCACCACGCCTTCGAGTGGTGAACTAGCCGTCGCATATAGCTTCTTCGGCATGCGTCCCGCAAGATAAGCCTGGCGTCCCGCAATCACGCCGTGGCGCATGGCTTCAGCCATGAGCACCGGATCTTGCGCGTTGGCGATGCCGGTGTTCATGAGCACGGCGTCGGCGCCGAGTTCCATCGCGATGGCTGCATCAGACGCAGTTCCGACACCTGCGTCCACGATCAGTGGAACGGCTGTAATCATCTCGCGCAGGATGCGGATGTGAGCCCGGTTCTGAATGCCCATGCCGCTGCCGATCGGTGCGCCCAACGGCATGACTGCCGCCGCGCCCGCATCGATAAGACGCTTAGCGAAGACAATGTCGTCAGAAGTGTAAGGCAGAACGGTGAAGCCCTCGCTGACCAGAATCCGGGTAGCATGGAGCGTGGCTTGCACGTCAGGATAAAGTGTGGCTTGGTCGCCGATCACTTCAAGCTTCACCCAGTCGGAAAGGCCAACTTCCCGTCCCAGGCGCGCAGCCCGAATAGCTTCGTCAGCCGTGTAACAGCCCGCAGTGTTAGGAAGCAGAAAATATTTCTTAGGGTCGATGTAGTCAAGCAGCGATTCCTTGCTGCGGTCCAGATTCACGCGGCGGACGGCAACCGTGACCATATCGGCTCCGCTGGCCTCGAGCGCGCGTGCCGTTTCCTGGAAAGATTTATATTTTCCCGTGCCAACGATTAGGCGGGAGCGGAAGGAACGGTTAGCGATCTGTAGGGCATCCGTCATGATGATTAATTGTAAACCGGCGACAACGCTGTTTGATACGAAGGCTATTTAAGGATGTTTGTAGATTCCGCGTGCGCATAAAGCTCGTCGATCTGCTGGCGATAACGCTCCTCTACCACGCGGCGTCGCAGTTTCATGGTGGGAGTGAGCGCGCCGTTCTCCGCTGTGAACTCGTCGGGGACCAGCAGAACGCGTTTCAACTTTTCGAAGCGTGCCAGATTCTTATTAGTGTATTCCACAATTTCTTCGTAGAGCGCATGAACTCCTGCATGAGCCACAAGCTCAGCTCGCGAGGAGAAAGCGATTTTGTTTTCGCGAGCCCAATCCTCGAGAAGCGCGAAGTTAGGCGAGACGATGACCGAGGCAAACTTGCGTCTGTCCCCAATGATCGCGGCCGTCCCTACTAAGGGGTTGAGCTTTAACGAATTCTCGATGGGCTGCGGTGCAATAAACTTTCCACCCGAAGTTTTGATGAGCTCTTTTTTGCGGTCGGTGACGGAAAGATATCCGTCAGCATCGATGCGGCCGATGTCTCCGGTTTTGAACCACCCGTCTTGAAAAGCATTCTGAGTTTCCTCGGGACGATTCCAATATCCCTTAAAGACCGATGGACCACGAACCAGAATCTCGCCATCTTCCGCGATGCGGACTTCAAGATTGGAGAGGATCCTCCCAACCGTCCCCATGCGGTGGTTGACCGGAGTATTGACCGCGATCACGGGAGAGGTTTCGGTGAGCCCGTAGCCTTCGTGAATTCGAATGCACACGGTGGCGTACCAGTCGGCGAGTTCGCGGCCCAGCGGCGCGCCTCCCGAAATAAAGGTTTCGACATTGCCGCCCACCCCTGCACGGATTTTCGAGAACACGAGTTTATTGGCAAGCTTCCAACTGGAGGACGTTGGTGTTTCTCCCGCAAGAATTTCTGTTTTGTGGTCGCGGCCGACCGAAAGTGCCCAACGGTAGATCGCGCGTTTGGGAAAGCCCCGGGCGGTTGCCTCCGTTTTAGCATAGATTTTTTCGTAAACCCGGGGAACTGACACGCAGATCGAGGGACGAACCTCCAGCAAAGTTTCGGCAAGATTTTCGATGAATGGACAATAAGCAAGAGTGACGCCGTGGTAAAGCATGGCCAGATCCACATGGCGCGCCGTAACGTGCGATAGTGGCAGAAACGAAACGCTGATCAGGCCCGGACGCATGTCAAACTCCAGCAGCGAATAGTTAATATTCGAAGCCATGTTGCCATGGGTCAGCATTGCGCCCTTGGAAGTTCCGGTTGTGCCGGAAGTGTAAATGATGGTCGCCAGATCGTCCGGACCGATGGATCGCGCGAAAGACTCGCTCTCGGCATCCAGCATTGACGGGCCCTGGCTCAGGAATTGATTCATGAGTACACAGCTTGCAGCTGGATCGCCAGGAATTTGCAGATGATCCATAACGACTATTTTATTGATTCGAGTTTGCGGCAGAATTGCCAGCATCTTGCGCAGTTGATGTTCAGTGGAAACGAAAATCTTGGTGGCGCCGGAGTCACATAGTGTGAATGCGGTCTGCTCGGGCGTCAGGGTGGCGTAAACCGGAACGGTAACGGCACCGAGCAACAGGGTGGCGAAATCGGCGATGGACCACTCGGGACGGTTCTCGCTCAGGATGGCAACGCGGTCGCCCGCCTGCACGCCCCATTCCTTCAGCGCTCGGGTCGTTCTGGCGACGTTGCGCTGCAACGCAGAGGAAGAGATGGGCAACCACTCGCCCTGTTCCCGATGCAGCATGGCGCGGTCGAGATTGCGTTCAGCTGCGGCGAAAAAAATATCGTTGAGTGTGGTCAGGCTCATGGGCATGATTTGACCTAGTTGTGAATTCACCGGCTTAGGGATTGATCGGCAATGCGAAGCCGGAGAAGCCACAGCACAAGTTACAACATCTTCGCTGAACTGGGCTATTATTCGGGCGGGAGGATTATGATGCAGAGAAAAATTCCGGGAATTTGGACCGCATGGTTGCTTGCAACCGCACTGGCGCTGTGTGGTGCGCAACCGCTCACGGCGCAGACTAAGCCCGCAGGCGGCGAGATGCCGGCGCTGCAAATGCCGAAGGTGGGCGAGATGGCGCCCGAGTTTACCCTGAAATATTTCGATGGCAATGACCTCAAGGATGTTTCTCTCAGCCAGTATCGCGGGAAAAAGAATGTTGTTGTGGCATTCTTTATTTTCGCTTTCACCGGTGGTTGAACCAAGCAAATGAAAGCTCTCCAGCAGGATTTAAAACGGCTGGAAGCTACCGACACCCAGGTTCTGGGTGTGAGCATGGACAGTGCCTTCGCCAACAAAGCCTTCGCCGACCAAATCGGAGTTACATTCCCCCTGTTGAGCGATTGGGGCGGCGACGTTACGCGCCAGTACGGAATTTATGTGGACAAATATAAGGCCGCAAGGCGCGTGAACTTCTTGATTGGCAAAGACGGGAAGATTCTTGAAGAGCAGGTGGATAAAGACGCGATCGATCCGACGAAAATTGTGGATACTTGCGAACGACCGAAGCTGAAGAATTGAATCGTACGAGGTTCAGGCGCTAGGCAGTTCAAAGGAGAAGACCGAGCCGCGTCCTAGTTGGCTGGTTACGCTGACGGTGCCATTGTGAGCTTCCACAATGGCTTTGGCGATGGCTAATCCCATGCCGGTGCCTTGCACGCTGTAGCGTTGATCGCGTCCACGGTAGAACTTATCGAAGATCAGCGACTGCTCAAAATCGTCGATGCCGGGACCATGATCGGTGACGCTGGTGATGATGAGACTTCCGCGCCCCTCGGCAGTAATCGTGATGGGCGCCGCAGGCGGTGAATATTTTGCGGCATTTTCCAGCAATTGCTTGAGAACTTCGGCGATCCGGTCGGAATCCACGCGTACTTTGGGCAGCCCAGCCGCGAGGCGCACGTCCACAGGATGCTGTGCAAGAATCGTTCGGGACTCTTCCACCGCCGACTCGATCACGGTCGCGATATCTACGGGAGCAATATGTAACTCGACTTTGTGGGCGTCGAGCTGCGCCATCTCTGTGGCCTCGCCCACTAACCGGTCGAGCCGATCGGTTTCTTCGTTGATGACGGTCAATAATTCTTTGCGCTGGGCTTCGTCGAGATTGTAATCCGAGAGCAGCCCGGTGACTGCGGCCTTGATGCCGGTGAGCGGAGTGCGCAGTTCGTGCGTGACGGAATCAAGCAGCACCGCGCGCAGATTTTCGCTCTGATGAGCCGCCTCGGTTTGCGAAAGCTTTTCCATGGCTCCGGCGCGCTCAATGGCGATACCGATCATGCTGCCCAGCGCTTCCAGCGTGGCGCGCGAAAGCGCTGGCCCGGCAATGCCCGCGGCCCCGGTTGTGCGCGTGCCCAGGTGCAATGGAGTTAGAGAGATTCCGTTCTTTGTGTCGATGACCGGCTCGCCGCGCGAACTTACCATTTGAAGGTCGTGCAACGGAAAATATGTTTCTTTTGGATCGGTGCGATAGACCTGCTGAGAACTCAGCAGATAAATAGCGGCGGCCTCAGCTGCGAACCCATCACAAATATAGGCGGGAATCGCATTCAGCAATTCCGCGACATTGTCGGTGGCGAGCAGACGCTGGCTGAAGGCGTAAAGGCGTTCGACATCGCGGCGCCGCTGAACCGCGTCGGTGGTTTGGCGGCGGGCGCGGTCTGCAAGTTGGCTGGCGATTGCGGCGGTGACCAGAAAAGCGAAGAGTGCAACCCAATTCTGCGGATCTGCGACGGTGAAGGTTCCAACCGGGGGAAGAAAGTAGTAGTTGAACGCGAGCGTGGCGACAATTGCCAAAAAAACCGAGAACCGAAATCCCCAGTATGCGGCTACCCACAACACCATCAGCAAAAATGTTAGCGCTACCGTGGTCGGGTTTACATGCACGATACGCCGGTAAATTTGAACGACCAGTGCGGTAGCTACAAAACAAGCGGTATAGCGGAACAGGCGTTGTGGCCAGCGGGCTTTCACGGGCACGATTGTAACTGATGAAGAGTTTTTCGCCATCGAAGCACAGAGGCATGGAGGAAATTCTTAATCGTTTTTCCTGCTCTTTTCTTCGTGTCCCCGAGCCTCCCGTGGCGAATCCATTCGACAATTTCTTTTCTGACGTGGAGAATAGCGGCGATGGCCAAGAGTCCCGAAGAGTGGCTGAAGGAATGTGATACCGCCCAGCGTCCGGCGGTGTTCAAGCTGTTTCTGGGCTACGCCCCCGGCGTTGGAAAAACCTACGCCATGCTCAGCGAGGGCGTGCGGCGCGCCAGCCGCGGCGAAGAAGTCGTTATCGGCGTGGTGGAAACGCACGGACGCAAGCCGATCGTGGAACTCTCCTCGCGCGTGGAGACCGTTCCGCGGAAAAAGTTGGAATACAAATCGACCATTTTCGAAGAGATGGATGTAGACGCCATTCTCGCCCGCAAGCCGCACGTCGTACTAGTGGACGAACTGGCGCATACCAACATTGAAGGCAGCAAACACGCCAAACGATATGAGGATGTGTTTGAGTTGCTGGATGCGGGGATTGATGTCGTTTCGACACTGAACGTGCAGCACATCGAGAGCTTGGCGCCGACAATCCGTGGACTTACAGGTGTGCAGGTGCGGGAGACCGTTCCGGATTGGGTGATCCGGCGGGCGGGCGAAATTGTGATGGCCGATCTGACGCCACAGGCGCTTCAGACCCGAATGCGGCGCGGAGATATCTACCCGCTGGAGCGTGTGGAGCGGGCGCTGGCGAATTTCTTTCGGAATACGAATCTGGTTGCATTGCGGGAATTGGCGCTTCGGCAGGTGACGCAGGCGGTCGACCGCACGCTTTCTGAACTGAAGACTGAGGACGGTCAACTGTTGCAGGTGCGGGAGCGGATCGCAGTATGCATCAGTTCAAATCCGGCTGCTCAGTATTTGATCGCGCGCGGGGCACGCATGGCGCAGGCTTTGGATGGGGATTTCTTGGTGCTTTACGTGGATACGGGCGCGGATAAAACTGACGAAAACCAGCGTACTTTAGCGGACAACATCCGCTTTGCCGAAAGTGTGGGTGCGAAAGTGGTGAGGACCGAGGGCAAGGTGGTCGCCGAGAAAGTTGCAGAATTCGTGCGGGAGAATCACATCACGCAGGTTGTCTTCGGGCGCTCGGCAACCAAAGGGTGGAAGAGGTATTTCTATCTGTCTGCGATTCACAAGTTTTTGCGTGATACGCCCGCGGTGGATGTTCACATCGTGACCCAGGAAATGCGGTGAGCCAGATGGAGGAGGAGCATCGGAGAATCCTCGTGGTGGATGACGAAGCTCAAATCACGCGCGTGTTGCGCACAACGCTTTCCGCCCAGGGTTACGACATTCGGGTCGCCAATGATGGAGAGATGGCGCTGGAGTTGATGAAGAATTGGACGCCGCATGTAGTGATCACCGATCTGGCGATGCCGAATCTGGATGGGGTGGGGCTGTGCCGGCAGGTGCGGTTGTTGTCGCAAGTGCCGATCATTGTGCTGTCGGTGCGCGGCCAGGATCGCTCCAAGGTAGAAGCGCTGGATGTGGGTGCCGACGATTACGTTACCAAACCGTTCAGCATGGATGAACTGTTGGCCCGCATTCGGGCGCAGCTACGCCGGACCCCCGCGGCCGAGGAACAAGCGAGCACAATTACCGCCGGAGATTTTTCCATTGATTTGGATGCGCGCTCAGTTAAGGTGCGGGGAGATGAAGTTCGTCTCACGCCGAAAGAGTTCGACTTGCTGGTTTATTTGGCGCGGCGCCCCGGCAAAGTGGTGACACATCGAACGCTGCTCGCCGCTATCTGGGGTGCGAATAGTACCGAGCAGCCGGAATATTTGCGCGTCTTCATCGGACAGTTGCGTAAGAAAATTGAAAGCGATTCCTCCTCGCCGAAATACCTGCTCACCGAACCTTGGGTAGGTTACCGGTTTGAACCTGGCTCCTAAATTCGTAAACCTCTTCGTTTGCGTCCTTCCGTTCTTTACGAACATTTTATAAACCCTTTACTCGGATCTTGCGCAATTCCGTGTCCAATAGTTGTGGATTGAAACGCAGCCGAACAAGGTTGCTGAATATGGAGATCAAGGGTCATGTGGATCAACGAAGTAGCACCAGAGCGGTTGGCAGAGCTTTTCCATCACTATCATCAGGCGCTGATGCCGGAATTGTCAGGTAAAGGAGGCGAAGAGCGGAGCGCGTGGAAAGAAGTCCCGCAAAAAGAAAAGACTCGCCTGGTTGCCGCAGCGCGTCTGGCGCTACTCGAATTGGAATCGATGACCAATGAGCGCGCGAAGTCGCGGCAATATTTTGCCCAGCCAGGCGAAGCGGAATGGGGTTGCTAGTTGAATCGTAACGATAGATCCAAGGCAGGAGCAAGTGCAAAATTTACAAAGGCCAATTTCATCTTTACGAATTCTTTACGAATTCCTTAAACCACTTTTACGTATGAAATGGTTCACTGAAATGTTTGCGCGGGTAGCCATCACTCTTATGCAGGAGGCCCGAGTATGGGCACAGCCGCAATAGTCGCAACCATCGGACTTGGCGCGGCTTTGTTCATGCTGTGGTTTCTATTCGCCCTGCTACGTGAGGGGCCGCCCTCAGTGTGTTACTGGTCCGTGCCCGTCGGATGGAAGGCAAGAGAGACGCTTCAGGTATGGAGTGTCCGCCATGAAGACGATAGCCAGAACGGGCTGAGGCTTAGCGATGGCCGCGCGGACTTATTGGAGAACCAAAATCATGCGGAGTACAAATACGATTCCGGTCTTATTCTTCTTGACGTGCGAACTATTTCTGGCGAGCTGGGCTGGCGCGCAATCCGGCCCCGGCGGAATCCCATCTTCACCGAACGCCGCCGTTGATTCAGGTGAGCGAACAGAACAACAGGAAATGCGTGATGAGTTGAAAGCACTACGTGCTGAAGTCGAACGTTTGCGTGTGGAAGTGGAACAACGCAAAACAATTCCTGGCGATGATCACGCCACCGCGGTGCCAGCGACTACGGGAGGTCCCAGCATTCCACCCGTGACCACAGCGGCCCTTAACAATGCGCCGGCGGTTATTGCCTCCGGGCAGCCCGCTGCGGCAATGTCAACCGCCGTTGCGCCGCCAGATACCGTGGCTGCAAAGAAGCCGAAGATCGATCCTTTCTCCGACTGGGATTGGACGTGGCTGAATGGCAATCCTCGGACCAAGGATGCGGCATTTGATTCGAAGTTCTTCACTCCGGAAATACGCGCCGATGTTAATTACGTCTACGACTTCAATAAACCTCAGGACAACTCGATGGGCGGATCGAGCGAATTGTTTCGTTCCAGCGAAATCCAGTTAGAACAATTAGGCGTCGGCGGTGATTTTCACTTCGATAACGTGCGCGCCCGCTTGATGACGCAATTCGGCATGTATTCCACCACAACCCCCCGCAACGATCCGAGCCCAGCGAAGGGTCAATGGGATCTGAGTGATGCTTATCGCTATGTGTCCGAGGCTTATGGCGGTTATCACATTAACGCACTCAATGGAGTCAACATCGATGCCGGCATCTTCATGTCTTACATTGGGCTGTTCAGCTATTACAACTTTGATAACTGGGCGTATCAGCCGTCCTATGTCTCTTCCAACACTCCCTGGTTTTTTAATGGCTTGCGAGTTCAGATTTTTCCCACAGCTCATCTGAAAATTGAACCGTGGTTTATTAACGGATGGCAATCATACGGTTCGGCCAACTCGCGCAAGGGAGTAGGTGGGCAGATCAAGTGGACTCCGAGACCATGGGTCAACATCGTTTCCAACAATTACGGATTGGGACACGATGACTTGTACATCCCGAACCGCAGCCGCATACACACCGACGACAGCGTTGAGATCAAGTATTACGACAAGCCGGGCCAAATTCTCGACAAGATGGCATTTACTTTTACCGGCGATATGGGATGTGAATTCGGTGGCGGCGTGAGTTGCCATAAAGATACGGCCGGCGGGCCCAAACAAAGTTTTATCGGCTACATGCTTTATGACCGCACTTGGTTCAAGAAAGACCGCTATGCACTTACCATTGGCGGTGGTCAGATCAACAATCCAGGACGGTATCTGGTTCTAATCCCGCCGATCAACGGGGAATCAGCAGCCTCGGCGGCGATCAATTCGCCATACTTTACGGGAAATCCGGGAGATCCGTTTAAGGCCTGGGACACATCGGCTACGTTTGACTACATGCCGCGGCAGTACATTACATTCCGCTGGGAATACGACTATCGACATGCCAGCGTGCCTTACTGGTCGGGTGCGGGCGGAATTACGCCCCCACCGGGCAGCAATAACGGATTTCCTCAATACTACGCGTGCAGCAGCGGAGCGAGTTCCATGCAAACCAGCCTTGTCGCGGCAGAAACTGCCTGCGGAGGCGGAGTGAGCAGTGTCTGGTTTCCGGATCTCCGACGCGACGAGCAATTTGTAGATATGGCGATCATGGTCAAGTTTTAGGCGCGCCGAGATTCGCGTAAGACGAACTGAAGGGGACCTGCGATGCAAGACGTGATCTTTCTAGCTGTGACGATTCTATTTTTTATGATCTCGCTGGGCTACGTACATTTTTGTGAGCGGGTGCGCTAAGGACTCTATGGGACCAATCATCATACTGATCATTTGCGCAGGATTACTGGTGTACCTGGTGTATGCCATGTTACGGCCGGAGAGATTCTGATGACGGCAAATGGATGGCTACAAATTTTCCTTCTTCTGGCAGCAGTCCTATTGGTGACAAAGCCACTAGGAGCCTTCATGGCCAGAGTTTTCGGCCGCGAGAAAACCTGGCTCGATCCGGTGATGCGCCCGGCCGAACGGATTCTCTACAAGCTTACAGGCGTGGATGAAAGCCACGAAATGGATTGGAAAGAATATGCTCTGGCGCTGATCTTGTTCAGCGGCGTTTCCATGATCCTGCTGTATGTCTTGGAGCGGTTGCAGCAGTGGGCGTGGCTGCCGTGGAATCCGCAGAAGCTTGCCGGAGTTCCTCCGGCGCTGGCGTTTAATACGGGGGCTTCATTTGCCACGAATACGAACTGGCAGAACTATGTGCCCGAAACCACCATGAGCTATCTGACGCAGATGGTTGGTCTGGCTTATCACAACTGGATTTCGGCGGCGGCGGGTATGGCGCTGGCGATTGCGTTCATCCGGGGCATTGCGCGGCGCGAGCAAAAAACGATCGGAAATTTCTGGGTCGACCTGGTTCGCGGAACCCTGTGGATTCTGGCGCCGCTGTGCCTGGTGGGAGCGTTGCTGCTGGTATCGCAGGGAGTGGTGCAGAACCTGAGACCGTATGACACGGTGCAGGTCGTCGATCCCTATCAGACGCCTCAACTTGGGTCCGATGGCAAGCCGATGAATGGATCAGACGGCAAACCACTTATGCAAACGGTCACGGAGCAAGTGATCGCGCAGGGGCCAACCGCTTCGCAGGAGATCATCAAAGAGCTCGGCACAAACGGTGGCGGGTTTTTCAATGCCAACAGCGCGCACCCATTCGAGAATCCGACGCCGTTCTCCAATTTTCTGGAGATGCTCTGCATTCTGGCGATTCCCTCTGCCTTTACTTTTACGCTGGGGAAAATGACCGGGTCTCCGCGGCATGGGTGGGCCG
The DNA here is from genome assembly GCA_963818235.1 of uncultured Acidobacteriaceae bacterium. GTDB lineage: Bacteria > Acidobacteriota > Terriglobia > Terriglobales > Acidobacteriaceae > Sulfotelmatobacter. Next base: position 692,367 of record CAWFRI010000002.1, read on the forward strand.
TTTGGGCTGCGATGGCATTGCTGTTTCTAGCGGGCGTCACCACGGCGTATTGGGCGGAAGCGAGAGGGAATCCGTTAGTAACGGCTGCGGCGCAGCATGGCTCGCGGCATCCGGCTCCGGCAATACAAGCCGCGGGTAACCTTGAAGGGAAAGAAGTTCGCTTTGGCGTTGCAAACTCGGCGTTGTTTGCAACGGTGACCACGGACACCAGTTGCGGCGCGGTGAACTCTATGCACGATTCCTTCACTCCGCTGAGCGGAATGATCCCGCTCATCAACTTGATGTTGAGCGAAGTAATCTTCGGCGGTGTCGGCGCGGGGATGTATGGAATGCTGGTCTTCGTCATTCTTTCCGTATTCATTGCGGGACTAATGGTTGGCCGCACGCCCGAATACTTAGGGAAGAAGATCGAAGCTTATGACGTCAAGATGGCGATGCTGGTAATTCTGATTTTTCCGTTGGTGATTTTGGTGTTCACCGCAATTTCGGTTTTGTATAGCTTTGGCACCTCAGCTATTTCAAATCCGGGACCGCATGGATTCACTCAGATCCTTTATGCCTTTACCTCCTCCGTGGCCAACAACGGTTCGGCCTTTGGAGGATTTAGTGGAAATACCCCGTGGTACAACACGTCGCTTGGCATCTCCATGCTATTAGGGCGTTTCATGATGATACTTCCCATGCTGGCGATTGCCGGCAATCTGGCGGGAAAGAAGCAAACAGCGGCTACCCTCGGCACATTTCCAGTAACTGGACCGTTGTTCACTGTGCTGCTAATCGGTGTCGTGGTGATCGTCGGGGCGCTGACATTTTTTCCAGCACTAAGTCTGGGGCCGATTCTGGAGCACCTGCTGATGCAGGCTGGCAAAACTTTTTAGGCAGGGAACGTCTTGGAAAATATGGCAAGCAAGAAATCAAAGCGCAGTTTGTGGGACATGAAGATTGTGCGCCGTGCCTCTTGGGATTCGTTGGTAAAGCTGCATCCCATGACTATGATGCGCAATCCAGTGATGTTCGTGGTGGAAGTGGGCAGTGTGGTGACCACAGTGCTGCTCATTGTGGAGCGCATGCACGGGCAGCCCGGCTTTGGATTCAATCTCCAGATCACGCTCTGGCTGTGGTTCACAGTGCTGTTCGCCAACTTTGCTGAGGCCATGGCTGAAGGGCGTGGCAAAGCGCAGGCCGACGCGCTGCGCCGCGCAAAAGCGGAGACAATGGCCAACCGTCTGCTTCCCGACGGGAAAACAGAAACCGTGCCGGGATCCAAATTGCGCTCGGGTGACATGGTGCTGGTCGAGGCGGGCGAGTTCGTTCCCGGAGACGGCGAGATTGTCGAGGGCGTCGCGTCCGTGGACGAGTCGGCAATCACGGGTGAGTCAGCCCCTGTGATTCGCGAAGCGGGCGGCGACCGGTCGGCGGTGACGGGTGGTACGCGCGTTCTTTCCGACTGGATGAAAGTAAAGATCACGTCCAATCCAGGAGAAACGTTTCTGGACCGTATGATCGCGCTGGTGGAGGGCGCAGAGCGGCAGAAGACTCCGAACGAAATTGCGCTGAATATTTTGCTAGCTGGGCTCACGATTGTATTTCTGCTGGCGGTCGTCACGCTACAACCATTTGCTATCTATGCGGGAGCACCGCAGACGGTCTTTGTGCTTGTGTCGTTGCTAGTGTGTCTGATCCCGACCACGATTGGCGGATTGCTTTCGGCCATTGGCATTGCTGGGATGGACCGGTTGGTGCAGCACAATGTGCTGGCGATGTCCGGACGCGCAGTGGAAGCCGCTGGTGACGTGAACACTCTGCTGCTCGATAAGACCGGAACCATCACGCTGGGCAATCGCGAGGCGACGGAGTTTGTGACAGCGCCGGGCGTGACCGAGGCGATGCTGGCCGATTCTGCGCAACTCTCGTCACTGGCTGACGAAACCCCCGAGGGACGATCGATCGTGGTGCTGGCGAAAGAAAAGTACGGGCTGCGAGGGCGCGAAATGAGTTCGCATGAAGCGGAATTTATTCCGTTCAGTGCGCTGACGCGTATGTCGGGGGTGAATCTGGATGGACGCGCCGTTCGAAAAGGCGCAACCGATGCCATCGCAAAATATCTCGAAGAGCAGGGAAGTGTGCTCCCCGCCGAAGTGAGGGCCGCGGTTGAAGTGATTTCCCGATCCGGTGGAACGCCGCTAGTGGTGGCTGAAAATGGCCATGCGCTGGGAGTGATTCATCTCAAAGATATTGTGAAAGGCGGCATGCGGCAGCGCTTCGATCAACTGCGCGCCATGGGAATTAAGACCGTCATGATTACGGGAGATAATCCGTTGACGGCCGCGGCCATCGCGACGGAAGCCGGAGTCGACGATTTTCTAGCGCAGGCCACTCCGAAAGATAAGCTCGATCTGATTCGAAAAGAACAAAGCCAAGGCAAGCTGGTTGCCATGACAGGCGACGGTACCAATGATGCGCCCGCGCTGGCTCAGGCCGATGTTGGCGTGGCCATGAATACCGGCACGCAAGCAGCAAAGGAAGCCGGCAACATGGTGGACCTTGATTCGAATCCGACGAAGCTGATTGAAATCGTGGAGATCGGTAAGCAGTTGCTGATGACGCGCGGGGCGCTCACCACATTCTCAATTTCAAACGACGTAGCCAAATATTTTGCCATCATCCCGGCAATGTTCGCTGGGACGTTTCCAGTTCTTCAAGCGCTCAATGTGATGCATCTTGCCACGCCACAGTCGGCGATATTGTCTGCAGTTATTTTTAATGCGCTGATTATTGTGGCGCTGATTCCGCTGGCGTTGCGCGGTGTGAAATATGTCCCGCAGGGAGCCGCAATTTTGCTGCGGCGAAATTTGCTGGTGTACGGCTTCGGCGGAGTGATTGTCCCGTTTATCGGAATCAAGATTATCGACTTGCTGATTGTGCGGGCAGGACTTGCCTAGGAATGAATGGCATAGGAACGACTGGCGTGAGGCTACTATGAAGAAAAATCTGATCACCGCTATATTGATGACTCTGGTGACGACCGTGTTGTTGGGAATACTTTTTCCACTCGCGATCACGGGTCTGGCGCAAGTTTTGTTTCCGAGGCAGGCGAATGGAGAACTATTGACGCACAACGGCAAGATCGTGGGATCACGATTAATTGGGCAGTCATTCACTTTCGCCGGCTACTTTCACTCGCGGCCATCCAGTGCCGGAACCGGCTATGATGCTGCGAATTCAGGCGGATCGAATCTGGGGCCAACCAATCAGTCTCTTATTGCACGAGTGCAGGCAGATGCAGATCGCTTACAGGCGGAGAATCCTGGCACCACAATTCCGATGGATTTGCTCACGACTTCCGGATCGGGGCTTGATCCTCATATCTCACCGGAGGCTGCTGAGTTTCAGGTGCCGCGCATCGCACGGGAACGTGGTTTGAGCGAAGATGTGGTTCGCGAAGCCGTGCGCCAGCACACCCAACCCCGCCAGTTTGGGCTTCTTGGCGAGCCGCGCGTCAACGTGCTGGAGTTAAATCTTACCCTGGACGAGATTTCGGCGAAGCCCGCAACCCACTAGATTTTTCTTCACGCAACATTCCTGTCGACTGGCCAATAGTAGCCCTCTCTGGCCGAAATCAACCGTCTATTGAGAAGAAACTAAAGTGCTCTTTGGTGTTTATAAAGATGTGGTTAGGATTCCTAGGATGGTCTTCTCGCCCCCAAGGAGCGCCAATCCGCCATGGAGAAAGATATGAACACACATAAGCAGTGGTGGAGTTGGGCAATAGTCGTTGCGAGCTTGGCATTCACGCTACAGACTCCGCTCATAGTAATGGCTCAGGACGCGCAGGGAGTGCAATACCCACAAGGCGCTCCGAATGTGCAGAATCAGGCTTCTCAGGATTCGCCGGATGCGAATACGCAGGATCCTTCGAGCCGCGTGGCACGGCTGGATTTTATGGAGGGATCAGTATCGCTCCAGCCAAGTAGTGAGAACGACTGGATTGATGCGGTGACGAATCGCCCGTTGGTAACCGGCGACAACCTTTGGACGGACGTGGACTCGAAGGCTGAAGTACACATTGGATCGACCGCGCTCCGCCTTGGCTCCAAGACCGGTATTACTTTGCTCGAAGTAAGCGACCATGCGGCGCAGATTCGTTTGGCCCAGGGATCGCTGATCGTGAAAGTCCGGCATGTCGATGCCGAAGACTCGTATGAGATCGATACTCCGAACATTGCCTTCGTTGTCGCTCAGCCGGGGGATTACCGCATCGATGTGAGTGAGGATGGCAGTCGAACCGATGTGACCGTTTGGCGAGGTCGCGGCGAGGTGACTGGCAGTGGATCTTCCTACACCTTGGCCGCGAGCCAGTACGCAAGCTTCACCGGCTCCGATCAACTCGATTACCAAGTTGGCCAGCTTCAGATGGAAGATGGATTCGACACGTGGGCGCTCGAAAGAGATAGAGCCGAGGACCAATCTGATTCCGCGAACTATGTCTCGCGCGACATGACCGGATATGAAGACCTTGATACATATGGCAGTTGGAGTTACGTGGCCGGCTATGGCATGAGCTGGCGGCCAGCAGGATTGGCAGTTGGTTGGGCACCCTATCGGTTCGGCCACTGGGCCTGGGTCGGTCCGTGGGGATGGACGTGGGTGGAAGATGAGCCTTGGGGCTTTGCTCCATTCCACTATGGCCGTTGGGCCTTTGCGGAGGGCGCGTGGTTGTGGGTTCCGGGTCCGAGAATGGTGCGTCCCGTGTACGCGCCGGCGCTGGTGGCATGGGTTGGCGGAGCGCCCGGATTCCGCTTCTCGGCGGGCGCGGGGGTGGGATGGTTTCCGCTTGCTCCGGGAGAAGTATTTGTTCCGGGCTACCGCGTGAGCCGCTCTTACGTCAACAGAGTGAACGTTACCAACACAGCGGTGAGTATGACGAGAGTCACAACCGTTTACAACGGCGTCATCATTAATCGGAACGTGAACGACGTTACGTATGCGAACCGAGGCGTGAATGGCGGCGTGACCGTCGTCTCGCGCGACACGTTCGTGAACGCGCGGCCAGTGGCGCGGAATGTATTTTCTGTGCCTGAAAGAGAGCTTGCGATGGCTCCGGTGGCTCATGTGGCTGCGGTCGAGCCGGTTAGAGCCAGCTTTTTGGGAGCCGGGAGGCTTGTGGCAACCAGGCCACCGGCGGCGGCGATCAGCCGTCCTGTGGTAGCGCTGAGGACTCCGGCTGGGGCTTCGCAATCTTCCTCGTTGGTGCGGCAGGTAGCGCCGGGCCGCCCCGTGGCCGCCGCTCCAGTCACGCGGCAATCGCATTCGGATGACGGCTTCCGTTCGTTCGATTCGGCCAACGATGGAAACGGCCACACGAAGACGCAGCCACGCGTTTGGGAAGCTCAAGGCACTCCGGAGCCAGAAAGAAGCGCACCTGCTCAATCTCGGAATCGAAGTGTGCAGGCAAAACAACCGTCGCGTGTCGCGGCCAAGCCGGCGACTCCTGTGCGGCAGAGTAGTGTTCGCCAACAGCCGCAACAGGAGGAGAAGTACAGTTCCTGGCACCAGCAGACTCCGGCTGCAACCTCGGCGCAAAAGGCGCAGAGTTCCCATTCGACCGAGAGCCACGCAAGTCCTGCGAAGAAGTGACATTGACGCGAACCGCTTCTCTGCGGTCTGATAGGGTTCGCATGACATACAATCCTTACGGACCGCAAGAAAACGAGAAGAAAACTAGCGCCGGGAAACGGAAACGCCTCCGTTACCGGCGCGTTTGTTTGGTGTTGTGCCTATGAATGAGCAAAAGCGTCCGGCGATGAATTGGATGGATGTCCTCTGGTTGCTGTTTCTGGCCGGACTGGCCGTTCTACCGCCGGTAGGCGAGATTCACAAACAACTCGTCTTGCTGGCGTTTGGCATCGTGCAATTCAGCGAAGGCTGGGTGCTGAGAAGAACTCCGGAGCGTGGGGCGGCCTATATTGTCCTGCTTAAGATTGCGCTGGCCACGCTGCTGATCGATCACACGGGTGAACTTAGCATCAACAGTAGCTACTGGCCGATCTATTTTCTCCCGGCGGTCACGGCGGCGGAATATTTCAGCCCGCTGGCTACATTGTTGTGGACGGCCCTGGCTTCGGCTGCTTATTGCTCTTATCTCTATCCTGCCCTGCAGGAATATGAGATCAATGCGGAAAGCTACGGGCTGCTCGCCATCCGCGTTCTCTTTTTCTTTCTGGCGGCGATGGTGGTGAACCGCTTTGTGGTGGAGAATCGACGGCAGATCAAGCGCTATCAGGAGTTGGCGGAAACGCTGGCGGAAACCAATCGGAAGTTGCAGCAGGCGCAGGAGGAAGCGCAGCGCTCGGAACGGCTAGCGGCTTTGGGGCAGATGTCGGCGGGCCTGGCCCATGAAATCCGCAACCCCCTGGGAGTGATCAAGGGATCGGCGGAAATGTTGCAGCAGAAGCTGGGGGAAACAAATCCGCTGGCCAGTGAACTCGCGGGATACATATCAAGCGAGACGAATCGGCTGAGCGCGTTGGTGACACGCTTTCTGGATTTCGCGCGGCCGCTGCACGCCGAGTTGACTCCTCAAAATGTCACCAGCGTCCTGGATCGTGCCGTGCAAGATGTAATGATGACGCACAAGGAGAATGGTGATCTGGTGAGAGTGGAGCGGCAGTATCAACCAGACTTACCCTCTATTCCCCTGGACGAAGGTCTTGCTGAACAGGCGTTCGTGAATCTGATTCAGAATGCCTACGATGCAATGGGCAGCCCCGGCGGAACACTGCGAGTGAAAGCGGCGAGAGCCAGCAATGCGAATCGCAACGGCGTTGAAGTGCGAATCGAAGACACGGGCCCCGGAATTCCGCCGGAGCTGCGGGAGCAGATTTTTAATCCATTTGTGACCACCAAGAAAACGGGCGTGGGGCTTGGGTTGTCCATCGTCTCTCGAATTATCGACGGCCATCATGGAACGATTCGAGTGGAAAGCGGAAAGGATGGAGATGGGGCCAAAGGAGCTGGGTTCGTGATGTTTTTCCCGCTGAGTGATGAGGTTGCGGAGAATTCCGCATCTTAAGAAGAGTTGAAAGTAGCACAATAAGAACCACTGCCAGACCATGCCAACAATCTTAATTGTCGAAGATGAAGCTAAGATGCGGCGCCTGCTCGAGCTAAATCTCGGGGAGGACGGCTTCGCCACGCTTTCCGCGGGAGACGCGGAGTCTGGATTGAAGCTGCTGCGCGAGAACACCGTTGATCTGGTGCTGACCGATCTAAAGCTGCCGGCTATGAATGGCCTTGAATTCCTCCAGACCGTTAAGCGGCAAAATGCGGCGCTCCCGGTGGTGGTGATGACGGCCTTTGGCTCAGTTGAAACTGCGGTGGAAGCTATGAAGGCCGGGGCCAGCGATTACGTACTGAAACCATTCTCTTTGAGCGAGATGAGAATGGTGATCCGCAAGGAACTCGACGTACACAATCTGCGCGAAGAGAATCGGACGCTGCGTGAGGCTTTGGGCAAACGGTATGCGCATCCGAACGTGGTTGCGCGCAGCGTGAAGATGCAGGAAGTGCTGGCCACGGTGGACCGCGTGGCGCCCACGAATTCTACGGTACTGCTGGGAGGCGAGAGCGGTGTTGGCAAGGACCTGATTGCGCGCGCGATTCATGAAAAGTCCCGGCGTGCGGCGGGTCCGTTTATCAAGATCAACAGCACGGCCATTCCTGAAAATCTTCTCGAGAGTGAGCTCTTCGGCTATGAGAGGGGCGCATTCACGGGCGCGAACGCCAGCAAGCCGGGAAAGTTCGAGTTGGCGGATAAGGGGACTTTGTTCCTGGATGAGATCGGAGACGTGCCTCCGGTGACGCAAGTGAAATTATTGCGCGTACTACAAGAGCGGGAATTTGAACGGCTTGGCGGGACGAGAACCGTGAAGGTGGATGTGCGGTTAATCGCGGCCACGAACCGCGATCTGCGCGAAGCGCTGGAGCAGGGCACATTTCGCGAGGATCTTTACTATCGCCTGAATGTCGTACCCATTGACATAGCGCCTTTGCGTCAACGCAAGGAAGATATTCCGGATCTGGTCAATCTTTTCATTGCGCGCTTTGCTGGAGATTCCGGCAAGCCGGTGGAGAGTATCACTCCGGAGGCGATGCAGATTCTGGTGAACTACCACTGGCCGGGCAATGTCCGCGAGTTGCAAAACATTATCGAGCGAGCGTGCGCGCTGGCGAAGGGCCCGGTGCTCAAAGTCGAGGATATTCATCTGGATGTTCGTCCCGCACGGGCCGTAAATGGGCCGGGCAACTTTCTTCCTGAGGGCATGACGCTGGAGCAGTGGGAAGACGAGATGATTCGAGAATCCCTGCGACGCGCGAATGGGAATAAAAGTCAGGCGGCTCGATTGCTGGGGCTGTCGAGAAATGCACTGCGGTATCGTTTGTCGAAGATCGGAATTGCGGATGAGGACAAGGAGGCGTAATGCATTTCATTCCACTTCGGCCATGAACCGAAACGCTTAGCGCGGTCATCCGCAGGTGGAACTACCGCCGCATTGGCTGAAAACCACCACCTTGGCTGCGTGCGGCCACCGCTTCGAATTTCTACGATTCCCGCCTGTGGAATACCAGTCTTTCTGTCATGAAAACAGGGCGCTTACATAGCATCCATCGAGTCCAGTTTTGGCACGGTACATGCTTCGTACTTTGATGAATCATTGATCCGTTTTCTGGGTTCGAATAATTGTAGGACGAAGTTCCGAGAGGTTCGTCATGAAAAACAGGTTCATAGGAAGTCTGGCAGTGCTGGCGCTGGCTGGAGTTTTTACGGTGAGCGCGCAGGCGCAGACCACCGACGAGGGCGGCGGTCCATCGGAACAGCCAAGTGCGCCCATGGAGATCGGGCAGCCGCAGGCCCCACCCTCTCCGGGTCAGGAAGCGCAGCCTGGGCAACCTTCCGGGCCCGGACAACCCGGACCTGAGCAAAGTCCGCAGATGCAACCTCAAGGACAGCCCAATATGCCGGAAGCTCAGCCGGGTGGCCCATCGGGCGAAGGTCCGGCTAAGGTCGATCAAGGCGTGGGGCGCGTCAGCATGATTCATGGCGATGTGTCGACTCGGCGCGGCGATTCCGGAACCTCGTCGGCGGCGATACTGAATCAACCAGTGGTGAATGGAGATAAAGTTTCCACCGGACCCGGCGGACGCGCCGAGGTTCAGCTTGATTTCGCAAATATTCTGCGGTTGGGATCGAGTGCGCAGGTAAATCTCGCGAACTTCACCAAGAAATACATCCAGGTTCAGGTAGGACAGGGCTTAGTGAATTACTCCGTGTTCGGCGAGAGCGAAACCGAACCGGAGATTGATACGCCAAACGTGGCGCTGCACCCAGCCCACCAGGATGGCGTCTACCGCATCGAAGTGCGGCCCGATGGCGACTCCATCATTATCGTGCGCAAAGGCGAAGCTCAGCTTGCCACTCCGCAGGGCATAGCGAACATTAAGGCGGGCGATATGGCGACGGTGCGTGGATCGGGCGCCGATGCGCGTTACAAGATCACCGCGGCTCCGGATCGCGACGATTGGGATCGCTGGAATAGCGACCGCGATCGCATGATTCATGATGCGGATGCCTGGCGCCACACTAACAAATATTATGTGGGGTCAGAAGACCTTGACGCCAACGGCCGCTGGGAGAACGCTCCCGACTACGGCCAGGTATGGGTGCCCAATGAGCCGGATGGTTGGGCTCCGTACCGCGACGGCAATTGGGTTTGGGAGCCTTACTACGGATGGACGTGGGTCGGCTATGAGCCTTGGGGATGGGCGCCATATCACTACGGGCGCTGGATGTGGTACGGCGACGCGTGGGCTTGGTGGCCGGGGCCGGTTTGGGGTCCGGGCTTTTATCGTCCGTTCTGGGCGCCGGCGTATGTTTCATTCTTTGGATTCGGAGGGTTTGGCTTCGGTCTTGGCTGGGGAGGATGGGGTGGCTTTGGCTGGCTGCCGATCGGACCTTGTGATCGCTTCTTCCCGTGGTGGGGCGGATACTACGGCCGCTTCGGCGTAGTTGGCTTCAATCGCTGGAGTGGTCTTGGCCGCTTTGGCGGATTCGAACCGCTGCACACTGGGACTCGATTCTCGAACCTGGCTCACATCAGTGACCCGCACATTGGAGGAGCGTTATCAACTGTTGGGGCGGGCAAGTTTGGCGCAGGAAGAACCGCGGCTGTGGCGGCGACTCACGCGCAGTTAAGCAACGCTCGCATGATGACCGGCAACTTGCCTGTCGTTCCTTCGCGAGCCAGTTTGTCGGCCAGTGGACGGCCGGCGGCAGCTTCAACCATTCATAACACTGCCTCGCAGCATTTCTTTGGAACGCAGAGCGCATCGCGGCCAATGTCATTCCAGCAGCAAACGGCTCACTTGCAGCAATCTATGCAGCAGAGCCACGTTAGCGCAGTCATGGCTGGCGGTCGCAGTAGCAGCACGCTGGAATCTCGCGGATCATCAGAGTCTCGAGGCAATTCGGCAATGGTAGGTAAGTCGAGTACGGGCACGCCCGCTTCCAGCAAGGAGACGAATAATTCTGCCCGGGGAACCGAGCGAGGAACTGAAAATGACGCGAGTGGGCCATCGGCCAACCGGGGCGAACAATCTTCTGCCAGCCATGGCGAGCCGAATCGCAACGAGTGGAAGACCTTTACGCCGCCTTCGCACAGCGGCGAAGCGGAGACTCGAAGCGGAAGCGGCTCTGAGGCTACCGGCCGCGAATCGAGTGGCAGCTACTGGAATCGCACAGCGCCGAGTTCAAGCTACTCGCGCGCGTCCAGTTCGAGTGCCTATGGGCGCAGCGGTTATTCGCGTCCGCAGCTGAACATGCGTCAGCCGATCGCGCAACCACGATCCTCCGGAAGCTACGGCGGATATCGCGGCAGCTCTCACAGTGCGCCGCCGAGCTCTTCTGGTGGCCATTCCAGCAGCGGCGGGCATTCGATGGGCGGCGGGCATTCCAGTGGTGGCGGTCACCACTAAATAGTAGAGGCATAAATTGGAAGTTCCCCGGGGGCAAGGTATGAAAGCGAATCTCTTGTCGTCCTTTTTCTGTCTCCTTTTCGTGTTCTTCGCAGGTTTTGCGGCTCGGCCGGCGCGAGCGGAGTCACCGGCCGCCCAGAATGGTGCGTCGACAAAAACCAGCGTGCCGGGAGACACGAACATCAAAGTAGAGAATTGGGCGAAGCCTGAGCCCGGCTGGCTTTACTTACTCGATCCCAAGCCTGACGCGGGAGGTCCCGGAGGGCGCGTCTGGCTGTTCGATCCTGAAACTGCAAAAATCATGGGTAGCATTCGCACGGGCGACAATGCGGATTTTGCGCTGTCCCCGGATGGCAGCCGGCTTTATGTTGCGTCAATAGCGGAAGGCGATTCAAGCGAGCTCGCGGTCATTGACACCACTCAGGGCGCGGTTATTCAGAGAGGCATGGTTGAGGATCGCGAAGTGGCCAACGTGCTCCCGGCATTTTCAGCCATGGCGGTTTCCGGCGATGGGTTAGCGCTCCGAATTCTCATAGACGCGCCGAAGTCGGCGGATGCCGATTCATTTCTGCTTGCCACGTTTGACACCCAAGCCGGCGACTTTCTCCCTAAGGCCGTACATCTGGGAAACTGTGGTCCCGGCCGCTTCATCTCTCACCAAACCGCCGAGCAGTTCGATTTTCTCTGTCCGCGTACCAATCGAATCAGGCTGATTCGTGTGGACGGCGATTCCCACGAACTTCAAAATACAGACATCGTACTTCCTTGGGAGAGGCGAGTCGGCGCTGCCGAGGCGATTGAGGCGCCGGGCGGTCAAGATATAGCGATCATTCGTGGTGACGGCGCTGTGGTTCAGATGAATGTTGATACCCACGAATTTTCAGACACTGCGGCCCATCCCGTTCTTCCCAATCGCATCCCTCCCGCGGCCTGGCCAGTTTCACCAGACGGCAGCAGGATCTATCTTGGATACAACGGTGACTACGACCGCCACTACGATAATCGCTTTTATCTGGATTACGGCCGGCCGCCAAATCTCCGTCCCGATAACGCGACGGTGGGAGAATTTCGTGTCCTAGACACCAGCACTTGGCGGAAGATAGGCACCATCAAAACGAAGATGCCATTCTGGAGCGCGGTGACTGCGAAAGATGGCAAAACGCTCTACGCAATGGCTCCGCAGAAACACAGCATTTTGGTCATAGATACCGTCAAAATGCATCAGGTTGGCACCCTGAAAGTAGGTGGAACACCGGCGCTAGCTCTCGTTGCACCCTGAGCTGAGCGCGAAAGATATTTCTTAACGACTGTGCCAGTCGGATGGAAACACGGCCTGATATCTGAGCGAAGTTGAAGTGAAAGGCAGAGGCGAAAGGGCGTGCTAACCGGCACGCCCTTTTTATTTTTATTTCCTGCTAGACCCGCCTACGGTCGTGCGTACGCCGGGCTATCGGGGTCGGGACGATCGTAGTCGCGTCCGTACTTATTTTTGTGGCCAAAATCGAGGTCGGACTCAGGGAGATTAAAGCTGCCAAGAAAAGTATCGCCGGGAGCGACCGTGATTTCGTGCTCCGCGGCTTGCAACGCATCTGGAGAGACCGAAGGATGAAATACGTGGATAAGGTAGCGTCCGGGGACGACGTTATGAATGCCTATGTCACCGTGCGTGTCCGAGATAGCATAGTAAGGCGTATTCACCGCGATCACAACGGCGCTCATCTGCGCGTGAATGTTGCAGAAGATAAACGAAATGCCGGGCTTGTCGAACTGTACAAAACGAGTGGTTCCACTCTCGTAGAGCCCCAGATCAAAACGCTTTCCGTCGAACAGTGAAAACACGTTGTGGAAAAAAGGATCCTGATTGGGAAACTCCACTTTCCCGCCGGCTGGGATTACGAGCAGGGAAGGCTGGAAGCTTTTATCTTTCTGCACCAGTTGTGGGATTTGTGAGGCCAATTGGGTCGGCGTTGTCACCGGTGGCGTATTTCTCACTGGAGTCAGCCATACGACAAGCTTTGACGCGTCTTTTACTCTGCGCCCACTCCTGGTCAGTTGCACTTTGCCCTTCAGATCGACGCCTTGCGCCGAGGCATGAAAGCACGTCAATGACAAGAAACACACGACTGCGAAGCACTGAGCGAATCGGCTCATCAGAACAGAATCCCCATGGCAAGATTGATCTGGTTAGTCACGCTACTGCTGTCATACACCGGGATGGTGCGCAAGCGCCTGAATTCCGCCGAGAGCAGCAAGTCGGAGCGCGGACGGTAAATCAGATTGCCCAATGCGCCTCGATTGCGACCGAGAATTGGGCCGAAGTTGTTGGCGTCCGTGGCAAATCCGCGCACATCGCTGGCAAACGCGTTATCTTGGGCGAGAACTCCGTTTAGTTCCAGCTTGGGTGTGAGTTGAAACTTGAGTTGGCTCCATCCTCCCGCCGAATCCAGGCCGCGAATGCTCGTGTACGGGTTCGAAGGAGAACCGCCGTAAAGAATGGTTTGACCGATGGCAGCGCCCAATCCTCCAATGGCACGTCCTCGATAGAACTCGCCTGACAGGCTCAGGCGTCGCAGAATCGGAATCTGCCAGCCGGTCATGCCGGACCACGCATCAACATAACGATCCCATTGCCAATTCTGGCGGCCATAGTACCCAGCTACGCCCACGCTCAAAGGATGGCCGAACGCGGTTGTGGACCACGCGCTGCGCATCGCATAGGCTGGTTGGCCGCTTTGTTCGCCGGCCGTTGCCGAGCGAAAGTAAGGGTCACTCGGATTCTCCCAATCGAGATTATCCAAGATTCCGCCCTGCAGCGTGATCATCTGATCGTTTGGAAGATTGAATCGATGCTCGACGCGCAGTTGTGGCGTCCAGCCCCACAGATTGCCGACATAGGCCAGCGCCGGGGTCGCCAGGGATGCAAACGACGTGGGAGAAAGCGGCGAGATAAATAAGGAATCCTGGCCGGCGATCAGGGAAGTGTTCTTCCAATCGAGCCGCAAACTTGCCGTTTGCATTTGCGCAATGCCAAAGTTGACTCCGTTTGGAGCGGCGGGAAATCCTCCGGCGAAATCGAACTGTACATTGGCCGAAGTTTTCGCACCAGCGAGAGTGGGCCCAAAGATTTCCAGTCCGATTTCGGATTGCCGCAGTGTCGCTCCAAAGCTGGCTCCCGACGTAGAACCCGGCGCAGGAGGCTGGGCATAGTCTGGAATGTCGAGGTTGTCGGAAGTGCCGACATTCCGGAAAGCGTTCATCAAAACAATTCCGGAGAGCCGAACGCGATACTTGGCTGCGGTTTCGACCTTTGTCTGATATTGCTCGTCGATCTTCGAGCTCATCAACTGTGTGGACTCTTCGAGCCTTTGCAGGCGGGTTCCGGCATCCGCGGAAGTTGGCGTGTTGGATGTTTCCTGACCTTCTGAGATCGAACCAGCCGACGCGGGCTTTGTCGATCTTGCGGTTTCGCCGGCGGAGCCTGTAGCGCTAGCCGCAGACGCAAGCGGCATCAAAAGTTTGCGAGTGTCTTGCAATTCCTGGCGCAGCTCTCGCATTTCGGTGCGCGACTCGGCATTTTCACTGCGCATTTGGTCGATCATGGCGCGGAGCTCGCGCACTTGCGAGTCGAGTTCGCGCACTGCGTCAGCGGCAGGAGCTGTTGGCGCTGCTCCGCTGTTCTGTGCCGTACTGCCATGGCTCAACAGGACTAAAGCGGCAGTCGTTATCGCGGTTGAACGAAGCGCAAAGGTCCATGGGCTGTTCACACATCCTCCAGGGCGACATTCGGATCGTAATGAAATCGGACAAACCAACCACAAACTTAGGTGTCCGAATGTCGGATTGACTTTTCACTTGCTTGCTCGTGATTTAGCGGCGCGGCAGGACCCGGCGTCAGATGTGCGTCGCTGTCTTCATCAGTCGGATCTTGCGCGGGATGGGATGATGAACGGCCGGGGATCGTGATCCGAAAAACGGTTCTGGCGTCCGCGGTACGTTCCATCAAAACTTTCCCTCCATGATCCTGCACAATCTTCTGCACCACCGTAAGGCCAAGACCGGTTCCATTCTCTTTGCCATAACTCACAAAGGGATGAAATAGCTTTTCACGAATTGCTTCCGCAATACCGGGACCATTGTCTGAAATCGCAATCGTGACCGATGTTCCGCTGCGCCCGATCGTCACCAGGACCCGGCCTTCAATGGCCGGCGCCGCTTCGCACGCATTCAGCAATAGATTGTAAAGCGCGCGCTCGAGTTTGCGTGGATCGAACCACGCCAATCCCTGCCCGTTGCTGTCGACCTGGATTAGCGTTCCTTGATGCCGCGGATGCAGGCGCACCGCCTGCATGGCTCGATGCACAGTCTCGGAAATGCTGGCATACGAAGGGCTGAGAGATTCTCTTGTACGGGCAAATTCCAGCAGGGAGTCGATGAGGTCCGTCATCTGATTTACCCCGATGCGGACTTCCTGATACAACTCCTCGCGTTGTGCCCCGGTCAGCCGCCCGTCACAAAGGAATTCGGAGTTGGCAACGATCGCCGCAAGGGAATGGCGCAGATCGTGCGAAATAGAACTGGCCATTCGCCCAATCGTCGCCAACTGCTCCGACTCGAGCAAAGCCTGTTGAGTCGTAAGCAGGCTGGAACGCATGCGGTCGAAAGCGGAGGTCAGTTCCGCAACTTCGTCGCTTCCGCGCGGATCAAGTGGGTGATGGAAATCGCCATGCTCCAGCGCACGTACGCCTTCCACCAGAATGGCAAGAGGACGAGTAAAAGTGTGGGAGATCAGAAAGACCAGCGCGCTGCCGATCAACACCGCAGTGAGCCCAAGGAGCAGCAACAGCCGGTTCAGCCGGTCAAGGAACTTTGCCGCTTGATCATATGAACCCAGCACCGATAGCCGGACGGCGGGGGCCTGTTGCCCCGACAAATCGAGAGAAGTGGCCACAAAGTTTTCGTTGCCTACTTCCACGTTGCGCGGGTCACTCTCCGGAGCTCCCGTAACCAGCGCGCGTACTCCCGAGCTTTGGGATTGAGATGATGTCAGCGTGGTCGCTACGATTTCATCCCCGTACGAAAATGCAACCTGGCTCGCGGAAACTTTGCTGACCTCGCGCGCCAGCCGATCGTCGATTTCATATCCGATAATCAGGAATCCGAGCAACGGGCCCTCTGTCTTGGACCCAAAGTAAACCGGCTGCACGAATGTTTGATAGAGGTGGTGATCCCCGAACCACCAATGGCTGGAATCCTCCTCGTTCAAAGCTTGCTGGAAATAGCGCTGTGCCGCCTCCCGAGTAAATCCTGCCGATTTTGTATGCAGAGCGACGATCGAGCCGTTTCGATTGGCTAGGACGAGCAGATCGCTCCCCGTCAGTTGCCACACATCGGCAGAAGCGTCCTGGATGGTAGCTGGATCGTGAGCCGTCATGATGGCTCGTGTAATGGGGAGATCGGCCACCAACTCCGCGGAGCGCGTCAGCATGATTTCGCGATCATGCTGAAAGTTCTGAAATGTGATGACGGAATTGCGCAGATCCTGAACGATTCCCTCGCGGACATGCCGCTGTACGCTGTGCCGTACAACCAGAAGGCTCATGGCAGTAAGTCCTGCGGTAATCAGCAACATGGAGAGCAGAAAGCGTGTACGCAGCCGGGTTCGGTGCATCAGCGCGGTGGCGGACTGCCCTGGAAAAGTTTGTGACGCGGGTTCTAATGAGGAGTCCACGAGATGTCAGCGGACGAACTTGTAACCCATTCCATGCACTGTGCGAAAGTGTACTGGACTGGCCGGGTCGCGTTCCAACTTCTGGCGAAGTTTGAGAATGTGATTGTCCACGGTGCGCGTCGAAGGATAATTCTGGTATCCCCAAACCTCATTCAGCAGTTCGTCGCGGCTGATTACGCGGTCGGCATTTTGCACCAGGAATTGTAGGGTCTTGAATTCCTGTGCGGTCAAAATCACAACTTTACCGTCGCGCTGAACTTCCATCTTCTTGAAGTCCACTGAAATTCCGTCGAAACTCACCAGGCTTACGTTCGGGGCTCTCGAGGTATGGCGCAAAGCCGCGCGCACGCGGGCTAGCAATTCCCGCGGACTGAACGGCTTGGTTACGTAGTCGTCCGCCCCCAGTTCGAGCAACAAAACTTTATCCGAGACGTCGCTGGTCGCGCTTAGCACGACGATCGGCAAGGCCGGCGATTGCGCCTTGACTTCCTTGCACAGATCGCTGCCAGAGAGTTTAGGCAAACGAAGATCAAGAATAATTACCGCCGGCGGGGCAGCCTGAAAGCTCTCAAGAGCCGATTGGCCGTTGGCCTGAACTTCAACCGTATATCCCTCGGTCTCGAACAGACGCTTTAAGGCTTTTTGAACCGAGGGGTCGTCTTCGACGACGAGAATCCTTCCTAGAGGCCGAGCGGAAGTCATGGGATCAGCCGATCGCGCGATGCCTAACGGTGTTGCGATTTGAGCCATAGGAATAAATCCTCATAGTAGATCCGGCATTCCGGCAAAGCCGCCTTTGCTTACATGCCAGCTAACAAAGGAAGCTTACAACGGTTCTTGCTCAATTGTGGTGCAGGAGCAGCGGTTTGACAAATTTTTTACAATTGCAGACCGGGGTAAAAAGGCTCTGCGGCAGTAGGCTTGCAACGGTTCTGAAGCGCCGGCTTTCTCTGGAGGAGGGCGCTTTCTGTAAGGGACCGATGCCGCGCTCAACGCCTCCCGTAGAATAACCACAGCTTGCATATTCCCGCCGAATTCGCCCGGTTGCACGTCGTTCTCGTGGATGTCCGCAATCCCCTCAACATTGGCGCAGCAGCGCGAGCCATGAGCAACTTCGGCTTTCCCAATCTGCGGCTGGTAAATCCCTACGATGTGGCGTTCCTCAATGCTCGCTCCGCCGTTGGCGCGGCCGCCACGCTGGAGGCCACGCAGGTGTACCAGACCGTGGCCGAAGCGGTTGCCGACTGCTCATTGGTTGTAGGAACCACAGCCGTCGGCCACCGGGATATCCAGCACAATCTGCTACGGCTGGAAAAGAGCGCTCCTCACATTCGAACTCACCTCACAACCGCGGCATGTGCGCTTCTTTTTGGATCGGAAAAATACGGTCTCTCGAATGAGGATATGAGCCATTGTCACTGGCTTATGCATATCCCCACTCGTGAGGAGCACACTTCGATGAATCTGGGGCAAGCGGTGGCCGTCTGCTTGTACGAATTGATGCGTGATCCCACGGCGGAGGAGAAGCCGGAGAAGGGAACTCCCGCGTCGGCGGCGGAGGTCGAACGTATTACTGACACCTTGTTAGTGGCGCTTAAAGCCAGCGAATATCCCAAGCTGAATACTTCGAAGTCTTTTCATGCCGCAGTCCGGCGGGTGATTCGGCGACTGCACTTGCAACAAGGCGATGCCGAATTCTTGCTCGGCATGCTGCGGCAGATGATTTGGAAGATCGGGAAAAACGCCAACGAAGGCAAGAGTTGAACTTTGCTCAGGGCTTTATTTCACTGGGAGAAATTTCCGTCGATGTTCTTCCAAACTGAAACCGCAGGATCCACTCGCTGACGGCAGGCTGCCCGCCCAATTCCGGCGGAGTGAATTTCCACCGCCGTGCCGCGGCCAGTGCCTGTTTCCCAAAATATTTACTGGGGCCCGGAGAAACCAGTGTCGCCTGAGAAACGTCGCCGGAAGTATTTACCGAAAGCTGAACGCTTACCTTTACGTGGCCGGTGATCGTTCTTCGAGCGCCCGGCGATATCTCTGGAGAGATCTCCTGAAGCACTTTTCCCCGCGTTATTCCGGTTGGCGGACGCGTTCCCTGATCTTGAACCAGCACGGGGGCCTTAACAGCCGGAACGCTGGCCGAGGTCGGCGGTTCGCTTTTTTGAGTTTCTACGGACGTGCCGGATTGCTGCCGGGATCTATGGCCGATCCAAATGGCCAAAAGAATCAATACCGAAATCACCGGAACGACCAACCATGCTTTGCTGCGCTGCGCCTGAGCTGACTGATTGCTTGCTCTTTCGGGTAGCCCCTCTTGCTCTTCCGGTCTACCCAGGATTTTGTTCATGGTGCAGCGCTGCTTGGGATCGACCCGCAGGCACAAGCGTGCGGTTCCATAAAAAGGTTGTGGAATATACGGTATCGCAACCTCAGCTCCATTTCTCTTCTCAAGGTTCGGCACATGCTGGGTTAGGACCGCAATCAACATCGCCCCGAAAGACCAGACATCCGCCTCAGGGGTTGGGCCGGTGGCCACGGCCTCTGGCGCTAGGTAGGCACTCGGGGCCTGTTTATCTCGCTCGCCGGACTTTCGAAGGCTGTCGGAAGAGATTTTTAGCTGATCATCCACCGCCATGATATTCGATGGTTTGATGTGCCCATGCGCGAGTCCGGCCTGATGTAGATAGGCCAACGCTTCGGCCACGGCCGGTAGCATCTCCTTCACTTCTTCCGGCGAAAGCGAACGCTGCGGAAGAATCTGCGCCAGATTCTCCTCCGCGTATTCCATCACGACATACAGAAAATTGTTGCCATCGATTTGTCCGCGTCCGTTTTCAAACAGCCGGATGAGATGAGGATGAGATAGCTTCGAGGTGTTGGCCCAGCGCGAAAGCTGCGCGGCTTGATCGATGTTATCCGCGGAAAAAACTTCCGCGGGAATCAGTTTGATGGCCGCTTTTTGCGCTCCATTTCCGCTGCGTTCGGTGAGAAATACCAGACTGCGATCTGAACTTCCCAGCCACTGCCGCAGCGGAAATTTCCCATCGACGCTCCGTCCCTCCCAGGTCTTCCCGGCACTAATCACACTGCTCATAGGATGCGGCTTGCCGAATCGCTTATTCTATGCCAGCCCGGTGCCGGATTCTCCCCTAAATTGTTCCCGCACACTGTGGATCGTGTGGAAATCCTTGTCCTGCAAGGTATTTCACCGCCCGGTGTAGAGCTGAAAAGGAGCCCAGTAGAAAGGTTTCCGTACGATATCGCCGGAATGGAGCAGCGATAACTTTGCGGAGCGCAGGGCCGTCTCCGGAGACTGGCCGCGCTTTAGACCGTCATAAAGGTGACCCATCAGATTGGCCGTGGAAGCATCGTTGACATCCCATAGCGCGCCAATCACATTGTGCGCGCCGGCACGCACGAACGCCCACGAAAGACCGATCAGCCCTTCGCCGGAATATGCCTCGGTACCCGCTCCTTCGCACGAAGAAATCGTGACCAAATCGGCGTGAAGCGGATGCTGCGTTATGTCGCGTGCGTAGAGCTTGAAGGAGTCCTGCTCCAAAGAAGAGCGCGAGAGAACAATCGCGGAATCCAGTGGGCTTAACTTGCTGGCCGTGGCGTGAGCCACGAAGTGAATATAAGAAAATTGCCCCGGATCGCTTCCGAGATAAGCCGACGGCGTAGCTTGATCGTGAGTGTAAGTCTTGAGCGCGCTTGCCAGGAAGTGACTGCCTACATTTTGTATCTCCTGCGCAGCATTCGGGAGCGGAGCATACTGAGGGCTGGCGGGGCTGGCGTCCCCGATCAATAAAAGTTTTCCAGCACCGTGCTCATGATGCGCCTGGGCAGCGGCCAGTACGTGCAACGAGCTTGCGCTTAGCACGGTGGCGTCTTCAATCCAGTAATGCAGGGGCCCACCCGCCGCCAGGGAAGCCGGCGCCAGCAGTGTCTCGAAGTTGAGGCCGTCCAAACTTCCGTCGGTGATCAGAATAACGCGCGAATTGTGCAACATGAATTGCCGCGCGGGAGCCACCAAAACGTCATAAAGATAAGCACCGTCCGCATTGGCCGTCTTCAACACGTCCTGCCAGCCCAACAGAGCATGCCGGTACCTTTCGACGGCGTCATCGATCTCGACCGCGGGAGGTAGGGGAAATCTCTCCGTATGGTTCCCGTTGATTGCCCACAAGTAAGATTGCTTTCGGCCCAGCCAGTAAAACAGAATTGTGGCATGAGCCTGGCGCGCGATCTGCTGGGGATCAACTCCCGGGGCATCGGTGCGCGAGTTCTTCGCCAGAACGCCAAGGCCTTCCGCCAGGGTTTGGGCGCGGCCGTAATCAGCTACTTGCAGGGCGCGCTGGTCTTTTCCTTGCTCCACCAGAAATCGAATGTAATCGTCGTAAAGGTGCGCGGCATTTGCCAGGAAGGGCAATTTGAATTCTTCATTCTGCAACGATGCGCGCGATCGCTCGATGGTAGCCAGCGCTTCCTGATATTGCTTGTCAGCTTCCGGCAAGCGATGATCATGTTCGTAGAGTTCCGCTAAATCATTTTGCGCTTGCCAGCGCAGGGAAAGATCGCTCTTTGGGTCGGCTGCGACTTCAAGGAAGACCTTCTCAGCCTGTTTGTGATCTCCACTGCCGGCTGCGACTTGCCCTCTAACCAGAAGAGGATACAGTTCGGATGCTCGGTCGTTTTTCTCGTGAGCCATTTTGAACGCTTCGTCACCGTAGCGCTGTGCCTCTTGAATCTGGCCTTTTTGGATTGCCACGAAGGCGAGGCTCGTTAAGGCATCGATGATTGGTTGAGGAGTTTCACTTTTCCGGGCCAGGGCAACGGATTGTTTGTAATACTTCTCCGCGGTTGAAAGTTGATTCAGCTGGTAATACACCCGCCCGATATTATCCAGCCAAAGGATTTGGTCGTAGATCGCTCCAAGTGCATGAGCATTTTTTTCTGCGTCCTGGTACAAGGCCAGGGCTCTGTCGAAATCCCCCATCTTGTAATAAGCCCAGCCAAGATTGCCTAGCGCTGCTTCTCCTGTGCTCTGGTCGCCGAGAATTAGTGCTGTTCGATACGCATCATTCGACCAATCGACGGATTCATCGTAGTGTTCCTCCCGCATGGCGACATTACCGAGATCCAAAAGATCGGTTAGCTCCAAATGTCGGTCGTGTAATTGCCGGGCGAGCTGCAAACTCTCGCGGAAAAAACGACCGGCGCTTTCCTGATCGTGCCGGTGGACTTCTAATACCCCGCGAGCTCTCGCAATCTCTCCCGTCAGGGAAGAGTGTAGTTTGGCGGAAAGGGCTTCGGCGTCGTTTAAGCAGTGGTCCGATTCTTGAAAGCGGTCAAGTTGAGCGTATGCACTTCCCCGGAGCGTCATTTGTTTGATCGCCAAATCGCTACTGCCGAACTGCGATGGCAGTGGGGAGTCGAGCAGAGGACCCACATCTTTGCTTGATCCCTCGTCCAGCAAAATTTCTGCCTCAAGAAGCCGGAATTTCCACGCCCATTCCGGATCATGACCTGAGAAGCGTCGATAGGCTGCGGCAGCTTCCTCTCGGGCGCGCACAAGATCGCCGCGAAAAAAAATTTCTCGAGCATGGTCAAACGTCTTTTGCGGATCAGGCGAGCGGCCGCATCCAAACCAGAGCAACGCAAGAAACAGAGCGAGAACCAGCCGCCCGAACCTTTGGCCTCTTACCCTTGACATTGCGGCCTCGTATCGCCTATTTCGCCTTGAGAAGAGTTCACCTGTTGGTAGACGGGAAACTGCCTGACTAAGGTCGATTAGTCAGGCAGTTTATAGAGCGATCCGCGAGAGGTCAACCAAGGGATGGCGGCCCATTCTGCTGAAGTCACGGTCTATGGTGGCCTCGTAGTCCCGTTCGCCAGGGCGATCGGCCCAGACAAACTGGCCTGCCCGGAGCATCCCAACTCCAGCCGGAGCATGGTCAATCGATAAGTCATACAGTCAACCATCAGCTCTCCCAGAAATATGCGCCCAAATTCTGGAACTTCGAAAATGCTGCCATAAGGCGTGCCCGGAAATTTGCCGGTCGCTTCTTTCACCGCCGAGCACAGAACGCTGCCGCTGACGCTTTGCGCGTCGAGTCCGCTGTAACGCTCTTTCACCCAGTCCGGTATCGACCGCGTTTTTACCCATCCCGGAAGGTCTTTCGGGTTATTGATGTGCTGATATTGTTCTTCTACCTTGCGAAGGAATTGTTCGCTGTTGATGCAGGGTTCGCCAGGGTATCCGTCGCCATTTCCCTGATCGCAAATGTCAAAATCGACTGTGACATCGATCGGACAACCGGAGATCTTGAGGTTTTCGAATGTCGTTCCGAGAAAGTTTACCTTCGGATTGTCGCCGACCAGTGGGTGCTCGGTGGATATCTGCGCAGTAATGCGGTCGGCGGTGACCACATCCAGCACGTTCAATCCTTCCATGGAAGAGGTCACCAGTGTTACCCAGCCGTGGCCTTCTTTTTTGCTTAGATGACCCGCTACCTGAGTCGAGGCAGATTTGTAGGACATTACACCGTCCAGCCGGAAGTTCTCCGACCGAGCCGCTCCGTAGCCGCCTGAAGGAGACAGGGACATGGGTGCCTGCGGAGCAACATTGTGTTCTATGGGACGCTCAAAGAAACCGCCGAAGCCGCACGCCTCGGCATGATAGTAGTGAACCCGGTTGGTAGCCGCCATCAGTTTTTCCCTCACTTAGCTTCAGGATTTGCCGCCCCGGCAAACTGCAAATCGAAAGCGTAACGCCCAACTTCTGAATCTTGGCCCTGTGCCGTCCGGCCCATCACAACCACTTCGTAGTGCCCAGCCTTTTCCATCCCAGGAGCCTGGATTGTCAGCGTGTTCTTGGCTGACTCCGACGACACCGGAAGCGACCACTGTACTCCTCCTGCCGAATTTTGCAACTCGACGACATATGACTCGAAAGCGCTCTGGGCCTGAATATCGACCGGCAGAAGGAATTGTTGACCGCGATGGGCCTCGATGACCGATGGCGTCGAGCCTCGGACCGCGCTGCTAACCAGCGCCGCCGCCGGAAGAATCTTTGGCATTCTGTTCTCTGCCAGAACCCCCCTCATGGCGGGCAATGTTACAAGATTCTGATATCCGACCACAACCAGCAGAATCGCCATGGCAGGAACCGCGAAGGCTGGCCACCACCATGCGATCTTTCGGGATGGGCGAGCTTCTGTGGGAACGACTCTGGGGGTTGGTTTCGCCAGTTCGACCTTGCTCTGTTCGAGGAACAAAGATCCTGCGCGCACGTCGAGCGCGCACTCGTTGCAGGCAAAAAGATGCTCCTCGAATGCCTCTGTCTCGGTGGTGGAAAGTTCGTCAAGAAGATACTTCTCACTGGCCATCAAGCGGCTCGCCTCGCTATGATCCATGATTGATCGGTCTCCTCATATAGAGATAGTGGCGAATGCCCGCCAAACGTTACTCTAATTTATTTCTTCCCCGGCCTTTTGTTCATCTTCTTTAAATACATGGACTTAAACGACTTCTTGGCACGGTGCAGGAGAACTCTAAGATACTCCCGGTCTACTCCGGCATCGCGGCAGACCTCATCCTTGTCGCGTTCCTCAAGAAACACCGCCTTCAGCAAACGCCGATCTTTTTCCGATAGCTCTTCAAGCGTTGTGCGAACACTCTCCTGCGCCTGCTGCTGGGCAATCACATCCAGTGCGCTAATGCCAGGGTCGGGAATATTGCTTTCCGCGTCCTCGTCAGCTCCTGGAGCATCTTGCGAAGACGAACGGTAGTATTCCAGCACAACATTGTTGCAAACAGAGTTGACGAAGGCTCCCAGCCGTTCCGGTTCGCGGATCCCATCCTCCTTTCGCAGCTTGGCAAAAACACGAACAAAAGTTTCCTGGCGCGCATCTTCCACTTCTGACCGGGAACGCAGACGCTTGCCCAGCTTCAGGCGTATCAGCTCGCTGAAATAGGAGACGAAATGCTCCTGTGTCCGGAAATCTCCAGAACTGAGCTGTTCAAGATAATGCCTGTCAAAGGCATGAAACTCCACGAGTCGCTCCGCAAGCTGTGAGGGTTAAGTGGCAGCTATCTTACCAAATCGCGGACGCCCGTCCAGTTGGATGTTGAAAATCAAAAAAATAAACGGCATGAAACGTTTCCCTCCCGATTGCCACTATGTCGGTGTAGTTAGTTCATTGGATAACCAATAGCCGGTTTTCATGGGTGATCTCCAGCCATTGGTTCTCTATGAACGCGGGATCCCGAGGGAAGAGCCTACCGCCGGGGGGAAGGGTGGGCGCTTCCAGCTTCCAGCGACCGGAGCCAGCAACGTGCGGCTCCGTCGCTTCGGGAGACTGATATGCAACGGGGAATCTCCTCGTCTTTGTCTTGGCTACTCTCATCCGCTTTCCGATTCGGTTGTATGATTTCAGGATCGCTATGCGGCGGATTTCTCGAGTTTTCGACGATCAGGCTCTCATTCAAATCGTCGATGCCGCATTGGCCGACACGACGCGCCGTAGCGGCGCATGGCTGGTCTGCCGTCCGGGCTGCACCCAGTGCTGCATCGGAGCGTTCCCCATTAATCAACTCGACGCCGCGCGATTGCGCCGCGGTCTCAACGCCCTGGAATCCAGCGCTCCACAGCGTGCCGCGGCGGTTCGCACGCGCGCCCGCGACTCGGTTTCGCGTCTCGCCGCAGATTATCCCGGCGATCCATTAAGTGGTGTGCTGGATGACAGGGATGAGACATTTTCGGATTTCGCAAATGATGAACCCTGTCCCGCGCTCGATCCAGTAACCGGCGCCTGCGAACTTTATGAATCACGCCCGATTACCTGTCGGGTGTTCGGACCGCCAGTCCGCTCCGAAGGCGGCCTGGGAGTTTGTGAACTCTGCTTCCACGGCGCGACGGATCAAGAAATTGCCGCCTGTGAGATGAAGCCTGACCCCGACGACCTGGAATCAGCGCTGCTGGAAAAACTTGAAGAATCCACTGGCGTTCGAGGAAATACGATCGTCGCCTTCTGCCTGGCGTCTTGAAATCTCAATTTTTCTTCTTTTCCAATTCAGCCCAGCGCGCATAGAGCTTGTCCACTTTTTCCTGAGCTTCTTCCATTTCCGCGTGAGCCGCAATTAACCGTTCGCTGTCGCTGACAATCGCCGGATCTTCCAATTGCACCCGTTTGGATTGCAGCACTTCCTCAGCCTCAGCAACTCGCTGCTCTATGCCTTCGTATTCCCGTGCCTCCAGGTAAGACAATTTTTTTCTTCCCGGCGCTTGCCGCTCTTGCTCGCCACTTATACTCGAGGATTTTTCGTTACTCTTCGTCAATGCCGTCCGCGTATTCCGTTCGCGTTCCTCCAACCACCGCTCCCACTGCGAATAATCCGCAAACATTCCCACGCCGCCCAGCCCATCGAGTCCCACCACTACGTTCGAAACTCGATCCAGCATGTAGCGATCGTGAGTAACCAGAACCAGCGATCCCTTAAACTCCAGCAAACTTTCTTCCAGAATGTCCAGGGTCGGAATATCGAGATCGTTGGTGGGTTCGTCGAGCAGCAAAACATCGGCCGGTTGTAGCATGAGCTGCGCAATCAGAACTCGCGCGCGTTCTCCTCCGGAAAGTTTGCCCACAGGCTGATTGAGTTGTTCGCCGGTAAAAAGAAACTTTGCCGCCCACGATGCTACGTGAGTCAAACGATCCTGATAAATGACTGAATCCCCTTCCGGAGCCAGGGTGCGCCGCAAGGTTATATTGGGATCGAGTTCGCGGCTCTGGTCGAAATAGACGATGCGCAACCGGTCTGCCCTGCGAACCTCGCCCTCGGCAGGAGTCGTCTCGCCCCGTAACAACCGTAATAAACTGGTCTTCCCACTGCCGTTTGGACCCACCAATCCAACTCTGATTCCTGCTGTGATAACAAAGTTCAAGGCGCCAAATAATTTGTGACCGCCAACCTCGCACGAAACGTCCTCCAGTTCGATCAGCCGCTTCGTCTTTCGATCGGTCGCTGAGAAATCAATCAACGCGGTGCCGCTCCGGGTCCGCGAATTCAAATCCGCCAACTCACCCATCAATTCTCCAGCTTTATCGATCCGCGCCTTGGATTTCCTCGTCCGCGCCTTCGCTCCCCGTCGCAGCCATTCGATTTCCCGATGAACCAGATTCTCCAGTGCTTCCTGGCGTTTCGATTGTGCGTGCAGGAATTCTTCTTTTTTCTCCAGAAATCGGCTGTAGCTTCCCGCAACTCGCAGCAGTCCATCCGGATAGGTACGGTTCAATTCCGCCATATCCGTCGCCACATTCTCCAGGAAATAGCGGTCATGGCTGACCACTACGCAGGCGAATGGTGCTGCTTGCAGCAAAGCTTCCAGCCACTCGATCGCCGCCAGATCCAGATGGTTCGTGGGTTCGTCGAGCAAGAGAATATCCGGCGACTGGACTACCGCTTCCACAATCGCCAGGCGCTTCCGCCAGCCTCCGGATAATGCCAAAGCTTCGGCCTCGAGGTCTTCGAATCCAGCGCGGCCAAGAGTCTCCGCAAAACGAGTCCCACGCTCGGATTCCGGCACACCCGCGCGCTCCATTGCGCCCTGGGTCACGGAACGCACTGTATCGCCGGACTTAAATGTAGACTCCTGCTCGACGCAACTGAGCCGAACCCGTTTTCGGACGGCGATCTCCCCGCTATCAGGACTCACATCCCCAGCAAGGATTCGCAGCAGCGTCGACTTACCTGAGCCGTTTGGCCCGATTAGCCCAATGCGGTCGCCCTCGGAAACCGTAAATGAGACGTTCTGAAAAAGTGGGTTTGCTCCGAAATGCTTCGAAATTCCTTGGGCATTGATGATAGGTGGCAACGGCTCCAAATCTCCTAAGTATTCACTTTGAGACTATCAGCAAAGCTGCTCTCTGCGCTGCACTTGCGGCGCTTGCGCGGTAACTCGCCGGTCCCTAAAGCCCTGTGGTTTTCTGCCGATGTCTCAAAGGCAGGCTGATGCTCGGGCAAGGCACCCTACTTTCAAGGCGGAACTGAGTTAAGACTGAGGTCATCACTGGAAGGCAAATGAATTCTAACCATCCTGTCCTCGCCGCGGAAAAGCAACACTCAGATTGGCTCCCATTTCTCGAATTTGCCACTCGTGAAGTCTTCGAGATGATGCTTGCCTCTCAGTTGACCAAGCCCGATGTCGTCCCCGCCGCCCACTTCGACGTTACCTCCGTGGTGGGGCTGGCTGGCAAACTGAGCGGAGTGGTCAGTGTTCGTTGCGAGGAAAAAGCGGGAAAGCTCATGGCATCCCGCATGCTCGGTGTTGAACTCGACAAAGTAGGCCCGGAACTCTCCGATGCCCTCGGCGAGGTTTGCAATATGGTCGCTGGCAACTTCAAAAACAAAATTTCCGGTCTGGGCGACGGATGCATGCTCTCTCCTCCAACCATCATTACCGGCGAAGATTACATTGTTCACACGCGATCCCCGGCGCCTACACTCGAAGTGAATCTGCTGTTTGAAAGCATGCCCCTTCTCATCACTTTGCACATCTACAGCTGAATTATGAACCGGCGGATCGCATAGCAAATCCCGATCTAACCGATAAATAGTTTCGATTTCCATAAAATTGAACTACGCGATAGATTGAGCCCGGAGGACTTTGCCCAAATCGGCTTTATTTCTCTCGTCTTTAGTTTCTTATCGCAAGACTCAGGTCTATCGTTTCGGTTGCGTGTAAATCAACAAAGGAAATATCCAATACCTGGACTTGTCTTGAAAGGCTCTAAAGAATACAACTGGGAGGGATGGAACTTCGGGCGCTCGCCGGATGTGCGCGGTGGAGTCAGAGGTCAACAACAATATCATGACGAAAGTTGAAGCAGTCATACAGAACTCCAAACTCGAAGCGGTAAAGAGCGCGCTACAGGAAATTGGCGTCGAAGGTATGACCGTCATCGAGGTCCGCGGCCACGGCCGCCAAAAGGGCCACACCGAGGTCTACCGCGGGCGCGAGTATAGCGTGGACCTGATTCCTAAAACCAAGCTGGAAGTGGTGTTGGTGGACACCATGGTGGAAAAGGCAGTTCAGGCCATTGTGGGTGCGGCGCGCAGCGGGAAAATCGGCGACGGCAAGATTTTTCTTACGCGCGTGGATGAAGCGATTCGCATCCGCAATGACGAACGGGGCGAAGGAGCATTGTAGGAATCGCTACAGGGCGGCCAACATTGAGCCTCGATTCTCGACCGGTTGACTCTCGTCATGACGGCAGCCTCTTCACTGATCAATGAATTGCGTAGTTCTCTTACCGGCGCATTGGAGCGGATTGCCCGTGATTTCGCTGCAACCGGAGATGGCCGGGCCGCCGTCGCTCAACGAACGCTGCTTGTTGAAGACATCCTCTTACGTCTCTGGCGCGAGTTCATCTCCGCCGATCAGCCTGGGCAGCGCGGGTTTGCGTTAGTTGCCACGGGAGGGTTCGGCCGCGGCTGGCTGTTTCCCTATTCCGATATCGATCTGCTTTTCCTGTTTGCCGATCGCGCTAGTGAAGAAGCCCACAAAGAAAAAGTCCAGCGCTTCTCCCAGGAACTCTGGGACCTGAAACTAAAACTCAGTCCCGCATCGCGCGCCTTGTCCGAGTGCGACCGGTACGACGCCAACAACACCGAATTCACCATCTCTCTACTCGACTGCCGTTTCCTGGCGGGTGATCAGGATTTATTCGCGCGCCTTCACGATAAGTCGATCCCCAAGCTGGTAGCCCGGGAGTCGAAGGCCCTCTTGCAAGGGCTTGCCGAAGTTACTCAGGGACGCCATGGAAAATTTGGTCACACGGTATTCCATCTTGAGCCCAACCTGAAAGAGACGCCAGGCGGCCTTCGGGATTGCAACGTGGCAAGCTGGCTCGCTCTGATTTCTGCCATGAGCAAGCTGGGCGACTGGCCTCATTCCAGTTCATTGCGAACATCGGTTCGGAAGCAGCTCGAAGCGGCTCTGGAATTTCTCATGGCCACGCGCTGCTTTCTTCACTTTCGCCACGGGCGCGACGACAATGCTCTCAGTTGGGAAGCTCAGGATGAAGCCGCAGCGCGAAAAATTGGCGCTCCCGAGTCCGGCGATCTCAGCGCCGCCGATTGGATGCGCATTTATTTCGGACATGCCCGCGCCGTGCAGCGCACCGTAACTCAGTTATTGGAAGAGATTCCCGAGCCGTGGTCTGCCCTGCGGCGGCAGTTTCAGAACTGGCGCTCGCGGCCCTCCCATCCGGATTTTTCCGTAGTGGATGGCTTGATCTTCCTGCAACAGTCTTCCTCCCTGCAGGATCCGGAGATGCTTTTGCGCCTGTTTCATTTTATGGCCTATCACGGATTGAAATTGAGTGCGACGACTGAGCATCGCATCGAGCAGGCTCTCCCGGCATTGGCCGTGACCCCGCCACGTGGCGCCGAACTCTGGCTCTACCTGCAGGAAACACTGCTCCAACCTCACGCCGCCGATGCCCTGCGAGCCATGCACTCGCTGCGCCTGCTCACTTTGCTGTTGCCCGAATTGAAGCCTATTGATTCCTTAGTCGTCCGGGACTTTTATCACCGCTTCACCGTGGACGAGCACTCGATCCTGGCCATCGAAAGTCTGCATCGCCTGAATCAAGCGAAATCGGAATGGGACAAGCGCTATGCGGAACTACTCAGCGAACTCGAAGACCCCGAGTTGCTCTATCTCGCATTGCTTCTGCACGACACCGGCAAGGGAGTGCCCGGCC
Source organism: uncultured Acidobacteriaceae bacterium (assembly GCA_963818235.1). Classification (GTDB taxonomy): domain Bacteria; phylum Acidobacteriota; class Terriglobia; order Terriglobales; family Acidobacteriaceae; genus Sulfotelmatobacter. The sequence continues at coordinate 722,898 of CAWFRI010000002.1, forward strand.
ATAATCACGTTGAGGCCAGCCTAAACATCGCCGGCCGCTGTCTGGATCGCCTCGATGTTGAGCCGGGAGAACGCTCGGTCGTGTTGTTTCTGATCGGCAGCCATCTGGAAATGTCAGCTCAGTTGCGGCGTGACATTTTTAATCCCGAAACCGTGGCTGCCTTCGCGGAAAAAATCGGAACATCCGAGCGCCTGAAGATGTTATGCCTACTGACCTATGCCGATATCAAAGCAGTGAATCCGGAGGCGCTCACTCCCTGGAAGGCGGAAAACGTTTGGCAACTCTATATCGGCGCAGCCAACTATTTAAACCGCAGCGCTGACCATCGCGTCCACGGCGACGTCAGCGACGAGAAGCTGGCGCGCCTGCGCAGCCTGGCGCCGGTGATGAGCGCCAAGTTCAAGAAGTTTGTCGAAGGATTTCCACAAAGATATTTGCTGGTCCACTCCGCCGAGGAAGTGATGCGGCACATGGAGATGGCTGAGCAAATCGGGCATGACGCCGTTCAAGTCGATCTCAAGCGTGGCCGTCATTGGTATGAACTCACATTAATCACAAAAGATCGGCCGTCTTTATTTGCCACGTTAACGGGGGTGCTTGCCGCTTGGGGCATGAATATCGTGAAGGCAAACGCTTTTTCGAATCAGGCGGGAACTGTAGTGGATTCCCTTTATTTCACCGACCGCTTCCGTACTCTGGAGCTCAATCTTTCAGAATGGGACCGATTCAAGAAAAGTATCGCCTCTGTGCTGGCGGGCAAGGCTGATCTGGACCGCATGTTGGACGATCGCCAGCGCAGCGAAAAGCACAGCACGGCGAAGGTTGTGGTTGAGACTCGCATCGATTTCGACGATGTTTGCTCTTCCACCACAACGCTGCTGCAAGTGATCGCTCAGGATCGGCCGCGTCTGCTCCACCGAGTGAGCTCGTGCCTTTCGCGGCAGCAGTGCAATATAGAAATCGCCCTGATCGATACCGAAGGACAGATGGCCATCGATACGTTCTATCTGACTTCCGAAGGTAAGAAGTTGCCGTCAGCGGTCCAGAAGAAAGTAGAGAAGGCACTTCTGGATGAACTCAAAAGTTTAGACCTGGCGTAGCTGCATAGGCCTTGCTTCCACTGCCGCGTTTTCATAGATAGACTTCAGCCGGCTCAAAGCCTCCATTGGTCGCGTCGAACGGCATGGGGACTGCCCCCTTACCATAAGCCCGCAACAGGTGATTAAATAAGCGCTGGCGGAAAGCGACATCTGCTTAGCCGGGATTCGCATCAGTAAGTCACATTCGCTAGCCTGTAGCATAAGCGTAATATAAATAATATTGAACTATTTCATCGATAATAACTAGATATAACTGGACAGTTATGCAGATAGTAAGTGATACTAATGTTGCAATAGGGTAAGATGTTATAGTAGTGTTGCCACCAAATGACACCAAGCGGCCATCTGTCAAATCACAACATGGAGATTAATATGAAAAATAACATAGCCAAGCTCCCACTCAAAAAAGTTACCCTAAAAGATTTGGATGAGCCCTTGCTGAGCACTGTGGCGGGCGCGGCTCCTACCGTGACCTGCCACACGGTCGCTTCGACAAACTGTCACACATGCGCCAATCCGAACGAGATTTAATGACGCGGATTATTGTAGCCGAGACAGCCAGCCTCGGATCGTGACACTTTCCTTTCAGCGAGACATTTCTTGATACAGTGAAATCAATTGCCGCAAAGCGCGCTTGGCCTTGCGACGCGGAATCTTAGGGTCCTCGTTGCCATGCTGTGATATCACGATATGTATCGTTTTCAGTCATGAATGCAATCTCTGCGGGCACGCCTCCTTTTCCGGCTCCGAGTAAGGGTACAAAGACTGTTGTCAATCTCTCGCCTGCGAGTTGCATTTAATCTCCTCGACAGCCTTGAAAATTATCGAGAGGTCAGTTCTAAGTCCATAAGGAAGACGATCGCTTGCAACCGCAGCGAAAATTATCCGAACAGCTTGGGCCAACGGCTGACCCAGATAGACGCATGTTCCCACACCGTAACTCTGCTTAGTTATATCCGGTCCGAACGAGATGGATTGATGCAGATTCTCTTTCAATTCGCGATGGACAAGGTTTCTGAGCTCTTTGGCCTGCGTCGGGAAGTATTTCGCGACAAACGAGCCCGCTGCGGTGTGCTCATCGCCAAAACATCGCTCGTCAAAAAACTCGTTGGCGGGCAATATCGCGACGCTTCCGCGGTCTGACGGTTGATACAAATTCTGCAGAAGTACAAAATCTACCGCGAGATCAGAGTCGCGAAATTTAGCCTCGAAACCCGTTTTTGTATTGGAAATTTTGCACCCTCGTCTATAGGCAACGAAGTCTTCATCCAATACAAATAACGTTGCCGACCTAAGACGCACATCACTCCAAGAGCGATCATCAAGTAACGGGGCCGGTCCCTCGTAACTTGCGGTTCGGTTAATTTTCCGTTAAACGTGTAGTTCCGCACGAAAATTAACACTAACCCGGCGACCAACAGAATTGCCGGGTACCGTTGCTTCAGCATCAAATCTTTGAGGAATCTCATTCCGCATGAGATTCTACACAGCTGGAGCTCCCATTCAAGGGCGAACTTATTCCGTCTAAAATAGCGGAGGAGATCACTTCTTATCCGTCAGCGCTTCGACGCCAGGTAACTTCTTGCCTTCCAGAAACTCCAGCGATGCGCCGCCGCCGGTGGAGATGTGGGTCATCTTGTCGGCAACTTCGGCACCGTGAACCGCGGCCACGGTATCGCCGCCGCCGACGATTGAAATCGCACCGGCGTTTTCCGCGACGGCGTGCGCGACCTTGAAGGTTCCGCGGGAAAATCCAGGGACTTCGAAAACGCCCATGGGGCCGTTCCATACAATGGTGCGGGCGCGTGAAATTTCCTCGGAAAATAGTTCGATGGTTTTCGGCCCAATGTCGAGCGCCATGCGGTCGGCGGGAATCGGCTGGCCTTCGCCGATCTGCTGGACTACGGCGTTTGTTTCCGGCTTCATTGCGACTACGTGATCGATAGGAAGAAGGATGGTGACGTTTCGTTGCTTGGCTTCTTCCAGGAGTTGCCGCGCCAGGTCAACTTTATCGGCCTCCAACAGCGACTTGCCGATCTCCTGTCCCTGGGCTTTGAGGAAGGTGTAGGCCATGCCGCCGCCGATAATAAGCGAATCGACCTTATCCATCAGATTGCGAATGACGCCGATCTTGTCGCTGACTTTTGCGCCGCCGAGAATGGCGATGAATGGCGGCTCGGGATCCTCAAGAGCTTTGCCGAGATACTGAAGCTCTTTTTCCATCAGCAATCCCGCGGCGGATTTTTGGATGAATTTGGTGATGCCTGCGGTTGAGGCGTGGGCGCGATGCGCGGTGCCGAAGGCATCGTTGACGTAAAAATCGGCAAGGCTGGCCAATTGTTTGGAAAACTTTTCGTCGTTGGCTTCTTCTTCGGCATGGAATCGGAGGTTTTCCAGGAGCAGCGTCTGGCCTTTTTCCAGTTGCATGGCGACCTCTTCGGCTTCGGGGCCGACGCAGTCCGGGCAGAAGCCGACGTTTTCGCCGCGTGCCAGTTCTTTATCGAGGACCATGCGGAGGCGTTCAGCGACGGGCTTCAGACTCATCTTCAGATTCGGCTTTCCCTTGGGGCGTCCGAGGTGGGAGGCAAGGATCAGTCTGGCGCCATGGCGCAGAGCGTATTCGATGGAGGGTAGAGTTTCGCGGATGCGGGTGTCGTCCATGACGCGGCCGTCTTCGAGGGGAACGTTGAAGTCGACGCGCATGAAAATGCGATTGCCGTTGAGCGGGAGATCACGGATGGAAAGCTTGGACATGGGCTGGTCGTCCTTGATTCGAGGTGGTGAAAAAAGTAGCGCCGTAGTCCCCGCGAAAGCCGACGAGACGCCGGCGCTACAAAAATCCTACAAACCTTTGTCGGCGATGAAATGAATCAGATCGCGGACGCGGCTGGAGTATCCCCATTCATTGTCATACCAGGAGATCACCTTGACGCAATTGCCGCCTACGACGAGAGTCATTTGTGCATCGACGATGGAAGAACGCGCGTCGCCTTTGAAATCCGAGGAGACCAGCTCGTCTTCTTCGTAGCCGAGGTAACCCTTCAGGGGTCCGCTCTCAGACGCCTTTTTCAGCGCAGCGTTCACTTCTTCTTTGGTCGTCTTCTTTTCCACCCACGCCACTAAATCGACCACGGAAACATTCGGCGTAGGCACGCGCATGGCGAAGCCGTCGAGTTTGCCCGCGAGATCGGGAATAACGAGCTTCAATGCCTTGGCGGCGCCGGTGGAGGTCGGAATCATGTTAATCGCTGCCGCCCGGGCGCGGCGTAGATCTTTGTGCGGGAAGTCGAGGATCACCTGATCGTTGGTGTAGGAGTGGATGGTGGTCATGGTGCCGCTAATGATTTTGAATTCGTCGTTGATGACCTTCGCGATGGGCGCCAGACAGTTGGTCGTGCAGGAGGCGTTCGAAATAATGTGATGCTTGGCGCCGTCGTATTTTTCGTGGTTCACGCCCAGCACCAGGGTAATGTCCTCGTTTTTCGCGGGGGCGGAAATGATTACTTTTTTGACTGAGCCGCGCATGTGCTTCTTGGCGTCGTTGGCATCGGTGAAGTGTCCGGTGGATTCGACGACCACTTGGGCGCCCACGGAGTCCCAAGGCAGAGCACCGGGATCGCGCTCTTTAAAAACTTTGATGGTTTTGTTGTCGATGGTGATGCTGTCGGCGCCGGCACTGATTTTGTTCGGCAGGTTGCCGAGGATGGAATCGTATTTGAGAAGATGCGCCAGCGTTTTGGGATCGGTAAGATCGTTGACCGCTACGAATTCGAGGTTGGGATCGTTGAGCGAAGTGCGGAGAACGTTGCGGCCGATGCGTCCGAAACCGTTAATGCCGACTTTGATTGCCATGCTTCCTCCAGATTATTTATGAGCACAACAGATTGCTACTTGCCCTATAAGGGAACAGATGATGTTAGCAGGAGAGGGAATCGGCGTAAATGATCGAGCAAGTCAAGTGTTTTAGCTCCATAATTCTGTCACCCCCTAACAGCAACGTGAAAATGTCACTCCATGAGAGGAAGGACATACGCGTTGAGTCAGAAGGAATTGCAACGAGTGAGCGTGATTTCCAGCTTGGCGAAGGGAAACATGGCGTGCGCCAGAGCCGCCGCACTGCTCTCGCTCAGCGAACGGCAAGTCAAACGTCTTAAGAAACGCATGCGCGAGCACGGGGAGGCGGCTCTGGCGCACGCCAACCGCGGACGGCCCAGTCCCCGCCGCCTGCCCACCCGGGTTCGCCGAGACATCGTTCACCTGGCACGCACCACCTATGCCGGCTTCAACGATCACCACCTCTGCGAAAAACTTTGCGAGGTCGAGGGCTTCTCCTTGAGCCGCGAAACGCTGCGCCGTCTGCTGCGCCAAGCCGGTCTGGGATCGCCCCGCAAACGCCGTGCTCCCGCGCATCGCCAGCGCCGTCTGCGAAGCGCCCGCGAAGGCGAACTGGTGCAACTGGATGGCTCTCCCCACGACTGGCTGGAAGGCCGCGGCCCGCGCCTCACCGCGCTCGGCTTGCAAGATGACGCTACCGGTAAAATCTTGGCCGCGCAGTTTTTCCCCTCCGAAACGGCCGCCGGTTATCTCGCCCTGCTCCGCCAGATGTTGCGTCGCCACGGCACGCCCCTGGCCTTTTACGGCGATCACAGCGGCATCTTCGTGCGCAACGACGACTCCTGGTCGGTCGAAGAAGAACTCGCCGGCAAACGTCAGCCCACCCAGTTCGGCCGCGCCCTCGAGCAACTCGGTATCACCTTCATCGCCGCTCGCAGTCCGCAAGCAAAAGGCCGCGTCGAACGCCTCTGGGGCGTGCTTCAGGATCGCTTGTGCAGCGAGCTTCGTCTGGCTCAGGCTTGCGATCTCGAATCCGCCAACGCCGTGCTGCGCGTGTTCCTCGCCGACTACAACCGCCGCTTCGCCCGCCGTCCGCGTGAAATGCAAACCGCATGGCGTCCGGCTCCGGAACATCTCGACCGTATCTGCTGCTTCGTTCATCCGCGCGTGGTCAGCAACGACAACATCGTGCAGTGGGACGGCCAGCGCTTCCAGATCCCGCAGCAAGGCCAACGCTTCAGCTTTGCCGGTGCCAAAGTCCACGTCTATCAAGCGCTCGATGGGCGCGTCTCGCTCTACTACGGCGACACCCGCCTGCAACACACCCTGGCTTCGCCAGGGTGACATTTTCATGTTGCCGTTAGGGTGACAAAATCACGTTGCTACAACATGATCGAGCAAGTCAAGTGAAACTTAATTCCAGGAAAACGTCGGCGCGGCTGAATGGCGAGGTCAGACGGGCCATCCAATACTTACGATTGATGGTCTGGCGGGCGTGGGCGTGTTCTTCCGCAGGGAGGAAGCGAGCTTGCGCCGCAAATTCTGGCCCCGTCACCTTTCCGCGGATGGTGCAGGGAGCTACGCGCACCTGCGGATTATTGCGGACGCGTTTGGTCTTGCCCATATCGCTGCGCGTCATTACATAGATCTTGCCGGCTTCTTCTCCGAACCAGACTGGAGTGGGAACGGCGATGCCGTTCTTGCGAAACGTGGTGAGGGAAATATATTTCTGGCTGCGGATCGCGGATGGAATTGACTCGGTCATAAGTTATCTTAAAGACTCGTTTGCTATCGATAGAGACGGGAAAACTGTGCGTCGGCGGGAGGCGTACGCCCTATCGGGCGTGGTTCGTTCCTACCTTCGCACATTGATCCGGCCCTCGCTTCTGTGTTAAAAGCCTTGCATGCGTAAATGGATGCGCGACCGCTTACAGCGTCGCAAAAAGTCACCTGCAACTCCATCCGAGCAACCGGCCCCACCTCCTTTACAGCCAGCTTATTTCGACGCGGAAGCGGGCGCGGACGCGCCGGTGGCGGAGGAGCGCGAGGCCGAGAATCACGCAGCGGAGGTTCCGGCTGCGCCTGCGTTTGAAGCAGAAGATCAGCCAGTGAGCAGCGCTCAATCCGGTGGGGATGAAGCGGCCTCCGAGGGTTTGCCGGCATCGCCGCAACCGACCGGTCGCAGTTCGTCCACGGCGGGACGCAGCACTCGGCGTCGGCGTGGGGGGCGTGGCCGGGGCGGCAGCGGTGGCCGAGGGCGCGAGCAGGCTGTGGCGCAGGCTTTTGCTCCGGCGGCCGTGAAGGGATCAATTCCAGTGCTTCCGGTCGGTACTGATGACGAAGAAGTACCTGTGACGGACGGCGCGGAAGAAGCCGATGGGGCGGATCAGACGCCTGAAGCGGTGGTGGCAGCGCTGCCGAAGGCTCCGGTAATTTCCGCAGCGCCACCGCGTCCGCTGAAGGGCGTGGTAGTGCTGGCGATTGGGTTGCCGGGATCGGGAAAGAGTTCATGGTTCAAGCGGCATAACATTGCGCCCCTCTCCAGCGACATGGTGCGGTCGTTGTTATTTGATGATGTTCGGGAACAGCGTTTCCAGGATCTGGTGTTTTCCAACCTGCGCTCCATGCTAAAGGCGAGGCTCATTGCGAAGCGTCCGACAAACTATGTGGATGCTACGAATTTGACGCCGCAGGAGCGCCAGCACTGGATCAAGCTGGCGAAGGATTATCAGTATGAAGTTCACGCGGTCTTCTTCGACGTGCCGCTGGAAGTCTGCGTGGAGCGGCACTTGCGGCGCGACCGGGTGGTTCCGGAAGATGTGATGCGGCGCATGGCTGCGAAACTGAAGCCGCCTGCATTTGAAGAGGGTTTCGCCAAGATCACCGTGGTGCGCGTCAAGAAAAAGGACGCGGAGGCAAGCTAGGCGGAGCTGGGTGGATGGCGAACTCGGCGAAGAAAAAGGCGAAATCGAGCGGCGAACCAACAGCGAGCCGCCCGCACATACCGGGGTATGGCCTGCCTGACGGAAAAAAAGGGCTGCTTGCGTGGAGTTGGGCCGAGCAGCGGCTGAAAAAATCCCACAACTATTGGATTACGACCGTCAAGCCGGATGGGTCGCCTCACGCCATGGTGGTGTGGGGACTGTGGCAGGATGGCAGATTCTTCTTTAGTACCGGCAGCAAATCCCGCAAGGCGCGAAACCTTGCGCAGAACACCAACTGCATCGTGTGCACGGAGCACGCGGAGGAAGCCGTCATCGTCGAGGGAGCGGCGGAAATTGCGGATGTAGCAGCGCGCCGAAAATTCCTGCCAACATACGAGCGCAAATACAAGTTCGACATGAAGGGTATGAAGCAGGACATTCTTTCCATGAAAGAGCCAGTGTTCGCGGTTCGTCCACGTTTAGCATTTGGATTGTGGGAAAAGCATTTTGTGGGAAAATCCACGCGCTGGAAGTTCGAATAAACTCCGCTACCCGTAAGCATGACGGCGAAAATAGCGACCTCAGCCTACTTCAACCCATCTACTACATATAAGTCGGAGAGCACACGGAGCGTGGAGTAGGCGTAGGACTTGCCGTCCGCGCTGAACCTGATACTGGGAATACCTTGAGCGCCGGCGAGATCGGCGGGCGCGATTTCCTTCCAGGGCTGGTGGCGTCCGGTTGAGAGATCGACCAGATCAATCTTGAGAGGCATGCCGCGAGTCATCACCAGCAAGCTTTTGCCATCTGCCGAAAATCCCTGGGCGAGTTCGTTAGAGTTCAAGTTGATGTTAACTTTTTGTGGCTCTCCGCCTGCGACTGGGTAAAGCCACAGCTCATGCTGAGCTCGACCTAGAATCGTCCTGCCATCCGGACTGACGCGGTAAGCTGTTCTGCCCTCGGGAGTGACGGCGCGAGGCTTTCCATCCTGGATATTCATCAAATAGGTCCGGGCGCCATGGCCCGGTTCCTGCGCGGAATAAATGAATGACTTGCTGTCCGGAAGCCACGCGACATTAAAGTGGTCAGCCTTGTCATCGGCGAACTGCCGCGGCTCGCCGACTCCGGTTGGTAGCAGCATCAACTTCGCGGGAGCGCCGACTAGAGATACAACCCATTGACCATCCGGGGAGAGCGCACCGAAACCGCCGTCGCCCAAGCGGATCGCCGGTGATCCGTCCGTCTTCCGAAGAAACATGCTGTAGTTTGTTCCTTCGGCTTCGCCCGTTTCCGAGAAAATAATGGTTTTGCCGTCCGGGGACATATCGGCCAGCAGCGACCAATCGAACCAAGTGAGGCTGCGTTCGCGGGTTTCGCCGGGAGCCAGAGCGGTCAGGGTCATGCGCGCTTTGTCTGCGGTGAGAAGAACAAGACCGTTGCGGCTGATATCGTGCAGAGTCAATCCGCCCGGAGCGCGATAGATCATCCGCTCTTTGCCGGAAAAATCCAGAGCGTAAACCGAGCGCTCGGAACCGTTGGGAACGGCGGAAAACCAAACTTCCTTACCACCAGGAGCCCATGCCAAACCTTCCACGCTTGAGTAAAAAGAAGAACTCGCTTTGGCCGTACCTTTGGCATCGATGATCACGACGCGGCCGTCGTCGCCGCCGGGAACATGGTCAATGATGGCCAGGGATTCGCCGTTAGGTGAGAAGCGTACATGGCTGACCCAACCGTTCGGCTCGTAAATATTGTGGCCGACGGGGAATTCCAGATGTAAGGACGTTGGAGTGTTGCCAGAACGAATCACAGCAAGAGACTGGTCATCGGGCGTCCAATCGGCCCAGAAGACTTTGTCGAGCACCTCGCGCGGCGCGCCGCCAGCTAGAGGGACGCGCGCCAGAGTTCCATCCTGCGCAAAAGCCCCGGTGGTAACGGGATGGAGAGAAATCGCCATCTCGCCTTTCGATGAGATCGAGAGAATCTGTGCCGGCGGCAGGCCAAGAGTGCGAGAGTCTGTGCTGTCGAAGCGGGTGGAGAAAACCTCCTGTGGTTGACCTTCCCACGCTGCGCCGTAAATGACCGTCTGACCGTCTGGCGCAAAGCGAGCGTCCCAGATGGTCCCGTTGCGGAAGGTGACTTCATGGAAGGTTGGATTGGCTACGGCAATTCCGCGGCGGGCAAAGCCATACACTGCCGCCCAAGACGCCAAGAGCAATAATCCGCCGAGGAGCGGCAGGAGCCAACGGCGCGCGGATGGTTCTTCCGGGAGGGCGCGCATTCCTCCGCGAGTGGAAGTGGAAACTTCGGTAAGAGCTCCGAGGTTGAAGGCTACGTCGCGGGCGGACTGAAAACGCTCAGCGGGATTTTTTTCCAGGCAGTGGCGGACGATGCGTTCAAGTGCAGGCGCGACGTTCCGGTTGGTCTCGCTAAGGTCGGGCGGATCCTCTTTGAGGATGGCGCTCATGGTATCGACGGCGGAGTCACCATGGAAGGCGCGCTTGCCGGAGAGCATTTCGTAGAGGATTGCGCCAAAGGAAAAAATATCAGCACGGGCGTCAGCGGGCTTACCGCGGACCTGCTCGGGGGACATGTAGCCGACGGTGCCCATGACGGTTCCGGCGTCGGTGCCGACAACTTGCTGCGTGGGCGCCTCGCCGGAAGCGTCGGCTTCAGGGCGGGTGAATTTAGCGAGGCCGAAGTCGAGAATTTTGGCGCGTCCATCGTGAGTGATGAAAATATTTTCGGGCTTCAGGTCGCGATGGACGATGCCTTTGTCGTGAGCGGCAGCGAGGCCGCTGGCGATTTGCTGGGCATAGTCGATGGCTTTGCGGGAGGGAAGGGCTGTGTCCCGCAGGCGGTCGCGGAGAGTTTCGCCTTCCAGCAACTCGGAGACGACATAGGGCGCGCCGTGATCGTCACCGATATCGTAGATGGAAAGAATGTTGGGATGGTTGAGCGCGGCCGCGGCGCGGGATTCCTGGGCGAAGCGCTGGAGGCGATCGGGATCGGCGGAAAAAGATGCGGGAAGAATCTTGATGGCGACGTCGCGGTTGAGGCGGGCGTCGCGGGCGCGGTAAACTTCGCCCATGCCGCCGGCGCCTAACGGCGATTGAATTTCATAGGGGCCGAGCTTCGAGCCAGAGGTGAGTGGCATGGGTCCGCGCAATTATAGCCTAAGACAAGGGCGGAGCCAGGCGTTCGGATTTGAGCAAAGCCGGAACCGCGGGCGAGTGATTAAGGTCCGCGTATGATAGTTTGAATGTTTTGAAAAATTGATGCCAGCACGAACGTCGCCGTTGTCGACGGAATTCAGAAAAATCATGAATAACAAATTTCGCGTTTTTGCCACGTGCGACATTGGAGAAGCGATTGACCTGCTGCGCGATCGAGGATATGAAGTCGAAGTCTATCCGCAACCGGAAGCGCCAGCGAAAAGCTTGATCATCGATAAAGTGAAGTCTGGCATTGACGGGCTTATTACGACGTTGCGAGATCCGATTGATGCCGAGATTTTTGAGGCCGGAAAGAGCACGCTGAAGGTTGTGGCGCAGTTTGCGGTCGGGGTCGACAATATTAATCGCGCCGACGCTAACCGTTACAAAATTCCTTTCACGCATACGGCGGATGTGCTGACCGAAGCCACGGCGGAGTTCGCTTTTTTTATGCTGGGCATGCTGGCGCGCAAGATGTGGCCGGCGGAACACCTGACGCGCGATAACCAGTGGGGCTACTGGCATCCGTACCTGCCATTTTTGGGCGATGAAGTGACCGGCAAGACGATTGCGATCATTGGGACGGGACGAATCGGCTTGGCGATGATTAAGAAATGCGCCGGGTTTGATATGAATATGTTGTGCTACGACCCGGCTTATGAGAACCACGATTACATCCGGGCGATTCAGGAGACGATGGATTTGCGCCACGCGCGAGGCATATCCAAAGAAAAGAACTGGATCAAATATGTGCCGTTCGAAGAGGCTCTGCGGGCGGCGGATTTTGTAAGCGTGCACGTGCCGCTGTTGCGCGCGGACGAAAGCGCTACGCCGACCTATCATCTGTTCAATGAGAAAACGTTGAAACTGATGAAGCCGACGGCGTTCCTGGTAAACGATTCGCGAGGACCGGTGGTGGATGAAACGGCGCTGGTGAAGGCGTTGCGGGAAAACTGGATTGCGGGAGCCGCGCTGGATGTGTATGAGAAAGAGCCGTTGCCAGCGGATTCTCCGCTGCGTGATCCGGCAATCGCGGACCGCTGCCGGTTATTTCCTCACTTTGCCAGCGCGGCGCGCATCACGCGGCTTTCCACCGATCCGAATAAGGGGATGGCAGGGCGTTGCGTGCAGGGATTGATTGATGTGCTCGAAGGAAACTATGGCGGCGATATCAGTAAGATGCCGTATGTAGTGAACAAGGAAGCGTTCCGGAATAGTTAGGGTTGATTTTGTAGTGGAAGGCATTGATCACAAGGACTCGAATGAAAAGAGCGGTTCTGCTGGTTCTCTTTCTCCCGCTGGTGATGCTCTCCGTGAGTGCCGCCGAAACATCCGCGACAGAAACTCCTAGTGCTGAAAATCAGCTTAAATTGATTCCGCAGCCGAAGGAAATACAGGTTCATGCGGGGCGCTTCCGGGTAACTGCGGCGACCAGAATTGTTGTGCAGCTGGGACATCAAGCGGAAGACCGTATCGCTGCGGAAACGTTGGCCGAAGAAATCCATAACCAGTCGGGGTTGAAGTTAAGCATCAGCGGCGAAAAAACGGATGCGAAGCCGGAGTCGAGCACTATCGTACTGGCGCGCCTGGAAGATATAAAGGTCAAACGATTCTTGGCGTCGAAGGGTCTGAAGGCGGATTCGATCGGCGACCAAGGCTACTTGCTGTTCTCTGACGATACTCATCTGATTGTCGCGGCCAACACAGGCCAGGGGTTGTTTTACGGGGTGCAGACGTTGCGGCAGTTGCTGCACGGGGATGGGCAAAGTCTTGTATGCCCGGCGGTTTCGATTCGTGATTGGCCGAGTATGGAATGGCGCGGCGTGCAGGACGACATCAGCCGCGGTCCGATTCCAACGGAAGATTTCATGAAGCGGCAAATTCGCACGCTGGCGGCTTACAAGGTTAATTTGTTCGCGCTCTACATGGAGCATGTGTTCGATTTCGCCAGCCAGCCATTGGTCGCTCCGAAGGAAGCGGCGCTTACGCCGCGGGAAATTAACGCGCTGGTGGATTACGCGAAGCAGCTTTACGTCACAATTTTGCCGGAACAGCAAACCTTCGGGCATCTCCATCACATGCTGAAGTATGAAATTTATTCGGACGTGGCGGAGCGGCCGCATGGGCACGTGCTCACGCCAACCAAGGATCAGTCCTACGATCTGATCAAGGCGATGTATGCGGATCTGGTGCCGCATTTTCCGGGACCTTTCCTTCATGTTGGCGGCGATGAGACTTTCGAACTAGGACATGGGCAAACCGCGGCGCGTGCTGCGGAAGTGGGCCTGGGCCGCGTTTATATCGAGCACATGCAGCGGGTCAATGCGATTCTTGCGCCGTACCACAAGCAACTGATGTTCTGGGGCGATATTGCGCTGAAGTATCCGCAACTGCTGAGCACGCTGCCCAAGGATATGATCGCGGTTCCCTGGGATTATGACGCAAAGCCGAGTTTCGAAAACATTATCAAACCGTATCGGGATGCCGGACTGCGGGTGGTTGTGGCGCCGGGGGCGCAGACCTGGAATCAGGTGTGGCCGAATCTGGACGTTGGCTATGTGAATATCCGCAACTTTGTGCGCGACGGCCAGAAGTTGGGCGCGATGGGCATGCTCAACACGACATGGAATGACGATGGCGAAGCGATCTACGGGATGGCGTGGCCGACGCTGGTCTTCGGAGCGGCGGCGGGATGGCAGGCGGGAGAATCGGATGTAGATCAATTCAAAAATTCCTACGACTGGGCTTTCTACCGGAATGACGACACAACGTTTCGCGACGCGCTGGAGAATTTGGACCAGGGACATCACGCGCTGGCGAAAATCAACGTCGATACGGAGACCGACGATTTATTCTGGGCCGATCCGTTTACGCCGGGAGGCGCCGCGCTCATGCTGAAGATTCTGCCGGCGGCACGGGATATGCGATTGGGCGCCGAACATGCTCTGGAGTCGCTGTACCGGAATCGAGACAAGGCGCGGGCCAACCAATCCACGATTGCCGACATGATGCTGGGCGCCTGGCGCTGGGATGCGTTGGGAATGAAGGCGCAGTTTACGCAAGAGATCAGTCATTTCTATTGGGACGCGTTCCAGAACCAGACGGATGCACAACGTGTGGGGAACGATCTGGAAGAGATAACGGCGATCAATGCGCGGTTGGAAGATTTACGGGATGCGACCACGCGGTTGAGCGAAATGTACCGCGAGGCGTGGCTTCGGGAATACAACCCGTTCTGGCTGGATAACGTTTTAGTGCGATACCAGACGCTGGCGCGCGAGTTTCAAAGCAAGATCGTCGCGGTGCGGCAGGCACGGCGGCAATATGAGGCGACCAAGAGCCTGACTCCGCCACAGGATTTGGGATTTTATTTGCAGCCGTAAAAAGCAGTTGCCCGTGGTTAGCGATCCGTGGCCAGTACGAAACACGCCAGAATGTTTTCCAACCGAACCGACTGGAAACTCACGCACAACCGGCTGACTGAGGCGCTCGAAGAAGTGCGGGCGAGCGGAGTTCGGGTGCTGGATCTCACGCTTTCGAATCCGACGCGGGCGGGGCTGGTTTATGAGGAATCGCGGATTCTGCACGCGCTAGCCTCGCCGCAGGTGATGGATTACGATCCGCAGCCCAAGGGTTTGCCGAGCGCGCGGGCGGCGGTTGCGGCTTACTATCGCGGTGCGCACGGCATTCGCGATTTCGATCCCGAGCGGCTGATTCTTACCACCAGCACGAGCGAAGGGTACTCCTTCGTGTTCCGCTTGTTGTGCAATCCTGGGGACGAATTATTGGTGCCGAAGCCGAGTTATCCCTTGTTTGAGTTTCTTGCCGATTTGCAGGACGTGAAGCTGGTGCCGTATCCGCTGATTTATGACCACGGCTGGCAGATGGATTTTCCATCGCTTGCAAGGGCTGTGAGTCCGCGAACGCGGGGAGTGGTAGTGGTTCATCCCAATAATCCAACGGGTTCGTATGTGCATGCACAGGAGCAAGAGGCGCTCAATAGCTTTTGCCGAGAGCACAAGATCGCGATTATTGCGGACGAAGTATTTTTGGATTACGCACTCAACGGAGTGCCGGAGCGAAGTTTCGCCGCGAATCAGGATGCGCTTACCTTCACGCTGAGTGGAGTTTCAAAAATTTCGGCGCTGCCGCAGATGAAAGTGGCATGGGTGGCTACTAGTGGTCCACCGGAAGAGGTTGAGGCGGCGATGGCGCACCTGGAGGTGATTTCTGACACGTATCTTTCGATGAATGCACCGATTCAGTGGGCGGTTCCGGTGTTGCTGGAGCAGAGGGATCCTGTTCAGAAGCAGTTGCTGGAACGCGTGAATAAGAATCTGGCTGAACTGGACCGGCAGCTCGCGGAACAAAAAACTTGTCAGCGGCTAGGTGTGGAAGGGGGATGGTATGCGGTGCTTCGGGTGCCGGTCACTCAGACGGACGAAGAGTTGGTGGTTGAGTTACTGCGGCGGAATTCGGTGCTGGTGCATCCGGGACATTTCTATGACTTCCCGGGTGACGGATATCTGGTGTTGAGTTTGATCGCTGCGCAGGACGAGTTTGCAGAGGGGATCAAGCGGGTGTTGAAATTTATTGCCTAGGCGTTGCTACCTTAAAAGTGACGGATTCGAACCGATACAGATGAAAAATATAGACATATAAAGGCGCAAAGTGACGCGGACATCTTTTTTTCTGTCCACGTCACTTTGCGTCTGGGGCAGCGCCAATAAAGCTAAGCTGCTTTAACCGATGTTGGTTGTGCGGCCTGAAGTGGGGAAAAAGCTTTTTGGCGAGCCGGCTGGCTTCTTCCTGGATGGCGGCCTGCAATTCACCCGCTTGCAATTTGCCGGCGAAAGCGGCGAGAGTAACAGCTAGCCCGAGGGTGGGAATGGGACGCGGCGGAGTGCCGCAGTAGTCGTCCTCCCAATCTGCGATGGTTTGATCGACGGCGGTTGCCAGGGCGTCTCCGTCGGGCAGGTGAGCGGCCACTTGCTTCACGGCGATGCCCGATATGAACAGTGCACGGGCATCCCCGAGACTGCCGTCTTGCGAGGGCTCGCCTGCGATCATGTTCAGCGATCCGGATCTCAGGCCCCGGTTTCCGGCGTGCTCGAGCAGATCGAGCAGGTCTTGAAGCGACAACGGAGGTCCGTAGGTTATTTTGTTAGGCATAAATTCTCCTTGTAGCAGGAGGCGACAAGGCCAGCGTGCAGCCGGTTCCGTCTCACGCTATCTGCTGGAATAGTATTCGACGGGGCGAGAGCGTTTCAGGGAAATTGGCTCGAAGTTTATTGCTTGAGCAGAAAGGGATTGCTTTCGCGCTCTTCGCCAATGGTGGTAAGCGAGCCGTGGCCGGGTACTACGAGTGTTTCGTCAGGCAATGCGAGAACGGTAGTGTGAAGGGATTGCAGGATCTTCTGCATGGATCCGCCGGGCAGGTCGGTGCGGCCGATGGAGCCGGCGAACAGGGTGTCGCCGGCGATCAAGACTTTCTCCGCAGGAAAGTAAACGCAGATGCTACCTTCGGTGTGGCCGGGCGTGTGGAGGATGGTGGCAGAATGGGAGCCAGCCTTGACGGTGTCTCCGGTATTGACACTCTGATCGATTTCAACCGCGCCGGGCGCTGCCATGCCCACCCAGGCAGCCTGCGCGTCCAGCATTTTGAGCAGGGCATAATCGTTCTGGTTGAGCAGAATGGGCGCTCCGGTGGCAGCGCGCAGCTTCATGGCTCCGCCCACGTGATCGATGTGGGCATGCGTGATCACGATTTGCTTGACTTGCAGGTTATGCTTGCGGATGATCGCCAGCAGGCTTTCGATATCGTCACCGGGGTCGATGACCATGGCTTCGCGCGTGGCTTCGTCGCCGATGATGGAGCAGTTGCACTGGAGCGGCCCGACGGGGAAGATTTCGTGGATCATGCCTCTATTGTACTGAGTAGCGAGCGCCTGGTGACGAGCACCTAGAAAGCGAAGAGCAAAGAATTAAGGTAGTCCGGAATAGTCTTGGGGAGCGCGTGGCGAGAGAATACGCCAGCGTGTCGGGAGGTTTCTGTGGCAGCGAAATACCGTCAGCATGGATATCAGGATCGGGATCGAGAGGCGAAGCCGCGTAAGGAGTCAACCGAAAAGCCGGCCTCGGTGCCAGCGGCAAGGCGTGACTACAGCATGGGACCGAAGCCGGTGAATATGCCGGGCACGCGCGAAGTATCGCGCTGTTCGCAATGCGGGACGGTATTGCCGGGGATGCCGCCGGGCGGGCTTTGTCCTAAATGCGGTTTCGAATTGCACTCATGCCGGCAGTGCGCGTTTTTCGATACCGGCAGCCGGTTCGAATGCATGCAGCCGGTGCCGAAACGGATTGAGAAGAAAGACGTGCGGAACGAGTGCACGTTCTACGAGCTGCGGGTGGCGCGGGAAAAAGAAACGTCGACTCCGGCGAGCCTGCGGCCCAATGATGCACGGCAGGCGTTTGAGAATCTTTTCAAAAAATAGGAGATCGTAGGGCTAGCGCAGGAGTGGGAGGATTCAGGTATGAGCAGCGTAGCGAGGAGGTGAGTAAGAATGCAGCTAATCAAACTGTTTAACTTTGTCTTTGCGATGCTTCTGATAGTCGCGGGCGCGCTGATCGCTCTGCTTGCAGCTGGGCGTGCTGAGAAAGTCTTGGCCGCTCTTGGTCTAGCCCTCGTTGTAGTCGGCGTTGAGGCCTTTCTTCGAGCCGCTGCGGTTTTTAGGTATGAGCGTGATGATCTGGTGGAGGAAGTTACGAAGAGGCTACACCTGCGCCTCTTGGACAGACCGCTCGGTGCGACCGGCATACGCCGGATAACCGATGCAAGGAGGGGATGCAAGGAGTACTACAAATGGGTTATGTCGACGGAGCCGCAGAGACTCTTCTTCGCAGGACGATCGGTGCTCCACCGCATCGATGAGGACTTAAAGAAATTGGAAGCAGGTCCTGCTGAGGTCGCCCTCGCTAGAATGGTGACTGAGGGGGCTAGCGTTCGAATACTTTTCGTTAACCCGAACTCCGACCTTATTGAGAGGCTTGCCCACGACGAGAGGCAGACCAAACGGGACATGGTGAGCGATCTAGCCCGTTCAGTAGGAATTTGCCGGAGGCTTCATGGGCTCTTATACAACAAGCATATTCCCAACAAGGCGGAACTCGACATTCGAGTATTCGATGCCGTTCCTTACTTCGCGTATCATCGGCAGGACACCGAGCTGATTATAGGTTTTTATTTTGCATATGGGCTCGGCGGAACCTCCCCAGCGTATGAGGTCCTTGACGCGGCCACCCAGGGAGTATTCGACAAGCACTTCGATTCTCTTTGGGAGGACCCGAAAACTACGGCAAGCCTGCTCTCCTCGCATAAGGGAGTGCTCCGGATCGATGAAAAGCTGATGGAGCAAATTCGCAATCACATTTCGGCTGTCCTTGGAGCGGAACGAGCTGCGGAGCTTATTGATTATTAGAGCCCTGAGATTGCCTGGGCTTACGGTTTCTGCGTTGGGCGCAAAATAATCTCGCTCACAAACGATTGTGGTGCCTGGGTTACGAGCATTGCCACGGCGTGGGCCACGTCTTCTGGTCGGAGCATTTTTGCGGGATCCTTGCCAGCGTGGGGGCTGAGGTCGGTGTTGGTCGAGCCGGGACAGATTACGCTAACTCGAATGTTGTAAGCACGCAGCTCTTCCGCCACCGAATAGCTGAGGCCATTTAATCCCCACTTGGAAGCTGCGTAGGCGGCGCCGTTCGGCAGGGCGTTCTTTCCGGCGATGGACGAGATGTTGACGATGTGGCCGGAGCGGGCGCGAATGAGGGGCGCGAAGGCGCGAATGGCATAGTAGACGCCGCGCAGGTTCGTGTTCAGGATCTGATCCCAGTCATTGGGCGGGAGTTGGTGGAGCGGGCCGCCGAATCCGCCGATGCCTGCGTTGTTGACGAGGATGTCGAGACGTCCGAATGAAGATTCGATGCGCTGGGCTGCGGAGTCTATCGATTCCAGGCTGGTGACGTCGCAGGAGATGGCCTCGGCCTTGCCGCCAAGTTCGATGATAGTTTTTGCAGTTGATTCGAGCGGCAGGCGCGTGCGTCCACACAAGAGGGCAGTAGCGCCAAGGTTAGCGAGCGACCGGGCGATGGCAGCGCCAATGCCGCGCCCGGCGCCGGTAATTGCGGCAACTTGCCCGGAGAGCGGCTGAAGCTGGCCAACGGAGACAGCGTTCATGAGTGTCATCCTTTCGTTTTCGGCGCGCGGTGCTGAGCTCTGATCTTGCCAAAGCAGCGCCATCCAAGCTGCGCTATTTCTGCATCTTATACAATCATTAGGGGGCGGAGCTCGGAAGTTGCTTGCCTTCGGAAGAAGAGGTACTTATAATCCGGCCAACCGGGAATGAAGGGTCAGTCGCCTCAGACCGCAGTTTGCCCCGAATTTACGGGGCCTGCCCGGAACCGTACTAGCATTAGAGATGGAATGCGGAGCGCGTGAGCGGTCCGAGCGCTTCAGTTCGGCATGAACAGTCTTCACGAAAATTATCGATTCCCAAAAGGTGCAAGGAGCCAATACTGATGAAAAAGATTCTGGTCACGGTTGTGCTTGGAGTAACGGCTGCAACGGCAGCCACCGCGCGGATCGCGCCGCAAGCATCGCAGCCACCGGCGCAAGCAGCCCCAGCACAGCCCGCGGCAGCCCCGGCGCAGGCGCCCGTAATTAAAGATCCCGCGGAATATAACGCTTACGTGGGAGCGATCGGGCAGAAGGATCCGCCGGCGCAGATCAGCGGCCTGGAAGCTTTCATGACGCAATATCCCAACAGCATCATGAAAACGGCGGCTCTGCAAACTCTGATGCAGGACTACCAGCAGACCAATAATCAGCAAAAGACGATCGACACGGCGACCAAGTTGGTTGCGGCCGACCCGAACAATGTTCGTGCCATGGCTCTGCTGGCCTATTTTGACCGCCTGAAGGCGCAGGGAGGCGATGCCAACGCAAAGCAGGATCTGGTGGACGCGAAAAAATACGGCCAGATGGGACTGGACGCCCTGCCGAAGTTCACCAAGCCCGATGGCACCTCAGCCGCCGACTTTGGCAAGATGAAGGACCAGATGACGGGGATTTTCAATGCGGCCATCGGCATCTCGGACCTTACAGATAAAGATTATGACGGCGCGCGTAAGACTCTGCGCATTGCCGGAGACTTGAATCCCACGGACTTCAGCGTTGTCTATCCTCTGGCTCTAGCCTATGCCGGACCAACGCCGCCGGACCCGAAGTTTCCGCCGGATTCTCTAAATGCAATCTGGTACGCCACGCGCGCGTCAATTGTCGCTCCGACGCCGCAGTATCAGCAGCAGATTGAAAAGTACGCCAAGAACCAATACCTGAAGTATCACTGCGCGGAAGATGGATGGACTGATCTCCTGGCGCAGGCGAAGGCGACTCCTGCGGAGCCGCCAAATTTCACCATCAAACCCTGCCCCACGCCGCCGGAACAGGCTCATAACATGGTGACGGCAACGGCGCCCGAAAAGATGGACTTTGGGACGTGGGAGTTTGTGCTCTCAAACGGCTCCCAGGCAGATCAGGATACCGTCTGGACCGCCATCAAGGGCAAGCCAGTGCAGATGCAGGGAGTTGTCATCAAGGCCGACGCAACCGAGTTCGATATCGCCGGCAGTTCGGATGACATCGACGCAAAGAAGGCGGATATCACTCTGACATTCGAAGAGAAAGTGCCGCTGAAGCTGATTCCCAAAGAAGGCGCCACGCTGGACTTCCAGGGCGAGCCGGCTTCTTACACTCCGAACCCATTCATGATGACGATGGAGAAGGGCAAACTGCTGAAAGCGGCCGCGCCCGCGCCCGCGAAAAAAGCTCCGGTACATCACAAACCGGCGTCGCAATAACTGAATTGAACGAAATCGAAAGGCAGCCCGTCCGGGCTGCCTTTTTGATTTGCGGAAAAGAGAACGGGATTCCTGCTCTAACCGGCTAGCGAACTGCCTTTTTCTCCATTCCCATGGGGCGCGCACTGCGCGGAGGACGCTTGGCGCCGTCGCGGAGCTGGCGGACATCGATTTTGAGTTCGTCGATGGTACGGCTGAGGGTGTTGCGGTGCATGCCCAACTCACGGGCGGCGCGGCATTGGTTGCCTTTGTTTTCCTGGAGCACGGTGAGGATAAAGCGCTTTTTGAATTCACGCACGCCCTCGGAATAGAGGATGTTGCTTTTGTACATTTGCAGGATAAGTGCTTCCAATTGATCTTTCACGGTAGGTCTCTCTCTTCGTTTCTGATTTTTTTAGTGTCTTTTAAAAATAAGCTGCCTGACCAGTCTTGCGCTCAGCTATCGTCTCGATTCAGCAGGGGCTCCACTTAAATCCCTGGGGGCGCGACGCAGGAAATCCAATCCTTCATCGAACTTTGCCCGCAACGCTGACGGCGCCAGCCAGATCGCCGCCCTGCCCGCAACCAGGAAATAGGGAGCGAGTTCGGATTTCTCCAGCAGCGACGATGTGGGTGTGAATGCCGTTATTCCCATCAGAACTACAGCTACGGCCAGCGCTCCTTTTAGTACCCCTAGCAACGCTCCCAGAAAACGGTCAAAGGCGCTCAGACCCGCTTCCTTCATCAACTTTCGCGCAATCCTGCCCGCAATGCCAAAGATGAGCATGATGACGAAAAAAATGATGAGGAAAGCAAAAATCTCGGCCAACAACTCCGAATTCAGAAATGTCATTAACCACGCAGCCAGCCTCGGATACTGCCACGCTGCGACGATGTAACCGACCACCAATCCGGCCATGCTTAAGGCCTCGGCAAAGAAGCCGTGCATGGCTGCCAGTATCACGTTCAGCACGATGACTAAAACTATGAACCAATCGGCTGGGGTCATGCCGGACCCCAGCCGATCCGAATTCCGCGTGAAGCTGCAACCTTACACATCCAGTTTCTGTCCCGTAATCTGCTGGTATGCGTCGAGATATTTGTCGCTGGTACTGCTCGCGACTTCGGTCGGAAGCGCGGGCGCGGGCGGCTGTTTGTTCCAGTGAATTTCCTCGAGGTAATCGCGAACGTATTGCTTGTCGTAGGACTCCTGGGCGCGGCCGGCGGCGTATTTGTCGGCCGGCCAGAAGCGCGATGAATCCGGAGTAAGGACTTCATCCGCCAGGGTGATTCCTTTACCGGTCATGCCAAACTCGAACTTGGTGTCGGCAATAATAATGCCGCGCTGGCGGGCGTAATTCGCTGCTTTTTTATAAACGCTGAGAGTAAGGTCTCGAAGAGTGCTGGCGGTTTCGGTGCCGACGATTTCACACATCGTGGCGAAGGGAATATTTTCATCGTGACCGCTGGTGGCTTTGGTGGACGGAGTGAAAATGGGCTCAGGGAAAGCCTCGGATTCGCGAAGGCCCGTGGGCAGGTCGATACCGCAGACCCTGCCGGTCGCTTTGTATTCCTTCCAGGCCGAGCCGGAGATGTAGCCGCGCACCACGCACTCCACGGGAAACATCTGGGCGCGCTGCACGATCATGGATCGTCCGGTGAGCTGATCCGCATATTTCTGCAAGGGTTGCGGATACTGCGCCACATCGGCGCTAATGAGATGATTGGCAACGATATCGGAAAGAAAGTCGAACCAGAAGAGGGAAAGCTGGCTCAGGATACGGCCTTTATGGGGGATGCCGGTGGCGAGCACGTAATCGAAGGCGGAAATGCGGTCGGTGGCTACGAACAGAAGGCGTTCGTTGTCGAGTTGGTAAACATCGCGGACTTTTCCGCTAGCGTGGAGGTGGAGTTCGGGAAAGTTTGTTTGTAGGAGAACGGGATCGAGAAGTTTGGGGCTCATATTGAAATACTAAGGCAGGAGCGAGCCGTATTTTAGCCCCTGTGAAAGTTTTGTCAATCGCGGAGATTACACGGGGAAGGGAAGGCCGTATCCTATTGAGCAGGAAAACGTTGGTGGTTAATGGGTGATGAGAAGCGCAGAGAAATCATCGAGTTTGCGGGCTTGTGGTTGTGGAAAAGCTGAGGATGGAAGTGGATAAAGTGGACCACGGGCGAGAACGATTAAAAGCATTTTCTGCACGGCGCTCTCTTAACGTCATGCCTCCGTTTTGTCTACGCCGCTCCGAACCTTACCGACACCAGTTTCGATACTCCCGGTTCCTGCATGGTTACGCCGTAAAGCACGGGCGCGATGCTCATGGTTTTCTTGCTGTGGGTGATGAGGACGAATTGGGTTTGTACGCTCATTTCTTTTACCAGTTCGGTAAAGCGGCCGATGTTAGCTTCGTCGAGCGGGGCATCGACTTCGTCGAGGATGCAGAACGGGCTGGGCGTGTACTGGAAGATGCCGACCAGAAGCGAGAGCGCGGTAAGCGCCTTTTCGCCTCCGGAGAGCAAAAGCACGCTTTGCAGGCGCTTGCCGGGAGGCGAAGCGACCACGTCGATGCCGCTTTCGGCGGAGTTTTCCTCATCCGTAAGCTTCATGAAGGCGTGGCCGCCGCCGAATAGTTTTTTGAACGTGGCCTGGAAGTTTTCGTTGATCCTGGTGAACGCCTCCTGGAACTTCTGGCGCGAGACCTCGTCGATTTCTTTGATTGTGGCGATCGTGTTCTCGATCGACGAGATGAGGTCTTTGCGCTGCGTATCGAGGAAAGTGTGGCGTTCGGCGCTTTCTTTATACTCTTCGAGCGCCATCATGTTTACCGGACCCATGGCGTCGAGTTTGATGCGCATATCGCGATAGGACTGATCGCGGGCGGCGAGTTCGTCGCCGGCGACCGAGACGATGCTTGTATCTGCCAGCAACACGGCGCGTTCGATGCCCAACTCGTTGAGGCAAGTTTCGGCCATGTGCATGGCATCGGCTTGCAACTTGGCGGCGGCAGCTTGCAGCTCACCACGACGATCGCGGGCCTGGTCGAGAAGTTGGCGGGCGGTGCGAAGAAGTTCGTCGATTTCCGACAAGCGCGCACGCAGCTGATCTTTTTCGAATTGCAGCAGGCCTTCGCGAACTTGTCCGGCGTTGCGCTCTGCCTCGAAGTCTGCGGCCTGTTGTTCGAGTTGAAGATTTTCCGCTTCGCGCTGAAGCTTTTCAGCCGCAGCCCCTTCAATCTGCGAAACCAAGGTGTGGACGCGCTGGTTCATTTCAACGAAGAGGGATTCGATGCGTCCGAGTACCGTAGTGGCAGAGCGATGGCGCTCTTCGAGAGCTGCGACCCGAGCCACGCGCTGAGAACTTTGCTGTGAAGCCTCTTCGCGACGCTGCCGCAGAACCGCGAGCGACTCTTGCGCCGCCGCGATCTGCTGCTCGAGTTCAGCGCGAGTTTGTTCGAGGGCGGCAATTTCTGTCTGACGTGCTGCGATCATGGATTCGAGCTCGGAGCGTTCCGCGGCCAGTCGCCGCATCTCCGCTTGAGATATCCTCATGCGCTCGATGACGCGGGCCATCTCGGAATCTAGCTGTTGGAGCATGTGGCCTGAAGTCATCGACTGATGTTCGGCTTCACGCTTTTCGCCCTCGAGACGCTCCAACAGGGAAGTGAACTCTTTAATTTCCCTGCCGAGGGTTAGGACGCGCATTTCTTCGTCCCGTAGAGCGCGCTCCAGATCTTCGAGTTGGCGCAGCACCTCGCGTAGTTCGCGCTTCATGGAGAGCGGGCCTTCGGAGCGCTGTTTGCCGCCCGTGACGGTCACGTTGTGGAAACATTCTCCAGATTGCGAGAGGAAAAATGCGTCGGGGTTTTCGAGAGCGAGACCGCGCGCGGTCTCGGCGCCGGGAACGATGTAGCCATCTCGCAACTTGGGGAGAATTACCTCCAGCGATTTTCCGAAGCCATCGAGAACGCGGATAGTATTTTTCAGCGGCACGATCGAAGCCGTCGGAGGGGCGCAGTGTGCGGCTTCGTCGACGATAAACGAGAACTTCGCTTGCGAGTCTTCGGGATGAACCAGGAATGTGGCGCGGCCATCGACATCGCTGCGTAGTAGTCGCAGTCCTTCGTCGGCAGCGTCCCAGGACTTGACGACGATGTAATTTAGTTCGTCGCGCAGAAAGTCTTCGACCACGCGCTCAAAGCGCGGCTCGACTTCCAGAAAATCCGCGAGAACTCCCACGGGCGCGAGGCCGCTCTGCATCACTCCGGATTGGAAAAGGCGGCGAACGGATTCTGTGGAGTAGCCGTGTTCGGCGATGACCGCTTCGAGCGATCCTTTCTTGCCCAGAGCCGTGGCAAACTCGGCGCGCAGAACGTCGAGATTGCTTTTGGCGCGGGTTTCGTCGAGACGTTTGGATTCGATCAAGCGGCGGAGTTGGCTGATTTCTTCGGCGATTCCAGTGACGCGCTGGGTTACGGTTTCAAACTCGAGGGCGAGTTGCCCGCGTTGTCCGCCGAAAGTTTCGACCTGGAGATTGGCAGCGGTGATTTCGGTTTCAAGACGCCGGGCTTCACGAACTGCGCCCGCAAGGCGCTCTTCGGCTTGAGCGAGTTGGTTGCGCAGGCGCGAGGCGGAAGATACGGTGTCAAAGATTGCTACGCGAGATTCTTCCTGCTGATGTTCGAGTTCAGCCAGCGCGGTGGTTGCGGCAGCGGCTTCCTGCTGGGACAAGGCGAGTTCGTGCTGAGCTGCTGCCAAATCGGCTGCGGCGGATTCCAGCACTTGGCGGTTGGAATCGCGTTCGGCTTCGAGCGAAGTCAGACGGTGACGAGCCTGCGCCAGTTCCGCGTCGGCGGAAGCGGAGCGCACAACTAGTTCGGAGCAGCGTTCGTTATTGTGACGGCGACGGGCCTGCGCCCGATCGATCTCCATGGCAAGCTGGCTCAGGCGATCGCGATTCTCGCGGAGTTCGGTTTCGATGGCATAGCCGCGCTCGGTGCTCTCGGTATGTTCAGCTTCGAGTTGCTGCACGGCCTCGGTGCGGACCTGCATGTCCTCGGCGAGAGCGTCAAGTTGAGCGTCGAGTTCGGTGCTCTCCTGCTCGATGGCGGCGAATTTGCTGGCCAGCACAACCCGGAGTTCCGCGCGCATTTCATCGCGCAGCCTGGCATAGCGCTCGGCCTTCGCGGCCTGGCGTTTCAGCGAATTCGTTTGGCGCGTTACTTCTTCAAAAATGTCATTGACGCGCGCCAGGTTGAGCTTGGCGTCTTCGAGGCGAGCTTCGGCCAGACGCTTTTTGGTTTTGAACTTCGTGATTCCGGCGGCTTCTTCGAGGATGGCGCGCCGGTCGGTGGGACGGCTGCTGAGAATCTGGCCGATGCGGCCTTGCTCGATAAGGGCGTAGGTTTCAGGACCAAGCCCCGTGCCCATAAAAAGATCCTGAATATCGCGTAGGCGGCAGAGTTTTCCGTTGAGAAGGTATTCGCTATCGCCAGAGCGGAACAGGCGGCGCGTAACTACGATTTCTCCAGTATGGAACTGCTGCTGATTAAATTTGCGGCGGCGGATTTTGAGAACGACCTGCGGCGCGGCCGCGACAGCAGCGGAAGAAGCAGCTAATGAGACGTTGTGCACAGGCAAGGCGAATACCGGTTCGTCGTCAGGGAAGGCGACGGCGATGGTATTCACCTTCGAGCGCGGAACTTCCACTTCTTCGGTCTTACCGGGTTGAGCTTCTTCCACGGCGCTTTCCGTTTCGGCGGCGGCACGGGCGCGGATGGCGGCTTCGTCCCAGTCGTCAGCGTGCTTTGATGACATGGGATTGATAGGAAGCTCGTCCTGGATATCGATCTCGGTGGGCGCGTTGGCGTCGGGGCCGGGATACTCCTGCGGATCGATCAGGGTCAGCGACACCTCAGCCATGCCGGTAGGTTTGCGGTCGCGTGTGCCCGCGAAGATCACATCTTCCATGCGGGATCCGCGCAGAGTCTTAGCCGATTGCTCACCCAACACCCAGGAGATGGCGTCGGCGATATTCGACTTGCCGCAGCCGTTGGGGCCGATGATGGCGGCGATGCCGTCGCCGTGGAACTTGAGGTCGGTGCGGTCGCAAAACGATTTGAAGCCGAGAATCTGAAGCCGCTTCAGTTTAAGCAACGTGAACTCCTTGAGAAAAAGCAGTGAGCAGTGGCCAGTGTTCGTGGCCTGTTGTCGTTGCGGCGTGTGCAGCCCTGTTTACCAAGCGGATACCCCCGCCTTCGGCAAAATGCGCGTTCGGTTGAGTTGCGTCAGCATTGCCGTCCTGGGCTGGGTAGGGCGGGCACAGAATGATGCAACTGTAACGGTGAAATAGGGGCGGGGTCAAGCAATATAACACTATATATTGTATGACCTTACGACCGAGCGCTTTGGGTTGCACATACATTGCAGCATTTGAGCATTTTACGGGTGAGGGAAGAACGAGGCGGGAGAATCGCGAGAGCAGGATTATGGTAGCGCAACCGGCTATCGAAGACAACGATTCTCGGAAAACGTTGACGGGGGCCGATTAGTTTCGCGTCGTTAGGATCTTGACGATTTTAACGGACAAGCCAGAATTTGGGCCGGGAGGCAGACCCAGAGCGGGCTCTACGCCAATGCTCTCGCGCAGGTCGAGCAGCAGCTTTTCGGGGTCCAGTGTAGACCCGATCAGGGCTTCCGACTGGGTACGAGGGTTCTCCACCTCTTTGGCTCGGTGTACTTTGAGTTCACTGCCACCCTCGACTTTTGCCCGCCGACATAATCCGCGCGCGTAGAAGCGATTGAACTCGCCCTCTGCCAGAGTATCGGCGGCGGTAACCGGAACGGCTGCTGTTGTGTACCCGCCCTTTGGTTTCCGCCGTTGCTCCGTTGCGTTCAATCTGCCATTTTCCTCAGCTCTGCTGCAAGTGAAGCGTCATCCCCGGACTCTAGTGCAGACTTTAGCACCGCTGGGTAGTCAGCGATTCCTGTGCCACTGAGACGAGGGCTGACCTAGAGGCGACCCTGCTTGACGTCAAGTTCAAGTTCCTCCAGCATGTATTGGCGCGTGGTTCCATCGAGGTCTGGATACTGTAGTGCAACAGGCACCTCCACAATTGATAGCTCATCAATGAGATGTCTAGGAACGGGGAAACGATTCGGGGCTGCTACTTTTCAATTCTGATATCTCTAGGGTGGAGGACCGTTAATTCGGGGATTTGTTTGAAATCGTCTTTTTCGTCGAACGTCAAAATGTCGGCGATACCGTTATTTTTCATAATGACGCTGTGAATGACGTCTCCAACTCCTGAGTGATACATGAGAATACCCTGCCTCACATGGAAGAAGAATTCCGCGAAGTCGTAGTCCTTCTGCGGACTCACCTCAATCATCTGTATCTTGAGGCCTTGCAGCCGTTTCTCGCTTACAAGCTGGCTTTCGATTTCCGCAACCGTTCCAGGCTCCATCTTTTTGGCAGAGACCAAAATGTTGACCATCTCAGTTATCGCCCACATGGACGTGCAGAGATGAGTGTGCTTGAAGTGGTGGAAGACGGCCAAAGCGTCTATGACCATCTTTCTCTTGCTCTCTTCGGCTTTGTCCAAACAGTAGTAAGCGATTAGGACATTGCTATCGAAATAGATGCGCTTCATTTCCTTTTTGACTTCTTCTTCGCGCGAGGACCCAGAGATGCCTTTCGTTCGAAAGTCTTGATGGCCTTGATCGAAACCATCTCACCCGACATCGTTTCGAACTTGACAATGGCTGGCTTGCTAACGACCTCGGTAGCCACAAACTTAACGTTTCCGTTTGCCATAAGTTTATGATATCACCGCACCCGGACAGCCGAGGGTGGCTGTCCGCACATGGTTCTTGCCCATCTCTTCTCGTTTTACTTCGCTCCCAGCTTCTCGAAGAACAGGCAAATCGTTTCGATCCCGTGGTGGAAATTCGGGATGTGAAACTTCTCGTTGGGGGCGTGCAGGTTGTCGTCGGGCAGGCCGAAGCCCATCATTACGGTAGGAATTTTCAGGGCCTGGTAAAAGTCGTTGACGATGGGGATCGAGCCGCCGCTGCGGATGAAAACGGTTTCTTTCTTGAACGTATCGTGCAGTGCTTCCGTCGCGGCCTTGATGTACGGATTATCGGTGCCGACCACGGAGGCCGGACCTTTGCTGTGTACTTTGATTTTGGTCTCGATGCCCTTGGGCGTGAGCTTCTTCACGAAATTGGTGTAGCGCTTCAGGATGTCGTCGGGATCCTGATTAGGCACAAGGCGCATGGAAACTTTGGCCGCAGCTTTGGCAGGGATGACAGTCTTCGCCCCGGGCGCGGTGAATCCGCCGGGCATGCCGTGAACTTCCAGCGTGGGGCGCGCCCAGGTGCGGTACAGAACTGAATATCCGGGCTCGCCGGTGAGGACTTTCGATCCGACTTCGGTTTTGCGATAGTGCTCTTCGTTGAAGGGCAGCCGCTTCCAGGCCTTGAGTTCGTCTTTGCTGGGCGCTTTTACGCCTTTGTAGAAGCCGGGGATGAGCACGTGGCCTTTGGAGTCCTTCAGTTTGCTGATGATTTCAATGAGGGCAAAAAAAGGATTTGGCGCCGCGCCTCCGTAGACGCCGGAGTGCAGATCGACCTTGGCGCCATAGGCCTCGATTTCTGTATAGACCAGGCCGCGCAGCCCGACGCATAGCGTGGGAAGATTGGGCGCGAAAAGTTCGGTGTCGCAAACGAGGGCGAAATCGGCCTTCAGCCTGGCTTTCTGCTTGCGGACGTATTCGGCGATTGACTCCCCGCCAACCTCCTCCTCGCCTTCAAAAATAACTTTCACGTTAATCGGCAGTTTGCCGTCACCCGACTTCATGAGCGATTCGAGGGCCTTCACTTCCATCCAGAGCTGGCCTTTGTCGTCGACTGCGCCACGAGCATAGATATTGTTGTTGCGCTCCGTGGGTTCGAAGGGCGGAGTCTTCCATTCGTCAAGAGGATCGGGAGGTTGTACGTCGTAATGCGCGTAGCAGAGCGCGGTAGGCTTGTCCGCGGCATGAAGCCAGTCGGCATAAATGAGGGGATGTCCCTTGGTGGGAATGACCTCGACATTTTCCAAGCCGATGCGGCGCAGTTCGCTGGCGACGAAGTCGGCGGCTTTTTGCACATCGGGCTTGTGTTCCTCTAGGGTGCTGACGCTTGGGATACGGAGAAGATCTTTTAGTTCGTCAAGAAAACGCTGCTGATTATTGCGGGCGAAATCGACTGCGGGGGAAGCCATAGGATGATCCTTTCGACACATCGAATACAGCGGAAACGCTCTAGTATACCGGAATAGGAGAGTGCGCAACGCAAGCCTCGCTGCGCGAAGGAAATAGCCGAGGACGGCTGTCCTCACCCTTACGAACCCGGCACCTGCAACCTCGCGGGCTAGCTATTGAATCTTGCAGGGGAGAACGGTTTGATGTCGTATTCGCAGTTCGCTCCGCAGATTAGTTGGGAAATTACCTGCGCTGTGATTGGAGCGAGCAAAATGCCGTCGCGAAAATGGCCGGTGGCGACGTAATAGCCGGGCGTGGCGGTTTCGCCGAGAATCGGCAGGGCATCGGGAGTGCCGGGACGCAGGCCGGCCCAGTCTTCGAGGATGCGGGCATTGCGTAGTTCTGGGACCATGGCAATCGCCGCGTGGTGCATACGTTGAATTGCAGCCACATCGGTACGCTTGTCGAAGCCCGCTTCCTCTACTGTGGCGCCCACAAGAACTCGCCCGTTGCTGCGGGGGATGATGTAGATTTCCGGCGAGCGGATGACATGGCGCAGCAGGTTGCGCGAAGGGGAAGCCACGCACAGCATTTGTCCTTTTACGGGGCGAGTAGGAAATGAGTAGGGTGGGATTTGGCCTGACCACGCACCGGCGCAGTTGACCACCCTGGGCGCGAGGAATGAAGTTTTATTGGTTACGACTCCATCGACTCGTCCCGCAGATAGATGGACCGAAGTGACGGTATCGCCAGAGGAGAAATCCACACCGCGATTCCTGGCTGCTTTTAGAGCTGCGACGCAGAGCACGCGCGGATCGACGCTGCGTTCTTTTAGATAGAATGCTGGCCGATTTGTAGGCGCGAGAGCCGGCTCCAGTTCAGCCAGAGCAGAAGGGCTTAACATTTTCGGCGCGCAGCCTGATGGCTCTGTCGCGTGTTCTGGCGGAGGAAAAACAATCGTTCCCTGATCGCGGAGATCAACATTGAGTCCGGACTCGACTTGCAGTTCGTGCACGAACTCCGGGTACATGCGCGCGCTGGCAGTTGCCAGCGGTTGCAGGGCGGGATGGGTTTCGGCGGAGCAAGCCACCAACATTCCGCCGGCGGCATAGGAAGCTT
Source organism: uncultured Acidobacteriaceae bacterium (assembly GCA_963818235.1). Lineage (GTDB taxonomy): Bacteria > Acidobacteriota > Terriglobia > Terriglobales > Acidobacteriaceae > Sulfotelmatobacter. The sequence continues at coordinate 754,229 of CAWFRI010000002.1, forward strand.
CACGGCCAGGTTCACCGCGCTCGATAATAAGCACCTTCGCGCCTTGCCTGCGAAGTTCGAGCCCAAGCGAGAGGCCGATGATGCCGCAGCCGATAACGACCACGTCCCAGTTGTTCACTCCACTATTGTAGAAGAGCCAGCAAAGCATCCCCTGAGCTAATTGACAGCGCCGCGCTTGTGCTCAACAATTAAAGCGACACCATAAATTAAAGGTAGTCACTCCTGGAGGAGCTATGCCGGACGAAGGCGAAGAGATACCTGTTCACGTGGAACCGCAATCGAATACAGGGAAATGGATTTTACTTTTTGTGGCGATCGTTTTCGTCGCGGCCTCGGTGTATGGGTATGTGACGACGCAACAGCACGTCGAAAAACTGACGAAGGATTTGAGCGACAGCCAGAATCAGGTTGCGGAACTTAAGAATCGGATGCAGACGGCGGAAGCGTCCGAGGAAACATTGGCCCATCAAGTCGGCCTGACAAAGAAAGAACTGGCGCAGCGTGCAGCCGAACTCCAGGCGCAACAAAAAATGGCAGAATCGCGTCTGGAGAAGGAACAAAACGAATCGAAGGAACAAATTGGCCAGGTGAGCGGCGAAGTGGCCGGGGTTAAGACGGACGTAGGTGGAGTTAAGACGGACGTGGCTTCCACCAAGGCCGATCTTGAAGCCACCAAGGCCAAGCTGCAGACCGCAGTTGGCGATCTTGGAGTGCAGAGCGGATTGATTGCCAACACGCGCGGCGATCTGGAAGTGCTCAAGCACAAAGGTGACCGCAACTACTACGAATTCACTTTGCTCAGGAACGCGAAGCCGCAGCCGGTGGCTACTGTAAGTCTTCAGTTGAAAAAGGTGGACGCGAAACATGGCAAGTACACCTTGAATGTGACTTCCGACGATAAGACGATCGAGAAGAAAGATAGGAACGTGGCAGAGCCGATTCAGTTTTACTCGGGACGGGAGCACCTGTTGTTTGAGCTTGTGGTTTGGACCGTGGACAAAAATAAAGCTACGGGATATTTGAGTACGCCCAAGAGCGCGCCGGTCCCGGTGACGGCCAATTGAACGGAGTGCTTTTCCCGGCGGGAGCGCATGTGGCGTTACAGATTGCGCTGCGCACGGGAGTGATCTACCTAGTCGTGCTGGTTGGGGTGCGGCTGAGCGGCAAGCGCGAGGTCGGGCAGATGACGCCGTTCGACCTCACGCTTTTACTTCTGCTTTCGAATTCTGTACAGAATGCGATGACTGGCCCGGACACGTCGCTGATGGGCGGCGTGATTGCGGCCACTACGCTTCTTTTACTGAACTACCTGATTGGAACTCTTTCCGGCACCAGTCGCGGCTTTCGGCGCGTCGTCGAAGGCGAACCGAGCCTGCTGGTTCATGATGGAAAAGCCATTGCGACGCACATGGCGCGGGAACACGTCAGCATGGACGAACTACAGCGCGCCCTTCGCGAGCACGGCATTGCGCACTTGTGCGACGTGGCGCTGGCCGTGCTGGAAGTGGACGGTTCAATCAGTTGCATGAAGTACGACGAGATTAAGCCTGACGCCAATACCCACCTGGCCCGGCGAAGGATCATACAAAAGAAACAGTAGCGGGTCTCGATTCAATCAACTGGTACAAATTTGACGCAGACGGGTTGGGAAATATCTAGGACCTTGCCTGTTGGCGTAAGCCTGCCAGTTTTTGGGTTGATCCGGAAGATTACAATGTTGTCCGATTTTTCGTTTTCCGCAAAAAGCAGGGAAGCGCCGGGGGCAATCGCAAAGTGGCGGGGATTCTGGCCTTTCGTGGGAGCGTACTCGATTAACGATAACGTTCCTTTGTCGGGATCAATCGCGAAGACGGCAATGCTGTCATGGCCGCGGTTGGAGGCGTACAGAAATTTGCCCGAGGGATGAATCGCTATTTCGGCGTCGTCGTTTTGTTTGGTGAAATCTTGTGGAATCGTCGAAATGGTTTGCAGGGGATGCAGAGTTCCCGCGGAGGCATCGAAGCTGAACACCGATACTGTGTCGCCCATTTCGTCGATTAAATAACCGAACTTGCCATTGGGACCCAGAGCGAAGTGCCGCGGACCCGCGCCGGCTTTGGCCTTGGCAAAGGGCGGATCGTTAGTGGTTAATGAGCCTTTTACGCTGTCGAACTTGTAGACGAGCGTTTCATCGAGGCCGAGATCGTCCACGATGGCGAAACGATTGTCGGGCGAGAGATCGATGGAGTGGGCGTGCGGCCCCTCCTGTCGTTTCGGATTTGTGCCGCGACCGGTGTGCTGCACGAAGGCTGTCGCTGGGCCCAAACGCCCGTCTTGCTGGATCGGGAACACCGATATGCTTCCACCGGTATAGTTGGCCACCAGTACAAACTTTCCAGTTTGGTCGATCGTAATGTAGCAGGGATCCGCGCCGCCGGAGGCTACTTCATTCAACAGGGTTAGCTTGCCGTTCGTGTGATCGATAGCGAAGGCACTGACGCCTCCACTTTTCTGGCCTTGGTAATTACCTACTTCATTGACTGCATACAGGAAACGATGATTGGGGTGCACCGCGAGGAAAGACGGATTCGTCGTCTGGGCGGCAAGGCCGATCGAGGTTAATTGTCCGGTCGCGGAATCGAAGCGGTAGGCGTATATGCCTTTGCTGGTGCTGCCTTCCTCGGTGTATGTGCCGACGTACATCAAGTATTGGTTTTCCTTCTGGGCGGCGGCTACGGCGCAAGCAGCCAGCAGGAGGAATGCGGCGAGGCGCAGCGTGGACTGGACAGAACGTTGAGTTGATTTCATTTTTTATGGGGTGCCATTCGCACTTTTTCACAATTCGTGCTATTTCGTCAAAACCACGGGCATAGGTTGGTCGTAAGGCTGAATGATTAGAGATATAGATTTCCGTTGATTGAACTCATCCAGGGGCACGGGAAAACTCACAAGCACGGTACGCTTGAGTTCCTGACCGGGTTGCAGTTTATCTTCGGGGGCCAGGGCAGGCTGGGCGTTCGCTTTTAGATCCGGGAACGCCTGATAATAACGATCAAAATCAACGGCAGAGACTGCGTCGCTGACTTGGTCTCCGCTGGATGTAGCGAGCCGGGCGCGAATGCTTTGCACCCAAAGCGATTTGTCGGCCGAACTGCGCAGGGTGAAGGTGAGAGCAACCAACGATGCTGTCTGGTTAGGAATTTGTACCGCAGTCACGTTATCGAGCGAGCCGGAAGCTTGTGGCTTGGCGCGCTGAAAAAATGCTACCAGGCCGGCGATAACAAACACTCCGGCCAGCGCGATCAACAGGATCTTAACGGGCGGCAGGTTGCGCTTGGCAGTACCGAATTCGTCGGCGATATGAATTGTGGGGCCACGCTGGATGTTGGCCGGTGCGCTTTTCGCGGGTGTGCTCGGAGCCGGAGGAACAGCAGGCTTTGCATCTGGATCGGTCATCGATTCTTATTCTCCGCTTATTCTGAAGCACACGCCAGACCCGGCTATCAAAGCACCACGGATTGAACGGGCCTGCGCGGGCTCGCATGGGCGGTCAACGTTGGATAACCCATATAAAAAACGAAGGTTGGCTGCCACGCGGGTTCGCCGATGAGTTCGCCAAGTTGAGCAGCGCGCAGCGGCGGTCTTTCGTGAGCTCTCTCATAGTCAATCATTTCTACCGCCTCATTGCAGGGGCGTCCGGCCACGCCGCGAGCTGTGGCCAGCAAATGCGAGCGCTGCCAAATTTGCCCGGCGCGCAAGCAATTTTCCTGGTCATAACGGTCGCGAACGCTGATGATTCCCATCAGCGACGCACGCAACATCAGCTGGGTATATCCATCCTTCGGTCCTCGCGACACAATCCAGCGATCCAGCCAGAGAGGCATTACCTTATAAGCCGCGGTCGCGAGCGGAGGCTGCCCGAAGGCATCGACGGAGAGGCCATCGCCAAATTTCTGGACTTCATTCCAACGACTTCGAATCCACCGCCCGCTGCCACGCTCAACTTCCGGATCCGAATAGATTGCGTCGTTTGCTGCGGAGATGATTGCCGCGAGCTTTCTGCGGTCAGGTTCCGCTGTGAAGAGAAAAAGTTTGACATCCGGTTCATCGCCGGTCAGACGGCCTAGGTCAGCCACGAACTCGGGAGGAAGCGGTTTCCCCGGGATGTAAGGGCCGCGATTGGTGTGGCGGCGCGGGATCGCATCGTATAGTTCGCTTTCTTCCGGCTTGCCGGGCACGAGATCGACACGGGCCAGAAGCTTTGGCGCAAGATCGGCGGGAATCGGGCCAAGCTTGCCCGGAATTGTAGTTACTTTGAATTGGTAGCCATTGGCGGCCGCAGCCAGCAGCAGATTTTGCAAAGCGCAACCCATTCCGATGTGCTCTTCGCGCAGATAGGGATCGAGCGCGCCCACATTTCTCTTCGGATCGAGATACAGCTCGATCGAAGTATTCGTGATCTTGAAGAGCCAAGGCTGAGTGTTGTGTGGGCTTGCCGCTAGAATTGCAGCCCGAACCAGCGCGAGTAGGCTATCGTGTGAATCCGTTCGCCAGTCTTTCCAGGGTTGGTAGGCGGAGCCTTTGCCGACACTGAAGACGCCCTGGTCATAGGCGCGCCACACTCCGCCCCCGACGACCGCGATGGTAATAACTCCCGCGCCTTTCAGGAACGATCTGCGATGCATGGCAGGATCTTGAGAGAGTCTCGTAAGAGAATCTCTTCTGGATTTTACCGCACGCAGGTACTTGCCCACAGAATGCTCAATTCCATTGGTGCTTCATCGTCTTCGCGAATTGTTGTGCGGGCAGAGTGTTCAAGACATCGTCTTTGGTCAGCCATGCGCGGCGGGCCTGGAGAATGCCGAAACGGATTTTTTCCAGATGCGACGTGTGGTGCGAGTCCGTGTTAATTACGATCTTTACGCCACGTTGTTTGGCTTGGCGCAAGTGCACGTCGTTGAGATCGAGGCGATCAGGGTAAGAGTTGAGTTCCATTGCAACTTTGTGGTTAGCCGCAGCGGTAAGGACGGCGTCCATGTCGAATTGGTAAGCGTCGCGGCGAAGTTGCAGGCGGCCGGTAGGATGGCCAATGATTGATGTGTTGGGATTCTCGATCGCTTTCAGCAAGCGCTCGGTCATCTTTGCCGGCTCCTGATTGAAGACAGAATGAACGCTAGCGATGACGACATCCATTTGAGCGAGCACATCGTCGGAGAGATCCAGGTCGCCGTCAGCGAGGATATCAACTTCGATTCCGGCGAAGATGGTGATGCCGTCGGTTATGTTATTTGCTTCGCGAATTTTATGAATGTGCGCCAGAGCGCGCGTGTCGTCAAGCCCGTTGGCGAAGGCCAGGTTCTTCGAATGATCGGTGATGGCCATGTATTGATAACCCCGGGCTTTGGCGGCTTCGGCCATTTCTTCGATAGTGTTCCGGCCGTCGGTTTCGACGGTATGCATGTGTACGTCACCCTGGAGATCGCCCAGAGTGATGAGGGCGGGCAGCGTGTGCTTTTCGGCGGCGTCAATCTCGCCGAGATTTTCGCGCAGCTCGGGAGGGATGTAATCGAGATTCAGCTTCCCGTAAATTTCCTCCTCGGTTTTTCCGGCGACGGGAGTTTCGGTCTTGAGATCGGCAAGGCTGTATTCGTTGAGCGTGTAACCCATCTTGAGGGCGCGCTGGCGTAGGGAGACATTGTGGGCTTTCGATCCAGTGAAGTATTGCATGGCCGCGCCGAAGGATTCGGGAGGGAGCAGGCGAACGTCTACCTGTAAATCGTTGCGCAGGCGGAAGCTGATTTTATTGTCACCCTGCGCGATGATGCTCATCAGCGGCGGATATTGGGCGACATATTTCACGGCCTTCTCGCGTTCTTCGGCGCTACAGCAGGCTGCCCCGGTAACCAGAATGTCAAGATCGCCGACAGTTTCGCGGCCACGGCGTAAAGATCCGGCGGGCGTGATTTTGTCGACGCCGGGAAGCTTCGCGAGATATGCGATAAGCTTTGCGGCTTCGGCTTCGCCAATGTCGATCAGAAAGCGTCCTGAGATGCGGCGATAATCTTCGATGGCTTTGAGCAGCTTTTGTTCGTGCTTTTCGCCCATGCGAGGCAGTTCGCGGATCTTTCCTTCGCGCGCGAGCTTTTCCACGCCGTCAACGTCACTGACCTGATAAGCACTCCAGATCAAGGCGATTGTCTTCGGCCCGAGGCCCTGAATTTTTAATAACTGAAGCATCGACGGGTGATATTTCTTGAGCAATTCGGCCTGCATGGTAAGGCGGCCATCTTTGAGGAGTTCCTGCAAATTGAGCAACATGCCTTTGCCGATGCCCGGGATGGCGAGAACTTTCTTGGGCTCGCCGATGATGTCTTTAATCTGATCGGTGAGGTTTTCAATGGCTTGGGCGGCGTTGCGGTAGGAGCGAATACGGAAGGAATCGGCTGCGTCGATTTCGAGCAGGTCGGCGGTTTCGTAAAGGACTGTGGCGATGGATTTATTGTCCACGGCTAAAGATTAAACAAGAATTGATTCTGGCGCTAGCGCTTAGCGGTCAGAAATCATGCGCCACTTCGGGCAAGAATCGACCGTAGAATTAATATCGTGCGTGGCGATAGACGCGTTCAGGAACTGAGACCACTTGATCTTTAAGCGCTCTTGCTTACATTGGCAGCTTGCGGCCCTTTCTGGCCTTCGGTGATTTCGAACTCTACTTCATCGCCTTCTTGAAGGCTTTTGTAACCCTCAGATGTGATGGCGCTGTAGTGAACAAAAACGTCGGGACCATCCGCACGCCCGATGAATCCGTAGCCTTTTGCATTATTGAACCACTTTACTGTGCCTTTCACGTTCGCTTTACCCCCTCTTTCCGCACGCCTGTTAGTGGGGGACTACAGACGTGACTCGGAATGTAGGATGCACTCCGGAATAATTAGGATGGAGTAAATCAGCTGAAATATGTACGAATGGCGACATCCGTACGTCGTTCAGAGCACAATACTTAAATTGAGCACAAAAGCGAGTCAAGCGGGACGCTGGTGGCGCTCTTGGCCAGAATGGAACGGAAGATGGTTCGCGAATTGATGATCGAGCCACAGGATTGACGAGATGGTTTTCGCATCGCGAATGGTGCCGTTCAGAACCATGCCAACTGCGGTTTTCACAGAAACTTTTCGCTGTTGAATCATTTCGTCGGCTTCGGGCTGAGCTTTTCCGGCACGAAGGCCGGTGGCGAGATAGACGGACATAGTTTCTGCGACGAATCCGGGGCTGGCATAAAAGCAGAAGATACGGCGCCAGTGCGCGGCGGTATATCCGGTTTCTTCAAGTAGTTCCCGCTTGGCGGCGGGTAATGGTTGTTCGTCGGCATCAATGCGCCCGGCAGGAATCTCCCACAAATAATCATTAGCAGCATGGCGATACTGGCGCTCCAGAAGGACGCGCGGCGTCGCCTGCGACTCATCGACGGCAAGAATGACCACGGAGCCGGTGTGATGGATAATATCGCGCCGGGCGCGCACGCCGCCGGGCTCCTGCACATCGTCAGTGGTCACCCAAAAAACCGGACCACGATAAACTATGCGCGAGGAAACAATGCGCGCTTTGGTTGCTGGATTTTTGCGAGATTGCCTGGGTTTTGATTTGGGGTGTGAGGATTTCGGCATTAGTCCAATATAAAACATCGCTTCGAGGGATCCGAGCAGTTCTGGAGAAAGCCGGGATGATAACCGAGAAGCGCGAGGGATGATTCTGCTATTCTGCCCGGAATGCCAAAGAGAGTATCCGCAAAGCAGTTGAGGAAGCCGCGTGTAGCAATCGTGGGCGCAGGAAATTTGGCAGGCGTGCTGGCGATCGCTCTGCGCGGAGCCGGTTATAAGGTTGACGAAATCGTTTCGCGCGGGCGCGCAACCTCTTTGCGAAGAGCGCGGCGGCTGGCGAATGAAGTGGGTGCGTCCGCGGTGACCACGATGCGGGCGAAGCTTCGTGCGGAAGTCGTCTGGTTTTGCGTGCCGGATCGAGCAATTGCGGATGCCGCCGAGTCGCTGAGCAAGTCGACGGAGTGGCGTGGCAAAGTGGCGCTGCATTCCAGCGGCGCTCTTAGCAGCGACAAACTTGACGAACTGCGGCGGCGAGGAGCTGCGGTAGCTTCCGTCCATCCCTTGATGACGTTTGTGCGCGGATCGAGGCCCTTGCTTGTGGGTGTTCCATTTGCGATTGAAGGAGATCAGCATGCAGCGCGGACTGCGCGTGCAATCGTTCTGAATTTCCGTGGGCAGCCGTTCTCCATTCGCAAGATCCACAAAGAGGCTTACCACGCATGGGGGATGTTCGTTTCTCCGTTGTTGACCGCACTGCTGGCGGCGAGTGAGAGGGTAGCGGGAGCCGCAGGGATTTCAAGAAGTGCGGCACGAGAGCGCATGCTGCCAATCTTAAAACAGACGCTGGCGAACTACGGGAAGTTAGGTGCGCCAGATTCGTTCAGCGGACCGATTATTCGTGGCGATGTGGAAACGGTCAAAAAGCATCTGAAGGCGCTACGGACGATTCCGGAAGTTCGGGAAGTATATTTAGCGCTGGCGCGGGTCGCGCTGGAGGAGTTGCCGGCGAAGAATCGCGCCGCAATGGAGAAGATTCTCAAAGGCTAGCGATGCGAGTCGCCAAGCAACAGTTACGAAGTCCGCGAGATGTTCCTGCCTGCTATGGCCCGCCGCATCATTAGACTGAGAAGCGCGCACACTCCGAAGGGAATTGCGGCAGCGGTGCGGATGGGCAGCATAAGGATGGCGGAACCTAACTCCCGCGACAACATCCCTCTCGTTGCGAGGACGAGCGGAGCGGCCAGCCATGGCCAGAACAAGGCAATCGCACTTGCGGACAGAATCCCGCGACAGGGCAGGCTGGCCGCGAAATCACGCCAGGACAAGGCGATCAGGATTATTCCGGGCAGTAGCACGACATGGTCGTAGACAGCGTGACCGGGAAGAATCGTGATTGTAGTAACAGCGAGCAGCAGGCAGATTGTTCCAGCGAACTCAAACGAGTGTGGAGATGCGCGGCGCATGCGCCACGCTAGAACCGGCGCACTTATCAAGAGTGCGGCGATCAGAATCGGACCTAAGCGCGGCCCGATCCAGTTACCTAGCAAATAAGAAACCAGCGGCGGCGTTGAGTATTGGCGGTAGCCGGCGATTACACGCAGCCATGCAGGGATCCAATGTGGCCATACCAACAGGGAAGCGATCAGCAGAGTCCCCGAGGCCGATAAGAAGCCGATCACGAAAGGGCGGCGATCGCGCCAGCGCGCAATGCTCCATAGCAGCAGATATGCAGCGACCAGCAAAATCATTTGAGGCTTGATCAGGGCGAGCGCCAATAGGCTTCCCGAAAGAAAAAGCTTTTGTCCGGCTAATGCGGTCAGGGACGCGGCGAGAAGAAAGGCTGCGAGCAGCCCCATTTGTTCGGCAAATAAACCTTCCAGCACGGGGTAACTCGATAGCGTGAGAAATATCAGCAAGGTAAGGGTGAAGGGACTCGCTCGTAAGCGCAGGAACCGAAGCCAGAGAAAGATACTTGAGATCGTGACTGCGGGAAGAACAAATGCAAGAACGATGCGAGCTAAGCCAAAGGGGAGCAGCGCGAACGGCCAGAGGAGAATGTCTGTAAAGGCTGGGTAAGAAAAGGCTCGATAATTGATCGGAGCCGCGTGGAGGCGGGCATCGATGGGGCGGCCAAAGAGGCCAGTTTGAATTTGCCCTGTCATCTCAGGGCTGTAAGGGTCGCGATGAGAAAGCAGGCCATCACGCGCGGTGAGCCAGATGGGATAAAAATCGGCCCCGAAGGAAACTCCGTTACCGAGTCCCTGGGCGGCGCGGGTCTGCTGTGCTCGCCGCACGAAGACGGCGAGATGGTAGTAGGCCATGCAGGCAGAGCAGAGAATGGCTATTGCGAGAATGATGCGAGATCGCCAGAGTGCGAAAGCTTTGAACATTAGGAAGATTTGAATATGAAGCAGATGCTGTGGAGGATTTAAGCACGCGGCGGCGGATGTAGGCAAAAACGGACTGTCGGGCAAGGCAGCCTCTGGAAGAGAACCATCTTGAGGAGAGCTACCTTGAAGAAAAGAGATGGCCGAGCTTTTCCTTCTTAGTCTTGAGATATTCTTCCGCGTGAGGGCTGGCTGCAACTTCGCAGGGTACGCGCTCGACAACTTGGATGCCCGCGCGCTCGAGGGCTTCAACCTTCTCGGGATTGTTCGAGAGCAGGCGCACGCGGCTTACGCCGAGGGATTTGAGCATTTCTCCCGGCAGAGCGAAATCGCGCTGGTCGGCTTTGAAGCCCAGCCGCTCGTTGGCTTCGACTGTGTCCAGACCCGCATCCTGCAATTCGTAGGCCTGTAATTTGGCCATCAGGCCGATGCCGCGGCCTTCCTGCTGTTCGTAAATCAGAATTCCCGCGCCGAGGTCGCGAATCATGCCGAGCGCCATTTCGAGTTGCTGGCGGCAGTCGCAGCGCAGAGAGTGGAAGACATCGCCGGTAAGGCATTGCGAATGGATGCGTACCAGCGGCGGAGCGGAGTGAACGTCGCCCATCACGAGGGCGACGGCTTCTTCGACGCGCCGGGTTCCATCGGAACCAGTTTCGGCGCGAAAGCCGTGGATGCGGAACTTTCCCCAGCGGGTGGGGAAATCCGCGGAGGCTAATTGTTGGATTGCGTTGGAGGCCACACTGTGATTATAACGGCTGCGCGAGTGAGTACACATAAGCCATAGCTGAGTTATCTCCGAACTAGCCGCGCGCTTTGAAGGGGAAAATAGCGTCTTGCCGGGAGGAAATGGGGACGCCGTTGCGCGTAGCCGGCTGGAAGCGCCAGTTGTCGAGGGCCGCAAGACATTTTTCATCGATGGCGGGTCCGAGACTTTGCAGCACGGTTTTGCGGACGATTTCTCCGCGCTCGTCGATAGTGATTTCAATGATGACTTTGCCTTCTGACAGCGGCCTCTGCCACGGATAAATAAGCGGATCGGCGGTAGCGACCGGCAAGGCAGGACGAATTTCATCGCCATATACCGGACCGCCGGGAATGCTTCCGTAGGGAAGTCCGGCGGCTGCGCCATGACCGAGATTCGAAAGGGTCGCGGTTTTCGCTTTATCCTCCGCTCCGGATGGCGCCAGTGGCGCGGGCGGAAGAGGCAGCTTCGCCAGCGCCGTATTTTGTTTCAGGATCAACTTCTCATGCCCGAGCCGCTGATGACGATACACTTCAGTGGCCCGGTTCGGAGAACTGGTGGCGCTATCGTCGGGCGAATCGGTGGGGAAATAGACGTGGGTAAGCACTTTGCCGTTGTGTCCGAGCGCGATGGAATTTGCATTCAGCAGGGGCGGAGTGGGAGCGTGGAGCAGCCAAGCGAACAGCAGTGCATGCAAGACGAGCGAAGTTACCAGCAGCTTCCGCTGAGTGGTTGATTGCAGTGAATCCAGCTGCGCAAACATTTCAGTAAAACTCCCACAGCGTGTTGATAGGTTAGACGCGGAGTGGGGGGATTCGTCAAGTACTGTTGGTGTGGATGCGGGAACGCTGCTAAAATGAACTGGCAACTTGGTAATCCACCCGGTAAGGGGCTGTAGCTCAGCTGGGAGAGCGCGTCGTTCGCAACGACGAGGCCACCGGTTCGATCCCGGTCAGCTCCACCAAATACCATTTCATTTTGATCTAAACGTCTAGCTCGTCTTCGCAGGATTGTCGGAGATTCGAATCGAGAAATTTACCGTGATTCGGGCCTTGGTCTCGACGGGCTGACCATTCTGAAGATACGGCTTGAAGCGCCACTGCCGCACGGCTTGCTGCGCCGCCGTGGATAGGATGGCGGGGCCACTGAGTACGCGGAGATCTTCGATAGACCCGTCTGTTCCGACCACCGCTTGTAAAACTACCGAACCCTGCACGCTGGCGTGCTGGCCTAACAATGGGTACGTGGCTTCAAGGGTCTGCCGCACTTCGGGAACGGCCGTAGAGCGAAGACTCGCACGCTCGGCTGCATTCGATGGCAGACTATCCATTGAAGCAACGACGGCCGCCGAGCGGTTCGCATCGCTTCGAATCTCGACCTTGGCTGCGCTGCTCCCGGGATGAAGGATGCTATGCGTATCGCCCGCCACTACTTCAACATCCAGCGGGGGCAGCACAGTACGCTTCGCCGCGATTACCGGTGAGTTGGACGCGGCCTGGTCGTTATTAGGATGAACCGTATTAGGATGAACCGTGGCCGTTGCGGGTGTTGAAAGCTTTCGAGCCGTCTGATCTTTTGAGGCAGCGATCTTCGCTACCGGAGTCTGGGCGAGCTGGACGGGCGCAGGCGTAGACTTTGTTGTAGACACGTTTTCCGAGTGAGCCGCATCGGATTCCGCCGCTTCACTCCACCCAAACCAGAAGTCTCGATTTTTGTTGAGTACGACGCCGAGCGCAATCAACAGAAGAAGAAGCGCAACCAATAGCTGACGTGGCTGCTTAGTCGTGGGATCCGCCTGAGGCCGGGCGATTGCCGTACTTTGATTCGGCCGCAGCGCGTGATGTCCCAGGATACCCATTCAGCCTCGCTACTAAACTAGCTCTCAATTCAGAGCGCCATTTCTTAGGCACGAGTATCCTCAGGCCGCAGGGGTTTGTTGACAATGGCACGATCCGGGAATAAGTGGCCCGAGAGTGCTACTTCTTTGGTTTAGCTTTTAACTTTGGCATTTGCGGAACGCACACAACGATTTGCTTTCGAAATCTGGACGGGGAAAAAGCTTGATCATTGTGCTCATGGGAGTGGCGGGGGCAGGGAAGACGACGGTCGGGAAACTGCTGGCGTCGGAACTCGGATGGGAGTTCCGGGATGCGGACGACTACCATTCGAGAACGAATGTGGAGAAGATGCGGAATGGGATTCCACTGACGGACGCGGACCGGGAGCCATGGCTAGAGGCTTTGAGGGCGTTGATTTGCGATTGGGTCGGGCAGAAGACAAATGCGGTGCTTGCGTGTTCCGCACTAAAGGCGGTATATCGCGAGACCCTGCGGGTGGGGCCGGAAGTTCAATTCGTCTACCTCAAGGTAGCGGAAGAGATGTTGCATCAAAGGTTGAGGGCACGGCACGGTCATTACATGACGGAACAGATGCTGGCCAGCCAACTGGCGGCACTCGAAGAGCCGCAGAGCGCGCTAGTGGTCAATGGTGATGGCGCTCCTCAGGAGATCGTGGAGGCGGTCCAGGCGAGGTTAAGGTTAACCAAGTTCACTCAGCCCGAGTAGCCGCCTTTGAATGACTTGCCAGCGAAAATCTCAATAGCGCGAATCTAAAAATATTCACCAGATTTTCACCTCTTTTGCTCTCCAGCGCCTTGAACCCGACGCATAACGTTTGCTATAACGGCGGGTCGTTACAAAGGAGGGCCCCCTGTGAACTCTCGTCGTCGATTGTCTCGTCTATTCCTGGCAAAATCTTCCTATGTTCTCCCCATCGCAGTGTTGATGGCTGTGTCCCAAATTTCCCTGGCGCAGCAAACATTGGGAGGCATTAATGGGACCGTCACTGACAGCAGCGGAGCTGTCGTTCAGGGAGTGGCGGTCAAGGCGCATGCCTTAGCCACAAACCTTGAAGTAACGGCGATTAGCAAATCGGACGGCTCCTTCAGCATCGCTGACCTGCCGATCGGAACCTATGAAGTTACGTTCACGAAACAAGGGTTCCAAACCGAGGCGTATCCGCAGATCATCGTGCAGGGCAATCGAACGTCGACGATGAGCGCCAAGCTGAAACCGGGCGCAGTGTCGTCAACGGTGACAGTGGAAGCAACGCCGTTGCTGAACCAGACGGACACTACCACGGGTTACACGCTGGATCAGAATCAGATTGCTGAAGTTCCTCTCGGGACCGGAAGCTTTACGCAGTTGGCTATTTTGAGCCCAGGCGTAAGCGCCGACCTTCTTAATACGGCGGGAACCAATGCCGGACTTGGCAATCAGGCGATTTGGGCCAACGGGCAGCGCGACACCAGCAACAACTTTACGGTGAACGGAGTTTACGCGAACAATATTTTTAACGGAAAATCGACCAGCCAGGTATCTTCCAGCCGCGTGGCGGTAAACATTGGAGAAAACGGAAACGGGAATAATCCCAGTGGTGAAATTGTAACCAGCACGTCAGTTTATGGCGCCATTGGAGAGGCAATGCCTTCGCCTCCGCCGGAAACGATCGAAGAGTTGCACGTAAATTCCGCTATGTACGACGCATCACAAGGCGCGAATAGCGGAGCGCAGATTGGAACCACCACCAAATCAGGCACTAACCTGTTCCATGGAGGAGCCTATGAGTACCATGAGCAGACCGGTTGGAACGCCAACGAATGGTTCTTTTTGCACAACCAACTACAACGTCCGGAGATGCACCGCAATGTCTTCGGGGGGTACATTGGCGGTCCCATCAAGAAAGACAAGTTGTTTTTCTTTGGTTCTTATCAGGCGCAGCGCGTCAGCGACCAGTTGCTTGCCAATTCGATCGTAGCCGTGCCTCCGGGATTAACCGATAACAATCGCGACGCGGCAGGCTTGGCGGCGCTGGCGAACGCGGATTTTAACGCGGCAAATTGCGGAACCACCGGCAATCCGGCGTGCTTGAATATTCAGCCCAGCCAAATCAGCCAGCAGGCGATCGCCATCATGAATACCAAGGCACCGGGAGGTAGTTATTGGGTTCCGAATGCCGCCACCGGAAGCCAACTCAGCACCTATCAGAGTGAGAGTGGAGATACGTCGGTCGAGGGGCCAAATTCAAAGTTCACCGCGGATCAGGTAAATGCGAATGTGGATTATAACTTCAGCTCCAAAGACCGTTTTGCAGTGAAATATTATTTTCAAAACGACCCGAACGCCACGCCTTTTGCGCAGAGTTCCTTGCTGGGATTTCCGCAGACGATGCAGGCAGGAAGCCAGACGGTCTCCTTGGATAACACTACGGCACTCACGCCCAACTTTACCTGGGAGCAGAGGCTCGGGTTCATTCGCGAGCGCGCTTTTTCTTCCACCAGCCAGTTCCTGTCGCCGTCGGCGATCGGCGTCAATATTCCGGGCACAAATCTGTTTCCCGGGATCAACATTAAGAACGCGGACAATTATCCCAACAGCTTGTCGATTGGGCCGGTAAACAACTTTGCCGACGCCGGAGTTTTTCAGAACAACTTCGAGGCGGCGAGCAATGTGAAGTGGGTGCGCGGCCGGCAGACGATTGGAATTGGTTTCAACCTGGACGATTTGCAGTTGAATGTCATCAATAAGAATAACGACGTGGCGCGAATCACTTTCGAGGATTTCCCGGGCTTCCTTCAGGGCGAGGTTTGCGGACCAAACACGTTTGGGTGCGGAGGCCAGGATCCGACCCAGATTTTGAGCGGCGCCAGCAACCGGTATTACCGGGCGAAACAGCTCGGCACCTACATCCAGGACAACATTCGCGTGGCGCCGGGTTTGACTTTGAATGTAGGGCTGCGCTGGGATTGGGACGGGCCGCTGAATGAAAAGTACGGCAACCTCACCAACTTTTATCCGCAGGATTATTCGTACAACGTCGCCACCGACACGATCAATAATGTGGGGCTCGTGATCGCCGGAAACAATAAAACCTTCGGGACGAAGGGCGTCAGCAATTCCACGTTGACGGGAAGGCAGTGGGGATTTGCTCCACGCATCGGTCTGGCGTTCAGTCCAGCCGCATTCAACAATAAGATCGTCGTGCGGGCTGGATTTGGAATGTACTACGATCGCGGAGAATATTTTACGGAATTTTCGCCGCCCGCTGGCGGAGGTATCAGCGGACCATTCGGGGTCACCGTCGAGGAGCCGTTTGTGGTGCCGTTTTACGCTGTCACAGGTGGAACGTTTGCGCAGCCCTTTGGGACGTCGGCGCCACCGCCGCCACCGTCCAATCTTTCTCAGATACTGTCTCTCCTGCCAAACGCGGGGCAGTTGATTTCCAACAACACTTCATACTGCGCCGCTCTGGGAGAGTCGGGATGCGGACCGCTGTTCTTTGGCGGATACGATCCCAAGAATACTTTGCCCTACTCCGAGAACTGGACTTTCGACCTGCAATGGCAGCCTAAGAATAGTCTGCTGTTCTCGCTGGGTTACGTGGGCAATCACGGGGTACACGAAATCATTCCGCTTCCCTTCAATCAGGCGGGGATCGCGACACCGCTAAATCCCTTGCTGGCGGGAGGGCCCAACCAACAGAACTATTCCTACGGCTACAACGTGAACTGCGGAGTCATTTACTACGAATCGTGCAGTCCCGCGAATCTCGCAACAGTTCCCGCGTCGGAAGCTTTGTCTGCGGAGAATGTGAACGCGCTGGTGGCTGGATATGGAACCGGCAACGCATCCCTGCGCGTGCCCTATATCGGTTACGATCCAAACTCTGTATTCAATAAATCCGTCGGCATGTCGAACTACGATGCTCTTCAGTTCAACATCACCAAACGCATGAGCCGCGGCTTGCAAATTTCGGGTTCCTACACCTGGTCTCATACTCTGGACGAGCAGAGCGGTCTGGGATTGTTCTTTACGGGCAACGATCCTAACAATCCGTTCTCCTCGTACGCAACCTCCGATTTTGATCGCACTCATGTTTTTACCGTGAATTACCACTACCAATTTTCTTCCGTGGCCAGCCAAAGTGGATTCGTCAAGGCGGTTGCAAACGGTTGGTCGATCAATGGATTAACCGTACTGCAAAGCGGCCAGCCCTTCAGCGTCTTCGACTATAGTGGAGGCGCGGCCAGCATCTACTGGGGCGGCGGACAAGACCTGGCTACCAATCCAATTGTTCCAGTAAGTGGCTATGGGGCCACTGCCAGCAATGCGGTTCTGCAAGGCACCACGGGCGTAAACGGAAACAAGCCGGTGTTGAACGCGGCGGCGTTTGGCATTCCGACTCCCTTCGCTCCGGGCACTAACGGCGTGCCTCCATGCGACCCGGTAAGCGGAGCTTGTGACCCGTACGAAAACGGTTATGCCAGTGGAGGCCGGAACATTTTTCGCGCGCCGTTCCAGAATCGTTTCGACTTCGGTCTAACGAAAAACTTCCTGATTACCGAGCGCTTCGCGCTGAAATACGATGTGCTGGCGTTTAACATATTCAACCATCCCAGCTTCGACATCCCGAGCAACAACGTGGAGTTCAACCCGTATTTTTCCAATCCGCCATATGATCCAATCACCGGAAACAACACCTATGAATTTCCGCCGGCAGGGAATCTCGGTGTGCTCCAGCACACCATCGGAAGTCCGCGGTTTATTCAAATGGCGCTGCATCTGACATTTTGATTTTGGGCTCAATGAAAATGGAAAAGCTTAAAAGAAGGTTGATCGGCGGGATGCTGATCGCCCTCGTTCTTTTGCAACCGGACGCGGCGCTGGGATGGGGGAACGAGGGACACACGTATGTGAACCGGGTGGCGGCGGAGAAAATTCCCGCCGTCATGCCGCGATTTTTCCGGCGCGCGGTGACGGAAATTGCTTACTTGGGTCCGGAACCGGACCGATGGCGAAGTCCTACCGAGTTTGCCCTTAAAAATGCGCAGGAGCCAGATCACTTCATTGATTTGGAGAGAGTGGACTGGCTCGTTCCGCTGCCGCGCGGGCGCTATGAGTTTTATCGAAAACTTTACGAGAAGCGGGCCGCAACCAGCGATCATCCGGACGACTATCTTCCCGAGCACGTTGGCTTGCAGCCTTACATCACGATGGAAGTCTATGGGCGGTTGAAGGCCGCGTTCCGGGAGTATCGAAAGCTGAAGGGCGATCATCAGCCGACGGCGGCGGTGGAGCAGGCGATTATTTTTTATGCGGGATGGTTGGGTCATTATGTGGCGGATGGCGCTCAGCCGCTGCACACGACCGTCAAATACAACGGTTGGGTGGGGCCGAATCCGAACGGGTATACGACCCAGCATGACATCCACGCTCAGTTCGAAACAGCCTACGTTGGAGCGAATATCTCGGCGAAAGATTTCGCGGGATTGGTGAAGGCGCCGGAGAAGTTGGACGATCCTTTCGCGCGTTACATCGCGTACCTGAGAGAGTCGAACGGGCTGGTGGAAAAAGTTTATGAGATAGAAAAGGCCAGTGGCTTTCGCGAAAAAGGTTCTCCGGAGGCGTTCTCGTTTACCACGAATCGTCTTGCCGCTGGATCGCAGATGCTTCTGGATCTTTTGTATACGGCGTGGCTGGAGAGCGCGGTGCCGTTGCCTGCTTCGGAGCACCCGGTGCCGATGCCCGCCAAGAAGTGACAGAGGCAGCCGACTCCGAGAAACAGTCAACGAGAAGAGAGAGCAAAAAAGCCGCGCTGCTTTTCAGCAGCGCGGTAAGGGTTCAGCGTCGAGAAGGGTTTAGCGACGCTGTTACTCAGGAATTCTGGAATTTACGCTTTCAGCATTTTCCGGCGTAACGCGCCAGCCAAGCCGATCAGGCCGGTTCCCATCAACATCAGGCTGCCCGGCTCGGGCACGGCGTTGTAGCCGAGAAACTCCTGGGGTAGGCCCGCGTTGCCTGACTGCGTGCCCGCGATGGGAGTATAGAGAACGAGTCCATTGAATGCGCTGTTCTTGGCGGTTCCGGCGAGAGTGAGGAATTGCGCCTCGACTGCGGCGCCGCCGCTGGTCACGAACATCGGATTGTTGGCGGCGTTCTGCGAGAACAGTCCCCAGATGGCCCACTGTCCAGCACCCGCGCCCGTGGTGCCACCGAGAATGCTCTTGAAGATCAGTCCCGCAGCTTTGTAATCAAGAGATGCACCGGAGCCAAACAATCCAGCGGCTTGAAGAAGCGGCGTGGCTGTGGCCTGCCAGGTTTCGCCCACATAGTTTGTGTTGTCATAAGCGTCGCAGATGAGCGAGCTGTAAGTGCTGCTGCCGTTGATGGAGAAGAGCCAGGGATAACTGGTGTTGTTTCCTGCGCCGTGTCCCTCATAGGTCATCGTGACGGAGTTGGCAAAGGCGGGGCTGGCCAGAAGCAGCGAGAAAACCAGGAGTGACAGAATGAGGTGTAGACGATTCAGGCGCATGATTTGTCTCCCAGCAAACGACTGATAGATGCCGCGAACCGCAACAATGTTTACTTTCTTCCTTCGTTTGGGGGAGATCGGCCAGTTTTGTTAAACCGGAGGTTGAATCCCGGCTGGCTGTGCCGCGAAGGGCGGCCTATTCAGTACGGCTTATTAGTAAAAGGCCAGAGCAACTGACTCTGGTAACAGGACCGAGGGTACCAGCGCGCGAAGAACATGGAAATGGCCCATTCGTGGTACGGGGGAATTGTCGTAGATTTGTCTCACCGGCTCCCGGGGCGAGGTGCGAATCTGGGAAGCTACTGAGAAATCCACAACATATTCTGTGCAAACTATTTCTCTGTCTGCTAACATGGTCGCCAAATAGCGCGGATCTTATTTAGTTTGCAGGGTCCGCGGGTAGCGGCGTGGCACTTGAGCTGCTGATATGTTTGCGGCGAAGTGTCCGAAGTCCCGATCCCAGGACGGCCGCGCAGGTAGGAGCAGTGTGTGAATGATCCCGCAGGGGGAAAAGTGAGGCGGTGGCGAAGCCGTCGTCACCAGCGCAATCGGCAAATTCGGCATCTGCTTGTCATCGCGGTCGTTGGTTTTTGCGCCGCGATTCTCTCTTCAGTAGCCTTGCAACACCTCAGCCCATCCTTGTTCCGCGCGCAGATGTCTGTGCCGCCCAGTTTCCAACAGGCGGAACTTAGCCGCAGCCGCCTTGTTACGATGAATCAGATTCTCTCCGAGCGGGCGCAACTAGCGAACGATCGTCCCGTGTATCCCTACTCGCTTGTGCCGGGCGGGGTTGAAGACGCAAAAGAATTGAAGTGGGTGGCCGAGCACGACCCGGTGGTGGCGGCGCATTATGCGGGCTTTGATTACGATCATGCGCGTGTGGTGCGGCTCACGCTGGCGCGTACGGCGTACCTGTCTTACCGGATTGGAAATCACGTCTACTGGACCAGTCATCGCGTAACCCTCCACAAAGGGGAAAAGATAATTACTGACGGACGCATGGCGGCGCGTGGCCGCTGTGCCAACCGTGTAGAAGAGCTGCCGCAACAGGCCGCCTCACCCGCCGAGCCCCCGGTGGAGAAATTCGATCAACCGGCGACCGCTGGCGACGGTACCGCGATGCGCTCTCCCCCGGTGCCGTTTCAATCGGCATTGCTGGAGCGGCCACAAGCTCCGGGGCTGGGTCCGGCGGGGCCATTGAGCTTATACAATCCTTTTGTCGGCGGAAGCTGGGTTCCAGTCGCGCCTCCGCCGATTCCAGCGGGGCTTTGTGGTCCGGTTAAGAAAAAGGGTACGGTCGAAATCGGGTGTTGTGCTGGAGACGTTGAATCGAATAAGAAGAAGACAGGTCCATGCGGCGGTACGGGTGTAGTTCCCGAACCCGGAACCTGGCTTATGTTGGCCACGGGACTAGCGGCAATTTTCTGGCAGGCCCGTCGCCGGTTCATCCACGCTTAAAGTTTTTTAAAAGCGCAAATCCTGGAACATTCTGCGGCGTTATCGGGTTGGAAACACGTCCTCGCGTAGGTTTGGGCCCATCATCTAACGGCGGATCATAAATTAACTTGTGTTCTAAGATCGCGGAGGTCTAGTGCGTTTGTCACGTCTCGTTGTGTTGTTCGTTGAGATTGTTGTTTGTGGACTGCTCTCATCGTCCTTCCTAAGAGCGCAAGCCATTCGACTGCACGTGGATCTCACCGACGCTCCCCGAAATATCTACCACGCAAAATTGAGTATTCCTACCAAGCCGGGCGCGATGACGCTGGTATTTCCGCAATGGATTCCCGGCAATCACCGGCCCAGCGGACCCATCACGGGGCTTACGGGCATACACATGGAAGCCGCGGGCAAGACCGTGACTTGGCAACGCGACGATATCGACATGTACGCGTTTCACGTCGTTGTGCCGAACGCCGCCAATGAATTAGATGTGTCACTGGATGCGATCACGACCAATGATAGCGCGGGCGGCGGCGGACCGGCCGCTTCCAGCAATCTGCTGGATCTGAATTGGAATGCCGTGGTGTTGTATCCGCAGGGGACCGGTTCCGATACGGTCGAATTCGCGCCATCCGTAAAACTTCCCGCTGGGTGGAAGTTTGGAACGGCGCTGATTCCAGCACACGAATCCGGCGACGAAGTGGAGTTCGCTCCCGTGTCTTTGACCCGCTTAGTAGACTCGCCTTTGATTGCCGGGAAAAATTATCGAAGAATTGAGTTGACCACGGACGCGCCGCTGCACGAGATGGATATGGTCGCGGACAGCGAGGAAGACCTCGCGATGAAGCCGGAGGATTTGGCGGCTTATAAGAAATTAGTTGCAGAGACTGGGGCGCTTTTCGGTGCGCGCCACTACCGGCAATATCACTTTCTGTATACCCTCAGCGGCCAGGTGGGCGAGCATGGATTGGAGCACCACGAATCGAATGACAGTGCGGCCGCCGAACGAACGCTGCTCGATCCCGATTTGCACTTGCTCTATGCCGACCTGATTCCCCATGAGTTCGCGCACTCCTGGAACGGAAAGTACCGGCGGCCTGCGGGACTGGCAACACACAATTATCAGGAGCCGATGGTTGGCGATCTGTTGTGGGTTTACGAGGGCCTTACCAATTATCTGGGCAACCTGCTGGCCGAACGCAGCGGATTGCGGTCTCCAGAAGAGTATCGCGAAGGTTTGGCCATGGCTGCGGCGATGCTTGATCACCGTTCGGGCCGCACCTGGCGTCCTTTGGAAGATACCGCTCGCTCGGTGCAAACTTTGCGGATGCTCGGCCAGCAGTGGTCGAATTGGCGGCGTGGTCTGGATTACTATCCCGAGGGCGAATTGATTTGGCTGGAAGTCGATTCGATCATTCGCCAGCAGACACAAGGGAAGCATTCGCTCGACGATTTTTGCCGGAACTTTGAGGGTGGCAAGAGCGGGCCTCCGGCGGTGGTGCCCTATCGGTTCGACGACGTGGTCCGTGCGTTGAATGAGGTTGCTCCGTACGATTGGGCCGGTTTGCTGAGAGAGCGTGTCGGTTCAACCAGCACGCACGCGCCGTTGGGCGGAATCGAGCGCGAGGGCTGGAGATTGGTTTATAACGACCAGCCGAATGCATTTGCCAAGGCAATGGAGAAGCTGTTCAAAGTCGCTGACTTCTCCTACTCGATGGGCTTCACGGTCGATAAAGACGGCAAACTCGATGATGTTGGGGTGTACTCTCCCGCTTACCAGTCGGGCATTGGTCCGGGGATGAAGCTGATCGCGGTCAACGGCCTAAAGTTTACGCCGGAGGTGTTGCGCGCTGCGCTCAAGGCCGCGCAGGGGACTTCAGCGCCTATCGAACTGCTGGTGGAAAATGCCCAATTCTTCAAGACCTATTCCATTCCATACCATGAAGGCAACCGGAACCCGCATCTGGAGCGGATCTCCGGCCAACCTGATTTGCTTGAAGTGATGCTGGCTCCGTTGTCGCATTAGACCTCGCTAACGAAGACGACCCAAAGTCGTAATCCTTCCGTAAGCTAGCCTGCTAGTAGCCGCTGCTAGAATCGCGGTAGCTCGCCGCTTTTCCATAAGGATATTTATGAATTGCTCCGTCCGTGCTGCTGCTGGTTTGCTGCTATGCGCTGCCGTATCTGTTTCCGTGCCGGATTTAGCGAAGGCGCAGCAGGTACCCTCGGTGCGCCGTGTCCAAGTGCTGGGCAAGCAGAATCCGGTGGAAATTGAGATCGAGGGCAGTGACCGGCTGATCCCACAAGCAAGAGTCCTGACGCACCCCGACCGGCTGGTGGTGGACTTTGCCAACGCTGTGCCCGGCGCACAGTTGCGAAATCAAAACCTGAATCGCGGAGAAGTAAAGAGCGTTCGCACGGGATTATTTTCATCGAAGCCTCCGGTAACGCGGGTTGTGTTTGATTTGAACGGGCCGCAGCAGTATCAGCTTTTTCCCGCAGGCAGAACGGTGATTATTAAGCTGGGCAGCGCGGGCGCGCAAGGGCAAGGGCAAGGGCAAGGAGCGCACCTGGTTACATCCTCGCCTTCCGGGGCGAAGTTGGTCACTTCAAGTTATACCGTGCAATCGGTGCAAATCACGCCGCCGGATATTCCTCCGCTCGTCGTTTCCTTCGAGCGCGGGCTGCTTACCGTCAACTCCAACAAAGCCAGTCTGTCGGAAGTTTTGTTCGCCATCCACCAGCGTACCGGAGCGGACATTGCCATTCCGGCGGGAGCGGAGCAGGAAAAAGTAGTTGCGGAAATCGGTCCCGCGTCGGCGCCGGAAGTTTTGTCGCGGCTGTTGAATGGATCGAAGTTTAACTTTCTGATTCTAAGTTCGGCCAGCGACCCTGCAACGCTGGATCGCGTGATTCTCAGCGCGAGGCCGGAAGGCCCTGCGCCCGCCTATCGTCCGCAGGCGCAGACTCAGGCGCAGACTCAACCTGAAGAGGACGCAGAGTCGGAGGCTTCCGGCAAAGTAGCCCCTCCGCCGGCCCCCGCACCCGCCGCTCCCAACCTGGGCACTAGTCAAGCTCCAGCCGGCGCGCCCGAAACCAAGCCTCCGGCAGAGAATGAGAGTCCAGACTAAACCGGGCAAATGCTAACTTGACGGCACCGGCGGTGCGATCAGCCGTACCGGGACTGGAGATGTCCCGGTGCGCGGCACCTGAGTTCCCGGAACCGCGTTGCCGCACCCGGAAACATTCATCACCGTCACATCGATGCCGTTTACGGTATCGACTGCATTGATGAACACTTGCAGAAATCCCACTACTGTGATGTTGGTGGTTCCCGACCCACTGATTGGGACGCCAGGATAACTATCGTAGATCGGCAAAGAGACGATTGAGGCGCTGTTCGTGATGTTATTGGAGGCGGGAAGGATACCCGCCACGAC
Source organism: uncultured Acidobacteriaceae bacterium (assembly GCA_963818235.1). Lineage (GTDB taxonomy): Bacteria > Acidobacteriota > Terriglobia > Terriglobales > Acidobacteriaceae > Sulfotelmatobacter. The sequence continues at coordinate 778,185 of CAWFRI010000002.1, forward strand.
CAGTGGACTACTGCTACCGGCTTGGATCTGGAATGGGTAAGAAGGCGGGACCGGTCCACCCGGGTAAAGAACATCCTGACCGCTTGGGTTTGCGGTGGATTGCGTAGTCTGATTGATGAGGCACTGCACCCCGTTCTGGGTGTCGGCAGATGCGGTGAACGAGGGATTTTCGCCGAGGTCGACGACATTGGCCATCGCCACGCCGCACTGATAGGCCGTAGACTGGTCGCAGCCTGCAATGGCTTGAGCGTAGATGCTGGTGACCAAACTGCATGTAAGCGCAGGCCCGCTTGTTGGCACGGCTACGGATGCGTTAAGAGTTTGACCAGGAACATATTGCAGAATCGGCGGTGTCGCGTATGGCGGATTATTCGGGAGGGGGTTGCACGTAGTTCCGGTCCCGATACAGTCGGGTTGCAGAAAAAACCTTTCTCCGATGACGCCACTGTTGGCGAAGGGGCCCGGGGTCACGATCTGTCCCGTCGTCGGATTCACGAACTCAACACAGTTCGAAGAGGTGCAGTTGATGGGATGCCGGGGGTCTTGGTTCGGCACGACCCAGGGCTTGACGCAACGCGGTTGGACCGGTATCACATTTCCCCCGCTGCCGTAAGTGCCGGAGTCCGAGGGATTGAAAGCCTCTGCGTACGCCGTCGCGCTCACGCCGGAGTTCGAAGCTGTTCCATTCTGGATTAAGGAAAAAATGCGGGAGAAGAAGTTGGGCAGACTGGTCTGCTCCACATAAACCGAAACCACGGGATTAATTCCGAAGCCACTGCCTGTGGCAGTGCAATCAGGGCTTGTGACCGGGCCTGCGGAAGTGCCGTAATAGACGAAAACCTTCGTTGGTGGCGAACCGCCGATCAGGTTTTGATTGGCGACGTTAGTGGCTGCCAGCGAGGCATAACTGCTCGCGCCCCCGCACAGTTGGCCCCAATTCCCCGAGCCATTCGTGGGATCGGTGGTAACGCCTTCCGTTGAAATGATTTGTACTGCGGTCAAGGCAGCGGCATCCGCGGAACGCTGGGCTTCAGCTTTGGCCTCATAGAGTGAGCCCAAATCAATGGAAAGAGCCGCAAAAGAGAGTATTGCCACCATAGACAGAGCGACCAGCGGCAGAGTGACCCCACGCTCACTGCTGGAGCGGTGACCGCGCTGTATCAGTGGTGGCAGCATTCTTGTGCTAACTCCTCTTTCTCAATCTCAATTCTGATTGAATGCGACCGCGGTGGTCGTAATATTCGTGGGTCCGAGAAAGCTGCTGAAGAGCCCTGCGGCGCTGGTGAATTGCCAAATGTAAGGGTAAACCACGGTGACGCAGGTGCCCACCAAGCCCACGGGCACGGTGCCCTGGCTCAAGGTGACTGCTTGTTGCTGCACGCATCCCCGGTTGATAGTCAGCACCAGCCCAGTATTGTTCTGGCAGCCAGTGAGCGTGGGCGAGGTCCAGGTCAAAGCCGCCCCGGTTGGACTCGTTCCCTGCAGGCCGCAGTCGTTAACCTTTTCCGAGAGAAGGTAATTGTCGAACACTTGATACGCGTCGCTGACAGAAACCGGCACGACGGTGGCGTTGGCCAGATCGTTCGCGGGATCGGCGGCAGCCACGCGTGCGCCCTCCCGAGCAGCGTTAGCCAACTTGTGCTTCAGCGCAAGCGCTCCGCTGAAGTCGAAAATTCCTACTACAAACAACACAAGCAGCGGGGCGGAGAGAGCGAACTCAACGATCTGAGAGCCGCGTTCTCCGGCACGGATTCTGCGGACCAGAGCCTTACTGCGTCTCATTGGATTTCAGCCCTCATCTGCGCTTGCGCACGCAGGTTGACCGTTTGCTTATCCAAAGACGTGAAGGGAAGCCAGAACGTGTAAGGATACTGGAAGCTGACGGAAATCCCGCACTCGCCCGCTCCACCCGGAAGGTTGCTACCGGTGGGCTGGACGGTCGAAGACAGTTGAACAAGGGTTTCCGTTACAAGATTGTTGGCGCCAGTATGAGTGACACCCTGCACGCAAATGTTTGTTTGCGTACTGTCGCACAGCGCGGGGGGAGTAGTGCAGACGGCAGCGCCCGCACCCGGAGCGCAGGTGCACAGCGTGGGTGGTGTAGTCGGCTGTCGCAGTACGCTGGGATTGATGTGTGCCGCCTGCAAATCGTTCTGAATGACGGTCCACGCGGTTGCCGTAGGATCCACGCCCGCGCAGGTCGCGCAAGCCGGAGCCACTGCGGCTCGTGCGCCGTCCCGGGCCGCATTTGTGATGGTGCCGTAAATCCGGAACGCCTGCCCGAACCAAAAGACCCCGATTAAGAGCAAGAACAGCATCGGCAGAATCATGGCGAATTCCGCGATTTCCGAGCCACCCGCGCTTCGTGCCAACCTACCCAAAGTTATTCCATCCGATTTCTGCACAGCTACTTTGCTCCCAATGTCTTCCAGTTCAGGATTGCGTATAACAAAGTGGTTAGCGCCAATGCTACTCCATAAGGAATCTTCAGGGACTGGGGATTATCCAGGGAAACCTCGGCTCCGGGCATACGAAAAGTTAACATTGACGCCAGCATCCGGCCAATATTACGTAAGGTTTCCATCAGCCGGCGCTTGTAGATCACGAGCCCGAAAGCCATGATCCCGGCCACGAAGACCGATCCCATCAGCAGATTGAGCAGTACCTCCCAGCCGACGAAGGCCCCTAAAGCACCGGCCAGCTTCCAGTCGCCCGCGCCCAGGCTGCGCAGGAAGACAAACGGTAGGAGGAGCAGCAATCCCAGCCCAGCCCCCAGCAGAGCAAACTTCGCGCCTGCCAGTCCACCCACCGCGGTATTCGCCACGATCCCCACTACCAGTGCCGGAACCGTCAGCCAGTTCGGAATACGGCGGCTGCGCCAGTCCATGACGCCTGCCGCCACCGCGAAAGCTACCGCCAATCCCAACACAACCGGCTTCAAATGAGCACCGGCCGAATGCAGCCCGTCAGGATTTTAGCCGCAGATTGCGGGCGCTCGTAAATGCGTTTCATCTCTGGCGGGATTTTGCAGGCAGGGCAGCACTCAGCTGCTGGCCGGCTCCAAGCCTTGCTGACGCGGATTTTCACATAGCTACCAAGGGAAGTCAACAAAACCGAGGCTACCGAGCTCACCGCTGGCGGTATTGCCTTGTCCATTTGCTCCAATAAGTGTCAGCCCATTGCAGCGAGGCTTCAGTGGGATGGCAGACTCTTGATCCTCCGGCCTTGCTACCTTCAAAATTTTCCTCGTTGACGTGAACTCCTTTGACGCCCTTGAGCTGCGCCGTCCCTGACCACGCTGCCGCCTCCCGGTTCTCCCTTTCGAATTCAGGGGCGTAGTCCAAACGGTAGCGCTTCTGCCCATTTACTTGCCAACCAGCCACGATGCTGTCGCTGAAGCGGGTTGTGCCCCAGTATGGTTCCGCGTGCCGGCCTTGCATGCCCAGATTCCTCTCGGCGTGAACAATGGCTTCCTCAATGTTTCCGTGAACCTCGCCGCACCAGGTTTCACGCGGGGTTCGTTGCTTGTAAGTTTTTTGGTACTCAGTGAACTGCTTTTCGGGCTTTCGCGCGATTGGCATGACGCACCCCCGCCTCGTTGTGCGCCCAGTCTACATTCAAATTGGTGGGGATGAAAAGCAAAGGCCCGGAACGGGTCCGGGCCTCGGGAGTTGTTTTCACTTTAGCGGCTGAATGCACCCGCGCTGTTGTGTTCCGCCACGATCTTCTTGGCATTGTCGGCCAGCGCTTTGGCCTGCGGCAATAGATCCAGTCCCTTTAATATTTCGGGATCGGATTCCGCCCGCACTTTCAGGCCTTCGTCTTGACCGAAAGCATCGACGAAGATCTCAGCCTTGATGTTGGATTTAATCCAGTCAGTGTTGTCAACCAAGTCAGCCTGCGTGTAAGGAATGTTGGCTTCGTCGAGCGACTTGCGGAAGTCCTGCATGACGGCATCATCCACTTCAAAGCTCTTGGCCGGGTGATGATTCACAACGTAGCGCTTGGCATAGTTGAAGAATGCGTAGTGCTGGAGCAAAGTATCTTGAAAGTGATTGCCCTTGACGGGAGGAATAACGACATCGGGAGTGATGCCGCCGCCACCGTACACCGTGCGCCCGCTGTCGGTAAGCTTCACTTCACGGTTGGCGTTGCTGCCTGATTCCGCGTCGCGGTTGTAATAATAATCGTAGAGCGAAATGTTGCTGTAATCGCGCTGAATGAGCCGCCCGCTGGGAGTGTAGTAGTGAGCGGTAGTGAGCGCCAGTCCGGTATTTTCGGAGAGCGGATAGACAGTTTGCACCAGGCCTTTGCCGAAAGTAACTTCGCCGGCAATTAATCCGCGGTCATGGTCTTGAATGGCTCCGGAGACGATTTCTGCCGCCGATGCCGTCAGTCTGTTCACCAAAACCACCAGCGGATAATCTTTGCCGCCATTGCCATGCTGCGCCACATAACGCTTTTCGGCGGAGGCGCGGCCATGGTGCGAGACAATGAGTTGGCCTTTCTTGAGGAACTTGTCGGCTACGCCAACGCCTTCGCTCAGTAGCCCGCCGGGATTTCCGCGAAGATCAAGAATCAGGCCCTTCAGATCGCCAAATTCATCCAGAGCTTTCGAAACTTCTTCTTCCGTGGTCTCGTTGAATCCGGTCACGTGCAGGTAGCCGATGCCGGGACGAATCAGGAAGTGCACGTCCACGCTGTAACGCGGAATTTCATCGCGCACGAGTGTGAACTCCATCGGCTTCTCCACGCCTTCGCGCGAAATGCTGATGTGTACCGTCGTCCCCTTGGGGCCTTTCAGCAAATCGGCGACATCGCCGGTGCTCATATTTTCGGTGGACTTGCCATCGACCGCGATAATTACATCCCCGGGATGAATGCCGGCTTTGTAGGCCGGCGTGCCGGTGAAGGGAAAAATGACAATGACTTTATTATTGCGCGGCCCGACGGTCATGCCCACGCCGTAATATTTGCCGCGCTGGTCCTCGCGCATCAGCGCATAAGACTTGGGATCGAAGAAATTCGAGTGCGGATCGAGCGCGTGCAGCATGCCGGGAATCGCGCCGTTGTAGATTGCCTTATCCGGATTCACCGGCTCCGCATAATTGTCTTCGATAACGGCGTAGACATCCGTGAACTGCTTCAGGCTGTCCTTAACGTCGGAATCGCTCGAGGGAGAAGACGAAGCCTGCCCTGTGCGCTGGGCGAACAGAATTCCCAGAAAGCCGCAGGCGAGCAGGAAAAAAACTACCAGGAAGAGTGAGCGGCGAGAACTACGTGCCATTTTGAATATTTCCTTCGGTTGAGGGATCTCGATCTCCCCGGCTACCGCGCTGAATACACGAATTATATCATCAGGTTAGACTGCCCTGGACCGGGATGGTTACCATCGGTAACCATGTTTCCTGTCAGCTCTTAAGATGCGCCCGCGGGTGTTTAGTTCCAGGCCTCTAAAACTTGAGTGGAGTCTTGGATGCGGCGGCGATCTTAATCCGGGTCGAGAAGGCTATTGACCTGCGCTCCGAATCGCTATATTGTGGCCGCACCAAAACGTGCGGGGGCCCGTTCTGGAAACGCAAGCGTGCGGGAGTTGGACTGTGCCTTTTCGTCGAGTAGTTTTTCTGGCTTGTAGTGTTATTTTTCTGTTTTTTGCCACTGCCAATTATCGCCCGGTAACTGTCTCCGCAGGCGAGGGCTTTCCTCCCATCACCCCGGAAGAACTTAAGATGACGAGCGAACCCCTCGCTCCCGGCGCTCCGGCAGTCATCCTGTACCGGCAAGTCGACCGCGACGACAACGGGAAGACGTCGCATGAAGAAAACTTCGAGCGTATCAAGATTCTGACCGAAGAAGGACGCAAATACGGCGACGTGGAGATTCCCTTTGTTAAGGGAGGCTACGATGTCGTACACATCCGCGCCCGCAGCATCCCTCCAGACGGTTCTGCGGTTGATTTCGGCGGCCAGGTCTTCGAGAAAACCATCGTTAAAGCCCGCGGTCTCAAGTACCTCGCCAAGACTTTCACTCTGCCCGATGTCCAGCCCGGCAGCATTATCGAGTATTCCTTCACCTACGATTTCAAAGAGCACATGCTCTACGACTCGAACTGGATTCTGAGCCAGGAGCTTTTTACCAAGTCCGCCCGGTTTTCTCTCAAACCCTATGTAGGAAGTTTCGAAAATCCATTTCGGCTTAGTTGGCGGCCGCGGCTGCCCGTAGGTACAACTCCGCCGCAGGAGGGCCCTGACCACATCGTCCGCATGGAGGCGCATAACATCGCCGCTTTCCAGATCGAAGACTTCATGCCTCCCGAAAACGAATTGAAAGCTCGTGTGGATTTCGTCTATAGCGACGAATCTTTCGAACCCGATGTCGACAAGTACTGGAAGAAGGTCGGCAAAAAACTCGAAGGCCAGGTGGAAGCTTTCGTCGGCAAAAAGAAAGCCATGGAGGAAGCTCTCGCCCAGATCGTCTCGCCCAGCGATTCGCCCGACGTAAAGCTTCACAAAATCTACGATCGTGTTCAGCAATTTCGTAACACGTCGTATGAACTCCGAAAGACGGAGCAGGAAGATAAAAGGGATAACGAGAAAGAGCCAGCCAACGTCGAGGAGGTTTGGAAGCGCGGTTATGCCAGTGGCCATAACCTCGACTGGCTGTTTCTGGGCCTAGTCCGGGCCGCTGGGTTCGAAGCCTACCCCGTACTGGTCTCGGAGCGACGCAACTATTTCTTCAATGAAAAATCGATGGACAAGAGAAAGTTGGACGCGAACGTTGTCCTCGTGAAAGTCAATGGCAGCGATGTTTACTTCGATCCCGGCGCAGCCTTCACGCCCTTCGCGCTTCTGGAGTGGCCCGAGACCGGCGTCAAAGGATTGCGCTTGGATGGCAATGGCGGAACCTGGATTCAGAGCACCCTGCCGTTGAGTTCAGACTCTCAGATCCAGCGCAAAGCCAAGCTGCAACTCTCCGAAACCGGTGAATTGGAAGGCAAGCTTACCGTAAACTTTACTGGACTTCAGGCAATGTCCCGTCGTGTGGAAGAGATGCACACTGACGACGTGGAAAAAAAGAAATTCCTCGAGGAGCAGGTTCGGGAATATGTTCCAGCCGCTGTGGAGCTCGATCTCACCAACCAGCCGGATTGGAAAAGTTCTTCCCAGCCGTTAGTCGCCGAATTCACTTTAAAAATTCCCGGCTGGGTAGCCGGAGCCGGGCGCCGTGCTTTGCTGCCGGTTGGCATCTTTAGTGCCCCGGAGAAACACCTCTTCGAACACGCCAATCGCGTACAGCCCCTCTATTTCGAGTTTCCGTTTGAAAAAGTGGATGATGTCACTATCGATCTCCCGCTCGGCTGGCAGGTGCAAACTCTGCCGCCGCCGCAAAGTAAAGACGGTCACATCCTCGTTTACGACCTGAAAGCCGAGAAAGATTCCGGCTCCATCCATCTTTCACGGAAACTTACCGTCGATTTTTTACTATTAGACCCGAAGTACTACCCAGCATTGCGCAACTTCTTTCAGGTAGTGAGGACCGGCGATGAGGAGCAAATCGTTTTGCAACCCGGTTCGGCTAGCGCCAGCAACTAGCCGCGCGGGAATGTTTTTGATCTTGGTCGGGGCGTGCGCCGCCCTGGGCTTTGCTCCGAATGCTTTCGCGAGCGGCGACGCGCCCGCATGGATGCATGCCTTGGTCAATGCTCCGCTGCCCGCTTACGACGAAAAGACGGACGCAGTGCTGTTGTATTCCGAGACCAACGTCACGGTACTCTCCGCGGACAAAATAAGAACCCAGGTTCGAGAAGCCTACAAAATCTTGCGGCCGAAAGGCCGCGAACGCGGCACGGTCTTTGTTCACTTCAATCCGCAAAGAAAAATAAAAACGTTGCACGGCTGGTGTATTCCCGCGCAGGGAAAGGACTACGAAGTCAAAGACAAGGATGCAGCGGAAATGTCCCCAAACACCGATGGGGGCGAGCTGATGTCCGACGTAAAATTCAAAGTCCTCCGCATCCCGGCGCCAGATCCCGGAAACATTGTCGGCTACGAATACGAGGTAGAGGAGCAGCCTTTCTTTCTCCAGGATATGTGGCATTTTCAAGAGACGGATCCGGTTCGGGAGAGCCACTACTCCCTGCAACTTCCTGCCGGGTGGGAATACAAAGCATCGTGGATTAATCATTCAGAGGTAGTGCCAACTCAGTCAGCCAGCCTATCCCAGTGGACCGTCAATGACATAAAAGGGATCCGAAGGGAACCTGAAATGCCGCCTCGGGACGGCGTCGCAGGCTCCATGATCGTTTCGCTATTTCCCCCCGGAGGCGTGGCCACCCGCGGGTTCACAAATTGGGATGACATGGGAAAGTGGTATACCAATTTGCTCGGTAGCCGCATGGATGCGTCACCGGAAATCAAGCAGCAGGTCGCTATTTTGACGGCTTCGAAGGCAGGCTCTTTGCAGAAGATGCAGGTGCTTGCTGGTTTTGTTCAGCGTGACATCCGTTATGTTGCCATAGAACTCGGTATTGGGGGGTTGCAGCCGCACCCGGCCGCAGACGTCTACGCCCACCGCTATGGCGATTGCAAAGACAAGGCGACCTTATTGCGTTCCATGCTGCGGGAGATCGGCATTGACTCCTATCACGTTTTGATCTACACGGAACGCGGTGCGGTAACTTCAGAGACTCCTGCGCACAGTGGATTTAATCACGCGATCCTGGCCATCAAACTTCCCGACGGACTGGACGATCCTTCCCTCATCGCCACAATCCAGCACCCCAGGCTGGGTAGACTGCTTTTTTTCGATCCCACGAACGATCTCATCCCGTTCGGCCAACTTCCCGGCTATCTGCAAGCTAACTACGGCCTGCTCGTTACCCCGAATGGCGGCGAACTCATCGAATTGCCCCAGCAACCGTCGCGGATGAACAGCATCAGCCGCACCGCGAAGTTAACCCTGGACCCAACGGGAACCTTGAAGGGCGACGTTCACGAGACCAGACTTGGCGAGCGCGCCGCGTTTGAGCGGTGGCGGTTGCGCACCCTGACGAAAGACACCGACCGCATCAAACCTATCGAAGAACTCCTGGCGGGCTCTCTGGGAAGTTTTCGAATCACCCAGGCAAGCCTCCTCAATGTCCGGCAGACGGACCAGCCATTCGGATTTAACTATTCTTTCGAATCGCCGAATTATGCCAAGAACGCCGGCGATTTGATTCTGGTTCGGCCCCGTGTCATCGGACTGAAATCGCAGGGATTCCTCGAAACGAAAGAACCCAGAAATTTCCCTATTGAATTCGAGGAACCGACCCGCGACACCGACACCTTCGAAATCACCATCCCGGCAGGGTACGTGGTCGATGACATTCCTCCGCCGGTGGACGCCGACTATGGCTTCGCCAGTTATCACTCGAAGACGGTCGTCACGGGCAATGTGGTCGACTACACCCGCACGTTCGAAGTGAAAGAGTTAAGCGTTCCCGTAAACAAGGCCGACGAACTCAAGAAGTTTTACCGTATTATCTCAAGCGATGAACGAAATACGGTTGTCCTGAAACCGTCTCCGTAACGGCCCTCGCTCTTTGACGGATGGGCTGCATCTACATGATCGATCCGAACTTGAGCGCCAAACATTGCCGCCCTGGCACCTCCGACATTATGATGAGGCGATGAGTTTTTCCGAGACGATCTTTCTGTTCGTTCTGGCCCTCGTTATATTCGGGCCGAAGAAGTTGCCGGAGATCGCTCGCCAGGCCGGAAAGCTCCTCGCAGAACTGCGCCGCGCTTCCAACGAATTCAAATCGCAAATTGAAACTGAAATAGCTCATCTGGAAGTCGAGAAAAAGCAAACTGTTCTGCCGCCAGCCGGGTCGCCGCTGGGCGCAATTGCCAGTTTGAGCCTGAACCCGGCTACGACGGACGTTCCTCAACACGAAGCGCGAGGCACCTTGGTGGCTCCCACCGACGCGTCTCACGCCACTTCAGGCGCAGAATCGGCTGTTCTGCCGCCCGCGGCTGATGGCACATCATCGTCCCAAGTCGATGTCGTTGCGCCTGTTCCTTCCGTAGCCGACTCAAGCTCTCCCGTTTCGCAGGACTCGCATGTTTGAAAATTTGTTCGGAGCTTCCGGCGACGATCCGAAGCGCGACGGCATGCCCACCATGGGCTTCCTCGATCATCTCGAGGAGCTACGTACGCGCTTGGTCTATGCCATCGCCGCCGTTGCCGTGGGCTTCTTCGCCTGTTGGTGGAAGGTCGAGAAAATCTACGACATCATGCAGCGGCCCATCATGAAGGCTCTCAGAGATAACGGCATGTCGGAGAAGTTGGTCTATTTGAATCCGACCGAGCCTTTCAATCTTTATTTAAAAATCGCCGCGCTCGCCGGATTATTTCTCACCTCGCCGTTTGTGCTTTATCAGGTCTGGATGTTTATTTCGCCCGGCCTCTATCGCAACGAAAAGCGCTACGTCGTTCCGTTCATGGTTTCCACGATCGCTTTATTCACCGCCGGCGGATACTTCGGCTATAAAGTGGTTTATCCCCAGGCGCTCGGTTTCCTCATCCACTTCGGACGCCAGTTCCAGCCCATGATCACCATCGGCGAATACACTTCGCTGTTTCTCAGCATCATCCTGGGCATGGGCTTGATCTTTGAGATGCCGATCCTTATTTTCTTTCTGGCACTGATGGGTATCATCACCGCCAGTTTCATGTGGAAGAATTTCCGCTACGCCATTCTTTTGATCTTCATCATCGCAGCCATCGTCACGCCTACGCCTGACGTTCTGAATATGTGCATCTTCGCCGCGCCCATGATCGCCTTGTACGCCGTCAGCATCGGAATCGCCTACATCGTGCATCCCAAGCAGCGCAAAGCTCGCCAGGAGAAAAAGGCGTCGGCATGATCGGGAAAACTCTCGGGAAGAAGATCGGACGCGAACTGACGAGACGAAAAAAGATCGCTTTCAGAATCCTGCTGCTGTCGATCGCCATCGCCATCGTAGCCTGCGACCGGGATAACGATGCCACTCCTGTAAAAGCGCAGGCTCAACCTACTGCCGCCGCAGCTGCGTCTGCTGCCTCCAACCTTTCACTTCCGCCAGATACCGGTTTGCTTCCCACATTCGATTCCGCCCGCGCCATGCAATATGTAAAAGAAATCGTTGACTTCGGTCCGCGCCCCGTCGGTAGCCCAAATCACAAGAAGGTCGAAGATTTCATCGCCTCGCGCCTGAAGAGCGATACCGTCGAGAACGACTCCTTCACCGCCGACACGCCCGAGGGAAAAATTCCGGTACACAACATCGTCGCGAAATTTCCCGGCACAAAAGATGGCATCATTCTCATTGCCAGCCACTACGACACGAATTATCCCCTCCGCAACACTTCGTACATTGGCGCCAACGACGGAGCCTCTTCGAGCGCTCTGCTACTCGAAATTGCGAATCAGCTCCACGGCAAGAAGCGCGAGGGCTACAGCGTCTGGCTAATCTGGGACGACGCCGAGGAAGCCATGAAGCCGGAGAGCGAACTTCCATTCGACAAAGACAGCCTTTACGGAATCCGTCACCTCGCCGAAAAATGGCAGGAAGACGGCACGCTGAAAAAAGTCAAAGCGTTTCTGCTCGCCGACATGATCGGCGACGCCGACCTCAATATCGATCGTGATCAGAACTCCACGCCCTGGCTTGAAGAGGTCGTGTATCAGGCCGCTTCGCGGCTAGGTGATCAATCCCATTTCTTCGCTCGGGACAACCAGGTCACCGACGATCACATTCCCTTTGTTCAGCGCGGCGTGCCCTGCGCCGATCTGATCGACTTCGATTACGGCTACAACAACGTGTTCTGGCACACTTCACAAGATACCGTCGACAAACTCAGCCCCAAAAGCCTGGACATCATAGGCCGCACCCTTCTCGAAACCATCAACATTCTCGACAAAATGGAACCGCTGCCACCGAAGTGACCGGGAAGCAAATATTTCTAACTATCGTTGCATCTTGAAATTGCCGGTCATCCTGAAGGCTCGTGTTTTCACCAGCCCCGCCGAGGGATCTCCCTCCGCCACTGCCGCTTTGCTCTTTTCCACAAATTCATTTCTAATCCACCAAATATGCAAAATGTTAAGGTCGTTTGTGTATGCGCGATCTTAAGCGCGATCGGCTTCGCCGCAACTCCTCCCACTGCCACCGATGACTCGGCGCGCATTATTCAGGCTGCCCTCCAACCTTCTCCTATAGAGAGCAACCTGCGTCGCCTAACCGACGAAATCGGCGGACGCGTACCGGGCACGCCCGCCATGCAGCGCGCCGTCGAGTGGGGAGTGCAAGTATTCAAAGCCGCCGGAGCCGACTCCGTTCACACCGAACCGTTCACCATCCCGCACTCGTGGGCAGAGGGCGCCACCGAGATGGCGGTGAGCGCCACCGGCACGGCTCTCGACCCCAAACTCGCACAGATTCCGAAAGTCGAATTCCGCGTGCGCTGTGTTTCCATCGCGTGGGCTCCCGCGCTCGCTCCGGTGAAACATGTCCCTGTGGTCGATGTCGGCAACGGCACTGCGGAAGACTTCAAGAAGGCCGGCGACATCTCAGGCAAGATCGTGCTCGTACATTCGGTCGTCCTAAAAACCTGGGACGACCTTTTCGCGGAATATAGCAACGCCCCGCCAGTCATCTCCGCGGCCGTCGAAGGCAAAGCCAAAGCTGTAGCCTTCATCGCCACACGCGAACATGACATTCTCTACCGGCATACGAACTCCTTCGCGGGAGAAATCGACCGCCTTCCTCAAGTTTTAGTCGCTCGCGAAGATGGGGAGCGCATCGGACGCCTGCTGGCCTCAGGCCATCCCGTGTGGGCGGACTTGAGCATTCCCAATCAGATCGGCGGTCCCATTAAAACTGCAAACGTGATCGCAGAACTTGCCGGCAGCGAGAAGCCCAATGAATTCGTTATCCTCGGCGCTCATCTGGATTCCTGGGAGTTGGGCACCGGCGCTCTCGATAACGGCTGCAACGCCGCACTCGTAGTCGACGCGCTTCGCGCCATCAAAGCCTCCGGCTTGAAGCCCCGCCGCTCTATCCGTTTTATTTTATTTTCCGGAGAAGAGGAAGGACTGCTCGGATCGCGCGCTTACTCCAGAGCCCATCGGCAGGAACTCGATCAAGCGGCAGGTGTGATCATCTACGATTCAGGCATCGGCAAAACCACGGGATTCTCCACCGGCGGCCGCAAAGATGTGCTCGAAACTGCAACGCGCATCATCGCCCCGCTGCGCCAGTTCGGAGTCACCGAACTCAAGACCGACATGGAATGGGGAACCGACCATTTTGATTTCATGCTGGAGGGCGTCCCAACTTTTGTCGCGGATCAGGAAGAAGCAAACTACCTCGTTAACTACCACGCCGTTTCCGACACTTACGATAAAGTTGACTTCACCTTACTCAAACAGCACGTGGCCGAGGCAGCTGAGTTCAGCTTTGCGCTGGCGAATCTTCCGGAGAAAATAGGTCCGCGCTTTACGCGTTCGCAAATCGAAGACTCCATGCGCGAAACTCACAGCGATGAAATGTTCAAGGCCTTTGGCCTCTGGAATGCGTGGGAGAGCGGAAACCTGGGCCGTCAAAAGTAATCCGTAATCGGCAAGAAATTTGATCTATTTCTGGATACTCTTCAACCTCTTCGCGATCGGCATGCTGGTCTTGGACCTGCGCGTCCTTGGCCGCAAAGGCCGCGTCCGCTCCCGTGAGGCGCTGCTACGCAGTGCTATGTGGTTGGCGTTGGCCGCAGCCTTTGCCGTGCTCGTCCTGTTCTGGCAAGGCCGTCAGGTCGCCATTGAATTCGTCGCCGGTTACGTCCTCGAACTCTCTCTCAGCGTCGATAATCTTTTCATCTTTCTTGTGATCTTCCGCTACTTCGCCGTCCCTGAGGAATATCAGCATCGCGTTTTGTTTTGGGGGATTCTCGGCGCGCTGCTCATGCGCGCCGCGTTCATCCTCGCCGGTATCGGCCTCATCCAGCGCTTTCACTGGATTTTCTACGTACTCGGCGCGCTCCTCGTTTATAGCGGAATCCGTCTGGGATTTGCTGGCGAACACAAAGTCGATCCCTCAAAAAATACCGTGGTGAAAGTCATGCGCCGTCTGATGCCGGTGACGGACCAATACCAGGGTGGCAAATTCTTTGTTCGCGGCTGGCAGGGAAATCCCGGTCTCTATGCCACGCCGCTGCTGGTAGCGCTGGCGGTAATCGAAACTACGGATCTGCTGTTTGCCGTCGATTCGATTCCAGCCGTCCTCGCGATCACGCTCAACGCCTTCATCGTTTACACCTCCAATGTTTTCGCCATCCTCGGCCTGCGCTCGCTGTTTTTCGCTGTCTCTGGGCTGATGAAAGCTTTTCGGTTTCTTAATACCGGGCTGGCATTGATCCTCATTCTGATGGGGATAAAGATGATTACAGCGGATTATTACAAAATTCCGATCCTGGCCATGCTGGGCGTAGTAGCGGGCGTGTTATCGGCCTCGATCATGGCCTCCGTGGCCTTGCCCAAGAGCGACTCCACGTGATGAAGCTTTCGTCGACATGGCGAATACGATTCCCTCGCGAACAATCGCAGGTAGAGGTCTGGATTGCACTCATAAGTTATTATGGAATTCCATGGCGCAAGTCACCATCCACGTCCCTCCTCGCCCTTATCAGGCCCGGATTGAGAATGGCTTGCTGGCGAGGGCTGGCGCGCTATTAGCGGAGATTCTGCCGCAGGCCAGCAAGCTTTTTGTGGTCACGGTTCCTCCAGTCCGCCGCCGGTGGGGAGCCAAACTCCTCAGTTCGCTGACCGCCGCTGGTTTTAAGCCTCAAGTCGTGCAAATGCCCGACGGCGAGCCTTCTAAAAAATTGGCGAACATTGAAATCCTGGCGGAAAGATTAGTTCGCCTTGGCGCCGACCGCAAAGCTGTGCTGATCGCGTTTGGCGGAGGCGTGGTGGGCGACGTCACCGGGTTGCTCGCCTCGCTCTACATGCGGGGCATCGATCTAGTCCAGATTCCAACCACCGTGTTAGCGCAGGTGGACGCATCCGTTGGCGGCAAGACTGGAGTCAATCTTGGGGCAGGGAAGAATCTGCTGGGAACTTATCATCACCCCCGCATTGTTCTGATTGACCCCGAAGTTCTACACACGCTTTCCGATCGCGCCTATCGCGCCGGACTCTACGAGGCGCTTAAATGCGGCATCATCGGCGATCTCGATCTTTTCCTGCGCTTCGAACAAAAGCGCTCGCAAATTCTCAAGCGCGATCCTGTGGAAGTAGAGGGATTGATCGCCCAGAGCGTGAAGTTGAAAGCGGAAATTGTTTCCGCAGATGAGCAGGAGGGCGGCCTGCGGCGAGTTCTCAACCTTGGCCATACCATCGGCCATGCGCTGGAAGCGGAAACCGGCTACCGTAGCCTGCTTCACGGCGAAGCGGTCGCCTGGGGAATCATTGCTGCTACGAACATCGGTCTGACGGTTGGCCGCACCGATAGCGTGACCGCGGGCCGCATTGCCGATGCGGTGCTGAGCCTGGGCCGTTTGCCGGAGCTGAAAGTAAGCGCCCGCAAGATTCTTGCCCGCCTCCAGGCCGACAAGAAAACGCAGAATGGCGCTGTGCATTTTGTGCTGCCCCGGGAAATCGGAAAGGTGGAGATCGCTTCCGATGTGCCCGACAAAGTCGTACTGAATGCCGTGGAAGAACTGCGCCGCTTGTCGCACGGCGGCTGGGTGTGGAAGAAATGAGTCGCCTTGCTGAAGTTTCAAAGCCGATTGTCGTCGGCGCGGCTCCGGAAGGCGCTCGCGATGCTCAGGCTGCGGCCCGCGCCGTCCGTGAGATGTTCACCTCCATCGCCCCACGCTACGATCTGTTGAATCACGTCTTGTCGTGTAACGTGGATCGCCTGTGGTGGCGCCGCACCGCTCGCACTTTCTCCCACATTGTTTCCCGTCCGGATTCTCGGGTTCTCGACCTCTGCTGCGGGACTGGCGACATGACTTTCGCGCTCCGCAAGCAGGCAGGGGATAAGCCCCCACAGATTGTTGGAGCCGACTTCTCTCACGCAATGCTGCAGCGTGCCTTTTCAAAGTCGCGCGACAAGGCCCTGGAAAATGAGAAGCATGCAACGCCGCGCTGGATCGAAGCCGATGCGCTCACTCTGCCATTCCCCAGCGAGTATTTCAGCCTGGTGATCTCTGCCTTCGGCTTTCGGAATCTCGCAGATTACGATGCCGGCCTGCGCGAGATTGTGCGCGTGCTAAAGCCCGGAGGCGAGTGCGGCATCTTGGACTTCAGCGAACCCAAAGGATTGATGGGCCATCTATATCGAATTTACTTCAAACAGGTCTTGCCCAGAATAGGCACGATGATTTCCGGGGTTCGCGGCCCGTATGAATATTTACCCGATTCGGTGGAACGCTTTCCGCAACCGGAAGAAATGTTGGGTCGAATGCGCTTGGCAGGGTTTCGCGATGCCAGTTGGACGCCTTATACATTCGGAATCGCCGGCCTCTATCGCGGAAAGAAATGAAATGTTCTGGGGATAAGGGCTTCACTTACCCGGCGGCAGCACTCTGCGCCGGCGTTGCCTTTCGCATAAAGCTGTCGGCAAAAGCGTCGGCGATTGTGTACCGAATGACGTCCTCATACTCGGCCCCCAGGAATTTCCGCAGGCGGTCAGTATTCATAATGTATTCGCCGGTCATGTATGGCATGGCGTCGGGCGGAATTGCCGAAATTTTTTGCTTCCAGAGAAATTGCAGCACAACGCGCATCACCCATTCGCCGGGAACACGCACCAACTTCGCCTGCGCCATTTCGATGCAACGGGCAAAGGTAAGTGATTCGCCGCGTCCTGCGACATTTAGAACCGTCAGTCGCTGCGGCTCTGGGTCACGATGTAAAATGTGCGCCAGCAAACGCGCCATATCGTCCACGTGTACGAATTGGATTTTGTTATCGAGATATTGTTGCCCGAAGGGCAGCATACAGGGTAGCCGTTTGCCTTCGCTGCGCATCTTTTCCGCTCGTGCGCCTTTCCCATTGGGCGTTCCGCGAAAAGCTCCCAGAAGATAATTTTCCACGCTGGCCCCAGCGAAGATGTGTGGCCGCAGAATATAGACGCTGCATCCTCGCAGCGCGGATGAGCGCTGCTGCACTACCTCGTCAGACTGCTTTTTGTGCATTGCATAGGGCAGAGTATGGGCCGCGCGCGGTGATTCTTCTGTGGCAGGGGCGGCCAGGCGTGGCCCGTATACAGAAACGCTGCTCGGAAAAATAAATTGCCTGACGGCCGCTTCGGTGGTGCGGTTCGCCTCGGTAATGGCTTCCATTACGCGAGCGGTGCCGGCCACATTGATTTGCCACATGCGTTCGACGTCGAGCACGCCGGAACGCACGGGATCGATTACGAACGCAAGATGCACCACTGAAACCGGCCGCGTATCGCGCAGCAATTCGTACAGCACACGAGTGTTGGACTCCTCGCCCAAGTCCATGCGCTCGAATTGCAAGGGCAAATCGGTTTGGGGTGGATTTATGTCCACCCCAATTACCGAGAAGTCCTTCAGCAGCGGTAGAAGCCTGGATCCCAGGTTTCCCGCGATGCCGGTCACGACTACGACAGGTTTCTCGCTCGACATTAGTTCGGTTTGGGCGGGGGAGCCTGTTGTTGTGCCGGAGGAGCAGCTTGCGGCTGCGGCTGGCCCTGTGCCGGCGGTGGAGGCATGTTCGGTCGCGGACGTGGCGGCATGGGTCGCCCTCCTGGCCCGGTCGGTACCGGCGGTCCAAAATATGCTTCGTTGGTGTCGGCGTGATAGGAGTTCGTGTACTTATCCATCATGTCCTTCATGCGCTGGCTCTTCAGCGTGTTATGAATCTCTTCCTTCACTTGATCCAGCGGCAGGACTTCTTTGCTCACGACTTTATAAATGTAATTTCCGCCATTGTCGGTAATCACCTGTGATACTTCCCCGACCTTCAGATCAAATACAGCTACGTGCGCCGGAGGCAGTCCTGTGCGACGCACCTTGGGAAGGTTTACGTTGGGCGAATCCATTTTCATGCCCGCGGCGTCGAACGCTTCCTTCTGAAGCTTGGTGAAGTCTTCTCCGGCCGCAGCCCGCTCCCGCAGAGTATCGGCCAGTTTCTTGAGCTCCTGTTCGCCTTGCTCCTGCTTCGCTTTATCCGCAGCTTCTTTGGCCTTCTGCTGTTCGTCGGTCAGCTTTTCCTCGGAGGTCGATTTCTCCGCATTTTCCTGCTTGTAGCGGGGAACGAATAACCGGTCCAGGGAAAACTGTTCATACGCCTCTGGATTGTCTTTGTAATATTTATCAATCGCCGAATCCGGAACGTTATTCGCTTCCTCCTGCACCTTGCGCTGGAGTTGCGTGGTCAGGATCTGCATCTTGGCAATCTTCAATGTTTCTTTGTATCCCTCAGTCTGCTCCAAACCCTGTTTTTTCGCTGCCTCGGACATGGCCATAAACTTGGGCAACGCTCCCGCCAGTTGGCGCTTCAACTGCGGCGAGACATTAGGAGTTGGCGAGAGTCCCTTGGCCAACTTTTCGAATTCAGCTCGGGTCATCGTGGTCTTGCAATCCGCCGATTTCTTGGCCGCGGACGTTTTGCTGGCGGCCGTTTTTCCATCGGCCGCTTTAGATGCCGCAGCCGTCGAGGGCGGCGGGCACACACCATAGATTGTCAGCACGACTGTGCTCTCCGGCACTTCCGCAGCCGGCGCGGGAGGCTGCGCCTCTCCACCGGCAAGCCCGCGCATATTGCCCTGAGAGGGCGCGGCCTGTGGTGCAGTTGTCGTCGACTTCCCGGCTTGGGCCGGGGCCGGTTGGGCTTGTCCCCAAGCCATCGTTCCCATCAATACACACAGCAACCAACTCTTACGCATACAAGATTCCTCCAGGATTGGTAGATCAGGAAGTTGTAATAACTCGAACCTAGCATCCTAGCATAGAGGCCGTCCTTCCTGACACATGAGCGGCGTGGCGGTGCCCGGATTCAGGCTTCCCGGCAGTGCCTTAGCGTGCGTCCCTGGACAGTCGTAGAATTAGCTTTGCGAGGTGTTCATGATCGATCACGAAAAGTTTCAAAAAGGACGAGGTTGGGCATACTTAGCGGGAATCGTCATTTTTGTGGTGGTTGCGGTGTGGAAAATTGCGGTTCACTGAGATCGACGGGCTGCGCAGATTGCTAGCGCCACCTGATTCACTTGGCGCAATTCCCGGTTATCGCCGATAATCCCATCATGTCCGGGACGCCCGCGCTTTACTCACCGAATGCCATGCGCGCCGAGAAGCGCGCGGTGGCGGGAAGCTCCGTACTCGCCGCTCTCTTCATCACGAGCGGCAAGATCATTGTTGGCGTTACCACCGGCAGTCTCGGCATTCTCTCCGAAGCCGCGCACTCTGCACTGGACCTCATCGCCGCAGTGCTTACGTATCTGTCGGTTGGAGTTTCCGATAAGCCAGCCGACGCCGATCATCAATACGGCCATGGCAAAGTGGAAAACTTTTCCGCTTTCGTCGAAACCGGGCTGCTCTTGCTCACTTGCGTTTGGGTCATCTATGAAGCTGTCGTGCGGCTGTTTTTCCGCAAGGTAGAAGTCGAGCCATCCATTTGGGCCTTCGCGGTCATGCTGGGCTCGATGGCCGTGGACTGGTGGCGCTCCCGCGCTCTTGGCCGCATCGCGACGAAATATGAGAGCCAGGCACTCGAAGCCGATGCGCTGCACTTCTCCACGGACGTTTGGTCCGCGGGCGTGGTGGTTTTCGGACTGGTTCTTATCCTCGCGGGCCGCGTCTATCACATCGATGGGCTTCGTCTCGCAGATCCTGTGGCTGCGCTGTTTGTTGCTGGAGTAATCGTCTCCGTAAGCTGGCGCCTTGCGCGGCGCACCATCGACGCCCTGCTCGATGCCGCTCCCGCCGGAGTTCGCGCCCAAATCACCGACGCCGTCTCGCACGTGGATGGCGTTCTCGAAATCGGCCGTGTTCGCATTCGGCGCGCCGGCAATCACTACTTCGCCGATCTTGCCGTTGGTTTTGCCCGTACCGTCACCTTCCAGCGCTCCGAACAGTTAGTTGAGGCCGTTACCGCCGCCGTGCGCGGCATCCTTCCCGATGCCGACGTCACCGTTCAACCGCTGCCCCGCGCCCAACGCTCGGAGAATATCTTCGACCGGATTCGCGCCGTGGCCACGCGGCACAACCTAAACGTCCACGATATCAGCGTGCAGGATCTCCACGGGCGCCTGCACGTCGAGCAGCATGTTGAACTCGATGAACGGCTCACGCTCAAGGATGCGCACGATCAAGTCACCCAGCTTGAGGCCAACATGCGCCACGACGTTCCGGAAATTTCCGACATCCTTACGCACATCGAGAGCGAGCCTGCCACCATTGAAACTGGCGATGAACCCGTCCGCGACGCCGATCTCGAACGCCGCCTGAAAATAATTGCGGCTCGGTTTCCGGAGATCGTCGATATGCACGACGTGCAAATCAAGAAAGTCCGCGGACGCCTCTATGTTTCCTGCCACTGCACGCTTTCCGACGATCTGCCGCTCGCCCGCGTCCACGACATCCAGACCGAACTTGAAATAAGTTTTAAGCAGGATGCACCCGAACTCTTTCGCGTGTTGATTCATCCCGAACCTTCCACGGATAATCGAAGATGATTGCTAACGCGAACTGCCCCACTCAGCGAGAATCGAGTTATGCTCAATAGCTTGCCTCCGCCCATTCAACTCGACATCGCAATCTTGTTTACCGCATTGGCCTGGGGACTGGGCTTTTATTTGGTAGACAGGAAGGTCTATCTTTTCGCCTCACTCGCAATCGGATGCTTTGTGTGCCTGGTGGGTTATAGCGTGGAAAGCCTGGGAGTTCCCATCTGGTTAGTTATCGCAGCTCCCATACCGTTGGACTTCTTGCTCCTGTGGTACGTTCTACGGAAACCGCGGAAAATGCTGATCGCATATGTCGCGACATGGACGATCTATATCGGGTTCCATCTCCTGCTGAGCTCGGTCGTCCACTATGATTCCCTGATTCCAGCCTGGAGATTGCATTCATAACCGTTGGTTGGTCCGAATCCACATAGTCCCCCTCGATGGATTGACTTAATCGCCAACCTGGGCTCTCCGCGAAAGCCAGTTATACCAACTTAGATTGTGAAACGGCGCAGGTGTATACTGCGGGCACTTTGCCAGGAGCCACCTCCCCGGTTCCTGCGCTCAACTCCATTTTGTCCAACCCTTTCCCAAGGAGAAGATATGCCCCGCAGACTCTCGCAGCTAATTATTGTGGTCTTCGCCGGATTGGCCCCAATCTTAACTCTCACCTCGCTGGCACGGGCCGCTACCGAGAAAATTCTTTACAGCTTTAGTGGTACCGCCGATGGAAGTGGCCCCAACGCGGCTGTTATCTTCGACGCATCCGGAAACCTTTACGGCACCACCGAAGAGGGCGGCAGTACAGGCTCTGGGGTTGTCTTCAAGCTCACTCCGAACTCCGGCGGCACCTGGTCGGAGAGCGTTCTCTATTCTTTCGCGGGGGAAACGGACGGCTACCTGCCCGCAGGCTCGCTCATTTTTGATAGCGCGGGAAACCTCTACGGCACCACTTACGGCGGTGGGTCGGAGGGGGGAGGAACCGTATTTAAACTCAGTCCGACCACTAGCGGCCCCTGGACAAAAACCATTCTCCTTAACTTCACCGGTCCTAACGGATCCGCACCCCAGGCCAACTTAATCTTTGACGCCGCAGGCAATCTCTACGGCACAACGGAAAATGGCGGCTCCTTGGAGGGCGGAACAGTGTTTCAGCTTGTCCCCGGTACAGGCGGAACTTGGACGCAGAATATTCTCTTTAATTTTCATTACGTCAGGTGGTAATCAGGCCTCTCCCACTGCCGGGCTGATATTCGATTCCGTGGGGAATCTTTACAGCACGGCTTTATATGGCGGAAGCAGGGGATTGGGCAACGTTTTTGAGCTATCCCCCTCAGGCACAGGCTGGACCATCAAGAATCTGCATGCGTTCACCGGAAGTCCCGACGGCGAGTATCCCGAAGCCTCCGTGATTTTCGATTCCGCCGGTAATCTCTACAGCACGGCTGTTGCCGGAGGATCTGGTACGTGCAGTTGCGGCACCGTGTTGCGCTTAAAGCCATCCGGCGCGGCCTGGACAGAACAAATACTTCACTCGCTCAGTGGCACGCCAGGCAATTTTCCCGGCGCGGGGCTGGTTCTCGACTCAGCCAACAATCTTTACGGCGTGGCCTATGAAACCTCTATCCGCTTGGGGGGCTCGGCCTTTAAGATCAGCCTGACCACGGGCGCCTTTACAACGCTGCATACTTTCGGCAGCGGAGGCGATGGCGAGGGTCCGCTCGGCACCCTGATCTTCGACTCCGCCGGCAATCTTTATGGCACAACCGTCTTCGGAGGAGCTCTCGGCGGCGGCACAGTCTACGAGATCACCCCGTAAATTCTGTACAATCGAACTGACCAAAAGATGACTGAAGCCAAAACTACCTGGATTTCGAATCACCAATTTCATGGGACTGCCGACAGCGGCCACACCATCGTCGTCGACGGTGACAAAGCTGCTGGCAACAGTCCCATGGAACTGGTTCTCATTGGCTTGTGCGGCTGCACCGGCTACGATGTGGTTTCCATCCTTCAGAAAAAACGCGAGCCCTTCACCAGCCTCGAAATCCGCGCCCAGGCGGAACGCGCTGCCAACCCACCCTCCGTCTACACCGAGATTAAGCTGACCTACCGCGTCGGAGGAAAAGTCTCCCGCAAGGCCGTCGAGGATGCGGTCCACCTTTCCAAGGATAAGTACTGTTCGGTTTCCGCCATGCTCGAAAAGACCGCGAAAATTACCGCCGAGATCGAATATGTGGACGCGTAGA
This sequence comes from uncultured Acidobacteriaceae bacterium, assembly GCA_963818235.1. Taxonomy (GTDB): domain Bacteria; phylum Acidobacteriota; class Terriglobia; order Terriglobales; family Acidobacteriaceae; genus Sulfotelmatobacter. Next base: position 801,154 of record CAWFRI010000002.1, read on the forward strand.
ATATTCCTAACCACGTGCCTTTCAAATTTGTGCTTTTCACCCAACCCGGCTGCCTCTCGTGCGAAGTCATGAAGATATTCCTCGAAGTGAAGGAAATCGCGTTCGAGGAGCGGGACATGGAACGTGATTCGGCCGCCCGGGCGGAATTGTTTGAAACCTACCACAGCCGCACGGCTCCAACTCTGGTGATATTCACGGCATCCGGGGCGGAGGTGATTGAAGGTTTCAATCCCGATCGCGTGGATCAGTTCCTTTCAGCCGCCTGACCATCGATTCCATCCCACGAGGACTACCATTTCCGACCGCACTCAGCCAGCCGCGCAACCGCACGCTCTGCGCGGATATTTCTTTATTGCCTCCGCTGCTCTCCTCTGGGGGATATCCGCGGCTCTTGGCCGGGCCGTCTTCACGGGAAAGTTGCCTCTCGGCCGCGCGGTTCTTAACCCCATCGACCCACTTATTCTCTCGCAAACACGAACGACTTTTTCGCTGTTGGTTCTGCTGCCAGTTCTACTTGCGACCCGAGGCTGGAAGGGTATCAAACTTCCATGCCGGGATCTCGTCCGCTGCTTCATCTTGGGCACACTCGGCGTAGCCGTCTCGAATTATTTTTATTACGTTGCGATTCAGCGCACCAACGTGGCCACGGCCATCATCGTGCAATACACCGCGCCGGTTTGGGTATTGCTTTACGTGGTAGCGCGGCGCCAGCAAAAGCTGACTGCGCAAAAAGTGGCGGCAGTGGCATTGGCAGTAACTGGAATTGCTTTAGTCATCGACATTTTTGCCGCCAAATCCGGCGCTGGTAATCATCTCGATCCCTACGGTTTTTTCGCCGCGCTGTTAGCCTCGTTTTCTTTTGCCTTCTACAACGTGGGCGGCCACCGCATTCTCGCCCGCCATGACCGCTGGCGCGTACTCGTCTGGACCCTCACCGCGGCTGCCGCCTTCTGGATCGCGGTCAATCCTCCGTGGAAAATCGCCGCCACCCATTACGTTCCCGCGCAATGGCTTTTTCTCTTCGTCTTCTCGATGATCTCGGTGCTGGGAGCGTTCTCTCTTTATTTCCTCGGCTTGCAACATCTTGAGCCGACTCGCGCCATCATCGCCAGTTGCCTCGAGCCGGTGTTTTCCATTCTTCTCGCCGCCCTGCTGTTGGGCGAAGTACTTCGTCCCATTCAGACTCTTGGAATCGTCTTTGTGTTGGCGGCCATCGTGATTGTGCAGCGTCCAAATCGCACTGGGACGGAAGACCCCGTCATGGTCGAGCCGATGGAGTAGCATTTCGATGCGTAGTTACTTTGGAAAATCTCGCCCAGATCACTAATAATCTCGCTTAAAAATTCTCGCGGGAAAATCGTGTTCGTCACACCAACTCTTTTCCCTTGGTTTCGGGCAGCAGCGTGGTCATCAGAGCGGCCAGCAAATATCCCACCGCGCACAAACAAAATGCCCAGCCGAGCCCGTGAGATTGTCCCACTCGTCCAATCACAAACGGCGCAACCGAACTCATGGTACGCGCACCGTTGTAAGTGAAGCCTAGGCCCCGCGCCCGCAAGTTCGTGGGAAATATTTCGCTGCCTATAATTCCCGAGCCAGAAAATAAGCCCGTGCCAAAGAAAGCGACCACTGCGCCCAAAATCATGAGCACGAACGGCGACCGGGCGGCAGCGTAAAAGGGAATCAGGAACGCCGCCATCAGGCTATATCCAAGAAACGATTTGCGCCGTCCGAAGTGGTCTGCCGCCCATCCGAAGCTGGCATAACCCGGCAGCATCCCAAATAAATTCAACCCTACTAACAAAGTAGTCGTACCCACCACGCCAAAGCCGCGCCCACCCTGCGACACCGGTAGTGATAAATATGGAGGCATCCAGGTAAACAGTCCCCACCACGCAAACAGGCAAAAGAAATTGAACATCAGCAGCGCCATGGTGGACTTCAAGTAGGGCGCTCGAAAAACCAGCGCGAAGCTCGAGGCGTCGCCTGTCGCAGCGGCGATGGTCTCTCTACCTGCTCTGGTCCTCCGTTCCTCCCACATCGTGGATTCAGGCACTCCCCGCTGCATCCACAAGGTCAGCAACGCAGGCAGAATTCCGATAAAGAAAACGGCACGCCATCCGAAGTAGTGTGCCACCGGTCCAGCGGTCAGCGCGGCTGCGGCGAAGCCGATTGCCCATGAACTCTGCACGATGGCAATCGCCTTGGCGCGCAATTCCGTCGGCCACGTCTCGGCTACCAGAGTTGCTCCTGTATTCCATTCGCCGCCCATGCCGAGTCCCAGCACGAAGCGCGCCGCGGCTAGCATAGCAATGCTGGTGGCAAGTCCCGAGGCAAATGAGCAGACCGAATACGTCAAAATGCTCGCCATGAGCGCACGCTTGCGCCCAATGCGGTCGGCAAGGAAACCAAAGAGCACACCACCCAGACCGGATGCCAGCAACGTCAGCGTGCCCAGCAGGCCTGCCGTAGCCTTGTTCATGCCGAGATCGCGCATCAGCAGCGTTAACACCAACGCGAAGAGCATGGTGTCGAAGGCATCGAGCGCCCAGCCGAGCGCGGCCGCAAAAAGGGTACGGCGCTGTTCGGGCGTTGCCTGGCGGACTAATCGAATGGGACCAATCTGCATGCAGGCGGATTGTACGGGGCAGCGTGGAATTGTCAATTTCCGATTTAAAGAGGCATTCGACGGAGCCCTGAGGAAAGCGGCGTAATTTTACTTCTTAGGTACCTAGTCCCGATTTGACAATGTTTTGACCTTTGGATGTGCAATTCCCGGTTAGGCTCGTATGATCGAGAGTCTAATAGGAAAGTTGCTTATGAAATTTCAGCGCCCTGCCGTGCTTTGTGTTTTTTTGCTGACGTTCCTTACGCCATGTTTCGCCCACCACATGGCGGTGGTTGTTAACAAAGAAAATAATGTCGGCACCGTCAGCGCCGCGCACCTCTCACGGATTTTTCGCTCAGAGATTAAGAAGTGGCCGGACGGAAAAACTGTCGTTCTCGTGTTGCACAGGGATTCCGCGGGAGAAACCGAGACTCTCCAGCGGCTGAACAAAATGACCGACAGCGAATGGAAAGCTGCGATTGCCGCTCACAAAGATTCCATCATGATGGCGGATTCCGACGCGGACGTGCTGAAGATCGTTGAAGCAACGCCCGGAGCCGTGGGCTTGGTGGATGTGCGCTCGGTCGATAACGCCATCAATGTAGTCCGCGTGGACGGCAAACTGCCTATGGAGTCAGGCTATCTGCCGCATTAGGCTTGCCGAAAAGATTGCGAAGCCTCCACTCACAGCAGGGAGAAATATCTCTTCGCCTTCTTCACATCTCTTCCTATCTGCTCGCGCAACGCCTCCACCGACGGAAATTTGATTTCATCGCGAAGCCGGTCAAGAAAGCAAATTTCTACTTCGCTCTCCGGCATCAATTCGATGGGATGAAAATTCAGCAGGTGCGTCTCGATCGCAAACGAATCTACGCCGAAGGTTGGACGGTTGCCCACATTCGTCACCGAATCAAAACGCTCCGTCCCCACGCGCGCGCATGTAATATACACACCGTCCTTGGGAACAAGTTCTTCATAGTGCGCCAGGTTGATGGTAGGCACCGTGTACTTCGAACCATATCCACGGCCGCGGCCCGGCATCCCCAGAATGCAAAACGGCCTCGCCAGCAAATGCCGTGCGCGGCTCACCCGTCCTTCGCCGATGAGTTTTCGGATGTGGCTACTCGAAACCGGCTCCCCGCGCAGCTTCTGCTCGGCATATACCTTCACTTCAAACCCCATCTCCTGGCCAAACTGGGCCAGCATATTTACATCGCCAGCAGCCTTGTGTCCAAAGTGAAAGTTGTAGCCTTCATGCACCTCGCGCGCATGCAGTTTCTTCTTCAGAATTCGTTCGGCAAACTGTCGCGGCGTCATCAGGGAAAGGTCGCGCCCAAACGGCAGTATCAACACCGCATCGATTCCGGTTGCTTCCAGCAACCGCACTTTCTCGGGTACCGGAGTAAGCAATTTCAAGCCCGAGTCCGGCCGCAAAATGCGCGCCGGGTGTGGTTCAAAGGTGACCGCAACAGCTTTGGCGCGACTTGAACGCGCTCGTTGCACAATCTCGCCCAGCACATGCGCATGGGCCCGGTGTACGCCATCGAAATTTCCCACGCTCACCAGAGACGGCCCAAAGCCCGCCGGAACGTCATCGAGTTTGTGAAAAATCTGCATAGTAGGGACTGTGTTCTGTATCTGGTGTTCAGTGGTCAGTGTTTCAATAGTGTAGTAGCGACCAATAGCTCATACTGGCCACTAGCCACTGATCACCAGATACGGATTGATACGGATCACGAACCACTGATGTCAAACTCCAGCTTCATCCCGTCATACGACAGCCGCACGTGAGCCGGCAACGTAGCATTCGTCGTCTCGTGCCCCAGATCGTGGCAAATGTGAGTGAAGAATGCGCGCTTCGCTTTCACTCGCTCCACGATGCGTAGCGAGTTTTCCACCGTCGAGTGCGTAGGGTGCGGCTTGTGCCGCAGCGCGTCCAGAAAAAGAATATCGAGCCCTTCCAGTTGCCGGAAAGACGCTTCGGGAATTTCGCTGTGATCGGTAAGATACGCCGCCTTGCCAAATCGATAGCCGTAGATCTCCGCTTCGCCATGAATCAGACGCACCGGTTCGAAGCTCGCCCCGAAAAGCGCCACGGGACCGTCGATCGGCCGCAGTTCCAGTTGCGGCAGCCCGCCATATTTGTAATCCGCATCGAAAATATAGCTGAACATCTTGCGCAGAAAAGCCGCCGCATCCGGACGCGCATACAGCGGCAATCTCCCTGGCTTATGGCAATAACTCAGGGGCCGCAGATCGTCGATGCCCAGAATGTGGTCGGCGTGCGTGTGGGTGTAGAAAACCGCGTCCACGCGCGTGATTCCTTCACGAATCGCCTGCGCATAGAAATCCGGCGTGGTGTCGATGAGCACAACCTTGCCCGCATATTCCAGCATGATGGAAGGCCGGGTACGCCGGTCATGCGGATCGCTGGAATGACATACCGTGCAATTGCAGCCCAATGTAGGCACGCCCATGGATGTGCCGCTGCCCAGCACCGTGAGCTTCGCTTTCATGCGCGGACCCTTACGTTCATCGCCCGGTCGTACCCGTAACAGCTCCCGGTTGCGGCGGTCGCGACAGCGAGTTGGTCACTTCCACATACGCCATGCGTACTTCGTAGAGACTGTTCTGTAAAAAAGTTTCTTCCGTCGAATTCAGATTTCCCTTGGTTTTTTCTGCCAGCAGCGCCAGCGTATCGATGGTCTGCCGCGCCCCAATAATGTCCAAACGCGGCTGCTCGCCCTGCTGGTGCATCAATCCCAATTGCATCATCGCCGTCATGTAGAGTGACGCCATAAAGCGTTCGAACGTCATCTCGAATTCTTTAGGAGAGTGCCCGCTCAGCTCCACGCGCGAGTCGAGCGCGTCCGATGATTTCCGGTAAGCATCGGCTTGCTCCTTCTGTTCGGCTGCCGTCGGCATTGGCGGAATTTCCTGCTCCGCCGCGCCTGGCGGCCCCGTGATCGGAACTGCTTGTGGCGCGCTGGCTTCGGGTGCCGCAGCCTTCGGCGCCTCCGCTTCCTCGCGAACTTCCTGGCGCAACTCCCCGTCTTCGGTAAATAATCGCTTATCCGTGACGGTAAATCCTGATTCTTGCTTCTTCCCCATAGCTATGTCCCTCATCCTCTTGCACAAATCTTAAAGGCAGATACTTCGTCGGCTTCCGAGGCAATTCCCAAACACCGCTCGAACTTTTTTACCGATTTTGTAATAACGGCTCTGAGGCCGATGCCGGAAGCACTCCGGTGAACGGCAGTTGTACCACGCTCGCCATCGATCCGCCGATCATGACCTCGCGCCCCGGAACTCCAACCTCGCGTCGAATATATCCCAAGGCGCACGTTCGTTCGCCAGATGCTATTGGAACAACCGCAACGCTGGTGATCTCGCCAACTTCCTTTTCCCCCGAAATAATCTTGGCACCATTCGAAACTTGCGCCCGATCCTCAATCAAAAAGCCGGAGAATTTCCGGTGTACGTTGCCCCGGGAACGAATGCGCTCCACAATCTCCTGCCCAACATAACATCCCTTGTTAAAGTTCAGCGCGCGAATTTGTTCAGTCTCCTGCGGCAAGTCGCGCTCGCGGATATCGACGCCATAGAGCGGTACGCCCGAGAGGATGCGCCACATCTCCAATGCCTCATTGCCTACCGGAGCCGCACCCGCCGAAATCAAAGCCTGCCAGGTCTTGAAAACATTCTCCGGAGCCAGCCAAATTTCATACGATTCGTGCTGCTCATCTTCAGTCCGCACCACTGTGCATTCCACACAGGCACAGTCGCATTCGCATCGTGCCACATGAGTTTGCAACGGTTGCAACTCCGGAACCGCAATCCCGGCTGCGTTCAACACCGCGCGCGACTTCGGTCCGGCCAAGCCCAATGCTGTCCAGTTCGCGCTTATATCGGCAACTTCCACATCATCCATGATGATGTAGTGGTCGAAGGTCGCAAGGATCTTCTCCGTCTGACTGCGATCCGTCTCCACCATAAGGCTTTCGCCCTCGTTGTAGACGTTCATATCGCCCAGGATTCGCCCCTGCGGGTTCAGCAAAAAAGCATAAGCGCCGTGTCCGGCGGCCAGATCGCGGATATTATTCGTCACCATGCCGTTCATCCAGCGAACCCGGTCGCCACCCTTCAGCGAAATTCTGGCTCTAAAGCCGGCATCATAAATACCGCAGCTACTTAGTAGTGCGGCGAACTCTTCATGTACCTTGGAAAATACCGCCGCCGTCGTGACTCCGCGATAATCGCTCGCGCGCGGGCCTTGCGCTGTCTGCTGGCGGAGTGCCTCTTGGAGTGGGCTTGGTAGCATGGAATATTGATTATAGCGAAGCGCAGCTTGATTCATCGCCCCCCGAACCTACTCATTCGTCCCGGCTTGTGTTAACTTCACTGCCGTGGACCCGCAAAAGTCTCTCAAAAAACGCATCGCCGTCATTCCCGGCGACGGCATCGGTCAGGAAGTCATCCCGCAAGCTCTCAAAGTGATTCGCGCATCCGGAGCCGATATCGAACTGACTGAATTCGACTGGGGCGCAGACCGCTATCTCCGCGACGGCATGACCGTCCCTCCCGAGGGTTTTGCCATGCTCGGCCGCGACTTCGACGCCATCTTCGCCGGCGCCTTCGGCGATCCCCGAGTCAAAACCAACATCCATGCCAAAGAAATCCTGCTCGGCATGCGCTTCAAAATGGATCTCTATGCCAACGTCCGCCCCGTCCGCCTGCTCGATGCCGCACTGTGCCCCCTGAAAGGCGTCGAGCCCAAAGATATAGATTTCGTAGTCATTCGCGAAAACACCGAAGGCGTTTACACCGATGCAGGCGGGGTTTTCAAGCAAGGCACGCCGGACGAAATCGCCATTCAGGAAGACATCAACACCCGCAAAGGAGTCGAGCGCATCATCCGCTACGCCTTTGCCTACTGCGAGCAGCACCCCAAACTGGACGGCTCCCCGCGCAGCCGTGTCCTCATGGTTGACAAATCAAACGCCATGACCCATGCCGGTGGCCTCTGGCAGCGCGTCTTCAAAGAAGTCAGCGGAGAGCATCCTCAGATTACGGCGCAGCACATGTACGTGGACGCGCTCTGCATGCAGATGGTCCGCGACCCGCGGCCCTTCGATGTAATCGTCACCAATAACATGTTTGGCGACATCATCACCGATCTCGCCGCTGGCCTGCAGGGCGGCCTCGGCATGGCCGCCAGCGGAAATATTCATCCCGGCAAAACCTCTATGTTCGAGCCAGTCCACGGCTCCGCCCCGCCAATCGCCGGGAAAAATCTGGCAAACCCCTTCGGCGCGATCCTGACTGCCGCAATGATGCTCGCACATCTGGGATTTGTGCACGAGGCCGAAAAGATCGAAGCAGCCGTACTGGAAGCCGTTTGCCAGAAGAAGACTACGCAGGACATTAGCGGCACGCTGGGCACGCGGGAAGCAGGAGAGGGGGTGGCGCAGAGACTTACCCACTCGCTGTCATCCTGAGCGGAGCAAGCCGATTCGCAGTCGCGAATCGACTCGCGCAGTCGAAGGATCCCTTTGGCGTTTGGATTAGCATTGGCGCATCGTGGCGTTTTCACGATGTACCTCGGTGTAAGGGGCACTGTTTTACGCCTTCCGCCCCACCATCAGCGCCAATTCCCGCCACTTCCAGCAACAGTCCACATCCACAAATCCAATCTCCCGCAGCCACTTCAGTTGAGTTTCCAGATCCAGAAGCTGATTGGATGGATCTTCGGTCTCAGTCGTGAGTCCGAGCGCGTGCAGAAACTCCTCATGCAGCCGCTGCGTAGGCGAAGCCACATGCTCCAGATTGCAGAAAACTCCGCCCGCATTGAGCACGCCGAAGATTTCGCCATAAAGCTCTCGTTTTCTTTCATGCGCCAAATGGTGAATCGCAAAGCTGGAAACGACTGCATCAAACTTACCCAACTTCGGCAGCGGATGATCGAGATTGTGACTCACAATCATCACCGACGAATCTCCAGCAAACCGCTTGCGCGCCGCCTCGAGCATCGCCGGAGAAAAGTCGACGGCCACAGCTTCCACCGGCGTAGCCAGTGCAGACTTGACCAAGGTAAGCAGCCGCCCATCTCCGGTACCGAGATCAAGAACGCGCCGGTTGTTCGGCGGAATAAATTCCAGCAGCGTCGATTCACCTTCGCCGCGATGAGGGATCGATGCGGCCCGTCCAAGATATTCCGTGGCGTGGCCGTTGGTGCTCCAGAGATTGACGGCAGTATTCGTAGGCATTCGTTTTCCCTCGAAGTTTCTCCTTGAAGAAAGTATAGGCAAACAGGTTAGACTCGTTCCTAATGAATATCCTTAAGCTGCTGGGCCCGAGGGCTATGTGGCCGCTTTTCGCGGTTGTGCTGCTCATGGGAATGAGTCACGCGGCTTGGGCGCAGCCGCCAGATCAGACGCCGCAGTCCCCGTCCACCGAACAGCCGGCGGAAAAAAATCAAACTGGACAAAACGTCCCAGAACCTTCTGCCACTAAAGCCGCTCCCGTGAACCAGGCTGCTGACAAACCCGAAGTTAAGATCACCCCGCGCGAGGCCGAAGAACTTTTCCACTCGGTCGATGAAATTCTTGCCTTCGATAGCAAACAGACTGGACTACCCATCAAGAAACAAGTCAAGCGCCGCCTTACCAGCCGCGACGAAGTGGAAGGCTACCTCACCAAACACATGAAGGACGAGGACGTGAAGCGCCTTCAGCGCTCGGCACTCGTGTTGAAAAAATTTGGGCTGCTCCCGCGCGACTACGATCTGGAAAAACTGCTGATATCCCTCCTTCGCGAGCAAGTCGCCGGGTATTACGACCCCAAGACAAAGACCGTCAACCTTCTCGACTGGGTCCCCATCGAAGAGCAGGAACCGGTAATGGCGCATGAGTTGACGCACGCGTTACAGGACCAAGCCGTCGGCCTCGACAAGTGGATGAGGCGCGGGGAAAAAGATTTGGATGATCTCAAAAGAGATCCCACATCCACCGACATCGAGAATGATGAAATCGACGACACGCGCGAAGCCGTCGTCGAAGGCCAGGCCGAGGCCGTGATGTTGCAGTATGAATTGGTACCAGTGGGGCGATCAATCCAGGATTCGCCCGATTTGGTGGACACCATGGAATCGCAGATGTCCAACGGCACCGACGACTCCAAGGTTTTTAAGGATGCCCCGATTTTCCTCCGCGAGTCGCTTACTTTTCCCTACAGCTACGGACTGAAATTTGAAGTCAAGCTGCTGGAAAAAGGCGGCAAGGAAAAAGCTTTTGCCGAAGTGCTGGCGAATCCTCCACACACTACACGCCAGATTATGCAGCCTGAAACTTACTTGGCAGGTGAACAAATTCCGCCTATGCCCGTAGTGGAATTCAAGCATGACTTCAAGGAGTACATTAAGTTCGATATCGGTGCCATGGGTGAATTCGATGTCGCCGTTCTCATCGAACAATACGCGGGCAGAAAGTTGTCGGAGCGGCTCTATCCCGAGTGGCGGGGCGGATATTATTACGCGGCGCGCCCTAAGGGCAATGATGCCGCTCCGCTCGGTCTGTTCTATGTTTCGCGCTGGTCGAGCCCGGAAAAAGCCGAAGAGTTTGCCGAAATTTATGCACGGTCATTGGCGACGCGATACAAGCAAGCGCAGGAGACAGGGAAGGCTTCCTCCGATCAGAGCACTTCGAATCAGGCCGCGTCCGAGCCCGCTCAATACAAAGTCGATATTCTGCAAGGCCGTCACACCTGGAATACGGAAGAAGGTACCGTCGTGATCGAACAGCAGGACGATACCGTACTCGTGAGCGAAAGCCTTGACGCTAGTACTACCGCTACGCTGGAGAAAGAAGTGTTCAAAAAATAATTCAGCGTGGACAAATTTTCATCTCTTGTCAGGCTTCTCCTTCTTTTGATCTTCTTCAGTCTCGCCGAGAAAGTGCTGCACCTTAGCGGTAACCGTGAACTGTCTTCCACCGCGCTCCACGGTGAGCTTGCGCTCCTGGCCGGGCGTTCCTTCCAGCAGAGACCACACTTGCCCCATGGTTGAATCCGGTACCGGAATTCCATCCACCGCAACCAGATGATCGCCGGGTTGCACGCCGTCATCGCCCGTCGGAACCGATGGCTGACCTTCAAACTCCGCTACGCCGAGGATGGTGAAGCGCGTATCGTCCTCAGGCCGCAATGTCAGTCCCACTACATCGAAGTCAGGGAATTTAAAAGTTGTGCCCAAATCGAAGTAGACCGCCGAATGCGCATAGTCCAGGCCAATGCGATAGTTCATCAAAGCGTCAGCGCCGATTATGCCCACCTCAGCCGGCCTCGCATGTTTGTCACTTGCATGTTTGTCAGGAGAGCCCGCGGCATATTTCCGCGAAGCGGCCACTGCCACGCCAGTCAAATAAAGCGGCCCGAATTGAACGCGATCAATCCTCATCAACTTCCAACTTGTTTCTTCACTTCCGCCCCACAGATTCGCCGGCCCCACAGCCCCCACCATGTGCGGCCAATCGCCGTGCTCATCTGTTAATTTGTCGAAGAGTTCTGCCGAAAGAAAGCTGAGGGAAGAGCCGATATCAAGTCCAAGGTTGTAATTCTTGTTTTCAATCCTGCTCGCAATCTGAATCAAGCCGTCCGCGCTTACCAGCAGCTTGTCTTTGACGCCATTGAACTTCAGGCTGCCCGGCAAGCCGATGCTGAATTCGCGGTCGGGGTAGTTGATGATCACATCGTAACTGCGCAGCAGGCGCGACGGAATCTTGATTTCCGCGCTCATGCCGGGGAACATGACGGAATCTGCAGTCGGCGGTTTAAGAGGAATTCTGATTGGTGCAAAACCAGCAAGCGGAATATTCATTTCGCCGATCTTGATCGCCGCCGGCGGCAGCGCCGAGCATCCCTTATCAGTGCAGGTGATGCTGAGTCCCATCAGCGTCGCGGCTCGGCGCGACATCCATAGATCTGTATCGCCGTTGTCTACCCATCCTCGAACGCGCTTGGTTGAGCCATCGGGAAGCGGCAGGTAAACGTCGATGACGACCCGGTCATGATCGAGCGTGACCGGAACAGTAACGGATTTAGGCCCCGCGTTACTCTCAGTCTTACTTTGAGCGGGAGCCGAGGATGCTAGAAGGGAAAACGCAATGAGTGCGGTCAAGAATCGCATAACAAGATTGTAATGTGTCACCGAACAGAGATAACCAGCGGCGTCTGCACCCGATCTCCGAACCAAATGCGTCACGGAGCATCGCCGCAAGCTTGCTATAATCACGAGTTTGGTTTGCACGCGCCAGAGAATTCTGTAGCGTCACATTTTTTGGAGGCTGAGTGCCACAGGCGGAGATCGGCATTATCGGCGGCAGCGGTCTGTACTCGATGCCGGGCTTGACCAAGGTAAAAGAAGTGCGGCTGAAGACGCCGTTTGGCGCGCCTTCTGACGCCTACATCTGCGGCACGCTGGAAGGCCGCAAAGTCGCCTTCCTGGCGCGGCATGGCCGCGGACACATTCTTCTGCCGAGCGAACTGAATTTCCGCGCCAACATTCATGGCTTTAAACAGCTTGGAGCGGAAAGAATCGTTTCAGTCTCCGCCGTGGGCTCGCTCAAGGAAGAACACAAGCCGCTCGATTTCGTGATCCCAAACCAGTTCTTCGATCGTACCCGGCACCGCATCGATACTTTTTTTGGCAGCGGAGTAGTCGCGCACATCGCTTTTGCCGATCCTGTATGTGGAGAACTGGCTCGCGTGGTCGAGGCAGCCTGCAAGGAGGCCGGCGTCAACGGAAGATCCGGTGGAACTTATTTGTGCATGGAGGGCCCACAGTTCTCAACCAAGGCGGAATCGAACGTCTATCGCGGCCTGGGTATGGACGTGATCGGCATGACCAACGTCCAGGAGGCCAAACTGGCCCGCGAGGCCGAAATCTGCTACGTCACAGTGGCTATGGTCACGGATTATGATTGCTGGCATCCGCATCACGATTCCGTCACCGTCGATCAAATCATCGCGGTACTGGTGAAAAATGCCGAGAATGCGGCGAAAGTCGTTCGGGAAACCATAGCTGCCATGCCTCGCGAGCGCGCCTGCAAATGCGGTTCGGCACTGGCACACGCAATTCTGACGGACCATAAAAAAATCCCGCTCGCGACGAGAAAGAAGTTGAAGTTGATTCTGGGGAAATATTTAAAGGCGACGAACTAGCCGATTCGCGAAAGGGAACAGGATCTTTGCATGAGCATTGTCGTTGTAGGATCAGTTGCGTTTGACGACATCACATCGCCTTCCGGCGCGGTGAAAGGCATTCTCGGCGGAGCGGCTACATACTTTTCTTTGGCGGCCAGCTATTTTACGCAGGTTCGCATGGTCGCTGTCGTCGGCGACGATTTCAACGCAGAGCACGAGAGCGTGCTCCAAAGGCGTGGAGTGGATACGCGCGGCATCGAACGCGCTCCGGGCAAGACTTTTCGCTGGGGTGGTTCGTATGCCGAAAATCTTAACGAAGCCAAAACCACTTTCACCGACCTTAATGTGTTCGAACAATTTCACCCGCAAATTCCGAAAGAGTATGAAGATACCGAATTCCTTTTCCTGGCCAACATCCAGCCCACCTTGCAGGCCAATGTACGGCGCAAGATGAATGGCGTGCGCATGACCGGTTGCGACACCATGAATTACTGGATTCAGGGTTCTCGCCGCGAACTGGCGGAAACTTTGAAGCTGGTGAATGTATTGCTGATCAACGATACGGAAACCAAAATGCTGGCTGACGAGAAAAATCTGCCGCGCGCCGCGCAGAAGGTTTTAGCTATGGGCCCGCAAGCGCTGGTCATCAAACACGGTGAATACGGAGCTACGATTTTCTTCCGGGAAGGCGCTTTTGGTATCGGCCGCCATCCTTTCCGTGCACCAACCCTGCCTATCGACGAAGTGAAAGACCCCACCGGCGCCGGTGATTCCTTTGCCGGAGGCTTCATGGGCTACGTTGCCTCCCAGCCAGAATTGAATCGCGAAGTATTGAAACGGGCGCTATTCTACGGCGGTGTGATGGGATCGTTCGCCGTGGAGAGCTTCGGCACGGAGCGCCTGCAAACGCTGACGCGGGAAGAAATCGACGCCCGCTTTCAGATTTTCCGCGAACTCACTCACCTCGAATGAAGCCGCAATCTTCGCCTCCGAAGCCGTATTCTGAAATTGAAATCGTGCGGCTTGTCTGGCTGGCGATCTTCATCTCGGTGTTTTCATTTCTCTTCTATAACCGCCAGGGCGCTGTGCTGCTCTACGGCGATGCCGTCGCACACATCAACATCGCTCGTCGCATTTTTGATTCCAGAACTCCCGGTCTTCTGCAATTAGGAACCGTCTGGCTTCCTCTCCCTCACCTGCTGATTCTGCCCTTCATCGTTTCCAGCCGGATGTGGCAAAGCGGCGCTGGTGGCTCGATTCCGTCGATGGCGGGGTTTGTATTCAGTGTGCTCGGTATATTCCGTCTGGTGCGGGACGCATTGCGTCGCGACGCAGGACCGAATGCAGCGTCACTAGGCGCGTGGATGGCGGCAATTATCTACGCAGCAAACCCCAATCTGATTTACATCCAGTCGACCGCCATGGGGGAATCGCTCTATCTCGCTTTTTTTATTTGGGTGGTCGTGTACTTTGCCGAGTTCGTAAGGGGAAACACAAGAGCGCTTAGGAAGTGCGGCTGGTGCTTGTTCGCCGCTTGCCTCACACGCTATGACGGATGGTTCCTTGCGGCAATCTTGGTGGCGGCCGCAGTTCTCGTCAATTCCTACTCGCCCAATCGGTCCGACGCGACGCCCGCTAAGCTCGTGCAATCTCGTTCGCGCAGTTCGATCCTCAAGTTCGTTTTAATCGCCGCCGCCGCTCCTATCCTTTGGTTGGCATACAACGCCGCCGTCTATCGCAACCCGATCGAGTTCGCAAACGGACCCTACTCCGCAAAATCGATCGAACAAAAGACCGCAACGGTGAATCCGGCGAAAGGGAATCTTCTGGCTGCCGGCTCTTTTTTTCTGAAAGCAGCCGAACTGAATGTAGCAGAGTCGAATTGGCTTGGGCGCCTATGGCTGGCGCTGGCGCTGCTTGGAAGTTTGGTCGCGGCTAATTCTGCCGGCAAACGCACCGCTTTGCTTTTGTGGTCTCCGCTTCCGTTCTACGCGCTCTCGATTGCCTACGGAAGCATTCCAATCTTCGTGCCGTCATGGTGGCCGTTTTCACAATATAACGTTCGCTATGGCTTGCAACTGCTTCCCGCGTTCGCGGTGTTCGTGCCGCTCGGTGTTTTCTTTCTTTTGCAATCCGCAGTCAAGCTTCCGCGGCTCAAGACTTTCGCGCGTGAGGGGATGGGCATGGCGACCGTGTTAGCTGTCCTGCTGCTCACGGTCGCGAGCTACGCCACAGTGTGGCGCGCCGATCCCATCTGCTATCGCGAAGCCGAAGTCAACATGAAGGGACGCGTCGCGCTCGACCGTCAACTCGGAAGTTGGATCAAATCGCTTCCACCAAATTCAACGATTCTCATGTACTTGGGCCAGCACGTCGGCGCCCTGGAGCAGGCTGGAATCCCGCTGCGCCGGACAATCAATGAAGGCAATCATCGAGTCTGGAAATATCCGGGCGATCCGGAAGGCTTATGGGAGCGTGCTTTGTTGAATCCCGCGGATTACGCAGACTACGCCATAGGCTTCGAGGGCGATCCTGTCTGGACTTCGGCGCGCGATCATCATCTCATCGCACTGGTTGAAATCCATACCACGGGACAGGCGCCAGCTGCCATTTTTCAGGGCCGCGCTCGGGGTTCCGCTTCCACTCCAGCGCTGGCTCCCGCACGGTAATCAGGCAGGTTAATGCGGAAGCAATGCACCCCGATGATAAAATCCGGCCATCTCAAGTTTCCAAAAAGAAAGCTGATCCATGAACTGGCAGCACATTAGAGATTTGCTCAATAGCGAGATGGCCAGCGGAATCGTCGCGAGTTCTTTGGCGCGTTTGCTGGTGGCGGCGATTTTGGGTGGTGTCATCGGGCTTGAGCGGGAACTGCGGCACCGTCCCGCCGGCCTGCGCACCAACATGTTCATCTGCTTCGGAGCGGCGCTATTTACGATTCTTTCGGATGTGTTGGCGGTCGAGCATCTGGGCGATCACACGCGCATCTCGGCGCAGATTATCCCGGGCATAGGATTCATTGGCGCGGGATCCATCCTCCACACCCGCGGCCTCACCTCCGGCCTCACCACCGCCGCAACTTTGTTTGTAGTCGCATCAATCGGAATGGCCACCGGTGGCGGCCTTTACCTGACGGCGATTTTTTCCACCGGATTGGTTCTCGCCGCATTGTTTTCCCTCGGCCATCTTGAGCAAACTTTCAATCTGAAAACTTTGCTTACCAGCTACGAAGTGACCGGCCGCAGCGTGGAAGAAATCACGCAGGAGGTCAACCGCATTCTGGAGCACCGCCATCGCATGATGCAGAACGTTCTCAGTGGCAATACGGGCCAGCACATTCGTCTCCAGTTTGATCTCTCGGGATGCAGCCGCGATCAGAAGGACGTTCTGCGCGAACTCCATCAGTCAACCGTTTTGGGGAGTGCGGTTTCACTTGGCCCGGTGGAATTAGAGTGAACCTTCCTTCCAGCGTAATTCCATTTGTAAAGGCCAGCGCCTGTGGCAATGATTTTTTGTTGATTCACGCTTCGAACCTCAAAGCTGGTTTGGATCCTATAGTACTCACCCGCCGTTTGTGTGATCGTCATGAAGGCGTCGGGGCGGACGGCGTAGAGTGGATGCATCCGCACCCATCGGTTGATTTGGAAATTCATCTGATCAACTCCGATGGTTCCATCGCTGAGATTTCCGGGAACGGTACGCGCTGCGTTGCCGCATACGTAAGCGCGACACAACAAAAAGACAAGATCATAATCCACACCGGAGCCGGTCTGAAATCCTGCCTGCTGACCGGACGGAATGAATCCGAGTATGAATTTGAAGTAGAAATGGGCGTGGCCGTTATAGGAAACGAAAAAGCCATCCAACTGGAAAGCGGAGAAGTGTCCGGGATCCCGGTTTCGATGGGTAATCCGCACTATGTTTTGATCGTGGCGGATTTTAAGGGGAACTGGCAATCGGAAGCTGCGGAAATTCAACGTAGCCCGCATTTCTCGAACGGTGTGAACGTCGAGATGGTTGTGATCGATGGCAAACACGACATACGCGCTCGCTTTTTTGAGCGCGGCGCGGGAGAAACGCAATCCTCCGGCACAGGTTCCTGCGCTTCCGC
Source organism: uncultured Acidobacteriaceae bacterium (assembly GCA_963818235.1). Taxonomy (GTDB): domain Bacteria; phylum Acidobacteriota; class Terriglobia; order Terriglobales; family Acidobacteriaceae; genus Sulfotelmatobacter. Next base: position 818,070 of record CAWFRI010000002.1, read on the forward strand.
CCTGGCTGCGCTTGGCACGGGCAAAGTGCAATCGCCCGTTCGCGTGCATACTCCGGGCGGAACGCAGACCGTGCGCCAGAAGGATGGTCTGGTATTCCTCCGTGGCCACGCGCGTCTGGTATGCCAGGGAGAATTTTTTCTTACTTAGATTTTGTGAAATTGTGGAGCAAATTCTGCCTTAACTCGGCTTCTGACTGCATGCCCTCATCTCCACCACCGCACATCAAGCCGCCCGCTCTTCGACTAGGGGATACGGTTGGCATTGTTGCGCCCGCCAGCAACGTCAAGCGTGCTGATCTTGAAGTCGGTTGCGAAGCCCTGCGCCGCGCGGGCTACAGGCCGTTATATTTTGACTCCATCCTCGACAAGGACCTGTATTTCGCCGGCTCGGTTGAACGACGCAAGCGCGAACTGGAAACGATGTTTTCGCGGGAAGATGTGCGAGCCATCATTTGCGCGCGTGGCGGTTACGGCGCAAACTATCTGCTGTCGTCACTGAATCTGGAGACCGTCAAATCCCATCCGAAAATATTTGTCGGCTACAGCGACCTCACCGCACTGCTTACATATTTTTTCGATGCTACCGGGTTAGTGACCTTCCATGGCCCCATGGTAGCCAAAGATTGGGCTCACGAAGATGGCGTCAGTGTGCTCTCATGGGAATCTGCGCTTTCAGCAACTCAATCGTGGGAACTCAATCTGGACGCATCCTCTGGAGCAACCGGACTTGTGAATGGCTCTGCCGAGGGAACTCTGTACGGCGGCTGCCTTTCCATTTTGGTGGCGTCGCTGGGCACACCCTGCGAGATACGCACGCAAGAAACTATTCTCTTTCTCGAAGATGTCGCCGCCAAGCCCTATCAAATCGATCGCATGCTGATGCAGCTAAAACTGGCAGGGAAGTTCAACGGCGTCCGCGGCATTGTATTCGGCGAGATGCTCGATTGTGTGCAAAATGCCAATCAAGGCTACAAACTGCAAGATGTGGTGCTGCGCATCGTGGGCGATTTGGGAGTTCCTGTAGCTTATGGCGTGCGTTCAGGTCATGTGACGACAGGGAATATCACTCTGCCCATCGGAGTGCGAGCTGGATTGACGGTGCGCGATGGAGAAGTCAAACTTAAGATACTGGAAGCTGCGGTAACGGCTGAGTAAGCGAGCCATCCATCAATAAAAATATGATCGATAAGAAACACGTTCACCTGATTGGGATCTGCGGTACGGCAATGGCGTCGTTAGCCGGAATGCTCAAGCAGCGCGGCTTTCACGTGACCGGCTCGGACGCCGCCGCCTACCCTCCGATGTCCGATCTCCTCACAGAGCTTGGAATCCCGGTGGCGCAACCCTTCGACGCGCGCAATCTGGAACCCACGCCCGATCTGGTAGTGGTAGGCAACGCAATTTCGCGTGGCAATGCCGAACTCGAACACCTGCTCGACCGGCGCATTCCATTTTGCTCGCTCCCGCAATTGCTGCATGATGAATTTCTGCGTGGCAAGGAAGTTTTAGTTGTCGCTGGCACACACGGGAAAACTACCACTACTTCGATGCTGGCGTGGATTTTTCATACCGCTGGCATGCAGCCTTCCTTCCTTATCGGTGGCATCGCGGAAAACTTTGGCTCCAGCTTTCATCTCGGGCAAGGAAAACATTTCATTCTGGAAGGGGACGAATACGACACGGCATTCTTCGACAAAGGGCCCAAGTTTTTGCATTACTTTCCCGCTGCCATTATTCTCACTTCGGTGGAGTTCGATCACGCCGATATCTACAAAGATCTCGATGCCGTAGAAACTGCGTTTAAGCGCCTGGTGAACCTGATCCCGCGCCGCGGCCGCATCATCGCGTTCGATGGAGTGGTGGGAGAAGCTGCGAAAAGCGCCAGCCTTGAGCGCTGCCTGAGCAAAGCATTCTGTCCCGTGGAGCGCTATGGTGCGGGCTCGCAATCTTCTTGGCAGGTAACGAATCTCCGCTTGGATTCGGAAAAGACCTCATGGACAGTCGTGCATGATGGTCGCGTGTGGGCAGATCTCGAATTCCCGCTGGCCGGCGAGTACAACGTGTGGAATGCTACCGCCGCCGCCGCAATGGCCGCGGCCCATGGCATTTCGAAGGAGGAAATCTCCGCCGGGCTGAAGACATTCAAAAGTGTAAAGCGCCGTTTAGAAGTGAAAGCAGAAGTGAACGGCATCACGATTATTGACGACTTCGCGCACCATCCCACCGCCATTGCGGCTACTCTAAAGGCTTTGCGGTCGCGCTACGTAGGTGCGCGCTTGTGGGCCATTCTGGAGCCGCGTTCTAATACTCTGCGCCGTCGAATTTTACAAGCAGATCTGGCGCAGAGTCTTGCGATCGCCGACGAAGCTGTCATCGCGGGAGTGTTCCGCTCCGAAGCCGTGCCCGAAAACGAGCGGCTGGAGCTACCCGAATTGGCTTTGGAGATTCAGAAACATGGCAGGCGAGCCCGGTTGCTCGCGACAGCCGATGAAATTGTCCAGACAATCGCTCCTGAAATGCGCTCTGGCGATGTGGTAGCGATCCTCTCCAACGGCGGATTTGGGGGGATCTACGAAAAGTTGCCGGCTCGGCTACGCGCAATCGCGGGCCACGCCTATACGGTCGACTCGGCGAGCGCGGCGGGAAACTGATGAATCACTTTGCCTTAAAGCGCACCCCGGCGCATCTCTTCATCTTCGCGATTTTCTTTTGCTGGCTGATGCCAGCTCACTGCAGCGCCGCTACCAACTACACCATCTCTCTCGTAAATCCCGAACAGCACCTCGTCAAGGTTCAGATCATTTTGCCGGAAGGTTCCGCGCAACGCGAACTACAGCTCCCTGTTTGGAACGCACTCTATCAGGTACGCGATTTTTCGCAATACATAAACTGGATCCGCGCCAAGAACCGCTCCGGGCAGCCGATTCCGTTACGTGAATTAACCGATAGCCACTGGCAGATTTCTTCAGCAGAAGGCGGTGCTGTTATTGAGTATCAGATCTACGTCGACTCCTTCGGTCCGTTCGGCGCGCAGTTCAATGCGCATCACGCCTTCTTCAATCTCGCACAACTTCTTATATATCCGATTGACGCTCGCGATGAGCCCATGCACGTGCGCTTTAACCAGGTGCCTGATGGTTGGCGCATCGCTACGCCATTGAGTCTTATGCAAGAGAAAGTATTTACCGCCGATAATTATGATCGCCTCGTCGATTCTCCCGTTGAAATTGGAACATTTAAAGAACAGGACTTCGACGATGACGGCGCGCATTATCGTGTAATAGTTGACGCCGAAGCCGCCGACTACGATCTGGAAAAAATCGTAGCCATGTTGCATAAGGTCGTGACCGCAGCCACTCGTTGGATGAACGACCGCCCTTTCGAAAACTACATGTTCCTCTACCATTTTCCGCGTGGGCCCGCAGGTGGCGGAATGGAGCACTCCTACTCTACCGCGATCGACATAAACGCCGACGTCTTATCCCGCTCGCCAGATGTCCTGGCCTCGATCACGGCGCACGAGTTTTTTCATCTCTGGAATGTGAAGCGAATTCGCCCCCAAACCCTCGAGCCGGTCGATTACACCAAAGAGAACTTCACGCGCGCGCTCTGGTTCAGCGAAGGGTGTACCAGCACCGCTGCCGATATCATCCAGTTGCGCGGCGGCGTGCTCGATGAACACCATTTCGAAACGCAACTTGCCTCCGGAGTCACCGAACTCGAGCGTCGGCCCGCGCATCTCACGCAATCGGCCGAAGAGTCGAGCATGGATGCATGGCTCGAGGGCAATTCCTACTATCGCCGCCCAGAGCGCAGTGTCTCCTATTACAACAAGGGCGAGTTGCTTGGGATCATTCTGGATTTAGCTGTACGCCATGCCAGCCATGGTCAGGCATCTCTGCGGGAAGTTTTTCAATGGATGAATGAAAACTTCGCAAAGAAGGGAAGATTCTTCCCGGATTCGGACGGAGTGCGTCAAGCCGCCGAAGCCGTGACTCATGCGGACCTGGGCTGGTTTTTCACCAAGTACGTGCAAGGCACGGAAGAGATTCCGTGGAACGATTTCTTTCGCTCCGTAGGGTTCCGTGTGATCGAAGAAAAAACTACTTCAGCGAACGCCGGCTTCGTGGCCTCGCGAAATTTTGACGGTCCGATGATTGTGACTTCAGTTGCCGTTGCCAGCGAGGCACAGAAGGCCGGTCTGCAGGTTGGCGATACAATTCTCGAGATCAACGGAAAAGCACCGGGCCAGGAGTCGGCAGACGATATTTCCGGACTCTCGGCCGGCGACAGCATCACGCTTAAAATACGCGAACGGCGTGGTGCAGAACGCGAGTTGAAGTGGAACATAAGCAGTCGCGATGAGGTCAGCTACCAACTCAAAGACGTGGAGAGCATGAGCTCAGAACAACGAGCACGCCGCACCGCATGGCTAAAAGGAGAGGCGCAGCTTTCGCCGTCGGAACATTCCAGGTAGGCGCCCGCTAACCAGTTCGCAAAACGAACTATGATCCGAACCATCGCCATGCTCGTCTTCTGGATATTAGCCGCTCCCATCGCTGCCCTGATTGGATTTCCGTGGACCTTCATTACCGGTGACGTCAGCCTGCTCTACCGGATGTTCATGTTCGGCGCATGGAATGGCGTGCGCCTGACCGGTGTGAGAGTACAAACGGTTGGTCTCGACCAACTCGATCCAACGCGCTCCTACATTTTCATGTCGAATCACGTTTCGAATCTGGATCCTCCCATTACCATTCCGCTCATTCCGAAGCGCACTTCTGTGATGGTGAAAAAAGAATTATTAAAATTTCCAATTCTCGGCCAGGCCATGCGCATGGGATCGCTGGTGCCGGTTGACCGCGGCAATCGTGATGCCGGCATCGAGTCCGTCCGTGCCGCAAAACAGGTGGTTCAACAGGGCCTCAACATGACGATCTACGTGGAAGGCCATCGCTCGTTCGACGGAAAACTTCTGCCGTTCAAGAAGGGGCCGTTTTATCTCGCTATGGAATGCGGAGTGCCCGTTGCGCCGATCACCATCGTGGGCACCCACGCTGTCATGCCAAAAGGAAGGTTCGCCATCAAGCCGGGAACCGTGACGGTAATCTTTCATCCGCCCATTGAGCCCAGAGATTTCAGCAGCCGCGAATGCTTGATGGAAAAAGTTCGCGCCGTGATCGATAGCGGGCTTCCGCCGGAGTTGCGCGCAACGCCTCAACTCCTGCGTAAATAAGAAAAAAACGGCATCCAAAAGTCAGGAGTGCCGGCATTCCGTCCTAGCGTTTTGGATTACAGCGTCACTTCAAATATCACCCCGGCATCGTCCGATCCGCCTTCGTTGGTCGTGCCATAGAGCTTTCCCTGTTCAAGCACGAGATTACTGAACGAGTACAGCCCGTCGCTGCCACCCGTGAACGTGTAAAGCAGCGTATAGCTCCACGAGCCGCTCGCGGGTGTCAGTTCGTAAACCGTCCCGGCTTCGGGCGCGCCGTCGCAGTGCGTGGTGCCGTAAAGATTCCCCGAGGCATCCATCATCAAATTTCGAAAAGTTCCAGAAACGTTCCACCCGGCCTGGCTATTGAGCACCGTGAAAGTCCATGCGCCGTTCGCAGGCTTCAACTCGAACACCGTGCCTCCGCCGCCGGTTCCACCTTCGCCCGCAGCACCATAAAAGTTGCCCGCTTTGTCGGAGATCAAACCCGCAAAGGGAACCGCGCCGTCGTCTCCGTCTTGGAACTCGTGAATAATATTCTCCGTCCAGTCACCTCCGGCCTGGATCAGTTGGAAGATCGTGCCGTATCCGTAGGTACCGCCGGCGGAAGTTGTGCCATAGAGATTTCCCGCCTTATCAAAAGTCAGTCCTGCGACCGGCGTGGTTCCGTCGGGCGCGCTCCCAAAACTGTAGAGCACCGTCTTCGTCCACTTCGCGCCTTTTTGCGGGACAGTTAGCTTGAAAACCGTACCAGTACCGTTAGCTCCGCCCGCAGTCGTGGTCCCGTAGAGATTTCCCGCCGCGTCGAAGGCCAATCCCGCTTCCGGAGCTACTCCGTCTGCGCCTCCGGCAAAGCTATACAGGACCTGCTCCTTGCCCTTCGCCGTAATCCCGAACACCGTTCCCGTGCCAGCCGCGCCGCCACCGAGCGTAGTGCCGTAAAAATTGCCGGCCTTATCCTTGATCAGCGCGCCCTGCGGATAGGCTCCGTCCGACCCATCCTTGAAGTTGTACAACACCGTTTCCACACCTTCTTTGTTCAGCCTGAATACCACTCCGTGATTGGTCGTGCCGCCTGAACTGGTAGTCCCATAGAGGTTTCCCACGCCGTCGCTCGTAAAGCCATTCAGCGGCCCACCCCCGTCGCTTCCGCCCGTAAAGTTGTGAACCACGCTGAACGTTTGAGCGCCCGCATTTGGGATGGCGATCACCGCCAAACTAAGCATAAATATCAGTGTTCTTATAGAGAAAGTTGGGCTTGATTGAAAACGCATTGGTCTTCCTTCCTGATTGTTGGTGGGGCTTACCTTATCGGCGCGTGCCCGTAAGCCAGGTGGCGTGTGGGAAGTTTTCTATGCGGGGAAGGTCTTGTCAAGAATACTTAGTTCTCAGGCCTGTTAGTGCCCATGAAAAATCTTGCACACCGGCGCCAACCCGGAAAATCCTGAAGGATCACTTCACTGTGTTGGAAGAACTGGGCGTTCTACTCTTGGCCTTTCTTTCCTCGCAATGCCCGTGCCATCTCCGGCAGCTTCGAGAGCAGCGCTGAGTATTTCAGCCATAACCTGTGATCCACCGCCGGGGCGCCGCTAACCAGCGCACCCGCGGCAATGTCGTGAGCCACTCCGCTCTGCGGCGTTACGATGGCGTCATCCCCGACTTTGCAATGACCGACCACGCCCACCTGACCTGTCAAGATCACTCGCTGGCCAATATCCGTAGACCCTGCCAGCCCTACCTGCGAGCACAGCAGCGCATCTTCGCCCACTTGTGACCCGTGGCCGACCTGCACCAAATTGTCGATCTTCACCCCGCGCCGGATGCGAGTCTCGCCCACGCTGGCACGGTCGATGCAGGAATTCGCCTGTACCTCCACATCGTCTTCAATCACCACGGGCGCGGGCTGGGGAATCTTGTGCCAGCGCCGGTCTTTAGTTTTCGCGAAGCCAAATCCGTCCGACCCTACTACCACGCCATTTTGCAGTAACACATTGTTGCCGATTCGGCAGTTTTCCCGCACCACCGCGTGCGCGTGCGCAAAAAAATCATTGCCGATTTTCACTCCACGATAGATCACCACATGCGCCAGCAACACGGCATTGTCGCCGATCTCAGCATCCTCATTCACTGCCACATAAGGCCCCAGATGCGCATTCCGCCCAATCTTCGCCGACGCATGCACCACCGCCGTAGGATGAATCCCCGGCGCATATCGCAGCGGCGGATGAAATAGTTCGAGCGCATGTGCGAAAGAAAGATAAGGATCTTTGGCCCGCAGCATCGCCGCTGGTATGACAGGGAAGTCCTCGGCCACAATTACGGCAGACGCCTTCGTCGAGCGCGCCGCCGCCGCATACTTGGGGTTGGAAACAAACGTCAACTCGCCCGGCCCAGCCTGCTCGATTCCATTCAGGCCACTAATTTCAATATCAGGTGACCCGTTTTCCAGGCGCGCATTTAGAGCGGATGCGATCTCTGCAAGTTTCATGGTTGCGAAAATAAGGAGCGAGTAAATCCTACACTACCAAAATAAGGCACGTCAGGACTGAACAACCTTATCCTCCTGCCAACTCCGGCTGGGTCCACTACCCCACGGGCTCAAAGCATCGTGTCTCACTCGCCGAAAATCGCGAGTAGGAGAAACCTTGAGTTTTCATTTGCTTCTCACCCTGTCATAATGTTTCCCGCCACAGGAGCGAAACAATGATGCGTCTTTGTTCTTCCTTCAAAATAGGTGCAGCTTTCGCGGTTTCAATCGCGTGTCTGCTCTCGGTATCTGCCTCAGCCCAAAACGTCGAGTCCACTTACAACGGCCATCGAATCTTCATTCCACAGTCGAGCATTCCCACGCCCGGACGTAATCACACGAATTATTTTTACGTAGATTCCGATCAGCCCTCGCCCAGCGGTCCGCCCGCCGGTGTGGAAACTCCGGGCTCGGTCGCCTGCGTTTACGAGTTGGTGAGTGGACCGGCGGGTTGCCCCGTCGCCACCAGCACTGCTGTGCCCACCGGCGGAATCGGCGCCATCGCCCTGGTAGACGCCGGATTCTATCCCACCGCCGCCGCCGATCTGGCCGTGTTCTCCAATTACTACGGCATCCCCGCCGCCGATCTCACCGTGACCTGGCCGGGATCGACCAAACCTCCCGTATATTCCGACTGGCTGACCGAGGAAGCATTGGACATCGAGTGGGCGCACGCCATGGCTCCGCAGGCCAAGATGTTCCTGGTCGTATCCGAATTGCAAAACACCGACCCCACCTGGCAGGCGGTTCAATTGGCCGCGAAGCTGGTCGCTGAAAATGGCGGCGGCGTGGTCAGCATGAGCTGGGGCGATCCGGAAGTGGCGAAGGAAACGACTTGGGACAAAATCTTCACCACGCCGGGAGTTGTCTACTTCGCGGCCTCGGGCGATTCCGGCATCGGCGTCAGCATCTATCCCGGAGCCTCGCCGAACGTCGTTTCTGTCGGTGGCACATCTTTCAACCGCGACCGCAACGGCAACTTTGTCAGCGAAGTCTACGGCGGTGGCGGCGGCGATATCAGCCCTTATGAACCCATTCCCAGCTATCAGAGCGGGATTGCCAAGATCGTCGGCACCCATCGCGGATATCCTGATGTGGCCTCCGACTTCTGCTGCGCCGGAGTTTATCTGGAAGGCGGCTGGTCCTCGGTGGGCGGCACGAGCTGGGCCTCACCAACTTTTGCCGGAATTGTGAATGCAGCTGGCCATCAGCAGCAATCCAGTCTGGACGAACTCACCTGGATGTACAGCGAACTGGCCAACTCCACCGAATACGCCGAAGACTTCTACGACATCACCAAAGGCGTCAAACAATGCACCACCGGATGGGACCTGTGCGCCGGCATCGGCTCGCCGCGCACCTACGTCGGCAAGTAAAGAAATATCTCGATAGAAATAAAGTGGGGTTTTCATTTTAAGGCTGGTTCACGCTTTGGTCTTTCGAGCCTCATGACTGGATGGGCCGCAGCGCTGCTGTGATTTCGTGGTAATCTTCCAATCCTTAGCCCGATGGGAGGCCGGAATAATGCGACCCTTACGACTGATATGGACTACGCTTGCGATCGGTTTGCTGCTGGCAGGCTCATCTTTGCCCGCACGGGCGCAATTCGAAACAAGATCTTCGGCAAGTGTCGGATTGTTCCGGCCGATTTCAGTTACCGTTGGTGACTTCAACCGCGATGGCAATCTCGATCTGGCGGTGGTGAGCTATCTACCCACTGGCAAGGTCAGCATTTTTCTGGGCAATGGGGACGGAACCTTCCGCCCAGGCTTTTCCTACGCAGTGGCAGTGCAGCCTTTCTATGCGGCGACCGCCAGCTTCCGGCACAACGGGACTCTCGATCTGGTAGTGGGCGATTCTTTGAGCGACGACGTCTATGTGATGCTCGGGAATGGCGATGGAACCTTTCAGCCTGCCGTCGCTTATCCCACCAGCGGCGAACCTAGCTTAATCGCAACGGGAGACTTCAATGGCGATGGCAGGATCGATATCGCCGCTGTCGCCGGATATGGCTGTGATTGCCTCGAAGTGCTCCCCGGTAATGGCGACGGAACTTTCGGTGCGCCAGTCATCGCTCCCTTTACCCTGACCGGTTATGCGATGGCTGTCGGCGATTTCAACGCCGACGGGAAACTCGATGTCGCCACCATCGGAGCTACTGGATTTGACGTTTCCATCCTCCTCGGCAACGGCGATTTTACCTTTCGGCAGGGTGGCGGCTACACCGTAGGAGAGAGCACGGATTCAATCGTCGCCGGCTACTTTAACCATGACAACCAGCTCGATCTTGCCGTTTCGACGCTGGAGGGCATAGGCGTCAGTGTGCTTCTTGGGAACGGAAATGGAACATTCCAGGAGCCGGTAAACTACGAAACGTGGTTTCCGACCTCGGTTGCGGCCGGCGATTTTAACGGCGACGGCAAACTCGACTTGGTGGCCTCGAATTCTGGTTCGGCGGCCAACCTGTTTGCCAGCACGGTCAGCGTTTTCATTGGCAATGGCGATGGCACATTCCAAACCGGTGTTTCTTATTCTGCTGGAAGAAGTGCGAAGTACGTTGCGGTCGGAGATTTCAATGGCGACCAACAGCCCGATTTCGTGGTCATAGACGGCCTGCATGATGTCGCGATTACTCTGCTGAATACCGGCGTGGCAGCTTTTTCGCCGACTACGCCTATAGTTTTTCCCTTTCAGCTCATCGGAACTACCAGCGCACCGCAGACGGTCACTCTCACCAACACGGGTGAGTCGGCACTCAGAATATCGTCGATTAATGCGAGCGGCGATTTCGGCGTCAACTCGACTTGCGGATCAAGCATAGCTCCGGGCGCAAACTGCGCCATCAGTGTGACCTTTGCTCCCACCAGCACCGCAACCGAATCCCAAACGGTCACCATCGAGGACAGTGCATCCTCCAAGCCGCAAACCATCGAACTTACCGGAGCGGGGACAGTAGCGCAATTTTCCCCCACTGCGCTCAGCTTTTCTCCGCAAGCGGTGGGCACCACTAGTCCGCCTCAAGTTGTTCAGCTTACGAATCGGGGAAGCAAACCTTTGCAGATCGGCAGCGTCGTGATCCACGGTTACCATCCGGGGGATTTCTCTCTGACCAACACTTGCCCGGCATCCCTGAATCCCAGGGCGACTTGTACCGTCAGTGTCACCTTCACGCCAATCACAACGGGCATCCGGACTGCATTTATTTATTTCAACGATAACGGTGGCGGCAGCCCGCAAACGGTCGCCCTGATGGGAACAGGAAGCTAACCTTCCAGATCGGCACGAGCAGAGTGCATCGAACTCGACCATTAATTCCTGGTCAGCTCTCCCTCTTCTTTTCCGGTGATGGTGACGAAACGGATCACTCCCGAGGCGTCTTCAAAAACCAACCCGGTGCCTGTGGGATTTACCACAGCTCCCACCAGATGCCCGTAGGATTTCGGGATGCCGCCGTGAGTCGGCGTCTGGTCGTAGCGGGCCAGTTCGCCTTCTTTCATGCCGGTCATGCTGACGAAGCGGATGATGCCTTCCGTATCCTCGAAGATGAGTCCGGTGCCGATCTGGTCGGGAATGATGGCGGCCAAGCGACCGTAGGATTTCGGGACAGTTCCTTGCGTGGGCGAGTAAGCGTAGGCAACGGTTGTGTTCCGGCTTCCGCAAACGTAGCCTGCCAGTGCCAACAGGGCTCCGCCTAAAACGACCAACATTTTTTTTCTCATCGAGAATTCAACCTTTCGGCGCACGCCGCAGCGCTAATTCGGCAGGACCTGAATTTTATGCATCATGCCCATATCCTCGTGGAGCAGGATGTGGCAGTGGAAGACGAATGTTCCAGCGATGGTGGGGTCGCGGAAATCCATTCGCACTTTCACGCTGGGATAAGGCCCGGTTCCCGACCAAAAGGGAATCTCGATGGTGTCCCGGAGATCCTGGTTAGGCACAGGTTTTCCATTGACTTCCAGCATCATGAAATGGATCTGGTGAATGTGGAAGTCATGGGTTTCGAGGGCGCGGTTCTCAATCGTCCAGTCCTCCACCGCTCCAACTTTGGTTGTGATGGCCGGCTTTTCGTTCGGTTCAAACACTTGCTGCTTCTGTCCATCCACCGTGATGTAGAACTGAATCGGACCGTTAGTTCCACCAAATTCTTCGGAGAAATAAAGTTTGCGCTGTGCGGTCACCGTCGCATCTTTCAAGCCGGAAAATTTAATCCCCGATGCGCTCTTCGAAGACGAAGGAGCGGACTTGGCCGGCTGCGATTTGGCCGCGCCCTTGGAAAGAACCTGAATATTCGCCAGCTGCTGCGCCACATCCAGGTTTCCCGTAGGGCCGGTGAAATAAGAGAGCGCGCCTAACTGCGCAGCCGTATCCGCCGGAAACGCCGGAATAATGAATTCGGCGCGGCCAGCTGGTGGAATTAGAATGGTGGATTCATAACGTGGAGCGGCCAGCGGATAACCGTCGAGTGCGACCACTTCCAGGGGCACGGGCACGCCGGCGACTATCACCTGCAATGGCATAAAGTCTTGCAGGCTGGCATTGGCAACCCGCCAGAATTCCTTCTCACCCGCGTTTACTTGGATGATCGGAATCGCGGGGTCTCCCAGCGAGGGAGCTGTCTGATAGTTGATTGTCAGCTGATACGGACCCGGAACCCACGGCACCAGATATTGCTGGCGAATTACAAAAACACGCTCGGTAAGCCCAGTCACCTCAGGCCGGTATTTTTCCATCCCCTCGACAATGAGCGCTCCCGCCGCTCCGCCATTCACCTGGAACTCGGTGAATCCATGCACGTGCGGGTGGTACCAATAGAGCCCCGGCGGCTCGTTGGGTGGAATCTGCATATTGTATTCAAAGGAGGGAGCGCCGGGCTGGATCAAAGTGGTGAGAACGTCATCCTGATGGCAAATGGGCGGAACATTCAGCCCGTGGAAGTGAACGTTGGTCGATTGCAAAGTCGCGGTCCCGCCGTCGCCGCATGAGCCCGGAAGCGAGGACATATCCATGCCGCTCATCTTGCTGGTTTTTTCGGTTGGGATGCTGTCCTTCACGCCCAGCACGAGCTGGTCGCCAGGATTCAGCCGCAACGTCGGCGCCTCCACCGTCCCGGTCGAGGTCTGATACTTATAGCAATAATGAGAATAGCCGGCGCTGTCGACCGAATACCCCATGTCGAAGCTGGCATTCAGCGTTCCATTCAGCGAATACAGGCTGAGTGCATCCTGAACCACCGTGCCTGAAGCCGGACGCGCCGGACACTGCGCCGCCGCGGCCAGAGCGAATCCGCAAATGGAGACTGCCAGCAGATATTTAACATTGATGCGCATCATTGCGATTCCCAAGTTTCTTCCCTCATCGAAAAAATCCAGCGAACGAATTACGTCACCTTAGCTTTAGAAAGCGACGGGCGGATAAACGCCGATCGATAAAAGCCCTTGACTGTCGGACTCACTGACGGGCGAGTTAGGAAATTCCTGCAACGTGCATTTGCCGCCGCTGGAACTTACCCCCACTATGGCGAGATACGAGGGTCCGCCGAACTCCGCGGCATAAATCGTGTTTCCAGTGCCCGCATTCGTTTCGAGCGCCAGACTCGCCACATAAGACCACTTCGAAACGTATCCGCGAAGCAGGCCGGAGGCACATCCCGCGGTCACCTTGCCCGTGCTCTTGTCGAAAAATGCCGCCGTGATTTTCGCCCCCTGCGTATTGCCGACGTAGAGCAAAGTCTCATCGGGGCTCAGCAGAATATTGCTGGAACTGATCGTAGTTCCCAGAGGATAAACCACAGTCGTATTCAACTTTCCACTGGAAAGGTCGGAGACTTCAACCAAATTGGAAGTCGACGTGTCTCCAAAGATTGCGTAGTGGCCGTCTTTTGTGATCTCGACTTGATTGGGATAAGTCGTGCCTTGCGCCTTCACATACCCGGTTGAATTCTGTTCGTCGTCATTTGAGACCGGCGTCCCCGATGAAATATCGAACGACGCAATCGAGCCGTCCCCGAAAGTCGCCACCAGCATGTTCCCGTGAACCGCCATGCCGTTAATAAATCCCGCTTGCAGCCCAACCACCGCAACGTCATTCACAAAACTAAGGCTGCAATCGGACTGAACCTGAAATGTGCCAATCGTATTCGAAGCCGTGAACCCCGCATACAGGTACTGGCCATTCATCGCCATCCCAATCCCATTCGTTGCCCCCGAGTCCGTCTCCGAGCCGGAGGCCATCCCGCCCACTTCCATCGTGTTCACATTGATGCCAACAATATCTCCACTGCCTGCGTCAGAAGCGTAAACACACTGATTGCCGGAACTATTGAGAATGTTGATCCTGTTCGTGGCAAAGAATCCGCCACCGATTCCACTCCCTCCGGTTTCCACCTGGCCTACGAACCCCAGCGTCCCATTCGGCTCAACCGTATAAAAGGTAACGCCATTGCCGAAGGGCACATCGTCATTGGTGATCAAATAATGAGGCTGACTCGCGCCCTCCGCCCAGCCGCTGGCCACGCAGATCAAAGCCAGCACGGCCAAGCCGAGCGATAAACGGGACGGGACACACTTCCACATAGTTTTCCCTTGGAGAATCTTTTCAGTTCTTACCTTGCAGGGGCTGGCGAACAACTCTTGGGAAGTTAATCATAATTCGCGCAGCCATGCAATCGCAATCCCCGGCCTCGCTAGGGAACAAGGTCTCAGGGAAGAAAGTCAGGCCCGCGGCGCTTGGAGGAGCGTCAGAATCGTGATAAACTCTGCGGCTAGCTGGTTTCCCCCCTTGCGGAATAATATTGGATGTGAGGTTCGCCATGGCCGCCGATTGCTGTCCTCATGGTTTCTGCGCTTTCTCTGCCCCATCGCTTTGATTTCCTGCCTCGCCGGAATTGCGCTGCCTGCGCGAGCGCAGTTTGAAACGCGAACGCTGGATCCCACTGATCCCTACTACGGTGCGTTCTCTGTTGCCACGGGCGACTTTAATCACGATGGCAAATTGGATGTTGCCATAATTAACGATAACGGGTTTTCGGTAATGCTCGGCAATGGCGACGGCACGTTTCGGAAAGCTGTCTTCTACTCGACACAACTAGCCTATTCCTTGGCGGTAGGCGATTTTAACAAAGACGGCGATTTGGACATCGTTGTTGCGAATGAGAATTCGAATCCCAGCACGGTGAGCGTCTATTTGGGCAATGGCGATGGTACTTTTAAGACCCCAATCGATTCCAATACAACGCAGCCAAACCAATTTGTCGCGGTGGGAGATTTCAACGGGGACCACAAACTGGACATCGCCGTCATCGACTCGCCCTATATCAGCATTCTTCTCGGCAACGGCGACGGTACGTTCCAGCCGCCCAGCGACAACGACTCGTTCCGGATTCCCCAGTGGCTTGCCGTGGGGGACTTTAATAACGACCACAAGCTTGACGTGATCACCACCGGCTCATTCGGTGCGAGCTATGACATCGGCGTGCTGTTGGGTAATGGCAATGGGACACTAGAGAACTCGATTACGACGCCAATCGAGTATGTGCCTGGGACGATTACGGTCGGGGACCTCAATGGAGATGGGAATCTGGATGCTGTCTTGGGCTACGATCTGGACGGCATGGCAGTACTCCTAGGCAATGGCGATGGTACCTTTCAGCCGGCGGTGAACTATGACACGACTGGGCTTGGCGGTGGCTATCTAGTGGTCAGCGACCTGAACCTCGATGGCAAGCTGGATGTGATGGTGCCCAGCGGCCCTCCTGGCGTGGATGTATTCTGGGGCAACGGTGACGGGACCCTGCAGCCAGCGGAGGGATTCGCCTCTGGGGCGTCCGGAATTCCCGCTGTCGGCGATCTGAACGGCGACCACCTACCCGACATCATACTGGGACAAGAGTTCTTTACTACCACCATGCTCAATACAGGCGTGGTGAGCTTCTCGCCGGCAACCGCGCCACTAGCTTTTCCGGTGCAACTGATCAATACTTCCAGCCCGCAGCAAACCGTGACGCTCACCAACGACGGCACGTCCACGCTTTCAATTTCTTCGGTCAAGGTATCGGGGCCGTTCCAAATGAGCACCACTTGCGGGAGTATGTTGCTCGCGGCAGGGGATTGCTCGATCAGCTCGCTTTTCAGGCCCAGGGCCGCCGGTACGTTTACAGGGTCGATCACAATTATTGACAGCGCGTCCTCCAAACCGCAGTTTGTCGACCTGACTGGCAGCGCGGCCGCTCTGAAGGTTTCTCCGGCGGCCCTCAATTTCGGGAGTCAGAAGGTGGGTACGAAGAGCGCCCCGAAAACCGTGACGGCGACGAACGTAGGGAGAACCGCGATCCTTATCAGCAGTGTGACGATTGGGGGAACGGATAGGGCAGACTTTTCGGAGACGGACGATTGCGCGGGACAGGCGATCCAGCCAAAGAAGAGTTGCACGGCCACGGTAACCTTTGACCCCGCGAAGACCGGGGCGCGAAGCGCCGGACTTTACTTCAACCTGCCGACGGGTGCGGTCAGTCCAGCGCCTGCTACGCTAACGGGAAATGGCGGTAAACCGGGGACAGACGGGACTGGCCCTAATTTATAGGCAGCAAAATTTTAGGTGAACGCCTGTGGAGCGCACATGCACGTTCCACATTTTCTCCGCTACGAAGCAAAGGCGAAGCGTCCCACCCCTTCAACCTCACTCCTCAAACAACGTAACCTGTCGCTGATCGTCCACGCCTCCGCGCCGCGCGCGCCGCGTCGCCCCAATCACAGCCAGCACCGTCAACGACTCCAGCGCCGTCCTCGGCACAAATATTCGCTGCGTGTTCGACCGCTGGTCCGGAGGATTAATCAGAAAGCCTTCCGGGGTAGTCTGGGTCAAGTCGGCGGGCATGAGACCTTCGAGAATTTCGTTGTCCTTAAACCGCAGCCGCACCCATAGCCCCTCGGAGCGGGGACGGGAAGTGAACGTCTTGCGCGTGAGCGATTCGGAGTCGCCGAACTCGCGCACGAAATAGACTCCCTTGATCTCCCGCAGCTCCATGGCGACCACGTTGCCCGCAGTGTTCAGCAATTCGAGCTTGCCCTCGTTGACGAACTGTGCGGGCGAAACATAGCCGGAGACCGAATCCCGGTCCATCTTGCGGACAATCACTTTTTTGTGTGTCGAGGGCATGAATTCGGCTTCTGCGTCTCGCCTTCCGCAAAATAAGGCTCAAGTCCGCACGCTGATTCTCGCACCATTTCCCTGAAATTCGCAGGAATCCACGTTGGCAGTAGCCAAAATGTAAACGTTGTGTTATTCCTTTAAGTTGCCTTGGCCCCGCTCAAGTCTATATAAGTGTTTTGTATTGTGCGGCTTGTGTCGCGTCTAGAGTCTAAGGGCTAGGGTCGGGCCGAGTCGAGCTGTGGAAATCGTGTGGAAAAGTTAGCATAGGCGGGAATTGACATCGGAACTGTAACAAACGCCGCCTCGGCTGCTTCATGGATCGCTTGAAGACGAATGGCTGACTACATTTACACCATGGAAATCCGGTTGACGCCGGATCAACTCAAGGGCGTCAACCTGGTGCAAGAAGTAGCCCGGGCGGCGGGCATGACTCTCTACCTCACCGGCGGCGCTATCCGCGACATCATTAGCGGCTTCACCATCCGTGATCTCGATTTCACGGTGCAGGGCAATCCCCTCAAACTCCAGAAGGATTTCGAGCGCGCCGGGGCGCAACCGGCCGGGCACGATGACGATGTCCGAACTTTATTTCTGGTGCTGCCCGGCAACGTGCGCGCCGAAGTCGGCATGGCTCGCTCCGAAACCTACGAGAAGGTCGGCAAGCCTCCTACCATCACTCCCGCCAGCATTCAGGAAGACTTGCGCCGCCGCGACTTCACCGTTAACGCCATGGCGTTGTCGCTGAACGAAGGTTCACGCGGCCTGCTGCTCGATCCTTTCAATGGCGTCGCCGATATCGAAGCCAAGGTGCTCCGGATCCTGCACAATTATTCGTTCGTGGAAGATCCCTCGCGCATGATTCGCGCCATGCGTTTTGCCGCCCGCTTCCACTGGCCGCTGGAGGAGCGCACCCAGCAGCGTTACGACTCCGCCAGAGAAAATAAGTATATCGACCACATTTCAAAGAGCGCCATCGGGCACGAGATCGCGCAACTCGCCCACGAAGACGATCCGCTCGCCGTCGTGCGCGCGCTGGAGAAGGAAGAGTATCTCAAGGTTCTGCATCCCCACTGGACCGTCGCCAAAGCTGACACCAACGGCCTCACCCAGTTGATGAAGACCCGGCAGCAGTTAGTCGACCTGGGCTACACGGTCGATCCCTCGGCGGCAGTAATGCACTTCCTCACCGCGCACCTTCCCGAAAAAGATATCTCCGATATTCGCAAGCAGATTCCGCGCAAAGATTTGATCGACGCTTGGCGCGATATTGAAGACCATGCGAAAGAGCTCGCCAAGCGCTTGATGGGCAAGGAAGCCGCAACTCCATCGCGCACCTGGAATTTGCTCTCGTCGGCGCGCCCGGAAATGATCCTCTTCCTGGCGGTGACGGCGCGCCATCAGACGGTCGCGCAGAAGGTCAAGAATTTTTTCACCAAGTGGCGCGATGTGCAGAAGCGCATCCCGCTTCCTGAAATGACGGAGTTGCTGATTACGCCGGCGCTTGCCGAATATCCCAAGATCTCGCGCGATGTTTTCATGCTCCTGCTTGATGGCAAACTCCGTTCGCGGACCGAAACGTTAAAATTCCTGAAACCATTTGCACCGCCTCCACCGCCTCCACCGCCTCCACCGCGCCGGGGAAGAGGAGCGAAGGCAGCGGCCGTAGCCGCTGAGGCGGCCGCAGCTGCCGAAGCTGCGGCAAAACCGGCAAAGGGCAAAGGGAAAGACAAAGAGAAAAAGGGAACGGCTGCCGTAATCGTGCCTCCCGCCCGCCCTGGAGAAGCGAAGGTGGCGGCGGCAAAAACCGCGGCCACGAAGACGCCGGCAAAGTCCGCTCCACCAAAATCTGAGCCGGCTAAATCGATAGTGAAGACCAAGGCATCCCCCGCCAGGGCTTCGGAAAAGCGGGCTAAACCTTCCGGCAAGCCATCGCCGAAGGTGAAGGTTGCGCTCGCAAAGAAAAAGGCTCCGGCCAAAAAGGCGAAAAACAAGAAAGCGAAAAAGAAGTAGAACCGCCTTCAGCCCAGAGCCCGTTCGACTCACAGAATTAGTTGGACTCACCAGTGTTGTAAAGTCGTCGCTGTTTCTATTCATTCCAAGCGAGGCTGTTATCCATGGAAGTCATCGGATGAAGAAAGCTAAAAAAATCTTTGGCATTGGCTTAGGTGTGCTTATTGTTCTGATCGTGGCGGCCATCAGCTTCACGATTGGATGGCGCCCATTCATCGGCCCGCGGAAGCGCGCGACGACGAGCCGGCAATTTGAGCGAACTCCGCAGCGCCTGGCTCGCGGCAGGTATCTGGCGACCAGCTTGCTAGGCTGCACTGGCTGCCACTCCAAAAAGAACTGGGCCGTCCATGGTGCGCCCGTATTTCCGGAAACCGATTTTGCCGGACAGGTGGTGGATATTCAAGGATTCCCCGGCTCAGCCTCGATCCCCAACATTACGCCCGATGCCGAAACCGGAGGAGGCACCTGGACGGACGACGAGTTTGCCCGTGCCATCCGCGAAGGCATTGGCCACGATGGCCGCACTCTTTTTCCCATGATGCCTTATGAGGAATTCAAGTCAATTTCAGACGAGGATGTCGCTTCGGTTGTGGTTTATTTGCGGTCGATCCCTCCTGTAAAAAATTCGGTGCCTCCTATACAGGTTAATTTTCCGGTGAGGTATTTGGTGCGCAGTGTGCCGGAACCGCTGACCCAACCGGTTCACGGGCCGAATCCGCTGGACCGGATGGCCACGGGAAAATATCTAGCAAACCTGGGGTGCGGATGCCACCGGGAAATTGACGCAATCGACTTTGGCGGCGGCGAGCATTTGAAAGGCGCATGGGGAGAGGTAACCAGCGCAAACATTACATCCGACCCCTCAGGAATTGGTTATTACACCGAAGCAAGTTTCATTAAAACCATACGCACGGGATATGTCGGAGCGCGTGAGTTGAATTCGGTTATGCCGTTCAGCGAGTTTCAGAATCTGACCGACGACGATCTGAAGGCGATATTTGCCTACCTGCGAACCGTTCCCCCGGCGCGGCATCGCGTGGATAACATGCTGCCGCCGACATACTGCAAAGTCTGCAAACATAAGCACGGCGGGGGAGACCAAAATTAGGCTGTATCGGTCGAAAGTGCCAGCGCGATTTATTACCGCCACATGAGCGGTTGGTAATATAATGTCACTATGCGCCCGGCCACTCCACTTGCGGCGTTTCTGGCGGCTTTCGTCCTCCTCACCGGCTCAGTGCAGCTTTTTGCTCAGCACGGCGGAGGCCATGCTTCTGGCGGTGGTCATGGCGGATTCTCCGGTCACAGCAGCTTTGGCGGAGGCGGTTTCGGTGGACACGCGTCCGCTGGCCACGCATTCGCCGGTTCGCACTCAGGATCAAGCTTCGCTCCGCGTTCCTTCTCTGGCCCTCGATCCTTTAATCGCTCGCTGTCTTCGCGCAGTCTGAACGCCAGAAATTTCAATCACTCCAATAATTTCCGCATCCGCACCTACGGCTTTAGAAATAATTGCTATGGATACCGCTGTGGCTACGGTTATGGCTATCCCTGGCTCGGCGCTGGAATCGATCCCTACTGGTGGTGGGATTCCGGTTCGGATGATCAAGATCAGCAATATCAAACCGGCTTGGCCAACGAGATGAATGCGCAGAGTCTCGACGAGCAGAGAATGCGCCAGCAAGGTGATCAGGATTCTTATGCCAGGTTAACGCCTCCTCAGCATCAGCCAGAGCGCACCGAGGCTGCACCCGCTACCGTGTTGGTGTTCCGCGATCAGCACAAACAGGAAATTCAGAATTACGCCATCGTCGGCCAGACCCTGTGGAATTTTTCTCCGCAACACACTGAGAAAATCTTCCTCTCTGACCTCGACCTTCCCGCCACCACCAAAGCCAACGACGACCGCGGAGTCAGCTTCCGTCTGCCCGGCTCGAACGAAGCGCAATAACCCTGAATGGAAGCCGAATCCAATCAAAAGCGGTTGGATATTCTGGCCTGCGCCAAGCGCCTGGCGGACGATGGCGCTCATTATCTTTGGGGTGCGCAAGGCGACAAGCCTTCGGCCGCCGGCGCGGTCAAGTATGCGCCCGTAGTGCTCGATGCGTCGCAACCGGATCAATCTTGCTTTTGCGCCGCTACGATCACAGTGGGAGGCGTGGTCTACGTTTGCGCCGGGCGATTCCGCCACTCTGGACTTTCTCGCCAGGCGCCTGCCCAGAAGGTAGCCATCCTTCCCAACCAGCCGAACAGCGGCTCGAACAAAGACCTGCTGGACTTCATCGCCAAATATTCAAAGACGCCAACGGCGCAGGTGGGCTGGGGGTTTGACCTCACACCGCGCACCATCCGCGGCGATTCGATTATGGACTACATGACCTCGCCGCCTACGGATGTTACCGGTGCGGTGGTCTGGGGCGAAGGCTGCGACGACACTCAGCATTTCGATTGCGGCGGCTTCGTGCGTTACGTCGTCAGAAAAGTGTGCGGCGTTCCTATCGACGGCATCAGCGACAATCCAGAGCGCCCCAATCTGCTGGGAGAAAAAATGGGAGCGCTCATCGCGGAAGGCGATCCAATGCTTCCCGCGGACATCCTGGTTTATCCTGGCCACATCGCCTTCGCCACCGAAAAATGTGCGGGACAAAAATACAACAAGCATCAAGCTTATGAGATTGCTCAGGCCGAGAGCGCGGCCTTCGGTGTGAACGTTAAGCAGCGCGGTGGAACCTCGCAGAAATGCATTCGCCTCTCGGCGTCAACTCTGTTGAACAAGAAAATTCCCGCTTAATCGCCGTAGTCGTAGCGGAAATCTCTCGCGACGCTCAGGCATTCCTGCACAGCTTTTCCTCGTTGCCTGTGCGCGTTGTGGATAACTATCCGCTTACTGGGCGGAGTTTCCCGTTAAAATGACGATACCGGAAATGACCTCGAGCCCCGCTTCCCAATTCGTTCACCTGCATCTCCACACCGATTACTCCATGCTCGACGGAGCCTGCGACGTTGAAAAACTTTGCCAGCGTGTTAAAGAATTAGGCATGCCCGCCGTCGCTATGACGGACCACGGCAATATTTTTGGCGCAGTGCACTTCGTCAACGCGGCTCACAAATACGATGTCAAGCCCATCATTGGCTGCGAACTCTACATCTGCAAAAAAGACGACCACAACATCGAGCGCACCCCGCCCGATGGCGACACCTATAACCATCTCCTTGTGCTCGCGCAGAACGAAGAAGGCTATCGCAACCTGGTAAAGATCACGTCGGAAGCCTCGCTCCATGGTTTTTACTACAAGCCCAGAGTCAGCAAGAAATTTCTGGCCGAGCACTCCCGCGGATTAATTGGTCTCTCCGGCTGCCTGAAGGGCGAAGTTGCCGAGCGCCTCATGGAAGGAAAGTACGATGCCGCCCGCGCCGCCGCCGGAACCTACACCGACATTTTCGGCAAAGACAATTTCTTCCTCGAGATTCAGGACCAAGGCCTCGCGATGGAGCACAAAATCCATCCCGGCCTCTTCCAGTTGGAAAAAGATCTCGGCCTTCCGCTCGTCGCCACCAACGACAGCCACTATCTCTGCGAGGACGATGCCCACGCGCAAGACGTGATGCTTTGCATCCAGACAGGCAAATCAATTCATGACACGCAGCGCATGAAGTTCGACGGTACCCAGTTCTTCGTCAAGAACCACGACGAAATGTACCGTGTCTTCAAAGACTCACCCGAAGTCTTAACCCGCACCCTCGACATCGCCGAACGTTGTAGCCTGCGCCTCGAAAAAGTTGCCACGCCGTTCCCGCAATTCGATGTCCCACCCGGCTATACCATCGACAGTTATTTTGTTCACGTCTCCCGCGAAGGCTTCGCCAAGCGTCTCGCTGCTTTGCGCCCGCTGCACGACCAAGGCAAACTCAAACACCCGATCACGGATTACGAGCAGCGCATGGAGCGCGAACTCTCCATCATTCAGCAGATGAAATTTTCCGGATACTTCTTAATTGTCTGGGATTTCATCAGCTACGCGAAAGAGCACGGTATCCCCGTCGGTCCCGGCCGTGGCTCCGCGGCCGGATCGCTTGTTTCCTACGCGCTCGGTATCACCGATATCGATCCTTTGCAGCACGAACTTCTCTTCGAACGGTTCCTGAATCCCGAGCGCGTCTCCATGCCCGATATCGATATCGATTTCTGCATGAACCGCCGCGGTGAAGTCATTCAGTACGTCACGCAGAAATACGGCCGCGACAACGTCGCGCAAATCATCACCTTCGGCACCATGGCCGCCAAAGCCGCCATTAAAGACGTTGGCCGCGCCATGGATATCCCTTACGCCGACGTCGATCGCATCGCCAAGATGGTGCCGACTCAGCTCAACATCACGCTGGATCAGGCCATCGAAGATTCTCCCCAGCTGCGCGAAGCGATGGAAAAAGATGGCCAAATTCGCGAACTGATGCAAACGGCGCTAAAGCTCGAAGGGATGGTGCGAAACTCTGGTGTTCATGCGGCCGGAGTGGTGATCTCCCCGCGTCCTCTCACCGAGCTCGTCCCACTGCACAGGACCAAGAACGACGAAATCGTCACCGCCTTCGACATGGTCGCCATCGAAAAGATGGGCCTGCTGAAGATGGATTTTCTCGGCCTCACCACGCTGACGATTCTCACCGATGCGCTCAAGCTCATTCTGCAAACTCGCGGCACGCCCATCACGCTCGAAGCCGTTCCGCTCGACGACAAGGAAACCTACGAAAAAGTTTTCTACAAGGGATTAACCTCCGGCGTCTTTCAGTTTGAATCGCACGGCATGCGCGATGTGCTCCGCAAATATCAGCCGAATACCATCGAAGATCTCACCGCTCTCAACGCGCTCTACCGCCCCGGCCCCATCCAGGGCGGAATGATCGACGACTTCATCGACCGCAAACATGGCCGCAAGAAAGTTGAATACGAACTTCCGGAGTTGAAAGAGATTCTTCAGGAGACGCTCGGCGTCATTGTTTATCAGGAACAAGTCATGCAGATCGCCAACCGCCTCGCCGGCTACTCGCTCGGCGAAGCCGATCTGTTGCGCCGCGCCATGGGCAAGAAAAAAGCCGAGGAGATGGCGCAGCAGCGCGAGCGCTTCGTCGAAGGCGCTGCCCAGCGCAAGTTTCCGCCGAAGAAAATCGAAAAGATATTCGATCTCATGGCGCAGTTCGCCGGATACGGCTTCAATAAATCGCACTCCGCCGCCTACGCACTGCTCGCCTATCACACTGCGTATCTAAAGACGCACTATCCCGTCGAGTTCATGGCTGCTCTGCTGACCTCGGTTACCGGCAGCACCGACGACGTGGTGAAGTACATCAACGAATGCCGTGAGATGGGCATTTCAGTCGAGGCTCCGGATATCAACGTTTCGGACGCAAATTTCACGCCGCACGGAGAAGCCATTCGCTTCGGCCTGGCCGCAGTGAAGAACGTTGGCGGCAATGCCATCGAATCCATCGTCTCCGCGCGCAAAAAACTAGGCCGCTTCAAATCGATTTACGAATTCTGCGAAAACGTTGATCTCCGCTTGCTCAACAAGCGCGTGCTGGAATCGCTAATCAAGAGCGGCGCCATGGACTCTCTCGGCCGCCGCGCCCAGCTCATGGCCGTCCTCGATCGCGCCATGGATCGCGCCCAGAAAGCTCAGCGTGACGTGGAATCCGGCCAGCACGGCCTCTTCGGAGTCTTCCAGCAAGAAGACACCGAAGCCCACAACGACAAACTGCCCAACATTCCAGACTGGGACGAACAAGTGCGCCTCGCATCGGAAAAAGAAATTCTGGGATTTTTCATCAGCGGGCATCCCTTGGAAAAATACAAAGACAAGCTTCAGGATTTGCAGGCGCTTAGCGTCATCGAAATCGGTGCCATGACAAAATCCACTGGCAAGGATGAAACCATCGCGACTGCCGGCATCATCGCCAACCTACGCGTGCTCAAATCCAAGCGTGGAGATTTCTACGCCCAGGCCACTCTCGAAGACATGTCCGGCTCCATCGATATGATTGTCTTTCCGGAAGCCTACAAACGCATCGGCGACAAGGTGAAACTTGAAGTCCCGGTTCTGGTGCGCGCCGGGGTAAGAATCGAAGAAGGAACGAATCCTAAAATCACCGCGGCTGAGATCATGCCGCTCGAAGACGCGAAAGTTCCATTGCCCCGCGCACTTCGCATTCGCTTGCCACTTGAAACTGCGGGCGAATCCACGGTCGACGATCTTCACTCGCTTTTTCAGGAGCGCAAAGGCGACGCGCGCGTATTATTCGACGTGGAGCGCACCGGAGATTTCATGGTGGTGATGGAAGCGCAAGGCTATAATGTCTTGCCGGACCGAAACTTCATCGCCCGCGTCGAACAATTGTGCGGGCGCGGCAGTGTGCGTGTAATCAGCTAATTCATGGAAGCAAACAATAGAGCGCAACAGGAGTTGGAAGAGATCGAGCGCCAGGTCGCGTTGATCGAGGCCACTCCCGGACAGAATGCCGAGACTCACCGCCAGTTGGCCGAGCTTCAGGAACGAGTTCACATCCTGAGGGAAGAGATGAAAGCTTCCCAAACTGCCTGGCAGAAAACCGAGCTGGCCCGCCATCCTCAGCGCCCTCAGACGCTCGATTACGTTGACCGCCTGTTTACCGATTTCAGCGAGATTCACGGCGACCGCACTTTCGGCGACGATGCCGCGATCATCTGTGGTATGGCCCGCTTTCACGGCGAAGAAATTCTGGTGGTCGGCACCCAGAAGGGTCGCGACATGAAGCAGCGCGTCTATCGCAACTTCGGAACGCCGCATCCGGAGGGCTATCGCAAAGCACTGCGCGTGATGCGGATCGCGCAGAAATTCCATCGGCCAATTTTTACTCTGGTCGATACAGATGGAGCCTATCCCGGCATTCACGCTGAAGAGCGAGGCCAGGCCGAGGCCATCGCTCACAACCTCCGTGAGATGGCGAGCCTCGAAGTTCCGATCATTGCAACAGTAATCGGCGTAGGCGGCAGCGGTGGCGCGCTTGCCATCGCCGTGGCCGATCGCGTCCTCATGATGGAGAATTCGATCTACTCGGTAATTTCTCCCGAAGGCTGCGCTGCTATTATGTGGCGCGACTCTACTAAAAAAGAGTTGGCCGCTGAAGCCATGCGCATCACCGCCACCGATCTCAGCGAATTAGGTTGCATCGATGACATCGTTCCTGAGCCCGAGGGCGGCGCGCACCGTGATTACGAAGCCGCCGCGAACCTGCTCGACGTTAGCCTGCAAAAACATTTAGCGGAATTGAAAAAGGTTTCTCCAGCCGATTTGCTCGTGTCACGATATAATAAATTCCGTAACATTGCCCAGTTCTTCAAAACCGTTGCCTAGTGAGGCTGTCATTCCGAGCAAGCGTTTTTTGCGCGGCGCGGAATCCGGGCGAGCCGCGCGACGGGTCGCGTTTTTTGCGACCGACCCATCGCGCGTTCGGCTCGCTTCCACCCCCCAAGTTCCTAATCAGATTCCTCCCGGTACGAACGGGCGCTTTCGCGTAGGCGTGGGACCTCCATCGACGTATAATTATGGGTTCCCCTCAACTTATGCGGCGGAGCACTCCGCCCTCTAACAAATAAGGAAGGTGTTGGGATGGCCACTACGGATGTCGTGCCCCAGGGAGCAGGCGGTCAACTTGGGCGCAATCGTATCGTCAATGACATGAGCATTCAGGTCGCCACCGTGAATGGCTCAGGCTCGCAGAGTTCGAACACCGTTTTGCTGCGCGCGATTTTTCAAATGGGCGTGCCGATTTCCGGCAAGAATCTTTTTCCTTCGAACATCGCTGGACTGCCCACCTGGTACACCATTCGCGCCAATAAAGATGGCTACATCGGACGCAAGAAGGAAATCGACTTCCTGGTCGCTATGAATGCCGAAACCGCGCAGGACGACGTTATGTCGCTCGCTCCCGGGGCATCGGTGCTTTATGACGAGCCCCTAGCCCTCGACAAGCTGCGCAGCGATCTTGTTTTCTATTCCGTTCCCTACGACAAAATTGTGGCCACAGTTTGCCCCGAAGCCAAGCTGCGCAAGCTGGTCAAGAACATGGTGTACGTCGGCGTGGTCGCGCAGCTTCTCGAAATTGAAATGGGCGAAGTCGAAAAGGCCATTCGCAAGCAGTTCGCGAAAAAAGTAAAAGCTGCCAATCTCAACCTTGCCGCCGCTCTAGCCGGATTCGATTACGCCAAAGCCAACTTGAAGAAGCGCGGAGTTTTTTACATTGAGCGCATGGACAAGACCGCCGGCAAAATCATCGTCGACGGCAACTCCGCCGCAGCCCTCGGCTGCATGTTCGCCGGCTGCACGGTTGTCACTTGGTATCCGATTACCCCCTCATCCTCGCTCGTCGAGACGATGATCGACTACATGAAGGACTATCGCATCGGTGCCGATGGCAAAGCCACCTTCGCCATCGTTCAAGCCGAAGACGAACTCGCCGCAATCGGCATGGTCATCGGCGCTGGCTGGGCGGGTGCGCGCAGCATGACCGCGACCGCCGGCCCCGGAATTTCTCTGATGTCAGAGTTTGCCGGCCTCGCTTACTACGCCGAAATCCCCGGCGTTATCTGGGACATTCAACGCGTCGGCCCCTCAACCGGACTGCCCACGCGCACTTCGCAAGGCGACATTCTCGCCACCGCATTTCTTTCTCATGGCGATACCAAGCACATCATGCTGATTCCGAACTCGGCCGCCGAGTGTTTCACCATGGCGTCTGACGCGTTCAATCTCGCTGAACAATTTCAAACTCTCGTCTTCGTCATGTCCGATCTTGATCTCGGCATGAACAACTGGATGTCCGATCCCTTCGAATATCCCACCACGCCCATCAAGCGCGGTAAAGTTCTCGACCGGAGCGATCTCGAAAAACTCGGCGGCTTCGCCCGTTACAAAGATTTAGACGGTGACGGCGTGGGCTATCGCACGCTGCCCGGCACCGAACACCCGGCGGCCGCCTACTTCACCCGCGGCAGCGGACACAACGACAAATCCAACTACAGCGAGCGCCCTGACGATTACGAAAACAATATGGAGCGCCTGAACCGTAAGTTCGAAACCGCGCGCTCCTTCGTTCCGCGTCCCGAAATCATGAAGGGCGAAAAGGCAAAGATCGGCATCATCGCCTATGGAACTTCGCATTGGGGCGTCACCGAAAGCCGCGACCAGCTGCGCGCCGAATATGCCATCGAAACCGACTACTTGCGTCTGCGGGCTTATCCGTTCACGCGCGAAGTACACGAATTCATCGAGCAGCACGACCGCATCTACGTTGTGGAGCAGAATCGCGACGCGCAAATGCTTAGCCTGCTCCGGCTCGACCTGAAACCAGAACTGACCACGCGCCTGCGCAGCATCGCCCATCTCGACGGCTTGCCGCTCGATGCGCGCTCCGTTACCGACGAACTCAGCACCATGGAAGGTAAGTGAGTCGGATTTGAAAGGGCACGGCTTCAGCCGCGCCGCAACGCGGGATAAATTAATAGGCGGCTTTAGCCGCTGAGGAAACTAAAAGATGTCCACCACCACCGTTGAACCCGGCTCCGCCGCTCCCAAGACCAACCGTATCGGCCTGAGCGTTATCGACTACAAAGGCGGCAAAACTACGCTCTGCGCTGGCTGCGGCCATAACGCCATTTCCGAGCGCATCATTGAAGCCATGTATGACATGGGCGTGCAGCCCGAGCGCGTGGCCAAGCTCAGCGGCATCGGCTGCTCCTCCAAGAGCCCTGCGTATTTCATGAACCGCTCGCACAGCTTCAACTCCGTCCACGGACGCATGCCCTCGGTCGCAACGGGCGCCATGCTCGCCAATCGCAATCTGATTGCCCTCGGGGTCAGCGGCGATGGCGACACCGCCTCCATCGGCATCGGCCAGTTCGTTCACCTCATGCGCCGCAATCTACCTATGATCTACATCATCGAGGACAACGGCGTGTACGGGCTCACCAAAGGCCAGTTCTCCGCGACCGCCGATCTCGGTTCGAAACTGAAATCCGGAGTCATCAACGATCTCCCTCCCATCGACACTTGCGGCTTGGCCATCGAACTCGGCGCAACCTTCGTCGGCCGCTCGTTCTCCGGCGACAAGCGCCAGCTCAGTACTATGCTGAAAGCCGCTATCGCCCACCAAGGCACCGTAATGCTCGATGTCGTTTCTCCCTGCGTTACCTTTAACGATCACGAGGGTTCCACGAAATCCTATAAGTACGTGAAGGATCACGAAGAAACTTTGCAGGAGATGAGCTTCGTCCCCCACTTCGAGGAAATTGACGTCGAGTACGACGCGGGCACCACGGTCAATGTCACCATGCACGATGGTTCCAGCCTGCGCCTCCGCAAGCTCGAAGAAGACTACGATCCCACCAACCGCATCGCCGCCATGACGCGCCTCTCCGAAGCTCACGACAAAGGCGAAGTCCTGACCGGCGTGTTTTACGTCAACACGAAAGCTCCCAGCTTCCTCGATATGCTGAATATGGTCGATGAACCGCTGGCGACCCTGCCGGAATCGCTCACCCGTCCGGGAAGGGCAGCGCTGGAAGCCGCGATGGAAGAATTGCGCTAACCGAACAGGCTGGTCGCAGTTCCAAAAGGTGCGGGTTTTGCTTAGAAGCGGAACACCACGCCGGTTGTAAAACGCAGATTGTTCTGTGAGTTGCTGATCGCCTTGGTTACCATGTCGTCGAATTGCGCCCGCCAGGCTATACCTTTGATCAGCTTGTAGTCCAAGCCTCCGCCCAGCGCCACGGCATAAGAGCTATTGGAGCTCGTGAAGCCGTCACCGCTCCCGCTGGAATGCGCCCCTCCGAAGAGTACGTGGGCGAATGGGCGAAACCTTCCTATCGGCGCCGAAAAGCGCGGGCCAAACACGTAAGTGTAGAGCTTGGTATTAACCTCCACGGGCCCGCACTCACCTAGGCTTGCGGGGCAAGAGGTTGCGATGGGGACTGTACCGTAGTTTCCCCCAAAATCCGCAACCGCTCCGATTCCTGGTGCCAGCTTGAATTCCACCGAGCCGTCCCACCCATTGAATGTGGCGCGGCTGGTAAACGGCGGATTTCCCGGAGCACTCAGAAAAGAATATCCGCCGTAAACGTTGCCCTTAAGGAAGTCCTGGGCATTCGCGTGGGCTGCGAACATGGCCAACAATAACGGCGCCAGCACGAATGATTTCCGCACAATGGATCTCTGCATGAAGGCTCGCCTCAATCGAACCCGAACCCCGCTGCGAGGAAAAAGTTTCGCGGGCTGAAAGATATTCGTAATACTGTCGTCTTTTGCTCTATCGCGAAGCGGCGCTCCCTGGCTCCCGTCCCAGTCCCGACCCGTAATACTCCGCCAGCGCCTGCCGCTCGTCTTCACTAAGCAGCGACGAAATTGTCCGCATCGGCATGTTAATGTCGTTCGTTCGCGTCCGGTTCGCGAAGGCCTCAAGCTGGCTCAACACGTAATCGGCGTTCTGATCGGCCAGTGACGGGACTCCAATGCGGTACGCCACCGGACCATGGCACGACTGGCAGGGCGGGATTCCGCGTTCGCCGTCACCGAACGAAACCAGGCGCGAAGCTACGCCCGCACGAGCCGCATCGGGCCGCGCCTGCGGAAAATTCCGGTTGTCCTGCAAATCCTGAAACACCGGCACCTTTGCGTAATAAGCGACGACATCCGCTACATCCCGCGACGAAAGCGAATCCGCAATCGGCACCATCGCCCGCGACACTCGTTTGTGACTTTGAAAATCCTCCAACTGCTTCCAGATGGCCAGCCGATCCATCCCGGCAAGATTTGGCGTCGCTCCCTCAGCGCTAAAACCTTCCGCGCCGTGACAATGTTCGCAGCGCTTGGCCAGCAGCATCCCGCGAAAAGCGTCGCCAGCGGAAGCCGCAGCAATCGTCTCCGGAGTCCACGAAACCAGGGAGGGAACTCGTTCCGGCGCACTATCACCCGCGACTAGCAGCATCGATCCAGCAAGAACAACAGCAACGGCGACCATTGCTAAAACTAGATCGTGTTTATTCGCGTGCTTATTCCGCCGCACAGCCTCTCCTTTCTCCCGTCCGCAACAGAGGGAACTGCTCTCGCGAAACCACCTTCACTTCGGATCGCATGGCATAGTGTCCTGCGCCGCAAAACTCTCCGCACTTGGTTTTGAAATCCCCGGCGCGGTCGAACTCGAGTTGCGCTTCGCTGATGGTTCCGGGAAGAACTTTTACGGCATAATCCTTTACACCAAAAATAAGTGCGTGAACATTGTCCGCGCTCGTAATGCGCAGATGAACCGGAACCCCGGCGGGAACCAGAATGCAGTGTGGAATAAATAAATATTGTTGCGCGATCATGCGCACCGTAACCGAGCCGTCTGAGTCTTGCTCCGTGCCCAGGTTATTCTCGACAAACTCGCCCGCGAGATGCAGCGCCAGAGGATCAACTTCGCGCGTGCCCCGCAGAAAACGCAATATGGGTTCATCGATCTGGTTGTAGCGCGTGGCCGGTATCAGCGCCAGAGCCAATACCGTAAGCACGAAGATTCGTACCTTTCGCCAATTCACAATTTTGCTTGGTCCTTGTAAGCGATTGGGGAACTGCGGGTGCCCCATCCTAACGTCGCGTTCTTTGCGGCGTTCGGGTGGGGATTTTGACGTCCCGGCCCGCACCCAACCCGCAGGAAGCTCTAACCCGTCAACGCACCGCCGCAATCTCTTTCAACACCGCGCTACACCTCTCGCACACTGTCGGATATTCCGTATCTTCCCCGACATGAATCGAATAATTCCAGCAGCGCTCGCACTTGCCTCCCTCCGCCTTCTTCACCTCGATGTGAACCCCGCCGGTGCCATTGCCGGTCCCTCGCGTAAGCGTCACGGCTGAGACAATAAATAAGTAGCGCAGTTGATCCTTATATCGCAGCAGCAACGAATACGCCGGATCGGCGGCGGAGATCATCAGCTGCGCCTCCAATGGCTTTCCAATCATCTTGCTGTTGCGTGCCGTATCCAGAGCCTTCATCACTTCGTCGCGAATCCCCAGCAACGCCGTCCAATCCTGGCGCTGCACCGGATCTTCAGCTGCAATCCCCGCGCCGAGCAAATCCTCCGCGGAAGGGAATAATGCAAGGTGAACGCTCTCCGGCCGGCCCGAAACCTTGGGCAAATATCCCCAAACTTCTTCCGAAGTAAAAGTCGTGATGGGCGCCAGCAGACGTGTAAGCGCCTCTCCGATGCGCCAGACCGCGGTTTGCGCCGCGCGCCGCGCTTTTGACTTCGGCGCCGAGAGATAAAGCCGGTCTTTAATCACGTCGAAATAAAACGCGCTAAGTTCGGTTACGCAGTAATAATTCACACGATGGTAGATCCGGTGAAAAGCAAATTCGTCATACCACCCCCGGACATCCACGGCCAGCGCGGCAGTCAGCCGAAGCATATATTGATCGATTTCTTCCAATTCCTGAAAAGCCAGTGCATCGCGCTGCGGATCAAAATCGTAAAGGTTGCTCAGCACATAGCGGAACAAATTGTTGCGAATCGTACGGTAGGTTTCTCCCGTGCGCTGCATTAACTGCTCCGACCCCACCACGTCTTCCCGGAAATCGACCGACGCCACCCATAACCGCACCACCTCCGCGCCCAGTCGGTCGGAAATATCCACGGGATCGACATCGTTACCCCGCGACTTCGACATCGCCTGGCCTTTTTCGTCTAGCGTCCAACCCGGCGTGACCACTCCTTTATAAGGCGGCGTGCCGTGTGTCCCCATCGCGCACAGCAGTGACGATTGAAACCAGCCGCGGTATTGATCTCCGCCCTCGAGATAAAGATCGGACGGCCACGGATACGAAGGCTCATCATTAATCAAGGCCAGATAGCTCGCACCGGATTCCAGCCATACATCGAAGATGTCGGTTTCTTTTTCAAACTTGCCGCCACTGCAATGCGGACACTTCATCCCCGCCGGAAGAATCGAATCCGGCTCAGAAGTAAACCACGAATCCGCACCCGCTCGAGCAAACAGTTCAACCACCTTGCGATTCACCGCCGGATCATTCAGCGGCTTCCCGCAACCTTCGCACAGAAACACCGCAATCGGAACGCCCCATACGCGCTGCCGCGAAATACACCAATCCGGACGCGTGGCAATCATGTTCGAGAGCCGTTCCTCGCCCCACGCCGGATCCCACTTCACATGCTTAATCTCTTCGAGCGTGCGCCGCCGCAAAGTGTCATTTTCCGAACCTCGGTCCCCAGACCCGCACGGCATCGGCGTCTCCATCGAAATAAACCACTGCTCCGTCGCCCGAAAAATCACCGGATTATGGCAGCGCCAGCAGTGGGGATACGAATGCTCGGTCGTATCCGAGTGCAGCAACGCACCGCGCTTCCGCAACAGCTCGATAATGATCGGATTCGCCTTAAACACATATTGCCCGGTGTACTCCGCCAGTCCGTTGCGCAGAATCCCCTTTTCATCCACATTGCTGGTGGCGTCCAGCCCATACTTCACTCCGGTAATAAAATCCTCCGCACCATGCGAGGGCGCAGTATGGACCACGCCCGTTCCCGTATCCATGGTGACGTAGTCAGCCAGCACGCCAAGAATCTTCCGCTCCAGAAACGGATGCTGAAAATTCAACCGCTCCATCTTGCGCCCCGGAAAATGCGCGATCTCACGCGCATCCACAAGCCCGCACTTTTCCGCCACATCTTTCGCCAGCTTGGCCGCGACGATGTAGACTTCGCCGCCAGACTCCAACCCCACATACTCTTCGTCCGGATGAAACGCCACCGCCATCGACGCCGGTAGCGTCCACGGAGTCGTCGTCCAGATAATCGTCGATACCGCTTTTCCCGCCAGCGCCGCATCGATGCCCGCCGGATCGTCAAGCAGCCGATACTTTACGTAAACCGTCGGGCTGGTGTGGTTCTCGTACTCGACCTCGGCCTCGGCCAGCGCCGTCTCGTCATGCATGCACCAGTAAACCGCGCGCAGCCCCTTGTATACGAATCCCTTCTCGTAAAACGAAAAGAAAGTCGACAACACGACCGACTCATACTGCGGATTCATCGTCGCATACGGACGATCGAAGCGCCCAAACACGCCAATGCGCTTGAACTGCTGCCGCTGCAAATCGAGAAACTTCTGCGCATACTTCCGGCACTCCGCGCGCACGTCCGTGGGACGCATCTGCAACTTCTTGCCGCCCAGTTCCTTATCCACCTTGATTTCGATCGGGAGCCCGTGGCAATCCCACCCCGGCACGTACGGCGCGTCGAATCCGGACATCGTCTTCGACTTGACGATGAAATCTTTCAAACACTTATTCAGCGCCGTACCCATGTGGATCGGCCCACTTGTATAGGGCGGCCCGTCGTGCAAAACGTAGGTGGGCGACCCCTTGCGCGCCTCGCGGATGCGCTCGTAGATGCGTGACTCTTCCCACCGAGCCAGCATTTTGGGCTCGTTTTGCGGCAGATTGGCCTTCATCGGGAAGGCGGTTTTAGGCAGATTGATGGTCGCTTTCAGTTCGAGCGGCACTCGGTTGGCTTCTCCCAAATGGTTGAATCTTTTGGTACTGGCTCAATCTGAAACTTTCTACCATCGCGCCGCTCCGTCGTCATCCCGAAGTCCCGCGTTTTTCACGAGCGGGACGAGGGATTCCCACTCGCACACAGTCGCACCCTCAAACTGCGCCGGTACCAATCGTTTCATTATAGGGAGGAGCATCCGGAACGTCTAATGCGGAGGCTGCGCATGAACTTGCCGTCCAGGCGCAGCGATGCTCGATGGAGTTCTAATCCCACCCCGCACATCGAAATACACTTCGTAATCTTAGCCCGCAAGATGTACAATTTTTGAAGAGGAAGTGGGCCCGAAGCTCGTTCAGCCGCTGGTTATGGCTGTTGGACTCGCGAAACAAAGGACCCGCATCGTCAGGCAACTCGCTGGATAGAGCAATCATCTGTGTAAGCAGGGCGTCGGGTCGGGCTAAGTCCGTTTACCCGTCCGACTGCAGGACACCGAATCGGGGAACATGTCTTCTGTAGAAATTAAGCCGACACCCACTGAACAGGAACCCGAGCTTCACCTCCTGCTCGCTCCCGATACCTTTGAGCCGCTCTATAAATCCCTATTCCGCGGCCTCGACGACTTCTTCTTCCCCAAGAAGCTTCCACCCCTCAAGCTGGAATCGAAGCCCATCCCGGTCAAAGACATCTGGGGCTTCTATAACTATAAAAAAAACGGCGCCCTCGGTTCCACCGCCGCACACGTCGTCGTAATCGGACTCATCATTGGCGGTACGCTTTGGGCGCATCGTTTTATCACCAAGGTCGAAGCCAAGCCCCAGTCCGAAACCAAGCTGATCGATCCCGGCGATTTCATTCCGCTCAAGCCCTCCAAGACTCAAGCCGGCGGCGGCGGCGGTGGCGGCGATCACGACATCCTGAAGGCTTCGCAGGGAAAATTGCCCAAGTTTTCCATGCAGGCGCAGATCACGCCGCCTGCCGCTGTAATCCGCAATCTCAATCCCAAGCTGGCAGTCGAGCCGACCATTATGGTCCCGCCCGAAATTAAAATCGCCCAGAACGAGAACATGCCGAACTTTGGCGATCCGAAGTCCTCCGCCGTGATTCCGTCAAACGGTACCGGCGGCGGCAGCGGCATAGGTTCGGGTGAAGGTGGTGGCGTAGGTTCAGGTACGGGCCGCGGCCTTGGCCCCGGTGAAGGCATGGGCACCGGCGGAGGCACCTATCGCCCCGGCCACGGAGTCACTCCGCCCCGGCCAATCTATTCGCCCGATCCCGAGTTCTCCGAAGAAGCCCGCAAGGCAAAATATCAGGGAACCTGCACCCTGATGATCGTGGTCGCCGCCGACGGCAAACCTACCAACATTCGCGTCGTCAACTCCCTCGGTATGGGCCTCGACGAAAAAGCCATCGAGACCGTCCGTACCTGGCGCTTCGAACCCGGCCAAAAGGATGGCCATCCCGTCAATGTTGAAATGGCAGTCGAAGTCGACTTTCACCTGTACTGAGGAACTCGCGCTCTTGGTTCTCAGCTTTCCCTAACAACTAAAGTTTTTGCAGCACCGCATAGTGCAACAGCACGCGCCGGCTAAACCCCAGCTTGTGATACAGCGCAATCGCGTGCACGTTAGCTTCCCGAACGTGCAGAAACGGTGTCTCCCCGCGGCCGCAGATGCGCCGCATCACCTCCGTCATTAGACTTCGCGCGTACCCATGACCAGTATGCTCAGGGTGCGTACAGACGGCGCTCACTTCCGTGTGTCCCGGAATCTTCAACCGCTCCCCCGCCATGGCTATCAGTTTTCCCTCGTGGCGAATTCCTAAGTAAGTACCCAGTTCATGCGTCCGTTGGCTGAAGGGACCCGGTTTGGTCAGCGCCGTGAGTTCCATCATGTCGGGCGAATCCACGGCACCGAGTTCGACGATCTCCGGATCTGTCTTATGTGGGGACAGCCGCCCTCGGCTGTCCGCCGCGCGCAGCTCGGCATCGAAGCGCTGCGAGTTCGGCATTCCGGAGCCCGCATAAACCATTTCTGCCATGGGGGCGCCAGCCACGAGATTCCAGCCAGCGCGTGGCTGGTAAGGCATCTCCAGGAACAATCTGATCGTCCCACCCGTTTCCACCAGCCTCGCCAGCGATTCATAGCCCTCCGAAGTTGGCTCTGCAAATCCCGCCAGAGCCGATATCTCCGGCATAAATCGGCGCGCCAAGCCGAAGCGCTCGGCGAACTCCGCCTGCCGCGTGGTTAAGGCTTGCCAGATAATGTTATCGAGGGGATGCATCGTGCTTTCCGATTTGAGCGGTTGGACGGCCGCTTGGACACAGTATTTGTGCGTGGCCTGAAAGGCTATCCGAATCTTGCCCGCAAAGCTGGATATTCGATCCGCCGCGACTTTGCAACGGCGCGACTTCTGAGGCCTCTTATTCTTTCAAATCCACATGCTGGACATCTTCAATAACACGGCCCAGAAATCTCTGCCCCAGCCGCCGAAATTTCTCCACTGAATCTGTCGCAAAAAATTTAACCCGCGGCTTTGATCCTCGCTCCACATCAGTCAGCGTGTTAGCCGTCAAAAGCTGTTGCAACCGTTGAGCGACTACACCCGCCGTCGATTCAGCCGAATCCACTAGGCTCACATGCCCTGGCGCTACGCGACGCAGCAAAGGTTTGATCAGCGGATAATGCGTGCAACCAAGCACCAGCGCATCCGCCTCCTGGAACCCGTCGCCAAAAGCCTCTGCCAAATAAATCCGCGCCACCTCCTCGGTCACCGAATGCTCTACCCATCCCTCCTCTACTAAAGGCACCAGCAGAGGACAAGCCTTTTCCCGCGCCTCAAGTCCCCGCGCCTCCAGAGCCTTCCGGTAGGCATGGCTGCTCACCGTAGCCTCCGTGCCGATCACCACAACTTTCTTGTTCTGGCTGACCGAAGCTGCAGCCTCGGCTCCGGGCTCGACCACCCCGACGACTGGCACATGCGCAGCAGCTTTAATCCGGTCGAGCGCCAGCGCCGTAGCCGTATTGCAGGCAATCACCAGCACCTCGGCTCCGTGCGCCTCAAGATAATGGCTCGCTTCTACGGCGTATCGCGCCACCGTTTCCACTGACTTCGATCCGTAAGGAAGTCGCGCCGTATCCCCGAAATAGCTGTAGTCGGCCTCCGGAATAAGCTCAAGTAAAGCTTTAAGCACCGTGAGCCCGCCGAATCCGGAATCAAATACGCCGATGGTCGGACGCCGTGGGGTCATGATTGAGGCTGAATTCTGATGATACCAGCGCGGCGGCGCGGCGAAACATGATCAGTATTGTTCGCGGGAAATTCAGGACTGCGGAAGTTACGCGTGCTTGCGGGTCGAGGAAGTCGTTTCTAGCTCAGAGTCTCTTCCGCAGCACGTCCCCGGCGGAATCGGCGCACCATGCGGACAAGTTCGCGGATGTCCCAGGAAAGTGCATATCTTATCCGTAGCCTCGGGCGATAGAATGTGCTCAAACTTGCAAGCCTGCTGCTCGATCTCCGATTCGCTATCCATCGCCAAACTATCGGTGAATAGCCGCTCCGCCAGGCGATGCCGTCGAATGATGCTTCCTGCGCGCTCGCGCCCACGCGGCGTAAGTTCCACAATCAGCGTGCCATCGCCAATCGAAGCCGATACGGGTTTCAACGCATCGTGACACGGATTCACAAATGGCTTGTGCCCATGCGCCACGGGCGGATGTGGCGCTGAAATCACCAGCCCCATCTGCATCATCTTCTCAATCGCCAGACTCACCGGCAGCGCTCCGTGAACCTCCATGCGCTCGACCTCGGCAATCTCGCCATGCTCGCCCAGCACCCACAACTCTTCCAGCACTTCGTCGAATTGCTCCTCATCGGCCATCGCAAAAACTTCCTGCGACGCGATTTTGCCGTGATGAAATTCAATGCGCCTGTCAGCCAGTCGCGCCACCACAGGATCGTGCGTCACCATCACAATCGTTCGCCCTTGCTGGTGAAACTCGCGCAGAAGGCGCAGCACAATCTCTTCGTTTAACGCGTCAAGGTTTCCCGTCGGCTCGTCCGCCAGAATAATCTTGGGATCGTTAATCAACGCGCGTGCAATGCAAACCCGCTGCTGCTCTCCGCCGGAAAGTTGCGACGGCAAATGATGCGCCCGGTCGCCCAAACCCACGCGAGTCAGCGCTTCCATCGCTTCCTTCTCATCGGTCATGCTGTGGAAATACTGCGCCAGCATCACGTTCTCCACCGCGGTAAGAAACGGAATCAGATGAAACTGCTGGAAGATAAAACCAATCTTTTCCGCGCGTACCCGGTTCAACTCGTTCGCCGAAATACCCGCTATATTCTGCCCATCCAGCCATATTTCCCCCGTGGTCGGCCGATCCAGGCAGCCAATCAGATTCACCAGCGTCGATTTACCCGAGCCCGAAGGTCCCATGATCGAAAGCCACTCGCCCGGCGCTACATCAAGAGAGATGTGATCCAGCGCATGGATCGCAGAATTCTCCTTGTCGTGGGTGCCCCATGTCTCGCGGCTTTTGCCAGACGTGGGAGTTCCCACACCCTTGGCAGGGTAGAGCTTGGCGACGTCTTTGATCTGAATCATTTCACTCTCCCCTCAGGATCGCTGCAGGCTGCACCCGGCGCAGCAAAGAGATCGGAAGGATCGCCGAAAGCAATGTCACCACCATGCTACCAGCCAGAATAAAAGGTAGAACACTAAAACGCGGCGTCACCGGAGAATGAAAGTTGACGCGCCCAATCCATGCCGCAATTCCAACCCCTAGAACAAACCCGATCACCGCCCCGGTTGCCCCCAGCGCCGCCGCCTCAGCTGCGAAAAATCCGTTCAGCATCCGGTTCGATGCTCCCAGAGCTTTCAAAATTGCGAAGTCGCGCCGCCGGTCAAACACCCATCCCATCAGCGTCGAGAGCACGCACAGCGCCGCCGTCAAAATAATCAGCGCCGCCGCCGCAAGCAAAGTCGATCGAGTCCTGCCCAGCACCCGCGCTTCGCCTTCCATAATCTGCCGCACCGGCCGCACCTCCGCCACCGGCACCGCTCCTTGTAGCTGATGCAGCATCGAACTGATTTCTTCAGGAGTGCCCATAGCCGCAACTTCAATTGTCGAAGGCTGCACTCCCGTCCACGCCACAAAATCCGCCAAGGATAGATAAACGCGGCTGTCTTCCACAGCGCCCGTCTGCACAGTTCCAGCAGAAGTTACGTGAATCGTGTGACCCTGAAAACTTAAATCAAATGGCTGATTTCTCGGCGAAACCACAGGCAAAGCCCGTACCCCAACCAACGCCTGTTCCGTATCTGGGTGCCCCATTTCTCGAGCGTCCGTTGCGCGAGAAAGCCTGCCCTGAGCTTGCCGAAGGGTGGGGTTCGTCAAAGGCCAGTTGCTCACCGACCACCAGCGATCCAGTTGCCGCACCCGTTCAAAATCCGTACCCACAACGACTACTGGCTGCCCATCCCCACTGCGCGCCACCACCAGCGCAAACGGCGCGGCCACCCCTCGCCCCGCGAGCGTAGACTCCACCTGCTCCATAGCCCCAGCGGGAAGGGAAGCGCCCTCTCTTCCCACCAGCACAATATTCGCGCCATAATTGCGAAACTCGCGCCGCAACTTCGCCTGCACATCCACATACAGATTCAGCATCGCCGTAGTCACGGCCGCAGCCACTACCATGGCCAACAGCGCCGATAATGCCCGCCCGCGCCGCAGCAAAGCGGCCCGAACCAGCATCCGCACAAACATCGAAGTATGCGGAGACTTTGCCCGGGCCGCCGCTACCTCTTCCGCCGATCGCGATACGCCCCCGCTCACAATTCGCCTCGCAGTGCGAACACCGGATCCATTTCCACCGCTTTACGAATTGCCGCGGCGCTTCCCGCAAATGTGACGATCACCGCAATCGCCAGAATCACCGGCAACAGCACCGGCGGGATCGTAATTTCCGAATTAAAAATCGATCGCCCAATCTGATGCGCCAACAATCCTCCGGCAATAAAACCCACCACACCACCGAGCAACGCCAGTAGCGTCGCTTCCGCAAAAAACACGGAAGCCACCGCCAGTCGTCCCGCGCCCAGAGCCTTCATCAGCCCCACTTCCGCGCGCCGCTCGAAAATTGCCGTAGCCATCGCCGCGGAAACCGCCAACGCCGAAGCAAATAATGCAGCCAGCGTAACCAGGAAAATCAGCCCTTCGATGCTCGTCAGAACCGCGCCTTCATTCTGCGCAACCTGCCGAATCTGTTCGGCGTGCGAGTGGGGAATCGCCTCCTGCAATTGAAACGCAATCGACTGCGGGTACGGTGAGCAGTACCAGCGGTCATACACCGCGCCAGACATGCTCTTCGGATCGCGCCGCGCAAAAGCATCCTCCGGCTTCGTCAACGCGCTCACATAAACCCGACGCACAGCGCCCGGCTTGCCAAGAATTTCCTGCGCCAGCGCGAGCGGCGCCACGATCTCATCGTCTTCGCTGCCGCCCGTGGAAAGAATCCCGCTAACCCGCAACCGTCGATTCCCAACCGCAACCTCTTCGCCTGCCTTCACCGAAAGCCGCGCTGCCAGCCGCTCCCCCAGCAAAACATCGCGCGATGAATCATCCGGCCACGCCCCGGAAACCTTCCACCACGGATGCGTCGACCGCACCCCGGTAACAAATTCTTCTTTTCCAAAAGCAATTTTCTTCGCGAAGTAAGTGCCCAGCAGCGTGAGATTTTCCGTACGTCCGTCGCGCTCCCGCGTGACCTGCACCGGCAGCATCGGCGCAAATCCCGTGATGTTGTTGTGCCAAAAAATGCCCTTGATCTTCGGCAGGTCAGCTTCGTTCAGGAAAGCTCCATCGCTCGGAGGCTTGAGGTTCACGCCGCCAATTTCCACATCCAGCGTATCTTCTTGCGGAGTGACCAGCAGGTTCGCGCCAATGGTGCGCAGTTCGCGGTTAATTTTGTCGCCAATATCGGTGGCGACTCCAATCATCGCCGTCGCCACGGTTACGCCCAGCGTAATGGCCGCGCCCGCCAGCAATTTGCGCCGCTTCTGGCGCCGGAAGGATTCGTAAACCAGGCGGACGAACATTCCTTATTGCTTTTCGAACACGTGGCTGCCGGCCGCGATGTCCGCCTCCTGAATAGTCACGGAGTCAGCCGTCTGCGTCGCCTTCAGCGGAATCGGATTGCATCCGCCCGTAGTTCCCACCGACTGCGAATTGATAGGCGCCGCGCAGTTCTTGCATACAATCAGATTGCCGGATTTATAAAAGCCCACCGCTCCGCAAATCTGGCAAGCATCAAACACCGTCGCGATCTTCCCATCCGGCTTCTGATACAACCAGAAACGCACTTCCACCCCGTTCTCCTGCGCCTGATAGCGATGCAAATCTCCATCGGAAACCTGCGCCAGCGGTATTGTTACCCGCCCATTCGTGAAACTAACCTGCGTTGCCGGCGAGAGCGCGCTCTGGCTCTTGGCATAAACAAACTCCGCCGTCAGCATGGCGATAAACATGAAAGAAAAAACGTACACCGAAGCCATCCAAAGCCGTTCGCGCCGCGCCGTCCACGCCGCCTTCCGCCGCTCCGCC
This sequence comes from uncultured Acidobacteriaceae bacterium, assembly GCA_963818235.1. GTDB lineage: Bacteria > Acidobacteriota > Terriglobia > Terriglobales > Acidobacteriaceae > Sulfotelmatobacter. Next base: position 860,144 of record CAWFRI010000002.1, read on the forward strand.
GGAGAGCTGGCGTCCAGCACAGGCTCGCGCCGCTTGGCGTCAAACAGCACCATCAGCGCGGCCAGAGCGACAATCGTCACGAAGAAAAAAAGATCGTTCCTCACGATCGGCCCAATAATCGACATCTCCGTCTTCGAAGATGGAATCACACCGCTCTCCGAAAGCTCATGCAGTCCCGCAATGATTAACTGCGCTGCCACCAGGAATAAGATCGCCGTCGTCACCCGGAAAAACTTCTGTAAATTGATCCGCACGCTGCCCTTCACAAACATCACGCCGAACGCGATCGCGCACAACACACCCAGCAATGTCCCCAGAAAGCTCATCAACTCCGTCGAATTTAGCGACACAGCCGACAGAATCAATACCGTCTCCGCGCCCTCGCGCAGCACCATCAGAAACACAAAAAAGAACAGTCCAACCCACGCATTCTTATTGCCGCCCGTCAGCAGCCCAACCTTGCTTTCAATTTCTCCCTTCAGTTTGCGCCCCGCCTTCATCATGAAAATCACCATGGTGATGACGAAGAAGGCGGCCACCAGCATCACCCAGCCTTCAAACACATCTTCATTCAGATTCAGCCTGGAGAGCAGAATCGCCACACCAATGCTTCCGATAAAAGCCGCCGCCAGCGCCGCATACACCGCCTTGCGCAAGTCGTTGCGCCCAATCTTGGCGAGATAAGCCAGCGTAATCCCCACAATCAGGGCCGCCTCGACCCCCTCCCGCAATGTAATAATGAATGCCTGAATCATTTATAACCAGCTGATTACTTGGATGATCCGATTTTGAAAATGAATTTCAATTTCAACTTTAAAGGATATGCCGTCCGCGCCAAACGAGTCAATCCGCTAGGTCACGAATGCATGCCATCTGCATCGCACGGCGAAATGTGGGATTAAACGGAGGGTCAAGTACTACATGCAGTCTGCATAGCGTCTGCTTTCAGACGTTACCTCCACCTTTTTGACATGCGCTTGCCGCGCGGTGTGTGCACGTTTGGCTCGTTTCCTTCCTGCATGACCATCCCAAGACTTGCCCGTTTGTCGCAGAATCTTTCTCGTGCTACACTCCTCTCGATTTATTCTCCCCCTCCCGCTCCGTCGTCCAGGGAAGTCCTGTGTCCGCTAATAAGCGATCGCATACAGGGAAACTTGTTGATAGGAGCATCGCAGCAAATCGAAACATTGAAGGAGAACTCTTTTATGCGGACGAGCAGGCCATCCACAAGATCAGCGCTCACGCTGACGATGATCGCCCTTACCCTAACCTGCCTCATCACTCCCAAGCGCGCATCATCCCAAACCGAAACCGTCATTCATGCCTTCCAAAGCACCGAGAAATATGACGGATTCGTTCCCAACGCCAACTTGATCGCCGATGCCAAGGGCGCTCTCTACGGCACTACGGCCACGGGTGGCCAGCACGGCTGGGGAACCGTTTTCAAACTGGTTCCGCCGGCGTCTCCAGGCGGATCCTGGACCGAAGATGTTCTCTACTCCTTCACCGGTTTTGACGATGGCGGACAACCCTCGGGTGGAACGTTGCTGCTCAAAGGCGGCTCGCTTTACGGAACCACCTCGGAAGGCGGCGTCAACGGCGTCGGCGTTGTCTTTGAACTTTCTCCCGGAAAGCCCTGGGTTGAAACCGTGCTGTACGCCTTCGTCAACGGCGCGGCTGGCTTTACCCCATCCTCCGGACTCACCGAAGGCAGCAGAGGCACCTACTATGGCACCACGTTTAAGGGTGGCGCGCACAAGCAGGGAGTGGTCTATCGACTCTCCCCACCCACCGGCGGCGGAGTCTGGACCGAAGCTCCCATCTACGCTTTCAAGGGCGGCAGCACCGACGGTTACGAGCCAGGAGACAACCTAATCCTCGACAGCGCTGGCAATCTCTATGGAGTCACCTTGGGCTATCCGGGAACCGCTTTCAAGCTAACTCCCTCGGGCTCCGGCCCTTGGACAGAAACCCTTCTCTATAGTTTTAATCCCGAGATAGAAGGTGCTCCGTATTCCTCCTTGATTTTCGATAGCACCGGAAACCTCTACGGCGCGACCACCAGCAGCGGCTCCTCGGACGGTACCGTGTACCAACTGGTGCCACCGACCGGAGCAGGCGCATGGACGAAGAATACTCTTTACTCCTTCCTGGGCTTGCCGGCCAACGACGGTTCAGTACCTACGGGGGTGACCTTCGACAGCACGGGTAATCTTTGGGGCTCCACGGAATATGGCGGCAACAACGCAAATTGTGGCGTGACCGGTTGCGGTACCATCTTCGAGTTGACTCCGCCTTCAGCTCCAGGTGGCGCTTGGACGGAGCACCTTCTCTATTCATTCCTGGCCGGAACGGACGGAGAATATCCGGACACGCAACTAATACTGGTCGGGACAACCTTCTACGGCACGACTGGGGCTGGCGGTGGCGAGAACAGAGCCGGCACCGCGTTCTCCTTTGTGCCTTAGTAGGCTGCCGGAAAACTCTGTTGCGGAAGATTTGGGAAGGGCACGACCTCGGTCGTGCCGTGACTCACGCAGAATCAACGCGGCTTTTAGCCGCTGAGGTTCGCTTCAGGCTGGCAAGCAACTTTTCCGCGGCCGGCCAAGCAAGCAGGATAAATAATGACGAGGCGCTCAACGAACGACGGTTCGCTGAGCGCCTCTTTCTTTACCAGCTGGCCGTGTGAAACGATTCCGCGGCCGTCGGCTCACCTGAACTCTTACGGCGTGATTTCAAATACCGCACCCGCGCCGGATGCTCCGCCGGCGCTAGTTGTGCCGTAGATATTCCCCGCCTGATCCAAAATGATCGGCCCTTGGGGCTGATTGCCATCCGTCCCACCGGTGAATTGCCAAACAATGGTTTCCGGCGCACCGGCCTGATTTGCCATTTCAAATACCAGGCCAGAATCCACCGGGCCGTTCATTGTAGATCCGTACAGTTCCCCGCCACTCCCGAATATCAGCGACTGAGCCCTGAATCCATTCTGGCCGTTAAAATTGTGCAGCACAGTCTCGCTCCACTTTCCGTTGGAGCCCGGAGTCAGCTTGAATACCACGCCTTGGCCGTTTTTCCCGCCTTCGAACCCGACCCCGTACATGTTTCCCGCGGTGTCGAAAATCAGGCTGCGCGTAGCTCCTCCGCTAGGCCCGTCGTCGAAACTATCCAGCACGCTTTCGTGCCAGCCCCCGCCGCTGTTTGGGATAAGCTCAAAAATCGTCCCTCCCGAACTTGGAGAGCACTTTAGCCCTCCTAATTCCGATGTCCCGTAGAGGTTGCCCTTGGCATCGAAGGCCAAACTCAGCGGCAGCCCGCCATCCTGGCAGCCGGTAAAGGTATGCACCAGCGAAAATTTCCACGCGCCTGAGCTGGGACTTAGTTCGAACACAATCCCTTGTCCAAACGAACCGCCCTCCTGGGCGGTGCCGTAAAGATTGCCGGAACCGTCAATCACCAGCCAATTCGGTTGCCCGCCGCCGTTCCCACCGGGGAAGGTATATAGCAACGAAAATTTCCAGGTACCGTCGCCGTTGGGCGACAATTCGTAGATCGTGCCATAACTCGCATGAGTGTTGATCGGTCCGTAGGTCGCCCCGTACAGATTGCCGGCGGCGTCAAACACCAGCTGGGTTGAGGGATGCAAACCATCCACTCCGCCGGTGAACTCATAGATCACGTTGTAGCTCCAGGTCCCGTTGGCCTTGGGGCTCATTTCGAAAACCACGCCGCAGCCGAATTCGTTATTGTTGCAGGTCTTGCTATCCCCTTGGGACGTCGTGCCGTAGAGATTGCCCGCGGCGTCGAAAATCACGCCGTTCGTGGGTCCGTTCCCCGTCGCCGCATTGAAGCTGTGCAACGTCTTTTCGGTACCGGCAAATGCAGCCGAACCGAGCGCCAGGACAATCGCCGCCGCAATAAAAAACTTACTCTGAAAACTGACAGTGGACTTCATGAATACACCTCTGCTGAAGATGGGGTTGGGGAGGGAGGGACTGACGACAAGGGAGAATACCATGAAAATGGGCCGAGTGAGTAGAAAATGCAGTTTGTTTGTCATCCTGAACGAGCGCTTTTTGCGCAGCGAAGGATCTGGGCGAGACGCGCGGTGTGTCGCGTTTTTTGCGACACAATAATCGCGCGTTTGGCTCGCTTCCTTATCAAACTGCGCCGCCATCCAAATGAGTCGATGACTGATGTTGTGGCAAAAATTTCCCTCACAATCTCTTCAAAAACGCCTCCGCCCGCTCCCACTCCGGAAACAACTTCTCCTCCGCATTGAACTCCGCCGAGTGCACGCACCGCCGGCTGCCGCGCAGCCTTACCGGATGTTTCAAATGCAGCATCTCGTGATAAACAATGTACTCAACGGCGAAGCGGGGAACCGCAGGGTGATCGAAAATGCGGCTGATCACAATCGCATTGTGCGCCGGATCGTAGTGCCCCAGAATCCGCCGCGTCCGCGTCGGGCTCCAGCTCATGCGCGGCCGCCCCATCAATCCATTAAAAAATCGCCGGTTCAAATCCTCAAAGATCGCGTCCAGATCGTAAACATGCCCCTGCGGAGAACGCAGCCGCTTGCGCCCACGCATTTGTCGCACCAGATGCGCCTTGTTTACCACATCATGGCTGCCCACATATTTCCGGTAGCGCGCCGACTGTGAGGCGGTCGATGGGCTTGCGGTACATCTTGGCCAGCAGGATGTGGGCAATGGCCCGTACCACCCCTTCCGGCGCGCCCTCCAGCAGATCGGAGAGCCTCACCAGCAGCCGTCCCTCGCGCAATCGGATCGTGTTGTTAACGTTGGCGAAGGCGAAGAATTCGATCTTTAACTCCGGCAGCGCCGTCCCCGGACGCAATTGCCGGTGTTCCTCATGAAAAATCTCGAGCAGTCCCTCACGCACAATACGCCCAGATTAGCATGAAGTTTTTCGCTAGCACAGCGCTTTCCAGCGCCGGCTAGAGTCCGGTTTGCTTGTCATCTTGAGTAGGCGCTCTGGGAAGTAAAAGCCCTTCTGAACGAATAAAGGCCACGTGAAATGGTGCGCCCTGAGAGATTCGAACTCCCGACCTTCTGGTTCGTAGCCCGATTTCGTTCTACAGACTAAACCACGCCGAGCAACCAAGTACAATGAAACAGTGGACAATCTCTGCCGCCATTAGTCGCTTGTGGCCTCGTGCCGGCCTGTGTTTACGGACAAAAGACGGACAGTGGCGGTGACAGCCACAAACTGCACCACTACCAGACCCGCGAAACCCTTGACATCGCGGCAATTCGAGAGATAATAGTCGAGTCCTCGCCGAAGCAGTTCTCCCCTGATCGGTGTTCCGCACCCGAGGTGATTCATGTCTCCAAAGGCCCGCACCGTAGTAAAACCACTCAACCGATCCACCGCGCGGCTGGGGCGCCACCTAGAAAAAAATCTATTGGCCTACACCGCAGCAGCCAGCGCCGGATTGCTATCGGCAGCTCTGCCCGCCGAAGCCGAAATCATCTACACTCCGTCCAACACGCCCATGGCGGTTGCTCAAACAAACCAGAGCATTGTGTTCACGCCACTCGACCTTAACAAGGACGGCGTAGCCGACTTCTCTTTTGCCATGTCATCCACGCTGCGGTTTTTTTCCTCGACCTTCGTCGCTACTACAACGCACATCAAGTTTCTCTTGAAAGTGGTACCGGGTCAGCCCGGCAATGAGGTGGTGCAGGGTCAAATGGCGGCAACCGCGTCTGCCGTGCCGGCGGGGGTAAAAATAGGGCCGCAAGAGAAGTTTGCGTCGGGCAGCCCTTACATGGCGATTAAATCGTGCAACAGCGACTTTTGCACACGAAACTCCGGAGCATGGCAGAACGTCGAGTACGCATATGTCGGCTTGAAATTTTCGATCGACGGAGAAGTTCATTACGGCTGGGCGCGCGTCAAGTTCCCCTACCCGGGACTGATCGGCTACGGAGAACCCAACTACTATCCCAGCATCTACGGCTACGCTTACGAGAGCACACCGAATCAGCCCATCGTCGCCGGACAGACCGGTGGCACAGCACCGGAGACTACATCGTCACAGCCCGCGAGCTTGGGCCTGCTTTCGCTGGGTGCGCCCGGCACCAGCTTCTGGAGAGGACGCGACTAGAACTTAGAAGAGGAACAGCACATGGTGGAAAAATTACGGGCGAGACTGACTTCGATCCAGGGAAAAATCGTCGCTCTTGCACTCCTTGCTCTGTTCAGCACTTCGTTTTGCGAAGCCGGAGAAACCGTGATTTTCTCCTTTACCAGCGCGCACGGCGCAAATTCGCGCTCAGGATTAATTGCGGATAGCAACGGCAATTTTTACGGCACGACGACCAGCGGCGGAGCCAAAAGTTGCGGTACGGTTTTCGAACTCTCCCCAAACTCAGGTGGTAAATGGACGGAAACGGTTCTTTACTCCTTCACTACCTGCGTAACGGGTGAGGTTGTTCCACCAGATCCCATCGACACTCTCGCGATCGATAAAGCCGGAAATCTTTACGGCGTGTGGCAGAGTTCTGGCCTGGAGTTCGGCTATCTCTTCGAGTTAACGAAGGCAACCGACGGGACTTTTTCCTATAGCCTGATTCATCGCTTCAATTTTAAGGAGGGAATTCCAAACGGCGACCTGACCTGGGACAGCGCCGGCAACCTTTATGGAACCACCTTTGCGGACTCTACCGGTTTCGATGGCGAAGTTTTCGAATTCAGTCCGCAGTCTGATGGGACTTGGAAAGAAAGTGTGCTTTATGCGTTTAATTACTCAAATCCCGTGAGCGCGCCAATTGCGGGAGTCGTCTTTGACAGTAAAGGCAACCTCTACGGGCCTGGATATTTCGGAGGGAATCCGAACTTCGGCGGGGTATATGAGCTGTCCCATCAGGCAAATGGCACATGGAAGCTGATTCCGATTTACAGGTTCACATTAGAAACCTTCGGCGGGCCATATTCGAAGTTAACCTTCGATGAAAATGGGAATCTGTACGGCACAGCGTGGCAAGCGGGGTCACAGTTTTTCGGGGAGGTTTACAAGCTTTCGCCGACAAAAAGCGGCCAGTGGAAAGAGACAACCATTCACACATTTACCTCAGGCAGCGACGGGGCCCGCCCGCAGGGGGCTCTGGTTTTCGACAGCGAAGGAAACCTTTATGGCAGCACAATGAATGGAGGTGTTGGCTGCAGCGCATCCCTTTGTGGCACGGTTTACAAGCTGACTCCGCAGACTGGCGGAAGTTGGAAGGAAACTATACTTCACCAGTTTGAAAGTACGACCGACGGGTCGCAGCCGCAACAGGGGCTCCTCCTCGATAGTTCCGGAAGTTTGTATGGAACCACCTACTATGGCGGCGGCCGTTACGGCTACGGTACGGTGTACCAGATCATACCGTAGATTTGAAGCTAATGTGTTCATAGCGCTGGCCCACGCGCGAGAGATCGCCGTCTCCCCGCCATCTCGAGCACGAGCGAAGCGAGACAGGAGGAATCTGCTTCTAGCTGCACCATCCCCAACTCAACGAACCCGTCCCTACTAAACTTTCTCCGTGCCTCGTCCCACTAACCTCGAATGTACCCGCTGTGGCAGGTAGAGCTTGAACTGTTCGTCATTGCCGCCAAGGTATCTGTACGGAATCGGGTAGAGGCGAAGTGGTTTGCCCGATGGGTCGGTATGTTGAGAAGCGGCTCGCAGACGGTGACGCGAAGGCGTCGATCAATCGAGCGTTCCAATTCTTGAAGCAAGCTTATACGCTCGCAGAACTTCCAGCGCCGAGGATTCGTAGGCTGGATGAAAGCGACGATGTGCGGCGTGGCTTCTTCTCCGAGGCAGAGATTCGGCGAGTAATGACACATCTTCCGGGAGAGCTTTCCGACTTCACCTTGTTCGTGTGGCTTACCGGGATGCGTAAAGGTGAGATCGCATCGCTGGGAAGATGTTGAATGGTGCGCCCTGAGAGATTCGAACTCCCGACCTTCTGGTTCGTAGCCAGACGCTCTATCCAGCTGAGCTAAGGGCGCAGGTTTTTAACTATAAGAAACGCAAGGGACTGGAACGAACTGGCGACCGCTCTTCCCCGCTCATTTCGGCTAACTATGCGTATTCTATGCGCGAACTGGCATTGCCGGGCCGAAAAATCATTGTAACGTCTTGACCGCCAGAGCGGCAACCTCTTCTGCTAGGCCCCCTAAGTAGAAAGCTGGCCGGGAGCGAGCACGTCGGGAAGCGACGCGAGAAAATCCTTCCAAATTGCTGATTGCTGGCTGCTCCGAGTAATCCAAATGCCAACTGCCGTTTGAGAAAATGGTTAGCAAAAGACTGTCTTGGCAGCCAGTAATACCACCCGCAACCTGCCAATATGAAACCCTTAAGCGTTAGGAGAGCCTCGGTTTCAGCGTCTGCTCGCACCGGGCCGGGTTCATGCCAGCCTTTACCAACGCATTTGCAAAGAATGCCCTCGGCTCCTTTTTGTGAGGTTGTGTTGCAAGTTTCGCAAATGGTCGGCCCTTGATTGATGTAATCCATTATTTCCCTCTACAGGTTCGCCTTCTTCGTCAAACGAACGCCAAGGTTATGTTGCGGCTGATTGGCCAGCATTGCCGTGCCAGTGATTGTGTCTCCCTTTACGTTGCCCGAGAAATGCATCTCATAATCGCCCGGAACGCCTAGCACACTTGGAATGGCGGGGTCGAAGTTGTGGACGTGGACACGGCCCTTTATTAGCCGGTCGTCACCGGCGTAAGTGCCTATCCACGTGAAGCCATTGTCACCGCCGAATATCTTACCGTTGATAAAAACGCACACGCCGCCACTGGTGTACTGTGGGGTCTGAATCTGTAGAATCCAAAAACCTTCGACCATTGGTTTCACCGTTGCCCCGAATGTTTAAGCTGAAATGAGTCTCTGCTTTATTGTAGTAGTATCTTTCCATCATCTCCTATCTATGTTTCTAGGAATCAATCTGGAAGGCTGGCTGACGATATTGGCGATTATCTTTGGCCCACTTCTCGCGTTCGAGGCCCAGCGGCTTCGCGATGACCGTCGAGAACGCCGCAACCGGAAGCTGGAAATCTTCCGAAAGCTGATAATGACGCTCAAAGTTCCACTAGCACCAAGCCATGTGGACGCCCTCAACAGCATTCATGTGGAATTTTATGACGATGAGAATGTGCTGGCAGCTTGGCGGCTCTACGCGTCGCACCTAAACCACCGAAATATGCCAGGTGATGACCTTGCGCGCTGGGGAGAAAGGAAATTTGATCTTCTCGTGGATCTTACCCACTTGATGGGGCAGAGCTTGGGTTACACACGCATTGACAAAGCAGCTTTGCGGGACAACACATATGTGCCAAAAGGCTATGCGGATGTGGAAGCAGAATTAGAACAGATTCGGAAGGCGTGGTTGGAGGTTCTCAGTGGGATGCGCCCTGTACCCACGACAATGGTTGGTCCGGTGCAAGTGGAAGGGCCAATGCAGCCGCTACCGGAGCTTGCCCCGCAGAAGCCACAACCCGAATTACCTGCGCTCCCTCCTGCGGCGGGCGAACATCCTTAGCCCGATGACCCGCTAGCCCGCTAGTTTCTTACTGAACCACTTTTGTGACTGGCAGAACCGCCAGCCGGTCCGCAAGAAGTGTAGGACTTATCTTCGAAAGCGCTGCGCGGGCTAGGAACTCCAAAACGAAGGTCGAAATTAGGCCGAATTGCCAGTCTTCCGGTGCATGTGACAGCCATGTCTTGCGCGTACCGCTGCGCCTTCGCGAGCAGGGCGTCTGCGGACCATGGGTGATTGACTTTAGCGGCAGTTGTTTCTTTCGTCGTCATCGAAGCTCCTTGAGATACACCCGATCAATACGCCTCATGCCCGCGTCTTTGACTGCTGACGAACGGCCATGCAGACATCGCCAATTATCAATTATCAGTGTGTCACCCGGCTCTAGTAATGCGACCTCTGTTGGCTTTGCACGGGCGAGAAAACTTCGGACCATTTCGTAAACACTTGCGGCCATGCTAGATGCGGGGCGGAGGTAGAGGCCATCCCACCGTATGAGGTCGGGCGAGGAATCGCCGGAGCGCTCAAGAAGCCGGAGAAGTTGCTTGCCGTTGCGCATTGGACGCCGGGGCTGCACGAGCGCCATACGAAGTGCGTCCGCCCCCACGTTAGCGACGAGCGCCTGCCCGTCCAAGACAAGCGTTGCAACGTGGGGCGCGCCGCTGATGCAACGTAATGTCACATACCGGGGTGGTCTTGCCCAATGTGCGAGGTCCGTGTGAAGCGGAAAGATGGAACGACCGAAGTTGCCACTATATGTGTTGGGCGCGGCTTCATGCAATGCACGCGGAATCAGCGTTTGAACGAGATCAAGACCTTCAACGCTATCGACATCGCCAAGACGCCTTGCGGCAACGATTGAAGCAGAGTGAGGAGCGAACCCCCGAATGACGACGAAACCGCTGTAAGCCAGACCTTCTCTGGGCGAGATCGATATGACCACCTTTGCATCCCTTTTCCGGACAAACAATTGTACCGCCTATGCACAAACTATGCGGGTTCTGGGTCCAATTCAGACCCAAGAGAGCACATAATCGGGGCGGTGCCTTCTAACGTTTTCAGTAGGTTACGGGTTGGCTTGGTACGGCTTGGACGCCCGAAAGGGGTTCGTAGCCAGACGCTCTATCCAGCTGAGCTAAGGGCGCGTATTTCAGTTTGGATTACGTTGCGGCCGTATAAGAATTATATCGGAACTTCTCGCGACGTGGAACACGATGAGATCATTGGCAATGTCCAACCTATTCCCACCAAAAGCTTTTTCAACAGTCCCTTCGGCCCCCTCCTTGCAATCGCCTTATGCCTCCAGTAATTCTTTCCAGTGGCAGGGCAATTCCTACAAAGCCCGCAAAACCCCACCCTTGTCTTTTGAGTGGCTTAGAGAATGGCAAGCCATCTGCTTATACCTATACCAGACGAAGTGGCGCGCAACGGGGCGTACCAAGGACGACTTCGGCCAGAGGTTCTCTTGGACGCCCCTTGCATTTTCGGCAGAAAACGCAACAGCCCTCCCCAATTTTCCCCCCTTCAACCGTTTACGCCAAAGCCAGTTGCTCTCGCACGTCTACTCCGGCCTGTCGCAAGAGCTTTGCCACCCCATCCGCCTTCAATCGCGAAGCATCAAACCCCACCCGCACCGTGCGTTCAGCTTCGTTGAACTGCACCCCGCGCACTCCATAAACTTCCCGCATACCGTCGATGGCGCGCAGCGCGCTCTCGCCCGGCGCCGCCCCATAACGGAAAACCACGTCCAAGTAGGTCATTCGGATATCCTTAGCTATTCATGAAACGGTTGCGGACCCGGCTCGGCCCTGAATCCAATATAAAGCATCCTCCATCGAACCCTGTACCGAATGACGTACCGAACCGTTTACATTCGAACCATGTACATTCGAACCATGTACATTCGAACCATGTACATTCGAGCTATGTACGATTCGTCTCTAGCCACTGCTGATTGAGATTGATGTCAACCCATCCCTCCAATCCGCCCGCTGTCGCTCTTGAACGAGATCCCGTCTGCGGCATGAATGTCAATCCCGCGACCGCCAAACACTCCCACGCGCACCACGGCAAGACTTTCTATTTCTGCTGCGCGCCCTGCCTGGAAAAATTCAAGGCCGACCCAACCAAATATCTGATGCCCTCGCCGCCAGCATCATCTGGACTAATCACGCTCGGCGCAGCCAAACCATCCCCTCCGCCCACGACCGCGTACGTGTGCCCCATGTGTCCGGAAGTCCGCGAAACCAAACCCGTACCGTGCCCCTCCTGCGGCATGGCCCTCGAACCCGAACTTCCCGTCGCCTCCACGCGCACCGAATACACCTGCCCCATGCACCCGGAAATTGTGCGCCCCGCCCCCGGTTCCTGCCCCATCTGTGGCATGGCCCTCGAGCCCCGCACTGTCACCGCGGCTGTCGAAGAAAATCCCGAACTCCGCAACATGACTCGCCGCTTCTGGGTCGGAGTCGCACTCACCGTGCCGCTCCTCGCCGTTGCCATGGGCGCAATGTTCGGCTATCGCCTTCACCTCGACCTCAACCTCAACGGCGTGCAGATCAATCTGGTCTGGCTCGAATTCGCGCTCGCCACTCCCGTCGTCCTCTGGTGCGGCCTGCTGTTTTTTCAGCGCTTCTGGACCTCGCTCCTCAACCGCAGCCCCAACATGTTCACCCTGATCGGCATGGGCACCGGCGTCGCCTACGGATACAGCGTCATCGCTACCTTCGCGCCGCAGATTTTTCCCGCATCGCTGCGCAGCGGATCTGGCAGTATGGGAGGCTATCCCGAGGTTTACTTCGAAGCCGCAGCCGCCATCACCACTCTTGTCCTTCTCGGCCAAGTCATGGAATTGCGCGCCCGCAGTCGCACCAGCGCCGCCATTCGTGCCCTGCTCGATCTCTCACCGAAAACTGCGCGGCTGGTTGTGGCCGGAGTCGGTGGCGAGGTTCCCGGGGGCGAGATTATAGAAAAAGACATTCCACTCGACCAAGTGAAACCCGGCGACCGCCTGCGCGTGCGGCCCGGCGAAAAAGTTCCCGTCGATGGCGTCCTGCTCGAAGGCCAGAGCTCGATTGACGAATCGATGATCACCGGCGAATCCATGCCGGTGGAGAAATCGCCGGATAACGATAAGGACAGCAAAGTCATCGGCGCCACCATCAACGGCACCGGATCGTTCATCATGCGTGCCGAGCGCGTCGGCTCGGAAACCTTGCTGGCCCGCATCGTCCAACTCGTAGGCCAGGCGCAACGCAGCCGCGCGCCCATCCAGCGCCTCGCCGATCGCGTTGCGAAATGGTTCGTACCCATCGTCGTGGCGGTCGCAATCATTACTTTCTTCGCGTGGCTTCTGCTCGGTCCGCAGCCGCGCCCCGCGCATGCCCTGGTGAATGCCGTCGCCGTGCTCATCATCGCCTGCCCCTGTGCTCTAGGCCTCGCCACTCCCATGGCGATTATGGTAGGCGTAGGCCGTGGGGCCCGCGCCGGAGTGCTCATCAAAAATGCCGAGGCGCTCGAGATTCTCGAAAAAGTCGACACCCTCGTCCTCGACAAAACCGGTACGCTCACCGAAGGCAAGCCGCGCCTCACAGGCGTCTCGCAGCCTCTCGAAGATGATCCCGAACTCTTTCGTCTCGCTGCCAGCCTCGAACGCGCCAGCGAACATCCCTTGGCCCGAGCAATCGTTGAAGCCGCCGCCGAGCGCGGATTGCAACTTTCCCAACCGCAGGAATTCACATCCGTCACCGGCAAAGGCATTCGCGGAGTCGTTGATGGAAGACAAGTCGCGGTCGGCAGCGCGACCCTGATGGTCGAGGTCGGAGCTCTTCAAAAGCCTGGGATCATTACCGGAAGTACGATGCCGGGCGCGACCCCGTTGTGCGTCGCCATAGACGGCAAATACGTCGGCAATTTCGACGTCGCCGATCGCGTAAAAACATCCACTCCGGATGCTCTTCGCGACCTCAAAGCTCACGGCATCCGCATCGTCATGCTCACCGGCGACAACAAAATCGTCGCAGCCGAAATCGCAAAAAAACTCGGCATCGACGAATTCGAAGCCGAAGTCCTCCCCGAACAAAAACTGGAAGTCATCCGCAAACTGCAAGGGCAGGGAAGAGTCGTCGCCATGGCCGGCGACGGCATCAACGACGCCCCCGCGCTGGCGCAAGCCAACGTCGGCATCGCTATGGGCACCGGCACCGACGTCGCCATGGAAAGCGGCGGCATCACTCTCGTCAAAGGCGACCTCACCGGCATCCTGCGCGCCCGCAAACTCAGCCAGGCCACCATGCGCAACATCCGCCAAAATCTTTTCTTCGCGTTTATCTACAACGCCATCGGCGTGCCCATCGCCGCAGGCGTACTCTATCCTTTTTTCGGACTGCTGCTCAGTCCCATCTTCGCCGCCGCTGCCATGAGCTTCAGCTCCGTGTCGGTAATCACCAACGCCCTCCGCCTGCGGAAAATAAAATTGTGAATGAATAATGACTCAACAGGAAAGAAAACCTGTGGATTAGTGGAGTGGTTTTGGCGGAGATTTCTCCGTGCCTCTGTGTCTCCGTGGTGAGCTTATAACTTCCCCAAATACTCGATCACATCCGGCTCCGTCCAATCCACTGCGCCAATAAACTTGCGCCGTACCACGCCGCTGCGGTCGATCACATACGTCTCGGGAAACTTGAACGTCCCATACAAGGCATTGGTTTTCTGATCGCCATCCCGCATTGTCAATAAATTGACCGAGTGGTCTTTCACAAATTGCCGGTAATTGCTGTCGTCCACATCCACACTCACCGCCAGCACGGTTATGCCCTTTGCCTTCATGCGTTGCTGCATCTCTACCAGCGACGGCACCTCTTCCACACAGGGCGCGCACCACGTCGCCCAAAAATTCAGCACCACCACCTGCCCTCTAAATTGACTCAGAGTAACGGTATGGTTGGAATCATGCAGAGTGAAGTCCGGAGCAGCCACGCCGATCCGCGGTGGCCGCGAGCCGCTGTAACAAGCGCCGAGCGCAATTAAACTGAGAATAATAACGAAAGAGCCGAAAACCCGAATCATGCGTTGCACACCGCTATAATAATAGATTCGCCCTATGCCCGCGACCCCAACAGCGTCCCCACTCATCGCGAACGACCCACTCGTCTCGGTCATCGTCCCCGCGCGCAACGAGGAAGCCTCTCTCAAAACCTGCCTCGATTCGCTGCTCGCACAAGAAAACGTCACCTTCGAAATCATCGTCGTCGATGACCACTCCACCGACCGCACCCGCGAAATCGCCAGTTCATTTTTACAAAATAAAATTCGTACGATCGAAGCCGGCCCGCTCCCCGTAGGCTGGACGGGCAAGAACAATGCGGTCACCGCCGGAGCGAAAATCGCCCGCGGCCAGTGGCTCCTCTTCACCGACGCCGACACCATCCATCTCCCCGGCTCCCTTGCTCGAAGCATCGCCGAGGCAACCCGCCGTCACGCAACCATGCTCTCCTGCTCGCCCCAGCAAATCGTCAGCAGCTTTTGTGAAAAGGCGGTCATGCCCGTAATCTTCGCCGAACTGGCCGCCACCTTCCGTCCTTCGGAAGTGAGTAATCCAAATTCCCCCGTAGCCGCCGCCAACGGCCAGTACATCCTGATCACTCGCGAAGCCTACGATGCCGTCGGCGGACACGCCGCCATCGCCGCCAGTCTCCTCGAAGACGTCGCCCTGGCTCGCGCCGTAAAAAAATCCGGCCGCAGGATTTTCTTCCGCTTCGCCGCCGACGCCGTCCGCACCCGCATGTACCGCACCTTCTCCCAACTCCGCGACGGCTGGACCAAGAATCTCGCGTTATTATTTCCTTCGCCCGTACGGCTGGCTGTGCTGCGCGTGATCGAATTCGTATTGATCGTGGCCAGCTTCGCCATCGCCGTCATGTCAGTATTCCGTGGCCATGTACGCCCCGGCGTAGTAGCTGCAATCCTTACCGTGATGCTGTACACATCTCTTCTCAGGCGAATCCGCCGTGCCCATTTTTCCTGGGACGCAAATCTGCTGGCCATCTTCGGCCTCCCACTGTTTTCATATTTATTGCTGCGCTCGGCCAGGGCGCACGCCAAAGGAAATGTAAATTGGAAAGGCCGCAAATATTCTGAGGAAGGAACCGTACTGGCCACTGACACCTAGCCACTGATTCTTATGGTTTACTTAACTCGCAAAGCCGAATTTTCCGCATCGCACGTCTATCACAATCCGGCCTTCACTCCGGAAGAAAACCTCCGCGTCTTCGGCAAGTGCAACAACCCCAACGGCCACGGCCACAACTACACACTGGAAGTCACGGTAAAAGGAGAAGTCGATCCCCGCTCCGGCTTCGTCGTCGATCTCAAACAATTAAAAGAAGTCATGCACCGCGAAGTCCTCGACGCCATGGACCATCGCTTCCTCAATAAAGAAGTCCCCGAATTTCTCCACCAAATCCCGACCACGGAAAACATCGCCATCGCCATCTGGCAGCGCCTCTCCCCCAAACTCGAAAGCGCCAAATTGCACCGCATTCGCCTCTACGAAACGCCAGATCTCTTCGTAGATTTCTACGGTGAACTATGAAGCGAAGCCAAAAGCTAGGAGCCAGAAGCTAGAAGCTGAATTATGAAAGCCCATCTCTCCCGCCGCTACCTCTTCTCCGCCTCGCACCGCCTCCACAGCGACGCCATGTCGGCCGAAGAAAACAAGGAAACCTACGGCAAGTGCAACAATCCCTACGGTCACGGCCATAATTACACCATCGAACTAACCGTCAGCGGTCAGGTCGACGAGCACACCGGAATGGTCTGCAACCTCATCGATCTCGACTCCTTCATCGAAAGGGAAGTCCTCGCCCGCTTCGATCACGAGAATTTGAATACCCTGCAGGAATTCGCCAAAGAAGTGCCTACCACGGAAAATCTTTGCATTCAGATCTACGAAATAGTGCGGCGCGGCTTCACTCACGCGCATCTTGAAAGAGTACGCTTGGAAGAGACGATGATGAATTCATTCGAATACACCGGCTGACAACCGTAGGCAAGACACGCTGTTGACTTTCGATGTTAATGTTCAATCGCAAATGACCCAATCGCAAAATCGCTCAATCTCAAGAAACTCATGAAATCGCAAACGGAACCGTCCTCCACTCTCACCAGCGCCAGCTTCGAAGACCTCGTCCAGGAAATGCTCGTCCGCCTCGGCGAGGACCCCGACCGCGAAGGCCTTCGGCAAACTCCCGAGCGCGTCCGTAAAGCCATGCAGTTCCTCACTCGCGGCTACAACGAAGACCCCGAAACCCTGCTCAAAGGCGCGCTCTTCACCGAACCCTACGACGAAATGGTCATCGTCAAAGACGTTGAAATGTTCAGCCTGTGCGAGCACCACATGCTGCCGTTCTTCGGCAAAGTGCACGTCGCCTACATCCCGAATGGCAAAGTAATCGGCCTCAGCAAAGTTCCGCGCTTAATCGAACTCTTCTCCCGCCGCCTGCAAATCCAGGAGCGCCTCACCACCCAGATCGCCGAAACCATCCAGAAAGTAATCGAGCCGCAAGGCGTCGGCGTCGTCATCGAAGCCCGCCATTTATGCATGATGATGCGCGGAGTCGAGAAGCAACATTCTGCCGCCGTCACGTCTTCGATGCTTGGCTGTTTCCGCAACGAACAGGAAACTCGCCAGGAATTCCTCTCGCTGATCCGCCAGCGGCCGAATGGAATCTAGGTCGTTTATAGCTCTTAACAAAACAGTCTCACCCTGTGTGGCCCGTGCCCTCTGTGGGGAAGATTTTGATCTTAAAGTCATTTACACAATGAGAGTTTCCCGCTAAGATTGCGTCGCTCAACGCAGAATACTTTCGGAGGAACCATGATGCGCAAGCTTCTATTTTTCGCCGCCGCCTTATTGGCCGCGACCCTCGTCGCCGTTCCCGCTTCCGCCCAAGATATGAAGAAGGACGCTGCCATCAAACCCGCGGATAGCCCGTCCCAGGCGGTGCTCGCCTCATGGAACGAAATTGGCCGCAAGCTCATCGCCATGGCCGAAGATTTTCCCGAAGATAAATACGACTTCAAACCCACACCCGCCCAGCGCACCTTTGCCGAACAACTCCTTCACGCCGCCAATGCAAATTATTTCTTCACCGATCCCGCCATGGGCAAGCCGATGCCCAAGGAAGAAGATCCCAAGCGCGCCGACTTCAAAACCAAAGCTGACATTGTCAGCTTTGTGAAAAAAGCCTTCGCCGACGGAGCGGCCGCCATCAAGGCCAAAGGCGATAAAGGAATGTCCGACATGATGCTCGATCCTTTCGCGCACCAGCAGATCCGCGTCTCAGACATGGCCTATGGTTTCATCGAGCACTCCGGCGAACACTATGGCCAACTCGTCGTCTACTACCGCATCGCCGGCCTGGTTCCCCCGGAATCGCGTCCGAAAAAATAGTCAGTGCTGACCATCGCTCTTGATCCCTGGGGTGGCCTTTGCTCGTGTGGGTCGGACACTCCTGTCCGACGCCTTTGACTTTGTTTTGCCTTTGATCGTAATGCCGTGTGCTTCCCACTCGGCTTCCTATCCCACCGCATACGGATATCTTCGCCCCCGCTCTCCAAAAATCTTCACCACCATCGCCCCCGCCGCAAATCCCCCCACATGCGCCCAGAACGCCACCCCTCCTACATTCCGACCCTGCATAGCCAGCGCGCTCGCCGTTCCGCTTAGAAAATTCAACACAAACCAATATCCCAAAATAACCCACGCCGGCACCCATATCACCAATACAAATAGCCACGTCAACACCCGGGCCCGCGGATACAAAATAAAATAAGCTCCCAGCACTCCCGCAATCGCCCCACTCGCCCCCACAGTCGGTACGGTCGAGTGAATGTTCACCGCCACCTGGGTGAACATCGCAATCAATCCCACCAGGAGATAAAACACCAGATATTTAAAGTGCCCAAGGTAGTCCTCCACATTGTCGCCAAAAATATAGAGGAACCACATGTTGCCGATCACATGCAGCCACGACCCGTGCAAAAACATTGACGTAAAGAAGGGAAGTACGACCACCGGAAGCGGATACCTCGACGACCCCGCTAGCAACGCCGCCGTGTGATAAGGCACCACTCCAAACTGATGAAGAACCAGCCTGAAGTCCTGCGGACTCAGTGTCGCCTCAAAGAAAAAAATCGCCAGATTCAGCCCGATCAAAAACCACGTCACAAACGGCGTGCTATATCGAACCTGATCGTCGCGGATAGGAAGCATGAGAAGTCTGCTAACTTAGTAACGGGTCATCTTACTCGATTTGATTTCCAATCGCCCGATCACCCAATCGCAAAATCACCCGATTTCTCATGAACGGCGTCATCATCATCGACAAGCCCTCTGGATGGACCTCCCACGACGTGGTTAATCGCATGCGCCGCGTGCTACAGCAGCGCTCCGTCGGCCACCTCGGTACCCTCGACCCCCTCGCTACCGGCGTCCTCCCGCTCGTTACCGGATCGCTCACCCGCCTCGCCCAGTTTTACACCGCTTCGGAAAAAACTTATGAAGGCGTCATCCGCTTCGGCTTCGCCACCAACACCTACGACGCTGACGGCGAACCGTTGGAAATAAATGAAGGAACAACGGAATCTCATGTAGGGACAACCGCCGACTATCCATCAGGCCCCAGGCCCGATCCCGACCTCGCCACTCTCCAAATTATCGCCGCCGAATTCCGCGGCCTAATCCAGCAAGTCCCTCCGCCATTCTCCGCCAAAAAAATTCGCGGCGTCCCCGCCTACAAACTCGCGCGCAAACAAAAAGAAGTCGTCCTCGATCCCGTGGAAGTCGAGATCAAAGAATTCGACATCATCTCCGTCGATGCCGACCGCGCTCAATTTCGCGCCCGTGTCTCCTCTGGAACCTACATGCGCTCCATCGCCCACGAAATGGGCCTGCGCCTCGGCTGCGGAGCTCACCTCGAATCCCTCCGCCGCACTTCCGTCGCCGAATTCGACATCTCCCAAGCCCACACCATCGAAGCAATCGAATCCAGCGCCATCCATCCATCAAACGAACTCTGTCATTCTGAGCGAGTGCGAGCCACCGCGAGCGCGAGTCGAAGAATCCCTACCTCCATCTCAGTCGCCGACGACAACACGCCGCCACTCGACCCCACCGACGCCACCGCCACAGAGCCTCGCACCGTCTCCTCTCTCTTCATCCATCCCCGTCTACTTCTCCCCCATTTCCCCTCCGTTACCGCCGACGAAGCCACCGCCGCCCGCATCCGCAGCGGACGCCCCATCAACCTCCCCAACGTCTCCCGCTCCCGCCAGGTTAAAGTCTTCGCCAGCCAAACCGAACTCCTCTCCATCGCTACCCGCGTCGCCGGAACATTGTTCCATCCCAAAATAGTTTTCCCCGTAGAGTAATCCAGTCACCCAAAAGTTCTTCTCTGTCATTCCGACCGGAGCTTCGCTTTCCCGCAGGGAAAGAAAAGCGCAGTGGAGGAACCTGCTCTCCCCGACGCCACCTTCACGGACTTCATCGCCCAGCACCACACTCGAAAGTCAATCCCTAAAATACGCGACTCACTCCCCACATTGTTTTTTAACCGCCTGTAAACACACCTGTAACCCGGCATTCATTCCGCTTTGGTATCCGTGAAGAGGTATCCCAAAAATTCCCTCCCTTGGAGAACGCTATGAATTTCTCTCGCAAGACCCTTTCGGCGCTCGGCTTGTTCGCGCTCCTGACTCTGGCTTCGTCGGCGCTAGCTCAAAGCCCGGCCGCACATCAGCCCAACAAGACCAATTCCATCCAACATGTCCTGCTCATCAGCATCGACGGGATGCATGCCCTCGACTTCATCAATTGCTCCAACGGCATCGTCGGGGCCAACGGAGGCGAACCTTTCTGCCCCAACCTCACTAGCCTCAGCCCCACCGGCGTGAACTACCTTGTGACCCAGACTTCCGAACCTTCCGATTCCTTCCCCGGCCTCACCGCTCTCGTCAGCGGCAGCTCTCCACGCAGTGCCGGAGCATTCTACGATGTTGCCTATGACCGTTCGCTCGCGCCTCCCGCCCAAACCACCGGCAACGGACTGGCCGCTGGCCCCTGCGTTCCCTACGGCACGCCCACCGGAACCACCACCGAGTACGACGAAGGCATCGATATCGATCAAACTCAGCTCAACGGCGGCGCTCCAGCCGGAGTAGACGGAGGAATTCAATCCATCGATTCCAAGCGCCTGGTTCGCGACCCAGCCAAAGGCTGCGCTCCCGTCTATCCCTGGAACTTCGTTCGCACCAACACCATCTTCGGCGTTGCTCATGCCGCCGGAGGCTACATCGCCTGGTCCGACAAGCATCCTTCTTATACCTCGGTGAACGGCCCCGGCAACGGCACCAACGTCGACGACTACTACTCGCCCGAAATCAATTCCATCCCGGTCAACCTCTCAGGCGTTCACGCGGGACTCATCAGCTGCAACCCCTTGCCCGACCAAACCGCCGTCTCCTCCTCCAACGCCTGGACCGACAGCTTCCTCAACATCCAGTGCTATGACACGCTAAAGGTCAACGCCATTCTGAACGAAATCAATGGCAAGACCCACAACGGCTCCGGCTTCGCTCCCGTGCCCATGATCTTCGGCATGAATTTCCAGACGGTCAGCGTCGGCCAAAAATTAATCGAGAAGACTCTCACTCCAACCGTCACCGGTGGCTATCTCGACGCGCAGGGAACTCCCACCCCGGCTCTTCTTCGCAATATCGAGTTCGTCGACTTCTCCATCGGCGAGATGATCGCCGCACTGAAGAAGAACGGCCTGCTCGATTCCACCCTCATCGTGATCTCCGCCAAACACGGCCAGAGCCCAGTCGATTCGTCGCGCTACCTCGGCATCTCCACCGTTACCGGCGATCCCATCTCCACCTCGCCCGCCACCATCGCCGCCAACGCCAACTGCCTGCCTTACTCCGAATCGCCGCTCAACCCGACCGGCATCGGCCCCACCGAAGACGACATCTCGCTCCTCTGGCTCGATAAACAGTGCTCCGCGCAAGGCGTCGTCGATATGCTCGAAAGCCAGTCTCCCGCCACCAACAACATCGCCGGCATCGGCCAAATCTTCTACGGAGCCGGAATCACCCAACTCTACAACGCGCCCGGCGTGCCTCCCGATGGCGACCCGCGCTCTCCGGACGTCGTCGTAACCCCCAACGTCGGCGTAACCTACTCCGGCAGCGGCAAGAAACTCGCCGAACACGGCGGCTTCTCTCACGACGACACCAACGTCATCCTGCTGCTTTCAAACCCCAGCCTGCCACCGGCCACCGTCACCACGCCGGTGCAAACCATGGAAATCGCTCCCACCATTCTGAAAGCCCTCGGCCTCAACCCCAACGCCCTGGACTCAGTACAGATCGAGGGAACTGCCGTCCTACCAAGGTCGTACTAGCTCAACCGTTGCGTTAGAACGAATTGATACGTGACACAAAATCCCACCCTTTGCCGATTCCAACGCAAAGGATGGGATTTTGAATAATGAACTTCTGTCATTCTGAGCGCGAGTCGAAGAATCCCTACTGTCCAGGCTCTCGTGTGGGTCGGACACTCCTGTCCGACGCCTTTGACTTTGCCCTTGACGTTGACTCTGACCCGGTTTTAACTTTTTCTCTGACACAACTCCAAAGCTCTCATACACTCGCTACCAATTTACCCAGAGAACACTCGCCGACTTTCGACTCGCATTTCTCTCGGTAGCTTTTCCAAATCATTCAACGGCGCAATTGCGAATTGCGCTGAGTAACGGTGCCACCGCACCGCGGGCCCAAGGGACCAAGTTTTGTTGAGACGTACTTGGCGGCCGGAAAATGTTCTTCCGCACTCGCGCTTTTGGCCGCGCTTTCTCCTTGGCCGCGCTTCTAACCACCACTCTCTCCGCCCAGCAGCCAAAGGTGCTCGCCCCGCATAAGCCCATCCCGCCTAAGGCGGAGAAACAGATCAAATGGCTATCGTCCGCCACACAGCGCTCCATGGTCGGCGGCCTGTGGATGACCGATGCCGACTTCAAGTCCTCCATCTACATCAAGAACATCGTCGAAACCGATCCGGTCACCGTCACGCCCATCCTTCACCTCAGCAACGGCGCAAAGTACACCTTGTCTGAGATCACGATACAGCCGGCCGATCTCGCCATCATCAGCATCAACGACGAGCTGCAAAAGAAGGGCATCTCCTCGTGGGCCACCTTAAGCGGATACGTCGAACTTCAATACCTTTGGCCTTGGGACCCATTCTGGAGACGCTCCCGAGCACCACACGATTGCCGAGCTTGGTTTGATGACCGGCGCGGCCGATCCCATGATGTTGTTCCCGGCGGGCACAACGTTTACTCCGTACACAATTCTGCGCAACGTCTCCGACGCGCCGCTGAGAGTCACACCAACCATCTGGTGGATGGCCGGAAGCAAGCCGCACTCTGCCGCTCTTCCGCCGATAACTCTAGAACCCTTCCAGACCGAAAGCCTAAACCTGCCATCGCTGCTTACCCTCTTCGGCCCAAAGAATTTCAATGGAACTTTCAATCTGGCCTTCGACACTCTCACCAGACGTGCCTCGCTGGTCATGTCCGCCGGCAGCGTGGACCAGACGGGCAACTACGTATTCGAGGTCATCCCAAGAGGTGTCAGCGAAGGCGTGTCCAAGTCGCTTCAGCAGTGGAGCACCGGCAACGGCGATGATACGATGATCACAATCTGGAATCCTGCCGACGAGGCTCAGGACTTCGTGTTCACCTTGTTTTTCGAAGGCGGTCACTACCTGCTTCCTTTGCACATGGAAGCCAGGGAAACGCGGGCGTTTAATGTGTCCGAGATTCTTCAGAACCAAGTTCCCGACGCCGAAGGAAACCTGATACCGCCGTCGATTCATCAGGGCACGGCAAAGATCGCCGGCAGCCATGCCGAGAATGAATACATTCTGGTTGCGGTTAATTTTGGAATTTACAATGTACGCAAAGCCACGTGCTTTGGCGGATGTACCACTTGCGACGGATACACGGATTTCGTCATTGATCTTCTCGATTTCACGATGGCAGTGAAGGGCACCCAACAGGAAACCGCACTCGGTACATATAACACGGGAGTCCAGTACAGCCTTACATCTGCCACAAATTGGACCAGCAACGACACCAGCGTCTACACAGTGAGCGGGGGCCTGGTTACGGGACATGCCGCTGGAAGCGCCACGACCACCGGTACCGACCCAAATGTGCCCTACCCTATGGAGGCTTGCGGCCAATCCAGTTGCCAAGAGACTCAAATGTCCAACAGCGCTCAGGGCAACGTGGTCAGCTTCGTGGTCACTGGAAAAAGCTACATCTTTGTCGGGAACGATCCAAACGAGCTTTGGGGCAATCACTATCTTGCCAGCAATGGAAGCGGAGGCGCCCCTCAACCGACCGGAGGAACATGCTGCGGCGACTCCAGCGACCCATCCGACACGGTCAGCTTAACAAGTAGCACCACATTCCAAATCCAGACCATGGACCAAAGCGCAACCGTGGGAGACAGAACCTTAACCTTCGAATATGACCTTTCCGACGGGCAAGGGGCGTCGCAGCAGACCAATGTAACGGCGCGGGAATTCGCCTATGTAACCAACCCTAATGCTCAGATATGCGCTCCTCGTTCTGCTTATGGCCGCAAGCTTGGGCGCTGCCGATACCGGCGTCGTATCGCTTAAGTTGACCGCGCTAAATCCGGTCGCGAAGAGCGGGTCCGGCGTTGGGGGCCAGATTACCGTTACAAACCAGTCCAATCGCACGATCACGTATCATAATACTTCGAGGTACTGCGATTACTCGGTCACCGTTCTGGCCAACAATGGTGCGCTTGCTCCCGAGACGTCGTTCAAGAAACGGATGGACAAGGTCATTGACTGCAGCGGCAGCGGCCTCAGAATTACGGGCAGAAACATATTGGTGACCTTGAAGCCGGGCGAATCCGACAGTGAGCAGATTCCGATCACGGAGCTGTACGACATGTCCACCCCAGGTGAATACACCGTGCAAATAGAACGGACGTTCCCCGAAATGGGCCACTTTCGTTCCAACGCTGTCAGTGTAAAAGTCGCGCCGTGAGGCTCTGCGATGATGAGGCGGAACAGAAATGCTATTGCCATAGCTGCGCGGCGCGGAATACGCAACTTTTGTTTGTTGGTACTGATTTGTGGCTCCGTTGCGCCCTTAGGGGAGCCCCAGAGCCGAAGGGCCAAGGATCCGGCGATCCTCTGGAACTCCGCCGCCCTGCAAGGCATCCGCGACGCCAAGCTCGGCGCACCCGTGGTCGCACGAGTTCTAGCCATCGTCCACACCTGCATGTACGACGCCTGGGCATCCTACGACGACCGCGCCGTCGGCACGCAACTAGCCGGAGCATTGCGCCGTCCCGCATCCGAACGAACGCTAGCCAACAAAGAGCAAGCCATCAGCTATGCCGCCTACCGCGCGCTGGTGGACGTGTTGCCGGTCGACACCAATTCGGTTTACATCCTGCTGATGAAGCAACTCGGCTACGATCCAAACGACAACTCCACCGATATCGAAACGCCCGCCGGTATCGGCAACGTGGCCTGCGCCGCCGTCCTCGAATACCGCCATCACGATAGATCGAACCAACTAGGTGATCTCGCCCAAGGCCCCTACTCCGATTGGACCGGCTACGCTCCCATCAACACTCCCAGCCCCGCATTTTTCCGTTGACCCACTCCTCAGACTCATATAGATTCGCTGACACTTTACCAAGAGGGAACCCGAAGTCGTTCCGATCTCGCATTCCACTCGGTAGCTTTCCAAATCATTGAACGGCGCAATTGCGGATTGCGCCGAGTAACGGTGCGACAGCACCGCGGGCCCAAGGGACCGAGTTGTCAAATCCTTTTGGAGGCCGGGGAAATGTTTCTCCGCTCTGCACGTTTGTCGAGTTTTTTCGCGTGCACCTTTCCGATTCTTCTAATCACCGGTGTCGCCGCCCAGCAGCCCAAAGTACTCGCTCCCCACAAGCCAGTTCCACCGGCCCTGCCCTACACCGGCAAGTGGCACAGCCCTGCTGTCCCGCGCTCGATGGTAGGCGGGCTATGGATGGTCGATGCCAATTTCAAGTCCTCCATCTATATCAAGAACGGCGTCAAAGTCGCTCCCATCAGGGTTACGCCCGTCCTCTACCTCAGCAATGGACGCAAGTACCAGCTAGCGGATGTGAACTTGGAACCCTCGGGCACCGCGGTCGTGAACATCAATCAAGCGCTTGCCGATAACGGTATCGCGCCGTGGGCCACGCTGAAAGGCTATGTCGAAATAGACTACAACTGGCCGTGGGACGCCCTATGTGTAACCGTGCGTTCTGTTGACGTTCTCCATAGCGTAATCTTTAGCTACAACCTTCAGCCAGCCATGGCATCGGACGCGCAGACACAAAGTGATGCCTTCCAACCTCGCGCGCTCGAAGGCATCTGGTGGAAGCACGAGCCCAATGTAACCGGCTTCGTGACGCTCTCGAATCCTGTGGCGCAGCCAATTTCCGCGAATCTCCAGGTGCTCGACAACCAGTCAAATATCCTCGGAACCCATACGGTCACAGTCTCTCCGCATTGCACTAAGGTCGTGGACCTGTTCGAAATGCAGTCGGCTCCCGCAAACGAAGGAGGCATCCGCGTCACCTATAACGGACCTGAACACGGATTGTTGGTGCGTGGCGGACTCGAAGATCTGGCGACGGGCTTTTCCGCCAATTTGCCTTTGCACAGCCCTCCAAAACCGTCGGAAAAATCCGCGACACTCACCTACGCGGCGGTTGGGTTCATGACAGGCGAGGCCGATCCCATGATGCGCTTTCCCGCCGGGACAAGATTTACTCCGTACTTCGTGTTGCGCAACCTCACAGGCCAAACATACTCAGTTCAGCCCAAACTCTACTGGGTACAAAATGCGGCCTCGCGCTCCATCCAGCTTCCTCAGGTTTCTGTCGCCCCCTACGCAGCAATGGATCTGAATCTCGCATCACTGATCTCCGCCAGCAGTCTCAAGAATTTCAACGGCAGCGTAAACCTCGTCTTCGATTTTCAAGGCTCGGATGGCGCTCTGCTAATGGCGGGCGGCAGCGTGGATCAGAAAAACACCTACGTCTTTGAGGCGCGGCCGCAGGTTGTTTCAGAGAGCGCCGCCAGAGGTCTATCCTACTGGAGCACGGCCAACGGCGACGACACCATGATCAACCTCTGGAACCCGGCCGACGAGGCCCAGGATCTGGTGCTTACTTTGTTCTTCTCCGGTGGCCATTATAAGTATCCGCTGCATCTCGATCCGAAAGCCGCCCAAATGCTGAACGTATCGGAAATCATTCAGAACCAAATTCCGGACGACGACGGCAACCTGATTCCGCCCACCGTAAAAGAAGGCAGCGCCGAGATCGCGGGACCGCAGGGCGAATACCAACGGATCCTGATGGCCATCGATGCCGGCATCTATAACGTACAGAAGGCAACCTGCACGCCGATATGTATCACCTGCTCAGGGGCGGTGGAAGGTTTTATCGATGCCAATCCATTCGCGGTTGGTGTAGGGGGAACAACCCAGGAAACCTTCACCGTGCAGTACAAAAGCGGCACGCAATATAACCTGACCGCATCGGCGAGTTGGGGCAGTTCCAATGGAACCGTCGCAACCGTAGCGGCTGGGCTAGTTACCGGAGTAGGCCCGGGTACGTTAAACCTGACAGCTACCTCTACCCAGGAGATCAATGGCGAAGAGTGCAGCGACGATTACCACGATCTGCCTACTTGTCCGGACACACTGGTGTCAGCGCCTCAAGCGCCGGGAACGTCGACGCCGAAGGTAACCTTTTCGGGTGTTCCTGCTTCCGTCGCAGTCGGACAGACGGCCACAATGACCGCCACGGTTTCACCCGCGTCGAACACACTTCCTATTTCACTCTCCATCAACAGCCCAGCTTCGATAGTTAGCCCGACAGGGACGTTTACACAGACCACCGCCGTCGTCGTCAAGGGGATGTCGGCTGGCACAGGCACAATCACCGCAACGGTTTCAAATTCCGACAGCGGAAATCTTACCGTGGGTTCGACTTCTTTCCCGGTCATCGCCGTTCCGGTCAATTTCCATCTTACGAGCGCCGAAAACGCTGGCACCGGAGTATTGGGGATATTTAGATTTTATGCGTGGACGTCGAGCGATGGGAACCTTAACGACTTGTCAAACTGCTCAATGCGGGAAAATGTGACCTACCCCGGTAGCAGCAACCCCTACGTTCCTTCGAGCCCCCCGTGGGCCGGGAGCGGAGGAGGATCCACGTACCCAAACCCCTCGATTACAGCGCCTTCGTCAGCTACGGGCGGTACATCTGAAGACACCAATTACGTAAGCAACCTAAGTTTTGTTAAACCTTATGTAGCAAACTCCTTCACCGCCACGCAGCTCATCCAATATTCTTGTAGCGGAGGCTCGTGGACCACTATATACGCAGATACGATTACGAGGTCCGTAGCACAATCAGGCGGGAACTGGGTTGCAACGGTTTCAGCCAGCGACACGGGTGTAACATCTACATACACGCTGCCCTGAGCCGCGGGGCCAAAGTGAGTTATCGGAGGGACTGTGTTACAAGCGAAACGCCAACTTTCTCAAGTCGTCGCTGTTGTCTCCCTGTTTCTCGGAGTTGGTGCCACTGCGCAGAGCTCCCCCGCACCAGAGGAGGCGAACATCGCACTCGAGAAAAGCATTGTCACCGAGCATGAACCGGTCATCCTGGATATCAGATTTCAGAGTCCACCGTCGACAAGCCTGGACTTCGACCCAGGTTACGATTGGAGGAACGTCTGGGTAAAGGTTGTGGATCCAAGTGGCCACGCTTGGGAACGGTCCCCCGAGGTGCCGCAAGAAGGAATGAAGTTTAGCAACGCGGTTCACGTTGATGCGGGCACAGAAAGGACCATATCCGTCGTCGAGGATGAATGGTTTAACTTTGGGGAGCAGGGTCTGTATCAAATAGACGTCGTTTTGCGGGGTTTCCCGTCGAGGGTCAGCGCCAAGCTCTCGCTGCGCGTTGAGCCGAGAGATAACGACGCGCTTAAGGCCGCGTGCTCGGGGCTGCTGGCCCGCGTCAATGGCTCGGAGTCGTTCGCAGCATCCCTGGTTGCGGCGAAGGCACTCTCACTCGTTAAAGATCCCGTGGCCATTCCCTACTTGGCTGAGGCAATGAAGAGGCGGGAATTTGTATCACTGATGATCGGCGCTCTTGCGCAATTGAAGACGAACGATGCTGTAGATGCATTGATCGAAGCCTCAAAATCAAACGATCCGGAAACGAGGGGAATGGCACTATCGGCCCTTGCGAGTCTCCACCGAGTCAATGAACGCTAAAGCCGCCTTTTGAACCGTCGCCCTTTCGCGAAGAGGGAGGGCAAAATCGCATGCGCATCTGGAATTTCGCAGTGCTGGGCGTGATTTTGTTAGCGTGTGGCAGGTCCGACGCGCTGCGCGATCCGGCGTTGGATCTGCAGTGGAACTCCGCCACACTCCAAGGTATCCGCGACGCCAAGCTAGGTGCACCCGTGGTAGCGCGCGCTCTGGCTATCGTTCACACCTGCATGTGCGACGCCTGGGCAGCCTACGACGAGCGCGCTGTAGGCACTCAGCTAGGCGGCGCCCTCCGCCGTCCCGCATCCGAACGCACGCTAACCAACAAAGAACAAGCCATCAGCTATGCCGCCTATCGCGCTCTGGTGGATGTGCTGCCCGTCGACACCAATTCAATTTACATCCCGCTGATGAAGCAACTCGGCTACGACCCGAACGACAACTCCACCGACATCGAAACCCCCACCGGCATCGGCAACGTGGCCTGCGCCGCCGTCCTCGAATACCGCCATCACGACAGATCCAACCAGCTAGGCGATCTCGCCCAGGGCCCATATTCCGATTGGACGGGCTACGCTCCCGCAAACACTCCCAGCCCCGTACCAGCACGGGCAACGCCCTCCGATCCCAACCACTGGCAGCCGCTTACCTTCGTCAACTCCACCGGCGACCTGATGACGCAACGCTTCGTCGGCGCACAGTGGTCGCAGGTAACTCCATTCGCCCTGACCAGCGGAGACGAATTTCGTCCGCTGATCGGCGGCTTCGGTCCGGCAACCTACGGATCGAAGGAATATCAGGAACAAGCGGAAGAACTCGTCGCCATCAGCGCCGGGCTCTCGGACAAACAAAAGATGATCGCCGAATACTGGAACGATGGCCCCCACACCGTGCAGCCCCCCGGACATTGGGCACTCTTCGCGCAATGGATCTCTGAGCGCGATCGTCACACGCTCGACGACGATGTCAAAATGTTTTTCGCTCTTAGTAACGCCATCTTCGACGCAGGCATCGCCGCCTGGGACGCAAAACGCGCCTATGACTCTGTGCGCCCCATCACCGCAATTCCATTTCTGTTCCGCGGAAAAATCATTCGCGCCTGGGGCGGTCCGGGTAAGGGAATTGTCGCCATGGACGGCTCCCAGTGGCTTCCATATCAGGCGGCAACATCTCCCACACCCCCATTTCCGGATTTCGTCTCTGGCCACAGTACCTACAGCGCCGCCGCCGCCAGAATTTTGCAACTCTGGACCGGAAGCGATCACTTCGGCGACTCAGTCACCATTCCCGCAGGCAGCTCGAAGATCGAGCCTGGAGTTACGCCCGCTCGCCCCATCACTTTGCACTGGGAAACTTTTACCGACGCCGCCGAGGAAGCCGGCATCTCGCGCCGCTATGGAGGAATCCACTTTCAGGCCGCGGACTTAGCCGGCCGGGCACTGGGCCTGGCGGTAGCTCAGCAAGCCTGGGAGAGAACCCAGGTGACCTACTTCGTCAATGTCCGATAACAGGTATTATGTAAAGTTGAGAAGCTTTGACTGGTCGCTACTCACTGACCACCTAGCCACTAGCCACTGTCCTTTCACATCTTGTACTTGCCCAGATCCTCATCGTTTAGCCCTTCCAGATACTTCCGCAGCTCTTCCGCGCTCACCCGGTCCGACATGTTCGCCGCCTGCTTCGAATTCTTCAGCACAATCTCATCCACAAAGATCGGACAATCCACCCGCAGCGCCAGCGCCAGCGCATCCGACGGCCGCGAATCAATACTGATCACTTCGCCGCTCCGCTCCAGCCAGATCACCGCATAAAACGTATCCTCGCGCAGCTCCGTCACCACAACCTTGTGTACCTGCGCCTCCAGCCCAGTCAGCACATTCTTGATCAGATCGTGCGTCATCGGACGCGGCGTGTTCACCTTCTCCATCTCCAGCGCAATCGCATTCGCCTCATAAACCCCCACCCAAATCGGCAACACCGATTCCCCCGCCACATCCTTCAAAATCACAATAGGCGTATTAGTAACCGGATCCATCAAAAGGCCGCGGATTGTCATTTCCACTTCCATGGGGAGCTCCTGAAACGCTGCTTCTTTCGCCTTTATACCACCAATTCTCCGAGAAGGCTGTTGGGAAAACTCTGGGTTGCTCTTACTTTGACGTACGTGCCGATTTCGGGAGCGGATGTGTCAGGGACGGTGAAATTTAGGGTTTTGTTGTGGCTGGTGCGACCGATGAACTGTTTTCGGGCTTCGTTTTTGCCTTCAACCATTACTTCTAATATTTCTCCGATGTATCGCTGATAGCGGGCTATTTGTATTTCTTTCTGATGGGACATTAATGCTTCGAGGCGACGGGCTTTTTCTTGGTCGGGAATGGCATCGTCAAGGGCAAGCGATGGGGTGTTAGGGCGTGGCGAATACTTAAAGGTAAAGATGGCGTCGTAGCCGACTTCGTCCAGCAGCGACAAAGTCTCGGCAAAGTCTTGTTCGGTTTCGCCGGGGAAGCCGACGATGATGTCGCTGGTGATGCTGATGGGGCGCTTCGCGGACTTCATCCAACTGATACGTTCGAGATATTGCTCGCGGGTGTAGAGGCGCTGCATGGCGTTCAGAATTCGGTCCGATCCGCTTTGCACGGGAAGATGAACGTGATCGCAGAGTGTGGGGACGGCGTCGATGGCGTCGATGATGTCGCGTCCGAAGTCGCGGGGGTGGGAGGTGGTGAAGCGCACGCGTCTTATCCCGGGAACCTCACCGACTGCCGCTAACAATTCCGCGAAGGTCTTCTTTTTTCCGGAAGATCCGCCTGCCGGGTCTTTGTACGAATTGACATTCTGGCCGAGGAGTTGAATTTCGGTATAGCCGAGATCGGCCATCTGGCGGGCTTCGGCGAGGACGGAGTCGGAGGTGCGGCTGCGTTCTTTGCCGCGGGTGAAGGGGACGACGCAGTAGGCGCAGAATTTATCGCAGCCTTCGATGATCGTAATGTATCCGCGATGCGGATTGGTGCGGGCGGTGAATTCGGTTTCGAAGCATTCGTCGGTTTCGCGATCGTCGAGGCCGGTGATGCGGACGAGGTTCGCGGCTTCTGGCTTCCGGCTTCCGGAGTTCGCTGCTTGAGGTTGGACGGCGTCCAGTTGCGTCAACATCTGGGGCAGGTTGCGATAGCTGGCCGATCCGCAGACCAAGGAGACGTGCGGGGCGCGCTCGAAGATTTTTTCGCCTTCCTGTTGGGCAACGCAACCCAGGACTCCGAATTTCTTGCCTTGTTTGAGGAGCTTCTTGTAATCGTTGAGGCGGTTGAAAACTTTCTGCTCGGCTTTGTCCCGGATGGAGCAGGTGTTGTAGAGAATCAGGTCAGCCTGCTCGACGGTTTGTACCTGCTGGTAGCCTTCGTGGATAAGCGTGCCAATGACCTTTTCGGAGTCGTGGACGTTCATCTGGCAGCCGAAGGTTTCGAGATAGAAAGTCTTCTGGGAGTCTGTGGCCATATACAAAGCCAGTATAAGCGATGCTCGTGTGGGTCGGACACTCTTGTCCGACGCTTTTGGGTTTGGGGTCTGTGCCTGACCTACTCCTAGCCGCTTCCCTTAGCAGTTTTCTGGTAGGGGCGACTACGTATAATGCCGGGAGTAAAGTCGTGGGCTCGAACCAATGGCATCCGTCCAATTGACGTCCGGCTTGCTCGTAGGAAAAACCCTCCATGTCTGGGACGCGGCTGCCCTCGTTGACGCAGCGGAATCCAATCATGGAAAGATCGAAGATGTGTCCTTCTATCGCGGCGAGTTACAAAGAAAGACCTTTCGCGGCATCGCTTTTGGGAATTGCAATTTCGCCAAGAGTAAGTTCGAACGTATCACGTTTCGGAAAGAGCAACCTCAACATCAACGTCAAAGGCGTCGGACAAGAGTGTCCGACCCACACGGGCAACACCAACAGCAAGAGCTACTGTTGGGCTAGTTCCCTGCTGGTTGGTCGATCCACAGCCACTTGTAGTTTTCCGATTTCTCTACCAACCCTCTGCGCACGGGATTCTGCCGGATGTATTCCAGCTTTTCTTCGAAGCTTTCTTGTGATCGGAGGATGTGGTCGAAGGATTCTTCCTGCCAGACTGGGCCGGACGAAGCTTCGAGTTTGTTCACACTTCGAGCTGATGTGCCTTTCAGTAGCTTCAAGATTGCTGGGAGCGAGTGCGGCCAACCTTTTTCATCCCGCAACGGGCTCAGTAACAGGTGGACATGATCTGGCATCACTACGGCGGCGTGGAGGTCGTAGCGTTTGCAGTGGTCGTGCAAGCAGTGCTGGAGGATGGCGTCTCGGGCTTGTGGAGTGAAGGCGATTTGGTTGTTTTTGCAGAAGGTTACGAAGAGGGCTCGGCCTGCCTTCTGGTAGTGGGGGAGGTGGCGGCGGTAGTCGTATTTTCTGTCCAGAGTTTGTTTGGGCATGGAAGTCAAGAGCAAGAACAGAGTCAAAGGCCTCGGACAAGAGTGTCCGAGCCACATAAGCATGGCAGTCGTCAGGCATTCTTGTCTGTGACGGATGAACTTAAGCGCGTTGGGGGCAGAGGGCGCGTCGGGAATCGAGGGTTTTGTCGGGGCTGGGGTGGGGGTTGGGACCCGGCGCTTGAGGCGGCGAAGAATCAATATCCCATCGCGTGAGAGTTGTGGAATCCCACCCTTCGGCTTCGCTCAGGGCGGGGCTTTCTCGCAAAGAAGGCGAGAAGTGGGGGCAGTCGGCAACTGATCCGTTGAGCCCACACGGGGCTCGAGTTAGCTCTTGACATTTGTCGACAAGGGGGCGATGCTTCGAGCTCAACAACAATCCTCCCCCTGGGAACAAACTCACTGAAGGAGGAAATATGTGCCGCATAAGTTGCCACAGTAGTAATCAAAGGGCAGCGTACCTCGCTACCAGCCTCAACTCAAAACTCAACCGAAACTTATCAGGCTATGGTGTAGTGGGGGCCTTGGCCCGCATCGGGATCGTGCTCGCGGTTTTTGTGGCGGGTGCGTACGCTCAAACTTACAACGCGGCGGAGAACTTCTCCTCCACGGTGAACACGCCCAGTTCGCGCTGGTCTTACCGCTTTAACACTACTGGGACCAGAGACGGCGACTACATGCTGATGACCTATACCGCACCGCCGATTCCGGGATGGACCGACGGCAGTGGGGCGGTTCCGGAAACCTATTGGTTCGCTACTTCGAGCAACGAGTTCTGCCCCTGCCTGGGCGCTAACCAGCTCACGGTTCCACTTACAACTAATTACTGTTGTGGGCCCGTCGTGCTGCCTGTGGGTTCGATTTTTGTACATCCTTCCACGTTAGGTGACTTGGGGGATACGGTGTTGAGTTTCCTGGCGCCCATCACGGGAACGGTGACGGTGACTTACAGCTTCACCGACATCGATCCCTACGGCGGCAATGGAATCGATTGGTATGTTGATTTGAATAGCGGACTCAGCGGCGATCTTTTTGCAGGAACTGTGGACTCGACACCCGGCCATATTAGTACGACCGGGCTACAGAAGTTTCAGCTCGCCGTTAACAAGGGTGATCGGATCAACTTCATTATCGACGCCCGCGGCGATGCCAGCTATGACTCGACGGCAATTCGAGCGAGTGTGGCTTACTAGAAGGGTGGCGGCCCGGGCGAGAAGGTCAAACATCCCTAAGCGCGCAGGTCGGAGAATCCCCACTTCTCGCAAAGGAGGCGAGAAGTGGGCCAGTCGGCGATAAACTATGTTACTGGGACAAAAATCCAGCCGGTAAGGAGGTACTACAAACGTTATGCAAACCCCCAAACTCATCATTGTCACGATACTTGGAGACCTCAAAAATGGTGAGACTCTGCAATCGGCGGAGGGTCTCTACAAGAAGTACTCGGAACGAACGGAGATCAACAAACAGGTCGAGTTAGTGCATTGTTCCAGGGCGGGCGAGGCCAGTAAAGTTAAAGATGCTGTGGGAAAGGGTAAGGTGGCGATCGAGGCGAATGACAGGGTTGGAGTGTATATCGTCTCGCATTCGTACGACCTTCAGACTGCCGTTGATGGTAAGCACGACATGGGGAAAGTCATCAAGAAGCTTCTTGAAGATAGAGCCACGGTAACCAATTACATCTTGGATAAGGTCTGCCTCGTCGTTTGCGGGGCAGCCGAGGGCGCTCCGGAGCTCGAAAAGGAGCTTGACCTCACAGAAACGAAGGAGATGACCCTGATTCAGCGGTTTGCCATGCAGTTGTGCAACGCTGGTCTGCATCCCCGGCTGGCGGGATGGACCAAGTGGATTACAGGACATGAGTCCGGAAAGAAGCAGATTATTGGCTCCACGTCGCCCCAAGTGAAGTTTGCGTCCGAAGCAACGATAAGCAAGGAGAAGCAAAAGATGGTCTACGTCTGGAATCAGAGTGGGTACGTGAGAAAAAAACTCGACTCCTGGTCAGAAAAAACGGGGTAGGGTGACTACGACGGGTTGCACACCACGCCAAGGTGGCCCCATTTGCGTCAGCGTTTGTGGAATCCCACTTCTCGCAAAAGACGCGAGAAATGGGGCACCCTGTGTTGCGCGGCTGTCGGCTGTCAACAGCGGGTTCCTCACCGGGCTTGACGCCCGGTTCGGAATGACATCGCGTGTGGGACGAGGCGCGATGGCGGTTCTCGCATACCGGGAGGGTGAGAGTTGCGGGTGCCACTTCTCGCAACCGTGAAACGATTTTGCTATCGGGACCACTATCTACTAGCGGCGTAGATTGCAACGCCCAGGAGGTACCATGGCCGATTTTATTTTCAGAGTGGACTCCGTCCAACTGAGTGACCATCAACAAGAAAAGATAGCATCTGCGATTCAGGGAGCTGTCCTAACCGAACTGGCAAGACTCGATTTACACGGGGACCAAGCGAAAGGCAAGGCGTCCGCGCCTGCATCCGGCGGTTCTTCGGGTGGAAATTGTCTCTACATCCCGATTCACTGGAAAGGTGGAATGCTGATTAAGGCGGACGAGGTTGTAGCCGCCTCAGGGAGCAAACTGTCGGTGACCAACGCGGGTGGCAATCGGACTCAAACCTCTGCGTAGAGTGAGAGTGAGACACTTATGGCAGACTCTCCGATCCTTTGCCCAAGTTGGTCGTGCGAAGCGGGCGCGAGCCTGATTGGGATCGTTCTGGCGGATGGCTCGGTCGCGTTTTCGAAAGACCGCATCGTGATTGATGCGGCTTTCGTTGAGGTCGCGCGGCAGGGCCGTTCTCCGGAAAAACGATTTCGGTTCAGCAGCACCTGCAAGCGAGGGGGATGCGGCCAGTGGACGGATGGCAAGTGCGGCATAGTGGACCGCGTTATCAGTGAACACGCGGAGCATGCTGCTACGAGGGAAGCGTTCGTACTTCCCGAGTGCTCGATCCGGCCGCAATGCCGGTGGCACTTGCAGTCCGGCGATGAGGCGTGCCGGGCGTGTCCGGAGGTAATCACAGATGGCAATGCGGGAAGCACCGATTCTTCAGCCTTGCCAGCATGACGTATCTGGGCGTGTGTCCATATAAGCGCGAAGGCTCCCATGCTTCGCGCTTTTTTCTGCTGCCTCTGTTGAAGGCTTTCATGATCTGAATTTCAGCGCGGCGCTGAATCGCCCGCCTCCGTACCTCCGTACGGTGGGTGCTCTCTCCTGCCGAATCATTATTGATTAGCCGCGTTGGGGGCAGAGGGCGCAGCGGGAGTCCAGATTTTTGCTGCGGCAGCGGCGGGGGTCGCCTTTGCGGAGGCGGACTGCGAGGCAGGAATCTAAGAGACACCAGGATTCGCGGTATTTTTCGAAGAGGGCGCGGGAGGGGCGGCGGGTGGTGGGATAGAAGCGGATGCCTTTGCGGTGTCCGATGGCCTGGATAGGGATGATGTACCAGAGATTTTCGGGGACGATGTGGGCGACGAAGAGGTCGATTTCTTTGCTGGTATAGACGCGGCCGCTGGCGCCGGTGGTTTTGACGCGATAGCGATTTTCGGCGTAGCGAGTGGCGGATTTGACCTGGACGCGGAGGAAGCCGCGATCGAGTTCGACGACAGAGTCGTAGCGATTGCTGTCTCCCCACGGGAGGCAGACGGTGAAGCCGAGGTGGGTGGCGCGGGCGAGGAAGGCGGCTTCGGCGGCTTCTCCGCGACGCTTGCGGGTGGGTTCGGCGACGGCATGGATGGTGAGGAGTTTTGGGATGCGGGGCTTAGAGCGCGAATTGTAGGGGTTGAGCAAGATGGTGTTCGGCATAAATAATTAAAGACGCAGCTTCAGCGGCCTCGTCAGGTGAAGGCTCCTTTAAAGTGATGGGTGAAAAGACGAACGGCGCAGACCTCTTTCAGAGGACTGCGCCGTAGTTATTACTTTATGTACCTATTATAGCACAAAGCTTAGGTGGAATGGGACATTTTGAGAAAAATATATTGGCAGGCGAATCAGTGAGATAAGGAAAAAGCTTGGGGAAAAGGGGCTTGACAAGAAATTGGGCTAGCAATGGCTGTCGGGAAGATTAAGACCAACCTCAAGATCAAAGGCGTCGGACAAGAGTGTCCGACCTACACTTGCAACACCAACTGCAAGGCAAAGCAAACAACAATTGGGAGCGGCTGTAGTCACCTAGGGTTACCAGAGCACCATGGGTTGTCCCAGACACGCGGGCTGCGGGCATCTGCGTGTCTGGCTGAAAAAGGCGACGATTGGGCAACCATATCCGCAGCCGTTGCAAAGATGTTGATGGCAGAGCGGACAGTAATGCCATTTTTGATAAAACCAGGCTGTACGCACCCGCCGTTGTCCGCATCCAGGTGCGGAGCAGGAGACCAATGGAGTGTTGCGCTCCGCCGCCCAGCAATCGTTCGCGGTGTGGGTAACATGCCCGTAGTGAAACTTATAGGTGCCGTTTCCAATGATCAGGCCGCCATCGTCAGTCTTAGCGAGATCAGGAACAAGATGCGCGAGTGGCTGTGCGTTGTTACTGTCGAAAAGGTACAGACGCAATCGCGAGGGCGCAGGAAACGCGCAATTCGGGTTTCCCTGAACCCCGAAGCGAATGCCGTCGCCACTGTACTCGGATTCGATATAGTCCGCGTAGACGGCGTAGTGGAATGTGCTTCCCTGGTTTCCTAACACATGGGCCCGAACCATGCGCTCGAACTCATACATGAGGGGATGGTTGGTTCCCTCCGTCAGCGTTACCAGGTTCGGGTTCATTCCAGGGCCACCCAAGGTATTGGCAATAAGATGGCCACGCTGATGGTGTTCAGGACATCCGCCATTGACGAAACCTGGAACAATCTGCCCGTGTACGGGAAGCGAGCCGCCAGTCATGTTTGCGCTGGTTAAATCCGCAATGGCAGACAGCGGCAGACCCTGGCGCGCGACACCATGGACGGTTACATCCACCGAGGCGTAAGTGATAGTAGGTGGCATGGCTAGCCACGCTATTACTGCGGCGTGGTCTTGTCAAGATCAGTAGCTGGGTGGGGGTTAGTGCTTCAAGACTAGAGGACGGGGAAATCGTGGGATTCCACCTTTGTGCCATTGTGCAAGATTCGTGCGAGTGCTAGGGTTTGCGCCGAACGAAGATTGTATGTTCGTTTGCATTTGGGCCCCGCATTCAGCAAGGAACGCTAGTCTGCCGACCAATCTCTCCTCCCGGATAGCGTCTTCGCGAGTCATTTCCTCTCTGGTCGCAGAGGGTTCGGACTTCCAATTCCGGTTGAATCGACCGATATGCTTTTCCATTAGGAGCTCAACATGAAAACATTTCAGAGTATGTGTTTCGCGATCGCGCTTCTGCTGCTGGCTTCGCTGGCGGCTTCCGCACAGACTTACAATGCCGTCGAGGATTTCTCTCCGACTGAGAACCCGAACGGAGTGTGGTCTTACGGTTATTTGACGGCGCCCGGAACGGCGCTGATTCTATACACGGCTACGGAGAATGACAACTGCATTCCGGGGATAAGTTTCTGGGGGCTCAATTTGGGCTCATGCAGTCTGTTGCCGGTGGTGGGAAAGAATGACACGACCGGAACCGTTTGTTGGGCGACGGACTGTTTGCCTCCAAACTATCTGGTGACTTCGCCCGGTTACACGGGGCAGTTAAACGTGGTGCGGTGGACGGCTCCGGAGTCGGGCATTTACGAGCTTTCGGGATCGGTGATGGGAACGGACTACGTTTACCCGACGAGCACGGATTTCTACGTTCGGCTGAACGGAAGCCTGTTGTTCTCAACTCCGATCGACTCTTACGACATTCCGACTAGCTTCGGGCGAAAGCAATCGCTTCGTGCCGGAGATACTCTGGATTTTTTGACCGATTGGGGATCGAATCACAATGCGTATGGGGATGGAACCGGCTTTCGTGCTTTGATCGCCAAGGTTTCCGACTAGGTAGGTAGTAAGGAGACTTTGTAGTTGCCCACTCGTCCGGCAATGGCGAGTGGGCATTTCTTTGTGTCTTTGAATGCCGTGAAAAGAACAAATCTTAATTTGAAGTTTTTCCCCGCCTGAGCAGAATCAACGACCAAGGCGAAGGCGTCTGAGAGGAGTGTCCGACCCACACTTGTCCGACGCATGCGAGTTTCGATAAGAATGAGGTAGACAATGGGGCAGCGGAGGGCATAGGATTTTGCCTCAGTAAAGGCATTCATGCGTTTTAATGAATGGTTTCATCGAAATCGGCCGATGAGGTGCGACATGTTGCTGACCGGCAAGACCTTCAGGACTTCCCTTCCCTTACAACTTTCTTTCATAGCCATCACAATCTTCCTGCTGCTGTTTGCGGGCACGCCG
This sequence comes from uncultured Acidobacteriaceae bacterium, assembly GCA_963818235.1. Taxonomy (GTDB): domain Bacteria; phylum Acidobacteriota; class Terriglobia; order Terriglobales; family Acidobacteriaceae; genus Sulfotelmatobacter. The sequence continues at coordinate 899,935 of CAWFRI010000002.1, forward strand.
GCTATGGCCGCTTCGTCAGCGTACGTGCGGGTGAGTCAAGCAGGATATGAGGCGGCGAACTCGCCGTTCCAGGCTTATCTGATGTCAAGCGTATCGGAAGCGGGCGCGACCTTTAAGGTAATTAATTCTGAGGGCGCGACTATTTATTCGGGAGCTATTAGTGCTTTGATCGGAACATGGTCGAACAGCAAGAAGCTGACTTATGACGTGTACGGCCTCAGCTTTACGGTTCCTGGCGGGGATATTTATACGATTTCTGTAAGCGGGCCGGTGGCGGCTAGTTCGCCGAAGTTTGCGGTGAATACTCCCGAAGTACTCTATCCCGGATTATTGCTGAATACGTTGTGGTTTTACGAGACGGATCGCGATGGCCCGGACTATATTCCGAATGCCTTGCGCAGCGCGCCGGGACATCTTAACGACGAGAGCGCGACGGTGTATGACACGCCGCCGTTGAACGCGAACGATCTGATTACGACGACGGGCACGCCGCTTACATCCACCGGGGCGACGATTAATGGAGCCGGCGGATGGTGGGATGCGGGCGATTACATGAAGTATGTGGAGACGGTAAGTTACACGGTGGATTTGATGGAGATTGGGATTCGTGATTTTCCGAATCAGATGGGGCCGGGGGCTCCGGCGAAACCTGCGGCGCCGCCGGCTTCGGTGTCATACGCGGGGAATGCAGCGGGCGCGCCGGCTTCGTCAGATTTTACGGCGGAGGCGGAGTTTGGTTTCAACTGGCTGGTTACGATGTGGAACGACAGCACGAAGACGCTCTACTACCAGGTGGATAACAGCCAGGACTGGAAGAACTTCAAGCAACTTGAAACGGAGTATGACATCTGGACTTTGCCGCAGGCAGCGGATGACTACGAGGGATGCACGGCGGATTATTTTTATATCTGCTACCGGCCGGTGTTTATAGCTGCGCCGGCGGGATCGAAGATCAGTCCTAATCTGGCGGGGCGGATGGCGGCGGCGTTTGCGGAATATTATCAACTTTATCGAACGAGCAACCCGACGACCGCGAATCAGGCGCTGCTGTATGCCGAGGATATATTCGCGCTGGCGAACACGTCGCTGGCAGATCCGGCGAAATCGGTGGGGGGCGGGAGTTGCGCGTCGGGATGCCTGTTGACAGCGACGCCATTTGATGGGTATCCAGAGACGGTTTGGGATGACGATATGGAGTTGGGTGCGACTGAGCTCTACATTGCGTTGCAATCGGCGGGAGGAGATTTGCCGGCCGGATTGCCGGTGACTAATCCGATGACTTATCTCACCGATGCGGCGCAGTATGCCGACAACTATATTACGAAGATATACGACACGGGTAACGAAGATACGCTCAACTTATACGATGTCAGTGGCTTGGCGCACTTCGAGTTATACCGGGCGCTGGGAGTGGCGGGCAATCCGGGCGGGCTGGCGGTGAATCAATCGACAATGCTGACCGCGCTGGAGAACCAACTGAGTGTGGCGATTACGCAGGCGGGAAAAGATGCGTGGGGATTTGGCGTTCCCTGGGAGAACGGCGATACGACATCGCATGGAGCCGGGCTGGCGGTAATGGCCAGCGAGCTTTATTACCTGACGAACACGGCGAGCTATAACACTTACTCGCAGAGATGGCTGGGAAATATATTAGGCGCGAACTCGTGGGGATCTTCTTTTATTGTCGGCGACTGCAGCGTATTTCCTAATTGCATTCAGCATCAGGTGGCGAATCTGGCGGGAGCGTTGAATGGGACTTCCGGAGGGACGCCGATCCTATGGGGTGCGGCTGCGGAGGGGCCGGCGAGCGCGGCGACCACCGGGACCTTATCTGGAATGAATCTCTGTCCGGCGAATGGGGTGGATACGTTTGCGGTGTTCAACGGAAATGACGGGGCGTACAACAGTTCGGATGTGGCGGTGTACCGAGATAATGTCCAGTCTTACAGCACGACGGAGCCGGCGATCGATCTGACTTCGACGTCGTTTCTGATGTGGTCGTGGCGAATGGCCGGGAGCCCGAATGGGTTGCCCAGGGGCGAGCCGCGGGCCTCTCTAAAGTAATCCTTAGAAGCGTCGAAGTCGATGATTTCACAGACATTGCCGAAAGCTTTCTGCTAGTCTGACTTTAGCCCCGTTGTTTGCTACGCGCCCATGCCTAAGGTTATCGCACAGGAAGTGTCCGTCTTATCTTCGTCCAAAGATGGGTTAGTGTACCTGACTGCGAACGATTGGACTTTGCTCGCCGATAAGGCGGCACGGGTCAGTTTCCGTAAGGGACAGATGCTGGTCCAGCGGGGTAAAAGGTCCAACGGGGTTTACCTGATGTTGAAAGGCAGAGCTCGAGTGCAGATTCTCTCGCACTCCCCTACCCCGCAGATCGGACCGGGGCAGATTTGCGGGGAAATGTCGTTTCTGGATGACGTCCCGGCCAGCGCCGATGTAATTGCGCAAGAAGAGGTGGAGGCCATTTATCTGGACCGTCCCACTTTGGAGAGCCTGTTCGAGCTCTTTCCTCACCTGGCTTCGAGATTTTACCGGTCATTGGCTACAAATTTGTCCCACCGTTTGCGGGATTGGATTGAACCGCGCCCTCGCTGAGTGGAGGAGATGGTTCAGGCTGCTCACTCACAACACATTGGCAATACTACTGGCCGCCCGCCCCGATTGTATAAAAATGACTGTGTGCGGCGGGGTGCAGACCGCCGCTCGTGCCCTGCGTATACTTCGAGCATGAACCTAGAGGAACGGGAGCAGATGAATCGGCTTTGTGAACGCATCCAGGTCGAGCAGGACCCTCGGATCTTCACGAAGCTTGTAGGGCAGCTCAACGAACTACTAGAGCGCAAGGAGCAGCGCCTTGCATCGGTTAAGGCGGGTAAACCCTAGCAGCACATCTCAACTGGGAAGAGGATAGCGAAATCCAAGCCGATCCCGCACATTCTGCCCGTCTCGGCCTTTCGGTAGCGTCCTAATAGTGCAGTCTAGGGTTGTTCTTGGGCGATCATTCGGCGGTCACGGTGCGGATCGGTGCGCGGTTGGCCGGTGCTTAGTTCACAGCGTACTCCGGGAGGAGCGCCGCAGGTGGGACATCGAACGGTGAGGGCCTTCTGGGAATCGGAGTCTTCGGGTTTCATTGCAGCAAAGATCATGCACGAAAATGTTCTGCGAAGGATGGTCAATTTTGAACAGATGGCCCTTAACACCCTTTCGGGAATTGACAGCGGACATGCACAAGGTAGCCGCCGGAGAAGCCAAAGAAGACAAAAGCTAAGAACCCTTAAGCCTGATTCTCGGGTGCAACGGGGCGTTTGGTGCTGGCGATAACTTCTTGCACGTAACAATCCGTGTGCGCAACTTTGCCATGTTCGTCTGCGCAGATGCCATTTGTCTCAAACGTGATTGGCTTATCGCAAACGCTACAGGTGAGAGCCGTAGAGTGTTGATCCTTGTGTTTAAGTATCTGATCGAGAGCCGTGCGAAGATTCTCTAACGCTCCCGAGCTGATGTAATCCAATCCCTTTTGCTCGGTTTCCCGCATTGGGCACCTCGTTTCATCGAGACACAAGTATGTACGCCTAGCGCACACTTTGTCTACAGGATTTACTTTAGATTACAATGGATTTTTAAAAGGCCTGCACCACAAACATCACTTGCGTCTGGCAAAGTTGTGAATTACACTTCGGTGCCGTCGATGTAGAGCTGTGTTCCTAATGGTTCCTACGCAGCGGAGTCGTTCTTGTGACCACGCACACCTTAATTTGCGCCGGAACCGGGAACGAAATGCAAGGTGAAGTCATTAGTATGCAGCGATTTGCAGTTTCAATTCGGCGAGGCTCACGTAGAGCATAACTAAGTCTCGCTGAATCAGCGGTTTATTGATTTTCCCGGTTTGGCATGCTGGGTGCATAGATAGATTTGCTGTTTACAGGTACTGCTCTGCGGAGGTCCCAAACTCCGCTTGACCACTAAGGGCTCAACAGGTTCAGGAGGAAGACAGTCATGAAGCGGATCGTTTTACTGGCTCTACTTGCTATGGCCTTGCCGCTGGCATCTTTTGCCAGCAGTTCGGTGGACTTTACCAATAGCGGCGGCGTCCTTTCGGGAAGCTCCGCAGGGATGACCCTGACCGGCTCGGAACTCATCGCGGTCAACGGCCTTAACGGTATGGGTTTGATTACCGGCGCGCTGGGCGGGGTAAGCTTTTCAACGGGATCGTTGATCTCCGGCGGAAGCTTACAGATGGGCGGCTCCTTTAACGGCGGCGGCAGCTTCATCATCACCGGCAATGGCACGGATGGCATTCCTGACACCACGATTTTCAGTGGATCGTTCAGCGGACCGGTGACCTGGACTTTGATTACCCTGGCCAACGGCACACATAACTACACCTTGACCGGTTCGATCATCGGCACCTGGTATACAGGTTCGACCGTGAATGGCGCAACCGTTCAGTTGACCATCAACACGGGCAAGGGTTACTTCAACGGAACGACCAACATCTCCAGTGGCGATACCAACATCGTGGTTCCGGAACCGGGCACGCTCGGATTGCTGGGAACAGGATTGCTTGGTCTGGCCGGGGTTTTGCGCCGCAAGTTGAAAGCCTAAGTCTTTTCGCATCCGCCTCACGAAAGCCTCGCACTCCGCGGGGCTTTCGCTTTTTGCAAAGGATTTGATGGCTGGGCGGGGAAAGGTTATGGCTGTCCGGGGACGAAGATGCGGCGCACCGAGGCATTTCCCCTATTAAATTCTTAGACTTACCCTGATTGTATTCGCGCAATGGCGGAAGCAAAATCCTTTTAACCTATGCGATACAACATTGGGGAGATAGTTCATAACCAGCGGACGCAAGAATCGGCGCAGGTGGTGCGCATTGCGGAGACAGAGTTTGGCTGCGGCTACATCGTGTCGGTGCTTCCCCACCCAAATTGGGGCATACCGGCAACGGAGGCGCTATGGCCGGAATCGGAGGTCAAGAACATTGGAGTAGAGCGAGTTCCCTCCTGATCTCTTCCAGCCGATCTTTTCTACACTCGTGCGCGAACCTGACGTGAAGCGCAGCTTCGTAGGGTGACCGCCAATACAGGGTGTTGGCGGAGTGGATGGTATCCATCTCGGAGGTCAGGACCGCGATCCGGGCCTTAATACTCGCATCTGGTTCCATAGGCCACGCCCCAATTGCATCGGCCACTTCCCCAAGAATTATGTATCTCACGGAAGTTACTCCTGTTTCGTATTTTAGTAAACAGTTTATTGACGCACGTTTGTTCATTCGGATCCTATGGCGTTTGCGGCGGCTGGCTATGCGTCCAGGCGCGGCTGTGCGGCATAGTTGTGGCCGCGGCACTCGCAAACGGGCAACGGGATCGTGCACGACCTCCCGCTCTGTAGGAAGAAGGTTGCGTCCAGATGCGAGAACGGCGATCCGCACTCGGGACAGCAAAGGGGAGGAGGCTGTGACGATAGCGCATCCAAAAGTTTTTCGGCAGCGTTTTGATTGGAACGTACTCTGGTTAGGTGGTTTACGTAACATTCCTCATGGACAGGCTTGCCGTCATCATCGGCGTTCAGATCAGTTTCAAGGGTTAGTGGCTTGCTGCAAACGATGCAGGTGATTTCTGGAAAGGGGTGACCACCCATAAATGCCTCCTTTGGACGGTCACAAGAAGAGTAGGGGAAACGGGCGGCGCGTACTGAGCAGAACTGACCAATTCTAATTTTTGCGGGATTTAGCCGGCTTCTTCTTTTTTCGTTCAGCCTTCAGCCTGGCCTCTGCCGCCAGGTTTTCCCGTTCGTAGCCGGACATCATGGAAGGGTAATCCTGAACTCGGGTTGAGTGTGGTTTGATTCGCGACTTGCGTGGCATAACGCACTAACCTACTACAGAGTGTTTGAGCATGCGGTACGGTAGCGCACATAGCGAGTTATTTCTTGCCACGCGCGATTGCAAAGGTACCGGCAGAGATGCGATCGCCGCGGAGATTCAAAGGTTCTTCAATTACCGCAGTAACCGGATGCGGGGGATTACCGTTGACGGTGGCAGGGGTGCGTCCTTACATTCGCCACAGGGGGTCGTATGAAAGATATTCATGAGGTGTTGCGGCAGAAGCAGACCAGGTACGCGCAACTGGGCAAGCAGATTGAGATGCTCCAGCAAGCGGCGGAGAAGCTCCGTGAGGTGGCTCCCTTGCTCGCAGAGAATGACGATGAAGATAACGCGGTGCTGATGGAAGTCGATGAAGCCTCGCCGGGCACGGAAGCCAAGGCGGCTGCGGCGGGAGCGGGAGGAGCGACGCCGAAGGCGGCGCGTCCGACGGCGCCACGTTGGCCGTAAATCGTTGGCCATAAATTGTTGGCGGTAGAAAAATTGGAGGTAAAGGGGGCTGGAGATATTCTCTGGCCTTAGTCTCGCCGCGGTTGGCGGGGATTCCAGTTATGACCCTTCTTGCATTATTGATTTCGAGTGACGATGCCGCTTGCGAAGTTCTGGGCCGGGTGTTGCCGGCTACGGGGATCGCGGTGGAACGTTTCAGCGATCTGGCGACGGCGATCGACCGCCTGCGTCAGCAGCGCTTTGACGCGTTGATTATCGACTTCGAGAATGCGCGGGATGCGGCGGAAGTTTTTGAAGAAGGCCGCAGACTGAACTCTGGAACTCCTCCCGTGACCGTGGCATTAGTCAGCGAACGAGCCCGAGTGCGGGAGATTCTGAGCGGCGGGGCGCACTTTGTTTTGTACAAGCCGCTCTCCGAAGAGAAGGCGAGAGCCGGATTGCGCGCGGTAACAGCGCTGCTAAGCCGGGAGCGGCGGCGAGCTTACCGGGTTCCGGTGCAGGCTCCGGTGGAGCTGACGTTGCCGGATACGCGGAAGGTGGAAGGAATTCTGCTGGATCTGAGCGAGACTGGGATGGATGTGCTGACGGCCGAAGCGCAGACTCCGGCGGCACTGCTCAAGTTTTGCTTTCAGTTGCCGGATGGATCGCTGGAAATCCAGGCGCATGGGCAGGTGGCATGGGCAAAGGCGAACGGGCAAACGGGGGTGCATTTCCTCGACCTGGATGAGACGGTTAAAGTTCAACTTCAAGAGTGGCTGACGGCTGCCGCAGCGGCGCATCGGGCGGGCGCGGACGAAACCGTTCCGCACTGCAAACTCACCGATTTAAGTTTAGGCGGATGCTATGTGGAAACCGATTCGCCGTTTCCTGAACATGCCCTGATTGACCTTTGCCTGAAGACCGACGAAATGTCGGTGCATACGGAGGGCATGGTGCGGGTGGCGCATCCGGGGCATGGCATGGGCGTGGAGTTCCCTTCGCGGACGCCGGAGCAGCGGGCGCAGGTGGGAAATCTGATCAGCTTTCTGCGCGGGTGTCCGGAGTCGATGCTGGAGATGAGCGTTTCTCCCAAGGCGCTGACGGCGGACTTAAACCAGTTTGAACCGGGCGCGGCGGCGGGCGAAACTACGGAGTGCGAAGCTTCCGAAGAAGAGATGCAAGATCCTTTGCTGGAATTGTTGCGGCAGGCTGCCGCGATGCAAGAGGATGAATTTCTAGAAGAGCTGCGGCGGCAGAGGTCGGGCGAGACGGTTAGTACTTAGTTCCTTCCTGATTTTCAATCTTTTCAAAATTCACTTTGGGTGGCCCATCCTTTGCGCACTTTGCAAAGGGTGGGCATTCCCGATTCTGAACCGCGTTGGCTCTTGTCTTTGATTTTCTCTGGCCCGCTCCGCATTCCACTCCTAAAGTCGAGAAATGCCGAAAGGTCTGAAGCGTTATTACGGACACGACTATCTGCACTTCCTGACCTGTAGTTGTTACCACCGCCAACCCTGGCTTGCAACAGCCGCGCGGCGTGACCTCTTCCTGCAGATTCTCGAGGAAGTTCGCCAGCGTTACCGCTTCGTCGCGGTTGGGTATGTGGTGATGCCCGATCACATTCACCTGTTGATTGGCGAGCCGGAGCGGGGCACTCCCTCCACCGTGATGCAGGTCGTGAAACAGCGCTTCGCTCGGTGCGTATTGCGCAGAGCCAACCGTAACCCGGCGCAAGGTGAACTATGGCAACGGCAGCCGGAGCACGTTTGGCAGCGGCGATTCTACGACTTCAATGTTTGGAGTGAGCGCAAGCGAGTGGAGAAGCTGCGCTACATGCATCGCAACCCAGTCCGGGAGCAACTGGTAGAGGAACCCGAGCAGTGGCCCTGGAGCAGCTACCGCAGCTATGCCTATGCGGAGGAGGGCAAAGTAAAGATCAATCAATGGCCTAAGGCGGAATTGAGGAATCGGCCCGCAGCCTAGGAATTACGCTGTGGGAATGCCCACCCTTTGCAAAGGGCGCAAAGGATGGGCCACCCTCGAACAGATCAGAATAGGCTGGATACCCGCTGCTCTTCGTGATAGCTTCACGAAGGCATTCCCATGCCGGAACGATGCGGAGTTACAATCTAGGAGTACCAATGGTCATCCGTGGCTGCGTCGCGTTCCCACGCTCGGTGCTGTTGTGCCTGTCTGTACTTGCCTTCAGTGCGTCAGCGCTGGCGCAGTTTGAAGCCAGGGGTACTTTCACAGCCCTTTCCAACTACGCGACAATTTCGGTTGCAGTTGGTGATTTTAATCACGACGGACATCTAGACCTTGCGGTTGTCTCATACTGCTGCCCCGGCGGTGGCGTCTCAATCCTGCTGGGAAATGGCGATGGCACATTCCGCTCCCCTCTAAATTACGCGGCGGGAGAGCAACCGTGGTCAATCATGGCTGTTGACTTGAACCACGACGGAAACCTCGACCTGGCGGTAGCGGACTCTCTTAGCAACTATGTGAGCATTCTCCTCGGCAACGGCGACGGAACTTTTCAGAAAGCTATGCGGAGTCCAACTCTTCCACGCTACCCCACCATGTTGAAATCGGGGGATTTTAATGGCGACGGAATCCCCGACCTGGCCGCCGCCAGCTACAGCGTAATCAGCGTGTTACTGGGCAACGGAGACGGCACGTTCCAAGCACCCGTGAATACCGAGCCCCCTTTTGGCGTTGAGAGCATAGGTGTAGGCGATTTCAACCGCGATGGCAAATTGGATTTAGTGGAGGCTGGTACGTTTGGCTCCGGCGGCAACCTGAACATCCTGCTGGGCAATGGCAACGGAACCTTCCGAAGTGGAGCCAGCTACCCCGTCGGCCAGTCTCCCGAATCAATTGCAGTGGCGGACTTCAGCAGCGACCACAAACTGGACCTAGCCGTCGCAAACAGCGAGGGCGGCAGCGTCAGCGTGCTGTTGGGAAACGGTGACGGGACGTTTCAAGCGCCAGTGAACTATCCCATAGCCTTCTGCGTGTGGGTCACCTCGGCCGATGTAAACGGCGACGGCAAACTCGACCTCGTGACCGCAGCGGACTACGACTTCCCAAACGTGAGCGGGGCGGCGGTTTTTTTGGGCAACGGCGACGGCACGTTTCAAACGCCGGCGTACTACCCGGGCAACTGGCCGGACGAGGGCTACGCTGGCGTGGGCGACTTCAACGGCGACGGAAAGCCGGACCTCGTGCTCACCAATTTCCACGGCAACGATGTTTTACTGATGCTGAACACTGGCGTCGTCAACTTCTCGCCCACGACGCCGCTGGCCTTCAAAAAGCAAGCCATCGGTACGACTAGCGTGCCGCAGACGGTCACCCTCACCAATACGGGCGCGACTGAACTGAAAATGTCATCGATGAAAGCGTCCAGCCAGTTCGGCGTGACATCGACTTGTGGCGCCAGCGTCCCTTCAGGAGCGGATTGCATCATCAGCGTCACGTTCTCCCCGAAGACGAAAGGCGCGAGGTCCGGCACGGTCACAATCAACGACAGTGCGTCGTCCAAGCCGCAGGTGATTGAACTCTCCGGCACGGGAAGCTAGAAGCGGTCTGACGCTCGGCAGCCCTGTAACTTTGCGGGGCGGTAGGGATGCTTCGACTGCGGGTGAGCTTCACTTCGCGAAGCTCAATCCTCGCTCTGCAAGACAGATTCATACAGATTCGCCGGCACGGGCGCTAATCCCGTGGCAGGCGGCGGGAGAACTTTCGAGATTAGCGCGCGGCGGGAAGAACCGGGCAGCGGCAGTAGCGGAGGGCGCGGGAAGCTGCGGGGAAATCTCCGGAGAAGTGAAGAACCCGAGCCCCGTCTCAGGCGCGGGCTCTTCTGGTCTCCGTGGTCTGTTCCACCCCAATGGGAGTACGGTAGCGCACAATTGTTGTGGGCTGATTTCAGGAATATTAAATCTGCGTGAAACTCGGGATGCGCGGGCGCTATTGTTGTGGATCGCTCAGGCAAGCTAGGATAGCGACTCAGCCGTTTGATCTTCACGAAGGGTCTGCGCTAGCGGGAGATCCCTCGTCCCGCTGGTAAAAACGCGGGACTTCGGGATGACGCCAAACCGCGTGAGGAAGTAGCGGCAGACTGGTGAGCCAAGCTGGCGACGAGTGGAAAATCCGGACGGGCGGAGGGGTTGAGCGAGGGATTGGCCGCGCCTGCGGTCGATTCTAGCGATGCATCTGCGAAGCTTTTTTGGAAACCTCTTCTGGCGCTGGCGGCGGCGGCGTTCGCGGTGGAAATTCCATTCTTCTTTTTCGGAACTCCTTCCGGGCACGATGTGGAATTTCATCTGTATTCGTGGCTGGAAGTTTTGGGGCAGTGGAAGCAAGGGATTGGGTATCCGCGGTGGGCAGGGTTGGCGCATTTTGGCTATGGCGAGCCGCGATTTGTTTTTTATCCGCCGGCCTCGTGGACGCTGGGAGCGGGATTGAGCGCGATTTTTCCCTGGGTAATCGTTTCCGATATTTATATTTGGCTGGCGCTGGTGGCGGCGGGCGCGTCCATGTTTGTACTGGCGCGGCGCTGGATGGATCGTAGGGACGCGACTTTTGCGGCGGTGTTGTATGCGGTGAATCCTTATCACCTAGTGATTGTTTACTGGCGAAGTGCGTTTGCGGAGTTGCTGGGCGCGGTGTTGCTGCCGCTGCTGTTGCTGGTGTTGCTGAGGGCGGACGAAAAGCGGCGTACGATTTTGCTGGGGCTGGTGCTGGCGGGAGCGTGGCTGGTGAACGCTCCGGCGGCGGTGATGATTCATTATTCGATGGCGCTGCTGATGGTGGTGATCGCGTGGCGGAGAAAATCCGGGCGCGTTTTTTTGATGGGTGCGGCGGCGGTTGTGCTGGGCGCGGCGCTGGCGGCGTTTTATTTGTTTCCGGCGATCTATGAACAGAAGTGGATCAATATTGCGCAGGCAGTATCGGCGGGATCGAGGCCGCTGGATAATTTTATTTTTGTTCATACCGGGGACGTGGATCACGATGCGTTCAACCGTGTGATTTCCTGGATTGCGCTGGGCGAAATTATTTTGACGATGGTGGCGGCGTGGGCGGCACGCGGGTGGAGGAAGAGGAATCCGGAGTTGTGGTATGGGTTGGTGGCCTGGGGCGCGGTTTGTGCGGGGCTGATGACTCCGGCGTCGAATGCGCTTTGGGTGATTCTTCCGAAGATGAAGTTCATGCAGTTTCCCTGGCGGTGGACGCTATGCCTGGGGATTCCATTCACGTTGCTGATTGCACTGGGCGTGCGGCGATGGCCGGCGCGGGCGGCGGTGTATGTGGCGATGTTGTGCGTGCTGGGGTTTACGTGGCATACGTTTCAGGCTCCGTGGTGGGACACGCGCGCCGATCTGAGGGAGATGCAGGACAACATGGCTACGGGCGCGGGATACGAAGGGACGGACGAATACACTCCAACCGGTGCGGATGTTTCGGCGGTGGATAAAGTTGCGCCGCGCGTGAAGGTGGAGGGGCCGGATGAGGCGGCGATTCGAGTTTCTGATTGGAAAGCGGAGCGAAAAGAATTTACGGCGGAGATGCCGGCGGCTGGCAAGCTGGCGCTGCATTTGTTTGATTATCCGGCGTGGCGCGTGCAGGTGAATGGGCAGACGGTGCAGGCGGAGGCGCGGGAAGGGACAGGACAGATGCTGGTGCCGGTCGAGGCGGGAGCAAACCGGGTGCAGATTGTTTTTGTGCGCACGTGGGATCGAACGGTAGGGACGTGGATTTCGATGGTGGCGATGGTTTTCGTTTTGGTTTCGTTTAAGAGTTCGAACGGCACGCGAAAATATTTTGGCGCTTGAGCGTCGCGTGAGGATTTCAACCGTCCTTACAGGACGGATTCGGATTGTTGTGGGGTTACCCGGCGTTGAAACGCCGGGCTATTGTCGGGCGTCCTTCGGACGCGCGCTGGCAAAACGGACGCGGAAAATTTGTGCTGGAAGAACCAATGAGGAAAATTCTGATTGCGACTTCGAATGCGGGCAAGCTGCGGGACTTTACCGGAGCCGCGGCGCGGCACGGAATTGAGATCGGCGGAATTCCCGAGTTCGCTTCCCTGCCCAGCGTGGTTGAGGATGGGCTGACATTTGAAGCCAATGCGCGCAAGAAGGCCGAGGAGTACAGCGGATATGTTCGCGGGGAAATGGTTGTGGCGGACGATTCGGGATTGGAAGTGGATGCGCTGAATGGGGATCCGGGGGTGCACTCTGCGCGGTACGCTGCGCCCGATCTGCATAATAAGGAGCCGCACGAGGCGGACGCCAACACCGACGATGACGCGAACAATGCGCGGGTGCTACGGGAGTTGAGCGGGGTTCCGGCTGAGAGGCGAACCGGGCGATTTGTTTGCGTGCTAGCGGCGGCCCGAGACGGCAAGACTCTCGCGACGTTTCGCGGAACGGCGGAGGGAGTTATTCTCGACGCTCCGCGCGGGAAGAACGGGTTTGGGTACGATCCGCTGTTTTATTTTCCGGCGATTGGGAAGACATTTGCGGAGCTGACGGCGGAGGAGAAAGCGGAGTACAGCCATCGGGGGAAGGCGCTTCGGGAGTTGTTACAGTGGTATGTTGCGGTGTGAACGGCCATCGACTGGCGCAGTTTGATAAGGAAGCGAGCCAAACGCGCGATTATTGTGTCACCAAAAAATGCGACACACCGCGCGGCTCGGCCCAGATCCTTCGCTGCGCAAAAAGCGCTTGCTCAGGATGACAAGCAGAAACTGATCACTACCCACCTACATGAGTTTCTTGACTTCACTTCTCTCTCAGCCGGATAATAAAAAGTTGTTTTGTCGCTCTTAAGCCGACTAGCAGAATCAGCAACTGTAATCAAACAGAAATCATAAGGAGCGATACGTGGCGTCAGTGGCCAGTTCGACGGCTCCAGCGGGGAAGCGCGGCGCGAAGCAGGGGGTTGCGCCGTTGCGGGCGGGGAAGGGTACATCGTTTCTTTTGCGGCGTCTGCATTCGCTTTCGGGGATCGTTCCCGTGGGCGCATTCCTCTTCGAACATATTTTAATTTCCAACTCCACGGCCATCACCGGGCCCGACGCCTATGCAAAACAGGTGGCGTTCCTCGGCGGACTTCCGCTGGTGTTTTTTCTCGAGCTGTTTGGAATCTGGCTGCCGATTTTATTTCATGGGTTGTATGGGTTTTATATCTGGTACCGCGGCGACGGGAACACGATCGAGTATCCGTGGAGCGGGAATTGGATGTACACGCTACAGCGTTGGACGGGCGGGATTGCATTCGTCTACATCATTTGGCACACCTACACGATGCGGTTTACCGGGACTGATCTGCACGTGTTTCCCAATGCGTCGTTTGGCAAGGTGCAGGCGGAGCTGATGAATCCGCTGCTGCTGGCGTTTTATATTGTGGGACTGGTCGCGGCGTGCTGGCACTTTGCTTATGGGATCTGGCTGTTTGCCGCGAAGTGGGGGATTACATCCGGCGAGAAGGCGCGGCAAAGACTGCTGGCGGTGTGCCTGGGATTATTTGCGGTGATGACGCTGGTAGGACTGGTGAGCTTGTACACCTTCCGGGCGCGCTTTCCGCAGGCAACGGCGGAGCCGGGCACCTCGGCGATGCGGGCCAATCCAAACTCGGCAGCGCCAACCTCGGAAGCACCAGCCTCCGGAACCCCAGGCGCGGCAAGTAGCGGAAAGCCGGTGGAGTGAAGATGGCAGCTCCGAAAATTATCGTGATTGGTGGCGGGCTGGCGGGACTTTCGGCGGTGATCAAGATTGCCGAGATGGGCGCGAGCGTGGATTTGTTTTCGATTGTCCCGGTGAAGCGGTCGCACTCGGTGTGCGCACAGGGCGGGATTAACGCGGCGAAGAATCTGAAGGGCGAAGGCGATTCGACGTGGATTCATTTTGATGACACGATGTACGGCGGAGATTTTTTGGCCAACCAGCCGCCGGTGAAAGATATGTGCGAGGCTGCGCCGGGGATTATCGATCTGCTGGATCGCATGGGCGTGCCGTTTAACCGTACGCCGGAGGGGTTGCTGGACTTCCGGCGGTTTGGCGGGACTTTATATAACCGCACTGCTTTTGCTGGAGCGACCACGGGTCAGCAACTTCTTTATGCGCTGGATGAGCAGGTGCGGCGGTATGAGTCTGAAGGCAAGGTAAAGAAGTACGAGCACTGGGAATTTTTGTCGGCGGTGCTGGATGGAAACCGCGTCTGCCGCGGGATTTGCGCGATGGATTTGCGCAGCATGGAAGTGCGTACCTTTCCAGCCGACGCCATCATTATTGCCACGGGCGGGATTGGCGCGATTTTTGGCAAGTCGACGAATTCTGTGGTGTGTACGGGATCGGCGCAGTCGGCGCTTTACCAACAAGGGTGCTACTACGCGAATGGCGAATTCATTCAGGTGCATCCGACGTCGATTCCGGGAAACGACAAGCTGCGGCTGATGTCGGAATCGGCGCGGGGCGAGGGTGGACGGGTGTGGGTTCCGAAGACTGCGGGGGATAAGCGCGATCCGAAGTCGATTCCGGCGAGCGAGCGCTGGTACTTTTTGGAAGAGTGGTATCCGAAGTATGGGAATCTGGTGCCGCGCGATGTGGCGACGCGGGCGATTTTCAAAGTTGTCTACGAGTACAACCTCGGCATCGATGGCCAGCCGATGGTTTATCTTGACCTGACGCACATTGACCGCAAAATTCTCGACCGCAAGCTGGAAGGGATTTTAGAAATCTACGAGAAGTTTGTGGGCGACGATCCGCGCGACACGCCGATGAAGATTTTCCCCGGCATGCACTACACCATGGGCGGGTTGTGGGTGGACTTCAAGCAGGCGACGAATATTCCGGGGATTTTTGCGGCGGGTGAGTGCGAATATCAGTATCACGGGGCGAACCGGCTGGGAGCGAATTCGCTGGTCTCGTGCATTTACGGCGGCAGCATTGCGGGACCGAATGCGGTGAAGTATGCGCGCGGGTTGCAGGCTCTGCCGGATGGAAATGGAGTTTTCGAGGCGGAGAAGAAGAAGCAGGAAGAAAGCAATTCCCTGCTGATGAATAATCAGGGGACGGAAAATCCGTTCCGGCTGTGGCGCGAGCTAGGCGAGTTGATGACGAAGGATTGCACGGTGATCCGTTACAACAAGAATTTGCAACAGACCGATGCCAAGCTGGTTGAGATGCTGGAGCGCTTCAGGAAAGTAAACTTGAGCGACCGGACCCAGTGGGCGAATACGAGCGTGGTGTTTACGCGGCAGCTTTATAACATGCTGCAACTGGCGCGGGTGATTGCGCAGGGCGCGCGGATGAGGGATGAATCGCGTGGAGCGCATTACAAGCCGGATTTTCCGGATCGCGACGACAAGAACTTTTTGAAGACGACGAAGGCGTATTTTGCGCCGGATGCGGATGAGCCGAAGTTTGAGTTCGAGGCGGTGGATGTGTCGCTGATTCCGCCACGGCCGAGGAAGTATGATGCGGCGAAATAGAGGGATGCGCTATTTGGATATAAGTTAAATGGCGGTTGATGAAGAGCTCGGTCAATTGATTTACAGCGCGATTCGAAATAAACAATTGATCCGGTTTACGTACAAAGGCAACGAGAGGATTGTCGAGCCGCACGATTACGGCGTTCAGAACGGGATTGTTCGATTGTTCTGCTGGCAGGTAGGCGGACGCAGCA
This sequence comes from uncultured Acidobacteriaceae bacterium, assembly GCA_963818235.1. Classification (GTDB taxonomy): domain Bacteria; phylum Acidobacteriota; class Terriglobia; order Terriglobales; family Acidobacteriaceae; genus Sulfotelmatobacter. The sequence continues at coordinate 915,941 of CAWFRI010000002.1, forward strand.
GCAACCGCATTCCGGGATGGCGGATGGTCGATGTAGCGGGAATGCAAGATTGCGAAAAGTTGGACCGGCATTTTGCCGGCAACCGGGAGATAGCTACGGGCAAGCATCATCGGTGGGATGAAGTTTTTATTCGCGTGGAACCGCCGGAGAAGTTGAAGTGAAGAGGAACGCTGAAAGCCGCGCGTCTTTTGAGACTCTAAACTGGCACGAGTGGAACTCGTGCCCTTCCCGGTGGTTTTTGTGAATATGCCGTTTCATTTTGGAAAACCGCCGCTAGGAAGAAGTAATGCCACCGGGGAGCGTTCTTTTGTTATCGGCGTTACCTTGACAGCTTTTCTTACTCTTAGCTTGCCGGGTGCCAGAGCGCAAATCTCACACCGGCGGCGGAGAAGAACGCGGCAGATAGCGTCGCATCGCTTATCCTGGAAGCGCGGCGGGCAAACGGACTTTCCAAGCTGCGGCGGATCGAGGATCCGCATCTGCGAGCGGATGCGTGTGAACGGGCGCAACGGGAAGACACCGGTACTTGGGTGGGCGACATTGTGGGAAGGGCAGGTTCTATCTGGGGAGTGGCGTACTCCGCAGCGAGCCCTAATCAGCCCGTCTCGGAGTTGTTGTCCTTTGCAACTCGGAAGGAGCACTGGGAAGCACATCGCTTTGCCGTGGGTGTCTGCTTTGTTCGCAGCTCACAGGACCCGAGGGGAACGTACTGGATCGATGTTGAATCGTACATGAGCGCGATCCAGACGTTCTTCCAACGTCCCTTTTCGTACTAAAAGGCTAACTGCTAATGGCTAATAAATCCGTCCTCATAAAAATCAAGCGCCAGAATGATCCTGCTTCCAAGTCGTACTGGGAGGAGTTTGAGCTTGCGTGGCATCCTGGGATGAATGTGATTTCGTCGCTGATGGAGATTGCGGCGAACCCGGTGACGCGCGAGGGCAAAGAGACTACGCCGATCACTTACGATTCGAATTGCCTGGAAGAGGTTTGCGGGTCGTGCGCGATGCTGGTCAATGGGCGGGCGCGGATGGCTTGCTCGGCGTTGATTGATAATCTCGAGCAACCAGTTAAACTCGAACCATTTTCCAAGTTCCCGATCGTCCGTGATCTGGCGACCGATCGCAGCGTGATTTTCGAGAATCTGAAGGCGGTGAAGGCCTGGGTTCCGATCGATGGAACTTACGATCTTGGGCCGGGGCCGCGGGTGACGGCGGAGGAGCAGGAGCAGGCTTATCCGATTTCGCGGTGCATTTCATGCTGCTGCTGCATGGAGGCTTGCCCGCAGTTTAATGAAGACACCGGCTTCGTGGGCGCGGCGACGATTGCGCAGGTGCGGCTGTTTAATACGCATCCCACGGGCAAGTCGCTGGAGCGGGAGCGGCTGGCGGCGCTGATGGGCGACGGCGGCATACAAGAATGCGGCTATGCGCAGAACTGTGTGGAGGTTTGCCCCAAAGATATTCCTCTTACCAAGGCTATATCCGAGGTGGGCGGAGCGGTGATGAAGCAGGCTATTGGCGATCTTTTCCGGCGGTAGGAAGCGAGCCAAACGCACGATTATTGTGTCGCAAAAGCGCGACACACCGCGCGGCTCGCCCAGATCCTTCACTGCGCAAAAAACGCTTGTTCAGGATGACAAAAAACTGCAGCACTTCCAGCAAGAGTAGATCTCACCTTTCGCGGAACGTTTTGCCATTTTTTGTCACTTTTTCCCAACCTGTGCAAACCCATCCGGTATCTAACGCGCGCTAAGTGGTTGTCTAGTGAGCACAGTGAACTCGGGCTCATCGCGCGCCGGCAGTGGTGGCTGGCGTGCTCCATTTTCGTGCATCGGGTTTATGCGAAGAGGGTAACCGCGAAGTAACCGGCCGTTGGAACGGCCGAGATAACGGCGGTAACGGGGCTGGCTGAAGGAATGATTGGACAAGTTGACAGCATGGCTTAGAATGTCCCAACAGCTTTGGGTCGTGCCGTGCGGAAGGTTACGAGACTAAACTTTTGCGATTAAATTTAGTGCGCTACGCAATTCGTCTTTCGCTGCTGGCATGTCTGTGCGCGCCCTCGTTTGCGGCCACTACCACGGCGGCTCTGCATAAGCCCGTCCACCATCGGTTGCACCGGCTGCATTGGACGCGGTGGAATCCGATGTTCCGTCCGTCGCATGAATCTCTTTTATTGCAAAATGCGGAAGTCGACCGGCTGGAGTTGCCGCGCATTCAGGATGACGATGAACTTGAGGCTTTGAAGGCAAGCGGCGCGCTGCAACCAATTATTGCGGGCGAGTCACTGCGGTTCGATCCACGGCTGGACCCGACGCGGCGCTATTGCCGGCCCTGGACGCGGGATTTTGTGCAGGATCTTTCGCAGGCTTACTACCACCGGTTTCACGACCAGATTCAGGTGAACTCGGCGGTGCGCACGGTGAAGGTGCAGAAAAAATTGCGGCGGCATAACCGCAACGCTGCGCCGTTCGAGGGCGATACGGCTTCGTCTCATTTGGCTGGGCTGACGGTTGACTTGCAGCGGCGCGGGATGACACAAGATCAGATTCACTGGATGGAGCACTATCTTTTTTACATGAAGGCTCTGGGCCTGGTTGAACCGGAAGAAGAGCGGCACCAGTGGGTGTTCCACATTATGGTTTCAGGCCGCTATGCGGATTGGCGCGAGACTCAGGACATTGTTCCCATGGATCGTCCGGAACCCGCGACCGTGACGGCGGATGCCGCGGCTGCGAATTAAACGTCACGCGGTGTATTGCGATTCGCCGTTGCCGAATGACCAGTTCTCCCACGCAACTTCCACTAAATTAATCATCAAATCCTGCGGGCGCAGGCCGGGGTTTTTGGCCAGGATTACGCTTATCTGCTTGTAGAGTTTTCGCTTCTGGGCGGGCTTGCGTCCGGTGGAAAGTGTGATCTGCACGAGGACGATGCTGTCGCTGCGGTCGATTCCGAGATAGGACGGGTCGTAAAATAATCCGCCGGGCGGATGTTCGGTGATGATTTGAAAACGGTCTTGGGCGGGGATTTCGATGGCCTCGACCAGGGCGCGGTGTACTCCATCGGCGAGAGCTTTCTTGTATTCGTCCGTTTGTCCTTCGCGTAGCGAAATTCGTACCAGCGGCATTGCGCCTCCCAGATCAAATAAAGTCTAGATCGAGCAAAGTCTAGATCGACCAAAGTCCAGATCGAGTAAAGTTTCCCTCCAATGGATGCTTTCGGAGTTCGGGGCGATTCACGGGGCGCGGCGCGGCGGCGTGCTTTAATAGGCGCATGATTGTTCTGATGGCGGGGCTTCCCGGCACCGGCAAGACTACTCTGGCGCGCGAACTGGCGGCGCGCACGAACGGGCGGGTGATTGGCAAAGATGAAATCCGGCATGCGCTTTTTTCGGCTGAGGAAATCGAATACTCGTCGCGGCAGGATGATTTCTGTTTAGAGGTAATGCTGGAGACTGCCGGCTACCTGCTGCGACGGGATCGATCCCGGTTTATCTTTCTGGATGGACGGACGTTCTCGCGGCGATACCAGATCGAAAATGCGGTGAATGCGGCCGCTGGCCTGCGGCAAGATTGGCGGATTCTGGAATGCGTTTGCGACGAGGGCGTGGCGAGGCGGCGGCTCGAAAAAGACTTCGCGGAGGGGGCGCATCCGGCGGAGAATCGGAACTTTAAAATGTATCTGGAGGTTCGGGCGCGATTTGAGGCGATTACGTTGCCTGGGACTGTGATTGATACGGGGCAGCCGTTGGATGTCTGCGTTGAGCAGGCGCTGGCGGCGCTTCGCTGAACTCCTCTTTCGAAGAGCGCTTTCCTATACAATCGTGCTCGCGTTGAATCGATAACGCATGGGTGTACGAATCCTTATGACTCGTTTCCGCATTCTTTTCTTATCGCCGTTGTCGACGTTGTCATCCTTGCTGCTGGTTGCGGCTTTGGCCTCTGCGCAGTCCGCGGACTCAACGGGACCGCAGGTTAGCGCCAAGGCACGCGCGATTCAGGAATCGGCGATCGTGGTGGACACTCATGCCGACACGCCGCAAAGGTTTCTCGATGAGGGGTTCGATATTGGGTCGAGCGATCCGAACGATGTTGGGCATCTCAGTCTCGACAAGGCTCGGCGGGGGAATCTTGGCGCGGAATTTTTTTCGATCTGGGTTGATCCGGAGACGAACCAGGGGCACTTTGCGCAGCACACATTCGATCTGATCGATTCGGTTTACGAGCAGGCGGCACGGCATCCGGACCGGATGATGATGGCATTTTCCGTTGCCGACATCGAACGCGCACACAAAGAACATAAACTTGCGGCTCTGATGGGGATTGAGGGCGGACACTCGATCGAGAACGACTTGCACTTGTTGCGCGATTACTACCGGCTTGGGGTGCGCTACATGACGCTCTCCTGGTCGAATACGAACGAGTGGGCGGACTCTTCGGGCGATATTGACGATGCGAAGATTCAGCATCACAACGGTCTCACGGATTTCGGCAAGCAGGTTGTGCTGGAGATGAACCGGCTGGGGATGATGGTGGATATTTCGCATGTGGCAGATAAAACTTTCTGGGACACGATTGCTGTGAGCAAGGCTCCGGTGATCGCGTCGCACTCTTCGGCGCGGGCGCTGGTGGATGCGCCGCGGAATATGACGGACGACATGCTGCGCGCTGTGGCGAAGAATGGCGGCGTAGTGCAGGTGAATTTTTTCTCGGGATTTCTCGATCAGGAATATCGCAACCGAATGCGGGCACAGGAGAAAGAGCAGACGGCGGCGATCAAGCAGTATGAGGACTCGCTGAAGGCGCAGGGCAAGCCGGTTAATTACATTGAGGTGAACCGCATGGACCGGGAGTGGATGGCGAAGATTCCGCGTCCGGCGTTCAAGGTGCTGATCGATCACATCGATCACATTGCGAAGGTTGCGGGCGTTGACCATGTTGGACTGGGTTCGGATTTCGATGGAGTGAGCGGGGCCACGCCGGCGGGGATGGATTCGGCGGCTGACCTGCCGAAGATCACGCAGGGGCTGTTGGACCGGGGTTATCGCGCGGAGGACATCAAGAAAATTCTCGGCGGGAATTTGCTGCGGGTGTTTGGAGAGGTGGAGCGGGTTAGTAGGGAGATACAGGGGCGGAAGGATTAGTGGGTGGGCTGCGTAGCGCGGGGTGGTTCCGCGTTGATGGCGGCGAAAGGCACGTCGAGCTTCGCTCGACTGGACAGCCGAGGGCGGCTGTCCCTACATGAGCATCTTGGCTTCTCTGCTGGAGTTCTCCTGTCGTACAATGCAACGTTGTGTCTAAGATTTTGTGGTTGTTTACGAGAGGCAATTATGCGAAGTGCTTTCTTAGTTTTGGTTTTGATTTCAGTGAGTGCGATTGCGGGGGCGCAGGCTGCGTCTGCCCCGGCGGCCAAGCCGCCAGTGCATCACACGGCGGCTGCACCGGCTGAGCCGACGGCGATTATTGAGACTACTGTGGGGAACATGACGTGCACGCTGTTTCCCGATAAAGCGCCGATTGGAGTGGAGAACTTTATCGGACTGGCGACGGGAACGAAAGACTGGAAGAATCCGATGAATGGAGTGACCAAGCACGGCGTGCCGCTTTATGACGGCACGATTTTTCATCGGGTGATTCCGGAGTTCATGATCCAGGGCGGCGATCCGCGAGGCGACGGATCGGGCGATCCGGGGTACAAGTTCAAGAATGAAGTGTCGTCCGATTTATTGTTCGACAGGCCGGGAAGGCTGGCGTATGCGAATTCCGGGCCGGACACGAACGGCTCGCAATTTTTCATTACCGAGGATGTGGCGCACAGCCAGCATTTGAGCGGGAGCTATACCATCTTTGGCCAGTGCGATGCCGCCACGGTGATGCTGGTCAAACAGATTGCGCGCATGGCCACAGACCCAAGCAACAACCGGCCATTTCGTCCGGTGAAGATTATTCATATCAAGATTGTTCGGGGAGGGGCAGCGGCGAAACCGGCGGTGAAGAAGCCGGCGGCAGCGGCTGCGCCGAAGGCTTCGCCGCAGTAATTGGACACAGACGCAAAGATCGAAATCGCTTGGCTGCGCCAAGCGGGCAGCCGAGAGCGGCTGCCCTACATAAAAACCTAACCAACTGAAAGGAATCAATGACTCGTCAACCGGGACTATATGCAACGTTTGAAACCAGCGAAGGCAACATCGTCTGCCGTCTTTATGAAAAAGATGCGCCTAAAACCGTAGCCAACTTTGTGGACCTTGCCGAGGGCAAGCGAGAATGGACACATCCTTCGACGCGGAAGAAATCGAATGACCGGCTTTATGACGGAACGATTTTTCACCGTGTGATTCCTGACTTCATGATTCAGGGCGGCGATCCGCAGGGTACGGGCATGGGCGGGCCCGGGTATCAGTTTGAAGATGAGACCAAGGGGTCGCCGCACAAACTGGATAAGGCGGGACTATTGGCAATGGCGAATGCGGGGCCGAATACGAATGGATCGCAGTTCTTTATAACCGTTGCACCGACGACGTGGCTGACCGGCAAGCACACGATTTTTGGCGAGGTAGTAGAAGGGCAAGAGATCGTGAAGAAGATTTCCGAAGTACCGCGCAGCCGGCAGGATAAGCCGAACAAGGATGTCGTGGTGAAGAAGGTGGCGATCGAGAAGGTGTAGGAGCGGGTGTTCTTATCACGGTCACTCTGGAAGAAAGTGTTTGCCCGCAGGCGCGCGAGGAAGACACCAGTGTCTCGCAACTATTGGCGGGTATTCTGAAGAGATAAAGGAGAAGAACAGCTACGAAGCGGGTTCGTGAAAAAAGAGTCCTGACTACCGAAGAAATCATCTCTCTTTGTAAGATCCTGTATTTGGAGCAGACCCCATGGCAGCCAGTCCGAACCTCACTGTCCCGCTCTCGAATTCTCTCCCGCTAAATCTGGATCAGGTGGAGGATTTGCTGAGGCTGCAAAAAGCCGCGCAGAAAATCAGCTCCATCCTTGACCTCGATCAACTGGTCGATAAAGTGGTAAACGAGGTTGCCCGCTCCTTCGGATGCGTGGATTCTGACATCTACTTGCACCACCAGGAGCGCGGCGAACTCTCGCTGGTGTGCGCGCATGGCTGCAACGGCTGCGAGGTCTGCGGAGCCGGCCACTGCTTGAAAATTGGGAAAGGAATGGTTGGATACGTCGCATCCACCGGCCAGATGCACTACGCGCCGGATGTGCGCCAGGACCCGTATTACATTGGTTGTGAAGATTCCACTCTTTCGGAAGTTGCGATTCCCCTGCACGTTGAAGGGAACCTGGTGGGAGTCTTCACCGCCTCGCACAACGAACTGAATGGTTTCAGCCCGTGCCAACTGCGGCTGCTGCAAGCCATGTGCAGCGATGTGGCGGTTGCCGTTCACAACGCCCGCCGTTTTCAGCAGGAGCTACGGCAAAGAGAGCAACTGAGTGGAGAAGCGCGGGAGGCTCGGGCGATTCAGCAAGCCCTTTTTCCCAAGTGCGCTCCCTCAATTCCTGGTTTTACGGTATCCGGGCTTTCGATTCCTGTGGGCGCCGTGGGCGGCGACTGGTACGACTTCATTCCCATGGACAACGGACGTTGGGGGCTGGTTTTGGCAGATGTTTCCGGCAAGGGAACGGCGGCCGCGCTGCTGATGTCTGCTACCCGCGGTATTTTGCGATCGCTGGCAGAGGCGGCATGCACTCCGGCTCAAGTGCTGGCTAAGCTGAACCGCCTTCTGGTCGAGGACTTCCCTGCTGGGCGCTTTGTGACCATGGTATATGGAGTGCTTGATCCGGTTAAGCGGACGCTGACCTTCGCCAATGCGGGTCATCTCCGACCTCTGTTGATAACAGATAAATCAGCCGAATTCCTCGACGTTGAGCAAGGAATTCCGCTGGGACTAGGACCAGGCAATTTCTCGGAGGTGGAAGTACAGCTTCCTATGGGTGCTCGCCTGGTGTTTTACAGCGATGGAATTACCGAGGCGGAAAATCCAGCGGACGAAGAGTATGGATTGGCGCGTCTTCAGAAACACTTTTCGCGCATAGAGGCTTCCGCCGAGAGCCTGCTGGACGACGTGCGCTCGTTCGCGGACGGTTCGGGTCTGCGCGATGACGCCAGCGTCATCCTGGTGAAGGGTTAAACAAGCTACGCGTCTCCAGCGGAGTCGGGCTTCGCTCGATGTACAGCGGACGCCGGCAGTCCTCACATCTAACGTCCGGCCCGGGCTGCCAGTGCTTTCAGTTCGAAGTGCACTCCGGCTTGTTGCTGAAGGCAAGAAACGATTTCGAAGAGGTTTCGCGCATAAGGGTTGCCAGTGGGGCCGAGCATGCGCATCAGACTTTTGGGTGAGCGGTGGGTGATCTCGGCCAGTTCATGGAAGCCAATCGTGGCATTGATATAGTCGCGCAAGATGCGCTTTCCGGTTTGGACGTCTCCCGCGAGGAAGCACTCTACTCCCTCACGAAGCAGCTCTTTTCGGAAAGCACGATCATGGAGCGCTCTCGCCCGCACTGTGTCCTTGAAGTCTTTGGTTAAAGCCATCACTTCTCTCCCGATTTTTTTCGCCGTTTATAGTCTTGCCATCGCCCGACTGCGAGGTCGATGTCCCGTTGCTGGCGCTTCTTCGATCCGCCTCCCAGAAGGATGATGATCCGATCTCCGTCCTTACCAAAATAGATTCGGTAACCGGGACCGAAATTCAGGGCATACTCAAACACTCCTGGTCCAACTCCCTTGACGTTTCCAAAGTTGCCCTGTTCCATGCGGATAATGGCTCCTGTAACTTTTGCCGCTGCTGGAGCATGCAGATGGATAAACCATTCCTCGTAGGGGCTTCTTCCGTGGGCATCCTCGTATTGTTTAGCGGCCAGCAAGAAGGCCAGTGGCAACAGGGATTTGGGACCGCTTACAATGGTAACACATATGTTACTTTCGTCAAAGCGCCGGTTTATTTCTGATCGAACAACTCGGTGCGGTTTATCCGTTCGCCTTTGAAGACGACCATCGAAATGCGCTCGGTGGCAGCGATATCTTCGAGCGGGTTTCCGTCGACGACCAGGAGATCGGCGTCGCTGCCGGGACGGATGGAGCCGATGCGATTACCGGCGCGGAGGAGGCGGGCGGCATTCGAGGTTGCGGCTTGCAGGGCCACGGCGGGCGGAATTCCCGCCTGCACCCAGAGTTGCATTTCATGTTGCACGGTGGGCCCGTGGACGATGAGCGGGTTTCCCGCGTCACTGCCGGTCACCAGAAATACTCCATGCGCATGCGCGCGCTTTAAGTTATCGACGGCGATTGCCATGTCGGTCGGGTATTGCCCCATGGCCTTGCGCATCGACACCATCTCGGCCGAGCCGATCGCTTCCTCCGTGTCGTGTAACAGTTCCGGCGGCGCCGCCTGCTGAACCAAAGATCGTTTAAGCAAATCCGTATTACCCGCGGCAAAAGCCTTGATCGATTCCCCAGCGCTCAGCGTGGGATCATAAAATGTTCCCTGCTTCGCCATTTGCTCAAACACCGCGTCAGGAATCTTCTCGCGGAAGGAGCCGTGCTCGATGGAATTCGCCTGCACGTTCACCGCATCGGCCACATCGCGCGCATCTCCGGTATGAACCGCCAACGGTATCGAATCCGCATGAGCCTGCCGGGCAATAGCCTCCAGCAACGCGGTATCAAGGCGGTTGAAGACCACGCCCCCGGCACCGGCTTCGAGAATAACCTTGATGCAATCCAGTCCCTGCTTCTTCAACTCGTCCACTTGCGAACGGGCTTCGGCGCCGGAAGTCGGGATGCGGAGGTTTTGTTTTTCGAGGTTCGCGCGAACGTTCTCAGGCAGGCCTTTGAAGTATTCCGTCCCGTGCCCTCCGGCGGCTGTGAACAGGGGACCGCACGTCTGCAAATCCGCGCCCAGGATTTCGCCGCTACTCACAGAAGTGCGCACTTTGAGAATGTGATCCAGACCGTCTCCAACGCTCCGCACCGTGGTTACTCCACTGTAAAGATAAGCCGCCAGGGCACGCTGCATAGCTTTCTCGTCGCCGTACTTCACGTCGGAGGAGAAACCGCCCGTGGCCGCGAGATGTACATGCACATCGATGAGGCCGGGGAGAATCGTTTTCCCGGCGGCTTCTACTGTTTCCGCGTTGAGCGTCTTTGCGTCAAGCCCCTCTCCTTCGTAAACCTCGGCAATCTTGCCGCCACGCACTAACACGGAACCGTTTTCGATCACTTTTCCATCCCCGACAAAAATGCGTGCTCCGCGGATGAGGAAAGTTTCGCTGCGCGCGAGTTCGCGGTTCAGGATTTTCGTTTTTGCCACGCCGGTGCGAGCGTGCATCTGCCAGAAGCCGAGCAGAAGGAACGGCATCATTACCGCGGCCAGCCACAATTTGGCCGAGGCGCGAATCTTTTCTTCTTTCTCCCAGCGGAAAAGTTTGTACGAAATAAATAGTCCGACGAAAGCCGTGAGGACGAGAGCGAGCGCCGGTTGAATATTTGCCACGAGGCCTTCATTGCGCAGCAACATGCCCTGGATGCCGACGACCATGTAAGTGGCGGGCAGAAACTGAGTGACGGTGAGCAGCCACCCGGGAAACATGGAGAGCGGAAAAGTCGCGCCGCTCAGAAAAAGCATGGGCAGGTAGATCAACTGAACGACCAACTGGCTTTCCTGCATCGAGTTCACGATGGAGGCAATAATCATCCCGATGGAGCGAAAACCAATGATAGCCAGGGTAATAAAGATCAGGATGGAAACCATCGATTGCGGCCAGGGCATGCCATAGAGAAAGTGCGCCAGAGCGAAGATGAGCAGCACATTCGGCATGTAGAGAATCCAGCCAGTAACGACCGAGGCGACGAGCAATGGCGCTGGGGTGATCGGCGTGACTTTGTAGCGACGGAGGATGTTGGCTTCGCGCTCCTGCACAGCACGAATACCTGCGCCCATAAAGCCGTTGCCGAGGATGCCGATAATCAAGACCATCGAGATGACGATGGTCATGGCCGCGCCGCGCTCGGCGTGCATGGCCTGGCCGAAGATAAAAAAAAACGTCAGCGGAAACAGGTAGTTAAAGAAAATGACGGAGCGGTTCCGCAGAGCCAGCTTGATGTCGAGCGCGATGAGTGCCTTATAAGGTTTCATTTTCCAGTGATCACTCGCGCAGGCTCTTTCCGGTGAGTTCGATGAAAACGTCTTCAAGACTGGGTTGCTTGAGGCTGACGTCGGTGAGTTCGAGTCCTTGCTGATCGATCCATTTGACGAGATCGACGAGCGTAGCTGCGGGACGGCGCGAGTTTACGGTGAGGGTGCGGCCGTTGGTATCGAGTGAACTTTGAATGGCTTCGGCCCAAGTGGGACGCTCCGCCGGAAACCGTGTGGCGCAAGTAACGACGATACTTGAGGCGTTACGGCTCTGCTGCTGGAGGCGCGCCGGAGTGTCGAGGGCAACAATGCGGCCTTCGTCGACGATAGCGACGCGATCGCACAACCGTTCGGCTTCCTCGATGTAATGCGTGGTCATGAGGATGGTGCGCTGCTCGCGCTTGAGTTCTTCGAGCAGAGAATGAATTTCGATTCGGACCTGGGGATCGAGGCCGGTGGTGGGCTCATCGAGAAAGATAAGTTGGGGATCGTTAATGAGTGCGAGGGCGAGAGCGAGGCGCTGTTTTTGCCCGCCAGAAAGCGTCCCGTAGAAGGCATCGCGCTTTTCATCCAATTGCAAACGGTGCAGCAATTTATTGAGATCGACGTGGCGGCTGTAGAACGAGGCGAAAACCTGCATGGCCTCGCGAACCCGGATTTTTTCCGGAAGATTGGTGGCCTGGAGGCAGACTCCGATGCGATCCTTAAGTTGCTGCCGTTGGCGGTCGGGATCGAAGCCGAGCACGGTGACCTCACCTCCGGTGCGGGCGCGCAAGCCCTCCAGAATTTCTACCGTGGTGGTTTTTCCCGCGCCGTTCGGTCCGAGCAGGCCGAAGACCTCTCCGGGCTGGATGGTGAAATCGATTCCTTTTACGGCATGCACGTCGCCGTAGGACTTCTGGAGCGATTGCACCGAGATCGCTGGAGAAACGGAGTTCATGGCGGGTAGATAAGGCTACCCGACAAGTGCGCTGGGAGTCAAAATTTCAAGGCTCAGTTCACATCGACGCTGGCGTCAACGGTTTCAACCTGGACGTTCACTTTGTCTTTGTCCACGGTGAAGATGAGGTAGTGGTAAAACCCTTTTTTGTGCAGCGGCGCGCCTGCGCCGCCGGATACGAGATAAAACGGCTTCTTGGCGGGATCCTTGCGCTCGGGCGGCGGACCGAACTCGTCCTTGCCTTGCGGGTTGTAATACATGTGCTGGTGGCCAGCCACGACATAAGAGATGTTGTGATAGTCCTTGAAGATGGTTTGCAGGTCGGTGACATTGGCCGGGCAAAGCTGATCTTTGCCTTCGTAACCGACGAGAGGCCGATGCAGGAAGATGAATATGTGGGCCTTGGATTTGTTGGCCTTTAAATCCTGCTTAAGAAGTTCAATCTGATTGGCGCTGATGTAGCCGGTGGGCTTGTCATCTTTATCTTTGTCGGCAGTTTGCGAAGTGCAGTTGCAGGGGTCGCCGGCGGGGGCGGGTTCGTCGGAATCGAGGGCGATGAAATGGGAGTCGCCGTAGTCGAAGGATCCGTAGGGTGCGGCTTGCGCCGTGTCGGTTTTGTAGAGGTCTAGCAGGGTTTCATTCGGGCAATTATTTTTGTCATTCATTTCGTGATTGCCCGGAGCGTTATAGACAGCGGCGTTTCCCTTAGCGGCGATCTTGAGAAAATCCTCGTACTGTTGTGTGATGGGCCCGGTCGGATCTTTGCCGGAAATGATGTCGCCGGTCCAGAGCACGAAGGCGGGGGACTGCTTTTTGATTTCTTTGAAGATCATCTTGACGGTTTCAGTCGGCGGGTCGGATGCCTTGGCGGGACGGTTGTCTCCCGCGAGAATGAAAGTAAATTTGTCTGGATCTTTGGGGGCAGTGGGATCGGGCGTACCTTTGAGCGGCTTAAGCGTGGGTAATTGCGCGAATGTGGTTGTGGAAATCGCGAAGAGAGACAACACCAGGAAGAATCCCAGGGCCAGTTTTTTCATCGAGGAGTCCTCGATGCGGAAATGTAGCAGACTGCGGCTGGCTGTCAAGCAGAAAACGGATGTTGTTACGAAATCAGGAATAAATGCGGTTAAGGAAGTGTGTATTCGAAATCGTAGGAATGTTTTCCGTCAGTGATAATGATGTTCATCTTTCCGGTGAGGCCGACCAGTTGTCCGGTGCCTGAATCAGGGACAACGGTAACTGAGAGTTGCGGAGCGCCGCGGGTGAGCGTACCGATATGCTGCAAAGCGAAGGTGCCGGTGCGCACGCCAGCCGGGGTGTGCAGCGTCCCGGTGACGCGCTCGATGGCGACGTAGCCCGCGGAGCCTTTGACTTCCGTGGCGGCGGTGAGCATCTGGCCTTTGCTGGTGGCTTCGAGATCGCCGTGGAAAGTTTTGTCGATCACCATTCTGCCGAGGGTGGGATCTCCGACATTTTCTTCCTGGGGCTGCGGGGTTATTTTAACGTCGAACGGTCCGGTGGCATGAGTAGGCACGAGAGTTCCCTTCTGAGTTGGTGGAGTTGGTGGAGCTTGAGCAGAAGCCACGGCCAGCAGGCCGAGAGCGACAATGCAGGCTGAGGCGATGAAACTTTTCGTGCTCAACCATTGCAAGCTCATGCCTGCATTGTCGGCTGGCGGCGGATTGCAAGTCAACCACGGGTGTCGATGGTTTGTCCCTTCTCGACGAAGGCTTGCGCCCAGGAAAGTACGCGCTCCCAGCCCTGGCCATGAGCTTTGGCGGCGTCGGCGTTGCCGGCGAATACGCTGTTACGAACTTTTACTTGTGTGCCTTCCGCGTGCGGTTCAAGTTCCCACCGGACGGTGGTCGTGAGATCGCCTGTCCAGCTTGCGCGCCAGCCGTTTGTTCATCGATTACGACGGCCAATTATTTTTGCGCTAGTTCGTTTCGTTTGAGGTCAAAGAATTGCTTCATCTCTTTGCCCTGGCCGGCGGCGAATGTCCAATCTTCGGTGTGATGGTTGGGGTCGATAATGGTAAAGACGACGTGCTGCATGTGGCCGGCTTCCGGTGTGGCAAGGTTGGTGCCGTCGAAGAAATCGAAGGTGATCGATTTACCGTCGGGCGAAGCGGTTGCGGCCATGCGCGGCTGATTTCCAGCACCGCAGTAGTGCGTCATCATGAGGCGGTTCGCGCCATCCATGTGGATCATGGAAATCATGTCTTCATGACCTTCGCCGATAATTTCGCTCATCAGAGCGGAGCCTCCGGCAGTGTCGCGAAACGAAACGCGCACAGGTTTGCCCTGAGCGTTCTTGCCTTCCCACGAACCGGTGAGAGTCTTCATCTGGTCAAAGGATTTCTGGGCGGCGGTTTGGGTGAATGCTGCGGTTGCGGCGAGCAGCAAGAACAATGAGAGGGCGATGCGAAGTGATTTCATAAATCTCCTTTCGAATTTGAGGGATGCTTTTTTGGCGCAGGGCGGGGCCTGGATTCTTTGGCGTACTCGGCTTCAACAAAAGTCTTTAGGTTTGTCAGGTTCATCTTCCAGAAGGTGCGGTATTGATCAAGCCAGGAGTTCACTGCGCGCAGCGGTTCGGGATGAGTTGATAGACGCGGTGGCGGGGCTTCGCGGCGCTCCCGCACCAGATGAGCGCGGCGCAGCAGGCGCAGGTGCTTGGAAATAGCTGGCCGGGAGACAGGAAACGCCTGAGCGATTTCTCCGGCGGGCTGGCTGCCCTGGCGAAGAAGATCGAGGACGGCACGGCGGGTGGGATCGGCGAGGGCCTGGAAGGTTGCTTCGGATGAATATGTAACCGGACGGTGACGCATAATGCGTAACCTTGCGGTTACACGATAGACATGTCAAGCGAAATTTGCCGAAGCGATATTAGTCTTACATGGGGTACAATGTAAGCATGAATCGTCAGATCACAACGGTAAGCACTAAAGGGCAGTTTGTAATTCCATCCGAGATGCGAGCTTCTCTGGGCATCCGCCCGGGCACTCGAATTTGCGTGACCCAGCAGGGGTCGAAAATTGTGCTGGAACCGGTTACAGCGGAACTGGTCGATAAGACGCGCGGAATTCTTGCCGGCGGTCCTTCGCTCTCGGATGAACTTATACGCGAGCGGCGTCGCGTGAAAGACCGGTGGTAACGTACGTGTTGGATTCGAGCGCCATCCTTCGCTATTTGGATGGCGAGGCGGGATGGGACCGAGTAGTTGAGATCATCAAGGATCACGTAGAGGGAAGATGTGAAGCGGTCATCTGCTCCCTGCACTGGGGTGAGATCGCAGGTCTGACTTGCAAGCGGCACGGCGCTAAGGTTATGGACCTGGTGCTTTCGCGGCTGGCTGCATTCGGAATTCGGGTGGTTGAGGTGGATGGCGACCGTGCGGTGCGCGCGGCGCTGGTGAGACTCAGAAGAAATATACCTTATATC
Organism: uncultured Acidobacteriaceae bacterium; assembly: GCA_963818235.1. GTDB lineage: Bacteria > Acidobacteriota > Terriglobia > Terriglobales > Acidobacteriaceae > Sulfotelmatobacter. The sequence continues at coordinate 931,472 of CAWFRI010000002.1, forward strand.
GATGCGTTTGGAGTGGAGTTGACGGCGGATTCTGTAGAGCGCGTTTTCTTGACCGCGGATTTCGACTTCAAACCCGCCAGCCGCGATGTGACCATCGAGTTTCTGCCTGCGAAGTGAGAGCCGCGCCTGCGGCAACAGAGGGTTCCCGCGCTTTCGGCTTCTTCTGAAACGCCCAGCAGTTTTTTCGCACTATCCATCGAGGCCTCGAGGGCAGCTCGAAAAGGCTTTCATTTGCTATCGACGATTTGGAAGTGAGGCGACATGGGAATCGTGGCAGACATCCCGAATACGACTGTCGATTTCAGAGATCCGAAAAAGAACGTTCCAATGTTACCGATCAGCAACTTATTTGTTTGTGTTCAGCACGCCTTTGAAATGACGTTTAGTTTTTCTTTCAATCCGGACCCCAAGAAAGGCATTGCAATAAGCCCCAAAGTCAAGGAACTTTGGCAGATTGGGATCGTACAGAACGTCCTGTTTGAAATGTACAACTTTGAGTACGATGACGGGTCCGTCTTCAAGGTCGAGTTTCCCCATGCCGTTATCGATACAGGAGCTAGCATCTATTTGCCGTTCTATAACGATCCCGTCAGAATCCCAGCATGCGTGTTCGATCATACTTTATCCTGTGGCAAATTCTTGCCGATCATGATCCCGGCAACGGACATTTGGCAGACTTCTCTAGGGTACGGCGAACTTCTGGACCCATGGAGCGCAACGGGCGTGGCGATCGATAACCAACCCAGCTCCCTAAACATGATCGACGAACCTTTTTTCGGGGCAAGGCTGCGTTTAAAAAACGGGGCTCTCATCTCAAGAGCGGAATCGATCTCCGCATTTCAAACCTGGCTGATTGCGCAACACGGCCCACGGGTCGAGGTGCTGGCCACGGTTCCACCATTCTCGCTGGTGTTTTGGCTCACGACCCGGCCAAGCACGGGGATGTTGTCGATCGACACTCCGCCTCACGACTTCGGCTTCTATGGAGAAAGCGGCATCAGTCGTCATGTCAGAGTCTCAGGGCATACGGCGACTGTTCTTCCGCGGCTGGGGAGTGGCGGAAGAAAGCCTGTGTTGACGGGGCAAACGGCGAACGACCGGGCAAATAATTGGATACAAAGTCAAGGCCTGGTGCCCGACCCGGTGGTATTCAAAACGCCTTAATGGCACAGAGTTCGTCAGGCGTTGTCGGCGTTGCCGATAAGATCGAGAAACACTTGATGCATCCGCGTGTCGTCAGAGAGTTCAGGGTGGAAGGTCGCCGCCATAACTTTTCCCTGGCGCACAGCGACGGGGCCGTTATCTGCGCCTTCCGTGGCGATGATTTCTACGCCGGGGCCGACGCGCTCGATTTTTGGAGCGCGGATAAAAACCATTTCCAGCGGGGAGGTTTCGTTTTTCGCCGGAACAAATAGGCCTTCGCGGATGGAGCTATCGATCTGACGGCCATAGGCGTTGCGGCGGATGGAGATGTCGATGGCACCGAGGCCGGCCTGCCGGGGGTTTTCCACTTCTGCCGCCAACAAAATCGCGCCCGCGCACGTGCCGAAAGTGGGCCTGAAGCGTACAAAATTTCTTAGCTTCTCGAATCCCTCTTCTCCCAGCAACTTGAGGAAGGTTCCGGATTCGCCGCCGGGGATTATCAGGCCATCGATTTCGTCGAGCTGCTCGGGCTTTTTGACGAGCACAACTTTGGCGCCAAGCTCTTCGAGCCGGCGGCGGTGGGCGTCGAAATCGCCTTGCAGGGCCAGGACACCAATTTTCACGATAAAATGATTTTACCGGAAGGGATGACATTGAGACTCCCGGAGGCGTGCGCCGAGAGTCTCGCTTACGAAGATTCCGTCCCCGGCGTCGTCCGAACCATCCGATTTTTGCAAATTCTCAATTTAATTAGGGAACCAATGAACTATTTCAGCGGAAAAGCCGATTCGCTCACCTTCAGCGCCGACAATGCATTTCGGTACGGTGAAGAGCGCGCACACGCAAGCCAGAGTTGGGCCACAGCCAGCAAAGTTCCACAAGTTGCGATCGCCTTCTGGATTATCAAGATTGCCGCGACCACTCTGGGCGAGACCGGCGGGGACGCGCTTTCCATGACCATGAAGTTTGGATATTTGCTGAGCACGCTGATTTTTCTTGCGTTCTTTCTGGTGGCGGTGACGGCGCAGATCAAGGCAAAATCTTTTCACCGGTTTTTATATTGGACGGTTATCGTTGCAACCACGACGGTAGGCACGACCCTGGCAGATTTCACCGATCGCTCCCTTGGAGTGGGGTATCTGGGAGGATCGCTGATTCTGCTTGCTCTGGTCATGGTGGTCCTGGGTTTGTGGCGAACTTCGGTGGGAGCGATTTCGTTCAGCGATATTACTTCGCCGAAAGTTGAAATGTTTTATTGGACTACGATTCTGTTTTCTAACACGCTGGGAACCGCCCTGGGCGATTGGCTGGCGGATACGGAAGGGGTCGGCTTCGAACGGGGCGCGCTGGTATTTGCTGGGGCGCTGACGCTGGTGGCGCTCGCCTACTTCTTGACGAAGATGTCGCGAACGTTTTTGTTTTGGACGGCATTCATTTTGACGCGTCCACTGGGCGCGACGCTGGGCGATCTGCTGACCAAGCCGCATGAGAATGGTGGACTGAATCTCAGCCGGATTAGTTCGTCGTTGGTGATTGCGGGGTTTATGGTGGTGTGTATTTTGCTGACGTCGCATCGGGCGGGGACACATCCGGGCGAGGGCGAGAAGGGTCGCGGGTAGCCGGCCTCCTTAGTTACATCCGTGTCAGGGATTGGTCGAAAGCCGTGGAATTTGGGCGGCGGCAATTCTTCCCATATACTTTTTTCGTGTCCTTTGCAAAACAACTTCTCCTAGCCGATGTCCGCCGTTCGGCATGGGCTAACCGGAACTTGCTTGAGGGCTGCGCTGGTCTCACCATTGAGGAACTGGAGCGCGACCTTGGTATCTCGCACACCAGCATTCTCTCCACTCTGCGCCATATTTACGATGGCGAAAGAGTGTGGCTCGATTGTTTGCGGACCACCGCGGACCTGGGAACCTGGCGGTTGCCCCAGGGTCCGGCGCCGAAACTCTCGCTTGATACGCTCAGGCGGTGCTGGCCCGAACTCTGGGATGGCTTTGCTCTCTGTCTGGAAGAACTGCCGGAGAGTGGCTTAGGGATCGAACTGATGCTGCAACTTCCTGGCGGAGTTGAGCGGCGCTTTCCCCGCTGGAAGATTCTGCGGCATGTGCTCGAACATTCCACACTGCATCGCGGCCAAGTCGTCGGCATGATCCGCATGCTCGGCCACCAGCCGCCTCCCAACAGCCCGATGGATTTTTATCTTGCGGGCGAACCCGCCGTCTGCGCTTGAGTCACTTATTTCCGCAAATAGTCGAGGAACCTTGCATCCAATGCTGTATCTTCTTCCGACTGATTCGGCTTGCCCGTGGGCCGCAGAGCAAACCAGACTACTACGCCAATCATGCCGCACCAGCCTAGCAGGCGAACTACGGCGGCGATTTTGGTGTCGTAGTTGAGAACGCCGAGATCGCTGAAGATTCGAAAGAAATCGTGCTCGGCAAATTCCGGGTCTCCAGTGGTGACCAGAGGCAGCACCTGCGCCCGCGCGTCGGCCATGTAGGTCGCGGTGTAGAGCCAGTTCTCGAAGAAAAAGAACAGCGAGAAAACGAAGCCGGTGGTCTGACGGTGAGTGAAGAAGTACGCCGCGAGCAGGAACGGCACAAGCCACTGGAGCAGCGTCCCTCCCCACAGCCCGAGCGTGGGGCCAAACCATCGGAACAGATTGTGACCGCCCTCGTGGACGACCAGATTCGCCAAATCGATGAAGAGCATTCCACCGTTGGCGTGCAAGGCGTAGAAGAGAAACCCGGCATAGAAAATGAGCCAGGCCACGAGCGCCGGACGAGAGACCGGCTGCCAGGGCTTGTCGAGCCCTATATCGAGACCTAGTTGGTCAAAAATCGATTGCAGAGACTCGATCATGTGCTGGCTGCGATTTTACGCAGCCAGGGCAACGGGGGAAAGTTACCAATGATCCTGGAGCAGCCGTCCTAGGGCGTAAATTCAAACACAGTACCTTGCCCATTATTCAAAGGTGCGCCGGCGACTCCTCCGCCGACGGTTGTGCCGTACAAGTAACCGGACTTTCCGAAGACAAGCGCCCCTTGCGGAAATCTTCCGTCAGTGCCGGAGCCAAAGTTGTAGACCAAACTCTCTGCCCAAGCGCCGCCCGCAGAGGGAGCCAATTTGAAGATTGCGCCGAAATCGTAAGCGGCTGCATCCTCGACCGTGCCATAGAGATTACCTTGCTGATCCCAAACCAAACCGGAAGGACTCGCTCCGTCCTTGGAGCCGCCAATGAACTTGTACAAGATGATTTCGTTCCAGCCGGATGCGGAGGGAGTCAGCTCAAAGACCGTGCCGCATCCCGGGCCATAATCGATTTCCGGACAATTTTTGTTGAACATTCCGCCGGTGGAAGTTGTTCCGTAGATATTTCCCGAGCTATCGAGAATCAATCTTGCGGCCGGTGCACTTCCATCGTTGCCATACGCTCCCTCGAACGTATACAGCACGGTTTCCGTCCAGCCGGTTGCCGCGGCATACGACAACTCGAATACGGTGCCGCAGCCGACAGGATTCTTTACCCTGATACAAGCGCCGTTTCCTCCGAATTCCGTTGTCCCATACAGATTGCCGGCGGAATCGATGGTTAACCCAGCATAGGGATTCGCGCCATCGCTGGGATACCCTCCAAAGCTATAAATTTCAGTTTCCTTCCAGGTGCCGTCAGCGTTTTGGGTCATCTGAAACACCGACCCAACGCCGTTCGGTCCGCCGATATTATTTACTCCGTAAATGTTTCCGGATGAGTCAAATACCAGGCCGCCGAGCGGTTCCGCGTTTTCCGTGAAGCTATACAAGTCCTGCTCCTGCCAGCCGCCTCCCGACTTTGGAGTCAACTCGAATACCGATCCCAGGCTGCTGACTCCTCCAAGCTCAGTAGTCCCGAACAAATTTCCCTTGCCGTCGGCAGTCAGAGGCGACGCTCCGGCGCTGGCATAAGTCCCTGCGGCTGCGCTGTTGAAGTTGTAGAGCGTATTCTCCTTCCATCCGGCGGCCGTCGGGCTCAACTCAAAAATCATGCCGAGGTTGGAGGTTCCTCCGTACTGAGTGGTGCCGTAAAGATCTCCGGCGGCATCGGCCACCAAGCCCGGAGAAGGCCATTGACCGTCAGTGAAGGGGAAAACATAAAGGAGGCTCATTCCCCAGGCTCCCGGCGCACGGGGAGTGAGTTCGAAAAGAGAGCCTTGGGTATAGTAAAAACCAGCCGGAGTAGTGGTGGTTCCGAACACCTGACCAGCCGGGGCTACGGCTACGCTGTTCGGATAGTAGATTCCCGGGTAGGTAAAGTTCCATAAAAAAGTTTGCTTCCAGGCTCCGTTGGCGCTTGGGGCCAACTGAAAAACCGAGCCGCATTGGCTGCAACCGCCTGCACCGCCAGTCAGGGATAGCCCGTAAAGATTGCCACTGCTGTCGAATCCCCCCAAGCTCGGAGAGCTAGGGCTCTCGATGTCGCCGTGAAAGGTATTAATGACCTTCTGTGTCCATTGTCCGCCAGTACCTTTAACCAACTCATAAACCACCCCGCAACCGACGTGCCCATCGCAGGTTGTATCCCCTCCGCTGGAGGTTGTGCCGAAGACATTTCCATTGGCAAGGAAAAGAGGGCCGACGGGTACGCCACCGGATGCACCACCTAGAAACGTATACAGCGTTATCTCCTGCCAGCTTCCTGAGGAGGGCGTCAGTTCGAATAACAAACCCTGAGTGGCCGCGGCGGTCTCAGACAAAGTTCCGAACACGTTCCCGTTACTATCGACCACGAGACCGGCAATCGTCGAGTCCGATACCGCGCCCGCTGAAAAAGTGTAGAGCGTGGTCTCGCTCCAGGTGTCTCCGGAGGGTGTAAGCTTGAACACAGATGAGAAACTGCCATTCGTGTAGTAGGACAATCCGCCGTAGAGGTTCCCTGCACCGTCGATGACCAACACGCCATTGACGTACCCTTGGCTCACCTGGAAGGTGTAGATCACGGTTTTGGTCCAGATACCCTGCGTGTTTCGCGCCAGCTTATAGACGCAATTACAGCCCCCGTATGCGCCGGTCGAGACGCCGTAGACATTTCCGGCTGCGTCCACGACCGGCGTATAAGCACCGGAGCCGTCGCTGCCGCCCGCAAAACTATGGAGAACGGTTTCGGTCCACCCGCCGCCTGGCTTCGGAGAGAACTCGAAGATTGCCCCGAGGTTGTACTCGCCGCCGGATTGCGTCGCGCCGAAGATGTTTCCTTGCGAGTCTGACACGATACCGACAGGCCATGCGCCGTGTTGTTGCGCGGAGAACTCGTGCAGCACTCTCTCAGTTGGATTGGCCGCGGCGGCTACGCTCACAGAAAACATTGCTGCACCAAACAAAATGACGAACAGGCGCAAGAGGAAGAGGCGAAATGAAACCCGCATGGGAAGCTCCTAAAGGGGCAAAGTAACGGATCGGCAGAAGCTGCGGGGGAAAGCTTCACGCACGCGAATTATAGCCCGGAAAGGCCGGTGCTGGCTTTGGAATGTTTGAGATGCCTTAAAAATCTTCGGATGCCGGTGCCCCATGTCTCGCTTCTTTGCGAGACATGGGATTAGGCGACTGAGACCTGGGCCACACGCCGAACTCTCTTGAAACGAAAAGTCAGATATTTTCACAATCTATACAACGGCGACCTCTGAAGCGCCGCGACCGAATGGAGACAACCGATGAAAAGCTCAAGGCTGGGCGTGATCTGTCTGATTTTGGTTGCGACATCGATGCTTTTAACCACCTTCGATGCGCACAGCTTCGACTTTCTCGGTGACGACCTTGGTCCAGGTCTTGCTGTCCAAAATGCTGACCAATGTGCGGCGGACTGCAGTGCAAACGCGAGCTGCCAGGCGTGGACGTTCGTTACAGCTGGCCGGAAGGCGCCGAGTGCGTTTTGTTTCTTGAAGAATCCGGTACCGGCGCCTGCGTTTGATGCCGCCTGTCCCGACAATACCGCTTGTGTATCTGGGTTGAAGCGCTCAGACGGCTGGTGCGGAGAGACGCCAACTGAGCACGTCCAAGGGAGCCAGTCAATCCTGGGTCAAGGGCAAGTCTTGAGTTGCTCCAGCGGAAAAAGTTGCCAGGCGAAAGTCACAGGAGGGCAAACCCAACTATGCTGGTTCCTATTTTTCCCCTACCCGTGCCATAGCCCAAAGGTGCAGACTACCGATTGGTTCTGTCAATAGCCTGATTCAGGCTGCGCACTATCGCAAAGGTCCCCCGAGTCTAAGCCGGTTTTGCAAGACTTGGGAGTCGGCACCTGAGACCTCGGCCACTCGACACCACGCGCCCGAGGTCAGGGCCAACTCCCGGCTGGTACACCATTGTGCCACTCCACTTCAACCAATGGGCCACAGACAGCCGTCCAGCACGCAGCTAGTATTCTCTCGCTGCACGGGCCGAACCTTTCTTGGATAACTACACATAGTTGAGAGAAGAAAGACTAAACATGCGGGTTCCTGTCACCGTTTTCAGGAATGTACGCTAGGAGCAAAACATGACACAGCGCCACGTCGTACTAGCAGTTCTTGCCTTCGCAACTTTCGCGATCGCACAAGATCAACCACGAGTGTTACTAACCTCTGCCAGTAAAGGATCTAATTGGAATTCAACGCGCGACCAGACGATCGAGCTGACCAAGGACTTCCAAAAGGATTGTACCCAAGTCCGCGTTACTACGCTCGAAGACAAGGCCGATTACACCGTGACGCTCAATCACATCGAGCATGGATTCGCCCGCGATAACCAGTTCTTAGTCTCCAACAAAGACGGCGATGTGTTGTACACCAAAGAAGGCGGCAGCATCGACAAGAACGTAAAGTACGCCTGCGGAATAATCCAGAAAGATTGGAAGCCAAAACCAGAAGCGGCAGCAGTAGCTCCGGCACCGGCTGCAAACGGTAAGTAGCGAAGGCAGGGACGGGACATTCTCTAGGTTTTTATGGTCAGGTAGTCGGAAAAATCTTGGGAAAGTCCCGCCGCCCCCAGCTTACGTTACGAAATCCGAACGAGGACCAACGATAAGCTGCACGCCGATTGTGATCTGCGTATGGCTGGAGTAGCATTTTACTCTGCTAAACAACTTGCAAAATGCGCATCCGTCGTCTGGATATAAGCATGTTGGGAGGTATTGGCATGGGGTCACCAGAGCAATTTGATGTTGAGGACTTCGGGCATCACTATCACTACTTCGAGCAGTTCGAGGGTAGCTTCGCTCTGCTTTCTTCTCTTGAGACCGTACAAACAGCTATCATCTTCGTGCATGGTTTTGGTGGTGACGCGGTCGGAACGTGGAATGAGTTCCACATGATGGTTGATGATATTGACTGGACTTCTTACTTTTCTGAAAGTGACCTGTTCTTTTTCCAATATAGCAGTGTGTGGGAGAGAATACAGTCGTCAACTGATCGCCTATTAAGATTTCTTGATAAGGTGATCTTTCAGCCGGATATGAGCAACTTTACCGTATCGATTGACGCCCTCCGCGTCCAAGATGATGTTCAGCCAGAACTAGGCGAGCCCCTAAATACAATCTCAGCCCTTCCCGCGGTGAGACAATACCGCCAAGTAATTCTGGTTGGGCACTCAGAAGGCGGCGTAGTTATACGGAATGGCGTAAAGGATAGGCTGAATGGCAATTCCCCAATACTTAGATGTCAACTTGTATTGTTTGCCCCAGCAATCGGAGGATACGCCCCTGCAGGCTTCTTGGGCACGCTGGCGAACTGGCCTTTTCTGGGCACGATCCTCGATGCCGTATTGCAAGCTGCCCCAGCCTATCAAGACCTGCGGGACAATGACCTACTGAAGGAGATACGTCGGAAGACTGAAAGAAAGGATCGGGAAGCGTCGAAGGCGAAAGACAAATCAAAACCAGCGCTCGGCGCGTACATCGTTTGGGGTAGGAGAGATCGAGTTGTTAAGCCTAGGAAGTACGACCACGACAGCGAAGATTTCGAGTACTGCAATCATGTTGACGTCTGTAAGCCTAGCTCATCCTATTGCAGCCCCTTGATTAGATTGTCAGAAAGGGTTCAGGCAAAATGAATCACCTGAGATCACTACGGCTGGCGCAATTCTGGAATCTTAGACTCAGACCTTTGTTTCAAAACGCAAAACGGCGCGACCTAATTCCTAGGGGCCGTTTCTTCGAAGCAATCGGCTGGCTTAATGAGGGCGTCTTTTGTGGTTTTTTTGATTCTCACGAGGCTGATATTATCTGGGTCCGGCTGAGTGAAATTGCGACATCGTACGGCGCGCCGTCACCGCCTTTGGTCACAGAACCCCTCGTCACGGAACTTAGAAAGCTGTACGGGTCGAACGAGCCATTTCGGCAGTCGCTCCAGATGCAAGAAGGGACGCAGAAGAGGTTCGAATTGCCACTTTTTCCGTACGCGCTTCTGATTTCTAATCGTCTAACGGCGGATCCCTTGGCGGAGATGTTCACGTACTCTATTCACTCCCTTGACGACAGGGAATGGGGCAAGTGCGAGCAGGAACTGACCGCAATCGACCACAAGGTTCTAGCCGAGAGACTCGGTGCTCCGCATGAGGCTCCGTTGGACAGCACGTCATTGCTTGCCGGGTACCTTCGCATCGTCGAACACATGCACGCGTCTCGCTCGTTCTTCCGGCAAGCAAAATCTCGCTCACCGCGAGGAGGGGATTTCGAATCTTATTGCCAGCGAATCGGCGGCCTAACCGCTTGGCATATGCCTCTTCAGGATGAGCGCTCCGCGCGGCGTTTTCGAACAATGCAAGATTCTTTGGAGTTTGCTATGCGACCTCTGCTAAAGGAACAGTTTCCAGACGTCGACTGGTCTGTGTGGCAGGAATCTTTCTCCCGCCATGTCGCCGCCGTGATCGCAGACTGGGAGGCCTACCATTTGAGTGCCGCGTTAGAGACGGCCTGACCCACAGCTCACCATCCCCTCGTCTGCAGCATCTGCGACTCATCCAGCCCTGCCACCGCCAGGCCTTTCATCGCTCCGATCAAATCTTCGCTGACTTCAAGTAACACTTTAGGGTCGTTGAAGTGCGTGGCGGCTTTTACGATGGCGCGGGCGCGCTTTTCGGCTTCGACGGGGTCGGCAAAGGTGGTGGAATCTTTCATGAAGATTCCGCTGCCGACGAAGACTGCTTCGGCGCCGAGCTGCATGACGAGCGAGGCATCGGCGGGGGTGGCGATGCCTCCTGCGGAGAAATTTGGCACAGGCAGCTTGCCGGTTTTCGCAACCATCTTGATCAGTTCGTAGGGCGCGCCGTGCTCTTTGGCTTTCGCATAAAGTTCTTCTTCGCCGAGGACGGTGAGGATGCGCATCTCCTGCACGATTTGGCGGATGTGCTTGACGGCGTGGACTACGTCGCCGGTGCCGGCCTCGCCTTTGGTGCGGATCATGGCTGCGCCTTCGGCGATGCGGCGCAGGGCTTCGCCGAGATTGCGCGCGCCGCAGACGAATGGGACGGTGAAGGCGTGCTTATCGACGTGGTGAGCCTCGTCGGCGGGGGTGAGGACTTCGGATTCGTCAATGTAATCGACGCCAAGTTCTTGGAGAATCTGAGCTTCGGCAAAATGTCCAATGCGGCACTTGGCCATGACTGGGATGGACACGGTGGCCATAATCTCGCGAATCTTTTTCGGCGAAGCCATGCGGGCAACTCCGCCCTCCGCACGGATCTGCGCGGGCACGCGCTCGAGGGCCATGACGGCGACGGCTCCAGCCTTTTCGGCGATGGCCGCCTGCTCAGCATTCGTCACATCCATAATTACGCCGCCTTTTAGCATTTCGGCGAGGCCGGTTTTTAGGCGAAGGCTGGTGGAGCTACCGTTGTTGTTAGACATGTTGTGGATACCGTGGGTACCTTTTCGCAAGCGCGAAGGATGGGCGCGTAGCGCCTTGTAACAGTTCATTTTACAACGGCAGCGACTCCTTCACTGTATTCATTCTATCTTTCGAAAGGAAGAGGCTGTTTGTCGCCGGGCATCCTATCGAAGAAACAGCGGTGACGAGGGCGTCAACAGAAGTACGCTCGGGGATAATCGGTTCCGTTCTTCTTGGTTTATCCAGGACTTACATCCTAGGCTGTTGTTTCTCACCCCGGCGGGGCTTGTCTGCGCAAGAGGGGTCGGGCGTTGCCCAACGGACGGCCGAGAGCGACCGTCCCTAGATGAGTTGAGCTGGCTCACGGCTTGAGATCAGAAGCAAGAACAAAATCAAGATCAAGATCAAAACCAAGATCAACGGCCTCGGACAGGAGTGTCCGAGCCACACGGGGGGCTAGCGTTCTGCGTACTTGGCGAACATTTTTTCCGGGTCGATGGCGATGAAGATGCCTTTGCTGCGGGCGAGGACTTCATTTTCTTCGTTGAGGATTTCGGCGGAGTTGACGTGGGTGCGTCCTAGCTTTTTTATTTCGCGGCCTTCGACGCGGAGAGGTTTGTGCAGCGGGACGGGCTTGAGATATTCGACGGTCATTTCGCGAGTCAGGGCGACGACGTGGTGGAGCTTGTTTACTTTGCCCATAGCGTCGTCGAGGATGGTAGCGATGATGCCGCCGTGGCAGTGGCCGGGAGGTCCGGTATAGCGTTTGCCGAGGCGGAAGTGGCAGACGAAGGTTTGGCGGGCTTCGTCGAGGACGAACTTGAGGCGCATGCCCTCGGGGTTATCCATGCCGCAGACGAAGCAGTAGTTTTTCTGCATCTGCATGTAGCGGGTTTCGTGGCCTTGGGGCTTGGAGGGCATGGAGGGATTTTAACGCAGTGAACGTTTGTTCGAAGTGGCAAGACCCACATCTCGCAAAGGAAGCGAGATTTGGGGCACCCCGTCTTTTCGACTTACGGTTGCAAGGTGGTGCAAGGAATCTTTCGACTACGGTCGTGCTTCTCATTCGCGAAACACAACCTCCGCTCAAGATGACAGCCATGGAGATCTCGCTTCTATCTCTGGCCGAAATCATGTATACATATCGGTTTTGGAAATGTTTGGATTGGAGTCCTTGTGAAATCAGCCCTTGTGAAATCACGCATCGCTTTTCTCTTTGCTGGAATTCTTTTCGCGCAGTCTGCGCTCATGGCCGCCGCACAGAACGATCCGCAGGATAAGGATGCGGATAAGACGGCAGTGCCGGCACCGGCGGCGAAGAAGAATTTGAAGAAGGATCAGAAGAAGGAAGCGGCTGCGCCGGAGAAAAAAGAGGAAGAGAAAAAGGGCGGGATGACCGCCGACACTTTTTCCGGACTGAAATTTCGCTCGATTGGGCCAGGAGCGGCTTCGGGGCGGGTGATGTCGGTGGCGGTGAATCCGAAGGATAAGTTTGAGTACTACGTGGGCGTGGCCTCGGGCGGGGTGTGGAAGACGGTGAATGACGGTACGACGTGGACTCCGGTGTTCGATAAGGAGGGATCGTTTTCGATTGGATGGGTGGCGCTCGATCCGAACGACGCGTCGGTGGTGTGGGTCGGAACGGGCGAAAGCAATTCGCAGCGCAGCGTGGATTATGGCGACGGAATTTACCGGTCGGATGATGGCGGGAAAAATTGGACGAATCTTGGGCTGAAGAAGTCGGAGCACATTGGGCGGGTGGTGATCGATCCGCGGGATTCGAAAGTTGTGTATGTGGCGGCGGAGGGGCCGTTGTGGGGCGCGGGCGGGGATCGTGGACTTTATAAGTCGATTGATGGGGGAAAGAATTGGAAGGCGGTGCTGACGATCAGCGAGAACACGGGCGTGGTGGATGTGGCGATTGATCCCTCGAATCCAGACATTGTTTATGCGGCGGCGTACCAGCGGCGGCGGCACGTCTTTACTTTGATCGATGGCGGGCCGGAGAGCGCGATTTATAAATCGACGGACGCGGGTGCGAGCTGGAACAAGTTGAAGAATGGATTGCCGTCGGTAGATATGGGGAGGATTGGGCTGGCGGTTTCTCCGGCTGATCCGAATGTGGTGTATGCCACGGTGGAGGCGGCGGATGGCAAGGGAGGAATTTTCCGTTCAGATGACCGGGGCGCGACGTGGGAGAAGAAAAACGAATTTGATGTGGGCGCGATGTATTACGCGCGGGTGGTGTGCGATCCGAAAAATGTGGATCGGATCTTTGTGATGAACGTGAATTTGCGGGAGTCGAGGGATGGCGGGAAGACTTTGCACAAGGTGAATGAGGTGAACCATCACGGCGACAACCATGCCATGTGGATCGATGCGGAGGATACGAAGCATTGGCTGCTGGGGTCGGATGGAGGGATGTATGAGACCTGGGACGACGCGAAGTCGTGGGAGTTCAAATCCAACTTGCCGACGCTGCAGTTCTACGACGTGGCGGTGGACAACGATGTTCCGTTTTATAACGTGTGCGGCGGAACGCAGGATTATTTTTCGTGGTGCGGCCCGACGCACACGCGCAACATCAACGGGATTGTGAATTCGGATTGGTTTGTGACCACGGGCGGGGATGGATTCCGCTCGCAGGTCGATCCGGTGGATGCGAACACGATTTATTCGGAGTCGCAGTACGGCGTGCTGGTGCGTTACGACAAGCCGACGGGGCAGGAGCTGGTGCTGCAACCGCAGGAGGGCAAGGGCGAGCCTCCGCTGCGGTGGAATTGGGACTCGCCGATCATTATCTCGCCGCACTCGCATACGCGGTTGTATTTTGCGGCAAATAAATTATTTCGCAGCGACGACCGGGGCGATACGTGGAAGGCGATCAGTGGTGACTTGACGCGGCAGATTAATCGGAACACATTGCCGGTGATGGGAAGAGTCTGGGAGCCGGATGCTGTCGCTAAAAATCAGTCGACCTCGTTGTACGGAAATATTGTGGCGCTGGCGGAGTCGCCGAAAAAAGAAGGATTGATTTTTGTTGGGACCGATGATGGGTTGGTTCAGGTGACGTCGGATGGCGGAGGGAGTTGGGCAAAGCATGAGACGTTTGGCGGCGTTCCGGATAAGACTTATGTAAGCCGGCTGGCGGGTTCGCCGCATGATGCGAACGTGGTTTATGCGGCATTCGACAATCATAAGAATGAGGATTTCAAACCTTATTTATTGAAGTCGACGGACACGGGGAAGACCTGGACTTCGATCGCGGGAAACTTGCCGGAGAATGGTCCGGTGCTGGCGTTTGCGGAAGACGCGGTGAATGCGAATCTGTTGTTTGCGGGAACGGAGTTTGGGGCATTCTTTACGATCGATGGCGGGGCGCACTGGGTGCAGTTGAAGGGCGGTCTGCCGACGATTGCGGTGCGCGACATGGTGGAGCAGACGCGGGAGAACGATCTGGTGATTGCGACGTTCGGGCGCGGGTTCTACGTGCTGGACGATATCTCGGTGTTGCGGCAGATGAAAGCGGAGACGCTGGAGCAGTCTGCTGCGACGTTCCCAGTGAAGGATGCGTTGCTGTATATCGAGCGGCATCCGCTGGGCGGTCCGAGGAAAGGGTTTCGAGGCGATGCGTTTTATACGGCGGAGAATCCTCCGTATGGGGCAGCGTTTACGGTTTATTTGAAAGAGAAGCTGAAGACAAAGAAGGAGAAGCGGCAGGAAGCGGAGAAGGATGCGGCGAAGAAAAACCAGACGCTGCCTTATCCGACGAACGATGAGTTGCGGGCCGAGGCGGAAGAACCGAAGCCGGAAGTTTATTTTATGGTGTACGACGAGACGGGCGCGGCGATTCGGCGGGTGGAAGGCGGCATTGATAGCGGATTTCAGCGGGCGGCATGGGATTTGAGATATCCGGCGGTTACATTGCAAGAGCACGGGGATGGTGAGGAGGATTTTCCGCCCGCGGCGTCGCATGGAACGCTGGTTCTGCCGGGCACGTATTCGGTGCGATGCTTCCAAAAAGTGGATGGGGTGGTGACGGAACTGGGTGCGGCGCAGAATTTTAAAGTTGTGACTGAAGGACAGGGCTCGATGAATGCGGGGGATTTGGCGGCGCGGGAAGAGTTTCATCGGAAGGTGGCGCGGCTTTACCGGGCTGCCGTGGGAGCTTCGCGAACCGCGCATGAGGTGCAGGACCGGTTGAAATTAATTCGCGAAGCGCTGCGGGATACTCCGGCGGCGGAAAAAGAGTTGGAGGGAGAAGCGGATGCGATCGAGCGGAATAATCGGCTGATTCAGCGAGCGTTGGACGGCGATCACGAGATGCAGAAGCGGAATGAGCCGACCGCATCGTCGATCAGTGACCGGATTGACGCGATCATGGAAGGCGAGAGATTTTCGCTGGCCAAGCCGACGCAGGGTCATGTGGAGGATTACAACATCGCGGCGGCGGAGTTTGGCGAGCAGTTAGGGAAACTTCGGACTTTGGTTGAGGTTGATTTGGCCAAGCTGGAGAAAGATATGGAGGCTGCGGGTGCGCCGTGGACTCCGGGGAGGGTGCCGGAGTGGAGTGAGAAATAAAGTTTAAGGACTAACGGCGTGAAAAATCTTTAACACAGAGGGCACGGCGGAACACAGTGGAAAGCGCGCGTAAATTGCATAAAGAATTTTTCTTGCGCAAGTGGTGATTGTTTTTGCAGCGAGCTGTGATAAACTCGCCGCCGACTGTTGCTTTGCGTTGTTGGGCGTGGCAACCGCGGTGGGGAAATCGTTCGACGTCCGGAGGGACTGGGGAATGGGCCTCGCGTTAATGGCTGTGATCTGGCTGATTACATTGGCCAGCACGTACTTTTTTGTCGCAAAAACCTGGTGGTTGCCGGTGGGAGCTTCCGCCGCTACGGGTTTTATTGACGGACAATTTACCCTGACCCTGGTTCTGATGGGAATTGTTTTTCTGGCGGCACAACTTTCTCTTGGGTACATTGTTTGGAGATACCGGCAACAACCTTCCTCGCCGCCGGTGCAGTATTCGCACGGCAATACCAAGCTTGAAATCATCTGGACGGTGCTGACTACTGTTTTGTTCGTCGGATTAAATCTGATGGGCAGCAGCGTGTGGGCGAGCCAGCGCTGGGACCCGGCGGGGCCGGGCGCGGTGCAGGTGGAAGTGACGGGGATGCAGTTTGCCTGGTACTTCCGATATCCGGGGCCGGATGGGAAGTATGGGGCGACCAGTCCGAAGTTGATGGATCCCTCGGCCGGTGGTGAAGCTGCGGTGGGTCTGAACACGGCCGATCCGGCGGCGAAGGACGATGTGGTGACGGGCACGATGTATTTGCCGGTGAACCGCGAGGTCGATATAAGTTTGCGTGCGGTGGATGTGATCCACAGCTTTTTTGTACCGAACCTGCGATTTAAGCAGGACGCGGTGCCGGGTCTGAACATTCATATGCACTTTACGCCGACGGCGATTGGCGAATATGAAATTGCGTGCGCCGAACTCTGCGGCCTGGGACATTACAAGATGCACGGCATGGTTCACGTAGTCAGCCAGGACGATTTCGACAAGTGGCTGGCGGCACGGGAGGCGGAGAAACAGTAATGGCGACGGCGGCAACGGTTCATTCGCACGCTCCTCAGGGATTTATCCGGAAATATATTTTTAGCCTGGATCACAAAGTCATCGGTATTCAGTATTTCTTCCTGGCGCTCACGGCAGTGTTTGTGGGGATGTTTTTGTCGCTGCTGATGCGCATTCACTTGTATTGGCCGAGCGCGGTGTTGCCGCTGGTGGGCGAGATCAAGCCGGAAACTTATCTCAGCCTGCTGACGATGCACGGGACGATCATGGTGTTCTTCGTGCTGACGACGGCGCCGCAGGGCGGGTTTGGAAATTATTTTCTGCCGATTCAGATTGGCGCGCCGGATATGGCGTTTCCGGTGCTGAACATGCTTTCGTTCTGGACGACGTTTGTGGCGTTCGTCTGCATCATTGCGGCGTTTTTTGTGACCGGCGGAGCGCCGTTGCATGGGTGGACGGGATATGCGCCGCTGAGCGCACTGCCGTCGGCCGGTCCGGGTGAGGGACTCGGCGCCGATTTGTGGATAACGAGCATTGCGATTTTCTGTATCGCGTCGCTGATGGGGGCGCTGAATTTTATTACGACGACGCTCGATCTGCGGGCCAAGGGCATGACGTTGATGCGCATGCCGCTCACGGTGTGGTCGTGGTTCATCACGGCGATTCTTGGATTGCTGGCGTTCGGCGTGCTACTTTCGGCGGGAATTTTATTACTGATGGACCGGAATCTGGGAACAAGTTTTTATGTGCCTCTGGTGGTGGTGAACGGAATCGAGTTGGGCCACAAGGGCGGATCGCCGCTGCTGTGGCAGCATCTGTTCTGGTTCTTCGGGCACCCGGAGGTTTACATCGCAATTCTGCCGGGCATGGGCGTGGCTTCGCAAGTTCTCTCGACGTTCTCGCGCAAGCCGATTTTTGGATATAAGGCGATGGTCTATGCGATGCTCGGGATCGGGTTTCTCGGATTCATGGTATGGGGCCACCACATGTTTATGAGTGGCATGAGTCCGTACTCGGCGTTTGCCTTTTCAATTTTGACGATGTGTATCGGCGTGCCCTCGGCGATCAAGACGTTTAACTGGCTGGGGACGATGTGGAAGGGGCATATTCGATTCCAGACGCCGATGCTCTATGCGATCGGATTCGTTTCCCTGTTCGTCTCGGGCGGATTAAGCGGGCCGTTCCTGGCGCAGCCGGTGCTCGATATTCAATTGCACGATACTTATTTTGTGGTCGGGCACTTTCATTTGATCATGGGAGTGGCGGCGATCTTCGGCATGTTTGCGGCGACCTATTACTGGGTTCCGAAGATGTTCGGGCGGATGATGAACGAAACCTGGGGGCGGGTACACTTCTTCCTGACGCTGACTGGAACTTACGCGATTTTCATGCCGATGCACTACCTGGGAATTGCGGGCGGGACACGGCGGTATTCGCAATATACAGAAGTGGCGTATCTGCAAAAGCTGATGCCACTTCACGGGTTCATGACCTATGCGGCGATCATCACGATTGCGGCGCAGTTTATTTTCGTGATCAATCTGTTCTGGAGCATCTTCAAAGGGCCGAAGGCCAGCGACAATCCGTGGGAGGCGACGACGCTGGAGTGGACGACGGCGACGCCTCCGCCGCACGATAATTTTGGCGGGAAGACCCCCGTGGTGAACCATGGGCCTTATGAGTATGGAGTTCCGGGAGCGGCGCGGGATTATGTGATGCAGACCGATCCGGCAGGGGCGGCTACGCATTGAGGGCAGCTCGGGGGCTAAAGCCCTGTTAAGTGTTCAGGGCTTGATCGCAGCGCTGAAGCGCTGCGCCACCCAAAAACTGCGATTGCAAGACTGAAGCATCGATTGGCATCTGAAATCATCATGGCGACTTATAGTCCAAGCACTCCGGCAAGCAGATTAGGGCGCGGCGGGGATGTGCCTGCGCCGCCGCAGGGCGGCGATGGCGGCGATAATTCGCAGGGTTCGAACTTTCCGAATTATGGGGCGCGGCTGCGGCGGGCGCGGCTGGGGCTGATTTGCGGGATCGCGACGGTCAGCATGGTTTTTATTTCGCTGACCAGCGCTTATGTTGTGCGGCAGGGATTGCCGACCTTCGATGGCGCTACGAATTCCTACGTGCGCGACTGGGGCACGGTGCAGTTGCCGTGGCTATTGCTGGCGATTAATACGGCGCTGTTGCTGATCAGTAGTTTGACCATGGAGTTTGCGCGGCGGGATATTAAGCGGCGGGCGGCGCTGGCTCCGCTGCAATCGATACCTGGCATCGCTCTGGGAGAAGACAAAAGTTTTCCGTGGCTGGGCGTGACGACGGTGTTGGGAGTTGCGTTTCTGGTGGGACAGTGGATGGCCTGGGGCGAATTGAAGGCTCGCGGATTTTTTGTAGACACGAATCCGAATAGCTCATTCGTTTATTTGCTGACGGCGGCGCATGCGGTGCATCTGGCGGGGGGAATCATTGCGTTGATTTGGGCGTTGGTCGCTTCCCTGCTGCACCGGCCGGTGGAGGCTCGACGCATTGTGGTTGACGTTACGGCCTGGTACTGGCACTTCATGGCGGTACTGTGGGTTTACGTTTTTGCATTGTTGGGGTTGGCAAGGTAGGTAAGCTCATTGCTCGCAGACGCAGTTGTTGAACACGAGATCCTTCGCTCCGCCTGAAGAACGGCTGTGCTCAGGATGACGCAGTGTGAAAGAAGGGGGAAACTTGGGAATGGCTAACGCCACGCTGCAACATAACGCCGCTGCCGTGCATGGGGGGGCGGGCGAGTTTGAGGCTCCGCTGTTTGGGGCTTACTCGAAGAAGGTGGGGATGTGGCTGTTTCTGGCCTCCGACTCGCTGACGTTCGGGGCGCTGCTGTTTGCCTTCAGCTACGACCGCATTTATACGGTGTGGCCGACGCCGTTCGGCAAGGAAAGCATTATCAATGCGACCATCATGACGGCGTGCCTGCTGTCGAGTTCTTTGACGATGGTGATGGCGGTGTTTGCGTCGCAGCGGCATGACCGGGCCTGGACGCGAAACTGGCTGCTGGCGACCATGGCATTCGGTACGGCGTTTATTGTGCTGCACGGCATGGAGTGGACCCACTTGATCCACGAAGGACTGAGTTTGCCCGGATTTCCCAAGCCGGCGGGACAACTGGATACTGAGTACGCGAAGATTTCAACGGGCGTGCCGCAGTTTGCCGCCACATTCTTTGGGCTGACTGCCATGCACATGCTGCACGTGACCATTGGCGTGATCTACCTGGGCGTGGTGGCGCTGAGGAAATGGTTTCTGCCGATCCTGGGAGTGTTGTACGTGGCGGCTTACTTTCTGATTCCGAGTGACAATGTTTTTCATTATGCGGTACATGTGTTGTTGATCGGGTTGATTGTTTCGGCAATCATTCTCTTTTTGAAGCCGAAGGATTATGACGCTCATGATGTGGAAGTTTCCGGGCTGTATTGGCACTTTGTGGATTTAGTCTGGATGTTTATTTTCCCGCTGGTGTATTTGATGTCGACGAGGATTTAAGAGCCTGAAAGGTCAGACCTCAGCGGCTAAAGCCGCCGATGGGAAAGAGAGCTTTATCGCAGCGCTGAAGCGTTGCGCCACCCAAAATCACGGCTCAAGATTACGGTGAAGTTGAGCGAGGGACGAGACGATGCACGATGTGGCGAAGCACGACGATAGCAAGGGACAGTATTTCTGGGTATGGGGCGCGCTGCTGTTTTTGACGGGGGTTGAAGTCTGGCTGGGCTACCGGCAGGTCTTCGAGCCGGTGCGCATGCTGGAAGTGCTGCTGATCCTGTCGGTGATCAAATCGGCGTTGATCATTGCATACTTCATGCACTTGAAGTTTGAAAAAGCCATCATGCGCTGGATGATTGTGATCTCGGTGACGGGATGTTTTGTGATTATGTATTTCTTTTTCTTTCCAGATGCTGGACGCATTTTGCGGCTGGGTGTTCACTAGGGAGCGGTTGATGACAAGCTTTCAGGGCAAAATTCGTGCCATGGCGTTGCTGGCGGTGCTGGGATGGTTCAGCCTGCCGGCGTTTGCACAAGGTTGCGCGATGTGCAATGCGGTGGCGAGGAGCACACCCAAGGAAGGTCAGAGGGCGTTGAACCGGGCGATTCTGGTGATGCTGGTGCCTCCGATTGGGATTATGGTGTTTGGAGTAGGTTTTGCATTCCGCTATGGAAAACAGCGGGATGAAGATCAGGAACGGGGCGAAGAGTAGGCTAAAACTTGCCGACGCGCCGGTGCGTCAAGAACTAGCTTAGGGTCGAAGTTAAAATCAGAAATAATCAGCAAGATCAACAGTAAATAATAAGGACGCGAGCCAAACGCGCTGTTATTTGTGTCGCAAAGAATGCGACACAAAGCGCGGCTCGCCCAGATCCCCTTCGACTTCGCTCAGGGCAGGCTTTCGCTGCGCAAAAAGCGCTTGCTCAGGATGACATGCAAACAGGAGTGTCCGTCCTACGCGGTCTTTTAGGCGGCTGCGGTCGCGGCCATTCTCTCGTCCAAAGTTGCTGATTCGCAGGCGCCGGTGTGGCGCAGGACTTCGCGAGCCCACATGGTTTTGGCATTGTTAGGGCAGGAAACGTAGACCAGCACCCCGAGCTGGCGCAGCTGGCTCTCGAAGCGGTCGGCTTCGTCATCGGAAAAACCAAGTCCCACCAGAGTTCTGGCGTTTCCGCAAATTGCGGGAGAGTCCCGCGAAACCATCAGAGCGTGGAAGAAAGCTTGTGACTTGATAAAGAAACCGACACCGGGAATCAGCACGGCGCCGAAGCCAGAAAGCCACCCGATGAGCGCGGCCGTGACCGCATTGGCTTCGCATTCCGAATTAAACAGGCTGGCGTCCCGCACCAGGCTGGCGATGGGATGAGAGGGAGCAAGCATCATGCAAATATCTTCGTTGTCGAATCCGGCCTGATTCAGGGTATGTACGACATCGTTTAGAGCTACATCCTGGGAATACATTCCGTAGGCGGCTGCTTTGTTGAGTGCCATGTCGATACTCCAGTTTGCGATGTTCGCGTTGTTTTACAACGCCCTATTCAAAGATTGGGAACGCTCGAACCCGCCAGAATCCTATTTATTTAATATTCGAGCTAAGCAAAGAAAAGACAGACGCGTTTACCAGGATGCCCGTTCAACTGGAAGTTACACCGCACGGAAAAAAATGAAACTCGGGTGGATCATGTAGGGGAGGCATTTTTACAAAAGCTTTACATTTGGGGTTTATGGGCCGCAGGCTGGTAGTGTCTTAAACACTGTGTTGCTGCTCCTGCTGATGGTCTGATGATTGCAACGAACACGGTTCCTGAAGTTTCTTCATGTCCCTAGCGTGACGGATAGCGGCCTTCAATCGAACGATATGCAGTTCGGCGTCAGAGATTATTTTATCCCATCCGCTTACTTTTCCGTTGACAAGCATATCACGTTTGCTTATATTCTTAGGCATGACGCATTCCTCTGATTACAAAAAAGCTTACGAGTCGGCAAAAAAGGAGCTTGCGGACTTGGTCCGTGAAGAGGAGAGGATCAAGCGGCGTCAGATACTCGTCCGCAAGAGTCTCCAAATGTTTGCGGAGCTTTGCGCCAATGAAGGCATCGCGATTGAACCCAGCGTAGAAGCGCTCTATTTGCTTGAGGATTCCACGCTGGCCGACGAGATTCGGACGATTCTTGCGGCCAATTACAGTCTGTGTTTCCGCCCCAGTGCAATCAAAGACCAACTGGAGCGACTTGGACACGATCTGTCGAAGTACGCAAACCCACAATCTACAATTCAGATGGTCTTGAAGCGAATGGTGGAGTCCGGCTCTGTTGAAGAGAGCACAGACCCTCAAGGAAAGGCCGTGTATAACATGCCTCATCCCTTGAAGAAGCTGCGGGCGAACCCTCGCAATCGAGCCTTCTATGGGGAGTGAATTTGCCGGAAGATCGGCAAACGGGCTGAGGTGATCTGGCCAATCAAATCCACCCTCAGCCCGAAAGGAGAAGTGGCGTATGCCACCTCCGTAGCAGTAGAAACAAACGCGGTATCCACGGCTCGAACCGTGGGTACCGCTTAATCCAAAGCGCGGGGTAAGCCGCACTCCAGACCCAAAGTGAGTATGTGGCTTTTTCCCGCAGAAATCAAGCGGAGAAGAGCCATGACTTGCACCAAATGCCAGCACCAAATCTGCAAGAAGTTCGGATACTTCGGTAAGCGCCGGATTCAGCGTTGGCGTTGCACTTCCTGTAATTCCACTTTCTGCGAACCTCACCAAAAACTGACGCGAGATACGATGCTTGCGAATCCCGAAGCGGCAGAGCGTGCGCTGCATTGCTTGCTTGAGGGCTGCTCCATTCGCAGCACAGAACGGCTCACTGGCTTGAATCGCAACACGATCATGCGCCTCTTGCTTGTCGCTGGCGAACTCAGCGCCCGATTGATGGACGCGAGAATGCGCGAACTCAATTCCAGGTATTTGCAGGTTGACGAAATTTGGTGCTACGTCGGAAAGAAACGGCGCAACGTGCGATGCGGAGACGCGCCCGAACTTGGCGACCAGTGGATTTACGTTGCGATTGATGCGGAGACAAAACTGATTCCCTCGTTCCGCATCGGCAAACGCGTTCGCCCTGATACTTGGGCCTTCCTGTGGGACTTGCACCATCGCGTTGCGAACCGCGTCCAGCTTACGACAGACGGGCTGAATCACTACACCGTGACCGTGCCTGAGTGCTTTGGAACCGATGTAGACTTCGCGCAGTTGACGAAGATGTTTGGCGACTACGGGCAGTTCGACACTGCCGATGCGAGGTACTCCCCGCCACGCATCTCGGGGGTTATATCCAAAGTCCGACTTGGCGATCCCGATCCCAGACAGATCAGTACTTCGTTTGTGGAGCGGCAGAACTTGACCATGCGAATGGCGATGCGCCGATTTACGCGGCTCACCAATGCGTTCAGCAAGAAGCTGTCGCACCTGAAAGCCGCTGTCGCTCTGCACTTCGCGTATTACAATTTCTGCCGTGTTCATTCCAGCCTCAGAGTCACACCCGCAATGGAGGCGGGGCTAACAGATCACATTTGGAGCATTTCCGAGCTACTTTTCCAGCAACACATTATTTAAGACACCACCCGCAGGCTGAGGGTACTGAGGAGGGCGGAAACAGTGCTTTATAATAGAAGGTTCGGCGGTGCGTAGCGAGGCCGCTGAGGGCGGTTGCGTGTCGAACCGCGGTGCCAGCGTTACCCTTACCATGCCTGAGCCGATTTCCACAGGAAACAGCATCGTCGTCCACGGAGCGCGGGTTCACAACCTCAAGAATATCGATTTTGAGGTTGAGCACAACACGCTGACGGTGGTTACCGGCGTCTCTGGATCGGGCAAGTCTTCCCTCGCTTTCGACACAATTTATGCGGAGGGTCAGCGGCGGTATGTAGAGTCGCTCTCGGCGTATGCGCGACAGTTTCTGGAGCGGATCGAGAAGCCGGATGCGGATTCGATCGACGGGATCGCGCCGGCGGTGGCGATCCGGCAGAAGAATACGACGCGGAATCCTCGGTCGACGGTGGCGACGGCGACGGAGATTTATGACTATCTGCGGCTTTTGTTTGCGCGGGTAGGACGGACTTATTGCGCCAACTGCGGGCGCGAAGTGAAGAAGGACACAGTCGATGAGATCGCGGATACGATTTTAGGGCTCGATCCGGGGACGCGGATACAGGTTGTATTTCCGCTGAAGACGGCGGTGGTTGCCCCGCCGCAGGCGGAGAAGAAAGCTACGCGGGGGCGCAAGAGTAAGAAAAGCGCGAGCGCTGCGTCGGGGTTAACGGAGCAGATAAAAACCCGGCTCTTCGATCTGCGCAAGGCGGGATTCAACCGGTTGTATCAGGCAGGGCAGGTGTTTGAATTTTCCACGCCGGAATCGCTGCTGGATATTAACTTCGAACAGCCGGTGTTCATGCTAGTGGACCGGCTTACGATTTCCGCCGAGGCGCGCTCGCGTATTGTGGATGCGGTGGAAACGGCTTACCGGGAAGCCGGGGAAGTGATTTTCGATCTGCCTGCCCGTGATGGTGAAGCGGCGCAGCAGTTGCGGTTCTCGCAGCGCTTTGAATGCAAACACTGCAATCTGCGGTATGAAGAGCCGGAGCCGCGGCTGTTTTCCTTTAACAATCCTTACGGGGCTTGCCCGAGGTGCCAGGGATTTGGAAACACGATTGACTTCGATCTCGACCTGGTCATTCCGGATAAAACGAAATCGCTGGGCGAAGGGGCGATCGATCCATGGAACAAGCCGAAATACCGCCCAGTATTCGTCGAGATGAAGCGCTTTGCCAAGCAGGCGGAAATTCCGCTGGATGTGCCGTGGGGAGATCTGGAGCCGGACCAGCAGGAATTAATTCTGAACGGCGAGGACGATTTTTTAGGAGTGCGCGGGTTCTTCCAATATTTGGAGCGAAAAAAATATAAGCTGCACATCCGCGTGTTTTTGAGCCGTTATCGCGGGTATTCGACTTGTCCGGAGTGCCACGGGAACCGGTTGAGGCTGGAAGCGAGGCAGGTGAAGATCGACGGTCGCAATATTTGTGAAGTGTGCGCGATGACGGTGGAGGACGCTGCGACATTTTTTGCGGGAGTTCAGTTGAGCGCGGAAGAGGCGGAGATTGCGGACAGGCTGTTGCAGGAGATTCGGGAACGTTTGCGGTTTCTGAACGATGTAGGGCTGGAATACTTGACGCTGGACAGGTTGGCGTCGACGCTTTCCGGAGGCGAGGCGCAACGGATTCAACTGGCGACATCGCTGGGTTCGCGGCTGGTGGGAACTTTGTATGTGCTGGACGAGCCTTCGATCGGGCTGCACAGCCGGGATACGCACCGGCTGATCAAAATTCTGCACGATCTGCGTGATTTGGGAAATACGATTTTGGTGGTGGAGCACGATCCCGACATCATGCGAACGGCGGACCGGATTCTGGATCTGGGGCCCGGAGCGGGGGAAAACGGCGGGAAGCTGGTGGCGGCGGGAACTTACGAAGAGATCTTGCGGAATCCGGCTTCGCTTACGGGGCGGTATTTGTCGGATGATTTGCGAATACAGATTCCTGCGATACGACGGCAGCCGGGAGCACGGCAGATCAAGATTAAGAATGTGCGGGCGAATAATTTAAAAGGGATCAACATTAATATTCCGCTGGGGATGCTGGTGGCGATCACTGGTGTTTCGGGTTCGGGAAAATCCACGCTGCTGCATCAGGTGCTGTATCAGGCGCTGGCGGAAGCGAAGCAGCAACCGATCTCCGGCGCGGGGCGCGGCACGGCAACGTGGCAGGATTTGGAGGGAGACGAGTTCATCGACGAAGTTGTGCTGGTGGATCAATCGCCGATTGGGCGGACGCCGCGCTCGAATCCGGTGACGTATATCAAGGCCTTCGACGCGATCCGGGAGCTGTTCGCTTCCCTGCCGGAATCGAAGAAGCGCGGGTTCAGCTCGGGACATTTTTCTTTTAATATCCCGGGCGGCCGTTGCGAAACTTGCCAGGGCGACGGCACGGTCACGGTGGAAATGCAGTTTCTGGCCGATGTGGAGTTGATTTGCGAAGAGTGCAAAGGGACGCGATACAAGGCGCAGGTGCTGGAGGTGCGGTATCGCGGAAAGAATATTCACGAAGTGTTAAACCTGACGGTAAAAGAGGCGCTTAAGTTTTTTGCGGAAGTGCCCAAGATCACGGAGAAGCTGCGGGTGCTGGATGAAGTCGGGTTGGGATATTTGAGGCTGGGGCAATCGGCGACAACGTTATCGGGAGGAGAAGCGCAGCGCATGAAGCTGGCGGCGCACCTGCAACCGGCGGCGCGGGAGATTGGGCGGCCGGGCTCCGGCCAGGAACAGCCGCGCCGGAAGCGGCGGTTGCTCTATATTTTTGATGAGCCTACGACCGGATTGCACTTTGACGATGTGAGCAAACTGCTGGCGGCATTTCGGCGGCTGATCGAGGCGGGCGGGTCGATTCTGGTGATCGAACATAACCTTGAAGTGATTAAGACGGCGGACTGGGTGATCGACCTGGGGCCGGAGGGCGGGGCGCGTGGCGGCAAGATTGTGGGTACGGGAACGCCGGAGGCGATCGCGGAGCTGCCGGGATCTTATACTGGGAAGTATCTGGCTCAGGTATTGAACGGGCATGGCGGTGGCAATGGAGCGTCGCGCAGCGATGGCCGCAAGTAAATTTCTTGCGTGTGCTCTTTTTGCTGTGATCATTTGCCGGTGCGCGGGCGCACAGGACTCGACCCAACCCGCACCTACTACTTCTACGCAGTCATCTTCGTCGTCATCTTCGTCCAATTCTGGTCATCGTACCGTCCATCACATACGGGTGCCAGACGAAGATTCTCCTACGCAGCCCGCCGAACTTGTGCAGGCAGAGGCGGCAATTGAAAAGCAGAATTATGCTGCCGCACAAGGGCTTCTGCACAAGCTACTTGATCGGGATGCTTCGAGTTACGTGGGATGGTTTGATCTGGGATTCACGGAAAATGCTTTGGGGAATGTGGATGCCTCGATTGCGGCTTATCGCAAATCGGTAGCGGCGAAGCCGGATGTTTTCGAATCCAATTTGAATCTGGGGTTGCAGTTGGCGAAGAGCGGGCAACCGGACGCGCAGGAATTTCTGCGGGCGGCTACGAAGCTGAAACCGACAAGCCATGTGGCGGAGGGTCACTACCGGGCGTGGCTCGCGTTGGGGCATGCGCTCGAGAAATCGAAACCCGAGGAGGCACTGGCGGCTTATCAGCGCGCGGAGGAACTCCAACCGAAAGAAACCGAACCGCATTTTGCCGCCGGCCAACTTCTTGAACAAGAAAATAAATTTGCCGAGGCGGAGCGGGAATATAAGCAAGCGCTGGTGCTCGATCCGAAAGCGAGCGATGCCGTGATGGGGCTGGCTAATGTTTACATGCGCGGGCGGCGTTTTCCGGACGCGGAAAATTATCTGCGAACGCTGCTGGCGGAAAATATGAATTCGGCTGCTGTGCAAATACAGTTAGGGCGGGTGCTGGCTGCGGAAGGTAAGAATGACGAGGCGATTGCGGCGCTGCAAGCCGGAATCAAGCTGGCGCCGGATGACGAAGGGGCGAAGCGCGATCTGGCGGAGGAGTACACCGCTGCCGAGAAAAGTGATCAGGCGGCGGCGGTTTATGACGAGCTCTTAAGAGCCCATCCCAACGATGCCGAGCTGCACCGGCGGCTGGGCCAGGCGTTTTTGCGGGAGAAAAAACCGAAAGAGGCGCAGCAGGAATTTTTGACGGCGGTAAAATTAAAGCCCGACCTGGGAGACGCGTACGGCGATTTGGCGTACGCGGCGGGAGAGAACGAAAATTATGCACTGGCGCTGAAGGCGCTGGATGCCCGCGGCAGGCTGCTGCCGGAAAATTCCGCCACGTATTTTTTGCGGGCATCGGCTTGTGACCATCTGAAGGACTTCAAGACGGCGGCGGTGAATTATCATCTCTTTCTTAAGACGGCCGATGGGAAGTATCCTGATTACGAGTGGAAGGCGAAACACCGGTTGATTGCGATCGAGCCGAAGAAATAATTGTGGAAGTTCGATGAAGCTCTGGACAAAGACGTTCTGGACCACGCATTCGCGGCGCAGGTGGATGGTAATGCTGACGATGTGGGCGCTGGCGGTTGCGCCGTTGGCGGCGCGGGGCGCTACGGTTGAAGAATTAAAGGAACGAGTTGCCAATGTAGGCATTGCGGAGCGTCCGGCACTGTGCATTGAAATCTCCGAGCGCCGGCTGGCCGAGGCTGACCGGCTTTATGTGGCCGGGGATAGCGACAAAGCGAAGACCTCGCTTATGGACGTGACGGCATTCGCGGAGCTGGCGCGCGATTATGCAATCCAGTCGCACAAGCATGAGAAGCAAAGTGAAATCGCCATCCGCAAGATGACGCGCAAGCTGGCCAACCTGAAACATGCGGTCGCGCATGATGACCAACAGCCGATTCAGGACGTGATCGACCACCTGCAACGGATTCGGGATGATTTGCTGGCGGCGATGTTTCCCAAGGGAGTGAAGAAATGAAAATCCACTGGCTGGGAGTGGGTGCCGGCCTGAGTCTGCTATTACTGATTTCGCCCGCACTGGGGCAGCGGCACCGCGATCCGTTCACGCGGGCGGAGATCGACCAGATTCGCGACACCAGTTGGGAGCCGAATCTGCGGCTGGCTCTGTATGTGAACTTTGCGCGGCAGCGGCTGGTGGGCATGGAGCAGATGCGCAGCGATCCCAAGACGAAAGACCGGGCGCAACAAACCCACGACCACCTCGATGATTTCCTGCTGATCTATGACGAATTGAACGACAACATCGATACGTACGTTGACCGGAAAAACGATATCCGCAAGCCGATGAAAGTAATCATCGATGCCGATACGGAGTTTCAGGCGAAGTTGCGCGCGTTGCGAGATGCGGCTGGGGTTCCACCGGAAGAGGCGAAGCTCTTCGAGTTTGTTCTGAGCAATGCGATCGATACGGTGGACACGTCAGCACCGGAGCACCGCAAGATTCTGGTCGATCAGCAAGAGGCTGCGAAGCATCGGAAGAAATCGGACGCGCAACCGGTGGGCAGCCGGGAGTGAGCTGTGCGCGCGGCGGCCGCAGGGGGAAAAAAGTGTGGTTATCGCAGCGTTGGGCAGTAGTGCAGCTTTCGATAAGGAAGCGAGCTGAAGCGCGACTCAACCCCAGATACCCTTCGACTTGATGAACAAACTTAGCACTACCCCAGCCCAATGCATTCGTTGACTTGGTCCAACTTGCCCACGTAGGATTCATTTCCAGTGATTGGAGAAACTATTTCGCACTACCGGACGGTTGAAAAACTGGGCGGTGGAGGCATGGGCGTTGTTTATAAGGCGGAAGACCTGAAGCTGCGGCGCTTTGTGGCGCTGAAATTTCTGCCCGATGAAGTTGCCAAAGATCCGCAGGCGCTAGCGCGGTTTCAACGCGAGGCGCAGGCCGCATCGGCGTTAAACCATCCCAACATCTGCACAATCTACGAGATTGACGAGCAAGCCAGCCAGGCCTTCATTGCGATGGAGTTTCTGGACGGAATGACGCTGAAGCATGCCATCGGTTCGCGTCCGATGGAGAATGAAACGCTGATCAATCTAGCAATTGAGATTGCCGACGCGCTGGATGCGGCGCACACGGAAGGCATTGTGCACCGCGACATCAAGCCGGCGAACATCTTTGTGACGAAGCGCGGACATGCCAAGATTCTCGACTTCGGGCTGGCGAAGGTGGGAGCGGGACGAGGCGGACTGAAGGCCTCGATGGAGAATGCGCAGACGATGGATGATGCGCACCTTACGAGTCCGGGGACGATGCTGGGCACGGTGGCTTACATGTCGCCGGAGCAGGTGCGAGGGCGCGAACTGGATGCGCGCAGCGATCTGTTTTCGTTTGGCGCGGTGCTGTATGAGATGGCGACCGGGGATGTTCCCTTCCACGGGGAGAGTTCCGCGGTAATTTGTGAAGCCATTATGAACCGCGCTCCGGTGGCGGTGGTGCGGCTGAATCGCGATGTACCGACCAGGCTGGAAGACATCATCAACAAGGCGCTGGAAAAAGATGCCAACCTGCGGTACCAGCACGCCTCCGAGGTGCGGAGTGACTTGCAGCGGCTGAAGCGGGATACGGATTCGGGGCGGAGTGCTTTGGTGGTGGATGCGGGGAGCGGGGCGGCGGCATCGCAGGGTTCAGAACAGCGCAGCTCGGCGCAGGGACCTAGAGGGCAATTGGGCGCGACGGTTGGAAGCAGCGCGGGAAGCGTGACGGAAGCGGCGGTTCCCGCGCCGAAGCACGCGTATTGGAAGATTGCGCTAGCTGTGGGTGTACTTGTCTTTCTGCTGGTGCCGTTTTCGTTCTTCTGGCAAACGCGGCATCAGATCGCAGCGCCGGGAGGGGCTTCCGCTAGTCCAAAAACCCTGGCTGTACTGCCTCTGCAAAACTTGGGATCGGATAAGGATATTGATTTTCTCCGGCTGGCGTTGGCGGATGAGATTGCAACGTCGTTGAGCTATGTGAAATCTCTGACCATTCGCCCGTTCGCCACCACGCGCAAATACGATTCACCGACGCTGGATATTCAGGAAGCCGGGAAGGCGATGCACGTGACTGACGTGGTTACCGGACACTTCCTGAAAGAAGGCTCCCAGTTGCAGATCACGCTGGAGGCGATTGATGTGGAGAACAATCGCACACTCTGGCGTGACACGATGACGGTTGCGGCGCCCGATCTGATCGCCATGCGCGGCCAGATTACGGCCAAGGTTCGCCAGGGATTAGTTCCGGCGCTCGGTGCTGGAACGAATTCCGCGGATGGGGCGACGCGTCCTAAAAACGAAGAAGCCTACGATCTATATTTGCGCAGCATTGCGCTGCCGCACGATCCTCTTCCCAACAAAGACGCCATCGCCATGCTGGAGCGAGCGGTTGGATTAGACCCCAGCTATGCGCCCGCATGGGGAGCGCTGGCGCTACGCTACCACTACGACTCCGCCTACTCTGACGGCGGCGACGCAGCGTTTCAGCGATCGAATCATGCCTTCGAGAAGGCGATTACGTTAGATCCAAACCTGGTCAGCGCGGCCGCGCAATTGATCACCAATCACGTGGAAAGGGGCGACATTGTTAGCGCCTACCGGCAAGCAAAAGATCTGGTGGCGCGGCATCCGGAGAGCGCGAGCGCGCACTTTGGGCTGGCGTATGTGTTGCGGTACGGCGGAGCCATTGAAGAATCGGCGCACGAATGTGATACGGCGCTGGCGCTCGACCCGGGAAACTACACTCTGCGCTCGTGTCTGTTTACCTTCGACCAGTTGGGCAACTATGCGCGTGCGGTGGAGTTTATTCAATTGGATGCGGGCTCGGCTTACTCCGATAGCAACCTGATGGGGCACTACCTTCGGGATGGAAATGTGGAGAAAGCGAAGGAGCTAGCAATCCGAACGAAAAACCAGGCGATGACCGATTGCCTGAATGGAGATTTGAAGCCGAACGAACGCGACCGGCAAGCGGCGGCCGCGATCATTGCCGACCCTGATCCTGAACCTCGATATGTAATCGCCGGAAATTTCGCCTACTGTGGCAGGAAAGACGTCGCCTTGGAGATGATTAAGAGCGCGATCGATCATCACTTCTGCGCGTACAGTGGTTTGCAGAATGATTCGATGTGGACGAAGCTGCGGGGGACGCCGGAGTTTGCGGGGTTGGTGGCGCAGGCGAAGAAGTGCAGGGATGATTTTATGGCGGAGAGAGATAAGTAAGGAAGCGAGCCAAAAGGCGCCCTTCGGTCGCTGTCGCTCTCTCTCAGGGCAGGCTTTCGCTGCGCAAAAAGCGCTTGCTCAGGATGACAAACAAACTACACCACTAGCTGAAAATGCGTCCGCGCTGAAACAATTCTCTTAGTCGCCAGAGATCTCTGTTGAAGAATCCGCTCATCCAACTCACCTCCGTACAGGCCCGCCGAATCTGGCTGCATGCGCAGCGCCTGGATACTGCCGAGCCCTTCGGCTCCGGCGCGCAGGCTACGCCGGCGGCGGTGGCGCACCTCGGCTACTTGCAGATTGACACCATCTTCGTCATCGAGCGCAGCCATCACCACATTCTCTACAGCCGCATTCCTACGTACCGGCGCGAGCATCTGCATCAGGCGCAGAGCGTCGACAAAACGGTTTTTGAGTACTGGACGCACGCGCTATCGTATGTGCCGACGGAGAGCATGCGATTTTATGTGCGCGATATGCGCGAGGCGGGCGAGGATTGGCACCGGCGAAACGGCTGGTTCAGCAAGGTTTCCGACGCTGAGCTGCGGCGAGTGGTGTCGCGCATCCGCAGACAGGGAGCACTCACCATCCGTGACATCGCCGACGAGCCGGTAGTGAGGGAGCACGCGTGGGCCAGCCGGAAGCCTTCGAAGCGCGTTCTGGAGTTGGCGTTTTATAAGGGCCTGGTGACAATCAGCCAGCGGGCGGGAATGCTGAAGACTTATGAGTTGCTGACTCGACATTTCGGTTGGGAGCGGTTACCGCGCGCGGCGACCGAGAGGGAAACTTTGAACTACCTGCTGGATCGTGCCCTACAAGCGCAGGGGATTGTGAGTCTGGAATCGATCTGCCATCTGGACGCTGGGCGGAAACCGGCGATGAGGCGACTGGTGGAGTCGCGGGTACGACGAAAAGAGTTGGTCCCGGTGGAACTGGAGGGAGCGGGAACGTCGCCGCACTGGGTACGTCCGGAGACGCTCGATGCTATTCCTGATCCGGCGCAGGAACTGGTTTATATCCTGTCTCCGTTCGATCCGCTGATCATCCAGCGCAAACGGCTGCGACTGTTTTTCGATTACGAATATCGCTTCGAAGCTTACGTCCCCAAGCATAAGAGGGTATTTGGTTATTTCTGTTGCCCGGTTCTGATTGGGGATCGGATTGTCGCGTCGCTCGACCTCAAAACCGACCGGCTACAGCAAAAACTTCTGGTGCAGAGCTGGAACTGGATCGGGCGGGGCAAGTCTCGAGCGCATCGGCAGCTGGTGGAAGAGGCGTTGGACAGGTTTGAGGGGTTTCAGTTGGGAAAGAGTTAGGGCCTGAGCGTGCGAGTAAATTCCGCCTTAAGCAACGTTCCTTGAGACTAGCGATTCGCCAGTACGCGAATTCCCGGCAGATGGAGCAAGTGTGCGTCGGCGGTCACAAGTGTAAGATCGAAGACTTTTGCTGTAGCGGCGATAAAACCGTCTGCTGGATCGTTATGGGGCAGGTTGAGCGAAGATATCGCGAGCACGGCCTCAACCGTAAGAGGCGCTTCCGCGAGCCTTAGTTCCCTCATCGTGTTTGCGACCCAAACCGGGAGTTCTGGTAACGTTCTAAATCGCCCTTTACGACAAAGAACGGTCAGTTCCCAAACGCTAACTGAGGAGAGCCATAGCTCGTTGTCGGGATCGTCAAGAGCTTTAGCTACGCGAGGAGCCAGACGATTTGAATCGAGGGCCATCCAAAGCCAAATGTGGGTATCGAGAAGTAATTTCATTCCCGCCAAGCGTCCCAGTCATCCAGGCTACCGGTTGGGCCAACGATGTCGCCCAAGATTTCGGCGGTGCCAGCCATGCACCCAAGTCGGCTTCCCTTAGACTTTTCCGGAGACGGAGGCACAACTTCGGCGACGGGCTTGCCGAAGCGGGTGATGCGAATGGGTTTGCGCGTTTTGCGGACTTCTTCCAGGATGCCAAGGCACTTGGCTTTGAACACGGAGATGGCGACTTCCTTCATGGAAATATTTTACACCATGGTCAACGACCATGGTCAAAAGTCGAGGGAATTGGGGTTCGCGTTGCGATTTGAAACGATCAATCGCATAAGTTCACTATTTTCATAAGGCGACCTGCGGAGGCGCGGCGGTACGGTGGAGAAGATTTATGAAGCGAGTACAGCTAACGGTCCAGACATTGATTTTTGGTGAGTTATATGACCTGGGAGATATACGGATTTACTGGAGCGACCAGGATTCGAGATGGTGGGACTGGAAGTACAGCCCGGACGGAGGGATATCGGGCACGTGGTTTTGGGCGCCGTGGTTCTGGCCGGCGGTAACGATGTATAACCCGATCGACGTGGATGCGCATCCCTCGAACGACCAGTGGTGCATGGTTTTAATCAAGACCTCTTACGGATCGGCGGACGACGCGATCCTGAATCCTATGAACGTAAGCCGGCAGCCTTATGGTGTGCTATATGCGGGATGGGAATTGAAAGCGGGAACCTCGGAGCCCGAGACGCCGTGGTTCGATCAGATTGTTTCGACTCCGCCACAGCCGAGGAACTGGCTGGAGTACGGGAGGGACACCGGATCGGGGATTGGGCTTTTTGCGCAGAAAAATGTTATGAGGGAGAATCCGGCTACGCACGTAAAAGAAGAATGGATTCTGCCTCCCTCGGGTGCGCGGCGAATTTGGTGGGATACGACCGACTGGCAGGAGCCGCAAGACCCATACGACAAAGACGAGATGGACTACGAGATGCTCAAGCGCAGAGGCTGGTACAAGAACGATCCGCCCGAGCATATTCCGGCAGGGTGGACTCCAAAGAAATATAACTTTGGGGGAACATCCAAACCGAGTCCGATTCCGCAGCCCAAGCCTAAAACCACGACACCCCCGCCAGTCGTTGTCCGGCGGAAGACCTAGACACTCTTCGGATTAAAGGCGCGGAATTCACCGCGCGGAATTGAGAGTTTGCAACCGCGCCGCCATCCTCGTTCATCGAGTTGTATGGGTCTAGACTCCAATGACTCCGACTAACTCCTTCACCGCGGCCGCGCTCTTATCAAGGCCGGCTTTTTCTTCCGCAGTCAGTTTGATCTCGATAATTTGCTCGATGCCTTTTGCGCCCAGCTTCACCGGGACGCCGACGTAGAGGCCGGTGATTCCGTATTCGCCTTGCAGGTAGGCGGCGCAGGGAAGGATTTTCTTTTTGTCTTTCAGGATGGCTTCGACCATTTCGGTGGCGGCGGCTGATGGGGCGTAGTAGGCCGAGCCAGTCTTCAGATACTTCACGATCTCCGCGCCGCCGTCGCGGGTGCGTTGGACCAGGGCTTCGAGGCGAGTTTTCTCAATCAACTCCGTGATCGGAATTCCGGCAACTGTCGAGTAGCGCGGCAAGGGGACCATGGTGTCGCCGTGGCCCCCGAGGACGAAGGCGGTGACGTTCTCGACGCTGACTTTGAGTTCGTCGGCGATGAAGGCGCGGAAGCGGGCGGAATCGAGGACTCCGGCCATGCCGATGACGCGCTCGCGGGGGAAGCCGCTGAGCTTGTAGGCGGCCTGGGCCATGGCGTCGAGAGGATTGGAGACGATGATCAGAATGCAGTTCGGAGAATACTTTACCACCTCGCCTACGACCGCCTTCATGATGTTGTAATTCGTGTTGAGCAAGTCGTCGCGGCTCATGCCGGGTTTGCGGGGGATTCCGGCGGTGATGACTACGATATCTGAGTTCGCGGTGTCTTTATAGTCGTTGGTGCCGGTGATGTAGGAGTCGCGCTTTTCGATGGGCATGGCCTCGAGCAGGTCGAGGCCTTTGCCTTGCGGGACGCCTTCAATGATGTCGATGAGGACGACGTCGGCTAATTCCTTGGAGGCGATCCAGTGAGCCGCGGTCGCACCTACGTTTCCGGAACCTACGATGGTTACTTTCTTGCGCATGGATGAGTCCTTTCGGGATTCGCTGTCAGCTATAAGCTTTCAGCTGTGAATCTGCGACGACTGGCAGCATGGGCGAGGTAGAGATTCCTCCTGTCTCGCTCCGCTCGCGCGTCGGAATGACAAAGCTCGTCGTGCTCTTACACTAGTACTGCCGCGCCCATGTTCTCGATGATGGCGTCGGCGAACTGGCTGGTTTTTACTTTGATCGAGCCGGGCATGAGGCGCTCGAAATCGTATGTAACTTTTTTCTGGAGAATGGTGCGCTCCATGCCGCCTTCGATCAAGTCGGCGGCTTCCTCCCATCCCAGAAAGCGGAACATCATCACACCGGAGAGAATGACCGAACCGGGATTGATGACATCTTTATCGGCGTATTTTGGCGCGGTGCCGTGGGTGGCCTCGAAGATGGCGTAGCCATCGCCGATGTTTGCGCCGGGAGCAATGCCGAGTCCGCCGACCTGCGCCGCGCAGGCGTCGGAGATGTAATCACCGTTCAGGTTCGGGCAGGCCAGCACCGAGTATTCTTCCGGTCGTGTGACGACCTGCTGGAAGATGGAATCGGCGATGCGGTCGTTGATCATGATTTTCTTTTTCCACTGCCCGTTCCCGTGAGTGGGGTAGATGCGATCAAGGACTTCTTTCACTTCCTGCTCGACGGCCTGGCGAAATGCGGGAGGAGCGAACTCCATGCCGGGCTCGACGAGTTCGGCGTTCTGTGCGACGGTGAGATTGGGATTTTTGTCTTTGTTGTCGACGATCCAGCTCTCGCGCTCGGTGATAACTTTGTCGCGAAATTCTTCAGTGGCGAGTTCGTATCCCCACTTGCGGAAGGCGCCCTCGGTAAATTTCTGGATGTTGCCTTTGTGGACGAGAGTGACGGTATGGCGATCGGTTTCGAGGGCATGGAGAATCGCCATGCGGACGAGGCGCTTGGTTCCGGTGACGGAAATCGGTTTGATACCGACGCCGGAGTCGAGGCGGACTTGTTTCTTGCCGCCTTTCAGCATGTCTTTGTTGAGGAATTCGATGAGGCGGGTGCACTCGGCAGTTCCCTGCTCCCATTCGATTCCGGCGTAAACGTCTTCGGTGTTTTCGCGGTAGATGACGACATCCATGCGCTCGGGATTTTTTACCGGCGAGGGCACGCCCTGGTAATACTTGACGGGACGCACGCAGCAGTAAAGATCGAGAATCTGGCGGAGCGCGACGTTGAGGGAGCGAATGCCGCCGCCGACGGGCGTAGTGAGTGGACCCTTGATGGCGACGCGGAATTCGCGGATGGCGTCAACCGTGTCATCGGGCAGCCAGTTATCGAACTTTGCTTTGGCTTTTTCTCCGGCGAAAACTTCATACCAGGCAACATGGCGCTTGCCTCTGTAAGCTTTTGCTACCGCGGCATCGAAGACGCGGAGAGATGCTTTCCAGATGTCGCGTCCGGTACCATCGCCTTCGATGAATGGAACGATGGGATTGTCGGGGATATCGTACTTCCCTGCCGTGTAACCAATCTTTTTCCCGCCAGACGGGATCGACACACCGTTATAAGAGCCTGCCATCGTTGACCTCCCTAGAGCCTTTAGAAAACCTTTCATTATAGAGGGATCGGTGATTTCGCACACGATCATTACTTCGGCTGAAAGTCAAAAACGTCAACCACAGGATGCACAGAGTAGCACAGGGTAAGGCCGCCCTTCACCAGCGCCGGGTTCCGAAATACTTGCGGACGCCGACGCTGGCGTAGCGTCCCCAGGGTCCGTTGTTGCCCTGGTCGGCCGGTCCAAGATTGGTGTCGCGAGCACCGAGGCGATCGAAGAGAAAGTGCTGGGTGACGCGGAGCTCGAACCCTTTCGCAATAAAGATACCGACGCCCCAGGAGTGCTCGATGCCGATAGCGTCCGGCGACCAGGTATAGAGGGTTTGAGGTATGGTTTTGCCGAAGAGAAACGACGGCGCGCCGAAGACCATGAAGCGGCGCAGTTCGCCGCGCCCAAAGGGACGGACTTCGAGCATTCCGGAGAGCATGTAGCGGGCGAACATGCTGCACGGAGCGTTGACTCCGCCATACTGGCCGGCATTGCCAGCGCAGATGCCGGGATCGATTTCGTTATGCGGCGGCGCCAGATCGAACTGGGCCCATCCCCAAAACGTGTCGCGCGGGAAAAACATACGTTCTTGTTGAGCCTCGGCCGAAGGAGCAGACGCAGGGGCAGCAGTCTGAGCTTGCACGAAGCAACACATCGATAGAGAAAACACAAGAATCCACGCCAGTCTATTCATCCAGCCTCCGATAAAAGTGGTACTTTTGTCGAGAAATCAAGCATTGAGTTGATACAGCTTTACGTTCGGTTCCAACGCGGGGAATCGTCAGGCCAACGGTGTCGGCGAGCGGAACATTGTAACCTGTGACCGAAATTAGGCGGGAGTTTGGTTCGTGGCAAAGGAGCAGTGAACCGAGGCGACGGTTTCGCTTATCAGGATGCCTCGCCCATGGTGAAGACGCGGGCCATTGGCATGAGTCCGAAAGGTGCGAGCCGTCCACTACCTGGTTCGAGACAAACGCCCTGAGGTGCGAAACCACAGCTTTTTGGGAGGAGAGAGTTCGGCGCTTCCAGAATCCATATCCACGATTCGGATTTATTCCATTCATAGAATGGATAAACGGCCACTTACATCGCAAAGACTTGCACTGTCAATCACCTACGGTTTGGATGGAGGATTGCTGACCTTCTTATAGAAATCCATAAAAACATGCCACAGGAAGTATCGGTTTCCTATCAGGCAATCAAGAGCAAGGTGTACCGGCTGATTGACACCCTCGTGGTGGGGGACAAGTCAGAATTAGAGGTACAGGAGTCGATACGGCGCTGGTGGGAACTCATCCACCCGGCGGATCGGCCCATTGCCCAGAAGTATCTGCTTATTGTCCTGGCCCGCTCCTGCCAGGCGCTGGATGCCATTGAAGAAGGCTTGACGGACGCGACGAATCACGAGGCTGACCAGTCTCCGGATTCGGCAAAGGCGTTCAAGCTGGTGGCGAGGGTAGTCAAGCAAGCCGCCAAAAATACTGCCCTCAGCAGCTCCGTGTAAGCGTCAGGCGCGGGAGCGCTCGGAATGAGATGGGAGATTCTGTCGGCCGTAGCAAAATCGATTTTGCTCGCCATTCCGGACTTCCCGTTTTCCGGAGATACAAATTTTACAATTCCACGGTTGCGCGGCCTCCGATCAACCCCTTATCCTCATAGCTCAATCTCGATAGTTCACGAGCCACATTTCAGGAGAAACTCATGCGATCTTCGTACGTTCAATCGCTGCTTAACATTCGTGCTTATCTCATGTGCGGAGCATTATTGATCATGGCCGGGTCCCTATTCGCGGCATCGGGAATCTACACTTTCACCCTCAACTCCATCGACGGCAAGCCAGCGCCGCTTGCCGACTATAAAGGTAAAGTCATTCTGGTGGTCAACGTGGCCAGCCAGTGTGGATACACGCCGCAGTACAGTGCGCTGGAATCGATCTACGAAAAGTATAAAGACCAGGGCTTCGTGATCCTCGGCTTCCCGGCCAACAATTTCGGCCACCAGGAACCCGGCACCAACGAAGAAATCAAGACCTTCTGCACCCGGAAATACAGCGTGACCTTCCCTATTTATTCGAAGATCTCGGTGAAAGAGCCCGACCAGGCACCGCTCTATACCTATCTGACCAAGGACACGGCGGCTGGGATCAATGGCGAGATCAAGTGGAACTTCACCAAGTTTCTGGTCGACCGGAATGGCAACGTGGTGCAGCGCTTCGAGCCGGCAGTGACGCCGGATTCGAAGGAGATGGTTGCGGCGATTGAGAAACAGCTGAAGCAGTAGGCATCTCGAGAATCGATGCCGCGGTGCGCCCGTTGCGTGCAAGAAGCTGCATCTTGCGTTCGGGCTCTCGCCGGGACATAATGTCACCGCCTCCGGGGAGGGGCCGCCGTGCCATTTTGCCGAAGTGCCTGCTCGCTCGCAGCTTTTCTAATCACGCTTTTGCCGCTGGCAGTGGCGCAAGGAACCTACACGCAGATCGATTACCCGGGGGCGCTGTTTACCGCGGCCTACGGAGTGAACAGCGCGGGAGACGTGTCCGGCTGGTACGAAGATGCTGGCGATATCTTGCACGGCTTCCTGCTGACCCGCGGCACTTTCACTACGATCGACTACCCAGGGGCCGCCTCGACGACCGTCTTCGGGATGAATAATGTCGGGCAGGTTGTTGGCTACACTGCCGATCCCGCCGTTGGCTTTGTGTATGACGTATCGAGCCAGACCTTTACCGAGATCGCTTATCCGAACTCTCCCTTAGGCACCGGGATTTATTCCATCAACGACAGCGGCGAAGCAGTCGGATATTTCTACGATTCGGAAGAGCAACCGACAGCCTTCACATGGAGTAACTCAATCTTTTACCAGATCGCTCCCCAGGGTTCGACTGCGTCCATCGTGTTCGGCATCGCCGGCAGTGGAGACGTGGTTGGCTATTTCCTGAATTCCCAGCTCAAAGAAGATTTCGCATTTTATAAAGGAAGGTACAGTCGAATCGCGATACCAAATGCCGAGCAAGCCTATGTGCTCGGAATCAATCCAGGAGCAACGGCGCTGGTGGGTTACTATGCGCCCAAGCCACGACTTACTGCAGGGTTTCTTTATCAGAATAAAATCCTTAAGACGTTGCAATATCCGGGATCGATCGAGACCGTGGCGAACGGGGTAAGCAGCACGGGAGAGGTGGTCGGCTATTTCTTCGATGCAAGCGGCTACACCCACGGCTTTACGTGGACCCCTCCAAGCGACAGGTCGCAGAGGTAGTGGCCGGGAGGCTTCCCTGCCGGGCGAAGTATAGCGGTCTCATCGTTTCGGCCACTGGTTGGACGCCGCCATCTGCCGTAACATACATCCAGCGATGCAAGCCGACCGGCAGATGAAGCTTCTTTTCTCCAACGCTTTCAGGCGTTACCGGCTGTATGCGTTTGCATCGAGTTTTCTTTTCTACTGTGCACTGCTGTCCGCGGCTCCGGCGCAAGTTCCGACCTCAGCCCAGCGCATTCCCGCCGCCGACTCCAAGCTGATCGAAATCAAGGTAAACGGAAGTAAACGCTTCACGCCGCAAGAAGTAGCGGCCGCCAGCGGACTTCAGATAGGAACAATCGTCGACGATGAAGTGTTCCGCAAAGCGGCGCGGCAACTGGGAGAGACGGGAGCGTTCGACGGCATCTCGTACAGCTTCACCTACTCAGCGGCGGGCACCAAAGTAGTCTTCCAGGTGACGGATGCCGATAAGTTTGTGCCGGCTCACTTCAGCGATTTTGTTTGGTTCACCGATCAGGAGCTACTAGAAAAAGTTCACGAACGAGCGCCGCTTTTCGATGGAGATCTGCCCACCAACGGTCGATTGCCCGATCAAGTTTCCGACATCCTGCAAGCCTTGCTGGTGGAAAATGGCGTCCCGGGCCATGTCCAGTATTTGCGCACGCCCGCGCCCAAGGGGCAGCTGGCCTCGATCGACTATGCCGTGGCGGATGTCACTATTCGTGTTCACCAGATCGTGTTCACTGGCGTGGAAGCCGACGAATTGCCGGAGCTCGAAGCCGCAGCCGAAAAACTTTCCGGCCGAGATTACTATCGCGGCCTTATCAACCAATTTGTCGAGCGCGCTGTACTTCCTGCCTATCGCGAGCGCGGCTATCTGAAAGCTTCCTGCACGCCATCGCAGCCCAACGTGGTAAAGGGGACGGCGTCGGCAAGCGCGTCCGACCCGATCAATGACAAGCAGGCCGTTACTCTGGTGGATGTCACCATTCCCGTCACCTCCGGCATGCGGTACAAACTGAGCGGATGGAACTGGTCGGGCAACAAGAACATTCCCACCGACGACCTGCAGCCGCTGGTACACGCAAAAATCGGGCAGCCGGCAAACACGGTTCAACTGGAAGATAATCTGCGCGCGGTGCAACAGCTCTATGGATCGCACGGCTACGTCACGGCGACCATCAAGGCCAATGCGGAATATGACGACGCGGGCGGTACGGTGGCCTACCAACTCGTGGTGACCGAGGGCGCGCTCTATCACATGGGAGAGCTGGAATTTCGCGGCATCGACAATCAGTTGACGTCGCGGCTGCGTGCTGCCTGGAGAATTCGTCCCGGAGATGTGTACGACTCGACCTATCTTAAGGAATTTCTGCCGCTAGCCAGAAAGCTGCTGCCTCGCACCATGGACTGGGACGTTATGCCCCACGTTACCGCCATTGCCAAGGACAGGACGGTGGATGTGGATCTGCAATACACGGCGAAAGCACCGCAGTAAAGCGCGAGATGGAATAAACTGCAAATGTGGCGGCAGCGTGCGAGGCGGCTGCGGCTGCGGCAGGATCGAGAGCCAAAATGATGGCGATAGGAGATTACGGCATGATTCGCAGTTCCCGGTGGTTTTTGGTGTTGGCGGTAGTGATTTTTTCCGCGCCCGCATTTCTTAATATTTCCGCTTTGGCGGGCGGCAAGCATACCTTTACCGGCGAGGTGGGTGATGCCATGTGCGGCAGGAAGCATATGGAAGACGAACCGGCAGCCGAGTGTACCCGGGCCTGCGTGAGTCACGGATCAAAGTTCGCATTGATCGTGGGCGATAAGATTTATACGCTGGAAACCGAGGACAAAACGTCTCTGGCTACCCTGGATAAGCAGGCTGGAAAGATGGCTACCGTCACCGGGACGCTGGACGGCGATAACATCCAGGTAGCTTCTGTGGTAGCCAAATAGGAGTTTGTGGGCTTGACTGGGCGAATTGCCGCTCTGGGCTGGCGGCCGGCTCGGTCCCGTTTCCGAACCGGACCGGCTCTGGGGGCGCGGCTTTCCCGGATTTTGTTCCGAAAACCGGAAACAAAAAAATCCTTGCACAAATCGCTTTACATTGTGTTACATTGAATCGCGTTTTGCCCGGCGCCCTCCCCC
Organism: uncultured Acidobacteriaceae bacterium; assembly: GCA_963818235.1. Taxonomy (GTDB): domain Bacteria; phylum Acidobacteriota; class Terriglobia; order Terriglobales; family Acidobacteriaceae; genus Sulfotelmatobacter. Next base: position 974,279 of record CAWFRI010000002.1, read on the forward strand.
AAACAGGACCGGGCATGAAGTGGGAATCCGCGCCAGCGGCTTCCCACTTTTTTTATTCTCTTGTTAAATTCACGGTTGCTTTACAAACCATTGTGTTAAATTGTGCATTCTCCATCTCATAAATTTGCGTACCGGAGGCTACAGCGTTGGGTAAAGACATGGTTCCCAAGCGGATGTTTTTCACCAAGGGGGTGGGAAAGCACCGCGAGCGGTTAACGTCCTTCGAGTTGGCGTTGCGAGACGCGGGCATTGCGGCGCAAAACCTGGTCCGCGTGTCCTCCATCTTTCCTCCGAACTGCAAAATGCTGGCCCGCAAAGAGGGCGTGAAGTATCTGAGCCCCGGCGAAGTTGTGTTTGCCGTGGTCGCCGAAAATTCCACGCATGAAGCGCACCGGCTGCTGGCGTCGTCGATCGGTGTGGCGATTCCCGCCGACAAAAATACCTACGGGTATCTAAGTGAGCATCACTCCTTCGGTGAGACGGAAGACGCCGCCGGGGAATATGCCGAAGAACTCGCTGCCGAAATGCTGGCCACCACGTTAAACGTGGAGTTCGATCCCGACCGGTCGTGGGACGAGAAGAAGCAGATCTACCGGCTGTCGAATAAAATCGTGCGCACGGCGAATGTGACGCAGTCGGCAGTGGGAGACAAGCGGGGGCTGTGGACTACGGTGATTGCTTCGGCGGTGTTGATATTCGATTGATAAGTCCGGGAAGGGCACGACTTCAGTCGTGCCGAAAGCCGAAGTTGATTTGAAAGGGCGCGGCTTCAGCCGCGCCGGATACTACTGAATCGTGGAATCTCCTACAACTTGGCCGGAATCATTAATGGCGAAGGCCTGTGCGACGCCCCCGCCGAGGTTGCCAATATCCAGCGTCCCTCCGGTTGGAGTCCAGATAAAAGCTTGCTCAATCGGGTTATTGTTGTTTCCGAGGCTCCATCCAGCAACTTCGCCTGAGTCGTTGATCCCCAGACCGTAACTCACGATGGCACCCGGCAATAGCGGTAGAAGTTGCATGCCCCCACCTCCCGGATTCCAGATGAAAGCTTGCTGGGGACTAGTATGGGGTGTAAATCTAGCGCCGGTGACCTGTCCCCGATTATTGATTCCATACGCCACTCCCGGCCCAAGTATAGAAATTCGCCCGTTATTCCAAACAACGGCCTCCGAGTTGCCGTTTGCCGACGAAGTCGTACCGGCCATAAGGCCCGCGTCATTTATGGCGCAAGGGATAAACGTACCGAGATCCTGCATGCCACCGCTCTGAGTCCAGAGGAAACCGTGGCCAACGCCAGCGGCGGTAGCGGAGTATCCCACCACCTGCCCTGATCGGTTGATGCCGGTAGCGCTGCTTGTGATCCCACCGAGGGTTCCCAAATCTTGAATCCCTCCAGTTTGGGTCCACACAAACGCGTGCGGGTTATTACCGGTCGGGTAGTAAATCCCCGCAATCTCTCCAGAATCATTCACCGCAACGGCGTAACTGTATGTCGTGCTCGATCCCGGCAAATGCTGCATTCCTGTCGACTGCGTCCAACGGAAAGTGGTAATGTCCGAGTTAAGGTTGTCGTTTCCGACGACCTGGCCGGAATCGCTGATCGCAAGGGCATAGCTGTCCTGCCAGCCCGTGATCGTACCCAAGTCCTGCATACCTCCAGCCTCCGTCCACAGAAACGCGTGCTGGTCTTCGGACTGTGCGTGCGCCATCAAGGGCAGGAACAGCAGAATCGCCAAAAGTTGTAAGAGCCTCGTTGCTCGTTTCATTATTTCTCCTGGGCAGCCGGACGGAAAAGCGGATGGGGGCCCGCTCGCGCAAGCGCGATTATAGTCAGGGGTTCATTGCTAGAATAGAGACTATATACTCTGCGAAGACGACGCTATGAAGACGAAAATGGTTAGCTACACACCGGAAACTCTGCCACGGTTGACGAAGGCGGATCGCGCGAAATTGAAGGCCCTCGCAGCTCGCCCAGACAGCGAAATCGACACCAGCGACATCCCCGAAATGACGGACGAACAGTGGAAACACGCCAGGCGCGGCCACTTCTACCGTCCGCGCAATGCTTAACCGCCCCTAGTGTTTCCCGGTGGAAACCGCCTGCGCTAACCGGTCTGCCAGCCACAGCTTGATCAGCGACTGCCGCGTTACCCCCAACCGCTGCGCTTCGTGGTCCAGCGACTTCACCATCCAAACCGGAAAGTCGACGTTCACCCGCTTGGCCTCGTTACCCACCCGCCGCGCCTTGCTCAGATCGAGATGTTCCGTGATGTCCTCACCAGCATCGAACATCCGGTCAAGTGTCTTGGCTTTCATAAAACGCCGCCTCCTCACGCGCCCGTCTCACCGAAATAAGCCGCACATTCTCGCCCCGCCGAGGGATCCGGGGGAAAACGCATCCCTGTTATTCGCCGCGCAATTCCTTTATCCATTCGGCGATTCCGCTTCGACCGGAGCCTATGCCGGCATTTCCGATTCCGCGATATTTTGTGAAAGCGCTTTGAGCGGACAGTGGACGCACGTGAGTGCCAGTTTCGTCATCCTCAAAGACGACTTTATCGCTAGGAGGAACGCCCAGAATTCGCTGCATTTCGATTGGGACTGTGGTTTTGCCCTTAGTCGTGATTTTGGTTAGTTTCTGCATGGACTGCTGCCCTTCCTTACTTTAGCAAAACACCCTACTCGCCGACGAACTGAGCGTCCAACGTCGAAGACTCCGGCTTGCCTCCGAGCATAATTATGCTGAAGGGATCGAGGCCGTTAGTTATATAAACAAACGACTTAGATCAATTTTGCGACCTTCGCCAGAGCACGGCATCCAATTGTTAAGATGATTGCACTTTAGTAATCTTCAGTCCTCCCTGATGTAATCTTCCGTTAACACTTTTCCCGTATCATAGGACTGTAGATAAATGAGATTTGCAAAGCGTAGCCACTCGCTTGAGGAGTAGTTTTGGACCACGATACACGCAGAAAAAAGCAGCAAGAATTGATGACCGAATTGCTGGAAAGGAAGATTCGGCTGCACGCGCAGCACTTGTACGATCAGCGCGGACAGGCCGAAGGCCTTGCCTTGCAGGATTGGGTGGAGGCGGAGACTCAGGTGCTCGAAAACAGCATTCTGGCGCCGTTGTACCGCAAGAGCCGCGCAGAGGGTGTTTCTTCGGAAGAATTCGGAAATTCGGAGAAGGGTCAGTTCCCTGCCGTCGAATCCTGCTCGGAGGCTGGCGCGTAGATAACTCCGCCCTGCCTTGGGGCGGCTATTTTTTCACGGTCGCAGCTTTCGCCTTACTTGCTTTACTTCCCTTCTTATCCAGCCGCTCCAGCACCGCAGCCACAATCAGCGGCAAGCCTACAGTCGCGTCGACAAAGACTTCCCCAAACCTGCCACCCTCTGAGGGAGGCACAAATTTCCCCCACGATATGGCCTCGCTATAGGGACTGCCGGATAATCCTCCCCAAAATACCGGCTCCGGACAGATGCGCAGACCATAGTGATAGCGCTTTAGCGCGACATTTTCACCCAGGCGCCGGTGACGCAACTCGCAGAATGGACCGAACTGCTGCGACCAGTTGCGGGGAACGCCGCCGCCGATGGTCAGAATGCCGAGCTTTTCTGCCGCAACAAAGTGGCGGCAAAATGCTCCAGGTCTTCGAAGGGATCGAAGCGAATCTTGTGGCGTCCGGTGGATTCGCGGAGGCGGTTGTTCAGGGCGGTATCGAGGCCCATCTCCGAATCGCTGAATGCGGGCACGAATACTGGGACGCCCATCTCATGGGCGGATTTCAAAATCCCACGATCATGCGCATTCTTCGCCAGGTATGCGCCGATCGCATGGTTCAGCTTGTAGGAGCACATAACTTCGTTGTGGTCCCAGCCCTCGAGAACCGCCGACATCACTTCTTCCACGTCGTCGAGGTTCTGCTCGGGCTCCAGCGTGTCGTAGACGCGGTTGTAGCCCTGCTCGTAAAGTTCTTCGTCGGAAACTTCGGGATTGTGCCGGAAGTGGGCACGGCCGGTGGCTTCGACCAATCCATGCGCCATGAGTGCGCCGGTGGAAACCACGGCGTTCACGATTCCGCGGTCGATCAGCTCGGTCACGATCAGGCCTTGCTTGGCCACGGTCATCGCGCCGGAGAGAGTCATCACCACAAAGCATTCTTCATCGCGGGCCATGGCTTCGAGGACATCGGCGGCTTCGCCAAGCTGGCGTCCGGTAAAGGCGGTTTTTGACATGGCCCGCACCAGATCGTCAATCGACTTTACTTTGGTCAAATCCAGCGGCTCCAGCGGAATAAGCCGGTCTGCGATGGGATCGTGCAGGCGGCGGTCGACTCCGTCTCCGGCGTGTGCCGCGTGATTTGGTTTTCCCGGATGCGAGTTGCCGTTGCCGTGCTTCAAGAGGATGCCTCCAAGCTGGTTCTGAAATCTCCCGAACGACTACTTTACAGGAACAGTGTTACAGGATGCACGCGCGGGTGCATTGGGCGGAGGTGGCATTGCTATGCGAACTGGCAAAGCGACACACAAATTATTGTCGGGATTCGTCGCGGGCGTGCGGTTCGCAGCTCCGGACAAAGGTCTGGCAGCGATTTTTGCTTTCGGAGCGTTGCCTTTGGCAGTATGGTATGCCAAAGTCGATTAAACGCGGGAGGAAGAGTGGGCAAACCATCGAGCTACGCGAACCGCACGATCTACTATGCGATCGGCGCAATTTTGTGCGTGTTCGCTATCTTCACCTGGGGGTTGTGGCGGGCGCATTTCTTCACCTCCAGCGGATCGGATGCCAGCGACAAGCTGGTGGCTGAAGCGCTCACGTTCGTGGGCGGTCTGGTGGGTGCGATTGTGTCCATCCTCGGAGTCTTGCTCAAGTATTCCATCGACAAGCAGGCAGAAGAGCGGGCCAGGATGGAGGCGGATCGCGCCGTCGCGTCGAAGAAGATTGAAGAAAAAAGATTGCAAATGGAAGCCGCCATACGGGCCGTGCAACTGCTGGCCACTAGTGACGGCAAGGAGAGTCCTCCGATTCAGCAGGCGGGGGCTTTGTTCGCGCTGGCAAGTCTTGACCAGCATGAGTTAACCATTCAGTTAACGTCTAAGTTGCTGGAGCAATCGAAGGTGGATGCCGGCACCGCCGCGAACCTGGTGGATAGCGCTTTGCGCTATGCAATTCGGCCAGACCCAGAAAAGTTTCGGGATCAGCAGGACTCTCTGGATATTCAGAGCGGCGCGGTCGACCTGCTGAATCGAAACGCGGCGCTCTTTGTTACTCCCAGCGGATGCGAAGTTCCCACGACCGTGGTGTATTGGGACAAACGGTTGTCTCCCTATTTCAGGGAGTGGATACCGGTGGCCCTGGGTGAAATGCTGATGCAGCACCCTTTGAAGGAGTGGCGGGAAAAGTTCCCATTCTACGCCAATACGATTATCGCGCCACTGGCGCTCGGGTTTGAGGAGACGACCGAGCCACGGTTAAAGTCAGATCTGGGAGCCATGCTCGAGTGCGTTTTTCGAGCATTCCCGGATAATGGGCTGCTCTTTCATCCGCTGCGAACAATTGATACCACGAAGCTCAGGACCGAAGTTGCGGGCTCAATTGCCGGCAGCGATGCCGTTGCCAAACTGATCGTCAGACTGAATGAGTGGGCTGCAATCGCTCCCGCGCCAGCCCAGGCGTGGGCTCCGAATCCTTTGGCGGTCGCACCAAAGAGCGGGACATGAGGATGCTATATTGATTTCCCTGAGGAGTAACGATTGTCCCCTGATAAATTTCGCGTAGCGCTGGTGCAGATGTCGTGTGGGCCCGAGCCGGAACAGAATCTGGCAAAGGCTTTGGAGCGCGTGGCTGATGCCGCAGGCCGGGCCGCGCAAGTGGTCTGCCTGCCGGAACTTTTTCAGACGCAATACTTCTGCCAGCGCGAGGATCACTCGTTATTCGATCTGGCTGAGTCGATTCCCGGACCGGCCAGCGAGAAGCTTGCGGCTGCGGCGCGGCAGCATGCTGTGGTGCTGATCGCGAGTTTGTTTGAGAAACGCGCGCCGGGTATTTATCACAATACGGCGGCGATTTTCGATTCCGACGGCTCTCTGCGCGGGCTTTACCGCAAGATGCACATCCCGGACGATCCGCTCTATTACGAAAAGTTTTATTTCACTCCGGGCGATCTCGGCTTTCGCGCACTTGATACAACGGCGGGACGACTGGGCACGCTGGTGTGCTGGGATCAATGGTTCCCTGAGGGAGCGCGGCTTACGGCGCTGCAAGGCGCGACCGTTCTTTTTTATCCCACGGCGATTGGGTGGCATCCCGCGGAGAAGGCGGAGTTCGGCGTGGCGCAGCACGATGCGTGGCGGACGATTCAGCGAGCACACGCGATTGCCAACGGAGTCTATGTGGCGGTGGTGAATCGAGTGGGATTTGAGACGGGCAATGTGCGCGGCAATGCGGCTGCGGGACAGGGGCTGGAATTCTGGGGTGCATCGTTTTTCTGCGATCCCTTTGGCCGCGTGATCGCCGAGGGATCGCATGATCGCGAAGAGATTCTGATGGGCGATGTGGACTTGAAGGCGCTGGAAGATATTCGCCGCAACTGGCCGTTTCTGCGGGACCGGAGAATCGATGCGTACGCACCGATTTCTAGCCGGATGATTGATGGGCGGTAAGAGCGGGTCAGTGAGTGTAATCGCCGTTAACGGCAGTTGGCTAATTTGTATGGCTGGTCGTAGCCGCTGGAGGCAGGTCTCGGCGTGAACGCCGCTCCCTTCTGCCCTCGGCGAGTAGGGCGCGCCGTTCAGGCCCGCAGCGCCGCAGTGTGAGGCTGCTCGTTGCAACAGGTAAGCCGACGTTCGCTCTTTGGACATTTGACTCTCCCCCCTAGGTGATTCGTCGTTTTACTTTCAACCAGTTCGTTTTCCTAACGCTCGGTGAGCCCAAAAAATGGGCGCCTAGTTAGGTGACGGTGAAAGCAAAGTTGCTCAAGAGCGTGCCGCTGGGGTGGTCAGGGTGTCGGCGCGCCTGGGCTACAAGCAAGTCAAGGGGCGATCTCAAACACCAGGCCGAGTCCATACACGCCGCCTTGAGTTGTCGTGCCGTAGAGATTTCCGGCGGCATCAAAGATCACGTTGGCCTCTGGGAAATTTCCGTCCGCGCCGTCAAATTCTCGAATCACAATTTCGGCCCATGTACCGTTTGCTTGCGGAGTCAGCTCGAAGACCGTGCCACAGGTCCAAAGGAAACATGTCCCCGTACCGCCGTACTCAGCAGTTCCGTACAGATTGCCCGCGGCATCAATAGCGAGGCTGCCAAGAAGGCTGTTACCACCCGCTCCGGTGGCGCTGAAGTTGTGTATTATTCTTTCGGTCCAGCGTCCCGCGGTGCCTGGCGTCAGCTTAAAAACCGTGCCGAGGGAATAAAGTCCACCTGAGTAGGTTGTGCCATAAAGGTTACCCTGGGTATCGAGGATGAGGCTGGCGCTAGGCTCGTAGCCATCGCCAGGAGCCCCGAAGGTATGGATCACCTTTTCGGTCCAGCCCCCATTCGCGTGCGGCGTCAATTCGAAGGCAGTTCCGGAATCTTCTTCGGTTCCGCCAGCCAGGGTTGTGCCATAGAGATTGCCCGCAGTGTCAAAGACGAGAGCCGCGTAAGGGGCACATGCATCAGTACCGCCGGCGAAGTTATACAGTATCTGTTCGTCCCATGCCCCACCGCCTGCCGGCGATAATTCAAAAACTGTTCCGCAGCTATTGCCGCCGCCGCCATTAATGCCGCCGCCAGCGGTCGTTCCATACAGGTTGCCGGACCCGTCGAAAATAACACCGGCATTTGGTTCCAGACCATCGCTGCCGCTTCCAAAGGTATGAATAACTGTCTCTTCCCATCTTCCGCCACTCAGAGGAGTTAGCTCGAAAACAATTCCCTGTTTTTGGGTGCCTCCAAAGGTCGTCGTCCCATACAGATTGCCGAGTGCGTCTGAAGTCAGGCCTGCTCGGGGGGCTACGCCGTCCCCCTTGTTCTGTCCGAAGGAATGGATCACCCTCTCCGTCCAGCCTCCATCTGCATCTGGCGTCAACTGGAAAACGACCCCGCCCGAGTTCGCGCCTCCGGCGACAGCAGTTCCATATAAATTTCCCGATGCGCCGAAGATCAGGCCAGATGTACTGCTCCAACCATCCCCGCCGCCAGTGTTGAAATTGTGCAGATCCTTTTCCGTTCCGGCGAACGAGATCGGCGGCGCGAGAAGGGCGGCGATACTGACCAAACAAATTGCAAGGATGAACGCTGCAGGCTTGAACGAATTTCGTGTGTTTTTCATGGCTTACTCTCCTATGCTTTTAGTGCATGGTTATAGATCAAAATGTGTGTGACCGCGAGAAATTCGTTGCAACGAGGTTTAACTTTAGTGAAATTAAGCAGCGTTTTGAAGGTTTGCGCGGGCGACGGGATGACAGTCGCAACGCAGAGAACGGCGGGCTACGAGGTTTAGCGGTTGACGCTGACTTCGGGAACTTCCGGGCCTAAGGTCGATCTCTGTAAGAAACACAGACAAAACATCACGAAGATTCTTGAACATGGAAGAGACTCTTTATAAAGACGATTCGGCGTCGGGGCCCGGAGACTCGCTCGATGGCGTAGACTCGAAGCTCGGGTTCCTCGCCGCGCGGGGGACAAGATGCGGCGGTTGATGGGAAGAACTCTAACATCGTTGGGTGGGCGGGTCAACAAATGGTGCCGAAAAAGATGTTTGGGAGGAAGAGGCAGCCGTAGAGACTAAAGCCGTTTTTAAGTTCAAATATCGCGATTGCATTCATCTGGCGTCAAAAAGTGAAGTCGCCGGTAACGCCCTAGAGGTCCGCTCGCACGCTGCTCTCTTGACTCCCACGGACTAGCGCGAGGTCGATTTATCGGGCGATAGATAAACTGCCGTAACATCTCCATTACACTCATTGAGGGTCAATGGGCTCCATGGCCTGATTTCGCCAACCAGGCGCGAGGGGCGTCCTTGGGATAGGATTCTCGTCCTAGCTGCCGCAGGCTTAGGTCTCCGGCAGCAAATCCTCCCCCCAAACAACCACCATGCCTCCGGAGGGCTAACATGAAGAATGTTCGCGCACGCCAATTTCCTATTTTCACTTTGCTGTTGACACTTTGCTCGATGAGTACTCAAGTTCGGAGCCAGGATCAATCGGTGCTTACACCGAGACTGCGTACCCAATTGATTTATCGCGCTGGAGAGACAACTTCGAACCCTAAACCTTATAACCACGCGCCGAGCGTGCCGTACGTCATCATTGACTATCCCGGAAGCACGTCCACAATCGCCTACGACATCAACAATTCTGGGGATATCGTAGGTGGGTATGTGGTGAACGGACAGGGTTTTGGATTTCTCGATTCTGGAGGAAAATTCAGGAGCCTTAATCCTCCGGGAGGAACTGCGACCGACGCGAGCGGGATCAACGATTCGGGAGATATTGTAGGCACATATCAACCCAATGGGACCACCAAGGCAGTCAGTTTCCTACTCAAGGCGGGCGCCTACTCCAACATCATCTATCCCGGCGCCACGAATACTTTCGCGTCAAACATCAACAATCAAGGAGATATCGTCGGCAACTATGACGACCGGAGCAACACTCAACACGGGTTTCTTTACAGCGGGGGAGTTTACAGCGACATCGACCCTCCTGGCTCGGTCCACACTCTCGTCGGTGGTATCAATTCCTTAGGCGAAATTGTAGGTATTTACTGTGTTTCGCCATGCACGACATTCCAAGTATTCACCTATGTTGGAGGTACTTATAGCAATTTGAGTTTTCCAGGCTCTGTGGAACTCTCGGACGTCAACACTGAAGGGGACATCGTGGGAAGCTGGGAGCCGAGTTCAGGATTCGAAGAGGATTTCTTTTACAAGGCAGCCACTCAAACGTTCGTCCCATTCGACATCGATGGCAGCAGCGATACGGGGGCATTGGGGATCAACGATAGCTGCGCAATCGTGGGATTCTACATCGATCCTACGACTTCCAATTCTAGCGGCTTTTACATACGTTCCAGTTCCTGTATGTGAGCGGACGCGATTGGGGGCGGCAATCCCGTCCCCAATCGCAATACCTTAAGGCCTTCCAAATGACCGTCGAAGGGTTCATCAGTGGCGACCGTCTCGAATCTTGCCGCAGACACCATTGACCCAGCGTTAGAAAGAACGCCGACGAGACTTTATTAGGTAGCCTACTGAAGCTGTACCGACCGTTGTTAAATCGCCATTGCATTCATTCAGCAGGATCCTTTCGCCAGGATCGATAGCAGGCTCTGACCTAGTCGCGATTTATCCATCGCGTGCAATAAACTATCTCCATGCTCCGATCCAAGCATTCTAGTAGTACTTCGAGCGCTCCCCCGGCAACCCTCCGCTTTCGTATGCCCGCCGAATGGGAACCTCACGCTGGCACTTGGCTGGCGTGGCCGCATTTTCATGGCGATTGGCCGGGCAAATTCGAGCCGGTTCCATGGGTGTATACCGAGATTATTCGCAATCTTGCGCGGCACGAGCGGGTTGAGTTGATCGTGAACAATGCAGTGGCGGAGCGGGCGGTGCGCAAGTTGCTGACGCGGGCTGATGCGCAGTTGAGGAATGTCCGATTTCACCGCTGGCGGACAGACCGTGTCTGGCTGCGTGACTCTGGGTGCATTTTCGTTGTACCGGCAGGGCTAGGCTTCGCCCAACCGGATAGCCGAGGGCGGCTGTCCCCACAGGAGCATCGGGAAGGGCACGACTTCAGTCGTGCCGAGCAACGACCAAGAAAGACTCGGGCTTTAGCCCCTGAGGGCCTCCTCGCCCTCAACTTCCGCTTCAACGCCTGGGCCAAATATTCCAACTATCGGCACGACGAAAAAAGCGGCGGCCTGATGGCAAACGTGGCAAAGGCCGAGGCGATCCGCCCGCTATCCCGAGAAACGCGCGTCGTCCTCGAAGGCGGCTCCATCGACGTCAACGGACGCGGCACCCTCCTCACCACCGAAGAATGCCTGCTGAGCAAGGTGCAGGAACGGAATCCTGGAATGAGGCGCAAGGACTACGAAAAAGTTTTCGCCGATTATCTTAGCGCGCCGAATGTGATTTGGCTGGGCCGCGGGATTTTTGGCGACGACACTCACGGACACGTCGATGACCTCACGCGCTTTGTGTCTCGCGATACTGTCCTCACCATGGTGGAAAGCAATACGAAAGATGTAAATCACAATCCTCTGCGCGACAATCTTCGCAGGCTGCGCGCCGCGCGGGACCAGGATGGCAAGTCGCTGAACATCGTCGAACTACCCATGCCCGGGCCCGTCGTATTCGAAGAACGCCGCCTGCCGGCGAGCTATGCCAATTTCTACATCGCGAACGGCGTCGTGCTGGCGCCGGTGTTCAACGATCCCAATGACCGCATCGCGCTGAACACTCTGGCCGCGCTTTTTCCCACGCGCCAGGTCGTTCCCATTTATTCCGGCGATCTCGTCTGGGGACTCGGCACCATGCATTGCATGACGCAGCAACAGCCATCCGATATGATTCGGTAACTCATGCCAGAGATCTCCACAAACCGCGTCGAAGCCTTCAGCGATGGAGTGATCGCCATCATCATCACGATCATGGTGCTCGAACTGCGCGCGCCAGCCGAACCCACACTGGCCTCGCTGTTCAAAGTTGCGCCGGAATTTTTCACTTACGCGCTTAGCTTCCTGGTCCTGGGGATCATTTGGATCAACCATCACCAGCTTATTCACGCCGCGCGCACTGCTACGCCTCGCCTTTTGTGGTCGAACCTTTTTCTACTCTTCTGGATGTCGTTCGTTCCTTTCGTCACCGAGTTTCTGGGCAGAGATTATCGCGAACCTTTGGCGGTGGCGCTCTATGGCCTCGATCTTTTTCTGTGTACTTCCGGCTTCTGTTTTCTCCGCGTGGAATTGATCCATCAAAGCCGCGACGAGTCCGCCCTCACCAAGTACCACAAGGGCATCCAGCGCAAAAACGCATTCGCTGCCGTGCTTTACCTGCTTTCCATCCCGCTGGCCTACTTAACCATCTACGCCTCGTTCAGTATCTTCGTACTGCTTCCGGCCATGTATTTCCTGCCAGAGAAGAGGCTCGCGGGGGAGTAGGCGGAGACGAAGCGGCCAAATGTTGCTCGTCTTAGGGATCAACCTTTTGCAGGCAGGCCGAATCGTATTTGTTTGCGATTTCTCCAAAACAAAATTGTGAGGACAATTTATGAACGGATTGAAGCTATTTCTGTTAGCGGCGGTCGCTGCGCTCTGCTTTGCAGTGGCTACTCCCAAAACCCAGGCCCAGGTCAGCGTCAACATCGGAGTCGCGCCTGAGTGCCCGTATGGATATTACGACGTTCCGCCTTACGACTGCGCGCCTTACGGCTACTACGGTCCGGAGTGGTTTAGTGGTGGAATATTTATTGGCGCAGGTCCATGGTTTCATGGTCCGGAGGGTTTTCACGGCCATGTGAATAATCACTTCCATCCGGAGCACGGATACAACGGTCCCCATCCAAACCGCGGCGACCGTCCTGAGCCGGGAAAGCGCCTCGATAAAATCCAGCATTTCAAAGGCAATGAAGTGCGCGATGGGCGCGGGCATACGGTAGGAGGCCGACGCTAGGCGCTCTCTTTCCATAATCAATCTTTCCCCATAAGTATTTTCCCTACAAAAAAGCGGGCCCTCGAGGGGGCCCGCAAAAGTGGGTGGGGGAGTTAATAATCTGTTCCCAGCTAGTTATCGGCCCGGGCCAGTTGGAGAAGTGGTTCCGCCCGGGTTTGAGCTTCCAGGATTCGCGGTCCCGGGAGTCGATCCCGGATTCGGAGTACTCGGATTCGTCGATCCGTTCGGCGTGGTGCCGGGGTTCGACGGAGACGATGGCATGGTGCCGCCATTCGGATTGTCGCTCGGCATCGTGCCGGTATTGGGATTGCTAGGGTTCGTGTTTGGCGGATTGGTTGTCGAAGGTGACGATGGACTTGCATTCGGGTTTGTTGGATTCGATCCGGGTTGCGCCGAAGGCGGTGTAGAGCCAGTCGGGGGCGCGGTCGTGCTTCCCGTAGGCGGTTGAGCGGTGCTACCCGTTGGCGGCGTTCCGGTGTTTCCGGTTGGCGGAGCGCTCGGGGATGCCTGAGCTCCAGTACCAGCACCCGGCGCAGCGCCTGCTCCACCCGCTGAGCCGGCGCCTCCGGTTTGCGCAACCACCCAAGTGGCGCAGCACAGAATCACGGACAATAAAATTAATCTTTTCGCTGACATGGTGAAGCCTCCAGCATTGGATTTTTTGGTCCCTTGGAATGATGACGAAAGGGGCTGGGTTAAGGGATCCATGAAAAGAGTTTGCGGGAAGATAGACGCGGCGAATATCCAGCGGAGGCCTTATGTTCTGGCAAGGGATGCCGTAGCGAGGCGCCCACTTCTCGCGCTTTTTGTGAGCAAGCCTGCCCCTGAGCGCAGCCGAAGGGTGGGAGTCCGCTACTTCCGCCGTCTTGGGTTTTTGTTTTCTGCAATCGCCCGGCGCAGCGGACAAAGCGCACATCGCACCTTTACCTCCTCGCTCCGGCACCGCGCTGGAATGTCTCCCCCTCCTCGCGCCTCCCGCGGACAATCCAGCAGACACCATGCCTCCAGATATTTTTCAAATCGTGCCTTCTTTGACCGCGGATTGAACCACAGCCCAGTCAATCCCTCCGCCATCTCGATCGGCACGACGTACCACAAATCCTCGGGCACTATATAGCCAACAACAAAATCCATGTCTTCCTTGGTGAATGTCTGGCCGTTGTGCCCCGCCCGAACGTGGTATTTCGACGCGTTCCTCGACAGCAAGCAATGCGACACACCCTTCACCTGCACCCGCCAAAACCCCTCGCCCCAATCCACCACAAAGTCGTAGCGTTCGCTGTCTCCCCAGGGTTTGCACACCGGAATCCTGAGCTTGCAAACCTTGGCCAGAAACGCGGCTTCTATCGCCTCCCCCATTCGCTTGCTGTTTTCGTCAGCGACCGCCTGTAAGTCGATCACTTCCGTGGAGGAGTTCGTGCGGGACGAGCTCGTGTGGGTCGGACACTCCTGTCCGTCGCCTTTGCCGTTGGTTTGGAACTTGGGATCCTCGCCCAGAAAATCGATGTTTTGCCTCTTACCCGAATTGTCGTTTTTCTTCTGCATAAACAAAAAAGGCGCAGCCCGTGGGCCGCGCCTGAAAGCGCTCCTTCTTCGATTTTGGTGCTGTTGATCTTGAATGCCGTTGATTTTGAGTTCTGTTGATTGAGTGCTGCTGATTTTGAGTGCTACTGATTTTGAGTGCTGTTGATTTTGAGCGCTACTGATTTTAGCAAGCGCCGCTTTTGGGTGGCGCACGCGCTTCAGCGCTGCGGTAAGTCGCTCATCTTCAAAACCGGCTTTAGCCGATGAGGTCACCCAGAGCCGCGCAAACACAAACGGCGCAGACCCAAAGGCCTGCGCCGCTATCTCCACTTTACAACATCATTATATCATATGGCATAGGGTAAAAGGGACATATTAGCTGACTTTATTTCACCCACCGAATCAACAACATAGTCCCAAAACCGCCACTGCGGGGGCTTGACAAGCACCTCGTCGTATGCAGACTTCACAACCACGACGCTAAAGCCAATCCTAAGCTCTGGTTTTTATTACGTTTATCAGTGCTTGTTTGTTCGATCGCGCTTGGCCCGATTCGCCCATTCTGGGGCTGCGAATTGCTGCTGTCTAGCCACAAAGTCCGCCATGTGGAAGACTCCGAAATTTTCGCGAGCGTTGGCCTCACCCCAGTTTCGATCAAACTCGGCCCACTGCTCCGCTGTAGAAATATAGCAAGCGGCGACAGCGATATCGGATTGGGCGTGAGTGCCACTGTTATCACAATACAGAGTTAACATCGTTGCACCCTCCATTCGATGTCAAGGACAGTAGCATGCAGAAAATTCCCTCGAGTCCGTCAAGGAATAAGCTCACCGCGCCGCCTCAACCGTAAGCTTCAGCCCCACCGCCTTAGTCACGGCCACCAGCGTGGAGAGCCGAGGGTTTCCCCGCGCCGACAAGGCGCGATACAGGCTCTCGCGCTCAATCCCGGCAGCCTTGGCCACTTTGGCGAGGCCGCCTCTGGCTTCCGCAATGCGGCGCAGCGCGATCAGCAGCACAGCCGGCTCTTCGGTGTCGTCCAATGCGGCCTTCAGGTACTCGGCGGCAAACTTGGGATTCGCGCGCAATCGGCGGCGCATGACTTCGTCATGCGACTCACTGGTCTTGTCTTTCATTGCTTGCGTGTCCTCTCTAAGTAATCTTTGAAGTATCCACGTGCGCGCTGAATGTCGGACGATTGCTTACGTTTGTCCCCGCCGCAAAGCAGTAACACACAGGTGCGGCCGATCATCGCGTAATAGATTCGGTAGCCCGGCCCTGTGTCAATACGCAGCTCGAACAGCCCTCCACCCAGCGACTTGCGGTCGCCAAAATTTCCGCTCGATAGCCTTTCAATCCGGGCGAAGATCCTCGCCTCGGTGCGGTCGTCCGCCAACCCGGCGATCCACTCATCGACTACGTCCGTGCCGGTCTTCGTGATGTAATAACGAACATCCACCACGTCCCTAATTGTAACTTATAGATTACACAAGGAACAAGCAAAAAACAGGCTGGATGGCCAGTTCGGACTGACAAAGATTTCGGGGTCGGGATTGCGGCCCCGCACGAAATGATAAGGGGAGGCTAGCGCAACACTACGCCGCCCCGGCCGAGTGCCGAGATGGTGTGCGGCACATCGGGCTGCACTGATTTGCCTTCAGGTTGTGAGGCCACGCTCCAGGCCTTCGACAAAGTGTCTCCGGCCTGCATCTTCGCCAGCAGACTGTCGAGGAACAGCGAGGTGTTCGAACCCAGGCGGCGCAGCGTGAGGACGACATTGATCTTCAGACCTTTGGTTTTAAAACCCGCGTCATAGGCTTCCTGTGAATTGTCGTTGCCAATCCACAAGAGTTTCACGCCGGAATCAACGGCAGCTTTCAGCAAGTCCGTGCCGGTGATGCGGTCGCCGGAAGCGTCGGAAATCACACCGGCTGCGCTCACTTGGCAAAAAAGATGCAGAACATCATAATGATGGGCTGCCGCGCCGCGCAGTTCCGCGATGGTAGTAAAAGTTGCGCTCGAGGCTGAGGGATAAAAGCGCTTGTAGACGCGCAGATCGGCTTTCATCTCTTCGTCGAACTTCGCGCCCTGCCCGGTGCCGAGCTGGCCGACGAGAACCTTGGTTCCAGTGACTTCTTCTTTGCGGAATGAATCGAAAATGCCCATAGTTTTGCGGTGACGGCTCCGATGCTCCCGCACAGATTGGGAGAAATTATTTCCGGTACTGCGTGGGTTGCGGACCTTGTTCCAGCGTCTTGCGGTCCCAGATCCAGCCCTCACGAGTATAGCTGGCGAGTTCGAAATCCTGGGTAAGTTCGAGCGCGTCCACGGGACAAGCGTCCTCGCAGAGGCCGCAGAACATGCAGCGGCTCAGGTCATAAGTAAAGTTGGTAAGTTCCTTGCGGCGGGTGTGCTCGTTGCGCGCGCTTGAAACCACAATCAGATTTTCCGGGCACGCCAGCGCGCACAGATCGCAGGCGATGCACATGGTTTCGTCTGTGTCAGGGTTGACGTTCAGCCGCGGGGCGCCGCGGAAGCGCTCCGCCACCTGCGGCCGCTCCATGGGATACTGCTCGGTATAAATTTCCTTGGGATCCTGATAGCGGAAGGTGACCATCAATCCCTGGAGAAGGTCGACCAGAAAAATCTTGCGCAGGAAGCTCGGCATGCCCATGACGGGGTAAGGATAACACCAACTTGTGGATTTGCGAATATCAGGGCGCGACTATATGCGCAGAAAGCACTCAGTTCGCCGGGGTCGCCAGGAAACCGTAACTTCTCGATGATCCCTCCGGCTCATAGATACCAACCATCTGGTGTTTGTTGTTGATCCCCGTCAATTCCGTAAAAGTGGAATTCGGAAAATCCACTTGACTGAATATTCCCTGACGATAGAGAACCCCGTATTCGTTGCCCGACTTGTCCCCGTAAGAACACGCCGCCTCAGGGCTGTCATTGATTCCCCAGCAGATCGTATACACCGCTCCCGGCACATCAATCGAAGTGAAGGAGCCCCCACTATAGAGGAAACCATGGCTCGCGCCGTTGGCGCCAGTGTAGTAGTAACCGGAAATCTGTTGGCTGGAATTAATTCCCAAGGCAGCCGTGTAAGTTGCGCCAGGATAATCGATAGTTGAGAAGCTTCCGCTCTGCTCCACGAAACCATGCGTTGCAGAACTTGAATCTTGATAGAGGCCAACAATTTCGCCCGTGGCGTTAATCCCCACGGCCACCGTTCCGCTCCCTCCCGGCACATTGATTTCGTTGAACTGGCCACTCTCGTAGAGAAACCCGTAGCCCAGATCTTCCATACTGTAGGCACCCACGATCACACCCGATGCGTTAATGCCGTCGGCGACAGTTCCCGCGGCGCCGGGAAAATTGACTTGCGAGAAACTACCGTCGGTCAGCGAAAAGCCAGACGCATTGTCCGAGAGACGCTTCGCCAGGTAGTTTCCCACCACTACCCCCGAATCATTGATCCCGGTTACCTGCGTGGACCATGTTGCCGGGTAACTGATTTTGTGAAAGTTTAAGTTGGCCAACGGCGCAAGTTCAGAGCGTGCAGAGATTGCGGTTGTCTTGGGTACCTGTGCCTGGACGTCGCCTGCTCCTACGGCGATCATCATTAAACAAAACAGCGCCTTATGCATACTGTCTCCCGTCGGGCGTCGCCCCACGATGCGTGGCCCGAGGATCATATCACCTAATTTCGGACGAGAAGCCCGACGGGAGAGCCCCTACGGTCACCGCAGCACTCCACTGGGAACTTTCGCGGCTGCCCCTGCGTACTTAAAGAGAGAGGATTTTATGCGAGCCTATCTCGCCAAATTGCCGCCGAAAACCAAAATGCTGCTGGCTCTGCCGTTGATCGCAATCGCTTATCCAGTTGTAATGATTTTGTTGCCTGCGATCATTCACGCCGTGGTGCCCGATGTGGTGCGGTCGGTACTCAGCCTGATCTAATGGGCTTTTCAGTCGGCAAACTTGCCGCGCAACTCCATGCGTCAGTGATACTCTGCGCGTGGGGCTTTTCCGGTGGGAATCCAGCAGGAACAAACCGACAGCGATGAACTATGGATGGAAGAGGCTTTGCGCTCGGCCCAGCGGGCGCTGGAAGCTGGCGAGGTTCCCGTGGGAGCTGTGGTTGTGTGCGAGGGACGTATAGTGGGCCGGGGGTGGAACCGCAACATTTCCGACTGCGATCCCACAGCTCATGCGGAAATTGTTGCTTTGCGCGAAGCGGGCATTGCAATGGGCAATCACCGGCTGGCGGGGTGCGATCTGTTTGTTACAATTGAACCCTGTACGATGTGTGCCGGCGCGATGGTACATGCGCGGATCAAGCGGCTGATTTATGGCGCCGATGATCCCAAAGCCGGAGCGGTTCAATCGGTCATGCAAGTGCTGGATCATCCGAACCTGAACCATCGCATAGAAGTTAGGAGCGGCGTATTGGCAGGCCGTTCCGCGGAACTGCTGCAAACGTTCTTTAAAAATCGTCGCTAGCTGTTGTGCCTTAAACCTTGTCATTCCAGGCACCTTTAGGAATCTGGTTTACTGACCACTGGCAGCCGACAACCGCCTTCCGGAGAGGTGCGTGAGTGGTTGAAACGATCCGCCTCGAAAGCGGACATACCTTAACGGGTATCGTGGGTTCAAATCCCACCCTCTCCGCCATTTTTATTGGCAATAATATCCTTGACTCCATCACTTGATGAGTCTGCGCTATTAGTACCCAGAATAGGCATGCACGCCGCACGCAGTTAGAATGTTGAAATCGAGCGCTTTTCGATTTTTGAGCGACGAAGTCAATAGACGTATGCAGAAGGCTGAATCGAGCGGGGAATAGATTGTGCTTCGCTAATCAGTGAATTACTTCTGAGGCACTCGATGAGATTTCCTGATCTTTTCTTTCTTCTGCGTTTTTGACCGCCGTTTTGGTTTTCTCTGTGATTTCACGTCTCCCACTCTGGGCTGTTCCGCGGAATCTTCCGTTATTCCTAGTCCTGCCCTGCGGCGACGATCTTTCCGGCAGTGCGTCCTACATGGCGAGCGAGACGGTTGAGCAACGGTTCTTGCTCTGCCTCGGGCCTTGCCTTCGTCGTTGTCTTAGGCTTCGTCTTAACTTTAGTGGCCTTTTTCATTCGCCTCCTGGAACGTCTTATCCAGCTGCTCCCTCAACCTGCGGCATCTGGCTGGTTCTTCCAGTTTCAAATTAAAACTTCAGACGCACCGCCGTCTTCCTGACGGTGCGTCTCTTGATACGAATAACATGCGAACCTAGAATCGCGAAGGAAGCCCTAGCGAGGGCGGCCGCCTTCCGATCGCGATGCCGGCGCCATTCTTTGCTGCATTTGCTGGCGTTGCTGTTGATGCCTCTGCTGCATTTGCTGGGTCTGTTGCTGGTGCCGTTGTTCTGTTTGTTGTTTAGCGGCCTGATCGTTTTGTTTGGCGATCCGCTGATCCTCTTTTTCCTGCTGCTTTTGGAGCTTATCGCGTTCTTTCTGCTGTTTCGCGTATTGTTTGTCCTGTTGCTTCTGATACTTCTTGTCCAGGTTAGCGTCACCCGTATTGGGAGCAGCTGGACGTTCTATCGGGGGAAGGTCACGAACATGACCCGGCGAGTTCGATCGCGCCGCATTGTCCTCGGGACGCGCGGCCTCACCTCGATTGGCAGGAGGTGTATAGTGGCCGCCGGCTTCGCTTGCTCTTACCACGCCACTGCCGGAAAACTCTCCGGGGCGTGCCGTCGCCGCGACGGGCGGCCTGCCCTGGTTCATGGAAGCGCGTTGCTGCGGGTTGGATCGGGCCTCCTGCATGTGTTGGGTCTGAGCGGGCACTGGACCAACATGTCTGCCCTGGCCCGCGGCTTCTTCCTGGGCAGTGGGCCGCGCCGTAATTCCACCATTTCCGCCGTTGTAGCTGACGCGATTCACCGTTGTATTGTGCTCAACCGTTTGGTTGTAGACGTTGTGGATGTTGGTGACATTCACGTTGAGCACGGCGCGATTATAGAAAAAATGTCCTCCGTCCCAGCGCCCGCCAACGAATCCAACTCCGAAATAGCCAAAGCCGTAGGAAATACCGCCGTAAAAACCAACCTCCGGTCCCCAGAAGCCATCATGGAAAATAAAAGCGTCCCCACCCCAACCCCACCATCCTGGAGTCCATAGAAAACCGACTTCGGGAGGTAGCACCCAGGTGCCGGGCACCCAGTAATAATCGTCAAAGCCATCGTCCCAGTTCCAGTAGCCGGGCGTCCAAAGATAGCCATCGCCGGGACAAACCGGCTGATCGTAGACAGGGATGGGCGGCGGTGCAATCGTAATGGCCACGCCGATTCGCGCCGACGCGGCAGCCGAAATGCACACCATGAAAAATGCCACCAAAAGTATTTGGGCGGAATATCTGCGCATACTCTCTCCTTGCACACTACTGTTGGCTTGACCGTACTGATTTGCAGTGGCTTGCGGGAAAGGCATCCGCCACGAACTTCGCGTTCAAGCGCACGGCAAACGTTTCGGGTTGGCTCGGAGCCAGCCTACTCTGCGCTATGCAGGGTGCTATCGGGTGAACGCTGTATCAGGCGAGGATTATCGAAGTAGGATTTGCGTGCTAATGGGCCGCGTGTCTGTGAGTTTTCGATGCCGGCGCTTCAGGAGAGTTGGAACTTTGGGGGCCGTCACCCACGCCGTCGCTGATGCGCTGAGCGCTTTTCAGATCCCAGCGGCAAAGAACGCAGCGCATGGCGACGGTGTAAACGAAGTGTGCGTAGGCTGGGCATTTGTGGTTGGTGCAGGCTTTGGTCATCATGCTGGCAGCGCCTCGCTAGCCCGGAGGAATGAAGCTAGTTAAGAATCCCCCGAGTTAACGTGACGGTAGCACGGCTGGGACGCGGCGCAACGCGTATTTTCCGCAGCAGGATATCGGATTTATTTATTTCTGCCGCGCCAAGGCCAGATTCGGCTGTGATGCACGAATCTTACTTGCTTGGTTTAAGAATATTTTCGACCTGCCGCAGGTGGTTGATATCGTGGCCGGCGAACATCTGTACGATTCGCTCAATGCTCTCCCGACCGCGTTCGGCGTGCATACCGTAGTGCTGCCATTGTTCCGCCGTCAGGGATTTGAGCAACGCGAGGTTGGCTTCCCGCAGCACACGGAATTGTTCCAGCGACTTGCGCGGGTCGCGCTTCTCATAGTGACCGCTGACTACCCAGGCATCCTGATCAAATGCGGCAACCGGAGTTCCCGGTGCGCTCAGAATCAAACGCATGCGAAAGCTGCCGGCAATTTCCGCGTCCGCCAAGTGCGTAAGAATCTCACTCACCGACCATTTGCCGGGAGCCGGACGCTTGCGCAGTTTGCTCAGAGGAACGCCTTTAATGAGCCGATCGAGCTTCTTCGCAGTTGAGGCCTGGACTTCCAAGGGCTTCTTGCCCTCGGAGTGAGAGAGAATGCGCTGAATGTATTGCGGTACGGTTTCTTTCATTGCCAGAAGGTGACTTACAGTTATGGAATACCCGTTAACTTTGCCAGACCCTCAGACTAAATCGGTTTGTAAGCCGGTGAGGCTGGCCACCTGGCGCGAGAACTGGCCGGCGTCGTAGCTGCCGGCGGGGCCGATCCGGAGCACTTTAATTCCCTGCCCTTCAAGCTCTTTTTCATCGTTAGGGCTCACGTTATAGTTTGTGATGAGGACGGGGAGAACTTCCTGGACTTCAGCCTCGGGAAACCTCTCCCGCGCCTGCCGTTTCAGCAAAAGCATTTGTGCCGTGGTACTGCTGGGAAGCGGAAGCTCGGGGTCGCCGGTCTTCACCTCTACCACTGCACGCGTCCCCCTTGCTGTATGAGGAGATCCGCATTCGAAAGACCCATGGGGTCGTCGGACAAAGAGCCCTTGAATCCCTGCGCTAAACCAGTTCGAACCCGCTCGTGCAGGCTTGTCGAGCTGCCCCCGAAAACGCCAGATCTCTTCATACTAGGCTTCCTTCAACTTCCATTTAATTTTACCACGGTCCAGAAACCAGGAAGCGAGACACTCCAATGCTGTGACGACGATAACGAGTCCGAGGCTATAGATGCCCGATAGCCATGGCTCTTGTTTCAAGCCTTGCCAGATTAGCAGCCCGCTGGTTAAAAAGGCGATTACGCCAGAGCGTAGCGAAGACCATGCGAATCGCTCCCGCACCACCGAAGCGAGAGTAGTCAACTTCCCCGCAATTCCCGTCTCTCGTGCGTTATCTTCAACAAGTTGGACCGTGAAGGAAATTCCTCGATAGGCGTCTCCATCCGCTGCCGCGCCCAATACAGGAAGTAACAAGCCGGAGAAATCCTGCACCGCTCCCAGCAAGGACGGAACCGAAACGGCGGGGCTGTTGCCCTCGACATGATAGGTGCTGAAGCGCGAGTTCACTTCCCGCACGATCACAAAACAGCGGTTCACGGTTTCAATGGCACCAACCGAGTGCGGAGGCGGGATTAGACGATAGACGGCGCTGCGCATACGCTGCCGCCAAAGGAATCGCTACTCCGAGCTGACCTCCGCACACCGCAGCCTGAAGTCCTGTTTCGGTGATTGTCGCTTTGTGTTTGACGGCGACTTCACAATACATAAGGCACCACGACGTTAACCTAGCGTGCGTTGGCCTTTTGCCCCGCTTGAAATTTAGTCCACGGACCCGCTTTCATATCGTGCAGCAGCGGCTTTTGCCAAGCATATTCGGGATGCTGTTGCAGGAAATCCGCCGCAACAAAATCCGCTCCGCAAGGGTGCCCGGCCCGCGCGACGAAGCTCATGTTTGCCGCCATTTTGCTGTCAGTAGCTTTGCCCTGCACGGCGCCGCCGGGGTTATAAGCCTCCCAGCCCCATTCCTTCACACCACGCGAGGAGGCATCCACGTGGCCGCAAAGGGATCGCTCATCGGATTGGGTCTTCTTTTCGAAGCTGTCGAAGTGGTCCGCGAGAAAATCCTCGGCCATCTCGACATCGACGGTTCCTTTCGCCTGTTGCACCATTTCATCGGCGCGGGCGTGGCGAGCGTTCATGGAGGATGACATATCGCTCATGTCAAAGCCACTGGTTTCTTCTTTGATCAACTTGGGATCACGGGGGAAATTTGAACTGACGTAGTAGCCGTCTTTCGTCCGCCACATCGGCGTGTTCTTCAAGCCGAGTTCGAGATAAGCAATCTCCCCCGTCTTGCGATCGCCGATCAGCCAGTCGTTGGCGTAGCCGCCGTTGTTGCCCTCTTTGATGATGCGAGCGTAGTCGTCGATGCTCTCGGCGTATTGCAGAGCTTTACGCGAGCGCATGAACTCCGGCTTCCCTTTTGGATCCCAGCCTTCGAATTGAGTGATCGTCGTCTCCGTAATCATGATTCCAGCAGCGTTCACGCCGAAATCGTCGTCGCTGGTAATCACTCCGGGAAAGCCGTCCATCAAAATGCGCTGGCCGTGCTGCGGCAATATATCGAAGATGATCACCCAGCGCTCGCCCGCGAGATAGCTCGTCCAATTATTGTGCGCGATCACGATCTGATGATCTTTGGTGTAGACGCCGGTGGCGATGAAGGCGCTGCAATTTCCCGGAGCCTTTAACTTCGGCGCCCGGGCCTGCTTCTCGCGCTTGTTTAGCCAGGGAACATAGTAGTCGGGGACTTCTTCGAAGGCGTTGAGGGCGACGATGTCATACACGTCCAGGTCGTTGCCACGGGCCTTTACGCCATCGGCTATGCCCTGCAACTCCTGCTGATACTCTGCGTCGATATGCGGCCAAAGCATCTCCCGCGCCGTCTTGCGAAAAAATTCCCAATCCCGGTGCGTCTCGCGGGTATCGAAAAGTTTGATCGCTTCGAGCGCATCGGAAATCTCGGCGGCCAGCAGAAAACCATGCTGGTAGCCGATCTCTGAGGGCGTGCCTTCCAGGTGAACATAAGTCCAACCGCCCTGCTGGAAGCGGTACGCCTTTTGCAGACGCGCATCGGTCGATGCCGAACCGTTGTCTTGCCCCACGCACATTGACGCAACCGAAAACGCGATGGCGACCGCAAGCCCGAAAACTATCACCCGCGGAAAAATAAAACGGGAACGCACTTGCTTCGTCTGCTTCATGGCATCCTCATGCGAACGGGATCGGTGTTTTGATTCGTAGGACGCCATTTTAGCTCAGTTAAAACAAATACGGCGATCCATCTCCTGGGCACGGTCGGGATCGTCAATCTGAATGGAAACATAAAACAAAAAGCGGAGCGCCTTCCAGCGCTCCGCTTCGAATCATTCAAAAATCAGGCGGTTAACGTGCGCCGCCGTGCCCGCCTCCGCCGCCATGAAATCCACCTCCACCGCCGTGAAAGCCGCCGCCACTGAAGCCGCCACGCGTTCCTCCCATTGCTGGGCCGGAGTGAAACGCTCCCCGCGCCGCCCCCGCTCCCGTATAAACTCCGCGAGCGTAAGCGCTGCTGGTTGCGTAGTGCCGACCAGGTCCCCATGCCCGAACGTTGGCGGCGTTAAACGTGTGGTAGAAATGTCCGCCGTAGAACGGAGCCCGATAGACCAGACCCGGTGAGTAGAATCCCCAACCAAATGGGCTGTAGAAAATTCCGCCCACAGGCATGTAGGTAAACGCCGAGAACCACGGGTCCCAATACCATCCGCCCCAGGGACCAAACCCCGAGCCCCAGAATCCAGCTCCCCAGTAGGGACCAAATCCCGAGCCCCAGCCGTCGGCAACTACAATCCGCGCCGCATCAACATTGGCTTCGGCCACATAAGAAGACCGCAGGCTGCTCCAGCGGTAAAGATCGTCGCCGTTGAAAGCCTTCTTGTCGAACTTCTCGGTCTTCTCTGGAACGTTGGCGACTGCCAGTTCGTGATCGGCCTTCAGTTTGATCTGTTTATCGCCGACCTGCACCATGGCTTCGCCGTCAAACACGCGCATTTGATTCTGCTGCAAATCAAATTCGTAAAGGCCCGGCTTCATGATTCTCGCGGTTACATTACCTTCCTGCACGCGCAAATCGTTCTGCCGATAAAGCTGATCGACCTCGATCATGGCGTGACCCTGGTCGACCCTGACCTCCGTATTAGCAAGTCCGGCGTCCACCATCTTGATCGAGGTGTTATCCCCGGCGCGCAGAAACACTCCCGGCGTCAAAAGAATTTCCGCTTTACCCTGCTCCGTGTTAAGCGACTGCCCAACTTCCAGAGTGGTTTTTCCGACCGAGTTATGATCGATGGTCTGGTCGGCGATATTGGCCTGACCTTCGACGTAATTCAAAGTTCCCGGCACAGCTGAATTTGAGCTCGCATTATTGCTGGCCCATGCGGGCACACATAAAGCCAAAACCGCTGCCAGGAACAAGCTTCCTAAACCCTGCACCTGTAACAGCCTCATAAGAATTTCCTCCTAACCCAATCCACTTCTTAGTTGATTAGATGAGGCGAGAAGGGCATACGATGCCCATGCAAGCTATTGAATTTGCAATAGTTAACGATGGTTGAAATCAACCACCGTGGCCGAAATTAACCAGCTGGTTAGATCTCCGCAGATTCTTCAGACGAGCCCGGTACGATCACGTTCTCATGAGAAATGAAGTAGGCGGTTTTGTGCGGATCAATGAAATTGGCTTCGTCTTCGGTGGACGTTTTCCATTGCGGCGAACTTCGAGCCGTCTGCAACGCTTCCATGTCGTCGAACCAAAGCTCCGCTATGCCGTCGAAATCCGGCTGGCGACTATCGTTGGGTACTGCGACGCGGTGACTCTGCACCAATCTGCGCAGGCCGGGAATGCGCGCACCGATCGAGCCGTGGATGTTCTCCCAGTAGTGAAAGAACTCCTCGTCGGTTAATCCAGCCTTCTTCGTAATGCAATAAACCAGCTTGATCATTTAAGGACCGGGAAAGCAAAATTCGCAGGCGCAACCCGCCCTAAAAATTAGTTGCCTGGTCGCTATGCCGCCGCAAATACCAGCAAGGCACATACCCCGCCCGCGGAAACAACGAGTTTACGCATGTCTGCTGCTGCGGATCGTGGAACATGAACAGGGTCTTCCCGCTTTTTTGAGGGATAGCGTCGTACCCGGTGACGGTCACTTGCCCAAAGCCGCCGCCGCTGCGCAAACGATAGCGGAAGACAATGTAATCCAGCCCGTACACCAACAGAACCAATGCCGCCAGAGTCAGCAGCGTCACCGCCGTCAACCGCTTCAGAAAATGCCGGACTTTCGCGTTCAGCATGAGGCCACGGCGTACAATTATAAGCGGCGCTGCGACTCTGCCGGATCGAACTTGCCGTGGAATTACCGTTCTCGTTGACAATTCCCTGCTCCCACAGGCAAACTACCGCATCGGCTGCATGAGGCTTGCGGCAAGGCCCTATCGCCAATTCAGAGAACAGGTGCGAATCTAAGACGTAACCGATCATCATGGAGCAACTGGTCTCCTATACGCTCGATTCCACGTTGGACACGGTGGACCATGCGGAAGAAAACGCCACCCGCATTGCCACGGAATTGGGCTTTGGGGAAGACGAGATCATGCAGATTTCCATGGCGGTGCGCGAGGGCGCGGTCAATGCCGTTTTACACGGCAATAAATATGCTCCCGATAAAAAAGTAATTTTAGCCTTCGAGCGAACCGGCGACGACCTCGTCATCACCATCCGCGACCAGGGCAAAGGTATTAACCTGACAGAAATTCCGAACCCGCTCGCTCCGGAAAATCTGCTGAAGACCTCAGGCCGCGGAATTTTTCTTATGCGTTCTTTTATGGATGTGGTGGAAATCCGCCCGTCCCAGACAGGTACGGAAGTGAAATTGATCAAGCACGTCCACGCCAAACCCGTGGGCAACAAGGAGGATTCTCAGTGAGCATGAAACTTAGCACTCGGCAGGTGGACGGAGTCACCATTGTGGATTGCAGTGGCCGCATCACTCTGGGCGAGGGCAGCGTTACTCTGCGCGACACCGTACGCGACCTGCTTTCCAAAGGCAACAAAAAGATCATCCTGAATCTGGCCGAAGTCAATTACATCGACAGCTCCGGCATCGGCGAGCTGGTCAGCGCCTTCACCACCACCAAAAACCAGGGCGGAGAACTCAAGCTCCTGCACCTCACCAAGAAGGTTCACGACCTGCTCCAGATCACCAAGCTCTACACCGTCTTCGACGTGAAAGACGACGAAACCGCCGCCGTGAAGGGCTTCAAATAAGTTTGTCGCTTTAGCTTTGAACAACCGTGTCGCTTAGAAAAGGCGCGGCTTCACGGCGCGCCACCATACCCGCCAAAATTAAACGAGATGTCATTCCGAACCGGGCGCAAGCCCGGTGAGGAACCTGCTGCTTCTTCCCGTCATCGTTACCCACAAGTACTTTTTCACTCCCCCTCTTGTCATTCTGAGGCAGCGGAGTCGCCCGCGCAGCGGGCGACTCCCAACGAAGGACCTAGGCATCTCGCGGGAAGTGGCACCACCCGACGAATTCCATCGAGACCGCAAAGATCCCTGCGACCGACACAACTTACAGAAAGAAAAGTGGCTGCAATCGGCGAGATAAGGAGTACACGCTTGAATGCGATAATCATAGCCGCTACCCACAGAGCCTCAGGTCAGTTCCGCGATGAATCGAGGCGCATTTTCGATCCAGTCATTTATCACGCTTGACCCTCCCGGCAGCCAAGAAATCAGAAGGTTGAAACACGGGACAAAGCACTCAGAGACCTTGTGAAAGTGATCGTTGCGGACATTCGGTACGTAAGCGTGAGCGTCCCTATTCCGGATCTCGCCAGCCAAAGTGCCATAGCAGTCCAGCACCGATCTCTGTTGAGCTTCATCAGGGTTGACGATGAGCACAACCGCCTAAGCGCATCGTGATCGTGCCCCTTTCCGTGCAGATTTCGGAGCGTACCAAAATTTCTCGACCCTCCCTTCTCCTTACATATCTCAACACCGTTAAGAAGGCAAATACCCTTTGCCAAGAATTCCGCCCCCGCCGAGAAATTAATCCAGCAGATAAGTCTCCCGAAATCGGCGTCGATGTTTTCCCGCCAATACAAATCATATGATTTGCATGACGTCGGACTGAACGTAGCGGAGGCTTCGTCCCAAAGCACCAATCGGGAAAACTTGAGAAGGCCCATGGCCGCAGTCACCTGAAGCCTGCCGTCGATTTTAATGTCAAACACTGTCCCCTCCTCGGCTGTGCTAGCTCGTTCGAATAAAAATGCGATTACCGATTGTTAAGGGGCCACTCTCAGCGTCGGCTAGCATACTCCTTCAGTAAAAAGTTTTCCCGGCCATGTGCCTCGCTGCTTCTTTCGGCCCAACTGACCTGTCCCATTTTTCCCCTCATAGGGACGCTACCCGTTGGACACAACTTATCCACGCCCCCAATGTGACATCCAACCTTGCCCCCGCCCTTCCACTTGAGCGATTCTGAAAGCGAGCATGCCCCAAAGTAAAGTTCAACTCGCACAGCAACTCCAAGCGGCAATTGAAATCCACTGGACCCAGCCCCTAACTCCCCTGTCTGTAATATTTTGCGGGCAAGTCCTTGCTTATCAATATTTTAGTCGGATCAAGCCAGATCACCCCGCCCGCAAACTATTCAAAACAGAGATTTTACAAGATCGATCCGTAATTTTTTTTAATCCGGAATCACCCCTCCGAACGCCTGACTAACTCCCTCCCGGCTAGGCCGGCCTCAAGAAATTTATGTCGTCGAAAAAAAATGTCGCAGCGTTTCTGCTCTTCTCGGCGACCGCCGTCTTCGCCTCCGACTGCCTCCCGATTCACCAGGCCGCGCAGCATGTCGGCGAGATCAAGTGCGTCACCGGGAAAGTCACCCATGTGAAAGCAGGCGCCCGAGGCACTCACTTTATCGATTTCTGCGCCGAGCAGGCCGCCTGTCCGTTCTCGGTTGTAGTCTTCGGGTCGGACCTGAAAGACGTCGGCGATGTTCGCCGGCTGGAAGGGCATGTCATCGAAATTCACGGCCCCGTCAAACTCTATAACGGCCGTGCCGAAATCGTTCTGAAGCAAGTCAGCCAGATCACCGGCGGTTCCACCTTGATTCCACCTCTGCCCAAGAACTATGACGTGGAAAAACAAGGCCACTACAGCGCAGGGAATATACGCCCCACCAAGAAGCCCGCAAGAGTCAAAGGCACACCCAATAGCAGCGCAACTTACGGCAACGAAGCGGACGTAGAGGGCGAACCGCCGCAGTGAATGAATTACCCAGGCTACCTGTTATGTACATAGATAGCTTATCTATGTACATCCGTGATAAGATAGTGCAAGGTGATTCGAATGGCGACAGCTGAAAATCGATCCCACAAGCACTTCCAATTAGACCCGCGAAAAATCAAGCGTGCCCAAAAAGCCCTGGGGGCAAAAACGGAAACCGAAACCCTCGAACGAGCGCTGGACAGGGTAATCGCGGAAGAACGACGCACCCGCGTTTTGCGCGAAGCCAACGAGCAATTCTTCAGGAGCGGCATCGAAATTAAAGACGTTTATGGCGTGCTGGATGAATAGATGCAGTCTGCCCTGTTCGACACATCCATTTATGTTTCCGCGCTGCGGCGTGGAGACCCCGGTCCGGCGGTTGCCAGATTCGTAGCCGAGAACGATATGTGGCTGAGCGCCGTCGTACTGGAAGAACTTTATGCCGGCGCCCGGGAACGTGACCGGCATGCGGTGGAACTGATCGAACGTCACTTTGAGAAGGAGAGTCGAATCCTGCTGCCGGAACTTGACGACTGGATTCAGGCCGGCAAAGTATTGTCGCGACTGGCGGCCAAGTACGACTACGAAAAAATTGGGCGAAACCGGCTCACCAATGACGCGCTGATGGCGATGAGCGCGGCGCGAGCAGGGGTCATCGTTGTCACTGCCAATGTCCGGGACTTCCGCAGGCTGGCCGAATTCCGTGCCTTTTCCTGGCAGGTCGCAAGCATCTGACCTCACACCATTCCCTTCCTCAACTCCTCCAGCGGATACCTCGTCCCACGCCAGATAATTCCGTCATTCCACAGCGTATGAAACATCGACCGCAGCAGCGTGTATACAAACAACGCCGTACTTACCGGATGCAGCAGGAAGTAATAGGCTGGAACGCCCGAGCGCCACGACATTCCCAGATAAATCAAAAACATCGATCCCAGAGCGATGGCGTAGGGCAAACGCTCCCAGCCATGCGCAAGCCACACTCCGAGGAACGGCATCAGATTCAGAAAAGCCAACCCGAAGGCCGAAATCAAAGTGCGCGGCCATTGGAACGACAGCACGGCAAAGAAATTCTTGGTCAGATTGTTGACCACGCCCATGGCGCCATTCGCCCAGCGAATCGAAATCAGGTCGCCGCCAAAAACATTGCGCTGAGCGAAGCCCGCATTCTTCACCACTTTGCCCAGCTTCATGTCATCGAGCACTTCCATGCGCAAAGTTTTATAAGTGCCCACCGATTCATACACGCTGCGGCGAATCAAGTTGAACGCGCCTACGCCCATGTGATCGCGCGACTTGGGATCGGCCACTTTCCAGGGACGGTGTCCGAACACAAACATCGTCTGAAAAAACGCGATCATCATGAACTCGCCGGGGCGCTTCATGATCATCTTGGGAAACAACACAACGTGATCCGCTTTCTCCGCTTCCGCATAAGTGACCGCCCGGCGCACCGCATCCGGCTTGAACAATACATCGGCGTCCGTAAACAGCAACCAGTCGCCGGTAGCCTTATTGGTCGCAGTCCACATGGCATGCGTTTTTCCCAGCCATCCCGGAGGCAGTTCGCGATGATGAATTACGCGAAGCTGATTATCCGAAGCACGGCGAGCGACTTCTTCCATGATCTCGCCGGTGAGATCCGTCGACCGGTCATTGACCGCGATCACTTCGTAATTGTCGTAATCAAGTTCGAGCAGACGAGTCAGCGACAGCGCAATGTCGCTTTCTTCGTTGCGCGCCGGAACGATAATCGAAACTCGCGGAAAAGGAGGTGAAGGATTCGCGGATGATGCAACTTGCTTGTCCCACTCCGGGCGCGAAATATCGGCAACGCTGGGCATGCCGATGGCGGCGTCCACAATGCGGGAGAACCAGGCCAGCGCGAGGATCGTGCCGGCAATCCAATGAAAGTAATGCATTCGTAATTAGGTCTTCCCTGCCAGAGGCGGCGCTCCATCGATTTGCGCAGGCGCAAATTTCATCCCATAAAACAGTATGACAGAGGAAGCTACCATGGCGATTACAGGTAGCACGAATGCGTCTTGCAGTGTGCGTTTATCGGCCACCATGCCCATCAGCGTGGGCGAGGGCACATCGCCGAGCAGATGAAAAACAAAGATGTTCACCGCCAGCGCAGTGGCGCGGATGTGCGCCCCCACGGAATTAATCACTGCCGCATTGAGCGGCGAAGTATTCAGCAACAGAAAAAATGCAGAGACTGCGATCGCGGGAATCATTAGCGGGCCGCGGGTGAACAACGCGACGACCATGAATGGCACACCCAGCGCCATGCTCGCCGCCGAGACAAAGTAATACGATCCCTTCATGCGCGGCAGCAGATAATCTCCCAGCCATCCGCCGGCCAGCGAGGCTACAATTCCATCCACTACGATGATGATCCCGAACATGAAGTTCGCCGATTCGAGCGAGTATCCGCGCGCCCGCGAGAGGAAAGTCGGCATCCAGACCTGAATGCCGCCCAAGGCGAACGTCATCATCGCCATGCCTAGAGTCGAGGTCCAGAACGCGGGATTGCGGGCCAGTCCGACTAAGGTCGCGCGCTCGGGCGTTTCTTGTTCCCGGTCGAACTGCCCACGCTCCGGCTCGTGCAAAAATAGCACTGCCAGGGCCAGCAAGAAACCTGGAACAGCCGCAATGTAAAAAGGGAACCTCCAGCCATAGTGCGGACTCAGCTTGCCGCCCAGCAGATATCCCGCAGCCGTACCCACCGGAATCGCCAGATAAAACACGCCAAGAATGCGTCCGCGCTTCTCCTCGGGAAACAGATCGGCAACGAACGTTGGAGCGATGGTGACGAACGTTGCCTCGCCAATTCCGACCAGCGTGTGCCGGATTAGCAACTCGGTATACGTATGTGTAACCGCCGTCAGCAGGGTGAGTCCGCTCCAGAAAACCGCGCCGCCCACAATAATTCGCTTGCGCGAATAGCGGTCCGCCAGCGGACCTACGAAAGGCGCGGCAACCATGTAGAACAGAAGGAACGCGCTGGTGAGATAGCCAACCTGAGTGTTGCTCAGTTGGAATTCGCTTTGCACCAACGGCTGCACGGCGAAAAGCACCGAACGGTCCACATAATTCAGCAAATTGAGCGCGGTTAGCAGGATCAGCGCGGTGCGGGGATAAAGTTTCGCGGAGTTCACGGGATCAGCGAATATAGCATGGCGCGTGACCGGGGAAGGCGGGCCTTAAGATTCCCTCAGGGTCTTGGTAGTAGCGCAGTTTTAGAAGGAAGCAAGCCAAACGCGCGATTATTGTGCCGCAAAAAGCGCTTGCTCAGGATCACAAGCACTATCTTTAATTTAACTTCTTGACCCATGCGCCATTTGTCGCTATCATAGATGACAAATGGTAAATGAACTGCAAGCCGTGGCTCGAGAGCTTGGCGGACGACGCACGCTGGGCCGCGTACCCGCTACAGACCATGATCTCCGCGAAGCCATCCGCAAAGGTTTTCCGCCGGCGGTGGTTGAAGCACTGATGCACGCCTCTGGGCTCACCTTAAAAGAATTGGCTGCTGCGCTTGATCTTTCCACACGCAGCCTGCAACGCCGCCGCAACAGCGGCCGCCTGGCGCGCTTCGAATCCGATCGTCTCTACCGCCTCGCCCGCATTGTTGCATTGGCCGAAGAAAGTCTCGGCGACCATGCCCGCGCAATTCTTTGGCTCAAGCGCGGCAATCGCGCCTTAGGCGGTTCATCTCCGCTGGCTGCCATGGATACCGAACTGGGCGCGCGCCAGGTGGAGAATGTGCTGGGGCGCATCGCCTTCGGCGGAGTTAGTTGATTCGAATTTATCGCATCCTGCGCAAAGCCTTTGCTCACACACCATTTGACGGCGAAGGCGCATACCGCTACGGCGGACGATGGTCGAGCAGCGGTACCCGCCTAAGCTACGCGTCAGAGCATCAGTCGCTGGCAATGCTGGAATATTTCGTTCACCTTGATCCGGACGATGCGCCCGAAGACTTGATTCTTGCTTCCGCCGACATTCCCGACAACGTGTCTTGCGAACGACTACAGAGCACAGTCCTGCCGCCAAACTGGCGCGAGACGCCCGCCCCGCTCGCGCTGGCGCACTTCGGCGATGAATTTGTAGGAAAGGAAAAAACCTGTTGCCTCATCGTTCCCTCCGCCTTGAGTCCACGGGAGAACAACTGGCTATTGAATCCCAAACACGCGGACTTCGAGAAGATATTGATATTGCCGACGGAACCACTGGCCTACGATCCGCGTATGTTTTCCCGGACGCAGCGGCGAGCACACGCTGCACGGAGGCGGCAGAAGTCAGTTTAACTAAATTACTTTCTCGGACGCGGCCATCGCACCACGACGGTGGTCGAGATTCCTCCGCGCGGACGAAAATCTCCTTTGACTTCAGCCCACACCGGCCTGGCCCAGCGCACCACATCTTCCAAAACCTGGTTCACCACGTTCTCCTGAAAGATTCCCAGGTTGCGGTAGGACTGCAAATACTCCTTATACGATTTCAATTCCAGGCAAGCTTTATTGGGCTGATAGCGTAGTGTGATCACTCCGAAATCCGGCAGTCCCGTCTTTGGACAGACAGAGGTGAACTCGGGATCGTCAATCACAATCTCGTATCCTGGAAACTGGTTGGGCCATGTTTCGATCTCGGGGAAGTTGGCGTCTAACCCGGCTTCTGCGTACTCGGTAGTGTAACGGCGCGGTTTTGGCATGAACACTATTGTAGCGGCTGACTTTGCGATCGGCTTGCCACTGCCTCGTGCGCCGAACATTGGGGTCGCTAACCGACTCTTTCAAGCATCCACGCAACTGAGCCAGCATCTAATCAAGCAACGGCTTGGGAGTGGGCGCGTTTTATCGCAGCGGCCAGAGTGGTAAATTAAGACTTGCACTTGTCCCCGCCGCACCCTGAAAGATAACTATTTGGCAGGAACCAACCATAATTCGAACGGACATCCCACCTCGCGAAAGGGCCGCACATGGGTGGTAGTAGGAGTAGCCGCTGCCCTGGCCACGATCCCCCTTTTCACTCGCCAGTCGCCGCTGAAGATTCGCATCGCAACTGTGGAGCGCGGTTCCATCCGGAGCCTGATCTCGACCAATGGTAAAGTGGAACCCATCCAGAATTTTGAAGCTCATTCCCCGATCGCGACCACGGTGAAACGCCTGATGGTGAAGGAAGGCGATCACGTCCGCAAAGGGCAGTTGCTCCTGCAACTCGATGACAGCGATCTGCGCAGCCAGGCAGCCCGCGCACAGGCTCAGATTAAAGCGGCGCAGGCTGAAGAGTCTGATCTTAGCGGCGGTGGCACGCACGAAGAAATTCTTACGCTGGATTCCCAACTGATCAAGGCCCGCAGCGCGCAGAACAATGCCCAGCGCAATCTGGACGCGCTTCGACGCCTTCAGCAACAAGGCGCAGCCTCGGCCGGTGAAGTGCAGCAGGCTGAAGAAGCATTGCAGCGCGCCCAGGCTGACACCAACTTGCTCGAAGAAAAACAAAAAGACCGCTACTCCAAACCGGAAGCAGCGAAAGTGCAGGCCCAGGGCGCTGAAGCCCATGCCGCCTACGATGCAGCCGAAGATGCGCTCGACAAATCCAGCGTGCGCGCGCCTTTTGACGGCATCGTTTATACGCTGCCGGTGAAACAAGGCGCGTATGTGCAAACCGGAGATCTGCTGTTGCAGGAAGGCGATCTCTCCAAGATGCTGGTGCGTAGCTTTGTCGACGAACCGGAAATCGGCCGCCTCGCCATCGGACAAAAAATCGAAGTCACATGGGATGCGTTGCCCGGCCGGCTCTGGAACGGCGCTGTAAGCACCATTCCCTCCACCGTAAAACTACGAGGCGCGCGCAACGTAGGCGAGGTTACCTGCACCGTCGACAATCACGATCTTCGCCTGCTACCCAACATCAACGTCGGCGTCACCGTCATTACCGCCGAACATACTAACGTGCTCACGTTGCCACGCGAGGCCGTCCGCATGGACGACACGAAGCCTTACGTTTTCCAGGTTACCGACGGCGAACTCAGACGCCGCGACGTCGAAGTCTCTCTGCAAAACTTGACGCAGGTTGAAATAACCGCCGGATTGCCTGAGCATGCGCAGGTGGCTCTCTCCTCCGCCGACTCCAAACCTCTCGTCGACGGCGGCCATGTCAAGGTGGTTCCGTAGCTCATGCAGTTGATCCAGAAGATTTTTTTTCGTCCCAGACAATCCCTTCGGGTGGGTTGCCCATTTATCGCGTCGGTGGTTGTAGGCACAGCCCGCACTCTCATTGCATTATTAGCGCTGGTAACGTTCTCCACCGCCTCCGAAACGCCTCAGACTCTGCTTGTCTCGGGCCAAGTCGATCAAGCGATTCAATCTCTCGAACAACAAATTCATACCGCTCCCACCGCGGAGGCTTACAACCTGCTCTGCCGCGCTGATTTCGAACTTGACGCCTGGGATGCCGG
Organism: uncultured Acidobacteriaceae bacterium; assembly: GCA_963818235.1. Classification (GTDB taxonomy): domain Bacteria; phylum Acidobacteriota; class Terriglobia; order Terriglobales; family Acidobacteriaceae; genus Sulfotelmatobacter. The sequence continues at coordinate 1,010,156 of CAWFRI010000002.1, forward strand.
CATCCCGGTTTGCGAAAAAGCTGTAGCCCTCGATCCGCACAACGGTCTTTATCATCTCTGGCTGGGACGAATCTACGGAGAGAAGGCGGACCGTGCAGGGTTCTTAAAAGCCGCCGGCCTCGCCAAAAAAGTTCGCGTGGAATTCGAGCGCGCCGTGCAGTTCGATCCCAACAGTTGGGAAGCCCGCACGGATCTCGCTGAGTTTTATCTTGAAGCTCCCGGCATTGTCGGCGGAGGTGAGGACAAAGCCCGTGCTCAATCGGAACTTCTACTGCCGTCGAATCCCGGCATGGCGCACTGGGTGCGGGCTCGCATCGCACAAAAAAATAAAGATAATGACACCGCCGAACAGGAATACCGCCTCGCCATCGACGCCACTCACGGGGGGGCGCGCGCCTGGGTCAATCTTGCGGGATTTTATCGCAACATCAATCGACTCGATCAGATGGAGCAGGCTTTACGCACCATGGAGTCTCGACCGCTCGATCGTCCTGGCGCGCTGATGGATGCAGCTGGCATGTTGTTCCGCACCGGACGCAATGCGGATATGGCCACGCGACTGGTGCGCCGCTATCTGGCCTCCGGGCCGGTGGAAGAATGGCCCGCTTTTAAAGCCCACTACCTGCTTGGTCAATTACTTGAGAAGCGAGGCGACCATTCCGCCGCGGAAGCCGAGTATCGCACCACGCTGGCCATGGCTCACGGCTTCGACCGTGCCCAGCAAGGCTTACAACGTCTAGGCCGTTAACAGGCGAGAACCATTGGCATACCCTATTTCCCTGCCCCGCCCACATCGAAACCGTAGCTTCTTAAGACGTCTTGAATCGCCGGGGTTTTCACGAACGATAAGAATTGCCGTGCTATGTCTTTGTTCTTTGACGACGCAAGAATCACGCAGGCCTGTTCGATAGGAGGATAGTCCGCCGCGGGAATTTCGTAATAGCGGCCTTTAGCCTTCATGTTGGGAGACAGAGCGAGAGACAACGCCACCACACCCACGTCCGCCGCTCCCGAGACGACGAACGAGGCGGTTTGCGAAATGTTTTCGCCCAGCACAAATTTATCTTTGACGCGATCGTAGAGATTCTCGTGCTGTAGCGCAGCCACCGCAGCCTGTCCATACGGCGCATGCAGCGGATTGGCGATTGCGATTTTCTTCACCGAAGGATCCAGCAAAATCCTCAGGCCGGCGCTAACATCGAGTTCGGAATCGCTCGCGACCCACAAGACGATCTTCCCTTTTGCGTATGGGTAATAGCTTCCCGGCTCGGTCAACCCTGCTGCTTCAAGTTTTTTGGGATAATCGAGGTTAGCGGAGAAAAAAACATCGAAGGGCGCGCCGTTCTGAATCTGCTGATAGAAGTTTCCCGACGAACCATAGATCGGCTTGACGGTTTTCCCCGTTTCCTTCTGGAATCGTCCGGCTACATCCTGCATAGCGAATTGCAGGTCTGCTGCGGCTGCTACGCTGATCGCTTGAGCGACGGTCCGCTGCGGCCAACACCCCAGAGCTATGATCAATGCAAAAATAAGCCTGCCGACTCTCATAGATTTTCCTAAGCAAGTTACCGGATGATCTAACTGGCGCTTCGCGCTTTATGGGACATCCACGACCTTCAGTACAGTTACTTCCCGCACCCATCGCGCCATTCTCTTCTCGTCCGGAATCACGATCCGGTATGGCCCTTCTTTATCATCCAAAGGCTTTCCATCTTTCAGAAACGCCAGGATGATCTGCTTATCCGTAAATGCCGGATCAATTTCCGGCAGCGCAATCACGGCGCGTTATCCATCCGCCCCTTCCACCAGCAAATACGATGCCAGCCGTTTGCCGCGCAGACTTTCTCCGAACTGAACTCCAGCTTTTTCCAGCACGGCCTCGAGGGAAATTCCTTCAAAGACTGTGGACGAGCCGGCTTTGTTGGTTGTGATTTTGATGTGCGGCAACGCTTCCAAGTCGGCGCGCGCGAGCACCACTGGTTTTCCGCTTCCGTTTTGTATGGTTAATTGCTGAGCCTGCGCCAACGCACCCTGAAGGGTCAAGACGAGGAGTGCGGCGGCAAATATAAATCTATGTTTCATGTTACCCGCAGGATCATTACTTCTGTAGCTTTTATGAGTGCGGCCGCCGTCTGCCCGGTCTTCAACTGCATCTCACGCGCAGAGCGGGAGGTGATAATCGACACTATCTGTTGTCCGCCAATCGAAATTGCGACTTCCGCCATCAGCCCGCTGATCCGGACCGAATCGATTCGTCCTACTAACTGATTTCGTCCACTCACCTGCCGAATAACCTGCTTGCGTTCCCTCTCGGTTTTCCCTCGCGTGCGGAAGAGCAGCCGGTCCACTTCAGGCGCCGGAATCCGGTGATGGCCGCCCGCAGTCTTGATGCTCCTGATTTTATTCTTGTAGATCCATTGTTTGATTGTGGGAAAACTGATCCCAAGCTGTAATGCCGCGTCCCGCAGCTTAAGCAGTTCGGCGTGCTTTTCGGAATTTCCGCTCCCCTTCATCGGAACGAAATCCTACATTCAACCTGAAAGTTGGTCAACATACGGCCATGATTGTCGACGCAAGCTCAGCATGTTACTAACAATAGTAAAACGAGCCATTATGGACAGCATAAGTGTATGTACTATACACTTCATGGTTCTTCTATCAAAACATTCTTAAAAGCATTGTGTCTTCGGAGGTACGAGAAATGTATCGTAAGGCTCTCTTTTCACTGCTGCTAATCCAACTCTTCCTGCTGCTTTTGTGCTTTGCGATTTGGGCGTCCCCGGTGTGGGCCCAAACGGGAGCGAAGACTCCCGACCCCTGCACGAGCGGCCACGAGTTTGCGACCACCGATTGCGCTTTGAGCTGGCACGGCATCACGCTGTACGGTACGTATGACGTCGGAGTCGGCTGGGTCAGCCACGGCTTACCCGAGAACGGCTACAACTATGAAGGTGAATCTCTGGTTAACCGAAACGGCTATCAACACCGGTTCCTGGTCGCGCCGAACAACCTCTCGCAGACGGGTTTCGGCATAAGGGGCAAGGAAGAGTTTCGGCCTGGCTGGTCGGTTGTGTTCAACGCTGCCACTGGCATCAATCCGCAGTCCGGCCTGCTGGCTAATGCGTCAGCCACCGACACAATTAACAATGGCCTTCCCCGGAGCAGCTATTCGATCGCCATCGACGGCGCGCGCGCGGGTCAGCCCTTCAATGACCAATACTACGGCGGGATATCGTCCACGCACTTCGGCGAGTTGACCTTCGGCCGCCAGCGCTCTCTGGGCACCGATGCGATGCTGCTTTACGATCCGGCCGGCGGCGCATATGCGTTTTCGTACATCGGATATAACGGCACGATGGCCGGTGGCGGCGACACCGAGAACAGCCGTTGGGACGACGCTGTGAAGTATCGCCTCACGTATGGCCCGGTCCATTTCGGCGCGATGTACAAATTCGCCGACGGTTCCGGCGGCTGTTACTCGGCCTCCGCAACCTGGACTGCCGCTACCTGTACACCAGAACAGGTGCATAACAACGCCTACGGATTTGACCTTGGCGGAAACTCCGGGAAGTTCTTTGCGGACCTTGTCTTTCAACAGTACAACCAGGCGATCAGCGTAGTGAACCCCTTGCTGGGATCTCAAAGTCCGACCGCGTCATATCAGTCGACCATGGACAGCATCAATACCAACCCCATTACCGGCGGGGTCAATCTGATTGACCCGAACAACACTGTGTATGGCATCGTGACCGACAACCGCGCCGTAATGGTCGCTGCCAGGTATGTGTGGGACCCGGTCAAGTTTTTTGCCGGCTACGAATACATCTGGCAGAATAACCCGTCGAATCCATTGGGTGTGGGCGCATCGGACCAGGGCGGTTATTTCATGAGCGGCGTGGAAGACAACAATCTTGATTCTGAAAAGCTGGTAAATATCTGGTGGACGGGCGCGAAGTACACCTACCGCAGCAAGACCGACTTCACTCTCTCCTGGTATCAGCAGCGGCAGAACGATTTCCGTAGTCCGCCGACCTGCTCCGTCTCAGCCGGCTTCCGCAGCTCCTGCGCGGGCACTCTCAACGAGGGGTCGCTCTATGCGGATCATCACTTCACCAAGCGTTTCGACGGCTTTGCCGGAATTGCGTATTCCTACGTGAGTGGCGGCCTGGCCATCGCCATTCCTCATAAACCCGGCGTCCCCTATAACTACAACAATAACTGTGCTCCGACAATCGGCGGTCGTTTCAGCTTCTGATCGTTTTCGCGGTGGGCTCAGTCACCGGCAGGGCGGGGGGATTATCCCCGCGTGGACATACCTTTCGTTCAAACAGCAGATTCGCCCGCTGCACAGTATCTTGTTCCTATAGCAAAATAGGTGCAGGCTACCCTATGAACTCCGTGCGCATGGACAAATGGCTGTGGGCCGCCAGATTTTTCAAAACGCGCTCGCTGGCGGCACGCGCTTGCGAACTCGGCCGTATTCAGTCGAATAACCAGCCCGCCAAGGCCGCCCGTGAAGTCCGCATTGGCGACATGCTGCGTGTGACTAACGACGGTGGGGACTTCGAAATCGAGGTGTTGCTGCTCAGCGATGTGCGAGGTCCGGCCTCGGTCGCGCAAACTCTCTACCGCGAAACCGAGGCCAGCCGCGAACTCCGCCAGAAAGTCGCAGCCGAGCGTAAAGCCATGCGAGAGTTTGAAGTGCTGCCGCCGGCCCGGCCCTCGAAACGCGACCGCAGAAGAATTATTCAATTCCGGGGAAGAGGATAAAGCCGAAGGCGCAACCCGGCAAGAAAAAATACTGCCGCATGTCGATTTCGCTCCCTGTTGCTCGACGCTTCCATAGAAGCCAAAAGCAGTCGTAACCAGGAGCCGATCGCCATGCAACCAACAAACGACAAGCACAGCCAACAGGCCTTTGCCGGCTGGGTCCTAACTGCATTGGGAGTTTTTATTTTCTGCGCGAATCTTGATCGTCCTCTCATAGAACTGATCCATACCCTCGGCTCCCTCCCGCGGCAGGCTCTTGGCGTGATCCCAACTCTGGTGGTGGCCGCGGCAGGCATCGGCCAGACCGATGCCGCCAATCGCGCGTGTTTTTTGCACGTTCTTGTATTGCAAGTTCTGGCGTCCGCATGGCCGCTACTGCTAGTCGCGGCCGGAACAATGTTGTCCCGGAACGCGCCAGCCGATTAACTTGTAGGCCTACAAAAATAATCGCAGCATGTCGATTCTAACCCTGGTGTTCGACGTTAAAGTAGAAGTTAATCAAATTTATAAGGAGAAATGAAATGCGATGCCTCGTGATGGTGAAAGCCACTAAGGACTCGGAATCCGGAGTTATGCCGAAACAAGAACTGCTTGCGGCCATGGGAAAATTCAACGAAGACCTAGCCAAGGCTGGCATCCTGCTGGCCGCTGAGGGGCTACAACCCAGCTCTAAAGGCAAGCGTGTCCGTTTTTCCGGGCCGAAGCGAGTTGTAGTAGATGGGCCTTTCACCGAAACGAAAGAATTGGTAGCCGGCTTCTGGCTCTGGCAGGTACGGTCGATGGAAGAAGCGGTGGAATGGGTAAAGCGCTGCCCCAATCCCTTCGAGATTGACTGTGAAATCGAAATCCGCCAAGTGTTTGAATTCGAGGACCTCGGTCCTGAATTGACGCCGGAATTGCGCAAGCAGCAGGAACGGATAAGTGGCTCGATAAGAAAATAATTTTGACGCATGTCGATTTTGAGTTCAGCCATTCGACATGCCAATAGAGCGAGGTTTTCGGATTTGAGCGACTTAGCAGGAAACGGAGCTCACAGCCAGGAATTAAAAAACTAATAAGGAGATAAAGCGATGAAATTCATGATGATCGTCAAACATGGTGAGAAGCAAGGTCCGCCTCCGAAGGAACTGATGGATGCGATCGCAATTCTCGCGCAAGAAGAAGTCAAGTCTGGAACTATGCTTGGAAATGGCGGCCTGTTCCCAACCGCTCAGGGTTCGCGTATCCGGCTCTCCGGAGGCCGTGTGACCGTGACGGACGGACCTTTCAGCGAAGCCAAGGAAGTGATCGGCGGATACGCTCAGTTTGAATTGAAATCGAAAGAAGAGGCGGTTCAATCGGCGGTCCAGTTCATGGAACTCCACAAGAAATACTGGCCCGGCTGGGAAGGCGAGACCGAAGTTCGGCAGATGTTCGAACCTGGGGATTTCGCACAATGCTCGAAGGTGGCGGTCGAACAGGAAGCGCTATCCCGGTAAACATTCGCGGAGCGGCAAGGGCTGCGTGAGAGGGAGTGGCGTAGTTGGGTTACGCATTGGGCCGGTTAAGCGGGAGATCCTTCGCTGCGCCTGAAAAACGGCTTCGCTCAGGATGACAAGGTCGTAAAAAGCCCAAATTGCGCCACTAGGCGCCGAGGTCCCGGCTTGCGCAGGCAACATGGAAGATGGTGTGATAGAGGAACGTGGCTACCCACACTGACATCCATCGCACCATCGACGCCGTCTGGCGCATCGAGTCGCCACGGCTCATCGCCGGCCTCACCCGCATTGTGCGCGATCTCGGGCTCGCCGAGGATCTCGCGCAGGATGCTCTAGTTGCTGCGCTCGAACAATGGCCGGAGTCGGGCATCCCTGAAAATCCCGGCGCATGGCTCATGGTGGCGGCCAAGCATCGCGCCATGGATCACTTCCGCCGCAACACCCGGCTTGAGCGCAAACACGAGGAATTGGGCCGCGAGCTGGGTGCAAAAGAAATGACTATGCCCGATTTCGATTCCGCACTCGATGACGATGTCGGCGACGATTTACTGCGCCTCGTCTTCATTTCCTGTCATCCGGTGCTCTCGACCGAAGCTCAAGCCGCTCTCACGCTTCGTTTGATTGGAGGTCTCACCACTGAGGAGATTGCGCGCGCCTTTCTCGTTCCCGAGCCCACCATCGCCCAGCGCATTGTCCGCGCCAAGCGCACGCTTGCTGAAAAACGCGTTCCGTTCGAAGTCCCGCGCAAGGCCGACCTCGCGGCCCGTCTTTCTTCAGTGCTCGGGGTCATTTACCTAATTTTCAACGAGGGCTACTCGGCCACCAGCGGGGACCACTGGATGCGACCCGCGCTGTGCGAAGATGCACTGCGCCTCGGCCGCATCCTGGCGGGACTCGCGCCGCAAGAGGCTGAAGTTCACGGCCTGGTTGCGCTGATGGAGATTCAGGCCTCGCGTTCGCGAGCGCGGTCGAGTCCTTCGGGCGAGCCGATTCTACTTCTCCATCAAAATCGCGCGCACTGGGACCAACTGCTCATCCAGCGCGGCCTGACGGCGCTGGAGCTTGCAGAAAAACTTGTGTCTAACAATTTTGTCCCCGAGCAAGGCCCGTACACGCTGCAAGCCGAGATCGCAGCCTGCCATGCTCGCGCCCGTACTCCCGACGAAACCGATTGGCCGCGCATCGTGCGGATTTACACGTCACTTGCCCGGGTCGCACCGTCGCCCGTCGTAGATTTGAATCGCGCTGTCGCGGTTGCCATGGCCTTTGGTCCTGCCGCGGGCCTTGAACTGGTGGACGAACTAACGTCCGAGCGCTCGCTCCAGAACTATCATCTGCTCCCGAGCGTCCGCGGCGATCTCCTCAAGAAACTTGGCCGCATCGACGAAGCCCGCGCCGAGTTCGCCCGCGCCGCATCTCTCACTCAAAACGCCCGCGAGCGCGACCTGCTGCTCAAACGCGCCGAAGCATGCCTGCCAGCGTAAGTCATTCCTGATTACGAAGGGCTATAATTGCCGCCGCAGCCCGAGAGATATATTGCTCGCGCTGAGGTTTTAGCATCTTCGCGCAGCAGGTATACCATGAAGCTTTCGATTCGAATTGCAGTTCTGATACTTCTTTTTTCATCTGTCATGTCTGCACGAGACCGTTCCAGCGCGCGCTCCATGGTGGTCACACGGTATGGAATTGTTGCAACCAGCCATGTGCAGGCCTCGGTGGCGGGAGCAAAGATTTTGGAACAGGGTGGTACTGCCGTGGATGCGGCGATTGCGGCCAATGCCGTGCTCGGCGTCACAGAGCCCATGATGAACGGCATGGGCGGCGACTTGTTCGCGATTTATTGGGAGGCCAAAACTGGCAAACTGTATGGGCTGAACGCCAGCGGATGGGCGCCCCGCGGATTGAGCATCGAATACCTGCGAGCGAAAGGTGCGACCTCGATGCCGGGGGCGGGAATAGATTCCGTGACCGTGCCGGGTGCGGTTGCGGGCTGGCACGCGCTGCATGAACGGTTTGGAAAGACCGCATGGAAAGATCTGTTCCAGCCTGCGATCTCGTATGCCGAGGAGGGTTATCCGGTTCCTGAAATCATCGCTTCTTATTGGAACGATTCGGCTGCCTGGCTCGCCAATGACGCCGAAGCGCAGCGAATTTATCTGCCCGGAGGCAAGTCTCCAGCCGTGGGACAAATCTTTCAGAATCCCGATCTTGCAAAGGCTTTGCGGCTAGTGGCAAACAATGGGGTCGATGCCTTTTACAAAGGAGAGATTGCGCGGGCCATCGTGAACACCTCACGCAGCCTTGGTGGAACCATGGCGGCGGAGGATCTCGCTGACTTCGCGCCAGAATGGGTTAAACCCATTTCAAGCACTTATCGCGACTGGACCATCTACGAACTTCCGCCCAACGGACAAGGCATGGCCGCGCTCGAGATGCTGAATATTATGGAAACCTCGGCACCCTCGCCCGAGGGCCCATTGAGCGCCGTGGAACTGCATAAGAAGATTGAAGCCATGAAGCTGGCCTACGCCGATCTGGAACGCTACGACGCCGATCCGCGATTCGCGAAGATTCCAGTGAAAGGAATTTTGTCAAAGGAATACGCGCGCGAGCGCGCCAGGCTGATCGACCCCGCGACGGCGAATTGCGCTGTCGCCGCCGGCGCGCCACCCTTCAGCGATACGACTTATCTTTCGGTAGTCGATCGCGAAGGCAATATCGTTTCGCTCATTCAAAGCAACTATGAAGCCTTCGGGGCAGGCCTTGTGGTTCGTGGCATGGGGTTCGCGCTGCAAGATCGTGGCGCTCTGTTCTCTCTCGACCCCGCATCGCCCAACGCGCTCGCCCCGCGCAAACGGCCGTTCCACACCATTATTCCCGCATTCATGGAGCACGGAGATCAACACATCGGGTTTGGAATCATGGGAGGAGCCAACCAGCCGTTGGCTCATGCACAGTTTGTCTCCAACGTAGTCGATTACGGAATGAACATTCAGGAAGCCATGGAAACGGCGCGCTTCACAGTGAGCCCGCAGCGCGGCTGCAACATCGTAATCGAATCGCGGGTGCCGGCGGAGGTGCGAAAAAAGCTTTCCTCCATGGGGCATCAACTCGACGTGCGCCGCGAATATACAACTGCCATGGGACGCGGTCAGGCCGTGCTGCATGATTCGAAATCAAAAGTAAACTACGGAGCCTCAGACGCCCGTGCCGACGGCGCTGCCGTACCCGAAGCTCCGCCGCGCTACTGAAGCTTCGTCATTCCGACTGGAGCGGAGGGGCCTCCATCGCCTCGACCCTTCCTAATCATCTCTCCCGCATCAAATTGTCCGTAGAATCTTCCTAGCTATAAAACTAAGGGTGCGAACGATGAAAAATAACTTTCGTAGTCGCGTGGGCATTCATAAATTTTTATTTGTGGTCTTATTACTTTTGCCGGCCTCGCTTCTGGCCGAGCCCATTACCTTGAAACATGCGGTGGAACTGGCCCTGCAACACGCGAACGGAGCGGCCATCGCGGCCGCGGAGCAGCAAAATGCCGACGCCAACTCCCGCCAGCTCCGCTACAACTATCTTCCCCAGGTCACCGCCGGCTCAGGCCTTGGATGGTCCTACGGATTTCCGCTGACCCTGGGAGGCTCCGCGCCATCGATCTTTAACATCGCTGGACAGTCGGCGCTGATTCATCCCGAACTGAGGTCTTTTATCCGCGCCGCAAAAACCGAAACTGCCGCCGCCGGTCTACATACCAAAGACGAGCGTAATCAAGTCATCCAGGATACCGTGCTGAGTTACGCGGAACTGGAAAAATGGGAGCACCGTCTCGATAGGCTGCACGAAATCTATCCGGACGTGCAGCAGATGCAGGCTGCCGTGGGCGAGCGCGTGAAAGAGGGCATTGACAGCGAACTGGATGGAACCCGCGCCCGGCTCTCGGAAGCTCGACTGCGCTTGCGGATCGCTGAAGCGCAAGGTTCCGCTGATGTGCTGCGCGAACATCTCTCGAAACTCACCGGCCTTCCGGCTCGCGGAATTCAAACCGAAAACGATTCCCTTCCCGCATTCCCGGCGGTCGCTGCCGATGACGACGCTCCCAAGCAAGCCGCGGAATCGAGCCCCGCCGTTCAATCCGCTATCGAACATGCACGAGCCCAATATTTGCGCGCCGAAGGCGAGCACCGCACACTCTTGCCCACGGTTGATTTCGGCGCGCAGTATGCTCTGCTTTCCACCTTCAACAACTATCAGAACTATTACATCCCCGCGCGGCCCTGCACTGTAAGCACGGGAACGTTTCTCTGTCCGGAATCCACGTTTCAAAAAAACAACGCCACGGTGGGCGTCAGCATCCGAATCCCTCTTTTTAACGCGACACAACGTGCCCGTGCCGAGGCCGCCGATGCCGATGCAGTCAAAGCAAAGCGCCAGGCTGACGCTGCCCGCAACCAAGTCTCTGAGGAAACGTTGCGGCTGCAGCGCGCCATCACTCAGATGCAAGCCGCCCACGACGTAGCGGAAATCGAGTACGAGATCGCGCAGAAGAACATCGAAGCCGTCGAAACCAGAATGAAATCCTCCACCGCCAATCTCCACGACCTGGATAACGCGCGCACGCAATCGAGCGAGAAACTAATCGCGCTGCAGGATGTCAGCTTCGAACTCGAACGCAGCCAAATCGCGCTGCTGCGCGCTACCGGAAATCTCGAAGCCTGGGCCCTCGGCAAATAGAAGAAACCAGGTAAAAGGACTGACCAATGCGTCTTTCGCACCATTGGCTGCATCAAACTGTATATTCGACGACGAACCTGCATAAACACTGCTTTCTGAGCCCATCAAACGCGCAGGAATGTTAAAATAGATACTCACCCACTATGCCTTTAAAAACTTTATTTCTGAATCCACCCTCATTTGAAAACTTCGACGGCGGCGCCGGATCGCGTTGGCCCGCCACCCGCGAAATCGAGTCGTATTGGTACCCGGTGTGGTTGGCTTATCCGGCGGGGATGTTGGAGGGAGCGCGGCTGCTGGATGCGCCTCCGCACTACATTTCGGCGGAGCAAACGATTGAGATCGCGAAGGATTACGCGTTTCTCGTTTTGTTCACCAGTACTCCCGGATTTCCGGGCGACATTGGGCTGGCCAAGGCGATCAAGACGGCGAATCCGAAGATCAAGATTGCTTTTGTGGGGCCGCACGTGAGCGTGCTGCCGGAGAAATCTTTGCGGGATTGCCCGGCCATTGATTTTGTGGCACGCAAGGAGTTCGATTACGCAGTAGTCGACTACGCGAAGGGCAAGCCGCTTGAGGAGATTGCGGGTATTTCGTTTTTGAAAGACGGGAAGGCCGTACATAATCCGGATGCACCGCAGATTCAGGATCTGGATGCGCTGCCGCACGTCACCGATGTTTACAAGCGCGATCTCGACGTTACGCGTTACAACGTTCCGTTCTTGTTGAATCCTTATGTTTCGCTTTACACCACGCGGGGATGCCCGGCGCAATGCACTTTCTGTTTGTGGCCGCAGACGCTGAGCGGACATCCGTGGCGCAAGCGCTCGACGGATGATGTGGCGGCCGAAATGGCCAAGGTAAAAGCGTACTGGCCGGAAGTAAAAGAATTCTTTTTTGACGACGATACGTTCAATATTCAGAAGGCGCGAACGATCGAGTTATGCGCCAAGCTGAAGCCGTTGGGCCTGACCTGGTCTTGTACTTCGCGCGTGACCACCGACTTCGAAACCTTGAAGGCGATGAAAGAAGCGGGCTGCCGGTTGCTGATTGTGGGTTATGAATCGGGCGACCAGCAGATTTTGAAAAACATTAAGAAGGGCGCAACCATCGAGCGGGCGCGGCAGTTCACCAAAGACTGCCACAAGCTCGGTCTGGTGATTCACGGCGATTTCATCATGGGGCTGCCGGGCGAGACGCATGAAACGATCAACACCACGATTGCGTTTGCCAAAGAGTTGGACGTGGAAACCATTCAGGTTTCCGTGGCCCATGCTTACCCTGGCACTGAGCTTTACGACTATGCGGTGAAGAACGGGTTCATGGTGGGCGACAACAAGATGGTGGATGAAGGCGGACACCAGTTGGCGCACATTCAGTATCCTGGGCTGCCGGCGGATGACATTCTTTCGGCGGTGCATCGTTTTTACGACGAGTATTATTTCCGGCCCAAGGCTGCATTTCGAATTCTGCGCAAGGCCGCATTCAACAGCGCTGACCGCAAGCGGCTTTATAAGGAAGCGAAGACGTTCTTGAAGCTGCGTTCGAAACGCAACAAACTGGTGAAGCAGCACAGCGACGAAGCGGCCGAAATGGCTAAGGCCTGATCAAACCTTTCACCACGGAGGCACAGAGACACGGAGAAATCTTTGCTTGTCTTTCTTGCCTTGTTCCCATTTTTTTATTTCTCTGTGGCTCCGTGGTAAAAACTTGAGACTTGACCGCCCAAACTATCCGTGAATTTTCGCAAGTATCTTGTGCTGGCCGGAGTTACGGTGTTTGCCGCGGCGGGTGACTCCATGCTCTCGCATGGGATGAAGCAAACCGGAAGTATTTCACTCAATCATCTGCAAGGGGTTATCTTCGCGATTCTCAATCCGTGGGTTGCGATCGGGATTCTGCTGCTGCTCGCTTTTTTCGCCACTTACATGACCGCGCTTTCCTGGGCCGATCTCACTTACGTGTTGCCGGCAACTTCGCTGGGATATGTGATTCTGGCGTTGGTGGCGAAGTTTGTGCTGCATGAGCAAGTGACTCCGATGCGGTGGCTGGGGATTGCTTTGATTACTGGCGGAGTTGGATTTATTGCGGGAGGACCGGAGTTGACCAAGCATGCGCAGGACGGCGAACTCGATAAACAATCTGCGATTCCTACAGCGAAATCCCCATTTCTCGCAAAGAACGCGAGAAATGGGGCACCCACCGGAGTGAAACGATGAAGGGCATCTATACGTGGGGCGCGATACTGGTAATTGTGTTGGCGTCGGTGGTGGGGGATGTGTTGCTGGCGCGGGCCATGAAGCAGGTTGGGGATGTAGGTGAATTGCGGCGAAGGGTCGGAGTGTTCGCGGTGATTGGGCGGACGCTGGGTAACTCCAGTTTCTTGCTTGGAGTTACAGCGATGGCCGTGGCTTTTTTCAGTTTGTTGTTTGCGCTGTCGTGGGGAGATGTGAGCCTGGTGGCTCCGGCGGCTGCTTCGCTTACCTTCATTGGGAATGCAGTGGCGGCAAAGATATTTCTGCATGAGCGCGTGGACCGGCGACGGTGGATTGCGGCGGGTTTGGTGGCGGCGGGAGTGGCGCTCCTGGCGGGGTGACACAACTTTCTCTGATTGGATAATGTCAGCGTAGGGTTTATTCCCGACATCGGCAGACTGAGATCCAGTACGACTTTCTGCTCAGGCCTCGGATGACTACCGGGGCTTTTGTGTGTCTGGGTGTGCAAAAAGCGTGTGGCGACCTCCCACTTCTCGCAAAAGACGCGAGAAGTGGGCACCCGGCTCTGTTTCGCGACGGAAATATTTTGCATAGCGGGGTCTAATATTTGGACGCTGTACTCAACCGTACCCTCCTTTTCTGCAACTAACCCCATGTCTTTCTTGCACGTAGTAATGGCACGCGGCGTGCTTAGGCTTAGGTTGGCTATTGGGGTGAGTGGTCGGGCCGAGAAGAGGTCCGGGATTGCAGGATTCCGGTATGGTGAAGCGAATTGCATCTATCTGGATTGTCTGTTTTCTGTTGTTAGCTTGTGGCGTGGCGGTATGCCAGAGCGTGGGTCAGTCCCTTCCGGATGCGCCTTCGGCGCAAATTCCCTCCCTTCCAGAGAAAGTGAACGAGTTCGCGGAGAATGCGGGCTCGGCGCCGAAATTCGGCGCGATAGGCGCTCTTGGCGGCGCGACGCAATCAGACGGATTCGTTGGGTTTGACCGATCGTTTCGCCAACGGGATCCGAATGCCATTTTTCGTAAATATCTGTCGCCGAGGCAGCCGGTGCGTTATTACTCTGCTGGTAGTGCCAGCTTGCTGGGACGAGCCACCTATGCGGCTTCGCGAACGGTGGTATTACGCGATCAGTCCGGAAAGGGCAGGCTGAATACTTCGTATCTACTGCGAGTGCTTACTTCGGTCGCGAAGGATGAGGCTTCGACGCCATACTGGAGGCGGCATCGTGCCGATCCGTTCAGCGACTTTGGTTCGACGGTAGGGGACGATGCGGGAATGAACGTCCTGCATGAGTTTGCGCCCGTCCTGCAACAGGCAATGAAAAGCCACACGCCGCGATTCGTAGCTCAACTTGCAAAACGGATTGCCACCAAGCGATAGGTGCGCAATCACTTTCCTCGATTCACCAACTTCACAAATTTATTTAAAGAAGCGCATGAAACCACTGGCGGGCAGATCCGGCGATATGAATTTTGTAGAGGGGACGCCCGCGGCGCGGGCAATCGCTTCGGCGGCGAGGTAACCGCTGCGGACGGCGCCTTCCATGGTGGCGGGCCAGCCCGTGGCGGTCCAGTCTCCGGCGAGGAAGATGCGGGGCCAAAGGGTGGATTGCGGGGGACGGTAGGCGTCGATGCCGGGGCGGGGGGAGTAGGTGGCATGGACTTCTTTGATGACGGTGGATTTAACGAGATTCGCGGCGCGCGCTGCGGGGAAAAATTCGCGAACTTCGGCGAGGGCGAGGTCGACGATTTCGGCGCGAGATTTGTCGATGAGCGATTTGGATGCGCTGACCACGAGTTCGATGTAGCTGCCCTCAGGGGCTACAGCCCCATTACTACTATCCGTCGCAACGGCACGAGTGAAGCCGTGCTCTTCCCAAGTGTGCTGGGGGTTGGGGTTCTTGGCAATGGCGGAGTTGCGGGTGGTTAGAAGGCGGGACTTGTGGAACATCCATTGCACGGTTCGGTCGAGGAGGACGGCGTGGTCGAGGTCGGTGATTTGGCGGTCGAACCAGAGGTGGATGCCGGTAATGGGGCAGGATTCGAAGTGAGTGAGTTGGTTGCGCAGAGGCTCGGCGGCGGCGGTTTGGGGCAGGACGCTGGCGACATTATTGAAAGGCAGAGCGAGGACGAGGTAGTCGAAGGCGGATTCGGTGGTTCTCTCTTCGCTTCCCTGTTCTTTATCGCCTATGCGGATTTGGACTTGGGATGAATCGGGCGAAAAAGATTCGAGAGAGGTGCGAAAGCGGATTTCGCCGTGGCGGGCGCGGAGGTAGTCTCCGGCCTGTTTGTATAGGTCGGTGAGAGGGATGGCGGGAACGCCCATGTGGCGGGCTTCGGGAGACTTCATCGACTTGCGGACGACCTGCGCGGCGTAAGAGATGGAGATGAGGTCGAGATCTTCGCTGAGAGCGCTGACAAGGATTGGCTTCCAGAAACGTTCGATAGCATTTTCGGTTTGGGCGTGGCGGTGGCACCAGTCGAGGAAAGATTTTCCGGTGTCGGGTTGCGCGGTGAGGGCTAGAACGGCGATGGCGCGGGAAATGGCGAATTTGTCTTTGGCGTTGAGAAAAGGAAATTGGAGGAATGATGGGGCGGTATGAAGCGGCGCGGGGAGCGGGGAGGCGTGCATGACGCTGGCGCGGCCTCCGGGCTCGATGAAAGTCATCTCGTCATACCAGCGGATTTTATCTTCGACACCGATGCGGCGGTAGAACTCGACCAGGTTGGTACAGACGCGAAAAAGAACATGTTGGCAGTTATCGATGACTTCGCCGGTGCCGGGATGCTCGTAGGAGGAGGCGCGTCCGCCGAGGTAGGGGCGGCGCTCGAAGAGGGTGACGCGGAAGCCGGAGTCGGCAAGGGCGCAGGCGGCAGCGAGCCCGGCGAGGCCTCCGCCGGCGATGGCTACGGTGGGTTGGGCAGTCAGGTTCATGACAAACTTGCGGAACTAGCCGGTTTCCTTCCACCTCGCACAGTCGTGGAATCCCACCTTTCGCAAAGTACGCGAAAGATGGGGCACCCTCGTCCCGTGATGGCGCCAGCGGACAGCAGGTTCCTCACAAGGCCTCCGGCCCTGTTCGGAATGACAAGAGTATCAATTTGCGTTATGTGATGCGCTGGAGGAAACCTTTCCCCAGGATTCGCAGTTTCTCGGTGACGGTAAGAGTGATCTTGCCGGTGAAGACGTCGTACTGGCGTTCGGCGATTTTTTCCAGGAGTTTGCGGTAGATATTGACAAGCACAAAGAGGGCGGGCTGGCTGTCTTCGGAGATGTAGGGGATGAGTCGGTCGCCTGCCTGATATCCTTCGCGGGCGCGGTCGGCTTCGAGCGCTAAGAGCGGACGGAAGCGGGCGGCATCCGGCGCGACGAGCAGGCCGGCGGCAGAGAGACCAAATTTGATCAGATCTTCTTCGGGGAGATAGACGCGGCCCATGGCGGCGTCTTCTTTAACGTCGCGGATGATGTTGGTGAGTTGAAAAGCAAGGCCACACTGCTCGGCCAGGGGCTCGGCGGCGGGGTCGCGGTATCCAAAGATGTGGATGCAGACCAGACCGACCACGGACGCGACACGATAGCAGTAGAGCTTCAGATCATCGAAAGTTTTGTATTGCACCGTGAGTTGCGAAGTATTCGAGGAAGACGGTACGAGTTGCGCCTCTGCTGCGGGGTCGACGACATCCATGGCGGTACCCATGGCGAGTTCGTCGAGCAGACCAGCGGGGATGGTGTAGCGACGCTGGGCGTCGCTTAGGGCAAGGAGGATGGGATCGTCGCTGGGCTGGCCTTGCTGGACGCGGTGCAGGGCATCGAGCCACGAGTCGAGTTTTTGGCGGCGGTCGTTGACGGTGAGGCCGGGGTCGTCGGCAATATCATCGCAGCGGCGCATGAAAGCGTAGACAGCGGAGAGAGCCTGACGCTTGCGTTTTGGCAATACAAGGAATGCGTAGTAAAAATTTTTGGCATTGGCGCGAGTGATGCCGCGGCAGACGGAATACGCCATGTGAAGCTGGGCGGGAGCGGGAGTCCACGGGATAAGGACGGGTTGGGCTCCGGCGCTCATCCTAGCTTTCCAAGAAACTTTCCGGCTACGGCGCGGGCTACCAGCGCGAGTTTGCGGGGTTTGGAGATGACTGGGCGGCGGCCGAGGACGGCGAAGTGCTGGCGCTCGATGGCGTTGAGAATTTCCTGCCCGCCGCGGCTGAAGAGTTCGAGATCGACGGCGAGGGCTTTGTCTACTTTTTCAATGAGCGGCAGGCCGCGGAGAAACCATTCGTGGGCGCGCTCGACTTCGAACTTCATCATCTCGCAGAAGGCGTCGGTATTGAGATTTTGAGCCAGGTCTTTTTCCGTCACTGCGAATTGCCGCAGGTCTTCGAGAGGAAGATAAATTCTGCCTTTGGCATAGTCGACGGTGACGTCCTGCCAGAAATTGGCGAGTTGCAGAGCGGTGCAGGTGTAATCGGAGAGTTGCTGGCGTTCGGAGTCGTGATAGCCGCAGAGATAGAGGACGAGATGGCCGACAGGATTGGCAGAGTAACGGCAGTAGGCGAGAACATCGTCAAAGGTTTCGAAACGGGTGACGGTCTGGTCCTGGCGGAAGGCGATGAGGAGATCGGAGAATTCGTGTTTCGGGATGGCGAACTTGTTCACCGTGGCAGCGAGAGCAACGAAAACGGGATGGCGGGGCACGCCTCGATAGCAGGCGTCGAGTTCGACTTCCCATTCGTCGAGCAGGGCGAGCGACGCGGCGGTATCGCCGACTTCGTCGCCGAGATCGTCGGAAATACGGCAGTAGGCGTAGAGGTTGAGGAAATCCTGACGGAGATGTTGGGGAAGAAACCAGGTGGCTACCGAAAAATTTTCATAGTGAGAGCGGGCAAGTTGGCGGCAGTATTCGTGGGCTTCGGCGAGCGAGGGAGCGGCGGCAGGGATGGCGTAGGACGAGGGCAGGCGGGACCAAGCCTGCGCGAGAGACATGCGGGAATCGGTTGTGGTGGAGACGGTCATTCGGTAAATTAAAAGCGCTTCAGAATATGCATGGGCAACAGTCGAGAGCGTACCTCAGCAGCTAAAGCCGAATCAATCTTATACGCTAAGGGCACGACTGAAGTCGTGCCCTTCCCGTTTCGAAATCAGTGGCCAGGGATGATAGCGGTTTTGATGTCGCCGCCGCGATTGAGCATGTGGCGCAGAACTTTTTGCAAACTGGAGAGCGGAGCCTCGCCAGTGATGTAGTCGGTGGGGCGGATTTTTTTGGCGGCGATCAGGCCGAAGGCGCGGCGCACGGTTTCCGGCGTGTGATGGAATGTGGCCTTAAGCGTGATCTCGGAGTAGTGCAGGCGGTTGGTATCAAGCTGCACTTTGCTGCCGCTGGCGCATCCGCCGAAGAAGTTAACTGTGCCGCCTTTGCGGACCATTTCGACGGTCCACTCCCAGGCTTCGGGGCGGCCAACCGCTTCGATGACTACGTCACAACCGCGTTTTTGCGGAGTGAGGGCGCGGACGGCTTCGATGACATTTTGAACCTTGGTGGTCTGAATGATTTCGTGCGCACCCATGTGTTTGGCGGCGATGACCTGCTCATCGCGTTTGACGACGGAGATGACGTTACAACCGATGGCGCGGGCGACCTGGACGAACATGAGGCCGATGGGGCCGCCCCCGATGATGGTGACGGTGTCGCCGATTTCAACGCCGGTTTCGTGCAGGCCGCGGAGTACACAGGCCAGAGGCTCAGTCATGGCCGCATCTTCGAAGCTGACGTTGGGCGGGATGACAAGCATGTTGGCTTCAACGATGCGGCGCGGAACGCGGATGTACTCCGCGTAGGCTCCATTGTTGAAGAGCAGGTCTTCACAGAGATTTTCCTGGTGCTTGGAGCAGTAGAAGCACATCTGGCAAGGCGCGGAGTTGAGGGCGACGACCTTCATCCCCTTCTTGAAGCCGTGTACGCCTTCGCCGACTTCCTCAATGACTCCAGCCAACTCGTGGCCGAAAAGGGCGGGCGGGACGATCATGCGGGCGTGGTAGCCGCGTTGGTAGACCTTTAGATCGGTACCGCAGGTGAGAGCGACCTGTACTTTGACAAGCACCTCTCCCTTTTCCACGCGCGGGATGGGTACACGTTCAATCTTGAGATCTTCTTTGCCGTACAAGACGGCGGCAGTCATTTTTCCGTTCACTGATTGCTTCCTTGCCTCATGGGCTAAAGCCCAATTTCTTGAGGCGCTTTAGGGACCGGCTAAGCCGCGCCCCTTTCAAAAACACTACCCAATTCCGGACCAAAACATGCCTGGCTGAATCACGATTTTCATCGAGGAAGGCTGTGGATGGGCCGCGAGTTCTAAGGCTCGCGCACTCTCCCGTAGCGGGAACCTGTGACTGATCAATTGTTCAAGGTCCATTTGCCGGCTCATTACAAAATCCACGGACTCGTTCTGTAAATCCACCGAAGCGCTATAGGAACCGATGAGAGCTTTTTCATCCACACAGATCGCAGCAGGATCCACCACTACTTCGCCGCGCTGAGTTTGCGCAAATAACAGTACGCGTCCGCCTGGTCGGGCCGCATCCATGGCGGGCCGGATTAAACTATTGCTGCCTACAGCCAACATTACAGCATCGGCACCACGCCCATCTGTCTGCTGGCGCACATAATGCACCACATCCTGCTGGGAGGCGTCGATTGCGAGTTCGAATCCAAGGCTTTTAGATATTCTAAGCCTGTCGGGATATAAATCGGAAGTAATAATGCTGGCCCCTGCCCTGCGTGCCAGGACGCTCAATATGATGCCAATGGGACCCTGGCCGATGGCCAGAACGGTTTCGCCGGACTGGAGGCGCAGGGCCTGGATTCCCTTCAAACAGGTGTTAACGGGCTCGACAAAACAGGCTTGTTCGAAGGAGATGCCGTCGGGGATTTTTACGGTGCCCTGGTCTACGATCCAATCCATCACTCGGACATATTCGGCAAAGCCACCGCCGGAGGGCTCGAAGCCAGCCGTGCATCCCACTTTTTTATAGGTGGGGCACTGGGCGAAAGTCTGATGGCGGCAGTAGTAACACTGGCGGCAAGGAATGTGGTGGAAGACGACCACGCGGTCGCCGGGAGAAAAGCGGGAGACGCCAGCTCCAATGGCCGCGACCACGCCTGAAGTTTCATGGCCGAAGATGCGTGGAGCGGAATGCGATCCGGTGGCTATCTTTTTGAGGTCTGTGCCGCAAACACCGCAGGTATGCACCCGAACAAGAAGTTCGCCAGCAGCGACTTTGGGGACGGGGACGGTTTCAATGCGGACATCGTTTATGCCGCGATAAACCGCGGCGAGCATGGTAGCCGGGACCGGGAGCGTTTGATTGTCTATTGCAATTTGTCCGGCAATCGCCATCGGCATTTAGTTTGATGCAATTCGAGTTGTGTTCGCTTCAAGCACAATGACCCAGAATACGATCACTGCGGAGCACTCCCGGCGGTCCTTGGATCGGTATTGGTTAATTCTACGGCGACGGCCATGGAATCCAAATATGGAGAATCAGGAGGCGTGAAGTGATAGGCCTTGACCTGAAGCACGACATAGAAGCCCTCTACTTTGATGATGCGCTGGGCGAGTACGGGAACGGGCGAGAAGCTTGAAGGATACAGGTGTGACAATGTGTTCTTTGGATCCGCCGACGGCTGCTGTGTGGTAAGGAGAATGTTGTCGTAAATGGAGTGATGCAGGTCGGCCAGCTTCACTTGCCAAGCCGTAATTTCGGTATCGCCCTCGGGGCCCTGCGGGGTGATGGAAAAGATATAGCGGTCGACGCCGTGGGAATCTTTAACGCGCTCGCGGAAAACCGAGTCCTGGGGAGTGAGTTTGACTTCGAAATGCTCCTCGACAATGCGGGTGGAACCTTGACGAAAGCTTTCGGCGAAGATGGGAGTTGGGACGGCGGATTGGGCGGCGAGAAGATGCGTTCCAGCACAAAGAACAAGTGCAAGTACGCGAAGGCTCATTGCTTGCCTCCGGCGTGTAGCGCGGAGGGTTCGGAACTTGGCAATTTTACGATGTCGTCACAAAAGCGTTCCAGATACACGCTGAGCGAGCGGGAGGCGGTGGCGCTATTGCTGGCGAGCGCGGCGACGGATTGCCACAGCCATGGGCGCAGAGTTACGAACAGCGCGAAGCGTGCGGTGTTGAATTGGCCTTCCGAGTTTATGAAGCGGGACATCCCGTGCATTTCAAAATTTAATTCATCGGAGATCACTTTTGTGGTTCCGAAAGTGATGCCATGGGCTTGGGCGGCGACCGCTACGGCGGCGGCTTCCATATCGACGGCTCGGGCGGCATAGGCCTGGGCCAGTTTTGTTTTCTGGGCAACGCCGGCAACAGCCATGAAGGTTACGAGCGCGCCCTCTCCGGCTTCAAGTGGTGTGCGGCTGCCATCACGGGCGTCGATGACTACAGAGGGCGAGAAAATATCGCCGACGTGCATTTCGGGGTGCAGTGCTCCGGCAAAGCCTACGGAGTGAAGATGACCGGGATGGTACAAGGCGATTGCAGCTTCGGCGGCGCGGCGGGCGGGATCGAGACCGATACCTCCGCAGACCGCGACGATACTGTTCTGCTCGTAGAACGTAAAGAGGCGGCCCGCGTACTCGCGCTGAGTGCGGCGCCAGTGCTTCACCAGCGGTGCGATTTCTCGATCGAGGGCGGCGACGATGGCGAGTTTGCAGGAAGAATTCATTGCTCCTAGAAAAGCTCCCCTAGGCAGCTAAAGCCGCTATTAGACTTGGAGGGTTTGTCGGCGCGGCTGACGCCGCACCCTTTCAGAGCATAATCGAGGGTAGCAATCTCTTTACGCATAGAAGTTGGCTCGGAACCACTCTACGGCACGGCGCAAGGCATTATCGGCAGGGGCGATTTTCCATCCGAGTTCGCGTTCGGCTTTGTCGGAGATGGCCCACATTTTTTTCCTTCCCATATGAACGGTTTCGACGGTGGCGCGAGGCTCGCGGCCCAGCAAACGTCCAGAAATTGTCTGATCGAAAAAACCTGCCGCGTAGGCGACGAAGTATGGAAGTTTTATTTTCGGCGAGGGAAGACCAGAGATTGCGCCGAGTTTATCCAGAATCTGTTTGAGCGTGAGGTTCTCGCCGCCGAGGATATAGCGCTCGCCACTTCTTCCTTTTTCGAGAGCGGCAACGTGCCCAAGGGCGCACTCGCGAACATCGACCAGGTTTAGGCCGGTCTCGACATAGGCAGGAAATTTTCCTTTCAGGAAATCGACGACGATTCGTCCCGTGGGAGTGGGCTTGATATCTTGTTCGCCCACCGGAGTGGTGGGATTTACGGTTACGACGCGCATTCCATTGCGTCCGGCTTCAAGAGCGACTTGCTCGGCCATAAATTTCGAGCGCTTGTAGTGGCCGATCATGTCGGCGAGTGAGACGGGGGAATCTTCGTCGGCGGGACGGCCGTTGCCGGTGAATCCCATGGTGGCTACGCTGGAGGTATAGATGACGCAGCGGACATTATTTTTGCGCGCGGCCGCGAGAATGGCGCGGGTGCCTTCGACGTTGGAGCGGTACATCTCGGCGGGATCTTTTAGCCAGAGGCGATAATCGGCGGCAACGTGGAAGACTGTGTCGCAGCCTGACATAGCTTTTTCGAGCGAGGCGGGATCGCGAAGATCGCCGGTGGCGGTTTCGGCGTTGAGGCCTTCGAGATTCTTAAGGTTGCTGGTGGGGCGGATGAGCAAGCGGAGGTCGGCGCCTTGCGCGGCGAGGACGCGGGCTACGTGGGAGCCGAGGAATCCGGTAGCGCCTGTGAGGAATGTTTGCATGCAGGGGCTAAAGCCCCGAAATAACTTTATACGCTCTACGCGGCGCTGAAGCGCCGCTCTTCCACAGTAATAAAGGCCGCGACGACGAGGAGGCGGTACGAGAGAGCGCGGCCCGCGCTATCGCTAATTGCCCTCTTTCTCCATCACCTTCGCGTACGTCGTCAGCGCGAGCAGCGGGAAATATTGGCGATAGAGATGGTACTGCAAATAGAAGACGCGGGGAAAGCCGGTGCCGGTGAAAAAATCCTCGTTCCAGGAACCGTCTTCTTTTTGGGTGCGCAACAAATAGGCGATGCCGCGAGCTACGGAGTCGCTGCGGGTGTCGCCGACCGCGAGGATGCCGAGGATCGCCCATGCGGTTTGCGACGGTGTGCTGCCGCCAACACCACGCTGGGCGGGATCATCGTAGGATGCGACGCTTTCACCCCAGCCACCATCGGGATTCTGCACCATCCGTAGCCACTCAGCGGCTTGCTGGACACAGGGTTCGTGGTTATCCATGCCGATGGCTTCGAGGCCGCGAAGAACCAGCGCTGTGCCGTAGATGTAATTCACACCCCAGCGGCCAAACCAGCTTCCATCGGGCTCCTGCTCGTCGCGAATGAATTGGATGGCGCGCTTTATGGCAGGATGATTTTGGTCGTAGCCGTAGGTCGCCATCATCTCGAGAATTCGTCCGGTGATGTCGACCGTGGGCGGATCGAGCATGGCGTTGTGGTCGGCAAAGGGGATGTGCTGGAAAACCATCTTGTCATTATCTTTGTCGAACGAGGCCCAGCCGCCGTTCTTGCACTGCATCGAAAGAATCCAATCAATAGCCCGCTGCACGGACTCGCGCTGATAGCGTCCGTTGGGATGTTCGACGCGGCTGAGCGCGAGGCAAACCATGGCGGTGTCATCGACATCGGGATAGAACTCATTGTTGAACTCGAAGTACCAGCCGCCGGGTTTGCCTTGCTTATTCTTGATCTGCCAGTCGCCCACGTTGCGAACCTGCTTTTGCAAAATCCAGTCAGCGCACTTGACCATGCGGGGGTCGTTGGCGGGAACTCCGGCTTCGCCGAGAGCAAAGGCGGCGTAGGCGGTGTCCCAAACCGGAGACATACAGGGCTGCATGCGGAAGGTATCTTTTTCTTCGATACCGAGTTTTTCGAATTCGTCGAGAGCGCGAATGACCTGCGGGTCGTCGAGAGAATATCCCTGGCAGCGCAGGGCAATAATGGAGTTCATTATGGAGGGATATATAGCACCGAGGCCGTCGCTCATTTCGAAGCGCTCGAGGATCCACTTCTCCGCACTCTTTAATGCGATGGAGCGGAGCGGCCGAATGTGTACGCGCTCAAACCAGTGAGTCATGCGGTCGAGGAAGAGAAAGAAGTTGCGCCAGGAGATTAATTTTTTCGACCAGCGGAGATGCATGCGCGATTTGGTCATGCCGCCGAGGAAGAGTTCTTCAACGCCCATCTCGCGGGGTATTTTCTTGAATGGTTTCTTAGCGTAGGCGATGGAGAGCGGAACGAGAATGGCGCGCGACCACGAAGAAATTTCGTAGATATTGAACCAGAACCAGTTGGGAAAGAGGACGATTTCCGGGGGAATGGCGGGGACGGCATCGTAGTCGTATTGACCGAAGAAGCAGAGATAGATCTTGGTAAAGGTGTTGACCTCGGTGACGCCGCCCAGTTCGAGTATTTTCTTGCGGGCGCGCTGGAGGACGGGATGATCGGCGGTGTAGCCGGCAAGCTTTAATCCGAAATAGGCTTTGACGGAGGCGCTGATGTTCGAAGGGCCGGAGGCATAGATGCTCCATCCACCATCTTCGTTCTGGTGCTGGACGATCCAGTTCGCGGCCTTACGGAATCGTTCGGGGTCTCCTGTGCCGAGGAGGGTGTGGAGGAGGATGTAATCGGATTCGAGGGTGGTATCGGCTTCAAGCTCGCCACACCAGTATCCCTCTTCGTGCTGCGCGGAGAAAAGGAGCTTGCGGGCGGCCGCGATGGACGCGGAGACGCGGGTGAAGAGGCCGTCGATTTTACCGAAGCGAAGTTGTGGAGCGGAGGTCTGCAGAGAGTCGGGGGAGTTTATATCCATCAATTATTCTCCGATAATCCTATTACCGCCCCTATCACCGCCCCTCACCAAGAGGGTGCCGATGAGATCGAGATCCTTCGCTTCGCCTGAAGAACGGCTGCGCTCAGGATGACGCCGATACAACTGGCGTCAGTCCGCGGTGACGCTGGCCGGAGCGGCGGCGATGGCTTCGACAATCTCCGGCGGCAAACCGAAGCGGACGTTTTCCGGCATCACTTCGAGTTCCTGCACGTTGTCGAAACCCTTGGTAGCAAGAAAATTTATAGTTTCTTCGACCAGACATTCCGGGGCGGAGGCTCCGGCGGTGAGGGCGATGGTTTTGACGTCGGTCAACCATGGAGATTCGATATCCCGGTAGCTGTCGATGAGGTGCGCGTTGGTCCCGAGATTTCTTGCGACCTCGACCAGACGGTTTGAGTTTGAACTGTTTTCCGAACCGACCACCAGTAGCAGATCAGATTCCGAGGCGACTTGCTTGACCGCGACCTGGCGATTTTCGGTGGCGTAGCAAATATCCTGCGCGGCGGGACCTTTGATGTTGGGGAACTTCTGTTTGAGAGCGGCGATGATGTCTTTGGTTTCGTCGAGGCTCAGCGTAGTTTGCGTGAGATAGGCGACGCGGTTGGGATCGGGGACCGTGAGCGACTTGACCTGCTCGGGATTGCCGACCACTTGCGTGACTAGCGGGGCTTCGCCGAGAGTGCCGATAACTTCATCATGATCGTGGTGACCGATGAGGATGAGCGAATAGCCCTCCTTGGCAAACTTGACGGCCTCGACGTGAACTTTGGTGACGAGGGGGCAAGTGGCGTCGATGACGCGGAGGCCGCGGCGGGCACTGTGCTCGCGGACTTCGGGAGAGACGCCGTGGGCGCTATAGATGACACGCTCACCGTTGGGGACTTCGTCTTCGCTATCGACGAAAATCGCGCCCTTGCCGCGGAGTTCGTCAACGACAAAACTGTTGTGGACGATCTCTTTGCGGACATAAATCGGCGGGCCGAAGGCCTCGAGGGCGATGCGGACGACGTCGATGGCACGGACCACTCCGGCGCAGAAGCCACGCGGCTTGAGCAAAAGTAAAGTCTTTCCCTGACTGTTTGGCAACGTTAAGCTCCCACTGATGAGATCGTCCCTGGACCTTGTGCGATGCAAAATTAAGGACCTGAAAGATGTACGATCAGGGTACACGGTCCCCATTTTGCGGATACTTATAAGTTACTGGAAAGGACCGTTCTGGTCAACGTAAGGTGCAGAAAGGGCGTGGATTAGCAGTGAAGAGGCAATGGGAGCAGCGAGTAGAATGAATGAGCGCTCAGCGCATTGGCTCGAATGCTTCGAAGGGCACGAAAATTAGGCTTTTAACATCCTCGGCTTTTCTGCGTGCTCCTCGGTCTCGGCAAGGCCACCAGCTTCACGACCGGTCGTTTCCAGCGAGTAATGATTATCTCTTCACCACGGGAAGCCCTAGCGATCAGCCTTGACCACTGCGCCTTCGCTTGTCCGATTGAGAACGTCGCCATTGAGGGCCTGTTCTACCCTTCGGATTGCATGGGATTTTTCATTAGTTACCTAGGCTAGCCGTTGGATTTAATCATTTGCTCGGCATGTTTGCGGGAGGTGTCGGTGAGCTTGGCACCGCTTAACATGCGGGCAACTTCTTCGGTGCGCTCTTCTCCGGAGACTGGTCGGATGGTGGTGCGGGTGCGGCCGCTGCGCTCTTTTTTCTCGATGACGTAGTGGTGGTCAGCGAACGTGGCGATTTGCGGGAGGTGAGTGACGCAGAGAACTTGATTGAAGCGGGCGAGTGATTTCAGTTTCTTGCCGACGGCTTCGGCGGCGCGGCCTCCGATGCCGGTATCGATTTCGTCGAAGACCATAGTGCGCTGGGGCTGAGTGCGCGCGGCGGCTTTCGCAGGCGAGGGCGCCCGCGCCACACTGCTTTCCACGCTGACTTTCAGGGCGAGCATGACGCGGGAGAGCTCTCCGCCGGAGGCGATGTGCTCCAGTTGGCGCATGGGTTCGCCGGGGTTGGTCGAGATCATGTAGAGGGCTTGATCGATTCCGGTTGCGGACCAATTCCCTTCTTCTTCGGCGGTCGTCAGGTCGATACGGAATGCGGACTTCATGGCGAGATCGTTGATTTCGGATTCGACCAATTTTTCGAGTTTGCCGGCGGCGTCATGGCGCGTTTTTGATAGCGAGCGTGCAGCTCTCAAGTATTCCGTTGCGGCTCTGGCTAAATCGGCGCGGAGTTCGCACAGGATTTCATCTTTATTTTCGACCTCGGAAAGTTTGCGGGCGACTTCGGCGCCAAAGGCGACTACTTCATCGAGAGTGGGACCATACTTGCGTTTGAGGCGGTCAACGGAGGCGAGACGGTCTTCGACTTCGGCCAGATGTTCGGGAGAAGCGTGGATGCCTCCGGCATAATCGCGGACGGTGGCGCCGACATCTTCCACGGTAATGCGCGCGGTTTCGAGGGCGGCGAGAGCTTCCTGAAATTTGGGTTCGTAGCGGGCGAGTTCGGCGATCTGCTTTTGCGCCGAGCGCAAAGAAGCGGATGTAGAGGCGTCGCCTTCATAGAGGAGATCGAAGGCTTGCATTGCGGCGTTGTAAATTTTTTCTGCATTGGCGAGGACGCGCTTTTCGGTTTCGAGGCGCTCGTCTTCGCCGGGTTGCAATTTTGCTTCTTCGATTTCGCGGCTCTGAAACGTCCAGAGATCGACGAGGCGGAGGCGGTCCTGTTCGCCCTGCTCTAGCTGTTCGATGCGGGCGCGGATTTCGTGCCAACCGGCGAAAGCGGAGGCAACGGGATCGAGTTGGCTGGCGGCAAAGTTGTCTAGCAATGCAAGGCGGGAGGGAGGGTCAAATGACAGTATCGATTCGTTCTGGGCGTGGATGGTGGCGAGATGAGGCGCAAGCTGGCGCAGAACGGCAACAGTTGCGGCTTGATTGTTGACGAAGACACGGCCTTTGCCGGAGGCCGAGATTTCGCGGCGGACGATTAGAGAACCGTCTTCGGATTCGTCGAGACCATTGTGCTCGAGGATTTTATCGATAGCGGTTTCGGAGATGCCTGCGGACTCGAATACGGCAGAGACGACGGCACGGTCCGCGCCCGTGCGAATGATTTCGCTGGAGGCTTTGTCGCCGAGAAGCAGGGCAAGAGCATCTATAAGAATGGATTTTCCGGCGCCGGTTTCTCCGGTGAGCAAATTGAGGCCGGAGGCGAACTCGACGGCTGCGTTGTCGATGACGGCGTAGTTTTCGAGGCGCAGTTCGATGAGCACGAGGCGTCCTGAGGAGCGATGTTGAGTTTTGCGCAGCATAGCATGAAAGGCAGTGGTCAGCGGCTAGTTGTTAGTGGCCAGTTTTAATTCCGTCGGCGGCGGGTGAGGAACATGCATCGTACTCGCTAGGCATGAGGGTCTGAGTTAATCTAGGGAGAGAGTTTGGGAGGGTTTGTGCGTTGCGGACGATGCGGAAATGAGAATTCTGAAGGTAACCGCTTCTGCGGGATGTGTGGGGCTCCGCTGGTACCAAGGGCGCAAGCGCACGTTCCGGTTACACCGAGCACGGGACGGCGCGAAGATCAGGTTAGTGTGCCGGAAGAAATTCGGATACCTGCACGAGCTACGAACGATCCAGTGCCTGTGGCGAATCCGCCCACTACGCCCAGGGGGACTCCGCGTACGCCGGTCAGCACTTCGACGGCGCCCATCGCTCCATTTGCTCCGCCTGCTACGCCGGTCAGTACCAAGTCGATTGTCGACCCAATTGCTGCGCCCAGAGCCGATATTAGTCCAGTGGTGTATGGGCCATCGTTTTTGGGATTGAACCGTCCGCCGGATAGCCGGAGCGGAGATGGTTTGCAAGGAAATGCAGGGAGCGGGTACGACGCCCATCGCTCGGGAAATCTGGATTACCTTCTGGAAGAGGAAGAACCGAAACGGGGTTGGGGAAAATTGCTCGTGGTTGTGATCGCGCTGGGTTTGATTGGCGGCTTCGGATACTTGCGCTGGAAACAGGGAGGGTTCAACTTCCTGAAGCCGGCGGCTGCGACACACTCTGCGGAGAATGCGCCGGATTCAGCGAGCGCGCCGAGTGCGACTCCTGCAGCGCCAAGTGGCGATAGTTCGAGTGCTGCGAGTCAGAATTCGGCGGCTGGAAATCCGGCGAATCCGGCTACGACGGCCGCAACTACCTCTACACCGGACTCTGCCGCGAACGGCACTGCGACGTCGTCTCCCGCCGGCAATAATGCATCGGCAGGAACGGACGCGGGAGCGCAGCCGGCTGCTTCAGCCTCATCGGGAACATCGCCTACAGCAAGCGCACCTCAAGACAATTCTTCCACTGGTAAGCCGCAGGAGAACTCTGCCGCAGAAAAATCTTCGGAAGCCGATTCGGCGGAAGATGCTGGGGCAGGACCGGCGAAAGCTGAATCGCGTGCCGCACCATCCTCCGCTGCACCAGCAGCGGCGAAGCCATCTGCGGCGCGGACACGGGAGCGTAAACCGACTCCGGCGACGCCGGTGGATACCACAGCTGAAGCGGAGCGTTATATTTACGGACGCGGGGTACCGCAGGATTGCGACGTGGGATTGCGGATGCTGAAACCGGCGGCGCAGGCGAACCCGAAGGCGATGATTACTTTGGGAACGTTATACTCCAGTGGCACTTGCACTCCGCGGGATTTGCCAACGGCTTACCGGTGGTTTGCAATGGCCCTGCACAAGCAGCCGGACAACCAGACGCTGCAGGACGATCTGCAACAACTATGGAGCCAGATGACGCCGCCAGAGCGGCAGTTGGCGATCAAGTTGAGCCAGTGAGGGTTAGCCGGTAGCAGGCAAAAGAGCCAACAACCTTTACCACCGACGACACAGAGGTTCACAGAGGAAACAGGGCAATCCAGTTTCGGTTAGGTTTTCGTATATCTAGTGAAGGAAGAGCGAGAGCGTTTGTCGATCCCGCGAGGACAAAGTGTTCCGGCAGATTTGGCTATGGTTACCGGCCTGAAGACCGGCGATCAGGGAGCCATGGCGGAGCTCTATGACCGCTACTCTTCCGTGGTATATGCGGTAGCATTGCGCGTGCTGGGAGATACGGGCGCGGCGGAAGACGTGCTGCAGGAGGTGTTTTTGCAGCTGTGGCGGAATCCGAATGCGTTCGATGCGGCGCGCGGAAGTCTGGCAAGCTGGCTGGCGGTGGTTACACGCAACCGGGCCATTGACTCCCTCAGAAAACGACGTCCAGAAACAGATATTGAAGATGTAGTGTTGTCGGTAGCGCCAGACCTGGCCGGAGCGGCAGAGCTGTCGCGGGCGGCGGCGAAGGTGCGCGGAGTGATGGGAGAGATGGCTCCGGCGCAGCGCGGGGCGTTGGAGATGGCTTACTGGGAAGGCATGAGCCACTCGGAAATTGCGGAGAAAACGGGAGAGCCGTTGGGAACGATCAAGACGAGGATTCGAGCGGGATTGATGACTTTGAGAAAGGCGTTTCAGAGTTGAGCAAAGTGCGTAAGAAAAGAACGGAACTGCGGTTCGCGGGCGGGTGGGGTGGCTGTCCTAACTGAGTTTGATTGAGTAGACGATGAGCGAGCACGAACAATACGCCGAGGATCTCGCACTGTATGCGCTGGATGCGCTGCGGGGAGAGGAACGGGCGAAGCTTGACCAGCACCTGGCGACGTGTGCGACGTGCCGGCTGGAGCTGGAACAACTCCGGGGAGATACGGCGCTGCTGGCAATGTCGGCAGCGGGGCCGAGGCCTCCGCAGAGGGCGCGGCAGCGGTTGCTGGATGCGGTGGCGCGTGAACCGCGGTCGATTCCCGCATCGTCTGGGAAATCTTCGTCTCGCCAGTCCTGGTGGGGATGGTTGGGGTGGGCGGCAACGGCGGCGGTCATTTTGTTTGCGGTTTCGTTGTGGCGAGATAATGCAGTGTTGCGGGCGACTGTAGCTTCGGCAAGTTCGCGCGAGGCGGAGAGTGCGCGCCAACTGGAGGAGTTGAGAAAAGTTGCGGCTCCGATTCTTGAACCAGAGGCGCAGCGGGTAACGCTGGTGGCGGCGAAGACTCCGCCACAACCGCAGGGTAAGGCGTTTTATCTGCGGAGTCGAGGCAGCTTGGTTTTCCTGGCGAACAACATGCCTGCACTGCCGCCGCAGAAGGCTTACGAATTGTGGCTGATACCGACCAGCGGGAGCCCCATTCCCGCGGGAACGTTCAAGCCAGATGCGCATGGAAGTGGGAGCGTGGTGAATCCTCCTCTGCCGGCGGGGACGGAAGCCAAGGCGTTTGCGATCACGGTGGAGAACGAAGCGGGATCGGCTGCGCCGACCACGCCCATCCTGATGATGGGCGCAGGCGAGTAGAAGTTCTTTCCTGGATTTATTTCCTAAGATTTCCCTTAGTAATTTTCAGAGACTTTCGTTGCCTTCTTGTCGAAGACATGAGTCTTGCGGTAGGCGCGGGCGATATCGCCGAGCGGGGCTTCGTAGCGGCGGTCGGAGCCGAACTCCCAGAGTGGCTGTTCGCCCTGCGCGTAGCTGTAGGTGGTGTCGCCGAGAAGGGTGGTCTCGTTTCCCATAGCGTGCGCTTCGGCATGCAGGGGATGATCCTGCATGATGATGGGTTGTGGGGTGCCGCTGATGGCGCTTTGGCCAACCTGTGCGAAGGCGGCGGTGGCGCAGAAAAAACATAGAGCAAAAATCGTGATTTTCATGTTGATCCTTATCCGGGGGATCCTAACGCTTTCGGAGCTTAGTAGGGCAATCACTATGCCAAATGGTGGTGGGCTTTATTCAGGTTAGAAGGTTGGGCAGCCGGGAATGAGAAAGAGTTTGCATATATAGGGAAAAGTGCGCCGTGTGGGGATTACCAAATTTGGTTTGCACAGCTCTGGCGCGGGGGTGTATTGTTTCCGCGCCGGAGGTTCGCGGGGATGGAAGAAAAAAGGTTTGTCTCTGAAGCATTGGCCGCACAAGCATGGGTCTCTGAATTGAGAACGGTACATCGCGTGGCGCTTTTCGTGGCGGCGTTGCTGTTGCCGATTTTACTGGTTCCAATCGAATTGCAGGCGCAGACGAATTGTGAGGAAGGAAATGGGCTGCTGGATTTCTCTCCGCCGAAAACCATGAGCGTGGAGGATGTGATCAAGAAGTTTGGATCGGCGGAGGCGGCGGTGAAAGCTGCCCGCCAGCACTACACCTACAAGCAGGATGTGCTTATGCAGTCGCTGACCGGAGCAAGCGTGACGGGAGAATTTCACGAAGTCACCACCGTTTCGTACGACGCGAAGGGCAGGCGCAGCGAAGAGGTGACGTTTGCGGCGCAGTCGTCGTTGCGGGGAATTCAGCTAGAGCAGAATGACATGGAAGAGATACGCGTTTTCATGCCACTGGTGCTGGCGAGTGACGATCTGCCGCAATACAACCTCACTTATGCCGGACAGCAGCACGTCGACGACCTGGATACCTATGTGTTCCACGTAGAAGCGAAGAAAGAAGAAGCCGGCAAGCGATATTTTGACGGGCGGATATGGGTTGATGCTCAGGATTTCCAGATTGTAAAAGTATGCGGCAAAAGCGGTCCGGACAAAATTCCCGTGAAGAAGCACGAACGCACGCACTTGCAACCGACGTTTGTGACTTACCGGCAACAGGTGGATGGATTCTGGTTTCCAGCGTACACGCGGTCGGACGATACGCTGCACTTCCCTGCCGGACCGCTTCATTTACGGCAGGTGATTAAGTACACGGCGTATAAGCGTACGGATGGGCATTGAAGCGAGGGACGAATTCACTACAAGCTGTATCATTGAAGGTAGACTTAACATCTCCCTTCCCGAAACCAGCTGGGAGAAGCGTCCAGCGATAATCATTTGCAGATGTTACGGACAAAGAAAACAGCCCGGACGTTAAGTCCGGGCTGTTTGTTTCTCGACGCTCCTGAAGACCGTCGAGGCTTGCGTTTATTTCTTTAGTTGGTGACGTCGATCTTGACCGTCGCGGATTGGGTCACACCGCCGCCGGTGCCGGTTATGGTAATGGTGCTAAGCCCAGTACTAGCGGTCGAAGCGACCTTGATTTGCATGGTTGCGGTGCCCGAGCCCGGCGCCGCGATGGAGCTGGGTCTGAAGGCTACGGTTACGCCAGTTGGCTGACCGGTGGCGGATAAGGCGATTGCGGAATCGAAACCGCCCGATATGGTTGTGGTTATTTTGGAGAGACCGGTGGCACCCTGAGCGATCTTAATCTTGTTCGGGGCGGCAGCGATCGTGAAGTCGCCAGCAGCGACAGGTGCGAGAGCGTTGATAAGGGCGCTTCCGTTCGGGCTGCCCCAGCCTCCGCACATGTTGTAACCAGCTACGCAGCTAAAGCCGTTGCTGCCGTTCGCACTGCTGGTGATGTCGTGGAAGTCGACATCATTATTGGCAAGATTCAGCGGATAGATGATTGAGTTCAGGAAGCCAGGCGCGGTATCGCCGTTAGCGGCTGCCTGCTGATTGGTAAGAGCCAGGTAGCCAGCCCACATAGGAGCGGCAAAGCTGGTTCCGCCATAATAGTTGGCTGTGCAAGTGGTTTGGTCGGCGCAAACGTAAAAGGTAAAATTCGCGTTGGCCGAGACGTCGGGGACATCACGATCGGTTTTGGAACAAGAGCCGCCGAGTGTATTGCAGTCGTCGGCCGCGGTGACCTGCCACGAGGGGATCGTAATATTAGTCCCCCAGCCGCCACCACCATCCGACCAGACAGTTTCAGATGCCCAAGGACCGCCTGCACTTTGGGTATCCAAGTCCGTACCGCCGACAGCGGTCACGTAGGCGGAATTTGCCGGCCACGGAGCACTGCCTCTATAACCGGCACTGTCGCCAGCCGCCTGGAAGAAGCTCTGGCCTTGAGCAGCCATCTTCTGGAAGTAAGGATCATCGGTATTAGGGTCCGCCGGACTCCAAGTCCACGACGAGCTCAAACTCAAAGGTAAAGGAGTATCGGTAGACATGCCACCCAGTATTGCGGTATCGCTGGATCCCACATACACGTACACCGTGGTCACACCCGGTGCCATGCCGAGGGCCTGCGTGATGTCGATGGTCTGTTCGGTATCGTCACAGCCTTGCTTTTCAGTGCAAAGGACGTTGGTTCCGTCGGTAGAAATACCGGTAACGGCGGCGGTTCTGGTTTGTTTCGCGTTGGTGTAGTAGGTGTTTACGTCGGCGATATCAAAGCCGGCGTACTCCAACAAACCGATGTTCTGTCCGGCGCCGGTGAGAGCTGTTCCTTCGTAGTAGGCTGCGCGCATGTCGCTGCCGCAGAAGGATGCCTGAGGGCAGGATCCGGTAGTGGCATTGGACTGCACATTCTCATTTCTCTTCGCGAGGAGGGAATGCGGAATGGAATAGTTGTCCAAACCGGTGATGTGCCATAGCTGGAAGGGCAGATCAACCGAGGGTTCGCGGTCGGGAGCGAAGAAGGTGCGGCTTTCGGTTGGGTGCTGGTAAACGTTCAGGGTTACGTGGAAGGCCGACTCGACGCTGGCCACCGGAGCCTTGAATTGAACGTCCATGGAATCGCGCGACCCACCGAGTACGGTAAAGCCATTGGCGATGGCGAAATGAATCAGTGCGTCATAGCTTTCCTGGGTGGGACCAAAGCGCGCGGTGAAATCCTGCGGGGTGAGGTAGCGGTGATAGAAGGGGCTGGAAGGATCGTAGAGTTCCTTGAGGAAGCTCTCGAAGCCCGCCTGATCGCGCATGGGAAGAACGATGTCGAACTTGAGGGTCTGGGTTGCGGGCAAGCGGCCGATGGAGGGAGCCTGCCGGTTAAGAACGACTTCGCGCACGTGCCGAGTAAGAAGGGTTTTGGGCTGGGCCTGGGAAACAGTGTTCAAAGCTGGCACGATCACGGCGAGCGCGAGCAGAAATACACCTATTTTTCGAATCACGAATTCTCCTTAGGGTTTGACGGACTGATTCTGTTGCGTGCTAGGGGAGTGCCCCGGAATGAATTGAATGCGTGGGGACGCTTCTCAGGCTTCGGGCATAGTACTCGCTCTTATTCGGTTCGTGAAGCAGAGAATTGTAAAAATGTGTGATGAGTAAATGGGGATGGCGGAAGTGTGCAGCTTTTTGCGCACAAACAGGCGATCCACTTCGGAGAGCCCGCCGGACGGGGCTTTGCGGAGATGAAGGAAGTTGCACAGTTGACGGGAAGAATAAAAGCAAAGAGAATCGTTCGATCTTGAAACCCGATGAGGAGCACCGTCGGACTTTCGAATAACCGATCCAACCGGCTTGTCAAAATCAAGGAGACTTCAACGAATGAAGCAACGATGCAATGCGCTCAGCGTATTCGCTGCGCTTTTGGTGATGGCTGCGGCCAGCACCGCTTTTGGCCAGGACCAGAAGACTCAACATCCCATGTTCGCCCACCCACGCCCGGTTTATAACCAGAGCGTTGAGCCCACCACGCCCCTGACGACGTGGAACGGCTCCTACACCTACTCGGGCACGACCACGAAGTTCGTGATGGTAGGAACCGACCCCTCATCCACCAACCTGTCGACCACCGTGCCGGTGTACATCATTCCGATGAAGCTGACCTTCACGCAGGGAACGCAGACGAAAGTATTCGATCCGGCGCACAAACTGCCCTCGGGAAATACGGTTACGCAGCAAACCGTGCTGTCGCCGATTTTCCAGAGCAGCGTTGACTACGTTCAAGGCGGCACGGACCTGGGAAAAACGCAATATGAAGACGCGTTCCAGCGGGGAAATTTCTGGACCGACGTGATGACCAATACTGATTATCACGTGCTGTTGGGGAAGGCGACCGTTTTACCGGAGCTTGCGGTATCGGTTCCGACCAATGAAGGCGCGGTCGGCAAATCTTCTTACGGCCCACCGGAGACTCTCGGAATCGTGAGCTTCAACTGGTTCACCGAGCAGGCGCCGACGTGGATTGGGAAGTACAAGCAGATCACTCCCAGTGCGCTGGCGATCTTCATCACCTACAACGTTTATCTATCGGAGACTACAAACTTCGGGGGATGCTGCATCGGCGGATTCCACGATGCATATGGCAGCGCGACCAGTCCACAGAGCTATGCTCAGTTCTCGTTCATGGATCAGTCGTCGACGGTAACGGTATTCTCTTCCGACGTATCGGCTCTTTCGCATGAATTGGGAGAGTGGATGGACGATCCGTACGTTGATAATGTGCTGACGGTGCCGCCGGCTTGCAGAGGGGGAATTCTGGAAGTGGGCGACCCGCTGGAAGGCACGACCGACTATGGCGATTACATCTACACCATTAAGGGTTACAGCTATCACATTCAGGATCTGGTTTTCCTGAAATACTTTGGACAAACTCCCAGCACATCGGTAAACGACTGGTGGAGTTTGCAGAATTATCCGTTTACGCAGGTCTGCCAGAACGGACAGTAAGATCGAGCATTCCTAAAGCAACTGAAAAGCCCGTCCCGCAAAGGGATGGGCTTTTTTGCTTAAATTAATTTTACGAAAAACGAACAGAAAACCGGATCGGCGATTTGACTTGATTTCGGCGGCAAGATCAAAATCGTGGGGCTCAGTGATCCGCGGCGTGCGGTCGCTCAGGATTAGCACGGGCGTCAGCGCTACTCGTGATGAAACAATCCTTAGGAGGATGAAATGCGTAAGAGAATCGTTTTGAGCATAGCTATGCTTGCCGCCGCAAGCCTGGTCTCAGCGCAAGTCAGACGAGGCAACGGCATCGTTCCGGATTCGAGCATTGAGAGGCCCGAGGACGTTGGGGTCCGAATGCACACTAACTACATAATCTACGCTCCGAATGGAGTGATCGAGCCAGTGGGCAATCCTGGAGGGGAAACACCAGCCTCGCTGGGCTGCGTGTACGACGTGGTCCCGGCGCCGCTCAGCGGATGTCCGATTGCAACCAGCAGTTCGGTTCCGACGGGAGGAAGCGGAGTCATCGTGATTGTGGATGCGTATGACTACACGAGCGCGGCCGCTGACCTGGCGACTTTCTCGACCGAATTCGGACTGCCGGCGCCGAACTTCTCCGTACAATATGCCACCGGGCGTAAACCGTCGAACGGGTGCAGCAACGGATGGAACGGAGAGGAATCGCTGGACATCGAATGGGCACATGCGATGGCGCCGAATGCGCAGATCGTTCTGATGGAAGCGGCTTCGTCGTCCAACAGCGCATTGTATGCGGGGGTGACGGCGGCGAACTCTTACATCGCGGCTCATGGCGGACGAGGCGAAGTGTCAATGAGCTGGGGCGGCAGCGAAACCAGTGGTGAGACCGGTTCGGATCATTACTTCACGCAATCGGACGTGGTGTACTTTGCTTCGGCAGGCGATTCGCCAGGCGTGATTTATCCTAGCGCATCGGTAAACGTGGTTTCAGCCGGCGGCACACAAGTCAATCGCAACGGCAGCGGAGACTACACAAACCAGACCGCATGGAGTGACGGGGGCGGAGGAACGAGCAAGTATGAATCCCGGCCATCGTTTCAGAGCAGCGTTTCGGGTGTAGTGGGCACGCATCGTGGCACGCCGGATCTATCGTTCGACTCCAGCGGCGGATCGCCGGTAGCGGTTTATAACTCGAGCTGCTACGGCGGCTGGCTGGAAGTTTATGGGACCAGCGTGGCTTCGCCCTCATTGGCTGGAATCATCAACAATGCCGGGACGTTCAACAGCAGCAGCAATGCCGAGAACACCGAGATCTACGGCAACATGAGCAACACTTCCGACTTTACGGATATCACTTCCGGCAGTTGCGGCACGCACAGCGCGACGACTGGTTATGATTTGTGTACCGGCGTAGGTGTAGATCACGCATTGGTTGGTAAGTAAGTTTTAGATTTCCCCCCGAATAACCCGCTCCGCAAGGGGCGGGATTTTTATTGCCGCGGAGTTTTCATACGGCACCCGGTGCGGCGGCAGCTAGAGCGCATCGTCGTGAGGGACTTCGATGGCGCGGCGGCTGCCGTATTTCTGAAAGACCGATTCGCGGGAGACGACGCCTTCCAGACGGTGAGAGTCAGCGCGATTGACTACGGGGATGAGTGGATAGTCGTTGACGTAGTGGAGCGCTGAATCGAGAGGAAGATCCGGATAAAGACTTGGCAGAGACTGCGGTTTAAGCGCTGAGGCCAGCGTGAGTTCTCCTTTGCCCTCGCGGTAAAGGCGCTCGAGTTGGTCACGGTCGACGGTGCTCCATCCGCTGGGATGCATGCGCACGAGAAAAGTGGCGCCGGCGGAATTCTGAACCCGGCGGAAGTTGGCATCGACGTAATCCTGCGCGTTGAGAATGGCTTCGGGAACGGGAAGCATGGCGTCTTCGACGCGCAGAATGGTCTCCTCCCGCTCTTCCTCGAGCGAGGGCAGGATGAGTCCATCCTGGCGGGTGAGCAGGTCGAAGATGGGGATGCTTTGCAGGCTGCGCGAGACCAGGTAAGAAAAAGTATTGGCGACGATGACGGGGACGATGATTTCGTAGTTGCCGCTGACTTCAAGGACCATAAAGACGGAGGTCATGGGGACGCGCAGGAATCCGGCGAAGAGCACGCCCATGCCAACAAGGACGTAGGTACCGGTAGAGCCGGTGAGGTGGGGAAAGTAGAAACGCTCGATGTCGCCGACAGCTCCACCAAGCATGGCTCCGATAAAAAGCGTAGGAGCGAACATCCCACCGGGAGTTCCGCTCACGAAGGAAACCGTGGTGGCGATAATTTTGAAAAGGGCGAGGAGCGCGAGAACTTTCCAGGCGTACTGGCCGTGCATGGCCTGGTCCATGGAGTCGTAGCCTGCACCCATGACTTGAGGAAAACCAAGGAAACCGACGAAGCCGACGAGAAGTCCGGCGACGGCGGGTTGAAGATATTGGGTCCAGCGCGGCATTGCTTTGAGAATCGGGCGGAAGTAGCCGATGGCTTTGGCAAATGCGACCGAGGCCAGGCCTCCGACAATGCCGAGGACCGCGTAGGCGATGAGTTCGGAAGGGCGTTTAAAGGTGGTAACAGGAATGCGGAAAAGCGGTTCGCTGCCGAGAAACGAGCGTACGACTACAACACTAGCAACAGCCGAAAGAACGACGGAGCCGAGAATGCCCGCGCTCCAGCGTCCGATGACTTCTTCGATGACGAACAGTACGGCCGAGATGGGCGCGTTGAAAGCGGCGGCCAGACCGGCGGCGGCGCCGACCGGAGCCATCAGGCGAAGTTTCTCGCGGGAGATTTCGAGCTGGCGTCCGAGGGCGGAAGCGATGCTGGCGCCGATTTGTAGCGAGGGATCTTCGGGGCCGAGCGATTGACCGGAGCCAATGGCGATTCCGGCGCAGATGAATTTTCCGACGGCGGTACGAAACGGAATGAATCCGTTGAAGATGTAAAGCGCGGATTTGGTCTGGTTGACACCGCTGCCGCGAATACCGGGAAAGACGCGCATCACGAGGGCCGCGACAACGAGCCCGGCAACCGATGGAACCACGAACAAGCGCCAGCTATGGGTTTGCGGGAGCGGACCGAGCAGGGCAAGGTGCATCCAGTCGATAGCGAGGCGGAAACAGACGACGGCAAGACCGGAGAAAATTCCGATAAAGACGGAGAGGATCAGAAAAAATACTTCTTCGTGGAATACGCCTTCGAGGGTGGAGAACAGGCGACGCGACGTGGTTATACGCGCCATGGGCGTGCCGGTGGTGGATGTAGCGGATGAGTCCACGAGGGGAGCATTGCCAGCTTCGCTCATTGGCTGGCGGCCTCGCGCTTTTGGGAGATCAGCAAAAGAGCCAGGTCGAGGCCTTGCGGTTGGCCACAACTTGTAGCGGTCTGTTGCTCAATTTGAAAGACCACATCCATGATCGCATCGGGAAGATCGGTTTCGGCGGGAGAGCGCAGCAAATCCAGATCGGGTTTGGCGAGCTGCCAGCGGGCTTGCAATCCGGGAAGCGGAGAAAGGCTGCCAGTGGCCTTGAGGTCTACGCCGGATTGTTGGGCGCAGCGAGTGAGGCGGTCTTCGGCTTGGGCGAAGGCGGTGGTGATACGGCGGTTGCGTTCGGCATCCGAAATGTGGCTATGAAATGGATTGGAGCTGAGAACCAAATCGGTGGACTCGAGGAGTTGGCGAGCGTCCGCA
Organism: uncultured Acidobacteriaceae bacterium; assembly: GCA_963818235.1. GTDB lineage: Bacteria > Acidobacteriota > Terriglobia > Terriglobales > Acidobacteriaceae > Sulfotelmatobacter. Next base: position 1,050,428 of record CAWFRI010000002.1, read on the forward strand.
TCGGACGGATTGGCATTGACGGCGCTGTGCAAATAGCGCTCGGCGCCGCGGTAATTGCCGGAGAGGAAGGCGGTTTCGCCGGCTCCGGCGAGAGCGTTCGAATTGCCGGGATCGAGATGGAGGACTTCTTCGTACTGGGCGAGCGCACCGGGATAATCGAGAGCTTCCCGAAAAAGTTGCGCGGCTTCAAGATGCTCGGCGGGATCGGGCGGCAGAGCGGCGGCGAGTGCGATGAGTTCGGAATCGGCCTGGGCGCGCGCGCCCTGTTTGAGTAGAAACTGGATCAGTTCGATGCGGGCGCGATTGCGATTGGCATCGAGATCGGCATTCCAGACTCCATACATAGCGTTGTGGTAGTAGCGGGTCGCGTCCTCGATGGAGCCGCGGTGGGCGGCGACGCGGGCCAGCGCGAGATTGACGGCGGCATCCTGGGGAGTACGCTGCCAAAGAGCGAGGAGGTAGGACTCGGCTTCGTCGAGACGACGTGGGACGTTGCTATCGCGCAAGGCGCGGGCGAGGCTGAGCTGGTATTGCGAATTGCTGGGATCGCAGGTGAGGGCGGCGCGGAACGCGGCAATGGCATCATCGAACTGCCCGGCCTTGGCGCTTTGCAGGCCTACCTCGTAAAGCTTGCGGCCGCGCGCTTGCTGGTTGGCGGTATAGCGAGTAACAAGATGGCTGACGGCGGCGAAACCAGTGACGGCGGCGAGCGTCAGAACGAGCAGAATCATGGGAGCCGAACGAGGAATCAGATGGGGGATCTTCCACGACATATCTCGTATCACGATATCATTTGATGGCGGTTAGGAACGCCGCAACTGAGTAAGAGTGGAATAACTTCCGGTCTTGGTTGTGTGTTCAGGTAAGATATTGCGTTCGCCGGACCGCCGACAAAATGAATCGAGAATATCTTAAGAGATACAGCCAGGAACTGAACCGGGACATGGAAATGCTCGTCTATGGACATGCGGGGACGCCGCTACTGGTGTTTCCGACATCGATGGGCAGATTTTTCGAGTACGAAGATCGCGGGATGATTGGCGTGCTCGCGGGCAAAATCGAACGCGGGGAGTTGCAGGTGTTTTGCCCGGATGCCGTGGATACGGAGAGTTGGTACAACAAGGGCGTGCATCCGAAGGTGCGGGTGCTCCGGCATTTGCAGTATGAGCGTTACATTCTGCATGAGATGTTGCCGTTTATCCGGTGGAAGAATCAGACGCCGCGGCTGGCGATGACGGGATGCAGTTTTGGCGCGTATCACGCGGTGAATTTTGCTTTGAAACATCCCGATGTGGTGACGCATTGCGTGAGCATGAGCGGGGCGTTCGATATCCACCAATTTCTGGATGGATATTATGACGACGATTGCTACTTCAATTGCCCGCCGGATTATCTCCCGAATCAGAATGATGACTGGTTTTTGAGCCGCTACCGGCAGATGAAGATTGTGCTGGGATCTGCGGATTGGGATATTTGCCTGGACCAGAATGTGAAGTTTTCAGCGATTTTGAATGGCAAAGGAGTGCCGCACTGGCTGGATATTTTTGGGGATAACTCGAAGCATGACTGGCCGTTGTGGTTGAGGATGGCGGAGAAGTATTTTTGAGAGCAGTGCTCAGTGATTAGCGGCCAGTGGGCAAGAAGTGATCTCCGGCTTCGAGCGGGGCAGATAGCGCAGAATGACAAATCTAAGGAAAACAAATTTTATTTGGAGATGAATCTGTGAAGAAAATCGGCATTTTATTTGGGATGGAGAATACGTTTCCGCCGGCGCTGGTGGAGAAGATTAACTCGATGAAGGTCGAGGATGTGACGGCGGAATTTGTGCAGATCGGCGGGATTCGGATGGACGAACCGCAGAAGTATGCGGTGATCATCGACCGGATTTCGCAGGACATTCAGTTCTATCGCGCTTACCTGAAGAATGCGGCGCTGCACGGGACGATTGTGGTGAACAATCCGTTCTGGTGGACGGCGGACGACAAGTTTTTTAATTATGCGCTAGCAGATAAGCTGGGTGTGGCGATTCCGCCGACGGTGATTCTGCCGCATAACAAGCATCCGGAAGGGACGACCGACCGGTCGATGCGGAATTTGATTTATCCGCTGAACTGGCAGGAGTTGTTCGACTATGTCGGCTTCCCTGCTTTTCTAAAGCCGTATTCCGGCGGGGGATGGAAACATGTCTATCACGTGCACTCGCCGGAGGAATTTTTCCAGCACTACAACAACACGGGCGATTTGTGCATGACGCTGCAACACGGCGTGGTCTTTGACGAATATTACCGCTGCTATGTGGTGGGGCAGGAAAAAGTGCACATCATGAAATACGATCCGCGGCTGCCGCATCATGAGCGCTATGTGAAGGGGAATCCGCCGCCGTCAACGGAAGCTTTAAAGGCCAGAATCGAAAAAGACGCGCTGACTTTGTGCCGCGTGTTGGGGTATGACTTGAACACGGTGGAGTTTGCCGTAGAGGCTGGAGTGCCGTATGCGATCGATTTTCTGAATCCCGCGCCCGATGCGGAGATTACGTCGGTGGGGCAGGAGAATTTTGACTGGATTGTGAACGCGGTGGCGGAGATGGCCGTGAAGATGGCGGTGACGGGGGAAGATCCGGCGAGGGAGATGCGGTGGGCGTCGTACCTGGCGGGTAAGGTTCCGGCTGATAAGGGAGAGCGTAAGGGAGAACCGGGCTGGGTGGCGGAGCGAAAGCGGGGGAAGGTGGCGAAGTAGATAGAACTTCCGGTTGCGCGTGTACCACCCTGGAAAGCAGAGCTTAGACAGGATGATGGGCACTGAGTGGACGACGAGCTAAAGAAAAAACGCTTTCTCTGGGGTGTGGTACTGGCATGGGTGCCTTGGGCCCCAATCCTGGTTGGCCTCGCACACTCTCTGTTAAGGCAAAGGGCAACCGGGATTGGCGCAGTGGCTGGCGGTCTGACCGAGATATTTGTTGTGTGGGGCGTCGGCGCGATCGTGATCGGCCAAGTGGTGGCAATGATCTTATTGCTACGAGCATTTTCTTCCGGGCATTGGATGCGTAGCTTCTTTGTTATCGTCTCCGGTTTATTGAGTGCATTAATGCTCATTCTTGTGGGCCTTTTCCTGTGGTTGTCCTGGTTCCAGGCGCATCATAGCTTCTGAGCAGCGCGCTAGGCGTCGTTGTTATACTGTTTAGGCGTGATTGGCCCCTTTCGCAAAGAAACGCGAGAGGATGGGCCACCTCGACTTGTTTCAGCTTTATATTGGCCATGAAACCTACATTCACTATCGGAATTGAAGAGGAATATCAGACGATCGATCCGGAAACTCGGGATCTGCGGTCGCATATTCAGGCTGAACTTTTGGAAAAGGGCCAACTCATTCTTCAGGAACGGGTCAAAGCGGAGATGCACCAATCGGTGGTAGAGGTGGGAACGGGCGTCTGCAAGAACATTAAAGAAGCCAAGGCGGAAGTGAAGATGCTGCGTCGGGATATTATCCGGCTGGCCAAGGAGAATGGGCTGAAGCTGGCGTCGGTGGCGACGCATCCGTTTTCAGACTGGCGGACGCAGGATATTAATCCGGACGCGCGTTACAAAAATATTGTGGAAGATATGCAGTTGGTGGCGCGTGCCAATTTAATTTTTGGACTGCACGTACATATTGGGATTGAGGATCGCGAGACGGCGATCCACATGATGAACCATGCGCGGTATTTTCTGCCGCATCTGCTGGCTTTGTCAACGAATTCGCCATTCTGGCTGGGGATGAATACCGGGTTGAAATCGTACCGTTGCAAAGTATTCGATAAGTTTCCGCGGACGAATATTCCGGATTACTTTCCCAGCTGGGGTGAATACGAAAATTTCATCAAACTGCTGATCAAAACCAACTGTATCGATAACGCCAAAAAAATATGGTGGGATATCCGGCCGCATCCATTCTTCAATACGATTGAGTTCCGGGTATGCGATATTCCGATGCGGGCTGACGAGACAATTGCGATCGCGGCGCTGATTCAGGCCACGGTGGCGAAGCTGTATAAGCTGCATACAGCAAATCAGGGATTTCGGCTTTATCGGCGGGCTCTGATAATGGAGAACAAGTGGCGGGCGTCGCGTTATGGCATGGACGGGAAGCTGATCGATTTCGGCAAGCAGATTGAAGTGCCGGCGCGGGATTTGATTCGCGAGTATCTGGAATTTGTGGACGACGTCGTGGATGAACTGGATTCGCGCGAGGAGTTGGAGTACATCCACACAATGCTGGAGAATGGCAGCGGGGCCGACCGGCAGTTGCGGGTATACCAGGAAACTGGAGATTTGAAAAAAGTAGTCGATTACATCATAGAGGAGACGGAAACCGGGCTCGTGGATGAGGCGGAGCCGGTGAGAAAAGTAGGATGATGATATCTGGAGAGGAAGTCAAAACTTCCACGGAGTCGCAAAGTACGCCGCATGGATGGGGCGCTCGATCTAACCACATTGCGTTCGATCCGGAGTACGCGGAAGGGGCGCGGAACGCGGTGAACGTGTGCCTGCGCGTGCAGGCGAACGAGAAGGTTTGCGTGATTACCGACGAGGCGACACTGGAGATTGCGGCGGCGGTGGTCAGCGAATTGGATCGATTGGGAGCGCCTTATCGCGTTTGGGTGCTGGAAGATTTGGCGGAGCGTCCGCTGAAGGATTTACCGGCGGAGATTCTTGCGGACCTTGAGACCAGCCAGGTTTCAATCTTTGCGGTGTGGGCGCAGAGGAATGAGTTGCGCTCCCGCATGCAGATGACGGATGTAGTAAACCGGAATAAAATCCGGCACGCGCACATGGTGAACATCAACCGGCAGATCATGCTGGAAGGCATGCGAGCGGACTTCCAGAAGGTCGACCGCTTGAGCGCGAAAGTGGTTGCCATGGTGCGCAAGGCGAAACGAGTGCGGGCGAAGACCGCCGCAGGCACGGATCTGATAGCGGACTTGAATCCCAATTATCACTGGTTAAAGACCAGCGGAATCATTTCCGCGGAAAAATGGGGCAATCTGCCGGGCGGTGAAATTTTTACAACTCCGGGCGAAGTGAATGGCACGTTCGTGATCGATGGCGTAGTTGGCGATTATCTTTGTACGAAGTTCGGAAATTTGCAAGATGCGCCGCTGACCATTCACATGAAGGGAAACCGGCTGACAGAGGCGCACTCGGAGAATCGCGAACTGGAAGACGACTTCTGGAAGTACACGCACACCGACGAGAATAGCGACCGGGTGGGCGAATTCGCCATTGGGACGAACATAGATTTGAAGGACGTAATTGGACAGATTTTGCAGGATGAAAAATATCCTGGAGTACACATTGCGTTTGGAAATCCTTACGGGGCGCACACTGGCGCGGAATGGGATTCATCGACCCACATTGACGTGGTAGGGCGGAAGTTCAATATATGGGTGGATGACGAGCAGATTATGCAGGATGGGAAGTTTTTGGTAGAGGCGTAGGGCACGGCTGCGCTGCGTGGCCGCGTTTGCAGGGCAGCGGATTGGCAGCTATAGGGATCCCCTTCGGCTTCGCTCAGGGCAGGCTTCTTCGACTCCACAAAGCGTCCACTTCGTGGGCGCTTTGCTCCGCTCAGGATGACATTTCAAGATAAACTTCTGGGATCATGATTCCCTCCCTCCGACAACAGTTCAACACCAGCTTTACTCCTGAAAAATATCAGACATTCTTGCGGCGGATTGATGACGCTTGCGGAACGCATGTTTCGTTCCGCCTATCGGAGACTCCTTGTTTCTTTCCGAAGGAACTACTGGATCGGATGGCTCGGGATGGCAAGGAACTGATTCGGCAACTGGTGGAGAGTCCGGAATATTTGGCGCGGTCGAATGCGTCGATTCCGGCGGAGTACAAGGTTCCGAATGAGCCGGCGCACCCAATGTTCGTGCAAGTGGATTTTGGATTAGTGCGAGATGCCGGCGGAGAGTTGCAGCCCAAGCTGGTGGAGTTGCAGGCCTTCCCTTCCCTATACGCCTATCAGGTGGCGATGGCGCAGAGTTACATCGATGTTTATGGATTGAATGCGTTTGCGGATTCCAAGCTCAACTTTTTTCTTGCCGGATTGAACGAGAAATCTTATCGCGAACTTTTGCGGGCAGCGATTGTTGGCCAGCATGATCCGGAGAATGTAATTTTGATGGAGATTCATCCGGAAGCGCAGAAGACGCTGCCGGACTTTTTGATGACGGAGAAGATGCTGGGAGTGCGGGCCGTCGATATCGAGGGGATCAAAAAGGATGGGGCGCGCCTTTACTACGAACGAAACGGGAGGCGAGTGCCGATCCGGCGGATTTATAACCGGGCGATTGTCGACGAGTTACAACGGAAGAGTGTGAAGTTGAATTTCGATTGGCGGGATGATCTTGACGTGGAGTGGGCGGGGCATCCGAACTGGTATTTCCGCATCAGTAAGTTCTCGATTCCTTATTTGCGGCATGAGTCGGTGCCGAAGACGTGGTTTCTGGATCAACTGGAGCGGGTTCCAGACGATTTGCAAAATTATGCGTTGAAGCCACTTTATTCTTTTGCCGGGCTGGGCGTGGTAATTGCGCCGACGAAGGAAGACATTGCGGCAATTCCGGCGGAGAAGAAAGCGGATTACATTTTGCAGGAGCGGCTGCACTTCGAACCTGTGATCGAGACTCCGTTCGGAGAAACCAAGGCAGAGGTGCGGGTGATGTATGTGTGGCTGGAAAAGCTGGAGGCGGTGCTGACGATTATCCGCATGGGGCGCGGGTTGATGATGGGCGTGGATCATAACAAGAATATGGAGTGGGTGGGAGCGTCGGCAGGGTTGTGGGTGCGGGAGTGAACTACCGTCGCGGCAGGTACAACGGTTCATCAGCGCGGGCGAAATGCATAGGTCCTTCGCGCAGAAGGCGCGCTCAGGATGACACTTCATTTTCTACTCTATTATTTTTTAGCCGATTCTTTTGACTACATTGGTTTCGAGTTCACGGCCGTTGGGGCGGCGCAGAAAGAGGCGGTCGCCTTCCAGTCGGGCGACGACACGATCGCCGGGTTGCCACTCGCCGGGCAGATAGCCATCGGACGCGGCTACGTCGTATTCGCCGGTATAGACGACGCCTTCGAGGTTAATCACGACCGAGGGATGCGGAATGTGAGCGGCGGTTTCACGGAGAATTTCGGCTTCGGCCTGGCACCAGTTTTCGATGTCGTGGCCTTCGGCCGCTCCACCGAGCCGGTAAAGTTCGGTGGCGCGCCGACGGATTGCCTCTTGCATGTGAGGGGAGTATTTGCCTGACTTATGATCCATACCGGCTAGCCTCTGGGTTTTTCGTGCAGATAAGTCATAGTAGTCGCAGCTCTAGTGCTTATGACTTGAATAGGCACACAAAAGGACACGGCGGTTGTCAGTTCGGGAAACGCAAGATTAAGTGCAGCTGACGAGCGCTGCCATCCGCGGCATCTAACCGGGCAGAAAGCCTTAGTTGACCGCAATCCGTGGCGAAGCCTAACATTACCGCGTTCGGGAGTGTCGCCTTTTCATGATCGGCCAGACCGTTTCCCATTACCGCATTCTGGGCAAGCTTGGGGGCGGCGGCATGGGCGTGGTTTACGAAGCCGAGGACCTGAAGCTGGGGCGGCACGTCGCACTGAAGTTCATCCCAGAAAATCTAGTGGGCGACCCTAAATCGCTGGAGCGATTCGAGCGGGAAGCCAGAGCCGCGTCGCTGCTAAACCATCCTAATATCTGCACCATCCACAGCATCGAAGATAACAACGGGCATCCGTTCATCGTGATGGAGAAACTGGAGGGCGAGAGCCTGAAGCAGTGCATCTCCGGACATGCCATGGAAACGGAAAAGCTACTCGATATAAGCATCCAGATAGCGGATGCGCTGGCGGCCTCTCACGCCAAGGGAATCGTGCATAGGGATATCAAGCCGGCCAATATTTTTCTGACTCCGGGCGGGCAGGTAAAGGTGCTGGATTTCGGGCTGGCCAAGCTGATGCACAACGTTGGAACGGACAGCGACGGAGCGGCCGCGGACAATTCTTTGACCGCGGTGGGAGTGATTCCAGGGACGGCGGTTTATATGTCGCCGGAGCAGGCGCGCAGCGAAGAAATCGATTTCCGCAGCGACCTGTTTTCCTTTGGCGTGGTGATGTATGAGATGTCTACGGGAAAAAAGCCGTTTACGGGCAAGAATTCCCTGATGACACTGGACGCCGTGCTGCACGATAAGCCGATCCCTCCGGGTGAGATAAATCCGAAGGTGCCGGTAGAACTGGAAGGCATCATCGGCAAGGCGATGGAGAAGGACCGCAAGGACCGCTACCAGAGCGCCACGCAGATGAAGGCCGACTTGCAACAACTGAAGCGGGAGAACGAGTCCGGACAGATGCGGAGCGGGTTGCATTCCGCGCGGCTGCGGGTGGCGAGCAAGACCTTTGGGCGAGGAGGCAGCCGCTGGCAGTTGTGGTTGTTGCTGGGCAGTCTGGCAATGCTGGCGACAGTATTGGCGGCGGTGGGCGCTTACTTTTGGAAGCACCGGGAAGCGGCCAATGCGGAGCAGAAAAATGCAATTGCGGTGCTTCCGCTACAGAACATGAACGGCGACATCAGCGTCGACTATTTGCGATTTGCGCTGGCGGATGAGTTGACCAGCGTGTTGAGTTATTCCCGATCGCTCGAAGTGCGGCCGTCTTCGGTAACGCGCAAATACGTTGATGCGGATCTTGATCCGCACAAGGTGGGATTGCAACTGCATGTGGGACGGCTGCTGACGGGACACTTTTTGCGGCAAGGGGAGCAGTTGACCGTGACCCTGGAAGCAATTGATGTGCCCAATGACCGGCTGCTGTGGCAGGGGAGCTCGACTGCTTCCGTAAACGATTTGATTTCGCTTCAGTCACAGTTGAGCACGCAGGTGCAACAGGGGCTATTGCCGGCGCTGGGCGTGGCGGGGGGAGCTCTGAGCACGGCGTCGCGTCCGAAGAGCCAGGAAGCCTATGACCTCTATCTGCATAGCCTGGCGTTGCCGCATGATCCCGGTCCAAATAAAGATGCGATTGCGGTGCTGGAACATGTGGTTGGGGAGGATCGGAACTATGCGCCGGCATGGGAAGCGCTGGGCCAGCGCTATTACTTCGATTCGGTATTTGGTGGAGGCGGCGAGGCGATGTTCCAGCGCTCGAGTGCGGCATACGAGCGGGCACTATCGCTGGATCCGAACCGCGAGATGGCGGCGAGCAATTTGATTGTCAATCGCGTGGAACGGGGCGAGTTGGGGCGCGCCTATGATGCAGCCACGGATTTGGTGCGGCGCAGGCCACAGAGCGCGGATGCGCACTTTGCATTGAGCTACGTGTTGCGCTATGCGGGAATGCAGGAAAAGTCGGCTCAGGAATGCAATGCGGCGCGGTCGCTCGATCCGGGGAATTTCACTTTCCGGTCTTGCGCGTGGGCCTTCATGGAGTTGGGTCAAACGGACCGCGCGATGGATTTTGTGCACCTGGATGCGGGCTCGGAGTGGGCGGCGTGGGCTACCCCTTATGTTTATTTGACCGCCGGAAATGTGGCGCAGGCACGGGAGGCGGTGAAGAATGTGGCGAAGGCTCCGTTCTACCACCGTGATTTGCTGGTGGCGTGCACGCAGGCGCAACGTCCGGCGGATATCGACAGGATTGTACGGGACTCGGAATCTTCGGTGATGATGGAACCCGATCCGGAGGCTTGGTATCACGTGGGAGCGCTGATGGCGTATTGCGGGCAGAAGGATGCGGCGTTGCGTTTGCTGAAAGCGGCAGTGCAACAAAATTACTGCGCGTATTCTGCGTTACTGTCCGATCCCCTGCTGAAGGGCTTGCGCAAGGAAACAGCCTTCGATGAAGTGCTGACCGCAGCCAGCACTTGCCAGCAGGCCCTGAAGGAAGGGCGGCAGTGACCGTGGTCAGTTTTGAGGCACGGCATGAGCAAAGAATTTGCGTCCAAGCGGGCTTTGGCCCCATCCTTGTAGGGTGAAATATTTGGAACTTAAACATCTCGCGGACCGCCTATCGCGGCTTACCTCAACCACCGCATTTACTCAGACATCATTTTTAATAGCACTTTTAGTGTTTCCGCTCCTGCTGATGGCTGCACCTCAGCAGGCTGGGGATCGACCGGCGCATTCGAATGGGACTGCACCAACCTCCGAAACTCAACAATCAGCGATCACAGATTTTCCGCAGCTGCCTTACCAGGGGACGCCTCCTGAGCTTCCGCAAGATCGAGGAACGCTGGGGATGCGATTGATGCTGCGGCGGCTGGGCACGACGGCTCGGCTGATGCAGACTGTGGCGCATCCGGATGATGAAGACGGCGGAATGCTCACGCTGGAAGCGCGCGGGCGCGGAGCCAGTGTCCTATTGATGACGCTGAATCGCGGCGAAGGCGGCCAGAATAAAGTTGGCAGTAATTTATCCGACGTGCTGGGCGTGTTACGCACCGAAGAACTGCTGGCGGCGGACGAGTATTACGGAGTGCAGGAGCGGTTTTCCCGCGTGGCCGATTTCGGTTTCTCGAAAAGTGCGGATGAAACTTTCCAGAAGTGGGGTGGGCACGACATCGCGCTGGCGGATATGGTGCGCGTGATTCGGACGTTCCATCCAGACGTTCTCGTGGCGCGGTTCTCCGGGACCGAGCGGGATGGACATGGGCATCATCAGGCTTCGAGCATTTTGACTCGGGAGGCGTTCCGGGCTGCGGCCGATCCGAAGCGGTTTCCGGAGCAGATTGCACAGGGATTGCAGCCGTGGCAAGCGAAGAAGCTTTACATCGGCAATGTGTGCGGCTTTGGCGCGATGACCTGTGCGGATGCGAACTGGACGGTGAAACTGAATACGGGTGAGCCGAGCGCCGATCTGGGTGGCTCGTATGTGCAGTTTGCCATGCAGGGATTGCGGCATCAACTTTCACAGGGATCTGCGAACTGGACGGTCGATCCGGGAGACCGGTTTACGTTTTACAAGCTGGTGGATTCGATTGATCCTCCGAAGCTGGATAAAGATGGTCACGAGAAAGATTTTTTCGATGGGATTGACACCAGCTTGCCTGGACTCGCGCAGCGACTGGGACCGGAAGAGCCGAAGCTTCCGGAGTTGCAGCACGAGTTAAAAGAGATCTCAAATAAAGTTGGGCGTGCGAGCGAGGATGCAAAGGGGAACGATCCGTCCGTGACGGCAGCGCCTTTAATGGAAGTGGTTGCCGCCCTCAGGCGGGCGAGCGAGGAGGTGGGTAAATCTACCGTGAGCGCAGCGGTCCAAGCCGATCTTCTGGAACGACTGGAAGAAAAACGCGAGCAGGCGGAAACCGCGCTGAACGAGGCTTTGAACGTGAACTTATCAGCGACGGTTGTCTCTCGAGTTGGGGCGAATGGCGAAGCGCTAAAAGAGGCTGCGAAAAAAGAAGCGGATGCGATGACTACGGTTTCGCCGGGACAGGAGTTCTTGGTGGGAGTGGATTTTCATAATGGATCGAAGGAGCGGCTGTTTGTCGACGGATTAAAGGTAGAAGTTCCGGCGGGATGGGGAACGATTTCCGACAAGACGAAACGGGTTGCCGTTAAACCTGGTGACGACGTACGCGTTGTCTTCCGGCTGAAAGTTCCGAACGATGCGACTTATACCCGGCCCTATTGGCATCGCGAAAATCCGGAGACGGAGAGTGTGAACCGGATTGACGAGGAAAAATATGTGACGCTGCCGTTTCCGCCTCCAGTGCTACGAGCACGTGTGGAGTATTCGATTGAGGCCGCGGGTGGTACACCGGAAAAGAACGGAATAGGAGCGACGGTTGTAAGCACATTTATAGATGATGCGGGCAAGGAGCGCGCGCGTCCGTTGGCCGTGGTCCCGGCGTTTTCGGTCGCGCTGGAGCCGGGAACGCATGTGATCTCGACGCACAACGGAGCGAGTTCCACAGTGACAGTGGGCGTAACCAGCAATGTTGATCGGGAGACGCCGGGCGTGCTGCGATTGGAGTTGCCGCAAGGTTGGCGGTCGGAGCCGGAGCATACTGGGGTGAAGTTTGCGCATCGCGGAGAGAAGCAGGATGTTCAGTTCAAGGTCTTCCCTGCCGGTTTGCAGGAAGGCCGAGCCAAGGTACGTGCGATTCTCCAGGCCGGCGGTGAGAAGTTCAGCGAAGGCTATACGCTGGTGGCGCGGGAGGATTTGGGTAGCTTTTACTATTATCAGCCAGCAATACAACGCGTAAGTATTGTGGACGTGAAGGTTCCGCATGATTTGAAGATCGGCTATATCATGGGCGCGGGCGATGACATTCCAACTGTGTTGCAGCAGATTGGCATGAATGTAACTCTCATCTCGCCGGAGAAGCTGGATAGTGAAGATCTGAGTGGTTACGCAACAATCGTGCTGGGAATTCGCGCGTACGACACGCAAAAAGATGTAGCGGCGAATAATAAGAAGCTGCTGGATTTTGTGGCGGCCGGCGGAACGCTAGTTGTGCAGTACAACAGCGGCGTGGGGGATTTTAACAGCGGGCATTTTACGCCATATTCCGCGGAGCTAAGCCGGACGCGGGTTTCGGTGGAGGAGGCTCCGGTCGAGATTCTGGCCCCTGATAATGGAGTGTTTCATTATCCGAATACAATCACAATGCACGATTTTGATGGCTGGGTACAGGAGCGCGGGCTTTACTTCATGGACAAGTGGGATGATCATTTCAAGCCATTGCTCAGCTGCCATGATCCGGGTGAGGATGCGCAGAAGGGCGGACTGCTGCGCGCGCAATATGGCAAGGGAACCTATATCTACACTGGCTACGCATTCTTCCGCCAGTTGCCAGCGGGTGTGCCGGGTGCGGTCCGGCTTTATGTAAATTTGTTGAGCGCGGGGCATGAGAAGCAGTAATCAGCGTTTAGTGGCTAGTGGTTAGCAATCGTTTTCGGCTTCGGTGAGGAAGGAACAACAAGCGTAATGTGGGCGATTCGAGTTCACTCCTACGGTGGTCCGGAGGTCATGCGGTGGGAAGAACTTCCGACGCCGGTTCCTGGTACGGGGCAGGCTCTCATACGCGTGGAAGCTGCGAGCGTTAATTTTCTTGACGTTCAAAAACGGCGGGGTGAACTCGTCGGACAAGCTTTTTACCGGCGTGCTGGAGTGGGCGAGCCTGACCTTCCGGCGATTCTAGGCAGCCAGGGAGTTGGGATTGTCGAACAACTCGGTCCCGAAGTCAGCGAGATTCGCGTGGGAGATCGCGTTGTGTTCGCGGGGAGTTCTTATGCGACGCACGCTGTGGCCCCGGCTGGATGGCTGATCCCAGTGCCTGACGGCATTAGCATCGAGCAAGCGGCGGCAGGCATGAACCAGGGATTTCTGGCGTATGCATTCACTCATTTTGCCTATCCTGTGAAACCTGGCGACTGGTGCTTGATCCAAGCGGCGGCGGGAGGCATTGGCCTGTTGCTTTGCCAAATGGTGAAGATCCGCGAGGGACGGGTGATTGGGGTTACGTCGACCGCGGAAAAAGGCGAAGTCGTCAGGGCTGCGGGCGCCGACGAGGTGATCATTTCCAAACAATCTGACATCGCGAAGGAAGCCAAGCGGATTACCGGCGGCAGCGGCGTCAGCGTGGTTTACGACGGAGTCGGTAAAGATACATTTGAAGCGAGCCTCGACAGCCTGGCTCCCGGCGGCTATCTCGTGGTCTACGGTCAGTCGAGCGGATATGTGCCTCCGTTTGACCTTATGAAGCTCCAGGAAAAAGGATCCGTATTTCTCACCCGCACGAACGGGCGTCCTTACTTCAAAGAATATCCTCAATATTTGGAGCAGTTCGGTCCCTGGGTGAAACAGGAGAAGCTTTCCATCCGGATTGATCGCACGTATCCAATGGCAGATGCGGCCCAAGCCCATGCGGCATTCGAACAGCGGCAGATCAGCGGGAGGGTGTTGCTCCTTCCCTAATTCTACGATGGTTCGCCCAGTTCACCTATAATGCCCGATCCATCTCAAAGCGAATCGAGCTCTACTGGCCTGATCCGCGGCATGGGGCTGAGCAGCGCGACTGCGCTCAACATGATCGACATGATCGGCGTGGGGCCATTCATCACCATGCCTTTGGTTTTGAGCGCAATGGGCGGCCCGCAGGCCATGCTGGGATGGGTGGTAGGCGCGCTTTTGGCGGTATGCGACGGACTGGTTTCGGCGGAACTGGGCGCGGCGATGCCGGGATCGGGCGGACCATACCGCTACTTAAATGAGATTTACGGGCCGCGCAAATGGGGGCGGCTGATTTCGTTTCTATTCATCTGGCAACTTTCCTTTAGCGCGCCGCTTTCGATCGCTACCGGGTGCATCGGATTGGCGGGCTACGCAGCCTACTACTGGCCGAGTCTGGAAACGGTGTACGCCGCACACACGGCTGCTTTGCCGATTCCCTGGGCGGGGCCGTTGCAGGTAAGTTGGGTGGTGACGCGGGGGACGGCGGTCGCGGTAGTCATCTGCTTCTTGACCGTGCTGCTGCTTTACCGCCGCATCACGGTGATTGGGCGGCTTTCGAAAGTATTGTGGGTGGGCGTGATGGGCACGATCGGCTGGGTGATCTTCGCCGGTCTGACGCACTTCAACGCTTCCCGCGCGTTTGATTTTCCACCGGGCGCATTTACGCTGTCTCGCGGATTCTTTACGGGATTGGGCGGAGCGATGCTGGTCGCTACGTACGATTATTGGGGCTACTACAACGTCTGTTATCTGGGCGATGAGATTAAAGATCCAACCAGGAATATTCCACGGGCCCTGCTGCTTTCTATTCTGCTGGTAGCCTGTCTATATCTAATGATGAACCTGTGCATTCTGGCCGTGGTTCCGTGGCGGGAGATGCTACAGGCGGGGCAGAGCAACAGTGGGTTATATGTTGTGTCATTATTCATGCAGAAGATCTATGGCGCGTGGGCGGCGCGGTTGGTGACGGGAATGGTGATCGTGACCGCGTTTGCGTCGGTGTTCTCGCTGACGCTGGGGTACTCGCGGGTTCCTTATGCGGCAGCGCTGGATGGAAACTATTTCAAAGTGTTCGCCAAGGTGCATCCCGTTTACCGCTTTCCGCACGTTTCGCTATTGGCGCTGGGAGTAGTAGCGGCGGCATTTTGTTTTCTGCGGCTGAAGGATGCAATCGCGGCGCTCGTGGTGATTCGGCTAATACTTCAATTTCTGGTGCAGGCGGTTGGATTGATGGTGTTTCGGGTGACTCGTCCGGACGTTGTGCGGCCGTTTCGCATGTGGCTTTATCCGGTGCCTGCACTGGTTGCGATTGCGGGATTTTTGTTTATCCTGTTCAACCGCGCGAACTGGCAAAAAGAGATTCGGTATGCTGTGGTGATATTGTTGGCTGGACTGATTATTTATTTCGTTCGGGCATGGCGGGGGACGGAGTGGCCGTTTGGATCGGCGGCGTCTTGAAGGCACGTTCAACATCTTTACCAGGGACACAAAGGAACACAGGGCACTTCACATGGGGGATGGTTATGAAGAGAATTGGATTTATTTTGATTTGCATGATGGCGTTAGTCGGTTTGAGCACGGGACAGGACCACAAGAAAAATGACGAGCATCGGACGGTCACGCAGGTCCTGGATCGCTCGGTGATGAATATGGAGCATGAGTTTGTTCCGGCCGCGGAGGCCATGCCCGAAGACAAATTTGGCTTCACGCCGACGAATGGTGAGTTCAAGGGAGTCCGCACTTTCGGCGAGCAGGTGAAGCACGTGGCGGCGGTGAACTATATTTTTGGCGCGGCCATTCTCAGCGAGAAAGTCCCGGTAGATGTGGGCGATGAATCCGGGCCGGCGTCAATGAAGACCAAGGCGGAAATTCTGAACTACTTGAAAGACTCGTTTGTCTATGTTCACAAGGCAATCGCTACGATCAACGATAAAAACCTCGTCGAACCGTTAAAGAGTCCTTTCGGTGAAGGATCGGTGACACGGTTGGGCCTTGCGACCAGCGTTACAGCTCACGCGTTCGATCACTATGGGCAGATGGTCGAATATCTGCGGATGAACGGAATGGTGCCGCCGGCCAGTCGCTGACGCTCAGGGGCGCGGTTTGTCGCTGGGAGAAGTTGGGCGAAGAGTTGATAGATGCTGACGGAAGCTGAGGCAGGGTTCTTTGGCGACGCACCCAGGGTAAGTGTCGACTGCACGAAGAAACTTTTCAATCTCTTCTAACACCTGCTGAGTCCGCTGCGCGCTGCTCTCACGTGGCTGGATATAACGATTCATCCTTTTCTTCATTGCAAGCCGCCCCGTGACTGATTGAACCCAGTTGAATCGCGAAAGTTTCGTTTCAGGGAAATCTCTGGGGCAGTCCTTCTAAAAGGTTGGCTTTTAGCTGCGTGCGCCGCGTGAGGCGATGGAAGTGAGAAGTAATTCGGCTTGAAGGTTCCGGCTGGCAAGGTGGCTGGCAATTATTTTTCTCGTCTTCTGGGCTGAGGCGCGAGGATCGAGAAAAACGACCACCGATGGACCCGCGCCGCTGAGGGCGGTGCCAAGGATGCCCGGCGTTCCCGTCATTTCCTGCAAGGCGGGAAGGAGCGGGCACAATTTGGCGCGGTAAGGCTGGTGGATGCGATCATCGAGCGCGGCCGCCAGCAATTCGTGGCGTCCCTGCGAGAATGCGGCAAGCAGCAACATGGAATTCTGAATGTTGACAACGGCGTGGGCGCGCGAATATTGATCTGGGAGCACGCGGCGGGCGTCCTCTGTTGGCAAGGCTTGATCGGGAACGGCCAGCAACAGCGGCCACTTCCCTTTCGGCTGGATACGGGCTACTTGAGCTTCAGCTTCTCCGGACATGCGGGCAACGGCGAGGCCGCCCATCCAGCAGGCCGCAGCGTTATCGGGATGGTGCTCCAGTCGCGACGCTTCGCCGATAATCTTTGCCTCAGTCCAGCGCAACCTTCCGAAGTGATTGGCCAACGCGATGCCGGCCAGTCGAGCGGCAGCCGAAGATCCGCAGCCCTTGCCGATAGGAATATCGTTCCTGATGGTAAGGGATAACGGAACAATCTCCGCAGCTTGCGTGTTGAGGATCTGGCGATACGTAGTGAGGGTTAAGTGGTTTTCCAGATTCTGGCAGATTCCGGAATCGCGTCCGGTGGCGCGAATGGAAAATTCTGAAGCTGGCCGGGCATTGATCTTGATATAGAGATCCATGGCCAATGCCGCGGCATCAAAGGCCGGCCCAAGATTAGCTGAGGTCGCGGGAAGCGCCAGATGCAGTACGGCTGAGCGTTTATTTTTTTTCTTAGGCATTCGGTTGAGCCGGACCGGATTCCTCTGCTCGTTCCAGGGTCTGGATTATAGAATCCAGGCTGGCGTCGAGCACTATAGGAGGATGGCGCAGAGCTTTTAGAGAAGAGATGTCGGGGTTATCGAGAGTGTCGCGAAACAGATCGCCACGATGGAATTCCATGGTGAAGTCGGGATCTTTCAGCAGATTTCCCGTGAGCACCAGGACGACGCTCTCATCAGGTTTTACAAATCCATGACGCAGCAATTTTTTTAGGCCTGCCAATGTAACTGCCGAGGCGGGTTCGCAGCCGATTCCTTCGGCTCCGATTTCGGCTTTAGCCTGTGCGATCTCGATCTCGCTCACCTCTTCGCACGCGCCTCCGGTGGCTTGAATGACTTTTACGGCTTTTTGCCAAGAAGCGGGATTGCCGATGCGAATCGCGGTAGCGCGAGTCTCGGGCTGTACGCTGACGAGATGCTTGCCTCCGGCCTCGCGCAGTGTGCGCACCAACGCGTTCGCGCCTTCGGCCTGAATCACGGATAATTTGGGCAGGCGTGGGATCAGATTAAGATCAAGCATCTCCAGCAAGGCTTTGCCGATGGCGGAACTATTGCCGAGGTTCCCGCCGGGGACGATAACGTGGTCGGGCGGTTGCCAGTCGAGTTGCTCCATCAATTCGAGCGCGAGAGTTTTCTGGCCTTCCAACCGAAACGGATTGATGGAATTTAGTTGGTAAACGGGCGCGCGGCGAACGAGTTCCTGCAGCAGGCGTAGGCAGCCGTCGAAGTCTGTGCGCAGCTGGCAGGTGAGCGCGCCGTAGTCGAGAGCCTGCGAGAGTTTGCTCCAGGAAATTTTTCCTTCGGGCACAAGAACCAGGCTGCGCAGGCCGCCCCGCGCGGCATACGCCGCCATTGACGCCGATGTATTGCCGGTTGAGGCGCAGGCCACCCAGCGGTATCCGGCCTGGCGCGCGAAGGTGGCGGCCACCGTCATGCCCGCATCTTTGAACGAGCCCGTAGGGTTCATGCCTTGATGTTTGGCGTACAAACGCGATACACCGGTTGTACGGGAAGAGTGCGGAATCTGGTAGAGCGGCGTGTTGCCTTCGCGCAGCGTGATCACATGATCTGAGGAATCGGGCACGGGCAGTAATTCGCGGAAGCGCCACACACCGCTAAGATCGAGCGTTGCATTCGAACAACGGCGTTCCCGCCATATGG
The DNA here is from genome assembly GCA_963818235.1 of uncultured Acidobacteriaceae bacterium. Taxonomy (GTDB): domain Bacteria; phylum Acidobacteriota; class Terriglobia; order Terriglobales; family Acidobacteriaceae; genus Sulfotelmatobacter. The sequence goes on from CAWFRI010000002.1 coordinate 1,068,939, forward strand.
ATTTTAGAGCGCCAGGGCTGAGGCTTGAAGATTTCCAGGACTGATCGGTAATCTCAAGCAGATTGCCGCACTTCGAACAGCGAAAATCCTGCGCAGCGCTTGAGCCGCTCGAAGCGCAGCCAATGCACCGAAAAGTGAACGTGGCCTTGGATGGGCTTGGTGGAGATTGCTGATTGGATGTGGCGGAGATCGGCATCGGAATGAGGCCGGCTATTTCTCAGCGCGCAGATACTGGTCGGTTTTATTGATCCAGTCAGCGCGCGGAGGACTGAAAACGTCGAGGTCAACCGTATCCTCGAGTGCTTCGGCTTTGTGCGGCATGTTCGCCGGGATGCAAAGAACTTCGCCCGAGTGCACCACGATTTCCTGGCCGTCGATCCAAAACTTCAGCGCGCCATCGAGAATGTAGGTGAGTTGCTCGTTGTGATGGCTATGCTCGGGAACGATACATCCTTTCTTCAGCAGCACTCGGGCCACCATGATTTCCTGGCCGACCACGAATTGCCGTTGCAGCAGCGGGTTCAACTCTTCCAAGGGAATGGTATGCCATGGGATGTACTGTAGCGGCGCGTTGTTAACCGCATGCTTGGCCACGGCACGTTGAGCGCGGGAGTGAGCCACGCTCTTCGTTGTTGTTTTTGTTTTCGCTTTTCGACGAGTGGAGGTTTTCGTTTTAAGTTTTCTTGCCATGATTAATGAACCTTGCCACCGTACAACTTTACCGCATTGTCGTGGAGATAGCCGTGGGCAAGCTCCAGAGCGCGGACTTCGCTGATTTCATTTTCCGAAATCATCTCCGCCAGCGCGGCGGCGAGCGCTGTACGCGAGGATTGCACGCCTAACCAGTAGCTCTCTTCGGCGCCCAGAACCTCATTGTAAGGGAAACAGTCGGTGCCGAAAGTGATCTTGTCGGGGAAAGTTTCCAGCCACATCTTGAGCGTATCTTTGAAAGCTGCCGGATACTGCGCGAGCTCTCCGAACGAGGAATCGAGATAGACATTTTTCATGGCGGCCAGCCAGACCGCTTCGCGCTCCAGCGGATAACCACCGTGAATCATGACGAACGTAGTGCTGCGATATCGGGGATCGCGAAGCACACTTTCCAGGTTCATGATATTGCTCTGCGACAGATTAAAGTAGTCGCCAATGCCGACCGCGGTGTGAATATGCACCGGAAGATTCAGACGGCCCCCGAGGGTCACGAGGAAACGAAAAATGTAATCCTGGAATGTGCGATACTCCTGCTCACTAGGTACGGAGCCTGAAACATAGCGGTTGTAGATTTCTTCCGCCTGGCTCAGCGTGGGATCGGAGAACGTAGTTGGGCGGAAATAAGCCACTTCAAACTTCATGGCGATCCCGCCCTTTCTTTGATTATCCGCGAGAACATGGGCGATGAAATCCAGATAGTCATCAAGATTGGCGGGAAGTTTGGCAACATTTTCCTGCTGCATCCAGCGGCGCAACATTTTTCCCTGAAGAGGAATGTAGACACCTTCATCAGGATTGCGCGCGGCTTCGCGCTGGTTGTTGAACGGAAATAAAAACGAATCCGCGAAGAAGACCCAGGGAAAGCGTTTTGGATCGAGATAATCCGCCATCATGGCGCGGTTTGCGACTGAGCTCTCGGTGTTGAGCTTGTCTAAGATCATGTCGAAATACCCCGTGCCGGGATATTGTTTTCTAAGTTCGAGTTTTTTCGCGACCAGCCACTTGGCGTGTTCCGGTGACAGGTCGGCGTAGGGGTATCCGAACAGCGCTTTGGCCGCCGCAATCAGTTCGGGATTATCGTCGCGGGTGCGGAGTGCTGAGCTGAAATCCGGGGGCGCGGCCATGGCATCGACATCGGGATCGTCAGAAAAACCGGGATGAGCATGGTGATCAAAGGCGGAGATTTTCTCAATCTGCGGAAGCAGGCGCTGGTAGATCTGCTGAACATCAGGACCGGGAAACGGGCGGGCTTGTGCTGCCGCAAAAGTTGCCGGAAGCCCGATGGCACACAGCAATGCGCCGCGCAGCGTTCGACATCGTAATTTCATTCTGTGCCTCAGAAATTAGCGTTCGACCAAAGTCGCTTGCCAGGCGGCGGAAACTTTCATGATACGGGCTACGGCCTCGCTTAGAATGTCCGCCGACGAAGCGAATGAGAAGCGTACAAAATGTTCGCCGGACGGGCCAAATGCCGCGCCCGGAATAGCCGCAACGCCGGCATCCTCTAGCAGGATACGGCAGACTTCTTCGGCGCTCGCGCCGGTTCCACTGATATCGACCCATGCATAAAACGCGCCTTCGGGAGACTCGCAACGAAATCCGGGAACTTGATTGAGATCGTGAACCAGCTGTTCTTTTCGGCGGGTAAACTCTGCCACCATGCGGGGCGTATTTCCCTCGCGGTCGCGCAGAGCCTCGATCGCTGCATATTGCGCAAACTCGGCCACGCAGGTATAGCTGTTGATGGCGAGCATAGCCAGCGCGGGCGCCACATCCGGCGGCGCGATGGTATAGCCGAGCCGCCATCCGGTCATGGCAAAACTTTTCGAGAAGCCGTCAAGGATCAGCGTTCTCTCTTTCATCCCGGAATAATGCAGCATGGACAAATATTCGCCCCCGTAATTGATGCGCGCATAGATTTCATCGGAGAGAACCCAGAGATCGTGCTTCACGGCCAACTCGGCGAGTCCGCGCTGCACCGAGTCTGTATATACCGTGCCAGTGGGATTGCCGGGAGAATTTGTGATCAACATGCGCGTGCGGCGTGAAACCCTGGCGGCGACCTCGGACAAATCTGGCTGAAAATGGTTGCGCGGCGAGAGTTCGAAAGGCACAGGAACGGCGCCCAATCCAAGCGCGATCGAAGGATATCCGGGAAAGCCCGGCTCGGGATAGAGAACTTCGTCGCCCGGCTCGAGCAGCGCCATCATGGCGAAGAACAGCGAGGCCTTGCAGCCGGGCGCCATAATGATGTCGTCGACAGAAACGTCGATGCTGCGAGTACGGTGTAGGTATTTGACAATCTCGTCGCGCAGGGCGGGAACGCCGGCCACGGCGCAGTAGCGGTCTTTGCCTTCGGCGAGCGCACGGGAAGCTGACTCGACCACCGATGGTCCGGGGTGAAAATCGGGCTCTCCGAGTTCGAGATGAATAATGGAGCGGCCTTGCCGCTCGAGTTCTTTGGCGCGCGCAAAGACAGACAACGCGCCTTCGCCGCTCATTACCGACATTCGGGATGCTATCGATCGCATGAACTCTCCAACAACTTTATGAGAATAAATCTATAAACCTTTATACATGCCGCCATCGACGAGGACTGTTTGTCCCGTGATGTACGAGGCGCGTTCCGAGGCGAGCCAGACGATGGTATCCGCAACTTCGCTGGGAGCGCCGAGGCGTTTGAGCGGCGCATCGGCGGCCCAGGCATCGAAGATTTCCTGCTCAGTGTTTCCAGACGCGGCTGAGCGCGCCCTGGCTAATTCTTTCAAACGATTGGTTGCGGTGAATCCGGGGCCGACGTTGTTCACCAGGATTCCATCCTTCCCAAATTCATTGGCTAAACTTTTTACCAGGCCAACTACGGCAGCTCTCACGGCGTTCGAGAGCACGAGATCCGTGACCGGTTGCTTGGTTGTAATCGAGGTGATGGTGATGATCCGTCCCCAGCGCTTGCGTTGCATGTGCGGGATCACCTCGCGCGCGAAATAGACGGTGCTGAGAAAATTCAACTCAAGGGCGCGTTGCCATTCTTCGAGGCTGGCGGCTAGAAAACCCTTGGCGGGTGGGCCTCCGGCGTTGGTCACGCAAATATCGACACTGCCAAATTTCTGCGCAACGGCGGCAACAAAGCGACTGACGGCAGCAGCATCGGTTACGTCAAATGCTTCGGCAAGGACTTCCACGTTATATTGCTGTCGAATCTTTTCCGCGGCAGCGTGCAAAGTTTGCCGATTGCGAGCACACACTGCAACGCGGCAACCCTCCGCAGCGAAAGCTTCGGCTGTGACGAGGCCAATCCCCTGACTGGACGCGGCAACCAGCGCAACTCGATTTTTCAAGCCTAGATCCACGAAGCAGGATTATAAACGGTAGGACGCGAGAGGTTGACTTGCCGGACTTTCGGCGCACAATTAACCTGATAATAGCGAGGGCGCCTATGAAGAAACATGCTCGGCATTCCGAGACCAAGTCCGTGCGCGGGGCAACCGATCTAGAGCGGAAAAATGGTCCGCTGACGACTCCGATTTATCAGACTTCGACCTTCGAGGTTGAGGACAACGACGAGCAACTGAGAACTACCGGCAGTGACCACTTCTACACGCGGTACGGCAATCCAACTAATACAGTTGCCGAAAAGACGGTTGCGGCGCTGGAAGGCGTGGACGCATCTCTTACTTTTTCTTCAGGCATGGGAGCCATTACGACGGCGCTGATGGCACTGCTGAAAAGTGGCGACCACATTGTGGCGCAGCGCGATATTTATGGCGGAGTAAATAAGTTCCTGTCGCAGTGGCTGCCGAGGATGGGCATTGAGACCACATTCGTCGATACGATTGATTACGAGCAGTACGAGCAGGCGATTCGTCCCAATACGAAGATGCTGTATCTGGAGTCGCCGACGAATCCGACTCTGCGGGTGGTCGACTTCAAGAAAACTTCGGCAGTGGCGAAGCAACACAAGTTAATCAGCATGATCGACTCGACGTTTGGCACGCCTATTAATCAGCGTCCGGCGGAGTTTGGCATTGATCTGGTGATGCATTCGGGAACGAAATATCTCGGAGGGCATTCCGATCTGATTTGTGGCGTGGTGGCGGGAAGCCGGGAATTGATCGAGAAAATCCTGGAGACGCGGACGGTGTTGGGCAATTGCATGGATCCTCATGCCGCGTGGGTGTTGGTGCGCGGAATAAAAACGTTGGCGGTACGCGTGGCACGGCAGAACGAGAATGCACAGCGCGTAGCGGAGTTTTTATCGGAACATGGCAAAGTTCGAAGCGTGCACTATCCGTTTCTGAAAAGCCATCCGCAATACATGTTGGCGCGCGAGCAGATGGATGGCGGCGGGGGAATGGTTACTTTTGAAGTGGAAGGTACGGGCGAAGACGCACGCCGATTAAGCGAGGCGATGCGGTTGTTTACCTTAGCGCCGAGCCTGGGCGGAGTAGAGTCGCTGGTATCAATTCCAGTACTGACTTCACATCTGACGGTTCCGCCCGAAGACCGTAAAAAAATGGGCATCACGGAGCAGATGATCCGGCTCTCGGTGGGCATTGAGAACGCGGAGGATCTGATCGCCGACTTGGAGAGCGCGCTGGCAAGTGTAGCGCCGCAGCAAGTGCCGGTAGGGGGAAGAATATTCTAAGGACCACTCCGGAATTATTAACTTCGGGAGTGGTCCTCAGCTGTCCTCAGCCTCTGCCAAAGCTAGAAAATGAACTTCAGCGCCAATTGCATGATGCGCGGAAGATGCGTGCCCGCCGAGCGCAGGTAGGGATTGCCGGCGCAAGAGGGATCTCCAGCGGAATTGTTCGCTCCACCGTAGCAGGTCAGCTCATTAGCGGCCGTGCCCGCACCCGAGTTGTTGGCAGCCGAACCGCCATCGCCACCCAGCCAGGTGTATTCCACATGGTTGAACACATTGAATGCTTCCGCCCGGAATTCGAAGTATTTGCTCTCCGTAACCGGGAAATGTTTGAGCAGCGCCATGTCGAAGTTCGTCCGCCATGGATTGCGCAGGATGTTTCTTCCCGAGTCACCGAAGGTTAGGCCTTGGGGTTCCACAAAGGCTGACGGGTTATACAAGAGCGGACCGAAGCCCGACAACTGCCCCGCCAAAGGACTGCCGCTCGCGCCGGATCTTAGGATCACCAACGATATCGGGGTAGGAGCCTGCGGTAGCGAAGCCGTTCCCTACTCCGGCATTGTCAGGGGTAGAACTCTTGTTGTATAGGCTGAACGGCGAACCGCTTTGAATCAGCGTAATACCCGACCACTGCCAGCCGCCAAACAAGGTATGCGTGAGACCTTTCCCCTTGAAGAATGGCACGTCGTAGACATAGGCCAGGGTGATGTTTTGCCGCTGATCGAAGTTGGAACTGGCGCGATATGCATTCAGGTTGTAAGAATTCACAAACCCGAAGTCAGCGTTGTCGGAAGAATCGTCGATCGAATGACTGTAAGTGTAGGCGGCATTCAATTCGAGACCGCCGATGCTGTGGCGAAGCGACGCTTCCAGCGCGTTGTAGTTTGAGGAGCCGGTCTGATCCTTGCGCTCGATGCTACCGATGCCGGCGTAAGGACGGAAGAAATTCGCATTATTGCCGCAGGCAACAAACAGATTAACCGCCGCGCCGGAGGCTACACCGCCGGGTGCCGCGGCGGCATTGTAAGGAACCGTTGTCCCATAGGAAGTTATGGCGTTCATCGGGACGCCGTAGGCATCGACGGTTACATTTGGCTGGTCGTTTCCGGGTCCCCAACTGCAATCGAACGATCCCGGAAACGGCAGACTCAGGTTTGCAGACAGTGGCCCACCGTTGATAACCTGCCCCGGTGTGTAGGGATTTTGGCTCGCGGGAACGGGAGTCATCTGGTTGTCCTCGTAGGATCGCGTCAAGTGCACGCCGACGCTGCCGACGTAGGAGACAGTAGCCACTGTGCTCTTCCCAATATCATGTTGAATGTCAAAATGCCACTGCTGCATGTAGGGCCACACGGCCTTGTTCGGAAGAGATACAAACTGCAACGGAGGGGTGCTCGCTCCCGCGCTTCCAACCAGAAGGCTGGGATTTAAGTTTGCATATCCGGAGATGTTGGGGAAGTTCGTGATTTGTGTATTGATGTTGTAGGGCTCAAGCGACTCAGTATTAGCTTCATTGCCGTTGGTGTGCTCGAAGAAGACTCCATAGCCGCCACGTATGGCCCACTTGCCGTCGCCCAGGGGATCGAAGGCAAACCCTACGCGCGGGGCGGGATTCCACCAGTGGTTCTTCATGCAACCCTTGGGCACACCCGCCGTCACACCGCAATCCACCCAACCATTGTAGGGATTTCCGTCCACCAGGGCCGTTACCGGGTCAACGCTGCTGGCTCCGGCAACATAAAACGCCGGGTCGAAATTCCATGCAAGATTATTTCTCTCGCGATAGGTGCCGTAGAAGCTTTGGCGCAAACCCAGGTTGAGCGTTAATCGCCTCGAAACATGCCAGTCGTCCTGGAAATAGACCTCCGTAATGTTAAACGACTCGTGCATTTTGAAAGCATTGGCTTCCTGCGTGAAACTACCAATGTTGCCGAGAAGCAGGTCGGCAAACGAGTTCCCCGTAGTCACGGTGCTGGAATTTGTAAATGCTGCGATTCCATTCACTCCGGTGCCGGGCTGCGGGACTTCATTCTTGTGTGCGTCAACGTAGTAGCCGCCAAACTGGAGGTTGTGGTTGCCAATGATCTTCGTAACATTGTCCCGGAAGGTGAAGGTCGGATTTGAATTCAATGGGCCCTGAGGAACGTAACCTGGGTCTTCAGCAAAGCTGTATTGAGAATCGCTGAGGCTTACCCCGGGCACTTTGCCGCCAAAACCATTGTCGTAGAGGCCTAAGCTGGATGGGACGCTTCCGCGCTGCCACGGGCCGGTCAGCGTGGTCCCGATGTGATCGGTGGTGTAGCTGGCGACGAATTCATTCAGTAGCGTAGGAGAAACATTCGCCGTTAGGCGAGCCACCATGCTCACGCCGGGATTGGTGAAGTGCGTCTGAACTGTGGGGAAGGCTGTGCCGTCGGTCCACAAAGGCACGGGATATTGCTCCTCCCACGAATCGTGAATGTAGCGGAAACTGGCGCGAACTTTCTCACCGAGGTTCTGATCAACCTTAAACAACTCCTGGCGCCAGTTCATGGGCAGGCTGGGCGGGTCGTACCACTCATTTGGGCCGATGCTCTGAGTGGGTTCAGGAATCAGTGCGAGCAGCGCGGGTACGATTGGACCAGGCGTAACCGGCACTTGATTGCCGGGGAACGCTTGGCCAGCCAGCGGATTGGTGACACCATTCACCAGAGCAGGCTCTACCGGACAGTTGGGACCAGGGCAGACATCATCGAAATTTCCCGTGCGCTCAGCCAGCGTGGGGACCTGCGTCGTGGAGAAGAAACCTGAAGCCGGCGTCACTTCACGGCGCCATTCCTCCGACCAGAAAAAGAACGTCTTCTGCTTGTCGGTATTGTAGTGACCCGGAATAAACACCGGACCGCCAATGGTGAAACCAAAATCGTTCTTGTGATAGGCGGGCACGGAACTCTGGAATTCCGGTGTGGCGTTGAAGTCAGTGTTGCGCAAGAATTCGTATAGATCGCCGTGAAAGTGATTTGTACCGGATTTGGTTTCGACTTCGACCGTGCCGGAGCCGTTCTTGCCGTATTGGGCACTGTAGTTCGACGTCAGCACTTTCACTTCGGCAATGGCATCGATGCTGGGATAAACATTCAGCGTCGAGTTGCTGCCGTTATCGAGAGCGTCGCCGCCGTCAATTTCAAAATTGTTGTATTCGGTGCGGCCGCCGTTGATGCTGAAAGCCACCGTCGTAGCGCCCGGCTCGCCCTCATCCGAGCCCGATTGATCGGTAACGCCCGGAGACAACGCAACTAACTGTGTGAAATCGCGTCCGTTCAACTCGAGTTGGCTGATTTCCTTGCCAGTGACGGTATTGCCCAAGTCAGACGACTGCGTTTCAACCTGAGCGACATCCGATCCCTGAACCACGATTTCAGTGCTGATCGTTCCGACCTGCAAGGCCATGTTGACTCGGGCCTTTTCTGCGACCCGCAAGACCACGCCCTTGACTTCGTACTTCTTGAAGCCGGTAGATGTAACAGTCAGGTCGTAGGAACCGATTGGTAATGAGGAAAAGAGAAAATCGCCACTCTCGTTCGTGGTACCGGTGCGATTAATTCCGTGTTCGGCGTTACGCGCAGCAACTTGGGCGTTGGGTACGGCCGCGCCGCTGGCATCGGTCACGGTGCCAGTGAGGGACGCTGTATCTTGGGCCCAAAGCGGCACACACACGGTTATTACCAGCAAAAGTATTGGCACCAAAATGCGATTGGATTTCATGATCGAGTATTCTCCCCACGCTCACAGTTTTGCCGCTTGACAGTTTATCGTCCGATTTCCACGCTCGCTGGAACGCCCCAAGTTGAGCAACCGCCTGACGCCCAGATGATTTATTAAAACGTATGAATAGTGCGTTTATTGGCTATCCGATGTCAAGAAAAAAAACGTCGCAGCTTATTTCTGGCTTCCTACAAAAGACTTCGGGTGGACTCGCGGACCACCAATTCCGGCGCAACTTTGCGATGGTGGGCTCCGACTTCGCGCTTCTCCAGCACTGACTTGATGCCTTCGATCACGATATCCACGGCTCCCGCTCCCATGGCCTCCATGGGCTGTCGCACAGTAGTGAGGGGGGGCGTGCAAAGGGCGGAAGCGGCGACATCATCAAAGCCGATCACCGAGCAGTGCTCGGGCACCCGCAGCCCGGCTTTGCTAAGGGCGCGGATGGCGCCGAAGGCGGTCATATCGTCGAAGGCGAGAATCGCTGTGAACGCTCGCTTCTGCTTGATGAGATCCTCGGTTCGCTTTTGCCCCGCCTCAAAACTGGAAAGAGGATCGCGCGACTCTGGCAGATCTACGGTCAGGCGAGGATCAAGTTCCAGCCCGCAGGTTTTGGCGAAGTTGCGCACGCCTCGCCAGCGCGGCGAGCTGTCACCCAAAGTTTTGGGGCCGCGGATGAACGCGATCTTGCGATGGCCCAGCGAATGCAGATATTCCAGTGCGAGATAGCCGCCGATTTCATTATCGACAATTACAGAACTCATGGAATCGCCTTTGAGTTCGCAGCCGATAATGGCGGTGGGAATACTGCTTTTCTCCAGATCGGCCAGCAAATTGATATCCAGAAAAAGCCAGTTGGCCAACACGACCAGGCCTTCGATGCGGCGATCGAGCAGCATCTCCAGATAACGCTCGAAGCGGCTGCGCTCATTGTGCACGTCGGTGAGAATGGGCAGGTACGATGCCTGGTACAGCGTGTTCTCGATGCCGCGCAGAACCAGTGTGCAGTAGGGATCGGTCATGTCAAATACCATGACCCCGACCGTATGGCTGCGCTTGCTGCGCAGGGAGCGCGCAAACTGGTTGGGGCGATAGCCAAGTTTTTCGGCGGCACGTTCAATACGTTTTTTGGTGACGGGCGGGATGTAACGCGCCAGGGGAGCATCGTTCAGCACAATCGAAACTGTGGTCGAAGAGAAACCGCTCTCTTTCGCAACATCACGAATCGTTACCATTGCAGAGTTGCCTTCGGCGTGTCGCGCTTGCAAATTTTTCTGACAGATTCCTTCCGCTTGAATTTATCGCGGAGGTTGGCGGACACTACAGCAGAGAGTACAACGAGTGTCAAGCGCACATTTACGTGTGAGGATTGGTTTCGGACTGCTGCTAACGTTCGCGGCAATCTCTGTGTCGCCACGAATCGCGGCGGCGCAAGCGCCGCTCGACGAGCGAAAAACCCCGCCAACAGGCTCTCCCAAAGGGAGCGACGGCGCGGTGCAGATCTTTGAAGCAGGCCAGCGCGCCTTGCAGGAAAACAATCTCGACGACGCGGAACGCGATTTTCGGCAGGTGCTGGCGGAGAGTCCGAAGGTTGGCGGAGCTTACGCGAATCTGGGCGTCGTCTATATGCGCCGGAAGGAGTGGACCAAAGCATTGGAAGCCCTGCACCAGGCGGAGCATTTGATGCCGAAAGTCGCGGGAATTCGGCTGAACATCGGCCTCACGTATTTTCGTCAAAGTGAGTTTCTTAAAGCTATAGCTCCTTTTGAGTCCGTAGTCCGCGATCAACCGGACGCGGTGCAGCCCCGGTATCTGCTGGGACTCTGCTATTTTTTTGTGGAGCGCTGGGCGGACGCAGCCAATACGCTCGAACCGCTTTGGCCGCAGCAATCCACTCAGTTTAGTTACCTATATGTGCTCTCGATCGCGGCTCACCGGGCAGGGCAAAAAGATTGGGATGAGAAAGCGACGGCTCAGCTCATCAAGACTGGCGAAGGTTCCGCTGAATTCCATCTGTTCATGGGAAAGGCGCATCTCAATCTCGGACAATACGATCAAGCGCTGGCTGATTTCCAGGCAGCTGAAAAAGCCAACCCAACTTTGACCTTCGTTCACTTCAACCTTGGTCTGACTTACTTGAAAAAACAGGATTACGAACGCGCCCGAGACGAATTTCTCAAAGATGCCGCGCTCGAGCCCGATCTCGCATTCAATTATGACGAGCTTGGAGACGTGTATAGCTTAATGCAACAGTATAGTGAAGCGGAGAAAGCATACAAGGAAGCGCTGCAACACGATCCGCGGCTGCTCAATTCTCATGTTGGCCTTGCTAAGGCATACCAGCACACGCAAAGCTACCAGCAAGCCCTTGGCGCGATCGATGCTGCCGGAAAGATCGACCCTGAGCGCCCCGATATTCACTACCTCAGGGGTCAAATTCTTCTCCGCCTTGGACGCCAGGTAGAAGGCAAGAAAGAACTGCAGACCTCCGTTCGCCTCGATAACGAACACCGCGCACAGCGCCAGAAACAAGTTGAATCCGGCAACCTGCCCTCGCCCGAACTCCTGGACGCCGAGCAATAAAATTCAGGAAAAACAAGCACTCGGGGCAATTTCCATCGGCGAAAAACTGCGCTCGCTGCGAAGTACGCAGGAGCCTCCGCGACCTATGCGCGGCGGTATCCAATTTGCTATGTGGACTTCGTTGACATCGCCGGGATTCCAGACGATACTCGCAGTCGCGCTTCAGATGTTTTCCAAGGAAAGCGCCATCATTCGCAGCCGTATCGGCGGCTTGGAATGTCGTTTAGCGTAAACCGCGCCCCGGAGCGAGTATTTTTCCGCCGTGCGGGGTTTCGGTGGTCATCACAGGAGGAACCTCGTGTCAAAACCAGATGTCTCCAAGAGACGGGTCGTTGTCTGCGTTGCTTGCGCCGTTGCGGTCATTGCCGCTACCCTGCTCGTTCTTACACCGGCAGTGCATCGCACCACAAATGCCAGTACGCCTTCCGCCGCGGGTTCCAAGCCTCAATTCCAGCCTCAAGCTCAGACCCTAACGCCCGCAGCGAACCAACGCCTCCAGGCCACATTCGCCGCCCTTCCGCTAGCTTTCGAGCAAAATCAGGGTCAGGCCGATCCGCAAGTGAAATACATGGCGCGGGGCAATGGGTACAAACTTTTCTTGACCTCATCGCAAGCTGTTTTCAAGTTGCACAAGCAGGGAGGCGATTCCGAAGTCCGGAGCATGATGATGGATCGGCGTATTGGGCCCGCTGGCATAAAAAAAATGCTTCGGCAAAAGGCTCTGCAAAGATCGAAGGAATTAGTGGCGACGGTCCGCATGAATATGCTTGGCGCTAATCCAGCGGGGCAGGTTGCAGCCGAGTCTCCGCAGCCAGGGAAAGTTAACTATTTTATTGGCAGGGACCCATCCAAGTGGCATCCCGATGTTCCGCTGTTCGGCCAAGTCAGTTACCGGAATCTATACCCCGGCGTCGACTTGGTGTTCCACGGAAGCGGCGGTCAACTGGAGTTCGACTACCGAGTGAATCCTGGGGCAAATGCGAAAACGATCGCCTTGGGTTTTCAAGGCGCGGATCGGGTTGCAACGAACTCGGCTGGCGATCTAATCCTAACTACTGCGGCCGGACCGATCGCGATGCAACACCCGACCGCCTACCAGGAAAAGGATGGCGCGCGCCACCACGTCGATGTCCGATTCCGGGTTAGCGCGGATAATGTGACGTTCGATCTCGGCCCCTACGACCACGGACGCGAACTGGTGATCGATCCAACGGTAACGTTCTCTACCTATTTTGGTGGAGATTTCGCCGTCTACGGTTCGGCCATCACTAAGGACACGAACGGAAATATATTTATTGCGGGAGCAACGGACTCCGACAGCATTCCGGGAGACTCCAACGGCACGAACAATTTTAGTTTTGATGCGTTTGTCACTAAGGTAAGCTCTTCGGGCGCCCTCGCTTTCACAACAGTGTTCGGTGGAAGCGTTGACGATTTTGCGGGAGGGATCGCCGTCGACGCCGCAGGTATCTACGTTGCGGGCACGACCGACTCTCCCGACTTCCCGGCGACGGTGGGCCAAACCATCTTCGAGGGCGGGGTCAGCGATGGCAACAATGACGCGTTCGCCGTCACGCTAACAACCACCGGAACGTTTTCGTGGGGGACTTACATAGCCGGCACAGATAGCGATTCGGGCCTCGCGATTGCCGTAGACAGCAGCAGCCACGAACTGTACGTCGTGGGTGAAACTTTTTCTTCGGATCTCGGTGGTGCCACTGGAGGCGTAAATCCCCTTCCTCACGGTAACGCCCTTAACTTGGGGCAAGTGACATCCCCCGTCGCCGACGACGGCTACATCGTTAAGCTCAACTCCGGCGGTACCGCTTACCTGCTCGTGAGCTACCTCGGTGGTAGCAACGGTGATCTGGCGGATGGTGTTGCTCTCGATCCGGCTGGCAACATTTATGTTTCGGGCGAAACTATATCGACGGACCTCCCCGTTACTTCCGGCGTTGTGCAAAGCGAGTGCGGCACTGACGGAACCTGTAATACGACGAATAACAACGCCCAGGACGATGCCTACATATTTGCCATCCAGGCTAATCTAGCTGCCTATAAATACGTTACCTATTACGGAGGCAGCAAGGTTGACGATGCCCTCGCTATCGCCGCGGATTCTAACGGCGACGCGTTCATCACGGGCCTCACTACTTCCATTGACTTCAAAACCTTTGGAACGCCTTTTCAGGCTTCGCTCGCGGGCACGCAGAATGCGTTTGCAGTCGAACTAAACCCGACTGGTACGGCGGCGACTTATGGCACCTACGTCGGCGGTAATGGAATCGACATCGGGCTCGGAATCGCGCTCGACTCCTTTGGCGATATCTACCTGACCGGCCAGACCAGCTCGAGCCAAACCGCGCCTGCGTTCCCCCTCCAGAATCCAACCCAGGGAACTTTCGGAGGTAGCACGGATGCTTTTGTTACCGTGCTGAGCACCAGTCCGAACGTAGCTTTGTTCTCTACCTATTTGGGAGGTAGCGGGGACGAAGATCAAGCCGGTGGAGCAATTGCGCTCGATTCTTCCAATAACATTTACGTTACGGGAGACACGACATCGGGCAACAGCCTTAACGGTGCAACAACCGCTTTTCCGACGACCACCGGCGCGTTGGATGGGACGTACGGCGGCGGGACGTGCGTTAACTCCTCCAATATAAATATCCCGTGTCCCAATGGCTTCATCACAGCGTATAGCACGACCGCAGTCCCAGATTTCAACATCGCCGCAACCACGCCCACAGCCGTTTCTCCCGGGACCAGCGCCACTTCAACGGTCACGTTAACCTCGCTTTTCGGCTACAGCAATTCCGTAACGTTGGGCTGCGCGGTGACTGGTACAGGCTCGCCTCTACCGGCCTGCAGTGCGAGCAGCTTCTCCCCTGGGTTCGTGACACCGACCACTAGCGGGAACATGTCAACGCTCACCATCACCACAACCGGCGCCAGCGCTGCCATGTCGCGACCCTCAAAATTCTTTTACGCCATGTGGCTGCCGATTGCGGGCATGGCTTTGGCCGGGGTGGGCTTCAGCTCGGCCCGCATCCGCCGGAAAAAGTTGCTGGGCTTCCTGATGATTGGGATGGTGATGACGGCGCTCTTTCTGATGCCGGCCTGCGGCGGCGGCAGTAGTAATAGTGGCGGGGGTGGTGGAGGCGGTTGCACAACCTGCACTCCTGCCGGCAACTATACGGTTACCGTCACAGGAACTGGGATGGATTCCTCCACTACGACGCACTCGACCACATTCACGCTAACTGTCAACTGATTTCGCGTCTAAAAATCTGGCCGCCTCCTCCGAGGCGGCCTTTATTCTCCGGCAGTATTTTTCCCGGCACCTGCGATTGGCGCGATGGGCCACTCTAGTCTAAGATTCTTGCTTGGCGTATTCTGCCGGAGAACTCAGATAAAATCGTTTCTGCGGTTGCCGGACTGAGATTCACGGTCGCGGCTGCCGTTTCTTAACGTCATTTTTCGAATGCCATTTTTTAGAACGTCCGCTGGCGGCAGGGATTTGGGCGCGCCCAGGGCAGCGTTTATGCGGTTGGAGGAATCGAAGGTAGTGAGTTCCCATCCATTCATGTTCAATGCCACGCAGGTCATACGCGCGATCGTCTTAGCTTTATTGCTAACGTTGTTTATCGCGGGGCCGGTTCCGCTCGCCCACGGTCAGGCCAGCTTTACGCTGACCACCTCACAGCTCGTGCCGCAGGCTGGCGTGGACCCCGGCGGCACCGCGACGGCGACCATCGACTTGACCGCAAATGGCGGCTTCGACAGCTCTGTGGCCCTGAGTTGCGTGGCCACTTCAACCCAGTTCACCAGCGATTTGCCGGTGTGTAGTGTCAGTCCCTCAACGCAGACACCTCCCGCCAATGGCCCCTCGATCACGGTTACAACCACGGGCGACACGCTGCCCGGTCAGTATGTGATTACGGTCACCGGAACCAGCGGCAGTGAAACCGAAACAGCACCGCTGCTTTACCTCAACGTGGTGGAGGGACAACCGGGTTATACGCTGACTATCTCGGAAGCCATCAGTCCGGGAACGGTTACGCCGGGGAGCGGAGCCGAGGCCACGGTGACCATCACGCCGAGCACCGGTTATACCGGCGATGTTACGTTGTCCTGCGCTTCCGTGACCCCCGTGGTGGTAGCGGCTCCGCTATGCGCCTTCAATGTGGTCAACGGCACTGGACCAACCATAAGTGTGACCAACGGTAGCGCCGCCAGCGCGATCCTTACGGTTAATACTTATGGGACAATCGGGACGGTTACAAAGCTTGCGATTCCGCGCAGTTTTTACGGCTTTTGGCTGGCGCTTCCTGGGCTCGCTCTGCTGGGCGCCGGGGCAAGCAAAGGCCACCGAAAAAAATGGCTGGGATTGCTACTGCTCATGTGCGTCGGCGGAGCTGTACTCGTTCTGCCTTCCTGTGGATCGAGTAACCAGCAGCTCAACAATCCAAATGGATACATCACGCCCAAAAATACTTACACAATTACGCTTTCCGCGGTAGATGCAAAGGGCATTGCCCCGAGTAATACGACCACCTCCTCCTCCCAGCCGACCGTCAGCCTCACGGTGAATTAACGAGTCAACGATGCAGGGAGCGGCTGGGCCAACTTTTCCCGTGTCGCATCCGATAGGAAGGATCGTGTTCCAGGGTTTCGTTGTATCGCCCATCCTTATAATCACAGCCGTATTCTGCGGACTTATATTCGCCGCGCCCGCTTTGGCTAAAGAAAAAGATAGGCCGGGTCCGCCAACCGTACGCTGGAGCGAAGATCAGCCGGGCTGCACGTTCGCTACAACGGAAGACGGCAAGTACCGCTACGGTCTTTGGTTGCAAGATATCGGCATCGTGGTGTCGGTGGATGCGCGGGAGGTGCAGATCATACGGCACCGCATCCAACCTCTCTTCGGGATCCAGTTGACGATTCGCTACCGCGGCACCGAAGGCCTGGACGTGACACCCGGCGCGATTACGCTTCAGTTTATGAAGCACTTTAAAGTTGTGCGGACGGCGATCGATGCCGACGATTACGTTCAGAAGATTCAATCCGACGCGGACGTCCTCGACGATGAAACCCGGCAAGCCGTAGCCAAGCATCCAGAAGAGAAACAGATGCGCGAGGCGCGCTTGCAGGAGTATCAAAAATCGGTCAGCGAGTTGATTGAATTCCTGGGCAAGAATAGCCTGCGAGGAGGACGGCTTGACCGCGGCAATTCCGAGATGAGCGGCTGGGTCTTCTTTAGTACCGATAGCAAGTGGCTAGGCGGATGGAAGGCGCAAGAGGAGTTCGTGCTGCGGCTGCCGCTGGACGGAAAAGTATTCGAGTTCCCTTTCAAGCTGCCACCCAAGGCGGGAGAGCTACTGCTCCGAAAAAGGGAGTGAAGCAACGGAATTAGGATGCGAGGCGGTTTTTTCGATCCAGCTCCGTAGCCTGACGCTTCACGATGTCGCGCAGCGAAACCAAACCACGCAATTGTTTACCTTCCACAATCGGCAAGTGGCGGAAGCCGAATTCGTTCATGATGAACAGGCACTCGTCCACACTCTCGTCGATATTGACGGCGCGGGGATTCGCCGTCATCACTTCGGAGACGGCAGTATGGCCCGGAGTGCGCCCCACAGCGACAACACGGTTCATGATGTCGCGCTCCGAGAAGATGCCCGCCAGTTCCCCGTTGCGAAGCACCGGCAGCGCGCCGATGTTATTTTCCATCATGAATCGGGCGGCTTCCAGCACGGTCTTGTTTGCGTCGATGGAATAGATTTTGCGGTCTTTCACCAGTTCGCGGAGTGTAAGCATGAACTCCTCCTTTGAATCCCCGGCGGGTGCAGGATGAATGGCCGGAATGCACGCTCCGGCTCATTCGTAAATGGGAATTACTTTACCACACAATAGTCCGGGACTGGGAACGGGAGCACTTACGGAATGTAAGTACCTGATGTAGGTATCTATCGGAACGACTTATTGCAGATGATTAATGCGAAGTGGACTGGCATCGGCCGCGGAACTATCGCTGCGAGGCTTGACCGAAGCGACTATGTACTTGCGCTCCTTGTTATCGACCGCTTCTACACGCAACAACATTTTGTTCCTTTCCAGGCGGAACTGAGCGTTCTGGCCGATGGGCAGCAGCCAACAACAAGCCGCAACGCGTGCTCGGCGAATCGGTGGGAGTTGGAAGGAACACGATGGACGCAAAGACAACCCTGAGCGGCGAGGCTTTCTGTTTTCTAGTCACCGTAGTTCGCCACAACTTTGGCCACCTTGCCTGTGGCTGAAAGTTCCATGAACTCGGCGGTGCGAGTGCCTTTTGGGTTGGTGTAGTAGAGCACGATGCTGTTTAGGCCGCAGAGCACGTCGGTGAGTTGAAAGTGGAGTTCCGGGTAGGCTTCGAGGCCGCGTTGGAAATAGGCGCGGAGGCTGACCTTGCCGACAACCTTGCCATCGGGTGTGCCCAATAGCTGGGCGGCAACGGGCGAAGTTAGCTCGACGGAGTCCTCGTAGTGAGTCATGATCGAATCCAGATTGTGGGCGTTCCAGGATGCGAGCCAGTGGCTGGCAAGTTTTTTAGCTTCGTCCGTCGTCACTGAGGGTTCTCCTCGCCGAAGATTTGTTGTTTGAAATGATTCTATAGGCGAGCGACAGAAGTATTTCAATGCTTTGGCGTTGTGCGAGTAATCGAGGAAGTAGTGGTCAGAGAGATTATTACGAGGGGCGGGAATGGGGGAGATGCAAGCCCATTTGGGTGCGCAATTGGTTAATTTTTCTGCGTCTGCCGTGATAATTTTCCTGCGCGCCTGCGGAGGGATCGCGTTGCAGGGCATCCATCTGAAGCTGATAGAGCTCGATTAATTCATTCGCTATGCGGTAGAAGCTGGGCTGGCCTTGTTGCCGTGCGGCATTTTTCATTCACTCTCGATTTCTAATGGAGGATGCGATCGAGGCTTACTTTCGCCTCGATTGTCGTGCGCCGCTTCTGGTATTGAGAAGCAAGCCTCATCTCTAGATTGAATAACAGGTCTTCGATCTCTTCAAGTATGGCAATCAGCTTTTCTGGATTGGTTTCACTCTGCGCTTGTGCTTTGAGTTCTGGCCATCGCTCCGAGATAGGGAGTTCGGGCTCTTTCGTGTTTTTCATCTTCGGTTACTGTCTCCTCACTTGATCTTGGCCCCAAGCATCGTGGCGGAGATGTTTCTGTTGTCGAAAAGATATTGCGGGAAGCAAAGGTACGTCTGTGATATCCGTCACAACGTGGCTGGTTGTGGTTGTGAAAAATTGTTCACGACGGATTGGGTTGGTCGCCGCTTTTCGCATTTTCCCAATATGGGATTCCTAATAGGGGCCGATGATTCCGGCGATGGCGCGGGAAGCGGGCGAGGTGCGGGCGTCAACGGTTGCGTCTTTGGTATCTAGCACGTCGAGATATTTCAGGCCGGAGCCGGTGTTGAACAGGACTACGGTGTCATCCTCGCCGAAGAAGTTGCTGGCCAGGAGTTTTTGATAGGCGACCAGGCTGGCTGCACCTTCGGGAGCGGAAAAGATTCCTTCCACCTGGGCCCAGTGACGAGTGGCAGCAAGAATCTCTGCATCGGTAGCGGCAAGCGCCAGTCCTCCGCTTTGCTTCAGAATGTCGAGAATCAGATAGTCGCCGTACGGCTTGGGAACGCGCAGGCCCGAGGCCAGCGTTGCGGCATTCGTCCACATTTCGGAGGCGGGCTTGCCTTCGTCCCAGGCTTTGACGATGGGGGCGCAGCCGGAGGACTGGACGCTGACCATGTTGGGGCGTTCGGGGCCGATGAAGCCGAGTTGTTCGAGTTCGTCAAAGGCTTTCCACATGCCGAGGAGGCCGACGCCTCCGCCGGTGGGATAGATGATGCCCTGAGGAATTTTCCAGCCGAGTTGTTCGGCGACTTCGTAGCCCATGGTTTTTTTGCCTTCGACGCGGTAGGGCTCTTTGGTGGTGGAAACGTCGAACCATTTTTCTTTTTCCCAAGAATCGGAGTTCTTTAGTTCGGCGACTTTGCGAGCGCAATCGGAAATGAGACCGTCGACCAGGGTGACGTGTGCGCCGTAATAATCGCACTCGATGCGGTTGGCCATGGGAACATCTTTGGGCATGAAGATATGGGCTTCGAGGTTGGCGGCAGCGGCGTAGGCGGCGAGGGCGCTGGCGGCGTTTCCGGCGGAGGGGATGGCGAGCTTTTTCAGGCCGAAGTGGCGGGCCATGGTGACGGCGGCGGAGAGTCCGCGGGCTTTGAAGGAGCCGGTGGGGTTGAGGCCTTCGTCCTTGATGAAGGCGTTGGGATATTCGCGGCTGGGCAGCATGGGAGTGAAACCTTCGCCGAGGGTGACGGGCGCGGCGTCAGGAAGGACGGCATCGTAACGCCACATGGTAGGAGCGAGCGGGAGTAGAGATGCAGGGGAGAAAGTTTTTTTGATCCCAGCGAGATCGTAGCGAGCGTAGAGGATGCCGGCATCTTTCGGGCAAACGGTTTGAGGACGGTCGGCGGGATAATGTTCGCCACAGCGAGTGCATTGGAGGTGAGTGGGACGGGGCACGGAGAGAGTTTAGCAGGGTTCGTAAAATTACTTTCTGAACTCGGGGCTAAAGCTCTCTACTGAAAGAATGGATTTATCGAAGCTCCAAAGGTTACGCCAGTCGAAGGCCCCTCCAACGAGCTGGTGTTCGGCAGGAGAAGGGTAAGGTCGACTTCAGCATGGGTCGGGTAAGGGATCCTTCGACTACGGTTATGCTTCGCGTTCGCAAAACACAACCTTCGCTCAGGGTGACGAAATTACGGGGTGATCTGGTAAACGGTGCCGTAACCATAACGGCTGCCACCGTGATATGTGGTGCCGTAGAGATTGCCGGAACCGTCGAGAAATAGCCCTGAGTACGGATTCGAGCCGTCGGCGGCGCTCTCAAACGGATGCACGATAGATTCCGTATAGCCGCCGCTTTGTGGAGCTAGCTTGTAGACCACTCCGCAGAGATTCTGGTTGCAGCCACTACCGCCACCGTAGGTTACGCCATAGAGGTTTCCACTGGCGTCGAAAACCAGATTTCCGGTCGTGTTGCCGCCATCATTGCCCGAGTTAAAGCGATGCAGCGTCTTCTCGGTCCAGATGCCGCTCGAGGATGGGCTTACTTCAAACACCGTTCCGTACAAGCCGTCGCGGCTGGTTATAGTCGTGCCGTAGAGATTACCGCTGGAATCGAAAGTGAGCCGCGAGTTGGGGATTTGCGAAGTGTTGGCGGGGGTGAAATTGTAGAGCACTGTCAATTTCCAACGGGTGCCGCTTTGGGGCGAAGTTCGTACACGGTACCTCTGCTGTTTGTGCCATTGCCATAGAACGTTGTTGCACCGTAGAGATTGCCCCGATTATCGAGTATGACGCTCCCGGATGGACCATCGACTCCACTGGGAGAAGGAAACTGATATAGCACGGTATCTTTCCAGGTTCCATTCGATTGTGGGCTGAGTTCAAATATTCGCCTTGAAAGGTGGTCGAGTCATGAGAGGTGGCACCGTAGATGTTGCCGGCGCTGTCCCAGGCGAAGTCGCCAAGGGGGCCACCCTCTTCGGCGCCGAAGTTGTGAAGTACGCTATACGTGAATGTTCCGTTGGTCTGTTTGGTCAACTCGTAAACCAGACCGCTTCCATCGGCCGTAGAGAAGCCGTATTCGGCGCCATAGAGATTTCCATTCTTATCGATGGATAGCGCGCCGACGGGATAGAGGCCGGTGCGGTTGCAGTTCTGGAAGGTATAGAGAACAGTCTCGGTATTTGCGCCACTGTTGACTTCTTCTGCGCGAATGGGTTGTTTCTCATTCCGAATCTCCTTGGTGCCGTTCCTTTGGGCTCGCGCGATTGGGTTTGTTGTCTTTCGCCTACGGCCTACTTGAAGCTCGCTCCGCGCCACAGATTCACACCCGGCGCACCTGCGGCCAGCATCCCCAGACTTGCAGGCTCAGTCGCGTTGTTGCTGCTTTCGCTTCCACTCGTCTGTCCAGTAGAGATGGACTGCGGTAATTTATGCCCTTATGTATCAAGACGACTCCAGCCTCGCCGCTGGCGCGCGCCTCGGCGCTCTCTATTGCGTTGAATACCTGGGATAGTTTGGGAGGGTCTCCGCCGCCGCCGGGAACGACGGGGCTTTATCACACAGCCATTGTTTATCCGACGCGAGCGGCGCTAGCCACGGCATTGCGGCGAGTGCTGGCGGCGAAGATTCCGTTACAGGGTGCGGCGGACCATGGAGTAAGTGAGTCGATTTACTTGAATGATCCGGATGAGAATGGGGTGGAATTGTATTGCGACAAGCCTCAGGAAAAATGGCCAAGGAGCGTGGATGGGAAATTGGAAATGTATACGTGGAGACTGGACTTGCACGAGTTGTTGAAGGCGTCTCCAGAGGGAACGGAGATGGGTAGTGGGCCGCGGGATTTATAGCGATAGATCGAGGAAGCGGCTGCGAGCTTGAGGAGTGGGCAGAGGGCAGGTTGCGTAGCGTCCGAAGATGCGATAGCGATGGCGGGCGATGGTGTTGTAGGCGGAGTCGCGAAGGAATTCAGGGATAAGTTGCAGAACGGCGGCGATGGCGGGCCATGGACTTGAGAGGTGTTTCAGAACAAAGAGTGCTGCGTCGGAACGGGCGAGGAGGAATTCGGGTGAGTTACCCGATACGTTACCGGAATCAGGATTGACGACGACGTAGACCGTATCGAGATTATTGGGACTAAGGTTGTGGCGAGTGAGAATGCGCGCGGCGAGCGGGCTTTGCAGAGATGCGAAGCGGAAGATGGGGGCGCGGTCATGGCGGAGGATGAATTGAACGAAGCGGTTGCAAAGTCCGCAGACGCCGTCGTAGAGGAGGATCGGAGACATCCGCAGACCTGGAGGGATCAAGATGGCGTTGAATTTTGAGGAGTGGGTGCTGAAATTTTCTTGATCTGTGCGCGCAATGCGTTGGCCTCGCGCTGAAGGTCTTTGGCCATGAGCCAGTGATTTTCCTGCTGGTCTTTTTCCGGAGTTTGAGAGGCGAGGTTGGCGAGGCGAAGAATTTCGTCTTCGAGAATTTTCAGACGGGATTCGAGAGCTTCGGTGAACATGGGCGCATCCTTGCGGAAAGTATAGCGCTTGTTGGGAGAATCGGCGGGGTTAGCGGGCTGGACAGCCGGGGCGGCTGACCTTACATGGGCTTGTCACTGTGGGCAAAAATTTCGGCAGGATTCTCCGAAAAAACACGAGCAAGGAACGATGGGTGCGAAAGAATGTACATGCCGCTAATTACAGGCAGGCTTTCGGGCTTCACGCAAAGGTCTTCCGGATTTCGTAAATAAAACACGCCTCTCGGAAGTGGCGGCTGTTTGTCAGCTAGACTCGCGGTCAACCAGCGGGGCTTAGGCCACGCGTATCCAGAAAGGGACTCAATGACCGCAAGAATTTCGCTCAGAAGGGCCGCATTCGCTTCCTGCGCATTACTGGCATTTTTCGCTCTAACCACTAGCAGCGAAGCCGCAACAACCGTCACAAACCTCTCACCCAGCTTTGGAACTGTGGGAACAACTGTAACCATCTATGGAACCAACTTTGGCGCAACCACGGGCACGGTAAAGTTCTACAACGGAAAAACGGCGACGGTGAGTTCGTGGAATGGAACGACCAATCAGATCGTGGTAAAGGTACCCACTGGAGCGACCACGGGTGTGATAACAGTGACGCCTCACGGAGGAACCGGAGTGTCGAGCACCGCCGATTTCAATGTGCTGGCGACGAAGGGCGC
Organism: uncultured Acidobacteriaceae bacterium; assembly: GCA_963818235.1. Classification (GTDB taxonomy): domain Bacteria; phylum Acidobacteriota; class Terriglobia; order Terriglobales; family Acidobacteriaceae; genus Sulfotelmatobacter. Next base: position 1,092,428 of record CAWFRI010000002.1, read on the forward strand.
GCTGGTGCTGGGCGCGTTTCCACCGCAGGCCGCGACTTGCTCGGGAATTCCCGACTATAACGGCACCAACTGCATAGGGGATTACCAGAGCGATGTGATTCCAAGCATCGACGGAGTGGTAATTGTCGGCCAGTGGTCGACTATAGAAAGCAGCAACGCCGGAAAAACCGGCTCGGGAGGTTATAGCTGGACTTCCTTTGACGCGACAGTCAACAAGTTTGTCGGCAAAACCGGCTGGAGCGCAAGCAAGAAGGTTGCAATCGTCCTCAGCCCGATCACCGATGGCAGCTCCAACACCAGTACGCCGGCTTACGTATTTAATTCAACCTGGGCCACCACGGCAGGAGCCAGCGCTCCATTGGACGAATGCACTTGTAGCAGCTATTCAGGCGATGGCAGCGCACCAGTGAACCAGTGTTGGAATCAGAGCGGCGGAGGGAGCACGGACATTTCCGGAATGCCTGCAGTGTGGGAAAAACCATTCTACGTGGCGTTGGAGAATTTCTACAGCAATGCGGTTACACACCTTAATGCGGCCAGCTATGCGCCCTATGTGGCGTACATCCGCATGGGGCTCTCCAGCGGCGGAGAAGAATATCCGCATTGCTCGGCCAATCTGGAAACGCTGGTGACTCCTTCGAACGGCACCGAACTCGAGACGGTGTGGACAGGCTACACCAATACGATGTTCACCTACGAAGCCGGCTTGGACTCGCAGCAGCCCCTCATGGCAGCCCCTAACGGCAACGGCACAAACACGGGAGTTCCATCCGACGCCTGGGCGGATACGGAAGCGCAGGATGCATTGAACGAGGGCCTGGTGTTAGGAGGCGAGGGACTGCAATACAATGACAGCGTTGCGACGCCGTGTTCCAACGACTGGTGCAACACCTTCACCTTTACTCCGACTCCCGCAATCCACGAACTACAGACCTATAGTCAGTCAGTCCCGTCGCAAACAATTTGTAGCTCCGCCGGGGCTTACGGAACCAACGACACAAATTCGTTGGTCTGCCTGCTGCCCTTCGTGGAAGGAGAAGGCGACGTCAACTCGGTGGAACTCTACCCTGGAGACGTGTTCCTGGCATTCGACTCTGCGACGACTGGATACAGCACATATGGCTCGGGGTATGCGACAGCCATAGGAAACATTCGCGCCGGAGACTAAAGTCAGTGGTGAAAGCCATGGAGCTGCCCTGCGTCTTGGATTGACCAAAGGGTAGCTCCATTTTTTAGTTCTGTTTTTAGGATTTGCGGCCAAGATCAGAGGCAGGAGAAGGAAAGGATAGTGCCGTATGCGTTGACGATGAGCCGAAGCGGAGAAGTTCGGCTCGCAGGCGCGGGTGCTGTTGGGTTTGACGGAGGTACGTCATTTCGTTGGGTGCGGATTTGCTGCCGATGATTTTGATCAGTTGAATTTTTTCGGCGGTAGTCCAGCGGGCGAGATCTGGGATTAGGGTTAGGACCAGCGACCAGTTTTCTAGGGAGTGTTGTTCAGTTGGTGTCCAGCGGGAGGAGTTGATTCTTAGGGAGCGGGTTACGGCGGCGGTTGAGGCTTGACGGATTTTGCCGGAGTCTCCGTTGAATTGACGGGCCATGCGGCGGTTTATGAGCAGGCCGAGATTGCGGGTAGAGAAAGTGTCCCACCGTCCGCGATTTTTTTTCTTCGTGGTAATTCCTGATTGATTCAACTCATAGAACATGTGGGCTTCGGCCAGATGCTTGAGGGTGCGGGCGGGAGTTTTGTAATCGCGGTTGGCGGCGATCCTCTTCTCTTCCCTTTCACAAAGCTTAAGCAAATCGGCGCGGCCAGGGCGAAAGCCCAGTTTGCGGTAGAACCAGAAGGCGCTGGAGTCGATGGCTTCGTCGTTGTTCTGGCCAATCTGATAGGGATAAATCGAAATGCAGTTTGCGCCGGTGATAGCGCGCAGGCAGCGCAGGGCTTGGGCATAGATCCAGGCGGTTTCGCCTTGACGATAAGTGTAAAACGTGTTGAATCCCACCTCGAGCCATTCGCAGAGGCCAATGGCTTCGATGTAGTTGATGGGGACGCCGTTCTTTAGCGTGTAACCGGCGAGGTAGGCACGAAGCGGGAGACGGAGATCAGGAGGAAGTCCCCAGAAGTGCATGACGACGCCGCGGCCGAGATCGGCGCGGACCACGGTGCAAGGGTCGCCGAGTGTAGTGCCGTAGAGTTCGCGGTAGCGAACGACCATGACATCGCGGATAGCGTCCATTACGGACTGGCCGGCAGCGAGCGAAAGTTTTTTTAATCTGGGTGCCGGCCCTGCGAGTTCGCGGGCGAGCGAAACTTGGCTGCGCTGGATGAGAGGAGTGGTGTGAAAGAAGAAGCGGCGGGAACGAGAGAAGTTGCGGGTGCGGGAAAGTTTTAGGTTATCGAGTCTCCAGCGAATGGGGAGACGGAGGGAATCGTAGAGTTCGGCGCGCTGGCGGGCGGGGAACGGGAGTTGTTCGAGGCGGCGGATGAGCCACGGGAGCGGATTTTCGCGGCCTCGGGCGGAATCGAGCCAGCGCTGCCAGGGGATGTTGGCTTCGACGTCGGCGTCTTCTTCGAGAAGTGGAATGAAGCATGGCCAAATGGTGCCGCGAGCCCGCTCGGAGGGATAGTCATCCCAATAATCGTTCCAGGCGATTTCGACGTTTCGAGGAATGCGGCGGACGAGCCAGCGGACGACGTCAAAGGAAAGAGTGTCCTGCATGGTAGTGCCGGAAATGCCGGAAGTATCGAAGTCGTCAAGGAGAGAGAGGTCGGCGTTAGCGGCGCGAAGAGTTTCGATGCGCTGATGGAAGGACTTGAGGAGCTTCTCGACGGGCGGGATTAAGGATGGAGAATGCGGGAAGGCGCGGAGAAAGAGCAGGCACTCGTGGAAGCGGATTACCTGGCGGGGGTCGATGAGTTCGAGGTGGGAAAGTTGAGCCAGGAGTTTGGATACAAGGGACGAGTGGGCGGAATCGATCCGATTCCTGGCGGCTTCGAGTTGAGTGAGGAGTTGGGCGGGATCTCGAGAGATAGGCGGCATGCGCGGCGACATAGTTTACCGCAGTCGGCACGGGGAGAGAAAAATCAAATCTTTACACCGAGGGTGCGCGTGGCCCCTGCGTAACCAAAGACGCAAGGGTTCGCCTCAATGTGCGATTACCAAACGCCCGAATGTGGGCTTCATTGCCATGTACTTAGTGTTGGTGAGTTGGTGGATTTTGCCCTCGGCATCGAAAGTGAAGAGTTGATATTCTCCAGTCCACATTTCGCAGCGCGGACGCTCTTCACCGACGCTTATGAATTGAGTGGAGACGCGATTGAGAGAGGAAAACGCGATCAAGCTCCCGTCCAAAGACCATGCGGGGAAGCAATAATCCTGGCGCTTGGAGAATATGAGGCGATGTTGCTGAGAGCCGTCGGCGGCCATGAGGAACAAGGCGGGATGCTCGCCTTCACGGTCGGAAACGAAGACGATGGATGCGCCATCGGGAGCCCACGCCGGTGAAGAATCTTCCCCTTTGTCGTTGGTGAGGCGGCGAACGTTCGATCCATCGGAATTCATGGCAAAGATCTGAAATTTACCGGCGCGGTTGGATGCGAAAGCGATCTGCTTATCGTCGGGAGACCATGTTGGAGACATGGCGTGTTCGGTAAGTTTCTTGAGGTTGGCGCCGTCAGGGTCCATCACCCAGATAGCGGGATTGCGGCTGGGGTGAGGCAATGCGAACTGATAAAAAGCAATCTTCTTACCGTCATGAGACCAGACCGGACCGCAAGAGTCACCGGTGGAGATAGTCGTCAACCGCTTCTGTCCCGTGCCATCGGAGTTTGCGACATAAATCTGTGAATATTGATCGTCCCGCAAGGAGCAGAATGCGATTTTAGTTCCATCAGGTGAAACGGAAGGGTCGAATCCATTGATGTGCAAATCTGTGACACCGGTGCCGTCGGTGTTCATAAAGGCGAGTAGATTCATTTTGGCGTCTGAAGTGGAATGGAACTGCATGGCAGGATTATCGACTGAATTAATGGCGACACCCCCTGATGGCGTGGAAGCATGGGTATCCGCCGACAGCATCGCCATGGAAGACGACGTGGTGATGATTGGATCGGGACGTACGAAGACGATCTTCTCTGAAGGTTTGGCAGCGGTTTGAGAAAAGGAAACCACGGGAAACAACAACGCGAAGATCCGCAGTGCAGCTCTGAAGTAGCGCATTTCACTCCTCCACGAACGAAAATATTTCCAGCGGTGAATTCGTCGCAGATGTCTTGAATACCTTGAGAAGAGACATTATGCATCTTAAATTTAATGGACGTTAGTAAATTCTTGTATGACTCAGCCGTCTCTCGTGCTACCGATTCTGGAAATGCAGCGTGATTTCGGCGGGGATTTCGACAGTTGTACCGTCGCAGGTTGCGGGAGTGAATCGCCAAGCGCTGAAGACCTGAATCGCTTCCGAATTCAAGTTCTCACGTTCCGAAACGTCGATGCTCGCGTCGCGGACGGAACCGTCGGTGCGAACTGTGCCGTGAACCATTACATCGATATTCGCACTTCCCTGACCAGGCTTGGGCTGTGGCATAAATCGTCCGAAGGGTCGGCGATAAACTGTGCAGACATGTCCAACAATCGTGGAGTCGGGTGGCGGAGTGAGAAGATCCGAATCGAAAGGGCCTTCTGTTTCCGTTTTCGTTTGTTGCAGTTCCATTCGCAGATCATTCTGCTCGTAGACAATAGATGCCGGAAGGTAAGTACCCCGATAGGGAAAGAAATCGGCATTAGTAATGGTTTCATCATTTGCGTGAACACGGGCCACAACGCCGTACTGCTTGTCGATACAGAGTTCGTTGGCGGAAGTTTTCTCACCTACGATGGTATCGAATTCGACGCAACGGGCGGGACGTCCGTTCACCTGGCGATCCTCAATGGAGCGAACGACGTCAGACTTGTCGAAACGAGCTGTATACGGACTATTGAGCCGAGTCATGCGGCGAACCTGAACCGGAGCGCGGGCACGGTCGCCAAGATCAGCGACCATATTTCCGTTGACGACAACAAGAATGCGGTAATCCCCGAAATCATACTCGTCACGATAGGAGCGCGGCCCGTGCACAACACTGGTGAAACGGCCTTGCTGGGAGCCTGCTGCGGAGAATGATCGAAATATGATTGTCTGGTCGTAACTATGAAATTGATGCGGGGTGCTCAGAGAATCGGCACGTTCCAGGAGGGTTTCGGCTTCCTGGCGAAGGTGGACGTCCTGGGCCGCACACTGGACGCCGACAGCGAGCAAGACGGAGGCTACAACCGGCCAGAGACACCTCATAGCTGTAACCGAACTGGCAGTCGATGATAGCACAGCAGTGGGAGACCCGCTTTATTTCAGGCCCAATTCGCCGTTGAAGTTTTGGATGACACCGTAGCACTCGCAGGCAACAGCCTCGAGACTTTTGCGGTTGAGGATCTTGACGCTGCCACGCATATTTTCGATGAGGCCGGCGTCTTCCAGCATGCCGGCGGCGAGGCTGACACTGGGGCGTCCGGTGCCGAGCATCTGGGCGAGAAACTCATGGGTGAGGGGGAGCAGTTGCGAGTCGATGCGATCCTGGCACATGAGAAGCCAGCGCGCGAGGCGCTGGTCGATTCCGTGGAGGCGGTTGCAGGCGGCGAGCTGGGCAACCTGCATGCCATGCATCAGGGCGAAGCGGCCGAGTTTGGAACGGAGAGCTGGAGCGGACTGCAAAATGTCCTGGAATACTTCGGAGCGAATCCGCATTCCGCTACCCGCCATTTGCATGATGGCACGGAAGATCTCGAGGTGAAGGCCTTCCGTGAGGGACATGCCGATCATGCCCTCTTTGCCGACGATGCCGACCTCGACGCTCCTGCCATCGTGGCTAAGAGCGACTAGTGACACCATCCCCTCGTTTAGGAAATAAGCGTAGTCGATTTTCTGGCAAGGCTCCTGCAGGATTCTGTGCTGGGGGAGATCGGTCCACTCCAGATGGGGACGGAGCAGGTTGTACTCCTTGTCGGGAAGCGACAAGAGTACGAGATTGCCGACCGCCTTACCGCAGGCGTCGGAGCGAGAGCCCGGGTTCAGTGAAAGCGGCTTGGTTGATCGTGCAGCTCGCTTAGCGATGATTGTTCCTTCCATCAAGGTATCTGTTCCCATGAACCGTTGGATGCCCCGAACCCTGTCCCATCAGTAATGGAATCCTGTAGGGCGAACCAGCATTTCAATGGAAACGTGAAGGAATCTATGAGTAGAAGACACGGAGAAAATTCCTAGCATTTTCCCACGAGGCTGCGAGCCCCTCGAATCTTTATTGCGATAACCGGCGAAAATCGGAAATTTACGCACGCAGCTAATGGTTTTTTCGATTATCATTTTTTCGATCAATGAGTTCGTCATCCTTGAGACGGCCGTCATTGGCCGACAACAATTGGTTCAGTTCCTGGACAAGTTTAAGAAACTTGTCGCGGTCCTGTTCCGAGGCGATCTGCGCGCAAAGCTCCTGAACACGGTTACTTTGAGATTTGCGCATGACCGTCAAAGGCGAAGCGGAAGTATTACAGTATTCACTGTAGAGGTATGTTCGATGTCGAACGCTGCGGCTAGGCCGGGACTTCGATGAGTAATCCTAGGGCAGATGAGCGGTCTTTGTTATCAGCGGGGTGCACTTCGATAAGGAAGCGAGCAAAAAGCCCGCGCCACATCGTGCGACTCGCCCAAATCCCCTTCGACTTCGCTCAGGTCAGGCTTTCGCTGCGCAAAAACGCTTGCTTAAGGATGACAAAAAACTGCACGTCTACCCAGACTTGGATTAGGTGTAGCCTTTCTTCTTCCATACGTTCCAGTCAGTGCGAACGGCTTCCAGCATGGTTTCGGCGGCGTGGTGCAGCCACTTCCCTTTTTGCATATCGAGATGACGAAGAATAGTTTTGCGCGCGGACGGGGTACCGAGGTGGATATTGGCGGTCTCCCAACCCATGGCGTGGAGGAGGCGGAGTTCGATATCGGAAGCGCCTAAAGAGGCAAGTTCGATGCGGGAGCAATCGGGAGCAAGCCGGCGAACAATCCAGCGTCCACGCAACTGGACGAAGTGATCGGGACAGCGGACAGCGCGGTTGATAATGGTCTGGTAGAGAATTTCCGCGGGACCTTTTTCTTTTTTGGACTCGAGGCTTTCAGCCCAGCAAGCGGAAGATGGAACCAGGGCTTTGGCTTCGCGGGCGATGCGGCCGCCATGCCAGTCGGCGATGGCGACGTAGCGCGCATGGCCAAGACTACCGAGTCCGGCGACGCGGTGTGTGAAACGAGAGGGAATGCCGGACTCGGGCATGAGATGTTCGATGGCATCGACGGCGCTGATGGGAAGGTCACCCTTCAGAGTTTGAAGCGCGTCCATTTTCTTCCAGAAACGAACCGGGTCGCGAAGCTCGCCGTGGGCGATCAGGCTCAGCCATCGATGCTGTTCACCAAGAACAAAGGCACGGCCTTGCTGGTCGAGGCTCTCGCGGTAACCATCGAGCATGGTGCCGCAAATGTCTTCGCGCTTGAGGGGAAGTCTTCCGGCCTCGACTGCAAGGTGGGCGCTGACGGCGAGGCGCACTAAATCGATGGTGTAGGCCATGGGCCAAGCTTCATCGAAATCGTTGACTCCCCAGATGAGGCGGCCTTCGATGTCACGCCATGTGCCGAAATTTTCAACGTGCAGATCGCCGACCGCGAGGACCTTGGGAGCTTTGGCGAGTTCGGGAAGAATCTGGGGCCAGAGCTGCGCCCAACGATAGTAGGTGGCACGGAAGAACGGAAAAAGCTCCGCCTTCATGCGGGAATGTTTAAGACCCAGGTCTTTTTTATCGAGGTGGGTGCGCAGACCGAGCCACGCCTCGAAGCTGCGAGTCGCCTTAACGACGTTCATGCGGGCAACGATAAGGGGCCACGCAGCGGAAGTCAACGGGAAGCGGCCCGGGCAGACAGAACCATCCGCTGGCCGCTCCCGAAATGTTGATTGGGTACAGCGCTCTAAGTGAAACTTAGTTGGTACATTGGCATCCGGCCTCGCAACAGCTCACTTTGGGCCCTGCCGTGATGCACCCTATACAAGTACCACCACAACTTTTACAAGTGTTAGCCGGGCAAGTGGAGTCGGTGAGGGCCCCACCAGCAATCCAGTTCATAGCGGGTTCGTCCAGATTGAGGAGAGTTACTTTCCTGATTCGGAGCTTCTTCATTTTCTTCACCTTTCCCTGGTCAGTTTACTCCATGGGTTCGCGAGCGGAGATTATGAACTCATCGATGCTGCTGCAGTCGATTCCCAAGTAGTTACCTTTGTTGATTAGTTGATTAGTTGATTAGTTGACTAGTTATAGTTGTTATAGATGTATATTGCATATTGTCTAAACACACTTACTATCACTATTCGCCACATATTATTCTCATGATATAGATATAGTCAACCGCTGTGTCATTAGTTGAACATCATTACTTATAACCTATGATCGAGTTCTTGCTAAGACACTATATTAACGCGCGTATAACTCATCTTGAATTAGCGTAACAATAAACACCAGACAGGGCCATTACCCTACATGGCCAGATCAGATTAGGTCATCCGCGCCCCATGCCAGCGCATTGAGTCCTTGAATCTGGTCTGGCGTGATGACAGATGTGTTTCCCGGGCTTCATCCGATTTCGCTCAGCCGTGATTTCGCGCCGCTACCGTCGCGAAAATGCCGGACGGGCACGAAGTTGAACGCCTGACCGGGTTCAAAGCAAGAGCAAGAGCCTTGGTGTCAGCGTTAACACCATCGAAACCTGCGTGGCGTGTCTCTTTAGCAACACTCTGTGTCAGCCAGAGACGCCTGGCCACTCCCACTCGTTCGCTTTTTCCCAAAAAATCAATCGTTATTGGTTCGGACCCTCGCTTGCATTCAGCAAATGGGAAGGGCGCGGTAAAACGCGCACCATCTTTACCGAGTCGACTTTGGAAGGAACAATATGCAGATAGCGATTACGTTCATGGCGGTGGTGGGAGGAATGGTCCTATCGCTGGCGGTAGCGTTGCTGGCGGAGGAACTCATTTTCGGGCAGGTGGTGCGGATATTTTTTGTGCGGCAGATAGGCATTAAGACCGGGAACAAGCGCTAAGGCGCGAAGGAGAACAACAATGCTGGCGTTAAAGAATTTGCTGATGGCGGGTGGGGTGGGAATGATGCTGGTAGCGCTATACATTCTTGCCCACGATTTGTCTGGCGGAGCTTTATACCGGCGCGCGTTGGCGACTCCGGGAACAATGGCAGCGGCCGTGGTGCCAAGGTGGCGAATTTCTCTGGCTCTCGCAATGATGGCGTGGGGACCGCTGCTGATGGCTTTTAGCATTGTGGTGGTGCCGAGCGGAATGGCAGGCGTGCGGGTGAGCCAGATGCACGGGACGGAGCCGGGAACGCTTTATCCGGGAATGCACCTGGTGATGCCGCTGGTGGAGGACGTGGCGCTGTTTGATACGCGGGATCAAATATTCACCACCGGAGTGTCCGAAGACGAAACGGTATGGCGAAGAAATCGACTGCAAAAGCACAGCCATTGAATGTCCAAGCAAAAGAGGGTCTGACACTGGGATTGGCCATCACCGTACGTTACCGGCTCGACGCGAAGCACCTCGACTACATTGAGCGGAACCTACCGCGACCGGTGGAGAAGGAAATTGTGCCGCCCACTGTAGCAAGTGTGTGGCGGGAGATCGTTCCGAACTACACGGTGCGGGATGTATTTTCGGCGAAGCGGGAAGAAGTCCGGCAAAAGGCGGCGGCTCTGATTACGCAAAAACTGGCGGCAGACGGGATCGTAGTAAAAGAGGTGATGTTGCGGGACATTCAGTTGCCGGCGGAATACGCGGAAAGCCTGCAGGCGTTGCTTCTGAAGGAGCAGGAGAACGATCAGATGGCAGTGGAAACGGAATTGAAAGGCAAGGAGGTTCGCATCGCCGAACTGGAGGCTGAGGCGCTGAAGGCGAGGCAAGTGAAGGGAGCGGAGGGCGAAGCGCGGGTGCGGGTACTCCGAGCCAAGAGTGAATCGGACGCGATGCAGTACACATTGCCTTTGAAACAGAAGCAAATTGAACAGAGCCGACTGGAGGCTCAGGCGCGTAAGGAAGCGACGATTCAGAATGCGGAAGGCGACGCGCAGGCCAAAGTGATCGACGGCAAAGCCGAAGGAGAGCGGCGCAAATTGCTGGCGGATGCCGAGGCAGACCGGATCCGGGTGACCGCGGCTGCGGATGCGGAGCGCCTACAGAGTGAAGCGGCGGTGTTGAAGGAAAATCCTCTGCTGATTAATAAGATCGTGGCGGAGCGGCTCTCGGACAAACTGCAAATCATGATGGTTCCGGCCGACGGAAAGTTCTTCTTCGCCAACGACGTTTTGCGGGGAATGAATATGGCGAGCCAGAGCGCGCAGGCGGAACAGCAGCAAAAACAATTGAGGTAAATCGCACGCAGCGAGCGGTGAGATATGATGCCAAGGATTCGGCTCGGGAGTTTAACGTGGAATCGGCCGAACCTTTTCTCGAACGATGGGAGCGATGATGTTCCGCCGCAAACTATTGGCTCTGTTGGCACTGACCGTATTTCTATCGGTAGCGGCGGTCACATGGCTCGTCTCCGAGATGACGCGGCGAGCCTTTGTGCGCAGCGACGACGCAAGATCCACGGCTTTGGTTACGCAATTCCGGCGGGAGTTTAGCAGGCGGAGTGAAGACGTAGCGCGGCGAGTGGAGCAGATTGCTAACTCGGAGGCGGCGAGCCGAATGGCCGTGGCGCTGAACCGCAAGCCTGCGGATTCCGGTCCTTATTTTGAGTTGGCCAAAGCGATGGCGGAAAACAGTCAACTGGATTTTCTGGAATTCGTGGAGAAGGACGGAACGATCGTTTCGTCGGCGCAATGGCCGTCGAAGTTTGGGTATCCAGAGACCGGCATTAGCAGCTTTGCGGACGCAGCTGGGAAAGATGCTTTCTTAAAACAGGAAGAATTACAGGATGAAACCGAGCTGGGCCTATTTGCGGTAAGGGAGACGCAGGCAGGAGACCGGCCGGTCTATGTGATTGGGGGACGGCGGCTGGACACGGATTTTCTTTCAGGATTGGATTTGCCCGCGGAAATGCATGCTTTGCTGTATCAGAATCGAGGCGATCATTTTTCCGAAGGCTTGCTGATCGATCCGGCTGCACCATTCTCCGCGCACAAACATCCTGCGGAGAAATTGCAGCCGATTGTCGATGCCGTACGAAATTATGGGCAGGAGATGACGGCGGTGGTGGCATGGTCGCCGGATCGAGCGGATGATGAGATGTTTCATGCGATCCCGCTATTTGGAGCGGCTGCGGGCACAGAGCGTCCGCTGCTGGCTATCCTGCTGATTGGGAATTCCCGGCGAACTTATGTTGAGTTGAAGCGGCACATCCGGGCCGCGGCGCTGTTGGTGGGAGGCGGAGGAATCGTGCTGGCAATTTTGTTGAGCAGCTGGGCGGCGGCAAGGGTGACGCGGCCGGTGGAGCAACTGGCCAATGCGGCGCAGGAGGTAGCGGGGGGAAATTGGAATGTGCGGGTCGAGGTCACCGGTGCGGACGAACTGGGGCAGTTGGCTGACTCGTTCAATCGCATGACAACGGAGCTGCTGGGACAAAAAGAGCGGCTCATGCAGGCGGAGCGCGTGGCTGCGTGGCGGGAGCTGGCGCGGCGGCTGGCGCATGAATTGAAGAACCCGTTGTTTCCGTTGCAGCTTACGATGGAAAACCTGGTGCGGGCGCGGCAGCAAAATCCGGAGCAGTTTGAGGAAGTGTTCCGCGAAAGTTCGAGGACGTTGTTGGCGGAGATTTCGAATCTTAAGGCGATTATTGCGAGGTTCAGCGAATTCTCGAGGATGCCGCAGCCGCAGTTGCAACCGGTGCAACTCAATGAAGTGATGCGTGGCGTATGCCAACTTTTCCATGCACAACTGGAAGCGCCGGGGCGCGCGAAGATCAGGTGCGAGTTGGAATTGGATCCTCACTTGAAGCCCGTGGCGGCGGACGCGGAGTTTCTGCGCCGCTCGATTTCGAACCTGGTGCTTAATGCGATCGATGCGATGCCGCAAGGTGGGACGCTCATGTTACGAACGCGGCAGGAAGAAGGCAAAGTCCTGATCGAGGTTGCGGACAGCGGAGCAGGAATGACGGCGGATGAGCGGGAACGGATATTTACTCCTTATTATACGAGTAAAGCTGGCGGCACCGGGCTGGGGCTCGCTATTGTGCAATCGGTGGTGAGCGACCATGGGGGTAGGGTTCGCGTGCTGAGCGAAGTGGGTCGAGGAACAACTTTTGTAATCGAGTTGCCGGATTCGCAGAGGGCGTAAAGAGATCTGGGCTAGTAGTTTTCGCATGGAGGGTGATTGGCGACGAAAGCACATTTGCTGATTGTGGATGATGAGGCGAACACACTAGCTTCGCTGGCGCGGGCATTTCGATTGGCTGGACACGAGGCCACTGTGTGCGATAGTCCGGCGAAGGCTCTGGAATTAGCCAAAGCGCAAAAGTTTGATTTGATTCTCTCCGACGTGAGGATGCCGGGAAAGGATGGGATCACTCTGTTGGAAGAGTTGAAGACGCAGGGAGTGACGGCCCCGGTGGTAATGATGTCGGGCCAGGCAGACATCGAAATGGCGGTACGAGCCACGCGGTTGGGGGCATTGGATTTTCTGGAGAAGCCGATCTCGACCGAAAAGCTTTTATTGACGGTGGAAAATGCTTTGAAGTTGCAGAGGCTGGAAAGCGAAAACCGGCAACTGAAGCAGCGGCTGGGCAAGCATGAAGTGATATGGCAAGGCGCAGCGATGCAACGCGTGATGGCGCAAGTCGGAAGGGTCGCAGCGAGCGAGACGCGAGTGTGCATCCTGGGAGAAACGGGGACAGGGAAAGAACTGGTGGCGCGAACAATTCATGAACGCAGCCCGCGCAGCGGAGGAGCATTTGTCACTCTGAATTGCGCGGCAGTTCCGGCGGAGCTGATTGAATCGGAGTTATTCGGACACGAGAAAGGATCTTTCACAGGCGCGGCGGGACGCCACATTGGAAAGTTCGAGCAGGCGGACCACGGAACGATTTTTCTGGATGAAATTGGAGACATGCCGCTGGCGATGCAGGCCAAGTTATTGCGCGTACTGGAAGAAGGTGAAGTGGAGCGCGTGGGCGGCGAGAAGCCAGTGAGCGTGGATGTTCGGGTGGTGGTGGCGACGCACCGCGATCTGGAAGCGAGGGTGCGGGAAGAAAAATTCCGCCAGGATTTGTTTCATCGGATTTATGTTTTCCCCTTGGTGCTGCCTCCACTGCGCGAACGGCGCGAAGATATTCCAGCGCTGATGGCGCATTTTACGGCGCAAGTGAGCGCGCAAAATGGATGGAAGGTAGTTCCGTTTTCAGCGGAGGCGCTGGCAGCATTGCAATCCTATGCATGGCCGGGCAATGTGCGCGAGTTGCGCAACATGGTGGAACGGCTGATGCTGCTGGCCAGCGATGGCCGAGTCGATCTTGAGACCGTGGAAATGGCTATGCCGAAGGGCGCGGGGGTTGCGGCTTCGTCAACATTTTCTTCGGGAGCGCTGTCGGATCGCGTAGATGTCTTTGAGCGCGAAGTGATTCTTGCGGAACTGAAGCGAAGCCATTCGAATGTGAGTTTGGCGGCTAAGGCGCTGGGGCTGGAACGAAGTCATCTGTATAAGAAGGCGGAGCAGTTGGGGGTCGATTTGCGGGCGATGCGGTCGGACGACCTACGTCGCAAGGATTGATGCACGCTCAGCCAAAGGGGCCCGTCCGAAGTTCCGGGATGGAGTAGAAAATGAATCCAGCCGAAGACAACGAACCCTTCGTAACGCCCGAAGAAGCAGCAAAATTTTGGAAGATCAGCCCGGTGACCGTGAAGAAGATGGCTCGGGAGGGCTGGCTTCCCGCACATCCCATAGGCAACGGAGTCCGCAAGCGCTGGCGTTTTCGAATTTCAGAGCTAGTTTCGCACATGCGTTGTCGTGTAGAGTCGGAAGCGTCATCCGTGCGCGCTTTAAGGAGGAAAGCTTCTTGAAACGCACACAGCAAGACGTAGGCACGATTGTCCGCAAGAAGAGAACGCGAGGCCCGGATGTCTGGGTTTGGCGCTTTTACGAAACGGACGAGATGGGCATTACGCGAAAGCTTCTGTACCACATTCAAGTGATGGTCATGATTGCAATGTGCCTGGGCTTGCGCATCAGTGAGATCAGGGCATTGCAGTGACTGGACTTTGATTTGAAGGGGCGGATACTGACGTTGACCCGATCTATTGTGGGCCGCTACGTCTGGAACGGCGGAAAAACCGGAGCTTCAGAGGACGAAGTGTTGCTGGATTCCAAGCTAGTGTCCGTTCTGGAGGCTTGGCGAAAGCAATGTGTCGAAACGCCGGAGGCTTGGCTATTCGCTAATGCGGATACGAAACGTCCGGTCCACGGCGATGCCATTCAGAAAGACTACTTGCGACCAGCGGGTGAAAAGATCGGGTTGCAAGGAGTGGGGTGGCACAGCTTTCGGCACACCTATCGGACGCTGATTGATGATATCGGCACCCCGCTCGGGGTGCAGCAACGCCTCATGCGGCACGCAGACATCAAGACGACCATGAATACCTACGGCTCAGCATTTGAGAAGACGAAGCGCCGAGCCAATAGCCGGGTAGCAGATCTTGTTTTGCCGCCCGCGATCAAAAGCCAGCTGAAGGATACGGCAAAGGAAGTTTCCCTGAAGAATTTGAGGCCCGAAACAGCCACGATCCAGTGATTTGGAATTGGGACTACACCTGTAGTCCCTCAAATCCGTAAATGGTTGCGGGGGGTGGATTTGAACCACCGACCTTTGGGTTATGAGTCCAAAATTACTATTGTTTTCAACGACTTACAAGACGCGGGTGGCCCTCGAAAAGCCTTGTAAGTAGGGGTAAGGAATCGTTATTGGACAGTTAAAGGACAGTCGCCGTACAGCTCTGCTAATACCCTTTTGGAAGCGAGAATTATCGCAATTATTACCGCCGTGAAAGCGCGGATTTAGGTTGATTTGCAGTTTCAAGTATCCGTGCACGCGCGCCTAACAGGTCAAGAGGCATGGTAGCCAACTCATCGACCTCGGGAAGGACCAATCCCGCGTTTGCGGAGTTGCCACACAAATACCGAAACCACCGCCCAAGCCACGGTAGCAGCACCAAGCACGGCCCCGGCTGAATGCGCCGGTAAGAACTGCCAGATGATGACGGCGAACACAAGAAGCCCAAGGCTCCCCATTGCCGAGCCGGCAGCATCTACGCTGGCGGCCTGCCTTCCTCTGACCGTTCCCCTCATATCCTTTTTTTCTTTCTGCTGCTTCTCGTGCTTTTCAATCAACGTCGCACTCGCAGGGAAAATTGCGGGGAAAGCGAGCAGAATCCCTGCTATCACCGGCCCGTAGTGCTGCGCCACGAGACCGGCGATAGCGGTGACGATGCCGCCGAAGAGAAAACGCACTGCGTACTGGCTCCACTTCGAGTCACGGAGCGCAGAACCATCTACTCTTATGGGTATTCTCATTTCAACGCCACACTCCAGAGACCGAAGGCGACTGCAAACCACAAAGGCATGGCGCCGAGTGTCACCCAAAGTGCCCTGAACGGATATCGCATCAGAATCCAACTGACCACTGAGGCGAAAATAAAGAATGCAATCGCTCCTGCAATCATCGAACGCGCCTCAACCGCAGTGTAGGACGCTCCTTTAGTCGCCACTGTCAGGCCCAGCGTCGCAAGCGCCACGGAGGGAGCCGCTCCGAACAGTCCGGCAAAGCTCTTGGGCTTCAGCACGTCCCCGATCAGCGCGAAGACCGACACCATCGCTCCGCCAACGAGGAAACGGATGAGTATATGGATCATCGCATTCCCGATTTCACCAACTTTAGAGCCTGTCCAGGCCCTTTGATTCCGAGCACTTTGTATTGTTCGCCCGAAAGGCTGTGGTAATTCACGAAGAACTCTTCGAGTTCACGACAGAACTCTTTGCCCAGGTCATCAATTGTTTTTATGTCAGCCCAGCTATGGGCATCCTGCTCAACGGCGACAATTCTGTCGTTGCGTATCTTTTTCTTCTTTTTCTTATCCCCTTGCTCGCCCTGAATGACGCCAATGAGGCGACAACTCAGCGCGCATCCGGCGAAGGCGGGTTCATCCATTAACACCAGTACATCCACGGGATCTCCGTCATCGGCTTTGGTCGAGGGAACAAATCCGAAGTCATAGGGAAAGGTCATTCCTGCAGGCAGAACTTTCTTTAGTTCGAAAATGCGCTCGTCATCGTTGAAGGCAAACTTGTTTCGGCTCCCCTTCGGGGTCTCGATGACGACCCGGAGCAGGCCCTTGTCAACGCTGAACGGATTTAACCCAATCGGATTTGCTAATGCTTGTTTCCTGCTGACCCTCTTGCTCATCAATTTCTCCTTAAGCCAACCGAACCAGATGCCGGGGACTGGGATAAGGTTTGCTTTTGAAAACCAACCTCCCCCCGCAACACAGCATCGAAACGCGACTTACATCCGATATTTGCACCACGAAAACCGGAACAGGACACCACCATGGAAGCGCCTCCTCGACATACCTCGGGCGATCAGGCTCAACTGCCAGGCCGACGAATCTGGCTCAAATCGGCAGCGGCAACGCTGGCGTCAGCATATGCCCTTCCTTCGTTCGTGACAGCGGCATCGAGCCAGAACTCTGGCCGGCCTGAAAAGGCCATCGAGAGCAAGATGGTCGGCTTCATGCTGGCCCACGAGCAGTTCACAGTGCCGCAGGTGATTGATATCGGCGTTTCTGCAGAGCAGGCCGGCTTCGATCTTCTGGCGACCAGCGACCACTTTCAGCCTTGGCAGGCAAATGAAGGCCACAGCGGTGAAGCGTGGACTACGCTGGGTGCTCTGTCCCAACGCACGCAGCGAGTGTGGATGGGAACGACCGTTACCTGCCCTACATTCCGATATAACCCCGCCGTGGTTGCGGAGGCTTTTGCAACTCTGGATTCCCTCGCGCCAGGCAGGATTTTTCTAGGGATCGGATCCGGAGAAGCGCTGAATGAACAGGCGGCAACCGGTTCGTGGCCAAAATGGCCCGAGCGATCCGAACGACTTATCGAAGCCACTGAAATCATTCGGCAGATGTGGACGGGCAAACAAATCGCTCACCAGGGGAAGTATTACAACGTGAATGCAAAACTCTACGACCGGCCGGAGAAAACGATTCCCCTGCTAATGGCGGCCAACGGCCCGAAGGCGATGCGTCGTGCCGGGCAATATGCCGATGGCCTCGTCACCGACCCGAAGACGTGGAAAGAGCACAAAGCAGAGTTTGAGATGGGAGCCAAGTCCGCCGGCAAGGATGCCAGCCGGATGCCCGTTCTCGTCGAACAGTATGTGGTGGTTGGCGAAAAGAAAGACGCAGAGGCGGCCGCGGAGTTATGGCGCTTCGGGCCCAAGGCCTTCAAGTCGTACTACAACGTCCGTGATCCGGAGGAAATCCAGCGCAGGGCAGACGCTGAGATACCGCTGGAGAAAGTTTATGGAGACTGGCCGGTCGGCACGGACCCGGAAGCTCACATCAAAACGATCACGGATCTTTTCAGCAGCGGAGCCACCATCGTGAACATTCATTCAGGCCAAGCGGATCAGAAACGAGTCATTGATTTTTACGGCAAGGAAGTCCTGCCCCGAATCAAGCGGATTTCAGAATCGCGTACCTAGCGCAAGATCCGGCAACGGCGAGGTGCGTGAGCGGCATCGTAGGTTTCCCAGATCGAACACGAGGAGATGAAAATGGCTGCCAAAAAGAAGAGCACTTCCCGAAAATCAGGACGCCGCAAATACGGCAAGGCTGCCGGCAAATCGGTGGAGCGCGCGGTGCACCGCGAGAAAAAGGGATCGCTTCGATCAGGCAAAGGTGGCAAAGGCGGGGCGGTCAAGAGTCGCAAGCAAGCGATCGCCATCGGACTTTCCGAAGCGCGCAAAAAGGGAGCTAAGGTTCCAAAGAAGAAGGGCTCGTAAGCCGAGTGTCTCGTTTCGCACGGTCATCATATTTTCTCCAGGAGAACAAGTTATGAAAGCAATTAGCTATCAAGGCCCGCGCAAGATGTCGGTATCAAGTCATTCCAAACCCAAAATCAAGAAACCAACCGACGCTTTGCTGCGAGTCACAACGACCGGTATTTGCGGCAGCGATCTGCATATGTACGATGGCCGAACTCCGTTGGACAAAGGTACTGTCGTCGGCCACGAGATAATGGGGGTAATCGAAGAAGTTGGCGAGGCCGTCGAGAGCATCAAGCCGGGCGATCGCGTGGTGCTGCCCTTCAATATCGCCTGCGGTTTTTGCTTTAACTGCCATCGCGGCCACACGGAAGCCTGCCTGACTATGAACCCCGAGGAACCGCATGCCGCCTATGGTTATGCAGGAATGGGCCCGTATCAGGGAGGGCAGGCGGAATTTGTGTTGGTGCCGCACGCCGATTTCAACTGTCTGAAGCTGCCTGGACGGCCAGGTGATCAGTGGGAAGATGACTTCCTTCTTCTGTCGGATGTGTTTCCCACCGCTTTTCATGCCACCGAACTTGCATGCGTAAGCGCCGGAAAAACGGTTGCCGTCTTCGGAGCCGGTCCGGTGGGCCTGCTCTCCGCCTACTGCTCGCTGCTCAAAGGCGCATCCGAAGTCTACCTTGTCGATAGCATTCCTGAACGCCTTGAAAAAGGACGCGAATTGGGAGCGATTCCGGTTGATTTCAGCCACGGCGATCCGGTAGAGCAGATCTTCAAGTTGCGCAAACAAAATCAGGGAATACAGGAAGGGCTGCGCCCAGGGGAAGAGAAAATGAAGGGCGTGGATTGCGCGATCGACGCGGTCGGTTATCAGGCGCGAAACGACGCGGACCCTAAAAAGGAAAAACCGATGCAGGTCCTGGAGAACTGTTTGAAAGTGGTGAATCCCACGGGCAGCATCGGCATGATTGGCGTGTATATGTCGCCTGACCCCGGCGCGAAGGGCGACGCTAAACAAGGAATCTTTCCTTTCCCGGTGGCCGAGTTTTTTGACAAGGGCATAAGCATGGGAAGTGGCCAGGCGCCAGTGAAGAAATATAACGAATACCTTCGCGATCTTATTGTGAATGGGCGCGCAAAGCCGGGCCAGATTGTAAGCCATCACATCGACATCGATGACGCTCCCGATGCCTATGACAAATTTGATCAGCGAATTGAGGGCTACACAAAAGTGCTGATTCGCTTCCCTCAAAAAAAGGCAGCATAGGCGGTACACTCGTCTGACCCGTTAGAAATGAGCGTCGAATCCCAAGCAGTGGTTCCGTAGGGATTCGACGTTTTTTTGTTTCAGAGTGCTCGTATTCGTAGGGCAATAGCAGGGCATGGGCGGTACCAATGGCTCGGAAGCTTCAACGCGGACGCGGGACACGCAGCGTAATTCCGGAAATCGCTCCGGCGGGCGGCACGGCTTCTCTGGATGCCGCGCGGCTCTCTGCTCTTAGCAACCTCAAGCGATTTCTCAGGGTACTAGGGCCAGGCCTCATCACCGGCGCTTCCGACGATGACCCCTCCGGTATTGGCACGTATGCCATAGCGGGTGCTTCGTTCGGCTTCAATACACTGTGGATGGCGCTCGTAACTTTTCCGATGATGGCCTCCGTGCAGTATATGTGCGCCAAGATTGGAATGGTTTCGGGTCGCGGTCTCGCTGGAGTGCTAAAAACCCATTACCCTCGAAATCTCGTCTATGTCGCCGTGTTTGCTCTAGTAGTCGCAAATTCCATCAACGCCGGAGCGGATATCGGCGCTATCGCGGCCGGAATAAACCTGCTCGTCCCGATTCCCATCTGGTCTCTGATCATACCCATCGCCCTGTCAGTGATAGCGCTCCAGATCTGGGGTTCGTACCGCCTGATCGCCAATATCTTCAAGTGGCTCACGCTGGCCCTTCTGGCCTATGTCTTTTCCGCCTTCTTCTCGAAGCCGGATTTCGCGGAAGTCATGCGCGGAACCTTCGTTCCGAATTTTCCGTGGAACCGCACCTTCCTCGCGCTAACCGTCGGAATCTTGGGAACGACGATTTCTCCTTATATGTTCTTCTGGCAATCGAGCCAAGAGGTCGAAGAAGAAATTGCGGCGGGCCGCAAGACGCTGCAACAGCGCAAAGGATCTACGGACGCCGAGCTTCAATATGCCGCGCTGGATGTGAACTTGGGAATGCTCCTGTCGAATATCGTCATGTATTTCATCATTCTTTCCACGGCCGCAACGTTGTTTAAAGCCGGCAAGACCGACATTCAAAGCGCGACCGATGCCGCACAAGCATTGCGGCCCCTTGCAGGACGCGCCGCCGAGACGCTCCTTGCAATTGGACTGATTGGCAGCGGATTTCTCGCAGTTCCGATTCTCACCGGCTCCAGTGCCTACGCTGTCGCCGAGGCTTTCGGATGGAAGCATGGTTTTGACAAGCATCCCAACCGGGCCAAGGAATTTTACGGGCTGATCACTATCTCGACATTCCTAGGGATGCTGATCAATTTTGCAGGAATCAATCCAATAAGGGCATTGTTCTGGACCGCCGTCATCAACGGTTTTCTTGCGCCTCCCCTCCTCGTACTTATTCTCAAGATTTCGAATGATCCCAAGATTATGGGCAAGCGAGTGAATGGAAGAATCCTGAATATTGCCGGTTGGATAACCTTCACCGCTATGGCAGGGGCTGCCGTCGCGCTCATTGTTACGTGGGGGCAGTAGAATCCGCATCGAGATCAGCTAGAACTTAAGAGGCTAGCCGGCCCGAATCGCGATCACGCTGACCTGCCGCCCATTCCATCAGCTTTGCGCGACTCATGAAATTCAGAATCCGGTCGGGATTGATCTTCGCTTTCAATGCAGCGGCAAGCCCGAACTCGATAAATTCCAGTTGCGATGGACCATGGGAGTCAGTGCCGATAGAAATCCGGCAGCCTGCTTTACCGGCGAGACGGATCAGATCGATGCTCATGTCCTGACGATCCGGATAAGAGTCGATCTCGACTGCCTTGTCCAATTCCGCAGCGACCGCGAATACCCGCGACCAATCGGCACTCAGTCCCAGCCGGAAGTTATAAATGCGTCCGCGCGGGTGTCCGAGTATCTGGATCGCGGGATTACGCAGTGCCGCTACATAACGGTCGGTCTGATCATCTTTCTTGCGCAGGGAGGAATGAAAGCAGCCCAGAACGATATCGAGCTCACCTAGCGATGAAACCTCCATATCGACCTGACCAGCGGGATTCAGGTTCACTTCTATCGAGCGCAGCACGCGCAGCGTCTTGCCTACAGCGCCCAGAGACTCATTGACGGCACCAATTTCTTCCGCCTGTTGCCGTAGCTGCTCTTCATTGATGCCTCCCGCTATCTTCAAACCTTTTGAATGGTCGGTGATGGCGATGTATTCATAGCCGCGAGCATCTGCCGCTTCCGCCATCTCCTGAATCGAGGCGGAGCCGTCACTCCACTCCGTGTGCATTTGCAGATCTCCTCTGGCGCGGGATGCCCAGGACGGCTGCTTTTCAAGGATCGTCCGCACTTGTGTTCTCGTCAGGAAATTCTCGCGTATATCGGGAGGAGAACCTACGGCCGGCGAGGATTCAATCCACTTACCGATGGCTTTTTCGAGGTAAGGTCCGACGCCCGGCAGTTCCGTCAGCGACCGGCCCGCCTGATACAGCGACGACGCCTCTTCCGGCCAAAGCAAGGCCCTCCGTGAGGCGCGACGATACGCCTTGCTCAACGGCGGCTTGGCATCGTCGCCCGCATTCGCCAACAACTCAGAGAGTTGGGAATTGGTTAACGGGTCGTCGGGCAACGGTGCTCTCCTGCTTCTAGTTGTGGAAGTACGGTTTCTTCAGAAGGAGAGCCTCGATTCCTTCCACGACGCATTTGATATCTGCCTTGCCGCAGACCCCGCGAATTCCGGCTTTTCGCGCCTCTTTGGCAAGCTGGGGAGACGCGTGCATGGACACCATCAGAATGGGCGTGTCCGGCGAGCGCACTATTATTTGTCTGGCGGCTTCCAGCCCGTCCATCAC
>CAWFRI010000003.1:0-2112169 GCA_963818235.1 uncultured Acidobacteriaceae bacterium
AAACATGATGCGGAATTTACTAAGGTGCTGGCACGTATCCAGCCTCTGCCCGGCTCATCGAAACTCCTTCGAAAGCTGACACAAATGAAGGTCCCCTGGGCGATTGCGACCACCGGCAACCGAAGGGAGAAATAAAGACTGCTGCGATTTCTTTAAGCTTCCGTTCAAGGATGGTGATAGTGACCGGAGACGACGTGGAGAAGGCCAAGCCTTCTCCCGACGTATTCATCACCGCGGCCAGCAGGTTGAAAGTGCCGATCCAGCATTGCATCGTGGTCGGCGACAGTGTCTGGGACATGCTCGCCGCGGGACGGAAGGGAGAGCGCTCGCGGTCGGCGTCCTCTCGGGCGGTTACAGCCAGGCGGAGCTGGAGCAATCGGGCGCATTCCGAGTTTACGCCGATCCGGCCGATATGCTGGACCACATCGAGGACCTTGGTATTGGCTGAGGCAGCCAAATCATTGGCTGGCGGACGCCGCCGCCGCTTTGTGATAGTTAAAGTACGAATCGTCTTCCTGTCCTCGATGTGGAAATAAAAGCAGGACCTTGGCATTTGCTCTCATTGAGTAATGTGACGCGAGCCAGATGTCGCCGGTTACCGGCCGCTTCTCCACTTCGAACCTCGTGCCAGGTTCTACCTCCGCAAGGAAACCTTCGATTCTCACTGGATGGATCACGTGCGCTTCCACCTTAACCCATTGAAACGTCTTCTGATCAATCCACATCGTTCCTTCCATGCCAATGAGCACTTGGCTGTCGCGATCGATCGGCTTGTAGCCACGCCGTGGCGTCGCCTTGAGCACATAGACTCGAAATCCGTTTAGATTGCGTTTGCCGATGAGGTGATAGTCAAAGGCAGAAATCATCTGTTGAATGAGCGTGTGATCGCGCTTGCGGTCAGCCTGATACTTGGCAATCCTCCGGGATCGTTGGTCGGCGGATTCGTGCTGGCGAGCGGCGACCGCCTTCTCGTACTTTTCCTGTTCTTCTTTCTGGTTCGCGCCGCTGAGATTCTTTCCATTCACGGCAATGAGCTGCTCATAGGGCGAGCCCTCAAGCATCGTGACTGAATAAGTCTTATCGCCATCCTTGGTCCGGTCACGTTCGAAATTATCGAATTCAGGAACCGCGGCCCAGTCGCGGTCGTTAGCCTCGGCGGAATGCTGAATGATATTGGCGGCGTTTTCTTGACCATTTGCGTAATCAGGCGAGAGCAGAATCGCAGCGATAAGAGAGAAAAGGATGAAGACAGATAAAGAGCCCGTTTTCACCAGCGCCTCGAAGCGAGCAAGAAGGAGCTCGCGAGCACAACCAGGCCCGCGCCGATCCATTTACGGCCAAAGCTGGCCTTGAGTTCCCAACTGCTCTCGTGGGCCCGTCGATCGAACGCGCCATGAGCGCCGTGATCTCCCTTAACCGGATTCCACAAATTATCGGGCCGCTCCGGGTCCTCTGGCTCCGAGGTTTGCTGGGAGTCAAAGCCCGTCTTGCCAAGGTAGCGGTCGAGCCAGCCGGGCGCGATTTTATTTGCGATGATTGCCTCGATTGTCGGCCAGCCCGCGTAAATCTCCCGCCGCGAGTGATGCGCAGCCCAGTAGATCGCCCGCGCGCCGACCTCAGGCTGAAAAATGGGGGGCACTGGCTGCGCTTTGTATTTCAATCGGCTCTTCACCCAGCCAAATTGCGGCGTATTCAAGGCTGGCATTTGTACCATCGTGATACGCACTTTGCTATGGTCGTGGATGAGTTCGCAGCGCAAGGAATCCGTGAAGCCGGCAATCGCGTGCTTGGCGGCGCAGTAGGCGGATTGCAGGGGAATGCTGCGATAAGCCAAGGCCGATCCCACCTGAACGATGATTCCGCGATTGCGAGGCGCCATGCGCTTCAAAGCTGCAAGCGTGCCGTAAACGACGCCGAGGTACGTGACCTCGGTGACCCTCTTGTATTCGTCTGGCTTCATCTCCTTCACCGGTGAGAAGACCGAAGCCATGGCGTTGTTCACCCAGATATCAATGGGGCCGAACTCGTCTTCGACGGACCCAGCGGCATCCTCGATCGCATTCGCATTGGCTACGTCGAGAGGAAGAACCATCGCTCTGCCCCCGGCGGACTCAATCTCGCGCTTCGCGGCTTCAAGTCCTTCGATGCCGCGGGCGATGAGCCCGACCTTGGCGCCATGGCGGCCAAACTCCCGGGCCGTAGCTCGACCTAGTCCTGCGGACGCCCCCGTGATGACAACGACTCCGTCTTTCACTTCAAGAACCTTCCTTCGCAAGCTAAATCATTTCCCGAACCTGGTCGGAGATTGTGGTCAGCGCAATTTTCTTCCGGTTCGGCTCCCCGCGGGCCAATGATTCGGCGAAATGCAGCGCCTGCTCCGCTTTTACCTTCGCGGGCATGGGCGGCTCGAATGGATCGACCGTCGCTTGCAGAATCGCAGGTCCGGGAGCGGCGAGGAATTCCTCCAAGGCCCGTCCGCAATCCGCAGGATCGTCAACGCTAAAGCCGATGCCTCCGCATGCATGCGCGAAAGCGGCAAAATCGATGGGATGCAGATCAACTCCGTATTCCGGATTGCCCAGGAATACCATCTGCTCCCATTTGATTTGCCCAAGCGTATTGTTCTTGATGATCACGACCTTGATCGGCAACTTATATTTAACGGCCGTGACGAAATCGGCCATGAGCATCGAGAATCCGCCGTCGCCAACAAACGCAACGCACTGCCGATTCGGATAGGCGATTTGTGCAGCGATCGTGTAAGGAAGTCCTGGGGCCATCGTCGCCAGGTTTCCAGAGAGAGAGTACATCTGGCCGCGGCGCGCGTGAATATGGCGGGCCCACCACGTTGTGATCGTGCCGCTATCGCTGCTTACAATCGCGTCATCGCGCAAACGCTTCCCAAGTTCCCGAGCCACAACTTGCGGCTTCATGGGCTTGTCGGTGCGAGTCGCGCGCTTTTCCATCAGTTCCCACCAGTCCTTCATTCCGGCCTGTGCCGCTTCGAGAAACTTTCGGTCTTCCTTGCGTTTCAATAGTGGAATGAGTTCCCGTAAGGTATTTCTGCTGTCGCCGACCAATCCAACTTCGACCGGGTAACGAAGCCCAATGCGCTTTGGATCAAGTTCAATTTGAATTCCTTTGGCTTGGTCCGGTTTTGGCATAAATTCGAGATAGGGGAAAGATGTTCCGACCATGAGCAAGGTGTCACAGTCTTCCAATACTTCCTGCGAAGGCCTGGTTCCAAGTAACCCAATCCCGCCTGTCGTATACGGACTGTCGTCGGGCACCGCGGCCTTCCCGAGCAGTGGTTTGACGATCGGTGCGCCGAGGAGTTCGGCGGTTTGTTCCAGTTCATCGGTTGCGTTAAGGGCGCCCCGCCCTGCTAGGATCGCTACCTTCTTCCCCTGATTTAGAATTTCGGCCGCGCGTTGCAGATCGGCATGGTCCGGTAAGCGCGCGCTGCGCGCGTAAACGTCCGACGTGTGATGGGCGATGTTTCGGCTGGATGCCTGTTTCTTCTTCACTTCTCTTTCCTGCAGGTCCACCGGAAAGGTGATATGCGCTACTCCGTGATAAGCAAGAGCCGTTCGGCATGCCAAATCGGCGATGTTCTCCACATGGGTCGGTCCCATAATGCGTTCGTTGAAGACAGCAACATCCATGAAAAGTTTGTCCAGCGCAACGTCCTGCTGCGTGAAGGTGCCGATGAGATCGTGAAACTGAAGCCCGGTGATAGCCAAGACCGGCTGGCTGTCGAGTTTGGCGTCGTAAAGCCCATTCAGAAGATGAATCCCGCCGGGCCCGGAAGTGGCAAGACAAACTCCAAGTTTTCCTGTGAACTTCGCATACCCGCATGCCATAAAGGCCGCAGCCTCTTCGTGCCGCACTTGGATAAAACGAATCTTGTCCTCACGGATGCGAAGCGATTCCATGATCCCGTTGATTCCATCGCCTGGAAGACCAAAAATAACCTCTACGCCCCAGTCCAATAAAGTTTCAATCAGTATGTCGGCTGCCGTCATGAAGAACTCCTTCGTTCGAAATCAGAACCGTCCGTGGTTAAAGTTTGATGCAAGCCCAATGGATGTGGTCTAGGACAGCTGAACTTTTCTCTTGATCAGCGCAAGTTCGCACTCAAAAGATATGCATGCGAGACTTGCGAGAAAATCGCGATTTGTCCGCCTAACCCTTTTCATTAAAAACTCATCTCATATGAGCTAGATTCGGACGGTCGGTCCGGATGAATCAATAAGGTATTCACTGAACTGACCGGGTTGCGTTACCGAAGGAGACCACTGTCACGTTATCGCCGGTATTGATCGAACGAATCGAGGTATCCACGCGGACCGTGCCAACAGACTTTCCTGAGTCGGATGGCACGCTGGAATGGAATGCAACCACCGTTGTCTTGGTGCATTCGCACGCCGGTGGTAAGTGTGGTCTGGGCTACACCTACGCAGACACGGCAACGGCGACACTTATTCGCGATCTCTTGTCGGAAGTCGTAAAGGATCGGGATGCGATGGCTCCAGCGTCGACCTGGAATGCCATGATCTCGCGCACCCGCAACCTGGGAAGGCCTGGAATCGTGTCGATGGCGATCTCCGCGGTCGATATTGCGCTCTGGGACCTGAAGGCCCGCCTGCTCGATCTTCCACTAGTTACATTATTAGGCGCAGTGCGGGAATCCGTTCTCATCTATGGCAGCGGTGGATTCACCTCATATTCCGAAGAACAGCTTGAGCGGCAATTCCGCGGATGGGTCGAAAAAGGCATATCCCGCGTGAAGATGAAGGTCGGCCGTAATCCCGCGGTTGACCCGAAAAGGGTGGAAAAAGCGCGGGCCGCAATCGGTCCCAAGGCAGAACTGTTCGTCGATGCGAATGGCGCATACAGCCGAAAGCAAGCCCTGGATCTTGCAAAGAAATTTGCAGACTTGGATGTCAGTTGGTTCGAAGAGCCCGTTTCTTCGGATGATCTGGAAGGTTTGCGATTGCTCCGGGATCGCGGTCCGGCCGGTATGGACATTGCGGCAGGTGAATATGGGTATGACGCAGGGTATTTTCGACGAATGCTCTCGGCGGGAGCCGTGGACGTGCTGCAGGCAGACGCGACACGTTGCGGCGGCGTGACAGGTTTTCTTCAGGCAGCTGCGCTTTGCGAGGCGCATCACATTCCATTGTCCGCGCACACCGCACCGGCTGTGCATACCCATCTCGGTTGTGCGGTGACGCCATTGCGTCACTTGGAATACTTTCACGATCACGTCCGCATCGAAAGCATGTTCTTCGATGGCGTCCGCTCCCCGGTGAACGGGAATCTTTCCCCCGACTTGTCAAGGCCGGGAATGGGAATCGAATTTAAGCGCGCCGACGCCGAGCGTTTTGCCGCCTAAGGAGGAGTGATGTCCGCGAGTCGTATTCTACTTGTTGCGCCTGAGGCACTCCAATATTCGTGGCGGGATCGAGCGCAACGAGTTGACGCAGTCGCATTGGAAGAGGCATTGCGCAATTCTGTGAGCGGCGAGGTCCGGTTCGATGCCGGCAGCAGGGCGCTTTACGCCACCGACGGCTCGAATTACCGGCAAGTTCCTATCGGCGTTGTGGTTCCCAAGAGCAAAGAGGACGTGATTGCAACGGTTGCCGCCTGTCGCCGATTTGGCGCCCCCTTGCTGTCCAGGGGCGGAGGAACCAGCCTCGCCGGGCAGTGCTGCAATGTTGCGGTAGTTATCGACTGGTCGAAATACCTACACCACATCGTCGAGCTCAACCCACAGGAAAAATTTGCGCGCGTTCAGCCAGGAACGGTCTGCGACACGCTTCGCAACGCCGCCAAACCCCACACCTTGACCTGGGGTCCTGACCCAGCCACGCATGATCACTGTACTTTCGGGGGAATGCTCGGGAATAACTCGTGCGGCGTACATGCACAGATGGCAGGCAAAGCCGGAGAGAACGTACTCTCGATGGACATCCTGCTCTACGATGGCACACAAATGACCGTCGGATGGATGGATGAAGCGCAGCTTGGAGCGAAGATTGCACAAGGTGGCCGGGAGGGAAATGTTTACGAGCAATTGAAGTCGTTGCGCGATCGATACGGAAAGCTGATTGATGAAAAGTATCCGCGTATTCCGCGACGTGTTTCGGGCTACAACTTGGATCATTTGCTGCCAGGCGAGGACGGCCGCTTCAATATCGCGCGCACCTTGGTTGGGAGCGAAAGCACATGCGTCACGATTCTCGAAGCCCAAGTACAGCTGATCTACAGCTATCCGAAGCGGGTTCTGCTGGTTCTTGGCTATCCGAGCATTTATGAAGCAGGAGATCACGTTCCACAAATCCTTGAGCACAAACCCATCGGGTTTGAGGGAATTGACAACTTCCTCATCAACAATGTGAAGAAGAAAGGTATGCCGCAAGTCGATGATCTCGCCATTCTCCCTGAAGGGAAAGGATGGCTGGTAGTGGAGTTTGGCGGCGGGACCATCGAAGAAGCCGAGCAACTAGCCCGAAAGGCGATGTCAGCATTCGAAGGATCTGGTGCGCCGTCGATGAAGCTATTTATCGATGAAGCTGAACAGAAGAAAGTCTGGGATGTTCGCGAGGCTGGACTGGGTGCGACCGCATTTGTACCAGGCGACCCGCTCACGTGGGAAGGGTGGGAAGATTCAGCCGTTCCTCCGGACAAGGTCGGGGGCTATCTGCGCGATCTCTGCAGGCTCTATGAGAAGTACGAATACCGATCCGCGCTGTATGGTCACTTCGGCCAAGGCTGCATTCATTGCCGCTTGAATTTTGATCTCATGAGCGAGCCGGGAATACGCAAATGGCGCTCGTTCATGGAAGAGGCGACCGACCTGGTCACGAGCTATGGCGGGTCGATCTCGGGCGAACACGGCGACGGGCAGTCAAAAGCCGAATTTCTCTACAAGATGTTCGGCAGCGAGTTGATCGAAGCCTTTCGGCAATTTAAGACGATCTGGGACCCAGACTGGAAAATGAATCCGGGAAAGATTGTCGATCCCTATCACATCGATGAAAACCTGCGGCTCGGAGCTGGTTACCATCCGTGGGATCCTCCCACCTATTTCAAGTTTCCGGACGACCATGGCAGCTTCGCGCATGCCGCCTTGCGTTGTGTTGGCGTGGGCAAATGCCGTCGTGAAAACGGCGAAGGCGCGCAGGACACTATGTGTCCAAGCTACATGGTCACGCGGGAAGAAATGCACTCCACCCGCGGACGGACACACCTGCTCTGGGAGATGTTGCACGGCGACGTGATCAGCGATGGCTGGCGCGATGAACATGTGAAGGAAGCGCTCGACCTTTGCCTGGCATGTAAGGGCTGCAAAGGAGACTGTCCTGTCAATGTGGACATGGCCACCTACAAAGCCGAATTCCTGGCGCACTACTGGGAAGGAAGAGTTCGTCCCGTTTACGCCTATGCGTTCGGGTGGATCGATAAATGGGCGCGGCTTGCCTCAATTGCACCCGGATTTGCCAATCTGTTTACGCAACTGCCCGGCGTGCGAGGCTTGGCGAAATTGGCAGTGGGCGTGCCTAAACAAAGACAGATACCGGCATTCGCCCCGCAAACATTTCAGTCCTGGTTCCGTAAACGCAAAGCAAGACCAGCCCAAGGTCCCAAAGTTCTCTTGTGGGCCGATACGTTTAACAACTATTTCATGCCCGAAACGGCGCAGGCAGCGGTCGAAGTACTGGAACAGGCGGGCTGCAGCGTCGACGTTATTGATCGTCATCTCTGCTGTGGCCGGCCGCTTTACGATTACGGTTTTCTCGACATGGCGAAATCGTACCTCAATCGCAACCTCGCCGCACTTCGTCCCTACATCACCGCCGGTACGCCAATGGTCGTCCTGGAGCCGAGCTGCTGTTCCGTGTTTCGCGACGAATTGCACAACCTCTTTCCTGAATCGAGCACCGCGGCAAAGCTTGCCAAAAATACATTCACGCTGTCTGAGTTCCTTGAAAAGAAGATGCCCGGTTACCAGCCGCCGAAAGTCAACCGCCAGGCCATCGTTCAGGGCCATTGCCACCACAAGGCGGTGATGCGCCTGAAGGAAGAAAAATCGCTGATGGACAAAATGGAACTCGACCATCGCGTCCTCGAATCAGGCTGCTGCGGCATGGCCGGCGCCTTCGGTTATGAAAAGGATAAATATCAGGTCTCTGTTGCTTGCGGAGAGCGTTCCCTTTTGCCGGAGGTACGCAAAGCTCCCGTATCAACGATAATCGTCGCCGACGGGTTTAGTTGCAAGGAACAGATTGCACAGGAAACCAGCCGCCACGCCCTGCATCTCGCGGAAGTTCTAAAACTTGGTCTCGACGAGAAAAGCCAGCCGTTGCCACAGATGTATTCCGAACGCTGGTTTGTGCAACCACGTCAGGCAGCGCAGAAGAAGTCCATGTTGCGCGCCGCGAGTGTAGTGGCTGCTCTGGCGCTGGCAGGCTTCGGTATTGCATGGCTTAAAAGCAGACGACGGTAAACATTTCAGGATTTACATTGGTCGAATTAGTTCTTACTAACGTGAATGGACACTCATCTCCACAAGTCCCTAGCCAGACTCAAGCCTCGCCCGAGCACTATCTACTGCAGCCAGGGACGAGCCGTCTTGGCAACGAATCTTGATGGTGTGATTGTCGATTTCCCGAGACATGGCTTATTCGTCGGTGAGACTCGCCTCTTATCTCGCTACAGGTACCTTGTGGATGGGAAGCCGCCGCAAACTGTGGCGGTCTCGAACGTGGAGCAGCATTCGTGGCTCGGCTATTACATCAGCCCTGCTCCAGGCGTTCAATGGAAGCACGATACGGGCTCGGGCGAGATGGAGGAGTCCTCAGAAGAAACCATCGAGCTGAAGGTCTCCCGCACCGTGGGCCTCGGCGTCCATGAGGACATCGATTTAACCAACTTCACGCAGCAGACTGCGAATTTCACCTTCGAGATTGAGATTGATTCAGATTTCGCGGACCAAGCAGAGATTTTTCGCCGCAAGCAACGGGGAAAACTTACACGCCGTTGGCGACGAATTTCGTCCCGCCAAGCGGAACTCGCCTATGACTACCACGCAAGTCATCGTTACTCACATCAGGGCAATCGTGGAGTAGCGCACTTGCACCGCTCCTTGATCGTCCGGATCGAGAAGGCCTCTTCGCCCGCTTCATTGCACCGTTCCAGGCTGCGATTCGATGTTCGGCTTAAGGCGCACGAGTCCTGGCACACATGCATCAAGTTCATTCCCGTGTTCGAGGGTGAGCGGATGCCGCCACTCTACAACTGCCATCAATTCTTTGGAGCGCGCAACGAGCTCGATAAGAAGCGCGAAACGTTTCTCAGTGAATCCACTCAATTCCAAACTGGTCAGCCGGAGCCGAAACTGGCATCTGTGGTCGAGTCCGCGCTGCTTCAGGCAACACATGACCTGGCCACCCTCCGACTTCCGGATCTTGATCAAGGAAATCGCTCATGGGTTACCGCGGCCGGCCTGCCGATTTACATCGCCTTGTTTGGTCGCGACACCCTGACGGCAGGTTGGCAGGCGTGCATTGTATCCACTGCAATGGCCCACGGAGCGTTGCGTGAACTCCCAGAGTGGCAAGGCAAGGTCGAAAATGACTGGCGCGACGAGCAGCCCGGACGCATGTTGCACGAGGCGCATACCGGCCCACTCGCGATGCTCAATTACAACCCACGCTCGCGCTACTACGGCGCAGCAACCACTTCTTCTTTTTATCCGGTAGTCGTTTCGGAACTGTGGCATTGGACTGGAAACAAGCCTGAAGTCAGGTCGCTGCTGCAACCCGCGTTGCGTGGACTGGCATGGAAGGACAAGTACACGGATCGTTTCGGAGATGGTTTCTACGATTACGAAACCCTCTCCTCGCAGGGAAATCGCAATCAAGGATGGAAGGATTCTGGCGATGCGATCGTCTATGAGGATGGACGGCAGGTAAATCCACCCATTTCAACCTGCGAGGAACAGGGATTCGTCTACGTTGCAAAGCTTCGCATGTCGGAGATGTTGTGGTTCACGGGAAAACGCGACCTGGCGCGCCGATACTTCCATGAAGCCTCAGAGCTAAAAAAACGTTTCAACGATTCTTATTGGATGCCGGATAAGAAATTCTTCGCCTTGGGGTTGGATGCGAAGCGCAAACAGATCAAATCCATCAGCTCGAACCCCGGCCACTTGCTGGCCTCAGGCATTGTCGACAAAGAATTAGCCAGGCTAGTCGTAGAAAGACTCCTTAAAAATGACATGTTCAGCGGTTGGGGTGTCCGCACCCTTTCGTCCCATCATCCCGCTTATGACCCTTACAGCTATCACCGCGGTTCCATCTGGCCGGTGGAACACGGGAGCTTCGCAATGGGAATGATGCGCTTCGGGCTCATCAAAGAACTTCATACGATTGCACGGGCAATCTTTGAAGCCAGCACTCTCTTCGACTACAACCGACTTCCCGAGTGCTTCAGCGGACATCCTCGGGACGACCACCATCCATTTCCCGCTCTTTATCCAAAGACAAATTGGCCGCAGGCATGGTCGGCATCGAGCCTGTTTGCAATCCTGCAGGCCATATTAGGTCTTTACCCATTTGCCCCAACCAATCTGCTCCTGCTCGACCCACATTTGCCCGATTGGCTTCCGCAGATTTTCGTTCACAACCTGCATGTAGGTAAAGCCACGGCCAGTATTCGTTTCTATCGAAAAAATGAATATACGCACTTTGATGTGCTCGACAAGCGCGGCCGCCTGCATGTGTTGCGTCAGCCAAGCCCTTGGTCGCTGACAGCAGGATTGGGAGAGCGAATCAAGGATGTGATGGAAAGCTTGATTCCATAAGAATAAAAGACGTTGCAAGAATCTCTGGAGGTGTTACGTGAAAAATTCAATCGGTCAAAAACGCTGGGCGATTGCCGAAGGTTATATTCCCACGTCAAGCCATGGACCCGAGCCCGAGATGACGAGCCACGAAACAGCTTGTTTGCTCAACATTTCCGACCAGGACGCCCATGTTGAGATAACGATATATTTTTCGGACAAAGAACCAATCGGGCCCTATCATGTCACGGTTCCTGAAAGGCGTACGAAGCATTTGCGCTTTAACGATCTCAGTGATCCCGAATCGATTCCCAAAGGAACCGATTACGCAAGCGTTCTTGAGGCGGACACACCGATCGTGGTGCAGCATACGCGCCTTGATTCAAGGCAAGACGCCAACGCACTGCTTACAACAATCGCATTCGCGGCAAAGGATTGACGGAGAACTAATCATGCTGCCTCGCATTTATCGGTTTGCCTCGGCACAGACGGTCACTTTCGACGATCCGAACCTGGTGATCCAAACGGGGTTGAATGGCGTAGGAATTTGGAACAGCGATGGAAGATACCGTCATGATTTCAGAGGAGGCTTGATTCACGTCAAAATTGGCGCCCAATTCCAGGGCTATTTTCTACTACCAATGGGGGGCGAGCTTCTTACTGAATCAATTCTGGGAATGTCTTACAGCTAAAGTGTTCGGCGTTCTCATCCGACGGTGGATGTAAGCTGGCCTATCGTTGGGCGGTTGCCCGAAATTGTGCAGTTGGAATCGCCAGTGAACTCAAAGGGTTAAGTGTTAAAAATCCGCTGCGTCTGCCAATACGATAGCATCGTCTTTGATTACTTATACTTACAATAAGTTCCCGTCCGCTTTTGAGTCCGCTGCGTCTGCCAGTTCCGCCATCCCGGCGAGGGGGGAGTTTTTGGTGAGGATCTGCTAGAAGATAGCTTAATTGACGGGTTGCGAGTTTGCAATCAGTTTTGGGGGTGATGTCAAGCGGCTTGTGTAAAAAGGTTGAGGGTGCGGTTTTTCCATTCCAGGTTGAATCTCTGGAAGATGGAGTAGATGATGCGGTCCACGCTGGCCACATTGACGAAGCAGACCATGGGCCGGGTTCTTCTTCGTACTTCCAGGAAACAGCGTTCAATGACATTGGTGGTGCGGACCTTCTTCCACAAATGCCGGGGCAGGGCAAAAAACGACAGCAGTTCCGGCAGATCGCGTTCCAAGCGCCGTTTGGCATCCTCAAGCAACGGCAACAGTACC
This sequence comes from uncultured Acidobacteriaceae bacterium, assembly GCA_963818235.1. GTDB lineage: Bacteria > Acidobacteriota > Terriglobia > Terriglobales > Acidobacteriaceae > Sulfotelmatobacter. Next base: position 12,118 of record CAWFRI010000003.1, read on the forward strand.
TTCACGATGGGTTGGGCTCATTCAAAGCAGCGACTGAGCGGCGAGCGCCGGCGGAGATTGCGTGCGACAGGAATTGTACAAACTGATGACAATCCCTTGACAAACGAGGGGTGGGGCGGGGCCTAGGATGGGCTGGTTCGGTGCCGGGAAAAAGCCGCCCGGCGCTGAAACAGGATCTCGACTTACCGATCTGGATTCGCCGATCGGGATTTAACCGACCTGGATTCAACAGACCGAGGTTCAACCGATCTGGATTCGACCCTCACTCGCACGATACTACTTTAAGGAGAAATCGCAATGCGTTATTGGTTTGGCCGCACACAGCTCATTACTGCCGGCCTGGGACTTCTGTTGGTACTGAGTTCCAGCGCCGCCCTCGCACAATATCAACTGGTCAATCTGACTTCCGATTTAAGCGGCAAGGCGAAGTTTACCGATCCGCTGCTGAAGAATCCGTGGGGACTGGCGTACAGCCCGGACGCTCCGTTCTGGGTGAGCGACGAGGCCAGCGGGTGGTCGACGCTGTATACGGCGACGGGAGATCCGCAGAGTTTGCAGGTAGTTGTTCCTCCGGCCAGCAGCGGGACTGCGGGGACTCCGACGGGGATCGTTTACAACGCTTCGACCGAGTTCAAGATCGATACCTGGACTTCGGTTTTCTTGTTTGCGACTTTGGATGGAACGATCAGCGGATGGTCGGCGTTCGACCCGACGACGGCGTTGATTGGAGCGAAGACGGCTGGGGCGGTCTACACCGGGCTGGCGATTACCGACCATGCGTCGGGAAATTCTTTGTTTGCCGCGGATGCCGCGAATAATAAGGTGGATATTTTCGACGGCAACTTTAACCTGACCGGGTCATTTACCGATCCCGCGATTCCGGCGGGCTTTGCGCCATTTGGAGTTCAGGACATTAACGGGGAAGTTTATGTTTCGTTTGCCAGCACTTCCGGCGCCGCGGGTGGTTACGTCGATATATTCAGCGAGACGGGAACTTTGATGAAACACTTCGCGCACGGCAAGCCGCTGAACCAGGCGTGGGGATTTGCGGTGGCTCCGGCGAACTTTGGAACGTTCAGCAAGGCGTTGCTGGTTTCGAATAACACGTCCACGGGCTCGATCAACGCTTACAACCTGACGACTGGAAAGCTGCTGGGGACGCTTTCGAATGCGGCGGGCAAGGCGCTGAGCATCAATGGACTGTGGGGAATTGAGTTTGGCGGAGGCGGCGGGTCGTCCTCGAACGGGGCGAAGAATCAGCTGTTCTTTACGGCTGGTCCGAATGATACGGATGGGTATTTTGGAGTGATTGCTTTCAAGTAGGAAGAAGTTGGTTGATTGGGCCGCCCCGTAGGGGCGGCCTTTTTTATGTCAGGGCTTCCGTGGGGGTGTTCGGGATTGGGGCAGTTGTATCCCCGGCTCACAGGTGGAATTGTCGTTGCCATGCCAGGGCTGTTAAAAGTTGGTATCAATGTTATTAAGCTTAACGCAGTCAAGGATGTTGGCGTTGCTGTGTATGTCGGCGGGACCGGGCCGAAGGTTCGATAATCGCAAAAAATGTCCCAGTGATCCAAGCCGAAGGAATCTTTGTACGTAATTTTTCCCCATACTTGGATGAACGCTTTTCCGGTCCGCAAGTCATGAATATCCGCATCGGTCAGCAAATGATGTTTAATGCCATTCGGCGTATCTTCTTGCCATACAACGGGAGGTTCATTATTCGTTTTGGTTCCTTGAACAATGGTCCCGTACTGTCTTACAAACGCGGGCGGACGGTATATGTGAGAACCGACGAAATCAATTTTGTCTAAACGAATAATGGCGAGTACTTGAAGCGCTGTAGTCTTACCAGTGTTAAGCATTATAAAATCTACACCTATTTCATCGCCAGACTGTGGCAGGTCTTTCAAGCCAATAAGCTGGTCGAATACCCAAGGACGTTCATCCATTCTCATCGTTTTGCGAAGATAGTAGGTTTGGGAGAACGTACCAAGCAAGGCGAGTACAGCAACGAATACTGCGGCATCAAGCTTCCAGTCGTCCCGAAGTTTGGTGAGGAAACCCTTCGACTCCTTAGAGTCCTCGTTTATGTGGTCGGGGATTTCTGTATCGGGATGTTCCTGACAGCGTGCGCCCGTATCAGCTACACGGACGGACGGCGGTCCTTTGGTTTTATTCTTCTTGCGCTTGCTCTTATGGCTATGGTTCATTGCGCGGCCTATTTATTTAAGTTTGATGGATGCATGGGATTTTTTAGTCCAATGAAAACACCTGAATATATCGAAGGACCAGAAGCACTAGAGAACTTTGGAGGCGGCATGATAGCACTTTTCAGGATTGCCAAGACTGAGACGGAACAAGGGCAAGCGTCCATGGCGGCCCAGTTTTAGAGATGAGGCACGGGAGATCCCTCGTCCCGCTGGTGAAGGCGCGGGACTTCGGGATGACGGCGGAGTAGTGCGTGGGAAGTCGGTGTCGTCTCTATGGATTTGTGTTCATAATTTCTTTCGCCCCAGCTTTTCTACCCACGGCTTGCGCCGCTTCGCGGCTCGGGTTGGAGTTGTTTTGCGACATGATCGCAGCGGTGAAGTGTGTGCGTGAGAACTTCAGGCGTCCCTCCGGGACGCGTCTTGATCTCCCCGCTTCACCCGGCGCTAAAGGCGCCGGGCTATTGTCAATCGCCCCTCCGGGGCGCGAAATCCGTCGTTTCTTCTCCACTACGTCGTCGAAAGCCGGTTCTTACGCGGACTCTAAAGCCCTGTTCATTAAATTTCGTGCTTTACGGCGCCCCTGAAGGCGCGCCCTTTCAAAGCTTCAGATTAGGTCCGCGAATTTGCGGACGCGGCTTTAGAGGCATACCGGAGGCGCTGAAGCGCGCATCATTTGGAACGGCTTACGGCACAAGTGGAAATCGTGCCCTTCCCAAGGCACGGTTGATCGGGCTTAACGGATCGAGCGCTCAGATTAGTCCGGGTTTTCTACAGCAACCTACTTAGGGGCTGGGGAGTCCAAGCTCATCATGGCAATGGCTACAGCTACGCCTTCGAGAAGCGGTTTGACGCAGGGACGACATGGACGGGGAACTGCGCGGAAGATTGCGATTGCGGTTTTGGTGGTTTGCGTGGGGATTGGGGCCATTGCGTTTGGGATGAGCCGGGCGTGGCCGTTTGCCGAGGGGCAGGTTCTACGGGATTTGCGGGAGGCGAGCGACAGCCAAGTGCAGGTGAGGGGATTCCGGCAGACTTATTTTCCATCGCCGGGGTGCGTGGTGGAGGGATTGGTGTTTCATCACGAGCCGGGCGAGGCGAAGCCGTTGATCACGATTGAGAAGTTGACGATCCAGGGCAGTTATTTGGGGCTACTGGCGATGCGGGTGGGACGGATCACGGCGGAGGGGATGGTGGTGACGATTCCTCCGTTTGATACTCATGCGAAGTTTCATACGGCGCGGTCGAAGATCACGATTGGAGAGATTGTGGCGAATGGGGCCGTGGTGCAGTTTGGGACCGACACTCCGAATAAGAAGCCGTTGCGTTTCGAAATTCATGAAGCGGATTTGCAGAATGTGGGATGGGCGGGGGCGATGAGTTACCGGGTGAAGGTGGGGAATCCGTCGCCTCCGGGAGAGGTGAGCGCGCAGGGGAAATTTGGAGTTTGGAATTTGGCGGATGCGGGAGAGACTCCGATTTCGGGGACATATAAATTTGAGCGGGCGGATTTGAGCGTGTATGGCGGGATTGCGGGGACGCTGGAATCGGATGGGAAATTTGCGGGGAAGCTGGCGCACATTGATATTGAGGGGACGACGGACGCGCCGGATTTTAAGGTGCAGTCGAGTTCGCACACGGTGCGGTTGACCTCGCGATTCAGCGCGTATGTGGATGCGACCAAGGGCGATACGTATTTGAAGCAGGTGGATGCGGATTTCTTGAAGACGCATGTGGTGGCGGAGGGGAGCATTGTGACTTCTGCGGATGGGAAAGGGAAGACAGCGCTAATCGATGTGCGGGCGAAGAATGCGCGGATTGAGGATTTGCTGCTGCTGTTTGTGGAGGCGAAGCAGTCTCCGATGACGGGCACGGTGGGATTGCACGCGAAGGTGGAGGTTCCGCCGGGGGATGATGGGTTTTTGACCAAACTTAAGTTGCGCGGAGGATTTGGGCTGGCGGGGGGAATGTTTTCGAGTGCGTCGACGCAGCAGGGCGTGGATAAGCTGAGTGCGGGAGCGCAGGGAGAAAAAAGAAGGACGATGCGGAGGCGGGGACGGCGCTGGCGGATTTGGACGGGCGAGTGAATATTGCGGGCGGCGTGGCCAAGTTTTCGGATTTATCGTTTTGGATTCCGGGGGCACATGCGCGAGTGGAAGGAACTTATAACCTGATCAATTACAAGATCGATCTGCGCGGGCGATTGCGGGTGGATACGAAACTTTCGGATACGACGAGCGGGACGAGATCAGTTTTATTGAGGATGGTGGATCCGATTTTCAGGAAGAAGCGGCAGGGGGAAGTGGTTCCGGTGAAGATCGAGGGGACGTACGATCATCCGACGTTTGGGTTGGATTTGGAAGATAAGAGGGCGGAGAAAGGGCGGCGACAGTAGCGGCATTAAGGGCGTTTAGGGCGGCGGAAGCAGGTGGAGATGTGGTCGTTGACCAGGCCGACGGCTTGCATGAAGGCGTAGCAGATGGTGGAGCCGACGAAGTTGAAGCCGCGTTTTTTGAGGTCTTGGCTGAGAGCGTCGGATTCGGGGGTGCGGGCGGGGATGGGGTTGCGGGCGTTGCGCAGATTTATTTTGGGTTTGCCGTTTACGAACTGCCAGAGGTAGTGATCGAAGCTGCCGAAATCTTTTTGGATTTGGAGCAGGGCGCGGGCGTTTTTTACGGCGGAGGCGATCTTGAGGCGGTTGCGGACGATGCCGGGATTGCGTAGGAGTTGGGCGAGTTTGCGGGCGTTGTAGTGGGCGACGATTTCGGGACTGAAGGAGTCGAAGGCAGCGCGATAATTTTCACGTTTGTTGAGAATGGTTTCCCAACTGAGGCCGGCCTGGGCGCCTTCGAGGATTAAGAATTCGAAAAGTTTTTGATCGTCGTGGAGTGGGACGCCCCATTCTTCGTCGTGGTAGCGGATCATCGATTCGGTGCGGGCCCAGGGGCAGCGGAGTTTTGGTGGTTTCATGGGAGAGATAAAGAATACCTCAGGCGTTGAAGCGCGGGTACGTTTTTGGCAAGATATCGCAGCGGTGAACCGCTGCGCCACCCAAAAACAGGGTGGCAATTATGAGCATCGGCAAAATCGCGCTGCACGCGGCGGTCAGCCCCTTCGGCCGCGCTCAGGGCAGGCTCGGGGAAGCTGTCCCTAGATTTTTTTCTTACTCCAGGGATTTGGGGTCGGATTTATTTGTAGGGGATTTGGTGTTGAGCAGGGAGACGAGTTGGCGGGCGCTGGCGGGGACGCCGACGCGGTGGTCGAGGATGATGTCTTTGGCGTTTAATTTTCTGCCGTAGAGTTTTTCGTTGGCGTTGCCGTCGGAGCGGAGAGTGGAGCCTTCGAGGGAGATTCCGGCGAAGAGACCCTTGTTGCGGGAGTAGGAAAGAATTTCGGCGTTCATGACCACGTCGGTTGCGCCTTCGGCGGTGCGGCCTTTGGGGCCTGCGGCGGCGGAAGCGTCGGCTCCTAGTTTTACTTTGCTGGAGAGCAAGGAGCGCGCGCCTTTGAGATTCATGACGAGCAGAACGAAATCGGTTTCCTGCGCGCCGAGTTGGAAGCCGATGCTGACGCCTTCGAGGGCGTAGAGAGCGGGCGCGCCCCAGAGTCCGGTATAGTGCTGGCCGCCGCGGCAGATCATGACGCCGCGGCCGTAGCTGCCGCCGACGCCGAATGCGCCTTTTTTCACGGAGGGAAGAATGATGAGGCATTCGGCTTTGTCGAGGAGGTCCTGAGGAATGTCATCGGGAATGTTGAGAATTTCTTTCATGACTTCGCCGGCATCTTTGACGCGGTCGGCTTCGCGTTCGTCGTTGGCGAAGGCGAGCGATGGCAGCAGGCTGAGCGCGGTGAGAAGGGCGATTAAGAAAGATCTCAAGTGATTCATTTTGAAAGTAGATTTCATGCGTGTGCGGTCCTCGGTGGTCATTCCAGGGTGAGTTGCGATGAATGCATATTAACCTTTGCTACGCGTTACAAGTGTGCACTACAGTTCAGGGGCCGAGGGATTGAATGGTTCGCTGTAGGAGCTGGGATGACAGAAGTGTGTGTTCCACACAAGCAAGAGCAACAGCAACAGCAAGAGCAAGAGCGTCGGACAGGAGTGTCCGACCCACAGGGGCAAAGGCAACTGCAACAGCATGGGGAATATGACCAAATGGGTGCTCCTTTTGTAACTTGGCAGTGGAGAGGTGCGGACCATAGAGTCAGTCGATAGACTGGCGGGAAACCGCCCGCCATTCGGCACTTGGCGTGCATCTAATGAATAGGAAGTATGAATAGGACGTACATTTTGGCGAGGTTTAGCGGCGGGTCGGAGTGAAAATTTTGGGTTCTGCGGGCATGAAGTACACGCGATGGGCCGGGTGTCTGGTGGCGCTGGCGGCGGGGTTGGCGTTTGGGTCCGTTGCCTTTGAGAGCGTGGCGTTTGGCCAGTCGGAGGCTTACGCGAATGCCTATACGAGCGCGGCCCCGAGCGCTTATGCCAACGCGGCGGATACCGATGCGGACGATCCGCAGGCGGGGGCGATGCTTACCATCCACAAGCGGGTGGATGAAGTGAATGTGCTGTTTATCGCGACCGACAAGCATGGGAAATTTGTTCGGGATTTAGGGCAGGCGGATTTTTCGATTCTGGACGATCACAAGCCGCCGCAATCGATCGTGAATTTCCGGCGGGAGACGGATCTGCCGCTGCACATGGGATTGCTGGTTGACGTGAGCGGATCGGTACACAGCCGGTTTAATTTCGAGCAGGAAGCGGCGATCAGTTTTTTGCAGCACACGGTGCGAGCGGGATTCGACAAGGCGTTTGTGGTGGGGTTTAACCAGCAGAGCCAGATGACGCAGGATTTTACGGATAACGTGCAATTGCTCTCGGATGGAATTCATCGCTTGAACGATGGCGGAGGGACAGCGCTGTACGATGCGATTTACCGCGCGTGCAAAGATAAATTTTTGAAGGACCGTCCGGATCATCCGACGCGCAAGGCGATTGTGGTGGTAAGCGACGGCGAAGATAATCAGAGTGAGTATTCGCGGGCGCAGGCGATTGAGATGGCGCAGCGGGCGGAAGTGATTATCTATGCGATATCGACGGATGACAGCGGGCTGATTCTGCGGGGGGATCGAGTTCTGGAACAACTGGCAGAAGCGACGGGCGGGCGCGCGTTTTTTCCTTTCAAGATGAAAGACATTACGCACTCGTTTGCGGCGATTGAAGATGAATTGCGCAGCCAGTATGTGGTTTCGTATAGACCGGCGGATTTTGATGCGGATGGAAGGTACCGGTCGATTGAGATTTCGGCGTTGAAGAAAGATTTGCAGGTGCGGGCGCGGAAGGGGTATTTCGCGCCACAGCAGTAAAGAGTTTTCACCACGGAGACACTCTTCGGCTACGCTCAGGGCAGGTTCGACACAGAGAAAAACCCTCCTTCGTTTTCTTGCTCCGTATTGGTTGGAGTTTCCGCTTGGCTAAAGTGATTGTTCTTCCGCCCCTTTGGGGCTTGTTTATGTCCCCACTTGTACCCACGGCTTACGCTGTGGGCTGCATTCTTGCGCCGCTTCGCGGCTGAAGCTAGGGACTTAATCCTAATTGCGCAGCTTAAAATCGAGTTTCACGCATGCCGGGCGGCTGTCCTTACATTTCCTATGTCTATTTGGTTTTCGATTTGCGATGGCAGGCTTGGCGGAGGAGGTGCCAGGCTTCCTGGTATTGGCCGTGTTTTTGGCGGGCGGCTTGGGGAGTGAAGTGGAGAGTGGTGTTCTTTTGGCCGATGGCGGCGTAGGGCATGATGTACCAATCGTCGGTGGGAATGATGTAGAGGGCGAAGAAATCGACGGTGCCGGGCGCGTAGCCGCGGTATTTGGGGCCGCGGATGCTGAGGCTGAAGCCTCCTTTGGGATGGCGGCAGAGGGTGCATTTGACCTGCACGCGGAGAATGGGGCCGGAATCTTCGATGCCGACATCGTAGCTGGCGAAGCCTCCGTAGGGATTGGAGACGCGCAGGCCCTGGGCCATGGCGAGGACCATGAAATAGAGTTCGGCCCAGGCTCCGCGCTCGATGCTGCCTTTGATGCGGCATCCCAGATTCTTTCGATTTTTCATTGGCCTCTTTGCCGCAAATAGAAATCGCGGCCCGTGGGGGCCGCGATTGGGTATTCTCTTTTCTTTCATCATTATAGCATATTGCATAGGTAGATTGGGACATGTTAGCTTGGTTTATATTGGCTTTGGGATCAAGAGAGTGGGGAGTTTTGCGGCGGAAGAAGGGCTTGACAGATATCTGGTGGGGATTTGTATAACCGGGGGCTAAGTTCGCCGCGCCAGTGATGATCCGAGGCCTCAGAGGCGCGGCAAGGTTTTCTTTCGCCCCTTCGGGGCTGATTCCTCTCGTCTGACACGACCCACGGCTTGCGCCCTTCGACAGGCTCAGGGCAGGCTGTGGGCTGTATTCTTGCGTCGCTTCGCGACTGCGGCGGGGGCCTGAAGCTCTCGTTCTGATAGGGAACTTTCATCGCAGCGGTGAACCGCTGCGCCACCCAAAAGCAACGCCGGGGGATTCAGGAAATCGGACAGCAGGAAATCAGACAGGAGGTGGTGCGCCCGGAGAGACTCGAACTCCCAACCCTCTGCTCCGAAGGCAGATGCTCTATCCGATTGAGCTACGGGCGCGCATGAAACATTTTACGGCAATTGGCGTAAAGGCGCACCGCGTCAATTGGGGCAGCGGCGGCAAAAAGCAGGTTCCTCCACTTCGCTCGCTTCGCTCCGGTCGGAATGACAAATCGTAGAACGACCTCCAAGAACAACAGTTATTCCATTTCGAAGGTTAGGTAGGTTAGGCCGTCGCTGCGTTCGACCTGGAGGACGACGGCGTCACCGGGTTTGAGGGCGAGGACGGCGGCGCGGAGTGCGTCCATGGAGGGGATGGGAGTGGTGTTGAGGGAGTGGATGACATCGCCGGTTTGGAGGCCGGTTTCGGGAGTGATGAGAGTGGCGGCGCGGCCGAGGACGACGACTCCGGAGGCAATGCGGAGCTGACCGATTTGATTGCGCAGGTCAGGGGTGAGATCGATGGCGAGGATACCGAGGCGGGAGACGAGACTTTTTTCGGGATCGGCGGCGTCGAAGAGTTGATCCATGGGATCGCGTTGTTCAATGGCGGGGACGTAGAGAATTTTCTTTTGATCGCCGCGGAGAATTTCGAGCTTGAGGACTTGATCGAGGCGGTGAAGATAGAGCGCGGATGAGAGGCCGGGGAGAGTTTCGACGCGGCGGTCGTCGGCGGTAAGGACGATATCCTGCACTTGAAGGCCGGCGGTGGCGGCGGGGCCGTCGGGTTTGACATCGGCGATGATGACGCCCCAGCGCTGCGGAAGATGGAGGCCTTCGGCGAGGGTGGGAGTGATTTCCTGGGCGACTGCGCCGATTTCGACGCGATGAACGTGTCCGTATTTGCGCAGGCTGTGGTAGACGAAATCGACGATGCGGGCGGGAATGGCGAAGCCGAGGCCTTCGCTGCCGCCGCCTTCGGAGAGGATGAAAGTGTTGATGCCGACGACGGAGCCGTTCATATCGACGAGCGGTCCACCGCTGTTGCCGGGATTGATGGGGGCGTCGGTTTGAATGTAGGTGAGGGGCTTCTCGGGATCGGGTTGGCGGGCGACGGCGCTGACGACGCCCATGGTGACGGAGTTTTGCAAACCTTCAGGGCTGCCGATGGCGAAGACGAGTTGTCCGACGCGGGGACGTTGTTGGGTGAGGAGCGGGAGCGTGGGAAGATCTTTTTCGTCGATTTTGAGGAGAGCGAGGTCGGTATCTTTGTGAACGCCGACGAGGCGGGCTTCGAGGAGCTGGCGTTTGCCGACGGGGACGGCGCGGCCGGTATCGAGGGGGAGCGGCAGGGCGACACGAATGCGCTGTGCGCCTTCGACAACGTGGGCATTGGTCATGATGTATCCGGAGGGGTCGACGATGACGCCGGAGCCGACGGCGTGCTGGCGGACGATGAGAGCGGTTTGCTGGCGGCTCTGTTCGTGCTGGGTGCCGTAACCGGTAACGAGGATTTGAACCACGGCGGGGGAGACTTTGGCGGCGAGGCCTTCGAGAGCGTTGTTGAGTTGAACGAGGGAAGCGGCGGCGGAGGCGGATTCGTCGGGGTGGGGCTGAGGTTTTTCGGCGGGGGGCTCGGTTGGCGTTTTGGAGGAGGGCTGCTGCGCCAGGAGGAGCGAGGTTGAGGCGAGGAGCAGGGCGGCGGCGGTGAGCAGGATTGCGTGGGTGCAGAGTGGTCGGGGCATGAGTTGGCTCTCCTCTGAAAGGAAAAGGATACTCATCTGACGGTAACATGCGGGGCGTGGTTGCAAAGGGAATCGGGCGGGGGAAAGCGGGTTCCTCGTTGGGCCTTCGGCCCAGCTCGGAATGACATCATTTTGTATAGGACTAGCCCCTTGGCTGCACAATGCAGAATGCCCACCCTTGCAAAGAGCGCAAGGATGGGGCACCCTCATCGTGACGGCGTTAAGGAGGAGCTAATGAGGATCAGGTTGGCAGTCATCCTGTTGTGTGCTTTGTCGGTGCCCGGGGTGGTGGGGCAGGGAGCGAAGAGTGAGTTCTTTAAGACTTCGGATGGGATCCAGATCCATTATCTGGAGGCGGGGAGCGGGCGGGCGATTGTTTTTATTCCTGGGTGGACGATGCCGGCGTGGATATGGCAGAAGCAGATTGACGAGTTCTCGAAGAAGTACCACGTGATTGCGGTCGATCCGCGGTCGCAGGGCGAGAGCGACAAGCCGACGTACGGGCATATGCCGGAGACGCGCTCGCGCGATTACAAAGAGCTGGTGGATCATCTGGGGCTGAAGCGGCCGATTCTTGTGGGCTGGTCGATGGCGTGCGGCGAGCTGGTGAAATATGCCGAACAGTTCGGAAGCGATAACGTGGGCGGATTTGTATTGGTGGACGGCTTTCTGACGGATGCGCCAGGTACCGGGATGTTCGCCGCTTTGTCGGGATGGATGAACCAGTTGCAGACGGATCGCCAGAAACAGGCGGATGGTTTTATCCGAAGCATGTTCAAGAAGCCGCAGCCGGAGGAATATTTGAAACGGCTGACCGATGCCTCGATGCAGGTTCCGGCCGATACCGCAGTGGTGCTGATTTACAACATGATTGCGATTCAGGATGCGGCGGGTGGGTTTGCGAGGATGAACCGTCCGGTGCTGTTTGCCTACCAACCCGAATCGCAGGCGAGCGCCGAGTTTCTGAAATCGAAGCTGGGAGACAAGGTGCAGTTGGAGAAGTTCGATGGCGACGGGCATGCATTATTTGTGGACGAACCGGAGAAGTTTAATCGGGTGCTGGAGGAATTTGTGCGGAGCTTGTCGAAGTGACGGGCGAGAACGGAAGCGATTCGTGGAGTGGGCCGTCAGAAAAGCAGGTTCCCTTCGGCAGGCTCAGGGCAGGCTCTCACCGGGCTTGCAGACCGATCGGAATGACATCGCTAAATGCGGTCTGAACGGAATGGCGGCGGAGCTGAATCCGCCGTAGAAAAGACCCACTTCTCGCAAAGTACGCGAGAAATGGGGCATCAGCCCGGGGCTGCGAACTCCACTTCCTCAGGAAGACAGAGCAAGGTCAAAGGCAGCGGACGGGGCGTCCGCTCTACACGGTCAGAACCAGTCGGGGAAGACGAGGTCGATTAGGCCGGGGGTCCAGTAGGAATAGAATTTTTCGTCGCAGATTTTGTATTTGCCGTATTTTTTGCGGGCGTAGTTGCCCCAGTGGGGTTGGGTGCCGTCGAGGTCGGTGAAGCCGTATTCGCGGGCGAGGGCCCAGGAGCTGAAGACGCGTCCGGATTTTTCGGCGGATTTGGGGTCGGTGGCGAGGGCGACGACGGCGCGTCCGATGTAGCGCGGGGATTCGGAGATCATGAAGTCGCTGGGAGCGTCGTTCTGGTCGTAACTGTTTTCGTCTTTACTTTTATTTTTTTGATTTGGATTTATGTTTTGCTTTCCGGCGTCTTTCCAGTTGGCTTCCGTAACTTTGAAGTGTTCGAGAACTCGTTCGGAGCGGAGAAAGCCAGGAGTGAGGGCGACGGCGACGACGTTGCGTTTGCGGAGTTCGCGGGACATGGCGAAGGCGAGGCGGATGACGGAAATTTTGACGAGGTCGTAGAAGAGGTTGCCACGGTAGTAGAAGGCGTCGCCGTCGGTGATTTCGAAGATGATGGCGGGCGGGCGGCGGGGCTGGCTGCGTCCGAGCATGAGCGGGACGGTAAAGTGAGCAGTGATGATGTGGGAGTGGATGGCCTGCTTGAGCATGTGCAGGCCGTTTTCGAGATTGACCGTCCAGAATGTTTTGGACCATTCGGTGAGCGGGTCGCCGCCCCAGATATCGTTGACGAGAATGTCGAGGCCTTTGTGTTGGCGTTTGATGAGGGCGGCGAGTTTTTTGACCTCGGTGGGGATGGTGTGATCGACGCGGACGGGGATGCCGCGGCCACCGGCGGCGGTGACGAGGGCGGCAGTTTGTTCGATGGTTTCAGGGTGAGTGGAATCTTGTTTAGGATTTTTGATGGAGCTGCGGCCGGTGCAGTAGACGGTGGCTCCGGCTTCGCCGAGGGCGATGGCGATGCCGCGTCCGGCGCCGCGAGTGGCCCCGGCGACGAGGGCGATTTTGTTGTGGAGGGGCTTATTTGGGAATCGCTGCGCAGTTTTGGTCATGACTGGGGTCTCGTTGCTTCCGGCTTCTCTGTTCTAGTGCTAGATTTAAAGGCTTAACCACTAAGGGCACGAAGTTTCACGAAGGAAAAGCTGCCACAGGAGCGCTGCGGTGAAAAGTATAGTCGCGTCTGCAAATATTGTGGGGCGGAATCGGATGCTCCGTGCTGGACTGGCGGTGGGCGTTGTAGTGACGATTGGGTTGGCGATACTGAATGGGTGCGGGGGTGGTTCGCCGGCCATGCTTAGTACGCAACTGCCGCCGCCGGCGGGGAATCCGAGTGTGGTGGTGGGAGAAGTGGTTACGTGCACGAGCGATTTTTATTCGAATAGCACGACTCCGGCGGTGTGCCAGTCGGCGACGGTTACGAATTGTCCGAATGTTTCCGATTTGAGTTTTACTTATAGCTACGACACTCCGGCATCGCCGAAGGGGACGATTGTGTTTTTATCCGGAGCGGGCGGGACGGATGATACGGGGGATCAGGGCCCTGCTGGATTCTATTTTGCGAATGGGTATGAAGTAATTCAGATTGAGTGGGCGGATGACTGGGAGTACACCGGAGGGAATGACACGAACACTACTACGGCGAATGTGCGACTGGCGGCGTGCCGCGGGGCGACGTTGCTGAACTTTATTTTTAATACAAATAATTCGACTTTGTACAGCGGAGGCGGGCGGTGCGCGGAGGGGAGCAGCGCGGGGTCGGGAGCGATCGCGTATGCGTTGACGTTCTACGGCGCGGGGAGTTATCTGGATGCGGTAGAGATGAAATCGGGGCCGCCGATTGCGGATTTTGAGCAGGGGTGCGAGGAGCCTCCGCCGCCCGAGGTGAAGATTTGTCCGGTGGGACAGTTCGGATGCCAGTTGGGTGGGACGCAGCCGTGGGTGTTGAGTCCGACATATACCGGAGCGGCCAGCGGGGTGCGGAACTGGACTGGAGACAGCACGTGCGCGGTGCCGGGGACGACGACGTCGGCGGCGTCGAAGACGGCGTGGTTGCAGGAGAGCATTGTGAACGATGGGACGGGGAGCCCGACGTATAGCTATCCGAAGACGGCGATGACGGCGTGGCTGTGCCAGAATTTGTTTGAGGGGAACACGTGTGTGGGCGGGCAGGGAGGGATGCCGCAGGATTTCTGTCCGAATAATTCGACGTCGCAGGGGCAGATTTATTATGCGAAGCTGACCAGCGGTGGGAATTTGCCGGTGGCCAGCTTTAACATTTATGCGGTGCAGAATTGCGATGGTCCGGAGGGGGTTGCGGGGACGGACCCTACGGTGGCGGCTCTAGGGAATTTGAATGGGACGGTGGCGATTGAGAACGATATGTTGGCGCAGTGCGTGAAGCATTAGGGGAAGGGAGAGGAAAAGCAGAGGCAAGAGCAAGAGCAAAGACAGGAGCAAGAGCAAAGACAGGAGCAAGAGCAAAGACAAGATTAAGATCAAGGTCAAAGGCGGCGGACGGGGCGTCCGCCCCACATGGGCATGTGGAGGGGGAATCTAGGTTCTACCCTTAACTAATTGGATATCAGGCTTTTATCAGAAGGGCATCCGTGATATAACCGCCCCTGAGCAATAAAAGTGGTGGAATTGGCTGCCGGGAGCGTATTTTGATGGTATTGGCCTCGTTCGCAAGAAAAGACGGAAAGAGCGACGAAAGAGGAGGGACTGTGTCCGAAGAAGCACGGACCGGAAAAAGGTTTCCGCTGGAGTTGCCGATCAAGTTGCATAGCGAGGCGGCCAGTGGCGACGCGAAGGGACTGACGGGAAATTTGAGCGCGGCGGGAGTGTATATACGCGCGGACGCGTCGCTGGAGATAGGGTCGCCGGTGGAGTTTGAGATCACGCTGCCGCCGGATGTCACGGGCGGGCAGGAGAATGTGGTGATCCAGTGCAAGGGGCGGGTGGTGCGCACTGATCCAACGGGCGCGAGCGCCGATGGTAAAGGTGTGGCGTGCGTGATTGATTCGTATGAGTTTGTGAGGAACTCTTAGGAATTGGCGATTGAGTGATTGGGCGATTGAGGAGCAGAGCTACTTGAGCCGCCGGAAACTCTTGATCGACAGTCTCGATTTAATAGAGTAATTAGGGAAGCGAGCGGCTCGCCTGGATCCTTCGGCGGGCAAAAAGCGCCCGCCTCAGGATGACAATCGTCAAGAAAGAAATTTTGGAGCGCCGATAACATGCTCAAACTGATTCTGGCCGATAACCAGGCAATCTTCCGGGCTGGCATTGCAAAGGTGCTGGCGGTGGAAGACGAGATGCGCATTGTGGCGCAGGCACAAACGCAAGAGCAGATGTTCATGGCTCTGGATAAGTTCCGCGCCGCGGTGCTGGTGGTGGCGGCGGGATTCCACAACGATTTTGCCGCCATTGTGCAGGGCGCGAACAAGGCGAAGACGCGCGTGGTGGTGCTGGCCGATACGGGCGAGAGCGCGCAGCGGCACATGGCGAACGGGGCGCATGGGGTGGTTTACCGGAATGTGACCAGCGCGGCGCTGGTGGATTGCGTGCGCAAGGTGGCGCGCGGCGAGACCTGGGTGCAGGATGTGGCGGTGCCGAGTGAGCTGACGGAAAACGATATGGTCGGGCTGCGAGTGCGCGACCGGCTGACGGCGAAAGAGCTGCGCATTGTGGCTCTGATTGTGCAGGGGTATAAGAATAAGGAGATTGCGACGCAACTGGGGACGACGGAGCAGGTGATCAAGAATTATCTGCGGAATGTTTATGACAAGATTGGCGTGTCGGACCGGCTGGAGCTGGCGCTGTTCACGATCCATCATAGGATTTTGAATGAGGCGGCGGCGGCGACGACGGCGGGACCGGCTCCGCAGGCTCCAGCGGGAGTGATGCCGTAAGGCGATTTCGTTTGGGATTTGGGCCGCCCTTTTGGGCGGCTTTTTTGTTTGGGGCTGATTTTGGAAGGTCAAAGTCTTTACCACGGAGGACACGGGGGATCACGGGGTAAGGCGGTCTTTGTTCCATTTGCAACTTCTTGCATGTTGACATGATACATACTTCGCATGAGAATTCAGCGGTGACGCTCCCCCGCATTTTCTGGTTGTGATTGGCTGAACGTCTATCCTCAAAATCTTTGTGCGGCGCGAAAGGTTTGCCATGAAAACTGCTGGATTGTTGTTGCTGCTTTTTTGTGTGAGTGCGGTGGTGTGGGCGCAAGGGAGTGCGGTGCCGCTGGTGGATGCGCCGTTGGTGCCGACGAGTGCGGTGCCGGGGGGAGTGGGATTCACGCTTACGGTGAATGGGGCGGGGTTTGTTTCCGGTGCGGTGGTGCGGTGGAACGGACAGGCGCGGGCGACTCAGTTTGTGAGCAAGACGCGCGTGATGGCGACGATTCTGGCTGCGGACATTGCGAGGGCGGGAACGGCGTCGGTGACGGTGGGTAATCCGGGAGTGGGAAATCAGAGTTCCAATGTGGCGTTTTTTTCCGTGGTGAAGCCGGTGGCGACGGTGGCATTGAGCGGCGCGGGTTTTCCGACCGGGGGCGCGGCTTTTCAAGCGGTGACGGGGGACTTTAACGGCGACGGGAAGCTGGACATGGCTGTGGTCAACGAATTCCAGGTGGAAGTGTTTTTGGGGAAGGGCGATGGAACGTTTCAAGCGCCGGTGGTGTATACGGCGGGCAAAAGTCCGGAGGGGATTGCGGCGGCAGATGTGAACGGCGATGGAAAGCTGGATCTGCTGGTGGCAAACTTCGGCTCCAATACGGTTTCCGTCATGCTGGGCAATGGCGACGGAACTTTCCAAACGCATGTCGATTACGCCACGGGAACATGGCCGGACATGGTGGCAGTGGCGGATTTCAATGGAGATGGGAATCTGGATCTGGCGGTGAGCAGCTATGAGAATACCGTGATCCTGCTGGGCAATGGCGACGGGACATTTCAAAATCAAGTGGCGCTGCCGGGAAGCCAGGCGGGAGGAGTTTGCGTGGGCGATTTCAACGGTGACGGTATTCCTGACATCGCGCTGGCGCTTTATTCGGAGCTTAAGAATGTAAAGATTTTTCTGGGCAATGGCGATGGAACGTTTCAGAAGGCCGCGGTGTACACATCGCTACGAACGGAGGCTCTCACAATTACCGCGGCGGATCTCAATGGAGATGGTGTTCTCGATATGGTGGTTGGGGGTGATGACGGCTTGAGCGTTCTGTTGGGGAATGCCGATGGTACGTTTGGAGCGCCGCAAACCTACACTTCGATTGGGACTCAAGGTCGCGCGACGGCTGTGGACTTAAGTGGCAACGGGATATTGGATATTGCGATTGCGGGGGAGGACACGATTTCGGTGATGTTGGGGAACGGCGATGGAACGTTTGGTCCCCCGTCCGTTTCTGAGGGCGGAGTGATGAATTGGAGCGTAACTGCCGGCGACTTCAACGGCGATGGAGCCATGGACGTGGTCGCTACGGCTTTCGGGAGCTCTTCGGCCAACTTAGGTTCGGCATTCGTGGCATTGCAGACGAATGGTGCAGCGGTGCTTCCGGCTCCGGAGAATTTGCTGTTCCAGCTTCAGGTGCAGGGAACGCAGAGCGCGGCTCAGGCGGTGACGTTAACGAATGTGGGGAAAGAAACTCTCGACATTACAAAGATTACTTTCACCGGAACGGACGCGAACGACTTCCTGCAAACCAACAATTGCGGCAGCACCGTGAGCGTGGGGGCGAGTTGCACAGTGAACGTGGTCTTCGAACCCACGGGCAAGGGGAATCGATTCGGCTCGCTGACGGTGGTGGACAATGCGGCGGGAGGGCATCAGTTGGTTGCGCTGGAAGGGCAGGGGACGGTGATCAACCTTTCGCCATCCAGCCTGAATTTCGGCGACCAGCAGAAGGGGACGGTGAGTGCTACGCAAACCGTGACCTTAACTAATCTTGGTAGCGAGGCGGTGACTATCTCGAAGCTCGGATTGGCGGGGCCGGAAGCTCCGCAATTCATCGAGAGCAACAACTGCGGCAAGAGTATAGGAGCTGGAGCCAGTTGCACCATTAATGTTGAGTTTGCGCCGACCGAAAAGGGACTGTTGAACAACGTTGCCGTCGAGGTTCTGGATAATGGAGGCGGGACTTTTCAATTGGTGGCGCTGTCGGGGACCGGGACGTAGGATCGTTTACGCCTGGAGTTGGAGCAGTTTACGGGTTGGGGTCTCGATTTTTGGAAAGTCAAAATCTTTAACACAGGGGACACAGGGTAGGGCACGGGTTTTGAGGGCGCATCGTTGCGCTGGGGTGCGGCATCTAGATTGTCTATGGAATTTCGAACGTTGGGACGCTCTGGATTGAAGGTGCCGGTGCTGAGTTTTGGCACAGGGACATTTGGCGGTGGAAACGAATTTTTTAAAGCGTGGGGCGCGAGCGATGTAGCCGAGGCCACTCGGCTGGTGGATGTTTGCCTGGAAGCGGGAGTCAATCTGTTCGATACCGCCGATATTTACTCGGACGGGCTTTCCGAAACAATTTTGGGGAAGGCGGTTGCGGGCCGTCGCGATGATGTTTTGATTTCGACGAAGACTACTTTCCGCTTTGGCAACGGGCCGAATGATGTGGGATCGTCGCGCTATCACTTGATTCGCGCTTGCGAGGCTAGCCTGAAGCGGCTGGGAACGGACTACATCGATATTTATCATTTGCATGGGTTTGACGCGCTGACGCCGGTGGAAGAGGTGTTGAGCACGCTGAATCAATTGGTGGTGAGCGGGAAGGTGCGATACATTGCGTGCTCGAATTTTTCGGGATGGCATTTGATGAAGTCGTTGAGCGCGGCGGACAGGTATGGATGGGCGAGGTATGTGGGACATCAGGTGTATTACTCGCTGATTGGGCGGGAGTATGAATGGGAGTTGATGCCGCTGGCGCTGGACGAGGGAGTGGGGGCTTTGGTGTGGAGTCCGCTGGGCTGGGGGCGATTGACGGGAAGGGTGCGGCGCGGGCAGCCTTTGCCGGCGGAGAGCCGGTTGCATAAGACGGGCGGGATGGGGCCGCAGATGGAGGACGAGTATTTATATAAGGTGGTGGACGCGCTGGAAGTGGTTGCGAAGGAAACGGAGAAGAGCGTTCCGCAGGTGGCGTTGAATTGGCTGTTGCAGCGGCCGTCGATTTCGACGGTGATCGTGGGAGCGCGGAACGAAGAGCAGTTGCGGCAGAATCTGGCGGCGGAGGGATGGAAATTGTCGGCGGAGCAGATTGCGAAGCTGGATGCGGCGAGCGAGGTGACGCCGGTGTATCCGTACTGGCATCAGCGGCAGTTTTTGGAGAGGAATCCGGTGGCGACGCCGGTGGCGGGGGATCGGAAGTAAAGACTTATAAGGCTGGTCGATGGCGCGGCTCCCACTTCTCTCGCAAACGGCGCGCGAGAAATGGGGTCCCCGGCGCCGAAAAGAACGCCACAATAGGCTTCTGCGTTGAGATTCAAATGGTCGGAGCGCTGCTGCAAGATCCTGCACAGGTTAAGATTTTCATCCTTGACCATCTCTTGTCGATTCATAATCTAGGCTGTTGTCGACTGTCGGAAACGGTGGTAGGGAAGGTGTGCCGTGAAACGTGTCTTTATCTGTCTCCTGTGGCTCCTATACTTGAACGCGACGCTCATGGCGCTTTCCAATCCCGTACCGTTGATTGATACGCCATTGGTACCAACCAGCGTTGTGCCCGGAGGGCCGGGCTTCACGCTTAGTGTGAATGGCGCGGGATTCGTCTCCGGCGCGGTGGTCTACTGGAACGGCAAGCCTCGCGGCACTCAGTTCATCAGCAAGACGCAAGTGACGGCCAGCATTCTGGCCAGCGATATTGCGCAGGCCGGAACGGGCGCGGTGACTGTGAGTAACCCAGGCTCAGGAAGTCTGACATCCAACACGGCTTTCTTATCGGTTGTTGAGCCCATCACAACCGTGACTTTGAGTGGCGAGGGATTTTCCATCGGCGGAAACGGACTCCAGTCCGTGACCGGCGACTTCAATGGCGACGGTAAACTCGACATAGCCTCGGCTAATTTTAGCGAAGTGCAGGTTTTGCTGGGAGAAGGGAACGGAACGTTTGCGCCAGCAGTGTCCTACAACGCGGGCAATTCGCCGTGGGCGATTGCGGCGGCCGATGTGAATGGGGATGGGAAGCTGGATTTGTTGGTCGTAAACTACGGCTCCAATAATGTTTCGGTGCTTCTGGGAAAGGGAGATGGAACATTTTGGTCGCCGACAAATTTCGCAACCGGAAGCGGGCCTTCGGCAATTGCAGTTGCCGACTTTAACGGTGACGGCAAACTCGATCTGGCGATCAGCAGTTATGAAAATACGGTGGTACTCCTGGGCAACGGAGATGGAACATTTCAAACCCAGACGCCCCTGGTAGGGCAGGCTTTGGCGATCTGCGTGGGCGACTTCAACCGCGACGGCATTCCCGATATCGCCATCGCGCTTTATCTGGATGACGTTAAAGTTTTCCTGGGCAATGGCGACGGTAGCTTTCAACAAGGCAAGACTTACTCGGATACGCAGGTCAACCTTCTTTCCATCACGGCCGCGGACCTTAACGGAGATGGGATACTCGATCTGATTCTCGGCGCCAATGGTTATTCGGTTTTGATGGGCAACGGCGACGGTACTTTTGCTTCCCCGATCAATTACGAAATCAACAACGGAGGCTACGCTGCCGTAGCGGACCTGAACGGAGACGGCAAACTCGATCTGATTCTTGCCTCGTCTTACACAATTCTCGCGCTGTTGGGCAATGGGGACGGGACTTTTGGCTCGCCTTCGACATTCGAGGGTGCAGTGGGCAATGCGAATGTCACGACGGGTGATTTTAACGGCGATGGAGCGATGGACGTACTTACCAGTGCCCGGGGACCTTTTAGCTTTGGCAACGGTTCGGTCTATGCGGCTTTACAGACCGCCGGACCTGCGGTTTTGTTTTCCTCACCCTATTTTTCGTTTCCGCTCCAGTTGGAGGGTACGCCTAGCGCGTCCCAATCGACGGTGATGACGAATGTTGGTCAGGAAACGCTGGCCATATCGAAGATCGGATTCTCGGGGAGCAACACGAGCGACTTCAAACAGGTTAACAACTGCGGATCCAGCCTTGCCGTCGGCGCCAACTGCACGATTAAAGTCACTTTCGACCCTACCGATCGCGGAACCCGGGCAGCGTCGCTTGTGGTCACGGACGATGCTGTCGGCCGGCAACAGCCGGTTCCACTCTCCGGCATTGGAACCTGGATAGGCCTGTCGCCGGGCAGCTTGAGCTTTGGGGACCAGAAGAAAGAAACGGTCAGTCCTCCGCAAACGGTTACGGTGACAAACGTGGGAAGCGGCGCCGTGACGCTCTCAAAGATTTATTTCACCGGAGGCTCGACCAACTGGTTCACCCAGACAAATACCTGCGGCTCTACGTTGGCTCCCGGCGCAAACTGCACGATCAGCGTTCAGTTCGCGCCCCAGGAAAAGGGATCCGTCAGCGACAATTTGACGCTCACGGACAACGGAGGCGGAAGCCAACAACAGATCGTGGTTTCGGGCACAGGAGATTAATCCTAAGTGGTCAAGGCAAAGATGGCCGCAACCTACCCAAGTTTTTCCGCCACCGATTTCGCTTGCGTGAACAGATATAAATAATCGGGGCCGCCGGATTTGGAGTCAGTGCCGGACATGTTGAAGCCGCCGAAGGGGTGGGCTCCGACCATGGCTCCGGTGCATTTGCGGTTGATGTAGAGATTGCCGACGTGGAAGTCGCGGCGGGCGCGATCGATTTTGTCGCGCGACTTGCTGTAAATCGCGCCGGTGAGGCCGAACTCGGTGTCATTGGCGATTTCGAGAGCGTGATCGAAGCCGCGGGCTTTGATCACCGCGAGCACCGGTCCGAAGATTTCTTCCTGCTCGAGTTTGGATTTGGCGGGGACATCGGCGATGACGGTGGGGCGGATATAGTAGCCTTCCCCAGCTTCGGCGGCGCGCGCGCCTCCGGTGAGGATGCGTCCGTCTTTCTTGCCTTGCTCGATGTATTCCAGAATCGTGTTCATCGAACCTTCATTGATGACCGCGCCCATGCCGGAGTTTTCAGCGGGATCGCCGACGGTGATTTTTTCCACGCGGGCTTTTAACTGCTCGAGAAATTTGTCATAAATACGTTCGTCGACGATGGCGCGGGAGCAGGCGGAACATTTTTGTCCTTGAAACCCAAAAGCGGCCTGGGCAACGCCTTCGACGGCGGAATCGATATCGGCATCGGCGTCGACGATGATGGCGTCTTTGCCGCCCATTTCAAGGATGGTGCGCTTGATCCAAAGCTGGCCGGGAGCTTGCGTGGCCGCGGTTTTGTTGATGTGGAGGCCGACTTCGCGGGAGCCGGTGAAGGCGATGTAGCGGGTTTTAGGATGGGCGACGATGGCGTCGCCGAAGCTTGCGCCGGAGCCGGGGCAGAAATTGACGACGCCTTCGGGGATGCCGGCTTCTTCGAGGAGTTCGACAAATTTGGCGGCGATGGTGGGCGAATCGCTGGAGGGTTTGAGGATGACGGTATTGCCGGCGACGATGGAAGCGACAGTCATTCCGGCCATGATGGCGCAGGGAAAATTCCACGGCGGAATGACTGCGCCGACGCCGAGAGGGATGTAGGTGAGGGAGTCGTGCTCGCCGGGAAGTTGCACGGGAGTTTCGGCTTTGGCGAAGCGCAGGGCTTCACGGGCGTAGAACTCGCAGAAATCGATGGTCTCGGAGATGTCGGCATCGGCCTCGGCCCAGTTTTTGCTGACTTCGAAGACGAGCCAGGCCATGTAATCCATTTTGCGGCTGCGCAAGAGATCGGCAACACGGAAGAGCAGCGCGGCGCGGTCGGCGACAGGAGTGTGCTTCCAGGAGTCGAAGGCTTTGAGGGCGGCTTGCATTGCCGGTTCCACGTGCTCTTTGCCGGCTTTCTGGTGAATGCCGACGATTTGCGAGGGGCGCGAGGGATTGAGCGATTTGATTTTGTCGGTGGTCTTAATGCGCTGGCCGCCGATGATGAGATCGTATTCGTGGCCGAGCTGTCCGCGGACGCGCTCGATGGCGGCGCGCATTTTGCGGGCGTTCTCTTCGTTGCGGAAATCGTAGAAGGGCTCGTTGAGGAAGGGGGTGGAGTGGGAGTGCGGGGAGGGAGTGCGAGGGCGGACGGGAAGTTCTAGGGTTGCCATAATGCACCTCTGAAAGAAACTCAAGTTTGATGTCGATGAAGAGGGAACCTAATATTTTATCACTGCCGAAGAGGATGGCGGAAGGAATCAAGGTCCTGGTATTTTAGCTCCATAATTCTGTCACCCCCTAACAGCAACGTGAAAATGTCACTCCATGAGAGGAAGGACATACGCGTTGAGTCAGAAGGAATTGCAACGAGTGAGCGTGATTTCCAGCTTGGCGAAGGGAAACATGGCGTGCGCCAGAGCCGCCGCACTGCTCTCGCTCAGCGAACGGCAAGTCAAACGTCTTAAGAAACGCATGCGCGAGCACGGGGAGGCGGCTCTGGCGCACGCCAACCGCGGACGGCCCAGTCCCCGCCGCCTGCCCACCCGGGTTCGCCGAGACATCGTTCACCTGGCACGCACCACCTATGCCGGCTTCAACGATCACCACCTCTGCGAAAAACTTTGCGAGGTCGAGGGCTTCTCCTTGAGCCGCGAAACGCTGCGCCGTCTGCTGCGCCAAGCCGGTCTGGGATCGCCCCGCAAACGCCGTGCTCCCGCGCATCGCCAGCGCCGTCTGCGAAGCGCCCGCGAAGGCGAACTGGTGCAACTGGATGGCTCTCCCCACGACTGGCTGGAAGGCCGCGGCCCGCGCCTCACCGCGCTCGGCTTGCAAGATGACGCTACCGGTAAAATCTTGGCCGCGCAGTTTTTCCCCTCCGAAACGGCCGCCGGTTATCTCGCCCTGCTCCGCCAGATGTTGCGTCGCCACGGCACGCCCCTGGCCTTTTACGGCGATCACAGCGGCATCTTCGTGCGCAACGACGACTCCTGGTCGGTCGAAGAAGAACTCGCCGGCAAACGTCAGCCCACCCAGTTCGGCCGCGCCCTCGAGCAACTCGGTATCACCTTCATCGCCGCTCGCAGTCCGCAAGCAAAAGGCCGCGTCGAACGCCTCTGGGGCGTGCTTCAGGATCGCTTGTGCAGCGAGCTTCGTCTGGCTCAGGCTTGCGATCTCGAATCCGCCAACGCCGTGCTGCGCGTGTTCCTCGCCGACTACAACCGCCGCTTCGCCCGCCGTCCGCGTGAAATGCAAACCGCATGGCGTCCGGCTCCGGAACATCTCGACCGTATCTGCTGCTTCGTTCATCCGCGCGTGGTCAGCAACGACAACATCGTGCAGTGGGACGGCCAGCGCTTCCAGATCCCGCAGCAAGGCCAACGCTTCAGCTTTGCCGGTGCCAAAGTCCACGTCTATCAAGCGCTCGATGGGCGCGTCTCGCTCTACTACGGCGACACCCGCCTGCAACACACCCTGGCTTCGCCAGGGTGACATTTTCATGTTGCCGTTAGGGTGACAAAATCACGTTGCTACAACAGGAATCAAGGTCCTGGAGGCGGGGGTGGTGGCTCAGTTTTTTGTCTGTGTAAAACCAAACTGAGCCACTACCGAGGCGGGACTTTTCTGTTCCAACCGTGCAATTGGTGCTAACATTCGGACCGCGCCACTTTTCCCGAGTGTGGTCAGGTCCCCTAGGCCGTTTGGTTCGGTTATACCCGTCTCGAAAATTCGGACATCCATATTACTTGGGTGCCAGGAGCCTCAAAGGAGTGTGGGCTATGTCGACTCAGGTCATTCGCCTCATCACTTGTTCTTTTGTTCTGGCCTTGGCGCCCTGCCTCATGGCCCAGCACTACACGGTCACAGACCTCGGCAACTGCGGCGGTCTCGCTTACGCCTTCGGCATCAACGACAGTGGCGCATTGGTCGGCTATTGCACCACCGGAGGACCGTCGGAGCGGGCTTTTTTTTGGACGCGGGCGGGAGGTATGCAGAATCTCGGTACGCTGGGAGGCGATGTGGCTAGCGCCCTTGCTGTCAACAACAGGGAAAGCGTGGTGGGATATTCCTATCTTCCCGGAGACTCGATCTATCATACGTTCCTCTGGACGCAGGCCACGGGCATGCAGGATTTGGGCACCCTCGGCGGGAGCAGCAGTGCGGCTCATGCCATCAATAATGTTGGGCAGGTAGTCGGCGAATCCGATGTTGCCGGTAGCAGTAGCGAATACCATGTTTTCCTGTGGTCGCAAGCCACGGGCATGCAGGACTTGGGAACGCTTCCCGGGTTGCCGGTTTGTTACGGGCTGGGCATTAATGATAGCGGCGAGGTGGTAGGAAGGTGTCAGCAGACGTTCGGCAATTCCCCGGAGCGAGCGTTGTTGTGGACGCAGGCTACCGGGATGAAGGACTTGGGGACGTTGGGGGGTGAGAGCAGCGCGGCTTTCGGTATCAATGCGTCGGGCGAAGTCGTAGGAACCGCATCCACACCGGACAATGTGTCCCACGCCTTCTACTGGACGCGGAGCGGAGGTATGCAGGAGATCGCGACTCCCGGTTCGGCCAGTCAGGGGCAGGCGGTGAATGATTCCGGCGAGGTGACTGGGGAATTTTATCCCTCAGAAGTGGCATTTATCTGGACCAAGGCCGGTGGCGTGAAGAAGATCAACGCCCTGCTCGGCAACAATTCCCCGTGGTGGGTGGAAGGCCCGTACGCCATTAACTCATCAGGACAGCTCGCCGCCAACGGCCTCGTAAATGCCGTCTGCTGTGACGCATTTCTTGTAACTCCGGGGAAGTAACTTGGCGAACAATCGAAGTCTCTCCAAAACCGGAACTCGTAGTGCCACGCCTCGCACCGGGTGGTAGACTCTAAGGTCTTTTTAGCGGTTTGTCAGCCACGAAGGTCTGTCTTCAAGGCGGCACACCTCCAAGTCTACGAGGCTTCCATGAATATTCAACGTGTAGGAGTAATCGGGGCGGGGACGATGGGTAACGGGATTGCTCATGTGTTTGCACGTAGCGGGTATGGGGTGGTTTTGTGCGATGTGGAGCAGCGGTTTCTGGAACGCGGGATGGCGACCATCGCGAAGAATCTGGAGCGCGAGGTTGCGAAGGGCAAAATCGCTGCTGCCGACAAAGACGCGGCGCTGGGGCGGATTGAGGGGGTAACGGAGCGCTCGAAGCTGGGGGACTGCGACTTTATTGTGGAGGCGGCGACGGAGAAGTTGGAGATCAAGACGGAGATTTTTCGCGAGCTCGACCGGGTGGTGCGGGCGGAAGTAATTCTGGCGTCGAATACTTCTTCGATCTCGATTACCAAGCTGGGGGCGCTGACCAAGCGGCCGGATAAAGTGATTGGAATGCACTTTTTTAATCCGGTGCCGGTGATGAAACTGGTGGAGGTGATTCGGGGCCTCGCGACTTCGCAGGAAAGTTTTGAAGCGGTACGCGAGCTGGCGGTGAAGCTGGGGAAGAGTCCGGTGGAGGTGAACGACGCGCCGGGATTTGTTTCGAACCGGGTGCTGATGCCGTTGTTGAACGAGGCCATGTATGCGGTGATGGAGGGCGTGGCGACGGCGGAGGCGGTGGATGAGGTGTTCAAGCTGGGGATGGCGCATCCCATGGGGCCGCTGACGCTGGCGGATTTTATTGGGCTGGATGTTTGCCTGGATATTATGCGGGTGATGCTGGAGGGGTTGGGAGATCCGAAATACCGGCCGTGTCCGCTGCTGATTAAGATGGTGGATGCGGGGTGGCTGGGGAGGAAGAGCGGGAGGGGTTTTTATCAGTATTAGAGGATGGTTGAAGTAACAAAGCGTGAGGATGGAGGAATATGGAGAGAATTTCGGGAGAGTTTCGTGAGGAAATATTTCAGGCTTCCCTACGGGAAGCGCGCTCTGTCTGTGCATGGGGTCCCGGTGCTGAAGGCGCCGGGCTATTTTCGCGATGCCCCTCCGGGGCGATGTTTTGCGGAGGGGCTATCCGTATTCGAGAACCATGATCGACCGAAGAAGTAAATTGGCAACGTTCCCTCAGGGGCTAAAGCTGCGGAAAAAGTCTATTGACGGGGTTGAACGTCCCTCAGCGGCTAAAGCCGGCATTGAAAAACCTGGCAGTTATCGCAGCGGTAAACCGCTGCGCTACCCAAAGGCAAGATCAGAATCGAGTTTTGCCGCTGGCTCTGAAGACGTGCGCTTCCCGAACATGTATGCTTCCCCAGCGCGCGCCTTTCCCAAAACGAATGAGAGCTAAGATGGTCCCACAGAGAGCAAAGAGCGACGCGCTGATTTATCTTTTGGGCGCGCTGGCGGGGGTGGGGACGGGGTGGGTGGACGTTACGGTGAATGATTTGCTGTTTACGGCGTTGCTGGTGTTGATGGCTTGCATGCTGTTGGGAGGGTTGCGGCCGCGCTGGCCGTGGCGGTGGGTGGTGGTGGTGGCGATATTTATTCCGCTGACGGAGCTGGCGGCTTATATGACGATGGCGGTGAAGCCGACGCGGGGGCAGGTGTATGGTTCGTTTTTGACGGCGTTGCCGGGAATGGCGGGGGCTTATGGCGGGGCGGTGGTGCGCTCGGTGATCGATAACCTTCGCCAGGGAAAGTGATCTGGGCAATATCTTTTGTGCGCACTATCTTTACTTGCGCAATATTCGAACCTGGCTTGCTCAATATCTCTTTGCTCGATATCTCTTTGCCCCATATCTCTTTGCCCAATATTCCAATCTGGGCAAGGAATTCTCTTCCAGGATTTCCGGAACACTACCGTAACTTGGGGGGCTCGAACCACTATGACAGAATCGAAAACGTCACGGGCCCCGCTGTAGAAAAAATTCAATGGCTCGTAAAGATCCTCTTCTATGAGCCAACTGAATGTGGTGGTTGCTTTAACCACGCGGGACAACGATTACCAGGCGGAACAATCGGTTTTCGCAGCCGAGGTCGCTTCCCATCTGGGCGTTAAGATCAACATCGTCTACGCTAACAACGACGCGGTCAATCAATCGCAACAACTGGTGAAGATCATCCAGGACCGCACGCAGCGGCCGGATGCGATTCTGGTTGAGCCGATTGGAACTCCCATGCCGCAGGTGGCAAAAGCGGCAGTGGCGGCTGGCATTGGCTGGGGAATTTTGAACCGGGAGGCCGATTACATTGCCGAATTGCGCCGCTCCGGCGGGGTTCCGGTGTTTGCGGTCAGTCCCGACCAGGAGGAAGTGGGGAAAATTCAGGGAAGGCAACTGGCAGCCCTCATTGCCGACGGCAATATTCTTTATATCGAAGGCCCGTCCAGTAGTAGTACGGCGAATCTCCGCACCAAAGGAATGCTCTCCACCAAACCATCCGCAGTCCTGATGAAGACGCTGAAAGGGGACTGGTCGGAGCGCAGCGGACACCAGGCGGTGAAGTCCTGGCTGGCGCTGAGCACCTCGAAGCAACTCCATATTCGAGCGGTTGTCTGCCAGAACGATGCCATGGCGATTGGAGCCAGGAAGGCATTGCTTGACCTGCCGACGGCGGAGCGCGACCCATGGTCGGAAGCTCCGTTTTTGGGCTGCGACGGGGTCACCAAGACTGGCCAGGCGTGGGTGCGTGGTGGGCAGTTGCGCGCTACCGTGGTGATTCCCCCGATCGCAGGGCTGGCTATAGAATTACTAGCCAAGGCCGTAAGAAGCGGTTCCATGCCTGCGGAGCGTACCTTATGCGCACCGCAATCTTTTCCACCCCTCGGCGAGATTGGCGCGTTGGCCGCTCGAGCTTAAGAATAGTGGTCAGTGCTTAGTGGCCAGTGGTCAGTAAGACCGGGTTTGGCGCTGATCACAGACTACCAATCACTGGCCAGTGCTCGCTCCATCCCGGATGATTAATCGCTAATCACCAATCACCAATCGCCAATCGCTAGTCACTGCTCACTGCTCCAAGGGGATGGCTAAAAAGTTACTGCTAATCCACAGGAGGGTCGCGTATGGTGAGGGGATGTGTGTGACGGTTTCGATGCTGGCCAGCGGGAGCCGGGGGAATTGCGCATTCGTGGCCAGCGCGCGAACGCGGATTCTGGTGGATGCGGGAATCTCGTGCCGCGAGACGTTCAAGCGGATGAAATCGCTGGGACTCGATCCGCAGTCGCTCTCGGCGATACTGATTACGCATGAACACTCCGACCATGTGTATGGGCTGGCGATGCTGGGCAAGAAGCTGCGGATTCCGGTGTTTATGACGGGGGCAACTCATGCGGCGTGGGCGCGGGCGCTGCGCAATGAGAACGGGGAGCGTCCGCAACTGGAGAAGCTGGAGAAGTTCGAGTCGGGGCACCGCTTTCAGGTAGGGGATATCGAGGTGAAGCCATTCACCATTCCGCACGATGCGGCCGATCCGGTGGGGTTCACCTTCCGGGTGGAAGGAACGAAGGTGAGCGTGGCGACCGATCTGGGGTACCTGCCGGTCAACGTGCGCGATCATCTGCGGGGGTCGGATGTGCTGATCATGGAGTCGAATCACGATGTGGAGATGCTGCGGGGCGGACCGTATCCGTGGACGGTGAAGCAGCGGGTGGCGAGCAACATGGGGCATTTATCGAACGAGAAACTCGCGGATTTCTTCACCGGCGACTATGATAATGGGGCGGCGTTTGTGGTGCTGGCGCATCTCTCGGAGCAGAACAATCATCCGGAGATAGCGCGGCGGGAGGCGGAAAAAGCGCTGGCGTTGCGCGGGGGGTTGTTTTGTAACCGCGTGCTGGTGGCGGTGCAGTCGGAGGCATTGCCGCCGATTCAGCTCTAGTAACTTATGAGTCAGCAGTGCATCGATCCAATTGTAGGGAAGATACTGGCGGGCTGGCGCTATGACATTTCCGGCCTGGCACCGGAGATGCGTGGCGACTACGAGAGCCATCTGGCGGAATGTGAACGTTGCCGCGGGCGGCAGCGTGTGCACCGGCTGATCGATGTGGGGCTGATTGCGCTGGCATCGGTTTCAGGCGGGGTGTTTTTGCTGGCGTTTGGAGTGATCCGGCACTTTGGGCCGCGGCACGCGTTCTGGCTGGAGGTAGCGGCGCTGGCGGGGTTTGCGCTCTCGGCTCTGATCTGGCTGGTGGTGGCGGTGGCGACTCCGGCTCCGGTGACGGTGCTGGATGCGGCCAAGCAGGGGGCGCGGCGGGTACATGACCGGCTGCCGGCGGAGATACGGGAGCGGCTGCCGGAGGAGATTCGGGTGAAGATTACGGGGACGTAGGGGAAGGCTATTTTTTTAACCGAAAATCTAAAACCTTAAACACAGAGGACACAGGGGAGCACAGGTAGGTCGCAGGTTGTTCCTTTCGAATCTTTTCCGTTTTTCTTCTTTTTCTTCGCATTTTTCTTCGCAACTCAACTAACAACTTTTCCGGTAACTTTCTCCGCATCGGTTAATCTTCTTGGCGTGAGGCTTTTCGCCATAAAAGGCGCTTTACGTGCGCTGTTGATTTGCAGCCTGGCTGCGGTTGCGATATTGCCGCGAGCATGCGCGCAGGAAGATTCCATGAAAGGAATGCAGATGAAGATGGAAGATTGCGCCGAGCCATGCCTGCCTTCGCCTCATGACGGCTCGGGCACCGCGTGGCAGCCGCCAACCGTTCCCGGGCATGAGTGGATGTGGATGCGGGGCGGGTGGGAGTTGATGATGCACGGGGTGATCTTCGCCGACTACAACCAGCAGGGCGGGCCGCGGGGCGAGGGCAAGGCGGAGTCAGTGAATTGGGGAATGGGGATGGAGCAGCACAAGCTTGGGCGGGGGACGATTTTGTTGCGGCAGATGTTTTCGGCGGAGTCGCTGACCTCGCCGCATCCGGGGTTTCCAGAGCTGTTTCAGACCGGGGAGACGTATCACGGGGAGCCGCTGGTGGATCATCAGCATCCGCATAATGTTTTTGCGGAGCTGGCGGCGCTGTATATGCTGCCGCTCTCGGGGAAGGTTTCGTGGGAGCTGTATGGCGGGCCATCGGCGGAGCCGGCACTGGGTCCGGTGACTTATATTCATCGTGCGTCGGCGGCGGAGCTGCCGCTGGCTCCGCTGGGGCATCATCTGGAGGATTCAACGCACACCAGCTTTGGGGTGGTGACGACGGGATTGGTGATTGCGCGGGTGAAGGTGGAGGGATCGGCGTTTAACGGGCACGAGCCAAATGAAGAGCGCTGGAGCATTCAGCCGGCGGCGCTGGATTCGTGGTCGGGGCGGGTGAGCGTTGCGCCAAGCCGGAATTGGACGGGGCAGTACAGCATTGGGCATCTGGATCGTCCCGAGGTGCTGGAGCCGTGGAATCAATGGCGGCAGACGGCATCGGTGGAATATGACCGGCCGCTGGCGGCGGGGAATTGGGCGACATCGTTGGTATGGGGGCGTGTACATGAGATTGGCCCGGGAAATAATCTGAACGGGTATCTGCTGGAATCGACGGTGAATTTCTTGCGGCGCGACTATTTTTTTACCCGGATGGAGCTGGTGGATAAGGATGAGCTGTTTCCGCAGCTGGCGGTGCAGCCGAGTTACCGGATTGGAGCTTATACATTTGGCGGAGTGCGCGACGTGGTGCAGAACCGGGAGTGGCAACTGGGGGTAGGCGCGGATGTGACGGCTTATTCGAAGCCGGCGGCGCTGGATACGGCGTATGGAAACTTTCCGGTATCGTTTCAGATATTTTTGCGGGTGCGGCCGGGGTTGAGGCAGTGAACAGTGGGCAGTGCCCGGTGATAGTGATCAGTGATGAGTGTTCAGTGATCAGAGGAGTGGCGTGGTTTAAGAGTTTTCGCTGGCCACTTACCACCGATCAGTACTGTACTGCCGCCTAGGGGGGAAGATTACTGCTGGCAATCGATAGTCGAAAATCGATAGTAGCAAAGAAAAAGTATTGCCTAGATGGATTCCGGAGCAGCGAATTTTGGGGCGCAGCTCGGGCGGAGTGAGAGAGAATGTGAATTAATTGCGGGCGGGTAAAAAATGAGAGGGACGATCAGAACCCTGCGGGTGACGCAGTGGGGGATGTTGGCAAGCATTCTGCTTTATGCGGCGGCCAGCGAAGCGATGAAGCCGCGGACGAGTGCGGCTTATCCCTCGCTGAACTATTTTTTTACGACGGCCGGGGTGGCAATTGTTGGGGTGATTTTTGTGGTGAGGCGGACGCTGGTGTTGCGGTCGGCGGAAAGCCTGGCGGCGAATCCCGACGACCGGCTGGCGGTGAGCCACTGGAAAAACGGTTACATTGTCACCTATGCGTTGTGCGAGGCGCTGGCGCTGTTCGGCTTGATCCTGCGCTTTACGGGAGTGAATTTTCAGCAGAGCCTGCCATTTTATATTGGTGGATTTGTGCTGCTCATCTTCTTTGGGCCGCGGGAGCCGGTGAGAATCAGTGGGCAGTGATTAGTGGGCAGTGAACAGCGATTAGCGGTCAGTCTCATGTCCTTCGGGATTATTCCCTGAAAGTTCGGACGGCCCAGTGCCGGGTGGAGACTTCTGGCTATTTTGGGCTTATAGACCACTGACTCTATCGACATTATTGTGATAATGCTACGCTAAGAGCGTGAATTAGAACGCCTCTTTTTTTGGCCAGGATAGACCGTCCGGTGCGCACGTAAACAGGCGCGGCAAAAATTGCATCAAATTGCGGCTAGGCGGGATCGGGCCGGACATTTGGGGCGCATGATAAATGGACGGTGGTGACGGCGGATCGCAGGCTTTCAGCGCACTATGAACATACGCTGGTGATCACCAAGGGCGAGCCCATCCTGCTGACTGCGGCCTAAGCCGGTCGTTCTGCGGCCATCTCCGGCAGAAGTCTGGTCTCACGATTTGCCCGCTCACCGATTGTGGTATGATTTTGGGCGCGGTTCCCCCACCCGCTGGTCGCTGGGCCTGTGCCATACCCCTATCCCTTATCCCTAGGAGTTCCCATGACTCGCAGAGTCCCTTTTCTGGTTGCTTTCTTTGCCGGCATTTTCGCGATAGTTCTCCACGCTTGTCCAGCTGCAGGCGCGACAGAAAAAGTGTTGTACAGCTTCGTACCCTACCTGAACGGCCGCTACTCTTCGACCACCATCAGCGACGCTGAGGGAAACTTGTATGTCGTCGCCGAAGGCGGCGCTTACAACAAAGGCTTGATCCTCAAGTTCACCATCAACTCCAACGGCTCGGCGACCGAGAGCGTGCTCTATTCGTTCACTGGCGGGAGCGATGGATCGGGGCCGCTGGGGATCACCTTGGACGGAGCCGGAAATATTTACGGCTTGGCCTACTCATCTGTGATCCCCACTGCCATTGGTGAACTTTTCGAACTCACGCCCACTGCGCATGGACCATGGAACCTGACCGTGCTCGAGACTTTTACTGTGAGCGGTTACCTCGCTCCCGGCATAGTGGAAGACGGCGCTGGAAATTTTTACGGAACCAGCTACAACTACGGTCCCACCTACGGCTCTATATTCCAACTGACGCCCGGCTCCGGCGGCTGGACCGAGAACGTTATCCACATCTTTTCCGGCGGCTCCGATGGCGGCTTTCCTTACGGCCGCCTGACTCTCGATCAGTCTGGCAACATTTACGGAACCGCGGAAGAAGGCGGCATCGGGAATAATGGACTCGCCTTTGAATTCAGTCCCTCAACCGGCGGTACTTGGACGGAAAAAGTCCTGCACGATTTCACCGGGGTAAGTGACGGCTGGCAACCCTCAGCCGCTTTGATCTTCGACAGTGCCGGTAACCTGTACGGCACCACCGACAACGGCGGGGCCGCCAACTGCAACAAGACCGGCGGCTGCGGCACGGTTTTCGAATTGAGCCCCTCCACAGGCGGCCAGTGGACCGAACAGATTCTCTACACCTTTGGCAATGCTGACGAGTACGACGTACAGCCCCAGGACATCCTCTTCGACAGCTCTGGCAACATTTACGGCACTACATTTGACGGCGGAGGCGAACTCTGCTGCGGATCGGCGTTCAAGTTGACCTTGTCTTCAGGGCACTGGACCGGCACAATCTTGTATACGTTCACCGGCTTGAAGCAGCTGGGATATTATCCTAATAACGACATCTACCTTGGCCCCGCTGGGCAGATCTACGGCACCACCCAATATGGCGGACCGACTGGGCTGAACGGGACGGTTTTCGAACTCGCTCCCAATGGCAGTGGATATACGCAGACCACTCTCTACGGCTTTCCCTTCGCCGATGGCGACCGTCCTGAGACTGGCTTAGTCACCGACGCCTCGGGAAATTTTTACGGCACCACCTTGCTCGGCGGCGGCGCCGATGTAGGATCCGTTTTCAAGCTATCGCCCAGCGGCAAAGAAAGTCTGCTCTATAGCTTCTCCGGCACCAGCGATAACGGAAACAACAGCGTCTTTCCCTCGAGCCTCATTTTAGACAGCGCCGGCCACCTCTACGGTGCCGCCGAAGAAACCGGCAGTCGTCAATACGGCTCAATCTTCGAACTGTCACCCGCAACACACGGAACGTATACGGAAAAAAAGCTGGATAGCCTGAGTGGCGTAATTGACCATCCTCTGGGCAATCTGATTTTTGACAACTCCGGCAATCTTTACGGAACCACATTAGATGGAGGCACAAAAGGCTTCGGTGCGGTGTTTGAACTCGCTCCGCAAGCCAACGGCACATGGAAGCAAACCGTGATCTACAGTTTCGCTGGCTATCCCGTCGATGGATCGAATCCCGCCGCGGGCTTGATCTTCGACTCTGCTGGCAATCTTTACGGAAACACTTCGAAAGGTGGATCGAGCGCGAATTGCCTGGGAGTGGAGAGGCAGCCGGATGGTTGCGGCACGGTTTTTGAACTGCAGCCGGCAAGCGGCGGTGGCTGGACCGAGAAAATGCTGTACTCGTTTGTCGGAGCGCCCGGCGATGGCGCAGTGCCGGCGGGCAATTTGATGATTGACGGAAACGGAAACCTCTTCGGCGCAACCACCTTGGGCGGCGTCAAAAGCAAGAATTGCCCGGAAGGGCAGGTTCCGGCCGGCTGCGGTACGGTTTTTGAATTGTCCAACAGCAACGGCAACTGGAGCGAAACCGTGCTTTACCAATTCACCAATACCAACGGCGATGGAGTGGATCCGCAAAGCGGAGTGGTTGAAGATCCCTCGGGAAACTTTTACGGCACCACTAGCGGAGGAGGGTCTTCCAAGTACGGCACGGTATTTGAGCTGACTCCCGCCACCGGCGGCGGTTGGACGGAGAGCATTCTCTACAGCTTCACCGGATATTCAGACGGCGGGTACCCGTATAGCAACCTGATTCTGGATACGGCGGGGAATCTTTACGGCACCGCATCCTACGGCGGAAATGCCGGCTCCGGCGCGGTATTTAAGATCACGCCGTGAGCCGACGATTTTGAACTCCGCCTCGTGACCTTTAAGTCTTTGCTTACGGGCAAGTAGGCCGCCTACAGGAGGCCCGTAAACAGACGCGGCAAGAATTGCATCAAACTCCCGCGAGGTTTATTGGATGTCAAATGCGGAGTTCGGTGCGTTGACGATTTTTCTTTTTCTGCTGCTGGCTGCGGCCCGGGTGCTGGGGTACATATTTACACGGCTGCGGCAACCGAAGGTGGTTGGGGAAATCCTTGCGGGGGTAGTGCTGGGGCCATGTTTGCTGGGCCGGTTTGCGCCTACGGTATCCGTGGCGATTCTTCCGCTGCATCCGGGGACGGCAGTGAGCGCGCAGTATGGCGCGGTGATATCGTTTCTCTACAATTTTGGGTTGCTGCTGCTGATGTTTGCTTCCGGCGCCGAAACCAAAGGATTATTTAACCGGGAAGACCGCCGCCAGGTAGCGTGGCTGGGCGCACTGGGAACGGGAATTCCGTTTGTTGCCGCGCTGTGCCTGGTGTGGTTTGTTCCGCTGGGGATTCTCGCAGGGCGTTCCCACGCCAAATTGCCGCTGATGCTGGTGGTAAGCATTGCGATGGCGGTCACCTCAATTCCCGTGATTTCGAAGATCCTTCACGACCTGGATA
Source organism: uncultured Acidobacteriaceae bacterium (assembly GCA_963818235.1). Classification (GTDB taxonomy): domain Bacteria; phylum Acidobacteriota; class Terriglobia; order Terriglobales; family Acidobacteriaceae; genus Sulfotelmatobacter. The sequence continues at coordinate 48,046 of CAWFRI010000003.1, forward strand.
TCCTGCACACGCGCTTCGCCCGGCTGGTTCTGGGAGTAGCGGTGATTGAGGACATCGTCTTGTGGGCAGTGCTGGCCGTGGCCACGGCGCTGGCGGAATCCGGCAACGTGCCGAATCGGCAGATCGCTCTGCATGTGGGCGTGACGCTGATCTATTTTGGGCTGGGATTGTTTCTCGCGCCCAGGCTTCTTGCCAAACTGACGCGATCCCGATGGAACATACTGGCTGCAACTTCGCCGATCGCTTATGTGGTGGTGGTACTGCTGGCTTATTCGGCGGTGGCCTCGCTGTTCGACATCAGCCTGGTCTTCGCCGCGTTTTTGGCAGGGTATGCGATCGTCGCCGACCGGGACTTGCTGGCAGCGGCGGTGAAGGCGGTTTCGGAATTTTCATTTGCCGTGTTTATCCCGATTTACTTTGCGGTGGTTGGCTACAAGCTGGACTTGAGCCGGAGCTTCTCGATTTCCATGCTGGTGATTTTTCTCGTGCTTTCGTCGGTGGTGAAACTGGCCTCGGCGGGGCTGGGAGCAAGAGTGGCCGGATTTGGAATCAAAGATTCGGTGAACCTGGCGACCGCTCTCAACGCGCGTGGCGGCCCGGGGATCGTGCTGGCGAGTGTGGCTTTCGATGCTGGGATCATTAATGCGGTGTTTTACACCACTCTCGTGCTGGTTGCGATTCTTACCAGCCAGGCTGCGGGCGCGTGGCTGGCTCATGTTTTGCAAAGTGGACAACCGTTGCTTTCCGGAGATGCAGTGCAACCTCGGCCGCGCGGGTATGGGGAAGCGCCTGCAGTGGTTGTTTAGCGCCGTCGCATCTGCCAAATGTCCTGCTTATCGGCCAGTTCGCGCTAGCTGGGATAAATGGGCCGGCTGGGCGGTGTGGCGGAACGTAGCCTCAGCTATAGGGAACCCTGTAGATGAAATCTTCGGAGCTTACGATACAATAACCCGCTTGCCTGAAAGGAAATCCTATGAGCAGTAACTCTCCTATCCCTGCGATTCAGAGTCCGGTATTTTGGGGCGAGATCGCACCTTGTGAACACATCGCTCAATTCTATGAACACGACGATGTGTTGCTCGATACGCTGGGGGGATTTGTTGGGGGAGGCTTGAAGCAGGGAGAGGGAGTTATCGTGCTCGCCACAGAGGAACACCTCAAAGCTCTTGAGCAGCGTTTGCAGGCATCCGGCGTGAATTTGGAAAAGGCCAAGTCGCAGGACCAATATATTACCGTTCTGGCTGAAGATGCACTGGGAAAATTCATGGTCAATCAGTGGCCGGATGACCAACTATTCTTCGATTTCGTGGCGGAGTTGATTGCGCGAGCGCAGAACGGGGGAAGGCGCGTTCGGGCTTTCGGTGAGTTGGTCGCGCTTATGTGGGCGCGAGGCCAGGTTGCTGCTACCGTGCGCCTTGAATTCCTTTGGCACCAGCTCTGTCACCAGAAATCCTTTTCACTTTTCTGCGCTTACCCAAAGGCTGGATTTACAGAAGATCCATTGAAGTCGTTAGATGTGATTCGCGCAACGCATTCCCGGATTATTTGATTTTCCCCGATATGCGAGAGTTAGTTTTGGGGCCGAGCAGTGGTGTGGAGTAGCTTCCTTCATTACGCCTATTGGCGAACGCGCCCGTTCTGGTCAATGAGAAGCAGAAAGCCGAGCGGCGCATCCGAAAAATCTTCTGAGCCCATCGGCATCGCGGCCCACTTGTGAAACCGCCACGGCTGGGGCAGTTCTTGTACGTGATAGTGCTAACAATAAGAACCAGAGTTGGCCAACAGTAGGCTCAATCTCCCGGTCCGCCGGTGTTATCCTGTTCCGATTATGGAAGCCAAAGGTCTGACTCCGATATTGAATGTGTCTGACATCGCGGGCATGGTGGCGTGGTTTGAGAAGTGGGGATGGAAGAAATTGTGGGACTGGGGAACGCCGCCGACGTTTGGCGCGGTGGGATCGGGCAAGGAAGTTTGCATCTTTCTTTGTAAGGGTGGGCAGGAGTAGAAACCTGGGATAGACCGGCCAGCGCCCCGCATCAACTCTTTCCTCGTTTTCAGGTAATTTTCTGAACCCATTGGCTTCGCCAGGGTGGGGCGTCAAAGGGGTCGGCGAAGTATTGGGTCTCGTGGACGACTTTGCCGTTGCGGAACTCCATGATGCTCACTGTGTAGGCGGGCTGGCCGTGGTAGGTGATGGTGTATTCCGTGATCCAGAGATTTCCGTTTCCGAGCATTCGCCTGACGTTGAACCTGACGGCTTGCCGGGATGATGACTGCGCAAGGCCTGCAAGTTGCTGCGTCCGAGGATTCTCTCGCCGGACTGGGGATAGTCACAAATGGCATCATCGGCGTAAATATTGTGTTCTGCATTTGCGTCGCCGGCTGCCGAGGCGTGCCAGTGCGCGTTCAGGACTTCCCGGATTTGTTCGTCTTCGTTCGGCATGTGGTTAGATCACGATTACGACTCTTTGAATACGACTCCTTAGATTACGACTCTTTAGAATACGACTCTTGAATCATAGAGATAGATTTTATCTTCGAGAGATCCCAAGTTTGCCAAAAGAAGGTAAACATGGAGCACCCATGTTAGAAGATGAATGCTTCTCTTAAGAGTTATACTTCCTCGTTCCAGAGGTGGGTGGGCCAATCGGCCGCAACTTTCAGGCTGCCCACGTCATCTGAGTTTCATTACATTGATCTGAACATTGATCTGGACATCGATCTGGACATCGATCTGGACATCGATCTGAACCGTACAAGGAGACTTTATGCCTTCGAAGCCGAAAAACACGATCTGCCTCTGGTTCGACAAGGACGCACATGATGCGGCGCGCTTCTATGCCGCGACCTTTCCGAATAGTGAAGTCACTGCTGTTCACAAAGCGCCGGGTGACTACCCGGGCGGCAAGGCGGGAGATGTGCTGACGGTAGAGTTCACGGTTGCCGGCATCCCCTGTCTGGGTCTCAACGGCGGCCCGGCGTTTCAGCACAATGAGGCTTTTTCTTTTCAGATTGCGACGGACACGCAGGAAGAGACGGACCGCTACTGGAACGCGATCGTGGGCAATGGCGGCGTAGAGAGTCAGTGCGGTTGGTGTAAGGACCGCTGGGGTATCTCCTGGCAGATCACTCCGCGCGCGCTCATGGAGGCGCTTGGGGCTGGTGGCGGCGAGGCAAAGCGTGCCTTTGAGGCGATGATGCCGATGAAAAAGATCGACGTCGCCAAGATCGAGGCGGCGCGGCGGGGGTGAGGTTGACTTCCATTTATCTACCTTGTGCGATGAAACCAGGTTCCGGTCGATAAGTGTTTTCACGTGCGCCGAACGCCGCTGCCGCAATCGAGGGTGCTAAATCATCTAACACCGTAACGACATCTTCCGTTACACGAACGGGCATCCTATCGAAGTGACAAACCGTGCCGAGCATCTTTCCTTCTGAGTTAAACAGCGGTATGCCGTAGTAGCACTGCAAACTTTGCCGCTTGGGATGAACCGCGACCCGTTTGTCTAGCAAGGCTTCCTCCACGCTGAAGGTCTCGCGGGAGCGGTGTATGTACATGCAATAGGACTCCGTAATCGGCTGATCGGAGCAGTTGGTTGTGTTCCGATCATTTTTGTCGATTAAACAGATGTTGCGAAGCATATCGCCATCGAATGCGAAGATGGCCGTGAAGCGGTAGGGTACTCTGTCGTTAAGCCATCGCATGGCCCCACGGAGGCCATCGGCTTGCAATGTCATCTTAAACTTCCCCACGATACCGCTCATGAGGTTCAGTTTAATCCTAAGCTTGCCTGACGTGGAAGGCTTGCAAGGCCAAATCATGCGGAATCTCTATTGGCGGAGCAGGTATAATCTCGCAGATTTGGTAACGCGGGCACGCAGCGATGGAGGCCCTCATGATGCGAATTTTCTTTGCCATTTGTGTAATCGTGATGACGATGAGCGCGGTCGGCACGTCGGCGCAGGTGTACCCGTACCGCGATGGAACTCCTGGTGTGAGCGGATACCGCTCGGAGGTGATGGCCGAAGTCATGATCCAGGAAAGCGAATTCGTGCGCTTGGCCGAAGCCATCCCCGCGGATAAATACACCTGGCGGCCTTCGCCGGTTGCGCGCACGATTGCAGAGGTCTTTCTGCACGCGAGCGCTGCCAACTACAATCTCTACAAACTCGTGGGCACCCCGACTCCGGCTGATGTAGATACCAAGACCCTGGAGCAGAGCACTACAGACAAAGCAAAAATCATAGCCACGCTCAAGGCTTCCTACGCCCATGCCAAAGCGGCTATTCGCTCTATGCCGGATGCGGACCTGGGAAAAACTCTGAATTGGAATGGAGGGAAGATTACCGAACGCGGAGTCCTGCTTTATATTGTGCAGCACATCGGGCAGCACCTCGGGCAGCAGATCGCGTATGCCCGCTCGATCGGCGTCGTTCCGCCGTGGACGGGGGACCCTCCGCGCAAGGATTAGTGTGGGAGCGAATGGCAGGCGTCAACTGCGAGTAATCAAGTGTTAGTGCGGGCTGGAGACGGCCAGTTCTAACCTATGTCCTCATGAATAGAGACTACAGACTGGCCAGCGAGGCGAAGACAGCTTCGATCTTTTGCGCGTCAATGGAATGGTCGTGCATCCATTCGCCGCGCTTGACGTAAATTTTGCCGTGGTTGTGAATGAGTTCTCTGCACCGGTGCAGGCCGGCAGCTCGGGCCGGATAGGTGCAAACGGCCATGATGCGGGAGCCCTGGATGGCGCAATGCACCTTGGTTTCGTAGTCCATGAACCGAGACATGCTCTCCTCGTTCTTGATCCAGCTAACGGCCCCGGAAGCCCGAAGCCCGGCAAAACCTTTGGCCCTCACCGCTGATCCCATTTCCGCGAACTGGTCGCTCAGTTCGTCCGCTGGCTTCACCGTCCCGTTTGGGTTCGTATAAAACTCCGTGTAATGGCGGATTTGCATCTGTCCTTTGGACAGGTAGCGCTGTAGATCGGGCACGGCGGCCGCGAGCGCATTCGTGGCTTCTTCGATCGTGAGATCGCCAACAAGCCACACGCAGGCGTCATTTTTTTCCAGTCCCTGTTTGAAATAGGGCACAAGCATTTAAGCAGATCTTCTTTGCGATTATAGAACTGGCAGATATGCGAGCCCCAAGGCATATCGAGCAGGGCCTTGTCGGCGGCTACAGTAAGGGTGACGATGCCTTTGGTGATGAAATACAAGAGCATTTCCGCCATCATGTCGACGGAGATGCCTTGAAATGAGTGCGCGCTACAATCCGGGGGCATCCTGGCCTCAAGTGATTCCAAGCTGTGCTCCGATTCTGGAATGCCAGCGACCACCAGTTTCTTACGGAGTAAGTCGTTTGGGTAGTGGTGGGATGTATGCACTCTTTTTCCTTTTAGTCGGAATCTCCTTTTTTAGCAGCTGGTTCCAGGAAAATGGATCGCTCCTGATGCCGACTGCAAAGACCAAAGGAACATTACAAACTATTGTACTCCAGGCATTTGGATGCAGAACACTGGTTTGCGGTTTGGCGGCCGGGCGGGAAGTTCTTGCTTATCGGCATCGCGGCCCACCCGTGAAACTGCCACGGGGGGGCATCCTGTTCGCGCTAGCTCGGTGGAAATAGGTCAGATGGGGCAGTTCCTACCTCGCCGTTTACCTAGGTCGACCGAAGAACAAGACATAGCCGTCGGGGTCGCTAATTTCGAAGCCGCGCAGGCCGTCGTTGGTATCTTTGAGCGGGACGCTGAAGGCTGCTCCATTACTGGCAAATTCGGTGGCGAGGGAATCGGGGTCGGAGGCATAGACGAAGGCATCCCACCGCATGTGGGGATGGCGTTTGGAGTTCGGCAGCGGGGCCACATCTTTTTCGGACTTGATGAAGATCTGCGCTCCGTCGCGGCCGATGATGGCGGAAAAAGGGTTTCGATCCGGCTGCTGCCATCTCGTCTCAAAGCCAAGCTTGTCGCGGTAAAAAGCGATGGTCTGCTCGACATCGGTGACGATGAAGAACGGTGAGATAGCCTCTGTAGTTGGTCGTGTCATAGGCGTGGGCGCTTAGCCACTATCCCCTTTACCACGGCTTCTTTACCCTGCCCTACGCTTTGATGTGGCAACTCGCCATGCCGCGTTTTTCCAGATACTGCTGGTGGTAGTCCTCCGCCGGGAAGAAAGTTACGGCGGGGACAATCTGCGTCGCAATTGGTTTGGAGTAACGGTGAGCCTTCTCCAGCGCTTCTTTCGAGGATTGCGCCGCAGCCTGCTGCTCGGGCGTATGGAAGAAGATGGCGGAGCGGTATTGCGTGCCCCAATCGGGGCCTTGGCGGTTGAGCTGGGTGGGGTCGTGGTTCTCCCAGAAAACTTTCAATAGGTCTTCGTAGCGGACTTTGGCGGGATCGAATTCGACCTCGACCGCCTCGGCGTGGCCGGTGCGGTCGGTGCAGACCTCTTTATAGGTGGGATTGTCGGTTTGTCCGCCGATGTAGCCGACGCGGGTGGAGAGGACGCCGGGCATCTGACGAAAGGTGGCTTCTACTCCCCAGAAACATCCGGCGGCGAATGTGGCTTTTTGCATTTAGAAATCGCTCCTGTGAGCCGTTTTTCCTGCGGCTTTGCGGCGGGCAGTCTCGTCCGCTCTTGAATGCATTGTATTCGATGATGAAGGCTCTCGAAAGTTACGGGCGCAGTGGTGGTGTCTTAAATTCATCGACCACAAAGGGCACGAAGGTACACGAAGGCAGTTGGGGGCTGGACGGGCCTCTGCTCTACGAAAGAACTCGCTACTTAATCTCCCGTCCCGCTAAGCGTGACTCGCTGGTACGTGCCGCCGCCGGAGTCGTATATATCCAGGTCCGTCGTCAGCGATCCCTTCTTCGTCGGATCGAAGGTGACCGTGATCGTGCACGTGCCTCCTGCTGGCACGCTGCTGCCGCAGTTGTTCGTCTGCTTGAAGCTGGTCCAGTCGGCATTCTCGAGGGCAACAACGTTAATCGTCAGCGCTGTGCTGCCCGTGTTGCTTAATTCCACTTGTTGCGGCGCGCTCTTCGTGTGTACTGACTGCGTTCCGAAGCTGAGGCTTGTGGGCGCCAGTTCGACCACTGTTCCCGCGCCCGAAAGCTCAATGACCTGCGGCTTGCTCGATGCGCTGTCGCGAATGGTCACTGTTCCCGTCAGCGTGCCCTCGGTGGTGGGCGCCGAGTGCACCGTAATCGTACACTTCGCGCCTGCATTCACGCTCTTGCCGCAGTTATCCGACACCTTGAACTCGCCCTGGGCGGTGACTGACGAGATCGTCAGCGGCACGGTACCCGAGTTGGTAAGAGTGACCGTCTGCGCGCCGCTCTCCGTTTTCAAGAGTTGTGGCGGATAAACCAGGGGCGTAGTCGGAGAGAAGCTGGCTACGCCGGTGTTCAGAAGCACGAGTGCATCGCTTTTGAGGGAATCGACGACCGCCAAGTCCGGCTTCTTGTCGTTGTTGAAGTCACCGATGGCGATGTAAGTATTCTCGCCACCTGAGGGATAGTTGGTGGGAGTTCCAAAGGTTCCGTCTCCATTCCCAAGAAAGACGCTGACCTCGGTAGTGGGTGGCGATGTGCCCAGGCTGAAGTTTGCTCCTGCCAGGTCGGGCTTGCCATCGCCGTTCAGGTCGGCCACGGCTACCCAGTAAGCAAAGCCTGGACCCGTATAGGAGACCGCCTGCTGGAATGTGCCGTTGCCGTTGCCAAGCAGGACAAAAATGGCTCCCGACCCCGAGCACGCTACAGCCAAATCGAGCTTGCCATTTTTTCGGAGATCGGCCACCGCGATTGAGTTTGGCGATACTCCCACAGCGTAAGTGTTGCCCAGCTGAAACGTACCATTGCCGTTTCCAAGGTAGATTTGTACCTGGCTTGTGCCGCCGAACTGCTCGCCAATTGCTAAGTCCAGCTTCCCGTCGTGATTAAAGTCGCCAACGCCGAGACCAGAGGGTGTGTGGGGAGGGCTAAAGTAGATCGGGGATTGGAAGGTTCCGTCGCCATTTCCAAACATCACCCCGATGCTGCCGAAACTGATGAACACAAGGTCGAGTTTGTGGTCGTTATTAAAATCTCCAGCGGCGACAAAGAAGGGTGCTCCTGGAATTGAGTATTGCGTGGCGGGTTGGAAGGTGCCGTCGCCGTTGCCGAGCAGGATGTCGATGCCGTTTGCGCCAGCCACCGCGAGGTCCAGCAATCCGTCGCCGCGAAAATCCGCGGCAGCCAGTGACCCTGGGTTCACACCGCCAGAGTAGTAGACCGGAGGGCGGAATGTTCCGTCGCCGTTGCCGAGAAAAATGCCAACGTCTGAGGCGTTACCGGGAACCGACGCAACAGCCATATCAAGCTTGCCGTCGCGATTGAAGTCGCCGATTGCGAGGGAGGTGGCGAATTCGGGAACGGCGTTTGTGTCGCGCGTCTCAAACTGTGCCAGCGCCGGAGAAGCACAAATGACAAAACTGAATAGTGCCCGAAGAACCGAGCGCATATTACACCTCGACAGACGATGAGCGTAGCACGTAGGGAACGAAAACGCCAAGGTTAGCGGGACGGCATTCTTATTCGAGCTTACGCGGCACCGCAACTCGCCGGACGAGGGCGAGAAAGTCTCGTTGGATCTCCTTGAGTAAAATTGAGTTAGCCCACTTAGTAATTCTGTTGCTTCCTCAGCCCGTAATCCTATAGGTTGTAGTGTCCGCGCCGAAAAGCGCCGGGCTGGAGGATACCGACGATGCGCGTTAACCGGATTCTAGTTCTGACCTTCATGGCAGCTTTGATGACTATAGCCTTGACACGGCAGTCGACCGCCCAAACGGCACCGCTTCCCCTCGGCCAGGTAACAGTCACCTTTCAAATGAACAGTTGCCCGGCCAGCTTCTATCAAGGCAGCGGCACCAATCCGAACGTATGCTACGGAGCGCAGGTGTCCTGCCCCTCCGCGAATCCCATCGGTCTCACTTTCAGCTACATCAACGGGAACGCCCCGAACACGCCGAAAGGTACCATCGTCCTCATCAACGGGGGCGGCGGCCAGATGACCCTCACGGACAATAACGACGCCACGGCGTCGGATTACGCTACGGCTGGATACGCGGTCGTGCAGACCGCATGGGCAACGGATTGGGAGAACGCAGACGATGGTCTCGGGATGACAGCACCTCCGCCTGCACCTAGCATTCTCAATGCAGCCTTGTCGGCCCGCTACCTTCCTTAACTTCATAGCGAACAGCTCCCAGTACCACGCTTCCGGCACGGCAATGTGCGCGGACGGGGCCAGCGCCGGATCGAGCGCGGTCGCCTACTCGATGGCCTGGTATGGCTTGGGTAACCAACTGAACAACGTGGAGTTACGTTCCGGGCCCGTCCTCAGCGACATCGAAATCGGTTGTCAGGTCGGAAATTCGCCGGCGACGTGCTCCGTTATTTGCCAGTCCGGGGCGTGTCACGGCAGCAATGCACCCGTGCGGCAACCAGGTATGCCTCAGCGGGAGCGCCACCAGGTGCTCGCAGGGCACTTTAAACGAGATCGCCAGCAGTACAGGACCGTGGACGGACGCTCCCCAATTTCTCACCACCTACGCCAATGCCGTTCAAGGTTGGACGGGCAGCCTCTCGCCCGGCTGCAATAACTCTCAAGGCCTGTCCACTGGCGGAACCAATCCGCTGAGTGGAAACAACCTCACATGGAAAATGCAGAGCATCGTGAATGGTAATGGGGGCGCATTCAGTTGGCCGACGAACCTTGTGGGACTTGGGGGTTGGGCGTGCTATAGCTATCAGACCGACTTGCAGCCCCCGACCTGCTTTGCCGCCGGAACCGAGTGCCCGAACAACTCGGGGCCGGAGGCCGAACAATTCTACCTAGCCGTGAATAATAGCGGAGGCACCCTTCCAACTCAGTACGTCCTGACCGGCATTCAGGAGTGCAACGGGGCGGAGGGCGTAGGGGACCCGAAAAGCGTCGACCCCGACTTCCCCAGCGAGAACGGAAAGCAGGGGATCGAGAATCACATGGAGCAGAACTGCAAGGTCCCGCAGTGAACGGCGGGCACGGGCTGGGCCATTTTTTATTCTTTGGGGCTGCCCCAGCGGTACTTTAACGCCACGGGTGGGGCATCCAATTCGTGCTAGTTCGGACGAAATCGCTCAGGTTTCTTCAATCGGCCAAGCGCTGCCGGCAGCGTGTTGCAGATTCGTTCCCAGTGTTCCGCGAATGCGCAGGGGGATTGCCAGTTCGCGGCCCAGGGTGAAGGTGACGTATTCGAAGACCCAACCTTTCTTCTTCTGCACCTTGATTTCGCTCCAGGGAACGAGCAAGGGCGGGTGCATGAATCGAAAGAGAAACATGGTGGCCAAATACAGACCCTGCTGGCTCGCTCCAATCGTCAGCACGTTGTTGTAACCCACAAACCACCGCATGCGTCCGCTTTGCATTTTCCATTTGGCTCCGTCGAACGACGAGCCTGTGCGATAAACCCTGGCGAGCGAAGACCAGCCGCTAACGAAGCTGATGATCCCGCCGACCAGCAGCCACATGGAAATCCACAAGATCGCCGCAAACAAAATCGGATCATGGTTGATTAGCTGCTGCAGACTCATGCTGTTCCATTCGGCGGCCTTGTCAGAGGTCCGGGGCCGCGGGCCTATGGCCTGACCGTGTAATTGACGCTGCCAAGCGATTCATTATAAAGTTCGTCCAAGGTTGTTGCAGGTAGTTTTCTCCAGGAGAAGTGTGTGGGTTTCAGGTCCAGCCGTGCCGTAGGTGTGTGGAGATTCTCCATTTGGCTGCTGGTGGCGCTGGCTACGGCGCAGGCGGCGATGGCGAATTTCAGTCCGCAGCGGCGGATGGGCTATACGACCGGGGATCAGTGGGAGCCAGCGCTGGCGGCGGATGGGCATGGGCACATCTACATTTTGTTTCCTCAGTATGGCGCGGTGAAGGACTGCCCGGCTTGTACGGCCCCTACGATTTCATTGCTGGTGAGCAGTGACAATGGAGTGACGTGGGAAGCGCCGCGTCCGCTGGTGGCGTCGGCGACGGGGCAGTTCGATCCGCAGATTGTGGTTGATCCGGTGGATCACCAGACGGTTTATGCCTCCTGGCTGCAAAATAATAAACGCGATGTGATGGTGGCGCGCTCGCAGGATTTCGGCGGGTCGTGGTATTTGACGGCGGCGGCGACTGGGCGCGAGGATGCCGACAAGCCGGTGCTGACGGTGCATGGCGCCGACATTTATGTCGGCTTCAACCACGAGGAGAATTTTCTGGTGGCGGCGTCGCACGATTATGCGCAGACGTTCGCATCGGCGGCGGTGAATGCGGGAGCGGAGCCAGGGTGGTCGCTGGCGGGCGGGGCTACGGTGGATGCGGCGGGGCAGGTTTATTTTTCGTGGACGGCGTATGCGCGGCGGGAGGGAAGTTCGCGTCCGGTTGTGGTGAATGTGAGCCGGTCGGGGGATGGCGGGCGGACGTGGAATACGGTGCTGCTGGATGTTTCGGGGGCATCGCCCGATTGCGCGGCGGAGGGTTGCGAGGCGGGATATTTGGGAGCGCAGGCGGCGTTGGCCTCCGATGCGGCGGGAACGTTGTATGCGCTGTGGAATGCGGGGACCACGAATGGCGGCGCGGAGCGCATTTATTTTTCGGCATCGACAACGGGCGGGGCGAGCTGGTCGGCGAAGGCGGATGTTTCCTTGGCGGATGAGCAGACGGAGCATTGCTTCCCGGTGATCGCGGCGGGAGCGGCGGGGGATGTGCGGATTGCGTGGATGGATACGCGGAACCATTCCGCGAGGGATGAGATTTTGTGGAATGTTTTCGCGCGGAGTTCGAGTAACGGCGGCGCGACGTGGTCGGCGGAGAGCCAGTTGTCGGGTCCGGCGCGGGGTTATGACTACATTCTGCCGGAGGGATTCCGGTTTCCGTTCGGGGATTATTTTTCGATTGCGATCGACAATGTTGGGACCACGCACGTTGTGTGGGGCGAAGGGCGGAATTATAAGTCTCCGGGATCGATTTGGTATGTGAGGGGACGGTAGGGGTACTCCTGTCATTCCGACTCCCGCCGAAAGCGGGGCGAGGAACCTGCTGTTCTCTCCAGTCTGCCGGCTCCGGGCTGTGAATTTCCTGTCGTAATAAATCTGAGTGCGATCTGGCGTGGGGCGTGGGTGGGATCATCATCTTCTGCTTAATTGGGGTAAACCCCTACCTACCTTTTTCTCTGAAAGTACTGCTGGGCGCGGGGTTTGGAAAAAATTGTCCGTAAATTACGTCTTCTAGAAGAGTTAGAGGCAAAGTCCGCGAAAGACAGGAGTTAGGTGTGGTCGTCACTTGGGTCTCGGAAAATATATTGAAAGTGACGCCTTACGCCGCAGCGTGCGCTCTTGCCTTCTTCAGCTTCACCTCTGCTTCAGCTCCCAACAGATCGGCATAAAGTAGCAGCCGAGCCACGCTCAAGGTAGACAGCTTGCCGCGCGTCAATTCGCTTACACGCGGCTGCTGAATTTGGAGGATTCGCTCCAGCTCGCGCGCTCTTAATCCTCGGCGCTTCACCAGATGAAGAATCTTCTGGTGCAACGCCGCCTTCAGTTTAAGTTCCAGAGCCGCCTGCCGATCCAGCCCGAGTTCATCCAACACGCTCCCCTCAACCCTGTATTCACCTTCGGTGGAGCGCCTGTTTGGCATTCTTCTTTTCCTCGCGTTCGGCTTCCAGCACGCGCTTCAGACGAGCCTTGGCGGTGTCAATGTCTTTCTGCTCTATGCTGTTCGACCGCTTTTCGAAGCAATGGAGAACTTGGATTTCGTTTGTCCGGCGTACATACAGGACTCGATACCACGTTTTCTCGTCCTCATCGCGCAGTTCGTAAACGCCAGCGCCTACTTCGCGCACCACTTTCCTGTCCGGAGGAATTTGACCAAGTTGCAGCCGGTACAAAGCATATCCGAGATCCCCCTGAACACTTTCCGGAAAAGCTCGCAGCACCCGTCTTGAGTCGCCGTGAAAAACGAGGGAGACTAAGGGGCGGTGCTCCGACGGACCGGAAAAGTCATCGGATTTCTTGTTACTTGTATACACGTTTTTCGTATGTCTTGTCACGATAACCTCGGTACCGCGGGGTAACCGTTCTAGGGCGCTGCCGATCCCGAGTCGGCTAGCTCTGGATGCGGAACCAATCCTTAACTAAAAGCTTGAATCGGGTGATCTCGTCCTCATTTAGCTCACAACTGTGAGCAACCACGTTTCTGATCTTGTTGAACTGCGAAAGGATCGACTGCATTGCCTTTTTGCTCCGGAGGGTGTCAGAGAAGTCGTCCCAGTTCGCTTCGAAAACGCTGATGAGCTCGCCGAAGTTTGTGTACGACAATGGATCCTCAGAGCGCATCGACATTATCGTGTCCCTTTCGTCCTGCTGCTTATCCTTGACCGCCTTTTGTACTCCCTCAGGCACCTTGCTCTTCCACCAGCCTGCACCATGCTTTTCCGCAAGTCGGCCGGAAATAAGCCTCCGGATCGAATTCTCCAGCGAGTAGTAAATAGCGTAGAAGTCGGCCATTTTTCGAGCTTCCTGAAGGATGTCGCCCTCAAACAGCTCAACGTCAACAACCTCCGCCTTCTGTATAGTTCTTGCGTGTTCAATCTGGATGCCTGACTCCTCGAGCTTCTGAAGCTCAGATTCCAGGATCAGGTTATGCATACCGAACAATTTCAGATCGTCTGTGACGCTCATTCTTCCCTCAGTAGGTTCTCGCGGAGGCTCTTAAAAATCGCGTTAAAAACTTCGATATCCGTGGTTGCTGGGAGGTTGAGATTGATTGTGTATGACAGACCAAACCTCCCCTTAAAGGATCGTTCGTGCTCCGCCTCATCAGCGGCTCCAACCGCCTCGGCAGACCGCAGGGCATCTTTCTTTGGCCTTTGCCCGGGCTCCGTCCCAAGCAGCGAGTTTCAATAGTTCTAAAAAGGTGCCCGCAACATAGGGAATATTCGGATCATCCTCCGCTGCCCCTGTCAGGCTCTTGAGCTTCGATTGGAGCTCTTTCTTATCCAACTTGTATGCATATTCGTTCGCGTCGAAGAGCGATTTGTAGGCCTCACGCAGACGCTGCGCCACAACCGCGCCCGATAGTGAATCTTCACGGAAATCTTTGTAGGCCTGCGTTGGAACGTTTGCCTGATCGATGAAACCGAGCCTCTTCAACAGCGGGATCATGGCGCGATAGCTGGAGGATCTTAGATCGAGAATTGTGCTCATGAAGTCTTGGCTGAATTTGGGCGGGACCGCCGCCTCCTTGATTTTCGAGAACAGCTTGGGGATCCCACCGTAAGCGTTCACAGAAGGGGGGTAATCTGGCATTGGCCACAGCTCCTTCCTTTGGTACAGACATAGCTTTCTGCGCCGTAACAATTGCAAGAGCAAAGTTACGCCGGGCAGAAGCGCCGTTGCTTCCTCACGATTTGTGTAGGTCAACTACTTAGGCTCCCATACCTTACATGGTTGACAGTAAGCCTTGCATAGTTGCAGATGTTAGATACCGTGGCTTTTTTCCACAACCGACTTGGCGAGCGGCGGCTGTTGATTTCTATCCGAAGCGAAGTAGACGGGAGATCATTGGTGATCAGCGGCTAGGCGCGGCTTCATGGCAACGGTAGCAGATCATTCCAGCCCAGGTTAGCGTGACCCACTGGCCCGAACCCCATATTTACGCCACTACCGCACTCTTGGAACACTACCAGCGGGAGGTGGAGGCGTTTCCGGTCAGCCATTGTCCCGAGATACTCCCCGATGAAAAAACTACACGAAACGACGGCAAACCATGTGGACGATCTCCACCTCGTCACTACGTTCGAGCAACATGCATCCCGCACTATAAAAAGGGTCCCACTCTCACGAGCGGGGCCTGTGACTTTGCTGCTGAAAGACGATAGCAGGATCCTGCTAGTAGCGGCAGCGATAAACCTGTGGGCCAGGCCCGCCTCCCTTCGTAGGGGGATGAGTGAAGGTAGGGATGCTTCGACTCCGCAGGGAGGGTCGCTTCGCGCCCCTTCCTGCTGCGCTCAGCATGACAGAGACTTCGCTCTTCTTCTTCTTCTTGCGGTTGTTCAGCATGGCAGGGACGGTGACGGCCATCTATTCGACGATGAGGCCGCCGATAAGATCTGCAAGACGCGCGATGTCGCGGTCGGCGCACCAGCTTTTTAAATCATCCACAATTTTTTCTGTGGCGCAGGGGTCCCAGTAGCTGGCGGTGCCGATTTGGACGGCGGTGGCGCCGGCGAGGAGGAATTCGGCGACGTCGGAGGCGGTGGAGATGCCTCCCATGCCGATGACGGGGATGAGGACGGCGTGGGCGGCGTCGTAGACCATGCGCAGCGCGATGGGTTTGATCGCCGGCCCCGAGAGTCCGGCGGTGACGTTGGCGATGCGGGGCTTGCGGGTGTCGGGGTCGATGGCCATGGCGACGAAGGTGTTGATGAGAGAGAGCGCGTCGGCGCCGGACTCCTGGGCGATGTGGGCCATCTGCGCGATGCTGGTGACGTTAGGCGAGAGCTTGACGATGAGCGGGCGGCGGGCGACGCGTTTGGCGGTGGTGACGACTTCGTCGAGGGAGCGGGGATCGCAGCCGAACTGAAGGCCTCCGTGGGCGGTGTTGGGGCAGGAGACGTTGAGTTCGTAGGCGGCGATGCCTTCGCCGTCATTGAGAATTTCGATGGTGCGTTCGTAGTCTTCGCGGGTGTAGCCGAAGATGTTGGCGAACACTACGATGTTGTTGATCTGGCGGAGGCGGGGAAGTTTTTCTTCGAGGAAGGCGGCTGCGCCGATGTTTTGCAGGCCGATGGCGTTGAGCATTCCGGCGGCGGTTTCCCAGAGGCGCGGCGGAGGGTTGCCGATCATGGGCTCGCGGGAGAGGCCTTTGACGACGAAGCCTCCGAGTTTATCGAGGTGGACTACGTCTTCGAACTCGACGCCGTAGCCGAAGGTTCCGCTGGCGGCGATGATGGGATTTTTTAGCGGGATGCCGGCGATGGAGACGGTGAGGTCAGGGGAGTTGGCGGCGGTGGGGGACATGCGGATGTAGTGTATCGCGGTTGCGGCGGGAAAAGGCAGTGATCAGTGATTAGTGATTAGTGGTCAGTTTGTTTCGTTGGGGGGGAAGTGTGTGGTTGAGACCTTCGGGCGTCCTTCCGGGACGCGTCTCCATCTCCCGCTTCACCCGGCGCTAAAAGCGCCGGGCTATTGTCAATTGCCCCTCCGGGGCACGAAATCCGGGTTGAGCGAGCATTCCGCGATCTCTAACGGAAGCTTATTTCGCTGCGTTGCTTGGTGGCGAGTCGGCGGCGGGTTCGGGGTGGTGTTGGGTTAGGGCTTCGGTGAGGACTCGGCCGACGGCGTGGGTGGGGGCGTTGATGCCGAGGAGCGAGGCTAGCGTGGCGGCCATGTCGACGGGTTCGGCGTGAGTGCGGTAAGTGCCAGCGCGGAAGGGCAGGCCGTAGAAGGCGAGGGGAACGTGAGTGTCGTAGGTGTAGGGGGAGGCGTGGTCGGTGCCGGTGGCGGAGCCGACGGCGTAGGGACTGGAAACTCCGAGGACGTACCAACTACCTTCGGGAGAATAGCTGTTCAGAAATTTCTTGCCGAGCGCGGTTTGGGGAACTTGGCCGACGGCCAGTTGCGACTTGGTGAAATATTCGCGCAGGAGTCCGGCTTGTTTTAAGGCGTCGCCGACGGCGGTTTCGGCTTCGGGCTCTTTTACGTGGGCGGCGAGGAAGGCGTCCTGATCGAGCCAGGCGTCGGGATAGTCGAGCTTGATGTAGGAGGCGGTGTGGCCGGGGGAAAATTTTGCGGTGAGCGTGGCGTTGAGCCGGGCTTCGAGTTTTCCTGCGCCGAGATTGGCGGCGGGGATACGGAGTTTTATGGCGGCGTCGGGAAGAGCGGAGACTCCATGATCGGCGGAGAGGGCGATCCAAACGTTGGCGAGGCCGATCTGATGACCGAGGAAGTTGAAGAAATCGGCGAGGTCGCGATCGAGCGAGAGTGCCATGGCGGCCATCTCGGGAGAATCGGGGCCGGCTTGATGGCCGAGAATGTCGTTGGGGGAAAGGCTGATGGAGAGCAGGTCGGTGGCGTGGCCGGAGCCGAGATTTTCGTAGACGACCAATTGTTTGGCGAACTCAAGTTCATATTGGTTGGCGAAGGGAGTAGGGCCGATGACCTCGTAGAAGCCGGCCTCAGAGCCGTCATTATTCTTACTTTTGCGATGGGCGGTGGAGCGGAGGAGGTCGCCGTTGGAGTTTTTCCAGTCGCGGTCCCAATATTTGGCGGCGTGGTCGGCGGAGTTGAAATCCTGGGCCCACTTGGGAAGGTCGGGTCGATAGTAGGTGGAGGTGATCCAGGCGCCGGATTTGGGTTCGATCCAGTAGGCGGCGTCGGCGGCGAAGCCTCCGGGGAGGATGGCGGCGCGGTCTTTCAGAGAGACGGTGAAGACGCGGGACTGGCCCCGGGTGGCGAGTTTGAGTTCGTCGCCTAAAGTGTCGGCGAGGAGATTGTGCGGGGACGCGCCGGTTTTGGATTCAGGGATGCCGACGAGTTTAGTGGCTTCGTCTTCGACGGAGGTGACCATGCGTTTTTTTTGCGGGTCCCACCATTCGTTGGCGAAGATGCCGTGGCCGTTGCTGTAGGCACCGGTGAAGAGCGTGGCGTGGCCGGGAGCGGTGCGGGTGTTGGCGTAGTCGTAGTTGCAATCGGTGAAGTTTGCGCCGTGATCGAGGAGCAGACGGAATCCGCCCTCGGGGAACTGGTCGCGGTAGCGCTCGAGATAGTCGCCGCGGAATTGATCGATGACGATGACAACGACGAGCTTGGGATGGGCGTTGTAGGCGGAGGCTGGAGCGGGGATGGGTAGGAGCGCGAGGATGAGGATGAAGGGCAGGAGATAGCGGCAGGGGAGGGATGGCATGGCGAGGTTAGTTTACATGGGGAGGATTATTGGCGAAAGGCTGGAGTGAAATGACTCAAGTTGAAGGTGCAGAGTGAAGAGCTTTCGAGCTGCGCTCGAATGGGCAGCCCCTTCGACTTCGCTCAGGGCAAGGCGATTGTCCTACCACGAGCATTTCAATTGACAGGAGGGAGGCCGATTTTGGCTAGCAGGGCGCGGAATTGCGGGTCTTTGTGGAGAGGATCAAACTCGCGCTTGGAGATGATTTCGGTCAGAGCGAGGTCGTGGCGCTGGTAGGCGATTTCCAGATACTTGAGGGCATTGGGGTTCTGGCCGAGGGCGGCGTAGGCGACCGCGAGGTTGAAGGCGGAGCCGTCGTGATCGAAGGCATCTTGCGCGGCGGCGAGGCGTTGCGCGAGGAGGCCGTGCACGCCGCCGCTGGCGTAGGCTTCTTGTTCGGCTTCGATGCTTTTGTGCGCCCTGGTATCGTGGCGGAGACGGGCAACAGTTTCCATCTCAGAGAAATAGGCGGGATAGTTTCCTTCCGGGAAGTAAACTGTAACGGCCAGATAACGGTGCGGGCTGACGAAATCAGGCTGAGCGGCGGTGAGTTGAGTCAGGAGGGAGCGGGCCTCCTCGGTTCGTCCTGAAGTGGCGAGAATGATTCCCTTATCGGCGAGGATGGGAGTGGAAGAAGGATCGAGTTGGCGTGCGCGTTCGATTTCGGCGAGAGCTTCCTGGTCGCGGTGAATGTTGATGAGGAAAGTGGCGTACCAGTGGTGGGCGCGGGCGAGATTAGGATCGAGTTCGATGGCGCGGCGAAATTCGCGATCGGCGGTGGTGGCGTCGAACGATCCCCAGAAGCTGGCGAAGGCGAGAGAGTTGTGAGCCTCGGCGGAGTTAGGATCGAGTTCGACGGCTTTGGTGGCGGCGGCGAGAGCGCGAGGGAAGGCTTCCTGAGGAAGCATGGCGCTGTATTCCCGCAGGAGATTGTAAGTATCAGCCAAGCCGACGTAGGGAGCTGGATAGGCGGGATCGTGAACGATGGCCTGGGTGAAGAAATCCACGGCTTTGTTGAGATCGTCGGGAGTGCGTTTTTCGAAGTAGTAGCGGCCCTTGAGGTAGAGATCCTGAGCTTCGGCGTTGGGGATGTGAGGAGCGGCGAGAGCGTTTTTGAAGCGAGGCTCACGGTGACCGAAGGAGAAAATCAGGAACGAGCCGACAATGAGGGCCAGAGGTAGAAGCCAGAGAAAAGGCTTCGCGGCGGCCATGGTTGACGCCCGGACGGAGCGGGGATTGAGGACGGGAGCGACGAGGATGGGTTTGATTGGAGAAGGATCGGCAGCGGGAATTGCGGTGACTACCGTGGAGGGTGAAGCAGCGGCGGGGATGCGGGATCCACTTTCATCCGAGGGGGGATTTTCAGGTAGGGCGATTTCCGTGACCGCGGAGGCGTGGCTGGGGGCTTTGAGCCATTCGGTGAGCTCCTCGGCGTAGGCGAAAACGCCGCCGCGAGAGCTTCCCGGCACGCGGTAGACGGGCAATCCGCGTTCTTTCTCCCAACGTTTGACAGTGCGCTCGTCGCGACCGAAGAAGGCGGCAATTTCTTTCCACGAATCCAGACGCTTCTTCGGTACGAGAGGCTGGCTATGAGCGGCCATACTCTGAAATACCCTGAATGTTGCTGAATGATTTCCTGCTCGGGGAAGCGAGGTAACCCTAGTATAGCGCGATCCGAAGTGGGGCGGACCACCACCAAAGTGCCCCACGGATGGGAGGTTCAGGCGGGATAGAGACTTTCTTCTTGGGTTGACAGGTGCGGAGGAACGCGCAATACTTTCGCGCTAGCGTCGTGTGCGTCCGATTGTGCTCCCGCAATGACAGGATGGACGCGGCTTTTGACACTGACTTTTTGCAATATGATTTTCCACGAGAGCGTTTTCACTTACCCCAGGAGGATTCGCATGGTCCGCAGCGCGCGCTTGGCGCAGAGTATTTTTGCGCTTCTATTATCCACGGCGGTTTTAGTTCCTTTCGCATCCGCATCCGGTCCTTATGTAATTGGTTCGGCGAACACGGTGACGGCCGATCCGTTGGTGACGCGGCCTTCGACTACGCCATGCGTGGTGCAGCTTTTTACGGGCGCGCAGTTCTACGATTTCAACGTGGAGAATTTTACGTATACGCCGCCCTCGGCTTGTCCGGGACCATGGGCGAAGGTGGTGCTGGAGGCGGACATTAATTTGAATGCGGGCATTCAATACGACCGCACGGCGAATTTCTGGCTGGGCCCGGTGAATATTTATTTTGGAACGACAGCGGAACCTTCGCCGACGGAAGGGCCGTCGTGGCACATTGAGAACGATCTGACGGATTATAGTTCGATTTTCTACACCGCGCAGTCGGGGCAAGCCGACATTGGCAATACCTTGTGCTGCGGACTGACATCGACGATCTACGCGTCGGCGACATTGGAGTTTTATCCGGTTCCGGCGGGGCAAACGGCTCCGGTAGCGGCGAATGTGGTGTTGCCGCTTTCGGCGGGGCCGTCGGGCGGAACGGTGGCGCTGGGCTCGGGCACGAGCACGCTCTCGGGAACGTTTACGATGCCGACGAATGTGCAGACTGCCTACCTTGATGTTTACGCGCAAAGCCAGAACGCCGACGAATTTTGGTATACGTGCGTGCCGAACGATGTGTCGACGGAGTTGGAAAGCTGCGGCAATACGGGGTTCCGGGAAACAGAGATAACGATCGATGGCCAACCTGCGGGAGTGGCGCCGGTGTATCCGTGGATTTTTACGGGCGGACTGTCGGATCCATTTTTGTGGTCCCCGATTCCGGGAGTGCAGACTCTGAACTTTACTCCGTACCGGGTGAACCTGACTCCGTTTGCGGGATTGTTGAGCAATGGGCAACAGCACACGGTGTCGTTGAGCGTATACAACGCCGACAATTATTTTTCGGCGACGGCATCATTGTTGCTTTACACCGATCCGGGCAGCACGCAGACCAGCGGGGCGATTACGCAGAACACGCTGGGGACGCCGAATCCGGTGGTGACGGAAAATCTGAATGTGCAGTCAACCTCTATTACGGGCACGGTAGATGTGACTTCAAACCGGAGCTTCGTGATTACCGGTTACGTGAATACTTCACACGGTACGGTGACGACGAAGGTCGCGCAGACCGTGGGTTTTTTCAACGACCAGACCTTCAATATTACGGAAACGAAGTACGTGCAGGATATTTCGCAAAAAACTACGCTGAGCTCCCATACAACGGTCTCGCAGAAGGGCGTGCCGAGCGTGGTCTATTACCAAGACTACATTTGGCCGCTGACGGTGAATCTGAAGGAGGTGCTGGAGGCCAACGGAAACATCGTCCTGACGACGACGGCGGACCAGACCTACGATCTGAATACGACCACGACGCAAGGAACAATGGTGACGTATGCGAGTTCGCTGACGAATACGGGGCAACATGCCGACACGGAAACCTTGAATTCGTCATTCCAGATTCTTGGAGATACTGGGAATTCCGCCGGCCAACAATACAATTACTATGACTCAACCAATGCCGCTTATAACTGCGACCTGTATGCCGCAGTCAATGTGCTAGCGTCGTTTAGCCCGGGGTGCGCGCAGTAACTGAAAGTGGAAACGAAAAAAGGGGAGCGGCTTGCCGCTCCCTTTTTTGTTGGAGGGATGAGAGCTTGGCGGACGCTGGCGGAGAGTTGCATAGATCCTGAGGCCCGCAAAGAGCGCGGGCCTCAGGCTGACAAGACTTTATTTCCACCGCATATTTTTTCAGCAGTTAAACGGAGTGCTGCAATCTCGTGATGGTGTTTATTGTGGCGGGCGTGTGATTGCGCCTTGCGACGCTGACGAAACCAGGGCTGCGTATTTGGCGAAGACGCCGGTGGGGTAACGCGGGTGTGGGGGTTTCCAGGTTGACATGCGCTGGTGGATGGTTTCGTCGCTGAGTTCAACTTCGAGGAGGCGCTGAGTGACGTCGAAGCGGATGATATCGCCGTCGCGGACGGCGGCGATGGGGCCTCCCAGAGCGGCTTCCGGGGAGACGTGGCCGGCCATGAGTCCGTGGGTTGCGCCGCTGAAGCGGCCGTCGGTAAGGAGAGCGACCGAGGAGCCGAGTCCTTCGCCGACGAGTGCGCCGGTTACGCTTAGCATTTCGCGCATGCCGGGTCCGCCTTTGGGACCTTCGTTGCGGATGACGACGACATCGCCAGAGTGAATTTGTTTGCTGGTGACGGCGGCCATGGCGTCTTCTTCGGATTCGAAGACGCGCGCGGGACCGCGATGCTGGAGGCGTTCATGGCCGCTGATTTTGGCGACGCAGCCTTCGGGGGCGATGTTGCCTTTGAGGATAACGAGGCCTCCGGTTTTCTTTAACGGCTTGTCGAGGGGCGCGATTACTTGCTGACCGGGAGTTTCGGCGGCGCTGTTGCCTTCTTCTCCGAGCGAAAGTCCAGTGACAGTTTTCGCGTTGGGGTGAATGTAATTTCCGTCCAGAAGGCGCTTGGCTAAAAGACGGATACCGCCGGCGCGATGCATATCGGCGGCGACGAAACGTCCGGAGGGTTTGAGGTCGGCGAGAAGAGGCGTGCGTTCGCTGACGGTTTGGAAGTCGTCGATTTCGAGATTGACTTCGGCTTCGCGGGCGATGGCGAGGAGATGGAGAACGGCGTTGGTGGAACCTCCGCTGGCGGCGACCGAAGCGATGGCGTTTTCGAAGGCGTCGCGGGTGAGAATATCGCGCGGGTGAATTCCTTCCTCAAGTAGATTCAGGACAACTTTGCCGCAATCGAAAGCGATTTGATCTTTATGCGCGTCCATGGCGGGGACGCTGTTGAAACCCATGGGAGAGAGGCCGATCATCTCCATGACGGTGGACATGGTGTTGGCGGTGTATTGGCCGCCGCAGGCTCCGGCGCCGGGGCAGGCGACGTTTTCAAGATCGTGCAGTTCCTGGTCGGTGATTTTTCCGGCGGCGTTGGCGCCGACGGCTTCGAAGACATCTTGAATGGTGACGTCTTTTCCGCGGTAGGAACCGGGTGCGATGGTGCCGCCGTAGAGAACGAGACCGAGAAGATTCATGCGGGCGAGCGCCATGGCGGCGGCGGGGATGGTTTTATCGCAGCCGACGACGCAGACGACTGCGTCGAAGAGTTGGCCGCGGCAGACAAGTTCGATGGAATCGGCGATCAGTTCGCGGCTGACGAGGGAAGCGCGCATGCCTTCGGTTCCCATGGTTTCGCCGTCGGAAATGGCGATGGTGTTGAACTCCATGGGAGTGCCGCCGGCGGCGCGAATGCCTTCTTTCACCTTGGCGGAGAGACGGCGCAGGTGAAAGTTGCAGGGCATGGTTTCGATCCAGGTGTTGGCCACGCCAATCAGCGGTTTGCGCAGATCGTCGTCGGTGAAACCGATGGCTTTGAACATGGAGCGCGCCGGAGCCCGGTCGCGTCCGTCGGTGATGCCGCGGCTGCGATGTTTTAGATCCATGAGTGAAAGATTACAACTGGGGCCCCTCGGTTCGCTCGCGATGACAATCGCTTATTTCATCACGAGCGGCTTCGGAAAAAAACGGGGGAGCTGCTATCGAGGCGTCAGGAGGCGCACTCGATGGCAAGTCCCCCAACAGCATGACGCTACCCAGGAGGCATCACGCTCTGACACAACAGTCAAAAAAATTATGCCAAGGCCGCGCGGGCTGACTGCGCGATTGATGCGGCTGAAGCTGGCGGAAGCGGCGCCCATTCCTGGTCTTCGTTATGGTGCAAGGCCGCGCTGGAACGTACTTCAATTACATCCACGATGGAATACCATTCGCGGGTGAGCTGGCCGATTTGCTTTTGCGAGGCCTCGAGTTGCAGGGTGACGGCATGGTCATCGCCTGCGGATGCGGCATAGACCGAGGAAAGATCGAGCGCGCGGCGTGAAGCTGCGTTGAGAATGCGCATCAGAGCGCCTTGTGCGTTGCGATAGCGGATGTTGAAAACTTGCATGGGACGATCTCCAAAAAGTTGAGTCATTGAACGGCCGGTGCTTTATTCGTCTTCGTACACCATCTCCGAAAGCGCGGCTCCCGCGGGAACCATGGGATAAACGTTGGCTTCGGGATGGCAATCGAAGACCAACAACTCAGGCTGCGGCGAACTTAAAAATCTTTCAAACACGTTGGCAGTTTCCTCGGACACGGGGAACTGCGCCATGACGGCCTCGTTCAAGCGCCTGCCGTTAATTTTGTAGGCTTTGGCGATTTCGACGAAATCGGGATTGTCACTCAAGTCGGTTTCGGCGTAGTTGCGTTCGTAGAAGAGCTGCTGCCACTGCCGCACCATGCCTAGATATTTGTTGTCGACGATCACCATTTTTATGGGCAAGCCGAGGCGATGGACGGTGGCTAATTCCTGAATGTTCATTTGGAAGCCGCCATCGCCGGAGACACAGAGCACGCAGGTTTGCGGCTTGGCGAGTTGGACGCCGACAGCGGCGGGCAGAGCGAAGCCCATGGCTCCGAGGCCGCCGGAGGTGATGAAGCCGCGGGGAGACGAGGAGCGGAAGCGCTGCGCAGCCCACATCTGGTGCTGGCCTACGTCGGCGACGACGACACTCTCCTGCGGAAGGCGGCTGAAAAGTTCGTCGAGAAAACGGATGGTGGGCTGGGCGAGTCCGCGAGGATCGAGTTCGGCGCGATCGTGTCCGCAGGCGACGGCGCGCCAAGAGCTGAAGTCAGGCAGAGATGCGTTGTGGAGTCCTGCGTGGAAGACTGGAATAGTTTCGGCCAGATCGCCGATTACCGGCAGTTCACAGGGGCGGACGCGGTCGAGCTGGGCGGGATCGATTTCGAAGTGAACGATTTTGGCGTGAGGAGCGAAGCGAGTGGGCTCGCCGGTGACGCGGTCATCCAGGCGGGCTCCGAAGACCAGGAGCAAATCAGTATCGTGCAAGGCCATGTTGGCGGCGCGAGTGCCGTGCATTCCGACCATGCCGAGGTAGTAAGACGATTGCGGAGGAATGGCACCCAGGCCGTGAACGGTGGCGAAGGCTGGGATGTTGAGAGCGTCGAGCAGGCGGCGAAGTTGGGGGACGGCTCCGGAGAGTTTTGCGCCTGCGCCTACGAGGGCTACTGGCCGGGTGGAGCGTTGGAGCATGGAGATGATTGTGCCGGCGAGGGCTGCGGAGTTGCGCTCCGCGGGACAGCCGAGCGCGGCTGTCCCTGCATAATTGGCGGAGCGGGGGGTGAAGTTTACGGGACCGGAGAAATCTTTCTTTGCCTTGAGCAGGTCGGTGGGGAGGTCGATGACAACAGGGCCGGGGCGTCCGCTGCGGGCCCAATGGAAGCCTTCGGCGATGGCTTCGGGGATTTCGTCGATGGTGCGGACGAGGCGATTCCATTTGGTTAAGGAGAGGGTCATGCCGAAGACGTCGGTTTCCTGAAAGGCGTCACTACCGATGAGCGGGCTGCGAACTTGTCCGGTGATGCAGACGAGAGGAACGGAATCCATTTTGGCGTCGGCGATGCCGGTGACGAGATTGGTTGCGCCGGGGCCGCTGGTGGCGATGGCGACGCCGACTTTTCCGGTGACGCGCGCGTAACCTTCGGCGGCGAAGGCTGCGCCTTGCTCGTGACGGGTGAGGATATGGCGGATGCCGCTGCCTTCGAAGGCGTCATACAAGGGCATGATCGCCCCGCCGGGATAACCGAAAACGAGGTCGACCCCTTCGGCGCGCATGCACTGCAAAACGATTTCAGCTCCTTTAAGCATTCCCTTCATTCCTAATTCTTCCGTTATGGCGACTGAAGCGAACCTCAGGCGCTAAAGCGCGGCTGGTTTTACGGGATGTAACGGCACGACTGAAGTCGTGCCCTTCCCAAAGCCGCGCCCTTTCCGAATCGTGCCCTTTCCAAAGCCGCGCCATTCCGGAACCTCCCTGGAACTGGAGTTTTTCAGCAGCCTGCTAGGCGGTCACCGCCTGTGTAGTTTCTTTCTTGGGTGTCTCCGGTGCCTTTTTTGTCTCGCGCCCAGGGAGCCAGCTCATCATGCCGCGCAACTGTGCGCCGACGATCTCGATGGGATGTTGCTGCTCCCGCTCGCGCAAGGAGGCGAAGTTGTAGCCGCCGTCTCTGTTTTCTTTGATCCACTCGCGGGCGAAGGTTCCGTCCTGAATGTCGGCGAGAGTTTTCTTCATGGCGGCGCGGGTGGGGTCGCCGACAACTTGTTCGCCGCGAGTGAGGTCGCCATACTCGGCAGTGTTCGAGATGGAGTAGCGCATACGGCCGAGGCCGCCTTCGTAGATGAGGTCGACGATGAGCTTCATCTCGTGCAGGCATTCGAAGTAGGCGATCTCCGGAGCGTAGCCGGCTTCGACTAGGGTTTCGAATCCCTTCTTAATGAGCGAAGTGAGACCGCCGCAGAGAACGGCTTGCTCGCCGAAAAGATCGCTCTCGGTTTCCTCTTTGAAGGTGGTTTGCAGAACGCCGGCGCGGGTTGAGCCGATGCCGTGAGCGTAGGCCAAGGCGTACTCGTGAGCGCGCTTGCTGGAATCCTGACTGATGGCGATAAGCGAGGGAACTCCGCGGCCTTCGGCGTAGACACGGCGCAGGAGATGGCCGGGGCTCTTGGGCGCGATCATGACGACATCGACGTCGGCGGGCGGGACGATGGTTTTGAAATGGATGCTGAAGCCGTGGGAGAAGCCAAGAATTTTTCCGGGATGCAGGTAGGGCTTGATGTACTGCTCGTAGACCTGAGCCTGAGTTTCGTCGGGGGTGAGGACGTGGATCCAATCGGCACGCTTGGCCGCCTCATCGGGCGCGACGACGACCATGCCATCGGCGCGGGCCTGCTGGGCGCTGGGGCGATTGGGCTCGAGGCCGACGATGACTTTGCAGCCGCTATCGCGGAGGTTCTGGGCCTGAGCGTGTCCCTGGCTGCCGTAGCCGAGGATGGCGATGGTTTTGGATTTGAGGGCGGCGGGATTGGCGTCGTGTTCGTAGAAAATTGTGGCCACTGAGAAGCTCCTTTATGCGGACCGACCGGTCGGTCGGTAATTAGGAAATGCTAGCGGACAGTTGTCGTGATGTCAAGAAGTAACTTCGCAACCCACGGGGGACAAAAGCAGTTCTAGTCGGGAGTGTCTTTGTCTGCGGGGGAAGGCCAGGTTAGGTGGGGTCGTTAAGAGTAGCTAAGGATGGCGAAGGATGCAGGACTGGCGTGAGTCGCGAAATATCTTCTTCACGATTCGAAGAATCGGAGTGGGGGCACTGGCGAGCCAACAGGAGCGCATAGGCCAGAGCAAGCAGATGTATACCTATGAAGTATGCGAGCAGGCCAAACATTTTAGGGTCAGGAAGAATCAAAGACAAGGTAAGAGTGAGTAAGGAGGCGACTTGCGGCAGGTATAGCAAGATTAGCCAAGAGCGGGAAGGCCAGCGAAGCTGGTTTAGCTTCATTGCGGTACGGGCGAAGCGGCCCCAGACGAAGGTGCAGCCGATCCAATACGGCACCCACAGCCAGCCGAGGATAGACGCGCCAGGAGAGCCGCTGCCCATGGTAAGCACGAAAGAAAGCTGGGAAAGCAGGAACGAAGCGATGGTGGTGCTTAGTGCAAAGGCCGCGCCTACAAGATGGCGATTCGACAAAACGTTAAAGCGTCTCCGCATGGATACGAGAAGTATTATGAGCGACACAATCGCTAGGAGTAGAGCGGCGACGTAGGTGCCAACGCCGAGAGCTTGGTTAATGCCGCTGACGAGTTTCGTGGGATGAGCGAACATTTCCGTGCCTAACCACGGTACTTTATTGCGGGCAAGTTCGTAGCCTGTGTGAGAATCCCCGCAACTGCCCACTGTGGTAGCCATATCCAATGTAACCAAAAGCAAGAGGCTGCCAGAGAGAAGGTAGCTTTTGGAGAATGACCGCCAGCGGGGGAAAAGGGAATGCCTACGGAACCAGGAAAAGACGCTGCGCATGGCCATCGTCCAGCGTGAAGTGAGTTCATCCGGCACGCAGCCCACGGTTTGGCAGATTTGTGATTCCAGGGAGGCAGAGGTATGGCTGATGTATACGACGGTACAGGTCAGCAAAATCAGAATACCGTGTGAAAGAGGCCAGAAGGCGTCAGTTTCGGAGGCGATGATATTCAGGAATGGAGCGAATGACATGCCGAGGTATAAGAAAAAACCGAACATTAGCAACGAATAGAAGGGGGCTAGAAACTCCATGGGCAGGCGCGAGTAAGTTGTACCCCGGCGACCGCCGTTGAGGAAGAGCATGGCATCGAGCGTTGAGACCGGTCCTTGAGGGTTTGCTTGCGCTCGATGTCGGGCCAAGGCAGCTACAACCTTGAGTTTCTTGCGAAGCAAGCAGAGGTAGACAGCACTCAACCAATAAGCGATGGGCAGGATATAGGCCCAACGCCGAAGATCTAATTCCAGCTTCAGGCCTATGACTTCGACGGGAGCCGAGAACGCTTTGCCGTAGAGGCGGCAAAGATTCTGAACCAGAGGTTCAATTTTCTCGTAATCGTCGGCGCTCAAGCCGATTTGGTTATTGGTGCCTTTTACGACGGCGAAGTCGCCGACTCGGGTAGGACAAGATCCCCATATGAAAGGGGCGGATCTGAAGTCGATCAACCCTCCATGGAGGGTCTGGACGTCGCTGACCAGTTGATCGTGCGCTGCGACAATATCTCCGCTATCCAGAGACTGTATTTTTCCAAGGGCGGATCCGAAGGTAAAAGTAAAAAGGAACAAGGCAAGAAGGCGCAGGGAAGTAAAGCGCAGGATGCTCGCGGATAAACGGCGGTGCTCCTCCCGCAAGAGCTTCATATCGTCGGCAAGACTTTTGCTGTCGGTCAAGACCATGGGTCAAGTGAGACAAAAGAAGTTTCTTTCCGGGAATCAAAATCGGCACAACTATACTCCGATTTCCGTTGATTTTGGAGGCTGGTAAGGTCGATTTTGCAAGAGAGCTTAAGACCGTCCGCGGCGGGAAGGCGGAGTTGCTGCAGGAGCAGGAGCGCATTGGCATTCCGTGCCATAACTGTTTACCATGACTGCCGATGGGTCGTGAGAGTGTGGGGGATTCGCGGCAGGAGATTTTGCGGACGGCGGCGCGGCTGTTTCAGCAGCGCGGGTACGATGCTACGTCGATGAACGATGTGGCGGCGGCGCTGAAGCTGAGCAAGGGCGGGCTTTATCATCATTTCCAGAGCAAGGACGAAATTCTGTTTGAGATCATGGACCATGCCATGGAGATTACGCAGGAACGCGTGATCGCCCCGGTGCGCGGGATTGCCGATCCCGAGGAGCGGTTGCGGACCTTGATCAAGCTGCATATTGAACTCGTGCTCAGCCCGCGCGACCGCGAGATTACCGTGATGCTGCATGAGAATCATCCGCTGCCTCCGGGGCTGCGGAAGCGGATTAATGCGCGGAAGAAAGAGTATGTGCATTTTTTGGAGCAATTGATGACGGACGTGCAGAACAAGGTGAGGCGATCACAGGGCGGGAAGGGGAAGGTGAGTTCGCGGGCGGCGGCGTTTGCGTTGCTGGGAATGATTAATTGGATTTACCAGTGGTATAAGCCGGAGGGGGATTTGCAGGCGCAGAATTTGATTCCGCAATTTACCGAGTTGATTTTTGGAGGGATATTTGCGTGAAGACGATTTTCGCCAGCTTGCCGGAGATTGGAGAGCAACGCGCGGGGAGCGGGAAGGATTACCGTGAGTTCTTGCGTGTGCCGGCGATGAGCGCGGGATTGTATGTGCTGGCAGCGGGAGCGACGGACCGGCAGAAACCGCACCGGGAAGATGAGGTTTATTACGTGGTGCGTGGGAAGGCACGGTTCCGAGCTGGATCGGATGACGAAGAAGTTTCTGCAGGGAGCGTGATTTTTGTGGCGGCAGGGGTGGAGCACCGATTTTACGACATTGCTGAGGAATTGGAAGCGCTGGTTTTCTTCGCGCCTGCGGAAACATAGATGTCATCACCTCTATCGGCGGAGCTTAACTTGGCTCAGGAAAGCCATTTACCGCCTTAGTAAATCGTGATACGATCCTGGCCTGTAACATCTCCCCTTTCCGCAGTTCCGTGACCGAGGTTCCTCATGTTCTTGCGAAATTCCCGCCGTTTGTTTCGTCTGCTATATGTTGTGACGCTCGCCGTCTGCGTGGCCCTGATTAATAGCCAAGCGCACGCGCAATTTGAGACGCGGGCGACGACTGCGCTGCCGGAAGGAGCCTACTGTATCGCCCTGGGAGATTTTAACAACGACGGCAAACCCGACTTGGTTGTAACCGATGGCGATGGCTTTACGGTGTCATTGGGGAATGGCGACGGCACCTTTCAGAAGCCGATGTTCCATAGCACCGGTTTGTCCTACTATCTGGCGGTCGGTGACTTTAATAACGACGGGAACCTGGACATCGTCGTGGCAAATGTGGCTTCCAATGTGAGTGTCTATCTTGGCAGAGGCGACGGCACGTTCAGGCAGCCGATCACCTCCAACACCACGGCCGGTTCGTACTTTGTAGCTGTCGGCGACTTCAACAATGACAAGAAGCTGGACCTGGCGCTTATTGACCCTCCCTATATCAGCGTGCTTCTAGGCAAGGGAAACGGGACCTTTGGATCGCCCAGCGACAACAGTTCGTTCGCAGGGTCGTTGTGGCTCGCCCTCGGAGATTTTAATAATGACCACAACCTTGACGTGCTCGTGACCGGCCAGTTCGGTGCGAGCTATGACATTGGGGTACTTTTAGGTAATGGCGATGGAAGTCTGCAGGATTCCATTACCACCCCGGTTGAATATGTGCCAGGAACGATTGCTGCGGGAGACCTAAACGCCGACGGGAATCTAGACGCAGTACTGGGATATTTTTTAGGTGGTGTCGGTGTGTTGATGGGCAACGGGGATGGCACGTTCCAACCGGCGGTAAACTACAACACGACCGGGCTTGGCGGCGGCTACGTGGTGGTCAGTGACCTTAATCTGGACGGAAAATTAGACCTAGTGGTTCCGAGCGGTCCACCAGCGCTGGACATTTTTTGGGGAAATGGTGACGGAACTTTTGAACCTGCTCAGGGGCTGGCGTCTTCCGTGGGAGGCCTACCCGCAGTGGGAGACCTTAATGGGGACCACCTTCCCGACATCGCGATGGCCAATGGTGATTACGGCACGGGGACGATGCTGAATACGGGCGCTGTGATTTTTTCTCCGACCACGGCCCCTCTCACCTTTAGTGCGCCGGCGGAGCAGACCTTGACGCTTACAAATAGCGCCACAAAAACACTTTTGGTCAAATCGATAAAGGTATCAGGAACTGCTTTCAAGGTACGCGACACCTGCGGCAATTCGGTTCGGGCCGGAGCGGCCTGCAAGATCAGTGTTCTCTTTGATCCGCCCCGCTCTGGAACCTATACCGGATTAATCACCTTGAGTGATAGTGCCTCAGCCAAACCGCAATATATTGAGCTCAGCGGCAGCGGGAACTAGAAAAAAGTTCGCTTCAAAGGTGCAAGAATACGAAGGCAGTCGGGACTTGAACCGCTGCCTTCGCGAAGTTGTCAGTGGAGTGCCTGCGCACGCACATTCCTACTGAAGAATTAGAAGCGCTGGTTTTCTTCGCTCCTGCGGAGGCGTAGTCGGATGGATTTCCAAAGCAGAATCATGCGAGCTGAGGACTGGGCTCGCGTTCGCGAGATATACGGCGAAGGCATTGCGACCGGCAATGCCACGTTCGAGACGGAATTGCCGGACTGGGAGAAATGGGATAGTGGCCATCATCCGCACTGCCGTTTAATTGCAGAGAGTGCGGAACGCATGGTTGGATGGGCGGCGCTTGCTCCCGTTTCCGCCCGGCGTGTTTATGCGGGAGTGGCGGAGGTATCGGTTTACGTGGGCGCGCGGAGGGGATGAGCTGAGGCTCAAGGTCTTCGCCCTACGCTTCGGGATGCGGGTAGGGATGCTTCGACTGCGTGGGATTGTCCTGCGGACAATCCCACTTCGCTCAGCACGACAGGGGAATCAGGGGTGCGGCGCGGCACGGCTGAAGCCGCGCCCTTTCAAAGCTGTTTCACATCAGAAGCTATTTCGCGGGGATCCAATAGACTTCTTCTTTTATGGCGGTGCGGTCGATGAAGCCGCGGCGCTTTAGGATGGCTTTGCTGTTGGCGATCATATCGGGATGGCCGCAGAGGTAGGCGGTGGTGTTGGTGGCGTCGAGTTCCCAGCGGTCAGCGTATTTGCGAAGGACGTCGTCGGCGCGGCCGATTTCGCCGGGCCAATCGGCGTGATCCCAGGGGCGGCTGACGGTGGGGACGTATTTAAACCAGGGCAGTTCGGCGTCGAAGCGGATTAATTCCTCTTTGTAGCCGAACTCCCAGGGACGGCTGGCGCCGTTGAGCAGGTAAAGGTGATGGCTGCCATCGAAGCGGCCTTCCTTCCAATCTTTGGCGAGGGCGCGAACGAAACTTACAAAAGGGGCAACACCGGTGACGGTGCAGACCAGCAGATGGTGCTTGCGTCCGCTTTCTGTATCCAGCGTGCATTTGCCTTTGGGAATTTTCCGCATCAGCAATTCATCGCCGGGCTGGAGTTTGTAGAGGCGGGGAGTGAGTGCGCCTTCGGGGACGAGTTCGAAGAAAAATTCCATTTCTTCTTCAAATGGGGCGGAGACGATGGAGTAGGGACGTTCGGTGCGCTTGCCGTCATGCTCGATTCCGAGCGTGGCATATTGCCCGGGAGCGAAGTTGAACTGGCCGTTGGGCTGGATGCGAATCCTCCATAGGTCCTCGGCGAACTCCTCGCGTTGGGTAACTCGTGCCCGATAAAATTTGTCGTCCGCAATCATTCTTAGAAGT
The DNA here is from genome assembly GCA_963818235.1 of uncultured Acidobacteriaceae bacterium. Classification (GTDB taxonomy): domain Bacteria; phylum Acidobacteriota; class Terriglobia; order Terriglobales; family Acidobacteriaceae; genus Sulfotelmatobacter. The sequence continues at coordinate 80,887 of CAWFRI010000003.1, forward strand.
CCTTTGGGAGCGTGAAGCAGGCAGAGTGAAGGCTCCGGGCCTGGTTCGGAAGTAAATAAAGATTTGCGATGATACACGGAGGGAGGGGTGGTTGCAACCGAACGGTCGTTCGGGCGAGTGCAGTTCGATAAGGGAAGCGAGCCAAACGCGCTATTGTGTCGCAAAAAGCGCGACACACCGCGCGGCTCGCCCAGATCCCCTTCGACTTCGCTCAGGGCAGGCTTTCACTGCGCAAAAAACGCTTGCTCAGGATGACAAACTGCACCAACTACCGGTCGTTTGGACATTTCTAACGTGATATTAAGGGTTCGTCCAATTGAGAGATGGCTGGAAGGGTGCGGAGTTTTGATAATTCGTCTTGAGTTCTTTGCCAGTTGGCGGGATTTTTTTTGACGGCGTTGGGAGCGTTGGGATCGCCATAGAAGGCGAGGATGTTGGCGCGGAGGTCGGGGGTGATTTTGTCGAAATTGTGCTGGGCCAACTGGTCGAGCAATTTGGCATAAGTCTTGTCGGTGAGTGCGTACTCGCCGGCGCGAGTGTCGTGTCCGGTATCGAAGTCGGTGTTCGTGAGGGTGAGATCGCCGGCTGAGGTTTGGTTGAGACGCCTGGTGTAATCCTGCACGGTCTTGACGACGCTCGCTATATAAAGGTCTTCCGTTTTCTGCGTGGGGATTTTGAAGTCGAGGGTTTTGAAGGGGCCGATCTTCGGCATGAGTCGTACAAAAAACGCGAGGAGGCGAGTTCCGAAGCCGGGTTTGCGGTATCCCTTACCCCATTCTTTTTGGTAGCTGGTGCGCGAGAGGTAATAGCGGAACTGGCGGGCCTTGAAGTTGGGCGTTTCGGAGACGATTTCCTGGCGGCGCGCGATGAGAGCGACGCGAGTCATTTCAGGAATGATGTGGGCGATGGCGCGGCGGAAGGTTCCGATGGACAAATCCTCTTTGGACAGGACGTCGGTGAGCGGGATGCCGTAAGTGTCTTGAAAAGCGCGTTCGAGGACGGGCTTGGAAATTTCGAAGCCGATGAAGTCGTGATAGCGGTCGGAAGTGTAGCGATTTTTGGCGACCTGGGTGACGTCGAAGCCAAACTCAGTGCGGATGTGGGCTTTGGGGTTCTCTTCATAGGTGACGACAGGGCCGTATTTTTTGCGGAGTTTGGGGAACTCGAGGCCGACGGCCTGATTGATAGTGGGATGACCGCAATTGTCGGCGGAGTAGTGAGCAAGAGCGCCGAGGGCAAAGGCATATTCGTCGAGGTCGGTGGAATCCTTGACGAGATTGATGACGAAGTCGCCGCTGCGAACGTAGTGGGTGAGGTCGCTGAAATATTTGCTGCCGAAGGGATAGTAGCCCATGTCCTGCATGACGGAGCCGCCGTAAGCGAAGGCGTGGGCCTGCTTGAGATCGTCATCGGTGGCAGCGGGAAAGCGTTTTTTCAGGAGGGGCAGGAGAGTATCTTTCCAGGCGAGGTCGACGATTTCTTCGTGAGTGAGCACGGAATAGGCGGCGCAGGTCTGCACGAGGCAAATCTGCGCGAGCAGAATTGCGAGCCCAAGAAAAATCGCCGATTTCCAGGAATTGAACATGTTGGTGAGTGTGAGTTTCATTTGCTCAAGACAAGAACCACAAAGCTATCGGGCACGATCGAGCGGCGGGGGTGGGGATTATCGGCAGTGGCGGCGGGAGGCGGACCGAACTTTGCCGTCACGACATAGACATTGTGAGTCTTGGAGTCAAGCGCCAAAGTGCGGGCTCCATTTTGGGTGGGAACGGTTTCCGCCACGGTGAACTGAGCGGGGGAATCTTCCTGAATCACGCTTAGGACGCCTTCTCCGCAGGAGGCGAAGGCGAAGCCGGTTTCGGCGTCGAAGGTGGTGGCGTCGACGCCGCCGCCAATGGCGGGCGTGGCGAGGACTTTGCCGGAATCGGCATCGACTACGGCCATGATTTTGTTATCGCAGCCGACAAAGAGGCGGCGATTCTTTTTGTCCATGGACAAACCGGAGGGGGATTCGCAGGGTGCGAGGGGCCACTTGGCTTTCACTTGCAACTTGCCGGCATCGATTGCGGTGAGTTCGCTTTTGTCTTCGATGTTGACGAAGACTCCGCCTTTGCCATCGCTGGCGGCGAACTCGGGCTTGCCGTCGAGCTTGATGGTGCCGAGGACGGTGCCGTTGGTGGCGTCGATGGCGGTTGAATCCTGACTGCGGCCGTTGAAGGTGAAGACGCGTTTGGTGGCGGGATCGTAGAGGATGGCGTCGGGATTGTCTCCCACTTTTACTTTGTTGGTGGTAGTCAGGGTTTTCAGATCGAAAATGCTGACGGTGCCTTCGCGACCGTTGCTGGTGAAGCCGCGACCGAGTTCGGGGGCGAGAGCTATGCCGTGGACGCCGGGAGTATCAGGGATGTCGCCAACGGTTTTGCCGGAATCGAGATCGAGAACCATGACGTGGGTCGAGCGGGAGATGTAAAGGCGACGGGCAGCGGCATCGGCAGTGAGATAGTCCCAGCCGCCATTGCCGCCGACTTTGTAGGTGTTGGATATTTTGTAACCGGGGCGGGGAGCCGCGATGGCCGCCGCTGCGAGAATCAAAATCAGAGAAGCCGGGAGCCAACCGCGCAAGAAATTTGTTTTGGCAGACATTCTTCCTTCCTCCGTCACTTTCTTTGCGAGTAAGTGCGCGAGCCGACGGCGTTTACTCCGATGCCGTTCCTGGGCCGCAGGTAGCCGCGCCGGTGCATCTAATTCAGATGGGCGGGACCCTGAAGTAACTTTACCGCATTCTCAGGCCTGCCTAAACTCTGCATCATGGATGTTTGTCGGCGGAACTCGGCGGAGGGTGACGGTGGGGCGGGAATAGACCTGCGGCTACGGCCGACGCCGGACTATGATTTGGCGGGATTGAGCGCGGAAACTGACTCGCAGGAAGCGAGCGGAGGTGGGTGTTCTGTGCGCGGCAAAACGGCGTTGCGGGGGCTGCATCTGGCGGTGATGATGGCGGGAATCGGGCTGGCGGTAGCGGCTTCGAGCACCGGGGGGATGGCGACGATTTGGGGGAAATTTTCGCGACCGTTGGCGACGCAGAAGAATGTTGAGATCTCGTCTGCGGTAGCGTTCGATGGCGACCTTGATGGGCAGAAGCCGCAGAGGCAGGCGGAAATTTTACTGGAGCGGGCGGTTGGGCGGTCCGAGGGGGCGACCAACCAGATTGAGGAGCGGGTTGATGGCTGGCGGGGAAAACTTAAGTGGGATGCACAACTGGGTCAGCTGACTACGGCGGCGCTGAACTCGCGGGACAGGGATGTGAGGGATTCGGCGGTGGAGGTGCAACTGGCCGCTTATGGGCTGAACAAGAGCCAAGCAGTGGTGGATGCGCTGGTGCGGCAGGCGAGTTCCGCAGAGCACGCGAAGAAAATTTGGGCTTTGTGGAGTTTGGGGTTGCTGGCGAACCGGGGAGTGGAGACGGACCGCGTGGTTGGAGTATTGAGTGCCCATTTGAAAGATTCTGACGATCGGGCCGATCATGTTGCTGAGGACTCGCGGCGGTGGGCGGTCGAGGGGTTAGCTTTAGTGGGAACAAGTTCGACGGTTGCGCCGTTGCTCGAGGCGATGCGCGATGATCCCTCCGCGATGGTGCGGGAGCGAGCGGCTTGCAGTCTGGCGGAATCGGGGATGTTCACGCATGAGCAGAGAATGATTGCGGTGCCGCAGCTGATTCAATTTTCTGGTGATGAGGCGCTGGACACACAGACTCGAGGGTGGGCGTTTCAGGCGTTGGGCGATATTACGGGAGAGCGGTTGCCGAACGATTCGGAGGCGTGGCGGGGATGGTATGAAAAGACAGCGGGCAGTAATCGGTAGCCAGTGATTAGTAGCTAGTGGTCAGTGACCAGTGCGCTCTCTCGGGGCTGAAGGCCACCCATCAGGGATAGAGAATGTATCGCAAACGGTGAACTTCTGCGCCATCCAAAAGCAGATCCAAGATCCACTAATCACTAATCGTTGATCACTAGCCACTGATTGTTGACCGCTGTTTTTTCACTCTGCCATTTTGGCGATGTGGATGTCGAAGCCGGTTTTTGGCAGGAGCGATGTTAACGAGAAGGCTTTGAAGCCGTCGCCGTTGACTTCGGTGTGACGGTAGATTCCGGGTTCGTTCTCGATGGTTTCGTGGCGGCCCTCCAGATCTGCAAGGAATGCTTGTGCCTGGGACTGGGTGGCCTCGCCGCCCTTGGCGCGGGTTACGACGGCTTCGGAGGCATAGGAGCGGACCAGCTTGGGCCAATATTTTTCGAGCAGTTCGGTACTGGCGAAAACATCGGCCCAGATGATGTGGCCGTTGACGGCGACGACTACGCCAACGGCTTTGCGATCGCGCAGTTGCTTGATGAGGCTTTGATAATTCTGCTCGATCGGTTTGGCGACTTCGTCAACTTTTTCTTTTACGTCTTTGTTCTCCATGACGCGAGCGTAGGAACTGGTGGAGCGGATTTCGTCCGTACTCGCCCGAGGAGCGGCTGCGGTTACTTCGACCGCCATGGATTGCTGCTGCTTTCTTACTTCTGCCCAGACCTGGTTCTGATCTTTGTCACCCATGGCTTTGGCGCGCACGGAGGGTTGGGCCATGAGAGTTCCGGATGTGACGCCCATGCCACCGCCGCTGCCTCCTGCGTAGGTGGTTCCGGAAGCGCCGAATTGATTGCTGGTTGCGACCCAGCGGCCGGGCTCGACGCAGAAGACGCTGAGATCGACGGGATCGCTTTCGGGGGGGACGATGCGGTCTTTGCCGATCACGCGGTCTTGCTTGCCTCCGGTGACGATTTCGCCGGCGAGAAGCAGGAGCGGCTGTTTGGAATTGTTGATTAGGACAAGGCGGTTAACTTCGGCGGACTCATGCTGCATTACGGGTGTGGTGCGGCGGCGGCGGAGGCCGCGAACATTTCCATACTCGGTGACGACGACTTCGCCGGAGCGCAGGCCTTCATCGAGCGTGAGAAATTCGCCCGTGTTGTAAGACCTGGGAGCGACCACGGGGAAAACGGTTAGAGATCCGTGACGTATTGGGTCCAGGACTTTGTAGGTGGATGCGGAGGTTTGCTCGCCGGCGTGAACGGGATTTGGGTTTAGCGTGACGAGACCCATGGCGATCAGGCCAACGATGGGCAGGAAGAACGCGAATGGCAGAAACATTCGCGGCTTCATTACTCGTGACTTCATTATTCGCAACTTCATTGGGATCCTCCCCAAGAAGAGGCGCACCCGGTTTCAGGAGGACTTTGCCGAGCGCGCCTCCGTGTCGATTCGCGGGAAGAACGGTAGGAAAATGAAAGCTTGCGGCCTAAATTAAAATTGCAAGCGTCTAATGAATTGCTGGTGCACGAATGGCCTGTTCGTCGTAATCTCTTCTCTTCTACTGTCTACATGGGCGAAATGAAACCAATCTCCACGGCGGTGCAAGCGACAGTTTCCGAGATGCTAGCGGAGTTGTGCGTGAAGAGTGGGTGCGAGCGGGTTGGTGTAGCGCCGCAAGTGTTTGGCGCGATTCTGTGCGATGTTGCCACGAAGTATTTGCCTGCGGGAAGCAGTGAGCGGGAGGCGCGCGATTTTCTGCTGACGGTGCGGGTGGAGGAGCTTGCGCTGGCTCGGGCTTGCGCGGCAGGGAACAATACGGCGTGGGAGATTTTTCTGACGCGCTACCGGGAAAAGCTTTATCAAGCGGCGCTGCGGATTGCGCGAGAGGATTCGGCGGCGCGAGAGTTGGCGGATACGCTCTACGCGGAACTCTACGGGACTGGGATGCGGGGCGGGGAGCGGGTTTCGAAGCTGGCATCTTTTACCGGGCGAGGGTCGCTGGAGGGATGGTTGCGGACGGTGCTGGCGCAGGAGTTTGTGAATCGCTACCGGCGGACGAAGCGGCTGGTGAGCCTGGACGAAGAAGGCGAGGAGGGATCGCAGTTTGCGGCGCCGGAGCCGGAGGCGACGGTGTCGCCGGACTTGCGGCTGGAGAAGGCGACGGACGCGGCGCTGGCGGGGCTTTCCAGCGAGGAAAGGATGGTGCTGGCGGCTTATTTTCTGGATGGGCGGACGCTGGCGGAAATTGCACGGATGCTAGGGGTACATGAATCGACGATCAGCCGGAAGGTGGACAAGTTGGCTAAGGGGTTGCGGAAGAAAATCTTGAGTAACATGATGCAACAGGGCATGGGGCGCCGGCAGGCGGAAGAGGCTTTGGAGGTGGATGTGAGGGATTTACGAGTAGATATTCGGCGAAGTCTGGCGCAAGAATCGGCGGCTGAGGCGTTCTCCCGGAAGAGGGAGAAGCGGGTCGTGGAACCGTGAGGGAGAAGATGGGTTTGGGCACGAAGCATTCGCCAGGCGGTAAAACGCTTATCTTAATTGCGTTGATGCGGCACGACTGAAGTCGTGCCCTTCCCGGAAGTAAGAATGGAAAACGTTCCAAAATTCGTGGTGAAAAGGTTGCAGGAAGCGACGCCGGTGGGCGAGCATCCGGACGCGGATTTGTTGACGGCGTTTGCGGAGCGGTCGCTTGCAGGGCGAGAACGCGAGAGCGTGATGGAACATCTTGCGTTGTGTGGCGATTGCAGAGATGTGTTTGCGCTGGCGTGGCCGGAGAATGAGATTGCGGTTGTGCCGGCGTCCGCAGGGGAGTCTTCAGTGGCGTGGTTGAGGTGGCCGGGGCTGCGTTGGGGTGCCGTGGCGGCGGGAGTTCTAGCGGTGATGTTGGTTGGGGTGTTGCAATATTCGCATCAGAATCAGCGAAAGATGGTGGCTTCTAATACTGTGAATTCGAACATAGCGCCTGCGGTTCTGAGTGAGCCGACCTCTACGCAGGGCGCGGCGCAAGTTAAGAGGAAAAAGCGTGTATTGGACTCGCTGGGCCGGGAGACATTGACTGGAAGGGCGACTGATGTAAGGCAAGGTCGTAGGGATGAAGCTAAAAAAGTCGTGAGATACGGGGGTGGGAGCGGCGGTGGAATGGGAGTTGCAAGCGGGTCTGCGGGCGGGATTGGCAAGGCTGGCGGAAGATTTGCGATGAAGCGGAATGCATTCGTACCGGGTGCGGAGGATACGGGGCAGGCGCAGAATGGGGCTCCCGTGCCGCGGCAGCAGGTCGTGGCCGGTGCAACGTCAGAACCGGTACAGGTGCAGCCGGCGAAGGGTGGCGTCAATGCGGATTCGGCGAGAGTGGAATCGAATGTAGTCGCGCAGAATCAGCCTGAATTGGCGTTGCAGAGCAGGAACTCCGCCGATTTAGATGTGGTCAAAGCCAAGAATCCTGTGGTGGGGCAGGCGTCAGGTGCGCCGACGCCACGGTTTGCGGCACCGGGGCCTTTACAGAATTCGGCTGCGCTTATGGTGCGCGAGTTGCCGCAGTGGACGGTAAGTGCTTCCGGTGGGTTGCAGCGGTCTTTCGATGGGGGAAATACGTGGGAAGATGTGAATCCGGCTTTAAGAGGGACGGCTGGCGGTTCTTTCGCGAAGGACGCAGGACTGAGTCAAGCGGAGCAGAATCGCAAGGGTTCGGCTGCCGCGAGTCCGGCGGTTGTATTCCGCGCCGTGTCGGCTTCCGGATTGGAAGTGTGGACTGGGGGTTCCGGCGGCGCGCTGTATCACACGGTGGATGGTGGAAATAATTGGACTCGGGTAACGCCTTCGAGCGAGGGAGCCGGGCTGACGGGAGATGTGATCAGCATTGAATTTTCAGATCCGCGACACGGGAAAGTCTCGACTTCCAATGCCGAGACGTGGACGACGTCCGATGCGGGACAGAGCTGGCGCAGGCAGCGATAATTCCTCCCACTTGCGAACAAACCCCGATTACCAAAGTGACGTTTACAAAAAAAAGAGCTAATCCTACTATCCAAGAGTGGTTTGGCAGTTCTGGGGGAGGGCTGCCGAGGCGTCTTGGACTGAAAAGTCCGAGGCGCTTTTTTCTATTTGGGATAATGCCGGGCAGGCAGCGGAGAGCATCCCTAAGCATCAAAGCCCGCGCATGTATTTTTCGCGGTATCGCTGCGGTGAAGAGTGTGCGGGACAGCTCCTGCCGCTCCTTCGGTAGTCTGTATCATAGTCGCTCTTTCGCCCCGCCGGGGCTTACTCTCGCTCCCTCCTTCGACCCACGGCTTGCGCCGTGGGCTGCATTCTTGCGCCGCTTCGCGGCTGAATTTGGGACTTATCCTACCTCCCTCACTTGGAGCAGGCGGAGCAGTAGCCGCCGATTTCGAGGCGCGAGACTACGATGCGGAAGCGGCAGTCTTTTTCCACCTGGGACTTCAGATTCTCAAAAATATCACTGACGAATTCCATGATTTTGCCGCAACGCAGGCAGGCCATGTGGATGTGGTCGCGGTTTAGCTTGCGCTCGTAGTAGTGGCCTTCGCCGTGGATGTGCATGAGATCGAGTTCGTCGATGAGGCCGTGGCGCTTGAGGAGTTGTAGGGTGCGGTAGACGGTGCTGCGATCCACGCTGGCGTCAAGTTTCTGGGCCTTGCGCAGCAGGTGGGCTGCGTCGAGGTGTTTAGTGGCGGTTTCCATGACGCGGAGAATGGCGCGGCGCTGCTGGGTCATGCGGATGCCGCGCTCGGCAAAGTGGGCCTGAAGGCGACCGGGCATCGCGGTTTGAGGTAAGGGCATAAGAAAACTCCCGCGCGGTTGCAACTAGTCGCAATTGCATTGCGACGGAATCTTCCGGTAATTCTTGACGGCACGGAGAGATGTCCGTCATTATCAATTTGTACTCTAGATGCGACTGATTTGCAACTAGAGTTGGTAGTGGTAAGGAAACGAGCCAAACGGCCCTTCGGTCGCTGTCGCTCTCTCAGGGCAGGCTCCGTAGAGTCGCGCGGCTCGCCAAGATCCCCTTGGACTTCGCTCAGGTCAGGCTTTTGCTGTGGAAAAACGCTTGTTTAGGATGACAAGGCAAACTGCACCGCTACCGAGTTATTCGATCAGGAGTTTGGCGTAGCGGCGAATGCGTATGCGAGATTTGTGCAAAATTTGGCGGGGTGGACTGTGCGTGCTGCTGTGTTTGCTGGGCTGCGCTTTGGCCGGGGTGACGGGAAGTATTTCCGGAACGATCAAGGATCAATCTGGTGGGGCGATTGAGAAAGCATCTGTCACGGTGGTCAATTCCGGCACAGCAGTGCGGCAATCCCGCGCAACCGATGAACGGGGCGCATACAGTTTTCCGGTGCTTCCGGTCGGCAACTACACACTCGAAGTTAATTACTCCGGCTTCCGGCCGTACCTTCGAACAGGAATCGCGCTCGATGCCAATAGCTCGCTGGTGCTGGATATTGTTTTGCAAGTGGGAGAACGCAGCGAGGCCATTACGGTCAGCGAGAATGCGGCGCACGTTGAAACGTCCAGTTCCCAGATGGGCGAGGTGATTGGCAGCTCGACGATGACTGGCGTTCCGCTGAACGGGCGCAGCTTTACCGATCTGCTGGGGCTGCAACCGGGCGTGGCTCCGGGGACGACTGTGACCTCCACGACAGTTCAGGATGTGGGCGTGAGTGCGCTTTCGCCGTCGGGAGATTTGAATCCGGGGACGGTATCGATCAACGGACAGAGGGAGTTCGCCAACAGTTTTATGGTGAACGGCAGCGATGTGGAGGAAGACGTGAATATGGGTACGGCGATTATTCCGAACTTAGATTCGATCGCCGAATTCCGAATTTTGACGAATAATTTCGACGCCGAGTACGGGGAATATAGCGGCGGGCAAATCAATGTGATAACCAAGTCGGGGAGCAATACGTTTCACGGAGATTTGTTCGAATTCCTGAGGAACACGGATCTGGACGCGCGCAATTATTTTTCTCCGACGCGAGGGTCGTTCAAGCAGAACCAGTTCGGGGGCACGCTCGGCGGACCGGTTCGCAGGAATAGGATTTTCTTTTATTCCGACTATCAAGGCACGCGGCAGACGCAGGGTGTGGATACGGGATTAATTCCGGTGCCTTCGGTGCAGGACCGCATGGGCAATTTGTCGGACCTGGCCAACTCTTTTTACAGCACGGAAAATGTGAATGGGACATCGGTGATCGTGCCGGTGACGGTGAGCGGCCCAAACTGGGCCAGCATGCTGACGGGGAATTTGGGACATCCGGTTTCGGTGGGCGAACCTTATTATTTTCCTGGCTGCAATACCGAAACGGCCTGCGTGCTGCCGACACTGCAAATTCCGGTGAAGGCGTGGTCGGCTCCGGCGCAGAATCTGCTGCAATATATTCCGAAGCCCAATCAGGCGGGGAATGTTTTCTCGACATCGGCTTATAACCAAACACTGCATGACGATAAAGGAGCGGTTCGGCTGGACGCGAACACGCAGTGGGGACTGTTCTCGGCGTACTACTTTCTCGATGACTTTTCTCAGGAGAATCCATATCCCACGGCGCAGGGCGGGGCAAGTGTTCCGGGCTTCAATGCGCTGAATTTAGGGCGAGCGCAGTTGCTGAACCTGGGCAACACCCGGACGCTGAGCAGTACGGCGGTGAACGAATTCCGCTTCAGCTATTTGCGCGATGCCAACAACCTGGGTCGCCGCAGGGCGGATTGGGCGTGAGCCTGGCTTCTCAGGGTTTCGCAGCGGGGGATGAGGGAGGCATTGTGCCGCTTTCGCCGCAAACCCAGGGAGTGGAGAATATCGTCTTCAATAACTATTCGATTGGAACGAACACGAATGAGCTGACACAGACGAACAATACCTACCAATGGCTGGATAATTTTTCGAAGGTGGCGGGAAGGCACACCGTCAAGTTCGGCGGCGAGTTTCACTTCGATGAAGTGAACACTCACGCCATTGCGCAGTTCAACGGCAGCTTTTCCTTCTTCGGCAGCCAGACAGGATCGGACTTCGCCGACTTTTTACTCGGCGCGCCTACACAATACAACCAGAGCCAACTGCAACCCTTTTACGGACGGAATAAGTATTTGGGACTTTACGCGGAGGATAGTTGGCGGCTGCGGCCAAACCTGACTGTCAATTATGGTTTGCGCTGGGACCGGATCGAACCCTGGTACGAGAAATACAATCAGATATCCACGTTGGAGCCGGGGCGGCAATCTGTAGTTTTTCCGACCGCGCCCGAGGGGATTCTTTATCCGGGCGATCCGGGAGTTCCGCGCACGCTGGCTCCGGCGGGCAACAAGGATTTTGCGCCGAGGGTTGGGATAGTTTACTCGCCGAATGCGGCTGCGGATTCAATTCTGGGGAAAATCGTCGGAGGTCCGGGGCAGACCAGTGTCCGCGCCGGTTTTGGAACTTTTTATACCGCGATCGAAGCGCTAACGGTGGGAGTACTCGCCGCGAATGCGCCTTACGGGACAACGTACACGAGTCCGACTCCACCGCTATTTGCGACGCCGTTTATCTCGGCGTCGACGCGCCAAGGCAGCCAATATTTTCCGGTGCAATTCGCCCCGCTCAACTCTTCGGCGAGGCATCCGGATGCGAACATCGATTGGTCGCAGTACGAACCGATCAGCGGGCTGCCGGCATATCCGACGAGCAACCGTATTCCGTATACCGAGGAGTATATGTTTTCGGTGGAGCGGCAAATCTCATCGAACACAGTATTCAGCGCCAGTTACGTGGGCACGCAGGGGCATCGGTTGCTGGCACTGGTGGAAGCGAATCCGGGCGATCCGGCGCTAGGTTTGTTCCTGAGCAATCCTGCGAACCTTGCGGCGGAGCCGCCTCCTCAACCCCAGCAAACACCTTGTGGGCCGTTTCTTGAAGGCAATAGTTACCAGACAATTTCGGGGACGACGATTAACGGGACCCGGGCTCCTCTGGGCTCGAACTTTGGCAGCGATACGAATCAGGCGACGGTCGGCAATTCGAATTACAACGCGCTCGAAGTGACTCTGCGGCACACGAGCGAGCGACTGGAGATTCTTGGCGGATACACGTACGGAAAGTCGCTCGATCAGGCTTCGAATCTGGGAGAAGAGATTAATCCGATCAATCCCGCGCTGAGCCGGGCTTTGTCGGCTTTCGACGTGAAGCACAATTTTGTGGTGAGCTACAACTATAAGTTGCCACTGGAGCATTTTTTCGGGCGGTCGAACCGCTGGACAGAGGGATGGGCGATCTCCGGCGTGACACGGTTCAGCACGGGCTTTCCGGTGACGCTTTACAACTATGGCGATAATTCGCTGCTGGGAAGCGAACCGAACGGGGTGAACAATTATGGGGTGGACGAACCCCAGTACACTCCGGGAGCGCTGGAGCTCAATCGCGATCCGCGCAATGGGCGATCTTATTTCAACACCAGCCTTTTCAGCCTCCAGCCGCTGGGAGAGCCGGGGAATGCGAAGCGGCGATTCTTTTATGGTCCGGGAATCGACAACTACGATATGGCGCTGTTGAAGAGTGTGAAGCTCAGCGAGGTCAAGTCGCTACAGTTTCGTTTTGAGGGGTTCAACGTGTTCAACCACGCGCAGTTTTACGGGCCGCCCTCGGTGAATGGCAATATCAATAGCGCGACGTTTGGGGAAGTGGTGAGTGCGGCAGCTCCGAGACTGATGCAGGCGGCGGTGAAGTTTATCTTTTAGGGGAGGGTTCTTTCCGAAGACGGCGGATGCAGGGGCAAACCGGGCGGGGGTGGTTTTTGCGACTTTCGGCATCGCCGGGCATCAAACCGAAGTGCGATAATAGATAGTCCTTGATCTTAAGTCTAAGAAGGGCAGCACTTATTCGCTAGAGATCGCCAGGTGTGGCGGGGCATCTCGGTTTTCGGGAGTGTCCACCGTGAGCGACGCTTACAACGAGGAGAACTTAAATGGCAGGCAATGGAATCGTCGAAGTGACGGATGCGAACTTTGACGCGGATGTTCTGAAATCGGAAACGCCGGTGCTGGTAGATTTTTGGGCAACATGGTGCGGCCCGTGCCGCGCTCTGGCTCCGGTGGTCGAAGAGTTGGCCAAGGATTATCAGGGCAGGCTCAAGGTCGGGAAGATGGATGTTGACTCGAATAGTTCGACGCCGATGCGGTATAAGGTGACGGGCATTCCTACGCTGCTGGTGTTTAAGGGCGGGCAGGTTGTGGAGCAACTTGTGGGGTACCGTCCGAAGGATGCGATCGCGCAGGCGATTGACCGGCACATTGGGTAAGGGAGCTGTCAGCGGTCAGCCATCAGTTTTCAGCCAAGACATCGCCCGGGAGTGATCTCGGGCGTTCCTATTTGAAGGCCGAATCTAGTCTATGCTGCGACCAGGAAGTTGTCGCAAAAGTCGTCGTATGAGAGAACCTTGGTTTCCAGGCCGGCAGCTACTGCGACCTCGCGTAAGCACTTCTCTTGCTCGCCATACTTTTCGCCTGTAATAAACATGTCGCAGTAGGGGAGATATACGCTCATGTACAAATCGTTGGCTCCCGCGCTCAACTCGTCTCCTACGGAATATTCTCGGACCGCAGTGTTGTACCACGGTATGAACTTTGCATAGACTAGTGCACGGAATGGTGGGCAGGCGTTCATGAATTTCTCGGCAGTTGCCTTGTCAGTGTCCATCGTTCGGACCAGATTGTAATACCGCTGTGCCGCCCGGGCCGTCACCACAGAGGTCGGGCCGTCTCTTAGTTGTGCGAACGCGGGTTGAAAGGAGGCCGGAGGCGCCTCGCAGTGCCTTCCGAAGATTTCCTGAATTCTTGGACGTAGGGAAACGCGTTGCCGCTCACGTTCCTGCTTGTCCAGTGTCCTTCTCTCCCTTTGGAACTTCCTCTGCTTCCTTGACACTTGCTCGTTATCGAAGCGCTCGTAATTGCGAATTAGTTCCTCGTCAGCGGCATATCCAACATTTACGGCGTTCCAATCGAAATTTGCGGGATCATCGAAGTGAGCCAAGATCAACTTCTTTATCAGCAGATTGCTAGCAAGAAGGCATCGGCTGGGACCACGCTGAAGGCGCCGGCAGCTCTCAAAAAGCTTGCTACGTCTCGGGCCGGGGCAGGCATACAGCTCTTCAACGCTTGATCCAGCGAAACGAAACCACAGCCCCGAATTTATTCCTGCGATTACCAACTCGGAACGCGGATCGTCAGCGAGTCGGTTGTGGGCACTTGTGTCGAAAGTAATTGTCGGGAAATTATCAATCACAAGTTCAGTACTTCCGCAGAACTCCAATCACTCGCCCCTGAACTTCCACCGACGCCGCGGGGACGATGATTGGTTTCATGCTGATGTTGGAGGGTTGGAGGCGGATGTTGTCGCCTTCGCGGTAGAAGCGCTTCAGGGTGGCGTCGGTTTGCTCGACCAGAGCGACTACGATATCGCCATTGTGAGCGGTCTTCAGTTTCTCGACTAAAACGTAGTCGCCATCGAGGATGGCTTCATCCTGCATGGAATCGCCGCGGACTTCGAGGACGAAAACTTCTTTGGAGCGGACGAAATCGGCGAGGGAGATGGTTTCATTGTTCTGGATGGCCTCGATGGGCTGACCGGCGGCGATGCGGCCGAGGAGCGGGAGAACCAGGCCGGTGTTGACGCTCATGGCTTGTTTGAGGCGGCCCTTGGGCGGGAGGAGGTCGATGGAGCGGCTGCGATTGTAGTCGCGGGTGAGCAAACCTTTTTTCTCGAGATTGGTGATGTGCTTGTGCACGGTGGCCAGTGAATTGAGACCGAGGCCGACTTTAATCTCTTCGAAAGAGGGGGAGTATTGATGCTCCGCGACGAAGCGGGAGATGAAGTCATACACTTCGCGTTGCCTGCGTGTGATGGCCATGCTGGTATTGTTGGCGAATGTAAGGCGAATGTCAAGGGAAGAAGTGGCTTTGGTATTAGGCTTTAGCTACTGGCTTGAAGTGTATAAGTGCGATTAGATCGGTAGGGCAATACGAGCGGCGATATCAAGATCAACGGCAACGGACAGGAGTGTCCGTTCCACAGATGCGGGCTTTACCCGGCGGATACATCCGAAACTTCCTTTTGATTCGTAAGTCTAATAAGCGAGAACGGGAGGAATTATGTCGAGATCTTCGGTGCGAATGTTTGCGATGGTGTTGACGGTATTGGCGGGGGCGGTGGCTTGCCGGGCGGGGAGTGGGGCGGCGGTGCCGGGTCCGGTGGCGGATGAGGCGCGGGCGACGGCTCCGGCGAAGGAGACGGCGGTGGTGGCGGGCGGATGTTTTTGGGGAATTCAGGCGGTGTTTCAACATGTGAAGGGCGTGGTGAGCGCGACCTCGGGATATGCGGGGGGGACGGCGAAGAATCCGGATTATGAAGAGGTGAGCAGCGGGCAGACGGGACATGCGGAGAGCGTGCAGATTGTTTACGATCCGTCGCAGGTGACTTATGGGGAGTTGCTGCGGGTGTTTTTCTCGGTGGCGCTGGATCCGACGGAGGTAGACCGTCAAGGGCCGGATTCCGGGACGCAGTACCGGTCGGTGATTTTTTATGGGAACGATGAGCAGAAGAAAATTGCTGAGGCCTATATTGCACAACTGGATTCGGCGAAGGTTTTCCGGAAGGCGATTGCGACGCAGGTGGTGCCGCTGAAGGCGTTTTATACGGCGGAGGGGTATCACCAGAATTATGCGACGATTCACCCGAACGATCCGTACATAATGTTTAACGATGCGCCGAAGGTGGCGAATTTGCGGCGGGAGTTTCCGGATTTGTATACGGGGAAGTAGAGGGTGATTAGGGTGATTAAGGATGCGCGCAAAACGCGCGAGTTATTCCCCGCAAAGAACGCGGGCGAATCGCGCGGCGCGCCCAGATCTTTCGCGAGACAAAAAGCGTCTCGCTCAGGATGACAATTTTCTTCGGGGCTATTTAGCGCAGCGCTGAAGCGTTGCGCCACCCAAAAGGCAGCGCGCGTCAGCGACATTGCAGTGAGTGGAGGGGATATGTTTGAGTCAGATGGTGGGGAAGGTCAGGTTAATTTAGGGCGGAGATTATTTTTGTCGGGGGTGGGGGCGGCGCTGGGAGGGGCGGCGTTGTTTTCGTTGCGGCGTCCGCATGTGATTGCGGAGGCGGCGAAGACGGAGCCCGCGGAGGTGACGATTGTTCAGTTCTCTGTCGACGGGAAGCGGCTGGCGAAGGTGAAGATTGCGCGCGTGGTAAAGACGGACGCGGAGTGGCGAAAGCAACTGCCTTCGGCAGTGTATGAGATTACGCGTGAGGCCGATACGGAGCTGGCGTATAGCGGGAAGTACTGGAATCTGCATGACAAGGGGATTTTCCGCTGCATCTGCTGCGACAATGCGCTGTTCAGTTCGACAACGAAGTTCGATTCAGGGACGGGCTGGCCGAGTTTTTGGGAGCCGATTGCGAAAGAAAATGTGCGGGAGATTTCCGATATGAGCATTGGCATGGTGAGGACGGCGGTTGCGTGTACGGAGTGCGACGCGCACCTGGGGCATGTATTTGACGATGGTCCGAAGCCGACGGGGCTGCGGTATTGCATGAATTCGGCTTCGCTGAAGTTTATTAAGGCGGCGTAGGGGCGGACTTCGCCGAGACATTATTCCGATAAATAAAAATGGAGGACGGGCGTACCCGTCCTCCATTTTTATTGCGGTGCAACGCGTACGAGGGGTTGGTTTGGTTTTGGATTAGTGACTGTCGCCGGAGCTATTCGCCGTGCCAGTGCTTTTCAGCGCGACAGTATCCGAAGGTTGCGGACTACGCTGCTGCGATTGCTGAGGCTTAGGCGCGGCTGATTTTGCGGCTTCGAGGATGGCTCTGGTTTAGGTTGGTAACTGGATTCACCATATGAAGACATAGATCGGCGATGGGGCGGGAAACTTTAGGGAGGGGCGTTAAGGAATAGATTAATTTTCGGTAATTTCCCAGGGAGCGACGAAAGATGGTAGTGTGCAGTTTTGTTTTAGGAAGGGCCGCTGCCACGGGAGATGTCTCGCCCCGCTGGTGAGAACGCGGGGCTTCGAGATGACGCCAAAACTTCAACACAGATTCCAACCGCGAACTGCGCCACTACACGAAAGGCGTCGCCAAAGGCGGCTCACAAAGGGCAATCGCGACACTCTGGATGTGCTGGATTCAGAGGTCAACCAAAGTCAAAGACGGCGGACAGAAGTGTCCGCCGCATACGACTACTCTAGGACGCTGTCGTCGAGTTTTTTGCGGCCCCAATCGGCGGCGGCCTGGGCGAAGGCGAGGATTACGGGGTGAGGAGTTTTTTCGGTCGAAGATAGTTGAGGCTGGAAGAGGGTGGCGATGAAGAAGCGGTGAGTGGGGGATTCGATGGCGCGGATTTCGCCTTGACTGCCGCGGGCGACGATGGGGAATCCGGCTTCCATGGCGGCCCATTCGTAGTCGGGATTGACTTCGAAGTTGCAGAAGAATTCCTCGGTAACGATTTCTTTGTCTTTACCGTAGAAGGATTGCAGGTAGGAGCCGGGACGGAGGCGGATTTCAGGAATGACTCCGGAAAGTTTGGGAGCGTTACCTTGGCGATCGGGGACGGCGCAGGCGACGGGATAGATGACAATATTTTTGGAGCCGGAGTTATTTTCGGCGCTGTCGGCGTCGGCGATACCGAGGACGTTGCGGGCGAATTCGATGAGGGCGTATTGAAATCCGCCACAAGTGCCGAGGAAGGGCCAGTCGCG
This sequence comes from uncultured Acidobacteriaceae bacterium, assembly GCA_963818235.1. GTDB lineage: Bacteria > Acidobacteriota > Terriglobia > Terriglobales > Acidobacteriaceae > Sulfotelmatobacter. The sequence goes on from CAWFRI010000003.1 coordinate 98,491, forward strand.
GCGGCGGGCGAACTCGATGCCTTTGAGCATACCGGCGAAGCTTTTGTAGGGGCTGCCGGGGGAGGCCAAGAAGCCGTCGAAGGATTCGAGGGTTTTCTCCGCGCCGGGGACAATCAGGGATGGGGTGGGAATCCACTCGGAGTCGATTGGGAGATTTAGTTTGCGGGCGGCGTGTTGGAGGGAAGCGGAAGTGGCGTGGTGGGAGGGGAATTCGGGATTGAAGTCGCCGAGAATACCGATGCGAACCGCATTAATCACGAAAGCATTGTACTAGAGTGATCAGCGATAGTGGTTAGTGGGCAGTTTGTTTTCCGCGGGAGGTGAAGAAATGCTGATCACAACGAAGAAGTTGTCGCAGCGGTGAAACCGCTGAGCCACCCAAGAGCAAACAGCAAAATTAATTCAAAAGTTCGAGTTTTGCCGCCAGCCTCGGAATCGAGAGGCTCGATCAAGGCTAGATCGGTTGAGGTTGCGTGTTCGTGGCGGCGGTGACATTGGAAGGGGTCTCGTCGAAAGATTTGCCGGGTTCGTAGGCGCGCTTTTCGTAGCTGGAGCCGACTTTGCGAATGGCGTCGTGCCAGCGGTCGTCCCAAGTAATGCGAGCCTCGCCGTCTACTACAGTCCAGGTGCAGTGGCTGGGGCCGATTGACTTGCGGGCTTCGCCGTTGGCGTCGAGAGTGATGTAGAAGTTGCTGCCATTGCCTTCGCCTACTTTCCATTTGCCGACGAAGTGATTGCGGCCGGGAAGACTGGCGGCGGGTTCGAATTCGATGCGAGCAATGTCGGTGGAGGAGATGGTCTGCTGGTGGCCGTCTTTGAAAACGACGGTGACGGGGGGCTTGAAATCGATGCGGCGAGATCGGACATGTCGAGGGTTTGGCGATGGCCGTCCTGAAAGACGATGACGATGGGGGAGTGAGTGTCGGCCGGCGGCGGTGTGGCAAGGCTGATGGCAGGCGCTAATAGAAGCAGGGCGGGAAGAAGTTTGATTCGGGTGAGCATGGTTTCTCCTTAAGGAGAGATCGAAGACAAGACGTCTTTGGTAGGTTACGCAGAGCGGAGCAAATTTGTTCCCTTAGGTCGATTAGGCGCCTTGTCCGAACTGGGTTTCCAGGCAGCACGCGGAGTGCGTTAGATCGAAGGTGGTTTGGCGGCCGAAGACGTGCGCAGCTGGCGCGAGTTATCGCAGCAGTGAAAGTGTTTGCTGAGAACTCGTGCCGTCCCTACGGGACTCGCTCTCAACTTGCCACTCTTTCCCGGCACTGCCGTGCCGGGCTTTCACGTGCCGCCCCTTGCGGGGCTGGGACTTCGGAGCTTCTATCCGCCGCTCCATCGAAAAGTTAATTCGCACGCCGCCTTGCTCGAAGGTGATTTTTTCGCTGCTGCCTAGGCTGCGCCTTTGGCTGATTCCTTCAAATATGCGAGAACCTCGACGGCATGGCCTTCGGGCTTTACTTTGGGAAAAATGTGCTGGATTTTGCCTTCGGGTCCGATGACGAAGGTGGTGCGGGCGATGCCCATGACTTTCTTACCGTACATATTTTTTTCCTGGACGACGCCGTAGGCTTCGGCGACTTTTTTGTCGGCGTCGGCCAGCAGGGAAAACGGCAGTTTGAATTTTTCCTGGAATTTCTTTTGGGCTTTGGAGGTGTCGGGAGAAATGCCGAGAAGGACGGCACCGGTCTTCTGGATTTGCTTGTAGGTGTCGCGGAAGGCGCAGGCTTCGACGGTGCATCCGGGAGTATCGGCGCGGGGATAGAAGTAGAGCACGACCACTTTGCCGCGCAGGGCTTTCAGGGAGACGTCGTTTCCGTCTTGGTCGTGCAAAGTGAAGTCGGGGGCCTTATCATTGATATTGATATTCATGGGCATCTCATTTCTTAAAAAAAATTCGAATCAATCGAGGGTGGAGAGCGCTTCCACGGTCCCGGCGGTTGCAACGTCGAGGTGGGGAAGAGTTCTCTCCAGAAAATCCTTATACCGCAGATTAGGGCGGTTCGCCACTCCTCTGGCAATTCTTGCGGCATTTTTTGCGGGGACGGCTGCCGTGGGTACGGGGCAAGAGCGGCCGCAGTTGAAACGTCCGGAGCAAATGCCGGAAGTGAAGCCGCCCGAGAAGAAGAAGCTAAAAAAGGGGAAAGAGCCGCGTGCGGTGGGAGTTTTGGAGCTGAACAGCGGAGGCAAAGGGACGCTGATTCCGGTGGCGATTCTGATCGATGGGAAGTTCTACGATGCCAGCGCTTATAAGGCGGATCCGGTGCCGATGGCGCTGGAATCGGGAACGGTGTATGAAGCTGAGCAGTCGGGGGATTCGGAGGGTTTGTTTACGGTAAATGGTGCGCGGCACAGCAAAGCAGCGGGCAGCGCGAATCCGTGGGTGGGTACGGGAAGTTATTTGCCGAAGGGGGCTGAGGCTCCGAAGAGCATGCGGAGGGCGGAAGATAAGCCGGTGGGGCTGGACGATAGCGGGGATGAGCCGCCGCCGCGGCTCACGAGAAAAGACACGGCCAAGCCGGGGGCAAGTTCTGACGCGGGGACATCCGGCACTGCGGCGCCGGGGACGGCGGGTTCAGGAGCATCCGAGAAAACGGGAAGCACGACAGCGGGATCTTCGCAGCCGGCGAGTGGTTCCGCTACTGCCGGACCGAAAGCGGGGCCGGATACGGCGAAGGGTGCGGATGGGGCGGCTGCGGACAAGCCTACGGATTCAAATGGGAAACAAACGGCTGGAGCAGCGGGTGGCCCAGGGGCTGGCCAGACGTCGGGGGACTATTACCGGCCACAGCTGCGGCGGGGCAAGCCGACGGTGCCGCCTCCGCCTGATGAGGATGACGCTGTGATTGCGAAGAAACGGGAGGTGGGGAATTCAGCGGCTGAGGCTAATCCCGCGAGCGCGGGACCTATGCGGATGGTGGCGGCGATTTCCGATGAGGCGGGGCCCGATCCGCAATCCTATAAATTTTTCTGGAAGACGGGAGAAGAGGATGAGCGGCTGAAGCAGATGATGGCTGCGGCGGAAGATGCGGTGAAGGCTTATGTGGCGGCGCTGGCGAAGAATCAGATTTCGGCGCGGCCAGCGACTCCTAAAGCTGCAGCGGGGCACAAGAGTCCGGGGAAGGCGGCGCAGCCGGTGCTAGAGAATGTTCAGTTTCATGGTTTTGATTTGTGGCTTACCAACCAGCCGGTGATGATTTTAAGCGCTGAAGCGCATATGCCTGCGGCGCCGGGAGGAAACGCTTCCGCGATTGAACCGTATAGCGTCACGGTGGTGGCGCGGACCGATATCTACGGGGACTTGCGAAAATTGTATTCGGGCGTGACCGACAAGTTTCATCTGGATGTGACGCCACGACTGGAATTAATTGATGTGGTGGATGCGGATGGAGACGGGCGGGGGGAGTTGCTCTTCCGGGAAACTACAGATGTGGGGAGCGGCTTTCTGATTTATCGGGCTACGGCGGATAAGTTGTGGAAGATATTCGATAGCTTGAATGCGGAGTAGGGCGGTGCGAGGTTCCCGCTTCTGGGTCAGCGCCTCGCCCAGATCCCCTTCGACTTCGCTCAGGGCAGGCTTTCGCTGCACAAAAAGCGCTTACTCGGGATGACAAGCAATACTGTTACCACTACGCAATTTTATGCATTTTGCCCGCGGTTGCGAAGACCCTTAATTTCTTAACTTCTAGGTTTCAATTCCTACGTGGCAGACGCGGCCGACGAGGTAATCGCAGGCTGATTTGCCATCCTCAATGGGAATGATGTCGACGGGATAAGCTTGATTCTGAGGACGCAGAATTAACTGGCTACCGGCGATCTCGACATACTTGACAGTGCAGGTTCCGTCCTTGAGAACGGCGTACATGTTGAACTCGCCCTTACGATAGGGTTTGAGTGAGTTGTAGTGGCGGTCAATGAGCAGCGTGGCTCCGGGAAGAAGCCGCGGGTACATGCTCATACCTTCCCGGGCGTCGGCCTTGATCACGACAAAGCGTTCCCACTGTTCGCGATCGCCTTCAATTTCCGGCTTCAGTTTTTTCAGGAATGTTTTCTTGAATTTAAGAATTTCCTTGACGTCCATGCTGGTGATGAGGGGCTGGGTAGCGGCGATGGCGCCCTCGGTGAGCAGGACGTTTTCAAACTCGTCATTGCTGGGAGGAAGGATGGAGGCGCGCTTGTTGACCTCGGAGGGATCGAGCAGATCGAGCACGGAGAGGTGCTGAACGGCGAGGACGCGATCCATGCCCTCGAGACTGAGGCCACGCTTGCGATTGAGGAAGTTTGAGATATGGGCCTGCTTGAAGCCGGTTTGCTGGGCGAGACGGAGGCCGGTGAGATCGCCTTCCTCGATGCGTTCCCAGAGAGTATTGCGGAGATTATCCTGCAGAACTCGGAATTTCATACGGCGGAGTATAGCATGGCATATAGCAATCCGCTAATTAGAAAAAGATATCCACAGCCGTTTGGGTATATCGACCTTGACTGCGCAAATGAGGAGCTATAGGTTGGCGTTACGTTATAACTCATCTTGTTGTGGAAAGCGGATGGCGGATGGTCATGAGCAGCGGGGATAACGGCAGCGAAGGGAAAAACTTCATCGAATTCCGCCGAAAGGTTAGAGCGGCTGAGGTGCTTTCAGGGGCGATGGAGAGTTTATTGATGACATTGGACTTTAGTGGACGAATCAGCGTGGTAGTGCAAAACGGGCGAGTTCTAAAGTCGGGATATGAGGAGGGTTTTTTCCGGCAACGCGAGAATAAAACGATGTTAGGGTGCCAGACTTCGGCTGAAATGTAGGCCGGAGAGCAACAACTCGAAGCGATAGGCAGGAACAATTAAATAGCGCAAGCAGGTCGTCGTAAGAAAAACGAGCCCTGCGTTCGGTTTCCTTTTTTGAGGAGGGAGATCGAACGCGGGGCTTTTTGCGTCGGCGGCAGGCGTCCGTGATTCAGCAAAAGCGTCACAACCGACCCTGGCCGGAAATGCGAGCGGGGTTTAGGAGGAAGCAGTGAGAGCGAAGACGATTGCGACGAGCGAGTTGAGCCTGGAGTTGAAGTACTGCGAACGCTGTGGAGGTTTGTGGCTGCGCCCGGTGGGAGGGCCAGAAATCTATTGCATGAATTGTGCGCGTGCGATGGCGGAGTTGCCGCCGGCTTCGCATGAGGAGGGAAGGGCGAGAGTGCCGCGAGGTCCGAAACTGGGAAACGGCGATGGATTAAAGGGTTACGCGGCAAAGAACGGAATCGACATGGATGCAGCCGGGGGTGTGGCATGAACCGCTTCCGGGAATGTGATGAAGAGCGAGGACAAAGCATGGATGGGGTGGCGGTGGCAGCGGTACCCGCGCACAGTTTTCCGGGATCCGTGAGGACTGAGGTTGAAGCGGGTGGGGCGAGGACGCAGGATTGGGGAGGCGATCCGGATCTATGGATTTACCGAAACAAGACGATGGCTTTGCTGCGACGTTACATGCGATGGTCGCTGGAGGCGGGGCGAGTGCCGTCATTGCTGGGGCGAGAGTTATTCCGCGCGAAGATCAGCGCGTTTACGGCGACGACGTTCGAGGCCAGGGTGATTTTTCTGCACGATGTGGAGAAGTGCTTGAAAAAACTTCAAGGTTTCGACGGACAACTGATTGCCCGGGTGGTGCTGCAAGAATACGATCACGAGACGGCGGCGCGAATTTTGCAGTGCACGCGCAAAACGCTGGAGAGGAGGCTGCCGGAATTGATCGATGAGCTGAGCGAGAATTTGCTGAGGCTGGATCTGCTGGAGCGATTTCCGGAGTCCAGAGGGAAACGCTATGAATAGCGGAAATGAAAGCGGTGCGACGTTTGCAAAAAAGTTGTCAAGAGGGGGAAAGAGGCGATTTCTGCGGATCTATCTGAAAACAAATCGAAAATAAATTTGAAAAAATGTCCCAAAGTACCTATGCTTTGTGATATAATGGTTTTATAGAGTTAAGAAAAAAGAAATACTCTATACAAGGCGCGCTACCCAGCGTGCCTTTTTTATTTGGTGGCGGGGTAGTTGGGAGTGGATGGTTGAATGAAGAAATCCGGGGATAGCGGCGGGAAGGATGAAAAGGTAAGGGAGCAAGCGCCGGAGAAAAATGCGCCCGAGGCGGAGGAGCCGAAGGACTTTGCGGAGGTACGGAGGAATTTTGCCAATGGGGTAAGGCTGGCATCCAACGGCATTTTGAGAGGGCTGATCGCGGGCGCGGAGGGTGGGCAGGTGGCAGCGGCGAAGTACCTGTTCGAAGTGGCAGGGTTGTATCCGGCGAACGAAGAGACTTTGGGGAAGCCGGAAGAATCGATTGTTTATTCGCTGTACAAACAGCTGGTGGAGGTCCACCCAAACGTGGTCGAGACGGGTGAGGCTGGAGCCGAGAGGGTGAAAATGGCGGGCGTGGATGAAGAGAGGCCGCGAAGCGAGGGTGAGTGTGAAAGCGAGGTTCCGGAGCTGGGCGACGAACGTCCGAGGCCAGAGGATACCGTAGAATGAAGCGGAGCCGAGAGCCTGGGATCTCGATCTCGCCGTGGCTCGGATCGAGAGGGAATATCCGGCGGGATGGGTTGGGGACGGCGTCGCGTGCGGCGTCCGCGGATTTGGCGGAAAATTTAGCAGGGAGAAAGGTCCGGCGCAGACAACCTAAGATGGGGATCGACATAACGTGGGTGACGGACCGGATTGGAGTGGGAGGGGGAATCTGGACGGCGGAAAACATGGGAGCGGTGGCGCGGGCAGGGGTCACGCACATCATTGACATGCAGATTGAATTCGATGACACACCGCTGGCGGTGGCGCATAGAATTGCGGTTTGCTGGAATCCGGTGGACGATGATTTCGAGCCGAAGCCCGCGGAAGTGTTTACTCGGGGGATAGGGTTTGGGCTGGCGGCGCTGGAAGAAGACGGAACAAAATTATTCGTGCATTGCGCAGCGGGGGTTCACCGCGCGCCGATGATGACGCTGGCGTTGCTGGCTGTGATGGGGTGGACGGTAGAGGATGCGATGGATCTGATCGAAGGACGACGGCCAGTCGCGGATTTTGCCGAGGTTTATGTGCGGAGCGTAGAAGAGTATTTGCGCGGACGAGGTTGACAGTTCGCACCGTAGGGCGCAATTTCGCTCAGGATGACAGGATTGAAATCTGAGGAGGAAGTATGTTTCAGGCATGCCGTCCAGCGGGACGGCTTTTTTATTTGGTAGCGGCAGTTTTACTGATGGGGTCGAGCTTGCGGGCAGCAGTGCGAGCAGAAGGATCCGCGGGAAAAGCGGAGAAGGCAAGTGTTTCCTCAGAGGCGGAGCCGCGCGGGCCCTCCCCCGGCGCGGCCTCGCCTTCTCCCCAGAGCGGGGGGACGCTGACGAGCGTGATCGACACGGTGTACATGGCGGATGGAACTCCGGCGCAAGGGGTATTGGTGATTACGTGGCCGGCGTTTGTGACGGCGAGCGGAACGGGAGTGGCGCCTGGAGTTTTGAATGTGACGCTGGGGACGAGCGGGGCGCTGAATGCGGCGCTAGAGCCGAACGCGGGCGCGACTCCGGCGGGAGTGTACTACACGGTGGTTTATCAGTTGGAGCCGGGAGAAGTGCGTACGGAATATTGGGTGGTACCGACAAGTTCTCCGGCAACACTGGCGCAAGTGAGGACGACGCCGGGGACGGGGACAGCGGCGCAGCCGGTATCGATGCAGTATTTGAATACAGCGCTGGCGGCGAAGGCGAACGATAGCACGGTGGTGCATTTAGCGGGGACGGAGACGGTGACGGGGACGAAGAGTTTCACGGCGCCGCCGAATGTACCGACGCCGGTGAATACGGGGGATGTGGCTAACAAATCGTACGTGGATAATTCGGTGGCGGCGGTGGGAGCGGGGAATTATCTGGCGACGGCGGGCGGGGCGATGACGGGGCCGTTGACGTTGAGCGGAAATCCTACTGCGCCGTTGCAGGCGGTGGCGAAACAATATGTGGACTCAAGCGTGGCGGTGAAGGCGGACCTGGTGAGCGGGTTGGTGCCGACGAACGAGTTAGGAAGCGGGACAGCTACAGGGCTGAATTGTCTGCTGGGAAGCGGCGCGTGGGGGCCTTGCGGGTCGAGTGCGAACGCTACGGCGATCCAGAGTGTGCCGGTTGCGGCAGGTGCGCCAGTAAATGGACAGGTGCTGTCTTATTCGTCGGCGACGGGGCAGTATGCTCCGGCTACGCCGAGCGGTGGGCCGGGAGGGGTGACGATCAGTCCTACAGGAAGCCAGAGTATTGTGCAGCCGGTGGGTTCGCAGATGACAGTGAATAATCTGAGTGGCGTGAGATACGTGACGGCAAGCGATAACTGGAGCGCGAGTCCGAGTGGGAGTTTGATTGGGGGAACACAGGCGGCGATCACGCTTACGCCGTGTCCGACGGGCGTGGATACATCCGGGTTCTCGATGTACTACGTGTATTTGAGCGTGCAGGGGACGCCGGAGCCAGCGATGGTGACGGGGGGAACGTGCACGGCGGGAGCGGCTTCGGGGACGATTATTTTTACGCCGACCTATTCGCACTCCGCGGGATACAAGGTCAGCAGCGCATCGAGCGGGATACAGGAAGCGATCAACGATGCTTGCGGGTTGCCGACGACGGGGAACGCGGTGGATGCCAATGCGCATGTGATTTTGCCGGCGACGGGGGCAAGCGGGAACGCGTTACCGGTTTATGGGTCGATATTCGCGCATTGCAGCCGGACGCTGATTGAAGGGCATGGCACGCTGCTTTTGTGTTCAACGCGAGACCGCTGCATATTTCTGGGCGACCAGCTGAGTTCGAATCACTACGGCGGTCTCACGCTGAAGGGAGTGAACTTTACGTCCACGGTACAGGCCGACGGCTGCCTGATCGCGAACACGCAACGGCAATCGAATGTGGTGACGATCACAACGGTTTCGGCGTGCAGCACGATTTTGACGGGAGACAGAGTCAACATCAATTTCACGGACAATATTGCGTACTGGGGGAATCATGGGCCGGTAACGGTTTCAGGAACGACGATTACTTACACGCAGATTGCGGGCAATATTGCGTCAGTGGCGAGTCCGGGAACGATTGCGATCGAGAATGCGGCGATTGAAGATAACGTCATGCCGGGAACAATCGAGGACATTAAGTCTTCGTTCCTCTCGGGTGGCGGAATGTTCAACCAATTCATTGTGGAGGATGACGACGAAGCGGCGACGATCCGCGGGCTGGATGCGGACGGAACTCAAGGGATACGGTGTACTGCGAACCATTGCGGATCGTACGTTTATGCCGCCAACTGGGGCGCACCGGTAATCTGGATCGATAAGGCAAACATCAGCCCGCAATGCGGGGGTAATGGGGTGACGAATTACGCAAACAACGTGACGCGAGTCACGGATTCAGTGATGCAGGGATTTGGGATGTGGGGCGTCAACACAATGACCATCCTAGGGAATTACGGCGGCACGGAGCTGGACAACATATATATGGAGGAAGGCGCGGGGCCGTGTGCGAATCCGTACCTGGGAAGTTCGTTTGGAGCGGTGGGGATTATTTATGAAGGGAATGTACAGCCGCTGACGGTTCGCGGTGGAGAACAGCCGGCGGGACATGGAGTTTCGTTCGCTTTCAGCGGAACGACGGGGTCGACGCAACTGAACTATTACGTGGTGGCACATGACACATCGGCAGGGATTTATAGTGCGCCGCTTTTGGCGGGAGTTACTTTCACGAATGGAGGAACGGGAAACGTGTCGGTGCAATGGCCGCACATTCCTCCGCAAAATGCACAGGACACGGTGGTGTACGACATTATCCGGATGCAGCCATCGGCCAGCATCAGCGCGAACGCGCCGAGTTTTCCGATCAAGGGGTCGTGTAACGGCGGAAGCGTGACGGCATGTGGAAGCGTGGTGACGGAAAAGGCGCAGTGTTCGGGGTTGGTTTGTAGTTATACGGATGCGGGAGGGGCAAACACCGCGAGCTATGCGATCCAGGCACTGAGTTGGACGCCGGTGCTGCCGTTCTGGCCGGGGAGCGTGGTGTTCTCGGGAGATGGGACGGGAAGCTATTCGATTCAGCCGTCTTCGTTCGATACGGAGCCCAGCGACGTGGTGTCAGTGGATTGGAATGCGCTGCCGACATTACAAGTGCGTAATTGCGGAGATACATCGGCGGTTGGCGCGTGGTTTGGAGGAGCGTGGGAGCAATGCCTGGAAGGCAAAGTGACAGGAAGCTACGCGCCGATCGGCGGATTGCTGCTTCAGGACGGCACTTATAACGGTGGAAGCGGAAGCGGAGTGAAGGGAAGAATCAACTTTGAGTATCCCACGACTGGGATCGGGAATATTCAGCCGCATCACATTATTACGCTGGTGGATTCGAATTTTGCGAAGACGCTGGCTACGATCGGGTTTCGTCCTCCGAACGACGCCGGGGATACTTATATAGGAGTGGATGTGGCGGCGGTACCGGGAGCGGAGCAGTTGGCATTCGGATCTCCGGTGGCGATTTCAAATTACATCGGGAATGTGGGAGATAACGCGAGTTACCTGGAGCGATTGACGGCAACGGCGAAGACCTTCAATGTGCCGGTGAACATCAATGGAAATTTAACGGTGACGGGGACATGCACGGGTTGCGGCGGAGGCGGAGGATCGGGGACGGTGAATAGCGGGACGTCCGCGCAGGTGGCGATGTACGCGTCGAACGGAGCGGCGGTAAGTGGGGACAGCGAGTTGACGGATAGCGGGTCGACGTTGACTTATGCGGGGAGCAACGGGATTGCGGCGGCTTCCGGAGCGTTTAGCGGGAACCTGACGGTGAATGGGCAGTTGCTGGTGGCGGGCCCATGGATGGTAAGTTCGCCGATTCCGGGAACGGCGATGGCGGCGGCGGGAGCGGGGACTTCGGCGCTGGGGATCTCGAACGACGGAAACTTTTATATTTCCGCGAATGCGGGAACTCCACAGAAAGTGGCGACGACCGGAACCAGTTCGTTTTTCTCAAATCTGTTTCAGGAAGATGCGAATGATCTGGGGGAATACAACGGGACTACGGCGCAGAACTTGCACGTGTACTCGAGTTATACGAATAGCTCGACATGGCAGAGAACTTCGTTGGGGTTTGATCCGACGGACGGTTATGCGGTGGTGCGTAGCGAAAGTTCGACTTCGGGAGCGGCGCCGGGATTGGGGTTCTGGATTAATAGCGGGTTAAAGTGGGTGATCGACGCGAGCAGCAACTTCAAACCATGGACTGACCAGAGCTTTAATTTGGGCTCGTTCAACAGCACAGGGAGCGGGAGCGGGTTGAGGCCGGGAACGGTTTATGTGGCGGGTAACTCGGCGAGCGGGAGCGGATTCGAGCTGGGAAAATTTGCCAATCAGAGTTATGAGCTGTGCAACGACACGACCACTGGAACGGTGGTGAATGGGCTGGCGGTGTTAACGACGGCAGGTTGCGCGGTGAAGCCTTCCAGCGCGTTGGTGAACGGGGCGATTGGAGTTGTAATTGCGAATGCGGGAACGTCGGGGGTAACGACGATCGCAAGGATGGGATCCGCTTTTTGCAGCTTCGACGGCACGGCGACGGTGGTGGGCGATTACGTTGTGCCTTCCAGCACGGCAAACAGCGGATTTTATCCACTATGCCACGATGCGGGCGCGACGCAACCGACTGGGACACAGGTGCTGGGGCGCGTATTACAGGCGAGTTCGGGAAGCGCAACGGTGCAGATGTTCCTGGACATGCCGGGATCGAACGTGAGCAGCAGCGCGTCGTATGCGATCCCGTGGTTCACGACGAGTTCGACGGGGACGGCGATTACTTTTTCGAGCACGACGAATAAAGCGGAGTTGTGGGGCGTAGTGCTGACGTTTCCGTTGAGCACTACGCAGGTGACCTACTATGTTTCGACCGCGGATAACACGAGCAATACGTATGACATTGGAGTGCTGAATAGTTCGGGGAATGTTGTTGCACACATTGGCAACACTGCGGGAACGACGTTTGCGCCGAGCACAGGATGGAAAACTTTGAGCTGGGCGGTGAGTGCGACGCTGCAACCGGGCAAGTATTACCTGGCCATTACGAGTAGTTGCACAAGTTCTTGCGCGCAGGTTTACGGTGGGAGTTCCTCGGGGTTCACGTTCCTGGGCGGAAGCAGTGGAACGGCGGAGAGCGTGACCGCGGGTGGAACTCTGAATAACGGGATAACGATTCCGGCGGACAATCCGACGGAGGCGACGATTATGGCGTGGGAGATTCATTAAGGTTTGGAGTGAGGCCTCGATAGCCATCGGCGCAGAGCTGGTGGCTTTTTTGTCGGCGGGGAACTTTCCGCCGGCCAAGAAAGGCTATTGAGCTTGCGCTCGCCGGACAGCCGAGGGCGGCTCTCTCCACGAACGTTTTATTGCAGCACCGACACATTTCCATTTCCACCAAGGAGAGAACATCATGAGCAGTGCGATTAATCCAGAAGCAGCCGAACCATCCGGTACGCAAGGATTTGAACAGAGTGACAGAAATCCCCGAATCATGTATTGGAACGGCACAGACTCGGAGGGTGGGCAACTGCCTACACCTGCGGCATCGGAGAGCCGAGTGACTCAGCCTGGGGCGGCACCGTCGGCAAATGCTGGATTGGTGAACTACAACGTTGGGGATAGTGCCGACGGAGTGGAGGACGAGGCGGAACGAGAAGGGTGATAGCGGCGAAGGGCGCAGGCCACCGGCGAGAGCTGGTGGTTTTTTTATTTGGAGAGGTGGACGTGAGAATTTTTGTCAAAGCCGGCGATAGTGCCAATCGAGTAGGGATTCTTCGACTTCGCGAGATGATTTGGTTTACAAATCGTCTGGCCACGCTCAGGATGACAGGGGTAGTAGTAGTAGTTTTTTTCTTAGTATTGATAGGGAGCGCGAGGAGTTGGGCGACTACTTACTACGTGAGTTCAAGTACGGGGAATGACTCGAATGCGGGAACTTCCCCGAGCGCAGCCTGGCAGATGATTGGGCATGTGAATGAACAGACGTTTCAGCCGGGGGATTCGATTCTCTTCAAGCGCGGGGATATTTGGAATGAGAGTTTGATACCGGGCTCATCGGGAGGGGTGGGGAATCCGATTACGTTTGATGCTTATGGTACGGGGGCAGCGCCGAACTTGACCGGATATTATGCGGTGCCTTCGACGGCGTGGGTGCTGGTGACGGGGAACGCGTGGAAGGCGGCAGTGCCTTCAATTTATACGACGGTTAACTTTTGTCTGTTCGGGTCGGTGTGGGGCCAGAAGGTGGCGGCGGTATCATCGAACTTAACCGCATGGGGGAATTTCTATCTGGCGAATGGATTTCTCTATGTATATTCCGTGGGCAATCCAGTTACTTTTTATAACGAAGCTATCGCGCCGATGGCAATGAGCAATATTCCGGTGATCAATATCAACGGACAGACGTGGCTAAGTTTCCAGCACTTATTAGTGAATTGGTTCGATCAATACGGAGTATACGTGCAGGGAGCGAGCGACCATCTGGTGTTTGCGAACATGGAATCGGATTCAATGATTCCGCAGGGAACGCAGCCGCTAGGCTTCTATGTGGATGAGAGTGCGCCGGGTCCCGGAGACATAAAAATCTTAAATTCAGAGGCGCATCTGAATTATGACGGTTTTAGATTTGACGGTGCCGCAACCGCGATAACGATGGTGAATGACAAGGCGTATGCGAACCGGGACGGAGCGCTAGTGGATAATACGTCGGCTGTTACTTATTCATACTGCCATTTTTATGCGTCGAGTTTAGCAGTGGCGGGATCGACGGACGTGGAGTGGACAAGCGGGAGCGGCCCGATTGCGGGAGCGGGAAACATCGCGGTGGATACGGCGCCGGCAGTACAGGTTTACAAGAGATATCCGGCGGAGGTGACGTTGACGGTGGATGATTCGGGAATGACACCGGGAGCAGATACTTACTATGCGAATACGGTGCTGCCGGTGGCGGACGCGGCGGGAGTTCCGGTGGGAGCGGCGATTACGGTGGGGTATCCGCTGGCGAATACCTTGATTTCAGAGTTTCAAGGGTGGATCAATGCGGGTCGGGATGTTACAGCGCACTCTATATCGCACACATACTATACAAATACTGACGCTCTAGATATTCAATACACGGGAAGTGGGACGGCGGCAACACTTAGTGTTAGCGGCAAGACGCTGACTATTACGGTGACGGGCGCGAGTGACAGCGTTAGTTATAACCTGGCACAGGGACAGGCGGAGGGAACGATCTCGGAGTTACAGCAGGCGCTGGCTGCGACGGGGAAATATACGACGGCATATCTTACACCGTGTCAGGGACCGTATGGGACAGGGTGTTCCGCTTATACCGCGCAGGCATTGCTGGCCCAGGATTTGGCAGATGTGAGCGGACAAGATGTGCGAAGCGCGGTCTACCACTTACAACTGGATGTTACCCGGTTGACTACGGACGAGATTACGTTATCCAGACAGTGGATGACGACGAATCTGACGGGGCTGCCAGCGACGCCGGTGTTTGTGTATCCAGGAGGATATGAGACGACGACGATGCAAGGGATCACGGAGGGGATACCGTACAAAGGAGCACGGGGCGCATTGAAGGAGGATCTGGGAGTTAAGGATACTTATGCGGACGGATTCAACGTGCAGAATATTACGAGTTTTGGAGTGAATCCTTCGTGGATGGGAATACCCTCGGCGAGTTTGAATCAGAAGATTCAGGCGCTGGTGTGGAAAGAGTCTGTGTGGGGAGTGCCGTGGGGAATTTTCTGGCACTTGAATGAGTTGACTAACAGCGACCCTGTAGGTGGCACAGAGATCACGAACTTGATTCAGGATTTCAAAGCGAGCGGGGCAACGATCCAGACGAACACCGGATTAGTGAACTGGCTATTGGCAGGAACACAGGAGACTGGGACTGACGGAAATTATTACTACACAATTCCAGCGACCAGTACCTTTTCTTCTGGAGGCGGACTAGATTTTCGTCCGACCAAGAGTTCGCCCGTGGTGGATGCTGGGCAGAATCTGGGAGCAGCGTACGCGATCGATATTAATGGAGTGAACCAGAACAGCTACGGGAGTGGGTGGGAGATTGGTACACACGTATACGTGGGTTATTCGGTGTATGGCGGAGGGACAGGACTATTTTTCAAGTTAGGTGGAGGAGCCAGTTGCGAGCCGCCATTGTACTGCGGGTATACGGGAACTGCCGTAGTGAAATGGCCGGCGGTACCTAACATGGGGGGATTGACCAAGAGTGGGGCTACTGTGACCGATACGTCGTATCCCGGGGGAATTGCGAGCAAGGTCAGCCGTTGTACGGACACAACGATTGAGCCGAACAGCGGGTATGGTTATCAGTCGAAGTCGGCGGGATTGGGCGGTTCTGGAGATGCGGAACAGCTCTGGAATGCTAACTCGACCATGCTGCACTTTAATCTCAGCGGGGGACAGGGCCACTTGACAGTATTCAACCCGGCGACGATGGTGTGCGGAGATCCCACAACGGGATATGCGATTACGGCGGATAAAAATCTTACCAACCCAGGGTCGTCAAGCGTGGCTTACAACTTTGGAAGTGGATCGTTCGATTGGACTAATCCTCTTATATGGTATTCGTTTTCCTCAGGGGTAGATGCAACTGGAGTTGCGGTAGCAAAATATAGCTTCAATAGTGTGGGACAGTTTACGGTTACAGCGCCATATGTCGATTTCCAGTATGGATTGCCTCAAGGAACGCTGGTCTCCGCATGGCACCCGAATACGACATATGCGAGCGGGCAGTATGTGAGCTATGCGTTGAATAGCACTCAGGCTCCTGATTGGCAGGCAGGGCACTCCTACAATGCGGGGGATGTCATTCTGCCGCTGGCGAACAATCCGCTGGGGTGCGGTTTCAAAGTGTCGACGGCTGGGACGTCTTCCAGTAGCGGGACCTATGAACCAGTGTGGAGTACGGCGGGCGAAAGCTGTACTCCTGCCTCGAATGGGCAATTATCCGAAGGATCGGGAGGAGGTGCGACGGTAAAGTGGCGCAACCTCGGCGGAGGGCCAGTATTTACGTTACAACTGGTCAGCACGGGCGGGACGTCAGGATCTGCGAGTCCTTTTAGTTCCATTACGCACCCGGATCTGCTGGCGACTTATTCGGATAATGGATTGACCTGGGAGAATGTAGGTCCAATGGTTCCGATAGAGTGGACGAGTTTTGCAGGTATTTCAAGTAACAGTAATCGCTTTTGCTCCGCATTCTCCAGTAATACTTACGGAAACGCGACGAAGGGATACAACACTTACAACGGAGATCAGGGGTCGGGTATCTTTACGGCCTGTTATGACTCCTCTATTAATACTTTCGAATTGCTTAACACTGCTACAGGCTTCCAGTCGGTGGTGACGTGCTCGGGAGGGACGGGCTCCAGCTGTGCGGGCGGCACGGCAACGATGGCTCTCGAGGGATCGGTTACTGCAATCACGGAAGGATGCCCGTTTCCTTTACATAATTTGAAAGGTGGATCGACGCTAGATTACACGGTGCTTACGTGGCAGGGGGCATTCTCTGGGACTTGTGGCAGCGATAACTTATTTGGTTGGGAGCCATTTGCGCCATTCAACGCTTCTACCGCGCTCCAGCTCTATAACTCCGTGTCGAATCATTGGACGATTGGAAAAAGTCACTTAGTAAATGTCGGTGACCAGACTGTACTCGGGTATGGGAGCGGGGCTTACACCGCGTTGTTTAATTCCTCGAGCCCAGCGTCAATTCCAACGACCACATGGCAGGTAGGCGCTCCGTACACGAATCCGTGTGATCCGAACGGGACTTGGTATGCAGGCGATCCGAATCCGCCGTGCGAATTTGCGAACGCCTACGATTCACACATGGCATGGTGGCATGACGCGGCGGACGATGACTTAGGGCCGATCTGTGGGAGCGTTTATAACTACGCGACGCTTGCCCCGCCGCCAGTCGCACCCTGGCAGGGAGAGGAAGTTTGTATCTCCAGTACACCATCGTGGTCAGTCGGCGGGACGATTGGGGATTGGCAGGTGTGGAGGTTCACACATTCGTTCAACACTGGCGGGAATCCGTTTTTCGATACTCAGTTCGCGATCAGTCAACTTTCTAACGACGGCCACTTTCTGGCGTTCAGTTCGGACTGGAACTGCACACTGGGCACGATCACGGGTGGACCTTCGAGTGGGAGCAGTTGGTTTTGCGGGCCTCCGTGGGTAGGCGGCACTGAATACACGGCAGGGCAGATGATCAATCCGTTTGGTTCCACGGGAGGTTCTGGCACCAATTACGGAGTATTTGCAGTAACAGTTGGTGGGACTAGCGCAGCGACTGCTCCGGCATGGTTTGTTTGTAGCTCGGGGACGGCAGGGAGCACAATCACTGACGCGAATGGAGTGCAATACACCTGCCTGGGAGCCGGCAATGGAAAGGGTGAGGTATTCGTCGTGCAGTTGACGCCGTAGAGTGTTTGCTTGAATGAGTTAAACAGGAGTTAGAGGCACGAGCGAGACGCGCGAAGTATAGAGTTGACACAAAATACGTTGAACAAAGGCACGGTGAGAGCCGTGCCTTTTCGTTTGCAATCTTAAAATTTACATTGAGGAGATCAGAGATGAAGAAGGCAGCGTGTGGGAAGTGGCTGGTGGCGGCGGTATTGTGCGGAACGATGATATGGACGGCATGTTCGACGGCGTGGATTGGTGAAGCGGAGGAAATTGTGGCAGCGATGCTTCCGGCGACGGCGAACGTGGTGACACTGGTGGCGACACTTCAGGGGAAGAGTGTTTCGACTTCCGATTTGCAAACGATTCAGAGTGCTGGGGCACAGGCAGGGACTGATCTACAGTTGATGCAGTCGCTGATTGCTCAGTATCAGAAAGCTGATGCTTCGGCGCAGCCGGGATTGCTGAATCAGATACAGGCGGCTCTGAGCGCAGTGCAGTCGACGCTGAACGGGTTATTGCCGGCGCTGCACATTACGAATCCGGAGACGCAGGCGAAGGTCACTGCGGTTGTGGGATTGCTGCTTTCGGAAGTGGAATCGATAGCGGCGATTGTGCCGCTGGTCAATTCGAATGCGTCGCCGGCGATGATGAGTATGGCGGCGAAACAGGTGAAGAAACAGTCTCCGCTAACGGCGAATGAGTTCGTGAAGTGCTACAACGCCACGATGGGGGCGAAGACGGGCAATGCAGCACTGGATCGTGCGACGACTGGATTGCAAATTCATTTGCACGGAAAGATTGAGCGATGGGCGACGGCAGGCTGGTTGAAGTAAGGAGTTATCAGCGCAAGCAATCCCTGGATGAAGGCAATATGAGTCCGCTCCCTGAGCGGAGAATGCGCGGATGGTGCACGCTGGTGCGGAATGGGAGATGAAATTGTGAGCGACGCGTGGAACTTGCAACACTTGGAGAAGGACGGAGCGGAGACTTTTGTCGGGCATCCCTCGCAAGCACGGCCGGGGGTGCAGGCGTTTCCGGACAAACTACATGTAGTGACCATGCTGGAGAATCCTTTGCGCTGGCGGTCACGGTATTGGAATTACTGGATGTTCGAGCGGGAGTGCGCGGCGGCAGGAGCGATCCTGTATACGGCGGAAGTGGCTTTTGGCGAACGGCAGTTCGAGGTGACGACGGCGGGGAATCCGCGCCACTTGCAACTGCGAACGACACATGAAATCTGGCACAAAGAAAATGCGCTGAATCTGCTGATTCAGCGCTTGCCAACGGATGCGAAGTATGTGGCGTGGATCGATGCGGACGTAAAGTTCAACCGGCCGGACTGGGCGCAGGAGACTTTGCAACTGCTGCAACATTACGACGTGCTGCAAATGTTCAGCCATGCGCAAGATGTGGGGCCAAACTATGAGCCGCTTACTACGACACCGGGATTTCTTTATAAGTGGGTTACAGATCGGCCTAGTCCGCATGAGCGTGCATTTATGGAACAGAAGCCCGCGTATGGGTACTACAGCGTGCATAGCGGCCATTTCTGGCATCCGGGATTTGCGTGGGCGGCGAAACGAGGCGCGCTGGAAAATGTTGGGATGCTGATCGATCATGCCATCTTGGGGCAGGGAGACTGGCACATGGCCTCGGCGCTAGTGGGTCAGGTACACCGGTCTTTGTATTCCGGATATTCGCCGACCTACATCCAGCTTTGCCAGGAGTGGCAAGAGCGGGCGGAGAGATATATACGGCGGAACGTGGGATATCTGCCGGGATTGGTGAATCATCTGTTTCACGGAGCGAAACGGAACCGGGCGTACGACCTGCGGTGGAGGTTTCTAGCGCAATCAGGCTATGACCCAAGTCTGGACTTGAAAAAAGATTGGCAAGGGTTGCACCAACTGACGGAGAGGAACTTGATATTGCGCGACGGGTTGCGGCAGTATGCCAGGATGAGGAATGAGGACTCACCGGAAGTGTGACGGATCAAACGTGAGGGAATTGCACGGAAGTTGCGGAGGGTCTTAAGAGTTCGGGAGCCGAAAGGTGACGCGTGGAGGGAGAACTTGCTCAGTTATTAAGAATCGGGCCGCAACTGGATGAGGAAATAGATGGCAGGAAAGTGCGGGATCGGGCGATCGAGGACTGGCTGAAGATCCGCGTGAAGGAGGGAGGAATCAAGCCTCTGCACCTGAACCGGGCGCAACGGGAGTATTCGCGTGCGTGCGGCCAACAAAATATCGTACTGAAGGCACGGCAGTTAGGGATAACGACATATATCGCTGGAAGATTTTTTGTACAAACGATAACGCGTCCGGGCACATTGGCGGTGCAGGTGGCGCACAGCCTGGAGTCGGCGGAATCGATTTTTGGAATTGTGCGGCGCTTCTGGGAGAAACTGCCCGGCGGGTTGCGCAAGGGTGCGCTGATCCACTCGCGCGCGAACGTCCGGCAGTTGGTATTTCCGCGGCTGGACAGTGAATACCGGGTGGAGACGGCGGATGCAAACGCGGGGCGGGGGATGACTATTCATTACCTCCATTGCTCGGAGGTCTCCCGCTGGCCCCGCGATGTGGCGGAGACGCTAGCGTCGCTGCGCGCGGCGGTCGCGCCCGGGGGCGAGATTGTGCTGGAATCGACGCCGAACGGCGCAGGAGGAGTTTTTTATGACGAATGGCAGAAGGCAGAGGAGACGGGATACACGAAGCATTTTTTCCCCTGGTGGTATGAAGAGCTATATCGAGAGATCGGATGCGCGGGGAAGATAGAGCCGCTAGCGCCCGAAGAGAAGTTATTGATGGAACAGCATGGGCTCGAGGAAGAGCAGATTGGATGGCGGCGGAGGCAGTGGGCGATTTTGCGATCACTAGCGGAGCAGGAATATGCAGAGGATGCGAACTCATGTTTTCGGTCTTCCGGAGATTGCGTGTTCGATCTGGAAGCGATTGACACGGCAGCGTCGGGCGCTGCGCCGGAACTTTACTCGCAGGATAACGGAAGGCTGCTTGTTTGGTTTCCGCATCAGGAGGGGCGCGACTACATTATTGGGGTGGATTCGGCGGGAGGCGGTTCGCAGGGAGATTACGCGTGTGCGGAAGTTATCGAACGGACAGTTGGGCTACAGTGCGCGGAATTGAGAGGACACTTTCCTCCGCTCGAATTGGCGCGCCGGGTGGTGGAACTTGGACGAAGTTATGGTCTGGCTTTGTTGGCGGTGGAAAGAAACAACCACGGATACGGGGTGCTGGCTCACCTGCAAAACATGCAGTACGGGAACATCTACGAGATGGGCAAGCAGTCGGGATGGCTGACCTCGGCAGTGACGCGTCCGGCAATGATCGAGAATATGGTGGCAGTGTTCACGGCGCAGCCGACGTTATTTCATAGCCTGCGACTGTTGGCGGAGTGCCGAACGTTTGTGAGGCATCCGGATGGAAATGCGGCTGCGACGGACGGAGCGCATGACGATTGCGTGATGGCGATGGCAATTGCGCTGGCGGTAAGGCGAGAGAATGCTGGACGAGTGATTAGAAGGCAGGGCGTGGGAATGACGAGTTTGAATATGGCGACATGTGGTGAGTTTTGAGGCGGGTTGGATCGGAAGATAAGTTCATCCGTCACAAGTGAAAGGTGATGGAGTGGAGTAAGATGGCTGGCCGTGGCGAGACGCGCGAGTCGGCCGAGT
The DNA here is from genome assembly GCA_963818235.1 of uncultured Acidobacteriaceae bacterium. Taxonomy (GTDB): domain Bacteria; phylum Acidobacteriota; class Terriglobia; order Terriglobales; family Acidobacteriaceae; genus Sulfotelmatobacter. The sequence goes on from CAWFRI010000003.1 coordinate 119,676, forward strand.
TCTTAGGCCGAATAAACTTGCGGGCGAGGGCGCCCGCGCCACAAAGACATTGGTGGAAGCAGTCCAACACGTGAGGAGAATGCGGGGCGGGGCGCAAGGGCATTTGATGCGCTGTTCCGATGGACAGTTTTACGTAGTGAAGTTCCGGAATAATCCGCAGCACTTGCGGGTGCTGACGAATGAAATGCTGGCGACGCGACTGGCCGAGCGGGCGGGGTTGCCGGTCCCGCGAACCGAGGTCGTGGAAGTGGGTGATTGGCTGGTGGAGCACACGCCGGAGCTGAGTATACAGCTGGCGCATAATACGATTCGGTGTCAGGCTGGGCTACAGTTTGGGTCGCAGTACGCGGTGAGTCCACTGGAGGGGCAGGTATTCGATTATCTTCCGGTGGAGATGTTTGGTCTGGTGCGGAATCTAGAAACATTTGCTGGAATGTTGGTGGTGGATAAGTGGACGGGAAACGCGAACGGGCGGCAGGCGGCGTTCTGGAGGAAGTCGCGGGAGAGGAAATACACCGCCTCGTTTATCGATCAGGGATATTGCTTTAATGCGGGAGAGTGGACGTTTCCGGATTATCCGCTGCGCGGGGTTTATGCGCGGAATGAAGTATATGAGGGCGTACGGGGGTGGGAGTCGTTCGAGCCGTGGCTTTCGCGGATTGAGAAGATGGAAGAGGATGTAGTGTGGGGTTTGGCGGGGGGGATTCCTCCGGAGTGGTATGGCGGGGAATGGGATGAGTTGGAGAAGTTGGTGCGGACATTGATTGGACGGCGAGGGGTGGTGCGGGAGCTAATTGAGGCATTTCGAGTTTCGCCAAGAAGGCCGTTTCCGGAGTGGGTGGAACAGGCTTAAGAGCTTTAACACAGAGGTACAGAGGAGCACAGGGTAGATCAGTGGCCGATAAGCGACAGCTTGAATTTTTCTTGCTGCGGTATGTGCCGGACGCGGTGAAGGGAGAGTTTGTTAATTTTGGAGTGATCGCGCTCGATCATGGGCCGAATGGGGCGGAGTTGATTGATGTGAGATTCATGAAAGATTGGGGGAGAGTATTGTGCCTCGATCCGCAGGCCGATGTTGATGTACTTCTGGCCCTAGAGAGGGAGATTCGGCGAGAGATTGGGCGTGCGAAAGATCAAGTGACGCTATTGAAGAAAATGGAGGATTCATTTTCGAATGTGATTCAGATTTCCCAGGTTATGCCGTCTTTAACAGAGATGACGGCGGCGTCCGAAATCGAGGAAGTGGCGAGGATGTTTTTGGAGACACCAAAATTGCGGCGGACGCGAGAGCCAGCCGGGCGTCAGAGAATTCTGGAAAAGATGCGGGACGAGTTCGAGAAGGCGGGAGTGCTGGTGCTTTTAACTCCTGTTCCCACAGAGCCCTACACGAAACAAGGAGATCCTTTCGAGTTTGATTTCGGGTACCGGTCGGGCGGCGAGATCAAGTTGTTTCAAGCGGTGTCGATGAGGGCGAGCGTGGACTCCGCGGTGATGCTGGCGGCGAGATATCCGAAGATCGTGCCTGCGATGGCCCAGGTTACGGGGGCAGCGCCGATGTTGACCGCCGTAGTCGAGGATGAGTTGGATCGGACCAGGAGTGAGATTGAATTTGCCTTGGAGATGATGGAAGAAAGCAAGATCAGGATTGCCCGGACAGCAGAGATGCCGGGGATTGCGGAAGAGGCGCGGGGGGAGTTGAAGGCGTGAGACGGGTTTGTCTAGATGGCGGTCGTTAACCACGCGCGAGAGAAATACATAGGTCCTTCGCTTCGCTCAGGATGACAAACTGATTTTCGGAAATTTGTGCCCTGCTTCGGCGGGGCTTTTCTTTTTCTCTGGCATTGTTGCTGGAAGTCGGAGATCGCGGGCGAGGCGCCCGCGCCACACAGATCAGTCGAGTTGCTTTGGGCGGACAGGCGGGAGCGGTTGTTCCTACATTAAGGTTCTAGAGCAAATCTTATGAACATTAAAGAGACGTTGCGTGGCGCGATGCGCCGGATTGCAGGAGTGTCTGTGGCTGGCTCGTCTGGGCTGGCTACGACGGAGAAGAAGCGGCGGACGTTGCCGTTGCCTTCTATTTTCAACGCGTATGGGCCGCCGGGCGACATTATGCCGAAGCCGACGGCCTACAACTTGCGGCGGTTTTCGGAGATTCCGGTGCCGCGGCGAGCGATTAACACAATCAAAGATCGCATTGCGGGGATGCGATGGCGAATTCAGCCGAGGCAGGGAATTTCTCTGGAATCGATTCCTGTCGGGGCGGAGCGGGTGCAGTTGCTCACGGAGAATTTTCACGCGCCGAATCCCGACGATTCCTTTCGATCATTTTCCGAGCAGGTGCTGGAAGACATTATTGTGGGCGGGTACGGAGCGATTGAGGTGCAGAACTCGGGAGACGTGAAACGGCCGTTGCTGCTGTGGCCGGTGGATGGAGCGTCGATTCGAATGAATTTGGATTGGAACGGTTCGCCGCAGGGGCAGCGGTATTTGCAGGTGACGGACCAATCAGGTCCGAAGAGCCAGATCAAGCTAGATGACGATGAGCTGATTTATATCCGGCTGAACCCACGGACGCATACGCCATTTGGTTTGGGGCGATTGGAGGTTGCGTTTGAAACGATCAATGCATTTTTAGGCGCGCACCGGTATGCGTCGCGGCTGGCCTCAAACTCGGTGGTGCAGTATGCGTTGTGGCTGCAGGATTTGACACCAGAACATCACGAGCGGCTGATTCGCTGGTGGCAGGATGAGATTGAAGGCACGGGGCGAGTGCCGATCCTATCGGTCGAAAGCAAACCGGAGGTGCTGCGGTTTGGGGGCGGCACCGATGCCGATTTGCGATTGCAGTGGCAGGAATTTTTGCTGCGTGTGATTGCGGATGCTTTCGATCTTCCTCCGTTTTACCTGGGGGTGGAGCGGGACGTGAACCGCTCCACCGCGGAGGAATACAACGACATGGCGTTCCGGCAGGCCATTGTGCCAACGGCACGGTTGCTGGCGGAACATTTAACGCGGGATGCGATCCAGAAAAGACTGGGATGGAACGACCTGGAATTCGTGTTTGCGGAATTGGAGACACAGGATCCGTTGGAGGAGGCGCAGATACAGCAGATCATGCTGCAGAACGGAGTGTTGACGGTGAATGAGGTTAGGAGGATGCGGGGATTGGGGGATTTGGGGACGGGAGAGGCTGAATAGAGGCAGCAAGAAAGGTCCGAGTGAGCCCCCTGCGAAGCTGGTGGAAATTTCGGCAGATGAGGGTCCTTCGACTACGCAGGCGAGCCATTTGGCTCGCCAGCTCCACTCAGGATGAAAAAGAAGGGGTATCGAGATGATTGAGTTGAAGAGTATGGCGGTGACGATGCCGGACGTGGCGGGGCATCCGAACCGGGCGGCATTTTCTGGAGTATTGACGATGGTCGATGTACCTTCGCAGCGACCACCCTCGGGAGCGAAGGGGCATCTGGTGGTTCTCACGAAAAGAGCAGCGGAAGCGGCGCTGCCTTCGCTGTTGGGAATGGGGGTGGATTATTCTCCGACGCTCGACCGGCATGATGTGCGGTGCAAGGTTGGAGTGATTACGCGAGCGGAAATTGTGGGACGAAACGTGGAACTGGGTGGGTATCTATTTGCGAGAGATTTTCCGGAGATTGTGGAGGAGATTGCGAAATCGGGTAATCACGTTGGCCGGACGGACCTGGACTCTTGTGGAGAAAGGCTTCGGCAGTCGGAAAGCTTTCATGGAGTTGCTCAACAGTGGAAAGATATCCCGCGGATAGGAGGAGTTGGGTTGAGATCTTCCTTGCGGGCAGCAGCGGCGCAGGTTCTTAGTCTGGCGGAGACACTTGGTGGAAAGAGCAGAGAGAATCGTGCCGAAACATTTCCGTCGATGATACGGGCTGAATTAGGGATCGGATCGGGAGGCAGCGCGCTCGGGATGTCCTATGAGGTGACTGGTGTCCGGATTGCTGAGAGGAGAGCACGAGTTTGGGTACTGGAAAAAGTGACATTCACGGGAGCTGCGATTTTGCGACGGGATAAGGCGGCGTACCAGGACACGTGGATTGAACTTACTACCTAGCGGCTAATACCTAGTGGCGAGCGACGGAAAAACATTTTACGGTGCAGAACACCGAAGAGGAGAAAAGGCATGAATGAAGAAATGGTGCAGCAGTTGACGGCGACGGCGGAACGGCTGGCGGTTGCGGCTGAATCGTTGGATCGTGTGTTGGGGCGATTGGATGCGCAGCAGGAGGCGCTGAGCACGAAGGTGGACCGGATTGTGGCGGCTGTGGAAGAGCGTCCGTCGTACGAGATGGTGGCACGAGGCGAGGGGGCTCGACATTTGCAGGAGAGAATGGCGGATCTGGAAAAATCGAACGCTGACCTTAAAGCACAGGCGGCGCGGATGGCGCGGAAGACGCTGCCCCCGATGGTCTCAGCGATCTTAGCTAAAAGCTGCGGCGAATCCGGCGGCGAGAAACTGGAAAAAGGCGTGCTGGACAAAAGTCTGCAAGGGTTGAGCGTAGAGCAGAGGATCGCGGTGAAATCGGAGTTGGCGCGAGCGGGAATTATCGAGTAAGGGTTCGGATTACAGCAACAGGTTTGGTCGGACGGCAGGCACGACTTTGGTCGTGCCTTTTTGTTTTGGGCTGCTTCGTGGAGATGGAGTTGAAGGCGTCGAGAAAAGTTTCGCGGCTCCGCGGGCAGACTTAGTGGCCTTCGACTGTTCTGGAGTCAGGCAATTTTTAATTTCAACGCAGGAAAAATCAAACGAGGAGAAAACATGCAAGGACAATTTGTAGATCTGTACGCGTCAGCCGACTACCTGGGGCCCGGCGCGATTGAGGTTGACCGGTATCAGACGGAAATTTTCGACATCGTGCGCCGTCGGGGGACGTTTGGACAGAGGATCAAGCAGGTGCCTGCGACAGGGCATCCGTCCCGGTTCTTTGAAGAGACGGCCATCAACGCACCGACGGCAACGCAGGCGTTTGTGGATCCCCGAAATATTTCACCGACGATCGGGTCGCCGACGCGTGTGGAACTGGCGGTGCCACTGAAGGCGCTGGTATCACAGATCAATTACAACCTCTTCGATCTGGAAGTGACAGCGCAACAGAGCCAATTCGCTTATTTGCAGGCGAAGGATCTGGCGGATTCCGTCGATGGACTACTGCGCACGCATGACGTGGCGTTGTGGAACGGCACCGATACGTCACTGAATACCCCGACGACTCTGCAATATTTTGGTGTGATCGGCCAGATTGTGGCGGGGGGAAATGTAACCACAGTTACGACCAGTCAGCTGATTGTGGACACGATCAAGAGCACGATTGCGCAGATGGTGTCGAATTCGTCGTATGCGGTGCGTCCGACGGCCATTTACTCAAATCCGGTGCTATTGGACTTGATCGACCGGGAAATGAAAACCGACTACAACGTAGTGCTCAACACAGTAGAAATCACGGGTGGGTTCCACGTGAAGGCGCTGAGCACACAGGCGGGAGATCTGCCGCTGATTCCGGACTGGACAATCCCGTACACGGGGACACCGGGAACGGGAACGGCGGTACTGCCAGCATACATCGTGACCGAGGATCTGATCGAGTATCACTGGTTGAGCGATCCGAATCCGAGAGTGTTCAAGCTGGGGTTGCCGAATGCGTTGACTCAGCAAATGGTGGTGGTGAAGTTTGGCGCACCGGTGGTCAAGGGGGCGAACTTCGCGCATTACCAGGTGAATATACAGCGTTAGGAAAACAGGGTCGTTGGTTGGTTGGCCGCTGGTGGCCGCATCGGGAATTATTGCGGACTGATTCGGATCACCAGCGACTGACGACCAACGACATTTTTATTGCGATGGGGAACTGAGAACTCATATGAATTATCTGGCGACAACGGATTACTTGACTTATGGGCTGCCGGCCACGACAGACCCATCGTGGGTGACAGCGGCATCGGGCATCATCGATTCGCATTGCCGACGGGTGACGCTGGCAGTGAACCAATATGAAGAGCGGCTGAAGATGCCACCGGAGTTGAATACGGTGCGGTTGAGTTATCTGCCACTGGTGACGGTTGCGCCGTTGCCGACCCCGATTGTGACGTTGCAGGGGCGTTACGGAATTCCGCGAAGAGGCGAATGGCCATTTCCGGAGATGAGCATGGAATTTGCCTTAGTGTTTTCGTTGCCGGGAATGTGGACGACGATTGATCCGACGACTATCGACATTTGGACGGGAAGCGGCGAGCTTACGTTTCCGGTGAATGCGCTGGGATTGTTTTTCAACGAAGTAGATGTGGTTTACAACGCGGGATGGAGCACGATCCCCACCCCGGTGCAAGTAGCGTGTGCTCAGATTGTGAAGAACGCGCAGGCGACTCCCGGATTGAATGTGCAATCGAGTCAGATCAATCAGATGCGGCTGCAATATTTCGCACCGACGTTACTGGACGACATGGTGCGAAGTTTACTGGCGCCATATGTGGCGATTAAGGGTGCCTGATCGATAGGCGGTTGGCAGTGGATAGCGTTGGCTACGAAGTGCCAGGAGGAGTTATGGGAAGCGGTATCTGTGGGGATGCGTTAGTCCGGGCGGCGAACGCAATGTTGGCGGCGCTAGGAGGGGATCAGGTCAGCTTGCTGTTGCCGGGAACGGCGACTTCGAGCGATTCGGCTGGACAGTTGGGTTTGGTTGATCCCGGCGTACAAGACGTCGTGATTTCGCCAGTTGTGACCAATAACTTGCCAACCGGGAACTTAGGACCGAGCCGGAGGATCGAGTTTACGTTGCCCGCTTCCGCACTTGAACTTCAGTTGCCCACGCTGGGGATTGCGTCCGTGGAGGATCTGTTTAACGCTTCGTTGGGACTACAGTACGATGGCGATCTCTTCCACATCGAGGCGGTGGTGACAGAGAATTTCGCGGGGACCGCATATTTTTATGTGGTTACGGCCGTGGAATAAAGAAACCGGTGTCTGGGGTACATCATCTGCCTGAAGGCTGGCAGTACGCCGGTATTGTCGTGCTCACTTAGTAACATCGTGATGATCACGATATAAGAAGGCGGGACAGAAGCTACGAAACAAAGTTAGCAGTTATAAACGAGGTTACATGCAATTTGCCAAAGATAGTGTTTTGCTCGCATTGCAACAGAGGCTTGGCGGTTTAAATCCAGCTCGAACAGTGACGATTAACGGCGCGACCGTGCCGGCGGTGGTTGCGGTGGAGAACCTGCCGCCGGCGTGCGCGGAAGCACAGCCGAATGCGTTTTATATCGAGTGGGGCCTGGCGGCGGTGATTGACGGGCATGCGGGCAACTCCGCTCTAATGAGCCTGGAATGCACGATCTCGTATTACACGTTGGGAACCGTGCAAAGCATGGTGGACCGTGGGCGGGTGCTGGGGCAATTGGACGACGAACTACTGGGTATATGCCAGCCGACGAACACCGAGAAATACGATTACACACAGTCGCCGAGCGCGGACCTGGGAACGAGCGTGTTCTGGAATCAACCGACGTTTGCAGAGGCCACAACGAGCGGGGTCGAAGACAACACAGCCGCTTATCAGGGGCGAGCTGTGCGGCGAGCGATGTATGAACAAGCTTATCAGGACGGGCGCGCGGAGAGGCGTGCGACGCTGACAGTCTTCTTCTTTTCGGAGGTAACTCTTCTATGAGCACGACTCCATTGCGCGCAGCGATGGTTCCGATTACGCGGCAGATGCGGGCGTACTTTGCACCAGTAAACCGGCTCACCGAGACGCCAACGATCTTCGATCCATCCGTGAGTGGCGAGTTTGCACTTGATTCTCCACCGGCTCCGTGGCTGGACTTGGGTTGGATCGAAAGCTTCGATCGCTTCTACGACACGCCGACCGACGGAGTTCGATCAGGAACGAAATCTTTCCCTTCCTTGCAGTTTCGAGGGCCAATCGAAGCTCGAGTCGAGTTCGACTTCAAAGAGTGGGGCAAGCTACAGATGGCGCTGGCAGGTGGGTCGGAACACATGAATGTGCTGGCCACCAGTTCGAGTGCGACGCCAGCGCCTTCGGGTGGAACGCCGATTCCGGCCGTTGCGGTGATGACGGGATCGACGGCGAGCCAGATTATTCTTGGCACCGGCGCGGTGAGTGGATTTCCTGTAGGAAATCTGATTGCAGTGGATCTGGATTATCTGCAACAGATTGGATATGTGGGATCTGGGATTTCGGCGGCTTACGTAGGCAGTGCGGTAGCGGTGAATAACGACGCGAACTACGTCCGCAGGGTGACTTTTAACGTGGGACGTATTGTCGAACAGACCGCAGCTTCTGTGATTCTTGCGCAGCCGTTGCTGGCGGGGATGCCGGCCATAGGGGCATCGGCGCAGGTTGTGACCGCATTTGTGGATCGAGAAGGAGGATCTTTCTTTCAGGAATGGTCGGCGCTGTTTGTAGTGGAAGCGGAATCGGGGGGGAGAGTGTGCTTTTACTATCCGCGTCTGAGTCCGAATCCTGGAGCGGGGTCACATGGGGTGAGTGTGACGTCCGGCAGATCGTGGAATCCACCGAAAAGTGGAGGGGTATTCAAGACGAACGCTTCTGTCGGTAGTGGCAATGGCACGAACTCGGCGCAGAAGTTTCTTCGTGAAGACTTTGAAGAGGTAGCACGCCCTCTGAGCTCAGTATCATTGCACGCTTCTTTTCTTGCGCTGCCATTTACAGATACTAATGACGGACAAACGGTGTTGTGTTATCGAAGTTACTTTCCGGCTGCGATGGCGGCGATGTATTAAGTGCCGCACAGAGCTACGAAGTCAGGATAAGGGCAGCTGTTTTGGGGTGCTTCCCGCCGTGGGAAACAAGCCCTCTAAGGCGGCAGCCTTGACTTTGTCAGCAAGTGGAATGTGCCAATCTAAATAGGTTGTCTTTTCTGACGGTCTTCAATAACAGGAAGCAATCACCTGTGACGGGTGCAGGTGGTGGCACTCGTATCTCTGTGAGAAAGGCAGTATCCCAGAATTGAAATGAAGCTAACTATCGACAATCTCCAGGGGCAAGGACCGCAGGACTATACGGCGGCTTTGGACGGAACGAAGCTGCCCAGGGTTGAGCGCAAGGGAAATCAGCCGGCCGAGTTGCAGTTCAGCCTGGTCGCGAATTCACCGGGTTCGTGATTCCGGTTGTGGGGGCGAGGGTTGCGCTGGGTAAGACGAATGGCAGCGATGTATTCACGGGCTATGTAGTGGCAGCACCGCAGTACGAGTATCTGGGTTGGGGAGAGCAAGGGCCGGTATACCGGTACAATGTGGCGGCGCAAAGTGATGAGGTTTTGCTGAACCAGAAGGCTTTGCCGAACCGCTCCCCTTTCGTGGAACGGAGCGCGGGTAACGCGCTCCGGCAATTGGCGCAGGATTTATTGCCGGGCGAGTTCGATACGAGTGCAGTGCAGAACGTGGACACATTAGCTGTTTATGAGGTAAATCCGCAACAGAATTTTTCTTTTCACGCGGCGGAAATTGCACTGGCATCGCGAGGCAGCTTTCGTTCGATGAGTGGTGCATTGATTTTTGCGCCGGTAGGAGCGGTCACGTATGCACTGAATGAGGGCGATCCTAATTTTTCACCGGCCGGATTGTGGTTGAACAGCCCAAATCTGCTGGTGAATGACGTGACCGTGATTGGACTCGATGAACCACAAGCATACGTCCGGGATTATTTTGTTGGCGATGGCGAGAGTTTGAAATTTTATTTATCGCAAACGCCATTTGCGCAAACGAAGCCGGCATTAATCGATGAAGAATACCTGGGGAGGGGATTGGACCCGACGACCTGGACGGTGAATGATCCGTCGTCGGCTGTTTCGGTGGTGGCGCAGACGTTGCAGATTGCGGGTGGAACCGGAGTGGACGGGCAGACCACGGTCAGTTTTATCGAGCAGATTGAACTAGGCGGCGCGTTGGAGTTGCAGCACGGAGATGTGAGCTTCACGGCCGGATGCCAAGGAGTATTGGGAGGACTGTATGCTGGCGCGATTTCGGTAGACGGATGTTTGGCGGGGTTTCAGATCACCCCATCGGGGACGGGATCGACCATTCAGGCGCTGATCAGCGGAGATGTAACTGGGCCGGTGATGACTACGACGCCGGGACATCAATACTTTTTCACAACCTATCTCTATTCGATGGAAATCTACCGTCTGGGGCAGACCTATCACTCCTCTCTGCATCCTGCGGGAAGTGGGTGGGGTGGTGCGGCGGCAACGGCGGACGTGCGCTTTGTGCTGGAGGTGCAGGACATCGATCCGAGTAATCCGGCGACACTGGTTGCTCCGGCGACCATGTTGTATGACGACGTAATTACCGCCTCTCCTGGGTTCTGTACGTATGCACTGGTGAATGCGACGACCATGCAGTGCAGTATTGCGTATACCTACGTGGCGCACATCTCGCTGGCGGAGGTGAGGATGGCGCTTCCCAGCGCCAACTATGTAACGCAACTGGTTGGAGCGCTTTCAGATGGAGCGGCGTGTGAGATCACAAGCGATCCTTCATTGGATTTCTATCCGCAATATGTGCCGGCGCTGAACGAATTGATTGTGGCGAGTTACCGTGGAAGTGGGCGGGCGGTTGCGCAAGTGGAGAACCAGGCGAGTGTATTGGCGCTGCAAGATGGCGCGGATGACGGAACGCGAGCAATCGTGCGGACAGCCAAAACTCCGGCCGCACGCACGGACGTTGATTGCGAGAATGCGGCATTGGCGATTCTGGACGACACGACGAAAACTGCGTGGTCGGGAACGTATGAGACATGGAGCGATTTTTTGCCGGGCGCGGCTGAGGATATTTTTCCGGGCGACGCGATTGCGGTGAATATTCCTTCCCGTGCGGCGGTGTTTGTTGCCGTGGTGAGGGAAGTGGAGATGCAAATTGCGGATCCCGCGGATGATCGCAGCTTTTACAAGATCGGGTTTGCCAACGATCTGGCGTCGCCGCTGGCGATTGAGTATACGGCGAGTGCCACCGCGATTGCGCTGCAAGACATGCCCCCAGTGTTGCAGACAACACAGGTAGGTGCGTACTACCAGGTAGACCTTACCGAAGCGCAGATCACGGCCGTGACGTCGACTACGGTTTCCGTGGATGTGGGGATGGCTCCGCCCAGCGGGTGTGGGATCGAGGTAAGGGAAAACGACTATGGATGGGGACAGGCCAACGACCGAAACTTACTGGGACGGTTTAGTACGCAGACCTTTACTTTGGCCCGCCTGGCTGAGACCCAGAATTATTTTCTGCGGCTCTATGACAGTTCTTCGCCGCCGAAGTATTCCCGTTATTCCGCGGCGCTACACGTTGATTATCCGTTGTAACCAAGTGAGCGAGGGAGTGGGCATGGGGATTTCGGATCGAGAGTTTGCACTGAAGGCGATCGACATTGAATTTCAGCGAGAAGTGTTGGACAAATTGGTGCGCCTGGAAACCAAGATGGACACGCTGGTGGGAAACGGACAACCGGGACGAATGAAACTCGCGGAGGACAAGCTGGCGGTTCTGGAGCGAAACGATCTACGGAACAGCGTTCACAACCGGCTGGTAAATGGTGCAGTCAGTGCCGGGATTAGTGTGGCGATTGCGCTACACAAGTACTGGCTGAAGTAATTCATAACCAAGAACAGGAGAAGAAAATATGAGCACAGTACCGAGCACAACCATCATCACCAACTTAAAGAACGTAACACCGCCGACGGCGAACACGCTTACGGACGCAAATGCCGAGGGAATCGATATGCCGGGAATGCTTTCCCTGGCGCTGATGAAAGCCAACGAACTGAAGGTCTGCCTTACTCTGCTTGCGAAATTCACCGACTCAGCTGATCCAAACCTGACCACTCTCAACGATGTTTTAGCCAGTCTTACCTAAGCGTCACACGGCGGCCGCACGGGACGGGCCCGGTCGGCTGCCGCTAATTTACTTACCTGCTGATAATAAGGAGGATTGAACGTGGACTTTCTAGCTCAGTTGTTGAAAGGAATTGCTTTCGTTCCCGCGTTGGTGAACGGGATCGAAGGGCTCTTCGGGAATAAGTCGGGGGGCCAGAAAAAAGACGCAGCGATGTCGTTTCTGCAAAATGCTTTGGCGACGATCGATGCGGTCGCGGCGCGTGAGATTGTCGAGCCCGAAAAATTCCGCGGCGGGATATCGATGATCATCGATGGGACGGTCCAATGCCTCAACGCTTCGACCTGGTGCAAGCAGCCGACAATGACAGCTCAGCCATCCAAGTGATGGCACTTGGCCGACTTAGTAGGGCGGATCAAGGCGTGCTGATTCTCAAATTGAGATAGCCGTTGGGAAAGGGTATTTTACGCAACCATTGAAAACAAATGATGCACATTTCTGCATACTGTTCGCGCATTGTAAAAGTTTTGTATTTCAGCTTGACGGGACGCAACACTGTGGTACTGTTGCCGTTCTCAATCTTGGGAGACAGTCTGAATGATCTCCCGGATGGTCCCCCTTCCCCCATTGGGCTAACATAGTGTTTATTAATAAATCGTCGCGGATTTGTCTTGAAACGAAACGGGTAGTAGCATCACCCTCTGTCCGAGGAGGTTGAATTGACGCTCGTTGTATCGGCTCGTATACCGGAAGGTGCGGTGATAGGTGTCGATAGCTTGTCCACCGCTAGCGCTGCTCTTCAGGCCGTGATCAACACGAAAATGAAGTGTAAGCAATGCGGATCTGATAACGATCTGGCGAATGTGCAGTTGCCACCTTTGCAGTTTCCGGTTTCCATGCCCGAGGAGCCGTTGATTGTGAGTCTAATGGGTCAGTATTGGGCGCTGATGGGGAACGCGGAGCAGGCGCTTGAATGCGCGGCTCGCGCCTGCGGCACCGCAAAGACCTTCGGACATGCTCACCATACCTAATTATCAAATCGCCGGTATCTTCTCTTTGTTAGGGAGGCGTGCAGTGGCGTTTGAGTGGCTCGCACGAAGCGTCGGTAGTGGATTTGCCTGCTGGCCGTTCTTTCTCAAAGACCCGTGTCTCCAAGGCCTTCGGGGTCTTGTGGAATTTGAGACTTTGGTGAGCTCTTTGCAAGCCAAGTATCCTGCCAACGTTGGTTTGCTGTAGCGAGTCTTTGCGTTATTTAGTTTGCGGATTGTCGGCAATCCGGAATCTGTGAATCATCCGACGGTTTTCCGGGAAATCACGGGTAAGGCGCAGTCAGGGCGCTAGGCAAATACAGTGATCATAATCACGGGATTTTCCGGTAGCGAGTTGACTTCTGGCAGAATCTTGGAAACTGAGAACGACATATTCCGCAAAGTATGGTCCGCCTCCGGACTGCTAGGGGAGATTGGGAACAAAGTACAGTCTGCGCAAATGTATCCGGCCTTCCGTGCATGTCCGCCGGACGGAGGGGACAGTATTACTGTGAGTTTGATTTGGACGAGACATCATGCACCTCTTTGGAGGGCGGGACTTCGACCCCAGGTGGGTAGATGAGAATCTCCACCTTGCCCCAGCCTGCGTCTTCGTTTCCCTCTGGCTTTTTCCCTTGTCCTAGCGTCTTGAGCAGGCTGTCGTCAAATCCGAAGTTCTCGACCAGGTACTCGCGGATAACCATGGCCCGAGCTTCCGTCAGAGTCAGATCTTTCTGAGTATCGCCTTCCTTGCCAGCGGACACCACAATCACCGCACAGCCAAACTGATTATCCGCCAGGAACTCGCCGCCAGACTTAAGGGACTTTTGGTTCTTCAACTTGGCCGAATTTTGCTTGTCGAAAAGCTGCTTCGCCGGGTAGGTGAACTCCTTGATTGGCATTCCTTGCGGCAGCTGTTGGATCGCATATTTTGCCAGCTCGGTCGAGTCTTCATAGCCCCGATTCTTGAAGTATCCGCGGACGAAAAAGTTGTGCTTCAAGGCCTCCATATTTTCCTGAAAGTCGGTGACCCCGGCTTGCGCTTGCACCATGGTCTGGTTCAATGTGCTCGTGGTCTCAGCCAGGTTGTTGTAGAGCTTTTTGTCATTTACCAGCGCTCCCACCGTTCCCTCGCCTCGATCGATTTTTGCGCTGATCGCGTTCAGATGTTCCGTGGCGCGAGTGGTGTTCTGAATAGCTTGCTGGCTGCTATCCAGGATGCCGCTTGTCTTTTGAAGAAGGTCTGCCACCTCCAGCGGCGGACGACTCGCGATGATGTCGCCGTTGCGCACGTCGGGAGCGCCCGCCGTTCCCACCGAAATCGCCAAATACTGATTGCCCAGGAGTCCCTCGGTTTCGATCGTAGCTACTGAATCCTGCTTGATAATCTCATGCGTCGAATTCTGCAGATCCATAATCACCGTGACTTTATCGCCAGGTTTGTGAGGCAACACAATGCTTCGTACTGTGCCAATGTGAACTCCCCCCACGCGCACATCCCCTCCATCGTCCAACCCCACGACATCGGCGAATTGCGACTTGAGTTGATACGTGGAGCTGAAAAGATACTGCTTTCCCCCAATAATAAAGATGCCAACCACCAAAATTGCCAGTGTCGCAACTATGAACATTCCCAGCCGCACAGCCCTCGTCATAGTTTCTCCCAAGAATGCTTTAAGAACTCTCGTACAAACTCAATGTCGCTTTCTTGAAGCTCTTCAAAACTGCCATTGATCACTACTTTCCCTTTATCGAGCAAGGCCAGCCGGTTCGCAATGGTCTTCGCGCTATGCAGGTCATGAGTCACAACGATGGAAGCCATCTGATGTTCTTGCTGAAGCTTCAGCACCAACTCGTCAATCTCTCCCGAACTAATCGGATCAAGACCAGCCGTCGGCTCGTCGAGCAACAGAATGTCGGGTTGCAGGGCGAGAGCCCGCGCCAGTCCTACCCGCTTTTGCATTCCCCCGGAAATATCCGATGGCATCTTTGCCATGGCACTCTCCATACCCACTTCCGCCAGCAGTTGGCGCACTCGGTCGCTTTGCTCGGATTTGGACATTCCCCTCTTATGATGCTGTAGCGGGAAAGCTACGTTCTGCTCCACGTTGAGCGAGTCATAAAGAGCGGCGTGCTGAAAAAGAAAACCCATCCTCATCCGCACTCCCCCAAGTTCATCGAGAGTCAAATCCGAAATTTCCTGCCCGTGAATACGCACCGATCCAGAGTCGGGCTTTTCCAAACCAATTATGATTCGCAACAGCACGCTCTTGCCGGTACCGCTGCGGCCCAGTACTGCCAGGGTTTCGCCGCGATTTACGGTCAGGCTGATTCCATCCAAGACTTTCTGGCTGCCAAATGATTTATGCAAATTCTGCGCTGCAATTGCCGGCGCCCCGTCTTCTCGCTCTTCGGCCCGGTTGGTTTCGAGTGCCGGTGCAATTGGTCGAATCGTGGTCATAAAAATTAGCGACCTTCTGAACAAACAACCATCACGGGAAAAAAATCAGAATAATCTTCACCAACACAACATCGGCCAATATCACGAAAAGCGACGACAGGACGACGGAACTGGTGGCAGCCCTGCCCACACCCGCCGCGCCTCCTTGTGTCCGCATACCTTGAAAACAGGCGATCAGACCAATGATGAGGCCAAACACTGCGGTTTTAAATGTCGGCGGCAGGAAGTCGTTGAAGTCGGCACCCTTAAAACCGCTATTAATAAATTGATGGAGCGAGAGCGGCTCAACCAATGCCTGCGCAAGCCAGCCCATCAAAACCCCGCACGAGTCCGCGGCCAGAGTCAACAATGGCAGCATCAGGATGCAGGCAAGGATACGCGTAGCCGCCAGTAGCCTATATGGATTTACAGCCGATGCTTCGATGGCATCGATTTGCTCGGTCACTTTCATCGATGCCAACTCCGCACCAATGCCCGCGCCCACCCGGCCACTTACGACTAGACCGGTGATGATTGGTCCCGTCTCGTGAATAACGGAAAATACGATAGCAGCGGGAAGCAATGATTTAGCGCCAAATCGAGTCAAGCTGTATCGCGCTTCCATGGACAAGACGATTCCTGTAGCCGCTCCGGCCAAAGCAACTAAGGGCAGAGACTTCGATCCGATCTCATCGAGCTGTACGAAAAGTTCGCGAAATTCGAAAGGAGGCGTAATAGCAGCACGCAAGACTTGCCAGGAAAATATGCCGAGATCCCCGAACCACCCGAAGAACTGGCTGATCGTCACTCTGTTGACATCGGCGCTAGACGGCATAATTTCTTAAGCGACCTACTGAACTCATGCCCACATTCACCCGCTGTCGCCGTGATGAAGATGTCCCTAAGTTGGTTAAGTGGGTCCTGTAGGGTCTATATTATGATGCACGGGCAAAGCAAAGAGCACGGAGACTCGTACTATTCGGCCTGTGCTTCATCACAACTTAACATCGGAAGATCCCATCAAACGTCTTGAAACACACCGTTAACGCGGTGAAGGTTGCATAGACTTCGGCGAAGAAGCGCGCCCCTAGCTTCTATATAGGAGTGCCGTCACGAAGCTATTGCACAATCCTCGCGATAATTGACATCGTCGGGCAGGTTATCTCGCTGGATTTTACCTGGCCTGCGACTATCGAGCTGCGGACTTTTTCTCAGTGCAAGATCCCCAGCATGTACGCTACGAGGAGGATCAGTAGTATGGTACCCAGTCCTATGCCCGCACCCCCGCCATAACCCCAACGGCTATGACCGTAATATCCTCCCCCGCCCCCCAAAACCAACACCAGGATGATAATTAGTATTAACATTGTCACCTTCTTTCAAGAATTGGGGTTTGCATGCCCAATGATGCAAGCATAAAGACTTAGTCGGGATGTGCCTGCTCATAATTGCTCACAATCGTGGGATCGCCAGCATCTCTGGCCCGTAGCGCGTTTTATGGCTAGTGAACAGCGGCGGAGAATAGGTAGAATCTCCGAAAATCTCGATTTCCGCCTTTCTTGAGTGCGCTCCGCGCGTGAATCATTCCGGGGCAAGTCTAGAACCGGCCACGAGTCTCTCAACGCATCATTTTAGGCATTCGGTTTAGGCATTCCGTTCCCGGTCTTCACCGCTCAAAACTTGGTTCTGTTAACGGTGGATTTTGGTTGACGGCTAGTCAATCTCACTACTGCCGGGTCATCGAAGAAGCGGAGAATCGTCTCACATCCCCCTAGGTAACCATTCTGACGCGAACAATAAGGAAATTCTCGCGGCTCTAGTCTGCCTCCGCATAAGCGATGGTTGTTAGCAAAGCGTTGGCGCTCTGCCGCGAGTCCAGTCGAGTATGTTGCACGGCAATCGGGACATCGGACTCGATGACGCTTGCGTAATCGGTTCCTCGCGGTATCGGCGCGGGGTCTTTCAGATCGTTAAACCGCAGATGTTTTGTTCGGTTCGCCGGCACGACGACCCGATACGGCCCGACAGAATCCCTGTCTGAAAAGTAAATCGTGATTTGCACATGGGCGTCCTCGTCTGAAGCATTGAGCAAACAAGCCGTTTCGTGGCTGGTCATTTCCGGTTCGGGCCCGTGACTGAATTCCGGAATGTAGCCTTCAGCAATTGCCCAGCGTTTCTGGCCGATTGGATTTTTCAATTTGCACCTCCGTATTCAATGAGATTTTGTCTAGCATCAAGGGAGCTTGCCTCAAGGGTGTACCCCGCTAATGGCGATGTGAGCAAGCTGCCGATTCACGGAATCAAACTCTCCATCACATCTTTAATGCGCTCTGTGACGCCTGCCGTGAGAGACCAGGGACTCGGCTGCCGTAAAACATGCAATGTCCCTCGCTTTTCCAGTACATCGAAATGCGTGCTCGTTCCTTTTCGATAGAAGCGGATGCTCACCACTGCTTGCCTAAATGCAGGTTACGAACGAAGATTTCAGGAAGCCAATCGGGCAGCTGCGGATCGAGCAGAAATAGCTTGGTCGGTGCAAAAGGATAGAGGCTAGCATGGCTTGCATGATGGCGAACAGGCTTGAGGCCGACCACGCCTGCGGCCAGTTTGTCTTCGGATAGAACGCTGGAAACGGATGCTCACTATCGCGGGGATGACCGCTGAAGCACTCTGGAAGGCGGTTGTCATCGAAAAGCGTACTGGTTTCGAAGAGGGCCCGTGCGATGGTATGAAGTTCTTTGATTAATCCGAAACGCATCATCCCCATCGCGAAGCTGCCGTGTTCGACCGGCCACACTGAACCGCGGTGATAGCTGTAAGGATCGTAGGCAGGATGATTGGCGGAAAGAGTTCGTACACCCCATCCGCTAAACATGTCCTGGACTAGCAACCGCCACATCGCCCCATCGGTAAGTACAAGCCGCCTTCTAGTTATTAATCCGACAGCTTTTCGATCGTGCGATCATCCTTCGTGATGCTCGCATCGTAAAAGAACAGTAGCTAAACACGCTCCGGCAGGATCCCCATCTTGAAATCGCGCCCGAATCTCCGGTGCGAACTCCAGCGAATGGCAAAGTTGTGCGACTGGCTGGCTATCCTTATTTGTTCCGGCCGGTGGTACGATCCCTCATGCGGAGAATCAGCGCCTTCTTGCGGTCTTTTTGTGTGCTCCTGCTTGCCTCGCTGCTGTTCCAGGCCTGCAACTCCGTCAATCCATTGTGCGGAAGCGCTCGGCCAGCACCGATCATTGGATCCCTTTCTGCCAGCACGATTACGCAGGCTGAAGTGCAGCAGGGCTTTGTGATCGACGTGTATGGCGCTCAGTTTGTTTCGTCTTCGGTCGTGGTCATCAACGGAATCAATCTGACCACTCAGGTCACAAGCAGTACGCAGTTGCAGTTCACGATTACTGCCGCCGTGATCTCCGCGCCTGGAACCGTCAATGTAACAGTCAACACTCCCAGCGGGAACTCCGGAGATTTGGGATGTAGCAGCGGTGGAACCAGCAGCGCCCTCGTCTTGACCGTTACCTAGCGGGAAGACTTTCCTCAAAAGCCCGTGGGCTTGACACTACTCCGACGTTTAGCCGAGGCAGAGGGAATCCACTCGATGAAGCGGTTCAGTGCAATACCGACTTTGGCTATATAAATAACTATGACCTTCCCGCGCCGTGTCTTAACGCTCTCTTGCAGCCCCGAGTTTCACCGTTATCCAAAAGCCAGACGGGCGGCGGTTTACATCTTTAGAGCGATGCCACTGTCCATGACTTTGCTTGTGCTGCTGTTGCTGGGGCATCCATCACGGGCCTCTGCGGCGAATTCTGATCTGGAGACTGTGTTGACTGGTTCGCGCCAGCGTATTGAGAAATTGGACTACCGCGTGTCCGGGCGCCTCACCCGGGTGGAAGGCGATGGCAAGCGCACGAGCCACAAGTTTGCCGCCAAGGCCCACTGGTTTCCCGATGGTCTGCGCGTGCTATGCGAGATTTCGGGGCCCGGCCCGGAGAAGACGATTGTTCTTCTGCATATGACCGTGAGCGGGCACGTGACCATTGAGGTGCAGCTTCCGGGCGAGAAGGCGGCAAGCGTGTTGCCATTCGAACGTTGGAACGACTCACTCGTGGGAACAGATTTCTCTTATGAAGACATGGTAGAGAGCCAGTTCTTCTGGAAGCATCAGGAGCTTCTGGCGCCGGAGAAATATGGCGCGCGGGATTGCTTTGTGCTGAAGAGCGCGTCCGGTTCGGAAGACCGGACTTACTATGGTGCGGTGACATCGTGGATTGACCGTGGCATTTTGTTCCCAGTGCATGCGGTGAAGACGCTGCGGGGATCGGGACTGGAGAAGGAATTTATTTACTATGGGCTGCGGCAGGTCGGCGGCGCTTGGTCCGCGTCACAAGTAGAGGCAAAGCTCCAGGGCAAGCCCGGCTCCTCGATTCTTGCTATCGAAGCGGGCACACCAAAGGCAAATCTTGGACCCAAGGACTTTGATGTCGGCCAGTCCAGCGCTCAAGAAGAGAAAGTAAAATAAATCGCATCGCTTAATTAGAGAAGCATGCACGCACCCGGAAAAGCGGGCGAAGAAGTCCTCCTGACTGCCTCGGCGTGGTAGGATTGCGCCCTCCCCTAATTCCCCGCCGGAGGCACGCCAATGTACAAGAATCTTTTGATAGCTTTACTCCTCATCGCCTTTGCACCAGTCGCTGCTCATTCCGCCGATCCGGCTTCTCCCGTGATCGTCGCCAAGCGTAGGCTGGTAAATCAGACCGCACCAATCCCGACGACAACGATTTTTACACCGGCGCATGACGGGGTGTATCGGTTGTCGGCCTATGCGACTATCACGCAGTCGGACCCGAGCAGTCAGTCGTATTGGATATGGAACCCTACGTGGACTGATGACGCAGGTCCGGCAAACTGCAACGGACAGTGTTACATAGGCGCAGGGGATACGCCCGGCCAGTTCCAATTGCAATTGGGACTCCAGTTAGGTGTGGTCATGACAATCGAAGCTAAGGCCGGAACGCCTATTTCCTATAATGTATACCAACAGGGCAGTCCCGACGCCAGCGTCTATTCCCTGTACTATGTGCTGGAAAAGATTGAATAATCCATTTTTGCGAAGTACAGTGTTGCAAGGCTCCGTTGTGTCGCTGGAGCATCCAAGGTGCTCACCGTCACGGAACGAGCGCCTTTTCAGCCCCTGCCGGGGCTCCATGAAGACCAAAGGGCCACCAATTCCAATCGCCGGCGAGTTGCAAGAGTGCCGGCCCCACCACCATCCGCACCACTGTTGCGTCAATGAACACCGCCACGGCGAGCGTAAAGCCCAACATTTGGACCACCAGAAAGCTTCCCATGGTGAATGCGGTGAAGACAGCAATCATAATTGCCGCGGCGCTGGTGATGAGCCCAGCAGTCCGCGCCAGACCCTCGATCACCGCCGCTCTCTCGGATAGACCGCGCCGCCGTTCCTCGAGGACTCGAGTGACCAGGAAAACTTCATAGTCCATGCTCAATCCGAAGACGATGGCGAACGCGAGAATCGGCACGATCGGGAATACGCTGCCGGTCGGTCCGTCGAGCCCAAAAAGTTTGCTACCGTGGCCTTCCTGAAAAACGAGAACTAAGGCACCGAATGCAGCGCCAACGGAGAGTAGATTGAGCAGAACTGCCTTGACTGCCGCAAATAGACAACGTAACCCGATCAGGAGCGCCAGCAAGCTCCCCAATATGACGCCAAGGACCACCTTCGGCATCCTCTCTTTTACGACTGAGTCATAGTCCGCCTCGAATGCGGGAACGCCGCCGACGCGCAGCACAGCGCCGGGCACCCCGGTGATCGCCGCGACATCGGAGGAACGCACCTCTCGTACCCATCGTATTTGTTCATTGGGTGTAAGCGTGGAGGTAGGCAGCAACTCAATCAAAGTAGCGTGGCCATCGTCGCGAAGAAAACTCTTGCGCATCGGCTCCGGCACATCGTCGAGAGGGCCCGGAGTGTCGGACATTCCCGCGAGGGTGGGAAGAGATAAGACCTCTTCCGCTCTAGGATCGCTCTGGAAGTGCTGCGTAAAACGGCTGACCGCAAGCCAGCCAGCCGGAGAGAGCGGGGGCGAGTCCGGCGGCAACTCCAGGATTACGCGGAGGGACTCCACAATTCCGGACCGTCCCATCTTTTGAAGGGTGTGCAGCGCTTGTACCGACTCGGCTGCGGCCGGGAGCGAGTGACGGTTAGGAACCCCGGGAGAGATTCTCCGTCCCTGGAAGGCAAGGATCAGTAGCGGAATCCCGGCGACGATCAGAGCTGTCCGAGGCCGGAGGGTTATGATGCTTCCCCACCGCGCCCACCTCTCACTCGCCGCGCATAGGTCCCGTGTTTTTGATTGTCCGTCTGGAATACTCACTCTTGCGGCATTGATGCGATGCCCTACCAGACCAAGCACCCAAGGCACAATGCATGTACACAACATGACGCTCAAAACGGTTACCAGCAGGCCAGCTACTCCGATGGAGCGTAGTTCGCTGATGGGCACAGTCAGCAGCGCCGAAAATCCGATGGCAACTGTTGTGGCGGAGATTATCAGTGTCCGCCCCGCTTGCCTGGCAGCAATATCGGCAGCATGGCCGGGATCATATCCCTCGGCCAATGCTTCGCGAAACCGGCTTACCATCAGCAAGCCGTAGTCGATGCCCAAGCCAAGGCCAAGCATCGTTGCCAGATTCTGCACCAGGATCGAGAGCTGCAGATAATGTGCGAGGAGCGCAGACGCACCCATCGCCATCGAGATTGAAAGTATCCCGACTCCCAGCGGCAATAGCGCGGCCACAAGACCGCCGAAAGCCAGCAACAGCAGCACGAGAGTGACCGGCATCGCTCGTTCCTCGGCATGGGTGACATCATCCGCACTCAGCTTGCGAAGATCGAAGTTCAGTGGCGTTTCACCCGTGATCTCCAGTTTGACTCCGGGGTATTGCGACTTAAGCTGACCTTCCAGCCGGTCTGTTCTTTTCCGCAATTTTGGAATCAAGGCCTCGATACTTTCATCGTGCGGGTCCAACCCGACGATGATCAATGCCCCGCCATTGTTTCCAGTGAACAGAGAATCTGGCCAATCCAGGCTCGAGACCGCACCCGACACTCCTGGCACAGTACGCAACGAACTGGTTAAGAGCCCTAACGCATCTGCCCCTTTGGCTGAATCCAGATCGGGAATGCCGCTGATCACCAAGACCATGCGGTGGGCATAGGGAGATTGGAAACGCTGCGCCAGTTCAAGATCAACTTTTTCCGCTTCTCCGCCCTTGATGTGAACAACGGTCTCCAGGCGACGTTCGACTTTGTAGGAAAACGGCAGCAGCGCAAGCGCTATGGCAAACCCCAACATCGCCAGCCAGAAGCGGCGGCGAGCGGCGTCACGGTCAGCATTCAAGCTTGGGTCGATCTGAACGGCGATCTGAGTCATTGGTAGGCGCGAAGCCAAGAAACCTCACTCCAGTTTAGAATTTCTAGTGGCGGATTTACCCGTGCGGTCACTTAAAGGTAAAGGGCACAGTCGCCAGTCCGGCAACTGTTAGTTGTGCGAATCACCGATTCAGTTGTGCGAGAGTCCACCGATCTTGCCCCTTAGGTCTCGCATGAGCTTCCTCTGGTCGTCCCGATGGCGCCTCCGGATAAGTTCGCGCCGAGGAGCTAGTTCGCGATCAGCTCCAAAAAGAGGTGTGTGATGTCCCCTACGATTTCTACCCTGCTTTTCTCGTCGATCCTTTCAATTCGACGCTGAGGTCAACGACCACAAGGCCCCGGCACCGAGATTAAGAGAGTCTTAGAATGACCGCCGTTACGAAGTGAACGTGCATTTTTAATCCCCGCAAATTGATGAGTATACTCGTTTCGAAGCAGCTTCGAAATTACTGAAGTTGAAGGCCCTTTGACCGGAAGTTATGAAGCTGAGCCTTGGAAGTCCCAAAGTTGTAATTGCGATTTTGCAACATGAACAGACGGGTAGAACCTTCTGTCCAGAAGACTCCCGGGAAAAGTCTCTGCGCAGCGCCTTGGTGCGCGACTCAGCGAGGAGGTATTCGCGGCAGGGGCAATCAACCGGAGTTGCAGCCTGTCTATTGCTTAAAGACCATCGGATGTCCGCTCAATCGCTTGCCCTGAAGTTTGAGAGTCACCTCGTACTGTGGCCGATCTTTGCACATTCTCAATAGGTTATCGGATACTTGACATAATGTCGCGATTACGCCCATCGACCGAGGACCTGGGCCATTTATCCTGACTTTTCCGTTTGCATCGACCCGTGTAACGCCGATGCGAGAATCCCATGTGCAAGCCTATTTCAAGATTTCACCACGGTGCTTCGCTTTGCCAGACTTTGAGTGGATCATTTTTCCGTCGCTCTGGCGATAGTTCTAAGAGTCGCCCCGACCTCAGTTTAAGTCCGCAAACGGATAGTCATAGTCCCGTGATCGGAATCAGCTACCCTACCAAAGCTCTGTACAGTATGTGTGCTCTATGCCGGAACGCTGCCAGGGAAGGCCCATCTAAATGGGCGCGCAGTTGGTTCTTGTAATTTTCGCGCTCCACCGTGGGCAGAGCAAAGGCGCGCATGCGCTGTTCTGCCTGGTCTTCCCGAAACCGCCCACGGTTCCGGCTTTTGATCTGCTCGAAGATTTCAGCTTCGCTCTCCGGGGTGTGCCGCCACACATCGAAGCAGGTTCCGAACTTTTCATTCAAGCGCTCGATGACGGGAGTGAAATTGCCGGTCATCTGATCAAAGCCGCAAAAGACGATACCTTGCCGGTAAGACACGAGCCTCTGATGGAAGCGAATCCAGGCAAGCAAAGCGGGCCGTGCTGAAACCCGATGGCGCGCCATGTGAGAGAGCGCGACGGCTTCCGGTTCGCGAACAATGACTAAGGTTGGGATGTTCATCCTGACTGCAGTGATGATCTGGGCCGCGGCGTGCGTGTGGTGAACTGTCCTGACGCGGCGGCGTTGGGCGGAGAGGAATGCGAAGTTGGCGAATGTAGTGCCGGTGCGGCCGAAGGCTTCGATTACGAGATCGGTGTCAGGACGCACGATGCGGTCCATTGAATAACGGTGATGATAGCGAGCCCAAGGCATGTAAAGCGCGGGATAGGCATTTACAAAGTAGCGGGCACGGTAAAAGATTTCCTGGCGCAGGGAACGAATGGCCGCAGGGCTTGGTTGGGCGATGGCTGGGAGGGTGCGAGGTTCGGTCTGCCCGGCCGCGTATGTTAGTTGCGATGGATAAGGGTTGTTATCGTTCATGATTCAATGTCCGTTTGGGGGAGAAACTTTAGGGAATTTGCCGCAGTGCTGACTTGCTGCGTGCCTGCTTTGGTCTTGCGATATAAGCGTAAGAGCGGCACCGGGAGGAAACAAAAGCCGAGCCGGATGAGCACGTCCAGGGCACGGAAGAGGCGATAGCGAATACGATCGAGTTGGAGCTGGGTAAGAGACGGAACGGCGTGGTGCGATGGGTTCCGGTTGCTGCAATCGATCTCGCTCCACGAAGTGACATAACGCATGACCATCCGTCGCAAGCTGGGCTCGATTACATCCGGACGCGGAACGGCAACGATGGCATTTTCCCGAAGCAGATTGTGATGCCTGCCGGCATAGACTGCCGAACGGTCTGCATTCTCGAGGGTGCAGAGGCTCGAGTCATAGGGGATGTCAAGGAACGCGCAGACTCTCTGCATCACAACCGCCGTGTCGTCCACTAGATCTTCATAATGCAGTTGATGCACGGCGGCGCCGGCGGAGATGATCTGGCCGCATTGCCATTTGAAGGCGCGATAGCCAAACAACGAGCGCCATGGCATTCGGCGCTTGCGAAAAAAACGGCTTCCGGTGGCGGCCGCGCGCAGGGTGGCTCCGATCGTCTGCAGGGGATCGCGCCACACGATAATGAAACGGGCGCTGGGAAAGTCCTTCGCTATCCGCAGCAGCTGATCGTGATAGTTGGGTGACTTATCTCCCCAGATCGCCGCGTTCTTGCGGAGGGCGTATTCCTTGTGAACGGTCTCGAAGACGTGGCGGAATTCGGGGTTTATACCCGTAAATTCCGCGGGATCGAGGCCGTGGCGGCTAAAGGTCTGGTTCCAGAGTTCCCAGCGCTGGCTCCAATCGCAGATTTCCGAAGGCTTCAGAAAGACAGGACGCAGCAGTAACAGATCGGCCTCGAACATAAGAGCGACCTGCGGGTGTTTATTGAGCAAAGCGTAGAGCAGGGATGAACCTCCCCGCCACATACTCGCAATGAACAGAGGACCCGAGGCCGGCTCCAGCACGGTTTTCATTGTCTTCTTATCAGCCATACGAAAGTTTTCTTGGAACCAGGCAGTGTGAGGACGCTGTTCGCAACTGCCGGAAAACGCTAAGAGACAGCCTGGAGCCGAACGTCCACATTAGCGTCCTGGAAGACCGCTAGTTCGTGCCCGCTGTGGGCGATCTTCCAGCGGCCTTGCTCTTTTTCGACGACCATGACGGCGCCGGTATGCGGGCCGCCTTTGACCGGAACCTTGTCGCGGTCGGAGCCCGTGATAACGCTGGAGGCGGCGAGCAGATTTCGCACATGGGTTACCACGGCGATGGAATTGGGGGTTGCTTCCGCCAGGTTCAGCAGTTCTTTGAGCCGGTGAGAATAGCGGCCATAGAATTGATAAAAGGACTCGCCGCTGGGGGCGGCTAAATCGAGATGCTGATTCAGGAGGTTCAGAAAGGGCAAAATTTCGCGAACCCGCTGGCCGCAGAACACTCCGAGATTCCAAGGGCGCAGGTCGCTGGTGGTGGTAATCGGAGCCTTGGTTTGTTTGCGTAAGACTTCGGCGGTTTGGCGGGCGCGTCGCAGGTCGGAGCAGTAGATGGCGTCGACCGTGTGCAGGGCGCGGACCTGCTCAGCGGTGAACGCAGCTTCTTCCAGACCCTCACCGTCTAAAGGAACATCGAGCCATCCTCGCAGCCGCTCATCGCGGCCTGGCATGTTCAGGCTGGTGTGACCATGGCGAATAATCAGTAGTTTTCCCATACTCCGTCCTCCGGGGCGATTTTGAAGGCAGCTCCGCCCGCTCTTTTTTGAATTGCAATTTCAGCTTATTTTTCCGGGTGCCCCTACTCCGGGACACTCCCGGCATTCATACGCCCGCTTCTCGGGGGAAGCGCTTGCAGGCTGAATCAATCTCTGGGGGAGAATTATGAATGCCGTGTTACATGTCTACTAATATAATAGACTTTATCTAAATGCAAGCTTTATTTTGAGCGGTTGAGCGAACTCAGTTGCGTGAGCTACTGCCAGACATCTGTGATGGTGGTAACAGAAGCGGAGTTTCCCAAATAAGGTAGTCCATATAAGGCTTCCAGCGTCCGTAACACATTGTAATGATTGATGTCTTCCGCGTACTCTCCCCGCTTAACCATCGGCCCCACGAAGATTGTAGGTATCTGATTTCCCGGCGCATCGTTATTTTCGTCCCAGGTAACAATCAGAAGGCTGTTTTTGGACTGAGCCCACGTCACGTAAGCTTGCAGATGTGTTTTGAGCCAAGTATCTGCGCGCTGAACGGTCCCAGTGTGCATATCGTCGAGCAGGTCGGGAATCACCCAAGCGATGGCCGGGAGATCGGAGAAATTGCTGGGAAAACTAGTGAAAGGCTGGTTTGCACTCGACGGGATATTGGTGAAATCTGTCCACGGAGCATGTTTGCGGGGCGTATTCGCCCGAGTTGCAGGCTTCCGATCCGACGGAGGGCAAACCTTCTGCGTATCCGGTAAATGTTAAGTTTGCTGCGATCATTTCGCTTGCTAAGTTCGCCACCGAGAAACTCTGCGGGCACGCATCGCTGTTGACACCTTGAGTGGATCCGGAAAACAGGGCCAAGTAATTTGGCTGGCTCGGGTGAGTGATCGCGTGCGAGTCCGTGAACGAAGCACCCTCGGCTGCGAGGCTATTGATATAGGGAGCTAGGGGCGATTTGATTATCTGGGAATAGGAATGGTTCTCTTCCATTACGATGACGATGTGAGCAGGAAGAGGAAGGGTTTGCGCAGACGCCGGGCAGGATGGCACTGCCGTGAGGGTGGCGCCAAGAATGGTAAGCAACAGAGCGGAGGGAATCGGGCGAGGGGGTTCGTGCATCAAAGCGAACATATTCTTGACCTCGGCTTCTTGAGCCAGCGACGATAAGACCAAGAGTATATCTGTTTCTCAATATACTACTACGTCTCTAGACATAATGATATTTAGATTCCTTTTCAATTACGCCTGCGGCCTTGCTCGGAATACAGTAAGAATTCTGGAGCGATGCAATGTCCCCTGTCATGAATTCTCTATGAAATTTTTATGCGTGACCTGCGCTTCCCGGCAGGAGCTTGGCGCTTACCGGAAGCTGCGCTCGAAAGCGCGAGTAAAGCTCGAGCACCGTCTCGGTAATTGCGACGGCCAGCAATACCGTAGTTGCGAAGGTTCCGGTGGGAATTGAACCTTTTGGTGTCGCCATTACACCGAATGGAACCTTTGCCTATGTAACCGGGAACACGGCAGACAACACTGTCATGGAGATCACTGATGTGACTCATGCCTGGGAACACAAGCACAGATACGGATTGCGTCTGTGGCTAGTTACTGGTTTCTTCTGATTATCTTAATATGCAGAACGCTGAGCCGATCTTTGTCCTGAACACCGTCAACTGATATGCGCCAGTTTCGGTTATAAGACTGTTCCTCGATCAGTTTTCGAGCTAACTTGTTTCCCCTTGTGTCGAATCGAAGGACCTGATCTTCATCCGTCAGCAGCGCATAGCCACTTTCCGAACAGATAGGCATGAGCAGGCACTTTAGAGTATGTTCCGATCTGAGCTTGCCTAGATCTTTCTTGGGATCTGTAGCGCAAGTAACATCGACGAGCGCCCCCACAAAAACCCGTCTTACCTCTTTTGTTCTTGAGGCCGCGGCGCGAGGAGAGAATTCAAACATCGCTAAAAGTAAAAATACGAGGAGAAGGTTGCGGCGCGCACTATCCATGGCAATCGAAAGAAAGGATTGAGAATGACACTGTCATGTTGTAGAGTATCTCACCCGTGTCAATGTAACTTACAAGCCCGCTTACTGGTGGCCGAGAGTGAAACGAGTCGCAAACATTGCGGTCGCGTTGGGAGTTTTCTCGGTGCTGCTGTTGAGCCTGCCGACGAACCGGGTGCGAGGTGCCGGTAGCTACCAAGAACAAGTAAAAAAAGACTATCAATACCGCTTCGGAAAAAATCCTTTTTTGCCGAGCCATGCGCTTACCAGCAGCGGTGATTTTCTGCCCGCCGATGCGTTTCCCAAGGCATCATACTGCGCTAATTGTCACCAAGACGCACATCGGGAGTGGCGTCAATCAGCGCATGCCAACTCATTTCGAGCGCCATTTTATCTGAAGAACATTGATCTGCTGATTCATCAAAAGGGCATCGAATATACGCGGCATTGCGAAGGTTGCCATAATCCCATAGCCCTGCTGGCAGGGACTCTGACCAAGGATTCGACATTAGGCCGTTCGTTTGACGAGGACGGCATAACCTGCATGGTCTGTCACTCGATTCAGAGAATCCAAGACACAGCGGGAACGGGTAGTTATGTGATGGGCGTTCCGGCAACGATGGTGACCGAAGAAGGAACGCCGCTGCCCGGTGAAGCCAGTTACGACGACATTCTGGCGCATCCCAAGCTGCACAGCCGGGCGGTTATGAAAGATTTTTACCGTACGCCCGAATTTTGCGGTGTGTGTCACAAGGCGGCTTTGCCGAAGATGCTGAATGACTATAAGTGGCAGAGGGCGTTCTCAGTGTACGACGAATGGCAACAGTCTTCATGGTCACGGCAGTCGCCGCTTCCTTTCTACAAAAAAGACAGTGTCTCCACTTGTCAGACTTGTCATATGGCTCCGTCGGATAGTTCGAGGGATTACGCCGCGAAAGAAGGAAAAATCAAATCACACCGGTTTCTCGGGGCGAACACGGCGATCCCGGCTTTCTACGGGTATCAGGTGCAACTCGATAAGGTGCGGAATTTTCTGAAGGACGCGGTTAGCATTGATTTGTTTGCGATTGAGAGAATAGGTGCTGGCGGAAAAGAGCAAATCATTGCGCCACTTGGAAGTACCGCGTTTCGGCTTGCGGGCGGGGAGAGCGTTACGGTATGCCTGGTGATCCAGAACAAAAAGATTGGCCATTCCTTGGTGCCCGAGCAGCGGGATTTTTACGAGAGCTGGGTGGAGTTCGAAGCCCGAGATGCAGGCGGAAAAGTCGTTTATCGCAGCGGATATCTCGAACCCAACGGTTATGTTGAGGAACATGCTCATACTTATACGAACCGGTTAACTTCGGTAAGTGGGAAACTGCTCGATCTGCATCAAGTGTGGGAAACCAAGGTCAAGACTTACGACAACACGATTCTGCCTGGGCGATCCGATCTTGTCCGGTACCGGTTTTGGATTCCATCTGATGCGCAAAGCCCCATTACCTTTACCACAAAGGTGAATTATCGGCGCTTCCGGCGCAGCTTTACGGATTTTGTATTTCAGACGCCGAAAGAGTTTCCCGTGGTGGAAGTAGCGGCCAAATCGGCGAATGTGAAATTAGGAGCAAATGCGCCTATCGCGAGCGTGGACGAAAAAACCGAACTGCTGCGCTGGAACAACTATGGCATTGCGCTTCTTGGACAACAGCAGTATTGGCGTGCGGAGCAAGCATTTCGACGGGTGGTTGAGATAGATCCAAAATATGCGGATGGATATATCAACCTGGCTCTGTCCCAATATTACCGGCTGATCGAGAACAAACGGGAAGGACCCGATGGCGTGGGGAACATGTCCTTTGCCAATGCGAGCTATGACAAGTACGAACCGGCGGTGAAGCTGCTGGCAAGAGCTATTGAGATTACGCCGCGAAATGCTAGGGCGATGTATTATCGAGGGCTGATTTATCGACTTCAGAACAAGCTGGAGGAGGCCGCCGAAGACCAGAACTATGTGATCTCGCTTTTTCCCAGAATGCGGCAGGCGCGGCAGGAGCTAGGATATATCTACTATCTGCAGAAAAAATATGCGAAAGCTCAGGAGCAATTTGAGGCCCTGCAATCGATCAATCCAGACGATCAGACAGCCCACTACTATCTGTCATTAATCTGCGAGCGCCTGGGGATGAGAGAGAAGGCTAGGCAAGAGGGTGCCGAATACTCCGAGCACAAAGATGATCCCACCGTAGGCCGGCTTGCCCAGCAGTTTTGGCGA
This sequence comes from uncultured Acidobacteriaceae bacterium, assembly GCA_963818235.1. Taxonomy (GTDB): domain Bacteria; phylum Acidobacteriota; class Terriglobia; order Terriglobales; family Acidobacteriaceae; genus Sulfotelmatobacter. The sequence goes on from CAWFRI010000003.1 coordinate 150,331, forward strand.
CGATATCCGGCCATTGCGGATGAGTTAGCTCCCTATCACACGCACGGCATCCCTCAGCGTAGGTCAGTCGTTACGACGGTCGGTGGTCCGCTTCCGTGAATAATCATTCGCCAATATCAAGTTATGCCGCACCGTTTATACCGCATAAAAAAATTTCTTGACAAGTCAGCCAATTCTGCTAAGCTCCTCCCTCACTTATCATCCGTGAGTGGTGGCGGGAACTGATTGAGAGCCGGGTGACAAGATACATGGAAATAAGTTGTTAATTTCCCGCGTGCTTATCTGTTTGGGGCCCCCTGTAAATTGTTAACTGTCATCAGTCTTCATTTTGATTTCGCGTAGGTGTATCACCAGCGAAGTATTTGGAGTGGAGGCCCTTCGTCTTGAGTCGGCTATTGGCGCGTGCGGCGATGGTATTCGCTTGCGTGGTATTCCCGCGGCTTTGTGGGCGGCGCCTGTCATCTCCTCCATTAGCCCCGCATCCGGCCCGCCGCTTACGCAGGTGACAGTGAACGGTTCGGGATTCGGCACGAGCAGTGGGACGGTGAGCTTCAATGGTGTAGCGGGTACTGTCATAAGTTGGAGTAACACAAAAATTGTCGTCGATGCTCCAAATGGTTCTGCGGGATCAGGGCTGGTAGAAGTTAATTGGACTAGCAGTTCGTTCACCTTCAGCTTCACTCCCACAATAAACAGTATCAGTCCACAGAATGTTCCGGCTGGGCAGACAGTATCTGTAGTGGGTCAGAACTTTGGCTCCCAGGCTGGCTCTGTAACCTTGGCAGGCCAGGCAGTGCAGATTGTTTCCTGGAGCAACACCTCAATCAGTATTAAGGTTCCCGCGAACGCACATACTGGGGCGGATGCGGTGGTAGTCACGTCTTCGATTGGATCTTCACCCTCCGCAACCTTGAACGTGGAGTTTGCGCCTTCGGTGAGCGGTATTAGCCCTAACTTCGGTCCTCCCAATACTCAGGTTACCGTGTCAGGAACGGGCTTCGGGCAGAGTACTCCGGGAACCGTAAGCTTTAACGGGGTAGCAGGAACCATCATAAGTTGGAGCAATACGAGTATTGTGGTCACGGCACCTAATGGGTCCGCTGGGTCCGGCCCGGTGGTAGTCAGCTGGCAAGGTTTGAATAGTAATAGCTTCGTGTTCAATTTCCTGCCGACAATCTTCAGCCTATCCCCTTCCACCGTTAAACCCGGATACACGTTGGCAGTAGTTGGTCAGAATTTTGGGTCACAGGCGGGATCGGTGACGCTGAACGGTTCGCCTCTTTCCCCGTCGTCTTGGGGCACTAACTCGATCAACATTCCGGTAGTCTCCGGCGATTGCACCGGGCCAATCGTAGTAACTACTTCGATCGGCGCTTCAAACTCGAGCACGCTTACGGTGCAAGGAGCGAGCTGCGGAACTCCACTATCGGTGACGGCGAACGCTTCGCCGCGACCCGATTCCGCCGGATGGAATGACACCAGCGTAACCGTGACTTTTATCTGTAGTGGCGGAGTGGCGCCGGTGACCTGCCCGCCGGCGCAAACGGTGTCAACACAGGGCGCGAACCAGACAATTACTGGCACTGCAAAAGACGCCTCGGGGGCCACGGCGAGCACTTCAGTGATTCTGAATATCGATTTGACGCCACCGGTCATTACGGCAACAGCAGCGCCTGCGCCCGATTCAAGCGGATGGAACAATACGGCAGTTACCGTGAGTTACACCTGCACCGATAGTTTGTCTGGCGTTGCGAGTTGCCCGACGCCTCAAACGGTTAGCACGCAAGGATCGCAGCAGGTTGTAACGGGCACGGCAACCGATAAGGCGGGCAACAGCGCTTCGGCGAGCGTGACTTTGAATATCGGCACTACGTTGCCCACGATTACGGCGACAGTTACACCACCGCCAAATTCTGCTGGGTGGGAAACGACAGTGGTTACGGTGAGCTATACCTGTACGGCGGGATTCGCTCCCATTGCAACCTGCCCATCTTCGCAAATGATCGGCACGGCAGGAGCGAATCAGAAGGTCACAGGGACGGTGACCGATGTGGCTGGAAATAGCGCCAGTGTGACGACGACGCTGAACATCGATCTGAGTGCACCGACGATAACGGCTTCAGTATCTCCCGCGGCGAACGGCAACGGCTGGAACAGCAGTCCGGTCACGGTAACTTCACGTGCATGGCAGGATCCGCGCCAGTTGCAACGTGTACGGGCCCGCAGACCGTGTCCACAGATGGCGCGAATCAGAATATCACCGGCACCGTGACTGACGTTGCGGGCAGAACAGTGTCGACCACCGTACAGATCAATCTGGAAGCGTCCACTCTACCGTCAATCACGGCATCTGTCTCACCTTCTCCAAACGCGCGTGGCTGGAATAGTTCATCAGTAACAGTCAGCTTTATCTGCACGCCAGCAGTAGCGCCGATCAGCCAGTGTCCCAGCTCACAGACGGTTACAGCCCAAGGCGCAAGTCAAGTCGTCTCGGGCACAGTTACAGATGTGGCGGGAAACACAAACACGGCGCAGGCTACCGTCAACATATCGCTAACGCCTCCAACCATTACGGCTTCGGTATCGCCTCTGGCCAATGGGAGCGGGTGGACTAACATCCCACCGACCGTCAGTTTTATTTGTAATGGGCCAGTGGCGCCAATCGCCACCTGTCCGACTCGGCAGCAGATCAGCCGGAATGGCACGAACCTGGCGGTGACGGGAACGGTGACCGACTTTGCGGGCGCGACAGCAACAACCTCCGTGGTGTTAAATGTCGACACGACACCGCCGATGCTCAGCATTACATCGCCTACAAGCGGCAGCAATTTCACGACTGGGCAGGTCACTGTCCAGGGATTGGTTTCCGATGCACTTTCCGGAGTTAAAAGCGTGAATTGCGGCAGTGTCAGTGCGGTAGTCGCCGGAGGGGCATTTTCCTGCAACGTCGCGCTACTTGCGGGCAGCAACACGATCGGGATCACGGCCACGGATGTGGCGGGAAACAGCGTCACCTCAAATCTAACCTTGCTGTTGGTAAAGCCTATCGCGGTACAGATCGCGACTCCCGCCTCACTGCAATTGTTTTCGAGCAATCCGGTTACGGTTACGGGCACAGTCAGTGATCCAACATCGAGTGTCACTGTAGGTGGGATTACCGCAACGCTGAACGGTGAAGCGTTCTCGGCAGCGGGAGTGACGTTACAGGAAGGCAACAATCTGCTCACAGCCAGCGCGACCAGCCCCTCGGGGGGCATTGGGTCGGATACTGTATCCGTTTATCTCGATACGACACCGCCGAAGGTTCAGATCGACAATCCGATCGCTGGCGCCGTGGTGACGAGTTCACAAATCGATGTGACGGGTGGCGTGAATGACATGGTGACCGGCACAGTTAACGGCGATCAAGTGTCGGTGGTGGTGAACGGGGTAAGTGCGACTGTATCCAATCGCAGCTTCGCGGCGCACGGGGTCTTACTTGTGCCGGGACTGAACACTATCACAGCTCTGGCTACTGACCGAGCAGGAAACACGAATCAGAATCAAGTGCAAGTGACTTTGCAACAACTTGCGGGGCAAACCCTTTCTATTATTTCCGGCAACGATCAGAGTGGGGCCATCCAGACTTTGTTGCCGCAGCCGCTCGTCGTGCTGGCTACGGATGCGCTTGGGCGAGCGATGGCGAACGTCACGCTAAGTTTTTCGGTAGCCAAGAGTGATGGTTTTATTATTTCCGGCCAACAACGGGGGCGGCAGTTGACTGTGCAGACAGGCACCAACGGCCAAGCCAGTGTTCAGTTCCAACTCGGGAGCCGCACCGGGGCCGGAATAAACCAGGTTGCCGTGAGCTCACCAGGATTCGTAGGGCAAATAGTCTTCTCGGAAGACACTACCGTGGGAGTACCTACGTTCATTCATACGGTGTCTGGGGAGATGCAGGTGGGAGCGGTGGGTGTTGCATTGGCGCAGCCATTGGTGGCCATTGTTTTTGATGCCGGTGGTAATCCGGTGGTGAATGTGCCGGTGACTTTCAGCGTAAAGTCCGGAGGCGGGTTGATAGGAGGCGCCAGCAGTTCGGTTCTAAATACTGACAGCGATGGTAAAGCTTATGCCGTACTGGTTCTGGGCCAGCAGGAAGGCATCAACAACAACACCGTGACTGCGTCGTTTGCCGGGATGACAGGAAATAACGGCAACGCCCTGGTTATATTCGGAAACAAAGTTCGTTAGACTCTGCGATGTTCAACAGAACTAGAGGCGCGATGGCGAGGACTTATCGTGACGTCTTGAAGAACTCGACCTTCCAAGCCGCCGCCGCACTATCCTATTACTCAATTCTTTGCATATTCCCGGCTCTGATCATTCTTTCCGCGGTGATGTCGTACATTCCCTTACCCGGCTTCTTCCAGGACGCACTGGTTGCAATGGGCCGCGTGGTGCCGCCGGGTACGATGCCGATCGTCGACGCCGTTCTTAAAGATATTCTCGGCGCAAATTCCGGCGCCTGGTTATCACTCGGAACCCTCGGTACGATTTGGGTGGTTTCTTCCGCTTTCGACGAAGTGATCGAAGCGCTCGATGCAGCCTACGATGTCGTCGATCTACGGCCCTTTTGGAAAACTCGCCTTTTGGCAGTGGGCTTGGCCGCTCTAACCGGATTATTCCTAATGTGCGCCGTGGCAACCATGGTGCTTGGTCCCAAGTTAGGCAACTGGATATCGTACAAGCTATCTCTAGCCGGGGTTTTTCTGGTGCTCTGGCCATTCATTCATTGGGCCATCGCGGTGAGTTTCACCCTCTTGTCCGTTGCGACAATTTATTTTCTCGCCCCAAACGTGAAGCAGCGTTTCCTATCAACCATGCCAGGCGCAGTTCTTTCCGTGGTTTGCTGGATAGGACTCTCCTATTTGCTCGAAATTTACTTTCGTTATTTTGGCAACTATAACCGAACCTACGGAACTTTGGCCGGTTTGATGGCGCTTATGACTTGGCTTTATTGGGCATATTTCATCATGTTAGCCGGTGGTGAGCTGAATGCGGAATTAGCTAAATCTCGATCTACCCCCGCATTTGTCGAGCGCAAGATCCTGACGGAAACAACGGACGGTCGAAATGCGCGGCCTAATTTCTAAAACTTAGTATGATATTTACCATCCACTGAAACTCCGCCCACTTCATCCCGAGTGACGCTTACGGACCAGTGTTTGTTGATTTGGTAATCACCTTGAATAACCTCACTTCCGGGCTGAGACAAGTCGGTGGAAAACGTAAAAAGAAAGTTTTTGGTCACGCGCTGCTGGATAGCCACCCGCGCCGATGGATTCTGATTATTGCCGCCGAGGAGAGGGTCGATCTGCAAACTCGAAATGCCCGCAAGGTGCTGAATGCCGCCCGTGACCTGGCCCGCGACCTGAGAGGCGATCATCGAGTCGGTAGTTTGACCGGCAGCGGCCGCTTCTTGAGTCGTCTGGCCATTGGCGATTAAATTGATGATGTCGGCCGTCGCCAATGGCGGATCAGACGTGTACGATGTCGTCAGTTTGTCAAAGGGTCCACGTAAATTGAGCGTCAGGTTGTACTGTTCCACAGTCGTCGCCACGGACATGTTCAACGTAGGCTCGGTCTCTGTCGGGTTATCGAAGGTAATAATCCCCCGCTGCAGTTGGTAGCGAACATTTCTGTAGAACAGCTCTCCTGAGGTTAGATTTGTACGCCCGGTAATTACCGGGTTGGCGGCTGTACCGACAACTTGCAGGTTGACCTGACCTTCAACGCTAATCTGAGAACTATTGGCACTTAGACTATTCTTCGATTGAATGCCGACGGCGAGTTTGATGTTATCAGCCAATCCAGGCTGAGCGGGAACTGCACTGCCGTTGAACTGATCGCTGAACTTTGCGAGGTCAAAATCCGGAGTGAACGAAAGCGTGTCGATTAGCACGCGCCCGTTCAGAGTCGAAGCATCCTTCGTTCCACTTAAAACCAAACTGCTGTCGAGCACGGTTCTGAGTCCATTCGGATACCGCAATCGAACTGCGTCGCTCTGCATTGTAATGTTGAACTGGAGATTCGGCTTGTAGGAAATCGATCCTCCCATGGAAATCTGCCCGCCTCCGGCCTCGGCTGTAAGCCTCGAAATCTGCAGGGTGTTGTTGTTGATGTCAAGGATGCCGTTCAAGCTCTGTATTCCCAAAGGAACGGCCGGCGTAGACACTGCAATATTCTGTAGGCGCACTTGCCCTTGAACCGTTGGCTCATTTGAGGTTCCGGCGGCACGAACATCAAGGGCAAGAGTTCCAGAACTTTTCAAATCTGGATCGATGATTTGAAGGATCCTAACGTCAATGGAACCCTGAGCATCGAAACTCGGCGTGGTTGTTCCACCAAAAGGAACGCGACCCTGCACGCGCACAGATGTTCCCGAACCGCGAAACTCCGCTGGCTGCAAAGTAACTACCGAATTGGAATAATCCACTCGAATTGGGCTCGTCGCTCCAATCGTCAGCGATTGATATTGCGCCTTTAAGGTCGGAATTGTGAGGTGAGCCTCGATCTTTGATCTATCCTTCAATGGCCCTTTCAAGGTAGCGTGAAGTTCGGTCTCGCCTTGAAAATCTTGGGGCAGACTCGGCGAATACATTGCGACTAACGGGCCGAGCGGGATTCCTGTCGTGTCAAGGATTGCCTCGGTATAATAATTCCCGCTCAGACTTACATCAGCTCTCGAGTGCAGGGAGGCTTGCGCCACTTCCGAATCGAAAGTCAATTGCGCGTGCTGATTCGTAATCTGGAGCTGACCTTTCAATTTTGAAATCGATTTATCGCGGAGGATCAATTCAGGCAAGTCTATGGAAGCTATTAGCTGCGGGTTATCCAGCGTCCCTTCGCCGCTTGCAGAGAGCGTGACCGTGCCTGCGACTCCAAGATTCTTAGCCTGCACCGTCTGCAACTTTTGCAACACGATCTCTGGAGCATCCAGTCGCACGGTATACGCTTTCGTTTGTGGCGTGTAGGAAAGAGTTCCTTTCGCCGAACCCGCCGGTAGATTCAACTCGAATGTTGATGTCATTGAACTCTTGTCGGCATGGAAGGTGGCTGCGAGATGCTGAATGGGTTCATTATAGGCATGTGCATTAACGACTTTCGCGGAGCCTTTGCCAATCGGATTAAGTTGAGTACCGTGGACGGCAACATCCATGGAGAGATCCCCGGAGACCGGATAGTGCACGTTCGCCAGCCGCTGCAAATCGGCCAATGACAGGCGCTGCACCGAAAGATTGACAGCGATCGGACTAGTGGGGATGTACGACCAATTTTTTAAAGCGGCTGTGGCGTTGAGGGAAGCTTGGCCCTTGCGGGCACTGACAAGCACCGCATCGTGCAGCGAAATCTGCGTGGGACTTGCTTCAATATCAAACTTTGCGCTTTTCCATTCGCTACCTTCCACTTGCAGATTCTGTGCCCTAAATTGACCAGATAATTGGGGCCTTTGCAGGGAACCCCGCACTACCGCGTTTGCCGAAGCTGATCCGCCGATCTCCATCGGCAAAGCCTGCCCACCGCGCACAGCCGAAAACAGCACTGCGAGTTGATGCAGATCATTCGTGTTCGCTTGGACCAGCAAGTTCGAGCGGTTGCTCAATTCACCGTTCACCCCAAGCTTTGCGGACGGAATACCCAACGTTGTCTCGCGAAAAGTGACAGCGTCCCTCCGGTTGTCGTAAACGGCGTGAATCGCTCCATTCACCGGTATGCTTGTGGAGGAAATTTCGCCGCTTTCCGATCTGGCTTTCAAAACCAAATCGGTGCGGGCGCGAAGGTTTTTAACGTTCCCCGTCCAAGAAGCGTCGACGTTGCCATCGATCTCAGCCGCCAAATTTGCGCGCCTAACTTCCGGGATGCGCAAAGCTTGATGTACCGCCCGTAGAGAGATGCCTCTTAACGTCGTCCGCATTCGCACCGCGGCTGTGGCATCAAGATTTTGGATCTCGACATTCGTAAAAACTTTTCCTCCCAGAGTCTCAAAATCCACATCCCGCGCCTGCAAGGTACCGTTCGCAAGTTGATATCGTCCACGAATGTGACGCAAATCAAGCCGGCCATTGTGCGAGGATGCCGATAGTTCATCACTCGATATCTGTCCATCAATCGAGATGCTTCGTAGCGGTGCACTGCCCCCCGAGCCGTCATAGTGCACTTTTCCCGTTAGCGACACATCCCCCACCAATACGGAAGGCTGAACCAATGTGGAAAAGTCCTGGCCGTGGATGCTGATCTCGAACTGCCCGTCAACAGTCGGATTTCGGTAGTTGGTTAGATCCGCATGCACCGAAACTTTGGACGATCCCAATTTCAGCACTCCCGACTCGAGAGAAAGTCGAACTGGGGTCGCGCTGAACTTCGCTTCCAGGGTGTGCGAAAAAACGGGTTCATTCAAGTACTGAATCCGACCTCGATCATATGAAATCGCTCCGCGGTACCGTGTCTCGATCGGGTCAAAACCAATCTCAGTTCTGAGATCGTAAAGATCGGCATCGATGGGAACGGTTGCGTCGTTGTAAGTGATCTCACCTCTTGTCAAAAGCACATGCCCAGCCGCAATGTCGAAGACGCTCGTGTTGCTGCTGGCCGGTGTTTGCGGACGTTGGGGTAGATTACTTTTTCCTTCGCGGTCGACCAGCAGATATGCAATCGGATGATCAATCGAAAGCTCCTTCAAACTCACCTTGCGGTAGAGGACCGACTCAATCTTCAACCCGACCGTCAACTTGTCGATGTGCAGCAACGGGGGTTGTCCAGAACCTTCCCTGCCATGCACCGTAATGTCGTAGAGACGCGCTGTAAGGGTTGAGAGTTGAAAATCAAACTTACCGATTTCCGTTTGACTACCGGTGCTTTCGTTTACGCTGTTTATGATCGCGCGGATCGCAAATTTGTTAAAACTCGCGCTTTTCAGAAATAAAATTCCAGCCACGACTCCAGCCACAATCAAGATGCCGATAACCGGGAGAGTCCACCTAATAATCGGTCGCCACTTCATGATGTTCTAGAACGCCTGACCCAAGGTGATGAAGTACTGTGTCGGATTGATGCCCGGCACGGGGTTTAAGTTGTGCCCCAAGTCGATGCGGATTGGCCCGATAGGAGTCGAATAACGCAGCCCGATTCCCACTGTGTTCGTATAGTTGCTGGCGAAATTATTAAAGTTAATGGCGCTGTACACGTTGCCCCCGTCGTAAAAAATCACGCCGCCCAGGTTTTTCATTAGCCGGAGTGGAAAACGAATTTCCGAATTCAGCAGAAATAATTGCCGCCCGCCCACCGGAACCGTAACGTTCACGCATCCCGATTGGTTCTTTAGAACATTGCAAAAAGGTACCAGTCGCTGCGGTCCAGCCTCGTCAATCGGGAATCCGCGCAGCGAGGTTCCGCCCCCGGAAAAATAAAGCTGGCTGGTTGGAACAAAACTACCGTCTAAGGGGTTCGCGAGTCCCAGTCGTACGCTGTTTGCGAGAACCATGGAGTGAAACGGCTTATAAAATGCATACTGCCCGAACAGCTTGGCAAAAGTGGCGCTCGATCCCAAAGCCACCGGTGTAATTCCCAAGTTCAAAGTAGCGAAAACACCGCGGTGAGCGTCAAGAGGTTTATCCCGCGTATCTCGGATCAAAGTGCTCGAAATCGTAGAAAGATGAGCATTCTGATCCTGCGGCAATACGAGTTCTGGAACCAGCAAATGCGACAACACCGTTTTATTGAAATCGTAACGAAGCTGCAGGCGTGTATTCGTTTTCCGGCTCAGGAGTTTCTCCACTTGGAACGACACATCTCCAAGGCTTGCCGCGAAGAGCGGATTCTCCGTTGTCCTCTCCAGCGAAAAACTATAAAGAGAACTCCAACTCGATCCCAGAAAATGCAGCTGCAAATAGCTGGTAATTGCCCGTTGGTCCAAACGTGAAAGTAATAGCGAACCGCTTGCGGTCTCGCCCAACCCCCGCATATTCCGGCGCGTGAATTCGATTGACCCCAGCGGGCTGGCGAAAGTCGATTGACTGGGAGCAATCTGATTATTGCCCAACCCAATCGTCGGCAGCCCTGGAACGGCGACAGTACCTGTGGGAATATTTCCGCCGCGATGGGAAACTTCAAATCCGAACCCGTACGTGACCTCGTTGCGCTTGGCCTCATGCACTTTCACCAGCGTATCCTCTTCAGTCTGATCCGTGATCGGTTTTCTAGGGCCCACGCTTGACCAGTCGAAAATATTGAGGTCATACAGCTTTGTCTCCGCTGCAAGCAAATCGGCTCTTTTCATTGGAACTTCCGGCGGCAGGTTCGCAGTTTTCTTGATCAGCGGGAGCCGTGTATGCCTTTGCCCTAAATAAACTACTTTCTCCGCTCTAATCTGTTGCTGTTCGCTAATTGCGTAAGTGACTTCCACCCGTTGGGGATCACTAGGGTTTCGACGCACCGTGCTTCGAACCTCCGCGTTCAAATATCCACGATTCAAATACGTGGCGGAGATCCGGTTACGATCTTCCGACAAGCGCCTCGCCGAAAAAGGCGCGCCGGATTTTATTTCGAAACCCCGAGGCGCTGTCAGTTGGTTCTCCGGCAGGCTATGGTTCCCCGTTACTGTGACACGATCAACCAGCGTCTGCGCGCCTTCTTCAATCTCAAAAACGACGTCGAGCTTCGGTTCATGATCCGTCACCTGAACGGTTACTTTGGCCTCTTCATAGCCCTTATCTCGATAGAATGCAGATAGATTGTCCGTGCTTTCTTTTAGCAACTTTTGGCTGATGCTGCCATGCCACCAGATGTGCGAGCGCTTGATTTGAATAAGAGCGCTTAACTCCTTCGCAGATATTCCGCGGTTTCCGACAAACGATATGTGCTCAAGCTTGTGTTTGGCGCCGCGATCAATTTTGTATACGAGCACAATTTGTTCCGGATCTCGCGTGAGATCGCTCGTAATTTTGACATCGTAGAATCCCTTGGACTGAAAATAGTCGGCGAGATTTCGTTCCCCTTCCTGCACCAGATCCGGATCGATCGTTCCCTCGGAATAAACGGGAATGAGCTTCTTCATCTCCCGGCCGGACACAAACGGAATGGCAGAAAGCCGGGCTCCGGTAGTGTGCACCACGACGACTGGACCAATTTCAATCTTGAACGAGACATCCACACGGTTGGTTTCGGTGTGGTAATGTGGCGGTATTTCCTCCACTTTGCTTGCCAAGTGGTGCTGTTGTGCAAGAGATTTTTTGATTAGCGATGTCGCAGCTTTGATTCGTTCCGAAGTATATGCTTTCCCTGGCTTTAGCAGCGCGCCCGTAAACCGGGCGCGGAGCGAGTGCAGCCTTCGCCCTAACCATGCCTGCTCAGCACCCACAGCGCCATCGAGAAAGACATTGCCAATGCGAGCCTGCTTGCCCGCATGGACAATGAAAGCAATATTCACCAACTGGTTCGCATCGTCAATCTTCGATTCCGAACGGACCTGCGCCTCAAAGTATCCGTTGTGATGAAGGAACTGCAACAACGCTGCTTCCGCGACGGGTATCCGCGCCTGGTCATAAGGGTCTTCATCCTGCAGATTCACGACTTGTAGCAGCCGGGTATAGGAAAAAGATCTTGTGATTCCCTGAAAGTCAACCACGCCTAGGTAGTAGGCGGGCTCAAGAATAAAATTGAGCCGCAAACCGGAGATATCCGGAATCACATTGACAGCAACTTTCTCGAAGCCGCCCTGTTGACGAAGCGCCGAAATAGTAGCTTCTACCTTCGTCTCATCGTAGGGCTGACCCGCTTGTTGCGATAGCAAGGCACGCAGAGGTTCCACATCGCGATGTGGATTTGCAATTAAGTCAACCGCCGTGACTGTTTGCCCGTTATACAGCGCTTGCGGACCAGTCGAAGACACCTGTGCTGCGGCGCCAGCAAGCGAAACTAATAGTAAACAAAACAATGCTAACGATCGCATATAGTACCGTCTGATCAGATTCCTGCCAGGCCATCCCCTCGCCTCAAGTTACGAGATCGGCTGCCTTTCACAGTGGAGTATTCTGCGCAAGCGAAGTGATGGGATGCGATTGCAACAGGATGAGTTGGTATCTCCAGATGCGAAACTCCTCAGCGGCTTTTCTGTGATTAAATCGAATCATGTTCGCGCGTAGGATTCAGGTCGAATACACGGATGACAAAGAATTAAAGCAGCCGTGCCCACTGAAGTGGCTGGACAGCTTTTCCATGCGGAGCTTTACTAACGCCAGCGTTTTTGATGACACTCTGCCGATCGCCGATGGAAAGATGGAAATCGGCACGAGCGTGCCCTTGGATAAACTTCAGGAAGCTATGGAGGATTGGTTTCGGCGCAAGAGTTATCTGCCTAAGAAATCTACGCTGGTGCTGGAAGAATTGCTATCGCCGACTCACGTCCACTCGTAAGGACGGTGGCTCAACGCAATATTGAAATAATCGCGGCATTGCGGCGCGGGCGATTCGCTTATCAATCATATCGGTCGGCTATTCGATGTCCTTCTCCTCGTTCTGCACGGGCAACACAGAAGAACCCAAAGCCAGCATTCCAAGGCTTTTGCCCTGGCCGCTCAAGCCCGGCAAATTAAGCCATCTCGCAGGATCTGCATCGCTAACACCGCCATCGAATTCTTTTGTCTGGCCCGCGTCGATCGACGTATTTGGCTCCGTTTCATACGCGTAGCCTGTAATCTTGGCGCTTACCGGCCTCCAAAAAACGCAGTTCACGCTCAGACGCGCCCAACCGTAGTGAATCTCTCCATTCACCACAAATTTCAGCCCCAGATAACGGTTGCTGGCATGGCGCCAGTTGCCCCAGTATCGCGGCCCCAGAGTCGTGGAGAAGCTGAAGAACCATTCCGCCAGTTTTCCCACCCCATCCTTGGGAAATTTTGTATTTTCACCTATCGTGACTCCACCCGGCAATGCCGAAGGAGCAAACTCCTCTCCCGCAGCGCGGTTGCTAGCCGCGACCGGCAGCATGAACAAGTCCGCCCTATATCTCACCACGTTGACTTCATGATTCTTTATCTGGAAATCGATAATCCCGTCATTATTCAAATCAAGATTAAAAGTAGTGTCGAAGGGAATTGTTTGATTCACCGGGGTGTATACGATTTCAGCACTTGCCGGCTGTGCCACCACCAGCCAACCAACTCCGGCCGCGCCTGCAGCAAGCGCATACCCTTCAAGCTGCCTAAGCAATAGCTGAGAATTGATCATCGTGACAGCTTGCTTCGAAAGAGTCATACGGCCTCCAAGGCCAGCGATGGTAGCACATTCCCATTCGAAGCTGTTTTGGATGTATTAAGCGCGAACCCGGACTTAGCGTGATCATGATGATAATGATCCGCTCGCCGCCCCACGACTCCAAGTTGCCACTTTAAGAAGGAAATAATTGGACGCAGACTACAACCATCCTTGAAGATAGACCCTGATGGAGGACACGCTTAAGGGTAAAAGAATCCAGCTTCCGGGCATTTTAACTCAGCCGAGAGCGACCCGAAAACCTCTTTCGCTCTAAAAGCATCCTATTCTTCAGCCTGTTAGCGTAGTGGGCGACGTGGCAATCGAGTTGCTATAAATGCATTTACGAGGAGCGGACAATGAACTACAAGATGCAGCTCTCACCAATATCCGTCACTCACTCGGGCGTTCAACCCTCACTTCTTAGCCGGGAAGATGCCAGGTTCTTCCGCTCTTGGCTCGTCTACGACTCTGACCTCGAAACGAGTCGCACTAGCGGACGGCTCAACTGGAATATGATTGCCAGCTTTGCCGTCATCGCTTCGGTCAGCACAGGCGGATGGTTCGGTATCGCCATGCTTGTGCGAAGCTTTTTGAAATAGACCAAGACCTCGAGATAATACCGACAGGCGATGCCTACTCGCCCTTATTTGTCGTAATGCAGCAGCGACATCACGTTATAGCCTTTGAGCTTCTCCCGACCCTTTAGGAAGTCCAACTCCACCACAAAACCCAGCCCTGCAATATCTGCGCCTAATAGAGTCGCCAATTTCGCCGTGGCGTCGGCGGTGCCCCCGGTAGCCAACAAATCGTCCACGATCAGCACGCGCTGCCCTTTCTGGATCGCATCCTTATGCATCTCCAGAGAATTCGTTCCGTACTCCAGCGCGTAATCGAACTTCACCGTCTCCGCCGGAAGTTTGCCAAGCTTGCGCACCGGAACGAAGCCAGCATTCAATCGATAAGCTAGGGCAGGCGCAAAAATAAATCCACGTGCTTCCATGCCCAGAACGAGGTCGATCTCTTGATCGACATAATGCTCGGAGAGCCGGTCGACCAGCGTGGCAAACCCAACCTTGTCTTTCAGCAGCGTCGTAATGTCATAAAAAAGAATGCCCTTCTTCGGGAAGTCGGGCACTTCGCGGATCAACCGTTTCAGCTGCTCTGTATCCAGGCTCGAGTTCGCGGACAATCTACCATGCTCCTTCAATGCGAAATGAACTAACACCAGTGGCCGCTCGAGCGTCGGATTCTTCGATAGCATCCACGCGTGCGGCGCGCGGCCCCTGCCGCAGCCGGGATCGCAGTCCGGAAAGTTGATCACGGGTCCCCTGCGCCAGCACTTCCACGCTGCCGTCGGCATTGTTGCGAACCCATCCCGCGATGCCGAGTATGTGCGCCTCGCGCTCCACAAACCAGCGGAACCCAACCCCCTGCACCCGTCCGCGGACCACAAAGCGGCGTGCTTCAATCGCTTTTTCAGTAGAGGCCATGCCCTGAAAAGTCAGAATGCAAAAGTACAACAGATGGTCTCACTTCTGCCTTCTGCTAAGCCCTCGACAAATACACGCCCTCAGCCGTATCCACCTTGATCTTCTCGCCTTCATTGATGAACGGCGGAACCTGCACCACCAACCCAGTCTCGGTCTTCGCCGCCTTGGTTACGCTCGACGCCGTCGCGCTCTTCAGCCCCGGCTCGGTTTCGACCACTGTAAGCTCAACGGTTTGCGGCAGTTCGATTCCTACCGCCTTCCCATCAAAAAATTCGACTTTGATTTCCAAATTAGCGATCAGATAATCCACCGCATCGCCCAGAATTTCCTTGGTCAAATGGGTCTGCTCGTAATTCGATGTATCCATGAAGTAATAGCTGTCGCCGTCGGCGTATAGGAACTGCATATCGACCTCATCCACGTTCACCTTCTCGATAGGATCGGGCGAACGAAAACGGTGCTCGAACATCGCGCCGGTACGCAGGTTGCGCAGCTTGGCCTGAATAAAGGCCCTCAGATTGCCAGGTGTCCTGTGTTCGACGCTGAATACGGAGTGCAGATCATTATTGTGCTTGATGATCATGCCGGGGCGCAGTTGCGTGGCAGGGATCGACATTGCTTGAAACTATCTCCTTCAAAATAAGTGCGGTTTGCAGAGCTGGCGGAAGGCGGGCAGGCCACATTTTCCGCCGCACACGAGGACCGAAACCACAATTCTACACTCCGTACGCCGGAAAGGAAACCTTTCCATGGTGCAATTCATCCCAAGAACCGCGTTGGCGGCAAGCGATTAACACCTACTTGTCCGCGGGACTAGAATTGCAACTAGCATCCTGGCAACGCGCGTCTTCACCGAAGACGGTTTACACTTACCGCCCAATGAAACGAGGTCAAATCATGAGTTCTGGACGTTATGAATCTTCCGACGGCGGCAACATCGGAACCGCTGTTACCTTCTTACTTATTGGAATCGGAGCCGGTGCTCTGGCAGCCTTGGTCCTCGCCCCAAAAACTGGCAAACAGTTTCGTCGCGATCTGAAGCGCGGCTATGCAGACGCCAAAGAAACTTTGCAGGATTGGACCGAAGAAGCCAAAGACCGCGCCCGCGACGTAAGTGAGCGTGTACGGGACGCAGCCGAGCGTGGCGCCAGCTTTGCCGACGACTTGCGCGAGAAAGCGGAGCCCTTAAGGCGCGCCATTAATCGCCGGTAAAGTTTAGTCGCGAATCAGCCCTACATCGCCGGACGCAGAGTACCTCAAGAGCGGTTCTTCGCGCTCAACGAAAAATGGCGCCGAAGAATCCTTTGATCCGCCGCAGCAAGCGCCGCGGTGCTGAACTCGGCGGCGCAGCGCTCTGCGGATCAGGCTTCTGCGACTCCGCGGGCGGCTGGATCTGTATCTCCAGCTGATTACCTGCTGGGGCCGGTCCTAGAACCGGCAGCGCCGCAGCCTCGTCTGTAGGTGCGGGTGGCGCGGTCGTGCGCGGTTTCGCATGGAACGCAAACGGCTGATCTACCTGAACATGAACCTCGTTCGGCTGCGAAGGCGGCAGGGGCTGAGTTTCGGGTCCATTGGTTAGTGTTTTTCCGGCGCCCGAATCCAGCGTCACAGGCGAGGTTCCTGTTTCCGTCGCCACCGGCAACTCGCCGGCACCCAGTTTCCCATTCGCCGGCAACTCGGTATCCGTGGCCGCGGCGCGCATTACCGGAGCCGGCGGCGGACAGCCGCACTCGAGAGGCACATTGTTGTCTACCTGATCGATCCGGCCCGCCCTGAACACGACCTGTTCCGTAGGTTTCACCTGATAGATGCGATCTCCCATCAGTTCCGAAACGATCGCCGAAGAAGTGTTTCCCGTCAGGCCACGAACGCAAGTATTGCCATGTGAATCCGCGCTCACCGCAAAATCAAATTCCCCCGGCCCGGCAAACATGATCCGAAAGTCGGGAGTCATCACCGTATCAGCGGAAGCTTGTAGCGCGTAATGCGTTTCCAACGCGCCCGTGCTCATGCCCAGCATCAAGTCCTTACCATTCTTCGAGGGCGTCACAGAAACGGTTGTGCGCGGGCAAAGTCGCACCTCGCCTCCGCGAGACAATTCCAAAACTGCCGTATCGGCGGCCGTCGTTAGTGACGATCCGGCCGCGATCTTGCTCCCCGCAAGCCTTACCTCGCCTCCTGTGCCCGTGACCGGTACAAGCGCCGGCGCGCCCGTCTGACCCAGGGAGGCCGATCCCGCCGCCGGGCGAGATTTTTTCTTGCCACTTGCATTCACATCTTCGGCCGCCTTCAGACGCACCATCAAACGGTTCCCCGCTTCATCCCAGGTATAGCTGTACGGAGCCAGCAGGTCGACTACGATTCTCGCGACAGGAGGTTCTTTCTTAAATTGTTCGGAGTGAACGCCGAGAATATTCGGCTGCTGGACTTCGCTCTTGCCTTCCTTCGTTTCCTTCAGTCCCAACTGCGCGTGCAATAGATCGATCACCAGCCGCGGCGGTGAATCCAGGAACTGAATCGAGGGAACCGCCGGCTGAGTCGAAAGAATTTCAATTGCGGGGACGCCCCGCTCGACGACAACGCGCACACTCGTAATAGTCGTAATCTCGGGCTTGGTTGGGGTGGATTTTGAGTTAGAAGTGTTGCGCGCAGGCGTTTGTGTCAACACATTGTTCACTGACAACGCCACCAGCAGCAGGATCACACAAAGATGAATATGCCGTTGCAGCAAAGGATTCCTCAAAACCTTCCTGAGAGGAACCTTATCATTTGCGAAGAATCGAGAACAGTGCCAGTGTGGAGAATGCTGATGGTTCCCGTAACATAGCAGCCGCATTTTTTCTTTTGGAACAGTGCTCAATTCTCGGGCAGAAATTCGTATTCTTCAATCACCGCGGCCACGGCCATCTTTCCATTATTGGTGGCGCCCTCCACCCGCAGCACGCGCCCTTTGCACTGCACGCGGATGCTTTCCGTCAGAGTTATTTCAGGTGGAAGCGTCAAAGTAAACCCGATGGGCGACCCCTGCTCGATGGGCCCGTCGAGATAAAAGGAAATGCCACGAGCGCTTACGTCCCGCAGTTGAGCCGGTTCGCTGTGCTCCGTTTGTTCACCGCGCGCGACGGATACTGGAATCCGCAACGCAAAGCGCCGTGCAGACCTCTTCTCTTGCTGGGCCTCTGCCATGCATTACTCCAAGTACAACAAAGTGGCTTTAAGTGTAGCTAAAGAATGATCTTAAAGGCCGTGCGCGTCAATACCACCCTTGGGGAGTGACATGGCCCATTCCGGTGGTAATCCGATGAATTTGGGTCTTTTCCTAGAAAACTCACGCCCCTTCCCGTTGGGCGGCGATGGTAAGCTGAAATCCGGATCAAGCCCGTGCTCTTTGTTCTCGACAACTACGATTCCTTCACTTACAACCTGGTTCAATATTTCGGCGAACTCGGCGCACAAGTTGAAGTGCGCCGCAACGATCAAATCTCCGTTGCCGACGTTGCGGCAATGCGGCCCGGGCGAATCCTGATCTCCCCCGGCCCCTGCACCCCGCAGGACGCCGGCATCAGTATCTCTCTAATCCGCCACTTCGCTGGAAAAATTCCCATCCTCGGGGTCTGCCTGGGACATCAAGCCATCGGCGCAGCTTTTGGCGGGAAGGTCGTCCGCGCTCCTCACCTCATGCACGGTAAAACCAGCGCCGTCACCCACGACAACAAAACCATCTTCCATGGCCTGCCCATGCCCATGACGGCCACACGCTATCATTCCCTAATCGTGGAGGAAAAAGATCTGCCGAATGAATTAGAAGTCAGCGCCTGGACCACCGAGAACGACGGGAGCCGCACCATCATGGGCCTACGTCACAAAAAGTACGCAGTCGAAGGCGTGCAGTTCCATCCGGAGAGTGTGCTGACGGATGGAGGGAAGAAACTCGTGGAAAATTTCTTAAACAGCGGCCACTAACCCCTAGCCTTCTCCACCGCCCTCAATACCCCTAGCGCCTTATTCATCGACTCCTGAAACTCGCTCGCCGGATTGGAATCAGCCACGATGCCTGCTCCCGCCTGCAAGTAAGCATGTTTCCCCTGCATCAACATGGTTCGAATCCCAATGCAAGAATCCAGATTCCCGGCAAAGTCCGCATATAACACCGACCCGCCATAAATTCCGCGCCGCACCGGCTCCAGTTCTTCGATGATCTGCATTGCCCGAACCTTCGGAGCCCCACTCAGCGTGCCCGCAGGAAAGCAAGCAGCGAAGGCGTCAATTGCGCTGAGTTCCTTCCGCAGCGTCCCTTCCAGAGCCGAGACCAGATGCATCACGTGCGAATAGCGCTCCACATACATCAGGTCTTTCACTTTCACGGATCCATATTCGCTCACGCGTCCTAGGTCGTTGCGGCCCAGATCGACTAGCATCACATGCTCGGCACGTTCTTTTTCGTCGGTCCGCATCTGCTCTTCCAGCCGCAGATCCTCTGCCTCATCGCGTCCCCGCGGATGTGTTCCCGCAATCGGCCGGTACTCTAGCTTGCGCCCCGTCACCCGCACCAGCATCTCCGGAGACGATCCCAGAATTTGCGTCTCACCCATTCGCAAGAAATAAAGATATGGCGAAGGATTTACCTGCCGCAGCGCGCGGTAAAGGTCGAAGGGCTCAACCTCCGGCACAAAGTCGAGCCTCTGCGAAAGCACGACCTGGAAGATATCGCCCGCCGCAATGTACTCCTTGCAGCGCTCCACACTACGCAAAAACTTCGCGCGCGTAGTTCCGGCGTGGATTTTGAGTTTCCCCGTCTTCGCTTTGCCTGCCTTGCGCCACATCGCCGGCCGCAGCCCCGCAGCCAGCTTTCTCTCGAGTTGGGCAATGTCGCGCACGGCGCGGTCATAAGCCCGCCGCGGTTTTTCCCGTGAAACATCCGCCGCGGCAACAATGTGAATCTGATGCCGCAAGTGATCGAACGCCAGCAGCCGGTCGAAAAACATCAACTCGCAATCCGGCAAACTCAAATCGTCCGTGGCATGTTCGCCAATATTTTCCAGCTGCCGAACCACGTCGTAGGAAAAATATCCCACCGCTCCCGCCGTGAACGGTGGAAGTCCTGCCAATGCTGCCGGCCTGTGTTCACTGAGCAGGTCCTTCACCACGTGAAATATGTTGCCCTGCCGCCGCTCGCGCTGCCTTCCGCGCTCGATCTCGATAGCGGCGCCCCGCGCTCGTACCCGCATATAAGGACGCACGCCCAGAAACGTGTAGCGCCCCACCTGCTCGCCACGCTCCGCCGATTCCAGCAGAAACGCGTACGGCTCTTTTTCCGCAATCGCCAGAAAGGCGGAAACCGGCGTCAGCAGGTCGGCGCTCACTGATTTCACCACCGGCACCAGCGTCGCCGACCGCGCCAACCGCGAAAATTCCTTAAACTCCGGGTTAATCATGCGAAAAGAAACCAAAGATGAAGATAGAGGCCGCTGCCTATTGGCAGCCTCACGCTTATTATAGGGGAGAGCTTTGTGACCCTTGCGTTGACTAGTTGGCACTATGAAAAATTGGTGTTGTAGCAACGTGATTTTGTCACCCTAACGGCAACATGAAAATGTCACCCTGGCGAAGCCAGGGTGTGTTGCAGGCGGGTGTCGCCGTAGTAGAGCGAGACGCGCCCATCGAGCGCTTGATAGACGTGGACTTTGGCACCGGCAAAGCTGAAGCGTTGGCCTTGCTGCGGGATCTGGAAGCGCTGGCCGTCCCACTGCACGATGTTGTCGTTGCTGACCACGCGCGGATGAACGAAGCAGCAGATACGGTCGAGATGTTCCGGAGCCGGACGCCATGCGGTTTGCATTTCACGCGGACGGCGGGCGAAGCGGCGGTTGTAGTCGGCGAGGAACACGCGCAGCACGGCGTTGGCGGATTCGAGATCGCAAGCCTGAGCCAGACGAAGCTCGCTGCACAAGCGATCCTGAAGCACGCCCCAGAGGCGTTCGACGCGGCCTTTTGCTTGCGGACTGCGAGCGGCGATGAAGGTGATACCGAGTTGCTCGAGGGCGCGGCCGAACTGGGTGGGCTGACGTTTGCCGGCGAGTTCTTCTTCGACCGACCAGGAGTCGTCGTTGCGCACGAAGATGCCGCTGTGATCGCCGTAAAAGGCCAGGGGCGTGCCGTGGCGACGCAACATCTGGCGGAGCAGGGCGAGATAACCGGCGGCCGTTTCGGAGGGGAAAAACTGCGCGGCCAAGATTTTACCGGTAGCGTCATCTTGCAAGCCGAGCGCGGTGAGGCGCGGGCCGCGGCCTTCCAGCCAGTCGTGGGGAGAGCCATCCAGTTGCACCAGTTCGCCTTCGCGGGCGCTTCGCAGACGGCGCTGGCGATGCGCGGGAGCACGGCGTTTGCGGGGCGATCCCAGACCGGCTTGGCGCAGCAGACGGCGCAGCGTTTCGCGGCTCAAGGAGAAGCCCTCGACCTCGCAAAGTTTTTCGCAGAGGTGGTGATCGTTGAAGCCGGCATAGGTGGTGCGTGCCAGGTGAACGATGTCTCGGCGAACCCGGGTGGGCAGGCGGCGGGGACTGGGCCGTCCGCGGTTGGCGTGCGCCAGAGCCGCCTCCCCGTGCTCGCGCATGCGTTTCTTAAGACGTTTGACTTGCCGTTCGCTGAGCGAGAGCAGTGCGGCGGCTCTGGCGCACGCCATGTTTCCCTTCGCCAAGCTGGAAATCACGCTCACTCGTTGCAATTCCTTCTGACTCAACGCGTATGTCCTTCCTCTCATGGAGTGACATTTTCACGTTGCTGTTAGGGGGTGACAGAATTATGGAGCTAAAACACACTATGAAAAATTGGTTCTCAAGCGGTCAGGCGAGTAGTATTATTTGCTGCAAATTGAAAAACAGATGTGATGCATGCCCAACGATCAGCTCTCCGCCATCAACAACATCGTGGTTCTAATGCTAGAGAATCGTTCCTTTGACCACATGCTTGGACTCCTCTATTCCGCCAACGGTAATGTATCGCCCGCAGGCCAACCCTTCGAAGGGCTCACGGGACAGGAGTCAAACCCAGGCTCGGATGGAACGGCTGTCCCTATATTCACCATTGCTCCCTCCGATTCCAACGCATACTTCATGCCCGGCGCCGACCCCGGCGAAGGCTACACCGCAACCAACTCTCAGCTCTTCGGCAGCACCACCGCCCCCGCTCCGCCGGTCGCAACCAACAGCGGCTTCATTACCGATTTCAGCTATAGCCTGGGATGGGAAGCGAACGAAGGATGGTCGATTCTTCCCGGCACCACCGCCAACAGCATCATGGGTGTATTTCCTCCGACGATGTTGCCCGTTCTTTCCGGTCTTGCCGCCGGTTTCGCTGTTTGCGACTACTGGTTTGGTTCTGTTCCAACTGAGACACTGCCGAACCGGGCCTTCGTCAACGCCGGAACTTCTCAGGGCCACATGGATGACAAGACCAAGAAGTACACATGCCCGAGTATTTACGGTCTGCTCTCTCAGAACAATGTGTCTTGGAGCATCTACGGCTACGACGCGCCGCCACTCACTCGTTTGGACTTTGCAGACACGACCAGCGCCGACGACAGCCACTTCGGCCAGTTCACGGATTTTCAGACAGCCGCGGCCAACGGCACATTGCCTTCATACACATTTCTGGAGCCGAGCTGGGATGCCAGCGGAAACAGCCAGCATCCAAACTATAACGTCGCGTTGGGTGAACAACTCATTCACGACGTTTACTACGCTCTGCGCAACGGCCCCGCTTGGAACCAGACGTTGCTCATCATTACGTATGACGAGCACGGCGGCTGCTACGATCACGTTCCGCCGCCATCCGGAGCGGTCCCGCCCGACAATTCAGCCGGCGAATATTCATTCGATTTCACTCGCTTTGGACCGCGCGTACCAACCCTGCTGGTGTCGCCACTGATCCCGGCGGGCACTGTGTTCCGGGTTCCCTCGGGAACAATGCCCTTCGATCACACTTCGATTTTAAAAACTATCGAGACCCGCTGGAATTTATCGCCGCTCACCGCACGCGACGCGGCTGCACCCGACGTAGGCAATGTACTGACTCTCGCCCAACCGCGCACCGACGATCCCTTACAGGGAGTTACCGTTCCAGTGGCGACCGGACAGGGTCCGGCTCAGGATCGGCCTTCCCATTTGCAGCAAGTTCACGCCGAGTTGGTATCTGAACTTCCCGTTCCTGACGCTCAGGGCGGAACGCATCACATGATGCCGCTATTGAAAACCAACAGCGATTACAAATCCTATATCCGGTCACGCACCGCAGCGTGGCGCGCGTCGCGAAAGCCAACCACGTCGCCGGCGCCGGGCTTAGTGCGTAAGTAAGGGCTGTAAGTACCGGCGGCTGGCGACGTTTCCCCATAGAGGCAACATCGCGAGTAAGAGTTAGTCGTGGCTTTCGTTCATAGGAGCTAGGGGCGTCCTTGACTTTCGCTTCCGGCTTCGCTCGGGCGGCTGCGCCGGCTTTTCTGGCGGTACGAAGTAAGCATCGTTAAAGACGACGTCACCCTGAAATTCTTTTATGCTCTCGTGATAACGCTGGCTGGAGATTTCCTTTCGTATCTCCGCCTCCGCCTCTTCCAGCGTCAGTGTATTCTTGCTGATCATTTTGTAAATAAAGTGAGCGCCGCCAGGGTCGGAATACACCTCGGAAACTTCTCCCGCCTTCAGGTTCATAACTGTTTCATGCTGTAAAGGCAGTGTAGTCCGGCGCACATTCATCTTAGTATTCGAGCTAGTCCGCATAATTCCAGTCGCGGCATAGGCCTCGATTTGAAGCTTGTCGGGATCCTCACCTTTAACCGCACGCACGCGAAGATCGGCCGCCAGTTTCGTCATCGCCTCTTCGAAAATCTTGTCCTGCCCATCTTCAGCCTCTGCGAGTTGCTTTGCGTGGGGGACAAAAATTCGCGCCACCGTACCTTGCTCGTACGAGGACTCATTCTTCTTGTAGTAGTCCTCGAGATCCGCACGCGTGATGTTGTTGGCTTCCACCTGCAGAGCGCGAGTCAGGTCCTGCGCAAGGAGCTGCATGCGCGCATAGCGCATCTCTTCTTCAAATTCCGGGGTTTTGTCGAGGCCACGCTTTTCCGCCGCCGCGGACATCTTTAAATTGCGCGCGTAAGCATTGGCCACATTAAGACGAAGAGACAGGGACATTCCCGGTTGCAACGCCTCCGCGAGCTTGTCAAATTGAACGCGCGTTATGACCGTCTTGAGGCTTCTCCCTGGCGGGCTGGTTCGGCGCAGAAATTGTTCAGTGTAATCACCGGATCATCCGGCCTAACGCTTAGTTCAAGAGCTTGACGACTCGCGGATGAAGCCGCCTTCTCCGGTTTCACTTCACTAGCGGAAGGGGTGGCCGCTTGCTCCGTTTGCCCAAAAGCAAAGCCGGCCAGCAGGAGACACGCGAGATACTGAAAACGCATGGACAACTATCCTCTCCTGAGAGAAATAAAGCAGGCACGGAGCAAAGTCCGGTGCCCGCGAAACCACTACTGTTCAAAGGCTCCCATGTTGATTTGCCCGTTGGCATTGACCCGTGGATTGCCGTTGAAGTCCACCGTGCCATAATCGGCCGCGCCCAGGCTCACATTGCCCGTGTTTTCCGCCGGGGAACTTGTCGGGATGTCAAAATCCGGGGTCGGTTTGCAAGTAGTAATCGGAGTCGGTGGAGCACTCTCTTTGGTCGAGGTGCAGGTAGGTACAGTCAGGCAGTCGGGATTTATGAATACTGAATTCGCATCCTGACCGGTGGCTGACTTGTAGGACGCGAACGAACTGTAGCTTTTCCCATTCAATTCAAAAGTTGTCGTTGAACTGTTCGTATAAAAATCGTTGTAATTGGAAGTTACTCCGCTGCCCGATACGAAACCGTGCATGAATAAACCCTCCGCGCCGGTATAGACAACATTGTTCTCGAAGAGGATACCCGTCGCGCGATACTGAATCTGGAACTCCCCACTGCCCGTCTTCTGCGTGTCGTTATCGTACAGACTATTGTTCACGATCGTGATGTCTGTGCTTCCACCCGTTCCAGTCTTCGCATAGCCTCCAACGGAAATACCGCAGGAATTTGCGGCGTAAACCAAGTTGTTGCGAATGATCACATTGCTGGAAACTTCTTCCGCCGTTTCGCTTGCCGCTTCGATGTTAAGGTCGTTGCCGTAAAGCGTATTGCGCTCGAAAGTCACCTCGGTGCAGCCGTCGCAGTAAAGCCCATCCTCATCGTACTGATTACCTTCTCCCGGGTTCTTGAAAGCGCTGTTGTTGTAGATCAGGTTGCTATAGACATCTCCATTCTTTGCCTGATCGAATCCCGTGGGACCGACTCCTTCGAACCCAATCGCGTCCATGCCAATGTTATCGTTGTTATAAATGGTGTTGTTGGAGACGACAAAGTCCTGCACGTTGCCGTTGTAAGTAGTCGTCTCGCTCTCTCCAGTCAGGCAGCCCGTAACCTTGTTGCCGCTCACCGTCACGCTTAGCGGCGTCGCGCTCGTCCCGAACACGCCAATGCCGTAAGCGTTGCCGTTTTTCCCCGCCGTGGTTTGGATGTCCTTCACTGTATTGTTGAGAATGTTAATCCCAGTCCCGCTGCCTGCAATAAGAATTCCTGCTGGAACGTCGTTCTTGCTCGCAGTTTTGTAATTTTGAATCGTGAATCCTTAACTTCTAAGGAGGCTTCGATTTATTACCTATGAATGCAATAACTAGAATCGATTGATTTCTTATGATTTCGTTTTAGTTCGTTTTGAAGCATTTTGCTCCGGTTCCTCTCTGTCTGTCAACCTAATTGTTGGAGTTAGCTTCAGGGGACTTTGATTTCTGGGTGGTAAGCCCGTGCAGAGTGACGCCGTCAGATAAAGCGAGCTATCCGGAAAACAGCTCACGAAGAAACAGCCCAGGCACTAAGTGACCAGTTGAGCGAATTTGTCGAGGTCAATATTGCCGCCAGATACGATAGCCGCAATCTTGCCATAGCCTGCCCGGCCCGACAAGGCAGCCGCGACCGCGCACGCCGCAGCACCTTCGATAATCACTCGGTTACGCTCCGCCACGACTCGCATTGCATTGGCAGCTTCCTTCAGCGTAACCACCAGCGACCCATCCAGCAGTTTGCGAGCGCTCTCGAACATACCAGCGAAAACCGTCTTGCTGCCGATACCATCGACGAACGATGGTCGATATTCAACTTGCCGCGGCTCGCCGGCGGCCAGCGACGCAGCCAGCGGAGCTGCCGTTTCAATCTCCGCCGCGTAGATCCGTATTCGGGGAGCAAGCTCTCGTAAAACTGCCGCGATCCCGCACGACAATCCTCCGCCGCCCCACGGAATCACCACAGCCTCTAAATCGGGCATGTCTTCCAAAAGCTCCAGCGCGATGGTTCCATTCCCCGCCATCACATCCGGATCGTCGAAGGCGTGGATGAACGTGGCGTCAATTCCCGGGTAGGTTCGAGTCTCGAAAGTGCGCCACCACTCGGCGAAAGGAACCTGGATAACGCGACCACCCATCCGCTCCACCGCGCCGATCTTAGTCGCTGGAGCCGTGTCGGGAGCAATAATAGTTGCGCTTACTCCAATTCGCCGTGCGCAGAACGCCACGCCTTGTGCCATGTTGCCAGCGGAAGCAGTCAATACTCCGCGCGTGAGCCGCTCGTGCGGGGTCCGCGCCATCACATTCGCCGCTCCGCGGATTTTGAACGAGCCAATTGGTTGCAGGTTTTCCAATTTCAAATACAAGTTCGCAGGCTCGTCCACATTGCACTTAACCAGCGGCGTGCGCGGGGCAACTGCTGCAATGTTTCGCCGCGCTTCCTGCGCCTGTGCAACCGTGATGGGCATTCCAATATCTTAACCGTTCAGAATTATCGAGGCATGCTCCAGTGTCGCGCAGAGGGGCCACCAATGCACCATCGTTTAATGACTCGAGGGAAGCTGCGTTGACGAGCAGTTTGATGATCTTGTCATTCGTACTTTCGCCACTAAGTAGTGCGTTTCTCCGGAAAGAGTGCAGTAGTTTTAGACGAATGACTGGAGTGCTAAGGGCGCTATCCTAGTTGGCAGCTCTCCTACGAGTCTTTACGACAAAGAACTGTCTTCTCGACAGTGTGAGCCTGACGAAATCAACTCGATCCTTGGCGTTTCTAATTCCCCCTGCCGGTCAGTGGAACGTTTTGCTTTCCGATTTCGGCGTTATCCATCACAGTTAAATTAGCCGAGCGTGTGCCTGCCTGACTGGGCGTGAAGGTAATCGAAATTATGCAATTGGCCGACGGCGCAAGCGAACTTGGGCAGGCACTGCTCGGCACAAAATCGACCGAGTTTGTGCCCGTAACGTTGATGTTAGTGATGTCCAGCGCGGTGGTTCCCGTGTTGGTAAGAGTTACGTTAAGGGTGCTGTTATTGCCGAGCGGCACCGATCCAAAGTGCAGGCTGTTCGGGTTATAACTGGCCTTCGGATTGATCACATTCGCCGTCAGGACAACTTGCTGAGGGCTTCCGGCGGCATTGTCATTCACGTTGACCGTCGCGGAAAGTGAACCAACATTGCCGGCAAAGAAGATTACATTGATGATGCAACTCTTTCCGGCCGCCAGCGTTTTTGGACAGAGATTGACAGTGGTGAAGTCGCCACTATTCGTCCCGTTACCCAGCGTCACCGTCACGCTGTTGATGGTCACCGGGGACGTACCGATGTTCTTCACCGTCACGTTCTTATCCCTGAGACCGTAGAGATATACGGTTCCAAAGTTAATGCTGGTTGGGTTCAGCGTGATGCCTGGAGACGCGAAGTTCGCAGTCACGGATTCCGGCGCAGTCATGGTGACGGTGGTCGTGGGAGAGCTCGTGTTCGCCACGTTGCCCGTCCAGGTGCTGAACGCAAAGCCAGCATTGGGCGTCGCCGTGAGCGGCACAATCGTTCCCGATGTATAGAAACTTCCCGATGCAGGTGAGACTGTCCCTCCATTGCTGGGATTCGCAGCGGTAGTCAGTTGATATTGCGTAGAGAAGCTCGCAGTGTACGTGGTTGCGGTAGGCGGCACAGTAATGCCGTGTGAGATGGCGCCGCTGTCCGACCAGTTACTCCAGACATACTGCACGCCCGTCCCGCCTGCTTGCGGCGAGGTAGTGGCGATGGTATGCGACGAGCCGATGATCCAGCTTTCGACCAGCGGAGCTGCTGTGAACGTTCCTCCATCTACCGAAACCAGTAGATTCGAAGGGCTCGTTGTGATCGTAGTCTGCACCGAAGCGGAAGCAAAGTTCCCGGTCACGGTTGCCGGAGCGCTGGGCATGGTGAAGTTAGTACTGGATGAAGTCGTCGACCCGAACGACCCTCCCGTCGAGGTCCAGTTACTGAACTGGAACCCGGCATTGGCTGTCGCCGTCACAGGTATGATCGCGCCTCCGGCATAGTACCCTCCCGAGGTCGGCGAGACGGTACCGTCGGCAGGCGGCGAAGCCTGCGTCGTCAGTTGATATTGCGTGTTGAAGCTGGCGCTATAAGTAGTCGCGGTCGAAGGCACGGTGATGCTGTGCGAGATCGCACCGCTGTCAGACCAACTGCTGAAGACGTACTGCGTGCCAGCCGCGCCGGATTGCGGAGAACTGGTCGCAATGGTGTGCGACGATCCTGGCACCCAGTTTTCGACCAGCGGGGCGGCCGTTGGTGTGCCGCCGTCGGCCGAAACGAGCAGACCGGAGGGGCTAGTGGTGATCGTGATCTGCACCGAAGCGGTGGTGAAGTTAGCAGTTACAGATTGCGGCGAACTCATGGTGATGGTGGTGCTGGCCGAATTCGCGTTGGCCACGTTACCGGTCCAACTGCTGAAGGTGAAGCCGCTGTTTGCTGTGGCAGTTAGAGGCACGACTGTGCCTGAGTTGTAGAAGTTGCCAGACGTGGGCGAGACCGTCCCTCCGTTGCTGGGGTTGGCGGCGGTCGTCAACTGGTATTGGGTGTTAAACGTGGCCGTATAGGTCGTAGCGGTGGGCGGCACGGTGATGCTGTGTGAGATCGCGCCACTATCGGACCAACTGCTGAAGACATACTGCACGCCCGACGCGCCGGATTGCGGAGAACTGGTGGCGATGGTATGCAACGAGCCAGGAATCCAGTTTTCGACGAGCGGAGCTGCGGTTGGCGTGCCGCCGTCCACCGAAACCAGGAGACCAGCAGGGCTCGTCGTGATTGTGGTTTGCACCGCGGGTGGCGTGATGTTGACGCACCATCCACCGCCGATGGTTGCCGCTCCGTTGCCCGAATTATCTATGGCATACAGCGCCCATGTTCCGTTCGGAGCCGTGTTTTGGAAGGTTGAAGTGAGCGTGGCCGCTCCGTCGGTGGCGGCGTAGTTGCTCGCATTCACTAACGGCGCAGGAGCCGGGAAGACCAGGCTGGTGCTGCCTGTGATCGACGTAGGCTGGTAGGAGCCGGAGGTGAGCGGAGAGCCTCCGGGGATAAGACCGGAAGCTGAGTCATCGAGCGTAATGTTTACGCCGCCGATGGAGGAGCTGTCTCCCACGCTGGCGAACGGAATGATTTTCGCGCCGGTTGGGCCAACGAGGAGAAGATCCGTCTGTTGAATATTGCTGGAGCTGATGTTATTGAGGGAGACGGTGACGGCTCCTACGTTGCCGCTCAGACCCGTTACGAAAATATTCGACGGATAGGGCGTCGCGGCGCCGGAGACGCTGGGTATGGTGATTGCACCCTGGTTGCAGAACTGATTGCCGATCACCACTGTGTGGTTGTTTACAGTCTGCGTGAGCATTCCGCTGCTGCCCTGGAAGTTGACCGTGCCGTTGTAGGCCGCAGTAATAACGCGGCTGCCCTCGGTGGTGAATGAGGTGGTGCAGGAGGCTTGTCCGTTGCTTACTGGTACGGTGTTGCCGCCGCTGCAGGTGAAGTCGTTCGCTGTGTCACTAAACGTGACTGTGCCTTCGTTCACCGTGCTGTTGGAAGTGACGGTGGCAGTGAAGGTCACCGAGTTTCCGGGAGCCGTGGTGAACGATGGGTTGTTATTCGACGACACTGAGGTCGTGGTTGGAGAAGCCACGATGATGAGCGTGAAGTTCGCGGTCACGCTTTGCGGCGCCGTCATGGTGATGCTGGTCGAGGCGCTGCTGGAATTCGCGACGTTTCCGGTCCAATTGGTGAAGTTGTAGCCGGCGTTGGCCGTGGCCGTTAGTGGCACGACCGTTCCGGAGGTATAGTAGTTGCCGGAAGTGGGCGAGACCGTTCCGCCGGCGCTGGGATTCGCCGCAGTCGTCAATTGATATTGTGTGGCGAAGCTGGCGGTGTAGGTGGTTGCGGTGGGAGGCACGGTGATGCCGTGCGAAATCGCTCCACTGTCAGACCAAGCGCTGAAGACATACTGCACGCCGGCTCCACCGGATTGCGGCGAAGTGGTTGCGATGGTGTGCGAGGAACCCTGGTTCCAGGTTTCAAACAATGGGGCTGGCGTGGTTGGGCCGCCATCCACTGAGACCAGCAGGTTCGCGGGGCTGGTGGTGATGGTGATTTGCACCGTGGCGGGGACAAAGTTGCCCGTTACGGTCGTCGCGGCACCGGGCATGGTGAAGGTCGTGCTGGCGGAGGTGTTCGAGCCAAACGATCCGCCGGTGGAGGTCCAGTCGCTGAACGCGAAGCCGGCGTTGGCGGTTGCGGTCACAGCTATCGACGCGCCCGAGGCAAAGTATTGGCCCGAGGTCGGCGTGACGGAACCGTCGGCGGACGGCGAGGCTACCGTGGTCAATTGGTATTGGGTGGTGAAGCTGGCGGTGTAGGTGGTGCTCCCGGACGGAGCGGTCACCGAGTGTGACTGCGCGCCTCCGTCGGACCAACTGCTGAATACTTGCTCGGATCCTCCAGCAACATTCTGCGGTGATGTCGTGGAGATAGTGTGCGACGATCCCACGATCCAGTTGAAGCTTTGCGGGGCGGTATAAGTGGTACCGTCGACCGTGATCGAGAGACTGCCAGGATTGGTTGTGACTGTGACGCTGACCAGAATGTCGATCGGCGTGCTGACTTCCTGATTATCCACAGTCGCCGTGCCGGAGCCGTTGCCCGCCGTTGAACCCGCAGTGTAAGTTGAGTTCGCGTCTCCACTGGTCAAAGTTGTGCTGGCCGGATTCACGCTGCTATCCAGCGTTCCGCCGAAGGTGACCGGAGTTCCGTTCGGGACGCTAAACCCACCCGTGCCCGAGGAATTGTGCGTTAGATCGGCGGTCAGCGTCGAGGTGCCACCGGGATTGATTTGAGTCGGGTTGGCACTGATGCTCAGCACCAGCCAGGGATTGAAGCTGGCTGAGCCGCTGGATTGGAATACTGTGTCGCAGCCGGATGCGCCCGGTCCGCCGTTGCAGCCCCACCAGTTGTCGGTGACGGTCGCCGCGCTTCCACCTTCGATGGCAAATCCGGTGCCGTTGCTCGCCGAGTTGCCGACGATGCGGGAATTGGAGACGGTGAGGACACTGTCATTGTCATAAATTCCACCGCCGGCATTCGTGCCAGCGGAGTTGCCGGTGAAGACCGATCCGGAAATGGTCGCGCTGTCGCCGCTGGTAGTGGCGACATAAATTCCGCCGCCTTCGAGCGTGCTGGAGTTGCCGGTGAACACGGAGTTGGTGACGCTTAGATTGCCAGAGCTGGTGCTGACGTCGTAATCGATGCCGCCGCCGGTTGCGCCGCCGCCCACGCCGGTTGGGGCTGTGTTGCTGGAGAATGTGCTGTTGGTGACGGTGAGGTTGCCCGTGCCGCTGGCTTCCAGGCCACCGCCGTCGTCGGTTCCTCCGCTGTTGTTGTGGCTGAAGGTGACGTTGGTGAGGGTGAGATTGTCGCCGGCATCTCCGATGCCAAGCATGCCGCCGCCGCCAAATCCGCAATCCTGCCCGGTAGTGCAGCTTCCGAGCGAAACGGTCAGATTTGAGATTGAAACCGGAGTGTTGCCATTGAGGATTGGATCCTGCTCGAATATGCGGTCGTGACCGTCGGTTTGCTGGATGATGGTGCTGTTCTGTCCTGCTCCGACGATGGAAATATTGACTGATGAGCCGTTACCGAGCAGAAGCTCGCCGGTTTCCAGGGAAGTTAGGTCGTAGGTACCTGCTGGAAGGTTGATGACATCGGTTCCGCCAACGTTATTGGCTATGCAAGTCGCCTCGCGCAAGCTGAGGATGCTCGGTGGACTTGTGACATTTGTGGTGCAAGCATTCACGGTGTCAAGATCGGCGGTCGTGTTTACATTGAGCGTGAGGCCGACGTTGGAGGTGATGAGCATGGGCACCGATTGGGCGGAGGTCAGCACGACCACATCGCGCGACGAGTCGATCTTCTGCGGCATGGCGAAAGCCGCAACTGGCGTGCTGGAGAACGAAACGGCGGCGCTGGGGCTTGAGGCTGTGCCTGAGGTATCGAGGATAGTAAGCTGGCTGCGGCCGGGGTCGAGGACCATGACGTCATTGCTGGAAGCTGTCGCCAAACGCGGCGAGGTGAATGCGGAAGACGTGGCCGGGCCTGCGGGCATGGAGGCGGTATAGGCCAGTTGCTTGGCGACGGTCCACGCTCCGTAAGAGGTCGGGCTGGGAGGATTTGCTTTCGCCGCCTTCATTTTCGCCATCATGGCCGCCCGGCGGCCGGGAAGTTCGGCGGCGGTGATCGGGGCGGTGTTCAGCGTGCCGTGTTGCAGAATCTGGATGGAGCCATCGTCGGCGAGCGCGGAAATTTCCTGACGTCCATCGCGATCCCAGATGAAATCGCCGATGGTGAGACCCATCACCTTGAACGGGACGGTAACGGTTTCCGTCTGCGGGCTGGCGGTCAAGGCGTTGTAAACCACAACGATGTTGCTGCCTGCGCCGACGGCGATGTCATGTCCGCCGCCAAGATTCCCCCACGCGATGGAATCGCCGCGCGCGGGCAGGGAGTAAGTCGCGTCTTCGATCAGGCCAGAGGAACAGGGCGCGAGAATGGTTAACTGCGCGCCGCTCGGGCCATCCAGGCTTACAGCGACGTGGCCATCACCGGTGGCAGCCAGCGCTGTAACTTGGCCAGTCAATGGTACGACTTGCGGATCGAGCAGATTTCCTTTTCCATCTCCCGCGAGCAGGTACAAGTTGTTTCCCCGGGCCGCCACCAATACGTCGAGGTAGCCATCGCGATTGAAGTCGCCGGTAACGACAAGGTCGGGAGATTCCGGCAGGGTAAATGCGGCAGCCTTCGACTGGAAGGTGGCCGGGACGTTGCCCTTCATCGCTTTTTGGTACAGCGTAGGGTCGGTGGGAGCGTAGGCGTTGGGGTTGGCCAGCATCAGCGCGAGGACGCCACCATTGGGAGTCGAGTATCCGGCCACAACGTCGATTGCGCCATCGGCGTTGAAGTCGCCCGCAGCCAGCGAGACGGGCGTAGCCGTGCCACCGCGTAGAGCCGCGACTGCGCCGGAATCACCGGTGTAAGTCAGCTTTACGGTCTGCGGATTCTTCAGATTGACCAGCGGCTTTCCTGCGCTGGGAAGGATGGATGCGCTTACGTTGGCCGCTCGCGTGTGGGTTAGCGGAAAGTACGATAGAAGAAGGATAGCGACGAGGGCGACAAGAGACAGAGTGGTGCTACGACTCAGACGAGGGCGCATCATCATGGAGTTCTCCGCGCCGCTAGAAGCCCTTGGCCGCAATCGCGCACAAAAAGCCCAAACGGCGTCAAATTTTATAGTTTTCCCTGGGGTCAGCCATCGCTCACTTGGGAGAAGGAAAAGCGCGACGGCTATATGCTCGCGACTGGCATCGTCCCCTTTCTAAGTTGTCAAGTCAAGATGAATTTTTTTGCGACTTTGCCGATTTGGTGCGGGTTACAGCCTATTTTGAATTTAGTGCTTGACAAATGCAGGGTCTAGTTGGGAAGATGTCCGGCGCATTCGTTCCTTCTGTTCGGGCCCCTTCGGTTTCTATCTACTCAGGGTAAGACTCACTAAGTTTAAGGAAAGGTCGGCTGTGTCCATTTCCCGGGAACTTACTCAGGCTGCTGATTCAGGCGGGATTAGTAAAGCCAGCGAAGCTATGCTCGGAAGCCTGCCTGTTATTAGTGAGCGGGAAGTCTACTTAGAGCCAGCTACTCCTGCAGATCAGTCTTTTATGTATGCAGCCTTCGCCAGTACCCGAACCGAGGAACTGGCACCTACCGGGTGGAGCGACCAACAAAAGGAACAGTTTTTGCGTTTACAGTTTGAAGCGCAGCGGATCTCGTACTTGCGGGAGATTCCGGATGCGGAGTATTCGGTGGTGCGGTGCGGAACGGCTGCGATGGGCCGTTTGATCGTGGAGCGCACGCCCACGGAAGTTCACATCGTCGATATCGCGCTGCTTACCCAGTTTCGCAGACAGGGGATTGGTTCCATCTTGATGGGTAGGCTTTTCGACGAAGCGGCAAAGGCAGGCAAGTCGGTGAGATTGTTTGTGGAGAAGTTCAACCCGGCTTTGCGCTGGTATGAACGGATGGGATTCGGGCTGGTGAGCACAAGTCCAATCTATTTGGAGATGGTTTGGCAGCCAACTTCGCCAGTAAACAGTTTTAACTCGCAGATTGCATAAGTGAATAAGGGACTCGCAATGTACCTGACTAAGGAGACGTTTCGACAAAATCTCAACAGCAGATTCTGGCTGACCGCGGAAGCCGCGGAGCCATATGCCGTGGATCTGGTCGAGGTAGCGGACGGCTACTCCACGCCGAAGCAGGAGCAGTTCTCGCTGCGCTTTCGTGGAGACCCTGCCAGTATCTATCCGCAGCGGATTTATGCGGTGAAGCACGATTCAATTGGAGAGTTCGAGTTATTCCTGGTCCCGGTAGGGCGTGACGACAGCGGCACGTTTTACGAAGCGGTGTTCAATCGCTTTATTAATCAGGAGCCAGTTAACCAGGAGCCAGTTAACCAAAAGCTAGATCAGCAAAAAGCATCGTGAGGAGAGATAAAGATGGCACAGCCCTATATCGGTGAAATTCGCATGTTCGGCGGCAACTTCGCCCCGTCGGGGTGGTCGTTTTGCAACGGATCGCTACTTCCTATTTCGCAATACCAGGCATTGTTTCAGCTGATTGGCACAACTTATGGCGGTGACGGCGTCAATACGTTCGCGGTGCCGGACCTGCAAGGGCGGCTTCCGATCCATCAGGGGCAGGGCACCGGCCTGTCAAATTATCCCATCGGCTCCAGGGCCGGGGTCGAGAGCGTGAGCCTGACAACAAGTCAATTGCCCAGCCACAACCATGGAGCGTTGGGCAGCGCCACGGGCAGCGCAGTCAGTAATCCTTCCAATGCCACGTGGGGGAATAATGCTATCGCAAATAAGTCGTTCGGCCCGGGCCCCTCGGCGAATGCGACCATGAACAATTCGTCCATGGGCAATAACGGCAACAATTTGCCGCACGACAACCTGATGCCGTTTCAGGTGATCTCGTTTATTATCGCGTTGTTCGGGGTGTATCCAACGCAATAGGGGCACAGTGTTAAGCGGGCACATTCGTAAGACCACCGACTTGTGAAAGTTTGGAGAAGAAATTATGGCAACGCCGTATCTCGCTGAGATTCGCATGGTTTCATTCAATTTTGCGCCCAAAGGCTGGGCCTTGTGCAACGGGCAATTGCTGCCCATCAATCAAAACCAGCCGCTGTTTGCGCTGCTGGGAACCACCTACGGTGGCGATGGGCGCACTACCTTCGGCCTGCCAGACTTTCGCGGCCGGACGGCGATGAGCTATGGCGCCCAGCCTAGCGGACCGAGCTATCCGATCGGAACAGTGATCGGGGAAGAACAGCACACCCTGGTGACGCAGGAACTCCCGCTCCATTCGCACATCCCAATGGCGAGTACCGGTTCTCAAGCAGCGCCGGGGCCGTCGAATAATTTCTGGGCGAGCAACAGTTCGCAGTATGCGGCTTCGCCGATCAATACTGTGCTGGCTCCGAATGCCATCGGCAACACGGGTGGCGGGCAGGCCCACGAGAACCGTGCGCCGTATCTTGTGATCAATTTCATCATTGCGCTGTCGGGAATTTTCCCCACGCGAAGCTAACAACATCCTCAGGAGGGTCGGACAATGTCGGATCAATATGTCGGAGAGATTCGGATGGCGGGATTCAATTTTTCGCCGATTGGCTGGGCACAGTGCAACGGACAAACGCTGCCTCTTTCCCAGAACACGGCTTTGTTTTCGTTGCTGGGAACTTACTACGGCGGCGACGGCAAAACCACGTTTGGCCTGCCCAATCTACAGGCCTCTGCGCCAATGGGATCGGGCAACGGGAGTGGATTGACGCCGCGCACCTGGGGCGAAACCGGTGGCGAACGCACGGTTACGCTGCTCCTCACCCAGATGGCGTCGCACAATCATCCGGTAGCGTGCATCAGCGGGCCGGGATCGTTGAACTCGCCGAATGTGCCGGGGAACACGGTTTGGGCGGCCGACGGCACGCGCGGCGTGGATCTCTACGCGACTGCAACGACAACTGTGGGCATGAATCCCCAGGATGTTCAGCCGGCCGGAGGGAATCTGCCGCACAATAACGTGCAGCCCTGTTTGGCCATAACCTTCATTATCGCGTTGCAGGGAATTTATCCGACGCGTGGTTGATCGCGGCGGGGGAGTTTCCCGGAGCATCAACATTTTTTTGAAAGGTGGTGAAACGCAAAACTGAAAGGAGCCACTATTCATCAAGGGCCCAAATCCTTCGATCGGTAATCTCAGTTCGGTTGGGCTATGAATCGCTCCAAAATACTTTTTTTCGTTGCCTCTCCCACCACCTTCACAGGGGTCGTGCAAGTTCTGAGCACAAGCGGCTTCGAAGTGATCACTCGGCCGCTGGATCGCGGCGCTTCCCAGCAGACTTCGTTCCTCCAACCCGATCTCATCATCATTGAGCACCTAAACTCTTGTTCCACAAGTGGTTTGGAACGGGCTCGCGAGATCCATCGGATCAATTCCTCGATTCCAGTGATATTGGCGACCATTGACGGCAGCGAAGAGCTGGCCATCGAAGCGTTTCGCAGCGGTCTGCAGGATTACGTGAATTTTCCCTGCTTGCCCGCGCAATTTCTTGAGACCATCCAAAAGCATTTACATGCCAAGAGCTCAACCTTTCGCCGCGCCCGTGCCAACGGAGCGGATGCGGATTACAAGAACAACCTCGGCGCCCGGCACTCAGTAGTTGCGAGCGAATCCATGCGAGAGATGCAACACTACCTGGCGCGAGCTGCCCAAACCGACTGCACAGTTTTAATCACGGGTGAGACAGGGACGGGAAAAGAGCTCACCGCCAGGTTCATTCACGAGAACAGCCTTCGCCGGCGAAAACCTTTCGTCTGCATCAATTGCGCGGCCATTCCAGACAGCCTGCTCGAAAGCGAGCTATTCGGGCACACGCGGGGCGCTTTCACAGGAGCTCACGAATTGCGCCAGGGGCAACTTGAAGCCGCCGATGGTGGAACAGTTTTTCTGGACGAGATCGGCGACATGAGCCACTTCGCTCAGGCAAAACTGCTGCGTGTCCTGGAAACAAAAGAAGTTTGCCGGCTGGGCGGAACTCATCACCGCCAGCTCGATTTGCGCTTCATAGCGGCAACCAACCAGGACCTGCATGCCATGACGGCACAGAAAACCTTTCGCCCGGATTTGTTCTTCCGTCTCGACGTCGCTCATGTGCACCTTGCTCCCTTGCGTGAACGCAAAGACGACATTCCTCTACTGGTCCATTCCTTCACTCGCCAATTTTCTCCTGGACCGACCCAGACGGTGCCCGAGTTTTCCGATGATTTTCTGCGAGCCCTGCGGAATTACCACTGGCCAGGAAATATCCGAGAGCTAAAAAATGTGATCGAGAATCTTTTTCTGGCCGACCTCCCCGCCAAAGTCAGCGCTGAATACCTGCCGCAGCATGTGCGACGCTGCCTCGAGACAAGTAGCAACCTGGCGGCAGGCGAGAGAGAACTTTTGCTCGCAGCGCTGTTCTCGACAAAATGGAACAAGACAGAGGCTGCTGAGAAACTGCAATGGTCCCGCATGACTCTCTATCGCAAGCTCAGGAAGTATCGCATCGCGAACCCCGCCGCGCTCGAATCGAAGCAGGTCCAGTAGCAACATCACGTGTCACAAGCCGTGTGACAAGCGTAACGACTGGTTGTGACAGTGAATATCCCCCCTACGAACGATTGCAATCGATTCAATCGCGGCTTCCATCTTTACGGAAGCTCAGGACTTATTCCCGTAACCCTGCTCACAATCTGAAAATCCAAATGTAACTTCAGGCTGTTACACCGCGTTTTGCGCGTTGTTGCGCGCGCCCCGGCCGTGGATGCGATCTGGCAATCTTTGGAACGGCTTAAGAGGACGCTCGCTGGATCGGACTTCTGGTATCGCAAATGCATAGAGCACTTTCGGGATTTGAATGAGCGACGAACCGCTCCAGAAGAATCTCGGTGAGGAAGCGGAAGCCCGCTATGCGAACTATTTCACAACCGGGCATAACGCCTACGAAGTGATTCTAGAATTTGGGCAATTCTACGAAGGCGACACGAAACCGCGAATGCACACGCGAATTGTAACTGGGCCTGAATATGCCAGAACATTTCTTGAGATCTTGCGGGATTCGCTTGATCGCCAGAAAAGGGACTTCGGTACGGGAATACCAAATGAGTGATTACACGGTCATCAGCGCGGTCAGCCGAAGCCTGAGGCATATTTTGCGCCAGGACATTACCGACAGCGCCGACCCGCAACTGCACGGAACCGAGGTATATCTGCTCTCACCCAAGGAGATGCAGGACGCGGGTGATTCCAGCGGGATTTCTGTATGGCTCTATAAAGTTTCGCGGATGGCGGAGATGTTGAACGAACCTCCGGAACGAATCGTCGCAAATCAGATCATTCGCACACCTTTGCCCATACTGCTCTATTACCTCATCACGCCAGTCACGAAGGACCCGCTCGGACGGCACACTTTGTTAGGGAAAGTTTTGCAGATTTTCAACGACAACTCGATTTTGCGGGGAGCGGATTTGCACGGAGTCTTGAAGGGAACCACGGAACAGTTGCGGATCAATCTGGAGGCTCTCTCACTTGAAGAACTCAGCCTGGTTTGGGAGGCGCTCAGTGAGCCTTATCAATTGTCGGTGACGTATCTGGTGCAAGTCGTAAAGATCGATTCGGAGCGCGAACCGGTGAACTCCAGCCCGGTGGTGGAAAAGAAGGCAAAGTACTCGGAAATTATTTCGGTTTTGTAAGGAGCAAGCAGATTGTCTGCGACTGAACAAGTCGAAGCGAACAACTTGGTCTATAC
Source organism: uncultured Acidobacteriaceae bacterium (assembly GCA_963818235.1). GTDB lineage: Bacteria > Acidobacteriota > Terriglobia > Terriglobales > Acidobacteriaceae > Sulfotelmatobacter. The sequence goes on from CAWFRI010000003.1 coordinate 189,468, forward strand.
GATCGACCACGACCGTACGACGGTCTACTGGGCGGTCATTACCGGCGGCGTCACAGATGAGATTTTCCGCGATTTTTCTGCTCCTGGATTTGCTGTGGAGTTGACGCGCACAGATTTAGGAACAAGGACGACAGACAGTGGATTGTTCGCCATCGCCGGCTACCCGAAGCAATCGTTCCCGCAATTGAGCACCACCAGCTACGTTGTGAATTTAGTTTTAAGCGCGCCTGGCTTCCGAGATTTCCCTCTTGCCGTAACCATTCCGGTGAATGCAACTTTCCCGGTAGCAGCGCCCACGGCGGCGATGCGTCGATTGCCGGTGAGAATTCAGGGCAGAGTGGTGAATGACGCAACCAGCGCGCCCTCGAGTGGCGCAGTCATTGTAAGCGTGGACAATCCAGCAACTCCGCCGACAGTGCACACCACCGCGCTGCGTTCGCCGTTGTATTTTGCCCATGCCAGCGGAGCGAATGTTCAGTCCGTAACCATGACAACAGTCCTGACTCCGTCGCTTACCCAGGACGCGAACGCGGGCGCGACAATCTTGAATCTTTCGAACCGCACCGGGCTGGCCGCCAATTCGATTGTGCGGCTGTCGAATGCCACGAAAACGCTGATGGAATACGCCGTGGTTGATCACTTGGGTTCCGGAGCGGCGAGCGCGCCCGGACAAGCATTCTTACGCAACGCCCTGAATCGGACTTACACCGCAGTCAATACGACCGTCGAGTTTGTAACCGCAGCCGTCGCGGGCGCTGGACCCACGCTTACATCCGACGCCAACGTGGGAGACGGAGTACTACTGGCAACGCAACTTTTCACCGGCACTATGGTGGTCGAATCCGGATCGGCAGCCGTGGCCGAGTATCACGAAGTAGGCGCAATCAGCGATGCCAACGGCTTTTACGGACTCGATGGGATGGGACGTGTCCAGGAAATTTTCCTGCAAGCGACTCAAGGAGCTTTGAAGCAGACCACCGGTTGGTTTCTCGAGTACGACCAGCCCATCAACTTGGTTGATTTTCGAATTCAGTAACACGAAGGAACTTTCGAGGAGGAAACGCCATGCCCGAGTACCTTTCGCCGGGAGTTTACATTGAAGAGCAGGACACGGGGCCACAACCGATTGAAGGCGTCAGCACCAGCGTCACCGGATTTGTAGGCGTGACCCAGAGCGGTCCGTTGGATGGAAAGCCGCCCGTGCTGGTGACCAGTTTCCCCGAGTTCACGCGCACCTTCGGCAGTTATTTCGTCCCGTCCTTTACAACACCGGGCTCGCCGCCATGGAATTATCTACCGCACGCGGTCTATGGGTTCTTTGTGAACGGCGGTCAGCTGCTCTATATCAAGCGAATTGCAAGCAGCGCGAACGCGCCTGTTTTAGCCACTAGTACGGATGTAGCGGGCGGTATACTCACGCGCTTGGCGAGCGACGCGCTCACGGGCGCAACTTCCGTAAAACTTCTCAGCACGCGCGGAATTCAAGTCGGCACTGTCCTGACTCTGACTGAGGTCGAGAGCGGCATCACTACTTCATCGGGGCCGTTGACTGTTTCCCAATATGACGACCCCTCCGGAACAGTTTGGTTTGGTCCGGCGCTCGGGGACAGTTTCTATTCGGACTACACCACCGTGGCCGTAGCCGGCATTGCATCGGCTCTGGAGAAACCGGCGAACGTCGGCGACACTTCCGTTACCCTGTCGAGCTTTCAGGGTATTCAGCAGGGCAGCGTTCTTAACTTTACGCAGGTAGTGGGCGGAGTAACCACGAACTCCGGCCCCTTGACGGTTTCGGCTACACCTACCACCACGAGCGTGAGCTTTACGCCCGCGCTGGCCGCCGCTTTCGCTGGTACATCCGTCGTCACAGGCTCAGGAGTTACGACCGCCTTGGCAGCGGACGCAGCGGTCGGTGCTACTTCCATCACGCTGGCAAGCGTTCAAGGCATTCTGCCCACGGACACGCTCACCCTCACGCAAGGAGCAACCACCGCCGGACCGCTGTCGATTCTCAGCATCAGTCCCTCGACCAGCAGCATAACGCTCACGGCTGCACTGACGAGTGCTTTCACGGCAACCACGGTCATCGCATTCGGAGGAGGCATAGACGGATCGTTGGCGACGACTCTGCAAGTTGACGCGGCCAGTGGCAGCACGACCCTTCAAGTGACAAGCCTGACCGGAATTCAAGTCGGAAGCGTAGTCAGCCTGGTGCAGCTTTCCGCAGGAGTCACAGTCGATTCCGGGCCGCTGCTGGTCTCCGCGGTTAATACGGCGACCGACACAGTCACATTTGCCCCCGCGCTGACCGTTATTTTCCCCAAGGCGAGTACTACTGTGATGGTGGACCCGATGACTCCTTTCACGGTTGCGGCGGCGAATGCGGGTTCTTGGGGAAATAACATTCAACTCACCATAGGCAACAGCTCCCGCGCACAAGCCCAGGTGCAAAGCCTTTCCGCCAGTTCACCGGGCGTTTTCGATACCATCCTGCTCAACTCGACGGCGAACTTTTATACCAATGCGGTCGTGGAATTCAGCCGCGGCGCTTCCAAGGTTTACGCAAAAATAAAGGCGGTGATCGGATCGAGCATCCAGGTGCAGACCGCATTTACTTCGGCTGCATATCTGAATGCGGATTCGGGTTCTGTCACCACCGTGCGCACTTGCGAATTCGACGTTTCCGCTTCCTATGGAACTGTAAACGAGACCTTCCGTGGGATGACGCTGGATGACACCACTCCTTATTACTACGCCACCATCATCACGAACACCTCAACCCTCCTGAGTATTCCGCCATCGGCCGGGTCGGATGACACCAGCCAAAATCCTTTCACCATGCCAGTGGGATTCGACGGGCTTGATGTTGAGATGGCCGGTGGCACGGACGGCGGCGCACCACCGACTCCGATCGATATTGTCGGAAGCGACGGCGGACCGGGAAACCGAACCGGCATCCAGGCGCTGATCGATGCCGCGGAAATCAGCATCATCGCCGCGCCTGGGATTACCGATCAAGACACACAGAATGCGCTGATCGATCAATGCGAAACGCTCAAATACCGTTTCGCGATTCTCGATCCGGCTCCCCCGGTAAACCCGACCACTAGTCTTCAGGACATTCAAACCCAGCGGCTTCAGTACGACACCGAGTATGCCGCAATTTACTACCCCCGTCTCATTGTCACCGATCCTCTGACGGACAACTCACTGACTATTCCACCGAGTGGCCACATGGCGGGAATCTACGCGCAGACTGACGATTCGCGCGGCGTTTGGAAAGCTCCTGCCAATATTGTGCTCGCCGGCATAGACAGCCTGGAGACCAAGCTCAGCAAAGGCGATCAAGACATCCTCAATCCCGAACCCAACAACATTAACGCGCTGCGCGACTTCACTGCGCAAGGGCGAGGCCTTCGTGTTTACGGCGCGCGTTGCATTACCAGCGACACGGAATGGATGTATATAAATGTCCGCCGGCTCTTCATCTTCCTCGAAGCCTCCCTCGATCAGGGAACCCAGTGGGCGGTTTTCGAACCAAACGACCAGACTCTCTGGAATCGCCTGATTCAGAGTGTGTCGAATTTCCTGACTACGGTCTGGCGCGAGGGCGGACTGATGGGGACCAAAGCCTCGGAGGCGTTTTTTGTGAAATGCGGCTACGACACCATGTCGCAGGATGATATCGAAAATGGCCGCCTGATCATGCTAGTCGGTGTTGCGCCGGTGTATCCGGCGGAATTCGTGATTATTCGGATCGGCCAATGGACGGGCGGTTCGTCCGTGCAGGAGCTGTAGAAGATCGCTTGAGAAATCTAGGAGGACGCAATGGCAACATCGGCAACCCGGGTAGATCCCTATCGTGGTTACAACTTCCGCGTGGAAATCGATAACACAAGCGTGGCTTCCTTTCGCGAGTGCGGCGGCCTTACGGCCTCAACCGATTCCGTCGACTACCGCGAAGGTAACGACATCCCGCTCACCGTTCGCAAGCTGACCGGGCTGCGCAAGTTCACGAATATCACTCTGAAGCGCGGCTACACCAGCAACACCGACCTCTGGACTTGGTACAGTAACATCCTCACCGGAGTCGCCGACCGGCGAAACGGCGCCATCGTGCTGCAGGACGAGCAACACAATGACGTGCTGCGCTGGCAGTTTGAAAACGGCTGGATCTGCAAATGGGAAGGTCCGGCAATGAATGCAACCAGCAACGATGTGGCGATCGAGGCCATTGAGATTTGCCACGAGGGAATTGCGCTGGCCTGATTCCTGAGACTCGCCGAATATGCCCACATACGTCACACCCGGAGTTTATTTCGAACGCGTGGACCAAGCCGCGGCCGCGGTTCCCGCGATCCGCACCGATATTGCGGCTTTCGTCGGCATCGCGCAGCAAGGTCCGGTCGGCATCGCCACCGCGGTCGAGTCCTGGAAGCAATTTCAATCGACGTTCGGCAGCTTCATTCCCAATGGCTACATGGCTTATTCCGCTAACGCTTTTTTTCAGAATGGTGGAGAAAAAATGTATGGCGTTCGCGTGACTGCGCCCGAGGTGAGCACTACCACGAATCCGCCAGCAGTTCAGCCCGCTGATGGCTCCGCCTCAATTGTTCTCTCTGTTCAGGGTTTCGCCGCAGGCGCGGTTGCCACGCTTGAGCAAACGGCGGTGACCACCGCCGCTGGTTCACAACCAGCCGACCGCTTGAGCTCTATTGTGAGCAGCGTCGCTGGATTCCCGGCCGGTTCGCTGGTCCAGATCGCGCAACTGGCCCCGCTTCTGAATGCCTGGCACCGAGTGCAATCGGTGGATACAACCACGAATCGCCTTTACTGGGATACTCCTTTGGAATCGGGTTTCCTGCTGACTCCGCCGATGACCTTCACTAACTTCCATGAGCAGGACTTCTTAATTTCAGCAGTGTCGACTTCACCTCCGGCCTTGGCATGGACACAGCCTCTCGTTCCCGCGTTCGATGTGGCGCAGCCGATTCAAATTCGCACCGGCGCATCGCGATCGCGAGGCACTTTCCTGGATGCAACCAGCACTCCGACGCTCGAGGTAAAGGCCGCAAGCCCAGGTGCGTGGGGCGACAACATCGCCGTTTTTGTAGAGTATTCCAGCCTCGCTGCCACTGCGACCTCCAGCCAGGCTCAGCCGGCCAGCGGTCAATTCTCCTTCGTCCAGTCGGTGGGTGGATTTCCGCAGTACTCTCTGGTAAGGATCTACCAGTCGGGCACGGGATCGCCAACCATCGGTTACCGCACCGTGGCCGCCGTCATCCCCGGGTCGAATATTTTGCAATGGGACACGCCGCTTGTTCCGGCGTTCGATGTAACGAAATCTCTTTCCATCGAAACCATTGAATTCTCCTTGACCGTTTATGCGAGCGGAAGCGCGAAGGAGATTTTCACCGGCTTATCGTTGAATCCGAACCATCCGCGCTATGTGGAGCTGGTTGTAAACCCGCAGACATCTGCGAGCGCGCAGGATAAGCAAACCAACCTACCGTCGCAATACATTTGCGTGAAAGATCTGCAATCGCCGGCGGCGGTTCCGAATAATCTTCCTGATCCGGTCGCACCTCAGCTCACTTTGGGAACGCTTTATCTCTGGGGCGGGCGGGATGGAATTGCAGCTCTACAGATAACCGATTTTATCGGTGACCCGGCGAACATAAAGAAATGGGGCATCCGCGCACTTGAAGATGTTGACGAAATTTCTATTGTCGCGGTTCCTGACATCCTAATTGAACCTGTGCCCGCGAATGCGCGCGCAGCCGCGACTTCGACAACTCCGAACTCTTGCCTGCCGAGCACGGCCTCAGTGATGGTAGCGCCTCCTCCAGTACAGCCGCCTACAGAGGCTGCGCCGAGTTTTAGCCTCGATGATGTGTATCAGGTCCAGCAAGCTCTCGTATTGCATTGCCAGAGCACGCAGTTCAGGTTTGCGATTCTAGACCCGCCCGACTTTGGTAACCCAAAAATGCATGTTGATCTCGGCGAGGTGCAAAGCTGGCGACAACGCTTCGATACGATGTATGCGGCTCTTTATTATCCGTGGATTCTGGTGCGCGATCCGTTGCAACTGGGAAATGCGCTTGTCCGCCGTGTGCCGCCGAGTGGCCACGTGGCCGGCGTCTACGCCAGCACCGATCTGAACTCCGGCGTGTACACTGCACCAGCGAATGTGGTTTTGCAGTGGGCGCAGGATCTCACAACGGAAGTCACACCGGAAACCCAGGGCTTTCTCAATCCAATTTCTGTCGACTGCATCCGGACATTCCCCGGCAGAGGAATGCGCGTGTATGGCGCGAGAACTCTGAGCAGTAATCCGGACTGGCGGTTCGTCAACGTGCGCCGCCTTATGTGCATGATCGAGCACGCTCTGCTGATCTCAATGCAATGGGCCGTGTTCGAACCCAATAACATTCATCTTTGGAATCTGGTAAAGGCCTCAATTTCCAACTTTCTGGAAATACTTTGGAAGCAAGGTGCATTTGCCGGCAACACGGCGGCGGAAGCGTACTACGTGATTTGTGATGCGACGAACAACACGCAGGCGACTACGTCATTGGGCGATCTGTACATCGATATCGGGATTGCTCCGGCTCTGCCGGCGGAGTTTGTCGTGTTCCGCATCGGCCGCGTCGGCGACACGATCGAGGTCACTGAGTAACGAGAACGGAGTAGCGAGAAAACAATGGCAAGCACGGCTCAAGGAGTGCGCGTCGATCCCTACCGGGCGTTCAACTTTTTGATCACGCTTGCTGATTCGGCCGGCTCCTCAGGCGGCGCGGCTCAAAGCACTCCCGCCGGAGGGTTCAGCGAGTGCAGCGGCATCGAGATGAGCATGGACATTGAGGAATACAAAGAAGGGGGAAACAACGCCACCACGCTGCGCTTTCCGACGCGCATCAAATGGACGAACCTTCGCCTGAAGCGCGGCATCGCTCTCGCCGATGACCTATGGCTTTGGCATTACGGTTTCGTGCAAGGCCAGGTGGTGCGCCGTGACGGAGTGGTTACGCTGCTCGACGAACAGAAGAACCCGGTGAAGGTGTGGTCGTTTACGCGTGGCCTTCCGGTGAAATGGACAGGACCCAGCCTGAACGCAATACAAAACCAGGTTGCGATCGAGGAACTGGAGATCGCGCACGAGGGGCTCAAGCTGCTATGAGCGCTACGCACAACATCGCGCTGGATTCACCTGAGGAATGAATGGACGTACGAATCAATGAGGTTCAAAGCCGCGTGCAGACCACGGATTCGCAGGCGCTGCTCGACCCCAGGGTGATGCGCGAAATTATTCGCGCTTGTGTGAAAGCGGTGAAGGAAGAGCAGGCGCGGGACAAGCGCATCGCGGAAGAAGGAAAGCTCAGCTCGGACGATTAGCAAGGACGAGGAAAAGAAGAAAAATAATATGGCGAAGCCGTTAAAAGCCACATTTCAACAGGTAAGTTCGACCGGAAGTCTCGGAGCCCCACTCTCCGTGAACTTTAATCCGACCGAATATACCTTGAACAAGGGCGCGCAGATTGTCGAAGTAGCGATTCCAGGCTTGGATTCGCCGATTCTTCAATTCGTCCGCGGGCAGGCCGAAACTCTTTCCCTCGATCTTTTTTTCGACAGCACCGAATCTGGAATGGATGATAATGCAACTTCCGTCACCGAGCTGACAGACCAGTTTTATCAACTGGTGAAGATCGACGGAACCACGCACGCGCCGCCTATCTGTTTCTTTTCCTGGGGCGCCGATTTTCCCGGCCAGAGATCCTACATCTCGACCGGCAGCCAACTGCGGAACGGGTTCCAATGTGTAGTGGAAAGCGTGCGTCAACGGTTCACGCTTTTTAGCCCGCAAGGAGTTCCACTGCGCGCCACGCTGACTGTGTCGCTGAAAGAGTATAAGACGCTCTCCGAGCAAATCGCGGAGATCAACTTTCAATCCGCTGATCATACGCAAACCCATGTGGTACAGATCGGCGAGACACTGAGCCAGATCGCCAACGACGCTTATAACGATCCCACGCAGTGGCGCGCCATTGCCGATCAAAATTCGATTCTAGATCCGCTGCAACTAACGCCGGGAGCAATTCTTGAAATTCCCCCGCTTACTACCTGAGGAAAAATTGTGTCGCCCACCCAGACGCCCATCCCGATATACAGCCAGCAGGAAACGTTCTACGTTCCCAGCATCGAGGTATACATTCTCGGCCAGAAACTTGGGGCCGATATTGTTCGCGACATTCTTCAGGTTACTTACAAAGACAGTGTCAACGAGATCGATTTCTTCAACATCGAGATCAACAACTGGGATGCGGACAGACGCAAATTCAAATTTGCACCTCCCTTGAAGGACGCGACCGAAGACTTCACCGGAATTTTCGACCCAGGCAACAAGATTGAAGTCTGGATGGGTTATTACAACAACATGCGGCGGATGATGCGGGGCGTTATTACCGCGCTCGAGCCGAATTTTTCCGAGGCGGCCGCGCCCACGCTTTCCATCCGCGGCCAAAACGAGCTCTACCAGTACACCACAGAAAAACACACTTATTCATGGACTGACGGCGACAAGACGGACACTCAGATTGCGCAATATCTGTGCAATCTTCCGGTAAAGAAAGGGCAGCCGGGCCTGGGCATTCAGATCGATCCGCACCCCGCGCAAGGCGAATCTCCCGATCCCGTTGTCTTCATGAACAATCAATTCGACATCGTTTTTCTGCTGGAGCGCGCCCGCCGCCGCGGCTACGAAATTTATCTCGAAGACGAAGCAAGCACGCCAACGCTCTACTGGGGCCTTTCGGCGAACCCCGGAAATGTGCCCGTTTATCAGCTGGAGTGGGGCAAGTCGCTGATCAATTTTCGCCCTACGCTGAGCACGGCGAAGCAGATCAGCACTGTAGTGGTTCGAGGTTGGGACCGCAAGGCGAATGCCGCAATCAACGTGGAATATACCTTGCAGAAGTTGTGGAAAGATCAGAACAAGTCGCAAGTGGAGATTGCTCGCCTTACGCAAATTTCTTCAGCCTACGGCAATCGCACCGAGGTCGTGGCGGACAAACCCGTGCATACCCAACAAGAGGCCATCGGCCTGGCGCAAGGCATTCTCACGGATCGAAACAACAAACTAATCGAAGCGAGCGGCACGACCATCGGTCTGCCGGACCTTCGTTCCGGCTGTAACGTCGAGATCTTGGGCTTCGCTGTGCAAGCCGATTCCAGCGGAAACCCGACCGGCGCAAGCAGTGACTTCGATGGCGAATATTTCGTCACGGAATCGACTCACACCATCGGAGGCAACGGCTATCGCACGGAATTTTCCGCTCGACGCCAGGGCCCGGTAACGAGAACTCAGTCCAATTAGGAGAGAACTGTGGGCAAGATTCAGGGAGTGGTGACAGGCCAGGTGACCAGCGCGCAGGACCCGGATCAGCAGGGCCGTGTGCAGGTGAGCTTTCCATATTTGGGAGGGCAAAACCAAAGCACTTGGGCACCCGTCGCCACACTGATGGCCGGCGGCGGCCGCGGTTCGTGGTTTATGCCTGAAGTTGGAGATGAAGTTCTTGTGGCGTTCAACCAAAACGATGTCGGCCATCCTTTCATCATTGGTTTTCTCTGGAACGGCCAGGACCAGCCTCCAGCCGGCGACATCACTCCCAGCGTACGGCGGATCAAAACCGTCAGCGGACACAAGATCGATTTCGACGACCGGAGCGGACAGGAACAAATCACGATTACTACGCAGGGCGGGCACGTGATTCAGATGAATGACGCGCCGGGATCGGAAACCATTTCGATTACGACAAGCGGCAACCAGCAAATTCAATTGCAGGATGTGCCGCCGAGCATCACCATCCAGACCGCCGGGCAGAATCAAATCATGATCAGCGATGCGCCGCCCGGGATCAGCATTCTCGCGCCCACCGGGATCGTAAATGTGACTTGCTCGGTGGCCAATGTCACGGCGGATGCCGCGCTGAGCCTGACTGCGGCGGCAGTCAACGTAAGCGCGCCGATCACAATTTTCGACGGGGTCGTGCAGGCGCAAACGCTCATTGCGGACGCAGTCATTGGCGCCGCTTATACGCCGGCGCCCGGAAACTTGTTTGGCTTATAGCAACAGAATAAGGATCTCATGGCATTAGCCGCTCCCATACCGGTGCTACAGCAACCCGGAAACACCACGGCGCAGATGACTTCCGAGAAGCCGATCACGCTCTCCTGCGGTCCGGTAACGTTTGCAGACGGGTCGAGCCTCACCAGCGCAAACAAAGGCAACGGCACCTTTCTTGTTTATCGCCAGCCCGCCGCAGGAAGCCCGCAGGTGTGGGATGACACCGGAAAAAATTGGACAGTGCCGAGCGCTGCGGTGACGCCTCAATCGCTGTTCTGGAAACAGGCAGATCTGGCGTGGGAATCAATCCTGGTAGCAATCGGCAACAACGACAGCGCCGGCAATCCAACGTTCCTTACCGATACATCTACCGGCTACCCAACTTACTTCGCACAATGCTTCTTCACCGGAGTAGATGCAACCGGAACGACGAAGCAAGGACAAAGCCCGCAGAGCTCGACTTTTACTGTGCTGGCCTCGGGGGCTCAGAATCTCGCCGGGGTCGCCCTCGAACCCCAGCCACCCGATCCCACCACGGCCACCCAGATTCGAATGTTTCTGAAGGATGCATCTCTTGTGGAGCAAGGCCAGGTGGTCATTGTACAGGACAGCTCGGGCTTCCACGTTCAACTGATTGCCGGGGGCGCGAGTGTCGTGGTTTCAAATGGAGGCGGAATCACTCTGACGCCTGCTGCCGGCCAGCCTGTGCAGATTAATGGAAATCTCAGTGTTCAAGGCACGGTCGCTGTCAGTGGAGTTTTATTGCAGGTTCCGTAGAAAGGGGAATAGGCGATGGCTTCGCAAACAATGCGCGGAAACACAACGTCGAGAAAATTCCTCGGAGTTGGCTGGCACTTTCCGGTACGAATCAATCCGGCTGGAGGCTTCGCGTTCTCGTCGGGAGAGCAAAGTATACAGGAAGCCATCTGGATTTTGCTTGGAACCGCCCGCGGGGAGCGGCCAATGCTGCCTCGTTTCGGCTGCGGAATTCATGATCTGGTATTCGCCACGAACAACCCGGCCACGCAGGGCAATGTGCAACAACTGGTAAAAAACGCGCTCACCGAGTGGGAACCGCGCATCGACGTACTTGACGTCAACGTCAGCTCCGCTCCCGGCGAAGAAAATACCATGCTGATCCGCGTCGACTATCGAATTCGCTCGAACAATGCCTTTGGAAATCTTGTCTATCCCTTCTACATCACGGAAGGTGCCGGAGACTGATCATGCCGCTCACTGCTCCGAATCTCGATGATCGCCAGTTTGCGGATATCGTCGCGCAAGCCAAGACGCTGATTCCTCGCTATGCGCCGGAGTGGACCAACTTCAACGAGAGCGATCCCGGCATCACGCTGGTAGAACTTTTCGCGTGGATGACCGAAATTCTCACTTACCGCCTGAACCAGGTTCCTGACCTCAACTACATCAAGTTCCTGCAGTTGATCGGCATCGAACTTCAGCCCGCTCAACCGGCCATTGCGGAACTCACGTTCAGCGTCGCGCGACCGGACATCGTCAGCGTCATCGTGCCGCAGGGCACGCAAGTAGCCGCTGCCGGAACCTCCACGCAACCGATCATTTTTGAAACGGATCAGTCGTTGACCGCGATTGGCGCGGTGCTGATAGCTGTTCAAATTTTCGACGGCAGCGGTTACACGGTACAGACCAACCAGAATGTCAATGCCAGCCAGTGGTTCTATCCCTTTGGCCAGAATCCGCAGGTGGGCAATGCACTTCTGCTCGGATTCTATTCTCCCGTCAGCTTTCCCACGGCTTCGATAGACCTCGCAGTGAGTCTTTATCAGGATCCGCTCAATCAACCGATTATGCAGTGCGGCGGAACGCTGCCTCCCCCGGCGACAATCGCCTGGGAATACTACACCGGCACACAATGGGCCTCCATCAACATAACCAGCGATGGCACGCGAGCTTTCTCGCAAAATGGTCACGTCCTATTTCCTGGGCCCGGTGCTAACCTTCCTGCCATCGCCAACGTGGGCAGCGTTTCGCAGAGCCTCTACTGGATTCGCGCCCGCCTGGTCACCACCACTTACGAAACGCCGCCGCAGATTGCCGCGGTCCGCACCAACACGACCAGCGCCACACAGGCAATCACCTTCATTAACGAAATACTCGGCGGCAGCAATGGCCAGCCGAACCAGACGTTTCAAGTAACGAACACTCCAGTCGTCGTGCTGGCCACGCCTGTTCAGGTCACGAATTCCGATGGTAGCCAGGTGACCGTAACCAGCTTGCAGTTGGCCATCGACCAAGGCGATGGTAACGGTTTTGTCGTGTGGCAGCAGGTGGACGACTTCTTTTCTTCCGGCCCCAACGATCTCGTTTACGTTCTCGATCGCAACACCGGAATTGTCACTTTAGGCGACGGAGAGAACAGTGCAATCGCTGTGGCCAATCAGGCAAACTCCACCGCCAATGTGGTCGCGCAGAGTTATCGCTCCGGCGGCGGAAGCCAGGGCAATGTTGGAGCGATCACGATCAGCCAGCTTCAGACGTTCGTGCAATCGATCAATGCCGTCACTAACAATGACCCGGCCACTGGCGGCACGGATGAAGAATCCGTTGCGACCGCGAAGGCGCGGGCCTCGCTCGCACTGCAAAGCAATAATCGTGCCGTCACTCTTAACGATTTTCAATATCTCGCCACGCAAGCGCCGGGAGCGAATGTGGCGCGAGCTTTTGCCATAGCCCTCTATCATCCGAACTTTCCGAATGGCCAGATTCCCGGCGTAGTCACTGTCATCGTGGTTCCAAACTCGCCGTCGCGGAATCCCACACCGAATCAAACTACGCTGCAAGCTGTTTGCACTTATTTGGATTCGCATCGCCTGCTCACTTCCGAGGTTTATGTCGTCGGGCCCGTCTACCGGAAAATCAAAGTTTCGGTGCAGATTCTCGTTCTCCCCGGCTTTGACCTTGCGATCGTGCAGAATGCAGTGCAGTCGAATCTGACCACTTTCTTCGACCCTCTCGTCGGCGGCAATGTTCAGCCCGGCGTCGATGGAACCGGCTGGCCCTTCGGTGGAGAAATTTATTACTCCGATGTTTACCGCGTCATTATCCAGACGCCCGGCGTGCAGCGGATTCAAGACAATCAACTTTTAATCTACCTGGACAACCAGCTGCAAACTTTTTGCCGCGACGTTCCTATTAATCAGGGAGAGTTGCTTTACAGCGATCCCAACGGACACGAGGTGGACGTGTCGTACAGCACTTCATCATAGAAAAATTTTGGAGTTGATAAAGGCGAATGAGCGACCTGAAACCACACTATCTGCTGAACGGCCTCGCGGGCTGGCGAGCGGCTAGTTTGCAGAACACTGTGCTGAGCGGCAATAGGAAAACACTTTCGTTGCGGCCGCTGCCGGGTGCGGTTCGCCCTTTGATCGATGCCGCAGGAAGCTTCGGCGGCTTGCAGATGGCGATCGATGTCGCAGTCGATTCCGAAGACCGAGTGTATGTGCTCGATGGTCAAGCGTGCCTGCTCAAGCGCTTCGACTGTTGTCTTCAACAGTTCGTCACTCTGCCGTGCATCGGCGGATCGGGAACAAAGCTGCGCCAGCTTTCTTCCCCGCACGGTCTAGCGATTTCCTGCCGTGACAACCTTTACATCGCGGACACTGGAAATTGCCGCGTTCAGATATTTTCGCTCAAAGGGCTGGCGCTACGCTGGGTCTGGGGCCCGCTACAAGTGCAACATACTGCCAGCGGCATCGCTGTAAAGCAAACTGTTTCTTCACCCGCTTTCCCGACGACAGGTTCGGATTGTTCAGCCGAAATTAGTTTTCCGCAAGGAACATGGCAGCCTTGGGACGTTGCCGTTTCCGGATGTAACTGGGCTTACGTCTCCGACTACACAAACGGCCTGATCCACGTCTTTGATCCGCACGGATGTTGGAAAGCCGCCTACAACGGCGCTGCCGCTACGAATCCGGCATTCGTTAAGCCCACGCGTCTCGCTCTTGATTTGGCAGGCCGCATTTACGTTCTTCAGGAAAACCAAAACTACGTTGTCGTCCTTGGACCTAACGGCGCTTTCGAAAAAATAATCTGCCAGCCAGCCGACCTTCTCGGAAAATTCTGCCCGGTCGCCGTCGGCGTAGACGTCAATGGAAATCTTTGCCTCAGCGATTGCATGACGCGCAAAGTCTATTTCTATCAGTCCGACGGTGATGATGGCTGGTGTCCCACGAAGTGCGCAAGCGGCGTCAACGCATTTGCATCATCGCTGATTTTCGATCGCTCCGGGAATCCCCTCTTTACCAATGGATCGCAACAGGTCTGCCAGCTCTCGTTGCAGGCCGCGTATGCGGCCTCCGGCAACTACTATTCGTGCGCGCTGGATAGTACAACGTACCGTTGTTTGTGGCATCGCGTGGTGCTGAGTGGCTGCGTCCCCTCCGGCACTGCGGTGAAGGTCGATACCTTCACCGCCGAATCCGAAAAGACTCCGGATGAAATTACCAACCTGCCGGAAAGCCGTTGGGCTACCGGTCAAATCGACACCAACGCTACTGGTCGCTCCTGGGACTGCCTCACTCAAAGTCCGCCGGGCCGTTATCTATGGCTGCGGCTGGCGCTCACGGGAAACAGCTCCGCCACACCGGTCCTCGATAGAGTGAAAGTGTATTATCCGCGCGCATCCTCCCTCAAATATCTTCCCGCAGTCTATCGCGAAGATCCGGTGAGCGCTGATTTTCTGGCGCGCTTTCTCTCGATATTCGACACGCTACGCGGCATCACCTCCGATCAAATTACGGATATCGCACGCTACTTCGATCCCAAAGCTACGCCTGCCAACCCAATCAACGTAGGTGGAACCGATTTTCTTTCGTGGCTCGCCTCTTGGCTGGGCATGAGCCTGCAGAACAACTGGCCTGTCCATAAGCGGCGCGAGTTGGTTCGCCAAGCGTACAAACTCTATTCCTTGCGCGGCACTCCCGCGGGATTGAAACTTCAAATCGAGTTGTATACAGGTTTCAAGCCACGCATTCTCGAGCTCTTCCGCTTGCGCCGCTGGCTTTCCGTAGGCAGTTCCAAACTCGGCGACCAATCTTATGTCTTCGGCAAGGATGTGATGGATCGCCTGCAAGTAGGAGTGAACTCGAACATCGGCTCGTTTCAACTGGTGGATTACGGCGATCCTTCGCTCGATCTTTTCAATGCCTACGCTTACCAGTTTATCGTCGTCGTTCCGCGTTGGCCGGGCGCCACCGAGGCGGACCAAATGACGATCGAGCAAATCATCGATATGGCCAAGCCCGCGCACACGCAAGCGCAGTTTCGCTGGGCTGAGCCGCGCATGCGCATCGGAATTCAGTCTTTCGTGGGAGTTGACACGGTGCTTGCCAAGTATCCCGTGGGCGTGATCGAAGGGCAGGGATCCCTCGGCTACGACACAGTGCTGGGCAGCCCAGCAAAAAGTTTGAAGCGGCCCTCGTCAGCAGTGGGCCGCTCGTCGCGAGTCGGTTGCAACACGACTCTCAACTGAGAAAGTGAGGCCGCATTATGGGCGATTGCAATTGCAAACATGGAGCCAATGGCTCGGGTGGCGTGTGCGTCGAATGCGATATTCCGCAGCTTGCGCGCAATAACTATTTTACCGGCAAGCTGCTGGTCGAGCGCGACTTCACCGACGAGCAGCGTTACATGCTGGGCAAGCTGCGCCGCCACGATCAACGCCTGCACGGCTGGGGCGCCGTCTGCGGGCTAAAGGTGGAGGCACATCCCAACCAGGGCTGCCAGGATCGTTTCGTGGTGATCGAGCCCGGCACTGCCGTAGATTGCTGCGGACGCGAAATTCTCGTCACGCGTGAAGAGTATTTCGATTTCAACGCAAAGTTTCTCGCGAATTGGCAAAAGCAAAATAGTGTGGGCCAGCAGCCTGACCCCACCGTTTCTCACAAGATCCAGATTTGCGTTTCTTACCGTGAGTGCGGCACCGAAGACATGCCCGTTCTATTTGACGAGTGCAGTTGCGATGGCACTTCCTGCCAACCTAACCGGATCCTCGAGAGTTACGGATTCGATGTTTTGATCGATCCGCCATCGACTCACGCCGGCGCGTGCAACTCTCAGTTAAAATGGGTCAACACGCTGCACTTTGCAAACTCCGTTCGCGTAGCGGAAAGCGATGCGGCTGAACAGATCTATGTTCTGACCTCTGCCACCAGCGGAGGCCATAACACCGTTACGCTCTACCAACTCGACAACTCCGATTACAACGTGCTGAGTTCGGCTACATTCGCGAACAGCACAGGCCTGGACGTAGCCGTGTCGCCAGCCGGAAACTTTGTTTATGTGGCCGTGCTGCCGGATGCAGGCGGAGCGGCGCAAGTCAACGTATTCAATTCATCGAATCTAACCACGCTGGTTACGCCGGCGTTCACTGTTGGCCCGGCGGCCGATTCGACGTTGCATCTGGGAGTTATTCCGTCTCCCGACGGACGGCTCGTCGCAATCGGCAAGACCGTGGGAATGTTCGTCATCAGCGGAATGAATGTTGCCGCTCCGCCCGCACCCACCATTGCCCAAGTTACTGGAATCGCAAATCCCGTCGCGCTCGCCATCAGTCCCGGCGGCCAGTATGCATACGTGGCTACCTCCGGCAACGCCAGCCTCAGTTGGATCACGCTTTCTTCGCTCACCGTCGGCGCGACCACAATTGCGCTGCCCACGGCCCCTTCGTCCATCGCTATTGCGGAGACCACCAAAGGAGATACATTAGCCGCGCTCGACACAACCCCTGCGGCTCCAGCTCTCTGCTTTGTCACGATCACTTCCGCCGGCCCCCCCACCGGCGCAACGGTCCTCACCCAAAACGTGACCGGCTTCGCATACGCACCCACGCAAGTTCTCATCTCCCCAGACGGACACTGGGCGTACGTCTTAGAGCAGGACGCTGCGCACAACAACAACGCCTATGTTCAGTCCGTCGATGAGCACGCAGCCGAATCCCAGCAAGGGACAATCGTTGGTGCCGCGCTGCCTGTAGGAATCGCTCCGGTAAGCGAGGGAATTTCCGGCGATGGCACTCGTCTCTATATTCCCTTTACCGGATCATCCACCATCGACAACGGCGGCGTGGCCGTGGTCGATGTGATGCAAACCGATTGCGGCGACTTATTCAAGCTGACCATCGAAGGCTGCCCCGACTGCGCGGATGGAAATTGCATCGTGCTCGCAACCATCAACGATTACTCATATGGCCAGCCGATCGTCGATCAGGAAATCGACAACCTGACTGACCGGCATCTTCTTGTGAGCACCGAGGTTCTTACTCGCGTGGTGCGCTGCCTGCTCGACCAGAGCGCTAATGCCACGCCCGGCCCGCAAGGCCCGCCGGGGCCAGCCGGAGCCACGGGTGCTACTGGTGCCGCAGGCGCGGTAGGAGTGCAAGGGCCGATGGGGCAGACTGGTCCGGCAGGGCCGGGCTTGGAGACAGGCCTTGTCCAGATTACTGCCCTCAGCTGGCAACATGGGGAAAGCGTGCAATTTCCCGACTTGCTCACGATTCCCCAGAAGGCCACATCGTACTCTCTGAATGCGGCGGCAAACACATCCGGAGGAAATACCATCTATACCGGGAAATTCTCTCCGATACCGGGAGCTAACTTTCCGGTTGTGATCTCCGGCTTCACGAATGCAGCAAACAATACAACTACGAGTGAACCCTTCCTGGTCGTCAGCTGCACCAGCACTCAGCTTACCGTCAATAACGCAAACGGCGTTCAGGAGACTCACGCGGGAACCGCCGAAATTAAACCCGTCCCGGCTTTCGTGATCGCATTCAACGGCCCCATACAGATGCCAACCGCTCAGGACGCCGCGCATATCTTTCAGGTTCTCATCGATCCCAATTCTCTTCGGGACACGGCATCAGGATATGAAAACCCCTGCGCCATTAAGGGTTACGTCATAGCAGTCGACGCGATTTTTGCAGTTGGCAGCCACTTGCTTGGCACAGCGACACCGATCTCCCCGACTCCAGCTACCACATGGGCGCTGGCGTTTATTTTTGACACCACAACAACCACTTATCAAAACGGGATTTATACCGCAAAAGCGGGGGATTTGGATATCTGGATCCGATTGCGCGGAGATTTCCTGCTGGATACCGGAACTCCGGCAACTGCGACGACTCCCGCAATTCCCCCTCGCGCGATAAGCGCCGAATTCGTACGTCACGATTTTGATACGGGCCAGCGCCCACCGGGCAGCGGTTTATGCCTCGAAGGTGGAACTTTCGAGAGCTGGCTTGTGGCAAGGCATTAAGGCGGCCCTAACAAGGAGGATTTTCGATGCCGACAACTACCAAGACTACACGGCGGATTTACACGGCCGCTAGAAATGCGACGGCAGCGCCGGCGCAGACTTCCGTCTATGCCCCAGCAATCAATGCGACGTCGGCGTCGAACGCATCGGTCTCAACAGCGTGCTGTTGCACCGCCTGCGCCGGACTCACCTGCCTCGACCGCACGCGCTTTTTCTCCGGCCAGCTCCTTTCCGAGGGCGACCTCAACAACGACCAACGCTACTGGCTGGCCAAAAGCCGGCTTCACAACCGTTATCTGAACGGCTGGGGCGTGGTTTGTGGCATGCAAGTTGTATGCGGCCAGTGCGACGGTTGGGTCACGGTAAGATCGGGTTACGCCATCGACCCGTGTGGCAACGACATCATTGTCTGCAGCAACCAGAATTTCAACGTCCTGAAAGCCATTCAAGCCTGCTGCGCTCCCACCACGCAAACTCCCAACTGCTCGCCGCTTCGCTATAACCCGCCCGCCGAGTGCCAGAATATGGCGCAGAAATGGTGTATCACCATTCAATATCAGGAACAGCAATCACGAATGATCACGCCGCTACAGCAAACGTCATCAACTAGCGGGAGCTGTTCCTGCGGCAGTGGCGGCAGTTCCAACGGCGGCTGTGGTTGCGGTGGAGGCTCACAAACGAGTGCCGCAGGCAGCTCTTCTATGAGCACATGTGGTTGCTCCTCAACCGCAACCCAAACCGCAGCGACAGTTCCTACCGGAGCATGCGAGCCCACACGCATTGTCGAAGGATTCCAACTCGGCATCGTCGCCCCACCGCAGACCACCGACACTAGGAACCCGCAGCCCGGTACATTTGAATATCAATTCGAGAATTGCAAAGCTGGGCTTACGAAATTGGCTCTTATGGCACCCACCATTAACGCCAACTCCGACCCGAACCAGGCCTACCAGGCCGTGTGCAGTTATCTCACTCTGGTCAATCAATATTTTGCACAAAACGAATTCGTCACCCACTGTAGTCTGCTCGATACTCTAAACACCATCGCGCAGTCGCTGGTTCCACCGGCGAGCGACGGGGCGATGACTTCCTATCAGGCTGCGCTCACCAGCCTCGGACCTCTCCTTTTCCAGGCTGCCAAAGATTGCCTCTGCACCGCGCTCCTGCCAGCCTGTCCTCCGAACCCGTGCGATAACCGTTTGATCCTTGCTTGCGTCACGGTTCTGAACGGCACCATCACGGACATTTGTCCATTTGAAGGCCGCCAGCAACTGATCGGCTACACGGCGCTGAATTACTGGCTGGGCTCCGTTTTCAGCGCCCTCGGTTCTTTGATCGATGCGAGGCTCGAGGCTGAGTGCTGCGGTCAAAAGGATCCTTATTTCGACCAGACCGTCCCTTCGGAGCTGGCTTACGACAGAACTAACGTCACCACGAATGTCGTCAGCAATCCCGCTTCTTTCAACCGTATCTTCACTTCTTTTCTCTCGCAGCAGATGGGAGCATCCCTCCTCAACATCGTTTCCCCCCAAATGCGCGCGGTGGACTTGCGCTCTTTGGCCGGAACGTCAAGCTTGGATGCCCAGCAATCGCTTATCAGACAGGGCTTCTCAAATGTAACTGTGCAGAAGATCGACAGCGATCCATCCTGGGATACGGTTGCAATCACAGCCGCCTCTCAATTTATCC
This sequence comes from uncultured Acidobacteriaceae bacterium, assembly GCA_963818235.1. Taxonomy (GTDB): domain Bacteria; phylum Acidobacteriota; class Terriglobia; order Terriglobales; family Acidobacteriaceae; genus Sulfotelmatobacter. The sequence continues at coordinate 209,575 of CAWFRI010000003.1, forward strand.
CGACAGCCGTTTCTTCCGGCCAGCCGCTAACGGTTTACACCAAAGGCGACGCCGTCGTCGGAATCGAAGTAACGGATCCGACCACGGTTCTTCAGAACTCCGTCCAAGCCCAGGTCGCCGATCTTCAGACGCAGATCACAAACTTGCAAACTCAATTGACCTCGCTACAGGCAACGGCCGCAACTGGCGGCTCATCTGCCAAGAAAAAGTAAACGCGGGCTGAGCGACCGTCTGCACGAACACGGGAGAAAAAAGAATGGCATACAACACCGACATCGAACGGCTCAATTACTACGAAGGCGAATATCTGGGAACTACCGACTTCGAAGCGGAGCAAGAATACCAGCGCGACATGCGCCGCCGCCACAACGTTGGGCAACACACCTGGGGAATCGTGAGCGGCCTCGATATTGCGCAAGTGCCTCCTGCCGGACAAACGGGCACCCCCGGCCAGACCTCCGTCACTGTCTACATCCAGCCGGGTATGGCGGTTGACGGCTTCGGACGCGAGATCGTTGTACTCAGTCAAACACAGCTTACGCAGGACCTGTTTGCTCCTTATTACAATCCCAACGTTGGCGCGAATGCCCTCACCATGAATGTGTGGATCTCCTACGCCGAGGCGCTGCTCAATCCGCCAACCGACGCGTGCATCGCAGCGAGTCAGCCGAACTCGTTCGGCCGCGTGCAGGAAACATTCGCACTCTCCATCACCCAGCCTCCGGCAACGCCAACCAACGACTCGATTGTCGTCAACGGTGCTCAGATGTCGGCCGCAGTTGAACCAGCGGCACCCACGTCAACTCCGCCCCTGACGGCGGGCGTCATCGTTCTCCCCTACGACAACTCCGTTCCTTACCAGGAATTCTCCACCGACGACTCCAACTTGAACTGGTACGTTCTGCTAGGCCAGGTCAGTTGGGATCCGCACAACGAAGTCTTCGTGATGCAAGCCGATGCCTGGGCCGCCACGGGCCGCGAATATGTCGGAGTGGTTGCGGCCTCGATTAATGCCCCCGAAACCCAGTTGCTGATCCAGGATCGTCTCGCTCCCTACCCGCTTCCATCCGCTACAACGGACGCTAACTACAAAGGAGTGGGCGTGGAAATTGCCGGCTCGCTCCAGGTGGACCGCTTGCTCAACGCCGAGCAGCAGGCGCTCATCGGAGCTGCTTACAATGCCACCACTTTCCCCGACCTTAGTCCACTCACTCTTGTTGCCAGTGGAAAGAATGACGAACTTATTCAACTTTGTAATTCTTCATCGCAAGAGACATGGCTGATTTGCGGGAACTTAAACGGCACAACTCCCGGTCTCAATTTCGGCGAAATCACAGCCGGCAATTCGCCAGGGACATCCAGACTTTTCATTCAGTCGGGCGGCGGAAGCGGCGATGGCAACGTCGGCATTGGAACAACTACGCCGCAACAGAATCTGAGCGTCAACGCCGGACTCAACATCGATCAAGCCGGCAAGAATAGCGGTGGTCTCTCGCCGGGCTTATCCTTCGGCGCCGGCGCGAGTGTTGGTTCGACCAGCGGAGAGGGCATTGCCTCGAACCAGTCCACCGGCGGCAAGAACCCGGGCGGCCTTGATTTCTACACGAGTAACGCCGCCCAGTTGAGCATCACGAACAAAGGTGCTATCGGAATCGGGACGCAGGCTCCCGGCGTCACCTTGGACGTGAACAGCGGCCTTTTCCACATCGGTGGCACCGAGAGTCCGATTGTGTCCGCGCAAGGCGCGTATCTAGGCTGGAACGCCTTGAACGGCGGCGGCACAGGAGAGACCGACTTCATCAACAATCAGGGACTCGGCACCGGCGGATTTGCATTCATAAACACGCCGCCTTCTGGCAGCCCACCCACGACCTTGATGTTTATTACGGGTAGCGGCAACGTAGGCATCGGAACCACCAGCCCGCAACAGAATCTCAGCGTGAACGCAGGCCTCAGCATCGACCAAGCAAATCAGAACCCAGGCGGAACTGTCGCTCCTGGACTCACCTTCGGATACAAGAGTGGCGAAGGTATCGCTTCCTGCCGCACCGGAGGCACCAACACTTACGGCCTTGATTTTTATACGGACTTCCTGCCCCGCATGAGCATCAATCAGGGCGGCGCTGTCACCGTCGGCCGCGAACCCGCCTTCCCTTTGGTTCCGGCGCCCGGCGCAGGCTCTCTCACCATTTACGGAAACCGAACCTACTTCATGGGGGTTGATGCTTCGGATAATCATTGGCTGATGGCCGGAGGCTCGACCGAGGGAACCTTCAATGCGATTGGCTTGAACGTAAACTCAAAACAGATTCTTATTGGCTCCTCCACCACGCCCTGGGACATAATTGTTTCCGGCACATTGCACGCCCCGAATAAAACCGGTTGTGTAGAAGATCGATTTATCAATCGTGATGGGGTCAAGCTGGAGCGCGGAGATTTGCTGGTGCTCCACTCCACTCCGTCGTCTCAGTACTACGGTTCTAACCGGCAAATTCCGCTGATCGAGGTAAAACTCGCGAGTACCGAAAGCGACACTCGAGTTTGCGGCATCGTTGACGAACCCACTCTCTCAGATTCCAAGATTACTGACCTCGACCGAAAGCAGCTTGGCGATCTGCAAGTGGGGCTCATGGTGACCTTGGGCGCGTATGCCGCTTGCAAGGTCGACGCAGATATTGCGCCCATCCATCCTGGCGACTTGCTCACCACCAGCCCAACTCGCGGGCGCGCCCAGAAGCTCGACCCTGACGCCGACGCGCAGCCCGGAGCCATCATCGGAAAAGCTCTCGGATCACTTAAGAAAGGCAAGGGAACAATTCCGATTCTTGTATCCCATCAATAGTGACGAAAAAAGTGCAGCAAAAATTCGGAGGACACCGTGCGCGACAGACTTCAACAACTCAAAAATGAATTACAGAAAGGCGAACAGGAAATGCAGCGCCTCGATCGTCAGCGCCATGAGATGCGCGATACCATGCTGCGCATTGCCGGCGCCATTCAAGTGCTCCAGGAATTGCTCAACGATAATAGGCCACTCGAACTAGAGAAGGAAGCGGCATAAACTTTGCCAAGTTAATTTACGAGGACTCCGAACCGGGGCGCCGGTAAGAATATGAGCGAGCCAATAACTCAAAACGATTCCCGGCTGACGGTGACCCGATGGCTTTCCACCTATGTAGTTCCTGCGGATCATCCTAACCCACAGGAACTGCGGCACCGGCTCGACCGCGCTGTAGATCGTTTCTCCGAAGGCTGCGCGCATTGCTTGGGCCAGACCTTAGATCCACAAGATCCAACGGTCTGGCGCATCCGCAATCTTGTCATGGATTTCTCCCTCGATGCCGGAGCAGTCAATACCGAGGAGATCGCACACACCTGGGGGCAACATCTGGCAACTCGCATTCAAAGCACGATCGCTCACGGTGAACAGAGTGATTCAATTTTGCGATTCTCAAACCCTGCGGCCTACCTCACGCAGTTTATTTTCGATCTCTCGGAGGGAACAGCCTGGAGCAAATGGTATTACGAAGAGTTCGAGGACTTACGTATCCTCTCTGTGAGCCAAGCTATTCGCACCGCCGTCCTTCGGCAAACGCCCCTGGCCGCGGATGTCGTTCTGCACCTTTTCTTTCTGAATCGGCTCGAAGACGTGCTGCTTAAACTTACCACCCACGATGCACAGTCGATTTACGAAGCGTGCTTCGCGAATGCCTCCGCAGGATCGCCCGGTGGAGCGGATAAGTGGATCGGAATATTGCTCGAACTTTGGAACCAATCGCCTTTGCAGTACGCTTCGCGCGAGGACAATCGATTCCACGATTCGCTGCGCCTTTTTGCGCGAACCGCATCCCGCTTTCTCAATGCGCTGGGCAACCTGCAGTTCAAGCGTGCCCTCGATAGGCTGCTCGAACTCGGTTGCATTCTTTCGGCAATCCACTCGGCCCGCGACTTGGATTCTCTGATCGAGAATCTCGCGCTCGGCAATCTTAAGAACGCAACCGATCTGGCTCGCCATGCCGGAGTGTCCAACCCCTCCGCTGCTCTCTCCTTCTTCGCGCAACAAATGAACGGAGACGCTCACTGGGCTGGTCAAGCCGCTTCGATAATTTCGAGCGGCAATATTCAGCGCAAATTTCTTAACGCCGCAAATATTCTTGAAGGCGAATCTCTGCTCTCGCTCTTTGGCGGCGTTTTTATGCTCGGACCTTCCCTGCTGCAAATGCGACTGGGCGAGTTGACCGAAGCCGCAAGCGAACGCTGCGCCAATCCTGAGAATGCCGCTTCCCTTTTACGTCACCTCGTTTGCGTAAAGTGCCTGGGCCGGGCACGGGCGCTCGATAGCGCTAGCGATCCCGCCGTGCGCCTCTTCTCCGGGCTCACGAGCGCTTCTTTTTCCTCCGCACTCGAAAATCTGAATACCAGCGAATTGAATTCGGATGCCGCCACCAAAATTTTCCTGCATTCTCTTCGCGATCAGGAAAGAGTCGGCCCAGAATGCATTTTCGTGGAAATTATCGAGCACTCTGATCGCGAGATTTTGCTTGTTCGTGATCTGGCTCATAATCAATGGCTGGACCTAATCCCAATTCCCGCAAGCCAAAATAGAAGCGAGTTCGCTCGCACTCGTATCGAAAGGCTCTCGGAGATTATTGCGGCGAAGCCCCGATTGCTTCTTCTACACGAAAATTTTACCTCGGCCTTGGACATCTCCCATTTGAAAAGCGTGGTCAGCACGTTTTCCGTCCTTAAAACCAGCGACGACGCGGTCGAAGAACCCTCGTCTCGGTATCTTCCCGTGAATCGCCAGCGCTTGTCCTCTCTTCTGAAGTCCGGCGAACTGGAATACCCGTATCTCTCCCTCGCTGGTTCTGTGGCTTACACAGATTTAACAACCGATTGCACGCTTTCGCTTCTTGCCCGCGCCGCGATCCGGCATTTTGTTGGACGGTTGAGCGGCTTCGAGTCAAGCAGTCCGGAATATCTCTATCAGAATTTTCTCTCTGGATTAAGCGCCCTTCGTCACTTCGATAACCGCCTCGAGGTGCGCATGCCCGTGGCCCCGCTTTCGCTGGTACTTCGGATCGCGGGTTTACAAGAACAGAAATACGCGCCACGCTGGCTCAAAGGGAGGGAAGTTTGGCTTCTTCCGCCACAGGAGTAATTGCCTCCGATGCGCCGGAAGTTTCGAACGGCTCGGCGTTCTCTTCCTCCATCGAGCATCTGCTTGCCGAACTTGATTGCCTGAAGCTACTCCTGCACCGCCAGGTCCTGCGTTTGCGCGCGGCCAGCCTCCTGCGCGAAGACCAGTTCCGGGGACTCTACATTTCCGATGAAGAAGTCGACTCGATCTTGCTGGCAAGCGCTTCGGCCGCCGGTTCGACTCTCAATCATAGCGATGATGCTCCATCGCTGCGCAAAATCAACCAGCAGATTAAATCTGCCCGCACACAAATTGCCGCGCGAATAATTGCGTCCCACGCCATTGGCTTGAACTTATCCTTGAAACGAATCACGGAAATCTTCGCGCTCTCCACAGTCGAGCAATTCATTCTTCTCGTTTGCCTCGCCCCCGAGTTGGACAATGGTTTTGAGATCCTCTATTCGTATGTGCAGAACGACGTCACCAGGAAACACCCCACGCCAGACCTGATCCTCAAACTTCTTTATGATGCCCGCGCAGATCAAATTGCTCACCATCAACTTTTCTCATCGCATTCAGTCTTGTTCCGTGCGACATTGATTGAGTTCAGCACGGACGCGCAGAATCGCGAACTCAGCCTGCTCTCCCGCGCGCTCCGCCCCGATCCGCGCATCGTCGATTACCTGCTTGGCCACGACACCATCGACGAGCGTTTGCTCTCTTTTACTTCCTGCTGCAAGCCCGTCCGCACCTTCGCCAGCCTGGCGCTTCCCCAAACACTGATCAGCGAAATCAGGAACGCCGCCCACTCTTTCGTTACGCAAGGCGGCGCAGTGTTTCTTCACGGCCCCAGCGGAAGTGGAAAGAGATGCATTGCAGAAGCAATTTCCCATGAGCACGGGCGCTCACTCTTAACCGCCGATCTTGAGCGATCGCCATCCGGCACCATACGGTTACCGACGAAGATCACCTTGCTCTGCCGCGAAGCTCTTCTGCACGCCGCTAATCTTTTTCTCGCGCACGCAGATTCGGCTGTTGACGATGACTCCGGACGACAGCAAAAGATGGCGCCCTTCCTACACAGTCTTGATCCCACAAGATTCGGTCGGCGCGATCTTCTGATTTTTATCAGTTCTACTTCTCCAATTCCTCAAGCCGCCGTCTCACATAGTTATCCGTCGATCAGCTTCGCGGTACCGCCGCCCGATTTTGCCAATCGTGTTGCCCTCTGGAACGAAGCTATTTCAACAATACATTACAGCCTTGCACCCGACGTGGATATTGCAGTGCTCGCGAACAAATTTCAACTCACCGGCGGAGAAATTAGAAACGTCTGCCGCGAATCGGCAAACCGCGCGTTGCTTTCCCCATCCTCCCAGCCTGGCATCTCGCTGGCAGATCTCGAAGCTGTTGCCCGTGCGCAATCGAATCATGGCCTTCGACGCATGGCGCAGAAAGTCAAATGCATCCATGATTGGAGCGATCTGGTTCTTCCTCCGCGCGCAGTTCAGCAACTACACGAAATCTGCTTAACGGAGAAATATCGCTCGCTCGTCTATTCGCGTTGGGGATTTGATCGGCGACTTAGCCAAGGTAAGGGATTGAACGTTCTTTTTTGCGGCCCGAGCGGCACGGGGAAGACGATGGCAGCTGGAATCATCGCGCTCGAACTCGCGCTCGATCTTTACAGAATCGATTTATCGACGGTCGTCAGCAAATACATCGGCGAGACTGAAAAGCAACTAAGCCAAATCTTCCGCGAAGCACAATCCTCCAATGCTATTCTGTTTTTTGACGAGGCCGACGCGCTCTTTGGCAAGCGCTCCGAAGTAAAAGACGCACACGACCGTTACGCCAATATTGAAGTCGCCTACCTGCTCCAGAAAATGGAGGAGTATGAAGGCATCGTCATCCTCGCTACAAACTTTCGCGGCAACATTGACGAAGCATTTACCCGCCGCATTCACCACATCGTTGAATTTCCATTTCCCGATCCGGAGATGCGCCAGCGAATCTGGCGCGTGCTCATCCCTTCGGATGCGCCGCTAGCCACAGATGTTGACTTTGGTTTTCTGGCACAGCAATTTGATTTGGCTGGAGGAAACATTCGCAATGTGGTTCTCGCCGCGGCGTTTCTTGCGGCAGAAGCCGGCGGTGAAATTCGCATGGAGCATTTCATCCGCGCCACGTCGCGCGAATTGCAGAAGCTGGGCCGCATGCCTTCGCGCACCGATTTTCGCGAGTACTTTGAGCTGGTGCGCGCACTAACCTGACCTTGCGGATGCGAGCTAGCCGTTAGGAGATAACACTTAGTGGAACGATTGGCCGAAACCCACAAGCAACCCAAATCCGGCACGGCTGCGCACTCTCACGCACCCATCGCGTCCCAGCAGGGCACGCCGCTTCATCCGCTGCTCCAGTTGCAACAGCAAGCCGGTAATCAGGCCGTCCAGCAACTGCTACGTTCCGGCGTCATCCAGGCCAAGCTTTCCATTAGCCATCCCGACGACCCCGAAGAGCGCGAAGCCGACAATGTCGCGCAAACGATTATGCGCGCTCCCGCTGGCTTCCCGGCCCATGCCGCGTGCTCCTGCGCCGAGGGCGGCCAGATGTGCGAGGAGTGTCTCCAAAAGCAAGCTCAACCCGCAATCCATCGCCGCGCCGCTACTCCCTCCACCCCCGCGCAGATGCCGCACATCGTCAGCAATGTCTTGCATTCTCCCGGCCATCCTCTCGACGCCGCGACTCGCGCCTTTTTCGAACCCCGCTTCGGCCAGGACTTTGGCAACGTCCGCGTCCACACCGACTCCGAAGCCGCCAACTCTGCACGCTCTATCAACGCACTCGCCTACACCGCCGGCGAGCACTTGTTTTTCGATTCGGGGCAATACGCTCCAACAACAAACACTGGACGGCATTTGCTCGCCCATGAACTTACGCATGCGGTCCAATCGCGGTCAACACTCTTCCCATTGACGGAGCACTCCGAGCCCGCAGATCAAGGAAACAGACGCATTTTTCGTAATCCCGCCCCATCGACTTCGCTCACTCCATCCTCAGCACCAGTTGTGTTGGAAGATCTGATTCGGCAAAGCCCGGAAGGCTTTACCGATTCTGCGCTGGACAGCGCTTATCAGGACTATGTTCGGAAAAATCCTTCCGCTCACGCCGATCCGCGCAATTGGGCACTGCGTCAAACTGCGGGTGCGCCGCGGGACCGGCTCCAGACCCTTCTCGGTCCAAACTATGCCGTTGGCCAGCGTGCGGGCCTGGCGCAACCGCCCGTCAATGTTCTCCAGGGAGGCCGTCCGCCAGATTATTCCGATCCACGCCTCGCCAAAGATATCGAAACGCTGAAGGAACAGCCCCGCATCGTACTCGACCGCCTGCAAACTTTAATAGCGACTCCGGTCCTAAACGGCCAGATCAGTCAAGGTCATTTCAGCATTCTCCGGGGTAACGTCGCAGAATCGCTGGCCCAACCTCAGTTGCAACTGCAACTTCAAGAAGTGCGTCGCACAGAACCCGACGCGCAACTGTTCCTGGGAGTGCGCGCCCGTGTGGTGCTTAAAGATGGATCATTGAGTGACCCAGTGCAGTTCACCGATGGGCTGATCGCATCGGTGCGAAACAACAACCTATACGTGCATCGCGTTGCCGAGATTAAGTCCGGAGCGGAGGGCGGCGCGGAGGCTCAGGAGCAAGTGCATCGTTGGATTGAAGGCCACAGTACATTGGGGATGAGGGTGATCCTGCCTGGAAATGCGCACGAATTTGTTTATTCCGATAACGTACGCGAGGTCTTTAATTTAACGACCGCCCCAAGATTGATTATTACTCCCCAAGGGGCGCGCTTTGCCGGAGAAAGGTCCGGGCACAAGATCGCAGCACGAACTATTCCCATAGAGCTATCCCAGACGCCTGAGCAGATTGAATATCTCACGCGCTTGGCGGCTCGAGCCCTGATCCAGTATCAGCAGAGCGTGCTCCAGTATCAGCGTGCGCTGAACCTCGCTAAACAAGCTGCCAGCAACGCTCTCGCGCCAGCCAGCCTCGGCAGCTACAGCGATCTGCTTGATCCAGCTACGGTTCAAAGTTTACAAGCTCAAAACAACAGGCTAGCCCTGATTGATGGTCGTTTGTATCGGGCTAACATATCGGGCAATGCCCTAAACGTTCGATTGCTGACTCCATCCCTAATCGCAGTTCCACAAACGCTTCCCTCCGGCGCCGGGGAACTCCTGCTACGGCAATGATGCCGGGCCTTGCCCAGCCCAATACCTCGGGAGTACCCGCTGCCTCCGATCCGGCGGCTGCCACTTTACGCGCTCTTCCGGCTCCAGGAGCCGCAACCGATCCTCTTGTCATTCCTAAGGGACCGCCCGTTGCTGATAATGCACCACCGCCTAACATCCTTAACTTTACCGACCAACCCATCGTCGTTGGCGGCCGCACGATCGCACCATCCGAAATTGCCGATCCCGTGGTCGGCGATGTGGTGGTCGTAGGATTCAACAATTATTGGATCGTCAGTGATACGCGAACCAACAGTCCGATCGCAGGGGTGTTTGAAGGTGGGACATGGTACCGAGTCACCTCCGCAGGCCACGCTCTTCCACTAGATTCAGAAGGAAGGATCCGCACCGAAGTTGAGCCCGTTCCATTCGAACATCTGCCCTCCGGATACGAACCGCTACAAGCCAATCCCACAGGGGAAAGCGAGGCTGCGGGAGGGCCCTCGGGCGGCACCAAAGTAGTGGCGGGTGGTCTTGGAATATTTGTTGTTGCCGAACAAATCCTGGGGCCGATTGGACAAATCCTCAACGTGCAACGCAGTCACATTGCCTTGGGCGAAGCCAAAGCCGAGTTCTGGACTCGCTTTGGCGGCAATCCATCCATCGGAGTTTGGGACCAGGGTAATCGAGCTCCTCTCGATCCGCGCACCACGCCTTCCACTTCAGTATTCGGATCACCGTCATACCGATATGTCGTGGACATTGACGTTAAGTCGCTCCGTGCCACTTTGCCGGGAATGATTCACAATTACCAGGAGTTCCTCCTTTTTATGGATTTATCCAGAACCATTTCGGCGATTCGCGAAGAACCGCCCATGACCGGTTTTCCCACCCAGGAAGAGCGCAGTCGGCCGCGAACCTATTCGGTGGAGGTGGGCGAGGGAGATAGCTTTCACTTGGTGGAAATCACCGACATTATTCGTTCGGTTGAGAAACAGAACTTGGATCGTTTGGATGTGACCATGCGCACCACTCTTCGAGGCCTTCCCGACAACACACGGGATAACATCTTCCGGCTTAAGGGTGGCTCGGAAACTCATATTTTCCGCTCTGCCAACGGCCAGCCAATCTTGAACGGGAAACAAGTCTTTGGTCCCGATCCCTGGGTGCGGCCAGTGGGAGAATCCGTCTCAGGCGGACTATGGAAATGGTTCCGGCGTGGGCATTATTCGGCGCGATTGCTCGTCGAAGCGGCCAACGCTGATGCCGAGCGCTCGTCGCTGGTCAGCGCGTATGAGATCACGCAGAGTATCGACGACACCCTGGACGAGGCCAAGAAGGGAGGCAGGTCCATTCTCAAACGAGATCCAGAAGAAGGCCACGTCGAGAGTTTCATTGCCGGTCCCGGTCCTGAGGGCAGCCGTTTCGGCACTACTCATTATTACCGATCTTCGGAAAATCCCCAGTGGACCGTGGCAATTGGCGAGCTCCGCCAGTTTTGGGTGAACGAAGACGATCTGGAGCCCGTTCCGCGCGCCGATGTGAGCGCCTATGAGCAACCCGTTCAAGGGCCTCCCGCACGAAAGTAAATCTTCTGCTAGTTATTTCTAGACAGCTCAGAGGCCGTGTGCGGAGCCAATGCACACGGCCTCTGGAACTGCGGACGTCTTTTCGAGTTATGACTACATCCCGGGCGCGTCCTGATTCACTCCATCTGCATGCAGCACTCGGAACGTAGTCCCGCCGCTGGACCACACCAGCACCAGCGCGTCTTGTCCCTGAGGAACCGCAGACAATGCCTTCTGCACATCGGCTGCGTTCTGCACCGGATGACGATTCACTTCCACGATCACATCGCCGCGTTGCAATCCGGCATTATCGGCGGCGCTGCCGGGTTGCACTTGCTCGACCACCGCGCCATGCACATCGCTTGACGCTTGCAGTTGATCGCGCAGCTCGGGAGTGATGTCAGTGACGCCAAGTCCCCAGCGCGCTTTGCCGTGGCCATTGCTGGCGATTTCCTTACCTTCTTTGTCACGGCTGCCCATCTCCTCCAGCGTCACTGGAACGCTGATGGATTTCCCTTCGCGTAGAGCTTCCAGCTTGATGCTCGAACCTGGCTGCTTCTGTCCGACTTCGATCTGAAGCTGGCTGGCATCGCTAACCTTCTGGCCATCGAGTTCGGTGATGACATCACCGACTTTCAGTCCGGCCTTCTCGGCTGGCGATCCGCTTTCCACCTGGCTGATCACCGCCCCTTCATTATTGGTGACGTGGAAGAACTTCGCATTCTCCGGCGTAACGTCGCTGATGCCGATTCCCATGTATCCGTGGCTGACCTTACCGTTGCGGATCAAGGCTTCCACCGTAGGCCGAACGATCTGCGTGGGAATCGCAAAGCCCATGCCGGAAAAACTATTCGAGCTCGAGACAAGGAACGTGTTAATGCCGATCACCTCGCCCCGCGCATCCACCAATGGTCCGCCGGAGTTGCCGGGATTGATGGCCGCGTCCGTCTGAACGAAACTACCGGGCGAGCGGCGGTTTTGAGAAAAAGGATTCGGACGATTCAATCCGCTAATGATACCGCGAGTAACCGTAAACCGAAATCCAAACGGATTGCCAAAAGCCAGCACAGTTTGTCCCGGACGCAGCGCGGTGGAATTACCCCACGGCGCATTGGGAAAGTTCGTGCCATCGATTTTGATCACCGCCAAATCCGTGAGGGGATCGGCGCCAATCAGCTTCGCGTGCATGATTCTACGGTCCTGCAACGTCACGTTGATATCAACTGCTCCGTCGATAACGTGATTGTTCGTCACAATGTAGCCTTCGGGCGAGATCAACACGCCGCTGCCAATGCCATGCTCGATCTGCGTTTGCGGTTTCATCGGATGATTGAAGAACGGCGCGAACATCGGTGGCATGCCGTCTGGCATTTCAGGCGTTTGCCCATCCGCCATTTCAGCTTTTCCGCGCGAGGTTACAGCCACATTCACTACCGCTGGCGTCACTCGCGCCGCTAGCGTTTCCATTGCCTGGTCTAGTGAAAGCAGTGCACTCACGCTATTGTCATCGAGCGGCGTGGCCGTAGGCGACGCAACCGGTCCCCGAGCATACGCCGGCTTGACGAATTCATAAGTGGTAAATGACAACGCCAGCGCAACTGCCAGAATTGGCAGGATCAAGCGGCGGGTCAAGAGGGTTTCTTTCACCCAGTTTTTCATTTTCGTTTTCTCCTTGTGTACAACTAATTTGCTTCAACTAATTATTTAGTTTCTTAGCGCATTAAAATAAACTCGCCTCAACCAAGCTCGTTAAGTAGTTTTCGGGATAATTTCCTTTTGAAGTTGGCGAACCGCCGGATGAAAGATCGTCAATTGCATTACGCTGACGCTCCACACGCGACCGCTATCGTCGACCTCTTCTGTATGAAAGACGAGAACTATCGCGTTCGGATAGCTGGCCTCATCGGCGGAATCGGTGAAGTTCAAATTGATCGCGTGCGGACTGACGGACTGCGGAGAATTGTTTCCCGCCACCAACTTCGCATTCGCGCTCTTGATCGTTGTACCGTGATAACTACGGAGCTTGCGGAGCCGTGGCGCACTAGAAACAGGCGGGACCCAGACATTGGATTTTCGAGCTGCGTCCGCTTCGGGAACATGCAGCGCCGCCGGAATTATCTTCGCTCCCATACCTGCTTCGGTACCCACCCGTGTAACGCTTGCCGAAACTGCCGTCGAAAAATCTTCGTTCCCGCCAAAGGCAATCAGCTTGGGTGCGCGTGGCAAAACAATCAGGCTGACCAGAGAGAACGCCGCCACTAATCCGAGAGTTGGAATCTGTAGCTTGGTGGCAGTAGGCCGCTCTGCATCCAGAATTCGAACCACGCGCCGGGTAGTGTCGAGCATCCTTCCCGCCACGGCTTGCGCCAAAGCCAAACTGCGCCGCAACAAGCTTTTTTCCGCCACCGATACCAGACATTGCGCGTATGCCCGCGGATTCGAAGTACTTTCCAGCACAAAATCGTCGCAGGCCATTTCCCTTTGGAGCGACAAGCCGCGCCCAACCAACCCAAGCGCGGGCTGAAAAAACAAAAGTGCTCTTAGAATCTCCTGAGCCAAATTGGTCCAGTCATCCCTCCTGCGCAAATGCGCCAACTCGTGCAACAGAATCGCATTTAGTTCCAGAGCAGACAATTCCTGCAAAGCCCATGAAGGAAAAACGATCGCCGGCCTCAAGAACCCAATCGCCGTCGGCACTCGCACGCGATCGGAGCTATACACCGCTACTCGCCGCGATAACCCAAATTCATTCAGCGTCCGGCCAAGGACAGGATCTAGGCCAGCCGTATCGATCACCGTGCAACTTCGGCGTAACTTCTGTAATTGCCAAAACCCAAAACCAATTTTCCCGAGGCCCGCGCCCGCAATCACGGCCCACGCCATAAAAATGTCAACCGCCCAGGAACCAGGCAGCCGGAACGCCGTATGCGTCGCACTCAAAAACGTGGCAGCGCCAGACGTGCCATCAAAGAAAGGTAAAAGTGCTATTCCGGCCAGGCACGCAAACCACACCGCAAACCGCGTGCTGGAATTTTGCCGGCGGAAGGCATTCACCAAAATCCAGCCAAACAGTGCGAGCACCGTGCCTTCCAGCACGCTGTTCAGCATTCTGCCGGCGAAGATCTCAGCCATAATCTGCCAGTGACCCGTTCCCACCATCGATCACTCGCTCCCTTCCAATAGTTTCCGCAACCGCCTTAACTCAGCCGCGTCTACACTCTCATCCTTCAATATGTTGAGCACCAACAATTCGTGCGAGCTTTCGAAAAAGCGGTTCACTAGCCGCCGAATCTCAAAACGCGTGGCCTCCTGGCGTTCGACCAACGGCGTATAGACGTGGGCCCGTCCATCCTTTGCATGCTTCACGTAACCTTTTTTTTCCAGAATTCGAATCGTGGTCAGGACCGAGTTGTACGCCAGCGGAGCTTTCTCAGGCAGATCCCGTACCACCTGTTGAACCGTGGCCGGCCCCTTCTGCCAGAGCACTTCCATCAGCCGCAATTCCGCTTCGGTCAATGTCGAGGATTTCCGGGGAGGCAAACCATTTCTCCTTATGTATACCGGCCAAATGTATACCGGCCAACGTTTTGTTAGACGTACCAAAGACTGAATGGTCAACTAGTAAATTAGTTGCAGAAGGATGAGCAAATGGTTGTATGCAGCCGCGCTAAAAGGACACGGCCAAATCGAAACAATTAATGTTTCAAGAACTGCTAGACCTTTACGCAAGAGCGCTCGTGTACATGGGCACTGCCAACGCCGGAGATTGCGCGGCACCGAGGATAAAACTGAAATTCGCCGCATACGTGCCGGTCTTAGGGGGTGGAGTATGCGCGAAATGTGACACTTGGCAGAACAAGGTGGTTGCCCATCACTCAAAGATGGGCAACCACTAAAGCCACTTCGTCTTGTTACCATTCACTTTAATGGGCGCTAAAGCTTGTAGTTGTGGTGGTGCTCAGAGGTGAGCAGCCTGCTGTTTGTATAACGTGGACAACATAAGTTCCGTTCTCTTTCACCCAAACGGAAGCTGAGTGTGGCGCGCATACGGCCTTTGCCTGAGCGACCATAGGAAATACGTAGCTGCTCGATTTCCATGCCAGGAACCAGGCGATCGCAGCCTTCGTCGGGAACGATGACGGTGTATACGAATGGTACATTCAATACGAACGGCACCACGGTTCAGGCCGATCTCATCATAGTGCCACCGGGAGCAGCAGTTACGAGCACCCCTATCTTCCATACTCCAATGCCCGCGGACACGATATCCGCGACCGGTAGCTCATGGACTACTACCCCACCGCCGGGTTATCCAGCGCCGCCGTTAGGCCATCAGCTGTCTTTCCGTACTCTGCTTGTTCGGATTGCGTAACAAAACTTTGTCTAGGTATTAGGTAAGAGTTAAAGCTTGCTACACTTGCGGCACTTTTGTGTCCTTGCAGCGGGTGCGCTCGTTCGAGACAAGCTTGGGGAGGTGGGCCATGGAGTCAGCACAGCAGGTCTTAGTGGCCTATGGTTGCGACAGGCTGCTGAGCGACATCATCGCCATGGCATTGTCGAAATACGGCTGGCGTCTTGTCGCCCCGGGAACGGAAACCACGGAATCCGAGAGCGTAGACCTAGCATTAATCTACTGTTTCCGGCCCTTGACCGCGATCGCCGAGGATGTCCAGATCGTTCGAGACAAATTTCGCAACGCCAAGATCATACTGCTAGGCGCCAGAATTCCAGATGAAGATCTACTGCGGCTCATCCGAGCCGGGGCGGGCGCGTACGTGGACACGAGTCAAGGTCTTACAGAATTGCTGGATGCGTTCAATATGGTGCGTGAAAATCGCAGTCCACCCAGGGGACGTGTCACATGGCTGGTCCTTGAGGACATAAATCGTCTAGCAAGGCACCGTCATTCTCAGTCAGACCTCAAGCTCACTTTCAGGGAGAAGCAAAATTTGAACTTAGTAGCAAAAGGTCTGAGCAATAAGGAAATCGCCGGCTCTTTATCCATCACTCCGAATACAGTTAAGAATCATGTTCATAACTTGCTGGAAAAAATGAACTTAAGAAGCCGTCACGAGGCCGCATGGATAAAGATTGGCGCGTGATCTCAATAACGCACGTGCAATATTCTCAGGTAGCCTTAGCTCTTTACATGTACTTGTTATATGGGTTAGTTTCTCTGCTCTGCTCTGCTCTGCTCTGCTCTGCTCTGCTCTGCTCTGCTTGTTAACTCAGCGCATATCTACAGGAACTATTTGGCAGATGACCGCTAATGTTGCCCCTTAAAGGGTTCTTTGCGATGTCTCGCTCCGCGATTGCTGTACTCGGCCCAAGTAGGTACCGTATTGAAGCTTTAGCCTTGTCGATGTCCGCACACACCGAACATCATATTTTTGCTATGACTGAGCCGCAATTGTCCATACTTGAAGGATCCTCCACGATTCTCATCGATCCGGGAATGAATGTCGAATCTGCGATCAGTGAGTTCGGTACACGACCACCCGTCAGCCCGATGTCGCAGTTGTAGTCCTCGGATCGTCCGAATCGGAAGACATTATCGCGAAGTTAGCGGAAGCCGGAGCGAGTGGCTATGTTTCCGCCAACGCTTCCTTTGAGGAAATGCTTTCGATCGTCCACGCCGCGCGCAAAGGCGAGTTCGCGTGTACTTCGGATGTTACCTATGGTCTCTTTTCGCGCCTCGCCGAGTTGGCTCAAAGCGAATCGATAAAGTGTTTGCAGACATCTCGCCTAACGATTCGACAACGGCAAGTATTGGCGCTTCTCACACAGGGCCTGAGCAACAAGGAAATTGGAGACTCTCTGGGTGTTTCCGCCGTTACCATCAAGAACCATGTGCACCACCTTCTAACTAAGATTGGCGCCCGTGACCGCCGCGTGGCCGCTCGATTGCCCCAGCTTACAGCAAAACCGAAGGGCTGCAGCGGAGTGAAGGAGTCCAATCCTCCTCACGAAGATTGCAAGCAGGACCCCGGATTTACCCGCGTTAACGAAGACAGACTGGCGCGGCACGCTTCGAATGTCCTGCGGGAGATTTACGCGACCAAATTCGATTTTTGGTATCCAATTAACTGTGCTGCGCAGAACGCTTTAAGTGTGTAATCATCTCTTTGCCGGGAACTGAAGCCGAGCATGCCCAAACCAATTTTGCTGAGCGTGGATGACGATGCCGATGTCTTGCGCGCAGTCGAGCGCGATCTCCGCACCCAATACGGTGCGGAATACCGCGTTATCGGCAGCGATTCACCCGAGCGGGCGCTGGATCTTCTCAAGCAACTGAAGGTCCGTAATGACAGCGTGGCCCTCTTGTTAGCCGACCAACGCATGCCCCGCATGGACGGCGTTGAGTTTCTCCAACAGGCGATGGGAATATTTCCCGGCGCAAAGCGAGCATTGCTCACGGCATATGCCGACACCAACGCCGCCATCAGCGCCATCAATCGTGCCAGCATCCACTATTTTTTCCTGAAGCCCTGGGATCCTCCCACCGAAAACCTGTATCCGCAATTAGACGATTTGCTCGATGACTGGCAGGCTTCGTTCCGTCCAACCTTCCAGGGAATTCGCCTGCTGGGCACGCGCTGGTCTCCCCGATCCTACGAGTTGCGGGATTTCCTCGCCCGCAATCACGTTCCCTACCAGTGGATTGATGTCGAACTTTCCGCCAATGATCCGGAAACCAAGCTACTCCTCGAAGCTCTGGGTCCGGAGGCGGCTAATCTCCCCGTGGTGCTCTTCCCCGACGGCACCAAACTTCTTGAGGGTGTACCCGCGGATGTCGCGCAAAAAGTTGGCCTGCGCACGCGCGCCCAAACTAGCTTTTATGATTTGGCCATCGTGGGTGGAGGACCGGCCGGGCTCGCCGCCGCTGTTTATGGAGCCTCCGAAGGTCTTCATACCGTGATGATCGAGCGCGAAGCTCCGGGCGGCCAGGCTGGTATGAGTTCCCGCATCGAAAACTATCTTGGCTTCCCCACCGGGCTGAGTGGCGCCGATCTGGCCCGGCGTGCCGTGGTGCAGGCGCAGCGGTTCGGAGTGGAAATTCTTTCGCCACAGGAAGTGGTTGGAGCGCGCACCGAAGGCCCTTACCGAATCTTGAAGCTCGCGGATGGAAACGAGATTTCTTGTCACGCACTGATGATCGCAACCGGAGTCCAGTGGCGACGCCTGCAAGCTCCCGGCATAGACAGATTGCAGGGCGCGGGCATTTATTATGGCGGTGGCGCTACGGAGGCGCTGTCTTGTAAGGGCGAGATCGTCTATGTCGTCGGCGGCGCGAACTCCGCCGGTCAGGCGGCGATGAACTTCGCTCGCTATGCCGAGCGCGTCATTATTCTGGTGCGCGGCGAATCGCTTTCCAGCACCATGTCACAATATTTGATCGACCAGATTAAAGAGACGCCAAACATTCAACTATGGACTCATGCTGGCGTCGTCGAAGCTCACGGCGAAACCCACCTTGAAGAAATTTCTGTGCTCTGCTCCGATACCAATAAAACCGAGCGCGTACCGGCGAGTGCGATGTTTATCTTTATTGGAGCATTGCCGCGGACCGATTGGCTTGCGGGTCTTGTCGAGCGCGACGAGCGCGGCTTCTTATTGACCGGTCCTGACCTGATTCGTGACGGTCAACTGCCAAAGGGATGGACGCTGGAGCGAGATCCATTCCTGCTCGAGACCAATGTTCCCGGCATCTTTGCCGTGGGCGATGTGCGCCACGGTTCCATTAAACGCGTGGCTTCCGGCGTCGGGGAAGGATCGGTTGCGGTTCAGTTCATTCATCAATATTTGAGCAAGGTTTAAATGATCGAAAAATCGGAACTACTTCGCGTTCCCGTGTTCGCCGATTTGCCCGGCGATCAGATCGACTGGTTCATCAGCCAGGCCCAAGAACTGAATCTCAAGGCAGGTGACGTTTACTCCCGCCAGGGCGATCCTGCCGATGCCATGTTTGTGATTCTTGCCGGGCAGCTTCAAGGGCGAGGCGAACTTGGCGGCGAAACCTTTGTCTTCGATCTGGAGCCGGGTGACGTTACCGGCTCGCTGCCGTTCTCGAGAATGAAGCAATTTACGGTCGGCGGGCGAGCCGTGACGGACAGCCACGCGCTGCGCTTTCCTGCCACAATGTTTCCAGAGCTTGTACAGAAAATGCCGGTGCTCACCCAGCGTCTGGTCGGCCTGATGTCCGACCGCATCCGCGAAACCACCCGCTTTGAACAACAGCGGGATCGGTTGGCCTCCTTGGGAAAGCTTTCGGCCGGACTGGCCCACGAACTCAACAATCCCGCTTCCGCCGCGAAACGCGCCGCCAGCCAACTGCGCCACATTCTCAAGAAAATTCGGGACGCGAGCCTGGAGTTGGGCAGGCGCGATCTCACACCCGCTCAAAAATCGGAAATCGAAAAATTGGAAGCTTCCTTTACTCAGTCCGATGTTGTTCCACCGGATCCGCTTACGATGAGTGATTTGGAAGAGCAGATCGATTCTCTTTTGCGCAGTCACGGCCAAAACGACCTTTGGCTTCTTGCGTCGGGTCTGGCGCGGCGCAACATCAAACCGGAGGTTGTCGAATCCTTGTTCGCAAGCCTCGACGCGCTCACTGCTCGTGCCGCATTGGTAAGGATTGCCGCCTCGGTCGAGATCGCAAGTTTGGTACACGAAATCGAGAGCAGCACCTCGCGCATCTCGGATCTGGTCGGCGCCATCAAGGAATACACCTACATGGACCAATCGCCAGTCCAAAACGTAGACGTGGTGCGAAGTCTCGAAACCACGCTGACCATCCTGAATCACAAACTCAAACATGGAGTAGTGGTGCAGCGCGATTACCAACCCATTCCTCTTCTCGTGAATTCTTTTGGCAGCGAGCTCAACCAGATCTGGACCAACCTGATTGATAATGCAATCGACGCCATGCATGGAGAAGGCGAGTTGCGCGTCCGAATCTACCGCGACGCGGATTGCGTTGTTGTTGAGATCGGCGATAACGGCCCGGGAATTCCCAGCGAGGTGGAACCCCACATCTTTGAACCTTTTTTCACCACCAAAGGAGTGGGGGAAGGCACCGGCCTCGGCCTCGACACGGTCCAGCGAATTGTGAAGAAGCATCGCGGAAACATTCAACTCAGTTCCAAGCCCGGTGACACTCGCTTTCAAGTCTGGCTCCCGTTATCGAAAGCGCCCACTCACAGCTAAGGTTTCCAATCGCAATCGAGCATACTCGCACGTGCAATTGCTCGATGTCTTTCGTGATCCATGCCCTTGCGTACCTTCCAAGGTTTCGAATAATGCCATCTACTGTCTGACCCCTCGATGTCACTCGCGGCGTCCGTACCCGCCTCACTTTCGGCCTCATCGACCCTGTATCATCCCCCCTGACTTCGGAATTGGGTTCTTTCCGGATTTCGTAAAAGAACAAGCCAACTTGCGACGGCTCTGCGAAATCGCGCTAGAGTTATCGCGATTGCTCGCTTCCGCGACACCCAATAACTTTCCAGACCAGGTTGAGAACCTCAACAGAAACTCAGGAGATAATCATGAGAAACTAACGGATATTCGTAATCGGACTCGCGATCATGCTTCTGGCCTTAATGGCACAGGCGCAGAATCGTTCACTTCAAACGCATCACGTGCGCGAAGCAGTCGTGAATGGGCAAGCGCCTCTCGTGGGCCTGGTTCCCGAAAACCAACGTTTAGGATTAGCCGTCATGTTGCCGCTGCGCAATCCGGCAGGCTTGATGATCTGCTGCAAGAGATCTACGACCCGCAAAGTCCCTCTTACCATCAGTACCTGAGCCTAGAGGAGTTCACCGATCAATTTGGCCCCACTCAGGAAGACTACAACGCTGTCATCCATTTTCTGTCCGCAAATGGTATGAGCGTAACCGCAACTTCTCCCAATCGTATGGTCATCGAGGTCACAGCATCGGCGGTAGACATCGATAAGGCCTTCACCTTACGATGGGTCTCTATCGACACCCAACCGAGAACCGCACGTTTTACGCGCCGGATCGTGAACCTACGGTTGATTTGGGGGTAACACTCTGGCACATCTCCGGCCTGGACAACTATTCGATTCCGCGTCCACTTTATCTAAAGGGCGGATCGGAACCTGGAGTCAACGGCAACACTACTGGCTCTGGACTCGGAGGCGATTTTCTCGGAAGTGACGCAGGGCAGCCTACTATGGCGGAACGACCCTCACCGGCAGCGGCCAGGCTGTAGAGTTGGTCGAGTTCGACGGCCACAACCTGAGCGACGTCACCGCTTATTTCACCAACGTCCACCAGACCCGCAGTGTCACGATCAACAATGTTCTGCTGGATGGCGCCAGCGGGGGTTCGGACGGCGACGATACGGAACAGGTCATCGATATCATCGAGGCCATTTCCATGGCCCCCGCTCTGTCTCAGCTTCGCATCTATATTGCCCCATCGAGCACCGTGTTTAGCGGAGGCGACACCATCATCTTCAACCAGATGGCCACCGACAATATTGCCAAGCAATTGAGCGGCTCCTGGAACTGGAGTCCGGCTGACCCGACGGCGGATGATCCTATCTTCAAGGAGTTCGCGGCGCAGGGTCAGACCTTCTTCACCGCCTCTGGAGACTATGGCGCGTATCCCGAGCAGCCTTACTTCTACCCGGAGGAAGACCCGAATGTTACGGCCGTTGGTGGTACGATCCGGACAACTAGTAGCGCGGGCGGCGCCTGGGCGTCCGAGATTGCGTGGGGCGGAGCCAATACTGCCTGCAGCGGCGCGGGCAGCGGCGGAGTACTCTCCCAGGATGGCGGAGCAATTCCCAGCTATCAACAGATTTCCGGCGTAATCAACTCATCGAACAAAGGTTCAACCACATTGCGCAACGTTCCTGACGTGGCCGCGGAGGGCAATTGCGATAACTATTACTGTGCGAACGGCTCATGCGGCGAGGGTTTGGGTGGAACCAGCCTTGCCGCACCCACTTGGGCGGGCTTCATGGCGCTGGTAAACCAGAACAACGCGTCCCGTGGAAAATCGACCGGGGGCTTTATCAATCCAACCATTTACCCCATCGGTGTGGAATCGAGCTATCACAATTACTTCCACGACATCACCGTTGGCGATAATTCAACAGCGATAGTCCATCTCTGTATTCGGCGGTGACGGGCTATGATCTCGTCACCGGATGGGGCAGTCCGTTGGCGACCGGTTGGCTGACTGTAAGCAGTCTCCTTATCAGCACGGTGGCGGGCAATGGCACCTATGGCTACTCCGGCGATGGTGGTCTGGCTTTTAACGCCGAACTGCGTGAACCCACCGGTGTGGCCCTCGATACCTCCGGCAACGTTTACATCGCCGATGATTTCAATTACCGCATCCGCAAGATAACCGTCTCCACCGGCGATATCAGCACCGTGGCTGGAGATGGCACCGCCGGCTACTCGGGCGATGGCGGAGCAGCTACCGGCGCTGAACTCAACTATCCCCTGGGATTGGCCGTCGATACCTCCGGCAACATTTATATTGCCGATCTGATCAATTGCCGCGTCCGCAAGGTGACTGTCTCTACCGGCATCATTACAACCGTTGCTGGCAACGGCAAGTGCGGTTACTCGGGAGATGGCGGCGCCGCTACCAGCGCAGAACTCGCCAACCCCTCAACCGTGGCTGTCGACAAAAGCGGAAACATTTATATCGCGGATGAAAATAATAATCGCGTCCGCAAGGTGACTGTTTCGACTGGCATTATTACCACCGTGGCCGGAAACGGCATCGCCGGCTACTCGGGAGACGGCGGCCCGGCTACCAGCGCCGAAATGGACGATCCTACAGCCGTCGCAGTCGATTCCAGCGCCAACATTTACATTACCGATACAGTGAATCAGCGCATCCGCAAAGTGACCGTATCCACCGGCATCATCACGACCGTAGCTGGAAACGGTACCGCCGGTTACTCGGGCGATGGGGGACCGGCCACCAGCGCAGAGCTATACGAACCGTTGGGCATAGCAACCGACTCCTCGAACAACTTCTACATCGTGGATTTCGACAATTGCCGTATCTGCGAGGTAACTGTTTCCAACGGCATCATCAACACTGTGGCGGTGATGGCAAATGCGGCTACGCCGGTGATGGAGGACCAGCGACAAGCGCCGAGCTGAATTCGCCCTGGGGCGTCACCGTCGGCGCTTCTGGCAATTTCTATATCGGCGACACTTACAATAATCGCATTCGCGAAGTCGCCCCATAGAAGCAACTCTAGCCTTCAGCGTGTCGCTGTTCCAAAGCTGACACGTCGAGCTCAAGAACCATCAGGAAGTTCGAGCGTCGGCTGCTTCCACCGTGGCGCACTCAGGGGCGCCACTTTTTTCTTAACCGTTACGGAAGAGTACTAAGTCCGTTTACTCCATCAAATTTTTGGTCGCCTACCACAAAAGTCGGAGTGCCAGAAACGCCAAGCGCGTTGGCCTCCATTAGATCTCTGGAAATAGCCGAAGCATATTTGTGACTATCAACCTCGGCCCAGAGCTTTTCCTCGTCGAGTTGAGCCTGCTTTGCTACATTTTTCAACTCCTCACGGTCCTTGGATTTGGGATCCGCCAGCAATAACGACTCGACCGGCCAAAATTTTCCTTGCGCAGCGGCCGCCAGCGCAAACTCATGAACAAGCATCGCCGTGCTGTGATTCTGGAGCGGGAAATTCTTGAACTCAACCAAAACATTCCCGTGGTGCGAAGATACGAACTGTTGCAACGCCACCGCTGACTTTGCCGTCAGCGGGCTGCTCAGATCCACATACCACCGTATCTTCAAAGGCGCGTCCTTGGGCCCCGAGGAGAGGTTTAGCGGTGGCAGTTCTGCTGGCAAAGCTGCCGTTTGTTGTTGAATATGGGTTCCTTGTCCATCAATCTCAGCCTGGATCTTTTCAGCGAAGAACCCAGCAACAATCTCACCGTTCACCACGAAACTTGGAGTGCCCGCGATCCCCAACCGCTCACCTTCGCTCTTATCGTTTTCAATTCTTGCAGCCATTTGAGGACTTTCTATATCCTTCTGAAACTTGCTCATGTCAAGCTGTAGCTGCGCGGCAAAATCCATCAGATCCGCGCGCTTGATCGTATGCTGATGCGCGAAGATCAGATCGTGCATTTCCCAGAACTCTCCTTGTTCTCCGGCCGCCAGCGCCGCCATGTGGGCAAGGCGCGAGTCGGCGTGAATCGCCAGCGGAAAATTCTTGAATACGAATCGTACTTTCCCCTCATTCGCCGCCAACAGCCGTTGCAACGGGATTACTGCGCCGGCACAGAACGGGCATTGAAAATCCGAAAATTCCACGATCGTCACCGGTGCCGTTTCCTTGCCCCGGGAAGGCGCACCGTTAAGGTCCACTCTGATCGGCCCGGTCGGCTGCCAGGGCTGCCCGTTCAACTCGGCTTCGACAACCTCCTTTAATCTTCCGTGGCTCTGTCTTCCAACCAGCTTGTGGCCGTTTATAAAAAATGTTGGAGTCGCTTCCACCCCAAGGGCTTTGCCTTCTTTAACATCCTTTTCGATCACACCCAAATAAGCAGGATCCGACAAAGACTCCCGAAACTCATCTTTATCCAAATCCAGCTCAATCGCATAGCGATCAAAATCCTCGGCCGAAAGGTGCGCCGGATGGCTATAGATAAGGTCGTGCATGGCCCAGAATTTTCCCTGCTTCCCAGCTGCAAGCGCCGCCAGATGCGCCCGCTGCGATTGCTTATGAGCCGACAGGGGAAAATTCTTGAACGTCACCGTCAGTACATCTGGATATTCTGCCTGGAGTCTATGCAGATCACTTGCTTGTTTCGCGCAAAAAGGACACTGAAAATCGGCGAACTCTACGACTTCAACCCGTCGGATAGCACTGGATGCTGGTTTGGCCGAACCCGCGCCACTACTCTGGCCCAGAAAAGTCCGTGCCAGTAGCAATAACCAAACGAGGGTCGCAACGCGCCGTTTCACAATGACTCCATAAAGTGCCAGCTATTTTACCGTTAGAAACGCCGTAGGCAACCCCTTGGAACGAAGACTCACGACGGATTCTCCTCCGTTCGTTAACAAGCTCAGCTCAGCCCGCCCGTTGTAAAGCTCCAAGTTACGCGACCCCATGCATGTACCCAAATCGTCCAGTAGCATACCGTCTCCCGTCACCCCGAATACAACTCGATTACGTGCATCGAGGCAAGCAATGCTGTTGGCATCCAGGAGGCGTCCTTGCAAGGTCACACGTCCTGCAGCACGAGATAACTCCGTGAGCTCAATCCGCGCCGGAGCACCCCATTTTTCTGTTTGATATTGGAAAACAAGTTCATCTTCAACAGAAATAGTCCTGCTGTGTCCCACAGCCTTCAGACGGTTTTGACCCGGCTTGAACTTGACCAGCCAATGCAGTCCTGCCGCGGGAAAGTCTTGACTATTGCGCTTTTTAACGCCTTGCGACAGTCCGTTGACAAACAATTCCGCCCCTTCGCAATTCGAATACACCTTCACCAGCTTCGACTCGTCCGGCTCGCCCCAGCGCACTGACCAAGTGTGCCCGTAGATATGAATCATCGGCTTCTCCGCCCAATACGATTGGAAAACATAGAACCCTTCCTTGGGCGTCATATCGCGTTCCAGTAATCCTTTCTGTTCACGTGCGGCAAAGGATTTTCGGGCCGCAAAGGCGTTGAGAAGTCTTTGAATATCCACTGGGCAGAACCCGCGAGGCGCGGAATGACTTCTTGCTCTCTAAGATGCCAATCGAAAAGATTACAAGCATAAGTTTCCGACCAATCGCCCTCGCGGGACGCGCTCATCTGCCCGCCATTCAACAACCGTTCGCGCTCGTGGTCTTCGAAACTGCTCCCCGATAAAAATTTCGCGAGTAACCGATCGGTATCTTCCGAGTGACGCCACGCGTGACTGTCCGCTCCCCACTCCACATGCAGGAAATGGTGAACGGAATCCATCCCCTTTTCGGTTTTGTCCCGATAGAGTGTGTACGGGCCGTGATACCAACCCGCCCACATCGAGGGCGAGTACACATCAACCATGTCTTTGCAGAATTCATCGCGCCGCAGGAATGTCTTCCTACCGGGATCAGCCGCGTGCGCCTCATCGTTGAGTTCTCTTACAAATCGAGCTATTGCATCGTTGTCATACTTCGGAAAATCGCCCGGCCAATCGGTCTCATTTCCTACGCCCCAAAGGATTATGGAAGGGTGGTTATAGTGCTGATCGATCATGGCGCGCAACATGTTTCTTGCCTGCGATTTATAATTTTCTCCACCCAACCCGCCCCGCGACCAGGGGATTTCTTCCAGCACCAGCAAGCCCAATTCGTCGCATAGATCCAGGACGGTTCGTGATTGCTGGTGGTGCCCTAGTCCCACGAAATTCGCGCCCATGTCTTTGATAAGAGTCATCTCCTGCCGGATCAGATATTCCGGCATCGCCGCGCCCATACCGGCATGATCTTCCTCCCGCTGCGTGCCCCTTACAAAAAGACGTTCGCCGTTCAGTTTGAACGGGCCATGGTCGACAAATTCGAACCATCGGCAGCCAAAGCGTTCGGCTATGCTGATCTGCCCATTGGCGCTCGCTATCTGAACTTCGCACTGATAAAGCGCGGGCTGCGAAGGCGACCATAGCTCGGGTCGATCTAATTGGAACGTCGAAACCTGCTGCTCCCCTTGCCACGCAGGCAGATGTTTGTTCGCTGTCCGAATGACAATCCCCTTCGGATCGAACAGCCGAACTTGCAGCTGTAGCTCGTCATGGAACAGACTGGGATTATGTAGTCGCGCCTTGACTCTGACCTCGGCCGCTGCCGGACTCGACACTACAACATCTATATGGACTCTCTCGATCGCTACTGCCGGGAGATAAGCGAGAGTTACATTGCGGTACAAGCCGCCCACCCGGTCAAAGTCGTTCATCTCGGAGGGTATAGTTTCCAGATCCCGTGAGTTATCGCACAACACCGCCAGGCCGATCTCTCCTCCGGAGAGCGCCGTCTTGACCCCTCGATCCGCTGCTTCCGTGATGTCCACTGTAAACTCATCGTAGCCACCCACGTGCACCCCGACCTGCTCATTAGCGACAAAGATCTCGCACTTCTGCCCAGCTCCCTCAAACAGCAGAAGAGTGCGGCCATTTGCGAATGGATTTCTGAGCTGTAATTTGCGGCGATACCAGCATGGCCCCTCGTAATACGGGACATCGGGATCAACCGCGTCGCGAGCATTGAAGGAGTGCGGGATCTCCACCTTCCGCCAGACCGTGCTTTCTGTCATGTCCGTGCGCCAGACGTCCCACACTCCCCCCAGAGATCCACGAAAATACTCCCAACCTGCCGCCAATCTCTCCGAGGTATTATTTGCAACCTTGGAATTTGCCTGAGCGCTGTAATCAGGAAGGAGAGCTGCGGCCGCTGCGATCGCAGTCGATTTTATAAAGTGCCGCCGGCTAACGGCATTGATATTTTCTTCACCAGTAGCTTGCCCGGGTCTGACTGCGGATGAACTCATGTTCACGGGGAAGGTGTCGTGGTCGAGGATAACACTGCAGACGTGGGTCCGATTAATTCAACTCTTGCTCCATCGGGATCGAATAAATTCGCACGCGGCGGCAACCCGCCGCCGGTCAATACCGCGATAGGAGCAGACAGAGGATTACCGGCGACTCGTTGCTGGAGACTCGCGACAGCCTGGCTCACATCGGAGCTAGCCAGGCCGAAATGATTTTGCGTTTTCAAATCAGTCGCGGAAGCCACTCCCGCAAAAGGCAGTAACTCGATATAGTCGCTGCCATCCGGCGCTTGCAGATTGACCCAATTGGGCTGTCCCCCACCGCCGCGGGAGATCTCCCGAAAGCCAAGAATGTCCCGGTAAAATTTCATTGACGATCCCACCGAGCTCACCAGAATCCCCACATGCGTGATGTGATTCGATATCCGCCCAGCTGGCATAAATTTGCCTTGCGACTTAGTGGATAAACTGGCGGGCGCGTATTGCAGAATCTCGATGTGATGGCCGTCAGGATCGCGGACCGTGAGGAACGGATTCCCGACACGTCCCGAGTGAACATCTTCAAGCAGTGGAACCTGTTGGGCTAATAAATACTGCCGCATGGCGTGCAGGTCATCGGTATACAAGGCAAAGTGGTCAAGCTGACCGTCACTGGCGCTGTTGCCCGGGAAGAGCTCAATGTATTGCCGGTCGTTCACTTTCACGAAAGCAATCGTGGTAGCCCCGTTGGCATCTTTGAGTGAGAATGCTTCCTCGTAACCCAGAAGATTCTCGTAAAAGGCTCCCGTCTTATTCAAGTCACCAGCCCGAAAAGCTACATGCGCCACGCCTAGAACATGTGGTCGCTGCGCGCTATTCTGCGCCGCAAGCAACGACGAGGTCAGAAACATCGCAACCAGAAAGTAGCGCATGACACCTCCTAGAATCCCGCTCCCGTGACATTGCACATTTCTCGCATACTCTGGACGAAGACGGCAGAGCAGGTTGCAGCCGGGGCCATGCCCCAACTCCATTCAAAACTGTTTTCGACCAACGATGGAAGTGGCGACAAATTTCCCGCGCTAACTTCGTCATCACCAGCAGAGGGCTCCGGTTTATTCGGCTCGATATTCCTGCTGCCGGAGGTCTGGACGGAGACGTTGATGGTGGCTGTAGTTCCTGGGAGAGCTACGAATCCCTGAGTCTGGCCATTTGCGCCGTTGCTTTGCTCACTGGCGGACACGGTCACTGGTCCGACCGCAACCCCCGGAACGGAATAAGAACCGTCGGATACTGTCGTGGTGCTTACGGTTCCGCTGCTCCCTATCACCATTACCTGAGCGCCTGATACAGGAGCCCCAAAATAGGTCACCGTGCCAGCCACGGTACCCACTCCCTGCACCAAACTCAAGTTTTGGCTGACGGTTTGATTGGCGACTACGTTAACTTGCGCCCCTGCTCCGCTTTGGCTAGCCGGGTCATAAGCCACCAACTGGTCCGACGCGGCGGCCACTTGAGTGAAGCTGAAGTTGCCTCCCGAATCTGTGGTTGTCTGGTAATCGCCTCCAGACGTTTGCAGTTGAACCGTCAAATTGGGGAATGGGGCTCCCGTAACACCGAACACCGTGCCGCTTACTCCTCCGCTCCCCTGCAATCCGATGTTGACTGAAGCTTGCTGCCCCGAGACGATTGTTACTCCCGCCGTGCCAATCAGCGGCGGACCTGACACTCCAGTAAACACCGAGGCGGTGAGGCTATAAGTGCCATTCCCCAACCCAGCAAGGCTGTAGCTCCCATCGCTGCCTATAGGCACCACGGGATCGAGGCCAATACCACCACCCCCGCCACCACCGCTATTTTGCAACAAAGAAATATCCACACTCCCTGAACTTGCGGCTTCTCCGTTGCTATAGAACACCGTTCCACTCAACGAGCCGCCCGACTGTAAAACGACATTCTGTTGAGCGACTGTGCTGCCATTTGTGAAGTTTCCCGCCGTACTGGCCGATTGAAGAGCGGTAATCGTATCCGTTGCCTGCAACAGAAAGCCAGTCACAGGAATCGGCGTGGAGGTCCCTACAGAGTTGAATTGCGCCGCGAAATTGAAATTGCCATTGACATCTGCAACCGTACTCACAGTGCGCGCGAACAACGGCTCATTACTCTGGAACGCAACCACAGCGGAAGGTATCGGGGTTGCTCCATCTCCCGCCAGCATCCGACCGAAAACCTGTCCTGTAAGTGACTCTAGCGAACTTACTGTGCTCACCCCGTTGGCTGGCATGACAAAGTTTTCAATGGTCGGCAGATCTACTGAGCTGATGCCAGAGATTCCCTCTGGTGGAAGTTGAACCAGCCGCTGGGCAGATGCAATTGCGCCCGCAACGTTAACTTGCGGGCTGAGGAAATGCAGGAGGCTTACCTGTCCTCCCGCCGGGACTGTAACGTTGTCGAACTCCTCTTGGATCGTCCCCTGGCGATTGGTATTGTCGACCGTCCATTGAGCGCTAGTAGGCTGCAATGGGGCACCCGGCCCAGCAAAGATGTCTGCCACCGGGGGAAGAATCTGATATGTCGTGGCCCCTGGGACGCCAAAACCTGTGCTCTGAAACACGCCCCAAGTATCGCTGCTCGTGAATACATTAGCGCCACTTGAGGTTGTTACGATCGACGGTGGAACGGAGATCGGACCGGAGCTGCCCTCCGCAGTTGTGAAACGAACCACGGTTGTGAAGCGCGGGCCCAGGCTGATGGCACTTCCCCCTGGGTTCTGCAGTACTTCAAGGTAGCGCGCGAAGTATCCGTTGATTGGAATGTAGATTTTGCGCGTGATATTGAGCCCAAGGATGTCCAGTTGTTGGATGTCGAGTTCTTGGCCGTTGTTGACGGTTGTTGCCGATTGGCTTCCGGTGAAGTGGGTAGTAGTACCTCCAGAGACAAGATCCAGCAGAAAGCCGCCCTGCTCGAGGCTGCTGAATGCGCTGTCGAACTCCTGCAAAGTGCCGGGCCACACCGAGCCGTCCACAACTACAGGGTATTGATTTTGATTCGCATCGAAAAGCGTCGCAGGCAATAACTGCGTCTGGCCGACCAGTGCGATGTTCGTGTTGGTGGTTGAACCATCAGCCGTTATCAGTCCCTGGGCAATACCCGACTCGGTTTGCCCCGGGACGCCGAAAACCGCAGTCTCCGTAAAGGGGCCGACAGCAACCTGGGGAATCGAATAGCTGCCGCCTTCGCCGGTGAATGCGTTTTGCACTTTCCCAGATGCGTCCGTTAGAGTCACGGCCGCATTGATGACGGGCGTTCCGCCCGACGCGAGGCTCACGATGCCGGTTACTGTTCCATATCCCACGAGTACCAGATTCTGTTGTACGGAGCTGCCTTGGCTGGCCACACTTACACTTGCTGTCGCTCGTATATTTCCACTGCCATCCACTGCCTGCAATGTATATGTTCCACTCGGTACAGCACTAAATAAGAAGCTCCCATCCGAGGCGCTGGTTGTGGTTTGGGTTACTTCTCCAACTAAGTTAACGGCTATTCCGGAAACCGGAGTAAGCCCGTTTGCTGCGAACACAAATCCGGTTACCGAGCCGACTGCCTGTAGCTGTAGAGTCACAGTCGCGTTTCCGCCCGCCGCAACCGAACCGCTGACAGGGCCGGCCCCGGCCTGACTGACTGGATCGGATGCTATGATCGCAAATCCGCCCGCTGGAATTTGACTGAAAGTATACGTCCCGTTTGCCTGCGTAATTCCGTTGAACGTGCCGCCAAATTGCGTTTGTCCTGTAAGGGCGAGGATCGCGCTTGCATCGGGAATTCCCTGAGCATTTAGCACGGTGACCGTTACATTGCCCTGCCCATTGAGATTAATATTCACCGTCTGCACTTGCCCTTGGCTGCTGATGGTTACGCTGCTCGCGCCTTGGTCGCCATCGCTCGGATCAGCAACGGAGAGTGTGTAACTTCCGACCGGGACAAAACTCAAAGTGTACAAGCCGTTAACATCGGTTTGTGTTGTGGCTCCATCTGACAAAGTGACCTGAGCATACGGATCGGGCGTAACTCCGTCTGCATGGAAGATCGTTCCAGTAACCGTGCCCGCTGAAATAAGTGTTATATTCGCTGTAACACTCTGCTGATCGGCCGTGATGGCCCCACTAACCTGGCCGCCGAGTTGCAGGGTGCTGGAACTGGCAGTCACGTTGAAGGGACCCACAAACACGTTGGAGATCGTGTAAGTGCCGGCGTAGTTCGTTGTAGTTGTGCTTATTCCTCCAAAAATGCTTTGGCTGCTCAGCGATACCGAAGCATACGCGACGGGATTTTGCGAGCTATCGGTGACTAATCCAGAAACTGTTCCCTGTCCCAGGAAAGTAATATTGCTCTGTACTACGCTGCCCGTCTTCGGGATCGTTCCGGTGCTGCGGCCGTGATTCCCCGTATAATCCGTAGCGTCCAGGGTAAATGCACCTACGGTAGCAAAGCTGAAAGTAAACTGTCCAGCTTCATTTGTCGTAGTGGTCCCCAGGGACGAACCCGACAGAACAACGTTCGCATTAGCTACCGGCGTAGTCCCGTTCCTTCCGAATACCGTTCCCGTGATGGTTCCCGATGCCGAAAGTTGTATGTTGGCAACTGCGGAAGTGTTCGCAAAAAGGTAGCCCGAAGCCTGCCCATTGAGGCCCGTGGTCGGATCGACGACACTTACCACAAAGCTGTTCGGAGTAAACCCGCTGAATGCATACAGACCGCTTCCATTGGTGCTTGCAGTTCGAGTTTCAGAACCTATGGTGATGGTTACCTGTGCATTTGCAACGGGGCTATTCTGCACATTAGTCACTACACCTGAGATACTTCCATTGCTCTGACCAAGCTGAATAACTCCGACGTTGGTAACAGACCCAGTAGGGCCTACGGGACTTACGGGGTTGGATTCTCCTTCCAGAATCACATTATTGACTGTTAATCGCGCAATCGCCGTGATCGGTCCAATATCCGCGGGCACATAATTGATAGAAAAGAACCCTGTGCTGTCGGTCACGCCCGTGATTAGGCCAAACGCGACAACTGCCGCTCCTGCAACCGGAACAGTTGAATTCATCACACGTCCCTGGAGCGTTGTCGTGGGGTCCTTGACCAGTGGATTCGTTCCCAACTTCACTTCAATCCCATCGGGGATTCCGTCGCCGTCCGTATCGGGGTTAAGCGGATTGGTGCCCAGCGCCAGCTCTTCACCATCAGACAAGCCATTGCCGTCCGTATCCGGATTCAGAGGGTTTGTTCCCAACTTCACTTCCTGTCCATCGGGAATACCATCACCATCCGT
Source organism: uncultured Acidobacteriaceae bacterium (assembly GCA_963818235.1). Lineage (GTDB taxonomy): Bacteria > Acidobacteriota > Terriglobia > Terriglobales > Acidobacteriaceae > Sulfotelmatobacter. The sequence continues at coordinate 242,366 of CAWFRI010000003.1, forward strand.
ATCGGGATTCAACGGGTTCGTCCCGAGTTGGTATTCCTGTAGGTTGGTTAGTCCGTCGTTGTCAGGATCCGCTCCGGCAACTCCCGGGTCGGTAATGCTGAAACCGTACTGTATCTTCCAGGAATCCGGGATGCCATCTCCCAGCGTGCTTAGGGGGATATTAACGCTCAGCGAAACGGTTGCAGTGGCTCCTTCGTTTCGTGCAGTGACAATGACCGCTCCAGCGCCCACAGCCGTCACTAAGCCGTTGCTGCTCACGGTGGCGATTTGCGGGTTGCTGCTGACGTAAAGCGTACCCAAGGCCTGAGTACTTAGGTTAGTCTGGCTCCCGTTCGTCAACGTTCCGGTCACCGTCAGTTGCGTTGTCTGGCCGGCCGCAGTCAGCGACGGTGACTGTGCCGTCATCACAATAGAAATCGGCGGAGGCGTCACTGCTCCAAACGTAATTGCCGGGATCTTAGTATTCCCGTTAGCTACCAAAGTGATATACACAGACTGCCCCTGACTGGTAACACCCCCATTCTGGCAAAGCACACGTACCCTGTAATACCCGATATCCGACGGAATATTTGGCACTGCAAACGTACCGTTTGCATTCACCTGTACTGACTGGTTAGCGATTGTGGCCACGCAGTTTTGATTCAACTGCTGGCCGAAGGCAGCCACACAAAAGAGCAAGACCGCGGCCAGTGCATACCAGTTTCCCAAGCCATGGAACCGTCTTGTCTCTCGTCTCATAACCGTCTCGTTTCGCAAATAATGCCGATCACAAACATCGATCGCGGTTATCCCGCTAACAACGCCTCACTACCTACCGACGTTTCGCCTGGTGATTACTTTTTCATCCCAAGAGAATCCTCCAGTCGTTGAGCCTTCTCGGCGCGGTCTCCACCTGCCTGCTCTTCTTCATGAAGCTCTCGAAGAACGGCGTCGCGCGTGGAGGCTGCTATCTTGCTTAGATCGGGATGCCACTTCAGAGCCGGTGAAAGCATCTCGTCAAGGTCAGTGATGGCTTGGTCCCGAATCTTCTTATCGGAATCGGTCACGAGCCCAACGAGGCTGACCGCGATATTGCGGTTGGGAGCAGTTTCGCCGGCTGATGCGTCATAAAATCGATGAGCTATCCAATCGATGGCGTCGAGTCGATCGCCTTCCGGTCCGCTCATGGCGTTCTTAAGAAGAACCGACACTGCCCTTCCACGGCAATCGGAGCCTGCCATGCAACCCGACCCTTGCAGCAGACCATGCATCGCCGTTACTCGAATGAACTTCGAGGCATCCGATAAGCCTGCAATGAGGGAATTGTTTCTCGCCTCCCCGGCCAAGCTGTTCATCTCCACTGCGCGTCTTATCAGTGGGACCCAGGAATCTTCACTCGAATCTAGATTCAGAACAGCAAGGGGCATACTCTGTGCTGGCTTGCGCCGCGGGAACATCACCAAAACGTGCATGCCTTGGACCGGTCGAACTCGCTCAAACCCCTGTGGCGGAGGACGCTTAAGGTAAGTGAAAATATAGGATTGAGAACTTGGACTTATCCAAACAAACGGAATCTCCATGGATCCTGGTAGAGACTCTCCGCGGAGTTGCTCGCCGATAGCGAGCGTAAGCGTCCCGCGTACCTCGTCCGCGCCCTGTTCCTTGCCGTTAACGGATGCGACCTGGGCCAGGGCTATCGGACCTTCTTTATTGAAGGCCAAGTAGAGGTTAGTTTCTACTGCATTCTGAGCAACGCAGATGTTGACCATGATTAATGGCAATGCACAGCAAACTTTGCGCCATCCCAACATCCCCATTCCTCCCTGGTTAATGCCTACCGTCCAAGCGAAGGTTACTGCCGTTCCCCACATCCGATGGTCCATACACGTCGATCCCCGCGACACCCGCGTCCTGCGGGGGGTTTGTATAGCGCGAAATAATAGTAGAATTCGCGCCGTTACTAACCCATACTCCATTGTTCACGTTGCCGGTAAACGTGACGCGAGAGTTTATCTGAGAAATGACCGCGTATGCCGTATCAAATTCATCACTAAATGCAAGCAGGTAGAAGCTGAATTGGTTGTAGCCTGACATGCCGGTCATCGAGGGTTCAGGATTCGGCTGGCATGTATCCTGGAGCGTCCCACCCACTCCAGGGCTATCCACAAAGACCAGAACTCGTTGAGTAGCAGACGTGTCGGTTTCATCCTGTTGACCGGTATTGGTTACAGTGTCTCCGCCTGTGGCGAAGCCGTTCTGCGTTGCTCCGCCGTCATCCAAAACAGGGAACGGCTGGAAAGTGATGTTCCCGTTGCAGATCGTCTGAACTGGATAATTTCCAGGTGGAGTGACAAAAACTTCATTGATCGTGTGTCCATTTTGATAGAGATTCTTGAACGTATCATTAGTCATGTTCTGAGCAAAAGTGTAGTTGTAGTTCGGCACCGTGACCAAGTTAGCACCGTTGTCATCCACGTTGATCTTCAGCTGGCCCCAGAAAGCTGCGGTCCCGATATTGGTGGGGTCAAACGCTCCGCTGCTAAGGCTTACTTGGCCATTCTGCACGATTAATTGATTCGCATTGCTTTGGATTTGAGTAACGACCGTCGCGACTAAGTCGACATTGAAAGGGTTACTTTCCGAATCCGAAGGATCAAGGGTCTGATTCTGGTTTGCATCCAGATAGCACGAAGCACCCCACAAGCCTTCCTGGTTCGTACCCAACGTTGCAAACATACCGCTGGGGGTGAGGGTCGGGGAAGCGCCAGTAGCGCCAGTCCCGCTTTGGATACTCCACTGGATGAGGCTCTGAATCTGCGGGCCAAATGTCGGGTCATTGGTGGCGGGCGTCGTCAAGCACTCAAGGTCCATGGCGTTTACACCTATCGGCAGCAAGTGGTCGTCTTCGTTGTGGCTTCCATCTTGATTTTGGCCGCTGGTGTCGAAGTCAATGGGCGGAAAAGCCGCTCCGCCGTGCACAGGCGTGCTTGGATAAACCGTAATGTCTACGTTATCGGCCTGGGCGATTCCCACAGTCATAGTCGTCATGATTTGCGCGGTCGCACAAGTTCCGCAGTGCGCGGTTACGGTGACGGTATAAACTCCGGCTACTGCGTAGTCGTGGCTCGGGCTGTCACCGGCATCCGGCTCCGTCACTCCGTCGCCATAATTCCAGTCAAAGTCGAGATCGGCGCAGAGCTGGCCGCCGGAATTCATCGCCACAGCCTGGAAGATGACCGGATAAACAGACTCGTTGTCGCCCGCAACCTTGAGCAACGGACTGCCGCTGTTGGCAGGATTGTCCGCATCGCTTGCGGTCACCGTCACCGAACTAAGCTGATCCGGTGTGCCGTTGCAATTGCCGTTGGCGTCACACATGCCATTCTCCACGCAGCCATCGTTGCTCATGCAGGACTGGCCAAGCTGCGTGGGATCCGCCTGGCATGAACCACCGCTGCACGCCTGGCATGCTCCACAACTGTCGCCACACGTTGGAGGCTGTGGATTCCCCGCACCGCCGTGCCAACCGGAAACCGTCAATCCAAATCCCGGATCGGTCACGATTACCGATCCATCTGCGCTCACCCTTGCCGTCCCCTCCACCACAAACTGCTCCAGATCATGGTGGAACGAGAAGATATCTTCTACCTGCCCCGGCGCTAGACCGTCCGTATTCGGCAACTGCATCTGAACTGGCGGATTAAATAAGACGCCCGCGGGTTGCAACGTACCCACCAGCCGCGGCGCAGTTCCGTTCGGCGGCGCCATTGGCACTCGATCACCATGCACTTGCGAGAGCGTCAGCGTTCCAACATGCGTACCGTCGGGGAAAGTGACAGAATTCGGCGCGACCGTGTACACCAGTCCCGGAACTCCCGTCATCGTCAACTGCACCGCTTGCGCTCCACCCACAACTTGGGAATTCCCGGTATCGAGCGCCGGCAAATAAACCGGATGTCCAAGCGTGTTGTTGACGCCGGGAATCGTTGCCATCTGGAAAGATAATGTGGGGAACGTATAGGAACTGGTGCTCGTACTGCCGTCAATATATAGAACGATATCCCCGACCGGCGCATTGGCAATCGTGAACTGTCCCTGCGCATTCGTTAGAGCCGAAAGGTTTGTACTCTGAATGCTGGCCGTCGCGTTGGGAATAGGCTGGTCGGCATCATCGAGCACGAGCCCGCTCACGATTGTTTCCGCGACCGGACCGGGCACAACGCCAGAACTCAGGAACGACGCCGCCTGCCGCTTTAAGCGTTGGCCAAATATATGTAGCGCAGGATGAACAAGATTGTAAGTACCCATATCAGCCCGTTAATTTCGCGAATTTTGCCAGCCGCAACCTTTACGACCGTGTATGAGATTAGTCCCAGACTGAGGCCGGTTGCGATGCTGAAGGTAAGTGGAGTGGCCAACATGGTGATGAATGCCGGAACCGCCTCACTGAAGTCCTGCCAGTTGATCTGGGCGATGGATTGTGTCATTAGAACGCCAACGAGAATCAGAGCGGGAGCGGTTGCATAAGCTGGAATGGCTGTGGCCAGCGGGGAGCAAAATGTTGCGAGGAGAAAAAGGGCGGCGACGGCGACATTGCTGAGGCCGGTGCGAGCGCCGGCGGCCACTCCGGCGGCGCTTTCGATATAGCTAGTGACGGTGGAAGTTCCGGTGAGTGAGCCAAAGATGGTACCGACCGCATCGGCCACCAAGACACGGCCTACCCGGGGGATTTTGCCATCTTTCACGAAGCCACCCTGTTCGCATACTCCTACCAGAGTGCCGATGTTATCGAAGAGATCGACAAAGAGGAATGCGAAGAGAATTTCCAGAAGGCCGAGATGAGTGGCGCCGCGAAAATCAAGCTGCAAGAAAGTGGAGGAAGGATGCGGCATGGCGAAGATCGCGGCCGGCCAACTCGTGATGCCACGCAGAATTCCCAGCATAGCAGTACCAAGAATGCCTACGAGAATTGCGCCATGGAGTTTTCGCGACATTAGGATCAACGTAAGGACCAGGCCGAAGCAGGCGGTTTGAACATCTTTGTCGGCGAAACTGCCCAGACCGACAAACGTGGCGGAGTTGGCGACGACGAGCTTCGCATTGCGCAATCCGACAAAAGCGATAAACATGCCGATTCCTGCCGCAGTCGAGTGCTTGAGGCAATCCGGCATGCCGTTGACAATTTGCTCCCGAACGCGCGTGACGGTGAGCACGAGAAAGAGCACGCCGGAAAAGAAGACTACCGCGAGTGCCGTCTGCCATGGAACGTGCATGGACAGGCAAACGGAATACGTGAAGTAGGCGTTGAGGGACATCCCCGGCGCCAAGGCGATGGGATAGTTGGCATAAAGTCCCATCACCAGAGTGGCCACGGCAGCTGAAGCGCAGGTGGCGAAGACTACACCATCGGGCGGCATTCCCGCCTGCGCCAGAATCTGAGGATTCACCACGACGATATAAGCCATCGTCACGAAGGTGGTGAGGCCGCCCAACATCTCCTGCTTGATGGACGTCCGATTCTCGGTAAGCTTAAAGTAGCGATCGATCAATGATTTTCCTTTGGAACAAAGACGAGCGCTCGGAAAACTCTAGTACGTGATTTTGTTGGGTTTGTTTTCCCAGGCACGAAAGGCCGCCAGGGCTTGATCGCGCATGATTTGTATCATTGGAATTTTACGTTGGGAGTGTGGTTGCGCAATTTCGCGGTAGATAAGCGAATCGTCGAATCCGATCTCAGACGCGTCTTCATCGGCATTGGCAAAATAAACGCGGGAAAGGCGGGCCCAATAGATTGCGCCGAGGCACATGGGACAAGGCTCGCAGGAGGTATATATTTCGCAGCCTTCGAGATCGAACGCGGCGAGTTTCTTGCAGGCCTCGCGAATGGCAATCACTTCGGCGTGAGCGGTAGGATCATTGGTGGAAGTGACTTGATTAGCGCCTTCGGCGATAATCGTGCCATCTCTTACTACGACTGCGCCGAAGGGACCGCCACGCCCGGAGTAGACGTTCTCGATTGATAGCTGAATGGCGCGGGCCATGAAAGGATTGTCCATGTGTTCGCTCGGTCTATACGCAATTGTTCGGGAATGCCGGCGCTAGCAACCCGCGAACTTGCAATATAGTCGACATGGGCGTTTCGCAGCCGCTTCGCCGAGAAGCGAGTATATGCCGGGAGTTAGAATTTCGTAAATGCTTTTCGCTCGAGTTATCGTGAAAGTTGTTTCGGGGGAGTAGAGGTTTTGAGTTTGCAAGCTTACTTATCTCGTCGCGTAGTGACGGCAGAAGAGATTCGCCCGGCGGCCATTTTAGTAGAAGGTGAGCAAATCAAATCAGTGCTTGATCCGCATCAAATTCCCTCCGAAAGTTGTGAAGTCCACGACTTCGGCGATGCGGCGATTCTTCCTGGGCTTGTAGATTCCCACGTACATATCAACGATCCGGGCCGGGCGGAGTGGGAAGGATTTGAAACCGGAACGCGGGCAGCGGCGGCGGGAGGCCACACCATGGTGGTCGATATGCCGCTAAACTGCCTTCCCGCGACGACGAATGTGGCGGCGTTGGGAGCCAAGCGTGCGGCGGCTCAAGGCAGATGCCGCGTCGATTGGGCGGCGTGGGGCGGAGTGGTACACAATAACCAAAATGACATTGAAGCTCTCGCGGCCGCTGGAGTGTCGGGATTTAAATGTTTTCTGATTCACCCTGGCATCGACGGTTTCACGATGGTGACTGAAGCGGAGCTGCGAGCGGCGTTGCCGCACGTTGCCCGGACTGGGCTTCCCCTGCTGGTGCACGCGGAGCTTCCAGGTCCGATTGATCGGGCGACAGTAGCTTTAAGCGACTCCGATTGGAATCGCTATTCGACTTACCTTCGATCGCGTCCAGATGAAGCCGAATTGGCTGCGATCAGAATGATGCTATCGTTGTGCCGGGAATACAATTTTCGTTTGCACATTGTGCATCTCTCGAGTTGTCTGGCGCTGGAAGAGCTACGAGCGGCACGCGCGGAGGGACTCCGGATAAGTGTAGAGACTTGCCCGCATTATCTGCACTTATCGGCCGAAACGATTGCGGACGGTGCGACCCTGAGCAAATGCGCGCCACCCATTCGCAGCCGAGAGAATTGCGAGAAATTATGGGAGGGCCTTCGGGATGGAACGATCGATATGGTCGTCACTGACCATTCGCCCTGTCCTCCCGTGATGAAGCGTATGGGCGAGGGCGATTTTCGAAAGGCGTGGGGCGGGATTGCAAGCTTGTCTATCGCGCTGCCAGTTATGTGGACCGAAGCCAGCAGGCGTGGGTTCACGATGATCGATCTGGCGAAATGGATGGCTGAGGCTCCGGCGCGACTGGCGGGTTGCGGTTCTCGTAAAGGGCGAATTGCGGCCGGATTCGATGCTGATTTTGTGGTGTTTGAGTCCGAGCGCGAATTTGTTGTGAGCGAAGCTGGATTGCACTACAGACACCCAGTTTCTCCGTATTTAGGCGAGAGGCTGCGTGGCATGGTGAAGGCTACTTATCTACGAGGGCTGGCTGTGTTCTCGGAGGGAAAATTTCCGGGCGAACCTAGTGGGCGTGAATATAGCCTCGTAAACTTCCGCCTGAAGGATCTGGGTTTTAAACCCTCCTTATGACTTTCGCGCCGCTGATGTCTAGTCTGGCTTACACTATCCCATCCGCAAATGCGGGCCGCTTCGCGGGATGAGAAATATGAATCGCGACAGCATTGTCGGCCAATCCGTTCCGCGCAAAGAGGGACGGGACAAGGTAACCGGAAGATCGCAGTACGTCGATGACATGATTCTACCGGGCATGATTTTCGGCGCGACGGTGCGCAGCCGGATACCGCGCGGGCGAATCAGAAGAATTACGTTCTCGCCAGAAATCGAATGGGACGAATTCGTCATCGTCACTGCAAAGGATATTCCAGGGAAAAATTGCATCGCTCTGATTGGCGATGACCAGCCATGTCTGGCGAATGAAATCGTCAACCATCCTGAGGAGCCAATTCTGTTGTTGGCTCATCCTGACCGCCATGTTCTACCGGCGGCGGTCGAGGCAGTAAGGATCGACTACGAGCCCCTACCGACTATTTTTACTATTGAAGAAAGCGAAAGCTGTTCCGAAACTATCTGGGGCGAAGACAACGTCTTTAAAACCTATTTGATCGAGAAGGGCGATGTCGGCGGCATTTGGGAGAAAGCCGACTATATCGTGGAGGGCGAGTACACAACCGGAGCGCAGGAGCAACTTTACATCGAGAACAACGGGATGATCGCGGCGTTCGACGCAGCGCAGGGAATCACGGCGTGGGGATCGCTCCAATGCCCTTATTACATTCATAAAGCCCTGATGGCACTATGCGATTTGCCGGGGGAAAAAGTTCGGGTGGTGCAGATGGAAACGGGAGGGGCATTCGGCGGCAAGGAAGAATATCCGTCGATGATCGCGGGTCATGCGGCACTGCTGGCGATGAAATCCGGAAAGCCCGTGAAGATTATTTATGACCGCATGGAAGATATGGTGGCGACGACCAAGCGGCATCCCTCGCGCACGCGCCACCGGACGGCCGTCAGCAAGGATGGCAAGATTTTGGCAGGTGAGATCGACTTCACGATCGATGGCGGCGCGTATGCGACATTGTCTTCGGTGGTGCTTTCGCGCGGGGCGATTCATGCCGGTGGACCGTACTACTGGCCAAACGTTCGCATCCACGCGAAGGCAGTTGCTACGAATGCGCCGCCGCATGGGGCATTTCGTGGGTTTGGCGCGCCGCAGAGTTTGTTCGCCATGGAACGGCACATGGATCGTATTGCACAGACGGTGGGACTTTCTGCGGTTGAGATCCGGCGCAGAAATTTTCTGCAACCGGGACAGGCTACCACGACAGAGCAAGTGGTGCGCGAGCCGATCGATCTCGGGAAGTTGCTCGAGCGCGGGTTGGAGCTTGCGGATTATCACGCAAAGAAGAATCGATTCGCGAGCGAAAGTCAGTCTGGGACGACAAAAAAAGGCATCGGCATCGCCGCGTTTCTGCACGGTGCGGGATTCACGGGCTCGGGGGAGCGTTATCTCAGTTCCGTTGTTGGTGTAGAAGCGTGCGCCGATGGCAGCGTGCGCGTGTTGGTTTCGAGCACAGAGTTTGGCCAGGGAACGAAAACCGTTCTCAGCCAGATTGCGGCCGAGGCTCTCGGCTTGCCGTACGAGTCAGTGAGTGTGGCTCAGTCGGATACATTCGAGGTGCCCAACAGCGGGCCGACGGTTGCTTCGCGCACGGTGATGGTGGTTGGGAAGTTGGTCCACTCGGCGGCGCTGGGAATTAAGCAGACGCTGGCTTCGCGCAAGCTGCTTGGCGAAGTTTATAGCGTGGAAGAGTTCCGGCGGGCGTGCCGGGAACACGTCGAGACACATGGAGAATTCCGCTCCTGGTCGCGTTACGAGCCGCCTCCCGACGTTTTCTGGGACGATGAAAAATATAGAGGCGAGGCCTACGCGGCATTCGCCTGGGCGGTTTACATTGCCGAGATCACGGTCGATCTGACAACTTACAGTGTGTCAGTGGATGACTTTGTTGCTCTACAAGAAGTTGGGAAGGTTCTTCATCCACTTCTAGCGGCTGGGCAAATTATTGGCGGCGTCGCGCAAGGGATCGGATTCAGCCTCTACGAAAAAGTTGTCTGGCAAAAGGGGCGAATGCAGAACGGGCAGATGACGAATTACATTATGCCGGGCGCGAACGACCTGCCGCCGATTCGTGTTTTTTTTGAAGAGTTGGGAAATGTTTACGGAGCTTATGGCGCGAAGGGGATTGGCGAATTGCCGATCGATGGGCCCGCGCCGGCGATCATCAACGCCGTGTCAGACGCGCTGGGAATTCATTTCGATTCAATTCCGCTACTTCCGGAAGAAATTATGGATCGTATGAATGGCGAGGAACTAATGGTGGCGCAGCATGAGAGCAAAGTTGATTTCGGAGGAAAAGACCGATAATGGATTCTTCCGAAAGACCTGCCAGGAGCGAGATCTCATTCACAGTGAATGGTGAGCATAAGAATGTTCGTGCTTATCCCATGGAGCGGCTGCTAGATGTTTTACGAGAGCAACTGAAGCTGACTGGCGCGAAAGAGGGTTGTGGAGAAGGCGAGTGCGGGTCGTGCTCGGTGTTGATGGACGGTACGCTGGTGAATAGCTGCCTTGTCCCTGTGTTGCAGGCGAAAGGCTCAAATATTGTGACGATCGAAGGGCTCGCATCGGGCGATACGCTGCACATCTTGCAGAAATCCTTTATCGAGAACGGCGGCGCACAGTGCGGCATCTGCACACCGGGAATGATTCTGGCGGCGGTGCATTTATTGAACGGAAAACCAGAGCCGGCGACGGCAGAAATCAGGGAAGGACTTTCCGGAAATCTTTGTCGCTGCACCGGCTATAGCCACATTATTCGGTCAGTAGCCGAAGCGGCGCGGGCTAGGACGAAGGCGTGAGATCGAATCCCGCCGAGTATGAAATGGTTGCGCCCGGCAGTCTGCATGCGGTGGTCGCGCTGCTGGCGAGTGAGCCAGGGAGATGGCTTCCGATTGCCGGCGGGACCGACGTGATGGTGCAGTACGCGGCCGGGAAGCTTCCGGCGCGAAAATTGGTGAGCATTTGGAATCTTCCCGGGTTGCGGCACATTGAGGTGACTGCAGGCGAAATTCGGATTGGTGCGGGATGCACTTATACCGATCTACGCAATAATGAAGTTGTGGAGCGCGAGTTTCCTCTGCTGAACAGTGCGGCGCGCTGGACGGGCGGAATCGCGAATCAGAATCGAGGAACGATCGGGGGTAATATCGTGAACGCATCGCCGGCTGCCGACTCATTGCCCGCTCTGCTGGTGTATGACGCGGAGTTGATCCTGGTATCCGCGCGCGGTGAGCGCCGTCTGGCATACGCGGATTTTCACAGGGGCTACAAAAAAACTTTGCTAGCCGCCGATGAACTGGTTCAAACCGTGTGCCTGCCGCGGAGGTTCGCCGGATATTTTAGCCATGCACGAAAGGTTGGGGCGCGCAATTCACAGGCAATTTCGAAAGTATGTATCGCCGCGCTTGGACGTGTGGCTGGCGGCGTAGTGGAAGATACTCGCATCGCGCTGGGAAGCGTCGCGCCGGTGCCGCTGCGGCTGTGGGAGACTGAGAGGACTTTGCAAGGGAAAGTTATCGATTCCGATCTGCTGTTGGCTGCGAGAAAGGCTGCGGAAACTGAGATCCAGCCGATTGACGATATCCGTTCCACAGCGAGATATCGCAGGGCGGTTGCTGGCAATCTTGTGGTTGAGTTCTTGAATCGATTGAACGCTGGGCGGACGAGCGAAGAAATGAACTCGATTCTGGCGCTATGGAATCGTCTTCCGGTCGAAGAAGCGGTACAACAGATTCTGCCTTGTTGCGGGTCGAAATCTTGGGCGGAGGGGATGGCGGCGAGAAGACCGGTCGAGAACGAGGCTGTTTTGCTCTCTGGGTCAGACGAAGTCTGGCGCAATCTCACGCCGGTGGATTGGATGGAAGCGTTCGAGAGTCATCCGAGAATTGGGGACTCGCGCGTACCATCGACTTCAGCGAAGCTTCCATCGGCGCAGTCTGTAGAATGGTCGGCGCAGGAGCAACGCGATGCACAGAATGCCGAAGATGCCGTGAAGATTGCATTGTCGGATGCAAATCGAGAATACGAAAAGCGCTTCGATCGGATCTTCATTGTTTGTGCGACGGGAAAATCGGCAGGGGAAATGCTCGAGATTCTTCTGCGCCGCCTGAGAAATGATGTGGCAACCGAACTTCACGAGGCAGTGGAGCAACAGCGCCAGATAACACAGATCCGATTGAATAAATGGCTTGAGTCATGAGACGCATTTCGACTCACATTCTCGATATTGTTCTGGGCAAGCCTGCTGGGAACGTTCTGGTGCGACTGGAAAGACAGGATGCGGCGGGAGACTGGCGGCTGGTGAATTTGGCAGCAACAGACCTCAATGGCAGGTGTCCCCAATTATTGCCGGAGGGCGAGGATCTATCCGCGACGGTATATCGTTTGATTTTTGACATGGGAAGCTACTATGGGCCGCAAAGAATCGAGGCATTGTATCCAGTAGCGGTCGTTACGTTTCAGGCGCGGGAGGGCGAGACGCATTTTCACATTCCGCTGCTGTTGAGCCCGAACGGGTATACGACGTACCGAGGAAGTTGAGTGACGGGTTCTGACATGGAGTTGAAAAAGTGAGCTCGTCGATCCGCGAATGGCTGAACCTATTAGTGCGGTGGTTCCACGTTTTCGCGGGGATCATGTGGGTCGGGCAAACATATTATTTCACTTGGCTCGACCGGCAATTCAACCGGCTCGCGAAGAATGCCGCCGCAAATGGCGCAACGCCCTCGCTGTGGATGGTGCACAGCGGTGGGTTCTATGCAGTTGATCGGCAGAAATCGCTGAAGGTGGCGCCGGAGCAAGTTCACTGGTTTCGCTGGGAAGCGCTGTTGACGTGGCTTAGTGGAATGGCGCTGCTCTTCCTGGTGTATTACTCGAGTTCCGGACTGATCGATCCCGATGTTACCGCCATTTCGCAGGGCTGCGGGATTGCCATTGGACTCGCAGCGCTGGTGGGCGGTTGGATTGTTTACGATCTGGCGGCGCGCTCGGCTTTGGGCAAGTCGGAAACGGGGTTCGCCGTATTCTCACTGCTGATGATTGCAGTGGCCGCGTGGGGATTGATGCATGTTTTCAGCGGACGCGCCGCTTACATTCATGTGGGCGCGATGATGGGAACGATCATGACGGCCAACGTTTGGTTTTGCATTCTTCCTTCGCAGCGCAAAATGATCGCAGCCGCGGCGGCGGGAGAAACGTTCGACGCGGCGCTCGGCGCACAGGCTAAATTGCGCTCCAAGCACAATACATTCATGGCTGTGCCGGTGGTCTTTATCATGATCAGCAATCACTTCCCGGTTGCAACGTACGGAAGCGCTTACGGCTGGGAGATTCTGGTTGCATTGGTGAGCGCCGGCTGGGTGGCGGCGAAGGTTATCCGCGAAGCATAAGACTGCTCGGCTTAGAACTTGAATTCGTGATGACTACTCCGATCACAAATCGGGCCGCTGAAGTTATCGCACGATGCGTTCGTTTGGCTTCGTTTACGGAAGATCCGGGCAGTACACGTCGAACGTTTCTCTCTCCGCCGATGCGTGAGTGTCACACTGAAATCGCCCGATGGATGGAGTCGCTGGGCACTCAGGTCCGGATTGATGCTGCGGGAAATCTTCGGGCGGTTTATCCGGGCTGCGAATGCAATGCTCCCAGGCTTTTGATAGGATCGCATCTCGATACCGTTCCCAATGCTGGGCCATACGATGGCATCCTGGGAGTTGTATTGGCGATTGCTTTGTTGGACGGGTTGCAAGGACGAAGACTTCCTTTCGCTGTCGAGGTTGTGGGTTTTTCCGAAGAAGAAGGAGTGCGCTTTGGAATTCCATTCATCGGAAGCCGGGCGCTCGTGGGCCGACTTGATGAGGGGCTTTTGAATGTTTGCGATGCACAAGACATTTCCGTGCGGAAAGCCATCGAGAATTTTGGGCTGGAACCCGAGGAAATTTCTCAGGCAGAATTGAAGAACGATGTACTGGGATATCTTGAGTTTCATATCGAACAAGGGCCGGTTCTGGAAGAATTGAACTTGCCACTGGCGGCGGTGGAAGCGATTGCGGGGCAAAGCCGTCTCGAATTGTCTTTTGTCGGCCACGCGAACCATGCGGGTACGACGCCTATGCATCTGCGCTGCGATGCGGTTGCAGGCGCCGCGGAGTGGATTGGCGCGGTAGAGCGCGAGGCCCAACGGGTGCCTAGTTTAGTTGCGACGGTAGGCAAGATCGAAGCCAGGCCTGGAGCAATAAACGTGATCGCAGCCGAGGCTCGACTTTCCCTCGACCTTCGTCACAGGTCAGACGAGAGTCGCAACCGAGCTGTTGAGGAACTGATTCGCCTCGCTAATGAAATTGCGATGCGCCGCCGATTATCAGTGCGGGAGAATTTTCGCTTGAGTCAGGCTGCGGTTGCGATGGATTCGTTTCTTACAGGTGAGGTCGAACGGGCCATCGTCAAAGCAGGATGCGAGCCGCACACGATGGTGAGCGGCGCAGGACACGACGCGATGATTTTGGCGGAAAAAGTCCCAACGTCGATGATTTTTCTTCGGACTCCCGGCGGCATTAGCCACGATCCGGCGGAATCGGTGGCAATCGAGGACGTTGAAAGGGCCATCGAGTGCGGATTGCATCTCCTTGATGGTTTGGCCTCTTCGCCCGAATTTTATACGAGGACGAATCGTGCATAACCTTGGCAGCACACGAAGCTCGCAACAGCCGAACCATCTGCTCCTGACTGCGGACAGTTTTGTTCGCACTAGATTGCCCGGTATGAAAAGATGCTCCGCAGTCGTTCACGTCGGCCCCGCATTGGGCGCGAAGTTCGCGGAGTATACAGCCGAGTTTGAAGCGGGTGGAGAACTGGGGTGCACAAGCGCGCAGCGTTTTGTTTTTGTGATCGAGGGCAAGTTGAAGGTGGAGGTTTCGGGAAAATCGAGCGAGTTGAGTGCGGGCGGATACGCCTACATTCCCGAAGGACTAAGCCATCGAGTCATGAGCGAAAACGGGAGTCGTGCCGTTGTAGTCGAGAAGGCTTATCAGACAATCGATGCCGTCGTGCGGCCATGCTTAATTATCTCGCATGAAGATGCGGTCGCATCGCATCCTCTGGGAGACGACCCAACCTTGCTGGTGAAATGCCTGCTTCCGGATGAGATGAGTTTCGATTTTGCTGTGAACACCATGGTGTATCAACCTGGATCTTCACTCAGCATGGTGGAGATGCATGTGATGGAACACGGGTTCATCATGCTGGAAGGCGGCGGAATCTATAGGCTCGGCGATTCCTGGTATCCGGTGACCGTAGGAGATTTCATTTGGACGGGGCCGTGGTGTCCCCAGTGGTTTGGAGCGATCGGCAAGGTGCCGGCAAAATATCTGATCTATAAAAACTGGAACAGGCATCCCCTGGCGAGCCTGTAGGATGAGCCTCACTATTGGCCGAGATCGGCTGCTTTCCGAAATCGAGATCCTGGCTTCGTTTTCCGACGCTCAGCCTCCGGCCGTGACACGAGTGGTTTTCACTCCGACGGACCTTAAGGCACGAGCGTGGATGAGAGAGCGCTGCCAAGAAGCCGGCCTTACCGTGCGCGAGGACGCGGTTGGAAATACCTTTGCGCGTTGGAGTGGTTCCGATCCGGAAGCAGCTGTGATCGGCACTGGCTCACATATCGACGCCATCCCGAACGCAGGAAAATACGACGGAGTCGTCGGCGTGCTCGGTGGCTTAGAAGCAATACGGGCCTTACGCGTGAGCGGATTTCGTCCGAAACACTCGATTGAATTGCTGATTTTTACATCAGAGGAACCGACGCGTTTCGGCATCGGGTGTATTGGAAGCAGGCTTCTGTCCGGCACGCTTTCTCCGGATGCGGCCCGAAAGCTTGCCGACCAAGATGGAGCAACACTCGACGAAGTTCGACGCAGTGCGCGGTTTGAAGGGAAACTCGAGGAGGTTCAGTTGCCGGCGGGCCATTACAAAGCATTCATCGAGTTGCACATTGAACAGGGACCGCTGTTGGAGCGCCGGCAAGTTTCTCTTGGCATTGTTACGAACATTGCGGCGCCCGCCAGTCTTCGGATTTTGATCGATGGCGCGGGTGGACACGCGGGCAGTGTTTTGATGCCGGAGCGCCGCGACGCTCTCTGCGCGGCGGCTGAGATGATTTTGGCGATTGAGAGCGCGGCGCGAACCAGCGGAGCAATCGATACCGTCGCGACGGTCGGAATCTGCGAAGTGTTTCCCGGTGCGGTAAATAGCATTCCCAGCCAGGTGCGACTGAGCGTTGATGTCCGCGACACGGATTTGCAGCGGCGCGACCGTGTCATGAAGGCGATTGAGGCCGCGTGTTATTCGGTCGCGATGGAGCGGAGTGTATCGGCCAATTTAGAGTTGCTCAACGCCGACGCACCAGCGGATTGCGCACCTCAGATCATCGAGGTAATTTCTCAATCTTGCGGCAATCACGAATTTCAGTTTCTTCGCATGGTGAGCCGCGCCTATCACGATTCCCTTTTCATGGCACTCATAGCGCCCGTGGCGATGCTGTTTATTCCATGTCGCAACGGATACAGCCACCGGCCGGATGAGTACGCCGATCCGGATGACATTGCGCGAGGAACGCTGGTACTCGCCGAAACTCTGGCAGCGTTGTCGGCATGAGAGCAAGGCGATCAGTTTGCGCCAAGTGATTCGCGGACTTTCGCGTAGCCAGGTTTGATGGCGGAGTAGATGAAATCGATGCGCTCTTTGTAAGGCAGGAAAGCGCTCTTCATCGCATTGATCGTGATCTTTTCGAAGTCGGCCAAAGTCAGGCCAAAGGTTTCAGCGGCGGCTTCGAATTCCTTAGTCATGGTTGTGCTGCTCATCAGGCGGTTATCGGTGTTGAGTGTGACGCGGAATTTTTCCTGGTAAAGAATCTTAAACGGATGCTCCGCCAGACTAGGCGTGGCGCCGGTGTGAACATTGCTGAGCAGGCAAATTTCGAGCGGGATGCGTTTGTCGAGAACGTATTGTGCCAGATCGCCGAGCTTTACTACTCTGCCGTCGGCGATCGCGATATCCTCAATCAGGCGCGTCCCGTGGCCAATGCGGTGCGCGCCGCAATACTGAATGGCCTGCCAGATCGACTCCTTGCCGTAGCCTTCGCCGGCGTGAACCGTAATGTTGAAATTCTCGCGCTGGATGTAATGAAACGCGTCGACGTGTTTCTTTGGAGGATAGCCCCCCTCCTCTCCGGCAAGGTCGAAGCCCACAACACCGCGGGCACGGAAATCAACTGCCAGTTCCGCCATTTCGAGAGAGGTGTTCATGTTGCGCATGGCGCAAATGATCAAGCCGGAGGCGATTCCGAAATCCTTGCGCGCGCGTTCCAGACCCTTCAGCACAGCCGAAACAATTTGCTGATGAGTGAGTCCTTCGCGGGTGTGAAAGAGCGGAGCGAAGCGAGTTTCGAAATAAATAACTCCGTCGCGGCTTAAATCCTCGGCTTGTTCGTAAGCGATGCGTTGCAGAGCTTCTTCGGTTTGCATGACGGCGATGGTGTGGACGAAACCTTCGAGATACTTCGCGAGACTGCCTTGATTCGCTCCGCGGAAAAACCACTGCGAGAGGGCCTGCGGATCGCTGGTGGGAAGATCTTTGTATCCCGATTCTTTGGCGAGATCGATGACAGTTTGTGGACGAAGGACGCCATCCAGATGCTCGTGCAAAAGAACCTTAGGAAGGCGTTGCAGTATCGGTCTATCCAGTTTCATGGAAGCGATTCCTCTCCCGCCTGACGCAGAGGCGTTCAAAATCCGCGGGACGCTGCCTATATATTACCGCTCCTTCCAGGTCACTTTTCATGAGTCGCGCGAGTCATGTTGTACAATCCGTCGCCAGTCTGATTTTTGCGGAAGGACGGGTTCGGCATGGAGGCAACGGCGACGGAGAGTTCGGAGGACACAGACTACGGGTTGCGGCGCGGGATTCTGTCTCCTATGGAAACGCTGGCGCAGTCGGTTTCGACGATGGCGCCGACTACGACGCCGGCAGCGACGATTCCACTGGTGTGCGCGCTTGCCGGCAACGGAACCTGGCTCGCATACGCACTCGCAACGGTGGCCGTGTTGCTTGTGGCATTGTGTATTGGGCGCTACGCGCGGCTTTCAGCCTCACCCGGTTCTCTCTACACTTACGCTGCGATGACTTTGCCTCCGTGGCTCGGCGCTACCGTAGCGTGGAGTTTATTGCTTGCCTATGTGGCAACGGGTTCGAGCGTTATCGGCGGCTTCTACCATTATGCGAATCTGCTGCTGCGGGATGCGACCGGCCACGTCGTCTCTGCTGTGTTACTGGCTGCGCTGGTGACCGGAGTTTCGATCTGGGTTGCATACCACGACGTGAAGATTTCGGCGCGGCTGATGCTTTGGATTGAGGCTGCGTCGGTCGCCGTGATTGTGATCGTGGTGACGCTGTTGCTGGTGCGGCACGGCTGGCGCGTAGATGCGGAGCAACTGCACTTGCGCGGCATGAGCGGTAGTGGACTTCGGCTTGGTCTCGTGTTAGCGCTGTTCAGCTTTGTTGGCTTTGAGAGCGCGACCACGCTGGGAGCAGAGGCGCGCGATCCCCTCAGGACGATTCCACGTGCGGTTATCCAGAGCGCCGTTCTTGCTGGAGTGTTTTTTACGATCTGCGCGTATGCGGAAGTGTTGGGATTTCATGCCGCGGGTCAGGATTTGGGCGCAAGTCAGGCGCCGATGTATGTGCTGGCACGCGTGGGCGGCGTTCCGGTGCTGGGGTTGCTGATCGATATCGGAGCTCTGGTGAGTTTGTTTGCTGGAACACTGGCGTGCATTACAGCGGCCGCGCGAGTTCTCATGCTCATGGCTCACAACGGACTGGCTCACAGCTTGTTGGGGAATACGCATGCTCGGAATCAAACACCGAGCCGGGCTGTAATCATCACAGGCATTGCGGCACTTTTGCCGGTGGCGGTGCTGGCGGCGCGCAGGGCCAGCGGTTTGGATGTTTATGGCTGGCTGGGATCGCTGGCAACTTACGGGTTTATCGTCGCCTATGCTTTAGTTTGTATTGCGCTGCCACGCTACTTGCGCAACCACGGTGTTTATCGTTCCGGAGCGCAAGTCGTTCCCTGGCTCGCCGGCTTGGCTATGCTGCTCGCGCTGGTGGGGAATTTTTATCCGGTGCCGGAAGGGCCGTACGGGAAGTTGCCTTATATTTATCTCGCCTATTTGGTCGCGGGCCTGTTGTGGTTTTTTGTTCACGCGCGGAGGAAAGAAAAGCGACTTTCTACAAGCTGACTGACTCGCGGAAATCAGCCTCTCCGAATCAGCACAGCATAAAAATATCTAATCGGCGGCAAAGAAATTTTGACTGAAGGAACCCTTTCGTTCTTTAGAGCACTGGTGTAAAGTCATCCAGTTATTTTGCGGGCGGCCGGAACGACCCTCTCTGCCGCGAACAATATTATCGATCTACTATTTTCGGTCGCCAGCCAGCGGTCTGGGCAGGCGTCCGCTTAAATATTATTAGTGAGGTCAATCATGAAAAACAGGATTCGGCTTGCTGCTCTTCTGCTGGCGTCGCTTCTGTATATACCGGTTTTCGCCCCTCTGGCGCAGGCGCAGCAGACGCTTGGCGGCATCACCGGCACAGTCACGGACAAGACAGGCGGCGTCTTGCCGGAGACCTCAGTGACGATCGTGGGCGATGAAACAAAATTGACGCGAACGCAAAAGACCAACGCGAATGGCAGCTACGACTTTGTAAACCTGCCGATCGGCGCATACACGATTACGTTCACGCATGACGGGTTCGAGACCCAGAAGGTGCCTTCCATTACGGTGCAGGCCGACCGCACGGTGGCGGTGAATGCTGTGTTGCCAGTCGGCCAGGTGGGCACGGTGGTGGAGGTGCAGGCCGATCCAATGATGAACTCGGTTGACACGACGAACGGATATGTCCTCGACAGAAATCAGATCGAGGCGGTGCCCTTGCCAACGGGAAGTTTCACCGGGCTGGCGATTCTTTCTCCGGGCGTGAACGCCGAGTTACCGGGCGGAACGGGAGCTAACAGCGGATTGGGAAACCAGCCGATCTGGGCCAATGGGCAGCGCGATACAAGCAACAGTTTTCTGTTAAACGGTGTAGATGCCAGCAACCTTTTCAATGGCAAGAGTACGAGCCAGGTGGCTTCGGCCCGCATTGTGAACAACACTGGCGTGGCTAACTCAGCCAGCACGAGCGCCGCGCCCATTCAAAGCACGGCATCGGTCTATTTGGCGATTGGCCAGGCATTGCCGACGCCGGCTCCGGAAACGGTTACGGAACTCCGCGTGAATACTTCGATGTACGACGCGCAGCAGGGTTCGACCAGCGGGGCTCATATCGATATGAGCACAGCCTCAGGCACCAATACGATCCACGGCAGTGGTTATGTACACCGTGGTACGGACTGGCTGAATGCGGCTCCGTTTTTTTACAAGCAGGATCCGAATATTCCTAAGAACGATAAAGTTCCGCAGTTGCATCGTTACACCGTGGGCGGAACCTTGGGCGGGGCGCTGATCAAAAACAAGCTGTTCGGCTTTGTCAGCTACCAACACTTGCACGATTCGGACCAAGAGATCGGGCTCTCGCGAATGTTAGTTCCGCAGGGGCTTACGGATGACCGCTCACAGACCGCGCTGGAGACGATTTCGGATACGTATTGGGGAACAAACCTGCTGCAAACCGGCGCCGTCAATCCTATCGCGGTGGCGCTTTTTCAATACAAACTGCCGAATGGCCAATATCTGATCCCTTCGTGGGACGGGCAGACTGCAACCCCGACCTTTCCCGAGAATGCGATTGCCCCCGGAACGGCTTATTTCACAGCCGATCAGGCGGTCACCGACTTGGATTGGAACAAGAGCGCGAAGGACACAGTGTCGGTGAAATATTACTATCAGCATGATCCGAGCGTCGCTCCTTATGCGTACTCGAACGTTGCGGGCTTCGCTCAACATCTCGATGCTGGCAGCCAGGTAGCCTCGATTACCAACACGCAGACGCTCCGCTCTAACCTGAGCGTGGCGGAAGTTCTCGGCATTCTTCGCGAGAAGGTCTACAGCACGATCGCGCAGCCGTTTTCGCCGCAGTCGTTCGCCGCGCAAACCGGGACGCCGCAGATCAATACATTCGGTTCGTCTTTCTTCCCCGGGATCAGCATAGTGGATCCACTCGGGCTCTCCAGTTCGGCGAATGTGGGCGGTATCTCTAATCTGCAGTTTCTCACCATCGGACAGGGCGCGGCGTCGCAAGGCGCGTTTACGGGAGTATTCCAGAACCGCATTATGCCCTCGGCAAATGCCATCTGGACTCATGGCAAACATACGGCCACATTCGGTGGCAGTTATGCCTACACACAACTTAATACCCGCGACGAAAGAACCAACCAGGGAATTATTTCCACAGCGGATTTTTCGCAATTCATCCAGGGCTTCGTCACTACTAACGACGATTTCACCACTACCAAGTTTCTTCAGGGAAACGCCAACCGGTATTACCGAGCAGGACAATCCGGGGCGTATGTTCAGGACAAATTTCAATTTCGCTCCAACCTCAGTTTGACTGCCGGGCTACGCTTCGACTGGGATGGTGGGCTCACTGAAAAATACGGACGTATTTTCAATTTCGATCCTTCCCTGTACTCCTATGATGCGGCGAACGATACGATTGCGTCGAACGGATTCATCATCGCGGGCAATAATAAATTGTTTCCCACGAAAGGTGTCAGCAACACGACGCTCACCGGGCGGCAGTGGGGATTGGCGCCGCGTCTGGGGGTGGCGTGGAGTCCGAAAAAGTTTAACGACAAGGTGGTGGTCCGCGCGGGCATCGGAATTTACTACGACCGCGGAGAGTTGTATTCGTATCTTTCTCCGGGCTTTGCGGAGGGCGTGATTAACGGTGGGCCGTTTGGAGTGAATCAGACTCCACCGTACGTGAATGCGCAGTCGTGCAGCCCCAGTACGGAAACTTTCTATGAGGGGTTTATTCCCACTTGCAATACGACCCCTGGCGTCGATCAGGTGTATTCGCTAGCGAATCCGTGGGGAGCGACGCTGGGGCCGGCTCCGAGTGGGAATCCCGCGGATATCACCAATTACCTTCCGAACACGGGCGTGCCGGGAACGGGGGTTGCCGCGGGGATTGCACAAGGACAGCAACTTTTTTCCTTCGCCACTTATAACCGTGCGAATAAACTTCCGTACACGATCAACAACACGCTGGATTTTCAATGGCAGCCGCGCAACGATCTGGCCTTCGAAGTTGGTTATGTGGGCAACCTCGGGCGCCACGGCGTCATTCCCGTTCCTTTCAATCAAGCGGGGATCGCGAGCCCCACGAATCCGATCCGCCCCGGCACGCGGTTTGAGCAGGACTACACCTATGGCTATACGGTCGTCGATTCTAATTTCAACTTTCAGAATCTGCCGAACGGTCAACCCTATCTAGCCAACTACGAAGGTGGTAACGTCGATCTACGCGTACCTTATATTGGGTACTCGGCGGAGTCGGAGTCCTACAAAGCCGCGGGAGTTTCTGCTTACAACGCCCTTCAGACTCATATAGAAAAGCGTATGAGTCATGGGTTACAGGTTGGTTTTTCTTACACTTACTCGCACGCGCTGGACGAACAGAGTGGCATGGGACTGTTTTTCAACGGCAACAATCCGTTGAATCTGCGATCGGCGTATGGGTCGTCGGATTTCGACCGCACTCATGTCTTTAACTTCAGCTATGTTTACCAAGTGCCTAAGTTCTTCTCCGCGTCCACAATAAAGGAAAAGATAGCTGACGGCTGGTCGATTAACGGAGCCACCGTGCTGCAGAGCGGCCAGCCTTATAGCATCATTGATTACACCGGCGCAGTGGGCAGCATTTTCTATAGTGTCTACGACGGGATCACGAACCCCATCGTTCCACTGGCTCCGGGTTGCACTCCGAAGAATGCTCTTACCGGCGCCTCTGGTGCTTTCAGTACACCTGCGTTGAAATCAAGCTGTTTTACTCTGCCGTTGCTGAGTCCCGGCGATCTTGGAGGGGCCATCCCAGCGGGTGATACTTTTGAAACCAACTTCACAACAGGCCAGCGCAACATCTTCCGTCAATCCTGGCAAAAGGCCGCCGATATTTCGTTCGTAAAGCTCACTTCGCTGACTGAGCGCATGTCGCTGAAATACAGCTTCGATATCTTTAACGTGACCAATACCGCCAGCTTTGACATCCCGATTGACGATGTTTCGCAAAACCAGTTTTACAATCAATTTCCGGTGATCGGGACTCCGCCGCTGCCGACAAGTTGCAGCGCTAATAACACAGGCTTCTATAACTGCCCGTCCGGTTTAGGGGTGACTAACAAAACTATCGGACAACCTCGCCAAATCCAGATGACTTTGCAGCTATTGTTCTAACTACAGCATAGATGCTCATTCAATCCCGATGTCTTCGTTCCAGACTCCAGGATTCAGGCGAATGTATTCGCGCAACATGGAAGCGCATTCCTGAGAATCCAGATCGACGACCTTTACCCCGAGTGAGCGCAGCCAATCCAGGCCGCCCTGGAAGTTGCGGCTCTCGCCAACGATCAGCGTTCTGAAGCCAAACTGGCGCACCAGTCCGCTGCAATACCAGCAGGGCGCGAGAGTTGTAACCATAATCAGGTTGCGATAACTGCGCTGACGTCCGGCATTGCGGAAGGCGTCGGTCTCTCCGTGCAGGGACGGATCTCCATTTTGCACGCGGCGGTTATGCCCGGTGCCGAGGAGTTTACCGCTTTCGTCGAAGATCGCTGCCCCGATCGGAATGCCGCCTTCATTCAGGCCTTGGCGCGCTTCGGTTATCGCCACTTTAAGCATCGCGGAGTGATCGGAACCAGACATGACCGTTATTATAGGAGGTCTGGCTGAAACTGAGGGTAAGTGGCTCGCCTTGCGTTCGCCGTGCGGTCGAAAGTTCGGAAATTCGCATCGACTCCATCGAAATTCTGAGTTGTACTTGTTGGCTGCAAGGGCTTATCACAGAATCGACGGATAGCCTTGGATGGAGTGTGGGCTGCACCCGCAGCCTTAGGCTCAAGTCCAGGAACCACCGCTTCGTGGTTGCAAAGTTATCTCCAGGAGATGCTGCGATGGCCCGCGTAAACCGTATTAATGACATCCCGCCTGCACAGGGTCTGTACGATCCTGCGCAGGAGCATGATGCCTGCGGGATTGGGTTTGTGGCCAGCATCCGCGGGGAAAAGAGCCACGACATCCTTCGCGATGGGATCCAGGTGCTGCTGAATCTGGCGCACCGTGGGGCATGCGGCTGCGATGCCGAGACTGGCGACGGGGCCGGAATATTGATTCAGATTCCACATAAGTTTTACGCGCGTGAGTGCGTGAGATTGGGATTCGAACTACCGCTGCCTGGTTCGTACGGCGTGGGAATGACGTTTCTACCCGTGGAAAAGCATCCGCGGTTGCAGTGCGAAGGCATACTTGAGCGCATCGTGCGTGAGGAGGGTTTGTCTGTTCTCGGCTGGAGGGACATGCCGACGTTCGCTTCGGCAATCGGACGCGTAGCGCGCGCATCGCAGCCGTATATTCAGCAGATATTTGTCGGACGGCCACCGGGAATAGATGAAGATGCTTTCGAGCGCAGGTTGTATCTGGTGCGCAAGCGAGCGGAGAACGCAATTCGCGAGTCCGGCGACGATAGCGCCAGCACTTTCTACATTCCGTCACTTTCCTGCCGAACCGTGGTCTACAAAGGTCTGGTACTAGCTTCACAGCTTACGCATTTTTATCGTGAACTTTCCGATCCGGAAGTCGTCAGTGCGCTGTGCCTGGTACACCAGCGCTTTTCCACCAATACTTTCCCGAGTTGGCAGCGGGCGCATCCTTACCGTTACATCGCGCATAACGGTGAGATCAATACGCTCCGCGGCAATGTGAACTGGATGCACGCGCGCCAGTCAGTGATGGCATCGCCGCTTTTTGGCGACGATCTGAAAAAGCTTTTTCCGATTATCGAACCGGGTGGAAGCGATTCTGCCAACTTCGATAATGCGCTGGAGCTTTTACTTCAGGCAGGACGCAGCTTGCCGCACGCCATGGCCATGCTGATTCCGGAAGCGTGGGCGGGAAATCCGCACATGAAGCCGGAGAAGCGCGCGTTCTATGAGTATCACGCTTGCATGATGGAACCGTGGGACGGTCCGGCAGCAGTCGCGTTTACAGATGGCCGCGTTATCGGCGCCACGCTCGATCGCAATGGTCTGCGTCCAGGAAGGTATGTGGTAACGCATGACGATGTTGTGATCATGGCGTCGGAGGTCGGAGTGCTCGATGTGGCGCCAGAGCAAGTAAAGATGAAAGGCCGGTTGCAGCCGGGAAAAATGTTTTTGGTGGATACGGTCGAAGGACGAATCGTAGCGGACAAGGAGATCAAACATCGTCTTGCCTCACAGCAACCGTATGCCGAATGGGTAACAAACAATCAGATCACGATGAGCCAGTTGCCCGAACCCTCGCGCACGCACCCGACCGATCCCGAAACGCTGCTACGCAGACAACGTGCTTTTGGTTACACGGATGAAGATTTAAAGATGATTCTTTCGCCGATGGCTTCGGCGGGAGAAGAGCCGATTGGCTCGATGGGAACGGATACGCCGCTGGCCTGCCTTTCGGATCGACCGCAGCCGCTGTTTAATTATTTCAAACAGTTATTCGCGCAGGTGACGAATCCGCCGATCGATCCCATCCGCGAAGAGATGGTGATGTCGCTGATCAGCTACATTGGCAGCGAACGCAACATTCTGGAGGAAGTTCCGGAAAACTGCCACATGTTGAAGCTGGAGCATCCGCTGTTGACCAACCGGGAATTGGAGAAACTGCGGCGCGTGTCGACCGGGGATTTGCTGGCTACTACGTTGCCTGCGTTGTTCCGCGCGAGCGAAGGAGAGGCCGGACTGAAGCGAGCGCTTGATGAACTGTGCCGCAGAGTTTCTTTGTCGGTGAAGGCGGGTTACAGTCTGCTGATTCTTTCTGACCGCGGCGTAGATAAGGACTATGCGCCCATTCCGTGCTTGCTGGCTCTTGCTGCGGTGCACAACCTGCTGGTGCGCGAGGAGACGCGAACGCAGGTGGCGCTGATTACAGAATCCGGCGAGCCGCGCGAAGTGATGCACTTCGCTTTGCTCAGCGGATATGGGGCGAGCGCGATCAATCCGTATCTGGCGCTGGAGACGGTGGAGAATCTGGCATGGCGCGGGGATTTGGTCGAGGGCATCACGTCAGAAATCGCGATTAAGAATTTTATGAAGTCGGTGAAGAAGGGATTGTTGAAGACTTTCGCCAAGATGGGTATTTCGACATTGCAGAGTTATCAGGGGGCGCAGGTTTTCGAGGCGATCGGGCTGAACAAAGACTTGGTCGATGCTTACTTTGTAGGAACTACTTCGCGCATGGAAGGCATTGGCCTCGACGTACTCGCACGCGAAGCGCAGGTAAAACACGGACATTCGCTGCGTCCGGTTTCCGAGTTCGAGACAGAGCTGGCGGTTGGAGGCGCTTATCACCAGCGCGTGGACGGCGAGTACCACCTGTTGAATCCGCTGACGATTGGGAAATTGCAGCAGGCGGTGAGGCAGGAGAGTTTTCAAAGCTTCCAGGAATATACCGAACTGGTCGATAAGCAGAGCGCCAGCTTATGCACGCTGCGTGGGTTAATGAAGCTGAAGAAAAGTGACAAGCCGGTTGCGATTGAAGAGGTCGAGCCCGCGAAAGAAATTGTGAGGCGCTTTACAACCGGAGCGATGTCATTCGGTTCGATCAGCAAAGAGGCGCATGAAACGCTTGCGATTGCGATGAACCGCATCGGAGGGAAGTCGAATACCGGCGAGGGTGGAGAAGACGAAGAGCGATTTAAGCGGGATTCGAACGGCGATCTGCGCCGTAGCGCGGTAAAGCAGGTAGCATCGGCGCGTTTCGGAGTGACGGCAAACTATCTGGTGAATGCAGACGAATTGCAGATCAAGATGGCGCAAGGCGCGAAACCTGGCGAGGGAGGCCAGCTTCCGGGTTATAAGGTCGACGACGTAATCGCGCGCATGCGGCATTCGATTCCGGGGGTAGGCTTGATTTCGCCGCCGCCGCATCATGACATTTATTCGATCGAAGATCTTGCTCAGTTAATTTACGACCTGAAAAATGTGAACCCGCAGGCGCGGATTGCTGTGAAGTTGGTGGCGGAGTCGGGTGTAGGGACTGTGGCTGCGGGCGTGGCAAAGGCTCATGCCGATGTCGTTCTGATCAGCGGAGACAGCGGTGGCACGGGCGCTTCGGCGCTCAGTTCGATCAAGCACGCGGGCATTCCGTGGGAACTGGGTTTAGCGGAGACGCAGCAGGTTCTTTTGCTGAACGATTTGCGCAGCCGCATTCGCGTGCAGACCGATGGCAAATTGCAGACCGGCCGCGATGTGGTGATCGCGGCGCTGCTGGGCGCCGAAGAATTTGGTTTTGCCACCACGCCGCTGATTGCGATGGGCTGCGTGATGATGCGCAAGTGCCATCTGAATACGTGCTCCGTGGGGATTGCCACGCAAGATCCGGTGCTGCGCAAGCAGTTTCAGGGGCAGCCGGAGCATGTGATCAATTTCTTTTTCTTTCTGGCCGAGCAGGTGCGCCAGTACATGGCGGAGCTGGGATTCCGCAGCTTCGATGAGATGGTGGGCCGGGTCGATATGCTGGATGCGGAGCCGGCGGTTGATCACTGGAAGGCGCGGGGGCTCGATTTTTCGGCAATTCTGTATAACCCTCCAGTGCCATCGCGAGTGGCGCGGAGATGCGTGCAGCCACAGGACCATGGTTTGCAGGACGCGCTGGATCACGAAATTCTCCAGGCCGCGCGGGTTGCGATCGACGCTCGTACTCCCGTCGAGATCAGCTTGCCGGTGCGCAATGTGCACCGCACCGTGGGAACAATGCTCAGCGGAGAAATTGCGCGAAGCTGGGGATCGCACGGATTACCGGACGATACGGTGCGTATTCAATTGGCGGGATCGGCGGGACAAAGCCTGGGTGCGTTCCTGGCGAAGGGCATCACGCTCACGCTGGAAGGCGAAGCGAATGACTATGTAGGCAAGGGGCTGTCGGGTGGACGATTAATCGTGTATCCACCGTGCGCGTCGGGATTCGCCGCCGAAGAAAATATCCTTATCGGAAACGTTGTGCTCTATGGCGCGACGAGTGGGGAAGCTTTCTTCAATGGAGTTGCGGGGGAGCGATTTGCAGTTCGCAACTCGGGGGCGACAGCAGTGGTCGAAGGAATAGGCGATCACGGCTGCGAGTACATGACGAATGGGCTGGTCGTCGTCTTGGGATCGTGCGGAAGGAATTTTGCCGCCGGCATGAGCGGCGGAGTCGCGTATGTTTTTGACGAGCACGGCAATTTCGCGGAAGAACGATGCAATCTCGGTTCGGTCGATCTGGAATCGATCGATGGATCGAAAGACGCGAAGATTCTGAGAGATATCATCTCTCGTCATGGGGAGTTGACGGGCAGCCATCGTGCGAAGTGGATTCTGGAAAACTGGGGTGAATTGCTACCTCGCTTCGTCAAAGTATTTCCTCATGAATATAAGCGGGTTCTGGGAGTGAGCCGTGGCCGCAGGTCTTATGTGCCGAGCGAACCCATGCCTCCGGTGGCGCATGTTGAACATGTGCGGCATGTACAGGCGCAAAACGGGCAGGTGCAACATGGGTAAGACCACTGGCTTCCTGGAGTATTCGCGCGAACTCGCTCCGCGCCGTCCCGTTACTCAACGGGTGAACGACTGGTTCGAAATTTATCTTGATCTGCCGGAGGAGACTCTCAAGAAACAAGGCGCGCGCTGCATGGATTGCGGAGTGCCTTTCTGCCAGACGGGATGCCCGGTGAATAATCTAATCCCGGACTGGAACGATCTGATCTATCGCGGGCGTTGGAAAGAGGCCGTGCGGCAATTGCACTCCACCAATAATTTTCCTGAGTTCACCGGCCGGATATGTCCTGCGCCTTGTGAGGCAGCGTGCGTGCTGGGGATCAATCAGCCCGCGGTCACGATTAAGCAGAATGAAAAAAATATTATTGAGCGCGGTTTTCTGGAAGGCTGGATCCGGCCCGATCCGCCGAAGCGATGCAGCGGAAAGAAAGTTGCGATTGTCGGTTCCGGCCCGGCGGGGCTGGCGGCGGCGCAGCAGCTATGCCGCGCAGGCCACGCTGTCGTGGTCTACGAAAAGGCGGATCGCATTGGCGGATTGCTGCGCTACGGGATTCCGCAATTCAAGCTGGAGAAGCACGTCATCGATCGCCGGTTGGAACAGATGTCCGCCGAAGGCGTGAGGTTTGTTACGAATGCCGAAGTTGGAAAGAATGTTGCTGTAGAAGCAGTGCGGCATGATTTCGATGCGATCATGCTCGCGGGCGGTGCCGAACAACCGCGGGATCTCAAAGTTCCGGGACGAGAGTTGAAGGGCATCCATTTTGCGATGGAGTTCTTGCCGCAGCAAAACCGGCGCTGCCTCGGGGACACACTCGATCCGCGGAGCGAGATACTGGCGACGGGCAAGCGAGTCGTCATTATTGGAGGCGGCGATACTGGCGCGGATTGTCTGGGAACGTGTCACCGGCAGGAGCCACTCTCCGTACACCAATTTGAAATCATGCCGAAACCGCCGGATGAGCGGTCTCCGCTGACTCCTTGGCCGTTATGGCCGATGCAACTGCGCATAGAGGGAGCGCATGAGGAAGGCGGTATTCGCGACTGGAGCATTGCCACGACGAAATTCAGCGGCGAGGCGGGAAGGGTGACGCATCTGAACGTCGTGCGCGTTGGGCCGCCACCGAAGTTTGATCGGATTCCGGGCAGCGATTTCACGACGGAAGCGGACCTGGTGCTGATCGCGATGGGCTTTCTGGGACCGGTGTGCAGCGGAATGATCGAACAGTTGGGCGTCGCACTTGACGGGCGTGGCAATGTTGCAACCGATCAGAACTACATGTCCTCTGTGCCGGGCGTGTTTGCGGCGGGCGATATGCGGCGAGGGCAATCGCTGGTGGTATGGGCTATTGCCGAAGGCCGCAAGGCTGCGGCCGCGGTCGACGCTTATCTGCAAACCGCGACGGCGCGAATTCAACCTGCACTTTCCGCCTCACAACAACTTGCTTTCTGATTCCGCTCCCGCGCAGCCTTCGTGGCTTAAGGTAGCTGCTCAAACCCTATGATCGGAATACAGGATATCCAGATTGCCATGGGACGGATACGCGAAGCGATTCGCTTCTCTCCGTGCCGGTACTCGGAAGCTTTTTCGGCGATCACAGGGTGCGAGATATTTCTCAAACTCGATAATCAGCAACGCACCGGTGCCTTCAAAGAACGAGGTGCGCTTAATAAGCTGCTGACACTCACCGGCGAAGAGCGCGCCCATGGAGTTATCGCCGCGTCTGCCGGCAATCACGCTCAGGGAGTTGCTTACCATGCGGGGCGGCACGGTATTCGGACGGTCATTTACATGCCTTTGCCTACGCCGCTCACGAAAGTATCGGCAACACGCGCGTACGGCGCCGAGGTGGTGCTCCACGGTACCAACTACGACGCAGCGTATGAGAAGGCAATTCAAGAAAGCCACGAGCACCATCTCACTCTGATTCATGCTTTTGACGACGATGCCGTCATCGCCGGTCAGGGAACGCTGGGTTTGGAAATTTTGGAGCAGCAGCCTGATATTGAAGCGATCGTCGCTCCGATCGGTGGAGGCGGGCTGATCGGCGGTATTGCCTGCGCGGTAAAAGAAACCAATCCCGCTGTCCGGATTTTTGGAGTGCAACCCGCCAAACTGCCGTCGATGAAAGAAGCGGTTGCACACGGCGAGCCCGTCACTCTTAATCCGGCGGCGACCATCGCAGATGGCATTGCGGTGCGGCGTGCAGGCGAACGCACCTTTCCACTGGTCCAGAAATATGTCGACGACATTGTCACGGTGGAAGAAGAAGAAATCGCCAATGCCATCCTGCTGCTTTTAGAGCGCGAGAAAACGCTGGCGGAGGGTGCGGGGGCGGCCTCGATTGCAGCGGTGCTGAATCACAAGCTGCCGCTCGAAGGGAAAAAGGTTGCGGTGCTGGTATGCGGGGGCAATATCGATGTCACGCTGCTGGCACGTATCATCGAGCGCGGCCTGGTCAAAGACGGCAGACTGGTGCGTCTGCGCGTGCATTTGCCGGATTATCCTGGAGCTTTGCACCGGCTCACAGGAATTCTGGCCGAACTCCGCGCCAACATTGTAGAAACCGCCTATGACCGCGCGTATCACGGTGTGAACCTGGGCGATACGGCGATCGACATCACGATGGAGACGCGCGGGCCGGCTCATATTGCCGAGCTGCTGATGGCGCTGCTCGCCGCCGGCTATGCCCACGAACGAATTCTGTAGTGCAGATCGAGTTAGGAATCGAACCTATTGGAGAGTTTGATCGGCGCTATAAGAAATTTGAATTGGACTCGGTTGATTCCTCCCTTTATCGTCTGCGGATTAGGGAGAGGACTGCGATGGAACGCAATGGCGCTCGGGGTCGGCTCTTACCTGGGCAGCCCTTCCCTCCAAGGATTCGGGCCGTCATATCGTAATTGGCTGAGATTTCAGTATGCCTTATGGCCGCCGAAGAATCATCATGCCTTCAAACAGGAGCAAGCAAACATGACAAAACGAGCCGCCAGGTGTTTCCTGCGCATGGCGTTAGTGTGGGCCGTTGCCGCAATTCTGACTGCCGGAATGTTTGCAGGGCTAGCGACACCATGTTTTGCCGACGATGCACCGAAGCCTGATCCCTCGGGTATCGCGACTGGCGATAAGAGTGCAGCGGTTGACGCAGCGGGCAATTCTTTCGTAGTCACCGAGCCTACGGATAAGTCGGCTCCGGACTATGCCGCGAATAAAAAGGCGTTCGATGACTATCAGGCGCAAGCGGCGAAGGAGCCGCTCGCACTAAAGCTTGCCGACAGCGTTGGTCACGTTCGCGTCGCAACAAATTTTGCCTGGACTTTGAACACCGGCTACCTTGTGCTGTTTATGCAGGCTGGTTTCGCTTTACTCACTTGCGGTCTCGTTCGCAAAAAAAATGCCGCCCATTTAATGATGCTTAATTTCGCGGCTTACGTGTTTGCTTTTTTGGCCTACTACGCCGTTGGATATGCGTTTCAATTCGGAGCCGTTGCCATCAATGCTGCGCCGACCAATCTTGGCGGCATTCCCACGCTAAACCATTTCTTGGTTGGAAGCGGACAGTGGGGATTTGTTGGCGGCAAGGGATTTTTTCTTACGGGTCCAGCTTATGACAGCGCCAGCAACTGCCTCACGCTTTTCGAAGTTGTTTTTATGGAAACCGCTGGCTACATCATCGTGGGTGCGGTGTGCGAACGGATTACTTTCTGGGCTTTTCTGCTTTGTGAACTTTTCATTGGTGCAATTCTCTATCCGATATCCGGATGCTGGACGTGGGGCGGAGGCTGGCTGTCGCAGGTCGGTTCTACGTTGAATCTAGGCCACGGTTATGTCGACTTCGCCGGATCAACCGTCGTCCACGCTGTGGGCGGCTTCTGCGCGATGGCGCTGGCAATTATTTTAGGCCCGCGGTTGGGCAAGTATGGTCCGGGAGGGAAAATCCGCGTCTTTCCTGCGCATAACATCGTTTACGTTGTGACTGGAACTTTTATTCTTTTATTTGGCTGGATGGGATTCAACCCAGGTTCCACGTTAGGTGCGACCGACCTACGCATCTCGGTGGTGGCGGTGAATACGAATCTGGCCGCAGTAGCTGGTTCCGCGGCTGCCATGTTGATTTGGTATTTTGCTTTTGGCAAGCCCGACATCACGATGGCGTGCAATGGGATGCTGGCAGGATTGGTCGCGATTACCGCTCCGTGCGCTTTTGTGTCTCCGACTTCGGCAACTGTGATTGGAGTACTTGCAGGCGCTCTGGTTTGCGGCGGCGTGCTCTTTAATGACCGCGTTCTCAAGATCGACGATCCTTGTGGGGCGATTTCGGTTCACGGCTACTGCGGCTGGCTCGGAGCTGTCAGTGTAGGCATTTTTGCCGATGGCGCTTATGGCGCGGGATGGAACGGCGTGGGGGCAACATCTTATTTAGGGCGAGCCGGCCAGGGCGTAACCGGGTTGATTCATGGTGACACGCGTCAATTCTTATGCCAGTTGATGGGTGCAACTTTGTATGCCGTCTGGGCCTTCGGCGCAACCTATGCTGTCTTCTGGGGCGTCAACAAAGTGAAAAGTATGCGAGTAGCACCGCAAGTGGAAGAAGAAGGACTCGACTACCCCGAGTTTGGAATGGGCGGTTATCCGGAAGACGCGGTGGTTCCCGCTCCTTACTAGATCGTCAGGTTAGACACAAAGTTAACGACGG
The DNA here is from genome assembly GCA_963818235.1 of uncultured Acidobacteriaceae bacterium. Lineage (GTDB taxonomy): Bacteria > Acidobacteriota > Terriglobia > Terriglobales > Acidobacteriaceae > Sulfotelmatobacter. The sequence goes on from CAWFRI010000003.1 coordinate 275,510, forward strand.
TAACGAAAGTCCTTCCACCTCGACTGTCCAGTGATCGCCGGGGGCGGTGAGATGTCCGGCGGTGAGCGTTCCCGAGCTGACGATCTCGCCTGCGCTCAGCGGTTCGGATGGAAACCGACGTTCGATGGCTAACGCGAGTTCGGCCAGGCATAGCGCGGGATTTTTCAGGGAATTCTTGCCGGAGCCTTCTTCCACGAATTCTCCGTTCTTCGACATTCGCACTTTAAATCGTGCCAGATCCTCGACTAGCTGCGGGATGTTTTCTGCTCGCACTTGTCTCTTCTCACCGATCACCAGTACGGCATGAAGCCCAAACGAGGCTACGAAATCGGCAGGCTGAAATTTCCAATCGGGAAAAGGGCAGTCGATGATTTCAAAACCGATCGCCAGCCAATCGGTGGCTGCGAGAGCTAAGGCAGCATCGGCCTGTGCCGGGAGTGGCTGTTTCAATCCGAAGACGATTTCGGGTTCTATCTTCAGCGAGCGCCGATGTGCTATCGCGAGCGTCGCGGAATTGTTTTCGCTGTAATGAACCGTGTGGTCGTACATGTGAGCCCAGACCAATGTTTCCAGTTTGAGCACGCGCCACATGGCCTTGTTGGCGTAACCGACCTTGCGGCCGACCGGTTTGTGTCCTTCGGATTGGCGGAACTTCTTGAGGGTTGACTCGACTGCGTAGGCCGCGTCAAGATCGAAGCACGCCTGGGCCGAGGGAAGGATCGAAACCATATTCCCGGTGCGGGAAGCAGATTGCAGTTCGCGTGCGAGAATTTCGATATCGTCAGGTGACATAGAGAGATTGGATTCCGGTACACTATGCGGCGACCGCCGTATACAAGAATAATGAGCTATCGCGGGAAGTCCAAACGATCGGCATCATAACACCTTCGAATCAGTTGCCCGTTTTGGCTACTTAGAGCCTGATAATACTTAGCTTCGGGCACAGGCATACTACCTATGGAGAACCGATGAGGAACGTCTTCGTATTCGTCAGCATCGCTTTCGTTTGCATTGCTGGACTGACATTACTGGCGCCGGCGCAACAACCCACCATGCCGACCAAGTTCGGCGACGAGCGGCCATCTGGAAATCCCGCCGATGATGCCTTGAGAGCTATGTTCGAATCCAGGATCAGAGCGGAGTGGGAAGCAATCAAGAACAAGGACAAAAAGGCTTATGGCGATTTGCTGGCGGATGACTACCAGGGCGTGGAAGTGGATGGCCGAGGCGAACGGAATAAAACTCAGGCGATCGACGAAATGTCGCAGCAGAACGTAGCCAGTTACAACCTGTGGGGCATGAAGCTGATATCGCTCGGGCCAGGGGCAGCGTTTGTCACCTATGAGAGTACGATGCAATTTCCACCGAGGTCAGTAATCCACTATTCCCGCGTATACATCACCGAACTTTGGGTAAAGCGCGGTGGGCAGTGGAAGGAAGTACACTACCAGGAAACTCATGTGAAATAGCTCCTTCCGCGACATAGACTCGATCCGGTCCAAGATTTATTGCAACCGCGGCAAACACATTGCCATCCCACATGGCAGAGGACAAATCCATGAAGATTTTACTTTGCGCACTTTTGCTGTCGAGCAGTTTTCTGCTGGCGCAGGACAACGCTCCTGCTGGCAGTAATCCGGACGCAACAAAAGACTCCAAGGGACAAGTGACCTTGCAAGGCTGTGTAAGCCGGTCGAGTGGCGATTACATATTGATGAAACAGGATCCAGCCGTAACCTATGAACTTCAGGGTACTCACAAGATAAAGCTTAGGCAATATCTGGGGCAGCGCGTAGAAGTAACGGGAAGGGAATCGCCATCGATGAGCACCAGTTCGGACGCGATGGCGAGAATGGGATCGCCTGCGCCGATAACCCTAACCATTTCGTCGATTCGGTCTCTCGACAAGGATTGTTCGGTGCGCGACGTTTCGAGGTAATCGAGCTTCGATTATCGCAGCTCGAACGCGATTAATCGCAGTCTGGGGGCATCGCCTGAATTTCTGACTCGGAGCTGCACGGGGGCTTTTTCTTGGCGGGCTCGAATCGCGACGGATGGTTGTAGCGCAGAATCCAGAGCCCGTCGTTGTTGGTGAGGTAGATCAATCCGTGGCCGCCGTCAGGCAGAAGTCCGGTTACTTTGTTGAAGGTCTCCAGCGTCTTTGGATTTATAGGGTCGCTTAGGTCCAGCACACGGACGGTTTCCGTCGGATGGTTGCTGCTGCTTAAAGTGGTGGGGGTCCTTTCCGGCGCCTCTGCGATCGCGACGTCAGGGCTAACAATAGCAAGATTCCCGGCCGTCGCCTGATTTGCTTCCGCCGTCCGTTTCAGAAGTGACGGCTCCTCCGGCTTGCTTACGTCTACGATCATAAAACCTTGCTTCGCGGCTTGTTGCACATAGAGATACTGCTTGCCCTTCTCTTTCTGCAAGAGCATCTGACTTCCGGTCGCTTGCGGCAAAGGCAAGTGAGCGATCACAGTGGCGGGCACGTCGGTAGGTTTCGAAGCACTCGGCTCGCTCGCGCTGGCCAGAGATGCAGGCAACAGAAGAAGGAACCCGGCGACGAGGCGCAGGAGAATCCTGGACGTTTTCATAAATCCTCCTTGCGATGCCCGGCACGAAACCGCACGAATTCTCGCGCTCAAGCCAACTATATCATTCTCGCCCGGGCGTTTCTCACTGCTCCGCGGCGACCCCTACGCATCCAGCAGAAGCCAGAGTAGAACAGACCGTGCCCGCCTGAAGCGGTACAAAAACATGGTTCGTGCTCGGGTCTACCGAGATGCTATGCGCGTTCGATCCGGTCGGCATGTTGTAAAGCCACTGGTTCGTGGCGGCATCAATGACTCCCATGACCGCGCTAGGCAGCATATCGCGCGCCGCGAGGTAGTATTTGTTGTCGCCTGGGTTGTACCAGGTCTCGTCGACACCTCCGACCTGCGTGATTTCGAGGCAGCTGGCATTCGCCGGCGCATTCGCTATCCCCGTATTGGGCGGCACGCAGGCTATGTTGTTGCTGGTTGTGTTAGTGACGATGTATTCATTGGCCGGAAATGTTTCTCCGTCATGGTCAGCGCAGCCGATGAGGAAATTATCTCCAGGGCCCTGTGAGATGCCGGTAGGCATACAGTCGTACATCGGAAAACTGTTTACCACGACTGGCCCATTGGCGGTAATTTGAATTGCATCAAGGCTGCCGATTTGTGTGGTGGCGACGGAATTTTCGTTGGTCAGCAACCAGAGGCCACTGTTGGGATCAAAGGTCATTCCGCCTAATCCCGCAGGCGCTATTGCGCCGGAACAACTGCTATCTGAAAAGGGCGGAGTTTGGCTGCAAAACGCTCCAGTGTTGTAACTGATGATGGGACCGTGATGGCAGGGAATCGTGTAGGAAACACCCATAGGGGTTGTGCCGATCCCGATTAGCCCGGCCGGGCCATCAGCCGCGGCCGATCCGGAGATGCCGCTGAAAACGTGCGGATTAGAAGGGTCAGGGCAGGGGAAGGTGTTTCCGACCGTGTCCACCGGGACGCCGGAAGTGAGGCCGAGCCCTCCTGAGGCCGAGCCTCCCGCGCCGTCATAATAGATCTGGCCAAGAATGCAGCGCGGCGGATTGAATGAGCCGCCGACGCCCGGGTCCAGCACCGGGGAGGGTGCAGGGTTTCCGCCGCCGTCGGTTCCTGTTCCCGGAATTCCGGTCCCTGTTCCTTGAAGCGGGTAACCAAAAGCCCCGGCGACTCCAGCGTAGGTGTAGGTAGCGGTTGCTGCACTGTAAGTTGCAGGGTAGGGCCCATACGCGAGATTCATATCAATCGGCAGGCAATGCAGATCGCCTTGCCCCGTGGGGTCGGCGACCGATGTCCTCGGCGGGGTTGCGCCCACGATGTACTGCATATCAATGAAAGTGATGAAGGGCAATCCTGGATCGCCGTTGATCACTGCCAGAACATGATGCGTGTCATCGTAGGCCATTTCGTCAGCGCGATCGTCGCCGCAATCGGCCGCCGAACCAGCTTCACCGTTCCAGGAGGAAATGCAGGGACCGATGCCCAGCGGTCCGTCGTAATCGGCGGACACGCCCGTAGGGATGGTCGCGAGAACGTTTGGTGGAGTGACCGGATTGGTGCTCAGTTTCATCGAGCTGATGTCGAAAACTATGACGTTGGAGCTGCCATTTCCGACAAACAGAACCTTGCCATCAGCCGTGGTGGTATTGCCATCAGGTCCGGACATGGGATTCACGCCGTTGGCGCGCGAGGCGCAGCATTGGGCACCGGGGAAGCCGCCGAGGTTGCCGCTGGGACCAAAGCCGGTGTTCAAATGGAAAGTCGGGCCGCCCTCCCAGGACACATCGGTCCTGCAGGCATACCTGACGAAATTGCCGAAGACGTCAATGGTCGGCGGTATCACTTCTACATTAGCCGGGGGATTGGAGCCAGGTTGGACGATTGTCGGGCATGGACTGGCGCCGTTTCCGGCATCGGAGATGCCATTCTGTCCTTGAATCGAGAAAACTGCGAGATCCTGGGAGGTATCGATCACCTGCATGGCAATGCCAATACGGTCCGAGATATAATCCAGGTAAGGGCCTCCCGTACCCGTAGGGTTCGGCGCGATCGTGCTAATGTCGAAAGAGTTGAAAGGACCGCCGGGTTCACCCGTAGAGTTGTGCTCGGGCACCGGAATCACATTGATGATGGCGTAGCTGCCGTTCACGGTGGTGCCGCAAGTGGGGCAATTCGGCGTTGTGCCGCAACCGCTCAACATCACAAACAGCGCGGTGAGAAGAATGGTAAGAAGAATTCTCGGTCTCATTCGAACGTCCTCCTGCGATTTCCCTTCAGGACCAGCTTGCCGCCAGCCCCGCTTCTGTTAACCCGTTAGCCGCTCCATCCGCAACCAAACCTGCGAGCGAACCCAGATCTAGAACCGGAACTGTAACTGCTGCAAAACCACATAGTAATTCTGTGGCACCGCACCGATGGTGCTGGGATCCTTCAACTGATCAATACCCAGATTGACCGAGTACTTGACCCAATAATTGGGATACCAGGTAAGCCCAGCGGTCAGCTCGTCGGTGTGGTAATTGAAAGTGGGCACAAAACCGGGCGTGTAATAATTCAAGAGGTTGGCGCCCGGTTCATTGGCTTGGATACCCATGTAGCGGAACCCGACTCCCCACGCTCCCAACCCGCGCCCTTTGCCGCCCGGACTATCGGGCCCAAAGAGCGGATGCTTCACCCGCGGCGTGCCGTTTTCCGGCTGCTTTTCGCCCGTTATCAAATAGGTCGCGCTGAGGTCCCAGGCTTTGGCGATGATGGAGGGAAGACTCAGGAAGCCCAGCCCCCCCACCTGTTCGGAGCCGACGTTGTTCCGCGACATGTTGAGCTGATCGAACTCGCCGCGTAGCGCGAACCGCGACTTGAGATATGTAAACTCGCCGTTATAGCGCTGGATCGGCCCGTTGATGGCGAATTGCGGGAAGAAGTTATACGCTTGATCGGGCAGGTTGCCGCTGAAGCTCTGATCTCCGGAAAGACCACGCGAACGGGCACGGTCGATGGCTCCGCCAAAAGCGAGCCCCTTCAGCCAGTCGCTCTTGGACTTGCGCCAGGGATAGAAGCGAAGGCGTCCAATCACTTCGGGTTGATTGGTCGTATTCACGGTCGCATAACCTTTGCCGTTAAATGCCCCGATCCAGTACTGCATGACCCCGCCGTCAATGTCTCCGTGAATGGCAACACCGGGGCTGCGGAACGCCGAGGCGGCAGACGGGTACAGCATTGCCTGAAACCCGCGCTCCACAAAGTCCAGATTGGTGGAACCGATTCCAGATTCCTGAGCGAATGGCGTCTTAAACTGGCCGGCCTGGAACTGGAACTCAGGCCGGATTCTTACATTCAGGTAAACGTCACGCACTACCGAACCGGAAGTAGCGGCGGCATCGGTGAGGAGTGCGAAATCAAAGTGAGAACCATAGCTGCCCTGGAAACCGAAGCGAGCGCGCCGCAAAACGAACGTGTCGGCGGGCGCGCCGTCGCCCTTATAGGCGCGATAGTCGCTATCCACATAGCCGTAAGGGCTGATGCTGAACTGCCCGTCGGGACTTCGGATGAAAAAGTGTTCGCCGTTCCAACCCGCGGTGGCAGGTGCGTCTTTCTTCGGGGCAGCGACTGCTGGAGCCTGATCGACAGCGGCCACCGGCGCGGGCTCGGCTTCGGTCAGAACCGCGTTCGTCAAACGAGCCTGATTGCTGGGATCGCCGATCGGTTGCGAACCTGACGAAGACTCCGCTACCGGGCGAACCTGCGCCGAGCCAGTGTTGGCAGCAGACGCCTTTACCCCTGCCAGTTTCTCGACTAGGGCTTTTAGTTCCTCAATCGTCTGACGCTGCGCGGCGACCTCGCTCCGCAATTCGTTCACCTCAGCCTTAGTGGCCGCTACGGATGTCGATCCATTCGCCGTGCTCGCGGTGGCGCTCACCGCTGCTGCACTTGAATTCTGAGCGAGGGCACTGGAGACAATGAGAAGGAGAAGGACAAGAGAAGCCGATAGCAAGCGCATGAGTTTCCTCTTCCGCGTGATTCGCAAAGGGTCCAGCCCTCGGTAGGGGCAGGCCTAAGACTCCGCCGCCTCGTTCCCGCTCGGCCGAAAGCTCGAAAAATCGCAATGGTGCGAACTAGAGGTCTGAAAAGCGGACCAATTACTACCGGGGCGAAGAATTACTATATCGCTCCATTTACTGTCAAGTAATTTTTGGTGTTAAGTTACCGCCATATCAGGCAATAGGATCAAAATAGGATCAAATGCACGCGTTAGGTAAGTGAGATTCCGCCAACTTAGGCGACACTTTCGTCTGGTTATAACTCTGCGAAATTGCTTTGGGAATCCTGATAGGTTGTTGGCAAGTTTGATTCACCGCACATCACAAATTCGGTATGCATCTACAATTTGGCCAAAGTATTTTTTTGCTTTTCGCAGCCGGAATTGCGGGCGCACTGAACGCCCTGGCCGGAGGCGGAAGTTTTGTCTCCTTTCCGGCGCTCTTGCTTATCCGCATCCCGGCGGTGCTGGCCAATTCCACCAATACGGTCGCCTTGTGGCCAGGATTGGGCGCCAGCACGGTTTCATATTTAATCGCCTGAAGGCGCCAGCGCGTGTCTTGCTTCCGTTGTTGGTCACCAGCGTTGCCGGAGGCTGGGTTGGAGCGGTGTTGTTACTGAAAACTCCCCAGCAGGCTTTTCTGCACCTCATTCCCTGGCTATTGCTGGCCGGTACTTTGCTGTTCGCCTTCGGCAATTCGATCCGCGGACTCGCGGGTGAAAAAGTACCCATGGACGATCTGCGTTTTACGTCTTGGAAGGCGATCATGCTCAGTTCGGTCGCCGAATTGCTGGTTGGTATTTACGGCGGATACTTCGGCGCCGGTATCGGATTTATAACGCTCGGCATGCTTGCCATGATGGGAATGCGTGACATTCACGCCATGGGAGCCATCAGGACGCTGTTGGCCGCCGCCATCAATGCTGCGGCAGTCGTTACCTTCATCGTCGCCAAGGCCGTATTATGGCCGCAGTGCGGAGTAATGATCGTAGGCGCTCTTGCGGGAGGATGGTTCGGAGCGCATTTCGCGCAAAAGGCCGATCCCCGGAAGGTGCGAATTGTTGTGATCTGTATTGGCGTGGCGATGAGCGCTTACTTCTTCGTTACAATACGATAGCTCGCCTTTTACCGCAGTCGTACGCGCGATTTAGATCGGGCATTATGGATTTTCTGCTGGCGCTATAATGCTTGTCGATTAGGAGCGGAGACTCGATTTCGTAATTCACCGGTGACGAACCAAGCCATGAATCCGCAGGGCATGAACCAAGCGGCCGTAGACCTGAATCCCGAGAAAGATCTTCCCAAAGGATTTCTCGATTTTTTGTTACCGCTCCACAAACAATTCACGCTGCGGCAACAAAAGCTGATTGCCAAACGCGCCGCTGTGTTGCAGGCAGCGCACGGCGGAAATCCGCCTGATTATCTCCCTGCCTCGGAGGCAACCACTTCCGAGTGGCGGATTGAAGTGCCCGACTGGTGCGCCGATCAGCGCAACCAGATGACCGGCCCAGCCGACGACGGCGAGTTGACGGTAAAGCTGCTGAATTCGGGATCGCCCGCGGTCATGATCGATCTGGAAGATTCCACGGCAAATATTTGGGAACACGTCATGCTGGCGATCCAGAACACGATCGCCGCGTATAAATACGAACTCAGCTACGACGACAAGAAGCGCCAGAAAAAAGCTACGGTGCAACACTCGAAAACTGTCACCTGGGTGCGTCCGCGTGGCTTGCATATCAGCCAGGTGGGAGTTATCAAGAACGAAATCATTTCCGCTTCGCTGTTCGACCTTGCCATGATCTGGTACCAGATCGATCCCGCGTGGCTGCCGCACAATTTTTCGGTTTACATTCCGAAGAGTGAGTCTGCTGACGAAGCATTTTGGTGGCGCGATCTTTTTCAAGCCTTCGCGAAGCAAAAAGGCCTGCCACAGAACTACATCAAGTGCATGGCGCTGGTGGAGGCGCATCCGCTGGCGTATCAGATGGAGGAATTTCTTTTTAATCTCCGCGATCATTGCCTGGGATTGAACCTCGGCCGCTGGGACTACATGGCCTCGCTGATTCACTTCATGATCGAAGATCCGAACTGGGTTCTACCGGATCGCAACACCATTCCGCACGATATCCCGTTTTTCCAAAATTTCCGCATGCTGATGCCGGAGATTTGCCACAAGCACGGGGCACATGCAATCGGCGGAATGACGGCTTTGTATCCCAGTCGTACGGATGCGGAGTTAAACGAGCGCGCTCTCAAAGTTCTCAAACAGGATAAGAAAAACGAAGCTGATTGCCTGATGGATGGAGCCTGGACCGGCCATCCCGATCAGAATGAAATCGCGGTCGCGCAGTTTCCGTATCCTAATCAGATCGCGAAGCGGCCTAGGCTGCCGAATTCGCATTCCGATCTGCGCCAGATTCCAAAGGGTGTTGGAGCAACCACTCTTGCCGGCACGCGCGCGGCCGTACGCACGGTCATTCGTTATCGCAACGGCGTGCTTAACGGAAGAGGTGCGAGCTTACTCGATGGCTACATGGAGGATTTGGCAACCGACCGCATCTATCGCCTCATGATCGCGCAGCGCGTTCTCCACAATGTCAGAGTCACCGACGATGCGGGTAAGTCTGTCGAACATTCTTCCGCGCTGGTAACCAAGATTTTTGATGAGGAGTTAGCCAAGATTCAAAAAGATCTGCCCGCCGAGATCGATCGCAAAGCCGCTGCGACCTTGCCCGAAGCCCGCCGCATCGCGGAGGAAATGATTGTGCAGGGCCACCATTCGCCGATCTAGGACCTGTGCAGCACCGCGTGTTATTGCTATACGCGTGATATTGATGTAGCAGTGAATCAGAATCGAGGACTATGAGCGCGACCGAACAGACCACCGCCATTCCACTGCCAGCGTTGCAACCTCCGCGTCGTTTTCTGTTCGGCCCCGGGCCCACCATGGTGGACCCCAGGGTTTACCAAGCCTTGTCGAAGCCCATCGTCGGTCACCTAGACCCTTACTTCATTCAGGTGATGGGCGATGTTCAGCAGCTTGTCAAGATGGCATACGGAACCACTGACGGCGCCACGCTCGTGATTTCCGGCACCGGAAGCGCGGGCATGGAAGCTGCGGTCGCCAACTTCGTGGAGCCGGGAGCCAAGCTAGCCATCTTCGCCAATGGATATTTCTCCGACCGCCTCACCGACATGGCCAAGCGCCAGGGCTCGAACGTTGTGCGTTTTGAGAAATCGTGGGGCGAGACTTTTTCCGATGGCGAAGCCGCTGATTTCATCAAGCGCGAGAAGCCAGCTGTTGTGGGCTTTGTTCATGCCGAGACTTCGACAGGAGCATTGCAGCCGGGAAAGGCGATCTGCGCGGCGGCCCACGAGGTTGGAGCGCTGGTCATCGGAGATTGTGTTACATCTCTTGGCGGATTGCCGGTTGAATTCGATAAGACCGGCATCGACATTGCCTACAGTTGCACGCAAAAAGGATTGAGTTGTCCTCCCGGCCTGTCACCCATCGCAATGTCGCGGGGGGCCATGGAATATCTTGACGCTCGCTCCACCCCTTCGCGCAGTTGGTATCTTGATCTCAAGCTGATTCGCGACTATTCCACGGTTTCTCACCGCTATCACCACACGGCGCCGATTTCGATGTTCTACGCACTGCGCGAGGCGTTGATGGTTATTGCGGAGGAGGGAATCGAGAATCGCTGGGAGCGGCATCGCCGCTGCCATCGTGCTTTTGTCAAAGAGATTGAGGCGATGGGCCTGCGCATGTACGTTCCCGAAGCTCATCGGATCACCACTCTGAACACGGTCTGCGTGCCTGAGGGAGTGGACGAGGCCAAAGTCCGCAAAAGTCTTTTGGATGGTCCGGGCATTGAAATCGCCGGAGGATTTGGCCCGCTTGCGGGCAAGGTCTTCCGGATTGGTGTGATGGGCCCACTGGCCACAGAAGACAATGTGCAGTTCTTCCTCGAAGAATTCCAGAAAGTACTGAAGGCGGAAGGTTATTCGATTTAGATCACAGAATCTTCAGTTTTCGCGCAGCCCCGCGGACAACACATGAAGTGGGCTCATCATCCAACGACGGCGAACAAGACACTCGAGGCGAGAACGAATGACGCTCAAGTCAGTAGACACGCTGCTTGATGTTTTACATTTCGCTGACAGTAAAACGGCCATTGTGGTTCCTGAGCTTGGCATCAACGTCAGCTACGAATCGCTGCGCGAACAAGTTGTTGCTATGGCGAACGCTTTGGCCTCGGCAGGAATTCGCCGCACTGACTCCGTGGCCATCGCGCTGCCGAACGGATTGCCGGCGATTGTTAGCTTTCTGGCCGCCTCTATCGCAGGTACAGCCGCGCCGCTCAATCCCGCTTATCCCTATGAGGAATTCCATTTCTTTCTCGGGGATACAAATGCCCGCGTGTTGCTATGCCCTCCGGTAGGCGCGGAGTTTGTGCGCACCGCTGCAGCGGACCGCAAGATTCCCGTCTTCTCTGTGGAAATGAGCGAACAGGGCAACGTGCGCATTGCAGGTGCTCCCAGCGGTGCTACCGCACCCGAGCCCACGGCTGACGATATCGCACTTGTCCTGCACACCAGCGGAAGCACAGGGCGTCCCAAGCGCGTGCCTTTGCGGCATTTCAATTTGGCGGTTTCGTCGGCAAATATCGCGAATACTTACTCGCTTACGCACGAAGATGTTTCGCTTTGCATCATGCCGCTATTCCACATTCACGGTTTGATCGGTTCCACCATGGCCACTTTGCTTACCGGTGGCACCGTAGTTGTCCCTACAAAATTTAACGCGCTTTCGTTCTGGCGGACGGTCCGTGAAAATCGCGTGACCTGGTATTCCGGCGTTCCCACCATGCATCAACTTCTACTGGCTAGGGCACATCAAAAACCTGCGGAGGCTGCTTCGCTTCGTTTCATCCGTTCCTGCAGCGCACCCTTGGCGTCAGAGCTGATTCACAAGATCGAAGGATTATTTGGCGTGCCTTTTGTGGAAGCTTATGGAATGACCGAAGCCGCGCATCAGATGACGTCAAATCCGCTGCCTCCAAGGCACCGCAAAGCCGGTTCCGTCGGTGTCGGTGCCGGCCTGCGCATCAGCATTATGGACAAAGACGGAAATCATCTGGGAACCGATCACCGTGGCGAGATCGCGATTCAAGGCGCAAATGTTTTTCGTGGCTATGAAAACAATCCCGAAGCCAACGCGCGCGCTTTCGTCGATGGATGGTTCCGGACTGGTGATCAAGGCTATCTCGATTCTGACTGCTATTTGCATCTGACCGGACGCATCAAAGACATCATCATTCGCGGCGGCGAGAACATTGCTCCTCATGAAGTCGATGAAATTTTGTTGCGGCATCCCGCAGTCGCGGCGGCGGTCACGTTTGGATGTGCGCATCCTACGTTAGGCGAAGAAGTTTGTACCGCGGTGGTCCTGCACGAAAAGCAAGGCGCTACGGAATCGGCATTGATTAAGCACTGCCGTGAGGCGCTCGCCGAATACAAGTGCCCGACCAAAATCTACCTGGTCGAAAGCATTCCCACCACCGCGACCGGAAAGATTCGCAGGCGCGCTGTCGCGGCTGTGCTCGCGGGCGGGGCCGAATGAGATTCCTTATCGCCGGGGCCGGGGCCATTGGAGCCTACATCGGCGCACGCATGGCGCAGGCCGGATGCGATGTCACTCTATTCGCACGCGGCCCACACCTTCGCGCCATGCAAGAGAACGGCGTGCGAGTAAAAAGTAGCGACGGAGATTTCGTTGCGCGCCCCGCAATCGCCGACTCCCTTAAAAACGTAGGGCCGGTCGATGTTGTCTTTCTCGGAGTAAAGGCACATGGCCTGCCCCAACTTGCTCCTAACCTTAAGCCAGTCCTTGGACCGGACACTACCGTCGTCAGCACGCAGAACGGGATTCCCTGGTGGTACTTCCAGGGCTTTGGAGGCGAATGGGAAGGGTTACGTCTGGAGCGGGTCGATCCCGGCGGTATCATCTCCTCGGCGATCGAAGCGAAGAGGGTTGTCGGCTCGATAACGTATTTTGCCACTGAGATTCCTGAACCCGGCGTGATCCATCATACCGAGGGCAATCGAATCACTCTCGGCGAACCGGATGGCATGCGATCCGATCGCATTCGACTGATTGCGGAGGCACTCATCGCTTCCGGATTTAAATGCCCGGTCACCGCCCGTATCCGGCACGAGATCTGGGTAAAGGTTTTGGGTAATGCATCCTTTAACCCAGTCAGTGCTCTGACTCGCGCTACGCTGGTTCAGATCGCCCGCGATCCCGGAACGTCTTCCGTCATTCGAAGCATCATGCAGGAAGTGGAAGCGGTTTCTCACAAACTCGGAATGGAGTTGCCCATTTCCATCGATCAGCGAATCGCCGGCGCGGAAAAAGTTGGCGAACACAAAACCTCGATGCTCCAGGATCTGGAAGCCGGCCGCCCCATGGAACTGGAGGCCCTGGTGGGAGCCGTCGTCGAAATCGGCGAACGGGTGGGACTGCCGATGACGTGCACTCGCACGGTGTACAACTGCACCAAACTTCTAGCAAAACACGGGTCAACAGTAGGCTGAAGCGGGCCTTGGATCGGCTTTTTGCCTCCATCCCACGAAAATATTTGCTAGAGTCTTGACAGCGGGGTTATACTCCTCTCGTTCTCTGGTCCACTTACCGGACCACTTCGGAAGTCACTTTGGCCCTCCCACTCAAATCCGATTTCGAGTTTGTTCGCAAGAACAAGGTTTACGAAGAAGTCGCGAGACAAATCGAACGTCTGATTTTGAAGAAGCTGAAACCCGGCGACAAACTTCCTTCCGAGCGCGAACTCGCAGAGATGCTGCAAGTCAGCCGTAGTTCCATTCGAGACGCCATTCGCGGTCTTGAGTTAATGGGCCTGGTCGAGCCGCGGCAAGGTGCCGGAACCATCGTCCGCGAAATCTCGGCCGACACGTTGGTCAACCCATTCGCCAACGCTCTAAAACGCAAGCAGGCCTTGGTCGGCGAACTTCTCGATTTCCGCAAAATGCTGGAGCCGCCGTTGGCCGCGCGCGCCGCAACGCACGCTTCGCCCGATGAAATCTCCGAGATGGAAGAAATTTTGCAACGGCAGCAAGTAAAGCTCTCGCGTGGCGAAACGACCGTGGGTGAAGATGCGGAGTTTCATTACAGTATCGCGCTGGCGTCGGGCAACAGCGTGGTGTTGAAAGTTCTTGACATTCTCATGGATCTGCTGCGCGATACCCGGGAACGATCGATGCAGGTGGAAGGGCGGCCGGAGAAATCTCTCGCCGGCCACCGCAGAATTTTATCCGCCATCAAGCGTCAGGACGCCGAATCCGCCAAAGCGGCGATGCGGCGGCACATTGAAGACGTCGAGGAAATCGTACTCGATGAGTTTTGATCAAATGAATACGGCGCGCTGTCTGCCAATGGTGAAGCGAAGCCACTAAGCTGGTTGCATCTGGGGACTAATAAGTTTTGTCTGATTTGACAAATAACAAGGCTGGGATTGCCGCAGATTCTCGCGATGCGAATCCCCCATGCACGCCGCCGGATCCCACGACTGGAATCCCCCCCTTGCCATTCGCGGCAATGTTGAAATTACGAGTCGCCGAAGCTCGCGTCGAAGATATCGGGCGCGCCATTGCGCGCGTGGCCCCGGCAGATCTCAAACGCATGGGTGCGCAAGCAGGTGACGTGGTGAAAATCACCGGCAGTGCCACTGCCGTTGGCCGCGCTGAACCTTCCGAAGATGGCCACGAAGGCATGATCCAGATCGATGGCACTTGCCGCAGTAACTGCGGCGCTGGATTGCAGGAACAAGTGACAGTCGCCCGCATTGATAGTGAGCAGGCAGTTGCAGTGCGCTTTTCGCCATTGTGGGTGGGCGCTGCGCCCGCCACGATCGCTCCTGACCGCATCCTCGAGGATCTAGTCGGCGTTCCTGTCATTGCCGGCTGCGTGGTGCGTGTGCCCACGTTTGCCAAAGCAGTAAATTTCCAGGTCGTGCGCACGATTCCATCTGGACCAGTGGTGATCGGCAAACGCACCGACATTCGCGTGGTGGAAGGCGATCAAACCGTCGCTCGTGCTCCCGCAGTTTCCTACGAGGACATCGGCGGACTGGAGCGGGAGTTGGGCCGCGTGCGCGAGATGGTGGAGCTGCCGCTAAAATATTCGCGCATCTTCGAACGTTTGGGAATTCTCGCGCCGAAAGGCGTATTGCTGTACGGCCCTCCGGGTACGGGCAAGACTCTGCTGGCGCGCGCCGTCGCGGCCGAAAGCCGCGTTCACTTCATCCATCTCAACGGTCCCGAGATCATGCGCAAGTTCTACGGCGAGAGCGAAGCCAAGCTTCGCGAGGTTTTTGAAGAGGCCGCTCGTCATGCTCCTTCGATTCTCTTCATCGATGAGATCGACGCCGTCGCTCCTAAGCGCGCCGAAGTGACTGGCGAAGTTGAAAAGCGCGTAGTCGCGCAGCTTCTCAGTCTGATGGACGGATTCGTCGCACGCGGCCAAGTCATCGTGATTGGAGCGACTAATATTCCCGAGGTGCTCGATCCCGCGCTGCGGCGCCCGGGCCGTTTCGATCGCGAAATCGAAATCGGTGTTCCCAATACACAGGCGCGATTGCAAATTCTAAAAATCCACACTCGCGCCATGCCGCTCGCTGCGGATGTCGATCTTAAGGAAGTGGCCGAACACTCTCACGGCTTTGTCGGTGCCGATCTCGAAGCGCTGGGACAGGAAGTCGGCATGATCGCACTGCGCCGATTTCTCTCTTCCGTGCCGCTCGATACCGACGGGATTGCCGCCGAAGAATTAGGAACGCTACAGGTTACGCGCGATGATTTTCTTGCTGGATTAAAAGAAGTCGAACCCAGCGCGACCCGCGAATTCTTTATCGAGAAGAGCTCAACAAATTTCGTATCGCTTGGCGGTCTTAACGATGTAAAGCGGCTGCTCGATGGCGTGATTGAGCACTCGCACATGCGCGACGAGATTTACGAGCAGGTCGGTCTGGCGCCGCCGCGCGGCATTCTGCTGGCTGGTCCGTCGGGTACTGGAAAGACTGCTATGGCGCGAGCGCTCTCCGGCGAGAAACAGATTCCGCTCATCGCCATCGACGGCCCGCAACTTTATTCGAAGTGGCTGGGAGAATCCGAGCGGGCCCTGCGCGAAGTTTTCAAGAAAGCAAGACGTGCCGCACCTTGTATCTTATTCTTTGACACGATCGATGCGGTCGCGCCAAAGTTTGGCCCGGATCAAACTGGCAACGACATCTATCAGCGAATTCTCAGTCAACTCCTGCGCGAGATCGACAACTTGCGTGACATGAAAGGTGTCATCTTGCTGGCGGCTTCGAATCGTCCCGAGAAGATCGATCCGGCGTTGCTGCGAAGCGGGCGCTTCGATTACATTCTCCAGTTCGCAAAGCCGAATGCCGCGGATCGTGCCGCCATCATGCGCCTGTGCTGCCGAAAAGTGCCGCTGGCCGCGGATGTTGACTTCGAAGATTTCGCCGTCCGCACCGAAGGCCTCACGGGCGCTGATATCGAGAGCCTATGCAAGAAGGCTACGCTACTGGCAATCGTGGAATTTCAGGACGGTACGCGCCCCGAACCATTCGTGGTTCTGCGCCGCGATTTTATTTCTGTTCTGGAATCCGATTTTGGAAGCGCCAAAAGCGCGAATGAAACTAAGCATATGAATGCTCGTTCTAATGTTCCTACTAACTTGAGCACTGAAGAGGTCTGATATGAGTTACACAGAACTTACTGTCTGGACGCGCGGCATCATCATGGATAAAGAGGGCCGCGATATCGTGAATTCCATCTCCGCTTCTGCGCGCATCGAGGGCAAGTACGCGCAGGCGATGGAGAATTATGTCGACAATCCCGACCGCACCAATTGCCCCACCCGTAAATATTGCCGTGTGAGCGACACCGTGCTCGAGAATGAACTGACTTACGAAAATGATCACCCCAACATTGTCGTGCTCGTCGAGGGCACGATGGTCAAGGGTTGGGATTACATGCGCGGCATGCCGCCCGGCGGAACGCTGGTAATCAATACTCACTACACGCCCGACTACATGATTCGATTTGTTCCGGGCGCGGAGCGCCTCGCACAACTCGTGTGCGTCGATGCCGCAAAGATCGCCGACCACAAGTGGCTTTACTACCGCCTTGGCGAACTTGGTCTCGACCGGCTTTCGACCGAAGGCGCCGCGGAAAGAAATAAATCGATCGCGCCTGACATCGCCGCTCCGCTGATTGCCGCGGTCGTACAGACCACGGGCATCGTCAAGATGAAAACCATCGAGCCCATGATCGCCAACAAACACGCCTTCGAAGTAGCACTCAAAGAGTTGCACATCATGCCGCTGAATCCGGTGGCTGTGTAGGAGAGAGGAATTAAATGTCGACGAAAAATACGCACATTCCCGACTGGCTCACCGTCCCGTTTGCCGGTATTACGCCCGCGCCCTCGCAGGAAAAAGGGCAGGATCTTTTCCCCACCGGCAACTGGCGCTCGATTCGGCCGGTGTATCGCGATAAGTTGCCACCCTGCAATAACGCGTGCGGCACGAACGAAAAGATTCAGGGCTATCTCGACCTGGTGAAGCGCGGCAAGTATCTGGATGCCTACGCGCTCATCAAGGAAGACATGCCATTTCCGTCCGTTACCGGACGAGTGTGCTACCACCCGTGCGAACAGGCCTGCAATCGCGGAAAGTACGATGAGGCCATCTCGATCCGAGCGGTTGAACGCTTTCTCGGCGATCTTGGCCAGGCTCTGACTAACGATGTCGTCAAGCCCGGCAAGTCTAATGGCAAGAAAGTAGCGGTTGTCGGATCCGGGCCGGCAGGCCACAGCGCCGCGTATCAGTTGGCGCGTATGGGATACACGGTTACGATTCTGGAAAAGTCGCCGAAAGCCGGCGGATTGAATCGTGGCGGCATTCCCGACTGGGTGCTTCCGCAGAACATTCTTGATCGCGAAATCGAGCGCTTAGAGCAATTGGGCATCACCATCAAGACGAATTGCGAAGTCGGCAAAGACGTCACTTGGGACGATCTGAAGAAGAACTACGATGCTTGCGTTCTTGCCGTCGGCCTCACCGAGCCGAACAGCGTTCGCGCCGAAGGCGAAGACAAGGCCGGAGTTCATTACGGATTGCCTTTCCTTCGTGATATTGGCATGGGTAGCTCAAAAGTCAAGCTGGGTGCGCGTGTCGCGGTTATTGGAGGCGGGAACACCGCCATCGATTGCGCGCGTGAGGCCTTGCGGCAAGGCGCCGCCGAAGTCACCATGATCACGGTCGAAGGCAATAGCAAAGAGATGCCGGCCTCCCCCGAAGATCTGCACGACATGCTCGAAGAAGGCGTTGAGCTTTTGCACGGCCGCTCCGTAACCGCGGTTCTGGGCAACGGGAAAGTTGAAGCTTTGCAACTGCACAAAGCGCGCTTCTCCGGCGCAGTTAATGCTTCGCCTATCACAGTGGATCGCGAAGCTCCCTCCGAGCGATTCGCGGTCGACAACGTCATCATCGCCATCGGACAGCGCGCAGCGCTCAACTGGCTGCCCGCCGAATTCAAGAACGAGCGCGGCACCATCAAGATGGATAAGTTCGGCCGCTTGGGCGACACGAATTTCTTCGCGGCTGGTGATATTGCTCAAGTGGGTTCCGGTCAACCGCTGATGGTGGTCAACGCAGTGGGCGACGGCAAACGCGTTGCATTCAATTTAGACAAAGTCGTGCGCGGAGAGAAATTGCAGCCGCGTACCATTCCGGTCGACGTCATCTTCGATTTGAATCGAATGAACATGACGTATTTTCCTCACTTCCCGCGGGTGCAGCAGGATATGCTTGCGCCAACCAGCCGCAAGAAGACGCAGCAGGAAGTGATTCAGGCCTACACCGAAGAACAAGCAGTCGAGGAAGCGAATCGTTGTTTCAGCTGCGGCACTTGCAACGCTTGCGACAATTGTTACCTAGTCTGTCCGGAGCCGTGTATCGCTCGTCCGGAGCGTTCGAACGGAATGTACAAAATTCTGGTCGACTACTGCAAAGGCTGCCGCGTCTGCATCGAGGAATGTCCAACCGGCTGTTTGGAAGGCGTTCCCGAACTCGACTTCGATACCGGCGTGGTCCGCATGGATACAGCCTTCGCCATTTCGCCTGGACTCCATGGGCGGCAGGCGCAAGAGCTGAAGAACCTGGGCGACCGGCCCGCAAAGAATATTTAGATTCGAACCTAAGATCGATTTTCAGCAATCGTCGACACTGAAGGTGCGGAGTAAATTATGCCAATGCTTGCAGAGCAAAAAAAGAGAACAGTCCGAATCAACGGTTGCGTCGCCTCGGCGCAGGCGGCCAAGTACGCCGATGTTGACGTAATCGCGGCGTACCCCATCCGTCCTTACACGGCGACCATGATGGCACTGGCGCAGATGGTGGCCAATGGTGAACTCGATGCGGAATACATTGTGGCCGATAGCGAACACTCGCAGTTGAGCATCGCGCACGGCGCTGCATCGAGCGGCGCGCGTGTTTTCACAGGCAGCTCCGGAGTCGGTGTCCAGTTCGCCTACGAACTTTATTCGCCAATCTCAGGCAGCCGTATGCCTGTGCAGATGATGATTGCCGACCGAACGCTTGATCCGCCGGGCGATTTCGGTTCCGAACACACCGATGCGCTCTCGACCCGCGATATGGGCTGGCTCATGGGCTGGTCGTGCGACGCGCAGGAAGCGTTCGATAATCACCTTATCGCGTACCGAATCGGCGAGGATCCGCGTGTGCTCTTGCCGCAGATGGTCTGCCAGGATGGCTTCTTCGTCTCGCACATTACGGGCGATGTTGAGCTGCCGGATTCCGGCCAGGTGAAAGAATATCTGCCTCCGTACAAGCATCCGTATCCGCTGGATCCGCGGCATCCGGTATCGCACGGACCGCAGATCATGCCGGAGCAAGGTCCACCGCTGCAGTTGGAGCGCGCTCGCGCTATGGAAGGATCGATGGCAGTCATCGAGCAGGCGCACGAGGAGTTCGCGAAAATTTTCGGCCGCAACTACGATCCGTGGGTCGAAGAGTTCATGACCGACGATGCTGAAGTTGTCTTCTTCCTTCAGGGCGCGCACGCGGTAACGGCGCGGTTTGCCATTCAGCACATGCGCGAACGTGGCCTGAAAGTCGGCATGGCGCGGTTGAGAACGATTCGCCCATATCCAACGGACCGCGTGCAGGAAGTTCTCAGTAAATTCAAAGTGGTGGGCGTAATCGAAACGAATATGGGTCTCGGCGGCGTAAGCAGCGGCGGCGCGCTTTATGCCGAAGCTGCTGCCGCACTTTACGAAAGCCAGAAACGTCCGCTCGTCCTGTCATTCATGGCGGGCATGGGCGGTGAGGCGATCGTGCTCAAAGAGTTTTATTGGATGACAGAAAAGATGCTGGATGCCCAGCGGCGCGGCAAGATCGAAAAGCGTACGCACTGGGTCGGATTCGAAGAGTAAGAATTTCCGGCGGACTTTAAATTCCGTCCTTAATAAAGAATTGCTGCGGGGTTAGCGCCCTGCGATTGGAGAATTGATATGGCAACCATAGAAGTTCAACGGCAGCTCCTGCCGATTCTCGACAGCCCCAACCAGGGCGCGCGTTTTTATAACCCTGAACTGCCGTCCTCGGAACCCTTCGTTCCCGGCCATCGCACGTGTGCCGGTTGCGGGCCATCCATTCAATACCGGATGACGAGCAAAGCCGCGGGCGACAATACGATCTTGGTCGGGCCGACCGGCTGTATGTATGTTGCGAACAGTTCTTATTTGTGCACGCCTTACAACGTGCCGTGGGCGCACACCCAGATCGGCAGTTCGGGAAGTTTCACCGCCGGTGTCGCCGCCGCGTATGAAGCCATGATCCGCAAGGGTAAGTGGAAAGGAACATTTCCAAACATCATCTGCGAGGCTGGTGACGGCAGCTCCTCGGACATTGCTCTTGCTTCCATCTCCGGTGCACTGTATCGCAATCACGATTGCCTTATCATCTGTTATGACAACGAGCAATATGCCAACACTGGCATTCAAGCCTCGTCGCGTACGCCTTATGGCGGCATGACCACATTCTCGCCCCCCGGCCCCGAAGTTCCCGAAGGCAAGAAACTTTATCCCAAGGATCTCGCACGCATGATGGCTGCCGGCCATCCGCACTGCTACGTGGGCACGGCGAGCGTAGGCTACCCGATTGATCTCATGAACAAAGTTCGCAAGGCACTGAACCATAAAGGCGCTGCGTTTCTCATGATCTACACCCCGTGCCAAAAAGGCTTCGTGTATGAGACTCCGCGCTCGATCGATTTGGGTCGGCTGGTTGTTGAATGCGGACTCTATCCGATGTGGGAGTGGGATCCCGAAAAGCGTGAGTTCAATTACAGCTTCCGTCCGGCAAGCATGCGGCCGGTGTCGGAATACTTGAAATTGCAGGGACGCTTCGGCCATCTTCAGGCCGAGCACATTGCGAACCTGCAGAAATTTGCCAACCAGCAATGGAAGATGGTGGGTGTCCAAGTGCCTGAAGCGCTGATCCAGGCCGCAGACGCGAAAAACCTTGTGAACATGGCTGCTGCATCAGAAGCCCAAGCCGTGGCGGAGACTGTATGAACACGAAAATAAGTGCCCCCTTTCATCCTGTCGAGTCCGAACCCGAAGCCGAACCGGAAGGACAAGAGAGTTATATTGTCACGGAAGGCAAGAAGCGCGGTGCCACGCGCGACGTGCGGCCAGAAGCGGCCTACGACCGCTATTACACCGTGCTGCGCGTGCATGCGGGCGATGCTATCCTCACTGACAACTGGCATACCAACGAAGTGCTGGAGCACGCGCGTAACAACTTCGAGGGCGTCACCTTCGCCATGCGTACTCTGGAGGCGTGGGGTGCGATGATCGAAAACGATCACCGCGCCTATTACACTGCCGGAGGCCGCATCTGGATGATGGATCTGGAGCCTTCGGAAGGCAAGAAGAAGCGCCTGCCCGGCACCGGCCCGGTTAAGAAGTAGTGCCCCGTATCTTGCTGATCGACGACACGCCGGAGATTGCCGAGTTGTTGACGTTCTCGCTGCGTGACATGGGACACGAGGTCTTCGCCTCGGGATTTACCGAAGCCGTGAACGACTTGATCGCGCAGCAGCACGCCGATGCGCTGGTGCTCGACTGCACAGCATTCGATATGAGCGAAGCATTATTCGATTCCGTGCGCCATCATCCGGATCACGCCGAACTTCCCATCGTGATCATCAGCGATACGCCGGAGCAGGCGGACTCGAGCCTGCGTTCGCGGAATGCACAAAAAGTCTTGCTGATCCCCAAACCTTTTACCGGCGCGCAGGTAGGAAGAGCGATCGCGCAGCTGCTTGCATAATCATGCCTTTGTGGAGCATGGACGAATGGCAGTACCTCGAACGAGAGGTAGTCACGGACCCGAAAGGCCGCCAGTGGACCGTGGCGCTCATGGATGTGCTTGGTCAACAAGGTGATCCTGACATGCCGGACAAATTGCTTGAGCTTCAGTATTCAACCGGACGTTTTTACACGTTGGTCTACGCTGATGGCGGTGCGTTGCAGCGGGAGCGTGGCTACGCTTCTTTGCCTGAGGCGACGAACGCTTACGGAAATTTGCTGGTGTCGGTCATTGACGGCAGTCTCGATCCTACGCAGCCAGTGTTTCGGCAGGATCTCGAAGATTGAAGAGGAAAAGATTGAATGGAAACGGAGCGTCAAGGCGCGAAGTCTCTAGCGGCCAGGGTCAAGGTCGCGCATGATGACGTGCAGCACTTGTCCCGCCTTGCGCGCATCGCTCTCAGTGATCACTTCCTTAGAAGCCTCACATCCAGAATCCATTCGGTCCCGGTAAGTACGCGCCGCTTGCGGCAGGCGTGCGCATCCGCTGCGTATGAGCCCAGCTTTCTCCGCAGCAACAATGCGAGTATCGAACCTCCAATCGGCAATCTTGCCGGCGGGCGCACCCAGCGCATAGAGAGCGTCCGCGCCTTTGTGCTCCAGAGCATCAGTGATGATGGCCTCCAGAATTCCGCAGGACGTCATCATTGCCAAATCGTAGTCGCCTTTTTCAAGCGCGGTTCGACTGTCAACGTATGCCTGTTCCAGTACAGGCCGAATCTCCGCATTGTGAACGAATTCAAAGCGCCGGGGTATCGGTTGAACCGTGGATGCCGAAGCGATCGCTGTATCGTCCGATTGGGTGAGCGAAGCGACAGCTTGGCCCAGAACGCCGAGAAGTTGCTGGACGATCTCAGCGGGCGCTGCCCCTTGAGCCGCGCTGCCGTCAGCCGAGCGCATCAGGAAAGCTTCGCTAAAAGATCGCGCCAGCCAATGCGCCTTGCTTCCTCCGGAGAGTTGATTGATCGTAACTCCGCAGTCTTCCTGCCAGCGCCGAGTGGCCGTAATTGCCGCGTCGTCGGAAGGGTCAGCGGACAAGGTTTCACGCAACTGCTGTCCGCGACGAATTAATCCGCCGAGGTGGGAGAGGTAAGTTTCGATCTGTACTCGGAGGCTTTCTTCGATCGTCATCGGGTCAGAGTTTCTCACAGTTCTGCCAGCGGCGGTGCGATCCAGGCGTGTCGAACATTACCGCAAATAGTTTTCGTTGACAGTGTAAGGCGGGCGTGCTAAAGTCCCTGCCGCAAGTGGTACGGTAACTAGACCACTATACAGTATCACTTTTTGGTACGAATCTGACCCCGGTCGTTTTTAGCAGTATGAATTGACAGTCGAATGCTCCGCAACGAGGTAGCAACCAATGACTGCAACTACAGTTTCACCCAGCTCCCTAATTCATCCTTCCCGTATTCCCAACCGCTGGATCCAGTTAATCGCAGGCATCGTCGCCATGATGGCGATCGCGAACTTGCAATATGCCTGGACTCTATTTACTAAGCCCATCCAGGCCCACCTGCACGTTTCGCTGGAGGCTGTCCAGGTAACATTCTTCATATTTGTCGCCCTGGAAACTTGGCTCGTACCCTTTGAAGGTGCCTTGGTCGATCTCATCGGCCCGCGATTCATGCTGGGCATTGGCTCCATTATGGTTGGGTTGGGCTGGGTCGGATCTGGTCGCGCTGAGACTATAAATGCCCTCTATTTCTGGTACGGCGTGGGCGGCGTCGGAGCCGGCGTAGTTTATGGAGGCGCCATTGGAAACGCGCTGAAATGGTTCCCAGACTATCGCGGTTTATGTGTCGGCCTCACGGCGGCGGCGTTCGGCATTGGAACCGCGACGACCATCACTCCCGTCGCCAACATGCTGAAAGCCTCGGGCTACCAGCACACTTTCATCGTTTGGGGAATGATTCAAGGGGTCGTGGTGCTGGCATCTTCCCTCTTCCTGGCTCGACCACCGGTGGGCTGGACGCCTCCCAACTGGAAGGCGAAAGAAGCGAAGATCAAAGCCAGAATCAACACCTCAGCCGTCGATATGACGCCTTTGCAGATGGTCTGCCAGCCGTCGTTCTACATCATCTACGTGATGATGACGATGCTAGCCTTCGGTGGGTTGGTGGTCACGGCGCAGCTCAACCCAATGGCAGCCTCATACCACGTCGATAAAGTGGTAGTCGCGTGGGGCATGACCGCGTTGGTGATGGCCATTACAGTGGATCGCATTTTGAACGGCTTGACGCGGCCTTTCTGGGGATGGGTGTCGGATCACATTGGGCGTGAGAACGCCATCTTCATCTCATTCGTCCTCGAGGCAATCGCAGTCTATGCCCTGCTGCAACTGATAAACCACCCAGTTTGGTTCGTCGCTTTATCCGGCTTGTGCTTCTTTGCCTGGGGCAATATTTTCTCATTGTTCCCATCAATTACCGGAGATCTCTACGGAAAAAAATGGGCTACCACCAACTATGGCATCGTATATACAGCCAAAGGCGTGGCTGCACTTTTTGCCGGACCCGGCGCGGCCTGGCTGTTTGCCAAGACCGGCTCCTGGACTAAAGTCTTCTGGGCGATGATCGTTTGTGACTTGATCGCTGCCTTCATGGCCCTGCTATGGCTGAAGCCCTTGGCGGCCCGCGCGGTTAAGTCCGAGGCTGGCGCGCCGCCGATAGTCAATACAGCCCCCCCTATAAAGGCGAGAGGCGTAGCCTAGCAAAAAGCGGTGACAAAACAGGCTCCCTTCTTTGCGGAAGAGAGCTCTTTGATTATTAGTGACGATCCGCAGAACTTCTTCTAGCGCGCCGATGCCGCCAGCGCTTTTGGCCGCTGCATATCTTCTGAATAAGATTTTTCTTCATCATGGGTCTGCAATTTGAAACTGCCAACCATGTTTTGCAAAGCAAGGGCCAGCTCCGACAAGTCCTGGCAAGCCTTGGCGGATTGTTGCGCCGCCACCGCTGACTCCTTGCCGAGCTGCGCGATCTGGTCCATGCTTTGATTGACACCAGCCGTTGCTCCCGATTGCTCCGTAGCCGCAGTAGCAATGTGGGCGATCATCGATCCCACTTCTTCCGACACTTGGATGATCTGTTGCAACGATTCGCCCGCTCGCGCGGTCGATGCGACTCCATCCTGTACTTGCTTGCTCCCGCTTTCCATAGCCTTGATCGCGCCGCTGGTTCCCTCCTGGATGGTTGTAATCATCTGAGCGATTTCTTTCGTCGCGGTAGTAGTCCGCTCCGCCAGTTTACGGACTTCATCTGCCACGACGGCAAAGCCTCGCCCCTGTTCACCCGCGCGTGCGGCTTCGATGGCGGCATTCAGCGCCAACAGATTGGTTTGATCGGCAATGTCGTCGATGACTGCCGCAATGCGTCCGATCTGGCCGGTACTCCGCCCCAACTCGCCCATCTCCTTTGCAGTTTTGGTTACCGTTTCCGCAATCGATTGCATCTGTACTAAAACTTTCTCAACGACTACCCCGCCCTCGCGAGCAGTTTCTGCGGCCCGGCGCGAAGCTTCTGCCGCATTCGTGCAGTTCTCTGAAACTTGCTGCACCGTACAGGACATTTCCTGCATGGCGGTTGCAACCTGCGTGGTTTGATCTTTCTGATGGTCGGCGCCCTGGGCCTGGAGCGTAGCCGAAGACGAAAGCTCCTCACTGGCACTCGCCACTTGGAGCGAGTTTTCCGAGATATCCAAAATCATCCGCTTCAGATTCCCCTTCATCTTGTTGATGGCCATGGTCAGGTCTCCCAACTCGTCCTGACTTGGAACTGTTAAGTCTTCACCCGTCAGATCTCCTGCGGCAATGGCCTCTGCCTGAACTAGAACAGAGCGGGTTGCACGCGAAATGCTTCGACTCAGAAAAATGGCAACAGCAATACCGATGCCGAGGGCCACGAGGGCGATCCCCGTCAAGGTCAGATTTAAAGAGCGGTTATCCGCTTCTAATTTTGCCTTGCTCTCATCTACTAGCCCGTCGAACGACTCTGCCATGCTGCCGAGCGATTTCTTCATGGCAATATTAATCGGAGTCGCCCTGTCCGCGGATTCGTTTCCCGCCTTCGCTAAGGCATCTCGTTTGCCGCTGGCCGCATCTTTTATCACAGCCTCCTGAACCGCTCGTAGCAAAGGTAGTTGCTTCTTAATCTCGCTTAGCCGGTCGCGGTCCTCTTGCTTGCTCCATCCAGTCGCCAATTGTTCCATCCCGGTCATATCTTTGTCGATATCTTGCCAAGTGCCCTCGAACAATTTTTTTACTTCTTGCAGTCGCGCTGGTTGGCTTCCCGCGAGGATGGCCTGGCGACCTTTGACCTGGGTCTGGTTCAAATCACGCTGCAAACGGATCGCAGCTTTGAGCGACGGAACTCGCACTTCGAAGGCGGCGTCTTCCATCCGCTTGATGTGGCGAAACTTCACGTACCTCATCGTGGAACTGAAAACCATCAAGCCCAGAACCACGCCAAAGCCCAGTCCCAACTTCTTCCCCAGCGTCAGTTTCATTCCATCTCCTGCGCACCTAAGCATCCACCGCAAGTCAGAGATCCGGCTTCACGGATCGCAGGCGGATGCTTACGACAGGATTATCGGCACAATATGAGTGAAACATTAGGAGCGCTGGCGCGCCAGCCTCTATGCTGCGAATGAAAGCAGCCGCGCTAGCTGGGCAAGGTTTTGCCGCGCGTTTCCGCGCCAAGGGGAATCAGTAGTAGTCCAACAGCAAAGGCAATCGCAGTCATCGCCACCGGGGTTCCCAGCGATCCAAAATGCCGGACGCTGGCTCCCACCAGAAAAGTAATTCCTGCACCGCCAAACCGCGCAAACGACGTGGAGAATGCGAAAGCACTGGCGCGGCATTCCGTAGGATATTGCTCCGGCAGCCACAAAGTGTAGACGGCAAAGTTGGCCCCGCCCAATCCCAGGAAAAATAGGCAAACGAAAAACCAAGGGAGCGCACTCGGACCGAGATAAAAGACTTTGCCGAACGTCAGCGCAATGAAGACCATCATCAGCGTGAAAAAAAACGCGAGTGCCCCTCGCCGGCCAAACCTCTCGGCCAGGCACGGCATTGCCAAACAGCCTAAAATGGTTGCGAACGAAACCAGCATAACGCCCCAGGAAGCCAACTGCGCCGCTTGCGCACCAACGTGCCCACCCGCTTCGGCCAGCGATGTAATCGCCGCGGGCACATAGACCGTTCCCGCCCATAGGCCGCAAATGGAAGCCAGCATCAAGAGCGCATTCAGAATGGTGCGCCTTCGCCATGCTGCCGAAAATAAGGTGGCAAACGGACGCCAAACGGCCCACGACCGGACCACGTTCTCTTTTCGCTTCCACGCCGCCGGTTCCACAACGCCGTGCCGAATCCAAGCCAGCAGAAGCGCCGGCACCCCGCCGACAATAAACATGGCCCGCCATCCGTAGTGACTTCCGATGCCGTAATTGGCCAGTGCGGCCAGAAATATGCCGACGTAATATCCCGTGTGCATCAAGCCCGCGCCCATGCGGCGGCGGCTTTCCGGCCACTCTTCGGCGACGAATGTCCCGCCCATCGCCCATTCTCCGCCAATACCGACCCCTGCCAGCAGCCGCAAAATAGCCAATTGCCAAACGCTGGTAACGAATGCGCTCAGGAAAGTGAACACTGAATACCATACGATCGTGAGCATCAGGGTGCGCACGCGGCCAAACTTGTCGCCCACTGGCCCCCATAAAAATGCTAGTCCCCAGCCCACCAGGAACAGAGCGAACAGCAACCCGCCGTACTGTCCGATGTTGGCTTTAGTGGCCGCGATGCCGGAGCGCGGCAGCAGTTCGCGCAGCGAGGGAACGAGCACCAGAGCGTATACAAACGAATCTATGCCATCGAGGGTCCACCCACCCCACGACGCCCAGAAGCCGCGAATTTGATTACGGGTTAGAGAGGAAGATGAGTTCGGTACGGGAACAGGTCCAGCAGGATTCGCTTCGTTCATCGCGGAACGCGGCATGGTAGTGGGGAACTATATCAAAACGGCGCGGCTGCGGGGAAATAAGTCGGAGTTATTTACGCCCCCGGACGGCATGGCAGGGGCATCAGTCACGGAGCCGCATCAAAGTCACCTTGGCAAATCCGGGTTATTACTTAAGCTTTCCTTCAGCCAGGCAGCATCGGAGGACCCGGCCATCTCGTTGCGACACTAGAACCTGTACCGGACCCTCCGCCGAAAACACAGTCACCCTGGTCCCCGAAGAAGTTTTTTCAGTCTCATCAGGTCTAAATTTGGGAGCGGTACCTGTAACAGTCCAAGCAGCATCGTCCAATGAAGCTGAGAACGGTTCCTCCCCGCTCAAGAACTCTTCGTGATAAATGGGGGCTAGCACAGCTTTGGCAATCGTAATCGCGGTCCTGTCATCCGGCACCGCTCCCAGCTTCGGATGGCAACAGTTCCAGACCATTTCTTCAGTCTTTCCGTTCGAACTACCCATACATGCGAGTAGAAGCATTAGGAGCAAAGGTGAAAGTATAAATTTTAGTCTCATAATAAGCCCCGCTACTTAGCGCTTCGCCGCGCGCAGCCGCTCCTCCAGAGCCTTCACCTCGTCATTCAATCCCTCCGGCAGATGGCTGCCGAACTGAGCGAAGTGTTCCCTGATCAATGGCACCTCCGCCAACCAGCCTTCTATATCGACGCTCAACAACTCGTCCACGTGCGCGCCCTGAATATCCAACCCTCTGGTATCAAGATCGTCGACTTCGGGAACGCGCCCAATGGGAGTTTCCTTCGCGTGAATTTTCCCTTCGCAGCGTTCGAAGATCCATTTCAGCACGCGGCTGTTTTCCCCGTAGCCTGGCCATAAATAGTTGCCGCCCTTATCCTGGCGAAACCAGTTCACGTAAAAAATCTTGGGCAGCTTCGCCGCGCTGGCGTGCTTTCCGATCTTTAGCCAGTGCGAGAAATAGTCACCCATGTGGTAGCCGCAAAAGGGAAGCATGGCCATAGGATCCCGTCGCAGTTGGCCAACTTTTCCGGTGATGGCGGCGGTGGTCTCACTGCTCACCGTGGCTCCCAGAAATGTTCCGTGCTGCCAGTTGAACGCTTCCGTGATCAGCGGAACGATTCCCGCGCGCCGGCCACCGAAAAGTATGGCATCAATCGGCACACCCTTAGGGTCTTCCCATTCGGGAGCGATCACCGGGCACTGCGTTGCCGCACACGTAAATCGGGAGTTCGGATGCGCCGCCTTCCTTCCCGACTCCGGAGTCCACGGACGGCGCAGCCAGTCAATCAATTTGGCGGGCGTTTCTTCAGTCATGCCCTCCCACCAAACATCGCCATCAATGGTCATCGCGCAATTCGTAAAAATGGAATCATGGGTCACGCTCTGCATGGCGTTGGCATTCGACTTCATGCTCGTGCCGGGCGCCACGCCAAAAAATCCGAACTCTGGATTGATGGCGTAAAGCCGGCCATCTGCGCCAAATTTCATCCACGCAATGTCATCCCCGATGGTCTCGACCTTCCAGCCGGGAAGCGTCGGAATCATCATCGACAAATTCGTTTTCCCGCACGCCGAAGGAAATGCCCCAGTCATATATTTCGCCTGACCCGACGGGCTAATCAGCTTCAGAATCAGCATGTGCTCGGCCATCCAGCCTTCGTCACGCGCTTGCACCGAAGCGATTCGCAGCGCGTGGCATTTCTTCCCCAGCAGCGCATTACCACCATAACCGGAGCCAAACGACCAGATCTCGCGCGTCTCCGGAAAATGGCAAATGTATTTATGTTCTTTGTTGCACGGCCAAGGTGAGTCCGGCTGATTCGGCCCGAGCGGCGCGCCCACCGAGTGCATTCCGCGCACAAACTCGCCGTCTGTGCCGAGCACGTCAAGCACATGGCTGCCCACGCGCGACATAATGTGCATGCTGACCACTACATACACTGAGTCCGTAAGCTCCACTCCGATCTTAGAAATCGGCGATCCAATCGGACCCATGCTGTAGGGCACCACGAACATGGTGCGTCCGGCCATACAGCCTGTGAATAGTCCGGTTAGCTTCTGCTTCATCTTCCCCGGATCTTCCCAATTGTTGGTGGGACCAGCCTCTTCCTTAGTGCGCGCGCAGATGAATGTCTGGCCCTCAACTCGAGCCACATCGGCGGGGTCCGACCGTACCAGATAGCTGTTAGGCCGCTTCTCCTGATCGAGCGGGACCGCGGTACCGGTAAGCACCAGCAACCGCAGCATCGCCTGATATTCCTCAGCCGATCCATCACACCAGTGGATGCTATCTGGCTTGCACATCTGGGCCACTTCTTCGACCCAACGCTCCAGTTTTGAGTTCCGAGGATTGCGCGCTGCTGCCTCGACTTCTATCGTGATGGTGGCCATGATGGTTAGTTTCTCCCGGTTCAATCAAACGTGGATTGCACACCCCCGGCGGAATGCGGAAGACCTCGCAGGCATGAATGCGGGGTATTAAGGGCGAGTTTTTCTCCGCGGGGCACAACTCTAATATTCTCTCGCACTTGCAGGGATTATTCCAGCGAATGATTAGCCGGAGTGGTTTTAGTGCTGGCTGGCGTCCAGCAACTCCTTCAAATATTGCTGCCAAACCGCCGCCCAGGTGTGCGTCCCTGCCCGTGGGTCTGTTCGGAAATGGGTATCAGGACAAAGCGACCTTTTTTCACGCGCTTGATTTCCCGCTCGGCAATGCCCAGTTCCGGAGGGTTGATGAAATCGTCGGCTGAATTCACAAACATTACCGGAACTGTGATTCTTTCGAGTGCCGCCGAAGGATCGTAGTCCCACGATGCGCTTAGCGCGTAGAGCAGGTCATTCGCGTCGTGGGCTGCGACGAAACGCTTCACGTAGTCGGAATCCGCCGCGTCGGTTGCCTCACGGGTGGAAAGCGTTTTCTGTAACTGAAGCGGCGCGCCTCCGGCGATGTAGAACATATCGGCGGCGGTCTTCAGCCCGGCGCGCGGCTGGGCCGTATAATCACCGTCCTTCCAATCCGGATCGTCACGGATCCCATCGATAACCATTTTGCGCCACAGACGATTCCGTCCTGCGATCTGCACCGGCTGGCAGGCAAGAGGCATGAGCGCGTCCATAAAATCCGGATAGGCTTCGCCCCACATCCACGAATGCATGCACCCCATGGAGGTTCCGAGTATCAAGCGCAGATGATTCACGCCCATCCCTTTTTCCAGCAATTCATGCTGAGCCGCAATCATGTCGTCGTAATCGTATTGCGGAAAATGAGCGTGCATGCTGTCGCTGGGTTTGCCGGATTTTCCGTGGCCGATGTTATCCGGCAGAATTAGGTAATAGCGAGTAATGTCGAGCAACTGCCCCGGTCCAAACAGTATGCCCGCAAACTGCGGCGCGAGAAACTGCTCGCCCGTCCCGCTAGTAGCGTGCAACAGCAGCACGGCATTCGCAACCTTGCCGCTTGCGTCACGCACCGAGTCCCGAAAGTTCGATAGTGCATGTTTAATTCCGGCAGGGTTTCGCCCGACTTGAAACGGAAATTGTGCTCAACGTAATCGCCTTGTTTGGGCGTGGGCAATTGGTTGGATTGTTGAGCGGCGGCGATGGATGCTAATAGCGCTGCTACGAATGCGATCCCAGCCGCTCGAAGGGAATCTTGCATATTGACACCTCGTTCCGACGCAGACTATCACGACGCGGCGAACCGCCGGATTGACGTGATGTTATTTCAGCGTCAAGAATGCTACGCCATAGCCGTTAAGAGTCACCGTCATCTGAGAACTAGGCGTGACCGAAGCCGCCGTGGGGCCGGAGTTCACGCTCGTCTTGGAGTCAATCGTCAGCAGGCTGCCGGTTTGGAAAGCCCCCAAGGCGGAGACATCGATCGCAATGGTACGCGGAGCACCGGGGCCGTTGTTGTCGGTGGGCGCGTTGAGGGCGTGATTTGCGATCATGATCACGACGCTGCCATCAGGATTTTGTGCCGCCAGCACTTCAATTTCGGCGTCGTCGCTGTTGTTGGTTTGTAGAATGCTTGCCCCGGGCGGGGAAGGGAACATGCGTGCCAGCCAATAGTCGACCCAATAGCTGAGCTGCAAAGCGTCGGTGTTGTAATCGACCTCGCCGAACTGCGCATCGGCATCGAAATCCCAGTGGTAGAGAGCCTGCACGCCGGCCTTGGCAAATTGCGAAAAAACGTAAGGCCTCCACGCCGCAAAAAAGGCGCTCGATCCTCGCTGATCGAGAATGAATGAAGTACCGTTGCATGCGCTGATGCCGCTGCCCTTGTCGTAATCCGCATTCACGTTGTTCTCCGTCACCCACACGGGAACCGAGGCTAATGCGGGATTCGAGGCCATCTCGGAATAAAAATACTGCACATCGGGTACAAAGTTGTTGGGGATGCTGGCAAACACTGTAGCGTCGTCGTCAGCCTGATTACAGGTGGAGTAAAAATGTGTGGCCATCACATCCACTTGCGCGGTCACGCCACTATTGGCACTCACGAATGTAGGTAACCAGGCCTGTGGTTGCCCTGCGAAGTCCGCGAGTTCCATCGCCACAAACTTGATCGAAGGGTCGACTGCTTGCATGGCGGGCACCATAGTGTTGTACATAGTTACGTACTGCTGCGGCGTCAAATCATTATTAATATTCGGTTCGTTGTAAATACCCCACCATGTAATTGTGTCGGTCGGGTAAGAGGGGGAGGTAAAACTTTGCCCGCCCGCAGTGAATCCGCCTTCGTTGTAATAGAGAACTAAATTCTGCGCATAGCTGGCGAATTGCTGGAAGGTGAGATCGGTAAAATCATTGCCGCTATCATCTCCGCTATACAAAAAAGGAGGCGCTCTTGCGATCTGAAACTCGGGGCTGTGATCGCCAACGCTTAGCACCGGCTGCGTAATTGCATCGAGCGTCGCAAAATCCCAGGTGGTGGAAGTGCTATCCGCCGCTCCCTGAGGAATTCCTTCGGAAACCCCCTGCAAGCGGATGTGCTGCGGCAGCAAGTTTCCCAAAGTCGTGGTCGCGTTCGGGTTGAGAGAGAAGAACTGATAATCCCATTCCGCCGGTTGGAACGAGGTGGACATCGCTAGGTTCATGGGCCCAGCGACCGTCTTTGTAACCTGCACCTGCGCGTTTGGTGGTGTTTGTTGAGCAGGCTGAAGGCTCATGCTGCCACCACCGCAACCCGCACAAAACGATAGAAAGTCAAGAGGCAAAATCAGAACTCCCGAGCGCAAATACGGCTTGGGATGCACTCTCGTCACTTATTGTGCGACTCCGGCGGAGCTGTCATCTCCATTGCCCAAATTCCCGCCGGCCGCATGTACATGGACGCGCGAAAATTGCCGGTAATGTCGTAGGCCTCCGGCGTGCGAAACCAGTATCCTTTCGTTTCATAAACCACGTGATATACGCCCCAGGACGTGTGATATCCTTCCTCTTTCATCCCATCACTCAACATCAAAGCGGCAACGCTGAAGGTCGCGCCCGTCCAAACTTCGGCCACTTGTTCATTGTCCTTCTTTTCAATGATGCTGCCGTCCGCCGCCATTCCGCTTACGGCGCCCATATCGCCCTTGCCAAATTTCATGACATTGAAGTCAAACACTTTTTTCAACGCCTTCTTCTGCATTTCCAGTGGCACGAGATCTCCCAGCCCCGTCATATTTGCGTACCATTGTCCCGCGAGCTGCTCCGCCTGAATGTCATCTTTATATTCGCTTTGCGTGTCGTACAGGAAGTACTCACCATTCCACAAGTTCTTGATGTAGCTTGCTTGGCCTCGAACGAAGAGTTCGTGATACTTCGCCGTATTAGCAGTATCTCCTAAGACTTTTCCCATCTCTTCGGCTGCGCGCAGTGCGGCGAGCCACAAACTGCCGCAATAGGCGCTCTCCCCGCGCACTACCCACTCGTCGTAGGTCTGATCCGGATAGCCATCGTTCTGCGGAATCCCATCCCCGGTGCTGGCGAATTTCTCCACATAAGCCAATGCCTGCGTTACCGCAGGCCACGTGTATCGCAGAAAATCGACGTCCTTACGCCCGCTGAAGACAAAGTCGCGGTAAATCATCAATACGAATTTCGGATTCAGATCCTTCCATCCATTTGTATCCTGCCAGCTGAATTGATTTACCTGAATGAACGGATCTTCGTGCGGAACTCCCAGATCGTGCGGCACCGCGCCTTTGATCTTCCGCGTTCTAAACTGCTCCTTCCTCGTCTGTGCAGATTTCCAAATCCACAAGTACTTGTCATTGATCTCGGTCGGAACCGTATCGGCGAACGCGCGCATTACCTGCTTGTCCAGATCGGGCCAGAATTTAGTCAGCGGCATCGACCCATAAAAAAGGACGTCGAGCGTGTTGTAGTAGGGGTAATCGAAACACTCCATAAAGCCGAAGGTAGACTTCGCATCTTTCCCAGCTTCCACGGGACGGCCCCACAGCGAACCTCCGTCCGCCAGCACGTAGAGTTCGTTGAATAGCTCGCCGCGATACCACAGTGGCTTGCTTTCGTCCTGAACGTAGGGCGCCTGCCACGAGTCGATGACGTCGCTCCATTTCGCCGCGTTAGTCAATCCATCGGCTGCAATTTTCCAGGCATTGGTTCCGCTCGTGCCGTAGAAATCGGTGTAATGGCGATACCATTTGCGTCCGGAACCAAACTCGACGATCGGAAGATCCCACGAAATCACCATTGGAACAGTGCGCTTCTCTCCAGGTTTCAGCGTGAAGGTGACTGCGATTGCGCCGGCAAGATTTTCTCCGCTGCTTACCCATTGCCGGTCGTTGTTCGCCAGCTTGCCGTCTTTAGAGAAAGAAGCCCATACGTCGCTGCCATCGCCGTCCGGCAAATATGTCGTCTGGTAGCTCACCTCGGCACCCGGAGACTCCAGCGCCGCGATTGCCATCTGTCCATCCCATTCGTCAGTTACAGCAGAGCCAACGCGGTGGCGGTCGAAAACGATGCCCTTCACGGTTGCGCCATTCTGCCCTTCGCTCATGAAGCGGTTGGTATCGCCTTCATTGAGATGCTCGCTGAAGTTGCTGCCAACGCCGCGCGCCCAGCCAACCATATTCGTCCAGGAAAGAAGAACAGAGACACGCACAGTCTGGTTGGTAGGATTCTCCGCGTGCCAGCGGTAAACCGCAACCGGATAGCTGGTTTCACGGTAGTTGTCCGGAAGAATCGGCGAAAATTGTTCCAGTGTGACGTGCGCGGGGAACTTATTCCACCGGTAGTCGTACCAGGACTTTGGATAGAGCGAATAATAGTCGCCAGCACCCACTGGATAATCCCATTTCCAAGTGTGTAACGATCCTCCCGCCGGATGGCTGGTTGATAAAACTTGAGCTACGCTTTCGGATGATCCTTCCACCGCTTGATACATCGCGAATTGATTGGCGAAGACAGTTTCATATTTATGAACCCCGGTCTTAAGATGCCAACGGGAAAAATCTCCTGCGTAGTTCCGGGAGAATGTACCAGCGCCGAACCCGCCCACCGGCGCGCCCTGCCAGTAACCGTCATCAATAATCTGAAGATTGGTTTTCTTTGTGCCCGCGCCACTTAATGGTTCTCCAATGGCGCGCTTCCATGCGGCTTTAGGAATGGAATCACCCGCACATGCAGCCCCATGCAACAGCGCCAACAAAAAGCAGAGAGCCGCTCCGTACACGATCCGCAGCTTCATGGATTCCCCCGAGAACCAGAGTAGCGATGAACCAGACTTTCGATAAGCTTGGCCCAATCCAAAAAATGCCCTACAAAATCGTTATTGTGTATAGCATGAACTCGAACGCTCTACAAGCAAAATGCTCGGACCTGACTTGATCCTTCAAGAGGACTTCCGGAACGCCAGGGCTCAAGCAATTAACGATCAATCCTCGGCATCTGATATAAGAGACCACTGGTGTGTTCAAGGTTATTCGCTGTGTCACGGATCGGAGACGATCTCAATATATGGGCCAAGTCAGAAAGCCTCGCCCTAAATCAACGGTCGTCACGCTCAAAATGGTTGCCCAACACGTTGGGCTCACTCCGGGAACGGTTTCTGCGGTTCTAAACGATGCTCCTTCCGCTCGTTCCATTCCGCAAAAGACCAAAAATCGCATTCACGCTGCCGCCAAGGAACTGGACTACCGCCCTAACTTCTTTGCCCAGAGTTTGCGCAACAAACGCACCTATATGATTGGCGTCATCGCCGAGGAGATCGGCGACTCTTACGGTTCGCTTGTAATCAGCGGCATCGAAGAATATCTCAGAGAAAAAGACTATTTTTTTCTCACCGTCGTACACCGCCATAATCCCGAATTGCTACAGCGCTACTCTCAGATGCTCATGCAACGCGGTGTCGAAGGCTTTATCACTGTGGACATGCAATTGACCGAAGCTCTGCTACTGCCCACGGTGGCCGTGCCGGGACACATGCAATTGCCCGGCGTTACGAACATTGTTCTGGATCATCAGCATGCCGCTCGTGTCGCGCTGAACCACTTACTTCAACTGGGCCACAAGAATATTGCATTCATGAAAGGACAGTCTTTCAGTTCGGATTCGGAGCACCGTTGGCAGGGAATTTGCCAGGTGGCCCAGGAATTGAAAATCAAGATTAGACCTGAGCTCACAGTACAAATCGATATCGACGATCCCACTCCACAACTCGGCTATCCCTTTGCCAAACAATTGCTGGAACGCAAAGTTCCATTTAGCGCGCTGTTCGCTTACAACGACATTTCGGCATTGGGATCGATTCGCGCATTCCAGGAGGCCGGACTGCGAGTGCCGCAGGATATTTCGGTGATTGGGTTCGACGATATTCAGGGAGCATCTTATAGTATGCCGACTCTTACCACCGTTCGGCAACCTTTAGCCGACATGGGACGCCTCGCCGCACAAACGTTGCTGGCCCGGATTGAAGGTGCGAAGGATTCTCCGGCCGAAATCCCTATTGAGCCTAAACTGGTAGTTCGGCAATCCACCGCGCAGGCTCCCGTTTCCACCAACTCATCGTCCTGAGGGCACAAGAGTCGGCCTTTCTGAGCCGCCTCAGGGATTCCCCCATAACTAGAGATCGTATGCATCCCGTAGAAATGTTGCGAACCGATTCCACGTCGGCGGCGAATAAGATGGCGAACGCCGCCTTCGTTCCCATCGGAATCGTCACCGTACTGCTGGGCCCGCTGCTGCCGATTTTGTCCGCCCGTTGGTCGCTGAACTATCTGCAAGCCGGCTCGCTTTTTACGGCGCAATTCCTGGGATCGACGCTCGGAGTCGGTCTTTCCGGGACGTGTGTTTCGCGCTGGGGATTTCGCTTCACCATCAGCGCTGGCCTTCTTGCTACCGCTGTGGGCGTGGGGATCCTGCCCTTCAGTGCTCGTTTCGTTGGTCCGATCTGCATCGCTTGTTACGGAGCCGGTCTCGGGCTGGCGATCCCGGCTTGCAACTTGCTGGTCGCGGCAGTGAATGCCGAGCGCCGCAGCGCAGCCCTCAATCTGCTTAATTTCTGGTGGAGTGCGGGGGCAGTCGCGTGTCCCTTTATTGTAGCTGCGGCGGCCAAGTTCAATCAGATCCAACTGTTCCTCGGCGTCGTTGCAGGATTTCTCTTTCTGTCATGTCTGTGGATTGCGGCCCTGCCCTCCTTTGTCCAACCAGCCATGTCTAAGGTCGACAATCGCTCGGATACTTTGACGGTGAATCGGAACCGCCGATCATTCGTTGTCCTCGCGGCCCTGTTTTTCTTATATGTGGGGACGGAGAACGCATTCGGTGGTTGGATTGCTTCCTACGCCAGGAGCCTCGGGACTTCGTCGCCGACGTTATCCGTCATTACGCCTTCGTTTTTTTACGCCGCCATCATGATTGGAAGATGGCTAGCGAATTTTACGTTGAGAAAGACGGCAGACATCGATGCTGCGCGAGTTGGGCTTATTGTGGGCTTCCTGGGAATGCTGGGCCTGATTTTCTCACACACCCTGGCCTTCACAGTCGTTAGCGTTTCAGTGGCTGGGCTTGGGCTCGCCGCCGTCTACCCTATTACGATCTCCCTCCTTTCACGCGAATTCGGAGAGAGAGCGGCACGCGTCGGGTCCATTATGTTCACAATGGCCAATCTTGGAGGCGCTTTCTTGCCTTGGTCGGTTGGTTATTTCTCTCACGAATTCCATAGTTTGGGGGTCGGACTCGTCGTTCCTGTTGCCGCCACGGCTGTAATGTGGATTTTTTACCGCTTCTTTCTGAGTAATCGAAGTGTGCTTCCCTTGGCTAGGATATAAATCCCGCTGGTTGATTGGGAAGCACCAAGAAATGAGTAGATCGGCGATGGAGCTAATTACCATGGTGTATCGTTCAGGCACCTCAATCCGTAAATTTAATCGGAAAATCGATTTTCTGCTTGACAACTGTTATCTGTGTGCCGCTTAATACCAGCGCGGGTCTCTCTAGTACAAAAACGTTAGTATAAAAACGTTATTCTCACACACAGAAGTTACCCGTCTGGAACAACTTTAAGTGGAGGCAGAACATGCGCAGGAGCTCAGGTTGGCGGTTACTCATCGGTTTGTGCGTTTTATGTGCCGCGTTGTCCGCCGGCGCCCAGACCATCACCGGAACCATGCAAGGTGTGGTGACCGACCCGCAGGGCGCAGCTCTGCCCAACGCGCAAGTATCCATCCGCAACGTCGCCACCGCCGACACCCGCACCGTTATGACTGACGGCAGAGGCCTCTATACCGCTCCCGATCTGCCGGTCGGCATCTACGATGTCACCGTCAAAGTCGCAAATTTCAAGGAGTCCGTCTCCAAACACGTTGAATTGGACGCATCGACGGTTGCTACGGTGAACGCGGTTCTCCAGGTGGGAAGCGTCAACGAGCAGGTCACGGTCGAGGCCAGCGCCGTCCAGGTGGAAACCGCCAGCGGCGTGCTGTCGACCACGGTGGAAGGCAATGAAGTCCGCGAGTTGCCTCTGAATGGCCGCAACTTCGTCGAGCTCACCCAGCTTACCCCCGGCGTCTCTCCTCTGGACGCCTTTAGCACCATCCACAAGGGCTTGGAAGCCGGCGTCGATTTCTCCATTAACGGCAACAACGTCACTGGCAATCTTTTCCTGGTAGACGGCGTCAACAACAACGACATCGGCTCGAACCGTACAATTCTCGTCTATCCGTCTATCCAGGCGATCGATGAAATGAAAATCCTCACCAACAGCTACGGAGCAGAATACGGCCAGGCTTCCGGCGGCGTTATCTCCATCATCACGCGCGGCGGTACCAACAGCATCCACGGTGGCGGATTCTACGATGGCCGCAATACCGCCCTGAATGCCAACGACTATTTCAATAATCAGCACGACGTTCCACGTAGCGCCCTCCACCGCAACGACTATGGCTTCAACGTCGGCGGCCCTATCATCAAAGACCGCCTGTTCTTCTTTGAATCCGAAGAGTGGAACAAGGAACTTCGTGGCGCTGCCCGCTTCGCCGAAGTGCCCTCACTGGCTGAACTCAATGGAGATTTTTCCACTCTTCGCACGAACAGCGACGGATCGCCCTGCGAGAACGCGCCAACAGTCAATGGAACGGTCTTGACTAACATTTCACAGGTGCCGGCGCCAGGTGGACTCTCCATCGGCGGCCAAACCATGGCTAAGGATACCTACCCCGCGCCAAATCTAACCAACGTTACCAACTGCGATAACTGGGGATTCACCCAAAGCACCTCGGTTCCCTGGCGCGAAGACAACATTCGTATCGATTTCAACGTGACCAAGACCTGGAAACTGTTCGGTCGCTTTACCAATGACGCCTGGTCAAACCCAGCACCCAACACCCTGGGCTATTGGGGCGATGACATCTATCCCGCGGTTGAAGGCAGCTGGGCACAACCCGGCC
This sequence comes from uncultured Acidobacteriaceae bacterium, assembly GCA_963818235.1. Classification (GTDB taxonomy): domain Bacteria; phylum Acidobacteriota; class Terriglobia; order Terriglobales; family Acidobacteriaceae; genus Sulfotelmatobacter. The sequence continues at coordinate 315,482 of CAWFRI010000003.1, forward strand.
GTCAGGCGACCGTAAAGTTGACCAAGCTTTTTGGCGGTACAGCCGTCAATGACTTTCAGTTGTCCTACGCCGCGAACAAGATTACCGTCACTCAGGGCGGTACTGGCCAGAACGGCCTTTCACCGACCGCTCTGGTTGAGCAAATCAATGCGGCCAATCCGTCACTTTTCGGCTATAACACTAAGTTTGGCGGGGCTGCCGGAACCGGTCAGCCTCTATTCTGGAGCGCCATCTCCGGCACGGGAAATTACCAGGGAGGCGGCGCTGCGGTAGGGGGTATCTCTGATATGGGTCCGTGGTACAACAATGAGCAACTGCTGATTCTGAAGGATGATTTCTCCAAAGTTCACGGCGCCCATACCTTCAAGGTCGGATTCATCGCTACCAACAACCAGAAAAACGAAATCAATAGCAATAGTTCCGGAGAGAACTCCGCCTACTGGAGCACTGGCAGCGCCGGGTCCGCCCTAGCGGGGTATCCAGGCAGCAGCGGAAATGGAATATTTGACCTCCTCTGGAACGAGCAAACCTGGGGCGGCTCGGAGGCCACGACCAACGCCTACGCTCTAATGCGCTGGCACGATTACGAAGTTTACTTCCAGGACAGCTGGAAGGCTCGCCGTAACTTGACCGTCGATTACGGCCTACGCTACTCGGAACTTCGCCAGCCCTTCACCGGGAACGACCAGTATTCCACCTTCATTCCTTCTCTGTACAATCCCGCACTTGGCGGTACGCCCTGCAACGGTATGTGGGTGCTCAAGCCGGGATTGGCTGCATGTAATGCCTTGCCCAACGGTGCGGGTGCGGGTGCCGTCCTGTCCTCGAATCGAGCACTGGTTCCTAATAATAACCACCTCTTTGCCCCACGCCTCGGCATCGCCTGGGACCCTTACGGAGACGGCAAAACTTCGATTCGTGCGGGAATTGGGCAGTTCTTCCAGCGCGATCGCGTTGCCATCCGCGAAGCCGGAGCCGCAAACACTCCGTTCGTCCTAAGTTCCAGCTTCGAGCGGCAACTGGATGTTGCCCCGACGAACCTGACCGCCTCGGGAGCGCCTAGCCGCTCCTATGCGCAGACTTCGGCTATCCCCAACACGTTGCAATACAACCTCACCTTCGAACGGGAGCTCTTCCGGAATACAAAATTACAGCTGGGCTATGTCGGAAACCGTGGCTACCATCTGCTCGACATATCGGACGCGAATCCAGTACCGGTAGACGAGCGTGTCGCATTCTCGCTCGCCAACTCAAACGGCTTGCGTCCCTATGGTGCGGGTAACTTTGGCTTCATTGCGCAACAGCAATACGAATCGGCGTCAAACTACAACGCTTTGCAGGCCCTGCTCCGCTCGCGACTCAAGAATTTGGATGCGCAGTTCGCCTACACATGGTCCAAGTCCTTGGCCAATACGGATATCGGCGATTCCAGCGGCAGTACGGATGCGGGCAACACGTTCCTCAATCCGGCCGACCACCATCTTGACTACGGCCCAACTACGCTGAATCGTCCCCAAGTCTTTACCGGGAATATCGTCTACAACCTTCCTACACTGGACGGGCGCAGCGGAGCGTTGCGGGCCGCAGCCGGAGGGTGGCAGGCCAGCACCATCCTTACCTACGCCAGCGGTCCTTCGTTAAGCGTGTTAGCTGGGAGTGGAGGAGGGGGGCCGGTTCCTGCCACAACCACCCCGGCAGGATTTGCCAGTGGCGTTGGCCCGGCGGGAGGTCTTATGGGAACCGGACAGGACGAAAACGAACGGCCTAACCTGGTAGCCGGAGCATCCTGCGGTGGATCCGGAAACCAGTGGATTAATCCCAACCTGTTCACCCTGAATAACTACCTCTTGGGTGCCAATCCAACCTCGCCTCGCGGAATCTGTGCGGGGCCGGGCATTGCCGATACCGACTTCTCGCTCCGCAAGAACTTCAAGATCACGGAGCGAGTCCGGATGCAGTTCGAGCTTGATTTCTTCAACTTCTTCAACAAAACTCAGTTCAACTCGACTGGTATGAATCTTTCGTTGTCTAACTCAGGTACTCTCTGTGCTGTCGGTGCTAGCTCAGACCCGAACGAGCCTTGGTGTGCCGGGCACGTGGATAATTCGATCTACTGGAATAACACTCCGACTACGTGGAGTCTCCCTGCGACTGCTCCGGAGTGCGCCACAGCGGGAGCTGCGTGCTCGTTCACCATCGGAAGTCAACAGCAGACGAGCTTCGGAAAGGTCGAAAACGATCGCGGTCCGCGCCAGATTCAATACGGCTTAAAGGTTGATTTCTAACCGGGCCGTCCTCTAGCTTAAACGGGTGAGGCTTGACGAAAGTCGGGCCTCACCCTTTATTCTGTTCTAACAATGTTTCCCAGCAGTTCCTCCGCAGCCTTGCGTAAAATCCGGCACTCACGCTCCCTTTTGCATCGCCTCCTCGCCCTCACGCCACTGTTCGCTCTATTCCTCTTGCACGCGTCCGCCCAGACCCCCAAGCCGAAGCCCACACCTCCCGCTGCCGAGCCAGATCAGCTTGAACAGCACTACGATGCCGCCCGTACCTTTGCCATCGGCGGCGACCAGGAACACGCAGCAGCCGAGTACAGAGCCTTCCTCGCCGAAGCTCTACGCCGCACCGCCAACGCCCGCACCCATCAGGGCGATCTGGCCACGGCGGAGGCCCTGTTCAAAGACGCATTAGCCGTCGATCCGAAGAATCCTGATATTCGCCTTGATTACGCCCTTCTCTGTCTGGAAAAAGAGGACTACAACGAGGCAAAGTCCCAGGCGGAAAAGGCCCTTCAGATAGCCCCCGATTCCACTCGCGCCCATTACACCCTCGGCCGCATCCTTTACGAGCAAGGCGACTTCGCCGGCGCTAAGGCGCAACTGGAGATCGCCGTAGTGGCGAACTCCACCTTCGATGTGGGCTACAACCTCGCCCTCACTTACCTCCACCTGAAAGACCTGAACCGCGTGCGCCTCTTATTCGACGAGATGATCGCCGGCCTCGGAGACACCGCCCAGCTTCACCTCCGCTTCGGATACGCCTATTGGAGTACCGAGTACGCCGACAAAGCCATCGAAGAATTCAAGCGGGCATTGGCCAAGAATCCCAAGATAGCCCAGGCTCATTACTTCATGGGACTGGCCTACCTCCATCGCGACGAAGACAAAGGTTGGGGCGAGGACGCGCAGGAGCAGCGCGAAGAGATCAAGATCAATCCCAACGACTTTCGCGCCCACTATGAACTGGGCAACATCGCTTTGAAGCAGCGCCAGCCGGACGAAGCCGAAAAAGAACTCAAACGCGCTTCCGAGCTCGCTCCCGATAATCCCGACCCTCTCATCTACCTGGGAGAACTTTATGCCGGCCAGGACCGCCCCGTGGAAGCGGAAGCGGCCATGCGCAAGGCCATCGCCCTCACCACCGACCCCGCCCGCGGAGGCTATCAGATTCACCGCGCCCACTACGTCCTGGGACGCATCCTCATCCAGTCTGGACACCGCGACGAAGGGGCCAAGGAACTCAAGATTTCCGCTGAACTGCGGGAACAGACGCATCCCGAATCCGAGAGAAATAGCGCGCCGCAGGATGCGATTCCTGTCTCCGCCAAAGAAAATCAGGTACGTCCCGATTCAACTCCCGAGCAAGCAGCGGAGAAACAGAAGTTGGAAGCTTATCTCAACCAACTCAAGCCCGGTATTGCGGACGCTTACAACAATCTCGGCGTGGCTGCGGCGGGTCAGAAAGATTTTGTTACCGCGGAGAATTATTTCCGCAAGGCAGCGACGTGGGATCCCTCTCTTCCAACTATTGACCGAAATTTAGGGATGGCGGCCTTCTACGCGGCGCAATACTCTGACGCCATCACTCCCCTTTGGCATCACCTGGAGCGGCATCCTGACGATATGCGTGCCCGGGCCGCCCTCGGCCTGAGTTACTTTGAAGTCGAAAAATATTCGGCTGCACTGGAAACTTTACAGCTCTTAAACCCAGATGAAGTGAATACCGATCCCGGCCTGTCCCTCGTTTATGCCGTTTCACTGGCGAAAACAGGAAAGTACGATGAAGGCATGGCGCGGATGAAGTCTCTAGAACAGGCGAACCCGGATTCGGCAGGCGTCCACGTCGCCATCGGCGAAGCTTACGCCGATCAGAAGCTCTATGGCACAGCGATTGAGGAATACCGTAAGGCACTGGCGATCGACTCCAGTCAGGCCCGCACGCATTTCCTCCTTGGACTTTCCTTAATGCACGAGGCTACTCAGGCCGACGCTGCGCAGGAATTTCGAGCCGCTCTTGCGCTTGATCCAAAAGATGCGACTACGAAATATCATCTGGCGTACTCCCTGATCCAGATGCAGAAAAACGACGAAGGCCAGGCTCTGCTGCGCGAAGTTGTCTCGCAGAATCCCTCCTACGCCGACGCTTTTTATCAGTTAGGTAAACTTGAATTGGAACAGGGAGACGCCAAGACCGCCATTGCAAATCTCGAAACCAGCGCGAAATTAAGTCCCGCCAGCGATTACATTCACTACCAACTCTCCATGGCCTACCGCCGCGATTCCCGCACCGAAGACGCGGAACGAGAGATGCAGGTGTACGAGGCTATGAAACAGCGCCGCCGGGGAGATCATGAGTCTTCGCCATCGAATTAACCGGGGGGCGGTCGTTCTAGTGGCGATTTTTCTGTGCCTATCCTCTTCCGTCACAGCCCAGGTTCCGAAAGACTCGACCGCAAAAGCAGCCTACAATCAGGACCCCTTAGCCAAAGCGCGCGCTCAATTTGCACATAGCGATCTGAAAGATGCAGAAGCGTCTCTCTGGACTGTACTCGCAAGTAATCCCAATCAAGAACAGGCCCTCACTTTGCTCGGCCAAATTCGCTGCCGACAGGAACGCTACGCGGAGGCGGAAGCTCTTTTCCGGCGAGTCTTGCAGCTCAATTCGAACTCAGTTCAAGCTCATCGCGGATTGGGCAGCGCGCTGGTCGCGGAAAATCAGCCCGATAAAGCCATCGAGCAGTTCTCAGCCGCACTGGCTCTAGATCCCGGAGATGTAGTATTAAGCGTCGAACTTGCCCGCCTCTATGGTTCCGGTGGACAGTTTGAGCAGGCACTCGCCGTTTTACATTCGATCCCAGCAAACAAATTTCCCGCTGAGGCAATTCCGGTGAAGGCCGCAAGCCTTCTTGCCCTCGGCAAGAACGCCGACCTTGCAGACCTCTCTGAGCGGGCGAAGGTCTCTTCGCCCTCTGAACTTGAACTCGCAGAAGTCTACCTCGATGCCAAGCGTCCCGATCAAGCTCTCCAATGTCTAGATTTCGTTGCCTCAAATTCGAAGCGGCAGCCAGCCCAGTTCTATTACCTCCGGGGACGAGCATTTCAGCTTAAGAGTCAGACGCAGTCAGCCTTGAGTTCGTTCCGCCAGGCTCTCGCGGTTGATCCAAAGTCTACGGATACGCTTGTGGCCATTGCAGAATTGCATTCCGACCAGAATCAACACGCCGATGCGGTCGCAGCTCTTCAAAAAGCTCTCGCGCTAAATCCCGATAGCGCCATCGTGCTGCGCCATCTCATTGTGGAGGCAACGAAAGCGGGACAAGGTCAGGCCGCTCTCGATGCGGCATCGGCATTGGCGGCCAAAAGCCCGGATAATCCCGACGATCTTTATCTAGCAGGCGCTGCCATGCTCCAACAAAATACCACCGGAGCGAGCACCGTTTTAGAAAAATATGTTGCTCTGCGCAACGACAATGCCAAGGCATGGCTGGCGCTGGGTATGGCTTATGTGCAACAAAAAAGATACGCGGATGCACGGCAGCCGCTGGAACGTTCGGTGCAACTCGATCCCAACATTGCAGAGGCGGAGTACCAACTCGGAGTGGTTTCCAAAAATGACGGCCGTTCCGCCGAAGCTATACAGCATTTTCAACGTGCCGTGAAACTACAGCCCAAACATGCGAAAGCTCTTTGGAGCCTCGGCAATCTCTACTTGCAATCCGGCGATCTGCAAAACGCTCAGGAGACGCTGCAAGCCGCCGAAACCATCGATCCGAATAACGTCGAAACTGAATACGATCTAGGTCTTGTGCTGACCAAACTTGGCAAAACAGAATTAGCGAAAGCCCACTTCCAAAAATTCCAGAAACTGAAAGGCGAACTCCCACCAGCCCCACGCGACGCGCAATAATCTATGTTTATTTCACCGTTTATTTCACCGCAACAGCAGTCTTGCTCAAGGACACTGTTCCGTTGAACGCCATTTTTGCGGTGACTCCTTTATCTTCCACGATCGTATAAATAAAATCAGATGCCAAATCTTTATAAGTTTCTTTCTTTCCGCTCGGCCACGAAACTTCCGCCGTCATACTCGTTTCCATCCCCAGACCGAAATGTAGCCGCAGATCGTTCTGCGAGCAGTAACTCCCTCCGCCCCGCACTTCGCTGAACTGAGCAACATTCCCAGCCGTCACCGTTACCCGCGCCCCAATTGCCGCTTTATTGCTCTTAGTTCCCACCAGATGAAACAATACCGCATGATTCTGATTCTGCGTTCGGTTAATCAACAGCGTCGGAGGCTGGCCGACGTTCAGAAGAAGAACGTCCACCTTGCCGTCATTATTCACATCCCCAAACGCCGCGCCCCGCCGCGATTCCGGCGGTAAGTTGTCCAACCCGGAAAGCGCGCTGACATCTTCGAATGTGCGATTTCGATTATTGCGAAAAAGCAGAACCGGTTGCCGGTAAGGAGAACTGCCTTTCACATTATCGAACTGAGGAAAGATGTGGCCATTGGCAACAAAAATATCAAGCCACCCGTCATTATCCATATCGACGAATCCCGCGCCCCATCCCACCATAGGAACGGTAGGCCGAGCGATCCCCGCCGGCCACGCGATATCGGTAAATCCGCGCTCTCCTTGATTCCAATAGAGCGCATCTCCCTCGCCATAAAAGTTTGTCACCAGTATGTCGAGACGCCCATCATGATCGATGTCACCAAAATCGACTCCCATCGATCCGCGCTCCTGGCCCTCCAGACTTAAAGCCGCGCCGGAAAACAAACCAATCTCTTCGAAGGTTCCATCATGTTTATTGTGATACAGATAATTCGGCCCGCCGTCATTGGTCACATACAAATCGGGCCAGCCGTCGTTATCGTAATCGGCCCAAATTCCCTGCATGCCTAGATAAGTTCCAGGATCATTCACTCCGGCTTTTTTCGAAACTTCTTCAAAAGTCCCATTCCCACGATTGTGGAACAGCAAATCAGATTCTCCAGTGTGACCGCGCCGCGCGCACTCCATCGAAATCCCTGCGAAATCGCAAAGCTTGCCGATATCCTCCGGCTTGGGCAGCTTGCTCAAATCAACTTTCAGATAGCGAGGCACAAATAAATCGACGTAGCCGTCGCGATCGTAATCACCCCAGGCCGCGCCGGTGCTGTATCCTCCCGCTCGCAATCCAGATTTTTCAGTCACATCCTCGAATTTGCAGTTGCCAAGATTGCGGTAGAGAACATTGCCGCCGTAGCCCGTTACGTAAAGATCCTGCCAGCCATCATTATCAAAGTCCGCAACCGCCACGCCCATTCCCCATCCTTTTCGAGTCAGTCCCGCGGATTGAGTAATGTCAGTAAAATGCAAGTCTCCATCCTGATGGTAGAGAGTCACCATCAGATCGCCGCCATTGCGGTAATGCTCCATGGTCGAACTATTCACGGTGACGATGTCCAGTTTTCCGTCATTGTCGCAGTCAATGAAGCCTGCGCCGCCGCTGGTGGATTCGACAATATAGTGTTGCGCCGGTTCCGCAATATGCGAAACGGTGAGCCCAGCCTGTTTGGAAACGTCTTCAAACCGCGGCGGGGGCGGCCCTTGCCCGAGACAATGCAGAGACAAAGTTAGAAGGGTACACAGTGGCAGGATCCGCATAAAGCCTCATGATTGTAACACTCAAAAACCGGCGCCAATTGCGCCCAATGACGCCTTGTGCCCGCCGATTCCGTCGAGTATTGTTAGTCTGTAAATCAGACTTTGAAATCAGAATCAGGAAATCCGTATCGGAATTGCAACGGAGAACCCGGATTCTAATCTTCCTCGTATGCGCATGGACCGCCCGGGCCGCCGTTTTGTTTGGCAAGTTCTTGCTACCTGCCTTCTCGTATCCTTCGCCACGCGCGCCCAGAGCCCGCAAACCCTGGCGGACCAATTCAGCACCGCCGAACGCCTCAAGAAGCCCGGTTGGTGGCCTACCAAGGGCATTGCGGCCAGAGACGAATATGTTGGATCAGCCGCTTGCGCCCGCTGCCATTCCGACATTGCAGGTACCCAAAAAACCACTCCCATGGCACGCACTGCGCTCCTTCCGCTCGACTCCGAGTTTCTGCGCGCATACGACAAAGCGGATTTGTCACAGTCACCCTACACCTACCAACTGACACGCACCGCGGAAGGAGAACTTTACACAACCACTGACGGCCAACAGACCATCACAGAGCCTTTAACCTGGGCCTTTGGCACGGGCACGCACGGGCAGAGTTATCTTTTTCAGCACCAGGGCTCTCTCTATGAGACTCGTCTCACCTATTACGAGTCATCGCACACCTTCGGACTTACTCCAAATCACCCGCTGACGCCTGCCGAATCCCTGGAGAAATCTATTGGCCGCAGAATCTCCGACGCGGAAGCGCAAAAATGTTTCGGCTGCCACACGACCGCCTCAACCGTGAACGGAGAGTTCCAGCCGAGCAAGTCCACGCCCGGCGTCACGTGCGAGGTGTGTCACGGCCCCGGTGGCGCCCATGCCGCTGCGGAAAAAAATGGTTTCAGAGATGAGGGTGCGGCATTGGTAATCAACCCCGCGAGACTATCTCCCGCCGACTCAGTCGACTTCTGCGGTGCATGTCATCGCACCTGGTGGGATGTCACGCAGGACGGCTTCAAGGGAATTCAAACTTTGCGCTTTCCCGCGTATCGTCTGGAGAAAAGCCGCTGTTGGGGCAAGGGAGATGCCCGCATAACCTGCACGGTTTGCCACGATCCTCATCAATTGTTAGTGAAGGAGCCTGCTTCCTACGATCAGAAATGTTTAAGCTGTCACCAGATTTCTGGAGCGCCGCCGAAGGCCGATCATCCCGGCGCGGCTTGCATCGTGAGCACGAAAGATTGTGTGACCTGCCACATGCCCAAGTACGAAACGCCGGAGATGCATACTCAGTTTACGGATCACATGATCCGCATCGTCAAGAAAGGCGGTGCCATACCAGACTGAAGCGAGGAACTTAACTGAAGCGAAGCATTTTACTTGTCTACCTCGAACGGTAGCTTCTGCTGAACCCCGGCGCCTTCTACAATCGTGTAGATGAAATCCGCTGCCAGGTCTTTGAATGTTTCTTTCTTTCCGCTCGGCCAGGAAACCTCCACCGTGTTCATGGTGGTTTCTTTTCCCAACCCGAAGTGCAGCCGAAGATCGTTCTGCGATAAATAACTCGTCCCGCTCCGGACTTCTGTAAACTGCATAACTCCCCCGGCAGTGACCGAAACCCTCGCCCCAATTGCCGCTTTGTTGCTCGTCGTGCCGACCAACTTAAACAGCACAGCGTGATTCGTCGTCTGCGTCCGGTTCAAAAGCAAAGTCGGAGGCTGCCCAACGTTCAAGATTAAAATGTCTACTTTGCCGTCATTGTTAATGTCTCCAAATGCGGCGCCCCGCCGCGACTCCGGCGGCAGCTTATCGAGCCCAGCCAGCGCAGTGATGTCTTCAAACGTTCGATCGTGATTGTTGCGATACAGAACCACCGGCTGCTTGTATCCCGCGCCGCCCTTCACATAATCCATCTGTGGATAAACGTGGCCATTGACTTCAAAAATATCCAGCCATCCGTCATTGACGAAATCCACAAAACCTGTGCCCCATCCCACCAGCGGCGTTGTCGCCTTGGCAATGCCGGCCTTCCATCCAATATCCGTGAACCCTTGCTCCCCTTGATTCCAGTAAAGCGCGTCCGGCTCGTTCACAAAATTAGTGACAAAAATATCCAGCCGTCCATCATGGTCAAAGTCTCCAAAATCCACGCCCATCGACCCTTGCTCTTTCCCATCGAGACTAAGCGCCGTCCCCGACAACAGCCCCACGTCCTCAAAAGTTCCGTCATGTTTGTTGTGGTAGAGATAGTTGGGCTTGCCATCGTTCGGCACATAAAGATCGGGCCATCCGTCGTTGTCATAATCCGCCCACACCGCCTGCATCCCGTAGTAGTGGCCGGGATCGTCCACTCCGGCCTTTTTCGAAACATCTTCAAAAGTTCCGTCGCCGCGATTGCGAAACAAGAAATCAGACTCACCCGGCAGCCCCGCGGGCCCGCACTGCACCATCACTCCCCGGTACCGGCAGAACTTGTCGTCACTGCCGAACTCCGGTAGCTTATCCATGTCGATGTGTACATAACGCGGCACAAAGAGGTCGACAAAGCCGTCGCGATCGTAATCAGCCCAGGCCGCACCGGTGCTGAACCCCCCCACGCGCAAGCCAGCTTTATCGGTTACATCCTCGAACTTACAGTTCCCCAGATTCCGATAAAGAACGTTCCCGCCAAATCCCGTGACGTAAATATCCTGCCATCCGTCATTATCGAAATCCATCACAGACACGCCCATGCCCCAGCCTTTTCGCGTGAGCCCAGCCGCCTGCGTGATGTCACTAAATTTGAGATTGGCGTCCTGATGGTAGAGCGTGATCAGCGGATCTCCGCCCTTACGGTATCGATCCACCGAGGATCCGTTGACCGTAATAATGTCCAGCTTGCCGTCGTTGTCGCAGTCGATAAACCCCACGCCTCCGCTCATCGATTCGACGATGTAACGCTTCTCCGGCGTGGAGTTGTGCGGAACGGTAAGACCGGCTCGTTTACTAATGTCTTCAAATTGCGGGACAGGTTTCGCCGCAGGAGGGGCTTGCGCCAGAAGGGCAACGGGCAGAAACATCCCGAAAATGATGCGCAACCGATTGCCCATGAGAACCCCTGAATTTAGCATGATCAAACGACGGCGCTTGCGCGGGTTTGCCACTCGGAACTTGACCCGAATTTAATGGGATCTTCAGTGGTGCGCTGATTCTGGAACCGTGATCGGTACACCTACGCTGCCAAGCTTGTGGCTGGTCAGGTCCAACACGCCAAGCCGCAATGTATAAGTCCCGGGTTTCAATTCCAGTTCCTGATGGAAAGGTAAGTAACTCTGCAAGACTTGCTGGTAAGCGTCAAGCGGAAAATTCGTCTCCTTCGTTTCTACCACCTGTCCCGCCAGCTTCAAGTCCTTATCCCACGCAGCCGCCGCAAAACCGATCGACCCCTGTTTGCGCTGGTCCACCGAGTCGCTGAAGCTGATATCGTGTGCGTCCACGGCGTAGTCGATGCGAACAGCCTTGTGATCGGCATCTGGAGGCAGCACCTGTACCTTTAGCACCAGTCCCGTAGACTCCGGCACTGAGGGTTGCAAAGCGGCCGCCATTTCGACCTTGGCTCGGTCCGCTTTCATTACGCGCTCCTTCAGCGCGTAGTAGCCGCGCCGGTAGGTCAACTCCACGCTTGGGACCGCCGTCTTTACCTCAATCTTGCGATATTTGCCTTTCCAATCATGATTGGTTGGAGCGTAGGCAAGGGTGTAGTAACTCGACCCCTGCTGCACACTTCGTGACATGGCGTCGTTAAGGTCATTCGTGCCGTAAAAGGCGCGCCCGCCAGTCTCCCGTGCAATATCCGTCATCGCCTCATGCGTATCCCATAGAACGGTAGTCTGCCGCAAGCTGGTGGTGGCGGCCTCATTCTGCATATCGACCGTTCCTAAATAGGCAGTCTGCGTGCTGATATCGATCCCCGTTCCCACACTCACTTGACCGCGAACATCAATGGGGTAAATCGCCAGCCGAACGGCCGCCAGCAAGGCGGCGGTCTGTTGCAGTGGCGGTGTATCGTTCTCCAGATCGCGAAGCTGATCGTTCGTATGCGTGGTCCCCGTTTGCATATTGATCACGGGGTTGTAAGGCGTTAAGCCGGGTCCAAACACGACCGGGAACTCTGCCGAGAGCCATATCAGATTTTTTCGCCCGGGATAACCTGCAACAGCATGAGCCAGGGTATCGAGAGCATTCAGAGTCATGTTCATGCGCTCGAGTTTCTGAAACGAATCCTGCGCCGATACTGCATCGCGGAGAGCTTGGCCGACTGGTGCCATCGGCATCGTGCTGAGCGAGGCATTCGGGCCCTTGGACGACGGGCTGGCAGTATTTTCGATAGCGGTCGCCAGGTTCTCGTCGTTCTGCAGCTGCGATTCAGGACTCAGGAGCAGAGACTCATGCCCTTGTAGCGCTTTGGCCGCCTTCACTAGCGTGTCCGAATCGCCCGAAAATCCCTGAATCATACGTAGTTTCGAAGTGAGCGCGAACAGTGCGATGGGCTGTCCCGGAGGCAATTTTTCCAGAAACTTAATCATCTGCTTGCGCGCATACGATTGGTCCATCCCCGTTGTGTTCAGCATATCCATCAGAACCACGGTGACCGGCCGGTCCGCTACTGGTTTGACGTATGTGAAATTCGAGTATTGATGCGGCGGCAGATTCAAAGGCGGATATGACTTCGGAGCCGGCGGCGGTATCTGAACTCCAAACGCGGAAATCTTCTGCGGCTTATTGTCTTCGAGAACCGTGAAGTCGCTGGCCTTCAGCCCCGGAACGAACTTTCCGGAGTGGTCGGTCACAATCACGTCCAGCAACACTAGTCGTGAAGTCGCGTGGATTACGGGAATGGGAGCCGATTGATCGGCGGGAGCGCTTTGGGCCGGCGCGGCAGGCTTGGAATCTTGCCCGCTGGTTAGAATCGAATAACTCAGCCCGGCGCAGGCGAGTGCAGAAAGTACAAAAATCCCGATTCGCTTATTCATTTTCCCCTCGGGCAACTTATACCGTCCAGGCGGACCGAGATTACTGGCGAGCGATCTTTCCGCCGTTGATTGTAGCACCACTTTCCGCCGCTTGCGGAGGCCCACTAGCGGCCTCCGGAGCCGGAAGCGGAACCTTGCCTTTGATCCCTTGCCCCTCCACAATCGTATAAATAAAGTCCGCCGCCACGTTCTTGAAAACCTCGCTCTGCCCGCTCGGCCAGCGCACCGTGACCTCATCCATATTGTTGTTACTGCCCAACCCAAAATGCTGGCGGAGATCATTTTGCGATAAGTAACTGCTTCCGCCCTTTACTTCGCCGAACTGCGTAACCGTCCCGGTCCGCACGGTAACCCGAGCGCCAATCGCCAGCCGGTTGCTCTTGGTCCCCAACAGCTTGAACAGCACGCGATGATTACTATTCTGGCAATGATTCATCAGCAGCGATGGCGGCTGCCCCCAGTTCAACGTAACGATATCGACACACCCGTCATTGTTGATATCCCCAAATGCCGCCCCCCGCCTCGATTGTAACGGACCGCTGTTGAGCCCCACCGCCGCCGCAACCTCATCAAACGTTCCATCGTGATTATTTCGGAACAGCAAAATCGGCTGGCGAAAATGCGCTGCATCGGGAATCGTATCCACCTGCGGATAAACATGCCCGTTCGCGACAAAGATATCCAGCCAGCCACTGTTGTCCATATCAAAGAATCCCGTTCCCCAACCCACATACGGATGGCTCGGCTGCGCGACGTGCGAATTCCAACTTACATCCTCGAAACCATCCTTGCCTTTATTGTGATAAAGACTGTCGGACTGATCCACGAACTCGGTCACAATGATATCCAGCCGCCCGTCATGGTCGTAATCGCCCATGTCCACGCCCATTGAACCCAGCTCCTGACCATCTCCGCTCAAGTCAGCGCCCAGCATCAAACCGACTTCCTCAAACGTCCCGTTATGCTTGTTGTGGTACAGATAATTCGGCCCCGCGTCATCTGCTACATATAAATCCGGCCAGCCGTCGTTATCGTAGTCGGCCCACTCCACGCCCATTCCGTAATAGTGGTTGGCATTATCCACTCCGGCTTTCTTCGAAACCTCTTCGAAAGTGCCGTCGCCGCGATTATGAAACAACAGATCTGTTTCCCCCTGCAATCCCCAAGGCCCGCACTGCACCAGCACTCCTCGAAACCGGCAGAATTTTTCGTTGCTGCCCAACTCCGGCAGCCGATTCATATCCACATGAACATAGCGCGACACAAACAGATCCACATTGCCGTCGCGGTCATAATCTCCCCACGCCGCTCCGAGGCTCAACTCTCCGCCGCCCACACCCGCCTTGTCGGTCACGTCTTCAAACTTGCAATTCCCGAGATTGTGGTAAAGAACATTCCCCCCATATCCCGTAACGTAAATATCGGGAAGCCCATCATTGTCGTAGTCAGCCACGGCTACGCCCATGCCCCAGCCTTTGCGCGTCAATCCTGCCTGTTTGGTGATGTCGGTAAACTTAAGGCCCGCATCCTGATGGTAGAGCGTGACCAGTAGATCCCCGCCCTCCTGGCGGTAGCGATCGACATTCGAGCCATTCACGGTGATGATGTCCAGCTTGCCATCGTTATCGCAATCGATCAGTCCAACTCCGCCGCTCACCGATTCAATAATGTACTTCGCCGCTGGCGAAGAGACATGCGAGACGGTCAACCCGGCTTGTTGCCCAATGTCTTCGAAATGGGGAAGCGGCCCAGTGGATGGGCTCTGCTTGCGGCCAGGGTCTGTGCCTGGGGGGGAGGGCGTGCTCTGAGCAAACGCCGCCGCGCATAAAAGTCCCCAGATAAGAAATAAACGCATTGCACGAAGCATATCCCAATTGGCCGAAAAAATTCCGTTCACGCGTCCTTTGTCGCGTCCTTTTTATCCCGCTATGATGGCCTGCACTCAGTTTTCTGAAAGGCCGTTATGCAAGCCCCACATTCCCCTCGCAATCGATTCGCAGTCCCGGCAATCCTCCGCATGGTCCTTCTCATCCCCTCGATTTGTCTCTTGCTGACAGGGATCAGCTCCGCGCAAACCTGGTCTCTTTCTTGGAGCGACGAATTCAACGGTGCGGCCAACAGCCCAATCAATAGCGGCAACTGGCAGTACGACACCGGAATTCTGAACGTCAACAATGAAGTTGAGTATTATTGCGCTCCCGGCAGCAACACGCCGCCCTGCGTTTCTCGCACACCAAACGCCTACATCGACGGCCACGGACACCTCGTCATTCAGGCCATCAAGATAAATTCCAACGTCGCCCCGTATAGCGCAAGTTGGACGTCTGCCCGCCTGAACACGGGCAACAATCTGCAAACTTTTCAGTACGGTCGTCTGGAGTCCAGCATGTCCCTACCCGTCGGAGCAGGCCTCTGGCCTGCCTTCTGGGCGCTGGGCAATAACATCGGCAGTGTTGGCTGGCCTGCCTCTGGCGAGATCGACTTCATGGAAAACGTTCCATCCTCCGGCGGCCTCGGCCCAAATACCATCCGCTCAACAATTCACGGCGGAAACTCATCCTCCAATTGTTATTGCGGTGCCAACGGACTTGGCCAGTCCTACAATTTTCCCACCAACGATCAAAACGGTCCTGATGTAACTACCTTTCACACCTATGGCGCGATCTGGTCTGCCAACATGGTCCAGTTCTACGTCGACGACCCCAGTAACATTTTTCTCGTTCGCACCACCAGCGACGTCCCCTCGGGCTTTACCTGGGACTTCAATCATCCGTTTTTCCTGTTGCTGAATCTCGCCGTGGGCGGCACCGGGAGTTGGCCGGGAGTGCCAGACAACGGCACACCAAATCCCGCAGTAATGAAGGCGGACTATGTGCGCTGGTATAAACCGTCCCCGGTTCCCGCGCCGACCATGACCGCCGCTCCGATAAGCTTAAGAGCTGGAACCAGCGGCAGCGCAACCGTCAACCTGAACTCTACCAGCGGCACTGGACGCGTCTATCTTTCGTGCACAACGACTGCTACCAAGGCCACCTGCTCGACTCATTCAGGTGATGCGCTGAATTCATCCACCGTGGATTTCAGCCAACAGGCTCGCAACACTGCGACGGTAACGGTCACAACTGTGGCCGATGCTGGAATCGGAAATAACCCAGCCGCCGCAAATTTTGCTGTTACCGTCAAAGCTTACACAGTGAGCAACACCAACGGTAAGCCCGATTCTGAGTTGAGTGTCCCCGTGCTCGTGAAATGATTTATTTCAAAAATTTTTGCGCCGCAAACGGATCCCAACGAATATCTAAATGCTCTCCCCGCAAGCGACACACGCCCTCTATCGCCGACTCTCCGCTTCAGCAGTCGACGGAAGCAAGTCGTATAAGGGCTGCGTGGGCTTGACTTCCGGACTCTCTTCGGCCACAGATATCGCTAGGATTCGAATCTTATTGTTATCGGGAAGTTTAATGCTCCTTGCGCCCGCCGGCAGATCAATACCATAAGCGAACAAATAAGAGTACCGGTATGCTACGTTCGCGCCTGCGGCATTGTGATGGTGCGAGCAGTACCATGCCACATCTGCACGCTTGATGTAGCCCGGCTTGATGCCCGTCATCTGACCGTAGTCATCGTGAGAAGTATCTTTCGAGCTCCATTGGCGGTCATCCCACTGGCCAATGAATCCACCCCAATCCTGGATATTCAGTTCGACCTTTTTGCCGCCAGCATCGAATGTGGCCTTCTGATCGCCGTTCGCAGAGGCCGCCAATAGGTACACGCGGTTATAAGTTCCCGACGGGGGCAGATCAACAGTTTGCCCCTTCGCCACAACTGCATTCGGTGAGCCGGTTTTCACCGGAGCAAGCTGGAATTGCACATCGTTAAACTTGACCTGCGCAGGCAACATTTCGCCGGGTAACGCATTGCCCTGCCCATCGAACCCTCCCGCCGATTTTTCTCCATCATTACTCGCGGCCGCTAGGTCATATTTCAGCGGGACTACAAACGTTTGCACCGCCGGCACCGAGGTTGGAGCAGAGGCTAACTTAACCGCAAAAGTGCGCGGCTCGTAAGCCGAAAAAGAAGCGATCAAAGAACCCTCTCTTATTGTTGCCGACCCCATCGCTTGCTCCTGCCCGTTGACTTCACGCGCACCGTTGATCGGCGCTCCGAAGGCCACGCGAACATCGGGCTGCGGCTTGCCATCTAATTCCACCAGACGCACAATGACCTCATCCCCCTGCTCTGCTTTCTTTAGCGCCAGCAAGCGAATCCGCGGATTGCTTACCTTCAATTCAGAAGACTCCCGTCCCAATGTCCCGGCGTGTTTGGACGCTTCGAACGCAATCAGCGGATCATTCATCCGTTGCCCCTGCCAGTCGGTCTGCCCCTGGCGCCAATCTCCCGCATGGCCTGAAATGCCATATACAAATTCATGATGTCCAAGATCCTGCGTGCCCTGATCCGCATACCCGCCGCGGGTCCCTGGCGTTCGGATCAGCGTCAGCCGAATCGTATGATCGTTCGGCTTATCCGATCCATTCTTACAATCGGTCAGGATCGTAGCGCCGAATTCACCGCTCGCATCCGTCAGATCGATCCACTGGTGCGATGGCACCTCGAACTTCTTCGGCTGTGCCGTAGGCCGCTCAATCGTTCCGATATCCCAGTTGTAGGTGGCCATCTCGTTCGTCGCCACCAGAGGAAACGTAGCTTTCAGATTCGATTCCTTCGTGTTCCAATCCACTACGTTTGCAAACTCAACCCGCTTCCCGGCATCTCCCGCTGCCAGGCTGATGGTCTGAATGAATTTTGATCCCGCAGCCTCCCGCGAAACTTCCACCGCCACGCGCGCCGGACCATTTTCCACCACTCGAATTTTCGCCGGTCCGCCAACATACTCTTTCGGAGCAGCCTGCTCCTGCTCCCAGTCCATATTCCACGCCGGCCACTGCTCAGGATTGTCATAAGAAATCGCCAGCCGGGCTGGTGCGCTCAGCAATTCTTTGCTCAGTGATTTATCGAAAATGCTGGCGACATCACCATCTGCATTCAGCTTCAGCCGGTAATATTGGTTCTCCAGCGAATCCTCTGATACTTTCATGCGGGATTGATCAGCCGAGCCAGGTCCCGGTTGCACGTCGTAAACTGCGTAGCCGACCGATAGTGCCTTGGCAAGGAAGATCACCTTCCCGTTCGAAATCTGTGCCGGAACTTCATTGTCATCGGGGCCTACAACATGCACCGCTGCCGGCATCCCTCCGGGGAAATCAATGCGCGCTTCCACCAGATCTTCCCGGGCAATATTCAAGGGATTAAATACAACAATGGGCATGCCCTTGGTTTCAGTATTCATCGCCGCAGTGACGCCTTCCGTAGCGTTCGTCAGCACGCCCGCAAACTGATTCATCGCGATCACATCGTCGTTCCAGGCAAATTCATAAGCTTTCGGACTGGCCGTGCCCGCCGCGATGTCGTGAAAGTGCCCGCCCATCACCAGCGTCCATGCATCGTTCAACCGCTGCAATGGATAAGCCCGCGCTCCCAGCCATTCCGCCGCAAGCGAAGCCTTCTCCGCCGCATCCGCCAGCAATTCTTCTTTTCGGAGCCAGCGCTTCTGGTATGCCTGCGAAGTCAGCGACCCGGCAGAGTGGTTGGTCAATTCCATCTCGCCCGTATAACGCGGAAGTCCGGTAGCCTCGGTAGGAGTGATGTCGAGAAACATTTGCTCGGCGTTGGCGGAAATCACGCGTACCGGTCCGCCGCCAAGCTGTACCACCGGTCCCTGCGCATGAGAAAAGCGGGAAAAAAGAGAATCAACATCCAGCGGCAAACTTGCTTTGCCTCCCGTAATGATCGCTTCCAGACGCTTTACAGAATCTTCGTCCGGCGTTCCGCCAATGTCACCGGTTCCGTAATAATGATAATCGGTCAAGACCCCGCTCACTTTGCCGTTGAGCTCCACGCGCGCCGCCCAATCGTTTTGATATCGGCTTAGCTCTCGATCCTGCCGCATTCGCGCTGCGGTTTTCTGTTGATCGCGCACCGCCAGGTATTCTTCAATGTGCTTCGTATCCATCGTTGAATTATTCTGGTCCGCGGTTACTAGTTCCTGACGAAGCGCCTTAAACTTTTGGTTGAGATCGTCGAGAACTTTATCCGCTGGGAGCGGAGGAAGTGGCTTGCTCAGGTCGCTATTGATTCCCCCGGCGTAGTCGCCCGGATTCAGCCCCGCCAGCACGCTCTCCCCGTCCGGTCCCACCCACACGCCTACATTGAACGGCGTACCCTCCGGCGTTCGTTCTGGCGAGTCCGCACCTCCGCCCGGCGCAGAGGATCCCCAAACCAACTTCTGCGTCGAGAATCCTTTCACCCCCGAGTGCGCCAAAATCGTCGGCAGCGATGCAGGAAATCCAAAACAATCTGGCAGCATGTACTCCGCGCTGGCCTTGCCCAATTCCTTGCGAAACCAGTTATTCCCGTACAGAATCTGCCGAATAATGGTTTCCGCGCTGGGCGCGTTCACATCGCCCTCTTCCATCGAAGACCCCGCGGGAAACCATCGACCCTCATCCACGTACTTCTTCAGTTTCGCGAAATCGGCGGGATAGTACTCCTTCATCAAGCGGTAGCGATTGGCTCCACTGAAATTGAAAATGTAATGAGGGTATTTTTCGAAAAGCGCAAAATTCCCCTCCATCGTTTTGCGCAGGTATTCGTCGATCACCTGCGGATACTCCCATCGCCATTCCGTATCCAGGTGGGCGTACCCGACCACGTACAGCGTGGGTTGCCTGCTCAAGTCCGGTTTTTCGGCGGTTTGCGTGAAAGCCGCGGTGAGCAAGCCCAACCCGACCAGTAAACTAACAATCGTGTGCTTAAAGATTCGTTGCATCGTCTCTCCCAATGGCCCGCGCAATATATAACATTGAGAGTGATGAGTGTCCAGACTGTCGGCGGCGTTTCCGGGCCTTTTAACGGCACGAACCAATCCAGCAATTGACGGGCGCAGCCCCTCGTCGGAAGATATGAAGATATAAGGAATTATCCAGCAACCGGGCCTTGGTGCGGTCGTCAACACATGCGGATCAAGTTCTGGGGCGTGCGCGGTTCCACCCCCACTCCACAATCCGAAAACATGCGTTACGGGGGCAATACCTCCTGCGTCGAAGTGCGTTTCGGCGATCGCATTTACATCTTCGATTGCGGCACCGGTTTCCGCGTACTCGGCCAGCAGCTGCAAAGTGAATTCGGAGACCGCCCCTTTTCCGCCCACGTCTTCGTCTCCCATTTTCATTGGGACCACATTCAAGGCATGCCGTTTTTCCGTCCGCTTTATGCCAATGCGGAGAATCGTTTTTCTTTCCAGTGCTCCAGCCGAACCCGCAGCCTTAAACAAGTTCTTGCCGATCAGATGGCCGCGCCGTATTTTCCGGTGAAGATCGACGAGATGAAAGCCCGCCGCGATTTCTACGACCTCGATAGCGGCCGTGTCACCATGGAAGACGGTGTGCAACTCCAGACTGCCTGGCTCAACCATCCTCAGGGATGCATGGGCTTCCGCCTGGAAACCAAAGATGGAATTCTCGTCTACGCCACCGACAACGAGCCCGGCGATGCCGTTTTCGATAAAGCCGTCCGCAAACTCGCTGAAGGCGCAGATGTCCTCATCTACGATGCTCAGTATCTTCCTGAAGAGTACGAGGCCCGCCGCCACGGCTGGGGACACAGCCACTGGCGCGAAGCCGTAAATGTAGTAATGGAGAGTGGTGCAAAGGAATTGGTGTTATTCCATCACGACCCCGAACATACAGACGCAATCGTCGACAAAGTCGTACACGAAGCCCGCAACTACTATCCCAAAGTACGCGCCGCCGCCGAGGGCATGGAGATTAATTTGCAAGCGCAAAAACGCTAATCTTGCTTACGCGCAACGTCAGTGTGGGCAAAGTCTGCGCCCTTGTAGAGCAACTCCTCGCCCAGGCTGTAGGCAAGCGCGTAACCGAAGCAGTCGCCGAAATTCAGTTGAGCCGCATGACCCCTGCCTTTGCCATATCGCCGCCAGGCTTTGCGAGCAATCCGCACCTGCTCAATGGTTACCGGCTCAACCTCGATCTGAGCACGTGCCAAAAACAAGTCCAGTTGCTCGCCGCCCTTTTCTCCGGACTTACCTTCGAGCACGATCGCGGTCTCCAGAAGGCTGGCAGCAGATATTCGCCGGGAGCCGACGGCCGTCAATCGACGCAACAGGCTTTCAGCCCCAGGCTCCTGTCGCAGAATAGCCACGACCGCTGACGTGTCGATGACCATTTATTTCGGTAGTCCGTGCTCGTCATAGCCAATGATCTCATCCGGGCTGCGGCGATCCAAGTCCGGAAGCGCGGCGGCACGGCGCGCGATAGCGGTTAGGTCTTCCATCAGTTGCTCCTGCTTCCGGGCGGCGCGAAGCCGCTGGTGCCGTTCGCGCAGAGCCTGCAAGATTGTCTGAGTCAGACCTTCGCCGGTCAAGCGCGCGAGCGCGCGAGCGAGGTCTTCTACTTCTGGATTGCGGATGCTAAGCGCCATGGCTTATTATATACAAGCAGAATACGTATATACAAGAAGAATAAGTCCGTCACTTTGACATCCTAGCCCCCACTTATGGGGACGGAACACAAGATCGAACCACGGCTGCCACGTCTTCCCTCCATCGACCGAAGTCACCGCCGTCTCGCGCACCGTAGCGCCTTCAGCCTTCCACGTCCCCCGAACCCGCCGCTCCCGCCCGTCCGCTGTGCGATCCGCGCCGGCTAGAACCATTTTCCCGTCGTGAAACGTCCCCTCAATCACCAGCAACTCGCCGCGATTCGTGACCCAGCTCTGGTGCCATAATTTTCTCGATGCGTCGTAGACGCTGAAGCTCTCGCCCTTGTGACCGTCCGCTCCTTCGTAGCGCTCGTGCACAACACAGCCCTCGAGTAACTTTTCCACGTGCAAGCGCGCACTCGGCGCGTCGCCGCCTTCAAACCCATCCCAATCGCCAATCCAGAAATCGAATTGCCTGTATTCCGGTGCGTCGCAGGAATGATGCTTAGCGGATTCTTCTGCAGATCCCGATGCAGCACTCACTCCCAACATCGTTGCGAAAATTACAACGGCACAATCCCGCCCGGCTTCGCCCTCAAAATTGAGAGATTCATCTTTCCTTACCTTCTTCCTTCCGCACGCGAATTCAGGCTGATTAAGCTCAAGTTGCGCTCGACTCTGTCTTTCAACAGCCAAATTTCCTCAGCCTCGCCGTACCCCCGAGCGTAAGCTTCATTCGAAACCGAATAAGTTTTCAATTCTTTCCCATTCCATCGACTGCAAACCGCCGGCCTCCGGCACGAACAGATCAGCTTGTACTCCTCTGAAGTCTCGCTCACGAAGGACACCAAACAAGCCCCATTCAAGTAAGGACTGAACCCGATTAAATAGCGCGTGCAACATTCCGGACATTCTACGCAGTGCCGAAGGCGGTCCGCCATAAGAGTCTTCCCATCGCAAAATTCTTCATCTTGAGATTAAGAGCGACGAGGGCAGGATTTTCCTGCCCTCATTTCTGCTGCTCGAAAATAACGGCTGGTCCGCTCGTGCTATTTTCCTGCCGTCTCCAATGCCAGCCTGCTGAATCCAGTCAAGTTTTTCCAAACACTCGCTGGAGTAACCACCTTCCTCACATTCGCCTTTGAGGCGGATGCCGTATTGCCGCTCCCGTCATACACGGGCACCGCCAGAAAGCCGACCTGTAGCCCGGTCGTCGAATCGATTGCCGTTCCGCTGATCTCCCCGGAATCGTTAATCCCCTGCGCCAAAAACAACGACAAGTTAGGATCGCCCTGCACCACCAGTGTGTTGAGATCCGTCGCAATGCCGTTCTGATAGAGGAACGCCCGCGCTCCGTTAGGACCGAACGATTGCCCTACCACCTGCCCACTCGCATTGATATCGAAAGCAATGGAGTTCGTGTCGCCCGTGCCTTCCGCAACCGGCGCGATCGGCTGCATTCCGCTCGCTTGCGTCCAGATAAAGCCTTCCGGATTCAGCGCAGCATTCATATCCCCGCTGGTGTTGGCGAAGCCCACCACCTGTCCATGATTATTAATCGCGACCGGCGTATTCCATGCCTGCCCGCCAATATTCCCCATATTCGTAGGTACACCGTTCTCCCAGATCACGGCATGCTCGGCGCTCGCACCGCCCACTGCAACCGAACAAATGCCTGAGATTCCCACCACCTGCCCGCGGTCATTAATCGCCGTCGCCGCCGAATCCGGATCGGGCGTAAACGGCTTTAACACCGTTACCTGATTCACTCTCGGCCCCCACATCGCCGCTTCAAACTGCAAAACCTGGGGTGCCGTGCAAGTCGAATCATGAACCGCAGTCTCTGCCCACCCCACCACTTGTCCCACGTTGTTAACGCCTGCCACGTATCCGTCATATCCGCCGAGCGTCGGAAGCGCCGACATCACTCCGTCCTGCCACGCAAACCCGAGGCACACATTCCCCGTGACCGAGGGAAAAAATGCCGAACAACTCCAAGACTCGCCCAGAGGATTCACCTGAGCCGTCTCCGCAATTCCAACAATCTCTCCGCGAGTGCTGTGGTTCGGCCACTCCACCGCGCTGTTCGAACCACCCAGAGTGCCCAAAGCCAACGGCACTCCCACCCACACCTCAGCCTCCGACGTCACATTATTGGTCGTGTTCGCCGCGCCAGAAATCCAGCCGAGATCGTTAATCCCCACCGGCTCCGTGTTTCCACCCAACGGCGCTCCCAGATTGAATACGTAATATTTCGGAAAGTTCTGCCCTTGCGATTGACTTTGCGCGGTGAGCGGGAGCGATGCCAATAGCCCCATCAATAGGCCGATTCCTATAAGATGCGCGTATCTTCTGGATTTCATAAATGTCCCTCCTCAGAAATTTCTAACCGTGCCTCAACATAGATCGACCGCGGACTCCGCGTTGGACATTTCTGGACCCCTCTACCACGCCGCTGGACGTTTGCGGTCCTCGCTATCCCGACGATCCGAACGCCGTTTTCGTCGCAATTTGCGCCTAATCGATTGCAGTCCGAAAACGTCCAACTGATAGCGCAATAACCGCTATGATGTCCGAGTTATGACTCTCGACTGGCAGATCTGCTCCCGCGCACGCCTATCCCGCGATCCGCGCTTCGACGGCAAATTTTTCATCGGAGTCGTAGGCAGCGGCGTCTATTGCCGGTCGATCTGTCCTGCTCCCACCGCCAAAGAAAAAAATGTCCGCTACTTTCCGACCGCTGCGGCCGCCGCCGAAGCTGGATTTCGTCCCTGCCTGCGCTGCCGTCCGGAGTGCTCCCCCGGAACTCCGGCATGGCTCGGCACTTCCAACACGGTTTCTAGAGCTTTACGGCTGATCGGCGAGAGCGGTCTGGAAGATGGCGGAGTGGAAGCGCTGGCGGAACGGCTGGGCGTAGGTTCACGTCATCTTCGACGATTATTCCTAAAGCACCTTGGTGCTACTCCCACGGCCGTGGCTCATACTCGCCGCCTGCACTTTGCCAAAAAACTCATCGACGAAACCCGCCTGCCAATGACTCAAATCGCGCTCGCCGCCGGCTTCGGTTGTGTGCGCCGATTCAACGCAGGGATTCGCAAGGTCTACCATCGAACTCCAACCCAAATACGTCGCATCGCCCGCCAGACTCAGGGCCAACCCCAAAATCAATATCTGTTCCGCCTCCGTTATCGCCCGCCTTACGACTGGAAAGGAATGCTGGCGTTCCTGGCAGCTCGCGCCACACCCGGCGTGGAAGTGGCCAACGCCAGCTCCTATCGCCGATCAATCTCGCTCAACAACAACAACCACGGCTACTTCGAGGTTTTGCTGGATGAAGCCAACCACGCACTGCTCGCCCGGGTTCAGTTCGGAGATCCGCGCTCACTCTTTTTCATCACCGAGCGTATCCGCTCCATGTTTGATCTGAACGCAGACTGGTCCGCCATCGCCAGAACTCTCAGCACGGACGCTGCCTTGGCTGCGCGCATCGGAGCCGAGCCCGGCCTCCGCGTCCCAGGTTGTTGGAACGGCTTCGAACTTGCCGTCCGCGCGATTCTTGGCCAGCAGGTCAGCGTCAAAGGCGCTACTACGCTGGCAGGCCGTCTTGCGAAGACCTTCGGCCAAGCTTTCGCCGGAGCAGCAGGGCTAACGCATATCTTTCCGTCGCCTCAGGCCCTTGCCACTGCGGCCGTCGCGAGCATCGGTCTGCCTTCAGCCCGCGCCGAAACCATCCGCGCTCTGGCGCGCGCGGTCTGTGACGGGCGAATCAGTTTCGACGGCGTGGTGGATTCCAGCGACCTCCTCGTCCGGCTCTGCGAAATTCCCGGTATCGGCGACTGGACCGCGCAATACATCGCCATGCGAGCCCTGGGAGAGCCCGACGCTTTTCCATCCACCGATCTTGGCCTTTTACGCGCTTTGAATCTCACGAGCGCCCGCGAACTGGAACGGCGCGCCGAAAGTTGGCGGCCCTGGCGCGCGTACGCAGCCGTCCATTTGTGGAATATTGCAAGCCCCACGGATCCTGGTATGACGAAATCTGCAACCTCGTCGCCGTCTGACTTTGCCATGGCCGCAACGCCAGCCTGACGGTTACCGCCAAGCCGCTTCTATCGGCGCGAATTCCCGATCGCGCCTCCCAGATCACTCAGGAAAAGTAGAATTCCTAGAATGAGCGCCGTCAGCAAGGCAACGGCTGCAATCATTGCGGTCTGTTTCGAACTTCGTCCTCCGTCTGCCATTGTCTACCCCATAGGACGCGCGAAATATTGCACAATCCCACGCTGAATGCAAGGTAAATGCTCATAGTGGGAATGGCCATCCCCGAATCAGTACGGATTGGGTTCGCCCTTGTTGCTTCCATACCCTCCCGGCTCATATACTCTGAACGTTTGCCCGCTCATTTCGGGAAGTCGTTCCCGGCGCAGGCCGACATTTCAGCGCAATAATTCCGGAGACCATTATGACCACGATGACCGCCCCACCGCACGTCGATAAAGAAAGTAATCCCTGGGAGTCGCAGCGGGCTCGCTTTGACCTCGCTGCCCAAAAACTCAATCTCGACGACGGCCTGTGGCGCGTCCTGCGCTATCCCAACCGCGAGCTGACGGTCTACATCCCCGTCCAGATGGATGACGGCCACCTGGAAGTGTTCACCGGATTTCGCGTTCAGCACTCCATTGCCCGCGGTCCGGCCAAAGGCGGCATTCGCTACGCTCCCGATGTCACCCTCGATGAAGTCCGCGCCCTCGCCAGTTGGATGACCTGGAAGTGCGCCGTGGTCAACATTCCCTTCGGTGGTGCCAAGGGCGGCGTGATTTGCGACCCTCATAAAATGTCCATGGGCGAAATCGAGCGCATGACCCGCCGCTACACCTCCGAACTAATCGAATTCATCGGCCCCGAAAAAGACGTTCCCGCCCCCGACGTCAACACTAACGAACAAATCATGGCCTGGATGATGGACACCTACTCCATGCACATGCGCCAGACGGTGACTGCCTGCGTCACCGGCAAGCCCATCAACATCGGCGGGTCCCGTGGACGGCGCGAAGCCACCGGCCGCGGCGTAATGGTGGTATGCGATGAGGCTATCAAGAAACTCGGACTTTCGCGCGAGAGCAGCCGCGTGATTGTGCAAGGCTTTGGCAATGTTGGCTCCAACGCTGCACAGCTCATGCATCAGGCGGGATACAAAGTAATAGGCATCGCCGAAGTCGGCGGCGGCCTGTATAACAAGAATGGCATCGACTTGAATAAGCTGGTCGAGTTCCGCCAGAAAAACGGAACCGTCCACGGCTTTCCTGACGCTGAAAAATACGATCCTGCCGAGTTGCTCACCACCGACTGCGAAATCCTCATTCCCGCGGCAACTGAAAACGTCATCACTTCGCGCAACGTCGACCGCGTGAAGTGCCGCATCCTGGCCGAAGGCGCAAATGGCCCTACCACCTCGGCAGCCGACGACGTTCTCACTGACAAAGGCGTCTTCGTCATTCCCGACATTCTCGCCAACGCTGGCGGTGTTACCACTTCTTACTTCGAATGGGTGCAGGACCGCCAGGGTTATTTCTGGAAAGAGTCCGTTGTCAACGAGCAACTGGAAGAAATCATGATTTCTTCTTTCGGCGATGTGGTTCGCTACGCGGAAACTCACAAGGTGAACAACCGGATCGCCGCCTACATGCTGGCCATCGATCGTGTGGCCTATACCATCCGCCAGCGCGGAATTTACGCGTAGGAGGTTTTATGAAGCCGATGAATCAGAAGCTGGTAGCGCGCCTATTGCCACTGCTGTTGGTCTTGTTCTTAATGCCGGCAGCAATAACCGTTCGAGCAGATGCAAAGGCTGCTCCCATTCCGCAGTCCGCAGCCGCCGACAAGCTTGACCTCAACACCGCAACCGCCGACCAACTCAAAGCCTTGCCTGGCATCGGCGACGCCTACTCGCAGAAAATCATTGCCGGCCGTCCTTATCGCACCAAACTCGACCTCGTCCATAAAAAGATTATTCCCCAAGCTACTTACGATAAGATCAAAGACCAAATCATTGCCAAGCAGCCGAAACCCGGCGCCATGACTCCAACCCCGCCGAAATAGGCGCGAGACTTATGCAGGGACACCCGCCCTCGGCTGTCCGCCACGCAGCAGGCACTCGCCTACAAAACTCAAACCTTTGTGTCCGCTTGCGGACTCCTTCCGATTGCGTTCCCCCGCACCGTGGAGGATAATCAAAACTGACTTCCGGTGCCCTTCCGGAAATCTCCCGAGCTGCGGTGAATCTGCCTAATTCCATCACGCTGGTGCGCATCTGTAGTATCCCTCTGTTGATCTGGATTTTGTCTTCCAACCATTTCACCAGCGATCACGGCGCTAAAGAATTGCTTGCCTCAGCCATCTTCATCGCCGCTTCCATGACCGACGGCATTGACGGCTACCTGGCCCGCAAGCGCGGACAGATCACCACCATGGGCATTCTGCTCGATCCCATGGCCGATAAACTTCTCATCGCCGCCGCCTTTGTTGTTTTGGTCCAATTTAATCCCAGCCTCGTTCCCGCGTGGATCGCCGTCATCATCATCGGTCGTGAATTTTTAGTAAGTGGCCTGCGTTCCATCGCGGCCTCCGGCGGTTTTACCATCGAAGCCAGCGAGTTGGGCAAATTCAAAATGGTGGTGCAGATTATCTCCGTCGTTGCCGTCATTCTCGACCATCGCTGGAAAGAGTGGCCAGTTTACGGCAACTTTATCTTTCCTGTCCACTGGATCGCCTATACAGCCATCTGGTTCGTGGTCTGTGTCTCTCTGATTTCTGCGGTAGATTATTTCGCCGCCTTCTGGTCGAAGATTGATCGCCAGGTTTCCAAGCGCCGCCGCCGTCGTGCGTTCATTCTAAGCCGCCGCAGCAAACCGCAACCGGCTCAAGATGCCGCTCCCACCACATAATTCGCCGTCCCCTGTCGCGTCCTCCACCGAAGAATTCTTTCCCGAAGAGCGCGCCCTGCTTTTGCATCTGGCTCATGACTCCATCTCTTCCGCGCTCGAAGGCAACCCCATCCTTCTTGAATCGCCCACCCCGCATCTCGCTGAAATGCGCGGTGCATTCACTTCGCTTTACTTGGCTGGCAAATTGCGCGGCTGTGTTGGCTACGTACTCCCCACCACCTCGCTCTACCGCGCCGTTGCCGAGACTGCCCGCGCCGCCGCCTTCAACGACAATCGCTTTCCGCCCGTCACCGCCGACGAGGCTCCGCATCTCGAAATCGAGTTAAGCATTCTCACACCGCCGCAACCAATTCTTCCCCAAGCCATCGAAATCGGACGCCACGGCCTCCTCATCAGCCAGCACGGCCGTCGTGGACTTCTGCTGCCACAGGTCGCCGTCGAACACAAATGGGATGCCGCGATCTTTCTTGAACAAACCTGCCACAAAGCCGGACTCCCTCCCGGTGCGTGGCAGAAAGGCGCATCCATCCTGGCCTTCACCGCAGAAATCTTCGGCGACGAATCTACCTAAATCGTCGCACCAACTTCATCCGACAGTCGCAAATCTTCACCGCCGGTTCCCCCGAGCGTTACTCCAGTTACTTCGAACGTTGAGCCGATCCCTACAGTGCTCCCGCATCCTTGCCGATAAAACGTTAAAGCCGCAAATCGCCTGGGAGGCCGAATGCTTCTTCTTGCACCAATCACACCCCGTCACTCATTTTTCTTATTCTTAACAATTTTCTTAGCATTCCTCTCTCAGGACCTGCCTGCCCTTGCCCAGCCTCCAGTCGATCCTTCGCAAGCAAGTCCTCCTAACCCGCTTTTCGCTCAGCCCCAAGACCGCATTACCGGCTTCGTTGACGACGAACAACGCATCACTCTCACTGGTAACCGCCATCCTCTGGCCATTTCGCGCTACGATGCGGGCAAGGTAGACCCCGACTTTCGCATGGAGCACATGCTCCTCACCTTGCTGCCTGACGCCGCTCAACAAGATGCACTCAGCCAGTTACTCGACGCGCAGCATAATCCTGAGTCTCCTTCCTACCATCAATGGCTCACGCCTGAACAATATGGCGAGCGCTTCGGCGTCTCCGAAACTGACGCCACCCAGATCGCCGCATGGCTGCAGCAGCATGGCATGGAAGTTGAGGAAGTCAGCGCCGGTCGCCGATCGATTGTATTCAGCGGCTCTGCGGCGCAGGTCGAAACGGCCTTCCACACCCAAATTCACACCTACAAGATCGGCGATGAGATTCGTCACGCTAACGCCAGCAATCCTGAAATTCCGGCAGCATTTGCCGCCGTCGTTGGAGGCATTGTCTCCCTGCACGATTTTCGCAGCGCTCCCATGAACAACGGAACTCGCATCCCCGTCCCAGACTTCACTAGCGGAGGCTCCTACTATCTCGCCCCTGCCGATTTCGCAACCATCTACGATCTCACTCCGCTCTATCAGCAAGCCATCACCGGCAGCGGACAGTCGATCGCCATCGTGGCCCGTTCCAACATCAACCTCGCCGATGTTCGCCAGTTCCGCACCTCATTCGGCCTTCCCGCTAACGATCCACAAATCATCGTCAATGGCGCCGATCCGGGTATCTCCAACTCCGGCGAGGAAACCGAAGCTGACCTCGATGCCGAGTGGTCTGGCGCGGTAGCAAAAGGTGCGGCGATCAAGTTTGTGGTTTCGAAATCCACGAATTCCAGCGACGGCAGTTATCTCTCCGCGCAGTACATTGTGACTCACAATCTCGCGCCGGTCATGAGCATGAGTTTCGGCCTCTGCGAATCTGCCCTCGGCTCCTCCGGAAACAGCTTCATCAACAGTCTCTGGCAACAGGCGGCTGCCCAAGGCATTACAGTCTTCGTGTCCGCGGGTGACAGCGGTGCAGCTGGGTGCGATTCCGCCCCTACCTCTCGTGCCACTCACGGACTCGGCGTCAACGGCCTCTGCTCTTCGCCTTACAGCGTCTGCGTCGGCGGTACCGAGTTCAACGATACCGCCCATCCTTCGCTCTATTGGCTCTCGTCGAACGCTTCGGGCACGCAGTCCTCCGCCGTAACTTACATTCCGGAAGTGGCCTGGAACGAAAGCAATTCGGGCGGTCTGTGGGCGACCGGTGGCGGCAAAAGCACGCTCTATGCCAAGCCTTCCTGGCAAGCCGAAGCCGGAGTTCCTGCCGATGGCAAGCGCGACGTCCCAGATGTTTCTCTCAGCGCCGCCGGACACGACGGCTATCTCATCTATCAGAATGGCGCGCTCTACGTGGTCGGAGGAACTTCCGCCGCAGCGCCATCATTCGCCGGAACAATGGCATTAGTCGTTCAACACTCAAACACACGCCAGGGCAATGCCAACCCTTCGTTCTATTCGTTGGCCACGAAACAGCGGGCGGGCGGAGCTTCTACTTTTCATGACATTACCAGCGGTAACAACAGCGTCCCCGGACAAACTGGTTTCAACGCCACGACAGGATATGACCAGGCCACCGGCCTTGGCTCCATCGATGCTTCCGTCCTTGTCAGCCACTGGAGCGACGCCACGGCTACGCCCTCATTTCACGCGGGCGCCTCCGCCAGTTCTCTCACAGTGAAAGATGGATCGAACAACAGCGTCAATCTGACAGTCACGACTAGCGGCGGCTTCAACTCGGCCGTCGCCTTCTCTGTTGCCGGATTGCCCACTGGAGTCTCGGCTAGCTTCACGCCCGCAACTTTGTCCGCGCCCGGTTCAGGATCGAGCATTCTTAAACTGACTGCAACCAGCAGCGTCAAATCCGGAACCTATTCAGCTACAGTATCCGCAACCAACGGCAGCACGCGGCAGCAAGTGCCGCTTACCGTCATTATCACCAGCGCGGCTCACTTAAAACAGAACAGCGAAAAGAAGATTCAGAATGATGATTAAGTAGGAGGATCGCGGATTTTTCTTAGACTGTGACGGGTGTCTGCATCGCGGAAACCACGGCTTCCAAATGAGCCAGAGTTTCCTCGACCGTGAGCGAGTACATCTCGCGGCCCAAACCTTCGCCAGCCGCAAGCGCAGTTTGCAGGTAGTGTCCGGCAATTTCTACGGCTAAAGAATCTGTGATTGCCTTGCCCGTGCGCTTCTTATATTCCACCCACGCGGGATGCGGCAGCGCCACCCAGACCACTTTTCCATCGACCAGAAATTTAATATCTACCGCGTCGGCATGACGCGTAGCTATGGCAACGATCAACGCCTGGTACACGCAATGTACCTGCTTCTTCGTCCAACGGTCGGTAGCCGTAAAATCTCCGAACATAGCAAAACTATAGCGGACGGAGAGCGCCCCGAGCAAATGGCGACTCCTCCGGAAATTCTCATGTACGGCCAGCCCCTCGGCTGTCCGTCGAGCGAAGCTCGACATTTTTTGCCCCGCCACTACATCTAAACAACCAACTCAAATGCACCCGCCAGCAATCGCTCCAATGATAAGAAGAGGCTCCGCTCCAGAAGCGACCGCGCTAGGCAGTGGCGTATCCGGCGACTCATGCGATACATCTTCCTCGCTTGCGAAGAATCGCAAAAAGGCCCGGCGCTCCTTCGTTACATGGTCGCGAATCGTTCCACGCAACATCGGATATCGAAGTTCAAGTGTGTCCAGCACCGACCGCAGAGTCGCCGTCCCTTGCACTTCAATCTGTACCTCGTTGCCCACTCCGGCCAACGTTCGAAGATGTTGGGGCAGGATGATTCTTATGGCGCTCATTTCATCAAATCCTCGGTCATTTCTGCCTTCTACAGGAAATCCCTGAGTCGTATCGGCAATACGCCGGATAGCACCAAACCTCAGCTTCCGCCATCTTAATCGCTTAGTATCGACAATAGAGGTTTGAAGAAATCATAGAGGCTGAGTGCGCGATTTTCGTAATTATCGAAACCGCTGGCTGATGCAACGTTTTCCCCGCTCACTGAACCTTAACTCTCTGGAGAAACGATGGCGACGGCCAGTGATGCAAAAAATGCGCAACTAGATGCATCCACCGACTCGCGAGTCAGCAGCGGTTGCGCTGGTTTGGACAACATTCTCAATGGCGGTTTCCCCTGTGGCCGTCTGTATCTCATAGAGGGCGACCCCGGCGCCGGAAAAACCACTTTAGCCTTGCAATTTGCCCGCGAGGGTATTCGCAACGGCGAACGGGCTCTCTACATCACTCTCTCCGAGTCTCGCGCCGATCTCGCCCATGCTGCCCACTCGCATGGACTCACGCTCGACAATGTTGAGATCATCGAGTTGCTGCCCAGCGAAGGCGATCTCATGCCGGAACAGCAGTACACAGTTTTTCATCCTGCGGAAGTCGAGCTCAGCGACCGCATGCAGCGCATCGTAAAAGAAATTCAACGCGTTCGCCCCGACCGCTTGGTCATCGACGCGCTCAGCGAACTGCGCATGCTGGCCAAAGATCCCCTAACGCTACCGCCGCCAGATTCTATCCCTGAAAGATTTCATGTCCAGTCAGGAATGCACCGTGATCCTGCTCGATGACCGCAGCTCCCGCGATCCCGACCTTCAATTGCACAGCATCGTGCACGGTGTCATCAGCATGGATAAGGTCCCCCGGGAATACGGAAAAACCCGGCGGCAAATCGAAATCGTAAAGTTGCGCGGCACTCCTTACCGCGAAGGCTTTCACGATTATTCGATCGTCACCGGCGGCGTAGTAGTCTTCCCGCGACTGATTGCGGCCGACTCTCGTTCCGAGCAGCCGCCCGAACCGGTTTCCAGCGGCATCCCCGAACTCGATTCCCTCACCGGCGGAGGCCTCGATCGTGGCACCAGCACTCTTCTCATCGGTCCGGCCGACTGCGGCAAAACCAGCCTCGCCGTGCAATGGGCCGTCACTGCCGCAAAACGCGGAGAATGCTGCGCTATTTTTTCCTTCGAGGAAGCGCCTAATACCATGATGACCCGCGCTTCCGGTCTGGGAATCGACCTTCGTCCGCACCTGGCTAGCGGCAAAATCGTTATCAAGCGCGTCGATCCCGCCGAGCTCTCTCCCGGCGAACTAGTCGCTTCTCTCCAACAGCACGTCGAGCAGGAGAACGTTCGCATGGTCGTACTCGATAGCCTCAACGGCTACTTGCAATCTATGCCCGGCGAGCAGTTCCTCGCCGTTCATCTCCACGAACTCCTCGCGTACCTCGGCAATCGCGGTGTGCTCACTCTCATGGTCCTCGCGCAAGCCGGCACCATCGGATGGCCGCTTCAAAGTGCCGTCGACGTCAGCTACCTCGCCGACAACATTTTGCTCCTCCGTTATTTTGAGAACCAAGGCGAAGTTCGCCAGGCGATCTCTACCATCAAACGGCGCAGTGGCAGTCACGAACACTCAATCAGGGAACTCAAGCTGGGACCGGATCGGATTCGCATTGGGTCGCCTCTGCATGACTTTCAGGGGGTGCTTACTGGCACCCCGACGTTTCTCGGCGGTGCCAGGGAGAACTAGAGCGGAGAGAACGGGACCGCGGAGAACGAGAAAGGCAGTGAAGAAAAAGTGACGGCAACTTCTCTCCATGGCGACTATCGTGTGCTGGTGCTCGCACCCTTTGGTAAAGACGCTGTACTTGTGCGCGAAGTCTTGGAGCGTTCCGGAATTCCAGTCGGAGTTGTCGGAGATGTGGCCGCAATCGCCCGCTGCGTGGGCGGTGGTGCGGGAGTTGCGATTGTTGCCGAAGAGTCCCTCAACGAAGAAGGCATCGAGTTGCTGGGACGCAGCGTCAGCGCACAGCCCACCTGGTCCGACTTTCCCATCATCGTTCTTACCGGTGGCGGCGCCACCACTCCTTACACCGAGATGATGGTGCGCTCGCGCACTCCCATGGGAAATCTCAATCTCATCGAGCGGCCGCTGCGCCCGGCCACGCTCATCAGCAGCGTCCGCACCGCTATCCGCTCGCGCCTCAGGCAATACGAAATTCGCGATCACCTCGAGGAGCGCGAACAGGTCGAAGAAGAATTACGCCGCACACATGACGAGCTCGAGTCGCTCGTAGAAAAACGTACCATGGCTTTGCGCAAACTTTCCGCCCGGCTCATGCGCGTTCAGGACGAAGAACGCCGCCGGATTGCCCGTGAACTCCACGACGGCCTTGGCCAGTGGCTGGCCGCAGCTCAAATCAATGTCGATATGGTCCTTCTCCGCGAGGGCGCGAAGTCTTCAGCCATGCTCCAGGAAACCCGCAAGCTCATCGATCACGCCGTCTCCAGCATCCGCACCATGTCATATCTTCTGCACCCGCCGTTGCTGGACGAAGCTGGCTTCGAGGCCGCCGCCCATTGGTTTATCGACGGCTTCTCCCGCCGTACCGCCATGACAATCAAGACAAATTTCTCCCACCCCGATGACCTGCCGAAAGGATTATCGAAATCTCCCCGCATGCCTGAAGTCGTCGAACTCGCTTTGTTTCGTGCTTTGCAGGAAGGTCTCACCAACGCCCATCGCCACTCGGCCAGCCCCAATGTCGAAGTGAAATTTCAGCGCCTTCCCGATCGCGCTATTTTGGAAATTCAGGATTTCGGCCGCGGCCTTCCTCAGGCGGTTATGGATCGCTTCCAGCGTACCGGCACCGGCGTTGGCCTCGCTGGCACTCGCGAGCGGGTCAAAGAGCTTGGCGGCGATTTCACTATTGCATCCAACGACCGCGGCACAACTCTTCGGTCGGAAGTTCCACTCTCCGAGGATGATGAAGATCAAGTCCAGCCCGCACCGGTCCCCGCAGCCAGGGAAGCTACCTCTTCGAAATCGCGCCGCGAGAATCTCGCAATAAACACACCCCGCATTTAATGAACAAGCGCTTTTGCCCGCACTAGGCGAGCGTCTGCACCTCCACACTCAACACCGCCGGCAGGTCCCGCACAATCGGAGCCCAGTTATCTCCCGCGTCAGCCGAGCAATACACCTGTCCGCCGCTCGTGCCGAAATAAATCCCGCACTCCTCCATCGAATCCACGGCCATCGCATCGCGCAGCACGTTCACGTAGCAGTTGCTCTGCGGCAAACCTTTCGTCAACGGCTCCCATTCGTCGCCACCGGTGCGGCTGCGGAAGACGCGCAGCTTGCCTTCGTGCACATAATGCTCCGAATCGCTCTTGATCGGAACCACATAAATCGTCTCCAGCTCGTGTGCATGCACGTCGATCACGAATCCGAAATCCGTCGGCAGGTTCCCGCTGATTTTTTGCCACGAATCGCCGGCATCGTTGCTCCGCATCACGTCCCAATGCTTTTGCATAAAAAGAACTCCGGGACGCCGTGGGTTCATGGCAATGTGGTGCACGCAGTGTCCAACTTCGGCTGTTGGGTTGGGAATGTACTTCGAATAGAGTCCGCGGTTGATCGGCTTCCAGGTCTTGCCGGCGTCATCGGTGCGGAACGCGCCCGCCGCCGATATAGCGACAAAAATCCGCTCCGGATTGCCGGGGTCCAGAATGATCGTGTGCAGGCACATCCCTCCCGCGCCGGGTTGCCACTTGGGGCCGGTGCCGTGCCCCCGCAGTCCAGATAGTTCCTTCCAATTTTGTCCCCCGTCGCTGGAGCGGAACAATGCCGCATCTTCCACTCCCGCGTACACCGTATCGGGATCGCTCAACGATGGCTCCAGATGCCACACCCGCTTGAACTCCCAAGGATGCTGCGTTCCGTCGTAAAACTGATGTGTCGTCAGCGGCCTGCCGCTTTCATCCGAAGTATCGTAAACGAACTTGTTGCTCGCAGCCTTCGGAGGACCCGGCACTGCCGCCTCTCCCGGCGGCGTTCCCGGCTGATGCCACGTTTTACCGCCATCATCGGAGCGCTGAATAATCTGTCCAAACCAGCCGCTCGATTGCGACGCATACAGCCGGTTCGGATCCGTAGGCGATCCCTTTACGTGATACATTTCCCAGCCGGCGAAATGCGGCCCGCTAATCTCCCAATTTTCCCGCTTTCCGTCCGCCGTCAAAACGAACGCTCCCTTGCGCGTACCCACCAGAACTCTCACTGTGCTCATGCGTTCCTCTCTTGTTTTCTCTCCCTGCTATTGACGTCGTTCAAGCCCTTCCGGAGTTCAGAGGGTCATTTCCACCAAGCCCTCTTTTAGTGCGTATGGGAATCGCCAGAGGAGCTATCCTGCGGCGGCTTTTTCGCCGCAACGACAATCAATCCTTCCGGATCTCCAGGCTGCGTCAAATACGGTATCATCGTGGGCGATATCGATTCGTACCCCACATCTTTCGCAGTCTTATAGGGCGCATAGAACATCAAATGCGGCGGCACGAAACCGCTTTCCTTGGATTGCGAATCGTAAACATAGTTTTCGTCCGACATCATGTAAAGGAAACCGGGTCCGGGCACTTTGAAGCGGCCATCTTTATATCCCTTCGCGATGTCGTCTTTGATTTCTGCCTCTGACT
The DNA here is from genome assembly GCA_963818235.1 of uncultured Acidobacteriaceae bacterium. Taxonomy (GTDB): domain Bacteria; phylum Acidobacteriota; class Terriglobia; order Terriglobales; family Acidobacteriaceae; genus Sulfotelmatobacter. Next base: position 352,381 of record CAWFRI010000003.1, read on the forward strand.
TGCCCTCTGCCCGTAGTTCTTCCCTGCGCAGGAAAGTCTGCACAAGAGTTCGGCTGCCTTCGGCGTCGAAGCACGCCGGCGCTGACGAAGTTTGCTTTGTCCCTACAAATGACCGCTCAACCAAGCAACTGAAGCCGTTCGTGCCTTCGCGAATTTTCTCATAGCCTTTCGGCCCCAAAATATAAATTGTGGCCCTACTCGATACCTCGGTGGGGCCCGCGCTCAAGGCCAGTTCGACCTGCCGCTCGTGCGGCGTGGAAGCGTCTACTAAATGCACTTCCTTCGTGGGTTCCTTTGAGTTGTCTCGATCTGCAACACTAGCAGATACGACAGTGACCGCCAGGAGGATTGCAAAAGTCGTTTTCGTCCATCCCATAAGTTTCATGTTGGTGTCCTTTGCCACTCAATCACTAGCAGCGATCAGTATTCATATTTAACTTGCTAAGTGCAAGTAATAACTTATGATGGAAAAACATGCCGCGAAACATAACATCTCCCAAGCGTCGGTCCGGTTGCCCGCTGAATGCTTCGATCGAAATGCTGGGCGACCGCTGGTCGCTGCTCATCATCCGAGACATGATGCTCCGCGGCTTCCACAGCTATAAGCAGTTCATGGATTGTTACGAAGGCATCGCCACAAACATTCTCGCCAATCGCCTCCGCAAGCTGATCAATTACGGAATCATCACGGCGACCCCGGATCCCTCGGATGGACGCAAGGTGACATACCAACTGACCAGGAAGGGAATCGATCTGGCTCCGGTTCTCACCGAGATGGTTCTCTGGGCAGCCGCGCATGAAGAAACCGGCAATCAAGCCCTCGTCCGGCTCATGCGCGAAGATAAGGAAAAATTTTTCGCCAGCATTCGGCAATGCTGGGCCGCGTCGCAACTCGCCGCAACCCCGAATCAGCGAACCTAGCTCAGTCCGGACGCAACTCGCATAAGTTGTGCCTCAAGATTCCTCAAGATCAATACCAAATCGAGCAGAAATCTCACGCCGCCCCCGGCCAGTAATATTTAGCGCTCTGCTGTCTAGATCCTGCGCGACCCATCTTCTTTTCAACGCACTCTTCAGCAGAGCCGCCCCTAGCGCTCCGCCCACGTGGGGCCGGCGCTCGCTCCAATCCAGGCATGCGAAAGCAAAGCGCCTGCGCAACTTCCGCGTCACCCCGACATCAATACCCAGAGCTTCAAATGCTTTGGTTCCAGCCGCAGTGATGTCGTAGGCGTTGTTGCCATTCGAAACCGCGGATAACCAACCTAGCGCCATAAAACGGTCGTGCAGCTCTACTCCCACTACTCCCGCCAGATGGTCGTAGCAAGTCCGAGCAGCCCGTAGTCGGCTGGGCGTGGTGGGCGCGAATTGGTCGCGGGCACCTCCGGCTAGCACGCTCAATCCTTCCAGTGCGCCCGCTACATTCGGTCCCTCCAAACTATAAAACCGATGCTTCCCCTGAACCAATACTCTGACCAGGCGGGCCATCTTTAGCCGGTTCAGATGCACGCTCGCGGTCGACGGGCTCACTTTAGCCACCACGGAAAGTTCCGTGCTGGTTCGCGCATGGCCGTCCATTAGGCAGTAAAGCATGCGAGCCCGCGCCGGCTCGCCGATCGCCGCCGCAATCCTGGAGACCTCTGCCTCAGCATGATGCTCGACATCCATGCTTTGATGATAGACGAAGTGTTCATGGCGGTCCACTGGCAGACTGCTGAAATGTGCATCCAGCATGATTACTCTCCACATTTCAACGCAACACACTGTGTGCTCACGAAGTATGCTCAAGTATTTGAGCGCAAGACGAGGTGCGTTTTAAGAAGGAAAGCAGGAGGTGCGGTTTGAGAAAAGTTTGGATGACGCTGCTATTGCTGATGATCGTGGCGGTATGGGTACCCACGGGTCCGCACGCGCAGTGGAAAACGCGATGGGAATACGAAGGCCCCAAAGGCGCTGAACATTGGAGCGAACTGGATCCCGGCTATACCACCTGCAAAGCCGGCAAGGAACAATCTCCAATCGACATTCGAAGTGCGAAAAAAGATCAACTCCCCGCTCTACGTTTCGAATACAAAAGTGGTCCGCTCAAATATTTAATTAACAACGGTTACACCATCCGGGTGAACTACCACGACGCCCCGGGAACCGGGAATTTTCTGATTGTTGGCGACAAGCGCTACCAACTCACGCAATTTCACTTTCACCGCCCCAGCGAAGAGTACATCCACGGCAAGCCATACGATATGGTCGTTCACTTGATGCATACAGCCAGCGACGGGAAGATTGCCGCGGTCGCAGTTCTTCTGCACGCCGGCAGCGCGAACGCCACCATTCAGCAGCTTTGGGAGCATATGCCAAAGGTAGAAGGCCCAGAACAAGAGATTGCCGGAGTGGAAGTGAATCCCTCCGGCCTGTTGCCAGATCACACCGCTTACTACACCTATATGGGGTCGCTAACGGCCCCGCCCTGCAGTGAAGGCGTCACTTGGTTTGTGCTGAAGACTCCGGTGGAGATCTCGCGCGAGCAGATCGCCGCGTTCGCCAGGCTTTATCCGCACGATGTCCGGCCCCTTCAGCCACTCAACGGACGCGTCGTCACGGAGAGTCAGTAATGCGGAATTACCGGCCACAGCCGAAAGGACAACAATGATGATAACCTGCACAATCCGCTACCAGATCGATCCATTCCAGCGGGATGGGTTTAAGAAGTACGCTGAAAATTGGGGACGTATCATTCCCCGTTGCGGTGGGCATCTTGTCGGATATTTTCTTCCCCACGAGGGCACAAACGATGTTGCGTGGGGTTTGATTGCATTCGATAGTCTCGCGTCCTATGAAGCGTACCGGGTGCGTTTGCGGGCCGATCCGGAAGCGCGTGAAAACTTCGCTATGGCCGAGACCAGGCGTATGATCCTCCGCGAAGAGAGAAACTTCGTGCAAGTCGTGGAAGGAACGTTTGGCCTGCCTTCCACCCTGACTGGACTGGAGTAAACCTCCATGCCGACGCAAGCTGAAAAAGCGCAAGTGTTTCGCGGTCTGCACCAGCGTAATCGCGCCTTCATCATTCCTAACCCCTGGGATGCCGGTACCGCTCGCCTGCTGGCTCATCTCGGATTCGAAGCGCTCGCCACTACTAGCGCCGGCTATGCCTTCTCTGCCGGCCAGCGGGATAACACGGTTGATCGCGAGGAAATGATGGCGCACATCTCCACCATCGCCTCAGCCACTGACCTCCCAGTCAGTGCCGATCTTGAGAACGGCTTTGGCGACGCACCTGAGATCGTCGCGCAAACAATCTGGCTCGCGGCAGCGGCCGGAGCAGTGGGTGGCTCCATCGAAGACATGTCCCGCCAGCCGGGCCATCCCATCTACGAGCACGCCTTCGCAATCGAGCGCGTCAAAGCGGCAGCGGAAGTTGCCCGCGCCTTTCCTTTTCCCTTTACCCTAACCGCGCGTGCGGAGAATTACCTGGTTGGCCTGCCTGACTTGAAAGATACGATTGCGCGCCTGCAGGCATATCAAGCGGCTGGTGCCGACGTTCTCTATGCTCCCGGCCTCACCACCAAAGACGATATCGCCGCCGTAGTAAGTTCCTTGGATCGCCCGGTTAACGTCGTGATGGGTTTGCAAGGTGTTCAGTTGAGCCTGGCCGAGCTCTCCGCCATCGGAGTCAAGCGGATTAGCGTCGGAAGTGCGCTTTCTCGTGCTGCTCTCGGGGCATTCCTGCGCGCTGGCCAGGAAATGCACGAGCACGGTACTTTCACCTTTGCCGATGAGGCCGTGAGCTATCGCGATCTCAGCGCCATGTTTACGGCCTGCGCCCCGCAAACTAATCCAATAAAAAAGAAACCGATCGTGCCCTGAAGCGCTGAAGCGTATTCGTAGCGGGCCGAATCGCCCGCGACCACGAGTGCACAGCCTTCGAGTAACATGGGCAAGTGGCAAGCGGCTTGCGAAAAACTCTCAATTGAATATCCTTTCTGCGCAGCATTTGAGCGGAATCCCCTGGCTCGTTCATGGATTTTCCACGCGCCTCGGCGGATCTTCGCGTATATATGGTGGGAACGCGCTGAACCTGGGATTCACCAAGCATGACTCCAAGGCCGCGGTCGAGCGCAATCGTACAGCGTTCCTCACGAAACTTGGAGCGAAGTTTAAATCGAGCAAAGGCCCGAATCTTTGGCCGCTGAGCACGCTCCGCCAAGTCCACTCCGATATCATCCGGTTCGTCGATTCACCGGCAGAGTCACAGCTTGTAGGTGATGGCTTGATCACCTCTACTCCAGGCTTGTTGCTGGCAATCCAGACCGCCGATTGTCTCCCCGTCATCCTGGTCGATCCCAAACGCTGTGCCGTTGGCGTGTTTCACGCCGGCTGGCGCGGCACGGTCAAGCGAATCGTTGAAAAAGGTGTGGGCGAGATGCGCCTCCACTTCGGCAGCCGGGCACACGATCTCAAAGCCGCAATCGGTCCGGGAATTCAAGGCTGCTGCTACGAAGTCGGCCCGGAAGTGCGTGACCAGTTCGAATCGCAGTTCGCCTACGCCACGAAGCTGTTTCGAGAAGTTGAAGAATTCAATGAAGTCCGTGAAAAATATCCCATGCTATTCCTTACAGCTCGCGCCCCCGGCCACAGCGAGCTACCGAAAAAAATTTATCTCGACCTGGTGGAAGCCAATCGCCAACAATTGTTGGCTGTTGGTGTTTTGCCTAAGAACATCGAAGCCTCGCCGCTCTGCACCAACTGCCGCGCAGACCTTCTATTCTCCTACCGCGCCGAAAAAGGAAAGACCGGCCGCATGATGGGAGTGGCGGGAATCAAAAGCTAAGTCAGAAATCAAAAGTAAGAATGCAGAAGTAAAGGCAAACGCGCCCTTACTCCTGCATTTTGACCTCTGAAGTTTTTCTTCTGACTTCCTACATCGACGGAGTCGCGGGAGGCGCAGGTGGAGGCGGCCCCGCCGCTGCATTCACAACCCCCTCATTCACCAGATCCTTCAACTCTTTACTAGGCTTGAAGAAAGGAATCTTCTTGGCCGGCACCTCAACTTTTTCACCGGTTTTTGGATTACGTCCCGTGCGCGGATTGCGCTGGCGGGTGCGAAAACTGCCGAAGCCGCGGATCTCGATTTTGTCGCCCGCACGCAGCGAACGCACCACGCTGTCGAAGATCGTTTCCACAATCACTTCACTGTCTTTGCGCGTAAGTTCGGCTAAACGCGAGACTTCATCGATCAAGTCGGCTTTCGTCATAATGGTTCTTCGCTCCCGGCCCGCATCGAACTGAGAAATCGCCGCAGGTCGGCGAAAACCTCAGCCCCAGCTAGGGCAACCTCCATAACCTTCTCAAATTTCAGGGGTTGTACGCAAGTCTTAGTCTTTAGGCGTCGTCTTCTCAAAGCTTCCGCTACTTCCACAAATAATAAAACCCAACATGCTGCTCCATCATCTTGGTCACATCGGGCAGGTACTGCGAGATGTCTCCCGTCATCAGATCAAGCAGCGTCTTGCGGTCTTTCTCCGGGTGCACCAGCGTCGGCTCGCCTGAGATATTCACCGACTTCGCCGTCTCTTTCACCACCGCTTCAAAGTCGCCGACATCGTCGATCAATTTCATGTCGAGCGCCTGCTTGCCGGTCCACACCTTGCCGTTAGCGATGGCCTTTACGTCGTCGAACTTCATTCCGCGCCCATCTGCCACAGCCTGTACAAACTGCCCAAACATGTTGTCAATCAGCGACTGCATGTAAGCCTGCTCCGCCGGAGTCAGGTCGCGCGAGGGATCGCCCGTATCCTTAAACTCGCCCGTCTTAAACACCACACTCTTCAGCTTGGCCCACTTCATCAGCTCGCCATAATTCACCCACTCGGCGATCACGCCAATGGAACCTACAACGCTCCCGTTGTTGGCATAAATCTTGTTCGAGGCCGACGCCACATAATATGCGCCGCTTGCGCCCACCGTCTCAATCGAAACCACGATGCGTTTCTTTTTTTCGTCGTGAATCCGCTTGACCTCACGGTAAATCTCCTCCGATGCCGCCACTCCTCCGCCCGGCGAGTTCACGTGCAGAATAATGGCCTTGATCGAAGAGTCGTCGTTGAATTTCTTCAATTCCTCCACCACCGGCTGCGGTGAGAGAATTACTCCGTCCAGGTCCACTACACCGATGCGGTCGCCAAATCCACCGAACGAGGATTCCGTGCCCCCTGCGTGCAACGTTAAGTAGACGAGCGAAAACACGGCCAGCACAAAGAGGAAAAATGCTCCTCCGCCAATCAAAACCCAAAGCAAAGTTCGCGAACGTGGTTCAGCCATGAAGAAAGTTTAGCACTGGTGCTAGGGAGTGAGCACTTTTAGCGCTCTGCGTTGCACCGTGATCTCAACCGGCGTTCGGCAGACAAGTTCCCCATCGGCATAAACATCGAGCGGCCTCTCGGTTTTCACCCGCAGGCGCGCCGCCTGAAAATATTCCACCTCGCGGATGCCCAGGTGCCTGCCAAAATATACCGTGGGAAACATGCATGCGAGTTTGAACGGGTGGACGCCGCCGATCACGCAGACATCGAGCTGACCATCATCCGTCCGCGCGTGCGACGCAATCTTCATGCCGCCGCCGTAGGTCGTCGTATTGGCGAAAGCTGCCAAGAGGGTAGGCTGATCGCGGTGTGTCGCCCACACGCCGGCATCGCTGGAAGTCATAATTTTCATCTGGAACGGAGCAAACCTGAAGATGGTTGAAGCCAGTGTCAGCGCATACCCACCGTGGCCCCGTAGCCAGCGCGGCAAAGCATTAGCTCGTCGCGAGACTTCAGCGTCCAGTCCCACACTGGCTACGCTACAGAAGTAGCTTGGAGACCCCTGTGGCGCGGGCGCCTCGCCCGCATCTGCCAGCGGCGTCACCATTCCCAAATCAATCGTTTGCACATTTTCCCGTGTCGCGCAAAATCTCTGCCACGACGCCCGAGAATCGCGCATACTCCGCAGTCCAAGCGCCCTCGCAAAGTCGTTCCCGCTGCCGGCAGGCACCACCAGAACCGGCACGCCAAGTTTCACCAGTTGATTCAAGTGACGATGAATGGTGCCATCACCGCCGAAAATTAGGATCACATCCGCATGATCGGCGGCAGCAGGCAACCCGATGCGCCAGTCGGTTCCATCGCAGCCGGTTCCTTCAGTTTGGAACGGCCGAAGCATTTTCGCAGAACATCCCAACCCGAAAATGGCAGCCGCACGCATATGCGCGATTGAGCCTAGCAGAATCGGGGTTGGCTGCGCACAACTTAGGGCCGAGGAGTCGTGTCTGGAGGTTACAGTTCGATGATGACGGCTTTGATTTTCTTGCCCACTCTAAGCACCAATCTTATGGGTGCTCCCTGAATCACCGGTATTTCGAGAAATCGCTGTACGAATTCCTTCGAATTTCCTAAGTTCACAAGTTTCACCGAACCGGCCTTTAGCTTTCTAGCCGCGTCAGACATGGACTCAGCCATACCACACATAACCAATAAACGGTCGAGTCGAATCACAATTAAATCGCTTCCGAAGCCCGCGTCCTTATCATCGGTACGAACATCTTCGTATCGAACTTTGATCTCCTCCACATCCTCCGGTACTTCACTCTTCTGAAACTGCCTCCCCCAATCCTCTCCCGCCTTCGCCGCCGCCTCCCTCGAATGAAAATCCTCCACAATCCGCCGCGCCAACTCCTTCTTCGCCTGCATCGGATGCGCCTCTCGCTTCATCCGCTCAATCTCCGCCACCTGCACATCCGTCAGCAGCTCGTAATACCTCCACATCATCTCGTCCGAGATGCTCATGATCTTTCCATACATCTCCAGCGGCGCCTCATGAATCCCAATCGCATTTCCCAGTGACTTCGACATCTTCTGCACGCCGTGCAGCCCCTCCAGAATCGGCGTCGTCAGCACTACTTGCGACTCCTGCCCATACGACCGCTGCAACTCGCGTCCCACCAGCAAATTAAATTTCTGGTCGGTTCCGCCCAGCTCCACATCGGCCTCAAGCGCCACCGAGTCGTAACCCTGCACCAGTGGATACAGCAATTCATGCACGGAAATCGGCTTCTCCTCCTGAAATCTTTTGTGAAAGTCCTCGCGTTCCAGCAACTGCGAAACCGTATACTTCGCCATCAAGCGCACAAAGTCGTCGGCGGTAAATGCGCCCATCCAGCGCCGGTTGAAATCGATCACAGTTTTCTGGGGATCGAGAATTTTGAACACCTGCGCCTTATAAGTCTCCGCATTCTGCTCAATCTGCTCCCGCGTCAGCGGAGGCCTCGTCACCGACCGTCCCGTGGGATCGCCGATCATCCCCGTAAAATCGCCGATCAGAAAAATCGCAGTGTGACCGAGATCCTGAAAATGTTTCAGCTTGCGCAGCACCACCGTGTGCCCCAAATGCAGGTCGGGAGCGGTTGGGTCCATGCCCAGCTTCACGCGCAGCGGTTTGCCCGTGGCGCGCGACTTCTCCAGCTTGGCGCGCAGATCGGCCTCGCGAATAATCTCCGCGGAGCCCTTCTTGAGATACGTCAGTTGTTCGTCGACCGGCAAGAATGTTGTCATGGGAAAGCTCATTATAAAGAAAGGAAGAAGTCAGAGGGCAAGTTAGAATTTGGATGCGAACCTGTGATCTTTATGGCAGTCACGAACATTCACCTGCGAAAGGCGATAGCCTCAGATGTCCCTCGATTGCGCGAGGTGATCGAAGCCTCGGTTCGCGGCCTTCAGTCAAACGATTATTCGCCGGCACAAATCGAGGGCGCGCTGCAATCCGTTTATGGAGTCGATAGCCAACTTATCGCCGACGGAACCTACTTCGTAGCGGAATTTTCGAAATCGAAAAACAGCTCAGAAATCGTTGCCTGCGGCGGATGGAGCAAGCGCAAGACTCTATACGGCGGCGATCAATTCGCCGAACGCCAGGACGCCCTCCTCGACCCTGCCCATGACGCCGCAAAAATCCGCGCCTTCTTCGTTCATCCCGATTGGGCGCGGCAGGGAATTGGAAGTTTAATTCTCGAAGCCTGCGAGCACGCCGCGCAGGAAGCGGGTTTCAAGCGCCTGGAGATGGGCGCAACCCTCAGTGGCGTAGCCTTCTACAAAGCCAAAGGATATGCGGAGATAGAGAATCAGCAGGCCCCACTCGGCAACGGCGCAGTATTGCCAATCGTCAGGATGGGAAAGAATCTGCTGCCACAGAAGTAGGAGTTTATGTAGGGACAGCCGCCCTCGGCTGTCCAGCATGCGAAGCATGCTAGCCCTTTGCGGAAGAACTCAACGCTCCGGGTTTTTTCTGATCAGCCGCCGCCCCATGATCTCGAAATCCCCACTCAGCACAGCATTGATCGCTTCGGTATAAGCGACGTGCTCCTGCTCCAGAATCCGCGCCGCCAGCGAATGCTCATGATCGCCATCGAGCACTGGAACCGTCTTCTGCACAATGATCGCTCCATGATCCAGTTCCTCATCCACAAAATGCACCGTGCAACCGGAAACTTTCACGCCATAGGCGAACGCTTGCTCTTGCGCTTCGAGCCCCGGAAACGCCGGCAACAATGATGGATGAATGTTGAGAATCCTCTGCGGAAACTGCTGCACAAACCACGGCGAAAGCAGCCGCATATATCCCGCCAGGCAAATTAAATCGACATTGTGCTGCTTGAGCGCGGCGACCATCTCGCGATCGTGATCTTCGCGCGCCTTACCCTTCGATGCAATCACCAGAGCATTCAGTCCACGTTTGCGCGCTGTTTCAATCCCAGGTGAGTCGGCCTTGTTGGAAATAACTACCGCGATCCGCGCGCTGGGAATACGCCCCGCATCGATGCTGTCGGCGATCGCAACAAAATTAGACCCGCGTCCGGAAAGAAGAATGCCCAGAGAATGCATTGTTGATTTGTGATTGTTGATTGCCGATTAAATCAATGGCTGCGGTTTTTCAATCAGCAATCAACAATCAACAATCCTCTCAGCTGTAAATCACTTTCCTCTCGCCCTTCACGATCCGCCCCACCGTGAAAGCCTTTTCCCCCACGCGATCCAGCACACTCTGCGCCTTCTTAAACTTCGCCAGAGGAACCACCATCAGCATCCCTAATCCCATATTAAAAGTCCGCAACATCTCTTCCTGCGAAACGTTGCCCAGTTGCTGCAAGTGCTCGAACAAAGGCAGGACTGGCCACGAGCCTAACTCAATCACCGCCGCCGTCCCTCGCGGCAAAACTCGCGGCAAATTTTCCGTGATGCCCCCGCCAGTGATGTGCGCCAGCGCTGAAACGCACTGCCCATCGATCAGCTTTCTCAGCGCAGGCCAATAACTCTTGTGTGTCCGCATCAACTCGTTGCCCACTTTGTTCTTAATTTCGTTCACGTAATCGTCAGGCGAATAGTGCGCTATTTCGAACAAGAGCTTCCGCGCAAGCGAGTATCCATTGGTATGCAGACCATTCGAGGCCAGCCCCAGCACCACATCGCCAATCTGCACATCCTTACCAGTAATAATCCGTTCGCGCTCCACCACGCCCACGATAAATCCAGCCAGATCGTATTCGCCATCCGGATAAAAACCGGGCATCTCCGCCGTCTCGCCGCCGATCAGCGCACAGCCATTGTGCTTGCAGGCATCGGCAATGCCCTCCACCACCTGCTCCGCCACCGAAGAATCCAGCGTGCCCGTCGCCAGATAATCCATAAAAAACAGCGGCGCGGCTCCCTGCACAGCAATGTCGTTCACGCAGTGGTTTACCAAATCCGCGCCCACCGTCGAGTGCAGCCCCATTTCGAACGCAATCTTCAGCTTGGTCCCTACTCCATCCACGCTGGAAACAAGCACGGGGTCCTGATACTTCGTCTTGTCCACGGCGAACAGCCCGCCGAAACCGCCAATCTCGCTGAGCACGCCTCGCGTAAAGGTTTTGTGTGCCAGGTATTTAATGCGCTGCTTGGTGCGGTTGGCGCGATCAATATTCACCCCCGCGTCGGCGTAGGTGATGGGCGTTCCTGCGGGCGTGGGTTTCTTGGCCACGAGTTCCTGCCGTATCTCTTTCTCAGTCTCAGTGCTTCGGTTGTGGGGAAACGCTTGGATTGCTGGCGAAGCCTTAGCTTCTAAGGCCGCTCATTGTAACACGTAGGAAGAGGATACCTTATCAGAAGAAGTTGCTCACCGAAAAACCGAACACCCTGCCTACACTCCAACCTCATCCGCGGATGCGCACACCCGCTCATCACTACCGGACCACTTCAATTAATGAGCGATGAAGTCCGAGAAGTAATATGCCAGAATGCCAAACAGAGTCAGCCCAGATATCCCGTAAGCGGTGAGAACCCACGCGCCGCGCCCTTCATGGTGCTTAGCGGTAGTGGACGGTGTAGGGAAAGACTCCTGGGAAACAGAAACTGCTGGGGCCCGATCTTCCATGCCAGAAAAGCCTCCGAACGGAAAGATCGTGGCGCAAGTACATTATGCGTCACGCCTGTCCGGCGACATGGCCGGACAAGACTATCTGCGCTGCATTTTACTACGGTTTTATGACGATCAACCAAGAAATGTGATGTTCGTGACCGCAGGGACACATTCATCGTATGTAGGGACAGTCGCCCCCTTCGAGAGAAGCCCGAAGCCTTCCCGCTCGCCACCAACAGGCTGGCCAGTTCCCAATACCCCCCTCCTTGGGATTTCCGCGCCAAAAGCCTTACTATTACTCAATGCGTAGTTTCCTTCTGCCGCTTCTCGTAGTCTGCACCTTGGTCGTTCCTTTCGCCTCAGCCCAGTCCAATCAAACTCCAAGCGGCTCCAGCCTTCCCGCCAAAGCAAAAAAAGGCGCCAAAGCCATCGAAGCCGCGCCGCCCAAGCCCGACGAACCCAAACACGACTACTCCCAGGAAGCCTTCGTCGTGGAACAATACAAATCCATCTACCACTTCGAAAAAGACGGCACCGGCCGCAAAGAAACTATCGCCCGCATTCGCGTGCAAAGCGAGGCCGGAGTCCAGCAGTGGGGCCAGATTCAGGTTGGCTACAATTCCGCCAACGAACGCGTCGATATGGATTACGTCCGCGTCATCAAAGCTGACGGTAGCATCGTGAAAGCCGGAGACGATGCCGTCCAGGATCTCAGCGCTCCCCTCGAGCAGCAAGCCCCCGTATACACTGATTATCGCGTCAAACACATCACCGTTCCCGGTCTGCGTCCCGGCGAGATCCTCGAATACCACGTCGTCACCGTCATCCATACAGCGCTCGCTCCCGGGGAATTCTGGGCCGACTACGAATTCGACAAGGCCAACATCGATCTCGACGAAGAAGTCGATGTCGATGTGCCCGCTGACCGACCGCTCACGCTAAAGAATAAACCCGGCATGGATCCCAAGATTTCCGAAGACCACGGCCGCCGCCTCTACCACTGGACCAGCTCCCACCTCGAACGCGAAGACGACCAGAAAGACAAAGATAAGAACGATAAGAGCAAAGACAAAAAGAAAAAGAAGAAAAATCCCGACGACGAGCACCCCGACATCCAGCTCACCACTTTCTCCAGTTGGGAGCAGATCGGCCTCTGGTATGCCGGCCTCGAAAAAGATCGCCGCGCCCCTTCGCCCGAAGTTCGCGCCAAAGCCGAAGAACTCACCAAAGGCTTCACCAACGATCTCGACAAAGTCGAAGCCCTCTACGATTTCGTCGCGCTAAATTTTCGCTACGTCAGTCTGTCGCTCGGCCTCGGCCGCTACCAGCCCCACTCCGCCGCCGACGTACTCCACAACCAGTACGGCGACTGCAAAGATAAACACACGCTCCTCGCCTCGCTCCTCGAAGCCGAAGGCTTCCACGCTTCCTCCGTCCTAATCAATTCCAGCCGCAAGCTCGATCCCGACGTGCCCTCGCCTTCGCAGTTCGATCACGTTATCACCATGCTGCCCATGACTTCGCCGAACGAAGAAGTCTGGATGGATACCACCAGCGAAGTCGCTCCCTTCCGCCTGCTCGCCTACAGCATCCGCCACAAGCAAGCCCTGGTCATCCCCGCCAATGGCACGCCCCATCTCGAAGTAACGCCCGCCGACACTCCCACGCCCGATAGCGAAATTTCCGACATCGACGGAAAAATCAACAATATCGGCAAACTCGAAGCCCATGTCCACTACGCCTTCCGTGGCGACGAAGAGCTTCTTCTCCGCTCCATCTTCCGCCGCGTCCCCGAATCCCAATGGCAGCGCGTCGTCGAAAACGTCAACTCCGGCATGGGCGGCGATGTCACTAACTTAAAAATCAGCGATCCCGCCAAGACCCGCGAAGCCTTCACCATGTCTTACGATGTCAGCAGGCCAAACTTTCTCGACTGGTCAAAGAAAAAATCCAACCTCTCGCTGCCGCTCTGCCAGTTCAATCTCCCCGACCTCAGCAACACAGACGAAGACGACTCCGACTCCGATTCCCAAACCCTCAAACTCGGCCCCAAAGCCGAATACACCTACAAGATCAAACTCGAACTCCCCGCCAAGTACACCGCCCACGCTCCATTGCCGTTTTCCCTCAAGCGCGACTACGCTGACTACCAAGCCACCTACAAACTCGAAGGCACAACTTTCACCGCCGGCCGCACCCTAACCCTTCGTCAGGACGAACTCCCCGTTCCTCGCGTCGAGGACTACGAAGCCTTCCGTCGCGCCGTCGGCTCCGACCTCAGCCAATTTCTCGCTGTCGAAAACACCGTTGCCGGTTCGCCTACTCCCCCCGCCGACATGAAAGCCGACGACCTCGTCGAAAGCGGACGCGCCGCCATGAACAGCGGCAACCTCGCCATGGGCGTTCAACTGCTCAAGCGCGCCACCGAAGTCGATCCCAAAAATAAGTACGTCTGGAACCTGCTTGCCGCCGCCTACATCGGCCTGCGCCAGAACGATGACGCTATCGCCGCCCTCAAGAAACAAATCGAAATCAATCCCTACGACGAGTACGCCTACAACGCTCTCGGCCGCGCCTACTGGCAGCAGCGCAAATACGATGACGCCGTCACCGCCTTCAACAAGCAAATCGAAATCAATCCCCTGGACAAAAATGCCCATGCTGGACTCGGCGCAATGTACTCCGAGTGGAAAAAGTACGACCTCGCCGTCCCTGAACTCGAAAAAGCCGCATCCCTTACCCCCGACAATCCCGAACTGCAAGTCAGCCTCGGCGACGCTTACCTGAACCTCGGTCAGGACGACAAAGCCCTTGCCACCTTCGACCACGCCGTCGAACTCTCCGCCACTCCGCTGGTCTGGAACAACATCGCCTACCAGCTTTCCCTCAAAAAAACTCATCTCGACCGCGCCCAGCAATATGCCGAGTCCGCCGTCTCCGCCACAACCGTCGCCCTGCGCAATCTCTCGCTCGATCGCCTCACTCAACAAGACTTGCCTTTGATGTCGTCGCTGGTTGCCTACTGGGACACTCTCGGTTGGGTTTATTTCGGCGAAGGCAATCTCGACAAAGCCGAAAAATATATCACCGCCGCCTGGGGGCTCGGCGCCCAGGCCGACGTCGCCGACCACCTCGGTCAACTCTACGAAAAGCGCGGCGACAAGGATTCAGCCTTGCGCGCCTACGCCCTATCTCTCAGCGCGCTGCGCCCCGACCCCGAAACCCGCACCCGTCTGACCTCGCTTAGCGGCAGCGACGCTAAAGCCGACGCAGCCGTCGCCAAATACAAAGAAGACCTCCAGCGCACCCGCACCATCGACCTCGGAAAAGTCGCCAAAGAAACCGCCAGCGCCGATTTCTTCATCCTGCTAAGCCGCGGCCCCAACGCCAATGCCACCGTCGAAGGCGTAAAATTTGCCAGCGGCGACGAAAAACTCAAACGCTTCACCGACGCCCTCCGCACCGCCGACTACCGTCTCACCTTCCCCGACGACACCCCCGTAAAAATCCTCCGCCGCGGCATCCTCTCCTGCTCCAACACGACAGGCAACTGCATGTTCGTCCTAATGCTGCCCGACGATGTAAGAACGGTAGATTAACGCAGATCGCAAATCGCTAGCCGCGAAGCGGGGAAAGAATGCAGCCCACAGCTTGCCCTGAGCTTGTCGAAGGGGCGTAAGCCGTGGGTCAGGGAAGTGGATTAAAACAAGCCCCGGAGGGGCGACATAAAATAGCCCGGCACGGAAGTGCCGGGTACAAGTGCAGAAGATAGAACAAGTCTCGAAGGGTGGTACTCCAGAAGTCCACCGCCTTACCAACGTCCAGCAACCTACCGCATCGCCGGCATCGCCGCCGCCCTAAAAGCTTGGGCAAGCGCCTCGACATGCGTACAGTGTGATGCTGATTGCGAAGATGCTCAGGTAGGGACAGCCGTCAACGAGCGAACTCAACATGTTCTCAACATTTAAGCGCAGGGCACCCCGTCCTGAAAACTGAGGCTTCGGACGCATTCATTGCCTTTCCAGAGCTCAAACCAGACATCCCCATCTCTCTCCTGAAAGAAGGGAATCTTCTCGGCGATCCAAATCCCATCCACATCGCGAAGAGACGGAAACGCCGCTCGGCGCTTTTCGATTTCTTCATGAATTCTTTCCGGGAACAGGTTCATGTGCCGTCGCTCGAGAAGAAGAATGCGCTTGTCCGCTGCGGCCTTAACGAGCTTTGGAAGTTTCTTTGTTAACACTCTTTCGATGACGTCGCCGAACGTATCACCGACTTGCTGCCGACGAACGTTGAGCTTGCCTTCTCCGGGAACATTGACGACTTTCGACGTAAGGGTGATATCGACATCTGGCGCTCCGGCGATCCTGGCACTGCATACGTGCTTAGAATTACCCATCGGGATTGAAAGGCGGTTTATTCTTAGCCAATCATGTACCACCCTTACTATGGCGTCGCGGACGCGAGGCTTCTGCAGGTGGAAAGCTCCAACGGGAACGAACACGCGAATCCAGACACCGGGAACAAGCAACGAGCAGTCATTCTCAATCAGCGGGAACAGTGGTAGCATCTCGGACTGGTCCGCGATATCCCCGACAAAAGGCTCGACCACTGTATGTTCGATCGCGAGCATTGCTCCGTCAGACCTCTGGACAAGTCCGTCGATTCCGCCATCCATAAACTGATCTGGAAACGTAAGGGCAGAGTTCTTCCAAGCACCGTTATCGTATGCCGAGACAAACAGCCTGATTATTTCGTTTTCCACTCTCCGGGTTGTTGGCAATGAATAGCTCCAGATTGCTTGCCCCCTTATTCTAACCTTGAGACATCCTCAATCCCGGAGGAAAAAGGAATCCATCCCGATCAAGGCCGGAGGAAGGGAATTATTTCGCGGAGGAATTCACAGCCGCCTCGTAAGCACCCGCCAGCCGCAGCACCAAATCTTCCCGCCAGTGCGCCCCCGCAATCTGCAACCCAATCGGCAGTCTGCCCTTCGTAAAGCCACAAAGCACCGACACCGCCGGCAGTCCCCAAACATTAAACGGACGCGTATTGCGCAACAAAATAAGTTCCGTCGGCCTCAGCGCCGCAGGGTCTTTCGTCAGCTCCGCAATCTCCGGAGCGGCAATGGGAGTCGTCGGCGTAACCAGCAAATCCACCTCGGCAAAAAGCTCGCTGGCTCGCCGCCGCTCCTCATCCATTTCCCGCCGCCGCAGAATATATTCCGCCGCCGAAATCTTCTCGCCCGAGCGAATCCGTCGCAAAGTCTCGGCCTGATACATCTCCGGCGTTCGCTCAATATTTTCCGCGTGATAAGCAAAAGACTCCGCCGCTTGCACCGTTCGATCCATCGGAACCTCGACCTGCAACTCCCGAACTTCTGCCACCAAAGTTCCGATCACGCCAAGCGCCGCATCCATCGCCGCGCGCACGTCATCATCAAGATCGTCATAGAAGTATTTTCGTGGAAGGCCTACACGAAGATCCTTCGTCCCCTCGCGTGCTGCAGACGAATAAAGAGCCGATGAATAATCGGAAACGGAAACATCGGCGCTATGAATATCGAGCGCATCGTATCCCGCAATCGCCTGCAGCACGATCGCCGCATCGCCAACGCTGTTAGCGATTGGCCCAACATGATCGAGCGACCACGACAGCGGAATCACGCCCCGCGTAGAAACCCGTCCATAAGTTGGCTTCAGGCCCACGCATCCGCAAAGCGCTGCCGGCTCGCGAATCGAGCCCGCAGTATCGGTCCCAATCGCCGCGTAACAAAGCCCCGCTGCAACCGCCGCCGCTGATCCTCCAGAAGATCCTCCCGCAACATACGCCGGATTCCAGGGATTGTGAACATCGCCAAAGAAGCTTACCAGCGAGCTCCCACCATAAGCGAACTCGTGCAGATTATTCTTGCCCAGGATCACCGCGCCAGCCCGCCGCAACCGCCGCACCACCTCCGCATCTTCGTCCGGCACGCGATTCTGGTAAAGCTCACTTCCCGCCGTGGTACGCGTGCCCGCCGTATTGATCAGATCCTTCAACGCAATCGGAATTCCGTGCAACGGCCCACGCCACTCCCCACGCAAAATCTCCTTCTCCGCAGCCCTCGCCTCCGCCAGCGCAGATTCCGCACTCACCGTAATAAACGCATTCAGCGTGGGATTTAGTTTCTCGATCCGATCCAGGCAATCCTGTGTCAGTTCCAGCGGAGACACTTCTTTCCGCCGCAGCCGCGACGCCAGTGCAACGATGCTTTCGAATCTATCCATTGCCGTTTGACGACCTTCATTGTAGTGGACAAACCTCAGCGTCTTTCGTGCCCACAAATTACGGTCCTTATAAAAAGCAACCAGCCGCCAAGGCCTATAATCAAAAAACGCTGGTTACGGAGGTCAAGCCATGGCGGAAATGACAATCGCTTCACCGGAGACGCCCGTTGCCACTCACGGTTTCTTCATCGACGGCCATTGGATGGATGACGGCGACCTGATTGAGGTTCGTTCACCCTTCGATGGCAGCGTGGTCGGCCGCGTTACGCAAGCGCGGCGCGAACACGCCGAAGCCGCAATTGCCGCCTCGGTGAAAGCCTTTGGTACCACTCGCCGCCTTCCCGCCTTCGAGCGTCAGCGCGTGCTACGGCGTGTGGCGCAAGCCATCTCCGAGCGCCGCGAGGAGTTCGCCCGCACCATCGTGCAGGAAGCCGGAAAACCCATCAAGCTGGCGCGCAATGAAGTCGACCGTGCCGTCTTCATCTTCAACGTCGCCGCCGAAGAAGCCACGAGAATTAACGGAGAATATCTTCCTCTCGACTGGCAGGAGTTCACCGCCGGACGCTGGGGCATCGTCAAGCGTTATCCTCTCGGTCCGATTGCCGGCATTACTCCGTTTAATTTTCCCTTGCATCTGGTCTCGCACAAAGTCGCGCCCGCTATCGCCGCCGGTTGCCCGATTGTACTAAAGCCCGCTCCGCAAACTCCGCTCTGCTCGCTCCTTCTGGCGGAGTGCATCCAGCAAGCCGGATGGCCTGACGGTGGATTTAACGTCCTGCCACTCTCGAACGAAGATGCTAGCTTGCTCGTCACCGATGAGCGCATCAAGCTCATCAGCTTTACCGGCAGCGCGTCCGTGGGTTGGGCCATCAAGAGCCGCGCCGGAAAAAAGAAAGTCGCGCTCGAACTCGGCGGCAACGCCGGAGCCATCGTCCACAGCGACGCCGACCTCTCCTATGCCGCCGATCGCTGCGTTACCGGAGGCTTCGGCTTCGCCGGACAAACCTGCATTTCCGTGCAGCGCATTCTGGTCGAGCACTCCGTCTATGGAAAGTTCACCGATCTTCTGGTCGAAGGAGTTAAGAAACTCAAGACTGGCGATCCCATGGAGGAATCAACCGACATCGGCCCGCTGATTCGTGAGAGCGATGCTGTGCGCGTTGCTAACTGGATCGACGAGGCGGTTCGCTCCGGCGCGCACCTGTTGGTCGGAGGCGGCCGCAACGCTTCTGTCGTGAACCCAACCGTCCTTACGAGCACCAAGCCTGACATGAAAGTGAACTGCCAGGAAATTTTTGGCCCCGTCGTGACGGTTGAGCCCTATCAGAACTTCGATGAGGCTCTTCGCCGCGTTAACAATTCGAACTACGGCCTGCAAGCCGGATTATTCACCCGCGATGTAAAGCTGCTCTTCCAGGCCTACGACGAACTTGAAGTCGGCGCACTTATTGCCGGAGATATTCCTTCATTCCGCATCGACCAAATGCCCTATGGTGGCATCAAAGATTCCGGCCTGGGCAGAGAAGGCCTGCGTTATGCGATCGAAGAGATGACGGAGCCGAAGTTGTTGGTGATGAATATCCGGTAAACGACATATCTCAAAAAGAAACGCAGCGTAATTTCACACAGAATTCGATTTGAAACAATTAAGTGTGATTTTTTCGCTTAAACACGCGACAACCGCTCGCGAAGTATTTATAATTTCGGGTTCTCTTAGTAGCCGTGGAAAAAGTAGTAGCGTGAAAAATATCGCGATGCGGGAATTTATTTTCGCGTAGCAACCATAAGCTTCCTTGACATAGCGGTCTGCTCGGGTCTCATTCGTATTTTCTAAAGTTCGTACGTAAGCATGTCGCAGATATTTCATCGTAGTGCGAATACCCTGTCCCGGGCCACGATTTTTGGCGCGGTCTTTGTCATTGCCGCGCTCGGCTGGGTGGGTTACGAAGTGCAGGGCTCGCCTTACGTCACTTATGCCGGGGTTCGCAAGCCGCAGCCCGTGCCCTTCAGCCATCAGCACCACGTCACCGGACTCGGCATCGACTGCCGTTACTGCCACACCTCGGTCGAAACTTCGAGCTTTGCGGGAATCCCTCCCACCAAGACCTGCATGAACTGCCATTCGCAAATCTGGACCAACGCCCAACTCCTCGAACCCGTGCGCGCCAGCTACCGTTCCGGGCAGTCATTGCAATGGACGAGGGTGAACCAGCTTCCCGACTTCGTTTTTTTCAATCACAGCATTCACGTGACCAAGGGCGTAGGATGCAACACCTGTCACGGCCCGGTCGACCAGATGCCGCTGATGTACCAGCAGGAATCGTTGCAGATGGAGTGGTGCCTCGGCTGTCACCGCAATACCGCAGCCAACCTCCGCCCGCGCGACCAGGTGTTCAACATGCGTTATCGGCAACCCACAAGCGCGCACCCGGTGGTATTGGATGGACAGAGTTACACGGATCAAGTCGATCTGGGAACGGCATTGGTGAAAAAATACAACGTCCGCAGCGTGAAGGATATTACCAGTTGCAGCACTTGTCACAGGTAATCTTAAGTCCCGTAGGGACGACATAAGATAGCCCGGCACGGAAGTGCCGGGTAGAAATAAGTAGTCCGGAGCGAGTCCCGTAGGACGACAGAATTCTTAAACGAATCGAATGAAAATGGACGACCAAACCGCAAGCCGCCTTCCCAGAAAGACGAGCGAAGACGTTTGCCCCTCACAAAAAGGCAAGCTCGACCTGGCCGCCGTCCGTGCCGAAATCGAAAATGCCGAGGCGAAGGTGAGCGGTCCGGAATACTGGCGCAGCCTGGAAGAACTCGCCGGCAGCCCCGCATTCCAGGAAGCGCTGCACCGCGAGTTCCCCAAAGGCGCATCCGAGTGGGTCGATTCCGTTTCGCGGCGCGGCTTTCTCAAAGTCATGGGCGCGTCCATGGCGCTGGCCGGAATGACCGGCTGCGTCAAACTTCCCCTGGAGCCAATTGTTCCCTACGTCCGCCAGCCCGAAGAAGTAATCCCCGGCCGTCCCATGTTCTACGCCACGGCCATGACGCTCGGCGGCTACGCCAATCCCATTCTGGTCGAAAGCCATCTCGGCCGCCCTACAAAGATTGAAGGCAACGACCGCCATCCCGCGTCGCTCGGCGGCACCGATATTTTTGCCCAGGCGTCGATTCTCGGCATGTACGATCCCGACCGCTCGCAGAGCGTCGTTTCGATGGGCGATCAGCGGTCGTGGCAAAGTTTTGTGACCGCCATTCGCGGGCCGCTCGACGCACAGAAGGCCCTGCAAGGCGCCGGCATCCGCATTCTTATTCCGACCATCTCTTCGCCCACGCTCGCCGATCAGATGCGGAATTTCCTGAAGATTTATCCGCAGGCCAAGTGGCATGTGTACGAGCCGGTCAATCGCGACAACGTACTCGAAGGTGCGAAGCTGGCCTTCGGCCAGCCGGTCGAGACGCGCTACGATTTTGAAAAGACCAACGTAATTGTCTCGCTCGACGCCGACTTCCTGTATGCGGGTTTTCCGGGGAATGTCCGCTACATCCGCGACTTCGCCAAGCGCCGCAATCCCGACGGCAACATGAACCGGCTGTACGTGATTGAGAGCACTCCGACGACGACGGGGGCGAAGGCGGATCATCGGCTGCCCATGCGAGCGAGCGAGATTGAGAAATTTGCGCACGACTTGTCGAGCCATCTGCCTGTCAATCCACCCATCGGCGGCGTGGCCGGCGACTACCCCGGGCTAGGTGGGATACTGTTTCAAGATCTCCTCTCCCATCGCGGATCAAGTATCGTCATCGTTGGCGATCATCAGCCTCCTAACGTGCATGCCTTCGCTCACGCGGTCAACCAAGCTTTGGGCAATGTCGGCAAGACCGTTTTCTACACCGACACCATCGATGCAAATCCCGTCAATCAAACCGAATCGATCAAAGAGCTCGCCGCCGACATTCACGACGGCAAAGTCGATCTGCTCATCATGCTTGGCGGCAATCCCGCCTACGACGCGCCTACTGACACTAATTTCGCCGAAGTGCTCAAGAGCAACAAGGTTCCTCTGCGTGTGCATCTCGGCCTCTATCAGAACGAGACCGCCGAGCTTTGTCAGTGGCACATCAATGAAGCTCATGAACTAGAAGCGTGGGGCGACGCGCGAGCCTGCGATGGAATGGTTAGTATTATTCAGCCGCTGATCGCACCTCTATATAACGGTAAGAGTGCCATCGAATTTGTTGCGCTGCTCAATAGTCAGGCCGATGCCAAAGGATACGATCTGACGCGCGCCTATTGGCAGAAGCAGCACTCAGGCGCAGACTTCGAAGCATTCTGGCGCAAGTCGCTGCACGATGGGTGGGTTGAGGGAACGACCTTCGCGCCAAAAACGGTCCAGAGCGAAAACAATTCGAGCCAGCCAATGGGCGGCCGAGACTTCAAGCAATTAGTGCCGCTGGTTGCGCCCAGAACTGCTGCTACCGACCCGAACGCCATCGAGCTCAATATCCGCCGCGACCCCACCATCTACGACGGACAATTCTCCAACAACGGCTGGCTCCAGGAACTGCCCAAGC
This sequence comes from uncultured Acidobacteriaceae bacterium, assembly GCA_963818235.1. Lineage (GTDB taxonomy): Bacteria > Acidobacteriota > Terriglobia > Terriglobales > Acidobacteriaceae > Sulfotelmatobacter. The sequence continues at coordinate 374,649 of CAWFRI010000003.1, forward strand.
CGATGACCAAGCTGGTTTGGGACAATGCCATCCTCATCGGCCCCAAGATGGCCGAGCGGCTGCAAGTCAAGTCGATTGACGCAGTCGAACTCGAACTGAACGGCAAGAAAGTAACCGGCCCAGTCTGGGTTCAACCCGGAATGCCCGACAATTCTGTCACCGTCACGCTTGGCTACGGACGCACCCGCGCCGGCCGCGTTGGGACCGCGCAGGGGTTCGATGCCTATGCGCTGCGCACGAGCACGGCGCCGTGGTTCGCAACCGGCCTGCAAATCCGCAAGACCGGCGAAAAATACGTCCTCGCCTCCACGCAGGGTTACCAGTCAATGGATACGCCCAACGGCGATCATCGTCCGCTGGTCCGCGAAACCGTGCTGGAGGAGTACAAGAAGAATCCCGACTTCCCGCACGAAGAAGAAAAAGAGCCCGCGCCCGGCCTCACTCTCTATAAGCCCTATCCCTATAAGGAGGAAGAATACGCGTGGGGCATGGCCATCGACCTGAACTCCTGCGTCGGCTGCAACAATTGCATGATCGCCTGCCAGTCGGAGAACAACATCGCGGTCGTCGGCAAGGAACAGTGCGCCATTGGCCGGCACATGCACTGGATTCGCATCGACACTTACTATCAATATCCGGATGAAGCAGCGCGCGACCGCGATAATCCCAAAGCATTCTTTCAGCCCGTGCCCTGCCAGCAGTGTGAGGACGCGCCGTGCGAAGTAGTCTGCCCCGTGGGCGCGACGAATCATACGAGCGAAGGCCTGAACGATATGGTCTACAACCGCTGCGTGGGCACGCGCTATTGCTCGAACAACTGCCCTTATAAGGTGAGGCGCTTCAACTTCCTGCTCTTTCAGGATTGGGAGACTCCGCAGTACAAGATGATGCGCAATCCCGATGTCAGCGTGCGCAGCCGCGGCGTGATGGAAAAGTGCACCTACTGCGTGCAGCGCATCAACGAGCACAAGATCGATGCCGAAACCGCTTCAGTGCGCGAGGGCAAGCAGATCAAAGTTGGGGACGAATTACAGACCGCCTGCCAGCAGTCTTGTCCGGCGGCCGCAATCGTCTTCGGCAACATTAACGACCCGAACAGCAGGGTTTCAAAATTGAAGGCGCAGGCGCGCAATTACAGTCTTTTAGGTGAACTGAACACGCGTCCGCGCACCACGTATCTGGCGGAAGTCAGCAACCCGAATCCGGAGTTGAAGTCGTAGTAGTGTGCGCGAACTTGTTTTGAAAGGGCGCGGCTTGGGCCGCGCCGCATAGGCAAAATTTTACGAGCCGGGCTTAGCCCCCGACGGGATTCATGGACGAGCAATACAAAATGACGGTCGATGCGCAGCGGGCTCCGGTGATCGAGCCGGGCTATACCTTCGGCACGGTCACGGAAAAAATCAGCGCCATCGTGCTGACGCGTCCCGCCTCGAACGGTTGGTTCCTAGGTTTCGGAGTCTGCTTCATGCTGACGATGATGATGCTCTATGCCATCGGCTACCTGTTTTTAAAGGGTATCGGCATCTGGGGCGACACCATCCCCATCGGCTGGGGCTTCGCCATCGTCAACTTCGTCTGGTGGATCGGAATCGGCCACGCGGGCACGCTCATCTCCGCCATCCTTCTTCTGTTACGCCAGTCGTGGCGCAACTCCATTAACCGCTTCGCCGAAGCTATGACGCTGTTCGCCGTGGCCGCGGCCGGAATTTTCCCCGCCATCCACGTCGGACGTCCGTGGCTCGCGTACTGGCTATTCCCTTATCCCAATACCATGCGGGTGTGGCCGCAATTTCGCAGCCCGCTCATGTGGGATGTTTTTGCCGTTTCTACCTACGCTACCATCTCGGCTCTATTCTGGTTCATGGGCCTGATTCCGGATTTTGCCACGCTGCGTGATCGCTCGGACAATCGCTGGATCAAAATGGCTTACGGCTTGCTCTCGATGGGTTGGCGCGGCTCTGCCCGTCACTGGCACCGCTACGAGACTGCTTATCTTCTGCTTGCCGGATTGGCCACGCCCCTGGTGCTCTCGGTTCACACCGTTGTGAGTTTCGATTTCGCGATCGGCATCGTCCCGGGCTGGCACACTACCATCTTCCCGCCCTATTTCGTTGCCGGCGCGATTTATTCCGGGTTTGCCATGGTCCTCATGCTGGCCATCCCGATCCGCAAAATCTACGGGCTGGAAGATTTCATAACCGAACGCCATCTGCAGAACTCGGCAAAGGTCATGCTGGCCACGGGATTGATCGTCGCCTACGGCTACGGCATCGAGGCCTTCATGGGCTGGTACAGCGGTGACCGCTACGATGCTTTCACCCTGTGGAACCGCCTGCATGGTCCGTATGCGATTCCTTATTGGTCTCTGCTTACCTGCAATATTTTCATCCCGCAATTGCTCTGGATTAGAAAACTGCGCACCAGTCCAGTCGCGCTATTTCTGCTTTCCGGCGTAATTCTGGTAGGCATGTGGCTCGAGCGCTTCATTATCATCGTGGTGAGCTTGCATCGCGATTTCCTCACCTCGTCCTGGGGAATGTACTACCCCACGCGCTGGGATTGGATGACCTTCATCGGTACCATCGGAATGTTCCTCGCGGCCATGTTCCTCTTCCTTCGCATTCTGCCCGCGATTTCCATTTTTGAAATTCGCACCCTCCTGCCCGAGGCGGAGGTCAAAGAATGAAGCGCGATCCGATCTACGGAATTATGGCGGAGTTCGATTCGGCTCAGGCGCTCGTCGACGCGGCCAAGCGCACGCACGCGGCGGGCTATCAGAAGATGGACGCTTACAGTCCGTTTCCCATCGAAGGTTTGGCCGAGGAGATCGGGTTTCATCACGATGAAGTTCCGCTGGTGGTGCTCATTGGCGGCATCATCGGCGGCCTTAGCGGCTATTTGATGCAGTACTGGATTTCGGTCGTCGACTATCCGCTTAACATCGGTGGCAAGCCAGCCCATTCCTGGCCTGCGTTCATCGTTATTACATTTGAGATGACGATTCTTTTTGCCGGAATCTCCGCCGTGTTCGGTATGCTCGCTCTGAACGGCCTGCCCATGCCGTATCATCCGGTTTTCAATGTTCCGCGTTTCGCGCTGGCTTCGAAAGATCGATTTTTCCTGATCGTGTTTTCTTCCGACCCCAAATTCAATCCCGCCGGCACTCGCGGATTCTTGGAAAGTCTCACGCCGCGCTCCATCTCGGAGGTGCCCAGCTAATGCCGCACCTTCGCCAATCTTCAGTTAAAATGCACGCCGGATGCGCCATTCTTGCGCATTCTTGGCGCAAAAGTGAGATGCTACGGACCTATGTAGCTCTGGATGTTCTGGCGCTCGGGTTTCTTTTAGCTACAATCGCGCTCTCCAGCGCTTGCCGCCTCGACATGCACGAGCAGCCGCGCATTAACCCGCTGGCCAGGAGCGATTTTTTCCCCGACCAGCGCGGTGCCCGCCCGCTCGTCGAAGGTACCGTGGCTCGCGGCCAGTTGCATGAAGATAGCTATTTCTACACCGGCAAAATCGGCAATAATCCCGGCGACTACATGCCATTTCCCGTCACCAGAGAAGTCCTGGATCGCGGCCGCGAGCGCTTCAATATTTATTGCTCTCCCTGCCACTCGACTCTTGGCGACGGCAACGGCTTCATTCCCTCGCGCGGATTTACCCGTAAGCCCCCGTCGTATCACATCCCTCGGCTGCAAAAAGCTCCGCTGGGATATTTCTACGATGTGATTACCAATGGCTTCGGCATTATGTCCGACTACTCCGCCCAGATCCCACCGCGCGACCGCTGGAATATCGTAGCGTATATCCGGGCGCTCCAGTTGAGTCAGAACGCGACTAAGGCCGACGTTCCTGCCGGACAGGACATTCCTTCACAGCCGCCCAGTTTTTCGGGCGAACCCGGTTCTGGCGCAACTCTCCCGGTAATCGCGCCCACGCTCGGTTCTAACTCCGAAGGAACAACATCCGAAGGCATGAAGAAAGAAGATCAGAAATGAGCGCCGCCACTCTCCATCTCGACTTGACGGCGCCCGGTGTAGTTAAGAAAATCTCTCAGCGCTCGCTCGTCATAGGCGGCATCTTCACCGTGATTGCCGTTGTGCTCGCCTTCCTCCGTCCCGACGAGTTCTACCGCGCCTACTTGCTTGGCTTCATGTGCTGGCTGGGCATCGCCCTCGGCTCCATGGCGATTCTTATGATCCGCCATCTCACCGGCGGGGGCTGGGGCACGGTCATTCGCCGGATTCTGGGCGCGGCCATGCGCACGCTCCCGCTGCTGGCAATTTTGTTCATCCCCATCATCCTTGGAATTCACCGCCTTTACATCTGGGCCCAGCCGCTTGGCAACATTCAAGACAAACATCTCCGTGAGCACCTCGAGCAAATTACGCAGAGCTACCTGACGGTGAATGGCTTCGTTGTCCGCGCCATCTTTTATTTCGCGGTTTGGAATGTGCTCTCGTACCTGCTCTCGAAATGGTCGAAACAAACTGACCACGCCGGAGCGCCGAACAACAGCCAACGCTTCAAAGCAGTCGCCGGCCCTGGGCTTATCCTTTACGCATTTACCATTTCTTTCGCCGCTATTGACTGGATCATGTCGCTCGATCCCAGTTGGATTTCCACTATCTTCGGCTTGATCATACTCATCGGCGAGGTACTCTCCGCCATGTGCTTCGCCGTTGTAGTCGAGCGCATCCTCTTCGAATACAAGCCGATGTCGGAGATGTTGAAGCCAGATTTCGTTCATGACCACGGCAAGTGGATGATGACTTTCATCATGGTCTGGGCCTATTTTTCCTTTTCCCAATGGTTGATCATCTGGGCTGGAAACCTGCCTTCGGAAATCACTTTTTATTTACGGCGAATCAACGGCGGCTGGGGATGGATTGCCATAATGCTGGTGCTCTTTCACTTCGCAATCCCATTCACCATGCTGCTTTCACGCGCTTTCAAGCGCAACATCCGCCAATTGGTTTGGGTCGCAATCCTGCTGATGATAATGCGCTACGTCGATCTGTTCTGGATTATTGAACCCAATTTTTCCAAAACTTTTGCCATCACCGTTGCCGATATCGTTGTTCCCGTCGCTATCGGCGGAATCTGGCTCTGGTATTTTTTCCGCAACCTGGCTTCGCTGCCGCTGCTTCCGGCCTACGACCAGGATGCCCATGAAGTTTTGCAGCCGGCTGAGTAAGCGAGTGAGTAAGTAAGAATGACGGATCACATCAAACACGAGAATTCAGCGGATCACGGGAGCTTCGAGCACCAAGACCTGAAGGCAGCTAATCTCGTTTATTTCCTGCTGACTCTCGGCGTGGTGACCATTCTGTGCATGTTCGCTCTGCGTGGGGTTTATGCGTACTTGGACAAGCGCGAAAAGGCATCGCAGCCAGCGGTAAGTCCGCTGGTTACCAATGTTCCCGAAGATACGCGGCACGTCGCTCCCGGATACCCGCAAAGCGCCTTTCCCAGCCCGAAGTTGGAGGAAGACGAGCGTGGCCAGTTGAACGGAATAAAGTTGCAACAGGACAACACGCTCTACAGCTACGGCTGGGTCGATCAACCAGCCGGAACGGTGCATATTCCCATCGAGCGCGCCATGGATTTGCTGGTGCAGCGTGGACTGCCCGTCCGTGCTCAGGTCGGGAGCGCCGATAGCGGCAATGACACTGCAACCAAAAATCCAACCGCCGCACCAGCAACGGGCGCAAATAATAATAATAATAATAAGGTCAAGAAGAAGTGAGCTTTATAAAATCCAATTCGATCTCCGCCGTGTGCATCGTGTTCACGCTTGCGCTGCTCTCGGCATTCGCCGGTGCCCAGATTAATAGCGGCGTCATGTCCCCGCCCGCGAACACGCGCCCGCCGCGATTGGAAAATGTCGGCATCGAGCAACATCTCGACATGCAGGTCCCGCCCAATCTCACCTTCCTCGATGAAACCGGAAAGAGCGTCAAACTCGGCGACTACTTTGGACGCAAGCCTCTGATCCTCAACCTGGTTTATTACAACTGCACTATGCTGTGTGGTGAGGCTTTGGCTGGACTTTCCAGCGCTATGCGCCTGGTGAAGTTTGACTTGGGCAATGAGTTCGACGTGATCACCATCAGCTTTGATCCTCGCGAAACTCCGGAGATGGCCGCAGCCAAAAAAGTCGACTACGTCAAACGCTACGGCCGCGCCAACGCCGCCGCCGGATGGCATTTTCTAACCGGCCAGCCGGAGTCGATTAATGCGCTCACAAAAACCGTCGGCTTTCAGTATCAGTACGACGCCAAGACCAATCAGTATGCCCATGCCACCGCCATCATGGTGCTTACGCCGCAAGGCCGCATCTCGCGCTATTTTTACGGAGTGGATTTTCCGCCCAAGGACTTGCGCATGGGCCTGGTCGAAGCCTCACAAGGCAAGATCGGCAACGCCGTCGATGCGGTACTACTTTACTGCTATCACTACGATCCCGAGACCGGAAAATATGGCGCCATGGTAGGCAACATTCTGCGGCTCGCCGCCGCCGCGACCATTCTCCTGCTTGGCGGTTTATTTTTCGTTTTATGGCGGCTCGACCGCTCTGTGGCGCGTAACCAAGCAGAAAAGACGGCAACAAAGACTCGGTATGCTCAATAATTTTCCATTATGGCCGCAGCAAGCTTCCACGATGGCGAGCCATGTGGACGCGCTCTACATTTTCCTGCTCATTGTGACCGGGATGATGGCGCTGCTGATCTTCGCTCTGCTTATCTTTTTCGCCGCTCGTTACCGCCATCGTCCCGGCGTCCGCGCCGAACAGATCGAAGGTTCCACCGCTCTGGAAATTACCTGGAGTGCGATTCCATTCCTCATCTTCATGGTGATCTTCGCCTGGGGCGCGGTCGTCTTTTTCAAAGAGCGCACACCGCCCGCGGATTCTACTGAAGTATACGTAGTGGCAAAGCAATGGATGTGGAAGGTGGAGCACGCCGAAGGCCAGCGCGAAATCAACGAACTGCATGTGCCGGTGGGCCGCGACGTCAAGCTGATCATGACTTCGCAAGATGTAATCCACAGTTTTTATATCCCCGCCTTCCGCATCAAGCAGGATGTACTGCCCGGCCGCTACACCGTGGAATGGTTCCGCGCCACCAAGCCCGGCGTCTATCATTTATTCTGCGCCGAATACTGCGGCACGCAGCATTCGGGCATGGTCGGAGACATCGTGGTGCAGGAGCCCGCTCAATATGAGGCCTGGATAAATGGCGCCTCGACCGGCCCGCTCTCCGCCACCGGGGAGAAGATCTTCGCCGAACTCGGCTGCGTTACTTGCCATCGCGCAGATACGCAAGGACGCGGCCCGAACTTGCAGGGAGTTTTCGGCAAGCCGGTGCAACTTGAAGATGGCCGCACCGTGACCGCCGACGAAAATTATCTGCGCGAATGCATTCTCGATCCCGGCGCAAAACGCGTGAAAGGGTTCCAGCCGATCATGCCCACGTTTCAAGGGCTCGTGACGGAAGAGCAGGTCAATGCCTTAGTCGCCTATATCAAATCGATTTCTTTGAGCAAGCCGGCTGGTGGCGCGAAGACCGATGCCAGCCTGGCCGCGCCGGGCGATCCAGTGCTAACCAGTTCCCAGACAAAAGTATCAGTGCAATCGAATGGAAGTCAGGTGCAATGAGTATGGCTGCTACCCCGATTCTTCAACCGGAACGTGAGAACTACCTGAATAAGGAGTACGGCGCGTGGTCATGGCTGCTCACCACCGATCATAAACGCATCGCTCTGCTCTATCTCATCTCCATCACATTTTTCTTTTTCATCGGTGGCTTCTTCGCGTTGCTCATTCGCCTCGAATTGCTCACGCCTGTAGGCGACCTGGTCCAGGCCGATACTTACAACAAGCTGTTCACCATGCACGGCATGATCATGGTTTTCTTTTTCCTGATCCCCTCCATCCCCGCCGTGCTCGGCAACTTTCTCGTGCCGCTGATGATCGGGGCTAAGGATCTCGCGTTCCCACGCATCAACCTGCTCAGTTGGTATCTCTACATCATCGGCGGCGTCATGATGATGCACTGCATGCTGACCGGCGGCGTCGATACCGGCTGGACCTTCTACGCTCCCTTCAGCACTAACTTCACCAACACAAAAATTGTTGAAGCCGGACTCGCCATCTTCGTCGCCGGATTTTCTTCCATTCTCACCGGCCTGAATTTCGTGGTCACGATTCATCGCATGCGCGCCCCCGGCATGACCTGGTCACGCCTGCCGCTGTTCATCTGGGCGCACTATGCCACCAGCATCATCCAGCTTCTCGGCACGCCTGTCATCGCTGTCACAATTGTTCTCGTAGCCGCCGAACGCGCTCTGCACCTCGGCATCTTCGACCCCAAACTCGGCGGCGATCCTCTCCTCTTTCAGCATTTGTTCTGGTTCTACTCACATCCCGCCGTCTACATCATGATTCTTCCTGCGATGGGCGTGGTCACCGAGATCATTGCTTGCTTCTCGCGCAAACGCATCTTCGGCTACAGCTTTGTGGCGTTTTCATCGATCGCCATCGCCGTCTTCGGCTTCCTGGTCTGGGCGCATCACATGTTTGTGGCTGGAATCTCCGTCTACTCCGCGCTCGTGTTTTCCTTCCTGAGCTATGCCGTAGCATTGCCTTCCGCCATCAAAGTTTTCAACTGGACAGCCACTCTCTACAAGGGCTCCATCCACTACGATGCGCCCATGCTCTACGCTTTCGGATTCCTTGGCCTCTTTACCGTCGGCGGTCTCACCGGACTCTTTCTCGCCGCGCTCGGCATCGATATCCACGTCACTGACACGTACTTCGTCGTGGCCCACTTCCACTACATCATGGTCGGCGGCGCCGTCATGGGTTATCTCGGAGGAATGCATTTCTGGTGGCCGAAAATTTCCGGACGCCTCTATCCGGAAGGCTGGGCGCGCCTTGCCGCGTTAATCGTCTTCATCGGATTCAATCTCACATTCTTCCCGCAGTTCATCCTCGGCTACATGGGCATGCCGCGCCGCTACTACGATTACGGCCACATGCCCGAGTTCCAGATATTGAATGTGCTCTCCACCGCCGGAGCCACCGTCCTCGGCGTCGGATACCTGCTGCCCATGGCTTATTTCCTATGGTCGATGCGTTACGGCAAGCCGGCATCCGACAATCCCTGGAACGCCGCCGGACTCGAATGGAAAACAGCTTCTCCACCGACCACCTTCAACTTTGAAGAAGAGCCCATCGTGACCTGGGAAGCCTACAACTACGAGGAGTTGGACTCACCGGACAAAGACGCGCCTCACAAGCAGGGGGTGCCCGTTGCAAAATAACTCCACAGTCGCGGTGCACGACCGCCACGGAGAAGCCCACGCCGCCCACAACCCCGCGTTGCTGCATCACTTCGCCACCGAGGAGCAGCAGCGCAACTCCGCCAGCCTCGGCATGTGGGTCTTTCTCGCGACCGAAGTCATGTTCTTCGGCGGCCTGTTCTGCGCCTATCTGGTCTACCGCCGCTGGTATTTCGGAGACTTCGGCGCCGCCAGCAAATCCATTGACGCCACGCTCGGCGCCACGAACACGGCCGTTCTTATTTGCAGCAGTCTAACGGTAGTCCTGGCGGTTTGGGCGGCACAGACTGCGCGACGAACGTTGTTGATCGGCAGCCTCATCCTTACCATGCTTCTTGGTCTTGTATTCCTCGGCATCAAAGGCATCGAGTACAAAGACAAATTCGAGGAGCATCACGTTCCGGGCGCTTCTTTCAGTTTCGAAAATGTGCCCGTTCCGGGGCATCCCGGCCAGTTTGCCAATCCGCGTCACGCGCAGATATTTTTCTCTCTCTATTTCGTCATGACCGGTTTGCACGCGCTGCACATGATCGTCGGATTGGGAATCTTTACCTGGCTCCTGACTATGGCGTGGAAGGGACGCTTCACTCCCGAATGGCACACTCCGGTGGAGATTGGCGGCCTTTACTGGCACTTCGTTGATATCATTTGGATCTATCTCTTTCCCTTGTTATACCTGATTGATCGGCATCCGTGAGGCTCCTCATCTGCGAGGCTTTTTATGTCTGAACATGCAAAATCGTCGCCGCTGAAAATGTACTTCGGCATCTGGGCCGCACTGTTGGTTTGTACTTACGTCACCTACAAAGCCGCCTTCATTGAACTCGGCCCCTTCAATGCCGCCGTGGCCTTGGGAATTGCGACGTTTAAGGCCACGTTGGTCGCCCTTTTCTTTATGCACGTCTACCACGCCAGCGAAAGGCTCACCAAACTGGTGGTCGTCGCGGCCCTATTCTTCTTGTTTTTATTGCTCGGCCTCACCATGTCCGATTACGCGACCCGGGCGCTTAGCTAGTTTCATCCCGCTCTATTTCTCTTCAATCTGCGGTATACTCGCGCCGACCGGTTTTTCACGGGCGGTCATGAGGTGATCTATGGCATTTTGCAATTCTTGTGGCGCGAGCCTTAATCCCGGAACACATTTCTGTAACAAATGCGGTGCCGCCGTGCTCACTTCATCGCCCGTTCCCAACGCTGCATCCCCCGCGATGGCTGGCTCAACCGTTCCGGCAGCTCCCGTTCCCCCGGCAAATGCCGGACAGGGAAGCGGCGCGCTGAAGGTTATCCTCATTGTCGTCGGCGTGATCGTGCTGTTGGGAATTCTCAGTATCGCCTCCGTCGGATTCTTCGCGTGGCGTGTGGCTCGCCATGCGCACATCCATCAGGACGGGAACAACGTAAAAGTAGAAACCCCATTCGGCAGCGTCGAGACCACAAAGGATCCAGCCGATGCCGCCCGCAATCTCGGAGTAGATCTTTACCCAGGAGCGGAAGTGCTGAGAAATGGCTCGTCTTCCGCCACTTTCGGCGGGATTCACACTGCATCGGTCAACTCTGAGAGCACGGATTCCGTGGACAAAATCGCCAGCTTCTACAAGGCTAAGTTTCCCAACGCAATGGTCAGCAGTTCGGACGCTGGCCGTTGCACCATCATCTCCAACGATAAGAAAAGTATGATCACCATCAACATCGAAACCGCTGGCGATAAGACAAAAATCATGATCACCAGCGTGACGCGAAATTCGGATAAGCCCGATACATCTTCGAACTAAAGCAAGCCCCGCATGACGGACAAATTCGTTGAACTCGCCCAAGCCGCCAAATCTGCACAGGTGGATGCGGCCGGGTTAAGCGAGGCTTTGCGCGCCCAGCTTCGCAGCGGATCGAGTGATGTTCGCAGTGACGTTCTTAGTGACGTTCGCTTCGACCGCGGCACCCGCGCTCTTTATGCGACCGATGGTTCGAACTATCGCCAAGTTCCCATCGGCGTTGTTTTTCCGCACGATGCCGACGACGTTGAGGCAACCGTCGCGCTCTGCCGCAAGTTCGGCGCGCCTCTTCTTTGCCGCGGCGCTGGCACGTCTCTCGCCGGCCAGTGCTGCAACGTCGCCGTCATCCTTGATTTTTCAAGGCACATGGCGAAGATTCTCGAAATCGACCCCGCCCGCCGCATCGCCCGTGTCCAGCCTGGAGTCGTGCTCGACACGCTTCGCGCCGCCGCCGAAAAGCATCATCTGACTTTCGCTCCCGATCCCGCCACCCACGACCGCTGCACTCTCGGCGGCATGATCGGCAACAACTCCTGCGGCGTCCACTCCGTCATGGCCGGAAAGACCGACGACAACATCGAAGCGCTGGAAATTCTCACCTACGACGGCGTGCGACTGAGAGTTGGTCAAGATTCTGATCGAACCATGTAGGGACAGCAGCCCTCGGCTGTCCGGCGGCCCAGAAGTATCGGCCCGCAGCGACGCCGTCCGAGCCGCGCAGATCTCTGATACGCTCAAACAAATCGCCGCCTCCTACGGCGATCTCGTCCGCCAACGTTTCCCCAATATTCCTCGCCGCGTCTCCGGTTATAACCTCAACCATCTTCTGCCCGAGAATGGCTTCCACGTTGCGCGCACACTCGTTGGTTCTGAAGGCACCTGTGTTACAGTTCTCGAAGCCACCTGCCGCCTGGTCGAAAGCCCGTCCGAACGCGTGCTGCTCGTCCTGGCCTATCCTGACATTTATCAATGTGCCGACCATGTCCCCGAAATCATGCTCCACAAGCCCATCGGCCTTGAAGGTTTCGACGATCTTCTCGTCGGCTACACGCGGGCGAAAGGTATCAACTCCGAAGGTCTCGCGCTGTTGCCCGAAGGCGGAGGATGGCTAATGGTGGAGTTCGGCGCGAACACCGCGCCGGAAGCCGAATCCCAGGCCCGCGGCCTGATGCAGACGCTTAGCCGCGGCGCAATCGCTCCGAATATTCGCCTCTATACGGACAGGCGGCAGATCAAACGTGTGTGGGAGGTTCGCGAATCAGCCCTGGGTGTAACTTCTCATGTCCCCGGCGAAGCGATGAGTTGGGAGGGTTGGGAAGATTCCGCTGTCGCTCCCGAAAAACTTGGCGCCTATCTTCGCGATCTGCGGAAGATGTTAGCCGCCTACGGCTACAAAGGTTCTCTCTATGGTCACTTTGGCCACGGCTGCGTGCACACACGCATTAATTTCGATCTGCAATCGAAAGACGGCATCGCGAAATTCCGCGAGTTTATGGAAGAGGCCGCTGACCTCGTCGTGAGCTACGGCGGCTCGATTTCCGGCGAGCACGGCGATGGTCAAGCGCGCGGTGAGTTACTTCCAAAAATGTTCGGCCCGGAACTGGTGCAAGCCTTCCGCGAGTTCAAGTCAGCCTGGGATCCGGAGTGGAAGATGAATCCTGGCAAGTTGATCGAGCCTTACAAGCTCGACGAAAATCTTCGCCTCGGTGCAAATTATTCTCCGTGGGAACCAAAAACCAATTTCCAATTCATCGCCGACCACGGTAGCCTGGCCGAAGCTACTCTGCGCTGCGTCGGCGTGGGCAAATGCCGCCGCGAAGAAGGCGGCCTGATGTGCCCCAGTTACCGTGTCACGCATGAAGAAGAACACTCCACCCGTGGCCGCGCCCACCTGCTCTGGGAGATGACCCAAGGCAAAGATACGGACAAAGTCCGCGGCGATGGCATCATCGGCGAGGGCTGGCGCAGCGAAGAAGTCAAACAGTCACTCGACCTCTGCCTCGCTTGTAAGGGATGTAAAAGTGACTGCCCTGTCGGCGTCGACGTCGCGACGTACAAGTCCGAATTTCTTTCTCACTATTATGAAGGCCGCATGCGCTCGCGCAGCGCCTACGCCTTCGGCAACATCGATTTCTGGGCGCGCATAACTTCCCACGCTCCCGGTCTCATCAATCTTGCCACGCAACTTCCGCTCCTGCGCGATATATCAAAGCTCGTCGCAGGCATTCCCAAACAGCGGTCCATTCCCGCCTTCGCTCCCGAAACTTTCAAATCCTGGTTCCGACGCAGGAATGCAGGCGGCTTTAAAAGGGCGCGGCTTTCTGCAGCGCCGCAACGAAGAGAAAAGGAAGAGGCTTTAGCCCCTGAGGTTCTCCTCTGGCCCGACACCTTCAATAACTACTTCCATCCCGCAACCGCGCAAGCTGCCGTCGAGGTCCTCGAAGCCGCCGGCTTCCGCGTCATCGTCCCCAAAGCCCATCTCTGCTGCGGACGCCCGCTCTACGACCACGGCATGCTCAGCCGTGCGCAGAAGCTTCTCTATCAGATCCTCGACGAACTCGCGCCAGAGATTGACGCCGGCATTCCCATTGTCGGCCTCGAACCGAGCTGCGTCGCCGTCTTTCGCGATGAACTCCTCAATTTATTCCCCCACGACAAACGCGCCCAGGCGCTATCGCGCCAGACTTTCCTGCTCAGCGAGTTTCTCGCAACCCACGCTCCCAATTTTCACTTGCCCCTTCTCAACCGCAAAGCCATCCTCCACGGCCACTGCCATCAGAAGGCGCTGATGAAGATGACCGCCGAAGAGTCCGTCCTGCTCCGCCTTGGCGTCGATTTCCAAAGCCCTGCACCCGGCTGTTGTGGCATGGCTGGCTCATTCGGCTTTGAGCGCGACAAATATCACATCTCCATGGCCATCGGCGAGCTTGAACTTCTTCCCGCTATTCGCCGTGCCCCATCTGACTGGCTCATCATCGCCGACGGCTTCAGTTGCCGCGAACAAATTGCTCAAGGCTCGCCCCGTCGCGCCCTTCACCTGGCCGAAGTCGTGCAAATGGCACTCAACCATGAGAGCCCAATCGCATCAGAATCCCATCCCTATCCCGAGTCTGACCGCTCCCTCCGCCGTGAAGCCAAAGTTTCCCACTCCATGAAACGTGCCGGACTGGATTTAGCCGCCCTGGCAGCGGGCGGTGCATTATCCTGGGTGATGTCCAGAAACCGCTGATTCCACAGCATTTATGTCAATATTGTAACCCGACAAGCGTGGCCCCTCGCCAGATTGCTTGCATTCTGGGACAATTAGAAGTCTCGTCAGAGGTAGGTCAGTGAGCAGAGCGTACGTCGAACAAGCCCTAAAATCCGGTCGGGCCGTTTTTCACACGATGGGCGAACACGCCGGCAAAACACCCGAGATATTTGTTGCAAGAAAGAAGGTCGACATCGCAAGTCAAGCAGTGGTACATCATCGCCGTAGCGAGGATGTGCAAGCCGTATGCAGTATGGTTTCAGGGTGAGTACGGGCTGCCGGTTGGACAGATAGATTAGTATGCCGACACCACAAGCAAGAATCGTCCATGGATCGTGACACCACAATCACCGCCCAACCCACCGTAGGCAAAGTCCCCTATGAAGCTCTCCCTACCCTCGTCGCCGCAAAACTTCCCGACGCTCCCCTCTGCGGCTCCGTTCTTGTCATGATCCAATTCGACGTCTGCGAAGAAATCCGCCTCGACGAGCTTCGCCAAATCCTCGGCGCCCGCACCGTCGACACCAGCTTCAAGCACAATGCTCCCGGCTACGTCCGCTTCCAGCGCCCACCGGTCGAAGAAGCTCTCGAACCCCTCGTCCTCGAAAGTGGTGAGCGCCTTCAGGGAGAAATCAAGTACTTCGACTACGGCGTGGTCAGCGTAGTCTTCGAGCTGCCCTTCTCCGGCAATTGGACCAACCTGGTCCAACTCTCCAGCCGCTGGGTTTGGGACACCAACTTCGAAAGCCTCGCCACTCGCATCGTCAAAGAAAAACTCGAGCGCGCCGCTCCCGCCCTCGTCAAACCGTATACAACCGAGTGGTTAAAAGAAGACTATTTCATCTTCCATCTGCGCGAGATCGCCGGCGCGCCCACCGCTCTCGATCTCCTCACCGCGCAGGGGGACTACATTTCTCAAGTCGTCCGTGGCGAGACTCAAGCCCTCTCTGACGGCGAACGCCAGGAAATTCTTCAGTCGCGAATCTCCTACTATCCCAACGACCTCGCCGTAATCGGATGGAATGCCGCCTTCATCTACGACACTCCCTCCGGCGCCGAGACCGCCATCCAGCTCCTGCAATACGCCAACTCGCAGCTCCTTGAATTCCGCCACTACGACGAACTCCTCACCAAACAGCTCGAAGGTGTCTACGACTTCCTCGAGCGCGGAGGCCGCGGCCTCTGGTCGCGATGGCGCACCGCTCGCGCCGCCAGCAAACTCCACACCGTTCTGCTCGACGTGAGTGAACTCACCGAGCGCGCCGACAATGCCATCAAGTTCCTCAGCGACATGTTCTCCGCCCGCCTCTACAAACTCGCCGCCAGCAAAGTCGGCGTCCCCGACTACAAAGACCTCGTCCAGCAAAAACTGCAAACCGCCGAAGAGCTCTACCGCTTCATGGTCGACGAATTCAACCAAAGCCGCGCCTTCGTCCTCGAACTCATGGTCGTCATTATCCTCATCATCGAGTTGGTCTACTTCTTCCGCGGCAAACCCATCTAGAAACGTTTCTTCCTTGTCCATCACTATAAATATGAATAAGAATGTCTGACGCGGCCCCCGTCCCGGCGTGATCTAGGAGATGCTCATGTAGGGACGGCCGCCCTCAGTTGTCCGGTCGAGTGTCCGGTCGAGCGAAGCTCGACGATATCACCGGCAACCTGAGACACACCGTCTCTGTAGGGAGAGTTCGCCCAAGGAGAACCTTGAATGAGACACATGCGAATGAAACGCCTAAGTAAGTCCGGCCCATTATTCTTTGCGATTCCATTAGTCCTGACTACCATTATTTGCCCTGCCCAGACCCAGACCAATATTCAGCAGTCAGCTGCTATCGCCTGCGCCGTAATGTCCGGTCAACGCAAAGCTGATAGTCAGGCGCTTCACTACATATTGCTGGCCGATGAAGACGCCAGCGAGGGGAATCCGGTTGCCATTGCGCTTCATCGCGAAGTGGTTAAGCAATGTTCCCAGGCATATCTGAATTATCAGCAACGCAAGCGTGCTACCAATCCTTTTCCTCCGGGTTCCCTGGTCAAGCAAACCCCAACTCAACTGACGGTGAATCCCACGCCCGATTACCCCATCCGCTGCCGCGGCGTCCGCGGCATGGCCTCCACTGACGGTAAAAATCTCATCGTCGATTTTAAAAAGGGAGCCCGCACCGCCGGCCAATTGCAGCCCGGCCAATGCTCCTGGCTCGACCGCGCCGTGCGCCCCAACGAACCCACTCGAATCACCGACGCCCGCCCCACCCCCGACGAAGCCCGCAACGCCGCCGCGCACATCAACGCCGGAGACACCTGGACCTTTTGGGTCACCAACGCCGGCACCTCGCTCAAAGCCACCGCATCCGCCAAAGGCACTCCAAATCAAAAGCCATAACCCGCCCACCACCCCATAACATTGAACGTTGTCATCCAGAGCGCAGCCAACCGATTCGCGCACAGCAAATCGGTCGGCGGAGTCGAAGGATCCCTTGCGCGACCATAGCACCCTAGGCCCGGCAAGGAGTTCCAAAACCTTCAGTCGTCAGCCATCAAACCTTGTCATTCCGACCGCAGCCCGGAGCGCCAGCGACGGCAAGTGGAGGAACCCGCTGTTAGCTTCCACCACCACTCCCGAGTAAAGAACAACCGGGAAGGGCACGACTTCAGGCGCGCCGCCAATCCAATCCATCCATCCTCCAAGCTTGTCATCCAGAGCGCAGCAAACCGATTCGCCTTTCGAATCGGTTTGCGAAGTCGAAGGATCCCTATCCGACCGCACCGTCATCGCAAGGAGTTCCCAACCTCGCCTGCGAACCGCCGAAGACTTCTACCGCTTCATGGTCGACGAATTCAACCAATCTCGAGCCTTCGTCTTTGAATTAATGATGGTCATAATCCTAATCATCGAACTTGTCTACTTCTTCCGCGGCAAACAATCTTAGAATCTCCTCGCGTCCGCTCCGATTGGGAAAGGTGGGCCACACCTGCCCGTAATCATCAAATGCAGCCGGAGAATCGATTCCTGAAATCATCGTTGAAGCGAATCACTTCGGTGCGAAGCGGGCAGTATTTGACTACGTCACGCAAGACGCTCTGTTGATTCCGGTCCTCACAAACAAACTTGTGACAGACGGGAAGATACACAGCGGCCAGGAGATCAATCGCTCCTGCCGGATTCCGAGTCGGCCCGGGCTTGTTGCGGTGATAATGTCCGATCAGGAAGGCGTAAATCATTGCTCCAATCGGCGGGAACGTCCTCAAGAAACGTTCCACATATTGCAAATTGACTGCGTGCCCAAGAAAGGATTCGCAATAGTAACGGACATTCTGCTGAATAACGCCAGTGGAACGGGCTTGCGCAATGATTTCCTCTAACGTCTTAGTTCGATCCGAACCTGATTGAAATAGGCTGTCAAACTGTGCTCTCGTTTGCGCGAAATATTCCTCGGCTTTTTTCAGGTTCTTGCGGTTCTGTGCCAACTGAACCCTTGCGAGATCATCGTCAAACACCCCGGAGACAATCGCTTTTTCGTACTTCGGCTGAGACTCTAGTAGTACTTCCCAATCAAGTTTGCCAAACTCTGCAAATATGCGGATTGCCGCCTCGATTAGAAAGCTAGGGGTTATTAAGACTTTGCCACTTATTCCCTTTAGCCTTCGGCAGATACTCAATAGCCGGTCGCGCTTCTCGCTACCCTGTGTCGCAGCGATCTCGTCGAAAATATAAGCGGGAATCCAATGTGTGTGCGCGATCTGCATTCGTGTAATCAGGTCGTTACAATCGCTTAGCCTTGCCAGATTGCTTATTGCTGAAGTCTCCCAGATTACGATCTGCTGAGGGGCGTCACCGTTTTTTGGGTTGAGCTCTCGGTGCATGATTTGAATCCGAGCCTTTCGGAAGAAGGTATCCGGTTCGGATCGCAATTTACTTGCCGTTGAAATATTTGCAAACGGACTCGAAGTGATGCTTGAATCTGTGCCTAAAATGCGCCTCAGGATGCGTAGTCATCAGCACATCCCCATCCTTGTTGAGCAGAGTGAAATGCCAGCGGCTGTACGAGTCCCCGTCCGAGTAGTCCGTTCTGCTTGAGGCCTCCAACACATAGTCGGCCCTGGCTTCGTTCTCAGTGACCGCAACATTAAGGCAATATTTGGCAAATCCCTCCGAAACACTGGCCGTGTCCAGATTAGACTTCGGAGAGAGAATGACATGCTTGGTCGCCGAGGCTTGTCCAAGAACAAGAGCCGGCACCGAAGCAGCGACGATTATTAGTGCCACGACAGGGATCTTCATCCTTACCCTCCTATTCCGTCAGGGGCGTATACGCCCTTGATTTGAGGCTTTCACCATCAGCCGAAACGATGTTGTCAATGCTTGAAAAACATTCGCGGGCAACGTCGGAGCCGAAAAGGGATTTGACTTCCCAATCCCATTCAACGCTGTACTCGAAAATGGGACGAAAAATTCCCCGCTACGATTTTCCTTGACATCCTCCCGCGCATCATTGATCCTATCCTCACAGCATAAGTCGTTTTTTAAATGAATATCAATAAGCTAAATAGCTGCCGTTCCAAATTTGGTTTCCAAACGACTTGCGCAATGCACGGAATACCAACTTCCTTCCCCGTAATATTTTGCGAGCAACTCCTTTCGATCCAATAATTTAGCCGGATCGACACATATCGAGGAGCGCCAAACCTCTGATTTAAAAGATTTTACAAATTCGATCCGTATTTTTTTTAATCCAGATCACCCGCTCCCAGCTGAAAGTCGGCAGCAAAAAAAAATGCGCGGCCTGAAAGAAAAACGCGTCCTCATCACCGGAGGCGCCAGCGGAATCGGCGCAGCCACCGCCGAGCGCTTCCTCGAAGAAGGTTCGCGCGTCTGCATCCTTGATCGCGATGCCAAAGCCTGCGCCGCAATCCGCCAGCAGCTCCCGCAAATCGAAGAGGCCATCGTCGCCGACGTTACCGACCTCAAGCAGGTCGAAGCCGCGCTCGCCGCCGCCGTCCGCGCGATGGGCAGAGTCGATGTCCTCATCAACAACGCCGGCATCAGCATCCGCCACAACTTCCTCGACATCACTCCCGCAGAGTGGGACAAAGTGATCGCCGTCAATCTCACCGGCGTCTTCTACGTAGCCCAAACCGCCGCCCGCCACATGGTAGAGAATTACACCGCCGAGCGGGGCAGCGGAGTGATTCTGCAAACTGCCTCCACCAACGGCATCCTGGGCTATCCGTATTACGCCGACTACAACGCCACCAAAGCCGGAGTAATCGAACTCACCCGCTCCATGGCCCTCGAACTCGCGCCGAAAGTTCGTGTCTGTGCAGTGGCGCCCGGATACGTGCTCACGCCCATGCAGCGTGCCGAATATACTGTCGCCATGCTCGACGATGTGAACCAGAAGATCCCGCTGCGCCGCCACGCCAAGCCCGAGGAGATCGCAGCGTTGTTTGCCTATCTCGCCTCCGACGACGCCGCCTACGCCACCGGCCATGTTTACACGATGGATGGCGGCGAAACCGCCGGCGGATTAGCCAGCCGCTAAGGGAATGCGAATAACTTTTATCGGGAAAAACGCGAGGCCAGCCGCCCCAACCGCACCAAACGATACAAAGGGAACAGTGCTTTAGGTAGACGAACCGCTTCCCATTCACCAGGACCGGGAGTAAATGTCAGTCGTGACAGAAAACGTATACGATCCATTCGCCGTTCGCGCAGTCGCATCATCAATCGAAAGTAGGATACTTTCTCTTCTTCATACACGACTCCCGAGGAAACCGAGACAACAATTTCTTCAGCGAACGCTTGCGCTGTGTTGTCTGAGAGAATCGCATTCTCGATCGGCGCGGGAATCGTCGCTTCCAGAAGTTTTCCGCACAGCAGCAGCGTGATATGCAAAATGCGCTCGATGCCAAGCTGCCGCGCCTGAGATTGAATCCACTCCCAATTAATATTTCCCCGCTTCACAATCTGCGCAATGTCGCATAGCCAGATCAAGCGTCCCCAAACGTGCTTCGCCGCATGCATGGAGAGAATCAGCATCAGGTCTTCGGCGCACGGCGTTCTCATGCGGCGCCCCGCGATCGTCACATCCACCGCACGCCTAAACATCCCATCCATATCAAAATCGATTGCATAGAATCGTGGTTGCAAAGCCCATTGCAACTCCAGCAGATTCTTTCCCGCCGGACTGTCGAATGTACACTCATATCCCGACTCGATATAATCCTGCTCCGCGTCTTCCGGAATCTGTACCCGGGGAACATAGCCAAGATCGCGAACCGCTTTTTTAATTCGTCGCACGTCTTCTTTGCGGACGAACAAATCCATATCGCCAGACCGCCGCAACGCTATGTCGCCGTAATAGATTTCGGACAACACAACGCCCTTATACGGAATCGCTTCGATTCCAATCCCATCAAGGCAGTCATGGATGCGAATCAATTCCCTGGTAAGAAAAAGCGACTTGTGAATATTTCTCTCGTGGCTCTGGCGCAGCGACGTCAACACCGCAGACGGAACCAGATCCACCCGTGGCGCCAGGCTTTGGAAGAGAAGCGATGATGTGCCGTGTTGATCTGCCAGCTGCAGCACCGAATTCCATTCAACCGGCGCCCCGAGTAGAGAGCCGACGTGATCGAGACTGGATTCGTGCACGATTGGAGAGCTTGCCGCTAGCAGGAATTTCCATTCGGGAGAGGTATGAACCGTTGGCGCTGGATGATTCACGGATGTCGAGTCATATTAACAGGGCAGCATGACGACTTGGCTATGAGGCGTGCCCCCCATTCTGACTGGGAACGATCCGTTACTTCCGTCACATTAATATCCTCTTTCTTATGAGCACGTCCTGCCTCCGTTCTGTCACACTAGCAAGTTGGTGGATTGAGTTTCACGATGGAGATCCTCACACCCAAGACGACACGGCGCAGCACGCGATTGCGCGTGCAGATTCCTTTGCTCGTCACCAGCATGGACCGAAGGCATGCGTTTTCAGCTCAATGTGTTGCGCTCGTAGTAAGCCCGCAAGGCTGCGGCATAAGAACTTCGCAAGCATTGTCTATCGAAACTCCTGTACTGCTGAGCGGTCTACCAGGCGGTGGAAGTGCTTCCGGCCGCGTCGCCAATTGTCTGCCGGTGGGCACGGACGCGAAATACTTTCTCATCGGAGTATCGCTGTATAACCAAGGCAATATTTGGGGAATCGCGGATCCTCCGGCGGATTGGAACAGCGTTTCCAGCCCCAACACGTTCTCAGAAGGCAAAGCGTCGAGGGGCAAAGGAGTTTGGCCGTACAATCTGTTCTCTGTCAATGGCGAAGGCCATCCTGGACGCAAGTAAATTTCGCCAACAGCCACCCTCAAAATACTTTAGCGTTTCTAAAAACAATGGGTGCTGTTCGCCTCCCGTGCTTTCGTAACCTCCTGGGCTGACGGTTGTGGTGCCATAATTCAGCACGATGTCGCAGATTCCGCAGTCCGCCGCACTGGAAAGCTCTGCCACGAGTTTGCCCGCCCGCACGCCCCGTCCGTTTCGCTTCAAGTTACGGGGATCGATATTAGTGCTGATTGGTTTGCCGAATCGCCGCCAGGTGCGCGGCAAGCTTCATCAACTTTCCGTTACCGGCGGCCTGTTGAACGTCGAAAAGCCGCTTGACGAAAAACTACGCGTGGAGTTGATCTTCCACCTCGCAGAGACAACAATTCGCGAAAGGGCCGAGATGATGTTTCCTATGTGGGCCACACAGGGGTGGTTGCAGCCCTTCCGCTTCATCGATCTGCCGGAAGCCAACAAGGCAATCCTCGAGGCAAGTTTAAGAGCGCTCGTGAATCCGCAAGAACCCTGATACCGTCCTCCAATTTAGAAATGGAACGCGAGCTCCGCCGTCAGTGTGCGCGGCGTAACGTAGTGTGTCCCGCTAAATGTCGAGAGGAAGTTGTAAAGCGCGTATTTATTTGCGAGATTAATCACAGTCAATTGCGCGCTCCATTTGTGCTTGTCGCCATGAAATAAGTTGTCCTCGCCAAGAGATAGATCAAAAAGATTCCGCGAAGTGATGCGCGGCGGATTGTGATCGTCATTCTCGCTGTTTACAGCAGGCACTTTTATCAGCGTCGAGCCAAATGACGAGGCGGCGCAATTGAATGGCAAAGGTGACGTCGGAGTTGCGCGGACATCGTTGCAGGTGAATCCGGCTTCGTACTCCTGATCGGCGGAGAGCGGAATCTCGCCCACATTGGCAGCGCCCATACTGATGTTGGGCACACCGCCAGGAACTACCGAGCCCGGGCAATCGTTGCTCGCATTCAACCCGAAGCACGGCGTCGCCCCAGCAACCAGTCCACTGTCATACCGCCAGTTGAAACCCATCCACGGCCCGCGTTTCCAGGGCTGGTACTGTAAATGAGTCGTCTGGTTGAATTTTTCGTCGTGGTCGATACGGAAAGGCAATCCTGCGGCAGTCGCAACTGTCGCGCCCGCTCCGCCAATCTGCGGCTGAAAAAATCTCGCCGCCACACTCGAGAAAACCATTAACGCCGAGAACCCGTGAATCTCAGGGACGCTCAATCGTCCTGCGTAGCCCGGAATCTTGGAGTTGTGCCATTCGATGGGAAAGGTGATCGGAGTATTCCCGAGCACGCTGAAATCGTAGCCATTGTGGGTGTACTTCGTAATCCACTCGCCCGAAAATACAAGATACTTTCCGAACGCCTGTTCGAGGCCGGCATGAAATTCATTGCGAAACCCAGGACTCAGCGCTCCGCTTGCTCCCGGACTGCAAAGAAGCAGGGGGGATAAAACAGAGCTGTTGCATCCAGTGCTCGAGAGGATCAGATTTTCATTGAACGGAGATTCCAGAGTCCGAGCGTAGGATACGCGAATAATGGTGTTGGTTTTCTTAACGTTGTAAGCGGCGCCAATACGCGGCTCCGCTTGCCTTGCTACAGTGAGGCCGTTGTACAAATCACCGCGCAGGCCGATATTCAATGACCAGTTTCCTTTGGTGATTACATCCCGCACGTAAAGCGCGAGCTCCTTCACGTCAGTATGGCCATTAAAGGTGTAATAACCTCCGCCTCGGCTCAAGTCGTAGGGAGCAAGGACCGGATTGTAATAAGGGTAAAAAGCGGAACCTGGCGCGTTAGGGTTGGCGGGCGTGTTTGCCTGTAGCGTGCCAGCAACACTGGGGCAGTCTGCTGAAGTCAGCCCAGGCGCCGCGACAAACGGGAACGGGTTCACCACGCTTATGGCTACGGCGGTTACGCAAGGCGCGTTGTAAGTTGGATCGACAATGCCGAGGGTATCGTTCTCGTCGAGAAATGTTTGTTCGTAAGTGACACCAGCCTTGATTTGATTAATTCCCTTGACGTATGAAATGTCGGATCGAATTCCGGCGTTAGTAAGTATTCGATTCTGACCGACGGACTGCCTCTGAAGACTCGGTGGCCCGAGGTCCGCGAATGGATCGCTGCTGGGGTAGTAGTTGTAATTATCGCGGCGCACGAACGCGCCCAGAGTGGAAACGGCGTCCGAACTCAGCACATGCGTCCACGATGGTGCAATGTTGAACGTCCCGATCTTGGAGCGCTGATCTGTCGGCCCGACGATATTTCCATTTGGGTCACGCCCGTCAAAGGCCGCCATCTGAGGCAAGATTCCGCCTAGTCCACTCCACGGCGTAGCGTTCTCGGCGTCCAACGAATTCGGCGTCTGAAACCAGCTCCGGCTGTAACCGAAGTTCAAGTGAACTGAGTCCGCGCTGGTGAATTGATAATCTACGCGGTCGAACAGATTCTGCTCGTTGCCTTTATCGTGGAACACCGCGAATTCCGGAGGATCGAGGAATCGTCCACTGTTTAAGCCATTGGCGGAGATGAAGTTTCCCCATTTCTTGCCGCCGTAGGCAAGTTCCGCCGCCAAGTTGGACGTTCCGAACGAACCGTAAGAAGCAGTCACGCTGCCGTGAGGCGGATTCACTCCCTGGCCCGAGCGCGTGGTCGCGACGATAACGACGCTGGTCTTGCCTCCGTATTCGGCAGGCGGCGCACCGGAAATGACTTCCATGGACTGCACCGAATCGAGCGGGATCTGATTGGAGAATACTTTGCTTTGCTGATCCGTAATGGGCTGGCCGTCGACGGAAAATGAGTTTTCCGCATGATCGCCGAGCCCGTGAAAAAGCCCGTTGGAATCGGCCGCGATTCCCGGCGTTGATAGTGTAACCTCCGAACTCAAGGAGGAAGTCGAGCTTTCCAGCGGAATCTTTTCGAACGCGCTTCTGTCCAGATCGGAATGGAAGGTCGAATCGTTTTCAACGAGGTCACCTCCGGCTTCCACATTCACTGTAGTCGAAGTCCCCAGTACTTGCAGTGTCAGGTTCACGCTGACCGGCACGACCGAACGGACTTCCACATCCTGTGCAGTCTTCGCGAAACCCGCGGCGGTCACCGTCATGTGATAGGGGTTAAACGGAATGTTCGGCAGACTGAAATTCCCCGCCTTGTCGGTAATGGTTGAGCGGTCGAAATGGCTTACGGGATTGTGAACTTCGACGGTCGCATTAGGTACAACCGCGCCAGTGGGATCGAGAACACTTCCGCTGATAGACCCGGAGTTCCCAATTTGCGCAGACACGCTAAGAACAGCGGACAGAATTAGGACCACCCCAAAAGCCGCGCGTGGCGACCTCATATAAGAAGCCAGCATGATTCCTCCATAAATTTTGGTCGTAGAGATCAAGAGAACGGTTCTCCAGAAACGAACCGGGCCAGTAGTCGGCAAGAAAACTGATCTTTAGACGGCGGGAGGCGGGCGGACGTATAGGGCAAAAGCTACCAGACATTGCTTTGCAGCAATAGCCTTCGGGCGGTAGTGAACTACATGCCGGAATATCGGCTTGGGTGCAGGGGACGCGGCGGTTGGAGAGGCGGAGTGTGCTGCAACGCACACCTGGCACGTAGACGACTCATTCTGACTCGAGTGATGATGCACAGCAAAGGCCAGAGCCGACCATAAAGTCAGCAGCAAAGATAGCCACGCTATGCGTTTCGAGATCGACTGCATATTACAAAGTGTCCTGCTATCGAATTTACAACGAATGACCAAACAGGCGCAACGACACTCGCCGCACATGGAATGGCACCCTAATTACTAAAGATTGTTATGTTATTTCTTGAACCAAGTTGCGTACGATGAGTTGTTAAAAAAGTCCAATAGCATATGGGCCACTTTCTCGACTCCCTGCTTGTTGGGATGCGTACCGTCCTCTTGAAACTCAGAAGGCAGCCAAGTCAGTCCGTCCGAACGCGCAGCGGTTCCATCGGCCCACAGATACGGCCCCCAGGCAATCCAGGGCGCGACTCCCTTTTTATAGTCGAGATCGCCAGCGATTGAATCCACTTTCCCGCTGCGCATTTCATCGATCTGTGATTGAATCGCCCACTTGACCGAGAAGCCGTACTCATAAGCATAGGGTTCAGGGTTCAAAGGCACTGCCGCGTATCCGGCATAAATGCGGCTGGAAACAAACATAAGTTTGAGGTTAGGGTAGCGAGCGCGGGCGGCGCGCGCAATTTCGCCGACTTCGCGTTCGTACACATACGCGTCCGCATCCGAAGCCGGCAGAGCTGTAGTTGGTCTAGGGTCCGCGTTCTTCAGCCAAATGACCTCCACCTGATCTTCGGCCAACCCGGCAGGCTTGAGTAATTCGTCGCGAATGCGGTCATACTGATTGGGAATTGGGCGGGGTGCGCGGCATCCACTTCGTAGCGGATTTCCAGTGGCGAACTTCCAAAAGCAAGCTGTCATCGCGCCTTGTGCTCCGTTAATTACCGCCATGGTTGTGTGGTTAACGCGAGCATCGGCGGCAGCCAGGTTTTCAAACGCGCGGAACTCGATGGTGGCGTTGCTCATTCCGATGCCAAGCAACACAAACTTGCCGCGAATCGGTTTTACCTGCGCGGCCAATGCCAGACCATCCGCGGCATGATCCCGAGGAATCTCATTCGATCCGTTTTCGTACAACCCGCCTTCGAAGCCCTTATACTTTCCCTGACCCAGATCGGGCAGCGGCTTTGCGACGAACGACTGCGCCCACGAAGCTGAGACTAGCAAGATAAATCCGAAGCGAAGCGCCTGATTTGTCAATATCCGCAATGCTGATCTCCTATGTCGCATTTCATAGTTCAACTGTCCAGCTTGTATCTGCCCTAGTAAAGTGCTGATATCACAACATAGCAGGGAATATAGATCCTAACGGAGGAGTCTTGGAACGAGTTAGTTGTTTGATGGTGACCAAGGGCCCCCTAGAGTACTTTCTGCGCAGCTTCAGCTCTTTTTGCCGCCAGGATTATCCGAACAAAGAGCTTATCGTAATTACCGATGGTGACACGGAGTACGGCCGCCTCGTGGAAGATTACGTTCGCCGCACAGGCAGACTGGACGTCGCCTCCGTTGCCTTAAAGACGAAGCACTCTCTGGGTCAGTTACGTAATATTTCTCTGCAGCACGCTTCAGGAACGCTGGTGTGCCAGTGGGACGACGACGATATCAATCATCCGCGGCGTTTGAGTCTTCAGATCGAGGCGATGAAAAGCGTGGGTGCGAAGGCGAGCTTCCTGCGCGACAATTTTCATCTCTTCTGCGACACCGGGAAATTGTATTGGTGCGACTGGATACGCTCCATAACCTGCCCCGGATTCCCAGGTTCTCTGCTCGCCTACAAAGATGTGGTCCCCGGCTACCCAGAGGACTTTAACCGGCATGAAGACTCAGCCGTTCAAAAAGAGCTGCTGGCGAATTCGCGCACCGCTATGTTAAGTGGGTATGGTTTCCTCTACATTTACAGGTTCCATGGATCGAATACTTTTGAGCGGGCGCATCACGCCGAGTTGGCAAGATCGCTGGGGCTCGAAACCGCCACCCTTCGCGAACGGAAGGGTGCCATCGAGGCATGGCTCAGCGAGTGCGAGATCGAGCCTCCAGTATCGGTTTCGGACCATATGGGAAACGAAGTGTTTCATTGGACGGAGCGCAAGGTTGTGGAGATTGCGGATTGCGCTGTCCTTAATCGAACCGTTGTTGCCTTAAACTAAAGAGAACACAACGAGGAACCCATAATCTTGTCGCGGCTTTCCTTACGAAACGTAACGTCCTCGATTTCCGAGTGCTGTAAACTGTTACTGTGCAACATCGGGCCCGTAGCTCAGCGGTTAGAGCAGTGGACTCATAATCCATTGGTCCAAGGTTCAAATCCTTGCGGGCCCACCAACCCATTCACCTCCCGGCCAAATGATCGCAACTTCATTTTTGTTCGCGGCGATTCGCCGCTCTAATTTGGAGCGGTGATCCGATGTGCCTCGATCCTCTGCTGAATTTCGCTCCAAACGCGGAAAGCTAACTGACCTGGCGCGGCGGCCTTGGCTGTCGGCACCGCAATCGTGAAGGAATCTGGCTGCGTCCACACGGCAGTGCCGCTGGTTAAATCGAGGCGGTTCATGGTGATCTTCAGTTTGCCCTGATCGTCTTCCACCTGCAGATAGTGGTAGTTCACTTCCTTGCTCTGGAATGGATCGTCCTTGCCGCGTTCAATAGGGTAGGCGTGAGCTCCCGCGCCGCCAGTTACGAAATAGGTAATGCCGCCGTGCTCGTGGCGCTCATAATTGTGTACGTGGCCGGAGAAGACGACGATGCGGGCGCGCAGGTTCTGCTGCCGGGCCTCGAGTAACTCCGCCAGGGCCCGCTCTGGGGAGCGGGATGAATGTCCTCCGCCAAACATCTTCATGTCCGAGGAACTGGTGTATGGAGGATGATGAAGAACGATCAGGATGAAATCTACTTCGGCGGGGAGACCATCCAATTTGCGGGTCAGCCATTGCCCCTGCGGGCCGGAGACTTCATCGAGCGAACTGTCTAGAACAAGAAGCAGGAGGTTAGCGGCGCGCACCGAATAGTAGCGGTTGTTTTTCAGGTCGGGAAAACGCTCGAAATAATTGGCCAGAGCGATTTTTTCATTGCCGTGCAAGTCGTGGTTGCCGAGCGCGGGGTAAACCGGAATCTTCTTTTCGCGCCAGACCGCGGTTTCGCTATCCCACACCTTCCAATCGTCCTTGTCATTGCCGTTGTAGACGATGTCTCCGCCGAAAGAAATAAACGCTGGATTGGTCTGGGCAGTCGCCTGCACAAGGGCCTGCCGGACTGGTGGATTGGCCGCCTCGGTATCCTTGGGATCATGAAAGCGCGCATCTCCGTAAACGATGAAATGGAATGGCGTGCTCACTTGCAGTTGAAGTTCCACGGGTTCGGTCGGCAGCTGCGCCTGAGAATTCGAACGGGAGCAGGCGAAGCAACCTAGGAATAAAACAAGAACAAGGATCGGCGAGTTAGCGACGGTTATCTTCCCGGAAAATTTCATTTGTTCGACACCACAAGTACTTCGAACTGTCGCCCTTCCATTGTCGGCAGGAAGAGTTCATGAGTTTTCGGATCCAGCGCCATGGTCTTGGCTTTCGGCAGAGTCTTCACGGTTTCGACTGCGGAATACTTTTCCGGGCTGTCCTCATGAATTACTGTGATCGTGCCTTCGCCGTTCGAATTGAAAATAAGCCGCGTATCGGAATCGAAAGCCGTGGCATCCACATGGTCGCCGATGGGAAGAGTTGTAATCACTTGGCCTGTATCCGCGTTTAGGACTGCCATTAGCTTGTTTCTGCAACCGATAAACAAACGCCGATTGGGCCGGTCCATCGCTATACTCGAGGGCGAAGCACAGGGAGCGGTCGGCCAGCGTTGCTCGACTTTCAGGGAGCGGGCGTTGATCTTCAGCACGACACTCGCATCCTCGATATTATCGTAGATATATCCCAAACTATCGGCCACGGCAAACTCGGGACCGCCGCCGAGATCGACGGTTCCTGCCACTTTCCCGCTCGCTGCCTCGACGGCCGTGGCGCTACTGCTATCGCCATTGAATGCGAAGACTCTTGACGTTGCCGGGTCGTAAACAATGGCATCGGGGTTCTTGCCGACGGATACTTCGGCGATCGTCTTCAAGGTCTTCGGCATTTGCTTAACCACTGGCGTGATAGACTGTTGCGCCGTGGAGCAAATCTCTCAGCCACCGGCGACTCCTTGCTGTTCTGAGTGTGCCTCCAAATCGGAAGCGCCCGGCGGCAACGCCAGCGTCCAGTCTTCCTCCCGCATGTGGCGATCGAGCACGGGCAAGATGCGCATCGACACGCCCAGCGCCAGTATCATTTCAAGTCCCGCCGACCAAAAGACCATCCTGCTCGATCACTTGAAGAAAGAAGCAACGGTTATTCTGATGCCTCCCGCGTCTGCGACACCGCCCTCAGGAGCTCCAAAGCTGCCGGGCGGCGCGCCCGCACCTGCTCCCCTGCAAGTGCATGACCTAGGCAAGAGTCTCATTGAAGGTCATGAAGTCGAGGGGAAACGTTACATTCTGCCTGCCGTGCAAAGGCCTCCGGCTCCGCCCATGCCGAAGATGCCGCAACTTCCACAAAGGCCCAAGCTCCCCCAGGCGCCGAAATCTCCGCAGATGCCGCAGTCACCCGCGGCCGCTTCTCCTAAGCCGCCGCAACCAACCGTCGCCGAAGTTTGGACCAGCGTAAAACTGAAAATTCCGGTCCTTTCCAAAGTGACAAGCTCCTTAGGATCGCAAACCACTTACTGCAAGCCCACCTCCACTGCTGAGCCCCATTCTTCGCTGTTCGAAATCCCTACCGGATACAAGTTGAAGAGTTCCTAAGCGGTGTTATTGTCAATGGCTGCTTAACCCCTGG
The DNA here is from genome assembly GCA_963818235.1 of uncultured Acidobacteriaceae bacterium. GTDB lineage: Bacteria > Acidobacteriota > Terriglobia > Terriglobales > Acidobacteriaceae > Sulfotelmatobacter. The sequence continues at coordinate 404,817 of CAWFRI010000003.1, forward strand.
TTTGCCGAGACCTTCCCCGCGATGTGACAATACTCAAATGCACAAATCCTTAACCACAGCAGTAAACATATTGGCGGCTGGCACATTGCTGCTGGGGACCTCCCTGGCGCAGCAGACTCCGCCTGCGACTCAACCTCCATCCTCGGGCACATCGGCTAAGTCGCAGGCTTCTACAACCAAGCGGCCCACTACGGCCACAAAGGTCTCGACGCCTCTGACCCTCAAAACACAAAAAGAAAAATTCAGTTACTCCTTGGGAATGAAGCTGGGAGAAAATCTTCACAAGCAATCGGTTCCAGTCGATCCCGCCATCGTGGCGCGCGGATTGAAAGATGGCCTGGCAGGCGGTAAGACTTTGCTCACCGACGAAGAAGCCCAGGCCACGCTCAACCAGGTGCAAACCGACCTTCGCAGCAAGCAACAAGAGAAGATGAAAGAGGCTGGAGCCGCCAACAAGAAAGTTGGAGAGGCTTTTCTAGCAGCGAACAAAAGCAAAGAGGGAGTTGTGACCCTCCCCAGTGGGCTGCAATACAAGATTCTCAAAGCGGGCGCCGGACCAAAACCGACGGCTACTGACACGGTCGTCTGCAACTACCAGGGTACATTCATCGACGGCAAGGAGTTTGACAGCTCCTACAAGCGTGGCCAACCCGCATCCTTTCCCGTCACTGGAGTGATCAAGGGCTGGACCGAGGCACTTCAACTCATGCCGGTCGGATCGAAATGGCAACTGTTCATTCCCTCCGATCTTGCCTATGGCGACTCCGGCCGCCCTGGCATTGAGCCCAGTTCCACGCTCATCTTCGAAGTCGAACTCCTGTCCATCGAGGACAAGAGCAAGGAGAAGGCTCCCGAGCCGGCAAAGGATCCGGATAAAAAGTAAGCTGGTAACACGCTTTCCTGTCGAGGCGGAGCAGCTATAACGGCTCCGCCTTTCTCTTTCTCTTTCTCTTTCTCTTTCTCTCCGGCACTAGGCAGTGGCGATTAACCACTTTGAGGCGGGCTCATCTTCAAATCGTTGACAGGCCCATTGAGCGAGCGTAGGTTGACCTCAGTTCGAACCAGACGGCTATTTTTTGTCCAACGGAGGCTCCCTAGATGTTGTGCAGATATCTCTGCGCAGCTGTGATCGTTTGTCTCGGAATAAATTCTGCTTTTGCGCAAGACCCAACGAAGGTAGAGCCGAAGCATTACCGGCTTATGTTTGAAAATGACCGCGTCCAGGTCGTGAGCGTCCACTATGGCCCGCACGAAAAGTCGGAGATGCACGACCATCCCGGCGGCGTAGTCGTGGTTGTGACCGGAGGTCACCTCCGCTTCACCGATCAGAGCGGCAAGGTCACGAACGTCTTCTCCAAGGCTGGTGAAGCGCGATGGTTTCCGCCCTTTAAGCACAAAGTTGAGAACGTCGGTGACGAACCCTACAACGCCGTTTACGTCGGCATTAAAGGAAAAGTGACGGAAGTTGGCGCCAACGGAGAAGGATCCCCCTTATCACCAGACGAATTGGCTAAAATCCTGGCCGAGTTTGTTCCCGCTACCGCGAGGCCGTAACAATCCTTTGATTTCCACTGCCCTCGCATTCGAATTCGTCTGATTCGTTTCCCAGTCGCACTCCCGTGTAATAATCTTTGAGGTAGGAAATTTCTGATCGAAGGAAGTATATGGCGCATACCGTGTTCTGTGTGAAGTTGAAAAGGGAACTGCCCGGGCTGGACGAGCCTCCTTTCGACAACGATTTGGGCCGCAAGGTTTACGATAATGTCTCTCAGGAGGCCTGGAGAATGTGGACCGAGCACTGCAAGATGCTGCTCAATGAATACCGCCTGAACCCCGCCCGCCGCGAGGATCAGGAAGTCATCGTCAAACAGTTAGACCAATTCTTTTTCGGCGAAGGTTCAGCCGTCCCGAAGGAGTATGTGCCGCCAGCTCAGAAATAGTGTTCACCCACGCCCTAGCTTGATTACGTATTCACACTGCTGAAACATTTCGCCAACCTAGCCGTTAAACTCCGTATTTGCAGTAGTTACTCCCCTAGTTACTTCTGCACCAATTTTGATGCATTGTTCATCAGCTCTTAACATTGCTCCGCTACAACTGAAGTATGGATCTGCCCGTGTACAACACGCTGATCCTTTCTGACCTGCACCTCGGTGCAGAGACCAGCCACGCGCGCGAAGCCACACGCGTGCTGAAAGAAAATCGCTTTCACCGCCTGATCCTTCTCGGCGACATTTTAGCCGATCTTAATTTTGCCCGCCTCACCAAAGACCACTGGAAGTTTCTCGGCTACATCCGTAAGCTCTCGAATCCCAAGCGCAACATCGATGTCGTATGGGTGGAAGGCAATCACGACCACGGCCTCACCAACATCATGTCGCACCTTGTCGGCGTGCGAGTATATCAACGCTACGCCTGGCAATTCGCCGGACTTCGGCACATCGCAATTCACGGCCATCAGTTTGATGGTTTTCAGGTAAACAATGTCCGGCTCAGCCGCCTGGGCACTTCTTTATATCTAAAACTGCAAAAATTGGATTTCAAGAGTAAACCGATAGTCCGGCTCATCGATCGCTTGAACACGCGCTGGCTGCGCATGTCTCCAAAAGTCTCTGCCGGGGCTTTGCACTATGCGCGGCAGCGCGGCGCCGACCGGATTTTCTGCGGCCACACCCATCAGGCCGTCCACGTCGAACAGGACGGCATTTATTACTACAACTCAGGCGGCTGGGTCGATTCCCGGCTGACGTATCTGACCGTTGACGAACAGGGGGTTCAAATCCATGAATTCAAGGACCAAAATTTTGCCGAACATGATTCCGCCGAACATGAGCTCAGACAACAAGAACGCAATCAGCGAACTGACCATCGTGATTCCGGCCAAGAACGAGGCGAAGCTGATTCCTCGTTTGCTGACTTCGCTGATGGATCAGGATTACTCGAAGATGTCGAGTACGAAAGTGTTGGTAGCTGATGCCAATTCCACCGATGGCACTCGCGAAGTCGTTCTGAGTTTTCGCGATCGTCTCAACGTCAACGTGATCCGCGGCGGCATGCCCTCGGTTGGCCGTAACCTGGGCGCGGCGCACGCCGAGAGCACTTATGTCTTGTTTCTGGACGCCGATATCGAGCTCGCGCATCCTTCTGTCGTCCGGCGCGCCGTCGAACTGGCTCAACAAAAGCAGTTGCACTGCGTAACGACAAATATCCTATGCCAGGGCGGCAGTTGGATCGATCAATTGTTCTACGCCGGCAACGACTTTTTCCAATATCTGTCGCGGCTTCACCATCCCTTCGCCACCGGCATGTTCATGCTGTTCGACCTGCAACAATTCCGCAAGCTGCGCGGATTCCACGAGCAGGTCGCTTTCGCCGAAGATTATTTGTTAAGCCAGCAAGTGGAACGGAAGCGCTTCGGCATCGTTCGCGGCGGCGTCTACACCACCAACCGGCGCTTTCAGAAGATGGGTCATCTCCGCGTCGGCTGGCTCTTCCTGAAAACCGCTTTGAACTACTGGAACCAAAACTATTTCCTGCGCGACCACAAATATTGGCAGACCTAGCACGCGCTCCCGCGAGCATCGATTCGCAACGACTCACTTCGTTGCCACAACGGCAGGATTCAGCCAACCAGCTGAATCCTGCTCTTGCATTTGGGTCGAACTACTTCCGCATTCTCAGAAACGCAATACGATTCCCGTCGAGATCCGCACATTATTCTGCGTCGTCTCAAAGAATCGCGTCTGCACGTAATCTCCCTGAAAACGCCAGGCGATCGGACGAATAATTTTATAGTCCAGGCCGCCGCCCAGCGCCGTAGCAAAGGAAGTATCGGAGCCGCCGCCATTATTTACGTCGACATGGGCGCCTCCAAACAAAGCCTCCGCGAACGGACGAAATCTGCCCACGGGAACCGAGACCCTCGGTCCAAACAGAAAGTTGTGCTCCGTTACGCTTGCGTTGAACGTGCCGCAGCTTACTGTGAGCCCGACCGAGCATGCGGGAAAATTCTGCGATCCATAATGGCTGTCAAAATCGGCGACGACGCCGAGAAAAGGAATCACCTTTCCCTCCACCGAAGCCTCCCACCCATTCGTATTGGCACGGTCGATCGTTGAGAGGTCGGTGTTGTAAAACGAGTAACCGAAAAACACGTTCCCGCTGGTGGGAACCTGGGCGCTCGCCAGATCAGCGAATACGAGCAACGCAAACAGGATGAATCCAATCTTTCTCATAAAAAGAATCTTTCCTTCCCGGCCGGCAACCCAGCCTCAGAGAAACTTAACGCGAGAATTTTAGATGCCAGTCGCCGCCCATCGGTCAACCGCGACCGCAAATTCCCGCCTCCGCGCGAACTTGTCGAAAGAGAATGTTTTTCTCGTTCTCTGTGTTCGCACACACTTCTGCCAACCCCGGATCGTTCCCGAAGTTCCGCAAGAAGTTCCGCGTGAGAATATAAGGAGAGACTTAGAAGGACGTAACCATTCTCAGCCGATTTCTCAGAACCGCCAAACCAACCCGATCGATCCGCGAATATCGTTCTGAGTGGCGCTTAACAGGTGGGTATGCATGTAGTCGAATTGCACGCGCCAGGCAAAGTGTTTCATGAACAGGAATTGGAACTTGCGATCCACGCCGCCGCCGACGTCTTCCGCGATCACGTAATGCGTAAAGCCATCCGAGGTCATGCGTTGCTCTCCTCCCAGCACATGCACAAACGGCCGCCACTTTCCGTAATTGAAAGAGAGCCGGGGCCCAATCAAAAGGTTGTACTGCTGGATTCCGACCCGGTAAAAGCCGCTCCCATCTATCACCACGCCCAGATGCGGGGTATCGGGTGAAGGGAAAGTCTTCAACGAGGCATTCCATCCGCGAAACGTGTAGCGGTTTACCACATCGACAGAATCGCCGTAGGCAGCTCCTACATATACGTTTCCACTCGGGAGCAGTTGCGCTCTCGAAGCGGTCGCGAACAGCATAAAGCTCAGGAACGCCAGCACCACGGCTGCGATTTTTGACACGAAAATGATTCCTCCTCCGGCAATGAGTGCCAGCAGCAAATTCTACCTGATTGCGTGAAATCCGTTAGATGCAGTGTACCCGACGCTTAAGATGCCCGTGTCCCAAAATTGTGCCGGTGCTAGTCTGGGCCACAATTACGAGAATTTACGTTCTTTTTATGATTCCGAAACCCCTCGACTCACGTCTATCTATTAGGATGAAATTCGTAAACAATTTGGTACCCTTGGCCGGCCCCGCATGAGCTGGCAGACCTCGGAATTCAACCCAAGGAGTCGAAGTTGAAACTCAGTCTGGAAACTCGGCATCGCGGCGACGTGGTCATCGTTTATTGCCAAGGCCGCATCGTTTATCGAGAGGAAGCTATTGCCCTCTCAAATCTCGTAGGCGAAATTCTTGAGAACAGCGGTAAAGTGGTCCTCGATCTTAGTGGCATCAACTCCATCGATAGCGCCGGCATCGGCGAACTCGTACTGATCCATACACAGGCACAGGCGAAAAACGCCGACCTAAAATGTGCCAGTCCCAGCCCGTTCGTACGCGACCTGTTCGATCTCACTCGCCTCGATTCTTATTTCGAGATTCACTCCAGCCTGAACGAAGCCCTGGGTGCATTTCAATCCAACGAAGTCTGCGCGGACTGTTAATCGTTCAGCAGCATTCAAAGCTAGGATGTCCATGTAGGGACAGCCGCCCTCGGCTGTCCGGTCGAGCGATAGCTCGACTTTCTTTTCCCTGCCTCCCGGCGGGGAACCGCCACTAGCTCTCGCGTTGAAAGCGATACCGTCCCATACGCTCCTTCGCCACAGCCTCGGCCACCTTCAGAAATGCTCGCGCCGCATGGGATAACCCTGCCTCTTTGCGATAGACAAGCCGAAGTTTCCTTTGCACTCGCAGTTCCCGCACTGGAATTCTCACCAATTCTCCCCGCGCCACTTCTGTCTCCACGCTAATCTCTGGCATCAGCGCCACTCCGTTTCCCAGCGCAACGAATTGTTTGATCGCCTGCAGCGTGGGCAGCTCAAGATCCATGTGCAGCGGCGTCTTGTATTTCTGAAATGTCTGGAGAACCTTCTCCCGATACGGCGACGAAACAATATGTGCCACAAAAGACTCCGCTCCCAACTGCCGGATGCTCACCTCCCGCGCCCCAGCCAGCGGATGCCTGGGAGGAACCACCAGCACCAACTCATCGAGGTAAGTAACTACCGAGTGCAGCTTCGGTTCCTCCGGCTTATACGACAGCACTCCTAATTCGGCACTGTGCTGCAACACATCATCCGGAATCCGGCTGCCCAGCGCCCGCTGCACCGTAATCTTGATCATTGGATGAAGACGCCGGAACTCCGCCAGCACCGGCAGCAAATAAAGCGCGGTGAATTCATTAGCGGCAATGACCAGCTTCCCTTTCTGCAGCTCCCGCAGCTCCGACAGCGATGCGTGCGCATCCCGCCGCAGATTCAGCAGCTTTTCCGCATATTCATAAAGCACCTGCCCGGCATCGGTGAGAACACCTTCCCGCGAGGAACGGTCAAAAAGGCTTTCGCCCAATTCATCTTCAAGTTTTCGAATGGTCTGGCTTACGGCCGATTGCGTGCGGTAAAGCTTTTCCGCCGCGCGCGAGAATCGCCGCTCTCGCGCCACGCTCAGAAAAACTTCCAATTGCGAAAGTTCCATCGAATTAACCTTTAATAATCACTGCAATATCCATTAGAAAATCTTATCATAGAAGATTATCTAATGATCACTACAAAATTATAAGCGTTGCTTCAGATGATCCTCGCCTTACCATGGAGGCATACATCCGCACTATTTCGGAGAAAGAAGCGTCATGGCCGCTGAGCAAATTCGCATCACCGTATTCGATACCACCCTGCGCGACGGGGAACAGTCGCCCGGTTGCAGCATGAACCATCAGGAGAAGTTGCGTCTGGCGCATCAGCTCGATCGCCTCGGGGTCGATGTAATCGAGGCGGGTTTCCCGATCGCCTCTGACGGTGATTTCGAAGCCGTAAAAGCGATCGCGAACGTCATCCGCCGGCCTGTCATCGCGGGCTTGGCCCGCGCCTGCCGCCCTGATATCGAGCGCGCCTGGGAAGCGTTGCGCGGCGCCTGCCGCCCGCGCATTCACGTCTTCCTCGCCACCTCCGACATTCATCTGCAATACAAACTGCGCATCACCCGCGACCAATGCCTGTCGCAGGCTCGCGATGCCGTTCGCTTCGCCAAATCGCTCTGCGAGGATGTGGAGTTTTCTCCCGAAGACGCCACCCGCACCGATCCCGATTTTCTCTGCAAAGTGCTTGACACAGTGGTGGAAGCCGGTGCGACCACGCTAAATATTCCAGATACCGTTGGCTATACCGTACCCGAGGAATTCGGAGAGCTGATCGCAACTATTCGCCGCCGGGTGAAGGGAATTGACAACATCACCATTTCCGCCCACTGCCACAACGATCTCGGCATGGCTGTAGCGAACACTATGGCTGCCATTGCTGCCGGAGCCCGCCAGGTTGAGTGCACGATCAATGGCATCGGCGAACGCGCCGGCAACGCCGCACTCGAAGAGATTGTCATGGCTATGCGCGTGCGCCGCGACCGCTATCCTTACGAACTGGGCATTGTCGGCGAACAGCTATTCGCTGCCAGCCAGATGCTCAGCGAAATTACTGGCGTCCCGGTGCAGCCGAATAAAGCTGTCACCGGGCGTAATGCCTTCGCCCACGAAGCCGGCATCCATCAGGATGGCATGCTCAAGAATCCGCTGACTTATGAAATTATGACGCCGCAATCCGTCGGTGTGCCCGATTCCAAGCTCGTGCTCGGCAAGCACTCCGGACGTCACGCTCTCAACATTCGCTGTGAGCAACTCGGCTATCAGTTCGACCGTCGCGCTCTTGATGACATCTATCGTCGTTTCGTCCGCCTCGCAGATAAAATCAAGCACGTCGAAGATCATCACCTTTTGGAATTGATTCGCGACACCCACAAGCCTGCGGCCTCGGCTACTCCATTGTTCGAGCCGCTCTCCGTGGCCGCAGCCGCAAGCGTTTCGGCCAGCGACTCGCAGCGCCCATTTCCACTCGTTCCACAAACTACCGCCTTCGGTATTCCCCTCCCAATCCCCGGCGACCAGCACCACGATCAGGAAGACTATCTGTGGGGCGTGTAGCATAGAAGCGGAATGCAAGACGAAAAGCCAGCGCAAGTTTTCTTCGAAGGCAGCCAGCCCATTCTGCGCGTTGAAGACATGAACGCCAGCTTGCGTTTTTACGTGGACCAGCTCGGTTTTAAAAACGTGCCTTGGGGCACGAGCGAGTTCACCAGCGTGAATCGCGACCGCGCCGGTATTTACCTTTGCAAGGGCAGCCAGGGCGCAGGCAAGGCCTGGATTTGGATCGGCGTAGAAGACGTGGAGAAACTCCAAGACGAGATCAAAGCTCGCGGAGTAATCATTCGCATGCCACCGACAAACTACCCATGGGCTCTGGAGATGCACGTCGAAGACCCCGACGGCAACGTGATTCGCTTTGGATCGGAACCGAAGTGAATCCTTCCGCTTCTGAGGCGCTAGACTAATCCCGCATGCTTCTAAATCTAACCATCCTCCCTGGCGACGGCATCGGTCCCGAAGTCACCGAACAAGCCGTGCTCGTTCTGCAAGCCGTTGCCGAGAAATTCGGCCACCAGCTTAAACTCCAGCACAAAAATATCGGCGGTGCGGCCCTGGCCGCGTCGGAAGATCCGCTGCCTCCCGATACGATTCAAGCCTGTCGCTCCTCTTCGGCGGTCCTGATGGGCGCGGTAGGCAATCCCGTCTACGATCATTATCCAAATCATCTTCGCCCGGAAGCAGGACTCCTTCGCCTGCGCCGCGAACTCGGCGCTTATGCAAACCTGCGCCCCGCCATCTGTTTTCCCGCGTCTTGAAGATTCTTCTCCGTTGCGTGCCGATCTCGTTCGCGGCACCGACATCATGATCGTCCGCGAATTGCTCGGCGGACTCTACTTCGGAGAGCCACGTTCAATCACCGGCACACCCGGTTCTCGACTCGCTCCCAACACCATGACCTACGACGAGGCCGCCATCGAACGCATCGCTCGCGTTGCTTTTGATCTGGCCATGAAGCGCCGCCGGAAAGTTTTGTCGGTCGATAAAGCCAATGTCCTCGAGTGTTCCCGCCTGTGGCGCGAGGTTGTTATCCGCTGCGCGAAAGATTATCCCGAGATGAAGCTTTCGCACATGTACGTGGATTCCGCCGCCATGTCGCTGGTTCAGCGCCCCAAAGATTTTGACGTCATACTCACGGAAAATATGTTTGGCGACATTCTTTCCGATCAAGCCGGCGGCGTAGTGGGATCTCTAGGACTGCTCGCTTCTGCCAGCATTGGCGGCCCGGTCGGCTTGTACGAGCCCGTCCACGGCTCAGCCCCGGACATCGCAGGGAAGGGAATTGCGAATCCTCTGGGGGCAATTATTACGGTCGCGTTACTACTCCGGCATTCTTTCGAACTTGAGCGCGAAGCCGCCGCCATCGAGAATGCGGTTAGCGCTGTTTTGAATAGGGCGCTCGCACTGCGGATCTAGCCCGATCCGGAACGAATGCGGTCGGAACTCAGGAGATGGGAAGAAAAGTAGTCGAAGCGGTGAAGTCATCACCGGCGAAATAGAAATCCGCTTGAGGAGATTTCAAACTCTGGGCGCCGGTCTTCCCGGTACGGTCTTCACCGGCTGTGACGGAACCGGGATTCGCCCGTCATATTTCGAACTCATGTCATACCAGCGGATACGCAGCATCTCCTGAAACATCCGCGCTCCGTCCATGAGCGGATTAATTCTAGTCCCTCCACTATGCCCCCAGCGTACCGGAACTTCCGCCACCCGAAATCCGAACTTGCGCGCTAAAAAAAGAATTTCAGGATCGAACCCCCAGCGCTCGATGCGCTGCAGCGGAAGAATCGTTTGCGCCGCACGCCGCGTGAAAGCTTTAAACCCACACTGCGTATCCTTGAATTGCAGCCCCAGGATAACCCGGTTCAAGCCATTAAAAATTCTTCCAAAAAGCTGCCGGTGCAGCGACTGCCGCTGGGTCTGCAACTCAGCCCGCAGCCAGCGCGAACCGATCGCAATATCCGCCCCGCCCGCCAAAGTCTGCAGTAGCTTCGGCATTTCTTCGATTGGCGAAGATAAATCCGCGTCGCTGAACACCACGATATCGCCGCGCGAATTCAGTATCCCGTTGCGTACGCTATAGCCCTTGCCGTGATTCCCCGGATTCTCCACCAGTCGCACAATCGGATTCTTCTCCGCAAAGCCGCGCACGATCTCCGCCGTATTGTCCCGCGACCCGTCATTTACAACGATCACTTCCGCATCCCAGCCCTGCTGGCTGACGTACGCCAGCACTTTCTCCAGGGTCGCGCCCAGACGCTCGCTTTCGTTATAAGCCGGGATGACGATGCTGTAGGTCATGTCGTTGAATGGGGTCATAAGATCCGGCGCAAGGCGCAACCGGAGTTCTTAAGATGACCCAATCCCTAAAGATGTTGCCGTAAACGCTGCGACATTGTACGCCGTCACAGGGACGAAGGCTTCTCTTCAAGCTACATTGCGTTGTTCCAGCAACATGCTGAAAAATTCGTCTACCAGATCGCCGTCCAGCAATCCCTGACGCGCCTTCTCCCGCATGGTCTGCGCCGACTGATCATGTCCGATTGCAGGCTTGTAGGGCCGTGCCGTGCGCAACGCGTCGTACACGTCTACTACCTGCAAAATCCGCGGCAGCAGCGGAATTTCGCCCGCCCGCAATCCATCCGGATAACCCGATCCATCCGGATGCTCATGGTGATACCGGATGATCGGCAACACCAGCCGCAGCGATTTTAGTGGCTTGCAAATATTTTCACCTGTCACCGGATGCAACTTCATGATCTTCCACTCTTCCGGCGTCAGATCGCTGCCTTTCTTCAAGATCTCGTCTGGGACGGCAATCTTGCCCAAGTCGTGGAGATAACCGCCACGGCGCAAGGCCACAATCGAATCCTCATCGAGCCCTAGATGCCGTCCCAATGCCGCCGCATTTGAGGCAAGCCGTTCGCAATGTCCCTCGGTGTAAGGGTCGCGGCCTTCCACAATTAGGCCCAGAGTGCAAAGTACAGAGTCCGCCGTCTCCAGTTCATCGGTGAATTCCTTTACTCGCAGCAACGACTTCACCCGCGCCGTCAACTCTTCGGCCAGCACCGGCTTGTTCAGGAAATCGTCCGCCCCGGCTTCAATTCCCCGTAACTTATCCGCGCTGTCGCTCAATCCAGTAATTAAGACAAAAGGAATCAGCCGCGTTGCTGGATTTTCCTTGAGATCGCGGCACAACTCATATCCGGACTTCCCCGGCATCCGAACGTCCGAAAGAATCAAATCCGGAAGCTGCCGCCGTACCTCGGCCTCCGCCTGCTGACCATCCGCCGCGGTCACCACTTCATAGCCGCTCATCGTGAGTAACTGGCTCATCAGCGCGGCGATACCTGGGTTATCATCCACCACCAGAATCCGCGGTACGTGCCGTCCTATCCAAACCTCGCTCACGCTTGGCGTTGAAGTTGCCTCGCGCGCTGAAGTTGTTCCGAGATTTATTCCAAACGGCAAACGGGGGTCGCGAGGATAATTCATAAATACAACCTAATGCAATCTAAGATTCTACTGCAATCTCCGAACCGTCGTGTTTAGCGTGAAACAACAGTTGCGAATCAAGGCGCTTATAGCCGCGCCGTATTGTTCACTGTCCCGATTCAGGAGGACAAAACGGATCTGGTGACTTCAGGCCTTGCTATCACCTTGCTTTGATGCTTACTCTCGGGGCATGGGCTCCATCTCTGGTCCTTGTCTTCGACTGCTGTTGATTCTCATACTCTTATGCGGTTTTATGACTACCGCGTTTTCCGCCTCCAAGCCGCATGTAATTGGCTTCGGAAAATGGACCACGGTTCAATGGGTTTCCGGGGCCGGCGTTGCGGACGAAAAACCGCTATCGTTAAAAATTCGTCCCTTGCTAATCGACGCGAGGGTTAGAGAATTCACGCAGGGAATCCCGCACGATGTTACTGACCGGCTATTCGTAGTCCGGCGCGCTTTCCGTGTCAATGACAGCCTTCCCGAGGAATCCGGCGCTTCACCCCATTGGCAATGGCAACGCGGAGGATGGCTCCTTGTCGACCGTTTGACCGGCCACATCTCACCCATTAATCTTCCTGAGTTTGATGCCGTCTATTCCGTAGCCAGTTGGTACCGAGACTACGCTGCCTACTGCGGCATCTCCGATGATGGCAGTAAAATCTATGCCGTAGTAGCTCAAATCAGCCGTCGCAAGCCGCTTCTGAAGAAATCTCTCGCCGCAGACAACCTCGGCGAAAACGCCCTTCCAGATTCTGCATGTCCTCCGCCCACCTGGCAGCGAACCCCAATGCGCGTCAGCTTCGAAGATGGGCCGGCCAAGCAGACCTTCGCCATCCGTGGTCACGTTGTCGATTTGATGTCCAACGCGGAAGAAGACGAGTAGTGGAGGACAAAAGATGAAAGATGAACCGATGATTGACGGACGGGACCCGAACCAAGGCTGTCCAGACTTACAAATCCTTTCCCTGGATAATCGTGCCGTTCTGTGAAACTTTCGCGTTACGCGAGCTCTCGGATTGCCACGGAAATGAATTCAGATCATTCCATTGACCGCCCTTGTAATACCTCCTGTATTCCTCTTCTTCCGAGCCGCTTGGATATGTTTCGGACGAATCTCTGGCCCCAGGTTCAACGCATTTATCCCCGTCTCGCCTTTGTTCATGAACTGACGTAATACCGAGAGTTGCAAACCCAACGAACCTGCGAGGCCGCAGCTCCAAAGAAAGGCGATTCAGCAGGTCCGTCCCACCGTTCGATTTTCCTGCCAGGCAACCTTGTAGCAGGACGATGCCGTCATCGGTCATTACATTGTCCAGGAAATCCAGCACCACGCCAAAATTGGGTCTCAGACTGTCCAGTTCACTCGCCTTCATCGCGGGCGGCACATAGTTTGATCTTTCATCTACTCCGTTGACCGCGAATTCCCCACGGTCCCCGTGCGCATTCAGCGCCAGCTTCTTGAGAAAGCGACCCCGGCAGCGCGCTGTAATCAGCCCTACCAGGTCATTAAATTGCCGCGTTCCGTATTTGATTCCTACATCCCAACCGGCCTGACCATACGCTTGATCCCCTGCCATGATGACGCCGTCATCTCCTTTTTTCCTCAGCCTGGCATCCTCGCACACACCGCCGATGCAGGTGGCCCACACGTTAACGGTGGGCAGCGGGATCTTCAAGAAGCGGTAGGCATCCTTCAATTGGCCCGTCTCGTACAGGTCGCCGGGAATCTGTTGAGGGATTTTGCTTTCTTCCACGATTTGAAAGGCGAATTTGATTCGCTCAATGCCAACCTGGCCCGCCTCCGGCAATGTTTTGCTTAAACCGCAACCCTGCGCCGGAATTCCATCGAACGCAGCCTGGTGGAAGCGGCCACGTTCGTCGGCGGTTAATTGCTGAACCGCCTGAAGCATATCGGCCATGTTGAGACGATTGATAGCCGCGAATGACGGTCCAAGTGCCGCAGCCTCTTTCCCTCTAACTAACAATACAAATGCTGTGATGTCGCTCTGAGACATACCAGTCTCCTCGTCTTTTTTAGCAACTTCCTCGATCGCTGACCAGACAGGCCTCCAGTCTAGGATCCTGAAAAGGGTTGCCAAGCCAGATTTTTGCCGTACTCCGGCGCGAGCCTTAGACTACTCGAGGCACTGATGAGATGGTGATACTCGCGGCGGTAACGTTTCAAACGTGAATTCCGGATCCAACATGAACGAAAAACGGGATCGTGGATGTCGATGAGCGTCATTCGCCGCTTTCACTCATCGGCCCGCGGCCACGTTCCGAATTCCAGATTGAGAACTGATCCGAGGGTGCAGCGAGCTGATTGCGTGTCGTCCTATACTGCTGTATATGTTCAGGACGTTTCTGCTCTACGCGCTCGTTTGTGCTCATGTTCCCACGCTGCCTTTGAGCGCACAGACCCCCGCCGCGCCGCCAATAAGCAAAGAGCAGTGGCACGAGGACCTAAAACTTCTCGCTACGGAACTTCCCAAGCGACACGCAAATGCCTTCCACTTTCTTTCCGAAGCAGCATTTGATCAGGAAGTAAGCCAATTGGACCGGACACTGGACGATCTGAACCGCGATGAAATCTTCGTCGGCATGGATCGGATAGAAAATTCGATCGGGGACGGGCATACCTACATTCGAGTTCCTGCCGACGCTCCGATATTTCCGGTCCACTTTGAGAGATTTGGGGAGGATTATAGGTTGGTCTCCACGCAAGATGTTCCTGGTGTGCGCGAAGCCCTGGGAGGACGATTGCTCAAGATTGGCGATATGCCGATCGATCGAGCTGAGAAGCTCCTCCTGACATTGACGCCTGCCGACGAAACACAAGCGTTGCGTAATGTGCGGGCAACCGCCCTCCTCAACGATGGTATGGTGCTGCATGGCCTGGAAATTACACCGGATCGCGACATCGTGCGCTACGTCGTCCTTACTGATGCAGGAAGCAAAGTAACGCTTCAATATCACGGAGAAGCGAACCAGTACCGTGACGCCGAGATTACCAGCATCCTTGAACCGGGCTGGTTGAGTCCTGTGGCTCATCCAGCACTCTACCTGCAGCAGCCAGACCAAGACTTTTGGTGCAACTATCTCTCGGCATCGCGGACGGGCTACTGCAACTTCCGATCCTACAAAGACCTGAAACATACCGCACGTGCTTTGACAGACCTCATGCAGCATTACCACCCAGAGAGTCTGGTGATTGATTTACGGCTGAATGCCGGAGGAGACTTCGATAAAGGTCTCAAGTACGTGGTCAACCCGATTCGTCACATGTCCAGGATCAATCGACCTGGGCACCTCTTTGTCCTGATCGGACCGAGAACATTTTCAGCCGCGATGGCGAACGCGGCGCATTTTCGTAAACGGACTAAGGCAATTCTCGTGGGCCAGCCGATCGGCGAGAAGCCGAACAGTTATCAGGAAGCCCGTGAAATGGTCCTTCCGAACTCAAGGTGGGTGGCACGCTATTCCATACGGTTCTATCGATTTGTGCGCGGCGAAGAAAACCTGATTCGCCCAGATAAAGAGATCACAGAAACATGGGCGGATTTTCAGGCCGGGCGCGATCCAGTGATGGAGTGTAAGTAAACCGGGGACATCGGCTACAACTTACCCCGCTGCTTCCACCGCCGGCAATTCCTCGGCCACGGTTCGCTCTTTCACCTTCGCGCTCGTAACCAAAATCACCGACAGAACCACGATGATGCTACCCATCACAATGAAGCGATCCACCCGCTCATGCAGAATCAGCCATCCCAGAAACACTGCTACAACCGGATTCACATACGCATAAGTCGAAACCTTCGACGTGGGTACATGCTCGAGCAACCAGATATAGGCGGTGTATCCGATCCAGGATCCGCACACCACCAGATACATCACCGCGCTCAGTCCACGTATCGTCCACGCCACTCGCGAAAAATCTCCCACCACGATCGCAAACAAAAAGTTCGCCGCGCCCGCCGCCGTCATCTGCCATCCTGTCGCGCTGAACCCGTCCATTCCCGACTGCCAACGCTTCGACAGCACCGATCCCAGCGCCCACAAGAACGATCCGCCGAGCAGTCCAACGCAGGAGAACAATTCGCGCCGCCCCAGAGACGAGTGCGAATGCAATTCCGGCCAGAACAAAACCAACAAGTCCCACCGACGCCCAGCGCCAGCCCTGCTTTTCCTCGCCACGAAATGCGATGGTGCCCCAGCAACAACGAATCCAGCACCAGAAACCACAACGGCGTGATCGCGATAATCAGCGCCGCCAGCCCCGATGGGACAGTCAACTCCGCCCACGATAGCGTCAAATTCCCGCCCATCAGCAGCAGTATCCCCACCACCGCCGCCAGAGCAATCTGCCTTGCCGAATACCGAATCCTGCGCCCAGTCGCCGCGCATACCGCCAGCATCACCACTCCGGCAATCGAAAAACGCACGTCCGCACATTAGCTGCCGGAGGAATACTTCTGCACCGCAATATCAATCGCCAGATAGGTCGAGCCCCAAAACAGATACACCAGCCCGAACGCCAGAATCACCGCAAACCGGCTTGGGCTGTGAGCTTTTGGCATGGACGTGAAAATACTAGGAAGCTAAAAGATATCAGACGATTGCCGGCCCATGGGATTCGAAACCTGTGAGGACGCAAAAGGCCCGTAATCATCAATAAGGGGGTTACGGCGCGGCGCTCCTCCACGTATAATGACGTAGTGATGATATGAATTACCGATGCTGCGCAACGTATCCAAATCACAACCCAACTCGCACAAACCCGAGTGCTGGCTGCACTCGCCTGGTGTGCCCGCGCCGCTATCGTGCGAATCTGCCCTCCCGTCTTCGTCCCAGCCTGTTCGGTAGCGACTAGCAATCTTCCTAGCGTGATTGCGCCCCTTTTGCGCGTGCCTGAACCTGGGCCGCGCATCCCGAGTGCCATTCACTAACCACTGAGCCACTAACTACTGGCCGCTGCCTCGACGGAGGATTCCATGACCACGAAGACCATGACTGTCCCATGACCACAGCGCAGCTACGGACCAAAGATCAAGACTGCGCTGCCAGGACCCAATGCCAAGCGCGTCCTCGCGAACGACGAGAAATATATTTCTCCCTCCTATACCCGTTCCTACCCGCTGGTAGCTAAGAGCGGCCGCGGCATCGTTATTACGGATGTTGACGGCAACGAGTTCTATGATTTCTCCGCCGGCATCGCCGTGACCTCAACCGGCCATTGCCATCCGAAGTGGTCGCCGCCATGCAGAAGCAAACGGGCGAACTGATCCACATGTCGGGCACCGATTTCTATTACGAGAACATGGTCGAGCTCGCGGAGCGCCTCTCGAAGATCGCGCCCATGCCCGGGCCGCACAAAATTTACTACGGCAATTCGGGCGCGGAAGCGATCGAGTGCGCCCTGAAACTGGCTAGCGCTATCATACCAAGCGGCAAAACATCATCGCCTTTTTTGGGGCGTTTCACGGGCGCACCATGGGAGCCATGTCGCTGACGGCTTCGAAGCCTCAGCAACGCCGCCGCTTTGCGCCGCTCATGCCGGGAGTCACGCACGTTCGCTATCCCGATGTTTATCGCGGATGCTCCGGTGGCGCGCAGGATGCAGACGCTTTCGCGCTCGGCTGCGCCCGCTTCATCGAAGAGAAACTATTCAAGACCATACTTCCGCCCGAGGAAGTGGCCGCAATCTTCGTCGAGCCGGTACAGGGCGAAGGCGGTTACGTCGTCGCTCCGACTATCTTCATGCAGGAACTGCGTCGCATCTGCGATCGTCACGGAATCATGCTGGTGGTGGACGAAGTGCAGAGCGGCGTGGGCCGCACCGGCAAATGGTGGGCGGTCGAACACACCGGGGTCGAGCCGGACATGGTCTGCATCGCCAAGGGCATTGCCTCCGGCATGCCGCTGGGCATCACCATGACGCGCGCCGAAATAATGGACTGGGTACCGGGTTCGCACGCATCGACTTTCGGCGGCAATCCCGTATGCGTGGCGGCCGCGCTGGCAACGCTCGACGTAATCGAGAAAGAAAATCTGCTTCGAGCACTCGGCCGAAGTCGGCGCGCACATGATGAAGCGCATGCGGACTGGCCTCCAAAGCTAAAGCTAGTCGGCGACGTGCGTGGCCGCGGCCGCGGTCTGATGATCGGCGTCGATATCGTCGAAGGACAAGGCGACGAAAGAATACGGCGCCGCCGAGCGCGACCTGCATCGTCGAGAAGTCATTCGAGAATGGCGTGCTCTTCCTGGGCTGCGGTCCGAGCACGATCCGCATATGTCCGCCGCTGGTGGTGACGAAAGAAGAGGCAGACGTTGCGATGGAGGTGCTGGAAGAGTGCATCCGCGAAGTGGGTACAAAAAGCAGTGGCCAGTGATCAGTGGCGGTGGTTAGTAGAAGCGTATTAGCGCTTGGCACCCCGCTTCGCGGCGGGAGTTTTTTATGGAGTGCAGAGTTCCCGTTCTTTTTTGGGCAGTTTTAGCTCATGGAGCCGTGGGTCCGGTGTAAAGTTAGTCTGGTAGCGCAGGTAATGATCGGGAAATAACATCAACCAAATGCTCTATTCTGGAGGATAGTCTTGAAAGACGAAAAGGCAGGCTTTGAGAAAGTTTCGCGCTCGGAACTGATCGAGCTGTTGAATCAGGACTTAGCGCGCGAATATCAGGCGATTATCGGTTATGTGGTGTATTCGCAGGTGTTGAAGGGCGCCGAGTACATGAATATTGCGGGCGAACTGGAAAAGCACGCGGCGGAAGAATTGAGCCATGCGCTGATTATTTCCGAGCAGATTGATTACCTTGGCGGCATGCCGACAGTTGAATCGAAGAAAGTGAAGACGTCGGAAAAAGCCAAAGACATGCTGCAATTCGATCTGGACAATGAAACGGAAACGATACGGAACTATCGTGAACGGATCCGCCAATGCGAGGCTCTGGGCGAGTATGCGATGAGCGAACAGATTCGCGAGATCCTGATCGACGAGCAAGATCACCAGATCGCTCTGGCGACCGCGCTGGGTAAAGAAGTGCCAAAGCAGGGAATTGGCAAGTAACAAGCGTGAGATTTACATCTGCGGTCGAGTGAGTGCGGCTAGCGCTCACGAGTGTCTGTAGAAAGCTGCACCCGTCGAAATTCGACGGGTGCGCAGCTTATCGTTTCTTAAGGCGTTACCTCGAAGACTACGCCGCATCCACTCTCACAACCAGCCTCTACTTTACGGCCGAATTCTGTGGTGCCGAAAAGATTGCCTTCTCCAGAATCACGCCGCCGGGTTGCGGTTCCTATCCATCGGTGCCGTACTCGACACTCCGCGGAATAGTTTTCTAGGTTATGTTCCCGTACCCGAGAGGGCGACAGGTTGTATGCCTTCGTAGCCATCGGTATTGAGGGACGCAGACCGCGCGCCTGTGGCCGTGGGCGTGAAGGTGACGGTTACAGTACAACTGGCTCCCGGGCCGAGCTTGGTGCCGCAGTTGTTGGTCTGGGAAAAGTCGTTCTTGTCGTTCCCCGTGATGGTAATGGGAAGCAAATGAAGGAAAGAGTTGCTGCTGGTATTCGTCAGGGTTATCGTTACCGGCGCGCTGGTAGTGCCAACAGCCTGATTTCCGAAGTTAACGGTTAAGGGCGATACCAGTAGGTTCGTGCACGCCCGAGGATACCGTCTCCCTGGCTTTGGATAGTGGTAACGGAGAAGTAGACAGAGTTGGAGGTTCCTCCGCCCGGTGCCGGGTTCAGCACGGTGATGAAGGCCGTGCCAGCGGTTGCGACGTCAGAGGCGTTAATGGCGGCTTGCACGCTGCTGCTGGAAACGAAAGTTGGTGGTGCGCGGCGCGCCATTCCACTGCACCACGGCTCCGGGGACAAAGCCGAAGCCACCCACGGTAAGGGTAAAGGCTGGGCCTCCGGGAGCTGTGCTGACCGGGGACAACGATGGATATAGAAGGGGCTGGGGATTGGATTGTGCCAGCGAAAGCGTGCCGATGAAAATCAGGAACAAAGCAGTGAAGGGAAGGTGTCTCATAGGTCTCCTGACAAAAAGCAGATTTTCTTGCGAGACGAAGCGGGACCAGGCCAGATCGGAAAGAGAATCCGAGCTCACGGGGAGGGAGACGATTTTCACGCCGTGGTTGAAGAAAAGTCAAGATGCAGGAACTTGCGGAGTCCGTCAGGATAATTTCGTCAGGAAAAGAAAGTGATTCTTCCGCGCGCGGCGAACTATGCCTGAAATTCGGACGCTTCCGGAAAACGGAGGTTGCATTTGCCAAGCGCCAGTCCGAGCAGCTCTTCGATCTTCAGTTTCTTCGCAATTCCGCGACATGGCCAGTTCACTCACTAAAAGATAGCGGGCCCGTTCCAGCATCTTCTTTTCGCGGAACGACAACGGCTTGGCTTGATGCAGCGCGATCAGTCCCTTGAGCACTCCGGCAACTTCAAACAAGGAACCAGTTCGCATGCGGTCGGAATTTTCCTTGAAGCGGTCTTTCCAGTCGGCAGTGCTTGTATCCTCGGATACCGAAAGAAAATCAAGAATCTTCTGCACTTCCCCGTTTCGGACCACGCGCCGTATCCCCACGCTGCCGACGTTGTTGCACGGCACCATCACCTTCAAACTGCTGGCTTTAATGTTCAACAGATAGAATTTCTCCACGGTGGCGCCGATTGACCGGCTGCTAATTTGCTCGATAATGCCCACGCCGTGGTTGGGATATACGACTTTGTCGCCGATGTGGAAATTCAAATCACCGTTCATAAAAAGGCACCCGGGCAGGAGAAGGGTCGTGGGGAGAACGTTACCTTACTGTAAACATACTATCCCGTAATGGGACGAAAAGCAAGGACGCCAACCGTGTCAGCGGGACGTTCATGGTCGCCGGAAACTCTCTTAATTACCAATTTTGCCATTGCAACTCATTGTAAATAAAATGCTTACATCGTCTACACGAAACGCTTTCAAGCTGATTAGTTGACTGCGGCATATAATCGCCCTGTGAGTTTTGACCATCCCAAATCCGCAACAAAATCACCGTCGAACTACTCAGATTTAGCCAGGGTCACCCCGTCCAAAAGTGCCCCCGGCCGCTCGGTAGTCGGACGAATCCTCGGTCTGGATGTGGGCTCCCGAAGAATCGGCATCGCCGTCTCCGACCCCCTCGGCATCACAGCACAGGGTCTGGATACCCTCCAGCGCCGCAACAAGCGAACCGACCTCGCAGCCCTGGAGCAAGTGATTCGGCAGTATGCTGTGCGCGAAATCGTGGTTGGCCTCCCGCTGCGCATGAGCGGCGCCGAGGGCACGCAATCCGACAAAATGCTGCTCTTCGCGGAAGACCTGAGAAAACGTTTCCGGCTGCCGGTGCATCTCTGGGATGAACGCCTAACCTCGGCCGAAGCCAACCGCCTTCTGCGCGAAACCGAACTCTCCATTGAGAAACGCGCCAAAGCCGTCGACCGCATGGCCGCAATCTTGATCCTGCAAGGCTGGATGGAAAAAAGGAAACTTACGGCTCTCAGTGACCTAACTTAGCTCTCCGGTACGCCGCCACATTTTTATTGTGCTCATCAATCGTCCGCGCAAAGCGATGATGTCCGGCGGCGTCCGCGACGAAATAATAATAGTCAGAGTGCACCGGATGCATGGCGGCTTCCAGCGCGCTCTTGCCCGGATTGCCGATCGGCCCCGGGGGAAGCCCAGCATGAGTGTAGGTGTTGTACGGAGAGTTGAAGCGCATGTCATCGTGATGCAGCGCTCCGCTGTAGGTTCCAGCTAACAATTCCGCATAAATAATGCTGGGGTCGGCGTCGAGCGCAATCTTCTTTTCGATGCGATTGTAATAGACGCTGGCCACCAGAGGCCGTTCGTCCGCCACAGCAGTTTCCTTCTCCACGATCGACGCCATGATCACGGTGCGCTCGACTTCGTTCGGACCCTTATTCGGATCTATGAATCGCCCGTTGACCTCCACTTCAATAGGCGCGGAACTGGCCGAGGCGCTCGATCCAATCTCCGGTACTCCGGGAGTTTCAATCAATCCAATCTGACGTGCCACTTGCCGAAACTGCTTCACCATCGCCGCCGCCATCTCCTGCATGGTCATCATCCGGCTGAACTGATAGGTATCAGGAAAAAGATAGCCCTCGAGCGAATGGGCGTCCGGAGCCATGTCCGTGACCAGAGAAGCATCCGTTTGTGCGACCTTCAGAAAATCTTGCGCCGGGCCCAACCCTGCCGCCTCCATCGCCCGCGCAATGTCGAACATGGTAAAGCCTTCGGGAACAATCACCGTGTGAAAGTAAACATCCCCGCGAGCCAGCCGGTTATGGACATCGATAATATTTCGCGGCTTGTCAAACAAATACTCCCCGGCCTTTAGCGACCGCCGCCGGTGCAAATAATGCCAAAGGATAAAGGCCTCCCCGCTGTGGATGACGCCATTGGCTTTCAGCTCCGCCGCAATCCGGCGTGTAGAAAATCCCGGCCGCAGCATCACAAAAGTCTGCCCCGAAGGCTCCGTCGGCATGAGTACTCCCCAGGCAAACCAGCCCCCAACCGCCAACGCCGCAATCAAAACCAGCCACACGATCTTACGCACGATGGATTTAGTGTAGATGATGCGGCTTCGGTCCTTTTCCGCCGCATGCGATCATTCGTTGACGAGGCAGGTTCGCGAGCAATGTCCTAGGTTGTCTGCCACCGGTTGTAGTTAGAGACAGCCGCCTCGTGCTGTCCGGACGCGCCTTGAATCCGGCCGCAACGGTATTTTCTGCGCCCCCTCCCGATTCCTGCACCCTTTCCGCCGCGCTATACTCAAATGCTCAGGGAGTTATTCAATATTTCATGAGACGTAGTTCGCCTTTTTGGTTTTTAACCCTGCTTCTAACCATACTGCCCTCCATGGGTTGTCTGTTGCGAACGCGCCCAGTCGAGGAAACCTATTCCAAAGCTCCGCTCAAAGAGTCGTCGCAAACGGCGTTGATTGAAAACATCAACCAGCAAGCTCAAAGGGTCCAATCGCTTCAGGCGACGGTTGATATTGATACCTCCGTCGGAGGTGCCAAAAAAGGTCATGTTACCGATTACAAAGAGATTCGCGGTTACGTGCTCGCCCGCAAGCCCGCCATGCTGCACATGATCGGGCTGCTTCCCATCGTTCGCACCACTGCATTCGACATGGTCAGCGACGGCCAGGAATTCAAGCTCTGGATTCCTCCACGCAACCGTTTCGTCATCGGCCGCAACGACGTGCAAACCCCCAACTCCGATCAACCCATGGAGAGCATCCGGCCGCAGGATATTTACGATGCGTTGCTGATTCGCCCCATCGATCCTGAGCGCGAGATCGCCGTGCTGGAAAACGGTGAAGAGATTCTGCACGACGCCAAAGGACATCGCGTTTTGCAGGAAGACTACGAACTAATCGTAATTCGTAAGAAGGGCGAGAACGGCGGGATTTTATCCCGCAAGATCGTGTTCAGCCGCACCGACCTCCAACCCCATCGCCAGTACATTTACGATGAACAGGGCAATCTGGCCACCGATGCCCGCTACGCCAACTATAAGGATTACGACGGAGCCAGCTTCCCCTCGCGCATAGAAATTTTCCGGCCTCACGAGGAGTACGACATTACCCTCAACATATTAAAGCTCGAAATGAATAAGCCGTTGCGCGATGATCAGTTTGCTCTTGAGCAGCCCCCGAACGCCGAAGTGGTGCATCTCGATAAACCGCAATCGAGTGCCGTCACCCCGCCGCCGGATTCGGGCAATCGACGCTAGCAGCACTCGCGATCGCAAGCTCTCCCACGATGAATTAATGATGAATAAATATGATGAATAAAATGGTGGTCGCAAATCTCGTGCACCGGCCGATCCGGTCGTTGATCAGTATTGTGGCCATCGCGCTCGAAGTTACGCTCATCCTTCTGATCGTGGGCCTCAGCTACGGCATCATGAACGACGCAAAAAACCGTACTGCCGGCATTGGCGCCGACGTGATTGTGCAGCCGCCGGGTTCCTCTTTTCTATCGGGCATCAGTGGTGCGCCTGTGTCCGTGAAAGTGGCGGATATCTTGCGTGCCATGCCACATGTAAAAATAGTCAGCCCGGTGATCTGGCAGATTGTGACTGGCGGCGGGCTGGAAGTGATCGACGGAATTGATATCGCCAGCTTCGAAGCGCTCGGCGGACCATTTCAATTCGTGGCGGGTGGCCCCTTCACCGGACCCAATGACGCTTTGGTGGACGATTACATCGCTCGTCAGCGGCATGTGAAGGTGGGGGACACCATGGAGATTCTGAACAACAAGTTCCGTATCTCGGGAATCGTGGAGAACGGACGCGCCGCTCGCAAGTTTGTTCCCATGACTACCTTGCAGGATCTAATTGGCGCTAAAGACAAGGCTTCCGTTTTCTACGTGAAGCTGGACAATCCCGCCAATACGGAGAGCGTAGTCCAGGAAGTGAAGCGTCAGCCAGGTATGGAAAAATACAACGTGGAATCGACTGAGGAATACCTCAGCATGATGACGCCCAGTCACCTGCCCGGCTTCCGCCCCTTCATCGGCGTTGTAATTGGTGTGAGCCTGGTCATCGGCTTCCTGGTGATCTTTCAATCGATGTACACCGCCGTCATAGAGCGCACTCGCGAGATCGGGATTTTGAAGTCGATGGGCGCATCGAAGCTTTACATCATTAACGTGATCCTCCGGGAGACCGTTGTCTTGTCCTTGGCTGGAATTGCAGTCGGCGTCGCTGTCAGCCTCGCAGCCCGTATGGGTATTCAACAGCGCTGGCCGCTTGTCCACATCGATCAGAGCGGCGTGTGGATGCTGCGGGCAACGCTCATTGCCATAGTAGGTGCGACATTAGGAGCAATTTATCCCGCCTACAAAGCGGCGCAGAAGGATCCGATCGATGCGTTGGCGTACGAGTAGTTCCGCCAAGAATGCCTTTCCTCCAGCGACAACCTACGGCACCACCTCGAAGGCTGTGCCGGCGTTGTAGGCTCCGCCTTTCAAAGTTACGCCATATAGCCGTCCTCCAGGATCCATAGTTAGGCTTGATATGGGCCCCTCTCCATCGCGGAGGTTATCGGTGAAGCTGTGCAGCACGGTTTCCGTCCAGGGGACGGAGGTCGATGGCGAGAGCTCGAAGACTGTTCCGCAGCCGTTGCTGCCACATGCGCTGCTCGTGCCCCCCGCGGCTGTTGTGCCATATACGTTGCCTGCGCTGTCGAGTACCACCCCGCCATATGCGTACCATCCGTCTTGCGGGCTGGTCGTCGAGCTGAACGTGTACAGTGTGAGCCAAGTCCAAGGCTGGGGCGGGACGAGCTTGAAGACCGTCGCGCTATAGCCGTAAGGCGTCATAAAGGTCGTGCCGTAGATGCTGCCTGACTTATCAAGAACTAACGATCCGGATGCGGTATATCCCGACTCAACGACGCCTATAACGCTCTCCGTCCACTGGCCGTTACCTGAGGAGGGGGGCGAAAGTTCGAAGACGAAGGCATAAGACTCGCCGCTTGAGTTCGTTGCTATCGCCGTGCCGTAAAGATTTCCGGCGGAGTCGGCCGTGAGGGCACCACCGCCCGGCATGGGATCCGTGCCCACGGTTCCCCCGGTGAAGGCAAAGATCTGTTTCGCAAGCCAGACACCCCCCAACTGGGCGGGCGGCCTTAGTTCAACGATATTCCCATTACCGTTTTCGCCTCTTCCGCCATTCGGACCGCCATACTGGGTTGTAAGGTAAAGATTATGCCCCCCTACCGCAACTCCACCGGGATTCTTCCCGGTGATACCGCCTTGGTCGTACGCGAAGTTGTACAGGATCGTCTCAGTCCAGAGCCCATCCGGTTCGGAGGGGGGGAAAGCTCGTAAACCACGCCGAGGCTGGAACTTCCCCCAAGAGCTGTCCCGTACACGTTACCTGACTTGTCGGTCGCCAGGCCCGCGGACGGGTTACACCCTAATGCGCAGGGGGCACCGCTGAAGCTATAGATTACGGTTTCCGTCCACGCGCTCGCTCCCTGTGCGGGGGGCGACAATTCGAACACTGTGCCTGCACCGTAGGTACCACCTAGGTATGTAGTTCCGAATAGATTTCCATGGGAGTCCAGGGTGAGCCCGCCCTGCACTGGAAAGCCTTCGCCTGCAGCACCAAACGATTGGATCAGCCGCTCGTTTTGAGCGTGGGCGGCAGCGACCCAAGACAGCGCAAGCAGAACACAAAGACCATGAGACCTGAGGGAGCCCCAGGCAAAAGGCGGACGCTTCGAGGATTTCACGGTGACCTCCGAACAGACGCGAGATTAGGGAAGGCCCAAGCGGTCCTAAGTGGCTTAGGTTTACCAATCATAAACCAGTTCGTGTTTTCTGAGCGTATTTTTTTGGGGGGTCGAGAAGGCAGAATCGTACCAAAGCTGTCACTTCCACGTCGGCAGCGGACTCGACTACCGTGGGCATAGCTATCTGAGGAGGCGACGCATGGCAACACTGGGGAGCGGCGCATGGTCCCTGGCGCTTTTCGCGATTCTCTTAGTGACCGCCGCCACCGCCCAGGTTGCGAAGGGCGTGGCAGTGGTTATTCACTGGTCGACGCGGCTGGAAGCGGACACAGCTTCTCAGACGCGACATTGGGTGCGTATTTCCTTGGCGACGGCTCGTCTCCATCAGGAATGAACAACCGGCCAATTCTGACGACGTCGAGCACGTGGGGAAGCAGCCCGAACTTTTTCAATATGACGGCGGGAGTTCCAATCACCGGGGTGCAGGGTACAGGCACGTGGGTACAAATGTCTACGAATGTTCCCGTGACGACCACAAACCTCGCCAAGTTTGATGGGAACGGAAACACTGTGGACTCTGCGGTTTCCTCGACAAGCCCGACGTTCTCGGGAACAGCGACGGTGGGGACACTGGCTGCGACAACGATTAGTGGCAACCCGAATTTCTCTGGAACGCCGACGTTCACAAACACGCTAGCATTGAATACAACGGGCACAGCAGGCAATGTAACGGGAACCGTCGCCATCGCCAACGGAGGCACGAACGCAACGACGGCGGCGACCAATTCCATCCCAAATGCCAGTAGCGCAACGGCCGCGACATGGACTACTACGCCAACGATCGGGCAAACGATAACCTTCACCGGAACCATCTCAGGTTCCATCACTCCGGGCTGCGTGCCAACCGCCACCTGCGTTAACGGCTTCGGCGGAAGCGCGGTGAATTCCATCTGGGGCAAATTAACGATGAGCGGGACCGGGCTGATGATCGTTGGTACGACGACTGTGGGTTCGTTGCCGAGTGCGTCCGGGAATCCTGGTGCGATGATTCGCGTGTCGGATTCGACTGCCGTGTCGAGCGAGGGCCAGACATGCGTCGGCAGTAGCTCCAATGTAGCCCTGGCTTTTTCCAATGGCACCAATTGGAAATGTTTCTGACCACGGCGTTAGTTTCCTACCGCTGTCCCGGTCAACTATTGTTTAAGGATCGCGCCTAAAAAGCCCCAGCCCGGATTCGTTAACTCTCCGTTGACAATTTCTTGCTCCCTACGGTATCTTTAAAGCTTTGGGAAGTCTCGCGGTTGCCCGCCTGATGGTCTGGCGTCCTCGCCGGGGAATCAACGAGCGGTCTTCTTTGTAACATTCAATCGCGTTTCGCAATTTTTTCATTCTGGGAGAGTTCCAATGTCAACCTATTTCCCCAAACCGGGGGAAATTGTGCGCAAGTGGTACGTCGTGGATGCGGATGGCCAAACGCTCGGTCGTATGGCCTCGGCGGTAGCACGCGTCCTAATGGGCAAAGAAAATCCGCAGTACACACCTTTTCTCGACACGGGCGACCATGTCATCGTCATCAATGCCGAGAAAATCAGAACCACCGGCATGAAGTCGGAGCAGAAGCAGTATCACCACTACACCGGCTACCCCGGCGGTCTGCGCACGGAAGATTACCGCAAGCGTTTGGCGCGCAAACCCGAAAAGATCGTAGAAGACGCCGTCCGGCGCATGCTGCCCAAAAACAAGTTGGCGGATCACATGCTGTCGAAGCTGCAGGTTTATAAAGGCGATAAGCATCCGCACGAGGCGCAGAAGCCGCAAGATCTGAAGTTGGAAGTGCGGGCGCAGCGGGGCTAGTTAAGTGGGAAATCCCTTTGCTCTGCCTTAAGATTGGCGGCGCTCGGATGACAACAAAATTTAGGAGCTAAAAGCTAAATGGCAGAATTGGTTCAGTACTATGGAACGGGACGTCGGAAGCGCGCGATTGCGCGCGTGTATCTGCGGCCAGGCGGCGGCGAATTCAAAGTAAACGGCCGCGAGTTTGAGGAATATTTCGTGACCCCGGCGCAGCGTTCGGCGGCGAAGTCTCCCTTGGCGTCGACCGATACGGGGGCGTCGTTCAACATCGTTGCCAGCGTGCTCGGCGGCGGCGTGCGCGGTCAAGCCGATGCGGTCAAGCTCGGCATTGCCCGTGCCTTGATGGAATTCAATGCGGAACTGCGCGGCAAGCTGAAGGCCGAGGGCATGGTCACTCGCGATTCGCGCGGCAAAGAGCGCAAGAAGTATGGACAGAAGGGTGCCCGTAAGCGCTTCCAGTTCTCGAAGAGATAGTTTCGAGCTGTGAGTATCGAGCAGGAACTAGTTTTTGAAGTCTCGCTGGCCACTGACAACTAGCCACTGGCCACTGTTTTTAGGTGTTCAATTCTTCTCGTGCCTCGCGGCGCGGGGACGGGAATGGCAATCGGGAAAATTTGCCGATTGCCAGCTGTTGGTATCCAGGTTTTTTTACTGGGACTGGCAACTGGCTACCGGCAACTGATTTCCGATGCAGACTGAATAAGGAGGTTCATTGGCTACTATCACCATGAAGGAGTTGCTCGAAGCGGGTGTTCACTTCGGGCATCAGACGAAGCGCTGGAATCCCAAGATGAAGGAATACATCTTCGGAGAGCGCAATGGAATTTACATCATCGATTTGCAGAAGACGCTGAAGATGTTCAAAGAGGCGTCTAAGTTCGTACAGGAACTGGCGGCCGATGGCAAGATTGTGCTGTTCGTCGGCACCAAGCGCCAGGCTCAGGACGCCATCGCCGAAGAGGCCACCAAGTGTGGCGGCTTCTATATTAATCAGCGTTGGCTGGGCGGCCTGCTCACCAACTGGGTTACGGTGCAGAAATCAGTCAAACGGCTGAAGGAACTCGACGAGATGGCCACCGACGGCCGCTACGACCTGCTTCCGAAAAAGGAAGTTATCAAACTCGAACGCGAGCGCAAGCACCTACAGGCCAACCTGGCGGGCATCAAGAATATGAGCCGTTTGCCGGATGCGGTCTTCGTCATCGATTCGAACAAAGAGCAGATCGCCGTGCGCGAAGCTCGCAAGCTGGGCATCCCCGTGGTCGCGGTGGTCGATACCAACTGCGATCCCAGCGAGGTGGATTATGTAATTCCGGGCAACGACGATGCGCTCCGCGCCATCCGGCTGTTTACTTCGAAGATCTCGGAATCCATCGCTGAAGGTTCGCAGCTGATGAGCGACAAGCAAATCGCCGACATGACGGCAGCCACGGAACAAGCACAGGCGCGCGACCTTCAGAATGCCGAAGACGCCGCTGCTGCTCTCGAGCTTCGTGCTCAGGAAGCCGCTGCAGCCTCCGACCTGGCGGACATCGGCGAAGACATCAGCATGGAAGAAGTGCTCGGTCCGGGCACGCATAAGAAGCCGGTTGCCAACGAAGAAGCCGAGGCCGATATTCCGAAAGTGGAGAGCCAGACGGTTTAGGTGTTTTGGGTAGGGCACGGCTTTAGCCGTGCCACAAAGCCCCACAAAATATTCGGGCTTTAGCCCCTGAGGCAATTTTTCTCAGCGAAAACCGGCACTGACATCAGACCCGCGCGGGTCGTCCGGCGCGGGTCAAACTTTGTAAGCAATAACTAACTGGAAAGCTAATTTTATGAGCACTACTATGGCAAACATTTCCGCAGCACAAGTAAAAGATCTCCGGGAAAAAACCGGAGCGCCCATGATGGATTGCAAACAAGCCCTCACCGAAGCCAAAGGCGATATGGAGCAGGCCGTCGTGATTCTGCGCAAAAAGGGCGTCTCTGTGGCCGCGAAAAAAGCCACCCGCGTCACCAGCGAAGGTGCGGTCACCAGTTACATTCACGCCGGAGGCAAGATCGGCGTGCTCCTCGAAGTCAACTGCGAAAGCGATTTCGTCGCCCGCACCGATGACTTCAAGGAACTCGTCCACGATATCGCCATGCACATTGCGGCCAGCGATCCTAAGTACGTTCGCAAGGAAGACGTCACGGCAGCAGACTTTGCGCGCGAGAAAGATATCTTTCTCGCCCAGGCGGTCGCCTCCGGCAAGCCGCAGAATATTGCCGAGAAGATGGTCGCCGGCAAAATGGAAAAATTCTATGAAGAAGTCTGCCTGCTCGAGCAGCCCTTCATCAAGGACCAAACCGTCTCCATTGCGCAACTCGTTGCGGCGAAGATCGGCAAGCTGGGCGAGAACATCAGTGTGCGCCGTTTCGCGCGTTTCAAGGTCGGCGACGCAGGCGAGACCATCGCCATCACCAAGCCTTCCGAACAGAAAGCGGAGTAGTTTCAGGCGCCCGGTTGGGCGCCTTTTTTTGTTGTGTACGAAAAAAGCCGGGAGGACACCGGCGCCGAAAAACACATGACCACTACGGCCCCTGCTTTCAAGCGTGTTCTGCTTAAACTTTCCGGAGAAGCTCTTGCCGCCAACCAGGGCTTCGGCGTGGATACCGCCCGCATCCACGAAGTCGCCGCCGAATTAGCCGATGTCCACAAACTCGGCGTTCAGCTCGCCATTGTCGTAGGTGGGGGTAACTTCTTCCGCGGCGTTGCCGACCAAGCCCGCGACATGGACCGTGTCTCCGCCGATCACATGGGCATGCTCGCGACCGTAATCAACGCGCTGGCCTTGCAGGACGCACTCGAAAAACAAAAAGTTTACACTCGCGTGCAAACCGCGATTGAGATGAACCAAGTCGCCGAGCCTTTCATCCGCCGCCGCGCCATCCGGCATCTTGAAAAAGGCCGCGTCGTCATCTTCGCAGGCGGCATCGGGAATCCTTACTTCTCCACCGATACCGCCGCATCCCTCCGTGCCATGGAGATCAAAGCCGACGCCATTCTCAAAGCCACCAAAGTCGATGGCATCTATGATGCTGACCCCATGAAGGTGAAAGACGCCAAGAAATTCTCCGATATCACCTATATGGATGTTTTAAGGCTCGGCCTGAAGGTAATGGACTCCACCGCCATCAGCCTCTGCAAGGACAATAATCTGCCGATTATCGTTTTTAACCTGAATCAGCACGGCAACATTCGCCGCGTGCTCAGCGGAGAGAAGATTGGGTCGCGAGTAGGCGCGTAAGAGTTGGCCACACATTCTCACTGATATTCACGGATTTATCAAATTTCTGATCGGTGATGCCCCGTGCAAATCCGTGGCAGCTTTGTTTTAGGTTTATAATTCAGCGTTTTGATACTGAACTTTTACGGAGCTCCCTAAAGATGGCCCCACCCACCATGGCCGCAATCCCCGGACTCAAAGAAACCTACGTACAACTGAAGACGCGCATGGAAAAGGCGGTCGAAGATTTTCGCAAAGCGATGGCCTCCACCCGCACCGGGCGCGCGTCCGTACACATGCTCGATAGCGTCACCGTCGACTATTACGGCTCGCAGATGCCACTCAACCAGATTGCGCAGGTCCACGCGCCTGAGCCGCAACTGATCACCGTGCAGCCCTTCGACACTTCGCAAGTGGGAGCCATCGAGAAAGCCATTCGCACCGCCGAACTCGGCCTCAATCCCATGAACGACGGCAAACTCATCCGCGTGCCCGTTCCCGCTCTTACCCAAGAACGCCGCCAGGATATGGTCAAGCATCTCCACAAAGTCCTCGAAGAGCATCGCACCGCCGTCCGCAACATCCGCCGCGACGGCAATGACGCCATCAAGAAAGCCATGAAGGACAAAAAAATTACCGAGGACGACGAAAAGCGATCCCTCGAAGAAATCCAAAAGCTCACCGACGACGAAATCAAAAAGATGGAAGAGATGAGCAAGGCCAAAGAAAAAGAAGTGCTGGAAATTAAATAGCCCGAAAATAGTTCTTCTTGAAGCCGCTATTTTGATTCCTAAGGCCACCGACTCAAGAGATGGAATATGCAGATCTTTTGGAAATGCATTCCACCGATGCCCAAGCCCGTGGTATCGTCGATGGGTTGGTCGTGCGGGTTTATAACAATCGGGGAGAAAAACTCCTAAAAGTTCGCATAGATTGTGCAGTGCAGCCCGGAGCTGTCTCCGCCGGACTGCGTTGGCCCAATCTTGGTCTCGGATTCCGGAATATAAATGTGTTCATTTCAGAAAAACTTTCCGATCTGGGCAACTCCGCCACGTTTTATTCCGTCTTGGTTGAAGTGGAGTCAACCAACTCCATTTCATGAGGCCGTCAGTAAGAGCGGCAACTTGGACGCTTTCTCTCTCTACCGTATAATGATCGTTTTCCTATATCCCAGAGGCTGAGGTCTTAGCGATTCATCTTCGCGTTCATACGGATACCGTTGTGCCCGAGAACGGCTGCCGCCATTCCGGAGCCTCCACCAATCCATCTCCTTCATTCGCACGGTTTTGCCGCCGAATGAGGCGGTCTGGATGGGCTCTGGGCATTCTCGTGGCCATCTTTCTTGCTTCCGCGAGCTGGGCCCAAACCGACGTGATCTCCGAAATCGACGTCCAGGGCAACCGCCGGATTCCCGCCGAGACGATTAAGGCCCGCATCTTCACGCATCCCGGAGACATTTACGATCCTGCCGGCCTCGAGCGCGATTTTAACGCCCTCTGGAACGCCGGCTACTTTGAAGACATCCGCTTTAGCCGTGAACAAACTCCCAAAGGCTGGCGGCTGATTATTACGGTCAAGGAAAAGCCCACCATCCGCGAGATCAACTACGTCGGCCTGAGTTCCGTAACCACCAGCGACGTTCTCGACCGCTTCAAGGAAGCCAAAGTTGGATTATCCGTAGAAAGCCAGTACGACCCGACGAAATTGAAAAAAGCCGAAGTCGCGATCAAAGGCTTGCTTTCCGAACACGGCCGCCAGTTCTCGACGATCAAAACTGAAATTCGGCAAATTCCTCCCGCCGCCGTTGGTATTACATTCGTTGTCAAAGAAGGCCCGAAGGTAAAAGTCGGCAAGATCAAGTTCGAGGGCAATAAGAACGTCAAGGCCCGAACCTTGCGCTATGCGATGAAGAACCTGCGCCCTATCGGCGTTCCGCACTCCATCTTCCTGGAAAATATCTTTGCCAGAACCTACGACGCTACTAAGCTCGATGAAGATACGGAACGCGTCCGCAACGAATACCAGAACCGTGGATATTTCAAAGTCATCGTGAACGAACCCAAAACGCAAATTCACGATACAGGACACAAGGGCGGGCACATTCCGCTCCTGCAAAGCGGCGCCGGTAAGTCCGTCGATATCACCATGCCGATCGAGGAAGGCGACCGCTACACGTTGGGTTCCATCACATTCAAGAACAATAAGGCCGTCTCAAACGTAAAAGCTCTACGCAATCTGTTCCCCATCAAAGACGGCGATATCTTCAGCAAAGATAAAGTTGCTAAAGGTCTCGAAAACCTGCGCAAAGCCTACGGTGAACAAGGCTACATCAACTTCACGTCCGTTCCTGACACTCGTTTTGACGACGATAAGAAACAGATCTTCCTCGACGTCGACGTCGACGAAGGCAAACAGTTCTACGTTCGCCGCATTGAATTCCAGGGCAACACCACCACCCGCGACAAAGTAATCCGCCGCGAAATCGCCCTCGAAGAAGGCAACATCTACAATTCGCGTCTCTGGGAATTGAGCTTGCTCCGTCTCAATCAGCTGGGATATTTCGACCAGCTCAAGCCCGACGATCCCAACATCACCGACCGCAAACTCGATGAGAAAGATGGGCTGGTTGACCTCACCCTGAAAGTCCATGAAAAAGGCAAGAACAGCATTGGACTGAACGGTGGCGTCAGCGGACTCGAGGGCGCTTTCATTGGTATCAACTACGCCACCAACAACTTCCTCGGCCTCGGCGAAACACTGCAAGTCCAGGCCAGCCTCGGAAACCTGGCGCGCAGCGTCCGTTTCGGATTCACACAGCCCTATCTCTTTGACCGCCCGCTGCAGTTCGGATTCAACGTCTATCTGAATAAGGTCAGTTACAACCAGGCTCGGCAGCTCTCCGTTTTCAGCGGGCAGAATCTGAATCTGCCCAACGCCGTTCTGCAAAATCTGCAAAATTACAGCCAGTCCAGCGCCGGATTCACTTCCTCCTTGGGCTACGCGCTCCACCGCTCTTTCAAGCGCGTCGGGGTTACCTACTCGTTCGACCGCTCTTCACTCATCGCCCTAAGTTCGGCATCGAAGAATCTGTTTGAGTTCCTAGCCTTCCGCGGAATCTCCGGCCCCAACGCCCTCGAAGGAATTATCACCAGCAAGATTTTCCCCAACTTTTCCTTCAACACCATCGACAGCCCGATCTCGCCTCACCATGGAAAACAGTTCACCGTGGGCGCGGAATTGGCCGGACTTGGCGGCACAGTTCACTCGATTCGCCCGATCGTTCAGTTCAAAAAGTTCATCCCCATCCAGAACCGGCGCAATGCCTTGGGTTTCAACTTTCAAGGATCCTTCATCAGTGGCTACGGGGGCTTGGTCGCACCTCCATTCCAGCGCTCTTACATGGGCGGCGAGAACGATCTTCGCGGCTTCGACATTCGTTCCGTTTCGCCGGTAGCGTTCTTGCCCAGCGTTGGCTCCATCGCCCTCAGAAATCCCGATGGAACAGTTGTCTTGAAGAACCCCCAGAACCCGCTGCTGGGTGCTCTGACCGTGCCGATCCCCGTGGATCAGATTACCTTCCCCGGCGGCGATCTCAGCATCGTTACCAACTTCGAGTACCGCATCACGATCTACGGACCGGTCGCCCTCGCGCCCTTTATGGACGCGGGCATCGATCCCATTCTTCGTCCTTCGCAGTTGCAGATCGCGCAGGAGCAATACGATCAGGTCATCGGCCAGCAGTTCGGCTGTCCTGCGCAGGATCAAGCTACGGCCACGGCCAGCGGTACCGGATGTACTCCCGGTAGCATCTTGAACCCTGTGCCCAAGCAACAGTTACAAGTGTTGGGCTCGACCAACTGGAAGCCGAGAATGTCCACCGGTCTCGAACTCCAAATGTTCCTGCCCGTCATCAACGCGCCCTTCCGTATCTATTGGGCCTACAACCCGCTGCGCCTGGATAACCCGGCGACGCCGCCCATCCCGATTACGCGTTCCATGTTCCCGGTAGGCCCTGCGGGGGATTACACCTATAAGCAGGCCGTCAATACGTATGCGCCCAGCTTCCTGCTGCGTGAACCGCGAAAAACTTTCCGCTTTACCGTCGCGACCACGTTCTAATCTTGTGACATTGTGCGCAAGGCCGTTTGACGTCGCCCGACCATGCTCTCTATAATTAGCTTCGATCCACACCATTGCAGGAAGTTGATCAAGGGTGGACGACACGTCCGCAACCCCGGCGTGTGATGCTGGCAATCCAGTACGCCTTCCCAGCGTTGCCTGAAAAAGGGTAAATCTAAGTAGGTCCGGAACCATGTTGCGCAAGCCAAATTGCGCAATCATGTTCCAAGGAGTTTAAGCGATCCGATGACAAGCAAGGTTCTGCGTTCTTTCCTGGCCATTGCGGCGTTCTCCATGGTCTCCGCTTTTGCCCAAACCAGCAGTGCCGCTGCCCCCGCGGGCCCGGTCACTTCGCCCGCAGCCTCCAGCCCCATTGCAACCGGTGCTGCCGGCTCAAAAATCGGAACCATCAACATTGAGCAAGCTGTAATCGGCACCAATGAAGGACAGCGCGACTTCGACAATTTAAAGAAAAAGCTGGAGCCAAAACAAAACGAGCTGAAAGCTCAGAACGACGAACTCGAAGCTTTGCAGAAACAATATGCTACCCAAAGCGACAAGCTGAACGACGACGCCAAAGCCACACTTCAGAAGCAGATCGAGTCCAAGAAGAAGATCTTCGACCGATCGGTGCAGGATGCCCAGGAAGACGCGCAGAACCAGCAGAAAGAAATTTTTCAGCGCATTCTGCAAAAGATGGCGCCCGTGATCGTGAAGCATGCCCAGGAAAGCGGTTTCGCCATGATCGTTGATACCTCGAACCCCTGGCCGCAGAGCCCGATCCTCTGGTACGGCGACGGCGGCGACATCACCAAGGCGGTAGTCGATCTCTACAACACCCAGTCCGGCGTGCCTGCTCCGGCAGCGTCTGGCGCAGCGCCTCGGCCCGCAGCTACGAAGCCAGCAGCTCCCAAGCCGGCGGCTACTACTCCGCCGAAGTAATTCTTTTTCCTCG
This sequence comes from uncultured Acidobacteriaceae bacterium, assembly GCA_963818235.1. Lineage (GTDB taxonomy): Bacteria > Acidobacteriota > Terriglobia > Terriglobales > Acidobacteriaceae > Sulfotelmatobacter. Next base: position 440,980 of record CAWFRI010000003.1, read on the forward strand.
ACACTGTACGCGTCGGGAAAGTTCCCAAAGACCGCGCTTCCGCGCGGTCTTTTTTATTTCTCAGATCGCATCCGCGCATCACGGCCTTGGTGTCCTTAACAACAACCGTTTCATTTGGAGGACACCATGGTTGAAAGCATCTCTGGGAGAAATTTGTTTTCGAACACACTCGATTCTTCCTGGTCGGAGCGTTCGCGCCGTGGCTGGACCGCTCTAACCTCGTTCGGATTGCAGGCCTTCGTTACTGGTGTATTACTACTGCTGCCACTCTTGCGGCCCATGGGGCTACCCTCGTTTCATCAGCTCTCAACGCCCATCAGTTTGGGCCAACCAACCGAAGGCCCAACTATTCGCGCACACGCGGGATCAAGTCACGCTCCAATAGATCCAACTCAAATCATCTTCCAGCCGCACTCGCAACCAACGATAGGGAAACCAACTCCAATTGATGACGGTCCACCGGTCGCCGGCTCCGGTCCTTATATTCCAGACGCAGGGGGAGGAGATCCGCGCGGAATCCAGAGCATATTGGAAAGTGGTGCGCGGCCAGTTTTGCCGGCTCCCGCGCCGCCAGCACCTATTGTTCATACGCTTCGCCTCTCTCACATAAGCGAAGGCAATTTAATTCGCAAAGTTCAGCCAGCGTATCCTCCACTGGCGCGCAGTGCGCGGATTCAGGGTACCGTCGTGCTCCAGGCTGCAATCAGCAAGCAGGGCACAATAGAAAATCTTAGTGTCCTCAGCGGACATCCCATGTTGGTTCCGGCCGCGCTAGACGCGGTCCGCCAATGGCGCTACCGTCCTTACATTCTGAACAACGAGCCCGTCGAAGTGGAAACTCAAATCACGGTGAACTTCTCGCTGGCCGGAAACTGAGTGGCGAAGCTCAGAAGCGGAAGAAATCAAGCGGGAGTAGCCCGAGCGTAACCTGAAGGTGCACGTTACTCCCGCTATAATCCAGTTCAGTGGCGACAACTATAGAAATTCCGGGCCGTGTGGCCACGCGTCCTACCTGGGCCGAAGTTTCGCTCACCAACTTGCGGCAAAACTTTCGCACGGTTGTCAAACATGCCGGCGCGGGAGTGACCGTATGTGCCGTAGTGAAGGCCGATGCCTACGGCCACGGCGCCATGGAATGTTCTCACGCTCTCGAAGCTGAAGGCGCGCGCTGGCTGGGTGTTACGTCACTTGACGAAGCAATTCCTCTTCGCGATGCCGGGATCGAGTCGCGCATTTTGTTGATGACAGGTTTCTGGCGCGGCGAAGAAAACGAGATCGTCCGCCTCAAGCTGACTCCAACGGTCTGGGAGCCTTGGCACATTGAGGCGCTGGAGACCGCCGCAGCACGCGGAAACCAGCGCCACGCTGTCCATTTGAAAGTGGACACGGGCATGGGCCGCCTCGGAGTTTCGCTGGATGAACTTCCCGCCGTGCTCAAAGCCTTGACTGCAGCTCCGCATTTGCTTCTGGAAGGCCTCTCCACTCACTTAGCTTCATCCGAAATTATGGACGCGCCGTCCGTAGCCGAACAAGAGCGCCGTTTTGAAGAGGCGCAGCGCATGGTGCGAGCGGCAGGCTTCGATCCTGAACTGATCCACATGGCCAATACCAGCGCGCTGATCTCGCGTCGCGAAACGTGGAAAAAGATGGTGCGGCCCGGCGTCGCGCTCTACGGTTATTACTTGCCATTCCAGCGGGCGGGCAGGGAAGTTAGTGGAGGCACATTGCGACTTCCTGTAAAGCCAGTCCTGACGTGGAAGACACGCATTCTTTCTATGCGGAACTTTGCGGCCAATCAAGCTTTGGGCTATGGTGGAACCTATGTCACCAAAGCTCCGGCGCGCGTTGCCGTTCTTCCCGTAGGATACGCCGACGGATACAATCGTCAGCTCTCCAATCGCGGGCGCGTTATCGTCCGCGACCACTATGCGCCCATCATCGGCAGCATTTCGATGGATCTCACGTTAGTAGATGTCACGGGCATTCCAGAAATTGCCGTCGGGGATGAAGTGATTCTGCTCGGCGCCAGCGACGGATTGAGCGTCGATGCGCTGGAACACGCACGCCTGGCGAACAGTTCGCCCTACGAAATCCTGTGCAACATTTCCAAGCGCGTGCCGAGAAGATACGCTAACTGAAACACGTCATCCTTTCTTGGCGTTCCATTTAAGCATCAAATGCCGTGTGCCAATTGCTTATTGCAACCGTTGAATGTTCGCGCCTCAGAGTAGTATGCCCCGCTTGTTAAACTAGAAGATTGACCATGCCTTCGCGCTACGCACAATGGATGTATGACTGGGAGCACCGGCTCACTTCGGTGGATAACAATCGGGTAGTCCGTCCGCTGGAGTGGGGCACAGATTGGGCGCGCGACTGGCCGTGCCGCAACGGTACGCCTCCCGGACAAGCGGTCGACGAACCCGCGAAATTCTTAGTTGATTTCAATCGTCGCATCGTCGTCGCCAGCGACGAGTTCTTTTCCTACAAGTCGCCAACCGATTTTCGCCTGGAGACGCGTGAAGTTAAAGTCTTCTCCACGCGGGAAGTTCCCGACCCGAAGTTGGAAGCGAAGGTAAAAGGCACGTTCGCGGATTTCTTGCGCTTCACCGCGCCGGTGAAAACGCCATATCCCGAAAATAATCTGGTAAATGCGCGCTGGTTTCCCGCGCGAGGGCGCCGCGCAATCGTCCTCCTTCCGCACTGGAACGCCGATGCCATCGCCTATGTGAGCCTGTGCAAACTCCTGAATATGCTGGGTATTTCGGTGCTGAGGCTCACCATGCCTTATCACGATATCCGCATGCCCGCCGAAATCAGCCGCGCAGATTACGCCGTCTCCGCCAACATCGGCCGTACGCTCGATGCCGTGAGGCAAGGCGTGGTTGATGTCCGCTGCTGCCTCGATTGGCTTGAGCAGCAGGGCTATAACAAGCTCGGAATTGTCGGTACAAGTCTGGGATCGTGTTACGCCTTCATCGCAGCCGCACACGACCAGCGCATAAAAGTCGCGGCCTTTAATCATGCGTCGACCTACGTTGCCGATGTAGTCTGGCACGGCCAGTCCACGCGCCACATCCGGCAGGGAATCGAATCGGAGACGAACCTCGAAACTCTGCGTCAATCGTGGCTCGCGGTGAGCCCAATGGCCTACTTCGATAAATTTTCGCGCTGGCCGCGAAAGTCCCTGATCATTTATGCGAAGTACGATCTGACTTTCCTCCCCGAACTCTCCCGCAACGTCGTGGAAGAATTCGAACGTCACGGCCTGGATTACAAATTAGTCGTTCTTCCCTGCGGTCATTACACGATGGGCGAGACGCCGTATAAGTTCATGGATGGCTGGCACCTGGCTTCGTTTTTGCGCACGGCCTTTGAAGGGTAGAGTTTTGGCGGCGGATGAAGCGGTAGAATGTGGGGATGCCTGTGCGTATAACTGAACCCGAAGCGGTAATGGAGTACGCGCATGGCGAGTTTGTGATCAGCACCGATCGTGAACGCCTGAGTCTCGATGTGGTTCATGGCTTTCTGTCTGATTGTTATTGGGCTAAAGGAATTCCGCGTGAAGTTGTGACGCGGTCGATTGAGCACTCGCTGTGCTTCGGCATTTACGATGGTAGCGGCGCCCAGGTTGGTTTTGCCCGGGTCATCAGTGACTTTGCAACAGTGGCCTATCTCGGCGATGCTTTTGTGCTGGAAACACATCGCGGACGCGGTTTGAGCAAGTGGATGATGGAATGCATCGTGCAGCATCCCGCGCTTCAGAATCTGCGCCGCTGGATTCTCTTGACGCGTGATGCGCACGGGCTGTATTCGAAGTTTGGCTTTACCCCGGTACAGGCTCCGGAGAAATATATGGAGCGGCACAACCCCGACGTATACGAATCTGCAAGGTAAATAATATGAAGAATTCTTCCGACACAAATATGTACCGCCCGCTGTATGAAGCCGATCCCGACATTGCCGCAGCCATCGACAACGAAGCCCGCCGCCAGCACGAAGGCTTGGAACTAATCGCCTCGGAAAATTTTGTCAGCGAAGCGGTGCTCGAGGCTGCCGGCTCGGTATTTACGAATAAATATGCCGAGGGATATCCCGGCAAACGTTACTACGGCGGCTGCGAATACTCGGACGTCGTCGAGAACCTCGCGCGCGACCGTGCCAAGAAATTATTCGGCGCCGAACACGCCAACGTGCAACCTCATGCCGGATCGCAAGCCAACATGGAAGCCTATGCAGCCGTGCTCCAGCACGGCGATACTATTCTTGGATTGAACCTGGCTCACGGCGGCCACCTTACGCATGGACATCATCTGAATTTTTCCGGCAAGACTTACAAGATCGTTCCCTACGGCGTGACGAAGGAAACAGAAACCATTGACTACGATGCTCTCGAGAAACTGGCCGAAGAACACAGACCGAAGCTGATCATCGGCGGTGGAAGCGCCTATCCGCGAATTATCGATTTCGCCCGCATGCGCCAGATTGCGGACAAAGTCGGCGCGTTGTTCCTCGTCGATATGGCGCATTTCGCCGGGCTCGTCGCTGGAGGCGCGCACCCCTCGCCCGTTCCGCACGCCCACATCGTGACTTCGACCACTCATAAAACGCTGCGCGGACCGCGTGCGGGGATGATTCTTTCCAAGGCGGAGTTTGCGGCAGCGATTGACAAAGTTGTTTTCCCCGGCATGCAGGGCGGCCCGTTGATGCACATCATCGCGGCCAAAGCGATTTGTTTTCAGGAAGCCATGCAGCCTGCCTTCCGTGACTACGCGAAGCAAGTAGTAGCTAACGCGAAAGTGTTGGCGGAAACGCTGGCAGCCGAAGGCTTTCGCATTATTTCCGGTGGCACCGATACGCACTTGATGCTGGTCGATGTCTTCTCCAAGGGAATGCTGGGTAGCGAGGCCGAGAAGGCGCTGGGCGAGGCCGGAATTACCGTCAACAAGAATGCGATTCCGTTCGATGTCAACCCGCCGCTGAAGCCCAGCGGCATTCGTATTGGCACTCCGGCTCTGACTACGCGCGGAATGAAGGAAGTGGAGATGCGGCAGGTCGGCCTCTGGATTGCAGATGCGCTGCTTCACCGCACTGACGCGTCGGTACTGGCGCGAATCCGCAAGGAAGTGCTCGCCCTTTGCGAAGCATTTCCGTTGTACGCCGAGCGCAGGGCCAAGGCGCAGACGGAAGTGCGGGCCTAAGTACTCCAATCCTATTTCTGCTGTGAGGTTGCGCTCGGTCTGTGGTTAAATGCCTCCAGTGAAGATCGCCATCGATATTCGGCGCATGACGGAGTTCGGCGTTGGTACCTATATACGCAATGTCGTCCGTACTCTCGGACGGCTGGATGTTGAGACCACTTATTTCCTCGTTGGATCTCCCGCGAAAGTAAAGGAAATCGGCTCGCTGCCGCCGAACTTTCACACCGTTCCGCTGGGCGGACCGGAGCGTTCGCTCAAAAGCTTCCGGGAGTTTCGCACGGCGGTAAAGCGGCTGGAATGCGACCTGGTGCACATCCCGAATTTGTTTTCCGTGCCCAGAGCCCTTTCGTGCCCTTATGTAATGACGGTGCACGACATTCTCGAGCATCTGTCACGGGCGCGCGAGCAGACCGGATTCTGGAGATCGCTGCATTTTCAGTTGACCAAGCGGGTGTTGCACGGAGCCGCTCGCATTTTTGCGGTTTCGAATTTTACCAAGCTGGAAATCGAGAAACTTTTCAACATCCCATCCGGCCGCATCGAGGTGGTCTACAACGCCATCGACGAGAGGCTGCTGCGCACGCACGCACATCCCGCAGACCGTCAGTTGATCGTCGAGCGCTACCAGGTAACGTATCCTTTTCTGCTTTACGCGGGAAGAATTAGCCCGCACAAAAACGTAGTCCGCATGATTGAGGCTTTCTCCGCGTTGAAGACCGAGTTGGAAAAAGATCAATTATTTCCCGACCTGAAACTCATCATTATTGGAGATGATGTTTCCGGCAATCCCGACCTGCGCCGCACTGTGATCCGTAGCGGCGTGCAGAATGATGTGCGCTTCCTGGGGTTTGTGCCCATCGAAGTTCTGCGCACCTTCTACGACGCCGCCAAAATCTTCGTCTTCCCGTCGTTGTATGAAGGCTTCGGCCTGCCGCCACTGGAAGCGATGGCGCACGGCACGCCGGTCGTTACTTCGAACGTCTCTTCGCTGCCTGAAGTAGTGGGCAATGCCGCGGTGCTCGTCCACCCGGAAAATGTTTTCGAAATCATGCGCGCCTTGCACCGGGTTCTTCTCGATCAGCCGCTCCGCGAAAAAATGAAGGAGCGCAGCTGCCGCCAGGCCGCCAAGTTCTCCTGGGAAAAATCCGTACGCCGCATGATGGCCGTCTATCGCGAAACTCTCAGTCCTGCAGCCAACATGGAATCGTGCGGAAAGTCGACGGCAACGGATCACAAAACCACGACGGGCGTGGCATGACGCGGCGAGCACCGTGCTCACCGTCCCGAGACGCTTTGAATTGTGTGGGTTTACTTCAGCAAAGGCTGGCCCGGCGAAGCGATGGACAGTTTGTTCAGCTTAGCGGTAACCCGGGTTCGGTCGGTGTCGGTCTGCGCTGAAGCAAGGCGTTTCCGCAATGTAGTGATCTTATGCTGACGAGCGCGGCGCCGGCGAATCTCCGGCCGGCGACTGGGTGCTGACATATTTTGTTTCTCCTGAAATAAATTTAGGGCATATGGACCAAAACGTAGTTCTCAGGGCCACGCTGCTACATAAGCTATTGAATCGGAGACCGCGGGAACTGTCAATAAGCGCCCACTCATTTCACCATAAACGAACCCTTCACCCGGATATCCCGCGACGAAGCTCCGACCAGCACATCAAATTGTCCTGGCTCCGTTACCCAGTCTTTTTTCGCGGTGCTGTAATAAGCAGTCGCATTCTTATCAAGCGTAAAATGCACTACTTTTGGCTCGCCCGGTGCCAAACTCACTCGCTGAAAACCCTTCAGCTCCTGGACGGGTCGGTCCACGCTTGAATGTCCATCATGTACATAAAGCTCCACCACCTCCGCACCCGCGCGTGAACCACTGTTGCGAACCTGTACGCTCACTTCTACCGGGCCCGACGATGCATCATCCGAAACCTTCAGATCGCTGTAATCGAATTTGGTATAGGAAAGCCCGTAGCCAAAGGGAAACAGCGGCTCGACATTGTTCTTGTCGAAATAGCGGTAGCCCATATAAATTCCTTCCGCATACTCCACCTGCAAATGCTCGCCCGGATAATGCCCGTACGCCGGCGAATCCTCCCACCGTTTTACAAAAGAAACCGGAAGTTTTCCCGATGGATTCGCCGCACCGAACAGCACATCCGCGATTGCGTTTCCGCCTTCCTGCCCGCCGTACCACATATCCACAATCGCGGGTACCTCGCCAATCCACTTCGACATAATCACCGGCCCGCCCGCATTGATCACGACGACGGTGTGTTTATTAACTTTTGATACGGCTTCGATCAACTCATCCTGCCCCGCGGGCAGATCGAGCGATTTGATATCAAAATCCTCCGACTCAAGTTTTGGCGAGCGACCCACGACGATGATGGCGGCGTCCGCTTTCGCGGCGGCATTTGCGGCTTCATTCCTCAGACGCTCTCGCTCCGCGGGAGCGTCCTTGCCGGGATCCTCGCCCTCCATCGCCGCGCCCAATGCATAACTTACCTGCACGCCCTGTCCAACTCGATCCTGAATGCCCTTTAGCGGAGAGACCGAATATTTCGGCGTCACCAGCGAACTGCCGCCGCCACCAGTCTGTGCGACCGCAGCATTGGGCCCGATCACAACCACGGAGTGGATCTTCGCCGCATCGAGCGGCAGCAAATCGCCCTCATTCTTCAGAAGAACAATGCTCTCGGTTGCGCCCTTGCGCGCCACCGCCCGCTGCTCCAGCGTATCGACGTCTCCGGTTGCGTCATGGTGAGGCTTGTCGAATTGTCCACTAACGAAGATTATGTGTAGAATGCGGCCTACATTGTCATCGATCGCAGCCGTGGAAATTTTTCCCGCCGATATTTCCGCGAGGACTTTCTCCGGAACCAGCCACGCTCCGCCATTGCCCGCTGCTTTCGACTTCGACGTGTCCAGCCACTTTTTGGCCGGCTCACCACCGGGCATCTCCAAATCCGTGCCGGCATTCACTGTCGCGGCGGTGCTATAGGTGCTGCCCCAATCGGACACGACAAACCCTTTAAAGCCCCACTCCTTCTGCAATGTGTCTTTTAACAGGAAAGGATTCTCGGCGCAGTACACACCGTTCACCTTGTTATAAGCCGACATCACCGACCAGACGCCGCCTTCCTGCACCGCCGCCTTGAACGCCGGAAAATAAATTTCGTGCAACGCGCGCTCGCCAATCACGGCATTAATGCGATGCCGTTCGAACTCCTCGTTGTTGGCGTCAAAATGCTTTACCGTCGCGATCACGCCCTCGCCCTGCACTCCCTTGATGTAAGCCACTCCCAACCGGCTGGTGAGATATGGATCTTCGCCGTACCCTTCAAAATTTCTCCCCCATAAAGGCGTCCGGTTGATGTTCACCGTCGGTCCCAAAATCATGTCGCGCCCCAGAGCCTTCATTTCCTGAGCGATCGCCTGTCCCTCGCTTTGCACCAGGTCAGTATCCCAAGTCGCAGCCATGGCCACGCCGGCGGGGAACGCGGTCGTGGTCACTTTTTTCTTGGCAGTTTCCGCGTTCGTCTTGGCGGAGGGGCCGGACCACGAACGTATGCCGAGTGGTCCATCGGACATTTTTATGGATGGAATTCCCAGCCGTTCATTAGCAACACTCTGCATCCAATCGGCGCCGCTCAACATGGCAACTTTTTCCTGGAGAGTCATACGCCCCAGCAAATCCTGCACGCGTTGATCTACAGGCAGGCTGGAATCTTTATAAGGCGGAATGGCGGGGCTACTCTGGCCTAGGGCCAGGTTCAATGTGACGGCAGAGCAAATCAAACCCAAAATAAAAAATCGCTTCATGGCATGTCCTCGGGAACCCCGCTCATTGTACATATATAAGTACGTAATCGACAGGAGACGGGAGGGGTGGCGATGGGAACTCCATTGAAGAAATTTATGGCAGCCGGACCTGTAAGCCCAATTCTGTCCGCCGGATTTCTCCAGCGGGACGGTCATTTCTCTGGGCCGCGCATCGCTGCGCGGCTCTAGCGACCTACCCGAATGTTGGACGCACCGAGCCCGCACGAAGAAAGCCTCGTTCGGCTATTCCTTGGGGAATTCGTTTGGAACGTTTCCGTAGAGAGTCGCGGCTTGATGAATGCCCCCGAGCGCCCCTCCATCCGCCGACGAATCTTCCGATTGGACCGACAGCACATGCTTCTGGTCTTTTTCGTCCTTTGCTGCGTAATGGTGCGGATGATTGCTGAAAACAACCATGCTGTAGGGGTCTCTTTCGCCATTCTCGTGCCGCACGCGCTCCAATTGACGCACCATGCGCGGGGACAGCGCACCTCCCACGCCGTGTGCAAGGAAGTGATCTGCGAGACCGAAAGGCAAATTGACATCGAGGAAAACAACCAAAGGGTGCGAGGTTTTCTTTCGACCAGCACGGCTTAACAGTTTTCCAAACCACAGGCTTAGTCTCTCGTGAGGTTCTGCCGTTCCCGGCCTGCCTAGAACACCGGGTCGATGCCTGCTCTTCGCTTCGACTGAAAGTCTCTGACCTGTAGCTCTATGCGTTGCTGTAAATTCAGCGTGCCGCGTCTTCCCGTCCTGTTCGTCCTCTCGCTCGATCGAGCACCCAGTTCGGATGCACGTCGCTTCGGCAAATAGCTCATGTCGCGCACCTTGAAACAAACCTGGATTCTTCAATCGACTTACAAACAACTCATCCAAGCCGTCGTGATGCGCAACTATGTAAAGATCGTAGGCGAAGGCTCTGAATGCCGCCGTAATCGCACTCGGTACGCCTCTTCGTGATCCCCGGCTGCAGCGGCTAAGTGCTCATGTAACGGTCACTTTCAACAACCCACTGGCAACCAGATGGCGGTCGGCTTGCGATTTCGTTGCTTCCTTTATCCACCAGTCACGACCAAAAACCTCTTCTACGTGCATACGCAAGAAGTCAGCGAAATAGAGCTTCGGGTCGATTCCGTAGATCTTGCCGCCAACCGCAACTAGAGTTTGCCCGAAGTTCTGTATCGCGGCTATCGGATGCACTTGTCCGTATTGCTCAATTCGTTTCCGCTCAGCTTCCATTTTGTTCAGCAACAGGCGGCGCGCCTTTTCAATGAAAGCTGGAGACGGGTGTTCGATCTCTTGCGCCATTAGATGAACGTATCATTTCTTTATTGGCGAACACAAGGCGAATCTGAGCTACAATGCCGAGATGGACAGCGCTTACATCCTGAAGCGAATTGACGAAATGCTGATTACTGACACTCACGATAAGATTGCTCAACTGCCGCACGGATGCGTCAGCCTTCTTTCGCTTGTGTACGGAGAAGATAGCACCCAACTGAAACATTTCACGGCACGCCTTGCGGCTATCTCAAAGGAACACGCGAACCACATCCGCAGAGACAATGCCATTTCGAATGAGGCGATAGGCGCTCTGAAAAATCTGAAGCGTGAGATCGAATTGGGTCTCACCGGCAGTCTGCGACACCAGATAGCCGGGGAAGTGCTGACCGATCTGATTCAACTGGCACGAACTGTCTTGGACGAACCGGGAGACAATGCGAAGAACGTCGCGTCAGTTCTAACCGCAGCAGCATTTGAGGACACGATTCGGAGAATGGGTGGGAGTCTCGCCGGGGTGGTAGGAAAAGATGACCTCGCCGACGTTTTGAAGAACTCAAAGATGCCGACGTGATTAAGTCGCCACAGATAGGAATAGCGCAGTCCTACCTGACCTTTCGCAATCGTGCGTTACACGCTAACTGGAACGAGATTCAGCGAGAATCTGTTGTGAGCGTTCTGGGTTTCGTTGAACAGCTTTTGTTGAAGCACTTCAGCTAGGCAAAATCGAACGTAGCCTAAGCTATTGAAAATTATGGCAGCCGGACCTGTAAGCCGAATTCTGTCCGCAGGATTGCTCCCGCTGGACGGCCATTCCTCTGGGCCACGCATTACTGCTGTGGCTCTAGCGACCTACCCGAAGGTTTGACGCACCGAGCCGGCACGTGCCCGCAACCTGATTCGTGAAAATCAAGTCCCGGGCTTCCTCCCTATTTGGTCTTGCTCCGTGTGTGGTTTGCCCTGCCCGCTGCATTACTGCCGCGGCGGTGCGCTCTTACCGCACCTTTTCACCCTTACCCGCATCCGAAGACGCGGGCGGTATGTTCTCTGTGGCACTTTCCGTCGAACGGGCTTGAACCCGCCCTCCCGGACGTTATCCGGCACACCGCTCTGTGGAGTTCGGACTTTCCTCTCCCCGTGCCCCCACCGTTTCCAGTAAAGACGCGAAAAGCGGCCGTCCGGTCCAGCTGCCAACTTCATCATTATAACCTCCGCTTCCGGCGCCCGGAACCAGCCTCCCAGCGCCTGCGTATAAAACATTAAGGATCTGCCTCCGACCTACGCCGTTTGGCTGATAGACTTAGCTTGATCGGAAGCCGGAAGCCGAAAAGTGCATGAACGTCGCCGAAGCCATCCGAATCGCCTTACAGTCGCTGTGGGCGAACAAGCTGCGCTCCGTGCTCACCTTACTGGGCGTGGTCATCGGAGTCGCCGCCGTCATCGCGGTCGTGACGTTCGTCTCCGGCATTAACGACTACGTCGCGCAGAAAGTTTTCAACCTCGGTGCGGATGTCTTCATCATCTTCAAAGTCTCTCCTGCCGTCACCAACGTCGACCACTTCCTCGAAGGCGAGAAGCGCAAAGACATTAACATGGAGGATTTCCAGGCGGTCGCCGATGCCTGCCGCCATTGCGAATACATCGGCGCGGTGGTCCGCAACGAAGCCGGCCATGTGAAGTACGCCGAGCAATCCATCAGCGATACGTCCGTGCGCGGAATCACTCCCTCGATGGCTCCGATTTATGACACGGACCTCAGCGCGGGACGCATGATTAACGAGACGGATTTGAATAACCGCGCCCCGGTCGCGGTAGTGGGCACGGATATCGTCGACCATCTGATGGCAGGGACGGACCCCATCGGCAGGGAAATTCGCCTCGATGGTTGGACGTACCAGGTCATTGGTGTAGGCGCGAAGAAGGGTACAACCTTGGGCCAGAGTGCCGACAATTACGTGATGATTCCCATCACATCGTTCCTAAAGCAATACGGCGTACACAACAACAGTATTCGAATTTCGGGGAAAGCTTATAGCGCGGGTGTTCCACTCGACGAGGCGGTCGATGAATCCCGTGCCGCACTCCGCGCCAAACGCCACGACACGCCCGGGGGCGAAGACAGTTTCGACATTGAAACCAACGCCAGCCTGCTTGGCATCTGGACCGACTTCAGCTCCACGTTCTTCATCGCTACCATCGGAATCGCTTGTATTTCGCTGGTCGTCGGAGGCATAGTGATCATGAACATTATGCTGGTGTCGGTAACCGAGCGTACGCGCGAGATTGGCATCCGAAAGGCGCTGGGGGCACGGCGTAGCGATGTGCTGCTGCAATTCTTGATCGAGTCGGTCACTCTGGCTCTCGCGGGCGGTGCTCTGGGTGTGTTGCTGGGAGTCGTGGGCGCTCTATTAGTGACTCTCTTGATCGGGATGCCTTCGGCCATCAAGCTTTGGGCAGTCGCGGCCGGGCTGGTTGTGTCCGCCAGCGTGGGAGTGTTTTTCGGAGTCTATCCCGCGCGTAAAGCCGCGAAGCTGGACCCGATCGTGGCCTTGAGGTTTGAAACGTAGGGAATTAGCGATTGTGTGATCGAGTGATTGTGCGATTGAAAACCAGTTGATCGGTTTTGACTTTAGGTTTTTCAATCGCCGAATCACCCAATCGCTCAATTGCTCAATTTTTATGATTCACAAAGACGAATTCGGCGAAATTATCCAAATGGCGACGGACACCATCCGCGGCAACAAGCTGCGTTCCGCGCTGACGGTGTTGGGTATTGTGATCGGCGTCGCCATGGTCATCGGCGTTTCCTCTATCGGCCGCGGCCTGGATGACAATGTTCGTCAGGTCGTTTCCAGCATCGGTTCCAATGTTATTTTCGCCTTTCACATCGAACCCTTTACTTTCGGCCGGCCCACCGAAGAGATGCGCACCCGCAAAGAGCTCACCTACGACGACGCCGTCGCCATGCGAGACCTGCCCCATGTAAAGGCGGTGAATGCCGGGGTACGATATTTTCGCCCCGAATTGGGGGTGGGAACTTTCGCGGTGAAATACCAGGACAAGAAGGCCAAGAACACCATTTTAGAAGGCGGGCAATCCTCGGCCAAAGAAGTGTTCGACTTGCAGATCGAGTCGGGACGGTGGTTTTCCGAAGTCGATGACGAACACCGGTCCCCGGTGGTGCTGCTAGGCTCCGACACTACTGAGGAGTTATTTGGCAACGCCAGTCCTCTGGGAAAAGAAGTAAGCATCGAAGGCCAGCTTTTCACAGTAATCGGAGTCATGAAAGCCGTGAAGTCGGTGTTTGGCGGCGGGAAAAATCCGGAAGACAATAAGGTAGAGTTTCCGCTCAGCACTCTGCGCAAACTTCATCCTGAATTAAAGCAGCACTGGATCAGCGTCAAGGCCACGTCGCACGACGATATGCCAAAGGCCATCGACGAGATTCGCGAACTGCTGCGCCGGCGCCGCAAAGTCGCCAACAATAAGCCGGATAACTTTGCCGTATTCACCTCCGATTCGATCTCCGATGTTTGGAACCAGCTCACTGGCATGCTCTTCGTGGGAATGTTCGCCATCTCCAGCGTAGGTCTGATCGTCGGCGGCGTAGGCGTGATGAACATCATGCTGGTCAGCGTCACCGAAAGAACCCGCGAAATCGGCGTGCGCAAAGCCATCGGCGCCCGCAAACGGGACATCCTTCTGCAATTCACTCTGGAGGCGATCATTCTCACCGCGGTCGGAGGCTTGATTGGAATTCTGCTGGGTGCGATCATCGTCGGCGTCATTCCGGCATTCTGGCCTTCGCTTCCGGCCCGCATGTCGATGTTCTGGACGATTTTCGGCTTCACATCCGCCGCAGGAGTTGGTCTGGTCTTCGGCATCTATCCCGCGTGGAAGGCGGCCAATCTGGATCCGATTGAGGCGCTGCGGTACGAATAATTTCGAGCGCGCCTGCGCATGATGCACTCCATCCTCGCCATACTTCGGATCGGCGCAATCGCCGGTATTGTCTCCAGTTCTCTCTATTATTTTCTCTGCCTGTGGAGTGCGGCCGCCTTTCTGCGCGAACCCAAGGCGGGCGAGGGCGTCCGTCCGGCGCGGGATTTGCCGCCCGTCTCGATTCTCAAACCGCTGAAAGGAATCGATCCCGAAATCTACGAGAGCTTCCGCAGCCACTGCCGGCAGGATTATCCGGAATACGAAATCATCTTCGGCGTAAACGATCCCAACGATCCCGCGGTTGAAAGCGTGAAAGCGCTACAGCACGAATTTCCTGAGCGCAGAATTCAATTAGTCGTGAGCCCAAACATTCTGGGCGCGAATGTAAAAGTAAGCAATCTTGCCCAGATGATGGAGGAAGCGCGTTACGACTACCTAATCGTCAACGATAGCGACATTCGAGTCGAGCCCGATTATCTCCGCCGTGTGATTGCGCCACTGGCCGACTCGAAAGTGGGCATGGTTACCTGCCTTTACCGCGGAGTCGCGGCTCCTACCATTGCATCGCGTCTCGAGGCCCTCGGCATCAGCACGGACTTTTGCGCCGGAGTCTTGGCCGCGCGCCAACTGGAAGGCGGCATTCGCTTCGGACTGGGCTCCACTCTAGCCTTCCGCCGCTCCGACCTGGAAAGAATCGGGGGCTTCTCTTCCATCGTGAATCATCTTGCCGATGACTACGAACTCGGTAAGCGGATTCCGGATCTCCGCCTCACCGTAAAACTCTCCGACGTGGTCGTCGAGACTTTTCTTCCCGCCTACAAGTTGCAGGATTTCTTCGCCCACCAACTGCGCTGGGCCCGCGGAGTTCGCGACGCCCGCGCCGGCGGCTACTTCGGACTAGCCTTCACTTTCGGAATTGTGTGGGCGCTCCTGGCTGTACTCGCAAGCGGAGGCGCGCTCTGGTCTTGGGCTGCGCTGGCCTCCACGCTATTTCTTCGCTATGCTGTGGCGTTCTTAGTAGGTTGGAAAATCCTGGGCGATCTTGAGGTTCTTCATTACGCCTGGATGATTCCGCTACGGGATTTGATCGCGGTTGTAGTCTGGGCCGTAAGCCTCGGTGGTCAGACGGTCACGTGGCGCGGAGAGCGGTTCACTTTGAAAGAGGGAAAGCTTACTCGGCTCGTTCCCTAAGCACTAAGGAATAGGTTCATGTCAGCTTCAATTGACAGTGACTCTGCGATCCAGAACTGCGCGTACTTTGCTGGCCAGTTGGCCTAGTGTGAACGGCTTTTGAAGGAAGTTGTTTTCCACGTCGACCACTTTATGGTCCAAAATCGTTTGGCCCGCATATCCGGATACAAACAAGACCCTGGTTCCGGGACTAGTCAAACTCAGTTCCCTTGCCAGTTGCCCTCCGCTGATGCGAGGCATCACTACGTCGGTTACAACAAGTTCAATTGGCTTTCCGTGAGTCGCTGCCACAGCCAAAGCGTCGTAGCCGTCTTTTGCTTCCAGCACGGTATAACCGTGAAGGCCCAGAAACTCGGCGGTTGCCCGGCGTAAAGCATCTTCATCTTCAACCAGAAGAACGGTCTCCGTCCCGCCTGACGTGTGGCCGGTGGCCGAGTCGCCCGCTTCTGCGGCGATTGCTCTCTCCTGCACGCAGGGCAGGTAAATCTTAAAAACCGTACCCATTCCCGCCTCACTATAAGCCCAGACAAATCCATGATTCTGTTTCACAATTCCATATACCGTCGCCAGTCCGAGCCCCGTGCCCTGCCCGGAGGGTTTCGTTGTATAAAAGGGCTCGAATATGTGGGGCAGGTGGTCCGCCGAAATTCCCGTGCCCGTATCGCTCACCGTCATTACAGCGTATCGTCCGACCGGAACTACGGCATTCTTGTGACACACATATTCTTCGTCGAGCTGCACATCCGCGGTGGTGATTGTGCACCGTCCTCCTTCGGGCATCGCATCCCGTGCATTTGCCGCGAGATTCATAAGGATCTGCTCGATCTGCATAGGATCCAGACGAACTCGCCCCAACCTTACGCCTGGGGCGAATGTCAGTTCAATGTCTTCTCCAATCAGACGGTGCAAAGTGTTGACAATCTTGCTCACCACCGGGTTGAGCTCCGCTACGCGCAAGGCTTGCGGTTGGTTGCGGCTGTAGGCCAATAGCTGGCGAGTCAACCCGGCGGCCCGCCTTGCCGCCGAAAGGATTTCCTGAAGCCGGTTTTGCGTGGGACTGCCAGGAACGACCGAATCCAGCGCCAGTTCGGAATAACTGGTGATGATGGTGAGGAGATTGTTGAAGTCGTGCGCCACGCCTCCGGCCAGTCGTCCCACTGCATCCATTTTTTGCGCCTGCAGCAGTTGCGCCTCAAGGTGCAATCGTTTGGTCAGATCGCGGCCGTTGGATACAAAGTGGGTGATCGATCCGTGCTCATCCCGTATGGCGCTGATGCTTTCATCAACGTAGTACAACTCGCCGTTTTTCTTACGGTTTACCAGGATGTTGTGATAGATGTTACCGACGCTGATGGTCTCCCACAATTCCCGATAAAGTTCTGGCGGTTGCTGCCCGGAGGTAAGAATGCCCGGAGTCCGGCCAATAGCCTCTTCTGAAGAATACCCAGTCAGTGACTCGAACGCGGGATTTACGTATTCGATCATCCCGTCGCCGTTGGTGATCATGATGATATCGGCGGATTGCTCCACCGCGCGAGAGAGTTTGCGGGACGTGTCTTCCGCCAGATTTCGTTGCTGCTGCGTGGTGTGGAGGTTCATTGTGCAGCGGATGGTGCGCAGAAGGTTCGCTCCAGTGAGTTGCGATTTCTCCATGCAATCCCATGCGCCTGCCTGAATAATTTCGGCTATCGCTTTCTCGTCCGCCTGGTCGGTGAGCACGATGAACGGTATGGTTTCCCCGGCCTGTAAAAAGTCTGCCAGCAGCTTTGTCGCGGCGGCATCCTTCGTCTCGTGTTCGAACAAGACTAACCCGTAGTGTCCCCGCTCCAACATCGCCTTCGCTTCCTCCAGCGAAGACGCATGATCGAGTTCCGCCTGCATCGAGATCTTATTTCGCTCCAGAATTTCGCGAATCAGGAAAAAATCCTCTTCCTGATTCCCCACCAGCAGCACTGGCAAATGTAGGGCGGAGATCGCGAGTTGGGCTACATTCGACATCGGGGAACCATGAGCTACTCTTCTAACATCGGAGACTCGTTGTCTCTCCGTTGGCTTTCGGCAACCGTGGCAGCGATTGAGCTTCACTGAAATCCCGAATTAGGTATATGCCCAAATTGGAATTCATAGACTTCGATGGATTTAACAACAGCCTTGCTCCGTGATCTTTGTATATCTCCCCGTCCTCGCTCTGGTTAACCAACTTCCACATTGCACGTCTAATGGATTAATCAGGGCCGAGAAGTGGGGAACTCCCGCGCGGTTTCCTACGTATCGTCTGAAGAGCCCGTATGCAGCAAATTGGCGCGCCGGAACTTAGTCTGCCAGGAATCTAGTGTTGGGAGGTTATATGGAAAGTCAGCCAATCGCGATTAGAGCCGTTCCCGGCATCGGCAACGGACACGTCCACGAAGTAGTGAGGCAGGCGCACCAAGAACTGCGGCAGCTATTGCAGCAGCGCGCCGAGGTGATGCGCCGCATCGGCACCATCAAGCAGACTATTGCCGGCTTGGCGAACTTGTTTGGGGATGAAGTCCTAAGCGACGAGTTGTTGGAGATGGTCGATCGCAAGAGCGGTGGCCGCCAGCCCGGTTTCACCAAAGCCTGCCGCATGATTCTGATGGAAGCCAACCGCGCTTTAAGTGCACGCGAGGTTTGCGACCGTATTCAGGAAAAAATGCCGCCTATGCTGGAGCGTCACAAAGATCCCATGGCCTCGGTCACCACCGTGCTCAACCGGCTGGTAGCGTATGGAGAGGCCAAGGCAGTGGCTCTTGAGAGTGGCCGCCGCGCTTGGCAATGGGTCGCAGAAACTGGCTCCGTAGGGGTGCCGGGGTTGGCGATATTAGCCCCGAAGTAGCGGTAATCGAACCTTATCCCGGTGGCAACAGCATCCCTTTTTCCAGATGCCGGGTCACGTGCGCGTAGGAAGCCGCATGTGGATCATGCGTTACCATCACGATGGTCTTGTGAAAGTCTTCGTTCAGCCGCTTCAGGATCTCCAAAACTTCGGTCGCTGAGTGGCTGTCCAAATCGCCGGTCGGCTCGTCCGCCAGCAGCAAGGTCGGATCGCTGACAATGGCGCGCGCAATTGCCACCCGCTGTTCCTGCCCGCCGGAAAGCTGCTTCGGCAGATGGCCGACCCGTTCTTCCAATCCCACTAGTTTTAACGCAGTCATTACATGCTCGCGCCGCTGCGTCGCATTGAGCTTCGTCAACAGTAGTGGCAGTTCCACGTTTTCAAAAGCGGTGAGAACCGGGATCAGATTAAACGTCTGGAAGACATAACCAATATGTTCATTGCGCCAATGCGCCGCCTGCGAATCATTGAAGCGAAAAATGTTCTGATTCTGCACCAGCAGTTCGCCGGACGTCGGCCGGTCGATCGCCGCGATCATATTCAGCAGCGTCGTTTTGCCCGAGCCCGACGGCCCCATCAGCGCCAGGAATTCGCCCGCCGCAATGTCAATCGAAACATCGTCGAGAGCCTTTACTTCAAAAGCCTCGCGCTTAAAAACTTTGCTCACATTGCGCGCCTGCACCACCTTAGTTCCCGTGGCGACTCTGGTTTCAGCAACTGTGCTCATGAAATTATCCCTTCACCTTAATTGTGTCCCCGTCTTTCAAATCCTGCGGTCCCTTGGTAATCACGCTCTCCCCGCCGACTAATCCATCTACAAGAAATCCATCCGTACGCTGGCTCAACACGTGAACTTCGCGTATGTGCGCCTTGCCATCGAAAGCCAGAAACACGACCTTCTTACCGTCATGGTCGCGCACCGCATTCGTCGGCACAAATGCTCCTGCCGGTTTCGCGCTCGTGGTCTTCGGCGTATCCGCCAAAAATCTCACCGTGGCATTCATCTCCGGCCGCAGAAAAACATCTGGATATTTCCCCGGATTCAGCACCTGCACTTTCACTTGCACCGTAGCCTTCTGCCGGTTGGCCTCGGGAGAAATCTGCGCAATCTCGCCGTCGTACGTCTTGTCCGGATACGTATCCGTAGTGATAATCCCTTTCTGTTTCGGACTGAGCCGCGCAAAATCGGCCTGCGCAATATCGAGCTCCACCTGAAGATCGTTTAGATCTGCCAGCGATACCACCGAACCCTGCGGTCCACCCGCTGCCGCGCTGGCAAACTGCGCGGTAATCAATTCACCCTTCTCGGCAGTACGGTCCAGAATCGTTCCCGTCACCGGCGCTCGAATTACCGTGGCATCGAGTTGAGATTTGGCGTAATCGGCGAGACCCTGTGCCTGTGTCACCGACCCGCGCGCCCGCGCAATTTCTTCCGGGCGTGGCCCGATCTTCATCAGCTGGAAAGCTTTGTCCAGAGAATTAACTTTCTGCTGGTCGGAATCGAACTTCGCTGTCGCATCGTCCAACGACTGCCGCGAAACCACTCCTCCTGCCGAAAGTTCCTTCGTGCGGTCCAACGTGAGTTTGTCATTCACCAGCGTGGCGCGGGCTTCGTCAAGATTGTGCTGCGTTTCCTGAATCTCTTCCGGCCGTGAGCCGTGCTCCAGTTCCTCGAGATACGCCCGCGCATTGTCCAGCGCGCCCTTCGCCTGTTCATAGGAGGCGCGGAATTCGTCATCCTCCAACCGCACCAGGACCTGGCCTTCCTTGACGTGATCGCCTTTTTCCACGCCGATCCACGCAAGCCGTCCTGTAACCTTGGAGTTCACGTTGATGGTGTGATGCGCCACAATGTAACCCGTCGCCGAAAGCACAGTTCCGCCTACATCGCTGCTCTCGGCCGCCGCGCGTGTTACTTCCACCTCGGGCACGTCGCGCGAAAGCATGCGGTACGCCAGCGCGGACAAACTCAACAAGGCTACGACGACGATTCCAAGCACAATATAGCGCCGCGCCCAGGCCGGTGGCTCTCCGCTGCTCGATCCGCGCTCCGTGCGGTCGATTCGCAAGCTCTGCAAGTCTTCGTGTTTTGCGTCAATCGGCATAAGTATTTTTCGTTGTCATCCTGAGCAAGCGTTCTTTGCGCCGCGAAGGATCTAGGCGAGCCGCGCGAAGGGTCGCGTTTTTGGCGACCCAATAGTCGCGCGTTTGGCTCGCTTCCTCATTTGCACAACGCCATCCCAAGCTGGGGTACGAACTACCGCGCGCTCCGGTTCCAATAGCTTGCTTCAAACTATCCTCGCAACGCCGACAGAATATTCTGCCGCGCCGCGTGCCACGCTGGGAAGAACCCGCCGAACAATCCCATCGCCAGCGCAAAAATAATCGCGTACATCGCGACTGCCCACGTGATCTGTAAGCTGAACACCACCTCGCTAAATGTCACTGCATTCGACGTTCCCGTCTGCATCCCGTTAAACGGCAGCATCAAGAGAATTCCGGCTACGGCTCCCAACAAAGCCAGCAACAAACTTTCGAGAACGAACGAAGTCAAAATCGCCGGACGCGAAAATCCCAGTACCCGCAACGTCGCAATCTCGCGCCCGCGGTACGCCACCGCCGCATACATCGTATTCATCGCAGCGAAGCTCGATCCAATGGCCATAATTACCGCGACCACAATCCCGATAATTTTTATCGGCGCACCTGAACTGGTTTGCTTCGCATAATAATCCGTCTCCAGTACCCCTTCGAGCTTCAGTCGCTGATCGTCGCTCACCCGGTTCTTCAACGCATCGGCGGCGATTGGATCCGTAGCCCGCAAGTACGCGGATGAATATCCTCCCTGCCGGTCGAAATCCGAGGCCATCTGATTCACATCCGCCCAAATCTCCGATTCATAGGCGGAACCCCCGGCATCAAACACTCCCACAACTTTCCATGAGCCTTTACCGAACTCCATGGTGTCGCCAATATTCGCATGGGCAAAGCGCGAACGAATCGATTTACTCACCACCACTTCGCGCTGCCCGGGCTGAAACCAGCGTCCTTCAATCAACTTCGCGCTGGGACGAATCTCAAGGCCATCCGGCATCATGCCGCGCACGGTCACATTCACTTCGCCTGTTCCATCTTTGCGCGGCAGCACAATTACCACCACCCACTCGCCGGAAACCATCGGCTCCCCGTGACTATCCTTCGCGATTCCAGGCAGAACCTTCAACGTAGGAAACAGCGCCGCGTCAAATCCGCCCGAAAGCTCCGCCTCCGACCCCTTGCGCAGCACCAAGACATTGTTCGGATTGCCGCTCGAAACAAAGGCCCTCTGCAACCCCGCCAACAGCGCCATCAAGAAGATCGCAGTCGTCACGGTGAGCGCAATGCCCAGCGCGGTCATGATGGTAAGCCCCTTGCGAAGCCTCAAATTGCGGACGTTATAACTGATCGGTATCGCCATAGATTCCTTCTCAACTCAAACCGATGTACTCAACCAAGACTCTCAAGCCATGTGCTTAACCAATGTGGCGGAGACCCTCAACGATATTGGTGCGCGATGCGTTGTATGCCGGCAAACAACCACTCACAAATCCCACGGATGCGGCCACCAGCAGGGAAAGTACCACCGTAGGAAACGTGACGCTCATATCCGCCGGAATTCCAATCGCCGCCGGAGAATGCGTCAACCCGCGGATGATCATGGCTGCCCCCAGAACCCCCAGAATTCCCCCCGCGAGCGACAAGGCGATGGACTCGCCCACGAACATCGAGAGCACGCGCTGGCGCGTGAAGCCCAACGCTTTCAGCACCGCCACTTCACGAGTGCGAGCTCGAATCGACATCGCCATGGTGTTGCAGGAAACTAGAAGAATCGCAAACACAACCGCCCCGCAGATCCCGAGAATAAAAGCTTTCACATTACCCAGAGAGGCCACGAACGAGAGTCGGAACGCCTGCTGGCTCTCGGTTTTGGTGCGCTGCGGAGAGTTGCGGAACATCTCGTCAATGGCCTTCGATACCGGCGCCACATCGCCCGGCGTCGCCACTTGCGTGATATACCATCCCGCCTGCCCTTTAAACCAACTCACCGATTCTTCCAGATACTTGCTGCTGAAATACAGAGCGCGCGCCGGAGGATCGACGGTGTACATGGCCCGGATCGTCACCTCGGGATGCACCGGAAAATAAGGACTCTGCAAAACCAGATGGTCGCCAATCTTCCATCCGAATCTCTTCGCTAGTTCCACGTCCACCATGGCTCCCGTTCGGTCGCGTTGCCACGCCAGTAACTGCTCCGGCGGCACGATTTTATCAGGTGCCACTTTAGGATATTCATCCGGGTCGGTCGCCGCTTGCGCGAAAGAGTTCGTCGCACGGTCATCTTTATATACGTTGCCAAAATACGTCATCGGCGCTACCGCCACCACCCCCGGAACGCTGCGAATCTTATCGCGGTAGTACGCCGGAAGAAAAAATGCAAGCGAAACCCGGTCCCGCGTGATGATCGTCTTCGCCGTGTTCGGCGGTCCCTGGTCAATGTAAAACGTGCGCCAGATCGACATCATCAGCGTTAGTAAAAGCAGCGAAAAGCCGATGCTGATCATGGTCAGCAGACTGCGCCGCTTGTTGCGAAACGTATTGCGCACCACAAAACCGCTTAACGTCATAAGCCGATTTTCAACTCAACCTGGTCTTCAACCAATATGCCGCAATCCATCCACGATATTTACTTTCGAAGCCTGATAGGAAGGCAGTGCGGCGCTCACCAGCCCCACAAACCCCGCGATCAAGATCGCCAGCCCGCACATCTCCGGCGTCACCTTCATCGGGAAAAACGAAATGAACTGCTTGGAATGCGTAAGCCCGTAAATCATCCCCCAACCCAGGAAGAATCCAATCAGCCCTCCCGCCAGCGACAGCGCGACAGCCTCGCTCACAAACAATCCCAGCACACTGTTCCGTGTGAACCCCAACGTCTTGAGCACCGCCACTTCCCGCGTTCGCTCCCGAATCGACATCGCCATCGTATTCGCCGAGACCAGCAACGTCGCAAACACCACCGCCGAACAAATCATCAGGATGAACGCCTTCACGTTGCCCATCATGGCAACAAATTCCAGCCCGAAAGCCTTTTCGCTCTCCGACTTCGTCGGCTGAGGTGAGTTACGGAACATATCGTCAATCGTGCTCGCAATCTTGCTCACATCTCCCGGAGAGGCCGCCAGAATACTGAATGTGCCCGCCTGCCCTTTGAAAAATGCAACTCCCTCTTCCACGTACTTGGTATTGAAATACACAGACTTGTTGTCGGGAGTCGAGGTGAAAATGCCGCGAACGTATAACTCCAGATCGATGGGATAAATATTGCCCTTCAAAACAATCCGGTCGCCCAGCTTCCATCCATATTTCTGCGCCAGCGTATCGTCGACAATGACTCCCTGCCGGTCCCGCTGCCACGCAATCCGCTGCTCGTTCGACATTTGTATATCACGAAATACCTTGAAAAACTCATCGGGATCGGTTCCGAACTGCGCGAAGAAATTCTCCGGCTTATCATCCTTATATATGCCGCCGAACCATGAAACCGGGACGACTGCCACCACCCCCGGCACGGCGCGAATCTTCTCCCGATAAAATCCTGGCAAACTGAAGGTCAGCGACACCCGATGCCGCACCACCAGCCGCTCCGCCGATTCCGCGCTGCCCTGGTCCAGATAAAAAGCCCGCCAGATAGTCATCATCAACGTCAGCAGGAGCAAAGAAAAAGCGATACTCAATACCGTCAAAATGCTTCGTCGCTTATTGCGGAAGGCGTTTTTAGTTACAAATCGGCTCAAAGTCATTTTGTGAACCCCAATTGAACCCGAAGGAAGACGCGGCGTGCAGGACTGCGGACCACTTCGGTCCATGCAGGCCCCAAGGATAAATGAAGTTCTACGCTCACCACAACTGCCTCCGAAAATAATAAACCCGCGGCGCTTCCACTCCGACCCTCCAAACCTATACTTCATCCAATCGCGCTTGCATGCCAGTGGAGATCGTCATCCCCCTCACCTGACAAATGTCACCTAATTTCTTCCAACAAGTTAAACGGTCCGGTTCTTGAAAGGTCACGCGGAAAGACAAAACATTATTCGTGCAAATCTCTCGCAGCCCAGCAAATCAACGGGCCGCCATTCGCCGAGACTCAAGCGCAACCGTCATCCTCACACCATTTTCGCAGCACTTTGGTAACTCGAAGCCTAATAGCGGCGGCGCTATCCTAACCATACTTGCCCCGGATTTGCGCGTACAGCTTCTCAACAAGAACCTGCGCGCGGCTTGTTTGTCTGGGATGTTGTCGGAGATGAGGTACGGAGCAAATGTCGAAAATCGGCCACTTCGAAATCTTGAGTGAACTCTCAAAGTCTGCCACTGGCACGGTCTACAAAGCTAACGATCCGCAAACCAGCCAAACCGTCGCGCTCAAGGCGATTCAGCTCTCCGCCTTTGGCGATTCCGCCGGTGAACTGCAAAAGTCTCTTCTGGCCGAGGCCGAGGCCACCAAGGTCCTCAGCAATCCCAACCTCGCGCCGGTCTTCGGTGCTGGAGAAATTGAAGGCCAGTTCTGCGCTGCCATGGAATACATCCAGGGCAACAGCGTCGCCACCATGCTGGCCCGTAAAGAAGGGTTTTCCATCTGGGACCTGCTCGATATCGGGCGTCAGGTTTGCAGCGGCCTCGATCACGCTCACTCCCACAAAGTTTTTCACTATAGCCTTGAGCCGGCAAAAATCATGTGCGGTTGGGACGGTACCGTCAGAGTCCTCGGCTTCGGCGTTTCCAGCGTCGGCAAATTCACCGCGCAAATGCCCGATGTCCCGTCCATCCTCCACTACATGTCGCCTGAACAGCTTCGCGGCGAAGCGATCGACGCGCGCTCAAACCTTTTCAGTCTCGGCGCTTTGTTCTACGAGATGGTCACCGACCGCAAAGCGTTCGATCGCGAGGATTCCGAATCTCTGCGCTCAAGCATTCTTGAAAGCACTCCCGTTCCACCCATGCAGTTGAACCCCAAACTCCACCCCGTTTTGAGCGATCTGATCATGAAAGCGCTCGCCAAGGATCCCGGCGAGCGCTACCAGAATGGCAGGGAATTGCTCGACGATCTGGAGAAATGCAAGGAGTCCAAACCGCAGGCGGCAAAAGCCGCGGCTGCTCCGGCCAAAGTTGCGGCAGTTGCGGCGCCCGTGAAAGCCGCAGCGCAAACAAAATTTGCGGCAGCGCCAAAGTCGGTAGAAAGAGAGCAGAAGCCCGCTGCCGCCCAGCCTGCGGTAGCGTCACGGCCTGCACCGCCCGCAGTCGCCAAGCCTGAACCTGCGCGCAAGGCCGCCGCCGCAGCGGCAGATTGGGGAAGCGCCCAATCCAGTTCGCCCGTACCGGATATCGAAGCCTTTACGCCGCCCTCGTCGTCTACTCAGTCCACGTCGCGGTCAGAGTCCACCATGAAGGCCGCGTTGTCATCATCCATGTCCTCCGCCGTTCTCGATGAGCCAACATTCGAAGCCTCCAGCGCCGCGGCCCCAAAAATCGCTGTCGATCCCATGATGGCCGAAGGTGGTCCGTCGCGCGGCGGCAGCGTCAGCTTTTCGGAGATGACCGAACTGCCTCCGCTGAAGGAAATCTACATCGCGCCGCCTCCGCCCCGTCCGGCATCGGAAGAAGCAGCCTTCGAGCCTGACCTAAGCTCCCGCGAACCGGAGAAGCCCAAAGTCCAGCCCCGCGAAGTCGCCGAGAAAGCCTTCAAAGAAATCAAGAACGTCCCGCCCAGCCTGATGGTCTATTCCATCGCGGGCGCCGCTGTCCTCATCCTCATCATCGCCATCGCGCTCGTTCTCCACATCAACCATCTCAACAGTGACGACGATGCCGGCCGTCCCGCCACACCCGAGCCAGTCGCGCAATTGCCCGCCACCCAACCCGCTCCTCCAGCTCCAACGGCGCAGCCGCAACAACAACCTGCGGAAGTCCAATTCGCCGCTCCCGCTCCCGAAGCTGTGCCAGCGCCAACTCACGCAATGGCCACCAACGCACGAGGCAAGAACGCCAAGAAGAAACCCGCCGCCCCCGTAGCTCCCGTCGTAATCCCCGGACAGGTCGCCATCGACTCCAATCCTCAAGGCGCGCAAATTAAAATCGACGGAAAAACCGATCCCTCCTGGATCACGCCTTTCACCGTCCCATCACTGACCGCCGGCCAGCACACCGTCACCGTCAGCAAGCCCGGCTACTCTTCCGACACTCGCACCGTCGAAGTCGCCTCCGGCAGCAAATCGTTTGTCACCACCCATCTCGCTCAACTAATGGCCACACTCGCCGTCACCAGCACGCCCGCCGGCGCCAACGTTTATATCGATGGTAAAGACAGCGGCAAGCTCACCCCCGCGCAGGTTTCCGTGGATAAAGGTCAGCACGTCGTCCTCGTCCGCAAATCCGGCTTCCTCGACGAAACCACCAGCGCCCAGTTCGTTCTCGCGCAAACCGTCAGCTTCTCGCCCACGCTGCGCGCTCTCGGCAATATCGATGACATCAAGACCGTCGGCAAAATGAACAAGCTCTTCGGCAGCAAACTCACGCCCGGCATGGGCATCGTCAGCATCAAGACTCAGCCCAAAGGCGCGCAGGTTTCCATCAACAAGCGCATGCTGGATAAGAGCACTCCCGTCGACGCCGAACTCGATCCCGGCAACTACATCGTCGACATCACCCTAACCGGCTACGCGCCCGTCCACAAAGTTGTTACCGTAGATAAAGGCGGCAAAGCCGTGGTCGATGAAATCCTCCAGCACGAGTAATTGAGAGGCTGCGGACAGATCAGCGGAGCCTTGGAACGAGCGTAACTCGTAGCCGCTCCGCAAGAACATCCGAGCGGCATCCAACACAATCCCATGTCATCCAGAGACCCGCGCCCTTTGCGGGCCGAAGTGCCTGCCCTGAGCCTGTCGAATGGATCCCTGCACCGCCCTCGATAGAACGCGCCGCCGGACTCCTGCAATCACCACCTCACTAACTCACTTATTAACCAGCCCATCCCTCCAAACTAATAGCTCGCACCCCTCCACTAACCCGCACCCTGTAACCAGAAAGTCGGCCCAAACGTTATTTTCCCTTGACTCGCCCCCCCCCCCGACCATTTAGCTTTGCGTCTCCTTCCCCCAAACCCTGCTCGCAAGGAGATAAGCATGTCAACCACTCGCAACTGCGGACCCGAGTGCCCGATCAGCCTCAGGCCCAAAACCACAACCGCAAACAGAGTATTAATTGTTTCTGCGCTAGCTGTAATCGCGTGCTGCCTGTTCTCAACCCTTGCCCAGGCTCAGTACGGGTCGCTACCGATCGGGCAGGTCACCCCACCTACCGCGCAGTCCTGTAACGGCAGCGGCTGGTATCCCGGCATCAACTGCTATTCGGCCACCATAACCGGCTGTACGAACACGACGACAATGAACTTCAACTTCGGCTATCTCAGCCCGTCAACCGCGAAGACAAACGGAGTGATCGTCTTCTTTAATGGAAAGGACGGCACCGACCCGGTAGGCGACGCCACCGGTTCCTCGACCGGGGAATGGCAGTTTATAAAAGATTACCTCTCCGCTGGCTATGAGGTGGTGCAGGTAGCGTGGGGCTTCGCATGGCAGCAATATTTCTCCCCTTGGCCTGGAGGAAGCTCGCCGTCGATCGCGAACGTGCAAGCTGGAGCATGCCGCCCCGCGACCTTCATGAACTACGTCTTCAACAATATTTACCTTCCTATTACGAAGGGTACCAATGGCAACCCGAACGCTGGGATGTGCGCGCAGGGCGCCAGCGCCGGCTCCGCTCAGGTGGCCTACTCCCTCGCATACTACGCCCCACCGACAAACGGGCAGTGGTGGATTGACAACGTCGAACTGATCTCTGGCCCGGTCCTCAGCGACATTGCCCAAGGCTGCATGCAGCCCCAACCGCAGAAGACGGTAATTTGCGGTTCTAATCAGTGGGGCTGCAGGCTCGGCACAGGCGGATCTGACTGGAGCCTTTACCCGACCTATCTAGCCGGGCCGAACCAATCCGTCGGAGCGTGGACGAATAACGGTACCTGCGCCATGGGCAATAACACAACCCAAAGCTCATATACCCTGTGGCTTGTCCAAAGCATCGTTGACCAGCCCGCAGCGTCAGGTGGCGTAGCTCCAGTATTTAGCTATCCCCACACGGCAATGGGAGGCTGGCTGTGCAGGACAGTGTATAACCCACAGAACATAGACTGCACCACTAACTTTAATGCACAATACTGTCCCAACAATTCGAGCCCTCAGGGACAAATATTCCAATACCAAGTCTCGTTGGGCTCGCCAGCCAACTACAACGTCTACGCCGTCGACAGTTGCAACGGGCCCGAGGGCGCCGCCGATCCGAATAGCACGGTCTTGGCGCTAAACAACCTTGATGGCTATGATGCCGTCAAGCAGGACATGGAGGCTGCCTGCACGCACAAGGCACAATAGTCCACTCGCCCAGTTGGTCCGTAGGCGAGATAACACAAAATTGCGGTGGCCTCGGGCTATTCGGGCCGCCCTCCTGACCTGCGCGCCTTAGTCCCCGGTGCCTGTCAGCGCGACAGGCACCGGGCTCGTTCCTGACTTTACTAGCACCTGGACAGCGGCCGTTCGGGTGCCATCCTTTGTCGGCGTGAAAGTTACGGCGATCACACAGACTGAGTTTGCCGTGACCTGTGATCCGCAGTCGTTGCTCTGCTCGAAGTCCTTCGACGCATTGCCGGTAATTTCAATTCCGCCGAGTAACACCGTGTTGGAACTTTCGTTGGTCACAGTTATCTGCTGCGGCTGGCTCGTGGCTCCCACCTTCTGGGCCCCAAAATTGAGAGATGATGGCGAAAGAAGTAGGGCGGTGGCACTGCCGGAGAGCTCGATCACCTGCGCCTTCGACGAAGCGCTGTCGTGGATGGTCAGCAGTCCAGTAGCACCGCCAACTTTCTGAGGCTGGAATGTGACTTTGATTCGGCACGTCGCCATTGGGCTCACGCGCTTGCCACAAGTATTAGAAGCTTGGAATTCTCCTGACGCCGAAATCGAGGATATCGACAGTGCAGTGGCTGCGTCGTTGGTGAGGCTTACGGTCTGGGCGCTGCCGCCCGTATGCACGGTTTGTGCCGGGAAGCTCAGCGGAGTCGTCGGCGAGAAGGAGGCTACCCCCGTATCTAGTAGCGTAAAGGTACCCAAGTCTCGATCTAGGACCACTGCGTCGAGCATGTGATCTCCATTGAAGTCGCCGAGAGCCAAGGGCTGCACAAACTCTCCCGCTGGATAGAAACGGGCGGACTGGAACGTACCGTCGCCGTTGCCGGCCAATATGCTTAACCCAGCCGGGTCCGTGAAGCTGGCGAGGGCTAGGTCCAGTACCCCATTCCCTCTGAAGTCTCCGACACCGACCTGACCAAATCCCGAGACGACGCTGTACTGCTCGATTGACTCGAAGCCCCCCGCTCCATTTCCCAAAAGCACCGTAGCGCCGGGCCCCTCGTCTTCCACCGCAGCGTCGAGGTTACCGTCGTGATTGAAATCTCCCATCGCTACGGACGTAGGTGTGTAGACCAGCGGGAGAGTCTGGGAGGGCTGAAGGGTTCCATCTCCGTTACCGAGAAGGACACCGATGCCCTGCTCCCCCCCAGAGTAGCCAACCGCTGCCACGTCGAGATTGCGATCATTGTTGAAATCGCCGACTGCGAGGTTCTGCGGGCCGAGGAAGGAGCCGTTGTCATTCGGCGTCTGGAACGTGCCGTCCCCGTTCCCGAGAAGCACGCTGATGTAGGGGGGGTCGATGATCACGATATCAAGCTTATGATCTCCGTTGAAGTCCCCAACCGCAACGAAGTCAGGAAACTCGGTTGTTGGGCTTGTGATTGGAGGCTGGAAGGTTCCGTCGCCGTTCCCAAGAAAAACCCCAACGCCGGTGCCATAAGGGGCCACCAGATCTCAGATTTCCATCGCCGTCCAAATCCCCGACGGCAATCGAATCGCCGATCAGGTACGAATATTGGGTAGGAGCCCGGAATGTGCCGTCCCCGTTACCCAACGCTATTTCGAGCCAACCGTTTTGAACCGCGAGGTCCAGCTTGCCGTCGTTATTAAAATCACCCGCCACCATGGCGAGAGATTCGCCTGGTATCGTTCGAGTGCTGCGCGCCTCAAACTGCGCCCATGCCGGCCAGACGCCTATGACTGAAAACAAGACCAGCACTACGGAGAGAATAAGTGGAGCGCGAAAAAAGTATCGGCGAGCCATCGCAAACCTCACATCCAATTTATTCCGCAGGGGGGACCAACTAGCCGCAAAGCTTACCATGATTCCCCCACCCCTCCAAGCAGCCTTTCTTCTCTAACCTCCGCGTGCCCCTCACCGCATTGACACCCCATCCCTCCGCCTCTACAATCACATCCTTGTTGTAAGGGCCGCCCATCAAGCCCTCTAGTCGCTAGCAATCCCCCACTCGCGAGTGTTTTCGTTTTACCATAATCGCATCAAGATTCGGAGACGCCATGCCATCGCTCCATCGCGCGCTGCTGTTCACCATCCTCGCCACTGCAACCGCACTGGCACAAACGGCTGCCGTCCCACTGATCAACCAGCCACCGGTCCCAGCCAGCAGCGCGCCCGGCGGCGGCGAATTTTATCTGACGGTGACCGGCCAGGGCTTCGCCCCCGATGCCGTCCTCAACTGGAACGGCTCGACCCGCGTCACCATCGTCAACTCCGGCGATAGCCTCCAGGCCGTCATCAATGCCGCCGATATCGCTAAACCAGGCACCGCCTCGATCACCGTGACCAACCCCGCACCCGGCGGTGGCACTTCCAACGTGGTTTACTTCCCCATTCGCAAGGCTTCCGCCAGCGTGGCGCTGGCCGGAGGAGCGGCATTTGCCGGAGGCACCGTCGTGATCGGCGATTTCAACAACGATGGTATTCCCGATGTCGCGTTGGTCGGATCGAACCCGGTTAACGGCGAGCTGGACATTCTGACTTACCTTGGAAAAGGGAATGGCACTTTTTCTGCGCCCTTGGTCAGCGCTGCGTACAACTATCCGGAATATTTATTCGTCGCCGACGTGAACGGCGACGGGAAACTCGACTTGCTGGTTGGATCGGGCGACGACGACGGCTACGGTTCCACCGATGTCTACTTCGGCAATGGCGATGGCACATTCACCTGGACAACCGGCATGGCCGGCGCAGTGGAGGCCGTAGGCGACTGGAACGGAGACGGCAAACTCGACGTAGTAGTCGCCTACTACGACGAAGACCTTTCTTATTCGGCCGTTTTTCTCGGAGACGGCACCGGCAATTTCCCTACTCAATCCCAATACGAAATTGGCTACTACGGCGACGCCGTGCTGGGCCAAGCCGCCGTCGGCGACTTCAACGGAGACGGCAAACTCGACCTCGCCTTCCCCGGCGTTGGAGTCGCACTTGGCAACGGCGACGGAACCTTCCAGAACCCGGTTTATTATTCGACTTCCTACCCCTATGGAGACTGGGTGGTCACCGCCGACATCAACGGCGATGGCAAACTCGATCTCATCGTCAGCGGACTCTCCGTCCTGCTGGGCAATGGCGATGGAACCTTCACTTCGGCCGGCGGAGTAAATCTGGGAAATAATTATTCAAACCTCGTCATCGGCGACTTCAACGGCGATGGCAAGCTGGATGTAGCCACCTGGGGCAGCGGCACCGGCTATGGCAGTCAGGTCGTGACGATTCTGCTCGGCAATGGAAATGGCACCTTCGCCACGCCCATTTCAATTCCATTGCAAAAGTCCTATCCCAATGGTTTTGAGAGCCTTGGCCTCGGCGATTTCAACGGAGACGGAAAGCTGGACCTGGTCCTCGCGGGAAGCACAACCACGGTGCTGCTGCTTCAGAATACGGTCGCACTCGCTCCCGGCGCGCTCGCCTTCGGCAACCAATCCACCGGAACCACCAGTGCGCCGCAAACTCTCACACTAAGCAATCTCGGCACAACCCCACTCAGTGTGGGTGCGATCACCATCACCGGCGATCGAGGCTTCTCCGAGACCAACACCTGCAACGGCAGCGTAGCCGCCGGGTCCAGTTGTTCGATTGCGGTTGTCTTCGCTCCTGCTTCGGGTGGATCGAAAACCGCATCGATCAGCGTGGCCTATCAAAGCCTGGGGAGTCCCGCTACCGCCGGACTCACGGGAACCGGCGTCAACGCCGCCACCGCCTCGTTGTCCCCAGCCGTCCTCAAATTCCCCACCGAATTAGTTGGCGCCGTAAGTCAAACGCAGACTGCAACCCTCACCAACACCGGCACCCTGACCATCTCCGTCTCCAGCATCATGGCCACCGGCGCATTTACCGAAACCAACAACTGCCCTGCGACCCTGGGCCAGGGAGGAAACTGCCAGATCCAGGTTCAGTTCAAGGCCTCCGCCCGCGGAGCGCAACTCGGCCAGCTCACCGTGACCGACACCGCCGTCAACAGCCCGCAAAGCAGCAGACTTTCCGGCACCGGAACCGTGGTCCAGCTTTCCGCAACCGGCGTAAACTTCGGCGATCAGAAAGTCGGAACCAGCAGCGCTTCGGTCCCGGTCAAACTAACCAATGAAGGATTTGTCCCGCTCTCCATCACGCAGATTTCGATTACCGGCGCCAACGCAACCGATTTCTCCCAAACCAACAACTGCGGCGCGGGGATCGCCGCCGGCGCGACCTGCACGATGTCGGTAACCTTTACGCCCTTGGCCACCGGAGTTAGAACCGCGGCCGTCACCATCTCCGATAACGGAGGCGCAAGCCCGCAGACCGTCTCACTCACCGGCACTGGAGACTAGCGCAAGGCACGCCATGCTGGCTCAACGAGAGCGTACTTTTCAAGCTCCTCTTCGCGCATGCACGTGACAATTGCGATATCGTCCGCGAGTGCGGCCGGTTTTTCTTGTGAACATTCTCCATGGCCCGGCCTTTGATGATTTTTCCGCCCGCTTGCAACGCTTCGCGTGCGATCAGCCCGGCGATGAGCGTGGCAATTTTATCCAGCCGCGCGTTCAACTCCGGCAGCCCCTCGATATCAAATATAGGTTCCATAAAAATGCTTTTGCCGCTGGTGCACGTCGGTGGGATTGACGCGGTGATGGGATCGTGGAATCGTGGGATCGCACTGGAGGTGCTTTATATGCGCGCTACGATCTCTCTGGCCGTGATTGCGCTACTGTCGGTCCCGGCTGCCCTAGCTCAAGGGCCGACCGTTTATATCAGCGGCGAAGGCGGAAGCTATGCCACTGCGCACTCAGCAGCTACGCACAACGAGACGATGGAAATGGCTCGCACGCTGTTGAAGTCGTGTCCGGAAATTTCTCTCACCGTCGCCAAAGAAGGTTCTACCGAGAAGGTCGACTACATCATGTTGCTGAACCGGCAAGAGGAGCATTCCTTCGGGAGCGCCATCAGCCAGCTAATGGTGCTTCGACCCGATCAGTCCATCATGTTCGCGGGCAAACAAGGGACCGTGGCGCGCGCCACCAAAGAAGGCTGTAAAGCAATCATGGCCGACTGGAAGGACCATAGACCGCGCACGGCACAATCGGGCGATCCGAAGTCGAACTGGAACATAATTAAGCCCTGAGACGGGCCGCTTTTTCATTCAATAATCCGCGGCAGTCGCGGAATTTCTTGATCGCGCGATCAGCTCGACACGCTCCGCGCAGATTGCCGGGATCGAAGAAAAACTTTGTTTCGCCTCCGTGCATGTGGGCGTAGATCTCCGGCGGAATGATATCGTCGACGGCTGGGCGTATGCCCTCTGCAATGGATACCAATCTGGCAAAATAGGCCCCATTCCCAAAATCCCTGAGTCCGCCGCCGGCCAAACCCGCAACCTTACCCTCGTCGAAGTCGACGACGAAGTCATGCGTCCCGTCAACCATGCTCCTCAACAACGCTCACTGGAACATGCCCGTCACCGAAACCCCACTCCTCGACTCCACCGAAATCTGGAACCTCATCAACCTCATCGACGACTCCCCCCCATCCACCTTCACCTCGTCCGCTTCCAAACCCTCGACCGCGCAGCATCGACGTCTCCGCCTACTGGACCACCGGCAAACTTAAATTCTTCGGCCCGCCCATCCCTCCCGAAGCCGGACCCCGCCATGCTCACCCGCATCATCATCCCCTTCACCGGATACCCCGGCCGCTACGTCTGGCACTGTCACATCCTCGAACACGAAGACAACGAAATGATGCGCCCCTACGACGTCATCACCGCAAAGTGATCTTTGGATTTTGGGTGGCGCCGCGCTTTCAGCGCTGCGATGGAAGCAGAAAATGAAAGGGAGGCTTCAGCCTCCGAGGAGACTCTGTCATCTTGAGCGAAGCATGACATCCACGCAGTGGACGTCATGCATAGTCGAAAGATCCCTACCCGCTCCACCATCGCCAGCACCGCAAGGCATTTCCATCACCAACTAAGGGTTGCGAAAGGATCTGCGCCAATGTGCTTTCGGTTCGCGTAGCACTTCCCCTCCAGCATTCCAGAAACCGTTGTAACGTTTCATAATTGTTTTTCACCATTCCTCGTAGTGATTCTTCCTAACGAGCGCCCTCTGCAACGGGGTTGCTCCTAAAGCTATGTCGTTAGTTGATGGTCGTCCACGAAGTCCATCGGAAGAAACACATTTCGTCCGTCTACGGAGCTCACCATGAAAATCCGTTTCACCGGCAAGCACCTACTCTCGCCAGCAGTTACTCTTTCCGCACTCGCCGCGCTGTCCATCCCAGCGCTCGCACAAGTCGCACGCCCCGCCCCACCGCCGCCTCCGTCAACAGCCGCTCCTTCCGCGCGCCTAAAAAAACTGTCTGCGGCGGATAAGGCGAGAATCTTTGGCACCCCGCAAATCTGGCAACAGAAATACGATGCGCGCTTCAAGACCGCTCCCCCTGACATACAACAAAGAATCCTCAAGGAGCGCGCCGACATCCAAACCCGCAAAAAAAGATATGCCGTTGGATACACTTCCATGTCCGGCCCTGCCGAGAAAAAGATAACTGGCCTGGTCGGGCTCCCACCTGCCCTGAAAACGCCCCCTCCATACACCCCAATTGCTCCCGTTCAGCCGTCCTGTCTTGAAGAGTCAGCACAACCCAGCCAGCCTACGGTCGACATGACCGATTACGCCATCATCACCCCCGTCCGCGATCAGGGCGGATGCGGCGATTGCTGGGCCTTCGCCGTCACCGCCGCGCTCGAAACCGCCGTGCTGCGCGAGAACGGCAATACCCAAGGCGTCTCCAACACCAGCCTCGCTCTTTCCGAAGAGCAGGTCCTCAGTTGCACCGGTCCCACCGACTTCGTCTTCGGCATCACCATCTCCGGCGACAATTGCGGTGGAGGCCTACAGCCCAGCGCCGCCAACTACGTCGCGGACACGACATCATGACCACCTCCTCGTGGCCCTACGCCGACGCAACCCAAACCAATCAATGCAGCAAATACCAAAGCCAATCCACCCCCTACCGCGCCAAGGACTGGGGTTGGATCTGCGACCCCGGCGGCGGCGGCATCCTGGGTGCGCTCGCAGTACTCAGCGGCATCCAAAGCAATTGCCTCACACCCAGCAACGAAGCTATCAAGCAGGCCATCGTGGACCACGGCTCCGTGGCTGCTTCATTCAACATCGGCGGCGACTGTCCCGGTCCTGCTTTCTGTGACTACTCCGGCGGCGTATTTGACGAGAACAATAACACCAGCTACCTCTCGGTTCCCTCCGTCGATCACGTCATCCAACTCATTGGCTGGGATGACACCCAGGGCGCCTGGCGCATCAAGAACTCCTGGGGAACCGATTGGGGAGAGAATGGATTTGCCTGGATCGCTTACAACACCAGTAACATTGGCAGCTACGCCGTCTGGGTCGACGCCGACCAGTACAACAACGCCTGCACCGTTCAGGCAGGATTGAAGTTCCCGAAAATTACAGTCGACATCACCACCGGCGGCGACGACGCCCGCGATAACAGCGAAGTTTATGCGACCCTGAACAACGGCTATGAGTTCTGCCTCAAGCCCAGCTCCTCAGGCCCTACAGCCCATTGCCGACTCCCCAAAAACGTCGACCAAAACGGCAGCAATGATTGGGGTAATTTCTCCACCAACAAGAATCCTCAAATCTTCAATTTGCCCGCGCAAGACCAATCCCTCGAATCCATGACCATCACATTGGTCTCGCATTCGGGAACCTTCCAGAGCGCCGACAACTGGGATATTCAAGCACTCACGGTCATGGGATTCGATCAAAACGGCGGCGAACACAGACTATTCACACTGGGCAGCCCCGATGATCACAACGGCAACGACTGCTTCGCGCGCCTCAAGGACAATCCCAACTCCGAAAGCGTCACTCTAAGCCTCGACGGTACCAACAAACATACCTACTCCGGAGGAAAGGAAAACGATGAAGTCAGCACCTGCCAAAACAACGGCGGCTGAAGCCATAAGCGGGCAGCCCAGCCCAATCTCTCGAGGGGGCCCCATCCTAGCCGCGTTTCAGTAGCCAGCGGTCCCGCAAATCAAAAGCGGCTAGGGTGGGGATTTTGACTTCCTGTTGTAAGCAAGAACCGGACTCCGGCCCATGCACCGTCACGACCGAGGCTGCCCCATCCCGCCGGGATTTTCGGCGGGGTGGGACACGATGCTGCATGGACCGCCGCTTTTGGGTGGCGCAGTTCTTCCAGCGCGGCGATAGTGTAAAAAATGAAGTAGGCTCAGCCTCCAAGCAGGCTCTGTCATCTTGAGCGAAGCAGTCGAAAGCTTGCCCTGAGGCCGGTGGCCCAGTCTCTTAAACTCGCTAGCCTCAGCAATAAATGGTGCCCCGTCCTTCGCGTCTTTTTGTCGAGTCCCAAGACATGACTTACAAAGCGTCCCAACACATCCCTTACACTTTTGATCTTGCGTTGGGCTGGAGAGCCAGCGCTCGACCATGGTCGAGCGCTGGCTCTCCAGTTCGATTTCGCGGATCAGGGTGCGGCAGTAATACACCTGCAATCGGTTGCCCACCGGCATGACCTGCACCCACTCTCCCCCAGGGCGTCGCTGATGGTCCAGTTTTTTCCCGCCAGCGTCACCTTGCCTTGCGAATCCACCTTCAGCACGCGCGCTCCCGCCGGATATTCCCAGCGCGGTGGATTCGCCTCATAGCGTCGTGCGCTCCGGTGCCAGCGAGTGGCCGGAGTCTGCATCCCCAGCGCCTCGTGTGGGCGCACATGATTGTGCTCCCAACGAAACTCGTCCAGCCACACTTGCGCATCGCTGCCGCGCATCCCGCGCCGCGCCAGCGCCCGTTGCAACTCGCTCCACCTTGCCCTGCGTCTGCGGATGCCGTACCCGGCTCCGGTGCAGGTGAATCCCCTGCCGCATCAGCCACAGCGACAGTTTTGTCATTCCGCCCGGACTGTGCACGCTCCACCACGGCTCTGCCGCAGCGTGGTCGACGACGTTAACGGCGTTAGCTACAACTGCGCCGCCACTAATAATGGTAACTCCAACTACTGCCCCAACAACTCCAGCTCACAGGGACAGTTATTCTACGAGAATATCGGAGTTAACAATTCTCCTCCACACTACTCCGTCTACGCAGTCGACAACTGCGTGACCGCCGAGGGCGTGGGCGCCGGAAATGTGCCAGGTTACTTCCCTACGGCATTCAACGGAACCATTAGTGGCTTCAGCGCCATCATTGACGACATGGTTGGGCACACGTCCGGCACGACCGTAATCCCGCCGCAATGTGTGCGCAGGAACCATTCACAGTAAAAATCAGCCTAGGGGGCGGCGATTTTCCGAGAAGATCGCCGCTCCAATCGGCAGGTGGCATTACTTGCCAGTTCCGGATAGAGCGACCGGCACCGGACTAATCGACCCGGTCGGCAGGTTGAAGTAAAGCGAAGCGCTAAGCGACCCTCCCACCATCGGATCGAAGGTCACCGACATCTCGCAACTCGCTCCCGGGGCGATGGAAGTTCCTGTGCAGTTGCCGGTCGCGGAAAAGTCCTCTTCGCCCTTGCCCCCGATGTAGACGTTGCTGAATTGAATCGCCGCGCTTCCCTCGTTGGTCGCGGTCACGGTTTGCGGCGCGCTCCTCGTCCCGATTTCCTCGGTGGGGAAGATGAGGCTCGTAAGAGATACCTTTACGACGGTCGCCGCGCCCGTAAGCTCGATAAATTGAGGATGGGAGAATGCACTATCAACAATCGTAATCAGCCCCGATTGCGTGCCTGCATTCTTCGGCTTGTACTCCACGCTGATCTTGCAGGTAGCTCCTGCCTTAACCGAATTCCCGCACGTGTCGCTCATCTGGAACGGCCCCGTCAGTTTTATCGAGCCGATCGAGAGTGCGTCAGCGCCGGTATTTTTGAGCTTCAATGTTTGCGGGGGGCTCGCCGTGTTGACCACCTGCGCTGGATATGTTAGCGGTGCAGTGGTGGGCGAGAAGCTGACTACCCCGGTGTTGAGCATCGTTCCGGTCCCGTACTCGGAGTTCGCCATTGCCAAGTCCGGAAGATGATCCCCGTTCAAATCGCCCACCGCGGGCAGGCCGCCTACCGTTGAGGCGAATCCCTGCGCCTGTTGGAAGGTACCATCTCCATTGCCCCAGAATATGTCCAGGGCGGGGGGGCCGCTTGGGACGACCAGGTCGAGCCTGCCGTCAAGGTTCATGTCGGCCACAATTACATAGCCGCCGTCAAGCCCGGTCGTGCTGTAGTTCACCGCTTGCTGAAAGGTGCCGTCCCCGTTGCCCAGTAGTACCGCTATACCGTCCAGATCGTATCCAACGACAGCGTCCAATTTCCCGTCTCCGTTAAGATCACCCGCGGCCACGGTGCCTGGCACATATTCAAGCGGTGTCGTAATAGAATCCTCCAGCGTTCCATTGCCGTTGCCCAGCAAGACCCCTAGATCGTAGCTCGCTCCAAAGTATCCGACGCTGATCACATCCAGATTGTGGTCGTTGTTAAAGTCGCCCACCGCGAGCCAAATTCCCCCGACAAACGAATCGTTGTCGCTGGGCGCCTGGAATGTTCCGTTTCCGTTGCCCAGCAGCACGCTGATGTAAGGTGGGTCAATGAGGGCGATGTCCAACTTGCCATCATTGTTGAAGTCCCCCACGGTCACGAAATAAGAACCCTCCGTTGTATCGGAGCTGATGGGAGCCTTGAAAGTACCGTTACCGTTGCCCAAATAGACGTCGACGGTGCTGGGAGAAAGGTTGGCGACCACAATGTCCAGCTTGCCGTCGTTGTTAAAGTCACCCACCGCCAGGTAATAGGATAACGAGGTGCGGTGAAATGTGGGCTTCTGAAAGGTCCCATCACCGTTGCCGAGCGACACGGTAAAGCCGTT
Organism: uncultured Acidobacteriaceae bacterium; assembly: GCA_963818235.1. Taxonomy (GTDB): domain Bacteria; phylum Acidobacteriota; class Terriglobia; order Terriglobales; family Acidobacteriaceae; genus Sulfotelmatobacter. Next base: position 480,718 of record CAWFRI010000003.1, read on the forward strand.
ATCGTCGGTGACAACCAAGTCGAGCTTGCCATCGTTATTGAAGTCCCCAACGCGATGCAATCCGCTCCCTGAGGGAGCGTCGCCGTCGCCCGGGTTTCAAACTGCGCCCACGCGGGCAGCGCAATTCCGGAAAGGCAAGAAACCAAAGCGATGGGGCAGAGAAAGCGCACAAACCATGAAGACAACAATCGGCGAGCCATAGCGGACCTCACATCCAATTTATTCCGCAGGGGGGACCAACTAGCCGCAAAGCTTACCACGATTCCCCCACCCCTCCAAGCAGCCTTTCTTCTCCAAAACTAGCGCCCCTCCAGGCTTGGCGTCACCCCGAAGTCCCGCGTTTTCACCAGGGGGACCGAGGGATTCCCCGCCCCCGGCGTCCAATCGAGCCAAGCTCGATACTCCCTTCGCCACACTACCAGTCACCCAAGCGAACCTATCTACGCTGCGGCGGAAGTTACTAACTCAGCTAACCTCCGCTCTAACTCGCACCAACGAGCGCGACTAACTCCCGCTTGTAGCCACAAAGTCAACCTCTGTGGATATCTTTCTCCTTGACTCGCCCCCCCCCCCCGACCATTTAGCTTTGCGTCTCCTTCCCCCAAACCCTGCTCGCAAGGAGATAAGCATGTCAACCACTCGCAACTCCGGACCCGAGTACTCGATCAGCCTCAGGCCCACAACCACAATCACAACCAAAGTATTCGTCGTTTCCGCGTTAGCTCTAATCGCGTGCTGTCTGTTCCTGACTCCTGCCCAGGCTCAGTACGGATCGCTGCCCATCGGTCAGGTCGGCGGCGTCACCCCAGGACCTTGCCCGAGTGGCTTCTATCCGAATATGCATTGTTCCTCGGCTTCTATAACCGGCTGCACGAACACAACCCAGATGAACTTCAATTTCGGCTATCTCGCCCCTTCATCCGGTACGCCAAAGGGTGTGATCGTATTCTTTAACGGGAAGGACGGCACAGACCCCGCAGGCGATGCTACTGGCTCCTCAACCGGGGAGTGGCAGTTTATACAAGACTACATTGCTGCTGGGTACGAGGCGGTGCAGGTAGCGTGGGGCTTCGCGTGGCAGCAGTATTACTCCCCTTGGCCTGGAGGAAGCTCGCCCTCCATCTCAAACGTCCAAGCAGGAGCATGTCGTCCCGCTACCTTCATGAACTATGTGTTCAACAATATCTACTTGCCCATAACTGCCAACAACTCAAGCGCAGGGATGTGTGCCCAAGGTGCCAGCGCGGGGTCGGCGCAGGTTGCGTACACGCTATCCTATTATGCCCCGCCGCCTACGAACCCGACATGGTGGATCGACAATGTTGAGCTGATATCCGGACCGGTCCTCAGCGACATGGCCCAGGGCTGTGTGCAACCCCCTCCGCAGAATCAGACGGTAGTATGTCCCGTAGGGCAAACCGGGTGTCGTCTCGGGACGGGCGGTTACCCGTGGAGCCTCTACCCAGCGTATCTGAGCGGGCCTAACCAATCCGTTGGAGCCTGGACAAACAATGGAACCTGTGCGGTGGGCACGAACACCACACAAAGCTCCTACAATTATTGGCTCGCCCAGAGCATAGTAGACCAGGGAACGGGCGCGACTCCGGTGTTCAATTATCCCAACACATCAATGGGAGGGTGGCTTTGCCGGTCCGTCTTTCATCAGACCCCGATAGACTGCGTCGTCAATTTCAGCGCGCAGTACTGTCCTAACAACTCCAGTCCCCAGGGGCAAATCTACCACGCGCAGGTTTCGCTGACTCCTCCACCCACCTACAACGTCTACGCTGTTGACAGTTGCAACGGGCCCGAGGGCGCAGCCGATCCAAACAGCACCGTCTTGGCGCTCCAACTCCCCAATGGAGGCGGCAGCCAGGACGGATACGACGCGGTTAAGTACGACATGATCGGCGGAGGGCCACTCAACCGGCCAACGGGGTGTCGTCACCAACAGTAGGAGATCCCGTTCCAGTTGTAGGCGTGACCGAAGCTTACTCGAAGAGAGGCTGTCCGAGTTCCCGCTCGGACAGATTTTTTTAGCCTGAGAATATCTGCGCTAGCTCCCGGCGCCACCCAAAGATACCGGCTGCGGACTACCCCCACCCGTGTCCGTAACGTAAAGAACCGCGCTCCGCTCTCCCGTACGCGTTGGCTTAAACGTGACCGTGATCATGCAAGTTCCTCCTGCACTGAGCGACGAAGGGCAGTTATTGCTTTCGGAGAAATCGCCGGGGTCGAAGCCGTGCAACGTCCACTTCGTAATGTTCAGCGGGATCTTGCCAGTATTCGTAAGCTTCACCTGCTGCGGCGGGCTCGTCGTGCCTACCTTCTGCGCCGCGAACGTGAGGCTCGATGGCGACAGAGTCACCACGGTTGCTGCACCCGACAACTCGATGACCTCTGGCTTCGAGGACGCGCTGTCGATGACCGTAATCAGCCCCGTCTGGTTCCCCTGCTTAGTGGGCGCAAATGCTGTCTTGATTCTGCACTTCGCTCCGGGCGCTAAGGACTTTCCGCACGTGCTGCTGACCTTGAATTGTCCTGATCCCGTTATGGATGTGATCGACAATGATTTCTTACCTACATTGGTGAGAGTGACGGTTTGCGATGGGCTCACCGTATCGACAAGCTGATTAGCAAATGCCACAGGCGAAGCCGGGGAGAAGTTCGCCGTGCCTGTATTTAGGATGATGTATGCCCCGACATCCGGGCTCAGGAATGCCACGTCCGGCTCATTGTCACCGTTGAAGTCGCCCCCCATCGGATATCCGTTTGAACCCACGGTGAATATCTGACCGGGCTCGAAGCTACCATTACCCTTTCCGTAATACACTTCCAGTCCCAGCGGATAATCTGGAGTCGCCATGTCCAAATTACCATCGCCGTTGAAGTCGGCTACAATGACCTGGCCGCCAAAATACTCCTTCTCGGGTTGCTGGAGAGTTCCGTTTCCATTTCCAAGAAACACCGCCACCAAGCCTCCGACGGCGACGTCTAGGTTTCCGTCATGGTTAAAATCTCCCACGGCCACTCCGTTAGGTAGATCTGACAGAGAATACGTTATCGAGGGCTGCAGCGTCCCATTTCCGTTGCCGAGGAGGATACCGAGGCCCATTTCACCCCCCGAGTAGCCCGCTACGGTCACATCGAGATTGCCGTCGTTGTTAAAGTCTCCCACGGCCAAGTTCTGTGGGCCGATAAAGGTGTCATTGTCGTAGGGTGCCTGGAAAGTGCCGTCCCCGTTTCCGAGAAGCACGCTAATGTAAGGCGGGTCGATTATTACCACGTCGAGCTTGTGATCTCCGTTGAAATCCCCCACCGCAACGAAAGCGGGCGACTGAGTCGTGGGGCTCGCAATTGGCGCCTGGAAGGTTCCATCGCCATTTCCAAGAAACACCTCGACATCGTTACCATACGGGTAGGCTGCGGCGACAATGTCCAAATTACCGTCACCGTTGAAATCCCCAACCGTGATCGACGTACCGATGAGGTAAGGGTATTTTGTAGGGGCCTGGAAGGTTCCGTCGCCATTTCCTAAGGCTATCTCAAGCCATCCGTTCTGGAAGGCGAGATCCAGCTTTCCATCATTATTGAAGTCGCCAGCAGCCATGGCGAGAGTTTCCCCAGGCACAGTTCGAGTGCTGCGCGCCTCAAACTGCCCCCATGCCGGCGCTTCCCCGGCTAAGCAAATTACGGCGGCCATGAAACCCCACAGATGGCGACGGGAAAACGAGCAGATCATAGCTAACCTCACATCCAATTTATTCCGCAGGGGGGACCAACTAGCCGCAAAGCTTACCACGATTCCCCCACCCCTCCAAGCAGCCTTTCTTCTCCAAAACTAGCGCCCCTCCAGGCTTGGCGTCACCCCGAAGTCCCGCGTTTTCACCAGGGGGACCGAGGGATCTCCCGCCCCCGGCGTCCAATCGAGCCAAGCTCGATACTCCCTTCGCCACACTGCCTGCTACCCAAGCGAACCTATCTACGCTGCGGCGGAAGTTACTAACTCAGCTAACCTCCGCTCTAACTCGCACCAACGCGCGCGACTAACTCCCGCTTGTAACCACAAAGTCAACCGCTGTGGATATCTTTAAGCTTGACTCGCCCCCCCCACCATTTAGCGTTGCGTCTCCTTTCCCCCAACCCTGCTCGTAAGGAGATAAGCATGTCAACCACTCGCAACTCCGGACCCGAGTGCCCGATCAGCCTCAAGTCCAAAACCTCCACCGCAACCAAATTATTCATTGTTTCTGCGCTAGCTGTAATTGCATGTTGTCTGTTCTCGATGCCAGCTCATGCGCAAGGCTCACTGCCCTTGGGCACAATTGGGGTCACCCCGCCCCAGGTATGCGGCCCAGGGTCCGGCTTTTACTACTACAGTAACGGCGGAACCAATTACTATATGAACTGCCAAACCGGGACGGTCACGTGTTCGATCATCTCTTCAACCATCGCAAGCCTTAGCTTGAACTTCGCCTACATGAACCCGGCGACAATACAGCCGCCACTCGTGCCCCAGGTAAAGGGCCTTATCGTTCTGCACGGAGGCTCCGGCGGGACCATGCCAGAGAGCTTCGAACTTGCCGACGCATACTTCAAGGCCGGGTACATGGTCGTGCAGCTCGCATGGACAGACGATTGGGAAATGACCTCCGACCCATTCACAGGGCCTGCCAATATCCAGCAGGCCGCATGCCGTCCTGCCACCTTTTTCAACTACGTATTCACCACCCTCTTTCCAAGCGTACTAAGCGCCAACTCCCAAGCCGGGATGTGTGCGCTCGGCGATAGCGCCGGGTCTGCCGCGGTTGCCTACTCTTTGGCCTACTACGGGAGCCGGAAGCTACCTGGACAACGTAGAGCTGCTCTCCGGGCCTGTGCTCAGTAACATAGAACAGGGATGCCAAGTGAACTCGCCAGGCGGCTATGACAGCCCCGTTACTGTGTGTTCCCCAAGTAGCCCAAACAAGGGGTGGGGATGCCAACTTGGCAAGGGTGGTACGACCTGGGCCCTAGGCCCTGAGTACGTAGGGTGGGCGCAAACGGGCGTCCAGAAGTGGACTAATGAGACGAGCACTTGTGCGGTGTCTAATCCGACCAACTCGCAGTCAAACGCAGATTGGCTGAAGGAGAGCATCGTAGATCAGGGTACGGGAGCGACTCCAAAATTCACCTACGCCAACACGGCCATGTCGGGCTGGCTCTGCCGTAGTGTGTATAACATTGGCGTGGTGTACAACTGCGCCGCCACCAACAACGGCAACTCCAACTACTGCCCAAACAATTCCAGCCCCCAGGGACAGCTTTTCTACCAGAATATCCCCAACGGACAGCCGAACTTCAACGTTTACGCAGTAGATTTCTGCACCAACGCCGAGGCCGTTGGCTCGGGCAACGTTTCCGGATACCAACCCCAGATATTCAACGGGTACATCAACGGCACCACCGCCATCACCGACGATATGATCGGACTGGCGCCGAACATTCCACCGCAGTGTGTCCGCAGGCATTAGCTAGGGCAGGCCGTGAGCGAATGCCATCGAGGCATTCGCTCGCGGCCCAACCGCTTTCGCGCTAGTCTCCAGTTCCCGATAGCGCGACGGGTGCTGGGCTGATCAACCCCGAGAACGGCTGAAAGTCGAAGTACAACGTCGCACTGCGCGAGCCCGTTTGTGTAGGATCAAAGGTCACGGACATGGCGCAGCTTGCGCCCGGCTCGATAGGGTCTGGCGTGCAGTTACCGCTCGCGGAGAAATCCTTTTCATCCGTGCCCCCTACACCGACGCTGAGGAATGTAACAGCCTTTGTGCCTCGATTGGTCGCAGTTACCACCTGCGATTTGCTCTTCGTTCCCACCTTCTGGCTACCGTACTCGAGGCTTGTGGGTGAGAGTTCTATAGCTGTCGCGCTGCCCGACAGTTCGACAAACTGCGGCTTCGAAGACGCGCTGTCGTTGATTGTGATCAACCCCGTCGGCGTGCCCGCCGCCTTTGGCTTAAATTCCGCGCTGAGCGAGCAAGTTGCGCCCGCTGCCAGTGAGCTGCCGCACGTGGTCCTCATGGTGAACGGCCCCGTCACTTTCATCGAACCTATCGACAGGAAAGTTTTTCCGTGATTGGTGAGCTTCGCGGTTTGTTGCTTACTTACCGTGTTGATTAGCTGGACTGGAAAGGTCAGCGGCGCAGTCGTCGGCGAAAAGCTAACCGCTCCTGTGTTGAGCATAGTCGTCGTCAGAAAACTAGTAGCCAGCGCGAAATCGGGCAGGCCGTCGCCGTTCAGATCCCCCAGAGCCATCCAGCCAGAGTTCCCTGAGGCAAAGAATTGCGCCGGTCGCAAGGTACCGTCGCCGTTGCCCCAGAATATATCCACGCCTTCACCACTCGGCATGGCTACGTCCAGCTTGCCATCTAAGTTCACGTCGCTAATGAATAGTTGGCCGCCGTCGGGCCCAGTAGTGCTCTTGTACGCCGGGGCCCGAAAAGTCCCATTTCCATTGCCGAGGAATATTACAATTCCACCCAAGTCGGAACCTACAACCGCATCCATCTTCCCGTCGCCATTGAGATCGCCCGCTGCCACGGCGCCGGGGATGTACTTGAGCGGAGTTGTAATCGAGTCCTGCAAGGTCCCGTTGCCGTTCCCCAGCAGCACGCCGAGGCTGTAGCTTGCGCCCGAGGAACCCACGGCCACGACATCGAGCTGATGGTCGTTATTGAAGTCGGCGAGAGCGAGCCAAACTGCGTCCGAAAATGAACTGTTGTCACTCGGGGATTGGAATGTTCCGTCGCCATTGCCTAGCAGCACGCTGATATAGGGCGGGTCGATAATCGCGACGTCCGCCTTTTTGTCGTTATTAAAATCGCCAACCGCGACGAAATAGGAGCCCTGAGTCGTGCTGGAACTGACGGCCGCCTTGAACGTACCGTCGCCGTTTCCGAGGTAAACATCAACGGTGTTTGGAATCAGGTTCGCCTCTACGATGTCCAGATTGCCGTCTCCGTTGAAGTCGGCGACTGCCAAAGAATACGCTAGCTGACTCGGATAGCTGACCGGCTTTTGGAACGTGCCGTCCCCGTTTCCGAGCGCCACGGTGAAGCCGCTATACGTGATTACCACAACGTCTAACTTCCCATCGTTGTTGAAGTCGCCCACGGCAATGGAAGACGCACCCTCGGGGAAAGGTGTAGCCGCCCGCGTTTCGAACTGCGCCCATGCGGACGCAGCCATCCCGGCAAGGCAATATGTCAGGGCGGCGGCGCAGATCAAACGCCGCAACGGGAAAGAGAATAATCGGCGAGCCATAGCAAACCTCACATCCAATTTGTTCCGCAGGGGGGACCAACTCGCCGCAAAGCTTACCACGATTCCCCCACCCCTCCAAGCAGCCTTTCTTCTCCAAACCTAGCGGCCCTCCGGGCCTGGCGTCATCCCGAAGTCCCGCGTTTTCACCAGCGGGACGAGAGCCCGCCCTGAGCGAAGCCGAAGGGATCCCTGCAATCACTTCCAATCCCATTCCACCAAATACCGCTACTCACACCAACTCAATCCAAACCAGCTACTAACTCAGCTATTACTCTCGCGATAACTGACGAATCCCTTAACTAACTCCAACCTTGTAACCAAGAAGTCAGCCCAAACATCATTTTTCCTTGACTCGCCCCCCCCCACCATTTAGCTTTGCGTCTCCTTCCCCCAAACCCTGCTCGCAAGGAGATACGCATGTCAACCACTCGCAACGCCGGACCCGAGTGCCCGATCAGCCTCAGGCCCAAAACCACAACCGCAACCAAAGTATTCATCCTTTCCGCGCTCGCTGTAATCGCGTGCTGTCTGTTCTCAATTTCAGCCTCTGCCCAAACCCCGCTGTCCCTCGGGACGCTGACCACGCTGGGTAACCCCAGCTCATGCAACAGCGGGAGCGGCTTTTATTACTACATCTACCCGAACACCGGTCTTGCCCTCGACATGAACTGCCAAGCGGCGAAGGTAAGCGGCTGCAACAACCTTGGCGTCACCACCTCGACTTTAAATGTCACCATCGGCTACCTAAGCCCGGTAGGCATAGTCCCGGGAGTCACGGTTGCGAGCGGGCTCGTGGTGCTCCACGGTGGCGGAAACGGCACAGCACCGGAGAGCTTCGCTCTCACGGACAACTACTTCAGGGCAGGGTATGAGGTCGTCCAAGTGGTTTGGGCGGACGACTGGGAGATGATTTCCGATCCGATTACCGGTTATGGGAACATCCAGGCCGCCGCCTGCCGTCCCGCTACGGCCTTCAACTGGGTCTTCACCACCCTGTTCCCAGGCATCCTGACCGCCAACTCAAGGGCCGGCATGTGCGCACTCGGGGACAGCGCAGGGTCGGCAGCAGTTGCCTACTCCTTGGCCTACTACAACGCCGGTAGCTACCTGGACAACGTCGAACTGCTTTCCGGCCCGGTTCTTAGCGATATCGAGCAAGGCTGCCAGTGGGGGCCCCAAGCCCCTTCCGTTACCGTCTGTTCGTCATCCAGTAAAAATGGCGGGTACGGCTGCCAACTCGGAGGCGGCTCGACCTGGACCCTCAGCCCCACCTACCTCTCGGGCGCGAACAGTTCGGTCGGCGGATGGACAAACGACATGTCCTGTGCAAACGCCAACGGACTAAACCAATCGACTACACAACAATCTCAGGCACAGTGGCTATTGCAGAGCCTCGTGGATCAGTCGAACACCACCGGGCTGGGCGCAACTCCAACCTTTAACTACCCCAGCACCGCCATGTCGGCTTGGCTCTGTCGCAGTGTGCAGGCCAATCCCAACTTCGCCTGCGCCGCCAACAATAATAACAACTATAACTCCTGCCCTAACAATTCCAGTCCCCAGGGGCAGCTCTTCTACCAGAACATTCTTTCCACCAGTCCTCCCCCGCACTTCGCGGTGTACGCGGTGGACAGCTGCGGAAATGCCGAGGGAGTTGGCAGCGGTACGGTCCCTGGGTTCTACCCACAGGATTTCGGGGGCTCTCAATCGGGCGGTGGGAACGCCGGCGGATTTGCCGCAATCACCGACGACATGATTGGGCTGCCGCCTAACATCCCGGCACAATGCGTACGTCGAAGCCACTAAGGAGACGAATAACCGGCAGAGCGGCCCAACTTTTTCCGGGGTCGCCCTGCCGGTCAAAGACCTGACGAGTCCCGTCTAGTTCGTTCCCAAAAGCTCAATGTACTGCGGCTTGGACGAAGCGCTATCCTTCAGTGTGACCAGCCCCGTGTAGGTTCCCGAGCCTTTTGGATTGAAGATCACGTCGAGATCGCAGCTTCCGCCCTCGGGAACCGAGCTACCGCACGTGTCGCGAACCTCGAAGGCCCCGGAGGCCTTGATCGAGCCGATCAAGAGTTTTTTTGTTCCATCGTTAGTAAGTTTCAGGGTCTGTGATCCCGGCCCCCCAAAATTAAGCGGCGCAGTGGTCGGAGAAAGGCCCACAACGCCCGTGTTGAGCATCGTGGTCAACCCGTAAGAGGAACTAGCTAAGGCGACGTCGGGCAACCCGTCCCCGTTTAAATCCCCCACCGCCATCCAGCCAGACTCCCCTGACGGGAAAAACTGCGCCTGCTCAAGAGAGCCGTCTCCCTTACCCCAAAATACATCGATCCCAGCGCCGCTAGGCATCACCACGTCCAACTCCCCACTTCTACTTAGGTCCGCCACTATTGTTTGCCCACCGTCTGGTCCAGTCGTGTTGTAATTCACCGCGGATTGAAACGTGCCATCGCCGTTCCCCAAGAGCACAGCGATGCCGCCGAGATCGTAGCCCAAAACAGCGTCCAAGTCTCCGTTATGATCGAGGTCCCCGACGGAGATCGCACCCGGCACATACTCGATAGGAGTGGTGATGGAGTCCTGTAGCGTCCCATTCCCGTTACCGAGCAACACCCCGATGTTATAGCTCGAACCAAAAGTGCCGGTCACGATTACGTCCAGGTTGTGGTCATTGTTGAAGTCTCCAACGGCAAGCCACTGAGCACCGGTAAAAGAATCATTGTCGCTGGGCGCCTGGAAAGTCCCATTTCCGTTGCCCAGCAGCACGCTGATATAAGGCGGGTCAATGATCGCCAAATCCGCCTTTTTGTCGTTGTTGAAATCACCTACGGCAACGAAGTACGAGCCCTCGGTAGTATTCGAACTAATCGGAGCCCGGAAGGTACCGTCCCCCCTCCCGAGATACACCTGAACCGTGCTAGGACCGAGGTTCGCCACTACGATGTCCAGATTGCCGTCGCCGTTAAAGTCGCCAACGGCTAGGGAATAGGACAGCGCGTTTTTGTAAAATACCGGCTTCTGGAAAGTACCATCGCCTTTGCCAAGCGAGACCGTGAACCCGTTGTCGTCAATAACGACAACATCGGCGAAGCCGTCGTTATTGAAGTCTCCCGACGCGATAGCGAACGCCCCTGGCAGGAGCTTCGTCGTCGCCCGCGTCTCAAACTGCGCGCGTGCGGGGAGCGCAACCCCCGCAAGGCAGAAAACCAAGGCGGTGGCGCAGATCAAGCGCTTCAATGAGAAAGAGAACAATCGACCAGCCATAGCAAACCTCACATCCAATTTATTCCGCAGGGGGGAACCAACTAGCCGCAAAGCTTACCACGATTCCCGCACCCCTCCAAGCAGCCTTTCTTCTCTGTTCTTTCCTCCAGCGCCATATCTCCTCGTAAGATAATCCACAGCCCCTCTGTGACATCCAACCTTGCCCTCCGCCAAAAATCACTTCATCCTTGTCGAAGCACTGACGGTAAGTGACCGAGCGCGGAAGGAAAATGCAGTAGCCTGAAAAGCATACCTAACTCCTGTATTTCACGTAATTTGCCTCTAACTCTTTTAGAAGACGTAATTTGCGGACAATTTTTTCCAAACCCCGCGCCCAGCAGTACTTTCAGAAAAAAAGGTATGTAGGGGTAGACCGCAGATGAACTGCAGATGAACTGAAGATCACGATACTACTCAGGCCACACGGCAGATCGCACCCAGATTTATTACGGTAGGAAATTCACAGGCTGGATTTCACTGGCAGGCACACGGTAGCAGAGAGGATGGAAGAGCGAGAATCGGCAACCGGCATTCATCAGCCGATGCCCAGGAAACCGCCGGGCTCTATTGCGGCAGCTTGAAGTTCACCGTCACCTGCGTCTGGATCTCCACCGGAGAACCGTCCAGCAGATACGGTTTGTACTTCCATTGCTTCACCGCATCGGCCGCGGCTCGCGCCAGGTTCGGATCTCCGCTCAGGATCTTGACGGAGGAAATGTCGCCCTTCTTCGAGATCGTAGCCAGCAGTTGCACCGATCCTTCCGTCCGCATCCGCAACGCGTTCGAAGGATACGACGGCGCAACCTTCTTGAGAATCAGTCCCTGTGAAACCCCCTGCGAAATGCTCAGGGTTTGCAGCACCGGAGCCGGAGTTCCACTCGAACCGCTCAACAGATTCGGCAGCGTTCCACCGTTGCTGGCCGTGGCAATTGCCGTCATGCTGGGAGCCAGGGCATCGCTGGTCAGATCAGATCTGCCCGCCGCAGTTTCCGCCGTGCCCTTTTTCACAATGATGGGCTGCGAAGCCACCGCACTCGCCGGAGCTTTATTCTCCGCCACAACCGTTTTGCCAGAGTCAACGGCCGGACTGGCCTTGCTCACGCGCGTCTGTGCCGCAGGAGCAGTTGCTGCTGGAACACTGGCCTTCGCCCCTTTTGACGGCTGCGCTTCAGTTGGAACCGCAGTCGTGGGTGCAGAAGTTGAAACATTAAAGGTGGTTACAGGCGTCGTAGCCACTGCACTCGGCGCAGCCTGCGGAACAGGAGTTGTTGATGCCGGTCGAGCAGCAACCGGCGCGGAAATCGTTTCCGTTCCGTGTGAAGGACCAAACTGTGTCCACGCAAAATAACCGCCGGCGGCAATCACCACAATCGCAGCCACCGCGATCAAAGCTTTCCTGTTGCTGCCGCTCGCCGGTTTGGCGCCGCTTTCAACCGCACCTCCAAAGGTGAAAGAAGGCACTGCGGAAGCGCTAGCTTCTGCGTGAGGGCTTTCCACGACCCCGGCTTGCTCTATCGGAGCTGCTGGCTGCACAACCGGCGCAGCTTTTTCCTGCGCCGCAACGCTCGCCGGAGCTTCGCGCGCCGGAGCTGCCGCGCTCGCGGCACCCGACGAAGCCACTACCGAGAATCCCGCGCTCGGGGGGACTGATGTTTCCTGCTTGCTGCTTGCGATGTCGGGCTTCGCTTCGGGGATAGACGCCGCTACGATCCTTGACGGAGCCACATCCTTAACGGAATTGTCACCCGCTTCAGGCCTCGCGCTGGAAGCGGTCGCCGCAAAACTCGGCTGCGCCACGGGTTTTTGGTCCGGTGCGCTGGGCGCAACTCCCGGACTAACCGCAAAAACCGGACGAGTGGGCGCGGGCGGAGTACTTGTCACGAGCACTGGCTTTCCGGTAGTTGACGCGGGCGAAGCGGCGGCTGGCTTTGCCGGCGCTGTTGTCGCAGGTTTCGCGGATTCGTTTTTCCGCAAGAGTCCACGTGCAACTCGCAGCGTTCCTTTGGCCTGCTCTACATTAATTGGCTTGGTAAGAACCAGATTTGCACCGATACGAAACGCCTTTGCTACTCCCGCTTGTCCTTCCACCACCGCAACCGCCAGCGCTGACTGGTTGTTTGGTGCATTACGTGCACTCTTTAATAGTAGGGTCGCATTCTGCTCGTTGTCGCAATCCACAACGACGGCGTCGAAATGCTCGCCCATCAATTTCTTTACCGCGGCGAAGGGTTCGGTGCAGGGAACTACCTCGAAGTCCAACTCGCTGAGAACCTGCGTTACGGTGCGAGCTGTCTTCTCATCGGGACAGAAAAGGAGTGCTTGGTAACCCATATTGACTTCATCGTAGGTACACTCGTAAGGCGCATCAAGTTACGGTGGTAATTCCGCCCGCATCGCTTTCTCCTTGTCAGACGCGGCTTTTAGGCCCTGTACCGTCGGATAGTTTCTGCGCGCATACAATACTCTGTCATGCGCATCCCACTGTGGCTCAAGATTATTTGGACGGCGTGCGTGATCGTATGGATACCCGTGTACTGGCGGCAGTATGGCCCGCAGAATTTTCTGTTCTTCTGCGATCTCGGCAATTTGTTTATCGTCGCGGGTCTATGGCTGGAAAGTGCGCTGATATTTTCCTGGCAGGCAACTGGGTTGCTGTTGTTTCAGTCTTTGTTCGTCGCTGATCTAGGGGGCGCTCTGATCACCGGTCGCCACTTGATCGGCGGCACCGAATACATGTTCGACCCTCATGTTGTGCTGGGTATTCGTTTGTTGAGTTTATTTCACGTAGTAACTCCGCCCTTGCTGCTGTGGGCGATTCACCGTCTAGGCTACGACCACAGAGGTTGGAAGTTTCAGACGCTTACCATCTGGATCGTTGTTCCAATCAATTGTTTCTGGCGTCCGCAATACGATGTGAACTGGGCTCGCGGCCCGTTCTTTCGGGAACAGCACATCGTGCCGGGAGTAGTTTATCTGCTGACGTATTTGATTGTTGTCCCTGCCGCGGTTTACTACCCGACTCATCGCTTTCTTCTTTGGTTTTCCGGGCGACGCGGAATTGAGGTTTAACCGTTTTTCCGCTCATTCTTGCCGTCCCCTTGCGTCCGGTTCTGTAAAGCCGATTCCAAACGCGCACGATCATTCGAGGTTCGGTTCGAGGAGCTTTCCTCTGCACCTGCAGGAGATGGCTGCTGTTTTCCTGGAGGCGAACCATCACCTTTTGTATCCTGAGCTTGGATTTTTGTTTTGGGAGCGTTAGGATCCGGACTCAAATACAAGGTCTGCGATGAAGACGCGAGACTGGCTCCGGAATTCTCGACGAGGTTCATAATGTCCAGCAGTACCGCTTCGCGCACAGCCGCGAATTCGTTGAATTCCTGAGTCAGGATGTAACAGACCAGCTCCAAATTCAGAGCGCTTGCGGTGAGTTCAACCAGCCGCACACGAATGGATGTGCTTTCGATCTTGGAATTGCTGCCCAGGACACGGCGTATTTCGGAAAGCACGGCGCGAACACCTTCCTGCGACGTGTCGGTGTGTAGACCTAGAACCGTTTTGAAAAGCATTTTGTCGCGACGGCTGAGATTCTCAACGTTAATGGTCGCCACGGTGCCGTTGGGGATAGCCAGCAGCGTTCGCTCCTCAGTGCGGACGCGAGTCGAGCGCAGGCCAATATCTTCGACCGTCCCGGTGCGATCGCCGAACTTGCAGACATCGCCCACACGGATGACTTCGTCTCCCAAAACCGAAACGCCGCCGAACAGATTCGCGATGGTCTGCTGCGCGCCGAAGCCGATGGCCAGAGTTCCAATTCCTACTCCGGCCAGTGCCGTGGTCAAGTTGAAGCCCAGCACGCCGAGAATAAAAAATATTGCCATCACAAAGATGAAGGCTTTAACCAGGCGTTCGCCCAGCAACATGAGAGATCCAGTGCCGCCATGGCCGCGCGCCAAAGCCTGATTTCGCACTCGCCGCAAGGACCAGCGAACCACCCGCCACAGAATCCAGTTGGTGCCGATGATGACCGCAACGGCCGTGACCTGGATGTAGTAATGACGTTGCAGCAGCGGCATACCAAGGTAGGCCGCGAAAATCCTGTGGATCAGTGTCCCGACCAGCAACCATGCCGCCCCAGAAACCTTGCGCGACTCCAATTCGGTGTGGCCGTGACGCCGGGCCCACCAGCGGACCGGGATCTGCAGGACGACCAGAAGAAGCCAACCGGCCCCGGCAGCAACTGGAATCAGCAAGAACAGCGCGAACCATTGCCACAACGGCATTCCCGCCAACTCGTGCTTTACCACCCAAGCTGGCAACCGCGATTCCACTTGCCGTGCTTCGACCTGATCGTAGAGTTCGGGAACCTTGGTCAAGGTGTTGAAATCGATCAGCCAAATCTTTCCCACATTCGGGTCGGAAACGCGCACGAGTTCCAGATCCGCTTCCACGTCGCCGGAAGACATGGTTCCAAGCTTCTGGCGGTCGCTGGGAACGCCTTCTTCCGGTGCACCTTCAGGCAGAGTGCTGACGTGTTTCAGGCTGCCGGCTAAAGCGACGTTCATCACCGTCTGTAGCTTCTGGGCCAGCGCCTCCCCCTCGGTCTGCCGCTTGGCGGGGCTCATTTGCAGATACTGATCGGCAATCGCGTAATGACCCGATTGCGCCGCCTCCAGAAATCCGAAGACGGTTCCATAAGGCGTTTCGCGATTCAAAGAGTCGGCCTGTTTGGAAGTATCGGCCGCAGGGGTTTTCGATTGCAGCAATGCGCCTAAAGCGCCCTGCGCCGAGAGCGGCAAGCACATCGCGAGAGTTAACGATAGAAAGATAGAACGTCTGAATAAAGTGGACATGGTTTTAATGTCGCGCGCAATTCAACGCGTGGATCAGTGCAAACTTCTACCAGTGAGATTTTATCGTAGCGGACGAGGTTGGCTGAGAACGGCGCGCCGACAAAATGCGGCTCACCCGCGCTTGGGGCGAAACACATGCGTGCTGGTGCCGAAGAAAACTTCCGCGGATTCCATCACAGTTTCCGAAAGCGTGGGGTGCGGATGAATGGTCATCGCTACATCGTGAGCCAGAGCCGCCATCTCGATAGCCAGCACCCCCTCGGCAATTAGTTCGCCCGCGCCGACGCCGACAATGCCTACGCCAAGAACGCGCTCGCTGTGCGGGTCGACGATCAGCTTGGTCATTCCTTCGGGGCGATCGAGCGTAACGGCACGTCCGGATGCGCCCCAGGGAAACTTTGCAACCTTAATTTCGCGATTTTCCTTTTCCGCCTGAGATTCGGTGAGCCCGCACCAGGCAACTTCGGGATCGGTAAATACGACAGCGGGAATCGCGTTGGGCTCAAAGGCAACCTTGTGTCCGGCGATGGCTTCGGCGGCCACGCGGCCTTCATGGGAAGCCTTATGCGCCAGCATGGGTTCACCGACCACGTCTCCAATGGCGTATATGGAGGGATCCGCGGTTTGCAATTGCTTGTTCACTTCGACAAATCCGCGCGGGTTCACGCGCACTTGCGTCTTCTCAAGGCCGGGAATTTCGGAGTTAGGTTTGCGTCCGACTGAGACCAGCACACGATCAAAAACTTTTTCACGATCCTTCTCCTGCAAGGCTCCGCCCTCGAACTGCGCGCGAATTCCCGAGCCATCTTCCTTTAGCGAAGCTACGGTGGTGTTCAGCAGAATTGCCTCAAACATCTTTTCCAGACGTTTGTGCAAGGGCAGAACGAGGTCGCGGTCGGCGCCGGGAAGCAGGCCGGGCAGCATTTCAACCACGGTGACGCGCGTGCCGAGCGCGGCGTAGACGGAACCGATCTCCAGACCGATATAACCGCCGCCAACCACCAGAAGGCTGCCGGGAATGTCTTCGAGGTTCAGCGCGCCGGTGGAATCCATCAGGCGCGGCGAATCGAGTTTGAGTGCGGGGATAATAGCGGGGCGCGAGCCGGTCGCGATAATGACGCGGTCAAAGCTGAGAACGGCTTCGGTGGAATCGTTCTTGCTGATTCGCAAAGTTGTGGAATTCTCAAATGCCGCGCGGCCCTGGATGTATTCCACGTGGCGCTGCTTCGAGAGTTGCCCTAAACCTCCAGTGAGTTTTTTTACGACGCCTTCCTTCCATGTACGCAGGCGCGCAAGGTCAATCTTCGGTTCGGAAAAGTCGATGCCCCAATTCTTTGCCTGCTGAGATTCCTCAATCAATTTGGCGACATGCAGCAGCGCTTTAGATGGAATGCAGCCACGGTAGAGGCAGACGCCGCCGGGATTAGCCTCTGGATCGATGAGCGTAACCTGCATGCCGAGATCTGCCGCGAGGAATGCGGCGGCGTAACCGCCCGGTCCTCCGCCGACTACCGCGATGCGTAGTTTGCCAGTTTCCTCGGGCGTAGCTTGCGGGGCTTGATTAAGAGATTCGTTCATGGATGACTTTCTTTTGAGATGAGCCTTTTGCGTGGAGGTCAGCCTTGAACCGAAAGCAGGAAAGGCTGTTCGAAGGCTTCCGCAATCCAGCGCAGAAAACGCGCCGCATCCGCGCCATCGATCAGGCGATGATCGTAAGAAAGCGAAAGCGGCAGAATTAGCCGGGGTTCGAATTTTCCGCCAATCCATTCCGGTTCCATGCGCGAGCGTGAAAGTCCAAGGATCGCGACCTCAGGATGGTTCACGATCGGCGTGAAGGCCGTGCCGCCGATGCCGCCGAGATTCGTGATGGTGAAGGTCCCACCTTCCATGTCCGCAACTGTGATTTTCTTGTCTCGCGCCTTCTGCGAAAGCTGCGACAGTTCCACCGCCAGTTCGACTATGTTTTTCTTATCCACGTCGCGGATAACTGGAACCAGCAAGCCACGATCTGTATCCGCCGCCACGCCGATACTGATGTACTGCTTGTAGATAATTTCTTCCTTCTCCATATCGATGGTGGCGTTGAATTGAGGAAACACCTTCAGAGCGGCGGCGCAAACCTTCAGCGCGATGGCAGTGACGGTCATCTTGCCTCCGGCTTGCTCGGCCTTGGGGGCGAAGCGCGCGCGCAACTGCTCGAGTTCGGTGATATCGGCACGATCATGTTGCGTGACGTGCGGGATCGTATTCCAGGATTCGGCCAAATGTTCGGCGGTCTTGCGGCGAACACCGCGCATTGAGACGCGCTCAATCTTTCCCCACTTCGAAAAATCCGGCAGCTTGGGCGCAATGAAATGTCCGGCGCGAGCCGGGGCTTGTGCAGCCGTGGATAAAGCCGCCAGCGCCGCTTTGGCATGGGCCTTCACATCGTCTTCACTGATGCGTCCGCCGGGGCCGGTGCCCATTACTTCGTAGATGTCGACACCGAGTTCACGAGCCAGGCGTCGAGTGTGCGGTGCCGCGGGCACTGGTTCGCGGTGTTCAGTTCCGGCAACCTTGCCCAGTTGCACCGGCATGGAGAAAGTTTCGGGACGTGATTGCGGCTGATCGGGAGGCAGAGCCTGTTCTTCAGTCTTACCTTCTGCACGAATTGCAGCCTGGAACGCCAAACGAGCACCGTGCTGACCTGAAACATGCTCCACTGGCTGGCTCTGCGGTCGGGTCGTCTCGGACTGCGATGGCGCAGCGCCTTGCAGAGTGAAAATCAACTGACCAACTTTAATCTTTTCGCCTTCTTTGACTTTGACTTCATTTACGACGCCGCTGACCGACGAAGGGACCTCGACCACGGCTTTGTCGGTTTCGAGTTCCATCACCGGCTGGCCTTCAGAAACCTTGGCGCCGGGCGCGATCATCAAGCGAACCAGGTCGCCTTGCGAGATGTTTTCTCCCAGCTCCTGCAAACGGAATTCGCGCGCAGGAGCGGCGTCTGTCGAACGCGTTCGCTGCAAGGGTTGTGATTCAACCCGAGTTGGCGCGGCTGCCTGCACTTGGGCGCCGGCCGTTACTGCCTTGCTTGGCGCCGGCTGCTCCGCTTGAGGCTGGGACGCCGCTTTCCGTGGCGATTTTTCTTCCCGTCCGGCCTCGGCCACAACTACAGAGGTTCCATTGCCATCTGCGGTGAAAACCACCTGGCCAACTTTGATCTTGTCGCCCTCTTTTACCAGAATTTCCTTAACAGTCCCGTTGACCGACGAAGGAACTTCGACAACCGCTTTATCGGTTTCAAGTTCCATAATGGCCTGGCCTTCGCTGACAGCCGCGCCGGGCGCAATCATCAGGCGCACCAGGTCGCCCTGTTCAATATTTTCACCGAGTGCGGGAAGTTTGAATTCGATCACTGATTCCATTCCTTGCCTGTTTAAAAAGTGTTCGCGAGCCCAGGTTCAACTGATGGCAGGGTTCAACTTATCCGGACGAATTCCGAGGTCATGAATCGCTTTCTTCATAACGTCAACCCCGATTTTTTTTTCGCGCACCAACGCGCCCAGGGTAGCCAATACGATATGCTTGGCATCCACTTCGAAGAAGTCGCGCAGTGCCGCACGATTCTCGCTGCGGCCAAAACCATCCGTGCCCAGCGAAACCAGTTGTCCCGGTACCCACTTCGCAAGAGATTCCGGCAGCACCTTCATGTAATCAGATGCCGCGATGAACGGGCCGGACGCATCTTTCAGAGTTTGAGTTACAAATGGAACCTTCACCGCCTCTCCCGGATGTAGCATGTTCCAGCGTTCGCAATCGTTGGCGTCGCGGTAGAGTTCCTTGTAGCTGGTCACGCTCCACACGTCCGCCGACACGCCATATTTTTCCTGAAGAATGGTTTGCGCCTTCAACACTTCGTACATGATGGTTCCGCTGCCGAGCAGTTGAGTGCGCAACTTCGAGTCTGGCGCATCCGACGCCTTGAAGCGGTAAAGCCCGCGCAGCACGCCTTCGCGGATGTTGCCATCCTTCGGCATCTCGGGCATGGGCAGTGGCTCATTGGTGACGGTGAGGTAATAGAAAATCGATTCCTGATCCACGTACATGCGTTTGATGCCTTCTTGAATGATGATCGCAATTTCGTACGCGAATGCGGGATCGTAGGCGAGCAGGTTTGGAACGGGCAACGCGAGCACGTGGCTATGACCATCCTGGT
The DNA here is from genome assembly GCA_963818235.1 of uncultured Acidobacteriaceae bacterium. Taxonomy (GTDB): domain Bacteria; phylum Acidobacteriota; class Terriglobia; order Terriglobales; family Acidobacteriaceae; genus Sulfotelmatobacter. The sequence goes on from CAWFRI010000003.1 coordinate 500,338, forward strand.
GCTGTAAGCCTTCACCTGCCAGCGTGGTTCTTCCAGCCGTGCCGCCAACCAGAAATCCTCGGCAACGCATGTCGGCCGCAGCCCAGATCAGATCGCCGATACGCTGGAAGCCGAACATCGAATAATAAATAAAGAAGGGAATTGTGTTGATGCCGTGGTTCGCGTAAGCCGTGCCCGCCGCGATGAACGAGCACATCGAACCGGCTTCCGTAATTCCTTCTTCCAAAATCTGTCCGTTCTTCACCTCCTTGTAATAAAGAAGCGTATCCATATCAACCGGCTCATACAGCTGGCCGACGCTGGAATAAATACCGACTTGGCGAAACAAGGCTTCCATGCCGAAAGTGCGGGCTTCATCGGGAATAATGGGAACGATGAGTTTGCCTAACTCCGGATCGCGCAGCAATTTCGCGAGTAGGCGCACAAAAACCATCGTGGTGGAGGCTTCGCGTCCATCGGTGCCTTTGTAGAATTCCTCGAAGTGCGCTTCCGGTACTGGTTTTAACGGCGTAGCGCGCACTTTTCTTTGCGGCATGTATCCGCCAAGTTGTTGGCGGCGCGCCTGCATATATTTGATTTCGGCGCTCTCATCGGACGGGCGGTAGAACGGCGCGTTTTGCAATTCATCGTCAGGGATGGGAATCCCGAAACGCGAGCGGAACAATTCCAATTCTTCTTCATTCAACTTCTTCTGCTGGTGGGTAATGTTCTTGCCTTCGCCTGCTTCGCCCAGCCCGTAGCCCTTGATCGTTTTTGCGAGAACGATCGTGGGCGAGCCTTTGTGGTCAACGGCGGCACGAAACGCAGCATGAACCTTGATGGGATCATGCCCGCCCAGCCTCATGCGAGCCAACTGCTCGTCGGAAAGATGTTCCACCATCTTCAGCAGTCGCGGATCTGTGCCAAACAAATTCTGGCGGAAATAGGCTCCGCTCTCCACGAAGTATTTCTGATACTGCCCGTCGCTGATCTCACCCAGACGCCTTACGAGGATACCGTCACGATCCGCGCGAATCAGGGCATCCCAGTCGGAGCCCCAGATGCACTTGATGACATTCCATCCGGCGCCGCGGAAGATGGCTTCGAGTTCCTGAATGATTTTTCCATTACCGCGGACCGGTCCATCGAGACGTTGCAGATTGCAGTTCACCACGAAAATCAGGTTATCTAGATTTTCGCGCGACGCCAGAGTGATGGAACCCAACGATTCGGGTTCATCCATCTCTCCATCGCCCAGGAAGGCCCAAACCTTGCCGCCGGTGGATTGTTTCAGGCCGCGATTCTCTAGGTAGCGGATAAAGCGCGCGTGATAGATCGCCTGAATCGGCCCCAAGCCCATCGAAACCGTGGGAAACTCCCAAAAATTTGGCATCAGCCAAGGATGAGGATAGGAACTCAAGCCGCCGCCGGGTTTCAGTTCGCGGCGGAAATTCTCCAGCTTCTCTTTCGGGATGCGGCCTTCGAGATACGCTCGAGCGTAAATTCCAGGCGCGGCGTGGCCTTGAAAATATACGAAGTCGCGATCGCCGCTTTCAGTCTTTGCCTGGAAAAAATGATTGAAAGCAACTTCATACAACGTGGCAGCCGAAGCAAATGTCGAGATATGCCCGCCAATGCCTTCCTGGATTTTATTAGCCCGGACCACCATGGCCAGAGCGTTCCAGCGCACCAGGCTCTTAATGCGGCGCTCCATCTCCTGGCTGCCGGGGAACGGCGCTTGCTGCGGAGAGGCGATCGTGTTCTGGTAAGGAGTGGTCGCCGAGAACGGAAGGTTCACCCCCGCGGCGCGGCGCGCATGCAGCGCCAGTTGCTGAATCAGCCGCCCGGCGCGCACTGGGCCGCCACCCTTGGATAAAACATAATCCAGCGAATCAACCCATTCGCGCGTTTCCAATACTTCCTGACCGTCAGTTTCCGTCTGAGCCACGTCTTATCTCCGTCTGATGTGCTGAATATTCCATGATATTCAATTATGAGAAATCCTGCTGGCCGAAGGTCGATGACCAAAGGTTTACAATGGAGAGCGCCTGCGGAAAACATTGCGGAGGCGTGCCATGCTGAAAATTATTTTGCTCGCACTGGTGGTTGTAGTCATCGTATTCATGGTTCCGCGCCTCTTATCTGGATCACGTGCCGCTCCCGCCCCCGGCAGCACCGCGCCCGATTTTACTTTGCCCTCACAGGAAGGGAATTCCGTCAGTTTGAAGGATTACCGGGGAAAGTGGGTGGTCCTTTATTTTTATCCCAAGGACCAGACACCTGGCTGCACGCGCGAAGCCCACAACTTTCAGGCCGATCAATCGAAATATGATCAGCGCCAGGCGGCGATTCTTGGCGTGAGCGTGGACAGCGTCGACTCGCATAAGAAGTTTTGTACGAAAGAAGGATTGAACTTCAAACTGCTAGCGGATACTGACGGGAGGGTGAGCCGGGAGTATGGTTCGCTTACAAGTGTTGTAGTGGCAAAGTTTGCAGCTCGTCATACTTTCTTGATCGATCCTGACGGTAAAGTTGCGAAAGTATATACCAGCGTTAATCCCGTCCATCACAGTAAAGAAGTGCTGGCGGCGCTTGATCAATTGCAGAAGCCATAAATGGATTTGGCTTGACCATCGCCGGATTGCATAGAATAATCCTCGGTCGAAGGTGACCTATGAAGCACGCTGCCAGCTCACTCCAGGAAGATTCTCGGCTTCCCTCGTGGTTTAGTCATCGGCTCAACATGTATTCCGCTAGCGCGGGTGCGGCCGGAGTTGCGCTGCTGGCTTTGGTCCAGCCTGCGAGTGCAGAAATTGTCTACACTCACATCAACGTTAGTGTTCGGGGGTACGGAGACGAGAGCTATGCGATTGATCTCGATAACGACGGCAAAACCGATTTCGTGCTCACGGGCAACTGGAGCCGTACTTATTTCGGCTCGGGAGGTGGTTCCACCATATCCATAATCCCGGCCAAGAGTAACGGGGCTGCTGGTTTCGGAGGCAGCGCGGCGGCTCTTATGGAAGGGGATACCATCGACGGCGCTCACCAGTTTTTCGGTAAAGAAATGGCGTGGATGGAGACATTTTTTGGAAGCGACTTCGGTGCCGGTGGTAAGTGGAAGAACGTAAAGAACGGATATCTAGGCTTGAAGTTCCAAATTGCCGGCGAAACCCACTATGGCTGGGCTCGGCTTACAATCAGGAATCAGGCTCCTCTCACCGCCGACCTCACAGGCTATGCCTACGAAACCGAAGCCAACACGCCTATTGTTGCGGGGGACACGTCAGGCGCCGATGATGAGATACTGTCGCCGACTGTTTCACCAGAATCTGAGCTCGACGCTCCTCGCGCAACATTAGGCGTTCTAGCCTTGGGAGCTCAGCGTTCTTTTGTAAGCGGCGCAAAAAGATGACGATTGTAAAAGCCTTGTTGATCGCTGAAGCCACAAAGTCGGGCAAGTTTCTGAGGGAGTAACAGTTTATGCAACATTTTTGAGCGTCGAGAAATTTCCGATCTCCTTATTTCTGAACCTCGGATCTTGCATCGTAAGGACTCGTCGTAAACTAGGACAATGGGAAGCGCTGTGCGATTGCCCCCGGTGTCAGAGAGTTCCGGCGGACGAAGAGAGTATCATTTCCCCCCGGGATTACGGCGCAATCTGCTGTGGTTCGCGCTCCGCAAGTTTCGCTCCACTAACCCTATAATTCTGTTTCAAGATCTCGCTAAAACCTACGGCGATATCGCGCACTACAAGATCGGGCCTCACCACATCGTCTTTCTCAACCATCCGGAATACATCCGCGAAGTGCTGGTGGTGCAGAACGATAACTTTGTTAAAGAGCGCACCGTAAACCGCACCAAGATGCTGCTGGGCGAGGGCATGATTACCAGCGAAGGTGCTGCGCACCGCGCCCAACGGCTGACGGCGCAGCCGGCGTTCCACCGGCAGCGAATTGGCGAATACGCCGGCATCATCGTCGAAGAAGCGGTGCGCATACGCGATTCGTGGCACGCTGGCGAGCAGCGCGATATCGCGATCGACATGATGCATCTGACGCTGAACGTAGTGGCACGAACTCTATTTGCCACCGATCTGCGAGAAGAAGTTTACGAACTGGCGGCAGCCATCAATCGCATCATGGGCCTATACAATTTTCTGGTGATGCTGCCGGCCGCGGAATGGCTGGTACACGTGCGACCGCCAGGGTTGGCCGCTTTTGTAAGAGCACGCAAACGGATTGATGCAGTCGTCTACCGTATGATCGACGCTCACCAGCGCAGCGGCCTCGATCGCGGGAGCTTGCTCGATCTAATGCTCGGAGCTTCTCCCCCCAATGACCAAGCGTCGAGACAAGCTCTTAGGGACCAGGTCATCACCATTTTTCTTGCCGGTTACGAAACCGTTGCCAATGCTTTGTCGTGGACCTGGTATCTTTTATCCGAAAACCCTCACTGCAAAGCTAAACTTCACAACGAAGTGGATGAAGCGCTTGTGGGTCAGCTTCCCAGGTACGAAGATGTTCCTCGTTTGCGCTATACCGAGATGGTGGTAGCGGAGTCGCTGCGGCTGTATCCACCAGCGTGGGCCATGGGGCGTTACGCACGCCACGATTTTTCTTTCGGTGATTATTTTCTTCCGGCCAAAACGACCGTGCTGATCAGCCAGTTCATCACACATCGTGATCCAAGATTCTTTTCTGACCCGCTCCGCTTCGATCCGGAGCGATTCACCGCCGAAGCTAAGGCTCGACGCACAAAGTTTACTTACTTTCCATTTGGCGCAGGCGCACGCCAGTGCATCGGAGAATCGTTTGCATGGATGGAAAGCGCGCTGATTCTGGCTACGTTGGCACAGAAATGGAACCTGCGATTGGTTCCGGGGCATCGGGTTGAGCCGCAGCCGCTCATTACCCTTCGGCCGAAATATGGAATGGTGATGCAGATCGAGCCACGCTGAGAGCGCAGATTATATTTTATTCATAACGCAGTGCCTCGACCGGGTCCAGCTTTGATGCACGTAATGCCGGAACCAATCCGCTAATTACTCCTACGACGAGTAAGACCGCGCTCGAAAGCACAACGGTCATGATCGATATTCGTAAATGAATATCTCCCTGCCCGGAATCGTCTTCAAACAGTGGGCCCATCATCGGTAGCGTTCCTACAGCCCAGGCAATGAAATAAGAAAGCAGCACGCCGATAGCTCCGCCCAGGATCATGATCAACAAAGTTTCCGCCAGGAACTGAAGCTTGATATGGCGCTTGCGCGCGCCCAATGCCCGCCGCAACCCAATCTCGCGGATACGCTCATCCACCGAAACAAGCATGATATTCATCACGCCTACGCCGCCAATGCCCAGCGTTAACGCTCCAACAAATGCGAGAAGGACCTGCAAGCCGATGGTCAGCGCATCGATCACCGGACGGAATTCGTCCCGCCCAAACATCTGGAAAGCCTTGGGATCGGTCGGAGAAAAATTTTGCCGGGTCGCGACCGCCGCCAACACTTGCGCCATCGCTTTTTTTTCAAACTGCGGAGCGATCGGTTCGAATACGAGCACTGCTGCGTAGCGTGTATTCCAGAGATCTCCGGCAGTGGAATAGGGAATCCACGCCGAATCGTCGTCGCTGCTGAAATAGTTGCTGAGCTGAATCTTGCGCGCCATTACTCCGATCACGGTAAAGCGCACTCCGCCTACTTCCACGGTCTCGCCCACCGCCGGTCGGCCACTGAACAGTTGTTCCTTCACGCGCCCGCCCAGAAAAATTACCCGCCGCCGCTCCAATTCATCGCCGGCATCGATCCAGCGGCCCTCCGACGGCACCTCGTTGCGCATCTCGCCATATTCTGGACAGACTCCGCGAATTGCCGCCGTTCCCACTAGGCGGTCGCCATAAGAAATTCCCGGACGGTTCACGGTTTCGCGGCATACGTGTTTTACCAACGGAGCTGTGGCCTTGACCATGTCAACATCGGCTTGTTCGATAACAACTTTTTTCCCGGCGCGCTGACCGCCCGGTTGTTCGCTGGTCTGCTGCGGCCAGCAGATGACTACGCTCTTGCCGAAGGCATCGAACCCATGCACCAGAACACCGCGAAAACTGCTGCCATAAGCGATCAGCAATGTAACCGTGGCAATTCCCCAGACAATCCCCAACATGGTGAGGAAGCTGCGCGTGAGATTGCGCTTCAGTGCGATCCAGGCTTCGAGAATAATTTCGATCAACATGCGCTAGCCACCGGCCTCGTAGCGCAACGCTTCAATGGGATCGATCGATGCCGCCCTCCGCGCCGGATACAGTGCCGCGCCCACGGCGATTGCACCCAGTAACCCAGAGGCCACCAGTCCGGAAGTCCAGTCCGGAATGAGTCCCGCGAAAAAATCGGGCATAGGCAACAAGTTCACCAATGCGCAAAATCCAAAAGCCACTCCCAACCCAATTGCTCCGCTCAATAACGCGATGATCAGAGCTTCAACAAAAAATTGCCGCAGTATCGTTCCCGCCGGCGCACCAATCGCCTTCCGCACTCCGATTTCGCGCGTCCGCTCGCGCACCGCAACCAGCATTACATTCATCACGCCCAGGCCGCCCAACAGCAGCGTTACAACCCCTACCGCGCCCAGAAAATATTTCATGCCGTCGGTCATTTGGCGGAACGCTTTGGCCTCCTGCACCGTGTCCCAGATGGGGCAGGCTTCCTTATCGTTCGGGTCGTAGCGGTGCATGCGCGCCAGCGCGACGCGCACTTCGTGCTTGCAGGCTTCATGCTGTTCCACGGATTTCGGCGTCACCAGCAGTTGATCGAACGTGGTTGGAGTGCCTGGAGGTTTGTCTGGGAAGTCGCGGCGCATGGCGGAGAACGGAATAAAAACTTTATTTGCGTCCCAGCCGTCGTAACTGGAATCCTGTTTCTTTTTTTCCATCACGCCGATTACGACGAAAGGGAAATCATTCAGATAAACGTTCTCACCCACCGGATTGCGCCCTGGGAATAACTGCTTGGCGGCATCCGAGCCCAGGAAGGCGACGCGCCGGGCCTCGCGCATGTCGTCCCAATCATAAAAACGGCCAAGGCCTACATTAGTGCTGCGAATCTCGCTGAACTGCGGGTACGATCCAGTCACAGTAAACGACGCATTGTTAAAATTGCTGTGCGCGAGGACCGTATTCTGCTCTAGCTCAGGGATGGCGTATTCGCAATCGATCCCCTCGGACTGCACCACCGGCACATCCTCGTCTTCCCAATGGACAAGCCGCCCCGCATGCATTCCTCCCGCCTGCAGGCTGGTGCGGCCGTGGAAGACGATCATCACGTCCTTGCCCAGGGTTCTGGATTGTTCCTCTTGCCCTTTGCGTAGCCCTTCGCCGGCCGCCACCATCAGCACAATCGAAACAATTCCCCACGCAATTCCAAACATAGTCAGGAACGCTCGCAACTTATGCGCCCAGAGAGTGCGCGCAACATCGACAATGAGATCCCGCAAGGTCATCGCGTCTTCTTGATTGGACGCAGCCGGGCGGGGATAGTAAGCTTCCCGCGCAGGTTTCGCCCTCTCATTTATGGATACGCAGGAAAGGCGGGTATTGTTGCAGAAAAATTTGGCTCAAGGCCACCAGTAATTAGGTCGGACTCAAGCCTTCGTTGCGCCCGCTCCAACTTGTTCCATCCACTCGTCAAATTTCTTCAACGCCAGCTCACACTGCAACCGATGCCGCTCCTTCCGGTACCTAACTTTTTTCTCGAGAGCCGGCAGAAGATCGAATGTGATGTTGGCGGGCTGGAAGCTCTTGGCATCGGCATTAGTTACGTAATGCATCAGCGATCCGAACGCCGAGGCCCGCGGCGGCGGCGCCGGTTCATCTCCAAGGGCTAAAGCCGCGGCATTGATTCCCGCCATCAGCCCGGCGGCAATCGATTCCACATAGCCTTCGACGCCGCAAATCTGTCCCGCAAAGAAAACTCGCGGATGCGCTTTCATCTGCAGCGTCTCGCACAGCAGCGCTGGGCTGTTGATATAAGTATTGCGGTGAATCTGTCCGTAACGCAAGAACCGGGCATTCTCCAGCCCTGGAATCATGCGCAACACGAGCGCCTGCTCTCCGAATTTCAAGTGGTTCTGAAATCCCACCAGATTGTAGGAATCCGCCCGCAGATTTTCCTGCCGCAATTGCACCACCGCGTAAGGCATCCGCCCGGTGCGCGGGTCGTTCAGGCCTACCGGCTTCATTGGACCAAAGCGCAAAGTATCCCGCCCGCGCCGTGCGATCTCTTCGATCGGCAAACAGCTTTCGAAGTAATTCAATTTCTCCCACTCGCGCTCTTCCACCGACTGCGCCGCCAGCAATGCATCGAAGAAGCGATCGTATTCTTCCCGCGTCATCGGACAGTTGATGTAGTCCGCCGAGCCTTTGTCATAGCGCGCCGCCATATAGACCCGCGCCATATCAATCGAATCCGCTTCGACGATTGGACTGATCGAATCGTAAAAATATAAGTGCGGTGTTCGCGGCGAGTCTTCGAAGACACTCAAGCGCGCAATCTCGGCAGCCAGCGCTTCGGAGGTCAACGGTCCAGTAGCGACGACAGTTAGCTCGTCTTCGTCAATCCGCACGGCCTCTTCTCGCCGGATCTCGATGCCCGCTTGGCGAGAGATCGCTTCCGTTACTTTCGCTGCGAATGTGACTCGATCCACCGCCAGCGCGTGCCCGGCAGGAACAGCGCACTCGCGCGCAATCTTCAGCAATAGCGAGCCCGCCCGCTTCATTTCTTCTTTCAGCAACCATGGCGCGGTATTCTCGGAATCTGATTTCAAAGAGTTCGAACAGACGAGTTCCGCAAAATCCGCAGTCTGGTGGGCCGGAGTCGAGCGTACCGGTCGCATCTCAAATAATTCAACCTGCACTCCGCGGCGCACACACTGCCACGCCGCCTCCGATCCAGCCAGCCCGGCTCCGATAATTCTTACTTTCGGCATGTTGTCGATTATTTCTTGGAGCCGCGCGGTTTGTGAGGCTCGTGAATTCTTTCCTTTCGGTTGAGCATTTCTACGAATTGCCGAATTTTTGCGGCTCGAGTCTCGGCCTTTTTCACGGTCTGGATTCGAAACAGTATTGCGTAGCGGTTTGCACTATCCAACGACGAGAAAAACTCGCGGGCTCGGGGATTCGCATCCAGCGCCGCTTGTAGATCGTCCGGCACCGTCGCCCCTTTTGGCGAATCGTAAGCTGATTCCCAGCGTCCGTTTTTCTTGGCAGTCTCGATCGCTTCCAACCCATTATGCGTCATCCTTCCTTGTGCAATTAACGCGACTGCCTTCTCCCGATTGATTTTCGACCAAATGCTCCTCACCGACCGGGGAAGAAACCTTTGCAGCCATGCTTGTTCGCTTTCAGGTCTCTTCTGGCCGTCGATCCACCCATAACAGAGCGCAACCTCCAGCGCTTCCGCGTAGGTGACGGACTTCAATCCCGAGCCTTTCTTCGCCAGCCGCAACCACGCGCCTTCTGATTTGAGATGATTCTTCTCCAGCCATGCCGCCCAAGCCTGCTGACTGGAAAATAGGCTCGCCGATTCGGTGGATTTCCTCTCATCATGCTGTGCATTCATGAGTTCATACCCACATCAGTGATCGTAGCAGGAACATAGGAATGCACCGTAAGTAGGAACCAAGCGGCCAGCAATTATGACGAGGTGTGCGGCTAGCTGACTAATATTGAGTGGCGGGTACACAAGTCCAGTTGCCCCAGAGGAGTCAAATGTTGGTAAAGCGCATCCGAACTGCGGACTGCTTCCATGTCCTGGTGCCGTCCTTTGCCCGCCTAAGAATGAACGAGAACGATCCAGGCAAGTCACGCCCAGTTGATTCTCAGCGCAGGATCGGCGTTGTCTCGGCTGCGACGCATATCCAGTTGACGCCTCTGAGCACCCAAGTATCAGTGAAGCGCCCACGCTTCAGGTAGGGCTTCCCGTTCTCGATCCCCTTAACCCTGTAGGTTCCGACCACGATTGCCGTGGTTCCGAACATCTGCACGCTCATTTCTTCCGCCACGATCTGCTGCATGTGGATATTGTTCGCCTTGACTCGCGCCATATACTCCGCCTTAGTCAACAGCTTGCCGTCGTAGTCGACGTAAATAAGAGCATCATCGAAAAGTGCGGCCATTGCCTTCGCGTCGCCGTGCTCTTGCGCCTGATCCCAGGCGTGCTCCAGAGCCAGGATGCTGGAACGGCCTCCCGCATCATCGTTGTTCTGCGCCGCCCCAAACTGCAGCGCTGAACAGACCACAAGCATGACAAAAGTAATGTTTCGCATGGCGCGCACATCAGAGATATCGGCATTCCCAGCGTTTTCCTATAGTGCGGGCGGCAAATCCGCTTTAAGACAGAATCGGCAATCCTTCGCGATTCGTCTATCATTTGTGAACCAGCTTGTGTGGACCAGTTTGATCTTGGAGGGTTTTAATGGCGCGTATCGGCTTGATTGATCCGGAATCTGCGTCTCCGGAAGTGCTTGAGATTTACCAAACCACGCTTCGCGGCAAGCCCGGCAATGTGCAAAAAGCCCTTGCCCATCGCCCTGAGATGCTTAAGAGTTTTCTCAGCTTCTACGCCACTGTCGGACGCTCTCTCGACCGCAAGTTGTACGAACTGATCTACCTGCGCATCTCCTTGATCAACGGATGCCGCTATTGCGCGCAGCACCATGTTGCCTCGTCGAAGCGCGCTGGGTTGACTGCCGAAGACTGGATGGCTCTTAAGGCAGGGAATTATTCGCGATACAGCGAAAAAGAACGGGCGGCGTTGACCTATGTCGAAAAACTAACACGCGCTCCTCATGAAATCGCTGAGGAAGACTTTGACGAACTGAAGAAACATTTCTCTGATCCCGAGATCGTGGACATTCACATGCTAGCGGGACTGGCCAATCTGACAAATCGCTTTACCGATCCGCTTGGGTTGGAACTGGAGTTTCCAGAGGAAAAAATATAACCCTAGAGAATTTCCCGCGAATCTCCCACCCGCCGCGTTACTCGCTCGCGGTCCAGATATTCCAGCAGTGGAATGGCATATTTACGGCTCACGTCGGACAGTTCCTTGAACCTGGCGATATCAATCTTCGTCGACCTGGCTTTGTAAGCTGTTAACTGATCCCGCAATTGCTGCAGGGCAATGCGATGGAAAACGAGCCCATCGGAAATCTTGATCAAAACCTTGTCCCGCAAAAGCAGCGTCACAATTTTCTCCGCCCGCACTTTATCGATTTTCAGCCCAGCGATCACTTCTTGTAGCGCTGGCACTTTCAGTCCCGCTGCGGCGAATGCATCTTCGATCCTTTTCTTCGATTCGAGCTCCTCATCCTTCATGACCACGCCATGTCCCGGCAGCCGCACTAGATCATTAGCGAATTCGATTTGTTTCTCCCGCATCAACATTGCCAGGACTGCCTCAAAAACCTCGTGGGACGTTTCCACTTGTGCCCGTAATTCTTCCCTGCTGATTCCGCCAACTAGAGGATTTTTCTTATGAAAACCGCTGACCACACTGGCGATGAGGGTTTTCAACCCCTTGAGCGCCGTCGAATGCAGGTATCTTTCGCCTGCGCGCATCACCGTCCCTGCTGACACCATCGCAGCGAGGCGCGTTTCGAGAGTGGTTCTAGTCCAGCCAGTCTCGGCCACTAGAGCGGAGATGGAGATTCCTTTTTGCTTCGTTCGCAAGATTCTGGCACTAAGAATTTCTTCCGAATTGCCTCGCGAGAGAGTGTCGAGAAACTGCCCAACGTTCGCCAGACGGGTAACAGGTGTCGCATCCAACACAATGCCACCGCCAATGGTCACGACTGGCGAAGATTGGCGCAGGATAAATCGATCTCCGGGTAGAAGCAGCGCCGCGTTTGGCAACTTTATCCGCGCAAACGCCTGGCCACCGGACGCAACCTGTCGGGTTCCGAGCAGCAGAATTTCCGCCATGGTCTCCATCGCAAAGCAGTGAAAATGTATGCGCGCTCGATTCCTAAGCGGACGTGAGGCCGCTGACAACAGACGAAGTGAAACATCCGCCAGCCGGGTTTTACGAAACGTCGTTGGAAGAGCCAGCGTCATACCTCTCGACAACTCGTCAGGACTGACGCCCGCGAGATTCAAAGCCGTCCGTTGTCCGGCAATGGCCGCGTCCGCACTGTCGCCGTGGACTTGCACCCCGCGCACCCGCACTCGCTGGCCGGTTGGAAATACTTCCAACTCATCTTCGCGGCGAATCGTCCCCGCCACCAGGGTTCCCGTTACGATCGTCCCAAAGCCTTTCATGGTAAACACTCGGTCGATCGGCAAGCGAGCGATCGCATGTGAATCTCGCGGCTGCACCTTGGCCGATGCCGTCACGATCGCGCGCTTGAGTTCATCTATTCCAGCCCCGGTTAACGAGCTCACGGCGATGATCGATTGCGAGGCATCCAAAAAAGTCCCGCGCAGAAACTCTTCCACCTCCAACCGCACTACGTCGAGCGTCTCCGCGTCCACAGCGTCGGATTTCGTCAGCACCGTGATTCCGCGCTGTACGCCCAGCAATTGCAGGATGTCGAAGTGTTCCCGTGTCTGTGGCTTGATCGCCTCGTCCGCCGCAATCACCAGCAGCACCAGGTCGATGCCGCCCACGCCAGCCAGCATGTTGCGCACAAACCGCTCGTGCCCGGGAACATCGACGAAACCCAGGCGGAGCGTTTCGCCGTTGTGCGCTGGCAAGTCCATGTGGGCAAAGCCGAGGTCGATGGTGATGCCGCGCCGCTTCTCTTCCTCCAGCCTGTCCGCGTCAATCCCGGTTAACGCCTTGACCAGTGCGGTTTTACCGTGGTCGATGTGCCCGGCCGTCCCTACAATGATGGATTTCATCTGGCTGGAATCTTACCGGAAATTAAGGCAGGGAAGATTCAAACAAATCGTCATTACGGCCCTACACAGCCGTCCCGCTAAATGCGACAATAGAGATTCCCCATGGCCACTTCCTTGACCTCTGCCTTTTCTCCGGAGACTCTCCGGCAGCACGGCCTCACTTCCGAGGAGTACGAAAAGATCAAACTACTTCTGGGAGACCGCGAGCCCACGCTCACCGAGCTTGGCATCTTCGGCGTGATGTGGAGCGAGCATTGTTCCTACAAATCTTCACGTGTACATCTGAAGCGGCTGCCTACGCGCAGCAAGCGCGTTCTGCAAGGGCCGGGCGAAAATGCCGGCATCATCGATATTGGTGACGGCTGGGCCTGCGCTTTCAAGATCGAATCGCATAATCATCCAAGCTTCATCGAGCCCTTTCAGGGCGCAACCACCGGCGTCGGCGGAATTTTGCGCGACATTTTTACCATGGGTGCAAGGCCCGTCGCGGTGATGGACTCGCTGAGGTTTGGACCAATCACAAGCCGGGATGAGGTTATCCAAAAGGACGTTCACAAGAACCACTCCATTCTCGAAGGCGTGGTCAGTGGTGTCGCATCGTACGGCAACTGCTTCGGTGTGCCCAACCTCGGCGGCGAAACCAAATTCGAACCCTGCTATTCGGGCAATCCTCTCGTAAACGCTTTTGCCATGGGCTTGGTTCGGAAGAATGAAATTTTCTACGCGCGAGCCGCAGGCGAAGGCAACCCGGTAATTTATGTTGGCGCCAAGACCGGGCGCGACGGCATCCACGGCGCCACCATGGCCAGCGAAGAGTTCAGCGAGGCTTCGGAAGCCAAGCGCCCCAACGTTCAGGTCGGCGATCCTTTCCTCGAGAAGTTGCTCCTCGAAGCTTGTCTGGAAGCCATGCAGACTGGAGCCATCGTCGGCATTCAGGATATGGGGGCCGCTGGACTGACCTGCTCAACCTGCGAAATGGGAGGTCGTGGCGGTGTCGGCATTGAGATTGAACTGGACCGTGTGCCGCAACGCGAGACCGGCATGACGGCGTACGAGATCATGTTGAGCGAATCACAGGAGCGCATGCTGCTCGTGGCGCAAAAAGGCCGCGAGGACGAAGTCTTACGGGTTTTTGAAAAGTGGGGACTCGATGCCGTCGAAGTCGGCAAGGTCACGGCTGAAAATAAATTGCGCGTGTTGCATCACGGTGAAGTTGTGGCGGAGATTCCCAATCAGGCGCTGACCGACGATGCGCCAGTGTATAAGCGTCCACTTGCCCGCTGGGAACCGCCCGTGCCGCGCGAGATGCCCGAGAATATAAAGTTCGACGAAAGCAGCGACCTTACGCAAAGTTTGAAAAGGCTTCTCGCCAGTCCGAACATCTGCGGCAAGCGCTGGGTTTGGCAGCAATATGATCACATGGTGCAGACCAATACAGTCGAAGCACCCGGTGCGGGCGATGCGGGCATGATTCGCATCAAAGGTTCCCAGCGCGGCCTTGCAATGGCGCTCGATGGCAACAGCCGCTGGTGTTATCTCGATCCGCGGCTGGGCGCGATGCACGCTGTTGCCGAGGCCGCGCGAAAAGTGGCGTGTTCGGGCGCGACTCCTGTGGGCGCAACCAATTGCCTGAACTTCGGAAATCCTGAAAAGCCGCACATCATGTGGCAGTTCTCGCAAACCATCGATGGCATTACGAAAGCCTGCGAAGAGCTTGAGATCCCCATCACCGGCGGCAACGTCAGCTTTTACAACGAAACACTTGGCGAGGGTATCTATCCCACTCCCGTTCTCGGGGTGGTGGGGATTCTCGACGACGTGCACAAAGCGGCGAAGATGCATTTTGCGGCGGCTGGCCGCACGATCGTGCTATTGCGCGCGGGCGAGGCAGCCGATATCACCGACGTAGAGAGTGAATTCGGGTCGTCGGAGTATGCGAAAGAAATTTTGGGAGGACTGTGGGGGTATCCTCCGGAACTCGACTTGGAGAAAGAATCCGCGCTGCAAAAGGCAGTCATTGAATTGATTCAACAAGGTCTGGTGGATTCCGTGCACGATTGCTCCGATGGCGGTCTCGCCGTGGCTTTGGCGGAGAAGGCATTCGCGAAAGGCGTGGGTGCGCGTGTCAACCTCGCGTCGAACGGACTCCCAACGGAGTTCGTGCTGTTTGGCGAAGATGCGAGCCGCATCCTGCTCTCCTGCGACCCGGAGAATGTTTTGCGAATCCAACAGATTGCAGAGAAGTACGGAGTCGCCGCGGATACGCTGGGGGAAACGATTCCAGAACGGCTGGAAATCAACCTTGATAATAAATTGATGGTTTCAGCGCTTGTATCTGAACTAGGCGCTGAATACGAAGATGCTTTGGAATCCGCGTTGAAGGCGGATCCGGAGCTGGTATCGCAATAAAGGCGATTGTATAAATGCTGATTTCCGATAAATTCCACGACGAGTGCGGTGTAGTCGCGATCTTCGCGCACCCAGAGGCGGAAAAGCTCGCCTACCTGGGCCTTCATGCGTTGCAGCATCGCGGACAGGAGTCGGCAGGCATTGTCACGTCCGACGGTCTCACTTCGCGCGTGCACAAGGCCATGGGCCTCGTCGCCGATATTTTTACCGAAGAAGTGCTATCAAAAATCCGGGGTACCCTCGCCATCGGACACACACGTTACTCGACCGCCGGCGATTCGGCGCTGCTCAATGCGCAACCGATTCTGGTGCAATCGAATAAAGGCTCGATCGGAGTAGCGCACAACGGCAATCTGACGAATGCCGCGGAGGTTCGTGGCCGGCTCGAACGCCAGGGGTCGATTTTTCAGACGAACAGCGATACCGAAGTCATCGTCCACCTGATCGCGCTCTCGCGTGAACACACTTTGCCAGAAGCGATTGCAGACGCGTTGCGCCGTGTTGAAGGCGCGTTTTCACTGGTCGTGATGAGTCCGGACCGGATCATCGCAGCCCGTGATCCGCGCGGCTTTCGCCCTTTAGCCATGGGCCGAATTCCGGCTCTCGAAGGCCAGAAGCGCGACACCGTCGTTTTCGCCTCCGAGACCTGCGCCTTCGATCTGATCGGAGCCACCTACGAACGCGACGTGAAACCCGGAGAATTAATTGTCGTTGGTCCGGAAGGAATCAGCTCGTGTTTTTATTCCACGGCGGCTCCGCAATCGAGTTGCATCTTTGAGCACGTTTATTTTTCGCGTCCCGACAGCAGAGTTTTTGGCCGTGCCGTGCAGACCAGCCGCGAAGAGATGGGAAGACAGTTGGCGCGAGAGGCGCCCGTCGATGCCGATCTCGTAGTTCCTGTGCCGGACTCTGGCGTTACCGCCGCTGTCGGCTACGCCGCGGAGAGCGGCATCCCATTTCGCTTTGGCCTCATCCGCAACCATTATATTGGTCGCACGTTTATTGAGCCGAGCCAGAGTGTCCGCGATTTCGGGGTAAAACTAAAGTTGAACCCGGTGCAATCCTTGCTGGAAGGAAAGCGCGTCGTGTTGATTGACGATTCTATCGTGCGTGGTACTACCAGCCGCAAGATCGTCCGCATGATCCGTAGCGCCGGGGCCAAAGAAGTTCACATGCGGATTTCTTGTCCTCCAACAATCTCGCCCTGTTATTACGGTGTCGATACACCTTCCAGAAATCAACTGATCGCCGCCAATAAATCCATCGAAGAAATCCGAGATTATATCCGAGTCGACTCGCTCGCTTACCTCTCGCTGGAGGGGCTGAATAAAGCTTGTGGCGATGGAGAGAAAACTTCCTATTGTTCAGCCTGCTACACCGGCAAGTATCCCACCAACATTGTGGATCTCGAGGAAATTCAACCTGCCGCTGTACCGCGGTAAAAATCAAAGTTTTGATTTTCTTGCCGCGATCACCCGCGGGATCCCCTGAAGATCTCGGATGACTTTAATTTCCTTCCATCCATTCAGAAGTTGTTGTACCCCGTCGACGATTGTCCCACTGATTTCCATTACCAGCCAGCCGTCCGGCCGTAGTGCGCAGTATGCCTGCGGGATCAGCCGCGCAATAATCTCTAATCCCGTAGGGCCCCCGAATACGGCGTTTCGCGGCTCGAATTTGCGCACTTCAAGCTGAACTTCCTCTTCTTCCGATTCGCCGACGTAGGGCGGATTGGAGACGATGAAGTCGAAAGCGTTTTCTTCAACTCCTGTTAGCAAGTCCGCTTCATGAAAGTGAATCCGCGTTTCCAGTTGATGGCGCGCAGCGTTCGCTCGGGCGATTTCGAGCGCAGCGGCGGAAATATCGGTCGCGTGGATTTCCGCTCCGCGAAGTTCTTTACCGAGCGCCAGTGCGATGCAACCTGATCCAGTGCCTACATCGACTATGCGAATCGCGCGTTCCCGATTCGCTTTCTCTCCGGCCGCGTCAAAAAGTTCCAAAACCGTTTCGATCACATGCTCGCTTTCAGGGCGTGGAATCAACACGGCGGGCGTCACTATCAAATCCATGCCCCAGAATTCCTGATGGCCGGTAATGTATTGCGCGGGCACGCCGCGAACTCGCTCCACCAATGCATTTTCATAGCGAGTCATTTCCTCAGCCATAAGATCGCGCTCCGGATGCGCGTACAAGTAAGCGCGCTCGCTGCCAAGGGTGAACATCAACAGAAGTTCCGCATTCATGCGGGAAGAAGGAACATTGTTTACAGTTAGACGGGTAACCGCCTGGATGAGGGCGTCTCTCAGCTGCACTCGTCTATTTCAACACAGAGCGGGAGCGCGTGTGCAACTGAGGTGGAGTCGCGCTACGCTCTGCGAGGATTCAGTCTGACGATTTCCGAATTGAGCACTGCGGCGAATCCGACCCAGGCTGCATAAGGGATGAACGCATTAGCCGCTGCGCGATCGACTTTTCGAGCCGCCATTATGTAAGAAACTATTAAGCTTTCCAGGGCAATGATGTCAGCCAGCGCCATCGCTGGGCGATGTTGACCGAAGAAAAGCTTCGACCACTTCGCATTGGTGCTCAGCTGGGAGATCCATAAGCGTAATGCATGTTTGCGTTCGCGAGAGGGCGCCGCGTTCCATATTCGCCACCCCGACCACGCCATCATCGCGTAAAGCGACGTCCACACGATGGGAAAGACCGCTTCCGGAGGAGTAAAACCCGGTTTGTCGAGTTGCCGGTACCAGCGGCCACGGCTTCCATTGCGACTGTAGCGCGAACCGTACCAGGCGGCACCGGCCGTTGCCAGTCCAAAGCCGGCCAGCGCGAATAAGGAGCGGGTTTGTCTCAAGGATCGTGTCGGCATGATGGAAGTTCGGTGCGGTATGTCTGCCGCAGGTTGCCCGCGCGCAATAGTTGCGTTGGAATCCGGGGGATTTACGGACTCCAGCAGCCCGCGATTTCGGTTAATGCGATCCCGTACCGGCTTGCCTCTTTAGCTCATAACCAAGGTAAATCATCTGGCCAATATGGAGTTGCATGTGAGCTGCGCAAATCATAAATATGTCGAGCCGGGTTCTGGCATCGGTGCCCAACCCGGAATAATCGGCCGACCAGTCCTCGGGCGACTGAGCCTGGATGGTCTTGAGCACCATATCCAACGCATCGTCGAAGTGCTTGAGAGTTTCGTCTTTCGATGGCGGATTGAGATCGTTAAATTCGCGCGGGCGATCACGAACGTAGCCAGTCTCCGCTATCTGGGCGCCGATGTAGTAGTTTAAGTTACCGGTCAAATGCAGAACCAGATGCCCGAAACTATTCCCGAACGGAAAAGGCTTCTGCCAGAATTGGGCGTCGGTGAGCGGAGCAGCCAGTTCGTGGACTCTCCGGGCGTTCTGTGAATAACGGTCGGCGAGGGCCGAGATTATTGTCTGGTTGAGCTCCGGCATTGCTCTCCTTTTCGAAGAGTGGTCTTCCTCACACTACGCTGGCCGTTTCCTGTTTCAATTTCTCTGCCTGGTAGTGCGTGGTTAACGCCTCAATTAGCGGTTGCAGCTTGCCGTCCATTACCTGTTCGAGTTGGTGGATGGTAAAGCCGATACGGTGATCGGTAAGGCGGTTCTGCGGAAAATTGTAGGTGCGAATCTTCTCGCTGCGGTCTCCCGATCCCACCATTGCCTTGCGTTCTTTTGCAAGCGCCTGCTGCTGTTTTTCCATTTCTATTTCGTACAAGCGCGAGCGCAAGACACGCATGCCCTTTTCGCGATTCTTGATTTGAGATTTCTCGTCCTGGCAGCTCACCACAGTATTGGTCGGGATGTGCGTAATGCGCACCGCGGAGTATGTCGTATTCACCGACTGCCCGCCAGGACCGGATGAGCAGAACGTGTCGATGCGCAGATCCTTCGCTTCGATCTTGATGTCTACATCTTCCGCTTCAGGCAGTACAGCGACGGTTACGGCGGAGGTATGCACGCGTCCCTGCTGCTCTGTGGCGGGAACTCTCTGCACGCGGTGTGTTCCGCTTTCATATTTGAGTTGAGAAAAGACTCGATTACCTTCAATGATGGCAATAACTTCCTTCAATCCTCCGGCCGACGACTCCGACGACGAAAGAATCTCGACCTTCCAGCGCTGCATTTCCGCGAAACGCGTGTACATGCGGAAAATTTCCGCGGCAAATAGGGTGGCTTCATCTCCACCGGTGCCAGCGCGAATTTCCAAAATAATATTTTTCTCGTCGTTTGGGTCTTTCGGCAGCAGCAGAACCTTTAACTCTTCTTCAATGCCAGCCACACGCGGCTCGAGCTTGTTGAGTTCTTCCTGGGCATAAGCTCGCATCTCGGGATCTTTTTCCTCAGCGAGCATGGCTTTGCTTTCCGCAATGCCCCGAGTGAGATCCTTGTATTCACGATATTTTGCGACGATCGGGGCGACTTCGCTGTGGGCCTTGGCGGTCTTCTGATATTTCGCCGAATCGTTGACGATATCGGGGGAGGCCAGTGCGCTGGTCAGATCTTCGTAACGTGCTTCGATTTGGTCAAGTCTTTCAAACATTGGATGCTTTCGTTGAGATGTAGCCAGCTACATCTAGGCTCACATCGCTGCCAGCATTCGTCCACGGCCTCGATGTAACAAACTTCTTTACGGCATTGTAGATGAGTAATGGGGAGAGGGGATATTCGCGGCGGCGCCGCTAGGCAATCACCAGTTCGCCGCCATTCTCTTTTTCTAAAGCCATGGCATGGTCGAGGGCGACGATAGCGCACTGCGCCTGGTCGTCAGAGGGCGGCTGCGTGGTGATGCGTTGCAGCCAGAGGCCAGGAGCTGTCATCAAGGAAAAAAGAGAGCCGCGGTGTTTGGCAGCAAAGCGAATAATCTCATACGACACGCCGGCGATCACCGGCAAGAGCGCGATGCGTGAGGCAAACCGCGCCCAGAATGTTGTGAACGGGATCAGCATGTAAAAACCGATTGAGATCAGCATCACGGTCATCAGGAAACTGGTGCCGCAACGGGGATGGAACGTCGAATACTTTTGAACCGCGCCGGTTTCGAGCGGGTCGCCGTTCTCGAATGCAAATACAGTCTTGTGCTCGGCGCCGTGGTATTCGTACACCCGCCGGATGTCGGGAAAAAGGGACACTCCCCAGATAAACAATAGGAACAAAATCAAACGCACCGCGCCATCGATCAGATTGAAGACGATCTGACCTCCAAACGCGGGATTCACTTTCTTAAGTTCCGTGGCCGCCAGCAGCGGCAGATACTTGTACATGAAGATGAAGAAAGCCAGCGAAAGGATGACATTTCCCGCGGCGAGCCATCCGCTGATTGAGGCTGCCTTCTCGCGAGTTTCACTCTTGCTCGAAGAAACCGCATTGCTCTGCTTCGGCTCGGAAATAGCCTTGTTCATCTCCTCTGCCGCCGCATCTTCCTGCATCATGTCTTCAATGGCCACGTTTGCCGAAAAACGCAGCGCGCGGTAGCCGAGCGACATCGCGTAGCCCAGAGTCATGACTCCGCGCACGATCGGCCAAGCCATCCACTTATGCTTTTCCGAAGGGCGATCGAGCGGCTGACTTAGAGTCACCACTTCTCCCGAAGGTTTGCGGCAGGCAATAGCCCAGGCGTGTGGAGAACGCATCATCACGCCTTCCAGCACAGCCTGACCTCCGACCAGAGTTTCTTCCCCGCTTTCGAGCGCGGGAAGAAGCTGCACAGCCACCAGGAAACGCACAAGATTTCGCAGAGAACGCACGGTAATTAGATGCTCCAGGCGAGAGAAAGCGCCAACAGCTAGGTTATCACAGGGACGCAAGTCCCGATTGCGCGCGAGCGCCCTTGAGCTATTCTTGGACGACATGTTTAAGTTCGCACAAACTTGCGAAGCCATAGCCGCCACCACCAAGAAGCTGCAAAAAACTGCGATTGTTGCGGAATACCTCAAGACACGAACTGCCGACGAAGCCGCAGTATCGGCAGTGTTTCTCTCCGGAAGAGCCTTTGCCGCCTGGGAGGAGACGACGCTGCAGGTCGGCGGCTCACTTTTGTGGCGGATCGTCGCGGAATTGGCCGAAAAAGAAGAAGGCACGCTTACTGCCGCCTATCGCAAACACGGAGATCTTGGCTCGGCCGCCGCGGACGTTCTGCCGGAACGAGCGCATCAGGGTCTGAAAATTTTGGAAGTTCAGGAGGCTTTCCGGCAGGTTGCAAACGCCCGTGGACCCACGGCGAAATCCGCTCTGGTTCGCGAGTTGCTCGCGCAGGCGACCCCGCGCGAAGCCAAATACATTGTAAAGATCATCACCGGCGACTTACGAATTGGGTTGAAAGAAAGCCTGGTCGAGGAGGCGATCACCAAGGCCTATAGGGGTGCGCTCGCGGATGTGCAGCGCGCAAACATGCTGCTGGGTGATATTGGGGAAACGTTGCGCCTTGCAGCCGAAGGCCAACTTGAACATGCCAGGATGCGGATGTTTCATCCCATCGGCTTTATGCTGGCCAGCCCGATCGATACCACGGACGATGCCCTGACTTATTTCAGCAGTGCGATCATCGAAGATAAATATGACGGCATTCGCGCCCAGGCGCATGTTTCGAATGGCGAGGTAAAGTTCTTTTCGCGGACCCGCGACGAGATTACGGAATCCTTCCCGGAGTTGCCGGGCGCGTTCGTGGGATTGCGTGGGTGCGCGATTCTGGATGGAGAGATTGTGGCCTGGGACTATCCAAAGAATCTCGTTCAGACGCGCGAAGTAGTAGACGAACCGCCCTCAGATTCAAGCGAGACCAGGGCTGAGAAACTTGGCAGCGCACGGCCGTTCTCGATTTTGCAGCAGCGGCTGGGACGAAAAAAAGTGAGTGAAAAAATGCTGCGGGAGATTCCGGTGGCGTATCTGGCTTTCGATGTTCTGTATGCAGATGGCGAATTACTGATCGATCGTCCACTGCGGGAGAGGATGCAAATTCTGGATGATCTGCTGACGATGGAAAATCATAAACACAGAGGGCGTGCGGAGGCGCGGGAAAAAATCGGCACGCAAAGAAATCTAATGTTCGACGGCGGGGAAGAAATCTTGGAAGGCAGCGTCATTCGTGCTCCAGCGTTTCGTGCCGCGACTCCTGAAGAACTCGAGGAGCTTTTCGTTGCGGCCCGCGCTCATGGCAACGAAGGTTTGATGATCAAAGACGCGGCCTCCACTTACACTCCCGGCAAACGCGGGAAGTCGTGGTTGAAGATGAAGCGCGAGCTGGCCACGCTCGATGTTGTTGTTACCGCCGTCGAGTATGGTCACGGCAGACGCATCGGCGTTCTTAGCGACTACACTTTTGCCGTATGGGATGCGGATAAAACGAAGCTGGTGAATATCGGCAAAGCATACTCAGGGTTAACCGACGTCGAGATAGCGGAGATGACGCAGTGGTTTCTGGAACACACCATCGAAGATCAAGGTTTTCGCCGCACGGTAGAACCGAAGATCGTCCTGGAAGTTGCGTTCAATAACATGATGCGGTCCAATCGCCACGAGAGCGGCTATGCATTGCGATTTCCAAGGATCATCCGGCTGCGACCAGATAAGTTGCCCGAAGATGCAGATTCGATTGAACACGCGAAAGAAATTTACGAAAACCAATAAAATAGCCTAAATTTCGCTCGCACCTGCTCGTTTTCGTTTTACTCGCGGATCGGTGTCGCCGACGCTGCGACACACACCCACGAATCATTCTTTTTCACCCATGTATCGATAAATCGATTTCGCTTCAGATAAGGCTTGCCATGCGCCACGCCAGTTTCCCTGAAGACTCCAGTTGCAATCGCTGTGTTTCCGAACAGGCGGACGAAGATTGACTCAGGCTCCGCTTGTTGTTCATCGGATGGCCTGGCGGTGTCGACGCTCGCAAGAAATACATTTTTCGATAGAAAGCTGCCATCATCATTGACCAAAATCACGGCATCGTCGAGGATTTCGCCCAATGCTTTTTTGTCCCGAAATTTATAGGCCTGATTCCAAGCTTTTTCCAGCGCGACAACTCTGGATTCAGAAGATCCGGCGTCCTGGCAGTCGAGAGGCAGCGCCATGATACAGACAACGACGCAGAAGCACGGAAGCCTCATTCGGAACCTCGTCAGTTAAAGGGCAATACAACTCTGGCGATATCAGAACATCAAGATATAAAGATCGGCAATTTGTTCGATGAGCATTAGCGGAACTCGCCTTAGTGCGAGTGATGGTGATGCCCTTCGCCCTCGCCCACGGGAATCACGCATCCGTGTGCCACTTCACACTCCACGTGCTCAAACTGTATGGTGGTGTGGTCGATGTGGAAGCTATGATGTAAGCGATCTTTTACGTCGCGCAGAATACGCTCACTGACTGACGGCGGAATATCTGCAATTGAGATGTGGCAAGACAAAGCGCGAGTCTCCGAGCCGATGCTCCAGCAGTGAAGATCATGTACGTCATTGACGCCTTCGATGGATCGAATCGCGGTCTCGACTAGCTCAAGTTTTACCCCACGCGGCGTTCCCTCAAGCAGGATATTCAAAGTTTCCCGAACGATCCCGAATCCCGACCATAGGATCAACGCGCCGATGGCGCAGGAAAGTGCCGAGTCAATCCAGTAATCGCCCGTTATCAGGATCGCCCATCCACCACCGATAACCGCGGCTGTTGAGAGCGTGTCGCCGACTTCATGCAACAGCGCGCTGCGGATATTGACGTCGCTTCCGGAACCGCGGCCCGACCTATAGAGCAAAAGCGCAATCACGCCATTCATCAACACGCCGGCAGCGGCCACCCACATCATCACGGCAGCTTGCACATGTTCCGGATGCTGCAAGCGATGGAAGGCCTCGTAAAAAATGAAGAATGCGACCGCCACCAATGAAACGGCATTCACCAAAGCAGCCAGCACACCGGCGCGATGATAGCCATAGGTTTTGGTGGAACTGGCCGGACGCGACTGCAAATAGACCGCGACCAAAGACAGTAGCAGGGCCAAAAAATCCGAGAGATTGTGCCCAGCTTCGGAGAGCAGCGCCAGCGAATGCGCTCGAATGCCGGCAAAAACCAGGAGCACGATGTATGCCAGAGTTACGCCCAGCGAGATCTTGAGCACCTGCTTTGGGCTATCCCCGCCGTGGACGTGAGCGTGCATTTCTTAAGTGTACGGTCTGTGGGAGCGTGGCTTCAAGCGTGGACGAAGCACTCGCGAGGCGTAGGCAGTCAATGATTAGCGGTTCAAGAGACCTTGCAAATATCGGTCATTGTACATCGTGGTCGTGCTCTGAACGAACTCCAGAATCCGGTACATTTTTTCCCGTGATTCGCGGCTCATTTCCTTGAACTGCACCGCAACTCCCGATCCCGGATGAATGCGGGCGACTGTACCCTCCGCACTCAAATCCACAGCGTCCATGGAAAAAACAACTTTAACGTTGGAGCCGGGCGCGAGGATCGCAGCGGTTTCCACGTAGCAGCCGCCCAAGCTGATGTCGATCATATTGCCAAACATTGGGGCATCGGCTCCTTGAGGATGCAGTTCGATCGTCAACCGGCATTTCATCCGCGTGTGCAGGCGCTGATCTTTCTTCGCGGGCTGCTTTTGTTTCTCCAGATACATTCGGCGATCCGCCTCGGTCAGCAACTGCTCAGCATCGTCGCCATCGCCCGGAGAAACCGCGACTCCGACGCTTAACGAAAGAATGTCCTCTCCGCACACATCAAACCCGGCCTGCCGAGCCAGTGGCCTAAGTTGCTCGATCTTCTTGGCTGCCGCACCTGCGGGTAAACCCGGAGCGATCACCACAAATTCGTCGCCGCCCATGCGCGCCACATAGTCATATTCGCGGCAACTGTCTTTCAGCGCCTGCGCAAACAGACGTAAGACGCGATTTCCTTCTAAATGTCCGAAGCGGTCGTTAATCTTCTTGAACCCGTTCATGTCACAAACCATCAACGTCAGCGAAACACTGTCACGTTTGCAGCGGGCCAATTCGCGGTCCAGTTGCAGAAAAAGCGAACGTGCATTGGGCAAGCCGGTAAGATAGTCTGTGGTTGCAGAACTTTCCGCCTGCTGAAACTTGAGCGCATTTTCAATGGCCAGCGCCATCTTGCCGCTGACCGCCAGCAGGATTCGCAGATGATCGGAAGTAAATGCGTCACGCTCCGAGCGGTACAGCGCCAGAACGCCGATCACGCCACTCACTCCCTCCAGTGGTAATGCGAGCGCGGATCGCAGCGTGCTGAACTTCGCAGGATCGTTCATGTAACCGGGTTCCACCGACGGATTCCCATTCACGATCGGTTTCTTATTCTGTGCCACCCAGCCGGAGAGCCCATCGCCCATCGGGATCCGCAACGAAGCAAACAGGCGGTAGTTATCGCCATTTACGTATTCCGGGATCAACTCATCGCCGCGCTTAATATAGATTGCGATGGCATCATAGGGAACCATCGGCTTGAGTTTCACCGAGAACACAGAAAGAGTCTCCCCCACGCTTAACGATGCGCCCAGATCCTGGCTCAACTCGAATAAGGATTGGGCCTCTTGCCGCGCTGCCGCAATCGACGAAAGAAAATTGGCTTCCCGTCCCGGAGTATCTGATACTCCCGCGTTCTCGAATCCCGCAGCCGGGGCCGGTCCGCGCGTAATTTTAATCTCGCCGGATCTCACCGGGCCGCTATCTTCCGCCGATCGTTTCTGCGCCAGGTTTTCCAAAGACTTGTAACGCCTTTTCAAGACGTCCACGACTTTCGGATCGAATGACTTCCCGGATTCCGCCGCAAGCCGCTGCATGACTTCGTCCAAGGGCATAGCACGCCGGTATTGGCGGTCGGAAGCCAGAGCATCCAGATAATCGACTGCGGAAAGAATTCGTGCGCCAATCGGAATCTCCGTGTTTTTCAAGCCGAACGGATAACCCGACCCATCCCACTTTTCGTGATGAGCTCGCACAATCGGCACCACCGGATAGGGGAATCGAACCCGCTCGAGAATCTCAGCGCCCACCACGGTGTGAATCTTCATCTTCTCGAACTCTTCCGGAGTTAGCCGGCCCGGTTTCGAAATAATGTGTTCCGGTACAGCCAACTTGCCAATGTCGTGTAGAAGTGCCGCGGCATGCAGCGCTTCCAGTTCCGCGCCTTTCATGCCAAGTTCTTTGGCTACCTCGATGGCGTAGATGCGCACCCGTTGCAGGTGGTCGTGCGTGGTTTGATCCTTGGCTTCAATTGCCAGGGCTAAAGCCTCAATGGTGCGCAGATGTAGGTTTGCCATCTCTTCCACGTGCCGCTTCTCATCTTCCAATTTGCCGAGATACAGCCGGTAAGAACGGTAGATGAGATATATGGCGGGAACAAACAGCAACGAAGTTTCCCAATTGAAGGCGTGGTTAAACCATGAAATCGCGCCAGCGATGCCGGCACCCACTAGGTAGTAAGGGAAGGACCAGAAGTAGCAATCCACCAAAATGCTGCGCAGCGGCTTGCCTTCGCTGAACGAAATCACGGCCGCAATGCTTCCGGCATTCACGATGAAATAGACTGAAGCCGTCAGGCACAAAATGAGCGGCCGGCTCACGATCAGTTCGTTGCACAGCCGATTGTGATAGACCGCATAACCCAGGGCAGTCGAGAGAGAGCCTGCGCAGACGTTGAACGTCACCTGAATGGCAGTAGGCCGCGCGGGGTACAAACTCTGCGCCACCATGGCCACCGCTCCCAGAGTCAATGCCTCCGAATAGCCCAGTTCGGCGATTCCAACCAGGATGAACAGGAAGTTCACCGAAAGGGTTCCCCGGATGCCGGGCAGGACCACGCGCAATCGCGAGGCCAGAATCGCGATGCCTAGATAGCAGATGAACTCCGCGATGTTCTTACTGTTTTGATGGATGGCAGCCTGAAGCAGGCACGCGGTGCCAGCGGCAATCACCATTCCCACCAGGACCTGAGCCCCGGGCGGCAGTGCTCTCCACGAGTTTGTGCTGGCAGACATTTTTGCGCAGAGATCCGGGCACACCTCTGCCCGCCAACGGCGTGCAGCGGCCCTTCTTAAGGATAAGCAGGGAGTGGATATAGGAACAGGAAATTGAAGGGGTAACTGGAAACTTCGGTAATACTCAAGAGTGCAGCGCGTCTCACCTAGTTTTTAACCGAAAACAACGCAAGGCACTTTCGCAGCATCACCATGTCACCACAGAGACACAGAGTCAAAGAGAAAACCGTTTCCTGATTTCTCCGTTGCTCCGTAATGAGTTCACGCATTTATCGCCATTCCATACACACTGTTAGCCGCGTCCAGCATGGCTTCGGCCAAGGTTGGATGCGCATGGATGGTCCAGACTAAATCCTCGACGGTGGCTTCGAGTTCCATGGCGGCAACGGCTTCCGCGATCAGTTCCGTGGCTTGCGGGCCGATGATGTGGACGCCGAGTATTTCTCCGTAGTCGGCATCGGAGACGATCTTGATGAAGCCTTCGTGCTGCCCGACGATTGAAGCGCGCGAGTTCGCGGTGAAGGGGAACTTGCCGACCTTCACGTTGTATCCGGCTTCGCGGGCTCGAGTTTCGGTAAGACCCACGCTGCCGATTTCTGGATGACAGTATGTAGCGCCCGGAATGTGCTCGGGATTAATTGGCTTGCACGGCTTGCCGGCAATCTTGGCGACGGCCACCAGCGCTTCCATGGCCCCGACGTGGGCTAACTGCGGCGAGCCGAGCACAATATCGCCGATGGCATAAACTCCCGGCTCGGCGGTATGCATCCAGGAATCGGTTTGGATGAACCCACGCTCCGGCTTAATTTTTGTTTTTTCCAGTCCAACATTTTCCGTGCGTGGCTTGCGTCCCACAGCGATCAGGATTTTCTCCGCGTCAATCTTCTGCTGCTTACCCTCGACACTGATGGTCACAGCAATGCCAGCTTTGGTCTTATCGATCTTTTCCACTTTCGCCCCGACGTGGAACGCTATTCCGCGCTTACGATAAACCCGCGCCAATTCCTTCGAGACTTCTTCGTCTTCCACCGGAACAAGACGTGGCAGCATCTCGACAATCGTGACCTCGCATCCGAATGAGCGGTAGATCGACGCGAACTCCACTCCGACCGCACCGGCACCAACGATCACAAGTGATTTCGGCATCTCTTTCAAGCTGAGAATCTCAATGTTGGTCAGAATCCGGTCATCAGCCTCAAGACCTGGCAGCATGCGAGCCTCGGAACCGGTGGCCAGCAGCACGTTCTTGGCTTTGATCTGGCTGGCCTTGCCGTCGTTCGTCACTTCGATAATGTGGAGGCCATTCTGCGCCGAACCGGTTAACCTGCCGTAACCCTTCACAGTCTCGACTTTATTTTTCTTCATCAGGAATTCGAGGCCCTTGGCATGTTTGGCCACGATCTTGGACTTTCTTTCCTGGATGGAAGCCCAGTTCAATTTGCGGGAGTCCACGCCCTCAATGCCATACTCTTTAGCTTCTTTCAGATGGTCCCAAAGTTCCGCATTGAACAGCAGAGCTTTGGTGGGAATGCAACCTACATGGAGACAGGTCCCGCCGAGAAATCCGTCTTTTTCGATGAGCGCAGTTTTCAATCCATACTGTCCGGCGCGAATGGCGGCCGTGTAACCAGCTGGTCCGCTGCCAATGATGGCGACGTCGTAAATAGTTTCAGGCAAGAAAGTACTCCTTACACACAGAAGAGATGTCGGAAGGCGAACCAAGGATTCTAGACCAGCCGCGGCAAAGCGCCAAGTACAGCGCTGGGCAGATCGGTTCCTATCGGGATATTAAGGATCAGCGGCTTGTCCCGGCGGCAGCGCTGCGGCTCATGGAGTTCGGTCGAGACGCTGTCGGAAATTCCTGCGTCGTGGCAGAGCCGGATAAATGCACCCGGCTGTGGCTGGCTTTTCGGAGAGTGAACTGGCCAAAGATTTTCTCCAGATCAACCGCCATGGCAGAGAGTTCGTCGCAAGCCTTGGCGGACTCCAGTGCGCCGCTGGAGGATTCCTCGGCGAGGCGGGCGATCTCACCAACGTTCCTGCTGACCTCCGCGGACGTGGAGGATTGCTCAGCCGTAGTGGCGGCGATCTGGTTAATCATGTCGCGGACGCGGTCATTCATCCGGATGATTTCCTGGAGAGAATTTCCCGTGCGCTCGGTGGTTTTGACGCCGTCCTCTACCTGAGCCTTGCCGGCCTCAATGGCCTGAACTACGGTCTTGGTTTCGGATTGAATGGTTTGAATGCGGGTGGCAATTTCTTTTGTCGCGGTAGTGGTTCGCTCCGCGAGTTTACGAACCTCGTCTGCGACCACGGCGAAGCCCCGGCCCTGATCACCGGCGCGGGCGGCTTCGATGGCAGCGTTCAGGGCCAGCAGGTTGGTCTGGTCAGCAATATCCTGGATGACTTTGACGATTTCCCCGATCTGGTTGGAACTCTTGCCCAATTCACGAATCTTTGCGGCAGTAGCGCTAACGGAGGTGGCAATGGAACGCATATTGCCGGTGGACTGCTCCACAACCTGCTCTCCGGAGCGGGCTGTTTCTGTTGCTCTTTCGGCTGCTTCTGCCGCCTGCCGGGCGGCGTCCGACACTTGGGTCACCGTGGATGACATTTCATGCATGGCGGTAGCCACCTGCATGGTACGGTCAGTTTGAGTATTTGCCGCGGTCGATTGATGCGAGGAAGTCGAGGCCAGTTCGTGGCCCGCGCTGGCAATGCGCTCTGCCGTGGAGGCGATGTTCTCCACCATACTATGCAGATTATTTTTCATGCTATTCAGAGCAATTACAGCCTCGCCAACCTCGTCACCGGAAACCACTTCGATATCCTCCACCGACAGATCATTTTGCGCGATCTTGCGCGCCAGTTCGGTCGAAGCGGCGATCGGCCGGATGACCAACCGGCGCATTACCAGGAACACAACTCCCACGCCCGGCAGCAGGGTGCCTATTGTCACCAGTAAGAGCGCTAGGCTGTTCGCTTTGGAAGCTTTTGCCATCTTTTCTAGCGGAGCCGTGACCACGAATGCGCCCTTCAGGTCTCCCACCGTCATGCCTTCTTTGGGATAGCCAAACGCGTCCTTAGATCCGACGGGGTCGCCATGGCAAAACAGGCAGTCTTCGGTCAGGCGCACCGGCTGGGCGTACCGCATCACTGCATCTCCATCGGAAGTATCACGCCGGTAATATTCCTTGAGCGCCGGATTCTGCACGAAAGCTCGCAACGCTTCGGCCTCGAATCCGTTGGGCATGTTCTTTGGGTTGCGCGGAGTGAGGGCCGGAGTGGAAAATTTCATGCCCTGAGTCTCGGCATATTCCCGCGCCACCGTCCAAGCGGCCACCACCGGCACCTGCGAGATACGCTTGAATTTGTGGTGGGGCACGTAGTCCTCTATATTCCGGGAAAGATATGTTCGAACTTCCGTCGCCATGCCGTCAGTCTTTCTTAATTTGTCAACGAGCGACGCTTCCGCTTGAGTGTTGGCGCGATGCTGGGTGATGAAGAACCCAATCGCGGACGTAATGGCTAATGTTGCCAGGATCACGCCCGCAATTTTGCCCGTCAGTTTGAGCTTTCCAATCCCCGCGAAATACGTCGACATAGTTTTACCTTCGATGGTGCACTTTAGATATCGACCACGAAGGCCTGGAACATGAATCGTTTCGTTACCCGTTCGGGTGTCGGGCACCGAGGTATGGAACCGGGGTCCAGAGAATAAAAAAGCCGCCTCGCGGCGGCTTGCGAAAAATCTTAATTAATTCCAGCTAGTTGCTTTCGTTACTGGCCCGCTTCCACGAGATCAACTCGCCGATGGTCGAACTGGTGCTCGATACCGGTTGCTTATAGGCTTCCACCTCGGACCGCGAAGCCTCTTCGCCCACCGCTCGAATGCTCAGACCAACTTTCTTATCTTCCGGACTCATCTTGATGATCTTGAAATCGTGCTCAACTCCCGGTTCAAGATGCAGCGGTTGACCGTTTCCATCCATCGCCTCCGACTTGTGGCACAGACCTTCGACGCCTTCCGCGATCTCCACGAAAGCGCCAAAAGCCGCTACCCGCAGAACTTTTCCGTGAACCACATCGCCTACATGATGCGTCTCAAAGAAAGTTTCCCAAACGTCCGGCTGAAGCTGCTTCACTCCCAGCGACAGACGCCGCTTGTCCGGTTCAATGGCCAGAACCACTGCTTTCACGCGGTCACCCTTCTTCAACACTTCTGAAGGATGTTTCACGCGCTTGGTCCAGCTCAAGTTGCTGACGTGAACCAAGCCGTCGATTCCATCCTCAATTTCGATAAAGGCGCCGAAATCGGTCAAATTGCGAACCCGGCCTTCCACCGTCATGCCCACTGGATATTTATCGTGCAGAGCATCCCAGGGATTGGTCGCCAACTGCCGCATGCCCAACGAAATCCGGCGCTCGGTCGGATTCACATTCAGCACCACACAATCGACCTGATCGCCTACATTGACCAGCTTCGACGGATGCTTCATTCGTTTCGACCACGTCATTTCGCTAACGTGAACCAGCCCTTCGATGCCTTGCTCAAGCTCCACGAAGGCGCCGTAGTCGGTCACGCTGATCACGCGCCCGGAAACATGCGCTCCCACCGGATAGCGATGCTCCGCATCCAGCCACGGATCAGGCGTCAACTGCTTGAATCCCAGCGATACGCGCTGTTTGTCTTTGTCGTACTTCAGCACCTTCACCTGAATCTGGTCGCCCACGTTCACCAAGTCGCGGGGGTGAGTCAAGCGTCCCCACGACATATCGGTGATGTGCAGCAGGCCATCGAGCCCGCCCAGATCCACGAAAGCTCCGTACTCCGTCAAATTTTTCACCACGCCGGTCAATACTGAACCTTCTTCCAGATGTTCCAGCGTCTTGCTGCGCTTCTCGGTCTGCTCGCCTTCCAGCAACTCCTTGCGCGAAACCACGATGTTGCCGCGCTTCTTATTAAGCTTAATGACGGTGACTTCCAGCGTCTGGCCCTTCATACCCTCAAGGTTGCGGATGGGCCGCAGATCGACTTGCGACCCTGGGAGAAAAGCCCGCGCTCCCAGAATGTCGACCGTAAGCCCGCCTTTAGTCCGCTCAATCACCGTTGCCTGAATGGGCCGCTTTTCGTTGTGCGCCTTTTCCACTTCGTCCCAGGCATGGATGCGCGCAGCCTTCTGGTGCGAGAGGTTGATGTAGCCTTCCTCTGTGTGTCCCTTCTCGCGCATCACGTCGATTTCGTCGCCCGGCTTCACCTTGGGCTTGCCTTCGTGGTCCAACACTTCCGAGAGCGGCAACATGCCTTCCGACTTCGCGCCCACATCGACCACCACGTGCGTCGAAGTCAGTTTCAGTACCGTACCTTTGATCACGCGATCTTCTCCCACGGCCTCTTGGGTTTCCGTGGTAAAGCTCTCCAGCGCCGAGGCAAAATCCTCACCCGCGTGCTTATCATCGGCTGCCGCACGCGGAGCATCTCCGGCGTCTTCCGTTGGCGCAGAGGTGTGGGGCTGCTCCGTCAGGTTCGCATCATGATTCTCGTGGTCGGTCATTTGGTGTTCGGTTAGGGTTTGCTCGGACGCCATCGGTTCTGTTTCGGTTGCAACGGCGCTGTTAGATTCGGAGTTGTGAGCGGTGGTGTGGTCGGACAAGGTCATGCCTCTCTGCTGAAACCTCGCACTGGGTGCGGGTGAAGATGCGGGGCCTGCTTGGCGGACTGCTGGAGTGAGTCGTTTGGTTGTGGTGGGCTCACCCTGGCGAGTGAGCTTGGACAATCCCAGCTGCCGGACGTTTTTACAGAAACCCGCGTCCAAAGGGAACTCCTCGACTATAGCAATGCCTCTCAAACAGTGTCAAACGCAAATCTTGCATGTATGAATGGCATATTTCTTTGTTCGGGTTTCGTAACATACGCCGCATCTGCTACCCTGCCCCTTGCTATGGATTATCTCTGGACCCCGTGGCGCTATGCCTACGTCTCCACCGCGGAGAAGGCGGCCGGATGCGTCTTTTGCAACGCCGTAGCCGCCAATGATGACGCCAAAACCCGCATCGTCCATCGCGGCCAGCATTGCTTCGTTATTCTAAATACATACCCCTACACGCCCGGCCACATCATGATCGTCCCCTACGCGCACCTGGACGAACTGCGCAAGCTTCCGCCGGAAGCTGCCGCGGAAATGATGGCGCTCTCGCAGCGCATGGAGTCGCTCCTGCGCGAACTCTACACTCCCGACGGCATCAACCTCGGCATGAATATCGGTAAAGCCGCCGGCGCCGGCATCGCCGGACACATCCATATGCATGTCCTCCCCCGCTGGGTCGCCGACGCGAACTTCGTTTCGGTGGTGTGCGAGACGCGCATTTTGCCGGAGACATTGGACGAGACGTGGAAGAGGATGACCGCGGCGTTAAGAACTGGTTAGGAAGAACTGTGGAGAACCATGAATATCCCACATCGTATGCGGGATATCATGGATTACTAAGTATTAATATTGTGTCAGCTAAGCAATTGGCTCATCTCTTTTTCCCCAATCACCTTCACCCCCAACTCCCGCGCCTTATCTAGCTTCGACCCCGCATCCGCCCCCGCCACCACATAATCCGTTTTCTTGCTCACTGAGCCGGTAACTTTTCCTCCCGCATCCTCGACCATCTTCTTCGCTTCATCACGCGTGAAATGCGCCAGCGTCCCTGTCAATACAAACGTTTTTCCCGCCAGTTTCGTCCCGCGCTCCTTCTTTTTCCCAGTCAAAGTAAGCCCAGCCTCGCGCAATCGCTCCACCAGTTTGTGATTTGCAGCGATCCCAAAGAACTCCACGATGCTCTCCGCAATCCGTGGACCAACCTCATTCACACTCTGCAGCTCTTCTACGCCGGCTTTCTCGAGTTCTTCCATCGACCCAAAATGCTCCGACAAGAACTGCGCCGTCCGCTCACCAACCATTCGAATGCCCAGCCCGTAAATCACTCGCTCCAACGGCAGCTTCTTCGAATTCTCAATCTCATCCAGAATGTTCTGCGCCGATTTCTCTCCCATGCGTTCTAGGCTTAACAAATCAGTTTTGGTCAACTTGTAAATGTCGGCGACATTTTTCACGAGCCCGCGCTCGGTAAGTTGATTCACCAGCGCATCGCCCATGCCGTCGATATTCATGATCCCGCGTGAAGCAAAATGCAAAATCGTCTCCCGCAACTTCGCCGGACAATTCGCATTGACGCAGCGATAGTCTACTTCGCCTTCCGTCCGCACCACCTTGGTCCCGCACACCGGACACTTCTCCGGCATCTCGAAGGCTCTTAACTCCTGCGGACGCGGATGCTCCTTATCGTCGATCACCTTTGCCACTTTGGGAATCACATCCCCGCCACGCTCCACCTGCACCCAGTCGCCTATCTTCACGCCCAGCCGTTCGATCTCATCCATGTTGTGCAGCGTCGCGTTCCTCACCGTGGTACCGCCGATTAAAACCGGAGCCAGCATCGCCACCGGCGTCAACTTCCCAGTGCGCCCCACCTGCACGCGAATATCTTCCAGTTTCGTAATTCCCGCCCGCGCCGCATATTTATAAGCAATCGCCCATCGCGGAGCCTTCCCCGTAAACCCCAGCTCATCCTGCAATCCGGTCCGATCCACCTTCACCACAATGCCGTCGATCTCGTATGCCAGCGATTCGCGCTTACCTTCCCACTCCTGGATGAACGCCCAAACTTCCTCCATGTTGCGAGCCAGTTTGCGATTCTGGTTGACCTTGAATCCGGCGGCAGCAAGCGCGTCGAGTGTCTTCCAGTGCCGATCAAAATAGGTGCGCCCGTTCTCGAGCAAGATATAGGGGAAGTAATCCATTCGGCGTTCCGCCGTAATATTTGCATCCAACTGCCGCACGGTACCTGCCGTAAAGTTGCGCGGATTGGCAAATGTTGCGAGCCCCTTGCGTTCCCGTTCTTCATTTACCTTCTTGAAGGCCGCGGTCGGCATCAGCAATTCGCCGCGCACCTCAAAATCCGCAGGGATGCTCGCTTTTTTCAATTGCTCTTTCGGAATGGAAAGTGGGACCGAGCGCACCGTGCGTATGTTCAGCGTCACATCTTCGCCCACGCTTCCGTCGCCGCGCGTAATCCCGCGTACCAGCTTCCCGTCCTCATAAATCAGAGCCAGCGACATGCCATCCAGCTTTAACTCACAAACATAATCCACGTCGCTGCGCCCGCTAAGTTCGTGGACGCGCCGCTCCCAGTCCCGTAGTTCGTCTTCGTTGTAAGTGTTGTCGAGCGACAACATCGGCGACGAATGCCGCACCTTCACGAAGCCTTCACGGGGCTTACCACCTACCCGTTGCGTCGGAGAATCGGCCGTCATCAACTCCGGATGCTCCGCCTCCAAGTCCTTCAACTGCCGCATTAACTTGTCGAAGTCGGCGTCGCTAATCTCCGGCTGGTCCAGAACGTAGTACAAATATTCGTGGTGCCGGATTTTCTCGCGCAGAGCCTCAATCTTTTTTTCGATATCTCGCTTGGCATCGCTCATCGCCAAAGATTATAAGAGAACCACATAGGACAGCGCCCTTCGACAGGTGAGCGCAGCCAGTCCATGCCAATACTCGAAACCCCACGTCTGATTCTGCGCGAGTTTGTTCCTGCCGATGTCGACGCCCTCGCCCGCATCCTCTCCGACCCGGAAACCATGCGCTTCTATCCCATGCCCTTTGATCACACCGGAGTCGAAGAGTGGATCGCGCGGAATCGCCGCCGTTATGCCAACGAAGGCCACGGCCTCTGGGCCATGGTCTTGAAAACAACTCAAGAAGTGATCGGCGAC
The DNA here is from genome assembly GCA_963818235.1 of uncultured Acidobacteriaceae bacterium. Taxonomy (GTDB): domain Bacteria; phylum Acidobacteriota; class Terriglobia; order Terriglobales; family Acidobacteriaceae; genus Sulfotelmatobacter. The sequence goes on from CAWFRI010000003.1 coordinate 536,447, forward strand.
TGCGGCCTCGTCGTACAAGAAGTCGACAACACAAACGAAATCGAGATCGGCTACCACGTTCGCCGCGATCACTGGAATCACGGCTTCGCGACGGAAGCCGCCCGCGCCTGCCGCGACTTCGGATTCGCTCATCTCCCCGTCGACCGCCTTATCTCGCTCATTCGGCCTGAAAATCTGCCCTCGCGGCGCGTCGCTGAGAACAATGGCATGACCGTGTGGAAAGAAGTGGTCAGAGTCGGCCTGCCGCACCTCGTCTATGCGATTCGCAAAGATCAGAATCAACTCCGATAGCGCCCTCGCGATCAATTCACACAAAACCGTTCCGCTTCAAAGTACAATCCAACTTCGATCCGTCCGTGCATACACCAGCTCCCATCATGCGTAAGGCCGCTCTGCTCTATAACCCAGATTCAGGCGGCAGCCGCAAGCTCCAGTCCCAGCTGGATTCCGTCCTCGCCCTGCTGCGAGATGCCGGCGTAGACGCGAACCTGATCCTGACTGACTCTCGCGCTCACGCAGAAGCGCAAACCCGCCAAGCCGTAAACAATGGATGCGACACCGTCTTCGCCTGCGGCGGCGACGGAACCATCCACAACCTCATTCAGGTGCTGGCAAATACTGATGTCTCTTTAGCGGTTCTTCCCATGGGCACGGCCAACGCTCTCGCTCATGATCTCGGACTGCCCATGAACATCGTGGGCGCTGCAAAGTCGGCTCTCAGCGCTCAACGCCGGCGAGTTGCGCTAGGCCATATTCAATATCAGGATCTGGAGGGGAAGTCCGGCACCCGTTATTTCATCGTCGCTGCCGGAGTCGGAGTCGACGCTCATCTTTTCTACAAACTCCACTCCGGAACCAAGCATCGCCTAGGCATGGCCGCCTACTACGCGAAAGCATGGCATCTCTGGTTCAGTTATGCCATGCCGCGATTTCAAGTGGAGTACGTTGAAACCGGTATAGACGATGCACAACGCGCCAATCTCACAGAACTACTCGGCGTCCGCATTCGACACTTCGGCGGAGTTCTTCAGGAACTCGCTCCCGGCGCATCGCTCGACCGCAATGACCTCCGCCTCATCCTCTGCCGCACCTCGAGCCGCGCTGCTTATCTCTCCTACGTCACTCGTTCGCTTGTAGCCGGTCGTTGGCGCGTTTCCGGCATCAACCTCGCTCACGCCACCAAGGCTCTCTGCCAATACCTGCCTCAAGCGAACAATTCGTCGCAAACTAAAATCTACGTTGAGGCCGATGGCGAACTCCTCGGCACGCTGCCCGTGGAAATCACTGTTGCCACGGATACGCTTACTCTTTTGTCTCCCACGAAATAAATTTCATTCCAATTGGCATTTACCAACGCGTCCCCTACAATCCTTTTACCTGATTGGAACCCATAACCCACTTCCTGACCGGCGCATGCTTGGGGCGCGCCGGCTTAAACCGCAGGACCGCGCTGGCCACGCTCACGCTCACACTTGCAGCCGAAGCCCCCGACCTCGACGTTCTAAGCCGCATCGGCGGGCCGGCATTCGGCTTCGCGCATCATCGCGGTTTCACTCACTCGTTCCTTGGGGTACCACTTGATGCTGCTGTGGTCCTCGGCTTTGTTTACCTGATCTGGCGTCTCCGCGATCGCAAAATAAAAGATCCGAACCTCCCTCCGCGCTGGGGATTGCTGTTCCTGTACGCCTGCATCGCGGGCCTCAGCCACATTCTCCTCGACTTCACCAACAATTATGGCATCCGTCCATTCTGGCCGTTCTCCGAAAAATGGTATTCGTGGGACATCGTTTTCATCTTTGAGCCCATCATGTTCACATGCCTGGTGCTCGGATTGATTGTGCCCGGCATCTTTTCGCTGATCGACAAAGAAATCGGTGCCCGCCCGCGCGGCCCGCGTGGCCGCATCGCCGCTACTCTCGCCCTAGTCGCAGTCGTGCTGCTGTGGGCCGTGCGCGACTACGAGCACCGACGTGCTGTCAACGCCCTCGAAGCTCGTACCTACGACGGCGCTGAGCCCGCCAGAGCCTCTGCCTACCCCGATCTGGCAAATCCATTCCGCTGGTATGGTGTTGTCGAAACTACGAACTTCTTCGCGCTCGCGCCTGTCGATTCCCTGGGGCCAGAAGTTAATCCCGGTGCTTCTGAAGAAGACCAACTGCGCATCGTTTACAAGCCGGAAGAAACGCCCATCACCCTCGCTGCCAAACGCTCTTATCTCGGACGCGTCTACCTCGACTGGGCACAGTATCCCATCACGCAAACTGAAACGCTGGGTTCAGCCTCGCAGGATTCCGCCGCGCGAGGTTATATCGTCAACTTTCAGGATCTCCGCTTCGTTCAACTTCCGAGCCTTTTCAGCCGATTGCGAGGCGGCCGGGACCGGGAGTCTAAGCCGCTCGGGGCAGGCGTCCGGCTCGATCCAAATCTCCGCGTTGTTGGTGACGTCTACGGTTCCGGCGCAAATCGTAAGACTTTCCCTGAGCCCTAGAGGTTAGAAATTCAGCGATGCATCGGTAGCGACGAGGTGCTTTCCGGTTGTCGTCGGTGCAATGAGGATGTCGTTGTATAAACCCTTGACGCCGCCACGCTCCAACGCCGACAATAACGTCTGCGTCTCCTGAGGTGCCCCATGCTCGCATATTTATTCGTCATCATCGCCGTGGCCGTCAGATTTCTGCCGCATCCCTTCGCCTTCACGCCGGTCGGAGCCGCGCTCTTGTTCTTTGGAGCCCGCGGTCCACGCCGCCAGCTATGGGTACCTCTGGCTCTGCTCGCCGCGTCTGACGTGATCCTCACGCTGCTGGTCTACCGCTACTCCTTTACTTGGGATCACTTCGTGACTTTTGCTTGGTACGCCGGTATGTTGTGGCTTGGCACCACGCTGCGCGAAAACTCCGGCGCCCTCAAGATCATGGGCTCGGCACTCGGCGGATCAATCGCATTTTTTCTGGTGAGTAACTTCGCAGTCTGGGCCGCATGGGGGGATATGTACCCCATGAGCTTCGCCGGACTGATGACTTGCTACGCCGCTGGCCTGCCGTTCTTCCGCCGCGCCATTGAAGGCGATCTGTTCTTTACCGCCGTCATGTTTGCGACGCCGGTAGTCCTGCACTCGCTTGCCGTGCGCTTCCAAAAATCAAATAACCACGTCGCCGCCGCGTAAGGTTCGTATGGGCGAATCCCTCCGGTGGGCCCTCGAGGGCAGTAAGACGTTCATTTTTCATGGCGTAATTTTGGTTTGTAGTGGGAACTGTGATTTGGGTGCGGAGGCTTCCAGAGCTGCGATAAGATTCCGGAATGAAATTGGAACTTTTACTCCCCTTATGATGATTCGCGCTGCCTTCGTGTTAGCAGCCACACCAACACCGCCAACACTAACACTCCCAGCACCCAAAAAACGTGCCGCCTAAACAAGCTCCCCACCAACTCCACAACCTGTGGACCCATCCAAAGAGTCAACAATCCCAGCGCTAGAAACCTCACAAACCTTCCCGCAAAAACTGCCGCCATAAAATCGCGGAATCGCATTTCGAACACCGCTGCCGCCAGCACGAAAATCTTGAACGGCATGGGCGGCGGCAGCATTCCGGGAAACATCAGAGCCCAAAATTCATGCCGCTCAAATGAGCGATGAATCTGTAGAAACCGTTCCTCCGAAATACGCTTGCGCAAAACCATTTCGCCGCCCTGGTAGCCAATTACATACAGCGGAACGCTCCCCAGCGCCGAACCCGCCGAGGCCATCAGTACATAAAGCAGCAGCCTCCTGTGGTCCTGATAAACGTAATACGCCACAATCGCATCCACCGGCATTCCTAGCAGCGCCGAATCTGCAAATGCAATCGCGAACACTCCCCAGATCCCCAGCGGCGCCAGGACCCGCAAAATCCACGCCGTATACCGCGCCAGAATGTGGCCTAATGTTTTCAAAGGAAATTTAGTGTACGTGAAACAACCGCGGAAGGGACAGATGCTGAGCGATCAGACTTGCCGGCCCGGCTAGCGAAGGGAACCCGGATCGAGGATTTGGGAAAATCTGGGCCGGAAGGAAACGAGGGGGCGCGCTGCGGTCGTAGCGCAAACGTACACGGTAAAAGGCATCCTCGATTGCTTTCGAGGATGCCTTTTACCTATTTAGCAAAGCGGAAACTTGTAGTAAACATTTAACGAGCGACGCGCTAATGCGACTTAGCGCACTCCTCCGGTTGTGCAAGTCAACTCTAAGGTCTTGGCGCAAGTGGATTGGCCGCAGCGGGTAGGAACGGTGATGGTCACGCCGCCAGCGATAGAGTTCAAGGATGGTTCGTCCAGGTTACGCAGGGTTACTTTCTGAATAGTAAGTTTCTTTAATTGCTTCTTCATTTGACCTCCTAAGTCAGTTAATAAGTGAACAGGTTGCACTTACTAACTATACTACTCTTGGCGGAGGTCAATTTCTCAAGTCTTTTGGAACAAGTGGGACGTGTCGGCCGACCGTCACGAGTGGTCAGTCCTCCCATCCAGTAAATCCAGCGCGTGAGGCACCAATTCCAGCACCGCTTGCAGCGATTCCACCGCGCCGCTTGGACTACCCGGCAAATTCAGAATCAGTGTCTTGCCGCGCACGCCGCAGACACCGCGGCTCAGGGCCGCAAACGGAGTTTTCTTATAACCCTCGCTTCGCATTCGCTCCGCCACGCCGTCGATCACGCGCTCGCAAATCGCTTCTGTTGCCTCCGGAGTAACGTCGCGTTCGGCGATGCCCGTCCCACCCGTGGTCACGATGAATCGAACTTCCAGCGCCAGGTGGACCAGGGCATTCTGAATCTGCATCGAATCGTCCTGCACGATTTGCTTGGCCACCACGCGAAAGCCGGATTTCTCCAGCAACTCAGCGACCGCCGGACCGGAAGCATCCACCCGCTGCCCGCGGGCGCAGGAGTCGCTCACAGTAATTACGGCCGCGGACAATCTTACATTCGCATCAGTTATCGAGGAGAACATCATCCTCCTCTTCCGTTTTTGCCGCAGGACGCGCGGCGACGCTAGTTGTGTCAGAGGCTGCGGCAGTGCTGGTACCGCTATCGTTGCCCGCAGCTTCCATCGCGGGGTCAGTCCCGCCGTCGCGTTGGGATTCGTCGAGCAGTCGCAGACCTTCCATCAGCAGGCCTTGCGTGTTGAGTTGCGTGGTTTCCTGGTCGGTCGTGCCTTCGAAGTTCAGTTCGAAGTTGCCGCCCGTCCAGCGCAGAACCTTGAACACCGCCTGATCGCCCAATAAAGATCCGTAAGTCGCGTGCTTCACCTGTCCCTCAACAAAAAAAACTTCACATTTCTCGCCTTCATTGTTGAGCTTGAGCTGGCAACTCTTGCGACCCATCTCCAGCGACTGCATCAGATCGATCACATTCATCTGCGAAAGATTCCCGCGTACCACGCCGTCAGAAGGCGCGGTCTTCGCCATCTTTTCCAGAGCGATCCGGTCCACAGTACGCTTGATGCGCCGCGTAGCTTCCTTCAGAAAAAAAGGTTTTGCCAGATAATCGTCCGCAGCATCCTGCGGAGACAGGCGTTCATCGATGTCCGACCGGCTGGCCATCAGAATGGCGGAAAAGTTCGCCGTCGCTGGACGGCTCTTTAACTTCTCCACCAATTGCCGCCCATCCATCCCCGGCATTCGATAGTCGCAAACCACCAACTCCGGTGGATCGTCGACGGCTTTTAGCAAAGCATCGGCGGAATCGCTGGCTGTCACTACGCGCGCGAAGGGAGCGAGAGCATGCTGCAACATCCCCAGAACCATTGGATTATCGTCCACGAGAAGCAGCTTTACGTCATTGGCCATTATGTTTGGTTACTCGCTGGTAGTCGCCAGTCTTTCCGCCACTCTTGCGCTGCAATACAATCTCGCGAATTTCGATTCCTTTATCAAGCGCTTTTAACATGTCGTACAGCGTGAGGGCGGCCACGCTGGCTGCGACCAGGGCTTCCATTTCCACTCCGGTTTCAGCAGTGGTTACGGCTTTGGTCGCGATGGCGACGCCATTTTCGCACAGCATCATTGTGACATCAATGTGCGCGAGAGGTAACGGATGACACATGGGGATCAAGTCCGCGGTGCGTTTGGCTGCCATGATGCCAGCGATGCGGGCGACTTCGAGCGGATCGCCTTTGGGATTTTGCGGCAACGCCTTCAGCACTTCCGGTTTGATGAGGACAAAGGCACTGGCCTCGGCCTCGCGTTTGGTGGCGGCTTTGTCAGAGACGTCGACCATGCGCGCGCGGGAGTCGTCGTAGTGGGAGAGCTTCTGCGCCATGCGGAAAGTCTATCTTACATGGGAGGGGGAAGAGCGGTGGTGGTGTATGCGGTTGCCGATGTGGGAGGAAGCTGTCGAGCTTCGCTCGATTGGACAGCCGAGGGCAGCGATCCTACACGAGCATCTCACGGGCCAGCTTAGGTGGACTGCTCTAACGGGGAATTATTGCTATCCATTTGCCGGGGAGTATTTGCTCGCGGTCGGGGGGGATTACGATAAGGCAGTTCGCTTTGGATCTTGCGGCGATATCGCCCGATCCCTGCCAGGGGACGAGTTCGACTTGCGAGGCTTCGTATTGGCCGGAAAGAATTGCGGGAAGGAAGCGCGTGAGTCCGGATTTAATGCGAATCTCGGATTTCAAAAGCGCGTGGAGGAATACGAGTGGGCGTGCTGACATTCCTGCTAGGGCCTCGATCATGGGGCGGGCGAAGAGTTCGAAGGTGACCATGGTTGAAACCGGATTGCCGGGGAGGCCGAAGAAATATTTTGGCGACACCCATGGTGACGACAGTTCGCGGGCGGGGGCGCCCGCGCCACAGGGGACGCGGCCGAAGACTACGGGACGTCCGGGTTGGATTTTGGCTCCGGTGAAGAAGAATTCCGCGTGCATTTCTGCGAGCACTTGTTCGACCAGGTCATAGCGTCCCATGGAGACACCGCCGGTCATTAGAAGTAAATCCGATTGCAAGCCTTGCTCGATCAATTCGCGCAAGCGGCGCGGTTCGTCGGGAGCGATTGGCAGTAGTAGCGGTTCACCTCCGGCTTGTTGGACTTGCACGGCTAAGGAATAACTGTTTGAGTTACGAATTTGCGTAGGGCCGATTTCCGCATCGACATCCACGATCTCGTCGCCGGTGGTCAGTATTGCGATGAGCGGACGACGAAACACCTGCAACTGCGATTTTCCCACGGAAGCGGCGAGGGCAATGGCGGACTCGTTGAGATGCGTACCGCGGTCGAGCAGAAGGCTGCCGTGTTTAGCTTCCGCTCCCTGCGCGACAATGTTTTCTCCCGGCGCAATCTCTTTTGTGAATTCGACACGCTCGTTTTGGCGGGATGTGTACTCGATCATTCCTACGGCATCCGCGCCCTGCGGGACGGGAGCGCCGGTCATGATGGAGAAGGTTTCGCCGGGATTTAGAGTGAATGGGCCGATGGCGGGAGGTGGGCCAGCTTTTATTTCCCCGATTACTTTCAGGTGAGTTGGAAGCTTTTTCAAGTCGTCAGCGCGCACGGCGTAACCGTCGCGCGTGGATCGCGGGAAGGGGGGGATGTCGCGATCAGCGGCGATGGGTTCGGCGAGAATTCTGCCGGCGGAGTGGAGCAGGGTTACGGTTTCGTGGCCGACTGGGGACAGGCGCGATGCATGGTCTTCTACGACGCGGCGGGCGGCTTCGAAGGTTAGAACCAGGGATTGGGTTGGCGGCGCGGGCATGTAGAGATGATAGTGAAAAATAGCCGCCGACGAAATCTTCCGGGAGGTTTGCATCCTCAACGGCTAAAGCTTGGCGATTGGTGAAGGGTGAAGGGACCGCTTGCAGCGCTGAAGTGCTGCGCGAGCCAAATCGGCGGCGAATCTTGCTCTGGCCGACTCAGGCACTGGGCGGCGCTCAGCCCAGGGCGGCTGTTCCTACAAAAAGCGCGACTAACGGACCAGTTCCTGCCCTAGCACGGCGGGATTGCTGGCGTACGATAGGCCGGTTTCGAGGTCGACGACGCGGTCGCGTACCAGTTGGGCGATTTCGCCGTCGAAGTGTTGCATGCCTTCGGTGGAGCTGGCTTTCATGGCATCGAGCAGCGTCTTACCATCGCGCTCGCCTTTTTCGATGCACTCGCGGGTGCGGGGATTGGCTTTCAGGATTTCGGCGACCGGGATGCGTCCGCTGCGGTCGGTTTTCGGCAGCAGGCGCTGGCAGACGATATAGCGGAATGTTTTGGCAAAGCGTTCGCGTATTTTCTGTTGTTCGTCAGGCGAGAAGGAGTTGACGATCCGCTCGACAGTCTTGGACGCGTCCATGGTGTTGAGGCTGGAGAGAACCAAATGGCCGGTCTCGGCAGCCTCGAGAACGATCTCGATGGTTTCGCGGTCGCGCATTTCTCCGACCAAGATCACTTTGGGCGCCTGGCGGAGCGCGGAACGCAGCGCATGTGCAAAGCTCGGCGTGTCACTGTGAAGTTCGCGCTGATGAATGGTGGAACATTTGTGGTTGTGCAGAAACTCGATGGGATCTTCGACGGTGATAATGTGGTAATACTTTTCGCGATTGATGCAATCGAGAAGCACCGCGAGGGTTGACGACTTGCCCGATCCGGCGGGTCCGGTGACCAGCACAATGCCGTCACGGAGCTTGGCGACGTCAGCCAAGTGCGCGGGAAGGCTCAAAGAATCCAGATCTGGGATCAGCGTGGAGATGACGCGCATCACAATGGCGCAACTGCCGCGCTGGATAAAGATATTCACACGAAAGCGCGCGACCCCCGGCAAACCGTAAGAGACATCGCAGGATCCATGTTCCCGGAGGGTTGCGAGGGCTTGCTTGTTGTCGCCGATCAGATCGACGGCAAGGTGGCGAGTGTCGTCCGGAGTAAGATTTGAAATTCCTGGGACTTGCACGGGAATGAGCTGGCCGTAAACCTGCACTTGGGGCGGGCGTCCGGGAGAGAAAATCAGATCGCTGATTTTTTCCCCGGCACGGAGCATGGCCGCGAGCAAGGCGGGCGTAGCTACTTTGCCGCTGCCGGAATATCCTTCCAGAGAAACCGAGATTGCTGCAATGCCAGGTGCTGCCATTCCGCCCTCAGAGACTAAACTCGATAGAAGCTAAACTCGCTTAGGGAATTGCACACACCACAGAACGGAGAATTGCCAACCGGAGTTGACTCGGTGTCACTACTCTACAGCGTCGGCACAAGAAGCGTAGGGCCAGTAAGTACATAGCCCTTGGTAATGGTGAACGATTGCCCAACAAAAAAGGGCGGCTGGTTAAGCCGCCCTGCCTTCGGTGCAAGTGTCGTGCTAAGCCAGTGGAGAACTTAGTTTGATTTCTTGGCCGGCTTCTTCTTAGTACCATAGTTGGTTTCGATTGACGCTCCGATGGTGGCGAGCATCTGCTTGGCGACGTCGGCATACGGGCCGGTCGGTGCCAGTTCCAGATACTTGTTGAAGGCCTCGGCGGTTCCGGGCGGGGCAATGGTTTTGTCGCCCTGCAACGTGGCCTTGCCAATCAGATTCACCCCTTTCTGGTAGTAGGCATCTGCTTTCGCCGGGTCGGCAGCGATGCATTTATCAAAGGCAGCGATAGCGTCATCGCCTTTGCCCGCGTTGGTGAGAACCGCTCCCATGTTGTAATAATACTGCGCGGCGTGAGTAGGATCGGACGTAGCGGCTTGCTGATAGGTTTTTACAGCGTCATCTATCTTGCCGGTTTTGCTGTAGGCTTCGGCGAGATTGTTGTAGTAGGCGGCGAGGGTCTGCGTAGCGTTGGGATCTTTGTCATTCGTGGCAGCTTGCTTGAGTTGGACGGCTTTCTGGTAGGCATCTACCGCCGAGTTGAGACGCTTTTTCTTTTCCTCGGGATCAGTCTGCTTGGCGACGGAAAGTCTATAGGCATCGCCGAGTTTGAACCAGACCAGATCGCGGGATGGATCGATTTCATTGGCGGCGTTAAGATCGGCAATCGCAGTTTCGAAATCCCCGCCATCCGAAGCCACCTTGGCGGCCGCCAATTTTTCGTTCAGCGCTTTGACCGTGTTGGCTTCTTTCGCATGTTTCTCCTGCGCTTCCTGCTGCGCTTTGATCTGTTCGGGAGTCAGGCCTTGACCCTTGGCTGCTTCCGCCGCCTGCTTCTTCATATCGAAATCGACGGTGTTTTCGTCAAGGGTGACCTGAACCTTGTTGTAGTTAAAAATTTTAGTGCCAGCCTTGGCGTCATCCGCGTTCTTGTAAAGCGTGACCGTGTAGGTGCCTGGTCCAACTCCCAGCGAGAAGTATTCGCCCTTCTTATTGGTCTTCAAAGTGTATTTCTGACCATTATCCTGATTCACCCAAACGACCACCGCATCGGCGATGGGGTTGCCTTGAGCATCCTTGCAAACGCCCTTAACCGTGCCGGATGCACCCTGGGCGAAAACCGGGGGCACACACAGTCCCAGCATTAAGAGAACGAGTGCGACTACTGCGAAGTGCTTCTTCATCGTGGCCTCCCGGCCTGCTGAATTATCGAAGTTCGATTTCTATTGGTTGGAGGAAAGCCTGCAATTGGTTCGCGGCAATTTTCTTTCAATCATCAGAAATCGGCAATGATTAAACTCTTTCCATCGTGTCATAGGGAATCGGATCGTCGATTCCAGCAGTCGCAAAGGCGCGCAGGCGCAACATACAACTATCGCACTGCCCGCACGCACGATCCAAATGGCTATAGCATGACCAAGTTAAATCGAACGGAGCGTTCAGTTCAAGGCCAAGGCGCACAATTTCGGCTTTTCGCATGGCGATGAGGGGAGTAACAATTTCGATGTTCCCTTCCTTTGTTCCGGTCTGGATGACACGGTTGAAAGCTTCATAGTAGGCGGGACGGCAATCAGGATAGCCGGAACTATCGGGCTCGACTGCGCCGATATAAATTTTAGAGGCACCGAGCACTTCAGCCCAACTGACGGCGACCGACAAGAAATGGGCATTTCGAAAAGGAACATAGGTGACGGGGATATCAGGTCCAATGTTGCCGCCGGCGGGAACGGTAATATTTTCGTCGGTCAGGGCAGAGCCTCCGATGGCGCGGAGAGCGTCATTGCGAACCAGCAGCCGTTCTTTAATGCTGAGGCGGTCGCAAATCTGAACAAAAGATTGACGCTCGCGACATTCGGTGCGTTGTCCATAGCTTACGTGGACCGCGGCGACATCGTGATCTCGTATCGCCAGAGCCGCGCAGACGCAGGAATCCATGCCACCGCTCAAGAGTACGATTGCCCGTGATTTGTTGTCTGATGCCATCTTTTATCGAACGACATCCGTGATTTTTTATCGCCAATTAAAAAATTGAGATGAGAGGTTTCAATCAATAATCAGCAATTATTATTCAACAAAAATTTCTTCAAACTCCCTTTAATGCCGGGTCCCAAATAAATTTGTGCAATTGCAGTCCCAGGCGGCCGGGAACCTCATCCGCGAGCATCCACTCGGCTAATTCCTGAGGATCTATCAGGCAGTGCGAACTGTCCCGCTCGCCGGTTGCATCCTTGCGGAAGGCGGGCGAAAACAGGAGGGCGTTCACTCGCCTTGCCAGAGCGTGTTCGCGAACGAAGGCGCGAGCAAATTCGTAGTCCGTTCGGTCAGCTATTACGAATTTAACTTCATCGTGCGATGTGAGTGCAGACAGATTCTCGGGAAGAAACGTATCGGGCGCGCCTGAATGCGGACACTTCACGTCCACGATCTTGATGACTCCCGGCGGAACTCTGGACAATGGACGCTCTCCGCTGGTCTCGAGCAAGACTTGGTATTCATCTCGCAAGAGTCTTTCCAGGAGCGGCAGTAACTCCCGCTCTTGCAACATGGGCTCGCCGCCGGTGATTTCCACCAGTCCGCCTTTTGGGCTGAGACGCTTCACTTCGTTCGTGACTTCCTCCTGAGTCATTTTCCGTCCGCCGTGAAATGTATACTCGCTATCGCACCAGGAGCAGCGGAGATTGCATCCAGTTAGACGAACGAATACGCACGGAAGCCCGGCGTAAGTCGATTCACCTTGTAGCGATTTGTAGATTTCGGTTATCTGCATGGAAACAGTGGTCAGGGTCAGTGTTTCAGCGGTCAGAAAGCGGCGATTGGTGTAACTTGGGTACGATCAAGTCTGAATGCTGGCCACTGCTCACCGGTCGCGCTTCCGGCAACTGTTACTCGCTGTACTTCGCTGTCGTGGTATCGGTTTCGAACACGGTTACGTCTTTCACTCGAACGCGGCCGTTGGTTACGCTTTTCAGTCGCGTGTTCGATTCGTCATAAAAATACTTAGCCAGATTTTCCGCCGATGGGTTGATTACAGTAAATGGCTCGATATCGTTAATCATCTGGTGATCCAGGCGATCGATAACGTGTTTCATGACTTCGCGGAGATCCTTGAAATCAAGAAGCAGTCCGGCTTTGTCCAGTTCGGCCCCCGCTAGCGTGACCCGAATCTTATAGTTATGGCCGTGCGGGTTCTCACACTTGCCTTTGTAATTGCGCAAGTAATGTCCCGCGGCAAAAGTATCGTCAACCGTCACTTCGAACATGCCCGCCTCAGCGCGCCGGCGAAAACAGCCAGATCGCGCTCCGTCTAGAACATTCTATTCTACTGCCCAGATCATCTGTCCCGCTTGACGGCGGGCTTCAATCGACTGTAGCTTTCTATTCGGTCTTTTTACCGCTAAGGAGCGATTATGCTGCGCCGCAACTGCATCTCAGCCATTCTGCTGCTTCCGATTCTGCTGGCAACTCTCGCCGCCCAAAGCAAGCCCGAGGCCGCGGAATTTGACGTAAAGGAACACTACACAAAATACGAATATCGAATTCCGATGCGCGATGGCGTGCACCTATTCACGTCGATCTATGTGCCCAAGGACAGCACTCGCTCCTATCCGTTTCTGATTAATCGCACTCCGTATAGCGTGGCGCCGTACGGCGTGGACCTTTACCGCAAGCAACTGGGTCCCTCGCCGGAGTTTGATAAAGCAGGCTACATTTTCGTTAACCAGGACGTGCGTGGGCGCTATATGTCGGAAGGTACGTTCGTTGAAATGCGTCCGCACATCGATAACAAGAAGTCCAAACAGGACGTGGACGACTCTACCGATCTCTACGACACCATCGAGTGGCTGCTGAAGAACGTGCCTAACAATAACGGCAATGCCGGTATCTGGGGTATTTCGTATCCTGGATTTTTTACCTCGGCCAGCATTATCGACTCGCATCCGGCGCTCAAAGCCGCGTCACCACAGGCACCCATGACCGATCTTTTCAAGGGCGACGACGCCTACCACGGCGGGGCGTTCATGTTGGACGCGAATTTCGGTTTCTATGCTTTCTTCAAGCCGCAGGAAAATCCTCAGTTGCCACCGAAGACGCCAGTCGCCTTCGACTACGGCACCAAAGATGGCTACGAGTTTTATCTGAATGCGGGTCCAATCTCGAACCTGTCAAAGTATCTCGACGGTAAGAGCGCGCTGTTTGACGACCAGGTCCACCACGATACCTACGACGACTACTGGAAGGCACGCAATCTGGCGCCGCACATGAAAAATATTCACTGCGCCGTGCTCACTGTGGGCGGGTGGTTCGACGCTGAGGACTTGCAAGGCCCGTTCAGCACTTTCCATGCGATCGATAAGAACAATACAGGAATCTTCAACGCGCTCGTCGTGGGCCCATGGGTGCACGGCGGTTGGTACCGTTATGAGGGCAATCACCTGGGAAGAGTCGACTTCTCCTTCAATACGGGCGACTATTACCGGAAAAATATTCTGTTTCCGTTTTTCGAGCAATATCTCAAGGGCAGCGGCGATGCGAAACTCCCCAAGGCTTATGTTTTCGAAACCGGCTCGAATGTCTGGCGACGATATTCGGAGTGGCCTCCGAAAGCTGCTGAGGCCAAGACTCTCTATTTTCACGCCAACGGCGGCCTTTCCTTCGAGCCACCGGCTTCTGAGCCGCCAGCTTTCGATGAATATGTCAGTGATCCGGCGAAGCCCGTGCCTTTTGTGAATTACACGGAACTCGAAGTTCCTCAGGAATACATGCTCTCTGACCAGCGGTTTGCCGCCACCAGAACCGATGTGCTGGTTTATGAAACCCCGGTGCTGCAAGAGGACGTGACGATTGCCGGTCCCCTCTCTCCCAAGCTTTTTGTATCTACGACTGGAACCGATTCGGATTGGGATGTGAAATTGATTGACGTGTATCCTCCGGATTATCCTGACAGCAAGTTCGATGAGGCTAAGGCCGAAGACAAAGGGAAACCGAGGACAGACGTTAATCCGCCTTCGTTCGTCATGGGCGGTTATCAGCAACTGGTGCGGGGCGAGCCCTTCCGCGGGAAATTCCGGCACAGTTTTGAAAAGCCCGAGGCCTTTACGCCCAACAAGGTTGAGGAAGTAGATTTCACCATGCAGGACGTCAACCACACATTCCGTCGTGGCCACCGCATCATGGTGCAAGTGCAAAGCTCGTGGTTTCCGCTCACCGACCGGAACCCCCAAACATTCGTGAACATTCCTGACGCCAAGCCTGCGGATTTCATAAAGGCGACGGAACGCGTATACCGTGCCAAGGGCGAGGCTTCAGGGATTGTTGTCGGCGTCTTACCGAGCTCAGGCATGGCGGAAGAGGCAAAATAAAAAAATCGGCGGGTTGCTAACGACGCCGTCCGCTCCGGCATCGAAGAGATGAAGTGCGGTACAATTCGCCATTCGCTTCGCTGCTGGCTTCGACCCGCGCCTGCGGACAAAACGAGGCAGTGATGCAGTAAGGACAGGTCCACATGAACGTCCTCTTGCTTTCCATGCCCGATTCCTTCGAGCATATGCCACCGGTCGCAATCCGCATGCCTAACGGTGCGTTAACGTCGCTGGCGGGAAATGTCGATCCCCATCACCGCGTGGCGGTGGCTGACTTGATCCTGGCTCATCGCCAGGTGCGTGAGACAGTTACGCGTCTTGTGCATGAGCTCGATCCAGAAGTTGTCGGGCTTTCCATCATGACGTTTCAACGGCGCACCGCCGGACGCATTATCGATCTAGTCCGGAGTTTAAAGCCGGGCGTAAAGATTGTGGTTGGCGGGTACGATCCCAGCCTCGCGCCCGAGGCGTACGAAAATATGGGCGTGGACTACTTGGTTCGCAGCGAAGGCGAAGTGACCTTCCGTGAGTTGTTGCGCGCGCTTGAGGGTGGTTCAGGAGTCGAGGAGATCGGCGGGCTGTCCTATCAGACGAGTGACGGGTGGGTGCATAATCCTGCGCGGGCGCCCCACCGGCTGGAAGGTGAAGAGATTCGTCTGCCGAACCGCGATGCGCGCGTGCTCGATGGGTACACTCTGCTGGGGCGGCAGGTTGACGTGATCGAGACTTCGCGAGGGTGCACCTTCGATTGCAGTTTCTGCTCCATCATCGAGATGCGCGGCCGCAACTTTCATACCTATTCTTTCGACCGCGTACTGGCCGACATTCGCGACGCATACGACCACGGCGCTCGCACGATTTTTTTGGTCGACGACAACATCACGCTGAACGTGAAGCGCTTTGAGGCGCTGTGCGAGGCCATCATCGCGGCCGGATTGCAGAAGATCGACTACTTCGTACAGGCCATGACCTCCGCCATCGCGAATCACGGTGAGACGCTCGCTCCGTTGATGCGGAGGGCAGGGTTCCGATATGTTTTTCTAGGCATCGAAAATATTCTGGAAAATGATTTGCAATTTCTGAAGGCGTCCGCAAAAAATACCGAACGCACCGATGGCCACAACACTGGCAACGCCACGCTGAAAGCCATTAGTTATCTGCATCGCAATCACATGTATGTGGTCGGCGGATTGATCGTGGGAAGTCCGGGTGATACTCGCGAATCGATTGAAGCCAACCTGGAATTCGCGCGGCGTTATGTGGATTGGCCGTACATCCAGCATCCCACGCCGTATCCCCGTACGCCCATGACGAAAGAATTCCGTGATCAAGGTCTGATCATGAACGAACAGCTCGAAGAATACGACGGAACGACTGCTGTGGTGCGCACCGAGCATCTGCCGGCGGAAGAGGTCGAATTCCTGCGCTGGAAAGCCGAGCGATGGATGAAGGTGCATCACGTGCCCGTGGCGCTAAAGCATGACCCGAGGTTCGTTCTGACAACAGGGTGGAAGATGCTGGCCCATACGTTCCGCGGGAGTTCGATTCGTTCAGTGCTGGGGTTGGAGAGCGAGAAGGAAGTTTTTGAACGGTACCGGAAGATTCGGCGGGCGGAGCGGGAGTACGTGTGATGGAAGGTTATTGACGCAACGCCATTTCCTTACTACAATGTAAGGAATCGCCGAAGTAGAAAGGACAAGCGTGGCAGCGGCAACGGTAACCTCCAAAGGCCAAATCACCATACCGGCACAGGTCCGAACCGCGTTGGGCGTCGACGCCGGAGATCGCATTGAATTCGTCGAAGTAGGCAAAGGGGAATTCAACATCGTTGCCGCCACGCGCTCTGTGCGGGAATTGAGCGGAATGTTGTACCGCAAGGGTAGGAAACCGGTATCGATTGAAGAGATGAACGCCGCCATCGCGAAAGGCGCGGCTCGTTCGCGATAGCGGGCAAAAATGATGATCGGCCTCGACACAAATGTTGTGGTCCGTTACCTTACTCACGACGACCCTACCCAAACAGCTGCGGCGATTAGAATGATGAACTCCCTTTCCTTTGATTCACCCGGATTTCTTTCCCTGATTGTCATCGCCGAATTAGTTTGGGTGTTGGCCGTCTCCTATCGTTATCAGAAGAAGGAAATCGAGCAAATTCTGGAGAACTTGTTACGGACTAAGGAACTGGTTATCGAACGTGCGGATCTCGTCTCGCAGGCATTGCGGATGTTTCGTGGAGGCCGCGCCGACTTCGCCGATTGCCTCATCGAACGCTGCGGCCGCGCGGCCGGATGCAAACACACCGTTAGTTTCGACTGGAAGGCGGTAGCTGGCGCCAGTATGCGGCCCTTGCAATAACCCAGGCACAGTTCCTATTCGGTCACTCCGAAAAATTCCTCCACCACCCGCAGATCCGTAGTCTTCCTATAGTTCGGCAGGCTCTCGATGAACACTTTCCCGTATTGTTTTTTCAGGATGCGGTTATCGAGCAGTACCAACAGGCCGCGGTCGTGCAGCGAGCGGATGAGGCGTCCGAAGCCCTGTTTTAGCGTGATCACTGCCGCCGGAACTTGATATTGAAAGAAGGCGTTGCCGCCGTCGGCGTCGATCGCTTTTACTCGCGCGGCCACAACCGGATCGCTGGGCACGGCAAACGGTAACCGGTCGATGATCACGCAACTTAACTGGTCGCCCTGCACGTCTACGCCCTGCCAGAATGACGACGTGGCAAAGAGCACGGCATTCGGTGTCAGTCGAAACTCCGCTAACAGAGCGCTCTTGGGCGCATCGCCTTGGCGCAGCATGGGGAAGTCCAGCACGCCGAGCAATCGCTGGTAGACGTCATTCATCTGCGCGTAGCTCGTAAAAAGGACAAACGCGCGCCCGCGGGTTATTTCGAGCAGCTTGCGAATGCGCTCGGCGGCATGAGCCGTGAACTGCGGGGCGCGCGCGTCCGGCAGATCGGGCGGCACATAAAATAACGCCTGAGTTTCGTAATCGAAATGCGAAGGCAGCACGGACTCGCGCGCATGTTCGAACCCCAGACGCTGCCGGATGTATTCAAAGCCCCCACCAACCGCAAGTGTCGCCGACGTGAGAACGGCGCATTCCAGTTTCGACCACAGGCATTCGCGCAGGATGGGGCCGACATCGATTGGAGTGGCCTGCAGAAAGACGTTTTGACGGCTTTGGAAACCGTCTTTTGTTCTCTCTGTGGCTCTGTTCCTCTGTGGTGAACTCGCTCTTCCGCTACGGCGCTCGATCCAGAACACGGTGTTGCGATCATCAGATTCCATGGCGAAAGCAAGCTGAACTTGCAGTTCCTGCGCTCGCCGCACGAAGTTGAAAATTTCCTCCGGCTTTTGCGGCAACGCTTCCAATTCACCCGCCAGCCGTGTCAGAGCTTGATTCAGCGCAAGGAACTCATCCCCGTTTTCTTCCAGAAATTCGCGGCGCGTCTCGAAGGCGAAACGCCCATCGCCTGCCGGCAGCAACGAAAAGAAAAACTGAGATTTCTCCCGCAGACTGCCCAGCGCGCCGGAAATCGACGCAGAGAGCATGCGGTTATGCTGCATCGACGTTTCCACGTCGCGCGCGAGATCGTTGATGCGTAAGTTGCTCACAGAAATTCCGAAGTAATTCCCCGCAACGTCCTCGAGTTCATGAGCTTCATCGAAAATTACCACGGCGGCTTCCGGCAGGATGCCCGCGTCAGGCGCGCCCTCGGCCTGCAACTTGATGGCGAGATCGGCAAAAAACAAATGATGGTTGACGATGATGATGTCGCTTTCCATACCGTGCCGGCGCATTTCGGTGACGAAACAACGCTCCCACTCGCTGCACTTCTGGCCGATGCAGGCATCAGCGCGGGCATCCAGCTTGTGCCAAAGAGCGCTGGTCTCGGGCAGTTCGGCGAGTTCGGCGCGATCGCCAGTTGAGGTTGTTTTTTCCCAGGCGGAAATTGCTTGATATTGTTCAATCTCTTCCAATCCGCTCAAGACCGGCTGGTCGGTAAGATCGTAGAGTTTCTTGCGGCACAGATAATTATTGCGGCCCTTCATGTAACAAACGGAAAGCGGCCGTGAACGTTCATCGCCGGCTGCAACTCCGAACAGCGCCTGCTCCAGAAACGGAATGTCTTTATAGAAAAGTTGTTCCTGGAGATTTTTCGTTCCGGTGGAAATAATCACCCGCTTGCCCGATCGGATTACCGGCATCAGATAGGCGAGCGTTTTTCCGGTGCCGGTGCCTGCTTCGACAATTAAGTGCCGCTTTTCTTCCAGCGCCTGCTCGACGGATTGAGCCATTTGCAGCTGTCCGCGGCGGAATTCATAGGCGGGATGTGTGTGCGCGAGCACTCCACCTGGCGCGAAGAATTGATATAGAGACGCGTCCTTCGAGTTGGGCGCAGTTCGATTTGAGGTCGCGGAGGACGCGGGTTGGGAACTTAAAGCCACAGGAGTCTCTATAATAAACACTCCTGACTGTCAGCATCGGTTGCCGCTCATTTTGACTCAACCCACTTACAACTCGACCAGCACTCTCGCCACCAACGCAGCCGGCGTTCCCACGCTCGCCATCGTGGGCCGACCGAACGTAGGCAAGTCCACGCTGTTCAACCGCATTGTTGGATCGCGCCGCGCCATTGTTGGCGACGAGCCCGGGATCACGCGTGACCGGCTTTATGGCGATGCGGAATGGCGCGGGCGGCGCATTCGCATCATCGATACCGGCGGCATTATTCCAGAGGACAAAGATTTTATTCCGGCGGAGATTTTCCGCCAGGCGCGAGTCGCATTCGATGAAGCGGCGGCGATCATCATGGTGGTGGACGGACGATCCGAAGTTGCCGCGCCCGATCTGGAGTTGGTTCGACTGTTGCGCAAGACAGGGCGGCCGCTTTTTCTGGCTGTGAACAAGGCTGACACCGAGAAACAGGCGCATATCGTGGACGAGTTTCATCGGCTGGGTATCAAGCGGATGTTTCCTGTTTCGGCTGAGCACGGGCGCGGGATTGAAGATCTGCTGGATGCTGTGTTTGAGGTTCTGCCCGCTCAACCCTTAACTACGGATGACACAGAGAGCAGAGAGGAGCCACAGGAAGAAACAGCCTCGCCAGAAAACGGGACGACGCCTGACCCTGAAACTATTTATGAAACCAAGGTTGCCATCATCGGACATCCGAACGTCGGTAAATCCACGCTGCTGAATTGCCTCACTGCTTCCGATCGCGCCATCGTCTCGCCTATCCCTGGAACTACTCGCGATGCGGTGGATGAAATCATCGAGCACAATGGACGCCGCTTTCGCTTCATTGACACTGCCGGAATTCGCCGCAAGGGCAAAACGCATCTGATGGCGGAAAAACTTTCCGTTGTAATGGCGCGCAAGCACCTCGAAGGCGCCGACATTGCGCTGCTGGTGATCGATGCCACCGAAGGCGTCAGCCAGCTCGACGCCGCGATCGCCGGCTATGCCCACGAGAGCGGGCGATCGATGATTATCGTGGTCAACAAGTGGGATCTCGTTATCAGCGGCGAGATGAAAGCTGGCCGGCCTTCTAAGGCGATGCGGATGCGCGAGAGCAAACGGCCGGCTGACCGGGAAGCTTATGAAGAACGCTTGCGCTACGATCTGAAGTTTTTGAACTATGCGCCAATTGTTTTCATCTCGGCGAAGAGCGGCAAAGGCACGGAGAAAATCTTCCCACTGCTCGAACAAGTGGCGATTGAGCGGCGCAAGCGCGTTCCTACATCGGCGATGAACCGCTTCATCGAGACTGTAGACTTCGAGCGCGCCTCCGTTCCCATGCGGTCACGGGTGAAGATTCTGTATATGACGCAGGCGTCGGTGGCCCCGCCAACGTTTGTGCTTTTCACGAATCGTGCGGTGAAGCTGCATTTTTCTTATCAGCGCTTTTTGGAGAATCAAATTCGGGAGGCGTTTGGATTTCTGGGGACGCCGATTTGGATTAAGAATCGGGCGAGGAACTAGAGCGAAGAGCTTCATTCCGCAGCCATCTCCCGCCCGATCGTTAGCAGTCCCACCCGCTTCACACCGGCGTGATGTGCCATGTCGATCACGTCGCCCACGTACTGGAAGTCGACATCGGCGTCGCCGCGCACGAAGATTACTTTCTCGGCGCGTGTTAAATAAATCTTTGCCAGGCGCAGCTCCAGATCTTCCCACTTAACCTCGTCCTGATTGATTTTCACTGTTGGGATTTGATTTTCCTTTGTCCACACCACCTGGATGACGACGGTACGCGGCTGCGAAATGTTTTGCGTTTGTTTTTGGTCGGGTTGCGGAATCTGCGCGGTTTCTCCTTCCTCTTTGTCCATCGATACCACAACCATGAAGACGATGATTAGGGTCAGTAACACGTCGATCAGCGGCGTGACATTGATCTCGGGACCGCGCGCACCTCCGCCTGCCATTGAGAAAGACATTGGACTCTCCTGGTTAGCACGAGCGTGTCTGCAACATCAGACACCTGGGAGGTGGAGCGAGTTCCCTTGAGTTTCTCTTATCCAATCGGAGCGGCGCTGGGAGGCAGCGGCGGCGGTTCGTATGGAGGAACCGCCAAAGACGGGATTGGGGGCGCAACTGGCGGCGCTGGATAGAGCGCGGCGCTGAGTTGCCGATAGCGCCCCGCCAAAAAATAAATTGAATATGCAGGAAAAAACACGACGAACGGCACGGAAATCAGAGCTATCAGATATAGGAAAATTGCCAGCAGAACGCTCCCAACTACAATCGCCAGCGTGATTGTGTAAGCGTTCCAGGTCAGCCCGGCCGACTGACCTGTAAGCACGGCAAGGATGCTCAAACCGACGGTCGGGATCGCGATGATCAGGCCCAGAATAAGAGTTGCTATTCCAACCACAATCCCCGCGCCGATCGCCATCAGTATTTTCATTCCCAGGTAGCCGGCGTAGCTGCCTTTCTCCGCTTTCATCATTGGCCAAAGCCGCCGCCAGCCTTCTATGGCGCCGATGTTTTCCAGCGCCATCTGGGGCACCACAAAATCCTTGGTCAATACAAAGATCACTGTCATGACCAGGATGAAAAGCAGAAGAACAAAGAAGAGAAAAATGCCCCCTAGAACCAACGGGATAATATGCTGCTTTGGCTCCCGGACCCAGCCCACGCCGAAGGCAAAAGCCAAGGGAACGGCGAGCAACAGCACAACCCCGCCGAACATGGCCAGAGCATAGAGCAGTTTCCATAAAAAGTAGCGCCATCCCTCACCCTGCCTGCGGCTCCACTGCCGGCGAATACGACACTCTTTGCCCAGTACGCTGTCGAAAAGGATGAAGCGCATTACGCTGCTGATGTACATCATGATCAGCGCGAATACGAGCGCGGCGAAAACGATCACGGCGATCAAGACTGCCAGGAGTACGGGATCGATTCCGGAAAGTCCGGAAGGAAGATGCGGCGAGCCTCCAACATGTGGAGGAAGGTGAAAATTAGAGCCCCGGAACCCGCCGGAGCCGAGTTCGCCTGCCAGCAGGCCGACGATTGCGAGCCGGGTCCATTGACCAAAGCGGAAGGGCCGGAAAAGCTGCCGCTTGGTATGTTCGATAGCGAACGAGATCGAGTCGACGGCGGAAATGGGCAAAGCGCACCTCTGAGATAACTCAGCAGCAAGGTACTGCGAATTGACCGGCGGAGCAAATTAATTCGGCTTCCATTCCGGGTGCTGACAATGATAACGCAGCGTGCCTCCGGTTCTTACCCGAGGAGTTTAGGCTCTGCTGGCTCGATTTGCAGCGCCACAAACAACCGCTTCGGGGAAAATCTCATCCAACTTCGCGCTTCGGGAGTAGCGCGCCATGAAGTTTCGCTGGTGGACGTGGCTATCTGCGTCTTTGGGTTTGTTTGTTGGTCAAAGGCTGAATGCGGTGGGCGAAGGGATTGCCCAGGAATTGGAACGTTCTTACGCTAGTTCGTCGGATGGGATTGGCTCCGCAGAAAGAAAGCGGTGGAGGTCCCCGATGAGATTCCTCCGGCGAAGCAGGAAAAATAAGTAGGATTATCGCCCTTCGGATGGCCAGAACGGCCCTTCGGACTCCGAGAGAGGGCATGAACCAACCGCAGGGCAGGTAAGTTCATCCAATGCTCGGCTTTCTGAGGGAGTTCCACGCCATGAAGTCTCCGTATGGTTTTTGTTCGATAGCGGTATTGTTCAGCGTGACCCTGATTCTGGCCGGATGTCAGGGGTTACGGGCTAATCCAGTTTCCACTGCGCCAACGAATTTTCAGCTCACCGTAACTGCCCCCGCATCGGGCAGTGGGACCGTCACCAGCTCAGCGGGGGGCATTAACTGCCCCGCCAGCGCCTGCACCGCTAGTTTCGCGCAGGGCACCACGGTGGTTCTTACGGCAACCGCCGGCACAGGGTATAGCTTTTCCGGTTGGACCGGCATTAGCAGTTGCAC
Organism: uncultured Acidobacteriaceae bacterium; assembly: GCA_963818235.1. Classification (GTDB taxonomy): domain Bacteria; phylum Acidobacteriota; class Terriglobia; order Terriglobales; family Acidobacteriaceae; genus Sulfotelmatobacter. Next base: position 559,551 of record CAWFRI010000003.1, read on the forward strand.
GGGCACGGGAACCTGCTCCGTCACTATGTCGTCCGATCAAACGGTGGGAGCGACATTTACGGCTGCCGGGCAGGATGCACTTACCGTATCGGTGACCGGTTTAGGAACTGTAACCAGTAACGTCGGCGGTATCAATTGTCCGTCCGGTTCGTGCACGGCTAGTTTCGCGCCCAACACGGCTGTAATACTCACCGCGACTCCAGCAACCGGAAGCACATTTACCGGCTGGAGCGGCGGCGCTTGCTCTGGGACCACAGCAACTTGCACCGTGACGATTACGGCCGCCACGTCGGTTAGCGCTGCCTTCACCACCCCGCCTCCGCAGGTAGTTCTTACGGTAACCTTAGCGGGAACCGGGACGGGCGCGGTCACAAGCCAGCCGCCTGGAATCAATTGCACGACTGGTACCTGCACTGCCAGTTTTGCGTCCGGTACATCCATCACCCTGACCGAAACTCCGGGAGCCAACAGCAGCTTTACGAGTTGGACAGGCTGCACTGGAACGACGACTTGCACCTTCACGCTAACCGCAGCGGAGACAATTACTGCTACCTTCGGTCTCTCGAACCCATACGCGGCATTGAGCCACATTATTCTGTTCGCGCAGGAGAATCGGTCTCTGGATCATTACTTCGGCGCGATGCTCTCCTACTGGTCGACGAATGGATACGGCACTAACGGCCAGACCTTCAATGGCTTGGCGCAATTCAACCCGCCGGTCAATGGGGTGACGCCGGCGGCTCCAACCGTTCCCGGCTGCGCCGCGGGGACCTGGGCCGGCACCTGTTCTCCGGACGCCAGTGACCCGATCAGTTCCTTCCACCTGGAATCTGCCTGCATGGAAAACCAGAGTCCGTTCTGGAATGAGGCGCACAACCAGTGGGACTATGCCGATCCAACTGGAAGCAGCCCCGGTGATCTGAGCAATCCTCCGCTCAACGGATTTGCTTTTACCGCGGCGTACGATGCCGGAAGCAATGGCTTCATGGATCTCGAAGGCGTGCGCGCCATGGGCTACTACGATGGCACCGATCTGAACTACTACTACTTCATGGCGTCTAACTTCGCCACTTCAGATAGCTGGTTCGCTCCAATCATGTCGCGCACCCAGCTCAACCGAATGTATTTGATTGCCGCGACGTCACACGGGCTTGCCTATCCGATCGGTGGAGGGTGCCCGCCATCGCAGTGCATAGGTTCCCTCAACAATGGCCAACAACTTTCATCGACGACGATTTTCGAGGAGCTACAGAACGCGGGCATTTCCTGGAAGATCTACGTGAACGCCGAGGATACGGTCAATAAAACCGGTCAGAGTTGTTCGGCGATGACAGGCAACGAAGAATCGGCGTGCCTGGTTGAGAACTCTTACATCAATGAGTTTCAGTACGAAAATACGATTCTCAATAATCCCACGCTGCTGGCAAACATCCAGCCGCTCACGACGTTTCAGTCCGATGCGGCTGCGGGGACCTTACCGTCGTTTGCCCTGATCGAGCCAGCGTCGGATGCTGGGCTCGATGAACATCCGTCCGATTCCGACGAGTATCCAGAGAATGTTCAGACCGGTCAGGCTTACGCGGCTAAGAGCGTGATCAACCAGTTGATGCAGAGCCAAAGCTGGAGCACCTCCGCGTTGATCTTTACCTACGACGAGTGGGGCGGTTTATACGATCACGTACCGCCGCAACCGGCAACGGCTCCGGGGACCGGTCCTTATGATCAGGGCGATCCTGGCTATCCTACGGATCTTTTTCCACCGACATTTGCGGGAAGGAGCCAGGTCAGCTTGGAACTGGGATGTGCAGCTTCTCCTGGACCGGCTATCGTGTTCCGATGATCGTGATTTCGCCGTTTGCCAAGCAAAACTATGTTTCTCACGATGTGATGGATACAACGGCGGTGCTGGCGATGGTCGAGGACCGCTTTGGTCTGTCTCCACTTACGAACCGCGACGCGTCCTACAACTCGGCGCAAACTACGAATGCGACGATGGCCGAGTTCTTTAACTTTACCAATCCGCCGTGGCTGACGCCTCCTGCTAACGTACCGACACCGAGTACAGGCGGGCAGTGCAGCCAGGTTCCGATTCCGGGCGCATATAGCTCGGCACCCGGCGGCGGCTGGGGCGAGCCGGTGAACTTGTCGGTTGCAGTCAGCATTCCCGGCGGTACGATCACCAGCGATCCCCCCGGCATCAGTTGCAACACCGACTACACCTACTCTGGGACTGATGTCTGCGGCTACGTTTTTCCTGCCGGGACAGTAGTGACGCTGACTGAGACGCCGAACAGCGATACGTTCGTGAATTGGTCAGGCGAGGGTAACACGGCCGGGCCGTGTAACTTCTCGACCTCGTCGACCTGCACGATCACGTTGAATGCAGACCCGAATACGGATGAATATGTGCAGGCGAATTTTACTCCGTAGCACCAACACGTCGTGATCCTGGGAGTACGTTGGCGGGCGAAGGACCGGTGCATGGGTCCTTCGCTTCGCTCAGAATGAGGACTCGCACGGGACGCCAATGACAGCTCACATGGGATAATAAGAGCGTGAGTATTCTGCGCGCAACGGCACTCTGCCTGCTAATCTATTTCGCTCCCGCCTGCTTCGCCACCACTCGCCACTACTACATTGCCGCGGAAGATGTTCCGTGGAACTATGCGCCCAGCGGCATGAACCTGCTGCGCGCATTGCCGGTTCCGCGCCCCTGGAACGCGAAGCTGGAATGGCCGAAGACGCGGTTCATCGAATACACCGACGACACGTTCACCACGAAAAAGCCACAGCCGGAGTGGCTGGGGATTCTCGGGCCGATTATTCGCGCCGAAGTTGGCGATGAAGTCGACGTCACGTTTATGAACCGCACCCGTCAGCCGCACAACATGCATCCGCACGGGCTGCGTTATGACAAGAATAGCGAAGGGTCTTTCTACATTCCGTTCGGCAAGGGAGATCGGGTGCCGCCGGGGCGCAAATTCACGTATCGCTGGTTTGCCACGGAAGCCAGCGGCCCGGGCCCGGGGGACCCGAGTTCGATTGTGTGGTGGTATCACGGCCACGTTGATCCTGGGGTTGAGGTAAATGCGGGATTGCTGGGGCCGATTGTCGTTACCGCCAAGGGTAAAGCGAATCCGGATGGGTCTCCGAAAGATGTGGACCGCGAATTTGTGGCTTCGTTCATGGTCTTCGATGAAATGGCGGGCAAGCCGCCAGGGCTGTTTTACGCGATCAATGGATTCATCTTCGGCAATCTTCCGGGATTGATGATGAAGAAAGGCGACAGGGTGCGCTGGTATTTGCTGGGGATGGGCAATCAGATTGACTTGCACACTCCGCACTGGCATGGGGAAAGTGTGACCTTCGAAGGCAGAAATACCGACGTGGTCGAACTGCTTCCTGGAAGCATGAAGACGGTGGACATGATCGCCGACAATCCCGGGACATGGATGTTTCATTGCCATGTGGAAGATCACATGGAGAACGGCATGATGGCGGTTTTTACCGTCGCAGCGCCGCCCCCGCGTTCCTGCCCTATGGAATTTCTCGGCGGAGATTTTTGGAAGGAGCCTGAAAAGTTCACGCTAACGGTAAAGAACACGAGCGGCAAAACGATTACAGGATTTCAAATCATACCGGAAATGTTTTACACACTTCAGGATTTGCGGCGTCCCTACATGGGCGAGTGGTCGTCAACTAAGCCGATTCCGCCGGGAGAGGAACGAACTCTGGAAAAACCTGGAATTCGTGCTGAAGGGGCGCAAGCAGTGCTGGGTTGGGCTTTCTTCCCCGGTTCGATCAAGTACGAAGATGGAACGATCTGGCGCCCGCTAAGCGAGGGCGAGTGTTTTAAAGTGATATGGCGAGACCCACAGCATCCCGAGATGCCGGCGTTGCCTCCACGGCAGATTGAGATTAATCCCGATTAGTGAGCGTGGCTGCGCGCGATGTTATTCTAGATAAGACCTATAGTTGACGAGGGCTGTAACTTTCCATGTCCAATCCAACCATTTCCAATCCCAGCGTTACTGAATCCCCATCCACGGCGGAAAGCAGCGAATCGTTTGGCGAGTTGTTCGCGCAGTACGAGAAGAGCCATGCTCGCAAACGGGAAGATGGCGGCAAGCAACTGGAAGGCACGGTAATCGCGATCTCGGCCGATTCCGTAATCCTTGATATCGGATTTAAAAGCGAAGGAATTCTCCCGCTCGCGCCGTTCGAGAGCGCTGGGGAAATCCCGAAGCCTGGAAACAAGGTGCTGGTTTCCGTGAAGGGCCGAAATCCTGAGGGATATTACGAACTTACTCGCGCGAAAGTGGAGCGCCCAAAGGATTGGGCGACGCTGGAGAAAGCGTTCGCCGACAAGGCAACGATTGTGGGCACGGTCACGGGCGTGATCAAAGGCGGTCTCAGCGTGGATGTTGGAGTGCGCGCGTTCATGCCCGCTTCGCGCAGCGGTGTGCGGGATGCCGCCGAGATGGAAAAGTTGGTGGAGCAGGAGATTCTGTGCCGCATCATCAAGCTCGACGTTGCGGAAGAAGATGTTGTGGTCGACAGGCGTGCCGTCGTGGAGGAGGAAGAGCGCTCGGCGAAAGACCGGCGTTATGCCGAGATGAAAGAAGGCGATACGGTGAGCGGCACGGTGCGCAGCCTCACCGATTACGGAGCTTTTGTCGACCTCGGTGGAGTGGATGCTTTGCTGCATGTGAGCGATATTTCTTGGAGCCGTGTAAACAAAGCCGCGGACGTGCTTTCCGTAGGCCAGCAGATCGAAGCGAAGGTGCTGAAGATCTCCACGGAGGGGGAGAAGCGGCGCATTTCCGTGGGCATGAAGCAGTTGCTGCCGCATCCCTGGGACGCTGTGGCTGGCAAGTACAACGTGGGCGAGCGCGTGCGCGGTACGGTGACCCGCGTTGCCGAGTTCGGTGCGTTCGTGGAACTTGAGCCTGGCATTGAAGGATTGATTCATGTTTCGGAGATGTCCTGGGGCAAGAAATTGCGGAGCGCCAGCACTCTAGTGAAGCCGGGCGAAATAGTGGACGCGGTAATTCTGGGAGTGAACACGGGCGAACGGCGCATGTCGCTGGGATTGAAACAAGCGCTTGGGGATCCGTGGGCAGATGCAGCGCAGAAATTCGCCGCCGGTACGGTGGCCGAAGGGCCGGTCGTCAGTCTCACTAAGTTCGGCGCGTTCGTGCAGCTTGCTGAGGGCATTGAGGGCATGATCCACATCAGCGATATGAGCGCGGAGAAGCGCATCAATCATCCGCAGGAGATGCTGAAGGTTGGGCAACTAGTTAAGGCTCAAGTGCTCGCGATCGATACCGAGAAGCGGCAGCTGCGGCTTGGAATGAAGCAGCTCGTTCCCAGCGGCCTGGATGAATATATCGCCGAGCACAAGGAAGGCGATGTGGTGACGGGGCGTTTGATGGAGATTTCAGAGGGGCAGGGGAAAGTAGAATTAGGCGAAGGGATACAAGCCATTTGCCGTTTGAATGCGGCGGCTCCCACAGTGGAGAAGGATTCGTCCTCCGAGACTCGATCCGCGAAGCCGGATTTGTCGTCGCTAGGTTCCATGTTGCAGGCGCGCTGGAAGGGCGGTGCGTCGAGCAGCGCCAAGCCCGAACCGTTCCGAAGCGGCCAAGTGCGCAACTTTAGAATCGCGAAACTGGACGCCGCCACGAAGAAGATTTCTTTGGAACTGGCGTGATCTGGATCATGCTTGATGTAGGGTGCGAAGTTGCCGAACTTATGCGAGGGCTGGTTTCGCTTCGTGTTATCCTTTCTGCGAATCTTTCCAGTTTAAATACGAAATGCTATCGGAACAATTTATGACACAGAAGGATGATTCTCCTATGAAGAGTCAGCAAGGCAGCGCCGCAGTGCAAGTAGTCTGGGTTCTAACTGGAATCGTTGTGATGGTGGTGGCACTTCTGTTGTTGAAGGATTTAAAGCCGGGTCCGGCTGTCACTTTCAGCACACCCTACCAGGCTGTCCTGCTAACCAATGGAACCGCCTATTTTGGCAAACTCGAGGGTTACGGCACCAATCGCCCTGTGCTCAAGGAGGTTTATTACATTGTCAGTCAAACCAATCCTGAGACTAAGCAGACCAACAATGTCTTGGTCAGGCGCGGCAAAGAATTGCACGAACCTGGCGACATGCACCTGAACCCCAATCAGATTTTGTGTGTTGAAGACGTCGGCCCGAACTCAAAAGTGGCACAACTGATCGCTCAGCAAAACGGACACTAGATGCTGTTCCTGTGAGGAGCAGCCCTTGTCTTCGACAAGCCCGATTACTCGCGGGGCAGTCGAGGCCACGGCTGCCCCCACAAGCTAAGACTGGCTGATTTCCTAATCCATCTCCCGTATCTGGCCTTCTTCCCGCCGCATGCCCGCACCGGCCGCCGCTGAAGACGTTTCTTTCTTCTTCTCCCAGTCGCCCTCCGCCAGCACCGTGATCGCTTCCATTTTCTTCTTCTTTAGTCCCGAGTTAATACCAGGCAGGTCTTTCTGCACCAGTTTTTGAAAGTCGTCGATCACATCTTGCAGCTCATGACCCAGAGACTCGGTACGCGCCACCTGATAATCCGTTGGCTTGCCGTCGTATCCTGTCACGGCGCCATAGAGTTGTCCCAGGTGCTCGCGGATTCGCTCCTCGCCAGTGATCATGCCGCCTTCTTTGGTGGCCACGATCTTTGAGCGCAGTGTGTCGCAATCGGCGGCGAGTTGCTGGAGTGGTTTGCGTAAAGGGTCTGTTTCGTTGAGCTTGGCTGAGCGGGCGTTGGCCGCATCGCGCACTCCTTCGATGGCCTCGACTCCATATGTCATGTGTTCGAGCTCTTTGTACACTTTCATGGACAGATCGAATTCGGCTTTGCGCTCGTCCATGGAATACTTTGCGCGCGGATCGATGGCTACATCTAATTGTTCGGTATATGTCTTATCACCTTTGGTGAGTTTCACCGTGTACTTGCCGGGCAACACTCGCGGTCCCTGCGCGGCTTCAAACAGCGCTGAGGCTGCGGGAGCGACCGCGGGCGGCCTCACCCGCATTCCCCACCCGGCGCGATTCAATCCGCGATGTTTGCCGCCCGCCACGGTATCCACGAGTTTGCCGTCCTGATCGAATATCTCGATCTTGAGGTCGCCGAAGATATGGCGGCCCTTTTGGTAATAGGTGATCTGCGCATCCGTGGGCCGGCTTCTGCCGTGGAAAGTTTCGTCGCCCTCGGGCCAGCCGCCGTCGACGTCAAAGTATTGGATCGAGGGACGGCCGGGAAGCAGTGTCGCATCTTTCGTCATCACATCGGGAGTAAGGGCGCGGAGGGGAGAGATGTCGTCCACGACCCAGATGCCCCGCCCGTGCGTCGCTAGCACCAGATCGGACTCCCGCGCCTGCACGGCAATGTCGTCTACCGGCACGGATGGGAAGTCCGTACCCTTGTATTGCGCCCAACGCAGTCCGCCATCCACGGAAATGTAAAGCCCAAATTCTGTTCCCAGGAAAAGTACGTTACGGCTTGCCGAGTCTTCCTTGATCACATGAGCATAGCCTCGCACCCCGCTATCCTGCGTCGGAAGCTGGGTCCACGTCTGTCCATAATCCGTCGTCTTGTACACGTACGGCTTCATATCGCCGAGAGTGTGGCGGTCGAATGTGGCGTAGGCCGTGCCTTCGTCGAAGCGGCTGGCTTCGATGGTCGAGACCCACGAATTTTTCCCCAAGCCATTGACGTTCCCTACGACATTCGTCCAGGTTTTGGCGCCATCGCGGGTGATCTGTACATTGCCATCGTCGGTGCCGACCCAGATGATTTGCCCATTCTTCGGCGACTCCGAGATCGAGTAAATTGTTGTGTGCATCTCCGCGGACGAGTTATCGATAGTCACTCCGCCGGATTCTTCTTGCTTCTGCTTCTCGGGATCATTGGTTGTTAAATCCGGAGAAATCCGATCCCACGACTGCCCGTGATCCCGCGAGCGAAACAGAAATTGTGCTCCAATGTAAATGGTTCCTTTTTCGTTCGGGCTCATGTGAATCGGCGTGTTCCAGTTAAAGCGCAGTTTGCCCTCGCCGTAATTCGGCCAGGGTTTCAGTCCACGAGTCTCATGCGTGTAGCGATTCACCCGGCCAATTTCTCCGCCCTGCGCCTCGGCGTAAAGATAGGTTGGGTCGGAGGGATCTTCGAACATCCAGAAGCCATCGCCGCCGTACATGTTTTCCCAGCGCGAATTGGTCACGCCGCCCGGATACGACGAATCACCCACCCACGAACTGTTGTCCTGCAAACCGCCATAAACATGGTACGGATCGGCATTGTCGGTGCTCACGTGATAAAACTGCGAAACCGGCAGGTTCATCTGGTGTTTCCAGCGGTTGCCGCCGTCCTCGCTTCGCCACAAACCGCCGTCGTCGCCCGCAATCACAATGTTGGTATTTTTCGGGTCGATCCACACATCGTGGAAGTCGCCGTGATCACGTCCGGAAACCACGTTGAAGGTTTTGCCTCCGTCGTTGCTCAGCAGCAGGATGAGATCGGGTTTGAAAATTTTGTTTTCATCCTTGGGATCGACAATGAGATTTCCGAAATAAAAGGGACGCCACACCATGTAGTTGCTGGCGTCCAGCTTGGTCCAGTTCGCTCCACCGTCATTGGAACGGTAAAGCCCTCGTCCCTTTTCGGCTTCGATATTGGCATACACCACGTTTGGCTTCGACTCTGCGACCTGCACCGCAATGCGGCCATACGGCTTTGCCGGCAGTCCCTTGGCATTCTTTTCACTGATTTCATTCCAGGTAGCGCCGCCATCGGTCGATTTGAAAATTCCACTGCCCGGGCCACCCGAGCGGAAGGTCCAGCCCTGCCGCCGGAAATCCCACATTGCGGCGTAAATTGTCTTCGGTTCCTGCTTGCTGCGCGCGATCATGGCGCATCCACTCGCACCGTTGGCCCCGGCCAGAACTTTCTTCCAGGTCTTGCCGCCGTCGCTGGTCTGGTAAACGCCGCGTTCGTCATTGTCATCCCACAGATGCCCAATGGCGCATGCCAGCACGTCGTTGCTATCCGCCGGATTTACCAGAATCTTGGCGATGTGCTCGCTATCCTTTAGCCCGACATTCGTCCAGTTCTCGCCACCGTCGGTCGACTTGTAAATTCCATCCCCCACGGAAACGGTATTCCGTGTCCAGGCCTCGCCGGTGCCCACCCAAACAATCTTCGAGTTGGAGGGATCAATCGCCACCGCGCCAATCGACTGCACATCTTCGCGATCGAAGACCGGCTTGTACGTCGTCCCGCCGTTCACCGACTTCCATACGCCTCCGCTCGCCGCGCCTACAAATACCGTTATGCGGCCGTTCTCCTCCACCGCGTCCAGCGCCGCAATGCGTCCGCTCATGGTGGCCGAGCCGATATTTCGTGCCGGCAGCCCAGACACGGTTGCGGAATCGAAGCGATACGGCGCTTGCGCTCCAGCCAGCGTTGCCATCAAACTCACCGCGGCTAAGGTTGACCCCGCACATAACAGCGTTGTAAATCGCGACTTAGCAGATGCTTTCATGTTTACGAATCCTCTTCCCACGGTGAATTTGCCTTGCTCTCTTCGCTTCTCAGATATTTCCGGCGGCCGATCATTCTCGCAGTCACTCCGGTTCTCCACAGCGCGTTAATGCACTCCGACCATGCCGGACTTCTTCTCCTCTGACCTTAATGACGGCGGCAACATAAAATCCGCGGGATCGATGGTTACATTCGCTTCCATCTTCTGCACGGTAATGGTTTGCTCGTCGGGATGGTTCTTCGGCCCCTGTGAAATCGAGAACGGATACATCACTCCGTTGACCGGTTTGTAGGAACCCAGACCCTGCACCCGGTCGCGCACCGAGCCGCGAATAAACTGCTGGATCTCTCTGCGAATCTCGATAAAGGTATCGGGATCGAGGTAGTCATAAATGATGTCGCCATTTTTCAGGGTGATCTTCAGCCGCAGGGCGTCGTCGCCATCCACCACGTCGTGGCCCAGGTATTCCACTGTGCTGCCTTTTTCTTTGTAGTCCACCAGCGGGCCGTCGAAATCGCCATCCAACACCAGATCGCGCACGTCGTCCTCGCCCATCAACTGCGGATCTTTTTTCCCGCCGAAGGGCTGGATCTGCCATCCCGCGCTTCCGTCATAAGCCTGCACGGCCGTCATGCCCTGCAACATAAACGTCTCGCGGACCAGGTCCGGACGTTGATTTTCCTGGGTTACGACCGCCGTAAAGCCGCCTCCGCCTTCGAACTTGCCGGTCATGCGCAGGGTTTTGTTCGCTTTCAACTTCTCCATTCCGCCCCGCGCCTGGATGTTTTTGGCAATCAGTTCGTCGGCGGTTTGCGCAAACAGAAGCCCGGAAGAAGAGGACGACGAAGAAAACGTAGCGAAGCAGCAGACAGCAAGCAGCACTATCACGGCGTGGCGCATCGAGCAGACTCCTGTTGTAAGGGACTTAAGAACCCGGGGAACGGGAAACAGTACTGTACTCGGTAGTAGACGCGGGATTCAAGTGGAGGTGAGCAGGAGTAGTGGGCTGTTTCAAAACAGCCCTCTACCTGAGCAGGAGAAGTGTTCTAACACTGCACCGGGTAGGACACTGCCTATCGGCAGAGTCGAACAGAATAACTTAGGCGAGTCCCGACCTAATCCCGGTCCTCAACGAAGGGCCCCCTCAGTGCGCGAACGAAAAGTTCAGCCCGGTGGTGAAGATGATGTCATTATCCTTGGTACCTAAGGGCGGGTTGGAGACATAGATGTCGCTGCCCTGGTTTTGCCAGCCCAGCCACTTGCTGATTTTGGTGACCGTGCCGAAGTCGAACTCGCCTCGGTATTGGCCGGAGTATCCGCTCGAAAGGTCGGGATAGAGATAGAGTTTCTCGGTGATCACGGTGGTTTTACCGGCCTTGTGCATCAGCTCTTCGCCCAGTGTGAGCGCGGCAAATCGCTGAGTTACGCCGTAGGAGGCATAAGTAGGAGGAACCGTTACCGGCGTGGTCACCGGTCCATCGGAATAAGTTTCGTGCGTGTAGTTCACTCCGGCGAGCAGATCCAGCGTAGTGGTATCGGATTTGACCGCATGGAAACCGATTCCGCCGCCGTACACCCCGCGCAGATCGAGATCCTGTAACGCATTGCTCATGAAATCGGCGCCGACAAAGCCAAAAGTTCGCGGCCCGACATTCCGGTCGTAGCGGATTCCAGCCGTCACCAGATTGGCCACCGTGCTCGGAGTCGCCAACTGGTTGTTGGTGTCAATCGAAGTGGTGTAGATCGTGATCTTGTCATCCAACGTAGCGTGAACTGCATTGATCGCCAGTGCCAGGTTGGTGGTTTCGCTATTGCCGCGAGCCAGCGAGAAGCCTACATTCGCCCCGCCGTTCCAGCCATGCAACAATCCTGGATGCAGCGACTTGTCGTAGGCCGCCTGCTCAGCGTCATTACGGATCAGCACAATATTTGCGGGAGGGACTTCGACCGCGCCGCCGGGCTGCGTGGCAACTTCGATTTTCCCGTCGCTGGTGGTGACCGGACCGACCACGGTTTTCTTGTCCGAGGTGGTGACGTGCAATTCCTTTTCGGAGGAGATCTGCGTGATCGCTGCGAACTGCAACGTAACGTCTCCGGCAAAATCCGTGTGCAGCACCAGAGTCTTGCCGTCGGATTTCACAATCGTGCCAGTGAGATGGTCGCCGTTTTTGAGCGTGATCTGATCGGCGAAACCTGCGTACGAGAGTCCGAGAAACGCAATTAGGGCAACAAACTTGAGTTTACGCAACACTGCCTACCTCCAACTTTCAGAGTCAATTTTAAAGCTCAGATGCTATAAAGGGCCCGGGAATACCTCGAACGAAATGGCTTAGGACGAGAAAGTGGCGGTTAAATCACAAAAAAGAGGACGCAGCCCGCGAACGGAAAGCGATCAGGCCTTCGGTTCCTTGTTTTCGGGGGTCTTGCTCTGGTCGGTGGAAGCTTGCGCCGGAGTATCTTTCATACCTTCTTTTAAGGCACGAATCCCCTCGCCCAGTCCCTTGCCGAGTTCAGGCAATTTCTTCGGCCCGAAAACCAGCAGAGCAATCGCGAAAATAATGATCAGGTGCGTTGGTTGAAACAGACCCTCAAACATGGGAACCTCCAAGAACCACACTACTAGATGCTTATACGCTACCGGACAGCTGTACGGAAGTCAAACTTCGTCCGCTCGGCGATCAAGGATCTGCCACCCAGGCTCCTTTCATATTCCGCTAATCATAAGGCCGACGGTGTGATGGAAATCACAACCGCGGGTGACAGCCAGGCTCGACATTCCAGGCCATTACTTCCGTGACCTTACTTGTAGGGGCATTCGCAGGCTAAGGTGAGTTAGCGGATCGAGTGCCGCGCTGCAAGCCGCAGAGAGTGGTTTCGCCCGAGCACAACCCAGGAAGTCGATCCGTTTCCGGAGAGTCGAGTGAAGCACAAGAGCCTGTCCGTTCTTTTCTTTATTCTTGTGGTGGCTCTGGCTGCCCAGTCCAGCGAAAATCAGAGCGTTAGTTCGGCTCAATTGATGGCCTGGCTAACCGCGGGAGTGCCCAGCAGTCGACTGGTTCGCCTCATTCAAGAACGTGGCCTGGCCGATATTCCTGCCAAAGATCAGATTCGGCAATTCGAGGCTGCGGGCGCCGGCCTAAATTTAGTTCGAGCACTTGCGAATCTGAAACCGTCCGAAGCCGATTTCGCCGCGGCTGAAATTCCCTCGCCGCTATTGAAAGCCGCATTCGAGGCGAAAGGTCAGCGCTTTCATGAGGCCGAGCTCGCTCTACGCCCAGCGGTTTACGCCGATCCTAAAAATGCCGCCTTGCACTTCGCACTGGGCTGGCTGCTCACCCGGCAGGAGCGCTGGGAGGACGCCTTCGATGAGATCACACTGGCCGCTGAATTGATGCCCGATTTTCCCGAGAATCACAGCAGTCTGGCGTACATTTTCTATCGCCTTGACGATGCTCCGAACGCCATTGCGGAAGCCCGCACGGCGCTGAGCATGGATCCGCAGAATGCCGAGGCTTATCAGTTTCTCGGGCTTGCCTTATATTCGAACGGACAATACGCCCCTGCGGTACACGCCTTCGAAGAATCGCTCGCCCGCGATGGTGCCAATCCGGATACGTACTACGATCTTGGCATTACGCTTCATGCCGCTGGAAACCAGAATGCGGCCATTACGGCCTACCGGCAGGCTATTCACTTGAACCCGGCATTCTGGGAAGCGCATTCGAATCTGGCACTGATTCTTCACCAGCAAGAGCAACTCGACGAGGCTATCGCCGAATATCGCCAAGCGAAACAGCTTGCACCTGAGGAAGCCTCGGTCCGCAATAATCTGGGGAACACGTATTGCGACAAAGGCGATTTCGACCAGGCTCTGAGCGAAATGCGCGAACTTTACCGTCAGCATCCTGAATGGGAACAAGGTCACGGTTGCCTGGCGCGCGCCTATATGTCGAAGAAAGATTACGGCAGCGCGATTCAGGAGTGGCAGTTGGCGGTCCGCCAAAACCCGGCGAGTTCCAGCGAGCATCGCATGCTGGGCGAAGCCCTGCTGTTGAATGATCACATCGACGAGGGCGTAAGTGAACTGCGTTTGGCGGTCACGCTCAACCCCGATTCCGATAGTGCGCATCAAGGTTTGGGCACGGCACTGTTCCGGCAACAAAAACTAGCAGCGGCGGAAAAGGAATTTCGCGAGGCCGTGCGACTGAACTCTTCGCCGGATAATCACTTTTCACTGGCGGCTTGCCTGATGACGATGGACCGCTACGAAGAAGCTTTGGCAGAGCTGGACGCAGCCGCCCGGCTTGATCCTGAGCGCACTCTCTATCGCGCCCGCCGTGAGGAACTGCTTAAGTTGATGAAGGAATCGAACTCCCGCTAATCGTTAGGACAGTGTGGCGATTGCACTCCCGGCATTTTCAAATGGACTAAAGAGTTACTTACACTGGGAGAGTCCGGGAGAGATTCGACCATGGATTTGACGAGATCCGCAACCACCGCGAAGCCTGCACAGTCTGTTTCTCAGCCGGAAAACGAAATGCGAACCGATCTGCGTTCTCTTCCTCGAGTCGGCGCCGCGGCTCCGGGTGAGGCTCCGCACAAATCCTCGCACTACGGGCTGCCTTGTTCCAAGTGTCGACTGTACTATCCCGCGAACCTCGAGATTTGTCCGACGTGCAATCACAATGAGCGAGTTTCTCCAAACGTTGTCCCGGCCATTCCGAAATCGCAGGCCGCGGTCGAAACCGTGCCGGATGCCGCTGTTCTGGATAGAGAGCGGGAAGCTTTTTTGAAAGAGTTTAAGTCGCAGTTGTTTGCCGCGCATGCCGAAGTGGCGAATTCTCCGGCGGTTTGCACATTAGGGGAACATCACGCTCAAACCGCGGAAGCGGCTTCAATCTGCAAGCCTTGCTACGAGCGCCTACAGGAGCGGGTGGATATTTGCGAGGCGGCGCTGCACATGGACGTAAAAGATGCGGCGCAAATTGTTTACGACGCCGTCTGGGCCGATCCTTCGGACCCAAGTAAAACTTATACGAACGCAGCCAATGCACTGCTCACTGAATTGCGCAAACGGGCTGGCGTTTCCAGCATGATCGGTCCATTCCAGCCATTGGGCAACTAGATCCTCGGATCAGAATTCGTTCGCGGTGTCCTTCGCCTGTTTTCACCCAAAAGCTTTACGCAAGCACGTCCAGTCCGCTCTGGCTGGCATACACGCTTTGCAGGATGGCCGTGGTGTTGTCGATGCCACTCGACGAAGCCGCACTCGTATTCAGGGTGCCAAGAATTCCTTCTACCAGTTGGATCGATTGGGCTGCGGCAGTATCTTCGTTAACTTGTGCTGCCGAGGCTGAGTTGTTCAAATCGTTTTGCACGGTGGCGAAGGCAGACTGGGCCGTGGATAGATCGCCGGAGCCCAAGGCGCTGCCAAGAGCTGAGAGATCGGCGCCGAGCTGGGAATTGCTTACTGAAGTGCTTCCAGTGGAAAGTTCCGAATTCTGAAAGAGCGTCTGCAAAGTCTGGAACGCCGACTGTGCGCCATTGATATCTCCCGAGGCAAGAGTGCTCTGCAGAGTCTGCAATGCCTGTTGCTGAGGAGAGTTGCTGGACAATAAGACGTCCTGGCCGAGACTTGCGGCAGAAATTGGACCGACTGACATAGTTTTTCCTCATGCTCGTAACCTCACAAGTTTCCAGCGACGAAGCCTTGTCTACGTTATCGGCATAGCCACTGGCGAACTTTAGGACCCATTTTGCGACGACAAAAAAGACGCCCGGCGGCTGGAAATTCGCAACTAACGGGCGTCTGAGATGCTGATGCTAGTGTGGGCAGATCTATTCCAGCTTCAGCGCAACCCATTTCTTTCCGGCGTAAAGCTTGTAAGCGCCACCCGCCTCAGCCAGTTTTAGGGGCACGGCTCGTTTCAGCGACGCATCCGTCTGATAGGGAACGCTAAGAGTGTCTTCATTCGCGACATTCATGACAATGAACTTATCGGCTGTAAATCCGAAGCCATAGGCGCCGGGTGCGAGTGGGGAGCCGCCGATGTCCAGTTTGGATTCGGTAATGAATAGGCCCTGATATTTTTCCTGAACCGCCGTGGAATACCCCGAAGCGTCCACCAGAGCAGCGAAGGTGGCCTTGCCATCAGCAGTTTGAAATCCGGTTGCGTTCCGCAGTTGGGTCGGAGCTTTCTTGCCACGGAAAAAGAATTCGGAGGGTACGATGCTTTTGAGTTCGTCGGCGCTTAGGAGGTGTTGCACCGCATTTTGCGCCAAGGCTGCGGTCAGAAATATCGCGATGAGCGCACCAATTAGGGCTATTTGCCTATCCTTCATATGTGTTTATCCTCGATAAGAATGAGTTAAGTAAGCTCACGGGAACTCTAACCCGTTTCCAGTCACAGGCGCAATGTTTGCCCTTTGCACGACGCGTAAAAAACTGATACCGACAAATTCATTTTGCGCGCAAGATTCGGATAGTCCGCAGGTCTGTGTCGATTTAGGCTGTGCCTATTATGACAGCCAATGCCATATTTGCAGTGGAATCCGTCAACCTGATGCCAGTGATTGGGGACAAAACGAAGACATCAACCGCTGCCCGCTTGAGCGACGATCAGCGGTGGGAAGCGGTGCTTGCGCGCGATGCTTCTCTCGATGGGAAATTTTTCTTCGCCGTTGCCAGCACCGGCGTCTACTGCCGGCCATCGTGTGCAGCACGGCGGCCGCGGCGGGAGAATGTGACTTTTTTCTCTCGGCCCGAACAGGCGGAGAGAGCGGGATTCCGTGCCTGCCTGCGCTGCCGGCCCCAGTCAGCGAGCGGAAATCCGCAATCCGACCTGGCGAAGGAGATCTGCCGTTACATCGAACAGCATCTCGATGAAGCCATCACGCTTGAACGCCTGGGCAAGGCATTTCGGCAAAGTCCATTTCATCTGCAACGCCGCTTCAAGGCCGCGCTCGGAATTACGCCGCGCGCCTATGCCGATTCCTGCCGTCTGCGCCAACTCAAGCGCAATCTGCAATCCGGCGATAACGTCACGCGGGCCATGTATGACGCGGGTTACGGATCGAGCAGCCGGCTTTATGAGAAGACCGCGTCGCAACTGGGCATGACGCCTGACAACTACCGGCGCGGCGCCATTGCGGCGACGATTCGCTATGCCTGCGCCGATTCGCCGTTGGGGCGCATGTTGATTGCGGCCACGGAACGCGGGATCTGTTCGATTCAGTTTGCCAGGTCTGATGAAGAGTTGATCGAAGGCTTGAAACGTGAGTTTCCGTTTGCCTCGCGTAAGCCGGATGGAAGCGGATTACAGATGTGGATTGAAGCCCTGCTCTCGAATATGACGGGTAGGGAATTAAATGCTGAACTGCCGTTGGATATCCGCGCGACCGCATTTCAGCGCCGCGTGTGGACTTACCTGCAGTCAATTCCATTCGGGGCGACGCGTTCTTATGGTGAAGTGGCCAAGGCAATTGGCCAACCCAGCGCCAGCCGGGCGGTGGCGCGCGCATGCGCTACCAATCCCGTAGCCGTGGCGATACCATGCCATCGCGTGGTTCGAGGAGACGGCAACACTAGCGGCTATCGATGGGGCGTGGAGCGCAAGAAGACGCTGCTGGAGATGGAACGGGGTCAGTTCTAAGTCAAGCGGAATTGGTACACATCATCCAGCGGCGTGCTTGCGTGCCACCAGTGCCCAGTTCACTACCGCCAGCGCAATTGTCACGATCAGAATTACGGACTGGCCGAAATCCACGCGCGTCGCAAGAATCACGCACAATATCACTCCTAGTGCGGCAAGAAAATTCCCAGCTGGTAGATGGAACATCGCATTCGCGCCTTCGGGTTGCTTGCGCCGCAATATTGGCAGCGCAGCGCACCCTACCCCGTAGTAAAGCAACCGCGCTACCGCAGAGAGAGTCACGTTCCATTTGAAGTCCCCGAACAACGCCAGACCCCAGACCATGCCCGCAAAGACGAGAATCGAGACATACGGTGTGTGAAAGCGGCGATGGATGGCAGCGAAGACTTTGGGGAAATCTCCTTGCTCGGCGAGCGCGAAAGGCACGCGGGGCATGGCAAGAATTTTCGCGCTGAGGTATCCGTAGAAGGAAATCAGCGCGCCGATGGCAACCAGCGCTGCGCCAAAGGGCCCCACCGCGAGTCGCGCGACGTCGGCTAGAGGGCGCTGGCTCTGCACGGCGTTGGGCAGAACTCCAACCACCACCCACTGGATGAGTGCGTAGATCACAGTGCAGGCGAGCAACGCAGTGAAGAGCGCGAAGGGAGCGTCCCGGCGGGGATTTTTCGCCTCGCTCATAGGCGCGAGGGCGGTTTCGAATCCGCCATAGGCGAAGACCAACAGCAGCATGGCTTTCAACCACTGGCCAGTGCTGGGAGACGCGCCGGACGCGGCCGCAATCGCCCAATGGTGGTTGTGCATCACGATGACACCCAAGACGATCACTGCAAATAACGGAACCAGTTTGGCCGCCGTAAATAAATTGCTGACTTGAGCTCCGCCGCGCACACCGCGGATGTTAATAAAGGTCAAAAGCCCTACCAGCACCGTGAGAATAAGCGCCCTTGGCAGAGGATCTTTGGCGTGCGGGAAAAACTCGCCCAGATAAATTACAAACAGGTTGGCATTTGCGGCGGGCGCCGCGACCTGGCCTAGCCACAACATCCACGCGGTTTGAATGCCCATAAGACGTCCGAAAGCAACGCGGGCGTAGAGATAAGGTCCGCCAGCCTGCTGAAAGCGCGAGGCCACTTCGGCGAAGCAGGCAATGATGATGCTCATCCCTGCTCCGGCTGCAAGAACCGCGTAAGGGCTGTAGCTACCGATGAGGCCAGCTACGGTGGAAGGAAGTCCAAAGATGCCGCTGCCGATAATCGAGTTGACGACAAGTGCGACCAGGCTCCAGCGCCCGATGGCGCGGACGAGTTCGTGGCGTGGCCTTGGCTGCGGCGAGTCGGAGAAGGACGCTTCCGGCATGCGAGTTTGTATCACAAACCGGCAGTTAGAGAATAGTCGAGAATGGCAGCTGTATTTGCCGATGACGGTGCCGGGGATGGTCCTTGCCTGATCCGGCAAAAGCCTTGCCAGCCGCGGATTTTAGCTCCTCGTTCCGCCGGGCATGAGGAGCTAGACCAAAGTAATTGCTTGAATTACGAAAGCGCATGATCGTGGGACATCTTTCCGCTTGAGGCTGCCGATGAGATGTTCTAACCACACAAGCCAAACCATATAAATGGCTACGGGAATTGATCCACAGATGGACGACCTTCATACTCGGATGATGCGAGTTACCGAAGATTTGCGCGTAATTCAGCGCGAACTGAACTGCGCCGCCATGCAAGCCCCCAGCGACCCGGAATTAATGGAAGCGCTGAGCGCTCTGCCCGAAACCGAAGCCATCCAAGTCCTGTGTAAAACGCTCGATCAGATGCGCCACTTCCTCTGGTTCTATAGCCAGGTGATGAGCAACGATCCCGAATTGGGCGACAAACTGCGCCAGTCGAATGCCTCGAAAACGGTGGAAGACGGTAAGGTAGATACTTCGTTCCTCGACCAACTCACACGTGCCGATGAGGCCTTGCTGTTGCGATACATGGCAGAAGCCAAAGAGCGCAAACCCAACTAAGACACGATCCCGCGAACGATGGTTTTCCTAACCTCTCCACTCGGACTCAACACTACAAAGTTTGCTTCTGCGCCGGGAGCGATTTGCCCGTGGCGCTTGAGACCCGCGGCGGTCGCTGGATTCAGTGTAGCGGCGCGGACCGCATCTCGCAGGCTCCAATCGGCGAACTGAGTCACATTACGCACGGCGCGGTCCATGGTGAGAACGCTGCCAGCGAGTTTATCGCCAGTTTCTCCATGGACTGTGCAGCGGCCATTCTTAACCTCCACCTCAATCGGACCGAGCTGATAGATGCCATCGGGCATGCCGGCTGCGGCAGTGGCATCAGTAATCAGAACGGCGCGATCCAATCCCTTGGCCCGCAGGAAGAGCTTCACTATCTCCGGCGCAACGTGAATTCCGTCCGCGATAATGTCAGCTGTGAGTTGCTGGCTGGTGAGCGCTTCGCCGAGGATGCCGGGCTCGCGATGATCGAGCGGGCGCATGGCATTGAAAGTATGTGTCGCGTGGCGCGCGCCAGCCTTTACCGCGGCCTGGGCGGTTGCCATGACGGCGTCAGAGTGCCCGATGCTCACGCAAACCCCTCGGCGCGCTGCTTCGGCGATAACCTCGATCGCCCCCGGAAGTTCGGGTGCGATCGTCATCATTCGCACGTGACCGCGGGCGGCCTGCCAGAGGCGCTCAAAGACCTGTAGCGTAGGCTCAAGCAAATTCTCCGGAGGATGCACACCGCGGCGCTTGTGGCTGAGAAAGGGGCCTTCCAGGTGGATACCGAGGGGACACGCCTGGACATCGCCTCCCTCGTGTCGAGTGGTTGGAGCGTGTTCGATCGCATCAGCCATTCGTTCCAGAGCGCTGCACGTATCACCGAGCGGTGCGGCGACAGTGGTAGGAAAATAGCCGGTGACGCCGTGTGTTGTCAGAAATTTGTTAAGACGCGGCAGGTCGGCCATGGATGTGCGCATGACATCAAGACCCGCGCCGCCATGCATGTGAATATCGACAAAACCCGGGGCGAGAATGGCATCCTTGAAATTGCCAGTGAGATCGATCACTGTGGCGTTTTTCGGAATCTCCCGCTCAGCCCTCGAGGCGATAGCGGAGATGAACCCGTCCTCAATAAACAAAAGCGGGTCTAGGATCTCTTCCCGGGGCGTAAACAGACGGTCAGCGCATAGAACGATCATGATCAGCGTATGGGCCGCGATAATCTTAAACTACGTGAGGGTCGGCGGCCGCAGTTGCGCCACCAGTGTAGCGGAAAATGCGCCGGCAAGGGCGTAGCTAGTCGGCGAACCCTACGATGTTATAATTGCAATGGCCTATCAAAGAAAAAAGCGCGGATGGAGGAGGTCCTAATGCCATCCGCAGCATAGTCGGGGAGTGGCTCAGCCTGGTAGAGCACCTGGTTCGGGACCAGGGGGTCGGAGGTTCAAATCCTCTCTCCCCGACCATTTTTTTCAAGCACTTAAACTGCTCTTCTGGCTTTCCGTCTACATCGATGGTGTCGAAATTGTAGACGGTCATGTTTTTCTCGGTTTCCGTTTGGAGTTCCTATCCGAAATCCTGTTTGACAATTCTGCGCGGCCTTTCGTGGGACTCTCTTTGTTACTCGTTGTGGTTTTTTCTGCTCCGGGATTTAGCGTTGCGAATTGACAAGAAGCGCCGAAGAGGTAGAGTGAAAAGACCAAAACATGGCTGAGCAAAACCGCGCAAATACATCCAACCCGGCAATGCAACTATCGAGCCATTGACGCACGCCGAATTGAACCGTAATGTGCAACAGTTCAAGTCGTTGCGTGCCTACTCGACAAGTCTGTCGCCGAAGTCCATGATTTCCTTAGTCCAGGACATCTAGTTCACTGCTATCGATGCGAATGAAAAAAAAAGCCGTGGTTCTACTATTAATCGGACTAGCAGCAATCGGCTTGTATTTCGTCGCCCACCGGCTCCGGAATTTGTCTCCGGTTGGCTCCTCGACGATCGCCCCGGCAAGTGGTTCCGCGTCAAACGAGCAAAGACCGAGTCAGTTACTTGGTCGCTGGCAAGTTCGAGCGGTCGTGACCGCCAGTCCGATCACAACGATGGACGGAGCAGAGGCAGAACGTGCAATCGGGCAAATCCTTGATTTCAACGCGCAGGGTGCCACATTCATGGGCCGAACATGCCCTTCAACGTATGAGACTTCGACGGAAACACCTTCGGAGTTTTTTCAGGACTACCGAGTTGACGCCTCAACGCTGAATTTGCCCACTAGGATTTCGCGCACCGACGGCGGTTGCATGGATATTTTTGACGTCGGCTCAGAGCGGATTGTCTTCACGTGGGGAGGCTATTTTCTAGATGCAAGCAGGCTTAGTACCAATAGATACTGAGTTGATTGCGAGAGTCGATGCGATTCGAATCGCCTTGCATTGGGTTTCGCTGAGTTTCTAGTGGAGGGATCAGCTAAATGTCCACTGTGCCTTTTTCAATGTCTCCGGTTAACAGTGACCTTTCGCTCAGTGCGCAAGGTCGGGCTGACCTCATGCGACGCGAGGGAGTCATCCGCCATTATTACAATGACGTCGTTAATAACTGCACCTACGGCGTCGGTAGTCTGGCGCATTTAGGGCCATGCAGCCCAAGGGAACTACAGACGCCGCTTTCGGACACCCAGATCGTCGCGAGCATGCAAGCTGGCGTTAGCGTCGCCGAAAACGCGATACGTAAAAACATCACAGATCGAACGCTTACCCAGCAACAGTTTGATGCACTGGTCAGCTTCACCTACAACGTCGGTGCTGGCGGTGCTCGCGAGGTCCTGAGGCTAGTAGATTTGGGGTGGTTCAATCAGGCAGCTCAGACGATGATGCTGTACGTGCACGCAGCAGTATATGGAAAAAACAGGCAACAATTGCGGGATAAACGAGGTCAGATTATTATGCGTGTTCTTCCTGCGCTCGTAACGAGACGGCAAGAAGAAAGCGCTCCTTTTCGCGAGTCTAAGTAATATAGTCGAGGTTTATGGATGGCAGACCGGCGTCACATAGCAGTTCCAGCGAACTAGTTTCCGGATCACTCCCACCTCTCTCTTCACGGGATTCGCGGTTGGACCAGGGGGTCGGAGGTTCAAATCCTCTCTCCCCGACCAATCTTTTCAAACACTTGAACTGCACTTCTGATTTTCCGTCTACATGGAGGGTGTCGAAACTGTAGACGGTCGTGTTTTTCTGGATTTCCCGCTGGGTTTCCATCGAGAATTACAATCCGATCTTATCGCAAGAGCTTGCGTGATCTTCCAAGTCGAACTTCACTGCGGGGGCACCGCGTATGTCCATGACCATTCTTCTGATGGGCCGTCATTCGTTGGGGCCTCCTCTGGGCAAGCAAATGTGTAAAGAGTTACGGACACTTGACTGACGTGCTGCTATGTCTCAGGATCTATACCAATAACAACAACAGCAGCACGCCCGGCAATTTCACGGTTATTGAAACCGATCCTTCCAACAATCAAACCGTCCACAATTTCTGGAGCGAATATCAGACTGAAGCTATCGCGTATCAGGGGGGCTGTACGGGCTACTCGAGTTGCAATGGCGGCGGGACCAAACTTCGAGACGTTACCACCTGCTATAACGGGAACCTGAATAATGGGTTGAGTGGTTGCCAGACGCCAACCTCTGTCCTCGGTTCCCGCGTGAGTCAAACAGACGTATATACGACGATGTATACGCCGACGGGCGGGACGACCCAATCGCTGGTGGAAACAAAGGTCGACGTTTTCGGAAATGTCACCGAGACTTCCAACTCCGCCTGGGGCCCGACCATTCCGCCTTCCGGCACACCGCTTTCCAGTACGACCTTAACGTACGACTACTCGGGTTCGGCGTCCTGTGGAACACTTTCGATAGCTTATATCTACAATCGTCCATGTAGCGCAACGACTGCAAAGCTGGGCAATACAGCCAGCCAGTCGACATTTATTTACAACCCGGCGGGCCATCCTATTCAAACCTCTTTTCTCGTCACCGGAACAACCTATCTGACTTCACAATTCTCCTACAATGCCAGCAATGGGACGTTGGCAACGTCTACCGACGTGAATGGAGCTATAACGAATTATTACTACAATGGAACTGGCGGCTGTAACAATCTTTTGCTCACGTCCATAACTCTTCCCGTGAATGGCCTGGCTGCTTCCCAGCAGTGGAATTGCAGCGGTGGAGTCCTAACCTCATCCACTGACCCGAACGGGCAGGTATCGACGTTTGGCTATGTCAACCAGCCACCCAGCAGTTCCCCTGACCCACTTTGGCGACTTCTTTCAGTAACCGATCCGTTAGGCAACGTTACTTGGAACACTTATTCACCTGGTGGAACAGTGCCCGTAACGTTGGAGACGTATCTCAACTTCCCGATCTCGAGTCCAACATCTACCGTAGATACCCTCAGCACCTTTGATGGACTGGGGCGACTGGTGAAATCGCAAAAACGAACGGCTCCCGGAGCTACCACATTCGATAACACAATTCAATATACCTATGGCTGGAGCTCCTCCGGGGCGTTTAGCCAACAGACGGTTCCCGGCGGCACAGCTTTAACCACGAATCAGCTTGACGCATTGGGCCGGACCGCGAGTCTGACAGACGGCGGGGGCGGTACTCTGAATATGACGTATGCCCAGAACGATGTCTTACGCAGCGTCGGGCCACCACCCACCGGAGAGAACGCGAAACGAAAGCAACTGGAATACGACGCTCTAGGCCGTGTCACGTCGGTATGCGAACTCACTTCTACTCTATCCGGCTATGGCACGTGCAACCAGCTGTCCTCGACTCCGAATGGGTATTTCACAACCTATACATACGATAGTCCCACAAATTCGATCGCAGTGAGCCAGAACGCTCAAGGCACCCCTCAAGGTCGCACCTATCAGTTCGACGGCTTGGGCCGTCTGACTTCCGAAACTAATCCAGAATGGACAACGCAAGGAACCACTGCCACGGCTTCGTATACCTACGATTCTGATCCTAGCGGGAAATGCCCAAGTCCGTACAATGGGGATCTGGTGAAACGCGTCGATAATGCTGGGAATACCACTTGTTATACTTACGATGCACTCCATCGGCAGTTGAGTTCAACCTATAGCGGACCTAATTCAACTACGAACAGATATTTCGTTTATGATGCCGCAAACGTGAACGGTCAAACCATGACTTATCCCTTGGGGAAAATGGTGGAGGCATACACCGCGACTTGTTCAACCTGCTCTAAGGCGACTGATGAAGGCTTCAGCTACGACCAGCGCGGGGAGCTTTCAGAATTCTACGAGTCGACCGCGAATTCCGTCGGATACTATTCTGTTCCCATATCGCATTGGGCAAATGGGCTGCCCGAAACCTTCGGGCCGTTCTTAAGCGAAGGACAGATCAACATCACGCCAGATGGTGAAGGACGCCCACAAAACATCACCGGGGGCGCGCAGAATATCACTTACACAGCCGCTAGCCAACCCTGGACGCTCCAGACCAGTTGCGCCGGATCGACCTGTTACCCCATCAGCTACACGTACGATCCCAGCACGCTGCGCATGACGCAGTACAGTGCCGCATTGAGCACCGGAACGGTTTCCGGCAACTTAACTTGGAATCCCAACGGCAGTCTGCAGAAGCTAATCATCGCCGATCCTAAAAACTCCGCCAATGCGCAAACCTGCAACTATAGCGCCGATGATCTGGCTCGCATTAGCAGCGTCAGCTGCAATAGCGGTACTACGTGGGGACAGCAGTTCAGCTACGACGCCTTTGGGAACATCACAAAGACAGTACCTGCGGGCGCAACGGGGACGTCGTGGATACCCGGCTATTATTCAAGCACAAATCACTACTCGCTGGGTGGGACCAGCTACGACTCCGATGGAAATTTGCTTAATGACAGCCTGGGTCATACCTATACGTGGGACGCAGAGGGCAAGCAGCTTAGCGGAGGAAGTTTCGGCTTCACGTACGATGCCTCTGGCCACCTGGTTGAGCTTTCAGTGAGTGGCAACTACTCGCGCTCTTATGTACCGCTTGGCAAGTTCAAACTTTCGGCTACGGGCCAGACTGCCAACTACTCTGAGACCCCGCTGCCTGGCGGATCGGTTGCCAGTCAAAACGGCGGCGCTACTGGAGTCCAGCTCGCAGACTGGCTGGGCACGATTCGCGCCCTGTATAGCTATACTGAGGGCACCGAAGGAGCGAGCGGAGCCCACGCACCCTTTGGAGAGGCATATGCAGACGATTCCGTATATGCTCAAGGGTTCACGGGACAGGGAGGACCAGGCTGGGGAAACGGTAGCGACGGCAACGTTCCCAGCACCGTTTACTGGTTTCCAGAGCGCCAATACAGCTCGGGGCAGGGACGCTGGCTCTCGCCTGATCCGGCGGGGCTGAATGCTGTGGACTTTTCCAACCCCCAAACCTGGAATCGATACGCATACGTGATGAACAACCCACTTTCCAACATCGATCCAGGGGGTTTAGACTGCATCTCCATGACCTCCGTTGGGCCTTCAATCAGTCCGGGCCAATGCAGCAGCGGTAGCGATGCCTACGTCCCCGGAGTTGTAACTGGCATCTTGCCTGGTACCCAACCGGGTTCTTACGGCTATTGGTTCCAGCCCTACAGCGGCGATGATCTCGGCAAAGGTGTCATTGATCCGAATACCGCCCCTCCGAGTGATCTTGCCTGGCTTATCTACAGCGGTTCCGGCAATTGTGGCGCAATGGAGGGGTGCCCGCCACCTCCCACTCCGCTTCCGTGTCAGTTTGGGGCATTTCATATGAAATTCTGTCAATGGAAGTTTCCCCAGCCATTAAACAATTTCCCAACGATTAGCGCGACTCACTGGTACAAGAATCCCTGCATCCAGAGAGCTCTCGCAAAAGGCGCTGCAACTGCAGGTCTTGATGCGATAGGGCTGCTTCCTGAAGGTGGTGCCATTGCCGGAGCGTTTAGCCTTTTCCACGGTGCCGCAGGAGTCTCTAACGGGACAAATATTCTTGGAAGAGTCGCAATGGGGGGAGCACTCATCTCCACTGCATCATCGTTGTCCGATTCTTCGGGGCCAAGTAGCGCTGCTTCGACTCAAGTTGCATATCTGCAAGCGGGCGTGAACGTGTTCGGAATTGTGAAATCTTTTTCAGAAGCCATACCGGTTGCTGGGCAAGTTATTGCCGGCGTCTCGGTCGGTCTAGACTTGGTCAGTACTGGATTGGAGATTGCAGAGTGCCAATAGGTGGAGTAGTAACCGTAGAAGACCGGCAAATGCGATTACCGTGGTGGGCGGTGCTTTGCGTCGTTTTCGGAACGGTCCTTCTGGCGCTCCTGTTTATACATTTCAGGAGATTTGACCTCGCACGCCCCTCTCTTATATCGGCTGGCATGGTTGCCGTCGCGATTGCATTGAGGTGGCAGTTGAGGCGGCATGTGTGGTTTTGGGTCACCATGGCCCTGCTCGCGGCGCTCCATCTCCCGTTGATTTTGTTTATTCCCTGGACCATCAGGTGGATTCCCGCCATCATGATCGTACCCTTTGGCATCGCAGATTTGTACGTCATGCTCTGGGTTCTTTCCGCTGTGGGGAAATTTATGCAAGGTCCGAATGCACCTCAGGATGAGCGCATACGAAGGAAGGCGCCCCCGGAGTGATCGCCGCAACCCAACGGGCTTACCATCAACGCTGCTCCTTCTACTCCGTCGTACAAGAACCCATGTATCACGAAAGCTATTGCTAAAGGTGCTTTGAGCACTGGGATTGATGCGATAGGACTGATTCTTGGGGGTGGCGCTGTTTCCGCAGAGCTTAGCCTTTTCAACGGAGCCGCAGCGGTTTCGAATGGCACAGCGATCCTTGGGAGATTGCAACTGGGGGCGGGAATAGTTTTACCACCGCAAACGGGGCGAGTGATGCTTCTCCTCTTGGAGCGGTCCAGACGGTAGCCGGCATGGGTGGAATCGTGGCTGATGTTGCCAAAGCCGCTCCTGTCGTCGGGCAAGTTCTTTCCGGTATCTCAGTTGGTTTGACCTGCCCCAGCTTTCGTTCAGGAAGAATACGAAAACTCTTCTTCTTTTCCATCCTCGGTTTTGAGCTGGGAATGTCCTCAAGACCGAGTTGGTATGCAATACTGGCTGTCTTCAAATCCAGGAAGGACTTCCGATTGAAAACGCCAAAGCGCCTGAGTTTCATTGCCGGTCTAGAAATGTTCCTCGTGGTTTCGACCTTAGTTCTTGGGCTCATTCATACCTGGGCTGGGCGATACTCAATGAACTTGGACGGAATTTCCTATCTCGACTTGGGGGATTCGTTCGCACGCCACGATTGGGCGAATGCTTTGAATGCATGGTGGAGTCCGGTGTATCCCTGGATATTGGGCATCGTTGTGAATTTGGTCAAGCCTTCGCCGAGGTTTGAGTTTCCGCTGGTACACATCGTGAACTTTTTCATGTTTCTGGCGACGCTGGCGGCTTTTCGATTTTTCCTTCACCGCTTGATCAAGTTTTGTAGCGAGCCTCGTGAGTCTGATCCCGGAACTTCGCCGCTACCAGAGTGGTCGTTGATTCTGCTCGGCTATGCAATATTTCTGTGGACCTCACTGGAGGTTGTGAGCATTTACGGCGTCGGCCCCGACTTGATGGTGATGCTTTGCATCTGTTTGCTGGGAGGCGCGCTGTTAGGGTTACGGCAAAATCCGTCGCTGCGGCGGTTTGTATTCTTCGGGCTGGTGCTGGGAATCGGGTATTGGGTCAAGACCATACTGTTGCCGCTCGGTGTCTTCTCCCTGTTGTGCTCGTACTTTTGGAAACCCTCATCGCGAAGCTGGCGGATTGGAATCGCTACCGCCGCATTGGTTTTTCTCTGCGTCACCACGCCGCTGATTCTGCTGCTCTCAAAACAAAAAGGGCGGTTTACGATTGGGGAAACGGGGAGGCTGAACTACGCTCGGTATGTGTTTCCGCGCATGTCATGGTCGAACTGGCAGGGTGAGATTCCGGGAGGGGGGAAGCCGGTGCATCCCACGCGCCAGATCATGACGCATCCGCCGGTATTCGAGTTTGATGGACCGGTGCCGGGCACTTACCCTCCCTGGACTGATCCCTCCTACTGGAACGAAGGAGTGCATCCGCGTTTCAGGCTGAAGCCGCAACTGCAAGTCCTTGCCGAAACGATACCCAGTGAGGTCCGGATTCTGTTGCGTGAGCAACCAGATCTCGTGGTAGGGGTAATTGTTTTCGCGCTGCTTGGCGGTCAGTTGTGGTGGGCGGGATTGCGCAAGTTATGGTCCCTGGTGGCAATTTGCCTGGTCGGCATGGCTGCCTATGTGCCGCTGGTGGTTAATGACAGATATCTTGGCGGCTTTGTTCTCTTATTATTTCTGGCCATTCTTGCCGCGGTCAGGCTCCGCCCGGCCGACCAAAGGTGCGCTGCTTATGTGGCGGTGGCAGTGTTCATAACCATGACTCTAAGCACGCTCGATCTCACGGTACGCTATGTCACTCATCACCTGGTGAATTCGGGTGCGGGTCCTAATTCCACGATGGAGGACCTAGCCGCAGCTGAGCAGTTAATCCACTCGGGGACCCGGCCTGGCGACAAGGTAGCCGTTGTTTCGGACGACGGCCCGGGTATTTATTGGGCAAGGTTGGCGAAGCTGCGAATCGTCGCAGAGGTAGGCCGCGGCGGAGCAACTGAGAATTTCTGGGACCTCCCGGACGAGAGAAAGCATCGTGTGTATGACGCGTTGGCTACCGCTCGCGCGAGGCTGGTAGTCGCTCGGTGTCCGGCAAAGACCGTTGAGGGCTGGGAGCAAATCTCGGGGACGAGCACCTGCGTTTTTTGGCTGCAGAAGAACGTTGACTGACGAATTCTCGTGGCCCGAGTCTGCCTCTGCGGTAGCATCGGCACATCGGCACCCATTAAGACGCGCAAGTGAGTGTAGATGAATTTGTAGCGGCCCGAAGCACCGAGGCTCAACAAAGATCAACAAGTCACACGGCGGTGGCTGCAACGCCTTCAACAGCAATCGTTTGCGGCCTACAGAATTCAATAGAACTCAATAAATGCTAGAATCTGGTTCGGGACCAGGGGGTCGGAGGTTCAAATCCTCTCTCCCCGACCATTATTTTCAAACACTTAAACTGCACTTCTGGTTTTCCGTCTACATCGATGGTGTCGATTTTGTAGACGGTGCCTACTTCGCTGATCTTCTTTCGGTATTTCCGTTAAGAATTGCAACGGGACTTTCAGGTTGTAGCACCGAGCCATTTTGATCCAGGCCAAGAGTCATCCCTTCATGTTATATTTGCCGCCGGCCGCCAATGTAGCAGGTTTGACTAACCGTGCTAGGCACATCTCGGAGGTAGCGCGATGCATTCGGACGTCTCGCACAATTTCGCGCATATTTCGAAGCAGATAGCACGTCTCCTATTGCGTTGCCACGTTATCGTCGCTTGTGCAGCACTCGCAATTGTTTTCACTGCCAATCCAGCACGTTTGAGCGCTCAAGCGACTGGCGATTGGACAGAGTTCCATAGAACCAACATGGAACGCTGGAACCCGTATGAGACTCTCCTTAACGCGAGCAATGTTGGAGGCCTCAGCCTGAAATAGCGCTACGCGACTTTTAGTGGGGTCGCTTCCTCGCCTGCCGTTGTGAATGGGGTTGTGTATGTCGGCTCGTATGATGGCAACATATACGCATTAAGCGCCAGCACCGGCGCCAAACTGTGGGCCTACACGACCGGTGGCCCCGTGGATTCAGCGCCCGCCGTTGTGAATGGGGTTGTGTATGTCGGCTCGTTTGATGACAACGTGTACGCGCTAAACGCCAGCACCGGCGCCAAGCTGTGGAGCTACGCCACCGGTGGCGCTGTGGAAACTTCAGCGCCCACCGTTGCGAATGAAGTAGTGTATGTCAATTCGTATGACGGCAACATTTACGCGCTAAACGCGAGCACCGGCACCAAACTGTGGAGCTACCCCACCGGCATCTTTCCGGATTCCTCGCCCGCCGTGGCGAATGGGGTGGTGTATGTCGGCTCAGGCGATGGCAACATCTACGCGCTGAACGCCAACACCGGCGCCAAACTGTGGAACTACACCACCGGTGGTCCTGTCGATTCCTCGCCCGCCGTGGCGAACGGGGTGGTGTATGTCGGCTCGGCCGATAGCAACATTTACGCGCTGAACGCCACGACGGGCACGAAACTTTGGAGCTACGCCACCGCCGACGACATTTACCTTTCGTCGCCCGCCGTGGCGAATGGGGTGGTGTATATCGGCTCACAAGACTACAACGTGTACGCGGTAGACACCGCCACCGGCACCAGACTGTGGAGCTACGCCACAGGTGGCAATGTGGATTCATCGCCCGCCGTGGCGAATGGGGTGGTGTACATCGGCTCGTATGATGGCAACATATACGCGTTAAACGCCACCACCGGCGCCAAACTGTGGAGCTATACCACCGCCGGCACCATTTTCCCTTCGTCGCCCGCCGTGACGAATGGCGTAGTGTATATCGGCTCTAACGACGACAACCTCTACTCCTTTTCGATCTCAAGTTCATCGCTCGCTGTTGCTCCCAATGTTGGGTGCAAATCTTCATGGGGATCTTGTTCTGGAAACATAGTCTTCGCCAATGGCGCAGAAACTACCAGCCTCACAGCTATCGTAACGCCGCCCCAACAGGCGGAAATCACGCTTTCCACGAACTTTGGACAGGTCAGCAATATCGGGACTGGTAGTTCCGGTCTCGGAACCGGCAGTTTCACAGCTGGTATGCTTAGCTTCGGATGGAGCGATACGACAACAGTTCCTGCCACGGTGAGCGGGACGATCGGGTCGCAACAGTTCCCGACTTTGACCCAGATATTCAATTATGCGGCGTTCGACTTTCATCAGTCACAAGTCACAGACGCCGAGTTCACCGATGCAAACGCTATGAGTGCGAGTGCTATTCAGTCCTTTCTGGACGGACAGGGCTCTTTCATGTCCAAGCTCGTAATAATTAGCGATCAGGGAGGGTTCATCGATCAAAATGGGAATGGCAAACTGGATAAAGGGGAACAGGTGTATGTATCCAGCCCGCCGCAGGAGTGCAATGCTCCATGCGGACCTTTCGCGTTAGGTAGCACAGGGATGTTAGCTTCGAGCGTCTTCGAAAATGCCGCCACTACATACGGAATCAATCCTGAAGTTCTTCTTGCCACCGCCGAGAAAGAAAACAGTCTGGTTGTTGCGGGTAAACTACCTGGTGTTGGTGCATTGAATTGGGCGATGGGATGTGGAAAGGCGAGCGATTTCCTTAGCCAAATCAATTGCTCTGCAAACACATTTGCCACTCAGTTCGGCCTGACCCCATCGGAACCATTTTTCCTGCAGGAGCCGAAATTCAACATTCAGCACTACGTGACAGGCATTGGACGGCAAGTTGTTGCCTTTCAGATTCAGACCGCCGCTACTTATGCTCAATATAGGTACACCCCGTTCATCCAATCCTCGGCGACTGGAGGAGGAGTTTATCTGTTTGAGAGCATTTGGGCTGCTTACGGATTCTGAAATAGGAGCTTGGACATGCTCGATTGTTTGAGAAGATTCACCAGGATTGCCAGCATCTTTCAGTTTGCGGCGTTCGCGTGCGTCGGAGGTTGCATGCTAAACACATCCGGGTATCTGCGCGCCGCGAGCGATACCGCTCCGGTATCTGCAACCATCGACACAGGTCAGCATCTCGGGGGAGGAGCGAATCTCAGTCCGGATGGTCACTTACTTGTGTACGTTGCCGCCGACGGTCTGCATTTGCGCAACTTGGCAACAAATAAAGACACGCTCTTACAACGGGAAGTGGAATTTGGGAATGCCGTGTTCGATAGCCCGATGTTCACCCCAAATGGGAAGCAGGTGCTGGTCAGTGTTTCAGGGGGAACCTGGTACTACCCGTCGGACATTTACTCAATCGGGATCGACGGATCTGGCCCAATTAAGCTGACAACATCGACGCCGACCGCAAGTGAAGATCGCGGCGCGGCTTATCGGCAGTATTTCTGCTCTGCCATGATGTCCCCGAAATCATCGGACATTCTCGTGTGGGTTTATGATGCCGTAGACTCGAAGAGCAATAGCGGAATCATAGAGGGCAGGTCTGTTGATCATTTCGGCTTGGTCCACGGTCCAGTGAAAGTCATTGCCCAAGGTGAGCCCTTGGCCTGGAGCAACGATGCTCACTCTTTCTATCTAACGAGTGGGAATAAAGTCATTAAATACTATGTTGGTTCGCGCGAGACAACGGAGTCGGTGATCAGGGGGAAAGTCGTGGGTAAGATTTACAGTTCGGAAACCCTCGCGATCGATGACGGGAAGAGAATATATTTTGTAGACATGGACTCAGGTAGAGATGTTGCGCGAAATGTCGTCTTTCCCCGAAGCGAGTTTGTTGCAACAAAAACATCTTCCCGCGAGGAGATTACTCTGAAGAGCATGCAATCGATCGCGACAGGGCTGACCCTGCTGATCTACCGAGGTCAGACAACGGAACGACTTGAATTGTTGAAGGCTGACTTTAGTCGGTAAGAACTCTGACACTTTGACCGTGATGGCCAAGAAGACGTAAAGGAATTACAAGGAGGCGGAAGAGGCGGGGGGATTCAAGAACTCGAACGTCGATAGAATGGGCTGGACTTGATCTGCCGACGTCTGATTGAACGTTATTACAAGCGGATTCTCCGGATAATTCACGCAATAAAAATCGTTGGTCACGAATGAAGAGGTTGGAGAGTAATTTCCAAATTCCCGCCAAACCAAATAGAGGGTTTTCTCTCCCGCGAACATCGTGTCTTCCGAAGAAAGACGTCCGTTGTTGGGACCAAATGTCCATTCTCCGCAAGGGCGTTCCGGCCAGCCATAATCGCCTTGAACAATTCCAGGGCTGAATACTTGGATGTCGAATAGGAGACGAAGGTTTATCGCCACAGAACTTGAGAGCAATCTGTGGACCCCTTTCACTTCGTTTTACCCGCCCCCGAGGATTGATATGCGATTGCGATCGACCAGGTCTGGAAGTCGTTGGCGGTTTTTTGGATCATGCTCGTGCTATCGATATACTTTTGCGACGGCCCGAATCCGCGGGAAGCCGCGAGCCTGACATTTCCGCTGAACAAGATTCCCGCGCTGACCTGCGCGATTTGAGTATTCACTCTTCCGCCGAAGCCGTTTTGCTCCGAATACGTGTGATTCATCAGGTTGTACCCGTAACTTGCGCCCAGAAAGATTTGGCCGGCGGGGTCGCTGGAATTCGTCGCGCTGTTGGACGAGCTGTATTGCAAGTAGCTCTGTAGCCCGACAAACGTGTGCGTCGAGGGATTGGTGGAAGTGATGCTGGTGTTGTTGAACTTTTGCAGGTCCGCGCCTTCGCGTACAACCGCCGAGAGGCTGAACAGCGGATTTGCCTGGTGGGAAATGAGCGGATATAGACCGTAGGCAAGAACAGTGCCGCCATTTTGTATGTTCTGAGCGCCTTGCGCCGCAGCGGTGGAGGAAAGTGGGGGTGGACCAGACACTGGCGTAGAGGCTACCGTGCCGGAACTTGTAGGAGTTCCGATCTGTGGTCGAGTTTCTACAGTCAACTGCGCTCCACTGGCAAAATTCAGGGTGCCAATTGTTGCGCTGACCGTGGTCGAACCGGAAGCCGCGTTGTAGATGGATTGAAACTGATTGAAATAAGAGAACAGATTGTTGGTTGAGTAGAAGCAATTTACCACCGACTTTCTCATGGGGTCTCCGAAGGCCTTATAAAGTGCAATTGCCAAGTCTGGCGACATCCCCTTTGGGGCAAACGGGTAAATCTTTCCCGGCTCGAAACCTTGATGCAGTGGCAGAAAGATATTCGCCGTAGCCGAGCAACCCGCCGCTGAGCCGCCGCTGCCTGAAAGGGTGATCGGGATGCTCGTCCGATCCCAGAATGTGACAGTCAGAGTCGCAGTAACGGTGCTGTGATCGTCGGCTGGCATAAATCCAACCCCGACCTCGCAAGTACCGCCTTTGTTATTTTCCAGAGGATCCGTAGGATTACACGGATCTCCTTTAGTTTTCGTGGTGACATTCTTGAAAACCGGCGACGGGTCGGCACCATTGCTATCGCTAATGTCAATGCTGACGATCGGATTACCTGCGGCTACTTGTACATCGCATTCTTGCGTCGCCACCAACCCGAGGCCGACTTTGCCAAAACCAGCTTTCCTGGTTTTGAGATCGCAATTCTGGTAGGTGGCGACAACCCCTGGAACTGTGGTGAGCGCAGCCTGCGCATGGCTCGGCGCACTCTCTTTGGCTGACGGCGTCTGTTCAGAAGAAATGGAGGAATAGGGGGTTGCGCCGCGCCTTGCCGGCGTGGGCACCCGGCCGATTTGCGCGCAACAAAACGCGACCGTCAAAGCCATGCAGGTTAGCAGCGCGAGGCTGCGTAATATTTTTGGCATTCTGCAAGACGAAGTAGTTATAAGCACGGTGTACTCCTTGGTGGTTCGATTTTTCGTTGGTCCGTGGGTACTTGCTTGCGGTTCAGAGCCCCGGCTCTATGCACGGAGTCGCGCTGGGGCCGGAGGCGCTTCCCGTGGGTTCTGGGGCTGTTGCCCGTCGGTCACGGCTTTCGTGGATTCCTTCTTGTAGTTGGCGAACTTGAGCAGGCTGTTAAAACCTTCGGTGCCGCCGCTGACGAAAACTCCAGTGGCAAAGTAATCGAGCCAGTTGGTCAATGGCGTGTCGGCGGTGCTATTAAGCAACTGGTGAAAAATCCTGATGTCCATGTCCGCCGCCAGCGCCAGCCCAATGCCCAGTGACACGAATCCAAGAACGATCTTTTTGGTGTTGGGGTTTTGAATAAATTTGACGGTGACGGGATCGAGAATCTCCAAAAACCGTTGCACCACAAAGCCAGCCGCAAACGGCACGGTTAGAGTGGTAGCCAGGGTGGTTGCAGATGAGTTGTCCATACGCCCTCCAGGAGCAGGCGCGCTGGCCTAGGAATCAATGTTCCAACGGTCGCGTCCGGATGCTCAATGGATAAGGCGAGAAAGGGGAGGGAAAGGGGACAAACACTGGGAACCTAGGGCGTGAATGCTGGGGCGTAGCCGAACCTACATTAGCGCTAAATTGCTGAAGACACGGTAAACACCGCCGGAAGACGTTTACTTCAGAGCTTGAGCAACAACTTGTAGATCCATAACAACTTTTCTTACTCTGTGGTTCTGCGCATCAGCGATGCTCCAGATGAAGTCAGTGCTGACCATGGTGTCGAAATACTCCGGCACCGGATGGTCCCCGCTAGCGAGTCTTTGCCCGTCGCGATCAAGGACTCCAAGCTTGTATGGGTCGACCTGCGGCACACTTCCGAAAGCTGCCTTACTGTGGCATTGCAGGCAGTTTGAGATGATTCCGTGTTGAATGTTGGCGTCCGTTTCGAGGAAAGGATTAAAGCATATCTTCGGCCCGCCGTCCTGCTCGAACGGCGTCATACCACTTAAAGTGGTATCTGTTAGATAGCGATTCCAGGGCGCCGATCTCAAGGTGTTAGGACGACCGTTTCCATGCCAATCGCTCGTTACACGCTTGTTCCACCAAAAGGTTGCCCATACCCAATCGCCGATCTCTTTGGTAGTAACATGCAGCCCAAGGAGGACCAAGCTGTTCCCGACTTTCCAGTTGTTGACGGACCCGAGATGAACAATTCCCCTTGGAATTGTGTCCAGATCCTCTTTTGTAAGAGGTTCCGTGTGATAGAAGCAATTCAGAGGAACGCTTTTATCTTCGATTTTATCTCCCGGGCAGGGTTTGCCGGGGGATAGGTCGATTGTCATTGATTCTCTAAAATTATACGGATTGTTTTCTGATGTTCGCGCTGCCGAGTGGATTTCATTCCATAGCTCCGGAGAAAAAACTGTGATCTCCGTTTGATCGGGCCCTACAATCGCCCAAATCGCCTTTATAACGACGGAGGCTTTCGGGAATGTCGCCACTTTGCCCGGGGCTATGGGTATTGGGGGACAGTCGGAGGGTTTCCGGTGTTGCCCCACGTTATCGTCGGGAAAAAGGCAGTTATTAGTTATATGGTCTGCGGCTTCTTGATCAAAGAGTACACTCGCTACCTGTGGTTTGGCCCGGAAGTCTGCAATGAATTTAGCCAGCGCCTCGCGGTAGGTTCCGGAGGGTACGGCTTGCGCCTGCGAGTCCGGCGCGAGGGATTCCAAGGAGTTCAGTGACTGTGCAGGTATTTCCAGGCTTCGCAACAAGCGGCGAGGGCTCGGCGTTTTTTGTTTGAGTCCGGATCCACATTTGTCTACTTCGAGGTACAGGTCGCACTTCGTGTACCAGGTATCCCAAATTGGATCAGCGCCAGCAACAAGGCCGCCAAGAATATCCCAAGCGTGGGCGCGCATTCTCCTGATCGCTTCTCCATCAGGCTTGTCTCGCATGTGAAGCAGCTCTGCCTCGGAACTTGGAAAGGGATCACCGGAGGGCAGTTTTAAGGGCTTGTAATCAGGATTTGAAACTTGGCCGTGGGCTGTCCGGCAGCCTAAGGCCAAGAAGAATATCAGCAAAACCCAATATCCGCTGCGAGTTGGCATTGAGGTCCTTCCTCGTTATTCTTCCGCTTGGAACCGGCTACTTCTTTTGAGGCTTGAGTTTCAATTCCTGTGGGAAACAATCCGGACAAATAAGACCGGTGGAGGACGGGTTGTTGACCGCACAGGTAGTTGCTGGGTGCGAGGTATTGACCGTTGAGACTGGGCTGATCGTATCTATAATCTCGGGACACTGGCCTCCGCTGTAAGGGGGCGGCGTCGACCCCGTATGAGTGGGAGCGAAATGGTGTGCAAGACAGCCAAAGTAATTTCTCACCGTTAGGAACGCCTGCTTACAGTCTTGATTGTTGTAAATACCGAAAATAAAGTCCGCGGTTACAGGGCCAAGGTTGGCGACCTCCTGAATGAGAAGGGAGCTCGGCGGATCAGGCGCATTCGTAGTCAGAATCAACCACGCCGCAAACAGCGGGGCGATGTTCTGATCCGTAAGGGGGTTGGCCGCATTGTATTCGACGGGATGTGCAGGTAGATTACAGGCCGCATCGGCCGTTGTTGGTTTCAGCGTGAAGGCAACAGCTGTGGCGGCAGCGGTCGTGGTTTGGAGCATTGCCCGTCTCGTCACTCCGGCGGTTTTCCTGCCCGATGAATTACTGGTCATTTTTTTCTCCTATTTTGTTGAATTCGTGAAAGCCACTGACAACTGAAGTTTGTTGGCCTTTTCGACATCTTTCGTGGGA
This sequence comes from uncultured Acidobacteriaceae bacterium, assembly GCA_963818235.1. Classification (GTDB taxonomy): domain Bacteria; phylum Acidobacteriota; class Terriglobia; order Terriglobales; family Acidobacteriaceae; genus Sulfotelmatobacter. The sequence goes on from CAWFRI010000003.1 coordinate 597,115, forward strand.
CCTTCGGGAGAGATAAACCTTAAGTGCCGCCCTAGCGGGTTCGTCCGCCTTTCCGTTCAGCGACGCTGTTTTCGCAAAATCAAGAAGCTCGTCCGAGAGGTACCCGGGCGGAGAGGACAGCGACCATTGCCAAGTTTGTCCTGGTTTCGAGGCGAACGTCGAATATATCGCGAGGGCACTTTTGCGGTAGTTTGTTGCCATCGCTCGGTCGTGGGTGTAGTCGGCGGCCGCCAGTAAACCTCTGGCAAGGTATTCTTTGTCTCTTGCCGGAGCTTCCATCCGGCTTGCCGTTCGGAATCGGTCAAGCGCACCTTCCCATTTGCCTTCAGCTAGCAAGACTTCCCCGCGCAGGCGCAAACGTGCAACTTCCGAAATAGGTTTGAATTGGCCGCGAGGGAATTCCGCCTCGATTCTTCGAAGCTCCATCGCTACCTCTGGTCTTTCATTGAGCGGCGCCGCGTACGCCGCCTGGCCCAACAAGGTGCTGGCATCTAGCGATCGCAAGAGGCTACGATCTAAATCGAGAGACTGCCTAATATCTTGCAGGCATTTCGTATAGTTTCCGCGCTTGAAGTTGATGTACGCACGATCTAAGAGCTTGTCTACGCGGTGAACAGTGTCTCCCGTCTCAATGTCTAACGCCATGCCTTGTTCCAGGAAACGCGTGCTCACTGAATATTGGCCGAGTTCCGCAGACAGACGCGCCATCATGGAAAAGTAAAATGTCCGGTAGAGAGTGCTCTTGGAATCCTTCAGCTTTGAGAAGCTAGTCTGTGCTTCTTGATAGCTTCCCTGCAGGAATTTAGCTTCGCCCTCATCGAAGTCGGCGTCCGACACGTAGTGATTATCGCGAAGATACTGAATCCACTTTGATGTTTCCTCAAAATTTCCCAGAATCAAATTGAATCTCGCGATGTGGGAAGCGGCGGACATTCCTGTTGGGTTTAATGCCACTGCCCTCTTCAGCGTAGTGATCGCTTCTTCAACCTTGCCCATCATCATTAGGGGATAGGCTCGATAAAACCACCCGAGATAATCATTCGGATAGTAGACGGTGTAGTCTCGAAAAGCGGCCTCGGCGGTGCTGAAATCCTCGGTATCCGAAGCATAGATTCCTTGAAGGCGGTCTTTTTCTCTGCGAGTGATTCGCTGCTGCGATTCCTCGGCCAGTGCGTTGCGATAGGCACGATAGCCTTCGTCGTAACGGTTAAGGGAGACCAACTCGTCCGCCAGACGCGTATAGGCTAATGCAAAGTGCGGATCGGCTACGACCGCGTTCTGAAGCACAATGATGGAATCCTCAGTTCGACCAGCTGAGTTGAGTTTTTCCGCTTCTGCGAATTCTGAGAGGGCGTTCCAGTTTTCGGTAGTCACGTCCTGCGGGGGGATGTCGATGCGCGCGATGTCATTGGCGGATTCGCCGACCTCGCTGCGAATCCAGTCACTTCCGTCGCGGACAGCGCTGAGAAATGCGGTTGGAATTTCTTTGTCCGAACTGACCGAGGACATGTTCCAGGTCCAATGATTTTCCCATTGCGCACGCGCGCGCCGGAGATTGTTGTCCGGTTGCTCGATGCCGAGGTCGAGCACATATCTATCACCCACACGCGACACTGCGCCGAAGATTACGCGTGGAGCGCCGGCACGCATGGCAACTTCACGCGCGGTTGGCGGATCGAGCGGCGCATTCTCGGGCTTTTTCATCTGAGTAAGTACCTCGCGAATGCGGCCCGTATCCATAAGATTGAAATAAGGGGACTGAAAGAGCTGATGACGGATTACTTCCGTCGTGTTATCGAATCTCTTGTCGCCGGTACTGTTTTGTATTTCCGTCAGAAGCACCGTTGATCCCCCAGCCAGCTTCGCATTACTTTTCACTTGATAATGGCGTAGAACGACCGCCGAAAGGGACACTGCAAACAGGATGATTATCAAAGAAGCAACGCGCCACCAAATTGTCATCTCGGCGGACGCTTTAACGGGATTTATAAGCTGTGCAGATATCCAGTTAGATTTTCGCTTGGATCGATGAGTCGAACCTTCTCCTCCGGGAGTAAGCTCTTGCGCCAGATCCCGAACAGTATCGAACCTTATTCCCGCATCGATCGCCAAACACCGGACAATGGCGGCTTCCCACGCCGGGTCCAACTCGGGCACAAGAATCTTCGGAGAAGGCGCGGCCTGCTTTAAACGTTTGGCGGCCTCAGCGAAGGGGATGATGTCGGCGAAAGGGCGGGAACCGGTGATCATTTCGTACATCACGAGGCCGAGGGAGTAGATGTCACTCGCTGCGGTGGCTTCACCGCGTTCGAATTGTTCGGGCGCCATATAAATGAGCGTCCCCATCAGCCCCTGATTACCGGTCAGAGATGTGGCGACGTGCTCTGCGGAAACTTGTCCCTCGGGTAGAATGGCGCGCGCCAAACCGAAGTCAGTTACGACGACGCGGAGGTGTTCGATCATGGGCGCATTCGAATGCGACGCGCTGCTTGATGCTTGAACACTATCCACAGACACGAGCAGCACGTTCGGGGGCTTGAAGTCGCGATGAATAACGCCCGCGGCGTGGGCTGCACTGAGAGCGTCGATCATTTGCAGAACGAGCGGGTAAGCTTCAGCGGTGGTCATGCGGCCCTGGCGGCGGAGAAAGTCGGCCAAGGTTTCGCCCTCCAGCAATTCCATGGTGAGAAAGATGAGTTCGCTGCTTGAGCCGTCAGCGGCGGTCGAGGAGTGGCGCTCAATGTCGAAAGTGCGGCAAACGTTGGGATGGGTGATACGGCGCGTGAGCTGAACTTCTCGCCGGAAGCGGGAAATCATGCGCGGGTCCGAGGAGATATCCGGACGGATTGCCTTGAGAGCCACTCGTGCATTCAACTCCAGGTCGATGGCTTCGTAGACCTGGCCCATGCCGCCCTGGCCGATGAAACGCAGAATCTTAAAACGTCCAGCGAGGGTTGTTCCTGCGTTGAGGAGTGAAGCAGTGCGAGCCGGCTGCGAGAGTTCCGTCGTGGGAAAGGGTTGCCGCTCCAGGAAACTGCCGGCTTGTTCGTCTGCCGCCAGAAGCCTGAGTACTTCGGCTTCGAGTTCCTCGTCGCCTTTGCAACCCTGCCGGACGAAGTCGTTCCGCGCGCTCTGGGGTTGGTCGAGCGCGGCGTCGAGAATCTTCGCAACAAGCTCCCAACGGTCGGGATTCATGGCGATGTAATCGTATTCGAAGGGTTAACGAAAACGGGTCCAAAAAAATCTACGCGCTACGTGCGTTCGCGTTCTAGCTCGGCGAACAACCAGTCCTTGGCAATCTTAAAGTCGCGCTTCACGGTACGTACCGAGATATCGAGGACGGCGGCGATTTCTTTTTCACTCAAGCCGCCGAAATAGCGCATTTCGACGACCTTGGCGTTGCGGGGTGCGAATCGTGCAAACTTGTCGAGTGCTTCATCCACGGCGATCACCTCCTCCGATCGCTCGGGAGACACCACCAGCGCCTCCTCGAAGCTAACAGCGTTGTGCAACGCTTCCCGCTTGCCTGCTCGCTGGCCGCGGGCGTGGTCCACCAAAATGCGCCGCATCATCGTGGCGGCAATGGCGAAGAAATGTGAACGGTCCTGCCAGTCGACATCGTGAAGCCCGGTAAGGCGGATATAGGCCTCGTTAACCAGAGCGGTTGCCTGCAGAGTATGGTCGGGGCGTTTCCCTCGTAAGTAATGCGCAGCTAGGCGTCGAAGCTCGGCATACACCAGCGAGATCAGCTTTTCTTCAGCTTCGCGATTACCCGCACGGAGTTGGATTAGTAGTTGAGTAACCTCGCTAGGCTGGGAAGCCACTTTTAACCACCCCCAAGAATGGCTGACATTGTATCTCAGGACTCTGGAGTCAAGGGCCAGCAATGAGCGATTCCTGCAGATCGGGACGGTCAATGTCCCCCGTGCGAATCTCAGCAAGGATCTGCATAACTTGAGATTCCACGTCTCAACCTCCCAAGAATGGCAAACACTGTCCCTCAAGGCTCTCGAATTGCGTCCGAGCTAGATTGCTCGAAAACTGGAGTCCTCCGTCATGTCCCTTTTTTCCGGGTTTGTCCGCCTTATTGAATCAAAGGCGGATCAGCTCGCTGAGACGCCGCAAAAGCTTTGAGAAATCCAGGAGGAAGTCTATGAAACAATTAGCCCGCGTTCTTCTGATGTTCGCACTTGCGGTTCCGGTGATCTCTTTCGCACAAGACTGTGCCGGAGATGTGCCAGCCCACCTTGAGTGGTGCTCAAGGGACCACGGTTTCAATGAGGGCGCCAGCTGTGGCCTTAACGCCTTGGCTGGGACCGGGGTGCCATTGCCAGCGCCCGTCGGACAAGCCATTCTGGGCAACGTTTGGGATCGCACGAATATGATGGGTGCCACAGAAATGGCGTGGAAAGCGGGTGCGACCGGGCAAGCCGTAGAAGCAGCGCTATGTTGCCAAATTCACAACCAGGGAGCATATCAATGTTTGTCGTCCCATCGTAATGTTATTGCGGCGTGGCTTAGCAGCAAGTAACGCTCCCCGCCTCCAGTTGAACGAAGTCGCGCATGATTTGAGCAAAGCCGCGCTTACAAAGCGCGGCTTTTGCTTCACGATTCGGGCAGCTTTTCTGTTCTGGCTTCGGGATGGTGGGACACCTTTCCGAATCCTTTCGTCGGCCCCTCATTGTAATGGCGGCTCGTGATCTAGCTACGCCACCGAGAGGCCGGCGAAAAAATTCTGTCAGCTGTCGGCACAGGGAGCAACTTGGTTTTCGTCAGAAGCTGACTGAACATAAACGACGCCTAGGGCGTGTTAACACTAAATAGAATTGGGTGGTATTCTCTCTTGTATGGAGATTACCGAGGCGCAGTATAGTCGCATCGAGTCCAGTCTTCCCCGTCAGCGCGGCAACGTGAGCCTGACCAATCTCGCGGTGCTGAACGCGATTCTCTATGTCGCCGAGCAAGGCTGCAAATGGCGCGGACTTCCCAAGCGTTTCGGCAACTGGCACACGATTTACACACGCATGAATCGCTGGTCCAAGAACGGCGTTTTGGATCGCATCTTCGAGCAATTGCAGCGCGAGCAGATCGTGCGCATCCAGATCACGGCCGTCAAACTGGACTCCACCATCGTCAAAGTGCATCCCGACGGCACCGGCGCGTTAAAAAAAACGGTCCCCAGGCCATCGGCAAATGTCGCGGGGGATGGAGCACCAAGATTCCTATGGTTGCCGCGAATGCTCGAACGGCCATAAGTTTCGCGCTGTCGCCCGGCCAAGCCTCGGATGCCCAGCAGGGCCGCCTGTTACTGGGCGGCATCGGACCGCTGCCCGCGCCCCTGCACCTGATCATGGACCGCGCCTACGAAGACAACGAAACCCGGCAACTGGCGCTGGATTTCGGCTTTATCCCCGTGGTTCCTCCCAAGCGTAATCGCCTGCAGCCCTGGCAGTACGACAAGGCTCTCTACCGCAAGCGCAACGAAGTGGAACGGCTGTTTCGCCGACTCAAGGGCTTCCGGCGCATCTTCTCCCGCTTCGACAAACTCGACGCTCTCTTTCTTGGATTTCTCAACTTCGCCTTGATCGTCGAGGCCCTGCGATAGTGTTAACACGCCCTAAGGAAGGCGGCGTCCGGCGGCGTTACGTCAGCCCAAGTCGCACCTCCATCCGATGTCGCCAGCAGTTCGTCCGCAAGGAGCCAGCCATGAGCATCGCTGAACATGTCGAGCGCATCGCGGCCTGCCCCCAGATTGCGGTGCTGTATTGGAATGTCGTGAATGTTCGCCGTAACGCCAGCAGGGATGGCAGCCTTGTTGGCAAGTGGCAGCCGTACAAACGTAAGTCTGTCCATGGTCTGAGGCGTGGAAACCGCGAAGATCGTTCCGCGAAGAATTGTGATCGCTCCATCAATGCTTGGAAGCACTCGCTCGAATTTCCAAGTACTCCCTAGGTCAGCCGTGGAGAACAACACGGACGTTGGCTGCGATCCATCCCAATAACTCCCGATCAAAAACCCACGCGTCGCATTCTCGAAGAATGGCAGATGGTAATCCGGCCAGACACCGTTCTTCGTTGGGGGCCAAGCTTCGACCTTGATTTCGGCCGGAGGGGGGACCGCTACTTGGCTCCAGGTATCGCCGCCGTTACGCGTTACATAGAGATCGGACTCCGGTTGACCGCCGCCAGCTATCCACCCGTCCTTGGCATTGATGAAGTGAAAGTTTTCTGCCATTGGCAGGCTGTCATGTGGGAGCTGCGTCCATGTGCGGCCGCCATCAACGGTCCGGAGCATTTCACCTGAGCTCGCTTCCACGTGCAGATTTCTCTTCAAAATCGCCCAGCCGTGTTGCGCGTCGGTGAAGTCGAGGAACGTTGTCCCGGAAAATCCCTGCCCGTCTTCGGTGATGACGGAGGGGGGACGGGATCGGCAAACCTTGGATGAGCGACCGACCAGCTCTCGCCTGCGTTGGTGGTCGTTGCGAACTCGAAGCAGGCATCGTCGATCAGCGGGTCGCGATCGTCGGCGCACTTGAGCAGCACCCCGCCTGTGGACGCGTCCAGAAAGAAAACCGAAGAGACGCGTTGTTCCTTATGATCCAGCCGGCGTGATGTCCTTCCACTGCGCGCCGCCGTTGGTTGTCCAGAACAGTTTCTTGTTGGTTGCAGCCCAGCCCACGTCGGGCGTAAGCAATTTCATGGATTCGATTCTGCCTGCCTGTTGAGCCTGTGTGGCGCGGCAGACACACAGTGTCAGCAAAAGCGAAAGTGCAAGACTTAATTGCTTTATTTGCATGGAACCTCCCGATTAAGAAAATCCACGAAACCTGATGAGCACGCCAATACCCAGGCTTAAAAATTCGTTCAGTCATCTGGCACGCCGCGAGGGAAGGGATGCGGCGACCGAACATGCGGAGTATCACCGCATGGCATCGCGCTGTCAACCTGACTTATTCCACACTGCCGCCGGAAAAGGTACAGCACGGGCGGCGCGGGTTTTCTGCCTTGGCAAACGAAGGTAACGTTCCCAGTTGATTACCCATATTTCCTGCCGATGGGCTTATGGTAACGTTGGAATTACCGCAACTTCACAAAGTTGAATAAGGTTTTTCGTCCACGTGTCTTCATCGACTCGCAAACCGGGTATCCATATCGCATGGACCACGGTCACCTACCGCAGTGTGGCCTTGATGATCCTCGCCGGGTTGCTCCTATTGTTTTTAGGGATGCGTTTTACTTTTCCGCAATTTACCGAGAGCGGCATCAAGGCCGCCAATGGTATGGCCAATCGTGTGTTAGAGCGGGTGGCGGGGATGGCGCCGGCTGCGGGAAGCGGCGTGACTACGGCACAGCAGGCGCATTTTACGGCACTTGACGGCACGGTTCGGGTGAAAAAGGGTAACAGCAGCAGTTGGCTGGCGGCCGATTACAACGTTCCGCTGGATAAAGGCGATGTGGTGCAGACCGGGTCAGAAGGCATGGCCAAGGTGGTATTCAACGACGGCACCAGTTACACCGTGAAACAGGATTCGCTGATCGTGATTGAAGAGAACTCGGCGAACGATCAGCAGCAAACGAACGTGGCGGTGGCGGTGAGTACAGGTACGGTGGATCTTTCGACCGCAACTTACTCGCAGGGATCGAAGTCGCAGGTGATTGTGGATGGAGCGACGGCATCGCTCTCTCCGGAATCGACGGCGCAGGTGCATAACGATCCGAAGACGGATCAGCATGAGATTTTGATGAAGAAGGGCGCGGGCGAAGTGACACGCAACGGGGAAACCGTGCAGTTGGCGAATTGGGAGAAGGTCAGCTTCCGGCAGGAAGAAGCCCATATGGAGAAAGCGAAGGGAACGGGGCCGCCGACACCGATTTCTCCCGCGAACATGGCGCCGATTTTTACTTCGGACGAGGCTACCAAGGACGTGGAATTTTCCTGGACGGCGATGGCGAATGCAGCTGGGTACCGCCTTCGTATATCGAGAAATCCTTATTTTTCTTCTACACTGGTAGATAAGAGAGTGAGCACAGCGGACGTTACGGTTACAAGCCTGGGCGAAGGTGCGTACTACTGGGTGGTTCAGTCGTACGAAGCGTCGGGGAAAGAGTCGGTGGAGAGCGAGAAGAATCGCTTCACGATTATTCCCAAGGGAAAGCAGACGGAAGCTATCGACCTGGAACTGGATCCATTTATTCAACACGGACATGTAATTGAAGTCACCGGGAAGACCCTAATTGGGGCACGGGTGATGGTGAATGGACGGGAGGTGCCGATGATTACTACAGATGGCACGTTCCATTACTTCACCCCGCCACTGGCTACCGGCGAAGCTGTGATTACGGTAACAGCACAGACTTCGCAGGGCGGAGTGAACACGCAGCAGAAGAAAATCATTATTCAGTAGCTTTGGGTAAGAGTAGATTCGCGTTACGAAGATTATGCAGGCCGGGTTCGCCCGGAAATAAAGCGGTTCGAATAGGGAAAAGCGAGAGAAGAGTTCGTCATGTCAAGCAACGGCTTTCATTCATCACGTTCCCACAACCTCCGGTCTTTATTCAGCCTGTTCTCGAGCGATCTGGCGATCGATTTGGGGACGGCCAACACTTTGGTGTACGCGCGCGGCAAGGGCATTGTGGTGAACGAGCCTTCGATTGTCGCCATCAACAAGAACACCGGCGAAGTGGAAGCCGTGGGCAAGGAGGCGAAAGAGATGCTGGGCCGCACGCCTGGCAACATCGTCGCCATCAAACCCATGAAAGACGGCGTAATCGCCGACTTCAAAGTCACCGAGAAGATGCTGAACTATTTTATTCAGAAGGCGCATAACCGGAAGATGCTGGTGCATCCGCGGATTGTGATTGGAGTGCCTTCGGAGATTACGCAGGTGGAAAAGCGCGCGGTTATGGATTCGGCCTATCGCGCCAAGGCCAGTGAAGTGCATCTGGTGGAGCAGGCGATGGTGGCGGCAATCGGGGCGGGACTGCCAATTACCGAGCCGAGCGGCAACATGGTGGTCGATATCGGCGGTGGAACTACCGACATCGCGGTGATTTCCCTGAGCGGCATTGTTTACTCACGTTCCGTACGGATGGCCGGAAATCAGATGGACGAAGCCATCATGAATTATCTGAAACGGAAATATAATTTACTGATTGGCGAACGTACGGCCGAACAGATCAAGATGGAGATTGGCTCTGCCCATCAGCTCGACAAGCCCATGACCATGGAAATCAAAGGGCGCAATCTGATCGAAGGCGTGCCGAAGACGATCACAGTGGACGATGGTGAGGTGCGCGAGTCGCTCAGCGAATGTGTGTCAACAATTATGAATGCGATTCGAGTGGCGTTGGAGCGGACGCCCCCGGAGCTTTCCGCGGACATCAGTGACCGCGGCATTGTGCTGACCGGCGGTGGAGCACTGCTGAAAAATCTGGACAAACGTATTCGCGAGGAAACCGGGCTGCCGGTTTCGATTGCCGACGATCCGCTATGCAGTGTGGTGTTGGGCACTGGCAAGATGCTCAGCGATTTCAAACTGCTGAGGAAAATTTCGATTGAGTAGAAGAACAGTGGTCAGTGGATAGTGGTCGGTAGTCAGTCGAAGCGATGAAGCTCCGTTTGGCTTTGCAACTGACCATTAATCACTGACCACTGACCACCGATTTTATGGAATCCCTACTTGGCCGTTACCGCAATCTGAGCATTCTGGTGGGAGTGTTGTTTCTCCAGGTGCTGGGGCTGGCGGTGCAGGTCAAGCGCAGTGCCGAGGCGGAGAATACTCGCCTGATCCGCATTTGGGCGGTGGATACGATTACTCCATTCGAGCGCATGCTGGTCTGGGCGCAAAATGGCAGCGGCAATATCTGGCACAACTATTTTTTTCTGCGTGGTGTGCGCGCTGAAAACCGCCAACTCAAACAGCAGATTGAACAGATGCGTTTGGAACAAGTGCGGCTGACGGAAGACGCCGAGCAGGCTCACCGGCTTCAGTCTGTGCTGGGCTTTAAGGAGCAGTTCATCTCAAAGACTGTGGCCGCCCAGGTTATTGGATCGAGCGGCAGCGATCTTTCTCGGTCAATCTATATCGACAAGGGTTCGGATGAGGGCATTGCTCCGGACATGGCGGTGATTACGGCAGGCGGAATCGTGGGCAAAGTGCTGCGCGTGTATCCCTCGACGTCGCTCGTGTTAATGATCAATGATCAGACCAGCGGCGTGGGAGCGATGCTGGAGAAATCGCGGTTGCAGGGCGTGCTAAAGGGTACTCCCGATGGCGCGGTCATTTTAGAGCGGGTGATGAGTGACGAGAAAGTTTCACCCGGCGATACGGTGCTGAGCAGCGGCGGCGATCAGATTTTTCCCAAGGGATTGCCGGTGGGCACGGTGAGCAAGGTAAGTCCGGGCCGGGAAATGTTTTTGAATATTCAGGTGAGACCCTCGGCGGATTTGAGCCGGTTGGAAGAAGTTTTAGTAGTGACAGAGAAACAAGAACAAAAGGCTGTGGTCGACAACGGAGCGCGAGTGCGCGCTGCTGATATTCTGGCGCAACGATTGCCCTCGGTTCCGGACAAGCCTGCCCCGGCTACTCCGAGCGCGCCTCCAGAGACAGGAAACCTCAACGTTGGCGCGAATGGCCAGAGCGGTGGTGTGGCTGTGAAACAACAAAGTTCGGCGGAAGGTGCGACGAAGCCGGATGCCATTCAACGTAGTGCGACGCCATCAGTCGCCAAAACGTCCGGGGAAAGTTCAACATCAGCAACTCCGGCTCGGGCGAATTCTGTGAGCGCGTCTGGATCGAATGCCGTGAATTCACCGACGAAGTTAGTTGCAGACCGGCCGAAAGCTTCTGCCCCGCAGCCCAGCCCCAAGCCGCCCGTTCCGGATGAAGACCCTCACTAGCGTGCCCATCACTTATACATCTGGAGAGCAGATTGAGGTTTACCGGTTCAGCATCCCGGTAACCGTAGGCGTGCCTTTGCTGGCGCTGTTTCTACAGGCATTCGTGCCTCGCCGCTTTCCGTTCTTCTCCATCTTTGACCTGCCCTTGCTGGTAACGATTTTTTTTGGCATGGCCCGGCGCAATCCGATTTCTGGGCTGTTTACCGGCGCGGCGATCGGCTTGGCGCAGGATATGCTGGGCGCGTATCCCATTGGAATTTACGGCATAGCGAAAACTGTGGTGGGATACTTCGCGTCATCGCTGGGCGCCAAGCTCGATGTGGAAAATGCTGGAGCGCGGTTTCTGGTGACGCTGGGATTTTATCTGGTGCATCAGGCGATCTACTTCACGGTGGCCCGCGGCATGGTCAGTTTGACGCTGAATTGGAGCTGGGGCCACGAGATTCTGGCCGGCCTGGCGAACGCGGTTTTGGGGGTGGGGCTGTATTTTCTGCTGGATAAATTCAAGCAGAGAACTTAAGGGCAGTGGTAAGTGATCAGTGGTCAGCGCTCTTGCTGGCGATCTGCATTGGCAGTGACTTCCGTTACCCGCCTCGATAATGCCTTGAGTTCCGCACGGATTACAATTAGGGTGAAAGTTTCCCTACATCCAAGTTCTTCGAGGTAGTGACTTTTGCGGATCAGACAAACTCTTGCGAGAGTTTGTCTGGTCACTAGCTATTAGCAACTGCGCAACTGCAACTAGCCACTGACCACTAATTTATGTTCGGTCGCGACGAAAAAGTATCGGCAATCCGCTTGACCGCAGCGCAGTACGCGATCCTGGCCATTTTTCTTGTGCTGGCTTATGGATTGTGGCGGCTGCAAGTGATGCAGAGCGGTTACTATGCGTCGGCTGCGGAAAAAAACCGGATTCGAAATGTGCCGATTCTCGCGCCCCGCGGAAAGATTCTCGATCGTGAAGGCCGCATCATCGTCGATAACTATCCATCGTTTTCGGCGCTGGTGTTGCGCGATACGCCCCGCGATCTGAGCGCGGACGCGGATTTGATTGCGCAAGGGTTGCATCTTGATGCGGAGGAAGTGCGGACGCGCATTCGCCGATTCGCTGCCATGCCGCAGTACCAGCCGATTTTCCTGAAGGAAGACATTACGCAGGACGAGCAAGCTTTCATTGAGGCGCATCGCAACGAGCTGCCCGAGCTGGATACGATTCGCGCCGACCGGCGGCTGTATCCGCGCAACGGCTTTCTGGCGCACTTGATCGGCTACGTGGGCGAAGTGACGGAAGACATGCTCAACCAGCCCCAGTTCGAGCTTTACAACCCGGGAGATGTGGTTGGAGTTTCCGGCGTCGAGCGGCAATACAACAATGCGTTAATGGGGAAAAACGGAGCGCGGCAGGAAGTGGTGAACAGTCACGGCCGTGAAGTGGGGTTGCTGGGGGAAACCGATGCGATTCCTGGAAAACAGTTAAAGCTCACGATCGACATTGATTTGCAGATCGCCGCCGAAGAAGCGCTGGATGGGAAGAATGGCGCGATGGTCGCGATGGACCCGCATACCGGAGAAATTCTGGCGATGGTGAGCCGGCCGACCTTCGATCCTAACGATTTTGCGGTGCGGGTCTCACGCGATGAATGGAGCAAGTTGGTGAATGATCCCGACAAGCCACTGCTGAACAAGGCGATTCAGGCGCAACTGGCGCCGGGATCGACCTTCAAGATCATCATGTCGGTGGCTGGCTGGCAGGAAAATATTGCGCAGGATTTGCACGTGAACTGCACTGGCGGTGCGGAATTTTACGGACGTCGATTTGGTTGCTGGGTGAAAGGTGGCCATGGTCCAGTCAGTCTGGAGAAGGCCATCTATCAATCTTGCGATGTCTTCTTTTACACGCTCGCGGAGAAGTTGGGTATCGACCGCATCGCGAGATATGCGACGGCTTTTGGCTTGGGGCAGAAGACCGGAATCGATCTGCCAAATGAAGTAAGCGGGGTCATGCCGTCGGAAGAGTGGAAAATCAAGAATTTCAAACAGAAGTGGTTTGCCGGGGAAACGATTTCGGTTGGCATTGGGCAGGGGGCCGTTGCGCTTACGCCGGTGCAGTTGCTGCGCGCGATTTCGGCGATCTCGATGGGTGGGAAGATGGTGGTGCCGCACGTGGTCGATCCACAAGAGTTGCCAAGCGGCTATGTTGAGACCAGCCATGTGACCGAGACGACGAATGTTCCCATCGATCCCAACGGCTGGACATTTATTACCGACGCGATGTCGCGCGTTTTGCTGCCGGAGGGGACGGCGCCTTCGGCGCATATTCCGGGGATTGATATTGCGGGCAAGACGGGATCGGCGCAGATCGTCTCACTGGCCACGCGCGCCAAGTTTAAGAATAGCGAGGCCCTGGCGCAGAACGGATGGTTTGTAGGATTCACGCCGCGGCGCAATCCGGACATTGTTGTGTGCGTGCTGTTTGAGGGCGGAGAGCACGGAAAATTGGCGGCGCGCATCGCAACGCAGGTGCTGAAGGCTTACGTGGACAAACAGCGCCGCGTGCCACAGAAGATGGTGGAGAAGCCGAAGAGCGATGGCTCGGTTGATATGGGCGCTCTGTGGACTGCGCCCGAAGGCGACAAATTGGAAGGCGGGCGATTTGTGATTGATGTAGCGAAGAATCCGCTGGCGGCGGCGATCGCGGCTCCGGGGATGCATCAATAGATTTTCAAGCTAAGGGCTAGAAGCTTAAGAGCTAGAAGCGATTTTATGTCACGTTATGTTTCATTTCGCGATTTCGACTGGCTGTTGCTGGTCTTCGTGCTGCTGATCTGCGGCCTTGGGGTCATGGAGATTCGCAGCGCAACCGTGCATACCAAATTCGCCGGGTCGCACATCAAACAGATCTACTGGGTAGTAGCCGGGGTTGGCATGATGTTCTTAATCAGCCTGGTCAACTACCAGGCGCTACTGGACCGAATTCACTGGTTTTACATTGCGGCGATCACGTCGCTGATGGGGGTCTTGGTATTCGGAACAAAGGCTCTTGGAGCCAAGCGCTGGATTAAGATGCCGGGCGGCAACCACTTCCAGCCGTCGGAGTGGGTCAAGCTGATCTTGATTCTATCCGTGGCCAAGTATTTCGCCGACATGCGGCAGCACGAACTCTCGTGGCCGGACTTCATGAAAGCGGGGGCGATTGTCGGCATCCCAATGCTGCTCGTGCTGAAACAGCCCGACTTGGGTACGGCGCTCACCTATCTTCCTATTGCCGCGATGGGAATGTTTCTGGGCGGACTGCAATGGAAGCAGGGCTTGGCCGTCGCCCTGCTCGCGGTGGTCGGAGTCGGGGTGGTTTTTTATGTCCCCCAGGTTCACATTCTCAAGGGATACCAGAAGCAACGGCTGACCAGCTATCAGGACCCTGATTCTGACCCTCAAGGAGCGGGGTATCAAGTTAAGCAATCGATGATTGCCGTGGGCTCTGGAGGGCTATGGGGCGGTAAAGGCTCGCAAACCCATGGGGCTTTCCTGCCCATTCCACAAACAGACTTCATTTTTGCCGCGTTTTCGGAGGAACACGGCTTCGTAGGTGCTTTAGGGGTTCTGCTGCTATACTTCATTGTGCTAATGCGTTTGACGCAGAACGCGCAAACAGCGCCCGACCGTGCTGGCACGTTCGTAGTAATGGGTGTGGTGGCTGTGCTTAGTTTCCATATCCTAGTCAACGTAGGCATGGTGGTTGGCTTTATGCCGGTCACCGGAATACCTTTACCGCTGATGAGTTACGGTGGGTCTTCCGTTCTGTTCATGTTCCTGGCGCTGGGGATGGTAATGAATGTTCGTATGCGCCGCTTTGTAAATTAGCCGGGTTTACCACAGATTGGTGAGCCGGCTAAGGGATCGTGAAGGTTGAACTGGAAGCTGAATTTTTTTGAAAAAGCGGTAAAGAGCAAGTTGCTGCGCCGGTTGGCGCAGCCCCAAAAATATCGATCGCCCTCGCGTTAAGGGGGCATTTCACCGGCTAGTCGAGCACCAGAAGGCCGGGCAGGATTGAAGCAATAAAGCTGCTGGCAGGGAAACGGCCCCCCGACCGGAAACGGTCTGAGAGTGCGGTCACAAAGCCGGCAGACGAAAGCGAATAGTGCAATAGCAAAGTGCAGATGATACCCAAGCTAATGCAGCGGATGCGGTCAGGGAGCAACCTCCCGGGCCCCAGCCGTCCCCCGTATGGGGCCAGCATCGCGACGCTCGGTCCTCCCGTTTCCTTCCTCGCTTCGCCCCGGTGAAACCCGTCCGGCTTCAATAAGCCCAGCGGGACCGGAGTGTCCATGAATAAAGAGTTGTTTGTTTCTTCCACACCGCACGAAACCAAGGTGGGGATGGTGGAAGATGACCTGCTCGCGGAAATCTACCTCGAGCGCGAGAATGAATACACCTTAGCCGGCTCGATCTACAAGGGCCGAGTCACCCGCGTGCTGCCCGGCATGCAGTCGGCCTTTGTCGATATCGGCCTGGAGCGCGATGCCTTCCTGTACGTTTCCGACTTTATGGAGTTGGAAGAGCACGACGAGGATGTGACTGACGTCATCCCAGCTGGCCGCGGCGTGCAGGATATGCGGCCGCAACCGGCGCAAGCATCGGCGGCGCAAGGGATTGAAGGAACAGATGTGGGTGAAACGGCCGGTACAGCTGACGCCTTGTCTGGCCAGGAGTTCGAAGAAGGCGACGAAGCCGCGAATGGGCAAGCGTCGGTCGCATCAGCCGGTTCAGCGGGCTCATCTTCTGGAAGAGATTCTCAAGACCGTGATCGCGGAGGCTGGCGTGGCCGCCGCCGGCGCCGCGGGGGACGTCGCGATGGCCGCGATGGTCGCGACCGCAACACAGAGCCGCGTGCGGCCTCGCCGGTTGCCGAGAGCCTACCGGAACCTCCAGTTCCCGTTGTTCGTCCTGCAGAGCCGCGAAGAGCGCAGCAGTTCGGACCGCCCGCCGGATACCAGCCCATTATTCTTCCGGGAGAATCGATTTCCAAGTATCGCGGAATGGCTTCCCCGGTAGCGGCACCTCAGCCTCCAGAACGCGAGGATAACGAGCACGAAGCGCGAGGTTCTCAAGTTCGGAAATTTGAGTCCGAGTTGCAAGTCGAAACCGCCGCGCCCATCGCCGCCACTTTTCCTGACGATGAACCTGTTTTCGCAAGCTCCTCCGCAGCCGGCACCGAGCTATCGGCCCAGCCAGAGGTTGAAAGCGATGAAGATGCTCAGCCCGACAACGAATCAGTAGAGTCGGCATCAACTTCGGTGGACTGGAACCGCGAATTCCATCGCCGAGATGCCGAGAGCGAGAGTACTCATCTTACGGTCCCGGCTTCGACCGAGGCCGCGCAGGAAGTTGTCATTGAAGAACACGAACCCACGTCTATTCCAGAAATTTCAGATGAGGAGATTACGAAGGCGACTGAGCAGGCGATTGCCTTTGCGTCGCCGGGAACGCTGGAAGAAGAGGTCATCGACGACGAAGAAGCCGACACGGTGGGCTACGAGCAATCCTCCGATGAGGGCTATGACGAGTTTGAAGAGGAGACGCGTGCCGCCGGCCAGCTAGGCGCGGAGAGCGAGCATCATGAGTTTGCCGACGTTCGCGCCACGGTGGATGAAATTCACATGTCCTCGCTGGCCGAAGCGGGAGTAGCGCCGGCGGAAGGTAGTGCGCCGGACACCGAAGAAGATACCGAAGAGCTGGAACTGGAAGAAGCGCAAGCTCAGGCCGAGGCATTACTCGACGCGGAAGCGCGAGGCGCGGGCACAGTCGATGCCCGAGCGGAGGTTCGTGCTCCAGCTGCGACCGCTGGTTATACGCAGCGCGCGCCGCGCCCGCGGCCTGGTTTTGACCGTCGCGGCGGAGCACGCCGTCCCGGTGGACGACGCTTCCAACGCCGCGAGCAACAAGAGGTTCCGAAGATCAGCGATTTGTTGAAGGAAGGCCAGGAAATTCTGGTTCAGATTGCCAAGGAGCCGATCGGCAAGAAGGGCGCGCGTATCACCAGCCACATCGCGCTACCCGGTCGCTTCCTCGTCTACATGCCAACGGTGAACCATACCGGAGTTTCCCGCAAGATCGCCTCCGACGAAGAGCGGCAGCGGTTAAAGCGGATCGTGATGAGCGAGCGCGACAACGGGCACGGCGGCTTCATCGTTCGCACGGCGGCGCAGAGTGCCAGCGAAGAAGAATTGCGCGCCGACATTCGCTTCCTGAAAGGCCTGTGGAACGACATTAAAACCCGCGCCGAAGCTTCGAAACCACCGGCGTTGATCTATCACGATCTCAATGTAGTCGAGCGGGTGTTGCGCGATCAGGTCACGTCCGACTTCTCCGTGATCTGGGTCGATACCGAACCGGAGTACGAACGGATTCTCCGCTTCTTCAACCGCTTCCAGCCGGGGCTGGTAAAGCGCGTGAAGCTTTATACGAAAGAAACGCCGCTGTTCGAACAGTTTGGCTTGAAAGACGAAATGGACAAGGCGCTCAAGTCGAAAGTTTGGCTAAAGAGCGGCGGCTACATCGTCATCAACCAAACCGAGGCGCTGGTCGCCATCGATATCAATACCGGCAAATACGTCGGCAAGACATCGCGGCTGGAAGACACGATCGTCAAAACCAACGTGGATGCGATCAAAGAGATCGTGCGGCAGATTCGGCTGCGCGACCTGGGCGGCATCATCATCATCGACTTTATCGACATGGATGAGCGCCGCAACCGCCAGCGCGTGATGCAAGCGCTGGAAGAGGAACTTCGCCACGACCGAGCGCCGTCAAAAGTTCTCCAGTTCAATGATTTCGGCCTGGTCGCGATTACCCGCAAGCGCGTGAAGCAATCGCTCGAACGCACCATCGGCGCGCCCTGTCCCTATTGCCAATCGACTGGATACGTTAAGTCGCTGACCACGGTGGCGAACGAGATCTACGTGGAGATGCGCAAGATGGCCAAGCATCTGGAGCAGGAAGACGTAATGCTTCGCGTGCATCCCGATGTGGCGAAAGAGTTGAAATCGAACAACGGCAGGCTGCTGAACGAAATGGAAGAGCTGACCAAGCGGACGATTATCGTGAAGAGCGATCCGGCAGTGCACCAGGAGCAGTTCGATATTAACTGAGCTATCAGCGATCAGCTGTAAGCCATCAGATCGGGAAGGGCACGGCTTCAGCCGTGCCGCCCAGAGCCAATAAAGATGAGGGCTTCAGCCCCTGAGGGACATTCGCTGCCTCTCTCACCTCGAAAGGCCAGCTACACCGCGGCCTTTCGGGGCCTTCCCTGAAATGCCATCCGGTCGCGCCAGCGATTCCAATTGATTTCCGGGTCGTCGAAGCCGAGCACTTTGAGGAGCGCATCTGTAAAGAGTGCGTGTAGATTCGGGAGTTCGGTAATTCTTATCGACCGCTTCACATTGCCCACGGCCGTGTACGTCGCCACCAATTCTCTCCTATGAAATAACGCATTGCGGCACTGTGCTATCTGCTGCGCTTCGTCTTCGGTCATGCCGAACCCTTGCGCCTCCAAGAAAGTACGCAGGATGTAACTTAACGAGGTGCCTTTGTTGGGGTTCAATGCTTTCCGTGCCAGCAGTTCAAGCCCAGTGAAGAGCAGCGAGTGCGTCACGTCGATTGGAGCTTCGCCCATCCTCACCATCTCCGTGTTGCGGAAGAATGCCGAACGAAAACCGGTGGAGTGCTGGAAGCCTGCGTCCGACAGCCTTTTCATGGCAAGTGCGAAGAACCGAGTGCGCATGTCTGGCGCAAAAGCATCAAACTGCAAACACGCTCCCGATGTCGGGCGAAGCCGGCGTCGTGAGAGCGAATCGCTAACGTCGAGTTTCATCGGAAGGGCGTCCTTTACATCATGCGGGCCTTCGGCCAGAAGGATGGTTCGCGCATCTTCGCCGGGCATGAGTTGGATGCAGTGGGAAAGCGCCACTCGCTGTTGCTCGCAGAAAGTCAAAGCCGCTTCGAGATCAAAGAACGTCTCCGTCCACGCTCGAAGTTTGGATAGCGAGTCAATCGGCACGAGGAGCACGCCGGTGAGATGGAAGGCCTCGCCATCCCTCCCTCGGTCCGAAGCGACCTCATGGCGATCATAGAGAGGCTCAAAACGCAGACCCGCCACGTCGAAGGGTCGCGTAAAAGTATATCCGGTAAACACCGGCTGCGAAGCTCATTCTCAATGTCCCCCACACAGAAAGTAAAGAAACGGAATCCAGCCAAGTCTAGAGACGGCAGCATTGCCTTGCGGGCGCGCACTGGGCTAGGCTATTTGAACGTCGCAGGTCGTGCGTCACGAACCGCTAGATCAAAGGACGCAAGCCAACTGAATATGAAAAAGCTAATCGCAGTGACTGTACTCACTTGCATCGCAGCCTGTGGGCAGACTGCGACAAAGCGCAAACCGGCGGTTGCCGGGCAAGCCGGATGGACTAAGTATGAGGTGAAAGACGAAATCACAGAGAAAACAACTAACGGATTTTACGTGTCGAGTCTTCCACCTGAAAAAGCAACTTTGTACATTCTCTGCAGAGCCGAGGGACCGTATATAACGGTGACTCCTCGCTTCCAAGTAAGCTATGAAGACAGCTACCATAAGGTCACGATACCAATACGAGCGGATGACGTCGCCAGTGAAATCACTGGGAGCGTCTCTGGCGATCTTGAAGACATGGTACTCCTAGGAAATGTCTCCGCAATACTTCAAAGTACAAAGGTTATCAAACTCAAGCTGTTCGAATTTGGTAGAAGCTACCATGTGATGACCTTTGATTTACGGGGTCCAGCACCGAAGTGCCCGAGTCAAGAATAAAGGACAGATCGAGGATAGGTGGGGACGTTCATTTATTGTTCCCGCCTCAAAACCAGGGATTCCTCGTGTTCCCGACCTTGTCCAAATGTGGAAATGGCATTTCATGATCCCAAATGCCATTGTATAATGGAACACATGACAACCACCCTGACCCTAGACAAAGCCGGCCGAGTAGTCCTACCCAAGCCGGTTCGCGACGAAATGCAACTCCGCGCGGGCGATTCGCTGGAACTGGAAAGCTCGGAGGATCGCATCGTGCTCCGCCCTCGAAGGGGAGGAGCTGGGCTGCACCAGAAACAAGGGATCTGGGTTTTCGGCGTCGGCGAGCCGATCCCCGCCGGAGCCACCGATGAAACGCTGCGCCAGATTCGCCGCGAGCGCGAACAGAGCTTCATGGGCAATCTCCCCACGCGTCGCCAGCGACGGAAAAAATCCCGGTGAAATGGTTCTTCGACACGAACGTCCTGGTTGCGGCGCTCCTGCCAGACCATCCCCACCATGCTCGAAGTTTTCCGCTATTTGCGGCTGCGACTCGCAAGCACGCGGCTTGCGCCGCCCACAGTTTGGCAGAGGCGTACTCAACCTTCACCCGATATCCCGGTAAAGAGCGGATGAGCGCGGAAGCCGCGAGCTTGATGATTCAAGGAATCGAGCAGCGATTTACCCTGGTCTGGCTTGACGGCGATGAGTACAGTGCCGCCATTCGCCGCATGGCGCAACTTGGAATCGTTGGTGGCGCCGTTTATGACGGCTTGGTCGCAGCATGTGCACTCAAGTCCGGCGCGGAACATCTCTACACCTGGAATGTGCGCCACTTCGATCTGCTGGGCACGGAAATAAAAAAGTTGGTAACGATGCCGCCAGCGGTTTAGCTTCCTGGATGGGCCAGTGCCTTCACCGCAAGGTCGGAGCGGTCGCGGAGTTTCTGCACGGTTTCTTGAATCGCTTTAGCCGCTGGGTTTGCGCCGCCGCTTTCCGCCATCTTCGCGATCCCGGTGGCTTCCTCTGTGGCGGTGCTGGCAATCTCCAGCAAAACAACCAGCGCATCTGCGTGCAGTTTCCATAGCGAAGACATGCTCTGGCTGCGCTTGAGTTCTTCCAGTTCGGTATTAACTCTTGCCACGCAGGAAACCAGTCGGATCAAAGTGCGAGCGATATCCGCCCGAAGACTTTTCTCCTCGAGGAACCCGGCATTGTAAGCGTCGGCTTCCGGCGCGGTAAGCGTCAGATTGAAGAAGCGCATGGGAACAATCTGTCGATACTTGGGATCGGCCACGCGAACGAAAACACGGATCGATTCTTCAACCCGGCGCAGTTTGCCCTCCTCCACCGAGACTTGCTGAGCGGTGATGGCGGGCGGCTGAAATGCTTGAGCCGGGACGGGCACTTTTGCGGCGGACACTCGCGCGGTCCTGGCGGCAGCGGCCGCTCCACCCGATGCGGGCATGCCGCGCCCGGCGGTGGGTGCGAGCAAGGATTTGCGGATCGGAGGACGGCGGTCTAGTTCCTTCTTTAGTTTCGATACACGCCGGAACTTTTCCAGAGCGCTGCCATAATCGGCCTGTAGCATTTCTTTTTGTTCGATCGCAGCCACGTGCTCGACAGTCACTTCTACGCCATCGACGGTGCTCAGGATGCTGCCTCCCATTTCGTCGAGCGCTTGCGCGAATTGCTTAATCTCGCCCAAAGCCTTTTCAAACAATTCGTCAAAGCGTGCGCCGAACGCGGCATTGTGAGCAGCTACCGTAGCCAGCACGCCAGGGTGATAGAACGAAGAATCCAGCCAGCGCTTCAACTCGCGCACTCGGGAAACGATGCCGGAATCCATCAGCGAATTGAAATCGCGGTAGCGCGCGATCTCTTCGCGCAGAGGATCGAAGTTACGCAGCAATTGCACATGCTCTTCCGGAAGCGACGGCACATCCGTGTCGGCGAGAATTTCGATGAGGGCGATTTCGAAGGGCGAAAGAGGCAACGACCCGTCCAGTCCGTAGCCCTGCTGCTGCCATTGACCATGAACGCGGGGATGACGATAGAGAAATGTTGAAATCAGATCGGTCTTGTCACGATTGATTTCGCTGGGCTCGCGGCGCCGCACAAAGTAACGAAGCAAAGCTTCGGCAACTTCCGAATCTGTGTCGGGAGTAAGAGCCTGTCGCAGCATCGCAGGGGTGATGGCCATATCGAGCACATGCAGCCAGCGATACATGCGCGAGAGAGTTTCCGGGAGGTCGCGATCGATGTGACGGAGCGCAGATTCGTCAAGGCCGCCCGGCAGGGGAACTTCTCCACCGAGCAAGTCGCGCAGCACCTTCTGATAAAAACCCTGGACAGTCGCCAGGATTGCCAGCTCAAATTTGAGATCCTCGGCCAAGCCACGCTCCGCGAGCGAGATTCTCCCCGTTTTCTGAGGGAATTCTTTACTGCTGTTTAAGTAAAGACGAAAGTTACCCCCTTCGCAAGTTACCAGCGGAGTGACACTGTTAAGCAATGACTCGGCTTTTCCGGAAGTGCATGAACTTCCGCGCGGTAAAGGGAAGCGCATTAGAAAACATGGTTATCGATTTGAAAAACCGCACTTAGAAGACCACGGTTTTGTTGCCGTATAGCAGGATTCGATTTTCCACATGCCAGCGGACGGCGCGGGAGAGGACGACTTTTTCAAGATCGCGGCCTTTACGAATGAGGTCTTCGACGGTGTCACGGTGAGAGACTCGGACTACATCCTGCTCGATGATGGGACCGTCGTCGAGAACTTCAGTGACGTAGTGGCTGGTTGCCCCGATCAACTTTACGCCGCGCTCGAAAGCCTGATGGTATGGGCGAGCGCCGATGAAGGCGGGTAGAAACGAATGGTGAATGTTGATGATGCACTGCGGATAGCGGTTCACAAAGTCATTGGAGAGAATTTGCATGTAGCGGGCGAGCACCATGAAGTCGGCCTTGTGCACCTCGATAAGAGATTGGATATGTTCTTCGGCCTGCCGCTTGTTATCTTTTGTGATCGAGATAACGGAGTAAGGGATTTTGTAGAAGTCGGCGATGGTCTGGTTATCGGGGTGATTGGAAATAATCAGAGGAATATCGCAGGCGAGTTCGCCGCTCTGGTGGCGATAGAGGAGATCGACGAGGCAGTGGTCGTATTTTGAAACCAGAATGATCATGCGCGGTCGATGCGAGGACTGCGCCAGCCGCCACTTCATCTGAAATTTTTCGGCGATGGGGGTGAAGTGCTTACCGAAGTCGACGAGGTCTTTGTCGGCCAGATCGATGTCGAAGTCTTTGGGGTCGAACTCTACGCGCATCAAAAAGAGGCCGGATTCTTCGTCGGCGTGTTCATCGGCGTGCAGGATGTTGCCGCCGTGTGGTAGACGAAGTCGGCAATGGTGGCGACTTCGCCTTTCGCGTCCGGGCAACTCACAAGTAGGATGGCGGAAGGTTTCATTTACGCGCTTAAGCTGCCGCACGGACGCGGCGGGCGATCCAGTCGTAGATTTGTTTGCGCTTCGATTGATAGTTCAGATAACGGGGATGGTAGGTGCGGAAGGCTAGACTCGGAAGATCGGGCGAAGTCAGTACCGCCTTAAAATTGTCTCCGTGCCTCTCCAAGCCAGGGAACCACTTGTCGAGAATGCTCTCATAAGCGGGACCTGTATGGAAAACAACGACGTGCGGTTCGAGGATCCGAATTTCCTCTGGAAGGATTCTCGTCGAGATCAAGGCGTCCGTTATTGCCGAGGGTGGAATCGAACTATCCCAGTCCATTTTGGAGGCATTAAGAGCTACAAGGCCCAGTTCGCCCCCTGTTGGATTTAGTTGCCAGTAAAGTTCATGGACCGCTCTCCAGAATGATCCGCCGTAATCAACGCCCAGCCTAAAGCCGCGATACTTGCTCATTAGAGCGCGAACAGCCTGGTTTGGTCTGAGGTCCTTCAAGGGGAGCTCGTCAAACCATCCGTTGGTTTCTTTTCCAACCACGACAAGCCGAATGCGCGCAGTTTCATAGTCCGGATGAACCCATGCTAGATATGGGTTCGACAGGTATTTGTCAGCATTCCTTAATCGTTCAAACGTTGCCCAATGTCGGCAGTAAAGGTGCTCTAACGCAGTGTTTCGTTCGATATGGCTCATTTCGACTCCAGTATTTGCTGGCCTCCGTAATCACTTCCTGATCATTTTTACAATCTCTCTCGCCGCATTTGCCCCCGAGCCTCCCGTCAACCCTGCGCCGGGATGCGTGCCGCTGCCGCACAAGTATAAATTCTCAATCGGGGTACGATAGCGCGCCCAGTCCAGCAGGGGACGCATGGTGAAGAACTGGTCGAGGGCGAGATCGCCGTGGAAAATTTGGCCACCGGTTAATCCGTAGACATCTTCGAGATCCTGCGGGGTGATGATCTGGTGCGTGAGGATCATCTCGGGCAGGCTCGGCGCATACTGCGCTAGCGTCTGAACGACTGTTTGGCCGAGCGCTTTGCGCTGGTCTTCCCAATCGCCTTTGAGTTTGTAGGGCGCGTACTGCATGTAAATCGACATTACGTGCTTGCCTTCGGGAGTCAGCGTGGGATCCGTCAGAGATGGAATCGCAACTTCGAGATAGGGCTGGCGAGAAAAGTTGCCATATTTGGATTCGTCGAAGGCGCGCTCGAGATAGTCGATCTCGGGGCCGATGTGGATGCGGCCTTTGAGTGCGCTGCCGTCACCGTTTTTCAGTGCGGTGAAGGTCGGCAGGGCGGAGAGCGCGAGATTCACTTTCGCAACCGTGCCATTGCCGCGATAGTGCTGAAGCTTCTGTACGAAGTCGGGAGAAAGGTGCGTGGGATCGGTGAGCTTGAGCAGCGTGCGTTTGGGGTCGGCGTTGGAGATGACGGCTTTGGCATTGATTTCTTCTCCAGTGCCAAGAAGAACACCGGTGGCTGCGTCGTCTTTCACGCGAATCTCGATGACCTCGGCTGCGGTGCGAATCTCAACGCCAGCGGTTTTCGCGGCCGAAGCCATGGCTTGGGTGAGCGCGCCCATTCCTCCGGCGGCGAAGAATGATGACCCGGCGGGATGAGAGTCTCCGGCGGCGCGGATCAGCAACTGCAGAGCGCTTCCGGCGGACCATGGGCCGAGAAACGTTCCGAAGATTCCGCGGGCAGCGATCACGGCGCGTAACAATTCTGTTTCGAAATATTCCGCGACGAGATCGGCGACGGCCATCGGTCCCCAGCGCAGGACGCGGTACATATCGCGTTTGCCCAGGTTGCGCAGGGCGCGGCCGGTTTTCAACATGCTCCAGAGGTCGCCGCCGCTGGGGTGATCGATATCCGGGGGAGTGGTGGCGAGAGCTTCAGCGATTACTTTGCTGATCTTTCCGAGCGACGTTGCGAACTCGGGATACTTGGTTGCGTCTTTTTGAGAGAAGGCTGCGATGGATTGTGCGGATTTGTTTTCTTCCGTGTAGAGCGAAAGGGCGCGTCCGTCGGGCGAGAGCGCGGTTACGCAGGTTTCTGGAGTGATGAAGCGCAGACCATGTTTTTCAAGCTGCATGTCGCGGACGATGTCCGGACGGATTGGGCCGGCCGTGTGCGCGAGTGTGGAGCAGCGGAAGCCGGGATGAAATTCGTCGGTGATGGCGGAGCCGCCGACTTGCTTGCGGCGTTCGAGGACTAGAGGCTTGAATCCGGCTTTGGCCAGGTAAAAGGCGGTGACCAGGCCGTTGTGGCCGCCGCCGATGATGAGGACGTCGCGAGTGGTGTTCATAGGTTGAATGCCCCGGACGTACTTGAACGCCTTGCAGCAGGCGGTCGAGGAGGTAGAGATCCTTCGACTGCGGTTGTTCTTCGCGCTTGGGGCGCGAAGAACAATCCTCGCTCAGGATGACAAGAGGGATGGTGTGAGGTGCAAGGCATATTACGCGGCTCCTCCCAGGTCCTTCAACATTTCTAATGCAGCGAGACGACCCGGCGCGCCCATGATGCCGCCGCCGGGGTGCGTGGCTGAACCGCACATGTAGAGGTTCTGGATGGGTGTACGGAAGCGCGCGTAACCGGGAGCCGGGCGCAGGAAAAAGAGTTGTTCCAGAGAAAGTTCTCCCTGAAAGATGTTGCCCTCGCTCAAACCCCACTCGCGTTCGAGATCGAGCGGAGTGATGACTTGCCGATGCAGGATGATGTCTTTGATATTGGGTGCGTACTCAGCGATGGTGTTGACGACGGTATCGCCGAAGGCTTCTTTCTGATCGTCCCAGTTAAGGCCGGGTCGCAGCTTGTATGGTGCGTATTGCACAAAGCAGGAGAGCACGTGCTTGCCCGGCGGCGCGACTGAGGGATCGGTGAGCGAGGGAATCACCATGTCGATGTACGGCTTGTGCGAAAAATTGCCGTACTTGGCGTCGTCGTAGGCGCGCTCCATGTATTCGACCGAGGGCGAAATGGACATTGCACCGCGCAGATGAGGGCCGATTCCGGGCATGCACTTGAAGTTAGGGAGACCATCGAGCGCCATGTTCACCTTGCCCGAAGATCCGCGGTATTTGAAGCGGTTGATGTCTTCCAGAAAGTCGGCGGGAAGATGCTCGGCTTCGATGAACTTGTTGAAGGTGAGGCGGGGATCGACACTGGACGAAATTGTGTCAGCATAAATTTCGTCGCCGTTCGTGAGGACGACGCCTTTGGCTTTGCCATCCTTGACGATGATTTTTGCGATGGCAGCCAGCGTGCGAATTTCGACACCGGCTTCGCGGGCGGCGTCGGCGATGGCGTTGGAGATTGCGCCGGTGCCTCCGCGGGCGAAGCCCCAGGCGCGGAACGCGCCGTCGATCTCTCCCATGTAGTGGTGTAGAAGAACGTAGGCGGTGCCAGGCGAACGCACGCCGAGGAATGTGCCGATGATGCCTGAGGCGGACATCGTGGCTTTGAGGACGTCGGTCTCAAACCATTGATCGAGAAAATCAACGGCGGACATGGTCATGAGCTGGACCTGGTTGTATTTGTCGTAGCTCGACATGCCCTGGAAGCGTTTGCCGATGAAGAGAAGTTTCATCAGTTCGCGCGGGTTCAGCGTGTTGGGATCGGGCGGCACCATGCTGAGGATCGGCTTTACGAAGCGGCACATGGCTTGCATGGCTTTGCCGAACTCGTCGTAGGCCTCGGCGTCCACGCGGGAGTGGCGGGCGATCTCACGGTGAGTCTTGCCGTGGTCGTTCACGCGCCAAAGATAATCTCCGCTGGGCATGGGCGTGAACGTGCCGTCGAGTGGAAGGATTTCTAGGCCGTGGCGCGGGAGGTCGAGGTCGCGAATGATCTCAGGCCGCAGCAGCGAGACGACGTAAGAGCACACGGAGAACTTGAAGCCGGGAAAAACTTCTTCGGTGCAGGCCGCGCCGCCGAGAATGTGGCGGCGTTCGAGCACCAGGACTTTCTTTCCGGCGCGTGCCAGGTAGGCGGCGTTAACGAGTCCGTTGTGGCCGCCGCCGATCACGATTATATCGTATGAATTAGCCATAAGCTCTTAGCCTTTAGCGTTAGTTTGACTGCGTATGTGTTAGGAAACGCAATGATACTAGCGAGGGGAATGTTGCGGCGGAAAGATTAGAGCCCGCTAGGAAGAACGGTCCATTGGAGGAGGCGGTGCATGCGAGCCCATTCATTGTAGCGCAGCGCGACTCTGGTTGTCGCTTCGGTTCGAACTATTTCGTTGGGCATTCTTCTGGCAGTACGCTTGGGTCGACCCGAGCCTTTCCGGTCTGGCGCTGATTTTTGAGATCATATTCGAATAGCCAAGTCTGGGCTCCGCCGAAGGGGTGGGCTGGTACGCCGCTCGCCCTGATATAGAGGCGGTCCGTTGCTGCATCTAGACGCCGCTCTTGGGACTACACGCTGAAAACTCGCGATGGCGTCGCCGTTCAAATCTCGGGGGCAGAGATGCCTGGCGGACGGATCGATGTTAGGTATGCGTCGGATGGCAAAAGCGAAGTCGCCGCGGATGCTGGGACTACATCTATCCGGCCGACCCGTGCGGCGAGTGCGATTAACAAAATCCCACTCGTCCAAAAAGTAGTCTCAATCCCCGTTATCGCGGAAAATCGCTGCTGTTCCTCTACTGCCACTTGTTCGTCGCTCCTCGAACGGCAATACATGTTACGACAAATCAGGCTTGCAAGTTCGGACCTCGTGGATCACGCTTTTTGATGAGGGTTCAGGGGTATAATCCGGCTTCGACTATTTTTCTTGAGGTTAATCCTTTGCCCATTGGAACCGCGTTTCACGAGAGAACGTTTCCGCTTTGCCACAGCCTGAACTACCGCGAGTGGTCGGGGTATTACACGGTCAGCGTGTATGAGGTGCACCACGAGCACGAATACAACGCCATCCGCAACGCGGCGGCGTTGATCGATATTTCTCCGCTCTACAAATATTTGGTTACGGGCAAAGATGCGACGCGACTGGTGAACCGCGTGATCACGCGCGACATCAACAAGGTGAAAGTGGGGCAGGTGATTTATTGCTGCTGGTGCGATGAAGAGGGCAAGGTCATCGACGACGGGACGATTTCGCGGCTGGAGGAAAATGTTTATCGCTGGACGGCCGCCGACCCCAGCCTGCGCTGGTTCCGGCAGAACGGCCTGAACCTGGATGTGCTAGTGGAAGATATTTCCGAGAAAGTTGCTGCGCTGGCGCTGCAGGGGCCGACTTCGGCGAAGCTGCTGAAGTCCGTGGCTGAAGCTGACATCGCGAATCTGAAATATTTTCGCGTGACCCGCGGCAAGATCGCGGGTATTCCCGTGGATATTTCTCGCACTGGCTACACGGGCGATCTCGGATACGAGATCTGGGTTCCATGGAACGATGCGGTGAAAGTTTGGGATGCGCTGGCGGAAAAAGGGAAGCAGTTCGATCTG
Source organism: uncultured Acidobacteriaceae bacterium (assembly GCA_963818235.1). Taxonomy (GTDB): domain Bacteria; phylum Acidobacteriota; class Terriglobia; order Terriglobales; family Acidobacteriaceae; genus Sulfotelmatobacter. Next base: position 625,740 of record CAWFRI010000003.1, read on the forward strand.
CACGCGGCGGGCATGCTGGCGCTGGACGTAGCCCGCGTAGAAGCCGGACTGCTGCTGATCGAAGTGGATTACTCGAGTTCGAAGAAGGCGCTGATTCCGTCGCAGAAGTATTCGCCTTATGAATTGGGCTTTGGCAAGATGGTGCACCTGGAGAAAGAAAACTTTATTGGCAAGCGGGCGCTGGAGCAGGATGCGAAAAATGGTGTGGCGCGGCAATTGGTCGGAGTCGAGATTGACTGGACCGACGTGGAAGCGCTTTATGAACGTTATGGGCTCACTCCGGCTGCACCGAGCCAGGCTTCCCGCGTGGCGGTGCCTTTATATGCGGGAGACAAACAGGTCGGCAAGGCTACGACTACGAGCTGGTCACCGATTTTGAAGAAGATGATTGCGTTGGCCAGCGTTGAGACCGAGCATTCGAAGCTGGGGACGCAGTTGCAGATGGAGATTACGATTGAGGCGATCCGGCTGAAGACGAATGTTAAGGTCGCACCGTTTCCTTTCTTTAATCCTGCGCGGAAGACGGCGACGCCGGTTTAGCAAGCGTGCCCGCTTCGCACGGCGGAAAGCCACGCGTCCTTGCATGATTTGTTAGCCGATCACCGCGGAATGTAATCGTCCAGCAACGGAACCACATCTGCCGTGAAGGGGCTAAGGCGCTGTTGTGCGGCATCCGCCGTCTCGCCCGGAAACATGTCCACTATAATACGCACCAGTGCGCCGTCGCTGCGGTTCATCCGAATCGCGTCTTTCACAAGATAATACTTGGCCCAGTATTCGCTGGCCACTCCCCGATCATGGGCCCAATACCAATACAGCACCAGCTTACGTGCGTCGCCTTTGGCGATGACGTATCTGTTCGCCGGGAACGGAGAATGGCCAGGCAACGAGATGGTCACGTGATCATTTTCTTCCGGAGTCCAACCGGCCCCGGGCAGGCAGTGCTTGGGAGAATGAATGGTATCGCCCGTGCGCTGGCTGGGAAAGTACGCCAGGAAAAGATCGATGTAAGGTAGCTTGCCGTCTGGGTCGCGATAACCGCGCACCAGGAAATCGCCCGCTCCCAGCACATCCAGCGTTTCCTTGTCCAAAGGAATGTCGGTGCCTCTCCAGTTTCCCAGTTGCATGGGAAAAGAAGCCAGTGGCAGACGAGAAGGAATGATTTCGGTCCGTCCGCGAGCCTGCAAAAGAATTGCCGTGAGCGCGATTAGGCTTGCGGCCAGAACGAAACGCACTAAGCTCGATGGTTTCATGGCGCCTCGCCTTCGTCGGGCCAGATCCAGCGTATGCTGCGATGCAGAAGATAGAGCATGACCAGTGACGCGACAAACATGAGCCAACCCTGGAACTCGTGGAAGAATCCCTGCGCCTTATCCGGGTCCCAGTATTGCACCAGCAATCCAGTTCCCACCACGCGCAGGCTGTTAGCGGCGACCGCAATGGGCAGAGAAGCCAGCGCCAACAGCACACGCAGAGCGGGGTTGCGCTCCATCAGATAACCATAAATCACCGCGAGCGTTGCCAGTGACATTAGCGAACGAATGCCGCTGCAAGCATCGGCCACTTCCAAAGCCATTGCCGGAAGAACGATTACGTTGCCCTCCCGCAACACCGGCACTCCTAACCACGGCAGCACAGTGCTGGCTACTTTCGATGCCAGCAGTTGCAGCGGGAACGTAATCTGGTTGAATACGATGGCGGGAATGGGAATCATTAGTACGAGAAACGCCCAAGGGAACAATACTGCTCGAAAAAAACTCCATCCCAGAAAAAGAACAGTCAGGCCTGCTAAAACTATGAGCAGCGAAAAACGCGCAAGAAAAACTTCGGCACCCATTTGGCCGAGAATCAGCACGCAGAGTCCGAATACTAAAATCAAAGCGCCGGACCATGCGGGCTGCGACTTCACCCGAGCCAGATGCCGGCGCTCCTGCCAGATCACAAAAGCAGCGAAGAGCGGAACGAAGAAACCGTGGGAAAAATTGGGATCGTGCCACCACTGTGCAACCAAATGCGTAATCGTGGGCGCGTAGAGCCACAACAATAAAGCGGCAAGCGTGATGGTTTGCCACACTGCAAGCTGCGCCGGTCTTGCGGCGAGCTGCGGGTGCGCAACTGGCGACTCAGTTTGCAACACTTGGCTCAAGGACCAGCCTCAACCTTGCTGGGGGACGTGCTTCCAGCATAAGCGAAGTATTACTAGGCCGCAATCGAAACCCGGACCGGTAGTAACCGGTTCGCTGAAGACCCTAACTAGAAGAGGATTGAGTCTGCGTTTACGAATATGGCTATGTTGTCTTTGGCCTGCAACTACAGGAAAAACAGTAAACTGTTTCTGCCTAAGGGAGGGTACGCTTTATAGCAACTGTTACTGCAAGGAGAAAGTTATGAAGCACAAGCTGGCTTTTTTGATAGTTGCTGTGTTGTCGTTTACTACACTGGGAATTAGCCAGGACCGGGACCAGCCTTCGGCCCGATCTCAGGATCGCATCACGCGGGAGGTTCGTCACGAACTTCTCATGCTTCCTTATTTGGGCGTGTTCGACAACATCGCCTATAAGGTGGACGGCTCGACCGTTACGCTGCTGGGCCAAGTGGTTCGCCCAGTGACCAAGTCCGATGCCGAGGGCGCGGTAAAGCATATTGAAGGGGTTGAGAAGGTGGATAACCAGATTGAGGTTCTTCCCCCATCGCCCATGGACGACGGCCTGCGCCGCCGACTGTACCGCGAAATTTATGGATATCCGGCGCTGGAAAAATACGCCCTCGGGGTGCAGAAGCCAATTCGTATCATCGTGAAGAACGGGCATGTCACGCTGGGAGGTGTGGTGGATAACGACACCGATAAGAACCTGGCTGGCGTACGTGCCAACAGCGTCCCGGGAATTTTTTCGGTGACCAATAATTTGCAGGTAGTGCCGTCGAAGTAGAAAGGAAGTGGTCAGTGGTTAGTGGCCAGTCAAGTCATCATTTCTGATCACTACCCACTGATCACTGATTACTGCCCACTGGATCCTCCAAACGGCTCTTCCAGCGACGGACTCTGCGGAGTGAAGAGCTCGGCCCCGTTTTCGGTGACGTGCATATCGTCTTCGAGGCGGATACCAAATTCTCCGCGGATGTAGATGCCAGGCTCATTGCTGGTGGTCATGTTGGCCGCGAGCTTTGTGGTGTTGCCACGGACCAGATACGGCCACTCATGGCCGTCCATGCCCATGCCGTGTCCGAGGCGGTGAGCGAAGTATTTGTAGTCGGGACCGTAGCCGGCATTTGTAATTACATTTCGCGCCGCTTCATCGACCGCGCCGCACTCCGTTCCTGGACGCGCCGTGGCCAGCGCAGCAGCCTGTGCACTATGGACGATGTCGAATACTTTTTTCATTTTGTCGCCGTTTTTGGCCGGAACTTTGCCCAATACAAACGTCCGCGTGATGTCCGATTGATATCCCTCCACGGTGCAGCCGTCATCGATCATCACAATCGAGCCTTCGCGGATCACTTGAGGCGTGCTTGATCCATGCGGATATGCCGTGAACTCGTCAACTTCCACGCTAGCCTCGCCGGGGAATCCGAGTTGTCCGTAGGCGGCAGAGATCAGATCCTCGACCTGCTGCTGTGTCATGCCTTCGTGCAATGTACGATAAACCGCTTCGTATGCCGTCAACGTAACTTGCGCCGCCAAACGCATGAGCGCGATTTCATGAGCGCTCTTAATCATGCGGCAGCCGGCTGTTACCGGAGTAGCGCTCGTAAGAGTGATTTGCGGCGCGGCTTTTGCGATCCCGTCGGCGAAGAAGAACCGTATTGTTTCTTCGATTCCTAACTTGCCGGTCGCGATGCCCCGGTCTTTCAATCCCTGCGCGACCAAGCGATACGGGCTTTCGTCCTCCTGCCAGGTGTGGACATCGGTTCGTTCGCCGTCGGGCGTATTGGCGATTTGCTCGCGAGCCCGGTCCTCTTCAAATGCCGGACAAACGTAGAATGCTGCGCCCTTGGCTGGTAGCACGTAGGCAAACATGCGCTCACCTCCCCACCAGCGAATTCCGGTAAAGTAGTTCAGCGATGTGCCGGACATGAGCACCATGGCCTCGATAGAATTCTCGCTGAGCAACTGGCGGGCGCGCTCCAGTCGTGCGGTCCGCTCTTCGCGCGTAATGGGACTAGCTTCTTTCTTACGCGACTTTAGACGCGCCAACGATGGCGGAAGGGAAGAGATACGCGCTTCATCCTGGACCGCACCGGAGGCGGCGAGGGGATACGATGCGGCCGCGACTCCAAGTCCGCCCACTTCGAGAAATCGACGCCGTGTGATCATGAAGTCTCCCACGTTGAAAATGAACAGCGTGGCCATTATAGGGCTTGGTCGTGGAGAAGGTTTTTAGTGGAAGCTGGCTTTCAATGCGCAGGCTGTGGGGAATGGAATGTCACCACCGTGGATGAATCCGCGGGACGCCGGCAAAGTTACATTGAAGACTGCCAAGTCTGCTGCAAGCCTAACGTGCTGCAACTCGAGTACGATACGTCGTCGCAGGAATTCTTCATCACGACCGAACTGGAGTGAGGCAGTTGCGCCGTGCTAATGAGCTACTGCCAGCCTCCTCGTCTTGAGACGCTGATTGTTGGTCGTTCGCGTTATAGTTAGCGTGAAGAACCGGAGGGAGCGGCAATGGCAACCAGCTATAGCGGAGGTGGACGGATGGTCGCGCACAACATGGTCACAACCCAGTTCGAGCTGGATGGCTTTCGGGTGACGCGCACGCTTGGCGTGGTGCGCGGCATTGTGGTTCGTTCGCGATCCATCTTTGGCACGATCGGCGCTGGGTTGCAGACGCTGGTTGGCGGCAACATCACGCTGCTTACAAACCTATGCGAAAAAACGCGAGCCGAGGCCTTCGACCTGATGCTGGTGCATGCGGCGGAGCTGGGCGGGAATGCCGTTGTTGGCGCCCGCTACGACGCGACCGAAGTGATGCAGGGCGTCACCGAAGTGCTGGCCTACGGCACAGCGGTGTTTGTGGAACCGGTGAAATAAAACCATGATCTTGAGGAAGCTTGCCAGCGCAGTTCTCTTATTCTTTATTCTTTGCGCGAGCGCGTTCGCGATCGGCCGCGGAGCGTCCTACAAATACAAGCGCGTGGGCAGTGAACTGGATGCGCAGACTCATACCGATCCTGGCATCGCCATGATGGGCGGCGGCACCGATCTGGATGAGGCCTTCCGTTGGCTGTGCGGCAAGGCCCATGGCGGAGACTTCCTGATTGTCCGTGCCGCGGGGAAAAACGACTACAACAAGTATGTGAATAAGCTTTGCCAGATGAACTCCGTGGCGACGTTGATTATTCCCAATCGCAAAGCTGCGGAAGAGCCGCGCGTGGCGAAGATCATCCGGCAGGCCACAGTAATTTTTATTGCCGGCGGTGACCAGGCGCGCTACATCAACTTCTGGAAGGGAACTCCGGTGCAGGACGCGCTCAATGCGCACGCAACCACGGGCAAGCCGATCGGTGGCACCAGCGCGGGTCTGGCCGTGCTTGGCCAGTTCGTCTATGGCGCTCTGGGCGATGCTCCCAATGGAGCCGATCTTACTTCGCACGAAGTTTTAGCTGACCCCTACTCCAAGCGCGTGACTTTGGTACGCGATTTCCTAACCGTGCCCGGCCTCGATAACATGCTCACCGACAGTCATTTTGCCAAGCGCGACCGGATGGGCCGCAGCGTAGGATTTCTGGCGAGGATTGCGGCGGACGGCTGGTCGAAGTCTCCGCGCGAAATTGCGCTCGACGAGAAATCCGCGTTGCTGGTGGAAGTGGATGGCCGCGCCAAAGTTGTAGGCAGCGGCCAGGGCGCTTATTTTCTTCAGCTCACGAACCCGCCGGAAGTATGCAAGGCTGGTCAGCCCTTAACCGTGCAAAATGTGTCGGTGTACCACGCGCCCACAGGAGCAACGTTCGATATTCGCGGATGGGCTGGCGACGGGGGTGAGGCGTACTCGATCTCGGTGGAGGCAGGGCAGATTCATGGCAGTCGCTCTGCGACAGGAGTGTACTAAGTCGTTAAGAAAGCAGGCTTGGAAGTATCTTCTGCCGCGCAGCGAAGGTTGCGCGCAGCCGGTGCTCCACAAACAAGGCGTTGACGATTGCACCCAGTGGTCCAAATCCCACTTCGTATTCAACCACATCGCGTACCAGCGTACCATCCAAGCCATTGCGTGCCTCCGGCAAAAATTCGTGCCGGTGATGCCAGCGCTTGAATGGACCTTTTTGTTGTACGTCGGCGAAGTGGTGGTTCCATTCGAATTCAGTAATGCACGCGATCCACTTCGCTCGCACCGGCAAGAAAGAGAACAGGCGAAACGAAGTCACGATTACCGAGCCTATTCCTGCCGCCTGCGAGGAAGCAGCTTCTTGAGACGATGGAGGCGGCTTTCGTTGAAGCAGGTCGATTCTGGTGTCAATCGCTGCCGGCATAATGCGCGGCAGGTTATCCGGATTTGCGAAGAATGCGAAGACGTGGGGAAGAGGGAAGGGAACCCAGTCCGCGAATTGGAGGCGAGGAGGCATCCTCAGGACAGAGACGACCGGGTTCGGTGCCTATTTTCCACAGGAAACTCCGTGGCCATCGCGGAATGCAAGAAAAATCTAAGCGAAGGAATAGCGAAGGAATCCAGAGCGTAAACCCAATATCTTGTGGTCGTATGAGTAGTTAACCACAAGTGCTCGTATTTTGTGAATCCAGTACTAAAGTGCTGGTCCTACCTTTAAGTTCCCTCTTGACAATCAACAACTTACAGCTAAAATGTGGTACAAAGTAGAATAGAGTGGTAAAAAAGTTCGATTCGGTGGGGCGGGAAGCTGAAAACGAGGAGCCGGTGGAAATCCGACCCAAAAGCACGGCAAACAACCCGAACCAAGCGAGATTGACCAGACTTTCTGCCATTTTGAGCTGCTTCGACCTAGGTTTTATCCATGTTTCGCGGCAATCACCCAACTCGCGTCGACGAAAAGGGACGGCTCAAGGTCCCGGCCGAGTTCAAGCGCGTGATCGACGAGAAGTACGGACAGCAATACTACATCACAAGTCTGGATGGAAAGGTTGCTCAAGTGTATCCCTTCGAGGAGTGGGAGCGGATCGAGCAGAAGTTGGCCGGGCTCTCCACTTTCAACCCCACGAAGAAAAAGTTTCTGGACCGGGTGAATTACTACGGGCAGATGGTGGAAATGGATGGGCAGGGGCGATTGCTGATCCCACAAATTTTGCGCGAGGCGGCGCAGATCAAAGGCGAGGTTGCGGTTACCGGCAACTTGACCCACTTGATTGTGCGCAACCTGGAAGGCTACCGCAAACAGATCGAGGAAGAACAGTTCACTTCTGACGATGAGAAGACGCTCGACGACTTGGGCATCTAGTGGGCGAGGGTTCAACAAACACCCCTCAGGGGGTTGGGCATGGTGGTGGAAGGGAAGCGAGCCAGTTTCCCCCAAATCATGTTCCAGTTCTTTTAAAAGAAGCGATCGACTTTTTAAACGTGCGGCGTGGCGGGACTTATATCGACGCCACGGTGGGCCTGGGCGGACACAGCTACGAAATCGCAAAACGCCTCGGCGCACCGGGACATTTGATTGGGCTCGATAAGGATCCGAAAGCGCTGGCAATCGCGCAAGCGAAGCTGGCCGGGGAAGGTTTTCCCGAGGTCACGCTGTTGCAATGCTCGTTCGCCGAGGTAGGAGAGCGGTTCGGCAGGAATTTTGCGGACGGCATCCTAGCCGACATCGGCGTAAGTAGCCTGCAACTCCAAGATGCCGCACGCGGATTCAGTTTTCAGGCGGATGGACCGCTCGACATGCGGATGGACCCGCAGAATGAGCGAACCGCCGAACAAGTGGTAAACCACCTCGACGAGCGCGAGCTTGCCGATGTGATTTACGAATTCGGAGAGGAAAGGAGGTCGCGGAGAATCGCCAGAGCCATTTGCCGGTCGCGGCCGATACGATGTACCGCACATCTTGCGGATGTCATATCAGCCGCGGCCCGGCCAATGAATCAGGCTGAACGCAGAATTCATCCCGCGACGCGAACTTTTCAGGCTCTCCGAATCTTCGTAAACCGCGAACTGGACGATCTGAAGGCGCTGCTGAAAGCGGCGCCGCGGATTCTGAAGCCAGGAGGACGCATGGTGGTGATCAGTTTTCATTCGCTGGAAGACCGCATCGTAAAGGATGCCTTCCGCGAGGGCAGTATTAAGGACAAGTACTTCCGGGTGCTGACCAAGAAACCGGTCACGGCATCCGAAGAAGAGAGTGATCGCAATCCGCGGGCACGCAGCGCAAAGATGCGGGCGGCGGAGAGAATTTAGATTCCGGAAAACCTGCCGGAATCCCCGGCACAGCTGTAATGGCGTGCCGGGCGTTCAGGTTCGAGTAGACAGGTTCTAAAAAGGCGAACAAAGATTCGCCGCAGTACAAGGGCTTCCGGTTCGAAGCCAGGTTCTACGAAGCCAGTTTCTGGGTAGGAATTCGAGTTGGAAGGTACGCAGATGTACAAAGGAACGTTGATCAGCGATTTGATGGCGGTGGTCGAGCGCGTGGAGCAATCTGTTCAACAGAAGCGGATGTTCCGAGATAGAGAAGTAGAGCGACAGATTTTCGAAACAGAAACCTTTCAGCAGGCGGAAGAGATTTTCGCGGGGGCGGCGTAAATGGCAACGGCAGCGGCGGCACTTCGAATGGCAGTCCCGGCAGCGCGGCGGAATACCTTCTTCACCGGCACGCCAGAGATTTATTTTGCCAAGGCGATCGACAACTCGCGTCTGGTAAAAATCGAAGACCCCGCTCGCAATCGCGAGATGAAGCAATTCGGCACCGCTTTGGCTTGCCTGTTTCTGCTGGTGTTCACTTACGCCTGGCAGCACTTTCGCGCAATTGAATACGGATATCAGATCGAATCCGCCAAGCGCGAATTGAATGACCTCACGGAAATGAATCGGGCTCTTCGGCTTGAGGATGCGAGCTTGCGCGATCCTGAGCGCATCGATGTGATGGCACGGCGCATGGGCCTTGTGCCGCCGGAACCGGGTCAGGTGATCCGCATGGATAGCACTGCGGCGGATGGCAACAGCGGTCCAGTCATGGCGAGTGCGGCCACAGTGACAGTGCTGCCGGGTCAATAAAAGATTGCGTAAGGCCGGATCTCCGATCCGGTCGCCGAGCGCAGCTCGGCTGAGCTTCCGCGGCGGCCTGTCGTCTGTAGGCCGCCCTCGTTGTCTGATCACGTTTGTCTGATGTGAAATAGTGATGGCGATCAACTCCAGCCTCGGCAAGCACTCCCGCCTCTACCTGCTGGCCGGTATGTTGTTGTTCTGGTGCCTGGCAATTTGTGGAAGACTAGTTTTTCTGCAAATCTTCCGCTATGGAAGTTTCGTAAAGCAGGCCGAGCACCAGCAGCAGCGCGAGATTCCACTCTCGCCCAAGCGCGGAGTCATCTACGACCGCGCCGGACATGAACTCGCTATGTCGGTGTTGGTGGATTCGGCGTTTGCCGTGCCGTCTGAAGTGAAAGACCTTCCCACCGCGGTTTCTCTGATTACGCGCATCACAGGTGAAGATCACAATGTTGTGCTGGCTGATTGCCGCAATCACAAAACTTTTTGCTGGGTTGCGCGCAAAGCCGATGACGAGACCATCGAGCGCATCAAGTCGCTGAACCTGCAGGGCATCCATTTCCAGAAAGAGCCGAAGCGTTTTTATCCGGCGCGCGATCTGGCGGCGCAAGTGGTCGGCACAGTTGGAATGGAAGATGTAGGCCAGAGCGGCATCGAGCACGCGTTTGACGCCGAACTCCGCGGCCGGGCGGGAAGGATGCTTATCTCGGTGGACGCCCGCCGGCAGTGGTTTTCCGATGTTGAGAAGCAGCCCGAGCCCGGCGAAAATCTGGTGCTGACGATCGACAAGAATATTCAATATATTGCGGAGAAAGAACTTGATCAGGCGATTCACGATACACAGGCGATTGCAGGCACCGTGATCGTCGAGAATCCGCACACCGGCGAGATTCTCGCGCTGGCGAATCGGCCCACTTTCAATCCGAATCAGCGCAAGCAGATCACACCCGGCGCTCTCACCAACCGCGCCGTGAGTTACGTCTACGAGCCAGGATCGACCTTCAAGCTCGTGACAATTTCCGCGGCACTCGAAGAAAAGCTGACCAATCCCGACGAAGTCTTCGACTGCCAGATGGGATCGATCGTCTACAACGGCATGCGTATTCGCGATTCCAAGCCACACGGCCTGTTGCCGGTATGGGGAGTGCTGGCGGAATCGAGCGACGTAGGCGCCATCAAAATTGCTCTGCGCCTCGGCGAAGACCGTTTCTACAAATACATTCGCGCTTACGGCTTTGGACAGCAAACCGGAATCGAATTGCCCGGAGAAACCCGCGGCCTCACCAAGCCGGTGAGCCGCTGGTCAAAAGTTTCAATCGCGGCGATTTCCATGGGCCAGGAAATCGGGATTTCTCCGATTCAGTTGTCGGCGTTGATTTCAACTTTCGCCAATGATGGGGTGTGGGTAGCGCCGCGCATCGTTGCCGGAAGAGTCGAGCCGCAAAGCACTCCGCAGACGGTTGTATTTCATCCCGGATCGTCGCGGCGCGTGATTTCCAGCTACACGGCCGCCGAGATGCGTTCGATGATGCAGAAAGTCGTGCTCGAAGGCACAGGCCGCAAGGCGGTTCTGGAAGGCTACACATCGGCGGGAAAAACCGGCACGGCGCAAAAAGTCGATCCGGCCACCGGCGCGTATTCCAAAACGAAATATATTGGCTCGTTCGCAGGATTCGCTCCCGTAAATAATCCTCAGATCGTCGTTGCTGTAATTTTGGATTCCGCAGTTGGCCTTCACCAAGGCGGACAGGTGTCCGCTCCGGTTTTTCACCGCGTAACGCAGCAAGTTCTCGAATATCTGCACACGCCGCACGATTTGCCGCTCGCGCCAAAACATCAACTGCTGCTGGCTCAAGCCAGGATGAAAGATAAAGATTTGGAAGAAGGAACTCCGGATCATCCGGGTGAGCCGCTGGAAACGGCGGAAGTAAATGCGGAAGACACGACCATGCCGCTTAGCAAGACGAGTGTGGCACGGGCTCCCACACCCACGACTGGCGGCAGCGAGGGAGCCGTAATGCAGGCCGCGATGCGACAAAATGACCCAGTGCCGAAAGCAGCTGCTCAGCCGGAGCAGACCAAGAATTTAGCCGCAGCGGAGAATACGGCAGCGCAGCCAAAAATCCCAACAACGGGAACTGTGGTCCTGGACGTCGAGCAAGGTGGAATCGAAGTGCCGTCCTTCGTTGGGAAAACTGTTCGCGGTGCCGTTGAGTCCGCGCAGGATGCCGGTCTTGAACTGGAAGCCGTTGGCAGCGGCGTAGCGCGCCAACAAAACCCAGCACCCGGGACGCACGTGGCCGCCGGTGCGCACGTAACGGTGCAGTTCGGACGGTAAGATGCCGTTCGGTTTGTTATCGCTTCCAGGCAGCGCGGACGACCCGTACTGCCAGATACAAAACTCCGAAAAACAGTGCGAAAATCAGGAACGCCAGAATCAAATGCGTTGGCTGAAATATCCCTTGCAACATAATCCCTCCAGACAGACTGGAAAACTCTAGCACACCTCCGGACCCGCAGTGCAAGGATGCGCAATCCACAAAACCTCCGTTTGACCCACCGAAAAAGCGCGTGATACGGTAAACAGTCGCTCCATTCGCGCGACATTGCTCCGCCGATTGAGGATTAAATTTTGTCTTCCGTTGAAGCTTCTCCCGCCGCCCGCAAGACCGCGCTGAACGCCGTCCATCGCCAGATGGGCGCGAAGATGGTCGATTTCAATGGTTGGGATATGCCTGTCGAATACCCGGCGTCGATTGGCTGCGGAATCGTCAGCGAGCACATGGCAGTGCGCACCGGAGTGGGAATTTTTGATGTCAGCCACATGGGCGACATACGCCTCGCCGGTCCGCAGGCGCTGGCTGCGGTGCAGCATATTTCCATGAACGACGCTGCCCGGCTTGCTATCGGACAGGCGCAATACTCGGCACTCCTTTATCCGCAGGGAACGTTTGTAGACGATGTGATCGTTCATCGCCTCGGCGAAGATGAATATTTTTTGGTAATCAACGCCGGCACGCGCGAAAAGGATTTCAACTGGGTGCGCGACAACACCCGCCAGTTCGATTGCACGGTGGAAAATCTTTCAGACGACTTTACGCAGATTGCCATCCAGGGCCCGAAGGGCGTAAACGTGCTCCAGAAGCTGACGGATGCGGACTTGAACGCGGTGAAGTTTTATTGGGTTACTCGAGGATCGGTATGTGAGCTTAAGAATATTCTGATCGCGCGCACCGGCTACACGGCCGAAGATGGATTCGAGATCTACGTTCCTGCGGATGAAGCGACTAGCGCCAGAGTTTGGAATGAAATTCTAAGCGCCGGGAAGGAATTTGGATTAGTCCCCTGCGGCTTGGGAGCGCGCAACACTCTGCGTCTCGAAGGCAACCTATCCCTTTACGGCCACGAGATTTCCGATACGATTAACGTTTGGGAAGCGGGCCTTGACCGCTTTTGCAAGATGGAGAAGCCGGATTTCGTTGGCCGCGCCGCGCTGGAAAAAGCAAAAGCCGAAGGCGTGACCCGCACCCTGGTCGGCCTCGAGATGATAGAGCGCGGTATCGCGCGCGATGGATATAAAGTACTGGACGGCGCTGGACGCGAGATCGGATACGTAACCAGCGGTTCGCCTGCGCCGTTCCTCAAAAAGAATATTGGGATGGCATATGTACCGCCGGAGCTCGCAACCCCAGGTACTGAATTAAAAGTTGAGATTCGTGGACAGGGCGTGGGCGCTCAGGTGGTGCCGACGCCGTTCTATAAAAGACCGAAGAAGATTGTCTAACCAGGAGCTAGACGCAATGGGCTATCCATCAGATCGCAAATACACGAAACAGCACGAATGGATTCAGGCCACCGGAAACACCGCCGCTGTCGGCATCACGGACCACGCGCAGGATGAGTTGGGCGACATCGTATTCGTCGACTTGCCCAAGGTCGGTACAGACCTTGCCGCGGGCAAAACTTTCGGTTCCGTTGAGTCCGTGAAGGCGGTCTCGGATCTATACACTCCTGCCTCGGGTACGGTGACGGAGACCAATGCTGCGCTGGTAACTTCGCCGGAGAATGTGAATAAAGACCCGCACGGTTCCTGGATGATGAAGATCACGCTGAAAAATCCGAGTGAACTTGATGCTCTGCTATCCTCCTCGGATTATGAGAAATTCGTGGCGGAAGAAGGCGGCCACTGATCGTGACAATGCGAGATCGAGGTCAAGAAAATCGCGACTAACGTTGTTCCAAGCACCTGATGGCGGTCACAATCCAACAAGCCTCTATCGACATCTAATTAACTTCCTATGCGCTATCTACCGAAATCTCCTGCCGACCGCGAAGCCATGCTGAAGGCCCTTGACCTGGGCTCGGTCGACGAACTATTCGAACCCATTCCCGCCGAATACCGCTTGAGCCGCGACCTGAAAGTTCCGCGGCAAATGGCGGAGTCTGAAATCATGGATTATTTCCGCCAGCGTTCGCGGGAAAACGGCGAAGGCTACGTCAGTTTTTTAGGCGCCGGCGCGTACTCTCATTACCGGCCCGTCATTATCGATTCTTTGATCTCACGCGGCGAATTCCTCACCGCGTATACGCCCTACCAGGCGGAGATTTCGCAGGGCACGCTGCAATCCATTTTCGAATTTCAAACCATGATTTGCGAACTGACCGGCATGGAGGTGGCGAATGCTTCCATGTATGACGGGTCGACCGCTGCTGCTGAAGCTGTGATGATGGCGGTTCGCCTCACCGGACGGCGCTCGGTAGTGGTGGCCCGAAGTTTGCACCCGGAATATCGTGAAGTGCTCGCCACCTACGCGACGCATCAAGGAATGCCGCTGGCGGTAACAGGCTTCGGAGAGGACGGTCGGCTGAACCTCTCCGAACTGGAGAAGTCGATTACGCCCGAGACAGCGTGTGTGTTGATCCAGTCGCCGAATTTTTTTGGAACGATCGAAGATGTGGCAGCGATTGCCGACCTAGCTCATAAGAATGGATCGATGCTCGTGGTTTCGATTGCCGAAGCGGTGTCGCTCGGAATCGTCGAACCGCCGCGCGATGCCGATATCATCGCCATGGAAGCGCAATCGTTCGGCGTGCCTCTAGGGTTCGGCGGTCCGCACTGCGGCGTAATCGCCACCCGCGAAAAATTCGTGCGGCAAATGCCCGGCCGCTTAGTCGGCCAAACAACCGATAAGCAGGGCAAAAGAGGATTCGTACTCACGCTGGCGACGCGTGAGCAGCACATCCGGCGCGAGAAGGCGACCTCGAATATCTGCACCAATCAGGCGCTGGTTGCATTGATGGTCAACATCTTCATGACGGTGTATGGCAAGGTTGGATTGAAGGAACTGGCTAAGCAAAACCTGGCGAAAACCGCATACGCTGCCGGGCAATTCGCCCACCACAGCAAGATTCTCTTCGGCGCGCCCCGCTTCAACGAGTTTGTAGTGCAGACGGGAGAAGATCCCTACGCCATCAACAGACGTCTTCTGGGCCACAAGATGGTTGGCGGGCTGCCACTTAAGAAGTTTTACCCCGAATTGGGGAATGCCGCGTTGTGGTGCTGCACGGAATTGACCACCCGCAGCGCCATTGACACAGCTGTGGGAGTAGTTGCCGAGAGTGAAGGCTCCATGGACCCTGCAAAAGAAGATGCTGCAGCGGAGGAGGTGGCGCGATGAAGCATGCCACACGCAAGGCTACCCGCCACGTGAATCAAAACGAAGGACTGATCTTCGAGAAGTCTTCCGCTGGGAAAGCGGCGTGGAAGCTGCCGCCGCTCGACGTGCCGGAAGTGGATTCATCCACGCTGCTCGGCGCCGCTGAAAGAAAAGATCTGGGCAACATGCCCGAGGTGAGTGAGATCGAAATCATCCGCCACTTCACGCGCATGTCGACCTGGAATTACGCGATCGATCTGGGTATGTATCCGCTCGGTTCCTGCACCATGAAGTACAACCCTCGCGTGAACGAAGCGGTGGCGCGGGTCGAAGGAATTGCCAACGGGCATCCTTACCAGCCGGAAGAGATTTCGCAGGGCGCCCTGCAAATTTTTAAAACGCTGAGCGAGTGCCTGATCGAAATCACCGGCATGGACGCAATCACGTTGCAGCCCGCCGCCGGCGCACACGGGGAGATGACCGGACTGCTGATGGTGCGCGCCTATCACCATTCGCAAGGTCGTCCCCGAAAGAAAGTTCTGATTCCAGATTCGGCGCACGGAACGAATCCGGCGACGGCGGCGATGGTCGATTATGCGGTCGAAAATCTGAAATCCGACTCCCGCGGAATGGTCGATATTGGAGCGTTGGAGGCGCAGATGAGCGAGGATGTTGCCGCGCTCATGCTCACCAATCCCAATACGCTGGGCGTTTTCGAGCAGGAGATTCACAAGATCGCCGACATTCTCCACGCCAAAGGCGGACTGCTCTATATGGACGGCGCGAACATGAACGCACTGGTAGGCAAAGTTCGTCCGGGGGATTTTGGCGTCGATGTGATGCACCTTAACTTGCACAAAACATTTTCCACGCCGCACGGCGGTGGCGGGCCGGGGTCGGGCCCGGTGGCCATCAAGAAGAAACTCGAGCCTTTCCTGCCCAAGCCGGTGTTGGTCACTAAATCCGACGGTACACTCGGTTTTGAATACAACCGGCTGCAATCGGTAGGGCGGGTGCGCGCGTTTTACGGCAACTTTGGAATGTTCGTTCGCGCGCTCGCCTACATTCAGGCCAACGGACCCGACGGCTTGCGCCAAACCACGGAAGACGCAGTTCTGAACGCAAACTACATTCGTAAAGGCCTGGAAGGCGCTTACGATTTGCCTTACTCCACACCTACCATGCACGAAGTTGTTTTTAGCGATAAGCTACAGGCGAAAAAAGGCGTGCGCACCATGGATATCGCCAAGCGCCTCATCGATTACGGCTTCCATCCCTACACCACGGCCTTTCCGCTGATTGTGCCCGGCGCGTTGATGATCGAGCCTACCGAGAGCGAATCCAAAGAAGAGATGGATCTATTTATCGAGGCGATGAAATCGATTGCGGAAGAAGTGGAAGAAGATCCGCAGACGGTGCTGGATGCGCCGCACTCCACGCGGGTTTCCCGCCTTGATGAAACGGCAGCCGCCAGGAAGCCTATTCTGCGCTGGAAGCCGCAGTCCTAGCGAAAAGCAAGATAGAGAATCCAACGGGAATGCGGAATCCACATCCCCGTTGCATTTCTCAAACTGCAACTAACTTACTTTGCCGAGATGTCCACTGACGCTCGCGTTGTCTCCCAATCCAGGCGCATCGTGCAGCCGCTTCCCGATTTGTCGTAAGCGATCGTAAAATTCTCCACTGGCGCAGGCAGTTTGGAAACTTTCATGTCGACGCGCGCCAGTTCGTCGCTCTCATATTTGTACGGTATGCCCCATTCGCCGGTCTTCTTATTGATGATCAGCGTCCATTTGCTGGCGGTGGGCACGGTGAAGATCGTGTAGCTGCCGGCTGGAACCGTTTTGCCGTCGACCACAACATCGGCGCTCGGGACAAACGTTGTTGCTTCGTTGGCGCCCGTGCGCCAGACTTCGCCAAAGGGTACGAGGTCGCCATAAATCTTGCGGCCTTTCATGCGCGGGCTGGAATAATCAGTCTTAATGGTTTTGCCGTTGCCCAGATCGCATGAGGCCGAAGCGGCGGGGCTGGGCTTGCCTCCGCCCATTTGAGCGGCGGCGACGGTAGTGAATACGGCGAGTAATGCGGAAAGTACGATTTGCTTTCTCATAATTCTCCTGTCACACATTTTGCTTTGGTCAACTGTTAGACGCGTGAGAAAAAAATCTGTCAGCGGACCGATGATTATGACTCATTCGCGGCAGCGGTTACAATCGTGCGATGCCGGTATTCGATGAAAAGCACGAGGAGTTGGAGCACTACGAAACCATGATGGGCGTCCCGCGGGGCCGTCTGGCGGTCACCATGGACGCCATCACTGACGCCATGGCGCTGGTCGGCCAGCACGGCGTCTATTGCCAGAGCCAGCGCTGGCCCGGCAAGCCTGTAATGGATATCCAGATCATCATGAAGAGCCTGACGGACGCGAAGGAATTGATTCAGAGCGTGATGGAAGTGCTGCGAAAAGAAAACAAGACCTAAGATTGTTAGCCCAAACCACTCACCGCCGTTATTACGCTCGCGGACGCTACCCGCCAGATCACTCAATTCCAGTTAACCGGTAGAGCACCGACGCGTGCGGCCGGAGCTTGATGGTGAGCGACTGCGCAGTCCCTGCGTTCTTACGTTTCCAAAGATCGCGGAGGCCGTAGCTGGAGCCGGTGAGCCCAAGATCTTTCCACTCGTAGTGGACGGTTTGTTCGTTGTCTCCGATGTTGAACACCGCAAGATAGTAGCCGTGCTCGTTCTCCGGCTGCGCCAACCAGACGGCGGTCTTATCGGTTGTGAGAACCGCGTGATTTCCCGCAGAGTGCTGATCCACGGCAATGACTTCGGGATTGCTCAGCAATGATTCCGTCCATTTGTCCACAGAGAGCAAGTCTCCGCCCATAATGAGCGGCGAGCGAAAGATGGACCATAGCGTCATTAAGGTTCTCTGCTCGTCCGGAGTAAATTTTGTTTTTCGTGGCTCACCGCCGCCCGGTCTCGGACCCAAATACCCAAGCGGCAGCATGTCAGCATCCGGCCAGTGGCCGGGCGCGACGTACGCCGCCCACTTGGCAGTCGTGGTGAACTGCGCGTAAAGACTCTGCGACCACTCATGCTTCTCCCACGCGCCCCAGTGGTCCCAGAAATCGTCACAGATCCGCCACATCTCTGCGTACTTCGATACCTCGGCGGCGTGTTCCAGCGCGGTCGGTCCTGGCGACAGGCTCAAGAGTATAGGCCGGCCCGTTTTCTCGATCGCCTTCCCGAGCATGCGAATCTCATCCGGTTTGTAGGGATGGTCGGCGATGCAATCGGCCTTGACAAAGTCCACCTCCCAGCTGGCGTAGAGCTTCATGATTGAGTCGTAGTACGCTTGGCCGGCGTCTGTGCTCTTCACTCCATAGTTGTAAGCGTTCCACGGACATGCGTCCGACTGGTCGGCGGCATCCTGCGCGTGGAACGGCGAATCCGCGATCGGCAGATTCCTGGCCACGGCTTCGCGGGGAATTCCACGAATGATGTGGATGCCGAATTTCAGGCCGAGGGAATGAACGTAATCGGCGAGGGGTTTGAACCCGGCGTTATTCACGGCCGAGGGAAAGCGAACTGGCACAGGGACAAACCGGCCATCCTCGGTAAGCAGAAACCTGTAGTCCTTCGGGTCGCTTTCCGGGTTGGGAATGTACCAGCCTTCGTCGATGACCATGTACTCCCATCCAAAACGCTTCAGGTGCTCGGACATCCAGACCGCATTGGCTTTGAATTGTGCTTCCGTGAGTGTACGGCCATAGGAATCCCAACTATTCCAGCCCATGGGTGGAGTGAGGGCAAGTTTATGCGACAGACCGTTGTGTTCTTGCAAGGCCATGCTTGGGGATAACAGCAGAAGACCGGCTGCGGCGATCAGAAGCTTTCGAATCGTTGGCATGAAGCGTTTTTATCAGAAACAGGCTGGGCTTGCACCTGCTCAACTCTGAAATCTTAAGTCAAGGTCTGCGGCCCACCTTCTCGTCGAAGAATTTCGCCATCAGTTCCAACGCTTCCGTGGTTTCAGGCAGCTGAAAGTGATACCAAAAAGCGTGAGGCAAAGCTTCGAAAACGACCAATTGCGCGTCGTCGCCGGCGCGAAGCAGGGCGCGGTGAAGGGTGGAAGTATCGCTGAGCAAGATGTCGCGCGTGCTGGTCACCAGCAGACTCGGAGGCATGCCGCGCAGATCGGCATATAGTGGCGAGAGCACCGCATCTTTTCTATCAGTTTTGGTCACATACTGATCGTCAGGCGGATGGTTCGGATCCTGCGGATGCAGTTCTCCCGGCAATCCATCGAGGGTAAACATTTCTCGAGAATCGCCCGGCCGGCTGAAATCCGCCAGCACAGAAAACATGCCTAGCGCTGCCGGTAGCGGTAATGCCAATTGCTTCAGGCGCACCGTAACTTCGCAAGTCAGAATCGCTCCCGCCGAAGTTCCAAAAATTCCAATGCTCTGCGGTTTGTAAGTCTTCAGGAGTTCTTTATACACGGCGACAACATCATCCACTGCCGCGGGAAAAGGATTCTCGGGAGCGAGCCGGTAGTAAACCGAAACCACCTTGATCTTCGCGAGATTCGAAATCGGCACGCCTTCAATGAGCGAGCCGGAGTCAGAGTTGAATCCTCCGCCATGCAGATTGATCAGAACGCGGCCCCGATTCGCTTCCGGCGCAGCGAGCGGAGTAATAATGTCGGTTCGGACACCAGCGATGCTGGTTTCCTCGACGTTCACGGGATAAACCCTGCGGGCTACGGCGGAATCCTGCGCGCGCCAAATATCCGTGCGCGCCCGCCGTTCGGCCAGCGTTTCCGGACCGGATTTCTTTAGCGTGAGCGATGCCAGCCATTTCTTGGCCTCCACGCTGATGGTGGAGGGCATTGGAATCACGCGCGTGATGTGTGCAGTTCCGTCAGGATCAAACGTAGCGGAGTCTTGTTGCGTGGCCGGGTTCGATTGCGCAGCCAAAAATGGGGCGAGTGCGAATAGAAATAGGCAAAGCACTCTGGTTTTCATCGAGACAGTTGTACCAGACAGATCGAGAAAAATAAAACTACAAAGCGCGACTGGCCAGAATACCCGGTGCTCCTTTGTGTCCCTGTGGGGAGGTTTATACCAGCGTGTACTTTCCTCGCTCAATCACCTTCTGCGCAATCTGTTGCCGGAGTTCAATGGTGTTAAACGGTTCGTATTTCGCCAGCCGACGCAAAATCGCCAACTGCGTGCGTAGCATATCCCCGTCAGCCACCGCGGCAATTACTTTCTTTGCCGCAGATTCGATCTTCTCCATAGCCTGCGCAAGATAAACGCGAGTCATTGCAATCGGGAGGGTTGCTGCAGCCTCGCCTTTCGTTTCGGCGATTTTCTGCGTGCGCAAAACCGCCGATTCCATCGCGTAGCTTTCAATGGTCATGTCGGCAATCGCGCCCATAATCTCCTGCTGGTCCTGAATCGTCTGCATGTATTTTTGCGTGGCGGCGCCGGCGGCAAACAGGCCTAGCTTCTTGGCCTGTCCAACCAGTTTGCGTTCCTCGGCGAGCACGCCTTCCAAATCTTCGCCCATCGACGGTCCGGAGAGCACTTCATCCATCAGCTTTTTGATCGCCGGCATTAGCGGTAACTGACCACTCATGGCGCGCTTCAGCAGAAAACCCGTAATAATCAGCCGGTTAATTTCGTTGGTGCCCTCGAAGATTCGATTAATGCGCGCGTCGCGGTATGCCCGCTCCGCGGGATATTCCTCGACAAATCCGTAGCCTGCATAAATCTGCATAGCCTCGTCGACGATGTAGTCGATCATCTCCGAACCCCACACTTTGACGATGGAGCACTCCACCGCGTATTCCTCGATCGCCTTGCGAGTCTCCTTCATTGCCTCAGCGCCAGACTTATCGACTTCGCCGAGCGCCACGTCCATCATTCCTACCGTGCGGTAGACCAACGATTCCCCAACAAAAAGCAGCGTTGCCATATTCGCGATCTTCTCACGCACCAGGCCGAAATCGCCGATTGCTTTGCCGAAAGCTTTTCGCTGCTTGGCATAACCGATCGCGCTCTCCAGCGAGGCTCGCCCGCCGCCCACGCACATCGCGCCCAGTTTGAATCGACCGATGTTGAGAATGTTGAAAGCAATCACGGCTCCTCGTCCGATTTCGCCCAGCAGATTTTCCGCCGGCACTTTGCAATCGTTGAGGATGATGGGGCAAGTCGACGATCCGCGAATGCCCATTTTGTGCTCTTCCGCACCTACCGAGAAGCCCGGGAAAGTTCTCTCCACCAGGAACGCGGAAAATTTTTCGCCACCGACCTTGGCGAACACGGTAAACAGGTCGGCGAAACCGGCATTCGTAATCCACATCTTCTCGCCGTTCAGAACGTAGTGCTGTCCATCGGAAGAAAGCTCCGCACGCGCCCGGCAGTTCATTGCATCCGACCCGGAGGTCGACTCCGACAATGCGTAAGCGCCGACAATCTCCCCCGTCGCCAACCGTGGCAAATATTTTTTCTTTTGCTCTTCGGTGCCGAAATAAACGATAGGCAGCATACCAATGCCGCTATGCGCGCCCCAGGTAGTCGCGAATCCGGCATATTTTGCGATGTGGTCGGCGATCACGGCGGCGGTGACTTTATCCATCTCGAGGCCACCGTAAGCCTCGGGGATTTCGACCCCGCTCAACCCAAGCTCTCCAGCTTTTTTCAGGAGTTCACGCGAAACCGAGAAATCCTTGTGCTCGATCTTCTCCACGTTCGGCAGAATTTCATTAACGGCAAATTCTTCCGCCGTCTGGCCGATCAGTTGATGTTGCTCGGTAAAGTCTTCCGGAGTGAAAACTTCGTCAGGTCTGCGCGATTCCAGCAGAAAGCCACCGCCGGAAATTCTAGTAACTGGAATTGCCGTAGTCGTAGACATTATGATTGTTTCCTCAAGCGTAGACGAAAGTTCCGAAGAGATTAGAAAGCCTGCGGAACACGTTATTCTAATGCGCCCAGGTCGGGAAAAGATAGGTGACCAATGTTTCGTCACGTAACCTGAGACAGCGACACCGTCACCGGAATTGTGGGTCGAAACTCTGCCGAAAGCGATTTGCGAAAACAGTCAGGTACTACGGAGTCGTTGGCCGAATCACTCCGTCAATGGTGTGCGTCACAAACCGCGCCGCTGGGCTACATGTCGTGTAGCCAGCCGGGTGTATGGAGTCCGTGTTCGGGCCGTCTCGAGCAACTTTGTAGACTCGCATCTTAAGGCAGACGGGATCCGCCTGCAGATGGGAATGCATCTCGATAACAAACTTATGGGGCACGCTGAATTGATTCAACTGCAGTTGGTAATCACCGTTGAGGATCCTATCCATCGCACTCGGGGACCCCGATTCAAGGCTGGGATACTGCCAAGGTAAATCGGTATTCGCCGAAGTATTCAGTTGCCCTGAATCCAAAGTTTTAATTGTGGCGGGAGCTTTTTCCGGCGCAGACTGCGCTGTCAACGTTGCGCCACCGACTGCGATCACCAGCAAGAGCGGTAAGAGACGGAAGATGGACATGGGACTTCCTCCCTGCGACAGATTATAACTCCGTTTCCAACAAACGCGGCTAGTTTAGATTTTCAAAAATCCCCGCCGCACCCATGCCGCCGCCCACGCACATCGTCACCATGCCATACCGGCCATTGCGGCGCTTCAGCTCGCGAATGATCGCCGCTGTCAGCTTCGCTCCAGTGCACCCCAGCGGATGCCCCAAGGCAATCGCCCCGCCATTGGGATTGACCTTTTCTGGATCGATCCCCGCTTCTTTAATTACGGCCAATGACTGCGCGGCAAAGGCTTCATTCAACTCGATCACATCCATATCGGAAAGCTTTAGGCCGGCCATTTTCAAAGCTTTTGGAATCGCGAACACCGGACCCAGTCCCATTTCTTCCGGCTTGTATCCGGCGGTGGCGAATGAAACGTAGCGGGCCAGCGGTTTGATGCCCAGCGCCTTTGCGCGTTCGGCGGACATTACCACCGCTACGGCGGCGCCGTCCGACATTTGCGAGGAATTTCCTGCCGTCACAGTGCCCTTTGCATGGAACGCCGGTTTCAGCAAAAGCAGAGCTTCCAGCGAGGTATCGGCGCGCGGGCCTTCGTCCATTTTAAAAACAATTTCCTGCCGCTTGGGCTTCGATCCGTTCAAAGAGGTAAAACTCACCGGCACGGTCACAACTTCCTCGTCGAACTTTCCGGCCTGAATCGCCGCCAGCGCCTTCTGGTGGCTCCGCAAAGAAAATTCGTCCGCGGCTTCGCGCGTGATGCCGAAACGCTGCGCTACCCGCTCGGCCGTGAGGCCCATATTCAAATACGCGTCCGGATAATGATCGACGAGCCACGGATTCGGCGAAACTTTGTGGCCGCCCATCGGAATCATCGACATCGATTCCGTCCCGCCCGCCACAATCACCTCCGCTCCTCCGCTCATGATGCGCTCGGCCGCCATCGCAATCGATTGCAGCCCCGAAGAGCAAAAGCGGTTGATCGTCAGTGCTGAAACTTCCACGGGCAGTCCGGCCCGCAACGATGCGATGCGCGCTACATTCATTCCCTGTTCGGCCTCGGGCATGGCACAGCCGAAGATGACGTCTTCGATTTCTTTCGGGTCGAGTTGCGGCACTCGCTCCAGCGCGCCCTTGATGGCAATCGCAGCCAGTTCATCGGGACGGGTGGCGCGGAGTGTGCCTTTAAACGCGCGTCCTACGGGCGTTCGGACCGACGAGGCAATAATGACTTCTCGCATGGTTATACGGTGATGTATTCCGTTGTAGCGCTAGGCACGGGAATGGCTTCGCCATGCTGCCGCATGCCGTCGAGATGAAACTCCATGGCCTCGCGGATGAGTTCTTTCACTTCGTCCAGAGTTTTTCCCGCGACTCCGAGCCCCGGAAGGTCGGGAGCGTAAGCTCCCCAGCCTGTGTGCGATTTCTCGTAGATAACGAGATATTTCATCTGAGTTGGCCTGCTTGAGGACATTGTTCAACGTTCCGGGCGGAATGTCCACTGCCGGATGGCCCGCAACGGTAACCGTTCCCGGCTTCGATGGATGATGGTATTGCCGATGGCTGCCTTTAGTTCGAGCTAACCGCCAGCCGTCTTCTTCCAGATGCTTGATTACATCGCGGACTTTCATTCACTTAGCCGGAGCGTAGAAATAATAATCCGCAGTGTAACTGCTCTTGCTTTCGGCGTTGACATGCGCCGCGTCGCAGCCCTCCAGCGAAGCTTTGCCGCCGTGCGTGTGCACTCGCTGAATCGTCGTCACGTCGCTGAACAGCCCCTTGCCGGAATGGCCGACCACATTCACCAGCAGCCACGGAATCGAATCCGCATCCAGCGAATCGACGTGCGCCGCTGTCTTCCCTGTGACCTCGCTGCCGTCTTTCAACTTCCACGAAGGACCGGCGGAGTGCTGCCCAATAACTTTGTCCTGCCGGTCGCGCAACTCCGCATCAGGCGCTTTGAGCGTCCAGCTAAACTTGCCGTCCACCGACTGGCAGGTATAGATCTGCGATCCCGAAGCGTGCGCATACACCGCGACTTCCAATCCCGCCGGAGCCTGAATTGCATCCGGCACATCGGGCGCAGGCTCTTTCTGCGAGGCTGATTGAGCGCTGCACATCGAAATCGCCAACAATAACGTACCCGCAGTTGCTGCAACATTACTCAGCATTCGTCTCATGATCAGCAATTGTAGCGCCGACTCCGCCCTGGCGCGAGAAAAGCAAGGCGCCCTTGCGAGCGCCTTGCGTAAGAAACATCAGAGTAAGAAATCCTACGGCAGCAGTACGCTGTCCACCACATGGATGACGCCGTTCGATTGCATTACATTTGGAATCGTCACCGTCGAAGTGCCACCTTTTTCATCCTTCAGAACAATCTTGCCGCCCTGCATCATGGCTTCCAGCTTGCCACCCTCGACCGTAGTCAATTCCGCTGTGCCATGTCCCTCTTTAATTTTTTTCTTAAGATCATTCGACGTCATCTTGCCCGCCACCACATGGTAGGTAAGCACCTTCGTCAACTGATCCTTGTTTTCCGGCTTCAAAAGATTGTCCACGGTTCCCGCCGGTAGTTTGGCAAAAGCTTCGTTAGTGGGCGCGAAGACCGTGAACGGTCCTGGCCCCGAGAGTGTATCCACCAGCCCAGCGGCCTTCACCGCTGCTACCAGCGTAGTGTGATCGTCCGAATTCACCGCATTCTGCACAATGTTTTTCATCGGCGACATATCATGGCCGCCGACCATGGGATTCTGTGCAAAACCAAAGCTGGCAAACGCCATCGCGAACAATGCGAGCAGAACTGCAACATTACGATTCTTCATGTGAAGTCTTCCTTTCGTTTTTACTGCCTCACAGGAAGTACGCGGTGCAAAGGAAATCGGATTGAATGCGGGGATCCGCGAGCCCGGCCCCGAAAAGAGTTTGAGCAAACCAGTAAACTCCATGGCCCTAACTCTTGATAACGCTCCTTTCCTGTCTTTTTGACGCCGTAATATATTCTTTAATTCTGGCGCTTCCAGGAATACTATTCTGGCGGGGGTACTGTATGAATCGAATCGTCCGTTATTGCGCAGTGTTGGTGGTGCTGATCGCGGCGATGCCGACGTTTGGCGACGACCAGGAAAAAGCTAACAAGGAACTCGTGAAAGTCACGGCCATGGCGACGGATCCCACCGCCCACGCCGTGGTGAGCCGGTCGATCACCGATATGATGGGGGCGAAGCGGAGCGAGATGGTGCAGCATCGGCTCGATCTGAATGTGAGTTACGGATCGATGTTTGTGGTGGAGGAGTTGTTGAAGAGCGGCGCGAAGATAGAAGACATCGCGGCGCAGCGGAAGGCCGGAAAGACGATCATGCAAATTGCCAACGATCAGCATGCGAACTGGAAGCTGATCTCAGCCGACGCGAAGAAACTAAATGCCAAGATCGACGATGGTCTATATAAGCACTTCCTGAATCCCGCGGCCGATAAGCAGCGGGATTTATCCGACAAATACGATGTGATGGGCGATACAGTGGCAGCCGACCGGGACGCGGACCTGCCGAAGGCGGAGCTTCAAGCGGCGGCGGAGCGTTACAACCTTTGGAAAGATCGCGCCGAGGCGGACAAAGGCCACCACCACGTAATGGACACGGCCGAACAGCAAGCTGCCTACGACGATCATGATCGCAACGGCGGCCCCACGGGAACGCCGGGAGCGGGTGGAAGCGGCAGTCCCGGCTCGCCTGCACCTGCGGCAGGTGGTGCGCGCACGGGTCCGAACTAGATAGATGAGAAATTTGGTGGACCTGGTCGGGATCGAACCGACGACCTCTTCCATGCCATGGAAGCGCGCTCCCAGCTGCGCCACAGGCCCACGATGAAGCAAGGACAACTACCGAGCCCGGTGAACCGGGCTCGAGGGAAGTGCTGAATCATTTTCGCCCACATCGCGGGGATAGTCAACGCGCTGAGCTAAATGTCGCACAACCTGATTCTCCTATTTCTTTCCACAGGCCACTTCTGCCATAATTGTTTGTGCACCCCACCTGCACCATTTTTCAAAAACAATTTAAAGCGAGGAAGAGATGCCAGCGAAGTACATCTTTGTAACGGGCGGAGTTGTGTCTTCTCTAGGCAAGGGACTGGCGGCGGCCTCCATCGGCTGCCTGCTGGAGAGCCGTGGGTTGAAGGTCAACCTGATGAAGTTTGATCCTTATTTGAACGTCGATCCAGGGACAATGTCGCCGTTTCAGCATGGCGAAGTTTTTGTAACTGACGACGGGGCCGAGACCGATCTCGATCTCGGACACTACGAGCGCTTCACGCACGCTAAACTTTCCCGCGACAATAACTGGACCACGGGCCGCCTTTACGAGCAGATCATCGCCAAAGAGCGCCGCGGCGATTATCTGGGAAAGACCGTTCAGGTGATCCCACATGTGACCAACGAAATCAAAGCCGCGATGAAGAAGGTGGCGCAGGACGTTGATGTGGCCATTGTTGAGATTGGCGGCACGGTCGGCGATATCGAGTCGCTGCCGTTCATGGAAGCGATCCGGCAGATGCGGCAGGAATTGGGGCGCGAGGACACGCTTTTCGTCCACGTAACGCTGGTGCCCTTTATCGCAGCCGCGCAGGAGCTCAAGACCAAGCCGACGCAGCACTCCGTGAAGGAATTGCTCAGCATCGGAATTCAGCCGGACATTCTGTTGTGCCGCACGGATAGGTTTCTCGCGAAGGATTTGAAATCGAAGATTGCTCTGTTTTGCAACGTGCAGGAAGAGGCTGTGATCACGGCGAAGGATGTGGCTTCGGTGTATGAAGTGCCGCTGGTGTTCGCGAACGAAGGCGTGGACACGCTGGTGTTGAAGTACTTGCGCATGGAGGCAAAGGACCGCGACCTTTCCAAATGGGAAGACATTGTGCATCGCGTGTATAACCCGAAAGACACAGTGACGATCGGGATTGTGGGCAAATACGTTGAGTATGAGGACTCGTACAAGTCTCTAAAAGAAGCGCTGGTACACGGGTCGCTGGCTCACAATTTGAAATTGCAATTGAACTGGATTGAGGCGGAAGGGCTGGAAGCCGATGACCAAACTTCCGACGCGCAGCTTGCGGATTACGACGGAATACTGGTGCCGGGCGGTTTTGGCAAGCGCGGCATCGAAGGGATGCTGATTGCGATTCGTTATGCACGGGAGAAAAAAGTTCCTTACTTTGGGATTTGCCTGGGAATGCAGACGGCGTGCGTGGAGTTTGCCCGGAATGTGGTTGGATTGGTGGATGCCAATTCGAGCGAGTTCGACCAGGCGACGCCGCATCGTGTGATCTATAAATTGCGCGAGTTGCGCGGAGTGGAAGAGCTCGGTGGCACCATGCGTTTGGGCGCGTGGACTTGCAAGATTGAACCGGGCACTCTGGCGCACAGGATTTACGGCAAGCTGGAAATCAGCGAGCGGCACCGCCATCGTTACGAATTCAATCGCGAATACGAAGAGCCGATGGTCGCAGCCGGACTAAGAATTTCTGGCTCGACGCCAGATGGTACGTACGTGGAAATGGTGGAACTGCCGGATCATCCGCATTTCATGGGCTGCCAGTTTCATCCTGAGTTCAAGTCGAAGCCCCTGGAGCCGCATCCGTTATTCAGTACGTTCATTGCGGCGGCGTATGAGCACGGATCGAAGCGGCGAGCGGAAAAAGAAATTGCGGACGTGGAAATGTTTCATCGACCGGAAAAAGTGGCGCGACGCTAGCTTCCGAAAAATCGGATTTACCACGGAGGCACAGAGACACAGAGAAAACCTAAAATCAAGAGTTGAATTTCTCTGTGCGTCTGCGCTTCTGCATCTCTGTGGCGAGATACGTTTTGCAATGATTTCTTCCTTCCAAGTCGGCGATGTGCGCATTGGGTCGGGCAATCTTTTTCTTATTGCCGGGCCGTGCGTGATTGAGAGCGAAGAGCACGCTATTCGCATGGCTGAAATTATTAAGGGCGTCACCAAGGCGCTCGGTTTTCCGTTCATCTTCAAAGCCAGTTACGACAAGGCAAACCGCACTTCCATTCGCAGTTTCCGCGGACCGGGTATCAAAGATGGTTTGCGAATTCTGAAAAAAATTAAAGATGAAGTGCAGGTTCCGGTGCTCACCGATGTACACGAAGTTGGAGATGTGGCGCGGGCCGCGGAAGTCGTCGACGTTTTGCAGATACCCGCATTTTTGTGCCGGCAGACAGATCTAGTGGTTGCTGCGGCGCTCAGCGGACGCGCCGTCAACATCAAGAAAGGTCAATTTGTTTCCCCCTGGGACATGCGTCATGTGGTGGAGAAATGCCGCGAGGCCGGCAATGCTCAGGTCTTTCTGACGGAGCGTGGAACAAGTTTCGGCTACAACAATCTTGTCGTGGACATGCGATCGCTTTCGATCATGCGCAAGTTTGCGCCAGTGGTTTTTGATGCCACTCATTCGGTGCAATTGCCTTCCGCGCATGCCGATGATAAAGGTCCCGCGGTGAGCGGCGGGCAGCCTGAGTTCATTCCGGTTCTATCGCGTGCGGCTGTGGCCGCGGGTGTGGACGGTGTGTTTTTGGAAGTGCATGACAATCCGAGAGCCGCAAAGTCCGACGGAGCAAACGCGCTGGAGTCCACCAAGCTGCGCGAAGTTTTGAAAGAATTAGTGGCCGTGCGGCAAGCGCTGGATGTGGCGCGGGCCACGCCGTAGTCAGAAGCCTCTCCGTGATAAATTGAATCTCGCATGAAGCAAATTGCCAATTGGGCTCTGAACGTCGCGACGATGCGCGGTGCGAGCTATGCCGATGTGCGCGTGATTAGCCAGCGAAGCCGCGGGCTGAGCACGAAAAACGGCAAAGTTGGAAGCGCGTCCGATTCCGAGTCGGTTGGGATGAATGTGCGCGTGCTGGCGGATGGCGCGTGGGGTTTTGCCGCGTCTGAGGATTTGTCGCGCGCCGGCGTTGAGGCTACGGCCGCGCGTGCCGTCGAAATTGCCCGCGCGTCGGCGCAAGTGAAGGAGCAGAACGTTCGCTTGGCCCCGGAAAAGCCCATCACCGCCGAGTGGATGACGCCGCATACAATCGATCCGTTTTCGATTTCCGTGGAGCAGAATATCGCACTACTTCTGAACATCGATTCGGAACTTCGCGCCGTTGCCGGTATCACGCTAGCCGAATCCAACCTTAACTTCAATCGCGAGGAGCAGTGGTTTTTGTCGTCGGAGGGAAGCGACATTCATCAGACGAAATATTCCGCGGGCGCGGGCTACACCGCCTATGCGTTTGCCGGAAATGAGATTCAGAAGCGGTCGTATCCGAATTCCTACGGCGGGCAGTGGCAAAACAAGGGGTACGAGTTGATCGGCGAGTTGAAGCTGGTTGAAAATGCCCGCCGCATCGCCGAAGAAGCGGTTACCCTGCATTCTGCCGAGCAATGCCCCGAAGGCACGTTCGATCTCATTCTCGACAGTTCACAGCTTGGATTGCAGATTCACGAATCGATCGGACATCCGATTGAACTCGATCGGGTGCTGGGCATGGAGGCGAACTTCGCGGGCACCTCGTTTTTGACGCTCGACAAGCTGCGCACTCTTCGTTATGGCAGCGAGATGGTTAATGTGGTTGCCGATGCGCGCCAGGAGCATGGACCGGGACTC
Source organism: uncultured Acidobacteriaceae bacterium (assembly GCA_963818235.1). GTDB lineage: Bacteria > Acidobacteriota > Terriglobia > Terriglobales > Acidobacteriaceae > Sulfotelmatobacter. Next base: position 655,753 of record CAWFRI010000003.1, read on the forward strand.
GGGACCTTTGGCTTCGACGATGAAGGCGTTCCGGCCCAGTGCACGGCGATTATTACCAACGGATTGTTCACGGGATATCTTAGCTCGCGCGAGACGGCGCATACCATCGGCGAGAATCGCTCGGGCGGAACGCTGCGCGCTGAAAGCTGGACTCGTCTGCCGATGATTCGCATGACGAACATCAGCTTGCTGCCTGGAGAGAAACCATTGAGCCTGGAGCAACTGATCGCTTCGACTGATCACGGCATTCTGATGGAGACCAACCGCTCCTGGTCGATTGATGATAAGCGCTACAACTTTCAATTCGGTTGCGAGATCGGTTGGGAGATCAAGAACGGCAAGCGCGTACGCATGGTGAAGAACCCGTCGTACTCCGGCATTACAACCGAGTTCTGGAATTTGCTGGACGCGATCTGTTCACGCGGCGAGTGGACGTTATGGGGTACACCGAATTGTGGCAAAGGGCAGCCGCAGCAGGTGATGGGGACCGGGCATGGCGCTGCACCCTCGCGCTTTCGGAACATTAAGGTAGGTAGCGCTTACAAAGGGAGTTAGTTCACCGCAGAAACACCAAGGCATAGGACAAGGCAAGAACCAGCTGATGCTGACTCAGGATAAAGCCTCCGATATTTTCGACCGCATCAGAAAGCTCTCGTCTGCCGATGAGGTCGAGGTCCTCTTCTCAGGCGGGCGATTTGCCCTTACACGCTTCGCGAACAACACCATCCACCAGAATGTGGAAGACGAAAATCACGTCGTCTCGGTTCGTACGGTCCTTGAGGGGCGAACCGCTCGGGCATTCACCAATAAGTTTGACGATGATAGTTTGCGGCGGGTGGTTGAGTCTTCTGAGGCTTTGGCGAAAGTGCAGCATCCGGATCCAGATCTCTTGCCGATGCCGGATACATCTGAAGCTACCGGTAGCGCTGACGAGGGCGTCTATGCCACACGAGTTCCTTCGCGGCACTTTTCCCAGACTGCGGCGATCACGCCTCAGGCGCGGTCTGCCAGCGTGAAGAAAATCGTGGAAGTGGCGCAGAAACACAAACTCACAACCGCTGGAATTTATTCCAGTGCTGAATCCGTCGAGGGAATTTTCAATTCGCGCGGACTAAGCCGCTGGCATACGCAGACGCTGGCGGAAGTTTCGATCACGATGCTGGGCAATGATTCCTCGGGATGGCAAAAAGCCAACTCCCCTGACGTCAACAATCTAGATCCATTGATGCTGGCCGAGATTGCGGCGCAGAAGGCGATCGACTCCGCAAAGCCGGCTGAAATTCCGGCAGGGAAGTACACGGTTATTCTCGAACCCTCAGCCGTCCTCGACATTGTTGGCTTCATGTTCTGGGACTATTCCGGCATGGCAATCCTGGACCAGCGTTCATTTCTCACTGGACGGATCGGCAGTAAACTATTTGGCGAGAATATCAGTATCTGGGACGACGTTGCTCATCCCTTGCAAACTGGCGCTCCATTCGATGGCGAAGGCATGCCGCGGCAGCGTGTGCCGCTGGTGGAGAATGGAACGGTCGATCGCGTGGTGTATGCGCGAAGTACCGCAGAGCGGATGAAGCGTTCCGAACAAAAAGACAAAGTCGGCCCCATTGCAGCCACGGGCCATGGATTCTCTCTTCCTAATGAAATGGGCGAGATGCCACTCAATATTGTTTTTGCCGCTCCCCAAGATCCGCAGACTCTCACGCAGATGATCGCCTCCACCGAACGCGGCGTTCTCGTTACGCGGCTGTGGTACATCCGCGAGGTTGATCCTTACGAAAAAATTGTCACTGGCATGACCCGCGACGGTACATTCCTGGTGGAAGACGGAAAAGTGAAAAAGGGTGTGCGCAATTTTCGCTTCAACCAAAGCCTCATCCACATGCTTACAAACGTCGACGCCATGAGCGCGCCGGTCCGCTCCTGCGGCGAAGAATCGTTTGACATGGTGGTACCGGCGATGAAGATACGAGATTTCAACTTCACGGAAGTGACCAAATTCTGAACGCAGATCGATCCTGCTCCTAACTCGCTTGCGCACTGAACCGCGTGTGCCTGTTTGCTTGTAATCCTCTCATCCACAAGCAGTTAACGTCCCATCGTTCCATGACTTCCGTAACTTTGCGAGGCTGATTCCGGGGTGTACGCTGCCCTTGAGTTCGCAATACGTTTGTGCCGCGAAAAATTTCGCGGAATCCGGACGAATTCATATCCGGAAGGAAGGTTCGTCGGGACCGTGTCGGGCGAAGCGACAGAGCGGCAATTGACGTCGGAGGCGCAGCAGCAAACTGCGATCAAGCACTACGCTGAGATGCAGAGTGCTCCGCGGTTTCCGTTGCATCTGCCTGTCGAGTTGAAATCGCAGAGCGGCGCATACACTGCCGAAACCCAAAATATTTCCGCCAATGGTGTTCTGTTCGCTATGGATCGCGACGTGCCTGTGGGGTCGATGGTCGATTTCACCATCCTGCTTCCGGGTGATGTGGTGGGCTCGAGGTGCGATGTGCAGATCGACTGCCACGGCCGCGTGGTTCGCAGCTTTGAAGACAAAGGACGCAGGGGTGTGGGCGTAGTGATCGACGAATACCATTTCGAGCGAGCGTAAAGCAGAAGCGAGCAAGAGGGAATTTAATGGCCAGCACGGTCAGCATCGGAGAAAGTCACGAGGATAGCGGATCAACGCAGTTAATCCGCGTGATCCTGGCTGACACTCAGGCAATCTTTCGCGCCGGCCTGCGCAAGATTTTCGCACTCGAAGACGATATTCGCGTTGTGGGACAAGCCGAAACCCTGCCGCAGACTCAATCTGCGGTGACGAAATTTTCCGCAGACGTTTTGATTTTTGAATCAGCGCTGGCGCTCAACCCAGTAGAAGCGGTGACGGAACTTCTGCGGCAAGCACCACAGCTAAAGATCGTCGTGGTTACGCCGGCATCGGACGAACAGCTTACGCTCGATCTTTTCCGGCGGGGAGCGCACGGAATTTTATCGCGCGAAGTCGAACCCGAGGTGCTGGTCGATTGCCTGCGCAAAGTTGCTGCCGGGGAACCATGGCTGGAAAATCAGGCGGTTCATTGGGTGATGGAAGCGTTCCGTGGTCACAACCTACGCCCTTCAGTAGCGCGGCCAAAAGTCCAACTCACGCCCAAGGAAACGCTGATTGTTTCCTGCGTGACCCAGGGCATGAAGAATAAAGAGATTGCGATTCGAGTGGGCACAACGGAACAGGTAGTAAAAAATTATCTGCGCAAGGTGTACGACAAACTCGGTGTCGCCGATCGTCTGGAACTTGCTCTTTATTGTCTGAGCCATCATGTTGTCGACGGTATCAAGCCGCCTCCGATTCCGGAAAAAGCGTCTTTGCCGGGAAGCGTTACATCTCCTGCTCCAACAAACGGCGCGGCTGCTAGCGCTTCGGCGGGAGCTTCATCTTCGAGCGCGTCATCCACCTCTGTTGGTTCAGTCGCACTCAATCTGACGGTCCCAGAAAAAGTTTCCTAAAAGTCCGCGCTTATGGCTGAAAGCCCATATTCGGTGACGTAACTTCGATTGTGTAAAAAGCAAGAGGGTGTAAGTTGGCTTTGGCCTCGCAAGCGAAAGCCACTCCGAAAAAGGAGACCTACACCCATGGCGAAGATAATCCCAATCACCGAGCATTTCCAACATTTTGTGGCGGAGTTGCAAGAAAGTTTTTGGGGCGATTTGCAGGTCCGGGCGCAGCAGGCGGCGCAGAGGTTTTTCGATGCGCTGAGCGAGCGGCAGCGCGACCTCTACATGGTGAGCCGGCGTTACGTGCGCTCGGCGCAGCGCCAGGACTACCGCAACGGATATTATTCCAGAGATTTTGTGACCAAGTTCGGCACCCTGCGGTTGCGGGGGGCGCGCACTCGCAAGCGGGGGTTCCTGCCCGAGGTGGTGGCCAAGTTTCAACGCCGCGCCGAGGATGTCACGCTGCGGATCCGCGAAGCTTTTCTGCGCGGCATCTCGACCCGGCAAGTGGGCCGGGTGGTGGCCACGCTGACCGGCGAAGCGGTGAGCCCGCAGACCGTGTCGCGCATCACGCGTTCGCTGGATGAAGTGGTGGAGCAGTTTCATCAAGCCCGGCTGCCGGACGATTACGCCTATCTGTTTCTGGACGGGGTGAGCCTGCGCATGCGGCGTCCAGCGGGGCGTAAGCGGGTGCACATGCTGGTAGCCTACGGGGTGCGCCAGGACGGCACCCGCCATCTGCTGGCTTTTTTGCGTAGCCGCGGCGAGAGCCAGGCCGACTGGGAAGGCCTGCTCGAAGATCTTTACCGCCGCGGACTGGAAGGCAAGAAGCTGCTGCTCATCGTCACCGACGGCTGTGCCGGACTGGCGGCCGCGATCCAGACCGTCTACCCGCGGGTCGGGCATCAGCAATGCTGGGTGCACAAGATGCGCAACATTTTAGAGCATGTGCGCAAACGCGACTATGACGAAGTCAAGCGGGGCGCGCAAGCCATTTATCGGGCCGACAGCCGGACCCAGGCGCAGGCCGCATTCCGCCGCTTCCGGGCGCGCTGGCTGCGAGAGTACGGGCCTATGCTTCGGCGCCTGGAACGCGATCTGCCGGAACTGCTGTCGTTTTTTGCCCTGCCCCGGCATTTGTGGAAGAAGGTCCGCACCACCAATGTCATTGAATGCTGTTTCCTGGAAGTACGAAGAAGAACCCGGCCCATGGTCTGCTTCGTCAATGTGGCCAGCGTGGACCGCATCATCTACTCCATCTTCCAGAGATTCAACCTGGAATGGAAAAACCGCACCCTCAACCTTTTTACACAAGCCGCTTGACATCACCCCAATCGCTCCCGGTTTGCGCTGAGCCGCCTCTAACCATAGAATGAAGTGGTCGTTTAGAGGCAACTTTCCTGCGTGGATCACAGGAACGTTTGCGAAATAAGTAGTTCTTTCCAGGTCTTGCCGGAGAGATGGCCGAGTGGCTGAAGGCGCACGCTTGGAAAGCGTGTTTACTCGAAAGGGTAACGTGGGTTCGAATCCCACTCTCTCCGCCATATTTTCAACCACTTGGCTGAGCTGTGATCCGTAGCGCGATCCATTAAGCGCGTGGAAGAGCCAAACCCACGATCTTGCTGTGTGCCTCTGACTCTTGGTTCGTCACCACATCGCCATAGATATTCATCGTCGTGCGGATGTCCGCATGTCGCATCAGCTTCTGCTGCACGGCTATCGGGGTTCCGACAGCGTCAAGCCACGATCTGTAGCTGTGGCGCATCGTGTGAGTAGCCAGCTTGCCGACTTTCGCTGCTTCTGCCGCTTTCTGGAATACTCCCCAGACTCGCGGATAGGACCACGGAAGACGGCCTAGACGCGTCGGGGAAGCGAAAACCCAGTCTCCCGGTGCGGAAAACTGCGTTGTTTGTTTCCACGTCTTGAGCACTTCCAGCAGACTGCCATCTATGCTCATGTGCTTTCTGGAACCTGCAGTCTTTACGTCATCCACTCGTTGCCGAACAATCGCACGTTCTACGCTGATCTTGCTTGCAAGCCAGTCAATGTCCGCCCACTTGAGTGCCAGGCATTCACTGATCCTGAGTCCCAAACACAGACACAGCAGAGCCATCGTGCGGAATGGTTCGGGGAGTTCAGAAACGAACTTCTGGAACTCCTCGAACGTAAGACTACGCGGAGCATTCGTCCTTTTGGTTGCACCGCGCACAGTCACCAGAGTCATCGGATTGCGCTCTGCCGGCACATCGCCGCGCCACATAGCGAACTCCCAAAGTTGATGCAGAACGCCCCGAATGTGAACTCTGCTCTTAGGAGACAGCGTGAGAGAATGCAGCCACAATTCAACGGGACGTGGTTGTACGTCAGTGATCGAACCCTCTCCCCAGTGAGGAAGTATGTGGTTGGTCAACCACTGATCATAGCTGTAGCGTGTGCTGAACCGTTGCGGCATTCGTTCTGCCCGATAGATCTCAACCAGGCTGCTGACCGTGAACCCGATCGCGTGCTTAGGTTTCTTCGGCATCAGCGCGTTTGCTACCTTCCACGCTGCTGCTTTGTTCGCCAATTCCTGCTTCGTGCCGAGCGTTTGTGATCGTCGCTTGCCGCCCACCCATTGCAGGAATCTCCATGTACCTCGTCCCTTGTCGAATAGGACACTTCCAGAATTGTGCCGTACTCTCCTCATTTGATCCTCCCATCACTCGAGAGCACGGCGGGCACGCTCAGCATAGCATCCAAGTCTGAGGTTTTGAATCTCCAGACGTGGCGTTGTGTGCCAGAGAGCATGTAGGCGCGAACCTTCCCTTGCCGGACCCACTGCAACAAGGTGCGACGTTCGATTTTTAGGTATAGCGCCGCTTCGTCGCTCGTCAGCCATTGAGTTGCTGAGCTGTAAACGTCGGTTTTCCCGGTTGTGTTCTGCATTTTGTACTTCTCCTTCAAAACAATTTTTTTCTTCGCGAAACCCGCGACGGTTTGTGGGCGTTCAGCGGCGCGGACCTGTCAAGGGCGCGGTTTCTCACGCGTTCATCGAAGACCCTTGACAGGGAGCACCGCTGGAATAACGCCGGTTTTGAAAGGCGCGGGTTGAGTGGGGAAAAAAATGAAGAGAAAAACGTCTTCGGCTAAGAACACCGAATTGGAGAAGACCTCCGGGCAGTGAATGCTCTCGGTGTCGAAAATTCTTGGACGCGGAAACAACGTGCGCGCCCACCATGTGTTTTCCAGACGCAAAATTGCTACTCCTGTTGTCCTCTGGGCATTGGTGGCGCTAGAGTTAGGGCTTCCCTGGGATTATCGAGTTGAGTCTAGAAAGAAAGTCTTATGACACTGACAGAAGACGAAGCGAGCAAGGTGCTTGAAGCCGTCACTACGCTTTTGCAGCAGCAAGGTGCCCGTCAAATATTGGATGGAATTGACGAAAGCCGCCGACTTGGCGTTGAAGAAGAACTACCCCAACAGAAGAGTTCAGAGCTGAAGCAAGTTGCTCGTACTCGAAGACGCCCTCCAAACAATTCAGAAATGCTTCATATTGTCCTAGAGTTGCTTTATCAACGATTGATTGTTCTGCCTCGCATCGGCGCGGCCCTAAAGACTCGGCTGGGCGTCCGGGAATTATTATGGCGTGTCGACACCGAATTTGTGTCTGCAGACCGATTACCAGAGTCGGGACTCTCCGATCTTTTGCCTGATGGAGTGGAGGAGATCATGAACCGTTTGACGAGAATCATGCAATTAAGTAAGCCATCGAACGTGGAACACGAGGCATAGAAAAGTGGCCACTCCTCAGGAACTCGCAGATTCTTGTGAACGCGGTTAATGCGCTCTTGAATCTTCCTGCTGCTCAACAGCTGCTCTCGTTGAATTCAAATACGTGCGAGCATGCCTTCGAAGCTTACGTCCTCTCTTTGTGTGTAGAAGCTGTCCGCAGGGCGGGAGGAACGGCCCAACTAAGAGGAATACTTTCTGGGTTGAACCCCAATCCGGTCGTCTTTCGAGGGGCTCCTGGAAGTATGGCATCACGGAATCAGGACTTTGCCTTTGCGAGCTGTCAACTCAGGGGCAAACGATTTGAGTTCCATCTTGACGTTGAATATCAAGGTAGCTCCGGAGCACTTCATGAAATCGATGTCTCCGCGTGCGACGAGGATCATGCCCAAGCGGTTAGGAACACAAACGGGATGCCGAAAACGGAGGGTAGAAAGCTGCTCATGGCTTTTGAATGCAAGTTCTACGAGAACACTCCAGGGGTGACCCTCGGGCGCACGTTCGTAGGTTTGATTTCGGATTGTGGAACCCTGCGTTTGAAAGCATTTGTCGCCAACTTGCCATCAGACAAGCTGGGACTCTATTTCTCGAAAAATTCGCGACCGCAGCCCTTCTTAGGCCTCGTTCCGACCGATGTCGCAAGTGAAGAGCGATTCATCAACAATGTCGAGCAGGAGCTTCGAAGGTGGGCGTCTTGACCTGGGGTGAGAGGGCAACGTTGACGGTTCCGCGCACCCTGATTCGCGAGATCAGTCATTCCTACATTCGGCTGAGAGGGCGGGCTTTCAAATGGTCCAGCGGCGTGCACCAATGAGACGGGCAAGCATAAATACGAACCCGATAGGTTCGGTTGCCCGATTTCCGAAGGCTCCTGCACAAGTGAGTTCGAAGGGGAGCGCTCGGGCAAGATGAAACACACCAGAAAGATGATCGAATTTGACGAACTCACTACCTGTGATCTTACGGTGGACGCAGTCTACCAGGGTGGTAAGAGTGGCAATGCGGGAGACGATCCTCTTCCTCGACTGCTCGAGCTTGCAAATCAGGGCGGTTTTCGCCGACGAGGAACACCCCAAAAGCTCGAGATGCTCGCTCTCACATCCAGTTTTGCCGACGTTGATTGGCCCGACGAACTTGATAGGGAAACGGGTGTGTTGACCTACTTCGGAGACAATAAGAAGCCGGGACATGCCTTGCACGACACTCCCAAGCAAGGAAATCTAATCCTGCAACACATCTTTGAGGACGCGCACGCAGGCATTGAAGGCCGGCGCCGAGTTCCACCAATATTTGTATTCGGGAATGCCGGCAAGGGACGGGATCTCATTTTCCTCGGCTTAGCTGTTCCGGGCACGGCAGACCTGCGTGCCTCTGAGGACCTAGTTGCCGTTTGGAAGACGGCGAGTGGAAGCCGGTTTCAGAACTACCGTGCTCGTTTCACTGTTTTGGATATCCCTGTGATCTCTAGAGCGTGGGTAAGCGACATAGTGGCGCGCGATCCATTTTCTCCCAACGCACCATCCAATTGGCGCGCATGGGTTGAGGGTGGGCGCGCGAAGGCATTACTTGCGTTACGTTCAGTTGAATATCGAACAATGCGCGAGCAATTACCGAGTGATCCTCTGGGGCTCGGCTTGGTGAAGGAGATACATTCTTATTTTGAGAACCGCCCACATGACTTTGAGGCCTGCTCAGCTGCCATTGCTCGCCTTCTGCTCCCGAACATAGCCACTCTAGATCTCACACGTCCTTCTCGCGATGGTGGGCGCGACGCAACAGGAACCCTGCGACTTGGAGAGGGCAGTGCGTCGATCACCGTCGACTTTGCACTTGAAGCTAAGTGTTACGCGATGACGAAGTCTGTGGGCGTGAAGCCGATGTCGCGCCTAATTTCCCGACTGCGACACCGACAGTTTGGAATCCTTGTCACCACCAGCTACCTGGATGTTTATGCCTATAAAGAGATCAAGGAGGATCAACATCCAATCATCGTCATCTCAGCAAGAGACATTGCTGAGCTGCTGAAACGAAATGGCAAGGGAGACGTTTCTAACGTGAGGGTTTGGCTCCAGAGCGAATTCCCGCCGCGGTGAGTGAGTCTAATTTCTTCAAAAGGCGCGGCCAGCAGTCACGTTTCCGTTCAATCTCACACTCCCAAATTGTGATCGCCGCCCAACCGGACTTGCGCAACAGTCGAGCCGTGTTTCGATCGCGTATGACATTGCCATCAATCTTCGCACGCCAGAACCCAGCTCGTGTACGTGGATACACAGCGTATTTGCAGCAAGTATGATGGTGCCAAAAGCAGCCGTGGACAAAAATGACCGTCTTCAACTTAGGAAGCACGATGTCGGGGCGACCAGGAAGTCGGTTAACATGCAATCGGAACCGAAATCCGTGGCGATGCAAAAACGAACGCACCATCCTCTCGGGGCTCGTGTCCTTGCCACGGATTCGGCTCATCACCCAACTGCGCTTTTCGCGGCTAAAGACGTCGGTCAATGCAGATTTCCTATTTGCGGCAATACGATTTACCTGGAGCATTGAGAAACATCTACCGATCCTGACGGTTACCCAAGACTAATGATCGGATTCGTCGGCCAAAACTCGACGTTTGTTCACGGTTGTTGCACCTTACGAACGCACGTGTGAAAAGCTGCTCTAGCGCTCGGAACTCAATTTCGAGTTAAGCATCTCAGTGCGGTCTTCATCACCGGGGGGCAAACGGCATTGCCCAATAATTTGATTTTGTCTCTCCGTGTTCCGGCGCCGAAGCTATAACTTTTTGAAAAACCCATAGCGGCCTTCAGTTCCGGCACTTGCAACATTCGCATCTCGTGTCCATGCTTCGACGGTCTGACGTATGCAAACCGGTCAAGGGTTGTTATCGTACGGAGGGGCCTGCTAAGTCTCTGCCACCCACCAGCGGCATCCGAACCGTAATAGACGAGAAGGAAAGGTTTGTTCCTGCCCACACTCCTGATTGCGCGATTAGCGCGGTCAATGGTTGCTACTGCCCGTTCTTTCCTGCGAAGGAGTGAAAACTCAAAATACTCATTTCGGCAAATGACAGAGTCGGCTGATCTCGTCTTCTTGCTCGTCCCCGCGACTTTCGGTGGTTCCTTATGGCGATCGCACAAAAGAAATAGACGTCGCCGAGATTGCGGTACTCCATGATCGGCGGCGTTAATCACCTGTTCGGTTATCTTGTACCCGAGGTCTCGAATTTCTTGCACCCATGACGCGTACTTCTTCCATGTCCGCATGTGGACCACATTTTCTATTACGATCCACCGAGGCTTGAATGCCTTCGCAAAACGCGTGACTTGAAATGCGGTCCGCCGGCTTTTTTCGGAGCGCCGGGCATTGCCCTTTGCACAGGTGTGGCTGGTGCATTCCGGCGAAGCCATAATCAAATCAACCTTGCCAATTTTTTTCTTCAGACTCCCGAGTCTGATTTCTTCGCACTTCTGATTCAGAAACAGCACGTCGGGAAAATTTTCTTTATAAATCTTCTCGGCAAGGGGAAGGCAGTCTACCGCGGCTACGACCTTAATCCCGGCAGCTCGCGCTCCGCACGAACTTCCACCTCCGCCGGCGAACAAGTCTATTGCTCTGATAGGCTTACGCGGGCTCATGGCCACTCTGTCCTAAATTAAGTTTCAGATAGGACCTCCAGTTCATAAGTTATCCAGAATCAGGAAGCTACGCAAGGAAAATGCTGATGCAAACGCGTGCTCGAGCCGCTTCGTTCAAACCGGGTCGACAAGAACCTCCGGCCCACACCGGTCGTCCTTGGTAGTTTGGTGAGCTGCCAATCGCGAGAAACGTGGGATTCAGTTCACGCAGGCGAGTCACCGATCTATTATCTGGAAGGAAACCTCGGCGTGGTCGGCGGGAGTTCAGCTTCGTAGTGCTCGAGCTAACAACGGTTGTGTGCTGACCCTAGACCCTGGTGTCCGTCGTACCTTTTCACAAATACTGCAACACAGAAGCCGTTGACTGAGCAGGTCGTTCTGAAATCTGCGTGGGCATGTCTAAGGCAACAATGGATCAACGTCGCTTACGCGGCTTCACACTTACGTGGCCTGGATTGTGCTGCGGGTACGTGGTAGCCTTGCGGCGAGCGAAGGATCCGTAACCGGAGGCGGACGACTAGCTACTTTAGAGTTTCGTAACCCCTCGCACCACTCCAATCGCTTCGTTCTTTTTGGGTTCTTTAGATCGCAACAAATTCTGGTACACGTTCCCAGTTGCGGTCAGTGTTCCGTATCACTGGCCCCTGACACGACTGTTTGATGAGGAGGCACATTGCAGCAGTCCGAGGGCGAGCAGAGTCCGACTCCCGAAACCGTTCTACCACGCGAAGACGGATTTTGGCAGGTCGCGACGCCTCGAGAGGCACGGCAACGATTGCTTCAAACGCTACGATTGGAGTTGCTCGGCCCGGAGGCTCCTGAGGAAAAGCTGCGCGAATCGCCCCTGACGCGGTACGCGACCGGGATGCTCGCGCCGTTTGGTACCGACATCCCGGATGATGAACGCGACGATCAACTGACCACTGTGGGCGATGACGAGGAGGCCGGATTCTGTTGATTTTGGGCCACCAATGTCGCAGGCCATCACGCCGTCATCTATCGGGCTGTCGTTTCTCGTCCCCTCGGGGACTCGGAAACTTTCGGTGCTTGCAAAATGGGGCGACTATCGTGTCGAAGAGATCCCAGAGGAGGACTCCGAAGTCGACGGTTCCGAAAGAGAGATTCACGATGGTGAGGAAGCGAAAGAGAAGCCGAGACGCCGACGCCCCCGCCTCCTTTGGGCCCGGACCCCACACGAAAGCGAACTTATCGTTGATCTAAAGCCGGACGCGGGATTACAGCAACAGGAAATCACGAAAAGCGACGGCGTCACAGTTGAACACCTTTGCCGTAGCATTCGCGACCGATACGCAGTAAGCGTATTTCTCGTGAATCGAAGAAAAAAAGGCGAGCGACCGCGGCCGCCTGTTGACCGCTGGGTTTTTCAACCAAGCCTGACTATTCAATCTTCCCCACACGCGGCAATCTTTCTGCCGCGGGAGCTCGAGCCGGCCTTAGCGCATTCGGATCGCGATCGCGAGTCGAACAGGCTCCTTTTTCGAGGACGACGTGAGTTTTCAATCGGTCATGGGTGTGCCGTCGAGTGGACGGAAGCGACAGCTCACGAACGCGCCGAGCAGGTGCGGACGGAATTGATTCCAGAGTACGAACTTCCCAGGGCAGAGCCACGCACTGTCTCAAACCCCTGCCTCGAAATGAACACTCTAGCAAGCGTGCAAAGCGCCGAAGAGTTGCGGAAACTCTTGACGTCGCTGATCCATGATTACAGCGAATGGATCAAGAACAGGAATACGAGGGTAGATGATCTGCCCGCCGACCTTAAATCGGTCGCCTTATCCCATCTTGAGGACTGCACGACAGCACTCGGTCGGATGCAACATGGTATAGAGCTCTTAGTAGAAAACGAGGACGCGTTCCAGGCTTTCCGTTTCGCAAATCGGGCGATGCTTTTACAACGCTCCCATACGGTATGGGCTCGCCAGCGCAAGCAGGATCCACTCAAGGCCCCCACCGAGCCAATTCTGGAGGGTCGCTGGTACCCGTTTCAACTGGCATTCATCCTCTTGAACCTGCCTGGTCTGATCGACCTGGGAAGCGAAGATCGCCTCATCGGTGATCTTCTATGGTTCCCAACCGGTGGCGGCAAGACTGAGGCTTACCTGGGATTGGCTGCCTTCACTATCGCACTGCGCAGACGCCGACCGCTCGCAGGAATGAGGACGGACGCGGGACTCGCTGTTCTCATGCGCTATACACTCCGCTTGCTAACGATACAACAGTTTCAACGCGCAGCCACGCTGCTCTGTGCCTGCGAGATCCTCAGATCCGACGATCCACGCACGTGGGGAGATTATCGGTTCTGCATAGGGCTCTGGCTTGGAATGCAGGGCACTCCCAATACACACGATGAGTCACGGCGCGCGCTTCTGCGTCTTCAAGAGGATTCGTCAGAAGAAGGACCAAACCCTTGCGTGCTTGAATCATGTCCATGGTGCGGAGAACCCCTGACCCCGCAAGAGTACTGGGCGGACGGTGAATCACGCCGAACACGGGTTGCCTGTCCTCGCGAAAAGTGTGAGTTCCACCGTTCGCTAAGGCACAGTGGAATTCCCGTTTTGGTGATCGATGAAGAGATCTATCTTGAATGCCCCTCAATGCTGATTGCGACGGTAGACAAATTCGCCCAGATGCCCTGGAACGGTGACGTGCAAGCACTTTTTGGTTTCGTTGATCGGGAATGTGAGAGGTGCGGATTTCTTACGCCAGCGACGCAGCACGTCACGGCGCACCGGAGCCTTGGGAAAAAGAGCAGCAGCCCGGCGGTGAGACAAAGCGAACGCTTGGCCCCGCCCGATCTGATCATTCAGGACGAGCTTCATCTGATCTCGGGTCCTCTGGGGACTCTCGTGGGCCTCTATGAAACAGCTGTCGATTTTCTCTCGAGCCGTCGCGAACGAGGAACACTAGTCGGACCAAAGGTGGTCGCGTCGACAGCGACCGTACGGCGAGCTTTCGAGCAAGTGCAGGCAGTCTTTCACAGAAACTTGAGGGTTTTCCCACCTCCCGGACTTGAACCGGAAGATTCGTTTTTTGCAAACGAACAGATGGTTAGCGACAGTGCCCCTGGACGGATTTATGTCGGGATTTCGGCACCGGGCAAGAGTTTGAAAACCGCGTATGTTCGTGTCGCGGCGTCATTACTCTCTTCAGCCGGCGGCCTTCGCAAGAGCCCTGTTCTCGCCGAGCCCTATATGACTCTGGTTTCGTACTTCAACAGCTTGCGCGAACTTGGCGGCGCGATAAGACTGATGGATGACGATATTCCGGCGAGACTTGAGCAGTTGAAGTCGGCTGGTCTCCCACGACGTCAGAGGCCGGTATATGTGGAGCTTACAAGTCGAATCCGCCAGGAGGAGATTCCATTTCTGCTCCGCAGGCTCGAGCAACGGCACGATGCCCCGCGGTCGGAGGGAGAACTTCTTCCGCTCGATGCGGTGCTCGCCAGCAACATGATCTCGGTCGGCGTCGACATCGATCGCCTAGGCCTTATGACCGTTACTGGGCAGCCGAAAACGACGGCCGAATACATTCAGGCTACAAGCCGCGTGGGGCGTCAAGTCTGGGGACCTGGGCTTGTCGTGACTATCTACAACTGGTCAAGGCCCCGAGATCTCTCGCATTATGAGCGCTTTCGTCATTACCATGCGACACTCTATCGCAACGTGGAAGCCGTCAGCGCTACGCCGTTCTCATCTAGAGCTCTCGATCGTGGACTCCGCGGTGCCTACGTAGCCATGACACGTCTCGGTTCCGATGATTGGTCGCCCGATGATGGAGCTTCCAGATTTACCCCGCAAGATCCTCGCGTGGACGACGTGGTAGCAGCGTTCAGGCGTCGAGCTGATTCCTTAGCAGACGCAGAAACGGGCACGTCTCTCGTGCAAGCGCTCAACGGTCTCGGTGATGAGTGGTGGGGCTTCAGGCAAAACCGCATTCGGTACGGCTGGCGGTCACCTGATCCCAACCAAGTCCCAGCTGAGGACGTCCTTTTGCGCGTTCAGGAAGGAGGACGGATAGGCCACTGGCCAGCGCCGCAATCGCTGCGAGAAGTCGAGGAGCTTAGTCCTGTTCGCATCCTAGGCATCGATGGCACATAGAGCGAAAACATCACCGGTTTTCGGAGAGCTGCGTCCAAGCCAGATCATTACGACTTTTGGCCCTGGATTTGTGGTGGACCTACAGAATGTCTCCGTGATTGTCGGGGGAACCGACTTCTGGGTTACTCAACGGGATCAACAAATCGACGAACCGAGACTCCTGAGCATGCTACGTGTTCGTCATTTGTATCGGCCGGCAGTGCGCTCGGACGGCGGAGCGGCTGGTGTTCCATCGTTCTTATTCCCCGAGTATCTTTTTTGTCCGCGATGCCGACGTCTTGGACGATATGACCGTGCTGACCTCTTTTACCTTGACCGTCGCAGATTCCGTTGCAAGGCCAAGCACGAGGTCAAGGTTGCACGGGGCGGCCCAGTGGCATTTCCAGCGCGGTTTGTCGTCGCGTGCACTGAAGGGCACCTTGACGACTTTCCTTGGTACAACTACATCCACAGGGGAAACGGTAGCGATACGTGTAAACCTGAGCAGCTACGTTTCCGTGAGTCGGCCAAAAGCGCAGCCGTCTCGGATCTCATTGTCAGCTGTGACATCTGTGGTGCTTGGCGCACAATGGAGGACGCTTTCGGTACCCGCGCAGCCAACGCCCTGGGTCCCTGTTTAGGCGCGCGACCTTGGCTCGGCGAAGGGAACCCCGAATCGTGCACAGTGGGAGCCCTGAGAACAATGCTACGGGGTGCTTCGAATCTCTACTTCTCCCTTGTCCAAAGTGCGCTCTCGATTCCGGAATGGGACGATCCAATCCATTCGGCAATCGCCTACCACGACGAGCAGCTTGCAAAGGTTGACTCTGTCGAGAAATTACGATTCGGGATAGAGGGCGGTTTCCTGCCACGACTGGAGTCTTTCGGCGCCGAAAAGGCATTCGAGGCACTTCGCCGACGCCGCGAGCAGGCTGAGAAGCGACCCACTGCACTCGATATCCGAAAGGAGGAGTTTGTTGCCCTGCGAAGTATTCCTGATCCGATTAGGGCTGCTCAGCGTGAGTTTCAAACCGAACACGTCGATGTTCCGCATTTCGTCCGTGAACTCGTCGCCCGCGTAGTCATTGTACGTCGTCTGAGAGAAGTGAGGTCGACCAGCGGGTTTACGCGAATCGACAGTCCCTTCGATTTGATAGTCGATGAAGATAAAGAACAGGAGCGTTACAAGATACAACCGTTAAGCAGCGCCGAGCTCAACTGGCGGCCAGCGGTGGAACTGAGGGGAGAAGGTATCTTCCTCGAGCTCTCAGAGGACGCTGTGCGCCGGTGGGAGGATCAGGGAGGAGTGAAGGATCGGTCGGCAGCGATGGAAGAAGTTCACCGTGCATGGAGACGTGAACGTGAACTACCCGAGATCAGTTATCCGGGCGCCCGCTTGGTTCTGCTTCACTCACTCGCGCACATGCTCATTCAGAGTCTCGCTCTTGATTGCGGGTACTCATCAACGTCGATACGCGAGCGCATCTATTCATCATCCGACCAGCGGGAACCCATGGCAGGTATTCTGCTTTATACCGCCACCCCTGATTCCGATGGTAGTCTTGGCGGTTTGGCAGAGAACGGACGTCCTCGCCGGCTCGAGCCTTTGCTGCGAGACGCCTTGGAACGCGCTACCTACTGTTCCTCCGACCCGCTCTGTGGACATAGCGCTCCTGGTGAGATGGGTTATCTCAACGGCGCTGCATGTCACGCGTGCCTTCTCGTTTCTGAAACGTCCTGTGAGCGCGGCAATCGATATCTTGACCGAGCTCACGTAGTAGAGACAATAGCGCAACTGGGAACAAATTACTTCAAGGTATGAACTCGAATTTCATCGATTCGGTTGCGACCTTAGTCGGCCTTGAGGGCCCCGGAAGGGCGAGCATATTTGCCGCGGCTCTTGAACGTGGGGAGGTCCATACAACGAGCTCGACCGGTGCGCTCCAGGTTCATCTTGGTCTAATGCAGGGGAGACTCCGGCCGTACCGCGATGCTCTGAGTGCGGCGCCTAGCGTCGCCGAGCTTGTTCTCGCCTTGCGAGCCGCCGCCGAAACCGCGGCAAGAATCGTAGCCACCCAGCCCACTATTGAAGTGGCTTGGACGTATCCAGGGAATGCTCGACCGGGCCTTCGCACAACAGGAGGAGTGGCACGTGAGATAGTGGACGATAGCAGGTCCAGCCTACTGGTGGTCGGCTATTCGGTGACACTCGATCCAACCTTGACGGGGCTGGCCGCACAGACGATTGATGCCATTGCGAATGCTGGCGGACGTGGGGTGATCGTAACCGCGGTGTTGCACAGCGAAGTTAATCGACAGGCACTAGTTCGGGCGTGGCGGCCTGGCGTTCGGCGACCAGCCATATTCAAATGGCTCGCTTGCGATAGCGACCCCAAAGCCGCGGTCCACGCCAAGGTCCTGATCTCTGACAGAAGAGACGGTCTTGTCACGTCGGCAAACCTGACCTACCATGGTTTCGAGGCGAATATTGAAATGGGCCTTCGCGTAAAAGGCCCTCCCGCTGCTGAAATACACGACAGGATTCACGAGCTGATCACAGCCGGAGAGCTCGTCCCTTGGATCGATTGATCGAGATCAGCCTGTGCGACGCAGTGAGAGCAGCACATCGCGAGCGACTGGAAGAAGACATCGCGTCAGATTAACGTGTGCAAAGTCTGCTGATGAGAGCCCCGCCGCACGCAAAGCCTGCTGACTACCCGCAACAATTGCTGGTTCAACACCCAACCCGGATAGTTCGCGCTGGAAATCCGCCCAGGTGATTGCATGGGCGAGCGCCTCTTCGGCGTTAATAGGAACTGCCTCAACAATTGTCCAAGTGCGCGACCAGGGCTCACAATATATCAAAAGCGTGTACAATCTCTCACTTTTGTCCAACTTCACTTCTGGAGTCACGGCTGCGACCTCAAGTGTTCTCGACTTCGATAGCCCCGGAAGCACCTGCCACTTCTCGCTATCCTTAATAGCGCATACACACCGGAAGTACTTCATGCTAGGCGGGCCGATCCGGTAATCGAGTACATATTCGAGGGCGTGTGGAGGCCGGATGATGTCATCGGCGACTGCCTTTAAGCACCTGGCATGCTGCCAACTAGTAACTTCTCCAATCGATTCAATGTGAGCCTCACCCGGCGTCAACCGAGCTGAAGGAGTCCATCGGTAATCTCCGGTGAGGCGGAGTGCCGGATTCTGCCGGAGCAGATTGTATGCGGTGTTCGCAGTTGGACCGTTGAGCCACATCGTAACATTTACGAAGCATCCGAGTTGCTCCGAGATGGCCAGGGTTTCTGCGACTTCACCGAGGGGAAATCCCAGGAGGCTTACCTCAGGCTTCAGAAACGAGTGAATTTCGACCGTGCCGAGCCAGCGCCCCGAAATGGCAGCATCTGCCCTACGCTCCACATGACAGCGCGTGAGAGTACTGTCAAGTTCCTTCCGACCCGACCCATACTGTCGAAGAAAGCGTCCAATCCGATCCGGCATTCGCGGGTGGATTAATCCTTTGTCGATCTTCTCAAGGATGCGGAGCAGCTTCGCGAGTTCAGTAGTACTAAGTTTCACGGCACGGTCAATTCAGATGGGCCACAAATGACATCGGATTTTGAATGAAGCTGCCGCAGGCGTTGGCGCAATTCTTGTTGTGCTGCAGCTTCTCCATGAACCAACGCGATATTCTTTGGCAGAATTCGACCCGCATAGTCGACTAGCCCGGTGCGATCGGCATGTGATGAGAAGCGCACTTCTTTTGCTGGCATTGCTGCCTCAAACTCCACAATTTCACCGCGCTCATCCTGAAAGGCGACCCGTCTCGGTCCGTCTATAAGTCCCCGCAACGCTTTACTCGGTGCTCCCTCATCCTGGTATCCCGTGAGGACAATGCGATGACGCCGATCGGGCAGCAGCGATCGAGCGTAATGTAGAACCGGCCCACCCGTAAGCATTCCGGAGGTAGTTACGATAATCGACGGCGTCTCCTGCGCCGAGGCCGCGACGTCCTGCCGGTCACCCTCACCTGACACCTCGTATAACTTGACGGGTGAGAATTGAAGATCAGAGAGTCGCTGATAAATCGGGTTGATCCGCTTGATCATTCCATCCACGTATAGGGGAGCCGCTTGTAGCTCGCCACTGCTCTGGGCGGACGAGATCAGCTTGAGGAGTTCCTGTGCGCGGCCCAGTCCGAACGACGCAAGGATTACCGAACCCTTGCCTTCAATTGTCTTCCTCACGAATGAGATCAAATCGTCCCTGCGACCCTCCAGAGGTTCGTGCACCCGATTGCCATAAGTCGATTCCAGGACCAGGAGGTCGACCTCGCCAAGCTCGTCAGGCCAGTCGGCGGCTGGAACTGTCAACTGAGGAAACGAAGAAAAGTCACCAGAGAAAAAGATCTTGCGTCCGCTCGGATCCTGTATGAGCACACTGGCCGCGCCAAGAATATGGCCGGCGCGATAGAACCGGAGAGATACATTACCAAACGGTAGCTGCTCTTCCACATTGAAGCTGCATTTGATCAAAAGATTCGGTACAAGGCAAACATCCTCCGCGTCGTACTTCTCTTCGACGACGCTGGCATTTGCGATGTACTTCGCACGTTCACGCCGGGCAAACATCTTCCGCATGTAATGTTGGTGGCAGTCATCAAGCATCACCGGAATCAGCGCAGCTGTTCCTTCCGAGCAATAGATATCGAGTTCGGGAAATCTGCGGACCAGCGCCGGCACCCACCCAATATGGTCCGTGTGCGCGTGCGTCAGAATCAGAGCGTCGACACGCTCCAGACGCTCGATTTCCGGATGCAGATCATCACACTCATTTGGCTTAATGCCGCAGTCGACGAGAATTCGATGTTTTCCAAGTTCCAACAAATAGCAGCTTCTGCCAACCTCGCCTGAACCGCCGAATGCGATGAGTCGTAACGAGTTTTTGGGCTTGATCCTGACAGGCGGTGGCTGGCGGTACTGCGGATACAAATCAAAAAAGCCTTTTTCGAGCTTCCGATAGAGGAGCCATTCTTCGTCGGCACGTTTCCTCGTGCCGCCCGAGCTGATCGTACGATCCGTCTCGATACGCGATTCCTCAGCGCGCAGGAATTCCATGACCGCGTCAGATCCCCGCGGGACGGCTTCCAGTTTGAGTTTCAAATTTTCGATTTCCCGTCTGTCTCCAGCGAGCTGACGAGCGAGGTCACTGCGTCCCACCTCAAGCTCTCGCTGCGCGTCCTGCAGCTGCCGGAGGTCTCTGCGTAGGTTATCGTTGACCCTCGCAGCCCTACCAGCATCATGCTCTAGAGTTCGGTACGCAGCGTTCGTGTCGTTGAGTTGGCGTTGGACGGCCGCGAGTTTCTCCTCGACTTCGTGATAATTTCGCTGGGCGCCCACTAATTCACTCTTTGTTCTCTCGAGCGCCTGGGCCTTCGACTGCAAATCCTTCGTGGCCTGTTCGGCGGCGCGCTTGAACCGTGCGGAATCCCTTGCCGATTCCCGTTTAGCCTTGAGGGAGCGTCTTCGGAGGTCGTCGCTCGCGATGTCTTCAGCTGTCTCCGAACTTTGAAAGTCCTCACCCACTGCGAGAGGCACGAGAATCCGGAAAAGCATCTCCGCACTGGGACCCTTAAACTCTAATGCCCATAGAACGGCTGCGAGAACAAACGGACCATTCGCTCCCAGCTCATTCAGAGTTTTCGCTAGGCTCTCGCCAGTGAGCAATCTGCCTGTTGAGATCTCGTCGGCGAGCCCGCTGTGATTCTTAAGGATCTGCTTCCGCACCTGAGCTACTAGTTCATGATTTGGGTGCGTCCAGAGCACCTTGTAGACCTGTTCTTTCGCGCTGCGGATCGCATCCGGGCGCATCCGGCGGTAAGCTCTGAGCGGCGGGGGCACATGCGGGCAGTTAAGATTTTGACATCTCTTCGCGTGTCGGACCAAATCCTCTATCGCAATTGCAATGGGCAAGTTAAGCACTTCGGCGGGGACGTTATCTGGGCCTAACATGCCATCGGGCACCCGGTTGCCGTGGAACGCTCGCATGATGGCGAAAGCCACACTCAGGAGTGGGGAATCTTCTTGCTTCGGGATATCAGGCTCTGCCGTTGACCGATCGTTCTGAGTCACTACATCTTCCACGCTACCGGTTATCGTGGCCTTTTCCGGCTGGTTCGCGGCGTCCGCAACTTCAGGTTCTGGCATCGGCACATCGATCAGAGGAGGTATCTCTTGCAGGTTTCTGGGTATAGGGGTCTTTTCCGTCTCGGATGTACCATCAGCAACCTCAGGTTCTGGCGTTGACCGACCGTTCTGAGTAACTACGTCTTCCACGCTGCCGGGCATCGTGGCCTTTTCAGGCTGGTTCGGGGCGTCCACGACTTCAGGTTCTGGCGTCGGCACATTGATCAAAGAAGGTATATCTTGCAGGTTTCTGAGTATAGGGGTCTCTTCCTTCTCGGACCCGCCATCAGCAACTTTGGATTCTGGCGTTGACCGACCGTTTGGAGGTATGTCCTGCACGCTGGTGGTCATACTAACTTCGTCTTTCTGCTTATCGGTCGGTCACGACATCGAGCTACGTTGCGATGCTCGCGCTCCGAGTAGTTCCAGCCAAACGAAAGTCGAATCGGAAGGGGCCCCATAGCCCGCGGACTTATCTGCCGTTATTCCAGAGTTCCTGAACTTAGTACATTAAGACTCTCTCGGACCCGCGTCGAGAGCACGAAAGTGGGGGGAAGTAGCCCGATTTACCGACTGCCTTAGGTGACCCACCGCAGCGGTCGCTGAACCCGCTCGATCTTTGGTGTTCTCGGCCGAAGTCTTTTCTCTCTCCATTTTTTCTCCACTCAACCCGCGCCTTCCACAACCGGCGTTATTCCAGCGGTGCTCCCTGTCAAGGGTCTCCGATGAACGCGGAACTTGCCCGCGCCCTTGACAGGTCCGCGCCGCTGAACGCCTTCAAAACCGTCGCGGGTTTTCGCGAAGAAAAAATTTGTTTTGAAGGAGAAGAAGACAATGCAAAACACCACCGAAAGAAAAGACGTATACAGCCGCATCACCGCAGCAGATCGTGGAGTATCTGGAAAAAGGCGTCCGCCCGTGGACTCGTCCATGGAATGCTGAGCACGCCGCCGGCCGGATTACCCGTCCTCTGCGTTTTAACGGCCAGCCCTACTCCGGAATCAACGTCCTGTCCCTCTGGATGTCTGCTCTCAGTCAGAACTTCGCCGCGCCGATCTGGATGACCTACCGCCAGGCCGGCGAATTGAACGCGCATGTCCGCAAGGGCGAGAAAGGCTCACTCGTAGTCTACGCCAACGCCATCACGCGGACCGAGCATGACGACAAGACCGGCGAGGATGTCGAGCGCGAAATCCCTTACATGAAGGGCTACACGGTTTTCAACGTGGAGCAGATCGAAGGGTTGCCCGAAATCTACTACGCTAAGGCTGTTCCGACGCACGATCCTGTGGCGCGCATAGACCATGCGGAGAAGTTTTTCGGCAGTCTGGGCGCCACGATCAAACACGGCGGGAATCGTGCCTACTACGGCCAGGAACTAGATTACGTACAGATGCCGCCGTTCGAAGCGTTCCGGGACGCCGAGAGCTACTACGCCACTCTCGCCCACGAATTGACCCACTGGACAAAACACGCGCAGCGCCTTAACCGTGACTTCGGCCGCAAGAGCTGGGGCGATGAAGGTTACAGCCGCGAAGAACTCGTTGCCGAGCTGGGATCTGCTTTCCTGTGCGCCGATCTCGAACTTCACGAGGAGCCGTGCGAAGAAAACGCCGCCTATATCGCGACGTGGCTGGAAGTCCTCAAGAAAGACAATCGCGCTATTTTTGCTGCAGCCGCTCACGCGCAACGGGCTGCCGACTACCTCAATCAGAAATCCGCCGCCGCGCAGGTCTTGGAGACCTGCGCGGCTTAATTCATTCTTCAGCCGCTCGTCTACGACAGCGGCGATGAGAGAAACCTACCTTTCGGTTGCAGCCATCCCTCAAGAATACGGCACACGCTCGCTGCTATGTGAGCAGGAATAAGTTCCTGTGGAAAAGTCTTCCCCGTTTGAGACATCTTTGCGGCAAAAACCCGCAAGCAAAGGCTTTCCCTCTGTCACAAGAATTTAACAAGGGCGAACAGAAGTTTTCTTTATGATGCTGATTACATTGCAGGTTCTCCTCAGTGGTTCGAGAAGTATCCGCAAGACTTTCCCTTCAGCGAGCAAGCGCCATGCGAGAACGAATCCCGATTGAACGGCCATTTCGAGCAAGACGCATTGTTCACGCCGTCAACACACATGATGTAAACAGCTTCTAGCAAGAATCGGTAGCACGAGATGGGGACCGACCGAGTACGCATTCCTAAGAAGAGAACGGAACCCGTTCGCGTGGCAGGATACGTCCGTATCTCAGCCGAAAACCATCCGCATTCAACCAAGCAGAAATCCGCCATTCGCCGCTACGCAGAAAGGCGGAAACTCCACGTCGCAAATATTTATCTAGATCGGCACCAGCGCAACCACAGGTAATCAGATCTTAACGAGAAGTTTTCGGAAGTAGGGACGAAATGAGGTCCGTCAGAGAGAGCGCTTCTGAGAAGACTGCGGGACCTGCCCGAGCAGCCCAGTACGTCAGGATGTCCACGGAACACCAGCAATATTCCACAGAAAACCAGATGGACGCGATGGGCCGTTATGCGGACGGCCGCAAAATGCAAATAGTGCGCACATACTCGGATGAAGCGAGGAGCGGTCTGAATATTGAGGGCAGGAACGGGTTGCGCGACCTGATTCGCGATGTCGAGACCGGACGCGCCGATTACACCGATGTCCTGGTATACGACGTGAGTCGATGGGGGCGATTCCAGGATGTGGATGAAAGTGCCTATTACGAGTACATCTGTAAACGAGCCAACGTTCGCGTCCACTATTGCGCTGAGCAGTTCGAGAATGACGGGAGCCTGTCATCGACCTTGCTCAAGACCATAAAGCGAACGATGGCTGGTGAATACAGCCGCGAACTCTCTGTGAAGGTGTTTGCCGGACAGTGCAGGTTAATTGAACATGGATTCCGTCAGGGTGGACCCGCCGGATACGGGCTGCGCAGGCAATTAGTCGATCGGGACAGAAATCCCAAGGAGATTTTAGCCCGAGGCGTCCATAAGAGCATTCAAACTGATCGCGTCATCCTAGTTCCAGGGCCGGAAGCTGAACTTCAGGTTGTGCGGCAAATCTATGATCGTTTCACGCAAGGGCCTTCAACAGAGAGGGAAATCGCTGCGTGGCTTAATGGACGCGGTCTGGTAACGGATCTAGGGCGTCCGTGGACGCGCGGGACAGTACACCAGATCCTTACGAATCCCAAGTACGGTGGCGCTAACGTCTATAACCGCAGATCGTTCAAACTCAAGCGGAAACGAGTCGTCAACCCACCCGAGATGTGGATCAGGTGCGATGACGCTTTTACTCCCATCGTTCCGGTTGAACAGTTCAAGCAAGCGCTTGCGATCATCGAGAGCCGGCACACACACCTGACGGATGAGCAATTGCTTGAACGCCTACGGAGTCTTCTCGCCCGAATTGGCGAGGTGTCAGGCGTCACAATTGATGAAGCGGAGGACATGCCATCTAGTGCGGTCTACCAACGACGGTTCGGGGGCTTGGCGCGAGCATATGCCATGATCGGCTACACACCGCTGCGAGACCTCAGATACATAGAGATCAACCGTGCAATGCGCGAATATCACAAAGATCAGTGTTCCCGAATTATGGAGGAGTTGAAGAACCAAGGTGCCGAACTTTGCGAGGGGAAGAATGGTCTGGTAGAGGTTAATCAAGAATTCACGGCTTCTGTCGTGATCTCCCGCTGCCGCGAAACCTTAACCGGGAGACATCGCTGGCTCATTAGGCTTGAAAACACTCTCGATCCCGACATCACGATTGCTGCCCGCCTCACGCCAACGAACGAGAACATTCTTGACTACTACATCTTCCCGAAGATCGAGACGTTGACCGCCCAGCTCAGACTCGCTGGAGAAAACGGCATCAGGTTGGATTCCTATCGCTTTGACAATCTGGATTTCTTTTTGAGCATGGCACGCCGCACCTCAATTGAGGAGATACCGTGAACAAGACTGACATTGAAAACATTCCTATTTCTGAAATTCGAGTAACGAACCCACGCACTCGGAGCAAAGGAAGATTTCAAGAGATCGTCGCGAGCATCGCTGCGGTCGGCCTCAAGCGGCCGATCACAGTATCTCGGCGCGAGCTTGAGCCTGATGGCACGAGGTACGATCTGGTCTGCGGGCAAGGACGAATGGAGGCCTGCCATGCTCTCGGTGAGGCCACAATCCCGGCAGTCGTGACCGATGCTCCTCGGGAGGAACAGATGGTGATGAGCCTCGTCGAGAATTTTGCCAGGCGGGGACCATCAAATCGCGATCTGCTTAGGGAAGTTCGGAGCCTCCGGGAGCGGAAGTATAAGGTCGAGGAAATTGCTCAAAAACTCGGCCTTGATCGTGCATACATTAACGGCATCATCCATCTGTTGGAAAAGGGGGAGGAAGGGCTGGCGCAAGCGGTTGAAGCTGGGCGTTTGCCGATCAGCGTCGCAGTCCAGATTGCGACCGGCAATGACCACGAAGTGCAACAGGCCTTGGCTGAGGCTTATGAGAAAGGTGACCTCAGAGGAGACAAGCTGAAGAGTGCCAGGCGCGTAATTTCTCAGCGAATTGCAAAGCTGCAAAGTGCGGGCAAGCTGGCCCAGACTCGTCGCAAACTCACAGGCGACGCGCTTGTTCGCGAATACAAGGACCGCATGCGAGAACAGCGCCACCTTGTTCAGAAAGCAAACCTCACCAAGGAACGGCTGCTGCTACTCACCAGCGCTATACGTCGCCTTATGCAGGACGAACACTTCACTACGCTTTTGCGAGCCGAGAATCTGGTCGATATGCCTGAACAGCTCGCGGCTCGCCTCACATAGAAAGGAGCTCACACGTGGCAAACTCAAAGGTGAAACCTGCATTCAACCAGCAAGTTGTTGTCCTTCCGATTGAAACCATTGTTCCCCAGAAGGAGTTGTCTCTTGAATTTCGAAAGAGCACAACCTACAAGCGAATCAGCGCTTCCCTGGAACATGTTGGTCTAATTGAACCTCTCGTTGTGTATCCGCGCGGGCCGAGAGATTACCTGTTGCTCGACGGCCACGCTCGTTTGGACATTCTCAAGCAGCGCGGTGTGACAGAGGTACGCACAATCTTTGCTATGGACGACGAGGCATACACATATAACAAGAAAGTGAACCACGCCCCGCCTGTTGCCGAGTACTTCATGATGCTGAAAGCGCTTTCCCATGGTGTAACCGAAGAGCGATTAGCTCAGGTGTTGAATGTTAGCGTTTCGGCCATCAGACAACGTCGAAACATGCTCGACGGAATTTGCAAGGAGGCAGTTGAAATCTTACGAAATCGCGACGTGTCTCCTGCCGTCTTTGCTTACCTTAAGAAAATGAAGCCGATTCGGCAGATCGAAGCCGCTGAACACATGCGTGCCACCGGTACCCATACGGTTCGCTTTGCAAAAGCACTACTCGAAGTGACTCGTCCTGAAATGCTCGTGGAAGTGCCCTCAAAGCGCAAACCAACGATTGAAGCGACCTCGCGAGCGGCTCAGGCGATGCTTGAGCAGGAAACCGACCTATTGATTCGCGAACTCAAAGCTGTGGAGGAATCCTACGGAACAGACATGCTCACGCTCTCCATAGCGTGTGGCTATGTTGAGCGTTTGCTCTCGAACTCTCGGGTTGAGAAGCACCTCGATAAGCATCATTCCGACATTCTGGGCGAACTTCGCACGCTTCTGGCGGATGTGAAGCCTCAAAAAGGCAAAAGTCCCGAGGTAGCGGCATGATGCTCCTGGATGAGCCATAGGCGGTATCGACAGCAACAAATTCCTCTGGCGCGGGTTGACTACAAATGTAGAATAGATCAACCACTTCTCTGCAGGTTCCCCATGCTGTCGCAGTTTTCTGCATTCCCGCCTTTGAGCGAATCCGCACAGGAGGTTCAGTCCTATGTCTGCCCAGCCAGCCAGTTTCACCAGATCATTATCGAATGCCGCATGGTCCTTTGCTAGAAACATCAATTCAATCTTGCCGCACGGCACAGCTTCCGCAGCCGTCTTGGGCGCCCAGCCGTCTTCCCAGAAGTTGGGAGCGGATTCCAATGGCGACCGGCGTTCCGAGGCGAACCCTGTCACTCTGCCCCGAGTGCAATCGAGAAGCTGTGGACAGTGTGATCAAGGGTGAGACCGGCGTCGCAGACTTCCGGGATAGGCCTGGAATTATCGAGGCGGAGATCGTGGAGGAAGCAGGGCGCATTCTCATGCGCAAGGCCTGCGAGAAGCATGGCCCGTTTGAAGACGTGCTTTCGAATCATCCGGAGTTCTTCAAACGAATGGAGAGCCTCGCGTTTGGCAGGGATTTCAATTGTGCCGGCGACGAAATGGTTCACAATCACGGCGCAAACAGCATCAAGACAGGGCGCGGTTCGTATTTGATCGTCGATCTTACCAACCGCTGCAACATGTTCTGTTCGCCCTGCTACATGGACGCGAATGCGGCCAGCTACGTCCACGAATTGGATATGCAGGATGTGACGGCTCTGTTTGAAAGAGCAACGTCCTTCAAACCTCAACGCGAGATTAACGTTCTGTTCTCTGGAGGAGAAGCAACGCTCTCTCCGATATTCCTGGACGCGGTCCGGCACGCAAAGAGCATGGGCTTCCATCGCCTACATGTCGCCACCAATGGAATTCGCTTTGCCCAAGAGAAGGATTTTGCGGTCAAGGCAAAGGCGGCTGGACTCCATGCCGTATATCTCCAGTTCGATGGCGTTACCGAAGAGAAGAACAGTCATCGCGGGATCGGCAACTACATGGACGTGAAGCGACGCGCCCTCGACAATATCGCCGCCGCGGGAATGAAAACCACGCTGCAGGTGACTGTGGAGAACGGACTGAACAATGACGGGGTTGGCGACATCATTCGGTTTGTGGCAGATCATATCGAGAAGATCCACGGGATTATCTTTCAACCGGTCATGTTCTCCGGCCGGGATGAAGACATTTCCGCTGACGAGCGTTACGCGAGGCGGTATCCGGTTTCACAAATCGCCTACGATTTGCAGGCTCAAACTTCATTCGGCTGGGAACCGATGCGCGACTGGTTTCCCGTCTCTGCCTACGCGGTGTTCGCCAATCTGTGCGATGTGCTTCATCCTGAGGCGGCATTAGGGAGCCTCTTTTGCGATATCCATCCCAATCAAGGAATGTTCTCCCCGATACTCATCAACTCCCGCACGCGAGAAATTGTCCCCGTAGCAAAGTTCTTCGACGTGCAGCAATTCTTACGTGACATTGTGGACATCACAGACCTCGGGAGAGGACCCGCGATCACTAAAGCAATGGTTGCGCTCTCAGCCGTACGCAACTTTAATCGGACTAAGGCTCCCGCCGATTTTGGACTTGACCAGCTTCGCCGATTGCTCTCGGACTGTTTTTATCGAGTTGCCGGCAGCGGTCAAAGCTGGTCGGAGCGAGCCTATTCGTACGTAGGTTCTTGGAAACTCGTGATGATTACCCCGATGAGCTTCCAGGATCTCTACAACTACGACCTTGCAACGATGTCCGATTCAAAGACTCCCGTGGCAACCCAAGAAGGCGAAATCACGTTCTGTGCATACAACGGAGGTCGTTGGCGAAAGATCGTGGAGCACTTGCACCAGACCGCGAGCTTACCCGAATGGAATCGGATGCATGGCCGCCAGCCTATCTACGCCAAAGGTAAAGAGGTCGATTTGGGTGCAGGGAAAAGATGCGAAGCCTGAATTGGTCCAGATTGAGAAGCAACGAACGCCAGCTTGATTTGCGAAGGATACGGGACGACCGTGACAGACGCCGAAAACCAATTTCTCGAGAATATGCCCGGCGAGATCAAGGAAGTGCTCCAGCTGGTATGCGGACGGACAATCCAGGGCCCGAGCCAGCCAGAGCATGAGCCGAGTTTCGCCGGGCGGTTCTTGGGAGGAATGTACGAGGACGGCGCTGTTCTTCCCACAAACCTTTCAGCTTCTGCTCCCGAGGTGCTCGCTCTCATCCTCCTGCAACATCGGACCAGTCCTCGTGAGTACTGGCGCATGGCTCAATCTCGGTTTCGCGCTTCGCCGCGTAGCCCTTTACCGAACCCAAGACCCAGAGGAAACGAATAGAGCACGTCTGCAATCCGCAGTACAGGCTTTCGATCGTGCGCTACAACTCGACCCGGACAACAACGGCAAGAACATCAGGGCATGGACAGGAATGTCGTTGGCTTACCACATGCTTGCCATGTACGAGAAGGAGCTTGAGTGCTGCGCGCAGGCTCTCGAATCCGATAGATCCGATCCGAAACTTTGGCTCTTGTACAGCTTCGCGCTGAAATCCGCAGGCAGGGAGGATGAAGCGCTGTCCACAATGAACGACGCCTACGAAGCTTACATACGGGCCGGGAAACCCGATGAGCTCAGAGAAGTCTTTGCCGATGTGCAATCGACAACTCAACGCCCTTGCCGGCAGAGGATGGCGCAATGAAATCTGTGGGCGGAATACATCGGACCCGGTTGGCGGCGTCGAAAGTCCATCGGCATCTTGTGAAGCGAGGCGAGGCGCGCCGTCCAAAAACTGGGCTGGCAGGTTCCTGAGGACGACATTTCGCCAACGCTTGTCGGCGCTATCCCACTCCCGTTTCCGGTACCCGACTCGTTCGAGGCTGCTTTCGGTTACAAGGGAAATCTACGGTTCGTACAGTTCGGGTACACAGCCGGTTCCCCTCAATTTGGGTACAGCGATGGCGGCGACGATTTGCCTTCGGACGGGAGCCTATGGTCTTGGTTTCTTCACCACCCAGCGGTAGCCCCGTACCTGCCCGAAAGCCGATATCCCACCCTGTATGGGAAGTTCCCCTCCGGAAGCGAACGGCCCCCGCTTGAACAGATCATGAGACGGGGAGCTGAGCTGCCGACCTGCCACTGCCTGCTGCTGGATAGGCGAGATCGCCGGGCATACGTTTCTGAACGGGACCAGGCAATGATCCTGTTTGCGCTCATGGAGCCGGACGACGGTGACGCCCATAACGTGTTCGTCGATGGGATGCTGATGAGCCCCGGCAGTGAGGACTATAAGGTGGCACCGCCCCCAGGGGTTCTAGATGAGTTTCGGCGGTTCATGGATAGCCGGGTTCAGGCTTCCGAAGGCGCTTGAGTCGGGCTGCTGGGGTTCCAAACAGATCGGGTTCCGGTAAGGTTCGAAAACGCTGCTTCGCAGCGGCTGAAGAATGACACGTCACCCCAGAATGGGAGCTGCAGGCTAACTTTCGGTTACCGTACGCGAACTATTTGAAAAGAAAGCGATTGCGTCGTGGTGACGTTTAGGAAGGCGAGTTCATGGTCAAGCCGAATCTGCGCACCAAGTCCATAGGAACAAAGGTTACCGAAGAGGAATTCGCCCGGCTGGAGCAAGCCGCCCAGAAGGCCTCGAAGACATTAGGGGAATGGTGCCGCGAGGTGATGCTAGGCAGCGCGAACGGCCAGCCGGCGAACGGGAGCCGAGGAGAGGCTGGAGCCGAAGCGGTCATGGCTGAGGTCGTTGCCCTCCGGGCCATCCTCCTAAACGTCCTTTTCAAGCAAGCGAACGGGGAACGGCTGACGACCGAGGAAATGCAGAAACTGATCAACCGGGCAGATTCGGACAAGTTCAAGAAGGCGCGCGAGCGCCTGGCGCAGACAACACATCCGAAACAAAGCTAAGGGAAGTGGGTTCGGTTTGGAGTGGGGTGAGCCGTGACAAGAACACATCGCGCCGGTTACGGGGGAATCCGATGGCCACTATTGAGCGTCGGGGTGTTACTGATCGCTGGGGTGGTGGGAATTGCAGTCTTCACGTATCAGGAGTATCAAATCTGGACTCCCCTGCAACGGTGGTACTTCAACGAGTATTCGTTGACGCATAATTTCCCAACCCAGCACGGAAACTACTGGTTGCTAACGAAAACTGACCGGGCGGGGCACCACAGTGTTGCCAGCAACAGCGACGTGGTTCCCGACTTCCGAGGACGGCATAATTTATTCCCGTTTGAGCTGTCGCCAACAGGCACGGCAGCAAGGTGCCGTTCAGCTGAATCTTGAAACAGTTCACTACAGCAGTGCTCAGATGGAGCAGATTCTCCGTGAACAGATTTTCGCTGGCCAATCGACCAATGATTTACTACGTCCAAGTTCGGTCGGTGCGCTAGGGTTCTTCGTAGTAGGTCTACTGTTCGTCATCCTCCGGGACCGGGTCCATCGGCGCCGCCACAAAGATGAAGGAACAAGGCTAAAAGGACCAGAAATGGTCACGGTTAAGGAATTCAATCGTCGCAGTGCCGCGGACGGCATCAACTTCCTGACTACTGAGAAGAAGAAGTCGCTATCGCATTCCTCGCTCCCTGGAGAGCAGTCACATCATGATCATGGGTGACACGGGTGCCGGAAAGAGCGTTTTGCAGAGACGCATCCTGACCCAGGTTGCCGAGCGCGGCGAAACGGCAATCGTGTACGATCCAGCGCTCGAATACACACCTCAGTTCTTCAATGCGGACCGCGGCGATCTCATCCTTAATCCCGCTTGATGCGAGGTGTCCTTACTGGTCGCCTTCGGACGAAGTGATCCACGAAGCTGAAGCCCTAACCCTAGCCACGTCACTCTTCCCGGAAAAGCCGCATGAGAATACGTTCTTCGTCGAAGGTCCCAGAAAGATTTTCGCCCACTTGCTTACGTTGAAGCCAACACCTGACGAACTGGTCCGGTGGATGAGCCACGAAGAGGAGTTGGACCGGCAGGTAAGGGGTACCGAGTTGGAAGCATTTGTGTATCGCGGAGCCGGTCCACAGCGTGGAGGTGTTCTTGGTGCGCTCAACATGGTTGCGGGCAGTCTGAAGCTCCTGCCGCGAGAGAGCGACGCGAAGCAACGCTGGACTACTGAGGAATGGGCGCGAAAAAAGACCGGTTGGCTGTTCTTAACTTCGACTCCGAGATTTCGCGAGCGTTTATTGCCGCTCACCAGCCTTTGGCTCGACACGCTAGTGCTTCGCTTGATGAACCAGGGCGATCCTGCTGTGCGTCACGCATGGTTTGTGCTCGATGAGCTTGCAAGCCTGCAGCGATTGCCGCAATTGCACACTGCCCTGACCGAGAACCGCAAATCGGGGAATCCCGTCGTGATCGGTTTCCAAGGCCGGAGCCAACTTGAAGTGCGCTACGGGCATGAAGCCGAGTCAATGCTGTCGCAGCCGGCGACCAAGATCTTTCTTGCATACGAGCGAGCCCCGTGCGGCGAAGTGGATCTCGGACACGATTGGCGAAGTCGAGATGGAACGCCTGAAGGAGACGGTGAACACGCATCCTCTTAAGCTCACCAAATCCAGGAGCTATCACACATGAAAGACGAACGGAGCCGCTCGTGCTGCCGTCCGAAATCAGCGGCCTCGAACGTCTTCATGCATTTCTCAAAGTCGACAATATGGTCGTGCCTTTTGGTTTTCCCTACACAGCGCCACTGAAGTCTCAACAGGGATTCATACCCAGAGCAAGCTCACCTCGGGTGGTCGAAATCGGAAAGAGGCCATCTGAGCCAACTGTGGTTCCGGCCGGCCAAGAGACCAGTCCGCAATGGCTTGGAAGAAAGCCCGAAGGGGATTGCTGCCGGCCAGGAACCGTACTTCGAGTGAGTGAATTATGCTCACCATTTCCAAACCGCTGAGCGCCGGCCAGGCCCAGACCTATCACAAGGAAGAGTTCGCCAACGCCCAGGAGAACTACTACTCCGAGGGTGACCGCATACGCGGCGAATGGCACGGCAAACTCGCAGCAGGAATGGGGCCTTCGGGGCGAGGTGCAGGAGGAGCACTTTCAGCGTCTCGCCAATGGGCAGCATCCTCTAACCGGTGAACAACTCGTACGGCATCAAACCGCGCGCGAATACGTCAATGCACGAGGTGAGACGGTGAGCACGATGGAGCACCGTGCCGCCTGGGACGCGACGTTCTCGGCTCCCAAGAGCGTGTCTTTGACTGCTCTCGTGGGTGGAGACGAAGCCGTGCGCCAGGCTCATCGGGACAGTGTCAAAGTTGCATTGAACGAGATGGAGAGGTTCGTCCAAGCGCGCATGGGAGGCAATCGCCTCCCGGAAACGACTGGTAAATGGATCGCAACCAGCTTCGAGCATGACAGCGCGCGCCCGGTGAATGGATACGCGGCACCGCAATTGCACACTCACGTTGTGTTCTTCAATCTCACTGAAACGAAGAATGGCGAAGCGCGAGCCTTGCAACCGCATGAACTCTACCGATCTCAACAGTACGCAACGGCGATATACCGTTCAGAGCTGGCGCTCCGCCTCAAAGGTCAGGGCTACGAGATCGAAAGGGGAAAAAGTGGCCAGCCGGAAATCGCCGGCTACACACGCGAGTACCTTGATGCCTCCAGCCCCAGAAGTCAGCAAATCCAGGCCTACCTCGAACAGCAAGGCGTGAAAGGCGCTGGTGCAGCGCAGATCGCAGCGCATCAGACCCGCGACGACAAGTTGCCGACCATTGCGCACGCGCGAAATGCAGAGAATGCATAAGGAAATGGCCGAGCGATTTGGAA
The DNA here is from genome assembly GCA_963818235.1 of uncultured Acidobacteriaceae bacterium. Classification (GTDB taxonomy): domain Bacteria; phylum Acidobacteriota; class Terriglobia; order Terriglobales; family Acidobacteriaceae; genus Sulfotelmatobacter. The sequence continues at coordinate 689,480 of CAWFRI010000003.1, forward strand.
ATCAGCCAGAGCAGATAATCCGCGCGGCTCATTCCCACGAAGTCGAGAGAAACGTTCCGAGCTCGCCAGCATCTCGAATCGGCGCTGACGTATGCCCAGGACAAGAATCTCGAAAGACACGCTGTGACTGACGAGCGCGAGCTGATGCGAGATGCGCTGAAGCGCTCAATGGGAGAAGCTGGCTTCGGAGAGGTTCGAGAGAGATTCGAAAAGCGAATAGAATCAGGCCACCTGATCGAAGTCGAAAGCAAATCGCCGGCCCGCGCGTTCACCACTGAAAAGATGATCCAGTACGAACGCGACAACGTGACTGAAATGCGAAAGGGCCAAGGCCAACACGGTCCTTTGGTGAGTCCCGAAACATGGCAGTCTGTCCAGCAGAATCATACGCACTTGAGCACAAGCCAACGAGCAGCCGTAGAGCAGATTCTGACAACTCAGGACAAGATCATCGGTCTTGAAGGGGTAGCAGGCGCCGGCAAGACTACTTCGTTGACTGCTGTCCGCGAGGCCGCGGAACGCGAAGGGTACCAAGTGGTCGGACTCGCTCCCACATCGCGCGCCGCTCACAAATTGGCGGAATCAGGAATTGAGTCGCACACATTGCAACGCCAGCTCATTCGAAATGAAGCACCCAATGATGGACAGAAACGGCTGTTCGTTATCGATGAATCGAGCCTTGCAAGCACGAAACAAATGAACGAGTTTTTTCACCGTCTGCACACATCCGACCGAGTTCTTTTGGTTGGCGATACGCGGCAACATGAGGCGGTGGAATCTGGCCGGCCATACAAGCAGCTACAGGAAGCGGGGATGGAGACGGCCAAGTTGGGTGAGATTTTGCGGCAGAAGGACCCGAGCTCTGAAGGAGGCGGTAGAGCAGCTCGCGCGCGGAGATGTTCACGGAGGAATTGCAAGTCTCGAACAGCAGGGCCGTGTGCACGAGATCGTTAATTCCCAAGAACGGTTCAATTCGATAGCCCGCGAGTATTCACGAAATCCAGAGGGAACGTTAGTTATCTCGCCCGATAATGAATCGCGACGCGAATTGAATTCGCTGATTCATCGCGAGCTGCAGAATCGTGGAGACGTGAGCAAAGACGAGCACAAACTCCGGGTGCTGGAATCGCGTCAGGAGATGACGGGAGCAGACCGGCAGTGGGCCGGACAATACGAGCCTGGAGACGTGCTTCGATACTCGCGTGGCAGCAAAACTGAGGGCATCAAGCCGGGTGAATACGCACGGGTCACCGGCGTGGACGCGAAAGAGAACCGGCTAACGATCGAACGCGAGGCGGGCACTCTGCAAACCTACGATCCGCGACGCCTCTCAGGTGTCTCGGTACACCGCGAAGCCGAACGCGAATTCTCACACGGAGACCGCGTTCAGTTCACCGCGCCATCACGCGAACTGCACGTTGCTAATCGTGATCTCGGCACTGTCGAACACGTCAACTCTAACGGCGACCTTAGAATCCGGATGGACTCAGGCCAGGAAGTCCGATTCAACGTCCGCGAGCACCCGCACCTTGACCACGGTTACGCAGTGACCAGCCACAGCAGCCAGGGGCAAACCGCGGATCGAGTGCTAATCCACGTGGACACCGAGAAAAGCGAGCTGTTGGTCAACAACCGCTTCGCGTACGTATCCGTTTCGCGGGCTCAACACGACGCCCACATCTACACAAATGATGGAAGCAAGCTTTCCCGTAGTCTCAGTCGCGAAAGTTCGCAACGTACAGCAACCGAAGTGGAACAGGAGCTGGCTGCGCCGAAGGCCGAACCGGTTAGCCAGCGAGGGGGACGGCCCTCCGAAGAGGAGCAAGGTCATAGTCTCGGAATAGGACTCGCATGAGATCCGGTAGCCGGGAATGGACCTACGGTCCGGCTGTGAGCGTGTGCCACCACTTCCGCAGATCCGTCTGAACTGGCTTCTGAATCATGGTCGAACTGGAAATCGAACGAACACGGATAAGTACATGCCGGAATCTTCGATGGGTAGGTCAAGCGCAAGGAAGATTTCGCGCTTTACGTTTGAGTCGCTGCTTTCTTGGACTCGGCCAAAATAATAAATCCATTTAGAATGAATGGTTTACGTGAGTAACGTTCATTATGCTACAATGTTCATGTTGCATGAACATTTGTTTATGTTGAACAATGTTCACTATTCAGTGGCGTTCATGTTTCATGTACAACGAGAAAACATGAACGAGTTAAGTAGAACCATAATGAAACGTAAACCCCAACACGCAGAACTGATCGAAACAGCCCTCCAGGGGCTCCTGCGCACGACAGGACTCGCTGCGCAAATCATACGCTGGGAACCAAATACTATCGACCACCACCAACCCGACGCAGTGATCGAAATAGATGCACACGGGCGTAAACACAAATTTGCGGTAGAAGCCAAGACCGGTGTTAGAGCCGAGGTGCTCACTCAAACCAAGGCACTCTGGCCTCGCGAACAACAGCCTCGGCTCCTCTTTGTCGCACCATACATCACAGACTACCTTGCAGAAAAGTGCCGCGAGATCGAACTCCCATTTCTCGACACCGCAGGAAACGCATACTTGGAAGACGACGACCTCTTCGTTTTCGTTACTGGCCAAAAAAGAACCACAGACTTGGCCCCACTGCACACAAATCGAACAAAAACCACGGCTGGGTTGAGGGTCCTATTTGCTATTCTGTGCCGTCCACCACTGTTAAACGCGCCCTATCGAGAACTCGCGACAACGGCTAAAGTGGCACTCGGCACGATCGGGCCAGTCATCAAGGATCTTGAAACAAGAAAGCTGATTGCAACATTTGGTACAACCCTTCCAAAGCGCCGCCTACTTGACGCCAAGGCGCTGCTGGAAGAGTGGGTCACCTTCTACCCTGCAACGCTCAGGCCCAAACTCCAACCTCGCAGATTCCGTGCACAAAATCGCGAGCGGGCACAGCAAACTGATTTGACTCCTTTCGGCGCCTATTGGGGTGGAGAAGTGGCTGCGGACCGCCTCACACACTATCTGAAACCTGAAATGCTGACCGTGTATACCCTGCATAACCCGACGAAGCTGATAACAGAATTCCGCCTCAGAGCAGATGTCAATGGTGACCTAGAGATTCTCAACGCCTTTTGGGACCAAACTCTGACTACAGGGACTGCTGATGTAGTCCCACCAATACTCGCCTATGCCGATTTGATGGCTACAACTGATGCGCGAAACCTCGAAGCGGCAAGACTGATCTATGAACAGCACATCGCGCCGAATCTTCCCACTGCTTAAGCCGCCGAGTCCGCTCGTCCTTGAACCACTCAAGGCAGTTGCGGAAACCGCGAGCTCTTTGAGCCTGCTATATTTTCTAGCCGGTGCGACGGCACGAGATTTGGTCCTCGAAAACATATTCGGCCGACCACCGGGCAAGTTGACGCGCGATCTCGACTTCGGGTTCGTTCTGTCCGACTGGAAACAGTTCGAAAACCTCAAGGCAACATTGATCTCAACAGGACGATTCAAGGCGGACCGGGCGATCCAACGTGTCTTATATCAGCATTCCGCGGGCATCTCAGTTGGTATCGATCTCATTCCATTTGGTGGCGTTCAAGATGGCTCACTAATCTCTTGGCCTCCGCATAACGATTTTGTGATGAACGTTGCAGGATTCAGAGACGCTCTGGAATCGGCGATCCACGTGCAAGTGGATACTGATCTCGTGATACCAGTCGCTTCTTTACCAGGTCTCGTTATTCTCAAGTTGTTCGCCTGGGCTGACCGCAAGCACGAAAAGCGTGATGCGCCCGACATTTTGAAGATACTTGCGGACTATGCCGGCGCTGGGAATGAAGACCGCCTGTATGCAGACGAGCTTCCCTTACTTGAGGCAGCCGGATTTGATGTCGCGATTGCGGGCGCACGACTCCTGGGCAAAGACGCCCGTCACATCGCAAGTGCGGAGACTTCGGCGAGTATTGCAAAAATGCTGGCGGATCCTAACCTGCAGCGCGAGTTGTTAAACCAATTAGTGCAGACAAGTCCCAGATTGGACGAGTCTTTCGCCGACTACTGCACTCTATTGCTCGACAATTTCCAGCGTGGTTTTACAGAGGGATAGTCGAAAGGAATTAGACGACACCTCGTAGCAGCCAAGCGTTGATCCCGCCGCCGGCGCAGCTGTCGCCGTTGCCGCTGCGGCCGCCGCCGGTGTTGCCGGTGCCGCTGGTGCCTCCGAGGAGGAGCAAGGTCATAGTCTCGGAATCGGACGCATGAATACGGACGGGGGAAGTCGGAATCGCGTGTATTGGCGTGGCGGGTTTGCGGCGGCTAACTTCCGCTCGCTTATAATACGAATACTAGGCGTAGATGAAGAAGACCAAGCGCAGGGACCATTACATCCCACAGGGTTATTTGCGCGGCTTCATGGACCCATGCCGCAAACACCATCCGCGTCCGCTTTTTTACTTCGACATCGCAAAGAATCGGTGGTTTTCAAAAAGTCCCAAGGAAATTGGGCACCGCAAGGGATTCTATGATTATGTTCACGCCGGAAAGATGTTGGAGAACGAGACTGCGGACAACGCGTTCTTGCGCTTGGAAAATGACTATCCGAGAATCCGCGAAGAGCTGATAGCAACCGGCTTCAATCGCTGGACTGAGCACCTGGAGTTTTTGCTCTCTTTCATGCAAATGATGCGAGCACGGTCAATGCTGTTTCGAGAACAGAAAACGATGGAAGGAAAAACGCTGCTCGCGTATGAAATTGAAGAGGTCTACCACGACCGCAACGCTGTGAAACTAAAGTCAATGACGCCGCAGCCGGTAACTCCAGCCTTCATCAAGAATCGCGCAATCACACAGATGCGGGAAGAGATTCAGAAGGGTGCCGCATGGCTCAAGGACTTTTGTTGGGCACTCCGCCTCTGTGAATCTGTGTCTGACCCATTTGTAATTTCGGAGTTGCCGTTCGCCATTGAAGGCAACTCGGCAGACTTGCAGGAAGCGATAAAGCATCCTGATACGCTGATAATTTTTCCGCTCTGTTGGCAAGCGTGTCTGTTCGGGAGCCTCCGGCGCTTTGATGTTGAGAAGGACACCTTCAACGGTGAGGATATGCGGACTAGCCGAAGGAAGTATCGGGCGTGGGCAAAGGAATTCATCTTGTCACCAGTGCAATTTGATGACTGACCGTGAGAAGTGTATCTACTGTGGAAGGGATGGGGACATCACCGTTGACCACGTTCCGCCGAAACTGCTTTTGGAGCAGCCCTACCCGGAAAACTTAATCACGGTGCCCGCATGTTTTCAGTGTAATCAATCCTTCCAAAAGGATGATGAGTATTTGCGGACGATGCTGTGTGTAGATGTCCGCGCCTCAAGGAACACCGCCGCGCAATCGAATTTACCCGCCGTGCTGCGCTCGCTGCAGCGACCCAACGCTAGAGGCTTCATGGAATACCTAGCGAGTCAATCCAGTGTCAGCGCGATTCTTGACCAACACGGCGCTCCGATGGGACAGGTCATGGAACTGGACAAAGCTCGCACCAATCGGGCGGGGAAGCGGTTTATCCGCGCACTCCATTTTTCTGAGATGGGAACAACTCTTCCCCAACACACGTCAATTCGGGTCGGAGCCAAGATGGACTTACGTGCCACGGACGCGGACACCATCACAATAGCGCGCGCGCTGAAGACCTTGCCGGATTGGAGAAACGGCAGCGTGGGAACCGCCTTCAGTTACGTGGGAGCCATAGGACCGGAGTTTTCCTTTTGGTTCGTGTTGCTCTATGACTTTTTCTTTTGGCTTGGCACCGTAGATTGCCGGGAATCGCAGTAGCGCGGCTAAGATGTCTTCTTTCGCTTCCGACGCCCTATTGTTTCCAACCTTCGTCCCGTCCTAAAACTCTCATCGCTGGATATCATTTCCCGCACCATCTCAAAAGCCCGGTGCTCACTGTATACAAACCGCTCGGCGCTCACGACCTGCAATGAATTGTGGTATTTGACATTCTCCGCATTCAGCGTCAGAGGCGTTAAGTCTTCAAAAGCCCTCACAAAATCCGCCGCTCGCGGCGCTGCAGGCAATCGCCCCGCGTGCGAAGCCGTAAACATGGCACGAATACTTGGACAGAGGCATCCCAACATCAACTTGCTGCTTATCGGGATATAAATTTCAATTCCAGCGACTCCAAAGCCTAGCGTGCCTCTCAGCCCATCCCCTGGATTCATATTGTTGGCGAGTGTCACCGGATGGTCACCAATCCAGAATTCACTACCGGGCGCTGCTGAAAACAAAATCCAGTCCTTCTCTAAGATGTATGGCAACAGTGTGAAAGATGTTCGTGCGATATCCGAGTTTGTATTCTCTCGAATTTCGGAATCGCTCAGTTCACGAAAGTTCCGTACTGAATTTGGGTCCGCGCCCATTTCCCGGAGCACACTGCCTAGCTGTGCGTTTATATCAGCCGCGACTGCACGGTGATGTAGGGTCCTAACTTGTTGCACAGCAATGAAGCCAGCGAGCCACTGAAAATCAGAGGACTGCATGTGCTTAAGACTTTGCTTGGCGCGTATTAACTGGATCAAAGGTGCGGACGCTTGCTCCAGTTTACTCAGCCATTGCTCTATCTCCGGCCCATAGAAGTCTCTTTGGCACGCCAGATTGCGGACTGACGAGCGAAACTCGTTGTCATTGCTCTTGTCAAAGACATAGACCTGAGTCTTGGTACTTACGAATCCGCGTAACAGGAATTGCGGAACGTAGTGTTGGTCCCTTCGTGTCGATGATTGCGCTGCCATTCAGTCCCAATCCTAATATTCTTCGGCCCATGTGCACGGTGATTCATCAAGCGCTCTTCGTTCGGGGAAGGTTCGTTGCCTTGAAGACCGGACGCTATACTTTCTTACAGGGACAACTATGGAACGCGACATGGACCTCTTCCGCAAAGTTCTGTTAGAGGTGGAGTCTGCTCCCCCCACCGTGAATTGGTTTCACTTCACGGTGGAGGGCTATTCGCAAGATGCAGTTTGGTATCACGCGAAATTAGCGCACGACGCTGGATTTATCGAAGCGCGATTCCTGCCTGGAACCTTTGATTTCGCCGTACAAAGACTCACATACGCGGGAACTGAATTTCTTGAACTTGCGAAAGATGACACTAGATGGAACAACGCCAAGGAAAAAGTCAAAAGCACGACGGGGACGCTCACGGTAGATGCGCTCAAGGTTGTTCTGAGTGCCATGATTCAGGCCGCGTTAAAGGCGCATCTTCCATAGCGGAAGAGTAGAAAAGTTCCCAGCCGTTCCCGCTCCTTTCCATCGAAAACAAGGTATTAGCGGCGGGTCTCAGTGTCGCGAATGGCCTTCCCGCCTGGACCAATTTGTCATCGTGATTGGATTCATCCGTTCCATTCAGAAACGGACATTTTAGATGGGATGACATAAAGGACACTAACGGGAATAGTACGCTCAAACCGGCGCGGGTGGCACACCTCTTTGTGGTTTAGCGGTTGAACACATCGTCAAAGTAACGGCGCATCTCTGCGGCTTGGTCGGGCAAGTAGCCATGAGCCGCAAGGGGCCAACGCGCAGATTGCGGAAACTGGTCCGCCCCCGCTTGAGCCTGCATGTGTGCTCGTGCCACCTGCTTTTCGACCGAACCGTGGCATTTTTTATGCTTTAGTCCGCTCCCGCAAGGGCAGGGATCGTTTCTGCCGGCAGTCTTCCGCACTTCACGATCTGTCATCTGCGTGCCATAGAACAGATCGCCGATAAATTCCTTGTTTCCGGTTGCTGCCATTGTGAGCGAGGCACTTCCGCCGGGCATGTTCGAACCCGCGAAATCTATACCACCATAAATCTCGAATCTCCAGAGGGTCTGCTCTGGATACTTGCCCGGCTGGCTGCCCCTATATTTGAAGGTTCCTTCGCCCAAGTCGCCGCTCACGCGGTTGCCGAGTGACAGCATGTACTCAAACGGCGCGGTAGCCTGATCCATGAAGATCGCAGCGGTCGAAGAGAATCCCTCGCCCAGTCGCACGTTGAAATGCTGGAAGGCGAGAGCCTTCGCGATCATCGAGGAAAGTTGAATGAACGGTCTGTGATTGAACGAAACCGACATACCGCCGCTGCGTTCGTAATCGCGCTTCAATCTCCGATACAGTTTCGAGTTCCACTCGTTTTCCAGTCGAGGCCGAACCAACTCATCGAGATTCCGTTTCGCGTCTGGGTGTTTTGCCCCAAACGCGAGCACGATCATCAGATACTTCTCGAGTTGGGATTTCTTGTTGTTGCAACGCTTACACGCGAGGACTCGTGGAAGATTGTCGCGATGCTCGACTAGGAAAAAGTTTCGGGCAACCGTGTGGTCCTTGGATTCAGCGGGCGCTTCGTTGCAGTAGATGCAGATTTCACCATCAAAATTGTGCTTCATGCTTCCAAACTCCCAAAGTACATTTTACGGGAAGTTCGGCCAAAAACCGGAACAGATGGACGTTAGGTTAATTTCGATTCGTCGAAGGATTGGGGAAGGTCAGTCTGAACGCCGTGCCGGCCAGGTTCGCGCGTTACGAGGGGAGCCAGCCCCTTCGCTGGACGTTTTTCGAGTGATCACTGAGCCGTGATCCGTTTGTGATCCGTTAGCACTGCTTACCACTGTCCTCCATATGCTTTACTGTGCCCGCCGTGTTCTCTATGTTGTTGAAACTACGTTATGAGCTGGATTCGAATCCCACTCTCTCCGCCATATTTTCAATGACTTGAGCTGGGTTCCGTGCCGTCACCCGTGCCGTTAACTACTAAGCGTGCTACTTTCCCCGATGCGGTAGACATTTCATCCGTCACCACGGTGCCGTAAACGTTCATCGTAGTGCGGATGTCGGCGTGACGCATCAACTTTTGCTGCACTGCTATTGTGGTGCCCACGGCATCTAGCCAACTGCGGTAGGTATGACGCAACGTGTGGGTTCCGAACGTCTCAAGCTTCGCTGCTACCGCCGCGTCTTGAAACATCTTCCACGTCCAGGGATAGGACCACGGCAACCGGCCAAGCTGCGACGGGGAAGCGAAAACCCAATCATTGGGACTGCCAAATTGCGTGGACATTTTTCCAAGTCTTCAGTACCGCTAGAATCTCGGGAGCAAGAGTCAGTGAGCGCCGGGAGCCTTCCGTTTTAGTTTCGGCAACTCGCCCGATGACGATGCCGCGTTGAACTAGCAGCGCACCATTGAGCCAATCGACATCGGACCACATCAACGCTAGACACTCGCTGATGCGCAGTCCCAACGAAACGCAGACCACTGCCACTGTACGAAACGGTTCCCGCAGTTGGATAACGAACTGCTGAAACTCTTTCGCCGTCAAGCTGCGCGGCTGTCTCAATCGCTTGGACGCGCCCCTCACGGTGACCAATGACATTGGGTTGCGTTGCACCGGGACGTTGCCGGACCACATGGCGAAGTCCCACAGACGCCCTAGTGAAGCGCGTACTTCCGCTTTAGACTTTGGGGCGAGGGGCAGGGAAATTAGCCATAGCTCCACGTCCCGAGGCTGTACGTCCGTGATGACGTGCGCGCCCCAACGCGGTAACACATGGCACTTAAGCCAAGACTCGTAGCCGCGCCGCGTGCTGTACCGCGTTGGCATTCGTTCTGCTCGGTAGTGTTCTACCAGAGCGGCCACAGTGGGCGCACTGGATGGTTGAGGTTGCGGCAGTTTGGCCCGGAACACTTGCGCCGTGTTCCACGCCGCTGTCTTGGTTGAAAAACGGCCCAGCGTTTTGCTATGACGCCGGCCATCCGTCCACCAAAAGTACTGCCATGTCTGACTGCGTTTGTCTTTGACCACACTTCCGGTTGTGCTTTTACTTTCCCGTCGCATTGAATGACTCTCCATTCTTTGCGGCAGATGGCGCGGCCATCATAGCACCGTCCAACTCTTCAGCACGGAAACGCCATGTAATACGGTCGGTGCCGCTGAGACGGTGGGCGGGTATGCGGCCGGTCTTGGCCCATTCCAGGATAGTGCGGTGCGATACGCGGACGTATAGCGCGGCCTCACGGGCGGTGAGCCAGACGGATTGGGTGCCTGGAATCATGCTACATAGTGCCTACATGGTGCCCGCAGTTTTCGGGTGCATGTTGAGAAAGCGAGCAGCGTGTTGCTGAACTGACGGGCGCCTCTCGAAGCGAGTGTGACAGCTCACTCGGAGTGATCAGATTGGGCTGGGCTGACATAAAGACCTCTTCTCCACAACCGCGGTCCGTCCGCTTCGTTGAGTTCGCGCGGACGGACAGTGCTAGCCAATTTGATCGATTCCTTCAGCCATGTCCAACAACTTCTCGTCAGTCTGTTATTCCTGCTGGGAATATCAGACAGCAGCAAGCCGATTCGTCACCTCACGTTTCGTTGCGCAAATCTCTTCGCGGATGCGGAAACGGCGCTACAGACGGCCCGAATCAAGCAGACAACGACAGTCTCATCTGCTTCATCGGCAGGCACTTGGGCGCCGTTTTTGCGAAGGGACCGACTACGGACCCGCCGCCACAACTGCGTCTCAAGGATGCCTAACTAGACGGCTTCCGTAAGCGGGCGTCCGAGTCGTATTTGCCGCTCAATCGCTTGCTGAGGAGAATTCTTTACCGAAAGTATCGAGCCGAGCGGCGCGATTTACTTGGTCGCGACACTACGTTCGTCTGTTATTCCTCCCAGGAATAACAGACTGACGAGAAGTTGTTGGACATCGTGATTGAGTCAGGTTACGTTTGCGCCACAAGCAGCCGATTTGAGGTGCTGCGGGAGGTGCAAAATGACACGTTGGTTCCGAGTCCATTCCATCCGCCAAATCGAGCGCCTTCTTCAGTCGAAGTGCATGCGTCCAACCGCAGCCGTTCTTACCCTACTTCTTGTCCTGCCTGTGACCGCCCTGGCTCAGGGTTCACCCTTCGACACGGGCTTTACGGCCATCCAAAGCCTCTTTACCGGCACCATTGCGAAGGTTGCAAGTCTGGTGGCGATCGTGATCGGCGGCTATGGTTTCGCGCACGGCGAACCCGGCGCAAAAAAGGCGCTCGCCGGAGTTGCCGCCGGAACGGGCATTGCTGTTCTCGCGGTGAATGTCCTGAGTTGGCTCTGGGGCGTATAGCCCCTTCAGAGCCACCTTCAACCCGCACTTAGAAAAGTGACTTATGCTAGACAAAACACAACAGAGGCATCGCACAAATCGAGTCTTCAAGAGCCTGCATAAGCCGCTCACCTACTTAGGTGTGGAACGCACGCTGTTCTACTTCGTTTGTGTCGGAGCAGTGGGGGCCTTCAATCTCTTCAATTCCATCCTCGCCGGTATCGCCGTATTCATTGGCGGTTTTACCTTCGGCCATTGGGTCACAAACAGTGATCCGGCGTTCCTCCGCATCCTGGCAAAGTCCGAACGCTACAACGTCCGCTACGACGCGGCCAAGCAGCAAGTCCCCCGTGTGGAGGTGGTCTGATGCTGCGTCTCGACAAGGTCATTAAACCGTGGAAAGAAAGTGCGGCGCTGAACGACCACATCAACCTCTACGGCTTCTGGAATGAGACGGCATTCCTTACCAAAAGCGGCGATCTAGGCATGGTTCTCAGTGTTCCCGGTGTGGACTACGAAAGTCTTGACCGCTCGGAGCAGGAGTATGCGGTGAAGCGGTTGGAGGCAGCGCTCAAAGCTTTTGGCCCAGGCTTCCATGTTTGCCAATACCTCTTCAAATCGAACCGCCCGGATATACCCTTCGCAAAATATGACGATCCGATTGTAGAAGCGGCGATCGACCAGCGGCGGAAGTTCTTTGAAGCCAAGCGCGACCATCTTTATCAGGTGGAGATCTTCTACTGCATTCTGCTCGAAGGCGCGCGCTCGAAGACCGGCGTGGGCGCCGCAATCGCTCGAATCTTGCGCGATCCCGCGGGCGCGGTTGGCGAACTAAAAGTGCAGTTCACCAATGACAGCATGAAAACCCTATTGGGTACGCATATTGAGCACGATCTTCGACGTCTCGACCAGAGCGTGCAGGCATTCGCTCGGCAGCTTTCTGACTTCATGCAAATCGAGATCTTGAATCAACAGGGGCAGTTCATGTTCTTCCGCCGGTTGCTGAATTATGACGACTGGCGTGTCGCCGGCAGGCCGCAGTCCACGCAGTTTCTCGACTATCAGGTAGTCAACTCCGACATCGAAGCGGAACGCGATCATCTGCGGGTACAGCACTGCCAGTGTTGCTGGGCAGTTGCAGATTGCCGCACAGGGAGCCACCGTTGACATCAACGACTCCGTAATGACCAACAACTTGCAGGCTCTCGGGACCATCCGGGCGAATCAGACCTCAAGACAGACCGACATCGCCAATCTTGAAGCCGCGACGCAAACTCAGGACGCCTCCCAACAGACCGTCATGGCAACATTGCAGCGCATCAACCAGGCCTTGCTGTTGCAACTCCGCACCCAGCAGGATGCGAACCAGATCAATGCCAATCTTGCGCTGCAGCAGATAGTTGCCCAAAAACAGCAGCAGGACGCAATGAAGTCGGCATTCCGTGACTCGGCAGGATACGAAAACTATTACAACGCGAACATCACCACAACCAGCAGCGGGTCGGGAAATCTCCTTACGCAGGCGTACTGAGTAGGAGAAAACACAAGGGGATGAAATATGAGTCTCTTCCAGTTTATAGCTCAGGCGTGCCAGTCGCTTGCAGCCACGGTGGCGCCCTCCATTACCGCAATGGGGATTCACATCGTCATAGCGTTGGCAACCATCGTATTGGTTTGGTTCGGTGTGCAAGAAGCACTCGCATCGGCCCACGGCGAGGCCGGGTTCAGCATGGGGAGGTTCCTGAACCTCTTCATGCTGCTTACCTTCGCTTATGTGATGGTGAACTATTACGACAGTTCCATCCCCGGACTTGGCTTTTCCATCAAGAGCTTCATCGACGGCGGCACTATCAATCTTGTGAACCTGATTGGATCAGATGGTTCCAACACCATGCTGAACGAGATCAATGCTGCATCTTCCAAGACAGGGCCGGGCCTGCTGCCCGGAACGTGAATGCCCTGATGACGGCCACCTCAGGACAAAAATCTCGAAAGGCACGCTGTGACTGACGAGCGCGACCTGATGCGAGATGCGCTGAAACGCTCAATGGGCGAGGCTGGCTTCGGAGAGGTTCGAGAGAGATTCGAAAAGCGAATAGAAACAGGCTCCCTGATCGAAGTCGAAGGCAAATCCCCGGCCCGCGCATTCACCACTGAAAAGATGATCCAGTACGAACGTGACAACGTGAGTGAAATGCGAAAAGGCCAAGGCCAACACGGTGTTCTTGTGAACTCCGAAACATGGCAGTCTGTGCAGCAGAATCACACTCACTTGAGCGCTAGCCAACGAACAGCTGTAGAGCAGACTCTGGCCACTCAGGACAAGATCGTGGGACTTGAAGGGGTAGCGGGTGCTGGCAAGACAACCACGCTCACCGTCATCCGCAGCGCCGCAGAAAGTCACGGCTATCAGGTCGAGGGCTTCGCCCCGACCTCCCGCGCTGCACGCCACCTTGGCGAGGCGGGAGTCCAAGCCGGAACTCTGCAAGGCTTCCTCGCTCGCAGTGCGACTCCAGACCTACCGGAGCAAAAGCACTTCTACCTTGTCGATGAATCAAGCCTAGCCAGCACAAACCAGATCCGCGAGTTCCTTTCACGACTTGGTCCCGATGACCGTGTGCTTCTGATCGGCGACATCCGTCAGCATCAAGGCGTCGAAGCTGGCCGCCCTTTCGAGCAACTGCAGGAAGCCGGAATGCACACGGCCAAGCTCGATGAGATCGTTCGCCAGCAAGACCCAGCCCTAAAATCGGCTGTCGAACTGATGGCGTCGGGCCAAGTCTCCGCTGCACTCGACGCACTCCAACAGCAGGGCCGGATCAAGGAAATTCCCAACGCGGAAGAGCGCGTTCGCGCCGTCGCTAAGTGCTACGTCGAATCGCCCGAGAACACTCTTATCGTCTCACCCGACAATGCTTCCCGCCGCCAGTTGAACGTCGCTGTTCGCGAGGAATTGAAAGCCATCGGAACCGTTGCCCCGGAAGATCACACTTTCCGTGTCCTAGTTCAGCGTCAGGACATGACCGGAGCCGAACGATCTTGGGCGAGCCACTACGAGATCGACGATGTAGTTCGCTATACGCATGGCAGTAAAGCCATCGGAATCCAAGCTGCCGCCTACGCATCGGTCGTCGCGATCAACCCAGCCGCAAACCAGCTCACGGTCGAGAAAGCGAATAAAGAACTTGCCACGTACGATCCTCGCCGTCTCACCGGTGTCAGTGTCTATCGAGAAATTGAACGCGAATTCTCCGTAGGCGACCGCGTCCAGTTCACCGCACCCGACAAATCGCTGGGCGTTGCCAATCGCGATCTTGCGGTAATCCAGTCAATTGCGCCGGATGGCCAGGTTGCCGCGCGCCTCGACAACAACCGCCACATCGAGTTTAACGCCGGAGATCATCGTCATTTTGACCACGGTTACGCCGTCACGAGCCACAGTTCCCAGGGCCTCACGGCCGACCGCGTCCTCGTTCACGCCGATATGTGGTGTGACGATGCCCCCCAGTCGCAGTTGTCTGCCGAGACGTTCGGGGGCAGGCGCGCTTGGACTCAGATGATTTTGCTCTCGCTCACCGAGGCCGGAATTCTTCAACCTGATGAATATACGAAGGCTGTCGCCAAAATGATCGGGATGGGCTTCACTACAATTTTTTTCGATGCGAAATGCGTCCTGGAATCCGCGAAACTGGCGGAATTTCGTACCAGCCGTTTTCCCTTGAAGCAGATGCTGGAAGTCTTCCAGAACGTCAGTTCCACGCCACCGGTTCTGGTGCGACAATTTCTCGAATTCTTTGTCGTGCTGCAAGGGGAACCGATTCTTCCTCCGCAAAAGGCTTTAATCGTCCGCGCCTTCCTCGATTCTCTTTGGCGCAATGCCGCAACTCATGGGATGGTGTTGTCGCTCCGGTCGATGAGCGCGCGGCTCTTCGGACTGAACGTGATCGCTGAAACTGAATTCAATGCATTTTTCGACTCGTGGTTCGGTTCGCTGAACCGTCCGATTGTGTAGCCATCGCGCGACTTTGAGCGAAAAACTCCGGCCTAGCGCGGCGGATTTTCGCGGATCCTCGCGGCAACGGCAAGAATGTGTTTGCCGATGGCAACACGCATGTCGCCCGGCAGCAGTTCTTTTTCGGCAAGTCCTTCCCATGCATTGACAGTACGTTCCGCCGTCTCGGCTACGATCGGCCAGAGCGGGCTCGCCGGAGTGCGCGCCGTGTCAGCGAAGCGGCGCATCTGGTCGGGAGTGATTTCGGAAAGGCTGCGGCTGTCGCCGAAACTCAATGCGAGCTTGTCGTCGGGAATGTACGGAAGCGTTGCCACAAAGTCATAACCCGGCGAGAGCGCAGGCCGGCGCCGGTCGGGATAGAGAAGTGACCAGTTCTTAAGATGCATGTCGGCATTGCCGATGACGACGGAAAATACAAGGCGCCGGACGAATTCGATGACGGCATCTTCTCCGATTTCCGCCCACAACACGGCAGCGATGTTCGCGTAGCTGTGAAACTTGTACTTGTTGTTCGGGAATTCCCCGAAGACCTGCGCGAAATCCTCCATGTGAACGGGTGTACCGTCCGGCAGGCGATCGAACCGCTTAACGGCAAGGGCCTTGCCTCCGACAGTATGAGTCTGTTCGGGGAGGCCTTTGATGCCGGCGCCATCTACGAGCTTGTTTTCAGGCACGGTGATGCCGACACGCCGGGCCAGTTCCAGCATCGCAAATTCGTTCTCCGGCACGGCGACGAAGCGGGCGGACGGCAGCTTAACGATCCATGACCCGCCCATGCCGCCCGCCGGAATGGTCAGGCCGCCTGAAGCTTCCATAACGGCAGAAAATTTCAACTGCACGCCGGCAAGAGAAAATCTCAGCGGTTCTTCGTCGCCGCCATCGCGGCCATCATCATCATGACCGTGATGATCTCCCGATGGCTGCTCTTGATCCTCAAGAGGCGCAACGACGAGCGCGCCGGGTAGGTCGGCGCCGAGGACCGCGAGGAGGAAAAATTCGCGCTCGGGATTTACGTCCGCGCGCTTGGCAAGATAGTCGCGCAGGTGACCTTCGGGTAGAAGGTTGGAAAAGAATACCGGAACACGGCGTCCCACGGGACGGAAGTTTGTTACGAGACCGCCGGTGCTGCCCTTGAAGGAGAGGCTCAGCGTCGGACGCTGGGGATCGTCGATGTAGTCCTGCTCGAACGCGAAAAATTGCCGGTCGCCCGCCAGGCGGTTGATGACGCCGATCTGCTTTCCGTGTAGACGCACCGAGAGCGCGTTGAGTTTCTTCGGGTCAAACTTCATCGCGCGGCTCCTGCGAGCTGTCATAGTCGCGGTCGGCGGCATATAGGGATCGTTCCTCTCCTTCGCCCTCTTGGTCCTTATTGTGATCGCGCACGAGCGACTGGACCACAGGTACGAGAGCGCGGGGGACCATGATGAGGTCGCGGTCGAGCATGCGGACCATCTCAAGCAGCGTGTCGTAGCGCGGCACGATCTTGCCCGACTCGATGGCGGAAATGTGCCTTTGGCCGATCCCGAGACGGCTTGCCAAGTCTCTCTGGCTCCAGCCGTGCTTCTTACGCGCCTCTATCAGGGCGCGGCGCAGTTCGGCAGGGAGCGCCTTTGGCCGCAGCGGCTTGATACCCCTTGTTGCATCTTTAGTCATAATTATACAATATACTACATCACTATAAAAGTCAATTGATGCCCTAATGTTCATCGTATTACGATTATGATGCAATATAGGTTATCGCATAAGTATCTATGCCGAGCGTTGCCGGGCAATGCAACAGAGGCTCCAGAACCCCGCTAACAGAGGAAGGAGCAGCATTAAGGTGCGAATATACTTGACTGACCGTTACTTTAATGCGATATTTACAGCATGGAAACGCCACGGACCCTACAGGAAGCAATCCAATACTTTACAGACTTTGAGAACTGCCGCCAGTTCATGGTAGCCATGCGCTGGCCCGATGGCAAGGTTCGCTGTCCAAAGTGCGAGTCTGAGAAAGTAACCTACCTAGCAAAAGCCCGTGTTTACAAATGTTACGCCGACCACCCGAAACCGAAGTTTTCCCTTAAGGTCGGAACGGTATTCGAGGACTCGCCTATTCCGCTAGAGAAATGGCTTCCTGCCGTGTGGATGCTTGTCAACGATAAGAACGGCATCAGCTCATGGGAATTGCATCGCGCTCTTGGCGTCACCCAGAAGTCCGCATGGTTCATGCTGCACCGTATCCGGGTTGCCCTTCGGCAAGGATTCTCCAAACTAGGCGGCGACGGTAGCGAGGTCGAAGTGGATGAGACTTTTGTTGGCGGGAGACTTAAGAACATGCACCGTGATCGCCGTATTCGATTCGCAGCCACAGGCGGTCACACGGGAGGCAAAACGGGGAAGGCTGTCGTGCATGGCATTCTAGACCGAAACTTGCGCGAAGTGCGGGCCACGGTCGTGCCGGACATTAAACGCGAAACCCTGCAAACCGCCGTTCTAAACAACGTTCAACACGGCACCACGGGGTATAGCGATAGTGCCGTAGGGTACGACAACTTGCACAAGAGTTTTGTCCATGAAGTCGTGAACCATGCCGAAGAATATGTCCGTGGCCGCGTGCATACCAATGGTCTGGAAAATTTCTGGAGTTTGATGAAGCGGTCGCTGAAAGGAACTTACGTTTGTGTCGAGCCCTTCCACCTTGAACGTTACGTGGATGAACAGGCATTCCGTTACAACAACCGGGCCACGAAAGACAATCCCATGACTGATGCTGACCGCTTCCAATTGGCTTTGACTCAGATTATCGGGAAAAGATTGACCTACGCAGAACTGACCGGAAAGACTTCGGATCGTCCCCTCTAACCGTTTTTATTCACGGCGCGGAAAGCGGCGAGTTTAGATTTCCGCGTCCGCTTTAGTTTCTTCGCTTCCTTTTCTCGATCTAGGTGCGCTTTGATTTCTGAGTGGGGGACGGAAATGATTTCCTTCATCGCTTGTGCAAAGCGATCCCATTGCGGGTTCTCTTTAGAACTTGACACGATTAAAACACCCTCTGCTACCAAGAGAGAATACCACCAAATTCTATTTAGTGTTAACACGCCCTAGCATTTAGTGGGCTGAAATTATCACGGCGAAGATCGACGAACGATTGTCGAGGGTCTAAATTTGAGAAGGTACTATCGTGGGGAAGAAGAAAACCCGCTTGCCAGCGGAGAACCCGCTCGAAGTAGTAGAGCCTCTCCGGGGAACGCGAACCGAGCAACGCATGCGACAAGCGTCAGACATCAGCCGATTCAGTGCCGGTCGAGACTCCTTGCAGCCTGACACGCCTTGGTCTGTGAATTCCTCGACGATCTGGCCGGTTTTGAAGTGATAACCGCTGGCCGCTTTTGAAGTGAGTCACTGAGGAATCCCTGCCTCTCGCCATGGAAATCGCTTCGTTTAGAGGGTATCAAAGTCAAAATCGTGGTAAGAAACGTGGTAACTATGCAGCGAATCGCAGCCAATCTATTGCAACTAAAATATGTTCCTAGCATATTGTGAATCCCACTCTCGCCATATTTTCAATGACTTGAGTTGGGTTCCGTGCCGTTAACCGTCAAGCGCGCTATTTTCCCGGATGCGGTAGCCATTTCATCAGTCACCACGGTGCCGTAAACGTTCATCGTGGTCCGAATGTCCGCGTGCCGCATCAATTTTTGCTGTACCGCTATCGTGGTGCCCACAGCATCAAGCCAACTGCGGTAGCTGTGCCGCAAGGTGTGTGTCCCAAACGTCTCAAGCCCGGCAGAGATAGCCGCGTCTTGAAATATCTTCCATGTCCAGGGATAGGACCACGGCAACCGGCCAAGCTGTGGAGGCGAAGCGAAGATCCAATCACAGCTTGCACCGAACTGAGTTGACATTTTCCAAGCCCGGAGCGCCAGCGAGGATTTCTGGAGCGAGAGTCAACGCGCCCCGTGAGCCTTCGGTTTTGGTTTCGTCCACGCGCCAAAAGATCTGATCACGATGACTTCTCGCTGCTTCCGTTTGAAGGTTGGAAGTCTAGTCGGCCGGTAGAGCGATATTGCTGTGGATGCTTGGATATCTGCATTTCGACGTGCACTAGTTTTGGCTTTCTTATTTTGTATGCTGGCAGAAGGATGGATTCTCCTTATAATCAGTGTCATTCTGGGAGGGCTGCTATAGTCCATGCCAGTTCGTGAATCTCTCTACGGCCTTTCTCCTGCCCTTATGGGAATATTCGCCCATAGATTCCTGTGAGCCTCTCGAACGGAGTTACGAAGCCGAGCAGCACGCGTCCACGCCTTTTGATGTTTGGTCCCGAGTCGTCGATTTGGACGCCATCACTTCTGCAACTGTCAGTGAGTCATCCGGCCTTACGACGATTTTCGTCATACCTGGAGCACATCGCCCTCACGGGCAACCATCTCGTACAACACAGGATTGACGAAGAATCCGATGAAGAGGCGGGAGATGAGGCCAGCCACGATGACAATAGCGAAGGGTCTTTGAGTATCCGATCCGATGCCGGTGGAAAGGGCCGCTGGCAGGAGCCCAAGGCACGCAACTAGGGCCGTCATCATGATCGGACGAAGCCGCAAGAGCGAAGCCTCTCGTGTGGCCTTGCGGATAGCCATCCCCTCCTGGCGCAACTTGTTGATGTAGGAGACGAGAATCACGGCTGTTTCAACCGACACTCCGAGCAAAGCCAGAAGGCCCAAAACGGAAGATACACTGAAGGGAGTGTGGGTGAGTTTTAACGCAATCAACGCACCTACCGGTTCCGTCATGATCACGCCCAGGGCGATGGTGACGGGGAATTTGAAATTTCCGTAGAGGGCAAACAGGATCATAAAAATCAGAACTACGGCGAGAGGGCCAATCAGGTACATCTGCGATTCGGCTTCGAGAAACTGGCTGTATTCGCCGCCCCATTCCATCCGGTAGCCCTGTGGCAGGGTGACGGTCTTCTTCACGGCTGCTTGACCGTCCCGGACAGCCCGTTCCAAATCGCGGCCCTCAATGCTGTATTGCACGCCAATATAGCGGGAGTTATTTTCGCGATAGATAAAAGACGCGCCGTTGCCCTGCGTAATGTTGGCCAGTTGGCTGAGCGGGATCTGCTGCCCGTCAGGGGTGCCAACCAACAAGTTTCCGATCTCATGCGCGCTGCTGCGGAATTGCGGCTGCATGCGGACCACCAGATCGAACAGCTTCTCGCCTTGAATGACCTGAGTAACCGCCTGTCCGCCAACTGCCGCCGAAATTACCGCCTCTACATCTGCAACGTTGATCCCATAGCGCGCGATTTTGTCGCGATCGACGTCTACCAGCAGACTGGGTTGGCCGAGTTCCCGCACCACCGTGAGATCGGTGAATCCGGGCACATTGGAGAGTGCATTCTTGATCTGGATGGCTTTGTTCTGAAGAATGTTCAGATCGTCGCCATATACTTTGACTGCCAGAGAACTCTTGAGACCGGTTAACGCCTCGTCCACGGCATCTTCCGCGGGCTGCGTATAGTTGAAAATAATTCCGGGAAAGGCAGTGAGTTTCTGGTTGATCGATTCAACGAGCTGTTTTTTCTCGCTGATCTTTCCGCTCCATGATTTGTCTTTATAGGGCTTGAGGCCTACGTAGAACTCGCAATTAAAAAAGCCGGTGGGATCGGTGCCATCGTCGGGTCGTCCTAATTCTGAACCGATCACCGTGACCTGCGGGTAAGACATGAGAATGTCACGTATCTGCGGAGCGATGCTGCTGGCCTCCTCGAAAGAAATGGTGTAGGGCATGGTGGCCCGCACCCAGAGCGCGCCTTCATCGAGGTGAGGCATGAACTCGCCGCCGATGAAGGGCACCAGCAGCAGCGTTGCACCGAATATCAAGGTGGCGATCGCGATGGTGGTCTTGGGCCGGGCAAGCGCCCAATCCAATTGACCTGCGTATTTTCCTTTCATCCATTCGAAGGCGCGATTCGGTTTCTCGCGCACGCCGCTCTTGAACCAGTAAGAGGCGAGCACCGGGATCAGTGTAAGAGTGAGGATGAGCGCGCCGACCAGGGCAAACGACATGGTCTCAGCCATGGGGTGGAATAGTTTTCCCGAAGGTCCGGTCAACGCATAGATCGGCAGATACCCAGCCAGGATCACGGCCACCGAATAGAAGATCGGGCGATCCACATCTTTCGCGGCTATGAGAATGACTTCGTTCAGGTTGTATTTCTGTCCCTGGCGCAGCGCCAGCTCGCGGTAGATGTTTTCCACCATCACCACCGTGCCATCGATGACAATCCCGAAATCAATGGCGCCGATAGAAAGTAAGTTTGCAGCAACGTCGTGCGCATGGAGCACGATGAAGGCAAACAAAAGCGACAGCGGAATCGTGAGGGCAACAATGACGGCAGCACGGAAGCTGACCAGGAAAAAAATTAGCACCACTAAGACCAGCACCATGCCGCGAAGCAAGTTCGCCTCGACTGTGTCGGTGGTCAGGTCTACCAATTCGCTGCGGTCATAATAAGGACGGATTCTGACGTCCGGCGGCAGAATCTGATGGTTGAGTTCCTCCGTCTTTGCTTCCACTCCCTTCAGGACGTTCTGCGTCTGTTCCCCACGTAGCATAAGAATGACGCCTTCAACCGCATCGTCATTGTTTTGAAAGCCGAATTCGCCCAGGCGAGGCGCGTGCCCGATGGTTACGTCTCCCACATCCCGCACTCGTATGGGCACGCCTTTGTTGGCGCCGACTACAACGTCCCCAATATCATTGGTGTTCCGCACCAGCCCGATGCCGCGCACGTAGTAAAACTGCCCACCTTGAGAATAAAAGCCGCCACCGGCATTCGAGTTATTGGCCGCCAGAGCGGCAGTCACTTGCGGAATGGTCAGGTGATATCCGTAGATGCGCGCCGGGTCGAGCAGCACCTGATACTGCATCACGGTGCCGCCGAAGCCTGAGTCGTCGGCCACGCCGTGGACGGATCGATAAGCCCGCTCAATCACCCAGTCTTCAATCGTTTTTAGCTCTTGAGGGCTGCGGTCGGGGCTTTCTAACACGTAGCGATATACCAGGCCGCTAGGACTGAACAAAGGCGCTAGGCTTGGAGTTACTCCGGTTGGTAGCGTGGCTTGAGCGAGACGCTCAAAAACAATTTGCCGCGCAAAATAATCGTCGGTGCTGTCTTCGAAAGTCAGGATGAGATCGGAGAGCCCGTACAGCGAGATGGAACGCATCACCACCATGTGCGGGACGCCGTTCATTTCCAGTTCGAGAGGAAGTGTGACCAGACGCTCGACTTCCTCGGCGGCGTGGTCTGGCCACTGGGTGATGATTTCAACCTGAGGAGGCGCGAGGTCGGGATAGGCGTCCACCGGCATCCGCTGAAAAGACAGGATTCCCCCGACCGTGATGAAAACGGTCAGCATCAGCACCAGGAACCGTTGCCGCAGCGCCGCTTGGACTATTCGGTGAATCATTCGCCTGTCGTGATCAGCATCCTTGCCAAAGTTTTGAAATACTTCCCAAGCGTGTGCGATTCCACTACCGCTGCAACGAATTTGCAAACTGCAGGAACAAGCTGCCGTTTCCTACGACCCGGTCGCCAGCTTTCAGTCCGCTCGTAATCTGTGTCTGTCCATTCACACTCTCCCCGAGTGTTACCGAGCGTCTGCCGAATTGGTTTGCGGCTGCCGCGGCATAAACAAAAGGCTGATTCTCGGTATCGCGCAGTACGGCAGCATCGGGCACAGCAAAGGCATTTTGGATTGCGCCCGCGTTTACGGTCGCCACCACATACATATCCTTCTTCAGTTTCTCGCCAGGGTTGGGTGTCTCGATGCGCGCCTGCAACGTGCGCGTGCTCGGATCCAGTGAGGCTGCCACATAAGCAATGCGCCCGTGGAACAGTTCGGGATAAGTATCCGTTTGAATTGTGACCTGATCTCCCACTCGCACGTAGGGTAAGTCTTTTTGATAGACGTTCACCAGCACCCAGACGGTACTGACGTCGGAAATCATGAAACACTGCGTCGTGCCGGGCTGAATGAGCTGCCCCGCGGAAACATCCTGCTCGACAACCAAGCCGCCGATGGGTGCCTTGACCGGGACCTCAAAAGAAGGAGGAGCCTTCACCAGCGCATCTGGATCGGTGACTCCCATCACTTTTAATGCAGCTTGCGCCGCTACCAGGTCTCCGCTCGCCTGCACTTCTGCCGACTCTGCTTGTTCCACATTCTGTTCGGCAATCGCGTGGTGCTGAAACAGGTCCTGCGCCCGGGCGTAGCCTTTCTGCGCCAGGGCATAGGCGTCTTTAGCCTTTAAGTAATTAGTGCGGAGCTGCGAGTAATCGGGGCTAGACACAAATAACATGGGCTCGCCCTGAGTCACCTTCTGTCCGGGAACCACCACGACTCGGCTGACCGGTCCACTCACCTGCGTGATGACGGGCGTGGTGCGAAAACTGTTGTAAGCTACAGCTCCCGTGAGCCGTAGGGATCGAGTCAGGGTCGTAGGTTGTACCGTCAGCACCTGCACGTGCGACATCTGATCCTGCGGAATGGTAAACAGCTCCGGGTTACCTGAGTTGTTCGCGCTGTTCGCGGTGGCCTTCGATCCGGGCCCCTCGCACGAGGCTAGCGTCAGTATTGTCAGCGACACCGTGGCCAGTGCCACCAACCGCTGCCAACTCTTGCCGAGGTTCATGGCAGATTCCTCGTTCCCACTGCTTCTTTCAGCTGTTCCAGAGCGGTCATATAAGAGGCCAGCGCCTGACGATAGGCCAGTTGAACCGACCGGTAACTGCGCTCGGCGTCGAGAAAATCCAACAGGCTGGCGGCGCCTCGTTTATACGCATATTCGCTGATATCGCGCGAATCCTGCGCCTGCTTGAGGTAACCGGAGGTATAGAGTTGCACCACTTCGTCGTTGTTCCTTACCGCTTCATAAGCATTGGCAACATCGGAAAGAACTGTATCACTCGCAGCCTGTTGCTGCTCCTGCGCCTGGGTGAGCGCATAACCGGTACGCGCGATTTCGCCTTGATTGCGATTGAAGATCGGCAGCTCAAAATTCGCGAAGAGAGAAGCCGTGTTCTCGCCGGAAACATGCGTAAAGTCGTACGTGCCATTTACATCCACTTTGGCGTTCGCTTTGGCGAGAAGGATTTGACTCTGCGCCGCGGTTATCCCCAATTCTGCGGCACGGAAGTCGGGGCGTTCGCGCATCGCTCTCATCTGCAAATCTTCCTGATTCGCCTTGAGCGGCTGATACGCCAGATCGCCAATCACGTCGAAATCGGCCGGTACCGCGTTGTAGCCCAGGAACTCACGCAGGCTAACCAGCGCTTGCACCCTTGCCAGGCGGGCTGACGATACGTCCGTCTGAAACTGTAGAAGCTGCAGCTTGATCTTGAGATAATCGCCTTCACCGATGTAGCCGGCTTTGAGTTGTGCCTCGCTGATATCGACCGTTTGCTGGAAGCCTTTTAGATCTTGCAGCGCGAACTGAAGAGTGGACTCCGCCAGTAGAACGCTGATGAACTGTTGTCCCACGTTGAAAGCCAGAGTACGTTCGGCGTCAGTGACCTGGGCCCGGGTAACGGCGGTTTGATCGCGAGCGGCTTGCAACCGCCGCTGCCTCTTGTGGCCGCGTTCGAAAAGATAACTAATCCCAAGATCGAATTGCTGGGTTTCGTCCAGGTTTTCCCCGGAGAAATCTTGGGGACTAAAGAATGGGACGAACTGTGTATCGGCTCCGAAAGTAGGATTAGGACGCAGGTTCGCCGTAATCTCCTGGGCCTGATTCTGAAGAATCAGAGATCGCGTGGCTCTTATGGAATGGTTGTGCGCCAGCGCCAGATCAATGGCTTGGTCGAGACTGATCAGCGTCGTATTTTGCCCGCTTCCTGCCCCCACTAGCAGCGAGAAGAATATCGCACCCAGGGCGAATATCCGAAAGTACACGGATGGCATAAGGGTTGAGATCAACGTGCACTGACTGGGGCGCAGCAGATCTCGAACGGAGGCTCGAACCTGACGAGCTTTTCGCCAAACTCCGTCGTCCGTATCATCCTCCTGTGAGTAAGACTGCGACTCAAGGCTCAATGGATGTATTGTAATGCACCGCATTCACGATTCGGGCCAGGCTTGCGATCCCACCCAGAGGTGCCTTCAATCGCAAATCGACAGGATTGTTGACTAAAGCCAGACAAACAGATGAGAACAGCTAAACGTAGAATGGCACTAAACTATGTTGTCCGGCATTATGTAACCCGCCGCGTCTCACAGGGTTTTACGGAGGTGGTGCCTTGGCAAAGAAAATCGCAATCACGATCGCAGGTGCGGTTTCATTGGGAAGCTATGAGTCGGGCGTTGCCTTTGAAGTGCTGGATGCTCTTGCCCAACATAATCAGTGGGCTAGCGAGAACAATTGTCCCGATGAACGTATCGAGATCGATGTACTCACTGGCGCTTCGGCAGGTGGGATGACAGTGGCTATTATTGCGCAGCGACTCCTATTCGACGGGCCGGCTATGAGTCAGCCTTATAACAATCCTCTTTACAACGCTTGGGTGATGGACGTTGATATTGTCGGCCTGCTGGCGCGAGGGTCCGATGAGCCCGTTACCCATTCTGTTCTGTCCTCCGACCTCGTAAGTAAGATCTCGGAGACATATTTGATGGGTCGATATCCCAAACTGCCGCAACCTCCGCCGTCACTGCCGGTTCCGCAACCACATCCGGCCTTGCCTTCAGACGGCAAACTCCAACTGGGCCTTGCCCTATCGAATCTGACCGGTGTGGACTATTTCCGTGCCACAAAATGTGGAGGTCAGTTCATCTATACAAGCCATGGAGATCAGCTGGTGATTGCCGTGGGACAGCTTTCCGATGACCGGCCAGCGGTTTGGGACACCATACGTGCCGCAGCGGTAGCGTGTGGCGCATTTCCTGTTGCTTTTCGAGTACAGGATCTGGCGCGGAACATTGTGGACTTCACCAGCCCGGATTTGGTTCGTAGTCTTTGGAATGATGCTCCCAGCAGATTTTTTACCTATACCGATGGGGGCGTGTTTCAGAACAAGCCTCTGGGAATGGCAAAGAACCTCGTAGAGATGCTGCCCGGAGGTCACCTGAACGCCGACCAGCGCGGATATTTGTTTATTGCCCCT
Organism: uncultured Acidobacteriaceae bacterium; assembly: GCA_963818235.1. Classification (GTDB taxonomy): domain Bacteria; phylum Acidobacteriota; class Terriglobia; order Terriglobales; family Acidobacteriaceae; genus Sulfotelmatobacter. The sequence goes on from CAWFRI010000003.1 coordinate 715,752, forward strand.
CACCCAAAAACATCCGAAGACGTTCCCTACACTACCGATCCAAATGCAAATCCGGTAAAATCCTTTGGTGCGGCGAATGCGAATTACAAGGACTCGTGGAAAGATTGGCGGAATCCGTGATCGGTCAATCGGAGTTCCAAGATTGGGTGGTGGCCGAGCAGGTCAATGATAAGTTGCACTTGCTGGACAAAAGGGCCGGTCAGCTACAGGCTTTATTTCTCTCTGGGGCACTGACGGTCGCACAGGCGAGCCCGGTATCCGCGGCGTTGCTTTACGCTTTTTTTAAGGTCGATGACGTGATGACGCCGTCCGCGATCGCAAACCTGACCGCAGCGCGCGCTCAATTGAAGCAGCAATATTCACTCGAATATGCGAGATTTGGCGGGGACATCGCTACGGCCGACGTGTGGTTGGACGCGGTGCTTGTTCTCGAACTTGGAGCCGGCTTGCACGAAAAGGAGGAGATGCTGATCTATGACTTCGTCGCCGACACCGGGCGTTTGGCAAGCAATGGGCTAGAGGCATTTGAAGGCTTCTTTGATGTTAGCTACCGGAAACACGACTACGACTATGGTCGCAGCATGGGCCAGCAGCAACTGGCCACGTATCGAGCGCAACAGGGGAGCGTCTTTGCCAACTTACATTGGACTCCGAAGCCGATCGATTCGATTGATCCAAGTCTGAACGATCTCGACATGTCCAAGGTAGATAAGAACAAGCGCCAGCAGGTATACAAACAAATCTCCGATGCAGCAAATAACCTGCTGCAGGAATTGAATGTCAATTTGATTGTTCGGAAGGCGCTGATGGTTTTTTTCATCCAGGGACAAATCAAGAAAATGCTCGCCCTTTAAATGTGCGTCTGCTTACTTCAGCGAGACTAAGGAAATTAACTGTCCAGAGAGGTCCCGAAAAGACTCTTTCTGAGAAGTTGCCGATTCTCAGGCGCAAGCCAACAAGCCCTTCGACGACGAAGCGCGGATAAAAGACCTGCTCGCGCGCCAGGCGCAACTCAACGCTGCGCTTGATCTCGACAAGAACGAAATACTAGTCGCGCCACCAGCGGAGGATGACATCGGACTTGTGGGTGACATTCTCCAAGCTCCGCCAATCCCTCCGAGACTCCAGCGGAACTCTGCGCCGGGCATGAGCCTTAAGTGAGTACCCGATGCACAAGTGGCGCGTTTGATCCAGCGATGTAATAGGAATATATTCCTATTCGTGCGGATGTCAGGTGCGACTAATAGCTCACACGTCAGTTGGCCAGATCAGCGCCAAAGGACGTTTATACATCCAAAGTAAGCTAGCCCTCACAATTGTCCGAGAAGCCTGTTTCTGGAGCGTGTTCTGGGCAACGGTGTTTCCGGCGAGAATAGTCACTGAGCTGTTGCGCCAAACATTCGAATTATGATGTTTGCGCCGGACCGCGTTCAGTTTCGTTTGCGAGTATGTTGCGCGGGTCCTTTTCTATTTCCACGTGAAGTCGGAAAAAATCCCCACCCAGGCCGTGAAGCCTGAGTGGGGCGAGGACTGAAACGCTCGGCTACTTGGTGGCTCCAATCCTGATGAGTGTGTTGGTGTTTGAATTCACGATCCAGATGTTGCTTCCGTCGAAGGCTACCTGGTTAGAGGCGACGGTCCCGACTGGATAGGTGCCCAGGTTCGCGCCGGTAGAGACCAGCAACTTGGTCGCCGGCAAGCCCGAAACCCAGATGTTGGTTCCATCGAAGGCCATTCCTTGCGGGTATTGTCCAACCGAATACGGACCGCCGACCACCGCGCCGGTACTAGCCAGCAACTTGGTCACGGTGAAGTCAAGTTCGTTCGCAACCCAGATATTGACTCCGTCGAAGGCTATTGCGTCGGGGCCCGATCCAACCGCATAGGTGCCGACCGTCGCGCCATTACTGGCCAGCAGCTTGGTCACGTTGTTGCTACCATCATTCGTGACCCACATGTTGGTTCCGTCGAAGGCGACTGCGTATGGATTCGATCCAACCGTATAGGTGCCGACCACCGCGCCGGTGGCCGACAGCCTGGTCACGTTGTTACTACCAGAATTCGTGACCCACATGTTGGTTCCGTCGAACGCAATGCCCAGGGGGGTTTTTCCAACTGAATACGTGCCAACCGCAGCGCCGGTGCTGGCCTGGAGTTCGGTAACGGTGTTGCTGCCATTATTCACGACCCACATGTTGGTTCCGTCGAAGGCTATTGCCGTGGGTCCGGATCCGACTGCATAGGTGCTGACCACCTCGCCGGTAGTGGCGAGCAGCTTGGTAACGTTGTTGCTGCCAGAAATCACGACCCACATGTTGGTTCCGTCGAAGGCTATTCCTTTGGGGGTGCCCGCCAATGAATATGTGACGGGATACCACTGCAACAGCGCCGCCCGGAACTGGGCCAAACTGTTACCGCTGGTGCCCGCCGGACCCTGCGCTCCGGTTGCGCCCACCGGACCCTGCGCCCCGGCCGGACCCTGCGCCCCGGTGGCTCCGTTCATTCCGGTCGCTCCCGTTGCCCCGATCGGGCCGGTTGCCCCTGTTGCGCCCGCCGGTCCAACCGCTCCGGTTGCGCCCGCAGCGCCTGCCTGCGCCATCAGAGACCAATTCGGGTTCGTGTCCGGAGTGCCGCCGCCCGGCGAGATCGCCGTTGTCGCATCGTAAGTCGCGCCGTTGTAAGTGACCACATCATAGGTTGAGTAAGTGGCAGAGTTATCGAATGCATTGCGGAAGTTGAAGCCGGTTCCATTCGTGCCGTTAGTGCCATCAGTTCCGTTCGTTCCCGCTGGTCCTTGGAGGCCGGTGAGCCCCATCAGTCCTTGGGATCCTGTTGCGCCTGTCGTTCCCGCGGGTCCGGTAAGTCCCGTAGCCCCGGTTGCGCCGGTATTGCCGATCGGACCCTGCGGACCCTGGATTCCCTGCGCGCCAGTGTTACCGGTGTTGCCTTGTGGACCAACGGCACCGTTTGCGCCCGCCGTGCCGGCTTCCGCCATCAGCATCCAGTTCGGATTCGTGTCCGGAGTGCCGCCGCCCGGCGTGATTGCCGCGGTCGCGTCGTAAGATGAGCCGTTGTATGTGACCACATCGTAAGCAGCATAGGTAGCCGAGTTGTCGAATGCATTACGGAAGTTGAAGCCGCTTCCGTTCGTGCCATTAGTGCCGTTCGTTCCCGCTGGTCCTTGTAGGCCCGTAAGCCCCATTAGTCCCGTAGCTCCCGTAGCCCCGGTCGCGCCGGTATTGCCGATCGGACCCTGCGGACCAGTGTTGCCGGTATTGCCAATCGGTCCCTGCGAACCCTGTGTACCGGTATTGCCTTGCGGACCTTGCGCTCCAGTGTTGCCGGTATTGCCAATCGGTCCCTGCGAACCCTGTGTACCGGTATTGCCTTGCGGACCTTGCGCTCCAGTTGCGCCCGCCGGGCCAATGGATCCGGTTGCTCCCGCAGCGCCTGCCTGCGCCATCAGGGTCCAATCCGTTGGGTTGGTGTCGGGAGTTCCCGCACTCTGGTTTGCAAGGGTAGCAACGTACGTAGACCCGCTGTAGGTCGTTACGTCATCGACTTTGTAGCTGGTTGAATTGCTAAACGCGCCGGTGAAATTGAAGCCTGCTCCGTTAATTCCATTCGTTCCGTTTGCTCCCGTCGGCCCTTGTGCGCCCGTGAGTCCCATCAGTCCCTGCGCTCCGGTTGCGCCGGTTGCTCCCGTTAAACCGATTGGGCCAATCTGTCCGATTGGTCCCTGCTGACCAGTCGCTCCCGTAGCCCCGGTCGCGCCGGTGTTGCCCGTTGGTCCCGCTGGTCCAGTTGCCCCATTATTGCCCGTTGGACCCGCTGGTCCGGTCGCGCCGGTATTGCCGGTCGTGCCCTTCGCTCCCGTGGCTCCGATCGGCCCCACTAACCCCTGCGCACCGGTCGCTCCTGCTGGCCCGGTCATTCCGATTGGACCTTGCGGTCCTTGGGCTCCGGTAGCCCCGGCCGGTCCGGAAATCTCGATCTCCAATTCCGGCTGATGCGCGGTCAGGAAGCTCTCCTTACTATCGAAAGAGAAGCTGCCAGTCGTGCCCACCAGCTCCAGAGCTAATCCATTATTAACTGTGCTTCCGCTCGCCCATCCCTGCACCAGTGATGTGACATTGATCAGCACGAACTGGTTCATGGTGGAACTCGTCACAGAAATCGGACCTGCTATTGACGCACCCAAAGTAGGCGCCGCGTTCCAGGTCAACGTGCCCTCATTCCAACTGCTGGTCACTGGATAAACATTGAACGAGCCGTTCGTTGCGACCGCATCCACAAACAGGCGCAGCGTGGCTTTGCTGACGGTGGCCCCGGTAGGGACCGTGCTCAGATTGAACTGGATATAAGTGTTGGCCCCCGACTGCACTACGAGAAGAACCTGCGAACCGTTATTCACTTTGGGTAGCGCGCTGTAGGAGTACGTATCGCCAGAGGGCGGCGCCGATTGAGCAAAGCTTAGGGTAGAAAGCAGAGCCGTAGTGAAGGCTACGGCCAGGATGGCGAGTCGACGAAGTCGCATAGTAGATCTCCTTGATAGGGCAAAAAAAAGATTCGCTCATGGCACTGTTTTCCTGGGCGGCAGATTTGGTCTGCTTGCACGGACAGGCTCTAGAACGCGGCAAGTGTGCCCCAAGCCGGGTTTCTCAACAATGCACGCTTCCTCATCTTCCGATCATTTGTGGATCATCACTGGTAAACCGTTGAGGACAATCGTGTTTGGCGAGGGCTCGCCGCTAGCGCCGAAACCTGAACCAGGAAATGGATTTCACTCGCGGAATTGCGAAACCGCTTAACGGCTATGGGCGGGTAGGGGCATTTTGGCGGCTATAGTACACTTTCCCTACACATTTTCGTCCTCTCCTGCGGAGAGATAAGGACAAGGGTGCCAGATCGCGTCTGCTTTGGGGAGTTTGAACTCGACCTCCAGTCCGGAGAACTGTGTTCGGCCGGTGCAAACGGTGATCGCCCCAAGAGCAGAATTGTCCTTCCGCAACAGCCATTCCGTTTACTGGTGATGCTGACCGAGCGTGACGGCGCGATGGTCACGCGCGACGAAATTCAAAGCAAGTTCTGGCCGAACGACACCATCGTCGAGTTCGATCACAGCATCAACGTGGCCATTGGAAAGCTGCGCAAGGCGCTGGGAGACTCGGCTCAGAAGCCGCAGTACATCGCCACCATTGCGAGGCGCGGCTACCGGCTGATGGTCACGGCGACGCGAATCGTTGCCGCCGAGGATTCGCGACCGGACGCCGCTGCTCCCGCAGCGGGCGGTGCAAGCGCTGCCGCACAGTTTCAGGCCGCCGCAGTTCTGACCGGCCAAACCGTTTCCCACTACCGGGTCCTGGATATTATCGGCGGGGGCGGCATGGGCCTGGTTTACCGCGCCGAGGATCTCAGGCTGGGCCGGCGTGTTGCCATTAAGTTTCTGCCCGACGAAACGGCCACCGACGCGCTGACCCTACAGCGCTTCGAGCGTGAGGCGCAGACGGCCTCGTCGCTAAACCACCCGAATATTTGCACTATCTACGAGTTCGGAGAGCACAAAGGACAGCCATTCCTGGTGATGGAATTATTGCAAGGCGGAACCTTGCGCGACCGACTGGCTGCGGCGGGCGATGGAACCGGGCTTCCGCTGGAGGAAGTGCTCGAGATTGGGTTACAGGTTAGTCGCGGTTTGCAAGCCGCACACGATCGGGGCATCATTCATCGCGACATCAAGCCCGCGAATATTTTTCTCGCTGACCACAGCATGTGCAAGATTCTCGACTTCGGATTGGCAAAGATGCTGGAACGATCCGAACCGGAAACCGCGACCCATTCCATCCCCGCCAGCCCTGAATTCAATTCCCCCGTCGAAGGCAGCCTGAGCCGCATTGGCCTGGTAATGGGTACCGCCAGCTACATGTCTCCGGAGCAGGCGCGAGCCAAGCCACTGGACCCGCGAACCGACTTGTTCTCGTTTGGAGCTGTGCTTTATGAAATGGCCACGGGGCAGTTACCTTTTCGCGGCAACAGTGCGGCTGGCATCTTCGATGCCATCTTGAACAGCGCTCCGGTATCCCCCTCGCGTTTGAATCCCGATTTGCCCCCCGCTCTGGAGCGGGTGATCAACCGGGCGCTGGAGAAAGACCGCGAGCTCCGCTATCAGAGCGCAGCGGAAATGCGCTCCGAATTGCAGCGCGTGAAACGGGACACAGAATCGGGGAAAGCCATAGCGGCGGGTCCTGACGCGGCTGCGGGTGCGCCAGAAAATGGTTCTCAGATTGCGCCCCGGATTGCACCGCGTAGCTCAGGCTTCGCCCCGACCCTCGCTTTATTCGGGATATCGCGGAGCAGGAAGCTCTGGAAGGTTCTGGTACCGGCTGCCATGATACTTATTGTTGCTTCCATCGCGGCAGGGTTCTACTTGCGTTCACGCCAGAGGATGATCCGTCTCGGCGAAAAGGATAGTATCGTTCTCTCCGATTTCACCAATACTACCGGCGATCCAATCTTCGACGGCACGCTGCGGCAGGGGCTAGCGGCACAACTGGACCAGTCGCCGTTTCTCAACCTAATTTCCGACCAGCGTGTAACCCAGACTCTGACTCTGATGACGCAGCCTAAAGACGCGCGGCTAACCCGCGAGTTAGCCCGCGAAGTCTGTCAGCGAACCGCGAGCGCCGCCACGATCGAAGGCTCGATTTCCAGTCTCGGTAGCCAGTATGTTGTCGGGCTGAAGGCAGTGAACTGCCGCAACGGCGATGTATTGGCAAATGAGCAGGACACTGCCGGCAGCAAAGAGCAGGTGCTGAAATCTCTGGGCGATGCGGCAATCAAAATCCGCGAGAAGCTGGGGGAATCGCTGGCTTCGGTGCAAAAATACGATGCGCCGCCGGAGGACGTGACCACATCGTCCCTGGAGGCGCTGCACGCCTATAGTCTGGGTTCACAAGCGCAGTCGGTGAAGGCCGATTACGCTGCCGCCGTTCTATTATTCCAACGGGCCATCAACCTTGATCCCAACTTCGCCATGGCCTACGCGCTCTTGGGGGCGAACTACAACAACCTTGGCCAAACCGCCCGTGCTGCGGAGAATATGCGCAAGGCTTATGAGTTGCGTGAACGGGTCGGCGAGCGTGAAGAACTCTACATCACCTCACGTTACGAACAGATGGTCTCCGGGGACCTGGAAGCAATGCGCAAGACCTGCGAGTTGTGGCTGCGGACCTACCCGCGCGACAGCATTCCGTTCGGCCTTCTGCAAGGTGTCTACCGCGAACGGGGAGAATACGATAAAGCCCTCGTCGCAATACAGCAGGCCGTGAAGCTAAGCCCAGGAAACGCGGTCCTTTACAGCAACCTCATCTTTGCATACATACAGGTCAATCGCCTGGATGAAGCCAAGGCCACGGCTCAGGAGGCGCAAGCCCTCAATTTGGATACTCCGGCACTTCGCCAATATCTTTACCAGATCAATTTCCTGCAGCATGATACGGCAGAAATGGACCGTGATGCGGCGGAAGTGGGAAAGTACCTGCCAGACGAAATGTTCAACATAGAAGCCGGCACGGCCGCTTACGCCGGGCAGTTTACCAAATCGCGGGGGCTAAACAGCCGCGCCTCCGAACTGGCTCAACGTGCAGACGAAAAAGAGACAGCGGCGGGCTACCAGGCTGAAGCTGCCCTTCAGGAGGCGCTGGCGGGAATTATCGCAGTGGCAAAACTGCAGGCCCACGCCACGCTTGTGCTCTCAACCGCTAAAGATGTTGAAGCTCTATCCGCGATCACGCTGGGACTGGCCGGGGACACCGCGCAGGCCGCCTCCCTGGCCGCCGACTTGGCCAGGCGTTTCCCGGAGGACACGCATGTCCGCCTCTTCTACCTGCCCATGATCACCGCAGCCACTGCTCTCCAAAACCGCAATCCTGGCAAGGCACTCGAAGCCCTCGCTCCTACTTCACCCTATGAACTCGGTTCGATCTGGTGGATCCCTCTCCATATTGTTTATCTGCGAGGCGAATCTTATCTCGCGGTGCGACGGGGTGGGGCGGCAGCAGTCGAGTTCCAGAAAATTCTCGATCATCCCGGCGTCGTCGTGAACGATCCCATCGGCACACTGGCGCACTTGGGCCTCGCCCGCGGCGACGCACTCGCCGGCGATGCCGTCAAAGCCAAAGCTGCTTATCAGGATTTCTTCGCCCTCTGGAAAGACGCCGATCCCGGCGTTCCCATCCTGAAGCAAGCCCAAGCGGAGTACGCCAAGCTGCATTAACAAGAAACATTTCTTGACGCTCACTGTTTGCCCCTAGTCGCCAGCGGACAAGGGTTCTGGGAGGATTTGGGTTTTGCGATCGCGGATGTATTTATAGCTGTTGTTTTCCCTGAGGCGCTCGGTCCGACGATGGACGCAGAGGGAAGTACAGCCACGGTGATCGCACCCGCATGGTGGTACAAAGCCATCATCGCCGGCGAGGTGACGTGGCTCGCATGGTGGGGCAAGGGTCCGCCTCCTGTGGGCGCGGTACCCGCGAATCCCGACGGGACGATGCCAACCAGCGCTGGTTCTGCCGGTTCGACTTCCGGCACCGCGTCTCCGGTGGCGGCCCCCAACCAGGGAGCCGGCGCCGGCAACAGCGCTGGAAACCAAGGCCCGGGAACTCCTACCTCGACCGGCGGCGGGCAGTCGAGTCCCAGTAGCGGCGGTACCGGCACAGGGGCGGGCGGCGGCGGTAACAGCGGCCCTGTTCTTTACCCCGTAAATTCTGGGAGGCCCTATCTCTCCACTGCCGGTGGGTTTTGGGGCAAAGACTGGCGTGTCGGGCACATGGGACCGGGGGGCACGTGCTGCAGCAGCTACCAAACGCCTGCAGAAAGTAAAACGGTGGTTACCTTGAAAGAGCAGTTTAACGGAACAGGACCTTGGGTACAGGGGGGCAACCGGAGGCTGGCGGTTTTCACGATTTGATCTCCCCGGAGGCTAGGACAATCACCCAGCGGTTTTACGTCAACAACCAGCAGATTCAGGTGGTGCTAGGATTGGACCATGGAAAACCCATCTTGGCAATGGATGTCAAGGTCGGGTAGTGACAAGGTTTCGATTTTGTGACCGTGGTAATTGGCCGTCAGCCTGTGGCAAGATGTAAACATGGTTAAACGGTCAAGCAGGATGGCAAAGCGGGATGACTATCAGAATGCTCTCAGGACAGTCGAAGAGGCCATAGGATCGTCGCTGGGCAAGAATCCGGCGGCTGTCGCGCTAGGCCGTCTGGGTGGGCTAAAAGGTGGTAAGGCCAGAGCCAAAAAGCTCACGCCGGAAGAGAGAAAGGCAATAGCCCAACAGGCGGCCAAAACCCGCTGGGCTAAGGAAAAGTAGGTGTATAATCCAACGTTCGGTGGTTCATGAGGCCACTGAACTAGGATGTAGAAGCCTATTCGACTATCGGTACTTCGATCACGATGGTGTCATCCCCTTTGGTGATGGTAATGACAACTTTCGCGGTCTGAACCGAAATTACGGTCTTCACATAGCTGCACCTTTCTGGGCCGTCTGGTCTGTCACCGGACGGCTCTTTTCTTTGACAGAACTCTTAGGCTTCCCAGCCTCGGGCTTGGGAGCAGCCGCCTTCGGCTTTTCTGCTGCCTTCCCCTTTACTGCGGGAGCGGGCGCTGGAGGCGCGGACGCTGCGCCATTCTTAGTGGCCTTTTTCTTTTTTTTCTTCTTTTTGGCACTCGCTGCGGCATCATCGCCCGCCGCCGCCGCCTTCTTTAGAAAGTCTTCGTCATACGAGCTACGCAAACCAAAACTGCCATTCTTAAGCTTATGGAACTTCCCTGCGCTTCCGGTGTTCTTGGCTAACGAGATCGAGAAGCTTCGGAGTCTGTCGGTTTTCGCCCAGGGCAACATGTCAAAGTCAAAGCCGCCACTTTCGAGAGCTCGGAGAATCTCGGCGGGCTGGCAAGCCTGCTTCCGCATCGCCAAATATTCGGCGGCGCACGTAGTGAGACCTCTGCCATAAAACTGATCCGGCCTTACGGAACTGCTGCTAGGATCATCATCCTCCGCGTATTGCGGATTCTGCCCGGCCATTCTCAGCAGAAGATTGATACTGCGCTTCGTGTCGAGGACTGCGTTGTGCTGCTCCGCCAATTTCCTTTCGAGGGCGGCAATTGCCGGTCCAAATTCATCTCCCATACCAACCTCCCAGATACCCATATAGGATAACACGGCGGTCAACTCAAGTCGCCACCGAGTTCCGGGAGTAGAGACTGGACATGGATGCAATCACTGCTACGGCTCCTTACCTTCGCCTGAATTGATCGTTTTTTCTTGGGAGGTAATGCGGAAGGGTGTAAGATGCGATTAGCTTAAACAGTTATGTGGGGGCGGCACGGTCGCTGGCAGGGTCTTCAAAACCCACGCCAGTCGGTTCAAATCCGACCGCCTCCACCTGCCGAAATATACCACAGCTATGCAGCCGCAGACAGTGTTTCAGCCTCTAGCAGTGTTACCAATTCTGCCAAAGTCCAGACGTGATCTGTGAGGCCAGCTTCCATGGCGGGCGTTACGCGCAACGTCTGATGCACGCGGCAAAAATTGTAATAGGCGAAGTAGATCGCCGCCGCATGACAGTGATTCTCAAACTTTTTCGAGAACGCATTCGTCAAGCGCGTGAAGCGGCGAAGGCCCATGCGGATGTTTAGGTTCATACGCTCCACGTAGCTGGTCGAGATATGTTGAGGATCGGGTGAACCGCTGAGCACGCCAGTACGGATGCCAATGCACTGGGCGGGACTGTAACGGGTGTCGGGATGATCGGAAGGAGCGCCGTACAGCTTTATCAGCATCGCGTAGTCCACATCCATTCCAAAGGCACCCTCGACCGCCTCAGCGTAAGCCCTGTGGCCGTCAGTGGTGATTTGAATGCGAGTGGTCAAACGCGAAGCTAAGTCCTCCATGAATTTCTTAGCCCATGACGCATCCCGACCTCCGCAGAGATACGACAGCATGAGTTTTGAGTCAGCATCAATCGCCGTCCAGAGCCAAACGCTCCCAGCGCCTGTTCCCTGCTTCTCCACGGGTACATTCTTTTCCTTGGAGTAGCAGAAGCTCCAAACCTCATCGCACTGGACGCGCCGAGTGCGGAGGCCGCGAACGGTGTTATTGTGGTGGGCGGCACAGGATTTACCGAGATCGCAAAGCAGTTTAAGGATGGCTTCTTGACAGACGCCAGTCATCCGGGTGATAGAGCGGACGCTGTTTCCTTCCACTATCATCCCAGCAATCTGTGCTCGTTTTTCTGTGCTCAGGCGGTTCATGATGTAAGTATTATGCATGACCGCTCAAGCATAGTCAAGAGAATAATTCAAGAGGCGGAAAAATCAAACCTTGTCACCACCCAAGGTCGTTGTCCACGGCGCGGGAAGCCCCATTCCACCGACGTATTCGCCTTTCTAGGGGGCTGTCTCTTTAGGAGGAGTTTTGGCGGTCATGCCGAAAACGACGAGAATCTTCATGCGGGTCAAGGTGGCCGCGGTCTTCGTGCTCATTGCCATCGGAGCCTCGGCTGCCCAGCCGCAACCCGGAACCGGGCACGAGTGGGTGTCGTGGTCCCAGGAGCAACGGAGGAGCTTTATCGGCGGATTCTGGGCGGGTTATGTGATGGGGACAAGAAGAGCGTGTGAAGTGACAAATGATCTATTTGAAGTCGGCAAAATCCACCGTGTCGGGGACCACCCCTCCGCGCGGTGCTTTGCGCGTTTAGAGTTGTATTCGAAGGACGTCCGGTCCTATACAGCGGTGCTAACTGACTTCTACATGCAGCATCCTGAGTATCGTGGCATTCCTGCCGTTTATCTCATGCGATTCCTGAGTGATAGCAAATTTAAGACGGCAGACGAGCTGTACCAAATGGCACTGAAAGGCGAGCTGCGCACCGTTTTCTAGGCGTTGCGCACCAGATGCCAAGCTGGGGCGGCTTGATTTTTAGCAAGAACCGGGTGCCGCATGGCCACCCCAATCGTTGTTCGGAGCGAAGCATTTGAACCGGAAACATATAACTCGCTTGCTGCCAACGCTGCTATTGTTGGCCCTGCCTAGCAGAGCAACGGCGCAGGAAAAGGCGAGTTCCTCAGGAGACATTTACTCGAATAAATCTCTGGGGTTTCGCTACGCGAGGCCAGGCGGAATGTACGATGAGACCCAGAGCGAAAGAGCAGAGATCCTGGCTCGTGGGGTAGAGCGCCATGTTGGCGAAACATTTGAGTTGCTTCTCGGGATGACGTCCGGCTCAGACGATCTCGCTTCTGGCTGGCATTCTCTCACCATCGAGACCTACCCTCGCCAGGCCCTGAGCAACCTCGATGACATCGCCGCCGAGGCGACGATGAACGCATGGGTGGCCGGTATCAGCAGTTCTCCAGGAACGCCTCGATCAGTCGTCATTTCGGGCCAAAGCTTTGCCGTGTCTGTCCTTGGAGAACAAATGGGGACGGCAAAGAAGGGTGCCGTCGTCTGGACTACAATCCGCAAGGGCAAGCTCTTGTCATTCGCCTTTGTCGCCAACTCGCCTGAGCAGCTGAAAGCTCTGGCGGAAACCATGAAGACCGTCCAGTTCTTTTGAGCCCTGGAAGGCCGGGTAGGCGACGCGCAGTCATGGAACCGCTATGCCTATGTCGAGAATGACCCGATCAACCTGAGTGATCCAAGCGGACAAGGCTTCTGGGAGGATTTCGCAAATTTCTTCGAGTCTTTTTTCGAAAACACGGGCACCGTCGCTGCATCCGCGGGTGCAGGTTTGGGGCAGACAGGGAACAACGCCGGAAACAACGGACTGCCTCAGGTTGGCTACGACATCCTTACGGCCGGAGGCGTCGATTTGCAGGATGCTACTGGCAGCTTCAACTCGGCCGGCCTAGCTTATTATTCGTATGATCCGTTGTTTGGAGCGAGCCTTACTCCGCTGCCCACGCTCGCTCCTCAAAGCGTGCCTCCGGCTTTGGCTGCGGAGCCGGCCTCCATCAGCCAAGCCTATTCGGTGCCGTTTGTTCGTGGATCGGGCCTGAACGGTGTCGGAAACTTTGTGCGCGGTACGATGTCTCTGTGGCACAGCCTATTTCAGGATGCGATGAAGCAGTGCGAAATGTGCACGCCCAGCTTAGGAACTCTTCTTCGAGGTGGCGCGCCGGCAGGTTACGTTCGCGTTGGCCGGTGGATGAGTCCAGAGGAGCTAGCGGAGATGCAGGCATCGGGCAGAGTTGTGGAAAGCAACCTTAACGGCGTGACCAGCGTAACCTATCCTCCGAGTTCCACGGGATGGACGCCGCCTTCGGGGCGGGTATTTGCACAATTCGATGTGCCGGTAGAAAGTCTTCGAGGCATACCATCACCCAACGGCTGGGCTAAGATATATGGACCAAACAGCATGTTTGCCGATTATCTTGAAATCACGGAAATGCCGGAGGCGTTGAACATTGAGGTGCTTCCATAATGAACAATAGCGTCGCAAAGCAAGTCGAGGAGTGGTACGGAGAGCATTCAAAGGCATTGTCGAGCGCGTCCATTCGCCTAAGAATCAGGTCTATCAACCCTAGCGATGCCAAAGAAGGAAAAGCGGCGATAGAAATTGAGACGGCGGCTACGCTCGCGAGTGTGGCCCTATGGAACCTCGGGGACGTTTCCTTCACCACCATCGACAAGCGCTCTGGAAGGGAGGTGGTCTCGGATAGGAGGCTAACTTCGGGTGATGACATTCCCTCCCTATTGGACGGCTACTTCCGCAGCATCATCAACCCTACCGATTCCAGCGAATGATGTATCGTGCTGAGAAAGGTTGCCAACGTGGGAGAAAGGCAGCGGGAAGCTGTCACAAGGTGGGATTGAGGAATAGCGCACACATGGTGAAACACGTTTTCCTGGGGGTTTTCCTAGTGGTATTCTCTCCTGGGGTGGCAGCCCCTCAGGACGGGCCAATAGGCTCATCGCCTAGAATTTTGTATCAGAATGCCTCGCTCGGTTTCCGCTACCTCCAGCCCATCGAACTTGAGGATACGACTGAGAGATCAAAGGCACGGGTCCAAGCCTTCGCGGCGGAGCAACACATGAGCCGTGCGTTAGGGCTGCTCCTCACCATGTCTTCCGGCCCGGATAATGACATGCCAGGATGGCACTCCCTGGCTATCGAGACCTATCCGCGTCAAGCAGTGGCAGATCTCGATGATCCTGGCGCTGAGGCAAAGATGAGCGGGTGGGTAGCCGGTATAAGCGGTTCGCCCGGAATGCCTCGTTTCGTATTGATTTCGCGACAAAGGTTTGCCGTATACGCATTTGGAGAACAAGAGGGCACTACAAAGAGGGGTGCCGTCGTATGGACTACAATCCGCAAGGGCAAGCTCCTGTCATTCGCCTTTGTGGCCAACTCGCCTGAGCAGCTGAAAGCTCTGGCGGAAACCATGAAGACCGTCCAGTTCTTTTGAACCCTCGCTGAGTCACTCTTCGTGCGTCCGGAACAGGAGATGCTGGACAATGGGCAACTGCGGCTGCGAAACAGGTCCTCAAAGGCGATTTCTGGGTGTATGCTGTTACGCCAACCGCTCGACGAATAAGTCATCGCGGGATGAACCCGATGAAGAACATCTGCCTCTTTGTCCTGATCCTGGTTTCTGGCACGGCGAGTCCCGCGCTAGCGCAGGTTTCTTCCAACCGCAACGCTCCTGTACGACACACAGCTGTTCAGCCAATCAGTACATCGCAAACTCCACACGACGAGGCCTCGCTTGCGCCATCAAGGTTCCGGGGATGGCGTCACATGCCGGCCGGGGCCAAGCTTAAATACCTGGCGCAGCGCGATCATGGCCGCTCCGCCGCACCGAACGCCGCTACTCGCAGAACGGCGAGACCTTTCAACGCACCACCGATTCCTCCCTCCAACGGCTTTGGCTTTCAGATTTGAACGGCGATGGCAAGCCGGACCTAGCCACAATTCCACGGATTGCGCCTATAGCTTAAGAGAGTTCACACGTTCCCCACTTGGGAATGATGTGCAATTTGATCCAGCTTTCATACGAGCGGCGAGTGGCAGTGCGGTTGGCATCTTTTCTTGCCTGTAGCCTTCAATGAGACTGTTTATCTGGGGGCCATCTGTCACAGCATCACGAAGCGAATCGACTGCTCGGTATGCTGCCTGCTTGGTTGGATACTGATTTAAGGTGCCAATCCGCTTCGAGCGATGCTTACCGTTCTCCCAGAAGAAAAAGTTTCAGACGACAACCCGCCTCAGGCTATCCCGCCTTGCGATTTTCGTCCAGCACTTCATCCAGCGCATCTGCTAATAGATGCGCGCGCTTCTGGTAATCGGTTGCCCCGCTCTCCTGTTTTCGCTTTAGAAGATGATATTCGTCGGCAATATTGAGCGCCGCCAGCACCGCCAGCCGCACGGTATCTATCGTATTCGTAGCCTCAGCCACCGCCCGCATCTTCGAATCGACATACTCGGCCAGCTTCAAAATATATTCTGGATCGGACCCGCGCAGGTTATATGCCTGATCGAAAATCTCCACCCGCACACTGCCGTTTTGCGCATCCTTCAATCTTGAATCCTTAGCCGCCGTTGCCATAACAATCTTGACCTGCTGCCGAGGAACTCGCTGTCATTCCGAGCGCAGCGAGGAACCTGCTTCCCCGTCCATGTTTTCCACTCTACAGTCCTCTGTTAGGTAGAGCCGAAGCCCACTCTAGCTAGCTTGCCGCTCTTCCGCAATCGACTCAATCTGTTCGAGCATCTTCTCCACGCGCCCGCGAATCTCTTCCCGCTCTTTGCGCAGTTGCACCGCCTCCCGACGCAGCGCGACCAATTGCTCCTCGCGCTCTTCCAGTTGCTGACGGACTCGCTGCGTATCGCGTTCCGCCGCCGCCCGCGCCTGCCGCGCCGCCTTAAACATTTCGATGGTGCGAAAAATCTTCTCCTCCAGTGCCTGAAAATCGTCCGCCGGAGACCGCTCTACCACTGCTTCCGCCGCTTCCAAAGCCATGATTGCACTTTCCCTGAAAAGATTTCAAACTTTCCCGCAGTATACTCCACCTTCCTGTGGATCGAGATGGCCCCATCGTGCCGTGCCAGTTCTTCCGCGGGACTTCCAACTCCGGCGTGATTATCGCCCTCGCAACTTCTCCAACTTCTTCGCCGCCGCATCCAGCGTCTCCAATTTCTTGCAGAACGCAAACCGCACCTGCTGCGCTCCATCCCGCGCATTGCGATAAAAACTTGACCCCGGGACCGCCGCCACTCCGATTTCCTTCACCAGATACTTCACAAACTCCACATCGTTGCCATATCCAAATGCCGAAATATCCGTCATCACGTAATAAGCTCCACGCGGACGGAAACACCTAAATCCTGCCGCTTCCAGCGCTGGAATTAAATGATCCCGCCGCATACGATAACCTTCCGCCAGCTTCGCATAATATTCCGCGGGCAAACTCAACGCCGCCGCGCCCGCCTCCTGTAGAGGCGCTGGCGCGCCCACCGTCAAAAAATCGTGCACCTTGCGGATCGCATTCGTGATCTTTTCCGGCCCAACCGCCCATCCCACGCGCCATCCCGTCACGCTGTAGGTTTTCGACATTCCATTGATCGTCACCGTCCGCTCCCGCATTCCTTCGAGCGACGCCATCGAAATATGTTCTGTCCCGTCATATAAGATATGCTCGTAAATCTCATCCGTGATCGCCAGCACGTCGAACTCGATGCACAGATCGCGAATCAACTCCAGTTCCGCCCGCGTGAAAACTTTTCCCGTAGGATTGTTGGGCGTATTAAGAATGATGGCTTTCGTGTGCTTATCGAACGCTGCCCGCAATTCTTTTTCGTCGAACGTCCACTCGCCGCCCTCACTCACCGGCGGGCGCAGCTTCACAAACCGCGGACGCGCACCACTCAGCACCGCATCCGGGCCGTAGTTCTCATAAAACGGTTCGAAGACCACTACCTCGTCTCCCGAATTACAAACCGCCAACAAAGTGGAAATCATCGCCTCGGTGGACCCGCAGCACACTGTTATCTCTTTTTCCGGATCAACCGCAATCCCTTGCCAAACACCCATCTGCCGCGCAATCGCGTTGCGCAAACTCTTCGCGCCCCACGTAATCGCATACTGATTTATATCGCCCTCAATCGCAACCCGCGCCGCCTCCTTGATCCCAGCGGGAGCCGCAAAATCCGGAAACCCCTGCGCCAGATTCACCGCTCCATAAAGCGCCGCCTGCCGGGTCATCTCCCGGATCACCGACTCGGTAA
Organism: uncultured Acidobacteriaceae bacterium; assembly: GCA_963818235.1. Taxonomy (GTDB): domain Bacteria; phylum Acidobacteriota; class Terriglobia; order Terriglobales; family Acidobacteriaceae; genus Sulfotelmatobacter. Next base: position 733,046 of record CAWFRI010000003.1, read on the forward strand.
AGTGAGAAACTTTGTCGCTAAGAAATTGTTTTTTCTGGATGGATGGAGAAGAAATAACGTCCGCCATAGCTGGCAGATTAGCATAGAGAGAATTATTGGTTGTTAATTTCTAGTTGTTGACTGAATCACGATGCCGTCGGAGAATCGACCAAGCCTGTCCCAGCCGTGCCTTCTGCGGTGAAGGTCCTAGAGTAGTTTTCAATTAGCAATCAATAATAATCGTAAATCGACAATGACTTAAGCTCTTTGCACGCCGCCCAATCCTCGCAGTGACGCCACAATTTTCTCCGACCATTGCGCGATCTGCTCGTCCCGCAACGTCCCCTCGTCCGACTGCAACCGCGCCCGCAACAGAATAGAATATTTTCCCGGCACAATCGATCCGCCGCGAAAAATCTCCACTGGATGGAAATGCCGCAACTCGGCAATATCCAAATTGGCCACGGCTTTCTTCATCTCCACGAACAAAACTTTGTCAGCAAATACAAACGAAAAATCCCGCTCCACCGCCGGATACTTTCCCAGCGGCGCGAACCTCACCGCGCGCAATCCGATGCCGTGCAATTGTTCCAGATCGATCTCCGCCAGAAAAACATCCTGGCGCAATTTCCGCTCCGCCTTCACACTTTCGGCGATCTGTCCGAACTGTGCCACTACCGTCGCATGCATTAATACCCGTGCCGAACGTCCAGGATGAAAATACTCCGCCGTCTCACGGTCAAAACTCAGCTCGCCGCATCCAAATGCAGACAAAAGATTCTCCACATCTCCCTTGAATGAGCGAAACGCCTCCGCCGCCACCGCGTGCTCACCTTTGCTTACGTCGAGCGCGGCGCCTACCGGCAGGGAACTCCTCACCGCCTCGAATGTTGCGCCCAGGCAGGCCCGCGCCGGCTCAACCTGCTCCGCGCTTGGCATTTCGTAGATGCGGCCCATCTCGAACAGCCGCACGTTTTCGGAGTCGCGATTCAGATTCCAGGCCAGCATGTCGAGCATTCCCGGAGCCATAGAGGTCCGCATTACGCTGGCTTCTTCACTCAAGGGATTTTCCACCTCGAGAACCGAGGCGGAAGAAAACCTTTCGGCATTCGCATGCGAAATAAATGTAAGCGACACCGCTTCGTTATATCCCAGGGCCAGGGCCCGCTCCCGCAAAGTGGCGTTCACGGCGGCGTGCGGTAGTTCCACTACCGCACCGCTATAAGCCGGCAAAGTGTTTTCGAATTTATCGTAGCCATGCAACCGCGCGATTTCTTCAATCACGTCGATCTCGCGTTCCACATCCAAACGCCAACTCGGAATATGCACGCGGAATTGCCTATCAGCCTGTCCTTCAGGAATCACGCTGAAACCGAGCTTCTTCAGGATGCGGAAAATTTCATTGGTCGTCAGATTACCGCCGAGGATACGGTGGACCTCTGCGAGCCGTAGCATTACCGGCGCCATGTCGATTTTTCGCGACATCACATCAATGGCGTCGCCAACCAGTTCTCCACCGCCAGATTCCAGAATCAACGCCGCTACCAGATCGCACGATAAAATCGTCGACTCGAAATCCGCTCCGCGCTCGAAGCGGTGCGAAGCGTCCGTATGAATTCCATGACGCCGCGACATCTTGCGCACTGTCACCGGATCCCACCACGCCGACTCGATCAAAATATTTTGGGTCTTATCGGTGATCATGGTGTCGAAGCCGCCCATCACGCCGGCGAGTCCGACAGGCTTTTTCCCGTCCGCGACGACCAGATCTACAGAAGTAAGTGTGCGCTCCACGCCGTCGAGCGTCTTCAACTTCTCGCCATTCTTCGCTTTTCGAATGATGAGCCTGCCGCCTTCGAGCAGGTCCATGTCGAAGACGTGCGTCGGCTTGCCCATCTCCCAGAGGACGTAGTTTGTGGCATCGACGGCGTTGCTGATAGGCCGCTGATCGAGTAGTTGCAATCGATGCGCAATCTTCTGAGGAGAAGATTTGATGGTGGTGCCGCGCAGCACTCGCGCCGAGAAGCGGGGACAAAGTTGCGGCTCTTCGACTGTGATCGGGAAAGGCACGACTTCAGTCGTGCCGTTGAAGGCCGACGAACAAAGAACTGATGGCGTCTGGCGGACGGGGCTCGAAAGAGATGCGGCTTTAGCCGCTGAGGGCAGCTTCGGCTCAAGCGCTTTTAGTGGCAAATCATAAATCGCTGCGGCCTCCCGAGCCACGCCATAATGATTCATGGCGTCGGGGCGGTTCGTGCCAATCTCCATCTCGAACACCATCTCCGCGCCAGCGCCGCTGATCCCCTCGACTGAAATCCCCGCCGCAGTCAAATCCTCAGCCAGCCGTCGGTCATCGACGGCGAGATCGACAAACTCGCGAATCCAATGTGGAGAGAGTTTCATCGCTCTTGAAAAAAAGTTACTTGATAATCGACCAGGTCTTCCACGCCGTCTTCCGCGAACTCCACCACAAAGGTGCGATCAGGGAAATCACGGCTCAACTTATTTTGCAAGATATCCTTCATCAATCTTCCGATATAGACGAGAACTTGACGCGTTGGTCGCTCGTGATGCGATCGGGAGAAAAGGTCGAGGATATGTTGATGATTCATCACCGCCTCTACTCTCTTCTTGTCACCCTGGGTCTTCGCCAACCAGCTTTGATAATTTCTACCGGACACCTCGTCCATGGATTCGCCCAAAAAAATGCATCCATCGTGTTCGACGAAGTCAGGCAGAGAATCCGCGCATAACCGATCAAGTGCTTGTGGTCACCTTCGCAGCTAATCCAAGTCTCGAGGTCAACACCCTCGCCGTCATTCCAAGCTTTGAGTTCTGGAATGAGGTCCGCAAGCTTCGCTTCTTTGTCAAATGCCGCCATCACGCCCACTGCCGCAAAAACCTAACATCACCCTGAAAGAACAACTGCAAATCGTCCACTCCATACTTCAACAGCGCAATCCTGTCCGCGCCCATGCCAAAGGCAAACCCAGAAACTTTCTTCGGGTCGTATCCGTTGTCCTTCACAAACTCGAAAACGTTCGGGTCCACCATGCCGCAGCCGAGGATCTCAATCCATCCCGTCTGCTTGCACGGACGGCACGGATCGCTGCCACGTTTGCCGCTCCCGCCACAAATGAAGCAGGAAACGAACATCTCCGCGCTCGGCTCGGTGAAGGGAAAAAACGATGGGCGAAAACTTGTCTTCACGCTCGATCCAAAAAACTCCTTCATGGCATGATCGAGTGTGCCTTTTAAATCGCCGAATGTGATGTTGGTATCGACCGCGAGGCCTTCGATTTGATGAAACATCGGCGAATGGCTCGCATCCGGCGGATCGTTGCGATGCACCGTGCCAGGAATGACGATGCGCAGCGGCGGGCGCACCTTTTCCATTGTCCGAATCTGGACTGGAGAAGTGTGCGTGCGCAGCAACAATCGCTCACGCTGCGCCTTCGATTGCTGACCGGCGATGAATAAAGTATCCTGCGTATCCCGTGCCGGATGATTCGGCGGAAAGTTCAGCGACTCGAAGTTGTAGTAGTCGGTCTCAACAACCGGCCCTTCGGCAACGGAGTAGCCCAGTTTCTGGAAAACGCGAACCATTTCGTTCGTTGTCTTGACGACCGGATGTTCCGCGCCGATAGGACGACGGACACCGGGGAGGGAAATATCAATTGGGGGCGGCGGGATTATGGGATTATCAATAGTATTTCCGGCCGGATAGCCACTGTAGCTCTGCATCTGCCCAGAAACTGCACCGTAGTCGTAATCGTCGCCTGAAAGCCAGCCCGTCGATTGCCGAGAGACTAATTCCTCTTTGGCCCTCTCGACAAGTTCCGTAATCCGCGCCTTCAACTCATTGACGCGAATTCCAGCTTCCCGCTTCGCATCTCTGGGAGCGCCCTTCAACCACAGGTCATTGATCTGCGTCAGGGCCCCACTCTTGCGCCCCAGCCAGCGATCACGGAAAGTCTTGAGTTCCGCATCGTTGCGAACCGCGGCCGCTTCGTCCGCGCACGCACGAATGCACTCAGCAGCTGCCTTCTCGAGCGCCACCGCCGAATAATCCGCCAACTTGGAAACGGTATAGGCCACTCTGTTCACTATCCACGAAACGTCATCCTGAGCGAAGTGAACCGATTCGCGTCGCGAATCGGTTTATACAGTCGAAGGATCGCTATCGGCTGAATCAACTCCCGGCGTGGCAGGGAGTTTCTGCCACTGCTCGAGGCAGATTCCTCGCTTCGCTCGGAATGACAAGTTGTAAATTAAAGGTCGGCGATTCGGCACGGCTGAAGACCGTGCCCATTCCTGTTTACAAAGACTTAACAGCTAAGCCAGTGCGCCCTTCGCCTGTTCCGTAAGGCTCTTAAACGCCGCTGCATCCTTCACAGCCAGGTCCGCCAATATCTTGCGGTCCAGTTCCACTCCCGCAACTTTCAAACCGTGGATGAACTGGTTGTAGCTCAATCCGTTCAGTTTGGCAGCCGCTCCAATGCGCACAATCCACAGCGAGCGATACTGCCGCTTGCGCTGTTTGCGTCCGGAGTAGGCGAACTTGAGGGCGCGATCGACGGCCTCTTTGGCGGAGCGGTAGAGTTTCGATTTAGTAAGGAAGTAACCGCTTGCGCGGTCTAATATTTTTTTGCGCTTGGCGCGGCGTTTGGTTCCGCGTTTTACACGTGGCATGGTGTTCTCCTTTTTGCTTTCTCTGTACTGGCGGCTGGAGGTAAGGATGATCGACCTTGCGGGGATCTCTGGCCTCTTCACGCGCCTTAAACAGCATTCAGTGATCAGTGGCTAGTGGTCAGAAAAACCTTGATTTTCTCTGACCACTGACCACTAATCACTGACCACTGATTTTTACTGATACGGAATCATCCGCTTCACTTTGCGGACATCGCCATCGCTCACCAGCGTCGACGTTCCCAACTTGCGTTTACGTTTGTGAGCCTTGGACGTTAGCATGTGGCGCAGACCGGAGTGTCCGCGCTTCACCTTGCCCGTGGCCGTTTTCTTGAAGCGCTTGGCGGCGCCCTTGTGAGTTTTTAATTTCGGCATAGTTCCTCGGAATCAGGCGGCGGCCAGTAACCGCACACCTCAGTATTCAAAATCTCTTGAGTTTTAATTGCTCTGGAATCTGTAGCGCGACTTGCGCCTGTCCTCGGCGGTATTGCGACGCGCCAACTAAACTTGCGAGCCGGAAGTCGGAGCATCCGCAGTCGCTGCTGCTGCCGCCTGCGCTGGCTCCTCATCTTTTTTCTCCGGCCCCAGCTTCTCCGCCAGCTTGGCCTGCGCCATTTTCTCCTGCAACATCTTTTCCTGGCGCTCAGTTTTTGCTTTGGCTTTAGCTTCTTTCTCTTTTTCCTTTTCCCGCTCCGCCGCCGACTTCTTCGGCGCCAAAATCGCATGAAGTGTATTACCTTCTTGGCGAGGCCGGAACTCTACGATGCTTTGCGGTTCTACGTCTTTAATCAAGCGCTCCAGGATGGTTCGTCCCAAGCCGGTGCGGGTCATTTCGCGTCCGCGGAAGAAGATGGTTGCTTTTACTTTGTCGCCTTCGTCCAGAAAGCGCAGTACATGGTTCTTTTTCGTTTCGTAATCGTGGTCGTCCACATTAATGCGGAACTTGACCTCTTTTACGGTGATCGTCTTCTGGTGCTTCTTGGCTTCGCGCTCTTTCTTTTCCTGCTGATACAAATACTTCCCGTAGTCCATGATGCGGCATACGGGCGGCTGAGCAGTGGGTGAAATCTCGACCAGATCCAGATTTTTACTGCGGGCTAACCTGAGCGCCTCGAATGGGGGCATAACGCCAATCTGCTCCCCTTCATCGCCGATCACGCGAATTTCGCGTGCCCGGATGCGGTCATTGGTTCGGATAAAACGTTTATCGATACGGCCCTCCGCGCTCTAAGCGACTGAGAATAAAAGATTATAACATGGGATTCTGTAGCTCAAGGTCCAGCCAGCCTCGCTTCGAGTAAGTTTGCGATTGTTAGCAAATGCTCAATTGCCTCGAAACATCAGCTCTTCGAGCGCCATGCGGCGCACCTGCCAATAATCCCGGGCTTCTCCGTTCACCATCAACTGGCACTCGCCCTGGTCGCTGAACGATAGCTTTACTTCAAACATCTGTATTCCTTTATCGTCGCGCACAAAAATTCCGTGCTCAGAGAGAGTAAAGGTCACTGCCATCTCAACGTCTTTGGACTTCAATATTGCTTTGAAGCCTCCGTCGAGATCCGCCACGGAAAACTCGTAAGGAGCGTAGTTCGGCCTTAGCCCGTTCCGAGTCTTCACGTCATTCTCAATTTGTAATCGGAGTTCCTTGAAGACATTGGGCAACGAACAGGAGTGGCGTTGGGTGATCCAGTCGAAGTTGTTTTTCGGATCCTGACCCGGCTGCTTCTGCTCTTGTGGAGTCTGTTCCTGGCTGGCTTCGTCGGTGTGGTGCGCGGTTTCGTCGGCCACAGTTTTGCCTTCAACTAGATTTGGAATCGATCGAGATCGTTGGACTCAAGGATCGGCGTAGATAGATCGTTGGCTCCATTCAGAGAAACAGTAAAAATCTGAACTTCCCCGCCTTATACCCTCCGCCGATCCCGCTGACACTGTTCGTCTTCGTAGAGTCCAAACCCGGACCGTGCCGAAGCACGGGCCGGGATTCAGGCCTAGGATGCTTTTCTGGAGCCATGTGTTGCAGAATTCATCATCTTGACCGTGGACGCGGCCCGTGGGATGCTCGCTTCGTTTGGTTTCAAGTACATCGAACCTAGAATTCTTTCGTTGTCTGGAGGAACCTGCAATGCAAAGCAAGAAGCTGTCCTTCGGATTTATTGCCGCGTTGGTGCTACTCGCAGGGGCCGTGATTATGACAGCCGGGCCTGCCGCTTCGCAGGAAAGCGTGCTGCACAGCTTTGGGGAGCGGAGCACAGATGGAACTGATCCGGAGATTTCACTGATCTTCGATGCCGCAGGCAACCTTTACGGCACGACGTCTTCAGGCGGCGCGTACAGCTACGGCACGGTGTTCGAGTTGACGCCCACTCCCGGCGGCGGTTGGACGGAGACTGTGCTGCATAACTTCGGCAATGGCAAGGACGGGAGTACTCCCTACGCGAGCTTGATTCTGGACGCCGCTGGCGATCTCAATGGCACAACCTTTAAGGGCGGCGCCTACGGATTGGGCACAGTCTTCGAGTTGTCACCTCAGGGGGATGGCCGGCCGGTGGGCGGAGAAGTTGCTGCATAGTTTCGGAAACGGCAACGATGGGAGCGGCCCCTATGCCAGCCTGATCTTCGATCCATCCGGCAATATCTATGGCACTACAGTAGGCGGCGGCGCTCATGCCTTTGGTACGGTCTTCGAGTTGATGCCTAAGTCGGAAGGTGGCTGGACCGAGAAACTTCTGCACAGCTTCAATGACACCGGCAGGGACGGTTGCGATCCTTTTGCCAGCTTGGTCCTCGATTCGGCTGGAAACCTTTACGGCACAACTGAATACTGTAGCCCCTACGGGGCGGGGATTGTATTCGAGTTACTGCCAGGCACGGGTGAGGTTGGGTGGAGAAAGTGATACACACGTTCGACTATACGGACAATTACGATGGGCTATATCCCGATGCTGGCCTAGTCTTCGACGTCGCGGGCAATCTCTACGGCACCACAGTGAGCGGTGGCTACACCGACGGAGGGACGGTCTTCGAGCTGTTACCGCAAGCGAATGGGCTTTGGAAAAAAGTGCAGTTGCGCAATTTCGGGAGCGGAAAGTATGACGGGCTGGGCCCGCGAGCCGGAGTGATCTTCGACGCCTCTGGCAATCTGTACGGCACAACTGTGGAAGGCGGCCTGTATGCCGAAGGTACCGTTTTCGAGTTGACGCCTGCCGCCGGAAGGAACTGGACGGAAACCATTCTTCATGATTTCGGCGGCGGCACAGATGGTGCTTACCTGGACGGAGGACTGATTTTCGACCCAGCCGGCAATCTCTTTGGCACGACGGTTGTGGGAGGTACCTTCGGAGAAGGAACGGTATTCGAGGTTGTGCATTAGCGTCCGCATTTTTTGGCGAGTCTGAAAGAGGCCCGGCTCACGTTTCGCTCTCACGCGTCGACGCAGCTTTCGACTCCAGGTCGAAGTTCTTGCTCCAACCCCTAGCGTTTATAATCTCTGTTTCATCACCCAGACATTCAATACTCTGATCTATTGCTAACCAGACAGATAAGGACAAAACCTTGCTCGACTTTTTAGGCGATTTACGACGGAGTCACATGTGCGGCGCGCTGCGCGCCTCCGATGCTGGCAAGAAAGCTGTCCTTATGGGGTGGGTCAACCGCCGCCGCGACCACGGCAACCTGCTGTTCATCGACCTGCGCGACCGCACCGGCGTCTCGCAGATTGTTTTCAATGCCGAGCGCGATAGTGGCATTCACGAAAAAGCCGGAGCCCTGCGCAACGAATACGTCATTGCGGTCACCGGGACGGTCAAGCTGCGCGACGCTAATACCATCAACAAAAATATGCCCACTGGAGAGGTGGAGCTGGTGGCCGAAGAGCTGCGCATCCTGAACGAATCGAAGCTGCCGCCGTTTTTGCCTTCCGATACTGCGCTGACTAATGAGGAGACGCGGCTGAAATATCGCTACATCGATCTGCGGCGCGATGTGATGCAATTCAATATTGAGACGCGTCACAAAGTGGCGAAGGCGATCCGCGACTATCTTTCGGAGCAGGGATTTTTCGAAATCGAAACTCCGTTCATGACGCGGTCCACGCCGGAAGGTGCGCGCGATTACCTCGTCCCCAGCCGGGTGCAGCCGGGGACGTTTTATGCACTGCCGCAATCGCCGCAGATGTTCAAGCAAATTTTGATGATCTCCGGCTTCGACAAATATTTTCAAATCGTACGCTGCTTCCGCGACGAAGACCTGCGCGCCGACCGCCAGCCGGAGTTCACCCAGATCGATCTGGAAATGACTTATCCGCAGCCGGAGAGCGTTTGGGAAGTGGTGGAAGGCTTTCTCACCGCGGCTTTCCGCGCCGCCGGATCGGAAATTAAAACGCCGTTCTTTCGCATGGATTACGACGAAGCGATCCGTCTTTACGGCATCGACAAACCCGACCTGCGCTTGCCCGCCTTCACCGACGTTCGCGAATGCTTCACGCCGGAGAATTTGCAGGAGCTTGCGATTAATGCGAATTTGCCGGTGATTGCCATTCGCACTCCAAAGGTTGGCGAGCTCTCGCGCAAAGAGCGCGACGATATTAAACCGATGTTCCACTCCAAGGGCGGAGCGCGCGTCTATGAAGACTTCAAACGCATCGGCAATAAATTCCCCGAAGCTGCTGCGGCGATTGAAAAAAAGTGTGGAGCGCAAGAAAAAGATCTGATCGTGTTGGTCGCCGGGTCCGCGCAATCGGGTCCGCAGACGGCGATGCCTTCGCATCGCAAAGTGACGCCGCAGGAGCTTGCCATCTATGCATCTGCGGGAATATTGCGCTTGGCTCTGGCGCAGAAGTACGCGGAGCGCCACGGCATCTTCAAAAAAACTGGCGACCCCGCGAACGACTTCCGCTTTCTCTGGGTCACGAACTTTCCTATGTTTGAGTGGGACGAGAGCGAGAAGCAGTGGATGGCCGCGCACCATCCTTTTACTTCTCCACACGAAGGCGATATGCGGCTGCTCGAAGAAGGAGTGGAGGCGCTGAAAGATCCGCAGTCTCCACTGAGCGCGGTTCGCGCGCTGGCCTATGACGTTGTGTTGAACGGTACCGAACTCGGCTCAGGGTCCATCCGTATTCATCGCCAGGATATTCAAAGCAAAATCTTCCGCGCCCTTGGCATGACCGAAGAAGAAGCTCGCGCCCGCTTCGGATTTTTCCTGGAAGCGCTGGAATATGGAACGCCTCCGCATGGGGGGATTGCTCTGGGGCTCGACCGGATTGTGATGATTCTGGCTGGAGCGGAAAGCTTGCGGGAAGTGATTCCATTTCCGAAGACCGCAAGGGCCGTGGATTTGATGGTGGATGCGCCGACTCCGGTGAGTGAGGGGCAACTGCGAGATTTAGGGATTGCAATCAGAACGAAGAGCTAGGATAGGGCATCCAGCAAATCGTTAGGTTTCTTGGTGGCGCTCAAACCAGAGGTCAAGAATTTCCGTCTCAGATCGAATAGCGGAGTCTCCCGTTCCCACTTCTGCACCAATCCCAAAACAAACTCCTCCCCATCACAACCTTTTCCACCCCGCCCATGCTATACAGAACTTGGTTTCCCAACCTCTCGCTGCGCTTCCGGTAAAGCGTTGCGGGTTACTCTCCGAGCCTCATCCCCATTAAAGGTGGGACTCGATGCCACGCGCCTCGCTCTTTATAGTTTTAGCGTGCTTTTTATTACCAGCCTTATTTTTGTTGCCAGCGCTCGCTCCAGCTCAGGATGCCGCCACCGGCGCCATCCACGGCACCGTCCTCGATCCTGCCGGAGCCCACATTGCCCAGGCTTCTATCGTGGCTGTGAACTCCGCCACAGGCGTGCGTTACTCAACCACATCTGACGCCGAAGGCCGATTCACCATCGACCTTCTCCCCCCGGGCGACTACACCGCACGCGCTGTCGCCGACAAAATGTCGCCGCAGGAAACTCCGCAGCTTCATGTCGATGTCGGAGCCGCCGCCGAGATAGAATTCCATCTCACCATTGCCGGGCCGCAGGAAAACATTACAGTCTCGGGCGCGCCCAAGCTTGTCGAAACTCAATCCACAGCCGTTTCCACGCTCATCGACGAACGGGCCATTGCCGATCTCCCCCTCAATGGCCGCCGCTTCTCCGACCTCATGCTGCTGTCTCCCGGGGTCACGCAAGACCCGCGCAGCCTCACCTCCGCCACCAATGGCGATCTTTCTTTCGGCGGCCTGCGCGGATTTCAGAACAGCTTCCTCGTCGATGGCGGAGATTTCAACAATGCCTTCTTTGCCCAGGCTCGCGGCCTTTATCGCGCACCCTATCAGTTTTCCAATGAAGTGGTGCAGGAGTTCCGCGTCTCCACAAATTCCTATGGCGCTGAACAAGGACGCGCCGGAGGCGCTGTGGTCAATGTGATCACCAAGTCAGGATCCAATCACTGGCATGGCACGGGCTTGTATTACATCCGCGATAGCGCCTTCGGCGCAGCCGACGCGTTCATGACCTTCAAGCCGCACAGCCGCCAGCAGCAAGGCGGAGGCACCATTGGCGGCCCCATCAAGAAAAATAAAATCTTCTTCTTCGCGGGATTCGATCAGCACTACTTCCACGTTCCTGATGTCGTCGAATTCCTGGATGGATCGATGCAAGTCGTTCCACAAGCCGGTACAGGACCCTTCACCCCCGGCGACTACGAAGCCAGCGATCAGGCGCTCGTCTTCGCTGCCGCATCCCAACTTAGTTCCTACGCAGGGTCTTTCCCCGCCGCACAGATCGGCAACGCCTTCTATTCCAAGCTCGATATCAATCTCACCCCGCGCAACCAGCTCGCCATCCGTTTCAATTCTTCCCGCTATTGGGGATCTAATAACGTCTTTCTCGATCCGGCCAGTCCCGTCACTTACGATTCCATCTCCGACAATGGCGAAGAAACCGTTTCGACTGAAACTGGCTCGGTGGCGCTGACTTCGAGTCTTACGCCGCGATTGATCAGCCATCTTCGCGCGCAGTTCTCCCGCGATCTGCGCCAGTCTTATACGAACACGAACGACACGCTGATCAAAGTCACCGACATCATCGATGGCATCGGGCGCTCCGATCAGCTTCCGCGCGCGACGCGGGAACACCGCGCTCAGTTGGCCGAAACCCTCAGCCTCGATACCAGCCGGCACTCCTTTAAATTCGGCGGCGACTCCCTCATCACCTGGATTTACGATTTCTTCCCCAGCCAGCAAAGTGGCGAATATCTGTTCGACGTAATCAAGGTCGATCCCTTCACCTTTGAGCCGCAGGAAGCCGGACTTCCGCTCACGCCTCTCCGCGCCTATGCTCACTCGGCTCCGAAATATTTCCTACAGAATTTCGGGCTATCTTCGTCCAACCCCAACAGCAATGACTACGCGGCATTCGCTCAGGACACAATTCGCGTTACCGATCACCTCGCGGTTAATCTCGGCGTGCGCTGGGACCTGCAAACTTTCACCACTGCCGGACTGCAATCGAATCCGCTGTTCCCGCCCGCGGGCAAAGTTCCGTTCAATCCTCACAACTTCGGTCCCCGCGCCGGGCTCGCTTATTCCCTGGGGAAAACTCACCCACTCGTAATCCGGGCCGGATACGGACTTTTTTACGTGCGCATACCGCAGATCTACAACTCCGCCATCGCCACCGAAAACGGCATTACCGATTCACAGATTTTTCTCAACAACAGCAACTACTACGATCATCTGGTCTTTCCAACCTATCCGAATCCGCTGGTTGCCTGCGCTCCCACGGCCGCTTCTTGCAACCTGCCAGCCGGATTTAACGAAGGCGTAACCAACGATGTTTCCGCCTTCGCTCCGAATTTTGTTACTCCGCGCGTTCAGCAAACCAGCCTCACATTCGAACGTGAAGTCGCCAGCCACACCACCGTCGCCGTCTCCTATCTTTATGTCCATGGCGAACATCTCATTCGCGCGCTCGACGTCAACCTTCCTCCACCGGTTGCCCAGACGTATCCCATCTTCGATTCCACGGGTTCAATCTTTCAAAACGGCTTCTACACCGTGGACTCATTCGCAACCTGGCAATACACGCAATCGTTGACGTGCCCGTTCCCGCCGTGTATCAATCCGCTCGGACGCCCCATCGCCCAGCTCGGTTCCATCGACGAATTTCAGAGTGCCGCTTCCAGCGTCTACAACGGCGCAACACTTTCCATTAATCGCCGCATGGCGCGCGGAACTTATCTTCGCCTGTCCTACACCTATGCTCATGCCATCGACGACGGCCAGGACGCCCTAGTCGCTGGCTCGCCGGCCACCGTTCAGAATTCCTATCAACCCAACGCCGAGCGCGGTCCCAGCGTCACCGACCAGCGCAATCGTTTCGTCGCTGCGTTTTCCGTCGAGCCTCGTCCCTTCCATCGCGAGCATCAGCTCCTCGGTCACGTCTTCAACAACTGGAAAATTTCGAGTATCGTCACCGCCGGTAGCGGACGCCCCGTCAACGCCACGGTCTCCGGCGATCCCAATCAGGACGGCAACTACGACAACGACCGCCTCCCAGGCTACAGCCGCAATGGCTTCACCGGACCGGATTATTCCTCCACCGATCTGCGCCTCGTCCGTAAAATACAGATCGCCCACGGTTACCGCCTCGAATTTACCGCTGACTCCTTCAATCTCTTCAACCGCGACAATCAACGCATTACCATTACCACTGACGGTCTCACCGCCGAAGCCACTACCTTCATCCCCTACAGCACCTACGTGAACGGAACCCCCTATCCCGCGTACTACCAGCAGCCGCAGGATTTCCTGAAGCCGAACGCCGCCTTCGCCCCGCGCCAGGTCCAACTCGGCCTGAAATTCATCTTCTGAAAGTCAGTGACCAGGGATCAGTGTCCAGTTCCGGTCAAATGAAGATTCGCGGAATGATCTTAACTGGTCACTGACCTGTGGAGTCACTGGTCACTACTGCTACCCAAATTGCACCCACACACCATCCGACAGTAGAATCTTCCGGGCGAATGTCAGGAAGCAACTCGACCTCTGGAAAAATGGCTGACCAGCAAGCTCCACCGCATTTTTTTCACCACCCACTTGACTTCCAGTAAAATCCTTGTAATAACTATTCGGTCCTTCCGGACGGGTTTGGGGGTGTGTTTGTTTGGCAGAAATTCGACTGCAAGAGGGTGAATCTCTCGAAAACGCTTTGCGCCGCTTCAAGCGAAAAGTGCAGCAGGAAGACATAATCAAAGAGGTTAAACGCCACTCCTTTTACCTGAAACCGGGCGAGAAGAAACGCGTGAAGGCCGCGCTGGCTCGTAAACGAGCTCGTAAAAAGGTTCGCAAAGAACAAGACTGAAAAACAGTTTTTGCGACGCAAGACCGTAAGACTGTGGCATTGAAGGAGTTAAGACTGGGGCAGTAAAGGGGCGCCCCCATCCCGGGGCGTCCCTGCTCTCTCTGGCCCCCACCAGATGGAGTTGCAGCTGGGAGCATTTTTCAATACACATCATTAGGATTCATTCGGCATTTAAGCAGGAAAAGCTGTATCCATGCGCCGTTCCAGGTGTGTGGCGGGCCGAGTCCAGGGGCAGTTTGAGGGGGATGTACAACCTGTTTTGTTCCAGATGACGCTTCCCCGCGTATGCTGGCACAAAACTGGCAAAAGGAGAGTAGTGCAGTGGCCGTCCTGGGCTAGCGCCTTTCGCGCCCGCAAAGGATGTGGCTGCGCCGCGACGTGGGTTGTGGTTTTTGCGCCACACTCTTGCGTCGTGGTTCACACCTTGCCGTCTGCCCACTCCCATAATGGAGCCATCCTCAATGGAATTTCAGGATAAGGTACTGACCTGCATCGACTGCGGTGCCGACTTTGTCTTCACCGCCGGGGAACAGCTTTTCTTCCGCGACAAGCAATTCAAGAACGAACCCAAACGCTGCAAGACCTGCAAGTCCAAGCGGATCTCCATCCTGAGCGCGCCGCAAACCACGGGCTACGCGCACCAGTCTTCGCGCGTAGAAACCCGCGCCACCTGCTCCCAGTGCGGGAAGGAAACCACCGTGCCGTTCCGTCCTACCCAGGGACGCCCCATTTTCTGCCGGGAGTGCTTCACGCAGAAGAGAAGCGTGGCCTCCGCCTGACCGCAGTCTTTTGCGGCGGCGCACATCCTATTTCGAGGCGAGTTTGAACCGAAGTGTGTCCGCGCATCTCGCCCACTTGCGCTAACATAGTTCCGTGTCGACCTATCACGTCGAAAACTTCGGGTGCCGCGCCACTCAAGCCGATGGCGCCGCTCTGGCGCGCCAGTTCGAAGCCTGCGGCTTGGACCCCGCCTCTGCCGCCCAAGCCGATTTCGTAATTTTGAACACCTGCACAGTCACGAATTCCGCGGATCAGGATGCACGGGCCGCCGTACGCCGCGTGCAGCGGCAGAATCCGTTGGCAAGAATTATTGTCACCGGATGCTACGCGCAGCGCGCTCCCGAAGAAATCGCCGCGCTCACTGGTGTCACGGCGGTGGTTGGAAATTCGCACAAACATCAACTCGCCGAGTTGGTGCTTCAGGAAAAACCCAGAAACGATACAGCGTTCTTTCCTCTTTCAATCCTCACTCAGAAGCGAAATCTGACAACGGATAGCGGCATCTCCGAGAGCTCAATTTTCGTTTCCGACATCTTCGCTCACACTGAGCTTCTCGCCGCTCCAGTCTTTGAATTTGCGAACTCTATCGGTTCTGAAAACGACCGCACTCGTCCCAATCTAAAAATTCAGGACGGCTGCGATAACCGCTGCTCTTTCTGTGTGATTCCCAGCGTTCGCGGCCAAAGCCGCTCGCTTGCTCCACACCAGGTCATTCGGGAGATGAACATACTCGTAGCCGCAGGCTATCGCGAAGTAGTGATCAGTGGAATCAATCTTGGCCGCTGGGGACGCGATCTAGCCCTAGACGAATTCCGCCATGCAGCCGCTGCCAACCGGGCGCCGAATTTCGAATCCCTTATCCGCGCCATCCTCGCCGAGACTCATCTCGAAAAACTTCGCATCTCTTCCGTCGAACCGATGGATTGGACCGATGAGCTCATCCAGTTGGTCGCGACCTCGCCGCGCATCGCTCAGCACGCGCACGTGCCGCTGCAATCCGGCAGCGACGCGCTCCTGCGCCGCATGCATCGCAAATATCGCCCGTGGCATTATCGCGAAAAGATCGAGAAGATTCGCGCCGCCATGCCGACAGCCGCCATCGGTGCCGACGTAATGGCGGGATTTCCCGGCGAAACCGAAGCCGAATTCGAATCCACGCGCCGGCTCATCGAAGACCTGCCGTTCACCTACCTCCATGTTTTCACCTATTCCGCGCGCCCCGGCACCCCGGCCGCAGCCATGGCGAATCAAGTTCCGGTGAACATCGCCCGCGAGCGCAATAAAATCCTGCGCGATCTTGCCGCTTCAAAGAAGCAAAACTTTATGCGGTCGTTTGTCGGGAAACGGGTGCCTGCAATCACACTCAGCGCCGTCCATGCGCGGCCCGAAGGAGCGGTCACGGAAGCTCTGACCGACAACTATCAAAAGCTTTATCTTAAGGGAAGCCATCAGGCGAATCGATGGATCACGGCGCACGTTGACCGCGTCGAAGACGGTGCGTTCCTGGCAACCAGCTAGGGACTTCAGACGCAGGGTTCACTTCAAATCAAATCTGTTCCGGTTCTTCAGGATCGGGTTCGCGTACCGGCGCGTCAGGATTCTCCATGGGGTTGGGTGGCTCCTTGATTGGCGAAGGCATGGGCTCGGCTGGCGTGCGGAGTCGAAAAGGAGGAAGCATCGGGAGCGCCTGGTTTGTGTCGACGTGCATGCGATTCAGATGCGAGAGCTGATTGAAAGGAAGCCGCGGAGGAAATGCGGCATTGGCTTGGTCACAATCCAAACGGAAGAGTAAAGTCCCAGGCGGCCCGAGTCCTTTCATGCGAGAAGAACATCCAGGCCGGAGGCCTCGACAAATGCCCGAAAGTCCCGATCTCGCGTGATCAACGAAATCGCGGCGTCTACGCAACTTTGCGCAATGAGCGCATCACCTAAGCGTGCCTTGCGTGCTTGGCGAGCACCTTTGTCCGCAGGTTTCCTGCCCGGTGCCAATAACCCGGTTCCACGACAATCTCAGGGATCTGAGTCAGCGTCTTGGCAACGTCGGGGGCAAGCTGCGGGTCGCTTAAGAGTTCGGTGAGGACAACCGGAACCATGAGTACCTGGCGGTCTGCAAGTGCCTTATCGAGCAGCAGGACATCGCGGCCTTTATTACCTTCGAGGAAGGCAATCCATGTGCTGGTGTCGGCTGCGATCATTTTCTTTCAGGATCTTCTATCACGATGGCAGCATCTGCTTTATCTAGTGCATCAGGGTTGCTAAGGGCCGCCGTAAATTTTTTCGCTTGCACGACGTCTTGTGGGTTCTACTGTTCTCGTGGAATTCTCTGGAGTAGGATTTGTCGTACTGAATCCGCACTCGAAATCAAACGCCGTATAGCCTCGGGGCTATATGTGTCTTCCGCCTTTTGTTTCTCGTCCGCCCACCATTTGTTTACGCGGCTAACGCATCCTGGATCAACTGGATGCTCATGTTGGCAGTGCGTTTCAGCCTCCCACTCGCGATTGCTTTGGTCTTGTAGCTTGCTCTGGAATGTAAACTGATCTTGCGCCCTTTCGCGTAATTGCTGCGCAACTGGGAAAGCTGTCGTTAATGCCCAGACTTCCTTAGAAGCGGCATCGTCCGGGGGCGCCTTCGGTGGTGGCGCGCTCTGGGCTAATCGTATGACGGCCTGAGCCATAGCTTCATAGTCTTTTGCGACTGTATCGGTAGGTCCACTCGTTGGCGATGCTTGGAACCTAGGCAACAAACTTGATATCAGTTGGACGATAGCGTCCAGCTTCCCATCTTGTCTGCTAATCGTATTTGTCAGTAATAATTGGTTACTTTGAAAATCCGCTTTCGCGTCATTTTGCTGCTGTGAATTCCTACACCAAGGCAACGAGTGCGACCCTGTAATTGCGCCGACGGTTATCTTCTGGTCCGGTAGGAATAATTAGTGACATCTCCACCCCGGCAATGCCCGCCAGCCCGGTAGCCAAAGGCACTGCAATAGCCAGAACCAAATCGGCAGCTTCCATTGCGCGCTCCCTTCCTCTGACCGAGAAAGGCTGCGCTTTGTCAATGATTGAGTCAAGGGCATAATATCGAATTCGTTGCTGGCATGAGCGGGAGCGAGTTTCTCAAGGATAATATTGCGAAGAATCATACTGCTTTTAGTTTATTAGTTTATAGGACGCGGGCAAGGTTGGATGTCACAGGTGGTGGTGTGGAAAAGAGCGGGGCCGGCAGAGCATCAAAATTCCACCCCAAGCGAAGCTTGAGCGGCACGGGCACAAATCTCTTGATGCCAGCAGCGTCGTGCCCAGCTTTGCAACCGAAGCAAAACTGCGGCAGCCTTTTCCCGTGGTTCCGTGCAAAAGACAAAGCTGGGCCGCCTCTCCCATGCGACGAGGTTTTATTCAGCATGTGGCTTCAAGATGGTCGAGACAATGGAAACCGCTTCGGTCGAGGGATATTGATGCGGAAGCCGGTATGAATAGGATTGGGGACAGCTCCGTCTGTCCCCGGCTTCGTCGTCCCCGGCTTCGTCGTCCCCGGCTTCGTCCCGGCTTCGTCCGTCCCCGGCTTCGTCCCGTCCCGGCTTCGTCACCCCGTGTTGATTGACGGAGATCATTTTCCCACACCTCGGACGGTTTCCAGCCCGATAGTGCCGCCGGACAACCGGGGCGGCTGTCCCCACGTGGACGGTGGAGGTTGGCCGGGAACAGCAGGTTCCTCGCCCGCCTTCGGCGCGCTCGAAATGACAGGAGTTTCGTGGGGTCACGTGGCACGGAATGGGGATGAGGATGGAAATCCCTGAGGCTGACGGCAGTCGGTGTGGCTATAGGGGTCCTTCGACTGCGCGAAGATATTCGCTGCGCGAATCTCTTAGCTTCGCTCAGGACGACAGGGCAAAGGAAAGGACACGGCGTGCTCGGGGGCAGGTCCTTCAGTCGCGCAAAAAGCGCGCTCCTTCAGGATGACAAATTAAGAACAACAGCCTCGCGGCCCGATAGGGCTGGGCCGCTGGACAGCCGGGGGCGGCTGTCCCTACAGAGGCATGGATGCGCGCGAGAGTCCGTGTGGCTATAGGGGTCCCCTTCGGCAAGCTCAGGGCAGGCTTTCGACTGCGCGAAGACATTCGCTTCGCGAATCTCTTAGCTTCGCTCAGGACGACAGGGCAAACGAACGGGCCCGGCGTGCTCGGGGCAGGTCCTTCAGTCGCGCAAAAAGCGCGCTCCTTCAGGATGACAAACTAAAGGCAACAGCTGGCGGCCCGATACGGCTGGGCCGCTGGACAGCCGGGGGCGGCTGTCCCTACAGGGGCACGGGTAGGCGCGAGAGTCCGTGTGGCTATAGGGGTCCCATTCAACTGCGCTCAGGGCAGGCTTTCGACTGGGCAAACGAAAAAGAAGCGACGGGGAAAATCAGTTGCTTTCTGTCACTGCTACAATGCCCTGTTTCGAATAACTTGTGGCGGAACGTTTAGCCCCGCGAACTTACGGGAGCACATCCGCGTACTGTCTTGTGGGGGTGTTTGCGGGTAACGGCGGGGAAAAGCAGGTTCCTCCACTGCGCTTCCCCTTCCTGGCGGAAGGCGAAGCTTCGGTCGGAATGACAAAGCTTCAATTGGCTGGATGACAAAGCTTTAATTGGCCGGAATGACAAAGCTTTAATTGGCCGGAATGACAAAGCTTCAATTGGCCGGAATGACAAAGCTTCATTGGCCGGAATGACAAAGCTTTAATTGGCCGGAATGGCAAAGCTTTAATTGGTCGGAATGACAAAGCTTCAATTATCGGACTGACAAGGTTATTCGTTTTGGCCTTGTAAAGGGTCTCGTAAATGGAAGATGTCCAGGTAGTTGCGATGCTGGTGCGCCGGTGTGTAGCCGGCGATGCGGCTGCCTGGGAGGAGATCGTCCAGACTTACAACCGGCGGATCTACAACATTTGCTATCGTTTTGCGGGGTCGGCGGACGATGCCGAGGACCTGGCGCAGGAAGTCTTCATCAAGATGTACCGGACGCTGGCGAGCTATGACAGCTCGAAGGGCGCGTTTGTGACGTGGGTGACGACGATTACCCGCAACCTGCTGGTCGACCACTTCCGCAAAACCAAGCAGGACCGGATTACGGACTCGCTGGATGCGGCGTCCTCGTCGCATGAGGATGCGCAGCCACTCAGTGAGCAAATTCAGGACCAATCTGCGCCTCCCGACCAACATGTACGCAGCCGGGAGGTGGGTGAAACCGTACACGCGGCCTTGGGGAAGCTTTCGCCGGAGCTGCGTGAAGCAGTCATTCTAAGGGACTTACAGGATATGGACTACCGAGAAATAGCCACCGTTTTGAAGGTGCCGGAGGGAACTGTGAAAAGTCGAATAAATCGTGGGCGGGCGGAACTAGCGCGCCTTTTACAACGTACCTATAGGCAGGTGATGTGATGCCGAATCACACGGAAAACGTCCAGACGAATAACGGAATGCAGTGTCAGGAGTTCGACGGCCTGTTAACGGACGCGCTCGATGGCGTTCTGACGGGCAGCCGGCTCGACCGCTTCCAGGCTCATGCGCGGAGTTGTTCCGCGTGCGGGCCGCTGTTCGCCGAAGTCGAGGCGGGCCGCAACTGGCTGAAGGATCTCATGGAGGTGGAGCCTCCAGTCAGTCTGGTCACGAATATTCTGGCATCCACAACGGGCGTTGACACCCAGCGCCTGCGGGTGAACGTAGGTGCGCCGAGTCGAGTGTCAGTGTCATGGATCGAGAAGGCGCAGGCGTGGGCCTGGGAGGCCATGCAACCCATCTGGGCAACGGTCCGGCAGCCGCGGTTCGCCATGTCGTTTGGCATGGCGTTCTTCTCGCTGTCGGTGGCGTTGAGCGTGCTCGGCGTAAAACCCGCCGACCTGCGCCAGGTGAGTTTGCGACCGGCAGCCATACGGCACACGTACTACAACGCGCAAGCCCGCGTAGTGCGTTACTACGAAAACATCCGGTTTGTGTACGAGGTGGAGTCGCGGGTGCGCGAATTCAAGCGTAACGTGACTCCCGCCGAACCCGCGCCGGAAACCGAAAAGGAAAAGAAAGACCACAAAAACGACACAACGCAACAGCCCGAGCAGAAGCAGGAGCGCAATTACAGCCAGATCGAGAACAATCTCATTCTCGCTGGGGCTCCGCTGGGTCCATCTGTCTTTGATTCGACAAGTCCGGATGCTTCAAATTCGGATTCTTCAAGCCGGGATTCGTCGAATCCGGAACTGCCTGTAGTGTTGGTGACCGCATACAGGAGGATGGTATGAACTGCTCAGCGCACAACGATATAGCAGCAGTGGCATTCTGCCGCACTTGCGGCAAGCCGCTCTGCGCCAACTGCACCCGCGATGTCCGCGGAGTTGTTTACTGCGAGCCTTGCCTCGCAGCTCGTTTGGAGGGGAACGTTCCGGCTGCTGGGTTTGTGGCTCCGCCGCGAGCGAATTATGCGCCGGTTGGATCGCCGGCACCATTGCGGTCCACAGGCTCCGGTCCGAATCCGACGGTTGCCGGCATTTTGGCAGGATTTTTTCCCTTCGGCGTGGGCGCAGTTTACTGCTCGCAATACGCCAAGGGACTTGCACATCTGCTGATTTTTGGATTGCTGGTTTTTGGTTCGGACCATGCCGGAAGTTTGGATTTCGTATTCGGCATCGGCATTGCTTTCTTTTACGTCTACCAGATCATCGATGCTGTGCGGAGCGCCCGAGCCATTCAGGAAGGCCAGCCTGCGCCGGATCCATTCGGCTTGGGTCAGGCGTTCAGCCTGGGAGAGAAGGGTGAGTCTAAGAACATTCCTGCCGTTGCTGTGATCCTGATCGGACTTGGGGTGCTCTTCCTGCTGCACACCATGAACATCTTTGAGTTCGGCCTCGACCGCTTCTGGCCGCTCATTCTGATCTTCCTGGGCGCATGGATGTTCGCCAAACAGTGGGGCATGGTCGGGCCTCACCGGCTCGGCTGTCCGTGCGATCGCTGCCGCATGAGGAAAATTATGGGCCCTGCGATTCTGATCACAGTTGGGATGCTGTTCCTGCTCCAGAGTCTTAACGTTGTCAGCTTTGACCGGACATGGCCTGCGATTCTGCTGGTGGTCGGCGTGGTTAAGCTGTTGCAGAGCAACGCTTCGTCGGCTGGACATGTGAGCGTGCTGGCGCCGTCGCCGACACCGTCCGCGGCCGTGCCGCCTCCTCCAGTTCCACCACCGTCCGATCCTGGATCAGCGTCTTCTTCCGGGGAGGTGCGCAATGTCTAGCCCGGCGTCTTATCCCGTGCAGCCACCGGTTCCGCCGCTGCCACCGCGACGGCACCGCCGTTCTTTCGCCGGACCGTTCGTTCTGATCGTGCTCGGAATCGTGTTCCTGCTGGGCAACCTGCACATGCTCTCGTGGGGACACCTGGCAACGTGGTTTGCCCACTATTGGCCTGTGCTGCTGATCCTGTGGGGAATCATCAAGCTCATCGAGCATCAGCAGGCCCAACGCGATGGGCTGCCTCCGCGCGGCATTGGCGCGGGCGGAGTTTTTCTGGTCATCGTTATCGTTTTTTTCGGGCTCATGGCGACGCAGGCTTCACGCTTCAACTGGGGCGAAATCAAAGACAACATGAACATCGACGATAGCGATCTGGATAATATTTTTGGCCAGACGTATAACTTCGACGATCACGTGGAACAGGATATCCCCGCCGCCGCGACCAGCCTGCGCGTGAATGACGATCACGGTGCGGTGCGAGTGAGCGTCGCCAACGACAACAAGATCACCGTCATCGTGCGCAAACGCGTGGGCGCGGAAAGCCAGAGCGATGCCGACAAATACAATCAGGAGACCAAACCCGAGATTACCCTTGCTGGGAACGTGATCGTTCTCGATGCCAAGGTTCACGCCGCCGGCGACCACGCCATCGAAAGCGATCTGGATATTTCCGTCCCCCGCAAAATGGAAGTCCACATTACCGGGCGCAAGGGCGATGTCTCGGTGACTGGGCGCGACGGAGAAGTTGAGATTGCGGCGCAGCACGGCGATGTATCCGTGGAAGACGTCAACGGCAACGTGAAACTCAATCTGGAAAAAAGTTCCGCCAAGGTCGAGCAGATTACCGGCGATGTCCACATTGACGGACGGCTGAACGAAGTTTCAGTGACCGACGTGAAAGGCTCGGCGCAGCTCGACGGAGAATTTCAGGAGAGCGTCAAACTGGCGCGCATCAGCAAGAACGTCGGATTCAAATCTTCGCGTACTGACATGGAATTCTCGAGCATTGCGGGCGAACTCGATCTCGATTCCGACGACCTGCATGCCGACAAGATAACGGGACCGGTTCGCCTGACGACGCGCTCCAAGCAAATCCGGCTGGTCGATGTCTCCGGCGATGTGCGCTTGCAGGACGACAATGGCGGAATTGAAGTGTCTTTGCGCTCGCCCGGCAATGTGCAGATCGACAGCCGCAATGGCGATGTCCAGTTAAGCCTGCCCGATAAGGCCGGCTTCCGCGTTGACGCGCGCACGCGGGACGGAGAAATTCAATCTGACTTCCCGGAGTTGAAAGTCGAAAACGGCGACCACGAGGCCACGGCCAGCGGCAGCGTGGGCAACGGCGCTTCCCACATCGTAATCAACAACCAGCACGATGGGATCGAAATCCGGAAGGCTTCTGCTACAGCAGCGGCCGCGGTCCCAGCGCCTCCGGCAGCACCGGCCAAGCCTGCCAAGTCGCTACCCGCGCCTAAGGGGAAGGTGGAACCGACGGATAATTGAAGAAAGATGTTGAGTCATTGACTCAGAGTCGTGAACTCAACGAGCCAATCCTTCAATCTTCTCCCTGGCCATGTCTTCCACCTGAGCCAGCACTTCGTCTTCGCCAAGGCTAGTGGAATCGATGATCACTGCATCCTCCGCCGCCACTAGCGGGGACGTGGTTCGCGTGCGGTCGCGGCGGTCGCGCTCCCGCAAATCCGCAGCCACGCTCGCGGCCACATCGCCTTTGATCTTTTGTTGTTCCATGCGGCGCTGCTCGCGAACGACGGGGTCGGCGTCGAGAAAAATCTTCAAGTCGGCATCGGGAAAAACTTTAGTGCCGATGTCGCGGCCTTCCATCACTACGCCGCTGCCCGCGCCCATCGCCCGCTGATGCTCGACCATCCATTCGCGTACGCGCGGATGCACTGACACGCGCGACGCCGCTTCGGTCACATCGCGCTCGCGAATCCGAGTCGAGACATCGTGACCGTTCAGCAGCGTACGATTTCCGTCCCGCGTAGGCTCGAGTTGAATGTGCGAATCCTCCGCCAGCTTCAAGAGCGCAGCTTCGTCGTCGAATGACGCATCTTTCTCGATGGCCTTCAGCGCCAGTGCGCGGTACATGGCTCCGCTCTCGAGGTTCACGTAGCCGAGTTTTCGCGCCAGGCGGGAAGCGATGGTGCTCTTGCCCGCGCCCGCCGGGCCATCAATGGCGATGATCAGTTTGCGCTGAGGGGTTTCGGGGCTCGATTGGTCGGTCATTTCGCGAGTCGATTGTACACGGGAAACGACGGGGATTCGGCAGCTTTCGCATTGCGCGAGAATCCGGGACGAAAATTATTTCTTGGGTTTGCCAGAATGTCGAGGCGTAAATGACGGCCGACGAGAGCCGGAGGAGCCTGCCCTTTGGCCAGGCCGCGAAAAGCTTTTGCGCGGACGCGGATTCTGATCCACTCTGGGCCTCGGCGGTCGAAGTGTGGCCACATACGGAACCACCGCTTCTTTTTCCGGCGTGATCTGCACCATCGATCTACCACTTACATGCACAAAACTTAGCTCCCGCGCCGAGAGCAGTGCATTCACCGCTTCTTTCACGCGAGAGCGCGCTACAAATTTTCCGAAGAAAGATTCCAACTCGCTCTGCTCCGCGGCGACCACGCAATCGAGATATTTCGAGAGCAGGGCCGAGAGCGCCTGCTGCACCGAGAGGTTGATGCCTTCACGCACCGCGTCCGGCGACCAGCGATTCAACTCGTCCCAGTAAGATCCTTCGGAAGCTTTGTAATCGACGCGCGTGATGCGCAGCTTTCCCAACAACTCGCCGAGAGCTTTATCGAGCGCCGGTAACGAAACGCTGCCGCCCAGCGCCTCCTGCAACTTCTGCTTTGAGATCGGGCCATCGCGGCGGATCAGCTCAAACGCATCGCAGGCCAGCGGCGAATAAGCAGAACGCGGTCCCTGCTTGGGCGCCAGCTTGGGATTGCGCTCGCCAACCAGCGCATAAAAAAACGGGAAGGCGGACGCCGCTACAAGAAAAGGATTATTCTCCTCAAAAATGTTCGCTTCGTAAGCCGAGCGCTCGCGCAGCAGACGTACCATCAACTCCATCGCCTCGGCCGCACGTGGATCGGAATAGGCATGCTGCCATGTCGGCAGCCGGGTGTCAGATCCCACGAACGCGCCAATGAACGTGGGCACAGGCATTATAGGACGCACCGGATACATCAGGCAGAAGCCTACCTCTTCGACAAAGGCGCGCGCCTGTTCGATGGTCTGGATGGGCTTGCCATCCAGCCGCCACTTTTCGCGCCGCAGTTGCTGTAGGTCCTGTTCGGTCATAAGACAGCCAAGCAAGATTGTCGATTTCTGATTGTTGATTTAAGAGTGGCGCTTTTGGTTTTCAATCAGCAATCAGAAATCACCAATCAGCAATTGTCTTCAGTGCTAGATCCTCTTAAACGCTTTTTGTATATCCTTTACAGAATACCTTAGTACTATCGGCCGGCCGTGCGGACACGACATAGGGTGGTCGGTTTTCGCAAGTTCGGCCAATAGCCACTCCATTTTATTTTGCTCGAGCGGCATATTGACCTTGATTGCGGCATGGCACGCAATCGAGGCCGCAATGCGTCCGCGAATCTTCTCCAGATTCAATGACTGCTCTTCGCGTGAGATCTGGTCGAGCAATTCATGCAGCATGCGCTCGACCGCGGCCGCATCCACGCCCGCGGGAGCGACTTTCACGGCCACACTGCGCGCGCCAAAGGGTTCGGCTTCGAAGCCGTTGTGTTGCAACTCCTCGGCAATCTCGGCAAACACCGCCTGCTGCGCCGGTGACAGCTCCAGCACAATCGGCATGAGCAAGCGCTGGCTTTCTACTCCCTTGGCTGCCCGCTGCTTCAGCACACGTTCAAACAAAACGCGTTCGTGAGCCACGTGCTGGTCGATGATCCACAACCCATCCTCGTTCACCGCGAGGATAAATGAATTGCGAATCTGACCCAGCGGACGCAGCGTGGAAAGCGCGGCCAGCGTGGGCTCTTCCTCGCGCACTTCGAGTTCCGGAGCGCATCCGTTATCGGGAATCGCTTCTGCGAACTGGCTTTCAAGTCCGCGTGGAACTGGAATTGCAGCGTTCGCCTCAACCGCGATCCCGCCTTCGAACTGAAATCGCGCTGAAACTGGCGGGGGGACAGGAGCCTGCAATGCGAATCCAGCGCCGCCCGCCGGATCGTAAAAAGCCCGGGGTCCAGTTTCGCAGACGATGTCGGAAGGCGGCTCCCACTCTCGCGCACCAGGCGTCAGTCCTGAACTTGCGGTGGCGTGCGCATGAATTTCCGTGGTGAACTGCGGGGCAGGGCGCGCCTTCATCAGAGCCGCGCGCACTGTGTCGCGAACAAAATCATGCAGTACGGTCGATTGCCGGAAGCGCACTTCCGTCTTCGAAGGATGAACGTTGACATCCACTTCGCCGGCCGGCAATTCGAGAAATAGCAATACCACCGGATATACCGAGGGCGGAATGATATTGCGGTACGCTTCGGTCAAACCGTGCTGCACCAGTCGATCGCGGATCAGTCGACCGTTCACGAACACGTAAATCGAGTTGCGATTGAGCTTTTGAATCTCGGGTTTGGAAACGAAACCGTGGAGCCGCATCTCGCCCGGTGTAGCTCGCTCTCGCCCGCTTTCTTCTTCCTCCGGTTCCTGTCCTCGCCACGGTGGAGGCTGCGGCAAGCCGACATGCTCCAGGTTTTGCACTGCCGCCACGGCGATCAATTGATCCAGCGTTTCCTTGCCGAACACTTGATAGACGCGCTCACTGTAACCTGCAACCGGAGGGGCAACCAGGATGGCGTTGGCCGTGGAATGCAACTCGAAATGCTTCTCCGGATGGGCCAGAGCATAATGGGTGACCAGGGAAGCGATGTGCGACAGCTCTGTGGATTCGGCCTTGAGGAATTTTTTTCGCGCCGGAGTATTAAAAAATAAATCGCGCACCGTGATCGAAGTTCCCTCCGGCAATCCAGCCTCTTCCACGCGCGCCATTCTGCCGCCGTTGATTTCAATGATCGTGCCGGCAGCAGGCGCACCAGACTCGGACGCGCAAGTCTCCAGATGCAGACGCGACACTGACGCGATTGAGGGCAAAGCCTCCCCGCGAAATCCCAGCGTAGCCACGCTCAATAAATCCTCTGCATTTTTAATCTTCGATGTGGCATGCCGCTCGAAGGCCAGCATGGCATCATCGCGAACCATGCCGCATCCGTTGTCCGTGATCTGAATCAGCTTTTTGCCGCCCGCCTCTATATTGATCTTGATCCGTGTTGCGCCCGCATCCAGCGCGTTCTCCAGCAGTTCCTTGACGACCGAGGCAGGTCTCTCCACCACCTCGCCGGCGGCGATCTGGTTGGCAACCTGTTCGGAAAGTACGTGAATACGGCCCATCAGGCAGTTCTCGGTTCTAGTTCTCAGTAATTAGCTTGATTGAGGATGTCGCAAGTTTCGCAGATGCCGCGCATTATGGCAAAGATAGGCTCGCACGGAAGGATGAATGCCTGGCAACCGAAGCCCAGAGCCCATACTGCTGGTACTATTTATGTTCTGATATCGGTTCGGAGCGAACATGATCCGGTCGTTTAAAGGCATTACGCCGCAAATTCCTGCAAACTGTTACGTGGACGATTCCGCACAAATTATTGGCGACGTTGTTCTTGGAGAGAATGCCTCCGTCTGGATGAACGCCGTCATTCGCGGCGATGTTTACGGCATTCGTATTGGCGCGAATTCCAACATCCAGGATTGCAGCGTGTTGCACGGCATGAAAAATACGTATGGAGTTACAGTCGGCGAATACGTCACCGTGGGACATTCGGTCACGCTTCACGGCTGCGTGGTCGAAGACCGCTGCCTGATCGGCATGGGAGCGATCATCTTGAATGGCGCGAAAATTGGGACGGGATCTATCATTGCCGCTGGAACTCTAATTCCTGAACGCACTGTGGTTGAGCCCGGTTCGCTGTGGATGGGCTCGCCGGGAAAATTCCGCCGCAAACTGGAGAAAGGCGAAGATGAGATGATCGTGCGTTATTGCACGAATTACTTGGGTTATACGCAGGATTATTTGCGGGAGCGGGAGTCCGGATCCGTAGGCTGAATAAATGGGGCGGGGGGTTCACTCGTGCCTATGGCACGAGATTGAAACGCGTTTGACTACCCGCCACTAAAGGGGCGGGCTATTATCGAGTCCCTCTGGGACCTGACGTTGTCCAACCTGGAGTGCCGTGGGGAAGAACGCTGAATGATTAAAGCTGTTCGAGGAACGCGCGACCTGTTGCCGCCTGATACGGCATTGTGGAACTTCGTGGAGTCGGAGGTGCGCGAAGTTTTTCGCGCCTACAACTTCCATGAAATCCGCACGCCGATTTTCGAGAGCACGGAATTGTTTGCGCGCGGCGTGGGAGAAGAGACCGATGTCGTGTCGAAGGAGATGTTCACATGGTCTGATGGCGAGCGGTTCGACGAAGAAGCTCTAGCTACAGAATGGATCGCCCGGGGGCTGGGCGAGAAGCGGTTCTTTGTGGAGAGCGCCACTCAGTTGAATTCCTATTTGAGCCCTTTGCGCATCCGTTTCATAAACCATATTCCGGATCGGCCAGAGTTCGTATGCTTTAGGCCAAAAGCCACGCTGGAAGCTGTCGAGTTAATGCTGAAGACTCGCGATGAGATAAAATCCCCCGAGCTTCTTCGCCGATACTCGCAAGATGCTGAGTACCTTCGGAGATTCGAAATTGGGTTGCGCATAGTGGTTCCCTCGGGGACGGCCGAATCGGCGACATGGATCGACACCCACGGAGTCGAGGTCGAACAATTTCAGAATCGGACCCCTGTCTTCAAATCCTCCCAGTCCCTCACTCTCCGCCCCGAAAACACTGCGGGCGTCGTTCGCGCCTACATTGAACACGATCTCGAGAAGCACGGCCTGAATAAGCTCTATTACATTGGCCCGCAGTTTCGCCGCGAGCGTCCGCAGAAAGGGCGCTACCGCCAGTTCTATCAGATCGGAGCCGAAGTAATTGGGCCGCCATCCTCCGGCAGCCAACGTCCCCTGCGTGATGCCGAACTCATCGAAATGCTGGCATCGCTTCTAGACCGCCTTGGAATCAGCGGCTACACACTCGAACTAAATTCTGTTGGAAGTTCCGAGAGCCGAGGGGTATTCAACGAAGCTCTGCGAAAGGCACTGCAACCAGTGGTCGGGCAGATGTGCTCCGATTGCCGGCGAAGGGCCGTGACAAATCCGCTGCGCGTTTTTGACTGCAAGGTTCCGGCTGATCAGCCGATCATCGAGAAGCTGCCACAGATTAGTGGATTCCTCGACGACGAAAGTCGGCAACATTTCGAACATGTAAAGGCGCTTCTTAGAAGTGCCCATATTGATTTTCAGCTCAATCCACGGCTCGTGCGCGGGCTCGACTACTACACACGAACGGCATTTGAGTTTACGCACGGCGCTTTGGGAGCGCAGAACGCTATCTTGGGAGGCGGCCGCTATGACGGCCTTTCAGAGGCCTTAGGCGGCCCGTCCGCCCCCGGGATAGGCTTTGCTATTGGAGAAGACCGTTTAATTCTTACACTTCAAGCCCTAAGGGCTGCACCCTCAGCGATTCTAGATGTCTACATTGTCCCTGTTGGCGCCGGTATGAATCGCAAAGCCTTAGGCCTTGCTAAGGAATTGCGTAGGCAGGGTTTGGTCGTAGAGCTTGGAGACCGAAGCTACAAGCTAGGGAAACTGCTTGAGCGGGCAAGCAAAGCTGGGGCACGCCTTGCCCTTATCGTCCGAGAAAGCGAAGCAAACATCGTTGAATACCTGCTAAAGGACTTAGGGACCAGCGAGCAAACCTCAGTTCCACGCGCAGAACTCGCGCAGAGAATCCGGGAGTGATCCATGGGTAAAATCCGTTCTGCGATTGACGACGAAGCCCGGCATTTTATCGAAGCCCAGAAGATATTCTTCGTCGCTTCCGCGCCGCTCGCTGCCGATGGCCACGTCAACCTATCCCCGAAAGGGCTGGATACATTTCGTATTCTCTCGCCGACACAGGTCGCTTATCTGGACTTCAACGGCAGTGGCGTCGAAACCATTGCCCACCTCAGAGAGAATGGCAGAATCGTTCTGATGTTCTGCGCCTTCCAGGGGGCGCCGAATATCTTTCGCCTTTACGGCCAAGGCCACGTCGTCGAGCCGCAGCAGCCGGAATTTGCCGCGTTGGCGAGTAGTTTTCCGCCGAACGACAGCGTCCGCTCGATCATTGTCATCGAAGTCAGTCGCGTCACCGATGCCTGCGGCTACGGCGTTCCGCTCTTCATGTATGAAGGCGAGCGTTCGCAGCTCCACGCCTGGGCGCGGAAGCAGGGCCCGGAAGGCTTGCAAGCTTATCGTGAACGCAAGAACAAGCACAGTATCGACGGCCTCGCCGGACTTTCTGGCTACGTCCGCGATTAATCTTTATGCAGGGGCGTCAATATGAATCTGCGCGATAAAAGGCCTTGCGGTGTGAATTTCGCACTCTGTATCTTTCTCTTTCTGCTGACGGCGGCTGTCGCCGGCGTGGCTCAGGTATCCGCATCCGGCAATGCACTTACGCCGCTCGCGCAGCCGCTCACCGCCGCCGAGCAAAACCTCATCCACGCCAAAATGAAGGACGATCAATCGTTTTTCAAGCAGAACCTCGCTGAAGATTTCACGCTGGTCGGCGTGGATGGAACTCTGCACGAAAAGCAGGATGCGGCCGATGAGCTGGGCGATTCCTCACTCCTCGCACTGTCCCCGTATAACATTAAAGTGGTCGCCCTTTCCGACACTGCAGGCATCGTCAGCTACGATGCGGTGGTGCGCGAAGCGCCGCAGGAAGATCAAGGTCCGCCGCCGCGTTACCAACATTTCAGCTCGGTGTGGGTGAAGCAGGGAGAGCAGTGGAAACTCAAGTTTCATCAATCCACAGCCGCACACTGGGGCGACTGGTAAAGCTGGGCCTGTAAGGCAGTCCGCAAATTCCTTTTGCGATTTGCCCACTGAACGATAGAATTTTATTTGTTACTGCAAGCACGCGCTGGAAGAATACTTCGAGGGAAACGCACATGAAATTACCAGGACTGCTTTTAGCTTCGGCATTCATACTTTCGACGTCAGCTATGGCGCAAACCGAAGCCCCCAAACCCGCCCCCGAACTCAAGAAGCTCGACATGTTCGCCGGTTCCTGGACGCTCGACGGCAACATGAAGTCCGGCCCGATGGGTCCGGGCGGATCCATGACCGAGAGCGAAACCTGCCAGTGGATGGAAGGCGGCTTCTATCTCGTCTGCCACTCCGACTACAAAAGTTCCATGGGTAACGGCGTCGGCCTTTCGGTGATGGGATACTCCACCGACGACAAGGCTTACACTTACCGCGAGTTCAACAGCTTCGGCGAATTCGACGACTCCCGCGGTTCGCTCGATGGCGACACCTGGACCTGGACCAACGACGAAAAAATGGGCGGCATGACCATGAAAGGCCGTTTCATCATAAAAATGACTTCGGCCACGTCCTACACATTTACCTTCGACATGTCGCAAGACGGCACGAAATGGTCGACCGTGATGGACGGCAAAGCCAGCAAGAAGTAAAGGCTGCTTTTCGTATTGGACCTGTGAGCCAGCCCTGACAGCGGTAATTCTACTCGCTAGTGAAGTAATCCACCGTCACCGGATTTTCGAACAGCGAGTAATCGCGGGTGACAACGGTGATGCCGCTCTCGGTAACGAAGTAGCGGGAGCGGTCGGCTTCGGTGTCATAGCCAATGGTGGTGCCTTCCGGCAGGTGGACGTTGCGGTCGATGATGCAGCGCCGGACCCGGCAATGGCGGCCGATGGCAACGTGGGAAAACAGGATCGAGGAGTCGACTTCGGAATAAGAGTTCACGCGCACGTCGGGCGAGAGGATGGAGTTCTTGACCGTCCCGCCGGAGACGATGCAGCCGTTCGAGACGATGGAATCGAGTGCCGTGCCCATGCGGTCTTTTTCCGCGAAGACAAATTTTGCCGGCGGGTACTGCCGCTGGTGGGTGCGGATCGGCCAATCCTGATCGTAGAGGTTGAAGATCGGCGAGACTGAAACGATATCCATGTTGGCTTCGTAGTAGGCCTCGAGCGTGCCCACGTCGCGCCAGTAGAGAGCTTCTTTTTTGTTCTCGTCAAGAAAGTCGTAGGCGAAGACGCGGTAGTCATCGACCATCTTGGGCAGAATATCTTTGCCGAAGTCGTGGCTCGAATTTGGATCTTCAGCGTCTTTCAGCAAAACGGGAATGAGCACGTCGGCATTGAAAAGATAGACGCCCATCGATCCCGCAACCTTCGCCGGATTCCACGGTGAACGCAGTTTGGTCTCATTCGGCTTCTCCTCGAAGCCGTTGATGCGTCCGTCTTTATCGACGTCGACCACGCCGAAGCGTGGAGTTTCCTCCAAATCGATCTGGATTGTCGCAAGCGTAATGTCCGCAGAAGCGTCCTTGTGCTGCTTCATCATCTTGCCGTAGTCCATTTTGTAGATGTGATCGCCGGAAAGAATCAGCACATACTTGGGCTGCTCGGAGCCGATGGAGTAAATGTTCTGGTATACGGCATCGGCCGTTCCCTGATACCACTGGTCGCTGACGCGCTTCATCGGCGGGAGCACTTCCACGAACTCTCCCACTTCGCGTCCCAAAATGTTCCAGCCCTCGCGGATGTGCCGGTTCAACGAGAGCGCTTTGTATTGCGTGAGTATATAGACGCGACGTAGATCGGAATTCAGGCAATTGGAAAGGGTGATATCGATAATGCGATACATTCCGCCGAAGGTGACGGCGGGTTTGGCGCGGTCGCGCGTCAGGGGATAAAGGCGCTCTCCGGCGCCGCCTGCGAGAAGGACTCCGAGGGTGTCTTTCATCGGATAGCCTCTGACTTCCTTTGCCAATTGCGAAATGAAAGAGTCAGGCTGTTATCGAGCACAGAAAACAGTAGATGGTAGCACAGGGCGGAGAGATTGGCGTGTATGCCGGATAACAGAGGCTTTGAGGTGAAGTGAGGACGAAAGGTTGTCGCAAAGTCGTTCCTGCCGGCGAGTGAAGCGCCGAAAGCTGGGCAGGTAATCTGCCAGTTCCGCCGGGCGAGGCAGCCGAGACCGTTGCATCTGCATGAGTTATTTTTCTTCCTCAATCTTAATGCGGAGGGATTTAAGGAACTTTAGATCCTGATCGTTGACTTTGAATTCCGGATTGGAGGAAAGAGTAGTCACGAGGGAAGTTTTGTCGGAGGTTTTCTCGCCCTGCTTGCTGACGCCGATAGTGGCTTCCAGGACCAGAAAAATATCGTAACCGCCCTCTTTAATGCGAGAGACGACTTCGGCGATTTGTTCCGAATCGGAGAGAGATTCGTTGATCGCTTCGCCGAGTTCCTTCATCAAATCCTTAAGTTGTTGATCCACGTCGTCCCCCGATCGCTGTCCGTCCAGTCCAGGACATTCAACGAATTAGATGCCTGAAGCCGCGGAACGGTTTCGATTGCGGTGGCAGGTTTGCGCCATTGTAGCGCCAGAGACTGCTAAAATCGAGCCGTGAATAAGGTTTCTACGGCACGAAAGTTAGGGGTGGTGGCGCGAGTGGCTTCAGACCAAGCCAAACGCAGCCGAACCTTGCGGGCCGCCAAACATGCCGGGGCCACGACCGCGAAGGCGTTCGGACGGGTACTGCACCAGTTATGGCTGGAAATTACGGGCGTTATCTTCCTCATTATGGCCTTGAGTTTTGCCGGGGCCGCGATTAAAGAATATGGGAAATACCATGCGGGTCAGATAGGGCCAGGACGCGTGGCGATTGCAATTTGCTTCACAGTGACGTTCGCCTGGTTTGGAGTGAGTTCTTTCTGGAGGGTGAAGAAGAAAGGACAAAGCGGAGCGCGGTAGGGTCTGTGGCTAGAAAGAGATTTGAGTTATGGCTGAGAGAATTAAGGTCGGACACGAGGAACATGCGGCTGTCGAGACATCTTCCCATATTGCAGTGAACCCGCTTTATACGCCGGCCGATCTCAAAGGGTCGGACTACGAGGGTGAGATCGGCTATCCGGGGGAGTATCCGTTCACGCGGGGAGTGCAGGCGACGATGTACCGTGGCCGATTGTGGACCATGCGGCAGTATGCGGGTATGGGTGACGCGGAGGAGTCGAACAAACGTTATAAGTACTTGCTGGCCAATGGAACTACGGGACTTTCGGTGGCGTTCGACTTGCCGACCCAGATCGGCATGGACTCGGACAACGCCCTGGCTGCGGGGGAAGTGGGAAAGGTTGGCGTGGCCATCGATTCCATCGAAGATATGGAGCGATTGTTTGCCGGCATCGAGCTGACAAAGATTTCGACCTCGATGACCATCAATGCAACGGCGTCAATCTTGCTGGCCCTGTACGTCGCCGTAGCGCGGCGGCAAGGAGCGGATATCCGGAAGCTTTCGGGTACCGTGCAAAACGACGTGCTGAAGGAATACATTGCGCGCGGGACCTATATTTATCCTCCGCGGCAGGCACTGCGTGTGATCACAGACATGTTTGCGTGGAGCAAGGACAATGTCCCAGAGTGGAATCCGATTTCGATTTCCGGCTATCACATGCGGGAAGCGGGATCGACGGCGGTGCAGGAGGTTGCGTTTACGCTGGGAAATGGCATGACGTACGTGGAGGCCGCGATCAAGCAGGGCATGGACGTGGACCAGTTCGCCCCGCGACTTTCATTCTTCTTTAACGCACACAGCAATTTCCTGGAAGAAGTGGCGAAGTTTCGTGCCGCGCGCAGGATGTGGGCTCGCATCATGCGTGAACATTTTAAGGCGAAGAATCCGAAGTCGTGGATGTTGCGGTTTCATACCCAGACGGCAGGTTCAACCCTGACGGCGCAGCAGCCGGAAAACAATATTGTGCGGACGGCGATCCAGGCGCTGGCGGCGGTGATGGGCGGCACGCAATCGCTGCATACGAATTCTTACGACGAGGCGCTGGCTTTGCCGACGGAGCAGGCGGCTAGGATCGCGCTGCGCACGCAACAGGTGATTGCGTATGAGTCGGGCGCGGCGCAGACGGTCGATCCGCTGGCAGGATCGTATTACATCGAGGCGCTGACCAATGAGATCGAAAAGCGCGCGGCAGAGTATTTAGGCAAAATTGAAATGATGGGCGGAATGCTGCGGGCGATTGAGCGCGGATTTGTGCAGCAGGAAATTCAGAATGCCGCCTACGACGCCCAAAAGGCAGTGGATCATGGCGAGGCAACTGTGGTGGGCGTGAACCGGTTTGAAGTGGAAGAGGAGAAAGCGATTGCGATCCAGAAGATCGATCCGGCTCTGGAGCCGAGGCAAATTGAAAGAGTGCGGGCGCTACGGGCGCGGCGGAACGCGGGGTCGTGGAAAGCGGCGTTGCAGGGGGTCGAAGATGCGGCGCGGTCGGGCGAGAACATGATGCCGAGAATTCTGGCGGCCGTGGAAGCGTACGCGACTGTAGGCGAGATTTCCGACGCGATGAGACGGGTTTTTGGAGAGTACCGGGAATCGGTGGTGGTCTGAAATTTGAACCGGTTACGGCTAGGCCGATTTCTTCAGCGGTGGTACGTCGTCGGGATGACCGTATTCCTCGTGGGTATGAGTGGGGCGCTCGGGATGGTCGGCGGCATCTTCGATGCCCTCGATGGCGGCGCTTTCGAACGCCTGGTCTGTGTCGGCCAATTCCTCGACGCTCTCTTCGTTGGCATCTGCAACTTCGGATAGGCCCTGCGAACTGCCGGATTGGCCGGCGCTACGCTCTCCGACTTCCGCTGGATCGTTGCCGAGTTCGTCGAGTTGCGCCTGATCGTCGCGCTCAAGTTCAGGATCGCGCTCGAGCGATTGGTTGCGGCGTGATGTCTTGCGGGGTTTGGAATTCTCGGGCATGCGGCCATCCTTAGTCTAAGACTTAGAAGCCGTTTTCCAGCGGACCGTTGCCGCTTAATCCGAAGTTTTATAATCGCAAGCGGTGCGGCAGGGTTCGCAGTACATGAGCCCGTCCTGGCAGAGGCGGACTTCGAGCACCGTCTGGCAGAGGCAGCAATACTTCTCACATTCGCAGCTATTTTCCTGGTTTTCGCACTGGGCACAACGGATCTTAGTCTGACTGTTTCCAGAGGACGAAGATGATCTGGTGCTGGACATAATGAATACTGTAGCGCGTGCGCCCCCCGCGGAAAACATATCGTTAGTAACGGTCCAAGTGAGCGGGCCGCAGCGAACCGAAGGCGCGATTCCCCTATAATTCTCAGCAATGACCTTCCAACAGTTGCTGGATGGAGCCGAGGTGCTGTCGCAACGCGGGGACCCGGGCGTAAAGGGTGTGGAATACGATTCGCGGCTAGTGAAGCCGGGATGCGTGTTCGTGGCGATACGAGGCGAATCCAGCGACGGCAATAAATTTATCGATCAGGCGATCGCGGCCGGAGCGACCGCGGTGATAACAGATTCGGCGGGCGAGAAGCCGCGGTCGAATATGGGCTGGGCGGTAGTTCCGGACGGCCGGCGGGCGCTGGCTCGGGTGAGCGCGAATTTTTATAAGAAGCCGGCGGAGCGGATTGCGATTACGGGAATTACCGGAACGAACGGAAAAAGCACGACGGCTTTTCTGGTGGAATCGATTCTCACTGCGGCGGGGCGGAAGAGCGCGCTAATCGGGACAATTGAATATCACGTGGCGGGTAAGATTTTGCCGGCGCCGCACACCACGCCGGAAGCGTTGGAGCTGAACCGAATTTTCAGTGAGGCGTTGGGTCAGGGCGCGACGGATGCGGTGATGGAAGTTTCCTCCCACGCGCTGGCGCAGGAGCGGGTATATGGCGTGCCTTTTGATGTGGCGGTATTTACCAACCTGACGCGCGACCATCTCGATTATCACATCACGATGGAACAGTATTTTGCGGCCAAGCGCGTGTTGTTCGAGGGTTGCGGCACGGACGCGCCGCGGGCCGTGGTTACGAATGTGGATGATGAATATGGCGCGAAGCTGGCGGAGTTTAGCCGGAAGCGCAGTTCGCTGGTGCTGAAATATGGCTGGGACCGTGGTGACTTGCATGCGGAGAAAGTGGAGATCACAACACGCGGCACAAGATTTGACTTGGTCATGCCGGACCAGAAGATTGCCGTGTTCTCGGCGCTGATTGGGCGTGTGAACGTGTACAACATTCTGGCGGCGGCAGGAGCGTGTTATGCGCGCGGATGTAAGACCGAGGCTATTGTGGCGGGGATCGCCAAGCTGGCCGCTGTTCCGGGAAGGTTCGAGCGCGTAGATTGCGGCCAGCCGTTCACCGTGGTGGTGGATTATGCGCACACTGACGATGCGTTGCGTAATCTGACGGCTTTGGCCCGCGAATTGGTCTCAACGGCGAGAGGCAGAGTGTTGACGTTGTTCGGCTGCGGAGGGGATCGGGACCGGAAGAAGCGTCCGCTGATGGGCGAGGCGGCGGGGCGGGGAAGCGATTTCGTGGTGCTTACCTCGGATAATCCACGAAGCGAGGATCCGCTCACGATTATGAACGATGCGGTGGTGGGCTTGCAGAAGACAGGCGTGAAATACAGCGTGGAAGCTGACCGGCGGAAGGCGATTGCGCTGGCGATTGGCGAGGCGCGACCGGGAGACATCGTGCTGCTGGCGGGCAAGGGGCACGAGAAAGTGCAAGTGACGCGGGCAGGCACAGCTCCGTTTGATGATTTGGAAGTGGCGCGGGAAGCGCTGCGTGACACGGGATTTGAGTGCGAAGCGGCGGCGGGAGCGAAGGGATGAAACTGACGCTTGCGAAGATTGCAGAGTTTATTTCTGCGGCTGGGAAATTTCTGCCTTCGGATGTGGTCGGAGGTTATTCCATTGACTCGCGGACCGTTGGGCCCGGGCAGCTATTTTTTGCGGTGAAGGGCGAGAGATTGGATGGGCACGACTTTGTGGGTCAGGCGTTAGAAAAAGGGGCGTCCGCGGCGGTTGTGCGGAGAGATCAGTTGGGTCGCTATGCGGGTGAAGCGCGGTTACTCGCCGTCGATGACACGCTGGCGGCACTGCAGACCTTGGCTACAGCCGTGCGCAAGTTGTGGGGCAAGCCGCTGATCGCAGTGACCGGATCGGCGGGGAAGACTACCACTAAGGAAGCCATTGCCCATGTGCTGAGCACGCGGTACCGGGTGTTGAAGTCGGAAGGGAATTTTAATAACCATTTTGGCTTGCCGCTGATGTTGCTGAAATTGGAGCCGGAGCACGACGTTGCCGTTATTGAAATGGGCATGTCGCATACGGGCGAGATCAGAGCGCTGGCAAAGATTGCGCTGCCGGAGATCGGTCTGGTCACCAATGTGGCGGCAGTGCACTTGGAGTTTTTCAATTCGCTTGCGGGAATTGCGCGCGCGAAGTATGAACTGATCGAGTCCCTTCCTTCTGGTGGAACAGCCGTGTTGAACGCTGATGACGAGTATGTCTCGCAGTTCGGCAGCGACTTTAAGGGCAAAGTTGTGATGTATGGGACTCGCGCAACCGCAGGCGTGCGCGCGGAAAATATTCGGTCAAAGGGGCCGCACGGAACTGAATTTGAGGTTGCGCTCGGCAGCTTGCGCGAACATGTGTGCCTGCCTCTGGTAGGGGCGCATAACGTGCTGAACGCGCTGGCTGCTGTCGCTGTGGGAGTAGAGCGCGGGTTGGAGGCTGCGGAAGCGGTTGGTGCGCTGGCCACTCTGGTTCCGGCGGACAAACGCGGGCAGGTTCTCCAAGTGGGTAACATCACGGTGATCAACGATTGCTACAATTCGAATCCGAAGGCTCTGGAAGCGATGGTGGATGCGCTGGCAGCAATGCCGGGAAAGCGGCGCATTGTGGTGGCGGGGGAGATGCTGGAGTTGGGGCCGGACGGCGAGGAACTGCACCGGCGGTCCGGACAGCATATTGCGGAGAAACACATTGACGTCACGGTGGGTGTGCGTGGACTGGCGCAGGTTCTGGCGGATGCAGCGAGACAGGCGGGAGGGGCTGCCGAGTTTGTTGCGTCGGCCGAAGATGCCGGCGAGTGGTTGGCGCGCGAGGCGCGAGATGGAGACGTGGTTTTGTTGAAGGCTTCGCGGGGCGTGAAGCTGGAAAAGGCATTGGAAGTTTGGCAGAAGCAGCGCGGCGGCAAGAATTGAGACTATCGCGGAACGGAGGCTGATTGCTCTACTGGCTGTTGTTCGTAAAGCTGCAACATTATTTTCCGCCGTTCCGCATCTTCCGCTATTTGACGTTTCGCACGGCCTTCGCCAGTCTCACCGCACTGTTTACCGCGCTAATCGTGGGGCCCCTGGTGATCAACCGGCTGCGCGAATTCCAGATCGGCCAATATATTCGGGAAGAAGGGCCGAAGGCGCACCAGAAAAAAGCCGGGACGCCGACCATGGGCGGGCTGCTGATTGCGATCGCGATTGTCGTGCCAACTTTGTTGTGGGCGGATCTGAGCAATCGATTTGTATGGATTGCGGTGTTTTCTACTTGTGCGTTCGCGGCCATTGGATTTACCGACGACTACACGAAAACGGTACACCGGCGTAATTTAGGGCTGACCGGGCGGGCGAAGTTGGGTCTGCAAATTGCGGCCAGCATTGTAATTGCGTCCATGCTGATTGCTATGCAGGCTTACGGCATGTATTCGACCAAGCTGATTGTGCCGTTCCTCAAGCAGTTTCATCCCGACTTGGTGGTGCAAACCCTGGAGCGATTTCCGCATTTGTGGCCGCTGGCATTTCTGCCGTTTATCGCGTTCGTGGCGTTCGTGATTGTGGGTTCGAGCAACGCGGTGAATCTTACGGATGGGTTGGATGGGCTGGCGATTGGCTGCACGGTGATTGCCGCGGGCGCGCTTACGGTGCTGACATACGTGAGCGGGCACGCGACCTTTGCCACGTACCTGGAGATTCCAAAAATGCCGCAAGTGGGAGAGCTGACGATTTTCTGTGGGGCGATGGTGGGATCGTCGATCGGATTTTTGTGGTATAACGCGCATCCCGCGGAAGTGTTTATGGGCGATGTTGGGTCGTTGGCGTTGGGCGGGGCGATCGGGACGGTCGCGGTGATTATCAAACAGGAGCTGCTGCTGCCGTTTATTGGTGGAGTGTTCGTGATTGAAGCGGTGTCGGTAATTCTGCAAGTGGGTTCATACAAGCTGCGGAAGAAACGCATTTTCAAGATGGCGCCGATTCATCATCATTTTGAGTTGATGGGGTGGTCGGAGTCGAAGATTATTGTGCGATTTTGGATTGCGTCGCTGGTGTTTGCGTTGTTTGCGTTGACGACGCTGAAGCTGAGGTAAAAGGAGAAATTACCACAGAGACATGGAGGATAAAAACAAATAATTGTTTTCTCTGTGCCGCTGTGCATCCGCGGTGAAATGGATTTGATGGAACTGAAAGACAAACGCGTGCTCGTGGTCGGCCTCGGGATCTCCGGGGTGGCGTCGGCATTGTTCTTGAAGGCGCATGGGGCACGGGTTACGGTTTCGGACACGAAGAGCGGAGACGAACTCCGCAACGAAATTCCAGTGCTGCTCGATCACGGGATTACGGTTGAAACCGGCGGACACGGCGAGCGTACATTTCGCGGACAGGATCTAATCGTGGTGAGTCCCGGCGTCCCGGTGGACGCGCCGCTGCTGGTGCAGGCGCGCGGGTTGGGCGAGCCGGTGATCGGCGAGATTGAACTGGCCGCGCAGTTTTTGCCGGGACCGATCGTGGCGATTACCGGATCGAACGGGAAAACCACAACGACTACATTGACAGGCGAAATTTTGACGGCTAGCGGATTCCCGACTCTCGTTGGCGGCAACATTGGAACTCCGGCGATTTCACTGGCGGAACGGGCTACACCGGAGACTATGATCGTGCTGGAGGTTTCGAGTTTTCAACTTGAGACCATTCAGATTTTTCGCCCGAAAGTGGCAGTGGTGTTGAATGTGACGCCCGATCATCTGGATCGGCACAAGACGATAAAAATTTACGCCGACGCCAAGGCGCGCATTTTTGAGAATCAGAACAGCGAAGACTTCGCGGTTCTGAATGCCGACGATCCGGTTTGTGTGACGATGGCTGAGCGGACGAGGGCGCGAGTCTTCTGGTTCAGCCGGCAGAAAGAAGTGAAGCAGGGCGCTTGGGTGCGCGATGGAAACATTTTGTTCCGTGATCCGGAGCGGCAAACCGAGATCATGCAGGTTTCGGAAATTCCGCTGAAGGGCACGCATAATCTGGAGAACGTGCTGGCGGCGGTATGCGCGGGCGTGCTGATGGGGTGCTCTCCCGAGAAGATTCGCCAGGCGGTGCGCGACTTTAAAGCGGTGGAACACCGGTTGGAATTTGTGGCATCGATTCGCGGTGTGGATTATTACAACGATTCGAAGGCCACGAATGTGGATGCAACGATCAAGGCGCTGGAGTCTTTTCCAGCAAATGTCCACCTGATACTGGGGGGCAAGGACAAGGGCAGCGACTATACCGTGCTCAACGAGCTGCTTCGGCAGCGGGTGAAACGCGTGTATACCATCGGCGCGGCAGCGGCGAAGATTGAATCTCAGATTAAAGGCGCTGAGGTTGTTCATGCGGAGACGCTGGAGAGTGCACTGCGCAAGGCGAATGCCGTGGCCGAGCCAGGCGATGTGGTGCTGCTTGCGCCAGCGTGCGCGAGCTTCGATCAGTTCAAGAACTATGAGCAGCGCGGGCAGGTTTTCAAGGAAATTGTGCGCGGACTGGCGGGCACCGCTCAATGATCAGTGATTTCTGAAAGTTTCGGCAGTGCATTCTGGCGGGTTGGCGTTCAGACCTTGCTGAAGTTTCTTGGCCGAAGACATATCCGGGTTGAAACGTAAAACTCTTTGCACGACAGAACGTGCATCGTTTATTTTGCCGGATTGGCAAAATGTACGGGCAAGATTCATGCCGATGCTGCTGTCAGCAGGGGCGCGGTCAAAGGCACTTTGCCATAACTCTGTGGCCCGTTGAAAATTTCCGCTGCGCGCTTCGAGCACTCCCAGATTCGCCGCTGCATCGACCAATGCTGGGTCCAGAGCCAGGGCTCTCTGATACAAATCGCGCGCGCGATTGACTGCCGCTTGATCGGACGCGGCGTGGCTCAATTCCACATAGGCCAGTCCAGAGAGAATCGCCGGGTCATTGGGAAATTGTTTGGCCGCCTGATGCAGCCATCGATCCGCTTCCCGCGCGGCGTCCTGCGAACCATTTGCCGCTAACGATTGCCACGCCAGAGCACGGTCACGGACGTCGTCCTCGGCTTCCTTGGAATAGGGAAAAGGAATTAGCTGTGGCAACGAAGGTGCGGTCGAGTGCCGCGATGAAGAATCCTGCAACAGTTGCGGAGACAATTCCGGACGGCGCTCAATGCGGTGATCGGTAACTTCGGTGTGCGATATGTCGACACTTAACGAAGATGGCATATGGCAGGCCGTGCAGTCGGGGCGATCGGCGTGGTGTTTGGCTCCGAATGCGGCAGTGTGACAGGCGAGACATTTTTCGCGGTAGTAGGAGACGCGCTGCTCTGCGGGAGGGGAGTAGTGCGGATCGTGGCAACTCATACAGGACATTGCGTCTCCGGATTTTTTCTGGCAAGCACTTTGCGCGAGCGCCTCGAACTGGCTGTTCGCACCGAGCCCTGAAGATTGATCTGTGGTTAGAACATAATGCCTCACGAAATCGTCGAGCAGATCGCCGGGCTGAAATTCATAGGCATGTCGGCCGGCGCGCTCGATAGCCACGTTGCCCTCAAGGTGGCACTGCATGCAGATGGAATCGCGGCGATCCGGCGGCAGCTTCAGCGGGTCAATCATTGCTGACCTGGGCGCAGCCTTCGCGTGAGGGGCATCGGCTATATGAGCGGCACCGGGCCCGTGGCAACGTTCGCAGCCGACGCCGTTCTGGGTGAAGAGCGGCGTGGAATATTTATTCTCTGTGCCCTTGAGCGGCAGTTGCATGCCGCTGGTGTGGCATTGCAGGCAACTGGCGTAGGCTGGCAGGTTCATCGGGATTTCGCGCGCATTCTCGTACGCGGGCGCCATATCCCAAACTTTACGATCGGCATACCAGTTGACCGGAGACTCGAAAAAGAAATCGTCAACCGCGAAGAGATAGCTGCGGCCACGATGGCCGGAGCCGATGAAGTAGAGCAATTGCCGCTTATCGTTGACTGACAGATCGCCGGGACGCTCGAAACTCAGCCAGACTTTTTTATCTTCGGCATAAATCTTGTAGTGAACGCCGGATTTGGCATGAACGAATTCTGCGGGCTTGAGATCCTCGATGGCGGGTCCGCTAGCGTGGGCCATCGGAGTCCGCATGTAAGAGTCGTAGATGGATGCGTGACAGCGGGCGCAGGCTTCGTTACCGACATAGGAGGTTTGCGCGCAGGAGAAGAGTGTGGAAGCGAGAAAGAATAACGATATCCATCCCGGTGAAAGCCTCTTTGACTGAAGATGGTTCTTTAACACTGCTTCCTCGTGAAAAACTTTGGCGCGCCACTGATATCCGGCGGGCTCTCAAAGAGCCACAGAATCATCATAAGTCAGGATCGCGCTGCGGAGGATGAACCAAAACAATCAACAATCAGGAATCGACAATCGGCAATTCATACTCGGCGTGTTGGCGACTCCGTGGTGAAATGAAATCCCATGGCAAAACGGGTGAGTGTGGATCGCTGGCTGTTCGCTGTGACTATGCTGCTGGTGTTTATAGGGCTGGTGATGGTGTTTTCGGCTTCGGCGGTGATGGCGCGGGAGCGGTTTGGATCTCCGTATGCGTTCTTGTCAAAGCAATTGATTTGGGCCGCGGCAGGCCTGGTGGCGATGGTTGTAGCGATGCGGGTGGATTACCGGCGCTACAAGCATCCCGCGATTGTGTTTTCGTTACTGGGAATTACTACGCTGCTGCTGATCTCCGTTTTCTTTCTCGACCGCTCGCATAATACGCATCGCTGGTTTCGTGTTGGCGCGTTTTCTTTCCAACCTTCGGAACTGGCCAAGCCGGTGCTGATTTTATTCCTCGCTTATTTTCTGGAAGGCCGGACGAAATTGATGGACGATTGGCGGAATACGCTGCTGCCTGCGGCCGCGCCGGTGCTAGTCATGCTGGGGCTGATTGTGTTGCAACCCGATCTCGGTACTGCGATTGCTTGTGCCGGGATTGCGGCTTGCATCTTGTACGTGGCTGGAATGCGA
This sequence comes from uncultured Acidobacteriaceae bacterium, assembly GCA_963818235.1. GTDB lineage: Bacteria > Acidobacteriota > Terriglobia > Terriglobales > Acidobacteriaceae > Sulfotelmatobacter. The sequence continues at coordinate 777,391 of CAWFRI010000003.1, forward strand.
ATGCGGTATTTCGGCTACGCATTCGGGGCGTCGCTTCTGCCGCTTTATTTTCTGATTTTTCATGTGAGTTGGAGGCGGGACCGGATTCTGGCATTTCTCAATCCGTATGCCGACCGGCAGAAGACTGGGTTTCACATTATTCAGTCTCTGATCGCGGTCGGGATCGGTGGTGTGACTGGCACTGGTCTGATGGAAGGCAAGCAAAAATTGTTCTACCTGCCGGAGCCGCATACTGATTTTATTTTCGCGGTAACTGCGGAGGAGTTGGGCCTGGTGGGGGCGCTGGCAGTGGTGACGCTGTTCGCGATTTTCCTGTGGCGCGGCATGCGCGCTTCGTGGCGCACGGAAGATACATTCGGGAGATACCTGGCGGTGGGAATCACGAGCATGGTGGTGCTACAGGCGTTCATCAACATCAGCGTCGTGTTGGGAATGATGCCCACGAAGGGGATTCCGCTGCCGCTGGTTTCGTATGGAGGTTCGTCGCTGTTTGTGACGCTGGCGTGTGTGGGCGTGCTGCTGAATATTACTAAGCAAGCGGAATGAAAGGTTAGTTGAGACGAGGATGATTACACATCGACACGGACTACCATCAAAGCCTCAGGTAACTTTGCTTCTGCTCGGCTGTCTTGTGATAACCGCGAGCATTGCGCAGGAGAACGCGAAGGCTCCAGCGATCCAGATGCCACCGCAAGCGCCGGCATTCAGCGCGTCCGATCTGGCTTCGAAAGTGCCTGCAGTGAAGGCGGAAGATGTGAAGTCGATGGACGCGATTCTGCGCGCCATCTACGACGTAATTTCTGGTCCACGGGCGGCCGCAACTGGAATCGCTTCCGTTCTTTGTTTCTTCCTCAGGCGCGGTTTACACAGGTGGCCACTGCGCCCGATGGCTCGAAGATGGTTATTACCTGGAGTGTTGACGAGTTCGTTCGCGATGCCGGAGAGGTTTTTTCCAAAGAGCCGTTTTACGAAAAAGGAATGGTCAATCGGCCTGAGAGTTTCGGAAACATCACGCAAGTCTTCAGCAGCTACGAATCGCGGCATAGCCCGTCGGACAAGCCTTTTGAGCGAGGAATCAATAGCATTCAGTTGCTGAACGACGGCAAGCGCTGGTGGGTGCTCTCGATTTTGTGGGACTCGGAGCGGGCGGGCAATCCATTGCCGGCGAAGTTCCTGAAATGAAAGATGGCCACGGATTGCATGGATGTCCACGGATCTCTGCAGATTTTCAGTTCACTTCGTCTTCCTTGTACGTCCTTAGAAATTCGCGGGTCTGGTTTATAGTCACTGCATGCGGGCCATTTTAGCGGGCGGCGGGACAGGCGGTCATGTGATTCCGGCGCTTGCGATTGCCAACGAACTCAAGAAAAACTATGCGGCGGAAGTGCTGTTCATCGGGACGGCGCGCGGGATTGAAAATCGTCTGGTCCCGGCGGCGGGATATCCGTTGCAACTGGTGCGTGTAGGCGCGTTGAAGAACGTTAGCTTGATGACGCGGGCGAAGACGGCGTTCGATTTACCGCGGGCGGTATGGAGCGCGGGGAGGATGTTGAACGAGTTCGCGCCCGATGTGGTGATTGGCGTGGGCGGATACGCGTCGGGTCCCGCGATGCTGGCGGCGGTGGTGAAGCACATTCCGACGTTGGCGTTCGAGCCGAACGTGGTTCCCGGATTTGCGAATCGCGTGGTGGCGCGGTTTGTCTCTGGCGCGGCGGTTCATTTTGAGGAGACGGCGAAGTATTTTCGTCGCGCGGAAGTGACGGGCGTGCCAGTGCGGCAGGCGTTCTTTGAGATTCCGGTTCTAAGCGACAAACGGCCCGGCCAAGCGCCAACTCTGCTGGTATTTGGCGGAAGCCAGGGCGCGCACGCGATCAATGAGGCGATGTTCCGCTGCTTGCCGGAATTGCAGCGGCAGGCGCCGGGAATTCGCATCATTCATCAGACCGGGGAGGGTGATTATCATGCCGCGCTGGCGGCGTATCGGTCTTTTACCAGCACAGCGGGGGAGTCGGCGGAGGTTTCGAAGTTCATCGAAGATATGCCGGCGGCGTTTGCGCGCGCGGATTTGGTGGTATGCCGGTCGGGCGCGAGTACGGTTGCTGAGATTACTGCGGCAGGGAAGCCCGCGATCTTTGTGCCCTTTCCGCGAGCGGCGGACGATCATCAACGCGTGAATGCAGAAGCGCTGGCTCGCGAGGACGCGGCTGTGGTGGTGGAAGAATCGAGACTGGACGGTGTGTGGCTGGCGGAAACCATTGCGGCTCTGCTCGGAGACTCGAGGCGTTTGGCGGAGATGAGCGAGGCGGCGCGGGGATTGGCGCATCCGAATGCGGCACGCGATATAGCGGCCATGGCGGTAAAAGTGGCGGGGATGGAAGAAAATTAACTACGCATTGGTACGGATTTTCACTGGCACTTCTTTGTTTGTTTTTTTATAGGTGTAGGTTTACCTGTGAGAACCCGTGGATATCCGTGACTAGGTTGATTTATGTTTGCAAAGATTCAGCAGATACATTTCGTGGGCATTGGCGGGATTGGCATGAGCGGGATTGCCGAGGTATTGCTGAATCTCGGCTACAGGGTTTCCGGATCAGATCTAAAAAGTTCGGTGGTAACACAGCGGCTGGCGGGCTTGGGCGCGGTGATTTTTGAAGGACATCGCGCGGAAAACATTTCAGGAGCCGAAGTGGTGGTGACGAGTTCGGCGATTGCCGGGGAGAATCCTGAAGTTGTCGAAGCGCACCAGTTGCATGTGCCGGTGATCCAGCGGGCTGAGATGCTGGCGGAACTGATGCGGTTGAAATATGGCATCGCCATTGCCGGCATGCACGGCAAGACCACGACCACATCGATGGTGGCGGCAGTGCTGGCGGCAGGCGGGCTCGATCCTACGGTAGTGGTGGGAGGTCGCGTGGATGCGATGGGGTCGAATGCACGGCTGGGGAAGTCGCAGTATCTGGTCGCGGAAGCGGATGAGAGCGACCGGTCATTCCTTAAACTCTCCCCAATTCTTTCGGTGGTGACCAACATCGACCGCGAGCACATGGATTGCTACCGCAATATGCGGGACGTGAAGAAAACGTTTCTGGAGTTTATGGACCGCGTGCCCTTTTACGGAATGGTGGTCGCGTGCAACGATGATCCTATGTTGCGGCGGCTTTTGCCTGAGGTGCAAAGGCGCATCGTGACCTATGGGACGAAGCGCGGTTCGGATTTTTGGATCAAAATCCCAACTCTAGCCGCAAAAAACGCGGCTAGAATGGGGCACCCGCTGAGCCGTTTTCGCGTAAGTTATCGCAGAAACGATTTGGGCGAGTTCACTCTCCACGTGCCGGGGGTCCACAATATTCTGAATGCCACCGCGGCGATTGCGGTGGGAATCGGGCTCGATATAGGAGTGGAAGCGATCCGCGCGGGACTTGATCAGTTCCGAGGCGTTGACCGGCGATTCCAATTGCGTGGACGGGCAGCGGGCGTCAGCGTGATTGACGATTACGGGCACCATCCCACGGAGATTAAGGCGACCTTGGCGGCGGCGCGGCAGTGCGGATTTCAGAAGGTTCACGTTGTATTCCAGCCGCATCGTTACACGCGCACGCGCGACCTGATCGAGGAATTCACCACCGCGTTCGGTGACGCGGACTCGCTGTTCGTGCTGGATGTTTATGCGGCAAGTGAGAAGCCGATCGAGGGTATCAGCGGGGAAGCGCTGGCGCGCACGATCCGCGAGAAGGGCAGACGGAACGCGCAGTATGTGAGTTCGTTCGCGGAAGCTGTCGGTTTAGCCGCCGCCGCCGGTCAGGATGGCGACATGATTCTGACTTTGGGCGCGGGCAGCGTCTCGCAGCTGGGACCGATGATCCTTGATAGGTTGAGTGAGCGGCGTAGGAACTAATTTCCTGGTGCGTACGTATCTTTTATTGCTAACGGATGCGGGCGAAATTCGTCCAATCTGGCATAAGGGGTTATTGCAATGAAAACGACGCAAGCATGGGGATGGTTGGCGGCTGGAGTACTGGCTTTGGGGCTGAACGGCTTCTACCAGGATGGCGGGGCGGTCTGGATGCATCGGGCGGTGAATGCGGCGATGGCTGGCATTGGCGAACGCACCGGTGGCGTACTTGCCCTGGCTACAGGGCGGGCTGACTGGTTCCTGGCAAAGGGCGAAATGGTCGCGGCGCGGCAGCAGACGGCGTCGTGCCGATTGGCAACGTCGATGGCGCGCATTCAGACCAGGATGGCGCGCACCCAGGACGGAATGGCTCGGTTTGAGGCGAGGTCGGCGCGGGAAGAGGCAGGGTTGGCACGACTGGAGGCCAGTCGAGCGCGGGTTGAGGCGGAAATGGCGCGTGTTCGGTTTACCCCGGCAGCGTTTAATCCGGGCGAGATTTCCGTGGAGTGTCCGCGGATAAACGTCAGGGTTCCTCGAATAACCGTTCCGCAAGTGCCCATGGTTCGGATCCCTGAGGTCCGCGTAGAGGTATCGGGCGCTGGACCGCTGTAAATTTCTTCCTCCAAGAAGGCGGGCGCGGCGAAACTGCCGCGTCCGCTTTTACTCCGGGAAAAGCTTGAGAACTTCGGCGGCGCGATAAACTGGGATGCCCTCGTAGGCAACCATGTCCAGCAAATCGCTGTCTCCGGAGACGATGCAGTCGGCTTTTCCCGCGACCGCGAGGGCAAGGAACTTGTCGTCTTTGGGATCACGGCAGGCGGTGAGGTGTTCCCTAACGACGACGAACTCGGAAATTCCGGAATACCATTCCACGTAGTCGATCGCTCTCTCTTGCGGGATATACGTGCGGAATTTGTCGCGGGTCAGCACGGCGAAGAGTTCCGCAATCGTTTCCTCCGAAACCAGGGTGATGCCACTCGCGGCCAGATAGTCGAACAGCCTTTCAAAATCCCGGTTGGGGCGGATGGCGAAGCTCACGAGGATATTCGTATCGACGACGACCCGCATCACCCCTCGTCTTTCAGGTTCCTCAACGATTGTTTTTCAGGGACGCCAGGAGCGCATCATGCTGCGCATCGGTCATGCCGCGGTTGGCGGACTCGCTCTGCAGCTTGCGAGCGATGATGGAGAGGCTGGGACGGCCAACCATGAGGCGTACCACCGCGTCGTCGGGCAACCCGGCGAGCGCCGCTTTGATTTCCTTGGCGGTTCCTTCGATGACTCCGGGTGGTATGGCCATTGTTTCTGCCTCTGTTGCTAAGTCAGATTATATTCTTACTGGAAATCTCGCGGCAATAGAAAGCGTGCACGAGCCTTCCGGCCAGAAGCCTCACTTCTCGCAAAGAACGCGAGAAATGGGGTGGCCCGGCGGCCCCCAATCCAGCTTTAAGGTTATACTTCACACGTCAACGCCAATGGGAGTGATGAGGAGAATTCGGATTCGTGGGCTCCTCTTAGAGCTCGCGGTGCTCACGGCACTTTCACCCTATGGTAGTTCAGCGGCCCGTCCGAGTTCACAAAATGCCGCAGCACCGGTGGGTTCTCTGACAGCGAATGAGCTTTTCAGTCGCCTCTCGCCGTCGGTTTTCGTTATCGAGGTTCTCGACTCGAAAGGGGCAGCTATTGCACTGGGCAGTGCTGTCGGCATTGGTAAAGATGAAGTTGTCACGAACCGCCACGTTGTCGAGGATGGTAAGAGTTGGCGGGTCCGGCAGGGAGAAAGGACTTGGGCCGCGAAGATTGTCTTCCTTGATGCCGAGCACGACCTCTGCGGGTTGCAAGTGGAGGGACTACAGGCAACCCCTGTGTCGCTCCGCCTTTCGTCGACGCTGTCGGTTGGCGAACACGTCTATACCTTGGGAGCGCCTGAGGGTCTAGAGCTGAGTCTATCGAAAGGACTAGTTTCCGCTCTACGAAGATTTGAAGGAGGCAGCTTCATACAAACGACTGCTCCCATTTCACACGGTTCAAGTGGAGGGGGCTTTTTGACAGCCAAGGGAAACTAGTTGGGGTCACAACATTCACGGTCAGGGATGGGCAGAGCTTGAATTTTGCTATTCCTGCCGACCTGGTGGGGCTCAAGGATCATCCGGCGACTGGGATCCGTCACACTGATGCCGAGAGAAATGCCTCGCAGGCGATGATTCTATCGCAGGCTGCTCACGAAGCCGCGGAATCGGGCAACTATCACGGGGCGCTGGATCTCTCTCGGCAACTGTCGGTGCTCACGCCGAGCGATCCGTACCTTTGGTCGTATCTCGGCGTGCTTTACCTAAAAGTGAAGCAGCCCGAAAACGCGGTAACTGTGTGCCAGAAGGCGGTGCGCCTCGCTCCGGAGCAAGCGGACGGTTGGGGTTGTCTGGGCGATGCTTACACAGATTTGAAGCAGTACCTCCAGGCGGAAGGAGCCCTGGAGAAGGCGCTTGACCTTGATCCCGGCCATGACGCCCAATTGGCCAACTTGTTTTCCTTGGGAGCGGTCTATTGCTTGGAGGGCAAGAGACTGGCGGTCATGGAGACCTACGGTCGACTAAAATCCCTGGACCAAAATTACGCGGACCTATATTTCCGGCGGTGCGTCCAGCCAACCCTGGATTCGCAGGACGAGTGAGCCGCGGGGAGACCTTGGCTGGTGTCTACAATCTGTCAATGAGGTGTCCCAGGTGACCAACGCGTTCCTCCCAACTTCGAAGATTGCCTACTGGTACTTCCGTCTGAACGGGTTCCTCAATATCGAAAACTTCGTAGTCCACCCGGAACCCCGCGAACAGCAGTCACAAAAGACGGATGCGGATTTGTTCGGGGTGCGATTCCCGTATCGCAGCGAATTGGACATGAAAGACGACACTCACTTTGAAGGCAAGAGGACGAAGCCGCTGTTCATAATCGCCGAAGCAACCCGGGGGCAATGCAAGCTCAATGGCCCGTGGGTGAACCCAGACAGGAAAAACATTGGGCTACGTCCTTGGCGCCATCGGCGCATTCCCAGGCCGAGCGCAAGGCGATTGCGGCAGATCTCTATAAGCATTGCGTTTATCCGTCGCCCACGGGCAACGTCTCGGAGAAAGAATTCCAGTTAATCGCGGCTGGCAGGTCCGCGGACAAGCAGTTAAAGGAGACATATCCCCATCTGCTACAGCTAACACTCGACGACATGCTGCGGTTTATTTATCAGCGGTTCGCATCCTATCGCTCCCAGAAGAGAGATCATCAGCAATGGGATTTCTTCGGCAAGATGTTATGGTCCGAGTCGGAGCGCTATAGCCTGGAGGATTTCGTGAAGAAGATGCTGGGCCTTACCTGACCACATCCCATAGCGGCTATGTCCATTTCCCTCCTCTGATTCTCCTCAATGATGCCTCATCCGGTTCCCTCCTGTGCAAAAGAACCAAGATTTTCTCTATCTCAATTCTCAAAAAAAAGTTATAGTTTGAATGCTCAGCGATTCCTAAGCGACAACTGACCTGAACTGATGGCGCGGAAGTCCGGTTCCACCATCTTGCAGGAGGAGTTGCGCCCACCCAGCGCTGGAGCTGCGCGCCCGGGTCTCCATGATCTAAAGAATCATGATCTGGAGATGGACGACGCGCGTCTGGTCGATCTGGATGTGGACGAGGAATCTCCTTTTCTGCGCGGGCAAAAGCGCGTCTCCGCCCGGCGAAGTTCTCTCCCGAAAAAAACTGCCAACCGATTGTTGTGGGGCGTAGTGGCTGCGGCGGTGGTGTGCGTGTCTGCGATAGCGGCTGCCGCTTTGTATCACTACGGGGAGCACTCGTGGCGATTTCGGGTGGACTCGAGCGACAACATTGAAGTCCTAGGCATGCAGAACGTAACCAAGGCGCAAATCATGGAAGTGATGGGCGCCGATATGGGGCGCAACATTTTTTTTATTCCGCTGGCGCAGCAGAAGGCGCTACTGGAGCAGATTCCGTGGGTGGACTCGGCCAGCGTGATGCGCTTTGTCCCGAACCGCCTGCAAGTGGAGATTCATGAGCGCACGCCGGTGGCGTTCGCGCGGGTGGGCCCACGGATGGCGCTGGTGGATGCCGGTGGAATGTTGATGGAGTTGTCAGCGAAGCACAAATATTCTTTCCCCGTGATTTTGGGGATGAATCCGGGAGAGCCGCTTTCGACGCGGGCGCCACGGATGAAGACGTATATGGATATGGTGCGGGAGTTGGATTCGGGTGGGGCGCGTTATTCGCAGGAGCTGAGCGAAGTGGATTTGACCGATCTGGAGGATGTGAAGGTGCGGGTGAATGATCCGGCGGGGGATGTACTGGTGCACCTGGGATCGTCAGATTACCTGCGGCGCTACAAGATTTATGTGACGCATGCGCAGGGCTGGCGGCAGCAGTTTCAAAAGTTGGAGTCGGTGGATCTGCGTTATGACAACCAGATCATCGTGAATCCGGACATGGAGCGGACGGCAAAGCAGACGCCGCTGAATCCGGCGATGGCGAAGACGGCGGCTGCGGCGGGCGTGAAGCCGGTGTCTTTGTTGACGCGAGTGAGACCGAATGAGAAGGCAGTGCCAAAGCCGGCCTTTGAGTTGACGGCGAAGAAGCTGGAACCCAAGCCGGCGGCCGGAAGCGCGAAAAAAATTGGCGTTAAGGCAAAGCCGAACAAGGCAGCGGCTGCGCCGAATACGGTTTCGAGCGAGAAGAAGACACCGGCTGCGGGAAAGACCACCGCGGGCAAAGTCGAGAAGAGGCGAAGTACGCAGGTTGCCATGCATCGGGCTAGCGAGCGAAAGAAAACTCCGGCGCACGCGGCTGCGAAGCCTGCGAATCATAGCGGTGGCCAGAAGCCGAGTCCGGCGATTGCGAAGAGTCAGGCGAGTGCGGAGCCGAGCGATTAGAGAGTCATGTTGTTTGCAGCAGTACGTAATTTATCCGGGAATTATTTAAAGATGGCGAATCAGCAACGGAATGTTCTGACGGCGATTGACGTGGGGAGCGCGAAGACGTGCGCGCTCATGGTGGAGGTGACGGATGGCGGCCTGCGGTATCGCGGGCACGGCGTGGCGGAGTCGCGGGGATCGCGCAAGGGCGTGATCGTGGAGTTGGAAAAGGCGGTGGCGGCGATTCAGAAAGCGGTGGAGGCGGCGGAGGATGTTGCGGGTGCAGTCGTCGAGCACGCGATTGTGGGCATTGGCGGGGCGCACGTGCGCGGGCTGAATAGCCACGGAGGGATCAGCCTGGGAACGCGTCCGCGGGAGATTGGGCGGGATGAGATCAAGCAAGCCGTGGAACGGGCGCGGGCGATTCCTTTGCCGGACGGGCGTGAAGTGCTGCATTTGTTGCCGCAGGAATTTATTTTGGACGAGCAAGCTGGAGTGCACGATCCGCTGGGCATGATGGCCGCGCGTCTGGAAGTGCGGGTGCACTTAGTCACGGCGGCGGCGAGCGCCACGCAGAATGTGATTACGGCGGTAAACCGCGCCGGCGTGCATGTGGATGACACGGTGTTTGAGCCGCTGGCCGGTGCTGATTCCGTGCTGCGGGCGGATGAGCGCGAGTTGGGCGTTTGCCTCGCCGATATTGGGGCAGGTTCGACGGAGTTGGTTGTTTTTCTGCAAGGCGCGGTGGCTTATACGGGAGTGATTCCGGTGGGTGGCGATCACTTTACCAGCGACTTGTCGATGGGAATGTGTACGCCGCTAGCGGAGGCGGAGAAGATCAAGAAGATTTTTGGCAATGCAATTGTGACGTTGATTCCGGAAGGGAATGAAGTGGAAGTGCCGTCGGTCGGGGACAGGGCTTCGCGACTGCTGCCGCAGCGGCTGGTGGCGGAGATTTTAGAACCCCGGGCCCGCGAGTTGTTCGAGATGATGCGCGAATCGTTGCGGCAGAGCGGGATGTTTGACGCATGCCTGGCGGGCATTGTGCTGAGCGGCGGAGGTTCGAGACTGCCAGGAATTTTCGATGTGGCGGAATCGGTATTGCGGCGTCCGGTGCGCTTGTCATGGCCGACGCCGCTGGCGAAGATGCCATCGACGCTAGCGGAGCCGGAGTTTTCCACCGTGATTGGCATGGCGAATTATGGGCAGCGGGCGCGGGTGGCGAGAGGGTTTCAGGGAGATCGGTGGGGATCGAGATTGAAGGCGATGTTGGTGGGATAAAAAGTGGTCGGTGATTAGTGGCCACAGGTTGTCACTGGTCAGTTAAAAATCGAATCAAGCAAAGGCGCGGATTTTACTGGCCACTGATTACTGGCCACTTGTGTAGGGCGAAAATTCAAATCAAGGTGGAGAATTATGACAAACGATTCGAGCATTCGCATCAGCTTCAACGAAGATCCTCTCAACGACGCCAAGATCAAGGTGATTGGTGTGGGCGGCGGCGGTGGCAACGCCGTCAACCGGATGATCGATGCGGGAGTAGAGGGCATTGAATTCATCGTCGCCAACACGGATTTGCAGGCGCTGCGCATGTCGCGCGCGCCGGTGAAGCTGCAACTGGGCGTGAAGTTGACGAATGGCCTGGGTGCAGGCGCGAACCCGGAGGTGGGGCGCAAGGCGGCGCTGGAGGATTCAGACAAGATCATCGAAGCGCTCGAAGGCGCCGATATGGTTTTTGTGACAACGGGATTAGGCGGAGGTACGGGGACCGGTGCGGCTCCCATTATTGCCTCGCTGGCCAGTGAGATGGGGGCGCTTACCGTGGCCGTGGTGACCAAGCCGTTTTCGTTTGAAGGCAAGCGGCGCATGACCCAGGCCGACCGGGGCATCGCTGAACTGATGGAATGTGTGGACACGACGATCGTGATTCCCAATGAAAAGCTGCTGGCGGTGGCGGAAGATGCGGGATTTTTCGAGTCGTTCCGGATCGCCGACGACATTCTACGGCAAGGCGTGCAGGGGATTTCGGACATTATTACGATCCCTGGAATCATCAACCGCGATTTTGCCGATGTAAAGACGATCATGGCGCGCATGGGGTATGCGGTGATGGGGACGGCGACAGCGACCGGTCAGAATCGTACGTCTGAAGCGGCGCAGCGGGCGATTGCGTCTCCGTTGCTGGAGGCGGGCGCGATCGATGGAGCGCGGGGCATTTTGATTAACATCACGGGATCGGCCTCGCTGAAGCTTGCTGAAGTGCAGCAGGCTTGCACGATTATCCAGAGCGCGGCGCATGAGGATGCGAACATTATTTTCGGCGCAGTAATGGATGAGAAGATGAAAGATGCAGTGAAGATTACGGTGATTGCCACGGGGTTCCGCGAGGTGCCGCGAGTGCAGCGAGTTCCCGAGATTCATTCCTTTGCGGCGTCGCATCGGGAAGCGATGGATTTTCCCGAGTTGGGAGCGCCAACGCAATCCGCAATGCCAGCTTATGTGGAAGCGATGGATGAGCCGATGATGGAAGAGCCAAGGATGGAGGAATCGCTTCCGGTTGCGTTAGGGCATACTGCCGAAGTAATTTCGCTGGATACGATGCGCAGCGCGATGGTGGCGAACTTCGAGCAAGAGGATTTGGATGTCCCGGCTTTCCTGCGCAAGCGCGGCGAAGTGATGTAGAGCAGTGGTCAGTGGCTAGTAAACCTGTTCGGGTCCGGACTTCATTTTGCTGAGTGTGAGCCACTGAGACGCTGCTAAAGAGGAAAAAGTTTGCGGAGGAGTACCGTATCTTTTCAGTAACGGGGTAATGGTTACTGAGGGCGGTTGGACCGAAGTAATTCCCGTTTAACTACTTGTTTCGTAATGGGTTATATGGAAATTAACGTTTTGCCAAAGAAAAACTTTCTTATTGCCTGCAGCGCTGTAACTCTCGTAGTATCGCCAAGATAGGGAAGTTACCTGAGTCGCGCCGGTGGGTGGCAGACGTCGTGCATCGAAATAGATAGGAAATTCAGGGTCAGGGGAACAATCGAAGATGTCCAAGCTGGGAGTGCGCGGCCTTCGTCTGATGGTGATTGTGAGTGGAGTGGTGCTGGTGCCGGCGATGTGGGCGGCGCACGTCAATCCACGCACGCTGAATGGGAGCAAGCCCAAGTCGATGCAGAAGGTGAGCGAGAGCCAGCATACGAAGCGCCGGATGCGGCATTTGGCGAGCAGCCGGACTACGACCGGGCATGTGGCCGGACGGCGCGTGGCGACGCACAGCGGAACCCTTACGCGAACTTCTGCACATGCGGCTTCCGTTAGTGCGCGGCGGCACACTTATCACGAGCGGTTCTATATGAGTTCTTACGCCGAGGGGCTTACTGGCGGAGACCTTATCGATGGCGAAGATCCGGTGGTGCGGCAGGCGGCGATTGATGCCCTGGGAAACATGAACGGCACGGTGGTGGCGATTGAGCCGACCAGCGGCCGGGTGCTGGCGATGGTGAACCAGAAGCTGGCGCTCTCTAGCGGCGCGCAACCGTGTTCGACCATCAAGCTTTCTGTGGCGCTAGCTGCGCTGAACGAGGGATTGATCTCGAAGGAGACTGAGGTTTCGCTGGGTGGACGCAGCCGGATGAATCTTACGGAGGCTCTGGCGCACTCGAACAACGCTTATTTCGAAGCGGTGGGACGGAAGTTGGGATTTGAGAAAGTGGCTTACTATGCCCATCAATACGGGCTGGGTGAGTTGGCTGGGTATGACATTCCGGGAGAACAACTGGGGACTTATCCCGATGAGGTAATTCCGGAAAAATTGGGCGGCGTCGGTAAGATGTGCTCGTTTGGCGAAGGCATATCGATGACGCCCTTACAGTTGGGCGCAATGGTTTCGGCGATCGCGAACGGCGGAACGTTATATTATTTGCAGCATCCCACGACGCCGGAAGAGATTGCGAACTTCCAGCCGCGCATCAAGCGGCAGCTGGATATTGCTCCGGCGATTCCGGAAATTTCCGATGGCATGGCAGGAGCGGTTCAGTACGGTACGGCGCGCAGGCTGGGCCTGAATTTCAATGAAGAAGAGATTCTAGGAAAGACTGGGACGTGCTCTCATGCCGGGACGCGCTTTGGCTGGTTCGCTTCTTATGCGAATACCAGCAGCGGGCGCGTTGTTGTAGTCGTGTTTCTACAGGGCGGACGGCCTACGTTTGGTCCTAAAGCGGCTGAGATTGCCGGCCACATGTACCGCAATCTTTACGATCACAATTTCTTTTTGGCCGGCCCTGCGCGGCCTTCGGACACGGCTGCGATCCGGTAACGGTTACATAACCGCAGCGAAATTGATTTTAACCATCCTACGGGCCTCGCGCAGAGGCCCTTTCGTTTTGTCGTTAACCGAGCGCACTCCTTGTGCCGCAGCTTAACGGTTTCTAACACGGAAGCTGTGAATCCCGCCGATATGAAGCTTAGGACCTTCACGTCATCACGCCGGCAGATCCCGGTCTGAATGCGGGAGGTGGCGTGGTTGTGGGGACGGCGTCGCCTGTGCAGCGTGAACCTTAAAGATGAATTCATTCACGGTAATAAAGGGAAGCTACGACTACGGGCTGGTAACGGTTTCCATCGTGCTGGCGATGTTTGCGTCGTATGCAGCATTGGACCTAGCGGGGCGCGTGACGTTGGCGCAGGGCCGGATGCGCGCGACCTGGCTTGATTGCGGTGCAGCGTCGATGGGCCTGGGAATTTGGTCGATGCACTATGTCGGCATGCTCGCTCTACACATGCCGATGCCGGTTTTTTACCATTTTCCAACCATGGCGGCTTCGCTGCTTGCGGCGATTGCGGCATCCGGAGTTGCTCTGTTCGTGGTAAGCCGGACGAAAATGGGCGTCTGGCACGCGATCATGGGCAGTCTGGCGATGGGAAGTGGGATTGCGGCTATGCACTACATCGGCATGGCCGCGATGCGCTGTGCGGCTGTGATTTCCTACGACGTCAGAATTGTTGCTCTGTCGATCATGCTCGCAGTTGTGATCTCTTGGGTGGCATTGATGCTTGCCTTCCGGGTGCGAGATGACGGTGGGGTGAGCTGGCAAAAAATTATCAGCGCGCTTGTGATGGGCAGCGCCATTGCGCTAATGCATTACACCGGGATGTGGGCCGCGAGCTTCCAGCCGTCGATAGCGGAGCCCGATCTCACTCACGCCATCGGTGTTTCCTCGCTCGGTGTTCTGGCCATCAGTGCGAGCACGCTTTTCGTGCTGGCGGGGGCGATCGCGTCAGTTTTCTTTGACCGGTTCATCAATCGGCAAAGATCGGATCTCATCGAATCGCGAGAACGCGAATTCTATTTCCGAACGATTGCGGAGGCAGTGCCCGAGATTATATGGACTGCGGACCCTGCCGGCCAGGACGACTATTTCAACCGGAGATGTTATGAATACACGGGCATGACGTTCGAGCAGTTGCGGGGATCTGCGTGGAAAGAAATCATGCATCCTGAGGATTTAGAAAATTGTTTTTCGAAGTGGCAGAGCGCCTTGCGCACGGGTGATTCCTATGACGTGGAGTACCGCCTGCGGGGAAAAGACGGAACTTATCGATGGTTTTTGGGGCGCGCCAACCCGATTCGAAATGCAACAGGAAAGATTATCAAGTGGTTCGGAACCTGTGCTGACATTGAGAATCAGAAGCAGAGCCAGCAGATTTTGGAAGGGCAAGTTCAAGAACGAACCCTGCAGTTGGAGGAGACCAATGCGCGGTTGCAGCGTGAACTTTACTTTCAAACCATGGCGGAAGGGATTGCAGAGATCGTTTGGACTTCGGGTTCCGATGGAGAAATCGACTTCACAAACCAGAGGTGGAGCGATTACAGCGGCCTGACGGCTGAGCAAAGTTTGGGTAAGGGATGGGCGTCTGCGATTCACCCCGATGACCTAGCCGATTGTCTAGCCAAGTGGGAAAGTGCGCTGCTGACGGGAAGTCCTTTTGAGTCGGAGTACCGGATCAAGGGAAAGGGCGGAGCCTTCCGGTGGTTTCTGGTGCGGGCGAATCCGATTCGAAACTCCGAAGCACAGATCATTAAATGGTTCGGGTCCTGTACCGACATTGAAAACCAGAAGCAGAACCAGCAAATGCTGGAAGAGCAAATACTGGAGCGGACTACGCAATTGGCGGAAGTGAACACACGTTTACAGGAAGAGATGCTGGAGAAGGATTTTGCCCGCAACGAACTCGATCAGCAGAACGAAAGAATGATGAGTGAGTTGAAGAAGCGATCCGAGCGGGCAACCATGTTGGCGAAGATGGGAGAACTTTTGCAGAGCTGCATTAGCCGGGAGGAAGTGTTTGCGGCGGCTTTGGGCTTTGCACCCAAGATATTCCCGTCCGCGCGCGGAGCGGTTGCTCTGCTGAATGCGGGACGGAGCGCGGGGGAAGTGATTGGATCGTGGAATGAATGTGTATTGCCGGTTAGGGATTTCGATCCGGCCGATTGCTGGGCGCTACGTACGGGGCATCCGCACTTGGTGGTGGCGGGGGACACGACGGCACCATGCGCGCACGCCGCTGGAGTGAAGAACACCTATCTGTGCATCCCAATATTGGCACAGGGCGAAACGCTGGGGATATTGCACTTACAGGCGACGGATGAGGTGCCGCAACTGGAGGCCTCAGAGCTTTCGTTCAAGACGACGTTTGCCGGGCAAGTGGGACTTTCGATTGCAAACATCCGGCTGCGGGAGGCATTGCGCACGCAGTCGGTGAGGGATGCGCTGACCGGGCTTTACAACCGGAGATATCTGGAGGAGGTACTGGATCGCGAGATTCGGCGTGCGGGGCGTGCGGCGCAGTCTCTCGGCGTGCTGATGATCGATCTGGATCACTTCAAGCGTTTCAACGACACCTATGGCCACGATGCGGGCGATGCAGTATTGAGGGAGACGGCGGCATTCCTGCTCAAGAACGTGCGGGCGGAGGATTTTGTATGCCGCTTTGGCGGGGAAGAGTTTGTGGTGATTTTGCCCACGGCCGATTTGGAGGGGTCGCGAATGCGCGGCGAGCGGGTTCGTTCGAAAATGAGGGAGCTCACGATCATGCATCAAGGAAAATCGCTGGGCATGGTCACGCTTTCGGTAGGGGTGGCAACGTTTCCGGCGCATGGAATGTCACCGAAGGACTTGATGGCGGCAGCGGATGCCGCGCTGTACGAGGCCAAGAGAGGTGGACGCGATCAGGTTGCCGTAGCGGTTGCAAAGAGTGCAGAAGAGATCGTTGTCCCAGGAACGGTTCCGCAGGATGCGGCAAAGGCTACGAGCTGGGTTTGAGCGCAGGCGCTGTCGAGAGTGAAAGATGAAGGCGGAGATGCCCGGCCTTCCCGTAAACATCTAAACCGGGAGTTTATTTTTTCCTTTCATCGCGCTCGACGACGCCATCCTTAATATTAACGATACGGTGAGCGTACTCGGCAATGTCGTGCTCATGGGTGACCAAAACGATCGTGTTACCTTCACTGTGCAAACGGTCGAATAGAGCCATGATCTCGTTTCCGGTGGCGGAGTCCAGGTTGCCGGTAGGTTCGTCGGCCAAAATGATGGAAGGCTTATTCACCAGGGCACGGGCAACGGCGACGCGCTGCCGTTGACCGCCGGAAAGCTCGTTGGGCTTGTGGGTCATGCGAGCACCCATACCGACTGCGGTTAATACAGCTTTGGCGCGTTCCATGCGCTCCTCGGTGGGAATGCCGGCGTAGATCAAGGGAAGCTCAACGTTGTGCAGAGCTGTGGCGCGGGCGAGCAAATTGAAAGTCTGAAATACAAAGCCAATTTCCTTGTTGCGGATGCGCGCGAGTTCGTCGTCGTCAAGCTCGCTCACCAACTGGCTGTTTAGCCAGTATTCACCCTTGGTGGGAGTGTCGAGGCAGCCGATCAGGTTCATCAGAGTTGACTTGCCGGAGCCGGAAGGTCCCATGATGGCCACGTATTCGCCGCGCTCAATGCGCAGATTGACGCCGCGGAGCGCGTGGACCTGCTGCTCAGAGCCCATATCATAGGTCTTCCAAAGATCGATAGCTGCGATCATGCAGGATTGCGGCGGGGCCGCGACGGCGGTCGGGGGCATACTGAGTACTTCGGCGGTAGCCATATTTTTCTCCTGCTCCGGTGCCACTGAGTTCTCCGTAGATGAATTCGAGCTCTGTTTGCGCGACGATGTGAATTTGTTTTCACATGGCCGTTTGAGACTTGTGCTGAGTCACCGGCTACTCCGTTGGACGGATGAGGCGATGGAACGTCATGAAGATTCGTCTTCCTTCTTGGGTACGGAATTATCGATTTTGACGCTACTGCCGGAACGCAATGTGCGCAAGACCTTGTAACTGCCGGTAATCACTTCGTCGCCTTCCTTCAGTCCATCCAGCACTTCGACATCACTAGTGCCTGTGATGCCGGTAGCGACGGGAATGAATTCAGCTTTTTTGTTGCGAATGACGAAAACGCCTTGCACGTCCTGTTGCAGGTCCTTCTTCGAGGGAGTTGGTGCAGGCGCGGCCGCGTGTACCGAGCCGGGAGTCGATTTCTCCTGTTCCAACTGCGCCTTGCTGCGGACCGACAGAGCTTGAATCGGGATGGAAAGAACGCTGCTGCGGGAAGCCGTCGTAATCTTGGCGGTGGTGGAGAGGCCCGGACGAAGATCTTGCGGAGGATCGTTCACCGTTACCACTACTTTAAAATCTTTGGCCTCTTCGCTGGCGGTGCTCTGTTGCGAAGTAGCTACGCCGGTGGAGCGAATGATTGCGTTATCGCCGATTTCGGAGACGGTGCCGTGGAAAATTTTCTTCGGAATTGCGTCGATTGTGACTTCGGCTGGCTGCCCTAAATGCACGTTGACGATGTCCGTCTCATCCACTTTTACTTCGGCGGTGATCACGGACATATCGGCCAGCGTGAGCAGCGTGCTGCCGAGGGCATTTTGAATTCCAATAACTACCGACTCACCCTCGCGGACCGGGAGGTTGGTAACCACGCCGTCGTAAGGAGCGGAGTAGGTGGTCTTTTGCAGTACGTCCGCTACGCGGGTGAGATTCGCCCGAGCCTGGGCAACATGGCGCTCCGCTGAATCCTTTTGCGCTTTAGCCTGAGCGACGCGCGCCTTGGCTTGAATCAGTCCGGAATCAGCCGTGGCCCAGGCATTTCTTCGGCTATCAAAATCAGACTTTGAAATTAATCCGTCCTTGAAGAGATCCTGCGCTCGAGCCCAATCCAGTTTGTTGCGGTCATAGTCGGCTTGCGCGCGCTGAAGGTCGGCGTCGGAGGTGTTGAGGGCCGCCTGAGCGGCAACCGCGTCGGTCTCTGCTGCCTGCACCGACGCCTGGCCCGCGCTCACGTCGGCGGAGGACTGCACGTTTTCCAGTTGCGCCAACAACTGGCCTTTCTTTACGTGATCGCCCTCTTTCACGTAAAGGTGGGTAATCTTGCCATAGGCATTGGCGCCGATGTTGACGTACGTCTTCGGCTTAATTTCTCCCGAAGCGCTCACCACCGACGACAAATCCTCACGCTGGGCTTTGCCCGTCTGCACCGTGACCACGTTCTTGCCGCTCTGGTGCACGCTTGCTCCCACGATGATGGCAAGCACCACCACCACGCCTATGCCGATCGCAATTTTTTTCCAGGGTTTCATTGTCTCCGTCTTTATCGATTGTTTAATAGCCCGGGATTTCTCAGCTTCGGTCTAACCTGGTCGATCCCAGCCAGGCCGGTCCTGCCGGTCTGACGGACACGTCTTCTAATACGATCCTGCTGGCAGGAAAGTTCCGTCAGGGATAGTTAAGAGGCCTGGCTGAAACCCACCTTGCGATGCACCTG
The DNA here is from genome assembly GCA_963818235.1 of uncultured Acidobacteriaceae bacterium. Taxonomy (GTDB): domain Bacteria; phylum Acidobacteriota; class Terriglobia; order Terriglobales; family Acidobacteriaceae; genus Sulfotelmatobacter. The sequence continues at coordinate 796,037 of CAWFRI010000003.1, forward strand.
GGGATTCGATAGGCAAGGGTATCAGACCCGGAACCCATAATTATAACGTGGGGGACAGCTGCTCGTGTGGTTTTACTCTCGGGCTCCCACCGGGGGCTTGGCCGAATACACGACCAAAGGTTAAACGCAGATGGGTTCCGCCGGAAGGCTAAGACCCAGTGATATAACTTTCGCCCCCCCTACGGTCCCTATTCGACTGCGCTCCAAAACGCCGCATTGGGGCTTCCTAACAGCACAAGCGTTACGAATGGGGAAGCGGTCGTCTCTGGGACGTTGAACATACAATAGAAACACGTAGTGCAAAAGGTTTCACATTGACATAGTAATAATGTTTCACATTGAAATAATGCAGAATGAGTCCATAATCAAGCCTGATTGAGCGATCCTGTTCTGGTGGCCCAATCGGAGGTTTGCCCGAATGTCCGTTCGTTACTTCTCAAGTCTCATTCTTGCCGTATTTTTCTCCGCGATGACGGCAGCTGCACTCCCAAGCCAACGTACAGGCGCGGACATTTCTAGCGTTGCCGAACTAACAGCCTCGGACGGCGCGCAGGGCAACCAATTCGGCAACTTTACGGGCATGAGCGGAAGTACCATTGTTGTAGTGCCGGGAAGGTCTACGTCTTTGTGAAACCGACCGGAGGATGGACGACTATGACCGAAACCGCACAGTTGTCGGCCTCGGACGGTGCCTTGTTCGGTGCGGTGGCGATTGACTCCAATACAGTGGTCGCAACGGCACCAGCTGAGTCTGTCCTTTATGTATTTGTCAAGCCGGCCAGTGGTTAGACAAACATGACTGAAACCGCGACCCTGTCTTCCTCGGACCAGCCCGCGGCCTTCGGTACCACTATGTCCATCAGCGGTAACACCATAGTGGCAGGTTCGGGAGGTTCGCAAAATGGATCGGGGCCCAGCACCGCCTACTTATTTGTTGAGCCCGTGAGCGGATGGGCAAATATGACGCAAACGGTCGAGCTCACCCCCTCAGACGGAGGAGGGCCGTTTACCGCCGCCGCAATCAGCGGTAATACGGTGGTTGCGGGTGCTTTCGCCACAACTGTCGGATCCAACTATGGCCAGGGAGCCGCGTATGTCTACGTCAAGCCGTCGGCGGGTTGGTCCAACTCGACCGAGAAGGCCAAACTGACGGCCTCTGACGGGGCGGCGAACGACGTTTTGGGTTTGACGGTGGCAGTAAATGGAAACACAATCGTCGCGGGTGCGCCCGGGGCCGTGATCGAAGGACGCCTCTCCGCCGGAGCCGCATACGTTTTCATGAAGCCAGCCGAGGGATGGAGCACGATGACCCAAACGGCGAAGCTCACTTCTTCCGATGCGAAGTATAAGTCTACGTTAGGCACTTCAGTGTCGCTGGCCTTTAATGCGGTTGTGGCAGGAACTCCGCAAGAGCCGATTGGAACCACGCAAGCCCAAGGCGCGGCCTTCACCTTTGTGAAGCCAGCCGCTGGCTGGACAAATAAAACGCAAACCTCAAGGCTGACTGCGTCCGATGGTTCCGGGGCGTTGGGAACTTCTGTTGCAATGAATGGCAGCACCGTTGCCGCAGGCGCACCCTATACGACCATCGGCGTGAACAAACTTCAGGGAGGGGTATATGTATTCGGCCAGACGCAGAGTAAAGTCTCGGCCATTCGTCCAAAAATGCCAAGCGTCGTTCGCTAGGCGCTCAGCGGCCTAGCAACAGACGCGCCCGATCAGGCAACCCCGCGGCGCCCCCGCCGCATCCAGCAAAGTGATTGGGTTCGGGTGCTCAATCTATTCTTTTAATGTGACTTAACCTTGCTTTCGCTCGATTGAGAGCCTAAAATAGTTCGACGTAGTACCGTCGCAGGAGTCCCTCTCATGGTTCGGGTTGGTTCACGTTATTTTTCGTCTCTTATTGTATTAGCCGTCGCTTTTGGTTTCTCTGTTCCGGCGCGAGCGCAGAGTGACAAGACGGCAGCTTCCGACCAGCCGGCTTCGAGTGCTCCCGCAGCTACTGCAGCGCCCGCCGGGGCGCAGGCGCAGCCCACCGACGAGGTCGATCCGCTCAAGCGCAAACCCAACGAGAAGCAGAAGAAGCAGCAGAAGAGCGCACTCAAAGTCGAACTCAGCAAAACGTATAAAAAGTGGCTGAATGAGGACGTGGTCTGGATTATCACTGACGAGGAACGCCAGGCCTTCAAACAGCTCTCCAACGACGAAGAGCGCGACAACTTTATCGAAGCGTTCTGGCAGCGCCGTGATCCTACTCCCGACACCGAAGAGAACGAATATAAGGAAGAGCACTACCGCCGTATTGCGTATGCCAACGAGCATTTTGCTGCCGGTATTCCGGGTTGGAAGAGCGATCGCGGGCGCATTTACATCATGTATGGGCCGGCCGACGAAGTGGATTCCCATCCCTCCGGCGGGTCTTATGAGCGGCCGATGGAAGAAGGCGGCGGCGAAACTTCCACCTTCCCCTTCGAAGACTGGCGGTACAGATACCTTGAAGGCATTGGCCAGGAAGTGATTATTGAATTTGTCGACACCTGCATGTGCGGCGACTACCACATGACGCTTGACCGTTCGGAGAAAGATGCTCTGAAGTACACGCCGAATGCGGGGTTGACTCTGTATGAAAGCATGGGAATGTCCAGCAAAGCGGACCGCTTCAATTCCGGTGGCCTGGAGCAATTGGGAAATGGCCCCATGAGTTCTGACCTTCAAAGCAAGGAATTCGACCGGCTGGAGCAATATGCGAAGTTGCAGGCGCCGCCGCCGATTAAGTTCAAGGATTTGGAAGAGATCGTCAACACCAAGCTGATCACGAACTTGATGCCGTTCGATGTGCGCGCCGACTATGTGAAAGTGACCGGGGACACGGTGCTGGTGCCGATCACGATCCAGATGAAGTATCGCGACATTACATTCTCCAATAAGGACGGAGTGCAGCGCGGCACGGTAAATATTTTCGGACGCGTGAGCACGTTGACAGGGCGCATAGTACAGACTTTTGAGGACACGGCGCAGGTGGATGTTCCAGCGGAGTTGTTGCCGCGAACAGCAGAGAATTCTTCGGTCTACTGGAAGGCGCTTCCGCTGCGTCCGGGACGTTACAAAGTTGAGATTGCGGTTAAGGACGTGAATGGCGATCGCAAAGGCTTGTGGAGCCGAGGTATTGTGGTTCCGGAATATTCTGACGACAAGCTTTCGACATCGTCATTGATTGTGGCCGATCAGATGGAAGCGGTGCCGACCAAGGACGTGAGCACGGGCAACTTCGTAATTGGCGTGACCAAGGTGCGGCCCCGCGTGGCGCCGGCCGACGGTAAGCCCGCGCTGTTCAAGCGCAATCGTGACCAGAAGGTGAACTTCTGGATGCAGGTCTATAATTTGGGCGTCGATGAGAAGACGCATAAACCTTCGGCCACATTCGAGTTTGACATCGTGAACATTGCAACCAATAAAGCGGTGGTTCAGAAGATGGAATCGACCGAAACAATGGGCAACGTGGGTGAGCAGGTGACGCTACAGAAATCGATTGCTTCTGCGAACTTGCAGCCGGGCGTGTACCGGATCGAAATCAAAGTAAACGACAACATCTCCAAACAGACGGTTGATCCTTCAGCTACGTTTGCGGTTGAGTAGACGGTTTGTTTGATTCCGGGGGTGGGATGAAGCTTCGCCAGATTAGAACGTGGGCGGTGATAGTTGCATTATCGCTACCCGTGTGGGCGGCCGACCGGTCAGGCGAAATTTCCGGATACGTGCGTGATACTTCGGGAACGCCGCAGATGGGAGCGGTGGTTGAAATCATAGGAACCGCGGCCCGCACCTTCACCGTATTCACAGATGGTGCCGGATTCTACTCGGCCAAAGAGTTGCTTCCCGGTTTATACACGGTTAAGGTTTCCGCCGCTTCGTTTCTGCCTGCCTGGCGCGACAAAATCGGCTTGCATTCCGGCGCCAACACTCACCTGAATGTCACTCTGACTACGCTTCTCAACGCCATGCGGGAGGTCCCGCTACGCGGCAGTTTGGACGACGACGATTGGAAGTGGACCTTGCGTTCGGTGGCCAATCGCCCCGTCCTGCGCGTGTTTGACGATCCAGCAATGGGGACGTTAAGCGACAGCCAAGATGACGACGACATCACAGGAAGCCTCTCGTTCCTGGGTGGGTCTGCGGCGGAGGGCTACGGTAGCGGCTCGGATATGACCACTGCCTTCTCCCTTCAGCGCAATATTTTTTCAGTTGATCGCGTAGGAGTAAAAGGCAACGTCGGCTACGGGGACGGTCTTCCGGCGGCCATCCTAAGAGCGAATTATTCGCATGTGCTGCCCGACGGTTCAGGGCCGTCCATGGGAGTGGCCGTCCGGCGTTTTGCCCCGTCGGATCCTAATATTCACAATGCGTCGTTACAGTCGGTGGCGATCTCCGGCGGCGACGATTTCACCGTGGGTGACACGCTCGAGCTCAGATTTGGCAGCGAACTTCAAAGCATCCAATTTCTGGGCAGAGTAACGGCCTTCCGTCCTTACGGAAATGCCGACATTCACGTTTCGCCGCATACGATTGTTGGTTACAGCTACACCACGGCGCTGCCAAGCCATCAAGACGATAATTTCGATGCAGCCGCTTCCGCCGATACCGGAGAAACCGATCCGCGCATCAGTCTGGCTAACTTTTCCACCAAACTCGAGCGGGAGCACCATCAGGAGCTGAATATTTCCCAGCGGCTCGGGCGCACAAATCTACAGTTCGCGCTCTTCAGTGACCGCCTCGATGACACCGCCTTGCTCGGAACCGGCGCAGTCACGGCCGCCGCGGGCAATCTACTGCCCGACGCGTATTCCGGAACTTTTACCTATACCGGCAACCGTATGGACGCGCGCGGGCTTCGGCTTGTGCTCGAGCGCAAGCTTTGTTCCGATCTTACCGCCACTCTGGATGTTGCCTACGGCGGCGTGCTTGATCTGGCCAAGCCGGATGTCGCCATCCAGGACGCATTGCAGTGGATTTCCACCCAGCGTCGCGAGGCTGTCGCCGCCAAGCTAAGCGGCACGGTGCATCGCACCCATACGCGCTGGATCGCATCCTACCGCTGGGTGAACGGCCAGGCTTTGACTCCAGTCGATATGTTTAATGCCTCGCCAGGGCAGAGCGACCCGTTTCTGAATTTGTTTGTGCGACAGCCCATCCCAACTTTGGGCTTCCTGCCGGCTCACATGGAGGCGCTGGTTGACCTTCGCAACCTGCTGGCGCAAGGCTATGTGCCGGTAATGGGACAGGACGGCCAAACCGTCTATTTTGTTCAGTCAGCCCGTTCTGTGCGTGGCGGCTTGGCTATCAGCTTTTAGTTTCAAATCCCTCTACTTTTCCCCAAGGCATCCTCAACGAACTCAAGCTCCGTCTCAGGCAAGGGTTACTTTGGAGTACCTTATTCGTAAAATCTATCGCTCGGATCGGAACTCAATGGTTGACTCTTGGGATGCGGGTTCGATAATGTTCTCTATGCGGTGGGGGCGCTGCATGTTATTCGTGTGCAAGCAATTGCAAGCCTCTCGGTAAGGGTCTAAAGCTTGGCCCGCCGCGCCGGACGTACTTCCCCGAAATCATCAGATTCAAGGAGATTTTATGAGAGCGCGCATCATTCTGCTGTTTGTGCTGCTGGCCGCAGTTACTCTTTCGGCACAGACTTTCCGTGGCACCATTCTCGGCACCGTGACCGACCCCTCCGGCGCAGTAGTCGCCGGCGCCAAAGTGACCGTAAAAAACGTAGGCACGGGCCTGGAGCGCACCACCGAAACCAGCGCGGATGGCAGCTACGCTCTGCCGGAGTTGCCGATCGGGACGTACACCGTGACAGTGGTTCTGACGGGATTTCAGACCTTCCAGGCGAACACGGTGACCGTCGACGTGGGAACTGAGCGGCGCGTAGACGCGGCGATGAAGACCGGCCAAGTGTCGACGAAGGTAGAGGTTTCCGGAGAGCTGTTGCCCCAAGTGGAGACGACGACGAACGACCTCGGCGGCGTAATCACCGAGGAAACTGTCAAAGATCTTCCTGTCAACGGACGTGATTATACCAAGTTGATCTACCTGAATCCCGGCGTGGCGGGTTCGCCGGACGAAATTTCTGACTCGCCCGGATCCTTCGGCGAGTTTTCAATGAATGGAGCACGTGGCCGCTCGAACAACTACTTGCTCGACGGAACCGATATGAATGACGGATTCCGTAACGATCCGGCCATTAACGAGGCTGGTGTGTTCGGAACTCCTGCGACGATCCTGCCACTGGACGCGGTAGCTGAAGTGCATGTGATCTCAAATTTCCAGCCCGAATATGGCCGAAACGCCGGAGGCGTGGTCAATATTGTTACCAAGAGCGGAACCAACAAGCTGCACGGGAGCGCGGCCGAATATTTCCGTAATGACGCGCTCGACGCGCGCAACTATTTCAATCCGGCTCAGGTCACCAATCCAACCACTGGCGCTCCGGTTTCCAACCCCAAGGCCCCTTTCCACAACAATCAATACGGCGCTTCTCTAGGCGGTCCGATCGTGAAGGATAAGACGTTCTTTTTCTTCGATTATGAAGGCCAGCGAGAGCCGGTGGGAGTGGTCACGGTTGCGAGTGTTCCCACGGGCACGGCGGCGGACGGTTCGCTGAGCCCAAGCGATGCCAGCAATCCGGTAATCGCCAACCTTCTTTCTCGTCACCCTTGGCCCGCACCGAACTTGTCCGATCCCACGCCGGGTGCCATTTCGAACGGTGGAACAGCCTCGGTTGTATCGCCGTCGTTCAACAATCTTACGAGCCTCATCGCCAAGATTGACCACAGCTTCAATTCGAATAACTTGCTTACCGGACGCTACTTCTTCGGTGATAGCGTCCAGTCGTTTCCTCTGGCTCTGACCGCGAGTGGCGGCCAGCTCCCCGGATTCAACACCTACACGCCAACTCGTGTTCAATTGGTTTCCTTGTCCTACGTTCACACCATTGGCGCGAACAAGGTGAACGAAATCCGGTACGGATGGAATCGCTTCGCAGAAGGTTTCTTCCCAGGGGATCAGGCTTTTCATCCCAGCACAATTGGCCTTTGCGCTGCCAGTACTACCGCAGGCTGCCCCGGTTCCGGCGTTTCCGACTCTGGGCTTCCAATTATTCTGGTTAGCGGAGTAGCCCAGCTCGGAGCCAGTTCAAGCGACCCGCGGCACCGCGTCGACAGCAATAATCAATTCGTCGACAACTTTTCGTGGAAGGTCAACAAGCACGACGTGAAGCTGGGTTTCGATTTCCACCGCACCAGCGTGAATCAAGGGATTGATGGCCACTGGTTCCGGGGAAGACTTAAATTTAACGGGGACACGACCGGGTCCTCGGTCGGCGATTTCCTTGCCGGTGATATCGATAGCGGATTGCAGTATTCAGGCGACTCCGACCGCACTACTTTTGAGAACAACTACGGACTTTATGTCCAGGATAGCTTCCGAGCCAGCCCTCGCGTTACGGTCAATTACGGACTGCGTTGGGATTACGCAGGCGTTGTGGGAGAAAAGAACAATCTGTTGAGCAACATCACCAGTCTCTCGCCAGCTACTGGAACCGGCACGTTCACATTGACGCAGGTTGGGCAACCAGGTTTAAGTGGCCTGTACAACCCGCAGTATAAGAATTTCGCCCCACGCCTGAGCGTGGCATGGGATGTCACGGGAAAAGGGAAGACGGTGGTTCGAGCCGGATACGGTATCTTCTTCGACGCGTTTTCGCAAGATATGGTCATGGGCCACTTGCCCTATCCTCCTTACTTCGATCCGGGTCCGGCTTACAACCCGGTTGGGCCGAGCCAGGACCAGATCATTTCAGCCGTGGCTGGATCAAACGTCGTTTCGAACACTCCTGTCTACCAAGCTCCGAGTTGTGCCAGTCTGGAGTGTGATACTTTCGCGTTTGACAGGAATATCAAGACTCCTTACATGGAGAACTACAACCTCAACTTCCAGCAGCAACTTAGCAGCAAGGTGATGGTGCAGATCGGATATGTGGGGTCGCAGGGGCACCATTTATGGCGCTTCTTTGACATTAATCAGCCCAGCGCAGCGACGATCAATCAGGTCGATGAGACTCAGGGCTTCCAGGATTTCGGCAGTGCAGCTCGCCCCTACGGTGGCTACTGCACCGGCAATCCGTATTGCTCCTATTACGTGTTGGATGAGAATTCCAGCGGCGAATCAAACTACAACGCCCTTCAAGGCAGCTTCCGCATTACGGCCTGGCATGGGCTTACGTCGATCCTGAACTATGTGTGGTCGAAGTCGCTGGACAACTCGAGTGACGGCGAAGACTTCGAACCCAACGCTGCACAACCGCAGGACAGCACTAATCCAAGAGCAGAATACGGCCCTTCGAACTTCGACTTGCCACGACGCGCCTCGTGGATATTGGCCTATGACATTCCGAAGATGGGTGGAGGAATGCAAAGGCTGAAAAACGGCTGGGGAATCAACAGCACGCTGACGGTTCAAACCGGACAGCCCTTCCAGTTCAACTACAACTGCGAGGATGACTTCAGCGGCGGCGGTGACTGCTATGACCGCCCTGACGTGGTTGCGCCAGTCACGCAAAACAATCACAACCCTTCCCAATTCATGGCGCTGAGTTCGTTTGCGATTCCATGCACCGTGACGGGCGCGACTGGGGCAGCTTCCGACTGCGTCATCGGAACGCGTCACTACGGCAACGAGGGGCGGGATGAATTCCGGGGACCGAATTTCCGGCAGTTCGACTTCGCCATCTACAAAAATACGGCCCTTACCGAGCGTGTTGCACTTCAGCTTCGCGCCGACTTCTTCAACCTCCCAAATCACCCTAACTTCGCCAATCCGTTCCTGCCGAACTTCATTGCGGACCCGGCGAGCGGACCTTCCAATCCGGCGTGCAGTTGTAGCTTCCAATCCGCGGGCAACCGGGAGGTTGGGACGGGCTACTATCAAATTACCGCTACCGGCGACGTGGGCATCGGCAATCCGTTCCTAGGAGGCGGCGGCCCGCGCGGGATTCAACTCGCGGCAAAGTTCACTTTCTAGGAGAGTGTTCGTTCCAGGCCCCTGCCGCTCGCGGCAGGGGTTTTGTTTTTGCCCTCGCAACACCAGTCGCTGGCCTTCCGTCACTACTTAGCGTAGTTACCGCAATGTTACGCTGCTCTTATCTTCTTCCCCCAAAGCGTCTGTTGCGGAGAATTTCATGCGTCACTCCATCTGCGTTGTTTTCATTCTTGGCGTGTGCTTTGCCGCGCCGGTTTATGCCCACCATGTTAAGCAATCGGCTTCGGCGATGATGCCGGTGACTACTTCGTCCGAGCCGGCACGCGCGCTCTATGCCAAGGGCATGGAGGACTACGAGAACCTCTATCTTGAGCGCTGCAACGACGATTGGCGTGCTGCGGTGAAGGAAGATCCCAATCTGGCTGTGGCTTGGGCGTGGATCGCCTTTAACAGCAGCGATCCTAAGGAAGTGAGCGCGGCTCGCGAAAAGGCGAAGAGCCTGGCGAAGAAGGCGACCCCAGGGGAGCAGTTGATGGTGGCGTGGATTGCGAAGGTACAGGAAGGCGACTTCATCGGTGGGATTTCCGCCATGAACGACATGCTGGAAATGTATCCCAAGGACAAGCATTTGCTTTACCTGGCAGGGAACTGGCTGATGGGATCGGAGGGGAGTGAGCAGGCGGGGAAAATGATGCAGAGAGCCCTGGCCATTGACAAGAATTTTCCCGCTGCGCTGAACGATCTGGCTTATGTGGATGCGCGCAACCGCAAGTTTGTTGACGCTTTTGCGGCCATGGACCGCTACGTCGCGCTTCTGCCCAAGGAGCCGAATCCGCAGGATTCTTACGGGGAATTGCTGCGCATGGCAGGAAATTTTGAAGGATCGTTGCAGCACTATCGAGCGGCGTTGAAGATCGACCCTGATTTTGTCACGTCTCAAGTTGGGCTGGGCGATACGTATGCGTTGATGGGGAATCAGGAGCAGGCGCGAGTTGAATACGATAAGGCCATCCGGTTCGCACACACCGAAGCCGACCGGTTGACCTACACCATGCAGAAAGCGATGACCTGGGTGCGCGATGGTAAGTTCGGGGAAGCGGACAAGCTTTTTCTGGAGGTTGCGGCGACCGGGCACGCCAAAGAACAGGACTTGCAGGAATCCCAGGCCTATCTTCACCTGGCTGAGTATCAAGCCCAGGACGCCACCGCGCTGAAATGTTTGCAGAGTGCGGAAGATGCTCTGGGTCACTACGGCACGATCTCCGCTTCAGACAGGAATGAGCAACTGTCGCGAATTCTACGCAATCGTACGGTGCGAGCCGCCCATGCCGGCGAAGCCGCGCTGGCTGAGAAGTCGCTCAAGAAACTCGATGAAATGGCCGCCGGCAGCCGAAATCGCGTGATTCAGGGCTCCTACAATGGGGCGGCTGGAACGCTGCTGATGGATCAGAAAAAATTCGACGAGGCCATTGGCCATCTGGAAGAAGACGAGAATAATCCCTTCACCATGGAATTGCTGGTGCAGGCTTACTACCAGACCAACCAACCGGATAAGCTGGCCCTGGCTGAAGCTAAACTGCGTGGAACGAATGTTCCTACCATGGAGCAGGCTCTGGTGGTGCCAGCTGCGCGACTGCGGCGCCCGGAGATCTAGGTAGTGTCTTACATTTCAGACACTACCGAGATCTAGGGAGCCTGGCTGCTCAGGGCAGAGTTGCTCTATACTATCTAGCGCCAGCCGAAGCGAAAGCGTCTGCTGGCGTTATGCTTTTGCTGCGCTTCTGAATGCTGGGCGGCCCAAAATTAAGATTAGAAATAAATGAATTCTAAGGCTGATCGGCGCTCGCGCCAGAGAGTGGTTGCCAGCGTGCCCGTCCGCGTCCGAAGCGCGGGGAACGCGGAATCGAGCGCACAGACTCGCGATGTGAGCGCCGGTGGTATGTTTTTCTATACCGAGTCTCGGATGGTAGAGGGGTCGGAGCTGGAATTGGTTCTCATTCTTCCTCCCGAGCTTACCTCCGGAGAAAAATGCTGGGTTTGCTGCCATGCTCGCGTTTTGCGTGTGGAGCTGGGGCCAGGCAAGGATTTCGGAGTAGCTGCCGAGATCCGCAGAATGGATATAATGCCGGAAATTCCGATATCGACGTAAGTGCTCCCCAGTCTGGATTTGTCTCGTCTTGCCAACGGTCTAGGGTACTAACCCGGGGCTGCTCCCCCAGAGGAATTGAGCTCGCGGGCCTCACAGAGGGTTTATTCGCGAAATGTTTGATAAAGTGCTTTCCTTAGGCCCACCCTTGGTGCAATAATGGCGGCCCAAGAATTGCTCTGGCCAAAATCAGTAACTAGGTGGCCCGGTTATGTGGATTGACAAGCTGGCGGACGGTGTGGTGCAAGTGCAGACTCCCATCGGTCCGCGATACGTAATGCCCTCATTTCTTCAACGCGCTTATTTCCTATGGATGTTCCGTCACTTTCCTATTCTTCCCCATGCCGTGCTCAGTTCCTGGCAGCAGCGGTTGATTGATCGTTTATGTTCAGAGCAGAGGTTCGTCTCTATGGCCTATGCCGATGGTCTGGATGATGCTCCGGTGATTGGCACGGTGGAAAAACGCTCAGGGATGGGGTCGGAACTGTTGCCGCCTCGCCGTCCGGTGGTCAGCGAGGCTCAGGGTTTGGCCGCGGAAGCGCGCCAGCGCTCGTAACTCCGACCCTCAGAGTTGGCGGTGCGGCCCGACGCGGTACTGTGCCACGGTCAGTTTTGAGGGGCATCTGCCGGAGGCTGCTGGCTATTGTTGTCATTGGATCGGCCATTTGACGAGCCCTGTCGGCCCTGCGCTGCGGCGAAATTTCCGCACGGCCCAGAAGCTCCGGCGCGATGGGTGCCATTTTGTGAGCCATTGACGCTGCGCTGCTGCTGGCACGCGTGGAGAGTATTCTGCTGTCCCGGAGTGATGAGCGCGTCGATTTTCTGCCGGGCCTGCTGGGCGTCTGCGAAAGTTCTTCCCTCACGCCTCAGGGGAAACAACAGACGTTCGGAAAGATGTCCGGTAGTACGTTATGGAGTCCGCCGTTCGCTCGTGATGGAGGTACGAAAGAAAAAAGAATGAGCCGGTTTGTTCGAATATGGGGAACTGTAGTCGGATCATTCATCAAATGTGCCAAACTTGCATGCCTGTGCCCATGACTTAAGAGTCGGGAAATGCTACAATCGCAGATTGCCCCACTCGCAACGTCTCACCATGGGCGCGTAGCTCAATTGGCAGAGCAACTGACTCTTAATCAGTAGGTTGTAGGTTCGATTCCTACCGCGCTCACCATCTTTTCAATCACTTACCGGAGTCGATGTTTTGGGTGTGCCGTAAAGTGTGCCGTAACTCAATCCGGCTACGCCCGTTTCTCCACTGTCGTGTCTTGATCGAGCGCAGCGCGCACGATCTCTAGTTCGGGATGTTGATACTGCATCGCAGTCTTCACATCCCTGTGTCCCATGGTTCTCATGACGGCAGCCAGGTTTCCGGTTCTCTTCAGAATCCGGGTGCCGTAATCATGCCGTCCACAATAGAGGACAAGATCTTCGGGAAGCCCAGCTTTGACCCTAGCTTCGCGAAATCTCTTCGCCATTGTGGTGAGATGAGCAGACTCGGCGCGTTTCGACGGGAAAACCCATCCTTCGCGTTTTTCTCCGCACCGCTGTTTAAGAACGTCAAAGACGCGATTGCTCATCGGCACGCGTCTCCTTCCTTCTTCGGTCTTGCTGTCCGGCACGAAGATCACGCGGGTTTTCCAATCCAGGTTCTCGATGCGCATCCGGTAAAGCTCTCTTTCGTTACGCATGCCCGTATCGCGCATCAAGATGATGATGTCCTGGAAAAGTTGAAGGCTGCATTTCCGCCAATTGCAGGCGGCGGCGCCCACCAACAATTTCTTTTCCGCTTCATCGTCAAGCCTGAGTGAACGTCCGTATTCCTTCATCAGTTTGAGTTTCGGAGCGTGGCGAATCAGTGTCCACTCCTCCGCCTTGTGCAGCATCCTTCTTAACGTTCTCAGCGCGCAATTGGCATTTGAGGACGCGCCCGAAAACCGCAAAGTTTCGATAACGTCCCTGGTGATCTGATCCAATCGCATATTCACGACGGTTGTCGTCTTGAGGAGTCGCCAGCCATCGCGGTAGTAGGTTTTGGTTTTGTCTTCCAGTCTGACCTTGTCCAGCCATTCCAGGAAGCGCCGGGAAAACTCCAGCAACACAGGAGCTTTTTGGGGAAGCGGATCTGTATTCTCGACCACATGGCCGAGTTTCAGACCAGCAACCTTTGCCGCCCTGGCCGCTTTTGTTTCGTTGGTTGACCCACGGTAGCGCTGTCCGCGCACCGTGAAGTCATACCAGTAAAACTTGGACTTCGCTTTCTTAAACAGCTTCACGAGCTTCCTCCATTGCAGCCCGCACGGAAGCAACTCGTGTGTTCTTCTGGATGTATTCCAAAAGAACATTCACATCATAACTAACCCGACCTTGCAGTTCTATCCAATTCGGCCCGACTCCCTCGGCGCGCCATCGTTTCAATGTTGCTGCTGAGCGTCCGAGAATCTCAGCGGCCTTGCGCGTGTTGACGAGCTGAGGCATGGCTGGTTTTTTCATCACGATTGGCTGGGGCATGGTTCATCTACTCCTGAGGGGAGACTCATCCGCCCCTCGTGGACGACATTGCCCTTGACGGTAGCGCAGGTGTACACATATAGTCAAGCTGTATCGTTACGCATAGGAGGTGAAATTGACCGAAAGAGAGCTCACGACGGAGAAGGCAGCGATAGCGCAGCAGCCAGTGATCTCCATTCGTATTTCCGAGGCTCTGCGTTTAAAGCTTGAGGGCTTAAAGGTGCTCATGTCCATGAAGAGCGGCGAACCCGTTTCCACATCGGAGGCGGCAAAGCAGCTTCTTGAGTCCTCAAAAGAAGAACGACTTGAGCTGGTAAGTCTGCTTACCGAGCCGACCGATTCTCTGCTAATGATTCGCCGAAAGGCAGACTCAAAGCTCCCGCTTTCGCAAGCAGAATGGACCGCCGTTGCCTATTTCTGTCTGCACGGAGTGGAGAGATTTGCCAATACCGCACAGACGGAGATTTCATATGAATCTCTTGCCGGAATCCTTGAGGCATTCCATGCGGTTTACGGTTTGCTTCGCAAACCAAACAAGACCCATTTGGACTCTTTCTTCGTCGCACATCTCCCGCCCGATCGGCAAGCCGAAGCGAAGAAACCGGAAGAGATCGGAAGCGACGATGTTCGGCGCGCCGTCACCCACACTATTCGGATGCTAAAAAACCCGACAGAAGGACGGCAGAGACCCATCTTTGTCGCCCGGAACCTCTACTTTCTCCTCGACGAGCTAGACTTCCCCAATATCGAGAGGCTAAACGAGGCGCTTCGGCCGTTCTGGCCGACCCTGTGGCGCGTGTGCGCCCGCGGCCACTATTTTCACTATGGCAAGCCCTTGCAAGATCCGAACTCTTCGGCAGGGGGAATGGACGCTCCGTTGAATCCGCCATTACCGAAATTTGAAGAAGGCGACTACCGTCTCGAATTCGTGCGCTCGCCGAGCGAAGGCTTTTCCGTTTGGTTGTCCTTCCCCGGAAGACTTGCGCCGCTCTATCCCGTGGAGGGATACCCAAAGATTTCGGAATTCAGGACGATCCTAGAACGGCTGGATGTGAGGCGGGTGCTGATCTCCTGGAATGGCCGCTATTTTCTCGCGTACACGGTGGCTGACGAGAAGGACGAAATCGGCGTGAATTTTCGCGCTGGTGACAACGGAATTACGTTTAACTTTCGTGGCGAAGACTGGCAGTCCATCAAGAAGCTGTTTCGACGCGCGTGGCAGGCTCCGCAAGTACGCCGCCTGTGGGACGCGCTGGCTCTTAAGTATGGCGAGTTGTAAGAACGCGGTGCTTCGCACCGGAAGAAGTGTGGACACGTCACCCCCAATTTGGGAACTGCGGAGCGCCAGATGAAACTTCGGCGTTTACGCAGGTTAACTTTCGCTGCGTCAACAAAATTCGTCAACTGCTGAGTGACTGAGATATCGAACAATGATGTTTGTTTGCGAAAGGTGCTCCAGAGTATCGACTCGCGTAAACGCGTTGAAGCGCAAGGGCTTCCTGTGAACTAACAATTACGCAGTTCAATCGCAGCGGAATCAAGCGCAGGAGTGCAACAAGGCGGTTTGTCCAATGAGTGGTCCCCGCGTTCAAGCTGATCCACAGTCCAGTTTGCCGTTCGGAGAAGAGGCGAAGCCCGGCTTCCGCACCAAGACCGCGGCCACGAGACTGACTCCCGAGGAACTGGCAGAAATAGAAGCTGCCGCCGAAGCTGCGGGACAAGCCCTCTCCGAGTGGTTGCGTCAGACCGCTCTGTGCGCTGCGCGACAGCGGCCTGCCGATCCCGCCGAACTGGTATTGTCCGAAGTCTGGGCGGTGCGTTACACGCTCTTGAATCTCTTCCATGCAGCTTCTCAAGCGGCATCGGAAGGCGGACAATTGTCGCCTGATTCCGTCCTCAAAATTCGCGACCAGGCAGACGCACGAAAGCTTCAGCAGGCGCGCAAGCTTCTCGAAGAATTCTTTGCACGCGAGGGCAAGGAAAGAGCTCGTATGCCATGAGTGCCACGCCTTTTCCCAGAAGCTTTTCGCTCTTGACGCCGTTGCTTTGGGTAGCCGCGATGTTCCTTTTGCTACTGGCTGTGCGAAGTGTTTTGCAGAACCGGTCCCCACGTAAACGGCGGGATAGAGAGACGATCGAATGGCGCCGACCTCGGCCAAGTTTGATCCAGAGATGGAGGATAAAGATGGGCAGAATCCGATTCAGACTGCCGAGATTTTCGCAACGGCAGATGCCAGAGATTGCGCCGAAACCAGCGCCATCAGTGCCCCCGAACGCTCCCGCCGATCCGCTAAAGAAGCCTACCCAGCCGATGCTCGCGCTCTTTGTTCCGACGGTCAATGGTTCGACCATCGGTGCGCCCGAGACCAAACCCAAAGAGGCGTTCGCCTGGGAGAAAACGAAGGGAATCGAATGAGAGACAAATTGCCAAGAACATCACTTGCCGCTTGAGGAGCGTTCGGTATGCTTACGATCTCGAAACCGCTGTCGGCCAGCCAGGCGCAGACCTACCATGTGCGGGAGTTTGCCTCGCAGGAACAGAACTACTGGAGTCGCGATCAGCAGGGTCACAGTGAGTGGCAGGGCAGACTCGCCGAGCAGTGGGGGTTGCAAGGTGGCGTTGGTTCTGAACACTTTGCACGACTGAGTGAAGGCCAACATCCGCACACCGAAGAGCAGCTTGTCCGACATCAAGTTTCGAGAACCTATGAAGGCAAATTTGGCAGAGAGGTGACCAGCGCCGAGCATCGCGCCGGGTGGGACGCCACATTCTCTGCGCCGAAGTCGGTATCGCTCACCGCTCTCGTGGGTGGCGATGACCGAGTGCGGGAGGCACATCGGGAGAGTGTCCGCACCGCGCTGCAAGAACTTGAGCGGTACACGCAGGCGCGGATCGGCAATGTGCATGCGCCTGAGACAACCGGAAAATTCATTACCGCCACTTTCGAGCACGATACCGCGCGGCCCGTCGATGGCTATGCTGCGCCCCAGCTTCATACCCATGGCGTGATCTTCAACATGACGGAGCGGGAGAGCACTCCCGAAAACGGGAAACAGATGCGTGCTTTGCAGCCGCACGAGATGTTCGTGTCACAGCGCTACATCACGGCAGTCTACCGGTCGGAACTGGCGCTGCGTCTGGAAAAGCTGGGCTACGAACTGGAGCGCGGTAAGCATGGACAGCCGGAAATTCGAGGCTACACGAAGGAATATCTGGAAGCTTCCAGTCCGCGACGTGAACAGATCAAAGACCATCTCCGAGAACAGGGAATCGACGGAGCCGCGGCAGCGCAAATCGCCGCCCACCATACGCGCGACCGCAAGGAACTGCTATCGCCGGAAGAAGTCTTGCAGCGGCACCGCGAGCTGGCGGCACAGTATGGACATCAGGCGGACCGCATAGTCTCCCAAGCGCGCGAACACGGGCAGTATCGGATTCAGTACCCGGAGGTTCAGGCGCAGCGGGCGGTGACCTGGGCGCGCGATCATGTCTTCGAGAGATCGGCTGTAGGGGAGCGCCGTGCGATTCTTGAAACTGCGCTCGGGCGCGGCATAGGAGAAACTACGTATACGCAGGTTCGGCAAGAGTTCGAGCGCAGGGTAGAGGCTGGGGAGTTCCGGGAAGTCTCGCACGTTGGCGCTGGCAAGCAGTACACGACCGCCGCGATGATACGCATGGAGCGTGAGATCGTTGACCGGATGCAGGAAGGCAATCGGCGCGACTACAGCGATCCGATGCTGGTCTCGCCGCAGGTGCGAATCGCCACGGAAGATCGCCACCCGGAACTGAATGCTTCGCAGCGCCAGGGGGTAGACGAAATCTTTCTCTCGCGGGAGAAGGTTGTGGGCTTAGACGGCATTGCAGGCGTGGGCAAGACGACGACTCTGTCCGTTATCCGCGAAGGCGCGGAGGCCGAGGGATACCGAGTTGAAGGCTTCGCGCCAACGTCCCGCGCGGCGCAGAAGCTCGGGGAGGCAGGCATGGAGACATCCACACTCCAGAAGCATCTGGTACGAGGACAGCAGCCGGATAGCGGTGAGAAACGGCTTTATGTGCTCGACGAATCCTCGCTGGCATCAACAAGGCAGGTGCATGAGTTTGTAAACCGGCTCCGTCTCAACGACCGTGTTTTGCTCGTCGGCGACCGGCGGCAACATGAGGCGGTCGAGGCTGGGCGGCCCTTCGCGCAACTCCAGGACGCCGGCATGAAGACAATCAAGCTCGAAGAGATCGTGCGCCAGAAAGACCCGGAACTGAAACAGGTAGTCGAGCAGCTTGCGCGTGGCGAAGTGCGCGAAGCATTACAAAATCTCGACCGGCAGGGCCGAGTCCATGAGATACAGGGCCACGACGAGCGCATCGCCGCCCTGGCGAAGGAGTGCGCAAAATCGCCGGAGAACACGCTGGTGATTTCTCCCGATAATCGCTCGCGCGCGGAGATCAACGAGCACATCCATGCGGAATTGCAGCGGGGTGGCCTCGTCAGCAACGAGGAGCACCGCATCAGGACGCTGGTGCCGCGTCAGGATCTCACCGGAGCCGACCGCACATGGGCCGAGCGGTATGAAGTGGGAGACGTGCTGCGCTACTCACGGGCATCGAAAGAGACCGGCATCGGGAAAGGCGAGTACGCACAAGTAAGGAGCATCGACGCTCCGAAAAACCGGCTGACGGTTGAACACCAGGACGGCATGGAGCGCACCTACGATCCACGCCGACAGCAGGGCGTCTCCGTCTTCCGAGAGGAGATGCGGAGTTTCTCAGTGGGCGACCGCATCCAATTCACCACACCGGCCAACGAACTGAAAGTTGCGAACCGCGAGTTGGGGACCATCGAGAGCATCGACGGAGACGGGCAGCTGCGCTTGAAGATGGACGGTGGTCGGACGGTTGATCTCGATCCGCGCAAGCATCTGCATCTCGATCATGGGTATGCCATGACCAGCCACTCCAGCCAGGGCCAGACTGCCGACCGTGTACTGATTCACGTGGACACCGAGTTGGGAGCTAAGGATCTGCTCAACAGCCGCATGGCCTATGTCGCTGTCTCGCGTGGACGCTATGACGCACAGATTTATACGAACAATGCATCGACGCTGGGGCAGGCACTCAGCCGCGATGTGTCCCATTCCCCAGCGATTCAGCAGGAGCCAGCGGCGCACAAGATAGAACCACAAACCACGCACACGAATCAGATTGGTCAGGGTTTTGGCCTTGGTCTCTGATCCTGCATTCCCGAATGACACTCCCCGGATAAGCAGGTGTGATGTTGCGATTGCATCACGTACCCCAATCGCTTTCGTTCTCTACGAATAGTTTCAGTTGCTTGCAGTCCCCGGTTTTCCAGTCGCTCAAGTCTGCTTCGAGGATCACATGAGCCGTCTGAAGAACCCAGCACAGCTCGGTCTTGTCGGTAAAGCGGACGCGGACATATAGCATGCCTTCCTCAAAAGCGTGTTCGGCCCAATCCACTGTCTTACCGTGGACACCGGGATAACGGCTTCCGTGGGAGGGTAACCGTGCCTCTTGCGTCTCCGGTGCTTTCCGCTTCGTCATTGGTCGTCCCCCTTTTTCGGCGTCGGCCTGGCTTTGGCTTGTGGTTGGCCTGTTCCGCGTCGTGAAGGCTTCGAGTGGTTCGATTCACGTTTCTTTGCTGTTTTCTTACGCTTGTTCCCGGCACGCTTTCGCTTTTTCGCCAGCTCCTCGTCGTGGCGTTCCTCGTCGGACATGTCCCAACCGGGCAGGATTACCAGGCGTGGAGGCAATCCCTTTTTCTTGCGCCTCTCCTCGGAGTCCTTGAGTTCGAGATAGATGTCGTCCGGGTCTTTGATCTTCCGGTTGTATTCGCGTTGGAACTTGTAAGCCCAAACTGCGTCGTTCTCAACAATATCGTCAAAGTTGTCGAAGAATTCTCGGTTGGCATCCACGCGTGCGCTTTCCACGTCTGCGCGGGCATAGCGGATTGTGTCACTGTGGAAGAGCCGCATCTTCTCCATGCGTTGGAGATGTTGAAGAACCTGCTCAAATGCCAGGTTCAACTCCAAGAGTTCCTGAAAGAGGCGAAGATTCATTCCTGTTCTCCCTTGCGACGCTGTACTTCGCCCGGAACGTCGCTGGGCGGTTTCGGGTACTGCCGCTCCCATGCCTGTTGCTCTTCGCTACTGAAGAAGCGCACTCTGGGCGCTTTCCCCTCCAGGCGGCGGCTTTCCTCAACCGCTTGCACGTCCTGATAGACCTGCACTTCATCCAACATTCTCTTTTCGTGTTCGCGGTGCCTCTTTTCAAAACGGACTGCGTCCCGATTCTCACCACTCTCAATGTTGTTGCAGAAATAACCGTTCAGCGCCGCGCGATGTACTTCGAAGAGTGTCGCTTTTTCGTCGAAGTACGCCGGCTTCAAGCCTGAATCCTTCGCACGCTTGAGACGTTCCAGTCCCCGAACCGCATCATCAACTCCTCGGTTCACCAAAAGAATTGCTTCGTAGAGATGGGCCTTTTGCATCGGACTCCTCCTTAACTCCAGTGCGAACTATCGGAACAAGAAATACCCGAGCCGCACGGACACACGTCTCCCGACGATAGGAATGAGCTGATCAAACAGAGACAAAAATCGTGTGGGCTACGCGACGGCGGGGAATCTTCGCACAGATAAGACGGCTTTATTGTCTCTGCAGAGCGCACGCGGTGCAAAGCTTGCGTGCAGAAAAGGAACCAGTTAACTTCTATTGCAGCCATCGTTGCACCTTCGGTGCGACGCTTGGTCAGGGGCGCGCTGGGTGTTCAAGCACCTGCGCGTCCCGCTTCCTCACTCTTACTATGGTTTGGAACTTCTTTTGCTTTTCTTACTCTTGCCTTTACCCCAGAATCGTGCGGCCTTGTACTGCCTTAGCTTGAGCATGCCATTTTCGGTCCAGAACCGGAGTCGAGTGCCAGCTACTACACGCGTTGAGGGTGCGGGAACGTGCTTCTCACGAATCCATTTGTAAAGCGTTCGGCGTTGAATTCCCAACTGACGTGCCGCTTCGGAAATGGAGTAGTCGGTCATCCTAAGAATACACAGCCTGTATACTTTGTCAATCAAAAACTCAAGCCCGGATTAGGCATGCTCTATGCCTGTCCGGGCTCAACTGAAGAATACCGCATCTGTGCTGGAAACAGGAAAAGTAGGCGTGCATCGCTCCGCTTGCGCCGCTCCGCGAACCAGCAACGGGAAGCCCTCCCAAGGGCAACAGCGGGAGCACGGCATAGGCCTTGGACTCGGCTTCTAGAACCCTGCCTGCCCCGGATAATGGCAGCGTAGCGCGGGCGCAAACCCTGTCAAGGCCGACCTAAAGGTCGCCGCTACGCGGGCAGGCGCCTTGACAGAGTTTGCTCGACCCGCGCCAAAATTTTCCCGCCATTCCGGGCCAGGCAGTAAAAACATTCGAACAAAGTGTAGTACAACGTCCAACAGGCACCGCCAGGGCGAGATTGTCATATGGTCGCTTGCGATACAGTTTCATTTCGTGTTTCAATCCACGCGCCCCGCGCGGGGCGCGACGGAGCGGAATTTCTCGATGTCAATCTCGTACATGTTTCAATCCACGCGCCCCGCGCGGGGCGCGACGCGCACTCGCACATAGTCTTCCCCGATATCGAGGTTTCAATCCACGCGCCCCGCGCGGGGCGCGACAAGCGGTCGCCGTTCATGTGGCCGAAGAGTTCGTTGTTTCAATCCACGCGCCCCGCGCGGGGCGCGACCGCACGTTCGCGATCAGCGTGCCATCGGGAAGATAGTTTCAATCCACGCGCCCCGCGCGGGGCGCGACGCTTCGGCGGCGGATGTCTGCGCGATGCGATCACGTTTCAATCCACGCGCCCCGCGCGGGGCGCGACGGTCAGGCCGAGCACCGACATCAGCCACTGCGGTTTCAATCCACGCGCCCCGCGCGGGGCGCGACACCCTCGACGAACGCCAGCGCATCAACCACGAACTGTTTCAATCCACGCGCCCCGCGCGGGGCGCGACGGCTATAACGTGCTAATCAGCGCGGCGAACTACCTGTTTCAATCCACGCGCCCCGCGCGGGGCGCGACGGCTATAACGTGCTAATCAGCGCGGCGAACTACCTGTTTCAATCCACGCGCCCCGCGCGGGGCGCGACGGACACGTGATGATCGTGTACAATGACGTATTGAGTTTCAATCCACGCGCCCCGCGCGGGGCGCGACCAGCACTTCTGTGCCATTGCGTCAATGTGGCGATGTTTCAATCCACGCGCCCCGCGCGGGGCGCGACGACGTCTTCGTGATCTCATGTCGCGTTTCTCCGATGTTTCAATCCACGCGCCCCGCGCGGGGCGCGACGGATGCACGTCGCGAACGCTCGCCTTCGCGTATCGTGTTTCAATCCACGCGCCCCGCGCGGGGCGCGACGCATAACGGCGGCATGATGACAGCGCGGCGCATGACGTTTCAATCCACGCGCCCCGCGCGGGGCGCGACAGAGTACTCCGTTATCGCTCCGCCGCCAGGCAGAGCGTTTCAATCCACGCGCCCCGCGCGGGGCGCGACACGACGTGAGTGCGGAACGCGTGGCGAGTCTTA
Organism: uncultured Acidobacteriaceae bacterium; assembly: GCA_963818235.1. Taxonomy (GTDB): domain Bacteria; phylum Acidobacteriota; class Terriglobia; order Terriglobales; family Acidobacteriaceae; genus Sulfotelmatobacter. Next base: position 818,314 of record CAWFRI010000003.1, read on the forward strand.
TAGTTTCAATCCACGCGCCCCGCGCGGGGCGCGACCGACCAGGCAGTACAACAAGTCGCGTGATTAAGCGTTTCAATCCACGCGCCCCGCGCGGGGCGCGACGCGCAGGCCGCCCCTGCATTCACCTCGATCAGTTGTTTCAATCCACGCGCCCCGCGCGGGGCGCGACGTGTCGATCACCGACATCAACAATCCGCCGCATAAGTTTCAATCCACGCGCCCCGCGCGGGGCGCGACGCCCGGACGCGCGCCGCAATCTCTTCAGTGATTACCAAAGTTTCAATCCACGCGCCCCGCGCGGGGCGCGACCGTGATGATGCGATTGCATGTCGCGTCGGGTTCACGTTTCAATCCACGCGCCCCGCGCGGGGCGCGACGCCATGAAACATACACTGGGCACGCTAACTGCTGTTTCAATCCACGCGCCCCGCGCGGGGCGCGACCGAACAGCAGACCAAGCTGATCATGCAGCAGATGTTTCAATCCACGCGCCCCGCGCGGGGCGCGACGAAGCCGCGGTGAAAGCCGAGCGCTCGGAAGACGTTTCAATCCACGCGCCCCGCGCGGGGCGCGACCACCGAGTACAAGGACGATTCCAGCTTTGACATGGTTTCAATCCACGCGCCCCGCGCGGGGCGCGACCCGGCGGTAGTGGCGTGGCGCGCAACGATGCGTCCGTTTCAATCCACGCGCCCCGCGCGGGGCGCGACGAGCTTTTCGGATTCGGCGCGTTCCGCCATGTTTGGTTTCAATCCACGCGCCCCGCGCGGGGCGCGACATCGTGATGGCCGGCACGGGCGACCAGTTGAAAGCGTTTCAATCCACGCGCCCCGCGCGGGGCGCGACCTTGGATTTCCGCGCGTTGCCGTTGACCTGGGCGAGTTTCAATCCACGCGCCCCGCGCGGGGCGCGACCCTCGCGATTCGCTTCGCCCGCAAAGCTGGATTTGTTTCAATCCACGCGCCCCGCGCGGGGCGCGACATGTCGCCATGCGACGAAGATTGGCCCTTGGCGTCGTTTCAATCCACGCGCCCCGCGCGGGGCGCGACCCCAGAACGCGAAGGAGCTCGCGCGCCTCAAGAGGTTTCAATCCACGCGCCCCGCGCGGGGCGCGACCGCAAACGGCGCTGAGTTGTCGACTACTGCGTTGTTTCAATCCACGCGCCCCGCGCGGGGCGCGACACTTGTGTTCCCATGGCGCGAGTATCGGCATGCAACTGTTTCAATCCACGCGCCCCGCGCGGGGCGCGACCCGACTGTCGCGGCATGCGCTGAGCGTTAATGACGCGTTTCAATCCACGCGCCCCGCGCGGGGCGCGACCATTCAGCGGCTACGCGCTTGCGCTCTGCCGCGGCGTGTTTCAATCCACGCGCCCCGCGCGGGGCGCGACCGCCGACTCGGCAATGCCATCCGCAGCTATCGCAGTTTCAATCCACGCGCCCCGCGCGGGGCGCGACGCGAGCATCTGTCGGACGTCTCGACATCCGCATGGACGTTTCAATCCACGCGCCCCGCGCGGGGCGCGACGACGGCGCGATGCGTCCTGCTTGAAGCAGTGCCATCGTTTCAATCCACGCGCCCCGCGCGGGGCGCGACTCAGTCAATCTGCCGATCCGACCGGCGACTCTACGCGTTTCAATCCACGCGCCCCGCGCGGGGCGCGACGCTATTCCTGTGACGTGATTGCGCCCAAGCCAGATGGTTTCAATCCACGCGCCCCGCGCGGGGCGCGACGCGGTGTTCGGCGTAGGCGCGGCGAAGGGAGGTTGTTTCAATCCACGCGCCCCGCGCGGGGCGCGACTCCCACGGTGACTATGTACGGCGACCTGCTTCGTAGGTTTCAATCCACGCGCCCCGCGCGGGGCGCGACCCCGCTGGCGCTTGGCGTCGCGCTGGAGTTGTTTGTTTCAATCCACGCGCCCCGCGCGGGGCGCGACCAAGCAACCGTTGCGCCATGACGCTCCTCCGTTGTTTCAATCCACGCGCCCCGCGCGGGGCGCGACAATGCAGCAGGGCTGGATTCGCGGCTACCTGCTCGTTTCAATCCACGCGCCCCGCGCGGGGCGCGACATAATCCAGCGGTCGCCGAGGCGCGGGTATTTGTGTTTCAATCCACGCGCCCCGCGCGGGGCGCGACAAGCCGAAACCTCGTTGTAGGCTTCATGAGACACGTTTCAATCCACGCGCCCCGCGCGGGGCGCGACGGCCATCGTCCGGCTGGCGGAGCACGCAATCGAGGTTTCAATCCACGCGCCCCGCGCGGGGCGCGACGACATGGTTTCGGTTGGCCGCTGTTCAATCTTGTCGTTTCAATCCACGCGCCCCGCGCGGGGCGCGACCCTCGAATGCGGCGCTGGCCGCGACGTTCAGCGGTGTTTCAATCCACGCGCCCCGCGCGGGGCGCGACGAAAAGTTTCAGCGAGGATTCCGGCGTTCTCTTGTTTCAATCCACGCGCCCCGCGCGGGGCGCGACGCGATCAAGGTCCACATCGATTGCACCTGGACCGTGTTTCAATCCACGCGCCCCGCGCGGGGCGCGACGCCCTACGCACGGCGCCGATTCGCCATCGCCTCTATTGTTTCAATCCACGCGCCCCGCGCGGGGCGCGACGGCACGGGCGGGACGGTACAGTGTCGCTGCGGTTGAGTTTCAATCCACGCGCCCCGCGCGGGGCGCGACCTCAGCCCATCACGGTAATCACTCGCTACGGTCCGTTTCAATCCACGCGCCCCGCGCGGGGCGCGACTCGCGGCCCTCCTACTCAGCGACGAGATGAACCAGTTTCAATCCACGCGCCCCGCGCGGGGCGCGACCACGTTATCATTTTTCCTTGTCTACCTGACTGCGAGTTTCAATCCACGCGCCCCGCGCGGGGCGCGACCAATCCAAGCTCGCGCTGGCTCGCACATGCCTACTCTGCGTGGTTTCAATCCACGCGCCCCGCGCGGGGCGCGACTGCCCCCATACTAACTGATGTCTTCTGAAGTAGTTAGAAGGGTCGAAACGCGATCCAAGCACTTGACCACCCACTGGACGGATGCTTCGGGGCAGCGAATAGGCTCAACTCCTGAATAAACAGGCATTTGCAAGGTGCGCGGACATCCCAGAGATTTGACCACCGCTTTAGGTTCGCTCAACGCGGCGACCACGTTGTCACACGATCAGAGGGCCTTCGGGATCATAGGTCGGTTTGGCTCCTACATGTTCCACCCGACCATGCCAGTTTGCGCCCAGAAAATAAAATCGCAGACTGTCTTCCTCCTGCTTAATTACAGCGATGAGCTTAGCCCTGAATGATACCCATTGTGCCTGATCGACTAGACACTCAAACACAGAAAACTGTACGCGCTGACCGACATTTTGACACAACTTCGCGACACGGCGTAGCCGACGACGACCCGCACCCGTATCTGTTCTGACATCGTAGGCGACAAGAACCATCATTGAATCTCACCGCCAAAAGTATGCCGGATATCCATCTAGATCGCCTCGGATGTACCGCGCAAGCAGCAGCGCCTGCACATGCGGGAGTAATCCCAGTTCGATCCGCTCGTTGAGGAAAGGGTGCTGGATTTCCTCCTGTTTGCGTTTCTGCCAAGCGACCAGAACCTCCTTCCGGGTAGAATCGTCCATCACAACAGCTCCACTCTCAGTTCTGCGGAACCCCTCCATTTGTACCTGACGCCGGTTGACAAGTGAAAGTGTCAGCCGGTCGGCCAGGACTGGGCGTAGCTCTTCCATCAGATCCAGTGCCAGCCCCGGACGTCCGGGCCGATCCCTATGCAGGAACCCAACTGCGGGGTCCAACCCTACTGCTTCTAGAGCACCCTCAATGTCGTGTACCAATAGCGTATATAAGAACGACAGCAGAGCATTTATGTTGTCCAACGGAGGGCGTCGATTCCGTTCACGAAAGAAAAAAGCTTCTTTGGAAGCCGTAATCAGGTGATCGAAGACGCCGAAGTAGACACTCGCTGCTTCCCCTTCGAATCCCCGAACGCCATCTACTGTATTGGCCTTCTCCAGTGATGTGAGCACTCGTGCCAGACGTACCGCCGCCTCATCCAGCGCACCCACGCCATCGCCGTCCGTGCGCTCCCGAGCCCCGCGGAGTACCACGGTTCGACAGTTCGCCACTTTCGCCATTACAGCAGCCCGCGCTATTGAAGCTGCCGCCTGTTCCTCGTCTGACTTGCGGTATTGCTCCCGACGCAGAAGGACGTTGCCGTTCACCGGACCCTGTACCCGCGCAAGAAACCTCCCGTGCTCAGTAAGAAAAGAGAGAGCAACGTTCTTTTCAGCGCACAGTCCCATCAGCGGAGGACTGCACGAAACTTGTCCAAAGCACACGATACCGACAAGAGTATGAATGGGCACACGCAACCGATTCTCCTGCTCGTGTCGTACCACCACCGTCTCTCCTTCGCGGGCGAGATACGAGCCTTGAGTGGTGACGTAGAGCGTGTTCAGTAATTTTTTCACTCGGACTTTCCAGCAATAGCCACCGCGACAGCCCGAGCGAGATAGCGCTTCACGCTTTTTTCAGCAGTGCTCTTGGGCAGGCAGATGGAATAAAGCGAACATCGGTCGCATTTCTTCTGGTACGGAACTCTTGGCGTTTCCCCTGTTGCATGAAGTTCGTGTAGTCTAAGCGCCAACGACTCGGTCTCGCGTCGCAATTGCGCGTCGAGGGTTACATCTGCGCGTCTGCGTGGCTGGCCATAGAAAATCGCTCCGGCCGGCACTGGCCGTTGCAGCATCTCTTCTAAGCACAGGGCCTGCGCACATAGTTGGACCTCGTCACATCGATCTGGTTTTGGGCGTCCGCGTTTGTATTCCACAGGGTAAGGCTGCATTGGACCCTCCGCTGTAGGACGAAACTCGACCACATCGGCCCGACCGACCAGCCCAAGCCGCAGCGACCTAAGCCGGATCCCTCGACAGATCCGAACGCCGTCACGCCATTCATCCGCACCTTCATCGGCGCGTTCGTGCAGGTTCCTACCTTCCGCTGTCAACTCGTTCTCTGCCCACTGCTGTTCGAGATGAATTAGAGCCCACTGCCGCTCACAGAACACCAAGTGTTGCAGAGATGAGAGCGGTAGTAGTTCCTCTTCGGAGTACATTTCAGTTACACAGGTGTTTTTGTCGCGTTGTTCCAAAAAATGCGTGGACTCCAACAATGTGTCCTATATATACGTGGACTACACAGGAGCAGCGTCCCACACGCTCGTTGGAATATGATCAAAACGCCGCGAATTGTTATCGAAAACCCGATGGCAATTCAGATCGACGACAGCGGACCGACCACAATGCTTACTATACAGACACACACTCTATACGCTCACTCAAAAGAAAACGCGCAGCAAGACCAATGGCACCCACTGGAAGCACATCTGCGCGACACTGCCGAGAAGGCGCACGAATTCGCCGAGTCGTGGGGCACCGGCGACTGGGCTTGGAATGCCGGTTGGTTGCATGACCTTGGCAAGGCGGACTCAATCTTCCAAGGGTATTTGCGGCGAGAAAACGGACTGGATGACGCCGGATATGACTCCGGACGTGTGAACCATTCATCGGCCGGCGCAGCTTGCGCCGAAGACAGGCTGAAACTTGTTGGTCGCGTCCTCGCTTACCTTGTCGCTGGTCATCATGCGGGGCTGCCAGACTGGCATCCGGCAGACACCGGGAATGCGGCCTTGCAAATTCGACTGGGTGAAGGCCGTGAGAACCTGCAACGCATTCTTCCATTCGCTGACCATATCCTGACCAAACTGCACCCGGTGGCGCGCCCACCCGCGTTCGTTAAGTCTGAGAATTTCCATCTTTGGTTGAGGATGCTGTTCTCGTGCTTGGTGGACGCGGATTTCCTCGACACTGAACAGTTTATGGAACGAGAGAAAACCGACCAACGTGGGCAGTATCCAAGACTCGAAAGACTGGCACCATTGTTCTTCCGAGCATTGGACGGACTGGAGCGAGACGCGCCCAAGACACCAGTGAATGCGATCCGAGGGGCGATTCGCCGCGTCTGTGAACAGAAGGCCGATATGCCAAAGGGACTGTTTTCTCTGACCGTACCAACCGGGGGCGGCAAAACGCTTTCCGCGATGGCTTTCGCGTTGCGTCACGCACTGAGGCACGGGCAGCAGCGCGTGATCTACGTCATCCCGTACACGAGCATCATTGAGCAGACGGGCCGCATTCTGGCGGGGATCTTTGGGCGCAAGAACGTCGTCGAACATCACAGCAATCTCAGCCCGGAAAAGGAAACGTTGCGCTCGCAACTCGCCACCGAAAACTGGGACGCTCCGATGGTTATCACCACTAACGTTCAGTTTTTCGAGTCGCTCTACGCCGCGAAGCCAGGCCGCTGTCGCAAACTCCACAACATCGTCAACAGCGTGGTGATTCTCGACGAAGCCCAGCTCCTGCCGCCGGAACTGCTCAGGCCGTGCGTGGACGCGATGAATGATCTTACGCGTAATTACGCCGTAACGTTGGTGCTGGCCACCGCCACCCAGCCCGCCCTGCCCAAACTCGACCCGCTCGCCGAAATCATCCCAAACGAATTAAACCTCTACGGGCGTCTGAAACGAACCCACTTCAACTTCCCGACATCCCTGAATGAGCCGACTGTTTGGGCATCACTTGCTCAGCGACTCCAGCAACACGATCAAGTGCTGTGCATCGTGAATACCCGGCGCGACTGCCACGACCTGTTCCAGCTCATGCCGACAGGGACAATCCATCTTTCCGCGCTTATGTGCGGTGCGCACCGGTCGGCGGTGATTCGCCTGATCCGCTGGCGACTTAGGAAACGTCTGCCAGTACGCGTGATTAGCACCCAATTGGTAGAGGCCGGTGTCGATATTGACTTCCCGGTCGTTTATCGTGCCCTAGCTGGCCTCGATTCCATCGCTCAAGCCGCCGGTCGCTGTAACAGGGAAGGCAAACTCAACGACGCGGGACGGATGGGCGAAGTTCATGTCTTTGTGCCGCCCAAACCAGCTCCGCGTGGCTTGCTGCTCAAAGGTGAACACACTACCCGTGAACTCTGTTCTCTGCCGGACTTCGACCCGCACCAGCCCGACGCTTTCACTCGGTACTTTCAGTTGTTCTATTCCAAGGTCAACGATACCGGTAGCCAGTTTCATGACCTGCTTATCAAAGACGTGAATCCGCATCTATATTTCCAGTTCCGCACTGCTGCCGAAGAGTTCAGACTCATTGACGATCAAGCCCAGCAGCCGGTCATTGTTCGTTACAAGAAAAACGAGATCGAAAAATGGTTAACCCGATTGCGGGTTGCCGGCCCGAAGCGCCAAATCATGCGGGCACTCCAGCGGTTTACAGTCAATTTGCCGACGCGCATGGTGAGCGCCATGTTAGCCGATGGACGACTCGAAGAAGTAGAACCGCTCAAGGCTCCGGGTATCATCGCGCAATCGTCTCTGAATCTGTATGATCCCCAAATCGGCTTGAACGTGTATTCTGCTCATCTGCCAGTGGAGGATTTGATAGTGTGACGACAACCACGAGGTGAAACATGAGAGGATTCTGCCTGGAAGTAAGTGGGCCGTATGCCTGCTTCACACGACCGGAAATGAAGGTGGAGCGGGTCAGCTACGATGTCATCACGCCCTCTGCCGCCAGGGCGATCTTCGAGGCGATTCTGTGGAAACCTGCCATCCGCTGGCAGGTGAAACGCATCGAAGTGCTCGCCCCGATCCGCTGGGTATCTGTCCGCCGCAACGAAGTCGGCAAGGTTGCCTCGTCGCGCAGCAACGGTATCTTTATCGAAGACGAACGCCAACAACGCGCCGGGCTCCTCCTGCGTGACGTGAAATACCGCCTGTTCGCCGTGTTCGAGTTCATTCCGCCCGATCAACGAGGCAACGTACTCAATCCGGTGCCGGAATATCTTCTTGATACTGACGAAGCGCAAGAACTCCGTAAGCCGGATGTCCGCAAAGACGAAACGGAAGCCAAGTATGCTTCCATGTTCGAGCGTCGCGCGACGAAAGGCCAGTGCTTCCACCAGCCCTATCTTGGCTGCCGCGAATTTGCCGCCGCTTTGCGCCTGGTTCACCCGCAAGCTGAACCAGTTACGCCCATCGTTGAGACCCGCGATCTCGGTTGGATGCTCTACGATTTAGACTACACCGATCCCGACGACCCAAAGCCGTTCTTCTTCCGTGCGCAACTAGCCAACGGCGCGATCAATACTGACCGGAATCAAGTGGGAGTGCGGGGATGATCCTACAGGCCCTTAAGGAATACTACGACCGCAAGCCTGACCTCCCGCGAGCTGGGTTTGAAATGAAGGAAATACCTTTTGTCCTCATGCTGAATCCAGATGGCACACCTATTGGTTTGAATGAAACCTATGAAGGTGAAGGGAAGGCGCGGCGAGCCAAACTGTATCTTGTCCCGCAAACTGTCAAGCGCGCGGTGAACATCGCAGCCAACTTGCTCTGGGATAATCCCGAATACGTGCTAGGTGTGACTTTGAAAGGACGACCAAAACGCGTGGTAAAACAACACGCTGCCTTCAAGCAGCGAGTCGAAGACCTCGGCCTGATGACCGATCTGGGACTGGCGGCAGTGCGTTCGTTCCTATCGAGACCGGACAAGGTAGAAGCTCTCCAAGTATTCGGTAGCAGTTGGGAAGAACTGAAAAAGACGAGCGCAAATCTCTCGTTCCAGCTCGCCGGCCAGCCAGGCCTGATTCTCGAACAGCCGTCAGTCCAAGCGGCCGTGGCAGCTGCAGTTGCGGGAACAGCGGAAGGCAAGAGCATCTGCTTGGTGACCGGTGAAACCCAAACGATGGAACGCCTGCATACCGCCATCAAAGGCGTGTGGGGTGCGCAGAGTAGTGGCGCAAACATCGTTTCTTTCAACTTGGATGCCTTCCGGTCTTTCAATAAGCAGCAAGGTGCTAATGCGCCGGTGGGCAAGACCACTGCATTCGCCTATACCACTGCGCTCAACCAACTACTGGGTAAGAGTTCTAAGCAACGAATGCAGGTGGGCGATGCCTCCACTATCTTCTGGTCGCAACGCCCGAGTGCGTTGGAAGATCACATCGTGGATTTTTTTGGCGAGCCACCAAGAGACGACCCCGACCGCAACGTCCGGGCCGTGGCCAGCCTGTTTCAATCCGTTCACACCGGAGCGTTTTCGCAAGAGGACAGTCAGACGAGGTTTTATGTTTTAGGTCTCGGGCCCAACTCGTCGCGGATCGCTGTACGCTTTTGGATCATGGACACGGTGGCCGGTATGTCTGGGAAGATTTGTCAGTATTTCGAAGACACACGGATTGTCCACGGGGCACGAGAGCAGGACACGCTGTCTCTGTTCCGACTGCTTGTCTCGACGGCCACCCAGGGCAAATCCGAGAACATCCTCCCAAATTTAGGCGCTGACATGATGCGCGCGATTCTGGAGGGCTTGCCATATCCGCAAACGCTTTTGCAGGCTGTCATTCGCCGCATCCGCGCGGAACACGACATAAACTACCCGCGCGCAGCGCTCATCAAAGCTTGTCTCAATCGTTCAACCCGTTTCAATAACCCCAAGCAAAAGGAGGAACTGCACGTGGGCCTCGATCTGACCAACACTAATATCGGCTACCGGCTGGGCCGCCTGTTCGCCACACTCGAGAGAATCCAAATTCGGAAGTTCACTCAGAAGGGCGGGAAAGAACCGAATTCAACGATTCGTGACAAGTATTACGGATCGGCTTCGGGGACCCCCGTCGCTGTATTCGGAACATTGATACGTTTGAGCAAACATCATCTTGCCAATCTGGACAACATGGGGGAACGCGTCAATTTCGAGAAACTGCTCGGCGAGATTATGTGTGGCATCAATGATTTTCCCTCTTATCTTCAACTGGATGACCAAGGGCGATTCGCCATCGGCTACTATCACCAAATGCAAGATTTCTTCACCAGGAGGAATGACAACTAGCCACCGAAAGGAAACTGACGATGAGTGACCCCGTAAAGAACCGCTACGATTTCGTTCTGATCTTTGACGTCAAAGATGGCAATCCTAACGGTGATCCTGACGCTGGCAATCTACCGCGCGTTGATCCCGAGACCGGTTGCGGCTTGGTGACTGATGTATGCCTGAAACGGAAAGTCCGAAACTACGTCGCACTAACGAAGGAGTACAAATCGCCATTCGACATCTACATCAAAGAAAAAGCTGTCTTGGGGGATGCCCATTTCGCTGCGTTCAAGAAACTCGGCATTGATACCGGCGCAGAATCGCGGAAGCCGGTCCCACCTGATTTGAAGGGGGCGTTTGCTGATCTCGAATTGCCGGAAGGTCTGACTATCAACGAGGACGAGGAAGATCAAGCTCATGAGCTTGTCGTCTCGCCTGATGCGGATAAGAAAGCGATCTCCGCATGGCTCAAAGAAGAAAAGCCGGACAAGAGAATTAGCAGTTTGATCAAGAACGCCCTTAAAGACGCGAAGCCTCGCAAACCAAGTGGAGAGGAAACCGAGAAGGGGAAGGACCAGATGTGTCAGGATTTCTACGATATTCGCACTTTCGGCGCAGTCCTCTCCCTCAAATCTGCTCCGAATTGCGGTCAGGTTCGTGGCCCGGTTCAAATGACGTTTGCACGGTCGGTTGATCCCATCGTTTCGCTTGAACACTCGATCACGCGGATGGCTGTGGCGACGCAAGCCGAGTCAGACAAACAAAGTGGTGACAACCGCACGATGGGCCGCAAGAACACTGTGCCTTACGGGTTGTACGTTGCGCACGGCTTTGTCTCAGCGCATCTCGCTAACCAGGTCAAATTCAGCGAGGGCGACCTAGAGCTGCTGTGGCATGCGCTTTGCGGCCGGTCGAGCTTGGACGAGCCGGTGCAAGATTCCATGTTCGAGCATGATCGCAGTGCGGCGCGCGGCTTGATGGCTACCCAAAAGCTGATCGTCTTCAAGCACGCCAGCGCGCTGGGTAATGCGCCCGCGCACAAGTTGTTTGATCTTGTCAAAATCGCACGACGTGGCTGCGAAGATGGGAAAAAGAAGCCGGCACGCGACTTCACGGCTGATTACGAGATTAAGATTGACCGCGCCCTCATTCCTAACGGCGTGGAGTTGATCGAGTTGCTATGAGCAAGGCGTGAAACTGATAGCGAGCGGTCAGTGCCGTTGCCGACATCGTCGTGCCCCGCGGGACACGTGGATTGAAACTCCCGATTGCACACCCAGTGCGCCGCCCCGTTGCTCAGACCTCGCGCGAGGCACGCGAGTTGAAACGTGCATCCAGGTCCGGGACACTGCAGCAAGTCGTCGCGTCCCGCGCGGGACGCGTGAACGAGCAAGGATGGCGCCGAATATTCGGGAAATGAGTGGTTCCGCCGTACACAGCGTGGATTGAAACGCAGTACTTCTGTTCGATCTCTACGTCGATGGTGCCCTTGCTCGCGTTCGAACGCGTGGATTGAAACTCCAATGACACTTGTTTGCCGCGAACTGCTGGAACGTAGCGCCCCGCGCGGGCGCGTGGATTGAAACTTGCTCATCTGGAGATAGACGCCCTACACGTCGTTTGGATTGAAATAAGGCCATGCCGTGCTGCATCTGACCGAATGTCGTGATCGCCAGCAAATATGCGCACTTAGTTCGCAGCCGCGTCTTCCGGGAGACGTGTGGATTGAAACGTAGGGGACATGTTCGATTTGTTTCACGAAGCGCACCGCGCCGATGCGGGAGCGCGTGGGTTGAAACGCCAGTTGCATCGAAGAGATGCCCTTTCGCGCCGTGTCGCGCCCCTACGCGGGCGCGTGGATTGAAACTGCTTTGTCATGCTCATGAAGGGGCTCTGTGCCTTGTCCTAGCGATGCGTAGTACTGGAGAAAAGGGGTGAACACCTACCGCCTCCCCGGTTACGAATGATCCTGGCTTCGAGCTTAAACACTGCCCGGGTGCACAGCAGTGAGACCGCTGAAACGTCCGAAGTCTGTCACGTTCAACGTGAGGATGTGGCTCACGCGGTGGACGTACATGGCTGCTGCTAAACGTGCGTCGTGTACTTGAACGCCCAACACAGCGTGCTGTAGGACGATCCGCCTCCACTCTCGATAGACAGCTGCGCTATCTGGCAAGAAACTCATGCCAGCCTCGATCACGCGGACTTCGCGTTCGGCTTCGGCGACAGTCAACCCAAAGCCGTTGCGGGCCTGGGGACGCGTCATTGCATTCCAAAGCTCGGCTATGTTCTGGTGCGTGTAATGAAGGATTGTGCCTTGGCCGGCGAGTCCAGCGAGCGCTGTGTCCACGAGCTGGTGCTGGGGATCCGAGCGACGTGTCATGCGTAGCAGGATGTTGGTATCCACCAGACACGACGCAATAGCCATTTAGTCGTGATCCTGGTAAAGCCACTCGCGCGAAATGGTCTCAGGCAACGGGGGAATCTTGTCCGAGAATTGGGCCAGTGAGTTGAGCCAGATGCGAATCTCCTCTTGGGTACGCGGCTGTCGAGTTTGCTGAGGAGGCGTTAACTGTTGCGCCAAAATCTCTTGGACGTAGGCTTCAAGAGACAGGCCACGTGCCTTGGCCTGGGCCGCTAGTTCATCGGGAATGTTGACCGTGACCACCATGTCAAAACTTTAGCACGGATTCAATCAAAAGGCTGAAATCCGTTGGGCCATACGGTGTGCCATAAGTGTGCCGTACCGTTTGATCCCATGTGCGCTAACTCGCGTCTTTTCAATACCAGTACAAAGCGCTTCCGTGCGGGCTTGGCTATCGGCAAGTCATTGATTCTTCAGTGCGAAAGTGAGCGCTCGACCGTTTCGGATTCACCTACTCTTAATCAGTAGGTTGAAGGTTCGATTCCTTCCGCGCTCACCATCTCAGGTGCTAGCTGCTTTATTTGCGAAAATCACGCACTCGGGTTCGAAATTATCCTCCGCAGCAAATTCTGCAAGACCGGTAAAGTCCTTTCTTCAATTTGCTAACTAGGAATATAGCAATTATGGCCATGCTTCGTCTGCCAATGTTTTGACATTCATATCTTAGTTTGCTAGCTTGTTTATTAAGTAGTGTTAAGTCAGGATGTACTATGCTGATAGCTGGTGTGATCCGACATTTGAAATATCCCGCCTATCCAAAAGATCTCAGATGCCATACTTCTAACCAACCGTTAATACGACCGAGTCATAACTTCACCACTAGATCCCCGTTCGGCAGATTATCATTTGCTAGCGAATGCAAACATAACTTGTTATAGATCACGGATGTAAGTGCATTAACCGAAAGAAAGGAGTAACAGTATGAAAGCAAACAGCAAACGAGTGCTTGGCCGTACCGGCGCTCGGGAATTGAGTGCCCAGGAGGTAGAAAAAGTTGGTGGTGGTAGTCCGCTGATAACAAATGTAATCACCTTCAATCCGAAGACAGGTCAGAGAGATGGTGATGGCTAAACAGTCCGATGGCGACGTCGGAGAATACTAGATGTTCAAGGGGTGACGCTCTATTGGAGCGCCACCTCGTTAGCTCTGAACTGCAAGCCGATCTATGGAGTCAAAGCTGGTTGACGGGAGGAAATATGAATAATCAAGAGAGAAAACGCGTGCTCAGTCGTAGAGGCGCTCGTGAACTCACTCCGGAAGAGATTGAGTCTGTGAGCGGTGGAATCCATACAAACACAGCTTGCACCTTTGACGCTAGTACAAAACAACCTGACGGCGATGTAGGAGAATGTTAAAGAAGTGAGGGAAGGTGGTGTCTATGGACGCCACCTTCCACGATACGAACAAGGGCTTGCAATGAAGATTGTGATCATAGCTTTCGAGAACGATAATCACGTTGCTCCCTTGAAGTGGGCACTTGAGCAGGCGGGATATGCGGTGGCGTGCTGGCCCGGCCTTTCGTGGACCGACGACCGCCAGGCGGCGATTTTGTTAGACGGAGGCAATCGACTCAAGTTGGGCACCTGTTCCGTGGATCCGGGAGATACGGTTTGGATTCGCCGTACAAATCCCCCTGTTGCCAATCCGAATGTTGCACTGCCGGACCAGAAGTTTGCGGAAGGGGAATATCGCTGGTTTTCGCGTTCAACGCTCTACATGCTCGAATGCCTTCCTGTGAGATGTATCAATAAGTACTCCTCTTCGCGCTTTATTAATAACAAATCTGTGCAGCTGTTTCTGGCAAGGCAGTGTGGGATGAATGTGCCTTCCACTCTGATTTCCAATTCCCCAGCGGAGGTCAGAAGATATATCAAAGAATCCGACAGCAGAATAGTTTGTAAGGCATTTTTCCCGCATATTTGGAAAAAGGAAGGCAGCGAAGCGCTGGCAGTGACGGAAACATTTGAACTGAAGGAGTCCATGCTACCGGAAGATGAAGTGCTCACTTATGCGCCTGCCATATATCAGGAGATGGTTGTTAAGGACTTCGACGTGAGGATGGTACTTATGGGCGATGCCGTGTTCTCCTGTTCTCTTCGTAATCCCAAAGGATCGTTGGACTGGCGTCAGGATGCGGGACAAGGCTTAGTAATCGTGGATAGCATCGGCACGCCGGATTCCGTTGTCCGTGCAGTACTCGCATTTTCCCGAAAGTCAGGGATCACTTTTGGCAGCTTTGACTTTGCGGTAGATACAACCGGTAAGTGGTGGTTTTTGGAGGTCAATGAAGAAGGGCAGTTTCTTTGGCTGGATGAATTCAATCCTGCACTGCAAATGCAAGAAAAGTTCCTTGCCTTTCTTACTCTACCGGAAGGCGCATCCGGGGAGGCTCTCGAAAGACAGCAACTACTCTTTCCTTCATGGAAGGACTATCGTGGTGGCCCTGCCCGGGAGCAGGTCGATCCCGAGCAACACGTCGCAGCGCCAATCTTATCGATGGAATAGAGAGTCCCGCATGACTTGGTCCGATCATTGCCACCCATAAGACTGTACAAGATCATCATTGTACTTCCACTAAATAGATGATGTTCCGATTTTGTAACGAAGACCAGCCTTTACGTTGCGAGCGTAGCAGTGTGGTCGGTTTGCGATATACGCGTAACTAACGGATCACAAACACGTTAGTAACTTCAGGAGTAAATCTCCGTTCCGTTTCTGGAACAAATAAAGGTGGGATGTAGAGAGCGCATTAGCAGCGTCTATATTCCACATCACTGCCAGCCGTAACTATTAATATGTACCCGCTTCTCCGCAACACGATTAAGTAAACATATCGTGTCATCAGTCATGCTGAGGCGTTCGGGGCTTATAAGAATGTATTAGGAACACACCTTGCGCACATAACTGCCTGCGATTGCGGCTGTGAACTGCGCGCGACATTTCTCGGGATGGCGAGATGGGCTTTGTAAGTCCAAACAGCGAAGCGAAGTACAACTTAAGGAGATCGAATGAGCCTAGACTTGCAGCACGTTGATGGTAAGTGGATCGCTCTTCATGTTCGACGCCGAGGTGAGTTACGCATCGCGGCGTTGCTGCATGAGGGTGGCTACCGCTCGTTTCTTCCCGTAGCGAGGCGTAATCCTCAATTCGTTTTGTTTCCCGGTTACATTTTTTGCCTTTTTAGATATTGCCTTGCCATGTCATTGGTTAAAATACCAGGCGTTTTAGGGATTGTAAGCTTCGGGAACACCGTCGGAACCATCACTGAGCAGGAGATTGAGCGCCTGGAGGTAATTGACCAAGCCGTCACCCACCCTGAGCCATGGCCCTATATGAGTGAGGGCGACACCGTGATGATAACCGATGGCCCATTTCGAGGGCTCACGGGATATTACGTCCGGGAGGCGGGAAAAGATCGTCTGGTAATCTCAGTGACACTCCTCTTGCGGTCGGTAGCGCTGGAAATTAAACGGGAGTGGATCAAGAATGTCGCCTCACCCAAGAATATCGTCTTACCAAGGAGAGTTCCGCTCGTAACCCCGGGAGCCCGGGCAGCCTAACGGGTTAATAAAGTAAAAGTAAAGGGTACAGCAACAGCGGACCTTCTGAGTACAGCCCGAAGGTTCGCAGGACTACAGCGTGTGGCGCTTCGGGCTTGAGATCTGCCACAATGCTGCCAGAGAATTCGCTGCCGCTTCAATGGCAGCTTTGGAAGATTCAAAGGTAGTTGGGCCGTCCTGCCGGGGACGAAAGATGGGCTGTTTAGAGATCGGGAGCGTGCGCCCGTTCAGCCTATTCAAAGATCCCTCAAAAAGCTGCTTCCACCGTAGTTGGTCAGGTTGTTGCGAATTGGCTTTGCCGTTCATGTTCAGACCTCGATCGAACCATCTGATTGTTATCGATTCCTCGTCCTTGCAAAATAGGGTGATCGCCTGAGCGCAGGGACATTCGATCCCTATGATTCAAGCCATTTTGTCTTAGCCGGTTAAATGGGGGTCGGTTTTCCAGAGGTTCATGGGATACGATCCCTCATGAACATTCTCGACCTGGTTGTTGGCAAGCCCATTAAAACCAGCGATGAGCGCGCCGAGCAGATCGGCCCGACGCAAGGGGTGCCGATCTTTGGCCTGGACGGGCTCAGTTCGGCTGCTTACGGGCCGGAAGCGGCACTGAGTCTGCTGATTCCGCTTGGCCTCCTGGGCGTTCACTATATTGTTCCCATCAGCGCCGCCATCATCACTTTGCTGGTGATTGTGTATTTTTCTTATCGCCAGACCATTGCGGCTTACCCTTCCGGCGGTGGTTCCTATACAGTGGCGCGCTTCAATCTAGGGGCGCCTGCGGGACTGCTTGCGGCGGCCGCGCTGCTTGCCGACTACATTCTTACGGCTGCCGTGGGAATCTCCGCGGGAGTCGGAGCGCTGATTTCGGCTGTGCCGGCGTTGCTGCCGCACACGGTTTCTATTTGTCTCGGCATTCTGGTTATTATTACCATCCTCAATCTTCGCGGAGTCCGCGAGGCGGGCACTATATTTGCAGTTCCTACATATTTGTTTGTTGGCACACTGCTGGTGACAATTGGCGCGGGCATAGTGCGTGTGCTTTTCAGCGGCGGACATCCAACGGCGGTGGTAGCGCCTCCGCCTCCTCCGGCCATGACTGAAGCTGTTACCTATTGGCTGCTGCTGAAGGTTTTTGCCAGCGGATGTACGGCTTTGACAGGCGTGGAGGCGGTTAGCAACGGAGTGAAAGCTTTTAAGGAGCCAACGGTAAAGAATGCGCAGCGGACGTTGACTATGATTATTTTTCTGCTGGCTGTGTTGCTGGCGGGAATCTCCTATCTGGTAAAAGTTTATGGAATTGCGGCGACAGACCCGGGGCAACCTGGGTATCAGAGCGTCCTCTCCATGCTTACCGCAGCGGTTTTTGGGAAAGGACTTTTCTACTATTTAACTATCGGCTCGATTTTGGTTGTGCTGTCTTTATCGGCGAATACTGCGTTCGCGGATTTTCCGCGGCTGTGCCGCGCGATTGCGCAAAACAATTATCTGCCTCACGTCTTCGGTTATCGGGGAAGGCGGCTGGTCTATACCTACGGGATCGTTGTCCTTGCTTTGTTATGCGGTGGAGTGCTTCTGCTTTTCGGAGGTATTACGGACCGGCTGATTCCGCTTTATGCCGTTGGGGCATTCCTGGCCTTTACTTTGTCGCAAGCTGGGATGGTAATGCACTGGAGGAAGAATCGGGGTGCGGGCTGGGTGAAGAATGCATTTGTAAATGGCCTGGGTGCTACCGTCACGGGCGTCACAACCGCAGTAGTTCTGGTGACGAAATTTATGGAGGGCGCATGGATTACTCTGCTTTTCATTCCTTTCACAATTATGTGCTTCGTGCTGGTGCGCCGGCATTATCACGCGGTGAAGGTGCTTACCAGTTGCAAGGATCCCGTGAATGTGGCTGGACTGAGCCAGCATCCGATTGCGGTGATTGCGATTGACCGATGGAGCAATATCATCTGCCAGGGGATCCAATTTGCGGCACGGCTTTCTCCGGAAGTGGTTGCGGTGCATGTGGAGCCGAACGAGCATTCCGAATTGCTACAAGATGACTGGCAACAATATGTGGAGAAGCCGTTCCGTGAGGCGGGCAAGGAGCCTCCACGGTTGCACGTTCTGCCATCGCCCTATCGCTTCATAATCATTCCGTTCGTGCAGTTCGTGCTCGATCTTTCGAAGAAACATCCAAATCGCAGCATTGTCGTCGTCATACCGGAGTTAGTGGAAGACAAATGGTACGAATACTTTCTCCACAACCAACGCGGGCGGATGCTGGAGTGGGTGCTGCTGGCACGGGGGAATGAACGGATTTTCACCGTAAGCGCACCCTGGTATGTGGGAAAACGACGGTGATTCGAAAGTTTACGGGTTACGGAGGCGCATCGGCTGGAGCCTTCGTTAACCCAGAGCTCGCAATCGTGTTTTATTACTTGATCAGCTGTCCGATGAAAACTCCGTAAGGATCGAGGGAAACGGTCTCGCCATTGGCGGCCGACTTAGTACTCAGCAGGCTCGCCGCGGAAGAGAAACCGTTGCGCTTCAGGTCCAGATTTAGCTTCTGCGGTTTGTCCGACATGTTCAGGGCGACGATCACGGTCTGATCTTTATAAATTCGCAAGTATGAAAGCACGTTGGGATCGCCTTCATTGATTGCGAGATAGTTTCCGTCGAGTAAAGCTTCATTCGCGTGGCGCAGCTTCAGTACTTTCTTATAAAACTCAAAAATTGACTCGGGATCTTTCGATTCGTCCGCTACGTTGTGGGTTTTGTATGTTGGAGGAACCGGGAGCCAGGGCTTTCCGGTGGTAAACCCGGCATTCTCGCTGCTATTCCACTGCATGGGCGTGCGTTCGGCGTCGCGGCCCTTTTCTTTGGGCCAGCCTTTGCGGCCGATCGGATCCTGAACATCCTCCTGGCGCGTTGGAGGCGTAGTCTTCATTCCGATCTCTTCGCCGTAATACATGATCGGCGTGCCGCGCAATGTGAGATAGAGCGCTGCCATCAGTTTCGCGATTTCATCATTGTGCTTGCCGTCGCCGTACCGGTCGTAAGAACGCACGATGTCGTGGTTGCTGATCACAAATGTAGGCCAGCCGGAGGCGGCATTCACTTCGGCAATCTGTTTGCGGAATTCCGCCGGTGACAGTTTGTTGACCATGGTGAAGAGAAAATCCATGGGCAACTGCAATTCGTTATTGCCTTTGCCGTAGTACTGGTTGAGCTCGGCGACGTCCGCCGTCCAGGTTTCGCCGATCAGGACGGCGTTGTGTTCGTCCGCGATCTGGCGCAATCCGCGGAGAATATCGTGTACTTCCGGCAACTTAGTATTGTTTTTGTTCTCCTCGAAGGGGTCTCCGAAGGCATTCTTACCGGGATGCGCGATGGGATTGTCTTGCAAGTTTGGATCTTCAAACAGCGTATCGACCGCGTCCAGCCTGAATCCGGAAACACCACGCTTGTACCAGAAGCGGGTTACGTCGAACATGGCGTCCTTCACCGCCGGATTGCGCCAATTCAAATCCGGTTGTTCGGGATAAAAATAATGGTAATAGTACTGATTGGTTGTGGGATCGAACTTCCAGGCCGAACCTCCGAAGGTGGAAACCCAATTGTTGGGAGGCTGTCCAGGACCTCTTCCATCGCGCCAAATGTACCAATCACGATATTTGGAAGTGCGTGATGATTTCGAATCGAGGAACCATTTGTGCTGATCGGAAGTATGGTTGACCACGAAGTCGAGGATGATGTGGATATTCCGTTTTTGGGCTTCGCTGGCGAGATTGTCGAAATCAGCTAAAGTGCCATACATGGGGTCGATATTTTCGTAATCTGAAACGTCGTAGCCAAAGTCGACTTGCGGTGAAGGGAAGCAGGGCGAAATCCAGATTGCATCGACGCCAAGCTCTTTCAAATAATCAAGCTTGGATGCGATGCCCTTCAGGTCGCCAATGCCGTCATTGTTGCTATCGGCGAAGCTGCGGGGATAAATCTCATAGAAGACGGCGTGCTGCCACCATTGGTGACCCTCGGCATCAACTGTATTAGACGATGTTTGCGCGGGGCTCGACACACAGAAAGCGCAGAGCAGAACTAAAAGGACTACCAATGAGGGCGTGGTTTGATTCATGAAAGACCTCCAACGTTAGTTTCTTTGGACTCGGCGAGCGGAGAACTCGACTTGAGGGACGAGCTTACGCCGTCGATGCATCATCTAGCAACTTACTAAGTCGGAGCAAAGTGAATCAGCAGAGTTTTATGCACGTACTCCTCTCCGTTTCCGCGGGGTACTTCGATATGAATCGAACCCTGCTTGGTGAGAGTAGCATTTTCTATGGAGATGATTTGTGTCGGATTCCAGACTCTAAGCTCGTATACCTTGCCGGGTACACCTGAAATTTCGACTTGCAGCACGCTACGGGAATTGTTCCACGATTCGGAAATTACGCGCAATGCATGGCTGGTGCTGCCGACCGGCGGAAGTTCGGTGTTTAGAGCAAGGCCGAAATCCTGTCTGATATGGATGACCAATATATTTGTGCCATCGGTCACGGGAAATCTTGTAAATAGATGCTGATCTTCGGTATTCGACTGTAACTGGAACGGCAGCGGGTTCCCATTCATCTCGGCGGAAATGATTTTCGTGCGCAGACTGAATGCGGGCGAAAACTCGACCCAGCAATCTCCTTTGCCGGTACGGGTTACTTCGAGAGTCATGCTGTCGAGGGTCTTGTGAAACTTGAAGTCCACACTGACAGGTCCTGCTTGAACATTGTGGAGCGCAAACGATTCCCAGTCAGCCGGCAGATGCGGAGTCAGCGTGATTTGACGATTGGTCGCATCGACACGCAGGCCAAACAGCCCGCGCAAAATGGGGCTTACTACCATTGCCGCCGACCAGATCTGATGCGGCGAACTGGTGGAGAGCGATTGGTAATAGTCGCCCGACAGGACTTCTGTATCGTGACCGAGAGATCCATCGAGCGTGAGCAAAGCGTTGACGCGAAGGTTGGAATATGCGGGCAGAGCGCGGTGATAGCGGTATTCGCCAACCGATGCCCATCCGGTGAAGAGCGGCCACACCGATCCGTAGTGATAACCCGAAGGATCGTACAGTTTTGAATTGGAGGAAATGATGCGCATGCCCCAGTCGGTTTCATGGTCGGCGTCGGCGAGGCGCGTGATCATTTCTTCCGCATGAGCGGCCTCGGGTAATTCAAACCACATGGGAACCGTGGCGAGTACGCTGGGTTCGTTTACGCGTTGATTGTTTTTGTCCAGGGCGAAGGCATAGGACTTTTTATCCGGAGACCAGAATGCCTGATCGAGTGCCGATTGTCTGCGCTCAAACTCCGAGGTTAAGTCTTTCTTGACATCCTCTTTGCCAATGAGTCCTGCCAGATGAGAAAGCGAACGTAGAGCTTCCGTACCAAGCGAGCTTTGGTAGTACTCGGTTTCAACGGGCAAGAGCGGGCCACCCTCGACCCAGCCGTGGCCGACACCGTAGTTTCGCGGAAAACCTTGTGCGTTGTAGGTCGAGCGCAAAAACTGATTGGCCTTCCACAGCCGGTCCCAGTTTTCACGGGCGAACGCTACATCGCCACTTTGTGTCACATAGTCGTCGGTTGCGACGATGAATAAAGGAGTGGCATCGGCCGAAGAATACGGATAGGGGAAATCTTTAAACCAGGGAAGGAAATTTGCGCCTTGAGCAATCTCGTGGGGGATCTTGCCGTCGTCGCGCTGATACTTGGCGATGAATTCGATCGCTGTTCGAGTAGTCGAGAAGTCTCCAGCCGCGTTGAGCGCGAATGACGTCCAGAACGAGTCGCGGCCAAAGAACCAGGCAAATCCCGGGCGCTGGCTCGTGCCGGAGGCGCGGTAACCGGCCACCAGTCCTGTGCCCAGATAAGGGTTCGTGACGAGGCCCTGGATCATGCTAATGCGAGCCCAATCGTAGGCTTGCTGCAAAGCCGTGTCGGGCAGTTCGAGATTTACGGTGTGCGCGAGATAGTTCCGGTAATAGTCGGCAGAATCGCGTTGCAGATCGGGATACGAAGTTGTCAGTTGCTCGTAAGTTTTCAGAACCTCGTCGCGGCCTGCGACTGAGCCTGCGATGACGAGTATCTTGGTCTCTTTTCCTCGCTGTGTTACCCCCAGACGAAAAGAAGTTTCATTCGAGGATGAATAGTTCGTGTTGTAGGCGAGATGAACATCGTTAGCCGTGGGAGAGCCTACGATTGCCGCGAATTTCTTCGTTTCTTCGCCAAATACGACGGCGCGATGATTCGGGTCCCAGTCTTCGAACGTGCCGCCGATTGCGGCGGGCCATTCCAGAGCGAAGTCATCAATGAAACCGGCTTCGATTTCCAGTGGCTCCACGGTTTCAACTTCGAAGATAATTATTGCTCCCGGCTCGTGCACGGGGACGAAGAGAGTTTCGCGAACGCGAAACGAATCGCCGGCATAAACCAGGGTTGCCGAGCTGGGTGTGACGGTGAGCGTTCTGGACAAACTCTCCGCCGGCAAAGCCCGGTCGGCGAAATGAAAAGTAAGATGGAAATCGCGAAATATCTTAAGCGGGTATACCCAGGCTTCGAACCTGCCAGATTCGCTGCCGAACAGGCCGGCGCGAGTGCCAGCGACGGGGAGAAACTCCCACGTGCGAACGGATCGCGACAGTTCGATCTCGGGGGTCTGAGCGGCAGCAGAGCGAATCAGGAAGAACGTCAATGCCAGCGAGATAAATAAGGCGGTCTTGCGGTAAACGCAAAGGTTACGTTGAAAGCGGAGGCGCGGAGAATGCGGTCGTGCGATGGGTTCCCGCCGCAGAGCCGAGCTTGCAAAGTCTGAGTTCACTGAATATAAGAATTAGGGGCGAATTTTAGCACGTCCGAGCCGGGCAGGTGCCAACCTCTTGTTTTCTTCACGTCGCGGATTCATGAAGTCTCTTAGTCGATCGAGCCTCGTCCTATCGCTGGAAAGCGTTCTAGGCATCGCCGGTTCCGGATGGATGCGATCGGTCTCCGGTGAGCAAAAGGCGGATCCTAAAACTACTATTTCCTTGAGCGATCAGCTCGGCGTCAGTTTTCTGAACGTGGCTCGCGAATCCGGGTTGAACGTGAAGACAATTTTCGGCGGCGAGCATAAGAACAAGTATCTGCTGGAAACCACGGGTTGCGGAGTTGCGTTTTACGATTACGACAATGATGGCTGGCTCGATATTTTTCTGGTGAACGGTTCGCGGTTGGAAGGTTTTCCTTCGGGCAGCGAACCGATATCTCATCTTTTCCGTAATAATCGTGACGGTACGTTTACCGACGTGACTGCCAAGGCCGGCGTCGGACATGCAGGCTGGGGGCAAGGCGTTTGCATCGGCGACTATGACAACGATGGCTGGGAAGATTTGTTTGTAACCTATTACGGCAAGAATGTTCTGTATCACAATAACGGCGACGGTACTTTTACCAATGTCAGCCAGAAGGCAGGTGTGGCGGGCAAGGGAACGCGCTGGAATACGGGTTGCGCGTTTGTGGACTATGACCGCGACGGTCACCTCGACCTGTTCGTTGCCAACTACATCGATATGGATTTAGCGACAGCACCGGTACCGGAATCCGGTCCTTGCCTTTACAAGGGAGTGCTGGTGGCGTGCGGGCCGCCGGGCTTGCAGGGTGGAAAAAATATTCTCTATCACAATAACGGCGACGGGACGTTTACTGACGTTTCCGAAGCGGCGGGAATTTTTCGTGCAAATGGAACCTACGGCTTGGGCGTGCTCACAGCTGATTTTGACAACGACGGCTGGCCCGATATCTATGTGGCTAATGACTCCACCGCCAGCGCGCTGTATCACAACAAGAAAAACGGAACGTTCGAGGACGTTGCTATTGAAGCCGGTTGTGCTTTAAGCCCCGATGGTAAACCGCAGGCTGGCATGGGTGTGTCGGCGGCGGATTACGATCTGGATGGCAATCTTGATCTGCTGAAGACAAACTTTGCCGGGGATACTCCATCGCTCTACCACAACCTTGGGGCAGGCAATTTTGAGGATGCTACGTTTGCCGCGGGATTGGGGGCGCACACTCAATTCCTAGGATGGGGTTGCGGATTTCTGGACTTCGACAATGACAGCTGGCCCGATATTTTGATATGCAATGGCCATGTCTATCCTGAGGTCGAGCAGTTGAAAACCGAAGCGGGTTACGCGCAGAGAAAATTACTTTACCGTAATTTGCGCAACGGCCACTTCGCGGATATTTCCCTGCAAGCTGGCACGGGGATTTCGGATCCGGCGCCATGCCGCGGGTGCGCTTTTGGCGACTTCGATAATGACGGTGACATCGATGTGGTCGTCAATACGGTAAATGACTACCCGCAGTTACTGCGTTGCGATTCCAAGCTGGAGAACAACTGGATCAAGATTCGCACGATTGGAACAAAATCAAACCGCAGCGGAATTGGAGCGAGGCTGATCTGTACGACGCATGTTGCGGCGGAAGCGAAACCTCATCAACAGATCGATGAAGTGCGGAGCGGTGGCAGTTATATTTCGCAAAGCGATTTACGCGTGCACTTTGGGCTGGGAACGGCTCCGAAGGCTGATGTGCTCGAGGTTCGCTGGCCCAGTGGGCACGTTGACACTCTGAAGGATGTGAAAGCAAACCAGTTAATTTTTGTGAAAGAAGGGGAGGGAATTATCCGAACGATGCACTTTACGAAGGATACGACGCGAAGGAAGTAGCCTCCCCACTTAAGGTTTGTTTGCTTCCAGAGGAGAGCCAGTTCCTTCTTTCAGGGTATGGATCGCGTCCACGCCCAAGTCTTTGAAGTTTTCAACCAGTCCGCTCGGCCAACGGATGTTAATGGATTCTATTTTCGTGGATGCTCCCAAGCCGAAGTGCAGTCGCATGTCGCTGTTGGAAATGTAGCTCGATCCACTGCGCACTTCATCGACGAGGGTGCGAGTCGCAATTTTTACGGAAACACGGGCCCCGATCCCGTCGCGATTCGATTTAGTTCCCTCGGTGTGAATCGCGATCCAGTGATTCAAGGATTTAAGCTGGTTAACTAATAAACTCGGCCGGGCATTCATATTGCTGATGACCGTGGACATGCGGCCATCGTTCCATAAATCTCCCACGGCTAATCCACGGGCGGAAGCGGTAGTCGTAATGCCCGACCCTGCTGAGGAGGAAATATCGGTGAAGGTGCCGTCGCCATTGTTGTGATAGAGGATGCGCGGCTCTTTATAGTTGCTTCCGAGGTGCTGGCTATCGACTTCGGGATAGACATGGCCGTTCACGAGAATCAAGTCCGGCCAGCCGTCGTTATCGAAATCGAAAAACATCGTTCCCCAGCCGAGATATTGAGTATAGAGGCCGAGCCCCGCGGCCGAAGTGGCATCGGTAAATGTTCCGTCGCCGTTATTGCGATAGAGAGTGGAAGTATCGTCAGAGAAATTTGTCTTGAAGATGTCGAGATGGCCGTCGCCATTGTAGTCGGCAACGGTCGACCCCATACCAGCCTGTTCGCGGCCGTCTTCATTGAAAGCCGCTCCTGCGGTAACCGCAACGTCGGTAAAAGTGCCGTCGTGATTATTGCGGTAGAGAATGCTGGGAGTGCTGTCGCACGCAATGAAAATATCCGGCCAACCGTCTTCGTCGAAATCCAGCGTGGAAATGCTGAATGCGTAGTGACCGTCGGTACGATCAAGGCGCGCCTTGACGGTGACATCTTCAAATGTTCCGTCGCCTCTGTTGTGATAGAGAATGTTTTTCGCTCCCGGCAAACCTCGGGGGCCGCACATCACGGGAACACCTTTCCATATACAGGTGGGCCGCTCACCCGGTGCAGGCGCTGTCGCGAGATCAAAATCGACATAGTTAGCTACGACTAAGTCGAGACGGCCGTCGCGGTCGTAATCAACGAACGCACATCCCGTTCCCCAAGACTTTCCGGAGCCTGCGACTCCGGCTTTCTCCGCAACTTCGGTGAAAACTCCGTCATGATTGTGGTAGAGCCGGTTCTTGCCGTAATAGGTGATGTAGAGATCGTCCCAGCCGTCATTATCGTAATCGCCGACACAGACGCCTTGCCCCCAGCCGGTTGCGGTGAGGCCGGCTTTGGTGGTGACGTCGGTGAAAGTTCCGTCGTGATTGTTGCGATAGAGATGGTTGCTGGGGGCGGGGCCAGTGGGAGGCGTCCCGAGCCGAGTTCCGTTCACCAGAAAAATGTCGGGCCAGCCGTCATTGTCATAATCGAAGATGGCGACTCCGGTGCCGGTGGTTTCGATGATGTACTTCTTAGTATCAATCCCGCCGAAGATTTCCTGCATGGTGAGGCCGGAATTTTCGGCGACATCTGTAAAGTTGGCGATAACTTTGGCAGGTGCTGGCGCTTTCGCATGTTGGGCAAAACCCGAGATGACCAATGCGGACAGAATTACGAGCCAGGCAACCCAATAACAATACTGACGGAAACGGCCGAGAAAGATGAATTGCATGGCTTAGTTGAAATGGTAGGTGTCTAGAGGATATTGGTCAATCTTTCAGGCGATTGCTCAGGCCTTAATCCGATCAGTTGAGCTATTCTGAAAGCCGGTTCAAAAAGATGCGCCGCTGCAAACTACGAATTTATTTCTTGCTAATCTTCCTCGTTATCAGTGGAGCGACCGGAGTTGCTCAGACGCCTGCGAATAACGGTTCGGCGAAGGCTTACCAGTCAGGCGTTGCGGCCATGAAGAACGGGGATATGAACGCTGCGCGCGCGGATTTTGAGAAATCGGTTCATCTCAACCCGCGAAGCGCTGACGCGCAGAACATGCTTGGTCAGGTCTTGCTGCAACAAGACGATCTTGACAAAGCGATAAGTCATTTTCGAACGCTGGTAGGGCTTCGTCCCAAGCTCGCCATTGCGCGTGCCTACCTGGCTCAGGCTTTGCAAGCCAAAGGGTTGTTGGACGAGGCAACCGTTGAGCTGCGCTTCGCGGTGGAGCTTGCGCCGCAACAGTGGCAGGCACATCAGGCCTTGGGACGGGCTTTGAGTTTGCAGCATAAAACGGATGAGGCTATTTCTGAGTTAAAGGAAGCTACGGGGCTGGTGCCGCAGCAAGCTGAGTTACATGACGAACTGGGATCGTTGCTGGCGCAACAATCACAATTTAAAGAGGCGGAGAAGGAATTCCGAGAGGCGGTGAAAGTCAATCCGGAGTATGAGGCTGGTTATTTCCATTTAGGAGTTACGCTTTCCAGTGAAGGTGAGCACGAAAAGGCGCGAGCTGAACTGGAACATGCGGTAAAGCTCGATCCCCAGGACGCAATAGCCTGGTATTACATGGGTCTGGATGTGGAGGGGTTGGAGAAGCATGACGAAGCGCTAAGCGACTTTGAACAGGCAGCCAAACTAAAATCTGATCTTGCGCCCGCGCAGACCAGCCTAGGTCTTTTACTGCAGCGTCGCGGCGATACGGACGGCGCGTTGAAAGCATTCACCAAAGTTGTTGAACTGACGCCATCTGTCGCAGATGCGCATAACAATCTCGCCCTTGCTTTGCTGCAACGCGGGGAAGCCGACGCCGCGATTAAGGAATTTCGGGAAGCGGTCAGGCTTCATCCCGACGATGCGGGATTTCAGGGCAACCTGGGAACGGCATATTTGCAAAAGACCGATTTCGAGGCTGCCGCAGCGCAGTTCCGCGCGGCGATCAAGCTTGATCCTGGCGGAGCGAGTTTCCACTACGATCTAGCCCTGGCGCTCAAGCTCAAAGATGATTTGCCCGGCGCCATTGCCGAGTGGAAGGAAGCCATTCGACTTGATCCGAAGTTGGCGGATGCCGAGTATAGCCTGGGAGTCACGCTATGGCAGTCGGGAGACTTTCCTGGCGCGGCGGAACATCTACGCCAAGCCATCCAAATCAAATCCGATTATGCTGAGGCTTATTACACGCTGGGCACAGTTTTGAAGCAGATGAAGCAATTACCGGAGGCGGCGGACTCATTGCGCCAAGCTATTCGGTTGGATCCCGATTTTGCGGGTGCACATACAACGTTAGCGGCGGTTCTACGTCAACTTGGAGATACAGCCGGGGCTGTGGTGGAGAGCCAGGCTGGCGCAGAGATGAGCAAGGAGAAAACCGATCTGCAGGCAGCTACATTTGCCACTAACTCAGGCCGGCGGTTGCTCAACGCGGGAGACTTGGATGGAGCCATCTCCCAGTTTCGCCTGGCAATTCGGGCGATGCCGTCCTATGCGTTGGCGCACTACGAGTTGGGAGTTGCACTTAGCCAGAAAGGTCAAAAAGACGAAGCTGCCGCGGAATTTCGGAAGGCCGCGGAACTGGATCCTCAGTTGGCTGCTCCGACGGTTCACTAAACCCACCCTCCGGCGATCAAAAGTTCTAGTTTGCGCGTCTGCGGACGGCGACAAGATCGGTGATGACGGGCACTCCATGCGCAACTTTCACATGGAGCAGCGCCTCGAAGGGCTTGAGGTCGGATGGTTTGGAGACTCCCAAGCGCCGCAGTAGTTCCGCCAGTGAATCCTGCCTGCAGACATATTCCGCCGCGGCTTGAGTGCCGAACGTTGTGGTTCCAGCCAGAATAAGCACTGAGCGCGCAGGATCTATGCCGGGCACGAGCGCAATTACCGCGTAGTCCTCGCTCGTGGGCTGGGTAGGAATGCTTCCGAGGAAAATGCCAGGCTCGCCGGATTGCGGATGCACATTAACGACTCCAAGGTCGCCCTTGCGTGGTCCAGAGGGAACTCGCTGGAAAACGAATTCCTGCGTTCCCGGAATATCGAGCAGGGTGAGGTTCTCGGCGGGCGAACCGACAAAGATCAGATCGTTGTTCTTGGCATCGTCGAGGGAAAATAAACTTCCCCGTTTTACGCGAAGCGGCTGATTCAGAAGAACGAACACGCGATCGAGTTGATGAACCGCCAATACTTCGCCCACGCCGGTATAGTGATCCAGGATAAGAGTCCCGGAATCAGCCGACGATTTGAAGTAGCGCATTCCGGTTTCCGGCCGGCCAACGAAGCTCCCATTGCTAAATATTACCCAGGGCTGTTGCGGCCCAGCGACGAAGCGATTCCAAAACAACTGATACACAGGCGGGACTGGTTGCTTGGTGCTGGAGAAAGTGCGTCCACGAACTAACAGCAGCAGGGCGCCTACCAGCGACAGGGAGAGTAATACGACCGCAATCATCCATCCGCGATTCGAAGGTGGCCGCAGAATTTTTTCTCTCTCAGGCCTGGGCCAAGGAGCCTCAGCGAGGGTGGAAGTCGCAGGACGTACGTGGAAGGTAAGTGCGTAGGAACCCTTTGGAAGCTCAATCACGATCGGATCGTTAGGCCCCTCGTGGGAGTAATACTCCTCAAGCTTTACTCGTAAGCGCCCAGCTTGTACACGGACCGTCGAGTCATTCTGCGGATCGAATCCCGCCGGCCGGCCGAGAACCTCGGTGGCAATCTGATATTCCTTCACCGGTACGCCACGATGATCGAGGGAACGTTCAGCGAGATAACGGAGCAATTTGCAGAGAGATTCAGAGGTTCGCAGACTATGACTATTAATAAGTTTGTCTACTTGTTGGAAGAACTGGTCCCGCCCAGCGTCGTAACCGTGCGTTAAAGCCATGTGACAGGAGAGTAACGGCTCAATGTATCTTGCTGCAACTTAAGGATATTACACCCGGTAACGCTATGAAACCTAGTTTAACTTAAACCCATAATGTTTTTGTACTAGGACTTGCACACTACAGTTCCAGCATTTCCCTGTTTGTGGGCGGTCAGCAATTCTCGGGAGGAAGTTCATGAAGAGGTCAGCGCTTGCGGCTGTGGCAGCAATCTCGCTTATCTGTAGTTTCTCGACGCCGAAGGCATCGGGCCAGGCGGTTTTCGGGAGCATCAGTGGCACGGTGACAGACCCCTCAGGTGCTGCCGTCGCCAATGCAAAAATCACGGTGATCGACCAAGGGAAAGGAACTACCGACCGGTCCACGACCAACGAGAGCGGCAATTACAATGTGACCCATTTGATTCCTGATCCTTACACCGTTCGTATCGAAGCGCAGGGATTCAAAGTAATTGAGTTTAAAGATATTGCGGTGTCGGCCGACGCTTCCGCCCGTATCGATGGCCAATTTCAGCTGGGTTCCGCGAGTGAGCAGGTGGAGGTTACGGGTGAATCGGAGCAACTCAAGACGGATCGGGCGGACGTTTCGGTTGAGTTCAACGAGAAGTACGTGGAAGACTTGCCGGTTATGAACCGCAACTTCACGTCGTTCGAACTCCTGTCGCCGGGTACGCAGAAGATGGTCGGATGGAGCCACGCGGCAACGGAGAATCCGCAAGGCAGCCAGCAGATATTCGTGAATGGCCAGCACTTTAGCGGTACCGCATTTGAGCTGGACGGGACGGATAATCAGGATCCGATTCTGGGAATTATTGTGGTGAATCCGAACCTGGATGCAATTCAGGAAACAAAAATCGACCTGCAGAATTACGATGCCGAATTTGGCAAAGCCCTCGGTGGTGTTGTAACTGTCCAAACCAAATCGGGCAGCAATGACTTTCACGGCGAGGGTTTCTGGTTCCGGCGCACGGATGCGACTGCTGCTCGCGATCCGTTTACCGAGTTCGCTCCAAACGCGATCACAGGAAAATTCATTCCTTCCGATAAATGGCAACAGTTTGGTGGCACTATTGGCGGCCCCATCATCAAAAACAAGCTGTTCTTTTTCGGTGACTATCAGGCCACACGGGAAACGAACGGAACGACGAATCTCTTGACGGTGCCGACGGCAACGGTGCAAAGCACGTGTAACCCCGCTACGAACACGACAGGCTTTTGCGACATGAGCCAATACTTGGGCGTGGAACAAGGCGGCGGTTGCATACTCCCGAACACGACGCTAGCAAACTGCCCCATGGCTGACATTGTTCAAGGCGGCCAGGTTTTCAAGCCTGTGGCCGGTGATGGCGGCTTGGGCCGGGTGGCGTACGCCAACAATCAAATTCCCATCGGAGACATCTCGCCCCAGGCGGGGAATATCTTGGCTCTTTTTCCTGCTCCCACCAACTCGCAACCGTTCAATAATTACATCGCGGCGGGATCCGGTTCGTACAAGCAAGACAGCTTCGACACGCGAATTGACTTTGCTGCCGCTCCCACGGTTCAGGTGTTCGGCCGGTTCAGTCTTGATTATTTCAACGTGGCGGGGCAGGGCTCCTACGGTGCGCTTGAGGGTGTAGGATTCGGCCCCGGCGGATTGTCGGGAAGTTCAATTACTCATAATTACAGTTTGGCTTCAGGTGTGACGAAGACGTTCAGTACGTCCT
Source organism: uncultured Acidobacteriaceae bacterium (assembly GCA_963818235.1). Taxonomy (GTDB): domain Bacteria; phylum Acidobacteriota; class Terriglobia; order Terriglobales; family Acidobacteriaceae; genus Sulfotelmatobacter. The sequence continues at coordinate 849,597 of CAWFRI010000003.1, forward strand.
TGCTTGCGGATTTCCGCTTCGGCTACTTCAAGTACAATCCCGTGGCCTCGAAGCCCGATGTTGGGGCAACCCCGATGACGGCGGTTGGAATTCCCAACGCCAACTTTACCGGGTCGCAGGCGGCTGAAACCTCCGGATGGGGCGGATTTATCCTGAACCAGACACCGTCAGCCTCCTCGGGAGACGGTGGAAATTTTGGCGCTCCTACTGTCACTTGGGGAGACGGCCTTGGCGTGGCACGTTGTAATTGCCCCCTCACCGAAAGCGAACAGCAATTTCAATGGGTTGGAAATGTAACGAAAACTCGCGGCAACCATACGTTTAAGTTTGGAGCTGATTTCCGCTACGCGATGAACCTACGTGTGCCAAGCGATGCAGGACGCACCGGAGATTACACGTTCGACTATCGGACCACATCGGGCGGCACAACTGGCGGTCTTGGTGGCCTTGACTGGGGAACTTTCTTGCTCGGCGATGTAACTCAGATGAGCCGATACGTCAGTACCAGCCTTGATGCGGCAGAACGGCAACATCGAATGTTCTATTACGGGCAGGATACCTGGCGCATCACTCCCAAACTAACGCTGAACTACGGATTGCGCTGGGAAGTTTACTTTCCTGAATACGTGAACGGTAAGGACAAGGGCGGATTCGCTAACTTGGTTCAAGGCGAGGACCGCGTGGCGGGTGAGGCCGGAATTGGGTTAAACGGCAACATAGGCAACGCGTGGGATGCCTTTGCTCCGCGCTTCGGCGTGGCCTATCAAGTCAATCCCAAGACTGTGGTGCGCTTGGGTTATGGACGAAGCTTCGATATGGGCGTCTTTGGGTCTAACTTCGGACACACTGTCACGCAAACGTTACCAGTACTGGCCGCACAATTAGCTCAGGGTCCGAGTCAGGAAGTACCTGCTTTCACTTTGACGCAAGGCCCCCCAATCTTTAACTTTCCGACAATTCCTGCAAATGGTTTGTTTCCTGTGTCGGGGCCGAACTGTTATCAGCAACCGATTTTCGTTAGCGGACAAAACACGCAGCTCTGCGTGCAGCCCCATATCCGGCCGACCACTCAGCGACTCCCCACTCTCGATGCGTGGAACGCTACGGTCCAACATCAACTCAATAACACGACGTCGATCGATATAGCGTACATCGGCAATAAAGGAACCCACGTATTTGCGGGAGACGGACCAACGTATAACGTGAATAATCCTTCGATTAACGGTTATTGCGCTAACGCCGGATGTACCGCGATTACGCCTCAGGTCTACCGTCGCCCCTACTACAACGCCTTCACTTACCCGAGCTATCCAGATCCGACTAACACACTTGCAAACTTTCCCGGCGCGCCGGGGCTTGTTCCGGGTGTGTTGCAATGCTGCTCGACCGACCAAGGCAACTACTTGGGCAATGATGCCAGCAGCACCTACGAAGCTTTCCAGGTTAAGATCGAAAAGCGCTTCTCGCACGGCTTGCAATTCCTGTCGCACTACACGTTTGCTCACGCATATAAGTACGACAGCTCGTATTACCCGGATGATCCGAGAGTGGCTTACGGACCCGACGACCAAGTACGAAATCAGGTATGGGTTAATAATGTGGTCTATGAGTTGCCCTTTGGCAAAGGGAAGATGTTCGGCTCCAATGCGCATAGCTGGGAGAATGAGATCATCGGCGGCTGGCAGTTGACTGGTACGACGACTTGGGGCAGTGGTTTGCCGTGGACGCCGAGCACAAATGAGTGCGGTGGTGAAGAGGATGTGGGAGTTTGCCGTCCCGATAAGGGAACGGGAACGTTTCATACTGGTGCCGGATCGCTCCAACACCCTGTGGACGCTCCTCCTTTTGTTCAGTTCTTCACGCCGCTAACCTCGCTGACCGGACCGTTCACGGACCCGGGGCCGGGAAAACTGGGAAACATTGGCGTCTTCAGCTACCGTGGACCGCGAGTTTTTTACGGCGACGCATCAATTCTGAAGAACTTCGCACTGACGGAACGTGCAAAGCTACAGTTCCGTATGGATGCGTTTAATGTGTTCAATCATCCGGTACTTGGCTTCAACAATAACCAAAACGGCGGAACCTGCATCGATTGCACTGGCAACGGCATTATCACAGATATTGAGCACGATGCTTCTCCGGGCTCGGCTACCGGTATGCGTCAGCTTGAGTTTGCGCTCAAGGCAATTTTCTAGCAATGCAAGAGCACGTCTCCACTAGGGGAGTCCTTCGGGACTCCCTCTTTTTGTCGGACGCGGGTCGCAAGATCTGCGCAACCTGATGGACAGGTGGTGCAGGCCCGTCCTAGAATTCGGTTGGAATGAAGGTTCTAAAGGCTTATGCTTTGTAACGGCGCGACATTCTGGGGAATTTTTTTTCGAGTCGCGGCAATTGTCTTGATTGGTTTGGCGACCTTCGAATTTGTCCTGGGCCAGCACAGTGCTTTCGACCTTGAGGGCAGGGTTGTCAATCCGTTGGATTCATCTTCCGGAAAAATCGTGGTGTTGGTGTTCCTTCGTCGCGATTGCCCTGTCTCCAGCCGTTACGCGCCGATCATCCAGCACATAAGCTTGCAGCACGAGCCGGATGCGAGTTTCTGGCTGGTGTTTCCCGATCGAAGTGACACTCCACAGAGTATCCGCCAGTATCTGCGCGATTATTCCTATCATTTGCCGGCGCTGCGGGATCCCGAGCATGCATTGGTCAAGCTGGCACAGGTGCAAATCACGCCGGAGGTCGCGGTGTTTAGCCGCAGCCATGAACTCATTTACGACGGAAGAATCGATAACTGGTATGTAGAACTCGGCCGCTCGCGTGCCGCGCCGACGACGCACGAACTCGATGAAGCTATTCAAACCGCTGTAGCCAGCATGTCGCCCGTGGTAAAGAAGGTCAGGGGAATGGGATGTTATATCTCAGACCTGGAATGAATTCTTGGCCGCGAATTTTAGCGTGGTCCATGGTGCTGCTGGTTGGCGTGGGCGCGATGTGGAGACTCTCAGCGAAAACAGGCGTGCGTGCCAGTTGGAGCGAAGATTTGGATGCGGCGGGTTCTCAAGTTACATTCAATCGCGATATTGCTCCTATCATTTTTCGTTCCTGCTCAACTTGTCATCACCCGGGTGAGGCCGGACCGTTCTCACTGTTGACTTATTCCGAGGTCAAAAAGCATGCCCGCCAGATTGCGAACGTGACCAAGGCGCGAAGCATGCCTCCGTGGTTGCCTGAGCCGCAGGCATTGAAGTTCGCGGATGATCTCCGTTTGCCAGCTTCACAAATCGACCTGATACAGCAGTGGGTGGCCGAAGGCGAGGTCGAGGGTGATGCGGCCGACCTGCCGCCGCAGCCCAAGTTTATTGAGGGCTGGAGGCTCGGCGTCCCGGACTTAATTCTTAAGGCGGAACGGCCATACATTCTTCCAGCACAAGGTACAGATAGTTACTGGAATTTTATTTTCCGAGTGCCGATCGGACAAACCCGGTGGGTGAAGGCAATCGAAATTGATCCCGGGGACAAACGATACGTGCATCATGCCAACATTCTTGTCGACCGCGGCGCAACGTTGCGAAAAAGGGAATCTGAACCTGGCGCGGGCTTTGGCGGGATGGAGATTCGGATCGAGTCACAGACCTTCGACCCCGACAGCCATCTGCTTTTCTGGAAGCCTGGAACAGTTCCTTATTTCGAACCCGCCGGGATGGCATTGCGTCTGGACAAAGGCACCGATCTTATTCTCAACACGCACATGCAGCCCTCAGGTAAACCGGAGGTCATTCAGCCCACCATCGGGATTTACTTCACCGCGCAGCCAGCCACTAAGTTTCCCATGCTTCTGCAACTCGAAAATGATGTCAAACTCGATATTCCCGCGGGACAGAAGGATTTCGTGGTCACCGACAAATTCACGCTGCCGGTGGATGTAGATATACTGGCGATTTATCCCCATGCGCATTATCTCGGGAAAGATTTACAAGCCTCGGCGATTTTGCCTGATGGAACGAGAGAGACTTTAATTCACATTCCACATTGGAATCTGAACTGGCAGGCGGTCTATCGTTATGCCGAGCCGGTAATTTTGCCGAAGGGGTCTACGGTGGAGTTGCGTTATGTCTATGACAATTCCGACGAGAATGCGATGAACCCAAGTCATCCGCCAGTTGGGGTGCGGGCTGGCAATCGTTCGACGGATGAGATGTGCCATCTTTGGTTGCAGGTCTTACCAGTTAACACTGACCCGCGGCAGGGTGATCCCCGCATGGAGTTGCAGGAGGCAATGGCGCGCCACAACCTCGAGAAGAATCCGGCAGATTTTGAGGCGCATTACAATCTCGCGGCAATGTTGCAAGCTCGGAATAAGCTGCACGATGCGCGCCGGGAGTACGAGTTCGCGCTCGGCATCCGTCCCGAAGATGCTGCCGCGAATAATGCCATGGGGTCAGTGCTGCTGGCTTCCAGGCAGCCGCGCGATGCGGTCACATATTTGACACGAGCTCTGAAGTCGCGTCCTGATTATTTCGATGCTCTCTACAACCTGGGGAATGCCTTAGCTTCTCAGAATGACTTTGTGGGGGCCAGCGAGCAATTTGAACTTGCTTTGAAAGTACAGCCCAATGATGCCGACGCCGAGGCGAACCTAGGGAGCGCACTGGCCGAGATGGGAGATTTTTCGCAGGCAAAACTACATTTCGAGCGGGCACTGCAAATCAATCCGAATCATGCACTGGCGAAAGAGAATCTCCAGCAGTTAGAGGGGGCGAGGAGCAAGTGACAATGAAGAATGTGCAAGCAGATCGCCGAGGCATTTGTCTCGCGGCCAATTCGCCCCAACGAAACGTTGTACCCTAAATTCATGAGTGCCTTCTCAGTCGCGAGACGCCTGTTGATCGTGGGCTGCGTGCTGGCAGTTGCCAGCTCCGCGCTTGCCCAGGAAACCGGGATTTCGCCGGGGCCCGCTCCACAAGCACCTCAACCTTCTTCCACTACGGATTTGTCGAAGGTACGCCTTTTGATGCAACAGGGAAAAATCGACGAGGCTATTTCTCAATTGCAAGCACTCCAGGCAAGTTCCCCGGATGCAAAGGGCCTCGACCTCGAATTGGGTACGGCGTATTACAAGAAGAGTGATTTTCCCAAAGCAATCGAACACTTGAAGAAGGCGGCGGCTGAGGATCCCGGCAACGGTGAGGCGACGCAGTTGCTGGGGCTTTCGAATTATTTGGGAGGACATCCTGCGTATGCGATTCCACTACTAGAAAAAGTGCAAGGCTGGTATCCGCGCGCGAACGTGGATGCGGCATACATTCTTGGCATCTGTTACATCCAGACGAAAGACTATCCGCAGGCGCGCAAGGCATTTGCAAGAATGTTCGATGTTCCGCCGGATTCCGCAGCTAGCTACATGTTCACAGCACGAATGCTGCTACGGCAAGAGTTTGATCCAGTCGCCGAAGAATACGCGCAAAAGGCGGTGGCTCTCGACCCCAAGCTGCCTCTGGTTCACTTCCTGCTAGGCGAATTGTATTTGTACAAATCACGCGTGCCAGAGGCGATTGCAGAGTTTCAGAAGGAGTTGACTATCAATCCGGGGCACGCGGCAACCTATTACAAACTGGCCGACGCTTATTCTCGCATGCAAAAGTTTGAAGATGCTGAACGTGTTCTACAACGTTCGATATGGCTTGATTCGACCTCGACCGGACCGTTCATCTTGATGGGGAAGATTCTGGAAAAGAAAGGCGAGTTCGAATTGGCGGTGCGCTCGTTGCAGCGGGCTGCAACGATGGACCCCAATAATCCCACGACGCATCATCTGCTCGGGCAGGCTTATCGCGACATGGGGAAAAAAGAAGAAGCCGAGAGCGAATTAAAGCTGGCTGAGCAATTGCAGACTCACCAGGATTCCCATCCGTAGGCTGTGGTTACCGTGGCGACGCCGGCAAAGGATGGTTCTGTTCCGCATCCAATCGTTCTGCCGCGTCCTTCGGCAGCCCGTGAAGGAGTTCGAGAAATGCGGCGTTCGTCCAGCCAAAACCCACCACGTTCATCTTGTAGCCAAGTTCGGCGTGCGCGTCGGAGGATCGAGTGACCACATTATATTTTTCTACAATGTAGCCGTCACGACGGAAGTTTTCTGCAACCATGGAAAGGAATTCATAGGAGATGCGGTCCGCATCTTTTTCGAAACCATAGCGACGCAGGCCCTCAACTGACAACATTTCAATATTTCCCCAGCCGTAAGGCAAATCCCATTGCGCTCCCGATTCTTCCGTGCTCATGGGCAATCCTCCGGGCTTCTCGAAGGCCAGCATGTTCTTGACTACGCGTTTCGCTTCCTCAGGCGTAGCCAGGCCCGCCCAGAGCGGATAAAGCGCGGTCGCGTAGCGGTAAGTTGAGCGCCGACCAGTAGCGAGGTCGTAGTCGAAGAAAAAACCCGCTGCGTCGTCCCACAGATATTGGGCGATCAACTGCTTCCGCTTGTCGGCGCGCCGATTCCACTTCGTCGCCTCTTCTGTACGGCCCAACCACAAGCTGATCTGCTCCATATCCTTTTCGGTTTTATAGAGCAGGCTGTTGAGGCAAACCGGCGCATAGTGATGTGTTGCAGCGCCAAATGGCCCAAAACGAAAGCTTACATCGAATCCGGATTCCCGCATGGAGCGGTCGCCTTTGTAATAATCCGGACTTAACTTAAATTCGCTGCGCTTTTCACAATCAGCGCGAGCCATTGTGTTTGAAACTCCGCAGACTTGCAAAGTATAAGAGGCGCCGGTGACTTTCTGCTCACCTGAAGGGTGACTTTCAATAATGTAGTCATCCGCTTGCGCAGGATGAAAGAAAAAGTAGGTCCCGACTTTGCGATAGAAACCCGACTCATCCTGCGCCGCCTCCGCTGGCGGACCGTCTCCAAAATCGTAGTATCGTGATAATCCCGTATCGCCGGCAAGGTGAGGTTCGCGATTCCACATCTCGTAGTCTTTGTCCAGATCGGCGTAGGCCTTGGCCAGCCAGGCAGGATCGGCGTGACCCGATTTCTGCAGCGCATCGTAAACCTCGACAAACATCGAACTTAGGAATGGCGGCTGCGAACGCGTCAAATAGTAAGTTCGATTCGCATTCAGCATTGCGCCGTAATGCTCAATTTCGAAGAAAAAATTGTCAACCATGCCGCGTGCCAATTCGAGCCGCCCAGAGCGCAACAGGCCGCGAATGATGAAGTAGCTATCCCACCCGTACATTTCGTTGAAACGGCCGCCCGGTACCACATATTTGTTTTCCAAATAGAGCAATCCGTGAGGTTGAATCTTGGCGGTATCGATTTCGCCAAGGTGATGAATGACGATAGGCAGATGTTCGATGTGTACGTCGCATTCCTGGGCGAGCTTTTGCAACGCCAGCGGTTCGCTATAGCCCGCAGGCAAATAAAGTACTGAGGCAGCTTTTATTTTGGGATCGACCACGCTCTGGCATTCGGACATAGAGCGCGTTAGAGTGTCCCAAGCGGAGGAGATGTATTGCAGAATCGGTTTGAGCCCTTCGCCGGGCCCAGGATTCGAGTTTGGGGGCGCAATTTGGGAGCAGTTCGCGGGCAATACAACAAGGCAGCAAAAACCGAAAGTAAGCGCCAGCTCTCGACAAAAAGTCTTGAAGGAATGGGTGTTCATTAGCTTAGGGATCCAGCGACGCCCTTATCTTACTACTGGTGCTAAGTCCTGCAAAATGAATTCGATGCGGGAGTTTTTAATTTCTTTTGGGACCGGTGCAAACAGCGTCGTGCGGTTGCCTACTCCAGGCGGAAACGTGTTTCCGCCAGACGATAAAGTCTGCGCCAGACTAAGCGGTTCACCGTCACCACCGTCGCTGAAATCATGATTGTGGCAGCAAGCAGGAGGTGGAAGTTTCCATTGTCAGTGGCGCGGCTAATGCTCGCTCCCAAGCCTACAGTGGTATAAATCTGACCTTTGAAATTGAAATACTCAGCCACAATGCTGGCGTTCCACGCGCCGCCGGATGCGGTTACCATCCCGGTGATCAGGTAGGGAAAAATTCCTGGCAAGATCAACTTTTTCCAACGCTCGATGCCGCGTACGCGGAAAACAGAACAGCATTCCTTCAGATCGGTCGGAATCGCCATGGCTCCGGCGATCACATTGAACAAGACGTACCACTGCGTGCCCAGCAGGAGCACAACGATCGATGCGATGCCCAGACCCCCTCCCAAACGGATAAGCACGAGCAGGATCACAGGCAGCAACGCGGTAGCCGGAACCGAGGCGGCAATCTGTGCCAGCGGTTGCGCAATGCGCGCCAGTCTGGGATTGGAGCCAATCGCGACCCCGACCGGAATCGTCCACAACGCGGCAAGCAACAGCGCAAGGTTCACTCGGAGGAAGGTAGCACCTAATCCCAGAGCGGCCTCGTGCAGTTCCGCTTTTTGTAATCCGCCGAGGATGATTGCAACCCGCACCATTCCATATCCGATCGCAATCAGCGTCACTAGCGCCAGCGCGCGTATCAACCATTCTTGCCAAGCCGGCGATTTTTCGTTGGGAACTTTTTCTGTGTGCTTTCGCGCGAAGTACAGAAGGAAGCGCTCGCTCAGAGGCCGCAAAGTCTTCTGGCGAAGGCTGGAAAGGCCGGTCGAATGCTGCAAGAAATTGAGAACCCAGGACCGCGGACCATCGCTGTTCTCCACCTGCTCGACTTTGAACTTCTCCGCCCACGCGATTACGGGCCGCCAGACGAATTGGTCGAGCAGCACGATTACCGTAATCATGGTGGCGATTCCCCATGCAATCGAAGCCGTGTCGCCCGCGCTGGCCGCGGTTTGCAGATAGGATCCCAGCCCCGGCAAGCGAAAATCCCGCGATCCCAGCACGAACATTTCGCACACCATCAAGGCGAACCATCCGCCAGCCACGGACATCATGGAATTCCACACCAATCCAATCGCCGAAAACGGAAGTTCCATCTGGATAAAACGCTGCCACGCGCTGAAGCGATAGATTGTAGCCGTCTCCCGCATTTCTTTCGGAATGCTCTTTAGCGAGGCGTAAAAGCTGAACGCCATGTTCCACACTTGGCCAGTAAAAATGAGCAGAATCGCCCCCATTTCCACGCCGAGTTGGCGCCCCGGAAAGAGCGCTACCATGGCCAGCATTACGGGAGGAAGGAATACGAGTACAGGGATGGATTGCAGCACGTCGAGGAGCGGAATCATGAAGCGCTCCGCCCGCGAGTTATACGCAGCTACATACCCGTATGCCAGAGCAAATGCGAGACTCAATAAATAGGCGATGGTGATGCGTAGCAACGAATAGCCCGCATAGGCCGGAAGTGCCCAGGGGTTGCGAGAAATCTCAACCGATGGCGTGAAGGGTCCGAACCAGCCGCGTCCGACAATTACGACGCCATAGAAGATCGCAATGCCGGCCGCAAACATGATCACGTCCGGCAGGTGCGAAGTCTCGAGGCTCGGCAATTGCGCCCACAACCGGTAGGCCGAAAATCCTCTCAGGCTGATGCTCTTCTTCATGCGCTTACATTCTCTTTAAGAGGAAACTCGATCAGGCTTTCGGTGTGGGGGTCGATTGCTCGTTCGGGACTGCTTGTTCTGCAATCTCGCCGGGCGCGGGTTCAGCCTGCGTCAGTTTTCCGCTTTCGCGGTCGTAGTCGAATATCTCCGCGTAGCGGCCCCAGTTCATCGCGGTATCCAACTGGCGCTGCACTTCTTCTTCGGAGAAGTGTTCGTCGAGGATGTCGTGGAAAAAATCGTCTGAGATCGCGTGATCCGACTTGCGCTGCAAGATGCTGGAAATCTGCTTCAGGATGGTGACATGTTCAAGCGCGGCCTGGCGGAAGAGAACTTTCCGCGCTTGAATATCTGCATCGGCGAATGCGGCGCCTTGCGGCGTCAGTTGGACATCGCCCTCCTTCAGCCAGGCAAAACCCATCAGGACACAGGCTTCCAGAATCGGAAGCAAGTCTTCCACATCCATGACCAATTCTTCGCTTAAACGAAAGAGATCTTCGCGCCCCCCGCGATCATGCAGTAGTTCGAGCAGGCCTGCGATTCCACCGACACGCGCGTGCGGCAGAATCTGATACTTCGTCATGCGAACCGGAGTTTGCGTCCGCTTGAAACCTCCCGGCGGCACCACAATCTCGCCGGTACTTTCGGGATCGGGCAAGGTGTGCTCGACATCCGGTTCGGTCATGATCTTGTAGATGTAATCGACCAGTTCGACAAAACGGCTCGATTTGCGATCGCGAGGATGCGACAGGCGGACGTTGAAATCAGAGCGGATGCGAGCCGGATTTCGACCCAGCACCACGATGCGATCCGCCAGCATTACCGCCTCTTCGATGTTATGAGTAACGATGAAAATAGCGCTGGTTGGCATTTTCTTGTTCAGCCACAGCTCCAGCAATTCGCCGCGCAGGTTTTCCGCTGTAAGCACGTCGAGAGCGGAAAAAGGTTCATCCATGAAGAGCACTTCGGGTTCGACTACGAGAGCCCGGGCGAAGCCTACGCGCTGCTTCATGCCTCCGGATAGCTCCTTGGGATATGCCGACTCGAAACCATCGAGCCCTACCGTATCCAGCGTGCGCAACGCTCGTTTGCGACGCTCGACTGCGCCCACGCTCCGCGCTTCCAGAGGGGCTTCCACGTTCTCCAGAACGGTAAGCCAGGGAAATAAGGCAAAACTTTGGAAAACGATCGCCACATTCGGAGCTTGACCATCCAGCGGCTTGCCGTGCCAGAACAGCGCCCCCGACGACGGTTGCGCCAGACCGCTCAAAATGCGCAGCAGCGTCGATTTGCCGCAACCGGAGGCTCCGAGCAGCACGATAATCTTCCCTGACTCGATGGCGAAGTCCGTGAGGCCGACAACCTGAATGCGCGTGCCATCCGGTTGCGGATAGGACTTCTCAATCGCCCGAGCTTCGATGATGGGTTCGTTCGGCAGAAAAAAGTCTCCGTAACTTCTATACACGATCTGCGTACAGACGGAAAGCGGGTGCCAGCGGAGCGTTTTCCACAAGGCAACCAGGGCGGATTCCGTTAGAATCTGCTCGATGCCCGCTGTGCATTCAAAGATCACGCACTCTGACAATTATGTGGAGTACTGCCGGGAAACGGCCCGTCACGTTAGAACTTTGCATGACTTGGCTTTGCGCGGCCGCAACAAAGAAGAAATCACCCGGCAGATTCATGAGCGCATCGTGGAAGCGGTCGGCCTTCAGCTCAGCGACGATCTGGTAGACATCGGCTGCGGGGACGGCACGCTATTGCGAATGGCGGAGAAGATTGGAACGAAGAGTGCCATCGGCCTTCTTGCGACAGAAGAGGAAGTAGCGGTGGCCAAATGCTCGGGCTTTAATGTCAAGCAAGGTTTCACCGACCGGTTGCCGATTGCTACCGAGAGCGCTTCCGTGGTCGTGTGCAACAACGTCCTGTTGGTGGTGCCACGGGGCAATATCATTGCCAGCTTGCGCGAAATGTATCGCATCGCCAAGCCTCATGCCCGCGTTTTTGTCGGCGAAATTCCATTCGTCCCAAACCCTGATCCCGATCCAAAGTTCGAAACGCGCCGAGAAACCCTTTCGTATCTCTATCGCACCTACGGCCTAAGAACCTGGTTGGGGATGCTGCGCAGAATGGTTTATTGGACAGTGGCAGGAAAACCTCCCGTTATACTCGACGGTAGCCGCATCTCGTTCTATGCAACACCAGACGAGTTCATTGGCATGGCCAATGCCGCTGGTTTGGAATTGGTGCGTTACTGGCAGCACGAGCATCCAAACACCCGCAACAATTATCTATTTCGGAAGCCGAGTTAGGCCGCGAAGTTTTCGCTCGGGGGAGGCGGAAATGGCTTTGGCAGCCGGTCCGTCACTTCGGCAAGGTGAGCAAGTTTGGAAACTAATTCAGCGGTGAATTGTCCGGGAGCCAGCCGCCAGCTCCAGTTTCCGCCGTCAAGGCTGGGCGTATTCATGCGGGCTTCGCTGCCCAAGCCCAGCACATCCTGCATGGGGATCAGCGCGAAATCAGCAACGGAATTTTGCGCCGCACGGATGAAAGCCCACTGAATTCCATCCTCACAGCGGCCCAGATAACATTCGGCATTTCGTCGCTCGTGGTCAGCGGCGCCGGAGATAAACCACCCCAGCGTCGTGTCGTTATCGTGCGTTCCCGTGTAGATCACTTTTCCTGCAGCGCGGTGAGGCAAATACATGTGTGCGCCGTCGTCGCCAAATCCAAACTGGAGAACAGCCATTCCTGGAATCTGTAGCCGCTCGCGCAGAGCATGCACTTCGGGGGTAATGTAACCGAGATCTTCGGCGAAAAAAGGCAGCCCACCGAGAGCTTCCCTTAACTTATGGAATAAATCGTCGCGCGGACCATCCACCCACCGGCCATTGATCGCGGTCGGATCACTCGCTGGAATCTCCCAGAACTGGTCGAAACCGCGGAAGTGGTCAAGACGAATATAGTCGGAGTTTCGTGTCGCCCAGCGCAGGCGCTGAACCCACCATTCATAGCCCTTTGTTTTCATCACATCCCAGCGGTAAAGCGGATTGCCCCAGCGCTGCCCGGTCTTGCTGAAAAAATCAGGTGGAACTCCGGAAACAACCTCAGATTCGAGATTGTCATTCAGCCGGAATAGATCGCGATGCATCCAGACGTCGGCGCTATCGTAGTTCACAAAGATGGCAACATCGCCCACGATACGAACCCTGTTCTCCGCAGCGTATCGCCGCAGCGCCTGCCACTGCTCGTAAAAGGCGAACTGCAAGGCACTGCGGACTCTCAGATCTTCCGCCAGCTCCTTGCGGGCACCCTCTAACACACTGGCTTCCCGACGCGCCAAGCCCTCCGGCCATTCATTCCAACTCGCCAGTTTGTAGCGGGCGCGCAACGCGTCGAACAAGACGAAATCGTCCAACCACCAAGCATTCTCGGCGCAGAAGCGGTCAAAGCGCTCGCGCGCGCTCGAAGCGGCGTAGGAGATAAAGCCGCGCGCAGCCTCAAACAGCAGAGGCATTTTGCTGGCAAAAATCTGGTTATAGGCAACCGGCCCTGATTCGGTCCCAAGCGGAGAAAATTTTTCGTGATCAATCCAACCGTGGCTCGCCAGGCGTTCAAGGCTGATCAGTAGCGGATTTCCCGCGAATGCGGAAGTAGAGGAATAAGGCGAATTACCATAACCGAGCGGACCGAGAGGCAGAACCTGCCACAATGCCTGGCGCGCGGCGGCGAGTGAATCTATAAATTGATAAGCGGCTGGACCAAAATCGCCGATACCGCCGCGCGAGGGCAACGACGTGGGATGTAACAAAATTCCTGCGGAGCGCGGAAAAATCATGCCACTCGATCGAAACTTTAGATTCCCGATTCGCTCCCCGCATGGGTCAGCGTTTTCATCTCATCCTGGTTAATTTTTATTTTGCCCGACTTTTCCATCTGCTCACGCAGGTTGGTAACGAATAGGCCGAAAAGCTCTTGCTCTTTGCCCTGCAGAAGCGAATCGCGAATCTGGTCGCGTTTGGCGGCGAAATCGGTGTCCGACGGAGCTTGCACGTCCGTTACCGCAATTACTACGCCGTTCTCGCCGCTAGTGATTGGCCCACTAATGTCGCCTGGCTTCATGCTGAAGGCAACCGCAGCCTGTCCCGTCATCGATCCGATATCCGGAACTTGTCCATCGGGAGCGACGAACTCGCTGGTCTTCAACATAGCGCCCAATTCCTTCGCCGCTTTTTTCAAATCGTGGTCCGCCTTGGCGCGGTCGGAAAGTTCCGCCGTCTTCTGTGATAACAAGATGTTCGAGCGTTCGTTCTTGAATTCCTCTTCAACCCGCGCATGAATCTCGTCAAACGTCGGTGTTGACTGCGGTTCCACCGCCAGCAAGTCGAAGACAGCGAAGCCCTGAGAAGTTGCTGCCATCTGGGGTGGAGCCTTTTCCGCCGCCGTGAAAACTGCGTCCATAAACTGCGGTGCTGGGCCCAATCCAGGCACCATGTCTTTGCGGCCGAAGAAATCAGAGGTTACGACGGGCACGCCTTTCGCCGCCGCAGCAGCATCCAAGCCCTGTTTTGTGGCAGCCTGCAATAAATCTTCGGCCTGCTTTTGGGCGATATCCTGTGCTTTCTGCTGCTTGAGGATGGGCTCGATCTGATCTTTCACCTCGTCCAGCGTCTTCATATGCGCGTCCTGGCGCGCATCAACGCGGATGATGTGGAAACCATAACTGCTCTTGACCAGATCGCCGACTTGGCCAATGGGCTGCGAGAATGCTGCCTTCTCGAATTCCGGAACCGTCCGACCCTTGCCAACCCATCCCAGGGATCCACCTTCTTTCGCGCTGCCCGGATCTTCGGAATATTTTCTGGCGAGATCTTCAAACTTCGCCCCACCCTTGAGTTGCTTGAGTAAATCCTCGGCACGCCCTTGAGCCGCAGCCACGCCTTTTTCATCCACCTTGCCGTCCGGCCCCGGAAGTGGAGTCTTGATCAGAATATGGCTGACCTTTGCCTGTTCTGCCACTCGATATTGATCGCGATGCGCGTTGTAATACGACTGCAAGTCGTCGTGCGAGATTTGCAATCCGTTTTGAATTTTTGCCACATCAATCATGGCGTACTTCACCTTGCGTTTTTCTGGGATAGAGTTTGCGTAATTTTTCTGATGGCTGTCGTAAAAAGACTTCAGCTCTTCGGTGGTGGGACGGAGGCCTTTCTTGATGTCATCCTGTTTAAAAACCGCATACTCGAACTTTATTTTTGTATTTTGTTTATCAAACTCCTGCCGAATCGAGGAATCGCTAACCGACGCACTGCCTGTAATCAGCGCCTGCAACTTGGTAATTAAAATTCCTTTGCCTACGGACTCTTCAAAAGTTGCGGGAGTGAGGTCGTGCTGCTGTAACAACCCCGCATATTCCGCCTCGCCAATGAATGTTCCGCCGGGAAAGAAAACCTCTGCGTACTGGCCGTGTTGCAGTTCGTCCTTGATTTCCTGCGGTGTCGCCTTCAACCCTAGATGCTGAGCCTCGGCCACTAAGGCCTGCCGATCCACCAACTGGTCTGCGGCACGTTGGGCGAAAAATGGTAACAGGATAGAAGCGTTCGCCCCCAATTGTGAGCCCTGCTGTTGCAACATTCCCCGAGCCGTTTCGCGTACTTCCTCGGCGGTAATGTCTTCACCATCCACTTTAGCTACAATGCCTTTGCCCGGCGCGCCCATCAGGTCACTCCCCAGATTGCCGGGAATGAACGCAATCACCATGGCCGCGCAAATCAGCAGCAGCAGGCCACTGAGCACAATTTTCTTGACCGGTCCTTCAGTTTGTAGAAATCGAATCATCTTGTTATCACTCCGGAAGCGTGTAGCGGAACTAGTCATTATAGACTACGAAGCTCGCCAAGGAGTGTGAGGGGCGACGCTTTTCACCCGCGGATTGGTGTCCGGCAAGAATCGCCTATTGAAACGTATCAATAGACGTGTTATCCATCTTGTGCCAAGGAACTTTAGTCGAAGGAATATCTTGAACCCGGCGCCAAGACGCGCCGCGAGGGGAGCAATATGACTTTTGCAAAACGCCTGGGCAGGCTGCCAGTTGGGCTACTAACCATTCTGTTAGCCGCTTCGCATTTCGTCTCGGCGAAAAGTCCTTCGGAATCCAAATCGCCGGAGCAGAGCTCGCCTTCTGAAAAGATCACTCTCGCCGAGCATTGGGCGCTGCAGTCGTCCGCCAAAGTCGATGCCAAAGGCGACGCCATTTCTACTGTCGGCTTTGTTCCTCAGGGATGGCACAATGCCACTGTTCCCACAACCGTTGTTGCGGCGTTGGTGAAGGACAAGACACTACCCGATCCATTTTTCGCCGCGAATCTCCGCACATTCGCCGGCGTGACTTACCCGATTGGCGGAAACTTTTCAAACATCGCCATGGAGTCAGACAGCCCTTACGCGGTTTCCTGGTGGTATCGCACACAGTTCGCGGCGCCTGCTTCCTATGCCGGGAAAACGATCTGGCTAAATTTTAAAGGGATTAACTACCGGGCCAACGTGTGGCTCAACGGAAAAAAGATTGCCAACTCTAATGAAATTGCTGGAGCGTGGCGAACTTATGAACTCAACGTTACCGAGGCGTTGAAACCCGGTGGTGACAATGTTCTCGCTGTCCAGGTCTTCGCCCCTACCGAGAACGATCTCGCTATTACTTTTGTCGACTGGAATCCCGCGCCTCCCGACAAAAACATGGGCCTGTGGCGCGAGGTCTATCTCACCACCAGCGGCCCGGTCGCGCTCCGCTATCCCACAGTCGTTTCGAAACTGAATCCACCGGCCAACGACTCCGTGCGACTCACCGTCACTGTCCAATTAAAAAACGGAACCGATCAGCCGCTGAAAGGCACGCTGAAAGGGCATATCGGCACCATCACCTTCGAACTGCCCGTTGAACTCGCTGCTCACGAAAGCAAAGACGTCACATTCACGCCTGACAAATTTTCGCAGCTCGTCTTCTCGAATCCGCGCCTGTGGTGGCCGGCGCAAATGGGCAAGCCTGAACTGTACAGGCTGCGCCTGGCGTTCTACGTCAATGTCCTCGGTGAGAAAGAATTTTATGCCCCGCTCATGTCAGAGCAGACAGAATCTGAGTTCGGTATCCGCGAAGTCACCTCTGAAGTGAATTCCACCGGCGGACGGGCCTTCCACATTAACGGCAAGAACATCCTGCTTCGCGGCGGCGGTTGGACCCCTGACATGATGCTTCGCGAAGATTCCCAGCGTCTGCACGATGAAATTCGCTACGTCCGCGACATGGGACTTAATACTGTTCGATTGGAAGGTAAACTCGAAACCCAGGAATTCTTCGACCTCGCGGATCGGGAGGGAATTCTGGTCATGGCTGGATGGTGCTGTTGCGATTTCTGGGAGCGTTGGCCACGCTGGAAGCCGCAGGATTTCGAGATCGCGCAGCAGTCTCTCCGCGATCAGATCTACCGCCTGCGCAGCCATCCCAGCATGGTTATGTGGCTGAATGGCAGCGACAACCCTCCACCGCCGGACGTGGAACAAATGTATCTGGATATCGAGAAGCAGCTTCTGTGGCCGAATCCGGTGGTTTCTTCCGCGACTGGCAAGGCGACCACCGTGACCGGAGATAGCGGCGTCAAAATGACCGGGCCATACGAATACGTAGCTCCCGGCTATTGGGAGCAGGATACTTTACAGAGGCAGCCGAATCGCAAGCAGTGCAATCCCGGTGGTTGCGGAGGTGCGTACGGCTTCAACACTGAAACTAGTATGGGACCCGCTGTTCCGCCGGTCGAGAGCATTACCGCTATGGTCGGCAAGGATCATTTGTGGCCCATCGACGAGGTTTGGAATTATCACGCCGGCGGCGGAGAGTTTAAAACCATCAAGGTCTTCAGCGATGCGCTGGCCAATCGCTATGGCAAATCAGATAACGTGCAAGACTTCTCTTTTAAGTCGCAAATGCAGACTTACGAAGGCGTCCGCGCGATGTACGAAGCTTACAGCCGCAACAAATATCAATCAACCGGCGTCATTCAATGGATGCTCAACAATGCCTGGCCCTCGATGATCTGGCACTTGTACGATTACTATCTTCGCCCGGGAGGCGGCTATTTCGGGGCCAAACGTGCCATGGAAGCGCTGCATCCCGTGTACGGTTATGACGATCATTCCATCTGGGTAGTCAGCAGTCAGTATGAGGATGTGAAGGGCCTCAAGCTAACGACGAAGATCTACAACCTCGACGCAACCGAGAAGTTTTCTCGCAAGGATTCCGTCGACATGCCCGCCGACAGCACCGCGAAGATTTTCACTTTGCCCAAAGACCAAGGCCTGAGCCCTGTGTACTTCGTGGCACTCCGCCTTACGGACTCAAACGGCAAACTGGTAGGCTCGAATTTTTACTGGCTCTCAACCAAGCCTGAGACGATAGACTGGGCTAAATCCACTTGGTGGATGACTCCGACCGAGTCCTTCGCAGACTTTACCAGCCTTGCGCAGCTTCCCAAGATAAAGCTTAAAGTTACGGATCGTACTGAGCGAAGAGGTGAGGACTCGATCACGCATGTGACGCTCGAAAATCCGAGCAAGAATCTGGCGTTCTTCGTGAGGCTGAAAGTTGAAAAACACGCGGGGGGAGAGGAGATCCTACCAATTGTTTGGGAAGACAACTACATTTCTCTGCTGCCGGGTGAGCGACGCGAAGTCTCCGCAACCTACCGGAGCAGCGCAGCGGCAGCAGAAAAACCCGCGGTAAGTGTCAGCGGCTGGAACTTGGAATGAGAAACGGGCACATTGGTTCGTCCAAGTCGATTCCTGTTTACAATTCATTAACAATCCTCTTCCCGTTCTAGAACCGCGAGAGATTTAAAACCTTTGATATCTAGCGGTTGATTGACAGAACCGTTATTTTGTGGGCGGTCAGCAGAGAACCTTCTGTTCGACTTCAAGCGACAAGATAAAGGCTTCGCAAGCACAAGGATATCTCTGCGAGCGAACAGGAAAGATAAAGCACGACTGGCCAGTGCTGCTGAACTCGCCATGCCCAAACTGAGAGGAAATCTTGTATGCGTCCGAAGAGCTACTTCGTCACCTGCGCTCTATCTCACCTTCGTGTCATCTGCGCCATAGGCGTCATCGCAATAGCCTGCGCATCGTTGACGGCATCAGCCCAAGTCGTTCCGCTCGCACAACACGTCGTCCTGGTCATTGACGAAAATACCTCGTTCAGCACCGCATACCCCAGCGGCATGCCATGGCTGGTAAGCCAGGGAAAGAAATACGGTTACGCAAACAATTATGACTCGGACCATAGCGGCTCGCTGCTGGACTATTTGTATCTGGCGTCGGGGAGTTGCGAGTCTAACTATTCGTGCTCAGGTGCGCCGGCCTGCAGTCTTCCCTCGGGAAGTCATAATTTCTATTGCAACGGTAACGATTGCTTCACGCAGAACAGCTGCGAAGCGACGGTCACTAAAGACCCGATCACCGATACAAACATCTTCCAACTGCTGGATAATCAGCCGATTTCCTGGAAGGTCTACGCCGAGAACTACCTCAACGCCGGCGGCACCGTGAATGTTCCCGACTTCACCTCGGCGAACCAACCGCCATTTACAAATTACTACGCCCGCCACAACGCCGCCGTGTGGTATGAGGAGGTTTTGAGCAATGCGTTCGGTTCGCAAGGCAACATCGTAGACTTCGAGCAATTTGGAATTGATGTAGCGAATGGAACGCTGCCACGTTTCGCGATCATTGTTCCCGACGGATGCTGGGATCTGCATGATAGCTGCTCAACTCTGCCAGACGCCGACAACTTCCTGAATAGCAATCTGACGCCCATGCTGAACTTGCCGGACTTTCAGGCTGGAGGCAGTGGGCTGCTAATCGTAACTTTTGATAACGGCGAAGACGATGAGGCTGGCAAGATCTTCACGGCTGTCATCGGGCCTAACGTGAAGCCTGGTCACGTTTCCAACGTCGCTTATAAGCATGAGAATGCACTCCGAACCATGCTGGATTCCCTGGGAATTCAGTCTTACCCCGGTTGGTCGGCCACTGCTGCGGATATGTCGGATTTCTTTTCTTCCACGGCGGGAAGCGTAATAATCAACTCGCCTCCGAATGCTTCCACCCAGGGACCCTCAATCCTGGTGAATGCCGCCGCCTCCGAGTTGGGCGCACAGATCGACCACATCGAAGTTTGGGACACTTTCAACAACAAGGCGACAAAGCTTGGAAACGTCTTCAGCAATACCTTCAGCCAGCCGTTCAGCGTGAGCGGAAACGGGCAACATCAGATGACCGTGCAGGACATTGGCGGCCCTCCCGGCTACAACATCCTGCATAAGGAAATCACGAATTACACGGAGTCTTCCGGCTACGGTGTTTTCGTAAGTACTCCGGCGAATGGTTCGACACAGTCCACTTTGTTCCCTGTGAGCGCATTTGCCGTGGAAGCGGCCGCAGAAGAATCAAGCTCCGGAATCGACCATATTGAGGTTTGGAACGGCAACACCAAACTTGGCGACTCACCCCGGGGAACCAGCATCAGCCAATGGTTCTCACTGGCTCCGGGTAAATACACGCTCACCGTACAGGATGTGAGCACCGCCGATGCCCGTATTCATGAGGCCAACGTCAGCGTAACGGTATCCTCCGATAAGGGCGTGTATGTTAATACACCTGCCAATAATTCGACATGGAGCACGACTACGATACCAGTGAATGCTTACGCCTATGAACAGAGCGGATCGAGCACACCGCTTATCGATCACATAGAAGTCTGGGATAACACACATGGAACGAAGCTTGGGCAATCTACTACGGGCGTCGGATTGAATAGCGCATTCATCAATCAGAATGTTATTTTGCCGGGATCTGGAACTTATCAGCTTGCGATTATGGACATTAATCCGAATGATGGCTATAAAGCCATTCACACCACCTATGTAACGGTGACTGTAAAGTGAGTCGCATGGCGGGGCTGTTTTCAGAGTGCGAATGGCGAGCGCGAGTCACGACGCGTCCGCTTGGCTTATGCGACATGCTGCGAGACTGAAAGAATGTTGCCATCGGGATCTTTGAACCACGCCACTTTGTCGCCGGTGGGAGCGGTCCAGATACCAAGCGGATCTTGCTCGAAAAATCCGAAACGCTCGAACCGGACTCCTTTTTCCTGAAGTCTTTCGGCCATGCGTTCGATATCGCTGACCTGCCAGCCAAGAATGGTGAAGGGCGCTGGCGTAAACTGCACCCTTGCAACTCGCACCATGATTCCGTTCGCATCCAGTACCAGCGCGAAGCCATCATCCTTTACAAAACGAAGTCCCAGCACGTCCACGTAAAAAGCTTTCGCCTTGTCGGCATCTGTGGTCGGAACGAAAGCGACAATATTGGTTGAACCAAGCATGAAGTATCCTCACTAGATTCGTACTGGCTATTCTTCCTCGGGCGGCAGCTCAAAATCGACCAGGTTGCCGCGGAATCCTTTGGTTTTCCACGCTCCCACTGCGATTCCCATCGCCATCCAGATCGCCCCGAAGACCAGAGCTTTGGGGCTCAGGCTGATCCAAAGAAAAAAACAGATCACGAAGCCCAGCACCGGGGGAAGAAGATTGCCGAGCTTCTTCTCTTCTTCGTGTAAATAATAACGAACGAAGGCCGCAGCATTGACTCCCATAAAGGCGATCAGAGCACCGAAATTGAGCAGGTTGGCTCCCAGATCGTAACCTGTTGTCGCTCCGGCGAGAGCAGGAAGCAGAAAGGCGCCCGCCAGCGCGAGGACGCCGACAAAAAGAACATTGTTGCGAGGAACTCGCCGCTTGGCATCAACTGCGCCAAAGAAAGACTTTGGCAGGGCATTGCTGCGGCCCATGCCGTAAAGCAGCCGCGCTGCGCCTAGCTGTGCTCCCATGCCGGACCCAAAGTTAGCGACTACCAGTGTGAATCCGACAATTGCGAATAGGGGCGCCCACGCGCGACCGGCTACGAAAGTAAAAGCCGTGTCCATGTTTGGATACGGCTCCGAGGCCGGCCAGATCAACTGGGCCGCATACACCTGGAAGGCAGACAAAATTCCAATCACGACACAAACTAGCACCGTGGCCAGCAAAATGTTTCGCCGCGGATTCTCGGCCTCTTCCGAAAGGGTTGAGATGCCATCGAAACCAATATAGGTAAGCACCGCAACGGACGTCCCACCCAGCACCGCTTTCGTGTTCCAACTCGCCGGGTCGTAAAAAGGCCGGGTAAAGAATGCGGTGCCGTCGTGAGGATGGCCAAAGATATAGCGAGCGGCGGCGACAAAAAAGATCGCGATTACTACCCCCATACCCGCGGCCAGGGCAGTATTTACCCGGGCGGATGTTTTTACTCCTTGAACGTTTAATGCGGTAAACACCAGCGCGAAGAAAACCGCCCAAATGCCATAGGAGACGCCGGGTGCGAAAACATGCGCTTGTTGGCTGATCCAAATAATGCAGATCATGGGGTTCAAGAGATAATCCATGACCATGCTCCAACCCGTCACATACCCAAGAGCCGGGTTGATCTCCTGCCCAACGTAGGTAAAGGCGGAACCCGCGCTGGGATACGCTCGCGCCATGCGTCCATAGCTGATCGCAGTGAAGAGCATGGCAATCATGGCGATCAGGATCGTGGTCACAACGTGGCCGCGGCCACGGTTGCTGAGCACGCCGAAGACAGACATGGGAGCCACCGGCTGAATCACGATCACGCCGTAAAGAATTAGGTCCCACAGCGTAAGCGTGCGGCGCAAGCGGGGGGCGGAGGACACTGGAGCGGCCGAGGTAGTTTCCATGGGTCCGCCTATTGGATTATGGAGGGGTCAAAATGTCAATATTAAAACGATTTTATAAAGCTTTGGTTGACTCACTTCGGCCCGTAGTCGAACCGGTACCCACGCTGCTCATTCCCTGACATCTGACGCGTGTTGTATTCGAGAAGATAGTTAACGTGCGAGTCGTCGAGCGGAAACGACTTGGTCGAATCGTAGGGATAATCGCCCATCCTTAAAAACGGCAGCGGTGCTACGAAGCTTCCGTGGGCCGCGTAGAAGTCCATATCCTTCTCGTAGCCGTTGGCAGCAAAGAAATAATCGCGCACCCAACCCTTCGGCAGGGCAGGCAGCTTCGCCGGGTCAAAGTCGAGGCTAATCTCGTCGCCCGATCCGAACACCGCCAGCTTATCGTCCAGGGTTGTCAACAGCGGCAACACGTCGCCATAGCGCGTGTAGGTTCCCGAAGGACGCGTGTACGGCCCGGTCGCGCTCGTCTTCTCATAAATATATTGCACGTTTCCAGGTGGTGTACTTTCGATCTTAAGCGGGTAGCCGTGGAAGGCGAGATTGGCGCGAACCAGCGGAACCTGCGTCAGACGCACTTTGCCATCTGTGGCCTGAGAAGTCTGTGGCGTACGGTTAATCAGAATGCTATCCCAGTAGACCTGTAAGTTTGTTGTAATTCGAATCTGCTTTGTGCCGAGCGGCAGTTTTCCGCTGAGATCGGCAGTCATGGTACGTGGACCACCTGCCGGGAAGCCCATATCGTCAGTGACACGCACCCATTTTCCGCTTGCATCTTGAGCTTCCACATAAGGAGGGATCGCCTGCACTCCCGCTTGCGAAGCCGCATACATGCTGTTCGCGGAGAAATATTCCACTTCGCCATGCATCAGCAGCCACAGCGGACCGCCCTGGTAAGACTCGCCTAGATCCAGCGTCAGGCAGTGCGGCTTGGCAAAGCCTTGAAACTGCGTTAGCTCAAAATCGCCGAAATAACGATGAGCCAGAAGATCGGGCAACAGGTTGTGGCCGTGCTCATCCCACGCTCCTGCTGGCGGACGCGCATCTTCGCTCTTGCTCACCACCACCTTGAACTCTGGATATGGCGGGTTCGACGCGAAATATTCGTTCGGATAAACATCCAGGTCAGCCGGATGATCGACCGCAAGCAATCGCGCCTGATCGAGGTAGACTGCTTCTTCCAGTGGCTCCATAAAACGGAAGCTCAACTTGCCATCTTTTTCGCGAATCGCGGTTCTGTCGATCTTGATGTATTCCACTGGACGCGGAACATCGCGTTGGTTGGGGCCGACCCAATGTCCAACCACGCCCGCGCCGAGCATATCGGCAACGAATTCGTAGCGCTCGCCATTCCACACGAACAGCGTCGGACAGGAACTACCGCGCCGGTCGATCTCGAGAAACTTTTGTTCCTTATCGCCAGCAACATTGATTTCGTCCTGCAAGACGCCCGTGGGCCATGTCATGCGCACGATGTCGGCTTCTTTCGCATCGCCGAGGCCGACCGTCAGGTATGGCGAATTCTGGCCGAGATATCCGTTCGAGCCGGCGATCTCAAACTTCTGCCGGTTTCCACCAGCGAACACTTCCACCTTGGTGCCGATGGCGCTCTTGTTGTCGGCCAGTCCCTTGAGCGAGAGTCGCAACCAGTGATTCTGATTGCCGCCTTCGTTGCGCAGCAGCACTGCGGGACCGTGATTCTGCGTGATCAGCAGATCGGTCGCCCCATCGTTGTCATAGTCTCCGGTGATGATGGCGCGCGGATCTTTGAGCTGAATCTTGTCGAGACCAACGTCGGAGCTGACATCTTTGAAGCCATCAGCGCCGAGATTGCGAAACAGCTTGATCTCGCCTTTGCCCTCTTTCGTTTCGCCGACGGCGACCAGGTCGACCCAGCCGTCGTTGTCGTAATCGATGGCAGCGACGCCGAATGCGCGGACCCAGTTTGTCTCTGGCAACGCAATTCGATCGAAGGTCTTGCCGTGATTGTTACGCCAGAGAGTGATGCCGGGTGCGTCCAGGTGGGTGAAGGCTAGGTCCATCCAGCCATCGTGATCGAAATCAAGGACGGCCACTCCCGCCGTCTGCGACGGCACGGGCGAAGACCAAGGCTCAGATCGGATGAACCCTCCTTCTCGCGGGTTCTCGTAAACGAGTGTCCCCAAGAATCCGTTGAGGTGTTTGTCGGCGGCTCCGTTCCCCATGCCCGTTGTAACAATATCGACGGCACGATCGTTGTTGTAATCGGTACCGACGGCGGAAATGTTGGGAGTACTGCCGTTAAGTGCCAGGGATTCGGTCACATCGGTAAACGTGCCGTTGCCGTTGTTACGCCACATCACATTCGCGCCGGTAAGATGTCTGGAAAAGGACCACGGCTTGTCAGTGTTACCCGTGACAAAGAGATCCAGATCGCCGTCGTGATCGTAATCAATAAACGTCAGCCCGCCGTCTCGCACGTAGCTCTTTATTCCGGCTATCCCGGTTACATCCTTGAAAGTCCCGTTTTTCTGGTTTTGGAGGAGCAGTAGACTTGCGTCCAGAGTAACCGACAAGTCGGTGTAGCCGTCATTGTCGTAATCCCCTGCGGAGCAGCCTACGCCGTGGAGTTTCGGGTCAAGCCCTGCCCGGAGTGTAACGTCCTCGAACTTACTTCCTTCCAGGTTGCGGTAAAGAGACATACCACCCTCTCTACCGTTGTTGGAGAGAAAAATGTCGGGGTGGCCGTCGTTATCGTAATCAATGAAGCAGGCGCCCGGAGCAAGGCCAGACTGCGAACTGGTGCTACGGGAAGCCGCGATCCTCGGTGTCAATCCAACTATGCTCGTCACATCCACAAACTGCACCTTAATCTGCGCGGGCGCTTTCAACACTGCTGACGGCGATTCGACAGCCCGCGAGTACTGACCCTGCTCGCCGTAAGCCAAGCTCATGGGCGCGCCGATTTTGTTTTGCGTGATGTACTGAAATTTCTTCAGGTGCTCGCGGGCGTGGTCGATGTCACCCGATTGCTGGTAGGCGCGCGACATTCCAAACTCGGCGGAGGCGTGCAGAGGGTTGATTTGCAGCGCGTGCTGAAAGGATTCGATAGCTTGCGGAAACTGTTTGGCCTGCACGTAAGCCGTCCCGAGGAAATACCACGTGTCGGCATCGTTCGGATCGATCTCAGCCACGTGATGAAACGCATCGATCGCGGCCTGAGCATCGCCCGCATTCTTCGCGTACAGGCCGAGGTTATACCACGCTTGCGGATTCCTGGGATCCAGTTCCAGAGCATCTTCAAGTGCA
The DNA here is from genome assembly GCA_963818235.1 of uncultured Acidobacteriaceae bacterium. Classification (GTDB taxonomy): domain Bacteria; phylum Acidobacteriota; class Terriglobia; order Terriglobales; family Acidobacteriaceae; genus Sulfotelmatobacter. The sequence continues at coordinate 875,258 of CAWFRI010000003.1, forward strand.
GCCTTGGCCTGGTCAATCTTCTGTAGATTCAGAAAAGCGATGCCCTCATTCAATCTTGCAATGGTGAGCTTGGGGTCGACTTCAGCGGCTTGCTGGAAGGATTTTAAAGCCTTTTCGAAAAGCTGCTGGTTCATGTATGCCGCACCCAAATTATTCAGGCGCGCGGCCTCGGCAGGATTCACCTTCGTCTGAGTTTGCGGAGCGCTCGCGAACAGGCCGAATGCAGCCAGGAACATTCCGGCAAGGGCAATTGAAATTCGGGGAGTCATCTAATCAAGATTTAACCACAGAGGACACAGGGGAACACAGGACAAATCAACCAGGTTTGTCCAAGAGCCGTTACTTGACAGCAAAATACTATTCGGAAGTTGCGCACATCTCTCATGCATAAGGGGGAGCTTTCCATGCGCCGCATTGTTTTTCGAGCGCGGCGGCGGCCGACAATACCTGCTCCTCTTCCCAAGGGCGGCCGACGATCTGCACGCCAATTGGCATTCCCTCGGATGAGTGGCCCACCGGAACAACAGCGGCGGGATTACCTAACAGATTGAAGAATTCCGTATAGCTCCAGGCGTCGAGATATTCAACCGTCTTGCCGTCGATCTGCCAACTGCGCTCACCGTGTCGAAATGCGGTAATGGCGGCGACTGGGCACAGCAGAATCGGATAGCTCAGCATCTGCGCGAAAATCTGCGTGCGCACCGCGTCTCGACGAATCCAGGCATCCAACAACGACCGTCCACTATGGGCTGGCTGGGCGGCGGACCATTTCAGAAATTCCTTCAGGATCGGACTGAGATCGGATTCACGGCCGTTGAACATAGGCTTTAGAAGCATTCCGCCGGCGACCACAAAATATTTCCACCAAAGTTGCCGGGCTTCTTCAAGGCCTTCGGGCCGAAACTCCTCTACCCGGAAACCGGTACTGCGCAAGGCCTCCGCGGCCTTACGCACCGCGACGCGAGTTTCTGAAGTCACCGGAGTGCGGCCGTCATCTTCAAAGTAGCCAACTCGTAACGCTCGCGTTTCTTCTTCAGTTGGCCAACGCACCGGCACAGGCGCCGCATTGGTATCGCCGGCATCGGGTCCTTGCATCACTTCGAAAAGAAGTTTCAGGTCGGCAATCGTACGGGCCATGGGGCCGACAACTCCAACCGAGGCGAATGGCCCCGCAGATACAGGAAAATGCCCAGTCGCCGGAATGCGCCCCGGAGTTGGCTTCAGACCGCAGATACCGCTGAAGTGTGCAGGTACCCGGATCGATCCGCCGCCATCGCTGCCCGCCCCTCCGGCGGACATACCGGCGGCAATGGCTGCGGCTTCGCCACCGCTCGAGCCTCCGGGCGTGCGTTTTAGATCCCAGGGATTATTTGTGCGACCATAGAGCAGATTGTCCGTCTCCCATGCCATTAGCAGTTCAGGCGTATTGGTCACTCCCAGAATAATTGCACCGGCATTTTTTAAACGTGTCACCAGTACCGCATCCTGCTTCGCGACGAAACCCGCGCGCAGGCGCGTCCCGGCCTCGCATCGCAGACCCTCCACTCCAAACGAACTTTTGATGCTTATTGGGACTCCATGCAGAGGTCCGAGCATCGCTCCATCCATCACGGCCGAAGCCGCGTCCTGCGCGGCTTGCCGCGCCCGCGCATGATCGACCTGAACGAACGCATTTAGTTTCGGGTTCAGCTTTTCGATCTGCGCCAAGTGCGCGTCCACGAGTTCCACTGGAGAGATTTCTTTGCGGCGGATCCTCGCGGCCATGGAAACAGCAGGAAGAAAAGTAAGGTCATTCATGAATTTCTTACCCGCAGCGCACGATCCATCATTTGTTTCTCATCTAAAGTCAGGGAACGGAACTCGCCTTTCCCAAGATCACCCAGTTGTAGCGGTCCGACAGCCACGCGAATCAGTCGCAACACTTCGGCCCCCATCCCCTCGATCATGCGGCGAATCTGCCGATTCTTACCCTCATCGAGGATAATTTCGAGCCAGCAGTTTTTCTGCCCCGTCCGCAACAGACGAACCTTCTTCGCCTTCAGCAGTTCTCCATCTTTCGCCCTTGCTCCATGAACTAAGGCCTGAATAAATTTAGCGTCTGCCACAGTTCCAATCTGCACATGATAGGTCTTGTTCAGATGAATCTCAGGAGCCGTAACCAATGCCGCCCACTCTGGATCGTTCGTCAGAAGGAGCAAACCTTCGCTCGCCTTGTCGAGGCGGCCGACCGGTGCCACCCATGGTTCAGGGCTTACAGGGGCGGATGCTCGTGGATTTTCGCTGTTGTGCAGAATTGCGTACACCGTCAGGCGGCCCTTTTCGTCCGATGCCGTCGTCAGCATGCCGCGAGGCTTGTTCATCACCCAATATATTCTTGGTTGCAGCACAATAGCTTTCCCGTCGACTGCAATATGATTATGAAAATCCGAGACTGATGTTTCCGGGTCGCGCTTAGTTTTTCCGTTCAAACTCACGCGTCCGGCGCGAATCATCTCTTCGGCCCGTGAGCGCGAACAGAACCCCAGCTTCGATAAGGTGCGCGCCAGGCCAATCTTCCGGCTGGATTCTTTTTCTCCCACCGATTCATGCTAACTGAGAGTTCGAGCAACCGCGCAATAACCAGGAACATTGGCCTTAATGCACAACTGTGCTGCTCTTGGTAGGATGTTCATATCGACTGACGGAAGGAGCTGTTTATGGCCCATCAACATCCTCCGCGATTTCTCAAGCTTGTGAATGACGCGAAGACTCGTGTTCGCGAGAACAATGTCGCAGAAGTGAAAAAAAGGATCGATAACAGTGACAAGTTTCTGTTGGTAGATGTGCGCGAAGAGAGCGAATTTGCTAAAGACCATCTGCCGGGGGCGATTCACCTGGGCAAAGGCATCATCGAGCGTGATATCGAGGCTCGCGTGCCCGATCTGAATGCGGAGATTGTCCTCTACTGTGGTGGTGGATTTCGTTCGGCACTGGCCGCGGACAATTTACAGAAGATGGGCTACACGAATGTGTTTTCGATGGATGGCGGCATCCGCGACTGGCGGGAGAAGCGATTTCCACTGACAACTGGGAGCTAATTTTCCGCTCACTGATCGGCAAAGCCGGCCCCGCTATATAGGCAATGAAGGCGCAGTGGCATTTAGGCGCGCCACGGCTGTAACGCATGAGAAGTTAAGAATTATCTTTTCCCCTTTAGCTTTGTCGCCTCATTCGTCAGCACGCAGGACTGAGTGGCATCTTTAAGCGCGGCCTCCAAACGCACTCCGATATCCGCAAGTTCCACGGAATTCATCAATTGCTGCATGTCCTCAAAGAGCACCCGCTCTTCTTTGCGAATATGAGCCGAGAGTCGTTGGGCGAAAATAAGTAGCATTTCGGCAGACATGCAACGTGTGCTGGCTTGCGCGAAAGACTCTCGCAACAAATCATGCTCCGAGATCAATTCGTCGACGAGCGGGATTAATTCCGCGAATTGTCGAGCCTCCGGAAAAATCACCGCTTCCTCCGCGGCGAAATGAAACTTGATTTCCTGGTCGAACTCCCGCTCGATTTCAACCTGCCAAGCTAGCAGATCCGACGCGGGAATTGGCTGAGCCCGATCGATGCGCACGCAAAGTGCCAGCGCTCGCTGGTGTTGATGAGACAACGGAATTAGATTTTCATTACGCAGCATGACTATGCGAAAAAAGCAGAGCGGCAAGCATCATCATGCCAAGCTTACCGGTTCCGCAGGCTCGGTGATGGCTGGACGCAATGTGAGCCAGTCGGTGCGAACCCGTTCCCACTCTTGAATGAGCATACCGTTGGCTTCGAAAAAGTTGCGGATGCGGGCTCGCTCCCATCCGACTACTTCTTCAAGAATGGGCGCCAGCACCGCCAAAGCGCTGGTGCTCAGTACTGTCCGCTTGGCAATCTGGGAAATGTGCGGTGACTCCGAAACCGCAATGGTGAGACCGTCGCGGGCATTCAATTGCAACATCACGTGTATATCGGAACTTCCATCGCCCGAATAAATTACGTGGTCCGGTCCCATGACGTGCTCGGCCAGCAACTGATTGAGCACTGCAACTTTGCCGTAGCCCGCGGTTGCGCGAATGATGGTGTCGATCTCCCCGGAAGCCTTGTAGTGAAACTGGGTGCCGAAAATGTGATCCTGCGGGACGATACCTTCCAGCGCGGAATGAATCACCTCGACCGGGGCTGCCGACAATACATAGAAATCAAAAAAGTGACCATCGACACCGGTTTCGAGGATCTGGTAGAGCAGTTTAATGTCGCTTTTCAGGCGAATGCGCTTGCCGACTTCGCGAAGATGTTTCTTGCGGACTTTCGCTTTAAACTCTGGATCGTGCAGCAAAAGATAAGCCAGTTCCGCTCCTTGTTGGACAAGGTTAATCTTCGCCATGCCTTTGGCTTTACGTTCGAAATCCTCGGTCGAGATGCCGACTAATTCCGCCAGCACGTAACCCGAGTCGTTGAAGGTAAGCGTTTGATCGAAGTCGCTCGCGAAAATATAACGTTTCAAGGGTTTATCTGCCATATAGTCCTTAGATTCGCGCGGAAAGTAGACGGCCCATTTAAAGAACCGATAGGAATTATCGGTCGATTCCGTTAAATCATTGTTAATAAAAGGGCGGCGCGCTTTGGCCTGCTTTACTAAATTCGCAGACACGTCCAGAATAGAAGTTCCGTCCGGCGCATTTTTATGGAGAGTGAGCGGCGCGGAATTATTACTGCCGACGGGAACGCCGGCGAAAAATCGAGGAGCCTCATGCCTGCATCTGGTGAACTAATCCGCTCAATGAATTACGTGGAAGACATTACGACTACGCTGCGCCGCATCTCTATTTCAATTCCAGCCATGAACGTCGAAGAGCGCAAGCGGCTGGCCGACAGCTTGCGCGCGGCGGGAGGCGCTTTGAACGACGCGATCAAGGATCTTGAAAAAGAGAAAGTATTGGCGCAATAGTGGCAGAAGTCAAGACTATAGCGGTGATCGGCGCCGGCATCATGGGCCGGGGCATCGCACATGCCGCAGCGGTTGGCGGATACCGCACGATATTGGAAGATTTGCTGCCGGATACGCTGCGCAAAGCCGAAACTGAAATTCGATCGAATCTCGATAAAGCGGTTGAGCTGGGGAAAGTTTCAACGCCCGAAGCCGATGCCGCTTTCAAGCGACTGCAATATGCGGGTTCCGTGGAAGAAGCTGCCCGAGAAGCGGATCTAGTGATTGAAGCTGTGCCGGAAGAGATGGAGTCGAAGATCGAGATCTTCACGCTGCTGGATAAAATCTGCCGGCCGACTACGATTCTGGCCTCGAATACCTCTTCTCTCAGCATCACTGAAATCGCCAGCGTGAGTTACCGTGCCAGGAAGTGTGTTGGGATGCACTTCTTCAATCCTGTACACAAAATGAAACTGCTCGAAGTGGTGCGCGCGCTCGAAACCGACGACGATACATTGGCGACTGCGGTCGAAGTGGGCAAGCGCATGGGCAAAGAAGTGGTCGTTATCAAGGAGGCGCCCGGCTTCATTACCAGCCGCATCAACGCGATGATCGGCAACGAAGCGTTTTACATGCTGCAGGAGGGAATCGCCTCCGCAGCGGATATCGACAAGGCGCTGAAGCTCGGGCTGAATCATCCCATGGGGCCATTCGAACTAGTTGATTTAGTGGGACTCGATACGCGTCTAAATATCCTTGAGTATCTGCATAAATCTTTGGGCGAGAAATATCGCCCAGCGCCTCTGCTGGTGCAGTACGTGAAAGCCGGACGGCTGGGGCGCAAGTCTGGGCGCGGCGTGTACGAATATCCAGAGGCCGCGCTACCGCGAACGTCCGAAGCTCAGACCGGAAAGCGCTGAGACTTTTTCTTCGTCGATCCCCTTGCAGGCAATCAGAACTTGAAAGCTTTCGCCCATACCCGCGGGCGTGACTAGATGTTTGAGTTGGAGTGCGACCTTTGCTCTCTCCTGAGGGAGTAGGCAGTTTTCGAAGGCGTCGGCAAATTGATTGGCTTCGCCGATACCCATGAGAAACTGTGATTGTGTGACGAGCTGGTACGTCTGCATACCGTGTTTTTCGGCGGCAGCTGCGAGCGCGGTAAAGTTTACATCAGCCGTGATGTCTTGCTCGCCAGGAGCCTCGTACGGGCTGGCGTTGATGGAATGTTGCCGTAACACCTTCAACGTCCCGCGATGCCGTCCCGCGAGTTGTTCCTCGCGAGTGTAGCCGTAGTCGATCGCAACGATAAATCCGTGCTGAATGTTGGCGGCAATGCGCTCCATGAATTGTTGAACGGACAATGCAACTTCCATGCGTTCTTCCGGTTCGGGATGGACCGAGTAGCGATCCAGCAACTCCAGTTCCTCAGGAGAATGCGGTGCCCAGGTTTCTATGAAACGACCGTCATGAGTGTCGATACGTAAGGTGCCGTTCGCGCTGATGACATCGACAGGCAGCGCGTCGAAGAACTCATTGGCAAAGATGATAGTTGGCGCTTCGAGTGAGGTCTTATCTTCTGAAGAATAGAGCGTTGTCAACTCAGCTTTCTCGGAATCGAGGTATGGCTTCAGGGTCTCTTTGATTCGCTTACGCAATGCGGATGAACTCTCCACCAAGCGATAGCGCATCGCACGAAAGAAATCTGGAAACTTCTTTTCCGACCAACCCAGTACGTCCTGCGCGAACAATCCGCGGCCAGGTCCGAGTTCGATTAATTCGAGCCGCTCAGACGAGCCGAGAACGCGCCACATTTCGGCAAACTGACGGGCCAGAAGCCGGCCAAAAACCGCGTGCACATCGCTCGAGGTGTAGAAGTCGCCGGCCTTGCCGAACTGCTCTACACTGCGCGAGTAATAACCAAGCTCGGGGTCGTACAGGCAGAGATCCATGTAGCGAGAGAATGGAATCGGGCCACGCTCATAGATTTCCTGCTCAATCTTCTGTCGCAGCAGTTTCACGATTCCCTCTGTCGCCGTTCAACCCGGTCCTGCGGGGTGCGGATGAACATTTCCACGAAGTAGTCGTGCAGCGCGTCGTAAAGCTGACGTTGAAAACTCCATTCGAACTGCGGATGATCGAGGTCTCGAGGATGCAGTTCGAAATGGTAGGTATGGACCGGAACGGAAGCGTCTTTGAATTGAATGACGACTTCAACGCCCTCACCTTTGCAGCGAGCGGAAAAATTTAACAACGGATGCTCATAGAGTCGGAGCTGTGCGAGTACGCGGTCAAGGCGCGTGGCGGAAGTTTCGGGCACAGGGGAATTGTAAAGCAGAGGAAGTTCGATTGATCCTGGAAGTGAGCGGAGGCGCGCTCGGCGAAAGTCGAAAAGCTATTCGTAGCGCAACGCTTCGATCGGATTGAGCCTCGCTGCCTTGATGGCTGGCAACATCCCACTGACAATTCCGACAAAGCTTAAAATCACGGTTGACCACAGAAGCGTAGCAGAATTGATATAGAGATGAATATCGCCTTCGCTGGCATCTTCAATGAAAGCGCTCCAGAGAGTCAGCGAACCGACGGACCAGGAAACAAGATAAGCCAGGGCTACGCCTAGAAGCCCGCCCAGCGCGGTGATGACCAGAGCTTCAGCAAGAAATTGAAAGAGAATGTGCCAGCGGCGAGCGCCCAGGGCCTTCTCCACGCCAATCTCGCGTGTGCGCTGGGTCACCGAAACCAGCATGATGTTCATCAACCCGACACCGCCGATGCCCAGTGTCAACAGTCCAATAAAGCCCAGCAAGAGCTTGATGCCAACCGTAATGATGTTCAGGTCGGCGAGGTCTTTCACTGCGTCGAATACGAAAATGGCGCGGTCATCCTTGGGGCTGAAGTTGTGATGAAAGGCCATAGAGTTTCGGACGGCCTCGACCATCTTCATGTGATCGCCTTCGTAATCCATCATGATGCCGTCAAGATAATAACTGTTCTTGAGATCGCTCATGGCGCTGTAGGGGACGTAAACCAAAGAGTTCATGTCCTCATCGCCGTTGGAAATCGTGTGCCGTAGCACGGCGACTATTTTGTAAGTGATGCCGTCAATGCGCACGCTCTCGCCGAGTGCGTTTTGTCCGGAGAAAAGTTTCTTCTTCACCGTCGAGCCGATTACGGCCACGCGCGAATGCGTGAAATCGTCGCGCTCGCCGAAGAAAGAACCTTCGCCCACATCCAGAGCGCGAATTTTTTCGTAACTGGAATAGATGCCGTGTACCCCGTAACTTCCGCTGCGAGTGCCGAAGGAGACGAGGCTTTGTTTATCTACTTCGGGGGAAATACGAGTAAGCATGGGACACTCGGCACGCAGAAAATCGAGATCGTCACGAGTCAGGCGAACTTGCACGCCAGCTTTGGTGCCACCTGCCTGTATTGAAGTGCGTCCTGGGAAAATTGCGACGAGATTACCGCCGAAGGTGCGGAAGGCGATCATCAAAGCGTTTTCAAAACCGGAACCATAGGCGAGCAGCAGAACCACCGTGGCAATTCCCCACGCCATACCAAGCATGGTGAGCACGGAGCGGCGACGGTTGTGCCGCAACGCGTTAAGAGCCTGCCTGCCCAGGTCGTTTAGCATGCTTATTCCTGCCTCAAAGCTTCCACCGGAGGAAGCAGCGCGGCTTTGCGCGCGGGATAAAGACCAGCCACGATTCCTGCAACTGAAAGCGAGAGAATAGCGACGACCGCGGAAGCCGGCACAATGCGTGGCGTGTCGAAGCCGTCCGGGGAAGGTAATTGGGCCAGCAACGTTACGAAAGCGGTGCAGATTGCGAGTCCGATGCCTCCGCTGAACGCGGTGAGGAAGGCTCCTTCGACAAAGAATTGCGTCATGATGTTACGGTGGGTAGCGCCCAAAGCTTTGCGAAGGCCGATCTCTCGCGTGCGTTCGGTGACGGAGACCAGCATGATGTTGATAACGCCAATGGCGCCCAAGCCGAGCGTAACCACTCCGACGACTCCGAGGAACCAATCCATCGCGTCAAAAATCTTTGCTACGCGGATAGCGCCATCAATGGTGTCCCAATCCTGAAAAGCGTCGTCAATACTGGGATCGAAGCCATGTCTCCGGGCAATGATGGCATGGACTTCGTTCTTGGCTTCAATGTGCAACTCTTTTTTTATCGGCCGGTAATTAATGAAGGAGATCGCATTCTCCGAGTTCTGCGCCTTCAAAGGAAAAAGCATCCTCATGGTGTCAAAAGGCACAAAGATGCGGTGGTTCGTACCGTTCTCGCCCTCTTTGCCAATTTTAGGAATGACACCGATGATTTTGAAATCCATATCGTTCAGCAGGATTGTGCTGCCGACGGCGGGCTGTCCGGGGAACATATTCTTTAGCAATTCCCATCCGACCACAGCCACGCGACGATGCTGCGAGTTGTCCTTGTCATTGAACCAGCGCCCCGGTTCAATCGGCATGTTGCGTATATCGCTATATTCGGGTACCACGCCGAAGACCTGCCCGTTGGTGGAACCGTAGTCGCTTACGGCGCGAATGTCGTCCCGTTCGAGCACCGGAGATACCGCCCGCAGAAATCTGGATTGGTCACGAATGGCGTAGTAATCGCCATAATTTAAATAGTAGGGCTGTCCGGACTGGTAGCTGCCAGCCACGGCGGGAATGCGACCCGGAAAGACGAACATTATGTCCTGGCCCAACTCCGCCAGATTTTTGTCCTGCCCGCTGCGAAATCCTTCTCCCAAGCCGACCAGCAAAAGGAGCGAGCCTACTCCCCACGCAATTCCAAACATGGTGAGGAAAGAGCGCAACTTGTGCGCCCACAGCGTGGAGAGCGACTGCCGGACGATATCGAGGAGCATTCGCATGGGTTTTTGTGTGTGCCCCCACGCCTCCGGAGAGAGGCGTGGGAGCCCCGGGTAACGTTCAGGCGAGGGGTCTCAATCCCGCCTAACATCTGACAGTAATACGCAGCCGGGTCATGCGAAGTTCCCTGCTGTAATTGGTTAGTTAGACCCAAGGAAGGCTAAAAAGGTTAGCTGGAGGGAAGGATTCCAAGAAATCCGTATTGATCGGGATAGGTAAAATTATTTCCCACTCAGAACTCGAAATACCCTCCAGTTGATGCTGAGAGACGAGCGCCATCCGTTCCAGTAGGAGGTAGTGTACCTAGAACTGCGCTCAAATTTTGCCAGGCTGCCTGATTTAACGCGGGATCGGAACCGACCAGATCACGAATCATTTCCCACGCGGCCAGATTGAGAGCGCCCTCCGGAGGAGGCCCCATGGCAAGTGAGACGGAGCACTGAGGACAGAAACAAATGCGCTGCGCTGCGGACTTCTGACGCGGTTTTATTCCGACAGTCTGCGCAAAGAGATAAATGGCGACTGATTTCTGTCCGGTCCCAAGCTCGCGGTTGCAGCGCAGACAATACATGTTCTCCACGTTAATCTCCCGATGCCCGAGGTGACCGCTTAAGTGTGCTAGAGGTCAATACTGTCTTTTCGCCCAAGTAGGACGCAAGTACGTAGGAAGATTCCAGGAGATGAAGTCGCGCACCATTTGACGGAGGCAGGGAATCGAGAACCAAGGTGTGCTCTAGCCAGATAACAATGCCATAGTGCACTCTGTGGCGATGACCGCCCGTCTCAAGAAGACCCGTCTACGCACGCTCATGTCGCTCCCCGTCCGTGTTCATCAGCAGAAAACAAATACTGTTCGGCTCTCGCAACTTGGAAAGATGCGCGAATGCGAGCAAGTAGCGGCGGTTTGTTATCGCATTCGCCGGGGCGTTATCGAGCTCTTGCTAGTCCAAACCCGTGGCACCGGGCGCTGGATATTTCCCAAAGGCAGTGCGGAGCCAGGGCTCACCCATGCACAGGCTGCCGCGATTGAAGCATTCGAAGAGGCCGGGGTACATGGCAGGATCGAAGAAGCTGCATTCGTCCGATATATGCAGCGGAAATGCAATTCCAATCGTGCTGGATCAAGCGCGAAACCTCAGTTAGTGAGTGCACATCTCTGCGAGGTGCGCCGGCTGTGCAGCCCCAAAGAGCCGAACCGCAATCGTACCTGGTTTTCGGTGAAGGAGACGATCCATCGTTTAGAAGAGGGTCGGCAAAGCGAAGACGGTAAGGAGTTCGCTCGTGTCGTTCAGCGGGCGGTTGCGCGGATCGAGTACTTGCGCAACGCCAAGAATGTTGTCCCAGACCTGCTCAGCCGACCTATGCTGCAAGACGAACTCCACAAGGTCCAGTTTGAGGCCCTAACAGAGGCACGTCCGCGCCTTGCTCAATCGCATCGAATCACTCAGCCGGGCGGGCGGATGCGTGTTGAGGAAATCGTGCCCTGTGAGGTCTTGCCATTTGCCGTGGCGCGACATTCCAATCGAGGTCACAAACTGCTTTCGGGCGCAATAAAGTTTAAAGTTCTGGGCACTGGAGCAAAGAATGGTTAGAAGTATTTCTCGCTACTCTTTGATCTTCGGACGCTCGTACGCTTTTTGCAAATATTTGCGTGCTTCTTCTAGAGCGGCGAAGGTGTCGTCGTTGGTCTGAATGGCCTGCCGGTATTCGTTGATGGCGCGTTCTCGCTGTCCCGTAATATCAAAAATCTTTCCGAGTTGGATATGGCTCCAAACCTCAGTCCAGCGCGGGTCGCCGTTGCCGTTGATCGAAGAACGGTAAGAGTTTGCCGAAGACTGGTAGTTTCTCTGGAGGAAGAAAATTTCCGCGATACGGTAATGAGCCAGAGAGCTGTTCTTATTCTGGTCGAGTGCTTTGTTGAATTCGGCCAGAGCGCCAGAAAGGTCTCCCTGTTGCTGGAGCGCTTGCCCGCGCAGAATCGAAGCGCGCAGTCTCACGTCCGAATTGTTGGTAAGGACGTGGTGGTCGGGATCGACTGCGATTCGCCGCGGACGGCCGAAGGTTTCAACCGTGAAGGAAGAATTCGTTCCCACGACCTCGAGTTTCTTGTCTTCCGTTTTGCCGTCCGTATCGATGCGCAGGTCGACCGGCATGCGGAATAAATCCAGATCCTGTGAAATTTCTCCAGTCACCCGGAAGCCTTTATTGCTGCCCAACCGATAGGTTGTGTATTTCAATTTGAATTCCGGAGCGCCTGTGGAATCGAGCCATTGTGAGAAGAACCAGGTGAGTTGGTCTCCGTAATACTTTTCGGCGATGGTCTTAAAGTCATCCATGCTGGCCGATTTTCCGGCGTAAGTCTCGGCGAATTCTCGCATGGTCTTGAGATATTTATCTTCGCCCAGCACCCAGCGCAGCATGTGCAGAATCATCGCTCCCTTGTCGGTCACCAGAGATTGAAACTCGGTCGAGAAGGGATCCAGCTTGCTGGCGCTGGAGAGTGGAACGTTGTCATAGGCCAGCGCGCCCACGGACATATCCTTTACCGCTTCTTCCAGTCCGGCAGCTCCGGCTGCATTCTCAACGTACATAGCTTCGGAATAGCGGGAGAATCCGTCGGTCAACCACCAGTCGTCCTTTGTGGCAGGGCTCACCGAAACTCCCCACCATTGGTGCGCGATCGCGTTGGCCAGCAGACGATAATTTGTTTTTTCCGTAATAGAAGGGCCAGCGATGCCGGCGAGTTCCGGCCCCCACGCGTAGGGAACGGTGTCGCCCGGTAACTCGACTACGTTGAGGCGCTGCGACAACGGTGTGCCATAGAGCGTGACGAAGTAAGTGAATTCCTGAACCGCCGTCGTCGTATATTCCGGAGCCAATTTCTGATGGTCGGGCTTGAAGAAGACATGCAGGTTCATTCCAGCTTCGTCGCTCTTATATTCCTGAAAAATCCCGGCAACGATGGTTCCAGGAAAACTCGGCTTGTCATAGACGAATGTAAATGTTTTTGTCGGCAGGCCGTTGCTGTTGGGCTTTTTGGAGGGAGGATTATCCGTGACCGTGGATTTTCCACTGCCGATCACGACCATGTGAGCCGGGAGGGTAATGCTGATGGTGGAGGTGAAGCGGTTCAACCCGTAGCCGCTCACCGGAAACCAGCGTCCGGAGTAGAGCAGGTAACTGGTGTCATCGCCAATGGAAGCCAGTTTTAGCCCAGGCACAGGACTGTCGTCGGCGCTCTCAATCTCGCCCTCGTATTCGAAGGTGAGCGTAGTGGAAGCGTCCTTGGACAGGCCAGAGGGTAGCGGAACCCGAATCGTGGAATCCTGTGTAACTCGCTCGGCCGAGAGTGGCTGATTATTCTCGTCAAGAACCCTGGTGACTCGCATCCCGTTATGAAGTTCAAAGATTGCGGTATTCAAATCCTGAAGCGCGGTGAACTTGACTTTGGCTCGCACCGAAATCTGGTGCAGATGCGGCGTCAACTCGGCCTCAATCTGGTAATCATCCACATGCAGGCGGATCTTTTCGGCCGCCCAAGAAGGTGTCGTGACAAAAGCCGGGATAGCAATAAGAATCAACAGCAGGGCAGAGTAACCCGTGAGGACGCTGGGGGCGCGCCGAAGCTGTATCTGCATTGAGGAGAGTCTCCCGGAAATGGGCCTAACCATTTCTATGATGAAGATTCTCACCTAAAAGATGCTGGGAGCACAAGGTTTAGGCAAAAGGCCGCCATTCCCCCGAACTGGCCAGAAGCACCAGTCTTAGGGTTTGAGGGGATCTGGAGGCGGAACGTGCGGGGTAAACCTGCGGACCACAAACTCTTGCAGGATGTTGCTGCCGGCGCCCCCTGCGATTCCGATCAGCGCATTCTCAAAAGTTATGGCGACGCCATTGCGATTCTGCGCGGGATAGTACAGATTGGAAATTCCGCCCGCCGCCAGCCCTCCCATAATGCCGGAGTAATCCGGTTGCCAGCGCCCTTTGTCGCTCTTACAAATCACCGAGGTTGCAATTGCATATAAAATCCTCGACTTCCGGCTGCCCGTACCCTTATAGAAGTAACGCGGATCCTGTTTTAATAAGGAAGGAAGTATGGCGCCTCCAATAAGTGTTCCCGTCACTAGATCGGCATAAGCCGCGCCGTAACGTTTCGCATAGCCTTGTGCCCCTTGTCCGTATCCGCTGAAGGAGTCGTTTGCCTGCTCAATTCCCGCAATCGCGCCGGTGATTGCGAATGTGTACGGATTGATAATCGACTTCCAGGCCAACTGGAACTTCAACCGTGGCGGGAGCGGCGCGGCCTTAGGAATGTAGCTGACGTAATAGTTCGGAATAAACCCGAGCACACGCTGTTTCTCTTCAATCTTGATCTGGTCTTCCGCCACCTGCACCGCAGATTCGTTTACATCCACATCTACATCGGCGCGAGCGACCACGAGAGCAATTTGGGGAGCCAGATAGTGTTCTCCATCCTGAAGAATCCCAGATTGCTTAACAGTCGCAAAGCCGAATGCGTTAAAGGTCAGTTGGAATGTTCCCGGGATCACGTCCGCAAAAAGAAAGTATCCGTTGCTGTCGGAGAGCGCTTCTCTCTTTGAGGCGATGCCTTGGACCATCAAAGTTATCTTTACGTTGGCGACAAGAGCCCCGCTTTGATCGACCACGGTACCGCTAATGCTGCCGGATCTCCCTTGAGGCTGCGCCGCCGCGTCGGCCGAACCTGGCGGCTGAGAGGTTTGCGGCGCCAGAGCCTGGCCTGACTGAGCCAAAACGTTGGCGGTCAGGCAGATCAGAAATATCCAAAAGGCCACCGTCCGGCGTCCCCATGCTTTCAGATCCCGCAAGTCTCTAATGCCTCCGACGATCCATAAGCTGTGAGCTTCTCAAAGATAGTCTCCGCACCTTATGTTATTAAGTTAGCTTAATCCTAACGTGTCTGTGTTATGTGGGATGCGCGAATTCAAGTGCTGGCTAGCTGCGGAGGTTCCTTCGCATGCAGAATTGACAAAATAATTTCGGCCGCTCGCTCTGCCGGATGCTTCGCAACCTGTTCATCCACGCTCTTCGGCGCTTGCAACCTTGTCTTCACCAGTGCAAGTCCTTCGAGCATACGATCGCGTGCCTCGCCATCGGCCAAAATTTCGTGAATACCTGCCACTACGTTTGCAGCCGTAAAGTCGTCCTGCACCAATTCCGGCACAATGCGCTCCCCCGCAATCAGATTTACCATGGCAAAGTACGGAACTTTAACTCGCGGTTTGCCTAAATAATAAGTGAGAGGCGAGACTCGATAAACCATAACGAATGGGGTCCGCATCATCGCCGCCTCTACCGTCGCGGTTCCGCTGGCGATAATCCCGGCTCTGGAATGCCACAGCGCCGGCAGAGATTCAGGCACCAGCGTGACGGCTTGCTGCGCCATTAGATTCTTCAGGAACACGCGGTCGAGAGTGGGCGCGACCGGCAGCAAAAATTCGTATTCAGGACCAAGTTGTGACGCCGCTTCCAGAATCGTCGGCAGGTTCATGCTCACTTCTTTGACGCGGCTACCCGGCATCAGCGTGATCCATTGTTTTGCAGGATTGATATGAAATTGTGCTGCATAGTCGTCGCGATTAATCGCCGGCGGCGGCAATTCGGCCAATGGATGCCCTACGAAAGTCGCAACCACTCCACGCTCGCGATAGAACTTTTCTTCAAAAGGAAAAATCACCAGCGCTTTGTCGATATAGTTGCGCAGCAGTCTCACGCGTCCCTGCCGCCACGCCCAGAATTGCGGCGCGACGTAATAAATCACAGGAATGCCGCGCCTCTTCATCTGCCGCGCTACGCGCCAGTTAAAGGCCGGCGAGTCGATCACGACGGCGAGATCCGGCTTGCGCCTGTCGGCTTCAGCAATCAGATGCCGGTAGAGACCAAGGATTTTCGGCAGGTGGCTCAGGATTTCCGTGATGCCGACGACCGACAGATCTTTTGCGTCGACGACAGTGTCGCATCCCGCATCCCGCATGCGTTCTCCGCCGACACCGAAGAACTCGAGCGGCGGGTCGCGGCGACGCAAGGTGCCGATAAGCTGCGCCCCATACATCTCCCCCGAAGCCTCGCCCGCTGAGATCAGAATTCGCAAGAGAGCATTGTAAGGCCAGCAACTACGCAACGCGGAAGATGTCTAGTCATCCGCACTCGCCGTGACCTCCGGTTCCGCGAAGCCGCCGGCATTCGCGGGCGAGGGCGCCCGCGCTACATTGATCTCCTGATCCTTGTACTGCAACTGATAGAGCTTGAAATAAATCCCCCGCTGGGCCAGAAGTTGCTGGTGCGTCCCCATTTCACGCACTTGGCCTTTGTGCATGACGATAATCTTGTTAGCGCGTTGCACCGTCGAAAGACGGTGAGCAATGATCAACGAGGTTCGTCCCTCCACCATACGGCTGAGAGCGTCGCGCACCCGGAATTCGGTTTCTGTATCCACGCTCGACGTAGCTTCGTCGAGAATTAAAATCTTCGGCTCGTGGGCCAGCGCCCGCGCGAACGAGATGAGCTGCTTCTGCCCGGTAGAAAGCGTCGAGCCGCGCTCGCGGACTTCTTCGTCAAAGCCCTTGGGCAGAGCGCGGATGAAATCGGCAAGGTTCACATCCTCCGCCGCCTTCTCAACATCCTTTTGTTGAATACGCTGCGTGCCCAGCCGGATATTTCCGCCAATCGTTCCGCTGAACAAGAAAGGATCCTGTAGTACAACGCCGAAGCGGCTGCGCAAGTCGGCCAGGTCCATATCTTTCACATCCACACCATCGATTCGCACTGCACCCTTCTGCACGTCGTAGAAACGCAGCAGCAGCGATATCAAAGTAGTCTTGCCCGCGCCAGTGTGGCCGACGATGGCAGCAGTTTCGCCCGGTTCGATAAGGAAAGAGACATCGCGCAGCACCCAGTCTGCACCTTCTTTTTCCGAATGGTCGGTGTTTGATTCGTCCCCAGTCTCGCGATACGTGAACCAGACATGATCGAATTCAATTCGGCCCGGACCATCGGGTCGCTTCACGATCGCCGGCGAAAAAACCTGCGCCGGCGTGTCTATGAGTTTGAAGATGCGTTCGCTGGCGGCCATGGCCGATTGCAGAATGTTGTACTTTTCGCTGAAGTCCATGATCGGACGGAAGAACCGCAGCGCGTACTGAATGAAGGCTACCAGCACGCCTAGAGACGCGACCGTCGGCACCAGCCGAAATGCGATCAAAGTTTTCCAGTTAAAGCTCACAGAAACGCTGGTTGCGGGAACGTTCCGCATCACATCGCCGCCGCCGAACCAGATGACGCAGGCTATTGCGATCGCAGAAAGAATTTCGACCACAGGGTAGTAGACCGAGTAAGCCATGATCGCGTCTTTGTATGCGTCCATGTGATTACGGTTGATTTCGGAGAAACTGTTGTAAGCCTTACGCTCCCGGTTGAAAAGCTGAAGCACCACCATTCCGCTGATGTGCTCCTGGAGGTAGGAATTGATTCGTGCGATCGCGATGCGAATCCGCCGGTACGAATCTCGCACCCGGTCGCGGAAAATCTTCGTCGAATAAACGATAAAAGGAAGCACGGCAAATGTGATCAGCGCCAGCTTCCAATTCATGCAAAGCATCACTCCCAGGATTCCGAAGAGCACGAATAGATCCTCGAAGATCGACACCACGCCGGAAGTAAACATCTCATTCAACGCGTCCACGTCGGTGGTAACTCGTGTCACCAGCCTACCGACCGGATTCTTGTCGAAGAATGCAACGTGCAGCCGTTGCAGATGGCGGAAGATTTGCCGGCGAAGATCGAACATGATTTTCTGGCCGGTCCACTGCATGAAGTAGGTTTGCAGGAACTCCAGCAGAAAACTGAAGATCAGCAGTCCAACATAAATAGCCGCGATCTGCGCAATGCCGGTGATGGCGTGCGGGCTCAGCCAATTCCAAAAGCCGGAGGACGAACCTCCAGCAGGAGCAAGGTATCGATCGATCGCCACCTTGGTCAGGTAAGGTCCTAGGACATCGGCGAACGATTTCAGAAAAATGGAGACGAGAGCGATCGCCACCTGCCAGCGGTAAGGACGCAGATATTTCAGCAGCCGCGCCATCAGGCGGCTGTCATAAGTTTTACCTAATATCTCTTCTTCCTGCGACATTTCTTGGGTCCCGTTGCGGTTTCAGGGTGAAAACTGCGGCAATCGCTCTGCTAACAGGGTACCCCAAATAGATGGACGAGGCGGGATCGACGATGGAAAACGTTTGCAGATGGGATAATGAAGGGAATGCCGCTGGGTATTTACATTTCCGTTCCGTTCTGCCGCAGCAAGTGCAGTTTTTGCAATTTTGCCTCCGATGTTTTCTCTCAGGCTGTATTCGCCCGCTATGTAGATCGAGTTTGTGCCGATATTGAAAATGCTTCGGATAGCGCGGCTCAGATGGGCGGACAAATGGAGCGAGGAGTGGATTCCATCTACCTTGGTGGAGGAACTCCCACAGTTCTCAATCCTGCGCAACTGGAACGGATTTTCGAGGCTGTGCGGCAGCGTTTTAACGTGAGCCGCCAGGCGGAGATAACCGTAGAATGCGCTCCCGGCACGCTGACTGGACCCGTGCTTGCTAGTTTATTGCGCTGTGGTGTGAACCGGGTGAGCCTCGGTGCGCAATCGTTTGTGGATCAGGAGGCGACTGCGGTTGGGCGATTGCACAAGCGCGCGACTGTTTTAATGGACATTGCCACTCTGCGCGCCGCGGGAATTTCCAATATCAACATCGATCTGATCGCCGGTTTGCCTCACCAGACCGCCGAAAGCTGGGAATTTTCACTGGCGGAGACGATTGCGACCGGCGCCCCGCATGTAAGTGTTTACATGCTCGAGGTGGACGAAGAGTCGCGCCTTGGCCGGGAACTGCTGGCCGGAGGTGCACGATACCACGCGCACTTTGTTCCCGACGAAGGAGCCACTGCCGAATTCTATGTCACCGCCTACGACCGATTCCGATCAGCCGGAATTGCCCAATACGAGATTTCTAATTTCGCTCGTGAAGGTCATCAGTCTCGCCACAATTTGAAGTACTGGACGAGGATGCCGTATTTCGGTTTTGGCGTAGATGCGCATTCGATGTTGGCTTCTGCGACAGCGGACATTGAAGCAGTTCGATTCGCGGCCGCCGATTCCCTGGAAACCTACACGGCTGGCGCGGCTTTCGAGCGAACCGCGGTTTCACACCAGGCTGCGCTTGAGGAAAGCTTATTCCTTGGCTTGCGGCTGAACCGGGGCGTTGATCTATGCATCCTCGGTGCGAGATTCGGCGAGGCTGCTCTCGGTAGCGTTCGCTCCGCGATCGCTGAACTTATTGAAGACGGGCTGATGATTCAGGTGAACAGCTTTGTGCAATTAACTGTGCG
The DNA here is from genome assembly GCA_963818235.1 of uncultured Acidobacteriaceae bacterium. GTDB lineage: Bacteria > Acidobacteriota > Terriglobia > Terriglobales > Acidobacteriaceae > Sulfotelmatobacter. The sequence continues at coordinate 894,502 of CAWFRI010000003.1, forward strand.
CGGGCAGTTGCTTTCCAATGAGGTATTCGAGCGATTCATTCTTGCAGATGCGCCACTGCGAATGTAGCCGCGGTGATAAGAAACCAGCAGAAAGTGGTTCTTGGCAGTCCGTCCGGTCGGTTGGGGTGCTGCCTTCCGTGCTCTCAATCTCCAGTGGTGACGGGGGTTTTAGCGCTTGACATCTCTTGCTCCCGGGGTAACTTTTCCCCTATCTCCCGCCATGTTCTAATCCATAAAACAGCGAATTCGCATACCCAATGGCAGACTAACCCAGCGACCGACCGAGAGTGGAGGAACCTTTGGATTTTCAATTGAATGACGAGCAGCAGCATTTGAAGAAAAGTGTCCGCGAGTTTGCCGAGCGCGAAATTGCGCCCAACGTTATGAAGTGGGACGAGGCCAGCGAGTTTCCGTTGAGCACGGTCAAAGAGCTGGGCAAGCTTGGATTATTGGGTATGGTGTTTCCCGCGGAATACGGCGGTGCAGGCATGGGTTACGTAGAGTATGCCACGGCGATTGAAGAGCTCTCGCGAGTGGACGGTTCGGTAGGCATCATCGTGGCCGCGCACACGTCGCTCTGTTCCAATCATATTTTTCTTGCGGGGAACGAAGCGCAGAAAAAAAAATACGTTAGCAAACTTGCCACTGGCGAGTTTCTTGGCGCATGGGGGCTGACCGAACCATCCTCTGGATCGGATGCAAGCAGCGCCCGCATGACTGCGAAGCGGCGCGGGAATAGCTGGGTTCTGAACGGCACGAAAACTTTTTGTACCAATGGCCATTATGCCGATGCGATTGTCGTGATTGCTGTGACGGATCGAGCCGCCAACACTCACGGGCTTTCCGCTTTCATCGTCGAAAAAGATACGAAGGGTTTTCGTCCAGGCAAAAAAGAGAACAAGTTAGGATTGCGCGCCAGCGATACCGCGGAAATGATCTTTGAAGACTGCGTGATTCCGGCAGAGAATCTCCTGGGCAAGGAGGGCGACGGCTTCATCGACGCCATGCGCGTTCTCGATGGTGGACGTATCTCGATCGCCGCTTTGTCGCTCGGGATGGCGCAGGGCGCGTATGAGGCTGCATTGAAGTATTCGAAAGAGCGCCGGCAATTCGGCAAAGCGATCGGCGAATTCCAGGCCATTCAGTGGAAGCTGGCCGATATGGCTACGGAGATCGATGCAGCGCGTCTGCTCACCCTAAGAGCCGCGTCCATGAAAGATGCCGGAATGAAGACGACTCTGGAGTCATCGATGGCAAAACTCTATGCCAGTGAAGTCGCCGTGAAGTGCGCCAACGAAGGTGTGCAGATTCACGGTGGATACGGGTTCATTAAAGATTATCCAGCGGAGAAGTATTACCGTGACGTGAAGCTGTGCACCATCGGCGAAGGTACAAGCGAGATTCAGCGATTGGTGATCGCGAGGCAGTTGTTGAAAGACTGACAGTGCGTATTTCTTGTTCCCCGCCACGTGCTTTACACTGATCGCTTGAGCCAACACATCCAGACATGGATTGAGCAACTTCGCTCGGGAGATATTCGCGCCCTCTCTCGAGCTATTTCTACGGTTGAGAATCGCTCGTCCGGATGGTCCGAGTTGTTGAAGGCACTATTTCCGTACAGCGGGAAGGCGCGCGTGCTCGGGCTGACGGGCGCGCCGGGAGCGGGGAAGAGCACGCTGGTCGATCAACTTGCCCGGTTCTATCGCGAAGAGAATCACACGGTCGGCATCATTGCCGTCGATCCAACCAGCCCCTACACCGGCGGTGCGATTCTCGGCGACCGCATTCGCATGCAGGATCATTTCTCCGACCCTGGAATTTATATTCGCAGCATGGCCACGCGCGGCTCGCTAGGCGGACTGGCGCGTACAACGGCTGATGTGACTACTGTGCTGGATGCCTCGGGCCGAGATCTGATCATGATCGAAACTGTTGGCGTCGGTCAGGCGGAAGTAGATATTGTGCGGCTGGCCGACATCACGATTGTGATCCTGGTTCCCGGCATGGGAGACGATGTGCAGACGATCAAAGCCGGCATCATGGAGATTGCCGATATTTTTGTAATCAACAAGAGCGACCGTGACGGCGCCGAGCATGTTGAGCGTGAAATTCGCACTCTGCAATCGCTTGCCATGCGTCAGGATGGTTGGACGCCGCCGATCATCAAGACTGTTGCCAGTCAGGGAGTGGGAATCACGGAACTCGCGAAGGCAATATCTGATTATGAAGAGCACTTGCAGAAGGGAAATTTAACCCTGAAGAAGAGTGTCGAAAACTGGCAGGAACGCCTCCTCGAAATGCTGCGCGAGGCGCTGCTCGAGAAAGCCCGGGAGCAGTTGTCCGACGGCGTGGCCCGCTATGCGAACGAGGTGGCCGAACACAAGCGCGATCCCTATACCCTGATCGAGCAGATCGTTGCGAATGTGAGGAAGAACTAACGATGAAAATCGACCATATCGGCATTGCGGTGAAGTCGCTGGCGGCGGCAAAAACGATCTATGAGAAACTGGGCTTAAGCGTTTCTCCTGTGGAAACCATTGAGCAAGAGCAGGTGCGGCTGGTCATGGTTCCGATGGGAGAAAGCCGACTGGAGCTATTGGAGGCGACTTCCGAAAATTCAGCCGTCGCGAAGTTTATCGCCAGGCGTGGTGAGGGCTTGCATCACGTCTGTCTTCGCGTCCCGGACTTGACGGTGGCCGTTGAGGGCTTGAAAGCAGAAGGCGTCCGCCTCGTCTCTGAGCGGATTAAAACTGGCGCCGGTGGCCATAAATATGTTTTCGTGCATCCTTCCAGCGCTGGGGGGGTGCTGCTCGAATTGGTCCAGGAATAGAACATGAGCGAACTATTTGAGGATCTCCGCGATCTTCCCCGATAAGGCAATTTTCCCATGCTCCTCCTCGCCATCGACACTTCTGGTAAGAACGGCAGCGTCGCACTGGCGCGGGCGGGAGAGCGCTCCGCCGATCACAATGACGTGGAACTCCTTGAAACTGTTCCCCTCGCTGGCGGCACCTTTTCTGCCCAACTTGTTCCGCAGATCGCCACGCTGCTTTCGAGCCACCGGTTCGCCAAGCGCGACATAGGAGCATTCGCAGTAGCCTCTGGCCCTGGATCGTTCACGGGTCTTCGCATTGGCCTAGCTGCGGTGAAGGCTCTGGCGGAGATATTGGGCAAACCTATTGTGGCTGTCTCTCTTCTGCAAGTGTGTGCTTTCGCGAGTAGGGCTCAAGGCAAAGTCATGGCTGCACTCGATGCCGGCCGAAGCGATGTGTATGTCGGAGAGTACGAAGTGCCAACAAATCCTTTGCAAGTTCCACGCGAGCTCATTTTGAACAGAAGTGAATTTCTTGCCCGGTCGAATGGATGGACCGTAGCAACTCCAGACAGCGCTCTCGCAGAAGAAGCGCTTGCTGCCGGTTCGGAAGTCTCGACTTTGGCGTCAATTTCTGCAGCTGATGTCGCCCGTTTGGGCTGGCTCAAAATTCAGGCGGGAGAGACTGTAGCGCCGGACCAGCTCGAGGCAAACTATATCCGCCGCACCGACGCTGAAATGCTGGAGAGGATCGGTTCCTAGAGTGCGCATCCGGCCAGCAAGTAGCGAAGATATCCCAGGCATGATCGAACTCGATCGCCAATCGCCATCGGCCGCGCATTGGTCACGTCAGCAATATGAAACCTTGTTTGCCACAGGCGATGCCGATTTGCCGCGTCATCTTGTATGGGTCGCCGACGGTGCTGACGCTGGCACGCAAGAAATTGTGGGCGAGCCCCGTCGTCTGCTGGCAATGCTCGTAGCGCGTGCAGTGGATTCTGAATGGGAAGTGGAAAACATTGTTGTTGAGGAAACGTACAGGAGACGTGGGGTGGGAACCCACCTGGTGTGCGAGTTCATTGAACATGCGAGCGGCGCCAATGCCAGTGCCGTGTTTCTGGAGGTGCGCCAGTCCAATCAACCCGCGCGCGCTCTCTATTGCAAGCTGGGCTTCGTAGAAACGGGGTCGCGCACAGCCTATTACGCCACGCCACGAGAAGACGCCATCCTGTATCGACTCGACTTTCATTAAAGCTTTCTCATAACGAGACTGCACTATAAATATGGCATTGAACCGTTTCTGAGGCTATGGTAGCTTGAGCCTTACAATCCCCTATTGGAGGTCTGCCTGGATGCTGACTTCGAATGACGCGCTTCTGACCAATCATGACGAATTTCGCAAGCTGGCTCAGGAGCACATGCAATATTCCACCCGTCTGGATTCACTCACCCAAAAACGTTATCTCAGCGAAGACGAAAAACTTGAGGAAGTGCGGCTGAAGAAACTCAAGCTCCGTCTTAAAGACCAGATGCAATCGATTGAGCGGCAGTATCGGCAGCAGTACGGCGTACACGTGGCGTAACTTTTCTTGACCGCGGATGTGCGGCAGTTCTGCCGCAAGGGAGATTTGTATCTGCACAAAGGCGCTTGTCAGCGCCTTTCTTTATTTGCACTTAGGCTGACGCTCGCTCCTTTATCGTTACTCCCCTGCTCTATAATTAATTGATTCTCATGGTTCGTGACGGCTATTTTTACGGCGTGGGTTTGATTCTGTCCGCTGTGCTGGTGGGCTGGTTCGCGCGACCAGCATGGGCCGTGGGGCCATTATTACTTGCTCTGTTTTTTCTTTGGTTCTTTCGCGATCCTGAGCGCACAATCCCTGAGTCATCAGGCGCCGTGGTTTCTCCTGCCGACGGAAAAGTCACGGATGTCTCATGGGTGACGATTGGCGGCGAAAAACGGGCACGCATCAGCATCTTTTTAAGTGTTTTTGATGTACACGTGAACCGGTCTCCGATCACCGGAATCGTTCGCGACGTTCGTTATCAGAAGGGAAAATTTCTCAACGCAATGAACGAAGCATCGGCCGATCAGAATGAGCAAAATATCGTCACTGTGGGAGGCAATGGGCAGGAGATCATCTTCAAACAGATCGCTGGATTGCTGGCGCGCCGAATTATTTTTCACCCGAAAGTTGGGGACCGGCTTGAGCGAGGCCAGCGGGTCGGGCTTATCAAGTTTGGTTCTCGCACAGACATATTTCTCAACTCTGGAGCCAGCTTGCAGGTAAAGGTTGGCGACCGGGTACGCGGTGGTGCCAGCATTCTGGCGTATGTGCAGCCGAATGGTGAATTGGCCGGTGCAGTGCATCTTTCCACAAGCGAGGAACGCTCTGATGGATAATCCTGTGCCAACAACGCGATCGGGCGAACGGCGCCGTATGAGCAAGGGAATGTATATTCTCCCGTCGCTGTTTACGACCGGAAATATGGCGGCCGGGTTCTACGCCATTCTTGAAGTCATCCACGCAAGTGCAGCGGCATCGTGGCATTTGGATAATGCCGCCAAAGCCATTGGATTTGCCGTCTTGTTCGATGGACTGGACGGCCGCGTTGCCCGCATGACCGGAACCAGCAGCGATTTCGGCAAGGAATTCGATTCGCTGGCCGACGTGATTACATTCGGAGTAGCTCCCGCAATGCTGGCCTGGACCTGGGGCTTTCACTTAATGCCGCCAGTCGGACTCACGGATTGGGAGTGGAACATCAAGCTGACGCAGTTAGGAGCCATAGCAGCTTTTTTGTTTCTGATGGCAGGCGCCAGCCGTCTCGCGCGCTTCAACATCACATCGAACCCGCAGCCTTCGAATCCGGGCCGTCCCGGAAAAAAATACTTTGTTGGTATGCCAATTCCGGCGGGTGCTGGAGTAATCGCGGCGGTGGTGCACTTTCAGTCCGGCGCACCTCTCGATTCCTGGTACAAAGCCATCCCGTGGCTGGCCATGGTGGCTGCTGTGGGATACCTGATGGTGAGTACATGGCGCTTCTATAGTTTCAAAGATATTGATTTCAGCTCGCGTCGCCCCTTTCGCTTGATCATTCTTTTCGGCGCTCTATTTGCCGCTATTTGGTTCTTCTCCAAGCCGGTGCTATTCGCAGTTGCCCTTCTATACACGTGCTCTGGAGTGTTCTGGCGATTGCAATGGATATTCCGCCGCCGCCGCCAACCGCCGCCGCCCACTTACAAGGAGGTTTCGCAGACTTCATGAGTGGTCAATCTAAAATCGCGGCATCGCCCTCGTCCGCCTCCGCACGCGGGCAACTGTTCCGTGCGGCTATCGTAGGGGCTGGCACGCTCAAAGGTAAGGAAGTCGCTGAAATGCTCAACGAGCGCAACTTCCCGGCCGTGGACGTGCGCTTGCTGGACGATGACGAGTCGATTGGCCAACTCGAAGCCACAGGGGACGAAATCAACTTCATCCAGAGCGTACGCACAGAGCAGTTTACAAACACCGACTTTACTTTCTTTGCCGCAGACGCGGAATGTACTCGCCAAAACTGGAAGCGCGCGCGCGATGCCGGCAGTGCGATTATCGATCTCTCTTCTGCGCTCGAAGAAGAATCTGGCGCGACAGTTCGTTCTCTTTGGATCGAACGCCAACGCGGTGAGAAGTGGCAACCGGAGCTGCAGCCGGCTCCCTGCGTGGTAGCTCATCCGGCAGCCGTGGTGCTGGCGCTCTTGCTGTTGCGAGCCCGTAAAGCTGGTGCCATTCGAAACGTGGCTGCGACGATTTTTGAGCCTGCCTCAGAACAAGGGCAGAAAGGAATGGACGAGCTTCATCAGCAGACGGTGAATCTTCTGTCATTTCAATCGCTGCCGAAAGATGTCTTCGATGTTCAAGTAGCGTTCAACATGGTCGCACGCTATGGATCGAACTCGAAGCTATCGTTAGATACGTTGGAAGAGCGCATTCGCCGCCATTATCGAAAACTTGCCGGTGCGGATGCTCCGCAGCCTGCGATCATGGTGCTTCAGCCTCCGGTGTTTCATGGCCATGCTCTGAGCATTTTTTTGGAGATGGAGCAAAAAGCCGATCAAGAACAGGTAACAGAAGCGCTGGCAGGCGATCATGTGACACTGGCCGGGGCCGAAGACGATTCCCAGCCCAGCAATGTGAATACGGCGGGCCAGTCCAATATCATGGTTTCTCTGAAAAAGGAATTCTCTAATTCCAGAGGAATCTGGCTGTGGGCGGCCATCGACAATTTGCGCGTCGCCGCCGTGACCGCGGTGGAGTGCGCCGAAAGTATGATCGCAACCCGGCCAGTCGGGAAAATTCAATGAGGTCGTGGCGCCCGCTGTGGCTGGTGCTGCTGGCGGCGGTCACGGGTTGCGGATATCACACGGCTGGCCATGCCGTGCAACTTCCGGAAAATGTTAAAACAATCGCCGTTCCAGCCTTCACCAACATTACGACTACGTACAAAATCGAACAGATTCTAACTGCTTCGGTAATCCGCGAGTTCACCACGCGCACGCATTATCACATCCTAAACGAGCCTGGCGAGGCCGCCGACGCCACGCTGCGGGGCACGGTAGTCTCCACCTCGGCCTCGGCGCTTACTTATAATTCAACCACTGGGCAAGCTGCGAGTGTCTTAGTGGTGGTGAGCATGAAGGTTTCTCTCACTGACCGGCAGGGCAAAGTTTTGTATCAAAATCCATCGTATTTATTTCGCGAGCAATATGAAGTTTCCCAGGATCTGGCCAGCTTCTTCGAGGAAGATTCGCCGGCCTACCGGCGTCTCTCACAGGATTTTGCGCGAACCCTGGTCTCTAACATTCTGGAGGGCTTCTAAGTGCTAGAGTTTGTAGCGGACATTTTTTTTGCGGGAGAGAATTTCTAATGCGGGCTTTCGCCCAGGCGGAACGGTTTGTCAGCGAACTCGAGTCGCACAAGCTGCGTCCCGCCTATGTGTTTGTTGGCGATGAAGCTTTCTTCCGCAAGCGCTTTCGCGATGCCATCCTTCAACACATGGTTCCCGTTGACCTCCGCGACTTCAGCATATTCGAATTCGATCTTTCGGAGAACGATCTCGCTGAAGTTCTCGACCGCGCTCGCACACCCTCATTGATGGCGCCATTCCAGGTTTTTTTCGTACGAGGCGTGAAGAATCTTTTTGGCCGCGGATCGAACGAAGAAAAACTCGCCGCCATTGAAGGCTACTGCAAGAACCCCAATCCCGACGCGCTCATCGTTTTCATCGCCGACCATATCAGCATCCCCGCCGACGTTCGCCGCATGGAGATGCAGGACAAAGAACGCTACCAGCGCATCCGCGAAACCATGGGCCCCTACTGCGGCATCGTCGAACTGGCGCGGGTGGAGGAAGGCGAAGCCGTTCGCTGGATCGCGGAATTCTGCGCCAGCCGCGACATACCCGTGAAGATCGAACCGGACGGCGCACGCGAGTTAGTCGATGCACTCGGCGGCGATATGATGATGATCTCCAACGAACTGGAGAAGCTCATGCTCTACGTTGGAGCGAAGAACCGCATCACTCTCGGAGATGTGGAAACCATGGTGCTGGCCGCCAAACAGCGCTCGCTGTATGAACTGACCGATGCTATCTCCTCCAAGGACCGAGTGCGCGCGCTCGAAGTGCTGGATGCGATGCTGTCCTCAGGAGACGGCGAAGAGGCCGCCATCGGACACATTTACATGCTGGCGAAAACTTTTCGCCAGATGCTGGTCATCCTCGAACGCAACGTCCGCGACCAGCGCATGCTCTGGGCGGCGCTATGGCAAGGCTTCCGCGTCCCCCCCTTCGCGGCCGACGATATCATCAAGCAAGCCCGCCGCTACAAATCCCGCCGCGACCTAACCCGCGCGATTCGCCTCGTAGCCAAGGCGGATCTAGCTCTGCGATCGAATCCGGTCAGCAAGCGCGTGGTATTGGAACGGCTGGTGATGGATTTAACCACCGAACCGAAGCTGGAAGCGCCGGGATGGATGCAAGAACAGTTGCCAGTTTAGAAGCTTTCAGCTCCGGCGGGTTGAACATTTTGCATTGAACATTCTGCTCTCGATCGACGTATCCCTATTCACGGAACAACATGATCTGGAAATACCTCTTCGAAGGTCCTTGGGTCGTTATCATGGCGTATTGGGCGCTTGCCGCCTTGAAGACGCAACGCACTCGGAGAAAAGAGCGGTTCGTCTGGCGCTACGGAATCGTGTTCATGGAAGTTGTCGGCTTTACGTTGATGTTCGATGGCGATGCCGATATCGGAGTTTTCGGCCACAAGGTGTTCCCGCGCATTTTCGGTGTTACCGTTGCCGGCATCATCCTCGTCTGGGCGGGGATCGCGCTGGCAATCTGGGCGCGATGGCATCTTGGACAATACTGGAGCGGGCGGATCACGATCAAAGAAGACCACAAGCTGATCCGCACCGGGCCTTATGCCCGACTTCGCCATCCGATTTATTCGGGACTTGACCTGGCTGTGATCGGCTCGACGATCGCCATTGATCATTGGCGATGCGTGGCGGGAGCTTGCATCATTATTTTGGGGTTTTGGGTGAAAGCGAAGCGGGAAGAAGCGATGCTGTCCGGGCAGTTCGGAACGGATTTCGAGGAGCACCGCCGGCACACCGGGTTCTTATTTCCGCGGCTGAAGGTCAGCAGCTAACCGCTACTTCATTGCCGTTACGCGCTTGCCCAGCCGCGACTTATACCGCGCCGCGGTATTCCCGTGCAGCGTGCCCTTCTGGATCGCCTTATCCAGCGCGGACACAGTCTCGCGATAAGTCTTCTCGGCGGCTGCTTTGTCGCCTTTTTCGATGGTCTCGCGCAATCCGCGCAACGCGGTGCGCAGGCGGGAGGCATTGGCTCGGTTGGTGGCCGTGCGCTTGGTGGTCTGACGGGCGCGCTTCAGAGCCGAAAAATGATTTGCCATGTCTGCTTCTTTACCTTCGTGTGTTACAGCGAGATATTCCGGTGAGTACCGAATACATGATTTTACGGGACTAAAGCCGCGCCGGTCAAACGACTGGCTCAAAAACGCTTCCCCTTCATCGACTTAGTCGGCCATTGACTCCCGCCCCGCCGCAGGGTAGGCTTTTAGCTAATGGTAGTGACTTGCCCTCTGGGCATGAGCATCCCGGCTGGTCCCGTCTCCAAGCATAATCCTGTTTTGTCTGCGAAGCGTCTGATCCGTGCGTATTTAAGCTTCCTTGAAGAGACTGAATGAAGAAAAGCATCGGGATAACTCCCAACATCGAGACTCTATTTGGCACACGCGACGAGAACGTCCGCGTGCTGGAAGATGGCCTGAACGTCACTATAGATTTGAGATCGAACGCCATTGAACTGGAAGGTGCGGCACGCGACGTGGCTCGCGCCGAGCAGGTTTTTGCCGACTATGAAAATCTGCAACGCTCCGGTTACAGTTTCAATAATGGCGATCTCAACAGCATGCTGCGCGTTTTGACGGCAGACCCGACCGCAACTCTGCGCGGCTTGGCCGACGCCGGTCGGCAGCGTTCGCTGGGACGCCGCATGGTGCAACCCAAGAGTGTGAATCAGAGGCGCTACGTCGAGGCCATCGAGAAGCACGACATGGTTTTCGGAATCGGCCCCGCAGGCACCGGCAAGACCTATCTCGCCGTGGCTATGGCCATCTCCGCGCTGTTAACGAAGCGCGTGAATCGTATCATCCTGGCGCGCCCGGCGGTGGAAGCGGGTGAGCGTCTCGGCTTTCTGCCCGGCACCTTGCAGGACAAGATCGATCCTTACCTGCGACCCTTGTATGACGCGCTGTATGACATGCTTGACCCAGAAAAAGTGGACCGCTATCTGGAAAAGAATGTGATCGAGATTGCTCCCATTGCATTCATGCGCGGACGCACGTTGAACGATTCTTTCGTGATTCTCGACGAAGCGCAGAATACGACTTCAGAGCAGATGAAGATGTTCGTCACTCGCCTCGGATTCAACTCCAAAGCGGTGATTACCGGAGATATTACGCAGATCGATCTGCCTAACGCCCGTCGCAGCGGCCTGCTCGAAGCGATCGACATTTTGCGGAAAGTGGAAGGTCTTACGTTCGTGCACTTCGATGAGGCTGACGTGGTGCGCCATCATCTGGTGCAGCGCATCATTCGCGCTTACGACGAGCACAAAACCCATATCGCGGAGCAACAGATGTTGCTGCTATCAGGTGGGAAAAATGCCGACGCCAGGAATTCGCACCCGGCGGAACTGAGTGACCGAAGCCGCGAAGCCTCGGGAGAATAGAACCCGGGCAGGAAAAACTTGGTTATTCTTCGCAAGAAAATCGCCGGGCTGAACCCGTCAACGCTCGAACTTTTTCTGTTGCGGGCAAGACGGATGGTGTGCCTGCGTGGCGCCGTGAATGTGTTGGTGACCAACAGCCAGGAACTTCGTGCGCTGAATTTGCGATTCCGCGGCAAAGATAAGCCAACCGACGTGCTTTCGTTCCCAGCGCCAGTACTTGGCCGTACTCACTCCAAACAAGTCGCCGGCGATCTGGCGATTTCCGCCGATATCGCACGCGAAAACGCGCGCCGCCTGGGGCACCCTGTGGCGTCAGAAATAAAAATTCTCGCACTCCACGGAATTCTTCATTTGGCAGGCTTCGATCATGAGCAGGATAATGGCGGGATGGCACGCAAGGAAATCCGGTTGCGGCGGCAACTGAAGTTGGAGCCTGGCTTGATCGAGAGGACACAACTGCCCGAACTCCGGTCTTTGCGCTCTCAAGGACGGGGACGCCGTTCTACAGCTAAGCGGAGAAGCCCATGAATTGGCCCGTCGCACTCTCGCTGATCCCGCTGCTGGCTCTGCTTGCCCTGGCTTCTTACGTAGACCGCGTCTACCAGGAGATCGGTAAATTTCTTTCCCGGGAATTTCAGGATAACATCGACGTCTTCGAGCAGAGAGTCGAGCCTGCTCTGCAAGTAAGCCGCTCGCGCGCCGCGCTGTCGATGTCCGTGCTTAAGCAGTTGACGACTGCGACCATTTCCTTGCTCGTAGGTTTCGCACTCTTTAGCGACCAACGATGGACTATCTACGAGATCTCTCAGGCCGCTATCAGTCTGATCATAATCATCATCGTATTCAACCAGTTTTTGCCATTTTTGTTTTTCTCACGTACTAACGGCATCTGGCTCATCCGATGGACGTGGTTGGTGAGAATCCTTATCTATCTGGTGTTGCCGGTGACGATCATTCTCGGCTTCCTGCAATCCGTAGCATCGCTTACACGGGAAAATACTCGTGAAGAGCCCGAGACCACCGCCGAAGCTGTAGATGCCTTGATCGAAGCGGGCCAGGAAGAAGGCATCATTCAGGAGGGCGACCGCGACCTGATTCAATCGGTAGTCGAGTTCAGCGGCAAAACCGTGCGCGAAGCCATGAAGCCGCGTCCGGAGATGTTTGCGGTGCCTGTGGATACAACGGTGGAACGTTTCATTGAAATGCTGCGAACCAAACACTACTCGCGTGTTCCTGTGTATGCGGAGAGCATTCATAATATCCGAGGCATCGTCTATGCTCAGGATGTCTTGCAAGTACCAGATACCGAAGCCTCGCACCGCACTCTGGAGACGCTGATGCGCCGCGATGTCTACTTCGTTCCAGAGAGCAAACTCGGCAGCGACCTTCTGCGCGAAATGCAGAAGAACAATATTCGTATGGCCGTCGTGGTAGACGAATACGGTGGGGTTGCTGGTTTGGTGACTATCGAAGATCTGGTCGAAGAGATCGTGGGAGAAATTCGGGATGAACATGAGAAGCCCGAAATCGTGAGGGAAAATGATCACTCATACATTGTTTCCGGAGGCATGGACGTAGATGGCCTCGCCGAGCTATTCGGAACCAAACCGGAAGGAAGGGAATCGGCGACGGTTGCCGGGTTGGTCAGCGAACTGGCGGGTCACATCCCGCGCAGCGGCGAAACTGTGGACGATGGCGGGCTGCATTTCGAAGTGTTGGAGTCAACCGACCGCAAGGTAGAGCGCGTGAGGATTACAGCAGTGCAGCCCCGCCAGTTGAAGTTGATATGAGGCGGGCTACGGGCTGCGGCACTTGAGTCTCGGTAAAGCCTTTTGGCTGCATGCTACAGAAGCTATCCCTGCTATAGTCTTACTGCGGACTTAGTTATCGGATTATCAGAATCCGGCTATTTAAGCCGGCTCACTAAAGCCGAAGCTCGCACTCTATGCCCTTCCGCTCAGGTTTCGTTTGTATCCTCGGTCGCCCCAACGCAGGCAAGTCAACTCTCCTGAATGCGCTCGTCGGCGAGAAGTTGGCCATCATTTCGCCCAAGCCGCAAACCACTCGCAATCGAATCCAGGGCATCGTCAATGTGCCGAAGAGCAAGGGACAAGCGGGCGCGCAGATTGTTCTCATGGATACTCCGGGTGTACACAAACCGGACAGTTCTCTGGGCCGCAAAATGATGGTCGAAGTGCGCGAGGCGTTGGAAGGGTGCGACGTCATTCTTCTGATCATGGACGCGACGCGCAAACTCGATCAGCGTGACGAATTCGCCCTACAAATGCTGAAGCACTCGCCTACAAAGGTTTGCCTCATTCTCAACAAGGTCGACTTGTTGAAGGGTGGCAAGAGCAAGTTGCTACCGCTGATCGAAGAGTATAAGAAACTGCATCCGTTTCATGAGATCATCCCAATCTCCGCGTTGAAACGGGATGGCCTTGAAATATTGCTGAAACAGGTTGTGGCTGCGCTGCCGGCAGGGCCTCCGCTGTTTCCAGAAGACCAGGTCACTGACCAGCCAGCGCGCTTCATGGCGGGAGAGATCGTTCGTGAACGTGTCCTAGTCGAAACTGAGGAAGAATTGCCTTACGCCACCACAGTTATCGTTGACACGTTTGAAGAAGATGCCAAGCTAACTCGTATTGCCGCCACCATCTATTGCGAGCGCGAAGGCCAGAAGGGAATTCTGATTGGCAAGAAGGGACAAATGTTGAAACGGATTGGCACGTCCGCACGCCTGCAGATCGAGAAAATGATCGGCACGAAAGTTTTTCTCGAACTATATGTGAAAGTGCAGCCTAACTGGCGCGAATCGCGGGGCTTTGTAGAGGAACTCGATTGGCGAAGGCAATTGCAGCATCTGTCGGATGGGCACGTCGAGCTGCCAATAATGTCTCTAAAAACCAGATAGCAGGGAAACCACAAAGAGTATAAGCGATGCCCAAGCAATGCCGTTTTATCGTGACTGTGGAAGATTGTGGGATTCGCGGCTTGCCAGATAGAATCTAGAGCGCCACACTACTTACGGACAACGAGCCATCAATGCCATCATCCCATTTTCCCGAGCAATCGCTCCCCGAGAAGGACTTCGATCCCGACAAGCTGCGCCTAATTCTGCGGGTAACGCTTGCTGCGGACCGCAAAGCCGTCGATCCCGTTGTGCAGGAAGTTATGTCCGTGGTCCGTCAGATGAAAGATGTAGATGGAAAAGAAGACGCCATCGAGTTATCTCTTCAGGAAGCCCTGGCCAATGCGGTCATTCATGGCGCCAAGGAAGATCCCACTCAAACGGTGGAATGCGTCGTCAGCAGCGATGAAGAGCGCGGCATCCTGATTGTGGTGCGCGATCCCGGCACCGGATTTACTCCCGAAGCCGTTCCCGGTTGTACGGTCGGGGAGAATGTCTACTCGAATCATGGCCGAGGAATTTTTCTCATCAATCAACTGATGGACAAAGTGGAGTTTCGAAAGAACGGCACTGAAATCCACATGGTAAAGCGTTAATTCGAAGAGTCACTTACTCCTTAGCCACGATCCCCAGAGTTTTCATCTTGCGATAGAGATGGCTACGTTCCAGGCCTAGCACCTCGGCAGCGCGGGTGACGTTGCCGTGATTCTCGTCCAGCTTTTTAAGAATAAAATCTTTCTCGTAGGCATCCCGTGCCTGATGCAACGTGGAGAACTCGCTTCGCGTTGCGCGCCGATGACCGTCCCGGTAAACCAGCGGTGGCAAATGTTTGCGGTCTAGTCGCGCGGTCATCGGATTCATGATGACAATCCTCTCGATGACATTGCGCAGTTCGCGTACGTTGCCCGGCCAGGAGTATCGCATCAACCCTTCAATCGCGTCATCCGTTATTTCACGTGGACGTCGCCCGTAGGTGGCGGCCAGGTCTTTCAGAAAGTGTCGCACCAGTAGCGGGATGTCTTCCTTCCGGTCGCGCAGCGGAGGAACGAAAAATGGAATCACATTGAGCCGGTAAAACAAATCTTCACGGAAGTTTCCAATCGAGATCTCTTCTTCCAGGTCTTTGTTCGTGGAAGCGATGATGCGTGCATCCACAGTGATGGTGTCGTCACTGCCTAATGGCGCAACTCTCTGTTCATCGAGCGTGCGCAGAACCTTGGATTGCGTCTTCAGGCTCATGTCGCCCACCTCATCAAGAAACAGTGTGCCACCATTCGCTTTTTGAAACTTGCCTTCCTTGTCGACGGCAGCTCCAGGAAACGATCCCTTGTAGTGTCCAAACAACTCGCTTTCAATTAGGTCTTCGGGAATCGCCGCGCAGTTGACCTCGACAAAAGTTTCGTCCTTGCGGAGACTTTGCGCGTGGATCGCGTGTGCGACCAGCTCTTTGCCGGTGCCGGATTCGCCATAGATCAGAACGCGGCCGTTGGTCGGGGCCATCAATCCAATTTGCTGGCGCAACGCCTTCATCGGAATGCTGTTGCCGACGATCAGGCTCTTGGCGCTCAGTTGCTTTTTCAAGTCGACATTTTCGTGCCTTAGCTTCTTAGACTCGATTGCGTTCTTAACCAGGATCAGTGTCTTGTCGATGGAGAGTGGTTTCTCAAGAAAATCAAAGGCGCCCAACTTCGTGGCGCGCACCGCCGTTTCAATCGTGCCGTGTCCGGAAATCATAATTACTTCCGGTGCGTTATCCAGTTCTCGGAGCTTTTCCAGTGTCTCCAGGCCGTCAATCCCGGGCAGCCAGATATCCAGCAGCACTACTTCGTAAGTGTGCTCGCGGCGGAGCAGTTTTAGGCATTCTTCGCCGCTGTCGACCGCGCCGGTTTCATACCCCTCGTCGGCCAATACACCCTGCAGCGATTCGCGAATTCCTGTTTCGTCATCCACAATTAGAATCTTATGCATGTTGAACCGTCGAGCTTTCGAGCGCAGGTTCGGGAACCACCGGCAGCTCGATGATAAACCGCGCTCCTACCGGCTGATTTTCTTCAACGCGGATCGATCCGTGATGCTCTTCGATTACACGGCTCACGATTGCCAACCCAAGACCGGTGCCGCGTTTTCTGGTTGAAAAATAAGGGAGGAAAAGTTTTTCTTTCAATTCGGGGGTTACTCCGTGTCCTGTATCCGAGATGGTAATTTCGACTGCGTCCCGGCTGACCACCAACGCACTCGAAATTTGAATCTCACGCACCATCGAATTCTGCATAGCCTCGGCGGCATTATCCACCAGGTTCGCAATTGCCCGTTTAATCGCTTCCGTGTCGGCCATGACTTTCGGCAGATCCCCAGCGAGCGCTTTGTGTACATCGATTCCGTCCATCCTCCCATTGAACATTGACAGCGCGCTCTCGATAACTTCGTTAATATCGGCGGGATGAGGATTGGAAGCAGGAAAACGTGCCAGGGCGGAGAATTCGTCTACCAGTCGCCGCACCGTTTCAACCGCGCCAGCAATAGTCTCAGCGCAGGAACGGACAATTTCCAGCGATCCCTTGTCAGGAACGGTGGCGCGCTCCAGGTGGCGCTGAATCCGTTCGGCGGAGAGCGCGATCGGAGTGAGCGGATTCTTGATCTCGTGCGCGACCCTGCGCGCAACTTCACGCCAAGCCGTCTGTTTTTGAGCCTTCAATAGATCCGAAAGATCTTCAAAAACAATGACATATCCCGACCGTTCGTCCTGATGACGCAACAAAGCTACCGTAACCGCAACGTTCAACGACGTGCGCTGTAGTGAGGTTTCCAATTGGCTCGTGGTCACCCCCATGCGATCGGCGCGGCGCAGCAGCGGTTCCAGGTCTTTGAGAACTTCGAGGGGAAATACGTCCGCAAGTTGTGCTCCACGCAGCAAGCCCTGACCGTCCACATAGCCCTCGGGATAAAACATACGTTGCAGCGCCTGATTTGCATGAGTGATGCGGCGATTGGCATCAAGTGATAGCACTCCGGTGGGTATGCTTTCAAGAATGGTTTCCATCTGACGGCGCCTCTGGTCCAGTTCGGCATTTGCCGCCGCCGCATCTCGGCTGGAAGCCTCGATCTGACGCCGGCTGGTCTCCAGTTCCTCCGCCATACGATTGAAGGAGCGAACCAGGTCGCCGATTTCGTCCGCGGCGCTCACGTCAATGCGGTAGTCCAGCCGTCCGAGAGAGATTTCCTGAGTCGCTTCTGCCAAAGCAGCCAACGGACGAGTCACCAGTTTTGAGAGAAACAGAGCCAACCATGTGCTGACAAACAGCACCATCATGGTGAGCAACAATAGCAGGCCCATGTACGTCTGGCGCACGTGTTTGCGTTCCAAGCTCAGCTGAAGATAGCGCTGCTGACTGGCTTCGATCTGCTTGACCGTCCGAGAGAACTCAGCCGGTAAAGGCATGGCAACAAGAATCACGCCATCGTTCCCAACTAGCGCACTGCCCAGCGTGTATTCGGTCTGCTCCCAGGTAAAACGAGCAGGCTGACCGGCCAGCGCCTGCGCCAAGGGAAGTCTTTCCTTCAATGCAGGCCAGGGCGCTGGCAGTCCAAGACTCGCCTCCGGCACTCCATTTTCTATCGCAAGAACGAACCCTCCTTGCAGTGTGGGCTCGTGGCTGCGAAATTCCACCAGGGCTGTTTGGAATCCATGCCCTTGAAATGCGCGTTGAGCCCCAGGGGACACGGCGATAGAGGCAGCCTCAGATTGCGCATTCTGCGTCGCGTAGCTGGCGAGCAGTGAGGCCATGGCATCCGTATCGGCGCGCACCTCTTCTACCGGAGTCGAGAACCACTTGTCAATCGAACGATTCATCAGTCCATAGGCAAACCAATACATCACCATCACCGGAACGAATGAAAGCAGAAGAGCTCCCACCACCATTCGCGTGCGAAACTTCGACCCCAATACGCCCAGACGACGCTCGGCAAGCAATTTCAGGAGGTTGCGGGCGAGCACAAAAGTGAGCGCAACGAACAAAAGCGAAATCAGCAGCGAGAGCGCATAGAAAACGACTACCTGCTGATTGCTTCCGGGACGCAGCATCGTTTCGTTAAACGCGGTCTGCGAAATCAGGATTGCGAGAAGTACAAATACCGCTACTGCTAGCAGAATAATGACCTGCCTGCGGTTGGAAGTCTTCACGAGGCGAGTTGGTGGGATCTGTGGCACGCAGTGTAAAAGGTCCAGGTCCAGTTCGCTCCGCGGGACGAGTCTTTGTCCGTCCCGTACCGGTGAATAGACCGGAAATCATTATAGATGCAGCTCACACGGGAGAGAGGCCCCAAGCTGTCCCGCCAAAGGACGCCGAATGTATCAATTATCAATGCCGGGCAGGCCGTCCAGCGATGATCTCTTCCAATACTTGATGGTAGGCGGCTTTTGGTTGGTAGGCTCGGTCAAAGGGCAGTGCCTGCCCGCGCGTGCCGTGAGAATGGGAGCCAATCCAGGAATATTTGTCGGTAAAGCCCCATGTCTGGATTGCTGTGCAACCTGCGTCGTTCAGGCAAGCTCTTACAATGGCGCGATAAACCTCGGCTTGACGGGATAAGTCGTCCGCTTGAGCCTGCCCGTTGGAATCTATAGGAAGAGAAACATCAAGCTCCGTGATATGCACTTGTACGCCCAGCGCGGTGAGGCGAGCGATATTGGCTGTGATTGCTTTGGTATCGGCATTCAGCGTCGCCAAGTGCATCTGTAAACCGACGCCATCGATCGGGATGCCATGACGCTTGAAACTCTTCACCATCGCATAAACCGCGTCCGACTTCCGGTTGAGTCCTTCCCCCTCCGCTTCATTGTAAAAAAGCAGAGCCTTCGGGTCGGCCTCATGCGCCCATCGAAATGCTTGCTCAATGTATTTGATCCCGTGACCGGAAAAGCCGATGCCGGGCTCGTCATACCAGATTGAACTACGCAAATTCCCTTTTTCGTCAAAAGCCTCGTTGACCACATCCCAGGCGAAGACCTCTCCCGCGTAGTGTTTCATCACGCGATCGATGTGCTCGTGGAGCAGGCGTGATAGCTCCCGCTTTTTGAGATGACCAGAAACCAGCCATTCCGGGTTGGATCGTCCCCAGATAAGGCAATGGCCACGGATTTTCATTGCGTGGGCTTGGGCGAAGCGGACCAGTTCGTCGCCTTGACGGAAGTCGTAGGTAGACGCGTCGGGCCGCAGCACCCACCACTTCATCGCATCTTCCGCCTCCACCATATTGAATTCGCGGGCCAGAGTGGAAGCGTACGCCCTCTCTGTTAACTGCGAAGGCCGCACGGCTGTGCTTACCAGCAGTCCAGACCGATCCGCCGCTTCCCGGAGAGTTTGAGCTGAAACTGAGAGCGAAAAGGTCAAGAATAGCAATAAAGTCAGCGCGTGAACTTTCATCACATTTGGCCCTGCGAGTTGGAAGATTAGAAGTTCACTTAAGCTCAGGCAGAAACTTTTGTAAAGGGCATCCGTCACAATGAGGCTGTGATTTCTTGCAGTAGTTTTTACCGACGTTTACGATGAGGCCGTGCATCTCGTTGTATATCTGAGCTAGAACGGTGCGCTTCGCAGCGCTCATCCGCGAGGGCGGATGCGGCGGGCCCGGAAAACCCGGGGCCAGTTCGACCGTAGCGGCATTCTCAGGGTGGAATGCGATTTCCGCCAGCGGGCTAAGCGCTTCCTCAATTAATTTCCGGATCTCTTCATAAGTAGATTTCTCGGGCAACATCGCATGGCGTTCCAGAATCCTTCGCGTATAAGCGTCAACTACAAACACCGGATGATTGCCCGCATAGAGCAAGACTGAATCGGCCGTCTCGGGACCAATCCCATTCAGGGTGAGCAATTCCTTTCGTAGCTCGGCGGTGGGCCGCGTCAGCATTGTGGACAGTGAGCCACCATGCTGCCGGTAAAGAAAGCGGACAAAAGTCTTCAAGCGTTTCGCCTTCTGGCGAAAATAACCGGAGGGGCGGATCAAGCTTTCGAGTTTGGTTAGCGACACCTTGCGCATTCCTTTCACGCTTAACAGCTTCGCGGAACGAAGATTCGCCAGAGCTTTTTCTACATTTGTCCAAGCCGTATTTTGTGTTAGATAGGCGCCAACGATCACTTCGAAAGGCGATTTCGCAGGCCACCAGTTCTGCGGACCCCACGCGTGAAACAACGCGAGGTAGTAGATCCGAATCTGGCTGTTTGTCTCGTCGGTGCTCAAAGCTTGATTCCTCTCATCAGTGAGTTTAACTCCGCCTCGATGCTCGGCTTGAGTGGCAATAACTTTCTCCAAATCCTTACCGAAGGGCATGTACTGCGGCCGCGTATCTCGAGTTTGATCCAAAAAAAGTTCATCTGGCGCGGGTTTCATCGTCCGCCATTTTCCATTCGATCCGGCACGGCAAGTCCAAGCACCACGGTAACTGGTAAGGTAATCGACTTGCGTTGACAATTTGTGTCAACACAAGACACCGCGTTTCTTCCCATTACAAAGCGGCGCTTCGTGTAAATGCCGGCGCTGTTTGCCAGCATCGTTCCACTTAAGTGGATAGGAGATCGACGTATGTCTCAACGGCTGGGCGACCTTCTCGTCAAAGAGAAGATCATCACCCCAGAGCAGTTGGAACAAGCGACCAAGGCCCAGAAGGAGCAAAACTGCCGCCTGGGCTCCGCTTTGGTAAAGCTCGGCTTCCTCACGGATGAGGACGTCACGAATTTTCTTTCTCGTCAGTATGGCGTGCCTGCCATCAACCTTTCATATTTCGAAATTGATCCGGCTGTCGTCAAGCTGATTCCGTTTGAGACCGCGAAGCGATATCAGATTCTTCCGCTAAGCCGCGTTGGTGCCTCGCTAACCATCGCGATGGTCGATCCCACCAACGTCTTCGCCATGGACGATATCAAGTTCATGACCGGCTTCAACATTGAGCCAGTCGTGGCTTCCGAAAGTTCGATTCTGGCGGGCATCGACAAATCGTACGGCGCTACCAAGGAAAAAGAAGAAGATCTTGAAACCGTAATGCAGTCGATGTCCGAGATGAACGAAAGCGACGTCGAGCTGCAGGCCGAAGAAACGCAGATGGAGCTGTCGCAGCTCGAGAAAGCTGCGGACGAAGCTCCCGTCGTCAAACTCGTAAATCTGGTTCTCACCGATGCCGTCAAGCGTGGGGCGAGCGACATCCACATCGAGCCTTACGAAAAAGAATTCCGGGTGCGCTTCCGTATAGACGGCATTCTGCAGTCGATTATGTCGCCTCCGCTCAAGCTCAAGGACGCAATCACCTCCCGCCTGAAAATCATGGCGAAGCTGGACATCAGCGAGAAGCGTTTGCCGCAGGACGGCCGCATCATGCTGAAGATGAACATCGGCGGCCGAAAAAAGCAGCTCGACTTCCGCGTCAGCACTTTGCCCGTGCTCTGGGGCGAAAAAATCGTGCTCCGCTTGCTCGACAAAGAAAACCTGCGGTTGGACATGACCAAGCTCGGCTTCGAGCCCGAATCCCTGGTCAAGTTCGAGAAAGCTATTCTTAAGCCGTACGGCATGGTTCTGGTCACGGGGCCAACCGGTTCGGGAAAAACCAACACTCTCTATTCATCCATCTCGCGCCTCAACCAGCCCGACACCAACATTATGACGGCCGAAGATCCCGTCGAATTCCAATTGGGCGGCGTCAATCAAGTTCAGATGAAGGAGCAGATCGGCTTAAACTTTGCCGCCGCCTTGCGCTCCTTCCTGCGTCAGGATCCCAATATCATTCTCGTCGGCGAAATCCGCGACTTCGAAACCGCTGAAATCGCCATCAAAGCGGCGCTCACCGGCCACTTAGTGCTCTCCACGCTGCACACCAATGGTGCTCCCGAAACCATTACCCGATTGATGAACATGGGCATTGAGCCTTTTCTGGTGGCGACTTCGGTCCACCTGATCTGCGCCCAGCGCCTGATCCGGCGCATTTGCAAAGACTGCACTGAGGCCGTGGAAGTTCCCATTCAAACTTTGATCGAGGAAGGCTTCTCGCCTGAAGAAGCGAAGACGGTGAAGATTCAGAAGGGTAAGGGCTGCGGAGTCTGCAACAACACCGGTTACAAGGGACGCTGCGGTTTATACGAAGTGATGGAAGTCGATGACGAGATCCGAGAACTGGTTCTAGTGGGAGCATCGGCGGTCGAATTGAAAAAGAAAGCGATTGAACGCGGCATGATCACTTTGCGCCGCAGCGGGTTGATTAAAGTTGCCGCGGGAATGACCACGCTGGAAGAAGTTGCTCGCGAAACGATTCACTAATATTGCGGCAAAAAACGCACTGCTATCTAGAGGAAGGAAACACTTATGGGTTTGTCGTTAAGCGATCTGCTCAAAAGAATGCTGGAGATGAGTGGCAGCGATCTTCACATTACCACCAATTCACCTCCGCAGATCCGCGTGCACGGTCACCTGGTGCCGCTCGATCTGCCGCAGATGACGCCGGCCGAGACCAAGCAACTCGCCTATAGCGTCATGACCGATTCGCAGAAGCATCGCTTCGAGGAAAGCCTCGAACTCGATTTCTCCTTCGGATTGAAAGGCCTGGCCCGCTTCCGTGCCAACGTATTCAACCAGCGCGGCGCTACAGCTGCCGTCTTCCGTCTCATTCCGTTTGAAATCAAATCGTTCAACCAGCTCGGTCTGCCTGCGGTGGTCAGCAAGCTTTGCGACAAGCCTCGCGGCCTTGTGTTGGTCACAGGCCCAACCGGCTCTGGCAAGTCAACGACGCTTGCCGCCATGATCGACAAAATTAACAGCGAACGTCATGACCACATCCTCACTATCGAGGATCCTATCGAGTTCGTGCACATGAACAAGAACTGCGTGGTCAACCAGCGCGAACTCCACGCCGATACCAAGAGCTTTACCGACGCATTGCGCGCTGCACTCCGTGAAGATCCAGACGTAGTACTCATCGGCGAAATGCGTGACCTGGAAACCATTGAATCGGCCCTGCGCATTGCCGAAACCGGCCACTTGACCTTCGGCACCCTGCACACCAATTCGGCCACATCGACCATCAACCGTATCATCGACGTTTTTCCCGCCCACCAGCAGCCGCAGATTCGTGCTCAGCTCTCACTGGTGTTGGAAGGCGTCATGTGCCAAACGCTTCTACCTACGCCCAATGGTAAGGGGCGGGCCATGATCATGGAAATTCTCATCCCCAATCCCGCTGTCCGCAATCTGATTCGTGAAGACAAGATTCACCAGGTCTATTCCGCCATGCAATCGGGTCAGGACAAGTTCGGCATGCAGACTTTTAACCAGGCATTGGCGACGGCGTACTTCCAGAAGCAAGTCACCCTGGAAACCGCGCTGCTACGTTCCAGCAATCCCGAAGAACTTCAGGAAATGATCAACCGCGGCGCCACCTTAACCAATCGAGGTGGAAATACCGGATCGGCAATTGCACGCGGCGCGGCGAAAAGCTAACGCGTTGGGAATTCAAGAATCTTTAGTCGAGCGACCAGGGACGAAGAGTTGAGGAGAGCTTAACATGCCAGTTTTCACATTTTCCGGCAAGGATGCTTCTGGACAAAAAATTTCCGGCGAGCGCAACTCCCCAAGCAAGCAAGCGCTGGGTCAACAGTTAAGACGCGAGCGGATCACGCCCGGTTCCATCCGGGAGAAGGGCAAAGAATTCTCCTTGCCCACGTTCGGCTCCGGCAAAGTCAAAGTCAAGGACATCGCGATTTTCTTCCGCCAGTTCTCGGTCATGATCGACGCCGGGCTGCCGCTAGTTCAGTGTCTGGAAATTCTGGCCGCCAACCAGGAAAGCCAGGTCTTCCAGAAAACACTGACTGGAGTCCGTACTACCGTTGAGGGTGGCTCTACGCTCGCCAATGCGATGCGCCTGTATCCTGCCGCTTTCGATGACCTTACTACCAACATGATTGAAGCGGGGGAGACTGGAGGTATTCTTGATGTCATTCTGCAGCGGCTGGCGACCTATGTCGAGAAGGCGGTTCGCCTAAAGTCCGCTGTGAAATCCGCCCTGATTTACCCCGTCGCTGTAATAAGCATCGCCACGCTGATCGTCGGCGCCCTGCTCAAGTGGGTTGTGCCTATCTTCGCAAATCTTTTTTCGGGCTTGGGTGTCGCTCTGCCGCTTCCCACCCGTATCGTGATGGGCCTGAGCGGGTTCGTGCAGAGTTTCTGGTGGGTCGTCATCGCGGTTTCGGTTGGTTTGGTCTTCGGCGTTAAATACATTCGCAAGCACCCGCGCGGGCGCTATTACTTCGACAAAATGCTGCTCCACCTCCCTGTGATCGGCATGCTCTTGCGTAAAATCGCGGTCGGCCGGTTTACGCGCACGCTGGGCACCTTGATCACCTCAGGCGTGCCCATCCTGGAAGGATTGGCCATTACGGCCAAGACCTCCGGCAACGCCGTGTTGGAAGAAGCACTGATGAAAGTGCGAAAAGCCATCGAAGAAGGCAGGACCATTGTTGATCCTCTCAGAGAATGCGGCGTGTTTCCCAACATGGTGACGCAGATGATTGGCGTCGGCGAAGCCACCGGCGCAATGGATAACATGCTACAGAAGATCGCTGATTTCTACGAGGAAGAAGTGGACTCGGCCACGAAGAACATGCTGGCTATGCTGGAACCGGCCATCATCGGAATTCTCGGTGTGACCGTCGGCGGCATTGTGATTTCGCTCTACATGCCCCTGTTCGCCTTGATAGGCAAGTTGGCTGGCTAGAAGAACTATCTGGATTGGGAAGCGGCTCCTTTGAAGCCGCCTCCCGGATTATCTTGAAGGCCCCGCCTCATCCTGGCGGTAAACATCGAGACCTCAATGCAATCGACGTTCGACGAGCGGAATTGGCTGGCCTGGCTGGTCAAAGTACGGATACTCATTCTGACTTTCCTGCTCGCTATTCAGTTGGCCGTGGCATATCTCACGCCTGCGCCTTTGCCCATCCGTCTTTTCATCAGCACGATCGTATTCTGGTTTGCTCTCTCGATTTTCTACGCGCTCCTGCTCTCATGGTGGCAGGAACATCGCCTGCAAGCCTCACTGCAGGTGCTTACTGATCTCATCCTGGTCAGTCTGGTTGTGCACGAGACCGGCGGCTGGGACAGTTCTCTAAACTTTCTTTATCCTCTTGTCATCATTGTCGCCGGTATCCTGCTCCCACGAGTTTGGGCGCATCTCGTTGCCGCTCTTGCTTTCATTCTTTATGGGACCGTTCTCGAACTCAACTACTACGGAGTGGTGAAGTCCTATTGCACCACCCACCCCGAGCTGAAAACACTGCAGGCAATCATCTTCGTAAACCTGTTTGCCTACCTTGCAATCGCCTACCTGGCTGGGCTTTTAACCACCAAACTCCGTCAGGCGCGAGTGCAGTTGAAAAACACCAGCGGCGCGCTGGAGAATCTGCAGATTCTCCACGAAAATATTATCCAGTCCATCAGCAGCGGATTGATTACTACCGGTTTCGATGGCCGCATCACACTGGTGAACAGCGCCGCGCAAAGGCTTCTGGAATGCACTCCCGAGCAGTTATTAGGTACTCCCGTCGATAAAGTTTTCCTGGATGCGTTGCCCCATGCTGAATCGAAGCCGCACGCGGAAGTCCGCTTCGACACCGCAAATGCATTTCGCAAAACCGTTAGGATTCGGGTTGCTACCTTGAATGTTCCCGGCCGCGGTCCACTCGGTTTTGTCTACGCGCTCGATGACCTCACCGAAATCCGCCGGCTGGAGCGCGAAGTCCGCATGCAGGACCGCCTGGCGGCCGTCGGACGTCTCGCCGCGGCCATCGCCCATGAAATCCGAAATCCATTAACTTCGATCGCCGGTTCAGTCAGCATGCTCTCCGGTATTCCCGAGATGAACGCCGAGCACCGGCAATTGCTCGATATCGTGACCCGCGAATCGCAGCGCCTCAACGGAATCATCACCGATTTCTTGGCTTACTCCCGTGGCAAGCAATACCGTTTCGAAAAGGCCGATCTTGTCCCGCTGCTTGAGGACACGCTTACCTTAATGCGGCATCGCATGACCGCCGAGAATACCGGCATCGTCATCGAGAGCCGGTTTGCCGTCCGTGAAGCTTTGGTCTTGGCCGATGGCGACAAGATCAAACAAGTCTTCTGGAATTTCGGCGAGAACGCAGTGCGCGCCATGCGCGAAGGTGGCACCCTGCGCGTCGCCCTCGAACGCCACGGCGACGACTGGCAAGTCAGCTTCGAGGATACGGGAACCGGAATGACTCCGCAGCAGACCGAGAAAATTTTCGAACCATTCCAATCCAACTTCGAAGGAGGCACCGGCCTCGGCCTGGCAGTTGTCTATCAAATCGTCCAGGCACACGAAGGCAAAGTTTGGGCGCGATCCAAACCGGGGCAGGGAACTACGTTTGTGTTGAGGTTGAGACGATTCGACGCCGATCGACAGCCGGACAGCCGTCCCATCGAAGGACGCGCCGAGGCCTCTTCATTGTCTCCCCGCGCCTCCGCGCAACTCGTGGCATCCGCCGCCGAAGGGAGCTCGCGTGGCTAACATCCTGGTCTGCGACGACGAACGCTCCATCTGCGAGATGCTCGATATCGCTCTCCGCCGCGATGGACACCGCGTCGAAACCGTTCAATCCGGCCAGGCTGCGAAGAATAAAATCGACGGCGCTCTCTACGATCTCATCATCACCGACATCAAGATGCCGAACATCGACGGCATCGAAGTTCTGCGTCACGCCCATCGCGTTTCTCCGGATTCGCCAGTCATCCTCATCACCGCTGTCGATGACTACGAAGCCGCGGTCGAAGCCGTTAAAGCCGGAGGAGCTTCCGATTACATTCGCAAAAGCCCCGGCCTCGTTGACGAAATCAAACTCGCCATCAACCGCGTGCTCGAAAAACTGGTTCTCAGCAAACAAAATTTCGCCCTGCGCCGCGACGCCGCTTCTCACAACTCGCTCGACAACATCATCGGCTCCAGCCGCGCCATGGAGAAGCTCAAGCAAACAGTGCGTACCGTCGCATCTACCGCAAGCACGGTTCTGATTCACGGCGAGAGCGGCACCGGTAAAGAGCTGGTCGCCCGCGCGGTTCACATCTGCTCGCCGCGCGCCACCGAGCCGTTCGTCTCCGTCAACTGCGGAGCCTTTCCCGAAACTCTGCTCGAAAGTGAACTCTTCGGGTATTTAAAAGGCGCATTCACCGGAGCCAATCAAAACAAGCGCGGCCTCTTCGAAGTCGCCGGAGGCGGCACCATCTTCCTCGACGAAATCAGCGAGATGACGTTGGCCATGCAGGTGAAACTGTTGCGCGTGTTGCAGGAGCGCACGATTCGCCCCGTCGGCGGTACCAGCGAGATTCCCATCGATGTGCGTGTAATTGCTGCTACCAATCGTGACCTCGACAAAGCCGTTGCCGAAAACCTGTTTCGCGAGGATCTCTATTATCGCCTTAGTGTAATTCCCATCCGCGTCCCCGATCTCCGCGAGCGCCGCGAGGATATTCCGCTGCTGGCGAATCATTTCCTCAAGAAATATGCCGCCGCAGCCAACCGCAGCATTCTGCGCATGAACAAGGCTTCCCTCGATGCTCTTTGTGGATACGAGTGGCCGGGCAATGTCCGCCAGCTCGAAAACACAGTCGAGCGCGCAGTTGCCCTGGAAACGACAGATGAACTTCACGTCGAATTACCCGCGGAACGCCCCAAAGCTCGTGCGGCAGCGGCTGGCGTCGGAGGAAGTATATCGGAGGTTGCGCCCGGAGCGGTGCTTCCCGAGGGCATCGGCATGGAAGGCTATGTGGCGAGCATCGAGCGCACACTGTTGCAATCTGCTCTGGAGCGCTCCAACGGCGTGCAGACCAAAGCCGCCGATCTTCTCAGCATCTCCTATCGCTCGTTCCGGCATTTGATGAAGAAATACGAGTTGTAAGACTTGCCTCCAGCTTTATTCCCTTCAATCCATCTGCGTAAGTTATGCTGTCCCTGTATCGATCCTCTCACTAAGTCGCATTACTAATATTGCAGGTTGCCGTGGCCCCTGAATGCTGAGCGAAGAAGAGAAGAGCCGAATCCGCAGCGAAGAAATTTTTCGCGCCGAAGTCCGGCGGGAACTCGAAGCCAAAGCGCCTCCTGCCCGTCCCAACCGGATTTGGACGTTGCTCAATTCCTCGTTTGCATTATGGTTTCTTTCCTCGGTTGTCTTGGCTGGACTCACGACGGCTGTGACCTCTTATCAGGCAAAGCGTAGTGAACATCAGCGGAAAGCCGAAATCGAACGACGTTTGGACACAGAAATCAGCAGCAGGATTGGTTTGGCCCTGCGAGTAGTGCGTCTCGAGCAGGCGAAGATTGCTCTCGGCGATGCGCCGCCGCCGGGATTTCCCGACGGCACTGCATTGGCCTATCTGGATAACTCCTTCGGCAGTGATCCCCGGGAATTCTCCGTCTACCCGGAATACAAAACGCGAACCTTCCGATCCCTGGTCTTCGAACTCACTTCGGTTGCAGATCCATCTGCGCGATATGATCTGAAGGAAGCAATATTGAATTATGACAAGTTACTGGATTCGGCGTCGCGCGCAAAACGCGACGAAGAAAAAGCACAAGCCGAGTCGGTGGTTGAAACCCTTCAGCGCCTGACCAAGCACCGCTGGCTCTCTCTTGAGAGCGGGACAGAGGTCTCGAATTAGTTTAAGTCGTGCCTTTCTTCAACTGCTGCTTCCACCCCAACACCCGCGCCTTAGCTCCCTCCGCCTCAGCCTCCGGAATCATTCCCTTCTTCTGATACAGGACCGACAAGCTGGTGTGAGCGAGCACGTCATCCGGATCCAAATCCGTGATTTTCTGTGCCACTTCGATCGCCTCATCGTAGCGCTGCAAATCCTGCAAAGCGCGCGCCAGCCCGTGCATCGCTTCGGTAAAAATAGGATCGACGGCAATCGATTCCTGGTAGGCCGCGACCGCCTCTTCCAACTTTCCATCCGCCATCAAATCCAGCGCGGCATAGTAGTGTTCTTCGGCCTTCTGGCGGATATATGCTTCAGACATGGAAGGAATTTCCTCGGCGGAGAGAGGATTCTAACATGGGGCCGTATCGTTCGTGCTAAGGCACATCAGCAAAGCGTAGGCAAACGCCCTTGAGTATGGTTATCATGCTCCCATGCGCCACTCGCTACGCTTCCTGTGGAACGCGACCAAAGGCCATCGTCTGGCTCCCTGGCGCAGTCCGTATCTGTTGTGGCGAATCGAGACTTACTGCGGTGTCAAGATGACGCAAATCGGCTTTCTGGAGTTTTGGGAGTTTTTGTGGCGGGAGCGCACCAGCCTTTGGCGCTTTCTGAAATGGATAGGCGAGATGGACCGCTATGCCCACCCCAGGCCGAAAAATCTATAAGCCACGCTACGCCCCTTTGCCTTTGCCCACGGTAGCGGCCCCACCCAAGATTATGCTCACTTCAGAGCCTTTACCCGCACCGGTTAGCTGGACGGCAGCTGCGCGATTGGCGGCGATTTCCAGAAAGCCCATGCTGCCAAGAATTCCAATCACTTCTCCCGGAGCGCCCTCCGCGTAGGAGTTCTTGATTTCGGTAATCTCGCGGCTGCCTATAACGATCTTGAATCCGCTGGCCTCGCTCTCGAAGAGCATCGGAGCATCCTGAGGGGTAATGTTGGTAATAATATTTCCGAAGCGGTCCACTTTCAGAACCACACCGCGCAAGCGGTTCTCATCTACTGCCTTAGGCTTGGGCGCCGAGAATCGTACATATTGCTCGATTTCTTCCCCAAACTTGAGCGAATCAACTTCCTTCGCCAGGTAGGCAGCTACGGGAGCGAAAATATCCCGCGCATGGAACGTATTGCTCACCGGCTGTAGAAAATAATGTTCGGAGGTGATATGCCGCACGTGCATTCGGCTCTCTTTCGCATAGACCAGCGAAAGCACGCCGTTATCGGGCGCAACGAAATGGTATCCGTCACTCGAAGCCAAAATCGGCCGCCGTGCCGTGCCTACTCCAGGGTCGACCACCACAACGTGTACCGTTCGTGTAGGGAAATAGGAATAAGCCTGCGAAATGGTGAGCGCGCCGTCGAGCACGTCGTAAGGCTGCACCGAGTGGCAGATATCCACAATCTGCGCCTCCGGCACGATATCCAGAATCACGCCCTTCATGACGCCTACAAAATGGTCATTGCTGCCGAAATCGGTGGTCAGAGTAATGATCGGACGGGCCAAAGCTTCCTCACGATGGAAGACAGAAATCTTCCCAGAGAATCGAAAGTAATTGCTGCGCCTCGCGGAGTCAAGGCACGGAGGTAATAAGACAAAAAGTGGCCAGTGATTAGTGCTCAGCAAAAATCCACTGAACCCGGAATTGCTAACCCCTGACCACTGCCACTAATCTCCGACCACTGCTACTCAATATGAATATCCCCTGACCCCGTGCGCACGGTTAGCAGAGGTCCACCGCCTCGCACTTTGCCGACGATCTGCTTGCGCGTCTCCTGCACCCGACCCTGCACGGTCATCGTGATCGGTGCGCCGACGTCGAGCGTGCCCGAACTGGTGGAAATATTGGCGTCAAACGCCGCCTCTCCCGGTAACCTCACGTGGACATTCCCCGAGCCGGTGCGGATTTCCCATGACCCAGTCTGAGCGCCTTCTGCCGTAATGTCACCGCTGCCAGCTTCTGCTCGAAGTGCTCCCTGTATTCCGCGGACAGTAACATTGCCCGAGCCAGTATGCAGATCGACATCTCCCGATCCTTTTTCCTCAACCTCAATGTTGCCGCTACCCGCGCTTCCACGCACCGCCCCGGCAACCTCCATCGCCCGCACATCCCCCGAGCCGGTTTGTAGACGAATCTCTCCTGTAAGCCGTTCAAGTTTCACGTCACCCGACCCGGTCTGCAAATCCACGTTGCCGCGGGTTCCTTCAATCATCTGATCCCCGGAACCACTGTGGCTGCGAATGGTGGTTTCCTCGGGCACCGTGATTTCGTAATCCACGGAGATATCGCGAGCGTCCACATAATCGATGCGGATACTATTGCCTTCCTGCCGCAATGGAGGGCGTTGTTCAATATCGGACACGTCGGTATGCCGGTTTCCGAACAACCAGTGATCACCGACAAAAATCTTGCCGTGAATCGATACCGATCCCGCCGGTCCGCTTCGTACCGTAACGTTGCCGGAGCGAGTCTGCACCTCCAAATCCACCGGCCCCGTGACCTGGAAAGCTTTATCAAATGTTCCTTGGGGTGTGGAAGCGAACGCCGCGCTGGAGACGAACATCGCTAGTGTAGCCGCCAACAGGCCCAGGCGGTATCGAACGGAAGTCGCAAGCCGAGAAGTTTTTTGAATATTCATGTCCTATCGCTCCGTAATCAGAACTCAGAGTTAACAGCCGAAGCCCGAACGCCAGAACCCGAGCGCGCCTTACTGCAGCACCACCTGATCTCCCTCTTTCAATCCGCTAAGAACTTCCGTCTTGGCGCCGTTCGAGATCCCGATGTTCACCGCAATTTTATCTTTACCGTCCTTGCCCTTGGGATCAGGAATCTCCACCGAAGCTTTCTTGTCCTTGTCGTAGAGAATCGCGCCTTCCGGAATCTGTAGGACATTTTTGTGCTCTTCAAGGATAATCTCTGCGTTGGCAGTCATCTCAGCCTTGAGTTCTCCGCCCGGATTCTGGATCGAAACCCGTACTTCGAACGTGGTGACGTTATCCTTCTCCACGCCCATCGGAGAAATCTTAGTTACCTTGCCGGTAAACGTCTTGTCCTTAAACGATTCCACTTTGATCCGAGCCGGTTGGCCCAGATACACTTTGCCGATGTCACTTTCGTCCACTTTGCCCTTCACATAAACTTCGCTGGTGTCACCCAGCGTCATCACCAGCGTGGCCGAAGAACCCAGCACAAGAATCGAGCTCACCGCATCGCCCATCTCCACGTCGCGCGACAGCACGATGCCGTCAATCGGCGAAACGATGTCGGTATAGCTGAGTTGTTCTTCCAACTGCGTCAGGTTGGCTTGATCCTGCGCCACCTGTGCCTTGGACTGCGCAATCTTTGCCTTCAACACGGTCACTTGCGCCTTGGCAACGTTTTGTTTGTTCAGCGACATTTCATAGTTCTTCTCTGCATCGTCCAGCGCGGACGCCGAAACTACACCATCCTTCGCCATACCCTCAGCGCGGTCATAGGCGCGCTTCAGCAGCGGCACATCCGGACCCTCCGCGTCCACCTTGGCACGCTCGAAGTCGGCTTGCGAACTCGTCAGGTTGGCATTGGCCGCATCCAGAGCGGCACGCGATTGCGCTACCTGCGCCTCAATTTCCACTTTGTCGAGCTGTGCCAGTAACTGTCCCTTCTTCACGCGGTCGCCGTAGTCGACCAACAATTTTTTCACGATGCCGCTGGCCTTCGACTTCACTTCCACCTTAGTGATGGGCGTCACCTTCCCGGTAGCCACCACGCTCTTGGCCAGATCGCCTTTTTCCACCTTCGCCAGCTTCGAGGGATCAATCTTGGTCCCGCCACGGGTGGCAGCGAACACGCCGATCGCAATCAGCAGGACCAGCGCGACGACAATGCCGCCCCAGATAAACAGTTTCCGACGCTTCTTCTTATTGCTTCCGTTTCCGTTCACAAACCGCCTCCTGATTGCCTGCTGGAAATGCCTACTCGATCTTTGTCATCCTGAGGGCTGAGTTCTGTGCGGGCCCAAGGAATCTATGCACTCTCTGGTACGCAGTCCGACATGTATTAGTTCCAGAGATTTCGACCCGAGCCAAAATGGCAGCAGCGTAACCGACTTGCCATCTTCCAGTTAGACCGTGGCGCTACAAGAAAGGTTAGCTTGGCGGAAGCAAAAGTTTAACTGTGTCTGCTGGATGAAGCAACGCCTTATAAACTCAATCACAGAGAGTCTGGGCCTCGTCCAAATGCTAGAATTATTGATCCATGATCGCTTTTGTGCTGCTCCGGGTGCTACTGATCCTTTTCCTGGTGGCGGCGAATGCGTTTTTCGCGGCGGCCGAATTCTCCCTGGTCAGCGTTCGCGACACGAGAATTCAGCAGCTCATCCAATCTGGGCGCATCGGCGCCCGTACCGTTCAGCGCCTCCATCAGCACCTCGACGAAGTCGTCAACGGCGTTCAGCTCGGCATCACCATCGTCAGCCTGACCCTGGGCTGGATCGGCGAACCCATGGTCGCCCAGCTCGTCGGATCGCTTCGCTTCGTGCAACAAATTCCGCACGCCGCCGCCTACGCTCACGGCATCGCCATTGTGATCGCCTTCAGCCTGATCACTTATCTGCACGTCCTACTCGGTGAGCTCGTCCCTAAAACACTCGCCCTCCAGCGCGCCGAGCAGATAGCCCTCGCCGTCGCCGCACCCATGGAAGCTTTCCTCACCCTCACTCGCCCCTTGCTCTTCTTCATGCGCCGCTCCGGCGGTTTGGTGCTGCGACTCTTCGGTGCCCGCGAAACCCGTCGCGGCGGCGCCGTTCACTCGCCTGATGAACTCAAGCTCATCGTCACCGCCAGCCGCCAGTTCGGCCAGATTCCCGAGTCGCAAGAAGAAATGATTCACGCGGCCATCGAACTCGACAACATCACCGTCCGCGAAGTCATGGTGGCTCGGCCGGATATTTTTTCCCTGCCTTCGGAATCTCACCTTGGACGAAGCCCTGGACCGCGTGGTCGAAGGCCAGCACTCCCGCCTCCCCGTCTACGACCCGCAGCGCGGCCCCGAACATATTGTCGGCGTCCTTTATTACAAAGAACTTGTCCGCTGGGTCCGGCTTCGGTTGGTCAACCTCGGCCAGCCCGTTGCCTCGCGTATCGCCCGCATGCAGATTGGCCACATCATGCACGACGTTCTTGTGGTGCCGGAGACGAAAGTCCTGGCGGAATTGCTCGATGAGTTCAAACAGCGGCGTCGTCACCTCGCCGTTGTGGTCGATGAATTCGGTTCCACCGCGGGCGTAATCACCGTCGAAGATATCCTCGAACAACTGGTCGGCGACATCGAAGACGAGTTCGACATCGCCGTTCCCGAGCCCGCTCTAGCCGACGAATCGATTCTGTCGCTAGAAGGCGCGGTCAACATCCGCGACCTCGAAACCCAGCACGGCTTGCTCCTGCCCCGCGACGCCGGCTTCGAAACCCTTGCCGGATTCGTCCTCGCCCGCCTGCAACGCATCCCGTATTTAGGCGAGTCGTTCGAGTACGAAGGCTATCGCTATACCGTCGAAGAGATGGAAGGTCACCGCATCGCCCGCGTAAAAATCGAGAAAATAAAGAATGTCGAAAAACCCGAACCCGCAAAACAGTCCGGAGATTAAAGGTTTGGATGTTGTATTGTGTGGGGACAGCCGCCCTCGGTTGTCCATTCGAGCGAAGCTCGATGCGCTTCTTGGAGATTAATCGCAATGAACCACGAAGAAGAGCTGATTAGGTCTTTCTTCATGCCGACTAAACGCCAACGCTACTTGGATTTTGTGTCGAAGCCAAAGACGAGACAGAAATTCCTGAGCGAACTGGCCCACCTCAAGTCGCTGGATCCACGTTACCTCCTGGCCATTCCGCCGAACCAGCAGCACGCCAAAGACATTGCGCTAATCTTGACGCAAAAAGGCGCGCCGCCCTCGTGCTGGGTCACTTCAGAGGATCGACGATTAGATGGGAAAGAAATGCCTCTATCGGAAGCTCTAAGTGACGTGGTTGGCCGTCAAATGGGCACGTTTCTATCGTGCATCTCGGGAAGGTTGGCCTATTTCGAAGGCGAAGACAGGGGAGCCCGCTGGATTCTGGAACGCCGTTTGTAGCGAAAACTGAGAGCTACCTTTGCCCCGAGCCCTCCTCCAACGCGTCCTCTACACTCTCCCAGTAATCTGGCTGGTAGTAAGCCTCGTCTTCTTACTAATCCACTTAGTCCCTGGAGACCCCATCCAGCAAATGCTCGGCGAAGGCGCGCCGCCCGCCGACATTCAAGCCAGCCGCCATGCCTACGGCCTCGACGCCCCGCTCGGCGAACAATACCTTCACTACTGGAAAGGCGTTCTCCACGGCGACCTCGGCCCCTCTTTCCGTTACAACCAAAGCGTCACGCACCTTCTCACCCAGCGCTATCCCTACACGCTGCAACTCACGCTGGCATCGCTGTTCGTCGCTATCGTCCTCTCGATTCCCGCCGGTGTCCGCTCCGCCCAACGCCGCAACCGCTGGGACGACCGCATGCTCAGTGTCGTCAGCCTCTTCGGCCTCTCATTCCCCAACTTCGCGCTCGGCCCAATCCTGATTCTTTTCTTCGCCATCAAGCTGGGATGGCTCCCCGTCTCCGGCGCCGGCTCCTTCGTCAACCTAATCCTGCCCGCGGTAACCATGGGTAGCGCCCTCGCCGCCATCCTCACCCGCATGGTCCGCACCTCCATGCTCGAAGAGCTCAGCCAGGACTACATCCGCACCGCCCGCGCCAAAGGCCTGCCCGAGCGCACCGTCGTCTATCGCCACGCCCTGCGCAACGCCATGATCCCCATCATCACCGTGCTGGGCCTGCAATTCGGCGCGCTACTCGCGGGCGCAATCGTGACGGAAACCATCTTCTCCTGGCCCGGTATCGGCCGCCTCACCATCCAAGCCATCTCCAACCGCGATTACTATCTAGTCCAAGGCTGCATCCTCGCAATTGGATTAACCTACGTCGCAGTAAATTTCCTGACGGATGTGCTGTACTCCGTAGCGAACCCGAGGATTAGGCAGTGACTGTCCGCTAGATCGCGTATCCCAAAATGGCAACGTCCAAAGCAGAATCCTTCGGACGCATCGTTCAGTCCGCCATACCGGGATAGCATTGCAATTGGGTAATCGATCCCAAAATAAACTCTGTCATCCCGACCGGAGCAACTCTGTCATCCCGACCGGAGTGGAGGGACCTGTTGTTTGGCGTGCGCCATGAAAACTCACTGCTACAGCGTCTACATAGTCGCCAGCAAATCGCGCGTCCTCTACATCGGAATGACCAACGACCTAAGCCGCCGTACCTACGAGCACAAGAACGACTTGATGGACGGTTTCAGCAAGGAAGTACCGCTGCCATCGCCTGGTTTACTACGAGTCCTTCGACGACGTGAACCAAAGCAATCGACCGCGAGAAACAACTCAAGCGCTGGAACAGATCAAAGAAAGTTTGGCTGATCGAACGCCGAAATCCCACATGGGAGGACCTAGCAGCCGAGTGGTTCACGCGTCACATGTACCAGCCAGACCAGCAGGTCCCTCCACTCGCCAGTTGACTGCTTCGCAGATCAACTGAACTCGGTCGGGATGACAGATATTCTTGTTGTCTCTCGCCCCTCTTAACTCTGTCATCCCGACCGGAGCATTGCAATTGGCTTCATCAATCGCAATGCGGAGTGGAGGGATCTGCTTTGGGAGCAACCTCGATGCTCGGCTCGACGTGAGGGTCCGTGAATTTTCTGACGGACGTATAGTATTCGGCGGCGAACCCGAGGATTGGGCAATAGAGAGGACGGAACCTCTTATCACCGCGTCCGTTAGCGGTCGGCTTCGCGACTTTGAGGATCGGCTGAGAGGTATTTGACTTGATCATTAAGCGTTGACCACCTGTCGAGGGCTTTCTTAAGAGTGAAGACTTGCTCGAGGACAAAAAGAAACACCCACATACAGGATGGCAAAATACACCACCAATGGCGAACGCTAGGAACCACCGTGGCACAAAGCACGACGATCAAGGCTGCCGTTTCCAAACTGAAGGCGAGCCCAGTGTGGACGTGCCAGACGACGTCTCTTCGAGGTTCGAGAATAATCTTGTGATAGTGGTCGTACCACACCGCCCAGTTAAGGTCATCGGACTCAGCAGCCAGTTTCTCCAGGTGCAGCGCCGTAATCGCGTCTTGCTGTTGCTCAGGAGGCAAGTTGGCTGCAATCTTTATCCGCAAATCGACGATTATGGGAGATAAGGGACGAGTGTCGTTTGGACAGCCCGCACCCACCCGCCCTCTGATAAGTTCCCTCCATCTGGGACCGCGCCAGGGGGCGATGTCATAGGAATGTGGAGGTTTGTAACTTACACCGCCGATTGCACCGCCCACACCACCAAGAATTGAGTTAAGAAAAGTGGTTGCGGTAAAATCAATGACAAATGCGACCAGAACGACGAGGGAGACCTTTGTCCGATATCCTAGGAATCCAAGCGCGAAGAACCACCGCAACCAGCCGAAAATTAAAAGCACAACGGTACCAGGTATTATTCCAGCCACGAACGAGAAGAGTTTTTCGAGCGGATATTTTGTCCAATCCATCTATGCCGATAGAGTAGAGCCGTTGCCGCCACAAACACAACATCATTTTTCCACGTCCTTTAAGCGCAAGGCTTGTGCCCTACCTTCGATGGCCTTCGCGCGTCACGAGCGCTGAACGCCGCTACGCGAGGGACCTGAACGCCGCAAAATAGGCACCGGAATTACGTGTCACCGTGAACGATCGTTCCTCCTTATCCCATTCTGGAACTCCCCCAAATTAAACGCTCTTCTCCCCGCTCAATCCTCTTGACTCTCCTGCATACCTGTGAGTAACTGCCAAAAAGAAACGAGTTATCGGCATTAACACGAGCAGTAAGCAGGGACAAACCAGACGAAAGGGGCGCTTATAGACCAAACAAATCACAATAAGGAGAAGCAAAATGGATCACGATGAGCAACGTCTCTTCGGCATGAAGTTGACCAAGACGAGTGGAGTCGACTGGCAAAAAACCCAAGCCGCCATAGAAAGCAAGAACAGTTGTTTCGAATCGATTCTGCAAACCGCCGCGGCAGAGGGCGGCATCGACGCGCTGGTATCGCAGGTCCTCCAGGGCCCACCCGAATGGGCCTACAACACGCTTCGCTACGTTCCTAACCTTGGCCAGCACCGCGACGCGCTTTTGAAAAAAGCCGCAGAAGACCGCGAGTGGGCGGTACACGCTCTGCGCCTTGTTCCCGACCTCGGAAACCGCCGCGACCTGCTCGTCAAGAGCGCCGGCCAACTCGCCCAAACTAACGGAAACATCTCCGGAATGAGCCTGCTCGACCAGGGCGGATATGACTGTAAATGGACTCTGTACTGGACGAACAAGGGAGTTATTCAGCCGAAAAACGCGTATCCAGATGGCGGCTGGAACTGGAGCTCCGTACTTTTACTGGGACAAAGCAGCGGCAGGATTGATCTTTCCACGTTCGCCTTGCCCGACGCCCCGCTCCAGGCCGGCAATGAAGTTTGGATGTACATGTATGTCTATGGAGGATACGACATCGAGTCCCCCATCCACTTCACGTACGACCCCAACACTCCCGGTACCGCCACCTTCACCTCCAGCGGCACCACTACAAGCGATCATCTCGGATACAACGGCATCACGTCGGTCGCAGTAAAGGCGGCGTAGTTTTTTAGAGGGTGGGAGGCGCCGCCTCCCGCCCTCACTTTTCAATCCACTACGCCGCCGTCATCATCTTCTTCATCCGCTCTTTCATCTCTTCGGGCGATACATCTTCCACGTGCGTCGCTACTCCCCACAGATGTCCAAACGGATCCTGAAAAAAACCGGAGCGGTCCCCGTAAAACTGGTCCACCACCGGCTTCAGCACCTTTGCTCCCTCCGCCGTAGCTTTGCGGAAGACTTCGTCGACATTGGGAAGATACACATACAGGCTCACTGGGCTGGCGCCAATCGTGGTCGCACTGGTGTGCCCCTCCCCCATGCTTGGGTTTTCGTCAGCCAGCATGATGTGCGAGTTGCCGATCTTCAACTCTGCGTGACCGACCTTTCCGTCCGGTCCGTTCATGCGAACCGTCTCGACGGCTCCAAAAACTTTCTTGTAATACTCAATCGCTTGCGCTGCGCCCTTAACGATCAAGTAGGGCGTAACGGAGTTGTAATCCTCGGGAATATACGAAACTTTACTCATGATTTTTCCTCCTGGGTAATGAACTAGAGGTTCAAACGCGAGCAGGCTGGCCGCACGCGCTGCAATCTCCTAATGAGAACACAACTTGCGGGCAGCCTCAATACCGCGTAAAAATTAATATTCCATTGATGTCCGCCCACTCCATATCCTTCAGCCGCCGCATTGCCGGAAACGCCCGGCATAACCCTCTGGCGGCAGTTGGTGTTGCATTGGTCATCCTCTTCATAATCTTCGCTGTCTTCGCTCCCTGGATCTCGCCGCAAGATCCTGCCGCCATCAGCCTCCCCACCCGCCTTGACACTCCCTCCCACGCCCACTGGTTCGGCACCGACGAACTCGGTCGCGACATTTTCTCACGCATCGTCTTCGGAGCGCGCGTCTCCATGCTGGTCGGAAGCTGCGTGGTTATCACATCACTTGCTCTCGGCCTTATCATCGGCTCTATCGCTGGCTACTACGGAGGCGGGATCGACCGCTTCGTGAATGTCATTCTTATGAATGCGTTCCTCTCGTTCCCTGGAATTTTGCTGGCGATTGCGTTCGTAGCCTTCCGCGGCCCCGGCATCTTTAATCTTGTTCTCGCACTATCACTCGGAGGGTGGGTCGGCTACGCGCGCCTGGTTCGAGGTCAAGTTCTCGCCGCCCGCGAACGCGAATTCGTCGAGGCCGCCCGTGCCCTTGGCGCGAGCGACCTGCGCATCATCGCCCGCCACATTCTCCCAAACATTATTCAGCCGGTGATCGTACAAGCGGCCATTGGCATGGCTGGAGCTATTCTCGCCGAAGCCACCATGAGCTTCCTCGGCCTCGGCGTGCCTCCGCCCACCGCAAGCTGGGGAGCCATGCTGAACGACGGCCGCGCTCACTTATTCGACGCGCCTCATCTCGTGCTCTTTCCCGCCCTCGCCGTCATGCTCGCCGTTCTCTCCTTTAACTTCATCGGCGACGCCCTCCGCGACTATCTCGATCCCCGCTCCCGGATAGAGGTCGGGCTATAGCCGCATGATCCCGCTCGCCCACTCACTTTAGAAAAAACGCCTGGTCCGGGCTGCCTTCGATCTTGCACCATCCCGCGCCCGGACGGGAACAGCCCGCCAGGTCAAGAGGATCGGGCCGCGAAGTAGTCCGGATCCCGCCTCCGGTATTCGCGACCACTACGCTCGCCCCGGCTTGCCCGAATTTTTCCAAGACCTGCGCTTGAGTCGCCGCAGGTTCGCTCCAAAAAAGGCAAGTTTCATCCGTACCGATTTCGGCGACAATACTCAACCGCGCCAGATAAACCCAATGGGCGTCCATATCAAATCCGATCGCGCCAACTTTTTCTCCAGGTTGCAAACCCATCTTCAGTAATCCCTCTGCGATCGCATACTCGGCGCTAGCGTCATTATGAAAGCCATGGATGGACTCTCCGTAAACCATGTACCCCACCGCTGCCACCAACGCCAGAGATACGGCTGCGGCCACCCACCGGTAAACAGGAGCCGGGCTTGGTCTAAGCCGTACGCCTGCTAGAATCGAACCCCAAATCATTAGCTCCCACGGGGCCAAAAATCGTCCTTGCACCACGGTTAAGCAGAACAGGGCCAGCGCAGTGCAAGCGATCAGAATGAGGTGCCGATAAACTGCGATGCCCTTCAGCGTTTCTTTGAAGTCGGAACCAAGAAAAATCAAAAGCATTCCGGCAAGCCAAGCCGTCGGATGCAAAAGCATTCCCCCAAGCCTCACCAGTTCGTGGAGAGCATGCCTGGTTACGATTCCAACTCGAAACTTGGGCGATAGCCCCTCATTCCAATACGACGGATCAAACCAAGGAGGGTAGCTTGATCGCAACGGCCCGTTAAATTCATACACGGCCGGGTGATCGAAGAGTTTTCGCGTGGGATGAACTGGAGTGCCCGTGCCCGGCGGTTGGCCTTGCCAGTTTCGGTAAGGGAGTTGGTAGTTGAACCAGGCGAGGTTGAGTTTTGCGGTGTCCGAAAAAGTTATGCGACCCTTGGCATGCGAAAGCAACACAATTTCAGGAGAGGCAATTGCCACGAAAATCAGCATGGCCAGCGCGAGCCATCTGCTGTTCCTCCGCAGAGAGCTTTTCGAAATGGCGATCATCATCGCCAGGAAAACGAAAGCCATTGGAAAAAGAATGGCTTTCGCCAAATAGCCGAATCCCAAACAAACTCCAAACCAAACATACAACGCCTTGCGAGCGCCTCCAGCAACCTCCATCCGCAGTAAGAGGCCGGCCGCCAGCAACGCACTTGCGGTCACGAGTAAATCAGGGTTGATCAGCAGAACGAGATCCCCAATCGTCGACCAAATGAACAACGAATATCCCAATATCCACATCTGCGGCGGCGCGAGAGGAACGCTCTTTCGGCTGATCGGCGGATTCATTTCCCTGCGCCTCAGCAGCGACACCCAAAAAAATTCAAAGGCCGCTATCGCAGCCAGATACATAGGGAAGGACAAGGCATGCGCCGCGGGAAACTCCCACCGCAATGACGGCTTAACGATCCCCAGATCTGCGGCTAATAGCCACGGATATAGCGCGCTCCAGTACGCGTTGGTTGCCATCGCCCAGTCATGCCGAAGAATGGCACGGGCTAATTCCATGTACGACCTGGGGTCCGGACCGAAGGTGTTGCGGCCCACCACGATTTGTGCCAGCGCCAATCCGGCTGCGAGGCAACGAAAGAACCATCGAAGCCATCCGCATCGCGATCCCGCAGTCACCTTTTTCGACTTATCGATCATTCTCAGCAGACTCGCGTCGAGCACACAAATTCGCGAAACAAGTAATTCCTCTAAGTCGAGACATTGGCAGCGGAAACTGAACGATGAAGCCCAATCTAGTTATTTAGAAATTGCACGTAGTAGCTCGTGCTCGCGACTCTCTTCCAACTCGAATCCATGCCACTCTCCGGCGGATTCCAAGCTACCACCACCTTCGCGCCAGTACGTCTCAAACATTCATACGCGAGCTTTCTGCGTTCCGCCGATTCGCTCCAGAACCTCCGGCTTCCCGCCTCCGGAGAAAAAGCCTCGGTCACAATCCTGAATCGTCCCAGCCGGGCCCAGTAATCGGTTGTTCCGTCCCCGATAATCGCCACAGGTTCGCCCGCACTCAATCCCATCTGCCTCAATCCCTCGGCCGCTCGCATCTGGTCCTTCTGCGTCGGATCGGAGTAAACGGTCAAGCTCATGTATGCCGTTTCCGCCAGATATGCCGTCACCGAGAACAGAACAGTTGCCATCGCCGCCATCGCTATGTATTTTGTCAGCGGAGAAATCAGTTCATTCCGCCGCAGACGGATTCCCGCCAGAATAGCCACGAACAGCAACACCATCGAACCGCCCACATACCTGGACGTCACCAGAACCAGCGAGTATGCGGCAATGCTGAGGCCCGCCGCAGCCATCAGCGGCCAGTTCGAAATGATCGCACGCCGAGTCGGCGCGCCGCCCCATA
This sequence comes from uncultured Acidobacteriaceae bacterium, assembly GCA_963818235.1. GTDB lineage: Bacteria > Acidobacteriota > Terriglobia > Terriglobales > Acidobacteriaceae > Sulfotelmatobacter. Next base: position 936,974 of record CAWFRI010000003.1, read on the forward strand.
AAATGAAAATCAACATCCCTGCAAACAATCCCAACTGGTCGACCAGCATCTTCGTATACTTGAGCGCACTCTGGACCAGGACCCGGATCTGTGATCGTAGCCGGAAGGTCCATTGCACTCCTTCATTCCAATAAGAAGGATCGTACCAAGGCGGATAAGTTCCCGCGACCGGAGTTGCGAACTCATACACCGCGGGATTTTCTAGGAGCTGCCTCGTTGCGTGCTTCGGAACTCCGCTGCCCGCCGGTTCGCCTTGCCAATGTTTTGGCGGACTGTTTGGACTGACCATGCCCGCATAGTTCAATCTTCCACTATCCCCGAACGTGAATCGCCCCTTGGCCTTCGAGAGCACAGCAATAAACGGCAGCGAAACCATCAGGAATAAGAATGTAGACAACAAAACGCCGTACACTCTGCGCTTCGACATCTTGCCCGAGAACAGCAAAATCGAGAGCAATCCAAAACCCAGCGGAAACATGATCGCTTTGCCTAAATATGCCAGTCCGTTCAGGATGCCAAACATCGCAAACTTTCCATAGGATTCGTGATGAATCAGGCCGACCAAATATCCGCCGATTAAAAATAACAAGCCCGCGACCATAAGATCCGGTGTGACATAGACCGTTCCGATCAGCACCAGCGAAGCCCATAGAAAAATAGCGTATCCCAACCCGAACACGATCCACTCGGGTAAAGGAACCGAATCATCGGCGATTCCGGTTTCTTCATGCATCGTGCGTAGCACGGAATGAAGGAAAAAACGAAAAGCAAAGAGCACTCCTATGTAAATGAGGAGATTTACCAAATGAACGGCGATCAGTTCCCACCATATCGATGGCTTGATCACATGTAGCGCCAGTCCTACACACCAGGAATAGAGTGGACTCCAATATCCGTTAACCGCTGCGGGCCAGTCACCGCGGAAGTACGAGTCACCCACGTCCAGGTAGGAGACGCCATCCCCATTTATGGCATACCGGTTGATCCAGACTTCAATGATGGCCAGCGCGATAGTAACCATCAGGAAGAAGCGCTCGCTGACCACTTCCTTCCTATTCCCCGCTGTGTGATCCATCGTTCCGGGTGCCTTGCCCACGCGTGAAGACAGGACTGGACTAGTTCCGTTCTGCGTTGCGCGCATCTCCTCTCGCTTTTCCAAGTGTGAGGTAGTTTCTCACAAAGATGGATAGCGGAGTTTTCAGGCAAGCTGTTTTTGCCGGAAGACTAACGCCGCAACTTATTCAAAACGCTCCAAATACAAATCTTGACATATATTGCATATTGCAATATGCTTATCGCGATCTGATATATGAAACTGGGAGAGAAAATTCGTTACCTGCGCGAGGTCGAAGGCTCGCTGCGCGGCTTGGGGCGTCCCATGACTCAGCAGGAGATCGTGAGGGCGGTTCGCCAGGAGTTGCGCAAGGCCATCAGCCAGTCATATTTATCGCAGATCGAAAGCGGAACCCGCCCGCACATGACACAGTCGTCGCGGGCGCTGCTGGCCAAGTTCTTTAAAGTGCACCCCGGGTTCCTGGTGGATGACCCGGAGGGTTATCACACCGAGCTGACTTCGAATCTGCGGACCACGGAGGGGCAGTTAGATGTCTGGCTGCTGCAAGGCTCGGAGCGCTTCGTCAGCGATCCTGAGGTGAGCGACGTGCTGATTAAAGCTGCGCGGGAAAAAGATACGCGGCGATGCTTGCTTTTACTCGGCGCGATTTTAGATACGCCGGGGTTAGCGGAGCGGCTGCTCGAAGCGTTGAAGCCAGAGTTGATGGGGCGTCTGAACGGCCGCAGAGATCGAGGACGCGCCGGCGGTGCGGAAGGGAGGCGAAAACGATGAACCACACGATGACCTGGGCGGATTTCTATTTGATCTGTTTCGCCGTCGGATTCTGCCTCAGTTTCTTTTCGTTTGTGTTTGGAGGCGCACGAACCGGGCGTTTGCATTTGCCGCACTTCCACGGACACGTTAGTGGCATGCACCTGCCGACGGTTGCCGTTCCGCACGCGCCGGTTGCGGGACAGACTACGACATCGAGGGTTGCAACCAGTCACGCGGCCCAACAAAGTGGAGGAGTCTCGCCATTCAACTTCGTTACGTTGACGGCGTTTCTAGCATGGTTTGGCGGCACAGGATATTTGCTGACCCGCTACTCCGGAGTCTGGGTCGGCTTTGGATTGCTGGCTTCCATCACTAGCGGATTGATCGGCGGAGGGATCGTCTTCCTGTTTCTGAGCCGGGTGTTGATCTCGGACGACGAGAACATGGATCCCGCTGATTACGAAATGGTTGGCGTGCTGGGCCGAATCTGTAGTGCAATTCGCGCCGGCGGAACTGGTGAAATGATTTACGCGCAAATGGGAACCCGCCGCGTGTGCGGCGCTCGAAGTGACAACGGAAGCGCGATCGGCAAGGGAGTCGAAGTTGTCGTCACCCGTTATGAGAAAGGAATCGCATACGTGCGTCTTTGGGAAGAGTTAAGTAACGAATCATAACTTCGCCGCGAGGGATGTTAGTGATCCGCGTAAAGGACGCGCAGGGTACTGAATATGCACTTCAATGCAATGCAAGGTCAGGTGTTAGCCGAGGAAACGCATGCCGGGCGCCTGTGGGCGGTCATCATTCTCGCTGCTATGGTTGGGCCGGCGGTGTCGACAATTTTCTATCCGAATGCGCCCGCACGTTTTGGACTACGAGTGTTGGCAGTGGTTGGTATCGCTGTTTTCCTGATGGCGTGGAACGGTTTCAGCTATCGCTTTTTGCGGGAGGGGGTCGAGATACGAACACTTGGTTTCAGGTTACGCTCGATTCCCAAACAATCGATCGTGAGCTACTCGATGGAACCGTGGAGCTTATTTCGAGGTTACGGTATTCGCGGTATCGGGCGTTCCCGTGCCTACGTTTGGGGAAACAAAGTCGTTCACATCCGGACGACGAATGGCGATGTGTTCCTCGGGCACAGTGACCCGGAAAGAATTGTTCGCGATTTGAATATGGTTACCGGTTTTGGGGCGCGCGATTAGCGTCCCGCATAAGTGGCTCGAAGAGAGTAACGGAGGCGTTATGCCAGAGATGTCGAGGATGGTGGAGATTTGGATTTTTGCCGGGCTGGGAGTGATGGTCCTTCTGTTCCTGATGAGCGGAATGGCCAGGCTATATCGCAAAGCGGGGCCGCACGAAGCACTCATCGTGTATGGCCTGGGCGGCACGCGCGTGGTGCAGGGGCACGGCACGCTGGTGCTTCCCATGGTGCAGGTCTGCCGTGACCTGTCGTTGGAGCTCATGTCGTTCGACGTGGCGCCGCAGCAGGATCTCTACACCAAACAAGGTGTGGCCGTCACTGTTGAGGCCGTGGCCCAGATCAAAGTGAAGTCCGACCGCGAATCTGTGCTGACCGCAGCGGAGCAGTTCCTTACCAAGAGCGATCAGGAGCGCGAAGGCCTGATCCGGCTGGTGATGGAAGGCCATCTGCGCGGCATTATCGGCCAGCTCACGGTGGAAGAAATCGTAAAGCAGCCGGAAATGGTTTCCGACCGCATGCGCGGCACCTGTGCCGAAGACATGAACAAGATGGGGCTCGAAGTCATTTCGTTCACCATCAAGGAAGTTCGCGACAAGAACGAGTACATCACCAACATGGGCAAACCGGATGTCGCCCGCATCAAGCGCGACGCCGATGTTGCCACCGCCGAAGCCGATCGCGATACCGCCATCAAGCGTGCAGTAGCGCAGAGGGAAGCGGCTGTTGCCAAGGCGCAAGCCGATCAGGAGCGCGTGCTGGCGGAAACCATGTCGCTCGCCAAGCAGGCCGAATCGCAGCGCGATCTTGAAGTGAAGAAGGCGCAATTCCTGGAAGTCACAAAACGCCAGCAGGCGCAGGCCGATAAAGCCTACGACATTCAGACCAACATCATGCAACAGCAAGTAGTTGCCGAGCAGGTGAAGGTGCAACAGATCGAGAAGGAGCAGCAGGTCAAAGTGCAGGAAGCGGAAATCAATCGCCGCGAGAAAGAACTCATCGCGACCGTGCTGAAGCCGGCTGAAATTGATCGTCAGCGTATCGAAACGCTCGCGGCAGCCGAAAAGCAGCGCCTGATCGCGGAAGCGGAAGGCCAGGCTTCATCGATTCGCGCCCAAGGAGAGGCTGAGTCCGAAATCATTTTCAAGAAGGGCGAAGCCGAAGCCAAAGCCATGAACGTCAAAGCCGAAGCTTATCAGGAGTACAACCAGGCCGCGGTGATCGACCGGCTGTTCACCGCCATGCCAGAGATCGTGAAGGCGCTGGCCAGTCCGCTGGCGAATGTCGACAAGATCACCATCGTCTCCACGGGAAACGGTGATGCCTCCGGGATGAACAAAATCACGGGCGACATCGCCAAGATGGCGGCGCAGGTGCCAGCGTTGTTCGAGACGCTCTCCGGTATGCCGCTGGCGGATCTGCTGGGCAAGGTGCGCCAGCTCGGCGATAAGTCACCAAAGCCGCCGGTAGTAGATGTGGCGAAGTAGGGGTTCTCTATTGCTCGTCGGGACAGCTCCCCTAGCCTGCCCTGAGCGGAGTCGAAGGGGCTGTCCCGCCGAGCCGAGTGCAGGAACTTGGAGTTGAAATATGAACCGCAAATCGAAAGGAATGGGCTTAGGAGTTACATTAGGCGCAGTGCTGGGCATCGTCCTCGGCGTGATGGCTGGCCATGTTGCTATTTGGCTGGGAATCGGCGTAGCGATCGGCATGGCCCTCGGCAGCACTCTGCGGCGCACGACCTGCGCCCAATGCGAAGCGGCAAGAAAGAATCAGGAGCTGGAAGCTAGAAGTTAGGAGTGTAGTTCAAAAAAAGGAGTCCATCATGGCATTACTAGAGCGTGTTTCCACGTTAGTCCGGGCCAACCTCAACGACCTGATCGATCGAGCCGAGGAGCCGGAAAAGATGATTAAGCAGGTAATTATCGATATGCAGAACCAACTTCTGCAAGTAAAGACGCAGGTCGCGATCGCCATTGCCGACCAGCATCTGCTCGAGAAAAAGAAAAAAGAGAACGAAGATAAAGTCGCCGAGTGGATGCGGAAGGCAGAAATGTCGGTTGACAAAAAACAGGACGACCTGGCACGCGCCTCGCTTCAGCGCGTAGAGAGCTATCGCGAGATGAGCGAAAGCTTCGCGCAGCAAGTCACCGACCAGAAGGCGCAGGTGGAAAATTTGAAATCGGCACTGCGTCAACTGGAACAAAAGTTGAGCGAGGCCCAGGCCAAAGCCGATCTACTGATCGCGCAACATCGCCGCGCCCGCGCCATCGGCAAGGCCAGCGACGCCCGCCTCGCCATCGGCGACGGCTCGAAAGCCGCCGCCTTCGACCGCATGAAGCGCAAAGTCGCGCACTCCGAAGCGATGGGTCAGGCGAAGGCGGAAATCGCCGGAGACAACATGGAAGACCGGCTGGCCGCGCTGGAAAAAGAAGATCGCATTGAGCAGTTGCTGGCGGAATTGAAGGGCAAGCGCGGGGCGTAGCTGCCGAATGATCACCCGTCGGGCCGGACGAGACCGAATCCACCACGAGTGGACTACGGAGATATGTTCAGCGTGTGGCGGGATATCAATGGCTCGTAGCGGGATTCTCAGGAGGTTATATGACTTGGCGCAGACCTAACATGATTACTCGGGTGGGGTTACTTGCTCTGGCGGCAGGTCTCCTTCTGAGGCTTTACACACACGCAAAGTACACGGAGTTCTCCGCCGGTTTCCTGCTGGGGCTCTCTATAGTTTTCATGATCGCCGGTTTTGTTCTTCAGAAGCGCAATGCGCTCAAGTGAGCGCTTTGCGGTCCCGAGAGTTACATCGACTTCGACTTGCTCACAGAGCTCGACTTCGTTCCCGAGATAGAAAACGAATGCCCGTTCTCGCATACCGCAACTGGATCGGCCCGCAGCACGAACTCCTGCGCTTCGGTTTCTGACATCTGGCTGTTATCGAGCACATGCCACTTGGTGCGCGAGCCGCAGCCCGGTTCGCCGCATTCCAGTTCCATGCACAAAAAATCAAAACGGGTTTCTTCTTCCAGAGGGCGGGTGTAGGGCGCCCATTGAATATCTTTCTTCTCGTAGATGTACCAGTGATCACACTCGCGGCAAATCAATCTTAGCTGCCATCCATCCTGCGGCCAGTCGGGCGCATTTCCCCCAGTTGCCGGCAGATTGGGATAAGGTAGCCGAATGCGCGCGGCTGAAGGGGTCGGACAGTCCGGATTCTGGCATCGCACAACGGGCTGCAAATACATGAAGTCGTTTCTCCGTGGGACAGTCATTCTGGCTCAACCGGCGGATCGAGCGCAAGTCCTCATGTCCTAAAGTCCTAAAGTTTGCCGCTAGTGAACCATGCTTACATCCATTGACCGCTTGGGGCGCATCTCTGTAATCTTGCAATAGATTTTTCGCACTATTCCGAAACTCAAGGGAAATTCATGAAAGAAGTTGCAATCCTGCTACTGCTGACGTTTGCGCTTGTGCTGGCCGGTTGCGGCACTACCGACACAGTGCAAACGCCATCCGGCAGCGTGTGGCAGGCGGTAATGCTCGGCGGAGATAGCACCTCGTCCGGCTTTAGCTTCAACACGCAGATCAATTTCGGTGGAAGCGGAGCGCTGGGTCTTGCGAATTTCGAGTTGCTCAACTCCGATACCTGTTTCGGAACCACCGCTCCCGCGGCTGCAGGGTCGTTAACTGGTCTAAACTTTAATTCGGCCGATCAGATAACCAGCGGCACATTTACCTTCACGATGACCAGTACAGCCGGCGACGTGGTTACCCTCACAAGCACGGGCATAACCGGCACGGTGAACCCTAACACCAGCCCCGCCACGCTTAGCAACGGCTCCATCACGGGCTTTTGGGCGCTCGTGCCCGCAAGTGGCAGCTCTTGTGTGGCAACCAGCGGCAACCCTTTTACTATGGCGCAAAGCACCTCCTGAAAGTGTTGCGGTTTTTTCCGGTTTCAGAACCAATCGCTGCGATACGCCACCCACCACGCGATAAACAGGCATGGGATAGTCGCGGCGAGACCCCACCAAATCGGCAGCAGGAAATCGGCGAGCAGGCCGAGAACCGTGAAGACTGTCCAGAAGATTTTACGTTCCATGAAAGAGATTGTAGTGCTGGGAATCAGCGGCAGGAAGTCTCGCCGGTAACTGGCTTGTAGTATCCTCAGCTTATCGATATTCTGATTCACGCATCGCGCCCCTGACTCCACAATCCATGAACCCCAAACTCATTTCCTATTTTTTTTCATTCGGCCTAAGTTGGCTGCTTTGCCTTGCAACGGCATTCGGCCAAACAGCGGTTCCGGCGGCTCATCAAAGCCAGCAATACTCGGTGCAGGGAAGCAGTCCTGCGTCTCCGCAAGGTGGCCCGGTTTCTTATGCATCGGTCTCCCAATTGAATGGATTATTGGCGCAATTGGAGGCGACCTCCGCGACAGCCCAAGCCGACCTGATGAAGCTGCGCATCGAGCGCTGGAAGACGGACAGTTCCACGAAAAAGCAGTCGCTCAGCGATGTCGAATCCATCCAACGGAATCTGCAGACCGCGCTGCCGGAAATGATTGGGCAGTTGCGCAGCGCGCCGGAAGACATGCCCGCGACCTTCAAACTCTACCGGAATCTGGACGCGCTTTACGATGTGCTGAGCGGAGTTGTGGAATCGGCCGGAGCGTTCGGCCCCAAGGACGATTTTCAGGCGCTCGCGAACGATCTGCAAAGTTTTGAGGGGACGCACAAGCAATTAGCCGATCGGGTGAATAACCTGGCGACCTCCAAAGAGCAAGAAATTGTGCGGCTGCGTGCGGACCTGAAAACCGCCCAGGCGGCAATTCCAGCAGCGCCTCCAAAGAAAATCGTGGTCGACGATAACGAAGCGGGGAAGAAACCTGTCATTAAGAAAAGGCCCGTGGCCAAGAAGCCAGCCAATACAAAACCTGCAACGACAACGCCGTCACCGGCTCCAGCGGCGCAACCGCCTAAGCCGCAGTAGAAATGGGTAGTTAAGTGACTGCGATAACAGCAGCAAGTTCCTGGTCTGCCGGAAACCGAATCTGTTACCCTTCGTTGCGCATCAAGATGACTATTCAGAATCCGCATGGCTTTTCATACCAGCATCCCCGCGATCATTTCCGGCCTCGTGATTATCGGCGTGGTTTTGCTCGATGCCTTCGAGACAGTCGTTCTGCCCCGCCGGGTCACCCGCCAATTCAGGCTGACGGCCTGGTTCTACCGCCGCACATGGATTCCCTGGACGAAGATCGCCGCCCGCATTCGGACTTTGTCGCGCCAGCAGAGTTTTCTCGGATATTTCGGCCCGCTGTCTTTAATTATGCTGATGGCGTTCTGGGCGACGGGATTAATCGCCGGGTTTGGCCTCCTGCAATACGGCATCGGCGGGCACGAACAGCTGGGCAATGAACCTATTACCTTCGCCAGAATTATGTATCACAGCGGTGAAACCTTCTTCACCTTGGGTTACGGCGACATTGTTCCAACTTCTGCCTTGGCTCGCTTCTTATCCGTGTTCGAAGCTGGGATGGGCTTCGCCTTTCTCGGCGTGGTCATCGGCTATTTACCGGTGGTGTATGGTTCGTTTTCCCGCCGTGAGATCCAGATTTCCATGCTCGACGCCCGCGCGGGATCGCCGCCAACGGCGGCCGAATTACTGGTCCGGCTCGCCGGAAGCTCCGAGAATCCGGCGATCGAGCAAGTGGTTCTCGATGAGGTCCTGCGTGACTGGGAACGCTGGGCCGGAGAATTGCTTGAGAGCGGCCTTTCGTATCCCGTATTGAGTTTTTTCCGTTCGCAGCACAGCAATCAGTCGTGGCTCGGCGCGCTCATGACCATGCTGGACGTGACTTCGCTGGTGATCACGGGCATTGAAGGGATTCATCCTGGCCAAGCGCGGCTGACTTTCGCCATGGCGCGTCACGCCGCCGTCGACTTGGCACAAGTGGTGAACGCACGCTACGATCCCCAGGCCCCAGACCGATTACCCGATGCGGATTTCGACACACTCCGCGATACCTTGGCGGCTGCGGGATTAAAGCTCCGCAGTACTAGCGAAGCGCGGCTCAAACTGGCGAAGCTGCGTTCCATGTATGAACCCTACATTCACTCGACGGCCCGGAATCTCATGGTTGCGTTGCCGCCGTGGAGGCATCCGTCGAAAATGCGAGATAACTGGCAGGCCGGCCCTTGGGATCGAGCAATTCAGGCGAAAGGTCTGGCCGTGCTCGGTCAGAAGCCGCTGCCACCGAGAGGCAACGAGGACCACTTCTAGCTCGGGTTGCAGGGCACGTGGCGTGCTAACATCCCTTTTTCTCACTTCTTTTTACGGAATGAAAAACATTGGCGAAAATGTGGTGCGCATCGAAGCGGAAGCGTTACGCGCCCTGGCGGATCGCATCGCTGGCCCTATGGAGCCCGCCTTTCAGCGAGCCGTGGATCTGTTATTCTGCTGCGCCGGGCGAGTAGTGGTTACCGGGATGGGTAAGAGCGGTCTCATCGCCCGTAAAATTGCCGCGACTTTCAGTTCGACCGGAACCCCGGCGTTATATCTACATCCTGTAGAAGCGCTGCACGGCGACTTAGGCATGGTGGTGCGGGGAGATGTGGTCCTGGCGCTTTCCGCCTCCGGAGAAACCGAGGAAATCCTCGCGCTCCTGGCAACGATTAAACGGCTGCAAGTGCCGCTGATCGCCATGACCGGCGATGCAATTTTCAAGAACTCTGCGGTCGAGTCATTCGCCTCCGCACGAGTCTCCACCCTCGCTTCGTCCGCCGACGTGACCCTCGACTGTTCCATCGCCGAAGAAGCCTGCTCACTAGGCCTCGCTCCCACGGCCTCGACAACGACTATGCTTGCTCTGGGCGACGCGCTCGCGGTCACATTAAGCGAAAAGCGCGGATTCAAAGAACAGGACTTTGCCAATCTGCACCCCGGCGGCAAACTCGGAAAGCGCTTAGCACGGGTCGAGTCTCTCATGCATTCAGGCGAGGCATTGCCCTGCGTTACACCGCATACCAGGATGCCCGATGTGATCTACGAAATGTCGCGCAAGAAACTCGGCGTAACGGCAGTGGTCGAACAAGGAAAGCTGGTGGGCATCATCAGCGACGGAGACTTGCGGCGCCTGCTGGAGAAGCGCGGCAAAGACGTACTCGACCTGACAGCCGGCGAAGCCATGACGAAAAATCCCCGCACCATTGCCGCCGCAGAATTTGCCGCAACCGCGCTCGCTCTGATGGAAGAAAAAAAGATCACATCACTGATGGTGGTGGACCGCGACGGCCAACTGGAAGGAATTGTCCACCTGCACGATCTCTGGAGTACCGAACTGGTATAGCGCCAGCAGCGCTACAATACCTGTGTGTATCACTACGATCCCAACACCGCGCTGGAAGAACTGACCGAAGATGCAACCCTGCCGAACCCGGTGCATGTTCGCGACATGATGCTGCGCAAGCATCTCTCGGCCGACAAGTCGCTGGAGCTGAACCGTCTGTTCCTCGAATATCAGAAATTCTTCGGTGAGGCGCAGAAACTGGGGAAAGAGATTTTGCGGCAACTGACGGGGTAGCTACTTAAATCGGCACTTGTTCGAGTGCGACAATGAATTGGATGCCCTCGACCTGCTTTCCTTGCAGCCGGTGGTCATTGGTGACGAACAGGTCCACCCCAGCTTCCCCAGCGCAGGCGAGTTGCACCGCATCGGGTCCTTTGATCGAGGTGCTACTGCGAACCACGGCGTACCGGCGAGCCACTTTCAGGTCGAACGGAACAATCACAGCGGTACCGGTCAGAATCCGCTCATACTTGCGGCAGAGCGACTCGTCACCCATTGAAGTTGGCTTCACAAGTATTTCTCCCACAGTCAGGGTCGAAGTTATAAGTTGGTCCCTTCGCTCCAGCATCCTACGCCACAGGTTCTCTACCGCTTGCGAAAACCTGGGATTGTTCTCAAAGAGATAGATAAAAAGGTTACTGTCCCAGAAAATCCGGCTCATTCCCAACCCTCGCGCAAACGGCGGATGTATTCATCGGCATGTTCATCGGCCCAGATATGTTTGCCGGAGCCGCGCAACGCCAGCAAGGGGTCGTTCTTGATCCGCTCCTCTATGTCGTCCTTGTTCCATTCGCGGTACCACTCCAGCAGGTTGGAATAGTGTGGCGGAATGTCCTCCCTAGCCGGCATTGTCTTGGATCCTTCTCGGGCCTGATGATAACTATCTCCGGTACGGTACAGGCGCCGTCTGCCGGGTGATGTTTCCATCAGCATGCGATAGCGTCCGGGACTCGGGGCACGGTTGGCGACGCAGTGCTGAACGATGTGGACGTAAATCCCCGGCCGCAAAGGTTCACTGCCAGCTTCCTTGGCCGCACGCTGCATAATCTCTTCTATCGCGAAGTCTGTGCGGTCCGGATGCTCTCGATGAAGCAGTGCAGTTGCAATCCATACCTCGTCAGCCACCTTAATCTGAATACCCGATTCAATTGCCATACCTTAACCCCTTGGTTGACTCGAATTTACAACGCACGGATAACAAACTTCTCTTGCCTGGCGTTATGCTCTTTCGAGGTGCAACTTCCCGGCATTCGCTGAAACCCGTTGCAAATGGAGAGAGTCAACGTCACTTGAGCAACTTCCTGCCTTCGCGGCAGGTTTAGCCCGATCATGATGCAGTCGTCACAAAATGCTCCGGGCATTCCGCCATGTAGGAATGCTACAACTTGTTCCGGTATCGTCATGTCTTTCGTTATCCTCCCCAAAAAATTGTACTGAGTAATAGTCATTACGTCAATACTTGTTATTAACTGTATATACTTTTAAAATGATGAATATGCGACGGCACTTCAATAGGGTCCGGTCCAAGAACCTCGCTGCTACAATAATCAATTCCCCTAAGAAATCAGCGAGTCTCCTTTCCTCGCTACTCACACAACTCGGTAATAGGTACTCAAACTCTATGCATCGATGGTCAGAACTCTTCATTCCCACCCTGCGCGAAGCTCCTGCTGACGCAGAAGTCGCCAGCCACAAATTTCTGGTGCGCGCGGGCTACATTCGCCAACTCGCCGCGGGACTCTATTCGTATCTTTTCTTAGGCAACCGATCTTTCAACAAGATCATGGCCATCGTGCGCCAGGAGATGGATAAGATTGGCCAGGAATTTCTTCTGCCCGCTCTGCATCCCCGCGAAATTTGGGAAGCCAGCGGCCGCTGGGCGGTGATGGGTGAAAATTTATTTCGCCTGAAGGACCGCAAGGGTGCTGACATGTGCTTGGGCATGACCGAGGAAGAAGTCATGACCTCGATTGCGCTCAAAGACCTGCGCAGCTACAAGCAATTGCCACAGATCTGGTACCAGATCGCCCCCAAGTTTCGCGACGAGCTGCGGCCGAAATCCGGACTGTTGCGCGTGCGCCAGTTTATGATGAAGGACGCCTACTCGTTCGACATCGACGCCGCCGGCCTGGACGTTTCCTACAAGAAACATTACGATACCTACCGACGCATCTTCGACCGCTGTGGCTTGAAATACATGGTGGTCGAAGCGGACTCCGGAGCCATGGGAGGCAAAGAGTCGCACGAGTTCATGGTGCGCACCCCGGCAGGCGAAGATCAGATCGTGAGTTGCGACGGCTGCAGCTACGCCGCGAATCTGGAGAAAGCCACATCGAAGCTCGAGGCCGTTGAAGATTTGAAGTCCGAAGGCGACGGTACGCCGCTTGAAGTGCACACTCCCGGCCAGAAAACGATTGAGGATGTTGCAAAGTTTCTAGGCGTCTCGCCCAAGAACAAAATCAAAACGCTGGCACTCATGGCGGAAGAAAAAGACCACAAGACCGGCAAAACAAAGCTGCGTGGAATCGTCGCACTCATGCGCGGCGACCACCAACTGAACGAGGCAAAGCTCAACGGAACCGTTGCGGTCGCGACCCGACCCATGGACGAAGCCGAGATCAAAGCGCTCTTCAAATCTCCCGCCGGATATCTTGGCCCGGTGGGCGTCGAATGGGCAAAAGATTTGAAGAAGGATACGCACCTACCCGCCCTCTTGGTGGATGAAGCCCTCAAAGGCCGCACTAACCTGATTGCCGGTGCCAACAAAGAAGACTATCACCTGAAAAATCTGACGCCGGGAACGAACTTCCATCCCACCGCCTACGCCGACCTGCGCTCGGTCACCGCGGGTGAAGTTTGCCCAAACTGCGGCAAGTCGCTCCGCATCGATACCGCGGTCGAAATCGGCCACATCTTCAAACTCGGCTACCGCTATACCGATTCCATGGGCGCGCGCGTCTTGGATAAAAACGGCAAAGAAGTTACGCCGATCATGGGAAGCTACGGCATCGGCATCGAACGCATTCTCACCGCCGCGATCGAGCAAAGCAACGATGAAAACGGATTCTGGCTTCCACCTTCGATTGCTCCCTTTGAAATCGTCGTCACTCCCGTAAATGTGAAGGACGAAAGCTTGCTCAAAGCCGCCATCGACATCGCAACCCGCCTGGAAGCCGCCGGATTCGACGTGATTCTCGATGACCGCAACGAGCGTCCCGGAGTCAAATTTAAGGACGCCGACCTGGTCGGTATCCCCTTTAGAATCACAGTGGGAAACAAGGTTACCGAAGGTACTGTCGAAGTCGTTCTACGCTCGACTCGCGAAGTACGCGATGTTACGATCTCCGCGGTAGTAGAACATTTTCAAGGGGCGCTGCAAGCCAAGGCCTGAAGTTTTGCGCCTGGCTTAACGGCGCAATTTCAGACTATGGGAATCATCAAAGCTTGTATCGGATTTCTGGCTATCGCCGCCGTCGTCGTCGGCCTCTTTCAGGTCGCTCCACCCATGCTGGCCAACTACAGCTTTCAGGACGATCTCAAGACCGTCTCGCTGATGGATAGCGCCAATCTGCAAAAAAGCGACGAAGATGTCCGCAACGATGTACTCCGCAAGGCCAAAGAGCACGATCTCCCGATCGACGGAAAGCAAATCACGGTTCAGCGTATCAATTCACCGGGTATCTCCGCAGTTTATATTGCCGTTAACTATTCGGTAACGATCAATCTGCCGGGCTATCCTTTCGATATGTCCTTCAATCCCACCACAGGGAATAAAGGATTCTAAGGCGGTCACCGGTGGCCAGTGATCGGTGGCCTGTAAAATCTCACTGGCTTCATAGTCCGAGCTAACAGCACTCCGCCCTCACCTACCAGTTACAGCCCACTAGCAACTGACCAATAGCCGCCTCTTCACTGCTCTCGCCGTCCCATCCCGCCAGTGACATTCGTAACGTTGCCATCGCGTTACCTTCCCCCTAAGATCGCCAAGAGTGGAGTTTTCTGATGGGCTTTAGTGCCCGCGCCACGAACAGTTCCGAGAGTTTATTTCAAATTCAGAATCGGGAATTTCTCCGAAACGGCAACCGTAATGCAAGGTGGAGGCGGTTTTATGACGATACGACTTCGAGCACTTCTCACGGTGACCATGGCTCTGGCTATGATGACTCTGGCCGCCTGCGATCACTACAATTGCAGCAGCGCGCCCATGCTCAGCGGCGGTTGCACGGCCAGCTCCACAGGAATCTCCTCGTCCGGTGGCGGGAGTTCATCCGGCCAAAGCAGCATCGTGACCCTCGCCTACTATGTGAACAATAACCAAATCGGTAGCCTTGAACTAAATTCTTCCGCCCAATTACTCGACACTCCTAATTTCGTTTTAGAAACGCTTCCTGATGGCTACACCAACTCTGCGGCGGTGATCGCTCAAGAGCAATTCCTGTATGTGCCCTACGCGAGTACGTCGTCGGCAGCAGCAATCTATGGCTGGGCGATCGATGGCAGCACTGGTGCGCTGACGGCTCTTACGCCCTTCACGCTCACGGATGTCGCCGGGTTACCCAGCGCCAGCCAGCCCACGACTCCCGTTATCACGGATCCTACCGGCTCATACCTCTACATGGCGGATGCGACCGACAGCCGGATTGATGTCTTCACCGTCGATTCAAGCTCAGGAGCTCTCACTCTTCTCCAGTCGTTCTCGACCGCCGGCGTGATCCAGCCTTGGAACTTAGCGATGGATGGCCTCGGGCATTATCTGTACGTTACTCAGGGCAACGCCTCCGGCGAAGGTCAGAGCATGGCTGTATTTCCCATTACTGCCGGCGCGCTTTCTGCGGGAACAGCGCAAGCGTTCAAAATGTGGCAGGTTCAGGGAGAGCTTACTGGGCAGTTCATGATCGGCGTCGACGGGGAGACTGGATTCGCGTCGGACCGGGCTTTCGATCCCAATGTTTACGTCTTCAGTATTGGTTCAAACGGCGTTCTCACGGAGTTGACAAAATATCCTACGCCGAGTGGAAACGGGCCGATCGGGGTCGCGGTGAGTCCTAACGGGCAATTCGTCTATGACTTCAACGTCTCGACATCCACCGCAGCCGACGGTCCCTTGGATGGATTTTCTTTCACGAGCGGTGTTCTGACGCCTTTGCCATCCGTCAGCGGGCTAACCAATCCCGGCGGTGGCTTCTTCGACCAGAGCGGCGCATATTTGTTCTTTCGAGCCTCCAGCGCCATCGGCGTCTTTAACATCGACACCACGACTGGCACCCCCTCACAGCCAACGGCGGATGTGGGAGCTGGATCCGGCGCGGTAGTTTATCCTTGGGCCATCACCGATCCACAATAATTCAGGGGCGGACGGCTTCGGAATTGTTGATCTCCGAGGGACTCGCGCTTCGCGAGTCCCTTTTCATTTCCTTCGATGACGGTACAATAAGATTTCCTCCTGCGGTTCGATGTCTCTGGCCTGAGGCGATTGATAGTTATCGGCGAAGAGGTGGCAGTAAAACCTTTTCGTGCCGCCCACCGTCTGACCAGCAGGGAGTTTCTTAACGGACGTTTGAGTCAAAAGTGGCCATCAAGATAAAGATCCCGAAAACCGGAGACAAGCGCGGCAAAACTGCCCGCGGTCTGCCCCGCGATCCCGTGGTGCGAGCCGCGCTGATAGTCTTCCTGGTAGTGGCTGTCGGCTTGGGCGGATTCTTTTGTTACTTCTACATCAAGTATGACCGCATCATTGAGCAGCGCTTCCGCACGCCGGTCTTCAGCAACTCAGCGAAAATCTATGCCCTGCCCCGAACCGTACACGATGGCGACAAAGCGGACGCCAAAGAAATCGCCGGAACCTTGCGCCGCGCCGGCTACTCCGACAAAGAAGGCCAGAATCCGCTGGGCAGCTTTAAGCTCATCAGCGGAGGCATCGAGATCACGCCCGGCCCCGAGTCTTATCACAGTCCGGAAGCGGCACGCATCACCATCCACGATGGACAAGTCGAACGCATCACCAGCCAGGGCAACGACCTCTCTGCCTACGAGCTAGAACCGCAACTTATCACCGCCTTATTCGACGCCGGGCAGCGCTCCAAACGCGAAGTCGTCAAGTACAACGATATTCCCAAAGTCATGGTCGATGCCGTTCTCGCCATCGAGGACCGCCGCTTCTTCGAACACAGCGGTGTCAACTTCACTCGCATGTTCGAGGCCGTGTGGATCGATCTCGTCCGCCAACGCCACGAGCAGGGCGGCTCCACAATCACCATGCAGCTCTCCCGCGGATTTTTTCTGACGCCGGAAAAAACCGTACGCCGGAAGCTGACCGAAATGCTGATTGCCGAGGAAATGGAGCAAAAGTTCAGCAAGCAGCAGATCTTCGAGTTCTATGGCAACTGGGTCAACCTGGGACAGCGCGGATCGTTTGCCATCAGCGGATTCGCCGAAGCCTCCCGCTCCTATTTCAACAAAGACCTGAACGACATCACGCTGCCGGAGGCCGCCCTGCTGGCCGGAATCATACAAGGCCCCAGCCGCTTATCGCCCTACCGCCATCCCGAGCGCGCTCTAGAGCGCCGCAACCTCGTACTGGATGCAATGGTCGATACTCGCGCCATCACCCGCGAGCAGGCTGAAAAAGCCAAAGCTTCGCCGCTCAAGCTCGCTCCTCCCAACGTAGAGGCCAGCGACGCACCTTATTTCATCGACATGGTGCGTGACACGCTGATCAACAAATACAGCGAACACGATTTGAACGATCAATCGTACCGCATCTACACCACGCTCGACCCTGACCTTCAGAAGGCGGCCGCTCAGGCGGTCGAAACCGGCATCAAGCTGGTCGACGATCAGGTCAAGAAGATGCGCACCAAGCGCAAGAAGGTGGGCAAGAAAGTCGAAACAGAAGTGCTCCCGGGTCCGCAAGCCCAGGTCGCGATGGTGGTCCTTGATCCCCATACCGGAGCCGTGCTCGCCTTGGTCGGCGGCCGCGACTACGGTTTTAGCCAGCTAAACCACGCGCTCTCGAAGCGTCCCACGGGTTCCATTTTCAAACCCTTCGTCTACGCCGCCGCCATGAATACGGCGCTCGACGGCTCTCAAACGGTGATAACTTCCGCCTCAACGGTCACCGACGCCCCTACCAGCTTTGCCTACGGCGATCAAATCTACGAGCCGCGCAATTACAAAGAGGAATACCACGGCGACGTTACCCTCCGCTACGCGCTCGCCATGTCACTGAATAACGCGACCGTGAAAGTCGCCGAGGAAGTGGGCTATGACAAAGTTGCCGACCTCGCCAAGTCTGCTGGCATCAGCTCTGTGAAAGCCACGCCAGCCATGGCGCTCGGTTCCTATGACGCCACCCCTCTCGATATGGCCGGAGCCTATACATCCTTTGCCAACAATGGCGAACACCTCTCGCCTGTGCTGGTCAACTCGGTGCGCAATGCCAAAGGCGATGTAATTGCCAACTTCAAAACGGACCAGCGCCAGGTGCTCGATCCGCGCATCGCCTACGTCATGACTAACATGATGGAAGGCGTGATCAACAACGGTCTCGGCTATACCGCAGTGCGGTTGCGCGGCTTCACCCTGCCGGCTGCCGGAAAAACTGGCAGCTCTCACGATGGCTGGTTTGCCGGCTACACCTCGAACTTATTGTGTGTCGTTTGGGTCGGTTACGACGACTACAGCGACCTACGCCTCAGCGGCGCTATGACGGCTGCCCCCATTTGGACGGAGTTCATGAAAAAGGCATCCGCCCTGCCTCAATACGCCGACATGAAGGGCTTCTCGCAGCCCAGCGGAGTTGTAGATGTACAACTCGACAAAGCCACCAACCGCCTGGCGACCCCCACCTGCCCCGACGACTACGAATCCGCCTTTATAGCCGGTACCGAGCCGCGCGAGACCTGCGACCAGCAAAACGGCGTGGCCGGCCTCTTCTCCCGCATCTTCAGCGGCGGCCAGAAAGCGTTGCCTCCAGTGCAGGGCACGAACACCCCGGATAGCCAGGATCCAAATCAGGATCCCAAGAAAAAGAAAGGCTTTTTCGGCAAACTCGCCGGAATTTTCAAGGACGACAAATCCTCCACTCCACCGGCCAAGCCCCCAGACACCACCCAACCCATCCCCCACTGAGCCTTAACCAGCGCGCTACGCCATGACATCGACCTCTGTCATGCTGAGCGGAGGAATGAAGAGCGCGAAGCGCTCCTCATTCCGCAGTCGAAGCATCCCTACCACCGCCACCACTCATGTCACCAGCCCCAACACCGAGTAAGTCAATCCAAACAAGCTGCTAACTCACCTATACCGCAGCCATAACTAACTATCCCGCACTAACTCAACCTTGTAACCCAAAAGGCACCGCTGAGGATATCTTTCTCCTTGACTCGCCCCCCCCCGACCATTTAGCTTTGCGTCTCCTTCCCCCAAACACTGCTCGTAAGGAGATATGTATGCCAACCACTCGCAACTCCGGACCCGAGTACCCGATCAGCCTCAGGCCCAAAACCACAACCGCAACTAAAGTACTGATTGTTTCGGCGCTAACAGTTATCGCATTTTGTCTTTTCGCGGCTCCTGTCCAGCATGTTCACGCCAGCGGCAGCTCGCTGCCAATTGGAACCTGGTCGAACCTCGCCACCAGCACAAACTGCACAGGGAGCAGCTGGTTTTCGTACGGAACCAACAACGAAAATTGCTACACGATGACCATCAACTGCAACAACGCTCAACCCCTAGGTCTTACCTTCGGTTATCTGAGCCCGGCTGGGATAGTGCAAGGGCCGGTGAACGGGACGATTGTCTTCTTCAATGGCGGCGACGGAACGGCACCGCAGGGTGACGCCACCGGAACACCCGCCAGCGAACATGGCTAATCAATACTTCACGCAGGGACACGAGATCGTGCAACTCGCATGGAACTCGCCTTGGCAACAGGTCAACAATCCGAGACAGACCACTCCATACGCCGGCAATGTCCAGAATGCTGCATGCCGCTCCGCTACATTCCTCAACTATGTCTACACAAACATCTACAACCTTATCTCGAACCCCAACACCGGAGGCAACCCCAACGCCGGGATGTGCGCACAAGGAGCGAGCGCAGGCTCGGCGCAGATCGCCTACTCCCTCGCCTATTATGGTGCGGGAAGCTGGCTGGACAATGTCGAGTTGATATCGGGCCCTGTGCTCAGCGATATCGAGCAGGGTTGCGAAGAGCCTGCTCCAGCCAACGTGACGGTGTGCGGCGGAAGCCAGTATGGCTGCCAACTCGGGCCACCCAATTCGAACGATGTGTCTTGGACGCTAAGCCCCACATATTTACAAGGTGCCAACACAGCCGTTGGAAAATGGACCTATAACTCGAGTTGCACAAGCTCAAGCGGAACCTCGGGGATATCCGATGCGGCATGGCTGGGACAGAGCATTGTAGATCAGGCGCCAGGCGGATCAACCGGGGCGACACCTACCTTTAGCTATCCGACCACTGCGATGTCGGCATGGCTGTGCCGTAGCCTGGCTAATCGCGTGCCTAACTGCAACGGCGGGGGTTACGACCAGGACGCTTGCCCTAACAACTCTAGCCCGCAAGGAGAAATGTTCTACTCGCAGATAACTTCGTCAACCTCACACTACGCTGTCTATGCCGTAGACCTGTGCGGCGGGCCGGAGGGGGCAGCTTACACCAACAGCAACGTGCCAGGATTCATTGTGCCGGGTAGTGGTTTTCAGTCCATCACGTCCGATATGGCTGGGAATCCGCCCACAGTCTCGGCCCAGTGCACACACCCAGCACGACTGCAACAATGACGGCTACGTATGCCGGATGCGCCTGTTCCCCTTCGACACAAATGCATCCGGCATAAATCCCATGCTAAGTGCCGGTTCCCGACAGGGGGACCGGCGCTGGGCTAACGTCTCCAAGCGGCACCGTAACGTACAGCGTCCCCGATCGTGCGCCCGATTTGGTCGGCGAGAAAGTCACCGATACCGTGCAACTGGCACCCGGCTGGATAGAATTTCCGCTACAGGTACCCGTCTCTGAGAAGTCCTTCTTATCAGTGCCCCCGATGTAGGAATTGATTTCAACAGCCGCACTGCCCTCGTTTACGGCAGTAACAACTTGCGCCGAGCTTTTCGTGCCCACCTTTTGGCTCTTAAACTTCAGGCTTCCGGGCGAAACCTTAATCGCCGTTGCGCTGCCGGAAAGCTCGATGTATTGAGGTCTCGAAGAGACGCTATCTGTGATCGTAATTAAGCCCGTCTGTGTGCCGGCGGACTTCGGCTGAAATATCGCGGAGAATGTGCAGCTAGCCCCCGCCGCTACCGACGACCCACAGGTGTTGCTTGCCCTAAACTCGCCCGACACCTTAACCGAATGGATGGAAAGAGCCTTAACCCCATTGTTGGTTAGAGAGACAGATTGGGGGGGGCTGGTCGTATTGAAAAGCTGGGCCGGAAAGGTTAGGGGGGAAGAGGGAGAAAAACTCACTGTTTCAGTGTTAAGCATTGTGGTCGTAAAAAGTTCGCTTGCTAATACGAAATCAGGAAAGTGGTCTCCATTTAAATCACCAACGGCAATAAAGCCCGATTCTCCCGAGCCAAGGAATTGCGCGGGCTGAAGGGTGCCATCGCCATTGCCCCAAAATACGTCCACACCCGTACCGCTAGGAATCGCCACATCCGGCTTGCCGTCTAAATTCAGGTCCCCGATGCTCATTTGGCCGCCGTCTATCCCGGTGGTGTCGTAGATAACCTCGGGCTCGAAACTGCCGTCTCCGTTGCCCAAAAAGACGGCGATGTCGCCCAGATCATAGCCTAAAACCGCGTCAAGATTTCCGTCGCCCTTGAGATATCCCACAGCGATAGTTCCGGGGACGTATTCCAAAGGATAGGTGAGAGAATTTTGCAGCGTCCCGTTTCCGTTTCCCAGAAGCACCCCCATACCGTAGCTTGAACCAAAAATCCCTACGGCGATTACATCAAGATTGTGGTCATTGTTGAAATCGCCGACTGCCAGCCACTGGGGTCCGGCAAAGGAGTCGCTGTCGCTTGGCGGCTGGAACGTTCCATCCCCATTGCCGAGCAGTACGCTTATATAAACCCCGTCGATGATGACTATATCCGGCTTGCCGTCGCCATTGAAGTCTCCTACAGCGACGAAATAAGCCGGCAAGGTGGTGTTCGAGAAGATAGGCGCCTTGAAAGAACCGTCCCCATTGCCCAGGTACACACTCACCGTGCTGGGGTCTGAGGTATCATCCGCCAGCACGATGTCGGGATTGCCATCGTTATTGAAGTCTGCAACGGCCAGAAAGTAGAACGGTGGCGTCGAATAAAAAACCGCGTTCTGAAACGTTCCGTCGCCGTTACCGAACATAACTGAAAATCCGCCGTCCGCCGCGACAACCACATCTAATTTTCCGTCTCGATTAAAGTCGCCCGTAGCAATGGAAAAAGCGCCATAATGGGGGTTCGTAGGCTTCGTCGCCCGCGTTTCAAACTGTCCCCATGCAGGCACCGCAATCCCTGCAAGGCAACAAATCAAAGCGACTTTGAAGACTAACCGCTGAAGAGAGCAGGAGAACAATCGGCGAGCCATAGCATACCTCACATCCAAATTATTCCGCAGGGGGGACCAACTAGCCGCAAAGCTTATCACGATTCTGCCACCCCTCCAAGCAGCCTTTCTTCTCCAAAGCCGCGATTTTCTGACCTCGGCGTCATCCCCTGTCCCGCGTTTTCACCAGCGGGACGAGAGCCTGCCCTGAGCGAAGCCGAAGGGGATCTCCTCGAACCGAGGCTGGCCCATGCGCCACCGCGACCGAGGCTGCCCCATCCCGCCGCGATTTTCGGCGGGTGGGACACGATGCCGGTGGGCTCAGGAGATTTTGCGGGTGTGAAGCTCCAAGAGCCGTAGCAGCGGTGCAGGTTGATCGGCATTGAAAGGATGTAACAGGAACGCAACGATTTCGCTTTGACCGGTGAACGTGCCAGGGAGAGTTCGCAGCAGCCCGCGCGCCACCCGGCGCGAAGAACGGGAATTTTTTTTCTTGCCCTTTACCGACCGCGAGCGTAAAAAGATTTCAGCTACCTCAGTCCAAGCTCTCCTACGGGCACGATCGTCCTTTTCAACGGCGGCGGCGGCGAGATGACGGAAAACGACAACAACATGTTCACCGCTGAGGACTATTATTTTGCGTCCTACGCCGTGGTGCAGACCTCATGGGCCTATGACTGGGAAGACACGAACGGCGGGACGGTTCCAATCTCGCCCCCCCGCCGTACAACATTCTTACGGCCGCCTGCCGACCCGCCAACTCCTCAACTACATCAATTCGAATACTCAATTTCACGCCGCCAACACCGCCATGTGCTCACAAGGGGCGAGCGCCGGCGGCGCTGCCGTGGCATACTCAATTGTGTGGTACGGCCTCGGGAGCAAGCTCAATAACGTCGAGCTCGCGGCTGGGCCGACGCTTAGCGACATTAAGATCGGTTGCCAGTATCCACGCTATGGAAATGTGAACATCTGCGCAGGAACGCAACTCGGATGTTCCCCGGCTACGACGGCCGAGGCGAATTCCATGAACGGGCCTTTATGGGTCGATGACGCGGAGTACATCGCGAATTACCTTTCGTCCGTGCAAACCTGGACGGGCAACCTACAGCCGACGTGCAACAACGGCAGCCAATCCACCACCGCCAACAACCCTATCTGGAAAGCACAAAGCATCGTGACGGGACAGGCGGTGCATTTAGCTGGCCGAGCAGCCTGCAAGGCCTGGCTGGCTGGGCATGCTTCAGCTATTCAGGCCAGTGCAATTCGGGAAACGTGTGCCCGGACAACGCGGCTGCCGAGGGGCAGCAGTTTTATCTGGCGATCAATAGCCAGGGCGCGCCACCCAATTCCTATGTGCTTACCGGAATTCAAGGCTGCATGGGTGCGGAAAACGTGGGCTCCGGCATTGACCCGGATAATACTGCCTTGAGCGGCACGCAGGCGATCGAGAACCACATGAAGTCGAACTGCCTGCCCCCACCGCCGCAGTAAGATAGCCTGCGGCGGTACGATTTTTCTGCGACGCCAGATCATTCTTTCAATCGCTCCCCTCGGGAGGTGGTACTTGGGCCTAGGAACTCGATCGGTTTTTTGCTTAGTGGCGATGCTCGTTCTATTTCTGGTCCCCGCCACCGCGCAGTTTGAGACGAGGTCTACTGTTCCGACGTCGCGTTTCCCCGAGTCAGTCGCGATCGGCGACTTCAACCGTGACGGAAAGCCGGATTTGGTCGTAGCTGCCTATTTTCAGAGCGATCAAATAGCGGTTTTCTTGGGCAACGGGACGGAACATTCCAAGCACCGGTCGGCTACGCTGCGGGAGCCGGCCCTTATTCGGTTGCCGCGGTTGACCTCAACGGGGACGGCAAACTCGATCTAGTCGTGGCGGACTACGCCGTCTCCGGGACGATAAGTGTTCTGCTTGGCAACGGCGATGGGACATCCCAGGCGCCAAAATCCTACGGTACGACGCAAACCCCAAAGTTCGTTGCCATCGGGGATTTCAATGGCGATGGCAAGGCGGATTTAGTTGTCATGGATTCCCCGTACGTCAGCGTGATGTTCGGCAACGGTGATGGCACCTTTCAGCCCCCGATAGATTTTAAGCCGACCTATGAGCCTTCGGCGATTGGTATTGGAGACTTCAATCGGGATGGGAAACTCGACCTTGCCGTCGGTGAGCAGTTTGCGGGCACGAGCCAGGTGCAGATTTATTTCGGCAATGGCGGTGGCACATTCCAGCAAGGCGCCAGCTACGCGGTTGGGGTCCAGCCAATCTCTATAGCCGTGGATTCCCTGCGCGGAGACGGAAAACTTGATTTGGCCGTCGCCTGTACATTGAGTGCCGGCGTTTCTGTGCTGTTGGGCAACGGCGACGGGACATTCCAACCCTCGGTCACCTATCCTACGCCCAGTAACTATTGGGTTGCGGTTGCCGACCTGAACGGCGACGGCAAGCCAGATCTGGCCGTGGCAAACTTTGACCTTCCGACATCGCCACCCACCACCGAAGTGAGCGTCCTCATCGGCAACGGCGACGGCACGTTCCAGAACGCCATAAATTACCCCAGCGGGGCGAAAATACTTTCGTCGCCATCGGCGATTTCAACCGCGACAAAAAGCCCGATTTGGTCGTCACCGACCCTCTCAATAACGATGTGCTCGTGCTGCTCAATACGGGGGTGGTGAGCCTCTCGCCAACCACCCCGCTGACTTTCGCGCCACAGCTGTTAGGCACCGAAAGCGGCATCCTGACGGTGAAGCTCACCAACACGGGCGCAAGCGCGCTGACGGTTTCTTCTATTTCGGTGCAGGGCGAATACAAATTGTCTGACACTTGCGGCAAGACCGTTGCGGCCGGAGCAAATTGCGCCATTAATGTGCGCTCGGCTCCGAGTACCCAGGGCGCGCTCACCGGGACCGTGACCATCCACGACAGTGCGTCAAGCAAACCGCAGGTCATCGAACTGTCTGGTGCAGGCACAGTGGTGCAACTGACGCCATCGAGCCTCAATTTCTCTCCGCAGACAGTGAATACGAAAAGCTCGCCTCAGCACGTGCAACTCACGAACACCAGCAGCGCGGTTTTGACTATTACCAGCGTCTACGTGGAAGGCACCAACTGGACTAGTTTCTTGCAGACGAATAACTGCGGCAGCAGCCTGGCGGCCGGGGCGACATGCACGCTGAACCTGACCTTCGATCCAGTCAAGAAGGGGTCCTTGAAGGCATCGCTAAATGTTTACGACCCGGGCGGCGGTACCTTCCAGAGCGTCCCGCTCACCGGTACTGGCGATTAGCCGGGAAGCCCACGAACTACCCTGGGGGGCTGGCTCATGCGCCACCACGACCGAGGCTGCCCCATCCCGCCGCGATTTTCGGCGGGTGGGACACGATGCGGCCTGGGCAAGGGGCGACGCCGATGCGCATTCGTTCGAGTCTCTTCCAAAGGGAAGGTCGCCGAAGGCACCGTCCCGGCTGATGAAAAATTCACAGCCCAGTTGTGACATCCAACCTTGTTCCCGTCCTCTACTTGAGCGATTCTTGCAGGATGGTGTTTCGATCTGAACGTCCAAGGGGAACTCAAGCAGAAATGGCGATCACAATCGATGCTCCCCAACCCATAACTCCCCTGTCTGTAATATTTTGCGCGCAAGTCCTTGCCGTTCAATGTTTTAGCCAGATCAACCCAGATCGATCCGCTCGCAACTTATTCAAAACAGAGATTTTACGAGATCGATCCGTATTTTTTTTAATCCGGAACCCGATGTAGCAGGCGAGGGAACCGCTGGCCTCGGCGAAAATTTTTAGCCTGCCTCGTGCCGCCGCTCCTCAAAAAATCTTCGCCGCCGAACTAAAACTGTGGCAAAATGGCGCTGTGGGAAGTGGTCGCTTTGGGGGTTTGTATGTCCTACCGGAAGGCCTGCCTGGTTGTTCTTCTGTTGTCGTCCGCCGCCGCACTGGCACAAATTTCACACTCCGAACAAGTGCAAATCGCTCCGCCTCTGGTGCGCGCCATCGATCCGCCTGCGCCCGACGCAACCGCCGAAAGTCTTGAACTACAAGCCGACCGCCTTCGCTCTGACAAGTTGTTTCTGGATGCGCTCGATTATTATCGCGCTGCGCTTAACAGGAAAGGCGACCAAGCGCGCTTGCTCAACAAGATCGGCATCACAGAGCTCATGATGCAGCGCTACAAGGAAGCGCGCCGATCATTCGAGCGAGCTATCCGCTCTGATCGCCAATACGCCGATGCTTATAACAATCTCGGTGTAATCTTTTACGAAAGTAAGAAGTATGGCGCCGCTGTGAAACAGTACGAAAAGGCAATTGAAGTGGATAACACCTCCGCCTCGTTCTTCAACAATCTGGGAGCAGCGTATTTTTCGAAGCGCGCTTTTGATTCCGCAGTGGCCGCCTACGAGCATGCCCTGGAACTCGATCCCGATGTCTTTGCTCGCAGCTCGCGCGGCGGAGTGCAGGCGCAGTTGCCTAGCCCCGAGGACCGCGCTCGATACGATTACACTGTCGCGAAGCTATTTGCAAAGATGGGGCTATCCGACCAATCGCTGGAATACTTGCGCAAGGCGCGGGAAGACGGATACAAAGATTTGAAGAACGCTTACAAAGACGAAGAATTCGCGCAGTTGCGAAAAAATCCGCGCTTCACCGAACTCATGGCGTCGAGCACGCCAACGATTTCGAACTAGTTCTTGTGCCCCTACGGGCAGAATGCCACCGATTTCTCGGGGCACCTACGGTATTTACCCGATTAATCGCTGTTAAGAGTGAATTCGTCATTTGTAGAATTACAAAGTTTTACAAAATTAGACGGAACTACGTGAATTTCTAGGGTTTAATTAATTCAAATACTCCTGAAAACAACAGGGTGAGTAAGGAGAAACGGTACCCATCGGATGCTGACCCGAGCACGCCCCAAGCAAGCATCCGGTGGGTTTGTTTTCTGGTAGTCCAAATCCGCCGCGACTATTGGGTTGGCTCACCAATATATTCCGCTACCGCGCCTTTCCACTTATTTTGAGCCTTGAGAATAAACTCAACCGCATCGCGCAAAGCTCCTTCGCCGCCCGCATGCAGCGTAACGTAATGGGCTTCGCGTTTCACTTCAGTTCGCGCATTTTTCACGGCGACAGCCAGTCCTCCCGCGCGCATCGCCGGGAGATCGATCACATCGTCTCCAACGAATGCAGCTTCTTCTGCCTCCAGTTCCGCTTTCTTCACAATCTCAAGGAAGCAACTTCTCTTGTCATTCACGCCCTGGTAAACATAGTCAAGCTTCAGATCGCTGGCGCGCCGCGCAACGGTTTCCGACTTGCGCTTGGTAATAAGTCCGGTCTTTATCCCGCCAATCCTCGCCAAAGAAATCGCCGCCCCATCGTGGGCATGGAAGCCTTTGAACTCAATCTGGCTCTGGCTGGTTAGACCGGAGCCGAGTCGCGCCGCCAATTCGGCAGGAACGGCAAGAAAAAACAGCTTGCCATCAGTCAGAACGCCGTCCACATCGAAAAGAAGGAGTTTGATTTTCCGGGCACGGGCTTCGGGAGTGAGCTTTACCATCGCGTGAATTCTAGCATTATCCCGGAAACTGCAATCTTTGACACACGCGACATTCTAAAAGCGAACAATTTACGAAACCAGGTCTTCCGGCTACAATATGTGGATGCCGTCCCTTCCTTCTGCCCTCGCCTGGGCCCACCCTCTTGTCGCGGAGTGGTTTGTTCAGCGCTTTGGCACTCCAACCGAGCCGCAGGAACAGGGCTGGCCTCATATTCTCGCCGGGCGAACCACCCTGATTTCGGCTCCCACCGGCTCCGGCAAAACTCTGGCTGCGTTTCTCGCCTGCATCGATAAGCTCGTGCGCAAAGCTCTTTCCGGCGACCTCGCTGACCGCACCGAGGTTCTCTACGTTTCACCGCTCAAAGCGCTCGGCAATGACATCCAGAAAAACTTGGAAGGACCTCTCGGTGAAATTCTCGCTATGGCCGGCGAGCGCGGACTGCTGATGCCGGAGATTCGCACCGCCGTTCGCACTGGCGACACGTTGATGCCCGAGCGCCGCGCCATGCTGAAGCGCCCACCTCACATTCTGGTTACCACGCCGGAGTCGCTTTACATTTTGCTCACAGCCGATAAGAGCCGCGCAATCCTGCGCGATGTGGAAACCGTTATCGTCGACGAAATCCACGCCGTGGCTGACGACAAACGGGGCGCTCATTTGACGTTGTCCTTAGAGCGTCTGGAAGCGCTCACCTACAAACAGCCGGTTCGCATCGGTCTGTCCGCTACCCAGAAACCGATCGAGGAAGTAGCGCATTTTCTTACCGGCAATCGCGGTTCCGATGACCAGCGCCCTGCTCCCGTCATCGTCAACATCGGCCACAAACGCAAACTCGACATCGCCGTCGAAGTTCCTTTGATGCCGCTTGGGCCGGTGGCCTCCAACGAAATGTGGGATGAGGTTTACAACCGCCTCGTTGTTCTGGTTGAGCAGCACCGTTCAACGCTGGTGTTCGTGAACACGCGTCGCATGGCCGAGCGCGTCGCGCATCACCTCGGCGAACGCATCGGAGAAGAAAACGTAGCAGCGCATCACGGCAGCCTCTCGCGCAAGCTGCGCCTTGCGGCCGAGAAAAAACTAAAAGAAGGCCAGGTGCGAGTGCTGGTGGCGACCGCCTCTCTGGAACTTGGAATCGATGTAGGCACAGTCGATCTCGTCGTACAGATAAACTCGCCGCGTGCGATTGCAGTTACATTACAGCGTGTCGGTCGCTCCGGACACTGGCGCGGTGCCGTCCCCAAGGGACGCCTGTTTGCCACCACTCGCGACGATCTCCTGGAATGCGCGGCCCTCGTTCTGGCCATTCGACAGGGTGATCTTGATCGCTTGATGATCCCGGAATCCCCCTTGGACGTTCTCGCGCAGCAGATCGTCGCGGCATGCTCCGCCGAAGAGTGGAGCGAAGATGTAATGTTCGCGCTGGTACAGCGCGCCTATCCCTACCGCAATTTGACGCGCGCGACTTTCGATTCAATTCTCGAAATGCTGTCCGAAGGAATTGCAGCGCGGCGCGGACGCTACGGCGCCTACATTCATCGAGATCGGGTGAACGGAAAGTTGCGCGCCCGCCGTGGAGCGCGATTGGCCGCCATCACCAGTGGCGGCGCCATTCCGGACAACTCTCTTTATGCTGTAGTCGCTGAACCCGACGGCCTCGTTGTCGGCACCGTTGATGAAGATTTCGCTGTGGAGAGCAACCGCGGCGATATCATGCTGCTGGGAAATACGTCGTGGATGATTCGCCGCATCGAGACTAATTCCGGCCGCGTGTTGGTACAGGATGCACACGGCGCCCCCCCAAGCGTGCCTTTCTGGCGAGGCGAAGCTCCCGCCCGCACGGAAGAACTTTCGGAACACATTGGATTGCTGCGGGGAAAAATCAGCGACATGCTTCCGCATACTTCGCCCGTAGGATTTTCGGCAACGCAGCCGGAAGTTGCGGCGGCAGTGAGTTGGCTGAAAGCCGAATGCGGCCTCGATGATTCCGGCGCGGAGCAGGCCATCGAATACGTGTTGCAGGGACGCGCAGTTCTGGGCGCGGTCCCTACGCAAACCACTGTGATTGCCGAGCGCTTCTTCGACGAGGGCGGCGGCATGCAGTTGGTCATCCACGCGCCCTTTGGGGGCCGCATCAACAAAGCCTGGGGACTGGCTCTCCGAAAGCGCTTCTGCGTCGGATTCAATTTCGAACTGCAGGCGGCGGCCACCGACAACGGTCTCAATATCGCTCTGGCTGAGCAACACAGTTTCCCGCTGTCCGATGTTTTCAACTTTCTACAAGCGGCGACAGTGCAGCCGATTCTCGAGCAGGCTGCGCTCGATTCTCCCATCTTCGCCACGCGTTGGCGCTGGGACGCAAACCGTGCGCTGGCGCTACTGCGCTTTCAGAATGGTAAGAAGGTTCCACCGCAGATTCAGCGCATGCGCTCTGATGATCTTCTGGCTTCAGTTTTTCCCGATGCTGCCGCGTGTTTTGAAAACATTCAGGGCGAACGTCAGATCCCCGATCACCCGCTGGTCGCCGAAGTGATGAAAGACGTCCTCACTGAGGCAATGGATATTGATGGGCTGAAAGCTTTGCTTGCTGGATTGGCCAACGGAAAGATCCGTTGCATTGCCGTCGACACTCCGGTCCCGTCGCAGTTTTCTCACGAAATTCTGAATGCGAATCCTTACGCTTTTCTTGACGACGCGCCGCTCGAGGAGCGGCGGGCCCGCGCGGTGCAGATGCGGCGCATGCTGCCGGAATCCGTGCTCGAAGAAGTCGGAGGATTGGATCAAGCGGCGATTGCGCTGGTGTGCGAAGAGGCCTGGCCGGATGTGCGCGATGCCGATGAGTTGCATGATGTGCTGCATACATTGGTGGCGCTGCCGCAAGACGGGCGGAATTTCCGCACCGATCGGTGGGATTTCTATTTTGAGCGTTTGATTGCCGAACGCCGTGCTGCAAGATCCGTTTCCGGCGGACGGATCTATTGGGTTGCGGCGGAGCGGGCCCGAACGTTTTCTGTGCTGTTTCCCGACGCGCGATTTGAGCCGCTACTGGCTGACATTGAAGCGGCCACGCCGAGTCGAGATGACGCTTTGCTCACGCTGGTCACGGGTTGGATGTCGCACTTGGGGCCGATAACCGCGGCACAGCTTGGAGAGAATTTGGGAATTTCCGGCCCCGAAATATTAGGCGCGTTGCTGCGCATGGAAGCGAGCGGGGGCGTGTTGAGAGGAAACTTCAGCGGGGCGGGAGTTTCCACAGAAGCGGAGAAAATCGAATGGTGTGAGCGGCGGCTGCTGGCGCGGATTCATCGCCTTACTGTCGCGACGTTGCGCAAACAGATTGAGCCGGTGACGGCGGCGCAGTTTATGCAGTGGCTGTTGCAGTGGCAGCATGTGTCGCCAGGGACGCAGGTTTCCGGCGAGCGCGGAGTGCTCGAAGTGCTGCGGCAATTGCAGGGGTTTGAGATTCCGGCGAATGCGTGGGAGCGGCAGGTGCTGGCTCGGCGCATTGTGGATTACGATCCGAAATGGCTCGATCAACTTTGCCTGACTGGCGCAGTGGGATGGGGAAGATTGTCGCCGCATCCGGCGACGCTGGATTATCCGGCGAACCGTTCTCGCGAGACTGAGACTGGCGTTGCTGGCGCCTCTCTGCGGCAGCGGCGCGTGATTCCGACCAGTGTTGCGCCCATCACTTTCTTTGTACGGGAGGACGCGGATTGGATGACGCCGCGGCATCCCGGCGCGGAAGCGGGCGTCAGCAGCGGGTTGAGCCATGGAGCGCAGGGGGTGCTGGATTTTCTGCGGCAGCGCGGGGCGTCGTTTTTTGCGGACATCGTTCGTGGCACTGGCAAGTTGAAAGCGGAGATCGAAACCGCGCTTTGGGAGTTGGTAGCCGCGGGACTTGTAACTGCCGATGGCTTCGACAACTTGCGATCGCTGATCGATCCAAAGCGGCGGGCGGGGCAGGGTAGTGGGCGGACGATGCGTCCGCGGCACAATGCCGGGCGCTGGGCTTTGTTGCACGCCGATGAATTGGTGGAACGTCCGCGCGCCGTGGAAGCAGCTTGCTGGATGCTGCTGCGGCGCTACGGCATTGTGATCCGCGATGTGCTGGCGCGGGAGGCGAACCTGCCTCCGTGGCGCGAACTGCTGATGGCCTTCCGCCGGCTGGAGGATCGGGGAGAGATTCGCGGCGGGCGCTTTGTCGACGGATTTCTGGGCGAGCAGTTCGCTCTGCCGGTGGCAGTGGAGTGGGTGCGGGCGCTTCGCAAGCTCGACCCGGCGCAAGGGACAATCACGCTTTCTGCGGCCGATCCGTTAAACCTGGTGGGAATTCTGGTTCCCGGAGATCGCGTGCCCGCCATCTCCGGCAACAGCGTTACTTATCGCGACGGGGCTGCGGTCGCGTTGCCAGTGGTTTCGGTGGCCAGCTAAAGCCTGTCCGCGCAGCAAATGCCTGCGAACAGCTTTACTGCCTTCGCGTACGCCGCCCTCTGTCATTTAATTTGCGCTTACTGAACAACTAACGTGACGTTCATTGTATGAGTAGGCGCTGAAGTGCCATTTCCAGTCGCGGTCACCGTTACGCTATAGGTGCCCGATGGTGTGCCAGGCACGCTCGGATTTGAACCAGTGCTGGAACTGCTGCCACTGCAACCAACGAAGCTGAACATCATCGCGAAGAGAATCATTCCCAGCACAATTGTTTGCCGCCGGCTCCGCTTTGGACCGGCGCCCGCCAGTACCAGGCCGAATATTCCGAAGCAGCTCAAGCTCGCCAGAATCATGGGCGAAACGGATTTGGAACCTGGCCGTATGGGTAGCGCCAGAGAAGCTGTAGCGGCAGCCGTGCCCAGAGTCAGCGTAGTCGATGGATATGTGCCATTCGACGGGCTGACAGGGGTGGGGCTAAAGCTGCAAGTTGTTTTCGTCGGCAGCGTGCTCGGACAAGTGAAGGCTACAGTTCCGGTGTAACCGTTGCTCGGGGTTACGCTCAGGACGTATTGGGCCGAGGAGCCCGCAGTGACAGTCATGGTCGTGGGATTGGCTCCCAGTGCGAAATCAGGTGCGACCATCACTTGCGTCAATGCTGACGATGACGTAGCAGCAAAATTGGCGTCCCCGCTATACGCTGCGGTGATGGCGTGATTGCCTATTGCCAGGCTGCTGGTGGAGAAGGTAGCCACTCTGCTTGATACTGACGTGGTGCCCAGCGTGGTGGCTCCATCGGAGAAAGTGACCGTTCCCGTGGGAGTTGCGGTTGCTCCGCCCGATGTAGAGGCGATCGTGGCGGTGAAGGTAACGGATTGGCCGACTCCCGCAGGGTTTACCGAGGAGAGGAGCGAAGTTGAATCCGCCGCGAGGGTGATCACTTCGCTTAGTATCGCCGAAGTGACGGAATGGAAATTGGAGTCACCGCTGTACTGCGCGGTAATGCTATGCGTGGCAACCGCCAGCGTACTGGTGCTGAGGGTAGCTACGCCGCCGCTCAAGCTCGCCGAGCCGAGGGAAGTGCTGCCGTCAAGAAAAGTGACTGAACCAGTGGGAACCGTGGTGACGCCACGAACCCCTGCGACCGTCGCGGTCAGGGTCACGGACTGGCTGGCAACCGCCGGATTCGCCGACGCGGCCAGAGTGTTGATACTGCCGCTGGTGTTCAGCAATATTGTTGCGCCAGCGAAGTAGTTATCTGCAGCAACCACATCGACTGCACCGTCACCATTTACGTCAACCAAAGTGAGCGCGTCGACCACACTGCCGGCAGAATTTTCGACAGGGTCGTAAAACATTCCGGTAGTGAAGGGATTGGTGCCAGTGTTGTAGAGGACGCCGATGGTACCGTAGCCAGAATTGCTATAAACGAGGTCAAGTGTACCGTCGCCGTTGAGGTCGAGCATATGGACATCGCCGGGAGACGGGTAGTTGACTAGATTTAGAGTCTGAAGCGAGGTTGAGTAGAGAATAGCGGGCTTGAAGGTGCCATCTCCGTTTCCTTGAGCAACCGCCAGTCCGGTGCCAACCGAAGTGTCAGCGATGGTGACCGCCAAATCCAGCTTGCCGTCGCCGTTCAAGTCACCAAGCGCCAGATTACCAGGAGAGTTATATCCGAGCGGAGTGGAAATGGCAGTTTGGAATGTGCCATTTGCATTGCCCAGAAGAACGTCCACTGAGCCGGTATGAGTGCTGTTGTCGTTTTCCGAGACGATTAAGTCGAGGATACCGTCGCCGTTTACGTCGGCGGCGGCGATGGCCTCACCATTTCCTGAGGAGCCGTTGATGGTATAGACGACGGCAGGCAGGAATCCGTTACCGGCATCGTTCAAAAGAACGCTGACCTGGATGTTTTGAGGAGCGGAGTTGACGATGGCGAGATCGGGGAAACCATCCTGATTGAAATCGCCGACCGCGATGGTGTACGCCTCGGTAAGGCCGGTGGGGTAGAACGTGCCCAGCGAGAATGCGCCCTTGCCGTTTCCGTGCCAGATTTGCACACCGTCGTTGTTTTGGTTGACCGCAGCGATATCCACGCCGTTACCACCCTCGAAGTTGCCCACCGCTACGCCCTGATAGGATCCGCCGGTCCCGTAGTTGACGCCCGGTTGCAAACTGCCATCCGGGTTCGCAAGAAATACAGTGATGCCGATGCCGCTACCGGTGGGATTGTTATAGCCGACGTTGCCGATGACGAAATCGGGATAGCCGTCGCCGTTGAAGTCGCCGCTGGCGATGGTGGTGGCACCAGCGCCGTATCCTCCCGGAACGGGTGAGTAGTAATCGAGAGCGGAGCGGAATGTGCCGTCGCCATAGCCTTGCAGATAGGCAAAGCCGAAAACATTGTCGGGAACAACGATGTCTGCCACGCCATCGCCATTAAAGTCTGCGACGAGGGCTGAGGTTTTCGGATTTCCTCCAGTGCTGTAGCCGATGGAGGGAACGTTGACCGTTCCGTCGCCATTGCCCAGCAGAACCGTGACATCGCCACCTCTGGCATTGGACGAAACGATGTCATTCATGCCGTCTCCATTGACGTCTGCAATCGTGACCGCCTGCGGCGCGATATTGATGTTGGTGTTATCGACGGATTCGGTGGCGGGAAAATAATAGACGCCCGTTTGAAAAGTCCCGTCTCCCTTGTTCACGTAAATCGTGAGGGTGCTCGCAGCGCCAGTACCGAGGTTGCAGCCGTTCGCGGTCACGATCTCAGGCTTGCCGTCGCCATTCAAATCACCGACGGAATTGTTGCAGACGTCATAAACCCCGTCCGGATTGGTTAACAGGACCGGAGTCCCATATCCACCACCCGCCTCTCCGAGGAATACTCCGTTCTGTGTGCCGTTGCTATTGGAAAACGACGCCACGAAATCGAGGATGCCATCGCCGTTGAAGTCAGCAAATGCCACATCGGAAAGCGGACCTGCCGAGACCGCCAAGGAGGTTGGAGCTTGGAATGTGCCGTCGCCATTACCTAGCAGAGTCAATACATTGGCGGGAGAATGTTCATCGACGAAAATGAGGTCGAGCTTACCGTTTGCGCCGGTAGTGACGACGCCTCCTGTTATGAAGTTGCTGGTGATAGTGGTGAGAGCATTGCCTTGTACGTTGAAGCCTCCCAAGCCGTTGCCCAGCCATACTTCGAAGGTCGCGGGGCTGGTGGCGTGGACCACAATAAGATCCTGTTTGCCATCTCCGTTAAAATCGCCGGTTAAAAGTTGATCGCCAACCACACCATTCGGGTTGGGCGTAAGCACTGCGTTCTGGAAGGTGCCGTTACCGCCGTTCAAGACGACGGAGACAGCGAAGGACGTTGTGCCAGTTTGCACCGGAGCGGCCATATCTGGCTTGCCGTCGCCGTTGAAATCAGCCTCCACTGCGGACCACTGAGTCAAGCCGCCGGCGGGAATCGACGTTGCGTTGACGAACCCAACCGGGTTGACCGGAGGATTACTCGTATTCGGGCGGTTGCGCGCAATTCGCGTCTTGGCAACCGGGTTCGAAGCCGAGGAACCACTTTGATTCAGCATGGGTCGCGAGGCTTGGGCACGGGAGTCGGCGGAGGATTGCAGCGCAGTGCGCTGACCGGCGGTCGGTGTGGAGAATTGGCTGAGTTTGCTTTGAGCCTCAAGATTCTGTATGAATCCGAGGACCAGGAAAAGAGATACCGACAGAAGCTTTTTCATAATTACACGCCGCTCCAAATAGATGCGATTCGCAGAGTAGCCCGGGACAGTTTGCAGGGTGCTCCGGTAGGGAAGACATAGTTGGGACGGCTCACCCTTGCTTCAACCTTATTGGAGAGGGTTAATTTTGTGGAGAGTACCAAAGTTTGAAAAGTGGTTACGAATAGTCATACCGATTCACGGTCGCACCGGTTCGTCCCCGCTGCTTGTTTCCACCTGAGCGGGAAAAAGGATTATCAGTGATCCACCGTCATTTTCGGGCCTCAGTTCTGAAACATCGGTTAAATTTATTTGCATTGGTTGTAATAATCCGCGCGGCACTGCGTCTTTACTGAAGAACAAGAAATACTGGAGGCGCATTTGCTGACCGTACTAGAGGAAGCCGCAATCGCGATTCCGGACGAACTCGAGCGAGCCTTTCGCGAGCATCACGGGCTCGTGTTCCGCACCGCCTACCGGATCACGGGCAACGCCGGAGACGCGGAAGATGCATTGCAGACGGTCTTCCTGCGCCTGTTGCGGCGCCGCCGGAGCGCTGACCCGCTCGAAAACGTGGAAAGCTATCTGCGCCAGGCCGCCATTAACGCCGCCCTCGATGTGATCCGATCGAGGCAATCTGATCAGACAGTTCCTCTTCAAGAAGAGAGTTCCGGCCTTGTGCCCGTCGCGCCCAGGCAATCCGATATCTCCGGTCTCCGGCAGGCCTTAACTCACGCTCTGAGTCAGTTAAAGCCCCGCTCGGCGGAGATTTTTGCGCTGCGCTTTCTGGAGGGCATGAGCAATCCGGAGATTGCCGAAACGCTGGGCATCTCGCAAGTGCTGGTGGCGGTAATCGTCCATCGCGCTCGCCAACAGCTGCGCAAGCAGCTACGTCCGTATCTAGGAGACAGATCATGAGCGATCATAAATTCGACCGATTAATTTCTGAAATTCGCGATGAACATGTGGACGACCAGGTGGTCTCGCAGGCGGGTGAGCGCGTCTGGAATTCGATCAAGGGGTCTCCGATTGCCGAGCGCAGCCTGCACCGGCTGGTGAGCTGCGAAGATTTTCAAAGTCTCATCCCGGCCTATCTGGATGAGACTCTGACCGAAGCTCGCAGGTTGCTGTTGGAAGACCATGTGCATCAGTGTGTCGCGTGCCGGCATGCGGTCGAGCACGCCCGCAGCGGCGAACTGCAGCCCGTCTGGCATCCAGATGTGCGGGTGAAGACATCTGGCGGTTTTCCGGTGTGGCAATGGGCTATGAGCGCTGTTGCCGTTCTGCTGGTTGCGGTTGGGGGGATCGCCGCAGTCAACGGTCTTTTCCCTGGCCAGCATGTTATTCGTGGCGCAGTCCAGAATGTGGATGGCCCGCTCTATGCCGTTTCTGACGATCAAGTGCGCGTGATTCCCGCGGGTTATCAGATTAGAAATGGCGATGAGATCCGCACGGCCAAGGGCTCCCATGCTGTGGTTCGCCTGCTCGATGGATCGCTGGTTGAGATGAGTGAGCGCGCCGACCTTTCGGTATCTCGGGGATGGAAGGGAACTACCATCCATCTGGATGGGGGCCGCATTATCGTGCAGGCTGCGAAGCAGCGGACAGGCCGGCTCTATGTCGCTACGGACGATTGTTTGGTATCGGTGAAAGGAACAATCTTCTCCGTGAACCACGGCACCAAGGGCTCTCGCGTGGCGGTGATCGAAGGAGTGGTTCGAGTTGCTTCGGGCGATCAGACGACCGACCTGACGGCCGGCGCCGAAGCGACATCCAACGCCAGCCTTTCCAAAGTCCCCATTCAAAACGAGATTGCGTGGAGCCATAACTCGGCAAAATACCTCGCCTTGCTGGGGGACTTTTCTGCGATACAAAAACAGTTTGAGGCGATTCCAGGCCCGGGATTGCGGTATAGTTCCGATCTCCTGCCGTACGTTCCGGATCATACAGTCGTCTATGCCGCGATCCCGAATTTGGCGGCCACTCTAGGTGAGGCTGGCCAAGTATTCCAGGAACGGCTACAACAAAGCCCGGCGCTGCGCGATTGGTGGCGCCAACAGCAACAGGGTAAGGGAGCGAAACTCGGCGACGTCATCAACCAGTTAAAGACGTTCAGCAGCTATCTGGGGAATGAGATCGTATTCGCGGTGGCGAAAGACGGTTCGAAATACAGTGCTCCGGTTGTGCTGGCCAGGGTCCAGCAGCCCGGACTGGACGTTTTTCTCGGGAATGAGATGAAGCGACTGGGTACAGATGGTAAGCCAGCAGCGCTTCAGATTGTGCTGGATCCCTCGACTGCAACTCCGTCGCCGGGCAGGCCGTTTCTGGTTTACTTGAACAATGATTTCCTGGTAGCGAGTCCGGATATCGGCGAACTGCAGCGTACGGTGGCGCGGCTGCAAGAGTCCGGCGCGAGCGCTTTCACCGGGACTCCACTCTACAAGCAGGTGATTCGTTCCTACCAGCAAGGAGCGGGCTGGCTATTTTGCGCGGATATGGAACAAATTATCGCGCAAAACGTACCTGATGGAAATGGAAGTAGTAAGCAGCTACCTCCTGGAATAGGGGATGTCCGATATCTGATGATGGAACGCCGCGAGGTCGGAGGCAAGACGGAAAATCGCGCGGCACTGACGTTCGCGTCCGAGCGCCATGGCATGGCGTCGTGGCTGGCTGCGCCCGCCTCCATGAGTGGTTTGGAATTCATTTCGCCGGATGCAAGCATGGTGAATTCTTTGATCATTAAGAATCCCAGGAGCATCGTGCAAGAGTTATTCCAGATAATCGGAAGCAGCGACCCGAACTTCGCTCAGGAGCTGGCAAAATTCGAGAGCAAGACGAGCGTGAACGTGCTCGATGACATCACGGCGCCCCTCGGCGGCGAGGTGACCTTCGCGCTTGATGGCCCGGTACTGCCGACCCCGAGGTGGAAGGCAGTATTCGAGGTTTACGATCCAGCGACTTTGCAATCGACGATCGGAAAACTTGTCGATAGCTTTAACCGAGAGCCACAGTCGTCGAACGGCTCGCTCCAGCTTACGCAACAAGAAGTTGGCTCGCAGACTTACTACACGATCCACAATTCAAGCCAGCCGAATTTCGAAATTGACTACACCTACTTTGACAGTTACCTGATTGCTGGACCGGACATCAGCACGCTGTCTGGAGCAATTCGGGATCGCCAATCGGGAAACTCATTGCCCCATTCCCAAACTTTTCAAGCGCTGCTGCCGAGCGATGGGTATACGAATTTCTCGGCGATCTTTTATCACAATATAGGTCCGGTAGTTGGGCCGCTGGTGGATCAGATCAAAGCCGTGGGGACGCTGACGGCGCAACAGGAAAAATCTATTGCGACGCTTCAAGCCAATACGGCACCAGGGCTGATCTATGTTTATGGCGAGCCCGATCAGATCGTGGTCGCGAGCGATACCGGTTTTATGGGTTTCGACCTGGGTACTCTTATGACGATAGGCCAGGGCGGGGCGTTTCCGCCGCAGATGTTTTTTGGGAGAGCCTTGATCCCTCCGGGTTCGACGCAGTAAGTTCTACGCAATGGTTTAGACCCTGCCCTCAATGAGCACAGTGATTCAGAACGGAGCAGCAGACCTCGTGAATGAGAAAACTGCTGCCACTCCGGCTACGCCGGTAATTGAGTTGCAGGGCCTCTCAGTCCATTTTGGCAGCCGTGAAATTCTGCAGAATCTGATTTGTTCGTTGCGCGGGAGAGCCATTGGTCTGCTGGGCCCGAACGGCGCTGGCAAATCTACCTTGATTAATACACTTCTCGGCTTCTACAAGCCTGCTTCTGGTTCTGCGTCGGTGCTGGGATATGACATTGGAACGCACACGCGGATGATTCGAAGCCTGGTCGGCTATATGCCCGAGAATGATGCGTTCATCTCAAAAATAAGCGCTGTCTCGTTCGTGCAAATGATGGCGGAGCTTTCCGGCGTGCCTCCAGCGGCGGCGTTGGAGCGCGCGCATGAAGCTCTGTTCTGCGTCGGGCTGGCCGAGGCGCGATATCGGCAACTGGGAACTTATTCGCTCGGTATGAAACAGCTGGCGAAGTTGGCCCAGGCAATCGCCCACGGACCAAAGCTTTTGATCCTCGATGAGCCTACGAACGGTCTAGATCCTTCGGCGCGGCAGCGCATGATCCGCATGATCCGCGACATCCGCGACAGCAAGCAGTTGCAGATCGTACTGTGCTCGCACCTTCTGCGCGACGTGGAAGACACTTGCGACGAAGTGCTGATCTTGAAACGGGGCCGCATCGCTCATTATTCGAACCTTGAGGAAGAGCGGAAGGCGAACAAGAGATTTCTGGAACTGGAGACCTATGGCGCCAATGGAGATTTTGCCGGCGCTATCGAAAAACTTGGCTGCGAATGCGCTACTACCGCCAACCGGCTGAAAATGATCCTTGCCGAGGGGGTCGAGGTTCGTGACATTTATCGCATCGCCGCCGAGCACGATGTGCGCATTCGAAGGCTGAATTTCCGCCGCGATACGCTCGAAGATATTTTCTTAAAAGCGATGGAAGGTTGAGCGTTCGTTGGAGCATATCGAACCGAAATTGAGTGGGCACGTCATTCATGTGCATGTTAAGAGCGATCTGAAGTTCGGCGTTCTGGAGAAGAACCATGGCCGTTTATAGACGCACTTACACGTCGTATTCAGGATCGCTTACTCCGGCGTGGTCGCGTTGCTTGGTTCTTTTCCGCTATTCGAGGAAAAATCTGTTTCGTTCGAAGTTCCAGACCGGGCTTTTCGTGCTCTGCTTTTTCTATCCCCTGCTTTGCCTGATCGGAATCTACGTTGCTCATAATCTAAGTTTTCTTGAAGGACTCGGCGTCGGCAATCAGACGATCAGAATCGACAACAAGTTTTTTTTCTACTTCATGAACGTGCAAGGCGTGCTCGCGTTTGTGCTTACCGCCTTCACCGGGCCGGGGCTGATCTCGCCGGACATTGCCAATGGGGCGTTGCCTTTATATTTCTGCCGGCCGTTCTCTCGCGCCGAATATGTGCTGGGCAAGGCTTCAGTGCTGGCGATTTTGCTTTCGCAGATTACGTGGATTCCTGGACTGGTTCTGTTCACCGCGCAGTCCAGCGTTGCCGGATCGGAGTGGGCCTGGCAACATCTGTGGATCGCCGGCAGTCTTATCCTCTCTTCTTTAATATGGATTGCGATTCTGTCCCTTCTTGCCATGGCTTTATCAGCCTGGGTGAAGTGGAGGATCGTCGCTGGCGCGCTGCTGCTAGCCGTCCTGTTCTTCGGAGCCGGCTTCGCCCAGGCCATCAATGGCGTAATGCGCACCCAGTCCGGTCATTTCATCGATATCAGTTATCTGATGGCAACGGTTTGGACCTCGCTGTTTCGAATCGATAGTGGGCGATCGATGTCGTCTGCGAAAGCCTGGGGGGCGTTGCTCATTTACTGCGGAGTCTGCCTCGCGCTGCTGGTGCGAAAGGTTCGCGCCTACGAGGTGATCAAGTGAACGGCGGGGCGGTGAATGATCGCATCGTCTTCGAGGATGTCTCCAGGTTCTATGGCGAGATTCTCGGCGTGAACCGCGTCAATCTCTCCATTCCTCCGGGCGTGACCAGCCTGGTGGGTCCAAACGGTTCGGGAAAAACTACGCTGATGAACTTGATGACCGGCCTGGTGCGTCCTACGCGCGGACGAATCCAAGTGCTGGGCCTCGCTCCGACCGAACCGGAGAAATTGTTCAAAATTGTCGGCTACAGCACGCAGTTCGATTCATTCCCGAAAGGTTTGACGGGGTTTCAATTTGTTTCCTCCTATCTTCGACTCGCGGGCAGCGATGCTCAGACTGCGGATCAACTGGCCTGGCGGGCGATTGAACGCGTTAATCTTACCGAGGCCGCGGGCCGCAACGTCGCAGGTTATAGCAAAGGCATGCGCCAGCGCATCCGGCTGGCTCAGGCTCTGTGCCACAATCCGCGCGTGTTGATTCTCGACGAACCTCTGAACGGACTCGACCCGCTGGCTCGCGCTGAGATGATCGCGCTGTTTCGTTCGGCGGCAGCTGAGGGTTGTTATGTGATTCTTTCCAGCCACATTCTGCACGAGGTCGATGCGATCTCCGACCAGGTCATCTTGCTGAGCAACGGATATGTTGTGGCTGAGGGGCCAATCCACAGTGTGCGCGACGAAATTCGCGAGCATCCGGCGCAGATTCTTATCCGCTGCGATCATCCCCGCGATCTTGCCGCGAAGATGATGGAGTCACAGCACACCCTCGAAGTTCGCATCCACAACGACGAGGGAGGCCTGTTGATCAAGACCCGCGACGCCGACAGCTTTTATCTTATGTTGAACCACATCGCTCTAAACGGAGTTGAGATCGAATCCGTCGCGCCCGCCGACGACGATGTGAACTCCGTGTACGAATACTTGATCGGTAACGACGAGGTCGCGCGATGAGCAAACTCTGGTGGGCTCAGATCAAGTCCGTCATTCGGCTGGAAATGAAAAAGACTTTCTTTGCCCGGCGCGGCCTTTGGATCTATGTGCTCGCGCTGTTGCCACTCCTTCTCTTCACTGGCCACGCTTTCGAAATCTCGCACCGGCGGGATCAAAGCAGCCGAATCGCCAGCCGCAGTGAGAAACGGTTGACTGCGGCGGACTTGCTTGCAATTAAATCGGGGATGACAGGTGAAGAGGTCATCGCGCAACTGGGAAAGCCTCCGATACGTTTCCACTGGAATCAACGGACCCAGACGGGCCCGGACTCATTCGCGAATGTTGCTCATGAAAGCTACCATTACTCGGACGGAGTCGACGATCTGGTTCTCGATTTGGCGGAAGGCAAGGTAGAAAGCGTGGAGGTTCGCCCAGCGTTTGATTTAGGCGAGGACACTGTTGTTTTTGCCGGAGTATTCCAGTTCTTCTATCTCCGGCTTGCGGTCTTCTTTGGCTGTCTGGGAATCTTCATGAATCTCTTCCGCGGCGAAATCCTCGACAAGAGCCTCCACTTTTATTTTCTCGCGCCGATTCGCCGCGAAGTATTAATGGTGGGGAAATTCCTGGCTGGCCTGCTGGCAACCTGCGTTATTTTCGTGACCAGCGAATTGCTCCAGCTCATTGTATTCACGTGGAGCTTTAGTCCGAACACGCGGGAGCTTTACCTTTTTCAGAATCATGGGCTGGCCCACTCCGCCGCTTACCTGGGAGTTACTGCGCTGGCGTGCCTGGGCTATGGAGCTTTTTTTCTAGCCGCTGGAATGTTGTTCAGGAATCCGATTCTGCCGGCTGCGGTGATCCTGATCTGGGAAGCGGTGAATCCATTCCTGCCTGCATTGCTCAAAAAAATTAGCATAATCTATTACCTGAAATCGCTGTGCCCAGTGGATATCCCCAGTCCTCCGGGTTCTCCGCCTATTCTGTCATTGCTGGTCTCCAATCCTGATCCGGTTTCTGCGCCTGTCGCGATTTTAGGCATCGTAAGCGTGGCTTTGCTGGTCCTCTACGTCTCTAGCTTTCAGGCTCGGCGAATGGAAATTAATTACACAACCGAGTAACGCCTCGGTGTTGTTTTAGGGTACTGGCCAATCTGATTTGCCGTACCCGTGCGGCTGCCATTTCGAATCGACTTCTTCCGGCTGCCTATTTGTTCAGCGCATCTTTTAAGGATTCGAATGCGCGTTTCTGGTAGGGCTCTGCATCCTTGCGTGTAAATATCGGGGTGATCGTCTGAACATTCGCGTTCGCCACGTCAAAATTGCGTTTGCGATAAGCGATTTGAGCCTCGGCCAGCGTTACTCCCGCACCCCAGTCGGGGTCGCCTGCGAGTTGTGCGACAGCGTTCACATCGATTTTCTGCAAAAGGGAAGTTGCTTCGTCCAACTTGCCCA
The DNA here is from genome assembly GCA_963818235.1 of uncultured Acidobacteriaceae bacterium. Lineage (GTDB taxonomy): Bacteria > Acidobacteriota > Terriglobia > Terriglobales > Acidobacteriaceae > Sulfotelmatobacter. Next base: position 980,526 of record CAWFRI010000003.1, read on the forward strand.
AGCCGATTAGGCAACTGGCCAAACTATAAGCGGCGCCTCCGGTCAGTCCGGCGCGCGGGCCAAATGCTTTTATAGACGATTCATAGGCCTGCCGGGCATTTGATTCGCCGTCCCGATAATGGCCAGCGCGGCACTGCGCCAGCGAACCATCTGCCAAGGTTCCTATAGCGAAAAAAGAAAGCGGGCCCTGCTTGCGGACGGCTATTTCATGGATGGCCAGGTCGTCGCGAATGGCATCATCCCAAAGCTCAAGGCTGCCTTCCGACTGCGCCCGCGTAGTCAATAGCTGCATGGTAAGTTCGTGATCCGGCCCCAGGCGGGACAAGAACTCCGGGTAGATGGCATTCGCTTCCTGAACCGTCTCCGCATGTTTATTCTGAATCATGAAGGCTTGTGCAAGGTTAAGTCGAACTCTTAGAACGTTGGGACTATCCGGACCGGCTACGCGCGTGAAAGCGGCGATGAGATCGCGAAATGTCTGCTCGGCCTTGGCTCCCTCGCCCATTCGGATATAGGCGAAGCCCAGCCTTTGTTTGAATGTTAATCGTGCAGCTTCGTCAAACTCAGGAAGCACTTCCGCACCGTCGGATGCGGCCTGAAAGTTCTCCGCAGCGGCCTTCGCGTTGTTCTCGATAAGGGCGATCATGCCTTGCGCGGAGTGAAGCCAAACCTGAAGGTCCGGCCGCGGATGCGGCAGTTTGGCAATCAAAGTTTTTTGCTGTTCGAGAATCGACTTGGCCAGCGGCAGAGAGTTCTTTTCATAGCTGCGGGCTTCCAGCGTTGACCGCTGCAACTGAGCCATGATCGCGTCCTGCGACAAATCCCCATCGACTTGGCTGAAGAGCACAACGGCGCGGTCATATTCCTGACGAGCATCGGGAAAGTCTGTCCGATTATCGAGAGCATGGGCAATCGTCAGATGAAGACGGGCCGCAACCAATGGTTCATCTTTGAATTTCCGGTCGATACTGGGCGAGGCCTGTTTAATCGCGTCCATGAGCGACTCGCCAGACTTTCCACTTACGAACGGATTGCTGCGTCCCAGCAAATCTTCGGAAAGAAATCGGTTGATTGTGCTCGCGATCGCAGTCTGGCGGTTAGCATTGTCGCGCTCGTGGATGGCTCTGCGATATAGCGTAAGACTTACGCCAACTCCCACAGCCAATACGATCACGGCAAACACAACCCATGGTCTGCGGGCGTGCGTTACGGCCAGCTTGCGCTCCGCGATTTGGGCGCGAAGTTTAGCGGCTTCCAGTTCGTTGCGCTTGATGCGGCGCTGATCAAGGGTGAGCAGCCGCTCGACTAGGATTGCGGCGCTATTCATTCGCTTGGCGGGATCGCCGCAGGCAGCTTCTGCAATATCTTCACGCAGCAATGGGTCTGTAACTTCCGCTTCCCATCCGGGCGCTAGCGGCCTGCGGAAATCTCCCACTGTTAACTGATAGAGCATGACGCCCAGGGCATATACATCGGCGGCGGCGCTGGGGGATTGCCCCGCCAACACTTCAAGAGCCAGGTACATCAAGGTTCCGGTTAAGGACTGAGCTTCAAGCGAAGCCGTCTGCGTGAATCCGAGATTCGTGATTCCCAAAGCGTGAAGTCGCGTTGGATCGAACAGGGAAGCACTGCCGAAGTCCGCTACTTTGATCTGCCAGTTTCCGTTGGCCGCAGGTACTACCAACAGATTGGCCGGTTTCAAGTCTTTGTGCAGCACTCCGATATCGTGTGCAGCGGCGACTGCCTTGGCAACATCAATCAGCAATTGCAGCCGGGTGGCAAAGGGAATCTTAGAGAGGCCTCCCTGCGCTTCAGCCCACTCCGCCAGGTTTGCTCCTGCGTATTCGCTTTCCAGCGAAAAAGGTTGAGTTTCGAAATTCCATTCGAGAATTCGTACAAACTCCGGCCGATCTCCCAGCGACTCCCGCAGGAATCGCGAGATCGTGATCTCGCGCTTTAGCCCTTTCAGCCGAACTCCGTCGGCAGCGAACTTAAATACACGCTGCTCGTGTGTCTTAGGATTCTCGGCGAGCCAAACCTCGCTGGATCCCGACACGTCCATGGCCCGTACTAGCCGCCACTGGTCGCGTCCGGGGACGGCATCACCAGCTTTGAATCCAAGTTCCGGTCCAACGGAGGCAGCGACCGTTTTGCAGTACACCGGCACAGCCAGCCGATAGCCGACTCGAGGAACGGTGACAATCACCGGGTGATCATCGTCCCCCATTGCTTTGCGCAGCTTCGAGATAGCGGTCGCTAAGGATCCCTCAACGACCGATACATTTGGCCAGACCGATTCCAGTAATTCTTCTTTGGTGACAACCTCGCCGGCATGAAGAAGCAGCTGTAACAGAATATCGAGTGGCTTCGTCTCCAACTCGATAGGCTTTCCTTTAACGCGCAGTTCATGTCCTAATTCATCGAATTCATAATCGGTGAAGCGCCATACCCGACCCGAAGAATGTGCAGCTTCTTGCATAGTTGGTTTGTAATCCACAGGTGTTTGCTACCCTTTAGAATTCTTAAGAATTTCGTGAGGACATTAGAAAGGGGATCATATAGACTCCACGTCCAGCAGCCATTGATAAGCCTTTTGGCCGTGAGTATTGTGCCACGAATCAGTTCTGCCAGAACACAAATTTTCTCCTGGAGAGTTCCCATGCGCCCGACTTCCCGTGTATCCACTCTGTGGATAGCATCTTTCTCCCTCCTCACAGTTTTCTTCGGCCTTCAGGGTATTGCTTTGGCGCAAACCGCAAGATCGAAGCATACCCGTTCGCAGCAGATGTTGAATGCCGTTCCTGCGGCGAGCCCTGTCTCGGGGCAAAGGGCCACGCGAAATGGGAGGCCTCCCGCGACTACAGATACCTGGACGGGCAACGGCTCGAATGCCGACTGGAGCAATGCCAGCAACTGGAATGACGGTGCCATCACCAGCGGCGAGAACATCCTTATTAATCTAACCACCGCGGCCACCGATGTGGATTCTAGTACTATTCCTGCCATCGGTACCCTCACCCTCAGCAATGCGGCCGATTCTGCGACGATCCTTAACAATGTCACCCTTACTGTGGATGGAAACATAACCAACAACGGCGCCATAAACCTTAGCTCGACCGGAAACTTCACCGAACTGGTGCTGGGGGGCAATGTAACCCTGAGCGGAACCGGAACCGTTACACTCTCGAACAACTCTCAGAACTATATCCAAGGGGCCAACGCGCTTGACCAACTGACCAACCAGGAAACGATCCAGGGAGCGGGCCAAATCGGACACGGCCAGATGGCGCTGGTCAACTCCGGAACGATTGATGCGAACCTGTCCGCTGGCATGACCATTGACGCGAACGATGGCTTCACCAATACCGGCACAGTGGAGGCTACGGCCGGGGCAACCTTGGTTTTGTCCAATACGGGGACGATCAACGGTGCGGGCGGTACGATCTTGGCTAACGCCAGCACGGTGCAGGTGAACAGTTCGACAGTGAGTGGTGGCAACGTTACGATTTCCGGCGCGGGCACCCTCCAGTTAAATACTGGCACAATTCACAACGGAAGCACGCTGACGAATAGCGCGACAGGGACGATCGAAGTTGAATCCGGCACAAACGTGCTCGGCGGGACCATCAACAATTCCGCTGGCGGAGCCTTCAAGATCGATAACAACGCGACGCTCGACTTGGAGGGCGGGACCTACTCTCAACTGGGAACTGTGCAATTGAACTCCTCGGGCAATTTCACGGAATTAGTTTTGGAAGGCAATGTAACCCTAAGCGGCGGGGCCGTAACCCTTTCGAATAATTCACAAAATTACATTTTTGGGCAGATTTCAACCGATACGCTTACCAATAAGGAGACGATTTCCGGTGCAGGACAGATCGGGCACGGTCAGATGACGCTGGTGAATGCCGGAACAATTAACTCGAATCAGTCAACTGGCATAACAATCCAAGCCAACGGTGGAGTCACCAATACTGGAACTCTAGAAGCGACCGCAGGATCCACGCTGACATTGTCGAGCTCAGGCGTTATCAACAATACCGCAGGCACGATCTCGGCCAACACCGGCACCGTACAAGTGAACAGTTCCACAGTGAGTGGCGGGAATATAACGCTCACGGGAGCCTCAACTCTGCAGCTGAATACTGCAGTAGTCCACGGTGGCACGGTCACCAACAGCGCCACCGGCACAATCGAAATCGCGTCAGGGACGAACACGCTGGGCGGCACTATCAATAACTCCGCCGGGGGCACGTTCAAGATTGATAACAATGCGACGCTTAATCTCGAAGGTGGGATCTACTCCCAGCTCGGAACAGTGCAGTTGAACTCTACTGGAAACTTCACCGAATTGGTTTTGGATGGAGATGTGACCTTGAGCGGTGGGAGTGTTACTCTCTCCAACAACTCGCAAAACTACATTTTCGGACAAGTCTCCTCTGATACTCTCACCAATCAGGAAACGATTCAGGGAGCCGGACAGATTGGCCACGGGCAGATGACTCTGGTTAATACAGGGACAATTAATTCGAATCAGTCCTCAGGAATCACGATCCAAGCGAACGGCGGGGTAACCAACGCTGGAACTCTGGAGGCGACCTCCGGTGCCACACTGACATTATCGAGCACTGGCGTTGTAAACAATGCCGGGGGCACGATCACGGCCAACACCGGCACGTTGCAAGTAAACAGCTCCACGGTAAGCGGCGGCGCGATTACGCTGGTTGGCGCATCATCGCTACAGTTAAATACCGGCATAGTCCATGGCGGAACTGTAACGAACAGTTCCACGGGTACCATCGAAATAGCGTCGGGCACGAACACCATGGGCGGTACGATCAACAACTCCGCCGGCGGCGTCTTCAAAATTGACAATAACGCGACTCTAGATCTCGAAGGTGGCACTTACTCGCAACTCGGAGCGGTTCAACTGAGCTCCTCAGGCAACTTCACTGAGTTAGTACTGGATGGTAACGTCACCCTAAGCGGCGGTACGGTAACCCTATCGAACAATGCTCAAAATTACATCTTCGGTGCGACCTCCTCAAACACTCTAACCAATCAAGAAACGATTCAGGGTGCGGGACAGATAGGTCACGGCGTGATGACGCTGGTGAACTCCGGAACAATCAACTCGAATCAGTCGGCTGGATTAACCATCCAGGCCAATGGCGGAGTAACTAACACGGGTATGCTGGAAGCAACCTCCGGCGCCACGCTTGTGTTGTCCAGTACAGGGGTTGTGAACAATGCCGAAGGCTCAATCACCGCCAACACGGGCATCTTGCAAGTGAATAGCTCGACCGTCATCGGCGGCGCCGTAACGCTGGTTGGAGCGTCGTCATTACAGTTAAACACTGCAACCATTAAGGGTGGGACCGTCACAAACAGTTCAACCGGGACCATCGAAATCGCGTCAGGTACAAACACCCTGGGCGGAACAATTAACAACTCTGCTGGCGGCATTTTTAAGATCGATAACAATGCGACGCTATTCTTGGGCAGCGGAACCTATGCTCAGTTAGGCGCGGTGCAACTGAACTCGTCGGGGAACTTCACTGAATTGGTGCTAGATGGGAATGTTACCCTCAGCGGCGGAGCCGTAACCCTCTCGAACAATGCTCAAAATTACATCTTCGGCCAGACATCCTCTAATACTTTGAACAACCAGGAGACCATTCAGGGAGCAGGACAGATTGGTCACGGCCAGATGACGCTCGTAAATTCTGGAACTATCAATTCGGACGGCACGGCAGGGCTGACCATCCAAGCCAACGGAGGCGTGACGAACACAGGCACGCTAGAGGCGACTTCTGGTGCAACCTTGGCGCTGTCGAGCAGCGGAGTCATCAATAACGCCGGAGGAACAATCTCGGCCAACACCGGTACCGTCCAATTAAACAGTTCAACGGTCAACAGCGGGGCGATTACACTGACCGGAGCTTCGCTATTGCAGCTGAACACCAGTACGATCCACGGCGGAAGCACAATCACCAACAGTTCCACCGGCACTGTTGAAATTGCAACGGGCGCGAATGTTCTTGGAGGAGCCCTCAACAACTCCGCGGGTGGCATCTTGAAAATCGATAATAACGCGACCCTTGACCTCGAAAGTGGAAGCTATACGCAACTGGGTGCGGTGCAACTGAACTCCTCTGGCAATCTCACCGAGTTAGTGATCGAAGGGCCTGTTACTCTGGGCGGCGGAACAATTACGATGTCCGGCAATGCCAATAACTTTATCTTAGCGGCGGCTCCATCCGACATACTAACCAATCAGGCCACAATCCAGGGTGCGGGCAATATCGGCAATGGCCAAATGGGTTTGGTAAACGCCGGTACAATTCTGGCGAATGCGAGCGGTAATCTGCTGATCAACATCAACGGTCAGAATGTCAGTAACACCGGCATTCTGGAGGCCGACGGTGCCACCCTGACCATCGAAGGCCCGGGTGTCACCTTCCTAACCAACGACAACCAAAGCACCAGCACGCTGACCGGAGGCACCTATATCGCGGACGGCAGCAATATCCAATGGAATGCTGGAAGCAACGGCATCTCGACCTTGGCCGCGAACGTGACTGTGGAAGGCGGTGGCCAGCTCTTCAATACCTGTACCGGATGCACCACCAACATGCTGGCGGGTCTGACCAGCATTACATCCACCGGCTCTCTGACTATCGGCGGCCTGGCCTTCGCAGACGCGGGTGCCTTCAGCAACGCCGGTTCGCTTACGTTGCTGCCGAACGAGAGCTTCACCGTCGGCTCTTTAAGTCAGATCAGCAGCGGTTCACTAACAGCCGGAACCTACGTGCTGGATGCGAATCTGAACTTATCTGGCGCCGCGCAGACCATTACCACCAATGCCGCTACGCTTACACTGGCCGGCGGAACGATCGAGAATACTTCGAACAGCACGAATACCCTGGCGGGTCTTGCAACCAATAGCGGTAAGCTGACAATTGGAGGCGTAAGCAACAATGTTTCCACTACCGCAGCGAGCTTCAGCAACACGGGTACGCTGACGATCAACGGCAACGACAGTTTCACCGCCTCGAAGCTGACACAGATCAGTGGCGCTACTCTGTCGGCTGGGACATATGTGCTGGGTGGCAATCTCGATCTGACCACTGCCGGCATCAGCGTTACCACCAACTCTGCTACTTTGACTCTGCAAGGAGGCACTATCAATTCTAACGGTGTTAATGCGCTGGCGGCGTTTGCCAAGAATACCAAGACTTTGACCATCGCAGGCTCCGGCAACAATGTTTCAACCACTGCCGCGACTTTTACTAACTCGAGCACAGTAACCGTGAACGCTGGCGACACGTTGACACTGACTGGAGCAGGGCATACCTATTCTCAGACCGCAGGTACGACGACCGTGGACGGAACGCTGGCGGCCACGAACGTAACGGCCACAGGCGGGTCAATCTTCGGCGCGGGCACTCTTGCCGGCAACACCTCGGTGGGCAATGCGAGCGGGACGGCCGTGACGCTGAACGTTGGTGACAACGGCAAGGCGGGCTTGCTCGCCATTACCGGAAGTTATACCCAGCTGGCCACTGGCACGATGAAGGTGTCCATTGGCGGACTAACCACCGGAACCTATAGCGCACTGAGTGTCAGTGGCAACGCCAGCTTGGGCGGTACTCTGACCGCTGCCATTGTGAATGGCCTGGTATTAAATTCTGGCAATATCGGCGACACATTCACGATTCTGACCACGACCGGAACGCTGACGGGTTCGTTCACCAACGGAACCGTTACCTCCGGTACCGATGTATTCACAGTTTCCTATACCGGCAACAGCGCGGTACTCACCCTGACTTCCGTGACTGGACCCGGCTCGAAGAACCAGCCTTCATCGTCACAGGCAATCACTGCCACGGCAAAGTCGCCAATCAACAAGAGCAAAGCGCCCGTGCTAACCAGCACCGCTCGCCTTGTGGGAATCAGCATCGCCAAGCCAATCGCTTCCAAGCCAATTATGGTGGCGGGATTGGGACACAGCAATGCAATCGTAGCTGGCGGTTCTGGCCTGCGCATCTGGGACCACATGCCGGTGATCGGAACCATGGCAAAGCCAGTGGCCGCGGCGAAGGTCGCAACGGAAGTGAACGCACCGGCGCTGCACAACAATGTCGCGGTTTCGACTGGCTGGATGGGCGAAAGCCGTGCCATTAGCCCAGCATCCAAGCTGGGTTGGATGGGAACCTCCAGCAATCGGCGCGTACCAGTCAAGGCAATGCCTCCCACACTCCCGCGCCTCACGAGGTGAAATACGCGACAGCGAGATGTGCCCCATGATGTCAGCCGGTCGGCACCTAAAGGGGTGAAGGCCGGCTGAATTTCTTGGTTGATCCGAGCTTAAATTGAGGCTGTGGATCGGTGTTATCGCCGGTAGGTTAGTCGAAATCCCCCAAGGGTTAATTGCGCCTGGATGCACGTCTTGACAATAGTCGTTATAACGAGTAATAATAAGTTGTGAACAAGGAAGTGTCGCCACGCACGTCCGCCTGCCCGGAGGAAGGAGTATTCCTGGATCTGCTGCGCACGACGGATATCCTTTCCCGGAGGCTGGCTGAAGTTTTGAAGAGCGAAGACCTTTCGCCGACGCAATACAACGTGCTCCGCATATTGCGCGGCGCGAGCGAAGAATTGCCCTGCGGGGAAATTGCCGATCGCATGATCACGCGCGATCCGGACATCACCCGCCTGCTCGACCGGCTGGAAAAGCGCGGACTGATTTCGCGCTGCCGCGAAACCAAAGACCGGCGGATGGTGATGACTCGCATCGCGCCGAGCGGACTTAGGCTGTTAGGGCGACTCGATGAGCCGGTGCGATCGGTACATTGCAAGCAGTTGGGACACTTGGGCACGAAACAACTTGCTGCGCTCATGAAGCTACTGTATGAGGCCCGCACCCAAGTGGTATAACTTTTTTTTGGCTCATATAGATGTTGCAACGAATATCGTGCTAACGCATCCAACGGGGAGGAGAGAGAATACCGATGACCACACAAGCTGCGCCGCTAACTACTGCCGCCACCACCATCTGGAACATCGACCCGGTGCACTCCGTTGCCGAGTTCAAGGTGAAGCACATGATGATTTCCAACGTGAAAGGGCACTTTACCAAAATCAAAGGGACATTAACTCTCGATCAACCTGACCTTTCCAAGTCTCAAGTGGAAGCCGAGATCGAAGTGGGGTCGATCGAAACGCGCGACCCGCAGCGTGACACGCATTTAAAGAGCGCCGACTTTTTTGACGCGGAAAAGTTTCCCACAATGTCGTTCACGTCCACGCGCATCAGCGCCGTCCGTGAGGGAGAACTTGCCGTGGAAGGAGATCTTTCGCTTCATGGCGTCACGCGAAAGGTGAGTTTTTCGGTGGAAGGGCCAACTCCGCCCGCAAAAGATCCCTGGGGCAATACGCGAATTGCAGTCTCCGCTACCACAAAAATCAATCGGAAAGACTTTGGTCTTACCTGGAATGCAACCCTTGAAACCGGTGGTATTTTGGTGGGCGAAGAAGTGACGATCACGCTGGATGTGCAGTTCGTAAAAGCTTGATGAATCGGACCGCTAGGCACGCAAGCTGCAAACCACCGGGCGGCAGAGAGGAATATTTATGTCACTTAGACCAGTGAAGCAGATTATTCAAACGCAGCCTACAGTCGAGGGCGCGGGGGTAAAGCTACAGCGCGCCTTTGGATTTGGCAAAACGAAAGAGTTCGATCCGTTCCTTCTGCTGGACGACTTTCGCAATGAGAATCCAGCCGATTACCTTGCGGGATTTCCCTGGCACCCGCACCGGGGGATTGAGACCATCACCTATGTTCTCGCGGGGTCGGTCGAACACGGAGATAGTCTCGGGAACAAGGGCAAGATGACGGCTGGCGACGTACAGTGGATGACCGCCGGCAGCGGCATTCTGCATCAAGAGATGCCAAAGGGCGATCCGCAGGGCCGCATGCACGGTTTTCAGTTGTGGGCCAATCTTCCGTCGGCCTTGAAGATGACCGATCCGCGCTATCAGGATATTCCCGCGAGCGCAATCCCCGGGGTAACCGACGACGACGGCACTCATGTGCGCGTGATCTGCGGCGAATTCTGGGGCCAAAAAGGACCGGTGGAAGGAGTGGCCGCCGATCCGAATTACCTCGATATTTCGGTCGCTCCCGGACAGCGGAAGCGTCTCAAAATCGAGACTACGCGCAATGCGTTCGCCTACGTGTTCGCTGGTTCCGGAACGTTTCGCGATTCTTCGGTTCCGCGCGCAGTTTTGACTGAACAAGTCGCAAAACCGGATGCGCCAGCAGTTTACGACGCCCGCAATCACTCGTTAGTGCTTTTTGACTGCGGAGATGAGATCGTGGTGCAAGCCGGTGACGACGGTATCCGCTTCCTGTTGGTTTCAGGCAAGCCGATCGAGGAGCCGGTCGCATGGTATGGTCCGATCGTAATGAATACGCAGGAGCAACTCCACCGTGCCGTTGCCGAGTTGCGGGATGGAACCTTCATCAAGCACGGCTGACCGCCATTCATAATTGAACGCTAAGTGGATTCCAAAGAGGGCGCTGATTTCAGCGTCCCTTTTTGTCGTTACCCGCGTAACTATCGAGCGTTACCCCGCTGTGTTAGACATTACTAATGTTGGCTTAAATAGCGGAGATCCCTAGGTTTGTCAGGCTAGGCGGCAGCGGCTGTCACTTTAGTGCTCGGGGAAATGAATGTCTAAGAAAATACTTGTGGTTGATGATTCCAGGACTGCCTTGATGATGGAGCGCGAGATTCTGGAGAGGCGTACGACCTACGAATGCGTGACGGCGAATGACGGGCAGGAAGCGGTCGAGAAAGCTCAATTGGAACGTCCCGATCTTATTTTGATGGATGTTGTTATGCCCCGCATGAATGGATTTGAGGCCTGCAAGATGATGCGCCAGCATGCCAGCACCCGCGAGATTCCCATTGTTCTGGTTACGACTCGCGGTGAGGAATCTTACATGGAAGCAGGGTTCCAGAGTGGTTGCAACGATTACATTACAAAACCGGTCAACGGTACCGAATTAGTGGCCCTGTTACAGAGTTACTTGGGCGAGTAGAACGCTTAGCTGATGTGAGTGAAGACGCAACAAAGTCCGCGTAGATAAGTTCTGCACAGTAAGGATCCCAATGAACGGCGACAAGAGCAGTGCGGCTGGCGCGAAACCTGCAACGGAGGCCATGAACGATCTGCGCCTGGGGGCGGCTCGGAGGCGGTTATCCGAGAGCAGCAGCCGAGAGGACGCCATTGAGGGCCTGCGCGAAATTGTGGCCAACTTCCTCGGCTCGGAAGAAATGGGGTTATTCCGGTTCGATCACAGCACCGGGACTTTTCAAGTGTATTGGTCGTTCGGAATCGATCTTGAGGAGTACGACCTGCTGCACGCTCTTGGCCAAGCTGGCTTTCAGCGCGTGATGCGCGGGGAGTGTCATGTGGAGTTCGGGGTTCGTGAGCGTTCGGGAGCAGCGCCCAAGGCCCAGGCATTTGTTCCTATCAGTGTCGCGAATCAAACGATCGCCGTTCTTGCCCTCTTGCGCCTGCTTCCCCAGAAGGTCGCTTTCGACAAGTCTGATATGGAACTGTTCAAACTGCTTTCCGACGAAGCCGCTAAGCCTTTGTTTGGCCCGGTCGAGCCTGCAATGCAAGGAAGCGGCGAGGCAGGAATGCCCAGATGAGAGAAAACTCCTCCAAATTTAATCCGGCAGTTCTTCCCGCGGAAGCCATGAAGGGTTTTGATCCGCCGGAGTCCGACAAGCCGCGGCATTTTCTTTATCCGGGGCAGGTATTTGCGACTCGCGATCCCATCGTGATCTCAACCATTCTGGGCTCCTGCGCCGCCGTCTGCCTATGGGATAGACACAAGAAAGCGGGAGGGATGAATCACTATCTGCTCCCCGAGGGACAAACGGAAGGGCCGAACCGTCTGCGCTACGGCAATGTTGCCAATCCCGAACTGCTGCGACAGGTGCTGGCCTTGGGGTGCGAGATGCGAAACCTGCAAGCCAAAGTTTTCGGTGGATCCAGCGCCTTCGCGGTGAATACATCGCAGTCTGTTGGAACACGGAACGTCGATCTGGCCGAGAGTTTTCTGCGATCTGCGGGCATTCCCATCGTGGAAAGAGAAGTTTCGGGAAAACACGGACGAAGGCTGGTGTTTCAAGTAGCGGACGGCCTGACAACTATCAAGAGTTTTGAGCAAGTGTAGTCCGGGACCGAGTCGATTGGCATGAACCACGAAAGGAGGAACGATGGATTTAGCGGACTTTGATCGCGGAGCAGTTCTCGCGTCGTTCCTCGCCGAGTCGGAAGAGGGCCTGGACGAGATGGAACGAGTTCTGGTCCAGATGGAGTCAAGTCCATCCGATCCGGAGCTGGTACACAGTATTTTCCGTGTGGCGCACAGTATCAAAGGAAACGCGACCTCACTGGAACTCACTGGACTCGCCGGCTTCGCCCACGTGGTGGAGGATCTGCTGGACGTTTTTCGCGAGCAACAGACGGTGCCAGGCACAGATTTGATCTCGTTGCTGTTGAAGGCCGTGGATGAGCTTCGCGCAATGGTGTCGACAGCGTCGGCTGGGAACCGGGAGCTTACGGCGGCACAACACGAGATCAGAAAAGAAATTGCACAAGAAGTCGGGAAGCGCTCAAAAAGAGTTATTGCCGCTAACGGAGTTGGGGGAGAATCCGGTGCAGCGGTAAGAGCCGATACGCTACCTGGAGCTGGGCATCGCACTTTGCGCGCCGATGTCGACAAGCTCGACCACATGCTGAACTTGACCGGCGAAATCGTGATTGCGCAAGGCCGCTTGCGCCGCATGATCGAGAAGCTTGGCACCGAGCAGGGGCGAACCATCCTGGAGATGCACCGCGAGGCGGAGCGCCTGTACATGGATCTGCAAAGCGAAGTAATGAGCATACGGATGGTACCGGTCGGTCCATTATTTCGGCAGATGGTTCGTTCGGTGCGGGATCTCGCCAGGAGCCACGGAAAACTTGCGCGCCTCGAAGTGGTCGGTGGAGATGTGGAAGTAGATACGACCGTACTGGAGCATCTGAAAGATCCTCTACTGCACTTGGTACGCAACTCGGTGGATCACGGACTGGAGAATCCCGCCGTGCGTCAGGCGGCTGGCAAGAATCCTTGCGGCGTAATCAAGCTGAGCGCGGCGCATCGCGGTGGAAATATCATCGTCACCTTGCAAGACGACGGAGCAGGCTTCGACCGCGAACGGATTCTCGAAAAAGCAATACGGGTTGGCCTCGTCTCTGCTAAAGACGAGATTCGCGAGCAGGATATTTATGATCTCGTGTTTCAGGCTGGATTCTCCACGGCGGAATCAGTTACCGATCTTTCCGGCCGCGGGGTTGGGCTCGACGTAGTGCGGCGCAACATCGACACTCTGCGCGGAACGGTGGAGATTTCGAGTACCTCCAGCAAAGGCAGTATCACTACGATCCGCCTGCCGTTGACGCTGGCGATCATTGAAGGGTTTTCAGTAAAGGTGGGCACGGAAACTTTTGTGGTGCCCCTGGAACACGTGACCGAATGCACCGAATTGCCTGCGGACCAGCGTAGTTCAGAAGCCAGCGGGATCCTCAGTCTGCGTGGAAACCCTCTTCCCTATGTGCGATTGCGGCGTGCTTTCAGCCTCTCCGGTGATACTCCGAAGCGAGAGAACATTGTGGTCGTGAAGCTCAATGAGTGCTATGCCGGAATTGCAGTGGACGAATTACTGGGTGGAATGCAGACCGTAGTGAAGCCATTGGGCAGAGCATTTCGCGCGGTTCCGGGAATAGCCGGTTCAACCGTTCTGGGCGACGGACGCGTCGGGTTGATCATCGACGTTCCCAGTCTGCTGCGCGGGGTGATGCAGTCAAATTTGCAGGCACAAGCTTAGAAAAAGGAATTGGTTAGAGAGGCGGAGAACAAATGAAGACCTGGCAAGATCAGAAAATTGGCACGCGGCTCGGAGTTGTCTTCGGCATTATTCTCTTCGGTGTTATTGCGGCGGGAGGATTCGGACTGAGTTGGCTGGGCCGGCTGAACACCAACATGTCGGCATCGATGCAGAAGCGTTACACCACGGTTGAGTTGACGCATCAGACCATAGAGCACTCGATCACCAACGCCCGCATCACCATGCAGTTGTTCGATACCGTCAACCCTGACGAAGAGAAGCGTCTGAATCAGGAGAACGAGGCGATCAGCCATAGCATCACCACGCAGGTCGCCGAAATCGAAAAGAGTCTCAGTTCTTCACAAGAACGAGATTTGTTCGAGATTGTCACGCAGAACCGTGGGGGATACATTTCTGCGCGTCAAAAAGCGAAGGAATTGTTGGCCGACAAGAAACGGGATCAAGCCATGGCTGTATTGAGCGCCGAGGTAATTCCGGCTCTCGACAAGTACCGCGACTCGTGGCAAAAGCTGATCGACTTTCAAACTACTGCCATGGAGCAGAGCATCAAGGAAGGTCAGGAGTCCTACGCCACGGGCCGCAGAATTGCATTGGTCTTTCTGATCATAACTTTAATTGTCTCGCCGCTGTTGGCCATCAGCATCACCAGGAGCATCACGGTTCCCATTCAACAAGCCGTCGAACACGCCGAGCGCATTGCCGCCGGTGATTTGACGAAAGAGATTGCGGTCACGAACCGGTCTGAAACCGGAAAATTGCAGCAGGCCATGCATGAGATGAGCAGCAGGCTCTCCAGCATTATCCGGGATGTCCGCGAAGGCTCGGCTGCGGTTGCTTCCGCCGCACAACAAGTTTCCGCATCGTCACAGAGTCTCTCGCAAGGGACCAGCGAACAGGCTGCTTCTGTAGAAGAGATGAGTTCCAGCCTCGAACAAATGAATGCTTCCATCAGCCAAAACGCCGACAACAGCCGACAGGTAGAGCAGGCAGCCACTAAAGGAGCGCTTGCCGCGGAAGAGAGTGGCAACGCCGTCAAAGAGACGGTCGAAGCCATGAAGCAAATCGCTTCCAAGACCTCGGTCATTGAGGAAATCGCCTACCAAACCAATCTTCTTGCACTCAATGCGGCCATCGAAGCGGCCCGCGCCGGAGACCAAGGACGAGGCTTTGCTGTGGTTGCGGTCGAGGTTCGAAAGCTTGCCGAGAGAAGCCAGTTGGCCGCGCAGGAAATCGGTGGACTGGCGGGGAAGAGCGTGAGCGTGGCGGAAAAGTCCGGTCAACTTCTTTCCGATTTAGTTCCGTCAATTAAGAAGACCGCTGACCTGGTCCAAGACGTAGCGGCCGCGTCCACTGAACAGTCCGGCGGAGTGACGCAGATCAACCAAGCCATGTCTCAAGTGGATACCGTCACCCAGCGCAACGCGTCGTCCGCGGAGGAACTTTCCAGTACCGCGGAGGAATTGGCGGCGCAATCCGAGCAACTGCAACAGTTGATGACTTTCTTCCGCGTGGCAGGTCAGCAGAATGCTCATCGTGATCGCGAAGGCAAACAGCACGTCTCTATGCCGTTGAATCCGGCTTTTCGAAGCGATTCCAAGCGGTCGAGCCATAAGCAGCCCGTCAACGGTAAGGTAGTGGAAGAGGCAAACTTCGCTCCGTTCTAGATGGCACGGAGACGCTGGGTACGTTCGACGATGAAAGTTTGCAGAAACGTGAGGAACGAAACTATGGGAGCGGCGAGCCAAGGGAAGAATGAACTCCCGGTGAGCACCGTGCAATACCTTACCTTCCTGACCGCGGGCGAGGAATATGCGATCGGTATTGTAAAGGTTAGAGAGATCATCGAGTACGAAGCGGTTACCACTGTGCCTAACACTCCGGCTTGGATTCGCGGCGTGACGAATCTGCGAGGGAGAGTCGTACCGGTGGTCGATCTTGCGGTCAAGTTCGGATTATCCACCAGCCGTATTTCAAAATTTTCTTGTGTAATTATCACGGAAGTGATGTTTCAGGGTGAGAACCTCACCATGGGCGTTCTGGCCGATTCCGTGAGCCAGGTCATCGAACTTTCCGCGGATGAAATCGAAGCTATCCCGCCGTTCGGAACTCGCGTCAAGACCGAGTATCTGCTTGGAATGGGAGCATTGGGCAAGAAGTTTTGCCTGATTCTGGATATCGACAAAGTGCTCTCTGCTGACGAGTTTCTGGCGGTGACGGAGTCGGTTGCAGCCGAATCCTCCGATTCGGATGTTGACGTACCGGAGCAGCAGAAAGCAGCACATTTCGAGGCTGGAGCATAGGCTGTGTCTGCTGGAACGTCTGCTGCCAAGGCTCGCGCGGCGCGCCAATCGGATTCGCCTAGCGATCAACTGCCCTACCTCTCCGTAAGCCCCGCACTCTTCGAGAAATTTCAAACACTCATTTATGCCGAAACCGGCATTTGGCTGGGAAGCGCAAAAACAGCACTGTTGTGCGGCCGGCTCTTTCGACGGCTTCGCGCTTTGGAAATTCCTTCGCTGGAAGTATATTTCGATTGCGTTTCGCAGCCCGAACAGCACGAAGAACGCGCCCGCATGATCGACGCGATCACGACGAATGAAACGCGATTTTTTCGCGAGCCCCGGCATTTCGAATTTCTTACTCAGATGATTTTCTCTCGCTGGCGCGCAGATGCCGATCGTGGCCTGCGTGCCAGGCGAGCAAGAATATGGAGCGCCGGATGCTCTTCCGGCGAAGAACCTTATTCGGTAGCTATGCTGCTGGAAAGACATCTTCCCGCCGAGGAAGGTTGGGACGTGCGGCTTCTGGCTACCGATATCTCGAACCGGGTGTTGGACAAAGCACGCAAGGGAGTTTATCCCATCGCGAAAGCGGCAGAACTGCCCCAGGATCTCCTGCACAATTTTGTGCTGCGCGGAATAGGGGAACGGCAAGGTGAGATGAAAGTAAAAGTCGAGATCCAGCAGATGATCGACTTTCAAAGGCTGAATCTAAATCAGGAATCGAATCCCGCCGAGAGCCCCTTCGATGTTGTTTTTTGCCGCAATGTCTTGATCTACTTCGATGCGGCTTCAAAATCCAGAGTGGTGGCAAACCTTTCGCGCCATCTTGTTGCCAACGGCCTTCTGTTTGTCGGACATGCGGAGAACTTGAGCAGTATGTCGTCCACTCTTCGCAGCCTTGAGCCTACGATTTACATGAAGCAGGAGATGGAAAAATCTTGTGAATAAACCTTTAAACGGAAGCGGCCTGCAAGTCCTGGTGGTGGATGACTCCGCCATGGTGCGTCAGGTGATGCAGGCCATTCTGGCTACAGATCGGCGGATCACCGTGAAGGCGGCGGCAGACCCATTGATCGCATGGGGAAAAATGCAGAAGGAGTGCCCCGATGTGGTCATTACCGATCTGGAAATGCCGAGGATGGACGGTCTTACGTTCATACGCAAAATCATGGCAGAGATGCCGACTCCGGTGGTGGTTTGCTCTGGCTTGGCTGCGCGTGGCACGGAACTGGCTTTTCGGGCGCTCGAAGAAGGCGCGGTTGAAGTGATCTCCAAGCCGAAGGTTGGCGTACGCGATTTCCTCCACGAGTCGGCTGTGACCCTGCTCGATGCGGTTTGGAGCGCCGCTCAAGCGCAGATTGGTCCGCGGCTCGCGCCGACAGCGCGTGCAACTGCCGATGTGGTGCTGCCCCGCAAGAGCAAATCTCACTGCGCGGTGCCGCCTAGTGGCCTTATTGCGGTCGGTGCTTCCACAGGAGGAACCGAGGCCTTGCGCCTGTTTCTCGCCGCCTTGCCGATTGATTGTCCCCCCGTTGTGATTGTTCAGCACATGCCCGAGGTTTTCACGAAAGCGTTCGCGGAACGGCTGAACAAGGAGTGTGCGATTGATGTTTCCGAAGCTAGCGATGGTGACCGTTTACAAAATGGCCGGGCGCTTATTGCTCCTGGCAATCGTCATATGCTGATTAATCGCGATGGCGAAGCATTTGTGGCTCAAATTACCGATGGCCCGCTGGTTTCGCGCCATCGGCCAAGCGTCGATGTTCTTTTCCGGTCCGTGGCCATCTCCGCCGGCGCGAAGGCGGTGGGAGTCATCATGACCGGTATGGGCGACGATGGCGCTAACGGCCTCTGTGAGATGAAAGAAGCCGGAGCTATTACTATTGCCCAGGATGAAGCATCTTGTGTGGTATTTGGAATGCCGAAAGAGGCTATATCTCGTGGCGCCGTCGATGCGGTCATGCCTTTGGAGCAGATCGCGCGCGCCGTTCTAAGCGTGCATGCACGGTAACCTCGAAACAGATAGAACAATATGCCGCGTTATTGATGCCATCCCAGATATTCTTCGCGGCCTTCGAACATTGTCCTCAGCACGGCTCCGACGCGCTCTTTGAGCATCGCAGGTTTGGCCTTGGACGGTTCTCCATTGTCATCCATCTTGCTCTCCGCTGCCTTTGGATCGAGGGCGGGAGCTGCACCGGTAGCCATGAGTTAGTCTCTTTCGTACGGATTGATTTTTCTAATCGAGTCTCAATTCTAAGAAGGTTCTCATGGTGAGAGCAGGTCACGAACGTCATAGCACTCTGGGTTACCGTTGGGACACTCGCGGTGGAGAGAAAAAGTAAAGCGGTTCTGCGCTAAAAGCGCAACCTGGCGGACTGTTATTTTACGAACGTCAAACCATGTGGGACGGCCCATTTGAAGACATAGGCATAGAGCAAAACAATGATCCCCACGATGGAGCCGAGCGCTACCGAATGCCATACTACAAAGCGAAAAATTATCCCCTCATTACCCACCTGTTCTGTGGCGGAAGTGGCAATTGTGATCGATTGCGCATCCACCATCTTTCCCATCACGCCTCCCGCGCTGTTGGCGGCACACATAAGGATCGGGTCAATCCCGAGTTGCTGAGACGTGATTCGTTGCAGGCTGCCAAACAGAGCGTTCGATGATGTATCGCTGCCGGTGAGCGCGACTCCCAGCCACCCCAGGAATGTGCCGAAGAACGGATATAGCCATCCAGTCCTGGTGAATGCCAGGCCCAGCACGGCATCCAGACCCGAGTAGCGCGTAACATAGCCAAGCCCCAGCATGAACGAAATCGCAATCATCGCGAGCCGCATCCTCACCAGCGTTCGCCAAAAGATTCCCATCAGTTGCACTGGGCCCAAGCCGAGCAAGAATCCGGAGACGATTGCCGCGAAGAAACATCCCGTACCGGTGGCGGAAAGCCAGTTGAAATCGTACCGCGCTGCCTCAGGAGTTGGGTTGGTGACAATTGGAGCCGCGCGTGAAATCGCATTGTGCAGGTAAGGAACATCCCAACCGGGCGGACCCGGTCGCGACTTGCCATTTGCCAGCACTACTTTAAACGCGGGCGTGGTGGCCTGGTTCATGGCTAACTTAATTTTTGGTAATCCCCACAGCAACACAAATAGCGAAAGGATCGCAAACGGTGTCCAGGCTTTAAAGACTTGTCCGGCGGTGTAACTATGTACCTTGACCAGGCCATCGAACTTCTCCGCCGGCCATTTGCCGCCCATGTCGTCAGCAATCGCCGCTTCTGCCGGAGGAACAGTGACTGGCTTGTCGTCATAATCGAATCTCCAAATCTTTTTCGGCTTCCAGAATCGGAGGAAAACCAGGACCGCAGCCATCGAGACCACACCTCCCATGATGTCAACCAAATTACTGTCGACATAATTCGACCAGAAGAATTGCGTGAGCGCGAAAGAAACTCCGACTACCGCGATCGCCGGAAATACTTCGAACGTTTCCCTCCAACTGACCATCGTTCTGACGAGCCAGAAGGGAACTATGACTGCCGTAAAAGGCAGTATCCGGCCGATCATCGCGTTAAGATCCGATTCCGGCAGAGCTGTTACCGCCGCGAGTGCGTGAACCGGAGTTCCAATGGCGCCCCAGGCCACTGGCGCGGTATTGGCGATCAAATTGAGTGCGGCGGCATGAAATGGCTTAAAGCCAAGTCCAATCATGAATGCGCCAGCAATCGCCACCGGCGCTCCGAAGCCCGCGGCTCCCTCGATGAATGCTCCAAAACAAAATGCCACCAACAATACTTGCAAGCGGCGGTCGGCAGTGATTCCCGCTACCGACTCTTTCATGATTTCAAATTGCCCAGTCTCGACCGAAATGTCGTAGAGATACACTGCGGCGAGAACGATCCAGGCGATCTTCAGGACTCCGAAGGCCACGCCGTATCCAAAACTCAGGGCGGCCAGCAGGGGAGGCATTTTGAAAAAAATAATAGCGACCGCCACAGCGGTTGCTGCTCCCGCAATCGCGCACCAGTGCGGCTTTACTTTGAGGCCGGCAAGCAGTCCGAAAAGAACAAAAATGGGAAGCGCGGCAACCAGGGTGGAGAGCCACCAATATCCGAATGGATCGTAGATCTGGGTCCACTGCATTCACAACCTCCCGGCGAATGGAGTTTGCTGCGCAACAGAGAATCGAATATGCGAACTCGATACTTTAATTTGATGAAAACGGAAAAATCAGCTTGCTCCCCAGTCCTTCGGAACATTTACGTAAGAACGGTCCAATTCTTTGACTGAAGCGCAGCCGAGCAATCTCAACGTGCGGTCCAGATCGACTCGCAGAATTTCAATCGCGCGATCGACTCCTGCCTCACCGGCAGCGGCCAAACCGTAAGCGTAAGCGCGTCCGCACAGCACCGCGTGCGCGCCCATGCAGAGAGCTTTTGCAATGTCAGTACCGCGGCGAATACCGCCATCCATTAATACTTCAATGCGGCCCTGCACCGCTTCGACAACCTCCGGCAAGGCGCGCAGAGATGCGGGAACGCCATCCAACTGGCGACCGCCATGGTTTGAAACCGAAATCGCCGCCGCTCCGGCATCAATTGAACGCCGCGCATCATCAGCCGTCAGCACTCCCTTTACTACAATCGGTCCTTTCCAAATTTCTCTGATCCATGTAAGGTCCGCCCACGTAACGGCTGACTCAGCGAGGGCCGCGTTGATATCTACAAGTGGCATCTCTCCCTTACCTGGAACGATCACATTTGGAAGCCCTGGCAGACCGCCATCCAAAAGATAATTAACGAGCCAGCCCGGACGCGAAAGAATCTGCGGAAGAAACGGGACCTTCTGAAAAGGTCCCCCGCTAATGAGTTCCTTCATACCGTTGCGATAGTCGCGTTCGCGGATTCCGGATACCGGAGTATCGATGGTGACGACGAGGGCGTTGAATCCGGCTACTCGTGCCCTCTCGATGGCGGCCTCAGCAGCGCCTCGGCCGCCCATAAGATAGAGCTGATAGAAAACAGGGCCTGTCGAAGCGGCTCTTACGTTTTCGAGCTTGTGTCCGGAGATCGTCGAGAGAATATAGCCAGTACCCGCTCTGCCCGCGGCCCGCGCGGCCGCCACTTCGCCTCCGGGATGCATGAGGCGGCTGTAGCCCACTGGCGCAAGTAGGAAGGGAAGAGAAAGATCGAAGCCAAGAACCCGTGTACACAGATTACAGCTCGTAACCGCGACCGCGTGCCGTGGCCGAAACGTCACGTCATTGAATACCCGGCAATTCTCCCGCAGCGTAACTTCGCCTTCAGCGCCGCCATCGAGATAATCGAATACGGATTTCGGAACTCTCTGCCGTGCGATGGGGCGGAAGTCTTCAATGGAAACTACTCGGGGCGACGCCACAGCGTGCGACGATCTCGTCATGTCGATTCCAAGAATCCAGTGCCTTGCAGCAGGCCGATATCCTACCACTTGAACAAACTTGGGCGGAATGAATTTTTCTCGCGATCCGGCTGGCCTGCGGCATGCGCGGTGCCCACTCCCGGCAGCGAGAGTCTCGTTAAATCGGGAAAAAGACATGCATCAGAATTGCCCCGCCTAACGAAGCCAGCAGCGCCACCGGCATGGCCACCGCGCCTATTTTGAGAAAACTCCAGAAACTGACATCGAGCTTTTCTTTTCGCAATGCGATAAGCCAAAGAATCGTCGCCAGAGATCCGGTGATTGAAAGGTTAGGACCCAAGTCAATGCCAATCAGCACCGCATTAGCAATCAATCCCCTTGCATGCGCTACTTGGAGTGTGCTCCCGGCAATCAGCCCGAGTGGAAGATTGTTCACCAGATTGTTGGCTATGCCTACGCCGAATCCGGTAATGAACGCGCCTGCGGCCGGGTTGAGATTCTGCGCCCAGTTTAGCCATGCCTGCATATACCCCAGCGCGCCAATGCCTTCGATTGCGTCCACCATTACAAAGAGTCCAGCCACCAGAGCCAGAGTTTCCCAACTGATCTCGCGAGCCAGACTCAGCGGATTAGTGTGCGTCTTGATAGAGACAGCTGTTGTCACTGCAAGAGCCACCAGGCAAGTTGCCAAACCCAAATGCATGCTCTGCGAGGAAACTGCTAATAGAACGATTATCGTCACGGCCAATCCACAAAGCACAAACTTGCCGGCGCTCCTTAGCGGCCGGGTTTCGACCGCGAACTCGATTCGGTCTGATAGTTGGCTCCGGAAAAGCCAGCACATCACGATGAAAGTCGTAGCGATGGAAGTAAGACATGGAACGCCGAACCAGAGTAGCCATTTTCCCAAAGGCGGCATCCGGTCATGGAATACGAGCAAATTTGCCGGGTTCGATATAGGCAGCAGAAATGAAGCTGCGTTGGCGGTCAGCGCACATGCAAACAGATACGGAAGCGGCTGCACTTTAGCTCGACGCACCGCTGCCAGTATTGCGGGCGTTAGAACCACGGCCGTTGCGTCATTCGACAGAAAGATCGTAACCAGGATTCCGGCGGCATACACCAGCACAAACAGTCGGAAGCAGGAGCCCCTGGCTTCGCGCACAGCGATCGACGAAAGCCAATCGAAGACTCCGTGCTCGCGAGCCAGTTCCGAGAGCAACATCATGCCAATCAGGAAAAGGCAAACATCAACCGATTCTAGAACGGCTTTTTCCGCAAGCTGCCAGGACATCAAACCAAGCACAAGTAATAAAAGCGCGCCACCCGTAATCCAGTAGACTTCCGGAATATTGCGGGGACGGATCAACATCAGCACGATGCTTGCGCCAACGATAAGTGACAGCTGAAGATGAGGCGCCCAAATCACCTAAGGATATCTCCGTATTCTTATTGGTCTTGCACGACTCACAGGCTGAATCGATAGACAAGTTGCGTCTTCAGAAGCGCCAGATCGGAATTCTTCGCTAAACCTAAAGTCTGTTCAATTACGCGAGAATTATAGATGCACGCTTTTCCCCAGAAGATTGGAGCGAGATGCTCCCGGAACTTTTGTCGGGGTCCGCGAAATCCAGTTATCGTTTAACCTGCGTTCATTGCATTCATTAACAACCTCAAGTAAGAGAAGTACATCCAAGGTCCGTGCCTGAATCGTCCAAATCTGCTCACCACATGAACAGCCTTCCGGTTACGTCGTCCATCCCGATGGAAGTCCCCGAAGAGCAAGCCACACTCTTCCGTGAAGTCCTGACCGCGCTGCAAGAGAGGCAAGTCCCTTACGCGGTTTCCGGAGCTTTTGCGCTGCGCGCTCATACCGGGATTTGTCGATTCACTAAGGACCTCGACCTGTTTATGACGGCGAAAACATCCTGTGAGGTCTTTCCTTATCTCCGCGAGCGGGGCTTCGATTGTGAAGTGCGCGATCCCGTGTGGCTGGCAAAAGCCCGCAAAGGAGACTTTTTCGTAGACCTGATCACAGGCATGAGCAACGGAGTAATCGTCGTCGATGATTCCTGGATTGAGCGTGCCAGCGAGGCGGTCGTTCACGGGGTTAAGACCCGCGTCCTGGCTCCGGAGGAACTGGTGGCTTCAAAAATCTTCGTGGCCAAGCGGGAACGCTTTGACGGCGCCGATATTGCCCACGTA
This sequence comes from uncultured Acidobacteriaceae bacterium, assembly GCA_963818235.1. Classification (GTDB taxonomy): domain Bacteria; phylum Acidobacteriota; class Terriglobia; order Terriglobales; family Acidobacteriaceae; genus Sulfotelmatobacter. The sequence goes on from CAWFRI010000003.1 coordinate 1,004,394, forward strand.
ATCTACGGTACTTTCGGCTGTTTCGATTGGGAGCGCGAGTTGAGCTTAATCGGCGAACACTGGGAGATGCTTTTGTGGTCGCTGCTGCTGTTTCGCTACGTTTATCCAGCTCAGACACATTATGTTCCAGCGGGAGTCTGGAATAGCCTGCTGAGCCGGCTTGAATCTCAAATCGCGAGACCTGATCCCCATGCCAGGTTTCGAGGAAGTCTAGTAGATGAAAACATGTTCGCCATTGACATTCATGAATGGGAACTGGCAAACATGCTTGAGGAGACGCGCCAGAAACGGCTCGCGGAAATCAGCGCATTTCCACAGTGCGCTGACTCCCTGGACCGGCACGCGATGTGACTCGAATCGCATGAGAATCGCAGCCACAGCCGATTTGCATTTTACCCCGCAGGTTTATGCCAAACTAAAAGATCAGTTTGAGCGCGTCCGCGACGAGGCCGACATTCTGGTTCTAGCCGGCGATCTGACGAACTTCGGCCAACCTGACGAAATGGAACCGTTGTTGAATGTGCTCGTGCGGCTTCGCCTGCCTACCATCGTCGTGCTGGGCAATCACGATTATGAAAGTGACAGGCAGGCCGATCTTGCGCGCCTGATTACCGCCTCTGGCATTAAATTGCTGGATGGCAGCGCCTATGAAAGAGACGGAGTAGGTTTTGCGGGAACCAAAGGATTCGTGGGTGGATTTGGCCGCGGGATGCTCACCGCGTTTGGAGAGCGCGAAATTAAAGACTTTGTTCGGATTTCCGTCGATGAGGCTCTGAAACTGGAACGCGCTATGTCACAACTCCGCACTCAAAAACGCGTGGTGGTGCTTCACTATTCTCCTATAGCGGAAACTGTGCAAGGCGAAGCTCCAGAGATATTTCCATTCATGGGAAATTCGCGGCTGGCCGAGGTGGTTGATCGCCACGGAGCCGATCTGGTTGTGCACGGCCACGCTCATCATGGGAAGACGGAGGGCAAAACTGCTGGAGGGGTTGCCGTATATAACGTAGCCATTTCGTTACTTCAGGCGCAACAGCCATCATCTGTGTACCGGATTTTCAACGTATAGGGCTTCCCGAGTACCTTCGTAACTGTTAACGAAATGGTTAGCCCATGCTATAATGTTTTCAACGCTACTGCCACGGTTTGCTCGTGACGCGGTTGATCCTGTTGGATCAAGATTCATCTCCGCTTTTCCTGCCCGCCGTTTATTCAGCGTAAATCAAAAGAGAATTAATGAAGAGCTGGCTGGGAACTCACGACACGTGTATTTAGAGTTTGATCAAGCCACTCCGGAAAGAAAATTACGAATGACAAGTTTTACAGAACTACCGCTTTCTTCTGCTTTGCAGCAGAGGCTGGCGACAGCTCAATTTATTATCCCGACGCCCATTCAGGCGCAGGCCATCCCTTGCGCCCTTGAGGGCAAAGACGTTCTGGCAACTGCCCAGACTGGTACTGGAAAAACCCTGGCATTTCTGATTCCAGTGATCGAAATGCTCCAGCGCGAGCCTGCTAAGAAAGCGCGCGTGTTGGTTCTATTGCCTACGCGCGAGTTAGCCATTCAAGTTAACGAGGAATACGAAAAATTGCGCGGCAGGGAACTGGCAAAGGCCGCGCTGGTAATCGGCGGAGTTTCCGAAAAGGCGCAGATTCAAGCGGTGCGTTCCGGGGCCGCCATGATCATTGCGACTCCGGGTCGTTTGCAGGATTTCATCGGCCGCAAGTTAGTCGATTTGCACGAAATTAAGATTCTCGTCCTCGACGAAGCGGACCGCATGCTCGACATGGGCTTTCTACCCGCCATTCGCCGCATCCTGGCAATCCTTCCGCAACGCCGGCAAACACTTTGCTTTTCCGCCACCATGGAACAATCGGTGGCCGGTCTAGTCAATGATTCCATGCACGAGCCAGTCCGCGTTGCTATCGGCTCTGTGCTTAAGCCGGTTGAGAGCGTTCGCCTCCAGGCGTACGAAGTGCGTCCTGCGGAGAAGGCTGACGTCCTGCGCCAGTTGCTCTATGCGGAGAAGGGGCAAACCCTCATCTTTGCCCGCACAAAGCGGGGAACGGAGCGCCTAGCCAAAGAATTGGCGCGCGAAGGTTTTTCGGCGGCGATGATTCATGGGGACCGTTCTCAATCGCAGCGCAATGCAGCTCTCAGTGGATTTCAGCAGGGAAAGTTTCAAGTGTTGGTTGCAACCGATGTTGCTGCCCGCGGCTTGCATATCGATGATGTCGCGCACGTGATCAATTACGATCTGCCCAAGATGGCCGAGGACTTCATCCATCGCGTAGGGCGAACCGGGCGGGCGGGATCGCAAGGGCTTGCATCCAGCCTCGTGGCCGGAGCTGAAGTTATCGAACTGCGGCATATCGAGCGTGCGTTGAAGCTGCGTATCGAGCGCAAACAAGTGGATTGGGCCAACGCTGAACGCTCCCAGCCTGTTGTCCAGAACACTCTTGCCAGCCGGACCTTAACCAGGTTGCCGGGCGAAGTGTTCGCATAATAAAGCTGAAATCCGCGAGCATAAAAAGGGCACGTCCTGGAGACGTGCCCTTCTTTTTCTGATGACTCACGACGATATTTTACGATTCCGTTTTTTCGGAACTTCGCTCGCGGGGCAAGCTGGAAATATCGGCGTCGTCAGCGCCCATCTGAAAGAGCGCCGCTTGCTCGGCCGCGTGCCTCTGCAACTCACTCAAGTCCAGTTCGCTGGAATCGCCGGGCGCTCCTACAGGCTCATCACTCTTGCGTTGAATCCTGCGCTCGGCCTTATCGCGTTGTTTTTGCTGCCGCGTATGTTCCTTTTGGCGTTTGGTGAAGCTTGATCGACCTCGTCCTGGCATACCCGTCTCCCATATTCATTTTTTCAAATCGCAGCAGTGCCTCGGCGCATTCCGTTCAAGTGCGAAGTCCGAGAGACCAATTCTATTTTCCGCTTCCGCGCGGCTCGACTTACTACCAGCGAGGTTCGCGAGGCTGGCGCGCATGACCCTGATAGTCGTCGCGGCTTCCGCCTCCACCACCACCGCCAAAGCGCTTTCCGCCACCGCCACCGCGGGGTGCGTCCGTCTTTGGTTTGGCCTCATTAATCTTTAGCGCGCGGCCACCGAGTTCCTTGCCGTTCAACGCCGCGACCGCCTTATCCGCTTCTGCCGGATTGGTCATTTCCACAAAGGCAAAACCCCGCGCACGGCCGGTTTCACGGTCGGTCACGATGCTGACCTTCTCTACTGCGCCATGCGCCTCAAACACGCCGCGCAATTCGGATTCGGTGGTGCTGTGAGGTAGATTACCAACATACAAATTCTTCATAGTAGTTCTTCTCTCTGTACTGCGATGGGTGCTGCAAAAGTTGGTTGGGAACGTGTCTCTTCGGGGTCAGAGTGACGTTCGATCGCTTCTGCCCAGCGTGACGGCTGCGGCGCTTCCCGCATCGCGCGCGTGCGGGCCTCACTCACCGACCGCACTGAAGAAATTCGTTTGCACGCCTCCAGTATTCCCCAGCGCTGTGAAGCATTTTCTGAACCTTGGGCTAGCAGCGCGGCCACCAACTCCTTTTTCTCGATCGGAGTGGCATCTGCGTGAGGCGCTGCTGCTAGATATTCTGGGCTTCCCACAAAGAAAGCAATCCGTTGCGCGGGATTTGCACCGCGAATGTCGGTACAGAATTTATCCCGACCATCCGCTTCACTCGTGGCATTAATCAAGACCAGGTTGTATAAATCCGGCCGCCACCAGCAGCGAGCCTCAAGTACATCGGCGGCGCAATCCACATCCATCCCGAGTTTTCTCATCACGTCTGCCCGCAAGCCGCGTTTCGCCTGCGAAGCATCCAGCAACAGCACGCGCTTCTTTTTCGGCAGGCAGGCTGGCGAAGTAGAGACCTGTAATGTCACCGCAGAGGTCGTCATACTTCCTTTTCTTTCTGCTTCGTCTGCGATCCCGCCGGCACTAGATTCTTTTCCGCCAGGGTTTTCAACATCTTTTGATTGCTGACTCGCCGGCTGATCTTCTGCCTGCGCCGGCGGTTGAATCTAGCTTTGTCGCCATTGATTCCGGACATTCTTATCTCCTGCCCCAACGGGCTGATGAATATAAACCGGCGGTATTTTGATACTTCAGTTTTGTGCTTACGGCCGCACCGCACCGGTGCGCTGGATGGCAAGCAATGAAACGACCCTCAAAATGACAGTCCTGTATAGTCTTCCGGACAGCCATTGTCACGGAATTGGAAGATAGCTCCGGGGATCGACACGTGATTCGCCTTTCACAGAGTGTTCTCAATCGCGAAGGCGCAACGTGCTGTTCTAGGGTGTCTTCGAGGTCAAGATCTCCAGTATACGCCGCATTCTAGGATTATGCTCAAACTTTGCACACTCTAAGCATCCGTCGAAGCAAGCGTAGGCTCGACAATCGGAGATATGGTAGAGGGAATGGCGTTTCGCTGGAGAAACGCATGCTGGGGGCCTGGCCGGTAGCGCAGCTCTAGTCACCCTCGCGTAGACTGGAAAGCCACTCGCTACAATGCCGTTCGCGTGTATCTTGAGCATTTCGCCCTCATCCCTCCGGGAAATAATTTACTGGAACCAAGCGGTCCGCAATGGGTTACCGCGACAACGGCATCGAGCTATCTTTCATCGAGAAATAAGCGGGACATTTCGGAATGGGATCAGAGATGGCCGCGCAATCCATAGAAATTCGCTGGCCCAGTGAAATTCTCAGACGTTGAAATATGTCCGAGGCGATCAGATTTTGCACGATGAACCGGTTGGAACCGTCTCTTCCAAATAAGAACCTCGTCTCCGAACTTAGGGTTGCGACGGGCTAACGTTCTCGGGGCTTGTACCACGGCAGAGCAGCAAACAGAGCACTATCGCACCGCCTACCCCTCCGCCAATCTCCGGCCATTTCAAGTTCAAAGCGTGCCCGGCTTGCTCGGGTGCCGCGGCGCCGCAAAGTGTCGACTCATCCCGCGTAGCTTGCTCTCCCTCATGCACAATTCCACTGTCAGAAGAACCAGCCTGCGAAGAAGGTTTCTTGATTGTGCCAGCCCGCTCGATCCGTACGTCGTTTTTGAGAGCCGTAACACGCACCGACCCAGTCGTGTCAGTAACATCGTATTGTGTGCGCTCAATGGATAAGGGCTCTACTTTGAGGCACTTCACGTGAACTCTGAATTCGGTGGAAGTTCCCACTGACACGCTTCCATGCTCCAGTACCAAATAATTGCCCTGAAACTTGATGATAGATTCTCCTTGGATCAGGACGGAGGATCCCTCCGCGTCAAGATTGGCGATGAACCCAGGTTTGGTTTCCAGAGAATCGCCCGGAAACACAGCGATGGAATCCGCTACCTCCATCCCATTCACCCAGATTCCGCCGCTGCCGCGCACAATGGCGGAACCCGTATCCGCAGCCATCAGTGAAAGCGGCAACAGAAGGATTATTACGCAGGAAACGAAAATACGTGAGGCGGACACACTCATAACCAATCTAAATTTGCACACAATACTCCCAGTAGATCGTAGCGGGAGGGAGCCTGATCGTCTATTAGCTCTCTGGATGCTGCTTGCGCAAAGTAACTTCAGATGGTCGCTGCGACTTTCCTGCGTTCTGTGCGCCAACTCCGGTATGCTTGGCAATACATTTTGATGACCTGATTAGATGAATCTCTGTTGCCAAGTTTGATTCGAATTTCGTGTGTCCGGGCTTCGTTTGATACGAACATGCAAAGAATTTCTGCCAGCGGGCCGGTGATTGAATTTCGCAATGTGACCTATGTGCTTCCTAATGGTCGTTCTTTGTTGCGAGGCTTGAATCTTCAAGTGGAAAAAGATGAAACCTTAGTCCTGCTAGGACGCAGCGGCTCCGGCAAAACCACAACCCTCAAGCTGATCAATCGCCTCTTAAGCCCCAGCAGCGGAGAAATTAGAGTAAACGGTTCGCCCGCCGCCGCAGGCGATATCATTCGCCTGCGGAGAAGCATCGGCTATGTCATCCAGGATGTAGGATTGTTTCCCCACTACAACGTCGAACGAAACATCGGTCTTGTCCCACGGATCGAAGGCTGGTCGGCAGATCGCATCTATGGGCGCGTTGAAGAATTATTGCAGCTCGTAGGACTCGACCCAGAGATTGCTTCGCGCTATCCTCACCAACTTTCCGGCGGCCAGCGGCAGAGAGTTGGGGTAGCTCGCGCCCTTGCCGCTGACCCCCAGATCCTGCTGATGGATGAACCGTTCGGAGCGCTGGACGCGCTCACGCGCGATCAGTTGCAGCGCGAGTTTCTCGCTCTCCAACAACGCATAGGCAAAACCGTCGTCTTCGTTACGCACGATTTACGCGAAGCTTTGCGGCTCGGGTCTCGTATTGCGCTTATGGAAGCCGGCCAGTTGGTCACGGTTCTTCCTCCGCAGGATTTTTTCAAATCCACCGATCCACTAGCCGCCGCTTATGTGCAAGCTTTTGGCGAAGGACTGAACTCGGTAGCAACTCGGGGAACGAAATGAACGTTTATCACTTCTTCCTGCAGCACCATGAAGAAATTCTGGAGCTTACCCTGGAGCACCTTTGGTTGGTGGGGATTTCTACACTCATGGCCGTGCTGATCGGGATTCCGCTCGGCGTAGTCAGTGCCCACTGGCCCGTATGGAACAAACCTGTTCTCGGAACCGCAAACATTATCCAGACAATCCCTAGTCTTGCTCTGTTTGGTTTTCTGCTACCCGTGCCGTGGATCGGCGCACGTGCCGATCGCCTGGCCATCTTCGCCCTCACTCTCTATGCTCTTCTACCCATCATTCGGAATACCTACACCGGAATTCGCGGTGTCGATTCCTCTGTGGTGGAAGCTGGACGCGGGATGGGACTCACCGATCGCCAACTCTTGTTTTACGTGGAATTGCCTCTGGCAGTGAGTGTGATTCTTTCCGGAGTAAGGGTAGCGGTGGTCGTCTCAGTCGGACTCGCTACCATCGCCGCCGCGATCGGGGCCGGTGGTCTGGGTGAATTCATTTTTCGCGGACTGGCCATGGTGAACAATCAGCTCATTCTGGCGGGAGCGATTCCCGCAGCCGCGTTGGCGCTGTCAGCCGATTTCGGTCTGGGATGGTTGGAAAGGCAGTTGCAACCGCGATGAAACGAGGGCACCACCGCCAGCTTCGCTGCTATCTACGGGACTGGCGCAGGTTGGCTGTCTTTGTCATCATCTCAGCTCTGCTACTCACTTCCTGTGCGCCATCTCATAACAACCGCATCGTAGTTGGTTCCAAAAACTTCACTGAATCATTGATGCTGGGTGAACTTCTCGCGCAGATCATTGAGGCGCGAACTCATCTTAAAGTTGAGCGCCGCTTTTATCTCGCAGGAACCTACATTTGTCAGCAGGCATTGCTGGCTGGGCGCATCGATGTTTATCCCGAATATACCGGCACTGCATTGACCGCAATTTTGAAACAGAGAGTCGCCGGTGATCGGACCGCGGTGTACCAACAAGTCAAAAGCGAATATGAAGCGCATTTGGGCCTTACACTTAGTCCGCCGTTCGGCTTCAATGACACTTTTGCCATGGAGATTCGAGGTGACGATGCCCGCCGCTTGAATCTCAAGACTCTATCGCAGGCGGCCGCGTTTACTCCGCAGTGGCACGCTGGCTTTGGCTACGAATTCATGGAGCGTCCCGATGGATATGCTGGATTGGCCGCCGCTTACGGACTTCATTTCGCGGCTCCGCCCCGCGTCATGGATCTGGGTCTTCTCGCTCCCGCGTTGAAGGATCATCAGATCGACATTGCCGCGGGAAACGCGACCGACGGATTGATTCCTGCGCTCGGCTTGTTCGTCCTGGAAGATGATCGCCACTATTTTCCGCCCTACGAAGCCGTCGCTGTCATACGGCAGCAAACGCTGCAACAGCACCCGGAAGTCGGCGAAGCGATCGCTGAGTTAGGCGGCAAGATTTCCGACCAGGAGATGCGAAAGTTGAATTACGCTCTCGACGGCCAGCGTCGGGATGCAAAGGACGTCGCACAGGAATTTCTTCGCAGCAAGGGGTTAATTCAGTAACCACAACTTCCGGATTCTCGGTCAAACTAGCAAGTCACCGCGAAGAGTAAGCACAGCCTGACCTCTTAGCATGACTCTGTCCTCTTTTACTTCGCACCACAACTCTCCACCACGCTCCGAGACTTGACGTGCGTGCAAGGCGGTTTTGCGTAGCCGCCGACCCCAGTAAGGGGCCAACGAACAATGCGTCGATCCAGTCACCGGATCTTCCGGAATTCCATAGCTAGGCGCGAAAAAGCGGGATACAAAATCGGCATTCACGCCAGGAGCCGTAATCGCTACTCCGAAAGGATGAAGTTGCTCAAGAAGCGCGAGATCGGGGCGAATGTTCCTGACATCCTCTTCGCGCTCGAACACCGCAAAATAGTCATCCATAATTTGGAAAACCTCTTCAGGAGCTTTTCCCAGGCCTTTGATCAATGTTGTCGGCGGGCTCGTGCAAGGCCAAGGCGGTAAAGCAGGGAAGTCCATTGCCAGAAAATCGCCGTCCCGAGAAACTTTTAGCGTACCGCTGAAACGAGTTTCGAAGCGCACGACGTTTCGTTCGGGTGCAAGGATCTGCATCAATACAAAGGCGGATGCCAGCGTGGCATGACCGCAGAGTTTTGCCTCGTATCTAGGTGTAAACCACCGCAATTCATAATGTTGCGCCCGCGGAACAATGTAAGCCGTCTCGGAAAGATTGTTTTCGGCGGCGACCGCAAGCAGCGTCTCGTCATCTAACCATTCCTCAAGGAGGCAAACTGCTGCCGGATTGCCCCTGAAGGGCTTGGCCGTGAAGGCGTCTACCTGAAACAGCGCAAGGGACATTACCCTATGGTACTCGGGGCAATACGCAGATAGAATCGTCGGGCTAAATTCGCATGTTTTATAACAGGCTTTCTGGAAGTCGGAGAAATGCATGCCAGCCACCTACAGTGAACCAGCAATTCATCACAACGCCATAAAGCAGTTGCTGAGTGCCCGTCAGAAGACCGATGACCTCTTTGCCATCGTAAAGTCCGATTCTCTTTACGAGCGGCCGATCGCCGAGCGCCACCGTATCGTCTTCTACGTCGGCCACCTCGAGGCTTTCGATTGGAACTTGTTTCACGACCGCGTGCTGGGATTAATGCCTTTTCATCCGGAGTTTGACCGGCTCTTTGCTTTCGGTATCGATCCAGTTGGTGGCGGATTGCCAACGGATCAACCATCTCAATGGCCATCAATCACTGCGGTAAAGGAGTACGTCGATAACATTCGAACTGCGCTCGACCGGAAACTGTCCGAAGCGCTGGATACGGATTCTCACGGCCGAGACGGATTCCCGCTCGGTACGCTGCTCAACGTTGCAATCGAACATCGGTTGATGCACGCCGAAACCTTGGCTTACATGCTGCACCAATTGCCACTGGATCGAAAAATCCGGCATTCGGAACCGATTGCTCCTTCTGGTAATCATCCTATTACCTATCGCACCATTGAAATTCCCCCTGGCGCAGTCACGCTTGGTCTCTCGCGGTCCAGCGATTCATTCGGTTGGGATAACGAATTCGAATCTCATACTGTCCAAGTTCCTGCATTCGCCATCGATCAATACAAGGTCACAAATCAGCAGTATGTCGATTTCCTCAACGCTGGCGGTTACGAAACTCGGTCGCTATGGATTGGCGATAGCCCTGAGGACAACAGTCGAGGAAGTGATTGGAATTGGAAGACCGAGCACGGGATTTCTCATCCCGCATTCTGGAAGCGCGAGGGCGACCGCTGGTTGTATCGCACCATGTTCAATGACATTCCTCTGCCGCTCGATTGGCCGGTCTACGTAAGTCAGGCGGAGGCCAAAGCCTACGCGAAGTGGGCAGGGAAGTCGCTTCCTACCGAGGCCGAATGGCAGCGTGCAGCCTATGCGACCTCCGATGATGAAGAGCGGGAATATCCGTGGGGGAGCGAACCGCCTTCCTCTAAACGAGGCAACTTTGATTTTGCGCGATGGAATCCTGCGCCCGTGACCGCATTTCCAGAGGGCCGTAGCGCGTTCGGAGTGGAAGGAATGGTGGGAAACGGCTGGGAGTGGACCTCGACTGAGTTCTCTCCATTCCCCGGATTTGAACCATTTCCGTTCTATCGTGGCTACTCCGCCGATTTCTTTGACGGTAAACACTTTGTCATGAAGGGTGGGTCGGCGCGCACCGCCGCTTGCATGTTGCGGCCCACGTTCCGTAATTGGTTCCAGGCGCACTATCAATTCATTTACACCGGATTTCGTTGCGTAAACCGCTGACTCGTTGTAAGAAGAGGTAAAGATGCTCGTTCAAGCTGTTACCGCCAATCCGATCTACGAATTTGCTGCGGACATTCGTGCCGGTCTTACCAAGCCAGGGCAAAAGGAATTGCTCTCGAAGTATTTGTATGATGACGTCGGCTCGGCCTTGTTCGAGGTGATCTGCCACCTTCCCGAGTACGGCCTCACGCGCGCCGACGAGCGTCTTTTGCGGCGCCACGCGGAAGAGATTGTCGAGCGGTTGGACACTCCAATTGCAGTCGCCGAGCTTGGCAGCGGCAGCGGCAAGAAGACCCGCCAGATACTGGAGGCCTTTTGCCGCCGGCAATGTACTCGTTACTATCCCATCGAAATTTCTCGCGCGGCGCTCGCCATGTGCGAGCGTGAACTCAGTGATATCGATTCCATCAGCATTCTGGGCTTCGAGCGCGAGTACCTTGACGGGCTGCTGGAAGTCGCCGCGCATCGAAAGCCCGGCCAGCACCTTCTCGTGCTTTTCCTGGGCAGCACCATCGGAAACTTTGACCGCATGGCCGGTCTCAAGTTCCTGCATCAGGTTCGCCGGATTCTCCAGCCAGGAGATTCGCTGCTCCTAGGCACCGATCTGGAAAAGCCTGCTGCGCAATTGCTGGCAGCCTATGACGATGAGTTGGGAGTCACCGCCGCATTTAATTTGAATTTGTTGGCTCGTATCAATCGGGAATTGGATGCGGACTTCGATCTCGCTCAATTCGAACATCTGGCGAAAATCAATCACCGAACTCGCAGCGTGGAAATGCATCTCCGCTCTATGCGCCGCCAAACCGTGAATATTCCCGGAGCCGATGTCAGCATCGAATTTCTCAAAGGCGAAACTATCTGGACCGAAAGTAGTCATAAATATTCTCCCGAAGATGTTTCTGAACTCGCCCGCACTGCCGGTTTCCGCTGCGATGTTCAGTGGATCGATGAGCAATGGCCCTTCGCCGAAAATTTGTTAGTCGCTGTTTAAGCGCAGGCTACAGTGCGAGGCCCAACCTCCATCTCGATTTACGCCTCGTGTGAAGAATTTCTTACTTCAGTAAAACTTTGTAAATCCAGCCTTTTGCGCTCTCCGGCAATGTAGATTAGTAGTAGGAATATGATTGCCGCCAGCAAGACAATTCTTCTCGCGCTCGCCTTCTTTGTGGCCAGCACAACCAATGTTTTTGTTGTTTCAGCCGGTGCTGCCATTCCGGCTCCGCAGGAAGCCGCATCCTCCGGCGCTGTGAGTCGGCGTATTGGCGCCGTGAAGGCCATTAATGGCAACGCCCTTACGCTGACGCCGGATTCCGGGCCCGACGTGAACGTTGTTGTTCAGCCCACAACGCGCATCGTCCGCATCGCACCCGGGGAGAAGGATTTAAAGAACGCAACTCAGATTCAGTTGCAAGCTGTGCAGGTCGGGGACCGCGTACTGGTTGGCGGAAAGCTGAGTGATGACAAACTGTCACTAGCGGCCTCTTCCGTGGTTGTGATGAAGAAAGCCGATCTGCAAGCGCGCGATCAACAAACTCTGCAAGACTGGCAAAAGCGGGGAGTCGACGGCCTTGCGAGCGCGGTGGACGCCTCCGCGGGAGCCGTTACCATTACATCGCGAGGCAAGAGTGTTGTCATTCACACATCGGGCACTACCGTGATTCGCCGCTACCCGCCGGACTCTGTAAAGTTTGAAGATGCCAGGCCCAGCACTTTGCAGGATATTCATTCCGGCGATCAGATTCGCGCGCGCGGCGACCGCAATGCAGGCGGCACCGAGTTGTCGGCTGAAGAAATAGTTTCTGGGACGTTTCGCAATTTTGCCGGCACTATCAACTCGGTAGATGCAAGTTCGTCGATGCTGAGCGTTCACGATTTATTGTCCAAGAAAAATGTGAGCATCAAAGTGACCGCGGATTCTCAGCTTCGCAAGTTGCCTCCCGAGATGGCGCAAATGATGGCGAAGCGTTTGAAGGGAGCGGCAGCCGGAGCGATGGCCAGCGCCGCATCCGGTTCGCCCGCCATGAGCAATCAGAATACGGCTCCGCCAAGCGCTCCCGGAGCTACAGGAGCAAACGGCGGACGCACTGGCGGGCCGCCTGATTTGCAGCGGCTAATCAGCCGTGCGCCTGCGGTTGCACTGACTGATCTACACAAGGGCGATGCAGTCGTCATTCTTTCGACGGAAGGCACGGCCTCCCGCGCGGGCACGGCCATAACATTAGTCAGCGGTGTCGAGCCGATTCTGCAAGCCGCACCCAATGCGGGTCAGGCCATGATGCTTGCCCCCTGGAGCCTTGGCGCTCCCGCCGGCGACGCTGGAGGTCCATAGTTCGCATCTCGTCCAGCGGATCGCAACCGGCACTCGCAGCGAAAACTCTTCTTACGAAATGGAATCTTGAATGAAGTTACGGAAATATTTGTATCTCTTATTTGCTTTCTCGTTTTTGCTCTTGATAATTCTGTCCTCGATCGCCGTGGCACAGACCGCTGCCGGCGCGTTGCGCGGTCAAGTCAGCGATCCATCCGGCGCCGCGATCCCGAGTGCCAGCGTTGTGCTCACGCCCGCTGCTGCTTCTTCGACGCCGATCAAGGCTCAAGCCAATGGGCAGGGACAGTATGAATTCAAAGGCCTGGCCCCGGGGCAATACACCTTGAACGTGATCGCTCAGGGCTTTTCCGTCTATGAAAATGACAATGTAGTAATCGCAAGCCAGCCTCTCATCCTCAATGTCCCAATGGCGATTGAGGTTGAACAGCAGAAGATTCAGGTCTCCGATACCGCGCCTACAGTCGATGTGACCCCGTCGAACAATGCCGGCGCTATCACAATTTCGGGCAAAGAACTGGAAGCTCTGCCTGACGATCCAGACGAGTTGCTCACCGATTTACAAGCACTTGCCGGGCCTTCCGCTGGTCCCAATGGCGGCCAGCTTTACATCGACGGATTCACTGCCGGCCAGCTTCCCCCCAAAGAGTCGATTCGTGAAATTCGCGTCAATCAGAATCCTTTTTCGGGGGAGTACGACAAGTTGGGCTACGGCCGTATTGAAGTCTTCACCAAGCCGGGTACCGATAAATTTCACGGCCAATTCCTGGTAGATGGAAACGACTCCGCGTTCAATTCGCCGAATCCATTCGGTGGAGTGGATCAGCCAGGCTACGAATCCACACTGTTCAGCGGAAATGTTGGTGGGCCGATCAATAAGAAATCTTCGTTTTTCTTCGATTTCCAGCGCCGGAATATTAACGATTTGAATGAGGTGGATGCGATCACACTCGATCCGACCACGCTTACGGAGACGCAACTTATTCAGGCAATACCCTTTCCCCGGCATCGCACCAATCTTACGCCACGTCTCGATTATGCCCTTAGCAAGAACAACACGCTGACCGTGCGCTATCAATTCTATCGGGACACGGAGACCGACGAGGGGCCGGGTCAATTCACCTTAGCTTCGCAAGCATACAACTCCGAATCTACCGAGCACACCCTGCAAATCAGCGACACGCAAGTCATTGGCGCGAAGATCGTGAACGAAACTCGCTTTCAATATCTGAGAGAACTAGATAACCAGTTTGCGGTAAACACGCAGCCCACGATCAACGTGCTCGGCTCCTTCGACGGTGGAGGCAACAACCAGGGCAACATCCTCGATCATCAAGACCACTACGAACTGCAGAACTATACGTCGATCATTCACGGCAATCACACCGTTAAATTTGGAGCGCGGCTGCGCGGCATTCGGGACGCCAATAGCCAGACCTCCGGATTCAACGGAACCTTTACTTTTTCGTCGCTGCTCAGCACCTCGCAGGAGGCAGGCTGCGTGCCTACTCCCGGGCAAGCGCCGTGTCCGATTTCCTACGAGACGGCAATTCTGAACGCCGGAAGCGTGACCACTCCCATCGCGACGCAGCTTACGTATACGGTCGGGAGCCCGCCTCTGGTGGTGGGTAACTTCGATTCCGGCCTCTACTATCAGGATGATTGGAAGGTGCGGCCCAACATCACTTTGAGCTACGGCCTGCGCTTCGAGACTCAGACGGGCATTCAGGATCACGCAGACTGGGCGCCCCGTTTTGGTTTTGCATGGGGGGTTGGCGGCAGGAGCGCACAACCCAAAGTTGTTCTGCGTGGCGGCTACGGAATTTTCTACGACCGTTTTCAGGAGGCGCAAATCCTGGAAGCCGATCGCCTCAATGGCATCACTCAGGAACAGTTTGTCGTCAACAATCCCGAGTGCCCCTCTCTGACGGCTATCACGTCATGCACCGGCGCGGTGACGCCCATTACGCCTACGATCTACCAGATCAGCCCTCGTTTACACTCGCCTTATACCATGCAAAGCGCGGTCAGCGTGGAGCGGCAACTCACAAAGGTTTCAACCTTAAATCTCACATACTTAAACTCTCGCGGCTTCGATCAGTTGCTCACCGTCAATGCCGACGCTCCCTATCCCGGAACTCCGTGCAGCCCCTTGTGCCAGCCTTCTGCCGATAATCTATACCGCTACGTTTCCGAGGCGGTCTTCCGGCAGAATCAATTGATCGCCAACACCAACTGGCGGATCGGATCTAAAGTTCAGCTTTTCGGCTACTACGTTCTCAACTACGTGAACAGCGATACCTCCGGCGTTTCCAGCTTTCCTTCGAACTCTTACAACATCAGCCAGGATTACGGCCGGGCTTCCTTTGACATTCGCAATCGATTCTTCATGGGTGGGTCTTTCGGCTTTCCTCTGAATCTTCGTCTCAGTCCGTTCATCATCCTCAGTTCCGGTGCTCCTTTCAACATCACTACGACCAACGATCTCAACAATGACTCGATCTTTAACGACCGGCCCGGTTTTATCTCCTCTGCGACGTGCCCGGCAGTAGTTACGCCGACCGCACCTTCAACGATCTATTGCACCCCGCTCGGAACTTTTGATGCGGCGCCTACTGCCGGCGAAAAGCTCGTTCCCATCAATTACGGAACCGCTCAAGCTCACGCCACGGTGAATCTGCGTCTCACCAAGACGTTTGGATTCGGCCCCAAGGTGAGCCGCACTAACAATACTCCGGGTGGTGCTCCCGGCGGCGGTGGCGGGTCTCATGGTGGCGGTGGTCCTCGAGGCCCTCTGTTTGGTGGCGGGCCCGGTGGAATGTCCAGCGGTGGCACGGATCGCCGCTACAATGTCAGCCTCGGAGTTTCGGGGCGGAATGTCTTCAACAAAGTTAACTTGGGAAACCCCAGCGGAATCTTAGGTTCCAGATTTTTTGATACGGCAAACGGCGTTGCGCAGAACGGGCCATTCTCCAACGGTGCTGCCATCCGCCGCATCGATCTGATAGCGACCTTCAATTTCTGATCGGCAAATGATGCGCTAGGATAATATTTTCCCGATTGCGTATTCCCTTGCGTCAAGAATCCTCCACATCTGTCCGATATTCGTCCGTTCGGGTTATCCTGAAAGAGCGGCTGCGGATGCTCTTAAATGCCGCAGATAATTTCGTTTGTCATTGATCCCCAACACAAGACGTCAGTTTCTTTACACCGCTGTCGCTGCGGGCGCCATTGCCATTGCTGGCGACTCCATCTTGCTTGAACCAAATCGTCCTCGTATTGTGCGGCGCGATTTTCCCCTCAAACGCTGGCCTGAACGGCTAAGCGGTTTTACGATCGCTCTACTCAGCGACTTTCATTACGACCCTTATTTCTCCGTCCACCCATTGCACGCGGCTGTTCCCCTGGTGAACAGCCTTCATCCTGACCTAATTGTCCTGACGGGGGATTTTGTTTCTGTGCCGCTGTTCGGAGATGACGCCAAAGGCGCGCTTGCCGCCGAACCTTGCGCCAAAGTCCTTCGGCAACTGACGGCCTCGCACGGGCTCTGGGCCGTCATGGGAAATCATGATTTCAACACCGACCAGCCGCACGTGATCCATGCTCTCCAAGCCGAAGGCATCCATGTGCTGGAAAACCAGTCGACAGTGATTGAACGCGATGGTGCACGCTTCTGGCTCGCGGGAGTGAATGACGTTCTCAGCCGAACTGCCGACTTGTCAAAGACTCTGCGCAGAGTTCCCGCGGGCGAAGCCGTAGTCTTGCTGGCACACGAACCGGATTTCGCGGACGAAGCCTCGAAATTTCCTATCGACCTACAGCTCTCCGGCCATTCGCATGGAGGCCAGGTCAGGATCCCGCTGCTTCCGCCTCTTTACTTGCCGGTAATGGCGAAAAAATACGTGATGGGTACCTATCAGGTCGGTCCACTCCCCCTCTACACGAATGCCGGTCTTGGCACCTTAGGAGTTCCAGTGCGATTGAATTGCCCTCCTGAGATTACGCTTATCACCCTGAAGTCTCCGGGCGCGGGCTCGACAAGAACCTAGAACTCAGCGCTTAAGGCGAAGTGTGCAAGTGCTTTCACCAGTAGCACTCCCTACTTGCCTCGCACTCATGTAAACCATTGATAATATGATAGCTTGCGCGCCATGCAAGGTGGCACTCCAAGTGCCGATAGATACAGCAT
This sequence comes from uncultured Acidobacteriaceae bacterium, assembly GCA_963818235.1. GTDB lineage: Bacteria > Acidobacteriota > Terriglobia > Terriglobales > Acidobacteriaceae > Sulfotelmatobacter. The sequence continues at coordinate 1,021,240 of CAWFRI010000003.1, forward strand.
ACGCGAGCACTACCCGCGCCGTTCGAGGGACCGCAAAATGCTTCGTCGTCTCTGGCCATTGTTTCTAGTTCTTGCAATTCCCGCCGCTGCTTCAGTACAGCCTGCGTCACCCTATCTTCGCCAGGCAGTCTTATCGGAGCGTGAACACAAACTCTGGAAGACTCCCATCCGCGCCTCGCAGTTCAGCGATGTGCCGCATGTGAGCGCGCACGCGCGTTGTGAAGATACTCAGCCTCCCGAGGCTCTGACCACGCCTGATCCGCTGATGGTTCCGGTCGTGGCAGGAGTTAAAGTCAAGGTAAGCTTCATCATCGGCGCCGACGGACGGGTGCATAGTCCGCTTATTCTGGAAAGCGCCGGGCCTGTGGGTGACCGCAACGTACTACAAACGGTGCGCGCATGGAGATATCGTCCCGCAACCTGTAACGGCGTGCCTACGGAAGCGGAAGGGAAGATTGAATTCTCCCGGCGCTAGGTTCCTCTCGTTTTGGGCTAGAATGAATTCTTATTAGAGCCTTCACAGCGCGAGCTGAATCGTGGATAGAGACAAGAAACTCGGCAAACCCTCTGGCGTCGCTCCTGCCCAGGATCCCGACGACGCAACTCCCAGCGTAGGTCCATATAATCCGGCACTGGGAGAAATTTATCAACGCCTGTATCCCGAGATGCGGCGCCCCAAGCCGAATCAGGAAGCAATTGCGGCCGCTCTGCAAGCCATGCAGCGCCTCACCATGAAAATGGATTCCGAAACTGCGGTGGAGGAAACCACGCCGGAAACAACCGCCATCCCCTCTGCGGTCTGCCCCTCCTGCGGCCATCACAACCGCACCGGCAACAAATTCTGTGGCATGTGTGGCCTGCCTGTAGATCTCGCGCCCAAGGAAGCTTCTGAATCTTTAGCTCATGAGACACCCAATTCCGAGTCAGCCGCTCTCGAGTTACCGGACGCGGCCCGAGAATTCACCCAAACTCTGCCACCCGTGCCGGAAGTTGTACCTGCGCATGAAGTGCATGCGCCAGCAGGTAGTCCCGCGGGCGCTCACCACTATCACCATCACTACCATCACCATTATTTTCAGGGTGGAGTTGAAGGAAGCTTTGCAGCTCCGCCGCGAGCGAACGCGCCCGAAAGCGCGCGCGAAGCAGACCGCATGCGCATTGCTGCCGCTGCCAAGGGCGAGCCCATGAGCCGCAGCGAAGCTGCGGTGCGCCGGCTAACGCAGGAATGGGTTTTAGCCTGCAACACCCGTCAACTCGACGAACTGCTCGATCTTTACGCTCCCGATGCGCTGGTGCTGCGCTCAAACCTTCCGCTGCTGCGCGGAGCCGCCGCAGTGCGCGAGTTTTTCTTCTCCGCGCTCGAATCCGGCCTGGGAGAAGTTGCGGTCGAGCCCATCCGTGTGGAAGTGATTGGCGACATGGCCCACGAAGTAGGCCGCTACAGCGCTCTGGTCCCCGGAACCTCCGGCAAGCGCCGCGAGGAGCGCGGCAAGTATCTCTGGGTCTTCGCCAAACAGAGCAGCGGAGATTGGAAGCTGGTCTCGGAGTGCTGGTCGAGCGATCTTACCCTAACCAGCGCGGAATCTGATATTCCTAAAGCTGTTCCCTCGGCCCCCAAGTCTCAGCCGCGAAGAAGCTAGAGTGCAGTGGTCAGTTCGCGGTTCCGCGTTTCACAAAACCGTTTGCGGTATCCCACCGGCAGAAGGAATGAGTATGCCACTAATCGCTGACCGCTCATCACTGCACTCCCATCTTTCCCACCTCCTCGCGCAACTGCTCGAGCGTTTGCATTTGTATCGTCCGCATGCCGAGTTTGGCGGCGCATTCCAGGTTCAAGGCCCGATCGTCGATGAAGCAACATTGTTTAGGATCGATCTGCGTGATTTCGATTGCCAGCAGGTAAATACCGCTCTCCGGCTTGCGCAATCCGACGAAACAGGAGCTTACAAACAATCGAAAAATGCTTCGCAGGCCGAACTTCTCGATACGCAACAAATTCAACTCGCGCGATTCGTTGTTGATGGTGCCCATGAAGTACTTGCCGGACGCTGCCAGATCACGCGCAAAAGCCAGCACATCCGGCATCGGTTTTGAGAGAGAAAACATATAATTCCGAAACTCTTCGCGCGTGAAGGGCCGGTCTTTGTAAAAAACGGTGCGGTCCAGGTATTCGTTGAGCGAAATCTCGCCGCGCTCAAACGGCGAGACCACCGTCTCGTGCCGCGTGTGGAACTCTTTTTCGTCCAGATGGAAATATTCGAGCGCCGCGGCTCGTTCTGTATGATCCCACGCATTACTCAGTAGGACCCCTCCCACATCCCAGAAAATAGCTTGAATTTCCGGCACTGCTCAAATCTCCTGTTCTTTTGTCATTCCGAGCCGGTCTTTGGCGAGGAATCTGCTCTCGATCTTTAAGAGTGTAGATCAATTTCCAGAACTGAATATAGCGCCATTCGTTGACTCCCGTGTGCTGCGCCCGTAAGATGAAGCGACCCGGAACCGGGCGTCTTACGCACCATCCATCAAGCATGATCGGCCAAACCATCTCCCACTATCGCATTATTGAGAAGCTCGGCGGTGGCGGGATGGGCGTGGTTTACAAAGCTGAAGACACCGAGCTTGGCCGCTTCGTCGCCCTCAAATTCTTGCCGGAGGAAATGTCGCGCGATCCGCAGGCGCTCGAGCGCTTTCGCCGCGAGGCTCGTGCGGCCTCGGCTCTCAATCATCCCAACATTTGTACGATCTACGAAATCGGCAAACATGGCGAGCAGTCCTTCATCGCCATGGAATTCCTGGACGGCGTAACCCTGAAGCACCTCATCTCCGGCAAGCCGCTGGATAACGAAACCGTGCTCTCGCTGGCCATTGAGATTGCCGATGGGCTGGACGCGGCCCATGCGCAGGGAATCGTTCATCGCGACATCAAGCCCGCGAATATTTTTGTTACCAAGCGAGGGCACGCCAAGGTGCTGGATTTTGGACTGGCCAAGGTCGCGCCCGCCGAAGTCTCCAGTGAGGTGGCCTCGGCGAATACTATGACTGTAGTGGTTGATGTACACCTTACCAGCCCCGGTTCTACGCTCGGTACGATTGCCTACATGTCGCCCGAGCAGGCACGCGCAAAAGAATTGGACGCCCGCAGCGATTTGTTTTCCTTCGGCGCCGTGCTCTATGAAATGTCGACCGGAGCTCTGCCGTTTCGTGGCAATAGTTCGGCGGAGATCTTCAAAGCAATTCTGGATGGCACTCCGGCTCCGCCCGTGCGGCTGAATCCGGACATGCCCGCGGAGTTGGAACGTATCATCGATAAGGCCCTCGATAAAGACCGCAATCTTCGCTACCAGAGCGCTGCCGATTTACGAAGCGACCTGGCGCGTCTGAAACGTAATTTCGAGTCTGGACGATCATCGGGTACCTCGGCGACGAATATTGCCGCCGCTTCCGCCTCGGCGGTGAGTGCGCCCTCGTCATCCGTCGCGGCGCCCGTGCAGTCACGCACAAAAATTGTTTTCAGCGTTGGTGCGGTGCTATCCATCGCTGTCATCGCTGCTGCAATCTACTTCGCGCGCGGGAAATTCTCAGCCGATCATACGGCACCGAAAGTCGATTCCATCGCTGTATTGCCTTTCGCCAATGCAACCGCCGACCCGAACAATGAATACCTGAGCGATGGCTTGACCGACAGTCTGATCGGTACGCTCTCGCGGCTGCACGATCTCAAAGTAATGGCGCGCAGCACGGTTTTCCGTTTCAAGGGCAGCCAGGAAGACCCGCGAGAGATTGGCCAAAAGCTGCAAGTGGATGCGGTCCTCATGGGACGCATCACGCAGCACGGCGACGAAATGGCGATTCAGGCCGACCTGGTCAACTCCGCCGATGGCAGCGAACTCTGGGGTTCGCATTATGAACGCAAAGCCGCCGACGTTACCCAGGTGCAAGGCGAGATTACGCGCGATCTTTCGAGTAGCCTGCACCGCGTCGATTCCGCCAAAGGATCGCCCAAGTTGGGCAGTGCCGGCACCACCAATCCCGAGGCCTATCGCCTCTATCTGGAGGGGCGCCAGCTTTGGTACGGACGCACGCCACAGGGCCTTAAAAAGAGCATCGATCTATTCCAGCAGGCCATTGCCGCCGATCCGTCGTATGCCCTTGCCTACACCGGGCTGGCGGATACCTACAATGTGGCCTCCAGCTACGGCATTGGTATAACGCCGCGCCAGGCGCGTCTATTGTCCGACGAGGCCAGCCGCAAAGCGCTCGAACTTGACGACTCGCTGCCCGAGGCACATACCGCCCGAGCCGCCGCATTAGCCATGGGGTGGAGATGGAGTGAATCTGAGCCGGAGTTTCGGCGAGCGATCGAACTTAACCCCAATAGTGCAGCCGCTCATTATTTTTATGCGTTCAGTTTCCTGCTTCCTGAAAAGCGTATCGATCAGGCGCTGGAAGAATTTCATACTGCTCTCTCGCTCGATCCTCTTTCATCCATCGTCAATACGAATCTTGCGGTGACTCTGATGGTGGCTGGCCGCTATCCTGAGTCGGTCGCCCAATTTCAGAAAGTTCTGGAGCGCGATCCTGGATTCCCTCCGGCCCATTACAAGTTGTCGCAGCTATATGCCACCACCGGCCATTTCGCCGATGCCGTGAGTGAATTTCAAAAATTCGAGCCGGTTCCCGGTTCGTGGAGTGAAGACGCCCAGGGCTACAGCCGTCTGACGCTCGCCGCTCCTGATCCAGACGGTAATGTAGCCGCTGTTGCTGTAGCTCTGGTGCTGGCCCGCGACCGCAATAAGGCTTTCGAGTACCTCGAGAAGGCGTTCTCGAATCAGAATGACGAGTTGATTCTTGCTATACGCTATCCCGCCTTCGACTCCATACGTTCCGATTCCCGTTACGCCGACCTGATGCGGAGGCTTGGATTGCCCGAGTAGAGCGCAGCACATCAAGTTTCTCGCCAAATTAGCGCTTGTAAACCGTGGTCTCGGGATGGTAGTTGCGCCAGTCAAACCAGTAGTCTTTGAGCGCGGGAATGCGGTCGAGGCATTCTCCCTGCTCCGGACCGGAGATCGCGCAGCCTTGGAAGTTCCACTGGCTGGCTGTAGCAGTGTCCAGCAAGGCCCAATCGCCCTTAATTGCAGATTTTGTTTCCGCTTGCGCGGCGCCAGTTTCCGCTTGCAGAAAGAACTCCGCGTCTTTCCCGTCGATACGGCTGACAAATACACGGAACGACTTGCCGTCGGGGCCGAGTACAACGAGCAGCGGCGTGCCATTGACGCGGTCAAGAACGGGAGATTGCTTCGCAAAACTTTCCCAGGGATAGGCGCGAGCAACCCCGTCGATGGCCAGTCCGATAACCACATCGCGCGATTTTAATTCTGTGCCCGGAAAGCTAATCACGACGGGAAGTTTGGCCACATCCGGCTCCCAGTTGGGATCGTACTCTTTTGTATATTTGGCCACTGGAGCGAGCACCTGGCCAGCAGGAGATTCAGATCTCCACTCACCAAAAGTCAATTCGTCGCTAAGAATGAGTTCGAGCGCCGTGCCCTTCAGCGGTCCATAGATGGCTTTTCCGGTAATCTGCTGCCACCAGCTTCCAGTTTCTTTATCCCGCATGAGGAAGTTCTGGTTGTTGATTCCCGCGAGATAAAAATGCAGCGCTCGTCCGTTAACGGTTCGCGTCCACACCAGACCGGTGTGACACAGCGTTCAATAAGTCACCGCGATCGGCATGCCGCCGACCACATCGTTGAGCACGTGATGGTAAGCCATCTGGCTGATGGGATAAGCCCGCGCGTCATCGCCAAGGCGGACCGCCAGAATCATTTCCTTTGCATCGAGTTTGCTGTTCGATTGCGCCACAAATTGTGCTCCGGCGATGGGATGGAACATCCACTCGAAATAGTTGAGACGAGCCATCACAGTGGAGAATGCAACGACGAGAAGAACAAGCGCGAGAATAGATTTACGCCAACGGCTGGAAGCGCTCCACAGCGCTAAGGCGAAGACGAAACACGGGATCGCTGCCACGAGTGTGCCTAGCGGTGCATGCTGCCGCAACGCCATGGCGACGAAAAGCGCTCGCGGCGCCTGATGGGCAAAAGGGCGAATGATGAACGCGGGAATAAAGAACAGAGCGATCGCGGTGAAAGCGCACAAAGAGAAGGCGATCCAAATCCAGCGCGAGCCCGAGTGCGGGGTTACCGTCGGAGGCGTCGACGAAGGTGATGAGCTCATAAATTTGGGTCAGGAGGTCTAAACGATTTTAATCCGCCACTCTATGAGAAAGAACCGGCGGAGGGAATAGTATAAAAAAATAAAACCCCGATCCGCGGAGCGGGACCGGGGTCTTATTACAAGCGTCGCGTTAGTTGGTGCGCGCGACCTGGTTCTGGCGGTAGCTCAAGTTGTCCACGTTGCGGAACATGGGAGTTCCGGGCGGCAGATTCTGCGGTTGCGAGAATAGCGGATCGAATACGTATTCGCGGTCCGGCGGATTGTAGACCAGATTGCAGCACTTGAAAGTGCCGGTCGCGTACTGATTCCAGTACAGGCTGACGAGCGATCCCTTGTAATACAGAGCCGCCTGAGTGCCCGTGGTTCCACCCCAGTCTTCGAGGAAGCGGAGGAAGTTGTGGATACCGCCGTCCATGCCGAAAGAAAATTCCGGGTTTTGCGCCGCATTGTTAAAGGCGATGGTCTTGCCTCCTGCAACCGCCGCGCGGTAATACGTGTTGATGGCGACCCGGTTCGGTGTTTGCGCCGGAGCACCTTGACCGCCCGGATTGAGTGGATTCACCATGCTGCCGTACGTTTCGCTGCTTGCTGCACCAGCACCCCATGGGCAACCTGCGCCGCCAGCTATGCAACCGGCGTGCTGCCAGTTGTTCGATAGCATGGTTACGGCATCGGCCATGATCGATGCGGCCGAGTGATTTGGTTCCGGGTTCGCCGGATTCGACCACGTCTTATCGTAGACGGGCGCAGCGACGTTTGGAGTGCAGCCCTGAACTGCGGCTGACGGACAGTTCGTGTTGTAGTTACCCAGAACATAGACCGGATTTTCGGAAGCCACAGTGAATCCGCCGCAACCCGTGGGATTCGGTGCGCCACCTGAGGTTAGGTAGGAACACCCGCTCGCAGGCGGCATGGTGGGCAAGTTGCCCAAAGATCCGTCTACCAGCACAAGCGCATGGCGCGCGCCGGTCACACGGTTCGCCAGGCCGATCGACTTGAGCACGATCCGCTCCGCTGTTCCGCCGGTCTGCGCGAAGGGCGTGGGTGGATTGGTGCTGTCGGTATCTTTGGTAGTTGACGGCCCGAAGGCGTCGCCGACGCCTACCACCCCATAATTATCGAGCGCCAGATTGCCGTTAACGTCTTCGGCTGAAACGCCGTTGTAATTCACTGGGTCCAGCGCTCCATCGGGCTTGAAATTATTGCCGGCATTGGCGTAGTTTACGGTGTCTTCATAGCCGTACTCGCCCCACTGATTCTCTGGCGTCGTCGGAGTTGCGAACTGCATGCCGCGTCGATCCGAGAAATAGAGGATGTAGCCATTCTGCGTGGCGTAATCCACATTCTGTCCCAGCGTTCCGGTAGTCCCCAGCAACCAGTTGCGCAAGTTTCCCACATCCAGTTCCACGGCGTTCATGATGCCGTTCGGCGTACCGGTTCCTGCAGGAAAGACTTGCGAATCGAAGTTTTCTCCCTCGCGGGTGTCATAAAAATTGATGGGGTACCAGTTGTATTGCGAGCTGGTCGGGCTCACAGCAGGGTCGTAATAAGTGCCGATTAGCGGCATGTCCATTGTTCCAAATGCGCCCGGTGCTCCGGCCAACTGGCTATCCTTGGTTGCCTGGAAGTACAAAATGGCATTTCTATGGTCGGCGAGGTAGTTGCATCCCGAGGGCACCTTTAATGAGTTCGTACCATAAGTAGGATTCGCAGTTACGCAGGCCGAGCCAGGCTGCGTGGGTACGTTCACGCCGCGGGCGAAGCCCATCGATAACCATTCCGAGGTCACGCCGTGCCACTTCTCGTCACTCGCGTACTTCACTTCCACCAGCAGCCAGCCGCCAATGAGAGGCCACTCCAGTCCATCGCTGGCCGCGGTATGAGCCTGGTTGGCAGTGGTGAAGAGCGAAGGGGCTGAATACAACTGCGGCGGCCATTGCGGATAAGCGGTTGGAGGCCAGGTTTGTGACGGAGATCCAAAATACGGAGGTATCACAAAATTCGGGTCGCCACCGTTCGCCACCATTGGGGGCAGCGTCCCAGTTTTGTTGGACGTATTCGGGCATATGTGATTGTTCTGGCTACTCGTTGTGTGGCCTACCGTGACGTTATAGCCGGTCGCGGCGCTAAACCCAGTCGTATAATTTGCATAAGTGCCGCCACCAATGGCGGTTGTTCCGATATTCACCGTGCCGGCGCAAAAGCTCTCGCCGAAGGAATAATAGCGGCCGCTGGAGATCGGAAATGTAGCGCCCACCTGTAGCGCGCCGGGGAATACGGTGCCAGGGTTCGTTGGGTCCGGAGCTTGCAGCAGAGCGGTTAAAGCGCTTGGAAGCCCACTCACCAGTTGATAATCCTGCGCCGGAACTGCGTTCCAGTCGGAAAGATGTAGGCCATCTTCAGTGTCGCTAAGCAAAATCCGAATCTGCGCCTCGTTCGCCAGGCGCGATCCGCCCAGCAGAGAGCTTATCGCTTCTCCCGGCGGCGGGCGGCGGATGATTTGCACCGCCGAAGTTGTGCCCTGCACAAACGGAAGAATCAAGTCTGAGGCGCCAGTATTATTGGGACCGTCCGACGTGGAGCCCGGCGGAGTTGGACCATTGCCGTCGATGAGATAGCTATTGAACGTGCCAAGAGACACGTTCTGCCATGCGCCATTTTGCCCTGATCCATGGCCGCCTGTGACGCTGCCATTGGTGGCGCCGAGTCCGGGAGAAGCGCCCCAGCCGGCTGAGACGTCAACGCAGGTCGCGCTCGCGGCAACCGCTCCACCTGTTTGCAAAGCTAACAACTGTGCCGAACAGCCGTTGCTGGTAGTCGGAATCAGGACTGTGCCGCCATCATCGTTGCCTGCGGCCACGACGCCATTATCCATCTGTTCGCGGATGACGTTGCCGAAGGCGCTCAGCTTATCCCCGAATACTAAGTCGTCGCCATCCGCCACTCCAAGATATAAATCGCCGTTGGTGTGGACACGCCCAGCGAACGCAAGATTCGGACTGCGGCCAAAGAAACAATCGCCGTCACAGAACACGCCGAATTGGAAGACTGGAATCAAGGCCACTTCCGCGGTACGCGACATGCTGACGGTCTCCAGGCCGTCGAGGCGTTGGGCCGCCACGGTCATCGAGACCGGGATAATCTGGGCGTACAGGCCGGCGTCCGGCCCGGATTGGATGGGACCCCAAACAGTAGTCAAAGGAGCTGTGCAGCCGGAAATAGGGGCGACAGTATACTGGCAGGCTCCCGCGCAGGAATAGCTCACGGTCGGATCCCAGGTGGGATAATTCGCGCTTAGAGCGCAAATCTGAGCGGCGTTCGGCGCCTGAATATTCTTGAATGTATTTGCCAGATCGGACGTCATCTTCTCCATGGCGCCTTCGGTGGCGCGATAGGTGTACGTCTGATTGAGGTCGTAGCCGCCGGCACGCTGCTCGCTATTCACCATCATCAGCAAAGCAAGCGCGAATCCTGACAGCAACAACAACAACAAGAGGGACGCGATCAGCGTGAATCCCCGTGACGCGATTTTGGCGCTAGGCATCGTGTTTCTCCTGGTTGCACTCACAAATCTTTTTTGTCCGATGAGTTTCATATGGGTCGCTCGTTTATCAGTAGCTCGATCCTGAAATCGGATACTCCTGCTGCGAAGTCAGGTTCCGGGCGGAGATCGAAGTCTGGAGATCCAGGCCCTGATATCCCGAGGCTCCGGGCAATTGGCTCCGCATGGTCATGTGAGCAATGTTGACCTGAACGATCATGGCAGGCGTGGTGCCGGCGGGGAGGGTGGCCTGATTGGCGGCGATGAGTCCGTTGTTGTTGACGTTATAGGTGAACTGAAGATTGACAACGTTTTCCGCCACTGGAGCGGGTAGCTTCCCATTCTGCAACCGCATCAACCGCGGGGTGACGCCATCGGAGGGAGAAATGTCCAGGTAGTACGTGATTTCCAACAGGCGCACTGCGGAAACCGGAATTGGAGACGATGCAGGTTTGCCGACGGCAACGAACTGAGAAAGACTGCCGGTAGTTGCGCTCGGTTGATTGACTTTGCCCGGATCGGTCGCTGCAAAAGTGACCGTGTAGCACGCCGTATTCGTACCGGTCGGCGCGCAGGTTGTGACCGCTGCAGTTACGATGCCCACGGCATTGCTGCCAAACAGAACCAGATCGCCCGCTTGCAATCCAACCACCGCGGCATTCAATGCCTGGGGAGCAGCTACGCCAGTGGGCAGGATGCAGGTGCTCGGCCAAGGGGGCCCTGCCGGCAATTGGAACGTCACTATGGTCCCAGTCGGATCGATCGACGCCGTGTAACAGTTCAGAGCAAGACTGGTATCGGCGGAGTTTATAGTAAGAATGTCCGTCGCGCCCGCGCCAGAGCCGGGAACAATTATGCCGAGGCTCGCTCCAGGAATAATCGAATAGATGTAAGGCGCGCCCGAGGTAGCCGGATACGCCACGCTGGTGCCATTCACGTAGTTGCAGGCAGTAGAACTGCACGGGTAAACCGGCTTAATTCCAGTTCCTGCCGGCAGGCCAACCGCGCTGGTAGACATGCCCTGCTGGCCCAGCGCACCAGCGCCGGCCATGCTGATATCGCGTTGCATAAGATTCGCCGCCGCGCGAAAATCTTGTTGCAGCTCACCCTTTTCCGAGGTCATCCACGTCGCCTTCAAAGCCTGGGTGAACAGCGATACCGCTCCGGCGATGACGATCAATCCAAGTGTGGCCGAGATCATCAGCTCCAACAGGGTGAAACCACGCTTCGAGTTTTGTGCGCGCCGCATGATTTCCCCTTTAGTGATACGACGAAATGTATTCTTCGAGAACATAGGTTTTCGCAACCGTGGAATGTGGCACGTAATATGTGATGGTGACGGTTACCTGAACCAGCGTTGGAATGACAGTCGGGGGAGAGCCGGTGGTAAGCTGCGTGATCGCAATCGTCCGGGTATAGTTCGACAGGGACAAAATAACGTCGTCCGCAGTTCCAACAATGCCATCGGGGCCCGGCTCGGAGAGGCACTGGACTCCTCCGTTCGGACAGACGGCTCCCATTGCCGTCGTACAGGAAGAGGTATCCCCGGCAACTCCCACAATTCCATAGGTGGGCCCGGCGCATTGCAGCGGCGTGGCTCCGTTCGCAAATATGCCGCCGTTCGAGACGTTGTTGATTTGCGCGAAGCTTAACTGCGAAGTGTTGCGTGCAGTGAAGATGCTCTCCATCGCCTCGGTTGCCACCTGGCGCGCAATCATGTCCTGCTGAGACGATTGATTGGCGGCGACAGCCAGTCCGAAGACGGCTAGAACACCTACCAATCCGATGGTAAGAATCACCGCAGAGATCATCACCTCGATGAGCGAGAAGCCGGATTGACTCCGTCGGAGCGAGCGCGATGAATGCTTCGTGATGGTTGCTGTCGTGATCATTGTTGGCTCCAGGAGTAAACAGTGCCGTTCTTAACAATCTCCCAGCCCCGGATTCGGCCGGTATATCCCCACAAGGTAATCGCGCGGCAGGTCAAGAGCCGGCCCGGCATACCCATGTAGACCACACCGTTATTAATGTTTCCGTTGACGTCTTCCGCGGTGCCGTCCGGATAAAAATAAATCACGTTGCTGCCGCCGACTCCACTGGGAGCCTGGTCAAAATCAAAGGTATTGGAGGCAGTGCCAAAGCCATCGGGTGTGGTCGGGGGCACCGTGGGGGAAGTCGGGATTCCCGGCTCGATGTGATAAGTGACATCCATGGGCAGGGTGGCAGTGAATAAGACCACGCCTGCATTGCTGGTTTCGTTGACCGTAATCGTACCCCCGTTTGTTCCCACAACTGGGGGACTGAACGTGACCATGTAAACCCGCATATCCGCGGCGGCCTGATCGTGAGCGCGGCGCAATGCCGTTAAGGTTGTGTTATAGGCATCGTTGACGTGCTGTTGCTGCCACACCGGCTGCATGGTGAGGGTGCTTACCGCGACCAGGATCAGCGAGATGCTGATGGCGATCATCAACTCCAGCAGAGAGAAGCCGCTCGTTTTCTTCGATGCCATAAGTTCTTGCCTTTGGGGAATCCGGTTGCGTCACCCCGGGTAAGTCTCCCCGTTCCTGCACTATGCGATAAGCTCAAACCCTTGTTGCTCGCGGGCAACAGCGGCAGCTCGCACTCGTTGGGGTGCGGGCATTCTTCATCGTAGGGAGGGGTACGGGCAGCGTCAAAGCACTACGGTGCAACGCCAGAGTATTGGTCTTTTGTAATCGGCATGGTGACTGATGTCACCCGACTGAGACTACGGGAGTTAAAAGCATTTCATCTGGTTTTTGCCGAAAGGCGGCGCTATTGGAAATGACTCCGGTAACTTGTGAGATGAACCGCGGTGATCCTAGGATGGCATGCAGGTATGAATCTCTCATCACTTCTAGTTTGTGCGGACGAGGCTTCGGTAGAGGTGCTGAACCGCGTCCTGGCAGAACTTGGAATCCGATCGGAGTTGTGCGCCGATGCTGCGCGCGCGGCCGTACGGCTGGCGCAGGAGCGCTTTGACCTCATCATTCTTGATTGCGCAACCCAGGCCGACGTCACTTCCTTGTTGCAGGAAGCCCGATCATCGCGTTTGAACGATACCACGCTGGCCGTCGCGGTCGTTGCCGGCCAGGAGAATATTCGCGAGATTTTTTCCCTCGGCGTCAACTTTGTGCTCTACAAGCCGGTCTCCTATGAACGTGCGTTGAGCAGCTTGCGCGCGGCGCAGAACTTGCTCTACCGGGATAAACGCCGCAAAGCTCGAGCGCCTGTGCATGCGCACGCCACCATTGACTACGCCGGGGTGGAGCGCGCGAAAGCGACGCTGGTGGATTTGGCGGAAGATGGCATGGCGGTGAACTTCGGCCAGAAATTACCTCCTACGTGCAAAGTCTATTTTCAATTTCAATTGCCGGGTCAGACGGCAAACGTGCGGCTATCCGGCCAGGTGGTATGGCAGGATTGGAATGGGCGCGCCGGAATTCAGTTTGTGGATGTGCCGCAGTCTTCGCGTCGCGTACTGCGGGAGTGGCTACAGATGAATCTGGCCGATGCTCCGCGGCAGCAGTTGGCTTCCGAAGTGGTGCAGGTGGAACATTCCATTCGCCCCAATGCGGATGGAGTGCTGGCGGTTGCGCCAGGCAAGAAGCAGGATTTAAAAACCAGTGATGGCGAAACCTCCGCCCGGCTGCGCGGTGAGCCCAGCAATCGTCGCGGAGAAACCCGTTACGCTTGCCGTTTGGGAGCCGAGGTTTACCAGAAGGGAAGCTCGGTGCGGAATTACTGCCATCTGAGCGATCTGAGTCCGGGCGGCTGTTATCTTGAAATGCCGCTGGCCTTTGAGGCCGGGTCCGCCGTCGAAATTGTCGTCCGCACCTACGAGATCAAGTTGCGCTTGAGCGGCCAGGTAAAGTCTTCGCATCCCGGCTACGGGATGGGAGTGCTGTTTCATCTGAACACCAAGGATGAACGGCACGGTGTGCAGCAGTTAATCGATTTTGTTGCTGCCACAACCCAGAGTTCTTAGGGCAGCGGGTGGCAAAGTGGACCGCTGTCCCCGCACTTAGTTCAGAAAGTACTGCCGATACAGCGTGTCGCGCTGCGCAGGACGGAATCCGGCGTCGCGGATGATGCGGCGTAGTTCTTCTTCTGTGGTGCAATTCGTCACGCCTGCGGCTCGTACTACGTTTTCTTCGAGCATGACCGAGCCGACGTCGTTTCCGCCGAAGCGCAGGCCCATTTGGCAGACTTTCAGGCCTTGCGTGACCCAGCTCGATTGCACGTTGAGGAAGTTCGAGAGATAGAGGCGCGAGATGGCCAGGACTTTTAGGTATTCGACGGCGGTGGCTTCGTCCCAGTGACGGCCGCCGAGTGCGGTATTTTGGGGCTGGAAGCTCCAGGGGATGAAGGCGGTGAAGCCGCCGGTTTCTTCCTGAAGGTTGTAAAGCTCTTGCAAGTGATTGACGCGGTTTTCGTAGTTCTCGCCGACGCCGAACATCATGGTGGCGGTGGTGCGCATGCCGATCTGGTGGGCGGTGCGGTGGACGTTGATCCAATCGTTGGTGAGGCACTTGAGGCGGGCGATTTTATAGCGGACTTCGTCGTCGAGAATTTCGGCGCCGCCGCCGGGGATGGAATCGAGGCCGGCATCGCGCAGGCGGAGAATGGTGTCGCGAATGGTGAGAGCGCTGTATTCGGCGATGGCAATAATCTCGGACGCAGAATAACAATGTAGATGGACTTGCGGAAAACGCTCTTTGATTCCGCGTAGCATTTTTTCGTGCCAGTCAATCTTTAAGTCGGGATGCAGGCCGCCTTGCATGAGGACGCCGGTGCCGCCGAGTTCGACGGTCTCGCGAATTTTTTCGTAGATGGTGTCGAAATCAAGAATGTATCCCTCTTTCGCCGCAGGTCCCTTGAGCGGGCGATAGAAGGCACAGAACGTGCAGTACTCGGTGCAGAAGTTGGTGTAATTAATGTTGCGGTCGATGATATAGGTGACCGTGCCCTCGGGATGAAGCTTGCGGCGGACGGCGTCGGCTTCCATGCCGATGCCGATGAGGTCGTCGGAGTGGAAGAGTTCGAGGGCTTGGGATTTGGTGAGGGACATGGCTGCAAGCTAATTCTAACGGAGGGAAGCGGGTTGGGCCAAGTTCGGGTGGTATCAGATTGGCAGAGCATTTTCTGAGGTACCGCAGCGGATAAATCCGCTTGTCCAGAAGGCTAGAATCGCAGCGCTGAAAGCGCTGCGCCACCCAAAATCATCGGGTTACTTCTTCTTCATCCGCAGATATTGAATGATACTCATCACGCCTCCGATGACGGCCAAGCCGATGAGGATTGCCATAGCAGGTTTGTAGTAGTGCGAGAAGAAGCGCAGGATGTGGGTGCCGTAGTGAAAGCCGAGATAGGCTCCGATGGAGTAGCGGACGAAGCGGCCTAAGGTTAGGGCTCCGATAAATTTGGCTTTTGAATATTGCATGGCCCCGGCGGCCACCAGGAATGGCACGAAGGGAAACGGCGGCGGAAGCAGAGCGGGAATGGCGACGGCGGCGAATCCCCAGCGCTCGAAGGCTTTGGCGACTTTAGCGGCGCGCCGTTTGGAGAGCTTGCGCTCCATTGTTTCCTTGCCGCCCTTGCGGGCCAGCGCATAAGTAATGTAGCCGCCGATTACCGCGCCCAACGTCGCCATGGCTGCGTAGTACGGCCAAGGATGGAGATGGCGGGCGGCGAGCCAGATGGTGAGGACGTCCATGCTGCCGGTGAGCGGGATTACGGAGTTGTCGGCGATGCCGAGTAGGACCAGGCCGGGACCGCCCATACGTCGCAGATGGTGCCACAGCGACATGGCCAGCCAGGGATGAATCGGGAAGAGCATTTAGGTTGTAGGAGTGTACAGGCTGGGCGCGGAATTAGGCTATACAGGCTTTTAGGTCGCTAAGAAAATTTATTTCGGGCGCGGCGGGCAGGGCTCCGATTTCGGCAGCGTAGCGATAGAAAAGTTGCAGGCCTTCGAGGCAGGGTGCGTCGAGGTGATAGTAAATGCTTTCGGTGAGGTAGGAGCGGACGTCAGTTTCTTTGAGGGCGAGCCTCGGAGCCCATTCGCGGGTGATGTGGTCGAGGCTTGCAGGTTCGAGTCCGTGGTCGCGGGATTGTTGGAAGATTGTCGCGAGGTTTAACTCGTGCGCAGGAGCGTCGCTTTGCGATATGGGGCGGCTTTCCCCATATAGGGAGTCTTCCTCCAGAGCTTGCTGCCGAACCGCCCAGAAAGCGAAGACGAACGGCTTGCCGGTATGGCGAATCCATTCTTCTGCGAGATCGAGTGTCACATAGCGCGACCGGTCGACTTGAAGCGCGGGGTCTCCAATGACAAGTGCCGCGTCGTTAGCCGCGAGCATTCTTTCGAGATCGGGATCCGCAGAAGTGAAGGTCCTGCCGCCACCGAGCCATTTCTCGAAGAGAATTTTGGTAAGTGCGACCGAGGTCATGGAAGAGGTGTCCAGAGCGAGGGTACGAATTTTGTCGACTGGCACGCGGCTAACTAAAAGGATAGAACGCACGGGTTGCCGCGAGGCGATGGCTACGTTCGGCAATACTTTCAACCCTGGAATCTGCGTGTAAGCAGCTGCCGGGATGATTCCTATGTCGGCCGTTCCGGCTGCGAGGGCGCGAGCGCAGGCGGAGGGCAGGGTATAAGAAATATCGAAGTCACGTCCGACCTGAGCGTGTTCGAAATCCCACATCAAGGGAGCGGTGTTGAGGTAGGAAATCGCAGAGATGCGCAGACGTCTCATTCCTGTTTTGATTTTAGCAGATGCTTTTTAGATGGCCGGTGTGACGGCTTTCCTTGACGCCGCAACTTCCAGTAGCTAGAGTCCGCGCAGTCAAGATAAAGATTAAAGACGGGAGTAAAAGAATTGCCTAATGCCGTGGCTGCACCCGCAACTCATATTTTGGAATGGCTTGCCCTGTCGCTGACTTCCGGGCTGGGACCGACGAGGGCGCGGAAATTGATCGAACAGTTCGGCCGAGTCGAATCCGTATTCCACGCCTCACTCACGGAACTGGAAGGCACAGGGATTCAAGTGGTTTCGGCGCAATCGATTGCTACGGGGAAATCGGCGGAATTGGCGCGGGAAGAAATCGCGAAGGCCGCGGCCGTGGGAGTGACTGTGCTCTCGGCGGAAGATTCCTGTTATCCCTCACGACTGAAAGAAATTTACGATCCACCGATGGTGTTGTATGTGCGCGGCAATCCGGAAGTGTTGACTCAGCCCGGTATCGCGATGGTGGGGACGCGCCATCCCACGCCGTATGGATCGGGAATGGCGGAGCGATTGGCATGCGATCTTGCGGCGCAGGGGATCGTGATTATCAGTGGCATGGCACGTGGAGTTGACACGGCCAGCCATCGCGGGGCGATTACGGCGAAAGGCAAGACGGTCGCGGTGTTTGGCACGGGTGTCGATGTAATTTATCCCAAAGAAAATTCGCGTTTATCGGAACAGATTCTGGCGCTGGGCGGGGCGCTGATTTCAGAATTTCCGCTCGGTACTTCGGCGTACCCGCAGAATTTTCCCATCCGCAATCGGATTTTGAGCGGGATGTCGGTTGGCGTGCTGGTGGTGGAAGCGGCAGAATATTCCGGAACGCGCATTACGGCGCGCTGCGCGCTGGAACAAAACCGCGATGTATTCGCCGTGCCCGGCAACGTTACCAACAAGAATTCATGGGGGCCTAACACGCTGATTAAGCAGGGCGCGAAGCTTGTCGCAACCTGGGAAGATGTGTGGGAAGATTTGCCTCCGGAAGTGAAGCTGGCGTTGACGCCGCCTCCCTCGCCTGAATCCGGCGGCAATTCTTCCGCATCTCTATTCCCGGATGTAGGGATCCCGCCGCACGAGAAGCGGATTTTGAGTTTGCTAAAGGCGGATGAAGCAATGCAGATTGATGAGTTAGTCGAAAAACTCGAGAATGAGTTATCTTCCTCCGAGATTTTTGCGGCACTGTTTGAGTTGGAGCTGGCCGGGAAGGTGAGGCAGATGCCGGGGAAGAATTTCGTAAAAAGCTTTTGAAAGCTGCTACTAGCTCATGGCTTCTACTACTTGCCAAAGCGAGCCTGCGCGGTGATCGATGGAAGATTTCAAGAATCTGCGAGTTTGGGTCAAGGCGCACGAATTAACGTTGGCTGTGTACCAGACGACTCGCGCTTTTCCAAAGGAAGAGTTGTACGGGCTGACCAGTCAGCTGCGGCGTGCTTCCGCTTCGGTCGGAGCGAACATTGAAGGTTGTGGTCGGCGATCAGACGGAGAGATGAGACGGTTTGTTCAGATCGCGAGAGGCTCCGCAAACGAAGTGGAATATCACCTGCTGCTCGCCAAGTATTTGGGTCTCCTGACCGCCGATAACCATCGGCAGTTGGAATCAAAGATTCTGGAAATCCAGCGTATGCTTGCGGCTTTAGTTCAAAGCTTGAACGTCACAATTTTAGCTAGCGGCCAGTAGCGAGGAGCTAGGAGCCGCCGTGCGGTAACTTGTTGCTTTTATCCCATTCGTGCTAGGTTCAAAGCGAAATCCTAAGAATTGAGGTTCCGTTGATTAAGAGTTTAGTGATTGTCGAATCGCCGGCGAAGGCGAAGACCATCCAGAAGTATTTGGGAAAAGGATTTACGGTCGAAGCCTCGTATGGCCACGTGAAAGATCTGCCCAAGAGCACTCTGGGAGTGGATACGGACGACGAGTTCGAGACGGAATACGTTGTCATCCCGGGGAAAGAAAAAGTTCTGGCCAAGCTGAAGAAGCTGGCCGGGCCGATGGACGCGATCTTTTTGGCGCCTGACCCGGACCGCGAAGGCGAAGCGATCGCGGCGCATCTGGCGTTTGAGTTGGATACGAACGGCCACGCCAAAAAGAGCAAGAAAAAAAAGAAGGAAGCCGACGGCGCAGTCCCGCGAATTCAGCGGGTTACGTTCAACGAAATTACCAAACGGGCGGTGCAGGCGGCATTCGAGCACCCGCGCGCTATTGATCAGAACCTTGTAGACGCGCAACAGGCACGGCGTGTGCTCGACCGGCTGGTCGGCTACCAAGTTTCGCCGCTGCTTTGGGATAAAGTCCGCCGCGGACTTTCCGCCGGACGGGTACAGACGGTTGCGCTGCGTTTGATTGTCGAGCGCGAGCGCGAAATCAAGGCATTCGAGAAAAAAGAATATTGGACGATTGATGCGCACCTTACGGCGAATAAGCCGCCGGCGTTCGACGCGCGGTTTCTGGGTAAGGGCGAAGAGAAGATTGAAGTTACCAACGGCGAGGATGCGGAAAAGATCCGCGTTGCCCTGGAGAATGCGGACTGGATCGTACGCACCGTCGATAGGAAGGAGCGCCGCCGCAATGCCGCGCCTCCGTTCACGACCAGCAAGTTGCAGCAGGATTCCTCGCGCAAATTGCGCTTCAGCGTGAAGCGCACCATGATGATCGCGCAGAGGCTGTATGAAGGCGTGGAACTGGGCGAAGAAGGCCAGGTCGGATTGATCACCTACATGCGTACGGATTCCACTCGAGTTGCGCCCGAGGCGATTCAGGAAGTGCGCGAATACGTGGGTAAAGAATACGGTGCTGCGTACCTGCCCGAAACTCCGAATACATATAAGGAGAAGAAGGATTCGCAGGGCGCGCACGAAGCCATTCGGCCCACCTCGGCGATGCGGCATCCGGATCAGGTAAAGCAGTATTTAAAGGAAGATGAGTTCAAGGTTTATAAGCTCATCTGGCAACGCTTTGTGGCGTCGCAGATTATGCCGGCGGTTTTCGATCAGACTACGGTGGACATCGACGCGAAAACGAAATCGGGCGATGCGTACTGGTTCCGGGTGACCGGATCGGTGATGAAGTTTGACGGCTTCCTGCGAGTGTACGAAGAGTCGAAGGAAGGCAAGGACGAAGAAGACGAAGAACTCAAGCACAAACTGCCGGCGCTGGAAGCAGGGCAGAAGCTTACGCTGAAAGAGCTGAAGCCGGAGCAGCACTTCACCGAGCCGCCGCCGCGCTACAACGAAGCGTCGCTGGTGAAAGAACTGGAAGAGCGCGGAATTGGGCGTCCGTCCACGTATTCGGCGATTCTTTCGACGATTCAGGAGCGGCAGTACGTGCAGAAATTGGGCGGCAAGTTTACGCCGACAGAGATCGGATTGGTGGTGACCGATCTGCTGGTGGAAAACTTCCGCGACATTTTCGACGTGGCCTACACGGCGCGGCTGGAAGAAGAACTCGACGAGATCGAAGAAGGCAAAGAAAAGTGGACCGATGCGCTCGCCGAGTTCTACAAGAAGTTTACGAAAGATCTCAAATATGCCGAAAAGCATATGGAGAACATCAAGCGGATGGAGAAGCCCACGGACGAAAAGTGTGAGCGTTGCGGGGCGCCGCTGGTGATCAAGTGGGGCAAGCACGGTTCGTTCTACGCGTGCAGCACCTACGACAAAGAGGCCGAAAACACCTGCGCCTTCACCAAGGAAAATCCGATCAACTTGCCCGACCTTGATTCGGCCGATGTACAGGAGACGACGCAGGAAGAATATTGCGAGAACTGCGGACGCGTGATGGTGCTCAAGCGCGGACGCTTCGGGCAATTCATGGCTTGCACAGGGTATCCGGATTGCAAAACTACGCGGCGTTTGGATCAGGGCAAGAAAGTTCCGGATATCCCACTCGATGAACCCTGCCCGAAGTGCGGACGGAATATGATGATCCGCCACGGACGCTTCGGGGAATTCACTGCGTGCAGTGGATATCCGGAGTGCAAGTATGTGAAACAAAACTTTATCGGCGTGAAGTGTCCAGAGTGCAAGGACGGGGAACTTGTTGAAAAGCGCGCGCGAAAGGGTAATACGTTCTACGGGTGCGGAAATTATCCGAAGTGCAAGTTCACGTCGGCGCACAAGCCGATTCCGGAGAAATGCCCGGCATGCGGCAGCGAATACCTGGTCGAAAAATTTCTCAAGGCGGGCCCGGTGATTGCGTGCCCGAACAAGCAATGCGACTATGAGCGCGCGGCCCCGGAATTGGCAGCTTCGACCAGCGCCTAATATTAAGTGATTGCGGTGATCGCGATTAAAGGCTTGTCAGCGTTAGTGTTGTGCCACACGAAGAAACGGAAAATCGCGCGGTCGCACAATCGCAAAATTACTCAACTCCATACTCGATCCACGAGGTGTTTTCATGTCCAAGAAAGCAACGGCTACGGATGCTCAACTGATCATGCAACTTTACGATCTGCGCCGCGAGGCAGAAATGCGCAAGGCGAGGAACTGGTGGGTCGCCGAATTCTGGCCACAGAACGCTGACGACTTCTTGAAGATTTCGGGGGCTATGGGTTCGCAGGAAAATAATTGGCTGCGCCAGGTCGGCGGCTACTGGAGTATGGCCACTGCATTCGTGTTGCAGGGCGCGCTGAACGAGGAGTTGTTCATTCAACCGGCGGTGAGTGGGGAGATGTTTTTTGTGTTCGCCAAGGTCCAGCCTTTCCTGAAAGAGCTGCGGGAAAAGTCTGGCGATCCACACATGTTCGGGAACATCGAGAAGGTGATCATGGGTTCCAAATTCGGCCGGGAACGGCTGAAGCTGACGCTGAAGCGGCTGGAGATGATGCGAGAGAAAAAGGCTGCAGCGAAGGCGAGCTAAAACAGATCGATGTTCGCTCGATTGGCAGTCGGGGGCGGTTGCCTCACACAATCAGTTCAGCGAGTCGCTGTCCGGTCGCGTCACTCCAACAGCAAGATCATCTGTTATGCTACACGGTTGTGCGGATGATCTGGTGGTTCCTGATTCTGGGTGTAAGTACGCTGGTAGTGGTGTGCGTAGCAATCGCGTTGTATATGCGGTTGCGCCGGCACTTACAGGCCACGCATTCCGCTCAGGACGGAGCTTCCAGCGCGGCAGAACGCGAACGCCCACAGGGCCAGGATGCGCCCTGATGCTTCGCGACGACAACCTGGAGACTCTCCGATGGCAAAATTAGCAGTAGGAAACTTAAGCGGTTCTAGGGAAGTTTTTTTGTTCTCGGAGGCCGCGCGGCAGGCCGCTCTGGTGGTGGGTGGCAGTTTGTTTGTAGCGTTATGCGCGCGGATCACGATTCCAATACCTGGGACGCCCGTGCCGCTTACGGTGCAAAACTTTGGCGTGCTTCTGGTGGGCTTAATGCTTGGCAGTCGGCGCGGGTTCGCGGCGCTGGCGCTTTATCTGGCGGAAGGCGCGATGGGATTTCCAGTATTTAATCCCGCGGGAGCCGGAGGAATGGCGCAATTGTTCCATGGCGCGACCGCGGGATTTTTGCTGACCTATCCGCTGGTGGCATGGGTCGCAGGATACGTGATGGAGCACGGTCGCAAGAGTTTTGCTCGAGCTCTAGTCGGCGGGTTTCTGGGTGAAATTGTACTTTTCACTGGAGGGTTGGCCTGGCTTGCGGTGCTTACGCATTCAATCACGCAGGCATTTCGCTGGGGACTTTACTGGTTTTTGTTTGCGGAAATTATTAAGCTGATGATGGCTTCCGGAATTGCAGCGCAGTGGCAGCGTTTTCGGGACGCACGGCAATGAGCGGGAAATCTGTAAGAAGTTTGGAGTGAAAATGACGGTAGTTTCGGCAGAAACAAAATATTCCGGAAGCGGCCAGTCGTCGCAGGTGCGGGAAATTTCCATCGCGCACAGCCCGGATTCCGACGATGCGTTCATGTTCTATGGGCTGGCAACCAGCAAGGTTCGGGTGCCGGGACTGCGCTTCACGCATACACTTTGTGACATCGAGACACTGAATCAGAAAGCGCGCGAAGGCGTTTACGATGTGACTGCGATTTCGTTCCATGCCTATCCTTATATTCAGGATTTATACGCGCTGATGTCGTGCGGCGGCAGCGTGGGTGAGGGGTATGGGCCGATGATTGTTTCGCCGCGGCCATTTACCCAGGTTGAGATCAAGGATAAGCGTATCGCGGTTCCGGGCAAACTGACGACGGCCTATCTTGCGCTGCAACTGTTTGCCCCTGGCGTGGAGACGGACGTGGTGCCGTTCGATCAGATTATTCCGCAGGTGCTTGAGGGCAAGTACGAGGCTGGACTTATCATTCATGAAGGTCAGTTGACATACGATAAAGCGGGACTGCACCGAATTGTTGACCTAGGCCGCTGGTGGCAGAAGATGACGGGATTGCCGCTGCCGCTGGGAGGCAATGCGATTCGGCGGTCGCTGGGGCCGGAACTCAGCGCAGCGGTCACGGCCGCGTTGCGCGACAGCATCCACTATGCGCTGGAGCATCGCGAAGAAGCTTTGTCCTACGCCATGCAGTTTGCGCGCGATTTGGATTCGCAGACCGCCGACAGGTTCGTCGGCATGTACGTCAACGAGCGCACGCTCGACTACGGCCCGGAGGGGCGCGAAGGTGTGACGCGACTGCTGGACATGGGGCACAAGGCGGGGATTATTGGGCCTGAGGCAAGAGTGGACTGGGTTTAGAAAAGCTTCTAGCTCCCAGCTTCTAGCTAGAAAGATCCGAGTCGATGAAAACGAATATCATCGTCACCGTTTACGGAATGTTCTTCCCGGTGCATGGCGAAGGTATAAGTTCAATTCCGACATAAGTCCCACCATTTGAGTAACGAAGTGAATGAGCGGCTGCTAGAAGCTAGCAGCCAGGAGCTAGAAGCGTGTCTCCCCAAACCCTCCTGATCGACGCCGACGATACGCTCTGGGAAAACAACATTTATTTTGAGCGCGCGATCGCCGGCTTCATCTCATTTCTCAATCATCACGAATTTTCTCCCGAGCAAGTGCGTGAAGTGCTGAACGATGTGGAACGGGAGTGCATCGTGAAGCATGGATATGGCCTGCATAGCTTTGCGCACGCGCTGGTGGATACATTTGAGCGTCTCAGCGTAGAGCTGGTGACCCCGGCGTTACACGCGCAGATACTCAGCTTTTCCCACATCATCTCCGAGCATCCGATCGAGGTTTTGGCTGATGTTATTCCCACCTTGCAATATCTTTCCCGAAGCCACCGTCTGATCATGCTGACCAAAGGCGCGCTCGCGGAGCAGACGGGCAAGATAGAGCGCTCCAGATTAAAAAAGTATTTTGCCGCAACGGAGATCGTCGCGGAGAAAAATTCCGCGACCTATCACGAGGTGGTTGAGAAATATCAACTCTCGCCGGATTCTACCTGGATGGTCGGGAATAGTCCGAAGAGTGATATTAATCCGGCGCTGGCTGCGGGGTTGCATGCGGTGTTTGTGCCTCACGGAAACACTTGGATACTTGAGCACGAAGAAGTGAATGTGGCTGCGCCGCCGCAGCGGTTGTTGATTGTAGGCCGGTTCGCGGAATTGTGCGAGCACTTCTAGTGCGGATCACAACTCGAAATCCGATTTGTCACGCTATTTCAACTTATTTCTTGCCGCACCAAACTAACCAACAACAACGCCCTCGCTGAGGCAACAGCTGCATGTTACGCTCAATCTGCTTAAAGCTTTACTCATACAAAAAGAACCTTGGCCGTGGAGACAAACAATTTCCGCAGGCTGTTGCGCACCGTGGAAGCTCTTTCAGAGCTTGGGCCCGAGCTTACGGCGGAGCGCGAATTTAGCGACACATCGCGCCGCATGCTTTCTGCTGTGATGGAAGCCGCGGGCGCGCGCGAGGGAGGGCTCTTCGTCTTCAACGAGAAGCCCACCATGCTCTCATCGGTGGCGGCGCAGGGCTTTACCATGCTCCCCGAGCCGGCATTTATTCCGCTTCTTCCGAAGCACGTTCACGCTCTGGCTGCTGCGCGCGGCCCGATCGTATTGAATGCCTCGACTTACTCTGTTTTCCTTAGCTCAAACGGCAACGTCGCTCCTGAGCTGTTCAAATGTATCGCTCCGCTGAAATCAGTTGGCAAGCTCGCCGGAGTGATCGCTCTCGGCAGGCGTCCGGGTGATGCGCCTTATCTGGAAGCCGAACTCGATGCCACGGATCTGCTGTGCAGCTACATTGGCCTGGCAGTGCACAACCACGCGCTCACTCAGACTCTGGCGCAACGCGTGACCGAAAACCTGCGTCTGATGGCGTCACTGCACGGTTTCTATGACAGTGCGCTCGAGGCATTCGCCACCGCCATTGATGTGAAACACGTTAACATTCACGGGCATTCACTGCGCGTGGGACGCTACGCAGCAGCGATCGGCGAAGCTATGGGCCTCGACGCAGGCGAAGTCGCGGCGTTGCGCAGTGCTGGATATTTGCACGATATCGGCAAGGTGGCGGTCGACCGCCGGTTGTTCAGTAAGGCGAGTGCGCTCAATCCGGAGGAATTTCGCGAGATGGCGGACCATACCGTGGTTGGTCATCAGATCGTCAGCAGCGTGGAGTTTCCCTGGCCGAAGATTCACGAAGCGGTGCGCTGGCATCACGAACGCAGCGATGGATCGGGATATCCCGATGCTTTGGCGGGCGACGATATGCCCATGCCGGTGCGCATTATGGCGTTGGCCGATACTTTTGACGCCATGACCAGCGCTCGTCCGTATCGCGAACCGCTTTCATTGGGGAGTGCGTTGAGCGATCTGGTACGCATGGCTCCACTCAAATACGATCCCGAGGTAGTGCAGGGCCTAATGATCCAGGTGCGGCGCGATGCTGTGGGAAGTAATCGAACGCCTCTCCTGGCCGATCATATGTCGGTTAACATCTCTCCTGCTGACGTCGACCAGCTGGCTGCTACGCTGCAACACAAAGTCTCCCGGGGGAAGATGTATTTAACCTAGGGCGTGTTAACACTAAATAGATTGGGTGGTATTCTCTCTTGTATGGAGATTACCGAGGCGCAGTATAGTCGCATCGAGTCCAGTCTTCCCCGTCAGCGCGGCAACGTGAGCCTGACCAATCTCGCGGTGCTGAACGCGATTCTCTATGTCGCCGAGCAAGGCTGCAAATGGCGCGGACTTCCCAAGCGTTTCGGCAACTGGCACACGATTTACACACGCATGAATCGCTGGTCCAAGAACGGCGTTTTGGATCGCATCTTCGAGCAATTGCAGCGCGAGCAGATCGTGCGCATCCAGATCACGGCCGTCAAACTGGACTCCACCATCGTCAAAGTGCATCCCGACGGCACCGGCGCGTTAAAAAAAACGGTCCCCAGGCCATCGGCAAATGTCGCGGGGGATGGAGCACCAAGATTCCTATGGTTGCCGCGAATGCTCGAACGGCCATAAGTTTCGCGCTGTCGCCCGGCCAAGCCTCGGATGCCCAGCAGGGCCGCCTGTTACTGGGCGGCATCGGACCGCTGCCCGCGCCCCTGCACCTGATCATGGACCGCGCCTACGAAGACAACGAAACCCGGCAACTGGCGCTGGATTTCGGCTTTATCCCCGTGGTTCCTCCCAAGCGTAATCGCCTGCAGCCCTGGCAGTACGACAAGGCTCTCTACCGCAAGCGCAACGAAGTGGAACGGCTGTTTCGCCGACTCAAGGGCTTCCGGCGCATCTTCTCCCGCTTCGACAAACTCGACGCTCTCTTTCTTGGATTTCTCAACTTCGCCTTGATCGTCGAGGCCCTGCGATAGTGTTAACACGCCCTAGGACAACCGCGCGCTACCACCTCTGGGCTTCGAGTTTCTTTCGCCACAACGTCCGCTATCGTTAGTAACCGACGAGCAACTTTTTCCACAGTGCGGGTTCATAATAAGAGGGTCGCCGCCTTTCCTGAATCCGGAGTCCTCATGCCTGTGGGCCGCGTTAAATTCGCAGTTCTGCTTCTTGCTGTCAGCCTGGGGTGTGTGGTGTCGCCGCTGCTGGGTAAGAAGAAGGATAAAGCACCCCCTGGTGCCAGCGATCAAAAGCGGGCCTTGCACGCGCTCAATCGTTTGACTTTCGGTCCGCGCCCCGGTGATGTGCAACGGGTGATGGCGATTGGCGTGGACAAGTGGATCGACCTGCAACTGCATCCCGAAAAGATTGACGACGATGCTTTGACTGCGCGGCTCGATTCTCTCCGCACGCTGCGCATGAACACAAAAGAACTGGCGGAAAATTTTCCCGATGGCCAAGAGATCAATCAGGTAATGAACGGCAAGAAGGCGATGCCATCCGATGCGGCTTTGCGGATGGTGTATCAAGTTCAGATTGACCGGCAGCAGGAAAAGAAAGAACGACAGCAGGAATCCGCAAAGAACGCAACCTCGTCAATGATTGATCAGGTCAACGGGACAGCGATGGCAAGTTCCGCGAAAAATGGTTCCGCGCAGAGTAGCGCCGCGCAAAATAGCACAACGGAAAGCGCGAACGCCTCCGCGGATAATACTGCAACCGGCACAGCTATGAATTCGTCTGGAAACGATCTTGCGGCAAGTATGAACGCAAAGACAGATTCCGCCGGCGGCGATGCAATGGCTCCGGCCGCGCCCCCGGCAAAGTTGACACCGAAGGAAGAAGAGCAGGCGCGCAAGCGCGAAGAGCAGCTTTACGCCGATCTTGATGTGCCGCAATTGCCGGACATTCCGCCGGACCAGCGTTTCAAGAAAATCCTAAGCTTGTCGATCGCAGGACAACGCGCGGTTGCCGATTCTCTTCGCGGAGGCAAAGGCCAGGAGTTTCTTGAAGGCCTTCCTCCAAGACAAAAAGAAATTCTGCAAGCGATGAATAATCCAGGGGGCGTGGTGACTGGCGAATTGGCGCAGGCGAAGCTTTTGCGCGCTATCTACAGCGAACGTCAACTGGACGAGGTGATGACCGATTTTTGGTTTAACCACTTCAATGTATTCATGGACAAGGGTGTGGACCGCCTAATGATTACCAGCTACGAGCGCGACGTGATCTGTCCACATGTGCTGGGAAAATTTGAAGACCTGCTGGTGGCGACGGCGAAAAGTCCGGCAATGTTGTTTTATCTGGATAACTGGCTCAGCGTAGGACCGGATTCGCCGCAGGCACTGGGTATTCCGGCACATCCGAACGG
Source organism: uncultured Acidobacteriaceae bacterium (assembly GCA_963818235.1). Taxonomy (GTDB): domain Bacteria; phylum Acidobacteriota; class Terriglobia; order Terriglobales; family Acidobacteriaceae; genus Sulfotelmatobacter. The sequence goes on from CAWFRI010000003.1 coordinate 1,048,986, forward strand.
TCCGTACGCGCGGCGTTATCCGCAGCACCCGCGTCCGAATCAAGGCAAACGCCAAGGTGGGCTCAACGAAAATTATGGGCGCGAGTTGCTGGAGCTGCACACGTTGAGCGTGAACGGCGGATATTCGCAGCAGGATGTCACCGAGGTCGCCAAAGTTTTTACGGGATGGACGATCGAAAAGCCTTACCAGGGCGGCGGCTTCAAGTTTGAGCCGCGCATGCACGAGCCGGGATCAAAGTTTGTACTGGGTCATCGCATCAAGCCCAAGGGTGAGGGCGAGGGCCTCGAAGTGCTGCATCGGCTAGCCACGAGCCCGCAGACGGCGCACTTTATTTCGCTGAAGCTGGCGGAACGCTTTGTTGCGGACGATCCGCCTCCCGCGCTTGTCGACCGCATGGCAAAAACATTTCTCAAGAAAAAGGGCGACATTCGCGAAGTGCTAAGCGTGCTATTTCACTCGCCGGAATTCTGGAATGACACAACTTACCGGGCAAAAGTGAAAACTCCGCTGGAGTTTGTTGCGTCGGCAGTGCGCGCGACCGGCGCTGAGGTTGACGACGCGCAGTCGCTGGTCGGGCAACTCAACCGCATGGGAATGCCGCTTTACGGAGCGCAGCCACCCACGGGTTATTCCATGAAAGCAGACACATGGGTGAGTTCTTCCGCGCTCCTGACGCGCATGAACTTTGCTTTGGCACTCACCGGCGGAAAAATTAAGGCCGTAAAAGTAGATGTTGGGCAGTTGGCTGGGAACAATCCCCCGAATCCGCCGCCGGATTCTACTACCGCGTTGTCGACGCTGGAAAACGTGCTACTCGATGCGGATGTATCGAAGCAGACGCACGATTCGATCCTGACGCAGATCGATGCGGGGGCAGGCAGCGTAGCGAAGCAGGACAACAAAGCGAAGCAGGACAACGAAGCAGTGATGCGCAAGCCAGTGAATCCAACGCGTTCTCCGGATGTAAGCATGATCGCGGGTTTGCTATTGGGCTCGCCGGAGTTTCAGAGAAGGTAGCCAAATTTTATGTCCATCACACGTCGCATCTTCCTTCGTAACAGTGCGCTGGCCGTAGTCGGGACGGCGGCGGTGCCGAGTTTTCTTGCACGTGCCGCGTCGGGCATGGTGCAACCGGGCACACGCACGAAACGCCTTGTGGTAATTTTTCAACGTGGTGCGGCGGATGGGCTGAACATTGTTGTTCCTTACGGTGAGCGTCAGTATTATGCAATGCGGCCGAGCATCAATATTCCGCGCAAGGCCGTGCTCGATCTCGATGGATTTTTCGGTCTGCATCCTGCGCTGGCATCGTTTCAGCCGCTTTGGCAGCAGCGTCAGTTGGCGATTGTGCACGCCGCCGGATCGCCCGACCCCAGCCGTTCTCACTTTGATGCGCAGGATTTCATGGAAGCTGGCACTCCGGGGATAAAGTCCACCGACGATGGCTGGCTGAATCGCGCTCTTCGCAACCTGCCGCAGCCGCTGCAAAAATCGCCCTTCGAAGCTATCGCTATGGGACCCTCGATTCCGCGCATTTTGAGTGGCCTTGAGCCGGCGGTCGCGATGAACAATATCAACGACTTTTCCGTTGGCGGAAAGAGTGCGAAACCTTCGCCGGTGGCGAGCGCGTTCGAAGCAATGTATGACCACTCCTCCGACACCGTTTTGCACAGCACCGGCGAGGAAACGTTTGACGCGGTCAAGATGTTGAGGGCCGCCGACCCGTCGAAGTACAAACCTGCGGCTGGCGCGGATTATCCCAAGGGACGCTTCGGCGATAGCCTGCGCCAGTTAGCGCAATTGATCAAAGCGAATCTCGGCGTGCAAGTGGCATTTGCCGACATTGGTGGGTGGGACCATCACGTGAACGAAGGTTCAATCGACGGTCAGATCGCCAATGTGTTGCGCGACTTCTCGCAGTCGCTGGCCGCGTTCTGGACGGACCTAGGAGATCTCGGAGAAGACACAGTTGTTGTAACCATGTCAGAATTCGGCCGCACGGCGAGGGAGAATGGCAATCGCGGTACCGATCACGGTCATGCCAATGTAATGTTCGTTCTCGGCGGACCGGTGAAGGGCGGAAAAGTTTACGGCCGCTGGCCGGGCTTGGAACAATCGCAGCTCTATGAAGGACGGGACTTGGCTCTGACTACGGACTTTCGGCAAGTTGTCGGCGAAGCCGTGGCGCGGCATTTGGGGAATAAGAATTTGAATGAGGTGTTTCCGGGGTTTGAGAATCAGCCGGGGAAGCTTCTGCGTCTGCTGGGATAGCGACGGCGCAAGACTTCAACCAAAGTGCCGTCGGCCTTGGCCGATACCATTTCTAGCGGCGAAAAGCCCCGCCGCCATGCCAGCCAGAGTGTGATCATTAACAGGACGATTGTAAGCAGGATATTTGGCCGCGCGTTAAGCTCCCACTGGCCTTTCCACGCAACTTGCAATGTCGAGGAGAACGGCGCGAGGTACGGAATCGGCCACTGATAGCCCTCAGGACCGCGAGAGCCGAGCACATCTTCAAACAAATGAATATGGAAACTTAGAAGAGCCAGCAGCGAGGTCGTCCACTTTTGCGCGGCTAGCGTGAAGGCGATTGCGGCGACGGCTATAGCGAACGCCAAGCTGTGGAGCGAATGATGGTAGAGAGAAAACCACAGCAGGGGATGCGGTGAATTTCGCGTGAGGAACTCGGGAATAATACCGAGTCCGTCAATGTCAGGAGCGACACACGCAAGCGTAACCAAGGCGCGATCTCTGCGACCCAGATCGAAGCAGTTTGCGAAAACCCATCCGGTAAGAAAGTGAGTGACCGGGCTCATGAGGCTCTCAGTGAGGCTTCAGATCTCAATCAGCACATCGCCGTTCTCGATCCTCAGCGGATACACGGCAACTTGCGTTTTTGAATCCTGCATGGCCACGCCACTTTTTGGGTCCCACTCCCAGCCGTGCCAGGGGCACACAACCTTGCCGCCATCGATCATTCCTTGACCCAGCGGGCCGCCTCGGTGCGGACAGACGTTGTCCATGGCGCTGTAAGTGCCGTTCACGTTGGCGATGCAGATGGTTTTATCGCCGCAAGGGAATTCTTTGGCTTCGTCGGCTGCGGGGAGATCGGATTGGGTGGTAAGTTTGGTGAACGTTGGCATTGGTCCTTGATTAGTCTAGCGACAAAAGCGCTTTGCTGGGTTCAGCGGACAGCCGAGGGTGGCTGCCCTGCATCAATCTATTTTGGCTGTAAGGTTTGCGCGATCATTACCTGGCGCTTGAAGTTCTCCAGCATGTTGGGATCAAGGCGAACTTCGGTGGGCTTCTTCGCCAGCGTCATGGTATCGATTTTGTCCTGTAGCTTGAGCAGCGCGTAGAAAAGATTTTCGGGGCGCGGCGGACAGCCGGTGACGTAGACATCGGTGGGTACGATTTTGTCGACGCCCTGCAATACAGCATAAGTATTAAACGGCCCGCCCACGGAGGAGCACGCGCCCATCGAGATGACCCACTTGGGGTCGGGCATCTGATCGTAGATGCGCTTCACCACCGGCGCCATCTTCAAGGTCACGGTGCCGGCGACGATCATCAGATCGCTCTGGCGCGGGCTGGGGCGAAAAACTTCCGAGCCGAAGCGCGCGATGTCAAAGCGCGCTGTGGACGATGCGATCATCTCGATCGCGCAGCAGGCCAGGCCGAACGTCATCGGCCACACGGCGGACTTCCGTGCCCAGTTGAAGACATAGTCCACCGTGCTGATCATAAAATTCTTTTCGAATTTGTTTTGCAGCCAGCCCATGAAGCGACCTCGGTTCGTATAGGTTGCGTTACAGGGTAACGACACAATTATACGTTCACTCCAAGGCGAACGCGCGAAGCACCTCAGTCTAGGGATACAGCGCTGAAGTGTCAATCCAATCCCATTCGAGCAACTCGATTCAGATAAACTGATTTGCCGCCACGACGTGACTCAGCTACAAATAGAAATATCCATGGATTCAAAACCCGCCGTGGCCGCTGAGCGCGTACGCATCCCCACCTCACTTGCGAGTGCATGGTCTCATATCCGAACATCGCAATTCTGGATGGTCGCGATCGCGCTGTTCTTGCGTATCGGCTGGATCATCGTCGGCCACACTTACAAGTTCAAGCCTACCGAAAATAATTTTGGTTTTGGTTGGGAGATGGGGCGCATCGGCGCGGCCATCGCCGCCGGACGTGGCTTCAGCGATCCTTTTGGCGCACCGACGGGTCCAACCGCGTGGGAGCCACCGCTTTATCCGTATCTGACTGCGGGAGTATTTCACTTCTTCGGAATTTATTCGAGAGCTTCGGCGTTCGTGTTGTTGAGTCTCAACAGCGTTTTTTCGGCGCTGACTTGTATCCCGATTTTTCTGATCGCGCGGCGGATTTTCTCGGAAAAAGTTGCGGTCGGTTCAGCGTGGACATGGGCGCTTTTGCCTTATGTTATGTACTGGTGTACGCGCTGGGTGTGGGAGACAAGTTTATCCGCGCTGTTGTTAGCGGTAATTTTCTGGCTGGCGCTGACCATGGAGGATTGCGATGGCTTGCGGCCATGGATTGAGTTCGGATTGTTCTGGGGTGTTGCGACTTTGAACAGCACGGTGCTGATTGCGTTTCTGCCGGCCTCGGGATTATGGGCGTGGTATCGGCGCGCGAAGCGAGGTAAGGCGTCGCTGGCGGGCGTGATGCTGGCTTCGTTGATCTTCATTGCGTGCGTCACGCCGTGGACCGTGCGCAACTATCGGACTTTTGGAAAATTCATTTTTATCCGCGACAACCTGGGTGCGGAACTGCGCTTGGGCAACGGCACCGGCGCGGATGGCACGTGGATGCAGTATTTGCATCCCACGCAGGACACCTATGCCATGCGGCAATTCACATCCCTGGGCGAATTAGGGTACATAGAAAATCGCAAGCGGCAGGCCCTCGACTACATCGAAGCGGACTACCCGCGTTTTGCTGTGCTCTGCCTCAAGCGCTTTATTTATTTTTGGGCGGGCCCACCGCGGCTGGCGAAGATTTGGTGGATGGCCGAGGTGAAGAATTCGCTTTTTCTGGCCTCGTCCGTATTAATGTTCTGGGGAATGGGGCGGGCTCTGCGGCGGCGCAAGCCGGGCGCATGGCTGTTGTTCTGGCTGATTCTTCTCTATCCCTTCATTTATTACGTGGTCTATCCGGGACAACGCTACCGCCATCCCATCGAGCCAGAGATAGTGATTTTGGGGGTTTATCTCCTGACTGAAACCGGGCGAAAAAATCCCGTCTCCAGGGCCAACTGAGGGAACATCGCCAAGGATCCAATCGTATCTCTACCTGAGATCGGTGGCGAGCTATGCCCCGCTCTCACCAATTGCAAGGTGCCACGTCTAATATTTTGAAACGGAGAATCCTATGAACCGCCGGCAAGAATTACACACTCGTTCAGCGTTTGTCCTAACCTTCTGCGCGATGCTGCTTTCCAATTCGGCCGTGTACGCCTCCGATCAGCGTGGCGATTTCACTGAAGAGTTCCACCAAACCTACGCCTTGAACTCCGGAGGCAGCGTCGAGCTCGATAACATCAATGGCGCGGTACACATTTCGGTTTGGGATCAGAATGAAGTCAAAGTGGATGCCGTGAAGTATGCGGGGACCAAGGAGCGTCTGGACGAAGCCCGCATCGATATCGAATCCAGCCCCGATCACCTTTCGATTCGGACAAAATATCCCGACCACGATCACACATTTAATTGGGGATCGCGCAACAATCCGGCGGGAGTGGAATACACGCTGACGGTGCCGCGTGGCGCGCGACTGGATGAGATTAAGCTGATCAATGGCTCTCTCGATATTACGGGTACGAAGGGCGAGGTTCATGCCTCATGCATCAACGGGAGACTCGACGCGCACAATCTTTCCGGGCGGGCCGATCTCTCCACGATCAATGGGCATCTGGACGCGACTTTTGAGAATCTTTCCGGATCGTCGATCAAGCTGAGTTCGGTGAACGGTTCGATGGAGATGACGATTCCTTCGGATTCGAAGGCGGAGATTGAGGCGAGCACGGTTTCGGGCGGAATCGAAAACGATTTTGGGTTGCACGTGAATCGGCACATGGTGGGTCACGATCTGCGCGGGGAACTAGGCAACGGCGGCCCGCATATCCGGCTCTCGAACGTGAATGGACGGATCGAAATCCGGCACGCCCCCGATGGGCGGGCGCTGAGCCCTGCGAAAGACCTGGGTGATCGCGACAAAGACGACGATGATAGCGATATCTAGGCGGCGATAAGCGCTGTCAGTAGATCGTATATCCCGGCGCGGGCGTGCGGAGATCGGGCTTGGTCGCCATCAACAACAGCGCGCCTTCGCGTTTGAACGCCCGCAGATCGTCGAGGCTATGGAACGATTTTGTTTTGTAGTCGTCGGGCGTGGGTGTGTCGTCAGGGATACGGCAGGCTTCGACGTTTTCAAAAGCGTGTTTGGTTAGCAACTCGACGTACTCTGCCGCCGAGCGCACATGCACAGGAACCTTCAGTTTATCCACCCACTGCAATGAATACTGGTTGTCCTTATAGAGATTGATAAGAATAAATAATCTTCCCCGTGGCGCCATCACACGAAACAGTTCCATCAGCGCGCGGTCCTGATCGGCGTAGTAATAAAATGACTCGACCGACAGAACTTTGTCGAAGAAGTTTTCTTCCCAGGGAATCTGCTGCGCCGATCCCCAGACGTAAAGCACGTTGTCGAAATCTTTCGAGGCGGCGCGCGCCTCGCGAATCATTTCGTCGGCAACATCGAGGCCAACCACTTGGCCGAATCCATCCGGCCCTTCGCCCACCAGTCGCGCCAGCAGCCGCGTCGCCCACCCCGAGCCGCAACCAAGGTCGAGCACGCGCTCGCCGGGACGCAGTTCCATTCGGCGAATTGTCTTGGTCGTGATGTCGAAGTGGTGGCTCTCCATCTTCGGGCCTTCACCGGCAGCGGCCCAGCGATTGAATTCCTGCTGGAGTTTTTCGTCGGGAGTGGGAGGTCGTTCTGGCATATAGGGTAAGGTTATCTTCTACCACAAGACGTATAAAATGAAGCGATGAGCTAAGCAACTTATCCGTTGAAGCTCCCTCTCTCGATCAAGAAGGCGGCGCAGCGTCTGACTCAGGAAGGCGGAGTCTCCCTGAATCAGTGGATTGCGTCGGCGGTGGCGGAATAAGGTTGGCGTGGTGGAGACGGCGACGGAGTTTTTCAAGAAACGAGCGGGCCGGAAGACCGGCGACCGGCTAATGGAATTTCTTCACAACGCGCCGAATGTCCTTTCAGAACAATTGGCGAAACCACTCATTCGCAAACGAACGCGAAGGTGTGGCGCACCCGTGCGTCTTTAAAATGGCTTTGCACAAAATTGACACGCTCTTGACAACTTTCCCACGGGATCTGCTTAAAATCGCCCTCGGCTCTCAGACAACCCGCGAGGTGTTGCTCCCATGAAGCGTTCCAGCTTGGCGCAAATTTCAATTCTGCTGCTCTCACTACGTCTTTCTCACTAGCTTTTGCTCAGAGCTACAGCGTCAAGGATTTGGGCGCAATCGGCGGACCGGCGGGTTTTAGCGTTGGCCGAGCTATCAATGCGTCCGGGCAAGTTACCGGTCAGTCCGGCCCCGCCAACGGGTCTGTGGGAGACGTTTTTGTTTACTCCAAGAGCATGACGAGTCTAGGCACGCTTGGTGGCACGATTGCCTTTGGCAACGGCATTAACGCTTCGGGCCAAGTGGCCGGGTATTCCACCAACGCGGCTGGCCTCTATCGGGCTTTTATTTCAAAGGGTACCACGCTCATCGACATCGGCGACTTGGGCAGCACCGATGCTTACGGTGAAGCAATCAACGACTCCGGGCAGGTCACAGGTACCTCTACGACGCTAACTCTCGGTAGTGAACCTTTCCTTTATACCGATGGAACGATGATTGGCTTGGGCAACCTGGGGTCGAACGCAGGCTGGGCCACGGCGCGAGGCATCAATAACTCCGGTACCGTTGTCGGATCCTCCTGGACGGCCCAATCCTTATTGCACGGCTTCGCCTGGAGCAACGGGACGATGACCGACCTGGGAACGCTGGGTGGAGACTATAGTCAAGCATGGGCCATCAACAAATCCGGCCAAATTACCGGCATCGCTGAGAGAGCCGATGATGGGCAACACGCCTTTATTACGACTGTCGGCGGCACCATGAAAGATCTGGGAGTATTCGGAGACAACCCTGTATAGCCTATAGCTGGGGCTTTGCCATCAATGATGCTGGCACCGTCGTAGGCGAAGCCACCGTCGACAATGGCGACTATCACGCCTTTATCTATGGTGGAGCGGGCTTGAAGGACCTAAATACTCTGATTCCGCACTCGAAATGGGTGATGTTTGAAGCCGACGGTATCAACAATGCCGGACAAATCGTTTGCACTGGGTCGGACAGCGCGGGAAACCAACATGCGTTCTTGCTGACACCGCGCTAAAGCAGTAAACCTACTGCTTACAGGCGTGCGACTGATGGAGTCTTTGAAACCGGGCCGCTCGGACGCCCCCTTGGAAAGTCATGTTGGGCCTTCTTCTGATTCATGCAAATTGATAAATCTAGCCTTACCAGCCAGTCGGCGCGAGTTCGTCGGCTACTCGAAACAGCCGCGTAAACTATCGAAGTATCGCCATTACATTCACAACTGCCAGAATGGTTCGTCAAAAGGGAGTCGGTCAGCAACCCCGGAACTGAGCTAGTCTCGTGGCTACCCCTACGCCCACGGCTGTGTTACATTTTCCTCCGCATGGCGACACATCCACAGAATCCTCCACCGGGACCTAGCCCGGGATCATTCTATTGTCCGAATTGCGCCGCCGAAGTAAACGATCCTCTAACTTGCGGCGATTGTTCGGCAGTGATTTGCCGGCGCTGTGGTACTCCGCTGGAATCGGCCGACGAATTGGGGATGGGATAGTGGAAACCCCCGCCGTACCCAAGGTCGAAACTCCCTCCAAAAAACCGCAGCTCACGCTAGTCCGCGGACTCAGCCTGCTCGATTCCGTTCTGCTGCTGGTCAGCGGCATTATTGGCTCGTCGATTTTTCTTACCGCGAAAGACATCGCCGGCCCGCTGCCGCAGCCGATGTTGTTCTTGCTGGTGTGGGTGATTGGCGGCGTCATTTCGCTCTTTGGTTGCGTTGCCTTTGCTGAACTCGGTTCCATGTTTCCGGAGTCTGGCGGGCAGTATGTATATCTTCGCGAGGCCTACGGTGACCTGGTCGCCTTCCTCTACGGATGGATGCTCTTCGCAGTTGCCAACGGCGGAACGATCGCGGCGCTCTCGGTTGCTTCGGCTGCGTACACGGGACAAGTTTTTCCCATCGTCTCGCAGGAACACGTTGTACTTTCCTTTGCGGGAATCATTATCACGCGCGCTCACGTATTCGCTCTTCTTCTGATCGCCCTTGTTACGTACGTGAATGTCGTGGGATTGCGTTGGGGAGCGTTACTTCAGAATCTTTCCACCTGGACGAAGTTCGCGGCCATGGCGGCGTTTGTCATTCTTGGGTTCGCCATTGGCAAAGGGGACTGGTCGCACTTCCATGCGCACGGAACCGGCCTCACCATGGGGCTTCATCCCACGCAATTGATTTCCGCGATGGGCATCGCACTCATCGCCGTGTTCTGGGCATATGACGGATGGGTCTACATTACGTGGGTTGCGGGCGAGGTGAAGGAGCCGCGGCGGAATGTGCCGCTGGCCATGGTGTTGGGCGTGCTCGTCGTAGGCGCTATTTACATGGCGATGAACATGACCTACCTGTACGCCCTGCCGCTGGGAGAAATCGCTCAGCACGAAACGATCGCTCACGCGGCTGCGGCCGCGCTGTTTTCTCCGCGTGCTGCAGTATGGTTGTCGCTCATGATTGCGGTTTCGTGTTTCAGCGCGGCAGCCACCTGCACGCTCTCTGGGGCGCGCGTGTATCTTGCCATGGCACAGGATGGCGTCTTTTTCAGGCGCATGGCGGAGATTCATCCTAAGTGGCGCACGCCCGCGTTCAGCCTGATTGGACAGGGAATCTGGGCCGCAATGCTTACGGTCAGCGGTCGCTACGATCAGCTCTACACCTACGTGATCTACGGCATGGTTTTGTCTTACACGCTCACTGTGATTGGAATGTTTTTGCTGCGCTGGAAGCGACCTGATATTCCGCGTCCCTACCGCTGCACAGGCTATCCCTGGCTGCCAGCAATCTACGTTCTGGTCGGCGCGGCCTGGACCTTGAACACAATCATCACGCGGCCAACCGAAGCGTTCTGGGGCACTGCGATTGTTCTGATCGGAGTGCCGGGATATATGTATTGGAAGCGCAGTTCTCGGAAAAGATTGCAAACGCCGTAACCGTTCCGCAGACGTTGCAAGCGCGGCGACTTATGGCAAGATAGGCAAACGAAAAGATGAATATCTTGCCGAAGAAATCGTTGCTCGTGGTCGTTGCGCTGCTGCTTGCCATGTCCGGCTGTGGCGGAAGTTCCACCAGCACCACGATTACCTCGCCACCACCACCGCCCACGAAGCTGCAATCACTAGTGAATCAGCCGCCGGACACTGCCGGATTGGGATTTCTTTTGACCGACGGTACAGTGATGTTCCAGGGCGGAGGACTATCCGACTGGATTAAGTTGACGCCCGATATCAGTGGCAGTTATCTCAACGGAACCTGGTCGCAACTCGCCAGTTTGCCTGCGGGATACGCGCCCGAAGACTACGCTTCCGCCGAACTGGCCGATGGACGCGTAGTGATCACCGGCGGCGAATATAACTTTGGAACTTTTGTGCTCACAAACCTGGGCGCGATCTACGATCCGGTGGCCGATACGTGGACTTCTCTTTCCGCACCGGCTGGCTGGGACTATATCGGGGACTCGCCATCGGTCGTACTCCCAGATGGCGAATTTCTGGTTGGGCAAAAAATAGATACGCTCATGGCGGAGTTAGATCCGAGCACTCTGCAATGGACGGCGATGGCATCCACAGGAAAAAACGATTTCAATGCGGAGGAAGGCTGGACTCTTTTGCCCGACGGCTCGGTACTGACTGTTGACGTAAAGAATGCGCCGAACTCTGAGCGATACATTCCCTCGATGCAACAATGGTTCACGGCGGGCAACACGCCGGTGGATTTGCACTCGCCCGGCGGTGGGGAGTGTCTATCCTATGGGCCGAACGGATCGATATGTTATTTTCCGCCGGGAGAAATTGGCCCGGCGGTGCTTCGTCCAGATGGGACTGTTTTTGCAACCGGCTCAGCTTTGAACGGAGTATCCGCGCACACCGCTATCTATACTCCGCCAGCTGCTCTTACCGACGCCGGAAGCTGGGTCGCCGGCCCGGATTTCCCCAATGCCGATAACGCTGGCGATTCCTTTGCCGTGCTGCTGACCAGCGGGAACGTGCTGGTTGAGGGCGTTTCTGGAACGCTCTACGAATACGATGGACAGACCATGACGGCCAACGGACAGGTTGTCTCCGGCAGCAGCTTGCTGGTGCTGCCTACTGGCGAAGTGATCGTTGGCGGTCCGCCGGTTCAGCTCTACACCTCAAGCGGGCAGCCTTCGGCGTCGTGGGCTCCCACCATCACTTCTTTTCCTGCCAGCGTGACGCGGGGTTCGACTTACGCTATCTCCGGTACCCAGTTCAATGGATTGTCCCAGGCCGATGCCTTTGGCGACGAGGAGGAGACCGCGACGAACTATCCGCTGGTGAGGATTACGAATCAGGCGACCAGCCACGTTTTTTACGCGCGCACGCACGACCACAGTACGATGGGAGTCGCAACCGGCAGCGCCATCGTCTCCACGAATTTCGACGTTCCCGCCACCATGGAAACTGGCCCCAGCTCCCTTGAAGTGGTTGCCAACGGAATTCCTTCTGTCAGCGTCACCGTCACAGTGAATTAGCGGCGCAAAAAAAACACCCTGAGAAAACTCAGGGTGCTTGCAATCGTTCTATTCTGTTTAGATTTTAGTCAGGCTTTTTCTTCTCTTCCTCCTGTTGCTTTTTCTTCTCCTCAGGTGTTTGCGGCTTGGCCTGTTGTTTCTGCGGCGCTGGAGCCGGTTTTGTGGCCGCCGGAGGAGGCGTGCGCTGTGGTGGACGCTCGGTCGCAGGCGGTGTCTGCCGCGGAGCGGGTTGAGCCGGAGCTGGATGCTCGTTTCGCTCTGGCTGTGGGGTGGGGCGAGCCGTCTCTGCCGGCGGACGTGCCGTCGCCGGATGGGTAGGAGCAGGCTGCGGCCGGTTGGCTGGCGGAGTCGGTTCCGGACGCGTGCTCTCCGGGCGAGTGTTTTCCGGACGAGTGTTCGGCTGTGCTGCTGGTGGCCGGTTTGTCTCCGGGCGAGTTGCTTCTGGAGCAGGTTGAGGCCGATTGGTAGGCATCGTCGGCGCCGGGTGACTTGCCGGTTGCGTGGGCGCTGGCCGGTTTGGTGCAGCCGCCGGAGGCGTGGCCGTACGATTAGCCGGAGCCGCAGTTGCCGGTTGAGCAGGCCGCGGTGCGTTGGCCGGAGGTCGGCCAGTGGTCGGTGTCGCCGGCTTGCTGGGTGGCGCAACTTTTACCGCAGGACGCGCTGCCGCCGCGGGACGCAGGGTCTGCATCTGGCTGCGGGAGACGGGTTCGCCGGGATGCGCGGCCAATGCCTGTTGCTGCTTCGCAAACGGCACCGGAGGCGGAGGCGGAGTTTTCTTCGCGACTACCTGACGGCTCGCCACTGCCGCTGGCGGCGCAGTTACGTGACCCGCGGTGGAAGCTTTGGATCCGAGGACGCTCTCGCGAGTAGGGGCAACCGCAACTCTGCCACTTAATGGCGCGGCGGCGATCTGCTGCGCGCTTACCTGCACTCTGGCTTGTGCTACCGGCTGTGCGCTGGTGAACGCATGCTGCGGAACCACCATCACCGCACCTTGCACGCCGCGATTTGCATACGTAATGTTCGTGATGTTGGTGGTGGTGTTGTTGATGATGGTGGTGTGGTAAACGTTGGTGACCTGCGTGACGTTCACCGTGGTGTTGCTGATATTGACGCGATTCACATACGCTTCGCTCACGTGATACGACGGCACATAAACTTCACGCGGACCGAGTGGGAACCAGCCGACATTTCCGCCGAAACCTCCGGGACCTCCGCCTATGAATACTACGAGCGCGGGCGCGTAAACAGCTCGAACAGCGACGGGACCGGCCACCCATCCCCAGCGTCCGCCAACGCTAACCCAGCGGCCGTAGTGGAAGGGAGCGTAACCCCAGGAGGAATCGTCAACCCAGGTCCATCCCCAGGGCGAAATCCAATCCCAGTGGCCTTCGTGATAGGGAGCCCAGCCGGCGTCGACGCGGTTGGGGAACCACACGTGCCCGTAAGTGCCGTCATCACGCCAGTCGCCATAGTCGTCTAGATCGTCGAAGCCGACCACATCGGGAGCGAGGTAGTGCGCGGAGCGGGAATAATCAAAACGGTGGTCGCGGGTTTCAGCCCAACTATCGAATTGATCGGGCTCGCCAATATCTTCAACGTCGGCATAGAGCGAGTCGGCGCCGCTGAAGTAGCCGACTTGTCCGCCGTGCAGCGCGTAGCTTTGCCCGTAGCCGGTGGCGTCGCCATCTCCGGCGCGCACGCTGATCGTCGTCGTAGTGCCGTCTTGCCCGGCTTCGATACGGTAATGGCCGGGCTGAAGGGCCGTGAAGGCGAGATTGGGCGTGTCGACTTCGAAATCGTCATCGTCATTCAGCCGGCGCACGGTGACGTTGATTACGCCGGAGGTGAGTTGAATCTGAATGGTGTTGTCGTCGAGGTTCAGGAAGGAAAATCCGGTCATGGCAGAGAGGCGGATGACAGCGGAACCGAGTTGCACTTCGGCGCGTGAGTCTGCATCGGACCAGAGTTTATCTCCGGTGGTCATGGGGCGGTTGGGAACCGCTCCGACCCAGTCGTCTTCGCCAGCGGGTTGGAAGGAAACGGAGCCTTCCATGTAGCCGAGGCGGGCGACGCGGCCCGGAGGATCGTCCTGATCCTGTGCCGATGCTGACTTCGGAATTGCGATGGTGGCTAGCGCGAGCCCGAGCACAGCGCTGCACCAAAGGAGTTTTTTCAGGGGTGTTCTCATAGAATGTTGTACTCTCCCAAGCTGTTTATGTGATTTATCCGCGAGCTGTATTCGTGAACCCTGAGACAGGCTAAATGTCGCGTTCACGTTGGATGTTGGAAATGGCCGCTGCAGCCGGAAATTTTTCAGGCGCGCCTTGCAGCGAGTAAGGACTACTTAGACGAAATGGCGAATTGATTTGGGTCGGCTCGCCCAGTGAGTTAAGGATAGCAGGTTGGTATCGAAGTGGGTATTGGGCGTGAGAATATCTGGAGGCTAAGTGCCGGTGCCGGAGAGTTCAATCACCTGCGGTTTGGACGACGCGCTGTCGTTGATGGTGACCGTGCCAGATTTCGCGCCCTGCGTCTTCGGCGAGAAGGTTACGCTGATGACGCAGTTCGAGCCCGCAGCTACCTCTTTGCCGCAAGTCGAACTCACGCCGAACTGCGCGGAGGCTTTCATCGCAGAGATTTTCAATACTGCCTTGCCGGTATTGGTCAGCGTGACTGTCTGCGGCGCACTGGTGGTGCCGTGCTGCTGCTTCTTGAAGTTCAGTGGAGCAGTGGGCGAGAAGCTGACCGCTCCAGTGTTCAGCAGCGTGACCATGGAATTCCCCGAGTAGTCGGCGACGGCGACATCCTGCTTGTGGTCGCCATTAAAGTCTCCCAGCCCAATATTGGAGGGGCTGCCACTTAGAAGGTAGTTGATGCCCGTTTGGAAAGTACCGTCGCCGTTGCCTAAGTAGGTGGTCAGGTACGTGTTTGGGTAGCCGGTCAGCGCAAGCAGGTCGGGGTAGCCGTCGCCATTGATGTCGCCCGCGATAACGGGATCGGCAAATCCGCCGGGTACAGTCTCGCCCTCCGTGAACGAACCGTCGCCGTTGCCAAGATAGATCGCAATTCCGCCGCCGAAAGGCAGGGTCAGCGCCAAGTCGAGGATGTTGTTCTTGCGGAAGCTTGCGGTTGTGATCGCGCCCGGTCCAGAGCTGATCGGGTAGGAGTTGCCGAGGCGGAAAGTTCCGTTTCCCTGGCCGAGGTAGATGTTGAGACCTGTCTCAAGGGACACCGCGACATCCAGATTGGCGCTGGCCGTGAAACGACCCGACACAAGGGCCGTGGTTCCTCCGACGCCGTAGGTGAAGATAGGGGATCCGAGCGTTCCGTCGCCGTTTCCCGGCAGGACAACTAAGCAGTCGCACTTGCTCGTTCCGTAGGTTAGAGCCACCACTCCCGGGTGGCCATTATTGGTGAAGTCGCCCGCCGCGATGTAGAACGGCGTTGCAACTGTCGGATAGGAAGTTGCCTCTCCGAAGGTTCCGTCGCCGTTGCCCAGCAGGACGTTTATGCCATCGTCGTTCGTGGTCGCAACAACGTCGAGGATCCCGTTGCCACGAAGGTCGGCCGTAACTATCGAATAGACCGCTTGGTCCTGTCCTATGGGATAAAAGACGCCAGCTTTGAATGTCCCGTCACCGTTACCCAGCAGAACCGAGACTCCGAGGCCCACGGCAACGGCGATATCTTCCTTCCCGTCTCTGTTGAAATCGGCGAGCGCGATGGAACTGGGCTCGAGCGCCGAGACCGGAGCGCTCGCCCTCATCTCAAGAAACTGCCCGACTAATGGGTGGGCGAGCGTGCCACAGAAAATCAGCGTCAGCGCTGCCACCCGTATGCCGCAGTTCGTGATCATAACGCGCCTCCGGCTGACAACTGAGCCGACGGATTAGCTTACCCCGCTTTGCGGCCTACCTCAAGTGTTTTCCGTCGTCCGAGGTCCGGGAATCTGCACGCGTAGGTTGCAGGTTTTTGCATAATAATTAGCCCCCACAACTCGAGTCGCGGTATACTCTCGATCCACAGGAATGAGGAGAGGAATAACAATGAAATTGAGAGAGTTTGGCTGCCTCGTGGTAGTGCTATTAGCCTTAGGCTTGGCCACTACCCAAGCCCACGCCCAATTACCAACCTCGACCCCGACCGGAGTAACCACCCTATCCAGCTGTCCGAGCAACCTAGGATTCTACTCGGACCCGAATAACCATCCGACCTGCTATAACGGCACGATCAGCTGCAGCAACACTGCACCCATCACGCCCACGTGGCGTCACCAACCCAGGCGCAGCGAACGGAACCGTTATGTTCTTCACGGGCGGCGGCGGGGAATCCGCGGCGTCATTTCCGGGGGAGGAACAACTCTATGTTCCCCTCTACACTTCAGCGAACTATCAAGTGGTGCAGGTGTCATGGCCATCCGACTGGGAATTGGTGAACAACGGCACCACAAGCTACACGCCTAATATCCTGAACGCCGCCTGCCGCCCCGCCAGCCTTTTGAAATACATTTATATGAACGTCTACACTAACAATTCGGGTACGGCTGGCATGTGTGCCCAAGGCGCCAGCGCAGGCGGTGGGGGATTGGCATACGCATTAGCCTGGTACGGAGCTTTCTCCTATCTCGACAAGGCCGTATTCACGTCGGGCCCGGTGTTCAGCGACATTGAGCAGGGCTGCGAGGTTCCCAACAGCACCAGCGTCAGCATGTGCCCGTCCACCCAGCTTGGTTGCAACGGCTGGACATCGAATCCCCTCCCGACCGAGAGCGCTGAGTTCACGGACCACGCGATTGCAGCGGAAACATGGACGGGCGGAACAACATATACGAACCCCGGAGGAACGTGCGCCAACAGCGGGCTGCCGATAGAAGCTACGACCTACAATAGCCAATGGCTGGCCCAGAGCATTGTGAACTTTCCCTCGGCGGGCCAGCAGCCGAAATTCAGCTACCAGAAAACGGCGATGACCGCCTGGCTTTGCGAGGGTCTCGATCAGGAGGGTGGGCTTAACAATTCCGCCTCCGAGGGCGAAATCTTCTTCCAGCAATTTACCAGCACCTCGCAATACAACTGGCTCGAGATCGATGGGGTGACTACGTGCAAGGACACGGAAGGCGTTGGCGACGGCGTCCCGCCCCCGAGCTGGGTCACGTTACTCCAGGGCTATGGGATCGCTGCCACCGGCTCGAACGCGATTGGGTTCGAGATGTCGGACTCGCGCTATGCACATAGCTGCCATAAACTTCACTAGCGTGCAGAAAGGCGGGGCGCGTTCACGCCCCGTTTTCTTTTGCAATCCGCTCACTCGCGGTGGCTCCGGCGAAAGGTACGTTCCTCCTGTCTCGCGCGCTGGCCGCCAACACGCACACAAAAGCCACGCCTGCGCGCTCCAGACATCTGTGGGGACCGGCCATGTCGTTCTCCTCGTCTCCGGGCCTGGGGGCTAAATCCCAGCTTAGGCAAGGAATCCAGCTTACCATTAAGGGTTCCCGTTTTTCACCGCGGATGGCCCATCCTTTGTGTCTTTTGCAAAGGTGGGCACTGTCCACCGCCGCAAAGTAGCAGGGCTGCCGAGCGTCAGACCGCTTCTAGCTTCCCGTGCCGGAGAGTTCTATCACCTGCGGCTTGGACGACGCGCTGTCGTTGATGGTGACCGTGCCAGATTTCGCTCCTTGGGTTTTTGGCGAGAAGGTCACGCTGATGGTGCAGTTCGAGCCCGCGGCTACCTCTTTACCACAAGTCGAACTCATGCCGAACTGCGCGGAGGCTTTCATCGCAGAGATTTTCAATTCTGCCTTGCCGGTGTTGGTCAGCGTGACCGTCTGCGGCGCGCTCGTGGTGCCGTGCTGCTGCTTCTTGAAGTTCAGTGGAGCAGTGGGCGAGAAGCTGACCACGCCAGTGTTCAGCAGCGTGATCATGGAATTCCCCGAGTAGTCGGCGACGGCGACGTCCTGCTTGTGGTCGCCATTAAAGTCTCCCAGCCCAATATTGGAGGGGCTGCCACTTAGCAGGTAGTTGATGCCTGTTTGGAAAGTACCGTCGCCGTTGCCTAAATAGGTGGTCAGGTACGTGTTTGGGTAGCCGGTCAGCGCAAGCAGGTCGGGGTAACCGTCGCCATTGATGTCGCCTGCGATCACGGGATCGGCAAATCCTCCGGGCACAGTCTCGCCTTGCGTGAACGAACCGTCGCCGTTGCCAAGATAGATCGCGATTCCGCCGCCGAAGGGCAGGGTAAGCGCCAAGTCGAGGATGTTGTTCTTGCGGAAGCTTGCGGCTGTGATCGCGCCAGGTGCAGAACTGATTGGGTAGGCGTTCCCGAGGCGGAAGGTTCCGTTTCCCTGCCCAAGATAGATGTTGAGACCTGTCTCGACCGAGACTGCGACATCCAGATTCGCGCTGCCGGCGAACTGCCCAGCCACTAGGGCCGTGGTTCCGTAGGGATTATATGACGTGAGAATTGCAGCGCCGAGGCTGCCGTCGCCCTTCCCCGGGAGGACCTCGAGGCAGCCACACTGCCGGGACCCACGTGTTAAGGCCACGATCCCAGTGTGGCCACTATTCGTAAAATCCCCAGCCGCGATGAAGAAGGGGTTGGCTACTGTTGGGTAGGCCGTCGCAGGGCCAAAGGTGCCGTCGCCGTTGCCGAGAAGGACCTCAACTTTTGCGTTCAGTGAATTCGTCACGACGAGGTCTAGTATCCCGTTCCCGCGAAGATCAACGGTCACAATAGAGCTCGCTGTCTCGTTTCCTCCCGCGGGGTAGTAAACCGCGGGCCCAAAAGTGCCGTCTCCGTTGCCGATCATGACGGCGACCATCCCGTTGTAGAAGGCGGTAGCCGCCAAGTCGAGCTTTCCGTCGCCGTTGAAATCGCCAGAGGCGATTGAGTAGGGGTTCGATAGCACGGGGACGTTTCCCCGCGTTTCCAGAAATTGACTCGCGAGCGGGCCCGCGAGCACGCCACAGAAAATCAGGGTCAGCGCCGCAGCCCTTATGACGCGACCGCTCGTGATCATGTCCGTTCCCCCTAACTAACTGAGGTAG
The DNA here is from genome assembly GCA_963818235.1 of uncultured Acidobacteriaceae bacterium. Classification (GTDB taxonomy): domain Bacteria; phylum Acidobacteriota; class Terriglobia; order Terriglobales; family Acidobacteriaceae; genus Sulfotelmatobacter. Next base: position 1,067,989 of record CAWFRI010000003.1, read on the forward strand.
CTTACCTCGGTTTGCTGCTTGGCTCAAGCGGTTTCCATCGCTCCCCTGCCGCCTCCGTGCAAGTGGGTTGCAGGTTCTTGCACAAGAACTACCTGCGGTTCCGACTTCGCGCTATACTCTCAGCCCACAGGGCGGAATCGCGGATAATACGTGACCGAAAAAGGAAGGATTGATGATGATAACGAAAGCAACAGAGCTTGCCTGCCTCGTAGTGGTGCTATTAGCCTTAGGCTTGGCCGCTACCCGAGCCCATGCCCAATTGCCAACCTCAGACCCGACGGGGGTGACCACCCTATCCAGCTGTCCGAGCAACCTAGGATTCTACTCGGACCCGAATAACCATCCGACCTGCTATAACGGCACGATCAGCTGCAGCAACACTGCACCCATCACGCCCACGTGGAGCGTGACCAACCCTGGCGCAGCGAACGGAACCGTTGTGTTCTTCACGGGCGGCGGCGGGGAATCCGCGGCGTCATTTCCGGGAGAGGAACAACTCTATGTTCCCCTCTACACTTCAGCGAACTATCAGGTGGTGCAGGTCTCATGGCCATCCGACTGGGAATTGGTTAACAGCGGTACCACAAGCTACACGCCTAATATCCTGAACGCCGCCTGCCGCCCCGCCAGCCTTTTGAAATACATTTACAAGAGCGTCTACGGCACGGGCGGCATGTGCGCTCAAGGCGCGAGCGCCGGGGCGGGGGCTTGGCTTATGCACTAGCGTGGTACGGAGCCTTCTCTTACCTCGACAAGGCGGTATTCACGTCGGGCCCGGTATTCAGCGACATTGAGCAGGGCTGCGAGGTTCCCAACAGCACCAGCGTCAGCATGTGCCCGTCCACCCAGCTTGGTTGCAACGGCTGGACATCGAATCCCCTCCCGACCGAGAGCGCCGAGTTCACGGACCACGCGATTGCAGCGGAAACATGGACGGGCGGAACAACATATACGAACCCCGGAGGAACGTGCGGTAACAGCGGGCTGCCAATAGAAGCCACGACCTACAATAGCCAGTGGCTGAACCAGAGCATCGTAAATTTTCCCTCGACGGGACAACAGCCAAGTTTTAGCTACTCGAAGACGTCGATAACGGCATAGTTATGCGAGGGCCTCGATCAGGAGGGTGGGCTCAACAATTCCGCCCCCGAAGGCGAAATCTTCTTCCAACAGTTCACTAGCAGCTCGCAGGCGGGCGGGTGGCTGCAGATAAACGGAAACACTCTTTGCCAGGACACAGAGGGCGTTGGCGATGGCACCCCGCCTCCGAGCTGGGTCACGTTACTTCAGAGCTATGGGCTTCAACCAACCGGCTCAAACGCAATTGGGTTCGAGATGTCGGATTCGCGCTACGCAAACCGCTGTCAGAAATTGCACTAACGTGCCGAAAGGCGGGGCGGCGTTCGCGCCCCGTTTTCTTTTGCAATCCGCTCACTCGCGGGTGGCCCATCCTTTGCGCCCTTTGCAAAGGGTGGGCATTTCCCGGCTGCGTACTTTATGGCTTGGCACCGCAAGCGCGAGCTTGGGCGGGACAATCTCTAGCGCCAGTAACAACTCCTGCCTTGGGAGCAGGGCTCTTAGTAAGAGGCAAACAGTGTCGCCTACAAATTGGCGCGAATGAGACGCGTGTCTCAAGCTGAGACTTGGTCTCGCGCAGCTTATCTTTTGCTTGCTCAGAACGCAGCTAACCTACTGAAAAATATAGCGCCTGAGTGCTAATCCTTCCGTTCCGAGCGATGGTCCCGGTCTTGCTCTTGATTGTGGCATAACCGCGTGTTCTGGCTCCCCAAAGCTCTTCCTAACCGGGAAGAGGGGGAGCCCAACCGCACCTTAGGTGTTTGAGACGAAAAGCAGGGTTCCTCCACTGCGCTTTCCATTCGGTCGGATATGGAAAGCTTCGGTCGGAATGACAAAACTTATGGCGCAGAGCGGGACAGCAAAAGGGCGAGTGGGTCAGGCCAGTACGGTGGCTGAGCTGGCACGCTTTTTTCCGGAGGCCACGCCGGTACGAATTCCGGTTCAGCTCACACGTAAGAATGCTGCCGCCAGTAACGGCGGGTGCGGACCGGAATCAGCGAATAGTTCGCTGTCAGAAAGTACTGTGATCGAATTTGGAACTTCGCGCGAAGTTCTGTTTTCCTGCGCTACGCCGCTGGAGTTCGCCGATGTGCTCCGGCTGCGTAATTCGGATGGCTCGCTGGATACGGAAGCGTCGGTGGTAGCCGTGCAGTACCATCCCGGAGCGACGGTGGTGGCGGCGCGCTTTCTTAACGCAGTTCCGAACTGGATCGTGAAATCATGACGACAACTTCTTCTTCCTCGCAGCAGCCGGAGTCTCCGGCGCCGGATTATGGAGCGCTGTGGTCAAGCGCGCGGCAATTGCATCCCATTTACGCGGAGCTGGCACGCGAATTTGTGATCGATGCGCCCGCCTTTGCCGCGCTTGACGAGCCGGTGGACTCTCCGGATCGCGAGACCGTGGAACACGCGCAGAAGTGGTTCCATGACATGGATGAGCGCATCCAGGTGCATCAGTTGCGCCAGTTTCTGCAAACCAGTTCGCTGGTCGACAACGGCGGACTTGTCGCGATGTTGCAACACTTTTTGGGCAAGGCGGCGCGCACCGATGCTTCGCGCGACAAAATCGACTTCCTGCTGGTGCAATATTTTAGTCAGATCGCGCCCACAGAATTAGAGGACGACGGAGCGGACCTGGCCTATGTGGCGCGGGCATTGGACCCGGTGCTGGGCAGCGTGGAACTCAAAGCTCCGGTGTGGCTGAACGCGCTGGATCGTGTGCTGGAATCGGCGCGGCGTTGCCGCTCGCTGGACGAATTGCTGCACGGCGGCGTGCTGGAGCAGGGACGCAAGGCCAAAGCCCAGGCAGGGGATCTGTTTTACCTGCCAGTTGCTCTCGTGGCCTTTACCCGTTTTGGATATCTAATGCGGCGTGCCTTCTTCCGCCTGATGCTCACCGATCTCAACAAAATTCTCGACGGACTTACCGAACTCGAAGAGCAAGGCGTTGAGACGATCGATTGCCGGCGGGCGCAGTTCTCGGCGCAGGAACCGATCGTCCGGCTACGCATGATTTGCCAGTCATGGAAAGTGATGTTCCAGGCGGAATACTCCTCCGGGCAGCCCCTGCGCATGTTGGTTGACCTGCTGGCGTCGGTAGATGCGGCGCTGGGGCGCGGCGCGGAAGCTGAGGGCGGTGAGAAAGCGGCGGAAGCAACCGCGGCAGCCAAGGCAGCGCCGGCAAAGGGACCTTCAGCGAAGAATGCTCCAATAAAGCCGGCGCCGGTGAAGGCTGCCACGGTAAAAACGGCCGTTCGAGCGGCTACGGCTGGAGCCGAATCCGGCGGAGCATTATCCTCCAAAACGGCGCAATCCCAGGCACCATTAGCCAAGACACCTCCGGAAGCCGCGGCAAAAACAAAATCAAAGTTCGCAGTGACGGCAGATGATGCCGAGGAGTTCCAAGTTTCAGCGGCGCCGGACTGGAACCCCGATGAGGATTCACAACCGGGACAAAAAAAATAGAACAAGAAAAATAGTAAGAAGCAAGATCAGGAATTTAATGGCTTTTCGCGAAAAATGCGCAAGCCAGACAGAGGCAACGTTCCAAGTGGACCAAGCGACCGTACTGGTGATCTCCGACGATGTGGGATTCTCGCGCAGGCTGACCGCCCGCTGGCAGGCGGAACGCCACGTGCCCACATTCACGATACTCAGCGGAGATCTCTGGCCGCGCACCGTGGAAGATTTCGAAGTGGCAATCGTCGGCCCGTTGCGGCGCGAGTTGTTATCCGTAATTATTGAACCCCTGCATGCCACGTCACAGCCTTTGTTCTGCGCCTGCGCAGATGAGGCAGCCGGGAAACTGGTGCGCGATCGCTGGCCGCGAACTTCCGTAGTCACGCTGGATGAAAATTGGCCGGAAGCGCTGGTTCTGGCGGCTACCGAAGCCGTACATCGCGCCGCGGCAGAAACCCGGGCGCGAGCTGCCGAACAAATGTGTGCCGCTCTCGAACGCCAGGCCACGCTGGGCCGCTACATGCTTGAAATGCGGCATGGATTAAATAATGCGCTGACCTCGCTCCTGGGAAACTCTGATCTCCTTTTGCTGGAGCCGGGCACCCTTTCGGCTCAGGCCCGGAGCCAGATTGAAACCATTCGCAACATGACCCTGCGCATCCATGAAGTGATGCAGCGTTTTTCGTCGCTGGAAAAAGAAATGAATGTAGTAGCTCTACAGGCCGAGCGGGATTCCGGAAAAGTCTGGGCCGCCGCTGCCGGCCGCTGAACCGGAATATTTGCCGGGAATTACAGAAGCTGGACCCTCCGCGAAAGTGGCGGACAAAACAAATTCATTCTCCTCCGGCGATGTGCCGATTTGAAATTAGTTGGCGGGCGAGTTTCTAGAACGCGTTTGGGGAAAGGTCTTATGCACAAGTCAATTGCGACGAGCACCATTCTGGAGCACGAACTTTCGGAGTTGCGTTTGCTGGTCGAGCGCCAAACCGGAGTGGTTCTGGATTGTCCCAACAACGCGCTGGCATCGCACGTCGCCGATTTCATCGAAGCGCAAGAATTGAACTCCTCCACCATTCTGCTGGAGCGGTTGCGCTCTCCCGAGCAGGACCCCTCGATTCTGCCGTCTCTGCTGGAAGGCCTGCTGAGCGGCACTACCGGATTTTTTCGTCACTCCGGAGCGCTGAATGCATTCTCGCGGCAGGTGCTGCCGCAACTCTGCGCTCGCAAGTCCGCGGACACTCCCGGGCCGATCCGTATATGGAGCGCCGGTTGCGCTACGGGAGAAGAAACCTATTCCATCGCGATGGCGGTTTGCGACGCGGTGAATCCCGTAAACGTGAGCGTGGGCATCAGCGGACCGGCCAGCGGTACGGGCAAATCCGCGCGCAACGGAGGCATCGCCGAAAATTCTGTTGGCAGCGGCGCACCGTTAGCCAAGCTTAACTCGGGGTGTTCCATTCACATCGTGGGCAGCGATTTGCTCCCTCGCAACATCGAAATCGCGGATCGCGGCATATACCGCCAGTCCGCACTCGAAGGCTTGCCGCCCGCCACCATTCGCAGCTACTTCTCCAAGATCGGCACACCTGCCGCCGCGCCAATGGACATTGGTGACGAAGTAGATTTAGAAGCCAATTCTCTCCCTGGAACTCGAACCGAATCCCGGCCGCCCGCGGTTACCGCGCATCTGCTGGTTAAACCGCGCTTGCGCAGCCTGGTAACGTTCAACTGCATGAACCTGGGCCGTCCCGGCTACATCGGTCGCTTTGACTGCATCTTCTGTATGGATGTGCTGCCGCATTTCTCGCGTGTCCAGCGACTCGCGGTGCTCGAGCGCCTGCATCTCTACCTGGAGCCCGGCGGATACCTGTTCCTGAGCCAGACCGAAAAGCTCGCTGCCTCGAACCTTAATTTTCGCTCCGAAACCTTCGACGGCTACACCTTCCACCGCAAGCCCCTGGCCGCCAGCGCGGCATACGGCCGATAAAACGGTCAGTAAGCGTACGAGAACGGCAAAAGCTTCATAGTCCGCCAGAATTAACCTCTGCGTTCAAAACAGGGTTACGGCTTCTTCTTCGGCGCGTAGTATCCCTTGCGGGCCTGCACGGTGAAGTTCACGCTGTCGTTTACCGTCACTTTCAACTTATGGAAACGACCGTCGAGCTTCAGGTCTTGGGGCGAAAACGCCAGTGTGTAAGAGTACTCGGGGACGGCGGCAATCCGCCGGAATCCCTCCTCGACGTCATTATTGTTATGGAAAAACAATCCTCCGGTTGCGTCGGTCAGCGCTTCCAGAACAGCTGCATCCTCAATTTCGGCAGTCGTAAGATAAGTTACGCTGCGACGGTCAAGATCCGGCGCGGGGAGCAGCAACCCGCGAGGATCCAGCACGCTGATATTGACATCCGACCGGGCCGCCAGGCGGAAATCACGGACCTGGGCTTGGGCGTCGGAGATGAAAAAGCCCGGCGATATCAGGATGATCAGCTTTCGGCCCGGCGCGGAGGACATGGCTTTTACTAGCCGCTTCAGAATTCCCAGGGAGTTTGCGGTTTCCGCCTTTCCAATTGCAGTTTTCTCGCGAGCCACCGCGCTGGCCATTTGGCTTGCTTCACGCCGGGACCTCCTGTTCCCGCCAAAGGCGCAAGATACTATTTCGTCGGTGGCAACGTTCAGGGCCTCGCGGTCGCCTGTTTCTTCGATCAGGTCGGCCATGTAGTAAGTCATAGTTGGGCAATCCGAGGCGGACGGCCTGCCCTTCGTTTCCAGATGGGCCAGGGCCGCGCGTAACTTCGCGGGATCAGCCCCGAAGTCGACCCGGTTCTGTCCAGAGGTGGTGTACAAGGCCGCGCGCTCCCATGGGAAGGATGAGAGGTGGGCGATCTGCCTGTCCGCCGCCTCCCGCGCTCGCACCAGATCTTCGTGCTGGAGGTGAAGATCATCGAAAAGGTAGACGGTGAAGCGGTCTTCGGGCGAAGCCGTGGAACCGGCTGTTCCTGCCAGATTCGAGGCTGGGCCGCCCGTTCGCTCGGCTGAAAACTGCTGAATGACCTGCAGCTTATCTTGATCAAAGACCTGAAAATCGTCTTTGCTAAGATTGCCGATCGGATGTCCCTGATGATCACGGACTACCACATGGACCGGCACGAGCGACACATCCGATCTGAAGGTGGAAGGTGAATCGGGCGTGGAAAGCGCGGCCTGACCAAGTGCGGTGAGCGAATAGGTGACGATAAGGACGGATAGCCACACTCGCGTTAGACACCGCTCCCTTAGGTAAGCAGCTTCCCTTGGCGGTCTCGACCGTATATGGGCCATGCAAATCATGAATGCCGGTTCCCTGGCTAGGCAGATTCCTAATTGTGGTAGGTACTCAGAAGTGATGGTCCGTCTTATCGATCTGTTTTTTCATGTTTTTCCAGAGGCCTTGCTCCTGGCATGCGCTGCACTGCCCGTTGTAACAACACTCATTGTCGGGGCAATCAAAGTCTCCGCCACACTGATCTCCACCACCGCCGCCGCCCTGGTCGGTGTTGTAGCTCACGGTCAGCTGAGTACTACCGCTGATCCCCCCTGAAGAGGAGGTGATCGTAAGCGTTCCCCAGGCTGTGCCCGTAGCCTTCGCTAACCCGGTGCTGCTGATGGTTGCAATGCTGGTGTTCGAAGAAGTCCACACCGCATTCGTGAGTGTGCTTGTCGTGCCGTTGGAGTAGGTACCCGTAGCAGTGTACTGCTGCGTAGTGGGGGCACCATCTCCTCCGGCAACGTTCCAGATTGTCCAGTCCGCGGGCGTGACGGCAATCGAGGTTAACCCGGGTAGGGTCTTAGCTATGCAAGTAATGGGATACGACGTATTCGCCGCAAAGATGTTGCCAGGGGGAAAACTCACACTCGCATTCATTCCGCTTGCGCCCACGCTGATAGTGACCGAGGTTCCGCAGGTTATCCGCGCTGCGCAGGACATCACGGCTATCGCGGCATTCGCCGAGCACTGCACCTGGGCGCCATTGCTGGCGGCTGAGCCGGAAGAGGCGGTCTCACCACCGTAGTGCTCATCGATGATCGTGTTCAGCTTCCCCCACTCGTAGACCCCGGTTTCCCCCTCCATCAGTGGATCTGTCACAGTGGTGGTGACGGCAGGAGTTCCCACGCAAGTGACGTTGCAATTTTGACCAGGCGCGGTCCCGTTATATGTGCAGGAGCCATAGAGAGTAGTACCCTTGGTGGTACCCTGTGGTGTGCTCCTCCATTCCGTCGTTTGTGAACCAAGGGAAAGGAGGGATCGTAACAGAGGTGGAGTTATATGCACTGCAGTTTGTTTGACCTACGGACCAAGCCGCAGACAGGCATAGAATTAATACAAGCATCAACCTACTGAGCATAACTACATACCTCGCATTTCAAAGTTTGGCCATACTGGTTCCCACCTTCCCCTTGCTCTTATGGTTTGGTTGGCGCCGGCGTTCCATCAGGCAACGGTTTATTAAGCGCCGCCGCCAGATCGTCGCGTCCTGGACCGCACTTCAACTCGACTAAATCGCAACAAACATCGCCCTGACCCACCGGACAAGATTGAGAGAACATTTGTCTTGCTTGCAGCCAGTCTGAGACCACAGGGAAGGTCCGCATGTGGCTAAGGGCAAAGCTCGCGGGAAACAGCTGCGTCTTTAAGACAAAACCAAGGGCGGTGACGCTGACTGTCGCATCCTCCGGCTCAATGACCTCATTTCCCTTGTTGTCATGCCCAAAAGCGAACAGCGCCTTGTAGGGACCGCTGCTCTTGCCTTGGAAACTCACCGTCACGCTATAGGAGGCATAACGCTCCCACACGGCATTCGGACTGTCTTTCTGCCATGCCTCGCGGTATTCGTCCGCGATCGTGATTGCCAGCAGGCCAGGCGACAGCACGCGCGCCGGCCGCCATCCAGGTTCTATGCCGCTCCAGTGCGTTGCCAAGCCTCGGTCATCAAAGCCGCCTTGCGCAAGGCCAGCGGCAAGCTCCTCTCCTGCCGCGGGAGAGATTAGGTCAACGGCTTTCCTGGTAAGGATGTCGCTTATGTTCCCTACGACGAAATCCTGCAACGTGAAGTCTACTTGGGCAGCGGCCAGGCGCTGGCCGGTGGTTAGCACGACGTTTCCCTCCCAAACGTGAGCGCCGTTCGCCTCGCTCGCCAGGTCGCCGACGACCTTCTGTTCTGCTGCATAGGCAAATTTGGCATAGGCGTTTCGAACCACGGTTTCTTCGTGCGACATTTCGGCGGCGAAGGCGGACGAAATGGCCGCAAAGGTTAGGCAAATTGCGATTACATATTTCATTTCGCTAATCTCCTCAGGTTTGGACTTGCCCCAAGATTCGGCCCATGTAGGATTCGGCCCATGTAGGATTCGGCCCATCTTGCCCTCCCCTCGACGTGTGCAGTTCAGGAGGAAAAGATCAGGGATCCGGTGAGGGGGCCCCTCGGATCCCTGATTGCGGCAGCTTAGCAAGAACTATTCCCGAAAAGCGCTTCCCCCATCGCTTTCTGCCAAGCAGTGGCGCGCTTACACGTATTGCATGCCTCATGCCAGACCGAGCGCGATCACCATGAAAATTCGCTATCTCCTAACACACTGTGGCACAAGTATTTAGCGCACTCTCTTGCGTCGGGCGAATGCGGAGGGGCGCGGTCCATTTTTGCAAAACGCTATCCAATCGGATAGCAGCGCTATCTGTTCGGATATTGGAACAGAAGCAGATCGGATGTTCGATTCAGCTAAAACTGTGATAAGAAAGGGGCGAGAGATATGGCAGTTCCATATAAGGAGCCAAGCATGCTTGGTTGCGTCGCAAAAAGCGCAACTCATGGTACATCTCGAGATCGCTTAACAATGAAAAACGCTTTTCGGGATGACAAACAAACTGAACGCTTCCGCATGAGGTGAAAGCTTGCGTCCTAGATTGCTGGTGCTTTCCGGGCCTTTAAAAGATTCTACGATTCCTCTTGTCGATGGCGAAGTCACAATTGGACGTGAGGCCTCGAACGGGATCGCGGTGATCGATCCGTCGGTTTCGCGAAAACATTGCGCGATTCTGGGCCGCGACGAAAAATTCCAGGTGCGCGACCTCGAAAGCCGGAACGGAACGCTGGTCAATGGGGTGGTCATCGAGGAGCAGTGGCTGGCGCATGGAGATGAGATTGCCGCGGGCGATACGTCTTTCTTGTTTCTCGTGCAGGACGACGACGTCACGGCGCCGGGGCGGGTGGAATTTGAGGATGGGCACCGGACGGCGGAGACGACGATGATTCATCCGCGCGACGTGGTTTATTTGCAGCCGGAACGAATGTCGCAGGAGTTGCCGGCAACGTCGCAGATGGCGAGGAATTTGAATGCGCTGTTGAAGATCAGCCGGATTGTTCATTCCATTCGGGATCTGGACGAGTTGCAGGGGCAGTTGCTGGATTTGATTTTTGAAGTGGTGCCGGCGGGGCGCGGCGCGATTTTGCTGGCGGATAAGGAAGGGCATCAGTTTAATTCGCTGTTTGCGCGGATGCGGCAGGCGGGGCAGACTCCGCTGGTGAAGATGAGCCGGACGGTGGCGCGGCAGGTGCTGGAGCAGGGGATTGCGATTCTGGGGACAGACGTTGCGGGAAGCGAAGAATTGCGGGATGTGGCGAGTCTGGCGGCGTCGCAGGTGCGGTCGCTGTTATGCGTGCCATTGACGGTGTTTCAGCGGGTGATTGGTTGCATTTATGTGGATAGCAACACTCCGGGAAAAAAGTTGCAGGAAGACCATTTGCAGCTGGTGACGGCGATTGCGGGGATTTCGGCGGTGGCTCTGGAGAATGCGCGGCGGCTGCAGTGGCTGGAACAGGAAAACGAACGCCTGACGGTGGAGGTGAGCCAGGAGCGCAGCCTGGTGGGCGAAGGCGCGCAGATGAAAGAGATCTATCAGTTTCTAAAGCGTGTGGCGCCGACGGATTCCACGGTATTAATTGAAGGCGAAAGCGGGACGGGCAAGGAGTTGGCAGCGCGGGCGCTGCATAGGAATAGTCCGCGGGCGAACAAGCCGTTTGTAGCAATTAATTGCGCGGCGATTCCAGAGACGCTGCTGGAGAGCGATTTGTTTGGGCACGAGCGCGGTGCATTTACCGGCGCTGCGGGAATGAAAAAGGGTCGGCTGGAAGTTGCCGACGAGGGCGTGGTGTTTCTGGACGAGATCGGGGAGTTGGCTCTGGCGCTGCAAGTGAAGTTGTTGCGGGTGTTGCAGGAGCGGGAGTTTGAGCGAGTCGGGGGGAATCATGCGATTAAGGTGGATATCCGGCTGATCGCGGCGACGAACTGCAATCTGGAGCAGGCGGTGCGCGATGGGAGATTCCGGCGAGATTTGTATTACCGGCTGGCGGTGTTGAAGGTGACCATGCCGACGCTACGGGAGCGGCGCGACGATATTCCGATGCTGGCGCGGCACTTTGTGCAGAAGCACGCCAAACGATGCAAGGTGAAACCGCGCCCGATTTCGCGGGAGGCTTTGTCCTGCTTGGTGAATTACGATTGGCCGGGAAATGTGCGCGAGCTGGAAAATGCCATTGAACGGGCACTGGTGCTGGGATCGTCGGATATGATTTTGCCGGAAGATCTGCCGGAATCGCTGCTGGAGCGGGCCCCGGCGCCGGAGATGACAGAGGCGAAATATCACGCGGCGCTGAAGGAACTGAAGAAGCAACTGATTCTGAATGCGGTCGAGCAGACGCAGGGCAGCTACGCGGATGCGGCGCGGGTGCTGGGCGTGCATCCGAATTATTTGCACCGGTTGATTCGGAACCTGGAGCTGAAAGAAAGTTTGCGCGATGCGCTGCGGGATATTTCTCCCCGAGGATTTCCCGGGATCTCGAGCGGGAATGCGTGAGGCGGCGTAATTAGCAATTGCGCTAATTGCTTCTTGCCGCCGATGGCAGTTGTAATTGCAACAGCCGTGCGGGATCAAGATACGTGCCTTGCCAGCGCACGGCTACGTGCAGATGCGGGCCGGTGGCGCGGCCGGTGCCTCCGCTGAGTCCAATTTCCTGCCCGCGTTTTACGTGGTCCCCTTCCTTTACTTTGAACTCCGAGAGATGCAGGTAGAGAGTCAACAGACCTTGGCCGTGGTCGATGACCACGAAGTTACCTTCGAAATACAGCGGGCGCGCGAGTAGAACGGTGCCATCATTCATGGCCGCGACGGGCGTTCCGCTGGGAACGCGAAAATCCAGGCCGAGGTGCGGGCTGGAAGTTTTGCCGTTGAAAATGCGCTGCGAGCCGAAGACATCGGAAATGGCGGCGTCGGCGGGAGCGGCGAACGTGTCGGACCACTCGCGATCTGGCGTGACACGGTTGAGAAAGTCCTTCTTGACTTCCTGAGCGTCGGCAATTTGTTTTTGCTGTTCAGGAGTGGGTTCGGTAAATTTTCCTTCGACACTGAGCTTCACTTCGATTTTAGGATATTTCCCGCGGGCGACACCGAAGTTGCGGGTGAAGGAAATTTTTGCGCTGGCAACTTTTCCGGCAATAGTCTCGCCACTCAATTCAAGCGGGTAGCTTCCAGGAGCGGTTTCCAGGCTGACGCCTGCGAGCGCGAACCAGTTTTTGCTGGCGGCATCGAAGCTGAATGTGATCTGGTGTCCGAGCCAGGTTGCATGAAGCGATTCCAGTTTCTGCGGAGGCTTGACCTGGAACAATACGGGGGCGCCGTTAATTAGACGGGCGGGTTGGACGTGCACATTCCAACTTGCGGCGGAAGCGGGAAGGGTTGCGCTGAAAAGTATGCAGGCGATAAGCAGAACGGAAACGCGAGGGAAGGGAAGAGTAGTTGGCCGCCGGTACATGCTATCAGCCTAGCATCGTTTCGGGGACGTATAGCTAAGGCTCTTTGGCTGGCATGGCTCACACGCAAATATTCAGGACTAAGCCCAATCCTGCCAGGCGAGTCCCTTCACTCTGGAAAACTCAGAGACATTGGCAGTCACTAGTGTAAGTTGCCGCGCTAAGGCCTGACCGGCGATCAGCGTGTCATAAGCGCCGATAGGTTTGCCGGAAGCTTCCAGATCAGCTCGGATTGAGCCCGCGACTCTGGCATCCTCGTCGTCCAGAGGGAGCAACGTGATCGGGCCAGCCAGAAAAATTTCCAGCCGCTGCTTGTTTTGCTCCTGATGGGTGCTTTTCGCGACCCCATACCACAGCTCGAAAGTTACCACTGAGGAAACGTAGATCTGCTCACCACGACTGAGAGCCTTCTGAGAACGGCTTCGAACCGCAGCCGATGTGCGATTGATCAGCGCAATGCAGGCGTTGGTGTCGAGCAAGTAGTTCATTCGAAGACTTTGCGCTTTGGCGCGATGGGTTGGCTACGGTCAGACGGGAATGGCCCGAAATTCAGTTCATCCAGCTTGCGGAACCATTCTTCTGGATCTTGGATCATCGGCTCTAGCAACACACCCCGGCCAACCCGTCGGATGCGGACGCGATCCCCCTCAAAACGGAACTCGCGCGGAAGCCGCACTGCTTGGCTGCGGCCGTTCTGAAAGAGTTTGGCAGTATCGCTCGTGGGCATTTCGAATCTTTCACCTCCAGAATAGTATATATCATTAATATATACCAAATACAAAAAACGGCGGAACTAGTTCCTCAGCGTCTTACCCGTCTTCAAGGTGTACTGAATCCTCTCCTGTGTCTTCTTCTCGCCGCACAGCGATTTAAAGCCTTCGCGCTCCAAATCGAGAATGTACTGCTCGCTCACCGGCGTACCTGTTGTAACATTCCCGCCGCAGAGAACCTCGGCGATCTTGCCGCCCAGCTTCACTTCATAGTCCGTGACAAAATCCCCCTGCCGCATCATGTGGACGCCCATCTTCAACGTTGCCAGAAGGTTCTCGCCGGGAGCGGGGATATCGGTGCGGGGAACTGGCGCTTCATAGCCAGCTCGCGCCAGTTCAAGCGCCCGCGCCTTGGCGTCGGAGAGCACGCGCTCGCGATTCATCGTAATGCGGTCGCTCTCCGACAAAAAGCCCATGCTACGCGCTTCGTGCGCGGAGGTCGCCACTTTGCCGGTCGCGATGGTTTCAAAAGCCCGCTTCATCGCTTCCAGCATCTCGATCGATCCCGCCAGCGCTTCGCCGGAACCTTTGCCGCCGCGAGCCGCCACTGCGCCATCCACCGCGCGCAGCAGCATTTCCTTGCAGCCTCCGCCGCCGGGCAGCAGGCCGACGCCAACTTCCACCAATCCGGTATAAAGCTCCGCGTGAGGCTGCCGTGCCGCCGCGTGCAGCGAGATTTCCGTCCCTCCACCGAGGCACAACCCGAACGGCGCCGACACCACCGGCTTCGGCGAAAATTTAATCGCCTGTGTCATGCTCTGGAACTGCCGAATGGCCAACTCCACATCGTCCCACTCGTCTTCCTGCACACTCATCAACAGCAGCATCAGGTTGGCGCCGACGGAAAAATTAGTCGCATCGTTGGTGATGACGAATGCGTCGAAAAGATCGCCCGGCCCGCCGGGTTTAAGAGTTTGCAGGATCAAGCTGATGATGTCAGCACCGAGCGAGTTCATCTTGCTGTGGAACTCGATGCATCCCACTCCGTCGCCCAGATCGATCAGCGAGGCTCCTGAATTTCTCTTCACCACGCCATTCGATTTCTTCGCCACGGTCACGGACCATACGCCCGCCGGAACCTGCACCGGTTGCATGCTGTCAGTTGCCAGATCAAAGTAAACGCGTCCCAATGTAGATTTCGGATCATCCGCATACCAGGATTTCTGGCCAGCGGCGAGAAGCTTTTCCACATTCGTCGGAACCGGCTTGCTTTCTTTTTTCATGCGGGCAACGGTGGCTTCGACTCCAGCCGCATCCCATAGTTCGAACGGGCCTAGCTCCCAGTTGAAGCCCAGTCGCATGGCGCGGTCGATTTCAACAATCGAATCTGAAATCTCTGGAACGCGGTTTGCCGAATAAGTCCACAAATCGGAAAGTGACGCCCACAGAAACGCCCCGGCCTTGTCGCCCTTCTGCGGGGTACCCTCGAGGCCAAGCAATGTGCGCAGGCGCGCGCCGGTGTCTTCAATATTTTTCGCGATATCCAGCGCCGGGAATTTCGCCTTCTGCCGGGGACGATATTCCAGCGTCTTCCAGTCCAGCGCCAGCCGTTCTTCTTCCTTGCCCGCGCCCTTAGATTTCTTATAGAAGCCGCCCTTGGTTTTATCGCCCAGCCATTTTCGTTGAATCATTTGCGTGAAAAATTCCGGCAGCCGCAAATCGCTGCGCTCGTCGTGAACGTTCGCAATCATGTTGCCCACTACGTGACCAAGAATATCCAGGCCAACCAAATCAATGGTGCGGAAAGTCGCCGACTTCGGCCAGCCCACGGCTTGCCCGGTTAGCGCATCGATATCTTCGATGCTGAAGTCCATCTCCTGCATCAGCCGCATCACATTCAACACGGAAAATGTTCCAATGCGGTTGCCGATAAAGTTCGGAGTATCTTTCGCGATGACCACTCCCTTGCCCAATCTAACGTCGCAGAAGTGCGCCACTGTGTCGATCGCCGCCGGATCAGTTTCCGGCGTAGGAATAATTTCCAGCAAACGCATGTAGCGTGGTGGATTGAAAAAATGCGTGCCAAACCACGACCGCCGAAAGTCGCCAGAAAATCCTTCCGCAATTTTGCCGACCGGCAATCCGCTGGTATTGGTAGTGACAATCGTTCCTGGATTGCGAATGGCTTCCACCTTGTGCAGCAGTGCGCGCTTGAGATCGAGATTCTCGACTACCGCTTCAATAATCCAATCGACCTCAGCGAGCTTTTTCAAATCATCTTCAAAATTTCCCACCGTAACCAAACGCGCCAAAGAGGAATCCATAAAGGCCGCGGGTTTGGATTTTTTCGCGCCCTCAAGTCCGGCGGCCGCAATCTTGTTTCGCATCGTCGCATCTGCTCCGGCGGCAACATCGGGCGGAACGATATCCAGGAGATAGCTTGGGACGCCGGCATTGGCGAAGTGTGCCGCGATGCGGGCCCCCATGGTTCCCGCGCCCAGGACAGCAACTTTATGAATGTGCTTCATGATCTAGCCTCGAGTGGATCTGGCGGTGTTACGAACATCCGATGATGATTGTGGCAGATATCTCCTATGGCAGTTTATCCACCACCCAGTCATTACCGCCACTATGCAAAACAACGATGGTGGAGAATCGCCGCCGCGCATGATTGTTTTTTGCGTCAACGCTTACCAGCACGACCGGAAAGTCATAGCGTCCGTGCACCAGCTTGCCGCGCCCGATTTCATAAGCCGACGGATCGGGACTGGAAAAAAATCTCTCGACCCCATCCGTCGTAACCGCTTTCTTGGCGTGGCTGGTGAGCAGCGCCACTCCAGTTTCCGCATCGCCCGATTGCCATGCTTGAAGGAAATGATTGGCCGCGAGAAGAGCGGATGCATACTCCGCCGGAAGCTGCTCTGACCTAGCCGACGCAGTCGACGATGCGGGCCGCGCAGAGACTGAATTTGAAAGCGGAACAAAAGCTGATGTCAGAATTAGTAGAACAGTGGAAACGAATGAAGCCAACCTTCGAAAACCGGCCATGAAATCATTATGCGTGACGCGCTCTGCCGCAATAGCCGGGAGAATCAGACCAGTATCGAGGGTCACGCGCTCTTTTCGTTCTGCGTGCCGAGTTCAGCATGGGACGCAACATATTCCAGCGCCCGCTGCGCCATCTGTTTCTCTCCCTTGTAGGCGAGCAGCCTGGGCGCGTCTTCCAGAGGAATCCAGCGGGCCCGCGCCACTTCAATTCGCATCTCGGAGGCGATGTGGTTAATCCGGCCAGAACGATAACGCATTAAATAAAAGCTGACGATTTTAAATACGCGCGCTCCGTCGCCCCAACTGCGGGAATACATATACTTAATGTCATCCAGCTTCGCGATCAGCTCCGCCGTCACGCCGGTTTCTTCGAAGACCTCGCGCACCGCCGTTTCCGCGGACTTCTCTCCCGGATCAACCAGACCTTTTGGCAAAGCCAGGACAGGTTTTGTTTTTCGCACCGCCGGGCCGGCGGGCTCGGCCACGTTGATTTTGGCTTCGCCCGGTGGTTCGATCGCCGCCATCCACCACACTCCGCCCCGCTTCCGTATTACTACCCCGCCCGCCGAAATTTCCCGCACCATGGCTTGTAAGTTAGCAGAACCACGGCGCTTAGTCACGGCATAGCGAGCCTGCAGCGCAGCCTCCGAGGCCGTAAGTACAGTCTTCTATCCCCCATAAGTAATGTATGAATGGCACTGTCGAGCTCTACAGCACAAATCGGGTTTGTGGCATCTTAAGAGTGTAACTTGAAGTACTCGTTGAAGCCCGTGGGTGCCTGCTGTTCGGGCATGTGGGGTGAGTGGTGAAAAGCTTCGAAAAGATCGTCCGGTCCGTGCAAGCCTTCGGGCGGGAACTCTCCCGTAAAGCCGCGCCTGAACAAAAAATTCCAGCCATCGGCGTAGCTCTCGGTGGGGGCTTTGCCCGTGGCATGGCCCACATCGGAGTGCTGAAAGTCCTCGAAGAAGAAAGCATTCCGGTCCGCTTCGTGGCCGGCACCAGCGTTGGCGCCCTCATCGGAGCCGCCTACTGTAGCGGCATGCCGCTCGATGAGCTCGAAAAAGTTGCACACTCCTGCCGCTTCACCACCTTCGCCCGCTGGACGGTTTCTCGCTACGGTTTCGCTTCGAACGACCGCATGGTAACTTTTCTCTCTCGCATTTTGAAGGTGAAAACTTTCGAAGAATTGCGCATTCCTCTCGGCGTGACCGCAACCAATTTCAACACCGGCGAGGGCGTAGTTTTCCATTCCGGTTCGATTATCGATCCGGTGCGCGCCAGTTGCGCTTATCCGGGAATGTTTTTGCCGGTAAATATTCGCGGACGCTGGCTGGTCGACGGCATGTTGTCGCATCCCGTGCCCACCCGGCCGGTCCGCGAGATGGGTGCCGAGCGCGTGCTCGCCGTCCACTTGAAAGGGCAATGGTCGAAAGATGGCGCGCCCCGTCATCTCTTCGATGTGATCGGACAATCCTTCGCTATCGCGCAGGACATGATGAGCCATCTCTGGCGCGGCGCCGCCGATCTGGTGGTCGAACCCGACGTCGCCGGCTTCGCCTATGACGACTTCAAGCGTGCCGGAGACCTGATTCGCGCCGGAGAAATGGCTATGCGACAAGCATTGCCCGAAGTGCGCAAGTGGATGGAAGCACCCGCCGCGTCAGACGTCCCCACGAAAGCTCGTCCCATGGCGGCGCAACCCGCGCCCATGTCGGCGGACTGAGAGCAAAGGTAGGCGAGAAGTCCACTCTTGATAACTAGCCTAAGGATTGGCTGGATGGTCTGAGTTTTTTCGGTTTTCGTAACTAGAATCCAATATTTTCTGAGCTTCCCCAGAACTCTGCTAGCGTGTGTGGGCAATCCCCGGCAGGGAGGAGGCAAAAATGAAAACTTCGTGGATGGTGCTCGTGGTACTTTCAAGTGCCTTGGCTTGGGGCCAGCGTCCGCCCGACGCAAATGACGGTTGTATAGCTGTTAACGGTTTTGGCCCATATAGGTGCCCCAACGGGAGCGGCTGCGGTCAATACTACACCTACTCGGGCGCAGACTGTAACGTGGAGAACGAAGCGTCGTGCGCGGTGATGCAGTCAGTTTCGTACTGCTGCGCAAAATATCCTATAAACACGCCTATTGAACCGTGCCTGATTACAGAAATGAAAAATCCGTTCACTAGGGATCGAATACTCGAACTCGCAGAGGACAACGATATCTTGGTTCCAACCTGCAGCGGCGCCTATCTCTCGGCGAAAATGGCTTTCGAGAATCACAAGGAGCGAGGCGATGGCGGCGGCGTGTAGAAGCTTTCAGCTGTTGCCCTTCATCTTTTCGGTATTGATCTGTTCCTTTGCGCAGGATCTTCGGGAGTATCCAACGAAAACTTCGTCACCGTCACCAGAAAGCGTGCTGCTTAAAGAGGTGTCTACAGTTCCTGTACCGTCCTTGCCGGCGAAAGCATAGCGGCACCTGTCCTCTGTGCCCCCGACGGCAGCCTTCTGTTCCGACTCGCTATGCCAGATACAGGTGTAGAAGATCCGGTATCTGTTTCGAGGGATGGGAAAACCGTTGTCCGTTTCGGCAAGGAGAAGATCAACGATATTCCCCGGCCAGTGCCGCTCGACGTCTTTCTGGGCGGATCGGACGTTTACATTTTAACTCGCGGCACCGTTCCCCTCGGCTACGATACGAAACTGCAAAAGCCGAATGGTGAAGTTCAGATTCAACCCGCTACGAAGAGCGGCGCGTTCGTTGCTCATTTCGAACGCGACGGTCGGTACGCGGGCTCAGTCCGTCTCGATATTCCGTTCAGCGCCCAACATCTCGGCGTTTTTGAAGATGGCGATTTCCTGATCGTGGGCGCGGACCTGTCGGCGGGCTCAACCGGTGACCCCCGCCTGGCTATAGTGGGTTCAAATGGACAACTCCGGAGGCTGATTGAACTGAAAGGAGACGTACACGCACAACAGGAGGCCGAAGGAGCCGTGAAGCAGAAGGATGCAACCGCCCTGCCCCGCTTCGGCACTGGAGTCGACTTCAACAAATCTCTGCTGGGCATGGCGTCCCGTGCTCATATCGCCAAGAATGGTCCCAACCTTCTCCTCTTTCGCCCAACGAACGGCCCCGTCTTTTCCATCTCTCCATCTGGGGAGGTCCGAGTCCACGCCCTGAAAGTAAAGGGCGACTACAACCTGTTCTCAGTCAAGGCAAGTCGGGATTCTTGGATTGTGGAATATATAACCGACGTCCCCGCCGATAAACCCGCGGAATTCCATACCTACGCTTTCGATCCGGAGACCGATGTTCCGCTACGGGAGTACTTTCTCCCTGCGGCGCTAGGCTTCGGGTTAGCATGCACCGAAGGGGACGAATTTACCTTCATTATGGCCGATGAGGAAACCAATACTCTAAAACTGGTGAAGCTTGCCCCCGCTGCGGCACCCAAGGCCGAATAATAGGTTCGTCCGTATATCACGCCGCATTCGGCGCAATATCTTGGTTTGCCATCTTCTTTGCTTCGATTGCTTGATCATGGTCCTCGGCTCCGGGCCGATCTCCCTCGCCCACCTGAGACTCTCCTTTAGCCGAATCTTGGTTTCCAGTAGCCGAATCTTGGTTTCCAGTTCCATCTGCTTGCCCGGTTTCGCTCCCCTTAGACTTCTTAACGGCGGCTTCGTTCACTTCCTTACTCTTGTCTTGTGCCTCGGGAGTTTCTTTCTTCGCACCCGTCTCCGCCGCCTTCATCGCCCCGGCGATCAGATGCTCGATCCTCACTCGCGCCGCCAGCCATCGCACGCCGCTGGCGTTTCCCGCCCGCTCCAGATACGGCGCAAGTTCATCGTCAGTGGCAATGCCCTTATCTTTCACAAATTGCAAAAGAGCTGAACTCTGTGTCTCCACCGCCTCGAGTGAGGTGAACAATTCATGAAGTATTTCCTGTACGATTTTTTCGTCCATATCAATTCTCCACAAAACTTAATCTTGGATGCCGAAATCGCCCAGTGTGTGTAGGGTTAGGCTTAGGAATAAGTCTGATTTGCCCCGAGCCAGGTTTGCCCCGAGCCTGATTTGCCACGAACCAGCCGGGGTTGACACTCAGAGCCTTTCCGTCGCGAAACGGAGCTGCGTTAAGGCTTTACTAACTCGTCAGAAAGCAAGCGGGCTTTCAGAGCAAGATTACGCCCACGCACCAGGTCTCCTGCGGCCACCGCCGATTTTGCCTGCTCCATGAACTGCTTAATCTGACTTATGGTTTCCGGTTCGCCAGCTTTGGGTTCGCGGCCGGTCACCTTTTTCAGGTTTTCTTCCGTTGCGGCAGTTAGCTGTTCGGTGGTGAAGCGCTGGTAAGAGGCTTGTTCCTGGGAAGTGCTGCCTTTGAGCTCTACAACTGGCTCATCCGATCCGCCATTTCTTACGATAACTTTCTTTGCAGGACACGGTTTCGGGGCCACAGCGCTTTGATTAGCTGTGGCAGCGCCGTTCGCGGCCGCGTTGGTGGTTCCTGAAACTGGAGAATTTGAGCAGTCGGGGACCTTGCCTTTCTTGCGACGTGTGTGCGGGTTACCAGAAGGCTTGGCGGGATTAGCTGAACTCTGCGGCTGAGCCGCGGGAGCGGCCCCGGGACTCGTGGTCTGTGCTGCCGATGACTGGGGCTGCGATCCTGCCGCGCCACTCGAATCCTGCGGCGCGGGGCCGCGCGTCTCCGGCAGAAGTCCCGGTGCAGCACCTCCCACACTGAGTACATAAAATAATAGGATTGTGGCCAGAGTCATAAGTAATCCTGAATGTACGAATGACTGAGCAGTGAAACTGCCCGGTGATGTTGGCGACATACGACTGCAAAAATCTTACGCTTAACAATGGCGAAGTGAAATCAAGTTCTCGGTTCCGTCAGAATATTTTCCAGCGGAACCGCAGTTTCGTGTTCGGCGGCGAGATGCGAAGCCGCCAGCGGCATGCGAAAACGGAAAGTGGTGCCTGTCCCTTCCCGCGATTCGAACTCCACCGATCCATGATGCCAGTCGAGGATCTGGTAGGTCTGCGCCAGTCCAATGCCGTTTCCATCTTTCTTGGTGGTGAAATAAAGCTCGAAAATCTTGTCATGTACATCTTCCGCAATCCCGATGCCGCTATCGGAGATTTCCGCGATCACAGCGTTGCCGCTGCGGCGCGCCGCAATCGTGAGTGGACCTCCCTGCGGCATGGCCTGCACTCCATTCAGCACCACATTGAGCAGCGCCTGCTTCATCAAATCGAGGTCGGCATTGACCGGCAGCGCCTCATCCGGGAGATCGCGATTGATCTCCACACCGCGTTGCGCTGCGTCCGGCGCTGCGAGAACCGCAACCTCGTCCAGCAATCGGCGCAGGTCCACTTCCACCAGCCGTAGTTCGCGCGCCCGCATGAAGTCCACCAGGGTTTGCACCACGCGATCGAGCCGCTGAATCTCGCTGCCGATAATATCCATGTGGCGGCGCGTATCAGGATCCAATTGCGACAACTTGTTTTGCAGAAGCTGCAAGTGCAGAACGATGGCGTTGATGGGATTCTTGACCTCATGTGCCACCCCGCCAGTCACTCGACCGGATGCGGAGAGACGGCGCGACATCTCGATCTCGTCGCCGATGCGCTGCACAGATTCCGCGTCGCGCATGATCAGCAATGCGCCAATCTGCGTTCCTTTCTCGTGAACGAAATCCATTGACACCTGCACCCGCCGTCCGCCGGCGGCGATGAATTCACGCGGTGGCAGCGGACGCTTGCCCTCAAAAGCCTCCACTACCGGCATTCCCAATGGAGAATCGTCAGAAAAAATTTCCCGTGCAGTCTTGCCCAGTAGTTCTCCGCGAGGCCGTCCCAGGAATCGCTCGACTGGCGCGCTGACCAGCACGACCCGCGAATCGCGTGTGAACAGCATCAAGCCATCCTGCAACTTCGACATGAGTTGGTCGACATTATCTTTCAGCGCCGAAAAAATCTCCTTGGTGTCCCGCATCTGCCGCCCTAGGTTGGCGATCTTCAATGTGACCAGCCCGAATTCATCGTGCTCCGATTCCTTGCCCGAGAGTTCCTCGCTGGTTCCCAGGCTGACGCTGTCCAGATTGCGGCTGATCTTCTTCAGTGGTCCCAGAGCTACGTTGGAAATCATGGCAGCCAGCAAAAGGGACGCAAAGATGGATGCGATCGAAAAGTACAGCGAGTGCATTAACCGAGGCGTAACGTCGCTCTTCAGCAACACTGTGGAAACCCCGATGCGAATCGTTCCAAAGGGTTCTCCGTTCAGCTCCAGCGGATAGCTCACGTCGTAAACCGCATCGGGCGTGTACACCAGGCGGAGCTGTTTGAAAAATCGCGCCGACCTAAGTTCGAGAAAATCCGGCCTGGGTGCGATCTTCTTGCCAACGAGTTGGGAATTGGAATGTACCAGCGCCTTGCCGTTCCCATCCACCACGGAAATATCCAGGATGTAAGGCCAAAGTGAGGTATCCGATTCCATACTGTTCAAAAGATTCGTATCCATCGGCAGGTACTCTGCCAAAGCGCGCCGAACTGCCGCCGGATCGTTCGTGTCGACCCGCGTGCTGCTCAAGTCCGGAAGATCGTTTTCAGCGAAGTAGGCGAGTTGCTGCGTCAGGTCGTACGTGCTCTCGTAAGTGCTGTTAACGCGCAGACGGAGAACCTGGGAGATGTAGAGATACGAGAAGGCAGCCACCATCAGGGTTACCAGGAAGGTGATCGCAAGCACGATGATAGCTTTGCGTCGCATGAGAAAACAGTGGCCGGAAGCAGCAGTGGTCAGTGATCAGTAGTCGGTGTCCGGGAGAAGCACGAGCGCAGCCGATTGAGTGGCCGATATTCTAACCGCGTTGTCATTGCTGGCCACTAGCCACTGCTCACTGATCACTGCCCTTACTCTTCTTTTCCTGCGTCCGTGTCCACTGAAGTACTCCCATATTCTTTCAGCTTATTATGCAGGGTTTTCAAGCTTATCCCCAGAATTTCCGCGGCTTTGGTTTTGTTGTTGCTCGTCGATTCCAGGGTTTTAAGGATCAGCATCTTTTCCGCTTCGCCCACCGTGGTGCCCACCCCCAGGCGTATCGCATCGGGATCGTTCGTGCCGGTACGCAAGATAGCGTGGCCGAATCCCGGCGGCAGATGTTTTGTCTCGATCATGCCGCTGTCGCAAACAATCACAGCGCGTTCGATTGTATTGCGCAGCTCGCGCACATTTCCCGGCCAGTTGTAATTGTTGAACAGGTTCATCACTGCTTCGCTGACCGTCGCAACTTTGCGTCCATGCTTCGTGCTCATCTCCGAAATCAAAAGCTGTACCAGATCCGGGATGTCTTCCTTATGCTCGCGCAGTGGAGGCATGTGAATATTGAACACGTTGAGCCGGTAATAAAGGTCGCTGCGCAACTCCCCCGACGCGACAGCATCGTCCGGAATCTTATTCGTAGCGGCCAGCACGCGGACATCGACCGAAGTTTCCACCTTGCTTCCCAGGCGGCGTAGCTTGTGATCTTCCAGCACGCGCAACAATTTCGCCTGCGTGCCTACGGGCATCTCGCCGATTTCGTCGAGCAGGATGGTGCCGCCTTCGGCCAGTTCAAAGCAACCCGTGCGCCGCTCCAACGCTCCCGTGAACGCGCCTTTTTCATGGCCGAAGATTTCACTTTCAATCAAGGTTTCCGGAATCGCCGCGCAGTTGATGGCCACAAAAGTCCGGTCGCGCCGTGGACTCAGTTGATGGATGGTCCGGGCCACCAGTTCCTTGCCCGTTCCGCTGGCGCCTGTAATCAGCACCGAGGCCGTGCTGGGAGCTACCAGTTCGATCAGGCGAAATATCTCTTGCATTTTGCGAGAGGTTCCGCGCAGTTGACCTAAAGATCCCGTGTCCCGAAGTTTTTTGCGGGTGCTCTCCAGTTCGGCGCGAGTCCCCAGCAATGCCGAGGCATTTTGCAGCATGGCCCGCAGTCGCTGCGTGTCGATGGGCTTGGTAATGTAATCGTAGGCTCCCAGGCGCATGGCCTGCACCGCGCTGTCGATCGTTCCCTGCGCGGTCACCAGAATCACTGCCATCGCCTGAGTTTGCTCCGCGAGTCGCTCCAGCAGTTCGATGCCTCCCATGCGCGGCATCTTCATATCCGTAATCACGATGGCGGGACTCCACTGCGCCGCTTTTTCCAGCCCTTCCGAACCGTCCCGCGCCGTATCCGTTCGATAGCCCCAGGACGAGACCAGTTCCGCGAGCCCGGTTCGTTCGTTCTCTTCGTCCTCAACGATTAATATTTTTTCGTGATTCATTCCCTGGCTTCTGGCCTCGCTGTTCTTGTCGGCAAGAGGTCATAATCGTCTGCCGTGAGATTACAAACATACGCGGCCAGCTTCCTATCGAGCAAGGTCCGCCGATCAAGTTTGGCTCGCTTCCTTATCAAACTGCCGGTTATCACAAGTAGCTCACGTGCAATCCATCTTATTCCATGTCAATTTGAGACGATGCCGCCTCCGCCTGAAAAAAATACGATGCAAAGCGTTTCATTTTTGAAAATCACTTTCGCTTTGTGATTGCATTGCGTTAGAATTGCGGGTTCCCAAATTGGGTTTCAATTAGGCGTTCTAACTCTGCGGAAGCTTTCTTGATTTTGCGGTGGGGCCCTACGCGCAGATTAGGCGTGTTGTCATTATGGAGGAAAGAATGTCACTTAGTTCTAAGTTTAGTAAGAGCCGTGTAGTCATCGGCCTGTTCGCTGTACTCACAGCATTGCTCATTTCCAGCTCCGCCTTCGCGCAGAGCGACAACAATCCCAAATGGGATTTGTTCGTCGGATACCAGTGGCTGCATCCCGGTGGGACCGTGCCGGCTGCATTCGGTGATTTCGACAATCCTGGTATCTACAAGATTCCCGATATGGCGAAGGGATTTGGCAGCGCCCTCACCTATAACTTCGATCCGCACTGGGGAGTCGAGTTCGACTTCGGCCACAACTGGGGAAGCGGCAATTACGAGGCTACCGGCTCCATCGGCCCCCGCTTCATCTGGCGCACCGATAACGCAAATTACTTCTTGCACACCATGGTAAGCCTGAACCGCGTGGCTGTGACCGGCCTCGACGCCGGCGACGGAATCGGAGCCATCCTGGGCGGCGGCATGGACCTGCCTCTCAAGAAATGGGTTTCGTTCCGGTTGTTCGAAGCCGACTATGTTTGGGCCCGGCATGACTACTCAAATTATGTCTCCAGCGATTTTCCCAACCTGGAGCGTCCCTCATTCGAAGGCGTCCGTCTGCGCACTGGCTTCGTCTTCAACTGGGGTGGAGCGCCTATTGTTACTCCGACTGCGAGTTGTTCAGTTCAGCCCACAGAAGTAATGGTGGGTGAACCGGTCACCGCGACCGTGACCGCCAGCAACTTCAATCCCAAGCACACCGTCACCTACGCGTGGAGCGGGAACGGCGGCCAGGTCACCGGCAAGGACACAACCGCTCAAATCGATACCACGAATGCTGCCCCCGGCAGCTACGCCGTCACTGCTCATGTGACGGATGCCAAGATGAAGACTGGTGGCGAAGCAAGCTGCTCGGCGAATTACACCATCAAGCCGTTGCCGCCCAAGAATCCGCCTACCATGAGCTGCACGGCGAGTCCTTCGAGCGTGCAGGCCGGCGCCAGCGTAACCGTAAGTTGCAGTTGCACCAGTCCCGACGGCGTTCCCGTCAACGTCTCCAATTGGACTGCTACCAGCGGCACCATCTCGGGCAGCGGCACCACGGCAACTCTGTCCACCAACGGAGCGCAGCCCGGACCGATCACCGTTACCGCTACCTGCACCGACTCTCGTGGTTTGACCGGCCAGGCTTCGACCCAGGCGACAGTGGAAAATCCTCCGCCCCCGCCGCCCAAGGCCGCCAAACTCAGCCAGTGCGACTTCCCCAACGAGAAGAAGCCGTGGCGCGTCGATAACACCTGCAAGGCCATCCTGGATGACGTAGCCAAGAACCTGCAGCAGAACCCCGACAGCAAGCTGGTGATTGTCGGCAACGCCGAACCAACGGAAAAGCGCAAGAATCTTGCGGGCGAACGCGCCGTCAATTCCAAGTTCTACCTGACGGAAGGCGAAGCCAAACAGGGCATCGATGCCAGCCGCATCGAGGTCCGCACCGGCAGCGGTGGCACCAAGACCGCCGAATTCTGGATCGTTCCTTCGGGCGCGACCTTCGATTCGACGGGCACCGAATCCGTGGATGAGATGAAGGTAAAGAACGTACCGGATCATCCCAAACCGGTCGCCCACAAGAAGGCGGCCGCCAAGAAAGCGCAGTAACTTGAGCAAGGGAGTGCAAGGGCCGGTCGGCAATCGACCGGCCCTTTTTTTCGCGTGGCCTTCGGTAACTTGCTGGGTTAGGCTTTGGCCTGTCAGTCTAGCCTTCGCATCGAATATTCTCGTTTTGGGGCAGAAAATCACTATGAAATCCGCTTCGGCTAAGTTGCTGACGTTGTTGCTTTTGGCTTCCATATCCGCGTTCGCGGCGGGAGCTCACCAGTGGTCCGTTCTAGGGCCGGATGGCGGCGATGTCCGCAGTCTGGCTTATGATCCGCACAACCCGGACCGGGTTTTTCTCGGTACCAGCACCGGCGTGATTTTCGTCTCCGACGATAGCGGCCATAACTGGTCCAGATTCGCCAAGCTCGGAGCGGGCGACGATTATGTGCTCGATCACATCGCCTTCGATCCCCAAAACTCGAAGACGATTTTTGTCTCCGCATGGAGCGTTCAGGATCAAAATGCCGGCGACATTTTCCGTACCCGCAACGGCGGTAAGGATTGGGAAGCTCTGCCTGCCATGCATGGCAAGTCCGTGCGCGCCATGGCAGTCTCCGCCTCTGACGAGAAAGTTGTCGTTGCCGGCGCCCTCGATGGCGTTTACCGCAGCACCGATGGCGGCAACAACTGGCAGCATATTTCACCGAGCGATGGCGTGGTCAAAAATGTCGAATCGATCGCCGTCGATCCTAAAGACTCCAACGTCGTCTACGCCGGAACCTGGCACCTGGCCTGGAAGACCGCCGATGGCGGCGCCAATTGGCAGCACATCAACAAAGGCATGATCGACGATTCCGATGTTTTTTCGGTCATCGTCAGCGCCGCCAATCCTTCCGAAGTTTTCGCCAGCGCCTGCTCCGGAATTTATAAGAGCGTCAGCGGCGGCGACCTCTTCGAAAAAGTAAAAGGCATTCCCTTCACCGCGCGCCGCACTCGCGTGCTCAAGCAGGATCCCAGCAATCCGGCCATCGTTTACGCCGGAACCACCGAAGGTTTGTGGAAGAGCGTGGACGAGGGCAAGAACTGGAAGCTCTCCAGCAACTCTGAAGTCGTAGTTAACGATGTGCTCATCGACCCGCGCAACTCGCAGCATGTGCTGCTTGCCACCGATCGTAGCGGCGTTCTCGCCAGCGACGACGCGGCCGGAAGCTTCACCGCCTCGAACCACGGATACTCTCACCGTTTTGTCAGCGCAATTCTGGCTGACTCCAAGGAACCCAACTCCCTTTACATCGGCCTGGTAAACGACCGTGAATTCGGCGGTGTTTTCGTTTCTCACGATAACGGGCAGAACTGGCATCAAAAGAGCTCTGGCCTCGACGGCCGCGATGTATTCACCCTCAAACAAGCCAGCAACGGAACCTTGGTTGCCGGAACCAACAAAGGCGTCTTTGAACTCGCCGAGGGCAGTTCGGCCTGGCATCCCATCAACGACGTTGTGGTTGCGAAAACGGTTTCGCACACCGTCACTTTGAAAAGCGGCAAGAAAAAAGTCGTGAGCTCGACCACCGACACTCACTCTGTCCTGGGGAGCCGCGTCAACGATACCGATCTGGGATCGACTCGTTGGTTCGCTGCAACTTCCACCGGACTCTTCACCAGTAAAGATCACGGTAAAATCTGGATCGGCGGACCAGTGGCCGGCGAAAAAGATTTCGTTGCCGTGCAGGCTCAGGACAGCTTGATCGTGGCTGCAACTCGGTCCACTGTGCTGGTTTCTCAGGATGAAGGAAAGGCCTGGGAATCTGCGCGTTTGGCCTCTTACCCCATTAACATTCGCAACGTAACCGTCACTCCGGATGGCCAGGTCTTCATCGCCACCCGCGAGGGCGCATTCCACAGTGCGGATTCCGGCAAGAGCTGGAATCACATCCTCACCGGATTGCCCGACAAGGACATCACTTCGGTCGCCTACGACAACAGCCACAAGCGTCTGCTCGCCACCAGCGGCCAGACCGGCGTGGTCTTCGAAAGCACCGACGGCGGCAGCACCTGGCAGCGTGGACCGGATTCCGGTTTCCCACTGCGCCGCATCAGCGTAGTGCATGGGCGCTACGTAGCGGCGACTCCGTTTGATGGCGTAATCGCGCAGCCGGAAAACGAATCACAAAGCGCCGATGCCGGCAGCGGTTCCAACTAATTCGTATTTGAAACTAAACACCCTCGCGGAGAGCGGCAACGCTCTCCGCGATTTTTTCGCATGGACGAAAGCTCAACTTCTATCCGAAAAATCCTGAAACTACTCTTGACCATGATTCTTTCGAAAGCTCGTAAAAAACGATAACCCGCCCACTCTGGGGAATCTCTTGGCGCCTCACAAACGAGAATCCGAACTTTCTCAGAATGTGTTCCGAGATTTCATGCCCCTGTTGTACGTCTGCCAGAACCCGCGGCAATTTCAGGAGGTCAAAGGCGACATTGAGGAAAGCCTTCGAAGCCTCTGAGGCCAACCCTCGTCTCCAGTACTGCCGGGCCAAATAATAAGCCAGATAGGCATCTGCTCTTTCAGCCCGGAGGCCGCAGCATCCGATATATTTCTTCTCTGTCTTAAGAACGGTAGCCCATAACCCATAAGTCTCTGTCGGATGACCGAGATATTCATCGCGGAACCGCTGCTGCGCTTTTTCCAACGGCCATGCTTGCCGACCCACATAGCGGCGGACCTCCGGGTCGGTATGCATGCTGACAAAGTCGGCTTCATCTTCTTCTTCGTGGGGTCGAAAGATCAGCCGCTCTGTTTCGAGAAAGATCATTTTCAAGAACGTTTCAGTCTTAAGAAACAATCCATTTCTAGTAAAGATCAAGCCTCGCCACTGTAACCTTCCGCCGCAACCCGCGCAGTTTCTACACGGCCCGATCCTCATCATATTCGTATCTGCTTGATTCCATTCCCGTCGATCTGGTCTTTCACTTGCCACTAGCGTGTTGGAGAGGATCGGTTAACCATTATTTTGCATGGTTGGACGGCCAGTTAACCCCAAACGACAAGCAACTCTGCTGATCTTATGTCTTGGGATAGTTCTGTGCGTAGGTTGTGCTCGGTCCGGCATCGCTCACCAATCCGAAGCAAAAGCGGAAACTCCCGCCGCTGACCAGACGATTCCGTTCCATGATAATTCCGACCACGGCCTGGACGAGAGCGCTCATCCGGCGGTTCCACCAGATAACAAATTGGGAAGCGGTACACCATTCCCGGCTAAATCCCGCAGGCGCAGCCTGCCAGCGGGAACATTGATCACCGTCCGCCTGGAGAATGCACTCTCCATTTCAAGCGCCCGCCCGGGAGATACTTTTACCTCGTCGCTGGATGGGACCATCAATATCGATGGCGAGACTCTGATTGATCGTGGGGCGCGCGTCAGCGGAACCATCGAGTCCGCCCAACCCTCGGTGGATCGCCCCGGATTGAGCCCCGATCCCGGCTATGTTCGGCTCACATTGAAAAGCATCACCGTTGGAGGCAAAGCGCTTGCTCTCCAGACTGCAAGCCTGTTCGCCAAAGGAGCCGTTCAATCAAGCCCTCTGTCGAATACGTCGTCCCATGGTCGCAATTCGGATTCGCTTTCTCCAGATCTTTGGGTACCAAAAGACCGTCGCCTGACTTTCCGGCTTACCGCTCCAGTCGCTCTCGCCGATTCCAACTCGATCGCCCAACGCTATTAGTTAAAGCGTTGGCCAGCCGTTGCCCTTCTGCGAGTTTTTTAATTATCCCGCAAACTTAAGAAATAAAACATTTTGTGCCGTTTTCCACAGGCTGCTTCCGGATTTGAGTGACGTGTGCCCTTCGCAGTGTCAGTTTGGGCCTCCTATAGTGGGACCCGAATCGGCGGCCCGAATTGACGGGATGTAGATTCTCACCGTCCCGTTTCGGGAACACCGAAGTATCGAGGCAACCATCTTGGCGTTCATTTCCAGCTTCGCTCGCGGCAGAGTATCAGTATGAACACGGCATCGCCATTTCCCTGGACAGGACAATCTTCTGCCGAAATCGCCGGAACGGGCTTCCGTTCCATCTTCGAACACGCGCCTGTGGCTGCGGCCCGTTGTAATCCCCAGGGAACAATCGTTGAGATGAATCGGGCCTTCGAACATTCGCTGGTACCCCTCACGGATCATCGATCCTTGCGGCTCTTCGATTTGGTCGCTCCCGAAAATCGTGTCACCACGGAATCGCTTCTCGCGGAACTATGCAATGCCACCCGCGATAGTTTTCAAATTCAAGGAACGAAGGCCGGATCTCCGCTGGTACAGAGGACCTATACCGCCTGGCGTCTGCCCCAACCCGGCAAGGATCAAAGCCATGCCTTGCTCATCGCCGAACCAAGCCGCGATTCACTTCCGCCAGCCGAGAGTACAGCTGTCGAGGAAGGTTTGCTCCAGGCTCAGCGATGGGAGGCGGTCGGACGCCTGACGGGTGGAGTGGTTCACGACTTCAACAACCTTCTGACCGGTGTCATGCTCTACTGCGATCTCCTGCTCAGCAGCCTGGATGCGCGCGACCGGCGGCGCCGTTATGCCGATGAAATTCGTTCTGCAATCATGCAAGCCACGGGATTGGTGCGGCAATTGTTGGTCTTTGCCCGTCCTCAGGCATCCCAGGTTCGGGCTTTATGCCTCAATCAGATTGCGCAGGCTATGC
Source organism: uncultured Acidobacteriaceae bacterium (assembly GCA_963818235.1). Classification (GTDB taxonomy): domain Bacteria; phylum Acidobacteriota; class Terriglobia; order Terriglobales; family Acidobacteriaceae; genus Sulfotelmatobacter. The sequence continues at coordinate 1,099,082 of CAWFRI010000003.1, forward strand.
GGGACCTTCTAAGCCGGCTGATCGGCGATAATATCGTGCTCGACCTAGAGCTCGATCCCAACTTAGGTCTGGTCAAAATCGATCAGGCCCAGGCCCAGCAAATTCTTCTCAACCTGGTTTTGAATGCTCGTGACGCCTTGCCTGCGGGCGGCCGCATCGTCGTCGAAACCAGCAACTGCAAGTTCCAAAGCATTCCCGGCTCGATGGCGCTGAAAGGTGCAGGTGCATTCCCCTGCGTTCTGCTCACCGTCGGGGATAACGGGCGCGGTATGGATTCGAAGACCCGCCAGCATCTTTTCGATCCCTTTTTCACCACCAAGAGCGCCGGAAAAGGCACAGGCCTCGGGCTGACTACGGTCCGCAGTATCGTCACCACCAACGGCGGATTGATCCATGTTGAAAGCGAAGCGGGCCACGGGACACGGGTCATGATTCTGCTCCCCCGCGCACCCCGCTCCACCGTCGCCGCCGATTTTATCGAGATCCCCATGACCCGTTCGGAGACACGTTCGGAAACACACCCAAAGCCATTTCAAGATATCAAGAAGGAATCACTCCTATGACGTCAGCCGCCGTAAGTCCATCCCTAGCCACGCCCCAAATTCTGGCCGCCAATTATCTCAACCTGCTCATCGTCGATGACGAACGCTCCATCCGCGAAGCTTGCCGCGAAGTCGCCTGCTCCCTCGGCTTCATGGCCCATATTGCCGACTCCGCCGAGCAAGCCTATCGCCTGCTGCAAACCCAGACGATCGATGCCGTTCTCCTCGACCTGCGCTTGCCCGGAGCCAACGGCCTCGAAGCTCTTCGGCAGATCAAAGCCCAGCGTCCGGAGGCTCTGGTCATCGTTGTGACCGGATACGGAACGGTGCAATCCGCCGTGCAAGCCATGAAGCATGGTGCCTACGAATATGTCACCAAACCCTTCAGTATTGACGAATTGAAAATCCTGCTGGCCCGTGTCGCCAATCATCTGAAGCTCAAAACCGAAAACCGTATTCTGCGCGAGAAGCTCAAGTCCAAGCAGGGTTACGGCGGCCTGGTCGGCCGCGCTCCGGAGATGGAAAAGCTCTACCGCATCATCGCCAAAGCCGCCAACAGCTCTCATCCCGTGCTGATTCTGGGCGAAAGCGGCACCGGCAAGGAAATGGTTGCGCGCTCCATCCATTACTCCGGTCCCTTTCGCGACAAGCCTTTCATTCCGGTTGATTGCGGCTCCCTTGTGCCCACACTGATAGAAAGCGAGTTGTTCGGCTACGTCCGCGGGGCGTTTACGGGCGCCAATCAAGCCAAAGACGGGCTCCTGGCCATCGCTGAAGGAGGAACTATTTTCCTCGACGAAGTTGGCGAGCTCCCAGTCGACCTTCAATCCAAACTTCTGCGCGCCATTCAGGAAAAAGAGATCAGGCCGGTGGGCAGTACGCGCCGGATTCCCATCAACGTTCGTATCCTCGCCGCCACCAACCGTGATCTGGAGCAGGCTGTCACCGAAGGCACCTTCCGGCGCGACTTGTATTTCCGCCTTAACGTCCTTAGTCTCCGCATTCCACCCCTGCGCGAGCGCCGCGAGGACATTCCGCTTCTCATCGCCCACTTCATGGATCGGGCTTCACGCGCTTCGGCTCAGGAGAAAACTCTCAGCGATGAAGCCGTCAAAGTCATGCTGGCGTATGACTGGCCAGGCAACGTGCGTGAGTTGGAAAACTGTCTGGAGCGCACTTGCGCCTTTACCAGCGGGCCCATTATCCATGTCCCGGACCTTCCCCCAGCCATTGCTCGGACGGTGGTCGATGTGCCCGGGAACGGACATGCACAAAGTCAAAACAAAATTGTTCCCATGGCGGAACTGGAACGCATGACAATTCTCAGCGCCATCGCTGAACTGAACGGCGACAAGTTACAGGCCGCACGCCTGCTCGGCATCGGCAAAACAACCCTCTACCGCAAGCTCAAGGATTATGCCGCGCACGCTTAGGTATAGGCGATGAGGAATTCAAATTGGATCGCGAGTCTGGTCCGCAACGGGAAGGAACCTCAGTAGATGAGCACTAACCCTCGTATTATCAACATCAGGCTTGTGGAGGTCTGCGTGCACTAGAAGTTGCATGATCTTACTCATTACACCGTCGGCACGCGGTTTGGAGTGCGCCGCCACTTTGAAGGATTCCACTGGCAAGGAAACTCATTGGGCCGAAAATCTTCAGCAGGCCGTGACCCGGCTGCGCGAGCAATCGTACACTGCGGTGGTCATTGATCAGTTCCTGCTGGAAAACGAGCCCGCCGAAAGCGATCAGGTGCTCGAGCATCTGGGCACAGCCTTCCCCGTTTACCTCAACTTTGCCGTGAGCGGCATGGAGCGCTTGCTGCGCGAAGTTCGCTCCGCCTTGCATCGCCGCAAGCGCGAGGAAGCTCAAGCCCGGCTCTCGGTCGAGCAGCAGGTCCGCAGCGAAGTGAGTGAGAGCCTCACCTCCATGCTGCTCTCCTGTGAACTGGCTATGGCCGTTCCCGGCGTACCCGCACCCGCAGTGGAAAAAATTCGCCTCATCGACAACCTGGCCCGCGACATGCGCCAGCGACTGGGCGCGAATTAAACATTCAGTTCCATCTGCCCGTCGGCATGATCTCGCGCGCCGGTTTTAAGAAATACGCGCTGAGGCTGACCTTTAACCCCGAATCATCCAGCCCTCCTGCATAATGAGCAATGCCATCCGTTTCATCAAACCCTGCACGTAACTGGACGCGGCTTGACGGAGTCGACTTGCTGCGCGGTCTCGCCATCTTGTTTGTTCTGATGAACCACGTCAACATGCGCCTATTGCAGGGCAAGGTCGATTACACCAGAGGTCTCCCCGACCAACTGGTTTCCTCGCTGGTTTGGAACGGTCAATTCGGGGTTCAGATATTCTTCGCGGTTTCGGGCTTTCTCATCACTTCGACTACGATTCGACGCTGGGGGTCGCTTTCCCACATCAACATTCGGGACTTTTATCTTCTTCGCTTCGCCCGCATCGCGCCTCTCTTCTTTTTATTGGCCGGGATCCTCAGCATTTTTCATTTGGCGGGCGTGAAACACTTCGTGATCTCGCGCCAGGATGGTGGCCTCGGCGGGGCACTGCTCGCCGTCTTCACCTTTAGCGTCAACTGGCTGGAGGCTCGGCGCGGATACCTCCCGGGCGCATGGGACATCCTATGGTCACTTTCCGTGGAAGAGATGTTTTATCTCTTTTTCCCTCCGATCTGCCGTCTGCTCCGCCCCGGGAAACTGCTCATCGCCTTTCTTCTCGTTCTTGTCGTACTCGGGCCTTTTGCACGCACGACTCTGGCACATGGAAATGAGGTCTGGCGGGAATATTCTTATCTTTCGGGCATGGATGCCATCGCTCTCGGCTGCCTCACCGCGCTCGCTGTTTCACGGTTCCGCTTTTCCCGTCTTATGGTCCGGTTTATCGGCGGCCTTGGCTTGGCGATTCTGGTTTTTATTCTGGCCTTCTCGCTTCGCGTCACCGCCTGGGGCATCACCAAGCACGGCCTCGATATGACGATCCTCGCGGTCGGAACGTGCATGATCATAGCTTGCGCGTCCCAGACCCGGTGGCGATCTCCCTGGTTTCTTCGCCCAGTGGTTGGATTGGGTCAGCGAAGCTACGAAATCTATCTCACACACATGTTCGTAGTCTTCAGTTTTTTTGAGCTTTTTGTGGCATCGGGCAAGTCGGTCGCGGCGGTTCCAGCATTGTTCGTGTTAGTCATTCTCGCGTCGGCTGTATTAGGAGATTTGGTAGCCCGTTTCTACTCGGAGCCGATAAATAGTTCGCTCCGCAAAGCTTGGGGAGACGGGGTTAATAGACTAGGATCGGCTGTAGCTGGAACGGCAGCCGGCGAAAAAAAATCTTCGACGCATCCTCCTCCTTCTGCACTAGAATAGGGCAGTTCTCAAGCCGGACCGCCCTTTTGGGGCGTTTCGCTCAGCTTCCGGAGGCCCGTTTGCACGTTCTGGTCACTGCCGATACCATGTCCGGCTCCTGGACCTACGCTCGCGAATTAGTCACCGGACTGGTCTCGCGCGGCGTCTGCGTCACCCTCGTCACCTTCGGTGAAATCCCTCTTCCCGACCAGACTTCCTGGATGGATCGTCTGCACGGCCTCGAATACCGCCCTACCGCCTTCCGCCTGGAGTGGATGGACGAAGCTCCGCACGATCTCGCGGAATCTTCCGCCTTTCTGGCCAGCCTGATCCAGGAGGTTCAACCCGATCTGCTTCAACTCCACCAGTTCTGCCACGGGAGCCTGCCGGTCGATATCCCCCGCGTCATCATGGCTCACGGAGATGTGATCAGCTGGGCGCAGGCCGTCGAAGGTTGCACGCCCCGCCCCACGCGCTGGCTCCAGTGGTATCGCGATACCATCCTCCGCGGCATTGCCGCCGCAGACGCCGTAGTCGCGCCTTCGGCCTGTATGCTCAACACGGTCATCTCCACCTATGCTCGCCCGCGTCGCGCCTGCATTATCTATCCCGGACGTAATCCCATCTTCTTCAATCCCTACGTCAGCAAAGACGATTCAGTTCTCTCCGTTGGCCGCCTCGTCGATGCCGGCAAGCAGGTTTTCCTGCTCACACAACACGTTCATTCGTTCCCAGTCTGTATCGTTGGCGCGGAGCAAACTGTGCCCGTCCCGCGCATCCCCATCCGTGCGGACGTGAAAGTCGCAACCGCTCAAGCCACCGTCGCCATCCGTGGCCCCCAGACCGAATCTCAACTGCGTGCCCTCTACAGCCGCGCCGCCGTTTACGCCGCAACCGCGCGCTACGAACCGCTGGGCATGTCCGCGCTCGATGCTGCCTTCTCCCGTTGCGCCCTCGTCGTCAACGATATTCCCAGCTTCCGCGAAGTCTGGGGCGATGCCGCCCTGTACTTCCGCACCAACAATGGCGGTAGCCTGGCGTCGATCCTTGCCCAACTCGATTCCGACCGTCCCCTGCGCCACGCCTACGCCGACCGCGCCTTCGCCCGTGCGCGCGAACGCTTCACCGCCAAACGCATGATCGACGACTATCTCGAGCTCTACCGCAGCCTCATCCAGGCCAACTCACTAGCCGCGTAGAGCGGGCGCCCCCGCCCGCTGCCTTTGACGTTGGGTTTAATCCCGCCAAGAATTAACTCTCAAGTTTTCTAACCGGTCCGTCATCCCCTAACCATTTTCTACGTCAACCCGCGTTTCCACTCTCGCATCCAAGCCAAACCGAACGATTCGGAAAGATCATGCCCTCAGGAAAGTCCATGCCAGAAACTTCCAGTGGAACCGTCCCTCTACGAAAATTCGGCCGCGCCGACGCCAAAATTTCTGTGCTCGGCTTCGGAGGCCATCACCTCGGCGAAGCGCCCGACGCAAAAACCGCGGTCGAAATCGTCCATCAGGCCGTCGCCGGCGGCATTACTTTTTACGACAACTGCTGGGAGTATCGCCGCGGCAAAACCGAAGTCTGGATGGGTGCCGGCCTAAAAGGCCGCCGCGACAAAGTTTTCCTCATGACGAAAACCTGCCCTCACGGCCGCGATGGCAGCCTCGCTCTGCAAATGCTCGAAGAATCCCTGCACCGCCTGCAAACTGACCACCTCGATCTCTGGCAGGTTCACGGCATGGCCTTCGACAACGACGCCGATCTTTTCATCCGCAAAAACGGAGCGGCCGAGGCGCTCGAAAAAGCCAAGAAAGACGGTAAAGTCCGCTTCGTCGGCTTCACTGGCCATCAGAATCCCAAAGTTCACCTCGCCATGCTCGACACGGGCTTTCCCTTCGATGCCGTGCAGATGCCCCTGAACGCCTTCGACTCCAATTTTCGCAGCTTCGAAAAACAGGTTCTTCCGGAACTCACCAAGCGCGGCATCGCCGTTCTCGGCATGAAGCCGCTCAACGGCCACGGCGACGCCATCAAGAACGGCGTCGTCACCGCCGAAGAAGCGCTGCGCTACGCCATGAGCATTCCAGGAGTTACGACCACGATCACCGGCATCGATAGTCTCGACGTCCTCCACCAGAACCTGCGCATCGCGCAGAGCTTCACTCCCATGACAGAGGCGGAGATGAACCAACTCCGCGAACGCTGCAAGCCCGACGCCGCCGATGGCCGCTACGAACTCTACAAGCTCTCGCTGAAGTTCGATAACCCGGAATCCCGCCTGGCGCACGGCTTTCCGCTGGATACGCAGCAGTCCGAAGTGCAGGACATGCTGGGAGCAACGCAAAATACCGGACACCCATTTCCAGAGAAGAAATTCTAGATAGTTCGTTCCACAGCATTTTCAGGAGAGCTTCGTGGCTTCAAAGTTCGAATGGAATCGTCGCAGCTTTATCAAAGGAGCGGCCGTGTTAGGCGCGGCCCCGCTCCTCGCCGGAGGCAGCATGGCACAGCAACAGTCCGCTCAATCGCAGCAGGTTCCCGATGGAGAAGTACCGAAGAAGCCGCTTGGTCGCACCGGCGTCCAGGTTTCCGCCATGGGTCTGGGCGGCTATCATCTCGGTTCCGCCGAAACCGATCAGGCCGCGATGGAAATCGTCGCCAAAGCCTTCGACCACGGCGTGCGCTTTTTCGATAACGCCTGGGAATATCACGATGGCCTCAGTGAAGAACGTCTCGGCAAAGCTCTACGCGGCAAGCGCGATCAGTCGTTCGTCATGACCAAGGTCTGCACCCACGGCCGCGACAAAAAAATCGCCATGCGCATGCTCGAAGAATCTTTGCGCCGCCTGCAAACCGATCACCTCGACCTCTGGCAAATTCACGAAGTGGTTTACGATAACGATCCCGACCTGATCTTCGTTCCCGATGGCGCAGCCGAAGCCCTGCAAGCCGCCAAACAGCAAGGCAAAGTGCGCTTCATCGGATTCACCGGCCACAAAGATCCCGATATCCATCTCAACATGCTGTCCCACAATTTTCCCTTCGACACCGTGCAGATGCCTCTTAACTGCTGCGACGCCACTTTCCGCAGCTTCGAAACTCACGTGCTGCCCGAAGTGAACCGCCGTGGCATGGCGGCTTTAGGCATGAAGTCTCTCGGAGGCAGCGGCGAACTCGTCCGCCACGGCGCGGTTACCCCGGAACAAGGCCTGCGCTATGCCATGAGCCTGCCCGTCGCCACCACCATCAGCGGCATCGACACCATGCAGGTGCTCGATCAAAATTTAAAAGTCGCAATCAACTTCCAGCCCTTAGCCGACGCGGAAATGCAAGCCCTGCGCGACCAATGCCGCATCCTCGCCGCCGATGGCCGTCTAGAACTTTTCAAGATGACCACCAAATACGACGGCAAAATCGGCCGCGAACAACACCACTTCCCCACCACGCAAGAGTTGCCGATCTAGCGACTCATGTAGGGACAGCCGCCCTCGGCTGTCCAGCGGCCCGGTTTCATCGGGCCGCAACCTCCGCGCCCAGCGATGGAAAGGGCAAGACTTTAAAGATTACGATAAAACTGAACTTGCCCTTGCTTTTGGGTGGCGCAGCGGTTTACCGCTGCGATAGCTGCCACGTTTCCATTGCCGGCTTTAGCCGCCGAGGGAATCCGCGACACGCGCCCTCGCCAAATGTTATCTTTAATCCTTACTAGAATCCCGCAAGGTTGGAGAAATTAACATGGCTCAAGTCAAAATCACCGTCCGTCCCAACGGCCCATTCCGCGTGGAAGCGCCCGAAGGCTCGGTCGAACTCGTCGATGTCAACGGAACTCTCTACGATCTCACCGGCAAGCCCGCGTTTTCCCTCTGCCGCTGTGGCGGATCGGTGAATAAGCCCTTCTGCGACGGCACCCACAGCAAAATTGGCTTCCAGGGCGCGGAACTCGCCGTCAAGAAGGCCGACGGCTAGCTTCGGATGACTCGATCGACGAACTGAAATCTCCAGGCAGTTCGATTTTCAAACCACGATCTTGAACAACGATGAGCGACTCAACCGACCGCGAACTCGGTATGCACCGCAACATCACGCGCCGTGATTTCCTCAACGGCGTGGCCGTAACTGCCGGAGCTGCCATGCTGCCGTGGCAATTGTTCGCTGCCGACGCCGATCCCGAGAAATCGCCCAACTACTATCCGCCCACGCTCACCGGATTGCGCGGCAGCCATCCCGGCTCATTCGAGGCTGCCCACGCTCTGCGCGACGGCACCTTCTGGGACACCGCCGGCCCCCCCCAAGATACCGGCGAAATCTACGATCTCATCGTCATTGGCGGCGGCATCAGCGGCCTCTCCGCCGCACACTTTTATCGCAAGTCCGCCGGCCCGAATGCGCGCATTCTTATCCTCGAAAATCATGACGACTTTGGCGGACACGCCAAGCGCAACGAATTCCAGGTCGGCAAGCGCACTCTTCTCGGCTACGGCGGCACCTACTCCATCGAAAGTCCCGAGCCCTACAGCGCCGTTGCCAGGGGATTAATCGAGGAGTTAGGAATCGAAGTCAGCAACTTTCCCAAATATCTCGACCGCGACCTCTACACTTCAAACGGCAGAGTTCCAAAGATTTTCTTCGACAAAGAAACTTTCGGCAGCGACCGCCTTGTCGACGATCCTTACCCTTTTCCTGGAGGAGAGACCTACGATCTAACCGTCGCCGGCCATGCAGCCTGGACGCACTTCCTGGCCGAAGCGCCTCTCGCCGACGCCGCGCGCAAAGATGTCTCTCGCCTCTGCTGCGAAAAAAAAGATTATCTTCCCAACCTGAATTCCGAACAGAAAAAAGCGCGCCTGGCTCGCATCAGCTATTCCCAGTTCCTCACCGAACTTGCGGGCGTGCATCCCGACGTCATCCGCCTTTACCAGACTGTTTCGCAGCCTCTTTTCGGAGTCGGCATCGACGCAATCGCCGCGCTGGACGCCGCCGATACGGGCTACCCCGGTTTCAGCGGCATGGGCCTAGAAGCCGAAGGCTTGAGCAATGAACGAAAATATTTTTTCCACTTTCCCGATGGCAATGCCAGCATCGCGCGCCTGCTGGTGCGCAAGCTGATCCCCGACGCCATCCCCGGCAACTCCGCCACCGATATCGTTACAGCGAAAGCCAACTATGCCAAGCTCGATGACACTGCATCGCCCGTCCGCATGCGCCTGAACAGCACGGTCGTCCGCGCCAGGCACGTCGGCGATCCCGCCCGCGCCACCGAAGTTGAAATCGCCTACGCGCGCGGCGCCAAAGTTTACACCGTCAAAGCCAAGCATGCCATCCTGGCATGCTGGAATCAGATGATTCCATTCCTCTGCGAAGAATTGCCGGACGCCCAAAAAGAAGCGCTGGCCTTCGCCACCAAAGTCCCGCTGCTCTACAGCAACGTTCTCCTGCGCAACTCAACTTCATTTCAAAAGCTACAGGTGAACTCGATCTTCGCGCCCAACGGCTATCACACGCACCTCGACATGGATCTTCCAGTCAGCATCGGCGACTATCATTGCTCGCGCACTCCGGACGAACCGATAGTCGTGCACATGAGCAAAGCACCCTGCCGCGCCGGCCACTCCGCGCGCGATCAGCACATCGCTGGCCGCATGGAACTCTACACCACTACTTTCGAAACCATCGAGCGCAAGATTCGCGAGCAGTTGCTTCGTACTCTCGGCCCCGGAGGCTTCGATCCCGCGCGCGACATCCTGGCCATCACGGCCAACCGCTGGCCGCACGGCTATGCCTACGAGTACAGCAGCCTGTGGGATAAATTCGTGCTCGAAGGCGGCGAAACTCCCTGCGAGATCGCAAGAAAAACTTTCGGCCGCCTCGCCATCGCCAACTCCGACGCAGGCGCCCACGCCTATACCGATGAAGCCATCAACCAAGCCTGGCGCGCGGTTGGCGAACTCAAGAGCTAGAAACTATACAGAATCTATCTCACAAATCGTTTGGGGGAGAGCGCGGCTTTCGGAGGCTGCGGGAAAAACCGGTCTTGCCCTTGCTTTTGGGTGGCGCAGCGGTTTACCGCTGCGATAAATGCCATGTTTTCAACGCCGGGCTTTAGCCGCTGAGGGACGTTCAATCCCGTCCATGGACTTTCCCGTAACCTCTTCAGCCGCGGTGCCCACAGCCAATCAAGACGCGGGCCGTATGCGTCTATCTTATCGTCCTACGTCTCTGAATTTCTCGGCTTTGCTGGTCGCTTCCTCGGCTGCATGTGTCATTCCCTTAGCCTGATAGGCCGCCGCCAGAGCCGTTTCCAGCTCATAGTCGTCCCCGCTTTGTTGTTGTTCTTTGCGGTAGGCAGCAATCGCGTCGTCATATTGGCTCAGCTTGGCGTAGGAAGCGCCGAGGTCATAGTTGATCCCGCTCGCCTGCGGATCGATCCGTGCGGCGGTTTTAAACTCTCCAATCGCCCGCTGCTGATCGCCCTCGGCCGCGAGCGCCAGGCCCATTCCGTAATGCGCCTCCGCGTTGTTTCCATCCTGCGTGAGCAATCCGCTGAACGTATCCCTCGCGTCCTGTGGACGATTCTGGTTCAGATACACCATGCCCAGCAAAGTCCTCGCCTCAGGATTTTTCGGCTCAAGTTCCAGCACGCGTTTCAGTTCGCTTCCCGCCTTGGCATAATCGCCCTGATTAAAGTAAGCCTGAGCCAGATTGAGATGTCCGGCAACAAAATCAGGCCGCTGCTTGACGATCTTCTCCAGTTGCGCGATCGCCCCGCCGGGCTGGCTGTTCATTAAGCTTGAGGTTCGTCCCAAACGCAGCGGAAGTCCGTAGTGATGCGCCAGCGCGCTAGCGCCCCCGGCCAGCCCCAGCAACATAGCAAAAAAAATCACTGCCCGCCGTGCAGCATGTTCCCGCAGCGGAGCGACTAGCGCGATGACCGCGCCGAGAATCAATCCCGTCAGCAATCCGCCAACGTGCGCCGCATTATCCGTAACTCCGGAAGCCGCCCCAAAAATAAGATTGAATCCGACAAAAACCAGCAGGCTGCGCATCGTGCCAGATAGCGCAGCCCGCGGAACGGAAAACTCACCAAGCTTAAAAGCCGCGATCAGAGCCCCCGCCAGTCCGAATATCGCTCCGGAGGCTCCGACACTCAGAACGTGAACGTTCCAAATGACGCTCGCCAGGCTCGCTCCCAGCCCGCAGAGAATATAAAGCGCCCCAAACGTCCAACGCCCGTAAAGTGACTCGCTCAGCGCGCCCAGATCCCACAGGCACCACATGTTGAATGCGATATGGAGCAGCCCGCCATGAACAAAAACGCAAGTCAGCAGACGCCACCATTCTCCGGAGATGGTTAGAGCGCCCGCATTTCCGCCCCATTGCACAAGTTCCGCGCCGCCAAACTCCTGGAACGGGCTGCCCGAGGCCAGCACCATGCCTAAGTAAACCGCCACATTGATGCCGAAAAATATCTTCGTCAGGCTGATCGTCGATTCGCCCTGCCGCACCCACGGCGTCCGCATTACCGGCTGCTTCGCGTTCTCAACGATCTCGCCGCGCTGGTAAGCCTCGTGCTGCACACACCACTGGCAGATCTTCTTGCCGAAGCTAAACCCGGGAAGCTGCCGCCCGCATCGAATGCAATTTGCCATGAATACTTTAAAGAGTATCAGCACCTCGGAGTGCCAAGCGAGGGGACGCCGTCAGACCGAATCTGAAGATAGGGGAGAGTCCCCCCCAAACGCATCTTCGCGGCGCATGGGCTCGGCACGCCGCTGAAAAACTCGATCACGCCCACGATTTTGGGCGTGTCCGTGATTTTGGGTGGCGCAGCGCTTCAGCGCTGCGATCAAGCTCTCTCACTCATCGGCGGCTTTAGCCGCTGAGGGAGCGCGCGCTCGGCATAATGAGTTTTCGGCAGCCGGCTACAGGTTCCGCGTAAGCGAATCGATCGCGTCCTGCGGCAATTTCACAAAAGCGGCAGCCGCGGCTGTTTTCAGCGCGCCGTAAGTTTCCAGCCCATCGATGTCGCCGATGGTTCGCAGATGAGCCAGCACCGGCTTTGAGTTCAGGATATCGGCCCCCAGCAGCAGCCAGAAACGCAGCTTGATCCCGGTCAGCAGCGAATACAGCCGCACTCCGATCGCTTTCTCCTGTAGCGCCGCCGCCACGCTCACGCGCCGCGGATCGCGGCTGTTCTTCTCCGCGTCGGCATACTCCACCAGCACCTTCGCGTTGTGGGCCATCCGCCGCGTCACTTCCAGATACAACCGCATTCGCTTGCGCTGCGCCTCACGAAACCGCCGAGGCTCCAGCCTCCAGCGGCATTCAAACTCGGTCGCCGGATCGAGCAGCGACTCCGCCAGCGAAATATCCACCGGATAGAGAAACGGAATCACATCGTCGGCATCCACATCGCGCTTGGGAAAGCGCGTCCACGCGCAGCGCAGCATATAAATACATGCGATGGCGCCCCACGCAACAATCACCCAGGTAAAAATTATAGAAAACATATCTAACGCATCCTCCGCAACGCGTCTTTGTACTGCTTTAAATCACCGGGGGAAGGGGCCGAAAGCTCTGAACTGGGGGTCTGTGCCTTTTGCGGCACGCTAAAAAACCAGATCCAAATCAACACGGCAAGAGAGTATGCCACAACTGAGACCGTATTAAACAAAAACATGAATCTTGTTCCAAAATCCGAAAGTTTGGTGGTAACCAACAAGGCGACCGTAGAATACAGGCCGAAACCAGCAGCTACGCCAAAAGGATACTGTCGCCACCGGAGCCCAAGCACTCGAACTAAAGTAACCAACCCCGCAAATATAAAAACCTCGACAAAGCGAACGGCAATTTCTCCGATGAGGATGTAAAAAGCCAGACGGCGGCTGAATTGCGTCGGAGCGGCTTGGGCCCGGGCGAGACTTAGGACGACGCCCGTGAGGAGGACAACAGGAAAGATGAATCGAAGCCACCAGGCACGAGTTACGCTCGCGAGAACTGTGCGAAGAACCTCGTACATCACCAGGACTCCGAGAACATCGTAGCCAGCCTCGCTGATGTAATAGGTTGAATAGTATGTACTGTGATTGTGGGTTAAAAACCGTGCTAGGTCTGCGCAGACCGCGAACGCGGTGTAGGCAAAGAAATACGGAAGCGTAGCGTAGACGCGTCTGCGAACTAGCAGCACGAAAAGAGCCAACAGGAAACATGACGGGATGAAGTATAGGACGTACATGAAGCCGGGAACAGCTTACATTAACTGCTCCCGGTCTTCGAGGCCATTCTTGCTAGAGGGCCAAGCTGGGGCGCGGTGGCTTAGTGACGTTTGGTGAAGGCGGCGGCGCGTTCCCACCTCCGTCGGCCAGTAGGACTACAGGCTTAGGCGGTTTAGACGGCGGCGGTGCGTTCCCACCTCCGTCGGCAAGAGCTATCGAACCAAACGACATCAGTAACAACGCAACTGCGAGGGCGCGTTTCATAGTGTTTCTCCTTATCAATGGGGGATTCCCCAGGGAGACAGTGTAATGGGGAACGCAAGAGAGCGGTTGATGGAACTGAAAGGCCCCACCTTTGGGCGAAAGGCTGGCGAAGCTCAAGAGTTAGGTTCGGAGAGTAGCATCTAGTGAATCGTCTTCGTCTTCCTCGACATATAATCCATCAGCAAATACTGCCCTAGCGTATACGGAGTCGTGAAATACGCCTTCCCACGGCACATTTCGCTGACCTTTTGCACGAACTGCACCAGCCCATAATCCGACGCCAGCATGAAAGTATTGATCAGCACTCCAGCCCGCTTGCACTTCGAAACTTCCTCCAGCGTCTGGCTCACCACCAGCGGATCGAGCCCAAACGCATTTTTGTAAATGCGCCCATCTTCGAGCGTCAGCGCCGAAGGCTTGCCATCGGTGATCATCACAATCTGCTTCATGTCTTTTCTTTGCCGCTGCAAAATTCGCTGCGCCAACCGCAGCCCCTCGCGCGTATTGGTGTAATACGGACCGACCTTCACCCGCGCCAGTTGCGAAAGCGGAATTTCCTCCGCCGAATCATGGAACAGCACCAGCGAGAGCGAATCCCCCGGATACTGCGTGCGGATCAGATGTGACAGCGCCATGGCAACTTTTTTCGCCGGAGTAAATCGGTCCTCGCCGTAAAGAATCATCGAGTGCGAACAATCGAGCATCAGCACTGTGGCGCAGGAAGATTGATACTCGCACTGATGTACTTGCAAGTCTGAATATTCAATGTTGAGCGGCAGCGCCAGCCCTTCGCGTTGAATCGCGCTTGAAAGCGTTGCCGTGATGTCGAGGTTCAGCGTATCGCCAAACTCATACGTCTTCGACGATCCACTGGTTTCAATGCCCGTGGCGAGGTCCCGCGTGTCGTGCCGTCCGAAGCTCGATTTACCCAGCGAGCCCAGCAAATTCCGCAATGACTTAAATCCCAAAAAATCGAGACTCTTATCCGTGATTTCAAATTTCGCCTGCTGCTGATTTTCGCCGACCTGACCGCCGGCGCCAGACGGCCGCGAAGGATCGGGAGGCTGATCGATAGAGATGTAATCTTCCTGCTGCATGCGCTCGATCAACTTTTCGATCAGCTCATCGAGCTCGCCATCGGCCGCCATCTGCTGCAAGCGTTCGCGCATCTCGTCGTCGAAGGCGTCGCCGTCCATCAGCGCCTGCTCGATGGCGCGTCGCAGGTCATCCAGCGTCTGCTCGCCCTCCGGCATCTCGTACCACATGTCGCTCTGAAACCCGCTCTGCAACAGGTAGTCCGAGAGCGCGCCGAGCAAGTCCTCCATGCTCATCTCGCCCGCCGGATCGGGCACGTATTTGGAATAGCGAATGCGTTTCATAAGCAGGATGAGTGGACAGTGATCAGTAGCCAGTTAATACGAGTGAGGTTTTTTTTCTGACCACTAGCCACCGACGCCACCGACCACTAATTAAACTGCCTTCTCTGCCGGTACGGTGGCTCTTCCTTATCGAAACTCTTCTCGCGCTCGCGAGGCTCGGCCTTCTTCTCTCCCGCTTTGAAAATACGCTCTTCGTTGCGGCCAATGCGCTTGTGCGCATGTAAGCCTTCCAAAATAAATTCCGCGGCGGATACCTGCTGCTCCGGACTCTCTTTTTGCGACACCCCGAGCGGCCCCAGCTTATCCACCAACCCCTGAATCTCCTTCAAATTTTCCAACGCCTCGGCCGCCGATACCGAATCCGCCAATTGAATCTCGCCGCCCAGGTCGAACCATTGCACGATCTGCTGGACATTGGCGCCCGTAAAATATTCGTCGTAAGTTTTCGCGATAGCCGCGCGAATCAGTTCGCGGCCCACAAAATCCGCGCCCTTCATCTCCCCTTCGTATTCCAGTTCAAGCTTGCCCGTGATCGCGGGCAACGCGGCGTAAATATCGCTCACTCTCGGGACCAAGAGCTTTTCGTCATTCCGCAATGCGCGCCGCTCGGCGTTCGAAATAACATTTTCCATCGCCGAAATCGGCAGCCGCTGGCTCACGCCCGAACGCTTGTCGATCTTCTTATCCTCGCGCGCCGCAAACGCAATGCGCTCGATCACTTCCTGAATGTAAGTGGGCATGTGCGACGCGTGGCCGTTGCGGCTGGTCCACGCTTCCTGCGCGGTAATGGCGATACCCTCATCCACCGTCGCCGGATAATGCGTCCGAATCTCCGAGCCGATTCTGTCCTTCAGCGGCGTAATAATTTTTCCCCGCGCCGTGTAATCTTCCGGATTCGCGCTGAACACAATCGCCAGATCGAGCGGCAGCCGGATCGGATATCCCTTAATCTGCACGTCCCCTTCCTGCATGATGTTGAACAATCCCACCTGAATCTTTCCCGCTAGGTCAGGCAGTTCATTGATGGCGAAAATGCCACGATTGGCGCGCGGCAGCAATCCGTAATGCACCGTGAATTCACTCGATAGCTCATGCCCGCCCCGCGCCGCCTTGATCGGATCGATATCCCCGATCAAATCGGCAATCGTAACGTCGGGCGTGGCAAGCTTCTCCACATAGCGATCGTCTGGGGAAAGATAAGCAATCGCCGTCGCATCGCCCAACCGCGCCACTTCTTCCCGGCAACGGCGGCAGATCGGCGCGTAAGGGTTGTCGCGAATCTCACAGCCTGCGATGTAGGGCATCTGCTCATCGAGCAAACTCGTCAACGCCCGCAGGATGCGGCTTTTCGCCTGTCCGCGCAGTCCCAGCAAAATAAAGTTATGCCGCGAGAGAATCGCATTCACAATCTGCGGCACCACCGTGTCGTCATAGCCCACGATGCCGGGAAAAATGCTGGCATCGTCATGCTTGCGCAAGCGTGCAATCAGATTATCCCGGAGTTCGTCTTTCACGCGGCGTGTGCGCAAACGTTCTTCAAAAAAGCTACTGCGGCGCAATTCGCCGAGCGTGCGAGGAAGACTCATGGAAGAACCCCCGGAGAAATACTTTTCTGGATTATACGCGCTGCCCTGACCCCGGCGTTCAGTGCACATGCCCGTTTCCGCCCACCTTCTCCCGTGCCCGCGCCGCCCGCTGCAAATTGGGAATGATGGTTTGCAAATATTTGATCAGCAACGCCAGTCGCTCGCCCTCGGATCGCAGCGCGAGAAGCTTCTGCTTGAAATCCAAATCCAGTGGCAGCGACCCCGCCAGATAAAACGAAAGCAGCTCAGGGTCGGCCGCAGAGAGATCCTGCTTCGCGCCCGCAATCCCCATCAGCTCCGAGTGCAGCGCAACCGCCCGCGATTTTTCATCCTCCGGCGGAGTTCCCGGTTCGTCATCGATCGTCATCACTTCCGCCTGTAAAAAAGAACGCTCTTGATTGACGCTCACAATCTCGAAGCGAACGCGCCCTTCAGCGACCAGGTCGAGTTGCCCGTCTGGATATTCCTTCACAATCGTGACAATTTCCGCCGTGCATCCCACATCTTCGAACGCTTGCTCCAGCACCCGCACCACCCCGAACGTCTTATTCTGCGCCAGGCATTCCGCAATCATTTCTTTGTACCGCGGCTCGAAAATATGTAGAGGCAAAGGAGTGCCCGGCAGCAGCACGACGTCGAGCGGGAACAAAGCAATGAGGGCGGCCAAGCAATCTCCGTGCGTGCGCGGGTGCGCGCGATATCTGAGCAGGCTCTCTGATTGTAACCCACCCCTCTGCAACCCAGCCTTTGTAACCCAGCCTTTGTAACCCAGCCTTTGTAACCCAGCCTTTGTAACCCAGCCTTTGTAACCCAGCCTTTGTAACCCAGCCTTTGTAACCCAGCCTTTGTAACCCAGCCTTTGTACCCAGCCTTTGTAACCCAGCCTTTGTAACCCAGCCTTTGTAACCCAGCCCTTGACTTCACAAGTTGCAAAGGAATAAAAGCGCGTTATGGATCTCGCGGGCAAAATTGTTGTGGTTACGGGCGCTTCCACGGGCATCGGCGAGGCCATCGCCAAAATATTTGCCGATCACGGAGCGAGCCTGGTCATGCTTTCCCGCGATGCTGGCCGCATCGAAGCCGCTCGTGGACGCATTGGTCATCCCGAGCGAACCCTCGCCATGGCTTGCGACGTTCGCCACCGCGAGGAGATCGACCGCGCCATCGGACTGACTATGCATCACTTCCAGCGCATCGATGTCTGGGTGAACAACGCTGGCCACGGCTTGCTCGATTCCGTTGCTGAAATGGACAGTGCTGCCTTCCGCGAAATGTTCGATACAAATTTCTTCGGTGCTGTAGCCGGTATGCAGGCGGTCATTCCAATCATGCGCCAGCAGGGCGGTGGCGCCATCATTAACATTTCAAGCGTGGCCGGTCACATCCCGTTGCCGTTCCATGCCGGCTATAGCGCCACCAAGTTTGCCATGAATGCTATTGGCAAGGCCGCTGGTGTCGAATTGAAGAAGGATGGAATCCATGTCTTGACCGTTTGTCCCGGCTATGTCCGAACGAACTTCAGCGAGAATGTGATTCATGGCCATGAATTGAAGCGGGTGCGTCCCGCATCGGTAAAAGGGATCACAGCCGAACGCGTCGCGCGCGCTACGTTGCAGGGATACTTGAAGAGGAAGCGTGAAGTGATCGTACCCTGGTCGATGCAAATCCCCGTAAGGATTTATCAGCATTTTCCGGGGCTGGTGGAGCGGGCAATGGCCAGGATGGCGAAATAATTCTCCTTTCACTGCACGGCTTCGGCTCAAATCTAGCCCAACTCCGGGTTGTCATTCCGAACAAGCGTTCTTCGCGCGGTGAGGAATCTGGGCGAGCCGCGCGAAGCGTCGCGTTCTTTGCGACGCAATAATCGCGCGTTTGGCTCGCTTCCTTATCAAACTGCACCACTACCCAACTCCGCCAACATCGCTTCCATCTCCGACTGCGCATGCAAATTCCCCGTGCGCCTCGCGGAGGCGATTCCGTCGGTCAGCATTGTCTTCGCATCGCCGGACCGGTCGGCGCGGACCAGGGTTTGCGCCGCCATAAAATATCCCGGCGTGTAATCGGGATTTCCTTTGATCAGAATCGAGAACTCCGCCAGCGCTCGATCCAGGTCGCCTTGCTTCGAATATTCCATCGCCAAACCGTAGCGCGCGAACGTATCGTTCGGATTCTGCGTAAGAATGTCGTTAAGTGCGGCGATGCGGTCCATAAGTTTTAATTCTCCATTCCCGATCGAGAGCAGATTACTATAAACGGGCCTCCGCTTCTCGTTTACCGCAATTTGCTTGTCATCCTGAGCAAGCGCTTTTTGCGCAGCGAAGGATCTGGGCGATTCGCGCGGTGTGTCGCGCTTTTTGCGACACCATAATCGCGCGTTTGGCTCGCTTCCTAATCAAACTGCCTTGGCCACCATAAAATTGGCGTGTCCTTCCTGCGTTGAGTAGAATGACCCTTCCGAAAATTTCAGTTGCGGAGATTCATCTGTGGCCTGCCCTTTTTTCATGCCCGTCGAAAAATTAGGAAACGAAGAATGGCTCCATGCCCAGCGCCTTCCGCTAGGCTCCGGCTGGACCGGACACTGTACAGCTCCCGGCCACGAGAATACCGTCCCCTCGCCCGAACAGCTGCGCGACTTCTGCAACCTTGGCTACGCCGAAAATTGCGGTCGATTGCCGCGAGAGCGCTTGTGGGATTCAGTTCGCTTCGGAGCTCGCACCGTCCCGAACAACGAAAAGAGCGCCACTCACGTTCATATCCGATTTGTGTGCGAACGTAATCATCTTCCAGTTGAACACGGCACATTGAAATTTGACGCCGCTACATCTCTCTGCGAACAAAAACATTCTGACGGCCGTGTGCAGCGCATGGCGGAGTGCTTTCTCGCTTCGTATATCGAGAAGCGAGAAAGATACATCGAGAAAAGAAAGAAGCCGCAAACAGAACCGGCGATCGCAAGTTAACCGCTGACACTCGCACCACGACTGAAAATTGACGAACGAAATAAAGAAAGACTCAAAGAATAATGACCGACGAAATTCTAACCCCACGCCCTGTCTGCGATTCGCAATCCGAGATGGCCGAGCTGGTTCTACCCAATGACGCGAATCCCCTCGGCGCCTTGCTCGGCGGCCGTTTGATGCACTGGATCGATCTCGCCGGCGCCATGGCCGCTCACCGTCATGCGCGCAGCTATGCGGTTACCGCCTCCGTCGATCACATCGACTTCCTCGTCCCAGTGCGCGTCGGCGATCTCGTAATCCTCCGCTCGTCGGTCAACCGCGTCTTTCAAACATCGATGGAGGTGGGCGTAAAGGTCTTTGTAGAAAACTACATTGCCGATACTTCGCAGCATGTGGCCTCTGCACATCTTACGTTCGTCGCCGTTGATGTTAACGGCAACCGTTTGAAAGTTGCACCCGTAATTCCCGAGACAGAGGAGCAACGCCGCCGCTACGACGATGCCGGACGCCGCCGCGAGATTCGCCGCTCCGAACTCGACCGCCGCCGTAAGGCCAATCGTTAAGCGACGCCGATTGACGCGCATCACATCGTCACTACCGCCGCCGGTCGTTACGGCCTAACGGTCGATATCACGTGGTGGTCGATCAGATGGTCGTGGCTCTCGGATACTTCACCTTCTTGTTCCGCATGTTCCGCGGCAAAGTCCAACTGGAACGCAAAGGCTACTAGCATGTAGGGACAGCCGCCCTCGGCTGTCCATCGAGCGAAGCTCGACGGTTTTTTTCTCCTCTAAAATGAAACTGGCCTGTTTTCCCAGCTTCGATGACGACCTGACATTCAACTTCGCCGTATAATCAATCTTTGGCGTCAGCCTCATCCGCAATCATCCCTGGAGCAGGCTGCCCCATCCGTCGCGGTTTTCCGACGGATGGGCACCACGAACGCAGACACTACCGGTTTGCCTTTCTCTCCCCCGCGACCGCAACCAGTCTCGGCGAAACTACCTAGAGGATAGATCGGCGGTACCCACCCTTGCAAAGAGCGCAAGGATGGGGCAGCCTCATTCGTGACGCTCCATGGAGCGAGCGCCTGTAAGAGTGGACCGACCCCCCTTGAGTCCCGCCTAACGCTGTTCCCTCTGCGATAAAGGGACGATGAAACAACCCTACCAGTATACTTAGAAGAACGACATCACCATTCGCTCCAACCGAGCGGTGGGATTCCCAATAGCTCTTCACAAAGACATGGTCTTTGCCGACCTCCTGACCGGCCACACATATCGAGTGCTTTCGACCTTCAGGGCCAAGGAAAATGATCGTGACAATCTAGAAATGCCTGAGGACGTGGTGCAAACATTTTCCGCAGAGCCTCTATCGAAAGAAGAACTGGACGCCTTGCACGAGAGATACAAATTTCAACAAGACGAACTCACGCAGGCGGGCCTGGAAGTTGTAATACTCGATTGACCGAGGGCTGAATCTCGCCGTCACTGTTTGGCCAGCGCAGCTTGGGATTCGCTGAGCTGGCCGCTGCCGACCGCAGGCCGCTTCCCGCCTGTATAATCACCCTTTAGCGACAATCCGATAATAGCAATCATTCCTGGAGCCTAATCCCTTGAACGCACACATGCCCCAACATCCCGGCCAGCCCGCCCCTGGACCGCAACCCCTCCCCGGAGTCGATGTCATCCTCGCCGTTGGTTCCGGCAAAGGCGGAGTCGGCAAGACCACGCTTTCGGTAAACCTCGCCGTGGCTCTGGCGAAGATGGGCCACAAAGTCGGCCTGCTTGATGCCGATGTCTACGGCCCCAACGTGCCGCTCATGCTCGGCGTCACCGGCCAGCCGAAAATGGTCGGCGAAAATCGTATCGAGCCCATGCAGGCCCACGGTCTCAAAGTTATCTCCGTCGGATTTCTCAATCCCGGCGACAAGCCCATCATCTGGCGCGGCCCCATGCTGCACCAGATCGTCAAACAATTTCTCAGCATGGTCGAGTGGGGACACCTCGATTACATGATCGTCGATCTCCCGCCCGGCACTGGCGACATTGCGTTATCTCTCGTGCAAAATGTTCCGCTCACCGGCGCGGTCGTAGTTTCAACCCCGTCCGACGTTTCCCTGCAAGATGCCCGCAAAGCCATCGAAATGTTCAAGCAGATGAAAGTGGATATCGTCGGCGTAGTCGAAAACATGAGCTTTTTCACCTGCCCGCACTGCAATCACGAAATCGATATCTTCTCCCGGGGCGGCGCAGAAAATATGGCCAGGCAGTACGGTGTCTCGTTCCTCGGAAACATCGAACTCGATCCCGAAGTCCGCAAATCCGGCGACGGTGGCAAGCCCGTGGTTCTCGAAGGCGAAAATTCTCCGCACGCCAAATCAATCTTCGAATTCGCGCGAAAAGTAGTCGCGCGCGTAACCGAAATCAAAGCCGCCGAGCCCGCTAGCGTGATTCAGATCCAGTAGGAAGCCCGGGGATCGCAGAACTACCCTGTGATCCTCTGTGTCCCCTATGGTAAAGGTTTGGAGTTTTTGAACCGCGCCAAACTCCAGATTTTTTCCACCTCGTCCTCATTCAAAACCAACTCCGCCACCATCTCCCCCACCGCCGGTCCATGCTTAAACCCATGTCCCGACCCTCCTCCCACCAACCACACATTTTCCATCCTCGGATGCCGATCCAAAATAAATCCGCCGTCCGGAGTCTGCTCATACTGGCACACCCGCGTCTCAATCAGCGGAGCATCCTTCATCGCCGGAAATCGAAGCGCCAAATATTCGCGGACGCGTTTCAGTGTCGCCTGACTAACCACTCGTTCGCCGCGAGTAGGATCGAACTCCGCACCCCGCGTATCATCAGCCACCTTAAACCCGCGCCGGTCGCCACCCGGGATGCCATAAAAAAATCTCTCCCCATGATCTCCCCACACCGGAAGATGTGCATCCGTAAATCGCGCATCTCCCGGCGGCGTCCCAAAGAAAAAAATGTCCTGCTTCGTCGGACGAATCAAAGCGCCCACAGCTTCCGGAAACAATTGACCCAGCCACGGCCCGCACGCAAAAACAAAATAATCCGCCTTGACCCGCGAACCGTCGGAAAGCCTCAAGCGCCTTAGCGGCGCATTCTCCAATCCATCCCTTGAAACCGCCACCTGCCGGTACTCGCCGCCCTCAGCCACAAAAGCCTCGACCACCGCCTGACAACTGGCCCGTGCATCAAGATATCCACACTCCGGCTCGAAAATCCCCCAGCGCACACCCGTTAAATGAACCTGCGGCCAGCGTTTCTTCATCCTCGCCACAGAAAGTTCTTGGTACTCAATTCCCGCCTCGCGCAGCACTGGTAGAGACCCGCGCTCGAATGCATCGTCGTCAACACTCGCCATCCACAGCACACCCGTGCGATGCAAGAAGTCCTTTTTCCATCGCCGTTCATATTTCGCCCACAGCTTGAGCGAGCGCGCTGCCAGCGCCGTATAAGGCTGATCCGGCCCATAAGTCCCACGCATAATGCGCGTCTCGCCGCCCGAAGACGCCCGCGAATTTCCCGGCCCCCACGCATCCAGCAAAGTAACCCGCGCCCCGCCCTCCAGCAGATGCAACGCTGCCCACCCGCCAAAAGCCCCGGCTCCCACTACCGCAACGTGCGCCCTAATTTTCATAAATTAGTTTTCATAAATTCGATTTCAGGGACGCGACTCGCCAAGTCCAACGATTTTCTTTCGTCTAACTCGCGCCCTCAATAGTAAAAGCCCCACCGCGACGCCTCTAGTCCAAAGATGCGCCCCACCATTCCGCTCGGATATACTCCTTCCGCTATGAATATGCGAACCGAATCGCACGCCAGATTCCTCCTAGCACTAATCGCGGTTTTTCTATTTCTGCTCCGCGCCGGACATTCTCAGGAATCGAGCACAGTATCCTCCCGCGCAGCCACCATCCTTGACTCCATTCCCCACGCCAAGCGCATCGACGAAGTCGCCCTATCGCCCGACGCAACTGAGGTCGGCTACGTCGCCGCCGACAAACTCACCATAACCAACTTAACGGGCGGCGAATCACACTCAATTGCCGTCGAAGGCAATCTTGCCATTCGCAATGTAACGTGGTCATCAGACAGCAAACACCTCGCCTTCCTCGCCGACCTTCCCGGCGATGCTCCTTCCGCACAACTCTGGACATCTGCCGCCGATGGCAGCTCCCTCACCAATCATGCCGAGCTGAAAGGTTACGCTCAAGCCCCACGCTTTTCTCCCGACGGCTCGAAGCTCGCCATTCTTTTCATCGAAGGCATGCCCCGCGTCGCCGGTCCGCTCCAGCCCATGACGCCGCTCGCCGGAGTCATCGACCAGAAAATCTTCGAGCAGCGCCTCGCCACCATCGACCTCAGTAATGACCATCTCACCCAAGTCACTCCGTCCGACATTTACGTCTACGAATACGATTGGACTCCAGACGGCCAATCCTGGGCCGCAACCGCCGCTCACGGCAACGGCGACGCCAACTGGTGGATCGCCCGCCTCTACCTCATCAACGCGCAAACCGGAGGCATGCGCGAGATTTATAAACCCAAACTCCAACTCGCCGACCCGCGCGTTTCTCCCGACGGCAAGAACGTCGCCTTCATCGAAGGTCTCATGAGCGATGAAGGTTCCACCGGCGGCGACATCCACGTCGTCCCCATCGCCGGAGGCTCCGCCCGCAACCTCACTCCCAACATCAAAGCCTCTCCTTACGCCATCTCCTGGACCGCTCCCGATCGCCTTGCCTTCGCAGATAACGTTGACGGGAATTTCGCCTTCGCCACACTCAACACAAATTCCTCCGAAATCAAAACTCTCTGGACCGGCGAAGAGCTCGCCCATCCCGCCAGCAATGCCTGGATTTCATCAGGCTCCAGCGAACTCATCACGGCCATCGTCCGCCAATCCGCCAACACGCCGCCGGAAGTCTGGGCCGGACCACTCGGCAAATGGCAACAGATCACTCGCCTAAACGCCGACCTCAAACCTGCTTGGGGCGAGATGAAAAACATTCATTGGATGAACGGCAACACCCGCGTGCAGGGCTGGCTCATGCTTCCCAAAGACTACGATCCCACCAAAAAGTATCCGCTAGTCGTCAGTGTCCACGGAGGCCCATCCTCCGCCTGCGCCTCACGCTGGGATGAGCACGGCATGGGCGCGCTCTCCGCCTTGGGATACTTCGCCCTTTGCCCCAACCCGCGCGGCAGCTACGGCCAGGGCGAAGCCTTCGTTCAGGGCAACGTAAAAGATTTCGGCGGCGGCGATTTCCGCGACATCATGTCCGGCATCGACGCCCTCGAAAAACAATATCCCATCGATCCCAAACGCCTCGGCATTCGCGGCCACAGCTATGGCGGATACATGACCATGTGGGCCGAAACTCAAACTCAGCGCTTCGCCGCCGCAGTCGCCGGCGCCGGCCTTTCCGATTGGCTCAGCTACTACGGCCTCAACGACATAGACGAATGGATGATCCCCTTTTTCGGCGCATCCGTCTACGACGATCCCACCGTCTACGCCAAAAGCGATCCCATGCGCTTCGTCAAAGCCGTCAAAACACCCACGCTCATCCTCGTCGGCGACCGCGACGGCGAAGTCCCCATGGAACAATCCGTCGAATGGTGGCACGCCCTCAGCACTCTGCACGTGCCCACCAAACTGGTCGTCTATTCCAATGAAGGCCATATGTTTCTCAAACCCGCCGACGCCCGCGATTACTCACTGCGCTCGCTGGAGTGGTTCGAAGAATGGTTTGGGAAGGCGAAATAAGTCTTGTGTAGTCGCGGTGCCCCATTTTCGCGTCCTTTGCGAGAAGTGGGGATTTCGCCTAAGCCAGTCTCCCGAATCTCCAATCAGATTGCGCCCTTGTGCATTGCCCCGGCGAAGCGTACATTTCAAGCCTGCCTGTGCCACCGCACAGCAAGGAGCTTCGACATGGGAATTCTTACCTGGATCATCGTCGGACTGATCGCCGGCTGGCTCGCCGGCAAAGTGATGAAAGGTGGCGGCTACGGTGTCCTCGTCGACATCATTCTCGGTATCCTGGGCGGCGTTCTCGGCGGTTGGATCTTTGGAATGCTCGGAGTCTGGCCCGGCGGCGGAATCATCGGCTCCATCATTGTGGCATTCGTCGGCGCCGTGATTTTGGTTTGGCTCACCCGCTTAATTAAAAAAGCCTGACGAGAACGTCGCTCTGTCCTCGCCATTCTTTCGTGGCGAGTTGAGCCTCCGAAAACCACTTCTGCTAACTAACGCATCCTCGCGTCTTCCTCCCTGCCCTTCGGAGAATCTGGCAAGAACCTCATCGAAATAGGCAACCCTCCCGCCTCGCAAGCGTCTATTCTTAAACTCAAGTTGCCACAAAATAAACCGAATTTCGTGGCGCGGCAGAAAGGGAATCAATGCAGAAACGCAATCTTGGAAAAAGCAATCTGGAAGTTTCAGCTCTCGGCCTGGGCTGCATGGGAATGAGTTTTTCTTACGGCCCGCCCAAAGACAAGCAGGAGATGACCACTCTTCTTCACGCCGCCGTTGATCGCGGCATCACCTTCTTCGACACCGCTGAAGTCTATGGACCATTCACCAACGAAGAGCTTGTGGGTGAAGCCCTCGCTCCTTACCGTGGCAAAGTTGTTATCGCCACTAAGTTCGGCTTCGATCTAAGCGGCAGCGATAACCGGCCCGGAGCGGCGGGCCTCAATAGTCAGCCCGAGCACATCAAGCAGGCCGTCGAAGGCTCCCTCAAGCGCCTCAAACTCGAGACCATCGATCTGCTCTATCAGCACCGCGTTGACCCCAACGTGCCCATCGAAGACGTTGCCGGCGCTGTAAAAGAATCTGATTCACGCCGGTAAGGTCAAGCACTTCGGCATGTCGGAAGCAGGGGCAAAGACGATTCGCCGCGCCCATGCCGTCCAGCCGGTCACTGCGGTCCAAAGCGAATACTCGCTGTGGACGCGAACCCCCGAGCAGGAAGTCATACCAACCCTCGAGGAACTCGGAATCGGTTTCGTTCCGTACAGCCCTCTGGGCAAGGGCTTCCTGACGGGAGCGATCGACGAAAACAAAAAGTTCGACAGCACCGACTTCCGCAGCACCCTCCCTCGTTTTACGCCCGAGGCGCTCAAGGCGAATCAGGCTCTGATCGACTTGCTCGCCAGCATAGCGAAGCGGAAGAACTCTACGCCTGCGCAGATCGCTCTCGCCTGGCTGCTCGCCCAAAAGCCCTGGATCGCTCCCATCCCCGGCACCACGAAGCTGAACCGCCTCGAAGAAAACATTGGCGCGTTATCCGTCCAACTGACGCCCGAGGACTTGCGCGACATCGATGCCGCGGCCTCGAAGATCAAAGTGGAGGGTGCTCGCTATCCCGAACGCCTGGAAAAGATGACCGGCCTGTGAAAGGAAAATCCATGTACAAAACGAAAGCTTATTCCGCCGCCGGAACGGCATCCCCGCTGGCCTCAACCATGATCATACGGCGCGCTCCAACCGAGAACGATGTACAGATCGAAATTCTGTTCTGCGGCATCTGCCATTCCGATCTTCATTCGGTACGCAATGAGTGGAGCGAGTTTGTGCCCACTGTGTACCCGATTGTTCCCGGCCATGAGATTGTCGGCCGCGTCACTAAAGTCGGCTCGGCAGTAAGCAAGTTCAAGCCCGGCGACATAGCCGCGGTTGGCTGCATGGTCGATTCAGATCGCACCTGCCCCGAGTGCCGGGCCGGCTTTGAGCAGTACTGCCCCAACGTCACACTCACCTTCAATTCTCCAGACAAGCACCTCGGAGGCGTCACCTACGGCGGCTACTCCGAAAGCATTGTTGTTGATCAGAAATTCGTTCTGCGCGTGCCCGCGAATCTGAATCTCTCCGGAACCGCCCCTTTGCTCTGCGCTGGAATCACAACCTATTCGCCCATGCGCCATTGGCAGGTGGGCAAGGGCAAAAAGGTCGGCATCGTCGGGCTGGGAGGCCTGGGCCACATGGGAGTAAAGATCGCCCATGCGCTCGGAGCCCACGTCGTTGTCTTTACCACTTCTCCGAAGAAGAAGGAAGATGCGCTGCGTCTCGGAGCCGACGAAATTATGGTCTCCAATAATGCCGGCGAGATGCAAAAACATGCGGAGACCTTCGATTTCATTCTCGATACCGTTTCCGCCGACCATGACATCAACGCCTATCTCAATCTGCTCCGCCGCGACGGCAACGTTACTCTCGTCGGCGCACCGCCAAAACCTCTCGCCATCGCAGCCTTCGCCTTGATTCCACGCCGGCGCAGTATCTCAGGATCCAACATCGGAGGCATCGCGGAGACCCAGGAAATGCTCGACTTCTGCGGCCAGCACAACATCACCGCCGATGTCGAAGTCATCCCGATCCAGAAGGTCAACGAGGCTTACGAGAGACTGCTCAAGTCGGATGTAAAGTATCGCTTCTCCATCGACATGGCTTCTCTCAAGAATGAGTAACCAGGAATGCGCGAAAGAGATATTGTCTAAATCCTGAAACCAGGAATTCGAGGGTAAGACTTAGCTACAGGGAGTACACATGCCGGCACATAACGATTCTCTAAAAGACCGTCTCTCCCGCTATCGCGAAATCAAGATCACAGTCACCGGCAGAAAGTCAGGACGCGCCATCTCTAACCCGGTCTGGTTCGTATCGGATGACCACAAGCTTTACCTCCTCCCGGTGCAGGGATCGGATACCCAGTGGTACAAGAACGTCCTCAAGAACCCGGCAGTCCGGATCGATGCCCGCGGCACTGAGGCCGAAGTCAAGATCGCTCCCATCACCGTCGCCAAACAAGTTTCGTCCGTAATCGAAAAATTTCGCGCCAAATATGGAGCCGGCGACGTGAAAAAGTACTATTCAAAGTTCGATGTCGCTGTCATGGCCGAGATCCACTGACCAGTTAGCGCGATCGTAATTGCAAGGAGGTATTCTCGAAGCCATGAAGACGAACCACAAAGTCGTGCCGTTGCGGCGCCCTGACCACTCTGCCAACGAACCAGACACCTCCAAGCTCGCCCGCCTGCTCGCCGCCTACGCCCCGCACGATGGCAGTTTCGAACTCCGCGCCCACGGCTTGCACGCCAGCCGCTTTTCACGAGTCAACAAGGAGTGTGTGCATGCGCTCCGCGTCTCTTCGTTGTGCATCGTCGCGCAAGGAGCGAAGACCGTCATCGTCGCCGACGAAGTCTACGAATACGACGCCTCGCGCATGATCGTCTTCTCCGTGGCCTTGCCAGTCGCCGCGCAGGTCACGCGAGCCAGCCATTCCGATCCTTATCTCGCTCTAAGGCTCGACCTCGACCCGCACAAAATCGCCGGCCTGGTCCTAAAAGTTTTCCCGCACGGCCTGCCTCCGTCGCAGGAGAGAAGCGCCGTTTACCTCACTGCGGTCGACGCAAGCATCATCAGCGCGGCTACGAGGTTAATGGAATGTCTTGCCCAGCCCGCCGACGCCGAGCTGCTCGCCCCGCTCGTCATCGACGAAATCCTGATTCGCCTGCTGCGCAGTCCCATCGGTGTTCGCGTCGCCCAAATGGGCTTTGCGGAATCCAGCGTCCAGCGCGTCGCCAAAGCCATCTCCTGGCTGCGCGAGAATTTCTCTCAACCCATGAAGGTCGAAGACCTCGCCGACCTCGTTCACATGAGTGTTTCCTCGTTCCACGAGCACTTCAAGTCCGTCACCTCCATGAGCCCGCTGCATTATCAAAAAGTTTTGCGTCTCCAGGAAGCCAGGCGCCTCATGCTCTCCACAATCATGGACGCGGGCACCGCGAGTCAGCACGTCGGCTATCTCAGCCCCTCGCAATTCAGCCGCGAATACAGCCGTTTCTTCGGTAGCGCTCCCACCAGGGACATCGCCAAGCTGCGCCAGGAGACTGGAGTTTGGGTCTGATTCCACTCCACGCATCCCTTTGCAGCTTGCTAATCGGGCTATAATTACGCGACCCCATGGCTTTACCCTCTGGCACCAAGTTCGGTCCCTACGAAATCCAATCTCCCCTCGGCGCAGGCGGCATGGGAGAAGTCTATCGCGCCAGGGACACGCGCCTCGACCGCACTGTCGCCATCAAGGTTCTGCCGTCGCACCTTTCCTCTGACCCGGAATTAAAACAACGCATGGAGCGCGAAGCCAAAGCCATCTCCGCGCTTCAGCACGCGAATATCTGCACCCTTTACGACATCGGTACCCAGGACGGCACCGACTTCCTGGTCATGGAATATCTCGAGGGC
This sequence comes from uncultured Acidobacteriaceae bacterium, assembly GCA_963818235.1. Lineage (GTDB taxonomy): Bacteria > Acidobacteriota > Terriglobia > Terriglobales > Acidobacteriaceae > Sulfotelmatobacter. Next base: position 1,128,659 of record CAWFRI010000003.1, read on the forward strand.
CAAACTCTCGCCGACCGTCTGAAGAAAGGCGCGCTGTCCATCGAGCAAGTTCTTAAGATTGGAACGGAAATCGCACAAGCCCTCGAGAAAGCCCATCAACAAGGCATCATTCATCGAGATCTGAAGCCCGCCAACATCATGCTGACCAAAGCAGGCGCCAAGCTGATGGACTTCGGACTGGCAAAACCAAAGATCTCCATTGCTGCGCAGGCCGTCGGAACGTTCACCCCTTCCACGCCGACCATGAATCTGGCCTCGCTCACCGCCGCCGTGTCGCCGCTCACGCAAAAAGGTTCGATCGTCGGAACTTTTCAATACATGGCGCCCGAACTCCTGCAAGGCGCCGAAGCCGACGCTCGCAGCGACCTCTTCAGCTTCGGATGCGTTCTCTACGAAATGATTACCGGACGCCGCGCCTTCGAGGGCAAATCACAACTCAGCGTCTTTAGCTCGATTCTCGAAAAAGATCCAGAACCAATCGCGTCCATCCAGCCGCTCGCCCCGCCCATGCTCGATCGCGTCGTCCGCGCCTGCCTTGCCAAAGATCCCGCCGACCGCATCCAATCGGCGCACGATGTTGCTCTGGACTTGCGCTGGCTCTCCGAATCCACAGAAACTGGCTCTCCACAATCGTCCGCGGAATTTAAGAAGTCATGGGTGGCCTGGACATTCGCCCTCCTGCTCGCCCTCGTAGCTTTCGCTGGATTCGCCGGATACCGTTGGGCGAAATCCTCCACAGACTCGCTCTCGCTTCACGCGGAAATTCCACCGCCGAACAAATTTCTTCTCGACACCACCGGTGATGCCGGCGGCATGCCCGTGCTGTCTCCGCAGGGCGACAAGATCGCGTTCGTTGCCCATTCCGGCGAAGCCAAGCTGCTTTGGGTGCGCCCACTGAACAGCGATTTCGCGCAGCAACTCGAAGGTACGCAGAACGCGATGCATCCCTTCTGGTCGCCAGATGGCCGTTACATCGGCTTCTTCGCCAACGGCAAGCTGGCTAAGATCGCCGCCACCGGCGGTCCGGTGACCGTGTTAGCCGATGCCCCCAACTCGCGCGGCGGCAGCTGGAGCGCCAACGACGTGATCGTGTTCGCCCCGGATTACATTGGCGCCCTGTTGAAAGTGAGTGCACAAGGCGGCGCGGCGGAGCCCGCAACATTGATTGAGAAGACCCGGCACGATACCCATCGCTGGCCCTGGTTCCTGCCCGATGGCAAACACTTTCTTTTTCTCGCCACCAGTCACACCGGAGGCGATCCCAAACCGAACGGAATCTACTTCGGATCGGTGGACAATAAAGAGACTCACCAGATCGTGGCCAGCGATTCGGCGGCACAATACGCTTCTGGATATCTGCTCTACCGTGCCAACACAGCTCTGGTGGCCCAACCGTTTGATCCAGAAGCGGGCACTCTATTAGGGTCGGCAGTTCCTTTGTTCAATAACCTGCGCGATGACGTTGGCGTGTGGCGCAGCATTTTCGCCGTATCGCAGAACGGGATCATGGTGTACCAGCTGGGCAACGCTGCCTCCGCGAAAAGCAGTCTGGCATGGTTCGATCGCTCGGGAAAGGCCTCTGCCGACTTCGACCCTGGGGAGAGCACAATCATTGATGTCCGCCTCTCGCCCGATAACAAGCGGGTTGCATTCGCCAGCGGCACTGGTATTTGGACCATGGATTTGGAGCGCAAAACCAAAACCCGCATCACCTTCGATCAGCAAATCGTTGAGGAACCCACCTGGTCGGCGGACGGTAAAACGATCATGTTCTCCGCGCGCATGGCCAAAGGCGGAGGCAATGTCGAAATTCGCTCCAAGGCCGCCGACGGCAGCGGAGCTGAGAAGACATTGATCGCCGAACAGAATAACTATCACTATCCCGCCTGGTCGCCCGATGGAAAGTACTTAACTTATGTCTGGGGCGAAGGCGAGAAAATGGTTTCTCTCTGGATCGTGCCAGTCGCGGGAAACGCCAAGCCGGTGGCAATCGTGCAGCCGCCCTCCGCCCAGTCCAACCTCTATAGCTATCGCGTTTCGCCCGACAGCCGCTGGGTGGCCTACATCTCGGACGAATCCGGAGTGCAGGAGGTTTACATCACCAGCTTTCCGGAAGGAAAAGGCAAATGGAAAGTATCTTCCAGCGGTGGGGCTTATCCGGCATGGCGCGCCGACGGAAAAGAACTTTTCTACCAGAATATTAGCAATGATTTCTTCGCCTGCCCGATCGCGGTGAAAGGATCGGAGGTCGAGGTCGGGACACCCCAGCATCTGTTCAATACCTCTTCGCCCGGAATCGGCATATCCTTCGACATCTCCGCCGATGGAAAGCGCCTGCTCGTCAACCACGCCGAAGAAGAAGCCCAGGCTCCGCTTCAGTTGCTCACCAACTGGCCCGCCGAATTGAAAAAATAACTCCGCTTGGATGACCGGCAAATCCCCAACTGGTGCATGCGTTATAAAGATTTTTTCGTCGATCTGAGCGCTTACTCGGGTGGAGAGGCGCGAGCTTTCCTGTTAGCTGTGGCCATTCCGTATTGCGACCAACCTTGCAGTGAAGAGCTGGCTTCCGCACTGTGAGTGTAATGGCGATTTATCGCCAACCATCGAGACGTTTGTTGTATCAGACCGCCGATGAGACACCGAGATGCATCATCGTCCGAATGCCCACGTTCCCATCAATGGGAACTCTTCTCGCCAGAATGCGCCACCGTGCGATCCAGCTCGCTCATTCATGACGATATCCGCACCTGCTCGCGTAGCGCGTACGCCCACTTCTTTGCGTTCCCCAGGAAGAATGGCTCCTGTGTGCCAGCGACAAGGTATATGCGCGGAAGCGGGCTCGGGACAACGCTAGGCGGCTTGTAACCCCGCCAGGCGAGGCGCAGAAGACCGCCCCATAAACATGTGGAGGCCGAAGCCCAAGAGCAAGGGCCGGCTCCCCACCCGCCGAGACGCCGAACACTGCCGCCCGTTCAGTGGGCAGCGCCCCGCCAAACCGCGACTCTGTCCATCGGCGAACGTCCTCGACGAAGAACTTCTCGTGCGCCGCGAACCGCTCCGGCTCAAAGCCCGGTGAGTGGTTCCCACCTTTTGCAAAAGACGCGAAAGGTGGGCCACCCTGTCGGGAAATCAGCATTGATTCGCGATGCTACGTCACCATGTATATAGGGTTTCGGCATCGACATATTCGTCGATTGTTTCGGACGCTTCGGGAGGCATATCCAACTGATGCTGCACTCCGAGGACCGGCGTCCAAGGCGGGCTTGGAATCGACGATTGCACGACGTAACCCAAGTAGTAAGTGTAGCCATCGATCGTCAGGCTACCAAACATTCCTTCGGTATTGGTGTCATTGGAGGAGCTCGGGCTGCTGACGATATTTTGATAGGCAGGCGAGCTTCCATTTGGAGTTACGCGCTGATAGTAGTAAGTTGCGTGATGCCACTCGCCTGGGGCGAATGGTTGGAGAGTACTTGAATCCGGACGAGTCGGCTGGCAGGAGTCACCGGTTTCAGGAGTCCAGTTATTACTCGCTGGGAAGGCGAACTCCCAGTAGTAATCGTCCGCCGTACCACCATACAAACATTGCGATCCAAACATAAACTCATGTACGTCGCCATCCTCTAACTTCACTGCCATGAACAAATCTGACTCAAAAGCTTGCACGTACTTGGCAGTGGTTGTGGTGGGGACATAGAACCAGAAATCCCATAAAAAGTTGGTGTGCGCGTTGCTGGCGTCAGGGTCGTCCTTCCAGGCAAAGAGGGTGTTGTCCTCATCGCCCGTGCAACTCGCGTTCGATTGATCGAAGTGCTGGCCTCCGGTGGGATCGGGCGCGTTGGCCGTGTTGGGGTCGGAGCTACTGGTCCATGGAGTTGCGATCATTCCCGAATCGCACGGGGCGCCCGCGCCGCTTTGCTTCGCCCATGAATATGTTTTGTCGACGTTGATCTCAACGGCTGCGGGAGGCGGCGTTGGCGGGGCGAATCCCGTGACATTGATAGAGTAGTTGCCTCCCTGGCTGGGGATAGTCAGATAGCAGGTGCCGCAATCCCATGCCGTGATATGAACATTGTGCGTGCCGCTTGAGATTACGACCCACGCGTCCAGCGTTGTAAGTGTACTTAAGTAGACGAGGTTATTATCCACATAAACGGCATATCCGGTAATTCCTGACGTGCTCTCGGCGGTAGCCTGGTAATGAACAGGTGAGGTTACGTTTGTGGTAGCCGTGGTTGTGAGCGGTGGAGTTTGCAAATAGATCGACGATGGGTCGGTTTGAGCAATTGATAAGGTGGCGCAGAACAGGCACCCCACGACAGTGGCTGCGGCAAACGTCGAGCGGAAAGATCTCGACGCAGGATACTTTCTTGTAACCAGGCCGTTCATGACTTAGCTCCAATGTTACTTTCGTAGCTCCCTCCGCGCGCCGGGATAGGCGGGGATTGGCGCTTGAGCCAGGAGCTCTACAGGGCGAAGGGCGACTTTTAATGTGCGCGACAGCGGGCGATAGATAAATAGGGTCCGGCTAGTATTGAGGCAAATAAAGAAACGGTAGCTGACTTACTAAGTGCGCAGCGATTGCCGCGCATGCCGCGTGATCTATCGGAACGGGATCGGGCGATCAAGATCAAGAGCAGATGAAATTGCGTTCCGGCCTCGGGCGCGAGAAGGCGACACCCCAGATATGCCCTTGAAGTTGGCTTGAAGAAACGGTAAGGGCGATTCCCTCTACGAATATTCCCGTTGTGGAAAACTCTCAAAATAATCGGCGGAATGACCTGGACTGGGATTGACGGGCGGGGAATATTGGGACTATTGATGGAAAATTCTGTCTGTGCAAGAGCGCGGCGCGACTTGCCGGAAGCGCGGGCTCGGAGAGAGGTATTTATGGCGGTGGATGGCGGCGAGGATGGAGATGCGGTAGCGGGATATATCCCGTGGATGATGGCGATGGCGGATCCAGCGCCGTTTGGAAAGGAACGCAGAGATTGGAATCCGAAGCGGATGGGGGAGATGTCACAGGCGGCGTTTTTGCTGGAGGCGCAGAGGCTCGGATTTCGGCTGGCGGTACCGTGGGGAGACAGCGAGAAATTTGATTTTGTGGTGTGGGCGCGACAGGGAGGCCGGTTGCTCCGCGTGCAGGTAAAGGCGACCGGCAGGCTGTACCGCGGAGGATATGATGTGCAGCCGGTTTATTCGACGCGGGGACAGGGGAAGAAGCGGTATACGGCGCGGGAGATCGATGTGCTGGCGGCGCATGTGGTGTTGGAGAGCGGGGGCGACGTCTGGTATTTGCTGCCGGTGGGAGCGATTGCGGGAGTGAAGAGTTTGCGATTTTTTCCGGGGCTGAACGGGAAGAATCCGAGATGGGAGGGATATCGGGAGGCGTGGGGGTGGCTGGCGGAGGAGTGAGATTTATTGCATTTGCATTTGAAATCGATGGAGTGGATGGGTATACTGGCGTCACTGTAGGTTCCGCATTAAATCCCTGTAGCATTCGGTAGTGAACTCCGATGTGCGTTGTGGGCCGTTTGAGCGCGCTTAGCGCGTGAAAGTTTGCGAGTAGCGGGGTGTTTGCAGGTCTGGACACCTCTTCTGGCCATTGGTTATCGGGCTCGGTCCCCTAGCTGAATCGATGCAAGTTAAAGAACTCTTTGCCGGAGTTCTTCTAATCCCATTTTGTGAGGTAGATGATGTTTTACGGCTTTATTTGTGCGGCAAAGGAATTTGCGCGAGGTGGTGATTTTTATCGCGGCAGTTTTTCGCGGATCGCTGGCGTGGCCGTGGTTTTAATGGGAGTTTTGGTTTGGAATGGGTGTGGAGGAGCGCCGAGCAACACGAACAACGGCACACCGACGACGAATGCTGGCGCGAATCTGACGATTTCCAGTACGGTGCCGGCGGGGGCTGAGGGGTCGAGCTACAGCGCGACGCTTACGGTGACGGGCGGGACGGCGCCTTATTCGTTTGCGACGGTGGCGGGACAATTGCCGCCGGGCGTGAGTCTGGGCGAGAGCACGGGAACGATTTCCGGTACGCCGACGGCAAGCGGGGATTTTAGTTTTTCGATTTCGGTGGTGGATGCGAAGGGAGACTCGAAGGAGCAGGGGCTGCAAATGACGGTGGCGGTGGCAACATCGACTCCACCTGCGTCGAATCCTCCGACGACGAATGCGCCGACTTCGAACACGCCGACGGAGAGTTCGGGAACTACGTTTTCGAATGTGCAGCGCAGCGGAGGGTGGGCAGAGTATGGGCAGCAAGCTCCGAATTTTGTGGACTGTTCGCCTTCGCCCTGCGACGGAATTTCGTTCTGGATGGCGCAGGGAGTGAGTTCGCCTTCGATGAGCGGGGATGCGGCGGAATTTAATGTGGGAGGGTGGACGCCTTTTTCGGACGCGCTGTGGAACAACCACTTGATTGGGCCGGGATCGTCGCAGGGAATGCCGGATGGGAATCAGAGCGTGGTTCCATCGCTGCACGATTTTACTTACGACGTTTATTTTTACGGAGATAACCTGGGGCTGGCGCAGGCTTTAGAGTTCGACATCAACCAGTTCTTCGGGAATATGGGTTTTATCTTTGGCCATGAGTGCAGGATTGCGGGCGGGAACGAGTGGGATGTTTTCGACAACCAGAGCGGGAAATGGACGCCGACGGGAATCCCGTGCTATCCGAAGAGCAATTCGTGGAACCATCTCACGATCAAAGTGCAGCGGACATCGAATAACGATTTGGTGTATCAGTCGATTACTTTGAATGGGCAGACGAGCACGCTGAATTGGACGTTCGGCCATGGATCGACTCCGGGGTGGTATGGAGTGACGATTAATTATCAAATGGACGGAAATTCGAAGCAGGATTCGTACAACGTTTATCTGGATAATTTGAGTTTTACGTATCAGTGAAGGTGGGAAGCCTTCTTCTTGATTCTCTTCCTTGCTTCGAGAAGTGGGGCCTAGGCCGATTCGTGTGCTTTCCGAATTCTGGTGAAATGTCGCCGAGGGTTGGTTCGTATGAAGCTAAGCAGGTTCTTCCTGTCTGGCTACGGTCGCGCGTCGCAATGACAAGGCTGAGGAAATGCCTGGAATCGCCGTCGTCGGCGTGTCGGTCCGAAAAGAACTGGCTTAGGACAGGAACCAGTAAAGATACGTAAATAAGGTTGACGAGGGTGCGGATTCCGGATAGAGTATCTTGTTCCACGGACATCCGGGAGCCTCAGGGTCAGTTTTGAGCTGCCACGACCCATAAGCCCAAATCAGGAAAGTGAGCATCTTCGGGGTTCGGTCACGCATCTATTCTAGGGTAGGAAAACGCTAACCTCTTACAATTTCAGTGGAATCAGCGATTTAGAAAGATTTGTGTAATTTAACTGGTTTCACGGACGGCAAGGGCGGAGCGCGATGCCCATACTTATAAGGAAGGGGAACCACTTACATGCGATCTGATCGTGTGTTTGACGCTTTACAGACATTACGGAATCGTTATATGCTTTGCCAGCTTGCCTCCAAGGCCACGCGGAAGTTCCATCGGCCGAGTACCAGAATCCAGGAAACGATGAATGGAGTTTTGGACCGGATCGCGGGTGCGGAGCGGCAGGAAATCCTGTCGGAGCCGGAGAATTTTGCTGAGGCACAACGGCGGGCTGCTTAAGGCAGCCCTGTCCACCCGCCTCAAGGTGTTTTGTCTTCCCTTAAAATACCCTCCTTTTTGTGAAAATCTCCCGTAGACACTAACGAACACGTCTTAGTGCACGGGTTTAGGTGAATCATGACCATCGCTGAACTGAAAGAAAAGAACATCACCGAGCTGACCAAGATCGCAAGGACCTTGGAACTGCCCGGTGCCAGCGGCCTGCGCAAGCAGGACCTTATCTTTAAAATCCTGCAGGCGCAGAGCGAAAAAGAAGGCCACATTTTCGCCGAGGGCGTCCTGGAAATTCTGCCCGACGGCTATGGCTTTTTGCGCTCGCCGGACTACAACTATTTGCCGGGCCCGGACGATATTTATGTGTCGCCATCGCAGATCCGGAAATTCGACCTGAAAACCGGCGATACGATCAGCGGGCAGGTGCGGCCTCCGCATGAAGGCGAAAAATATTTCGCGCTGGTGAAGATTGAAGCCGTCAACTTCGAATCGCCCGACGAAGCACGCAATAAAATCCTCTTCGACAATCTGACGCCGCTCTATCCGCAGGAACGTCTCAAGCTGGAGACGACGCGGGAGAACTCGAGCGCGCGGGTGATGGATTTGCTGACCCCGCTCGGTAAAGGCCAGCGCGGGTTGATCGTTTCGCCGCCGCGCGCCGGCAAGACCATGCTGCTGCAAAATGTGGCAAACTCGATTACGACGAACCATCCGGAAGTGGTGTTGATGGTGCTGCTGATCGACGAGAGGCCGGAAGAAGTTACGGACATGCAGCGGTCGGTTAAGGGCGAGGTTATTTCTTCGACCTTCGATGAGCCGGCGGCGCGGCACGTGCAGGTCGCCGAGATGGTGATCGAAAAAGCCAAGCGGCTGGTGGAGCACAAGCGCGATGTGGTGATCCTGCTGGATTCGATTACGCGACTGGCGCGCGCCTATAACACGATTGTTCCGCCTTCAGGCAAAGTGCTTTCGGGCGGCGTGGATTCGAACGCGTTGCAGCGGCCGAAACGGTTCTTCGGCTCGGCGCGCAATATTGAAGAAGGCGGGTCGTTGACGATAATTGCAACCGCCTTAATCGACACCGGATCGCGCATGGATGACGTGATCTTTGAAGAGTTCAAAGGCACGGGCAATTCGGAAATTATTCTGGAGCGCAAACTGGTGGATAAGCGCGTGTTCCCGGCCATCGACATTCAACGGTCGGGCACGCGTAAGGAAGAGTTACTGATTCCACGTGAGGATCTGTCGCGCATCTGGGTGCTTCGGAAGGTGCTGAATCCGCTATCTCCGGTGGAAGCGATGGAGTTGCTGATCGACAAGCTGAGCAAGACGAAGGCGAATGGTGAGTTCCTCTCGAATATGAGTGCGCTGTAGACGAAACTGTAACTGATGAAAATTGCGGGCCTCCGGAGGGTCGGGGGCTCGCGTCTTTTTAGAAGTGCTCTTCTCTGCGTTTTTCCTTAAGCATTTTCCGTTGTCCCAGCATTTTGCGCAGCCCAGTGTTTTCCGTTGCCGTCTTCCGCCAACTTCGCCATACTTTAGAAACGGACAGAAGGTATGCGTCCGTTTTCCGAGGGTACCGTGCGAGCCAAGCTGATAGTGCTGAGTTTCTCTTCACTTTTATTTTTCGCGATTCCCGGCTGCGCGCAGACTGGGCCCAGGACACCGGCGGCGCAGAGGATCGACGGCAGTGTGGTTGGTCCCGATGCCGATGATGCCGCAAGCCGGGAGCGCATTGCTCACGATATGGCAAAGAAGGCGAATCTGGAGCGACAGGCGGCGCTGAAGGCCGATACCGACAAACTGATGAAGCTGGCGACGGAACTGAAAGAATCGGTGGATAAATCGAATGAGAATGTGCTTTCGCTGGATGTGCTGAAGAAGGCGGAAGAAATTGAAAAGCTGGCGCACAGTGTGAGGGAAAAGATGAAGGGGCCAAACTAGCGGAAGAATTGAGCGATTTTGTGATCGGGTGATTGAATCGTGCGTGCGCCGCACCTCGGCTAGAGCCAGCTTGATTTTACAGGCTGTACCGCATATTTTGGCACCGCAAATTTTAGATTAAGGACGCCAGAAAGGCAGTCCGGCGGAACCAAGGCTGAGCACTCCGAGTGTCGCGGGATCGTCTGCTTGATTTTTTTCACCGCTTTGCGATTGCATCTGTCCCGCTCCGATAGGCTGATTGGCCACGGTCTGGTAGGCGTAGCCGGTGATGGTTCCGGAGATAACATAATATCCACAAGTGAACGAGAGCCGGATCCAGCCGTAATGGTTTTCTCCACTGATTGAGAATCGAACTCCCCAATAGCCGCCGCCGTGATTCACGAAAGGTCCATAGCATCCCACCTTCGGGCCCTGACTGCGATCTATGAATTCCGATTTAACCATGAGTCCGTCATCGGCGAAGGGCAGGTTCGGTCCAATCTCAGTCTCGGGGGCGATGGGGCGCTTTACGCCTGCGTTGCCCCCAATGGCGTACCAGTTAGCTGCGGCCTGGTAGCGGCTTGTCCTGCCGGTGCCTCCGCGTGAGTAGCCGGACGCGTGGAGACGGACGGAGACATCGGGGACGCCATCGCCATTGAGATCTACGGTGATGGGAGGAGGACTATAGAAGCGGACACCAATCCCTATGTACATGGGGATATTCGCGGGAGTGTAGACGATGGTGTTGTCCAAGGGAACGTTGGGCGGAGCGACGTGGGCGAGTTGGGCTTCGGCGGTTTGGCCAAAGGCCATGGCGCTCGCGCCTGCGACCGCGCCCGCGGCGAGGGCGTAGACGGCAAGACGATGATCCAGCAATGCAGATAGGTGAGCGGCTTTTCTGGATTTGGAAACTTTGGGAGAGTTGGTTAGCGGAGGCCGAGACATGGACGACTCCTGCTTGGGAAATTGCGATTCGAAAAGGACTGACCGTACAGCAGAGCATTGTGGGCGCGGAGTAGCGGGTTGTCAACAGCTATATAGAGGGGAAGGAAAAACGCGAACTGGGACGGTGGTAAGAAAATCTTTACCACAGAGGACATTGGGCAGACACAGACGATCACAGGTAAAACAAAAAGCCATCCGGATAACTCCGGATGGCTTCTGTGTTAGGCGGAAACTTACGCTTTGTCGGTTCGGATTCGCATGCCGTAGAAGGAGCGGTAGACGAAGAAGAACGAGACGAGGAAGAAGGCGACGGCGAGGCCGTTGGTGATCATCGCGCCTTGATCGCGGGTTAGGGTGACGGCTAACTCGACCGCGAGCAGGCCGAAGAGGGTAGTGAATTTGATGACTGGGTTGAGGGCGACCGACGATGTGTCTTTGAAGGGGTCGCCGACGGTGTCGCCGATGACGGTGGCATCGTGCAGGGGAGTTCCCTTCTGCTTCATTTCGACTTCGACGATTTTCTTCGCGTTATCCCAGGCAGCTCCGGCGTTGGCCATGAAGATGGCTTGATAGAGGCCGAAGATGGCGATGGAGATCAGGTAGCCGACGAAAAAGAATGGCTCGACGAAGGCGAAGGCGAGCGTGCCAAAGAAGACGGCGATGAAGATATTCAGCATGCCTTTCTGCGCATACTTGGTGCAGATCTCGACGACTTTTTTGCTGTCGGCGACGGAGGCCTTCACGACGCCATCGAGTTTGATGTTGGCCTTGATGAACTCGACGGCGCGGTAGGCTCCGGTGGTGACGGCCTGGGTGGAGGCTCCGGTGAACCAATAAATCATGGCGCCGCCAGTAATGAGGCCGAGGAAGAATGGAGCGTGCAACAGCGAGAGCTTATCGACGTTTTCGGTGAGGCCGCTGGTGAGCGCCATGATGATGGAGAAGATCATGGTGGTTGCGCCGACAACGGCGGTGCCAATGAGGACCGGCTTGGCGGTGGCCTTGAAGGTGTTGCCAGCGCCGTCATTGGCTTCGAGCAGGTGTTTGGCGTGCTCGAAGTTGATGGACATGTTGAAATCTTTTTTGATTTCGGCTTCGATGTTGGGAACCTGCTCGATGAGAGAAAGTTCGTAGACGGATTGAGCGTTGTCAGTGACGGGGCCGTAGGAATCGACTGCGATGGTGACGGGACCCATGCCGAGGAAGCCGAAGGCTACGAGGCCGAAGGCGAAGACGGCGGGAGCCAGCATGGTCTTAGGTTCCAACCCCATCGAATCCAGACCCATGGTGCTGAAGTAATAAGCGATGGACATCAGCAGGACCATCGACAAGCCGAGGTAGTATCCGGAAAAATTTCCGGCAACGAAGCCGGAGAGGATTCCGAGGGATGCGCCGCCTTCTTCGGCGGAGGTGACGACTTCCTTGACATGGCGGGATTCGGTGGAGGTGAAGCTCTTGACGAGTTCGGGGATGAGCGCCCCGGCAAGGGTTCCGCAGGAGATGATCACGGAAAGCTTCCACCACTGTGAGTCGTCGCGCCCAAGCAAGGGGATGATGAAGTAGGAAACCAGGAAGGTGAGGGCAATGGAGACAATGGAGGTGAGCCAGACCAGCGAGGTAAGCGGGGTTTCGAAGTTCATCTCGTCGGCTTTGCCGTATTTGGTTTTGGCGAAGGCAGCGTTGAGGAAATAGGAGAGGGAGCTGGAGACCAGCATCATGACGCGCATGACGAAGATCCAGACCAGGAGTTGAACCTGCACGGTGGGATTTTTCACGCCAAGCAGGATGAAGGTGATCAGCGCCACGCCGGTAACGCCGTAGGTTTCGAAGCCATCGGCGGAGGGGCCAACGGAGTCGCCGGCATTGTCTCCGGTGCAATCGGCGATGACGCCGGGGTTGCGGGCGTCGTCTTCTTTAATTTTGAAGACGATCTTCATGAGGTCGGAGCCGATGTCGGCGATCTTGGTGAAGATGCCGCCGGCGATACGGAGGGCGGCTGCGCCGAGGGATTCTCCGATGGCGAATCCGATGAAGCAAGGGCCGGCGTAGTCTCCGGGGATGAAGAGAAGGATGATGAGCATGATGAGGAGTTCGACGCTGATCAGCATCATGCCAATGCTCATCCCGGCTTCGAGGGGAATCTGGTAAACCGGGAACGGCTTGCCGGGAAGCGAAGCGAAAGCGGTGCGCGAGTTGGCGAAGGTGTTGACGCGGATGCCGAACCAGGCGACGCCGTAGCTGCCGGCGATACCGATCAAGCTGAAGGCAAGGATGATGGCGACGCGCATGGCTTCCATGTGCTCGAGCATGCCGAAATAAAGAAGGATGATGACGGCGATGAAAACCCACAGGAGCAGGATGAACTTGCCTTGCGTGACGAGATAAGTCTTGCAGGTCTCGTAGATGAGCTCGGAGATTTCGCGCATGGAGCGATGGACCGGCAGATTTTTGAGGCGCATGTAGATGACCATGCCGAAGGCGAGTCCGAAGAGGCAGAAGAGGATGCCGATGAGGAGAAGCTTGTGGCCGTCGATGGCGCCGTTGAGGAAGCTGACGGACGAGAGATCGGGAAGTTTGAGCGAGGCCTCGCCGCCAGCTTCGGCAGGTTGGGCGAAGGCCGAGGCGGCGCCAACGGTGAGCAGCGCGGCCAGAGCGAAAGTTTTTTTCATGAAAGCATTTTTCACAAAGGCGTGGAAGAAGCCGGTTAACGCGCGGCGGCTTCGGAACGCAGGATTGGCGAGCCAGTTCAGCATGATGAGTTCTCCAGAATGAGTCGGTTTTTAGGAATACGAACGTGTTTTGAGACCACTTCCAGCGGAGCGCCCCGTCCGAGCATCGGCTCTTTATTTAAGCCGCAGCACGGGACGATCACCGGAAATCCGAACACGCTTCCACCGCAAACCTACAACCAAGTGTTGGAGCTTGGCCGCGTCGGAGTTTGCGCCCAGGGCCGTACGGAACATTAGAAAGCCGATCCGAACGGACGAGTGCAAAACGGGCATTTATAACATGTTGGAGGGATGGGGGTCAAACGGAGACTGCAGTTGGGTAGTGCCTGAAATGTGCGCAGATTTCAGACACTACCCGGAAGTGGGCTGCCCGCGTTTCTAATTCACTGTTTGTATCAGCGGAGGCGCATCGCCGTCACGGCTTGTGGTTTTTGCGAAGTTGCCATCGCCGCCGTATAGGGCTTTGATTGAGTTGGCGCCAGGCTCCAGCGTGGAGGTGGTAAAGCTGGCCGAGCCGCCACTTAACGTTGCCGTCCCTAATACGGTTTTCCCTTGCATAAACGAGACGGTTTCTCCATCGGGCACATCAGCATCGGAAGTGACCTCTGCCATGAAGGTTACAGGCTCGCCGTACGCCGATGGGTTCGGCGAGGAAGTGAGTTCAATTGCGGTATCTGCCTTGGAGATGGTGACTGTTTTGCTGACACAGCCATCGTTGCAACTGAGGCCAAAGGGACCACCCGGTCCTTGGGCGTTCCAAAGCCTGATTTCTTCCTTATTGCCTACGGCGAGGGTCCAACCATTCGTGCCCCAGGCCCCGGCAAATCCTCCCAGCGTGATCTTCGTATTTGTCCAGCTGTTCACAATGAGGGTAACGGTATCGTTATCCGGTTCGTATCCGGCTTCCCACTTCTTGTTTTTATCGTAGAAGCTGATGAATTTAGTGTCACCGGTATAGGGAGCCTGGGTGCCAAAGCCGATGCCCTTGATGGTGATGGTCTGATGCTCTGCCGTTGTAATCTTACTGACCGAGGCGATTTTGGGAGTCGTCTCCGACTCCGACTGTGCAACCGCCACGGATGCTGCCGCGGCGACGCCGAGCAGGACGAGGCAAGAGCGCCTCAAAATGAGTGTCATAGTAAATCCTCCGATGCCGAAATTCTTCCTTGGCCCAAAAGCGGCGGTGATCATACCGTCAGTCCCGGTTGGGGTCAATGGTAGGAAAGTCCCCCGGTAGGAAAGCCCCCCGGTAGGAAAGCCCCTCCCCTGTAGTGTCTGAATTTTGACCGCAAGTGCCAACGCAGATTTTAGACACTGCCTGCAGTTGGGTGCTGTCTTAAATTAAGACAGTACCTGCAGTTTGGCTCACGCGTTGGGCCGGTTAAGCGGGAGATCCTTCGGCTTCGCTCAAGGCAGGCTCTCGCTTCGACTAAAAAATGGCTCTGGTCGGATGACGCCGTCGTGTAAAGGTCAAGCTAACCACTATCAAGTAGTTTGCTAAAACGAGCTTGTAGCCCTAGAATGCCCTCACCCTCTCCCCTGGGTTCAAGGCATTTCCTGCTGCGCATTATCGAAGTCCGCGGGCATCGTTTGCGGACTACTCTTCTCTTTTTCAAGGAGATTCCTCATGATGAATTCAAGGCTTGTAATTACTTCCAGGCTCGTTGCTGTTGCGGTCGTGTGTCTGTTGTGCTCGGTATCTGGCTGGGCCTCCGGCCCGGCTTTCCAGGTCATTCACACTTTCACCACTGGCGGCGATGGCGTTTATCCCTACGCCTCAATGATCTCCAAGTCGGGAAACTTTTACGGAACGACCATCTACGGGGGAGCATTCAACAATGGTTGTGTTTTTGAATTGTCGCCTCCAACCAGTTCCGGTGCGGGCTGGACCGAAAGTATTCTGCACAGCTTCGGCAGTGGAACTTCTGACGGTCAAGGTCCTCAAGCCGCTCTGCTTTTTGACAAGGCAGGAAACCTTTACGGAACCACCATATGGGGGGGAACCGGCGCTTTGGGAACAGTGTTCGAACTTTCGCCTCCGACCGGTTCCGGCGCGTGGACCGAAACGATCCTTTACAATTTCGTCCAAGTCGGCAAGAACACCACAGGCAATGCTCCTACGGGGATCTCGTGGGGTCCGGGAGGAGTGCTGTATGGAACAACTCGCTTTGGCGGCGCAGAGAGCTATGGAAACGTCTACGAACTTCATCCACCTGCCAGCGGGAGCACGTGGCTTTACAAGAGCCTTTACGCTTTCAGCGGTACGGTCGGGGGCCAGGGTCCGGATTACGCCGGAGGTCTGATGTCCGATGCGGCAGGAAATCTTTACGGCACCACGAGCAATGGCGGTTCTTACATTGGGGGACAGGTCTTCGAAATGTCGCCGCCAGTGGCGCCGGCCAGCGGCTGGACCGAAACCGCGCTCTACAACTTCGGGCAATGGCTGGAGGATAGCCAGGTTCCTGAGGGCACATTGGTTTTCGACGCGAACGGGAATCTGTACGGCACCGGTGTTTCGGGCGGCGATTATGGATATGGAACGGTATTCGAATTAACTCCACCGGCTTCGGGAGACGGACCCTGGACGGAGAACATACTGTACAGCTTTCAAGGCGGAAGGGATGGTGCGAACCCGCAAAGCGGAGTGGTTTTCGATAAGGCAGGCAATCTTTACGGAACAACCGATGATGGCGGCGGTAGCGCCAATGACGGGACTGTCTTTGAACTGTCGCCATCCGGTGACGGCACTTGGAATGAGAGCGTTCTCCACTCCTTTACCGGCAAATCTGACGGAGCACAACCATTTGCTGGCCTGGTCATCGATCATCTGGGCAATCTTTATGGGGCGACCGGTGCAGAAGGCACCTACGGTTTGGGAACGGTATTCAGAATTGCGCCGTAGGCTCGAATTGGACAGCTGGGGTGGTTGTCGCTAGATGACTGATAGGAAGTCAAAGTCCCCGTCCTACTCGCAAAATACGCGAGTAGGACGGGGACCCCCCGCCGTGTTTGTTCTTCATACTTTTTTTATCTCACGTCCAATAAGTGCGGTCTAAGGAGCGGTATTGGATGGCTTCGGCGATGTGTTTGGGGTCGAGGTGCGGGGCGTCTTCGATGTCGGCGATGGTGCGGGCGACTTTGAGGATGCGGTCATGGGCGCGGGCGCTGAGTCCTTGCTGGGTCATGGCGCGTTCGAGCAGGCGCTCGCAGTCGGGGGAGAGTTCGCAGAAAGTGCGGATGTGGCGGGATGACATTTGCGCGTTGCAGTAGATTTTTTCTCGCGAAGTGGAGAAGCGTTCGAGTTGCTTGGCGCGGGTGCGGATGACGCGGTCGCGAATTTTGGCGGAGGATTCGGGCTCGTTGGTGGAGCGCATTTCTTTGTAGTTCACGGCGGGAACGTCGATGTGGATATCGATGCGGTCCATGAGCGGGCCGGAGATTTTTGAGATGTAACGCTGGATCATGGGAGTGGTGCAGGCGCACTCGCGAGTGCGGTCGTTGCGGAAGCCGCAAGGGCATGGGTTCATGGCGGCGGCGAGCATGAAGCGGGCGGGAAACATGAGCGACATGGCGGCGCGGGAGATGGTGACGGTGCCGTCTTCGAGCGGCTGGCGCAGGACTTCGAGAACGTTGCGGGGGAATTCGGGGAGTTCGTCGAGGAAGAGTAGGCCGTTGTGCGAGAGAGAAACCTCGCCGGGGCGGGGGATCGCGCCGCCGCCGATCAGGCCGGCGTCGGAGATGGTGTGATGCGGGGCGCGGTAGGGGCGCTTGCCGACGAGGCCAGAGCCGGGATCTAGAACCCCGGCAACGCTGTGGATCTTGGTGGTTTCGAGCGCTTCTTCAAAAGTAAGGGGCGGGAGGATAGTGGGCATGCGCTTGGCCAGCATGGTTTTGCCGGAGCCGGGGGGACCGATCATTAGTATGTTGTGGCCTCCGGCGCAGGCGATTTCGATGGCGCGCTTGGCGGTTTGCTGGCCGCGGACGTCTTTGAAGTCGACGAGGAATTCCTGATTCTCGCGGAGTAGAGCGTCGCCATCGGCTTTGAGAGGGGCGATGCCGTTGCCGGAGTTGACGAAGTGGATGACATCCAGGAGCGATTTGACGGGGTAGACATCGACTCCGCCGACCATGGCGGCTTCGCGGGCGTTGGCTTCCGGGACAACCAAGCGGGAAATTTTTCGAGTGCGGGCTTCAAGGGCGATGGGGAGGGTGCCGCGAATGCCGCGGACGCCGCCATCGAGCGAGAGTTCGCCGATGAAGAGGCAGTCATCGATTTCTTTTCGGGTGAGGCCGCCGTAGGCGCCGACGATCCCGAGAGCCATGGGTAGATCGAAGCCGGAGCCTTCCTTCTTTATATCGGCAGGGGCGAGGTTGATGGTGATGTGGGTGGGAGGAATATCGTAGCCGCAGTTTTTGAGAGCGGCGCGGACGCGGTCGCGACTTTCGCGGACGGCGGCATCGGGCAGGCCGACGGTGTGAAAGTGGTCCTGATCGGTCTTGATGCCGGAGCAATCGACTTCGACTTGAATGATGTTGGCGTCGATGCCGTAGACGGCGGCGCTGAGAGTTTTATAGAGCATTCGGGTGTGCCAAGATTTCTCGTGCCAGGGTCGGCACACGAGGGCCTGATCCGGGAAATATCTACGTTAGGCTTTCGCGGGGTGAGTGCGCTGTGACGGATGTCACGGGGTGGGGCTGTGGAAAGAAGCGAGGAGATTCGCGGCAAATTACTTGCTTTCGCCGGTGTGGTGCCGTTTGGCTCACGCGTTGGGCCGTTAAGCGGGAGATCCTTCGCCACGCCTGAAAAGCGGCTCGGCTCGGGATGACAATTTAGTAGACAGTCTCAACGCGGAATTTTCGCTTGATGATAGGCTGGAAGTAGATCGCCGGATATGAGAGGTCTACAGGCGTAAGCAGGGGATTCCAAAATTCAAGGAGACTTTATGACACTGGAAGACGCGCGCCGGGTGATTGCCGCCGCCGAGAAGAAGGCCAAAGAAATCGGCCAACCCATGAACATTGCGGTTGCAGATGAGGGCGGGAATCTGGTTTCCCACGTGCGTATGGATGGAGCCTGGCTGGGCAGCATCGATATTTCTATCAAGAAAGCCTACACCTCGCGGGCCTTCGACATTGCCACGAAAGACTTGGCTACTCATTCTCAATCCGGCGGACAGTTTTTTGGAATACACGCCTCCAACGATGGGAAAATCATGATCTTTGCCGGAGGCATACCGCTGAAGCGCGATGGCAAAGTCGTAGGCGCCATCGGCGTCAGTGGCGGATCAGGCGACCAGGACCATGCGGTAGCTGAGGCTGGAGCGGCGGGGTTCTAAGTTCGACAGCGGTGCATCTCGACCGAGCTAGTAAGTAGGTCCGAGGTAATAGAATCTCGCGACTATACATCTCGCATACGCGAGTCAGCGCATTTAAAAACTCTGACAGAAATCGAAAGCGCACGCGCAGACTGTCCCATCGCAATCGGTTCGTGATATATCGCCTAGCGGTAGGTCTTTCTCCCCCGCGCATCTTTGTCAGCTCGATTAAGTACGCATTCGAGCCACTCCGAGTCGAATCGGCTTTCCATTCAGTCGGTCAACTCACGACTAACCCACGCTTAAGAGAGGACTATGAAATGAAGACCATTGGCTTCACGCTTTTAGGCGCGGCGCTGTTTGGCGCTTTTATTGTGTCCGCGGCTGCGCAGGACGCGCGACATCTCACCGTAGTGCATACTTTTTCCGGCGGTAGAGGCTCCGGAGATCCGGGCTGGTTGGTTGAGGACGCCGCCGGCAACTTTTATGGAACAACATCCTGGGGCGGCAATCTCCACGCCTGCGGCGGCTCGGGCTGCGGAGTGGCCTACCGCCTTTCTCCGCAGGGCAGCGGATGGGCTTACACCGTTCTGTACGAGTTCTCTGGAGACCAGGGCACCGAGCCTTCCCAACTGACGCTGGATGCGGCCGGCAATCTTTACGGCGAGTTTTCCGCCGGTGGACCCGATGATATCGGTGGGGTTTTCGAACTGTCTCCAACCACCAGCGGCCCCTGGAAATTCACGACTCTTTACAGCTTCGCCATGGAGGCCAACGGAGAAGCTCCCAATGGACAAATTCCCGTCGGCGGGCTGGTATTTGACTCCGCCGGCAATCTTTATGGCGCAACCGCCTACGGGGGTACGTTCGCTGGTGGGCTGGGAACTGTATTTGAGCTGTCTCCCAACGGTAGCGGCGGCTGGAATGAAAACGTCATCTGCTCGGTGAGTTACGCCTTTACGCACCCCAATGGAGTTGTCTTTGACAGCGCCGGAAATCTTTATGGCGCTTCCGCCGGCGGCGACGGAGAGCTGGGCGGAGTATTCGAATTGAAGCCGAACGGCAGTGGCGGATGGACACTCGTCAGCCTTTACACCTTCTCCGGTGATAGCGACGGATACACGCCCCAGGGTGGCGTAACACTCGATAGCGCAGGCAATATCTACGGGTCGACAGTTGAAGGTGGTGGTGCGCCGCCGCACGACTACGGGACGATCTACGAGCTCTCGCCCAATACCAGTGGCGGGTACAACTTCAATCTGCTTTACACTTTTCTGGGAGGCAATGCAGGAGCGCTCGACTACGGCGGCGTAGTTGTCGATTCCTCCGGCAATCTCTTTGGCTCGGCCCTGGACGGCGCTCATAATTGGGGCGTGGTCTTCGAGCTATCACCCTCTTCCAGTGGATGGACCTACGGCTTGGTTCACACCTTCACCGGAGGTCCAGACGGAGGATATCCGGGCGCGCTTGTTCTTGATGGCGCTGGAAATCTTTACGGGACCGCCCCCTATGGAGCCCAACCGGGCTGCGCGAACGATAGCGGGTGCGGTGTTGTTTTCAAGCTGTCAGCACCAGCTCCAGCCGGAGATCGTTAACCGGGGATCGTTAAGCGGTAGATCCATCCCTGACGAGGAATATCAGGGGTGGGTCTTCCGCCAATCATAAATTGGTCAGTTCTGCGGAGCGTCCTGATCGGGAATCTGCCGTTGAGTCCCGACCGAGTGCACTTGACGCAGCGCGAAGGGCTGCAGTCGTGACCCATCGGGTTTTGAGAAATACCCTTGCATTACGTGGCAGGCATCGGAGAATTTTCCCTTAAAGATTCCTGTGATCTGATCTTCCCTGTTCGATTCCGGGTAGCGTTCTTCAAGCACAAAGTTGCCCAGGCTATCAATGCTACCCCTCAACCATAGTGTCTTGCCGATCCGCTGATACTGTTCAGTCCCGGACAAGGTAGCGTTCTTTCCGACCAAGTGGAGCTTCACATGAGTGCTCGCCCCCACGGTGCCCGCAAAGTCGTCGCTAAGTCCGATACAAGTAGTTCCTGGCTGCGGCGAAACATTGACGATGGCAATGTCGTCACCCCGTAAAACGATTTTGAAGGAGAGCCGCGGATTGTTTGCTCGGGCATTCCCCGGAAATACCTGAAAGAGAAATTCCTTCTGATCGGGAGCCGCAGGAAACAGGTCCCAATACTCTGTGGTCATGTTCTGGTCGAAGTGTACGTCGTAGATGCCCGGGGCACCGGAGAAAGGCACAAAACCCTCGGGCGTGAGGAGCATCGGTACTTCAATCTCTCCATCTGTATTTTTGACGCGAACCAGGCCACTGGTTGAGTAGCTAGTCGTCGGAATGGCACCCACGGACTTCGCACTGAAGCCCAGTGCCAGCACACAGGGACGATCAGGGTAGAAAGTCGCCTGCTCCCGACCCATCTTCTGTCGGCCTTTGGATAACATTTTTGGGGAGTTCGCTGGCCCCTAGGCGACATGCACGAGGGATATCTCCGCGCTGTTGGTCGCCCACTGAACCGGGGAAGGGAACGGCAGATTCGTTTCGACGATCTTCGTTTCGACGATCTTCGTTTCGGCGATCTTCGACGAGGGCTCGGGTGGTGGAGATTGCGCCTGCATGGAAACCGTCAAACTTATAACCAGTATCCAAAGCGAAGTGCGTGATCGGGTTAGCTGCATGAGATTTTGGCTCCATCCGTCATTTGAAAAGCACGCAGGCTTCCGAATCTAATTCAAGGCAAACGTATAGGGTTGGAGGCCGGGGTGCGTGTACTCGCTGACACATACGTGGTGGCACAGACACGTCGGGGTTAAAGGTTCAATTGGCGAGAATCAGGCGATACTCGTTGACCGGGTTGAGTCCCATGCCCGCACGTCGTCGGTGGGGGGTGAGCCTGACTTGCGGCGAACCTAATTCTCCAACAAGCGAGGCTGTTCACGCAGAGGATTGGGCAGTACGATGTTTTAGGTTCTTGGTCCTAGTTGTTAACGAATTTAGAAGGGACCGTTTTTCCGTCTGGGGAAACGGGTGGTTCCTCTATTATGCAGGGCTCCTCGGAAGATCCTCGACACCCCCGGCCTCCGCGAAATTTAGAGCGCGAAGAATCCCAGCTTTGGCGATGGATTTTGCTGTTCATGGTTTTGCTGGCGGCGGGATTTGCCGCGCTGGCGTGGGAACGGCTGGAAGCATTGCCCTACCATCTGGGGCCAATGGCGGTGGGGGTTCTGGCGTTGTCGGTGCTGCTGGCGGTGTATGCCTACGGACGGCGGAAGGAAGTGGGCGAGCTCAAGGTGTTGCTGAGGGATTTAGAGCAGCATGTAGGCGCCGCGCCGTCGGAAGAACAACTGGATCAACTGAATGAAATGATTGCGCGTTCGCAGCGCAATTTTAAAGAGCTGATTGATTCGATCGATGAGGCGGCTTGCGCTGCGTCGCTGGATGGGACTTTGCGAACAGTGAACAAACGGGTGAGCCAACTGGTGGGCCGGCCTTACACGGCGATTGTGGGACGGAAATTTTTCGAACTGGTGGAGGAGCCAGCGCGCGCCAGCGTGGAAGCCGGGCTGGTGCGATTTTTGGAGAAGCGGCATTGGTCGGGCACGGTAAGGGTGCGCTTTAAGAACAATCCGCGTCCGTTTTATTTCGATTGCGTTTTGAATGCGATCGTGAAAAGTGACGAAGTTGTGGGCGTGAGCATTCTGGGAAGAGACGTGACGGAGCAGCACGAGAAAGAGCTGCGCTTCACCGAATTGTTTGAGACGCTGCAAGAGGGTGCGTATTTCAGCACGCCGGAAGGCAGGCTGCTGGATGCGAATCCGGCGCTGGTGAGCATTCTGGGATACGCGACGAAGGATGAACTGCTTGCGATTGCAGCCGCTCAGTTGAATTTCGATGCGGAGGCGACGCCAGCGCTGGGCCGGGCTGCGGATGATCGCGGCGGCGTGCGGGCAAGAGAGATCGTGTTGCGGAAAAAAGACGGGAGCGCGGCGGTGTTTTTGGATTCTTCGCGCGCGGTGTGGGACGATGCGGGAAAGCTGATCCGGTACCAGGGCACGCTGGTGGATGTGACGGAGCGGCGCAAGCTGGAACGGCAAGTGGCGCAGCAGGAAGAATTCCGGCGAAGATTGCTGGAAAGTTTTCCGGATCTTATTTTGGTGGTTGACCTGGAGGAACGTTACACGTTTGTGAGTTCGCGGGTGGGAGATTTGTTGGGGTGTGAGTCCGGTGAATTGCTGGGGAAGAAGATATCCGAGACGCACGGACATTCGGCGGAACTGGTGGAGCTTTATCGTGATGTGGTTGCGGGGGCGAAGGGATTTGGGACGGCGGAATACGGGACGCGGCGCTCGGATGGGAGTGGGCAATCGATGCGGGCCTCGGCCAGTCAATTTTTTGACGCCGATAACAAACTGGCGGGCGTGATTTTTTCGGTGCGTGACATTACGCGAGAAAAGAAATTTGAGCAGCAGGTGGTGCAGAGCGAACGGCTGGCCGCGATGGGAGCGATGATTGGCGGCGTGGCGCATGAATTGAACAATCCGCTGACCAGCATTCTGGGGGTGAGCGAGTTGCTGCAGGATAGTCAGACGACTGAGGCGGCGCGGAAGCAGATTGCGATCTTGCAGCAGCAGGCGCGGCGGGCGGCAGAGATTGTTCACAATCTGACTTATTTCGCGACTCCGCCGACGCCGGGCAAGACGCGGGTGAATCTGGGGGATGTGGTGGAGCGGACGCTGAATCTGCATTCTTATTCGCTGAGGAAGAACAACATCACGGTGGATTTTAATCGTGAGACGGGCCTGCCGTATGTGTTGGGCGACCCGCATCAGTTGATGCAGATTTTTCTGAATTTGATTTTGAATGCGGAGCAGGCGATTCGCGAGGCACGCGATAAGGGGACGATACGCATCCGGCTGGGCGTGACGGGGTCGATGGTGTGGGCGAGTTTTCTGGATGATGGCCCGGGGATTGCGCCAGAGATTCTGGCGAGCATCTTCGATCCGTTTTATACGACGAAGCGGCCGGGACGCGGGACGGGGTTGGGCTTGAGCATTTGCAAGTCGGTGATGAAGGAACACAACGGGACGGTGGAGGCGGCGAACGCGCCAGGTGGGGGAGCGGTGTTTACGGTGACGCTGCCGGCTGCGGCGTTCGGGACGGAGCCGGTTTAGAAAGCGAACCTCAGCGGCTAAAGCCGGTCATCGAGATGGGTTGTTTATCGCAGCGGTGAACCGCTGCGCCACCCAAAAGCAAGCGCAAGATCGAGTTCTTCCGCGACCTCAAGCTGTATCCATAACCTCTGAAGCCGTGTCCCTCGGGGCGCTAAATCCAGCTACGCATTAACGCTAATTTCTCTCGACGGCCATGGCAACGGCGTTGCCGCCGCCGAGGCAGAGGGCGGCGATTCCGCGCTTCGAGTTGCGGCGGGCCATTTCATAGATCAGAGTGACGAGGACGCGGGCGCCGCTGGCTCCGATGGGATGGCCGATGGCGACCGCGCCGCCATTCACGTTGATTTTGTTGAGGTCGAGTCCGAGTTCGCGCGTGACGCCGAGGGCTTGCACGGAGAAAGCTTCGTTGAGTTCGTAGAGATCGACATCTTCATTTTTCCATCCGGTTTTTTCCCAGATTTTTCGCACGGCATCAACGGGAGCCATCATCACCCATTTGGGTTCGACGCCGCTGGTGGCCTGGGCGACAATTCGAACGAGCGGCTGAATTCCGAGTTGCTTCGCCCGAGTGGCGCTGGTGACGACGACGGCGGCGGCACCGTCATTGACTCCGGGCGCGTTGCCGGCGGTGACGGTTCCATCTTTCTTGAAGGCGGGCTTGAGGGCGCGGAGAGATTCGATGGTTGTGTCCTCGCGTGGGGACTCGTCTTTCTCAAAGAACGTTGGGGCTTCGCCTTTTTTCCTGGCGGGAATTTCGACGGGGACGATCTGCGATTTGAAGCGGCATTCCTTCCATGCGGCGATGGCTTTGCGATGAGAGTTGACGGCGAACTCGTCCTGCTCCTCGCGGGTGATGCCGTATTTTTCGGCGACGTTCTCGCCGGTGATGCCCATGTGATAGTCGTTGTAAATATCCCAGAGGCCGTCGTGGACCATGGAGTCGATCACTTTGCCGTTGCCGAGGCGATAGCCTTTGCGCGCCTGCGGCAGCAGATAAGGAGCGTTGGTCATCGACTCCATGCCGCCGGCGACGACGATGGAAGCGTTTTCGGTTTGCACGGCTTGCGCGGCGAGCGCGACTGCTTTCAATCCCGAGCCGCAAACTTTGTTGATTGTCATGGCACCTGTGGCGGGAGACAATCCTGCGAAGATGGCAGCCTGGCGCGCGGGATTTTGACCGAGGCCCGCCGGAAGAACGTTGCCCATGATGCACTCATCGACTTGATCGGAATTCACTCCGGCGCGCTTGACGGCTTCGCGAACAACGATTGCGCCGAGTTGGGTGGCGGTTAAATCGCCGAGACTACCCTGAAATTTTCCTACCGGTGTCCGACAACCGGAAATGATGACAACATCATCGAAAGCCGCCATTGATCATGCTCCCGCGAAGATTCGCAACTTCATTATAGATGCAGCGGAGCGGCGAAACGATGGAGATGTGTGACGAAGCGCAATGAATCGTCGACGGTCGCGATCCGGAAGGAATTTGAATGCGTGAATGAGAGATGCAAAGTCGTTGCGGAGGGCAGAAGGTCTTTGCAAGTTCGTTTTGATTCGATGCGACGTTGAAATTTTGTTGCGCGTGGTCTTCGCGGTGTGACTTTGGTACAGCATCGCTCGCCACTTTGGATGCATTTTTTTCTTGACTTCATTTTTCAATAACTGAATACTTCATTTAGTCGCAACAAAACATCGTTGCAGATTTTTCCATGAAAAATGGAAGGGAGAATAGAACCAATGGCAACCAAGAAAAAGGCAAAGAAGAAAAAGAAACATTAAGAAGTCAGTAGGAAGTAAAAAGGGGACGCCAAAAGCGTCCCCTAAGTTTTTGTGTGAAGTTTTTGGAGCAGCCGTTCAGTCCGGAGAGATCGAGTTTGGATTCTTCGCGGCTACTTTGGGGGCCTGCTTTTCGCGGGCGGGGCACAGGGCGCGGAAGGCGCAGAAGGTGCAGTAAAAGTCGGGCTTCGGTTTGAAGTTTCCATCCGCGATGTTGCGGGCCACGGTGAGCACTCGCTCACGCGCCTGTTCCAGTTGAAAGTCGGTACGCTTCGAGACAACAGGAACATTTCCTTCCAGATTATGAAATGCCAGCGCGCCGACGCGGTATCCCCACTTCTGTTGCGCGGCGATCGCATAGATGGAAAGCTGAAGGCTGTCGTCGGCATCTTCCTGCGATCGAGCTTTGCCGGTTTTGTAATCGACGATGATGACGCTGCCGTCGGGTGCGCGGTCCATGCGGTCGATGCGGCCGGTGAGCTTAGTGTTGGCGATCTGCACATCGAACCATTCTTCGGTGTGCAGAACTTCGGGAGGCGAGGAAGAACGAGTTGCGGCGAGAAATTCTCTTAGCTGCTCGATTCCCTGTTTCAAGTACAGGTCGCGCTGATAATCGTCCTGGATTCCGGTAGCGGCGAGGTCGTCGCGAAAAAGTTGGAGAAACTCGTCGTCGGACTTGGCTCTGCCGAGGCGCACGGAGTCATAGTAGGTGCGCAGCACGCGGTGCATGGACGCGCCGTACTGCACGGCGGCATGGAGTTGGCGGGAAAGTTTCCACTCGCGCTCGAATTTAAATTGCAAAGGGCAAGTTTCGTAGGTTTCGATGGCGCTGGCGCTGAGGCGCGTGTCCAAGCCTTTGATCGCAGGGAGGTCGAGCCAAGCGGGTAGACGCGAGCCTTCGGTGTGGGCCGTATCGGCGACGGCGGCGAGTTCGATGAGGTCGGGTTGCGAAGGAAGCGCGGGTCGGACTCTGAGCCAGGGTTGCAATCCGGGATTGCAGATTAATTCGCGCATGAATCCGGCGGGAGTTTTGTCGCGCCCAATTCCCTGCTTGCCGTAGATGTGCAGCGAGTCTTTGGCACGAGTCATGGCGACATAGAAGAGGCGGCGCTCTTCCTGATCGTTGAGCGTTTTGTCATCGCCGGCGGCGGCGGAATCGGGATCGCGAAGTTCGCGCGGAAACTCGACCAGAGTTTCGCGGTAGGAAAGCGGGAACGAATTGCTGGTGGCGCGCAGGATGAAGACGTGGGTGAACTCGAGGCCTTTGGCTCCATGCGCGGTCATCAGACGGACGGCGTCTTCGTCATCATTGGAGGCGAGAGGAATGTTTCCCCCGGCTTCGCGAAAATAGGCGAGGTATTCGATCCACTCGTGGAGGTCTTTATTTTTGGTGGTGGGCTTACCTTCCCAATCGGCGGCGAACTTGAGCGCGGCTTGCAGGACCGGCGACGCGAGGTTGAGGCCGAATTGCTTGCCGATTAATTGAATTGCGGCGCGGGCGTTTGCCTGTTTGTGATCGACTTCGGCGCGGGCACTGAGAGCGCAGTCGAGGACTTCGCGGCCTCCGGGAACATTTCCTAACACAGAAGAGAGCGGGACGGTGATTCCGTCTCTCGAATCTTTGGCGATGGCACGCAGAGCGCTGCGAAGTTGCTCCGGATCGACGTTGAACTGCGGCAGGGCGGCGACGCGGAAGAGACTCGCGTCGGAGGTTAGATCGACGACGGCGGCGACGCAGGCGAAAAGGTCGCGGACTTCGGGAGTGTCGCTGACGTCCATGTTCTCGATGGAGAATGGAATTTCGTGCTCGGCGAGGTGGTGCACAACGTCGTCACGATTGACATGGGAACGGTAGAGGATGGCGAAATCTTTCCACTTACAGCGCGAGTGACGGCGAGTTTCTTCGATGATGCGGACGACGTCAGGGGCCTCGGCATCGCGGACGCCGAATGAAATCGCTTCCACGGCAAAGTTGGGGAGTGGGCTGGACTGACGGATTGCGTCTTCCTCGCGCGCGGATTGCAAAGGAGTGCGACGATAAGCGAAGGCCGAAGGCTCACCGGGGCGGAAGACAGGAGGATTTTTATCGACCACGGCGAAGGCGCACTGAAGAATGGGAGTGGTGGAGCGGCGATTCTTGCCGAGGACGACAAGTTTGGTTTGTGGAAAATGGCGGCGGAAAAGATGGAATGCCGCGCTGGATGCGCCGCGGAAGCGGTAGATGGCCTGATCGGGATCTCCGACGGCGAAGAGGTTGGCGTGGTCGCCGGCGAGGGCTGCGAGGATCTTGATCTGCGCGAAGTTGGCGTCCTGAAATTCGTCGACCAGGATGAAGCGGGAGCGGGAGCGTTCCTGGGCTAAAACTTTTTCGTCGCTGGTAAGCAACTCGTGAGCGCGAGTGATCATGTGGCTGAAGGTGCCGTAATTATCTTCGCGAAGCCAGTGCTCGGTGGTGCCGAAGACGCGGGCAATCTCCTGGCAGCGTCCGATGACTTCGTCGTCGGATAATTTCTCTTTCGACTTCACGACGCGGGGGATGGGCAGTTCGCCGCGCTCCAGGCGCTGAACATAGTCGGCATATTTTTCAGGCGTGACGAGTTCATCGTGACAGCGGGTGAGGAAACCGAGCAGATCGTTGAGGAACTGCGCCACGTTGGCGGCACGGATGTAGTGTTCGAGACGAAGTTCGTGGATGCGTTTGCGGAGGTAGATCCAGTAATTTTTTTCATCGAGCACGCCGAAGCGGTTTCCGGTACGCGTGAGCATGTCGAGGCAGTAATCATGAAAAGTGCAGGAGCGGATTTCCTTGCCGAGAAGTTTGCGGACGCGTTCGTGCATTTCGGCGGCGGCGGCGACGGTGTAGGTGAGGGCGATGACTTCCTCGGGTTTGGCGTGGCCCTCTTGAACGAGGCGCGCGATGCGGTGAATGAGGACGGAAGTTTTGCCGGTGCCGGCCCCGGCAACGACGAGCATGGGGCCGTGAGTGTGCTCAATGGCCTCGCGCTGGCGATCATCAGGAAGAAATGCTGAATGAGATTGTTTCGGAGCGGGCATCTGGGCTCAGGATACCACTGAGATTACAACGGCGGTTGCGGCGATGGCGGCAGTTTCGGCGCGGAGAATGGTGTTGCCGAGAGACGCGGAAATCCATCCGGCCTGGTGGAAGGCCTGGAGTTCATCTTCGGTCCATCCGCCTTCGGGGCCGATGGCGAGGGCAATTCCGCCGGAAGTTTCGCGAGGGAGGACATCGCGAAGAAGAGTTTGATTTTCCGATTCGGCAAGGAGGATTCGCAGAGGCTGGGCGAGTTTTAATGCTTCGGCAAACTTCAACGGAGTGGTAATTTCCGGTGGGGCAGTGCGGCGGGATTGTTCGGAGGCCTGGCGGGCGATGCGCTGCCAACGGTCGAGGCGTTTTGTGGAGGCGGAGGCGAGGTGGGAATCGGTGCGGCGCGAGATGAGCGGAATGATGCGGGAGACGCCGAGTTCCGTACATTTTTCGATGGCCCACTCCATGCGATCGAACTTGTAGATGGCGAGGACGAGGGTGATCTCCGCTAACGGCGGAGTGGAGATTACTTCGCCGAGGTCGAAGTCAACGCGGCCGGCTGTGAGTGCAGTGATTCGTCCGCGGCGAACGGAGTCGCGGGTGGAGATGTCGAAGTCTTCGCCGACGCGGGCGCGAAGGACGCGGATTAAATGGTCGGCGTGCTCGCCGGTGAGAGCGGCGCGGTTTCCAGAGACTTCGTCGGCAATCCAGCGGCGGCTGGTCAAGGCAGTGGCCAGTGGGCAGTGGCCAGTGGCCAGCAAAATCCCGACACCACTGTTGATGTGACGATCATGATTAGACGGGTGAAAACTTTATCCGAACATTTCTTTTACTTTGCCGAGGAGCGAGCGGACCAGGGGTTGATTGTCTATCTTTGTGGTCGCTTCGAGTTCTTGCAGGAGTTCTTTTTGACGCTTGTTTAGTTTGCTGGGAATCTGGACGCGAACTTCGACGTAAAGATCGCCTTTGCCGTGTCCGTTGAGAACTGGGACGCCTTTGTTGCGAATGCGGAAGGTTGTGCCGGGCTGCGTGCCGTCAGGAACTTTGAGGTTGTGCTCGCCTTCGAGCGTGGGCACTTTGATTTCCGCGCCCATGGCGGCTTGCGTGACGGAGAGCGGAACGGCGCAGTGAAGGTCGTTGCCTTCGCGGACGAAGAAGGGGTGCTCCTTCACATGTAGGACGACGTAGAGATCGCCAGCGGGGCCGCCGAAGGGGCCAGCTTCGCCTCCGCCGGTGAAGCGGATGCGGGTACCGTCTTCGACGCCAGCGGGAATTTTCGCATCGACCGAGCGCTGGCGCAGGATGCGGCCTTCGCCTTTGCACTGGGAGCAAGGATCGGTGATGACGTTGCCCGAGCCCTGGCAGTTCGGGCAGGTGCGCGCAATGCTGAAGAAGCCTTGCTGGTAGCGAACCTGGCCCCGGCCGTTGCAGGCTTTACAAGTGGTGGGACCTTTGCCGGCGGCGGTTCCGGAGCCATGACAATCCTCGCAGGCTTCGTGGCGGCGAACCATGACACGCGTTTCGGTGCCGAAGACGGCCTGCTCGAATTCGATGTTGATATCTTCGCGAAGGTCGGCCCCACGCTGCACGCGGCTGCGGCGACGGCCTCCGCCGAAAGCGTCTCCGAAGCCGAAGAACTCGCCGAAAATCTCGCCGAAATCCTGAAAGGCAGAGGGATCGAAGCCGCCTCCGCCGCCTGAGTTGCCGATGCCGGCGTGACCGAAGCGGTCGTAAAGAGAGCGCTTTTCGGAATCGGCAAGAATTCCGTAGGCTTCGGTGACTTCCTTGAAGCGCTCCTCGGCATCGGGGTTATTGGGATTGCGGTCGGGATGGTACTGCATGGCAAGCTTGCGGTAGGCGCTCTTGAGCTCGATCTCGGTCACGGTGCGCGTGACGCCGAGCACTTCGTAGTAATCGCGTTTTGCGTTGGTGGTCAGAATTTAATGCCTTTCGTTCTTGAAAAATAAGACCTAAAGTTTATGTCACCCTCAGGGGCTAAAGCCACTCGTGAGTGACTCTTAGCGGTACGACTAAAGTCGTGCCCTTCCCAAACCCGTGCCCTACGATGATCCTCCAAGAACTGACGAAACGAGTGCCCTCACTGTAAAAGTTAACGGCCGGAATTTTTTGCCACCTTCACCATCGCGGGGCGGAGCAGGCGTTCTTTGTATTTATAGCCGCGCTGGAGCTCTTCGATTACCTGATGATCGGGAGCGTCGGTGGTCTCGACCATTTCGATGGCCTCATGCACATGAGGATCGAACTGTTCTCCCTTGGCCACGATGGGCTGCACCGAGAGCTTGGAGAGCGCGGCGAGCAACTGCTTGTAAATCAGTTCGACACCGTTGCGGAACTCGGCTGCGTCGGATTTAACGGTTAGGGCGCGCTCGAAGCTATCGAGCACGGGGAGCAGAGGCTTGATGGAGTCGGCGGCGGCGTAGTCGCGGAAATCCTGCTGCTCTTTAATGTTGCGGCGGCGAACATTTTCGAACTCGGCTTGCATGCGGGCCAGGCGGTCGAGGAGCGAGTCGCGCTCGGCTTTTAATTTTTGTACGTCCGATTCCGGCGCAGAGGATTCCTGCCGCCCGGAGGCCGCACTCGATTCCTGCTCATCGTTTGAGGGCGGGAGTTCATGTTCCAGATCCAAGGCGATGTCTTCCGATCTCTTTGTATCCGATCTTTTGTTATCTGAAGTTTTCATATCCGAACTTTTTATATCCGATCTGCCGTTCACTTTACTCATCATAGAAAACTTGATTACTCCGATTCATTCAGAATTTTGTCAAAGAGGCGCGCGATGTAGGAAACCGCCGTCATGGTGTGCTGGTAATCCATGCGGGTAGGGCCGATCACGGCGAGCGAACCGACCATGTCGCCGCCCGAGTGCGCGGGCGCGCCGATTAAAACAAAGTTTTGCATGGAGGGCAGGGCGTCGTCGAGCCCGATGACGACGCGGACGGCCTCCTGCTTGACATCGAGATAGGCGCCGAGGAGTTGCGCGACTTTTTCCTTCTCCTCGAGGGTTTTCAACATTTCGTGAAGGCGTTTTCTATCTTCCTGGCCGGTGACCAGGTTGGCCGCGCCTTCGACGAAGACGACCTGGGTTCCGGCTTCGGAGGCGAGCGCGCCCTGCTTGTAGAGCTGCTCGATCGAATTCATCAGGCAGTCGTACTCGCTGCGTTCCTGCTCGATGCGGCGGGCGAGTTCGGCGCGCATGGATTCCATGGTCCAGCCACGAAAATTTTCGTTGATGTAGCGGGCGGCGAGATCGAGCTCGGCTTGCGGCAGGTCGAGGCGCAAGACGCGGTCGCGGACGAGGCCCGAGCGCGTGACCAGAACAGCCAGAACTTTTTGATCTCCGAGGCGCGAGAAGTAGACGTGCTCGAGGGCATTCTTTGTCCCTTTGGAGGCGACGGTGACGCCGACATTGCGCGAGATCAGCGAGAGCACGTGCGAGGTGCGCTCCATGAACTCCTGCACGTCGCTGATGCCGGCGAGGGAGTCGGAAATCATGTTTTCTTCCTGCGGGGCGAGCTTGGCGGGCGCGAGTTTCGTGCTGCCGGAAATCTGCTCGACGTAATAACGGTAGGCTTCCGGGGTGGGAATGCGTCCCGAAGAGGTGTGAGTTTGTTCCAGGAAACCTGCGTCGGACAAATCGGCCATCACGTTGCGGATGGTAGCGGGGCTGAGGCCTTCGCGGTTGGAACGCGACAGGGTGCGCGAACCGACGGGCTCGCCAGTGGAAATAAAAGTTTCCACGATGGCGGTGAGAACTTCGCGTTCCCGCTTGCCGATATTGGGGTCAGAGGGCATGGTTAACTTAATTACATCTCTTATATTAAAGGGTCGTGCAGGGCTGCGCCGCCGGGGCTCCAGCTAAGTAATTTAGATGCAGAAACTTAGCCTAAGGACGCAAACTGCCCGAGCTGCTTGGATTCTAGGAAGGCGGTGGGGCTGTGTCAAGGAGAGAAGAAGTAACGCACGGCACTTTTCTATCCGCACCGACATTAGCGAAGCTGGACGGCGTGTCCTCGGCCGTGAGCGTAATCGCCTGGTTTCGTAAATCATCCAAACCGACCTTCCTGCTTCGCTTTCCCCGACTGGGAAAGCACGACCGGGAAGGAAACGCCCGAAGGAGACGGCAGAGAAGGACCGTGTGGAACGGACACTCCTGTCCGTTGCCTTTGATCTTGATGTTGATCTTGATGTTGATCTTGGTGTTGCTTTTGGGTGGCGCAGCGCTTTAGCGCTGCGATAAACCGTCCCTCGACTGAGGGCTTCAGCCCCCGAGGCGCTTACCGTCCACAGCCCCATAACTCGACCGCTCAATCCGCCCCACCCCACTCCAGTCCCGCAGGGACGCTAGACAATAGCCCCGGACGTAAGTCCGGGGTAAGCCCGCAAAGAACGGAACCAAGTCCCGTCAGGGACGACAGAGAAGGACCGTGTAGAACGGACACTCCTGTCCGTTGCCTTTGATCTTGATGTCGAGGTATCGCTTTTGGGTGGCGCAGCGCTTCAGCGCTGCGATAAACCGTCCCTCCACCGAGGGCTTCAGCCCCCGAGGAACCCACCCTTCACAGCCCCATAATTCGAGCGCACCATCTACCCACTCCAGTCCCGCAGGGACGCTAGACAATAGCCCCGGACGTAAGTCCGGGGTCAGCCGCAAAAAGAGGAACCAAGTCCCGTCCGGGACGGAAGCAGCCGATCACCTTCTACAGTCCACTTAGGTGCTATTGACCCAAACGTGGTACCGGAGCAGCATCAGGGGCGTTGATTAAATGGATTTTCGAGTTGCGAGGAAGATTAGCTGTGAAAGAAATAAAGCTGAGCAGCCTTCTGGCGACGATATTATTCGCTGTTGCAAGCCCTGCGCAAACGGTAGTCGTAGCTTCTCCGGCTGAGCCGGGGATGTATGTCGAGGTATCCGGTGGCCTGAGCAAGGTCATCGGACAAATCGCCGAATTTAAGCGCAGCGGCAGTCTCTTCGTGAACGACGTCACAATAGGCATCAAAGCGAGAAAAGAAAACATTCAATTATTGGGAGCCCACGCGGAAACTGTGGTTTCCGCACAGCCCGTCTTTTACTTTATGCCAGCCAAACAGGAGGCTGAAGCGGGAGTAAACGGTGGTGATCTGATTCTAATTCGCCTAGAGGAAAAGCCTCAGCGCAGGCAGTTTGAAATCGCCGCTCAAGGCGCATGGCGAAGCAGTTCCGGCATTTCTCTTACCCACCAGATTCAGTTGCTCCGGGAAGAAGTGAATCCCGGCGTCTACCGGCTCATGCCCGCGACGGAATTAGGGCAGGGCGAGTACGCCTTGTACCTGTCACGCGGCGAAGGTATGGCCGCCTTTGTTTATGATTTCGGGGTACAACCGATGCACTTACCCAGCCCAAGAATAACGGATTTGCCGTCCTCGCGATCGCCCGACATTCGTGCCTTCGATGTTTCCAAAACTGTTACTACATCATCAGCGTCAGAATCCTCGAGCCATGCCTCCCTCGGCGTATTCTTTGAAGGCAATCCGGATGTGCGGCACGACGGAGTCGCAATCACCGCCGTGAAGGCAGATGGACCTGCTGATCGTGCTGGTATCAAAGCTGATGATGTGATTCTTGCGATTGATGATGTCTATTTGTTTACGGTTGGAGAGCTTACGCATCAGGTCAGCCGTCTTCAGCCTGGAACCAAGACTGTGATTCGCTATCGCAGGCGCGCGACCATCTCCGAGGCCTCGGTCACGGTTGGGACGATCCAGTAATCGCTCGGATAGAAATTGAGTAAGGGTCACCCGCGGGACATCCTCGAGAGTAGGGATAGGGATGGGTCAGGGTGAGCCACCGGCTACAGTTTTCTGCTAGCTATCAGAAATTGATGCAAGCTCAGCAATCGTCCTGATCGTCTTTTTGGGCGTCATGTGCCCAGAGAACACCGTGGCCGTCACCTCCCTTTGCAACTGCTCGGGACGCTGCCGCCTGGTCTCATCCCTCACTGCGTAGTTGAAAGCAATGAGGGTCAGAGTCTTGGTCCCGCGATAGAGATTCTTCGTGGGAGGGTTTCCCTGCTCATTCGTAATCTCAAATCTGGAGAACCCGGGCGGTGCTCCAGGGCGACTCAGACCATACGGCGGCGCGCCGTCCATAAATTCTCCCGGAAAATCGAGCTGTAGCTTGAAGTCTGTAGCTGTTTGTTCGCCGTCATTTTCGACGCATACCATCAATTGGAAAACATCGTCACTTCCACCATTCTGAAGAGGGTACCTGCGCTCAAGCCGATGCTCAAGAATCGCCCTGACCGACAGTGGTTCCTTGATCCGAGGTGGCTGCTGCAGGAATGGTTTTAGCTTACGAACAAAGTCAACTGCGAGTGCCCTGCGCACACCCGCGATCTCGTTGCGGTCCGCATTGGGGGACAGACCGAAAACCACAGCACCACCCTTGTGGCGCAGATCAAACGGGAGATCCTCGTGATTTCCGTAGTGTGTGTTGAAGACCAATACCACCCGTGCGGCTGTGCATTCACTTAAGGCGTATCCCAGTTCGATCGCGACGTTGGAATTGATGAGCCTCTTACCCTCGTCAGTCTTGCCGACGATCGTAACGTCGGCAACCACTACTTCCGATTTCTCGATCTTACCGAAGATGGTGCTCACCAAGTCAGGGCTGCCGGTGGTCCCCTGAGTGTCTTGATCCAAATGGAGGTCCTCACGGAGCGCCTCTTCGATATCCTCGGTTTGCTTCAGTTCGTTGACGGCTGATTTTAGGGCGTCTGTACCAGATACTTGCCAATTTGCTCGGGAGTGTCCGACTGCCAGGACCAAAAGATCTTCATTTCAACCGCCACGCACTAAGAGTTGCCTATTCCCTCACCCCCAACTGCCAAAACAAAAACGAATAAACATCCGTAAACTCCTCGATCTGCTTAGTCACCGGTTTCCCCGCTCCATGCCCCGCCTTCGCTTCAATCCTCAATAAAATGGGACGCGTCTTGCTCGCGCCATTCTTCGCCTCATCCTGCATCTCCGCCGCCATCTTCTTCGCGTGCATCGGATCGACTCGCGTATCCGTATCCGCCGTCATAAATAAAATCGCGGGATATTCCACTCCCGCCTTCACGTGGTGATACGGCGAATAGGCATAGAGCCACTTAAACTGCTCCGGATTGTCCGAACTCCCGTACTCCGGAATCCACAACTTGGCAATCTGAAAATTCTGATAGCGCAGCATGTCGAGCAGTGGCACCTGGCACACCACCGCCCGAAATAAATCCGGCCTCTGCGTGATCATCGCTCCCATCAGCAGTCCGCCATTCGATCCGCCCTGAATCGCCAGATGATCCTTGTCCGTATATTTTTCCGCAATCAGATGTTCGGCTGCCCGCAATCATGTCGTCAAAAACATTCTGCTTCTTGTCGAGCATTCCCGCCCGGTGCCAGTCTTCGCCAAACTCCGCCCCGCCGCGCAAATTCGCCATCGCATAAATTCCGCCATGCTCCATCCACAAATAGGCCGTGCGGCTGAACGAAGGAGACATGCTGACATTGAATCCTCCATAACCCGTAAGCAGCGTGGGATTGTGCCCGTCTTTTTTCAATCCCTTCTTATTCACAACAAACATCGGCACCCTCGTCCCATCCTTCGAGTGGAACCACTCCTGCTTCACCTCGTACGCCGCAGGATCAATCGAAGGCGCATCCACCTTCGCCCACACGGACGCCGAGCCCGTTTTCAAATCGTACCGGTAAACCGTAGGCGGAACGGTGAACGAAACGAATCCATAAAAAATCTCGTCGTGATTCCATTTCCCTTCCGACCCAAAAACCGTACCCAGCGCGGGAAGCGCTAGCTCTTTCTGTATCTTTCCTTCAAGATCGAAAATCCGCAGCTGTGAGGTTGCGTTCTGCTCATATTGCGCAAAAAGTTTTCCGCCCCACACCGCTGCCCCCTGCAATACCGCTTCCGTTTGCGGAATGATTTCTGTCCAGTCGTCGCGCTCATAGTTGCCCGCTTCCGCCATAAACATGCGGTAACGCGGAGCATCTTCATTGGTGACGATGTAAAGCCTTCCGTTGTACACCGACCCGCTATAGAGAAAATTCTTTCCCGTGGTGATGCGCGTCGGGCGGCGTGCCCGTTTTCAGATCCATCAAGAACAGTTCGCGTCTTGGTCCAGCCTTGCGCCACGCTGATCAACAGCAATCGCCCATCATTGTCGAGACTCACGCTGGGCCAATCCTCCGGATCGCGCCCCTCGCCAAAAATCGGCGTATCGGTCTCCGGATCGGTTCCCAATTCATGATAGAACACATGCCGGTTGTACATCTCCTGTCCATCCGGCACGTCGCCCTTCTTCGGATATCGCGTGTAATAAAATCCCGAGTTGTCCTGCATCCACGCAATGCTGCACGCCCGCGTGCGCTCAATCGTATCGGGCAGCAGCGGTTGCCCGTTTTGGTTTCAAGAATGTGCAGCGTGCTCATCTCCGACCCGCTCGGCGAAGTTCCATAGGCTAAATATTTTCCATTCTCCGAAGGATGATACCAATCGAGCGCAATCGTTCCATCCGCCGCCAGCTGATTCGCATCCACCAGCACCCGATCTTTTCCCTCCACCCCTTCCCGCACATAAAGCACCGGCTGGTTCTGCATCCCCTCGCGCCGCATGTAGAAATAATATTTCCCGCCAATCTCCGGCTGCGTGATGCTGCCGATGCTCAACAACTCTGTCAGACGTTTATGAATCGCATCGCGCCCCGGCAGCGGATCGAGCACGCCGCGGGTATACGCCATCTCTTCCGCCACCCACTTCTGCGTATCCGCCGAGTTCCCCATCCTCCAGCCACCGGTAGTTATCGACAATTTTCACGCCCTGTAGTCGTCTCCTCCAGCGGACGCTTCTCCGCCTTCGGGGGACCCGTGATCAGGAATCTTTAGCATCGCTCGCCGCATAAACTCCCGCCGCCAAAACCGTCAAAGAACCGAGACAGATAGCAATCGAAATCAAACGCACCCCTCCACCCATAGCTCACCTCGCAAACACTCAGCCTACCAAAAACCATAACAAACGCGGCAATGTTTCCGTCCAAACGTCCTCGACTTTCGCGGACCCGCTCTCAAGTTCTTAACTTGACGTTACCGCACGGTAACAGAGTTTTCACCCGCCCCCTCAAATGTTATGATGAATACGGCAAAAAGAACGTGCGCTCTTCCCAACACTCCTCAGTAGCTCAATGGCAGAGCATCCGGCTGTTAACCGGAGGGTTGTAGGTTCGAGTCCTACCTGAGGAGCCAATTTTCGATCGGTCTGCGACAATCTTTCGGACGGCCCGGAGGGCAAGGGGGTCGGAGGGGAATCCGCTCGCGGGCTCGCTTTTTATATCCCAGAGACATTTTGGACTGCATACTGAGGTGAGGGATGCGGCTGGTTAGTCCGTTGTTGAAGCGCGCGGTGTATCCGGCGTTGCATTACAGCGGAGTGCTGGGGCGCATCACGCCGGCGGGCGGTTACGCGGTGGTGAACTATCACGGGGTGGTCCCAGCCGACCATTTGGACGGGGATGGGTTTCTGGATGGAAATCTTGTCCGGCCTGAGATGTTTCGACGGCAGATCCAGTTTCTGAAGGCGCACTATCAGGTGGTTCATCCGGAGGATTTTCGAGCCTGGATCGAGCAGGGAAGACGACTTCCGCCGCGCGCCATTTTGCTGACCTGTGATGACGGACTGCTCAATGGGCTGACGGATATGGTTCCGGTGCTGCGCAGCGAAGGAGTCTCGTGCCTGTTTTTTGTGACTGCGGCTTCCTGCAATGACAGTCCGTGCCATGAAAGTCAGTGCCATGAAAGCCGGGGGATGCTTTGGTATGAGGAGCTTTACCTGCTCATGCGCAGCCGGCCGCTGAGCGCGACAGAATTGCAGCTCCTCCCGGAAGAAGAGGCGGAATCTCCGGCTCCGGAGAGTTTTCAGGCGCGGTGGTGGAATACGGTGAAGAGAGCATCGCGATTGGAGGCGAGATTAAGAGCGGAATGGATGGAGCGCTTGCGCAGCCAGCGGGGCCCGGCGGAGCAATCGATTTCTGCGCGGCGATGGCGATTCATGAATGTTGCCGAGCTGAAAGAACTCGCTGGGCATGGAATGAGCATTGGAGCGCATACGCGAACGCATCCGATCTTATCGTTATGCAACGAGGAAGAGGCGCGGCGCGAGATTCAAGACGGCAAGAACGATCTGGAACGGGCGTTGGGGATGCCGATCTGGGCTTTTGCCTATCCTTTTGGCAACCAGGCGACGATGGGGGAGCGGGAAGTGGGGCTTGCCCGAGAAGCCGGGTTCACATGTGCGTTCCTGAATGTGGAGCATAGGGACGATGGGAGTGCGAATCCGTTTGAGCTTTGCCGAATGCACGTGACGTTGGATATGACGTTGCCTGAGTTCTCGGCGCATGTGAGCGGAGTTCATGCCCGGCTACAACATGCGATAGGCGGCTAGTTCGGGTAGCGGGTCAGCAAGAATTCCACAGAGCTAGCGAGGATGCTGAATTCCATGTAGCCATTTGCTCTAGAGCTTTTAAGTTTTGACTATGATGGTCGTCCGGTCATTTTTTCCGGCCATTCGCCCGCCTTGGGAGGGGGGCAAGAAGGGCAAGTTCAATGACACCGGGGCAAGCATCAGAGTCGAGCTTGCGATACTTACCAGCCTTCCACTGAGAGATGAATACACGGCCCGACACGCCGAGAACACGTCGAGCGTGTGTATCAACAATGGCGGCCATCTCGCGGCGGTTGACCAGCTTCGCGCCAGACGTGACGAGTTTCTTGGTGCTTACTGACATATTATTGCTTCCTACGTCTTTGGTCAGAAAGAATGACTCAATAAAGTCGCTTCTGTCAATTCTAAACTTCGGTTCGAGGTCTGTGTCGTTCCGATAGTAATAGTTGTGTAATGTTGCAAAATTTCAAACCATTTAGGAAAAGCTTTCTCCATACCATTGATGGATGAGCGCGTTGCCGATAGGGGTTGCCGCGGAGGTTGGCTGTGGCAATAGGAGCAGAGTTTCTCAATTATCCAAACGTGATTCGAGATGCTAGCTGAACCCACTACCAAAACTCCCGCCTGCTGCAGGCCTTGTCCGCGCATGTTTTCTTCTAATCAGCTTGGGTTTGGAAACAAGAGAATTTTCTGGCACACGACACGTTTTCTTGGGTAGTGGTGTAGTTTGATAAGGGAAGCGAGCCAAACGCGCGATTATTGTGTCGCAAGAACCGCGACACACCGCGCGGCTCGCCCAGATCCTTCGCTGCGCAAAAAGCGCTTGTTCAGGATGACAGACAAACTGCATCACTACCTTTTCTTGTGATTATTTAATCGTCTTATGCGCATTCTTCTAATTGGCGGGAATGGGTTCATCGGGCGGTTCGTTGTGACTGCACTAAAGCAGCAAGGGCACGC
Organism: uncultured Acidobacteriaceae bacterium; assembly: GCA_963818235.1. GTDB lineage: Bacteria > Acidobacteriota > Terriglobia > Terriglobales > Acidobacteriaceae > Sulfotelmatobacter. The sequence goes on from CAWFRI010000003.1 coordinate 1,168,681, forward strand.
GCTGGCGGTGTTTCACCGCGGCACGACGGCCGTGCCCGCTGGCGTTGACGAGATTCGGGGCGACTGTAACCACCTTAACGCCAGCGCTCAGGAACTGAAGAAGTTTGCTCCCGATGTCGTGATTGACCTAGTCATCAGTTCGGCTCCGCAAGCGGAAGAGCTGATGAACATCTTCCGTGGTAGGACGCGGCGTGTAGTGATGCTAAGCAGCATTGACGTGTACCGCGCGGCGGGCATTTTGCACGGCACGGAGAGTGGGCCGCTGCAAGAAGTACCGCTTACGGAAGAGTCGGAGCTGCGGCGCAATCTGCATCCTTATCCACCGGAGAGTATGCAGCTCTTGCGCAAGATTTTCGCCTGGGTAACGGACGATTATGACAAGATTCCGGCTGAGCGCGTGGTGATGAATGACCGCGAACTTCCCGGCACGGTGCTGCGGCTGCCTATGGCATATGGACCGGGTGATCCGCTGCATCGTTTTTATCCTGTGGTGAAGCGCATCGTTGACAGACGACGCCACATCATTTTTCCCGAGACGATGGCTGCCTGGCGCTCGCCGCGCGGCTACGTGGAAAACGTTGCCGCGGCCATTGCGCTGACTGCTACCGATGAACGCGCTGCGCGACGTATCTACAATGTTTGCGAAGAGCCATCGTTCAGCGAACTGGAGTGGGCCCGAAAGATCGCGGCGGCGATGCTGTGGGATGGAGACTTTGTTGTTCTGCCCATTGAACACTCTCCGCGGCATTTGCAACAGCCCGGCAACGCAGCGCAGCATTGGACGGCGAGTTCGGCGCGTATCCGCCAAGAACTGGGATACCAGGAACCGGTGGCGATTGAGGAGGCAATCCGGCGGACGATATTCTGGGAACAGGAAAATCCGCCGGCCGACGGGTTGCCGGCGCAGTTCGATTATGCGGCAGAGGATGCGGCGGTAGCAGAACACCACAGATGAGATGCAGCCAGCTTGCGTCTGTGGCGAGAATGGGGCATCCTTACACTGGTCTGCAAGAGTCTACCCTCGGCATGAAGGCCTGAAAAACCTGTGCGCATAACCGTTCTGAAGGAAATTCCGCAAGATGCCGATCTGAGTGAAGCTTGGAACAGCCTTGTTCTGAGCATGGAGAATCCAGAAGTATTTTTCACCTACCAGTGGGCATTGGCCGCCAGCCGCGGCTTTCAGGGAAGTCTCTCGACGTTGCTCTTTCTTGTGCATGATTTTGAGCAACTGGTGGGAGTGGCGGCGCTGGCGATTGACCCGAAGGCGCCTCGGGCAGCTTTTTTTCTGACATCAAATTCGGCGGACTACTGCGACATTGTGAGCGCGCCGGAAAATCGCGCGGCGGTGGTGGTGGCGCTGCTGGAAGAAATCCGGAAGCTCGGGCTTAGCGACGTAGTGCTGGCCAATGTGCCATCGAATTCGGCGACGCTCAAGGAGCTTCCGGGGATTGCGGCATCGCGGCATTTTTATGTGGCGTCACGCACGGCTTACGATTGCGGCGTGGTGCAGTTAGGTGGGGAAGAGCAACGCGAGGATGTTTTGCGAAGCGTAGCTGGGAAGGGTAGGGAACGACGAGCGTTGAAGAAGCTCGAAAGTTTGGGAGCGGTGAATGTGATTCACCTGACGGAGCCGGAGCAGATTGGCGCGAGCCTGGAGTCGATTATCTCGGCGCAAATTTCGCGATTCCTGGCGAGTAACCGGGTGAGTCCGCTGGTTGGTCCGGAGCGGCGCGCGTTTTTACAGCAGTTGAGTGGACTGTTGTCGCGCTCGGGCTGGTTGAAGATCAGCCAGTTGGAGATTGATGGACGTCCGGTGGCGTGGAATTATGGCTTTCGATTTGGAGGGAGTTGGTTCTGGTATTTGCCGACGTTTCAGATGGAGTATGAGCATGTCTCGCCGGGATCGTGCCTGCTGCGGCTGCTGGTGGAAGAGGGAGCAAAAGATGCGTCGGTGAAGATGTTAGACTTGGGGCTGGGCGACGAGCCATACAAGGAGCGCTTTGCGAATACGATGCGGCAGACGCGTTACGTACATTTGTCGCGCGGCTTGAACCGGCACATGGTGAGTGTTGGACGGCAGATGTTGAGCCGGGCGGCGGCGCGGTTTCCGGAGTTTGGAGAAAAGATACGCGGAGCGAGAAGTTTTGGCCGGGCGTTGGTGAGTCGTGTGCATGAGAATGGGTTGGTTGCGACGGCGCGGCAATCGGTGCGCAAGGCAGTACGATCGGTTGCGTTTGAGGACGAGGTGCTTTTGTTTGAGGCTCCGGACGGGCGGTTTGACGATGCGGCTGGACAATTATTGCCGCTGACGTGGGAGCACTTGGTGGAGGCATCGATCAGCAATGCGGGGGACGAGGCGACGCTCCACTATCTGATGCGGTGCGCGAAACGGCTGAAGAAATCCACGGCTACGGGTTTTCTTTTGCAGGATGATGCGGGGCGGCCGGTTCATTTTTTGTGGATCGATAAGTACAACGGGTTTCGATTGGCGGAAATCGACTACAAACTTGAGTCAGATGGCGACGCGGCTGCGATGATCTTCGATTGCTGGACGCCGGTGGCGGAGCGAGGGCGCGGCTATTATGGGGCGTCCATTCGGATTGCAGCGGGTAATCTGCGAAGGGACGGCAGGAGGGCCTGGATTTTTAGCGGCGCGAGCAATGTTCCGTCCTTGCGGAGTATTTTGAAATCCGGCTTTGTGTATCGATTCTCATTCTTTCGACGGCGTAGGTTTGGCCAGTCGGTTATAACTCGCCAGGAGACAACGATGGCTATCGACAACCTATCGTCAAAGATTTCTGCGATGAAGACGCCCTTGGTCGCGCCAAAGGCTTCCTAACTAGTTATGTATAGAGAGTAAGTTAAGCGGATTTGGTTGGCGGGCCGTGTGGATATCTTCTCATGAGATGTTAATGCTGGATGGTCGTCTCTGAGCTAGGCGGTTTCTGCGTGACCTGCGCTGGAATTGGCAATTGAGAACTATCCCATCCGCCGCCCAGTGCTTCGACTAAAGCGACGGCAGAGGTCATCTCTTCGACCTGAAGGTTATTCAGGGTTTGCTGGTCGTTGAGCAGCGTGGTCTGGGCGATCAAGACGTCGACGTAGGGATCGATGCCGGTCTCGTAGCGGGCCTGTTCCAGCTTGAGGTAGGTTTGAGCGGAGTTTACAGCTTCCTGTTCCTGCTGGATTTCGCGAAAGAGGATGCGAACTTCCGCGAGAGAATCTTCGACTTGTTGAAAGGCTGTAAGTACCGTCTCACGGTAACCGGCGAGGTCCGCGTTGTAAGTGGCGGTATATTGCTGGACGGTTGCGCGGCGAAGGCCGGCATCGAAGATAGTTTCGGGGATAGATGCACCAATCGACCAGAAGCGGCTTGGCCAAGAGAGCCAGTTATGAAAGGCGGAACTTTCGAAGCCACCATCCGCGGTCAAAGTTAGATTGGGATAATAGGCAGCGTAGGCGATTCCGATCTGAGCATTGGCCGCGGCCATAGTGCGCGCGGCGGCGGCAACGTCGGGACGGCGCTCGAGAAGTTCAGAGGGCACGCCAACGGGAATCGGCGGCGGAGCGACGGTCATGGGCTTCACTGGAATTGAGAAATTAGTAGCGGCCCTGCCAACCAGCATGGCGATAGCGTGTTCATACTGCGCTCGTGCGACGGCGACGTTGGTGGCTGCAGCTTGCGCGCTCTGAAGCGTGGTCTGAGCTTCGACTACCGAGATTTCATCGTCAATGCCGGATTCATAGAGTGCTCGGGTCAGGTCGAGGGCTTTCTGGTCAGCATCTACTGTGTCGTTGAAAATCTTTTGCAACTCATCCTGCCCGCGGATTTCAAAAAAATATTGCGCGAGGCTGGCCTGTTCGGTGAGGCGTTCGTTCTCCAGATCGGCGGCGCTGACCTGCGCGGTGTACTGCGCCTGCCGTACAGTGTTGCGGACTTTGCCCCAAAGATCGGGCTCCCAGGAAGCTTCGAGGGGCAGCGTATAGAGAGTACTGGTAAGTTGCTGGGTGGTTGCTGTCGTTGTGGAACCTGTGCCCGTCGTAGTGGCAGAGGTGGCACCCAAGTTGGCGGAAGAGCGAGAGTGAGTGACGCCGGGGGCGATGGACAGAGTGGGGAAATATTGCGCGCGGGCCTCGCGAACCACGGCGCGAGCTTCCATAAAGTTTTCGAAATACTGCTTAATGTTCTGATTGTCGATATTGAGTTGTTCCTCAAGAGCGTTCAGTTCGGAATCGTTGAAGATCTCCCACCACTTGCCGCGAAGTTTAGCATCCGCCGGCTGGGCCACATTCCAGCCTTGAGAATCGGGATGTTGAGCAGGGGATTCTTTGTAGACGGCGGCTGGAGCCTGATTGACGGGCGGATGATATTTCGGTCCGACTACGCAGGCCAATGCGCTTAGTAAGAGTGCAGCAATGCTTAGTTGAAGTATGCCGCGAGTTAGTTGTTGAGTTAGAGTGTGCATAAAAGTTCACGTAAGCATTTGTTCTGTTGCGGCGCATTAGCCGGCCTCCGGTGCGGGCGAAGCATGGTTTGTGGTTTTTCCCGCGAAGCGAAGGCGAAGCCGGTCGAACTCCAGGTAGACAACTGGAGTGGTATATAAAGTGAGCAACTGACTTAGTATCAAGCCGCCCACAATCGTGATGCCAAGCGGGCGACGGAGTTCATATCCGGTGCCCGTTCCCAGAGCCAACGGCAATGCGCCTAGTAGAGCGGCCATAGTCGTCATCAGGATGGGACGGAAGCGTAGCATGCAAGCTTCAAAGATGGCATTGATGGGTCTCTTTCCTTCTTCGCGTTCCGCCTGAAGAGCGAAATCGATCATCATGATGGCGTTCTTTTTTACGATTCCGATCAACAATACAATGCCGATTATTGAAATGATGTTGAGGTCCTGCTTGAAGAGCATTAGTGCGAGCATAGCGCCTACGCTTGCCGAGGGCAGGGTGGAGATAATCGTTATGGGGTGAATGAGACTCTCATACAAGATACCGAGGACGATATAGACGGCAAGCAGAGCGGTAGCGATAAGTATTGGTTCGGTGCCAAGCGATTGCTGATAGGCGAGAAGAGTTCCGGCAAAAAAGCCTTGCATGGTGGAAGGTGTACCGAGGCGCTTCTGCATCTGGTTGATACTTAGAGTGGCATCGCTCAATGAGACGTTGGGCGCGAGGTTGAAGGAGACGGTGACGGATGGGAACAGGCCGGTATGATTGATGGCGAGAGGGGTTGTGTTGGCCTGGCCTTTAGCCACTGCGAGGAGAGGGATGTTATTGGTGCCGTTATTGCTGGCCGAAGTATGAAGATAGATATCTTTCAACCCCTCAGGACTTTGCCAATACTGGGGAGCTACTTCCAGTACAACGTAGTATTGATTTAGCTGGGTATAAATAATCGAAACTTCCGACTGTCCGAATGCTCCGTATAAGGCTGAATCCAAGGTCTGGGCGGTCAGGCCGAGCTTGGCGGCGGTAAGTCGATCGTAGTTGAGCATTTCATCGAGGCCACCGTTTTGCTGGTCCGAGCTTACATCCTGAAAGCCCGGGAGATGCTGCATCTGGTTCAGGATGGCCGGGCCCCACTTAATGAGATCCTCGACCGTGTCGGACTGCAAAGTGTACTGATACATGGCATTGCTGGAACGGCCGCCGATTCGCAGATCCTGCACGGATTGGAGGAATGCAGAGGCGACAGGCAGGCGGTTCAACTTGGGGCGGAGGCGGCTAATGATCTGCGCGGCGCTGACTTTGCGCACCGCCAATGGTTTTAGCGCAATATAGATAAAGCCAGTATTCGTGGCACCATTTCCGCCGGTAAACGCGATGACGTTGGCGACGGCGGGATCTTCCTTGATTACATTTCCGATTTGCCGGATGGAAGTATCCATCGCGGGGAAAGATGAGTCCTGCGGGCCGCGTACCGCACCGGCAATTGCGCCCGTATCTTCAACGGGGAAAAACCCCTTTGAGATCTTCATGATCAGAACGACGTTGAGGGCAATGGTGATGAATAGAACCGCCAGGGTGATGGCCGGATGCTCCAGAACCCAATGCAGGGTACGCCGATACAGCGAGAGCATGCCGTCAAAGAATTGTTCGCTGGCCATGTAGAGGCGGCCGTGTTTTTCGGTGCGCTCATTCTTCAAAAAGTACGCGCACATCATCGGCGTGGTGGTGAGCGAAATAATCATTGAAACGAAAACGGCCGTGGAGAGAGTTACGGCGAATTCGCGGAAGAGGCGGCCAACGATTCCTCCCATCATGAGAAGAGGAATGAAAACCGCGATCAGCGAGATGCTGATGGTGAAGACGGTGAAGCCTATTTCCTCCGCACCCTTGAGCGCAGCGGCAAAGGGCTGCATGCCATTTTCAAGGTGGCGCGCTATATTTTCCATTACTACAATCGCGTCATCGACAACAAACCCGGTGGCGATGGTCATCGCCATAAGCGAAAGGTTATCGATGCTGTAACCAAGGAGATACATGACTGCAAAGGTGCCGACCAGCGAGACGGGTACCGCTACGGCTGGAATGAGCGTGGCACGGCCATTGCGCAGGAAGACAAAGACCACGACGATTACCAGGACGATGGAAATGAGCAGCGTTCTTTCCACATCGCCGACCGAAGCGCGAATGGTTGTTGTGCGGTCCAGAACGATAGTGGTATCGATGCCGAGCGGAATGGATGCCTGGATGGATGGGAGTTGCGCGACGATGCGATCCACGGTGGCAATGATGTTGGCCCCAGGTTGACGAAAGATGATGACCGTAACTGCGCGCTTACCGTTCAGATAACCAGCGGCACGGATGTTCTGGACAGAATCTGTTACTGCAGCTACATCGGATAAATGGACGGCAGCGCCTTTGTTATAGCCAACTACAAGCGGCTTATAGTCGGCGGCCAGCGAGATTTGATCATTGGCAAGGATATCCATGCTGACGTTGCCGTCGGTGATCTGGCCTTTGGCGAGGTCCGAGTTTTGTAGACTCAGTACGGATTGGAGATTCGCCAGAGTGAGTCCATAACTGGCTAATTGTGTAGGGTTGGCGTCCACGCGGACAGAGGGTAGCGCTCCGCCGCCCACGCTAACCTGCCCTACACCCTGTATCTGGGATAGCTTCTGCTCGATGACCGTTGAGGCCTCGTCGTAAAGCTTGGCGGGGCCGAACTTATCGGAGGTTAGGCCGAGAATCATGATGGGAGCGTCGGCGGGGTTAACCTTGCGATAAGTTGGATTGCCGGGAAGATTGCTTGGCAGATACGTGCGCGCGGCATTGATGGAAGCTTCGACATCGCGCGCAGCGCCATCGATATCGCGAGTGAGGTCGAATTGGATTGTGATGGACGTGCTACCGAGAGTACTGGCGGAAGTCATCTCGGTTACACCGGCGATATGACCGAACTGCCGCTCCAGAGGCGTAGCGACGGAAGAGGCCATAATTGCGGCGCTGGCTCCTGGGAGGCCGGCGCTTACTGAAATGGTAGGGAAATCTACCTCTGGGAGCGGTGCAACTGGAAGCACCTGAAAAGCAATCGCGCCGGCGAGAGCGACTGCCACGGTCAGCAGTGTTGTGGCCACCGGACGATTTATAAAAGGTGAAGATATGTTCATGCCGGGCCGGCCTGTTCTTGTTCTCCAGTCTTTACCTTGTTTGACTTAGAAGAAAAGCGATCTGCAAGATTGTCGAAGAAGATATAGATGACTGGTGTGGTGTAAAGAGTGAGAGCTTGACTGAGGAGTAGCCCGCCGACCATTGCGATGCCCAGGGGCCGGCGTAACTCAGACCCGAAACCGCTTCCAAGGGCAAGGGGCAATCCTCCGAGCAATGCGGCCATGGTGGTCATCATGATGGGACGGAAGCGGAGCAGGCAGGCTTCGTAGATTGCGTCGGTCGCATTCTTCCCATGCTCGCGCTCGGCTTCGAGAGCGAAGTCAACCATCATGATGCCGTTCTTTTTCACGATACCGATGAGAAGGACGATGCCGATAATTGCAACTACGCTTAAGTCCTGATGAAAAATAATCAAAGCTAGAAACGCACCTACACCCGCTGACGGTAGTGTGGAAAGAATAGTTATAGGATGGATAAAACTTTCGTATAAGACGCCAAGGACGATGTAGACGGTGACGAGTGCGGCAAGAATCAGCAAGGGCTCGTTGGAAAGCGAATTGGTAAAGGAGGCGGCGGTGCCTTGAAAACCAGCTTGCAGGCTGGGGGGCATGTGCAGATCTTTTTCAACTTTGTCGACGGCGGTGATTGCTTCGCCCAGAGCAGCATTTGGGGCGAGATTGAAAGAGACGGTGATGGCTGGGAATTGTCCCTGGTGATTGATGGAGAGAGGTTCGGTGGTTTTTTCGAAATGCGCGAAGGCGCTGAGAGGTACGGCGTTGCTCATGGTGGAACTGGTTGTGCCGGCCGAGTTTGCTCCACTGTTTGAAGTGGAAGAGGTAGTTGGCGAAAGGGCGTTGACCGGAGGAGCCAAGGTATTTGCAGACGGGGTGTATTGGGCCGAACCAGTAAGAGCGTTCGATCCGGCGGAGGAAGACCCAGAAGCGGCGAACGAGGTGGAGGCCCCGGCACCGGTAGCTCCGGAGGAAGCGTTCGATTGGATATAGAGATGATTGAGCTTATTGGGGTCGAGCTGAAACTGCGGCTGGCTTTCAAGGACAACGTGATATTGATTTACTTGCGTATACATCGTACTGATCTGGCGCTGACCGAAGGCGTCATACAAAGTGTTGTCGATGGTCGTAGGAGCGATACCGAAGCGTGATGCGGTGACCCGGTCGATGATTAGAGATACAGCTAATCCTCCCATTTGTTGATCTGTGGCAACGTCTTCCAGTTCTGGAAGTTGCTGGAGCTTGGTGACGAATCGACTAGTCCAATCGTTGAGTTCGTTCGGGTCGGGATCTTCGAGGGTGTATTGGTATTGGGTGCGACTTACCCGGTCGTCCACGGAAATATTTTGCACGGGCTGCATGAATAACTGAATGCCCTGAACCTGAGAAAGTTTCGACGTCAAGCGGCGGATTACATCGGAAGCGTTCAATCTGCGCTGATCGAGCGGCTTAAGGTTGATCGACATTCTGCCGCTGTTGGTGGTTGTGTTGGTTCCATCCGCGCCAATAAATGAAGAAAGGCTTTCGACGGCGGGATCGTCCAGAATGACTTTTGCCATTTCTTGTTGCTTCGCGGCCATTTCTTTCGAGCCGATGGTTTGGGGGGCCTGAGAGATGCCTTGGATGACACCTGTATCCTGGACTGGGAAAAATCCTTTGGGGATGATGATGTAAAGGAAAACGGTGAGCAGCAGTGTGGCTACGGCGACTAACAGAGTGATGGTTTGGAATTTCAGCACGAATTTCAGGGTGCGACCATAAAACGCAATCATGCTTTCGAAGGCGCGCTCAGTAGCCTGGTAGATGCGACCTTGCTGTTCTTTGGGCTGGTGGCGCAGGATTCGCGCGCTCATCATGGGAGTCAGGGTGAGGGAGACGACGGCGGAGACGACGATGGTGACGGCGAGGGTGACAGCGAATTCGCGGAAGAGACGGCCAACCACGTCACCCATGAATAAGAGAGGGATTAGGACGGCGATTAGTGAAACGGTGAGGGAGAGGATGGTGAAGCCGATTTGTTCGGCGCCCTTGAGGGCGGCTTGCATGGGCGGTTCGCCCATTTCTATGTAGCGGGAGATGTTTTCGATCATGACGATGGCGTCATCCACCACGAAGCCGGTGGAGATGGTGAGAGCCATCAGGGATAAGTTATCCAAACTATAACCAAGGATGTACATGGCCGCGAAGGTACCGACTAATGAAAGCGGTACAGCCACACTGGGAATGATGGTGGCGTAGAGGCTGCGCAGAAAGAGGAAAATAACTAAGACGACGAGGCCGACAGTCAGTAGTAATTCGAATTCAACGTCCGATACCGAGGCTTTAATGGCCGTCGTAAGATCGGTGAGGGTGGTGATTTGAATGCCGGTGGGGAGATTGGCCTCAAGCTGGGGCAAAAGTTGTTTGATGCTTTTGACGACGCTGATAGTGTTGGCACCGGGCTGGCGCTGGACGTTCAGAATGACGGCGGGAGTTTGGTTCATCCACGCAGCTTGATTGTTGTTCTCCACACCATTCACGACCTGCGCGACATCCGTGAGCATTATGGGCGCGCCGTTGCGGTAAGCGATGACGACTTTGCGATAGTCATCGCTGGTGACTAATTGGTCATTAGCGTCGATTTGATAGTCCTGGCGGGGGCCGTCGAAGTTTCCTTTGGCGGCGTTGACGCTGGCTTGCGTTAGTGCGGAACGAAGGTCCTCCATGTTCAAACCGTAGGAGGAGAGCGCGGTGGGATTGGCCTGGATGCGGACCGCGGGCTTCTGGCCTCCGCTGATGGTGACAAGGCCGACGCCGTTGAGTTGGGAGATTTTCGGGGCGAGGCGCGTATCGACGAGATCTTCGACTTGAGAGAGCGGGATGGAACTTGATGTTATGCCGAGAGTGAGGACGGGGGCATCGGCGGGATTGGTTTTGCTGTAGATGGGCGGAGCGGGAAGGATGGAAGGCAACAGGCTCTGCGATGCGTTGATGGCGGATTGAACTTCTTCTTCGGCGACATCGATATTCAGAGTCAGATTGAATTGCAGGACTATGACGGAAGTGCCGCCGGAACTGGTGGAGGTCATCTGACTTAGACCTTGAAGTTCGCCGAACTGGCGCTCCAGCGGAGCAGTTACCGTAGTTGCCATTACCGTGGGGCTGGCTCCGGGGTAGAAGGTAAGAACTTGAATGGTGGGATAATCGACTTCCGGAAGGGCGGAGACGGGGAGCTGGGTGTAGCCGACAATACCGACCAACAAGATGGCAGCCATCAACAGAGAGGTTGCGACGGGCCGCAGGATGAAGGGACGAGAAGGACTCACGGGGCGCTGCTCCCGTTGACAGTGTTTCCATTCGCGCCGGCGGCGGGCTTGGTGGGAGCGATAGTTACGGCGACATTATTTTGCAACTTATCGAAGCTGCTATTAGCGACTACATCTCCAGGATTGATTCCTTCTACTTCCGTTACACCACCGTCGGTAACTCCCGGCTTGACGGTGCGAGTATGAGCGACGTTGTCTTGAATTATATATACGAATGATGCGGAGCCGTTTTGTTGAATGGCCGAGGCCGGAATGAGAGTTACTCCCTGTAAGGTATTTACCAGAAGCCTGACGTTGACGAATTGGTTGGGAAACAGTGCAGCGTTCTTGTTCTCGAAGATGGACCGGGCTTTGACGGTACCGGTAGTGGTGTCGATCTGATTGTCGAGAGTTAGAAGAGTGCCGCTGGCGATTTTGGTTTGCGCGGTGCGATCAAAAGCGTCAACGGTGAGTTTCGCTCTTTTGTTTAAGCGGGCGGCGACGGGGCCGAGGCTGTCTTCGGGAACGGTGAAGATGACGGTGATGGGCTCCAATTGGGTGATTACCGCGAGGGTAACGGTCCCGGTAGCTTGAACGAGGTTGCCGGGATCTACGAGCCTGAGGCCGACGCGGCCTGCGATGGGAGCGGTGATGTGGCAGTAGGCGAGCTGAACTTCGTCATACTGTACGGTGCCCTGATCGTTCTTTACCGTGCCTTCGTCCTGCATGACGATCTTTTCCTGATCGTCGAGCAATTGTTTTTGGATGGCATTGCGGGACCAGGCGACGCGGTAGCGTTCAAGGTCCATTTGAGCCTGAGCGAGGAGACTCTGATCACGTTCGAGCGCGCCTTGGGCCTGCAACAGAGTCGCCTGATATGGCCGGGGATCGATATCGACAAGCGGATCGCCTTTGCGCACCAGTTGACCTTCTTTATAGTGGACGGCGACGATAACTCCGGTGACCTGGCTGGTGATGGAATCGGTGTAGACGGGAGTGACGGTGCCGATTTCATCGAGGTAAACGCCGATATTGCCTTTTTGCGCGGTGGCGGCGGTGATGTTGATCTTTGGAGGCGCGGCGGGCTTTTTTTCGGAGCTCTCGTGATGGCGCCAAAAGAACAAGGCCGCAATCACCGCCAGAAGCAGCAGAACGCTGATGACGATCCATAACCAATAACTGGGGCGAGTTTCCGAGCCGTGCGCCGGAAGTTGATGGGCAGGGTCGGTGATGGGATGCTGGTTCGTGTCCACGATCAAAAGGAATCTCCTTTTCCGACTCCGAATCGCTGACGCATTATAGCGAAAGTGCGTTTACGCATGGCCTGGGAAGGGCTGGTGATGAGGGATTCAGCGCTTGCCCCAGATCGTGAGGGATTCTTAACATTTCTCATTTGGAATCAGGCGAGGACGGGAAGAGCACATCGCCGGCAAGTCCTCGAATTGCGTTAGTTGGATGACAGGTTGCGTGCGAGCGAATGCAAGGCCGGATATAAAAAGGTAAAGAATCGTCAAGCAGTGAGCGCAGCCATAACTGGATTGTTCTTACCAAGCGAGCGCGGCGGAGTCCTTGCTTGATTCTTGTGCGACAACCTTGCCGGGGGAGGAGAACATCCAACTCCAACTACGCGAAGGTGTGGGATTCAGGTGTCGGTTCGGGAAAGGCGGTCACGATGAAAACGGTAACGGGAGTATTTGGTTCGGCGGCGGATGCGCAACGGGCAATGGGACAGATGCGAACGGCAGAGCTGCGAGAAGATCGGGTCACACTGTTGACGCCGGGAAGCGAGGCGGCAAAAGTGCAAACCGTTCCTACGGTAAGCACGGAGCAACCTGGAATGGGGAAAGCGATTGGAGCGCTGTTGGGAGGCGCGGCTGGACTCTCGGCGGGGCCGCTGATTGTGGCGTCATTGATTCCGGGGGTGGGCCCGATTACGGCGATGGGGCTGTTGGCTGGAGCGTTCGTGGGGGCTGCCGGCGCGGGGGCCGGCGCAGCGGTGGGAGGGAGAGCGGAAAATGCAATGACCGACGGGCTGCCCGAGGATGAGATGTTTGTTTACGAGGATGCCTTGCGCAAGGGGCGCAGCGTACTGATTGCGTCGGCGGAAGATGAAAACGAAGCAGAGCGGTTTCGCGAACTGCTGAAGGCGGAGGGTGCGGAGGAGGTTGATGCGGCGCGGGAGCAGTGGTGGATCGGATTGCGCGGGGCTGAGCAGGAGCATTATTTGCCGGAGGGCAGAAAGTTTGGCGATGATGAAAAGTTTTACCGTATGGGGTTCGAGAGCGCGCTGCATGCGCGCACGCGCTGCAAAGAATACGACCAGGTGATGGGAGAGATGACGGCGCAGATCGAGGATCTCGAGCGCGAGCATCCGGGCGTGAATGTGGCCGAACCTTTTCAGCGAGGGTACGAGCGCGGGCGGGATTATTACCAGCACCTTTGCGATGAGAAGAAGGCTGCGTAGTTGATTTTGGAGCTGTCTGTTTTAAGCAGCACTGCCCTAAGGGGCGCTGTGGCCGGCGCAGTGCAGGACGCCGAGATAGGCGCTCCAGGGGCCGACGGCGTCACGATATTGATGGGCCATCACGCGGGAGAGTTGATGGAGGTGGGTGAGGTCGTGAACGGTCCAGGTGGATAGAAGTTGCGAGAGTGTTACCGACCCCAGGGCGGGGTGGGTGCCGCGGCGGGTGAAATCTTCCGGCTGTAGATTAAGAGCCTGTAGTGCCACGAGATTTTCCTGGCGCAGGCGGGCGAACTCGTTCAAGAGTTCGTCCAGAGTTTTACCTTCGGTCTCTTTCAACTGTGCGAAGCGGTCAAAAGGATCGAAGGGGCGGGCTTCGCCGTGTTCGAGAATGATGCGCACGCGCGGCATCCAATCGGTGCGCTCGCCGACGATCAGATGGCCGACGATGTCGAATGCGCTCCAGGTGTCATTTTCTTTGCCCTGGTCTTGGTTGCGGCTTTCGTTGCGGCGGATCCAGATTTCGGGGAGGCCGCGCAACAATGAGTCCAGCGTTGCGGGAGTGCGCGCAAGAAGCGAGATGGCGTCGGGCAGGTTGAATTGCGTTGTGGTGGACATGCATTGGTAGATGCGGGCGTGAGGCGAGGGACTCAGGTCTGAGTCCCTCTCGCCAGCGCGGGCTTGTCAATTTAGGAATGACAACGGTTACTAGTCTTTAATTTCTATTAATTTCTATTAATTTCTATTTCTGCGGTTCCTGCTTCTGGGGTTCTGGTGGCAATCCTTTTTCGATGGGTTTGCGGGGGAGCATTTGGTCGCGCATGGCGGCGTCGTAAACGAATCCGGCGACGATTACGGAAATTTGTTTTAGATCGTCGGGCTGGAGGCGGTCGTAGACGTCCATGTTGGAATGATGCGTGCGGGTTTCGTACTCGATGGGATCCTGAATGAATTGGAAGCCGGGGATGCCGACGGCGTCGAAGGAAAGATGGTCGGTGCCTCCGGTATTGCGCATGGTGAGGGTGGTCATGCCGAGGTCGCGGAAAGGTTCCATCCAGGCTTCGAAGATGGGAGCGACGGCGGCGTTCTCCTGCAAGTGTACGCCGCGAATTTTGCCGGTGCCATTATCGACGTTGAAGTAGGCGGAAACTTTTGCCTGCTCCGGCTTCACTGTAACGTCTCCAGCCTCGCGGCGCAGTAGAGTGGGCATGTCTTTCATTCCGGGTTCGCTATCCATGTGCGGACGCGAGCCGAAATGATGTTCGACGTAGCCTTGCGAGCCGAGCAGGCCTTCTTCTTCGCCGCTCCACAGGCCGATGCGGATGGTGCGGCGGGGATGAATGTCGAGGGCTTTGAGGATGCGCATGGCTTCCATCATAACGATGGTTCCGGCGCCGTTGTCGGTGGCTCCGGTGCCGGCGTGCCAGGAATCGAGGTGGGCGCCGAGCATGACGAGTTCATCTTTCTTATCGGTGCCAGGGATTTCGGCGATGGTGTCGTACTGCATGGGATCGTCGTCGTAAAAGGTGTTGGTGACGTTGAGTTCGAGGGAAACGTCTTTTTTCTGATCGAGGAGGCGAGCGATGCGGGTCCACTGTTCGATCGCTACCACCAATTGAGGAACGGCGGTGGTTTCGCCTGACTTGTAGGATCCGCCCGATTGTACGAATACAGTGCCGCCGCCAGAGGTTCCGCGGTAGCGATCGACGACGGCGAGAACTTTCTCGTCGGCGAAGAACTGGTTTAGATCCTTGGTGAATTGCTGGCGCTTGATGAAAGTGGCGAAGTTGAAGGGCGGATGGTCGGGAGGGATTTGATACTCGGCGAGTTTGGCGAGGTCGTCGTCGGTGAGGCGCTTGTAGGGAGCTTCGGTGATGGGTTTCACTTCGGGGTCGGAGCCGAGGATCACAATCATGCCTGCGAGTTTGCCTTTGTATTTGTCGAAGTCTTCTTTCTTATCGATGTTCACGCGAATACATTTGCCCTGTACGACGCCGTTGGTGCCGGGAGTCCAGGCCTTGGGGTAGGCGAGCAGCGTTACTACATCGGGCGAGGTCATGCGGACGTTGACGTATTGGTTGGCCCAGCCGCGGCCGAATGGTCCCCAGGCTTCAAGGTGGGAGTTAGTGAGGCCCATGGCGGTGAGTTGATCGCGAGTCCATTCGTTGGCGCGCTTCATGTTGGGAGAACCGGTGAGGCGCTCGCCGATCGAATCCATTAAACCGCTGGCGTATTCCATCACTTTGGAATCGTGAAAGCCCTCGTAACGGATGCGGGTCATGGTTTGGAGGTCGACTTTTTCTTTATCTTTTTCCTGAGACCACAAATTCGTAACCGGCGACAACGCGAGCAAGAGGCAAATGACACTCACGAACCTTTTCATGAGAAGAAACTCCCGATTGAAAGATTGAACGGGCGATTATACAGGCGAGTTTGGGGGACGGGACGGTTTGAATTGTAAAGTTATTTCAATAGTGAAGATTGTTTTGTTATTCCTTCTTGGGAGAAGCTTCTGCGGGGGCGGGAGTTTTTGCGTCTGGTTTTTTCTCTTCGGTTGCAGCTGAGGGTTTGGCGTCGCCTTCTTCCGGTGTTGTCTGTGCTCCTTCTTCGTCAGCTTTGGGAGTGTATTGCACGATGAGAGAGACGCGGCGGTTGGAGGAATCGAGCGGATTATCGGTTTTGCGGAGGCGTTGATCGGCGAAGCCGCGGACCTGAGTGATTTGATTCGCGCCGATTCCATTGGCTTGCATCAGGCGGCGAGCGGCGTTGGCGCGATCGGTGGAAAGCTCCCAGTTGCTGTAGTTGCCCGATGAGGCGTAGGGCTTGGAATCGGTGTGGCCTTCGATGGAAATTTTGTTGGGGAGCTTGCCGAGTTCCTGAGCGAGCGTGATGAGCAAGTCGCGGCCATCACCGTTGAGCTTGGGGCTGCCACTGTCGAAGAAAGTGCCAGAAGCGGATTCCATGAGTTCGATACGGAGGCCTTCGCTGGTGATGGTCATTTCAACGTGGCTTTTGAGTTTTTCGAAATCATTCATCTGACGGATTTTTTCCTGGAGCTGGTCTTTCAACTTGGGCATGTTGTCTTTGGTGAGGGTGAAATTTTCGCCGGGGCCAGTGCCGACGTTGATGGATCCTTTTTTGTCGGCTGTGCCGCTGGGGTCGCGAAAGTATCCGCCGACGGCCTCCTGCACCGGCTTGCTGGAGCTGAGGAGCCAGAGAACGATGAACAGAGACATCATGGCGGTGACGAAATCGGCGTAGGCGACTTTCCATGCGCCGCCGTGATGGCCGCCGTGGCCGCCTTTTTTCTTGACGATGATGATGGGGCGAGACTTGTCCATAGATGAGTTGGGTGATTATCCTCCCGCGGCTGCGCCCTCAGCCTTGTTGCGGCAGGCCGCTTCGAGTTCCTTGAAAGAAGGGCGGACATGGCCAGGAACGGCGCGGCGCGCGACTTCCACGGCCATGATGGGAGCGGTGCCTTTTAGAAAAGAGACCATTAAGACGCGCAGGACATAGAGGTAGGCGTGCTCGTCGTCGGCGATCTTGACCATGTTGGCGGCGATGGGACCGATCAATCCATAGCAAAGAAGAATGCCGAGAAAAGTGCCGACGAGAGCGGCGGCGACCTTTTTGCCGATTTCTTCGGGAGGGCCGCCGAGCGCGCCCATGGTGATGACGATGCCGAGCACGGCGGCGACAATGCCGAGTCCGGGAAGGGAATCGGCCATGCTGCTGAGAGCCGCGGTGGGAAGCCCTGCCTGATGGTGGTGAACTTCGAGATCGAGATCGAGAGTGTTATCGAGATCGAATGGATCGACGCCGGTGATGGCCATGCGCAAGGAGTCGCAGACGAAATCGCGGACGTGATGATTTTTTAGAACGGAAGGACCTTTGGAGAAGATAGGACTTTTGTCGGGCTCTTCGATGTCGCCTTCGAGAGCCATGAGACCGTCTTTGCGGGCTTTGTTGAGAAGTTCATACATTAATTTGAGGGAATCGAGATAAGCCTGTTTATTGAATTTGGAGCCGCCGAAGACGCCGCCGATGCCTCCGGCGATTTGCTTGAGGATGTGAAGGGGATTGGCGATGAGAACGGTGCCGATGGCTGCGCCGAGGATGGTGACGAGTTCGGCGGGCTGAATGAGCACGCGGAGATTGCCGTGCTCCATGAGGTAGCCGGCGACGACGCAACCGAAGACAACGACGATGCCGATAATGGCGAACATTTTTTGAAGAGCGCCTTCTGTGGTGCGTTCAGTGATCTAAGTCAACTGCTGGAGGAGTGCGCTGCGCGGGCGGCGACGGGGCGACTGGAGAGAACTCCATTGGCTTTCATCGCGGCCTGTGCGCGGAGCAAAAGAGATTCGGCGCTATCGCCGGCCTTCGCTACTCCGCCGCCGATGGAAACCGCGACCGATAATTCTTCTCCCCACCATTCGATGGTGGCGTGACCCACCATCTTCAAGACGCGATCGCTTACGGCGCGCAGAGCTTCCTGATCGCAACCGCTTAGGATTACGAGGAATTGATCTTCGCTCCAGCGGCCGACGAAGTCGGTGGGCCAGATGGTATTTCTCAAGGTGCGGGCGAGAACTCGAAGGATCGATATGGCAGCCTCCTGCCCGTAGCGGGCGCGGAAATCGTCGATCTCATGGACTTCAAGACCGAGTATGCCGAAGGGAACCTGAAGATCGGTGAAGGATGCGAGCATTTCGCGGAGATGAGATTGGGTCATGGCGTGGTTGGGCAGTTCGGTTGCGTAATCGAGCGAGCCGCGCTCCTTGAGGGTGCGATCATTGGGGCTGGGGCCCTTTACGGCGAACTCGCTTTCGAAGGTCTGGATGATGGCGATGATGGAGCCATGCTCGTCGCGCAGGGGAATAGCGCAGGTGTGAACGGGAGCCCAATGGCCGGAGCAGTGACGAATCTGGCTGAGGGCCTCGACGGCTTTGCCATCGTGAAGGGCCGCCGCCATGGGGCATTTCCCGGCACAGGCTTCGCAATTATTCTGGTTGCAATGCAGGAGAATATTTTCGGCGCAAGAATGGCCGAGGACATCGATGCGAGAGTATCCGGTGATCTGTTCGGCACCATCACTCCAGAAAACAATTTTCTTATGCAGATCGAGCACGATGACGCCGATTTGGAGAGCATCGAGGATGTCACGGTAAATCTCAGGATCTTTAAAGTGAGGCATGGGGCGTCGGCGATCTGGCTGCTGGTAGGTTTATCGGCGAGAATGGGACGAGACTTAAGGGCGGCGGCGCGGCGATCCTAAGCGGGGAAATGCGTCCGACCCTGCGTAAGAAGCGGAATCTCAGCAGGTTAGCAGAGTGGCACTTTGGGGCTAAGGTGGTAGCACGAGAGTGCTATAGGCAGAGGCTTGCGGAGGGTTTAATTTCCTGAGTGAGCAGTTCTGGGGGAGGGCTGCCCGGGCGCCCCGATCTCGAAAGAGATCGGGGCGTTCGTTATTTTGGGTGAAAATTGGGGAAGGACGGCGCGGACGGCCGTGGGCTGGGACGTTGGGGTTTTATTATCGAGAATCCTAATTGGTTGAAATGGTGAAGTTGACGGTGATTTTGGCCTGGGTTTCGACGGCTTCGTCGCCTTCGAGATGGGGTTTGAAGTGCCACTGGCGGACGGCATCCTGAGCGGCGGAAGCGAGGATGTGCGGGCCGCTGACGACGCGCAGATTTTGGATAATGCCGTCCTTGCCGATGAGGGCCTGGAGAATCACGGAGCCTTGCACCTTCATTTGCCGTGCCAGCAAGGGGTAATTGGGCTTGACGGGGCTGGTGACAACGGCGGATGCGTCGGCGGACATTTGCACACGCTCGGCGGCATTGCTGGTGACGGTGGCGGCGGTTGGAGTATCGGTGATGGGCGCTTCGGTTGTGGTCTCGGGAGAAGAGCCAGGTTGTAAATCCACGCGCACGGAGTTGCTGCCGGGGCGCAGGACGCGATGCGAATCGCCGGCGACCACTTCGACTTCCAGCGGGGGCAAGGCGGTGCGGCTGTTCATCACGACTGGAGGTGGGGTTGTGGAGGCATCAGCTGTGGAGGTCGGAGTGGATGCATTGGCGGGCGCGGGATTCGATGATGTTCGCAGCGCTTTGTGAGCGGGCTTAATTGCGGGCGCCAAGGTTGCGGCGGGCGCGGACTCCAGCGTTGGGGGAGCTGTAGCGACCGGAGTATTTTCGACGGGCTGACCGGTATTGGCCTGGTCGGGCGAATCTCCGAACCAGAAATCGCGGTTACGCCAGAGTACGATACTAAGCGCGAGCAGAAGCAGGCAGAGCGACCCGACCATGAGCTCGCGCTGACGGCGATCATGATGTGGAGGGGGCGCGGGCGGGCGCGGCTGCGGCATGGCGCGGCGGCCGGGTCGGGGAACGATGGTTTTCAAGTCAGACATCTTAGGTCAGAAACCAGGTCAGATCAGAAACCAGGTCAGATCAGAAAAATGTAAGGTTAGCTCTGGGCGGGTATTTTGAAACTGCGACAGGACCCGCGTCCAGCGGCACTCTTCCGCTAGTATGCCTTGAACGCGCGCGAAAGGCCAGTAAAAGGTGCAGTCGAAAGGACATAGCGCAAGCGTATGATTCTCAAAACGGGCGGGGTGCGAAACTTTCTGCAAGTCTGGTGAATCCCATAGTTGCCGGGGAAAATTCCAGGACACTTCATGAAGAAGAATAACGATCGCAAGATAGACGAAAAGAAATTCCGGCAAGTCAGCCGGCGTGAATTGTTGAAGCTGACGCCGGTACTGGCTTTGGGCGCGTTCGCGATTCCGAAGTGGCAGGAAGGCTTGCTGAAGAAGGGGTTGGGGTTTAGCGACTGGGCGGCTGGGCGGATGTTTCGCTCTGGGCATTTGGCGACAACTTTCGACAACTCTGAACTGACGCCGTTCGCCAAGTTTCCCATCAACGGCTATGACGTGGAAGATCCAGGAGTAGTTTTTGAGAGCTGGAGGCTGACGGTGAGCGGGGCGGTGCAGAAGCCGGGGGAGTACACGCTGGCGCAGGTGCAGGCGCTGCCGCGCGTTCGGCAGAATACGCGCCATATCTGCGTGGAAGGCTGGGATGTGATTGGAAGATTCGGAGGGGCGCGGCTGTCGGACTTCTTGCGGATGATTGGGGCCGACCCGGCGGCGAAGTTTATCACGGTGAATTGCGCGGACGATTATTACGAGTCGTTGGATATGGCGACGGCGCTGCATCCGCAGACTTTGCTTTGTTATGAAATGTACGAGCAGCCGTTGACCCGGGAGCACGGCGCGCCGCTGCGGCTGCAGATTCCGACGAAGATTGGTTACAAGCAGGCGAAATATTTGACGGATTTGAAAGTTACGCATGTGCTGGACAGGGTGGGGTATTGGGAAGATCAGGGGTATTCGTGGTTTTACGGGTTGTAGCGCGGCGCGTCGGAGGGTTAAGAGTTGGAGGTTAAGAGATGAGCGGTTCGGTGGTTGAGATTATTCAGCCCAAGGGCAAGAACGATGACGGTGATGAAGAAGCGCCGTTAGTGGTGGGGCGGGCGGTTTACGAGCATCCGTTTATTGTGCGGCTTTGCCATTGGATTAATACAGTTGCGCTGTTTGTGATGGTGGGCAGCGGGCTGCAGATTTTCCGGGCGTTTCCAAGTTTTGGGGCGAAGATTCCCCAGAAAGACTTGCTGCATTGGCCGAAGGCGTTCGCCATCGGCGGATGGTTGGGGGGGGCGTTGCAGTGGCATTTGACGTTCATGTGGATTTACATGGGGACGGGATTGTTGTATTTGGGTTATCAGATTTTCAGCGGCAATTACCGCCAGGTGTTGTTTGTTCCGCGGGACGTTCCGGGAGTGTGGCCGATGGCGAGGCATTACTTTTTTTTCGGGCCGAAACCGGTGGTGCGCGAAGCTTACAATCCGCTGCAAAAGCAGGCTTACACGAGCGCGATCATGCTCGGGATGCTTTCGGTGCTGACGGGTCTTGCGGTATGGAAGCCGATTCAGTTTTCCTGGCTGGCGTGGATGATGGGAGGGTTTCACTACGCGCGCATCTGGCACTTCGCGGTAATGTGGGCAATTTTATTTTTTGTGCTGGGACATCTGGTGATGGTGATTCTGCACGGGTGGAATAATTTTATGTCCATGGTGACGGGGTGGAAGAAAGATCCGGAGTATTAAGGCAATTGATGATTGTTGATTTTTGATTGCTGATTGAAAACCAATGGCGGGGCGCTCGGAGTTTTCAATCATCCATAACCATCATCAATTAACAATTACGAATTAACAATCAACAATCAACAATCAACAATCAACAATAAAAACTTCAACAATAAAAAATGCCGTGGTGATTGCAATCTCAATGTCCGAAACAGGGATGGAGTTGAATAGTCCGGTGCAGAGCCCCACGCGCGAGCAGAAATTGATTTCGAGCGTGCAGAGCGGGCAGAGTGAATTGTTTTACGAGTTGGTTCGGCCGTACGAGCGGCGCGTGTATGCGGCGGCGCTGGCGATTTTGCGGAACGAGCACGATGCCGAGGATGCGGCGCAGGAGGCGATGCTTAAGGCGTTCAAGAACATCCGGCAATTTCGCGCGGAGGCTCGCTTCAGCACATGGCTGATTCAGATTACGGTGAATGAGTCTTTGATGCGCCGGCGAAGGGAGCGAACTGTGCCGATGGAAGCTATCGACGGTCATCGCTCGGGTGGGGGCGACGAGGAAAGTGAATATGCGCCTCGAGATTTCGCCGACTGGCGCGAGATTCCGTCGGAAGCGCTGGAGCGAAAAGAAGTGCGGCAGCGACTGGCGGAGGCCCTGGGCACGCTCGACCGAAAATATCGCGAGGTGTTCGTGCTGCGCGATATGGAGCATTTGAATATTCAGGAGACGGCGGAGACGCTGGGAATTACAGCTGCTTCGGTGAAGACGCGGCTGTTGCGGGCACGGCTGATGCTGCGCGATCTGCTGGCCGCCGGATGGGAGCAGGGCTGGTTCAGCCGGCTGCCATTCGAGAAGGGAACCAAACCATGGTGAACCATGACACGCCGAACCACGACAAGCCGAATCACGAAGCGGTGAATTGCGAACTGGTGTGGCGGGAGATTTCGAATTACGTGGATGGAGAGGTGAATGGGGCGCTGCGGTTGGGGATGGAGGAACATTTCAAAACGTGTGCGCACTGCGCGTCGGTGCTGGCGGGAACGAGGAATGTTGTCCAGTTGTATGGGGATGAGCGGATGCTGGAGGTGCCGGCGGGATTCAGCCAGCGGCTGGAAAGACGGTTGGGGCAACGGTTGGATGACAGGCGGAAGATTGCGAGGAGTGGATCGCGGTGGTCGAGCTGGTCCGCGTGGCTGGTGCCGGTGGCTGCGTTAGCTCTGCTGGCAGTCGGATTGGGCGTGAACAAGATGCTGTTCAAGCCGCCGGCGAAGTCGATACTGGCAGCCCCGGCGCATGGTATTCCTCCGGAGATGCTGGTGGTGGTTTCGGATGGATCGAAGGTGTTTCATGTGGCGGGGTGTCCGTTTATTCATGACAAAGCTACGGAGCGGACGATTACTGCGAAGGAAGCGATGCGGGATGGATATGTGCCTTGTTCGCGATGTCTGCGGCAGTATTTGAAGACGGGGTTAGTGGGGCAGCCGGGGATGGATGATGACACGGAGGAAGCGGATGAAGGACACGAAGTAGAGGTTAGTGTGCAAGCTAAGTAAGGGAACGTTGGGCGACTAGGCTAATCAGATGGAAATGTGATTCTTACGCGCTGAGCGATCTAGATAGAACGGCACTTGTCATCCCGCGCCTTGCCCAGGATGACAAGCCGTTGTCAGAGAACGATTAGTTTTGCTTCATCTGGTCATTCTTCATACCATCGTCTTTCTTCATGCTGTCGTCCTTCTTCATCGAATCTTTCTTTGCTGTCTTGGATTTCTTGGCCGTCTTCTTGGAGTCATCCTTCTTCATGGAATCGTCTTTCTTCATGGAGTCGTCTTTTTTCATGCTGTCCTGGGTTGAGCTGTCCTGCTTCATGGAGTCCTGGGCGAAGCCGGCCAGGGGTGCGGCCAACAGGCACGCGAGCAGCAAACCGCCGAAAATCTTTTTCATCGTGTTCTCCTTAAGGTGAGTTGAGATTAGTTGTCCGGCAGGGTTTACCTGCTGGCTTTGATGAGATGTGCGGAGCGTGAAGAAGTTACAACCCGAGAATTAGCCGAAAAGAAATCAGGATGGAAACGCGGCCCACCCAGGCGAGAGCCCGGGTGGGTCTTGATGGATGGTCAGAATGCACTGTAACGTCCTGCTAGGTCGCTTCGATCAAATTGTGGCGCCTCGGAACTTTGTATTACACGCACTTATCGTTAACGCAGGTGTAGTAGCAATTGGTTACTGGCGTAGTGCACCTTGAAGTGGTCGTGCAATCGCCGAATTCGCCGTCGGTCAGGCACTCGAGCCCGGTGGCGGCGGCGATCTTGTTCATGGTGGGATTATCCAAGTCTCGCAGAGTTACTTTGTTGATGGTCAGCTTATTGTTTCTTTTCTTCATAACCAGCCTCCGTAAGTTGCTCTGTAGCTTGTACAGATTGCAGTTATATTACGCCTGGGCAGGCTGGTGAAAAAATAATAAATGTAGTTTTTGCGCGAGAGATATAGTTTGTCGGCAGGCCGCTAGACTGATGTAAGTCATAGATAGACTGGAAGTATCCGACTAATTAAGTTAGATAGGCTAACTCGTGAAAGCCGTCTAAGTGATGGGCTGCGTAATCCTACTTCTTGTAAAAAAGCGAGAAGTGGAGCACTCTGTTTGAATAAATAATTTGAATGAAGGAATTGGATCAGCAGGTGAGCTGGTCGCGGGAGATTTTCAGTCCATTTAGGTTGCCGAGGGCGGTTACGGCGATGGATTCGGTCTTGAAGAATTCCTGGGCGAGGGTTTGCAGGTCGTCGACGGTGACGGCTTCGATCTTTTCGATGAGTTCATCGAGATCCTGGAAGTGATCGAAGTACATTTCCTGGCGGGCAAGATTGGACATGCGGGCGGTGCTCGATTCGAGCGAGAGCATCAGGCTGCCTTTGAGCTGGTCTTTGGAGCGGCGGAGTTCTTCTTCGGGGACGGGCTTGTTTTTTAGATCGCGGAATTCGTTGACCACCGCCTTGACTACTTTGTTGGCCGACGCGAGCGAGGTTCCGGCGTAGACGGCCATGCATCCGGTGTCGCGGTACGGATTGAGGTCGCTGTAGATCGAATAGGCGAGGCCCTGGCGCTCGCGGATATTCTGGAAGAGGCGCGAACTCATGCCTCCGCCCAGCAGGGTATTGAGAATGTAGCCGGCGTGGCGCTTTTCATGCGCGATGGGATAGGCAGGGACGCCGATGCAGAGCTGCACTTGCTCGAGGGCTTTCTTGTTGCGCAGCACGATGCGGGGAACAATTTTCGGCTCGGCGGAATGAAAGCCGTTTTTCGCGGGCTTGAGATGCTCGAAGTGTTTGACGACGAGATCGACGAATTGGTCGTGGTCGAGATGTCCGGCGGCGGCTACGATGATGTTGCCGGGGGCGAAGCGGTGAGTGTAGGTTTCGAGTACGGCTTCGCGCTCGAATTTCTTTACGGTTTCTTTGGTGCCTAAGATGGGCTTGCCGAGCGGGTGATCTTTCCAGAAATTTTGGGTGAAGATTTCGTGGACGAGGTAGTCGGGATTGTCTTCGTCCATTTTAATTTCTTCGAGGATTACGCCGCGTTCGCGGGCGATATCTTCGGCAGTGAAGGTCGGATGCAGAACGAGGTCGGTAAGAATTTCGAGGGCGACCGGAACGTTCTCGTCGAGTACTTTGACGTTGAAGCAGATACATTCTTTGGAAGTGAACGCGTCCATGTTGCCGCCGATGGAATCGACCTGGCGGGCGATCTCCTCGGCGGTGCGATGCTTGGTGCCTTTGAAGACCATGTGCTCGATGAAGTGGGAGATGCCGTTCGACTTGCGGGGTTTCGTCGCGCGAGCCGGTTTCGAGCCAAATGCCGATGGAGGCGGAACGGATGTGCTCCATCTGCTCGGTGATGACGGTAAGGCCGTGAGGCAGAACTTGACGGCGGATGTTGCGGACTTCTTTTACCATGATGATATGTGGTGCAATGATTTCGGGTGAAAATAGGTATTAAGACGAATCAATTAGTTAGACTGCGAAACTTCCTCAAAAGTACCTAACTATTCTTACACAGATAGGGGAAGCTCGCGGTGTGGTTTATTTGTAGCTTAGAATCAATAGGTTAGGGTTGGTTTAGTAGGGTTCTGGAAGGGAAGCTGCAGGGTCGAATGACCGATATATGGCAGAAATTCAGACATCATCGTTGCTCGGGATGGACCGCGAGGAACTCGCCGCTTTGGTGAGCGAAGCGGGTGAGCCGGGCTATCGCGCCAAGCAGATTATGGATGCGGTGTACCGGCAGCGGGTGGAATCGCTGGCGGAGATTTCCACATTGCCGTCAGAGTTTCGGGAGAAGTTGGCGGCGAGTGGGGTGACGGTTGGGGCGGCGCGGATTGAGAAGAAGTTTGTGTCCGTGGATGGGACGGTGCGGTATTTGATTGGATTTGGGGATGGGCAGAGTGTGGAGACGGTTTGGATGCCGGAAGGGGATGGCGGGGAAGCGGGGGATGGGAGTGAGGCTGGGGAGGAGGCGGAGAGTTCCGTACAAGTCCCTCAGGGGCTAAAGCCCAATCCGAAGAGGTGGGGCAAATCGCAGCGCTGAAGCGCTGCGCCACCCAAAAGCAAACTCAAAATCAAATCCAAACCCAAAATCAAATCCAAACCCAAGAGCAAACCAGAAATCGGAACTGGCGAAAGAGCGCTCGACAAAATCAGGGCCGGTCGACGATTTGTATTTCCAGCCAGGTGGGGTGTGCGGTCGATTGCCAGTTTTGCTTGACGGCGTTGCTGGGGGTGAAGCGGAATCTGACGTGCGGGTGAGATTGTGGGGCAGGTTTGCGCGGTGCTGAAGGATCAGAAGGTTTCGCCGCCGGAGGATCGCATCAATTTGGTTTTTATGGGGATGGGAGAGCCGTTTCTGAATTACGATAATTTTGCGAAGGCTGGACGGCTGCTGGTGGAAGGCGTAGGGATTGCGGAGCGGCGGATGACGGTGTCGACGGCAGGGATTGTGCCGCGGATTCATGACTTTGGGGAAGAAAAAATCCGGGCGAAGCTGGCGATTTCGTTGAATGCGTCGAATGATGCGCTGCGCACGCGGCTGATGCCGCTGAATAAGAAGTGGAATCTGGAGATGCTGATAGCGGCGGCGCGAGATTTTCCTCTGCGTACGCGGGAGTGGATTACGTTCGAATATGTGCTGCTGGGCGGAGTGAACGATGAACCGGAGAACGCGCGGGAAGTGGCGGAGTTGCTGCGCGGGCTGCGCTGCAAGGTGAATCTGATCGCGTTGAATCCGGGGCCGGGGATCGATTTTGCGACTCCAAGCGGAGAGCGGGTGGCGGCATTCCAAAAAATTCTGCGGGATGCGGGGATTCCGGCATTTGTGAGGCGTCCGCGGGGGCGGGACATTTATGCGGCTTGCGGGCAGCTTAAGCGAACGGTTGAGTCCAGCTTTGCCGGAGCCGCCGCTGCAAGTGATTTCTCCGATGGCGGAGCCATGACGGGCAGTTCGATGCGGATGCTGGTTCCGCAATTCTCGACTTTGTGCCAGAAAATCTTTCCGCGATGCTGCTGCAAAATTCCCTGACACGCGGTGAGGCCCAGGCCTGCCAGAGTTAGATCGCGTGCAGGGTCGGGCGCGTCTTGTTCCGCACTTAGCGCTGGATTTTCGGTGGAAGTGACTGGCTGGGCGCCATCGAAGATGTGGATACCGCCAATCCATCTTTGTATTCGGCAACGACGGTCAGGGTGCGGCTATTTTGCTGATCGACGGAGTTGATCGCGCTGTTGAGGATTTGCACGCACACCTGAAGAAGCTGGTTGGAGTCTCCGAGAACGCGGGGCAGATTCGGGCTGGAGGTCGGTGCGGAGTTCGATGTTGAGCGTCTTCCACTGAGGCTGCGAGAGTTTGACGGCGGTCCGCAGGAGAGTGTTGATATCCACCGGCGCCATCGCGGCCGGGCCTTGCTTGGCAAAACTGAGCAGGCTGGCCACCAGCGATTTGGTACGGCGAACATGCTGGCCGATTTTTGCGGCCAGTTCATGCTGGTGAGGATCGAGCGGCGTAGTCAGAAGCAGATCGGAATAGCCCATCATGGCGGCGATGGGATTGTTCAATTCGTGAGCGGCGCCACCCACCAGTTGGCCGATGGAGGCCAGTTTTTCGGATTCCGTAATCTGGGCCTGCAGACGCTTTAGATTGACGAAGGATTCGTGCGATTGATTGAGCAGGCGCAGCAGTTCGCGATCGAGAGAGCGCTGGCGTACGAAAACGACAATGCCCATGAAAGCCGCCGCTCCTAAAGTTAATACGAGGCGGAACGAGCGGATACGAGGCGGGAGGCCGAATCGAGCAAGGCCCAGCGCGGCAAAGATCGGCAGAGAAAAAACCGTGATCATGCCTATGCGGGCGAGCCAGACACCATGCGAGGCGGAATTCGTTCGGGTGCTACTCTGCGGCGCGTCGTAGCGCGACCAAAGGCCGATCATGGTGATCCAGGCCATGGAAGCGGTGAGAGGAATATCGTAGAGGCTTCCGCTGTAATAGGCTTGATGGCCGAGGGCCCAATTGGCAAAATAGGAACTGGCGGCATAAGTAAGGCTGGCGCCGAAAAGATTGGCGTAGAGAGTCTTCCAGCCGCCCTTTGCTGTTTGTCCAGGCGACGGACAAAGCGCAAAGAAAGGCAAGTTTCTCGATCAGATATAGCAGATTCAGATTGCCGTTGTAAGCCGCGACATTGGGAACGATGTACTGCCACGCCATTACGGCAAAGACGTAGAGATACATCCACCAAACCATCATCAGAGCGAAATCAAGGCGGCGGAGGCGGGCGGAATATTCTTCCTGGGCGGCGTGCGGGACGCAGGGCCAGGGCCGCCATCATGGGAACAATGTGGAGAAAGAGAACGATGTCGCCAGCGAACAGGTCAGGAACATCGACGCGGAGCCAGACTTCAAAATAGGTCCACATGACCTGGTAGGAAAACCAGAAGGCCATGCCGGTGGCTAGAAGCGCCCAAAACAGGCGGAGGCGACCGTGGGAGCGAATTGCGTTGGGGATGAGAGCAAGGGTCCCAGAAAGAAGAAGGACGCATTGAATCCAATCGCTAAGGTCGAGGAGGGCAAAGGAGCGGGGCAGGATAAGCGCGCCGAGGACGAGAGCCACCATGCAGGCAGCGACGGCTGCCGCCCAGAATTTGGAGTATGTGCGCAAAAAGACAGTCCTCGTTGCCATTTTAGACTTAGATTAGAGAAAACTTGGGTTACTGAAGTAATCTGGCCGGTGACGGGCGGGGCTGGTGGAGCGCCGGAGTTTATCCGAGCAATTTCTTAGGGACTGCGCCCGGTGCAAAGTTTTGCTTGATCGCGAGCTTTCTTATCAATAGTATGCGAGACAATTGCCTTACTATAGAACTTTAAGTGTGGACCGCAGCAGAAGTGAATGGATTGAGCAAGGACGCGAATTATCGTTTTTTCGGGCGGGCGCAGGCTGCGGCCGAACCGAGTGAGGTCCGGCGGACAGAACGCTGGCTGGCGACGGCGCGGGTATTTCTGGCGGTTTCGGCCTTGGTGGCAATTTACATGGATCCGACGCAGTTGGGTCGATCCCACGCCGCTTACGGATTATTTGTCTTCTATCTGGCGAACAGCAGTCTTGTATTGATGCTGGTACGGCGGCGAAAGGAGTCGACCGTATCGTTCCGCATCATGGTGCATGCGGCCGATATCGTGTGGCCGGCTTTTATTTCGATTTTTGCCGAGGGGCCGAGAAGCCCATTCTTCCTGTTTTTTGTTTTTGTGCTGACCGCGGCAGCTTACCGGTGGGGCTTGTGGGAGACGCTAAGCACAGCCGCCGCCGAAGTGGTTCTGCTGTGGATGGAGAGCTTCGTGCTGCTGCACGTGCCGTCGTTGCGCGCGGGGAACCTGCCGTGGCAAATTTTTTCCGGCCTGCAAATCAATACCACCGAGTTCGAACCCAAACGACTATTCATGCTGTCGGTTTATCTGCTGGTAATGGGTTTGTTGCTGGGCTATCTGGCGGAGCAGCAAAAACATCTTCGGGCGGAAAAGGCCGGGGTCACGCGCATGCTGGCGAAGGTCCGAGTGGACATGGGGCTTACCGGCACGCTGCAACAGATCAGCCAGGAAGTGGTCAGCATGTATGGAGCGTCACGGCTGGTGATCGCGGCGCAGGAGATTCATAGTCAAAGAAGATTTCTGGGCGAAGTGAGCCGGGTGGGTAAGGAGCTTTCGGATTTTAAGTGGCTGGACTCGCGTCCAGCGGAATGCGAAAATTTATTTGGCGGATTTTCCGGGCAATGTATGCTACGCGGCGAACGAAGGGGACCGCTGGTCGGTGATCGCGCTGAATCAAGAAGGGCATCAGGTGCCCTCGGCGGGAACCCAGCCGTTTGCCGAGATGAAGCAGCGGCAATCTTTCCGGTCAGTAATTTCGCTTTCTTTCGTGTTCGGCGGGGAATGGCGGGGACGGGTTTTTGTTTTCGATCCCACATGGAAGGGCGACCGGCAGGAAGAGCTGCGTTTTCTGCTGGACTTGCTGCGCCAGGTGGGGCCGGCGGTTTACAACGTGTATCTGCTGCACCGGCTGCGGCGTAGGGCGGGAGCGGCAGAACGAGCGCGGTTTGCGCGGGAATTGCACGATGGGGCGGTGCAATCGCTGATTGCGGTGGAAATGCAGGTGGATGTTTTGAAGCGGCAGGCGGAGACTACGCCGGCGGTGGTGACCGGCGAGTTGGGACGGATACAGGGATTATTGCGCGAAGAGGTTTTGAAACTGCGGGAACTGATGCAGCAGATGAAGTCCATTGACGTGGACTCGCGAAAGTTCCTGAGCGTGGTGGCGGATTCGGTGGAGAGATTCGAAAGAGAGACGGGAATTTCCGCGCGATTTGTTACCGATATTGAAAAATTGGAAATGCCGGATAAAATTTGCCGGGAATTGCTGCGTATTGTGCAGGAGGGTCTGGTGAATGTGCGCAAGCACAGCCGGGCGAGGCATGCTTTGGTGCGGCTGGTTTCGAGTGCGAGCCAATGGAGTTTGACGATGGAGGATGACGGCAAAGGATTTCCGTTCTCCGGGCGGGTGACGCAGGACGAGATGGAACACATGGGCAAGGGTCCGATGATCATTAAGGAGCGGGTTCATTTAATTGCGGGTACACTCACGGTAGAATCAAATCCCGGGACGGGGTCACGCTTAGAGATTAAGGTTCCAAAGAGTGGAGAAGTTAGCGATGAATTTTAAGAAGTCACAACCGATTCGCATTGTGATCGCAGATGACCATCCGATTTTCCGCGATGGTTTGCGCCGGTTGCTGGAGGCGGAGCCCAACCTGAAGGTGTTGGGAGAAGCGTCGGATGGCGCGGAAGCAGTGAAGATGGCGCGCCAACTGAAGCCGGACATTCTTCTGCTGGATCTTTCCATGCCGAAGCATCCCGGTTTGGAGGCGCTGCGGGATTTGAGTTCGGGGACGAATTCGATTCCCGTACGAGTGATTTTGCTGACGGCAGCGGCGGAGAAGAGCCAGATTGTGGAGGCTTTGCAACTGGGTGCGCGGGGAGTGGTGCTGAAGGACTCTGCCACTCAATTGCTGTTGAAGGCGATTGAAGTGGTGATGTCGGGTGAATATTGGGTGGGCCGGGAGAGCGTGTCGAACCTGGTGCAATACCTGCGGACGCTGGTGCAATCTTCAAGCGACGAGGCGCGGCAGAGGAAGTTTGGCTTGACGCCGCGTGAGTTAGAGATTGTGGCAGCGGTGGTGGCTGGGTATTCGAATAAAGAAGTAGCGGAGTATTTCAAGATCAGCGAAGACACGGTGAAACATCATTTGAGCAATATTTTCGATAAGCTGGGCGTATCGACGAGGCTGGAATTGGCCTTGTTTGCGGTGAACCAGGCGCTGCCGCTGAAGAGCATTGTTTGAGATCCAGATTGTTGCAACCCTTTATCTGACAAGCGTTTAGAGGGTTACCTTCGCTAGCACTTACGGGCCATTGGCGAATGGCGCGGCTACGCCTACCATTGTTTCAAGACCAGCCTCTGGACAGTAATTGGTCCGGTCATCAAGCGCCATTGTTTGCACTGATTAATTCCCAAAAATATGGTTGAGATGAAGTACAAGGAGACGGAGCCCGTGTCAACAATTTTAGGTAACGCGTTAAAGAATCTTTGGAGTGACGAGCAGGGGCAGGACATTGCCGAGTATGCGGTGATGCTGGCTGTTATTTTGGTGATCGTCGTTGGTACCATTCGCCTCATCGGTTCCAACGCCAATAATGTGTTCTCGAACGTTGGCAGCTCGATCCAGTAAAGGGTCTGGGGGGATCGCGATATCGACCCTCACGTTGCGCCGCCTGGCGCGCAGGACTTATAGAAGCTCGCGTCTTGCCCATTTTCCCAACAAATGATGCCACGGGAGTCCGACGCCGTGCCGGGGGTCTATTTACTCGGCGTCGGGGCTGTAAGCGCGACCCTACTATCCCCGGAGGTCGAGAGCCGGGTGAGATAAGGGAAGAATGGCGTGATTTCGAACGGCATCTTTTCCTTGGCAGAGGCAAGAGCGACGGGCTTGGCCTTCGCCATTTCGACCTGGTCCGTCCAGGGATCGAGCTTGATGCGTCCACCTAACGGAAGGGCGGCAATCTGATCGGTGCGTTGCGGTTCTAATTCTGGTGCGGACGCGAGCAGGATCGACATACGGACAGTCTTGTCACTTGCCAGGCTATTGCCCAGGTGAGGGCGGATGAGGTTGGGAAGATCGGGAGCGTGCTGTTGAAGCGCCTTCAGAAAAAGTCCCGCGCTTCCCAGTTTGTCCTTGTAGGGGGAATTCTTCAGAAGTTCCAAAGCTTTCGCGTCGGCGGCCTCTTCGTCGGAGGAGCGGCGTTTGAAATCCAGACGCTGGAAGGAATCTTCGTCGGGAAAAAACATGCGGTCGTTGAAGGCGAGTTTGGTGTCGGTCTTGTGGCCGAGCACGATGTGACTGAGTTCGTGGGAGAGAATCATGGCCAGCGAGGCCTCGTCGGGGAGAACGTCGAGCAGGCCGCGGCTGATGACGATGGTGTGGCCGACGGTGAAGGATTCCAGCGGAGAAGTGAGCAGGACGCGGCAACGCACGTCGGATTGAAGGTCGATATTATTCGTGACTAACAGGTTGTTGACGACGGTGAGCAAAATTTTATCGACTTCACCCGGCGGCGCGAGCAAGCCGATTTTTTGCAGGCGTTCGAGAGCGTTGTCTTCGGCCTGGCGCTCCCACATTCTTTCGGCGACCACGGGACTGGCGTCGGCGGCTGCGTCGCTTTGGTCTTTTACCGACTGAGGGGAGTCGACAAGAATCTGGGTGAACTCGGTATTTTTGTTGAGACCTTTCAAGTCGTATCCCCAGAGGCGGGTTTGTGCGCGGAAGTGCAGCGCGTGGCCGAAAGAGGTCTTCATGTCGGACTCTTCGCTGTAGATGTAAGCGGGCAACCACGCGCCGGGGCGCATATTAAGGCGCCAACTGTCGAAGTGCAGGTAGAAGCTGGTTTTGGGGTGAGGAAAATATGTGCCGTTGAAGCGAACCACGTTGTAGTCCTGGTCTTCAACCCAGACGCGTCCCTGAAATCGTCCCGACGGTGCGCCTTCTTTGGGCTGAACGTCGATCACGAGGCAGCGGACTTCACCGAGAAACTCGCGGCGAACGAAAGTGAAGTCGTAATATTTTTTCTGAAAATCGGTGTCGAGGACGACCATCTGCGCGAAGCCCAGGGGGAGGAAGTGCATGGCATAGAGGCCGGTGAGGCGGTTGGCCATGCGGCGTCCGAAACCGGGTTGACCGACGAAGGAAGTGTCTTCCGGGCCGTCGCTCATGTCGAGGCGGCCGAGAAAATATTGGTCTTTGTAGGGGGTTGCGTTGCCGCTGCTATCGGACTTGAGATCCTGCAAGTAAGTCTCGACCATGGGACGCATGTGGCGCATCTGGGCGAGGAAGAAATGCTCGCGCTGGATTACGCGATCCATCACTTCGTTAAATGAAGCGGGAGGCCGCGTGGCTGCCGTTTGTGCGGGGGCATCGTTGGAGGCGACTGGGGCTGACGGGGAAGATGAGGAGTCCTGAGAAAGCGCTGGGAGAGACGATACCAAGATAACCGAGAGAGAAAGCAGACCTACCTGCAAAATGCGCATAAAAACCTTCGGGGAGTAAACTTACGCCAACTGAAAAATAATATGTAAGACAACGGTGGAATCGGCGGGCTGGCCGTTTCGCGTCGCCGGTTTAAAACGAATCTGCTCGGCTGCCCTGACGGCGTTATCGTCAAGACCGTGACCCAATCCGCGCACCACGCGTACGACGTGCAAGTTGCCTGAGGCCTCCAGAACTACTTCCAGAAGAACCTCGCCTTCAATTTTCAGATTGCGCGCCTCTTGAGTATAGACCGGAGTGGGTTTGGAAAGGATCTCCGCAGGGAAGCCGGGAGCGGCCGAGGTTTCCGCGGGATGGAAGCGTGCGGACGGTGGAGCGGGAACGTCGGCATCGCCGAAACCGCTTTGCTGAACTGAGACCTGGGTGGGGTGCGGATGACTATCGCCGGTGGCTGTGCCGCTGCCGAAGCCGGTGCTGGCGACCACGCCGCGCGCGCCTTTGGCGCCGCCGGTACCGTTGCCTGAGCCGCCGCCGGAGGGCAAATCGAAGGAGCCAAGAGCGGCGATATTTACGGCTTTGCCTTGATTGGCTTTGGCGGGAAGTCCGTTGGGATCTCCGAAGCCTCCGGTTTGCACTTGCGAGGGAGCGCGGGCGATGGTGGGCGTGGCTGAACTGCCGGTGGAGAATACGTTGGTCGCCACGACCTTGGGAATTACCGGCGCGGGGTTGGGGGGAAGAGTTTCGAGCTTTTTCGGAGTGATGTTCACCGCAGGAGCGGGAGCTTCTTCCGTTTTTACGACTCGAGGCTGTGGAGCGGGGAGCCGGAGAGCATTGGCGGGAGGATCGAGGTTGGCGACAAAGACGGGCTTGGGGAGAGCGCGCAACGGTTGCGGCCGATGATTGATTGGAACTGGAGTGCTGACTAATTGAACCGAGCGAAAATTGTGTTCAGGGGCCGAGACAATTCCGGGAGCCAGCACGCGCAGCCATACCAGGAATGCGACTACGCAAGCCTGCGTCCCAGTGCTGAAGACGAATTCCGTCCAAGGGGGTCTCGTTTTCGGGAGCAACGAGAATGGAGGTTGTTGAGAGGCAGAATATCCCATGACCGGGTTTCGTCGACCAGCGTTTACTCGAATATCTTAAAACACCCGTTAGGGTGGGAAGATCTTTAATTGACGGATGATGTATCTCCGGGTTCCCAAAGGGAGATACCTTTACAGCCCCAAGAAACGATTATGCACGGCAAAGGCCGTTTTGTGTGCACGGTTAGGCCTCTAACCGTCATTTTTTCAAGTATTTGAGCCGGAGACGGAAGAAATGGTTGCTGGGTGAAACTTCCAGAGGAATCTTTTTACATACGGGTGTGGCCCTTTTACTTAGCGGATGGATAGGTGCGACCCTTTGTCCCGACGCTGACAGGCCAGCGGGAGGGAATTAGCGGAAGTGCCTGGCTGGTTCTAGCAGCGCACAACCTTCGGGCTGTCGATGCCCTTGGTCGCGTTGCGAGTGTCGACGATCAGTTTTGCTTCGCTGACGATCTTTTTGTAATCGTAGTCGGAGTGATCGGTGACGATCACGATGCAATCGTAGTCTTCGAGTTTTTCGAGTTCCGAGCGTTTCATCTGCAAATCGTATTTGCGGCCCTTTCCGATGAAAGGGAAGTAAGGGTCGTGATAGCTGACCGCGGCTCCTTCTTTTTGCAGCAGCTCGATGATGGTGAGGGCGGGCGATTCGCGCAGATCGTCGATATCTTTTTTGTAGGCTACACCGAGGATGAGGACGCGCGATCCGTTCAGCGATTTCTTGTGGCTGTTCAACGCGCTTCCGATAGAGGCAAGCACGTGATACGGCATATTGTTGTTGATCTCTCCAGCGAGTTCGATGAAACGCGTGCGAAAGTCGAATTCTTTGGCCTTCCACGAGAGGTAGAAGGGATCGATGGGGATACAGTGTCCGCCCAGGCCTGGTCCGGGATAAAAGGGATGAAAGCCGAAGGGCTTGGTGGAGGCCGCTTCGATGACCTCCCAGATATCCAAATTCATGCGCAGGCAGAGCATCTTCAGTTCGTTGACCAGAGCGATGTTCACGCAGCGGTAGATGTTTTCGAGCAACTTGGTCATCTCGGCGGCGGCGGGCGAGGAGACGGGAACGGTGCGCTGGAAGATCGATCCGTAGAGCGCGCCGGCAAGTTCCGAAGCTTGCGGATTAACGCCGCCGACAACTTTAGGAATGTCGCGGCGGGCAACAGTGGTGTTGCCGGGGTCTTCGCGCTCGGGGGAAAAGGCAACGAAGAATTCTTTTTGTGCGCCGGAGGCTGCGCGGGCGGCTTTGAGGCCAAATTTGTTTTCTTTTTCGAGAATCGGCACCATCACTTCTTCGGTGGTGCCGGGATAAGTAGTGCTTTCGAGCACGACTAACTGGCCGGGCTGAAGATGCGGCGCGATGGCATGCGTGGTATCAGTGATGTAGCTAAGATCCGGCTCGTGATATTCGTTGAGCGGAGTGGGCACGCAGATGATGACCGCGTCCATCTCTTCGAGAAGCGCGTAATCGGAAGTGGCGGAGAAGCCCTGCGCTTTGGCGGCTTTAATTTCTTCGGCGGCGATGCGGTAGATATAGGACTCGCCTTTGGCGAGCATGTCGACCTTGCGCTGGTCGATGTCGAAGCCGGTGACGATGAATTTTTGTTCGGTAAAGAGAAGAGCCAGCGGCAATCCTACATAACCCAGGCCGATGATTCCGACGCGCGCCTGACGCTGCTTAATCTTGTTCTTGGTGGAGTCGACCGTGCGAGTTGCGGCTGAAGGGTTGCTCATTTTTGTGACAACGATTCCCGTCAAAGAAACTTTCGAGTGGTAAATTTCGCTTCGATTCTAGCATGCGGTTGCCCGGGCTCGTGGTGACGGAAGGCACCATAGTTTTTGCTAAATTGGTTTGGCCGGGGAAGTTGATTGGGCTGCGGAAGATTGGAATTCATGACGAGAGCAGGTAGGGCCGTATGGTCGATTGGTGTCGCATGTTTTGCGGGATTGTTGGTAATTCTGGCGACGAAAGCGGGAGATTTTCTGATTGTGGATGCGCCACGCCGTTCCGACGCGATCCTGGTGCTGGCGGGAGAAACCGACCGCAGGCCGCAGAGGGCTTTGGAGCTTCTATCCCAAGACTATGGAAAGCGAATCGTGCTGAATGTGCCGACGAATGCGAAGGTGTACGAGTTTACGCAGATCGATTTGGCGCGGAGATATATTCAGGATCTGCCGCAGGCGGGGCTGGTCAGCGTCTGTCCGATCGACGGGCTATCGACGAAAGAGGAATCGAAAGACGCGGAGAAATGTTTGCAGCGCGTGGGGGCAAAGAGCGTGCTGATTGTGACCTCGGATTTTCATACTCGGCGCGCACTGGAAGTTTTCCGGCGAGAGTTTCCGGGACATGAATATTCCGTGGCCGCGGCGCGCAGCGAGGAAGGCTTCGGCAGCCGATGGTGGACGCACCGGCAGTGGGCGAAGACATTTGTGGATGAATGGCTGCGACTGATCTGGTGGAAGGCAGTGGACCAGTGGCGGTGAAGTAGTGGTCAGTGGTGAGAAAAAAAATCCGTTTGAGTTTACCGATCACTGACTACTATCCGCTGACCACTTTCTTTTGAGTTTTCCACCGTTTCCTTTATTTCCAAGCACAAAAGCCATTGACTGCCAAGAACTTTGGAGGATACGATGCGGTGACGGTCATCTAAATAGTTAATAACGGAGCGTGGGATGGGCATATCTGCTTTCGGCAGATTGGTCAGTTGCGTGCTGCTGCTGGGGTTTCCTGTTTCATTGTTCGCCGCCGATTCCGATGCTGCCATGCTTTATACCCACGGAGCGGCCTGGTTGAACGGCACGCGCCCGCCCGCCTCTTCCGCGATTTTTACCGGCGATCTGGTGCAAACTCGATCCGATTCGGGAGCAAATATTAATGCGCCGGGGTCGAGCATCACGGTGCTGGGCGACTCGCTGGTGCAGTTTCAAGGTTCATCGTTAAAAGTGGAGCACGGTAGCGTAGACGTTGCGACCTCCAAGGGAGTTGCGACCACCGCTGGAGTGGTGCGGGTGGCGCCAGCATCGAGTTCATGGACTGAATTCAACGTGACTGACGTGGACGGGACGGTGAAGATCGCGGCGAATAAGGGCGACCTCACGATTACCGACGATAGTGGCACGGTGACGCTGCCGCAGGGGCAACAAACTACGCGGGATGAGCAGTCGGAGCAGTCCGACAAATCGGCGGCGGGCAACGATACCGATAAAGATAAAGAAAAAGACAAAAAGAAAAAGAAACGCGCAGCGGGCGCGGCTCCCGGGGCTACCGGAGGCGCGCTGAGTTCACCCGTTGCCATCGGCGTAGGATCGGCGGTAATCGGCGGAGTCGCGATCTGGGTGCTTACCCGGAGCGACGATCCAGTGAGTCCTTCGTCGCCGAACTAAACAATCCCAAGCGTTCTAGTTTTGCAAATGATTTTGGGCCATCCGGCTGTGCCGGATGGCCCAAAGCTTTTTGGAGGCAAGGCGCAGCAAAGGGTGAGGTAATCTTGAAGTGTATGTACAATCAATGTACACTTACAGCAGAGTGAAGCGGCAGCACGACTTCGACTGGGACGAATACAACGAGCGGCATCTCGCGAGGCACAAGATTAGCCGTTCCGATGCGGAGGACGTCCTGTCAGGAGATCATATGCTGCTGGAATACCAGATGGAAGGCAATGAGCAGCGATGGATAGCTTTAGGTAAGACCCGCGCTGGCCGGATTCTGAACATCGTGTTCGCAGTTCGAGGCGAGGCCATGCGTCCGATCACGGACTGGGCCGCCGACAAAGAAACGGCGGAACTATTTCTTGGGGGATGGGGACTGGAGTGATATGGCAAAAGCGAAAATGAAACAGGTGATGGTTCCGAAGTTTGGTAGCGAGGCCGAAGAAGCGGCGTGGTGGGATTCGCACCGTTCCGAGGTGGAAGCCGAAATCCGGCGAAGGATGAAACAGAGGAAACCACTCACGCTCAGTAATCTGCCACAGCGGCCCGAGCCCTCTCAACCAGTCACCTTACGCATTCCGAAGGAGGATTTGGAAACGGCGCGCCGGTTGGCGGCGCGCAAGGGCGTAGGCTATCAGACTTACATCAAAATGCTGCTGCGCGAGGCGCTGGCGGAAAATGTGGCTGGGGAGTAGAGCACGCTTAAGGTCCGGAGACGATTCCGACAGCGCCGTTCTTTCCGTTGTCGCTGATGGGAACGAAGTAGGTGTTGGTGCTGCTATCCGCCACGAGTCCGTAGGGCAGTTCAAATGTTGAAAACGAAACTTGTCCGACGATCGCGTAAGTGGAGCCGTTAAAAAAATAGAGGATGTTCGGGGGTTGACCAACGGAGAATTCCGCAATCTCGTGAGTGGTCTGGTTGACGGCGACGGGTCCCGCAACAAACACACCGATCGTTTCGATCCACTGCTGCGTCTTTCCGTTGAGGACGAAAAGGTCCAGGCCGCAGGAGACATACAGGCGATCAAACTTCCAATCTACGTCCAGGTCCGCTCCCGACCAGTTTGTAGGCACCGTAATCAAACCGGAAAAGGTTTCCGTGTTACCGTCTATGACCGCGATCACAGTAGGCTGGCTCTGGTTAAGTGTCGTCGCCACATAGACCTTATTGGTCGCTGGGTTTACGACAATGCTGTCAGCCGGGGCATTCTGGTTCACGGTCTGAATCGTGGCTATGATCTGATTGGTGGCACCATCCAGCACCCCGATCGCTAACTGCGGATCGCTGTTGAAGTAGATTAAGTTTGTTACGGGATTAACGGCAATCGCGTTCCCGAAACTCCCACTGACACTGATTGTGTCGATAATGGCATTGCTCGCGCCATCGATTACGTAGATTGCATCTCCGTTGTCTCCGGTCGCTTGCACGTATACGAGGTTTGTCTTCGGGTTGACGGCAACTGCGTTTGGCAAGAGTCCCAGTTGGACGTAGGTGACCGATCCCGATGAACTGTCCAGAACCGCAAGCTGATTGGACGTTAGCATCGGGACGTAGAGCGTCCCAGTCACTGGGTTGACTGCACTATGGAAAGCGGGCCTGTCGACCAGCGGGATGAGGTCAAGTATCTTCTGTGAGAAAGCCTGCGGCGAGAGGCACAGTGCGGAGACGACAAGGGTCAGCAGTAGTAATTTT
This sequence comes from uncultured Acidobacteriaceae bacterium, assembly GCA_963818235.1. Classification (GTDB taxonomy): domain Bacteria; phylum Acidobacteriota; class Terriglobia; order Terriglobales; family Acidobacteriaceae; genus Sulfotelmatobacter. Next base: position 1,208,533 of record CAWFRI010000003.1, read on the forward strand.
TTAATGGTGCTCCTTGGGCTTTGGTTCAGGAGGGGAGGATCGTCTGCTTTGCCCGTGCAGACGCGATGTTCACAGCGCACCCAACTATACACCGGCGCGGGGCAGCCCTGCTCAAAAATTCGTGGCGGATTGCGGAAGAACTTCCCGCGGCTCCAAAGTTTCTTCGGGGGACTTGGTGCGCACGGCGCGGCGTTTGCGGGCGGGTTTGGCGAAGGGTTCCGAGGCCGCAATGGTACAGAGCACGTAGAACAGCGCGGCGTTGGCGGGAATTTGGAGATTGAAATCGACTGCGCTGTGAACCAGGATGCCGCTCAGGCCGAGCAAACATGTCAGCGTGATCGCGCCGCTCATCTCCGTGGGCCAGTGTTTAATCTTCTTTAAGGCTCGAGTGTAGATGATGACTACGAGCCAAACCATAGTGGCGAAGCCCAAAAGGCCGGTTTCAACCAGCAGTTGCAGGTAGTCGTTGTGGGCCTGGTTGACGAAGAAATTGGTGTAGAAAGTGCGGAACTCCGGATAGACGATGGGGAATGTTCCGAGTCCCCAGCCGAGGACGGGCTTCTTGAGAAACATACGCAGACCGTCGCGGTTGATGTAGGTGCGAATGTCGCTGGAGAGTTCGGTATGTCCGGGGCCGGCGGTGGCGATGCGCTTGCTGAGTTCGCCGCCACCGATCCAGACGAGCAATCCGACGACGATGGCAAGAAAGAGCCCGATGCCGATTGCGGTGCGAAGGCTACGCTTTTGCCGAACCAGCAAGGCTGCGAGGATGATTAACTCGGCGACGATGGCGAGCATCCCGCCGCGCGAGCCGGAGAGAAAGATGGTTCCCACCATAACAGCCGCTGTTGCCGCAGCGACGGCGCGGACTTTTGGAGGCGCGAGGCGGGTAAGGGAAACGATGAGCGGGATGGGGACCAGCATCTCCATGAGACCGGCGTAGTGGTTGTGATTTACGTAAGGGCCATAGATCCAGCCGCCGCGCGGCTGGCGGAGCCAGTAAAGTTTGCCGTTGGAGGAGATGCCTTGCAGCAGCGCAAAAATAGCGAGAGCCCCGCCATAGATCGAGAAGATCAGCGTGAGTTTGCGAGCCTGAGCGCCGCGAACCAAGGTTTGTCCGGCAAGAAAGCAGAGTGTGGCGTAGGCGATGTACTGGAGAGCCAGAGTCGCAGTGTCATGCGGATAGGCGGTCCGGTGAAAAGCGAACTGGGCGACGATGAGTACGGCGAACGCGCCCATGGGCAGAAAGATGGGATTCCAAATGACTTTTAGTTGGCGGTCGAGCACGGCCTGTTTCGCGGTCCAAAATAAAAACAATGCGGCGGAGCCGGCCTCGAGGATAAAGATGGACCAGGGCTCGACTGCGCCGAAGGCAAGCGGTCCGAACAAGAGCAGCCCGAAGATTCCGTAGAGCAGAACGTTCTCGGCCTGGGCCGAGCGTTCGCGGCGGTGAATCTCGGAAATGTTTGTCGGGCCCATGAAAAATGAATGTATCTGGTTTGAAGGTTATCGGCGTTTGGCGGTCAGGCGGAAATCGTCGACCCAGAGCTTACCACGGATCGGACTTCCTTCCGGCAGCCGCCGAATGTGCAAGATCACGAGTTTGGTATCGGTTCCGGTGGTGAATTCTCCAGTGGCCGATTTCCAGAAGCCGGCTTCTTTCAACTCGTCGCTATCATAGAAAATTTCGCGAGTATAGGCATCCTGAATGGTAAAGTGCGGCGCGCCCGCGCCCTCGATCTCTCCGTTTTTATAGTATGCGGAGAAATCGTAGGAAGTATTTGGTTGCACGGCGATGAACTGGCGAATTCCGGCATCGGTTACGCCGGGGCCATCGAAGGTGATGAGAAGAGAACGGCGGCCGCTATGGAAATCGCTGGGATCGAGGTTGAGGGTGACGCTTGGCTGCTTATCATACTGCCAGTCGAAGCCGCCGTTCAGAACATCGAGGCTGAAATCACCGTTGACGATTAGATTGTGTCCCGAGGGCACGTAAGCGGTTAGGCCATAACGCGGGGCCGCTTGCTGCCATACCAGGCGAGCTTGATCGACATCTTTGTGATTGAAGAGGTACTGCAGATAGTCCTTCACGTAGCGAAGCTCGAAGGGCTGGGGCGTTGCCACCATCGCCGCCCACACCTTGGCGGTAGCGGCGGTCTCCTCTTTGCGCATCAGCAGGCTCAGGAAGGCGAGATAGGCCTCGGAGCGGGGCGGGATAACGTCGCGCAAGAGAACGTCGACGTCGGGATTGATTCTCCAGCAGAATTGAACGGCAGGATTGGCGAGCGTGGGCTCGTTCTGAAGAACTACGCGGAACTCGCGCAGCGCTTTGGCATCATCGCCCTGCACCAGATAGAAGTTGGCAGCCTCCCAGGCGACGTCCGGGGTGGTGGGATCGGCCTGAATGGCGTGCTCCAACGCCGAGGTTTGATTGGTAATATCGCCCAGCACCTGATAGGCCGAAGCCAGATCGAACCAGTAGCGCGCGGAATGCGGATCGAGTTGCACGGCGGCGCGGTAAGGTGGGATGGCGGCCTCGGGATCACGGGCGACCAGCGCGTAGTAGCGTCCGAGATGATTGCGGTAATCGGCGTTCCAGGGGTCCAGAGCAGCGGCGCGACGGAGACTGGCGAGTTCGGCTCTTTCGCCGAAGAAAGATCCTGCAAAAAGGCGACCCGCCAGAAAGAGATAAAGCAGGCACAAAGCCGCTGCCGCACCAATGGCGAGCCTTCTTCGCGAAGCGGAATTGAGGGAAATTTCCATGTGGTCCAGTGAAAAGCGCAATCAGAAAGCGCAAACAGGAATCAGTTCCGATTACGCGCTGTTGGGCGAGGCCTCGACCGGGTCCTCGGCGCCGCCATCTTCGCTGTCATCGTCATCGTCGTGCGAAGGCTGATCGCGATAGTAGCCGGCATATTTTCCCTGATATTCGTAGTAGTAGTAATAATCCGGCGAACTCAGGTCAACGGCGTTCAACAGCACGCCAGAAACTTTGGCATTCACCTGGGTGAGAATATCGCGGGAGCGGCGCAGAGCCTGCTTGGTAGTTTGTCCGGAACGAATCACGAGCACGATGGCATCGGCGCGCGGGGATAAGACGACGGCATCGGTGACGGAGAGCGTGGGAGGCGTATCGACCACGATGTGATCGTAGTGGCCGCGCAATTCCTCAAGAACGTTGCGCATGTTGACCGAGGCCAGGAGTTCCGCGGGATTCGGCGGAGGAGTTCCAGCGGGCAGTACATCGAGATTGGGAAGAATCGGGGAGCGCGTGATCGCCGTTTCCAGAGTCGCGCTTCCAGTGAGCACGTTGCTGAGACCGCTGCGGGGTCCCATGCCGAGAGTTTTGTGAATGCTGGGCCGGCGCAGGTCGGCGTCGATGAGGAGTACGCGAATTCCTTTTTGCGCAAGCACCACGGCGCAATTAATGCTGGTTGTGGTCTTGCCCTCCTGGGGAAGGGCGCTGGTTACCATGATTACTTTAGGCGGTGCGCCGAGGTTCGAGAGCAGCAGCGAGGTTCGCAGTGCGCGGTAAGATTCCGCCATCTGGGATTGCGGCCTGACCTGCGTGATCAGCTCTACCGATTCCTTGGAGGAGGAAGCGATGACCAGACGCTTTGAGTTCGCCCCTTCGCGCGCGGTTCTCGATCCGAGAGGAATCATGCCGAGGGGAGGAAGACCGGAAATCATTTGCGCCTGCTCGGTGGTGCGGACGGTATTATCCAGGCCTTCGAGGACAAATGCGAGGCCAACGCCGGAGGTGAGACCCAGCATGAAGGCGAAGGAGAGATTGCGCGGGATGTTGGGTTCGATGGGGTAGTTGGGGACGCGGGCGCTATCGACGATGCGAAAATTGTTGGAGCGCAGTCCGGCCGAAACTCCCGCCTGCTTGAGCTTTTCCAGCAGTCCTTCATAGAGTTGGCGGTTGGTGTCGAGGTCGCGCTTGAGCAGGCTGTACTCGATGGCGCTTTCATTGAGCTTATTGGCTTCCTGCTTTTGTTTTTCCAAGGCGTCATGCAGCATGTTTTCGCGCTGGAGGGCGGCCATGTACAGGCCCTTGATTTTGCCGCTGACTTTTTTGGTTTCGGCGAGCAGTTGAATATCGATTTCCTTGAGCTGGTTGTTGATTTGCGCGAGCTTTGGATAAGCGGGGCCAAACTGAGTGTTCAAGTCGGCGGCTTGAATTTTGAGGTCAGCTTCCCTGGTGCGCAGGGTCTCGAGCAGGGTGGAGGCCGATTGCGAACCGGCGCCTGCGTCATCCAGCACGCTGGCGGCGGAGGAGATGCTCTCAGTGTCGCCGGCCTGCACCAGACGGTAGACCGATTCCTTGTCCATGCGCTCGGATTCGGCGGAGGTCAAGGCCTTATTTAATTCATCGAGCTTTTGGGTGGTGATGTTCTGTTTTTCGTCGATGCCCAGAATTTCGTGCTCTTTCTGATAGTGGACCAGTTTTTCCTGGGAGGTTTCCACCTTCATCTGCAAGTCGACGAGTTGCTTGGTGAGCCAGTCGGAGGCTTGCATGGTGGAATCGAAGCGGGACTTGAAGTTGTTGTCCCGGTAAGTTTCCATGAGGGTGTTGACCACATTCGCGGCCAACTCTTTGTCTGGACTGCGGAAAGAGACCTTAATGATGTGAGTATTCGGAGAGAGGTTAACCTTGAGATTTCCACGGAACCCAGACAGCAACGACGAGGTGCGAGCGGTATCTGCTTGCAGGGGATCGGGGGCAAGGTCGAGAGAGGAAGACATTGCCGGAGCCTTTCCGCCAAACTCGGGACGGCGGTCGAGAGCGAGTTCCTTGACTACTTGCAGTGCGAGAAGATCGCTCTGCATGATCATCACTTCGGTTTCTAATTCCGTGGGATCGTAATAGTCGACGTTGAAGGTGGGGGAATTATTGAAGTTGACCAGCCCGGAATCGGGCTTATCGATTTCGATGCTGCCGCTGGCTTCGTAAACCGGTGTCATCTTGAGGCTGGCGATGGCGACCACGGAGAAGATGGTGATGAGGCAGGCTAGAACGGTCCACTTGCGCTTCATCAATACTCGCACATACTCGCCGAGAGCGGATTCCTGCGAAAGAAGTTCGGGGTAGACGCGCGGGCCGACAGACTTCCCAAAATCACCGTTCGGCGGCTGCATTTCGCGGATGATGGGGTTACTGGGTACCAGCGGTCCGGATTCCATTCATTCTCCTGAGCGAATTTTCGTGCGCCTAAAGTTGCGTCAGCCGATTCCCGCGCAACCAAGAAAGCGGCGGCTCGGTGGCTGGTTCACCGCCCGCGAACTTTCTTAAAACATGTGATGTTGGTTTTGCGGATATTCTAGCATTGCTTTCGTCAAAAACAATTCACGAATCGAGATGCAACACTTCCTGTGCTTTAACACGAGTGCAACGATAGCTGTGCAACAGGATGGCATTCACGCCCCTGCGAGAAACTCCGCTATACTACGTTGCAATCATCGCTTCCTCCGGGACCCTGCGCTTGCCGCGTTGTTCGCAGCGGGATCGGGTAGGAATGCGCAAAAACATCAAACTGGATGGCTATGGCGGGCTTGATGAATTGGTCGGAACAGGAGGTGCTGGTCACGGGGGGTACGGGTTCGTTCGGGAAAAAGTTTGTCGAGATCATGCTGCGGGAGTATCACCCCAGGCGACTGGTGATCCTGAGCCGGGATGAGTTGAAGCAGCATGATATGCGGACGGGCGGCTTTGACCATGCCAGCTTGCGCTATTTTATCGGCGACGTTCGGGATGCGTCGCGTCTGCTGCGCGCCTTTGCGGGGGTAACCGTGGTGGTTCACGCGGCTGCGCTGAAGCAGGTTCCGGCCTGCGAATACAATCCGTTCGAGGCCATTCAGACCAATATCATGGGCGGGCGCAATGTGATCGATGCCGCCATCGACCGTGGGGTGAAGCGCGTGCTGGCGCTGAGCACCGATAAAGCGGTGAACCCGGTAAATCTTTACGGAGCCACCAAGCTGTGCGCGGAAAAAGTTTTTGTGCAGGCGAATGCGTACGCGGGAGCGCAGGAAACCCGGTTCAGTTGTGCGCGGTATGGGAATGTGGTGGGAAGCCGCGGCAGCGTTATTCCGGTTTTTATGGAACAGCGCAAGCACGGCAAGATCACGATCACCGATCCGCGCATGACGCGCTTCTGGCTGACTCTGGAACAGGGCGTGCGCTTTGTGATTCAGTCGATTGAGCAGATGCACGGGGGCGAAATTTTTGTGCCGAAGATTCCCAGCATGAGACTGGTGGATCTGGCTGAGGCGGTTGCTCCGGGATGCGCGGTGGAGTGCATCGGCATTCGGCCGGGAGAGAAACTGCACGAGGTGTTGCTCTCGGAAGACGAAGCGCGCAACGCGGTGGAACTGGATGATATGTACGTCATCCAGCCGACGCACCCGTGGTGGAAGCGCGGAAACTGGGTACATGGGCGGGAGTTGCCGCAGGGATTCCGCTACACCAGCGACAGCAACGAAGACTGGCTTACCAACGATCAACTGCATGAACTGATTGAGCCGGGAACCGCGGCGAAGTCCGCGATCCCGGCATAGAAAGAATTTTTGGACCTCGGCAAGAAAACGAAGCTGGCGTAAATCATGCCCGTGCTGCCCATGACTCGCGAAGCGCTCGCCATCGACGGAGGAACTCCGGTGCGGAAGACTTTGCTTCCGTATGGCCGGCAGTCGATTGATGAGGACGATATCAAGGCTGTAGTGGATGTGCTGCGTTCCGACTGGCTTACAACGGGGCCCAAAGTTGCGGAATTTGAAGAGGCCTTCGCCGCATGGGTGGGCGCGAAACATGCGGTGAGTTTCAGTTCCGGCACGGCCGCCTTGCACGGTGCGGCGTTCGCTGCCGGGCTTAAGTCCGGCGATGAAGCGATTACCACGCCGATGACTTTTGCGGCGACGGCGAACTGCGTTTTGTACCAGCGGGCAACGCCGATTTTTGCGGACGTCAGCGCCGACACGCTCAATCTCGATCCGGAGCGGGTTGCAGCGCGCATCACGCCACGGACGCGGGCCGTGTTTCCGGTTGATTATGCCGGGCATCCGGCGGACCTGGATGAGATGAAGCAACTTGCGGAGGCGAACGGGCTGGTTGTGATTGAAGACGCCTCGCACGCGCTGGGCGCGGAATACAAGGGGCGGCGTAGCGGCAGCATTGCGGATATGACGGTCTTCAGCTTTCATCCGGTGAAGCATCTCGCGACCGGGGAAGGCGGCATGGTGACCACGGATCGCGACGACTATGCCGAGACTTTAAAGCGATTTCGCAATCACGGCATATCGAGCGACGCGCGCCAGCGCCAGAGCGCCGGACAGTGGCATTACGAAATGGTGCTGCTCGGTTTCAACTACCGGCTCCCCGATATTGGCTGCGCTTTGGGCTTGTCGCAGATGAAGAAGCTCGATGAAAACCTGTCGCGGCGGCGGGAGATCGCGGCGCGATACACTGCCGCGTTTCGCGAGCTTGAAGCGGTGACCGTACCCGCGGTACGAAGCGGCGTGAATCCGGCGTGGCATCTTTATCCGGCGCGGTTGAATCTCGAAAAGCTAACTGCGGACCGAGGCAAGATATTTCGCGCGCTCCGCGCCGAAAACATCGGCGTCAATGTTCACTACATTCCGGTGCATCTCCACTCTTACTATCGCGATCATCTGGGGCACCAGGTGGGCGAATGTCCAGTTGCGGAAGACGCTTACGAACGGCTCATCAGCCTGCCGATGTTTCACGGAATGACGGATGGGGATGTGGAGGATGTAATCGCGGCGGTCAAGAAGGTGACCCTGGCATTCGCGCTATGAACGCGGCGCCGGTTTGTTTTGAAAAATATTCGGTGCTGGTCGCAGGTGCGGGCTCGATCGGACGCCGTCACATGGCGAACCTCCGGCAGGTGGGAATCCAGAAGTTAGCGGCAGCCGATACCGACGCCGCCAGACTGCAAACGGTAAAAGATGAATTATCCGTGAAGGGTTTTGCGGATTTAGGCGAGGGGCTACGGACATTTCATCCCAGTGTAGTTTTTATTTGTACGCCTCCGGCATTTCATATTGAACAGGCCCTGTGCGCGCTTCGAAGCGGCGCTGACGTTTTTATTGAGAAGCCGCTCAGCAATCATCTCGATGGGGTAGCCGAGCTTAAGAACGAGGCGCAGAGGCTTGGCCGCGTTGTGCAAGTGGGATATAACCTGCGTTTCAACCCAGGGATCCAAGCGCTAAAGCGGTTGGTGGATGAGGGAGTCGCCGGGCGGATTCTTTGGGGGCGGGCTGAAGTCGCACAATACTTGCCGGATTGGCGGCCCTGGCAGGATTACCGGCAGAGCTATACGGCGCGCCACGAGCTGGGCGGCGGCATTATTTTGGATGCCTCGCACGAAATCGATTACATGCTCTGGCTACTCGGGCCGCCGCGCGAACTGACATGCATGGCAGGGCGGGTGAGCGCCCTTGAGGTAGACGTAGAAGATTGCGCGACGATTCTGATTCGGCTGTGCTCCGGGGCGCAAGCCGACATTCACATGGATTTTGCGCAGACGACTTCATCGCGCTCGTGCGTGGTGGCGGGAGACCGGGCAAGAGTGGAATGGGAGCACAGTAAGAATCAGGTGTGCATTATGCGGCCGCGGGCCGAGGCAGAAATTATCGATTACGAGTTCGAGAGCAATCAGATGTATGTTGCGGAAGTTCAGGATTTTTTTTCGCGCGTGCAGGAGCGTGCGACCACGAACCGAAGTTTGATGGAAGCGGAACTAACCTTGCAGGTTGCGCTGGCCGCGCGGACTGCTTCGGCGGAGAAAAGGTGGGTAGCGTTTGAGTAAGTTGATCGCCATCATTCCCGCGCGCAGCGGGTCCAAGCGGCTGGCGGGAAAGAATTTGCGGGCTTTCTTCGGGCATCCCATAGCAGCTTACGCGATTTCGGCAGCGGTGAACAGCGGACTGTTTGCGGAGGTGATTGTATCCTCCGATGACGCTGCCATCGGACGGGTTGCGGAATCGTATGGTGCGAGTTTCGTGTTGCGTCCCCTGGAATTAGCCGGCGATTCGGCGCAGCTTGTGGATGTGGCTCGGCACGTTTTGGACGTGATGCGCGACAGGGGCATTGAACCGGAGGCCATTTGCCAGTGCATGCCGAACTGTCCACTGCTTCGCAGCGAAGATATTCGCGGGCATTGGAAGATTTTTCGAGAGAATGGCCGCCGCTTTCAGATTTCCGTGGTTCCTTATCGAGGAGTGTATCCGCAGTGGGCGGTCGTCTCCGAGGAGAACGCAGGACGATGGCTTTTCGGCGATCGTTATTTGGTCAGAAGCCAGGAATTATCGAAAACATTCTGCCCGACGGGCGCAATCTGGTGGGCGCGCACGCAAGACTTTCTCGGGCAAAACGCTTTCTATGGATCGCCATTCCATCTGGCTCCGATGGATGCGAATCGTGGAATCGATATTGATGACGAGCAGGATCTGGAGTTAGCGGAGTTGCTGGTTCGCGGCCTGACGGCACGAGACGGCCAATCTCCCCTGGAGCCCATTCATCACAGCGCTTTTGCGTCGGGGAGATCGAATGGCTGAAGCGATGGTCTGCGCAATTCCGGCGCGTGGAGGAAGCAAGCGGCTTCCGAGAAAAAATTTGCGAATGCTGGCGAGTGTGCCGCTTATCGCGCACACGATTGAAGTAGCGCGGGAAAGCGGACTCTTTGATCGTGTCTACGTCTGTACTGAGGATCAGGAAATTGCCGAGGTTGCGCGCGCGTATGGCGCGAGTGTTCCTATCCTGATGCCGGAGGAATTGTGTGGGGATCTTGTCGCCTCCCACGTACCGTGCCAGCACATGGCCGAACATCTTTCAGACACGGGGCATTCCGCGGATACTCTGGTATGCCTTCAGCCGACTTCTCCGCTGCGCAGCGTGGATGATCTAACCACTGCGGTAAAAAAATTCCGGGAAAGTGATTTGGATTTTCTGGTGAGCGTGACGGCGGTCGATCCGCACTATTTTCACTGGGCGGTTGTTCCCAACGGCAACGATCATTGGAGAATGTATTTTGGCAACGAATATATGAAGGAGCGGCCGCTGTTGCCGGCGGTTTTTCGTCCCAACGGTTCTATCAAGATTGGGCGACTGGCTGCGCTGGCACGGGTGGGGCATTTCTTCGGAGAGCGGATGAGTGTGATAGAGACGCCGCCGGAGAGATCGGTGCATGTTGCGGTGGAATTTGATCTGAAACTTTGTGAACTGCTTCTGGCGGAAAGGGCGGCATGAAGGGAATCGGAGGCCGGGTTGCGCTGGTGACGGGCGGGACGGGTTTGTTGGGAAGCGCGATTGCGGCGCGACTTGCCGCGGAGCAAGCCATTGTGGCCATCACTTCCCGGGACTTATCGAAAGCGAAAGCGTGGGTTGACGAAAGAGAAAATGCAGGCGCTAAGTACATTCCGGTGCAACTCGACCTGGCGGACGAGAAGAGCATTCGCGATTGCCTGGATACGGTTGAGCGTCAGGCGAGCGTGCCGACGATCATTGTGGCCAACGCTTCCTTAAGAGAGGGGCTTGGTGTGGCGTTTGAAAAGATTACACACGAATCATTTACCAATTTATTTGGCGCCGATATCGCGGGGCACATTCTATTGTTGCGGCAGAGCTTAGAGCGCCTTGCAGGTCAGCCGGCGAGCGTAATATTTCTATCTTCCATCTACGGTCAGATGGGTGTGGACCAGAGAATTTATCCCGAAGGAATGGCGCCTACTCCGGTGCAATATGTTGCAGTGAAGGCGGCGGCTGAAGCCGCGACGCGCTGGCTTGCCGCTGCCTGGGGTGAGCACAAAGTGCGAGTGAATGCGCTGGTTGCGGGCGGAGTGGGGTCCGCACAGTCAAAAGAATTTGTGAAGAGATATTCGGACAAAACCATGTTGCGTCGAATGGCTGCGGCGGACGAAGTGGCCAGCGCGGCCGCGTTTCTCGCGTCAGACGAAGCCTCCTACATCACTGGCCACTGCCTGGTTGTGGATGGCGGATTCACCGCCTGGTGAAGTGTATGCGAGTCCTTCTGATCGATCCTCTCGATTCCGCCGATGCTGGTCCGTGGGCGAATCAGCGTTGGGATCGCATCATCGACCTCGGAATGGGCGGAAACAAAACCTACGAGCGCTGGAGTCGGCACTTTCATTGCAGCGTGACAACCCTCGATTCTCTACGCGACGGTTTTGAAGATTTTCGCTGGGTGCGCCGCCTGATGGATCTTGGCTACGGGCGACTGATGGATGAATACGGACTGGATTGGTGGGAGATTATGTCGATTCTCCTGCACGGGGAGCTGGAGACGCTGATTCTGCTGCAACGCCTTGTCCAGACATTTGGCTCCGCTGATGAAGTGCAGGTGACGCGTTCCGGGCTTCATGGCAGCCTTCTGCAAGCTTTGTTGCCGGAGCGCGTCAAGAGCTTTCCGCTGCGCCGAGGAGCCAGAAAGGGCGGGATTGGACACTACGTTCGGATTTCAAAAAAGCTTTCCGCACCGCAGATCGTCGATATTTTCTGGGACAAGTACGACGCGGGATACCAACTTCGCGGGCGCGTGGTGCGGAAACGCAAGCCTTCGAAGCGGCCCGTTGTTTTGCTACCCACGGCCTACGTAAATGTTTCGCGAACGGGTATAGCTTATGCCAATACTTTTCCCGGAGAAGAGTTTCTTCTGGTCAGCACGCGGAAGAGTGGGTGGGTGGAAGATCCTCCGAAGAATGTTGCTACGGCGTGGCTATCCTCGTACGCCTCGCTGGAAGACCGCGGCAATGAGAATCGAAAAATGTGTGAGCGCTGGGGATCTTTGCTGAACGATCTGGCAGGAACGGCGGAGTTCGACATTTTGCAGCGCCTGGGTTATTTGGATAGTTTTCCGCAACGCTTCCGGCATGGATTGGAAGTTCGCGACGCGTGGCGAAATGTTTTGGACACGGAACCTGTCGAAGCCGTGTTATGCGCGGATGACAGTAATCCCTACACGCGTATTCCGTTGCTGCTGGCGCAAGGGCGCGGATTGCCGAACATTGCCTGCCATCACGGGGCTTTGGATGGGCGTTATGTTTTTAAGCGCAGTTACGGAGAAGTTATCTGGGCGAAAGGAAGAATGGAGAAGGATTACCTGGTGAGAAATTGTGGCGTGCCGCAGGAAACCGTGGAGATCGCTGCGCCCGCCCCGCCTGCGAACTGGGCTGCTTGCGAAGCATCGAGGCCCGATAAATTTCAACCTTATCTGATCTTTTTTTCTGAAGCATGCGATGTTTCCGGTGCAGGCCGGCAGGAAGAATTCTATGGCGACATTCTGCCTCCACTTGCAGAGCTGGCGCTGGCTACGGGACGCGAGCTGATCGTGAAATTGCATCCGGCGGAAAGCGGGCGGGAACGGACCAAAATAATATGCCGTATTCTGAGCCCCGCACAAAAAGCCGTTACACGAATTGTCAGCGGATCTCTGACGGAGGATCTTCTGGCGAAAGCGTGGTTCGGAATCACTATCCTTTCCACGGTGGCGTTTGAATGTGCCATCCGGGACATTCCGTGTTTCTTGTGTAAATGGTTGGAATTCTGGCCGTACGGATATATCGAGCAGTTCGTTCGTTTCGGAGTTGGTTTGGCTCTGAACGGTCCAGCAGAAATTCAGGGAATCCCCGAATATCTGGAGCACTATGTTTCCCGCGAGGAAGTGCGGGAAAATTGCTGGTCACCGGCCACGGCCGGGCGCTTACGGGAATTCGTAACAGCCTCGCGGAAGCGCCGCGCGGTAGTTGCGAGCTGAGTGAAATCGGCACGGAACGCCAAGGAGAAGACGATTCAGAAGATACTTTTACTCCGCGCAGACGCCAATGTCGCTATGGGAACGGGACACGTGATGCGATGTCTCGCGCTGGCGCAGGCATGGCAGGATTCCGGAGGCGGTGCAATTTTCGCCATGGCGGAAACCACGCCATCCTTCGATCGACGGCTGCAAGAAGAAGGAATCGAAGTAGAGAGCGTTGCGGCCAGTGCTGGGACTGCCAACGATGCGGAGCGAACAAAGGAAATCGCAGTAAGAAAAAATGCAGACTGGATTGTGGTCGACGGTTATCAGTTCGGCTCGCGCTATCAGTTGGACATAAAAGAGTCTGGATTCAAGTTGCTGTTCATGGACGATCACGTACACGCGAGTCCTTACAGTGCCGACCTGGTGTTGAATCAGAACATGCATGCAAGGCGCAGCCTCTATGAAGGGCGGGAGAACGAGCAGCGGGAGCACGGTACTCAGTTGCTGCTGGGGCCTCGGTACGCGATGCTTCGAAGGGAGTTTCGCCGGTGGCGTGACTGGCGGCGGGAGATCGCTCCACGCGGAAGGAAAGTTCTGGTCACAATGGGAGGCAGCGATCCGGACAATCTGACCGCCCGAGTGATCGAAGCGATCAGGAAAATTTCCGATGCAACTCTGGAGATAGTTGTCCTTGTCGGGGGAAGCAATCCGCATTTGTGCGCGTTGCAAGAAATGATCGGCGAACCGAAGAGTGGAATACGGATGATCGTTGACTCATCCGAGGTGAGCGAATGGATGACGTGGGCTGACGTAGCAGTCGCGGCGGCGGGCACAACGTTCTGGGAGATTTGTTTCCTGGGGCTGCCGAGCGTCCTTGTTGCGTTGGCGGTGAATCAGGAAAGTGTTGCGGAGAATGCGGAGAGAATGGGGATTGCTCACAATCTTGGCAAACAGAACGGAGTCAGCGCGGTTGTGATCGCGGAGAATTTGGCCGCACTACTGAGTTCAGAAAGCGAAAGGATAAAGCAGTCCAGCAATGGCCGAAAGCTAGTGGATGGCCGGGGATCCGAAAGGGTGGTTGCGTTTTTGTCGGGTCTAAGGCTGCGCCGTACCCTGGAGGCGGATTGCGAAATTTTTTGGGAGTGGGCGAATGAACCGCAGGCGCGGGCGGCTTCGTTCCGCTCCGAACCGATCTCCTGGGAGGAACATGCCAAGTGGTTCCGGGCGCGGCTCGCCGATCCGCAAGCAATTCTCTACACTGCGATGAGGAATGAAGTCCGCGTGGGCGAGGTCCGCTATCAGATCGAAGGGGAACGTGCGGGGTTATCGATCAGTTTGGGAGCGGATTTTCGTGGACGGGGACTAGGCCAGCAAATTTTGACGCTTGCGACGGAGAAATTATTTCAGGACTCCCAAATTCATTTTATTGATGCCTATGTGAAACCGGCTAACGAGCCTTCGCTGAAACTGTTTGCGGGCGCGGGGTTCCAACGCCTACCGGCGGAAGTGATCGAGGGGCAGGAAACCGTCTATTTTGTTTTGGAGAGGACTATTGTAGCGTGACTGAGATGTTGCACATAGCGGGGCGCTGCGTTGGGAAAAATTTCCCGGTGTACGTGATTGCGGAAGTTTCGGCCAATCACAATCGCGACTACGAGCAAGCGGTTCGCATCCTTCACGCGGCCAAAGATGCGGGCGCCGATGCGGTGAAATTGCAGACTTATACGGCGGACACAATTACGCTCGCCAGCGAGCGCGAGGAATTCCGCGTGAGCGGAGGGACACTTTGGGATGGCCGCACGCTGCACGACCTTTATGCCGAAGCGTTTATGCCGTGGGAGTGGCAGCCCCGACTGAAGGAAGTGGCTGAGGATTTGGGAATGGATTGTTTTTCCAGCGCCTTCGATTCGACGGCGGTCGATTTTCTGGAGAAGATGAATGTGCCTGCCCACAAGATTGCATCGTTCGAATTGGTGGACATTCCACTCATCCGAAAGATGGCGAGCACGGGGAAGCCACTGATCATGTCAACTGGCATGGCTACAGTGGAAGAGATCGAGGAAGCTCTGGAGGCAGCCCGCCATGCTGGAGCGGTTGAGATTGCGCTGCTGAAGTGTACGAGCGCCTACCCTGCGCCCGCGCACGAGATGAACTTGCGAACGATTCCGGAGATGGCGCGGCGATTCGGCGTTCCGGTGGGATTGTCGGATCACAGCATGGGCATCGCGGTTCCGGTAGCCGCGGCCGCGCTGGGCGCGTGCATCATTGAAAAACATTTAACGCTATCGCGATCGGTGGCAGGTCCCGACAGTGCGTTCTCGCTTGAGCCGCACGAGTTCAAAGCCATGGTGGACGCGGTGTGGGCCGCGGAAAAATCGCTGGGCGAAGTGCGTTTTGGTTTGAGCGAAAAAGAAGATGCGAGCCGCGCGTTCAGACGCTCGCTGTTTGTGGTGGAGGATGTAAAGCAAGGTGGAATATTCACGGCTCAAAATGTGCGCTCCATCCGGCCCGGAAACGGGCTGCACACGCGGCATCTGACTGAGGTGTTGGGAAAGACTGCGGCGCAAGAGATCAAGCGCGGTACACCGCTGAACTGGGATCTGGTTCGAAGGACGTGAAATTCTGTTGCGCGACGATTTTTTTCGCGGACGATCTTCTGGACGCACGATCTGCCTGCGCGCTGCATGCGAAATGCGAACAGCTTTAGTTACTCATCTGCGCGAACCAGCGGTCGGCTGGCGTCGAATCGGTACTACTATGGATTCACCAAGTTCCCAGCCGCGGAGAAAAGTGAGTCTTGCGCATTGCCGTATACAGGGAGATTCCAGAGGATGCCGAGCTGCAACGCCAGTGGAATGTAGTTGCGCTGGAAACAAGCCGGCCGCAAGTGTTCTATACGTATGAGTGGGCTCTGGCGGTGCAGGCGGCGTACCGGGCATCGTTGAAACCACTACTGCTCCTGGGATACGAAGGAAGCGATCTGATCGGAGTAGCGTCGCTCGCGAGCGATCGTGATGGAAAGAATCTAAGTTTCCTGGCTGGCACTACGGCCGACTACTGCGACTTCCTGATTGCGCCACTACGTAGGGGGGAGTTCATCGGCGCCGTTTTCGCCGAGTTGGGCAAAATTCACGCGGCATCGCTGGCGCTGGCAAACCTTCCCGCCGATTCACCGACTGCGACGGAACTGCGCGACAACAGTGGAAAGCACGGTTTCCACGTTTACATACGGCCCGCGTATTTATGCGCGCAGGTCGACTTAGGCACGGGAGATCGCCGCCGGGAGCTGAAGACTTCACTTGTGAACAAGAAAAAGCTTCGCCGCTATCTGCGCGAAATGGAGCGGGAGGGTCCGGTAAGCTTCGTTCATCTACAGACGCCGGAAAAAATTCAAGCCGCGCTGCCGGGATTCGCAGCTGCCCACGTGGCACGCTTTCTGGCCACTGGACGCACGAGCAGTCTGGCGACGCTGGAGCGGCGGGTGTTCCTCGAAGAGCTGGCCAAGCGATTTGACAAGACTGGTGTCGTCACCTTGAGCATGCTCAAAATTCAAGAGCGCCCGGTTGCGTGGAATTATGGATTTCAGTTTGGCGGAGGCTGGTTCTGGTATCAGCCCACTTTCGATAGCCGGCACGAAGCGAATTCTCCGGGGCACTGTTTGCTTTCGAGGATTGTGATCGAAGCTTGCGATATGGAAGGGATGGAAACGGTCGATCTCGGGCTGGGTGCGGAAGGCTACAAGGAACGCTTTGGGAACAGCACACGGCAGACGCTTCATGTCACGCTCACACGATCGAGGCTTCGCCATTTGCTGGAAATGGCGAAGTATCGCACTGCCAGCGAATTGAAAAAATCGCCTAAGGTGGATTCGATGGTTCGTCGGGCGCTGAACGGATTAATGCAGAAGAAGCGGTCTTGAGCTGGTTAGCGCGGCATCACTCGCGGAGGAAAAAGCGGTTAAACTAGGGCTTCAGCCACCATGATTCGCTCCCAAGCTCGTCCTATCACCATCTTTACGCCGTCGGATGCGAATGCGGATAACACCAATGCCCAGGCGCTTACCGTAAAAGAAATCGTTTCACGCCTACCAGAAGACCGGTTCCAAGTAACCATGCTCTGCGATGGCGACACGCCCGATCCGCGGCTGCGCGCGCGCAAAAACACGCGGCTGGTGCGGTGGACGAGTCATGGGAACACGCTGCGCCTGCTGCGGTACTGCCTGTTGCCGCCTCCAGATATTTATTTTTTTCCACGCACCGGACCGCTGGATCATGCGTTCTTCAGTTTGCGAAAGCGCATGAGCTTGCACACTGCGCTGATTACGTACATTGTGATGGCGATGGATGCGGTGACGGGACGAGGGTTGATTGGCAGGTCGATCCTTGAGGGGGACAGGGTTTTTGGGAACTCGATGCACGTGGCGGATTCGATCCGAGAGATGTTCGGGGTGGAAGCAAGCCCTATGTATGATGGCGTGGATCGCAGTAATTTTTTTCTGCGCGAACCGCATGTGGAGAATTGCAATCTGGTTGTGCTGTATGCGGGGTCGCTGCAAGCGCGCAAGCGGGTGGAGTTGGTGGTCCAACAAGCGGCGCGATTGCCGGGTGCGCGGTTCAGGGTGGCGGGCAGGGGCGAAACAGAAGCGGCGTGCCGCGGGCTTGCGCAAGAACTGGGTTGCCGCAACGTTTCTTTTCTTGGTCATCTAACGCCGGAGCAGTTGGGCGAGGAGATGCGGCAAGCGGATATTTTTTTCTTTCCCAGCATCCTCGAGGGGAATCCGCAGGTGCTGCTTCAATCTGCCGCCTGTGGGCTGCCGGCGATCGCGATGGATTTATACCGCTCGGATTATGTGGTGAACGGGGAGACTGGTTTTCTGGTTGGATCCGACCCTGAACTCGCTGCGCGACTGGATCAGCTTGCCGGAGATGCTGCACTCCGCCGCGCTTTTGGCATGGCCGCGGCTCAACACGCGCGACAATTCGACTGGGACAAGATTGCCGAACAGTGGGCGGTGGTGTTTGAAGAAGCTGCACAAAGACGCCGGCCTTACTCTCGACAGAGAGTATCTTGAACACTTTTTCCCGTTCCGGGTGACTGAACGATGAAACGAAGCAAGGCGCTCGTGCGCTACGGCGGATTTTTTTTGTCGGTAGGAACCGCGCGTGTGCTGGGGCTGGCAATCACTTCGGTCACTTTTCCGATTCTAGTGCGGCGGTTGGGAGTGCAGACATACGGTCTTTGGAGTTATGTGGTCGCGCTCTGCGCTTTTTTCGACGTGGCCGCGAATCCTGGGCTTACGACCCATCTGACGCAACAGGTTGCGGCTCGCCGACATGCCGCTGCGGAACTGCTTCCGGATTTTCTGACATTGCGCTTCCTGAGTAGTTTAGCCGCCATGCTTGCGCTGCTGGTTGTGGCCAGTTTCGAGGCCCGTTCCGAGGTGCGCTGGTTGTTACGCGGATACGGAGTGGCGGAACTTTGCGTGGGTTTGACGGGAGCGGACTTTCTGTTGAATTCTCTGGAATTATTTCACGCGCGGGCCGTCCTGAGTTTGATGCAGCAAGCTCTGTATGGGGCGGGAGTGCTGCTGCTGGTGCGTTCTCCGAAAGATATTTTCTGGCTGCCCGCGAGCATTTTGGTATCGGCACTGGCGGCCAATCTCGTGGGATGGGGCGTGCTCTGGCGCAAAGGATTTCGGCCGTCGCTAAAGATCAGTCCTGGCCGTTGGGGAACTATCATGGCGACCAGCCTGCACTATGCCGCCACAACTATGATGGCTACGGTTTACCACCGGGTAGGGCATCTGGTGGTGCGCTGGTTCCTGGGCGATTATGCGCTGGGGTTATACGCTGCGGCGGTGCGCTTTGTAGATATACTCAGGAACTTTGTCAACATCGCGTTAAGCGTGGTCATGCCGCGAATCGCGCTCTCCGCGCAATCCGGGGTCGGATTAAAGCGGCTTGTACGAGCTTCGGTTTCGGCGCTGGCTGCCGTCAGTCTTCCGCTCACATTGGGAACTCTGGCTACGGCGCATCTGGTGGTGCCGTGGGTGATGGGAGCGAGTTACGTGGGCGCGGTGGGGCCGGTTCGCTGGATGGCGCCGTTCCTGCTAGCGGCTCCGCTGGCGTCGCTACTTTCGGGAACGATACTTTATGCGCTCGGACGTCATCGCGCGTACCTGGTTTCGGCCACGGTGGGCGCGGCTACGGCGACTTTGTTCTCATTCGTTCTTGTTCGTTTTTTTGGACTACCGGGAGTTTGTGTGGCGTTCGTCCTCGGTGAAGTTGCGGTTGCCGCCACAGCCTACTTTCTTATTCCTCACGATCTGCGGGACCTATGGAAGAATCCTTTTATCGCGGTGGCCGGATTTTCCGCGTTGTTAATGGTCGGCGTAGTGCGCCTGGCGAATGCATATAGTTCTCGACCATTGATGGTGGTAGCGGCCGGCGCGGTTGTGTATTCGATGGCCGCGGCTGGACTCGGCAAAACTATGCTGATGCGACAATTTGGGGATTCGGAGTGAGTAGCGATTCGGGGTTGAATCGACATTCGGTGGCGGTGCTGCTTTCCGGGCGTGAGCAATTCAGTTCTTATTACGGAGGAGCGATCGCCCGGTGGACTTACGAAGTTTACAGCCGTCTGCGTGAGCGGGTCACCCTGAAAGTTTTTGGATTTCCCACGAGCGAGAAAGATTTATACCCGCTTCCGCATGAGAGCAGCGGAATCTGGCGAGCATGCGATTGGCTGGCGCGAATTCCGGTGGGGCGGCGGTTTGAGGAAAATTTGTGGCTGCGCGCTTTGATCCGCCGGCTGCGCTCATTCGATATCGTTCACGTCCACAATCGTCCGCAGTGGGTGCGAGCATTGCGAGCGATGCGGTTTAACGGCGCGATTGTACTTCACCTGCACAACGATCATCTTGGGCACTGGACCACGAAATCACTGGATGAGTTGGCATTGAACGTGAATGCAGTTGCAGTCTGTAGCCAATACCTGCGTGGAACATTCGCTTCCAAGTCTGCCGCTCTCAATGCCAAAACTCGCGTGATCTTCAATGGCGCGAATCTGCAAATATTTTTTCCTCGAGAAGAAGTCCGCGAACCAAAGACGATTTTTTTCGTGGGGCGTTTTGATGTGGAAAAAGGTGTGCTGCAACTTTTGCGGGCGTACGAACTGCTGCTGAATGCCCATCCCGACGCGAAACTCGTAATCGGCGGTACGACCGGCTTTGGAACGCATCAAGAGACGCCTTATGTTCGTCAGGTTCGTGAGTTGGCGGATTCGCTCAGGGAACGAAGGCAGGCTCAAATTCAGTTTGCCGGATACCTGGATCATGATCGCGACCTGGCATTGCAGTTTCAGAAGGCGACGGTTTTCGCGTGTCCGTCGCTCTATCAGGAACCTTTTGGACTGGTGAACGCGGAGGCGATGGCGTGCGCTACAACCGTGGTGGGAGCGAGCAGGGGAGGCATTCCGGAGGTGATCGGCGATGCGGGGCGGCTGATTGATCCGGAGAACGTGCAGGAATTTTCCGCCACAATCGCCGAGTTACTGGCAAAGCCAGAATATTGCAGGAAGCTGGGGCAGGCGGGATACGAACGATGCCGGAGTATGTTCGATTGGAAGGTGACGGCGGAAGGCTGGATGACGCTGCTGGATGAGGTCTCGCAATCGGGAGCTTCAGAGGATGTTGCTTAACGCAAGTAGTCTGGCTCTATTTTTATATTTAATCTTTTATCTCTTAATATCTCTTACCTTTCCGGAGCGAGGGTGCGCAGGATATCTTCGCGGACGTAGACCGCATCGGCGTAGAGCGCTCTGGCTCCCCGGTCATAGGCGGGAGAAAGACGATACAGTCCGAATCCTTTTCCGGCCATCAGTTGATGGAGCTCGGAAAATCCCGCGTCATCTTCGTAGTGGGGGGTGAAGGTAACTTCCAGGATAATGCTCTTTGTTTTATCGAGACCTTGCTGCGAACTTGAGATTACGCTTCTCTCGGCGCCCTGGATATCGAGTTTGAGGATGGAGATTTCTTCTTCGTCCGCTACCAGTTGATCGTAGCCGATCTTTCGCACCTCCACGGTTCCGAGGAGGTCCCAGGAGTTGTCGGCGAACTGTTTCTTTACCTCGTCCCTGGGCTTCAACAGCGAGGATCCGGCCGGATGGCGCAACTGATGGAACGCCGCTACGCCCGCGCTTTCCGCAAGGGCGACGTCTAAAACAGTGACCTGGGGAAGAGCGCTGAATCTTGCCTTAAGGGGGCCTACCATGCGGGGTTCACATTCAACTGCGATCACACGCGTGGGGCGGAAAGAGTCGAGCAAGGCTTGCGTCCAGTTGCCGGCGTTCGCGCCGGCGTCAACGCAAGTGCGCAAAGTCGAAAGAATGGACTGCGGCAGGAGACTCAACCGCGAGTCGCATAGGTTCCGGTATTTACGCGGAGAAAGTGCGGCGAAAGTGGCCTGAGACGCACTATGGGCCAGACGCATAAAGCCGTGGCGGCGGATGGAGTATTCGCAGATTCCGTTGGGAGTGACGGCCCGTATGAGGTTCTTCAGCGACATGTTGTTGTGAGTCTAGCAGCGGAGAGAGTGACATGGTGAGATCCGCAGTGTGAAGTCCGCAGTGTACTATGGGTTTCTGCTGCGAACATAAACGAAGGCCCGTGCTCAAATACTCCGTTACTCTCAGGTTTATCCGTTCAGGCGTCCGGTTCACGCGTAGGGAGCGTGCGCAACGGGATGCGCGCTGTGGGGAGTCAGCCGCGTGAGACCCAAGCTGGTCATCGTCACCGAGATTATCGCGCCGTACCGCATTCCCGTTCTCAACGCATTAGCCGAGAGGCGGGAGCTTGAAGTCGAGGTAATATTTCTTTCCGAAAACGATCCCACGCTACGCCAGTGGAAGGTCTACAAGGACGAAATAAAATTTCATTACCACGTGCTGCCGTCGTGGCGGCAGCGGCTGGGAAAATACAATTTCCTGATCAATCGTGGCATACGGTCGACTCTAAGCCGCATCAAGCCCGATGTAGTGTTGTGTGGAGGATATAACTATCTGGCTTCGTGGGAGGCCGCTTACTGGGCGAAGTCCCATCGCGTGCCGTTATTGCTGTGGTCCGAGAGTACGGTTTGGGACCGCCGCCGCGGTTATCGAATGGTGGAATTGATGAAGGTGCGGTTTCTAAAGCTGTGCAGCGGATTCGTAGTTCCCGGGAAATCGTCTTTGAATTACTTAAAGGAGCTGGGCATCGCGGAGCAAGAGATCTTTACCGCGCCGAATGCCGTGGATACGGCGATGTTCTCGAGATTGGCCGAGGCGGCGCGCGGGGATGAAGCTCGAATGCGAGTTCATCATCAGTTGCCTTCCCGATATTTTCTCTATGTGGGAAGGCTGGTGAGAGAGAAGGGAGTATTCGACCTTCTGGACGCTTATTCGCGGCTGGAGGGGGCTCTTCGCGAAGAAATTGGGTTGGTTTTTGCAGGAACAGGTTCCGATCAGCCGGAAATGATTGAACGGGCAGAGCAGATTAGACCCGGCACCATTCAATTCCTGGGTTTCGTGCATCGCGAGGAGTTGCCGGAGATTTACGCTCTTGCCGAAGGATTCGTTTTCCCCACGCACAGCGATCCTTGGGGATTGGTGGTTAACGAAGCCATGGCGTGCGGTTTGCCAGTGATTGCCACGAATGTGGCCGGCTGCGCATTGGATCTTGTGCAAGACGACTGGAACGGATTCATAGTTCCGCCCGGCGACGCGTCTCAATTGGCGCAAGCGATGGCGAGCTTAGAGGATTCCGCGCGAAGAAGAGAAATGGGCTGCCGTAGCCGCGAACGCATCGAAGCCTACTCGCCCGCCGCGTGGGCCGGCGGAATATTAGAAGCGGTGCAATCCGTGCGCGGACAATCTTATCCTCAGGGTTAGAACTGGTAATATACTGGCTCACAAGACAGCCAGCAGTCGGGGTTTTCAGTGTTGCGGAGAATCTAGGATGTCCGATCAAACATCGCGGGCCAAAGATGAATCTGTGCCGCAGACTCTCTCCGGACGGCGAGTCGAGATTCTGGAGTGTACGCTGCGCGACGGAAGTTACGCGGTCGATTTCAAGTTCACGGAAAACGATACCGCGGTGATGGCTGGGGTGCTTGACCGGCTGGGCTTTGGTTGGATCGAGGTTGGTCACGGCGTCGGATTAGGCGCTGCTAAGGCGGGCAAAGGCACCATGCCTGCGTCGGATGAACGGCTGATTGAAGCGGCCAAGCGGGCTGCGCCGCACGCGAAGATTGGATGTTTTTTTATTCCTGGCATCGGAACCGCCGATCAACTGAGGTCCGCGCGGGCTGCGGGACTCGATTTCATTCGCATCGGTTACCACGCGCCCGAAATCGAAGAGGCTTTTTCTTACCTGACTCTCGGCAAAGAATTAGGCCTGAAAGTTTGCCTCAATTTCATGAAAACCTACGGCATTTCCGCCGAAATGTTCGGCGAAAAGGCAAAGGCGGGCGCAGCCGCCGGGGCAGATGTGGTTTACTGCGTCGATTCAGCGGGCAGCATGTTGCCGGATGACGTTCACGCATATTTCACGGCGGCGCGAGATCGATCCGATTGCGCGCTCGGCTTTCACGGGCACAGCAATCTGCAATTCGCCGTGGCCAACAGCCTGGAAGCCGTCCGCTGCGGCGCCAGCTTTATCGATACAACGCTTTATGGATTAGGCCGCAGCGCGGGCAACGTGCCCACTGAAATCGCCGTCGCAGTCTTTAAGAATCTCGGAATTGAAACTGGAATCGATCTATTCGAGGTGATGGATGCGGCGGAGGAATTCATGGGTCCTCTGATGTCGCAAATGCAGCTCTACGACATGATGTCGGTAGCCATGGGATGCAGCCAGTTCCACTCGTCGTTTCTGCCCAAGGTTGCCGGAGCCGCGCGCAAACATTGCGTGGAACTGCGCAGGTTGGTCGTTGCCATGGGGAAACTCGATCCGGTTAATCTTGATGAAGACAATCTGAACCGGGTCGCATCTGGTC
Organism: uncultured Acidobacteriaceae bacterium; assembly: GCA_963818235.1. Taxonomy (GTDB): domain Bacteria; phylum Acidobacteriota; class Terriglobia; order Terriglobales; family Acidobacteriaceae; genus Sulfotelmatobacter. The sequence goes on from CAWFRI010000003.1 coordinate 1,232,342, forward strand.
TGCCAAAGCTCGTACCGGGGAAGGCTCGCGAAGTTCTGACTTCGTTCGCTGCGTCCGGCATTTCGGCGCACAGCATAAGCTCTTCACTCTCAGCGGTGCAATCACTGGTGGATGGAATGATTGTTACCTGCGCCAAACGCCGCGCCCGGCCTGTGCTTGAGCTCGTCGCCTCCGAATCAGCTTCGCGGGAGTTGGTTTTGGCCGATCTGGTGCTCGCGGAAGGGCCGGTCGTTTTAGGGCGAGTGGTTTACGGTTCATTCGAAGTTTTGGAGCAGGTGTTGAAGATGACGGGCGCAAGCGTTCCGTTATTCCTGAACGATAAGGACGGGGGCGCATGGGCGGCTGAGTGGCCCGCTTCGTTGATAGAAATTGTGGGCGCTGAGAGAATTGTGCCGATGCGCTCCAAGCGCCTGATTGCCGGCTATATGGAAGATGTGCTGACTGCTGCCGCCGAGCGCTGTGGCGGTTTCTGCATCATGATTTACGGCAGCCCGAACCTCGCACTGTTGACTCACTGCGCGGAGAACTTCAGAAACGTTGTGATTCACGGTGAGTTGCCGCCGGGCGCTCCGGAGAACTGCTGGCAGATTGCGGATTTCTCCGATCGCATGCACTTCGATTTAGGGATTGGGGTTGCATTGCTGCTCTGTCCGTCTAATGGGGCCGATTCTGCGTCGATCGATCAGCTTCTATCGCCGGAAGGCCTCATCATTACCGTTGGCCATTTTCCTCGTTTAGAAATCGATACTCCCGGCCGTTCGATTCTTCGTCTTGATCCCAACCATGCGTACCGCGGCCAAATGGACCGCTGGGTGGCCATCTCCAATCTCATGAAGTCGGCCCAGCCCGCTCCGATGGCGATGCAATGAACATTCGCGAAACGATGATGAACGTCGTGGAGCGTCATGGGGCACGAGTTTTCCTGGTGGACGCGAATACCCGCCATGAAATCACATTCCGCCATTTTCATCGCCAGGCCTGCGCCCTGGCTGCCGAGCTGCGGCGGCGAGGCGTGAGAAAAGGCGACCGTGTGGGAGTAATGCTTCCCAACTGTTGCGAACTGGCAGTCCTCTACTTCGCGTGCATTTATCTTGGGGCCGTAATCGTTCCCATCAATCCGATGCTCAGCACGAACGAAGTTCGATTCATACTCGGGAGTTGCAAACCCGCGCTGGTTGTTTGCGGCAGGTTGAATGCAGATTCTGTTCGAGAGTTCCACACAAATGTGCTGGGCTTACTGACCGCGCAGGAGGCGGAGACAGGCGGCGTCAATGAAATCAAGATTGACGATCTTTCGCCGCGCGAAGATTTTTTACCGCTAGAAAACGCCGAGGCCGACGACTTGATCGTGATTATGTATACGTCGGGAACTTCGGCCAAGCCCAAAGGGCTGGCCCACAAAGTTGGCCGCATGTTCCGCAACGCCATGGCATTCGCGAGCGCGCAGGGAATCAACGAAGACTCACGATTTTATCTGACGCTCTCGATGGCCTACATGGGCGGTTTCTACAACCTGCTCGTATTGCCGTTTTTATGCGGTGCAAGCGTGGTGGTCGATCACGTTTTCGATGCGCGATCAAGTTTGCATTTCTGGGAAAAGGCGAAAAATAACAAAGTCAATACGCTCTGGATGGCTCCGACAGTTCTCTCGATCCTGCTCCGGATGGATCGCGGCCGCACCGGCGAAGAGTTTTGCCGAAGCTCGCTGCGCCATGTGTTCGTTGGCTTTGCGCCGCTTCCACTTAAAGTTAAAGATGAGTTCGAATTGCGCTATGGCGTGTGCCTGATCGAAAATTACGGTCTCTCCGAAACTCTATTCGTCACCGCCCGTTCCGTGGATGCGCGCGGGTCACAGGGATATGTTGGCGAAGCCTTGCCAGGAATAGCGCTGCGTATCGCGAACGACAACGGAGAACCTGTCGCTCCGGCCACGCAGGGCGAAGTGCAAATTCTCACTCCCGATCTGATGGCCGGCTATCTCGACGCCGAAGGCCGTCTGCTTGAAGCGGACGCGTTAGCTTGGTTTGCAACCGGCGATGTCGGCCGTCTCGATGGCGAATCCTCGCTCTCGATTACCGGACGCAAGAAAGACATCATTATTCGCGGCGGGGTGAATATTAGTCCGGCGGCCGTTGAAGAAGTGTTGATGCAGGTTGCCGGCGTTGCAGAAGTGGCCGTGGTGAGCGTTCCTCACGAACTTTATGGCGAAGATGTTGTAGCGGTCCTCAAACTCGAGGCAGGACTGGAAGTGGAATTAATTTTGGAATCGGCCGCCCAACATGCCAAGCAAAATCTGGCCCAGCATCAGCAACCCGCTCGTTACATGGCAATCGACGAGCTTCCCCGGACGTCGACGGGAAAGGTGCAGAAGGCCCGCATCCGCGAGTTAGTGGCGGAAAAACTGCAAGCAAGTTCAACCTCCGCTTTTCGCAAGCTGGGGCCGGAGGGTGCAGTCGTGACACGCTGATCGCTCACACAAATTGATTCCGCAAGATTGATTGCGAAGATTGAATTGCAACTTTGGATTCGCAACGAATTTCTGTGTGACAAAGATGACCTATGAAAATTATCGATCTTTCCTTGCCCATCGAAGAGGGCATGATGACGTTCCCTACGCACTGGCATCCCGTGGTCGAGATCACGATTCTCGGCCGCCACGGCATCGAAGGCCGCGAGACTCGCAAAGTGGTTCTGGGAACTCACATTGGCACGCACGCAGATGCGCCGAGGCACTTCATCCCCAACGGCCGCACGATCGATGAAGTTCCCCTTGATGTTCTCGTCGGACCCGCGACCGTGGCCGACTTCAGCGGCTGCCGCCCGTTGCAGGAGATCGATATTCCCGATCTCAAGCAGAGATTGGGCGACAAAATTCCGGCGCGCTTGATTCTGCGCACCGGCTGGTCCGAATACTTTGGCGACATGAAGTTTTACAACGAATATCCATTTCTCTCCGAAAATGCCGCGCAGTGGCTTGTGGAAAAAGGCGTGCGCCTCATCGCGATGGATACTCCATCTCCCGATAACCCGGCGCATTCGCGGGGAACGCCCAAGGATTCGCCTAACCACAAAGTTCTTTTAGGTGCGGGTGTGGTGCTGGTTGAATACCTCGCCAATCTCAAGGCATTGACGGCATCGGAAGTGGAACTCATCGTGATGCCGCTGAAGCTCAAAGGGTGCGACGGTTCCCCGGCCCGTTGTGCCGCCATCGAGAGATAAGAAGTGGAGGAAGAATCCAAAACAAAAGTTCAGGACTGGCTCAAAGATTGGTTCGGGCGCCGATCCAAGCGTGGCCATGAGGGCACCGGCGAATTCCTGCCCGATGTCGACTACTTCGCAGCCGGGTGGCTTACATCGATGGAGGTGGTGGAGTTCGTCACCGAAATCGAACAGAAATTCGGCATACAGTTTTCCGACGATGATATGCAGGACCAACGGTTTGTAACCATCGCCGGCCTCGCGGAACTGATTCTTCAAGGCTCGACACAAAGCCACGAGAGAAGGTAACTTCAGATATTGTGGATCAGTTCCTGGGGCTCGCTGAGAAAATTGTGGGGACGAGAACGCGACAGAAGCCACATGTTCTCACACTCACTCCTTTTTATCCCTCCCATGGAGACGAAGTGAGCGGATGTTTTGTTGCCGAAGCACTGCGCCAGGTCGAGGCTCAGGGCGCGGCTTCTAGCGTGATTGCGGTCGACTCGATTTATCACGCCGGCAGAAAAGCAAGCGGACAGTCTCCCGCCGATTGGATGCGCTATCCGCAACTGCCGGGCAACTTCGGTCTTTCGAGCGCTGGAAAGTTTCTTGGCGCGGCGCTCTTGCGAAAAGTCCGGGAACTCCATCGGCAATCGCCTGTAACCGTGATTCATGCGCATGCCGCGTTACCTTGCGGCCATGCTGCGGCTTTTCTCTCGCGTTGTTTGAACATTCCATTCGTCGTCACCATTCATGGCCTGGATGTTTTCAATCGTTGCTTTGAGAACGGAATCGCGGCACGATGGCGCCGCAAAAGTTCCCGGCATGTCTATGCAAACGCGCGCCGAGTGATCTGCATCAGCAGAAGAATTCAGCAGTTGTTGACAGAGGGAATGAGCGCGGCGGGCGGAACCGCGAACTCAGAAGTTGTCTGTAACGGGACGGACACCGAATTCTTCAGACCGGGCTCGACTGAAGCAGGCTCGACTGAAGCCGGCTCGACTCAAGATAGTTCGCCGACCATTCTGATCGTCGGCAATCTGCTGGCGGGAAAAGGCCACGAACTTGTGTTGCGTGCCTTCGCCCGATTGAAAGATTCTTTTCCTGGGTTGCGATGCGAAATTATTGGTGAGGGTGCGGATCGAACTCGCTTCACGGCCCTTGCGGAAGAGCTGAACCTCGGTGATCGGGTTCACTTTCTCGGTCGCCGAAGCCGCTCGGAAGTTGCGGAAGCCATGCGAAAATGCACCGTCTTTGTTTTGCCCAGCCGCTACGAAGGCCTGGGGTGCGTATATCTGGAAGCGATGGCGTCCGGCAAACCTGCGATCGGGTGCCACGGCCAAGGCATCGACGAAATTATTCAACACGGCCGCAACGGATGGTTGATTCCGGTGGATGGACTGGAAGAACTGGTGCAAGGACTGCAAGCCCTTCTTGCAAACACCGACCTGCGCGTGCAAATCGGCAAGGCTGGCCGCCAGACGATTCTCGACAATCTGACTTTGTCTCATCAGGCTAAGAACTTGATGAGGATTTACGAGGACGCTTCCCGATGAGTGCAGGCACGCCGGTGCCGGAGTCGCGATCCTTAACGGTGCTCGTCACACTCAAAGAGAACGATCTCAGCGAGATCGCGTCCTTCATCGCCGCTCAATCGGGCCGAACCCGCGAATTAGTGGAGCAACATCTCCGCTGGTTCCTGCTCGAAAATCCTGCACGCTGCCCCGAAGATGTGCTGGGCTTCGGTTTGCGAGCTGCTGACCAACTCGTCGGATGTATTCTGTGCGTTCCTCAAGTCTTTCGCGCGGGTTCTGAAAGAGTCATTCTCCTGGGATCCAGTTCGTTCTATGTAGACCAGCTTCATCGCGGGCATGGCGGGCGAATCTTCTTGAAGTATTGCCGTCTTGCCAATCAGCGAGCGCTGTTCGGAACGTCAGCGAATGCCGGGGCCGCGGCTTTGTGGAAGGCTGCGGGGGCAAGTCCTATCCCATATTCGGATGCAGAGCTTTTCGGCGTGCTGCGCTGGGCGCCGGTGGTGGAAGAGGTTATTCATCGCAAGTATGCGAATCGATTGCTGTCGAGTTTGGCGGGGAGCCCGATTGTTAATGCCGCACGGCTGCTCCGGCCATTGAAGATCGATCAGGGCGAATCTGATGCTTTGCAGCTGCTCGCATCTGCCGAAGAGGCGAATGATCTTCCCATCCATGATCCTTCGGTGAAACTGACTGCGATGCGCAATCTAGCGTACCTTCGCTGGCGTTATTTTTCGGGCCGGGACTCCACCGTCTCCGCGTATGCATTCCGCTGCCGGCATCCTAAGCACGATGTTCTGGTGACGGTCAATCAGAGAGTTCGAGGATATCGAGGTCAAATCAATACACTGAATGTGCTTGATGTTTATCCGGAAGCTTCGCCGGAAGAATGGTTGCGCATTCTTGGCGCATTGATCGCCCGTTACCGCCGCAAGATCGACGCGATCGTTCTGCGCGGCCAAAATCCAGACCAACAGAAGTTGCTTACCGGAAAAGGCTTTCAACGCCGCACTTTCGAGGCGCCGACCGGGTGGTTTCTCGACAAAACAAATTCGCTGAGCACGCACGATTGGTATCCGGTTCCGGCGGATGGCGACGGTCTAATTTAAAGATTTCCAGGTAATGAATTTCAGAAATCAAGCTCGCGCACTTCTCATGCAGGCAGCCAGCATTACTGGCGCCGATGTGCTGGCTCTCCGGCTACAAAAGCGCAGGGCGAGGACGCAGGCGATCGTTATCGCGATACACGAAACTCCGGCGGATCTCGAAGCGCAGTTTCGTCAGCAACTTGAGTTTGCATCCGAGCATTTTACGATTACCAGTCTTGAAGGCTTTGGGCAACTTTGGGAGGAAGGCTTTCAACCGGCCATTGGTTCGAAGCCGCTTGTTCTTTTTACTTTCGACGATGGACGGGAGAGCAACTATACGGTTGCTGCGCCTCTGCTCGAATCTTTTGGCGGTCGCGGCGTTTTTTTCGTTGTACCCGCTTTCGCCGAGCGCGCTAGCGGGGAGGGGCTTTCCTTTTATCGCGCGCGAGTGAATCCAGATTCAGCGCCAGCCAGCGACGAGGTTGAAGATTGGAAACCGATGAATCCCGCGCAGATTGCCGACCTTGCCCGTCGAGGTCACGCGATCGGAAATCATACGTTCAATCACGAGCGCCTCATTGGGCTCTCGCTAGAAGCTCTGGAGAGTGAGATTGGCGACAGTGCGCGGCTGCTTGCATCCTGGACGAACAAATCTATCGATGCTTTCGCCTGGACGTTTGGCTGGGACGCGATCGATGCCAATGCCTGGAGGACGGTCCAGCGCTACCACCGTTTTTGCTTCTCGCCTTGCGCTGGCCCGATCGATCCGAGTTGCGATCACCCGTCCCTGCTGTGGCGGCGCGAGATCGAAGTTAGATATTCAGTGCCGGAGTATAGCTTTTGCTATTCGGGAGTGGTCGACTTATTTTGGCGCGGCCGTAGAGAACGGCTGCGCAAGATGGTGCAATCTGCCGCGGGTGCAGATGTAAAGCAGCGGCGGTAGGTCATTCGGCGACGATATTCAAAGAAATGATTCATATTTTTGTTAACGCGCTCTCGGCCAGTGCGGGAGGCGGACTAACTTACATTCGGAATGTATTGCCTCGCCTGGCTGGCCGGGGCGATGTACACACGACATTGCTCGTCGGCGGGGCGCTGCGCGAAGAGATGACGGAATCGGCGCAGGTCAGAATTCTGAAAGAAGATTATCCCTCGAGCTCCGCTGGCCGGTTCTGGTTTGAGCAGCGCCGACTTCCGCAGCTAATCCGCCAGTCCCGAGCCGATATCCTGTTATCCACGGGAAACTTCGCACTCTATGGCTCGCCCGTTCCGCAAATCCTGCTCAGCAGGAACGCTCTTTATATTTCGCAGGACTTTCTACGCGATGTGCGAGATCGCGGCGATTACCGCTTATGGATCGATACCGAAGTGAAGGGCGCACTCGCGCGTTGGTCGGTACAAATCGCGGATTGCACGGTCGCTCCCAGCGTTACTTTTGCCCGGGAGTTGGGCGAGTGGACAGGGAAGAATGTAGTTTCCATTCATCATGGGTTTGATCACAAAAAATTTGCCAGCGACCAGGCGGGGTTGCACAGCGATGTGCAAGCGCGAGTTGCGGCGGCCGCAGATGCATTCCGCATTTTGTTCATCAGCCATTACAACTATTACCGCAATTTCGAAACCCTGATCCGAGCCGTCGCGATTGTGAAAAGCAAGCTGCGTCCGCGGCGTGTTCGGCTGATTCTCACTTGCAAACTTGCCTCGAAGGATAATCCGGGCACCTATCGGGCAGACAGAGCTGCCGAGTTGGTCGGGGAATTAAAGCTGTGCGAAGAGGTCGTTGAGTTGGGGGCGGTGCCATATGGCGCTCTCCACCATCTGTATCGCGGCTGCGATGTCTACGCGACCGCTGCTTATGCCGAGACCTTTGCGCATCCGTTGGTGGAGGCGATGGCGAGCGGCGTTCCCGTAATCGCGTCGGATCTGGCCGTACACCGCGAAATTTGCGGGCCGGCTGCGGAATATTTTCCGCGCTTCGATCCCGAATCCCTGGCAGGGCGGATCATCGAAGTATGCGAATCGTCCAATCGCAGAGCAGAGATGCGTGAGATGGGATTGGCCCGCTCACAAGACTTCAGCTGGGATAAACATGTTGAAGAACTGTTAGCGGTGGCGCGGTGTCTGGCGAAACACTAGAAATTGCGCCGACGGCGAAGAACGCAGACGCTTCACGTAAGATGATTTTCAAAGTTCCAAGGAGCGAGCTTACGGATGTGTGGAATTGTCGGCATTGTCGGTTGGAATGCGCGAGTGCCCGCCGATATTCTCGAACGCGCCACGCAATCGCTGGCTCACCGCGGGCCGGATTACGGCGGCACGGTGCTTCTCCGCGATCCTAAAGGCTCGGGTGGCGATCACGAAATCGAAATTGGCTTAGGCAATCGCCGCCTCGCAATTCTCGACTTGTCTCCGCTTGGCCACCAGCCGATGCACGATCCTTCAACCGGAAACTGGATCGTTTATAACGGCGAACTCTACAACTTTCGCGAAGTGAGAGCGCGCTTGGAGCAGGCTGGACAAAAATTCACCAGCCACTCCGATACCGAGGTGATCCTGAAGGCTTATGCGCACTGGGGAGAAAATTGCCTTAATGAATTTCGTGGCATGTTTGCCTTCGCCATCTGGGATGTGCAGCGGCGCTTGCTATTCGTTGCTCGCGACCCCATGGGAATCAAGCCGTTGTATTACTACGAGTCGGAACGATATTTTGCTTTCTCTTCCGAAGTCCGCACTCTGTTGGGAACAGGTCTTGTGCCGCGCATCATTGATCCGGCGGGACTGATTAATTTTCTGACCTTCGGATCGGTCTACGATCCAAACACCCTAATCGACGGCGTGAGCGCTCTTCCGCCGGGTCACTCGCTAACCTGGAAGGAAGGGACGCTGACCCTCTCGAAATACTGGGACTTGATTGATCCTGACCAAACTGATCGCAGCGCTGATGGTAAAACCCGCGCCGAAAGCGAAGATCAGGTTGCGGCCATGCTCGACCATTGCGTGCGCATGCAACTGGTAAGCGATGTGCCTGTAGGAGTTTTTCTTTCCGGGGGGATCGATTCCAGCAGTCTGGTTGGCCTCATGAGACGAGGCAACATCAGGCCGAGCACTTTTTCTATCGTATTTCGAGAGGCGGATTATTCTGAGGCCGAGTACTCGCGAGCCGTCGCAAAGCATTTTCGCACCGATCATCAGGAAATAACGGTTTCGCAATCAGATCTGTTCGATGCCATCGATCCCGCGATCCATGCCATGGATCAACCTACGATCGACGGCATCAACACCTACTTCGTCTCGCAGAGAACTCGCGCCGCTGGAGTGAAAGTTGCGCTATCCGGTCTGGGCGGCGATGAAATATTCGCCGGCTACTCAACCTTTCGCACCGTGCCGCGGATGGAGCGTTTTGCACATGCGTGGAACAACATGCCAGCCCTGCTCCGCGCGCCACTGGCAAATATATTTTCGACACTAACTCCTGCCAGCGACCAGAATCGTAAGTTGGCTATACTCGTTCGGAATCGCGCAAATATCGATCCTTATTTTCTGGCGCGCATGTTGTTTGCGCCGGAGCAGAAAGATAAATTGCTGAACGGTTCAAATATGGAGTCCGTAGCCTTCGGGCGTGCCCAGAAACCGTTGACTGAAGCCCTGAGTCGAGCGCAGAGCCTTGACCCAGTCAACCGTGTTTCGTATCTGGAGGCGCGCTGTTATATGCTCAACACACTGTTAAGGGATTCGGATTCCATGAGCATGGCGCATGGTCTGGAGGTTCGCGTGCCGTTGATTGATCATCAACTGGCGCGACGAGTTCTTGCCTTGCCCGGATGCTGGAAGTTGGATGCTCGAAGCCCGAAACCTTTGCTGGTGCGGGCACTCGGGGGCCAACTTCCGGAGAACATTGTCCATCGTGCGAAGCGCGGCTTCACGTTGCCTTTCGAACATTGGCTGCGCGATGAGATGCGGCCACTGGTGGAAAAATCGCAGTCCAGGATTGGAGACGGTCCTCTGGGCGCGCTGATCAGTCAATCTGCGGCGTGCAATGTTTGGCAGGACTTTATTGCTGGCCGGACTTCATGGACGCGTCCCTGGTCTTTGTATGTTCTTGAACGCTGGTGTGCGACGCACCTTTCAAGTTGAGCGATTGTGATGGAAAGCGCGGAAGAGCTTCGAAAACTCGATAGCAATCTGGTCAACGGAAAGCTTCCCGTTAGTGTGATTATTGGCGCGCGCAACGAGGCGAAGAATCTTCCCCGCTGTTTGCAGGCACTCGAAGATTTTGGTGAAATCTACGTCATCGACTCGCAGAGCACCGATGCCACTGTCGAAATCGCCCGCTCTCACCGGGCTCAGGTTGTTCAGTTTCACTATCAAGGTGGGTGGCCCAAGAAGCGGCAATGGGCGCTGAATACGCTACCCATTGTGTACGACTGGATTCTCTTGCTGGACGCTGACGAAGTACTCACGCCGGAACTCACAGCTGAGATTCATTCTGCAATTCTAAATCCGGTCATCAATGGATACTTCATCCTGCTTCAAACCTGGTTTCTCGGACGCGCCTTGCGTCACGGCGACGTTGGATTATGGAAGCTCGCACTATTTCGCCGCGGCAAGGGCCGATACGAATGTCGCTTAAAGGATCAGGATGCTTCCATGGCCGATATGGAAGTACACGAGCACGTTGTCGTCGAAGGCGCGACAGCTAAGTTGATAAACCCGCTGATGCATCACAATGTGGAATCGCTTTCGCGCTATATCGAAAAGCACGATCAGTATTCCAACTGGGAGTCGCGCGTGCTGTTGCATGGGGGAGAAGATAAAGAAATTCCGCCGTCGCTTTTCGGAACGCAAGCGCAGCGCAGGCGTTGGCTGAAGCGTAAACTCTTCGCTCTGCCCGGTTCTCCCGTACTTCTTTTCCTGTATCGTTATGTATTGCGCTTTGGGTTCATGGATGGCATTCCCGGCCTGATCTACTGCGGATTTCAAGCGGTTCAAATGTTTCACACCAAGGCCAAGATCTATGAACTGAAGTTGAAAAAAGATCCAGAAATCACGGGATAGAGGAACCGTTTGAATGTGTGGGATTGCCGGACTCGCCAATTGCGGCGACAAAGACGTGCTCGCGCGCATGACTCAGGTGCAAGCGCATCGTGGTCCCGACGATTCCGGTTTTTGGGAGCGCAGATTTCCTGACGGTTCTTACGTGGGCCTAGGTAGCCGCCGCCTCGCAATTCTTGACCTGTCAACCGATGGCCACATGCCCATGTGCAACCGGGAGCGATCGGTTTGGATCACGTATAACGGAGAAATTTACAACTTCGCTGAGCTTCGCTACGAACTGCAAAGCAAGGGTCACACTTTTACTTCCAATACCGACACCGAAGTAGTGTTGCATCTCTACGAGCAGGAAGGCGCGGAGTGCGTGGAGAAACTGAACGGCATGTTTGCCTTTGGTATTTGCGATCTGCGCTCCGGCCGTCCGGAATTATTTCTTGCGCGCGATCACTTCGGAGTGAAGCCCTTCTATTACGCTCAACATGGAAGAAAACTGGCATTCGCTTCGGAAGTAAAAGCGTTGCTGCACGTTCCCCACATCGAGGCCGAACTTGATTTGGAGTCGCTGCATCAGTACTTGACTTTCCTCTGGGTCCCTGATCCCAAGACCATGTTTCGTGGCGTTTACAAGCTACCCGCCGGACATTGCGCCACGTTCCGCGATGGTGAATTGAAAATCAAACAGTATTGGGATCTGAGTTTTCCTCGCGCCGATGCCGTCTACCTGCGTTCCGAAGCCGATCTCGCCGACGAACTCCTCGAGCGTTTACGGCGATCGGTGGAATCCCAGATGGTGAGCGATGTTCCCATCGGCGCATTTCTCAGCGCTGGATTGGATTCTTCGAGCATTGTTGCCATGATGCGCAAGGCAACCGCGCACCCGGTGCGCACATATACGATAACGTTTCCTAAAAAATATCGCGTTGGCGAAACTACACTCGACGATCCCGAGGTTGCCGCGCGCCTCGCGCGGCATTTGGGCTGCGAGAACCAACAAATCGTGGTCGAGCCGGACGTCGCGGAGTTGCTCCCCCGTCTGACCTGGCACATGGATGAACCTACCGCCGATCCCGCAATTATCACGGCATTTCTCGTCTGCCGCGAGGCGCGTAAGCAGGCCACAGTTTTACTTTCCGGCGTCGGCGGAGACGAATTATTCGCCGGATATCGCAAACACACCGCGCACCGCTGGGCCAGTGCTTACCAAAAAGTGCCTCGCTTCCTTCGAACCGGAATCGAGTTCGGGCTGGGTGGCTTGCCCGGCCTGCGAGGCACTTCGATGAAGGGGCAAGTACGGTTGGCCAAGAAAATGGCCCGCAGTGCGTCGCTTGCTCCGCAGGATCGCTTCATCCGGAACGGCACGTATCTCGATGGCGATCAAAAGATGAATTCATATACGGCGCAGATTCAGAACCAGCTTTGTGCCTCTGATCCCGCGGCCCATCACTATTCGAGATTCGATGAAGTACGCGACGCCGACTTCCTTAACCAGATGCTTTATCTGGATACCAAGATTTTTATGACGAGCCTAAATTTGAACTACAACGACAAAATGAGTATGGCGTCGTCCGTCGAAGTGCGTGTCCCTTTTCTCGACCGCGAGCTCGCCGAATTTACCGCCTGGAATATTCCGCCGAACCTCAAGCTCAAAGGGTTTTTCCGCCCTACGACCAAACACATTCTGCGCGAAGCCATGCGCGATGTATTGCCCGCCGAAGTTCTGCGGCAACCGAAGGCCGGTTTCGCGGCTCCCGTGGATTACTGGCTGGCAAATGATTTGCGCGAGATGGTCGACGACCTGCTTTCGGAGACTAACATTCGAAGCCGCGGCCTGTTTCGTCCGGAGGTGGTGCGCCGTTATGTTGACGAGCATCGCGCCGGCGCGGAGGATTGGTCGATGCAAATCTGGCAATTCCTGACCCTCGAGCATTGGATGCGAATTTTCCTGGATACCGGAGCACAACAGCGGACGGAAGAATTCAGCCGCAGCGGTGAGGCTGCAACCGCGTGAATTCACGCACGGCCAATTCCGATGACAAGGTTAAAACGGCGAAGGTCGCCAAGGCGCTGAGCGAAGCCACGGGCTTACTCCGCGGACCGCAGCGCATCGGTCCTTTGCTTCTGAAACTTGTATCCGATAAATTGCGAGTCACATTCGAGCCGCGGCATCTTTACGCGTACTCGAAGACCACACAACCCAGCGCGCAAACGTTGAACGCCTTGCTGCGCTGGATTCTCGACGCGCAACGCCCCGACGGAGGCATCGCCGCTTATTACAGCCTGCTCACTGGATATTCGGGATCCTATCCGGAAGTCACTGGCTACATCATCCCAACATTGTACGATTTGGCGCGCGTGACTAACAATAGTGCCGCTGCGGACGCAGCCGAACGCGCGACGCGATGGATGCTTTCGCTGCAAATGTCATCGGGCGCTTTTCCCGGAGGGTTACACGGCGGTTCTCATACAACTCATGCGCAGCCGTCGATTTTTAACACTGGCCAAATCCTGCAAGGTCTGGTTCGCGCTCACGCGAAGACCGGACGTCCAGAGATTTTGCAATCCGCCCTTGCTGCCGGCGATTGGCTGGTTGCAATGCAGCAGCCGGATGGCTCCTGGTCTGGGTCCGGCGCGTATCAAAGCGCACCTCACACCTACTACAGCATGGTTGCCTGGGCGCTAGCGGAATTGTCCAGAGGCTGTGCGGAAAATAAATACGGCTTTGCAGCCGAGAAAAACCTTGATTGGGTTTTGTCCCACTTCACGCCGACGGGTTGGATCGACGGAATCAATCTGCGCGGCCATCCCAACTATCTGCACTTCATCGCTTATGTTCTCCAGGGCGCTTTGGAGTGCGGCATACTTTGCCGCCGCAACGATGCGATCGAAGCGGTTGCGAAGTCAGCCTGGATCTTGCTGCGCAAATTTGAGACCAATAAACGTTTGTCCGGTGCGTACGAAGCTGATTTTAAGAACGGCGCCCGCTTCGCTTGCCTTACCGGAAACGCACAGATGTCCTGTGTTTGGCTGCGTCTGTTTGAAATGACGGACGATCTGCGCTACCTCAATGTGGCTTTAAAAATGAACGAGATGTTGAAACGATCCGTCGCGATCCGCGGCTATCAAGGTATCGCCGGCGGGCTGCCGGGATCGCTCCCAGTGTGGGGACGCTATCAGCCGCTGCGTTATATCAGTTGGGGATGCAAATTTTTTGCGGATGCACTCCTGTTGGAACTTCGGTTGACGAGGTCTTTCGTAGCGCCAGAAGTTGGGGCACTGCCATGCGCATCGTGATTCTCAGCTCCAGCCTCTACAGCGAAACTGCCTGCGCCATGGCCGTGCGAATGGTGGAAGTGGCTCACGCCCCCGTGGGAGCTTTGGTGCTCTCCACGCTGAACCGCGCGACCGTGCTTCGCAAGCTGGGACAGTGGGGTGCGCGGGAAGTTGTGCGCTACGCCCGGGAGAAACTGCTTCCGCGCAATGGCGATGCGAATTTATCCGCAAGCAATTCTTACCTCGAACCCCTGCTCAAACACGAATCCGGAACATATCGCAGCCTGATCGAAGTGGCTGCGGTATACGGCTTTCCGGTCGCTGTCTGCGACGATCAGAATGCTTCCGACTCGATCGCACGTTTGAAAGAGTGGGCTCCCGACCTGATTATTTTCAGCGGCGGCAACATTCTGCGACAGCAGTTGTTAGCCACTCCCCGTCTCGGAGTTCTTAACGTTCACCTCGGCTTGCTCCCGGAAATTCGCGGCATGAGCAGCCCCGAGTGGTCGCTGCTGCAAGGTGTTCCCGTGGGCATCACGATTCACTACATGGACGCAGGAATCGATACCGGTCCCATTCTTCGAAGATATGAAATTCCCAATGCAGCCCAGAGCAGGTCTCTTGCTGACCTCCGCAACCGGCTCATTGCCTTCGGGGTCGAAAAAACTGGAGGCGTGGTTGAAGAGATGATTCGCGGTACGATATCGGCCGCACCACAATCCGAGTTCGAGAAAGATAATCAGTTCTTCGTCATGCATGAGTGGTTGCAGGCGCGCGCAGCCGCGCGACTCAGCGACCGCGCAGCACCCGCCGCCGTTCCGGTGCAGGGGTAAGCTTATGAAGCTCGACACCCTGCTGCAAGTCGGCCGCACCTTTGGCGTGCGCGACGGCATCCTGCGCCTGCAATATGAATTGCAGCGCGGTAGCGGCCTGCTGTCATGGCGAATGCGTTCCGTCGAGGGCTGGGATTCCTGGAACTTGAAGCGGATCGCGCCTGCCACTTCAGCAGGAAAGATGCTTACCGCTCGCCGCAGCGGCGCATTGCCATTCTTCTTCGTCGATGCGCCCTCCCTCCGATCGAGCGTCGTAAAAACAATCGGCCCCGATAACGAGAATTCCGTCCTCGCTGAAGCGAACCGCATTCTCGAAGGCAACCTGCCGTACTTAGGCCAACTTTCGTACGCCTCTGGCTTTCCGCCACAATGGTTTCGCAATCCAGTTACCGGGCAAACTGTTTCTCCATATCAGCCCTGGACCCAGATGCGATTTGCTTCGCCGGTCTACGGCGACTTGAAATTTATTCTCGAGCCCTCCAGATTTTTATTCGTCTATCCGTTGATCCGGGCTTATGCGCTTACCGGCGACGAACGATTTCCGCAAGCTTTCTGGAGCGCTATTGAAGACTGGGCGCGGCATAGTCCGCCCATGTCCGGTCCGCTCTGGATCTGTGGGCAGGAGTCCTCCCTGCGCATCCTTGCGTGGTCATTCGCACTGCATTCGTTTATCAACTCGCCCTCCGCCACGGCTGAACGTGTAGCGCTGCTCGTGTCGATGGTCGCCGCTCATGCCTGGCGCACCGCGCAAACACTGGGCTACGCTCGCTCGCAGCGCAGCAATCACTTGATTACGGAAGCCGTCGGTCTGTGGACGGCGGGCACGATTTTTCCAGAATTATCGGACGCAAAGGTTTGGCGGAATCTGGGATCTGAACTTTTACACGAGGCCGTCCTCGATCACCTCACGTTCGAAGGAGTTTCGCGGCAACATTCTTTCAACTACCAGCGGATGATTTTGCATCTGCTACTGTGGACCTTACGGCTCGCAGAGATTCACCAGGCCCGGCTCCATAAGGATATTCGCGGGTGCGCCGAATCCGCCTACGACTTCATGCAGCAATGGGTCGATCCGATCAGCGGACTTGTCCCAAACTACGGCTCGGATGATGGCAGCGAGATTTTTCCACTCGCGTCTGCATCGTATCGCGATTTTCGTCCGCTCTTGCAGTTGGGCGCCGCCGTCCTGAATCGTCCGGCATTACAACCCGGGTTTTGGGATGAAGCTGCTGTATGGTTCGGCGGGGAGCCTTCAGTTGTTACGAAGAAAATAACTTCGAACCCTGCAGCCGAAACCGGATACTTTCGTCTGGGTGACGAAAATTCCTGGGCGATGATTCGCGCCGGCCGCTACACGCGCCGTCCTTTTCAGGCGGATCAGTTGCATGTGGATTTGTGGTGGCGGGGAGTTAATCTGGCCCGCGATGCTGGAACTTATCTCTACAACGGAGCGGGGCCGTGGAATAATGGGTTCGCGGGTACTGCCGTTCACAACACTGTCATGGTCGATCATCAGGACCAGATGCGCCGTGCCGGCCGGTTTCTGTGGATCGACTGGGCGCAGGCATCGGGCAAAGTTTATTCTTCGAGCGATCGCGCGAATGCCGACCGTTTTGCCGGCGAGCACGATGGTTACAAACGATTTGGCGTTACGCATCGCCGCTCTGTTCAGTGGCTGGCGGGTTCCGGCTGGATCATTGTGGATGACATGGTAAATTGCGATGCTGCAAACGGCGAGCATGACCTGCGCCTGCACTGGCTTGTAGCCGACTTGCCTGTCGAATTGACGGACGCGCCGTTTGAAACTGTATTCAAGCTGGATGAGTTACGGATTCGCTGGAATCTTTTTTCCAACGTCCCAGGAAACGCGGCGATTGTGCGAGCGGGCAAACAGGTTGGAAAAGAAACACAGCCCAAATTCACTGCCGAGGGCACGCAATTGCTCGGTTGGCAAGCGCCGACGTATGGTGATCTTCAGCCCGCGATTTCGATGCTGCTTGATGCTCGTTCGCAATTGCCAGTTCGATTCGTGACGGTGGTGCTTACGGACGAATCGGGCAAGATCGAATCGCAAGAGGGTGTTATCACGGTGCAGACGAATGGGTCGGAACATCGCATAGGTCTTTCTGCGCCAAATGTAGATCCGGATATCTTTCCAGTGCGTGAATCAAAGGTATGAAGCAGGTTTTCCAAGATGCCCGGAGCGCGGAGATTACAGTTGTGGAGGTCCCCGCCCCAAAATTGTTGACCGGATGCGTGCTCGTGCGGACTGTGGCGTCTCTCGTTTCTGCGGGCACCGAGCGCGCTTCTTCCGAGTTTGCCGGAAAGAACTTGCTGCAAAAAGCCAGGATGCGTCCCGATCTTGTGCGCGACGTTCTCAGCAAAATCAGCCGAGACGGATTACTTTCAACGATCTCCGCCGTTCGCAGTCGTCTGGATCAGCCCAGCGCATTAGGCTATAGCAGTGCAGGCACCGTCGTTGCCGTGGGCGAAGGGGTAGTCGGCATTAACCCGGGAGATCGCGTGGCCTGCGCGGGCGCCGGTCACGCCGTTCACGGTGAGTTTGCCTGTGTTCCCAGTTTGTTGATGGCGAAGATTCCCTCCGCTGCGGTCAGCTTTGACGAAGCAGCCTTCACCACGGTTGGCGCGGTAGCGCTTCACGGGATTCGTACAGCTGATGTCAAACTCGGCGACATTGTTGCGGTGATAGGCCTTGGCCTGCTCGGGCAACTCACGGTGCAGATTCTCAAAGCCGCCGGGTGCCGGGTGCTCGGAATGGATATTTCCGCCGATCGAGCCGAGCTGGCGCTCCAGATGGGCGCAGATGCAGTCCGCACTTCATCCTCCGCATTTCAGGATTTATGCTTGCAACAATCGGCCGGATATGGCGTCGATTCAGTTCTGATCGCGGCGCAGACCCTTAGCAATGATCCCGTGAATCTTGCCGGAGCAGTGGCACGCAACCGCGCGGTCATCGTGGCCGTGGGAACCGTCGCCATGGATATTCCGCGCCGGACTTTCTATGAGAAGGAACTCGACTTCCGCATCTCCCGCTCCTACGGCCCCGGCCGCTACGACGCGGCTTACGAACAGAAAGGAGTCGATTACCCAATCGGTTACGTGCGGTGGACCGAAACCCGCAACATGGAAGCTTTTCTGGGCCTTCTCGCCGACCGCAAGCTGAATTTGGATTCCCTTATCACTCATCGTTTTCCGGTCGCACAAGCGCGATCCGCCTACGACTTGATCACGGGGAAAACGCCGGGAAATTTTCTCGGCGTCCTGCTGTCATATCTCGAAGGCGCGCAAGATACTCAACACGTCGACCTCGGGCCTGCTTACGCGCCCATTGCCAGGGAAAATTCGCTCCGGATCGGACTGATCGGGGCGGGAAGTTTCGCCGTCAGCACGATGCTTCCCGTACTCAAGCGCGTTCCCCATGTTGAAATGATCGTTGTGAGCGCGGCAAACGGTTCGCACGCCCAACATGCCGCCGCAAAATTCGGATTCCATTCCTGCACCACAAATGAACAGGAAATTTTCGAAGATCCTTCAGTCAATGCGGTGCTGATAGCCACGCGTCATCATCTACATGCCAAACAAGTCATCGCCGCACTGAGTTCAGGCAAACATGTTTTCTGCGAAAAACCTCTTTGCCTCAATCACGCCGAGCTGCAAGAAATTATCGCTGCACAGCAAAACTCGCGCTATCTTCTCATGGTTGGATTCAACCGCCGCTTCGCTCCACTGGCGGTGCGCATGAAAAAGTTTCTTCAACCGGCGGGGGAGCCACTGGCCCTTCATTACCGTGTGAACGCCGGCTTCCTTCCGGCGGATCATTGGCTCAACGATCCGCTTCAGGGTGGAGGTCGCCTCATCGGAGAAGTCTGCCACTTCGTGGATTTCCTCTGCTTTCTCACCGCGGCCTCGCCCGTGGAAGTCGAAACGCGCAGTTTGTCGAATCCGCGGTTGTCAAATTCAGGCAGGTACAGCAACGACAATTTGATCTGTTGGTTGCGCTTTGCCGACGGTTCGGAAGGAACTATCAGCTATCTGGCGAATGGCGATAAATCGTATTCCAAGGAACGGATTGAAGTTTTTGGCGGCGGCAAGGTTGCTGTCTTGGAAGATTTCCGCAGGCTGGAACTTGTGCGTAGTGGAAATAAGCAAGTGTTTCGCTCGCTGCTTCGTCAGGATAAAGGGCACCGCGCGGAATTCGAAGCCTTTGCCGCGGCCATTCAAACCGGATCACAGCCACCGATCCCTTTTGCAGAAATTGCCGCCACCATGTTGACCACCTTCGCTCTGGAAGAATCGCGGTGTTTAGGTCAGCCGGTAACTGTGAGATCAAATTTAGCGGACGGCCAAGCCTCCGTCGCGAGTGGTTTCGATCAAGCTTCGTGAATGCATCTTTCCTCAGATTTCGTACGACGATTCGCGCCGCATGAAAATTCTCTACATTTCGCAATACTTTCCTCCGGAGATGGGCGCGCCTGCGGCGCGTGCAGCGGAGTTATCGCGGCATTGGGCTGCCGCGGGGCACGATGTGACCGTGCTAACCGGCTTTCCCAATCATCCAACAGGCGTAGTCCCTCGGGAGTATCGCGATAAATTTCGTCGGCTGGTGGTTCGCGAACAATTCCACGGAGTGAATGTGGTCCGCTCCTGGCTGCTGCCTTTTCCTAACCGTAAGGCGCACGAGCGAATGTTGAATTACAGTTCGTTTTGCGTTTCAGCCGCGAGCACGGGCCTTTTCTTGTCGCGGCCCGACGTTGTCATCGCAACTTCGCCGCAATTGTTAGTTGCGCTCTCCGGTTGGTGGGTGGCTCGCTGGAAGCGCGTTCCTTTTGTCTTCGAGGTTCGCGATCTATGGCCGGAGTCGCTCGCCGCCGTCGGAGCGGGTGATGGTGATTCGTTTTTGCACCGCACCCTTGCGAAGATTGCCGGATTTCTCTATCGCGAGGCCGATCATATCGCCGTGGTCACTCCTGCCTTTGAGGATCATCTGGTTAAGCACTGGAGAGTCCCTCGAGAAAAAATTTCCGTAGTCGAGAACGGTGTGGAGACGGATCTATTCGCGCCCCAGGCGGCAACAGCTTTGCGAAAAGAATTGGGAGCGGAAGGGAAGTTCGTGGTTTCTTATATCGGGACCATGGGCATGGCGCACGGCCTCGAGACGATCCTCGATGCCGCCGCCAAGTTGCGCAGCGCAAATCCTAAGATTGTTTTTCTTGTGCTGGGAGAAGGAGCCGAGAAGCAGCGTATTGTCGCGCTGGCGCGGGAGCGAGGCCTGGACAATCTCCGCTTCGTCGACCAGCAGCCTCGGGAAAGAGTCCCCGCCTACATTTGCGCTTCGGATGTTTGCCTGGTGTTGTTGAAGAAAAGCGACGTCTTCAAGACGGTGATTCCCACCAAGATGCTGGAATTCATGTCGTGCGCCCGTCCTGTAATCCTTGGCGTGGATGGCCAGGCCCGTAGGGTGCTGGAAGAGGCTCAGGCCGGGCTGGTGATCGAACCGGAGAACTCCGATGCGTTGGCAGATGCTATCCGCTATCTTGCTGCGAATTCGGAGATGGCTGGAAAACTCGGACGGAGCGGCAGGGAATATATTGTGCGGAATTGTTCGCGCCGGCAAACCGCGGAAAAGTATACGCGCGTGCTGGAAGCCGTTTTAAACCTGCCCGAGCATCGAAAAACGGAAATTGCAGCCTAGTAATTCCGCTGTCTGCTTACGGGTGCGCAGCGATGACCGCGATTCCGGTGGCCGCGGAGATTCCCGTTTGCATCGCTTCCTGAGCCGCCATCCGCACCCCGCTGAGCGGGACGAATAAAATGTCATCGGCCTGGAGATTCATATCCGGAGCCTTGGCTTCCAGCATCTTCTTCAGTGGAACCCGCGTCTCCGTCATGCCTACCGGACCTTTTCGGATGATCCGAACGGCGCCCAGCTTGGCTGTATGGTTGGGGCCACCGGCCAGAGCTAATGCTTGCAATACGGTGAGAGAACCATTATCTACCAGCAACCCTGCGGGACGTCCCACGTCACCGACGACGTAGATAATCGGCGCTCGCGGCACTGAGATAGTGTCTCCGGGGACAATGTCGACATTGTCTTGCAAATCATCGGCGAGATTTCTCGGCAAATTCACGGTAATTGGAGAGGCAGGATCGTGCTGGCGGATGATGCTCACCTTTCGCCCCGCCACTGCGGAAAAACCTCCAGCCGCCGAAATAAGATCGTAGAGCTTACGGTCCCCGAGCACGGGGTAGATGCCGGGCTTCACCACTTCTCCCAAAATCGTCACTCCCTGGGAGGCGGATTCATCCATGAAAATGGTGACGTGGGCGCCGCGCACGAAGCCGCCGTCTTCCAACCGCTTCTCGATCAGAGTCTGTGCTTCTTCCGTTGTGAGACCGCCTACATGCACGTAATCGATGAGAGGAAGATACACGTCTCCGTTATTGCCGATCCGCGCTTTCGTGGCCAGCTCCGGAACGTTGTAGACAGCCACCTCGATCAGATCGCCCGGGCCAAGCCTCAGCGACGGTGAATTCTCGCTGGCTGTTGCAGCTGAGTTTCCGGAAGTGGAATTTTCCGTAGACTTTGGCGAATTAGAGGCGCTCGTTCCCGTGCCGATTGCAGCTTGCGAGACTGACTTCGCCGCCGGCATTCCCGGCGCGGTAGTTCCCGTAGATGACGACGGAGCGGACACCTGCTGCGCTGTGGCGTTCATCCCCGAAGCGAAAAGCAAAATCAGCGCGAACCCGAACAGGCTACCGCTGCGGGCAAAATTAATTCTGCCAAACTCCATCACATGCCTCAGGTGGAAGAAGGATCGTTGAAAAGTTTAGCATAGCGATGCTCGGCCCTCGCATTGCTATGTTGGCAGATAATCACAGATGGATTAGATTTCCACAGATTTTTCACCGTCCGGCGATTGAAGCCGCCCTGTAACGCTGCTAGATTCCCAACAACCACTAAACGCAGACCACCAGAGGCGGAAGAAGGGAACCCGTTAACCAACTAGCGGCGACTTCACGGTGCTGCAATACTTTTTTTAAATCAGGTTCTGTTCGGGCGGACGTTCGGGAACTTGGGGCTGAGGGGGGCAGTTGACGGTAGTTTTTTTCGGGATATTCTTTTTGTCGCTGTTGTTCTCGTTCGTCCTCACCCGTTATGTGCGCGACGTAGCTTCGCGCCGCGGATGGGTCACCGTTCCTTCCCAGGGACGGCATCTGCATTCTTCTCCCTTGCCGCGCCTGGGCGGCGTCGCTATTTTCATTTCGTTTTCTTTGAGCATGATCGGGGCTGCGGTACTGAGCGCCTATCTGCCCCGGCTGCACTCCGCGCTTTCTCTCAAAACTCTGCTCACCATCCTGATTCCGGCTTCAATCGTTTTTCTGCTTGGCGTGTACGACGATCTATACACGGTTGGTCCGTACGTGAAATTCGCCGTGCAGTCGCTCGCGGCCACCATGCTATTCATGGGTGGGCTCCGGATTCTGAATATCCCCGTGCTCTTCGGCGAACATCAACTTCCCTGGTTCGTTGGCTTGCCCTTCACCGTTCTCTGGGTTCTAGCTATCACCAACGCGTTCAACCTGATCGATGGCTTGGACGGTTTAGCCGCCGGCTCCGCATTATTCTCCACTCTCGTAGCTTTCGTGGTAGCGCTCTTGAACGGATACTCCCTCGTCACCGTGATGACGATCGCTCTCGCGGGCGCAATCCTTGGATTCCTGCGCTACAACTTCAATCCTGCAACGATTTTCCTGGGAGATTCCGGCAGCCTCTTCATCGGATTTCTGCTCAGCGCTCTGGCTCTCGAGGGCGCACAAAAAGCGCCTACGATTGTCGCTGTTGCCATTCCGGTGGTTTCTTTTGGACTCCCCATCCTCGAAACCTCGCTCTCTATACTGCGGCGCCTCATCAGCGGCCGCCCCGTCTTCACCGCTGACCGGGAGCACATTCACCACAAGCTCTTGCAGCACGGACTCACACACCGCCAGGTAGTCATCGTCCTCTATGGTGTATCGGCAATATTCGCGCTGCTAAGTTTGTTCCTGCTCTGGCCTACCGGAAGCTCTCTGGGATTAGTTCTTGCGGTCCTCGGAACCGGCATCTGGATTGGGGTTCAGCGCCTCGGCTATCTCGAACTGGGAGAACTCGCCCGCGTCGGCAAACGTACCTTCGAGCAGCGCCAAATCGTCATCAACAATCTCGCCATTCGACGCGCCACCGAAGAACTCAAAGCCGTCGCCGACTACGAACAACTCTGGCGAGTTTTGCAAGCCGCGTTCAACTCGAATGACTTTGACGGCTTCGACGTACGCTTCAAGCTTTTTCCCGGCGAGTCCTGCCCCATGACCGGAGTGGGGGCGGCTCCGCAACCGAGGCGTGGAGAAGTTTCCTACCACTGGGGCAAGAGTGCCGGAGCCCGCTCGCTTGAGAATTTGTCCCAGGCTGGACTCTCGCCATCTGCCTTGAGCCATGCTCCTTCGACCCATAACGGCTTGGCGCTCTGGACTCTCTCGCTCGATCTGGTTAGCTCGTCCAACCGGCACCGTGGGGCGCTAGTGGTTCGCCGGCTGTATTCGCAGCGCGATTTGCAGTTAGATATCAATCTTCTTACGCAGAATTTCCCCGTCGCTCTCGCCGACGCCTTGGATCGTACTCTGCAACAGGGCGTACAAGTGATTCCACATGTCGATCTGGACGACCACGGTTACGCTGCCGCCCAAGCGGGCTAGATCAAGATTTAAGGTGTTTTAGGGAAAGCCGCAACCTCGGCTGATGCCTGCGACACTGCGGCAAAATAATATCTGACGTGAATTTAGGCAGGCTACGACGCTGGGTCGTGCGTCGCAAGTTATAACGACAGGCGAGAGTTCCGACGTGCAAAAGTGATCAGGCACACGCCCACTCGGGGCGCGAAAGAAGAGAAAGATTGATGGGGAGGGCTGTACGGTTAAAGTTTAGCGCTGGCGTATGAATTGATTTCGCAATTCAAGTAAACTTCTTCAAAAGCTGGAGCTGTCCACTGCATTTGATATTCCCCCGATTCAAGGCATTTCTTGCCTTGACGTGACACAAGTTTAATCTAGGCGCTCGCCCAAATCAATACCCAAAGCCAAAGAAATTAGACCCTAGAAAGCGAGGCGAAGAGCTGTAGAGTTGCAATTCCTTGCATATTCCATGATCGGGCGGCCAACGGTTTTCAGAGCCTTCAAGTAACGGTAGAAAGTCAAACTGACGCTGAATCAGTGAGCGGCTACTGAGGCCTCGTACATCTTCATATTCGATCTATCTGTCGCAACGCACCGGCTTGTATTTACGGCTTGACCTCAAACACCACCCCATAGCCGTCTGCCCCTCCGTTGTTTGTCGACCCATAGAGATTGCCGGCAGAATCGAACACAAAGCCGCAATCAGGGTTTGCGCCGTCGGCTCCGTTGGTGAAGGAATGCAGCACCGTTTCCGTCCACTTGCCATTAGATGAGGGTGCGAGTTTGTACGCCGTTCCATACCTGTAAAGCCCGCCTAAAGTCGTTGTACCGTAAAGATTCCCCGGACGGTCTATCGCCAACTTGTAAGCAGCGGGATTGCCTCCATCGGGTCCACCCGTAAAAGTGTGGATAACATGAATAATCCAATCCCCTTTCGTAGGCGTGAGTTCAATAACATTGCCGACATCGTCGCCGCCCCCAGGTTCGTCGGTGACGCCATAGATATTGCCGTGCTGATCAAAAACGACCCCTCCGAACGTCGAGTAACCGTTGTAGCCGCCCGTGAAATTGTAAAGGGTAGTCGCAGTCCAGCCGTTCGTTCCATTCGTGAGCCTGAACACCGTGCCGTCAGAGTACGAACCACCGGCAGTTGTCGTCCCGTAAAGGCTACCTGAAGAGTCTAAGGTGAGAGTCCCGGTGGGCGAGCAACCTGCGCCGCAAAAGCTGTAGATCAGATTGAAGTTCCAACCACCGCCCAACACTGGCGCTAGCGCAAAAGCCACGCCGCCATTGTTAGCGCCGCCTTGCTCGGTTATCCCGTAGAGGTTGCCTGTAGCAGGGTCGAAGATAATAGTGTCAGGGTAGCATCCTTGCGTCGCGCTGTCCGTAAAGCTGAATACGATGTTTTGCGTCCAGCTACCACTCGTACTCGGGACTAGTTGGTAGACGGCCCCACAGGTTCCTGGGCTAGGCATCGTACCGTAGAGGTTCCCATTTAAGTCAAAAACGATGCTCTCCCCCGGATAGTCCGAATAATTCAGAAAGCTGTAAATCACGCTTTCTGTCCAACTCCCTGACCCCGACGGCGTCAACTGGAAAATGGCCCCGGCACCGTTCGCGCCTCCTCCCGACAAGCCATATAAGTTGCCATTGCTGTCGAAAATCAGCGTGCCGCTGGGCACATCGCCATTACTTCCACCGGCGAACGTGTACAGAGTTCTTTCCCGCGGCCCCGCCCAGGCCAAGCTCGCGCACAGCAAAACCATCAGCGCCGCCATTGCAAAGTTCAGGACACATAACACACTTCTCTTTCGTTTTTGCATGATTTTGCCTCGCGCGGGAAAGTGGCCGAAGGATGGGGGATCCCTCGTTCAACGTCGGCCAGACTATACCACGTTCCCACTCTCAAAAGCCGGTAGGGACCTAACTCGAAGCTGGAAGCCGTTTTCCACACCCCGGAACCACCCCCGCCACTTCTTCGCCCCGCCGCGCCTGTTTATCTTGGTACACCAGATTTCATTGAGGGATTCCAGGTAGCTGGTGCAATTTGGCTTCTTACGACGTTGTCATCCTGAGTGGAGCCGTTCTTCAGGCGAAGTGAGGGATCTCATGCTCAACCGGACAACGCACAAGCCAACCTGCGCCACTACCCGATTCTTGAGGGCATCGCAAGCATGTTTAGTAATCGTAAGACTGTTTACGGCGCTACGTTTAAAGACGTTCATTTCGTCCCGCTTCAATCCGCCACATTTTGCATTCAGTGCGAACTGATTAGCACGAATAGTCGGCCCTATTGCCTGGCCTGCGGCAATACCACTTTGCTTAGCCTGTCGCGCGTTCTCGGCGGAACTTTGCGGCATCAGCAGACCGCGCACCTTATCACTGACTCCGAACTCGACAGCCTGGTACGCGATCTGCTGCGCACCGTGCCCGATCCTCTCGTTAACCGCGAAGTCGCGAACATCGCGGACTACCAAACTCGCATGCCTTCGACTGCGCTGCGCAGCCAGCTTCGCGTGGCCAATGCCGCCCATCCCGTCTCCGGTTTTCGCGCCGTACATCCCGGAGAAGAAGTCGATATTCACGCCGGCGAACTGAATCTGGAACCCGCGATCAGCGCCATCACGGAACGCGCGCAGCATTTAACCGGAGCGACTGGAGCCGCCATCGCGCTGCGCACCGGCGATGAAATTGTTTGCCGCGCCCGCGCTGGACGCACCGCCCCCGACCTCGGCATCCGTTTGCAAACCGATACCGGCATCTCCGCCGAAGCCGTCCGCACCGGCGAAGTCATGCTCTGCCACGATGCCGAACGCAACCCGCGCGTCGATCTCGCCAGTTGCCGCCGCCTCGGCGTCCGCTCCATTTTGGTTTCTCCGCTGCGCTACTATCGACGCACACTTGGGGTCTTCGAAGTTCTGTCATCGTCGCCCAGCGCCTTCGACGAGAAAGATGTTGCTACCATGCAACTGCTCTCCAGCATGATGGTCGCAGCCATCTCCCGCATCTCCAGCCTGCATCAATCACGGCTGGCGATTAAATAAGTCGTTTCATTAGGGATTCGACATGACGCGCGACAGGCGCGCCTTTGAATGGCCTTCATGCGCCTCAGGCGAAGCTTTGAAATGGCTTTCATACGCCTCAGGCGAAGCTTTGAAAGGGTGCGCCTTCAGGCGCGCCGTAAGCAGGAACGCTGAGTTAACAGGGCTTTAGCCCCGTGCGTCGGTTTCTGACACTCCCGACTTTGCTCTGGCGCAGCGGTTTACCGCCTGGCTTCTAAAAATGCGGCTTTAGCCGCCGACTACAACTAATACGCCCAATACCCATTCAGATAAGTCGTGCTCTGCAGTCCCGTGTACACATTCCGCCCGAAGAAGAAGGGAAGTCCCCAGTCAAAGTAGTAAGGCGCCGATGTCCCGGATATTCCACCCAGTTCGCTGTAAGCGAAGTCACTCGATTCAAACAATGTGTCGGCATTTGCAATGCTGAAGCTGACGGTCCCGCTGTTCCCATTCACTCCCTGATTGGTCACGTTGGAAAAACTCTGCGTGGTCGCGGGACAATAAAAGCCTGGCTCGTCGCTGCACTCCGTGATTCCGGCGAGGCTGCTATCTAAAAAGTAGTAACCATTCGACCCGCTATCAATGAAGCTGTCGGGATACGGATTACCGCTATACGTAGTGGTGAAATTTCCTTCGTCATTCGCCGTATAAACGGTCGCCCCGCCCAGCGCATTATTCGATTGCGTTCCAATGCCGAATACCAAAGACCCGCTCAAAGTCGCCTCTTCGTCCCCGGAGACCGCCGGCAGTTCAATGATCACGCCATTGTTGTCGTTGGTAAAAAGTGAAACCGGATTCTGAAGCTGCTGCGCCAAGCCTTCACCGATCGCTGAGCAGCTTGTCGGAGAACTGCACTCATAGTAAAGGTTTATGTTGCCGGAACCAGTCTGCACCTGCTGGCAGTAACTCCCGCAATCCTGCGTAAAAAGACCAACCCCAATAATGCCGTTCGCGCCCAGGCTTTCAACGTCATCCTGAGGTGCGGCGCAATACGTGCCAGCGTCAAAAGATGTTGCGTTGAGCACTTGAATCGGCACCGAACTGGCCTTCTCGCCGGCCATTTCCACATCCGCCGTTTGCACCGGGCCCCACGTATTTCCACTCACAAACGGAAAGCATTCCACCACCGGATTCCCGCCCGACGTCTGTTGCGGCAGCGGCAGCGTTATTATCGCTGACTCTAAAACTCTCAGCCCCGAACTTCCTGTATCCACCAACACGTCAGGGACCGTTTGGCAAGTGGAGGTTCCAGGAACACAAACCGTTACGCTGACGAAAGCTGCGTCCGCATAGTTGTTCTCAGGTCCGCCATTCACCGAAATCGGGGCCACGTTTGCTCCCGAAGTTGCGATTGTCTGCACTGTCGTCGTGCCGCCGCTACTACTACTGCTGCTCCCTCCGCCGCATCCAGGCAAGAGAGCGAACGCCAGAAAAATCGCGCACGCGAACGGCATCCGTAGATTGTTCATTGGATGTCCTCCGCGTGAACTCCCGCCGGCAGCATCTCAGGAACATAAGCCTGACCAGAAAATGACCGCGGATGCCCGCTCATGTGCACAACTAGTCCCGGTTGCTCGATCACCAGCGGCGCTCGTCCCACTCGCGCTGCCCTCTGTGCCTTGACCCCTTCCACGTACTGATCGAAATAACTGCCCAGCACTTGCCGCATGTCGGGCGGCCACGGGCCTTTCCAGCCAATCGCGAATACTTTTCCCGCCGAGACTCCCGAGGAAGAAACATATTCCCGCACCACGGTGCCCGACGCGGCTTGAATCTCATGCACCGTGTACGAGCCCATGGCGGTCGAGCGAAGCGTTCCTTGCAGGTGAACCTGGTCAGCCTGCACTGAGGCGAAATCCGCGCCCAGCGCGGCCCATGCCGGAAACGCGCTACCCACGATCAGGAATATGAACACCGCACGCACTATTAAGTTCGACTTTGTTAGAGCCGCCCGGCGCATGGTCATTAGAAGAATTTTGGACATTAGAATATGAGACTTCCGGGACGATCCGTATCGAAATTTGATTCGCACTGACACGTTCCGGTTGCCTGCGGCCACGTTGCCTCGAGGTATTCTCGGCGCCCGGCTAGAGGCTATAGAGTGCGCTACGATTCGTGTTTTCAGCGATTTGATGGCATGCTGCCCTTCCGATTTTCTTCCTGCTTACTTTTCCGCCGTGCGGGGTTAATATGTAGACACTTAACTCGGGACTCCCCCACATGGCCTCGACCTCTCAAGCATCACGACCGGTTTCTCCCAACCGCCGCGATCGCGTGCGGCAAAAAGTTCATGTCCCCGCCTATGCCAGTTTCACGGGCTCATCTCAGAGCCAGATGCTGGATCTCTACGAGGTGCTCGACATCAGCCAGAACGGCGTCGCGCTGCAATGTTCCTCTCCGATGGAAGTCAATCGGACCGTGGATCTGCGGATCGATCTGGCCGAAGCTACTGGGGAGATTTCCGGCGCCGCCCGGGTCGCCTGGTCGGATGCTGCCGGCCGTGTCGGTTTGGCTCTTCCATCCCTGCCCGATTCGGCCACGCGAAGGCTTTCCGAGTGGTTGTTTCTGAATGTGCTCGCCGCAGCCGCCCACGCCGATCCTGACACTGTTCAATCCGGCGATTTCAAAACCTCCGCCCCGCGTCCGAACTATACCGACCTGCTCAGCGCCGCAGCCGCGGTTCAGAAAGAAGCCGAGTCGCTGGGTTCGGACCTGAAAGCCGTTCTTGCGCTGGTCGCTTCCCGTTCGCGATCATTACTGCGCGCTTCCGGCGCGGCCATTGCGCTGGAGGATGCCACGCCGGAAAAAGTTGGTGTAAAAAGCGAAATCCAAAGCCAGCGCACCATGATCTGCCGCGCCAGCTCCGGTCCGAGCGCTCCGCCTGTGGATGTCACTTTGTATGTGGATTCGGGTTTTTCCGGTGAGTGCGTGCGTACGGGAAAATTGCTGCGTTGCGATGACACTGAGACCGACGAACGGGTCGACCGCCAGACCTGTCGCGTGCTCGGTCTTCGTTCCATGATCGCCGCCCCGATCCGCAGCGGAGAAAAAGTGGTGGGACTGCTGGAAGTGTTTTCCTTGCATCCCGACGCCTTCAGCGAGAGCGACAGCGCCGTGTTGCAGCGGCTTGCGGAAACGGTTCAGTTCGCGTTCAGTCGCGCAGGTCGTGGCAACCATCCAGCCCCGCCTCCGACTCCGCCCAAGCCCTTCACGCCGCCGCCTGGAAGTATTCTATTTGCTCAGATGCCGGAGAACGTTGCGGAAAAAAATCCAGCCATTAATCCGGAAAACGATCTTGATCAAGTCGGTGGGATTCGCCTGCCCCGCGCCCATCTTTATTTGTTGTTCCTCGCGGCCGCGACGATTTTCCTGGTGCTGGGTTTCCTGGCCGAGCCGTGGATTCAGGAAAAGTTACAAGCGCGCAACCGGAATATCGAGCAGACCGTTCTGGCTTCGTCCAAAGCCCCGGCGGATGCAACCAATTCAGTTGTTCCAACACCGTCCGCCGATTCCGCCAACCTCACTCAACTTCGCGATCTCGCCGATCATAACGATCCGGCCGCGGAAAATGCGCTTGGCCTTCTCTATGCGGCGGGAGATGAGAAGCAAGGAGTCAGGCGCGACGAAACCGAAGCGGCACACTGGTTTGCCCGAGCAGCCGAACATGGGAACGTCCTCGCGCAGTCGAAGTTGGGCTCGCTATATTGGGGAGGCCGCGGCTTAACCAAAGACGACGCCCAAGCCTACTTCTGGACCGTACTAGCCCGCGCCAACGGAGATGCCGCAAGCAAAGCTCTTGCGCCTTTCATCGCCACGCGGCTCACTCCTGCCCAAAAAGCAACGATCGAACAGAAAGCCGAGCAGTGGCTCGAGAGTCACGAGTTATCGGCAAAATCGGTAGCGCGTTAAAAGATAGACAGAAGCCGTCACACCAGGGCTAGTGGCGCAGTTTGACGCGGTGCAGTTTGATAAGGAAGCGAGCCAAACGCGCGATTATTGTGTCGCAAAAAACGCGACACATCGCGCGGCTCGCCCGGATCCTTCACTGCGCAAAAAGCGCTTGTTCAGGATGACAGCAGACTGTACTACTAAACTCAAGCCCCATTTGCGTGACAAGCAGCGATACGTTAACGTGGTACGTCTTGTTGGGTAAGCACCGTTCTAACGCTTATGAATGGTCGCATCGTCTTCTGGTCGCTCACGTCAGCCCTCGCTGGATTCCTCTTCGGTTTCGACACGGTGGTTATTTCCGGAGCGGAAAAAACAATCCAAACGTTGTGGGGCCTAAGTCCGGGACTGCATGGCATTGCCATGGCGTCGGCGCTCTATGGCACCGTGGTTGGTGCGCTGATCGCGGGCTGGCCTGCGGACCGATTCGGACGCAAGGCTACGCTGCTGTGGATTGGCATTCTTTATTTTGTGGGGGCGGTGGGATCAGGCCTGGCGCCGAACGTTGCCGTTTTCATTGCGGCACGGGTCATGGGTGGGTTGGGCATTGGAATCTCGACGGTGGTGGCGCCGATGTATATCTCAGAGATTGCGCCGCCAAAGCATCGCGGGCTGCTGGCGGGCACGTTCCAATTCAACATTGTGTTTGGCATCCTGATCGCATATGTATCGAATACTCTGCTGGCGGGTATAGGCGATAACGCGTGGCGCTGGATGCTGGGCGTGGCGGCGTTCCCATCGCTGGTATACGCGGTTTCGTGCTTCGCACTCCCAGAGAGTCCTCGTTGGCTGCTTAGCCGTAAGGGCGACCGCGAGTCTGCTATTCAGGTATTGCAACGCATCGAGCCGGAGGCCACGAAGATGCAGATTGCGGCGGAGGCCGATGAGATTCTGGCCGCGACTGCAGCGGAACAATCCTCGTCTTCTGGACATTTCTGGACGAGGCGGCTGCGCAAACCGATCCTGCTCGCCATCCTGATTGCTTTTTTCAATCAAATGTCCGGTATTAACGCGATTTTGTATTTCGCGCCGCGCATCTTTGAGTTGACCGGGCTGGGCGCGAAGGCTGCGCTGCTGCAATCGATCGGCATTGGGATCACGAATCTGATTTTCACTTTTGTTGGGCTATGGTTGATTGACCGTCTGGGCCGGCGCACTCTTCTTTACATCGGCTCGTTCGGCTACATCATTTCGCTGGGCCTGGTGGCATGGGCTTTCTTTACTGGCCACTTCCTGATCGTGCCGGTTTGCATCTTCGCCTTCATCGCCGCGCATGCAGTTGGACAGGGAGCGGTGATTTGGGTTTTCATCTCTGAAATATTTCCCAACCGGCATCGCGCGGAGGGTCAGAGCCTGGGCTGCGGAACGCATTGGATCTTCGCCGCATTGCTCACCACGTTCTTTCCGAAGATGGTTTCCGCTTTTCCCATCGGTTACGTTTTCTCGTTTTTCTGCGGCATGATGATACTTCAGCTTCTTTGGGTAATGACCATGGTGCCTGAAACGAAAGGCGCGTCGCTGGAGCAGATCCAAAGGCAGTTGAGAATCGAATAGGGCCTGACCCAGAAGCGAGCCAAACGCATTATTTTGTCGCAAAAAGCTTCGATACAACGCGCGGCTCGAACAGATCCCCTTCGACTTCGCTCAGGGCAGGCATTCGCTGCGCAAAAAGCGCTTGCTCAGGATTACAAGCAAACTGCCCACTACCAAAAAATCCCCGCCTAAGCTGAGCTTGAGCGGGGGTCCATTTGTTTAAGTTCTATCTGCGGCGGAGGAAAGTCTGGTAGCCCTCTCTGAAACCGCGGCGATAATCCTCGAAGGCCGGCGGCGGCACCGGAGGATTGCGGAATCGCGGATGGCGCTCAACGTCTGGAGGTTTTCCCTGATCAACATCGCGGCGCGCGGCCGCGAATCCATCGTGAAAACCTTGCCGGGAAATCTCCGTATAGTCGGGCGGCGGAGGTGGCTCGGCATAGATCGGGCGAGGATGAGAACATCCAGCCAGCGAGAGAGGCAGCAGCAACGCCGCCAAGGCAAGCCATTTCTTCATATCATGTCCTTAGTGCCGTATTTGATGTCTCGCCGATGCGGCTGGCGTGACGCTCACAGGTACTAACCCCTGATCGAAAAAAGTGTTGTGGCGGGCGGACCCGGGATTTGTGCTACGCCTCGGTTTATGAACCAGCAGATACCGTTCGCCTTTATGATGGCTGGATGAAAACAGGAAGAAAGCGCGGCCGTTTTTTCG
Source organism: uncultured Acidobacteriaceae bacterium (assembly GCA_963818235.1). Classification (GTDB taxonomy): domain Bacteria; phylum Acidobacteriota; class Terriglobia; order Terriglobales; family Acidobacteriaceae; genus Sulfotelmatobacter. The sequence continues at coordinate 1,265,300 of CAWFRI010000003.1, forward strand.
ATGCGCATGAGACCGGACGGCTCCACGCGCTCGAAGGTCTGCCATTGGCGACGTTTCCACAGAGGGTGATCGGTTATTTTGCGGATGTTTTTGTGGCGGTGCTGCTATGGGTTCCGCTGGAATTTTCCTGGCGCTATTAGGTACTTCATCAGGCTCACATCGATCTCAAGTGGGACTTTCACGAATACGGCAACATCGCGGTCATGCTGCTTTATTTGGCGACTTTCAACTACTTTGGCAACGGACGAACACCGGGCAAGCGGTTGGCTAGGACTCGGATCATGTCGCTCACGAGCGAACGTCTCGGGGTCTGGCAGTCCATAGAACGCGCGCTCGGATATGGCGCGTCGGTTCTTGAAGGCGGCCTGGATTTCCTACAGTTCTTTTGGGATGGAAATCGAATGTGCACCCAGGACCGTCTCGCCGAAACTAATCGTGGTCGATGTGCGGCAGCGCGCACAGAGCAGTATGAGATCGGATGCCTGAAGTAGAGCTTGAGCGGCGTATATCTAGATTTTGAGTTAAGCAAGCTCGCGTCTATCCCGGATTTCTGCCTGGATTTCTACCAACCCCTTACAGGATCGAAGCCATCTATTTATCACATATCAGTCCGATGGAGGATCTATGTATCGCGCAGTTTTTCTCACGCTCGTACTTTGCCTTGCAACCAGCCTTGTCCATGCCCAGGCGACATATACCTATTACACGCTTGACTATCCCGGAGCTACCGCGACTTATGCTAACGCCATTAACGATGAAGGTGAGATTGTCGGTGACTATGTGGACAGCGCGAATGCGACCCACGGTTTTTCATACTTCCGGGGAAATTTTACGGCCATTAACGTTCCCTACGCTACTTTCACTACCGCGAGAGGAGTCAACAACAGAGGAATTATCGTTGGTGATTTTGGTGCATCCTCAACCACCACTGAGAGCTTCCTCCTGCGTAATGGACGGCACACAACATTCAAAGTTGCGGGCACTACGTTCACGAGCCTGAGTGGAATCAATGACTCCGGTACCGCCGTCGGTACTTATCTTAATTCTTCAGGTGGTTCTGAGGGGCTTGAGCTATCGCCCAGCGGCACGTACATCACGCTGGATTATCCCGGCAGCACCACAACCGCCGCAAATGCGATTAATGATGCTGGAACTGTCACAGGCCAGACGAGTCCTCCTTTCATCAGCGCGTTTGTTTACAGCGACGGTCAGTGGACCGATTTCTATTACCCCAGCGCGCAGACCAGTACCGGGGATGGCATTAACAATTCCAGCCAGATCGTGGGGATCTGGAGTCCGACAAATCCCAATTTGCCTGGGGAAGGATTTTTGCGCAATTCCGACGGAACATTCCAGGAGATCTCATACCCGGGATCGTCGGGCTCGGCAGCCCTCGGTATCAATGACGGCGGAGACATCGCGGGCTACTACACCGATAGCGCCGGAGTCACGCATGGTTTCGTCGCTATGCCAATCAAGTAGGGAGTTGGCCCAGGCTAAATCAAGCGGCTCGATCTTTTACGGTGCTGCGTCCTGCTGTCATCAATGAGTGCCCGCTTCTCGCAGGGCAGCGAGAAGCGGGGTACCCATTGCCCTGTAATTGGCATTGTGTTGACGAACGAATTGCGTCAGCGGAGCCACCTTCTAAGCTTTCTAAGCCTTCTTATTTCCTCCATTAAGTTGACAAAGTTTTTACAATTCCTGGACACCGCCTTGCGCAGCCTGACGTAATCTTCTCGCTCGTCGGAACCATGTACCTGGTGGCAACTGACCTCCACCAGCGCCGGCGCAGTTAACGCGAATCCTGGCAATCCTGTTACTGCAAACCAGAAAAATCGAGGAAGCATGAGAAGAAAAAAATCAGTTTCAATGATCGGCAAAACTTTGGCTGCTATGGCGATAGTCCTGATTCTCGTGCCCGGCTCCTGGGCAATCAAATCCGGGAAAGAGCACCAATTCCAAGGTGTGCCGGATGGCTCGGAACCCGGCGGCGGCTTGGTTTCCGACGGAAGCGGCAATTTTTACGGTACAACGCTCGGCGGTGGCCTCAGTACTTGCGGCTTCAGCGCGCCCTTTTGCGGGACTGTATTCAAAGTGACCCTGGGCAAGAACGGAAGTTGGAAAGAAAGCGTCATCTACAAATTCAAAGGTGGCAGCGATGGCGCTGGTCCCTCGGGCACGCTGCTATTTGATTCCGCCGGCGCTCTTTACGGAACGACAGTCACAGGCGGCAATGATCAAGTATGCAACGGAGAAGGTTGCGGCACGGTGTTCAAGCTATCTCCTAACCAGAGCGGAGGGGGCTGGACGGAAACTGTCCTCTATAGATTTTTGGGCAGCCTGGATGTACAACAGCCGGGTTCAGGAGTGGTCTTTGACAAGGTTGGAAACCTTTACGGCGCAGGTGGCGGCGGGTGCATCGAGGAGTGCAACGGCACAATTTTTAAACTCGCACTGAATGATAATGGCACCTGGACGGAAAGCATTCTCTATACCTTCCTGGGCGGCACCGATGGAGGATTTCCCAGCGCTCTCGTGCTGGACAGTGGAGGAAATCTTTACGGCACAAGCGCCAGCGGCGGGGCGATCAATTCGCCGTGCGGATGCGGCACGGTGTTCCAGTTGAGTCCATCCAACAATGGAAGCTGGAAGAAGAATGTCCTTTACAGTTTTAGTGACGGTCTTGACGGAGGGTTTCCCAGCAGCGGGCTCGCATTTGATAGCGCCGGCAACCTTTTTGGTGAAACCTACGACGGTGGATCGTTCGCTTGCCCGGAAAGCGGTTGCGGCGTGGTTTACGAGCTCACGCCCGAATCGGGGAGTTGGGAATTCAGCGTGAAGCACACATTCAACGGGCTTGACGGATCAAAAGGAAGCCAGCCATCCGGCGGATTAGCGCTCGATGACGAAGGAAATCTCTACGGCACAACCGGCACCGGCGGCGACGCAGCCTGCAACAATGGCAACGGTTGTGGGACGATCTTCAAGCTCTCTGCCGGCACTGGCGGCGTTTTCACGTTTAGTCTGATAGACGAGTTCAACGGCACTTTTGGGTCGAGTCCGATGACAGGTGTTGTGGTAGATACGGCTGGAAATCTTTACGGAACGACCTTCGCGGGCGGAAGTGCGAACTGCGGTTGCGGCGTGGTATTCACAGTTATGCCCTAGCTCGGTGCGAGCGGCGAGAACTTCGGTACCCAATCCAGACCGCGGATGCAGGACAAGCGGTAGTGTCCTAGCGCACTAGGAGGACACTACCGGCACGCGCCCGCATTGATTAGACTTTCGATGTACAATCCCCCTTCATCTTTCTGTCCATCGAAAATCCCGCTCAGTTTCTGGAGGGACTTTGGCAACTACGGTTGTTCGAACCGTTCATGCTCCATCTCGCGCACCGGGACGCCGCTACGACAATCTGTTTTTTTCGGGCATGGCGCTGCTGATTCTTTTCGCAGTTTTTATCGGCTTTGCCCGCTCTTATTATCTTGCCGGAGTTTTTCAGGCGCCACTCCCCAATCGGCTGGTTCACATTCATGGGGCAATCTTCACCTGCTGGATTCTTCTTCTTATTACACAGACGGCGCTGGTCTCCGCGCACCGCGTGGACATTCACCGGAGGCTTGGGCTTGTGGGCTTTGGGCTTGCCTGCATTATGCCCGTAGTCGCAATCTACGCAGCCGTCGATTCTATGGTCCGGCACGCCAGCCGGCCCAGCGCTCTGGCGTTCTTTGTGGTTCCCACATTCGACATTTTGGCTTTCATGCCGCTGGTTTTTTTCGCCTGGAAGTATCGCTCGAATGCGGCGGCGCATAAACGGCTGATTATTATTGCGACGATTGCGATTCTTGACGCGGCGGTTGCGCGCTGGCCCATTCATGCTTCGTGGTGGGGTCTGCATGCCTCGGAGTGGGCGACCGAAGCTTTTCTTATACCGCTATTCGTTTACGATCTTTTCTCGATTCGGAAGATTCATCGGGCCACGCTGTGGGGAAGCGTGTTGCTGGTTTTTCTTCAGCATGTCCGCGGGCCGATTGGGCAGAGTGGCGCGTGGCAAGCGTTTGCGGCCTGGGTTCAGCACGCGGCGCGGTGAAGAGTGGGAACTTTGTGGGGCGCAGTAACGTCAAAATCCTCACACTTGTCGCAAAACACGCGACAAGGGCGGGGCACCCTCCGAATCATTTCGCGGGCTCCCAGCCTTCCGGGAGCATATCGAATGCCAGCGTGTCGCGGTAGGCGTATTGATTGCCGTCCATCACTGCCAGCGGCGTCAGCATATGCCAGATGCGATCATCGTCGAAGACGTAACACTCGCCGGCTTCGCGCATGGTGAAGCGATCTATTTCGTGTTTGTCATTGTCGGTTATGACGACTTCGCCACCGTGAGCGCCGCAGCGGCCCAGTAGATGCGTGGCGATATACTTTTCTCCGTCTTTGTGTAAACCCGGCGGGCTGGTGTCGCATGGCCGGCCCGGCGTGGCGGTGAATCTTATGAGATGGACATTGACCAGATACCTGGCGCCCACCGCCGAGAGTGGCAGGTAATGAAGGTGGTGAGCAATCATCTTGCGAACGCCGATGGAACCGGCGATGGCCGGGGGCAGCGGAGCGTACTCTCGCGGCTGGCCGCCGATTGTCGTGTTGTATTTTTTCAGCTGTACATAAGGTGTGGTCTCTTCGCTCAACCAAACCTTTACACCACCCTCAACAATCTCGGCCCGGGCACGATTTAAGGAACGATACCGGTCGCCGCCTTCATAGTATTTATCCCTTGGAATGGACCAGGCGGCGTGGGATAACTCTTCAAGCGAGCGCGCTACGTCCGCGTCAATTCTGAGCGGCTGGCGGGTAAAGCCGCGCTCGACGAGGTCGTTTCGCGAGATCGCATCCGTTGCTACCGGAATAAAGGTATCTTGGGCCATAATTGCTGCTGAGAAATGATTAACGGTTGATCGGAAGTTGTTTTGTTCACCGCAAGAATGGTGGCGATCATACACCCATCTCAGAGTTCAGGATAACCGGGAGAGGTTTTCATTCTGAAGTGGTAGGAATCGGGATGCGATGATGAACGCGAGAGGGGCACGCGGCTGAAAGGCCCACTTCTCGCAAAAGACGCGAGAAATGGGGCACCAGCACCCCAGACTCCGATACTGCTCGACGTGGGCCGCCCGCCGGCAGTCCCACCCTTTCGCAAAGAACGCGAAGGATGGGCCACCCGTCTCTGCTAAGGCTTATTGACGAAAAATGCCTGGATTTCGCCCTTTGAACTCTGAAACCTGATCGTAGGATCCACCGACATTGAGACCGGAGCGTTCATACTCAGCGCACAGAGAGCCGCCTCCAGGCCGCCGGTGATGGTGGACTTGAAAACGTAAAAGCCAGGGTTGTTTCCTCCGGCGATGGTTATGGCGGTCACGCCCTGCTGTGGAGAGACCTGCGTAAGTTTGCCGTCACACCATATAATCCCGCCTGACGTTTTTTCTTCCGTTAGGCCTTTTGTTGTGCTCGGCGATTCGAAAAGCGTGGACATTCTTGCCTCCTTGGGATAGGTCGACAAATTGCCCTTCTTCCACCGCGCCGCCCAAGATAGTGGAATTAACCGGAATTTCCATTTTGGCTTCCGGGCCTATTGAATCTAACATAAAGCCGAGCCAACGCGTTCGGCCCATCCTTTGCGCCTTTTGCAAGGTAGTGATTCCGGACTGCGCCGGACGAAACCTCAAATGTGCCGGTTCAGTCGTCCCCTTCGGCTGCGCTCAGGGCAGGCTCTACGGGACGTGGTTGGATTTCTCGCCATCACACCCGGGGTTGAAACGCCGGGCTACTATCAAACGTCCTCCGGACGTTACACCCTACCTCCTCCGGACGTTTACGTCTTACATCCTCCAGATCATTGGCCGCGCGTTTTCCAGACCTGCGCACTTGGAGAGCAAACCGGTGCTAGATGATGCGAGTCTAGGTTTGCGTCCGGAGGACGCGCTGACAATAGCCCGGCGTTTCAACGCCGGGTAGGTTCGTCCACGAGGAACCGCACCCCTAGGGATGCCTGAACCTATCCCCAAACGTGCTTTGGGTCGTAGTCCACGTCGTTTTTCTTCAAGAATGCCAGGAATTCTTCTTCGAAGTTGCGCTTGCGATGGTGCTCTGCCTGATTCTGGATGTAGGCGATGGTGTCGGTCTTCTGCGAGACGCCAAGGGTGAATGCGCCGTAGCCCTCCTGCCAGGCAAATTCTGTTTTGAACGTCTCATTCATCCAATGCGACGACGCGCCTTTTATCAATTGCATGGCTTTGGCTAGCGGCATGGTCGCGGGTAATGAGAGCAGTATGTGCACATGATTTTCGGTGCCACCTACCATGAGGGCTTTGAATCCGTTCTTGCGGGCGATGCCGCCGAGGAAGGACCAGAGTTGTGGTTGGATCTCGGGCGAGATTAAATTCCGGCGTTCTTTGGTGGAGAAGACGCAATGGATTAGGTCGGAAACGTAAGTGTGCGGCACGGCAGGGCTCCGGTTCAACCGTCCCTACGGGACGGATTCCAACATTCACAATCGTACCCGGCGTTGAAACGCCGGGCTATTGTCAGGCGTCCTCCGGACGCTTTTTCATTCCCGTATTGGCACCGACACGAAAAACGATTCACGATCACATTTCCGGTAGAATCTAATCTTCCTATGAAAACATTCGAACAAATCGCAGACCTAGAAAAGCGGTATTTGCTGGGCACTTATAACCGGTATCCCATTGTGTTGACGCGGGGGAAGGGCGTGTTTCTTTACGACCTCGACGACCGGCGTTATCTCGACTTTGTTTCTGGCTTGGGGGTGAATGCGCTGGGGCATGCGCATCCGCGGATTGTGAAGACGATTCGGGAGCAGGCGGGGAAGCTGATTCACGTCTCCAACCTTTATTATCACGAGTATCAGGGGGAGCTGGCGGAGAAGTTGTGCACACTCCTGGGCAGCTCTTTTGGAAATGCCCGCGCGTTTTTTTCGAACTCGGGGACCGAGGCGATTGAGGGGTCGATCAAGCTGGCGCGGCTGGCGGGACATCGCGCGGGCGGCGAGGCGAAGTCGCGGTTGGTGGCGCTCGAAGGGTCGTATCACGGGAGGACATTTGGGGCGCTGTCGCTGACGGGGCAGGAGAAGCATCGCAAAGGATTTGAGCCGATGCTGGAGGAAGTGACGTTCGTCGCGCAGAACGATGTGGAAGGGTTGCGGGCGGCGGTGAATGACAATACTTGTGCGATTGTACTGGAGCCGATTTTTGGCGAAGGCGGAATCTATGAGTGCTCGGTGGAGTTTTTGCAGGAGTGCCGGGCGGCGGCGGACCGGCATAAGGCGGCTCTGATCTTTGATGAGATTCAGTGCGGGCTGGGGCGGACGGGGACGATGTTTGCGTTCCAGAGTTTTGGAGTGACTCCGGATATTGTGGCGATTGCGAAGCCGATTGCGGCGGGGCTGCCGCTGGGCGCGTTCATTGCGAGAGAGGAATTTGCGTCGGCGATTTCTCCGGGGCAGCATGGGACGACGTTTGGTGGTGGTCCGTTGGCTTGCCGCGTGGCTTTGGAATTTTTGGCGATTGTGGAAGACGAAAAGCTTTTGGAGAACGTGAATAAGGTTGGGGCTTATTTGCAGCAGGAATTGAAATTGATTGCCGAGAAAAGTCCGGCGGCGAAGGAAGTGCGCGGGCGCGGGTTTATTCAGGGGATCAATCTGGCGATTCCGGCCCGGCCGATTGTGGATGAGGCTTTGGCGGAGGGTGTTTTGTTTAATTCTACGCACGATACGGTGGTGAGGTTTTTGCCACCGTTTTTGCTGGAGGAGAAGCATGTGGATAAGGGGATTCGGGTGCTGAAGAAGTTGCTCAGAAAGAAGAGGAAAGTGGCGGCTTAGTAGACGTAGGGATCCTTCGACTGCGCATCACCTTCGCTTCGCGAAGCTGATGCTACGGTTAGGATGACAACTTTGAGGGAGTGCTGAAGAACTAAAAACGGGGAGCCGAAGCTCCCCAAGTGAAGTGAACAGAGGCGATGTTCCCTTAAATAGAATCGTGTGGTGGGGAAAGAGTTGTCCGGGGAGAAAGAAGATTTGGCGGTGATGGGGGCAGAGCGGGGAGTTTCGCTTGCGCCTTTCCCAGGGCTCAGTCCGGGAGTGGAAGAATGCTGGATGGAGATCGATGGCGCGCGGATGCGGTATCTGCGCGCGGGATCGGGTCCGGCTTTGATCCTGCTGCATGGGCTTTTGGGATATTCATTCTCGTGGCGGTTCACCATGCCGGAGCTGGCGCCTTACGCTACGGTTTATGCGCCGGACATGATGGGTGCGGGGTTTTCGGATCGTCCCGTAGGTATCGATCATTCCGTGCGCGGCACGGCGTATCGCGTTCTGGAGTTTATTGCCCGGCTGGGAATTACTTCTTTTGATTTGCTGGGGACGTCGCGGGGCGGCGCGGTTGCGACGATGGCGGCTGCGGAATGCCTGGGTGCGAGCGCGGGCCCGAGTCTTAGGCGCTTGATATTAGTGGCGCCGGTGAATCCTTACTCGGCGCATGGACGGTGGCTGGCGCCGTTTGCCGGCAGCAATTTTGGCCGGCTGTTGTTCCGCTTCGGAATGGCGCGCATGAATTTTTTGTACCCCTATTTTCACGCACGGCTTTACAGCGACCGCGGAAGGATTCCGCCTGGAACGCTGGAGGGGTATACGGCTCCGTTAGCAAAGCCGAAGTTGTTCGAACATGCATTGAGCATTGTGCGGACCTGGACGCGGGATTTGCGCGAACTGGAGGCGACTTTGCCGAAGTTGGCAAGCGTGCCGACCCTGTTGATGTGGGGCAGCGATGATACTGCCGTATATGCTTCGTCGGCTGGGCGGCTCGCGAAATATTTTCCGCACTCCAAGTTGGTCGTTTTTCCGGGGATTGGACACCTGCCTTATGAAGAGTGTCCGGAGGAGTTCAATCGGGAGTTAATTGAATTTCTGATGTGTGAGAGGGTTCCTGCCTAGATTAAGGAAGCGAGCCAAACGCGCAAGTAATGCGCCGCAAAAGACGCGACGCATCGCGCGGCTCGCCCAGATCCTTCGCGAGACAAATGCATCTCGCTCAGGATGACAATTTTTTTCCAATCATGACCCATCACATTTTGGAGTTGCTGCGCGGGGCGCTGGTGCATTACGGGTATTGGGCCGTGGCGGCATTGTTGTTGCTGGAGAATGCAGGCGTGCCGGCGCCGGGAGAGACGGTTTTGTTGCTGGCGAGTTTTCTGGCGTACTCGGAGCGGGACTTGCGGTTGGGATGGATTGTTGTCGTGGCAACGTTGGCGGCGACAGTGGGCGACAACATCGGTTATGCGATCGGGAATTATGGCGGGCGGGGTGTGCTGGAGCGGTATCGAGCTGTCTTTCGAATTTCCGATCAAACGCTGGCGCGAGGGGAGAGCCTGTTTGAACGATATGGCGCGGGGACGATTTTATTTTCGCGATTCGTCTTTGGGATGAGAGTGATCGCCGGACCGTTGGCTGGGGTTCTGCGCATGCCGTGGAAGCGGTTCGCCGTTTTTAATTTTCTGGGCGCGGCGATGTGGGTGAGCGCGATCTCATTCGCCGGATATTTTTTTGGCGGCAACTGGCGAACGTTGACGCACTTCATCAAGCGGGTCGATCTGATCTTAGCGGTGGTGTTCGTCCTGGCTGCGGCCATTGTGTTGTGGAGAAATCGCAAGCGAGGTAGTTAGAAAGGCAAGCATCTTATAAGTCAACTCTAATAGAGAAGAAGATTGCGGCGCAGGGTCTTATACTGTGCGGGTGTCGCGGGCGAACCTGTATGAAAGCGGGGACCTGGGCATTGATTTCCAAAGGCGGCGTCCGCGCCGAAATCGGACGAGGAGGAACGAATGAAGCGAATCGGGATGTTGAGTTTAGTGATCCTGGCAATGCTCCTGTTAACCCTAGTCTTCACGGCGGCGTCTAGTCCGAAGGCTCCGGCAGCGGCGATGGCTGCGGTACCGGCCAGTCCGGCTGCGGCTGCGCCCGCACCGATGCCGCCTCATCCGCGCGTGGAACACGCTCTCGAAGCCTTGCGTGGTGCGCGCGATCATATGGCACACGCCGAGGGCGAGTTCCATGGCCATCGCGACAAAGCGATTGAGCACATAGATGCGGCTATTCACGAAGCCGAGATCTGCATGCGGGAACCGTAGAGCCTAGACCTAAAAGAATTCAGGCAGCGTCGAAAAGACGCTGCCTTTTTTATTGAGTGTGGGAGTGGATTGCGCTACGAATTTAACGCCCGCCACCCCAAGTGCGTCCTATCGAGACGCTGGCGCGGAACACGCTATCGGAGTGGAATTCGAAATTATTTTGAATGTGATAGTAGTGAATTTCCGGGCGGATGAACCAGTGGGGCGCGTGGTGCCAAAAATAGTAACGCAGGCCAGCGCTGGCATGTTCCATGAAGTGATCGCTGCTGACAAAGCAGGTGCCCTGGATAGAACCGCAGGTTTGTCCTGGGAGGTAGAAACGATTGCTGTCAATGCCCACGCCACCCATTAAGTCGAGGCCGATCCTTTTGCGCACCTGGGGCTGAAAGATGGCATTCACGTCAGTAAAGATGGGACGGTAGCTCTCGTAGCCATCATAGGTGGTTCGCTTATCTCTCCAGGCGGTCTCAACGTTGAGTCCGTAGCGCTTCTTTAGCAACGCGTCGACACTGACGCTGGGGTAAGTGCCGCCTTTTTCCTGAGGAGGGATGGCAGCTTCGGATGCATTCCGGTCTTTGAAGGCAAGTGTGGTGCCGCCACCGATGGCAACGTCAACCTGTTGCTGGCTATAGGCGAGAGTGGCAAGAAATAAAACAGTACACGCGGATGCGATGGGCGCGAACCTTCTCAAATACATTCCCCTTTTATAAGCTATTTCAGGATTAGGTACACACCCGCCGGAACGGTGGCAGCGGCGAGCCAGTCACGAACTGTCGGCCAAGAGAGCACGATGTTCGGAACTGGCTGCCCCGGAGAATTAAATATACGACAACGCGGGAAACAAAATTTTAGTCGCCACCGAAGGTGTAACCGATCGAGGCGCTGATCCGGAAAACGCTATTGGAACTGAAATAGCCATTGTTGTTGAGGTTGTTGTTGTTCTGGATGTGGTAGTAGTGAATCTCGGGGCGGACAAATACATGGTTCCACACGTAATATCGGATGCCGCCGCCGAGGTGCTCCATGAAATGGTCCGTGCTGGCGTAGTTAGCCTCGCCCGCGAAAGAAGGACCCGGGATGTAGAATCGCGTGTCGGCGGAGCCAATGCCAGCCATCAGGTCGAGGCCGACCTTCTTACCCAAATGCGGCTGGTAGAGTAAGTTGAAATCGGTCAGGAGGGGACGGTAGTTTTCACCCAGATTGCTATAGTTGGCCTGAGTAGCCCTCCAGGCGGTTTCGACGTTCACGCCGACGTGTTTGTGGAACACGACGTCACCGCCAAGATTGATATAAAGTCCGCCCTTTTCGGGACAGAGGCCGGTACTGCTGTTGCAGTTTCCCGACGAAAAAAGTGAGCCGCCGCCCAGGAACACATCACCTTGCTGGGCCGAGGCAAATTGCGCAAAAAACAAGAAAGCACAAACTGGGGCAAGAAGCGCTAACTTTCTCAAGAGAACCTCCAATCGGTTGATTGCATTATACGGTTATGATGCGTGCTCGAAATCATTAGGATGCAGTATGGGTTACCAGGCATCATAATTTCAAGTTCTATCCAGATTCAAATCTGCACGTAAGAATGCTTGTAAAGAAACGTCAATGGGACGATAACTTCATCAAGGCTGAGCAACGTGCTTAAACCCATGCAAAGTTGAAAAGTTGTTCCCTAAGAGAAAAATTGCACCAAAAATAGTGGCCTTTATTTTAATTTTCCGCCGCCGCCGGGAGCGCGGATATGGTCGAAGGCGATGGGGCCGGAACCAAGAAAGATAAGTCCGAAGGCGAGGGCGGCGAGGGCCAGGGGAAACTCGTAGCCGTGTTCGCCCAGCATTCCATTGTGGATGTGAACTTTGGCGATGGCGACGGACAAATCTATGCAGATGGCGAACGCGGCAGCGCGGGTAAACAGGCCGATGAGGACGAGGATGCCGCCGAAAAATTCGGCGAAGGCGGAAAGGTAGGCGCTCCAGCCGGGAAGTCCCAGGCTGGTGACGAGCTGAACATGGTGGTGAAGTCCACCGAAAACCTTATGGTAGCCGTGAACGGCCATCACAGCGCCCAATGCGAGGCGCATAATGAGGAGAGCCAGAGGCTGCAAGCGATCAAGGTAACGCAAGTAATTTCCCCCCGGAAAAAGAAGAGATAGATTACCGCAGCGTGGCGAGGGAGGGAAAGTGTGATATTGGTGTCTGCGGTTCGATTTGGGAAGGCTGGTCGGCTGGCGGGAACCTGTGTATAGAAGATAGGATCAAGGCTGAGAGAATCGTTGCGCGAGTGGCAAACTTCTGGTAAGTTTCTTTCGCCCCAAAGATACAGTTTGCCCGTGCCGTTAATTCGTCATTGGTATGCGGATCTTGCGGGCCTTCCCCTCTGGCTCAGTAAATTTTCAAATTCGCAGGTGGAATCTGCAAAGCGCGTGTTTATGTGGGAGAGGTAGCCGGGAATGATAAAGTTTGACGATCAGGAGGCTGTAATGAATCGCACTTCGATACGAGAAAAGTTGCTCCAGGGGTGGCTGGTGGTAGGGTTGTCGCTCGTGGTTCCGGCGCTGGCATGGGGCCAGCATAAGACAAGCGCGCCTGCTTCGCACGCCGCACCCGCGCAACATGCGAGCGCGCCATCGCATTCGGCGCCATCACACTCAGCGCCTTCTCATAGCGCGACACAGTCGCATAGTTCAACGCCATCGCACAGTGCCAGCACCAGCCATGCAGGAACGACGACGCATAGCGGCACGACGACGCACTCAGGAACGACAACACACGCAGGTGGAACGACGACTCACACCGGCACGACAAATCACACGGGGACGACGGCGCACGCGGGTGGGACGACGACGCATAGCGGCACGACAACCCATACGGGAACGACGACTCATGCGGGCGGTACGACGACGCATACAGGCACAACCACCCATAGCGGCACGACGACCCATGCTGGCACAACGGCCCATGCGGGTGGTGCTGGCAGCCATACTCCTCCAGGCCGGAACGTTTCTCTGAAGGGCGGCGGGCACGCCAGCATCCGTCCTAATGGGTCAGTTCGTTCAATTGATCGCAATGGCATGCATATTGAGCATGGAGTCCATGGTGGCACCAGGGTGGTAAGCGAGCGCAACGGCGCGCGGATTGTGACGAATGGCCGGCACGGCGGTTATGTGCAGCGCGCGTATGTGACGCGCGGCGGCCGTGCCTACTACTCGCGCACTTTCTATGCGGGTGGACGCTATCATGTTGGGTTGTACCGGGGCTACGGCTGGGGCGGACATACGTATTACGGCTACTACCCAGGCGTTTGGTATCACCCGGGATTTTATGGATGGGGCTTCCATCCCTGGGGAGCGCCGATCGCGTGGGGTATTGGCGCGTGGGGTTGGGGAGGATCGCCATGGTGGGGCTACTATGGCGGATGGTGGAATCCTTATCCCGTATACGCGGCGCCTTACTATTGGCTGACGGACTATCTGATCTCGCAGCAGCTGCAGGCGGCGTACGCGGCACGGGCTGACGACAATGCAGCGGCGGCGGATGCGGGAGGCAGTGGCGGTGATGGCGGCGGAGACGCAGCTCCGGTTGCTTCCGGTCCAGTGGCGCTGAGTCCTGAGGTAAAAGAAGCGATCGCGCAAGAAGTGAAGGCCCAACTGGCAGCGCAACAGGCGCAGGCTGGCCAGGATGCAAGCCAGGCATCAGCGGCGGCTCCAGCTTCGAGCAGCGATACACCGCCTCCGGCACTCGATCCGTCACAACGCACTTTTGTGGTGGATTCCGACGTGACGGTGGTGGCCAATGGCCAGGAATGCGGTTTGACGTCGGGTGATGTGATCACACGCCTGACGGACACGCCGGATGCGGACCAGACCGTGAATGCCAGCATTTCGGCGACCAAGAAAGGCGATTGCGCGTCGGGAGCAACCGTTGCCGTGAAAGTGGATGACCTCCAGGAAATGTTCAACCACTTCCAGGAGAACATCACCAACGGCATGGGCGAAATGGCCAAGAAGCAAGGGACGAACGGTATGCCAGCGGCTCCGGATACCGGCACCACGGCAGCGGCCGTGACGCCTCCGCCACCCGATACCAGCGTGGCGAAGACTCTGCAGGATCAGCAGCAGCAGGCCGATCAGACAGAGTCGCAGGTGAAGCAGGAAGCGGCATCCGGCGGCACGAACTAGGGACGTTGCAGTACGGTTGTTCGGATCGTCTGTTCGGATCATCGATCACAAGGGGGCGCCAGAATACGGGCGCTCCCTTTGTAGTGCAAGGTTGTTGGTGTGGGATCGGCAAGAGCTCAATCGGAGGGGCGTGCGATGTTCACGAAATTACGAGATCTAATTCCAGGGATTGCAATTCTGGTGGTTGCAGTTTTTTCGCCGTTACTGGCCGGCGCGCAGGCGCCGGTTTCGATCCAGGAACAACTTGGGGCGCAGTACAAACTGGTGAAAATGGGATCGGATACGAGCGGGTATTCCGTGGTGGAAAAAGGCACGCTGTTGGCGATTCAAAAAGGCGGAATTCTTGCCGTGCCTTATAGCGATCAGAACGTTCTCGCCAACAAATATGAGGGCGGGACGATTCACGCTCCCAGCGGGATCGCGATGATGGGACGGAAATCCATCATGGGGAAATTTGGCAAGGAGCAGACGACGCATTTGTTCGCGGTAGGCGATAAAGTTTATCCCATGAAGATCGATGTGAACGTCGCCAAAGACACCGTGACTCTCGGGATTGTCGCCTGCGACACCTGTAACAAGACCGATCCGCCGACTTATAACAAGGCGAATGTGGTTTTCCAGTTTCCCAAGGGATCGTTGGCGAACGCGAGCGCGGGCGGCGTGGAAGATGTGATTGGGCAGGTGCTCTCGATCAGCAACGACGATCAGGGCGGGCAACAGCAGGGCGCGGATCAAGGTGGCCAGCAGCAGGGCGGCCAGCAAGCGGGTGCGGATCAGGGTCAACAGCAGCAAGCGGATCAGCCGGCGGCTGAACCGGCGAGCATTGAAAAGGGGATGACCACGGATCAGGTTGAAGCTGCGATGGGCAAGCCAGAGAAGAAAGTGACTCTCGGGACCAAGCAGATTTATTACTACAAGGACATGAAGGTGATCTTCTTGAGCGGGAAGGTGAGCGACGTGCAGTAGGACTGCGCATTATGGGAACGGTTCTCAACGACGATCTTGAATGGCATCGGATCACGGCCGAGCATCCCGATGTTGGACGGGCGTTTCGCGGAGTTCCGCAAAAAGAATTGGTGCAACCGAGGCAGATGCTCTGCCGATTTATAACCACGAAGAGAAAAGGAATCCGAGGCAACGAAATATTCAAGAGTCCATGGTGGATGGACTGGAATGCCACGGTAGTCATGCTGACGCAGTTCAAGACGGCAAAGGCTGTAGACGTGATAAGAGCACGGATGGCAATTTCGCAGTCGTTTAGTCAAGAGTTAGACAGCTTGGCGCAGATTGTCTTAACCAAACCTGTTTATGCTTGGAAGGGCGTAGCGCGAGAGCAAGACGATAAGACTCGGCACGTTACCTACATCGGCGGCGGCGGGCAGTATTATCTTCCTAATCTTGCTTCCGATTCGCACGGGCTCAGCAGCGCTGTGGCTTTCCTGCATTGCTTCACCTCAGTCGATTCTCTAGGCTAGGTTCCGGCGCAGAATGGCGTAAAGAGCCTAGGATCAGGCACTTGAGCTGCCGTCGTAGTACTTCCGTACCGTCTGTAGTACTTCAGTTACCGGCTTTGAAGTGACTCGCGTCTACCTGAGTGACTGCCCCTACTAATCCACTATTCTTCGTCATCAACCACAACATATAGACACTGGGTCGAAGTGCCGATTGTCTCCTTTCCACAAAAACCTTAAAAAACCCAGCAAAAACAGGAAATTCGCTTAGAGGCAGGGTTTTACAGGGCTGATATATGCTCGGGACACCGAAAGCCCTTGGACAGACGTAGAGGGCGAGGGCGTCTCCCAAGATTCGCCTGCGGCCGAAAAAAAGCGGCGCAGGAAATTTTGAGAGCTTTGGTCGCAAGAGACAGCGGGAACTGGAACACGAAATATGGCCGACTCGCGAGAAGTAATGAACATTCGCCAGGCGTCGCAGTACCTGGGAGTGAGTCCGGACACGCTTTACAAGTACGTCGGGGAACAGAGTATCCCGGCTTTCAAGCTGGGCAACCGCTGGCGCTTTAAGAAGTCGAGGCTGGACCAGTGGATGGAAGAGAAGTCGAGCCAGATGGAGTCGGGAGCGAAACGGAAACCGAAGGCGGCGGGGAAAGCTGCCGGGCAGAGTTAAACCAAAACCGTCGCGGACGAGGGCGTCCGCGCCACAAGCAAAGGCGGGCACATGTTTGGAATGGGATCGAAGACGATTGTAGGTCTGGATGTGGGCTCTTCCAGCATTAAGGCCGTGGAGTTGAAAAAGAAGGGTGGGCAGATTGAAGTGGCTCACCTGGGACTGGAAGCTCTGGCCTCGGACATCGTAGTGGATTCGATGATCGTGGACTCGGGAACGGTCTCAAGCGCGATTTCGAAGCTGTTTGCCGATTGCCTGATCAAGACCAAGGCGGTGGCCACGGCGGTAAGCGGACACTCGGTAATCGTCAAGAAGATCTCGCTGCCTTCGATGAGCGATCAGGAACTGGCGGAGACGATCGAGAAGGAAGCGGCCCAGCATATTCCGTTCGACCTGGCCGATGTGAGTCTCGACTATCAGATTCTGTCGGAAGAAGCGGGCAGCCCGAATATGGATGTTCTGTTGGTAGCCGTGAAGAAGGACAAGATTTTGAACTACACCAACGTACTCTCGATGGCGGGACGGACGCCGTCTATTGTGGACATCGATGCGCTGGCTTTGCAGAACTGCTACGAGTACAACTACCAACCGGCACCGGGCCAAGTGGTGGCGCTCTTGAACCTGGGTGCCAGCGTAATGAACATCAACATTGTTAAGGGGACGACGCCGCTGTTTCCGCGCGACGTCAGCGTAGGCGGGCACCAGTACACGGATTCGCTACAGAAGGAACTGGACCTGAACTTCGAGGATGCCGAGAAGCTGAAGCTCGGCGAGAAGGTGGGAACGGTGAGCGAGGACGCGAAGGCGCCGATCCTGCAGCAGGTGACCGAAATCATCGTGCTGGAAATTCAGAAGACGTTCGACTTCTTCCGGGCCAGCGCGGCGGGCGAGCACATCGAGAAGATTTATTTGGCAGGCGGTTCGGCGAAGGTGCCGGGGTTGATGGAAGCGTTGCGGCAGGAGTTCTCGATGCCGGTTGAGTTGTTGAATCCATTCCAGCGCGTGGTGCCACCGGCGGACGGTCCCGGAGCGGAGCTGGTGGAGCAGAACGCGGGTCAGCTCGCGGTGGCGGTGGGCTTGGCCTTGAGGAGCTTTGAATCTCTATGATCAAAATCAATCTGCTGGAATCCTCGAAACAAAAGAACAAGCGCGGCGGCAGTAACGCGCCGGCGATGCCCGCCATGGAAATGGGCGACTTGGGATCGCCCAAGCTGAAAGTGCTGGTGGTGGTGCTGTTGGCCGGAGTATTGAACTTCGGCTACTGGTACCGCCTCGATCGCCAGGGGAAATCGATTGCCTTGCAGATGCAAGCGGCCGAGAAACAGAATCGCGAACTGAGCGACGTGAAAGCAAAGTATTTGGAGCGGCAGACTCAGGCCAACAATTACAAGCACCGGGTGGATGTGATCGATTCGCTTCGCGCCGGACAGGCTGGCCCTGTGAACCTGCTGGCCATGTTGGGCGAGACCGTGAATGGAACCGAAGCCGTATGGCTGAGGAGCATGGACGACACGGGCCCGAGCCTGAGTCTGGAAGGCACGGCTCTGAGTACGGATGCGGTCGCCAACCTGATCGCGAATCTGCAAAAGACAGGTTTCTTCAAGACGGTTGAGATCAAAGAAACTTTCCAGGACGACCAGATCAAGGACATGCAGGCGTTTCAGTTCACGCTGACCTGCGAGAAGGGAAAGTCCTAGAGGCGCACTTATGGCGATGAATTTCAACGAACTGTCAGGCCTGAAGCAATGGGGCGCGGTCATTGTGGGTGGAGCGCTGGTAACAGCGGCGCTGCACTTCACGGTGTTCAAAACCCAGAACGACAAGAACACGGCGGCGCAACATGCGCTGCAAGACAAAGTTCGGGAGAACAACGAACTGGAGTCTTACCGTCCCAAGCTGAAGGACATGGAGCGCCAACTGGCGAACTTGAAACAGCAACTGGAGATTGAGGCGCGCATTGTCCCCAACGAGAAGGCGGTGGACGGCTTCATCGAAATGCTGGATGCGGAAGCGGTGAAGGCGGGCGTGGAGTTGCGGCGCTATACGGCGAAGCCAGTGGTCGCAAAGGATTATTACTCCGAGGTTCCTTTTGACCTGGAGCTGGATGGGCCGTACTACTCGATGCTGAATTTCTTCGACCGGGTGGGCAAGCTGGAGCGCATCGTGAACGTGAGCGGACTGTTGGTTTCGAATACGAAGAACCCTCAGGGAGCGAAGACGAAGCACACTTACCAGTACGCGCCAAACGAGAGCGTGGTGGCCACGTTCACGGCAACGACATTCTTTAGCCACGAGTTGGATGTGCCTGCGGCGGTGGCGCCTGGAGCGAAGCCAGCAACCGCAGTGGCAGTCGCGAGCAAATAGGAATCGCTATGAAGAAGCTAACCACAAGCATATTGGCAGTGGGACTGATGACTGGCGGACTCTGGGCACAGAATCCGAACGTTATCAACAAAGTTCAGGACACGATGAATGCCGTGCAGCAACAGAAGACGGCTGATTCCAATGCTGCATTGGGAATCACGGCGACGCCAGCTGGAAAGCCGGCGGCGAAACCGGCCGCGGGGGCGACAGCGAAGCAGGCCGCGATTGTTCCAGTGTCGGCAAAAGCTGCGCCAGTTGGGGTGAAGGCTGCGGCTCCGGCCAACGCGACTACGGCGGCCAAGCCGGGAAAAACGGTTGTAGCCAAGAAGGCGGCGGCGAAGCGTGCGGTGATTGCGGCGAAGGAGAGCAAGACGGACGCGAAGAGCGTTCCGGCTGCTACCACCAAGATCGCGGCGGATGCGAAGCTGGCGGATGCAGGCAAGAGCGCCGATGTCGCAAAGACGCCAACGCCTGCGCCGAAGCCGGAAGAAAAGAAATGGGCGATGAGCGGGAAGCGCGACCCTTTCTTCAGTCCGGTGGTGCAGCAGCCTTCCGGATCGGGTTGCTCCTCCGGCAAGAAATGCCTGGAGATTGGGCAGATCAATTTGCGCGGCGTGGTGAAGTCGGAGGGCGGCTTTATCGCGGTGGTGACCAATGGCCTGAACAAGGCATATTTCCTGCGGGAGAACGATCCCGTGTTCAACGGGTATGTGGTGAGAATTACCGGCGACACGGTGGTGTTCCAGGAAACGATACAAGACAAGCTGGGCAAGGAAATGACGCGGGAAGTGACGAAGAAGATTTTCACACCCGCGGTTTAGTTCAGGCAATGGTGTTCCGGAAAGCCGGAACATCAACAAAATCGAGTTCCAGTAAGGACCGCGGGTCAGACCCGCGAGTTGGGGAGAAGCGAAATGCGAAAGCAACTGCTGAGTGTAATCCTACCGCTGATGCTGCTGGGGCTGATGGCCTCGGCGGCAGAAACGCCGACGCTAGATGCAGCGAGCCAGCGCAACGAACTGCAGAGCGTGAACGTGGTCCGCGGCACGGATGAAATCCGGGTCGAGATCAGCGCGCGCGGAGCGGTCACGCCCAAGCTAAGCACGGCGGATTCGCCGGCGCGACTGATTGTGGATTTACCGAGCACCGTAATGGTGAGCGGGCAAAGCCACATCAGTGTGGGCAGCGCGGGAGTGAAGGGAGTGCGCATCGGCATGGACGGCCAGACGCCTCCAACGACTCGCGTGGTAGTCGATCTGGAACACGCTTGCGGTTATGAGTTGACCCCTACGACCGACGGAAAGCTGGTATTGACCTTACACACCGGGTCTGCAACAGCGTCGGCGGCTAAAGCGCCGAAGACGGTCGTGGCGGAAACTTCTCTGGTGGCGAGCAAGAGCATGTCCCCGTTCTCGCGGCGAGTGATTGAAGTGAAACCGGAAGTTAAGAGGGAAGTGGCAGCGAATGTTGCGCCTCCGGCGACCGATTTGGTCATTCCGAAAACAGTGACGGCCAGCGCGGCTCCCGCCAACCAGAAGGCCGAGCCGGCCGCGACGAGCGATTTCGTATTCGTGGAGCCGACCTACGCGGCTAAAACGAATACCGCGGATCCGGGCGTTGATCCAGCAACTCGCTCTCAGGAAGCTGCCGCCAGGTTCGCCGACAAGACTGCTCCCGAACTTTTGCCGGTGAGCATGCATGCCTCACAGTCTGCGCAAAGCGTCTCCTCCAGCACTGGGATCTCGCCGGCCGTGAATCTTGCGGCGGAGCAAAAATCGCAAGCTGGACAACAACCCGCTACGGTTGGCCCCAAGTACACGGGCGAACCGATTTCGGTGAACTTGAAGGATGTGGATCTGAAGGATTTCTTCCGGCTGATTCACGAGATCAGCGGCTTGAACGTAGTGCTGGATCCCAACGTTCACGGTACTTTGACGGTGGTCTTAGACGACGTGCCGTGGGACCAAGCACTGGACATCGTGCTTAAGAACAACGATCTGGCGCGGGAACTGGAAGGCAACGTTCTTCGCATCGCGACCGTTGACACGCTTAAGAAAGAAGCCGAAGGACGGCGGGCGCAGATCGAAGCTGAGGCGCTGGCGGTGGAAAAGGTTTCCGTCACCCGCTTCCTGAGCTATGCCCATGCGAAAGATGTGATGGTAACGGTGAAAAAGTTCCTCTCGCAGCGCGGCGACGTGGTGGCGGATGAACGCACGAATGCCGTAATCGTCAACGATATTCCGAAGGTGATTCCGATCATCGACCGCCTGCTGACGCAGCTTGACCGTAAGACGCAGGAAGTGGAAATCGAAGCGCGCGTAGTTGCGGCGACCAGGCAGTTTGCCCGCGACATCGGCACGCAGCTTGGCTTTGGTTGGGGCGATGGCCACAGCGCCATCGGCGGCGCCACCGCAGCCGGCCTTTCACCGACCACGGTCGGGGGTTTGACGCCGGGTTACATCACGATCCCCAGTACGGGATCGACACCGGGATCGCAGATTCCTCTGTTTTCGAATCTTGGTTCCACCTCGCCGAGCAGCGGTTTAACTTTCCTGAATGCAAGCAACACGGTGCGGATCGATGCTGTGCTTACCATGGCCGAATCGCGCGGATTGTTGAAGGTTCTGTCGCGGCCTCGGGTGGTGACGCAGAACAATATTCAAGCGCTGGTGAAGCAGGGCGTACGCGTGCCGATCGTGACGCAGGCGCAGTTGGGCGGTCCTCCGACTGTGACGTATGTCGACGCTTTCCTGCGATTGACGGTGACGCCGCAGATCACTTCGGAAAACACAATCTTCCTAAACGTGGACGTGGAGAACACCACGCCGAACTTTGGTCAGGAAGTGCAGGGCAACCCCGAGTTGATTACGCAGCAGGCTACCACGCAGGTGTTGGTGACCGACGGCGGCACGGTGGTGATCGGTGGCGTGATTCAGACGCAGAACTCGATCAACATCGATCAAGTGCCTATCCTGGGAAACATTCCGCTGCTGGGCAACCTGTTCAAGCACACGCAGGTGAATACGTCTAACCAGGAGTTGATCTTCTTCATCACGCCGCGAATTATTCAGACGTAACTGCGTCAGACATAGCAGCGCTAAGTTGAAGATTTGAAACCGCCGGCCTGAAGAACCTGTCAGGACGGCGGTTTTGTCTTGCATTGTTCCCGGAAATTGCGAACTGCCTTGCTCCTGTTAAACTCAGCAGGAATGAACTTCCTTCTTCGCCAGAAGAAACTGCGGGAGCATCTTGCGACCACGCGGTATGACTCCCTGCTGATCAGCCACCTTCCTAATATTCGATATCTTTGCGGTTTTACAGGCAGCGCGGGTTATCTGCTAGTTGACGGAGCGGGCAGTGTCTTCTTCACCGATGTCCGCTACGACACGCAGGGGCGAGAAGAGGTTAACGGCGCAAAAGTGGTGATCGCTCGCAAAGCAGTGCTGAGCACACTGGCGGAATGGATTGGGGATCGCAAGAAAAAACCCAGAGGATGGTCGCTCGGAATCGAAGCCGAACACATGACCGTGGCAGAGAGAAAGCGTTTGGCAGATCTGCTGCCGCGGGGTCTGCGGGTACGGGATGCGTCCGCGATTGTGGAGCGGCTGCGCATGGTGAAGGACGAGGACGAGCTGCAGAGTATTCGCGCCGCAGTGCAGTTGGGAGCGACTTTATTTGACCGCGCGCTGGAAGTTCTGCGGCCTGGAGTAAAAGAGACAACCGTAGCTGCCGAGATGGAGCACGCAGCCCGATTGGCGGGGGCGGAAGAAATGTCGTTCCCGACGATCATTGCTTCGGGGGCGAGGTCCGCATTGCCGCACGGACGAGCCAGCGAGCAAGCCATCAGGCGCGGCGGATTCGTGGTCTGCGATTTCGGTGTTATACTCGCTGGTTATTGTTCGGACCAAACCCGCACCGTGTGGATGGGGACTGGATCGGGCGTCGCGCCGGAAGATGCGCGCCATGCCTATGAATCGGTGAAGGAAGCGCAGCAGGCGGCCACAGCAGCTGTGCGACCCGGTATTAGCGTGGCGGAAGTGGATGAGGCAGCGCGCGCAGTGTTGCGTAAGGCTGGTTTGGGACGTTTTTTCACGCACTCCACTGGCCACGGTGTGGGGCTGGAGATTCATGAGGCGCCGCGAGTGGCGGCTGGGCAGAAAGAGATCCTACGGCCCGGAATGGTGATCACTATTGAGCCGGGGGTATACTTCCCCGGAAAATGGGGCGTGAGGATCGAGGACATGGTGGTGGTCAGCGAAACAGGTTGCGAGGTGCTGACCCCTACAAGCAAAGATTTGTTGGTGATTTAACTCATGAAGTCTTAGGCCAATTGATTGGACATAGGATGGAAATTTTTAGCGGTTGCCACGACTTCTGTAATTAATGACAAGCAGTCCGGCCTCTTATTAGACGAATGAATCAAAAAGAGCTGAAGGAACTCATAGAGTTCTTAATCGAAAAAGACATTGCCGAGTTCGAACTGGAGCGCGGCGACGTCAAAGTGAAGATAAGGCGGGCTGGACAGCACGCCGTAGTGCAATCGCACGCGGAAGCGCCCTACGCGAACATGTCCGTCCCGCAAGCCGCGCCGCCGGTGCTGGCAGCGCATCCGGCGGCAGCACCCTCGGCGCCGGTCGAGGCGGTGGCTGTAGAAATTCTTCACTTGGTGAAATCCCCAATTGTTGGCACCCTGTATGAGGCGCCATCGCCGGGCGCGCCTCCCTTTGTCAAAGTTGGGGACACGGTAGAAGTAGGGCAAGTGCTGTGCATTGTGGAAGCGATGAAACTGCTGAATGAAATTGAGTCGGATGTAGCCGGCGAGATCGTAAAGAAGATGGGAAGCAACGGTCAGCCGATCGAATATGGGCAGGAGTTGTTTGCCATTCGGCCAAAGAAGTGAAATGCTGCTTAACGCCGGCGCGCACCTTGCGCGCCTTTTTGCGTCTGAGGAGGCGCAGATGGAATCCGGGCTTCGCCCGGCGGATAGCCGAGGTCGGCTGTCCCACAATGATCCGAAATGTTTAAGAAAATTCTGATCGCGAACCGAGGAGAGATTGCGCTGCGCATTATTTGCGCGTGCAAGGAGCTGGGTATTCGTACGGTTGCCATTTACAGCGAGGCGGACCGGCATTCCCTGCCGGTGCGTTTTGCCGATGAGGCGATCTGCATTGGGCCGCCGCAACTAGCGCTGAGCTATTTGAATATCCCGGCAGTGATTAGCGCGGCCGAGATCGCGAATGTGGATGCCATACATCCGGGCTACGGGCTGCTGGCGGAAAACGCCAACTTTGCGGAAGTGTGCGACACCAGCGGGATTAAATTCATTGGGCCACAGCCCAATGTGATGCGGCTGATGGGCGAAAAAGAGAAGGCGCGCTCCGCGATGAAACGGGCGGGCGTGCCGATTCTGCCGGGGTCGGATGGGATTATCGCGTCCGACGGTGAAGCGGTGGAGTGGGCGCGGCAAGTTGGCTTTCCGGTGATTATGAAGGCGTCCGCAGGTGGCGGCGGACGCGGCATGCGCATAGTCCGCAATGAAGAAGAGTTGCCGGGATTATTCCGCGCCGCGCAGGCGGAGGCGGCGGGAGCGTTCGGTAACGGCGACCTGTACATGGAGAAATATGTCGAGCATCCGCGCCACATCGAGTTTCAAGTGCTTGCGGATGAACACGGCAATGTAGTGAGCCTCGGCGAAAGAGAATGCTCGATCCAGCGGCGGCACCAGAAATTGCTGGAGGAGTCTCCCTCGACGCAGGTCACTGGCGAGTTGCGCGATCAGATCGGCGCAGTTTTGTGCAAGTCACTGACGGATATCGGTTATACCAATGCTGGAACTATCGAGTTCCTGATGGACCAGGATCGCCGATTGCACTTTATCGAAATGAACACGCGGATTCAGGTTGAACATCCGGTGACGGAGATGGTCACCGACGTGGATTTAGTGAAGAGCCAGATCATGATCGCGGCTGGGGCGCACATGCATGAGGTGTTGCACGGGCCAATTGTCCACCGTGGGCATGCGATTGAGTGCCGGATCAATGCCGAGCATCCCGAGAAGTTCACGCCGTCGGCAGGCAAGATCACGACGTTTAATCCGCCCGGCGGCACTGGCGTCCGCGTGGATACGGCGGCCTATACGGAGGGCACCATCCCGCCGTATTACGACTCGCTGATCGCCAAGTTGATCGTGCGCGGCAAAGACCGCAACGAAGCGATCTCGCGCATGTCGCGGGCGCTGGAGATGTTTATCGTGGAAGGCGTCTACACGACCATTCCGCTGCACCGGAAGATTCTGGCCGATCCGGATTTCCGGGCAGGGAGGTTTGATACGGGATTTATTGAACGCTTCCTGGCAAGAAATGGCAAGGCAGCATAGACTCTGAAGAAACATGTGGCCAAAGGCGCACTCGCCGCCTAATGCCGGAAGAGTATGGGTTATCTTCGTCGGAAACTATGAAGCCGAATGAGACCAAACCGACACCGATCGAAGAATCGTCCGGATTGCTCCTGACGGCTCGGGGCGTCGTGCGCCCGTTGCATTGCGATCACATGGGGCATATGAACGTGATGTGGTATACCGCGAGATTCGACGAAGCGACGTGGCATTTGTTCCATGAGATCGAGATTACTCCTTCGTATATGCGCGAGAATCAGCGAGGGATGGCTGGCGTACAACAGGACACGACATACAAGCAGGAACTCTTCGCCGGGGATGTGATTACCGTTTGGTCCCGGATTCTTGAGATTCGGGAAAAAGTAATCCGTTTCCACCACGAGATGCGAAATGACGAGTCGCAGGCGGTTGCTGCGACTACCACGCTCACCGCCGTGCACTTAAACAGAGAGACGCGCAAGTCGTGTCCCTTTATGAAGGAGATTCTGGAACGGGGGCGGCTGATGATCTCCGCCGATAAGAAACCTTGAATCGTTCCAGTTTTCGCACACGCAGGTGGGGCGCACTGCTACACGGATGGATGATCACTCCTGATGTGTTCGCTGATCGCCAAGTTGATTGTGCGCGGCAAGGACCGCAGCGAGGCGGTCTCGCGCATGACGCGGGCGCTGGAGATGTTTATTGTCGAGGGTGTGTATACGACAATTCCGCTGCACTGCAAGATTCTGGCCGATCCGGCCTTCCGCGCGGGAAGGTTCGACACGGGGTTTATCGAGCGATTTCTGGCGAAAAATGGGAAGTAAGTGGTGCCGCCGCCGATGCTCGGCCCGCAATTTTTCAGCGCCCGAACGCTCATATCCCCGCCGAGCGACTACTTAGCGCCAAGGGCGAGCATACCCAACGACCCGGGAAGAACGGGCTTCGTCCCATCCTCAACTCCAACGAAGGATGACGTCTCGTTGGCGTCGTCCGAGATTTGGCCGGCGCGAATGGGGCGGTTCGCGACGGTTTCGAAAGCGTAGCCGCTAATGCCAGCCCTGAGCCTGGAGGAACCACCTACACTTAATCGGACCCATCCATAGTGAACTTCTCCGGCGATCAAGAACTTGACACCCAGAAACCTGTCGGCCACATTCCGCCAGGCTCCTGCGTAAAGCGTGTAGCAGCACAGGTAATGACTGACCTGAGTTCGCACTAGAAAAGCATTGGTGCTGACAAATGCCACTTTTGGACCGATAGTCGCGTTCTTCTGCAGGGCGGAGGCATACGGGTGAACTGCTCCCGCATACCCGATTATTCCCCCTTGTGATCGCAGCGCAGGCTTTGCAACGACCTCCCGCTCCAGAACTTTGTAATTCGTCGAAGAAAGAAAAAAGCTCACGTCGGCGATTCCGTCGTGGTTAAAGTCTATCTTGGTCCAATTGGCATGCAGCAGGTAGCCGTGCGCCGGAGTATAAATAATCTCGGCAGCGCAAGGTTCCGCGATAGCGACCAGGCCGGCTGCTGTTGCGGTTGCGACCATGGAGTAGGCTCGCAGCCGGTTCTCAAGAGGCTTGGCGAGTTTGGTCTTCGCTTTCTGCCGAGCTGGTGCCAAGTGTCCTCCGGGTTGCGCCGACTAGTATGGCATAAACCGGATAGGCTGGCATTATTCTCTTTCGTTGCTAACCAAATCGCATCTGCCCCATCTGATCCTTCAGAAAGGTTTGACCTAGATGAAATCTAGTAAGTTTCCTATGTTATGGCTCGTTCTCGGCGCGATGCTCGCAGTCCAGCTCCACGCTCAAACCACCGACAATCCAGCGCTTCTCCCCCAACGCGACGGTTCCCACGACTTTGACTTCCTCATCGGCGACTGGAAAGCGCACGTCCGCCGCCTGCCGGATCGCCTCAACAATTCCAATATCTGGGATGAGTACGACGGCATCTCCAATCACCACAAGCTCCTCGATAGCAATGCGAACTTCGAACAGTTTGAAGTTACCAGCGCCGACAAAAAGCTTCATATCAAGGCGCAGACGCTGCGGCTTTACAATCCTGCCACGCGGCAATGGAGCATCTATCTCATCGACCTGGACAACGGAACGCTCGATGCGCCTCCCGTCGTGGGTGCCTTCACGGGCAAGCGCGGGGAGTTTTTCCATCAAGAGACGCTCAAAGGTCGCACAATTCTAGTGCGCTACGTCTGGCTCGACATTTCTCACAATTCCTCACGCATGGAACAATCGTACTCGCCAGATGGCGGGAAGACGTGGGAAATCAATTGGATTTGCGAACTCTCGCGATAGAACGGATATAGTAAATAGCGAATGATCGTGCTGCCGCGGTTGTATCCGATTCTTGATTCCAGTAGTTTCACAGACTTTCAGGAATTGCTTGCTACTGCCGATGATCTTGTCTCCGCCGGTTGCACGTTGTTTCAATACCGCAATAAGTCCGGTAATGTGCGCCAGATGCTGGAGCAGGCACGAGAGTTAGAGTTAAGGAAGCGCTTTCTGGATAGCGAAAGTCAAAGTCCCCATGTCTCGCAAAAGATGCGAGACATGGGGCACCCTGATGATAATTCCGTCCGGCTCATCATGAATGACCGAGTAGACTTGGCGCTGGCTGCGGGGTTCGACGGCGTACATGTTGGGCAGGATGATCTCTCGCCGGAATCTGTTCGCAAAATTATCGGCTTGGATCGCTGGCTGGGAGTTTCCACGCATAATCCAGAACAGCTTGCCGAAGCTGATAAAACTTCGGCGGACTATCTTGCCATTGGGCCTGTTTTTGCCACTTCCAGCAAGACCAATCCTGACCCGGTTGTGGGGCTTGAAGGGGTTCGCCGGGCGCGGCAATTGACGCGAAAGCCGCTGGTGGCGATTGGGGGGATTACCCGGGCTAATGCAGTCTCGGTGATCGAGGCGGGAGCCGATTCTGTGGCGGTGATATCGGATCTGTTACGGGAGCCACGGAAATCAGCAGAGGAATTTTTCCGCATTCTGAGGTAAAGTCATTCCACCCGGATAGTGCCCGTGGGAAGCGCTGCGAGCATGTTTCGAGGAGGGATCCTGAGTACACCGATAACACGGCCCGTTGCAACGAGCGATTGGGAAATTCACAGCCATCAGGATAAGGAACTGGTAAAGGGCTTAGGCCTGACCAGCGCCACCATGCTGGTCATGGGATCGATGATCGGCTCGGGCATTTTTATTGTTTCCGCAGAGATTTCCCGCGAAGTGGATTCGCCTGCGCTGTTGATTGGCGCATGGGCTGTTGCTGGCTTTATGACAATTGTTGCGGCGCTTAGTTATGGCGAGCTGGCCGCGATGATGCCGCGGGCCGGCGGTCAATATGTTTATCTGCGCGAGGCGCTTGGGCCGCTGTGGGGCTTTCTTTACGGTTGGACGCTGTTTCTAGTGATTCAGACTGGAACGATTGCTGCGGTGGGCGTGGCCTTCGGCAAATTCCTGGGAGTTTTCTTTCCCGCGGTTTCTTCCTCTCACTGGATACTGCATCTCTGGAAAGTTCCGCCAATTCCCGTCGGGCCCATGGTTCTGGGAAACATGGATGTGGGAATCAATACGCAGAATCTGGTAGCCATTGTGCTGGTTGTGTTCCTCTCGGTGGTGAATATTTTTGGATTGAAAACTGGAGCGCTCATCCAAAATGTGTTTACGGCGGCGAAGGTTTCGGCACTGTTGGGACTGGCGTTGTTCGGGTTAGCGCTGGGGAGGAATGCTCATGCGCTGGCAACGAACTTCAGCGGACATTTCTGGAGGAACGCGGGATTGGGCGCGCAGCATGCCGTGCAGGTAGGAGTAGGCGGACCGGTGGTGATGGTGGGAACGCTGACGATTCTGGCGGTGGCGCAGGTGGGATCACTGTTTTCCGCGGATGCCTGGAACAATGTGACGTTCACGGCGGGTGAAGTAAAAAATCCCAGCCGGAATTTGCCGCTCTCGTTGGCGATGGGCACCGGCGTTGTGATTGCACTTTATATTGCGTGCAATTTCATTTACTTGCTGGCGTTGCCGCTCGATGGAACAGCAGGAGCGGCGACGATTCTGGAGCGTGGCATCAAGTTTGCGGCTGAGGAACGAGTTGGCACAGCCGTGATGACGCAGATGTTTGGAGCGGCGGGCGGGTTGTTAATGGCCGGTGCGATTCTGATCTCCAGCTTCGGCTGCGCCAATGGGCTGATACTTTCCGGGGCGCGCGTTTATTATGCGATGGCGAAGGACGGACTTTTCTTCAAGAGCGTCGCCAAACTGCATCCTGCTCATAAGACGCCTGCCGTTTCGCTCATGGTGCAGATGGTGTGGGCGTGCCTGCTGTGCGTTTCAGGAAGCTACGGACAGCTTCTCGATTACATTATCTTTGCCGTGCTGGTCTTCTATGTTCTGACGATTGTGGGATTGTTCGTTCTGCGGCGGACGCGCCCGGACGCCGAGCGTCCGTATCGCGCTATCGGTTATCCGGTGCTGCCGGCGGTTTATATTTTGATGGCGTTATTTATCGATGTCGTACTATTGCGCTACAAGCCGCAATTCACCTGGCCGGGGTTAATTGTGGTTTTGCTGGGTATCCCGGTATATTACGCGTGGTCGAGAAGCGCGGGCGAGACAAGCGCAACTTAGTTCCAAGGAGAAACGAAGCATGGCGAATCTGTTCGCGAGGAAGGACCTTCCTACGCTGATGAAGGAGGCAGTTGAGGTTGAAGGCGAACAAAGCCTGCGGCGTGCACTCGGACCGCTGAATCTGCTGACCCTCGGCATCGGCGCGATTATTGGGGCGGGGATTTTTGTAATTACGGGGCAAGCCGCGGCGCAGTTTGCCGGACCTGCCATTGTGATTTCGTTCGTGCTGGCTGGGGTTGCCTGTGCCTTTGCGGGGCTTTGTTACGCCGAGTTTGCTTCCATGATCCCGATCGCAGGCAGCGCGTATACCTATTCTTACGCCACGCTGGGTGAACTGGTGGCATGGATCATTGGCTGGGATCTGATTCTGGAGTACGCCTTTGGCGCAGCCACTGTAGCGGTGGGTTGGAGCGGACACTTGCGGGCGTTCTTACACGACATCGGTTGGAATCTGCCTGCATTTCCCACTTCTGACTTCACTCTGTTCGGGATGCCTGTGCATTTGAAGTACGACTATGTGGGGTTTCTCGTAATCATGGTGATTACCACGATCCTGGTCATTGGGATCAAGGAATCGGCGAACTTTACGACGGCTATTGTGATTATGAAGGTGGCGGTGGTGTGTATGTTCATCGCTCTTGCCGTAGCGTTTTTGTACTCGCACGCATGGAAGCCGAACTACTGGCACCCGTTCATTCCCGCAAATACCGGCGAGTGGGGACATTTCGGGTGGTCGGGGATCTTGCGGGGAGCGGGTGTGGTCTTCTTCGCCTACATCGGCTTTGATGCTGTTTCAACGGCTGCGCAGGAGGCCAAGAACCCGAAGAAGGATATGCCCCTGGGTATTCTAGGTTCCCTGGTCATTTGCACTATTCTCTATATCCTGGTTTCCGGCTTGCTTACCCACATTGTGCCTTACCAGCAGCTCAACGTTCCCGATCCCGTTGTGGTCGGTGTGCGCGTCGCCGGGCAGCAATGGGCTACGTTTCTGGTGGAAATCGGGGCGCTGGGTGGGTTGGCTACAGTCATGCTGGTAATGTTGCTGGGGCAGTCGCGCGTGTTCTACTCCATGTCGCGTGACGGTTTGCTTTGGCCTTGGGCGGGCAAGATACATCATCGCTTTCGCACGCCCTACCTCAGTTCCATCGTTGTGGGTATTTTTGTCGCGATCCTGGCCACAGTGATTCCGCTCAACGTACTGGATGAGATGACGAGCGTAGGCACCCTGCTTGCCTTTGTATTGGTCAGTGCAGGAGTGTGGGTGATGCGAAGGACGCATCCCGAACTCAACCGGCCATTCAGAACACCGATGGTACCGCTGGTTCCGATTCTCTCGATCCTCTTCTCGGGTGCTCTCATTGTTTTTCTATCGCCTGCCACGCAGATCCGGCTGGTTGTCTGGCTGGTAATTGGACTGGCTATCTACTTCACCTACGGACGCAAGCACAGCAAGGTGCAGCGGGCTCTGCAGGAGGGCAATGGCCAGTGATCAGTGGCTAATTGCTAGCGAGTTTGACAGGCTCTCCGCACTCGCGGAGGGCCTTTTGCTTTATAGTCTGGAAGAAAGTGGTCGGTGGCTGGTGATCAGTGGCCAGTTAGAGCACCAAGTACGGCTTCACTTGCTGGCTGATCACCTAAGACTGATCATTTATTTTTATGAAAATCGTAACTGCCTCAGAAATGCGAGCTATTGATCGCGCCTCGAGCGAACGCTTCGGCGTGCTTTCGCTCACGCTGATGGAGAATGCGGGCGCGGCGGTTGCCGAGTATGTACTCTCAAATTATGGATCAGCGGAGCGTATCGTCGTTTTCTGCGGCAAGGGAAATAATGGCGGGGATGGATTCGTGGCGGCGCGGCGGTTGCATGAGCGAGGGAAAAAGGTGCAGGTGGTCCTGTTGGCCGATCCAAGCGATCTGCGGGGGGATGCAGCGGCAATGTATGGCAGGTTGCCGGAAGGAATTGCGGCGGTGCATTTGAGCGAGGAACTAAAGGGCGATAAGGTGCGGTTTTTGCCGGACACCGATCTTTTCCTGGATGCGATCCTGGGGACCGGTTTCAAGCCTCCGGTAAGTGGGCTTTATGCCGAGGCCATTGCGATCATGAATGCGACCCAGGTTCCCGTGATCGCAGTCGATATTCCTTCTGGTGCGGACGCGGATGCGATGGGCGTGCAGGAGGGAACGATTGCTCGCACCGACGCGATCGTGACTTTTACTGCGCCGCGTCCAGCGCATGTCTTCGGATCGCTGACTTCGGGGGCGACTTGTGTAGCGGACATTGGATCGCCGGAAGAAGCGATCATTTCCTCTCTGCATTTGAATGTGACCACTGCTCACGATATCGGCAAGTTGATCGGGCCTCGCCCTGCGGAATCGAACAAAGGCAGTTATGGGCATGTGTTGGTGGTGGGAGGATCGCTTGGGAAAGCTGGATCGGTGGCGATGGCTGGAATGGCAGCGCTACGCACGGGGGCGGGGCTTTCGACAGTGGCCACGCCAGGTTCTTCGCTGGGAACGGTTGCGGGATTTCATCCCGAAGTGATGACTGAACCATTGCCTGAAACCGATACGGGTACAATCTCGACCAACGCTGCGGATCGCATTCAAGAGCTGGCACAAGGGATGAGTGTGGTTGCGATCGGGCCGGGAATTTCGCGGCATCCGCAAACTTCCGAAATGGTGCGAAGGTTGGGCGCGAAACTGCAAGCTGCTATCGTCTTGGACGCCGATGGCCTGAATGCGTTCGAGGGCCGCGCCGAAGAATTGAATGGCAATGGCCGGACATTAGTGATCACGCCGCATCCGGGAGAGATGGCGCGGCTGGCCGGATCAAGTGTTGCCGATGTGCAGAAAGATCGATTGGGCGTGGCGCGGAAGTTTGCGCGTGAACACGAATTGATTGTCGTGCTGAAAGGGCATCGGACGCTTGTGGTGCGTCCGGATGGCGAGGCTTGGGTAAATATGACGGGTAATCCTGGAATGGCAACCGGCGGGACGGGAGACATTTTGACCGGCATGGTCGCAGGAATGATTGCACAGCATCCGAAAGACGCGTTCGCCGCCGTGTTGGCGGCGGTGCATCTGCACGGCCTTGCCGGCGACGTGATGCGGGAAAGTGTGGGCGAACATTCATTGGTGGCGACGGATTTGCTGCGGGGGCTTCCGGAGGCTTTCCAGCGCACGCAGAGTGCCGCGAGAGAAAAGATCGTGTGCTGGGGCGAGTAGATTACAAGAAGCGGTTATCTGGATGCCGGCAAGCGAATGGCTGTTCCTGAGGCTGCGGAACGGCGAGCGGCGTCGAGGATCTCCGTTACGGTGACGTTTGTGTCGAGAGATGACGGTTCGTCTGGCTTCATTCCATCCACGAGCACGGCTCTCAGAAAAGATAATGAATTGTTGTACGGTGGGGATAGCGCCTTGGCTTTGATTTCCTCCTCGGCGCCGCCCGCCCTGCGCACGCGAATGGCGTCGCGTTTTACCGTGATTGCGTAACCTGTCTGACCGTAGACCTCCATGTCTTTGCGGTCGAACGGCCAGTTCCACGAGGCTTGCACGATGGCCTGCGCTTTTGGGTAGGTCAAGATGATAGTGGCTTCGTCGTCGACATGAGGGTAAATTTCTGGTTTGATCTGCTGCGTGACAGCAGTCACTGTTTCCGGGCGTTGCCCGTCCATCAACCAGGTCATGAGATCGGCGCCGTAGCAGCCGAAGTCGAAGAGAGCGCCTGCGCCATCCAGTTTGGGATCGGTAAGCCAGTTTAGAAACTCAGGACCGACACCGATTTCTTTGGGACCGCTGTGACCGTCGTGGACGATGACTTTGCGGATATCACCCAGCGCGTTTTCCTTGACAAGATCGTAGACGGCGCGATTGCTGGGGTACCAGGTTGTCTTCGTAGTTCACGAGAACTTGAATCCTGGCCGCGTCGGCCGCTTTCTTGATGGCCAGAGCGTCCGTTAAACTCACTGCCAGCGGTTTTTCCATCATGACGTGGACGCCGTGGCGGGCGCAGGTTTCGACGACGCGGCGATGATCATAAGTATTCGTGTAGACCAGCACGGCCTGGGGATGGGTTCGGTCGAGCATCTCGTCCAGGTTCGCAAAGAGAAGAGCGCGGTCGAAGTTATATTGCTTTGCGTATCGGGTAGAGAGGGATTGGTCCGGTTCAGCGATGCCGACTATTTCAATTTCCGGATTGTGAAGCGACTGATCGAGAAATCCCTGAACGTGTCCGTGGACCAGGCCAACGATACCGACGCGGAGCGGAGTCCGATTCGCAGCTGGAGCGTTCTGGCATAGCTCGGGCGGCAGGGCATGGAAAGCAAAAAGCAAGAAAGTCAGGAAGAAAAAACTGCGCATAGGATTCTCCGTAGTGTTTTGCGAGACAGCAGCGATCATCCAAAAACCGCTGCAGTCGTCCGACGGCCATTGTAGCAATAGTAAACATGGCTGCTAAGTGCGTTGTTTTCCGTGACTTTAATGCCAACAAAACCCGCCAGCAGCACGGGAATCCGGCCATCTGCTTCGGTAATCTGTTGCTGGTCTCGAAGCGGTGCGAGACTGCAATCACCTTATGACCCACTTCCCTCAACCGCACCCCTCGAGGCGAGCGGCCCGGATCCAGCTAGGCGAATCTGTCCTGGCTGCGATCCGTTTAGAAGATGGCCGGCGCACAAAAGCTAAACTTCAATCGATTTCAGTTACCGGAGGATTGTTGCAATTGCCGCGTCCTTTGGGTACCGGATCTTTCGTCGAGCTCGCATTTCAAACCCAGTCGGGGCCAGTGCACGGCATGGCTGAAATCCTTAGTCCGATGAGGCAGACGACCGCCGGCGCGCTGCAACCGTTTCGTTTCGTCGCGTTTGAGGACGATGACCATCGCCGGCTGCGTCTGTCGGTGGATCACGTGGCCGACCGCAGTTTGCTGGGGCTGAAGTCGTCGGTGTTTGTGGTGCCGAAGACCATCTAGGCAAGACACGACCCACTGCTTCTGTGACCGGTCCCGTCGAAATTTAACGCTCTCGCTATACTGTTCGTGGCAGATAAACGGCTACGAATCAATGCAGGAGATGACGCGGGAGATCACCACACACTCGGCGGAGGAAACTATTGCCTTCGGGCGGACGCTGGCAGGTTTGCTTGCGCCGCCGAAACTTGTGCTGCTGCGTGGGGATTTGGGCGCGGGGAAAACCACGCTGGTCAAGGGAATTGCTGCGGCGTTTGATGCTGCGGAAGAGGAAGACGTCACCAGTCCCACCTTTACGCTGGTACACGAGTATCGGGGTCCGCGAGCCAATCTTTATCACATTGATCTGTACCGCATCGACACGCAGCGGGAACTGGAGACTCTGGGATTGGATGATCTGCGTGCGGAGCGAGACAGCATTCTGCTGATTGAGTGGGGAGAAAAGTTTCCGCGGTTTGTGCGGGAGAGGGATGTGGAGATTGCGCTGGAGCGGGAAGGAGAAAGCGCGCGCAGGATCCGAATTTCTCTCTAGCCGGACTGGACGAAATCGGCGAGAATGTCACGGCATTGAGCAAATCGATTTCACCACGGGGTGCTTTGCTGAAGCAGTCCATTACCGGCTTCCATCAAGATGATGAAGGGCACTGGGTGGCCGAATTAGCTTGCGGCCACACGCAGCATGTGCGGCACGATCCGCCGTGGCAGAGCCGGCCCTGGGTAGTGATGGAGGAAGGGCGCGGGTCGAAGATCGGAAGCATTTTGGAATGCAAGAAGTGTGATGAGGAAAATGGTTCCAGTGGTGGGGCATCGGCAGGCTGAGATGAGAAACGCGACTAAAATCCCATGATGTTGTACCCACAATCTACATAGAGCACTTCGCCGGTAATGCCGCTGCTGGCGTCTGAGGCAAGAAACACTCCGGTTGAACCTACTTCTTCTACTTCAACGCGGCGGCCCAGCGGGGCGCGCTCTTCGTGGCCTTTGAGCATGTCGCCGAAGCCGGCGATGCCGCGGGCGGCAAGGGTTTTGATTGGACCCGCAGAGATGGCGTTCACTCGAATCTTCTTCTTACCTAGTTCATAGGCAAGATAGCGCACCGAGCACTCCAATCCAGCTTTGGCGACGGCCATCACGTTATAGCGAGGCACAACTTTTTCGGAAGCGTAGTAAGTCATGGTGAGGATCGAGCCGCCATCTTCCATGAGCGGTGCGGCGGCGCGGGCTACTGCGACCAGAGAATACACGCTCACGTCCATGGCGATGCGGAAGCCTTCGCGCGTAGTGTTGAGAAATTCGCCTTTAAGTTCGTCGGCGGGAGCATAGGCGACGGAGTGTACAACGGTGTGCAGCTTGCCGTGGCGTTCTTTGAGCGTGGCGAAGAGGCGGGCAATTTCTTCATCCTTACTAACGTCGCACATGTAACCTTCAGCGCCAGGCAGGGAGAGGATAAGGTCCTTCGCTTCCTGCTCCAGACGCTCATTCTGGTAGGTGATGGCGAGCTTCATTCCAGCGGCGTGGAGTCCCTGTGCGATGGACCAGGCGATGGAACGCTTGTTTGCGACTCCGAAGACGACGCCGTTACGGCCTTGCAGATCGGAAGACATGAGGGCTCCTTGGAATGGGAAAGAATAACAGCCGGGGAGTTCATTTACCACGGAGACACGGAGGCACGGAGAAATCTAGAAACTTTAAAACAAAGGAATGAACGGTATTCTTTGGGTCCGTGGTGAATTAATGCTCACTTCAACGCATGTACTTCGTCTACTGTGATTGCCTTTTCTGCCAGCCAACTGGCGGCGACGAACGAACATCCGTAGACGCAAGCCAGAATCGCAAATGCGGCTACTAGGCTGACTTGGTGGGCGACCGCGCCGACTGCAAGCGCCAGCACAACCTGTAGGAAGGTCCCGCAAAAATAGAAAGAATTCTGCACGCGGCCCATTAGGTGTTTCGGGACCATCTCCATAAGGCTGGTGTTCATGGCGATACCGCCGACGCCGCGTGCCGATCCCATCACAGCGTAGACGAGTACAGCGGCTACGAGCCAATGCGAGACCGGGGCGCAGACTACGCAGACGGCAAGCATTGCCATGGAAAACGCAACGGAACGGCGTCCACCGAAGCTGGCGATGATGGCTGGTGCGTACAGCGCGCTGAGAAAAGCGCCGGTGCCCCATCCCGCGTTGAGCCAGCCGTAGCCGACAGCGCCGGCGTGAAAAATGCGCTCACTCAAAGATGGAGTGACAACCACGCCCATGGTCATGGCCCCGAGGAATAACGCCCAACTTATGCCGAGCAGGATGACCGCGCGATGATCGCGTAGGAAGTGTAGCCCTTCGCGCATATCGCGCCAGAAGCGCTGAAACTGGGTTTCGGCCGCGACAATATCTGCGCGCAACTCGTCGGGTCGCAGGACGACATGACGTCCCTTGCGAACCGCGAAGTAGCACAAGAACGAAATCACATAAGTGGAAACGTCGATCAGCAGAACGCCGCCGAGGCCGATGTGGTTGTACATGAATCCGACCAACGAGCCGGCGATGAGCCATCCTCCCTGCACTCCGGCTAAGAGGAAAGTATTCGATTGCACGAACTCGCCTTCGGGAGTGAGTTCCTGGATGAGGGCAGTGATGGTCGGCCAGAACATCCAGAAGCCGGCGGCCACGAGAGTGTTCATCAAATAGAGTTGCCAGACTTGCACGCGGTGTCGAAAGGCGAGAATGGCCACGATCAGGATGATTGCGGCGCGCACGGAATCGAGCCACATGACGAGGACGCGGCGATCTTCGCGATCGATGATGACTCCGGTGAAGGGAAGCATGAGCATGGCGGGGATGGTTTGCAGTACGGCGAACGTTCCGAGCGCCATTTCCGAGTGAGTGGCTTCGAGAATGTACCAGGCGACCGCAGCCGAATTCATCCCGCTGCCCAACATGGAAATCAGGTTGGCGGCGAAGACGAAGCGCAACGGGCGCTGGCCGAGGATGTTTCGCATACTTTCTAACTTTAGCTGAAGGGAACTCCGAGATAGGTTTACGCAACAGTTGCTAAGCGATGCAGCTTAATTTATTCGATTCCTCACGAATTCTTTGCCATGCGCGTTCGACATGCCTGGCCTGCGTATTGGTTTGCCCGACGCATAGGCGCAGTGTCAGCTTTCCGTTGAGCCTGGTGTGCGTGAGGAAGAGATCGCCGCTGCGGTTCAGGCGATCCATGATGGTTTGGTTGGCCGAGTCTCCGGCGTTATGTCGGAAGCAAACGAGGTTCAGAGGGACGGGGGCTGCGAGTTCGAAATTATTGTCATCGCGCACCCATTCGGCGAACTGCTGAGCAAGCTCAACATGGCTGCGGATATGGTGCTGCAAGCCTTCTACACCGTAGTGACGAATGACGAACCATAAT
This sequence comes from uncultured Acidobacteriaceae bacterium, assembly GCA_963818235.1. Lineage (GTDB taxonomy): Bacteria > Acidobacteriota > Terriglobia > Terriglobales > Acidobacteriaceae > Sulfotelmatobacter. Next base: position 1,303,531 of record CAWFRI010000003.1, read on the forward strand.
TTGAGTGAGCGGAAACGGCGGCCGAGTTGTATGTGCCAGTCGCGATAGTCGATGACTGCACCGGATTCGGTAGCCTGGTTGCGCAGATATTCGGGCAGAATGCTTAGGGTTTGGATAAGCGCTTTGCGGTCGGCGACCCAGAAGCAATTGCAATCGAAGTTGGTGAACATCCATTTGTGGGGGTTGAAGTTGTAGCTGTCGGCGAGTTCGACGCCGTTTTGCAGATGGCGGAATTCGGGGCAGAGTGCGGCGGTGCCCGACATGGCGGCATCCACGTGCAGCCAGAGGTTGTGCTGCCGGCAGACTTCGGCGATTTGCGGAATCGGATCCATCGCATTGGAAGACGTGGTGCCAACTGTGGCGCAGACGAAGCTGGGAATCAAGCCTGCGCGTTTATCGGCTTCAATCTGGCGAGCGAGAGCATCGGGACGCATGGCGAAGTTTTCGTCGACGTCGATTGCGCGGAGATTGTCGGAGCCGATGCCGGCGATCATCGCAGCTTTTTGCAGAGATGAATGCGTTTGCGTGGAGACATAGGCGACGATGCTTCCGTCGCATCCCTTTTTGTTGCTTATGTAGTTGGTCGAGCGCTCTCGGGCGGCTAACAGGGCGCAGAGCGCGGCACTGGAGGCGGTGTCTTGAATGACTCCTCCGCCGGTGCTCGACGAGAGAAATTTGTCCGGCAGGCCGAGCATGTTCACCAGCCAATCGAGCACGTGGGTTTCGAGTTCGGTGCAGGCCGGACTGGTCGACCAGAGCATGCCTTGCACGCCCAGGCCGGAAGAGAGGAGATCGCCAAGAATTCCTGGGCCGGAGGCATTGCAGGGGAAGTAGGCGAAGAAATCTGGCGACTGCCAGTGGGTGACGCCGGGGAGAATCAGATTCTCGACATCTTTTAACAGCGCGTCGAAAGGCTCGCCTTGCGCGGGAGGATCCGATGGAAGCGACGCACGAATCTCTCCAGGTTTTGCCTGCGAGAGCACGGGGAAAGATTCAATGCGGGCGTGATAGTCGGCGATCCAATCGACTACGGCGTGGCCGTATTGGCGGAATTCGTCGGGCGTCATGTGAAAAGATTTTTCGTCGGACACTTGCAGACCTCGAGGAAGCTTAATCAGAGCAGATCGTGCTAGCGAATTCTGTTTTTCGTTTAAGTCAGACGTCCAAAATATAATCGTGTTTTATATTCGAAGGTTGTTCGTCCTGATACCGCGTGCGCGTCAAAGACGCGGCGCAATTCGCGCAGCATCGGCGGAAATTGCGGATGGTCCGGACCAGGTGCATAGGATGACGACAGCAGGCGGCCTTCGATTCCCGCATAGTCGAACTCCTGACGTATGGCGAAAATTCGCTCCTGATATGGGAGAGGATCGAAAAACTCGTTTACCGAGTCAGTGGTGCGCTCGTGACGGACTTCGTTGTAGTCGGTGCCGTATTCCAGAAGTAAGGCCTCGTAGTCGCGGAGGAACGGAGTCGTGTCGGTGAGGCGTTCATTCCACAGCAGGACCAGCCAGCCGCCGGGTTTCAGGATGCGGACAAATTCGCGCCTGGAACGTTTGTGATCGAACCAGTGGGCTGCCTGCGCGGCGGTGATAAAGTCGACGCTCTGAGCTGCCAGCGTAGTCGCTTCGGCGGTTCCAGCGACGCTGGCAAAATTAGGGAACGCTGCCAACAGACGCTCCCCGGCCTGGCGCATCTCTGGGTTGGGTTCGACGCCGAAGACTTTATTACCGTTTTGCAGCAGGTTGCGGGTCCAAATTCCCGTGCCAGAAGCGATGTCAGCAATCACATGATTCGGAGTGAGTCCGCACTCGTCGCGCAAGGCCTGCAGGGCTTCCGGGGGGTATCCGGGGCGATAGAGAACATAGTTTTCGACGCGATCGGAGAAGCGGCTGGTGGCATTGGAGGCTGGCATAAAGATAGAAAGTGGCAAGTTTTTTCATCTTGCCATACAGCCATTTTAATTGCAGGATAGGGATATTGTCCTTCCCCGCGGGATCCCCTCTGCCTTTCAAGTCCGCGCGACATCGCTGAGAATTTATAGAGACGAATAAATGGGATAATCCTCGCCCCGCGTTGGGTGCGGTACCATGCCAAATAGGCCATGAGAAACGGAATCGAATCATGCGAGTCGTAATCAAAGTTGGCACCAGCCTTATAGCGCCGGGCGGGCAGATTGACGCAAATTTGCTGCGCGCCATGGTTGATCAGTTTGATTTGAGCAAGAACGAATACCTGATCGTGACCTCGGGTGCGATCGCGGCGGGCATGTCCGGACTGGGATTGGGGAAGCGCCCAAGTGATGTCCCGGGAATGCAGGCTTGCGCGGCGGTTGGGCAAAGCAAGTTGATGCACACCTACGAACGTTTGTTTTTTGGTAAGAAAGTTGTGGCACAGCTTTTGCTTTCGAGTGACGACTTTACTTCTCCGGTACGGTACCGCAACTTGCAGAACGCTTTGGCAGAGCTGCTTTCGCTGGGAGTTGTGCCGATTGTGAATGAGAATGACAGCGTTTCTGTTCGCGAACTGGAAGGCGCATTTGGCGACAATGACGAGTTGAGTTCGCTGCTGGCAACGGCGGTGAAAGCTGATTGGCTTCTTTTGCTGACGAACGTAGACGGATTTCTCATGCCCAACGGACGCAAGAAACCGCGCCTGGTACGGGTTGTGCGGAAGCTGACTCCTGCGCTGGAAGCACAATGCAACGGCAAGAGTGCGCAAGGCCGGGGCGGCATGATTTCCAAGTTGCGCGCAGCGAAGCTTGCCAGCGACGCGGGCGTGCATGTGGCCATTGTGAACGGGCGGCATCCACAGGGGATCACGCAGGCGATGGAGCGGAAGGTGGGGACGTATTTTCCTCCTACGAAAGGGCGGGGCTGATGGCGACGACAGTTACGAATTCGGCGTCCACGCAGGAAAAGTTACTGCGCGCGTGTGAAGCTTCGGCCAAGCTGGCGCTGCTAACGACGGAAGAGAAGAACAGGTTGTTGTTGGCGATTGCGGATGCGATTGAGGCCAATGTCCAGGCGATTCTTGAAGCGAATCGCGAAGATGTTGAGAGCTCTGGACTCGAGGGCGCGATGCGCGACCGCTTGCTGCTGAATGCGGGGCGGATCAAAGAAATGGCGCAGGGAGTGCGTGACGTTGCCGCACTGGCTGACCCTATTGGTGAAACCTTAGCGGAGTGGACGCGGCCAAACGGGTTGCATATTCGCAAAGTTCGTGTGCCGCTGGGAGTGGTGGGAATTATTTATGAATCGCGACCAAACGTTACGGTTGATACGGCTGTGCTTGCACTGAAAACCGGTAACGCCATTGTGTTACGCGGGGGCAAGGAGGCGGCGCGAAGCAATCAGCGTTTAGTTGAGATTCTTTCCGCGGTGCCGGGAGTGCCAGAGGGCGCAATCGAGTTGCTCGATTCGAGCACACGGCAGACTGTGCAGGAACTCATCAAGGCGCGAGGGTTGGTGGATGTGATTATTCCTCGCGGCGGCGCTGGTTTGATCACGTTTGTTACCGAAAATTCCTCGGTGCCTGTGATCGAGACCGGAGCGGGGAACTGCCACATCTTTGTCGATGAATCCGGCGACTTTGACATGGCCGACCGAATTGTGATCAATGCCAAGACGCAGCGGCCGTCAGTGTGCAACGCAGCGGAGAAGCTTCTGGTGCATGAAGCGATCGCAGCGGAATACGTCCCGCGAATTGTGCAGAAGCTGATCGATGCTGGGGTAGAAGTGAGGGGCGACGAAAAATCTCGCAATCTGGCTGCTGGACTGACTATCGCGCCGGCGTCGGAACAAGACTGGTACGAAGAATATCTTCGGCTCTGCATGGCAGTTCGTATGGTGGCGAATGTGGCCGAGGCCATTGCACACATCAACCGCTATTCGACAAAGCACTCGGATTCGATTGTGACCCGCGACGAGGCCAATGCCCGCAAGTTTCTGCGTGGAGTGGATTCGGCGGCGGTGTACTGGAATGCTTCGACTCGCTTCACTGATGGAGCGGAGTTTGGCTTCGGGGCCGAGATGGGCATCAGCACGCAGAAGTTGCACTGCCGGGGACCGTTCGCTTTAGCGGAGCTGACTTCTTCGAAGTATGAGATTGTGGGGACGGGGCAGGTAAGGTAAGTCAGAATTTATCGACCAATTATCGGGGTCTCACGAGTCGTCATGAGCACGCGAAAGCCACCAAGTAAGTCTGTCGGGAAGGAGGTAATGGTGCGTTCGCACCGTCGCTGCTGCCTCTGCGTATTCTTGGAGGAGCGAGATGAGACACGCCCAGGTCAGATTGCGCACCTCAATCGTGAGCCGAGCGATTCTCGCTTCGATAATCTCGTTTTTTTATGCCTGGAACACCACAACGAGTATGATGGCCGCCCGAGTCAGTCGAAGGCTTTCCTCCCAGAAGAAGTGAGAGAGTATCGTGACAAACTCTATGGCAGATACGGTGGATTCAGTGCAAGCGATCCCAAATGGACCGAACTGACCCCCCGAAATGTGGCGGGGACTGCGGCTAAGGCCGAAGAAAGCGATGGGGCAGCGGCTGGGTCAATTCGAATCAAAACTGACGAAGCTTTTTGATTGCCGACAGGGGCGATCTTCTAGGACCGTGTGTCTGACTGGTCCGAGGTGCCTCGCACGTGACGGCTACGGTTGGAAGACTGTCGAATTCACCGCCAAACCGGAACACGCATCACGTCAAAGTGATGGTCGTAGGTCCATACGGCGACTTTCAGGCGCGTGGCCACTGTCGCGACCGTCGCGTCCACCAGGCTGATGTCCTGATCGGATAAGGCGCGCACAATGGCGCAAGCAATCGAAAAATCCTCTGGCGTCGGATTTATCAGCGAGGCTTCGACTGCATTTTCCAGCCACCGCAAAGCGGCTCGGGAGCCGAAGCGCTTCAAGACTAAGCTGTGCGCTTCCAGGAGAATCGGATAGGGAATTAAGACAATCCGACCGTCGTGTTCCAATTCGTCTGTCTGCTGGAGCGCTCTTTCATGGTTGGCATCGTCCTCATCTGCGGCAGCGAATAGAGGGCCGGTGTCCGCCAAAACTGCGTGCATCATTTCTTAGTGCCAGCAAGGTACGCGTCATGTTCGCGGCTTATATCGCTGCGACCGCTCCTGCCAACCGGAGTGATTCTGAAGGGCCGGCGATTGGCCAGAAAACCCCTCGCTCGTAGATAGTCGCGAAGAGCGGCTTGTATGATCGCCGTCAGAGACGGCGGGGCCTCTTGAGCCTGTCGATAGCTATCTACGGCCTCGGCCAAGTCGTCCGGAAGAGTCATCGTGGCTCGCTTCATCGAATGATTTTATCACCAATTGGTGAAGATGGTGCGAGATAAGGTTGCCTATACCGACTGTGGTAACGTACTTACTTTCACAGCGGGAGCCTCATGAAACTGTTCTCAACAGTTCTTCTTTCGTCAGCCATCCTACTTGTCTTGCTATCGACCAATGTCAGCGGCCACGCGCCCGACTCTACGGCTGGGGCGATCTTTGGCTTTCGCGATGCCCCCGCTGAAAAAGCGAGTGAAGCGCGTTTCCTTGCCGTACCCGATCCCAAGCTGGCGGAAGAACATCTGCGCACGCTGACGCAAGCGCCTCATATGGCTGGCACGCCCGAAGACGAAGCTACGGCAAAGTACGTGGCGCAGAAGTTTCGCGACGCGGGGCTCGACACGGAAATTGTCGAATACAAGGTATGGATCAACTATCCGCTGGAAATCAGTGTCGACATCACCGCGCCCGAGGGAGTGGAAATGCACGGGCCTACGCGCGAGCACGTGGAGGGCGATCCTTACGACCAAGATCCGCGGGTGGTGATGCCATTCAACGGAATGTCGCCATCGGGAGATGCCGAGGCGGATGTGGTTTACGCAAATTACGGCACGCCGGAAGATTTTGAAAAGCTGGAAAAGTTGAAAGTCGATGTCCGAGGCAAGATTGTGCTGGTGCGTTACGGGCAGAACTTTCGTGGAGTAAAAGAATTCATTGCCCAGGAACACGGCGCGGCGGGAGTGATCATCTATTCCGATCCATTCGACGATGGATGGAGGCGCGGAGATAAATATCCGGATGGGCCGTGGCGGCCGGATACCGGCGTCCAGCGCGGCTCGGTGGGATACATGTTCGAGTTTCCCGGCGATCCGACGACGCCGGGAATTGCATCGCTGCCATCGTTGCCGGAGAGTAAGCGCATCTCTCCAGAGCAATCGGCACAGATGCCGAAAATTCCGGTAACGCCACTTTCCTATCACGATGCCTGGCCCATTCTTCAGCATTTGGAAGGGCCGGATTCTCCGCGCGAATGGCAGGGGGCGCTGCCTTTTACTTATCACGTGGGACCGGGTCCGGTGCGTGTGAAGATGCACCTCAAACAGGATTACCAGTTCCGTACGCTGTGGGATGTGATTGGCCGGGTGCGTGGAAGCGAGTTTCCTAGCGAATGGGTAGTTTCAGGCAATCATCGCGATGCGTGGGTGTATGGCGCGGTGGACCCGAACAGTGGCACGGCGGCGATGTTGGAGGCGGTGCATGGGGTTGGGGAGTTGCTGAAATCTGGCTGGAAGCCGAAGCGCACCATGATTTTTGCCAGCTGGGATGGAGAAGAAGAAGGGCTGATGGGGTCCACCGAATGGGCGGAGCAGCATGAATCCGAATTGGCGAACTCGCCGGCCTATTTCAATATGGATGTGGCGGTTTCAGGGCCGAAGTTTGGGGCGTCGTCGGTGCCGAGCCTGAAGCAGTTTATCCGCGATGTAACCAAGGCGGTGCCCAGCCCCAAGGGTGGGACGGTGTACGAGACTTGGCAAAAGGGGGATCAGTCGGGCGCACCATCGACTCAGTCTCCTAACGAAGCGATTGGGGACGGACACCGCATGCCGGCGGTGCCGGTGAAAGGCGATGTGCCAGTTGGCGACCTGGGAAGTGGATCCGATTACAGCGTCTTTCAGCAGCATTTAGGTGTGCCTTCGAGCGATATCAGTTCCAGCGGGCCTTATGGTGTGTATCACTCGGTATTTGACAATTTCGCCTGGTTCAAGAAATTCGGCGATCCAGATTTTGTTTACGAACAAGAGATGGCGCGAGTTTTTGGCCTGGAAGCCTTGCGCATGGCGGATGCAGACGTGCTGCCTTATGACTACGAAGAGTACGGCAAGGAGGTTGTCGCGTATCTTGACGCCGCAGGAAAACGAGCGGAGAACAAATTTGGGAGTCACGCTCTGGATTTCAACGCCGTGAATCTGGCGGCGAAGCATTTTCAGGATGCAGGGGCGAAGATTCTTGCGAAGCAGAAAAGTCCGCCGCGAGACTCGGCCCGGCTGAATCAGGCGCTTCGTGGCGCCGAACGGGCTCTGCTGGTGCCCGAAGGATTGCCGCACCGGCCATGGTTTCGGCACGCGATTTACGCGCCGGGAGAATACACGGGATACGCGGCGGTGGTGATTCCGGGGGTGAACGAGGCTCTGGATAAAGGCGATGCCGAGCGGGCGCGGCAGCAGTTGGCGGTGTTGACGGCGGCGCTGGAACGGGCCGCGAAGATGCTGGAGGGATATAAATAGATTTTATTGACTAGTCATCTGACTAGTCCTATAATGGGTCTAGAAGGTGGCCTCATGGGTTCCTGGCAACTGCAAGAAGCAAAGTCACGATTCAGTGAATTCCTCGACGCCGCCCTGACGAAAGGGCCGCAAATCGTGACCCGCCGGGGCGTGGAGGCAGCAGTCCTCGTTCCGATCGAAGAATGGCGTAGGCTGCAGCAGTCAATCCGCCCCAATATTAAGGAACTGCTACTCGGTCCTGGGCCGCGATTTGACATGGTTCTTCCAAAGCGAAGCGGGTGGAAGCGCCGGACTCCGATTGACTTCACACATCCGGATTTCAAGTGATCCGCTACCTGCTCGACACCAACGTGGTTTCCGAGTTGCGGAAGATTAGGCCTCACGGGGCGGTGGTGGCTTGGCTGGAGACGCTCCGCGTCGAGCAAATTCTCCTTTCGGCCGTAACCATGGGAGAATTGCAGGCCGGAGTGGAACTAACGCGCCGGCAAGATACTGCCAAAGCTCGCGAGATTGAGACGTGGTTGATTTCTGTGGAACAATCATTCGCGTTTGTGCCGATGGATTCAGCGTGCTTCCGGGAATGGTCCCGTCTAATGGTTGGAAAGCCCAATGCTTTACGCGAGTACGCGATGATCGCAGCGACCGCCAGGGTCCATGGGTTTACCGTGGCAACCAGAGACGAGCAAGATTTCCGACATCTTCACGTAGAGATCATTAACCCGTTCAAAATTCCCTAAACGTATGAACACCACGCACGCTCTCGGACAATTCCTGCGCACTCTGCCGCACTCAGCGGCGGCTACGTTTTTGGCGCTGTTTCCCATCGTCGATCCGTTCGGAGGCGTTCCGATTTTCTTTACGATGACGGCTTCGTGGACAGCGAAAGACCGGACCAGAACGGCTTTGAAAACCGGTATCTGGGTTTTTGTGATTCTGGTTACGTTTCTGTTCGTCGGGCGTTTCGTGCTTTCTTTCTTCGGGATTTCACTTCCAGTGCTGAAGATTGCCGGAGGGCTGATTGTCGCGAATACCGCTTGGGGAATGGTGACGTCGCACGCGCGCATTACGCCGGAAGAGAGCCACGAGGCCGAAGATAAGGACGATATTTCGCTGACGCCGCTAGCCATGCCGTTGATGTCCGGGCCGGGAGCGATTGGCGTAGTTATGGGGTTAGCGGCGCATGTGGATAGTTCCGCATCGTATATTGGCATGGTCATCGGCATCGCGGCCGTGGCACTGACGGTTTTCCTCTTCTTCTGGATGGGTGGTCCGCTGGTGCGGAGGCTGGGTCCCAGCGCGGTGGGAGCCATCAATAAAATTTTCGGCTTTCTGATTTTGGCGATTGCTGTCCAATTGGTATGGGATGGCGTGGCCGACTTTAACAGCTAAGAGATTTAGATTTTATGGAACTGTCGCGTTTTCCGGGTCGTATCTCAGACAGGCGCTTGGCTCGCGCTGGAGGTGTTTCATGACTGGTGGACGTTTAAATTCGGGGATCGTGCAGAGGACGATTTTTGTGTGTCTGATGCTTGTGCCGTTTTGTGCTGCGTCGAACTCGGATTACCAGGAATCGCACGATGCGGTGCGAGACTTCGCGCCCGGTGGCATGGTGCATCTGCGGCTGAAGGTGGGTGATGTGCGCATCATGCGCGGAGACTCCAATAAGATCCGCATACACTACACCGTGAAGTCTGACCGCGAAGGCAGGCTGAAGGATACGCGTCTCGACTTCGATGTCAATGGACGCGACGCTACAATTGAGTTTCACTCGCCCTATATCGGGAACACACAGGTCGATGTTGAGCTGGAAGTGCCGCAAAATACCAGCGTGGATGTACACGATAAAGTTGGCGACCTCACGGTGAAGGAGATTGAGGGCGATAAGGAACTGGAGCTAGGCGTCGGTGACATCCGAGTGGAGATGGAGCGTTCGGCCTATCACCTGGTTCGGGCCAGCACCGGCATTGGAGATGTGAACGGTCACGGTTATGGCGAGAGCAGCGGCTGGCTGGGCAAGACTTTGAACTATAGCGGCGATGGGAAGTATTAACTGCGGGCACATGTCGGCGTGGGAGATATTACGCTGGAAGGGAAGTAGCGATGGTTTCAGGCAATGGCCTCACGTCTTGCACGGATTAAGGGTTTCCCTTATTATGGGTATATGAATATCACGCTCTCACTTGACGACAAACTGGTGAAGAATGTGCGTAAGATCGCGGTGGAGAAAGACACCACTCTCACCGGCCTGATACGAGCCCACCTTGAACAGCTCGCAGCCGAGCACGCCGCTTCTGGCCGCAAGTGTCGCGAACGCGAAGCCTTGGAACGCAGTTTCAGCCAGTTTCAGTTCCGCGTAGGAAAGAAAACCTGGAAGCGCGAAGACTTGTATGCCCGGCATTGACTTCCTGGATACGAATATTTTGGTCTATGCGTACGACGTTACCGATCCAGCGAAGCAAAGGATTGCGCAGGATTTGGTGAGGCGAGCGCTTGCCGGAGAGTCCGCCATTTCGACGCAAGTCCTCGCGGAGTTCGCCGCCACTTTACTTCACAAACTAATTCCGGCACCGTCGTCGGACGACATTCTCCCCTTGCTGGATACACTAGCGCCGATTCGGCTGATCGCGCCCGATCACGACATCGTGCGGCGCGCTGTCGAAGTGCGCACGGCCTACGGCATTCATTTCTACGATGGCATGATCATTGCCGCCGCGGAACGCTGCGGCTGTGAACGAATCTGGTCCGAAGATTTAAATGCCGGCCAGAAATACTTCGGAATGGTGGTGGTTAATCCGTTTCAGGGATAGAGTCGATTACGGTGGAGTTAGAATGCCATAATCGCGTCGGCCACGTCCCGAGGCTTCTTGTCGTAGCGTGTAAAATGCAACTTGGAGTCGCCTATGGCTGCTGATAAACAGCTTGCGCACAAACTGATCGACCACCTTGCTCCAGACCAGGTGCCCGCCGCGATCGGCATGCTCGAACGTCTTCTCGACCCCGTCGCCCGCGCCATTGCGAACGCCCCCATCGACGACGAACCACTCACAGCCGCAGACGAGAAGGCTCTCGCGGAAGCACGCGAATGGTCGAAGCATAACAAAGGCACTCCCCATGAGGAGTTTTTGGCCGAGCTCGGCATCACGCAAGAGGAGATCGATAACTATCGAGAGCCGAAGTGAAGCGGATTATCTGGACCGATCCCGCCAAGAGTGATGTCCGCAACCTGAGCAAGCCCGTCGCGATGCATATCTTCTCCGCGCTCCTCCGTTTTGCACAAACGGGACTGGATAACGTGAAAGCTATGCAGGGCGGAGACGAACTTCGCTTGCGTATAGGCGACTACCGCCTCTTCTTCGTCTGCCCAGATGCCGACACCATCGAGGTTCGCCGCGTGCCGCATCGCGGCAAAGCCTATCGATGAGATTGTCTGACAGTTCCCACTTTTGCAAAGGACGCGAGCCGTCGGATACCCGCACCTCGTCATAGAAGCGCCTTCGACGGATTCACAAGTTCTCCGGCGTAGATGACTGCCCATCCAACACGTACCGCCAGCCACATGTACGCAAGGGCGAAGCAAAATAGCCCACCAAAGCCGAGGGCGTGCACTAAACCATATTTCCATGGAGCATAAGAGTTAGGGAAATACAGAAATCCTTCATAGAAGTAGGTGAGTACTGCCATGAAACCCACGCAGAAAAGTACGGAGAACCCAAGAAGGACGAGCGCAAATGCACATGAATGGGTATACACGCTCAACCGTGAGGCCGGTAGAAACACTAGCGACGCGGATGCCAGCGTTGTGACAACTTCGGCAATCTTCATGTAGCGCTCGTGCCTTGGCTCGAAGGGCACGACGCCACCCCGACCGTCATCAGGTGTGAAGGTCATTGCCGCATTCGGCCTGAAGAGTCTGACAGTTTCCCTCCACACGAACCACCAGACGCTGGCGAAGAATGCAGCGCTAATCATGATAGCGACCGCAATGGTTATCACTGACTGCCGTCCACGATCTGACGGTTTTAGGATTTTCGGAGTTGCGGAGAATCTTTGCAGCGTTCAGAAGCGCGTTGGCGTGTTCCGTAGTAGCTTGGGGGCGGCTCGCCTCCGATTCCAGGCATTCGGCAGTAAAATCGACGACCCTGATAAGCGTACGCTTGGTCCCTTCGCCATTTCAGTAAGTCTCCAGAGCAATCGTACGCCGGGAGCGATGCCCTCGGTCGGCGACGTTCTTGGAATAGCTACTTAATCGAAACCAGCCTCTCCACCAACTCCGAATAATCCTTCTTCTCGATCCCATGCACCTGCTTGTTGTATTCGTCGACTTTCGACGAATAATTCATCGAGCAGAATTTCGGGCCACACATGGAGCAGAAGGCTGCCTCTTTGTAGTGCTCGTCGGGGAGGGTTTCGTCGTGCATGGAGCGGGCGGTTTCGGGGTCGAGTGAGAGCGCGAACTGCTTTTCCCAATCGAATTTGTAGCGGGCGTAGCTGAGGGCGTCGTCGCGGTCGCGGGCGCCGGGGCGTCCGCGGGCGATGTCGGCGGCGTGGGCGGAAATCTTGTAGGCGATGATGCCGTCTTTCACGTCTTTTTCGTTCGGTAACCCGAGGTGCTCTTTCGGCGTGACGTAGCACAGCATGGCCGCGCCGTACCATCCGATCATGGCCGCGCCGATGGCGCTCGTGATGTGGTCGTAGCCCGGAGCGATGTCGGTGACCAGCGGACCGAGTGTATAGAACGGAGCTTCGTAACAGAGCTCATTCTCTTTCTCGACCTGCTCCTTAATCTTATCCATGGAGACGTGGCCGGGGCCTTCGATCATCACCTGCACGTCATGCTGCCAGGCGATTTTCGTCAGCTCGCCCAAAGTTTTCAGTTCGGAGAATTGGGCTTCGTCGCTGGCGTCGGCGACGCAGCCGGGACGCAGGCCATCGCCCAGCGAAAAGCTGACATCATACTTCTTGAGAATCTTGCAAATGTCGTCGAAGCGCTCGTAGAGGAAATTCTGTTTGTGGTTGTAAGCCATCCACTGCGCGAGGATGGCGCCGCCGCGGCTCACGATGCCGGTAATGCGTTTGGAGATGAGCGGCAAATACTGGACGAGCACGCCGGCGTGAATCGTCATGTAATCCACGCCCTGCGAGGCCTGCTCTTCGATCACTTCCAGCATCACATCGGCGTTCAGATCTTCCACGCGCTTGACGCGGGCGATGGCTTCGTAAATTGGCACCGTACCGATGGGTACGGGAGAATTGCGCAGGATGGCTTCGCGAATTTCATGAATGTTGCCGCCGGTGGAGAGATCCATTACGGTGTCGGCGCCGTAGTGAACGGCGGTGTGCAGCTTTTTCAGTTCTTCTTTAATTTCCGAAGTGACAGCGGAGTTCCCGATGTTGGCGTTGATTTTGCACAGTGAGGCCACGCCGATGGCCATGGGCTCGAGTTCCGGATGATTGATATTCGCAGGAATGATCATGCGGCCGCGGGCAACTTCGTCGCGCACCAGTTCGGGAGTGAGCTTTTCTTTATGCGCGATGAAGCCCATTTCTTCCGTGATCACGCCCTGGCGGGCGTAGTGCATCTGCGAGAAATTACCGTCGGTGTTCGCTTGTTTGCGCTGCGCGATCCACTCTGCGCGGGGCTTGGGGACACTGTTGCCATTGCTGCCATTACCGGAGTTGCCATTACCGGAGGTGCCATTCGAGGGGGTCATTGAGAACCAGCCTTATTAGATTCGACAGGCCCGATTATACCCGCATGACGGGGGGAACGTGTACGTCCGGGATGTGTTTGGCGCCGATCTCCCCAGATGCGTGGTCTATTGCGTTTGCATCGCGCATTGTATGGACGTGCAGCCTCCGGGACCTTGGGTACGGATGTTTCCAACACCGTTCTTGAGATGGATTGTGGCCATTGCCGCGGGGTAGGCCCACCAGAATTTCCGAATCACCTCGTCGCCGGGAAGCCAGGCGTGAGTTTTTTTCATCTCGTAGGCCACCAGCAATTCGGCCACATAGAGTGCGCCATACTTTGCGACCAGGTTTTGATTAGCGGGAACGTGCGTGACCCAGGGAGCTCCGGCGGCGAATTCGTTATCGAGCACCAGTTTGCGCGAAGTGAAGCGGACACTCTCGGCCCCGCCGAGCGCGCCCATGACGAAGATGAATTTCTTATCGATGATGCGGTGCGGTGAGGGTGAGTGCGGAGGTGCAGATGGCGGGGACAGGATGGCGGCGCCGCCATCCATACTGCTGATTCCATCGGTGGTTTGGTTAGACATTCTTCGTGGCTTATTAGTTTGGGCCAAGGCTGGAAGAACACTCAGGAGCAGGAGCGCGAGCAAGCGGGCAGACGTCAATGAAATTCTCTTCGGGATCTGTCATGCCCTGTCAATAAGCCGCGGAACGGGCAGACATGATATGCACAGGCTCGAGGTGCAACCTCTTTACCAATACCCACGAGCTTGTTTTGCAAGGAAATACTGTGAGTTTGTTCGCCTGAGTCCCGGTTAAAGCGATGCTTTGTGCAATCGCTTCTACTAATTAATCTCTTATTTTTCCGCATCGACTTAGGGCGCAGGCGCTCAAGGGGCCTTGTTCGCCGAACCGGAAAAAGCATAAAATCGGCGCTTCGATTTGTTGGGAACTTAGATTGCGGGAAATCAGATTGAGGAGATTGCGAATGCGTAGCTTCCGTTTGTTACTCGTTGTGTTGCTCGGTCTTATGATTTGCGCCGCCCTCAGCGGTTTTGCGCAAACATCTTCGGCCCCAAAACCGGCGCCGGGATTCAGTCTCGACAACATCGATAAGACGATCGATCCTTGTGTGGACTTTTATCAGTACGCCTGCGGCAACTGGTCGAAGAAGGCGGAGATTCCGGCGGACCGGTCATCGTGGCAGAGCTTTTCGGAACTTGACGAGCGCAATCTTGACATCGAGCGTGGGATTTTAGAGAAAGCCGAGTCGGGAGGGGCGAGCCGCAATGCCATCGATCAGAAGATTGGCGATCTCTACGGTTCGTGTATGGACGAGAAGGCGGTGAATGCCAAAGGTATTGCTCCGTTGAAGCCGGAACTTGATCGCGTGGCCGCGGCCAAGGACAAGGGAGCGTTGATCGATGAGATTGCGCACGTACATCTGGTAGGACCGAGTCCGCTATTTAATTTCTATTCGAACTCCGATTTGCACAACGCCGATATGGTAATCGCCTACATCGACCAGGGCGGGCTTTCGCTGCCCGACCGCGACTACTACATCAAAGACGACGCGCGCATGGTCGACATGCGCAAGCATTTTGTGGACTACGTAACCGAGATGTTTACGCTCGAGGGGCAGTCGCCGGAGCAGGCCGCGGAATCGGCGAAGACGGTGCTGCGCATCGAGACTGAGTTGGCCAAGGATTCGATGGACCGCACTCTGCGGCGTGATCCGAAAATTCGCGACCATAAAATGACGCGCGATGAAGCCGTAGCTTTGGCGCCGAATTTTTATTTGAACCGCTTTTTTGCGGGAGTGGGCGCTCCCAGCTTTACGGAACTGAATGTTGGCAATCCCGAATTCTTTAAGCAGGTGAATGGCGTCATCGAATCCGAACCGTTGGATGCATTGAAGACTTACGTAAGCTGGCAGGTATTGCGGAATGCATCTCCGTGGCTTTCAGATCCCTTTGTGCAGGCCAACTTCAAGATGCGGCAGGCGTTGACTGGCCAAAAGGTAATTCAGGATCGCTGGAAGCGCTGCGTGGACCTCACCAACAGTGCTTTGGGAGAGGCATTAGGACAGCGCTACGTCGAGCTTACGTTTGGCGCGGACGGAAAGCAGCGCATGCTGAAGATGGTGGATGCGCTGGAAAAATCGCTCAACGAAGACATTGAAAACCTTTCGTGGATGAGCGATGAAACCAGGAAACAGGCAGCCGTTAAGCTGGAGGCGATCCGCAACAAGATTGGATATCCCGACGTATATCGCGACTACAGTTCGGTGACGATTAAGTCCGGCGATTTGTGGGGCGACATTGAGCGGACGGAAGAGTTCGAATCGAAGCGTGAGATTGCCAAAATCGGAAAGCCGCTGGACCGCAAAGAATGGGGTATGACGCCGCCGACGGTAAATGCCTATTACAGTCCGGCGTACAACGAGATAGTGTTTCCGGCGGGAATTTTGCAGCCACCATTTTTCGACAAGAGTATGGATGATGCCGTGAACTTTGGCGGTATCGGTCTGGTCATTGGACACGAACTGACGCACGGCTTTGACGATCAAGGGCGGAAGTACGATCCCAAGGGCAATCTTCATGATTGGTGGACGGAGGAGGATGGCAAGGAGTTTGAAAAACGCGTCAGTTGCGTGGCGGATGAGTACTCGAACTTTGTGGCCGTCGACGACTTAAAACTAAATGGACGCCTGACACTGGGCGAAAACACCGCCGATAATGGCGGCGCGCGCATCGCGCTAATGGCTCTTGAGCGCATGATCGCCGACGATAAGACCGGAAAAGAAAGCGAGAAAATCGACGGCTACACGCCCGAGCAGCGCTTCTTCCTGGGGTTCGGAAGGGTGTGGTGCGAAAAGCGGCGTCCGGAATACGAGCGCATGCAGGTGACTACGAATCCGCACTCGCCGGGACGATACCGCGTGAACGGCGTGGTGCAGAACATGCCGGAGTTCCAGAAGGCCTGGGGATGCAAAGCGGGACAGCCGATGGTGGCTGAGAATGCCTGCCACGTTTGGTGAGAAGCGCAATAGAAAATGCAGGGACAGCTGCCTCGGCTGTCCCTGCGTCGATAAGTTCTAACTGGAGCAACAGCAACCTCGGCGCAGTCAAGGCTGGTGCTTGTCCGCTGCCTTGAAGCCTTTGCGGCGTTGTTCGCTGTAGCGGTGCAGGGAATCGAGGATGATGGGATAGGCTTCGGCGGCGGGGCGTATCTCATCGACTTCGACGGCCTTGCCTTCCAGTTGTTTGTAATCCTGAAAAAATCTGCGGAGCATGAGCATGCGGTGCGGCGGCATCTCGGCTGCCTCGTGGTAGGAGTTGAACTCGGGGTCCTGGGTGGCGATGGCGATGATTTTGTGGTCGGGCTTACCGCCGTCAATCATGGTCATGAGGCCGATGGCGCGGGCGTGAATGATGGTGAGCGGGACGACGGTTTCCTGGCAGAGGACGAGAACGTCGAGCGGGTCGTCATCTTCGGCGAGGGTTTGCGGAATGAAGCCGTAGTTCGCGGGATAGTAAACGGCTGAGTAGAGAATACGGTCGAGTTTGATGAGGCCGCTGGCTTTGTCGAGTTCATACTTCACGCTGGAGCCGAAAGGGATCTCGATGACGCAGTCAAATTCCTGCGGGAGCTTGTCGCCGGGAGTTACGTCGTGCCAGGGATGGATCATAGTTTGGTGTGAGCTTCCATTCTAGCGGATGATCGCAGCTTTTAGCTCTTTAGCTCTTTGCGGACGAGTGGGGCGAAGAGCGCGTTTTTTTTGCCTGGCGGGGGCTGATCTGGATTTAAAAAAAATACGGATTGAGTTTGTAAATCTTTGAGGAGGCGGGAGTTAGCGGCGCGAGGTTGCGGGCAATGATATAGTTGACTAACCCAAGACATAGGTCTAGGATAACGACTATACCATTGCACGCTAACAAGAAAGCAGGAAATTATGCGTGCAAAATCTACTGTCCTTGGCGGATATTGTGAAGCTGTTCGACCTTCCGCATTTGATGATGCTGCGCTACAAGCTCAGTGAGCTAAAGTGCATGTTCAAGAATTTGCCACCCGAGAAACCTTTGACCGAGCTTGGGGCTGATTCTATCGCCCGCGTGGTAAGCGAAGTCCACGAATATTGCAAAGTTAGAGGTTTCGAGAACGGACAGTCCAAGGCGTCTGGAATGGGCTTGCGCTTAGCGCATATTAGCGACTTGGGCATAAATCTGGCTTGGGTAGAAATTGAACTAGACAATTTACTCTCGGAACTTTCAAGGGACATGTTTAATAACACCTTCTTGCACGTTTCTGGCGATCTGAAGCGGTACGTCAATCAGGAGTACCCGTTTGGGGAAGACGTGGCAGAGGCCTTTCCCAGCGCCGAAAACGACCTTTATGAGGCGGGGAACTGTTTGGCGGTTGGATGTAACACGGCGGCAGCGTTTCATCTCATGAGGGCCGCAGAGGTCGGTTTGTGGGAACTGGGGAGAGATCGGCAGATTCCATTAGCTCAGTCCGGCAGGATTGAATTCGCGGAGTGGGGGGCGATAATTGGCGAACTCGAATTTGCCGTAAAGGCGATTCAACAGTGGCAAAATTCAAGCGCCAAAGAGGATGCCCATAAATTCTACAATTCCGCAGTCGTAGAGATCCGCGCCTTTAATGACGGCTGGCGCAGGCATTCTGCTCATGCTCGCCCCCACATGCCCAAGATGGAATCTGATGAAGCCATTGCATTGTGGGAGCATGTCTTTCGATTTATGAATAGGCTGGCTCCCAAAATCGGGGAGCGCTATCATACATCGCTAGTTTGGAAATAGAAAAAGCCCGGATGCCAGTCCGGGCCGATGTGCTCTACTCATCGCCTATTCTTAGGCCGGAGAGTGGAGTGTGTCAAACGGATGGACAATCACCTTCAATTATCAATTGGAAACGGAAAACCCTCCTTGCGAAGAGATTCGAGTGTTCCGGATTTCACATCAGCAGTTACCGCCGTCCCATCCGGAATCAGAAAGCGACAATGCTCACAGCAAAGTTTCTGATGAGTTAGCTTCCGATTGATCTTCGCGGGATCGCTCGTTGTGGAACTGACTCCCATTTTGTCGGAACTTGCCTTATTGCATCTTGGGCAGACAAAAGAGCAAGTGATGCCGAACCAGTAATGTTGCTCCATACTCGACTCCCGATTGCGCTATGATGAGCGCATGAAGTCTAAACTCGACTCCGACACGACGCCAGCGCAAAAATACAGGCAGTTCCAGAGCGGATTGCGGCAAGTGCTCACCGTATCCAAAGACGAACTAGCGAGGCGAGAGAAGCAATACCAGGATGAGCGTAAAGGCCTGCCGAAGCGTGGCCCTAAATCTTCTTCGGCTTCGGGCCACGCTTCAAGCGATGGGGATTAGAAAGGCTCAGGCGTCGCAGTCCTCGCATCTTCGGTCTTGCCTGTCAGTTCTGCGTAGGTCAGACGTTTGTGGGCGAGCTGGCCTAACACTTTCTCGAATCGTGCGTAATCGTCCATCGGCTTCTCTTTGTCGCCGCGATTGTTGAATCTGTAAACCTGCTCATCCACGTAGCGATCTAGATGGAACGGCTCTACGGCCACGTAGGTGCCGCGCAATCCGCGCTTAAGCAAACTCCAGAAGTTCTCTACGCCGTTAACGTGGACCCGTCCGCGCACGTAGCTTTCAGTCTTGTTAACCATGTCATGCACAAAGCGCCATTGCATTCCCTGTTCGTAGGCGACCGCTTCATCGGTATAGACCTTGGTTCCGTACTTAACCTGTCGAAGAATCTCGGTCTGTAGAGTCTCGCGCTTCACGTTCGGCACAACCTTGGCGCGAACCTGTCTTGCAGTCCGATCTAATATGCCTTGCACAATGGTCTTGCCAGATGCGCCGCCTCTTGCTTCATAGCGAACCTTTTTGTCCAAGTGCATGTTCTTCTTTTGGCCTCCGATGAAAGTCTCATCGACCTCCACTTCGCTATCAGGTCCACCGATCTTGTGCATCGGTCCTCGCCCGTAATCCTCTTTCATTCCGAGCCGAATGCGATGCAACATGAACCATGCGGACTTCTGTGTAACCCCCAGAGCGCGGTGAATCTCCCAAGACGAAACGCCATTCTTGCAATTGGTGAGCAACCAGATTGCAGGCATCCACTTCTGCAAAGGAATAGGCGAATCCTCGAAGATAGACCCGACTTTAATGGAGAACTGGCGACGGCATACGCGACACTTCCATCGCTTCTGAGTCTTGAGGTAGTAAGGGTCTTTCGCCGCACACTCCGCATGAGGACAAACGACGCCATCCGGCCAGCGCATCTTAGCTACGGCGTCAACGCAAACCTGCTCATCGGAGAAGTGTAGGATTGCTTCTTGAAGTGTTTTCGGCTTCGGCATAATAGAGACAATAGCAGAATGCTGTGGGTTAGTCAACTATATTTATACCAGGTTGCGCGGAATCCGCGTAAAATATTGCAAAGGAAAGATTTACGCGCAAAATATTGGAAAATAGGGAGTTGCGGAAGGCAGTCGGGGTTCCGGCGGGAGTATAGATGAATTTCTCGGGGCTATGATTGCGGCGAAGCATACTACTATTAGTTTATCGATGCTTTATCGTATGGGGGGAGGTTGGATGTCACAGGGGCGGTGTGGAAAAGTGTTTAAGACCACCTGAGTCCCTCCTGCTAGTGCTTCCAACGCACGAGGCCATGGCCGTATGCTCCACGATAATGCCGGATTGCCCCGCGGTTCGGAATACCTATCCTTTTGCAAAGCACCCAGAGGACGGAGCGCGCGGGGATCGCTTGCCCGACCAGTGCCGGATCGGAAAATTGGATATGGATCCGATCATATCCTTGGGCTTTGCTCATTCATCCCGGAGAAACTGCTTTAGCGGCCCTTCGATAAAATGGTTGGGTTTCCAGCCCTTGAGTAGTTTGTCGAGCAAGAAGGTATCGCCGGCAGAGAGTGCCGCTGTCGCGACGGCTCCTACAACCGGGCCCGTGGCGGCGCCGACGGCGAGGCCAGCTGCGGTCATCATTAGGAAACGTAGCGACTTGGGCGGCAGCTTGTCGGCCCAGTCAAGGTGAGCTACCTCCTTACAATACGATCCGCGCAAATCTTCGGAGCCGCCCTGCTTTCGGAGCCATTCTTTGAACTTCTCAGCCTGTCGAACTAAACGCGCAACGTCGCGAAAGTTTTTCTTCCCGGAATTAACCACCTCTAGGATGCTGGGCACGTCGTCAACGACGCTCTCTTGGAACATTTCGGCTATTCATGTTCCTCTGCCTGCCGCAGAAATTATCTCGGCCAACTTGTGGGACGCTACCAGCGTGCGCATGGGAGCCACGGCGAATTCGGATTGGAGACGAGAGCCAACGATGAGATCCCGCCGCGTGTCGGCGATATGGCTCAGCAAGAAGGGTACGCTTAGGGTAGAGTGGCTCACGGGAACATGCTGGTTATATGAAGCGTTAGCAGCGCCAAAGTCGATGTTGGTGGTTACCTTATATGTTCCCCCCTTCAGCACCGGGTGAACGCGAAAAACGAGCGGTCGCGGCGCGGAGTACTCGGGAGCGAGAAACGAAAGGAGGCTGCTGAGAGCCGGGCCAACGTAAGAAGAGTCGAGTATGTCTGCTTGCGACTGTTGTAACATCTCGCTTGTGTAGACTGAACGTTCGACGAATCGCTCGAACGATCTGAACATTTTGCTCGCACCCTTTCCGGAAGGTCCAGCCAGTTCATCGAAAAGTTTCCTTAACATTTGGGGATAGCGAATCGAGTTCGTGTAAAACGCCTTAAGCTCATGAAGCGGTCCGACGTTGCTTCCTATCGTTGCGACTCCAGTCATATTGTCGAAGAACTCTATCTCCAGCACTCCCATCTGTAAGAGTTCAAGCAATTCTTCGGGGCCGCAGCAGCGCACTAAGTATCGGAAGGTTTCCACGTCCGCGACAACGCGAACTCTTTCGTAGAAAATCAGGCGCTGAGCGAGAAATCCTAAGTCGATGGGTTCACCTGTTAGGCTTTGGCGGTTGATGGTTATTCGCTCGAACAGTGGGACCTCCGCGGGCTACTGTGACCATTGTAGCCGCGGTTATGGCGGGCAGCGTCACTCGTGCCGCCCGGCGCGGTTATCCGCGAGATCAAGAATCCCCGCCGTGTCTCTCCAAAGAACGGAGAGACAGGCGGCGGGGCGCCCGCGAGCAAGATCGGCCGAGGTTGCGGGGGCGGTGGCGAGGTAGGGGTCCTTCGACTGCGCTGAGGGATTCGCTTTGCGAATCTCTCAGCTTCGCTCAGGACGACAGTGGGGATGGGTCGTGGTGCTGCGGGGGAAAGCAGGTTCCTCCACTACGCCGTCGCTGGCGCTCCGGACTCCGGTCGGAATGACAAAGGGTTGGGTGGGAGGCTGGTGGCGCATAGCAGGGTGAGTAGGAGAAGAGCGAAATCGAGTTTATGAAGGCGCATAACGGAAGACGGGCCACGGCGTGGCCGTGGGCCCCCACAGTCGGAATCCTTTTTACTATTTGGCGGGAGGAAATGCTAGGCGCTTTTGTGGGGCTTAGGTGGCACGGAGTGGGATGGGTGCGGGAAGCGGGCGGGGGCGCCCGCTCTACACGGGCGGCGTCGCTTTGCGACGCGGACGGGCAAGGGCGGCTGTCCCCACATGGGCGGTAGTGGAGGTAGGGGTCCTTCGACTGCGCTGACGGATTCGCTTTGCGAATCTCTCGGCTTCGCTCAGGACGACAGCGGGGATGGGTCGTGGTGCTGCGGGGGAAAGCAGGTTCCTCCGCTACGCCGTCGCTGGCGCTCCGGGCTCCGGTCGGAATGACAAGGGGTGGGGGGAAGGGTGGCGTTATGGGTTGAAGGCTCAGAAGCCCACGTCTCGCAAAACCAGCGAGACGGGGGCACCCGGCAGGGAGTGGGGATGGGGTGGGGCAAGCGGGCGGGGGCGCCCGCTCTACACGGGTGGCGTCGCTTGGCGACGCGGACAGCGGGGGAAACTATCCCTACAGGTGAATCTTGATTCCGGGCGGGGGGAGGGGTAGAGTCATGGAGCAGAGTTTGTGTGGGGTGGCGTTATGTCGAGTCAGGGTAAGACTTATTTGAAGTTTGGGTCGGCGGTGGTGGCGATTCTATTTCTGCTGGGGTATCTCGCTTATACGGGAGTGCAGGATAGCAAGAGTTATTACGTCACCATCAGCGAGCTGCACAAGATGGGGAATGGGGCTTATACGAAGCGGTTGCGGGTGGCGGGGAATGTGCAGCCGGGGTCGATTAAGCGGACGGGGACGCACGTGCAGTTTGTGCTGATGGAGCAGGAGCAGGTGCTCTCGGTGGATTACTCGGGGACGGAAGCGCCTCCGGATACTTTTAAGGACGATTCCCAGGCGCTGGCCGATGGTAGTTTTGGGCGCGATGGCGTGTTCCACGCGAAAGCGCTGCAAGCGAAGTGCGCGTCGAAGTATGCTCCGAAGCAGCCGGGCAACTCGATGCAGGCAGAACCGACGAAGAGTATTACGCAGGCTCAACCTGCGACGGGCCCCGGTATGTCAAATTAATCAGGAGGGCCCCGTGCCATCCAAGCCGCTCACCGACACGATTGAGCACATTGTGGTGCTCATGCTGGAAAACCGGTCCTTCGACAATGTTTTTGGAGGACTCTATCCGCAGCTGACCCAATCCGGAGCCTTCCGGGGATTGACGGGGAGCGAGAGTAATCTGCTGGATCCGAGTAATCCGAAGTCGGAGGCGTTTAAGGTGTTTCAGTCTCCGGCGACGGACCCGACGACGTACGCGATGCCGGACCCCGATCCGGGCGAGTTGTTTACCGACATGAACGAGCAGCTATTTGGGCCGCCGGAGATTAATCCTGCGCCGGCGCCGATGTCGGGCTTTGTGGCGAATTATGTGACGCAGAAGTGTATGGGAACGGTGTGTCCGGAGGCGGCGGAGATTATGCAGTACTACTCCGCGGCGACGATGCCGGTGAGTTATTTTCTGGCGCAGAATTTTGCGGTGTGCGACACGTGGTTTGCGTCCGGGCCGGTGCAGACGATTGCCAACCGGATTTTTGCGCACTGCGGAACGCCGGGGCTGGTTTATAAAACGAACGACTCACGTATTAATAACCCGGACTTTTTTGCGGGGATGTCGATTGATTATTTCTGGCCGCCGGTGAACGATTTCACGGTCTTTCAGGCGTTGGATAAGGCCTATCCGGATGGAGCCGCTCCGGCTTTTGGCGAGCTGAACTGGAAGGTTTATTACCACGACGCACCGCTTTCGGTGCTGTGCAAGTATGTGTTTGATCGGTGGCTGCTCGGCAATGTGCATCATTACGACGATGAATTGCTGGGCAAGTCGTTCAAGCAGGATGTGCAGGACAACACGCTGCCGATGTATTCGTTTATCGAGCCGTGTTACTCGGATTTTTTTGGCGGAGTGGCGAATTCGAATCATCCGGGAGGAGCGGGGATCGATGTGGACGATCCGAATGGAAGTTCGCTGCCGCCTCCGATCGATGTGCGGGCGGGCGAACTGCTTTTGAGCGACGTCTACCAGACGCTGTGCGGCAATGCGGAGTTGTTTAAGAAGACGATGCTGATTGTTACTTACGATGAGCATGGGGGGATTTACGATCACGTTGCGCCGCCTGCGGCGGTGACGCCGTTCAACCCGGCGGTTGCCAATTTTCCGTATAACCGGTATGGGGTGCGGGTGCCGATGCTGTTTATCAATCCGTATGTTGCGCCGGGGACGATCTACCCGCCGCGGCAGGCGCAGGCTCCGATTGCGCTGCCGCCACACGACCACACGAGTCTGATCCAGACGGTGATGCAGCAGTTTGCTGCGCCGGCGCAGTTCAACGCGCGTGTGGCGCAGGCTCCGACGATCAGCGGAATTGTGGGGAGCCAGTACCGGACGCCTTCGGCGCCGCCGGCGGTGGCTTACACGCCGCCGGTTACGGCACCGCGGGCTGCGATTGCGAAATTCCAGAAGGATGCGCCGACACTCGGCGGTGTGCTGAGCGGGCTCTATAAGCATATTCAGGAATGGAAGCTGCAGGGTTTGCTGCGGTAGGGGGCGACTGGAAGCGCCGGTATTGGAAATGACAGTTATCACAGCGGTGCACCGCTGCGCCACCCAAGAGCGGAAGCATTATCAGTTTTTCCGCAACCTTCTTTTTTCCATTTGAGCGGCCTATCGCCGGGCTTTGCAAATCCAGAGGAAAATGCTTAGAGTCACTCTCGAAGCTGCATGGGCAATCTTGCCGATATATTCTGCTACTTGTGACTGACTCTAAAATTTCGCAGAGTGCTTCCCAGGAAAATTCACAAGAAATCCCGCACGTCGCCGTCAGTGGTTTGATCAAACAATTTGGCAGATTTGCGGCGTTGCGCGGGGTGAGCGCGGAGTTTACGGCGGGGAAGTTTTACGTGATTCTGGGCGACAACGGAGCAGGGAAGACTACGCTGTTGCGAACGCTGGCTGGGTTGGCACAGCCGACACACGGGACGGTTTCAATTTGCGGAAAGAATCCGCAGGAGGCGTGCAGGGGGATTGGCTACATGGCGCATCCGTCGCTGCTTTATGACGAGATGAGCGGGATGGAGAATCTCCGCTACTTCGCCCGGTTGTATGACATCGCTGGAGACGGGCGTTGCGAGGAGGCGATTCGGTCAGTGCGGCTTGATCCGGAGTTGACGCGGCCGGTGGGGCAGTATTCGCAGGGGATGCGGCAGCGCATGTCGCTGGCACGGGCGATTCTGCACGATCCGAAAATACTTTTGCTGGATGAGCCGTTTTCGAATGTGGATGCGCACTCGGCGCGGGAGATGGTGGGCTTGCTCGAAGCCATGCGCGATGCGGGCAGGACGATTTTTGTGGTTACGCATCAGGCGGCGCTGCTGGAGGGCGTGGCGGACGAGTTTGTCTGGATGCAGGCAGGGCAGATTGTGGAGCGGACGGCTGGACCGATTGCGGAGCGTGACCGGGCGGGGGCGCGATGAGTTCGCTGCGCTCGATTACGCTGGCCTCGTTGACGAAAGATATTCGGCTGGAGTGGCGTTCGCGCGATGCGATCAACTCGATGTTATTTTTTTCGTTGCTGGTGGTGGTGATCTTCAGCTTTTCGTTCGATCCGAACGCGGAAGAGTCGCGGGAAATTGCGGGCGGGCTGATATGGGTGGCTTTTTTGTTTGCCGCGGTTGTCGCTTTGAATCAGACGTGGGCACGGGAGTTGCGCAATCAGGTGCTCGATGCGTATCGGGTGTCCCCGGCTCCGGCGAATGCCCTGTTTTTGTCCAAGGCATTGGGAAATTTTATTTTGGTGAGCGTGCTGGAAGCGGTGATGGCGCCGTTGTTCACGATTTTTTACAACCTGCGGGCATTGGGTCCGGCGTGGCAGTTGATTCCGGTGGCGGTGCTGGGGACGTGGGCGCTGGTGGTGAATGGAACTTTTTTTGCGGCGATGTCGTTGCGCACGCGGAGCCGGGAAATTATGCTGCCGCTGTTACTGTTCCCGATCTCGATTCCAGCGGTGCAGTCGATGGTGGAGGCCACTCGCATCATCCTTGCAGGTGACGCTTCCGCACGCTTCTGGATCGTGTTGCTTCTCACCTACGATGTGGTGTTTACTACTGCTTGTGTGGCGTTGTTTGAAACTATTTTGCAGGCGGAATGAAACGAGCATTCCCCATCCTCGCGGTTCTTACGGCTCTGCTGCTGGCTTACGCTTTTTATGAGGCGATCTGGGTTGCGCCCATGGAGCGGACAATGGGCGACGTGCAGCGGATTTTTTACTACCACGTGCCTTCGGCGTGGACGGCGTTCTTACTGTTCATGGTGAATCTGGTCGCTTCCGTAATCTATTTGATCCGGCGAGACGCCAAGGCGGATGCGGTGGCGCTGGTGTCGGCGGAAGTGGGGGTGGTGTTCTGCACGGTTGTGCTGGTGACGGGGCCGATCTGGGCGCGTCCGGTGTGGGGGATTTGGTGGACGTGGGATATCCGGCTGACGACGACTCTGGTTTTGTGGCTGATTTATGTGAGTTATCTGATGCTGCGAAAATTTTCGGACAGCTCGCAGACTCCGAAACTGGCGGCGGTGCTGGCGATTTTTGGTGCGCTGGATGTGCCTCTGGTTTACTTCTCGATTTGGTTTTTCAGGACGCAGCATCCGCAGCCGGTGATTGGCGGAGGTGGTTCCATCGATCCGCGCATGTTGCACGTGTTGATGATTAACTGGCTGGCGTTTTCCTGCTTCGCGTTCCTGGTTTGCTGGGCGCGCTATCGGATGGAGTGGATGCAGCGCGACGTGGAAGAAGCGGAGAGCATGGAATCCTTGCATGGAGTGGCGCGATGAACTCAGTCAAATTCCTCTGGGCCGCTTATATCGCCACCTGGCTGATTCATGGAGTTTATCTCGGGAGTATTGTGCGGAGGTATGGGCGGCTGCGGCAGCGGATGAAGGAATTGAAGAAGTAAGAGTGCCGCCTGCTTTTGGCTTCCAGCCGCCTGGTTCGATGCTTTCAAGCGTGCGATTGAGATGTCGAAGACTGGGGATGGCTTTCAGTTCGACGCTTTCCAATCCCTTTGCAGCGCGCTGAAGAAATCGGTGCTGCCGCTGGAGCGGAGAAATTCGTAGTCCTCGATCATGGCGGCGGTGCCGATGCGGGCTGAAGGTAGAGGGGATTCGGAACGGATGACGCGGGCGGTGAAGCGGACGCGGACTGCGTCGGTTAAAGTGATGTGAGGCGGGAACGTTAGGGTGACTTCGCAGGCGGTGCCGGCGGGGACGGGACGGTCGAGGTAAAAGAAGACTCCGCGGGCGCTTACGTTTTGAGTTTCCGTGTGGAACTCGTTCTTTTCATCAAGGCGCACTACTGCTGGCAAGCGCATATCGAAGCGCCGCATGAGCCGTCGTTCCTGAGAAGCCGGTTGCATCCGTGGCGTATTTTCCGAAAGCATTCTTTCCCAAACAAGAGCAAATCTAATGCGGAACGGAATCGACCGCCAGGCTGGAAGGCCAAAATCCCGCCCATCGCCTTGGGGGCAGGCCCTGATAGCACTCACTGTATAGATTTGCCGAAAGTTTGCAAGAGCAAAAAGACTCATGAACTGATTGGGTAACCCGCTTTGGGAAACGGGCATGCCTGAAAGGATGGCCTGGAGGAGAGTGCGGCGACCACTTTTGTGCTACGTTTCGCTGACGTGTCCGGCATCTTTATAATGCGATCGGTGCATCTGACAACTCTTGGGGCGGGCGCGAAATCGCGGGCTCGCTTGACTTGGCTATCCATCAGATGTTTAAGTAGTTGTTTATTTTCCGCCAGTTCCTAAATTACACGTCAGCAGCGGGCGGTTCGCCGGCGCGGGGCAAAAACTCGCGCGCCATCTACAGTCTCCATTTATGATCGGTGTGCAGCGGAGGAAAAGCGTAATGGGAAATGGCCGTGCGGTGTTGGGTAAAGGATGGTTGGGCGAAGGATTGCAGGGAGGAAGATTGCAGGGAAAAATTTCGGGAAGAAGCTGGCGGCCGGTCCGGATCACGGGCGCGGCTTTGATTTTGGTGCTGTTGGCGGGCGCGATGGTCGGATGGGGATCGCGCCGCTCTGCCCAGACCGCCCGGGTGCAGGCTTCCGCATTCCCGCTTTCCGCCATTTCCGGCAAGGCCGCTTTAAAAGCGAAGCAGGATGCCCGCACTCTACTCGGCCAGCTTCCTTTGATCTTCGAACCTAATCAGGGCCAGGCGGATTCCGGTGTGCAGTTTGTGTCGCGCGGGTCGGGATATGGCCTTTATCTGAATTCGACCGGAGCGGTGCTGGCGATGCGAACGGCGGGGAAAAGCGGGACGGCGCCGGGTGTGGAAGCGGTGCGGATGACGCTGGTGGGGGCAAATCCTAAGGCGGTTGTTGCGGGGAACGAACGGCTTCCGGGCGTGAGCAATTACTTTATCGGCAATGATCCTAAGAAATGGCATACCGGCATTCCGCAGTTCTCAGGGGTCCGCTATCAGAGTGTTTATCCGGGAATCGATCTGGTTTTTTACGGCACGCAGGGTCATTTGGAATATGACTTTAAGGTAGCGCCGGGAGTCGATCCAGCGCAGGCTGAGATGCAGTTTGACGGGGGTAAAGTCGAACTGAGCGGTGGAGATTTGGTTCTGAAGGGAAGTGGAGCCGATGTGCGGTTGCTAGCTCCTCGGATTTACCAGAGTGCAGCGGGGCAGAGGAAGGCAGTGGATGGGCGGTTTGTTCTGCGGGCGGACAATCGGGTGGGCTTTGAGATCGGAGTATACGACCGGAGCAGGGAACTGGTAATCGATCCGAACATTACTTACTCGACTTATTTTGGCGGTAGCGGGAATGAGACCTATCCTTCCATTGCGGTGAATGGGGATGGATTTATTTATCTGGCTGGATCGACGACTTCCAGCAACCTGCCGGTCACATCGACGGCTTTTCAGCCAGCGTTGAACCCGGCTGCGGGGGCGCAGAATATTTTCATCCTGAAGCTGGATCCGACGGCTGGAACCGCCGGTATTCTTTACCTTACTTACCTTGGGGGCAGCGGAATCGACAGCAGCGTAGGGTTGGGTGTGGATACGGGAGGCACCGCGTACGTGGCGGGTACTACCACCTCGACAGATTTTCCCACGTCGGCGGGATCCTTCCAGAGCGGAGCGGCAGCCAGCACGGGCGCGCCCTGCTTTCCAAACGAGACGGGTCCATGTCATGTGTTCGTCAGCGCGTTAAGCGGACTGGACAATTTGAGCGCCGTGCCCCAACTGGCGTATTCGACATATCTTTCGGGCAATGGAACGGATGTGGCCAGTGGTCTGGCGATCGATACGAATGGCGATGTGTTTGTGACCGGAACCACGACTTCGACCAACTCCGGTACTGGCTTTCCATCGACCTCTTCTCCTCCGGCGTATCAGCTGAGCTCGTTCGGGCCCATCCAGTTTTTTGTGGCGGAAGTAAATACAAGAAACAATGGCCCGGGCAGCGTTCCTTATTCGACATATTTCGGAGGCAGCAACGGCACGACTGCCGTGGGTGGCGGAGTTACAGTCGATACTACGGGAAACATCTACTTCAGCGGGACGACAAATTTCTTTAACAGCGGCGAACAGACCCAGGGAGGCGTTGGCTCACAAGGGGGGGATTTTCCCATCCTGAATGCTTATCAGCCGTGCCTGAATACGCCTCCGCCAACTCTCATCGTATATCCCGTTACGTGTACAGCGGGGACGGGCACAGTTGCAACCGACGCTTTTGTCGCCAAACTGAATCCGGCCAATGCACAGACGGGCGCTTCGCAACTGTTGTTCTCGACTTATTTTGGAGGGGGCGGTTCGGATTCCTCCACGGGGGTAACGATTGATCCCACTGCCGCCGCTATTTACATTACCGGATCGACTAATACGCCATCGACGGGTACGGGCAGTTTCGTTCTTCCCACCGGGGCCGGAATCTTCGAGAATTGCCTGAATAATGCAAATCCGGTGGGATCGACCGCGGTCTGTACGAGTGCCAACGCAACGGATACCGACGCTTACGTGGCGAAGTTTACGAATCCGACCGAGGCTTCAGGAGTTGCGAGCAATAGCGTGGGATTGAGTTATTTCACATACCTGGGCGGATCGGGGAATGACAGTGGTTTGGCGATTGCCGTGGACACAGCGGGCGGCGCGCTCGTTACCGGGTCAACCATGTCGCCGAATTTCCCGGTTACGACGTCCGCCATCCAAAGCGTGCTGAACGGAACCCAGAACGCTTTCTTTGCCCACATCGATACGACGACGACCATCGGTCAGAGTAGTTCCACGGGCTCTTATGCTACGTATTTTGGCGGCAACGGGACGGATCGAGGCACCAGCATCGCGATTGACCCCGCGCTGAATACTTATTTTGCCGGCGATACGAACTCGACCAGCCTACAGGTTCAGGCGCCCGTGCAGTCGTTGCTGAACGGAACCGGGGCAGGCCCTAACACCGACGCGTTCGCAGTCAAACTGCAAACTGCAAACGATTTGTGCATTCGCTGCATCCCGCCAGTGATTTCTCCGTCTTCGGGAGTGGTCAGCGCGGGCAACCAGGTGACAATCACCTTCACTGTCATTAACCAAGGCCCGGATCTAGCTACGAATGTCACGGTGACGGGACAGCTTACGGAAGGTGCAGCTACGTTCAACAGCGCCACCGCGGGGGCTGGCACTTGCAGTGTGCCGACCGGTGACAGCGTGGCCTGTACTATTCTCACGCTGCAGGCGGGCGCTACCACGACGATCGCTATGGCCGTGACGCCAACTATTGCGGGAGCTGGATCGATACTGGCGACGGTTTCAAATGCGAACGATACGAATACGAGCAATACGGAGACGGCTTCTTTCACGGCGACTTCTTTTTCAGTATCGATTACTCCCTCCAGCCAGACGGTGGTGGCGGGGAACACGGCACAGTATTCTGTTTTGGTAGCTCCGTCGCAGACGTTTGGCGCGAATGTTTCTTTGACCTGCGCCTCCCTGCCATCAGGAGCAAGTTGCGGCTTTTCCCCTACCACGTTGGCTTTTACCGGTACCGGGGCTCAGTCTGCGATATTGAATCTGACTACGAGCGCGCGTCCGGTGACTGTGATCACATCCCTAGGGTGGCATGGGCCACTTTATGCGCTATGGATGATGGTCCCGGGCGTGGCCTTGTTTGGCTTTAGCGGGAGCAAACGAAGACGCCGGGTTCTGGGACTGTTCTTGCTGTGGATGGTTTTCGCCCTGGTAATTCTGCTGCCCGCGTGCAGCAAGACGAAACAACAGATACCCGTCACGGGAACGCCTGCGGGATCTTATCCGCTACAGGTGACGGCAACTTCGGGAACGTTCACACAAAGCGCGGGATTTAGCCTGACCGTGCAGTAGCAGCCAAGGCGGGACGTGTCGGAAGTTTGAGCGGGTTTAAGCTCCAGCGGAAAGCTTGTGGTGGCTTTTTGCTTCGGCGATGCCATATTGCCGAATTTTATAGAGCAGGGCTTTGTAGCTGATCTGCAAAAGACCGGCTGCTTGTTTGCGATTCCAATTGGTTTGTTCAAGCGCCTGGCGAATGGCTTCGCCTTCGGCTTCGTCCTTCGCGCTGCGGGCCAGCGACTTCAATCCTCCGCCGGATTCGGTAGAGCGGCTTCCATCCGGATGCGCACCGCCGCCATTGCCATCGTGACGGGGTTGCAGCTCGGCGGCTGCCAAGTTCTCGTCTCCCAGAATCAGGTAGCGCTTTAAGAAGTTGTTCAGTTCGCGCAGGTTCCCCGGCCAATTGTGCCTTTGGCAGGCCTCCAACAGCGGCGGTGAAAGAGGAAGCTGCGGGCGCGCGTATTGCTCCGCCATGCGGGTCATGAAATGCTTGAGCAGAATCGGAATCTCTTCTTTGCGTTCGCGTAGCGGGGGTAGTTGCAAGGTGAAGGCATTCAGGCGGTAGTAAAGATCTTCGCGAAGGCGCTTGGTGGCGAGGGCCTGAGGAATGTCAATGTTAGTGGCTGCGAGTATGCGTACATCCACCTTGATAATGGAGCGGCTGCCCAGGCGGGAGAACTGCTGGTCCTGAAGAACGTGTAGCAGCTTGGCCTGAAGAGCCGGAGGCATCTCACCAATCTCATCGAGAAGGATGGTGCCTTTGTTGCAGAGCTCGAACTTACCGGGCTTGGCGTGGGTAGCTCCGGTGAAGGCTCCGGGCTCGTAGCCGAACAATTCGCTTTCCAGAAGATCGGCAGGAACAGCGGCGCAGTTCACTTTCAAAAATGTGCGGTGGGCGCGGGGCGAGAGTTTGTGAATCAGGCGGGCCAGCACTTCTTTGCCGGTTCCGCTCTCGCCAAGCAATAAGACGGGAATATCCACATGCGCTACCAGAGCGGCCTGGGAGCGAATCTTTCGCATGGCCGGGCTGGCCGCGATAAAGAAAACGTCGTCGGCAACTTCCTCGACTTCGCCTCCAGCCGGCGTTTTGCCCTGGCCGAGGCATTGATCGATTACGGCGTCCAGTTCAGCTTTCTGAAAAGGCTTTGTGAGGTAGTCGTGGGCACCCAGACGCATGGCCTGCACGACCTTCTTGGTATCGCTGACACAGGAAAGCATGACAACTTTGGCACCGGGACGCTTCTGACGTATCTGTTCCAGCGTCTCCAGGCCGTCGATTCCGGGCATTAATACATCGAGGAGGACCAGGTCGGGTTCACTGCCTTTGTCGATGCGCTGTAGAGCCTCCTCGCCGGTAGAAGCAGTCTCGACTTTATAATCGTCTACCTCGAGCAGGGTACGGATGTAGCGGAGCATGGCTGGCTCGTCATCCACCAAGAGAATTTTTGCGGTTTCGCTCACCGATTCTTTCCTTTGCGTGCAATGTCGGAGGAGGGTTTGAAGGGAATCAGAAATGAAAATTTACAACCCGCGCCGGGATCGCTTTCCACCCAGACTTTTCCACCCATGGCCTGCACCAAACGGCGGACAATCGAGAGTCCTAACCCAACTCCCTCCTGGTTTTCGTTATTCGGCAAACGGAAAAAATCGTCGAAAACCTCCTGATGGAACTCCGCGGGAATTCCCGGCCCGGTGTCGGATACGCTAACCTTCACCGAATTAGGCTGCAAATTGGATTGCCTGCGCCTCTCGCCGGACGATGCAGGTTGAGCGGCGGCACGGCGCTCCCACATGTAAGGTTCGGCATGGATCCATACCGTTCCACCCTGCGGAATGAACTTGAAAGAGTTTTCCAGCAGATTGGAGATGACGCGTTCCAGCTTAGGAAAATCGAAGGGAAACTCCGGCAGCTTGTCATTGGATAAGAAATAAAGAGCCAGCCCCTTTTCCTGAAAGCGGGTGGACCATAAGCGGCAGACCTCGGACAGGCACTCGTTGATATCGCCCATCGCATATTGTATTTTGAGGCCGCCGGTTTCAAGGGCGCTGAAGGTTAGAAAGTCCTGAATAAACTGTTGCAGACGTTTTCCACTGGCCTGCATTTCCTGGAGAACTTCGCGCTGCCGTTCACTGATTGGCCCTAGTTTTTCGCTTTGTAGCAGTTCCACGTATCCGTTCAGGATTGAGAGCGGGGTTTTTAAATCGTGCGCCGCGGAGCCCAGGGCATTGGTGGTGCGCTGGAATCGCTGCTGCAATTCGGAGTAGGCCTGCGGCAAGTCCGCCGCACTTGGCATTCCTGCTCCCGCACCCTGGGGCATTGGGGCAGCGGCGGGTGCTTTTTCAGGCTCGGGGACACAAATGTTCTTCTGCACAGTGGCCATAAGGAGTAGGGCGGTCTAGCACAGAAAAGGGGGGTGCACTCGACTGTTAAAGAAGAATGCTGTAACAAAATCGTATGCCAGGTTACTTTTCATTGTCAACGAAAAATGCAACCTGATTACCCAAGTGTAGCAAAATGTTGCACTCGCGGCTCGAGATCGGCACTCTTTGGCAGGGCTGGACCAGCAGCCGGATGCAGCTCTGAAGTGAATGGAAAGGCAGGCATTTGGGCGGTTGTGCAAGAAGCAGAAGCGGAAAGCATAGGGTAGGGTCGGTTTTCGTCAGGCTTCTTTAGTGGATTCTACCCTGAGCTTAGGATTTGGTACCTGAGATGCTTCGGTTTGTAGGGTCAAATTGTCTTGGGAAGGGTGTGCGTGAAGCCAAAGAGTATAGCGGCGGAGCGTCGTCGGTGGCCGCGTCTACCTTTGGCTATCCCTGTGTTTGTCAGAAGCCGCCTAGGGCAGGATAGGGAATTCTTAGAATTTGCCACCGCCCTCAATGTGTCGGCTGGCGGTATGCTGGTGGCGGTTCGCCGATCCCTCCCGGTCACGGTTGAGGTTTCGTTGGAGATCCCAAGTGCGCCGATGGCCACCCTGGCAACTTTGCCGAATGTTGCCCGCACGTTGCGCGCCAAAGTGCTTCGTACTGAGCACGCCGAGGCCTACAATTTAGTGGGGCTGAAGTTCGCCCGGCCGCTGGTGGAATCCCAAGGGAAAGCCAAGGCGCCGCGAAAAAAACAATCTTCGCTGGTGTGAAAATCTTTTCTCTCAGAGGAAAGTTTGTGCCGGATTACTGAGCGGTCGAAAGCTGTGGTATCGGCATGATTACCAGCTGTGTCACCCTTCAAATCTTTAGTAAGTTGCTTTTCATCAATCAGATAGACTAGCCTTAACCTGCATAGTTTCGCTCCCGCATTTTTGGTTCTCGGGATGCACGCTGGTATTCCAGCCTACCCCCCGCCAACCAGACAAAGCCCTATGAGTACATCGAACTCAGTGAATTCCCTGATCCAGCCCTTGGGCGAGATGCCTCCCGAGGCCGTCGTTTTCGGCAAGACCGATGCCATGCGGGCGTTGCGCGAACGGCTTGCCAAGATTGCCGGAGCAAATGTGCCTGTGCTCATTCAAGGCGAGAGTGGCACAGGAAAAGACATTATTGCGCGTATGATTCACGCCGCTTCGCCGTGGAAGACTGGTCCCTGGGTAAAGGTGAATTGTCCTGCCATTCCCGGAACGCTGCTCGAGAGCGAGCTCTTCGGTTACGAAAAAGGTGCGTTCACGGGGGCTTTTGGCATGAAGCCTGGCCGGGTGGAGATGGCGCACCGCGGCACGCTGTTCCTCGATGAAATTTCCGAGCTCGACATGAGTTTGCAGTCGAAGCTCTTACAGTTGTTGCAGGACGGGCAGTTCTGCCGCATCGGGGCACAAGAAGACAAGAAAGTGGAGGTGCGCGTAGTTTGCGCTACCAACCGGAAGCTTGAAGAAGAGATCGCCAATGGCGCCTTCCGAGCCGATCTGTTTTATCGCATTAATGTCGTCAATCTGCACATGCCGTCATTGCGGGATCGTCTGTCCGATCTGCCCGAGCTTGTCGCCTTTTTTCTTGACTGCTACAACAGGAAGTTTAACTCCCGGGCCAAACCGCTCTCGGCGGAATTGATGACTGGGTTGAGCAAGTACCATTGGCCGGGCAATATCCGGGAGCTGGAGAATCTGATTAAGCGCTACGTTATCCTGGGCACGGAGGAGGCCATCAGCAGCGATCTGCGGCCGCACCAGCCCGATTTTTTCAGCGCCGATATTAATGTTGACGGCCCGATTTCGTTGAAAAAAATTACGCGCCAAGCCGTGCATGAGTTGGAGCGCAAGATCATCCTAAAGGTCTTGCAGCATCATCACTGGAACCGCAAACAAGCAGCGCGTGCCTTGAATATAAGCTATCGGGCGCTGCTTTATAAAATTCGCGATGCGGGTTTGCCCTCCAACCGGGCCGCTCGCAGGCCACAGAGTGGGGAAACGCCGAATCATGATGTAGCGGCCGATTGATTAACCGGAATTTAGTCCGGCAAGCGCTAGATTAATAAGAAAGTTCTTTTGTTTACGACAAAACCCCGCCGCACCCGCGACGGGGCTTTGTATTGCGTGAAGTGGCGAGAAAGCCAGCCAGCAATGGAAGGGGTACAAGGTTCCCGACTTATACGGCGACCCGCGCACCCTTACTAGAACCCCGCTATGCCGTTAAAGCCGGCGGCTGCGGAGAGACCGCCCACGTCGCCGAGGCTGGTAAGGGTTCCATCCGAGTTGACGCCAAAAATACTGATTGAACCCGTGCCGGAATCGAGCGTGTAGAGGAACTTGCCGTCAGAACTGAGCGCGACATCCAGGTTCGTGCTGCCGCTTGGATTGTTCCCCACTATAGTTCCCGAGACAGGTGTGAGCGCGCCGGAAGCACCGATGGCGAATCCGGAAATCGTCGATGTCCCGGAATTTGACGTATAGACATACTGGCCATTCGGAGTGACTACCTGCCAACAGGTTGCCGCGCCCAGGGTGGGAACACTCGTGCTAATCGGGGTGAGCGTTCCGTTCGCGACGACGGTGTAGGAGGAAACGGCCGAAGCATTGGTTCCCCCCGCAGGACCGGTCTCAGACACAAGCGCGGTGCCATTGGGAGCGAAGACCACGGAGAATGCTCCGGGTCCGGCACTGGGGTTGACTACGATCGGACCCAATGTGCCGCCGATTTGAATATGAAAGGCATCGATGTTGTTGGTGACTTTCTCAGTCACGAGCAGAAACTGGCCGTCCGGACTGAAGGAGAGCGATGCCGCGCCTGAATTGTCAGTGCTTAAGTAAGCGGTTGAAGCGGGGATTGGCTTGATGCTCCCCTCACCGCTTAAGCGGAATCCGGAGACGCTGCTGGCGGCGCCCGCATTCAGAACATAGACCAGATTTCCGCGTTGAGCGACAGCGACGGGCGCGCTGCCGCCGCATGGAACATTGCTCAGTAGAGCGAGAGTCGCGCCTTGTACGCGGAACACTGAAATGGTTCCGCTGCCTGCATTCACCGCGAAAAGCCAGGTGTGGTTGTCACTGAGAGTGAGTGAGCCCTGCGATGCTAAAGGATCGGTAACCCCGCCGCTGCCTCTGCCTCCAGTAGGAAACTTTCTGCCTTCCTGCAATGAGCCATCCGTATTTCTTGTGTAAGCGACAATTTCATTTTTGTCGGCAGCATTGGTCATGACGAATACTGCGCCGGCGCTACCGCTGTTGATATTGGTTTGGGCGTGACCTCGAGCTGGCAATACCGCACTTGCTGCCAGCACAGCTGCGAAGAGAACCTGGGACGTCTTTAACATCGAAAAGCTCCTTGGATTGGAGAATTGCGTCGACCACGAAGCGAAGGGACAGCTCGCCTAAGCGAAGGAGTTCTCCCAACGGTCGCGGCCTGCGCTCTGGTAAGAGCGACGAGATTCGGGGAAGTTTCAACCGTGGCAAATAGTTCTGTGGATTTCTTTAAAGACATGCGAGGCGGGTTTGTACTGAGGTCTTGCGGTGGGGACTTAAGCAGATCCTGGGGGATGATCAGCGAGGACTCGCTAGGATTTCTATCCTCGCAACTCGGAGAGAGCCTTACGCGCGTCGTTGTTATTGGGATTGATCTTCAAGGTGCGTTCCAGTTGCTGCCGTGCCTGCGCGGGCTGGTTCACTTTCTGATAGGCGAGACCAAGATGATAGTGGACGGTAGGATCATCGGCCGCGCCGCGCTTCTCATTCAACCGCAGAGATTCCTGAAACATATCGATGGCGGACTGGTAGACGCCCTTCTGGAAGTAAGCCCAGCCCAAAGTATCCGCGGCATTAGAGGAATCCGGCATACCGCGGCGCGCGGTCTGTGCCATGGCCAGCGCGACATCGACGTTCCCGCCCTCCTGTAGCATCACGTAGGCGAGATTGTTCGAGGCAAGCGGATTATCCGGCTGAATCTGAAGCGCTTTCTGATACATGGATTTCGCGCTATTCCAATCGCTTTGCGATTCATACATCTCGCCGGCAAGAATGTAAAAGGCAATCTCGCGCGGATGATCTTTGATCGACTGCTGATACAAAGCCAGTGCCTGACTTACCGAGCCTTGTGCGGCCTGCACCTCGCCCAGCTTTAAGAGCGCGTCGGAATTATTTTTATCGATGTCGATCGCCTTGTGGAAGGCGGCTTCGGCGCCGGTCAGATCTTTTTTATTCTGAAACAGTGCCGTGCCTAACAGATCATAGAAGCCGCCGGTATTGGGCGACTTGGCGATTTGTGCGCGCGCGGCGGCGACTGCCTGATCGGCCTGCTTCTGTACGAGATAGACATTCATCATCCCCTGCAAAGCATCGCTGGAAGCCGCGTCCTTATCAAGGGCCTGCTGGTAAAACTTGATGGCTTCG
The DNA here is from genome assembly GCA_963818235.1 of uncultured Acidobacteriaceae bacterium. Lineage (GTDB taxonomy): Bacteria > Acidobacteriota > Terriglobia > Terriglobales > Acidobacteriaceae > Sulfotelmatobacter. The sequence goes on from CAWFRI010000003.1 coordinate 1,341,511, forward strand.
AGATATTGCTTTTGCAACTGATAAAGATTGCCCATTTGCACGTAGGGCACGGGGCTTCCCGGAGCTAAGCCCATGGCTTTGGTGAGATCCTGCTGAGCGTCGGAGTATTTCTGGCGGTTCATTTCAGCCATGGCGCGCATGAGGTAGCCATCGGGCGACTGGGGTGCGCCGCTAATGATTTGCTGCGCGGTTTGCGTGAGGGCATCAAGATCGCCGCGGCGCATTTCCAGAGTGGCGAGCGAGCGCTGGGCATCCGTGAGATCGGGACGCAGGCGGACTGCTTCGCGCCACTCCGATTCGGCGCGGGCGTCATTGTGTTGCATGTCAAAGGCAGCGCCCAGTTGATAGTGGGCCACGGCGTTGCTGGAATCGTTCTTCAAAGCTTGCTGTAGGGAGTCAACGGCACCGGCTGCGTCGTTCTTTTTCAGTTGGATTTGGCCGCGATAGACCAGAGCGTCCACATCGTGCGCATTGGCTTTCAGCAATTCATCGTTCAGCTTGGCAGCTTCGTTCAACTGATTCTTCAAAATCAAAATCTGAATGTAGTTTCTTTTTACCTGAGGGTTTTTGGGATGGTCGCTGTAGAGCGAGGAGTATTCCGCCAGCGCTTTATCCAGGTCGCCGATAGCGAAATAAAAATCGCCCAGCATACGGTAGCCTTCTGGATTATCCGAGAGATCGATCTTGGCTTGCTTCAGCAGGGCTTCGGCATCGGCCTTTTTGCCTTCGACCATGTATAAGCGCACCAGCGCTTCGCGTGGAGCGGGATCCTTGGGAGCGAGTTCGATGGCGTGCTTGAATTGCTGCTCGGCTTCGGGCATGCGGTTGCGCGATTGGTAGAAGCCTCCGAGCGCGAGTTGGGCGTTCATTGCCTTGGGATCAAGTTGAGCGGCTTTCTTGAAACTGATTTCGGCTTGATCGAGAAGGTTCGAGCGAAGCTGGAGTAATGCAAGGTTTAAGAAGGATTCCGACCGATTGGGGTCGGCGGCAATCGCTTTCTGCATTTCCTGCAACGCCGCGCCCAAATTGTTCTGAGCGGAGTAGTAGTCAGCCCAGGCTTCGAAGACCTCGGGATTTTGCGGCTGCTTTTCGTGGAGAAGATCGAGATGAACCCGCGCCTGCTTCAGGTAATCCTGGTTTGGGGATCCATCGGGATTTCGCGCGGTGACCAAAAGATTGGCCAAGTCGATGTGAGCGCGATAGTTGTCGGGAGCCAGTTCCACGGTGCGGCCGAGTTCTTGAAAGGCGCGTTGGCTATCGCCCAGCTTTAGATAAGTTTGCCCAAGCTGGTAGTGGGCCTGCGCGAAACGGGAGTCGATCTGGACGGCATTCGAATACTGGATGGCAGCTTCCCGGTATTTGCTCTGTGCGAAATAGCGGTCGCCGCTCTCCAGGAACTTTTGTTTGCGCACATTGGGATCGCGGGAGCATCCGGTGAAGAGAGCGGTCAGGAAAAAAAGGACGAGAAAAAGACGGACGAGTGCGGAGCGGCTCATGTGTTCTCCAAACAGGGACGAATAAGACGGTTACGAACTTAAGGACACTACACCAAGGTACTGCAAGACGGGGTGTAAATAAAGTTACTGGCGTCATACCGGGCGTGAGAAGTCTCGTGAATTGCTGACGCCAAGGCGACTTCCATCTTGGGGCCGATTTCATGATATATTTTTCAGCCGTAAGTCTCCCCCGCGCGACCGTCTTAAGCATTCAGGCCCAGATCGGGTCGAGTGGCAGCCTTTCTTGCTGCAAGACCCCCAACCACATCCCACGACGTCGGTGAGAGGGTTATTTCCATGAGGACATTGCAATTTACGCTGATGCTGGCGGCGATTACCGCCGTTGTCGTGCTGCCAATGGCGGCACAGGACGCTGAACATTTCACTGTGCTTCATACATTTACTGGAGGCGGCGGGGCGGGAGATCCGGGCAGCCAACTGGTTGAGGACTCGGCCGGAAACTTTTACGGAAGCACATTCTGGGACGGGAACCATGAGGTGTGTGCGGAGGTGGGCTGTGGCGTGGTCTATCGCGTGAGCCCAGATGGAAGCAGTTGGAGGTATACGGTTCTGTATGAGTTTTCTGAAAATGGGGAAGGGGCGGAGCCGACGCAATTGGTTCTGGACGCGGCAGGTAATCTCTACGGAGAGCTTTCGTCAGGAGGTGCTTTTGACGCCGGTTCGGTTTTCGAATTGTCGCCGACTTCCAGCGGCCCGTGGACGTACACCAACCTCTACACGTTCACTGGAGGTGCGGACGGAAATCTGCCTTCAGGTGGCCTGGTGTTTGACGGGGTCGGCAATCTCTATGGCGCGACAGCGTTTGGTGGCTCGGAAGAAGGTGGCATGGGTGCGGTGTTCAAGCTGGCACCCAACGGGAGCGGAGGCTGGACAGAATCTGTAATCTATTCGTCCAGCGTAACCAATGATCACCCGACCGGCCCGCTTATCTTCGACGGAGCGGGAAATCTTTATGGCGTTTGGGATGGCGAGGACGGCGATGTTGGCGGAGTGTTCGAATTGAAGCCTGGCAGCGGAGGGTGGACATTTGCCAGCCTCTATAGCTTCGGGGGTGGTAACGATGGCGCGACTCCAGAGGCGGGTGTGGTTCGTGATGCGGCCGGCAACTTATACGGTACCACCGCCTACGGCGGCGCGCATAACGACGGAACAGTTTACGAACTTTCGCCGAACGTCGGCGGCTACGCCTTCACTGTTCTCCACACATTTGCTGGCGGAAACGGAGGCGCAAACTCCTTCAATCCTGTAATCCTCGACGCCTCGGGAAACCTGTTTGGAACGGCACTGGGCGGCGCCGATAACTGGGGGGTGATGTTCGAGCTTTCGCCATCCTCGAGTGGGTGGACGTATGGATTGGTCCACACATTCACTGGTGGCCCGGATGGAGGATATGCGAGCGGGTTGATTTTTGATTTGGCCGGAAACCTCTACGGGGCTGCTGCCTACGGTGCAAGAGCGGGATGCCTCAACGATAGTGGTTGTGGGACGGTTTTCAAGCTGTCGTCCACGGTAGCAGCCGGTCATTAGAAGCGAGAGAACTCCATTCTTGGCTGTCAAGGATGGGGTTCCTGATGCCTACGTTGTTCCTTCTTGTTAATGCGCGGCGGACGCTGAACGCTCTTGATTATGGCTGCGTGATCTCAAATGCCGTGCCGCAGCCCGCTGGCCCGTTCTCGTTTTCACCCGGTGCCGCCACTAGCGCTGCACACTGAAGTGCAAAGTGGCCTTGATTCCAGATCATTGCGATATCTGGAGACTCACGTTGCTGGTAAGAGTACCGCTGGGGACCGTTACCTGGACTGGGCCGCTGGTGCTGCCCTTGGGAACGACCGCCCACATGAAAGTATCCGAGACAACCCCGAAGGACAAGGCTAGCAGGCCGTTAAAGCTCACTGCGGTTGCGCCGGTGAGTGCGTTGCCCAGAATCTGAACTCTTCGCCCTGGTTGGCCGAACGGTATAACGAAGGTGATGAAGGGACCAAGCCCCATGTCCAGGCTGAAAACTGTGCCGTAGCCCCCAGTTCCACCCGCATCGGTAGTGCCGTACAGCGTGCCGTTGGTGTGTTGAAGCAAACCCCAGGGACCCTCATCCGTTGTGCCGTCAAAGGCATAGATCAAGTTGAAGATACGCCTGTCGTGATTGAGAAGAGCGTCCCAGCCCCGACGTATTGAGGTATGCTGTGCCATAAAGATTGCCATCAGTGGCTTGTATCAAGCCGGCTAGCGGACTAGACCCATCGCTACCTTCGAAGCTATGCATTACGGTTAGGGCGCCGGCCGGTGTGATCTTGAACACAGTTCCGTCCTCAGATGCGCCGCCCCCTGCGGTGGTGCCGTAGAAGTTTCCGTCGCTTGCGAAAACCAAAGCCGCTGCTGGAGCGTCACCGTGAGTTCCGTCGAAGCTGTGAATGCTCTTGAAGTCGCCGGACGACGTAATCCTGAAGATGGTTCCCAGATTCCACCGGCCCCCGTCGTACGTGACGCCGTAGAAGGCATGGTCTGGCCCGTAGACGAGGCCGCCCTGGGGTACAGGCCATCTGCTCCGCTGAAGCTGTGGAGGACGGTTACTGCTCCATCTGGGGTTAGCTTGAATACCGTCCCGCAGTTATCAGCCCCGCCAATTTCTCCTTCTCCGTAATAGTTTCCGTCAGTCCCCAGCACGACGGGCGCGACCGGGGAAGCTCCATCGGAACCGTCGAGATTCAAGCGCACGACAATTTGAGGTCCACCGCCCGAGCTGAATACCACGCCGGATCCGAAGGTACCTCCCCCAGGCGTCGTGCCGTATAAGAGGCCATCCGTGCTCAGCACGAGGCCCGCGCCAGGCGAAGAGCTGTCAGTGTCGTCAAAGTCGTAGAGCGTGGTCAGGGCCCCGCCGGGCGTGATGCGAAATACGGTTCCATCTGCAGACGCTCCGCCAGTGGCAGTGCCATAGAGATTGCCATCCGTCCCTTGCGCCAGTGTTTCGTAAACAGGGTAGCCGCCGTCCGCACCGCCGTTGAAACTGTGGAGCACGGAAACTGTCTGGCCAAGGGCTGGCGAAGAAGTCACGGCTAGAAGAAAGTAGATAGAAAGGGGCATCCCATTTCGCAATTGAGTAGCACTCGTGAGGCGCTGTCTTCGACATAAGAGTCTTTATCTTGACCTAGGACTTTTGGTAGGAGTCTTGCGAAAAACTCCGAGAATACAAAGGCCCAAGGGGGTGGGCAGCCATAGTATACCGCTGAGAGCTTGCTTGCAATTTGCAGATGCCTTGCCCGTGCGGGGTTTGGACCCATGGCCTGTTCAGAGTTAGGTCAGAGCCAAGACAAAAATAGAGTCAAGGTCAAAATCAAAGGCAAGTTCAAAGTCAAAGGCAGCGGACGGGGGCGTCCGCTCTACACGGGCATAGCTATTGCAGCGCGTGGGTGGATGGTCCCGAGCCGGGATTGCCGGTGATGTTGTAGCGTTTGAGTTTGCGGTAGAGGGTGGCGCGGCTGATGCCGAGCATGCGTCCGGCAAGGGCTTTATCGCCTTTGACCTGCTCGAAGACGCGCTGGATGGTGGCGCGTTCGATGTCTTCAAGGTCGGTGGTGGAGAGCGGGGATGCGGTTGCGGCGTTGGTGGAACGCAATTCCGCTGCGGCGGCGAGATCCGAAACAAGTTCGGGGGTGGAGACAGTTGACGCTCGGGACGCGGACGAATCGCGCCCGGCGATGGAGTGGGGAAGGTCGCCGAGGTCGATGAGAGTGCCGTCGCCGAGGGCCACGGCGCGCTCGATGCAGTTTTCGAGTTCGCGCACGTTGCCGGGCCAATCGTAATTCATCAGAGCTTTCATGGCGGCGTTGGAGACACGAAGGTCCGCGCCGGGGGCGTAGCGTTCACAAAACCATTGCACCAGCATGGGGATATCGCTACGGCGCTCGCGCAGCGCTGGCACGTGTACGGTGACTACGTTGAGACGGAAGTAAAGATCCTTGCGGAAGGTTCCGTTTTTATAGGCGGCTTCAAGATCGCGGTTGGTGGCGGCGATGATGCGGACATCGACTTTAACGCGCTGGTTGCTTCCGACGGGACGCACTTCTTTTTCCTGCAAGACCCGCAGCAACTTGGCTTGCAACTCGAGCGGGAGTTCGCCGATTTCGTCGAGAAAAACCGAGCCAGTGTCGGCGGCGGCGAAGAGACCCTGCTTGGATTTCAGAGCGCCAGTGAAGGCGCCTTTTTCGTAGCCGAAGAGTTCGCTTTCAATCAGGGTGGGAACGAGCGAGCCGCAATCGACGGCGACGAAGGGACGGTTGGCGAAAGCGCCGCGGAAGTGAATGGCGCGGGCGATGAGTTCTTTACCGGTGCCGCTTTCGCCGGAGATGAGGACGGATGTGCGGGTGTCTTTGAGCCGGGAGGCGACGCGCAGGACTTCCTGAATTTTTGCGGAGGAGCCGATGATGCCATGGACGGCGGTTTCGGAATCCATGCGCTGGCGGAGGAATTCGTTTTCCTCGACCAGGCGAACTTTTTCGGCCATGCGCCGCAAAAACAGACGCAACTCTTCGAGCGGGGAAAACGGTTTGGTGATGTAGTCGTACGCGCCGAGCCGCATGGATTGCACCGCAGTTTCGATGGAACCGTGGCCGGTCATGAGCGCGACTTCGACGCGGGGCAGGAGTTTTTTTACTTTCTCCAGGAATTCGAGGCCTGACATTTGAGGCATGACCATGTCGCTGAGGATCATGTGCACGGGCTGTTCTTCGAGCAGCGCGAGGGCGGATTCTCCACTCTCGGCTTCGATGCAAATGAAGCCCAAGGCTTCGCCTACGGTCATGCACAGCTTGCGAATGGTCTGTTCGTCATCGACAACCAGCAGACGGATGCGGAGTTCTTCTTTGGCTAAAGCTTTGCTCACCGGGCTTTCCCCATGGTTTTTTCGACAGCGTTGATGAGATCCTGCACGCGGAAGGGCTTCTCGAGATACAGCGCGCCGATCTTGCGCAGGGTGGTTACGGTTTCTTCGTTGGCATAGTCGCCAGTGATGATGACGACCCGGTCGACGAGGTCGGGGCGATGGGCGGAGATCCAGGTGTGAACCTGAGCGCCGTCGACGCCGCCGGGTGTGCGCATGTCGGAAACCACGCCGAGATATTGACCCTTTTCGAGCAGACGCAGAGCTTCGGCACCGGACTCGATGCACTCGACTTCGTATCCGTTGCGCTCGAGGGTGGCGCTGACCAGGGCCATGATGGAAGGCTCGTCTTCAATGAGCAGGACTGGCAGCGTGGTAGGGCGGATGACGGGGCTAGTCATTGTTTTAGAACTCCTGCGGCCACACCCAAAGAAGCAGTGTGGGGCGCTGCGGGAAAGCGGACGATGAAAGTGGCTCCCTGCCCATCAGTATTGTTGTGGCAGAGAATTTCTCCCCCATGCTCCTTCACGATGCCATAGCAGATGCTGAGGCCGAGGCCGGTTCCCTTGCCAACCTCTTTGGTGGTGAAGAAGGGATCGAAGATGCGATCGGGGTGAGAGATGCCGTAGCCATTATCGCGGAAAGAAACTTCGACGGCGTTGCCGGCTTTCGTGGACATGATCTCGATGCGAGCGGGACGTCCAACATCGTGCACGGCGTCGTAAGCATTGTTGATGATGTTGAGAAACACTTGTTGCAGTTGGTGGGCGTCGCCGATGACATCGGGCAGTCCCTCATCGAGGTGCTCGACGATGTCGACGCCGTGGCTGTTAAAATCGTAAGAACGCAATTGAATGGTACGGCGAAGAATCAAGTTGAGTTGTACGGCGTTGCGCTGCGGCGGCATCTGACGGGCGAAGCTCAATAAATTTTGAACGATCTGTTTGGTGCGTTGAGCTTCCTGAAGAATGACGCGGAGATCTTTGCGGGCGGTTTCAGGAAGGTCGGGATTTTCGAGAAGCAGATCGGCGAACCCCAGGATTGCAGTCAGAGGATTATTTACTTCGTGGGCGACGCCGGATACAAGTTGGCCGACAGCCGCCATTTTTTCGGCGTGGACAAGTTTGCCGCGGAGTTCGGCGGAGTCGGTAATGTCCGTCATAACCACGACGATGCTGTTGATATTGTTCTGCTCGTCGCGCATGGGACTGAGGTTGACCGAGAACTGCCCGGCGTGGCCCTTAGCTCGTATGATTTGCAATTCAAGGTTGTCGACTTGGCCGCCGCGAAGAATGGTCTGTAGCGCGTCCGCCAGCGGGCGAACATACCCGGGAGCGGCGAGTTCGAGCAGAGGCCGTCCCAGAAGTTCGCGCTGTTCGAAGCCGGCTTCGTACCAGCGGCGGTTGGCATAGCTGATAAGGCCGGCAGTGTCGGAGACCAGGATCAGGCTTTGCGTATTGCTCAGGATTTTGCCGGAGAAGTCACGCTCGCGTTGCAGTTCCGACTGATAAGTGTGTAGCCCGGTCACATCCAACATAAGGCCGCGAATCTGGAGCAGCCGGCCAAGGCTGTCATACATGCCGAAGGCGTTGATGAGAACGTAGATGGGAGCGCCGTTCTTGCGGCGAAGCGTGGCTTCGAAGTTCCGCATGTGCCCGTGCTCCTCCATGGCCTGGCTATGGAACAGGCGCTGCTCGGGAGAAAAATATACTTGGGTCGGGATATCTACTTGCAGCAATTCTTCGCGGCTGGCGTATCCCAACATGGCCACCAGCGCGTCATTAACTTCGATGAAACGGCCCTCCGGCGTGCTGAAGAACAGTCCTTCTTGAATGTTGTCGAACAATTCGCGGTAGCGGCGCTCTGCCTCGCGGCGGTCGGTAATGTCCTTCAGGACATGGATGGTTTGCAGATTTTCACCGGCGGCGCCGTGAACTCGTGAAGTGGAAACAAGATAAGTCCGGTCGAGCGCGGGATGGACGAATTCGTCGGCTTGCTCGCCCATGGAGCGGCAGAAGGGGCACGAATAAAGCGTCGATTCGCTGGTAAGAGCAAGCAGGGCGCGCATATTGACGCCAATAAGTTCCTCGGGAGCGACACCAATCATGGCGGCCAGGGAGCGGTTCACGCGCAGGACTTTATCGGTCTCATCATGTACGACGATGAGGTCAGTGATAGCGTCGAAGATTTCCAGCCAGTGGCGATTGGCCTGTTCGACGCGAGTGAATAGCCGGGCGTTATCCAAGGCCATGGCGGCGTGGCTGGCGATGGCCTCGATGAGGTCTCGGTCTTCAGCCGCAAGCGGGTTGGAGCGTCCGGAAAGGCAAAGTAAACCGGCGAGTTCACCATTGGAGGATGGCAGGCGAACCACCACGCAATCGGTCCAGCCCAGCTCCGAGGCCAGTTCGGAACCCAGAAGATCGGAGGCGGTGCCGGAGACAATCGTATCGACGTGCTTGCTCACCAACTGAGTCAGGGATCGGGCGAAGCGCTGCTGGAGTACCTGATCTTCGGCGTGGTTTCCGATTTCGACGATATTGGTAGTAGGGTCAGAAGCGCGGATCGGACTGGGCTGATGATGAATCGCGTAATCGTGGGAAAGCGGATCGTAATTCGTGTGATCCGGAATTGTGTGGTTTTGAGTGGAAATCTCCTGGACTGGATCTTCGTGCCGCTCCGTCTCCGCGGGTATAGCGCGAGGCGAAGCGGGCAACGGATGAAGCGCGGCAGTCTGAAATCTGCCATCCTGGAATAAAGCGAGAGCGCCAGCACGCGCTCCCGTTAATTCAACTGCGCGATCGAGGAACTTGCGGGCGAAATCGGGCAGGCGCAACAGACCGTCGATCTCACGGGCGAGCTGAATCAAAACATCGGATCGCCGACGGTTGACCTCGGACTGGTGCAGGTTGTGGGCTACCTCAAGCACAACCGAAACTTGCGCCGCCAGAGCACGGGCCCGGCGAATATCTTCGCGGGAGATACCGGTATCGTCCAGACGATCGAGTACTCCGAACATCCCCAGGAGGCTGCCATTGGCACTCAACAGCGGCACAGCCAGCAATTGGCGAGCTTTGTATAGGGTAATTACCGGAAGGTTGACGCCGGGCTCCTGGTTGAGATCGTTAGAGCAGAAAACTTCTTTAGCCCGCAACGCACGGGTGGCGATACCTTCGGGAAAAATATTGTCGACGCGCAGCGACTCCCCGCGATTGACGCTATGCCGGACGCGAAATTGTTCGTCTTCCAGGAGGGCGATGAAGCAGCGCCCGAAGCCAAGGAAGTCCGAAGCGCGGACGACAAAGGCTTGCAGAAAATGATCGAGATCGCCGCTGGAGCTGAGTTCGGAGGAAATCTCGAGTAACTGGTGAAGTTCACGCGCCTGCGCCTGCGCGGTGGAACCGAGTTCGGCGTGAGCCAGAGCGACAGCGCCGAAGCCGGCGATGGCGGAAACCAGGGATTTTTCCTCGGCATTGAAGCCCGCGTCAAGGCGGGGATAGACCAAGATGGCTCCCTCGGTGCGGGAGGTGCGAAAGGGCGCGGCAATGAGCATGCCGGGAGAGATCACGCTGCCCAGCGAATGCTGATCGCCGCTCACCGAAATTGTGATGACCTCACCGGCGGAGACGGCCCGTTGCGCCAGATCCGCGGCAAAGCGAATGGTTTGGCGATCATGGCGGGCGCGGAAAGAATTGGCAAGCTGCGGGGTTTCGGCGGAGACAGCCCGCAGTTCAAACGGACCTTCGCGACGCAGCAAGACTGAAACCAAACGGGTTCGCAGCAGCAGGCGCAGACGGTCGGCGATCGCCTCAAGAACGGCGTCTGCGTCCGGTGTTCCGTGCAGCGCGGTGGCTACTTCGGTCAAGATTTCAGCGCGGCGATGCTCCTCGCGTGAAACTTCAACCATCCGGGTAGCTTCCAGGAGGCTGCCAAGTTGTCCGGCGAGGATGGTGGCCTTGGCGGCCAGGTCTGCAGTAAAAAAATCATCGTCGGAATCATGTAAGAAGGTCACCGCGCCGATGACTTCATCGAAGACCACCAAAGGAGCGGCCAGAAGGGACCGCGCGCCAAACTCTTGCAGAGCAGGAACGACCGCAGGCGGCGCGTGGTTGACGAAAATCGTGCGGCGTGAGCGAACGGCGTCCGCGGTGACGGCGCTCTGCTGGGGAAGCAAGCGGAGCCCGGGAAAATGCTCGGCGAGTTTGCCGTCAGCCTGTTCGCCTACGAGTTCGTCGCCGGCGTGCCGCCGCCAGAAATAAACACCGGCGCACTGGAAGAAGTCGCGGGTGATTCGGCAGAAAAGTTGTATCAGGGAATTTACATCGGAGCGTTGAGCAGCTTTTGCCGAAATAAGCAAAAGGAGATTCTGAAAGGCATCGTCGAAGTTGGCGTGAGCCCGGCCTCCCGGTGACGGCGTCGAGTTGCCTGTAGCCATGTTCAGAACGTCACCGCTTGCCAGTAGATTTAGTGATTCTCTCAAGTGATTGAATCTAATGGAAAACTATCCCTTCATCTCAATTTGAGTCAAGTGAAATGGGTGGATGGGTGCCTTAGTGTGAAATCCCGAGATTTCGAAGATGCGGTTTCTCAGTTTGAGAATGGGGGTCATCCGAAGCAAAAGATGAGACAAAGTTAGCCATCCGGTTCAAAACAACAGGGAGCGGTCATAGACGTTAAGTCTTTGTGTCTGCAAGGAAATCTTCATGAGTGACTTTGGTTTTCTCGAAAGGTCACGCATGGCCACGGCTTTGCTCGATAAGGAATCGCAGGATTCTGCGGAGGAGAGACTGTGTCTTTGCGACGGATGGGAGTGTCAGTTGTATTGGCCGCAGTCGTGATTGGGCCGGGCGTGCCGGGAATCAAGGCTCAGGATTCCGATAACGAAATTGTGCGCCGAGCCAAGAGTAAAGTGCAGCCGGTGTACCCCGAACTGGCGCGCAAGATGAATATTACCGGCACGGTAAAAGTGCAGGTGCTGGTCGCTGCGAATGGAACTGTGAAGGATGCAAAAGTAGTGGGCGGGCATCCTGTGCTGGCGAACGCGGCATTGGATGCAGTCAGGAAGTGGCGTTTTGAGCCGGCGGCGGGGGAGAGCACCGGTGTGGTGGATTTCAAGTTCGAACCTCATCAGTAGGTGGAACAGAGCGCCGGGAGGAAACGGCATGACGATTGGCAAGAGGCTGTACAAGAATTTCGGAATCATCCTGAGCATGGTGGTGGTGCTGTTCATCGTAAACCTGCTGGCGGTGCAAAGAGAGCACGCCGCCAAGGCGGCGGCCTCATCGTCGCTCGAGTTAGCCGACGCCACCAATGATGTGCGCTTCCAGATGATGCAGAACCGCCTGTACTTGAGCAATTACCTGCTCAGCGGCGATAGCCGCGAAGTGGACCGCATGAATGACGGTCTGCACACCCTTGTCGACAAATTGCAGCAGGGCGCCAAGCTGGCGAATTCCGAGCAGGAGCGCTCGGCACTCGACCGCGTGCAGCAGCTCGAGGAGTCGTGGAGCAAGGAATTCGCGCATCCTCTGATCGACAAGCGGAAAGATGTGGATTCAGGCAATGCGACAGTTGCCGAATTGCAGATTTACTATCTTCAGAAAGACGCCTCTTCGTGGGTGAAGAATTCCACGGATGCGCTCGATGTGGCCGATGGCGAAAACCGCAAACTGGTGGAAGCCCGCCGCAAATCGGATGAGACGGCGAGCGCGCTGACCATTTTTTTCTCCGCCGTGACTCTATTGATCGCGCTTAGCGTGGGCATTTGGGTTGCTATTACCACCGCCAAGAAGATTACCGAACCACTGACCAATCTGATGACGGTCTCACGGCAGATTGGGGATACGGGCGACTTGGAACACAGCATTGATGTAACCCGGCAGGATGAAATCGGCGAACTGGCGCGTACCTTTGCCAAGATGGTGACGTATCTGAAGGAAATGGCTGGGGTTTCGGAGTCGATTGCGGGCGGAGACCTGACGGTTGAAGTAAAGCCGCGTTCGGCGCATGACACGCTGGGCAATGCTTTCGCGCGCATGGTGGAGGGATTGGCCAGGCTGGTGCGTAGCGTGCGCGATGCTTCTGCTCAGGTAGCCAGCGCGTCAGGGCAGGTGGCGAACGCATCCGACGATTCCGCAAAAGTTGGGTTGCAGGCCTCTTCGGCCATCGATGAAGTTACCAGTACGATGCACGAGATGAGCGTAAACGTGCAGAACATGGTGAAGAGCACGCAGGTGCAAGCTTCTAGCGTGAGCGAGACTTCGGCATCCATCGATCAGATGGTGGCCTCGATCCAGCGGGTGGCGGATACCGCCAAGGTACTGCTCGACATCTCGAACCGTTCGCGGGAAGAGGTGCACAGCGGCATCACCACCATGGAGAAGGCGACCGATGGGTTGAACCGCATCAACGCGACGATCACCAGTTCGGGGGAAATCATCGGAGCCCTGGGGCAGCGCGCCGATGATATTGGAAAGATCATCGAGGTTATCGACGATCTGGCGGAGCAAACCAACCTGCTGGCGTTGAATGCCGCCATCGAAGCGGCGCGCGCTGGTGAGCACGGATTGGGATTCGCGGTGGTCGCGGATGAGGTCCGCAAACTGGCGGAAAAGTCGGCGCAATCCACCAAGGAAATTTCCGAATTGATTCAGAGCATTCAGAAGGAAGCCCGCAAGGCGGTGGAAAATATGGACCGCTCCACCGGCATTGTGAACGAAGGACTAGATCTGGGCGGGGAACTCAACGGAGCGCTGCGCAAGATCTCGAACGTAGTCACGGAGGTGTACAAGTTTGCGCAGGAGATTGGCGCGGCCACCAACGAACAATCGCACGGCTCCTCGCAAATCGCGAGGGCGACGACGCGGCTGAATGAAATCACGCATGAAATAAGCTCCGCAGTCGAAGAGCAGGCCTCGGGAGCGCAGGCCGTGGTGAAAGCCATGGAGCGGATGCGGGAACTGGTGCAGCAGTCGACTTCGGGATCGACCGAACTGGCGGCCTCAGCGGAGCAGATGTCGAAGATGTCACGCGGCTTGCTTGAGTTCATGGACCGCTTCGCCCTGGATGAAAACGCGACGGGGCGGCTCGCTACGGCGGATGAAAAACCGCAGAACGCACGGCGCGCGTCCGCGGGATCGCGTTACTAATTGCATCCAGACATACGGGACCAACGATGAGTCGTGAACTCCATATCGTGGGCTTTCAGATCGGGCGCGAGACTTATGGCGTGCCCATCACTTCCTTGCACGAGATCGTTCGAGTGCCGGAGATCACCGCGGTTCCGGACGCTCCGGATTATCTCGAGGGAGTCATTAACCTCCGGGGCAAGATCGTTTCGGTTATGGATTTACGAAAGCGTTTTGGCCAAAAGCAGGCGGAGTTCAAGAGGCGCAACCGGATCTTAGTCGTGGAGCATTCGGGCAGGCTCGCGGGGCTTATCGTCGACTCGGCGTCAGAAGTTGTGAAAATTCCCATCGAAGACGTTGAAGCGCCGCCCGCGGTTTTTCAGGAGGGTGGACTGAATTGCGTCACGGGATTGGGAAAGGTTCGAGGCCGGCTGATCGTGTTGCTGGATATGACTAAATTGCTGGCGCCGGCGAGCCTGCTGCAAGAAAGCAAAACGGAAACTAAGGCGGCGAAAGCCGACGCCCGCGGAGCAGCGGCTGCCAAATAACTGGGCCATGATCTATCCAATGGAGGTGTAGTGAGCGACCGGCGCGGGGGGCGAAAACACGTATGAGTACATCTGGAGCGGCACCGGCTCCTATCCTGACGGAAGCGGAGCTTAAGCTTCTGCAGGCGCTGGTGTATCAGGAGTGCGGCATGCACTTTGACGAACGCCGCACGCACTTTCTGCAGGACCGCCTGCTGCGGCGGCTCAAGGAGTGCCACGCCGATTCGTTCTATGCCTACTACCGCCTGTTGATCAGCATGGAAGGCAAAGCGGAATTGGCCAAGTTGGTGGAAAATCTTACGGTCAACGAAACCAGTTTTTTCCGGCACAAGGCCCAGCTCGATCTGTTTCAGAAATTTGTTCTGGAAGACATGCTGAAACAAAAGCAGGCGCATCGCGAATATTCCATTCGAGTGTGGAGCGCCGGGTGTTCGACTGGGCAGGAAGCTTACACGCTGGCCATGATGGCGGTGGACACCATGGCTTATTACTATCTGCGCAATCCGCTCCCGGTCGACATCGTATTACCCAAGCCGCTGATTCCGCCCCCGTGGCGGGTGGAAATTCTGGCCAGCGACATCAGTTACTCGGTGCTGCGAACCGGGCAGGAAGGCGCGTACAACGATCATCAGATGAGCACGGTGGACTACGGATTCAGGCTGCGCTATTTCGATAAGGTCGGGGAACGGTACGCCGTGAAGAAGGCGCTGAAGGAGATGGTTCACTTCGACTTTCATAATCTCAAGACCGAATATCTGCCGCAGCGCAACGACGTTATCTTCTGCCGCAACGTGATGATGTACTTCGACCAGGCGGAGCAGAAGCGGCTGGTGGAAAAGTTTTACCGCTGCCTGAATCCGGGCGGCTATTTATTTGTGGGGCACGCGGAAAGTTTGTTGGGACTGACCGATAAGTTTCAGATGGTGCACCGCGATAGTGGTACGGCCTATCAACGGATTGAGGTGCGAGAGTGACCGATCTGCCCGATGAGCGTGGAGCGGAACTGCGGGAGCTTTTTTTCGAGACCTCGCAGGAACTGCTGCAAGCGCTGAACGAAGAATCTCTGAAGCTGGAGAAAAATCCCGGCGACGAGGAGATTGTGCGTTCCATCCGGCGGACGGTGCACACCCTGAAAGGGGACGCAGCGGCTTGCGGGTTGCACGAACTCAGCGAACTGGCGCACCACTTTGAAGACGCCTTGTCTCTGGAAACGGCAGCTGCGCACGGAACTCTTGCCGAGATTGCCTTTGCCGCAGCGGATGTGTTCGCGGCGATGCTGGTGGCTTATCACGGCGGAAGCACGATGCCCGCCACCGACGCGCTATGCAAGCGCATCGACGAACTGACATCGGCTCCGGCGGCCAAGAAGGTGCGGCGCAAGAAAAAGTCCGAGCCCGCCTTGAAATCGGGTAAGGACTGGAGCGATTCCGAAAAGCTGGCTATCGCTCAGGCACAAACGTCCGGCCTTGCGATTTACGATGTGGCGGTAAAAATCGATCCGCACTGCACTATGCCGATTGCGGCGCGGCAACTGATTCAGAACGCCATCAGCAGCGTGGGCCAGGTGCTGGTGGTGCGGCCCGACGCGAAATCGCCAGCCGCAACCAAGCAAGTGGAATTCGTTTGCGCCAGTTCACATTCGGAAGAGCAGATCGCTGCCAAGAGCCGTATTCCAACGATCGCAGGCGATGTCAGCATCATTCTGATCGCGGCCGCCAAGCCCGTGCCCGCGGCAAAAGCGAACGTGGCCATCGAAAATGAACTTACGTTACCGGTGATTGCGGCCGAAGATTTGGCAAGTCAAGTTTCGGAAAAAGATGTTGCAGACGGCCAGGCTTCTGCCGCGACCATCCGTACTCAACCTGCGCCATCGGAGCCACCAACGGCGGCGGCGCCGGAAGCTGCGCAGGGCGCGCTGGAAAACATCTTGCGCGTGGATGCGGGGCGCATCGACAACGTCCTGAACCTGGTGGGTGAACTCATCATCGGCAAGTCCATGTTGCAGCAGGCGCTGAACGATTTTGCCAAACGCTATCCAAAAGAACCGCTGCGCGGAAAGTTTTCCGATGCCATGGCTTTTCAGGCGCGCGTGCTGAATGATCTGCAACGCTCGGTGATGAAGATTCGCATGGTGCCGGTCGATCAGTTGTTCCGTCGATTTCCGCGTATCGTTCGCGACGTGGCGCGGCAGTGCGGGAGGGAAGTGGATCTGGAACTCAGCGGGCAGGAAACCGATCTGGATAAAGGAATTCTGGACGCCATTGCCGAGCCACTCACCCACCTCGTGAGGAACGCGGTGAGTCACGGCATTGAACCTGCCGAACAACGGCAGAGACTGGGCAAACCGCCGCGAGGCAAGATCAAGCTCCATGCTCTTCATCAGGGCAATCAAGTCGTGGTCGAGATTAGCGATGATGGGCGCGGCATCGATGCGCAGAAGATACGCGCCAAGGCTACGGAACAAGGCCTGATTACTCCGCAGGAAGCGTCGCGAATGAGCGATCCCGAGGCGGTCGAACTTATTTTCCGGCCTGGATTCAGCACGGCGGAAGTGGTCACGGAAGTTTCCGGGCGCGGGGTGGGAATGGATGTGGTGCAAAGCGTTCTGCACCGGCTGAAGGCTACCATTCACATTGAAACTCATCCCGGCCAGGGCACGACTTTCCGGCTGAAACTGCCACTGACTCTGGCCATCATCAAGGCCCTGATGTTCTGGGTGGAGCAGCGTTTGTATGCCATCCCGCTGAACGCGGTCAACCAGATCGCACGCACGACCGAGGCGGAAGTGCACCAGGTGGATAACTACGAGGTTTTGCAACTACGCAACCAGGTGCTTCCGCTGCTGCGCCTGGGGCGCCGAGCCGCAATGGAGGGGGACCGCAAAGCGAAACTGTTCGTGCTGGTAATCACGGTGGGCGAAAAGAAATATGGATTGATCGTGGATGCGTTAGAGGGGGAAGAGGAACTTGTGATCAAAGCTTTGGACGACCAGACTTTCTCGACCGACCTGGTGAACGGCGCATCGATCCTGGGGGATGGAAAAGTGGTGTTAATCCTGAATCTACTGGCGGTGGTGGAACACGTGTCGCGGGCTAATCCCGAGGCTGGTTTCAGCAGCTTTGGATTGTTGCTGAATCACGCCGATCGGGCGCGGCTTGCGATGAGTGCCACGGGAGGCCAGGCATGAGTTCCAACAAAGTGCGCGTACTGGTGGTTGACGATTCCGCTCTCATGCGAAAGCTCATTCCGCAAATGCTGGAAGCGGACCAGTCCATCGAAGTGGTAGGCACCGCCATCGATGGAAACTTCTGCCTGAAGAAGATCGAAGAGCTGAAGCCCAATGTGGTTACGCTTGATCTGCAGATGCCGGGCATGAATGGCATCGACACTTTGAAAGAGATTATGCGGCGGAATCCGCTGCCGGTGATCGTAGTCAGTTCGCACTCGACTGAGGGTGCGTCGATTACCTTTAAGGCTTTGGGATTGGGCGCCTTCGATTTCGTTACCAAACCTCAGGATGCGACGGCGCACATGGCTGACGCTGCGCGTCAGTTGATTGCAAAAATCAAGGCTGCGGCCGATTGCAAGGTAGTTCGTCCGGGAACCCTGATGGCGACGCCGGTGCGATCGGAAAAAATTCCAGCCGGAAAATTTGCTCTGGCGCCGACAAAAACCGTGGCCATCGGAATTTCCACCGGGGGGCCGCAGGCGATGGAATTCCTGCTGGCGCAGCTTCCGCCGGACTTTCCGGGAACAATTTTGGTGGTGCAGCACATGCCATCCGGTTTCACCGACATGTTCGCCCGCCGGCTCGATGAACTTTGCGCCCTACGCGTAAAGGAAGCGCAATCCGGCGATGTGTTGCAGGCGGGACGCGTTCTCATTTGTCCCGGCAGTCGGCACATGACAGTGAAGCGGCTACCGATGGGAGACGTTGTGGTGCTCAATGACGAAGCTCCAGTGAACGGTCACCGTCCCAGTGTGGATGTTTTATTTCGTAGCATGGCGCAGGAATACGGACGACTGGGCATTGCGGTGTTGATGACCGGGATGGGCGAAGATGGGGCGCAAGGTTTGGGTGAGGTGAAGAAAGCTGGAGGCACGACTATCGCCCAGAATGAGGAATCCTGCGTGGTATACGGCATGCCCAAGGCGGCCATCGAGAGGGGCTACGCTACGCGCATCGTGGATCTGGGCGGCCTTTCATCCACTCTGCAAACGCTTTGTGTGCGGAGTGAGAAAGAAAATGGCGGAGCAGGCAAGTCGGTTCGAGCCGGGCGCTGACAGTTTTGTTGTTTTAGGGGACAAGTTGACGAGACAGGGAAGTGACTTGAGTCATCTGGCAGACAGGTGACCGACGTGATGAAATTGGGAGGGAGATTGCTATGGAACAGTTTGCACCAGTAAAACGCAGCAAGGACGGGCAACCGGTTCGCTACTTGATCGTGGACGATTCCGTGTTCGCGCGCAAGAACCTGGCTCGCATGATCGAAACCTTTGGCGGGCAGGTCGCGGCCGAAGCCGGAGACGGGTTAACGGCGATCAGTGAGTTCGATCGCACGCATCCCGATATCGTTCTGATGGATATCACTATGCCGCAGATGGAGGGCATTGAGGCTGCGGAGAAGATCGTGCAGGCGCACCCGGAAGCCCGTGTCGTCATGGTATCGTCGGTGGGCTACCAGGAAAACATCGTGGCGGCCTTGCAGCGCGGGGCGCGGCACTTCGTGCAGAAGCCGGTGAAGCCGGAAGTCCTGTACGAAGTGATCAAGTACGTAATGGGAGAAGACGGCGCGGTAACCGCCGCGGCCGGCGCGGGGGCCTAACCACAATGAAGATGGAACTCATCCAGCCTTTCATCAACGCGGCCGATGCTGTGTTGTCGCAAGGCCTCTCGAGTACCACCAAGGTGGGAAATCTCTCGATGGAGGAGAATGCCTATCGCCGCAAAGGTGTGGCGGGCATGGTGGCGCTGACGGGTGATATCGAGGGCCGCATCGTGCTCGATCTTGAACCGCAAACCGCGCTGCGCGTGGCCAGCCACTATGCGGGTGCGGAGTTGCCCGAATCCGATGGGCTCATCAAAGAAACTATTTTCGAACTTGCCAACCAGGTTGTGGGCAACGCCGTTTGCGCGCTCAATGACCAGGGCTTTCATTTCCGGGTGCATCCGCCATTGTTAGTCACGACGGAAGAAGGGGACAAGACCAGCGAGGATGTCGAGGCGCTGATGATCTGCTTTGAAACTTCCATGGGCAACGTCTACATGAACGTGGCGCTGCGGTATAACAAGCGGCGCATGTCGGACCATGTGGCCGCGGGTGCGGGTGGCCGTTAGACGCCAAGCCTCGCCTTTCCGTTTGAGTTCTGGTTGTGAATTCCTCCGCAAAATAATTTCTGGGATCGCGTGGATTGGATGCCCTTTACGTGGGCGCCCGCTGAGTTTCGGTATACCCCTACCGAACGTCCCCGATTGGAATCATCGGGTTACCGGAAAACTCGTTGTTAATCCCAAGGCGTCAATTGCTTAGAAGCAAAATACCTGAAACAAAAGAGTTAGAGGCGCGCCGATTTGGTTCGCTGCATCAGCGTGCGGCGCTTCTAAGGGTCACGGCCTCGGCCATGATTACGCGATTTGATTGCGGGCGCAAGGTTGGATGTCACAACCGGTTGTGGAAATCGGCGAGGGCTTAGGCCGTTGCTGGCGGCCAGGTGTTGACACAAACTTGGGAGAGCAGGACGTTCGTTCCACGCTGAAAATAATTGGAACTTCCCGGTCTCTCCCCGAATTTCGTTTCCTCACGTTTAGCCCCAGGTTTTGTCCCCAGGTTTCCGCAAGCTGCCGATTCAGTATGTGAGAGTCAACAACTCCGTCTTGGTTACGCCGCCCGCACTCGCAGCGATGCCTATGGTACGGTCCGACTCAGCAGGGACAAGAGGCTTTGTGGTGATCACAAAGATGGCACTTGTCTCCCCAGCCGGCACTGTAACTGAGGACGGCAGGCTTGCGTGCGGCAATGGTATATCACTGCCGGGTTTTACTCTCACTGTTGGAAAAGCGGCGAGGCCCACTTCCGTCGGACTGCCCACTGCTTTCTCAAGCGTCACAGTGCCGGAACTTATCCCGCCTCCTACTATCGTGGATGGTTGCAGCGTGAGGCTGGACAGAACTCCTATCCCCGCCGATGATGTTACAGTCAGCCATGCCGAAACATCCGTGCCTGCATAGCTGGCATACAACAGGCCCTGATAAGGAACCGGTGCAAAGCTGGGTATTGTACTCGGTGCGTTTATAGTAAAAGGCTCAGAAGAAATAGATCCTGGTGGAATGGTAACCTGGCTTGGAATTATTCCGGGAAAGCTATTCGGCTGCCACGTTAAATCGACTACGACATTACCGAGAAATGAAACACGGTCAAGCGTGACCACTCCAGTGCAACTACTACCGCAAGCAACGCTGTCAGGAGACAGAGTAAGAGAGGCTACGGTAGGAGAAACAATGTGTACGACGAATGATACTGTTTTGCCACCCAGCGCTGCAGTTGTCGTCACTTTCCTGGGCAAAAATCCGGCGGTAATATTCGACGTAGTTATGGCAAACGGCGAAGAGGATGGCATATTCTCAGCGATTAAGACCGTGGGTGGAACCTGCAGGTCGGGGTCGCTGGATGTTATGGCTACTGTGGCTGGTCCTTTTAAGGAAGGTGAATTCAGCGTAACCGTCCCGCTGGCTCCGTTTCCACAGATTATGTCGCCGGGTGTCACCCTGAGCGAGGCTACCTGTGGAGAGATCACCGTGAGCGTTGCCGAAATTGTCTTATTGGCATAAGTCGCAGTGATCTGGGCCGATTTCGAATTGAAGGGAAGGCTCTGCGCAATTGAGTGGACTGAAAAGCTCCTTGACTGAGAGCCGAGCGGGATCGTCACAGTTGCTGGGACCGTCAATAAATCGCCGCTCGACAATTGCACCACAATCTCTGCCATGGCTGGATTATTTACCGAAATGTCCGCCGTAGCACTGTATCCGCACGTCAGATCGTTCGGCAAGATAAGCACAAACAGATCGGACACGGGGAACAGATTGTCGCTCGCAAGTTGGTAAACCGTGCCCGTCGGATAATGACTGTTGACAAGGCTACTGAAGTCATTCCAGGCATCCGATGGCTGATTACTTCCGGTGAGATTTTGGTAGACACCCGCCAGATTGGAAGATCCGGCTTTAATGATGCTGTTGATGCTCTTTCCGAGCTGGTTGTGTAGATAATAGAGAAATAAGGTTGTGCAGCCGGTGACGGGAGACGCTTTATTATTGTCGGGGTTATTGTCTACGAAATCCTGGCGAACGCCATTCGTCCAAGGAGGATTAAGCCAAAGAGGAGTAATACCAAAGCCCAGCACCGGAGCGTTCCCCAACCCGTTGGCAATTTTAATCTGTACGGCTAAAAATCGGGACAATCCTTCGCCCTTGCTGCCTTCCTCGCCCCCGTTGAAGTACCCATGATCGTAAAACCAGCCGTTGTCTAGTGCCTTCATGAGCATTTCGCTCACTTCGCCTGCGAGGAAATACCGAAGGGAATCGACCGAGGCATCGCGCCAGGATTAATCGACACAAAGGTTCCCGCACCGAGCCAGTCAATCTGGAAAGGGGATGGATCTTCCAACTTGCGCCGCCGGATGCATTATTGATCTGCACGCCTAGCGGAAGTTGGAACGGAATACCCACGCCGCCGAACCACTCTCTCATAAGACCAAGATCGGCATCGCACTTTGCCAGCAGGCCATTCGTCAGCTCCGTACCATTCGGAAGGGTAGGGTCGTAAGAGATGGCATAACAGGGGGTAACTCCCTTGCCGAGTCCGATATCCGTCAATCCAGCGGTTGTCAGCGACATTGGTGTCCTCCTGTAGCGTCATGTGCCGCACGGCCATCATTTTGTTGGCCGACAAGACTCCATTGAAAGATGGCGGCGTTTGGCCACGCAGCAATTGCTTCCGCACTATATACCCATCAGGTCCAGCGCATGGATAAATCAGGACGAGAAATCTGAGGGACTGTCCCGAGATTTTCCGTCTGTCCCGAAATTTTGTCGCGGCTCAACCTATGCATAACTAATAAGGCAGGTTAGGCGTAGGCTGTCGTCTCTCAAGTCCCGCGTACTATACAGGAGAAGGGGCGATTGCGTCCCCCGTTTGGTCTATAGATACCCCACTTCCGCGTAAGCTTAGCAATATCTTTCTAGATGACTTCCCTAAGTGCCAATCACCACAACCTTGCCTGTGGATGTATACGTTACGAAGAAGTGTCCAGTTAGCGGGTCTACGTCGACATCCCCCGGCGAAGTGGCTGTCCGCACCGTACTGATGATCTGGTCCGTAAGTCCGTTGATGAATACGATATCGTTTCCACCAGTATTCTGGAGTGCCAACACGTGGTTTTGCGGGTCGACGCAAACATAGTGTGGAGAACTGAATCCACCGGCTACGGTCGTAATGATCTGGTTGGTAGTGGCATCGATCACGTAAAGCACGTATGTGTTCTGGTCCACAACATAGAGCCGGTTGAGGTTCGGATCGACCGCGAGACCAGCCGTGGTCACGGAGCTCGGGAGATTGATAGTGGAAAGCACAGTGTTCGTGCTTCCGTCGATGACTTCGTACTGCGCGAACAGACCACCCACATAAACGAGATTGGTCTGGGGGTTGACCGCGCTTCCAATGCCGCCCGCAGCAAAAGAAAATGTGCTGGGAATGGTGGTAACAAGCGCATCGGTGGCACCATCCATCACGCCAACCGAACCGTCCGAGTTAGTCACATAGACTGTGTTGGTGGCGATATTGACTGCGACGCCGAGGGGATTTACGAATCCGCTAACATTTTCGAGCAAAGTATCCGTAGAGCCGTCAATGACCGAGACCCTGGTTTCGAAGCCTCCCTCGTTGGCCACGTAAATGCGATTAGTTTTGCGATTGACGGCGATGGCGACGGGAAAGTCCGTGCCAAGCGAGATGTCGGTGAGGTGAGTGTTGGTGGCGCCATCGATCACGGAGACGGTCGCGTTTGCAGATGAAACCGCGTAGGCCTTGTTGGTGGCTGGGTTCACGGCAATGGTGTTTGGATTTAGGCCGCTGCCCAAAGCAATCTTCGCGATGATGCTTTGCCAGGGCGTTTGAGGACACCAGGAAGGCGATGGCGCAGACTGGAAGAAGAAGACGTCGCATGGTAGTGACTCCTGTGGGGAATTTTGAGCTAAGGAGAACGCGCTGGAGAAGAATAATCCTGGGGGGATCCGCGTTGAACCGCTGGGGCGCAATTATAGCACTCAGTAGTTGTTTAAGCGGGCGGGCAACCTATCCGCTATGTCCGCTACCGATGCGCCAAGCTTTTGCTGGGATGAGCGCTCTCCGCGCTAACAAAACGGCAATGTTGAGACTGACTCTCCGGAGTCATGGACCGCATCAGCACAGCTTCTCAACTCTGGATACTTCTCGACCAACGTAGCCGGAGCCAGCACTCGCGTACCGCTGATCATCGCCTTCAATTCCAGTGCATTCACTGCGGCTTTGCCCTCGACGCAATTATTGGTGATCACATACGTGGTTTGGGCGCGTCCGGCGACGCTCTCGATTCTTTCTTTCCAGCCGGCAAGTTCCCGCGCGTTGTAGAGATAGTTGTAGCGGTCGTTGCGATTGTCGGAGCCGGAACCTTGATCGGCAAACCAGTGCTCATAGTTGCGCCCATGCAGGCGAACATAGCCGATGGCGCTGGTCACGTGTTTGGTAGGCACCAGCGAGCGGCCCAGCACGGGTTGATCGATGTTGCAGAAGCCGACATTTTTCTGTGTAAACGCCGCCAGCGTTGCGGCATCGTTCCAACTGGAGTGCCGTACTTCGACCACACGGGGATATTCGATGAACTGCCGCAGCAAGCGGTCAAGATATTCGCGGTTGAGAGAAGTGTTTTTGAACGATACAGGAAATTGGATGAGTAAGGCGCCAAGGCGTCCCTCGCCGGCAATGGCATCTAGTCCTTCGCGAGTGCGGGCTTCATCTTCGTCGGTGGGGCGGATACTGGCGGCCGATGTCGGCTCCATTACAGCGACCGGCGAGTGGGTGAAGGCGCGATACAGTTTGGCCGTGAAGAGAAAGGTTTTATTCACAGCTGCAACTTTACGGCACCACAGTTTCGCAAGTTCCGGCTTCAGCGGGCCGTAGAACGAAGTGTTGATCTCGGTGGTATCGAAAAAATGGGCGAGGTATTCGAGCGGATGCAGCTTGCGGCTGCGCATGCCGGGAGGGTAGAAGATGCCGTCCCAGTCCTTATAAGACCAGCCAGCCGTACCGACGCGGATATGCGGTGGAGAATCCATGGGAGACCGCAGACGGTGGGCAAGGCAAGGTTAGCACAGTGAGTAGCTGGTTCAGTTTGTGGGTTCAGTCCAGCGAGAGCACTATCCAATATGCGCCCATGGGATAAGTCTCGGTACGTGCATAACACGTGCCTACGGAAAAGCTGCGCAGGTTATGGCTGCCGAGCACGTGGCTGGCGCTTTCCGGCAGCGTTTCTGGGTGCAGGCTGGTGTAAGTGAGCACCGTGTAGCGTTGTGCAAGCTGATGAACGGTGGAGGTGCCGAGCTTATCCGCTTGCGCCATGGAGCAGGCCGCATCATCGGCGGTCGGAAGATCGCGGCGAGCCAGGTTCGGCTGGCGCGCCTGATGCCGCGCTTGCGTTACCGTCACCGCGATCTTGTCTTTCACCTCGGCCGCTGAATAATTGGGGAGGGCATGGCCGAAGTCCTGAACAATGTAGAGGAGACCACCGCTGCGGACCACGCCCAACCCGACCACGTTATAAGCCGGGTTGAGCAAGTTCGCGCGATGCGGGGGTGAAAGCATGAGGTGATGATGACCTTGTTCCGCGTCGGAATCGAAAGCGACGTTTTCTCCTTCCTGATCGAGTTGCGTGCGAGTTGCGGCGGCCAATCGTTGGGGCAGGGAGGGCTCACCGTCAAAGCGGTGCGAAAGCTCTCGCTCTCCAAACATTTTTTCCGCGTGGGCGCGGGCGGCCTGGCTCATGCCGGAATCGAGCGTTAGCCGGGGTGCGCCTGCTTGCGCTCTGGCCTGGTTGGCCAGATCGAGAAGAATCAATTCGGACTGAGAATCGTAATCGACGAAAGGAATATTAGGGGAGGCAGCAGCCGAGGCCGGTTTCAGAGAGGCGTGCTCCGCTGGGCCGTCCTGGGGGTCCGCAACACCGGCAGCGGCCATCAATCGGGACGATGGCGGAGCGGAGAAGACGCCCGTTACCAACGCCAGCGCCAATACGATTTTGGAAGCTCTTAGCATCGCTTGTGCCTACTCAACTCGATCTGCTCAACTTGACCCGGGGAAGGACGCGAACTCAGGCTCAAACTTGCCGCTGGTGCTACGCTAGAACCTGAAAACCACCGGGAGTAGTTACCTTCGCTATGGAACCTGTCTTTGCTGGGGTCATTGGCCTGTTGTTTGGCAGCGTGATTGCATGGCTGGTGCTGCGCTCGCGCACGGCAGGGATTAGCGCGCGGTTGTCCTTGACGGAAAAGGAATTAGCGGCCGGAAAGGCCGATCTGGCGCGGCTTCAGCAGGCTCACACCGATTTGGTGGGAGCGCGGGCGGGGCTGGAATCGGCGCTGGAGGCTGAACGAAAGACCAGCAACGAAAAGATCGAGTTAGTGACGCGAGCCAGTGAGGACTTGCGCAATGCGTTTAAGGCTATGGCCGCGGATGCGTTGGAAAGCAATAACGTATCCTTCCTAACACTCGCAAAAGAGAAGCTGGAACGGTCCCAAGCTGAAGCCAGAGGTGATCTTGAGGCCCGCCAGAAGGCGGTCGCCGACCTCGTTGCTCCGGTGCGCGAATCGCTGAATAAAGTTGACGAAAAAATTCAAAAGATGGAAGTGGCGCGTGGCGATGCTTACGGCGAGTTGCGCGCCCAGGTGCAGTCGCTGATCACGACGCAAAAAGAGTTGCAATCGGAGACTGGAAATCTGGTTAAGGCTTTACGGACGCCGAACGTCCGGGGACGCTGGGGAGAGATTCAGTTGCGGCGAGTGGTCGAGATCGCGGGCATGCTTTCTTATTGTGATTTCGCCGAGCAGGAGACGGTTACGACCGAGAATGGCAGGATGCGTCCTGATCTTGTCGTAAAACTGCCTGGCGGAAAACACGTTGTCGTCGACGCGAAGACGCCGTTGCAGGCGTTTCTTGACGCCTTCGAAACTACTGATGAAGAGGCGCGGCGTGCGTGTCTGGCGAATCATGCGCGGCAGGTGCGCGACCACATGAATACGTTGAGCGGGAAGAAATATTGGGAGCAGTTCGAGGCCACGCCTGAGTTTGTCGTGATGTTTCTTCCTGGGGAAACTTTTTTCAGTGCCGCGCTGGAACAGGATTCCGGCCTGATCGAGCACGGAGTTCTGAATCGTGTGATTCCCGCCTCTCCCACAACGCTGATTGCGCTATTAAAGGCGATTAATTATGGATGGAATCAGGAAAAGCTGGCGCGCAACGCGCAGCAGATTAGCGCGCTGGGCAAGGAGTTGCACGACAGGCTGCGGCTGCTCGCGGGGCATATCACGTCCGTTGGCACGGGGCTTGATCGCGCAGTCGAATTCTACAATAAAGCTGTCGGCTCGCTGGAGAGCCGGGTGCTGGTTTCTGCGCGAAAGTTCGCCGAACTCGGCGCGTCGGTTGCGGACGACATTCCTGAGCTTAAACCCATCGAGACCACGGCTCGGGCGCTCTCGTTTGATTGGGACGATGATGGTTCTTCCGAGGCCGCGCAGAATTCCCAGAAGGCTGGCTGAACCTCAGAAGACTCGGTTTTTGTTCAGTTGCTCACTTCAGAAAACGCTAATTTCAGAAAACACTTATTCCTGCCCTTCAGCTATCCAAAGGTACGTTGATCCGACTCGTGTTCACTGTTTCTTTCGATAGGACGCATACCTAAAGCGGGCTTTCACCGCGCCGATAACGTATGTGAGGAAGTTGCGTCTCGATGCGGAGGCGCAGACTCTCGCGCAGATCCCCTTGGAAAATCAAGTTGGAGGGCTTATCGGAGCGGTGAAGCATGCTATGGCATCTCGGCTCGCGAAGGCAGGGTTTGCGGCCGCACCAGCTGCGGGTGTGCTCTGGATGTTTCACAGTGTCGGGATGTGGATGAATCGATCTACGGATTTCATGCCGCACGGATATTGCTATCAGTGGGATCCGGGGATCGTGTGGCTGCATGTCATCTCAGATAGCCTGATCGTTCTCTCTTACTACGCGATTCCCGTCATTCTGGTTTATTTCATCCGCAAGAACCCGGACCTCCCATTTAGCGGGATTTTTTGGATGTTCGGCGGATTTATTTTGGCGTGCGGCACCACGCACCTCATGGAAATTTGGAACGTATGGCACGGAAGTTACGTGCTGGCGGGCGTCCTTAAGGCAGGAACAGCAGCCATATCGGTGGCGACCGCAGCGATGCTCATCCCGCTGGCGCCGAAGGCGATGACGTTATCGGGCTTGCACGTTGCGAATCGCCACTTGGAAGAACAGATTGCGGAGCGCAAACGGGCCGAAGGAGCGAAGGAGCAATTGCTCAAGGAGCTGGCCGATCAAAAATTTGCGCTGGACCAGCACGCGATCGTCGCCACCACCGATGTTCAGGGAACCATCACTTATGTCAACGACAAGTTCTGCGCCATCAGCAAGTACTCGCGGGAAGAGTTGCTGGGCAAAAACCATCGCATCCTGAATTCAGGTCAGCACACGAGAGAATTTTTCCAGCATATGTATCACACCATCGCGAACGGCCAGGTTTGGCGGGGCGAGATCTGCAACCGCGCCAAGGATGGCTCGATTTACTGGGTGGATACGACCATCGTCCCGTTGCTCGAAGCCAACGGTAAACCGCGCCAGTATATGGCGATTCGCGCCGATATCACTGAGCGCAAGCAGGCGGAAGACATGCGCGAACGCCTGGCCGTGATCGTCGACTCTTCCGACGATGCCATCATCAGCAAAGACCTGAACGGCATAATCACGGCGTGGAATCGCGGGGCGGAGAAAATATTTGGCTATTCGCCTGCCGAAGCTGTGGGCAAGCCGATGTTCACTTTCATACCTGAGGATCGCGCGGCCGAAGAGGCGGACATTCTGGTTCGCATCCGGCGCGGCGAGAGCGTGGAACATTTCGAAACCGTCCGGGTGCGCAAGGACGGCAAGACAATTGACGTCTCAGTAACAATCTCGCCGATCCGGGATAGCAGCGGTGTGATTCTTGGCGCCTCGAAAATTGCGCGCGACATCACCGAGAAAAAGCAGGACGAGGCCAGGTTAGCTGCGCAGGCGGAAGAACTATCGCGTCAAACCGACGAACTCCTTCGCTCGCAGCATGCCCTGGAAATGAAGACCCGCATGCTCAAGCTGGTGTTAGAAAGCGTAGGAGATGGCTTAGTGGCGGCCGACCGTGAAGGGCACTTCTTAATCTGGAACGACTCCGCTAGCAAACTGCTGACCCGGGAAGCCGTTAACCTGACTCCCGAACAATGGTCTTTCCACTATGGCTGCTATCTGCCTGACGGAATCACGCACTGCCCGACCGAATCCCTGCCTTTGGTTCGGGCATTGCGTGGTGAATCTCTGCAGACAGAGTTAATCATCCGACACCCGGAAAGCCAACAGGATGCGTTTCTGGAATTTACTGGAAGACCCATGAAGGACGCTGAAGGCGGCCTCTGCGGTGGTGTAGTTGCCTTCCGTGATATCACCGAACGAAAAGCTGCCGAACAGAAAATCCGCAGGCTCAATGAAGAACTCGAAGAAAGAGTCTTGCAACGCACGGCACAACTGGAAGCCGCAAACCAGGAATTGGAAGCCTTTACGTATTCGGTTTCGCACGACCTGCGGGCGCCGCTGCGGCACATTGGCGGGTTTTCCCGAATTTTGATGGAAGATTTTGCCGCCACCATGGATCCTGAAGCCCTGCGCCATCTGGAGCGTATTCAGAATGGCACGCGGCGCATGGGCCTGCTGGTGGATGAACTTCTGAATCTGGCGCGCGTGGGACGGCACGCGGTCAAGCTTGAAGTTACCGACCTGAACTCTGCGATTGAAGAGGTCATATCTCTGCTCCAGCCTGAGACCGAAGGAAGAGCCATTGCATGGAAGATTGCGAAGCTGCCTGCGGCGAAATGCGATCCGGTGCTCATCAAGCAGGTTTTTCAAAATCTGCTTGCGAACGCCATCAAATTCACCCGTCCCCGGCAAAGCGCAATGATCGAGATTGCCCACCATGAAGAAAATGACCAGATCGTAATTGCGATTCGCGACAACGGAGTGGGCTTCAATATGAAGTACAAAGACAAGCTGTTTGGCGTTTTCCAGCGCCTGCATCAGGTGGCAGATTTCGAAGGCACCGGAATTGGCTTGGCCACCGTGCAAAGGATAGTCCACAAACACAGTGGCCGGGTTTGGGCGGAATCCGAAGTAAATAAGGGCGCGGCTTTTTATTTCACCGTCAGCGCGGTGAGTACTCCGCCTCCGGCGCACTTACTTCCAAACCAGGCGCAAGCGGGCGAATTCTCGAACAAATCACTCATCGCGGGAGGTCGGATATGAACTCGAACGAAATCGATATTCTCCTGGTGGACGACAGCCAGGACGATGTGGATCTTACTCTGCACGCTTTGCGGTCGGAGAATCTGGCCAACCACGTTTTCGTGGCCCACGACGGCGAAGAAGCGCTGGATTTTCTATTTTGCACCGGGCCCCATGCCGGCCGCTCTTTTGAACATCCGCCCAAGCTGGTTTTGCTGGATCTGAAGCTGCCCAAGGTGGATGGCATGCAGGTGCTCGAACAGGTGAAAAAAGATCCGCGCACCAAGACCATCCCCATTGTTCTGATGACCTCCTCCAAAGAGGAGCGGGACCGGATCAGCGGCTACGCACTAGGCGTGAACAGTTACTTGCAGAAGCCCGTGGACTTCAACGAGTTCCGGAAGCTGGTGAAATTGTCTGGGCTGTATTGGCTGGTGGTTAACCAGCCGCCAGTGGCGCATGAACAGGCGCGAGTGCATCTGGCAGGGCAGGCAAAATGAGCAGCGCCGGAATCAAGCTCGAACCGCAAAGCTCCGCGCAGCCCGGAGTGAAGCTACGCGCCCTGCTGGTGGAGGATAACGCACTCGATGCGGCGCTGGTGGTGCGGGCGTTGTTTAAAGATGGCTACGACGTTGCCGCCGACGTGGTGCAGGACGAAGCTGCCTTTGCCTGTTCTCTTCGCGCCCATCCGCCCGAAGTTGTGCTCGCCGATTACAACCTGCCGGCGTGGAAGGGGATGGAAACGCTCAATGTAATTCGCCGTGAAGGCCTCGATGTTCCTGTGATTCTCGTTTCCGGAGCGCTCGGCGACGTGACTGCCGTGGAATGCATTAAGCAAGGAGCCACCGACTATGTGCTGAAAGATGGTCTGGCGCGGTTGCCCGAAGTCGTACGCCGCGCCCTGCGGGAAAAGCAGGAACGCAGCTTACGCCGGCAAGCGGAAAGAGATCTGGCCACGAAAGCGGAAGAACTGGCGCGCTCTAACGCGGATCTGGAGCAGTTCGCTTATGTGGCCTCGCATGACTTGCAGGAGCCGCTGCGCATGGTCACAGCCTACACGCAATTGCTGGGTGAACGCTATCGCGGCAAGCTGGGCGAGGACGGCGACAAATTCATCGGCTATGCCAGCGAGGGCGCGCAGCGTATGCAGGTCTTGATTCAAGACCTATTGGCTTTTTCGCGGCTAGGACGGAAGGAATCCGCGTGCGCCAGCGTGGATTGCAATCTGGTGATGAAAGAAATTTTGCAGACACTGGAGTCCGCCATTCAGGAGTCCCATGCAGTCGTCACCCATGGAAATCTTCCGGAAGTTTGGGCTGATCGTACGCAGGTGATGCAGGTCTTCCAGAATCTGATCGGGAATGCCATTAAGTTTCACGGGAAAGAGCCGCCGGTGGTTTCCGTGCAGGCTGAGAAGATCGGCTTGCAGTGGCAGTTCAGCGTGAGTGATAACGGGATCGGAATTCCGCTGGAGAGCACGGAAAGCGTTTTTGTCGTTTTCCAGCGCCTAAACTCGCGCAGTGAATACGCCGGCAACGGTATCGGCCTGGCAATCTGCAAAAAAATCGTCGAGCGTTACGGGGGACGAATCTGGGTGGAATCGAAAGTTGATTCCGGCTCTACTTTTAAGTTTACGGTGCTTATGCCTCCTCCTGCCGAGATCGAAGGGAAATTGGCATGAAGGCTCGGCTACGATTGCTACTGGTGGATGATAATCCGGCCGATGTGGGCCTGGCCCGCGAGGCCCTGGTGGAGAGCGCGCGGCATAGCGAGATTGCCAGCGTGGAAGACGGAATGGAAGCTATGGCTTATCTCGACCGCCGGGGAAAGTATGCCGATGCAGTCCGGCCCGACCTCATCATTCTGGACTTGAGTCTGCCGAAGAAGGACGGCCACGCGGTATTAGCCGCGATCAAAGCGAGGCCGGAACTGCGCCGCATTCCGGTAGTGATTTTCAGCACGTCGCAGTTGAGCAGAGACATTACGCGGAGTTACGAACTGGGTGCGAATTGTTACGTCAGCAAACCGGGAAACTTAAAGGATTTTTTCTCGGCAGTGAAATCGATTGAGGGATTCTGGTGCGGCTTTGTGAATCTGCCACGGCAGGGAGAATGAGGGAACATGGATCAACTGATTACTCAAGTATTGCTCATCGAAGATAATCCCGGCGATGCGGATCTGGTCCGCTTACGATTGGTGGAAGGTAAGTCTTCGGTCAACGTCAATTGTGTTTCCAGGTTGTCGGAGGGGCTTGCTTCTCTGACTAGGGAAACTCCGTCAGTTGTGTTGTTGGACTTGAATCTGCCGGATAGTCATGGCTCGGAAACCTTCCGCCGCGTCATGGAGCACGCGCCCAACGTTCCGGTGGTCGTTCTTTCCGGCCAGGACGACGAAGCCCTGGCCATCAAGGCTGTGCATCAGGGCGTGCAGGACTATCTGATTAAGGGCAACATATCCAGCAAACATCTGGAGCGATCTATCCGCTATGCGGTGGAGCGGCAAGCGCTTCTGCGCGCACTGGAAATGACGCAGAAACAGCAATTGGAATTCAAGAACCAGTTTCTTTCGCACGTCTCGCACGAATTAAGGACGCCGCTCACCTGCATTCATCAGTATGTCACTTTGATTCTGGACGGCTTGGCCGGCCCGGTGAGTCCGGATCAGGGGGATCACCTGAAGACTGTTATGAAAAGTGTAAATCAGTTGCACGCCATGATACGCGACCTGCTGGAAGCGACCCGCGCAGAGAGCGGAAAAATGCGGGTCGAACCACGCTGCATCTCGCTCGGCGAACTGATTCAGCAGACCGTGACCATGATGAAGCCCACAGCCGACGAAAAGCACATTGGACTGGAAATCGGAGTAGATCAACGGCTGCCGCTGGTCAATGCAGACCCTGACCGCATTCTCGAAGTGCTGATCAATCTGGTCGATAACGGCATCAAGTTTACCCCTCCCGATGGCGCGGTGATGGTCCAGGCCTGCCTGGTGGATGCGGATCCTTCGTCGGTCTACGTTTCCGTCAGCGACACCGGGCGCGGTATTAATCCTGAGGCGAAGGCTTTGATCTTTGAACGCCTTTATCAGGA
The DNA here is from genome assembly GCA_963818235.1 of uncultured Acidobacteriaceae bacterium. Lineage (GTDB taxonomy): Bacteria > Acidobacteriota > Terriglobia > Terriglobales > Acidobacteriaceae > Sulfotelmatobacter. Next base: position 1,374,285 of record CAWFRI010000003.1, read on the forward strand.
TGGCGATTCGATCGACAACAACCGTTCCGGACTAGGGCTGGGCCTTTTCATATGCCGGGAAATCGTACGCCTTCATGAAGGGAGAATTTGGGTTTCAAGCGAACCGGGACAGGGAAGCACTTTCACATTTACTTTGCCCGCTTATTCGCTCGCCAAACTGCTGGCCCCGGTGGTCACGTATAAAGATCGCTTGCGCCCTTCGTTTGTGCTAGTGCGAGTCGAACTGGCATCGCTTTCGGTTCCTCCGCGCGGGAATTGGAAGGAGATGTGGCAGCAGAGCCTTGAGACCTTGCGGCGCTGCGTCTATCTCGACAAAGACCTGGTGCTGCCTCCGATGGGAACCTCCGGCACCGCGGAAACTTTCTTCGTAGTGGCTTCGACGGATATGCCGCAAGCCGGGATTATGACGGCGCGTATTCGTGAACAACTGGAGCGCATTTCCGACCTCAAGAATAAGTGCTCCCTCACCATCATGGCTACTCCCATTGAACTTCCGTCCGCCGTTTCCGGCCAGTCTTTTCTGAGCCAATCATTGGAAGAGCAGATTCAAATGCTGGCAAGCCACATAACTGGAATGATCACCAGTCGCATAGAGAGCAAACAGTCCCGTCCCGACAAACGCCTACGAGATGCCAACTGACAACCACCAAACAAAGAATTGCCAAAGGAGAAATATTCAAATGTCCAAGCAAAAAATACTTGTAATCGATGACGATCCCGATCTGGTGCGGGCCATGCGGCTCCGCCTGCGAGCCAACAATTTCGAGGTAACCACCGCGACAGATGGCTACACAGCCATTGCTTCGGCCCAGAAGGAGCGGCCGGCGCTGATTATTCTTGATCTTGGCCTTCCCGTCGGCGACGGCTTCGTGGTTCTCGAGCGACTGCAAAACATCGATGCGCTGGCCAGCGTTCCTGTCATCGTGCTCAGTGCGCGCGATCCGCAAAGCAACGAGGAGCGCGCCCTGAAGGCGGGAGCTTCGGCATTTTTTCAGAAGCCAGCCGACAATGACGAATTGATGAACGCGATTCGGGCCAGTCTTGGTCCCGAACAAATGCAGCCGGCGGCTTGGCCGTCCTAGAACAGTGCACTCGGGGGCGGGGTGCCATGGCGACCCGCCCCCGCCCGATGATTGGCCGATCATCCGCCGCCCAATCGGGTCAGTGAGGGGTGGGGTGCATGCACTGCTGAATCACGTGCGCAGCAATTGCCACCACCCCTCTTTGGTTCGGAGAATTATCCGGATCATAACCGTCGCCGACGCCCTCTTGGCCTTGGCAGTTAATAATGCCAGTGAGCTTGTAGCCCGCAGCCTGGGAGCTGCTGGTGAACTGAGATAGGAATACATTCCCTTGGGCGGCGCTGTTGTTGGGGCAGGGGTCGCTGACCGTGCAGCTCGACGGCACCGAGCTCGCGCAGAGCCAACCGGCGAGGCCCGTGCTAGGGTAACTGAAACTGCCGGCGCCGTTGACTATACTCATCGCCAGCCACTTGGCGTTCGAAGAGCTTGAAGTCCCGGAAGGATTACCGCATGTGGGGTCGTTCGTCCAAGTTCCGACTTGGGTTACGTAGGGGGCGATATACGGGTAGGGGTCGCTCCACTGCGTGGTTCCGGAAGAACATCCGAACTGCGCCGGCGGGCAGATAACTGCCTGCGTCGGGGGACCGGGGACCTGGCAGCCCAGGCGAATGTCGCCGAAGATCGGGCCGGACGTTAGCTCCACGTCGTCCAAGTCGGTGCTCAGATAATTTCCGTCCTGGTCCGCGTACCAAGCGAGCGAGTAAGCGAGCGCCCCCGATCCCGCGCTGCCTCCATGCCCGCAGAATCCGTTTGTCGACTTGGACAACCTAGCATTGAGCAGCGAGCTATGTAGCGCGTAGTTCAGAAAGCCCGCCGGTCGGCATCCAGCCGTTAGTATCCCTAGCGGGTCGGATGTCTGCTCCCAGTCAGTCTGCCACGCGATTTCGACGACCTCGAAGCCCGCCCCAAAGTATTCCGCCGCGAACTCGTTGTGTTGCCCTAGAGTGCCGAGCGTTCCGCTCCCGCCCGAGAAGATTATGACGGTGCCAAGCGGTGAGGCGGGTGTTACGTAGCTGAATATGAAAGGGAGAATGGGAACGGTCGATGAAAAGTTCGAGCAGCTCATGCTCGCGCTGTAGCAGACCGGAGCGTTTGTGCCGTTCGACCAGAAATCGGCTGGGCACGTGCCAGTGCCGCTGTAGAGCGTAACACCGCTTACGGTGCCCGGCGCCAACGGCGCGGTTTGCGCGCTCAACAGGGATACGCATGCGAGGCCGAGCACGAGGATTGCAACGCAACAAACAGAAAATGTGTGTCTCATGTCGCATCCTTCTGATTCGGATAATCCTAGGAACCCATCCCTTGTACTTCAGGGCCCCGACCGATGCAAGCGAATTCGACTTTGAAGACAGACGAGATCACGGGCCGGGCACCCGAAACTTCTGGAAGTGCGATGGCTCTTGGTGATAATCTTTCGATGGGCGAGTTGCTCCGGAGGTGTGGCTTGGTAAGGCAGGGCAGTTTTTTTCGCATCCCGCTCTTTGGCCTGCTTTGGGCACTAGGTTTGTGCCGCCCGTTGTTGGCCCAGTTCGAGACCCGAACCGACGTTCCGGCGATAGCGTCGCCGCTGGCTCTAGCTGTTGGGGATTTTAATCACGACGGTAAGCTGGATTTCGCAGACGCCACTAACAACCTACAGATTTTCCTAGGCAACGGTGACGGCACGTTTCAAAACCCGGTCAACTATCTCGTAGGAACCGGAGCTCTATTCGTAGCCGCCGCTGATCTGAACAATGATGACAAGATCGATTTAGCTGTGGCCGATCTCAACGGCCTCTACGTCCTGATTGGGAACGGAGATGGCACCTTTCAGGCTCCCGTGCTGTATACAACCGCCTGCATTCCGACCTTTGTGGCGGTCGATGACTTCAATGGTGACCACAAACCCGATCTTCTGGTCACCTACAGTTCCGGAAACTGCCTATACGTGAGCGTATTTGCAGGCAACGGCGACGGTACGTTCCAACCATCGCCGATCAACACGGTAACGGCATACTCTCCAGCAGGCACCGCAATCGGAGACTTCAATGGAGATGGCAAACGAGACATTGCGATCGGCGAACAATTCGGGACTCTCAGTCAGGTCGGTATCATGCTGGGCAATGGCAACGGCACCTTCTCGGAAGGAGAGACCTATCCGGTCGGCTCGTTCCCTACGGCCGCGACTACTGCCGATTTCAGGGGAAACGGAAAACTGGACCTGGCGATTGCAACGCTATACGGGGGCACTACTCTGCTTCTCGGCAATGGCGATGGAACTTTCACGCAGGGCGGGAGTCTGGCTACTGTAGACGCGGATTGGGTGCTTTCGGCTGACTTCAATGGAGACGGAAAAACGGATTTAGCGGTGGCGTCTCAGGAGATTCCCATCGCAGGAGTATATGTGGCGCTCGGCAACGGAGACGGTACGTTCCAGACTCCAGCGTTCTATCTGGCGGGCACCAATGACCGCTTCGCTGCCGCAGGCGACTTCAACGGCGACCACAGGACCGACCTCGCGATTCCGGATTACCGGTACGGCGGCGTGGTGGTGCTCCTGAACACTGGCGAGGCAAGCTTCTCTCCGAAAACGGCTATCAACTTTCCTTTTCAGCTTGTCGGCGCTTCCAGCCCGGCGCAAACCGTGACCCTCACCAACAGCGGCACAAAGGCTCTGTCGGTTTCAGCATTCAAGGTCACAAGCCCTTTTCAGCAAAGCAACACTTGCGGAAAGAACGTGGCGGCTGGCGAAAAGTGCAAGATCGAAATAACGTTCAAGCCGCAAAATACGAACAATGTTACCGGCACGGTTACGATCTCCGACAGCGCGTCCTCAAAGCCGCAGGTGATTGAACTAACCGGCGCGGGAACTCTGGTGAAGCTCAGCCCGCTGAAGCTTGCCTTCGGCAACGAGAAGGTGGGGACGAAAAGCGCTCCGCAGACTGTGACAGTGAGCAATCAAGGCAGCACAGCCCTGAGCCTCACGCAGGTTTATGTTGGCGGCACGAACTACCAGGATTTCTTGCAATCGAACAATTGCCCAACGTCGCTGAATGCAGGAGCCAGTTGCACGGTGACTGTGGCCTTTGATCCAATAAAGACCGGAACGCGAAGTGCCGTTCTGGGATTCACCGACAACGGCGGCGGCAGCCCGCAGACCGTTCCGTTGAATGGGACGGGCGACTAAAAAACTAAGATTAGTCCGTCTCAATCGCATACGGAATTTCACAGAAACCTCCCAAAAGCCGTATCCATCGTTCGAAAATCCATCTATAATCACGGAAGTGCTTTAGCAGCTGTTACTTAGGATTCCTGAAGCGGGAAATTTCATGGCAGCGAAGTTGCTCATTGATGATCGGCGAGACACCATTCTTACGCCTATCCAGCCGGTTTTAGGTGGAGGACCACCGCCGAAGTCCATGAATCGGGAAAGCCAAGTCCGCTTCGTAGCCGTTCTGCTGTTTCTGCTGACAGTAGCTGCCGTGGTATTCGCCGGCTTCAACTTTAATGCTGAACTAAAATCTGCCGTTCCCGATGACGGCGTTTGGTGGGTGGAACATAGCGGACACCTTACCGCCGACCGCGTCGATCCCAACGGTCCCGGAGCCCGTGCCGGCATCAAGCCCGGCGACCAGTTGATTTCGGTCGATGGGCAGGAAATTCAGAATATCTCCGCCCTGGAGCGCCAACTCTATGGTAACGGCGTGTGGTCCAAAGCAGTTTATTCGTTGGAGCGGCAATCGGTGCTGCTCGATTCCATCGTGATCCTGGTTCCGGCAGAGCGTTCACTCAACAACTGGCTGCGCCTGATTGCGCTGATCTATCTTGGTATTGGGCTTTATGTTCTGCTGCGCCGCTGGACGGCGCCCGGTTCGACGCACTTTTATATCTTTTGCCTGGTATCGTTTATCGCTTACTCCTTCAAGTACACAGGTAAGCTAAACGACTTTGACTGGACTATCTACTGGGGCAACATTGCTGCTGGAATATTGCAGGCAGCGTTGTTTCTGCACTTCGTCTTAATTTTCCCGGAGAAGCGCGAGTTTGTTCGCAAGCATCCTTGGCTGCTGGCGCTGGTATATGTGCCGGGAGCAGTCCTGCTGGGGATCCACGTGGGCGCGATGCGGTGGCTACAGGCCAGCGAACGGCTGCGCTGGAACCTCGACCGTATGGAAATGTCCTACGGGTCGTTGTTCTTTATCGCAGCGGCGACCCTGCTTTGGTACAGCTACCGGCGAGCCAGCACAACCATCCTGCGGCAGCAATTGAAGTGGGTGACTCGCGGCACCATTCTTGCCATTATCCCGTATTCCATCTTCTACGTTGTTCCATTCCTGATGGGTTCGCTGCCCAGCGCGACCATGAAGATTTCTGCGCTGTCGCTGGCCCTGCTGCCTCTGACGTTTGGCTATGCCATCTTCCGTTATCGCCTGATGGATGTTGATCTCATCTTCAAGCGCGGCGTGGTCTACACGCTCGCGGCAGCGATCGTGGTGGGAATGTATTTTGGGGTGGTGGCAGGCGTGGCCGAACTGGTGCACATGCGGCAGCCCGGCAGTGGTCCAATCGGACTGATTCTAGCAGTCGTGGTAACCGCTCTTTTGTTCGATCCAGTACGCAAATGGATACAGGATCGCATCGACCAGTTTTTCTATCGAACGCGTTACGACTACCGCCGCACTCTGCTGGAGTTTGGCCGTGAACTCAGCTCGGAAACCGATTTGGACGCGATGCTTTCTTCGCTGATGGACCGGCTGTCGCGAACCCTTGCAGTTGAGCGCATGGCGATTTTTCTGGCGGGCGAGAGGCCAGAACAATTCTTGCTGGCTCAATCTTTCGGGTTGTCCAAGCCCAGGAACCTCGATCTCTCTTTCCTGAGCGCGCCGCGGCCCGATCCCGCCGGTCATCTTTTCTTCGAAAATACACACCAGGTGCCGCGCGAGATGCCGGGCGCGCAGCAAACGATTGCACGCCTGGATCTGAACTACTACATCCCGTGCCACGCGCAGCAGAAGACCATCGCTGTGCTTGGGCTGGGCAAGACTGCGCAGGGCGACTTCCTTTCCAGCGAAGACATGGAACTGCTCGAAACTCTGGGCGGCTACCTTGGTATTGCCATACAGAATGGCCAGCTCTACGCGTCTTTGCAACAGAAGGCAGCCGAGTACGAACGGCTGAAAGACTTCAACGAGAACATCGTCGAGTCGATCAATGTCGGCGTGATGGCGCTCGATATGGAAGACCGCATCGAGAGTTGGAACGCGCAGATGGAAGTGATGTACGCGTTGCCGCGCTGGCAGACTTTGACGCAGCCGCTTAAAGCCATTTTTCCGGCGGAGTTTGTTGAAGAATTTGATCGCATGCGGCGTGAGCCGGGAATTCGGAATCTGTACAAGTTCCGCCTCAAAACACCGGCGGGCGAAGTGCGTTCCGTAAACGTCGCCCTGGCGCCCCTGGTTACACGCAAGTTCGAGGTAATTGGGCGGCTGATCATCATGGACGACATCACCGAGCGAACCGAGCTAGAAGCGCAGCTTTCGCAGGCGGATAAGCTTTCATCTATCGGATTGCTGGCAGCGGGAGTGGCTCACGAAGTTAACACGCCCCTAGCCGTGATCTCCTCCTACACGCAGATGCTTGCCAAGCAATTGCAGGGCGATCCGCAAAAATCAGGGTTGTTGGAAAAAATCACGCGACAAACTTTCCGGGCATCTGAAATCGTAAATAACCTGTTGAATTTTTCGCGCACCAGCGGTAGCGAGGTCGGCGATGTGGATGTGAACAAAGTGATCGCGGACACTCTCGCGCTTCTGGAACATCAATTCAAGATGGCCAAAGTGGAAGTGGAAAATGTACTCGCGCCCAAGTTGCCGGCAATTCAGGGTAATCCGGGCAGGCTGCAGCAGGTATTTCTGAACTTATTCCTCAATGCCAAGGATGCCATGCCCGGTGGTGGCAAACTGCGCGTTGCCACGATGAATGGCGAGGGTGTCAGTGTGTGCGTTTCCGACACCGGCTCAGGGATTGCGCCGGAGCACATTCAGCGCATCTACGATCCGTTCTTTACTACCAAGACTTCGCCACGCGAAGGCCAGGCGCGCGGCACGGGGCTCGGTCTGTCGGTAAGCTATGGCATCATCCAGGAACATGCGGGCAAAATTCGAGTGGAGAGTAACCCCGGCGCCGGAACCACTTTCACCTTGGACTTCCCGCTGAGCAGGAAGGCGGTCCATGCGTAGCGGCGGCGTATTTATGGGAGTGGTTTTTGAGGCTCAATATGTCTGAAGCAGCAGTAATCTCGCGCGCGATGGCGAATGGAAATCCAGGTCTGGCCGGGGCAGTTCTTATCATCGACGATGAGGCGGAGATTCGCGAATCGCTGCAAACCTTGCTCGAACTCGAAGGTTTTGCCGTGGAGACGGCGACCAGCGGGGAAGCAGGATTGCAGCGGATTGGCGAGCACCCATTCGATCTGATCCTGCTCGATCTTACGTTGCCGGGGCGCAACGGAATGGAAGTTCTGGCCGAAATTCGCGCGCACGAGACCGGACTGCCGGTCATTATGATCACCGCGTTCGGGACGGTTGAAAATGCAGTGCGCGCCATGCAAGGCGGTGCCGCCAACTTCGTACAAAAACCGTGGGACAACGAAAAACTTTTAGCTGATGTGCGTGCTGCAATAGGATGGCGCCGCGCCGCGGAAGAAAATGTGCAGCTTAAGCGCGCCCTTAAGCAGCGGTATAACTTCGAGAACATTGTCGGCAAGAGCGAGCCGATGCTCAAGATTTTTGACCTGGTGGCGCAGGTTGCCAACAGCCGCTCCACGGTGCTTTTGCAGGGCGAGAGCGGCACTGGTAAGGAGATTATTGCCAAAGCCCTGCATCTCAATTCGCCCCGTCATGACCGGCCGTTTGTTCCGGTTAACACTGGTTCAATGCCCACCGATCTGCTGGAATCCACGCTTTTCGGCCACGTGAAGGGAGCGTTTACCAGCGCCATTGCTTCGAAGAAAGGCCTGTTTGAAATTGCGGATCGCGGTACGTTATTTCTCGACGAAATCGCTACCATGAGCCTGGAGACGCAGGCCAAGATCCTGCGTGTGCTACAAGACCGGCGATTCATGCATCTGGGTGGAGTGCAGGAAATTCAGGTGGATGTCCGCATTATCGCCGCTACCAACATTGATTTGCGCACTCTCGTGCGCGAAGGCAGGTTCCGCGAAGATTTGTTCTATCGTCTGAACGTCATCACGATCGAGTTGCCGCCGCTGCGCCAGCGCCGGGAGGATATTCCACTGCTGGTGCAATTCTTCCTGAAAAAGTATGCGGAAGAAAATGACCGGCCGGTGCGGCGTATCACTCCGGAAGCGCTGCGGCCGCTGATGTCCTATTCATGGCCGGGCAATGTTCGCGAACTGGAAAATGTGATCGAACGCGCCGTCGTTTTGTCGTCAGGGAGCGACATTACCATCGATCTGCTTCCCGACAATCTCCTCGGCCGCGGATCCATGCTCACGCTGCACGACCCACCCACGGATGCATCATTGTTCGAAATTGTGGAAGACGTGGAGCGGCGCATCATCAGCGACATGCTGGAAAAATGTAATTGGAATCAGACTGAAGCCGCCGAGCGCTTTAAGGTTCCGCTCTCCACTCTGAACCAGAAAATCCGTCGGCTCAATATCGAAATCAAAAAGAAGACACGAGGATGAAGAAGTAGGCAGTGGTCAGGGATCAGTGTCCCCGACCCCGCATCTTCGCACAGTCATTCCACTCAATTTGTCTGACCACCGGCCACTGACATCACTGATCACTGTGCTTCTGCTATAGTTCGGAAAAGCGCGTCGCGGGTCGGCGGGCTTTTCTTAACCGCATGGAACTCACGTCGCCCACCGATCTCGCCAAAGAAAAAGTCCAGACCGTACAGGATTATGTTCTGTTTTGCCTACAGGCCGTTGCCAATCTTTTCCGCAAGCCGCTGTATATCATCGATATGGTGCGGCAGGCGGATACCATTGGCGTGGGCTCGTTGCCCATTGTCGTGCTCACCGGCTTCTTCACCGGCGCGGTGCTTGCCCTGCAAGCCTCCAATACTTTGGAACGTTTCGGTTCCATTACGTTGGTTGGCCAACTGGTTTCCACCTCTATGGTGCGAGAACTGGGGCCGGTGCTGACCAGTTTGATGGTGGCCGGAAGGAACTCCTCCGGAATGGCCAGCGAATTAGGCTCAATGGTGGTGACCGAGCAGATCGATGCAATGCGAGCCTTAGGCACAGACCCGATGAAAAAGCTGGTCACTCCGCGCGTTGTGGCGACGGTTTTCATGCTCTTTTTTCTCGCTATCATTTCCGATCTTGTGGGTTTGGTGGGCGGCCTAACCATTGCGAAACTCTTGCTTCGCCTCGACGCCCGCCAGTACTGGGCGAACGCTTGGGAGAGTCTGGTGTTTCAAGATGTGTTCATGGGCCTGATCAAGCCGGTGATTTTCGGTTTTATTATCGCGACCGTAGGTTGCTTCTATGGCATGAATGCGCGCGGGGGAACCCAGGGTGTGGGCCGCGCCACCACGCAGGCGATGGTGGCAGCTTCAGTGCTGATTCTCGCCATGGACTTGATTGTCACTCGCTTCCTGATGGCTACGCTTTCCTATCGCTGATTATGTCTTCGACGATTTTGCCGCTCGATTCCAGCGTTTCACCCGCGAACGATGATTCCGCACCGGTGATTGTGTTTGAAGACGTTGTTCTCGCCTTCGATGACAACGAAGTGCTGCGTGGCGTGTCTTTTCATCTCCCGCGAGGCGAAACCAAAGCCGTCTTCGGCGTCGCTGGATCAGGAAAAAGCTTGATTCTGAAGTTGGCCCTCGGACTTATTCGTCCGGACTCGGGACGGATTATCGTCTTAGGTCAAGACATTACTAAGATGAAGGAAGAGGAACTCTTCGCGTTGCGCGGGAAGATTGGAATGGTCTTCCAGGAGAGTGCGTTGTTCGATTCGATGACCGTCCGCGAGAATGTCGCCTACCGCTTGACGGAAGAACACGGCATCTACGATGAGAACATCGACCGCAGAGTGCGCGAAGCGTTGCGCTTCGTGGAACTGGAGCACACGCTCGATCTGGATCCATCCGAACTTTCAGGAGGCATGAGGCGCCGCGTTGCCATTGCCCGCGCAATCATTACTCAGCCAGAACTGCTGCTCTATGATTCGCCCACGGGCGGCCTCGACCCCGTGACCTCCAATACCATCATCGAGCTGATCATGAAGCAGCGCGACGTTTACCGGACCAGTGCTCTTTTGGTTACGCATCGACTGCAAGACGCTTTTACCATGGCCACGCATCAGTTCGACAAGCAAACCAATCGTATGGTGCCGCTTCCGCCCGGCAAGCATTGCGAAGTCCCATTAAGCTTCTTGATTCTGCGCGACGGCAAAGTTATTTTCGATGGCGACCTTCATCAACTGGCACACACGCAGGATGAATACATTCGCGAGTACATCTCTTAGCTGTGGGCAGTGATCAGTGCCTGGTAAAACCGGATGCCGCAAATTTTTGCTTACACCAGTCCTTTGACGAAGGGCATCCGTTTCATTTCCCGGCCATCTCCTTTTCTACCTCCTCCGCTTTCGAAGGCAATGCTGCGCTCAGTTTAATCAGCTTACCGTCATGGTCAACGTAGTAGTCGTCTTCGATCCTCACACCCAGATTCTCTTCTGGAATATAAATTCCGGGTTCGATGGTGAAGACCTCGCCTGGTCCGAGCGGGGCATCAGGATCGGTGGCATCATGTACGTTCAGGCCAACGGGATGGCCCAGGCCGTGAATAAAATACTTCCCCAGCGGTTCTCCGTGCAAATCTTTGCCGTGGCTGTTGATATAGTTGTACGCGACCTTGTAGAGCGAATCGGGGCTATCGCGCTTCATCGTCGATTTGCCGGACTTGAACACCGCTTCAGCAGCTTGTTGCGCGCCCAGAACAATGTCGTAGATTTCACGTTGCCGAGCGGTGAAGTGTCCATTGATGGGAAGGGTGCGCGTGATGTCGGACGCATACATCGAATACTCGCCAGCGGCATCGATCACAACTACATCGCCCCCTTTCATCACGTGATCGTCGTCTGAGTAATGCAGGACGGTAGAGTAGTATCCCGAGCCGACAATCGGCGCATAAGCCGGACGCTCGCAGCCGCGCTTGCCCCACTCGTATTGCATGAGCGCTGAAATCTCGCGCTCCGTGATGGCGGGTTTCACCGCTTTGAACGCGGCGAAGTGCGCCGCGACTGACGCATCGACGGCTTTGCGGATCAGCGCAACTTCTCCCGCGTCTTTGTATGTGCGCAGAGAATCGATCATCGGCTTTACGTCCTGAAATCTCAAAAAGGAATTTACATCCTTCAGAAACTCCACCGGTTCAGTGCTGGCGGAAGTCTGATCGTAAGAGGCCACGTCGGTGTAAACGGCCGGGTGCAAGCCAGCAGGAATTAATTTAATGACCTCCTCCGGAAGCTTGGCCATATCCTCGACGCGATCGAAGCCAGTAACCTTAGGCGCATCAAGATTCTCCGGCCCGAGCTTGGGGCCGGTCCACTTCTCTTGCGTCAGATTGCGCGGGGGAAGAAAAAGAATTTCGGTGTAAGAGTGAGCGGACTTATCGGCGTTGGCTTCAGTGGCTGGCGCGATCAATAGCGCCGAACCGGGATCGGTCAGTCCGGAAAGATAGTAAAAGTTATCTTCCTGACGGAAACCATAAAGGTCATTCGGCCCTTCGCTTTCTTTGGGCGCGAACAGTACGATGATGCCTCCCACTTTCTTAGCGAGGGCCTCGCGGCGGGTGTGATAGTCGGAGTTCGGCTGGCGATCAAGTCCAAGACTTAAAATGCTCGCGAGCAGAAGAAAACAGCCGACAAAAAAACTAGCGAGGAAAAAAGACGGTTGCAGCTTACGCATCACGCGATACGCTCCAAGGTTCGAGGATTCGCCCATCTCAAGTTTCTGAAACGGACTTTGTTGTTTCGATAAGCAATGACTGTCTTTCCGCTTACTTCGGCCCGCCGGTCGCGTTTTGTGTCGCTTGCAGGAACAAATCAACGTTGCTCTTGTCGATGAGGGCAGAATCAGTATCCACGAATGAAGGGATCGGCGCAAAACTGTCCTTCGACCAATCTGTATCGAGCGATGGAGGTTTGTGGTGATATAGGTTGTCGAGCATCTGCATGCCGACGAATGCCATGGTGTAGGGTTTCTGCGCGATGGTAGCGGCGATGCCACCCTTTTTTATCCAATCCAGCGTCTCGGGATCGGTGTCCATCGCCATCACAATCTTGCCGGTGACGTGATAACTGTTGAGTACGCCCGCGACTTCCTTGCCCGATTGCGCTTCGAGGCAGACGAAGGCATCCACCTGATCCTTTTCTTTGCCGATGATTTGTGTGGTGGTGTCGAAAGCGATCCGTGGATCTCCCTGAATATCAACTACGCGAACGATCTTGATTCCGGGTGTGCGTTCTAGTGCATCACGATAACCGTGCAGGCGATCCTGCATGTTGTGCTGGTCCGGCATGGTAAATACCACTACATTGCCTTTGCCTTTCAACTCTTGTGCCAGCCGCAGACCGCCGGTCATCCCGACCTGGTAGTTGTTGGTTCCGATAAAGAAAAGGCGTTTGCTGGCGGGAGCGTCGGAATCCATCGTAATCACTGGAATGCCGGCGGCGATCGCCTTGTCGATGCTATCTTTCAGCAGCGCCGGGTCGGTGACGCCTAGTAAAATTCCGGTAGCCTTTTGCTGCACCGCCTGATCGAGGGCATCGCGTTCGGCTCTGGCGTCGTAGCTGTTAGGTCCGAGGAAATCGCTGCGAACCTTGAATTGTTTAGCGGCCTTGGCAAAACCCGCGCCGGACACCTGCCAGTAAGGAACCTGCAAATTAGCGGCGACGAATACGAAGTACTCGTTGGAATCATGAGCGCCACAACTAAGCACGGAAACGGCCAGCAAGGCCAGCCCGAGAAAAGAAAACAGTCTGCGAAAGCGGAGCATCGGATTCTCCTTCGAACCGCGAAATTGAATTTTCGCGCAGCTCAACCGGCGTGCCGGGCCCGATGAGAAACTTTTGGCGAGTGGATTGTAACCGAGCGGCGATGCGAAGGAAAGCGTTAGCGCAATGTTTTGTCTAGCAAGTTGGAGATTACTCCTTCATCCACTTCGCCCGAAGAATTGTAGACGGCTTTACCCGACGCATCGAGGACGACCACATGCGGAATATAGCCTTTGTAGTATTTCCGCTTGAGCTCTTGCTGCGCGGCCGAAAGGGGACGATCGAGATCGACGATAACGAACTGCACTCGATCCTTATATTTTTCGTACAAGCTCACGGTACGGCGAGCCTGGTGCTTGGAGTTGTAACAGCCCTCGCCGTACAAAATGACATAGGCTGGTTTGCCCGCGGCGAAACCCTCCTCCATGTGTTCGCCGGTGATGAGCGGCCCATCCTGGCTGTCGCTGGTGTAATCGAGTTTCGAGTTCAGGTGCAGGTTCTCGCCGGCAAAGGCTGGAACGAAGGCAACCAATAAAAAACCCGCAACTACAAACAACTTCATGACGGATCTCCTCGCTGTGAGTTTCATTCTGCTCAATGAGACGGGTAGAAGCGGATAAAGTTACAATCCGGCGGTTTTACACACCGACGGGGAACGGCTTGGTATGAGACTCCGCGCCCAGCGCGACGCCGGAAAATCGTCCCTGGAGGAGAGACATCAACCCTGTGTACCAGTAGCCCACCACGAAGAGCAGAAGGAAGGGAATGGTAACGTAGTTTTCGTTCTCTACCGCGTAGTAAACCGTGAGCGCGAAGTAGGTACCGATGACAAGCTCGAGCCATGGCACCCAGCCCAGCCGCTTGCGATACTTGCTGGCCCGAACTTTATCCTTCTTCGACACGACATGATACTTCGGAGTGCGAGCGAAAGCGCTCTCCTTGCCGATGAGAGCCTCGATTACGGCTTTCGTATTGGTAATGGTCAATCCAATTCCCAGCGCCATCAAGAACGGGAGATAAAGAAACGCGCGCGGCCAACTCCTGGGAAACAATTCGCGTTGCGATACCAGATAAAAACTCGATATGGAAAACGTCGATGCCATGAACAGCGGCAGATCGATGAATAGCATCTGAAACCATCCCTGATAAAAGCGGATGATCATCGCGGGCAGCATGAGCGTGGAGAGCACGATCATCAGCGGATAGCTAAGGTTCGCCGTCAAATGATACCAGGCTTCGATTTTGGTATGCAGTGGCGCGTCGCTGCGCAGTACGCGCGGCAGGATTTTTTTCCCCGTCTGAATTAATCCCTTCGCCCAGCGCGCCTGCTGAGTTTTGAATGCAGTCATCTCTACCGGCAATTCTGCCGGGCATTCGACATCCTGCAGATAAATGAATTTCCAACCCTTGAGCTGGGCGCGATAGGAAAGGTCGGTATCCTCGGTGAGCGTGTCGTGCTGCCAGCCGCCGGCTTCGTCGATGGCAGTGCGACGCCAGACTCCTGCGGTGCCGTTGAAATTAAAGAAGACGCCGCTGCGGGCGCGCGCGGAGTGCTCCAGCACGAAGTGGCCGTCGAGCAGGATGGCTTCCACCTGCGTCAGGAGAGAATAGTTGCGGTTAATGTGAGTCCATCGCGTTTGCACCATGCCGATCTTTGGATCGGTGAAATGGTGGACGGTGCGCAAAAGAAAATCCTCGGGCGGAGTAAAGTCGGCGTCAAAAATAGCAACCAACTCGCCCTGCGCCGTCTTCAGCCCCTCCGCCAGCGCACCGGCTTTGAAGCCTTCGCGGTTGGTGCGGTGATGGTAGCTGATGGGATTGCCCAGTGCGGCATAGCGCTCGACGAGATTGCTGGCGACGTCGATAGTTTCGTCGGTCGAGTCGTCCAGCACCTGGATGTCGAGCTTCTCCCGCGGATATTTCAGCTTGCAGATTGATTCGAGCAAGCGCTCGACGACGTATTGCTCGTTGAAGATTGGCAGTTGTACGGTTAGGCGTGGCAACTCCTGAAAGTACGCCGCTGGCTCCGTAGTGCGCTTGTCCTTGTGCTTGTAATAAAGGTAAACCAGAATATAGCGATGCATGCCGTACGCGGCCAGCAAAACGAGGACGATAAAATAAGGAACCAGCAACGCGCGATCAAACGCGTCGGTATGGTAAAGGCCTTGAAACGTCTTGTCCAACAAGTGCTGGCGGAGATAGGGTGCAATGCCCTTAGGGGCGGCCCATGCGGCCAGCGCGGAAGACAAGATGAGATCGGAACGGAGCAAGGTGTCCGGTGAAAACCTTTATTCTACCGGATTCTGGCGTTTGCGATCTTAGCAGGAAGCCGATTCCAGGCCTTTATCGTTTGCATTTCGCAGCGATAACTCAACGCAACGCTCTGCCTTGTCCAATAAAATCTCAAGATCCAAGGCAAAGTTTTTACGTGCCTGCGCCTGTAATCGCCATTGATCTTGGACGGGTGCGCACACATTTGGAACCAGATTTTCGAATCGCTGTATGGCTTGCGTAAAGTAGTCGACATCCTTCTTCAGCAGTCGAAGGAATTCTGTGTCAGTGATAGCGGACATACACACCACCTCCGATAACTTGGTATGAAATAAGCAATTCTCTTGCCAAGACGAAGATAGGCTGTGGACGCGGCTAAAGTGCCTTATTTTCAATCACCAAGCAAAAGTTTTTTTGGTTGTGAGGTCATCCGAGTGCGCCTGAACATGTAAGAATTGCGGTTGATGCCAGGCCGTCTAATGGCGAATAGCCCAAGCCATTCCATCAGGATTCTCACCCGCCGCAATATGGCCAACCACTTCCATCGTGTGCAGATCGATTACCGCAACGTAGCCATCGGGAGAACATGCTACAAACGCGCGGGCGCCATCGGGTTGCATGACGATGCCGGCAGCGCCGTGGCCAACCGCTATTTTCTTAACCGTTTTTCTGCTCATGGCATCGATTACAGTCACTTCCGCACCGCGCAAAACCGAGATCAGAACAAGTTTTCCATCGGGCGTAAATTTCAACCGGTTCGCGGTCTTTACTTCCGCCGCTAAAGTTTGCGATACCTGCTTGCTGGCAGTGTCGATGATAGAGACAGTTCCATCGCCGGCATTCGCTACCCAGATTTCTTTGCCGTCGGGAGAAACATCAAATCCTTCCGAACCGCTTCCAACGCGAACTACCGTTTCGTTCCAATCAGTTCTTGCAGGGCCCGGACCGGGATTGACGCTAGTTTTGTCTATGATGCTTACTGTTCCGGAACTGACATTCGAGGTGACGATTCGTTGCATATCAGGGGAGACATAAATCATATGAGTTCGATTCTGTCCCGTGCCCAGTATCCAATCCACGCGGCCGCTCGCCGGATCATAGCTGCCAATTGCCTTCGCGGCTTCGGCAGTGAACCACACTTTTCCTCCGACAAAGGCCAAACCATGCGGACCACGCAACGGTCCAAGATCGACCGACGTCAATGTTTTCTGTGCCCTCAGATCCACGACAGCAAGCGTGTTGAAAGCTCCGAAGCCGTAATTGGAAACATAAGCCGTTTTGCCGTCACTGGAGGCGATGACCTCATGCGGATCGTTACCCACGGGCATCCGCGCGATAACTTTCAGAGTGGATGGATCAACGATGGCGAGCATGTTGTCATGTTTGGCGAGAACGAGCAGAGCGGTAGCGGGCGTGTCCTCGGATGAAGCAAAACGCACGCCCAACATTGTGGCGAGAAGGAGGAGGGAGGTGAAAACAGTCTTCATATTTCCGAAGCATACCCCAAATTTTGAGCGAAAATCGTCAGGACGAGCGAAATTTAGGGCTGATCTTCGACCGCAGAAATCGCCTTGAGCTGCACGTTGACGCGTAGCCCCTCGGTCACATGTAGGGATTTTCCCTGGCCTTCAAAACTCTTGAGGAACTCCGCATTATAGTAGGCTTCGCCGTCAACGCTTTCCCAGGCGAACAAGGTGTAGTCGCCGGGAGGCAAGCCGCGCAGGGTGAAGTGTCCACTCTGGTCGGTGAGGGCCTTGTGGTAGCGCTCGGGATGATTTCTGAAGCGAACTTCCGGAACGGCGACGACGACGGCATCGGCAACCGGTTCATCCTTCTGATTGCTGGCCAGGCCCTCGGCCACGCCTCCGTTGGCGCTCGCCGTTAGCGCAATCGCAGTAGTGCCAGCGCTGACACTGAATTCGGAGTCAGTAGCATCGCGGCCAGCGGCAATCACAGATCTTAGAAACCAATCTGGCATCGCACTGGCCTCGGAGATTTGCACTGAGTAATTTCCCGCGGGAACGTTCTTCCATTCGAAACTGCCATCGCTGTTGACATGGGCGACGTTGGAAAAACCGATTCCCATTGTTATGCCACTGAGCGAGTCGTCATCGCTGTCGAAATCGGAAGAGCGCAGTTGAAGAAACATCTGGCTGGGATCCGGCCGGGTGCTCGCATTGGTTTCCATTTTCAACCGGCCTTGAATCGTGCCGCCAGTTTGCGGCGCAAGATGGAGACCTTCCACATTTTCCGCAAGCTGTAGTGATTGCCGCGCCAGCATTGGGATGGCAGCGTTATCCACAGTGGCGAGAATCGTATAAGCTCCCGGAGAAACATCGCGAATCTCGAAGCTGCCGTCTTTATGCATCTCGGCACCGTTCAGAACGAGATTGAAATCTTTCGATTGCAGCATGATTGAGGCGCTTGCACCGGCCGGAAGATTGACCACCGATCCGCGTATAGTCAGGCTGGGGCTTGGCGTGAGCGCAAAATTCGCGGGGAAGTCGTCGCCCGCGTGCAACTGGATTGACGATGCCTGGCCGCGATCCCGGGTGCCGGGATAATAAGTGGTTTGATAAGCGGTGGGTGCGGGATTGTCTGGCGCGGCGTTCGCGGGCTTCGCGCTGCCTGTGGTTTCGATCAGACTGCGGAAGTCGGGCGGCGGGGTGACGGAGACAAAATAATTTCCAGCGGCGAGTCCCGCGATGCGGTAGTCACCGAGATCGTTGGTGCGTTCGGCTCCGGCTTGCTCCCAATGGCTGTGACCAGCGATGAAAGTCTGGCGCAGGACCGTGACTTGCGCTTCCGACATGGGGTCGCCGTCTTCATCGGTGACGCGGCCTTCGACTACGGCGGCGGCTTGAAGATGAATAGCGAGATCTTTTAATTCCTGGCCTGCATTTAGAGTGAGAACGCGGCCTTCAGGGCGGGGGTGGTGCTTGTCGATTTCCTGGTAGCCGGTGCGCTCTGCAAATAACCGGTAACGGCCGGGCGCGATGTTTTCGATCCGAAAACTACCGTCCGGAGCGGTGAGGGCCGTGTAGTTTCCGCCAGCGTTCTGGCTCTCAGCAATAAGTTCGACGATCGCTTTTTTAAGCGGCTCGCTGCCGGGGTCTTTGGTGACGGTACCCGCCAGCGTGGCTCGCGTCGGAGATGCAACTTCCGCAGGCTGCGTCTGGCCTAGCGAGAGCGCTCCCAGCAGGATGGTCAGCAGACATGCATGAGCGAGCTTCATCTGAGATATTGGAAGGCTGGAAGTTGGTTTCACGACCGTGAGGATCGGTCAAGGTACAGTACCCTCCTATTGTAACCTTAGTCTGCCATTCTGCTATCAGAAAAACGCTAAAAATCCCTCTCACCCTATTAGGAACCATAAGTCAGAGGAAACCCCGCAAGGCTAGTGTTTCAAATGAGTTAGAATCGGCTGCTTGGGGCTCAAGTATAGGATTGTTTAGGAAGAGCGCGAGATCAGCACGACGAACTTTACCGTGAATTAGTTGTTGGGAGAAAGAATAAGCCATCCTTGGCGGGGCGGCCTGTTTCACGCCTCCCAACCTTCACGGCCTCAACCGGTGAAGGGGCTAAGAAGAAGGACAAACGGCTTTCGATCCCTCCAGGCGGCAGTACAAGTACAGTCGTGGCGTTGAACTGGGATCGTCTTCGCCTCCTGTAGATTTTTCGACCCCCCCGATCGAATCGCGTGCCGTTGGTCAGGCTCAGGGCTTCAGCTACCGCTGTGGCATTCGAACACTTCCCGGCGTCAGCATCGGCCAGAGCCGAATCGAATGGAGTTGCGGGCAATTGCTGCAGTGACTTCCATCTTGTTCCGTCTTCGAAATCAACTTCCATGAGCACAATTTGGACGTGCAGGGACGCCGCTTTCAGGCGCTGCGTTTGCGATTAATGGGTGCAGGGATTCCAGAGGCAACTCCTCTGTGGGCGTTATGACCGTTTGCTCCCAGACCGTTCCGCGAATTTCCGGACGATCTAGAACGGAAGATTAAACGACTTCATTGACGCAAAGTCTTTACTGCCGTCATGAGACAGCACCACCAATTTGTTGTCCCGTATCCCAACCGCGAGCCACGTACGAAGAATGCCTTTAATCATCGTTTCATTCGTCCCGTCGTGGAGATTGACGGCTACTGTGATGGGTATCTTTGGTTTATCCGAACCGACATCTTCCATTAGGTCAAATACCAGCCGGTTCTCGTCTCCAAGAATGATATTGCGTATTTCTACGGATTTCACATGGTCCGCAACTGTGATGTCCTTCAACACGCCAGCCAGCGAGAAACGTCGAATGATCGCCCCGTCCGTGGAGCAAACCAGGAATTCAGCCTCCGTGGGTGCATAAATCAGCACGCGATCGTCGCGCACCATTAGTATCGGATTAGGAGGCGTCTGCGCCTCGTTGATAGCGCTTGGACCATTCTTAAACAGAGCTGATGATAGCGATTCGTGCAGAACTTGGCCGCTGGGGCCGTACTCGATCAAAAGGGGATAAGGGGTCTTTACCGCAAGGCTCTGATCGAGACGGTTTCCGAGAGCAAAAACATTCCCCGCGTCATCGGTTGCAATTCCCTGGTCGTAGTAGGGCTCCGTATCCCATAGTTCCAGCAGCTCACCCGAGGAACTGTACGTTAAGATAACGTGCTTCAATCTTTTGGATCCAAAGTTCAGAACGGCAGCTATAACCGTCTTCCCGTCCGGGCCGGCGGCGAGGTCATCCACGAGCATATGATCTAAGTTGGGAAAATCTTTGAAGATATTAATGGCCGATCCGCGCTCCACACCATCAAGGTTGAAGGCGCGAATGGGCTTGCTGCCCTTCGCCGTGATTCCATTCCCAAAGAAGATCGCTTGATGGGCGCTATCATACCGGAACGGCCGATAACCGGCTTCATCCGGTATAGTTGGAGCGCTCTGGCCGATCAAACCGACAGAAAGAATGCATACGAACATTAGCAATACGCTACGGCTCGTAATTAGGTAATTAGCCATTTTCTTCTCCCTGCGGTGAATTCTATTGGCAACTTACATTCCCCGAGTTCGGACAAGGGAGCGTTCCACCAGGTAACTGACAGCTCCCAGTATACGTCTGGCACAGGCTCTGGCCTCCAACGGCGTTGCACCCCCACTGGGCACATTGCTGGTTGGGCCCACAATACACACCGGTAACCGGTGCACTCTTGGTTCCGTCACAGGCTGGCGTGCCGTCGCAGGCATAAACGATGGGTCGGCGCGACGGCGTACAGAACCTTCTTCACTAACTCCGGAGCCCGTGAATTCAACTCGACGCGACTAACAAAACTGCGGATACCATTTTGATGCGGAGCGGAAAAATGGGCGCCGTCGCCGCAGGAGCGCAGCGGCTGTTACGAAGAACGAAAACCGAGCAGGGTGAGTTGTCTGACGAACCAAACGACGAGCAGCGGAACGAAACGCTACTGCTTGCCGACCGCTTCGTGCGCTACCGCTTTCTTGAAATAATCCAGCGACAAGCGCAAGCCTTCTTCCAGTTGGATCTTCGGCTCCCAGCCCAGCAGCGTGCGGGCTTTGGTGATGTCGGGTTGGCGCTGTTTGGGGTCGTCCTGGGGGAGGGGTTCGTAGGCGATTTTGCTTTTTGATCCCGTCACTTTGAGGACGTGCTGGGCGCATTCGAGGATGGTGAACTCGTTTGGGTTGCCGATGTTGACGGGAAGATGCTCGTCGGATTTTGAGAGGCGGAGGAAGCCGTCGATTTCGTCGCTGACGTAGCAGAAGCTGCGAGTTTGATTGCCGCTGCCGTAGACGGTGAGCGGTTCGCCGCGCAGAGCTTGCTTCATAAAATTGGAGACGACGCGGCCATCGTTCAATTGCAGGCGCGGGCCGTAGGTGTTGAAGATGCGGACGATGCGGGTATCGACCTGGTGATAGCGGTGATAGGCCATAGTGACGGCTTCGGTGAAGCGCTTGGCTTCGTCGTAGACGGAGCGCGGGCCGATGGTGTTGACGTTGCCCCAGTAGGTTTCTTTCTGAGGATGCTCAAGCGGGTCGCCGTAACACTCGGATGTGGAAGAGACGAGATATTTTGCGCCGTATTTGTGGGCGACATCGAGGGCATGAAAAGTTCCGAGGCTGCCGACTTTCAGCGTGGGGATGCCGTGGATGGTGTAGTCGACGGGGCTAGCAGGGCTGGCGAAGTGGAAGACGTAATCGACTTTGCCGACGTCGAAGGGTTCGCAAATGTCTTTTTCAACAAACTCAAAGCGGGAGTCGTTGGCGAGATGGGCGATGTTGCCGCGGCGGCCGGTGAGCAGGTTGTCGACGACAACCACGCTGTAACCTTCGCCGAGCAGGGCGTCGCAAAGATGAGATCCCAGAAAACCGGCGCCGCCGGTGACCAGAGCGCGTAGCTTATTCATTTACCCCAGCTCATGCTTTCTTGACGCCGTTCCTTAATGCGGCGGGTACGCCCTCGGGATGCGAGGCCGCGCGTCCTACGGAATAATAAGTGAAGCCGTTGGCTGCCATCACTTCAGGATCATACAGGTTGCGGCCGTCGATCACGATGGGGTACTTGAGTTCCTCGTGAAGGCGCCGAAGATCGAGGTTCGCGAACTCTTCCCACTCGGTGAGGATCAGCAGGGCATCGGCGCCGGTGGCGGCTTCGTAAGCGGAATTGGCGAACTTGAGGCCTGAGCTCATCACTTCCTGAGTGCGGTCCATGGCGGCAGGATCGTATGCGGTGATCTTGCAGCCTTCCTGCAATAGAGCTTGGATGATCAGAATGGCTGGCGACTCGCGAATATCGTCAGTGCCGCCTTTGAAGGCGAGGCCGAGAACGCCGAGATGCTTGCCGCGTAGCGTCCAGAGAGCGCTGCGAACTTTCTTGAGGAAGCGGTCGCGCTGATCTTCGTTGATGCGCATGACTTCATCGAGCAGGCGGAAGTCATAGCCGCATTCGCGGGCGACGGCGCGGAAGGCCATTACATCTTTGGGAAAACAGGATCCGCCATAGCCGATGCCGGGATTCAGGAAGCGCGGCCCAATGCGGGAATCAGTGCCGATGCCGTGGCAGACCTGATTCACGTTGGCTCCCACGGATTCGCACATGGACGCTACTGCGTTGATGAAAGAAATCTTCATGGCGAGAAATGCGTTAGAGGCGTGCTTGATGAGCTCCGCGCTCTTGGTGCTGGTTACGATGATGGGCGCGGGAATGGAAGTGCGGTCGGGTTGCGGGATGGCGCCGGCGCGATTCGTAATATTTGCCGCTGGTCAAGGGCGCGTAGACTTCGCGGAGAACGTTAGCGCAACGGTCATTGTCGCAGCCGACGACGATACGGTCAGGGAATAGGAAGTCGGTGACAGCGGTGCCTTCGCGCAAGAAATTCCGGGTTGGAAGCAACGTCAAAGGATTCGGGATGGGCGCCATTGCGCAGAATGATTTTGCGAATCCACTCGCTGGTGTAGACGGGGACGGTGCTTTTTTCGACGATGACTTTGTAGTCATCGACTGCGCCGGTGATTTCGCGGGCGACGGATTCGACATAGGATAGATCTGCGTCACCGCGCTCGGTGGGCGGCGTGCCCACGGCAATGAAGATAGCGGCGCTGGCACGGACGGCTTCATGCAGATTGTCGGAAAAAGTGAGGCGCTGACCGCGATGGCGGCTGAGCAATTCGGGCAAGAAATTTTCGTGGATGGGGACTTGGCCGTTCTTGAGAGCGTTTAATTTGCGCTCATCATTGTCGACGAGAATGACATCGTGACCGA
The DNA here is from genome assembly GCA_963818235.1 of uncultured Acidobacteriaceae bacterium. GTDB lineage: Bacteria > Acidobacteriota > Terriglobia > Terriglobales > Acidobacteriaceae > Sulfotelmatobacter. The sequence goes on from CAWFRI010000003.1 coordinate 1,397,414, forward strand.
GGTCGGCGAAGCAGGCACCCGCGACTAATCCTACGTATCCGGAACCAACGACAGCGATCCGCATGTTTCAAACTCCCTGGATGATAAATCCTCGAACGTTCTCAGATGTTTTCACGGAAAGTAAAGGGGAGAAAGCCAAATCCTGAGGAGCCTGTTCAGCGCCCCGAGCATGGGTAAATTTTAACATTTCTGTGCACGATGGGGAGTACCCGAAAGACTCCAGCACGATAGTTCTAAAGTTTCTCCTGCCATTTTGGGACGTCTGGAACGGGCGTGATCCATTAGGAGAAAAACCAGAGGCCCGACGATATTCCGCCGGGCCTCGATTGAAAGTTCGATTCATTCTTTCGGATGCGGCAACTTTAGTCCACTGTGGTGGTCGCGGTGGACGAGTTGTTCTTGGTGTTGGGGTCGGAGGTTGTCGAGGTTACCGTCGCGGTGTCGGTGATTGTGCTTCCCGACGACGCGTTTACATTGACCACCAGAGTGATCTTGAAGGTGACGCCGCTGGCCATGGTGCCGACCGTACAGGTTACGGTGCCTGTGCCTCCAACCGGAGGCGCAGTGCAGCTGCCTGTGTTCGGGGTTACGCTGACAAAGGTCGTGCCAGTAGGAGTCACATCGCTTACAGAAACGGACTGCGCCGTGTCAGGACCATTATTCTTGGCGGTTAAGGCATAAGGGAGGTTCGCACCGCTCCTGATGGTGGTCGAGGTTTTCACGGTCATCGACAGATCGGAGGAGAGAATGATTTTCGCCCACCATGCGTCAAAGAATCCGCCGTTGCAGTTGCCGTCGGTGCCGCAGGTTTTCTGGACGGCGTGGACCGTGACCGGCAGGTTTGTGGAAAGCGTTCCGCCGGTGATGTAAACGTTGTTCGAAGGATCGAGGGCGACACGGTAAGCGTAGTCCTCGCCGTTGCCGCCGAAGTAGCTGGAGTATCCGAACGTGCCGGTGGGAGTGATTTGTGTAATGAAGGCATCGCTCGATCCGCCACCGTAAGTTGCCTGGAGTGGGTCTACCAGCGGGAAGTTGGGCGAGTCAGTTTGGCCGGTCACATACATGTAGCCGTTGGGATCCACGGCGATGGAGAGCCCGGGATTTTCATCTCCGGTGCCGCCAAGATAAGTGGAATATTGCAAGGCTGTAAGGCCGGTATTGAGCTTGGTGATGGTAACGTCGCCGCAGGTGCCGGTGCTCACGATGCAGCCAGCGGAACCACCGCCATAAGTATGCTGGACCGCATTAGAGGTGACGGGAAAATCCGGTGAGACGGTGCTGCCCGATACGTAAATTGCGGCAGGTTTTACCGCGACACCGGCAGTGTAATCGTAATCGCTGCCCCCTAGGAAAGTGGAGGCCAGCAACTTCGTTCCGGTGGAATTAAGTTCGGCCACGAAACCATCGAAGGTGCCATTGCAAAGGCCATCGGTGCCGCACTGAGTCTGATAAGCGTTGGGTGTAGTAGGGAAGTTCGGCGAGCCGGTGATGCCGGTCAGGTAGGCATCGTTGTTCGCGTCGAGGCCAATGTCGTAGGCAGTTTCGCCCAAGCCGTTTGAGCCGCCGAGATAGGTGGAGTAGACCAGGCCAGTGCCCTTGGGATTCACAGTGGTCACGAAAGCGGTCGAGCAGCCGCCTGAGGCATCAACTGGGCATGTGGTTTGATAAGCGCCTGTGGTGACCGGGAAATCGGTCGAAGTCGTGTGACCGGAGACATAAACGTTGCCAGGAGTATCAACGGCCACGCCGAAGGCCTGATCGTCGCCGCTGCCGCCGAGATAAGACGACCACTCGAGATAAAAGCCGGCGGATTCGACTTCGACTACGACTGCATCGCCGGTTACGCTGCCACCCTTAAAGGTCTTCTGAAACACGGGGCCGCGGACGGGAAAGTTGGTGGAGAGACTGTAGCCAACCAGGAAAACGTCACCGTAGATATCCTGCGTGACCTTGGAGGGAACGTCATCTTCATTGCCGCCAATGAAGGTGGCAAAAACCAATTCGGTGAGCGTGGGATTGTATTTGGCTACGAAGATATCGCGGCAGGGCTCGGTGCCGCAGGTTCCGCCGCCGAAGGGGTAGAGCGCTTTCAGTTCCGGAAAATCCGCGGAGCGCGTGCTGCCCACGAGGATTGGCTCACCGTGATCGACGCCGTAGGAGAAACCGTAGGAGACATCGTCGCTGCTTCCGCCCAGATAGGTGGAATAGCTCAATACGGGATCGATGACTAGCTGTTTGCTGCGATCGTAGGCGCCGAGTTCGAAGCCAACCTGACCGTCGGCTTTCAGAAGGTAGCGACCGTTCACAGATGTCTTGGATGAATCATTCGCTTGATAGACGATGGGCTTGTGGAAGCTGACTTCTCCACCTTTCAGAGTGGCCACGAGGTCGCCGTCGCGGTTGATGCTGAGCGGAATTTTCTTGCTGCCATTGGGGCCGCCGCCGAACGCGAGTCCGATAGCACTGGGATCGGCGCCGGGGCTAACGACAAAGTCATATTCCAACTGTCTCTGGTTGCCGTAGTAAACCAGATCGACTCCGGGATAAACGCTTGCGTAACGCACCTTCTCGTAGTTGGGCACATCGGTGTGCCACTCGGAGGGAACGTTGCCGATGTAGTAGTTGCTGCGAGCGAGTTGTTTGTTCACCCCGCTGATCTGGGCCTGCGGATTGGCCCCAACAATGTGCATGTTGAGGACGGCTTCGTTGCGCGTGGCGCGCTGATGCTGTGGGCTGGCCGGTTGCGTGGAGGCGACATGTGGCAGCGGATACGGAGCGGAAGACGAAGCCTGCTGCTGAACCTCTGTCGGCTTATTGGACGGTAGGGGCAGAGCCAGGACGGCGGAGTCGCGCGTTAGGAACAGCGTATAGCCTGCTCCGCGCGAGAGGAACTGCACCTGCTTGGCTGTCTGGCCACGATTGAGCTCGAAGCTCATGGGAACCTTGGCGAGCGACTCGCGCATCTTCGACTTGGTGGCATCATCCACCAAAGGCGTGGGAACGAGATTCGCCGCGGGGAGGACAAGCGCCGCGGGAGTCAGTTTCGCTGCGGATGGCGCAACAAGCTGTGCCGACTGCTGGTTGGCTTGTGTGTGGATGAGTAGAGTGGCGCAAATCGCCAAGACCGCCAGGATTGCTAAAGACTTCTTTCCAAATGCCATGTGAACGTCCCCCTCAGGAACTGGTTAACGACTCCGCACGCGGATGTGCCTACTTCTAACGTCGGGTTTTGAAATGTTGCGAAAAGTGCTCGGGATAAGGCTTGGGGATGGCCGCGACCGAGTAAGGAGGTCAGTTTGAACGACCCGGCGCGCACTGTCAAGATGAAGGTTTTTGCAACTTGCTGATGCACCACTTTCGTGCCATAGCTTCAACTTGTTCGCGCCGGGTCTTATTTTCTCGTGTCGGTTTGGCAAAACCCTATTGCACCGTTTCTGCGAAGTTCACCGAAGTCAGACCTGAAAAGCTGGCGGTGAGTGTGACGGGTCCTGCTTGCGACCCAGTGATGTAAGTTACGCTGGCTCTTCCGTTGCCGCCGGTGACCACGCTGGAACTGGATAGCGTGCCTCCCGCTCCGTTGTCGGTAAAGCCTACGGTGGCGCCGGCAACAAGGTTTCCGTATTGGTCCTTCACGGAGACTACTAACGGTGCTGCCAGCAGCGTGTTGGGCGGCGCCGATTGATGATTACCGGAGACGTAATTGAGAGATGCAGGAGCGCCAGCCACGGATTGCTCCGTGATTCCTGCGCTAAGAGTGCCGCTCATCGCGTAGACGGTGAGAGCAGAAGCCTTCGTGGGCAAGGTGTAATAGGAAGATGCCTGGCCGAGTGAATTGGTGTTGGCATTTGTTGGGTTGAAAACGCCACCGATACCGTTGTCCGTGAAAGTGACGGGAACGCCGGAGACCGGGTTATCGTAGGGATCGGTTGCGGAAACCACGATCGGCGCGGGCAGGGTAGTAGCAACAACACCCTTTTGATGTCCGCCGGAAACCAGCACGAGCGAGATGGCAGGTCCTGCGGTGGCGGTCTCTTCGAAGTTCGTCTTAGTGGCCGAGGAACCGGAGGCCGTAATTGTGACCGTGCCGGGCTTGGTGGGCAATGTATAGGTAGTGGTGGCGATGCCCGCGCTATTGGTGACGCTAGTGGGAGAGCCGAACGTGCCTCCCGCGGGTGTGGCAGTGAATTTGACGGTAACTCCCTGCACGGGCTGCCCGGTGTAGGAATTGATGACCTCAACAGCAAGCGCCGTGGGCAAGGCGGTACCCACGTAGGCAGACTGATTGTTTCCTGCATTGACGCTCAATAGCGGGAGGAGACCATAGACCAGAAATTGGTTTTCGCTGGCGACAAAGACTTTTCCATTGGCGACTGTGGGAGTAACAAAACTAGGTACGAAGCCGTTACTTCCGCCGACCGCGAGGCTGCCGGCGTAAAACTGCGTTTGCAAGTTGGTGGCATCGAAAGCGCGCAACATTCCGGGGTATTTTCCTGGAGCGCCATTGCCCCAGCTAATCGCCCAGAGGATTCCGTTGCTGGCGCCGTTTGCAGAAATTACGGGACTGCCGACGCCATTGTAACTGGTGGGCGACTGGCTGCTGGGCGAAGTATTGAGGGTCACCCCATTCTGCGTAGCGGTAAGTCCATAAGCCATGAGCGGGCCTGGCACTTCAGAAAAATAGACGTTGTTGTTCCAGTAGCTGGGAGAGCCATAACGGCAAGTTAAGTCGGGTGGGTTCCCGAGACACCCAGTCAGAGACGCGGGTGGCAAAATATCCTGGAGGATATTGGTATTGCCAGAGCTGGCGGTGCAACTGCTGCAGAATTCGCCCATATCGGCAGGATTCAACAGATAGATTTCTTCATGTTTGGCGGAAGCCACTATGACGGGAACTGATCCGGGAAGATTCAACAGCAGTGGCCCTACAGAACTCAGGTCGAAATCGTTGGGCTCGAGTACGGTGGCTTCGTTATAGGGAGTGAAGAAATCGAGGAAATTGAGATTTGGATCCAGCTTGAGAACGCTTAGGCCAAAATCCAAGCCTCCCTTGTTCTGATCGAAAACGCCGTCGGCGGTAGTAAAGTAAACATCCCCATTGCTATCGGCGGCCGGGCCGCCGCCCGATTGCCAAATTCCCCCGTTGTTAGTGGCAGGCGACGTAACGAAGACCGTAGGAGGCTGAGTGAGGCTAAGGGTGCTGTAGCCCAGAATCCATCCGTGATTGTTGATCTTCGGAAAACTCTTCAGGCCTTTGCACCCGGTCGAGCCTAATGAAACGTAGACAAATCCGTTGCTAAGAAGAAGCGCGGGGCGCCCCATCTGGTACTGGGGCATGAACGTGGGACCGGACGTCGGAGCGATCAATACGGGGCTACCGGCCTCGTCAATACCGCTAGTGAAATCGACCGCGTGGAGGTAGAGAGCCCAAGGTGTGCCGGCATTGCCATTGCCCGTCTTGGTCACGAAATAAATAATGCCGCCGACGGGATCGATGACTGGCGTGCCGACGATACCGGCTCCGGCGGAAGGTGAGGAGCCGTAATTGGAGTCCTGGCAAACGCTGTCGAAAGGTGTAGGGGGCTCGTAGTTGAAATACCAAAGCTCCTGCCCGCTGTCGGCGTCGAAGGCATAGACACTATTGTTTAGCGTGGCAATGTAAACCACGTTGTGGCTTGCTCCGCCAATGGTGACATTGGCAACGTACAGCGGTTGTGCGGCGGCCCAGCTATCCAATGGCGCGCTTCCGGTATACAGCTCTCCGAACTGGCCGACGTTTACGTTGGCTGGAGTCAGCAGAGTTTCGCTGATATTTTGGCCCGTGCGCGAGTTGTCGTTATGGTAGGTAGTGACGCTGACCTGAGCGACGGCGTGATTCGCGCTGTAGAGGTGGAAGGTGAGCACGATGGCGACGGCCAGAGCTTGCCGGAGGTGGCGGGAAAAATTTTGGCGAGCGGCGGACGAAACCCGCGGGGAAGGAACATCAGCATTCGGAGAAAGGCATTGCAAAGGCTTGGCCAATGGAGCCACCTCGAAACATAGATTTGCGGAGAGCTTACCAGGGGGAGGAGAAGCTAACGCTGAATCATGCCAATGGTTGAACATTATGTCAAGCGCGGAATGTCAAGCCCCAGACCGCAGCCCGCAGACTACGAAGACGGATTCCATATTGACAAGGCTGCCATTTAGGGCGAAACTCCGCTACAGAAGCTCATCTTCCGTACTTCTTGCTTGCGTCTTGGTATGGCTTATCATCCCATGTGGCGGCCTGATTCCGAAGAGTTCGCGCCGTCCGATCCTGCTGCGAATGAAACCGTGCCGCAAGAGGCTCCGCCTGCGTCCGATCCGTATTTCCGGGGAATTGAAGGATCTGCGGTAGTGAAACCGGAATCTGACTTTGCGGAATTGGCCGCGAAGTTTGCGGCGCACGGGGGCGGCAAGATTCCTCCGGAGCTGTCGGGAGAACTTGCGTTGGATGTTGTTTTGAACGAAATCGTCGAGCACGCCTGCTCCGTGACCGGCGCAACCGGAGCGGCGATTGCGCTGGCGCGCGGCGAAGAGATGGTGTGCCGGGCCAGCAGCGGAGGCACCGCTCCGGAGTTGGGAACGCGTCTGGACATGCATTCGGGCCTGTCGGGCGCATGCGTGCGAAGCCGGCAAATGCAGCGCTGTGACGACGCGCTGGCCGATCCGAGAGCCGACGCCGAGGTTTCGCGGCAACTGGGAGTACGGTCGGTGGTTGTGTGGCCACTTTTGCAGGACGAGCAACTAATTGGCATTTTCGAAATTTTTTCCGAGCGCCCAGGTGCGTTCGGCGAACGCGATGGACGCACGCTGGAGTTGCTGTCCGGGCGCGTCCTCAAGAACACGCAGGCCCTCCAGTCGTCCCTTCTGTCGCAAAGCCTGGAGCCACTACAAACGGCATTCGAGTCCGCCGGGGAGGGCGCGGGGTATGATTCGCCGGCGGCGCGAGGTGAAACACATACGATAGCAGTGGCAGGCGCAACCGTTCCGCGTTTTGACTGGCTCACCACCTTAATGGGCGGGATCATTGTTGCGGTCGCGCTCTTGATGGGAGCGGCATTCGCGATGCACATGGGATGGCTGAAGGCTGGCGGCCAGCGGCGTGTTGGCAACCCCGCCGCCGCGGCATCGGTATCGTCTGCGCCGACAACACCTCCGATCAAGCCCGCGACCGAGCCCGCGCGGGCGGAAATTAAAGCGCCAGAATCAGTAACACTGACCAATGCGCCGAAAAAATTTACGACTGCGCAATCTGAACCGGGGAAAAATCCACAAGTTCCTGAGGGCGGTCTGCGGGTCTACGAGAATGGCAAAGAGATTTTCCGTATGCCGCCTTCGGAACCTGTAGCGACCGGGACGCGTGCGCTGCAAAACGACGCGAGCACGGACGGCGCCGCGAAGCCGGAGAACGTAGTTGAGTTACCACCCACAGTTGCAGAGGGCAGCTTAGTAAGACGGGTAGAACCGGAGTATCCAGAGGAGGCCTTGTCACGCCACGTTCAGGGACCGGTCTTGCTGGACGTGCACATTGGCGAGGAAGGTGCGGTACGAGAAATCAAAGTCGTAAAAGGACCTCCTCTGCTTGCGGAGGCAGCTATGGCAGCCGTGCGGCAATGGCGGTTCAAGCCATATACCGTAAACGGGCGAGCGGTTGAAATGGAAACCCGGATAACTCTGACGTTCACGCTTCCTCCAAGCTAGGTATTCGCAGAGGGCCGACAGAGTCGCAAATTCTTGCAAAAGAAAATCCGATGGAGCTTGTAAAGGCGGGGGTGACGTTGCAAGAAGTTGCATAAATTTTGTAATCCAAAAATAATGTTGCGCACAAACGCGACAATTAGGTAATGATAGGGTTCGCAAAGCGGGGACGTGCTTCACGCTCCGCTAAAAAATTACTCTTTCGTGCGCGTTTGCCCCGCGTCGCGACAGCCCCCAAGTAGTAAAAACCGGAGAGTCTAAATGTTTTTGGTGCGTCAGTACGCCGCTCACGTCTACCTTCGTCGATTCCAAATTATCAGTGCCACTCTATGCACAGCGATACTTTCGCTTGCGATAAGCGTGCAGGCGCAGAGTGGGGTGAACGTCACTACCTATCACAGCGATGTTTTGCGCAGCGGACAGAACTTGCATGAAACGACGTTGACGCCGGCACTGGTGCAGGTGAACACTTTTGGGAAATTGTTTTCGCAGCCGGTGGATGGCCAGATCTACGGAGAGCCGCTGGTCCTGGCCAATCTTCAGATTCCCGGAAAAGGAAAGCACACTGTTGTTTTCGTAGCAACGGAAAATGACAGCGTGTTTGCCTTTGATGGAAACAGCAACACGGGAAGTAATTCCACGCCGTTGTGGCAGGTGAGTTTTATTAATCCAGCGCAGGGGATCACAACAGTCCCGAGTTCGGACCTGGGAACGGATGCGATTTATCCGCAGATCGGGATTACGGGAACTCCGGTGATCGACCCCAATAATCAAACGTTCTATGTGGTGGCGGCGACGAAAGAGAATGGGACGTATGTTCAGCGGCTGCACGCCTTGAGCGTGACCACTGGCGCGGAAAAATTTGGCGGGCCAGTGGTGATTGCGGCGACGGTGAAGGGAACTGGGTCTGGTTCTTCGGGCGGCAAGCTTGCCTTCGATCCGTTTCGATCGAATCAACGGCCGGCTCTGCTGTTGTTGAACGGCGTGGTTTACATTGCATGGTCCTCTCACGGACTGGAAGATGAATTTATTTATCACGGCTGGGTGATCGGATATAACGAAACCACTTTGGCGCAGACCGCTGCTTACTGCCTTACGGCGAACGGCGATCAGGGCGGAGTGTGGGAGAGTGGAGACGGTCTGGCAGCCGACTCACAAGGCAATATTTTCTTAATGAGCGGAAATGGCACGTTCGATGCGAATACCGGCGGCGAAGACTACGGCATGAGCTACGTCAAACTGTCCACCAAGAAGGGTTTGAGCGTGGCCGATTACTTCACCCCTTATAACGAATTCGAGGAAAGTTCCCAGGATCTGGACTTGGGGTCGGGCGGAGCGCTATTGCTTCCTTACTTGAACGGGGCCAAGTACCCGTATCTCGCTATAGGCGCCGGGAAAGACGGAAATATGTATGTGGTGAACCGGAGCAACATGGGTCATTTCAATGCTGCGGGAAATACGCAAATCGTGCAGACGATTTCGAATGCCTTTGCCGGGCATGGCGTGTATAGCACTCCGGCGTACTCGGCGGGATATCTCTATTTCTGGGCGCCAAATGACGTGTTGCGCGTATTCCAGATAGCGAACGGTTTGGTCACAGCAACGCCAGTAGCCACGGGCGCCATCACATTTGGTTCTCCTGGCGCGACGACGGTAGTTTCCTCTAACAGCGGCATGAATGGGATTGTTTGGGCCGTCCAGCCGGCTGGTTATGCGACTGGCGCACCGGCAATATTGTATGCGCTGAATGCGCTCACGGCGGCGCAGCTTTATAACAGCACGCAGGCGGGAACTCGCGACACTGCCGGACCTGCGATTAAGTTCACGCCTCCAACCGTGGCGAACGGAAAAGTGTACGTTCCGACCGCCAGCGAGTTGGATGTTTACGGCTTACTGCCGTAGTGCCGATGGATAGAGACTTTGGTTATGAGTGCTTTTGTCCACTTGCGGAGAATTTGGAGGCGCGGGTAATATCACTTTCACTCCGAGGGGCGTCGAAGAGGGATGACGTGTTTCGGGCGAGTGGTTTTATAACCAGTATCTCCCCCCTAAAATAAAGCCCAGAATTTTTCCGACTGCCATGCGGCAGTTACACGATACGGCCATCGCGGACGCCAGAAGTTCTACGTAGGCTGGTTCCGGGGTTCGTGTACAGGTTCCGTCTACAGAGGAACGTCACAGGTTCGAGATAACAAGCAGGTTCGGGCGAAAGCACAAGAAATAATCATGAATGGTTGCCACCCTCGTCGAGCAAGCGGGCCCATCGCGGGCACGCGGTCAGTCCAGTCCCAAAAAATCAATTGCGGAGGTAGTTTTGTGAAATTGAAACCTAGCGGCCGTTCCACTGTGCAATCGCAGCTCGCTTTGAGCTTGGTGGCGCTATTCGCGGTTTGCCTGCTTTTGCCGGTTGCACAGGCACAGACTTATACGCCTAACGATATTTACACGCTGGTCGGCGGGGGAACTCCTCCGTCCACGCCGCTGACGGCTTCGCTGCCGGGAGCGAGCGCAGCCATCGAAGATTCTTCCGGCAATGTCTACATTGCCGCGCCGGACTCGGCCTATGTTTTTAAGTTAACCTCTGCTGGGGTATTGAGCACGTACGCAGGTCTGGGCTACGGCGGCCACAGTGCGGATGGAAATCAGGCGAGCAAGTCACTCATATACGCGGTAACCGGCCTGACGATGGATAGCAAGGGGGATGTTTATTTTGCCGATGCGGACGGTTCGCGCATCCGAAAGGTTTCACCTACTGGAGTTATCTCGACCGTGGCCGGAAACGGCGTCAAGTGCGATCACGCCATGATTTGCGGCGACGGCGGAGTGGCGACCTCGGCGAATCTGAATCTTCCGGAATCGGTGGTGCTCGACGCGAGCGGCAATCTTTATATCGCGGATTCTTTCAATAACCGTATCCGGGTGGTGAACACACAGAAGACGACCATTACCATTGCGGGCGTGAGCATCCCGGCCGGGGATATTCAAAGCGTGGCCGGCCTGGAGAATGACATTACGGGATGCAGCAATTCCCAAACCGCTTGCGGCGATGGCGGTCCGGCGAATAAGGCCTATCTGAATCTGCCTTATGGCGTGGCCTTGGACCATCTTGGCAACATTTATATTGCGGATACGCTTGACCAGAAGGTTCGCGTGGTGAACACGCAGTCGACCACCATCACGGTTGCAGGCGTCTCGATTGCGCCGGGCAATATTCAGACCATCATCGGCAACGGCATTGCCTGCACGAATCCGGTAAGCGGCTGCGGAGATGGCAAGGCTCCTACCTCTGCCGAAGTGACCCGGCCGCAAGCCGTTTTTGTGGATGCATCGTCAAACATTCTGATTGCGGATACGGGCGATAGCCGGATTCGCGAAGTTAGTGCGACGACCAACCTCATCAGCACCGTCGTAAATTCTGCGGGCACGGCGGGATTGTCGGGAAATGGCGGTCCAGCGGCGAGTGCGCAACTCGATTTGCCGGGCGGCATCTGGGAAGATTCAACCGGCAACTATTTTGTTGCAGATAGCGGAAACGCGATCATTCGCGTGGTGAATAACCAGACCAGCGCCATTACGGTTGGTGGAACTACGATTCAGGCGGGCGATATCCAAACCATCGCTGGCGGCGGTAACGCTGGCGACGGTGGATCTCCGACAAAAGCTACTCTGGCCTTGCCGTGGGATGTGGTGGAACATGCGGGCAATATTTATATCGTGGATCAGGGAAACAACAAGATCCGCGAAGTCATTAATCCTTTGAGCAGCTCGCCGACGATTACGACAGTGGCGGGCAATGGCAGCGCTGGTTATAGCGGCGATGGCGGCCTGGCTACAGCGGCGACTCTGAACGCTCCCAGTTCGGTGGCGTTCGATGCCAGCGGCAATATGTACATTGCCGATTCCGACAATCTGGTGATTCGCGAAGTGAACGCGACTACCGGCATTATCAGCACCGTGGTGGGCAACGGCAATTCCTGTTACCCGCTAACTGGTCCTAGTGCCTGCGGTGATGGAGGGGTGGCAACATCTGCAACCTTCGCATTCCCACTGAACATCACGTTCGACGCGGCCGGCAATCTTTACATTAGCGACTGGCAGGGTTACAGAGTCCGTAAGGTTGTTCCTTCCGGTGGCAACGTCGCGACTGGAACCATCTCCACGGTAGCGGGAACTGGCGTCTCCGGATCCAAAGGAAACGGCGGCGCAGCGACCAGCGCAAATCTGAACCACCCGGCGGGTTTGGTGGTGGATAGCTCCGGAAATATCTATATCTCTGACCAGTACAACAATGAGGTTCGCCAGGTGAACACCAGCGGCATCATTAACCAGTGGGCCTTGAACGCAGCTGCCAAGCTGGCTGGTGACGGGCTTCCTGCTCTCCAAGGCAGTATGTGGAATCCGCTGGAGCTGGCGATCGATCCTTCGAACAACGTTTATATTTCAGGCGGCAACAACAACGTAGTTCAGAGGATTAGTGCCGTGACTGGCATTTACAGCAACGTCGCGGGCAGCGCCACGAATTCCATTCAGGGTGGCTACGGCGGAGATAAAGGTGCGGCAACGAGCGCCAAGATGGCGAACCTGGGAGCTTGGGTTGATGCGAGCGGCAATCTGGACATTGCCGACGGCGGTAACAACCGGATTCGCTACGTGCCTTTGGCGCCAGCGGCGACGGTGACTCCGACCGCGCTGGCTCTTGGACAGTGGGCGCTGGGAGTGAAGGGTGGAGCGCAGGCGACGACATTGAGCAGCACTGGCGGTGAGGATGTCAGCATAACCGGGATCACATTTACCGGTGCGAACGGCGCTGACTTTTCGCAGACCAATACCTGTGGAACAAGCTTTCCTTCGACCGTCTCTCCGAATGACACTTGCACCATCAGCGTGAGCCTGACTCCGAGCGTGTACGGCCCGGAATCGGCGACGATGAACATCAACGACAACGCTACCGGCGGCTCGCAGAAAGTGACGCTAAGCGGGTCGGGTCCGAACTTCAGCATTTCGGCCTCGCCCAATACGCTTTCCGTGGCTCCGGGAGCAGCGGGAACTTCAACCATCACACTGACGCCGCAAGCGAAGTTTGCGCAAACGGTGGCAGTAAATTGTACGGGAGCACCGGCAAACTCGACGTGCACGCTGAATCCGACCAGCGTAAATGTGCCAGGCGGAGCGCCGGCGAAGACGACGCTGACGATTCAGACGACTTCGAGCACGGCGGCGGGAACTTATACGCTGACGGTTACGGGCGTCTATGCTCCGTTGTCCAATCCAACGACGATTACGCTCACGGTGCAATAGGATGAAAAGCGTACGTCATTGCAAGCCGCGACGTAGTTGAACGCATTGCGAAGGCGGACTCCCATGGAGTCCGCCTTTTTCTTCGACAGGCGTAAAGTAGTTGAGTTAGGTTAGATTTTCGGGTCTGCGTTTCAGGTAAGCGCAGCCTCTGTGCGGCTCTAAGAATAGAGAAGCAACAGTGTGGGCAGTATTCGAGAGGAAATTTATGCGCACGAAATCCTTATTGTTATCGATTATCGCTTTAATGGTTACATCTTTCGCTCTGGTTGTGACCGCTCAGGGCCAGGGTTTCACCGGCGTGTTCACGCAGCGCAATGACAATGCACGTACCGGTCAAAACCTGAACGAAACTATATTGACCACAACGAATGTGAACGCAAGCAAGTTCGGCAGGATACTCTCTTATCCCGTGGACGGTCAGGTTTATGCTCAGCCACTTTATGTGCCGAATGTATCAATTCCCGGCCAGGGAGTGCACAACGTTCTTTACGTGGCGACGGAGAACGACAGCTTGTATGCCTTCGACGCTGACGGGTTGACGCCGAACATCCTTTGGCATCTGAGTTTTATTAATCCTGCGAGCGGAATCATTCCCATTAATTGCATCACCACGGGAATCGTCTGCAACGTTTATCCGCTCACCGGCATTACATCTACGCCCGTGATCGATCCAACCAGCAATACGATTTATGTTCTGGTCCGTACCCAGGAAAACAATAGCTCGGTGCAGAGGCTTCACGCCTTGGACATTACGACAGGAGCCGAGAAGTTTGGCGGGCCGGTCGCGATTGCCGCTATTGTTAATGGCACGGGCACCGGTACCTCACACGGGAAAATTCTGTTCGACCCGCTCCACGACAACCAGCGCACGGCCTTAATGCTGGCGAACGGTAATATTTATACAGGCTGGGCAGGCCAAGCCCACGGCTGGATTATGGCCTACAACGCCACGACGCTGGCGCAAGTGGCTGTGATGAATACCACGCCGAACGGAACTCTCGGCGGGGTTTGGCAGGCGGGCAACGGTCCGGCGCTGGATTCGCTGGGCAATATTTACTTCGCCACCGGAGATGGAACGTTTGACGCAAACACGGGTGGCGGCGACTACGGTGACACATTATTGAAATTGAGCGCCAACCTGGCGGTTTTGGATTATTTCACTCCCATGGATCAGGCGTGCCGCCTTCTGCCCAATGACTTGGATTTGGGATCAGGCGGACCGCTGATTTTTCCATCCCAAAGCGGTTCCTATCCGGACGAGATTATCGAGTCCGGCAAGGGCGGATCTCCTTGTGATTTGTTTGGCAGCACTTATGCGGTTCCGATCTATCTGGTAAACCGCGACGCGATGGGCGAATACAATCCCAATCAAGATCAGGATATTCAGACCATCGAAGGGACGGTGCATGGTTACTGGAGCAGTCCGGCGTATTGGGAGGGGCCGACGACGCAGTATGTCTATTACTCGGGAATGACTACTGAGACTGGGAGTGGCGATTATCTCAAGCAATACAGGATAACGAATGGAGTGGTGTCGTCAACTCCTATTGAACAGACACCGAATCTATTTCCAGTCGGCAGCACTCCGTCCATTTCCGCCAATGGAACCAGCAACGGGATTTTGTGGACAGTAGAACGTAAAGACATACTTTCGGCTTCGCCGGGTACTCATCCGGCTGTTCTCTACGCTTATGAAGCAGGAAATATTTCGAAGCTGCTTTACGATAGTGCGCAAGCCAAACTACTGCGCGATCAGCCCGGCTGTGCCAATAAATTTATTTCGCCCACGATTGCGAACGGGAAAGTCTATGTAGGGACGCAGAATGAATTGGACGTGTATGGCATCCTGCCGATTACGCAAACGACTCCGGTAGCCACGATTTCAGCCCCTTGTATTAACTTTGCCGCGCAAACCGTAGGTAAGAAAAGCCCTCCGGCCAGTACGATCTTGAGCAATCTCGGGCCGGGCAATCTGATTATCAACAGTATCGCCCTCACAGGCTATAACCCAACCGAATTTACCGAAACCAACAACTGCGGCGCATCGCTGGCGCCGGGAAGTTCGTGCACGATCACAATGACCTTTACGTCGACGGTTCCGAAGATACCCCAAATTGTTGACATTGCCATTAGCGATAACGCTGCCGGCGGTGGCACAAATGTGTCTGTAATTGGAGTCGCAACCAAGACGGCACAGTAACTGCCCACGGAATCAAGTCTGTTCTAACCCCACTCCTGGGGATGGCCGCTGGCGCAGTTTCACCGCCGAACGGGAAATAGACACGTCTCGAATGCTACCATTGCAATTTGCACAGCTACTTTTATGAATGGTCGTGGAGGCGTCCTGACATGCGCTTGGGTTGGTTGATCCTTTGCTTAACGATCTGTCTTCTGTTTGGTGTTCTGGCTTGGGGGCAGACGATGCCGGCGGCCCCGCTTTCAACAACCACTCCGGGCACGCCTGCGGACGACGACGATAAGCCGGTACCTCCGCCGCCCGCCGCCGCCGCGGTGGCTCCCGATGCACCGGTATTGACAATAAAAGGGCTGTGCCCGGGCGATCCCGCGAAAGGAGGCGAAGCTTCTGGATCGGGATGTCAAACAATCATCACTCGGGCCGAGTTTGAGAAAGTCGCCCGAGCCATTCAGCCGAGCCTGTCGCCGGTTGTTAAAAAGCAGTTGCTGAGTTTATATCCTCGACTGCTGATCATGTCCCATGAAGCGGAAGCCCGAGGACTGGATAAAGAAGAGTATTTTCAGGAGATGTTCGCCTATGCGCGCATGCAAATACTGACTCAACAGCTCACCCATCGCTTGCATGAAGAGGCAGGGAAGGTTCCGGAGAACGAGATTGCCGACTATTACGCGAAGAATCCGAACGACTTTAAGGAATATACCGTCGAGCGCATTTACATCCCGCGTGTGAAACAGGAACCGCCGCCTCCGGCGAAGCTCAGCGAGGAAGCGGAGAAAGAACGAGCGAAAAATGCGGAAGATGAAATGACGAAACTGGCGGAAACTTTACGGTCGCGGGCCGTCAAGGGAGAACCCTTTGACGCATTACAGAAAGAGGCGTATCAATCGGCCGGAATGAAGAGTAATCCGCCGAACTCGATCATGGGTAAAATTCGGCGAAACGGGCTGCCGCCTGGGCATGACGCCGTATTCAATTTGAAGATCGGAGAAGTCTCGCAGGCGTTGAGCGATTCGGGCGGGCATTACATCTACAAAGTCGACAGCGTCAGTACGGAACCTCTTGCCGACGTGAAAGAGGAAATCCATAATAAACTGCAAAGCCAGCATATGAAGGACATGATGAGTAAGATTCAAGGTCCTTTCTCGACTGACGTGAATGATGCCTATTTCGGAACTCTTGCGGCACCTGGCCCGGCAAGCATTCCGGCTGGAAGTACAACGAGTCCTCCATCTCCAAAATAGCGCTAACATGCTTTGATAGTTATAGTTGCGAATTGCTTGTTTGATTCAGGGCCTCTGATTTTGGAGGCACATGGAGACTTTCGTCACTAGGGCTTTTGACCTCTTGCAGTAATTTGCAATGTTCCGTAGTCTTTATCTACATCGGTGACACCTCGTGGTGTCACTCGGACCGCAACGAATAAGTTTAAGGCTGTAACTCCCCCCAATTGCTAAAACGACGTCAGTGGCGTCGTCTTGAACCGCCTATCCGGAAACGGCTATGGGAGGCGGAGCTTTATCTGGGGTTCCGTTAGAAAATTCTTGGCGGGTCATGGGATGTGACTCAGAGGGCGGAGCTACGATAAGCACTCGGATTTCGGACGAAACTGATAGCAGTTTTGGGAACGCCACCGTGCAGATGGATTGGTATGCCATCCAGACCCGTTCCCGGCACGAAAAAATGGTGGTTCAGCAACTTCAAAATCAGGGCATCATCACGTTTCTGCCGCTTTCAAGTCAGGTGCGCGAGTGGAGCGACCGTCAAAAAGTGGTGGAATTTCCGCTGTTTCCGGGTTACGTGTTTGTCCGGCTGGTTTATGGCCCTGAAGAGCGACTTAGAGTGCTGCGCACAGAAGGCGTAGTCAATTTTGTAGGAACAGCTGGCCATGGAATAGCGATTCCCCAGAAACAGATCGAGCACATACAGACCCTACTGGCAAGCAAGGTTCCTTTCGAGAGTCATCCTTTTCTCAAGGCGGGCCAACGGGTTCGAATCCGCGGTGGAGCATTAAATGGAACGGAAGGAATTCTTGTGCGGCAAGACGCGGATCGCATGCTGGTGATTTCGGTAGAGCTGATTCAGAGATCTCTTTCGATTCGGCTGCAAGGATATGAAGTGGAGGCCGTGTAATTCTCTGTGGCCTTTGGCGGTAATTGTGAACGTTTTATCTCCCCAACGCAGTGAGTCTTGGAGTGGAACCGCAAGTCTGGGTTCCGGGCCCACTGATCGTTATTGATCGATCATCAACTTGTCGGCGAGCTGTGCGAGGGCAAATATATGAATGAATTACAATTAAAGAACAATGGGATAGAGGCAGCGAACGAAATACAGACCACTGTGGAGCAGTCTGGGGGATCTGTGGCTGGGGCGGGACAGGAGTCCGCGCCAGCGGGAGCTAGAGTAACGCTGCGCACGCTTCGGGCTGAGACCGAAATGCAGGCCATTAGCCAAGCGCTGGAGCAAACTGGCTGGAACCGCAAGCGGGCTGCGCAACTCCTGAGCATCAGCTACCGGGGCTTGCTCTACAAAATTCGGCAACACAACATAACCAAAGACCAAAACACATCGGGAGTTCCCAAACGGGCGAAGATGGCGGATACTCTGAACTGGGATTCTTCCAGCTTGGCCGTGGCCGGTAGCGGTGCACCCAGCAAAGATTGAGCGAGTCACGGAACACTAAATAGCCATTGGCCGTTACTGCGCAAAAAAATCGCAAATTGGGGAAACACTTCATGAGTCGTAATTTCGAGCTCTTACAAAAGATCGGCAGGGAACAATCCCTCTACGTAACCACGGCCGAGGAACCGATTCAGGACGTTGAAGCACCTCCGGTTGAAGCTCCGGTTGGCTCACGCTTAGAGGTGGAAGGCGCCGAGCTCGAGGAAATAACGAAAGCGGTTCAGAGGGTATTCCTGCTTTCGGGGACCGATGCGCCGCGAACTGTCGTATTCTCCGGCGCGGAATCGGGGAATGGTTGCAGTTGGGTGTGTGCACGAGTGGCAGAAGTGCTGGCGGGTCAAATATCCGGATCGGTTTGCCTGGTCGATGCGAACCTGCGAAATCCTGGATTGAACGAGCAATTTGCTGTGGATAATGTTTACGGGTTAACGGATGCGCTCCGCAAGCGGGAGCCGATTCGAAGCTTTGTCCGGCCATTGTCTTGCCCTAGATTGTGGCTACTCAGCTCAGGGTCGCCCGCGGAAGACGGTCAAAGCTTGCTATCGTCGGAGCGGATGCGGCAGAGGCTGGTGGAACTCAGGACGGAGTTCGACTATGTTTTGATCGATGCGCCTGCGATTGCATCGAGCAATGACGCAACGGTGGTGGGAGCCGCTACGGACGGCTTAGTGCTGGTGCTGAAGGCGAACAGCTCGCGGCGGGAGAGCGCACGCGGAGCGGTTCACGATCTGCGCGCGGCCAAGGTCCGGGTGCTGGGCGCGGTCTTAAATCAGCGAACCTTTCCGATTCCCCAATCGATTTACGACAAACTTTAATCTGGAAGACTCCATTTAAGCGTGGGCGGCATGGTTTGTGCTGTACAGGTCGCCGATATGCTTAATAGTTTTAAGATCTTAAGGGACTAATAAAAATGTTCGACAATCTGCGCGCAGACTTTGAAGCGGCCATGGGGCATCGAAAACTGGAGAAGGGATTGTGGCGGGTTCTTCTGCGCATCGAAACTCCGGCAATTGTGTGTTACCGCTATTCTCATTGGGTATTACACGTGAATATTCCGGTGATCCGCCAGTTGCTCTTGATTCCAGCCCTGTTTTGGCAGCGCTTTAATCAGATGTTTTTTGGCATCTTTATTTCTCCGGACGCGCAGATCGGGCCGGGCATGATCATTCATACTCCGTACGGGATATTTATCCCGCCGGTGAAGATCGGCGCCAACTGCACTTTTACGTCGGGTGTACTGATTGGATCTGGTTGCCGCAGCGTCGGCGACAACGTTTATTTTGGAGCGGGCTGCAAGATCATTGGCGACGCGAAGATCGGAAACAATGTCGTCATCGTCGCCAACAGCGTGGTGCTGACCGATGTGCCCGATAACACCACGATCATGGGCGTGCCGGCCAGAATTAAGTTGCCCGGAGGCAGGCCCAAAAAATTTGCCTGGAGAGCGATCAAGCCAGGAGAAAAAACCGGCGATCAAACCAACGGTCAGGGCAATGGCGCCAAGAGCAATGGGGTGCAGAAAGAAAACAAGAGCGAGACTGCGGACCAGCAAACTCCGGGTCCGAAGGCTCGCGCGTAAGCGGAAAGAGAGAAAGAACATTGGATTTTTCGTGGAGTGAAGAGCAAGCGGCATTTCGCAAGGAAGTGATCCGGTTCGCGAAGGAAGAATTGAACGATGACGTCGCAAAGCGGGACCGCGACGAGGAGTTTCCCTTTGACTTCTGGAAAAAGTGCGCGGCTTTTGGAATTCAGGGATTGCCGGTTCCGCCGGAATATGGCGGCGGCGGCGCTGACACTCTGACCACGGTCTGCGCGTTGGAAGCGTTGGGTTATGGCTGCAAAGACAACGGATTTCTGTTCTCACTGAACGCGCACATGTGGACAACGGAGATTCCGTTGATGGCGTTCGGCACCGAAGAGCAAAAGCGCCGGTATCTGCCGAAGCTGATCAGCGGCGAGTGGATTGGCCTGCATTGCATGACCGAGCCGGGTTCTGGATCGGATGCTTATAGCCTGAAGACTCGCGCGGAACGCAAAGGCGACCGCTACGTAATTAACGGCAGCAAGACGTTCATCACGAACACGATTTACGGCGATCTTTTCATCGTGTTCGCGAATGTCGATCCTTCGAAGGGCGCGAACGGGGTTACCGGGTTTCTGATCGAGAAGGGCACGCCGGGTTTAGTTGTGGGCCAGAAGTTACACAAGATGGGCATGCGTACTTCACCCATGTCGGAAGTGGCGCTTGTTGATTGCGAAGTGCCGACGGAAAATATTCTGGGTAAAGAGGGCAGTGGCCAGGCCATCTTCACCCATTCGATGGAGTGGGAGCGTACCTGCATTCTCGCCAGTCATCTGGGCATGATGCAGCGGCTCCAGGAAACCTGCGTGGCCTATGCGCGGGACCGGAAGCAGTTTGGCGAGTCGATCGGAAAATATTCCGCTATCGGCAATAAGGTTGCCGATATGGCTGTCCGCCTCGAAACCGGCCGGTTACTGGTCTACAAAGCTGCATGGCTGAAGAGCCAGGGGCGGCATGCTTTGCGCGAGGCTTCCATGGCCAAGCTCTATGTGAGCGAGGCGTGCGTCCAGACTTGCCTTGACGCGATACAAATTCACGGCGGCTACGGTTATATGACCGAGTACGAGATGGAGCGCGATTTGCGGGACGCAATTTCCGGCAAACTTTACTCGGGAACTTCCGAGATTCAAAGAGTGATCATCGCCGGCTTTCACGGCTTATAAGAATTTGCAACATCCCCCGAATCCTTGCGACTAGGACGGACATGGCATACATACTGCAGCAGCTTTTAACCAAGAGCGCGGAACGATTTGCGGAGAAGACCGCAGTCTGGGCGCGCGGGCGAAGCATTACCTACCGCGAACTCGACCAGCGTTCGAACCAGCTCGCGCACCTGTTACGGCAGCAGGGAATTAAAAAGGGCGACCGCGTGGGAATCTATTTTCCCAAGTGCGTCGAGTCGGTGATTTCGATGCTGGGAGTGGTGAAGGCGGGCGCGGTGTATGTACCGCTCGATCCGCAGGCACCCGCGGACCGCATCGGTTACATTATTGGCAATTGTGGCATCCGCGCTTTGATCACCAGAGAAGACAAGCGGCGCGGCCTGGATGAAGCTACGCTGGCGTCGCTCGAATTTTGCGTGATGACGGACGAAGCCGTGAAATCCAGCAATGGAATCAAAGTGATTCCGTGGTCGATGCTAGGTGAATTTCCCGCCGAGCGGGCTCCCAAGGTTGTTCTCACCGAGACTGACCTGGCCTACATTCTTTATACGTCCGGATCCACGGGACGGCCCAAGGGCGTCATGCTATCGCATCAGAACGCTCTCACTTTCGTCGAATGGTGTGCCGCGACATTTTCTATTAGCAGCGAAGACCGCCTTTCCAACCATGCGCCGTTGCACTTCGATCTTTCCGTGTTTGACGTTTACAACACCATTGAAGCTGGAGCTACGGTCTATTTGATCACCGAGGATCTGGCTCTGTTTCCATCGCGTCTCGCCGACTTCATTGAAAAGCAAGGAATTACGGTTTGGTATTCGGTTCCCTCGGCGTTAACGTTGTTGCTTCTGCATGCGAATTTGAAGGCGGAAAAACTGACTCAGCTGCGGCTCATTCTTTTTGCAGGCGAAGTCTTTCCGATGAAGTACTTGCGCCAACTGGCTGACCTGCTGCCGCACGTGGAATTGCAGAATTTATACGGTCCCACGGAAACCAACGTTTGCACATATTATGAAGTTGAGCGCGAGCGGCTCGCCAGCCTGGAGAAGTTGCCCATCGGCATCGCCTGTGAGAACACGGAAGTGTTCGCAGTCAACGACCTGGATGAGATCGTGACAGAGCCCGGCGGTACAGGAGAGTTGTATGTCCGCGGGCCGGCTGTAACGTATGGCTATTGGGCCGACCCGGAAAAGACCGCGAAGATGGTTCTTCCCAATCGGTTTCAGAAAAACTTCGACGAAAAAGTTTACCGCACCGGTGACCTTGTGCAGCTTGCCGAAGACGGCAACTATTATTTTTTGGGACGCCGCGACAGCATGATCAAGAGCCGCGGCTACCGGATCGAGCTTGGCGAAATCGAAAGCGCGCTGCTCAGTCACGACGCGGTGAAAGAAGCGGTGGCAATCGCCATCCCCGATGACATCGTCAGCAACCGCATCGTAGCAGTGATCGCCGCGCACGATGGCCGTACCATCAAGCCTTCGGAGCTGCAACAGCATTGCGGCAGCCGCATTCCGAAGTACATGATCCCGGAGCTTATCGAGTTTCGCGATAGTTTACCGAAGACTTCAACCGGAAAAATCGACCGGGTACAACTTACGCAGCAAAGTATTCGCGGAGCCAACCAGCCCGCATCGGAAGTAGTTTCGCAATAACGTAACGTAATCAAATTTTTACGATCACAGAAACCAGGAGGAACCGCTCGCAATGTCCACCGTAAACCAAACACCCGTAACTCAGGCCCCAGTTCTCAAGGATCAAATCCGCGATTTCATCATGGAGAATCTCGCGCATGCCAAAGGGATCACATCGTTTTCCGACGATGAAAACCTGATGGAGAGCGGCGTCGTCGATTCACTAGGAATTTTCCGGATCGTTTCCTTCCTGGAAGAGGATTTGCGAGTGCGCGTCAGCGATGAAGAGATCAATGCTGAGACGCTTAAGAGTGTAAACTCGATCGAGCAATTGGTTTTGAGCAAGAGGAAGTAGTAATTCGACCTAGTCGTTTGGCGAGGACAGGCGGCTCCCCCAGCCTCCGCGCTGCAATAAGGAAGCAATCAGACTTCCGCACGCGAGCCGTACAGGATCAGTAGTCATCCGGTATGGTTCTGGGCCCTGTTTAAATCTTAACTTGCCAACGAGAGTGCGCTTTGAAAACAGAGACACATTTGGCTGAACTCCCCGCAGGAGCCACCACTGCGATGCCGCAGTGGATCTCCGTCCCGGATTTGGTGGCGCGACAAGCAGCCGCCAATCCACAAGCTGTAGCTGTCGAATCAAACTCCGAGCGATTGACTTACGCGGAACTGGATCGTCGCGCCAACCAACTTGCCCATTATCTAAGAGCCAACGGTTTGGGTGAGGAGGATGTGGTTGGGTTGCATCTGGAGCGTTCGTCTGCCTCGATCATTGGAGCGCTGGCGGTGCTTAAGGCGAGTGCAGCCTATTTGCCGCTTGATACTTCTTTGCCGGCCGAGCGTCTGCGCTACATGCTGACGGATGCCAACGTGTCCGTAGTCTTGAGCCAGGGCGCGAATATTGAGCGGCTTCCCAAGGGCACATGGTCGGTGCTGGATTGGGATCAACTGCATCCGCTGTTGGCCAGCTATGCTTCTGATTGCCCGCGCAGCGCTCTATCCGCCGAGAGTCTTGCGTACGTAATTTATACTTCCGGTTCCACGGGGCAGCCGAAGGGGGTTGAGGCGACGCATGGCGGCCTGCGCAACCTGATCGATTGGCACGTCCGTGCTTTTGACGTAACTTCGTTTGAGCGAGCCAGCCTGCAAGCGGTGGTCGGTTTTGATGCAGCCGTGTGGGAACTCTGGCCCTATCTGGCGGCGGGAGCCAGCGTACACATTCCTCAGGAATCGGTCCGCAGCGATCCGAAAGCGATTCGCAAATGGCTGCTGAGCCAGAAGATCAGCATCGCATTTTTGCCGACAGCGCTGGCAGAACAGATGCTTCTGTTGGACTGGCCATCAGACACGGCATTGCGCATTCTTCTCACTGGGGCCGATACTTTGCATCGGAGGCCAGATTCCCGTCTTCCGTTTGCTTTGATAAATAATTACGGTCCGACGGAAGCTACGGTCGTCGCGACTTCGGGGCGAGTGAAACCTGAGGATGACGGCCGCATACCTTCGATCGGGTATGCCATCGACAACACGCAAATCTACCTACTGGATGAGACGATGAGGCCAGTGGCAAAGGGTGAGACTGGCGAGATTTATATTGGTGGCGCGGGCGTGGCTCGCGGCTACCGTAACAATCCGGAACTCACGGCACAGAGATTTGTGCACAATCCGCTGAACGGTTCCGGTCGTCTGTATCGAACGGGGGATCGTGCCCGATTATTGCCGACTGGCGAGATCGACTTCCTGGGGCGGCTGGACGATCAAATGAAGATTCGCGGGTATCGGGTAGAGCCGAGCGAGATTATTTCTGCCTTGAACGAGTATCCGGGGGTGCAAACCAGCGCAGTCGCTCTGGATGAAAGCAAAGCGGAAAAGCGGCTGGTGGCTTACATTGTGTTAGCATCGGCAGCTAAGATCGACCCGACGCTTCTCCGCCAAAAGCTTTCCCAGCAATTGCCCGATTACATGCTACCGGCGGTGCTCGTACGGGTTGAAGCTCTTCCGCTCACCCTAAATGGCAAGCTGGACTATGCCGCGCTTCCTGCGCCTACTGCTTCGAATGCTCTGGCCGATGACAAATTTATCGGCCCCCGTACCACGGTGGAACAGCGATTGGCGGCCATTTTGAGGCCGTTGCTGCACGTAGACCGGGTGAGCGTGAAAGATAATTTCTTCCTGCTGGGCGGCCACTCGCTGCTAGGCACGCAATTGATTTCGCGGATTAGCGAATCCTTCGGAGTGGAACTCAGCCTCCTCAGCCTCTTCGATCATCCCACTCTTGAAGAAATGTCGTTGGAAGTGGAAAAGCTCATTCTCGCCAAAGTTGAAGCCATGAGTGTGGAGGACCGGCGCGCATTGTCCCAGTTTGCGTTCGAGGGGAAGCGTTAGTGTCTTCGGGAGCTGAATCTGTTGCCCGTGTCGAGAATGACGACGCGGCGCTCAGTCTCTATCATCTGCTTGATCCCGCGGTTCTAGCCAATCCTTATCCTCTATTTCACCGCCTTCGCCGGGAAGATCCCGTTCACTGGGACCCGTTCTTGCACACCTGGGTGGTCACCCGCTACGCCGATGTTCTTGAGGTTCTGCATACCTTCGCGGCCGATCGTACTCCCACGCCAGAACAGCTAGAATCCATGGGACTCCCACAAATGGCCCCACTGGCGCAGTTGATGGTGAAGCAGATGCTTTTTATGGATGCGTCTGCCCACACCCGTTTGCGCGGATTGGCGTCGCAAGCCTTTACTCCTGCCCGCATCGAAATACTCCGCGCCCACATTCAGGAAATCGTCGAACAGTTACTCGACGCTGTTCAGAATCGGGGATCGATGGATGTAATTGCAGACTTGGCGGAACCGCTGCCAGCGATTGTTACAGCCGAGATGCTGGGCCTTCCCGTAGAAGACAGGTACCGCCTCAAGGCTTGGTCCGCTAATTTTGCGGAGATGTTGGGAAACTTTCAACACAATCCCGATCACGCGGGCCGCATGTTGCAAACAGTGGAGGAAATGACCGCGTACTTTCGCGATGCCGTGCAGGAAACCAAGCGGCATCCCCGTGAAGGTTTGATACACTCGCTGCTTTCCGCTGAGATGGATGGCGACCGACTGACCGAAGAAGAAGTCGTAGCCAACACGATTATTACTATGGTTGGTGGACAAGAGACAACGACGAATTTGATCGGCAACGGCGTGCTCACGTTGCTGCGCCATCCCGAGCAAATGAAAAAGCTGCGTGCGGATTCGTCGCTGACTGCGTCCGCCGTGGAAGAGATGTTGCGTTTTGAAAGCCCCAGCCAGCATACGGCGCGGCTGGCTCCCAGCGACCGTCAATTAGGTGGCAAGCAGATTCGTAAGCGCCAGGCAGTGATTGCGGTGATGGCGGCGGCTAACCGGGACCCGGAGAGATTTCCCGAGCCGGACCGCTTCGATGTGGCGCGCACCGATAATCGCCATTTGGCTTTTGGTTATGCCGCGCATTTTTGTTTTGGCGCGCCGCTGGCCCGCATGGAAGGTCAAGTCGCCTTCGCAGCCTTGTTGCGCCGATTTGAAGATATCCAACTCGCCCCGCAAGATTTGGTTTGGCGTACGAACCTTGGCTTGCGTGGTCTTACGTCGCTTAAGGTGAACTTCGAAGTTTCCAATCCGGCTTCGTCAAGCCGTGCGCAGGAGAATCTTTCGCAATGAGTGCAGGTCGCCAGGAATCCACCGGCCAGCACAGTTCCGTCCGCATGACGGACGCCGAACGGCAGCGCATTTTGGTGGAATGGAACGATACCAATAAGCGGTTTCCTTCGGACAAGTGCGTACATGAGTTGGTCGAAGCGCAGGCGGAAGAGAATCCCAAGGCCCCAGCCGTTGCCCAGGAAGGCCGTCAGCTTAGTTACGAGGAACTGAACGCGCGAGCCAACCAGTTAGCGTGCCTCCTGCGGCAAAAGGGCGTAGGACCGGACGTTCCGGTGGCGATTTGCCTGAAGCGCTCTCTGGAACTGCCGGTCGCGTTGCTGGCGGTGTTGAAAGCGGGCGGGGCCTGCGTGCCGCTCGATCCGGACTATCCCAAGGATCGCCTGGCGTACATTCTGGAAGACTCGCGCGCGCCCGTGCTAATTACGCAGCCCGTGCTGCATTCTTCTCTGGGCAATGTAAAGGCGGAGGTTTTGTATCTGGAGAATGGCTGGAAGATTCTTTCCGGCTACAGCCCCGCCAATCTTTCTTTGGTTACAAAGCCAGAAAATCTCGCTTACATTATTTACACTTCGGGCTCAACTGGAAAACCGCGCGGCGTGCTTCTGATGCATCGCGGATTGGTCAACCATGGAATAGCATCGATTGATCTTTACGGCATCGAGCGCAGCGACCGGATGTTGCAGTTTTCCTCCATCAGCTTCGACATCGCCGTAGAGGAGATTTTTCCAACGTGGTTTGCCGGAGCGACAGTTGTTCTGCGCAGCGAGCAAATGTCGCTGGCGGCCACGGATTTCCTGCGATGGATTAGGCAACAGAGAATTAGCGCTCTCGATCTGCCCACGGCGTACTGGCATGAACTGGTGCACGAATTAGCGGAATCGGGTGAGCAGTTGCCGGAGCGCTTGCGCTTAGTGATTGTGGGCGGCGAAAAAGCGTCGGCTTCGGCATATGCATCCTGGCTAAAGGTTGGCGGCCACCGGGTTCGCTGGGTGAATACTTATGGGCCAACGGAGACCAGTGTCATCGTGAGCGCCTACGAACCTGATCCTTCACAGCCGTTTCCCGATAATCTTCCGATTGGGCGTCCGATCGCGAATGTTCGTCTGTACGTTCTCGATTCCGAGTTACAGCCGGTCGGCATCGGAGAGCCGGGCGAATTGCATATTGGCGGCCCCGGAGTTGCCCGTGGATATTTGAACCATCCCGAACTGACAGAGGCAAAATTTATTGTCGACCCGTTCAGTACGGAAGGTGATGCGCGTTTGTACAAAACCGGCGACATGGTTCGGTATTTGCCGGACGGCAACATCGAGTTTCAGGGGCGAATCGATTTTCAGGTGAAGATCCGCGGTTTCCGTATTGAACTGGGCGAGATCGAGGCGGTTCTGGAGAAACATCCCGGAGTGGCGCAGGCGGTCGTTACGGCGCGGGAGGTAAATGGCGAGAAGCGGTTGACGGGATACATTGTCGCTCTGCCGAATGCGGTGACCTCGGTCGAACTGCGCCGCTACGTGAAGAATCTTCTGCCCGAATACATGATTCCGGCGGATTTCGTTTTTCTGAAATCGTTTCCGCTTACTCCCAATGGCAAAGTGGACCGCCGGGCGCTGCCCGCGCCGGAGCAGCCGGAAGCGGGGAGTGCGGAAGGTTATGTGGCTCCGCGAGACGAATTTGAGTCCCGGATGGTGACCCTGTGGGAACATGTATTGGGCAAAAAGCCGGTCGGAGTGCGCGACAATTTCTTTGAACTGGGCGGCCATTCTCTTCTGGCGGTGCGGCTGACCAGCAGGATCGAAAACCAATTCGGCAAGAAGTTGACCATCACCGCTCTGATCCAGGCTCCGACAGTGGAAAGTCTGGTGTCGCTGTTGCGGGTAGAAAGCTCGTCGTGGTCTCCATTGGTTCCGCTGCATGTGGCGGGTTCGAAGCCAACATTTTTCTTTGTTCACGGACTGGGTGGAACGGTGATGCGCTTTCATGAACTGGCGCGGCACATGGTTCCCGATCAGCCTTTTTATTGCCTCCAGGCTCAGGGGATGGACGGGAAGCAGCCCTGCCTGGATCGCATCGAAGATATGGCGGTGTTGTATCTGGAACATTTGCGTTTAGCGCAACCGCAGGGGCCATACTTCCTGGGTGGATATTCGTTCGGAGGGTTGGTAGCGCTCGAGATGGCGCGTCGCCTTGTGGCAGAGCAAGAAGAGGTAAAAGCGCTGATTTTGGTCGATACTTATCTTCCTGCCTCCAACCGAGGGCGGTCGTTGTTTGGGAAGTTCTTTGGGCTTTCGACGGAACAAAAGCTGGCGTATGTGAAGAAGCGGTCGACTCGCTATGCGCGGGGAGTCAAGCGAAGAATCGATGCGCTTTCTCTTCCGCAATCGATCAAGGCCGTGCGAGAAGGGTGCGCGCGGGCTGAACGGCAATATTCACCTCAGGTTTACGGGGGCCAGGTGGTGTTGTTTCGCGCCAGCGAAAAAGCCTTGCGCGGGCTGGATGATCCGCAAGAGAGCTGGCGCAAGTATGCCGCCGGTGGAGTTGAAGTGCATGAGATTGATGGCGATCACGGTAACATTCTGAATGAGCCGCAAGTAAAACAGTTGGCGGCCGCGATTCGCGCGCGGCTGGAGAAGGCGTACTCGGAAGCAGCCGAAGAGGGTGCGCTATGCCATCGTTGACTTCCCGTTAACTTATGAAACAGCAGTGCCGGAAAACATAATCCGGCATTCAGGAGATTTTGGTGCCGGTGCTTAGTTCACGAAGGCCAGAGGATACAGTCGAGCCAACAGGCGGAGAAGAGCAACGTATTTCTCCGTTCAGCCGCGACTTTATCTTCAACAAATTTATCCCATGGGTGACCAAGGGCGGGTTGGCAATTCTCGACTATGGCCTTTTTTCCGGGTCGAATTTTTTGCTGGGAATTTTACTCGCACGCTGGATGGCGCCGGAACAGTACGGCGCGTACGCGCTGGCCTTCAGTATTTTTATCCTGGTTACATTCTTGTACCAGGCGCTGGTGCTCGAACCACTTTCCGTCTTCTCGGGAACTTCATACCCCAACAACCTTCGCGGTTACTTGCAGTCGAATGTGTGGTTGCATTGGGGCATTTCATTCGCTATCTGCCTGGCATTGGGCGGAACAGCGGTTGCCGCGAAGGTTTGGTGGCATTCTCCGGTTTCCGCAATGGCCTTTGCGGGCATGACCGTGGCCGCGCCGTTTATCCTGATTCATGCATTGGGGCGCCGCAGCTTTTACTTAAAACTATCACCCGGTCCTGCCGCCTTTGGTTCCGCATTCTACTGCGCGTTCGTTGTGGGCGGATCTTTCCTGGTCTACAAACTGGGATGGCTTTCCGCATTTACAGCGTATCTCGTGATGGGATTGGCCGCGCTAGTCGGCGGAGTAATTATGATCTTCCAGTTGCACGCGAAACTGGAAGCCGCCACCGCTCCGGTCAGACTAAAAACGACTTGGGGCAAGCACTGGGAGTACGGGAAGTGGGCGCTGGCGACGTGCGTTGTGGGCTGGATTCCAACCTATGTTTATATCCCTTTAGTGAGTAAATTTTCTGGTTTGGCCGTGGCTGGGGAACTCCGGGCCCTGATGAACCTTGGAGGTCCCGTACTGCAAACCTATGCGGCGCTTTCCATGCTGTTCCTGCCGTTGGCCGCGCGAGTGCAGAGCACGCAAGGGCGCCGGGGTGCCTCGAGCCTGACGCTTAAACTCACTGCGCTTTTTGTGGCGGGTGCGGTCGCTTATTGGGCAGTACTGATTCCTTTGCGTAGGCCGTTATTTCACATGCTCTACGCTGGCAAGTATATGGATGCGGCCTCCTTGCTCCCTCTATTCGCCGCCGAGACCATTGTGTGGAGTGCCGCGCTTGGGCCGGCCATCCTCTTGCGGGCCATGGAATCGCCGCGATCGTTGTTCTTTGCCAACGGTGCGGCCAGTGTGGTCGCATTGTTCTTCGGTATTCCAGCTACGCGGTTCTTTGGACTACACGGAGTAATCTGGAGCATGGTTCTGGCAAATGTTCTTTACGTTCTTGTCGCGTTCGTCATGCTAGGCAGGAAAGTAGCGACGCTGAAAGTTCCGGAGCCGGAGTTTGCCGTGCCCTTGCCAGTGGAAGAAAGCGCGTTCTGAACGGTGCCGTCGATCGGTGTATTTAAAAAGTATTCATCATGCGCCCACTGAAAATTATTTCCGTCCACAATCGCTACCTGCAGCCGGGCGGAGAGGACCAGGTATTTGAGTCTGAAGCGCGGCTGCTCAAAGAATCTGGACATCTAGTGACGCAAGTGCAGGAGCAGACTGCGTATCCCGACGGGGTGGTGAAAAAACTTGGCGTTGCCGTGGATTGCGTTTGGTCGAGAAAATGGCATCGGCAGTTCCGGGAGATGCTGCAAGCGTCGCGCCCTGACGTGGTTCACATCCACAATTTCTTTCCGCTGATTTCGCCGTCAGTTTATTACGCGTGCCACCGGGAAGGCGTTCCTGTGGTGCAAACGCTGCACAATTACAGGCTGCTTTGCGCTTCGGCGGAGTTTTATCGCGACGGCAAGGTTTGCGAAGAATGCCTGCACCACGGCCTTTTGCCCGGCATTCGCTATGGGTGCTACCAGGGATCAAAGGCGGGAACAGCGGCTCTCAGTCTCATGCTCGGAGTGCATCGCCGATTCCGCACGTGGAGCAAGATGGTCGACTGCTACATCGCGCTCACCGAATTTGCCCGCCAAAAAATGATCGAGGGTGGCTTGCCCGCGGAGAGAATTCGAGTGAAGCCGAACTTTGTGCTTCCCGATCCCGGATCGCGGGAGGCAGGTTCGCAAGAGACAGGTTCAAAGGACACAGGTTCCGGCTACGCCTTGTTTGTAGGACGTCTGGTGCAAGCGAAGGGCGTGCTTTCTATGATGAAGGCTTGGGGGAACATGCCGAACCTCCCGCTCATGATTGCCGGAGATGGCCCCAGCCGCGAGCAAATAGAATCCGAACTAAGAACGGGAAAGCTACCGTCGGTTCAGTATTTGGGCAGGCTCTCGCGGCCAGATACGCTGGCCACGATGAAGAAGGCGCGTTTTCTAATTTTTCCCAGCGAGTGGTACGAAGGCTTCCCGGTGACCATTGCCGAGTCGTTCGCGTGCGGCACTCCGGTGATTTGTTCGCGTCTCGGGTCGATGCAGGAAATCGTCACCGACGGTTTAACTGGACTGCACTTCCAGGCGGGTGACGTGGAAGATTTGGCGAAGAAAGTTCAATGGGCATGGACGCATTCCGAAGAAATGGAGGCCATGGGGCGGTTGGCGCGGCAGGAGTTCGAAACAAAATATACGGCGGCGCGCAATATTGAAATGCTGGAAGACATCTATAAGTTCGCGATCTTGTCGCGTAGCAGCGCGGCGGAAGTAGCGGAGGCACAAGCTTTATCAGTATAAGGGGCATCCCGCGTGGCCGATGAATCCAAAGCCCGCGGATTCCGATCCAAAGACCCGATCGATTAATGGCGGAGACTGAAATCACAGAAGCACGGCAGAAGCAGTTGCTGGAAGCGTATCTGCAGATGCGGCCGGAGAAGTTTCCGGCCCCGCCGCCTGCGGCCGCGCCGCGCCGGGATAATTCTGCGCTTCCGCTAACGCTCGCGCAGCAACAGCTTTGGCTGCATGCCCAGTTCGCTCCGGATACCTCGCTTTATAACGAGCCGCTCACGGTTCGGCGAAACGGACCCCTCGATGTCTCTGCACTGGAGCGCAGCTTCGCCGAAATTATTCGGCGGCACGAGGCCTGGCGAACCACGTTCCATGTAATTGATGGCGAACCGGTGCAGCGCGTCAACGCGCCCTTCGACATAAAATTACCCACGATTGACCTGCGCCGTATGCCTCGGAAGGAGCGGGAGGGAGAAGCTCTGCGCCTAGCAGCCGAAGATGCTCGGTTGCCCTTCAATCTAGCGCGCGGGCCGCTGTTTCGAGCCAAGCTGGTTTGCCTTGACGACGAGGACTTTCGTCTCTTCGTCACGCTGCACCATCTAATCTTCGACGGATTTTCCGGCTATCGGGTTTTTCTGCCGGAACTGGTTGCTTTGTACGACGCATTTTCTCAAGGCAAACCTTCTCCTCTTCGTCCCCTACCCTTTCAGTTTGCCGACTACGCCCTCTCGCAGAACCAGCGGCTAGCTGGCGATCCTCTGGCACGGCAAATGGATTACTGGCGGCAGCAGCTCGCGGGTGATTTGCCCTCCTTGCACCTGCCGATTTCAAGAACACGGCCTGCGACTCAGACCTTTGGCGGTGCCATGCGCACCCTCTCTCTTCCCCCGGCGTTGAGCGATGCCGTACGCGAGCTTAGCCGACGGGAGGGCGCGACGCTGTATATGACTCTGCTGGCGGCGTTCAACGTGTTATTGCAGCGCTACAGCGGCCAGGAAGACATTCTGATCGGAAGCAATACAGCGGGACGGAATTATGCGGGTAGCGAAAAGCTTCTTGGGTATTTTCTGAACACGATTGTGTTGCGCACAGACCTATCCGGAGATCCAGCTTTCCGCCAAGTCCTGGATCGCGTGCGGCGCACAACTGTGGACGCGATCTCGAACGACGAAGCCCCTCTTGACCGGCTGGTCGCGGAACTACATCCGCACCGGGACGTAAAGCGCAATCCTCTGTTCCAAGTTTTGTTCTCGCTGGAACCGCCGGTAACGCAGTTGGAGCCGGGTTGGGATATAACCTGCATTGACGTCGAAACGGGAACGACAAAATTTGAACTGTGTTTGGTCCTGGACGATCGCCCCGAAGGATTGCTATGCCGGTTTATTTACAACACCGGATTATTTGACGATGATGCGATTTTGCGCATGGGCAGCCACTGGCAAACCTTGCTGGAATCGATCGTAGCCGAACCTGGGCAGCAAATCAGCAAATTGCCTCTGCTGACGGCTAAGGAACGTCGCAAGATTCTGGTGGACTGCAACGACACTGCCCAGCCTTATCAGCCGCGCGCTGTGCAGGAATTGTTTGAGGCACAGGCGCAAAGTAAACCGGGAGCAACGGCGATTCGGTGCGGGACCGATCATCTGACTTTCCGCGAACTCAACCAGCGCGCGGATCGGCTGGCCGATCATTTGCGAACACTCGGAATCGGGCCCAGCGCCGCGGTCGCGATCTGCTTGGACCGCTCAGTAGAAATGATCGTGGGCATCTTGGGCATCCTGAAGGCTGGAGGCGCTTACGTGCCGCTCGATCCAACTTATCCTGCGGAGCGGATCGAATTCATGAGCTCCGATTGCGGCGCCAGCGTGGTTCTGACAACGAAGGATATCGCAGAGCGGTTATCCGGATCGTTTCGCGGGATGCGAACCATCTTCCTCGATTCTGATGATTCGCAGGTTCCGCTGCCTTCGCAGCGTGAACCGAAAGCTCCAACGAGCATGGATGACCTTGCGTACATCATCTACACTTCAGGCTCAACCGGCGGGCCCAAGGGAGTGCAGATTACTCACCGCAATCTGTCACACTCCAATCATGCCCGGCTGAAATACTACAAAGATCCGGTGGAGAGCTTTCTGCTGCTTTCCTCCTACGCTTTTGACAGCTCAGTCGCGGGAATTTTTCACGCGCTCACGAGCGGCGGTACGCTTGATATCGCTCCAGCAGGCGATTCCGGCTGGGCGCCCGAGCAACTTGCCTGGTTGATTGCGGCAAATAAAGTTTCCCATGTTCTAACTTTTCCCAGTTTGTATAGCGACTTGCTGGAGCACGCCGATTCTGTGCAATTGGCTTCGCTGCGTTGCGTGATTGTGGCGGGCGAGGCTTGTCCTCGCCAACTGGTGGATGCCCATTACCGCGCGCTGCCGCAAGCCTCGCTGTTCAACGAATACGGTCCGACGGAAGCGACGGTTTGGAGCAGTGTGTATGAATGCGAACCGGGAGAGACCGCGCCCACAGTGCCCATTGGTCGTCCCATCGCCAATACCCAACTCTACGTGCTGGATCGCAATCTGCAGCCAGTACCGTTCGGAGTGACAGGTGAGCTTTACATTGGCGGGGATGGAGTGGCCCGGGGCTATTTAAACCGTGCCGATCTTACGGAGGCGCATTTCATCCACGATCCTTTTGCGGAAAAACCCGGCACCAAACTCTATCGCACGGGAGACCTGGTACGACATCTGGCAGATGGAAATGTTGAATTCCTTGGCCGCGCGGATCAGCAGGTGAAGATTCGCGGTGTGCGAATCGAACTTAGTGAGATCGAAGCGGCACTTACTTCGTATCCTGACATTCGTGAAGCCGCGGTGATCGCACAACGCAACGGTTCTGGCGATCTCAAGCTCACCGCTTTTGTTACAGCCCAAGGGGAGCATTCGACCTCCGCCAACGAGTTGCGCGCATTCTTGAAGAATACTTTGCCTATCCCTATGGTGCCCACGGCGTTTCATTTCGTGCGGAACTTTCCGCGCACGCCGAATGGAAAACTCGATCGCCAAAGATTAATCGCTGAAATAAGTACCGCGGGGAGCACAATCCATGAACACGCTCATCCACGTACCGATATCGAGAAGCGATTGCTGGTGATCTGGCAGAGCATCCTCGGAACGTCAAGCGACGATGTCACTCAGGATTTCTTTGAACTCGGCGGGCACTCCCTACTTGCGGCGAAACTGCTGGCGCGTATTGAGAAGGAGTTCGGCCGTTCCTTATCGCTGGCCTTCGTGTTTCAATCGCCCACCATCGAGCAGATGGCGGAATCATTGCTTAGCGCCGGGCAAACTTTGCGCGAGCGGGCAATCATCACCATCCAGCCGAAGGGATCTTTGCCACCTTTGTTTTGGGTGCGCGGTGGCCCTCGTTTTCGTTTGCTGGCGCAGAAACTGGGTCCCGAGCAGCCGTTCCTCGGACTCGACTTGCCGTTTACCGATGGAAACAAACTGCCCGTCCCTTATAGATTTGAAGACATTGCCGGGTTGCTCATCAATGTAATGCGCGAAGTGCAGCCAAAAGGGCCGTACTATCTTGGCGGTCTGTGCGTGAATGCGGTGATCGCTTACGAAATCGCTCAGCAGTTGGTACGAGGGGGCGAAGAAGTTGCGCTGCTGGCCATGCTGGACGCGCATAATCAGGCCTACTACAAGAATCCCTTCAAGGACGGCCGCTATTCTTCGCGCATCAAGTATCACCTCTCGAATCTATTGAAATTGGATGCCAATGAAACTACCGCCTATCTGCTGGACCGGATGGATGAAGCCAGACGAAAAATCGAGCGTGTAGCTTGGCGGCTGACCTCTGACCATACCGGCGAAGAACGCTTGCGTAATACGGATTCCATCGTTCACCCCGCGTTCAGCCGCTACGAACCGCAGCCGTATCCCGGCAAGATCGTTCTGCATCAATCGAGTGATTGGCCGGTCGGTCCTTATTTCGATTTCAAACTGGGATGGAAGGACCTGGTCGCAGGCGGAATCGATTTCTACTCGATCCCTGGAAGCCATCCCGCAATGTTCACCGAACCCAACGTTAATTTGGTGGCACAAAAATTAGTCGGCTATTTGCAGCATCCACAGCCGGCTCATGCGAACGCTGCCGGGAAGCCCAAGTCGTAAGCTTCTAGACCATCCCCTCGAGCTACAGTCCTAGAGTTTTATGTCGCCCTCTTGGTTTCGCCTTTCATTCTCCTTTGGTGCATCTTCGCTCATCCCTAATTATTTCCCTAAAAATCTTTAGAAACGTCGGGACATTGGGCTATTCCCATGCCCGTAGTTGTCCAGCGGTAACGCTGAATGGGCGCGGCTTTGCGCTAATCTCGGGGCATCTCAGGCGAGAGCCAAGGAGCTTCGAAGATGCGGAAGTCGTCTTCCATTCCGATTCTTGCGCTGGCTGTCGTGCTAATAAGTCTTCTGGCTATGGCCGGGTGCAGCGGTGTTTCTACGCCAGGATCATCGGGTAATAACAGCGGGGGCAGTGGCGGAAGCGGCACAGGCGGGGGAACCGGGGGAGGCACTGGCGGCGGCGGTACGGGTGGTGGCGGCGGTACTGGTGGCGGAGGTGGCCAGAGCGGTGGCGGTACCGCAGATTTCTATGTGGCAACTGACGGAAACGATTCCTGGTCGGGCACTTTGCCTGCGCCGAACCCCGGCGGCTCCGACGGCCCATTCGCCACGATCGCGAAAGCTCAATCAGCAGTGCAGGGAATTCTAAGTAATCCGCAAGGCCGGACTCAGACCATACTTGTGCAGGTCCGCCAAGGAACTTATTACCTTACGCAACCTCTGTCTTTCACAACTGCCGATTCCGGCATACCGCAACTGCAAGTAAATTGGGAAAACTATCCGTCCGAAACTCCGATCATTAGCGGAGGCCTGCAACTGGGAGGCGGTTCGGGCTTGAGCTGGAAGAATGTAAGCGGGAACGAGTGGCAAGTTTCTTTGCCGGCGTCGACGCAGTATTTTGAACAGCTTTTCTACAACCAGCAACGGCGGTTGCGTCCGCGCCTTGGTGGATCGCTGGGAACTTACTACCGAGTGGCTGCGACGGTCTATCTTGCAGGCTCGTCTTCCGGTCCTGCGCCCGACCCGAATTGCGCAGTGTATGTATCTGGCAGCGGATGGGAATGCTTCGATCGTTTTCAATACAGCGCCAGCGATCCCATCAGCGCAAGCTGGACGAATTTGAATGCTCCTTATCCGGCGGGCGATATTGAAGTGTATGACTTCGAGAAGTGGATGGTAGCAAAGCTGCGAATCAAGTCCATTGATACCACAAACAATATTATTTATTTCACCGGACCAACATATCAGGAAAGTCCGGACTTCGGTTTCATCGTGAATCACCGGTATGTCGTCGAAAATGTGAAAGACAGCCTGACTCAAGCAGGGCAGTGGTTTCTGGATCGCTCATCTTCGCAGTGGACACTTACTTATCTGGCGAACGCCGGAGAGAATCCGAACGCTGACTCAGTAATCGTCCCCCAGGCTTCGCAGGTGATGATCGCGACGAACCTGCAATATGTCACATTTACCGGTCTGACTTTCGAGCATGACAACTTCACCGTTCCGGCGGTGGGATATCCATCGCCGCGGCAGGATCCCGGCATTACGGGAGCCCTAACCTGCTTCAATTGCCAGAATGTTACTTTCAATGGCGACACTGTCACTCAGACTGCGGGCGGTGGCATCGAACTGTATACCAACAACACCAGCGCGGCGACGGCGAATAATACGGTCGAGAATGCCGGCCTATATGATCTGGGCGCCTTCGGTATCCGGGTGGGCATGCCTCCAGTTTATACCGACACAGACGCCAACGTCCCGCATAACACAACGATTCAGAACACTTTGATCGCCAGCTACGGCAGAGTCTTTCCCAGCGCCATTGGCTTGATTCAGGGCGACGCGCACGATAACACCTACACGCAAAACGACATCTACGATGGCTATCACAGCGGCGTGGAAATATGCGCCTTGGGCTGCCCCTGGGGTTCTCAGAACTCCAACGGATCGTTCAACAATATTACCGAGTTCAATCATATTTACAACATCGGGCAAGGCTTAACCGATGACATGGGATGCATCTACTACAACACGGGCGGACCCAATCATTACGCGACGGGAAATAAAATTCTCAACAACAAGTGCCATGACGTAACTGACGCACACACGCTGGATACCGACGGGTACGGTGGGCAGGGACTTTACCTGGATGCGCAGACCGGCGCAGTAGACGTGGAGAACAATCTCGTCTATCGCGTTTCCTCGATCACCATGCACATGTCAAATGGGCCAGCGATGGCCGGGGGTGCGAACACAATTCAAAACAATATTTTTTCCTATGGACGCATGGGGATCTTCGAGCTGAGCAATCCATACGCAAGCAACAGTTGCTCTTCCAGTCCAATTCTTGAATTCAATGCGATGAATAATATCGCCTACTTCGACAAGAAATATACCGACGGATTCAGCGTGCAGAAAGGATGCACTTATTCCTGTGGCTTTACCTACACGCAATATCAGATGCTGAGCGGCAATCTGTATTGGCGAACCGACGGCGCATTCTCTACAGATACGCAGGCGTTCCATATCCAGCCCAGCCCATCTTCTCCACTGTGCGACACGCTGAACAGTTCAGGTACGGATTGGAATTACTATACCTTCAGCGGCTGGCAGGGAACTGGCGAGGATGCACAAGGTACCGCACAGACGAATCCAGGATTCGCGAATCCGGGTTACCCGACTGACGACTACACGCTCTCGAGTTCACCCACGCCGGGCTTTGTGGTCTTCGATCCCAGTCAGGCGGGCCGCCAGAGTGCAGTGATTCAGGCTCCTGCAATACCAGCCACATTCGTGTCGGCTCCGCTGAACCCGGCTACCGATTACTAATCCCCGGTGCCACCAAGAGTAATCCTCTGAGGGCTGGTGGGGTCGCTATCTGTGAGGGTGATGTAAGCGGATCGGCTACTAGTTGCGGTCGGAGTGAAGGTCACGCTGATACTACAGTTCTCATTGGCTGCGAGGCTGTTGCCGCAAGTATTTGTTTCGGAAAAATCCTGCGGGTCGAGTCCTCCAAGCGAGATGCCGGTAATGCTCAGCTTGCTACCGCCGACGTTGGTGACCGTTACTTTCTTTGGAGTGCTTGAGACACCCACTTTTACTGTGCCGAAGTTCAGGCTCGTGGGTGCGAGCTTCACGGCCGTGCCAGTGCCCGTGAGTGGAACGGCTTGAGTGCCCGCACTGTCGATAATGGTCAACATGCCGGACTGTTTGCCTGCCGCGGCGGGAGAGAACTTCACCGAGATCGTGCAACTGGCACCCGCTGCCACGCTCGATCCGCAGGTGTTGGTTTCGGAGAACTCGGCGCTGGCCATAATGCTGACAATGTTGAGAGCGCTACCACCTGTGTTCGTCAGAATTACGTTTTTTGGAGCGCTGGTGGTACGCAGCACTTGCGTAGTAAAAGCCAAACTCGACGGCGATAACGACACTGGTCCAGAGTTGAGCAACACTTCCGCGCTGTTGCTTTTTAAATCGGCAGTTACAAGATCGGGGAAGCCGTCACCGTTCACGTCACCAACCGCGACGTCTTCCGGGCTGGAGCCGACAGCATAATTCACTCCGGGCCTGGAAAGTCCCGTCTCCGTTGCCCTGTAGCACCGTAACATTGTTCGAATTCTGATTGGCGGTTGCGAGATCCAGTTTCGCATCGCTGTTGAAATCTCCTACAGCAACGACTTGTGGAAACGCTCCGACGGAGTAAGGCACTCGCGGCTTGAAGGTTCCGTCGCCATTGCCCAGCAGGATGCTGAAAGTATCGGATTTATCGTCAGCGGTGGCGAGATCGGGAATGCCGTCTCCGTTGAAGTCACCCACGGCAACGCAAAGATCGGTGGTGCCGGTGGAATAGAGCGTGGGCGAACCGAAGGTTCCATCACCGTTGCCAAGAAAAACGCTGACGGTGTTGTCATCGGAATTGGCGACGACCATATCCAGCTTGTTGTCCGCGTTGAAATCTGCAACGGAGACCCAGCGCGGTTTTGAGCCGACGGCGTAGTTCACCGCTTTCTTAAAGGTGCCATTGCCATTTCCCAGGAGCACGCTCACGCTATCGCTGCTGTGGTTGACCACGAGTAGATCCAAGTTGCCGTCAGCATTCAGGTCGGCAACAGCCAGCGCAATGGGGTTGGTCTGCACGGTTACTGTATACGCAGGTCTGAACGTGCCATCGCCGTTGCCCAGCAGAATGTCGGCTACATTGGTCGC
This sequence comes from uncultured Acidobacteriaceae bacterium, assembly GCA_963818235.1. Classification (GTDB taxonomy): domain Bacteria; phylum Acidobacteriota; class Terriglobia; order Terriglobales; family Acidobacteriaceae; genus Sulfotelmatobacter. Next base: position 1,437,105 of record CAWFRI010000003.1, read on the forward strand.
GCCTGCCATGGTCGCAAGATCCAGAATGCCGTCGTTATTAAAGTCGCCGGCAACCACCATCCAAGGACTGGCACCTACGGCGTAGTTCACCGCGGGCTTGAACGTGCCATCGCCGTTTCCCACCAGGATGCTAATGGAATTGCTGCCGTAGTTGGCTACGGCCATATCGAGAATCTTGTCGCCGTTGAAGTCCGCCAATGCGACAAATCGGGGGCTGGCTCCGACCGGGAATGTGCCGCCTGCAACGAATCCTTCCGCCATCGCCGTCGCAACCAGCGCGACGCATAGAATCACGGAACCAGCAAGTTTGCGCCGCATACTCTACCCCCGCAGTCAAATGGAATCGGGTTCAAAAGTAATCGGTCGCCGGCTTCGGAGTTGATCTCCCCGAAAGCCGGCGACCGTAATTTGCAAACTGACTCGCCGATGTTCTCGACCTTACGGCTGCAAGTACCAGGGCGCGGCAGTCGGATCGCTCCGGAAGAACGTGCTGAGCAGTCCGGCCATTTTGTTTCTTCCCAACGCCGAAGGATGCAGACCATCGCTGGTGACATCCTGGCAGTCGTAGGTTAAACCGTCGTTGCGACCGAGTAGACCATTAGCCCAGGTATAAGGACCCCACAGTAGCAGTGGCGCCATTACTGGACCGTTGGCCGGATTGTTGTTCAGCGCCGGATTGCCATTGATCTGATCCGCAATCACGTTCTGAACCGCGAGGCCGAACTCGTACGCGTACGGCTCAGGATAGCTGTTCGAAGGCTGATACCCGCCGTAGTGCAGGCTGGATACATAAGCCAGTTGCAGGTTCGGGAAGTAGGTATGCAGGTTCTGGAGAATTGAGATCAAGTCGTTCTCCTGGTTCTGCATATCATTCGGATACGTCCCGCTCTGATTGCTGTGCGGCATCATGATCCACGCCGCTACGACCTGATTCGCATTCACGTTCTGATAGGGCAGATAGAAGTTGGTGATGGTTTGCCAGGTTCCGCTGGTCGGCGAGGTCCAGTCGGGAGAATCTGTGCCATCGATCGCCGCATTGACCAGGACCAGGTTGGAGTTAAGTGCGGGATCGGCCGCTTCCATGGGGCCAAATTCATCCCAGATGGTTCGCGTGATGGAGACGCCTACGGAGATCATTACGTAGGGGCTCGAACCAGCAGCGATGTTTTGCGCATCGGTCATCGCCGCAGCCAATTGCGCCGGAGGCGGTGTGTTTTGACCGTTGGGGTACAAACCACCCTCATATCCGAGATAGGTCCCGGTCCCGAGGTCGGTAAGTGCCTCCAGCGGAGTGTTCGTGCCCGCGACGTCCCAGTCGATATTGCTGCACTTGGCTCCCGTAACGTAAGCCGCAACCGGCAGAGTGAACAGGGCTGTAGCACTGTGAGAAGCCGAGTCCACCACCTTCGCGGTGAAGGTGTTGGTCCCTACAGCCACCGTAGAGGCTGGCGTTCCGGTGATTGAACCGGTACTCGACAAAGTCAAACCGCTTGGCAATGTGCTGCCCGAAGCCAGGCTCCAGGTGAGATTGCCGGTGCCTTCCGTAGCCGCAAGGTTCGCTAAGTACGTTGCCTTCTGCGTGACTGTGGGCAGGGTCGGAAAGCTGGTGATTGCCAATGAACTGGGAGCCGTTCCGCTGCCTGTCATGCTCACACTCTGACCGGGGATTATATCCATGGCCAGATAGGTTGCGTTGGTGTAAGAGACAGCCTGCGTGGGCGTGAAGTTGACCTGGAACGAGAACGACGTGTTGGGTTGAATCGCGACCGCCGTAGTGAAGCCCGTGTAACTGAATGGCGGCTCATTCGCGATCGAAGACAAGTGGAAGGCTGCGTGACCTGTATTTTTTACCGTGACCGTCTGCGAGGTAGTGGTCCCGAGAGGCTGCGGCGCAAAAGTCAAAGTATTTGGAGTAACCGTAGAAGCGGCCGTTGTCGATACTCCGCTGCCAGTGAACGTAACGACGGATGGGGTCGTGATTCCCTGAATCGAGATCGACAACTGACCGGTATAAGCCTGCGCCGCTTGGGGAACGAACTTTATGCAGTAAGTTGAGGTCTCGGCCGGCGAAAGAGTCTTCGGAGCGTAGCCGTATTGAAGTTGGAAATTCATGAACGGCGTGAGCGTGAAACTGTTGACCGTCAGCGTGGTCGATCCAGTATTAGTCACGACCACAGGTTGACAACTCGATTGCAGTCCGACGTTCACGCTCGGATAAGCGATGGATGTGGGCAGCACCGTATAGCTCACATTCGCCTGCGTCGCAGTTCCCGTGAGGATGAGCTTTTGCGGGCTGGTTACATCGCTGTCCGTGACCGTTACGTTAGCTGTGCGAGTTCCAATTGCAGTTGGAGTAAAAGTGACGGTGATAATGCAATTGGAGTTCGCCGGAATGCTGCTGCCGCAGGTGTTGGTCTGGGTAAAGTCGGCCGGATCCGCGCCTCCGATCACGATACTCGTAATCGTAATCGCAGAGCTCGACAGATTGGTCATGGTTGAGGTTAGAGGTGCGCTACTGGCGCCCACCGCGGTGGAGGTAAAAGTCAAGCTTGGAGGGGCAAATTTTACGGCGGTGCCATCTCCGCTCAGTGCCGAGGTCTGCGTGCCTGCGTTATCGACGACGCTCAGCGTCGCCGATTGAAGACCTTCAGCATTGGGCTTGAAATCGACGGAAATTGTGCAGGTGGCGCCCATGGCCAAGGTTGAGCCGCAGGTGTTTGTCGCGATCGGGAACTCAGCCGATTCGGTTCCGGTCACAGACACACTGGAAATTGTGAGTGTGGTGCCGCCGGTGTTGGTGAGGGTCGCCGTCTTCGGCTGACTGGTCGAGCCGATCGCGATAATGCCCCACGATAAAGTCGCAGGCGTCAGGGTCGCCGAACTCGCCGCGGCCAGCACGCCGTAGGCATCGACATCGGTCTGCGTTCCGACGTAGACCCGGCCATTGGCGACCAGGGGAACCATAAACTTGGTTTCAAGCCCCGGCGCGTCGCGCGAAGCATTTTGCGCGCTGCTATAAAGCAGTGTGCCGACGTTGGTTGCGTTGAAGGCGAGAAGGAGCGGAGCCTTTTTGCCGACCTGAGTATCCAGGCTCTCCTGCCGTTCCGCCGCCCAAATAATGCCATTGGTCGTATTGTTCGCGGAGATGACTGGAGTTGCTCCATCTGGCAACACGGCGGGAGACATCGCGGTCGGCGGAGTTACAAGCTGTCCATTGCTTAGCGTGTACTGCTTCAAGTAATCTCCAACGCCAGCGTCAGCCGCGGTTCCAGAGAGATAAACGTAGCTGGTGCTTCCGGCGTTGAAATAGGCCGGATTTGACCAGTACCCGAAGGGAGCGCCCTCGATTTCCTGCGGAATCAGATCCTGACTGCCGTTGTTGTACTTGCCCATGTGACCGGTGTCATAGTCGATCACATAGACGGGTGCGGCATAGACGCCGCCGGTCCAAAGGTCACATGGGGTTCCGCCCTTGCCACCCAAGATAATCTCATCGGGATATGGGCCAGGTTGCGTCGGCAGAATCAGCGGGCCGCCTGAACCCAGATCCACGTCGTGACCGCCGCGGCAGGCCTGGTCCATGGGAGTGAAGTAGTCAACGACTTGCAGCGAACTGTTCAGTTTCACCAAACTATCGCCGTAGTCGTCCTTGGTGGTGTTATAGACGTCAAACGGTGCGTCGGACGTGGCGAAATAAATGTTACCTTCCGGATCGGCGGTCAGGCCGGCTCCGCTCTGCCAGATGTTCGAGTTGGTACTATTGGGTGACGCATTGAAGACGTAAAGCTGAGACAGAGTTGTGGCGTTATAAGCCAGTACCCACCCGTGGTAGTTGCCGTACGGAATGTAGATCACGCCATTCATCAGCAGCAATCCTGGCCGCTGGAAGGTGTGATACGCGTCGAAGGGAACAACGCCTCCGGAGCCATCGATGCCTTTTCCGGGAACGGACGCTTGGATGAGGATCGGGCCGCCGAACTTTTCCGCGCCGGTGGTGATGTCGAGCGCGTGAAGATAATGATAGAGCGCGCCGTTGTTATCGATGTGGGTATCGAGGTACATCGTATTCGTGGTGGTATCGATGGCTGGAGTGCCTGTGATTCCGATAATCGGGGCGATGTTGCATAAGTTGGCGGTAATCAGTTGGCACGGAACAGCCGTAATTCCCTGCGCCGGATTGATGAAGCTCGTGTACCAGAGCGGATTCGGGGTCAGGCCATCCGCATCGAAGGCATAGGCATCGTCGTTCTCCGTGACCACGTAAAGCACATTGTGGGTTCCTTGGCCTGGGATGGCGACATTGGGGACATACAAAGGCTGCGCAAATATGCTGCCGTCCACTTTGTAGGAGAACTGCTTGCCAAATTGGGTGGTATTCACATTCGAGGGGGTCAGCGCCGTTTCATTCAGATTGCTGTTTCCCCAGCTGAATTGGCCGGTATATTGGGCGCTTGCGCTGGACGCGAGTAATCCAGTCAACGCCATCAACAACACAAGCATGCGGCAACAAACAACAGAAACCTTCGCCATAGATCGGTCCTCGGATGCCACTCTATTGGTGGCGTGAAATTTGGTGGTGGGTGAGCAGCGGGAAACCAGCCGAGTCGTCGGCCGAAAAGGCACGTTCGCGGACAAATGTAGTTGACCCTGATTCAACACGTATGAGAGTTCTCCTGAGGATCCTACGGGGGGAGAAATCAAACTCTAAGTCACGTCTCTGTGTGCTGTCAAATGAATTCTGCTCTTTATGCCTTACTGGGCGCGGCTTCTCAACGATTATGTGCAATTTTCTGCTACTTTTTATGATTCAACCGTGCGATGAACTCTGAAAGAAAGTCACCAAAGTAGGCTGCGACACTGGTTTAATCAGTTATTATGCCCTTAGGTTGATTCAACCTATTGTTAAAATAGGGTGTTAGACGTGCGTCGGGGAATCAATAGAGTCTTTGGTAGGTAGTGCTTTTGACCTCTTGCAGTATCTTGCATTCCCGGTTAGCCTTATTCAACTTAAGTGTGTCGCTTTTTTGGCACTCAAGCGTCATCCCCCCTTTACGAATACTGTGCGATGCCTAATCTTTGCTGACACGTAGCCTGCTATGAGGCTGCAACTCTGCAGATTGGCTTACGTCTTTTTTTGTTTCTTCAGGGTCCGCTGAATGGGACTCAGAGGGCGGAGCTGTAATTGCCTTAAAGTTCTAAATGGGGCGGCAATTTAGTATTGTTAACTTTAACCGTACGATCGTCAGGCAGCCTGCTGTAGTCTTTGTAGAACACAGCTTGGAATCAGATGTGCGTTGCCTTTTGGTGCTGAAAGGAATTTGATGATGAAACAGAGCGCATGGATGGCGAGAATTCTAATGGTTGCGGTCGCCGGGCTCGGGCTCGCAGCCGCGCAGGAGAACTCTCAGGCAGGAGCGGCGCACCTCGTGCCAGCTTCTACCGCGAACGCCGATAATTCCGCTCCGGCCGCTAAGGCCTCGGGGCCGCAGCTCCAGCCTCGCGACGCGCGTTATCACTTGTGTGCCGGCGATAGCTTCGACGTCTCCTTCGAGCTCAGCCCTGAATTTAACCAGACCGTAACCGTGCAGCCCGATGGCTATGTCACTCTACGGAGTGTTGGGGATGTCAGGGTGGCGGATGAGACTGTTCCACAGCTTACGCAAACGCTACGCGAGGCCTACGGCAAGATCTTGAACGATCCATTGATCGTGGTTGTGTTGAAGGATTTTCAGAAACCGTTCTTCATCGCCGACGGTCAGGTCGCCCATCCCGGCCGCTATGACATGCGGGGAAATGTGACGTTGGCGGAAGCGATTGCAACCGCCGGAGGATTTACCGACGCATCCAAGCATTCCCAGGTGCGCCTTTATCGCCGGGTTGACGATCAATGGATGTTCGCCAAAATTTTCAACTTGAAAGAGATGGAAAACAAGGGCGACCTGCACGAAGATCCGCTCCTGCATCCGGGAGATATGCTTTTTGTTCCCAAAAACAAGTTCTCCAAGATTAAGCCCTTCATTCCGTATACAGGACTTAGTGCTGGCGCACAGATTGCCCAGCCGTAGTTGACGCGTCATATCGTCCCCCGTTGGATCGTTACGACCCACAGGAGAAAAATTAAGACATGAAAGATCAGGAATTTACGCAAACTCCGAGCGCGAGCGGTTTCGGTTTCACGCTTCGCGATCTGCTGGCCATCGGGTTTCGCCACAAGCGGGCATTTCTTCTGTGCTTCGCCGGGATTTTGCTAGGGACGCTGGCGGCAGTTCTACTACTGCCCGCGACCTACGAATCCACGGCGCAGATTGTGGTGAAGCGCGAACGTATCGATCCCGTGGTTACCGCCGAGAAAAATGATCCCACGCAAATCGTGGGCGAAGTCACGGAAGAGCAGTTGAATTCAGAAGCTCAGCTCATCATGAGTGAAGATGTTTTGCGCAAGGCCGTGATTGACTCCGGCTTGGACAAGCGCAAGTCTCTGCTATCGTCCCTGTTCGGTGAAACGGAAGACCAGAAGATCGCTAAAGCGGTCGACAAGATGAAGGGAATCCTCAAGGTTGAACCCTTGAAGAAAACCAACGTGATTCAGATCACGTACTCGGCTCACGATCCCAAGTTCGCTGCGAAAGTTTTAAACAATGTGATCACCGCTTATACGGAGAAGCACGTAGCAGTGAACCGGCCGCCGGGGCAGTTGAAATTTTTCGAGGAAGAGACCGACCGCTATAAGCACGATCTGGACCAAGCCGAAGAACAGTTGAAGAATTTTTCCCAGGAACAAAGCGGTGTTGCGCCTCAGATTTCGCGGGATATCACTCTGCAAAAGTTGAACGATTTCAGCGCGTCGCTGGAACAGACGCGGGCCGAGATGGCGGCCACCGAACAAAAGATCGCGGAACTTCAGAAGCAATCTGGCGTGACTCCTGACCGTCTCACCACGCAGATGCGGGAAACCGACAACGGCGCCGTGCTCCAGCAGTTGAAGACCGAACTGTTGACCTTGGAATTGAAGCGCACCGAACTGTTAACCAAGTACCAGCCCGGTTATCGTCTGGTGCAGGAAGTTGACAAGCAGATCGCCGACACTCGCACCTCGATTACGGCGGAAGAAAGCAAGCCGCTGAAGGAGCAGACCACCGACCGCAATCCCACATACGCCTGGATTAACGAGGAGCTGGCCAAGGCCAAATCCGACTACAGCGCTTTACAAGCGCGAGCCACTGCGACTCAGGCTATCGTTGGCGTTTACCAAGGCAAGGCTCACCAGCTTGAGGTGAACGGCTTCATCCAGCAGGATTTGCTGCGTACCGCCAAGGCCAACGAAGACAATTATCTTCTTTACTTGCATAAGCGCGAGGAAGCCCGCATCGCCGACGCACTCGATCAGACTCGCATTCTCAATATTGGCATGGTGCAGCAGCCTACCGTTCCAATCTCGCCAACCCGCTCGGTCATTATGTTCGGCATGGTGGGCGTGTTGATGGCTTTCATGTTAAGCACCGGTCTGGTTTTTGCCAGGGAATATCTGGATAGCTCGTTTAGAACACCGTCTGAAGTTCTCTCGGAATTAAACATCCCCGTGCTGGCGGCGGTGCCATTGAGCGCGGCTCGCAAGAACGGAAATCATAACAGCAATGGCAACGGCCGCCGGAATGGCCACGGCGATTTGCAGGTAGAAGAGCTTTACAATTCGCACAGTGTGGGGCAAGGGCCTCAGTAAGTTTCGTTGGACCTAAAGCTGCACTAAAGCTGGCGATATAACGAAAGAGGACTTCAGGAATGTTTTTGAACTACTACGGTCTACGGGAGCAGCCCTTCGGAGTTACGCCGGATCCGCGCTTCCTGTATCTCAGTCCGGCTCACCGTGAGGCATTGGCCTCGCTGGTGTACGGCATTGAGAGCGGGCTCGGCTTCCTGGCGCTGATCGCCCAGCCCGGCATGGGTAAGACCACCCTTCTGTTCCACCTGCTGGAAAAGTTTCGCACCTCCGCTCGCACGGCATTTCTCTTTCAGACGCAGTGCAACTCGCGCGAGTTCATGCGCTTCCTCCTGGCCGAACTAGGTTACGGTTCGGACGATCAGGATTTTGTGCGCATGCACGAAGAGTTCAACAAGCGCCTGCTGCAGGAAGCGCGTGCCGGCAATCGCTTCATCGTTGTGATTGACGAAGCTCAGAACCTTGATCCCGCGGTCTTGGAGACGGTTCGCCTTTTGTCTGATTTCGAAACCCCGCGCGCCAAGTTGATGCAGATCGTCCTGGCCGGCCAACCGGAACTCGCCGACAAGCTTGCTAATCCACGGATGGCCCAGCTTCGGCAACGCATTTCGCTGGTTAGCGGACTCCAGCCCTTGTCGCTGGAAGAAACCAATAAATACATTCAGCACCGTCTGCGCGTAGCGGGACATCACGGAGAGCCGGTATTCAGCCCCGCTGCACTCGCTAGAATCACCGAATTTGCCGCGGGCATTCCACGAAATATCAATAGCCTGTGTTTCAACTCCATGTCTTTGGGCTGTGCCTTGCAACAGAAGGTAATGGATGCGGCGATTGTCGAAGAGGTGATCAGCGATCTTGACATTTCCCGGCACACTTCCAAGGCATTCCGGGGCCCGGCGGAATTTGGTCCCGGTGCCGCTCAGGTTTTCGAAAGCTTGCCCGGCAATTCGTACTCTCCTGCTGTTCCGCACAGAACGAACGGCGGCAACGGCTCGCACCTGAGCCCATCAGAAGCCAGGGCATACATGGAACAGATTGTGATGCAGTTGCAGAAATCCAGTCAGTTGGTAACCGAAGCACTGTCGGACCGGCCTAAAGCTTCCGGTCACGGTAAATTGGATTGAGAGGGTGGCAGACTAGAAATTCATTCTCACTCCGCGGCACTAACAACCATAACCAAGGCCAGTTTCTTCCCCCGTTTGTCCAACGTTCGACAGCGCTCTAGCGAGGAGTTTCCCGGTGGGTAACGTTCGAAGACAATTCCTGTTGAATTCGATGAAGGTTTTTGACCTTGTCCTGATGGTGGCCGCATTCGGACTGGCAGCAGTCGTCGTGTCCAAGAATGCGACGGTCTCGGTAGCCGAGTTCCTGGCGCTACGGGTTAAGATTCAGAATTTCGTCACGTTTTCGCTTTTGCTTGTGGTCTGGCATGTGATCTTCTCGGTATTTGGAATGTACGCTTCTCGGCGCTTGGCCGGCCGCTGGGACGAGGTGGTTGACATTGTCAAAGCCACCACGCTCGGAACATTTCTGCTCTTTTGTTCACATTTTGCATTTCATATTAGTTTGATCCGCCCGCAGTTTCTGGCAATTTTTTGGCTGGCGAGTACGGGGGGAGCGATTTCCAGCCGCATGGCGATGCGCAGCCTGCTCAAACGCCTACGCCTGCATGGCAGGAATCTGCGCGATATCCTGATCGTGGGCACAAATGCGCGCGCCATTCAGTTTGCAGACAAGATGCGTCAGAACCCCGCACTCGGTTATCGCGTTATGGGTTTTGTAGATCAGGAGTGGCCTGGACTTACTGACTTTCATCATTCCGGATTTAAGCTGGCCTGCGACTTCGATTCTCTGCCGGGGTTTCTGCGCTCCAATGTTGTTGACGAGGTGGTGGTCACTCTCCCCATGCGCTCCTTCCATTCCCGCGCCTCTGAGATTGCGGCGCTATGCGAAGAGCAGGGAATTGTCATCCGCTTCATCTCCAACCTGTTTGACCTGAAAAAAGCGCGATTTCGGACGGAGGATTTCGAAGGCGACTCGCTCATCACTCATTACACGGGCGGGCTCGAAGGCTGGCCGGTTGTTTTCAAGCGAGTCGTCGACATTATGTTCTCGCTTGGCTTGATCATCCTTCTTCTTCCCTTGTTTCTGCTCACGGCAGCCCTCATCAGGCTCACTTCCCGCGGCCCGGCTATTTTCGTGCAGAAGCGGTTGGGATTGAACAAGCGTCACTTCGGCATCTACAAGTTTCGAACCATGGTGGTGGACGCCGAGAAACGAATGAAAGAGATCGAGCACCTCAACGAGGTAACAGGGCCGGTTTTCAAGATCAAGAATGATCCGCGGATCACGCCGCTCGGCCGCATTCTGCGCAAGACCAGCATCGACGAACTGCCGCAGCTTTTCAACGTGCTCAAAGGAGATATGAGCCTGGTTGGGCCACGGCCGCTGCCTATTCGCGACTACGAAGGCTTCAACGAAGATTGGCAGCGACGGCGTTTCAGCGTTCGCCCAGGCATCACATGCCTCTGGCAGATTGGCGGCAGAAGCTCAATCTCTTTCGAAAAGTGGATGGAGTTAGATTTGCAATACATCGATAAGTGGTCGCTCAAGCTCGATCTGGAGATATTAGTCAAGACGATTCCAGCGGTCCTGAGAGGCTCGGGCGCCGCGTGAGCATGCAGAGCAGCACAGTTGAAAAGCCCGCGATCGAGGAAGAGCGGTTGCCGTTACGCAAGCGGATTTTGTTTGGCTTGGCCTACGCGCTGTTCATGGTCGTAACCTTGTCGCTGCTGGGTGAAGTTGCGTTGAGAGTGCTTCCGCTGGGAAAATTCCGCAGCGCTCCCTTTCGGCAATATGATTCGGAACTTGGTGTTTCATTGATTCCGAATATGAAAGTCACGCACAGCCGAGGCTGCTTCACCGGTGAAGTGGAGACCAACCGCTGGGGATTTCGCGACCGCGACCGTAGTCTCGAAAAGCCGCCTGGGGAGTTTCGCATTGCTCTGGTCGGCGACTCGGTAGTTGAGGGCGTTCATGTGAATCCCGGTCAGGTGATGAACATCCAGATGGAAAACCTTCTTCAGCAGAAGGGATATCGTAACGTCGAAGTGATGAATTTCGGGATCGAAGGCATTGGAACGACCCAGGAACTCATCATGTACAAGGAACGCATCCGGCAGTTTCATCCCGACCTGGTTTTGCTGACGGTTTCCGACAACGACGTTATGAATAATTCTTCGACGTTACAGCCGAAGTCTTACGGAATCCATACCTGGTATTGCCCGTATTACAATTTAGATTCGAACGGCCAATTGGTTTTTCAGCCGGTGCAGCGCCGCCCGTTGAATGGGTTGGTGACTTTCCTGGAACGCCATTCGTATCTGGTTTATTACATTGAGCGCGTTTGGTTCAAGGCCGACCTGCCTTTGTACAAGTGGCACGGCATGCCGGTTTACTTCGGCAGCTATTCCGATGACCCGCTCGGTCCGGAGTGGCAGGCGGCGTGGACGGTTACCGAAAAAGTGATGGCCCGTATGCGCGACACGGTCGAGGCCGACGGTGCGAAATTTGTTGTGGTTCCGTGGTCAAACTTCAGCGACATCGATGCTGATTGGCGGCAGCGGCTTACCAAGCAATTCGGACCGCTGCCCAAAGAATTGGCTCCGGCCAAACTCGATCAGCGGCTGCTACAGGTCGCGCATCGGCAAAAACTTACGATGGAAACTTTGACGCCCTATATGCAGGCATATCGCGATCAACATCAACTGCAATGGCCTTATTTTTCGATGACATGCGATCCGCACTTCAGCGCGCTGGGACATCAGGTTGCGGCGGCAGCGATGATCGATCTTTTACAGCGTCATCAACTGCTTCCCGCCCCAGTGGCGCCGATCAACTAGGGATTTTGATTCAGGAAGTTAACTGGCGTTCCGGGAGTCGAGGATCTGCCGACAATCATACCGACATCACAAGGAGAGTTATGAAATTCATCAAAACCACAGTGCGAAACGTGCAAACCGCCGGCGAACTGCTCCACTTCTTCGGAAAAAACAAGCGCTGGTGGCTGCTGCCGATCCTGCTCACACTGTTCTTGCTGGGAGCGCTCATTGTTGTGGCTCAGAGTTCGTCTCTGGCGCCGTTTATCTACACGATGTTCTAAGGCGAGGATCGCGCGCCAGTAACGACAATTCCCATGGGGGCTAGTGAATGAGTACGGGTGCGAAAAAGCGTGGTGGGTTCTTGCGATTCACCGGCTGGTTTTTGGGTATTTGTTTGCTTCTAGAGCTTGGCCTGCGACTGTTTGGGTACGGCTCGTTTACGCAGTACCGGCCGGACGATAAGTTGCTTTGGGTTCCCGAGCCGGGGCGCACGTTGACGGTGCAGAATCATCGTCCGATTACGATCAACCATCAAGGCTTCCGCTATCCGGTGGATCTGGTCGCCAAGCAGAAGGATCAATTCCGCGTCATCGCCTTTGGGGACTCAACCACTCAGGGCTGGGGCATGGATGACACCCAGCACTACAGCGCGCAGCTGGAAAAGATGCTGGATGCGAGCGGCTGCAACCGGGAACACTTTCAGGTTGTCTCCGCGGGCGTGAATGCCTATCCCAACTCGTTGGTGGAAGAAAAGCTCAAGCTAGTCATCGAAGATCCGACGTTTCAACCGGACGTCGTCATCCGCTCCTATAGTTTCAATACAAATTTCGAGAACCTTCCCAAGTTGCAGGGCGCAGCTCGAAAACAGTTTCTGCGGCGTGTGGAATTCAAGTCGATCGTGCGGCGCAGCGCAATTTACAATTTCTTTATCGAAGATCTGTTTCGTGAGATCGCCTACTACAAACTCCGCCATGTGCTGATGCAAGGCTCGCTCTCCACAGTGGAAGGCAACGGCGATCTTGACGTTGCCGGATTCAACGCCAGTCTGAAGGAGAGTCTGCAACTAGCTCAATCGCATCATTCGCAGCTCGTCCTGCTGGTTCTTGGGGGAGACGGCTTAGTCAAAGATGCGGACATGCACCCCTTCCAGCGGGCCATGTTGCAGTTTGCGCAGGATGAGCATGTTCCCGTGGTCAACATGATCGACGTCATGCGCAATAAAGATCAGAGCGCAATGTATATGGACCCCGCTCACCCCACCGTGGCCGGCCACAAGATCATTGCGGAAGAACTCTACAAAGTCATTCGGCAGCTTCCGGTTTACAACGAAGCTTGTCAGGTGCCGGGCGTGAGTGTGGCGAATTCGGTAACCCCGGCCGCGTCTACTTCGAGCGTTACCGCTCACTAAGTCTCAAACAGGATTCAGTAGTCCAAGGAGTGGTGATCAGAATGTGGAACATGTTAAAGCGGGCATGGGCGGCGTGGAAGGCCTTCGGCAAAAAGGTCGGCAACTTTCAAGCTCGCGTATTATTAACAATTTTCTACGCGATCTTAATGCTGCCTTTTGGTCTAGCAGCGCGATGGTTTAGCGACCCGCTGCGCATCAAGAAGCTTCCCAATGCATGGCTGGATCATCCCGACGAAGCCTACGACATGGAGTGGGCGCACAAACAGTAGGAAGAACTTCGGTAGCTCTCTGAAGTAACCCGGTTGGCTTGCTTCCATAAGAGCTGGCCGCAAGAACCAATCAAAACTCAGGACGGGACCCATAAACGCCCGTTCCCAGCGAGGATATTATGAAATTCATTCGGAACGGCGCACGGAATATGGGTGTTGCCGGCGAACTGCTCTCATTCTTCATGCGTAACAAACGGTGGTGGCTGGTGCCGATGGTTGTGAGCCTGTTTCTCATCGGAGCCCTCATCATCCTCGGACAGAGTTCCGCGATTGCGCCGTTCATCTACACGCTGTTCTAGAGCGGGTGTGTCGAACGGTCGAAGCTTTGAAGAGCTCCATGAACTGGTCTGAAACAATGCTTCCCAGGTAAATGAGCCTCACTCTTCTCAATCCGGTACAGCAGTCGGCCCGCAGCTCGGCGGAAAGCAAGCCCAACACGCGCTTGCGCTCCGGGCTGTGGATCGGTGCGCTGTGCGCTGTGACCGCCGGTGCGATGATGCTCTTTTACCCGCTGGTTTCGGATCAGGCCATTTCGATCATGATCGCTGGAGTCTTGTTCTTCGCTCTACTCTGGATCGTAATGGCCGTCTCGGGGACGTCGCGCAGCCGGAATCTTGTCTTTGCCCTCTGGTGGGTTCTTCTCGCCTCGGAAGCTTTCTTTTCCTATATGACGGAGGATGCGGAAAGTGGCCAGGTTACAACCGGAGCTTATTCGGAAGTTATGATCTGGGTCTTCATCCTTTTTGCGTTCTTTCTGTATTCGATGAGGAACCCGCAATACCTGAAAGAAATTTTTAAAGGATCATTTAAGTGGGTTGCTTGGTTCGGTGTGGTGTGTTTTCTCTCCTGCGCTTACGCCGAGCAGCCGTTCTTCTCTCTAGGCTGGATCATCAAGCTTTTTCTGTCGATTGCTCTGCTGGCGGCCTGCAATCACGAGATTAAGAATTCAGGTGACTTGCGAACGTTTCTCGTAGTTACGCAATGGGCCTTCGCTTTTCTGCTGTTCATGCCCATGCTCCGGCTGATCTCAGATCCAGCCGTTCTGGCCACCGGTCGTCTGTTCGACGTCGGAACCGCGCCTACGATGCTGGCTGCGGACGCGGGAATTCTGGTTCTATTGTCGTTGGCTCTTTCTCGACCCGGAAATCGAGGATGGCCCCTATTTTTCGCCATATTTGGAATGCTAGTGATGATTCTCGCGGCTGGCAAAGCGGGCTTCGTGGCCTGCGTCTTCTCCGGCCTTATCTTTTTCGTCTGGCAGGGCAAGTTCAAATCTGCAATCTGGTTCCTGCTGGGCTTGGTAGTCGCCGTTGGAGTCGTGATGGCTTTGTCTCCCGCTCTCGCGGCCTACATCACCTCGTATCTCGGAACCGATCAGGCAGGTACGGTCACCGGCCGCAGCGATGTGTGGGCAGCGGGATGGCAGCTGATCAAGCAGCGTATGTTCCTCGGCCGCGGTTTTATGTCCTCCCGCTTTTTGGCCTACAAGATCAGTGTCGTTTGGCAACCGGGGCACTTGCATAACGGATTTCTGGAGGTCTGGTACAACAATGGTCTCGTCGGTCTTTTCGTCATGGTAATGATGCACGCTATGATTATCCGCAACCTCATCATGGTCATGCGGAAAGTTTCGCTCCCCATGGCCGCTGGGTGCTTCGCGGTGTATCTGAATATTTTGATCAATGGCATGGTTAGCCGTGCCTTTGGCAGCCGTCCAGATGCCACTTTCACTATGTTATTCGCCCTGGTATTCGTAAGCGAGAGATTGTGGCAACAGGTAAGCCAGCCCCAAGAAGAGAAAGCAGCGGGCTGGAGCCTGGTCCCCGCCAGGGCCGAGTATTAGCACTCAAGTATTACGACACACGAGACTTTCACTAGAGGAGCACAAACCAGCAATGTGGAATATGTTGAAACGGGCATGGACGGCATGGAAGGCCTTTGGCAAAAAGGTCGGCAACTTCCAGGCTCGAGTACTACTAACGATTTTTTATGCGGTGCTGATGCTGCCATTTGGATTGGCCGCGCGATGGTTCAGCGATCCTCTGCGAATCAAAAAGCTCCCCGACGCGTGGCTGGACCATCCTGATGAAGCCTACGACATGGAGTGGGCGCACAAGCAGTAAGGAAACCGACCGAACCCGAGTTGCAAAATAAAGAGGAGTGTAATGTTCATACTAGGAATTAGTTGTTACTACCACGACGCGGCAGCCGTGCTGCTCAAAGACGGAGCGCTGATTGCGGCGGCGGAAGAAGAGCGTTTCACGCGCAAGAAGCACGACTTCGATTATCCCAAGCAGGCGATTCAGTTCTGCCTGGATGAAGCGGGCATCACCGGCCAGGATCTCGACTACGTCGTGTTCTTCGAAAAGCCGTTCCGCAAGCTGGACCGTATCCTTATGATGGTTCTCCAGACCTATCCGAAATCCTGGAAGGTCTTCCGCGAGTCCATGATCACATGGATGATCGACAAGCTTTGGGTTGCAACTACGTTGCAGACTGAACTCGGGATTAAGAAGGACAAGATCCTTTTTAGCGAGCACCACTTGTCACACGCCGCCAGCGCCTACCTGTGCTCGCCTTTCGAGGAGTCGGCTGTCCTTACTGTTGACGGCGTCGGCGAATGGGTTACGGCCACGCACGGAATTGGCAAAGGCAATCAGCTCACGCTGAACAAGCAGATTGAATTTCCGCACTCGCTGGGCCTGCTCTATAGCGCGTTCACGGCCTTCCTCGGCTTCGAAGTGAACGAAGGCGAGTACAAAGTCATGGGCATGGCGCCCTACGGCGATCCCATTTATGTGGACAAAGTTTGGAAGGTGGTCCAGTTGAACAGCGACGGTTCGTTCTCGCTCAACATGGATTACTTCAGCTTCCATCACTCCACGGAAAAAACTTACAACAGCAAGTTTGCCGCGCTGTTCGGCACACCGCGTCCCTCGAAGATGCTGTTCTTTACGGAAGAGACCGGCTTTCCGAAATATTTCGGAACGCCGCCGGGCAACTTCCAGGAAATGTCGAAGATGAACAAGCACTACGCCGATATTGCCGCCAGCATTCAGAAAGTCACCGAAGACATTATGGTGGGCATGGCCACGCACCTTCACAAAACCACCGGCATGAAGAACCTCTGCATGGCTGGCGGCGTTGCGCTGAACAGCGTAGCCAATACCCGCATCCTGAAAGAGTCCGGCTTTGAAAACATGTACGTACAGCCCGCGGCCGGTGACGGCGGCGGAGCCCTCGGAGCCGCGCTCTGGGCTTACAACACGCTTCTCGGCAAACCGCGCAACTTCCAGATGGATCACGCTTTCTGGGGCCGGGAAAATTCGGATTCGGAAATCGGAGATTTCCTCACGGAGAACAAAATTCCGCATACCCGCTACGACGATGAAGATAAGTTGCTGGACGCGGTGGTCAACAATCTGACCAACGCCAAGGTGATCGGTTGGGCGCAGGGAAGATTTGAGTGGGGTCCGCGCGCTCTGGGCAGCCGTTCGATCCTTGCCGATCCGCGAAACCCGGACATGAAGGACATCGTGAACACGAAGATCAAGTTCCGTGAGCCTTATCGTCCGTTTGCTCCGTCGGTCCTTGCCGAAAGCGCCGAAAAATATTTCGACCTGCCGAACGCGATGAATCTTTCTCCTGCGCGCTACATGCTTTACGTTGTGCCCGTGAAAGAAGAGCAGAAGAAGACTCTGCCGGCGATCACGCACGTCGATGGCACTGGACGTTTGCAAACGGTATTCAAGGCGCAGAGCCCGCGCTATTACAAGATGATCGAGAAATTCGGACAAGCTACGGGCGTGCCCGTGGTGATGAATACCTCGTTCAACTTGAAGGGCGAACCGATTGTGAATACTCCCGCCAATGCATACAACACATTCGAGAAGAGCGAAATGGATGCGCTGGTGCTGGAAAACTTCATCATCGAAAAACCATCGTCCAACTAAACGATAACTGTATTGAGGGTCTCGGCAGGGCACGACTTTAGTCGTGCTGTAGAAACCCTATAACCCGGGCCTTAGCCCGTGGGGGACTTGATCGTGTCGTCTCAAGCAACTCTAGATCGAACCATGCAAGACCAAACCGGCGAAATACCCAGCTATCGCGTGCTGGGTGTCCGCGTAAACGAAGTTCAGATTCCAGATGCAATTGCCGTGCTGGAATCCTGGATCCACGAGCGCGGTCCAGCGCGGTATGTGGCCGTTACCGGTATGCATGGCGTCTCGGAAGCACGGGAAAATTCGCACTTCCGCCATGTGCTGGATTGCGCAGGTCTGGTGGTCGCCGATGGCATGCCTCTGGTATGGCTGGGCCGCTGGCAGGGTCATCACAAAATGAAGCGCCGCGTCTATGGGCCCGAACTCATGGAGACTTTCTGCCGTGAAACTGGTTCGAAGTACCGGCACTTTTTTTACGGTGGCGCTCCTGGAGTCGCCGATCATCTGGCGCAAGTCGAGCACGAACGTTATGGCATTCAAATCGCCGGAACCTATTGCCCGCCTTTCCGTCCGCTCACCGAAGAAGAAGAAAGGGAAGTGCAACGAGCGGTGGAAACTGCTCAGCCTGACGTTCTCTGGGTTGGCCTCAGCACGCCGAAGCAGGAGCAGTGGATGTACGCTCATCGCGATACGTTGCAAGTTCCTGTAATGCTGGGTGTGGGCGCGGCCTTCGATCTTAATACCGGGCGGCTCACGCAAGCGCCCGCATGGATGCGCGAAAACGGGCTTGAGTGGTTGTTCCGGTTGTGCGCGGAGCCAAGGCGATTGTGGTCCCGGTACATGGTGAATGGTTCAAAGTTTGCCTGGGCAGTTTGCCTAGAGCATTTAGCGCCGAAAATTTTTGGACAGCAGAAATCCAGCTAATCCCAATTTCCCCCCAGGTCGGGTTTACGAAACGACAACATCGCAGTACAAAATTCTTCAAATCAATCTTCAGGAGACGAAAGAACAATGAGCAAGCAGAAACGAATCTTGGTAACGGGTGCGGGGGGCTTTATTGGGCATCACTTGGTGGCCAGACTGAAGAAAGACGGCCACTGGGTGCGTGGTGCGGATATTAAATATCCGGAGTATGAAGCCAGCGCAGCCGACGAAATGGAAATTCTCGATCTGCGCAAGGTTGACGCCTGCCTGCTCGCCACGCGCGGCGGTATCGACGAAGTTTACAACCTGGCTGCCGACATGGGCGGAATCGGCTACATCACGGCCAATCACGCCGACATTAGCCGCAACAATATTCTGATTAACGCTCACATGCTTGAAGCTGCGCGCCAGAATGGCGTCAAGCGCTTCCTGTTTTCTTCTTCCGCCTGCGTCTATAACCAGGCCAAGCAGAAGGATCCGGAAGTGAAGCCGCTAACCGAAGAAGATGCTTTCCCCGCGGATCCCGAGCCGGGTTATGGCTGGGAGAAACTTTTCGCCGAGGAACTCTGCCGCTACTACTACAAAGATTACGGTTTCGAAACCCGCATCGTGCGCTTCCATAACGTATACGGTCCTCTGGGCACCTATGATGGCGGGAAGGAAAAAGCTCCCGCCGCGATCAGCCGCAAAGTGGCGATGGCCCGCGAAAACGACGAAATCGAAGTCTGGGGCGATGGCGAGCAGACGCGTTCGTTCATGTACGTTGACGATTGCGTGGAAGGCCTCACCCGCATCATGGCCTCCGATTGCCGCGATGCTCTCAACCTCGGCACGGACGAATTGGTCACCATCAACGGCCTAGTCGATATGGTCGCTGGAATCGCGCGCAAGAAAATTACCAAACGTCACAATCTCTCCGGTCCTCAGGGCGTGCGCGGTCGCAACAGCGACAACACTCGTCTCCGCAAGGAACTCGGATGGGAACCCTCCATCATGCTCCAGCAGGGATTGGCCGTTACCTACGCGTGGATCAACTCGCGCGTGGGCCGTGGAGCGCGGAAAGAAGAAACCGTCGGCGCAGACTGAGGTCCGGGCAGATTGAAAAACAGGAAAGATAATTTGCCTACGCCTGCGCAGGCGGCTACCGGGCCCGTGTTCGTGGTTGGAATGTGGCGCTCCGGTACCTCGCTGCTCTATACGTTGCTGAACCAGCATCCGGGAATCGCCCTCATGTATGAGGCCGATCTCCCGCTGCTGCGGCAGCTTTTCCGCAACGATGGCAGCAAGTCGGACTGGCTGGAACGTTGGGAGTTCTGGAACTCCGCGCTCACTCGGCACCGTATCGACCGCCAGCAGATTCCGCATAGCGTCCCAAATCTTCGGACCGCCGCGGAAATGGCCTGGAAACAATATGCCGGCGGAGCGCTCTACGGAGAGAAATCTCCCAACTACTACGATTCGCTTCAGTGGCTGTCGGAAGAATTCCCCAACGCCCGTTTCGTAGTCATTTGGAGAGATCCATCCGACATTTGCCGCAGCATTATTCGCGCGGCGCAGACCGGTTCTTCGTTCTTCGCCAAGCGCGGAATCACTCATCGTGCTCTGATCGGCACCCGCCGCTTGAAAGCCGAGTGTGAAACTCTTGCCCGGCGTGGCGTCCCGCTCCACGAAATCCAGTACGAAGAAATGATCAAGGAGCCGGAACGCACCCTCTCCGGTATTTGTTCCTTTCTTCAAATTCCCTTCGATCCGCAAATGGCCTCTCTTGAAGGCGCGGATCGTTCCGCCATTTACGAAGCCGATCATCACGCTGGCGTGAAGAGCAAAACGATCGGCCCCAAAAAAGGGCGCGAAGAAGTTTTGCCCTTGCCTTTCAAAAACAAGATCGACCGCTATGTGTCTTACTGGCAGCAGGAATACGGGGGAAGTTGGCCGCTCTACCCAAAAATGCCGGCGACCAAACAACCCCAGCCTGCCCTGATCGAGCGAGCCCGGGACGAGATTGTATTTCGCTTCTGGCGTGCCTTCGATCGATTTACATCTCTAGTTTATTGTTACGCTCCAATTTCAGTTTTGCGGCGTTACCGCTCGGCGAAGTCGAACGAAAAAAGCCCGGACGCCGCAAAAGAATCTTCAGCCCTCCCCGAAGTTTCGCCCCGCAGTTGAATTCCGCCGAAGAAGAAAAGGATCCCATGTCTATCTTGCGCAAAGTTCGCTACACCTTTTCCAAGACTCCAGTCCGCGCGCCTCTCGTCTGGGCGCGGCATCGCGGCTTTCAGCACTCTGATGCCTTCGTTGGCTCTTATCCTCGCTCGGGCAGCACTTGGCTGCGCTTCATGCTGCTGGAAATTCTGGCGGGCCGCGCTTCGGGATTTTCCAACACCAACGAAATGATTCCAGACGTCGGCCGCCATATAAGCGCCACTCCGGTGTTACCCGCGGGAGGACGCCTCGTCAAGACTCACGAGCCCTTTCGCGCGGAATACAAAAAAGCGATCTATCTGGCGCGCGATCCCCGCGACGTGGCACTTTCCGAGTTCGCGTATCACAAAGCCCTGGGCCTCGCGGGCACCGACGATTTCAGCGTTTATCTGGAAGAGTTCCTGCGCGGCGCGGTGAACCCTTTCGGTTCATGGACCAATCATGCGATTTCCTGGATGGATGCGGCTGATAGCGGCCGTTCGGAAGTTTTGTTGGTCTGTTTTGAAGAACTAAAACGCAACTCCGAGCAGGAGTTAAGACGCATTGTAGAATTCCTGGGCGTGCCGGTACAGGCGGAAAAAATCCGTGAGGCGATCGCCAATAATTCCATGGACAAAATGCGCCAAAAAGAAAAAGCCGATCCGCAGCGTGCTTCCGCCAAGGGAAAATTCATCCGCAGCGGCTCCGCTGGCGGCTGGCGCGAAGCCTTTACCGAGGAACAGTCTCAACTTGTGCAACAGTATGCGGGCAATATACTGGGCAGGCTCGGTTATGCTGAGGTAGAGTCGTTGGAAGGTAAACTTGTATGAGTGTCGAAAAAACAACTGTCGAAAAACCTAACGCCGAAAAAATCGGCCGAACCTCGCAGATCGAGAAAAAGCCCGCAGCCAGCGCGGGTGGAGTGCAGTGCCTGCGTTGTAACAACGAACTTGATAGTTACGTCTTCACCAAGTTTACTTTTCTTCCGTACGGAACGGCTGGCGGCAACGTCGTTCTGGAGTGTCCAAAGTGCGGTCACATCGAGTTTATGTCGCAGAATAGCCCGCTGCTGCGCCGGTTGAACGCCAAGCCGGTGGCCGTGGGCGATGGCGATTAAGTTAGCCCTCCCCTATCTTTTCCAGTAGAATTGCCGCAAGAACGCCGGAGGATATACGACTGCGCACCCTGTGCGAGCTGTCGTTTCTCCGGTTTCAGCCCACAACCATCGGGGAACCCAGCCATGCGTATCCTAGGTCTGTCCTCTTTCACTCACGACACTTCCGCAGCGTTGCTCGAAGACGGCGTGATTCGCGCCGCCGTCGAGGAGGGCAAACTTTCCCGTTCGAAAACCACGCGGGGCCTTCCCGAAGGGGCCATCGAATTTTGCTTAAAGCAGGGTTCAATCCAGTGGAAGGATTTGGATCACATTGCGGTTGCAAGCCGTCCTGTTCGCGCCTGGACCCGCCGCTCCCTTGCCGGGGCTAAGATCTCGCCGTTTGCTCCCGTCGCTTCGGCGTATTGCCAAATGGCCGAGATCGGCCGATTGGCGCGGGAAATGGGCCATCACCGCCTGCTTCGCCTTCAAGATGGCGCTTCCTCGGAGCGCATCGTAAACATTGATCACCACTTGTGTCACGCGGCCAGCGCTTTTTTTCTTTCGCCTTTCGAGCGCAGTCTCATCGTTACCATGGATGAAGAGGGTGACGGCCACTCCGGCATACTGGCCGTTGGCGAGGGTGCGCGCATTCGCGTGTTGCGCCCGATCCCGTATCCACATTCGCTCGCATGGCTCTATTCGAGAGTTACCGAGATCCTTGGTTTCAACCCTCATGTTGACGAGCACAAGACGCAATGGCTGAGTCTGGGAGGTGAACCTCTTTATCGCGAAGTTTTTCATGACATGCTGGGCAAGTCGGCTTCCGGTACTCTGTGCTTCGATTCCAGCTATCTGGAACACGGAGTGGGCGGACGCTTTGCGCTTTCGGCTAAATTCTGGAGCAGATTGCGCCTCCCAAAGAATCGCGCGGAGTGGAGCGATGAGCAGCGTCGCGCTCTCGCAGCCAGCGTGCAGCAGGTTTGCGCCGAAAAAGTTACCGACATCGTGGAGACGCTGCACAAGCGGGAAAGTATCGACCAAGTTTGTCTCGGCGGCGGCTTGTTCCAAAATGTTCTGCTTGTAGCCGCAGTCGAAAAGAACGTCGGATTGAATCGTGTGTTCGTGCCGCCGGCTCCGGGCAATGCGGGATGCGCATTGGGTGCAGCTCTGTACCTGCAACATCACGTACAACAGGCTCCGCGTAAAACTCCCAGCACCGATGCCTATTGGGGTCCCACGTATTCCCGTCACCAAATCAAAGACGTCCTCGACAATTGCAAGTCCCGCTATTCGTTCCAGATCATGAAGGACCGGCAGGCCGAGAACGCGGTCGAGTTGTTGCTTTCGGGGAAAATTATTGGATGGTTTCAGGGTGCCGCAGAATTTGGCCCGCGCGCGCTGGGCAATCGCAGCGTGCTCGCATCGCCGTGGGCGCCGTACGTGAAAGAAAATCTTAACGACTTCATCAAGCACCGGGAGTGGTTTCGGCCCTTTGCGGTCTCGGTTACGGAAGAAGATGCGCCGCGCTATTTTGAATGTTCCCAGCTTTGCGAGTCGATGAATTCGCTGGCGCGAGTTCGTCCCGGCGTGGAAGGATTGCCCGAGGGCTTCGTTCTCCCCGGCGGCCTGGTTCGCTTGCATACGGTAAAGAAACAGACGAACCCTGCGCTATGGGATCTGCTGAAACGCTTCGGAGAATCCGCCGCGGCTCCGATGTTGTTGAATACATCGTTCAACTTGTTCGGCGAACCGCTGGTGGTCAGTCCGCTCGATGCGATCCGAAGCTATGCCTGCTCCGGCATCGATGCGCTGCTCATGGATAACTTTCTCTTGACGAAAGCTCCATTCCAGCCTTCGGGACAAGTCGGTCAGCGTAAGGAATCGGCGTCGTTATCGCTGTCAGGATTTTAGAGTAGGAACAATTCGATATTTGTTAAGTAGGGTAGCGTCTTTGCAAGCGCTGCCCTTTTTTATTTAATGCTTTGATAGTCGTGGCTATTGCTGACTCTTAGGTGAGGGCACCTCAGGGCCCGCTACCACCGCGATTCCGTTGGATTTGTAGAAGGCAGCGTAGTAGCGATTGTTGCTGCCAGCAACCACGTTAAGAGGCATTAAAGCATTTGGAAGCGTTACCGTTCCGCCTATGGGTGAGTCGGTCGTCGCATTGAGAAAACCCAACACGTCGAAATCGAAATCTACAATTACGTTGTTCTGTGGGCTCAGCGCCAGCGGGCCGAGGTAACCGAAAATTGTGGCGATGACCTTGTTAGTCACCCCGCTAATTACGTATAAATTGCCGCAAATATCGTCGGTAACGTAGATCCGGTTCAGGACGCTGTCCACCGCAATGTCTCGCAGATCGCAATCGCCAGCGACCTGGATGGTGTCGAATTTGTTCGTGCTGCCATCGATCACAACAACTTGCTCTGCAAATCCGTTCTCTGCGACGTAGATGCGATTCGTAACACTGTTCATGGCGATCTTTTGGATTAGGCAACAGTGGGACGTCCCGAAGGTGTCTACGATTTCATTGTTCGTCGCGTCCAGTACTGAAACCGAGGCCCCCGAGCCGTTCGCAAAATAAACCATATTGGTTACAGGATTCACGGCGATTGGGCCGGGAATCGTTGCGGGGATTGTGTCAACCACTAGATTTGAGGACCCGTCGATCACGATAATCGAGGGATTTTGCAGATTCGGCCCGCCGCTGTTAGAAACGTAGACCAAATTTGTGAGTGGATTCACTGCGACAGCACCCGGGTCGGTTCCAGCCGGAATATTCGCGATGACTTTGGTGGATCTTCCATCAATTACGCTCAATGTACCCAGAGTTTCATTGGGAACGTAAATCATATTCGTTAGTGGGTTGGCTGCGAGTTGGCCGGGCTGTCCTCCGACAGGAATTGTGGTGAGTAACTTCTGCGAAAAGGATCGTGGCATGAGGCCCAGTCCGAGAATAGCGAGGCTTAATAAGATGCGTTTCATGTGGATTGCTCCTATCGAATCTTGGCGCGGGGAGGGAGGAAAAGGCAGTAATACCGCAACTCGATCATAACGGTATCATGAAGCGCACATCTTCAAGGGAGAAATCAGCCTCCACTGCGCCACCTGAGTGCAAAATTATGCATACGCTGTATAAGCGCGAGGGTCTGGCCACCGCGGTAAGATGGGAACGCTGGAAAATGAGATGACAAAAAATAGATTCTTCCTTTTGCTGACCATGCTTGTATTCTTCCTCGTGCTTCTCACTTCCTCAACGTCCAACGCTGCTACTCCCGAAGCTCCTCCCTCTAAGCCCATCCCTCCCACCTTCTTCGGCATGCACATCAACCGTCCCAACACGCCGTGGCCGCAAGTAGGGTTCGGAAGCTTGCGAATGTTGGGTAACATGACAACATGGTTTCACCTCGAAGGCGCTGGGCGTGGACGTTACGACTGGCATAATCTCGATGTCTGGCTTAACGCGGCTCGCGCCCACAACGTCGATGTGATGTACACCTTCAGCCGCACGCCGGAGTGGGCAGCCGCCGATACACACGCGGCATGCGGACCGCGCCGTGGCGAAGCTGACTGCTCTCCTCCGAAAGATCTTGAAACGAGCGCACCGTGCCAGTCGCCCCTCGCGGGCGTAACCACAACGGACTGCCAGTTCAAGGAATTCGCCACCAGCCTAATGAATCACGTTTGCACTGGCACCGCTCCCAATAAAAATTGCCGCATCGTCGCATTCTCTTGCTGGAACGAGCCAAACCTCGATGGCTTCTGGATCGGCACCTACGCCCAAAGCGCGAAGATGTGCGCCGACATGGTGAAAATTGTGAAAGACCAATGCCGGAGCTGCACCACGCTCACTCCCGATATTTCCGCCGCAACCTCTGGCGACACCAAGGGCAATGGTGACAGCCGTTCGTACGACGAGTGGACGAGAAACTTTCTGATCGCCTACAAGCAGCTTGGCGTCGAATATCCCGATGCTGGCGCATTCCATCCTTATGCTGCGCGAACGTGGAATATCAACCCCGCACCGTTTCCCGAGACGTTCGCGGGAAGCGGCTGTCCAGGCGGAGGGCAATCTCCCGCGTGCCCTGATACTCTGCTCGGAAAAATTGCTACCATGCGGTCGTTGCTGGATAAAGGCGGCATGACCGGAAAGCCGCTGTGGGCCACCGAAGGCGGATGGGGCACCAACGGCGAACTCCCCGATCCGGATGTCCAGGCGGCTTACGTGGCCCGTTGGCTCATCCTGCAGGCCTCCAGCGGCGTTGAGCGCGCTTATTGGTTCATGTGGGATAACGGCGGCGACGCCCGCGGCTGGGGTGGAATGTGGGACGGGCGAAACGGAACTAACAAAGCCGGTATTGCATACGGCCAGGTTTACAACTGGCTGGTTGGGGCAACTTTCACCAAACCATGTTCCGACGATCACGATGTCTGGATTTGCGATATCTCGCGCCCCGGCGGTTATCATGCAAAAATCGTCTGGAACGCCGCCAACTCTTATAACCCGCAATCGATTTCAAAGTATTCGGTCGCCGCGGACTTCACCCAACAGCGCGATCTGAATGGCGACAAGGCCTCGATCAGTGGAGGAGCAGTCTCGATCGGATCGAAGCCGATTCTTCTGGAAAAACCTGGCGCGCCAGCTGCCGCGTCCAAGTCTCAACATAAATAAAAAGCAGCGGATCACTTGCGAGATCCGCTGCCCGGTTTGCTACTCAATCTCTTTCTAGAAATCCGTTGCCGGATTGTACGGCGCTGTCACAAACGTTGGCGCCACCGTTGGGTCCGGGATCACAGGATTGTTCCGCCCTGCTTCACTCGGATCGAATACGACGAACCCCACGCCCGGAGACTCCGACAGCGAATAATCGTCGTTCGGATATACCGGGTTGGCGAAGCCAGGATTCCTCACCTCACTTCCCGAATCCTCACCCGTGGAACCCTGCCAGGACGACAGACTCGAGTAATACGTAGACTGCGGCCGCCCTTCCGAACCCGTGGTGTAGAAGGGATTCGTGGGGAGCGCACATGCCACGCCGCTGGCGTAGCAATACATGTTGTCGGAGTACTTCATCGCTTCCGTGCATGGTCCATCCATGCAGTAGGCGTAGCCAGTCTGCACATATCCGCGGTCGAAGTAGACCAGGTTATTGGTGAAATTAAACTGCAAAACACCCGATGCCGGCGGGTCACACCCTTCCTGTTTGATGCCCAGCCTTCCGTAAGCAAAGATGTTGTTCTTGATAGTATTCGGCGTACCTGCGGTTTGCGGACCGCAAGTTTGCGCCTGAGTGACGCCGGACGCACGATAAACCAGATTGTTTTCAATCAATGTGTTTGCGGTATTTGCGTCCAGATAAATTCCCTGGCCGCCGTAACCATCCGCGTCGAGGCTAGAAGCGTCATTCACATCGTGAATTTTGTTGTTCAGCGCCTGATTGCCGGTGGCGCTGGGGTCGGTGTTGAAGTAGACCCCGCCAAGATCGTCCATAATGCCCTGGCCGAGGTTATAGATATGATTAAATGACGCGGTGTTATTGAACGCACCATGCGAATTGGTCGAACCCGGCGGACAACTTAACGCGCAAATCTTAATACCCGCTTCATACCCATCGTAAATATCGTTGTGAGTATAGGTATTGTCGTGCCCGTCGCCCTGACTAATGCCAAAAGTGCCCGGAATGGATCGCCCGAAACCGCTGATGACGTTGTTTTCGAGAGTGTTGAATTGCGCTACGTTCGCGTCCGTATCGGTATACTGCGCCAGCAGGCCAACTCGAACTCCAAACCCGCCTAAATCATACAGCGCGGAATTCTCTATCGTATTGTGCGCCGTGATCGCACTCTTATTGTTGGTGTAAAACTCGATGCCGCCACCTGACGTCTGCGTGACTACTGCGGCATTGAACGTGACGTTCTGGCAGTTGTAACAGCTCACCGCTCCAGTTACTCCTTGATCTGCAGTTTGCGATGCGTATCCAAGAGTGCCCACCGTCCAGTTATCGTGTTCGAAGGTGATTCCCTGGAACGTAACCCACTGCAGTCCCGTTGCCACCAGCACCTGGGTGCTCTGCGGAACGATCACCGTATCGGTCGGCGGATTTTCGCCCGTGTTGGTAAGATAGGTCAGCGTCCACGGCGTTTTTGACCGGTCTAGGAACCACTGTCCCGGCTGGGTTAATTCGTCCTTGATGTTCTCGACGACATAGCGGTGTCCAACAATGAATCCGTAATAGAAATCCTGCTGGACAGTTGGCCCGGTCAAATAGATGATGTTGTTCGTGGTATCGATCGACTGGATCCTGAGCTTTGCCGCGCTCCATTTTTGGAAGTCATAGAGTTCGATGTCGCCCTGAGGATACGGTGCATTAAGGTTCTCCCAACCGCTGCTGATAGGATCGGTCTTGGTGTAAACGAAACGGTCGAAACACTCCCAGCCAAGTCCCGCCATATAAACCGTGCAATTCGGATTAGGAGCTGGACCCGAGGCTGAACCTGGCAGATACACAGTTGCAGCGACCCGGTAATACGTTCCCAATGAACCGCCCAACCGCGGACGCAGCCGGCGGACGCCGTTGTAAAACAACTGCTCGAAGTACTGCGTGGAAGAGGGCAGTGTGGCCTGCCATTCGTTGCCGCTGCCATGAGTCCAATTGGTGATTACCATCCCTCCACTGATCACCGGCGTCTCGCTGGGATAGTTTTCCCAAATAACTTGCAGGCTCGATGTACCGGAGTCGGCAGTCGTGAATGACAGTGGTTGCGTCACGTAGTAGCTGCCAGCTCGCACCATCACTTGAATAGGCGTAGTGCGTCCTTTGGGATTACTCAAGATGCCCTGCACCGCCGTCTGGGCGCGCGAAATGGTGGCAAAAGGCCCGTCCGTTCCCTTCGAGTTTGGTGCGGACAAAGTTCCGCTCCAATTGTTATTGCCGTCGGTCGCGACATAGAAATCCGCAACTGTGCTTTGCGCCGGAACCACGGTGACCGCGAGCGCTTGGGTCGCAGTCTGTGGCGGCGAAGACGAGTCTGTAAGCTTGACGGTAAAGTTGAATTGTCCGGTTTGCGAGGTCGTACCGGTAAAAACTCCAGTGCTGTTGCCCAGGGAAATTCCCGAGGGCAACGTTCCCGTGCTGATGCTCCATTTATACGGGGAAGTCCCGCCAACTCCAGCTAACGGCGTATCGTACGCGGTGCCAGCCGTGATTTCGGGAAGCAGCGTCGTAGTAATTTCCAACGCGCTGCTTACCAGCAAGTTAAATGGTGCGCTCGCGGTCAGTTGCGTTGGCCAGGACGAATCGGAAACTTGAAAAGTCAGACTGAACTGTCCGGTTTGCGCCGTGGTTCCCGACAACACTCCCGTACTGCCTGAAAAAGATAGTCCTTGCGGAAGCGTTCCGCTGGTCAGCTTCCAGTGGTAAGGAGAAGTGCCGCCACTGGCGCCTAGAGTGTCTGTGTACGCGCTGCCTGCCATAACCTCAGGAAGGGAAGTGTTTGTGATTTTTAGCGGTATGACGAGAGGCGTAACGACGACGTACGCGGTTGCCGACTTGCTGGGGTCGGCTATGCTGGTCGCCCATACTCGGTACGTCCAAGTGCCGCTCTTGACCTGCGGAGCGGTATAAAGACCGCTGCTTGAGACTGTCCCCGACGAGGCGGACCAAGTCACTCCATGGTTCGAAGAGTTGTACACCGTTGCGCTGAACTGCAAGGTTTGCCCGGATTCGAGCGCGCCAGTACCCGGCGAGACGCTCACGCTGATCGTGCCTGACTTATCGATAATGATCGAGAAGTTGGACGTTGCCTTATCTGAACCTGCGTCCGTTACCGTGACGCTAACCGGGAACGTGCCAGAACTTGACGGGACTCCGGTGATGCTGCCAGTCGTGGCATTTAGGCTCAAGCCCGCAGGCAAACCACTTCCGGAGAAAGCGTAAGGAGTTGTTCCGCCAGTGACAGTCAGAACTGTGTTGTAGGAAATTCCGACCGTTCCTTGCGGGGCCTGTTCCTGGACCGCAAGCTTCGCTTCAGAAAAAGCGGAGGAAAATACTGTAAGAGTAAGAAAGAAAACAGCACATGTAATTTTACGCACACAACCCAACGTGCAGGGCCGGGGGGAGTCCTGTAACATTAGTCACCTCAAAAGCCTTGATGGACGGGCGGTTTGACGTGTCAATACCGCCCTGACCCTAGGAGACAACGGGAAGAGACCCTATGTAAGATCACAGAAGTACATCGCCCGAAATCTAGAGTGTTGTGGCCCAATTGCAAGGAAATGAGAATTGGCTGAGGATCTGACTAATGCCTGACTGATAAAGCTGTTTCGTCAATTGAATCATTGGCTTGTGCGGATTACCTCAGAAATCACTGCGCTGAATTCGGTGTCTTGCAAGGCTCCTCATTGGCCACTCCGGGAATTCTATTTTGGGCTTGACAGGGTGAATCAATGCCAGACAGACTGAAGTTTAGGTTTTCGAAGACTGCAATCCCCAGTACCACCCAGCTAATCCCTGCAAAGCAAATAGCCTCATCGGTCTATAGAGGGGGATGTCCCGGTTAGCCGTCCGTCGAGATTTGCTGGCCGAAAATTAATACGCAGAACGCAAAGAGAGGAAATGATTTGGCAATTCTAGTGGTTGGTGGTGCGGGTTACATTGGAAGTCATGCGGCTCGTGCCCTGCGACGGCACGGCTACGAAGCAATCATCTACGACAACTTGTCGCGGGGACATGCCTTTCTGGCAGCCGGTTTCGAGTTGATTACTGCCGACATTGTAGACCGTGATGCACTGAGTAAAGCTATGCGCCGCGTGGACGCCGTCATGCACTTCGCAGCGCACTCGCAGGTGGGTGAATCCGTGCAGAACCCGCGCATTTATTTTCAAAATAATGCGGAGGCCGGAGTGGCGCTCCTGAATGCCGCCCTGGACGCTGGCATCCGCAGGTTCATCTTTTCCTCGACTTGCGCGGTTTACGGAATGCCCGAGAAGATGCCCATCACCGAAGACACACCGCGGCAGCCCGTTAATCCCTATGGCACTTCGAAGCTTTTTTTCGAGAACGCGCTCGAAGCTTATGACCGCGCCTACGGTTTGCAATATGTGAGTCTGCGTTACTTCAACGCGGCTGGAGCAGATGAGAGCGGAGAGATCGGCGAACTTCACGATCCGGAAACCCATTTAATTCCGGCCGCGCTAAAGGCCGTCACCGGCGAACGGGGAGAACTGGAATTGTTTGGCTCCGACTATCCCACGCCCGATGGAACCTGTGTTCGCGATTACATCCATGTCAACGACCTCGCCGATGCTCATGTACTCGCCCTCAAGCACATCGAAGCGGGGAACAAATCTGCGGCCTTGAATCTGGGTACCGGCGTAGGTTGTTCGGTCAAGGAAGTCATCACGATGGTCGAAGAGGTGACGGGATCGAAAGTTCCACGTCGCACCGGACCGCGCCGTCCCGGAGATCCGCCCACGCTTGTCGCCGACTCGTCGCGTGCCCAAGCCGTATTGCAATGGAAGGCAACCCGTTCGTTACGCGAGATCGTACAGACCGCCTGGACCTGGGAGCAAGGCGGTCGCCAGAAGGCGCGCAAGGCGTAGTTGCTAGGCGTCGCGGCTTAAACGCGAAACCAATACAATTGACTCTTTAAACGATTCATCACCGCGCGGCCGTCGACGCCGCCACGGAAAGAAGAACAACAATTATGGGAAATAATCTTTCAGGCAAGAAAATCGCAGTGCTGGGTGCGGGCAAAATGGGAGGCATTCTCCTCCAGGCTCTGCTTAAAAATGGCATGCTCGCACCCGAACTTACGACGGCCACGGTCGCTCACGAAGAGCGTGCCAAGGCACTGAGCGCGAAGCTCGGCATTCCGGTCGGCGTCAATAATTTGCAGGCTGCCAAAGACGCAGACGTCATTTTGATTGGCGTCAAGCCACAGGTGGTCGAAGAAGTTGTCGCCGAACTGCGCGGTCATATCTCTCCTCGTCAGTTAATCATTTCCGTGGCCGCTTCGGTTCCCAACAGCCTGATCGAGAAGACCCTCGATGTCCCGATCCCCGTCATTCGCGCCATGCCCAATACGCCCTGCCTTTTGTGCTGCGGTATGACCGCCCTCGCAAAAGGAAAATATGCCGACACCAGCCATGTGCAGACTGCGACCACCATGTTCGATGTGGTCGGCCGTACTGTTGTCGTCGACGAGAAGCACATGGACGCCGTGACTGGTCTTTCCGCCAGCGGCCCCGCCTATATTTACATCATCATTGAATCTCTGGCGGAGGCCGGCGTCAAAGTAGGGCTGCCACGCGATATTGCCACTCTGCTCGCAGCCCAAACCACCATGGGCGCGGCCCGCGTCGTCCTCGAAACCGGAGACCATCCCGCGCTTCTTAAAGACGCCGTCACCACTCCCGCCGGCTGCACCGTCGACGGCATTATGGAACTTGAGGAAGGCAAACTGCGCGTGACTCTGATTAAAGCCGTCGTAAAGGCTGCCCAGCGAGCCAAGGAGCTGGCCTTCGCGGGCCACTGAGGGGTGAAGATGATAGCCGACTTCGGGTGCAGCTCCTGACGGCTTTCTTTCGCCATCTGTGAACACTAAAGTACTATTTACCGTTCCCCGTAGAAACGCTAGTTTACAAAGGGCTGTGAGCGTGTCTCCGGCATTTTTTAATCTCTGGCCTACGCACAGCGTGAAAAATTTCCGACAAAGCAGTAACGGGAATCCGAGGGAAGCATAATCTTTTCTCTCACGCTTTCGATGTGCCGATCAAATCGAGACAGGTGAAGGAAGATAATGCGGAAACTGCATGCCTTGCGGTGGAGACGTCAGTTTTGACAGACATCTCTATTGAAACCGGTAAGGATAAGCCGCTCGTTCGTGTGCTGGCTGCTGACAGCACGCGTATGAACAGCCAGTTGCTCGCTGACGTGCTGGCCCGGGACAAGCGTTTTCATCTGGTCGAAACTCAGCTCACCGCGGCTACCATCCTGGCGGTCGCGGCCAGCGAGAAGCCTGATGTAGTTCTCCTCAGCCCTTTGCTCGAAAACGATCCCACTCTGGGGTTCCAGGTGGCACGCGAGTTGCACGCCGCTCAGCCCGCTACGCGTATTGTCATGTTGCTGGATCGTTCTGAGCGCACTTCTGCAGTCGAAGCCTTTCGCGCCGGTGCCAGCGGCATTTTCTGCCGCAGCGAATCGCTCAAATTCTTACCCAGATGCATAGCCTGCGTTCACGCGGGTCAGGTGTGGGCGAACAGCCACCAGCTCAAGTATCTTCTCGATGCTCTGTCGGAAGCCATGCCAGGACGCCGCACGGGTCAGACAGCGGATATTTCTATTCTTTCCAAGCGTGAGCAGGATGTCGTCAGTGGCGTTGCAGAAGGGTTGTCAAACCGCGAAATCGCGAACCGGCTGAATTTGACTGAACATACGGTAAAAAATTATCTATTTCGTATTTTCGACAAGCTGAAGGTTTCCAGCCGCGTGGAAGTTGTGTTGTACGCCTTTGGGCTTTCCGGCGACGTTCCCATTTCGACAGAAGCCCCCACTAGCGAGTCCAGATCCCAAAAGTCAGGGGCTATGAGTAAGGCTCACAAAGGTCCAATCTCGGCGCGACGGCAAGATTCGTCGACATCCGACGACCGCTCTTCGAGAAAAATCCTGCCTTTGTGAGAAGCATAGCTTTCTCTCTTAGTCTCCGGTGCCCGTGAGCTTCGCCGTCTGCGGGCTGGTGGTGGCGTTATCAGTAAGTGGGAGCGTGGCGCTCCGGGCTCCCTTGGCGGCAGGTGTGAAGGTCAGCGTGATCGTGCACTTTGCGCCTGCAGCCAGCGTGCTCCCGCAGGTGGTGCCGGTCTGAGTGAAATCGCCCGCGTCGGCGCCCGTAATCGTAATGCTGCTAATGTTCAAAGTCACTTTTTGATTGTTTGCGACAGTTTCCGTCTTTGCCGCGCTCGTGGTACCAACCTTCTGTGTTCCAAACGCCATTGTGGCGGGTGTTAGCGCCACCGGCAGTTGTCCCGACCCCTTCAGGCTGATGCTTTGCGGGCTATTGCTCGCGCTATCGGAAATCGTCACAGCTCCCGTTACGGCCCCACTCGCCTTAGGCGCAAAGGTGACAGTAATGGTGCATTGCGCACCAGTTCCGATGCTGTTGCCGCATGTGTTTACCTGGCTAAACCCGGCACCGCTAACCGAAATGCTGATTTTGGTAAGGCTTACCGACTGATTGTTGGTGAGCGTCACCGGTGCCGCGGTCGAACTTGATCCAACGAAAACGGTCCCGAACGAGAGGCTCGTCGTCGACAAAGTGACGCCGATCACGCCCGTACCGGAAAGACTAACGGTTTGCGGGCTGTTGCCGGCATTATCGGCCACGCTGAGAGTAGCTGTGCGTGATCCACTGGCAGCCGGATCGAAGGTGACGTTGATGGTGCAGCTTGCCCCGGCATTGACGCTGGTACCGCAGTTGTTCGTCTGGCCGAAATCACCACTGTCTGCACCCGTAAATCCGATACTGCTGATCGTCAAAGCCGTCGTCTGATTATTGGTCAGCGTCACGGTCTGCGGTGCGCTGGTCGTCCCCACCACTTGCGAACCGAAAGTTAGGCCAGTCGGCAAAACTCCGACACCGGAGCAGCCCGGCAGTTGAAAATTAGAGATCCTCGTGTGCCAGTTAATTAGCGTTCCCGTTTGGTTCACGGGATAATATTCGTTGACGTACCAGAACGTGCAGCCATCCACCGGATCCACTGTCATGCTGTCATAGGATCCCCAGTGCCAGGTGTTTTCCTGATCCGCGGTCCCATCGTACACAGTGAATTCGAGTGGCGGCGTCGGATTGGTAAGGCTGAACCACGAGGCGTTCATGCTGGGATGCGTGGATTTGCTCGAGATGCTGTAACCCACTGCCGCATTGCCAAACGAATCTTCGGCGATACTGGGAATGAAGCGGTAATTCGTTGTGTCCGGATTTACCGTCCCGTCCTGATAAACCGTTGGAGTGCCCGGTCCGCGCATCTCCCACCAGCGAATTCCCGTTTGCTGGTTGCTGGCAACTTGAACATCGGTGCTGAGCAGGAACGACTCGTACGATCCTAAATTGCGGTAGGTAAAGCGTGGCATGAAGCGGTCGCCGACAGAATCGATGGACTCCTTTGTCGTGCTGGTCGAAGGCTCCGGCACGCACACGGTTTGCACGGGTGAGTGCACGTCGTAGCATCCCGGCGTGTAAGGCGCTACGCTCACGGCAGTCTGCGTGAATGTGGTCAGAGAGGGGTTGCTCCAGTTTAAATGGAAGTCCCACAAGTTAAATGTGCTGGAAGTGGTCGTGACGCCGTCGATCGGCGGATTCTGGATACTCACCATGTACTCATCTCGCCCGGTAGGTGGAGCATTGGTGCCGTCGACATCGGCCGGTATTATGCTGTGGGCAAGATAAATGCCATTGCTGAGCGGGCTGTTCACGTTAAAGCACTGTGGAGCGTTGGGCTTGCCGTTAATCAACATGTTGGTGCGGTCCAGAGCGCACGCCACAATGCCGACTTCCCGGTAGTTCTGATTGATGTCGTTCAAGTCGATGGTGACGTAGTAGGCATCCAGCCATGTGGCGATCTTCGGCCAGTCCGGGAAGTAAACATTGCCCTGCGCATTTTTGCCCAGAAACGAATTCAGCGTGATGTCGTACGTGTACCACGCAAGCGTCGGCGAACTCAGATCGTCCGTGTTTGAAATAGCCACGCAGTATTGATAATTATTTTCCGTTCCCGTGTGCCCGGCGATCACCCACCGTGAAGCCAGGCGATCGAAAATAATCATGCCATCGCCGCTGATGGATTCGCAGATCGTCATCCCGTTCTGCGTAAAAGGCGCACTCACCGGCTGTGGGGCGCTCCACACCGGTGCGAACGTAACTTTATCGAATGCCTGATATGACAGGTTGACATATTGCATGAACTGCTTGGTCCCCACCGCGCCGTTGGGGTCCACGTCGTATTCCGGATTGGCGAGCTGGCTGGCGTCGATGCCTTCGAACGAGGCTACCGTCTGAGCCCCCGACCACGAAGTCAGGAACACGAACGCCAACGTCAGGATCCGAAATCTATTCATGATGAGTCAGTCTCCGCCAGTAATTCTGTCTGCGTCCGATTCCAGGGCTTGGGAGAAAGCGCCCATCACTCGGCCCGATTTCATTTGGTCGTAACAACTTTTATCTAGCGCCTAAGCTCTTGGTAAATCTTAGTTAGCCATCTCGGTGAAAGTTACAACGTTTACATTGCTGTTCACTGTCGCTGTAATTGAATAGGTTCCAGCCGTCCCCGGCAAAGTGTAGGTCGCGCTGGCCTGCCCAACGCTGTTGGTAATGGGTGCGCTGTTGATGAAACTGCCTCCCGCTCCTCCATCCGAAAAAGTTACCGTCACGCCGGAAACTGCATTCCCGTACTGATCTTTCACCACAACTACCAGTGGCTTCGACAATTGACTCCCCGGAGCGCCGGTTTGCTTGTTGCCCGCGGAAAGCGTCAAGCTTGCGGGAGCGGCAGCCACCGAGCTTTCATGCAGGGTGGCCGGAGTGGCGGTTCCAGAAGAAGCCGTCACGGCAAAACCGCTGTGGGCCGATGTGGGAAGGGTGAAAGTAGCGCTGGCTTCACCGTTGCTGCCGGTCACGGCTGGATTCGGTGAGAATGTGCCTCCGTAGCTGTCGGAGAATGTGACGGAGGCGCCGGAAACTTTATTTCCAAACGTGTCCTTGGCTTGCACGGTTAGCGGCAGCGGCAAAGTTGTACCCACCGTTCCCGACTGGGAAGATCCAGAAATAATTGAGACTGTCGTTGCCGGTCCTGCGATCGCAATCTCACTAAGAGTCGCAGTGGTATAACCAGGGCTGGTCGCAGTGAGCGAATAGGTTCCAGCGGTCTGCGGCAACGTATATATTGTGGTGGCCGTACCGGTAGAGTTCGTGGTCGCGCTGCTGGGATTGAATACTCCCCCCTTGCCGCCGTCGCTAAACGTCACCGTTACTCCTGAAATGCCAATTCCTGTGTAGGGGTTGGCGGCTTGCACGCTCAGGTTAAGCGGAGTTTGCACGGTGCCGGTCTGATTGTTTCCTGACGACGCAGTGATTGCCGGGAAGAGGCCGTAGACCTGCAACTGCGTCTGCGTGCCTACATAGACCTTGCCATTGGCGATCAGAGGCGTCGCAAAGTGTGCTGTCGCAGTTAGTTGGTCCCGGCCCGGATTCTTATTGGTGTTGTAAATCTCAGAGAGGTTGGTTGCGTTGAACGCCGAAAGTAATTCCGTACTACTGGTGGCGTTCAGATTGCGCACCAGCCACAGAAGTCCGCTGCTGTTTCCGTTGGCTGAAATAACAGGAACTCCAGTGAACGTATAACTGGACGGGGATTCGGCGACCGGCGTCACCGACATCATTCCGTTGATGAGGGAGAAGTCCTTGACGTAATCCTGACGACCGGCAATGTAAAGTCCACCGTTCCAGTAGACCGGGGCTCCCCAAACTCCCTTTACCGCCCCGGGAAGCTCCTGCACAATCGTGTCTCCCGCGGGGTTGTACTGTCCCAGGTCGTTTTGATTCAAAAGGTAGATAGTCCCTGTCTTTCCGACCGTCACCAGTAGGTTGGGGTACGGCCCTGTCTGAGTCGGGAGAAGGACCGCGCCGCCCGAGCCCAGATCCAAATCGTGCGCTGCCATCATCGCCTGATTGAAGGGAGTGAAATAGTCCTCGACGGAGAAAGTCGTGCCGTTAAATCCGAGTTTCATCACCGTATCGCCGTAGTCGGAGCCGCCGGCATTCACATCGAATGTGCCGTTCGCGGTGACCAGATAGATATTTCCATTGCTATCCGCGGCCGGGCCAATGCCGCTCATCCAAAGTGAAGATCCGTAGGTCTTGGCCGGAGATGTGTTCAACAATCCCAACTGCTGCAACGAAGCCGCGCTATAGGCGAGCAACCATCCGTGCGCAAGTTGATCGCAGCCGTTCGAGCCGAATCCGATGTAGATTGTTCCGTTTACTTCCAGGAGCGCCGGGCGCTGCAGATCACTTTGCGTGTTAAGAGTTACGCTGCCGACGGACGCATTGATGACTGCCGGGCCGCCGAATTTTTCCGCGCCGCTCGTAATGTCGAGAGCGTGCAGCCGGAAAACGTAACTGGTAGCGCCATTTGTGACTTCCATGGTCTTGGCGACCAGATAAATTGTGTTGGTGCTCGAATCAATCACCGGTGTGCCGGTAACACCCACCTGCGTGAATCCGTTAACGAAAGGACATCCGAGCGCAGACACCGGCTCTGAGGTCACAGTCGTTCCATTTGCCGAATTTAAAAAGCTTACCTGCCACAGCAGGGATCCCGTATCGGCATTCACTGCATAGACGCTGTCATTTGCGGTAGCCACGTACGCTGCGTTTACAACGCCGACGCCTGCAATGTTCACTCCGGAGACGTAAAGCGGCTGGGCCACAATGTAACCATCCACGTTGTAGGAGAACAAGCTGCCAAATTGATTTGTATTCACATTGGCTGGCGTAAGGTAGGTTTCGTTGGAGTACTGTCCGTCGCGCTTCACGTCACCGCGCTGCGTCAATACGCTGTGCTGCGCCCAAGCCATGCCAGCAGTAAAAGTCAGCGCGGCAATAGTCAGAGCGCTCAGACTGCGAAGTAAGCGAGGTAAATGGGTGGCCGTAGAATTTGTCGCACACAGTTGGGAACGCCGGAAATAGTGGGAGGTAGGGAGATTCATAAGAATTTCTTTCCAGACTTCGGGGATGAATATTTTAAGAACGGGGGAAGATCACGTTTGTACCGAGCCGCAAGTCCAAAGTTCTCAACGTCCGCAAAATAACGGTTCTGTCGTGACCAGAATTCTTGATGAAAGATTAACATACCGAACCGCCGGAGCCTACAAAAAACTCAGGTAAAGACAATCGGTGAGAAAGTTGCAAGTTATTGCAACTAATGTAGTTGCAAACTCTTGCAAATAAGAGCTTTTTTGATTTATGCCGCTGAGCCGCCCGTCGAACCCATAATTGAGCCTGCCAGATGGCCTTCCTTGGCGGGAACTTCGGCCACTCCAGCCCCCAGAATTTGATCCGGGCAAATCCAGTCCAACAAGGGCGTCGCCATGAACGTTGTCACCAGAGCCATTACCACCATCATCGAAAACAGTGCCGGCGAGATGATTTTGATATCGAGACCAATATCGAGAATCACCAGTCCCATCAAGCCGCGAGTGTTCATGAGCGTGCCCAATCCCGCAGCTTCACGCCAATCCATGCCGCTCAAACGCGCCGCAGCCATCGATCCGCCCAGCTTACCCGCCGCCGCCACCAAAACGATCAGGCCGCAGTAAAACCACATCGATGGACTCCTTAGCAACCCAATATTCGTGCGCAAGCCCGTAAATGCGAAGAACAGCGGCAACAGCAGCGTGATGGTAACGGTCTCAAAACGGTCCAGAACGTAGCGAACGAACTTCGGTTCCTTGGGCATAATCGCGCCCATCAGAAAGGATCCGAACAACAAGTGAATTCCCAACCGCTCCGTGCACAGCGCTGAGCCCAGCGCCAGCAAAATCAAAAATGCCATCCGATTCTCGCTGATTTCGCCGTACTTGTGAAAAGTGCGCTCGAAGCCGCGCAGCAGGAAGCGCACCATGTAAATCATGATCACCGCAAACAATAGAATGCCGCACAGCGTCACCCAAATTGATGTAGTCTCATGAGCCGCGCGAATCAGCACGACAATGTATGCCAGGATGCACCAACCGGTGACATCGTCCACCGCGGCGCAAGCGATCGCCACCGTTCCCAGTTTGCTCTTCATCATGTCGCGCTCAATCAGAATTCGAGCCAGCACTGGGAATGCGGTCACACTCATAGCCGCGCCCATGAATAAAGCGAAGTTGGTGAATGAGACGCTGTTATCGGAAAGCCTTGGGTACAAATAAAGAGCTAGCAACGAAGCCAATACGAATGGAGCGGTGATGCTGACATGGCTCACCAGTACTGCGGAGTGGCTCTGGTGCTTGAGTTCCTTGGGATCAATTCCCAGACCCACCAAAAACATGAAAATCACTACGCCGACCTGGCTCAACGCATTAAGAAATCCCAGGCTCGCCGGAGGAAATAAATAAGCCGAGAAGTGTGGCGCAATCCAGCCCAATAGAGATGGCCCAAGCAATATGCCGGCGAACATCTCTCCTACTACTCGCGGCTGGTGGAACCTGCGGAAAATGCTGCCCGTGACCCGGCAAACGGCAAGGATCACCGTGATCTGTAGCACCAGGTTGAACAGGTTCGGCATCAGTGTCCTCCCTTAGACGTCGAGGCCTGTGGTTGACGCTCTGCGCGGAATTCCACCGCCGAGCAAGATGGGCAGCCGGGCGCAGTGAGAATTCCGGTCAATGATGCAGCGTCGGTTTTCCTGTCGAGCTGGGCCAGTACCGCCAACTGGCTTCCGCCTGTGCAATTACTGTCAGAAGATTCTATCGGCCAGACGAGCGACGCGTTAAGGCTCATCCCCTCGATCATCCCGGAAGCTATGACCTTCGGCCCACTCGGGAAAGTGAGGACGAAGGTTTTGCCGGATTGTGCAATCGCGATTGTCTTCTCAGGAACTGCGCCCAGTACCTTTCCACAGGGAAGGGAATCGAGCTGCGGGGAGTCAACTTTCAGCGTCCACAGCCCTTCGATTGAAATCGGTGCCGTCACACTGCGTCCCGCTTTGAGAATCCCCGCTAACCCTATTAGCGGCAGAATCACCAGGAATGCGTATGCAATAGCGAAATTTCGATTGGAGCCGGACATTTGGCCCTTTACCGATCCGGGGGATTTTCTAAGGCTGCGTCCGGAACTAAGATTAGAATTCCGAGCAATTCCGAAGCCTGACCCAAACTACAAACCGGCCCTGACCGAAGTCAGGGCCGTTTAATACCGAGTTTCGTCGCAGCCGGGAACTGCAACGTTATACCAAGAACTCGACTTTGCGTCTACGCCGAAGGCTGAACGAAAGCATTTGCGGTTAGATCGCCCAGCAACTTGTGCCACGGATGCTTTTCGTTTTGTTCCACTTCCGTGACCATCTTGCGCATTTTGTCCAGCACCGGAGGCGTCGCGTCGTCGTACACGTCACCCTGCAACAGTTTCAGAACGTCCAGGCGGTACCTGGTATCGTTAATGAAGTAGGTGAACAACACGTTTAGCCGGTAGTAGACAGTTATGAAGTCGTACCAATTCTTAGTTCCGCGGCGCAGAGTGTCTTCGTAGTTGAAGAAACTCTCCCGCGAAAAATCATTCTTTTCCAGCGCGCCAAGGATGTCTTTGTGCGCAAAACGCGAACTGTTCAACGCGATGCTCACGCCGGTGGAGAAAATCGGATCGACGAATCGCCCTGCATCACCAACCATGACGAACCGGTCGCCGCAGAGTTGCTTCATAGCGTAGCTGTAATCGCCTTCATCTTTGAAGGGGCGAATACGGTTTGCCTTGCGCAGCGTCTCCTCGATCATCGGCCGCGTGCCCACCGAGCTCCAGAAGAACTTCTCGCGATCTTCCTTCGACTTGGCGAAATTTTTCTTTTGGGTCACGACGCCGATGCTGGTGACGTCATCCGAAATCGGAATCTGCCAGATCCAGGTGTTTGAAATCGGCAGGAAGTGAATGTAGATGTAATCCAGATTGGTGTCCCGCTTGGCAAAGACCTTACGGTCGTAGCCGTCGAACCAGGAGTGAATCGCGTATTGATCGAACACCGCGTCCTGCACCTTCAGTTTCATCTGATTGCCCAGGAAAGTGTTACGTCCGCTGGCGTCCACCACCATTTTCGCGCTGACGTTCATCTCCTTGGGGCCCATGTTAAAGCGAATGATAGGTTCCTTGGGGCCGAAATCCACAGCACTGACTTTAATGCCGTCGTATACAGTGGCGCCCAGCTTATTGGCGTGCTGCAACAGCATCAGATCGAACTTGCCGCGGTCCACATGGTAGGTATGGTTCTTGTCCACTCCTGCTTGCTGACGCTCGTCGAAGCGAATATCGACGTTGCAATCCGGAGATAAGCCCTCGAGATCGTGAACGTAGGGCACCTTGTGGTCGTCCGTTGTCCAGACCGCGCCATACTTATGTGGAAACTTTGCGGCTTCCATCTGAGGCAGGAACTCGAGGTCCCTGAATACCCTTGTCGAAGATGGAACGAGAGACTCGCCCACATGTGGGCGCGGAAACAGTTCCCGCTCGAAAACGACGCAACTTACGCCCGCCTTGGCCAGGTAAGCGGCCATGGATGATCCAGCTGGTCCCCCACCAATAATTGCGACATCAAAATCTGGCTTCGTGATAACCAACGCTTCCTCCTAGGAATCTGTGCAAAAAAAGTTTTATCGAACTCTTGTCCAAGATGCTATTGGCTGGCTTCCTTAAAGGCATCCACGGTCATGTCGCCCAGCAGCTTGTGCCACGGATGTTTCGGATTTTGCTCGACCTCGGAAACCATCTTCTTCATTTTTTCTAGCACTGGCGGCGCGGCATCGTCGTAAACATCGCCCTGCAGCAGCTTGAGCACGTCCAGCCGGTAGCGCGGGTCGCCAACGAAATACGTGAACAGGACATTCAGCCGGTAGTAGACCGAGATGAATTCGTACCAGTTCTTGGTTCCGAGTCGGAGCTTGGTCTCGTAGTCCGAGAAGCTTTCGCGTGAGAAATCATTCTTCTCGAGCGAACGCAAAACGTTGGTATGAGCGAAGCGCGAACTGTTAAGAGCGATGCTCACACCGGTGGAGAAGATGGGATCCACGAATCGGCCTGCATCGCCGACCAGCATGAAGCGGTCGCCGCAGAGTTGCTTCATGGCGTAGCTGTAATCACCTTCATCCTTGAAGGCATGCATCTGGTCAGCCTGCTTCAGCTTCTCGCGCAGCAGCGGGCGCGTTCCTACGGCTTCCCAGAAAAACTGCTCGCGATCCTGCCGCGATTTTGCAAAGTTTTTCTTCTGTGTGACTACGCCAATGCTAGTGACCTTGTCGGTGATCGGGATCTGCCAGATCCAGGTGTTCGAGATCGGCAAAAAGTGGATGAAAATGAAATCCAGCTGGTTGTCTTTCTTGGTGAATGCCCGGCGGTCGTATCCATCAAACCAGGTGTGGATGGCGTACTGATCAAATACTGGATCTTTGATCTTCAACTTCATCTGATTGCCCAGGAACGTGTTGCGCCCACTGCAATCGATTACCATCCTGGCGCTGACTCCCATTTCCTTGGAGCCCATGTTGAAGCGCACGATCGGCTCTTTCGGGCCAAAATCCACATCTTTGACTTTGACTCCTTCATACACCGCCGCGCCCAGCTTGTTGGCGTGTTGTAACAGCATCAGGTCAAACTTGCTGCGATCCACATGGTAGGTGTATTCCCGGTCCACGCCATCCTGCTCGCGTTCGTTAAAGCGGATGTCGACGTATGACTCAGGATTGAGCTGGTCGTGGTCTTTATCTTTAAAGCCACCCTGGAAGTTCATCTCATAGGCGCCTTGATCTTCCGCGGTCCAAGCGGCACCGAACTTACGTGGGAACTTGGCTTCTTCCATCTGAC
This sequence comes from uncultured Acidobacteriaceae bacterium, assembly GCA_963818235.1. Taxonomy (GTDB): domain Bacteria; phylum Acidobacteriota; class Terriglobia; order Terriglobales; family Acidobacteriaceae; genus Sulfotelmatobacter. Next base: position 1,480,125 of record CAWFRI010000003.1, read on the forward strand.
CGAGGAAATCCAGGTCACGGAAAACTCTCATGGAAGAGGGAACGAGCGACTCGCCCACATGCGGCCGCGGAAACAGTTCGCGTTCGAAAATCACGCAACTCACGCCCGCTTTGGCCAGGTACGCGCCCATGGAACCGCCTGCGGGTCCACCACCAATGATGGCAACGTCAAAATCCGGCTTCGTAAGAACCAATGTGCTTGCTCCTTTGCATGAATGACCTTTACGTTAGTAGATGGGGTGCCGCGAAAACTTGCCGCGAAAAAGTGTCCGTTCGGGGGTGGACCACTGCACGCTGTGTAGCTCACTATGACGGTTTTTTCACCGCTCTGTCAAGAGACCTTTTACTCCATTTCCATCCTCACTTCGAAACTTCGATTGGTAACTTAGACCCTCGTTACCACAGTCATGATCATCCCGAGCCCAGTATTCTCAAACCAGCATTTGGTTCAATTCGATTCCTTGCTGAGCAAAACGCTAAGTACACTTTTTATTGACAAGACGGGGGAGGGCGGACTCAATCGCAAATGCATCGTATCACGATGCATTTGTTGCCGCATGAAAAATTCGCGGGAGGTCGACTTGCCTTTCTTCTCCGCTTCAGAAGTGCACAAATTTTCCCTCGGTCTGCCAACCCTTCCTCTCGACCCTGTCACTAATTGGCTGCGCAACTTATTAACTCTGACCGGGTTATGCTATGTATTCTCAGTCGAATAGCGAGAGATGTGTTCCCCCATGTCCACCACCAAATTCGCCCGAATCGTAGGCTTCACCACGGCTGGTTCAATGCTGCTGGCACTTGCAGGCTGCGGCAGTAGCAGTTCGCAGTCAACCTCAAACACCATCACGGCCTCCTTGTCGCAATACAGCAGTTCCTATGCGGGCGCTATCTCCGATTTCACGTCGGACTCGAACCACCACGTCCAAGCCCTACTTTTCCCGGTGCTGACTTCGAACAGCCCGATCTACAACAGTTTCCTGCAGAATGTGCTGCCGAACATCTCGGGCGTCAGCGTCTCGATGTCGTGGAATCAAATTGAGACAACCCAGGGCGTCTACGAGTTCAGCTCTTTTGACGCCAGCTTGGCTCCTTTCGAACAATCGGGGAAGATGGTGAATCTGATCGTGTGGCCTGCGACAGAAGGTGGCGATAACAACCCAAGCGATGGAGGGTCCACCCCTCCTTACGTGTTCACGCAGGCATGGGCGAGCTCCGTGAATGCCCCGAACCCTCAGGATATGGCTGTTTGTTCTTCCTACCCTGGCGACACCAGCAATCCGTTTTACTCGCAAACACAGGGCGGTAGCGGCGGAGTATGGAACTCAACCACGTCCTCTGACATCAGCGGCCTTCCGGTTTCCTATGAAGCTCCTTTCGCCGTGGCCTACCAGAACTTCATTGCGACCGTGATCGCACATTACAATGCGCCCGGCGCACCCGCCATCGGCTACATCCGTTTTGGTTTTTCCCAGGGTGGAGAGGATAGCCCGGAATGCAACCAGTACTGGGGCCCACCGGGGGCACCCAACTATTCTGAATCGGCCTATTTGGCCTATGTTCTGGAAATGACGAACTTTGTCAAACAGCAAAGTCCATCCATGACAATTCTCGCGGACATGCACGCTGTCGGCCCCCCAGGATCGGTCGACTTCGGCTATGCCGATACCGAAGCGGTAGACGCGGTTGACGATGTTTTTGGTATCGGAACTAACGGCCTTCAGCAAAGCGATACCACCGCTGCTCAGAATGGTCAGACTTGCGATTCGGACTGGTGCGCCACGTTCGCAAAGTATCACACGGATTTTAACGGCCAGAGCAATATCACGTTGTCGCTGCAAACCTTGCAATGGACCGACCCGACAAATGCCGCGCAAACCGGCTCGCTGACCGTATTGGAACCGTTCGCTAAATCCAATTACGCCAATAATCTTGAACTTTACCTGGCCGATGTCGGTCTCGCCTACGATCTGAGTAACTACTGTAGCTATCCGCATAATGCGTGCGCATCGATTAATGGCAGCGACCAGAAGCCAGCACCGTGAGCCGAGCGCGAAAGTGCGATCTTTAGTCGCCTGCCGATAAGTTAGGCCAGCGGCCGTATCTAAGCAGCAAGCATCGCCCATCGGCAGTTCAGTGGGCGTCGCTTCGAGAGTCTCATGGCGGGTTCTCGACCGCCGCGCCCCGAACCGCATGGCACGACAGTGCCATTTACCTCCCTTGGTCTTTGGGTCTAAAGTCTCTCTAACGATGTGCTCAGAGCGGGTATTCCACAGGGCTTTCCCGTCTTAAGATTTCGAGCACCCCCACTTCGTTGTCCCGCATTCCCGCGCCAGGAATTCCGGGTCCGTGAGCGGTGTCCTGATCGAAATTACCCGATACCAAGGAGAATTCTGGAAATGGCTCAACCCGCAATTCCATTGCCCCAAAAAATGGACAGGATTAAGGTTCTTGCCGCCGAAAGCACTCGCATGAACAGCCAGTTGCTGGCGGAAGCTTTGGCGCAGGACTGCCAATTGGACGTGATGGGGATCGAGCCAAAACCCGCGTCCATTCTTGCCGCGGTGGCTCAACATAAGCCTCAGGTGGTTCTGATCAGTTCGTCCCTGGAAGATTCCGGCACACAGGGCTTTGATTTGGCGCGGCAGATTTCCGCTACCAATCCCGGTACGCGAGTCATTCTGCTAATGGATAGTTCCCATCCGGCCTCCGTGGTGCAGGCATTTCGCTGCGGGGTTCATGGCATTTTTTCCCGCACCGAATCATCCAAGAGCCTCGCCAAGTGCATTCACAGCGTTCATCAAGGCCAGGTCTGGGCGAACAGCGCGGAATTGCGCTGTGTACTCGAGGCCCTGCGCGAATCCGAACCCATGCGTCTGGTCGATTCCGGCGGCGAAGCCATCCTCTCTAAACGCGAACAAGATGTGGTTCGCTGCGTTGCAGAAGGCTTGTCCAATCGTGAGATCGCCAGCTGTCTCGGGCTCACCGAGCACACCGTGAAAAATTATCTGTTCCGCATCTTCGACAAGCTTGGCGTCTCCAGCCGGGTCGAAGTTGTGCTCTACGTTTTCCGCTTTCGCAAGGATTGGGTCGCTGCTCCTGCGGGGTCGCACGCCTCTGCGCGTACTTCCGGACCGAAACTGCTGGCCACAACGGGGAGGTCGGCCAACAGACTGCGATTGGCTCACCCATCCCAGCCGTAACTGCCAAAATCTAACGAATGGAAACATTCGCGATCTGCCTAATGGAGTCCCAAGCTGTCAGCAGCGGAGTCAACAATCGTCCGTCCAATCATCAACGCCGCCGTCGCCGCCGGCGACGGCACATTCAGGACGTGCAGCACTCTTCCTGACGGCACAAATTTGAAATCGTCCACCAGAGTGCCTTCGCGCGTGACCGCCTGAGCGCGAACCCCGGCGCCTCCGGGAACAAGGTCATCGGTGCTTACTTCCGGAACCAGTCGCTGCAATGCCCGCACGAACGCTGGCTTGGAGAATGACCGGTGAAATTCGTCCAGCCCGCTCCGCCAATTCTTTGCTCCCATCCGCCAAAATCCAGGAAATGCCAGCGAAGAAGCCAGATCACGTAAATTGAAATCCCTGCGGCGGTATCCTTCGCGGCGGAATGCCAGCACGGCGTTAGGTCCCGCATCCACGCTGCCATTCACCCGCCGAGTGAAGTGAACCCCGAGAAACGGAAACCGCGGATCGGGCACCGGATAGATAAGCGCCCGCACCAGCGACGCCCGCTGCGGAATCAAGTCGTAGTATTCGCCGCGAAAGGGAACGATCATTACCTGCGGATCGTCGCCAGCCATGCGGCTGACGCGGTCGCTGAAAAGGCCCGCGCAGTTAATCAGCGCCGCCGACGAGAATGCGCCTTGGCTCGTCTCGACCGCAATTTCAGTGGCGCTTCGCTTCACGCCGATCACCGCGTGTGAAGTCAGAATCGTTCCACCGCCTGCGCCGATAAGATCCGCATATTTATCGCAGACGGCCGCATAGTCCGTGATTCCCGTGGATGGGACCACCAACGCCCGCAATCCGCTAGCATGCGGCTCAATCTCGCGCAACTCGTCGGGGCCAATGGGTCGCAGCCCCGTCAGCCCATTGGCTTCACCACGACGCCGCAATTCCTCCAGGCGTGGAAACTCATCCTCATGCGTGGCCACAATCACTTTGCCGCAGACTTGATGCGGAATGCCATGGTCCCGGCAAAACTCCACCATCGCCGCCGCGCCCGCTACGCATAACTTCGCCTTGAGCGATCCCGGCTTGTAGTAAACCCCGGAGTGAATGACGCCGCTGTTATGCCCGCTCTGGTGGCGGCCCACGCGACTTTCTTTTTCCAGCAGCAGCAGGCGGACCCGCGGAAATCGTCGTGTGATTTCAAGGGCCACCGCCAGCCCGACAATTCCGCCACCCACGATGATCACGTTATAGCGCGCGTCAGTCATGTTCGGCGAGGGGGTGCATAGTTCCCGTAACCTCCCGCGTTGACGTGAACCTTCACTTCACAATTTAGTTCACAATCAGGGTCACAGCGGAAGCTTGGTGCGTCAGTGTTCCAGATGTGCCGGTCACGACGATTGTATAAGTTCCCGGCTGTGTTCCTTGTTGCTGTCCACCGCTGCCACCTCCGCCGTCGCCACCACCGCCTCCATTGGTGCCGCCTCCGCCGCAAGAAGACAGCAACAGCCCGAACAAGAAGAGTCCGCACAACCACAATGGCAACAAACGCCTCCCCTCCTTTTTACGGTGCCTTCCAGCCGCCAGCAAAGCAAGCCCGGGGATCGCCAGCCATAACCCGTAACTAAGGCCAGGCCGGAACGAACTCGCCGAAGCGGCAGTCGTGCTGATGCTCATCACTACGGCCGCCGAGCTGGTGCCCGGAGTAATCGGATTCGGTGTAAAGCTGCACAGCGAAGCAGTGGGCCCTCCCGAGCACGACAACGTTACGGCGCCGCTAAATGAAGCGCCTACCGGAAGCACGCTAAAGTTGTAGTTTGCGGATTGACCCGCAGTGATACTCTGCGTGGCCGGCGTAAGCGAGCCGAGTGTAAAGTCCTGAATTACTGTAAGCGGCAACGCCAGTGAATGCACCGGAATGCCGCTCGGTCCCGCATCCTGCATGTTGACGTTGATGTTGTAAGTTCCTGGCGAAGCGTTGGTGGGAATGTTCACCAGCGCCGTCACTGTAACCGGAGAGCCGTTGATCGCAATCGGATTCGCGGGGCTGAGCGTACATTGCGCGCCGGCAAGCGCGGAGGCATCGCACGTTGTATTCACTGAGCCCGTGTAATTCGGAGTCAAAGATATTTTTGCGGTCTGTTGCGATCCCGGGTCCGCGCTGCTGGAAAAGGGCTGCATCACAGCGAGTTGGAAACTGCTCCCAATGGTCAGCGAAAGGGTAGTCGAGTGCGAGAGCGAACCCGACACACCCGTAACTACCACGCTGTAAACACCAGGCGTAGATGTTGAGCCGGTAGCGATCGTCAGCACCACCGCAGTGGATCCGCTGCCCGGCGTAACCGTGCTTGGAGCAAAGCTGCAAGTCGAATTTGCGGGCGCGCCCGTACACGACAAGCTCACAGCACTGGTGAATGTCGTCCCCACCGGCATCACGCTGAAGTTGTAAACGGCCGATTGCCCCGCGCCAACACTCTGTGCCGGAGGTGTGACCGGGCCGAAAGAGAAATCCTGCACGGTAAGACCAATCGCCCACGAATGTGTCGGTTCGCCGGCCGCATCATGAGAATTGATTTGCACGTTGTAGCTTCCAGTTGCCGCCCCGGCAGGAACAGTGACGCTCGCCGTCACCGGGACCGTGCTCCCGCTGCCCACCGTAATCGGGCTCACCGGACTGAGTGTGCACTGTGCTCCCGGCAATGCCGAAGCATCGCAAGTCGTGATGACCGATCCACTATACGAGTCTTCAGACGCGAAACTGAGATTCGCCGCAGCCACACTCCCCGGAACAGTCACCAGAGATAGGGTACCCGAAATCGTGTAATCGCCCACGGAGAAGGGAACTGCTAACGAATGCGAAAGTGAGCCCGACGTGCCCATCACGCTAACTTGATAGGCCCCAGCCGAGAAGCTGGTTCCGTTGATCGTAAGCGTCGCAGTCGTAGGAAATGAACTCACCGATGTCGGGCTGATGCTGCAACTTTCACTCCCGAATGTACTCACGCAACTCAAACTGATGGTGCCCGCGAAACCGTCCTGAGAAGAAATCGTGATCGGTCCAGTCGTGCCTATGCTACCTGCTTTCACATTCGGAAACGGCGCGGTTTCGGTGAGGACGAATGTCGGATTCAGAATGACATCCACGCCGAACGTGCTGGTGAGCGGCACGGGTGCTCCAGCAGCGTTTGCCTGTAGTGTGATTGTGTAATTCGGCGGGCTAAGTGGCGTTCCCGCAGGCATTGTGACATTCGCCGTCGCGCTTACTGGCGCCGCCGAGGTCAAGTTGAAAGTTGCGCTGGGCGTAAATCCGCAGGTTGCGCCAAACACCAGTTGGCCGACGTTGCAACTTAACGTCACGCTTTGATTGAACGACCCCTGCGCCGCGATCTGAAAACTTACAGCAGGAGAAGTCGCGCCCCGAGGCTCGATCACGGTGCCCGGCGACGGTGCAGTCATGCTAAAATCCACCACATTCAAAGTCAGCGCCGCAACCTGTGTTGTGTTATTTGGATCCGTGCCCAAGCCCTGGACATTAAAGTTGTAATCGCCGATCGTGTTGCTGCCCACGTTCACCGAGAATGCCACCCCGGCAGAATTCGGCGTCAAGACTCCGGGGCTCGGAATGCACGGAACCGGAGGATTCGAGCTCCCAGCCGTGCAGCTCAGCTCAATCGAATTGTCGTATCCATTAACCGACGTCACCGTGCCGTTGAAATTGACCGTACTTCCCGGAAAGATCGTCAGCACCGGATTTGTTACTGATATCTGAAAATCCGGCACGGCCAGCAGGTTGTACTGCCAAATCCCCCGCCCGTAAGTGGAAGCGCGCAACAACTTCTGCCCGCCAGAATTGAAAATCCCGAGCGCCGTTACTGCCACATCGGGCAGAAATCCAGTTTGCTGCCCGCCGGAACTCGGCCCCAATTCGCTCCAGGCAATGGTCGAAGTCAGGCTCTGGAACACGCCCACATCAGTTCCCACATACACTACGTGCGCTTCGGGATCGACCACCACTGCGTTCACTGGAGAATTCGGCAGCGCATTCGCTCCCGAGCCGGTAACATCGCTCCATGCCGTGCCAGCATTTGTGGTCTGCCATACATGGCCCGCCGCATCGGTGAATCCCATTACGGTGACATAAGCCGTATTTCCCGTCGGATCGGACGTATCAATCGCCACGCCGGAGATCGGAAACTGATTGGGATTGATGCTCACTCCTCCCGGACCATTCATTGTGACGTTGGCGAATGTAGAACTCGTGCCCGAAATTGCCATGGCATTGGTTGTGATCCAAACATTCCCTCCTACGGGAGATCCCAGATTGTTCGGCCCGGGTCCGTCCGTGGTGGCATAGATCACTTCCGATCCATTTGCATTCGTGGGTCCGCCCGCCGCCACCGCCGTCACCAGATTCACTTCGGTTCCCGCGCAGGTTCCTGTACCCAGCGTATCGAAATTAGGACTCAACAGCGTGAACGCCCCGCCCGCTCGCGGTCCCTGCCACACCCGGCAAGTCCCTACAAGCATCGAACTAGTTGATTGCGGATCGAGAATGTACGGAAAATAAAACGCTCCGTCGTCCCCGCCAACGTCGTCGCTGTTCACCACGACCGTGAAACTGCTGTCGGTGCAATTCGTGCCAGAAGAGCACTCTTGGATATCCAAGCTCCCGGACCCTGTGTCCGGATTCGATGCGAACCAATCGCCGGTGTTCGAATCGAGTGCATTGTAGCCGCCATCGCCCGACAAGATATTTCCCCAACTCAAGTTGGTTGTCCCCGTCGCGGTTGCCGGAGAGCCGTTATCCTGTGTCCCTCCGAAAATCGTATTGGCATCGGTAGGATGTTGGGAGAAGCTCACGACCTGCGTCATCGAACCCAGATTCTGATTCAAATCGTCGAATAGATTCATCCCCGAACACAATCCCGTGGTAAGCCCGCTGAAGCCATTTAGCGCCCGATAAATTCCGCCATCGTTGGCAAAATACATAAGATCTGCGCCCGAGGTGGGAATCGTAAACGCTATCGCATGCTCGTCCGGATGCACATGGGCCAGCGCTCCCAGCGGGTCGCAACCATAAACGTGCGTCAGGTTCATGAACGGTGTAGTCGAACACGTCGGATTGATCGAACTGATCGAGCACTTATAAAGATTGATCGCCCCGGCGTACAGGTCCGTCGCAGACCCGTTCGGAACCGCCAGCAGCGCGAGATTGTAAAACCCCTGCTCCACGCCGCAGCCGCTGAAATCACCGCAATTGATAATTCCGCTGTCGCTGATTTGCGTCCACGACGCTCCTCCGTTCTCGCTCTGCCAGATCCCCTGATCCACCGGACTATCGCCGGAGCCCAGCGAAATGAACCACACATACATCTCGTTTCGTCCCGGTACCACCGTGATCTCGCCGCGATAAATCGGGCACGTAGTCGCGTAGTTTTGCGGGCAGGCCGCCGCATTCAGTAGTCCAGGAGTACCCGGCTGCGTGGCCAGAGCCGTCCACGTCACGCCGTCCGGCGAAGAGTAAAAACCGTGGTAGCGGACCGCTGCAAAAAATAATCCCGCCGCGGCGTTGTAGACCACCGAAGTCGCCGAAGTCGATTCACTCGCCCCGCCGGGGAACAGCGCATTGTAAGTCCACGTCTGCCCGGCATCCAGCGAAGTGTAAAGGCCACGCTCCGTATTCGAAGTCAGCGCGCCATCGACCACCCCCTCCGAACTCGCAGCCATGGCCGCCACAACGGTGTTTGTGTTGGCCGTACTAAAAGCCATGCGCGTGCCGCCCAGCCCGCTGAAAGACAAGCTCCCGCCGTCCGCGGTAGGAATCAGAGTCCAAGTGTTGCCGCCGTCGGGCGAGCGCAGAATCCCTAGTCCAAAGTATGAATCCCCGGAGTTGTCCGCTTCGCCCGTGCCTGCAAGGATTACACTCTGACTCGGGTTCGAATTCCCCGGTTGAATCGCCAGCGAACCAATCGAAAGCGTAGCTTGGTCGTCGGTAACCGTCGTCCAAGTCACATTGTTGGGCACGCTGGTAGCTGCATTCGTCGACTTCCACACTCCACCCTGCGCGCCACCGATATAGATGGTGTTTCCCGTCGCGTCCGCCGGATCGATAACTACAGCCGTTGCCCTACCCGCAACCTGGTTGTAGTTCTGAAAGCCCGTTCCCGTCGCGTCGGAAGCAAGAGGCACAGGTCCCAGCGGCGTCCACCCGCCCGATGTTGTTTGCGGTGCCGAACTCCCCCGCGTCACTCGAGCCAAAGCTGCCCGAGCCTGCATCTTTGCCTGATAAGCGCGATAGCGCAGTTCCGCTGCCGATTTTCCCGGAACTCTGCGCCCGTGCGAAAACCACTCCGCGCGCTCCTCTTCATGATCATTATCGGCATCTTTCGTACTTTGAGCGTGTGCGATAGAAAGCGACATAAACAGTGAGAGTGCGAACAGGGTAGCGGCAATGGCGCGGCAGAACCTGGGACGATCCATAGTTGTCCAACGTTGTGCCAAGTATCAGAGCGCATCACAGCACGGTCAATCCTCAAACGCGAATAAAGTCTGCGTAAATCCATTCTGGGAAACTATTCTGGGAATCGCCGACGCACGATACAATCTCCACGGCTCAATATGGTGATCGATTGGCAGGCATTTCGGCTCACGCTCGAACTCGCGACGATCGTATCGGCAATTCTTTTGGCGGTGGGTCTTCCTCTCGCCTATTGGATCGCCTTTTCGCGCTGGCGCTGGAAATTCCTCGTCGAAGCAATGGTCGCGTTGCCGATCGTGCTCCCGCCCACCGTGCTTGGCTTTTACGTTCTGGTCGCACTCGGATCCCAAAGCCCCGTCGGGCGCTGGTGGCAATTATTGACCGGCCGCACCCTTGCCTTCACTTTCCCCGGACTCGTGATCGGCTCCATCCTCTACAGCCTGCCTTTTGCGGTGCAGCCCTTCGCCGCTTCGTTCTCGTCAGTTGATCGCAAACTTCTCGCAGCCTCCGCCACGCTCGGAGCATCTCCTCTGCGCACTTTTTTTCGCGTGGTCGTTCCGCTTTCCATGCCCGGCCTTATCACCGGCGTAGCCCTGGCCTTTGCCCACACCATGGGCGAATTCGGCGTTGTGCTTATGGTCGGAGGCAATATTCCCGGCGTGACGCGCACCGCCTCCGTCAGCGTTTACGATCAAGTACAAGCCTCCAACTACGCATCCGCGAATGGCATGGCCGTGCTGCTGCTTCTCTTTTCGTTCGCAGTACTGACGCTGGTGTATGGGCTTAACCGGCGACCGCTGAATGAAAAATCGTGGCTCTTGAGCCCGATGAAATAAGAGAACCATTCATGCCCGCCGCAATCGAATCCCAATTCGTAAATTCATCACTGACCGCACGCATTCGCAAAACCTTGCCCTCCAGCGACGGCGAATTCTCTCTCGATGTCGAGTTCACCGCCGCACCCGGATTCACCATCCTCTTCGGCCCTTCTGGATCGGGCAAAACCACGCTGCTCGACTGCATCGCTGGATTGGCCACTCCTGACGTGGGACGAATTGAAATCGGCGAACGTATTCTGTTCGATGCGGATGATCGCAGAAATCTTCCAGTTGCCAAACGTTCCATCGGATATGTCCTCCAGGATCTCGCGCTGTTCCCTCATCTCACGGTCCAGCAGAACACCGAGTACGGTCTCGCTCATTTGCCACGTTCCATGCGCAACCAGCGCGTCGCAGAAATGCTGCATAAATTTCACATTGACCATTTGCTTCGCCGCCGTCCTTCAGAAATCTCAGGCGGAGAGCGCCAGCGCGTCGCTCTTGCCAGATCCCTGGTCACCAATCCCTGCCTTCTCCTGCTCGACGAACCTCTCGCCGCTCTCGATGCCGCCACCAAGGCCAAAATCCTCGACGATCTCCGCCGCTGGAATCAAGTGCATCGTATCCCCATTCTTTACGTCACGCACAGCCGCGAAGAAGTATTGGCATTAGGCGAACGCGTAATTGTGATGGACCGCGGCCGCATCGTTGCGCAAGGCACGCCGCACGAAGTGTTGCGCGCTCCGCTTCAGGAAACTGTTGCTCAGCTGGCCGGGTTTGAAAACATCTTCGACGCCACAGTTTATCTACTGCACGAGGATCGCGGCACCATGACCTGCAAGCTGACCTCAAGCCGAGTATCAGGCAGCATAGAGGATAATTCCGTCCTTCTGGAGACGCCGCTGATTCGGGCCGAAGCCGGTTCCCATCTGCGCGTTGGAATTCGCGCCGGTGACATTCTGCTGGCCATTTCAAAGCCCGTAGGGCTCAGTGCCCGCAATATTATCGCCGGCCGGATAATCTTGCTGGAGCGGCGCGACATGATCGCTTCCGCCTGCGTCGATTGCGGCGTGGAAGTGGACGTTCACCTGACCCTCGCCGCCCGCGATGCCCTTCAACTCACCGCCGGCCGCGAAGTGTGGCTGGTCATCAAAACTCACTCCTGCCACCTGATGCGTGGCTGAGAGCCCACTATTAAAGCTGTGGTCGGAAACGGCGATCCAATTCAATTCGTCACGGGATGACGCGGAATTTTAAGTTGCTGTCGAGGGTGCCTGCTGGCGTTACCACTTCCACGGTGCCAGTGGTGGCTCCGGTGGGAACGGTGGCGGTAATTTCGGTGCTCGATATAACGGTGAATGCCGCCGCCGCCCCGTTAAGGCTAACGCCGGTTGCACTCGTCAGATTGTTTCCCAGAATAACCAGCGTGGCCCCTACCTTGCCCGAGGTAGGCTCCGTCTCGACGAACGGCCTGAGTTCCATGTTCAGGCTGAAAATTGTACCTGCATCGTTTGAGCCGTCTGTGTACGTCGTCCCGTAGAAGGTTCCATTCGTCGCCTGCATTAGACTTGCCTCTGGCGCATAGCCATCCGCGCAGGCCGGCTGAGTACAGAAGGTATGAAGCGTGGTCAGCGCGCCCGCTGGGGTAAGTTGGAAGAGCGTGCCATACCCGGTCCCGCCCGCCACCGTTGTCCCATACAAGTTGCCGTCGGTGCCTTGTATCACCCCGCCGATCGGCTCGGCACCGTCCGTGCAGGTGGCTTGGGCACAAAAGCTGTAGAGCGTGGTCAGCACCCCCGCGAGAGTGACTTTGAAAACTGTGCCGCCAGCGCCGTGCGCCCCCATTCCGTACGTGGTTCCATAGAAGTTCCCGTCAGTTCCCTGGATCAGTCCGTTGTACGGGTATTCACCATCAGCGCAGTCCAGTTGGGAGCAAAAGTTGTAAATCGTGGTCAGCGTGCCCGCGGCATTAATTTTGAAAATCGTGCCGGCATTGCTGGCTCCTCCTAAGAACGCCGTACCATAAAGCTCCTCATTGGGACCTTGGACAAGGGCAGCGAAAGAGCCGTCGCCGTCGGGGCAATTAGCGAGGGCGCAAAAGCTGTAGAGCGTGGTCAATTTTCCAGTGGGGGTAACTTCGAAGACTTCGCCCTCGTTGAATTCTCCGCCGCCCAGGGTTGTTCCGTAGAAGTTCCCATTAGCGGCTTGCATCAGTGCCGCATCAGGTCCCTGGCCGTCCGTGCCGCCGAAGCTGCGCAGGGTAGCAAACTCGCCGCGGGAGTCAATTTTAAAGATAGTGCCGTTGTTGTCGGTGCCTCCTTCGAAAGTCGTTCCATAGAAGTTGCCATCGCTGCCTTGGACGAGCGCCACCGCGGGAGCGGAGCCGTCGTTGTAGTCGAAGTTGTGCAGGACCCTCAGCGCGCCGCTGGCGGAGGTCCTAAAAACCGTGCCATCGTTGCTGGCTCCGCCGGCGCTCGCCGTCCCGTAGAAGCGCCCATCGGTACCCTGCACGAGAGCGGACCTGAGATAAGCACCGTTTGTACCGGTGAAACTTACCAGGGTGGTGAAGGTTTGCGCGGGCAGGGAAATTACCGTGGCGACGAAAAACATAAGAGCGGCACAGGGCATTTTCAACACGTTAGGCTTCCACATATGTGCTTGTCCTTGGCTCGGCGCCGTTGCATAGGTAAACAACTGGAGCGCTGGTGATTTCATCGTTGAAAATCCTGGTGGTGCAGATTCGCCTCGCATCGTCTGACGCGAAAGGCTGCCGATACTGCCGCTTGGGCAATGCTTAGGGGAGGAGTAGCGAACGCCGATTATCGTCGCGGCCCGATTGGTTGTCAAATCCAGATTTTCGTAATCCGCCTTAGCCTTCCACGAAGCCCGTATGCAAGGCTTAATTCTTACTTCTGCAATCTTATTTCCGCATCCTGTACTTCCTCTTGCTTCATCTCAATCACCGCAATCCACTGCCCCTGGCGCTGCTCCGAAAATACAACGCGGCCTCCGAGAATCTGCGCGGCGGCGGGGGGCGGCAGATCGCGATGAAACCCAAAAAATCGCGATTTCAATTCTGTCCAGCGTCGCCAATGATCCCATCGCGCCGGTCCCGCTTCGTACTTCGTCGAAAAAACCAACGCCACTCCATACCGCTGGTCCGACCCCGCTCGAAACTCCGCCGCCGAAAGCACTTCGTCCAATGAGAAATCTTCGATGCGCACCACGCTCATGGGGCGCGTTACATAACCGAGCCACGGACGCGTCAATTCATCCGACGCCGGCCACGCTGTCAGCACCCGCGCCATGGGATACCGTGCCTCCAGAAATCGCTCGCCATCCTCGTGCAACACAATGTAATCGCGATAGGCGAGATTATCCTCTGGCGAAAATCCATACGGCGGATTCCAGAACCACGCCCCCACAAAAGCAACCACAACAAACGCAACCACCGCTGGCCAGAACGCCACTCTGCGCCACAACGTCGAAACCGAAACGATAATTACCAGCGGCACCGCCGGCAGCATGTACCGAGCCAGCACCGCGCCGCCAATCAACGCCATCGCTACAACATAAGTGAGAATGACCACGTAGAAAATCATCTGCACCGGAATGCCGATGCGAGGACGTTCGCCACTAGAATCCTTTCGCGGCGGCAGCATCCACAGGGCCAGCAACATGGCGAGCGTCAAAATCCAAAGATGAAGATACCCGCCGATCTGCCAGACCCGCATCGCCAAAGCTAATAAAAATCGGGTGGGGCTTAAAGTCGCTGCCACGTTGTAGCGAAAAAATTCTGGATTCCCAAATACATATCTCATCCGCGCATAGTGGTATCCGTACCAAAGCGCCAACGGAAAAACCGGGATCAGAAGATAAACAATGCGCAGCGTGCCTGAGTTTGAATTTGGGTGGCGCAGCGCAGCGCTGCGATCCCGTGCCTCTTTGAATGGGGGCTTCAGCCCCTGTGGAATATTCCCGTCACTCCCCCAAAGCCTCTGCCACGAACTCCCCCGCGCCACCAAACCCACCAACTCCCATCCCGCCAGCGCCAGCGGAGCCAGAATCGCAGTTTCCTTCGCCAGTGCCGCCAGAGAGAACCACACCACCGTTGCAATCGCTTCTCCCTCTATATAAGCCGCCAGCCCCCAAAAGATCAGTCCGGCTGCCGCCAGGTCCACATGAGCCAACGAACTCTGCGCAAAAAAAACCGGATACGCCGCCGTGCACAACGTCGCCGCAATCGCAACCTGCGCGTTCGCCACCCGCTCCGCCAAGCGAAATACGCCCACGAGCGAAAACGCAGCCAGCACCAGCATCGCCGTTCGCGTAACCACAGGAGCATAGCCCACCACTTTCCACCACAGTGCCAGCCACGCCATCACCAACGGAGGGTGCGCATTCGAGACGGTCGAATGCGGAATGAAACTTCCCGTAAACAGAATGTCCCGCGCAGCCGGAACGTAGTATCCCGCCTCATCCCAAAAATAAGGCAGCCGCAACAACGGCAAGTGCAGCAGAAAAATCGTGACCAGGATTACGGCGAACAGAACCGGAGTGGCCCGCAAGAGCGGCAGCAGACGAGAGAATCGCATTTGCAGAGAAGTCTTGACGCTGCTAGATATTCTTTCGGGTCCACTCGTCGATCCGGTCCAGGGCCTGCTGGAGGTTCTCCAAAGAGTTGGCTACGCTGAAGCGCAGGTAACCTTCGCCGAACTCGCCGAAGGCGGTACCGGAAAGAGCTGCCACTCCGGCTTGTTCCAGCAGGGCATCGGCCAAGGGCTTCGACTTCCATCCCGTCTTCTTGATATTTGGAAAGACATAGAATGCCCCTTTAGGCATGCGGCAGGAGAAGCCTTTGATTTTGTTCAATCCCGCGACGAAGACATCGCGACGCCGCTTGAATTCGCCGCACATGTGGTCGACAGAACTCTGATCGCCGCGGAGGGCCTCAATGCCGGCCATTTGAGTGAAGCTGGCAGTGCAGGAGTTGGAGTTGGTCATCAAGCGCGTGATGTGCGCGGCCAGGTCGGGGCGCATCACGCCGTAACCCATGCGCCATCCGGTCATAGCGTAGGTTTTCGAGAAGCCATCGAGGAGGATGGTGCGCTCCTGCATGCCGGGCACGGACATAATGGAAAAATGTTCACCCTCGAAAAGCAGGCGGCTGTAGATTTCGTCCGAGAGAACCAAGATGTTGCGGTCGCCGATGAGCTTGGCCACTTGCTCAACGTCGCGACGCTGCATGACTCCGCCAGTAGGATTCTGTGGCGAGTTGAGGATGATCAGCTTGGTACGGTCGGTAATGAGCGGGGCAAGTTCGTTGACATCGAGGGAAAAGTCGAGCTCCTCCCGCAGGTGTACGGGCACAGCCTTACCGCCTACGTAGTGAATCATGGACTCGTAGATTGGAAAGCCGGGGTTGGGATAGATAACCTCATCTTCTTCATCAATCAAAGAGAGGATTGTGAAGAAAATAATTGGCTTGCCACCCGGCACGACGACGACCTCCTCGGGAGAAACTTTAACGTTGCGAGTGCGGCTGATGTAGTCGGCGATGGTCTGGCGGAGTTCAGGCAGGCCAGCGGAGGGCCCGTAATGGGTCCAACCCTTATGGAGGGCATCTACACCGGCTTCAATCACGTTGGCAGGAGTGTCGAAATCGGGCTCGCCGATTTCGAGGTGAATGATGCTTTTGCCCTGACGTTCGAGGGCGCGAGCTTTGTTGAGAACTTCGAAGGCGGTTTCGGTGCCCAGGCGAGACATGCGGCGGGCGAGTTGCAACTGGTATTGCATGGTCGGTGGCATGAGGACGAGCGCTCCTTGATTAAGAGCCAAACCGCATATTATACGCCGGAGGGGCAGGTACCCTGGAAGAATGTTCGGTATCAAGACCAGCCAAAGACGCGGCGGAGCAACTCAGTGTGAGAATCTATTCCGAGACGCTGTGCTCTTCGTTTTGCGAACGGAGAACGCGATCGACGGAATAGGGGGCGCGGTGGCGGGGTTCGTGGTAGTGGCGGACCTGC
This sequence comes from uncultured Acidobacteriaceae bacterium, assembly GCA_963818235.1. Taxonomy (GTDB): domain Bacteria; phylum Acidobacteriota; class Terriglobia; order Terriglobales; family Acidobacteriaceae; genus Sulfotelmatobacter. The sequence continues at coordinate 1,496,634 of CAWFRI010000003.1, forward strand.
ATTTCGCCGAGCAGGCCAATGGCGAGCAGGTTCAATCCGCCGAGCAGAAGACCCATGGACGCCATCATCAGCGGACCGTGCGCGCCCATGACTGGTATGTGGCGGAGAAACTTTTCGGCTGCGAGCCACAGTACAAGAGCGCTGCCGCTGAACATGCTGATCGCGCCAAACGTTCCAAAAAAGTGCAACGGCCGCGAAAGATAACGGAGCAAGAAACGAATCGTGATCAGATCGAAGAAAACGCGGAAAGTGCGGGAGATACCGTAGTGGGAAGCACCACGCTCGCGATTTGCATTGCGGATGGGCACTTCGCAGATGGACGCTCCATACCATGAGGCCAGCGCGGGGATGAATCGGTGCAGTTCGCCATAGAGCGGAACTTGCTCGAGAATCTCGCGGCGATAAGCTTTGAAGGTGGTGCCGAAGTCGTGAATATCGACGCCGCTGAGTTTGGCCATCAGCCAATTCGCAATGCGAGAGGGAATTCGGCGCATCCAGAAATTATCGATCCGAACTTTGCGCCAGCCGCTGACGATATCGTAACCGGCGGCAATCTTCTCCAGAAAAATTGGAATGTCGGCGGGGTCGTGTTGCAGATCGCCGTCCATAGCGATGATGTATTCGCCGCGCGCGTGATCGAAACCAGCGGCCAATCCAGCGGTTTGGCCGAAGTTGCGGCGGAGCTTGACGACCGTGATGCGGCTATCGACGGCTGCGATTTCGCGCAGCATGGCAAAGGTGTGGTCGCTGGAGCCGTCATCCACCAGCACGATTTCGAAGGTCTCGCCCGCCGTTTCCATGACCGCTTTTAAGCGGTCATAGAGGTCGGTGACGTTCTCCTGCTCATTGTGCAAAGGGACGACGATGGAATATTTGGGCACAGGCCTTTTATTATAGCGTGAACCATTCCCTTGCGAATGCAAATTCGTAGCGACGGTAGCCTTTAGGGGACTATCAAAGCTCCAAAAAGTCGGCTGAGATTTAGCCTTGTTCTTTCAGTTTCAATCGAGCCTTGTTTTCTTCCATGAAGGCCTTAATATCATTTGCCGCGCCCAGCAACCGGTTCCACTGTTCATAGTAGAGCGTGACCGGAAAGCGCCCCAGGCCGTAGACGCTGACGCCGCCCTTTTCTCCAACCTTGAAAATCAGGTCGCCGCTGCGTTTTTTTGTCTCAACTTCTTTTTCCAACTGGGATAACCGGGCTTTCAGCTCTTCATAAGTTGGTTCTGTCATGAGTTTCCTCGGATATTTAGTTTTAGGTCGGACTCTATAGTAACTCGTTGGTTGCCTTCTTAATGCAACTAACCATGCATGGTCTGAATCTACATCAGTTGCGCGAAGATGGATTTTCTTGTAAAGGAATGTAAAAGCGATGCCTGAACTCCGGAATAGCGGCAACGCGCTGTTAGAATAGTGAGATCGCATCGAGTTCTGTGGTGTCATTTTCCCTGGGAGAAATAATTGCTTATTCAGCGTACGGCACGGATTTGTGCGTCTTTTTTATTCGTCCTTTCTCTTTCGATTGTAACTGTTGCCCAGCAGGCGCTGCCGGCTGAGGACTCAAAGACCGCAACGCAAAGCATGCCCGCGCAGACTGGCAATCAATCTAAAGATAGCGAACCTAAGGCAAGTGGAACGGCCGTACCAGCCGATACCGGGAAGAATCCGCAGGACAAGAACGCGGGGACTTCGAACGACCGGCTTTTCTTTGCCTTGCCGAATTTCCTGACGATACAAAATGCCGGCCAAGTTCCACCGTTGACTTCGGGTCAGAAATTTAAAGTCGTGTTCCGCAGTTCGTTCGATCCGGTCCAGTATGCATGGTATGGGTTTTTGTCGGGCCTGAGTCAGGCGGAAAACAGCGAACCGGGCTACGGCCAGGGTGCAGAGGGATATGCAAAACGGTTTGGATCGGCATTCGCCGACGGTACCATCGAAAACTTTATGGTGGGCGCAGTCTTCCCATCACTGCTGCATCAAGACCCGAGGTTTTTTCAGTCAGGTAAAGGCGGTTTCACGCACCGCACGGAATACGCTGTCAGCCGAATCTTTGTGACCCGGACCGATTCCGGGAAATCGCAGTTCAATTATTCGGAAATCCTGGGCAGTGCGCTATCCGCGACCATCTCTACCAATACGTATCACCCGCGGGCGTTCATTACGACGCGTTATGACCCGGTGACGGGCGGATTGACTTACGTTCACAATGATTCCGACCGCACGTTGCCGAATACGTTGAGCGTTTGGGGAACGCAGGTGGGATATGACACGATCACGATCGTAGTGAAAGAATTCTGGCCTGATATTCATCGCAAGATGACCCACAAGCATAAGGATGAGGCACCCCAGGCTGTCAGCACGCATCCGTAGATTAACTTTTGAAATAGAGCAATCGAGGTCGCGAGGCTTAATCCTTGCGGCAGTCTTCGCAAACCCCGTAGATCTGAAAAGTGTGGCGAGTCGTTGAGTAATTGTGGCGGCGTCCGATTTCCTGTTCGAGCTGATCGACTTCGCGGGAAAAAAATTCCACGGAGCTGCCGCACTCGGTGCAGACCATGTGGTGATGGCTGCGCCGGTTGTACTGGTGTTCATAGCGGGCGATGCCGTCGTGGAAAGCGACTTCGCTGGCTAGTCCGCATTCGGCCAGCAGCTTAAGCGTGCGGTAAACGGTCGTATAGCCGATGCCGGCATCTTTCTTTTGCACCAGCCTGTGCAACTCATCGGTGGAGAGGTGGTCGCGGGTTTCGAGAAAAGTGCGCAGGATCGTGTCGCGCTGGGCAGTCTGCTTCAGGCCGACACGCTTGAGATGCTGGTGAAGAATGCCTTGCGCCTCGCGCACCATCTCGCGCGAGATGGACGGCTGATCATCGATGCGCTTTTGCAGCATGAATGGTCAGGATAGCATCGGGCATGTTGAAAATGAAATTCATTTTCAAGAGACTTCACGCCCCGGCGTGAGGTGCTCTTTCCAGCGTCGTCATTCGGTAAGTCGGTCTAGGATTGGGACCTTCTACGAAGCAGCAGCGTTCAACCTGCTTCCGGGCCACCGACCTCGCGCAGTAGGCTCACCGCGTACAACGCGCCTTCCGGCGTTTCTTCGTGCTTGAAATATGCGAATACGTCACGTCCGGCAGACAAATGCTCGCCGATCCGCCTGACCATCCCGCGACGTTCTTCTTCGCTATATGTCGGCTTGCGAAATCTGTAATAAACAAATGCGCCGGTGACCACATCGGGGGTGGTCCGTTCTTCTGCCTCGGCCACACACAGCGCCGTTCCATGTGACTTCAGCAGTTCCCAGGTCGAATCGCTGAACCATGACTCATTGCGGAATTCGAATGCCGCCGGCAGACTTCGCGGCAGCAGCGTGAGGAAATTCTTAAGGAGCGCTGCATCGGCCTTCAGGTTCGGCGGCAACTGGAAGAGCACGGGGCCAAGCTTGCCTGCGCTTGCCAAGGGCTCGATTGTTGCCAAAAAACGCGGAACAAAATTCTCCGCTCCTTTCAAACGTTTGATGTGGGTAATCACCTGATGAGCCTTCACGCCAAAACGAAACCGGACAGGGGTTTGCTCGATCCAGTTTTGGATAGTTGTTTCTTTTACCAGTTGCCGGAATGTGAAGTTCACTTCGACGGTGTTTAATTGCGTGGCATAGTGGCTAAGAAACTTTTTCTGCGCCAGCTTAGCTGGATAAAAGTTGGGTTTCCAAGTTGGATAAGCCCATCCCGAAGTCCCGACAAAAAGTTGAGGCATAGCAAATCTCAAAAAGTTATGGCACGGGATTATACCTTGCGTGACGTTTTGCGCTTCGCGGGCTTCACCCTTTGTCTCGCAGAGCGGTGACGCGCTTTCGGTTCTTCTTCCTCCGCCTGCGCTGCGGTAGAGATTGGTTCGTCCACTTCCTCGACCTGCGCGCCCGCAACCGCTTTCAGATCTGGCAATCGTTGCTTCAATTCCAAAACCGGGGCGAAAAGGTCGCCTGATTTTTCCACCCGCGAAACTGTCTGCTTTGCCTCAAACACCAGCAGGCTCGCATCGTTTTTCTTCATTGTGCGCTCGACTTCGTTCCAAGTGACCGGCGTCGATACCGTAGGGCGCTCGCGCGCCCGTAACGAATACACGCCGATCGTGGTTTTGTGCTCGTCGTTCTGGCTCCAGTCCACGAAAACCTTTCCGGTACGAATACTTTTCTTCATGTCCGAGACAACCATCTTCGGATGCTCCTGCTCCAGCCACTGCGCCAGAGCACGGGCAAATGTCTTGGTCGATTCATACTTGGTAGGAGTATTCAGCGGCACGTAAATCTGCAGTCCTTTGGAGCCAGAAGTCTTCGGAAAGCTTTGCAGCCCAAAGTGATCGAAAATTTCCCGCAGCCATATTCCTACCTGGCAACATTGCACGATGTTTGCCGGCGGTCCGGGGTCGAGATCGAAGACCATCATGGTCGGGCAAGTGATGTCTTTTGCAAGAGCGAGCGATGGGTGCAACTCGATTGCAGCCAGATTCGCCAGCCAGACCAACGTCGGCAAATCATTAGCAAGAATGTAATGCACGGTGCGGCGGTTTCCCTCGCTCCAGATGGGCGCAGTCTTCACCCAGTCGGGCCGATGTTGGGGAGCATTCTTTTCATAAAAAAACTCTTCGTCCACGCCATTGGGATAGCGTTTTCGGGTGAGCGCGCGCCCGGTCAAATGCGGCAGCATCGCCGGCGCGATCCGCACGTAATAGTCGATAATCTGCTGCTTGGTGAATCCAGCAGCTGGATAAAGAACTTTTTCCAGGTTCGATAGCTTGAGTTGCTTGCCTTGAACCTCAATCGCCGAATCCATCGTGTACGCTCCAGCACGCATTGTGCCTCAAACTTCCCCCAACTCAAAATAGAGCAGTCTCCCTACCATCGGATCTAAGAACCGGGCTCTGCGGTTTGACAATCTGCCGTCCTGCCACGTAATTTCAAAACTTCTGCCCCTTCATATTCGTCCAACGTGTTGGCACGAGCATGTTCGTCCAGGCATGAGGTTATTGCGTTTACGTTCGATTCTCCGGAGGTCCGATGAAACCCAATCTATTTAGGCCGTTGGCCATTGTTTTGTTGCTCGCGGCGGTGGGTTGCGCTCAGGATGTCGCGTCCTTTGAGAAGCGCATCACGGTCAAGCATCTGCCGAATGGTTTGACTCTTCTTATTTGCGAGCGCCCGGAAGCTCCGGTTTTTTCCTTCTTTACCCTGGTCGACGCCGGGTCCGCGCAAGATCCCATGAGCGAGACCGGTCTGGCCCACATGTTTGAGCACATGGCATTCAAGGGCACGGACAAGATCGGCACCACTGACTATGCCGCCGAGAAGCCGGCCTTGGAAAAAGTCGAAGCTGCTTACGCCGCCTACATTGTCGAGCGCGATAAGGAAGTAGGCCGCGACGAAGCCAAGTTAAAGAAACTGGAAAAAGCTTGGAAAGACGCCATCGCCGCCGCCGACAAATACGTCGTCCCCAACCAGTTCGGCAAAATCATCGAGCAAAGCGGGGGTCAGGATCTCAACGCCTTCACCGATTACGACGAGACTGCCTATCACTACTCGCTGCCTTCGAACCGGCTTGAGCTGTGGGCATATCTCGAGTCTGATCGTTTTCTTCATCCCGTCATGCGCGAGTTCTATAAGGAGCGCAACGTTGTGATCGAAGAGCGCCGCCTTCGCACCGATAGCAATCCCATCGGCCGCTTGCTCGAACAGTTCGATGCCTCGGCCTTCGAGGCTCATCCTTATCACCGGCCAACCATCGGTTGGATGTCCGACTTAAATACCTTCTCTGCCACCGATGCCAAAAAGTTCTTCGACAAATACTACGTCCCCGCAAACATAGTGGTCGCAGTTGCCGGTGATGTGAAGGCCGCGCAAGTCATGCCCGTGCTCGAAAAATATTTCGACCGCCTGCCCGCCAGCCACAAGCCGGACGAAACAACTACCACCGAGCCTCCACAGAATTCCGAGCGCAAGGTCGTATTAATGGAGCAGTCGCAGCCGCTCTATCTCGAGGGCTATCACCGGCCCGATTACAGAAGCAAAGACGATGCAGTCTACGACGCAATTACCGATCTAATGTCGGAGGGCCGTACCTCTCGTCTTTATCGGGCGCTCGTGCGCGACAAAAAGATCGCTTCTTTTTCGGCTGGCTTCAGCGGACTACCCGGAACTAAGTATCCGCACTTGTTCGCGTTTTACGCGTTTCCACTTCCCGGACGCACCACGCAGGAAGTGGCAGACGCCATTCACGCCGAGATCGATCGGCTGAAAAAAGAAGACATCAGCGACGACGAACTAAAGATGATCAAAACTCGCGCCAAAGCAAATCTGATTCGCAGCCTTGGCGACAATGAGGGATTGGCGACTCAACTCGCCACTTACCAGACGCGCTATGGCGACTGGCGCGAATTGTTTCGATCGGTGGATCGGATCGACAAAGTGACCAAGGCTGACATCCGCCGCGTGGCTAACGAGACTTTCAACGACACGAACCGAACCGTGGGTGTGATCGAGACAGCCAAGGGCGCGGATCAGGGCGATGACAAGAAATCGGGTGAAAAGGGTTCGTCCGATCAAAGTTCGGCCGGTCAAGGCTCGCCGGATCAGGGAGGTGCGCGATGAGAACCAGAATCAATCGCGAATTTATTTTGGTGAGCGTAGTCGTCGCGGTGACAACGTTCTTGCCTGTTCCCCAAGCGGCCGCGCAAGCGACGAACTGGCAGCAAATCCGAGTCCCTACCCTGCCCGCATTTCATCCACCGCAGCCCAAGCGAATTCAGCTCTCGAATGGCATGGTGATCTTTCTCCAGGAAGATCACGAACTGCCGCTGATCAGTGGCACCGCGCGTATCCGCGGTGGTTCAAGTAACGAACCCGCGGCCAAAGTTGGACTCGTGGATATCTTCGGCGAAGTCTGGCGCACCGGTGGAACCAAGACTCAAACCGGAGACCAGCTCGACGACTTCCTGGAAATTCGCGCCGCCAAGGTCGAAACTGGCGGCGGGGCCGATTCGACCGACGTCAGCTTGTCCTGCCTGAAGAGCGATTTCGACGACGTCTTCAAAGTCTTCGCCGATCTGCTGCAGAATCCGGAATTCCGTGCCGACAAGCTCGACCTGGCACAAAAACAGGCGGACGACAGCATCTCGCGGCGCAACGACGAAGTCGGAGGAATTGCTTCGCGCGAATCCGCCAAGCTCGCCTATGGCGCCGATAATCCTTACGCGCGTGAGGCCGAATATGCGACCATCGCGGCCATTACTCGCCAGGATTTGCTCGACTGGCACAAAACCTACGTTCATCCCAACAACATCATCCTTGGCATCAGCGGAGACTTCGACGCTGCGGCCATGGAAGCCAAGCTCCGCGCCGCGTTTGAGTCATGGCCTAAGGGCGCAGACGCGCCGAACAATGAAATTCAGTTTCACCCGGCGTCTCCCGGTTACTATCTCATTCCGAAGGGTGACGTAAATCAGAGCAGCATCCACATGCTGACTCTGGGCACCACGCGCAACAATCCCGACTATTATGCGATTTCCGTTTTCAACGAAGCCTTCAGCGGCGGGTTTTCATCGCGACTATTCAACGACATTCGCACCAAGCGCGGCTTGGCTTATAACGTGGGCGGCGGCATCGGCTCAAATTTCGGGCACCCTGGTATTCTGCAATTTGTCGCGGGAACCAAAAGCCAGAGCACCATCGAGTCTATCCAGGCACTCGATGAAGATATCGATAATCTCGCCAAGCATCCCATCACCGACGAAGAAATCAAGCACGCGAAAGATGCCATTCTCAATGCGTTCATCTTCCGCCTCGACTCTCCCGACAAAGTTCTGGCGGAGCGTATGACCTACGAGTTTTATGGATACCCCGCCGACTGGCTCGACAAGTTTCCCGCTGAAATCCAGAAAATAACTGCTGCGGACGTGAATCGTATTGCCGAGAAGTACGTGCATCGCGATCAGCTGGCGGTGTTGGTCGTCGGAAACACGAAAGAGTTCGACAAGCCACTCTCGTCACTCGGTACTGTCAAGGAAATCGACATCAAGATTCCCCCGCCGCCGGGCGCGAAAGAAGAGGCCGCCGCGAACGTAACCGCGTCGAACGCTGAAGGTAAGGCGCTGGCTGCAAAAGTCGTAGCCGCCATGGGAGGCGATGCGAAACTGGCAGCCATCAAGGCCGTCAAGGCTAAAATTACTCTCACGCAGAAAACGCCGCAAGGCGAATTCCCCATGCAGATGGAGAGCGTCATTGTCTTTCCCGATCACCTGCATGCGGAGATGCAGACTCCGAATGGGACAATAAAAATCGTTGTCACGCCAGACGTCGCATTCGTTGGCCTTCCTAGCGGACAAGTGCAAAATTGGCCAGATACTCGAAAAACTGAAACCCTCGAGCAGATTAAGCGCGACCCAATTTTCATCGGTGCGCATGTTAATGATCCCAATGTGTTTTTTCAGGCCGGAGGAACTGAAAAGGTCGGCAGCGTGGATGCCCGCATCGTCGACGTGAATGCCGCTGGCGCCGCGATACGTTGGTTCGTCGACCCGCAGAACGGGCACATTCTTAAAGAAACCTATGCGACCATCGGACAGCATGGCCCCGCGCAAGGCGAGACTGATATGGACGATTGGAAGCCAGTAAATGGCCTCACTCTGCCAATGGTGCGCCACAACAAGCAGGATGGCCAGGATTCAAGTACATCTGAGTACACATCCGTGGAGTTCAATCCAGCGGTCGATCCGAAGTTGTTTGAGAAGCCGGCAGAAAAGCCAGTCGCCCAGCCGTAACGATACAAGTGAGGACAAGTCATCGCGGTAAATTCTTCAATTCCTAGGTGGGTCTGCCATCTCGCCAGCAACCTAATCTGACTAGTCTGAAAAGGCCCGCATTAATTCTGAAGCTATTTTCTTCTTGACTACATCTGGATTCCTGATGCATCATAGGCGAACAAAAGGCGAATTGTATGCCGATCCTGCCCTTGTTCCCGGTTTCAGAAAAGTCCGTTTCGGAAAAGCCTGCCTTAGTGGGTATTGCCCGTCTGGCATCGCAGGGCGAATCGCTGCGCGAGGGGCACAATGTTGAATACTTCACGCTTCCCGCCAAGTCTCTGCTCAACCGCTGCGCAAGCCGTCGCGGCGTTCCCTTTGAATGGACCATCAATCCCTACCGCGGATGTGAATTTGCCTGCAAATACTGCTATGCCCGTTATACGCACGAATTCATGGAGATGCGCGAAGGCGTGGATTTCGAGCGGAAGATTTACGTGAAGCAACATACCGCGGAATTGCTGCGCCAGGAATTGCGCCAGGTAAAACAAGATGATTCCATTGCCATTGGTGCAGCCACCGACCCTTATCAGCCTGCGGAACGCCGCTATGAAGTCACCCGCAATATTCTCGAAGAATTCTCGCGCCATAGCGGATTTCATTTGGGCATCATCACAAAATCGAATCTCATCTTGCGCGATATCGACGTACTGCAAGCGGTAGCCCGGCATAACCGCTTATCAGTAAACGTCACAATCACAACTCTGGATGTCGAACTGGCGCGAATTCTGGAGCCGCGCGCTCCCCGTCCCGATCTACGCCTCGAAACCATCCGCCAGTTGAGCGAGGCCGGCTTGCGCGTCGGCATGAGTGGTTCTCCTGTGTTGCCGGGAATCACCGATTCGCCAAAAGATCTTGAGGCCCTGGTACGCGCAGCCGCCGAGGCCGGAGCGCATCACCTGTTCGCTGGACCGCTGTTCTTAAAGCCGTGTTCCGCCGCGGTGTTTCTTCCTTTCCTCGAAAAACAATTTCCCCATCTGGTGGAGAATTACAAGCGCCGCTACCATAACCGTGCGTTTTTGCCGGCTGCTTACGCCAAGCCACTCTCCCAGCTTGTCGAGCGGCTGCGACAGAAGTATGGAATCGGCCACGACCCACGCCGCTCGCAGGCGATCATTCCTAAGACACCGGCGCGAGAACAGTTGTCGTTGTTCTAAGGCAGTGATCAGTGCCCAAGGCCAGACTGTGGTCTTAGCGTTCGGTCTTAGAGTTTCGCCGATCACTGGCCACTCATTTTTTTCCTCTATAATCACTGAATCCATGGCGACCGCACCCCCACCGGCCTCCACCCAACGCCCGCCGCTGGGCGTACGCCTGCACCTGTTCTGGCGGAGAGTCACCGAAGGCCTTGAGCTTACGCAGCTCTGGTCGCAATTTGAAACCGAAGCCCGCGCCAGCTACCGGCTCTACTCCCGCGACGTTGCCGCCAAAACTCCCGACGACCTCACCCAGCGCGGCCGCCGCCTGCACATCGCCAAGGAATTCTTCTGGGCGGTCCTGGAAAAGTTATCGCCCGCGCGCCGTGTGCTGCTACTCGTTGCGCTTGTCATGCTGGTCTTCCCCAGCGGCGGATTCAGTTATCGCGGCGGCGATCACGAGTTGCACGTCCTTGAATTCGATTTCCATTTTTGGGGCGGCCTTCTGATGTTCCTGCTGCTCATGCTGGAGATCGCCGATCGTGTCGTCATGAAGCGCGATCTGCAAATCGCGCGCGAAATTCAAACCTGGCTCCTGCCCGGCGCTCCTCCGCAGATTCCCGGCGTCGCCATCGCCTACGCGACCCGTCCCGCCAACACGGTCGCCGGAGATTACTACGACGTTTTTCCGCGTCCCGGCAAGACCAACGAAGAAAATCGTGTCGTATTCGCCGTCGCCGACGTAGCCGGCAAAAGCATTCCCGCAGCCATGCTCATGGCTACGTTTCAAGCTAGTCTCAAAACACTTTCCACCGCACAGGTCGCCCTGCCCGAACTGGTCGCCAACATGAACAAATATGCCTGCTCCAACAGCCAGGGCGGATTGCGCTTCACCACCGCATTCTTCTCCGAGTACGACGCCGCGCGGCGCACCTTCACCTACATCAATGCCGGACATAACAATCCAATCCTGCGGCGAAGCACGGGATTGATCGAGCGTCTCGATGTCGGCGGATTGCCTCTCGGCATTCTGCCCGAAGCCAAGTATGAATCCGCCAGCGTGGCGCTCGCGCCCGGCGATTGGTTGATTATCTTTACCGATGGATTGATCGAAGCAGAAAATGCCCGGCAGGAAGAGTATGGCGAGACTCGCTTGCTGGGCGTGATTGCCGCCGGAGCGGCAGGCACGCCAGCAGAGATGCTGAAACGAATGATGGCGGAAGTGGATTTATTCGTGGGCGCAACCCCGCAGCACGACGATGTAACCTGCCTGCTGGTAAAAGCTTCCGAGCAGTAGATCGAGCCAAAGCCGCCCCAAGTTAGCAGCCCCGCACAGCGCTAGAACTTACGTTTTCTCCGCAAGTGCCGATTCCAAAGCCGTTCTAAAATAGGAACAGCCCCGTACCAGACTGACACGAATTGTCAGCCATTGCGACGCGTTTTGGCATGATGCGCCGTTTGGTCAACCCTGGAATGAGACCAGAGTTTGCCCGGTCATTGAAAATACGGCAATTATTGCAAGCCCCTCCGGAACCAAGGTAACTATCAGTTTTGGCAGGGCAAGTGCCATCATTATGCCCGACTGCGTCATTCGTGACTCAGAAACGAAATCAACGAAAGTTCAAAAAACGAGGGGAAAATCGAGATGCGGAAACAACAGAAGGGTTTCTCACTAATTGAGTTGCTGATCGTGGTGGCCATCATCCTGATCATTGCAGCTATCGCTATTCCTAACCTGATGCGCGCCCGTATGGCAGCCAACGATTCGTCCGCGGCCGCTTCCGAGCGTACCATCGTCACCGGCGAAATCGGCTACTTCGCCGCTTATCCGACCGTCGGCTATGCCGCTAACTTGGCTGCCTTGGGCGGCGCTGCTCCTTGCACGCCCGCAGTGGCCACCGGTTGCTTGATCGACAACAACCTGGCCACCAACGGTACCCCGGCTGGCTCCGGTAAGAGCGGTTACACCTTCCTGGCCATCCCGGTCATTCCTCCTGGCAACACGCTGCCAATCGAGTTTTACACACAGGGCGTACCGCTCAGTGCACAGACTGGCACCAAGTCGTTCTGCGCCACGGATGACGGCGTCGTCCGCACCAACGTCCCGGGCAACCTGGGCGCGGCGGGTAGCTACGCTGGATGTCAAGCATTCTTGCCAATGGCCAACTAATAGCTGGCTAGCAGTACGGGTAACAGTACCTGGGCAGCGAACGCAAGTTCGCTGCCCTTTGTTTTTCTTGGCCGAGAACCCAAGGCTGGCGCGGCTTTTCGACAAAATTATTCGTCCGCAACGTGCCTGGGCGCGCTTCTGGTGGTACCCTTTCGGAGGGGTACAAACAGATGCGGAAACAGAAGGGTTTTTCCTTGATCGAGCTGCTGATCGTGGTAGCCATCATCCTGATCATTGCAGCGATCGCTATTCCGAACCTGATGCGCGCCCGTATGGCCGCCAACGATTCCTCAGCGGCTGCTTCCGAACGGACTATCGTCACCGGCGAAATCGGCTACTACGCGGCGTATCCCACGATTGGTTATGCCGCGAACTTGGCTGCATTGGGCGGCGCTGCTCCCTGCACTCCGGCAGTGGCCACCGGTTGCCTGATTGACAACAACCTAGCCACCAACGGCACTCCAGCGGGCGCCGGTAAGAGCGGTTACAGCTTCCTGGCCGCCCCCATAATTCCGCCGGGCAACACGCTTCCAATCGAGTTCTACACGCAGGGCGTGCCGCTCAGCGCGCAGACTGGAACCAAATCCTACTGCGCGGCGGATGATGGCGTGATCCGCACTAATGCCCCCGGCAACCTGGGCGCAGCCGGCAGCTACGCCGGTTGCCAGGCATTCCTTCCCATGGCCAATTAGAGGCCGGGGCGCATTCCGGGAAAGCAGTATCGGAGCGGCGAACCCGAGTTCGCTGCCCCCGATTTTTTCTGGGGGCGCCGCAAGCCGCTCCTCACTGACAAGTTCTGTCAGCCTTTTCGCCTATTTGTGGCCGCATCTACGCTCTCTTTTCATTTCAAAATCTCCACGAGCCTCGCACGCCTTGAAAAGAAAGGGGGTTCTCCCGCACCCATTGGTCACATTACGAAATCCTAACTTTGGCATCGGGAATGCAACTTAGAGTTCGTCAGGCATTTTGGCCTGTAACGTGCCACAGTCTTTCGTGTCAAGTTCAGAAACGCAGTTGTGGTCACAGACTTCCATGCGGAAACAAAAGGGTTTCTCACTTATCGAGCTGCTGATCGTGGTGGCAATCATTCTCATCATCGCCGCCATCGCGATCCCGAATCTCATGCGGGCCCGCATGGCCGCTAATGATTCCTCCGCGGCCGCTTCGATTCATGACATCAATATTGGCGAAGCGGCCTATTACGGCGCATACAATACCGTCGGATTCCCGGCCACGCTCGTGCCCCTGGGCGGTGCGGCGCCGTGCACAGCGAGCATCGCGACAGCCTGCCTCATCGATAACAGTTTGGCGACCAATAACGGCGGCAGCGGAAAAAGCGGTTATAGCTTCGCCGCCACGGGAGCCCCCGGTCCCGGAAGCATCATCAACAATCAGTTCTATGCGACGGGCACTCCGCTCAGCAGCCTTACCGGAACCCGTTCTTACTGCGCATTTGAGGATCTGGTAATTCGGCTCCAGCCCGCGGGCAACATCACCCTGGTCGGCAGCTACGGCGCTTGCCAGATATTGGGCCCGATGAATAACTAGAAGCCATCTTACGAATGGTTTCGGGAAGGGCACGACGTTCAGTCGTGCCGTCCAGCGCCAACAAGGACGCGGGCTTTAGCCCCCTGAGGAGCTGTTGAGTTCTACCTTCGGAATATTCATGAGATGGCTTGTAGAGGGCCGCTTCCTGTCGCGGACTTGTCTCGCGGAGGTTCCATCGGTGTCTCACTAAGAGACTTTCGCAAGTCCGATAGCCTCCACTGTGCGACAGCACACGCTCAAGGATCTTCACGAGCTGCACTCGCTCGACACAACTAGTAACCGTCGTAACCTTGTCCTAGCTACAAAAATGTTGAAACGTTTCATATAATTTTTCAGGAAAGAGCTTTCTTCCATTCGATACTGTCGGGAGTGCCATGCCTGCGATTGAAATTCTCGGCTTGGAAAAAACCTATAAAGTTGGGTTCTGGCGAAAGCGGCCGAAGTGCGCGCTCAGGCCGCTCCATCTGACTGTGGAAGATGGCGAGATCTTCGGCTTTCTCGGGCCAAACGGCGCGGGTAAAACTACAACGTTGAAGCTGCTCATGGGATTGGTCTTTCCTACTTCAGGATCGGCGCGCCTTCTGGGCCGCGATTGGACCGATCCGGAAGTCAAAGCGCAAATTGGATTCCTTCCGGAGCAACCGTATTTCTATGATCATCTGACTGCACACGAGTTGCTGAACTATTACGCGCAGCTTTCCGGCGTTGCGGCAAAAGAACGCCCGCGGCGGGTTGAGGCCACGTTGCAACGAGTTGGACTGCCTGAAGTGAAGGGCGTGCAGTTGCGGAAATTTTCCAAAGGCATGTTGCAGCGCGTCGGAATCGCGCAAGCCATTCTGCACGATCCCAAGCTTGTATTCTTCGATGAACCTATGTCCGGCCTCGATCCCATGGGACGGCGCGAAGTGCGCGACTTGATGGAGCAACTCAAGCACGAAGGCAAAACTGTATTCTTCTCCACTCACATTCTTTCCGACGCCGAAGCGCTCTGCGACCGGGTCGCCATCATCCACAAAGGAGAACTCCGCGGCGTGGGCGCGGTTGCGGATTTGACTTCGAGCGTGCAGAGCAAAGTGGAAGTCATCTGGCAGGGCACGCATGTGCCGCCATCGATAAAAGCCCTCGGCGCGGAATGCCACGTCACCGGCGATACCGTGCGTGCCGTCATCGACGAAGGCCAGCAGGACGCAGCGATTGACGCGTTGCGCCGCGAGCGCCTGCGTTTGATCGCGATTACGCCGGTCCGCACCTCACTCGAAGCCTATTTTGTCGAGAAACTGCGGCGCGTTGAAACTACGGCGGACAACCGTATGAAGAGGGTGGATGAAGAAGATGAGGAAAGTTATGAACGCGCGCATCGTGCACATTGCGGCGAACACATTTCGCGAGGCGGTTCGCGACCGCGTGCTCTACAACCTCATTGCCTTTGCCGTACTGCTTTCCGGAGCGGCGATTCTGGTTGGACAAATTTCCATCGAGATCGAAAAACTGGTCGTCATCAACCTTGGCCTGACTGCGGTTTCTTTGTTCGGAATTGTGATAGCAATTTTCATCGGCATTGGCCTGGTTTCCAAAGAGATTGAGAAGCGCACGCTCTACACGGTCTTGTCTCGTCCGGTGCGCCGCTGGGAGTTTATTGTCGGCAAGTTCTTTGGGCTGGCCGGTACGCTGGTGGTGAATACATTCTTCATGGCCATCGGCGTCTTCGCCGCGCTGTTTTATGTAACTCACAAATTCATACATGCCGATGCTTTGATTTTGGTGGCCCTGTATTTCATCGTTCTCGAGTTCCTGATTATTTGCTCGCTGGCGCTTTTGTTCTCGTCATTCTCTTCGCCTCTACTTTCTGCCATCTTCGCCTTCTCGCTATTTGTGATCGGCAGCTTTGCCGAGGACCTGCGCGGGTTTGCCGGCATGGCTCACGGATTCACGCGCTGGCTGGTGACGGGCGCGGCTTATCTCGTGCCGAATTTTTCCGCCTTTAATATCGTCAGCTCCATTGCTCACGAGCAACCGGTGGCGGCGCAGCTTATCTGGCACAACACGCTATATGCCTTCTTTTACGCGGCAATGGCTCTGAGCGGAGCCGTGCTGATCTTCGAGCACCGGAACTTGAAATGACGCAGCGCCGCAAAGTTACAGTTGTTGCTAGCGCCTGCGTTGCCATTTCTTTAGCCGCCAGTGCGTTGCTTCTTCATCGCTCCGATCAACTTCGTCCGCAAGCTACACTCGGTGAAGTTCTATATCTGAATTCGCCCAAAGTTTTGAAGCGCGCGAGCCTGGGTTACGACGGCTTGCTGGCCGATATTTATTGGACGCGTGCTGTGCAATATTTTGGTGGACGCCATCACGACGGCGCACTGAGCTACAAGCTGCTCTATCCTCTGCTCGACATTACGACCCATCTCGATCCGCAATTGCTTGTGGCTTACCAGTTCGGAGCAAGCTTTCTCGCTCCCCCGCCGCCGGGCGGCGCGGGACAACCGGAGCAGGCGATTCAGTTGATGGAATACGGCATTAAGAACAACCCAGAGAATTGGAGGCTGTACTACGATCTGGGTTTTGTTTATTACATGAATCTGAAGGACTACAGGAAAGCTTCCGACGCGTTCGAACGCGGATCGAAGGTGCCGAATGCGCATCCGTTCCTGCGGCTGCTGGCAGCACAGATGGCGGAGCATGCGGGCGAGTTCGATACGGCGCGCATGATGTGGTCGGCGACGTACCAGAACAGCCAGGACAAGTTGATCCGGCAGAATGCGGTTGAGCATCTGCGGGCGTTGCGCGTGGACGAAGACGTGACGCATTTGCAGGAAGGCGTAACCCGCTTTGGCGAGCGCACAGGGCGATTGCCGGCGAGCATGGCGGAACTCGCCAGCGTGGAGCGAATGCCAGGAATTCCGGCCGATCCGGATGGGCATCCGTACAAGCTGACAGCGGATGGGCGCGTCGAAGTGCGCGTGCCGGACGATTTTCCGTTTGCCACCAAGGGCATTCCTCCGGGATACAAACCGCAACCGAAGTTCCGCGAGCGGGAATAGCACAGCTTCTTTCTTATCCTCACTTTGTCATTATCATTGCCACATGGACGAACTCGGCGACTCTGCGCCGCGGCGAATTAGCGTAACGCGCTCGGCGCGGAGATGGTGGAAAAACATTGCCGCCCGCGAAGGACGCGTGGCAGCAACGCGGCAATTGCTGAGCGTGTTGGTGGAGTTTGCCCGGGACTCGGCTCCGGAGCGGCGGCGGCAGCGTTATGGTGACGCCGAATATGACTGGGAGCATCGAGTTAATACGACCAGTGCGGCGGTGGGATGGCGCGACCGTTTGCTGGGAATGTTTCATTCTCCTTATCAGCCCACAGAGGCTGCTTTGTTCCACAAAATGATTGCGGTGCTGTCGGGTCAGAAAGGCTTTGACTTTGGCGCATACACCTTCATCGATCTGGGTTCGGGCAAAGGGCGAACTCTGCTCATGGCTTCGGATTATCCGTTCCGGCGCATTGTGGGCGTGGAACTTTTGCCGATGCTGCACCGGGCGGCTCAGGAAAATATTGGGAAATATCAGAGCGAGTCGCAGAAGTGTTTTGCGTTGGAAGCGATTTGCGGCGATGCGACGGAGTTTGTTTTTCCGCCCGAACCAATTGTGCTGTTTCTTTTTAATCCGTTGCCGGAGTCGGGGCTGCGTCGCGTGGTTGCAAACTTGGAGAAGAGTTTGCAGGAGCGACCTCGGAAAGCTTATGTGCTCTACCACAATCCTCTGCTGGGACATGTGCTGGGAGAGAGCAAAGTGGTGAAAATTTTTTTTGCTACGCACCAATATGTGGTGTACCTTGCGGGCTCCGATCTGGATTAAAAAAAAATACGGATCGATTTCGTAAAATTTCTGGAAACAATCACTTGCGGGGTTCGGATATCCCTTCGATCCGGCTAAAATCTGGCTCCTAAAGGACTTAGCGCTAAAATCTTTGTTTCCATGGCATTACGCCTGAATTCTTACAACAAAATTGGAAAAGAGCGAACAATTTCCTTGCACTGAGCGAGGAAATTTGTTTGAGCTTAGCGGGATTGCAGGGAGAAAGATGTGACATGTGACCAATAAGACTGTGGAAAAACGGCGGCGGTCAGACCCGGAACTGTATCGGGGATTGCTGGACGCGGCTGCCTTTGCGGATGCTAAAGAAGGCATGCGTCAGGGGTTGGAGGACTCTCAAGAAAAGAGGACCCGGCCTGTGCGGCAGTTTTTTTGATGAGTTCGAAGCGCGGCACGCCTAGGTAGTTAAGATCGCCTTCTGCTGTTTAGAATCCTCTCTCGTCATCTTTAACTTACCAATTCGGCGTCCAGATTATTACTTAGGGTAGTCCAACGGGTTTCTTGTTGGTCAAAAAAAGCGCTGAGGCTTTTTGGCCGACGTGGCACAGGAAATCGGAAGAGAGAGTAAACCTCCATCGCCCGGAACAGGCATACCATCGCTCGTGCAGAACGCGGAACCCGTGCCGCTGAAATGACGAATAGTACAAAGCGCATCCTCCTTGTGCTGCTTGATGTGTTCCATATGCTGCTTCACGTCCAGTTTCGGAAGAACTCGATTCCTTCGAGGAATCTCTGGTAATCCTTCTCATCCCCTGCGGTCATGAACAGATCCTCGATCCGCAGATGCAGGACGCAAGCGCTATGGCACGGTGGGTTTTCGTCGTCGGCATGGTCAGACTTCTGCAAGTGTAATCGACATCCGAAACCTGAGCCGTCCGTTTGCAGAAATGCAGCGATCCTTCGTGGGGAGTCGCGCACTGCGCGAGCGACTCCGCTGCCTCAGGATGACAAGGGCTACGAGAAATTTGTGACGCGGCGGGAAAAAGCAGGTTCCTCCGCTTACCGTCGCTAGCGCTCCGGGCTGCGGTCGGAATGACAATGTTATTTTTTCTATAAGCACCTTGTACGCAGCGGTGAACCGCTGCGCCACCCAAAATCAGAATCTGTGACGATGCGCGCGATATCCCTCGCCCCGCTGGTGAAAATGCGGGGCGAGGGATGACGCCTCCTGAAAATGACGAGAGTAGAATCGTTGTAATGATCAGAGTTTCAGTGGTGTTGCTGGCCTCTCTGGCGCTGGCGGCTGGCGCTGTGGCGGAAGACGTCCGTGCCGTCGCGCAGGGGGTGGACGAGCACTACAACCATTTGCGGACTTTGCAGGCGGAGTTTACGGAGGTTTATCGCGGGTCGGGGATGGAGCGGACGGAGGCGGGAACGGTTTGGCTGTCGAAATCGGGGTTGAAAAAACCGGGCAAGATGCGGTGGGAGTACCGTTCTCCCAGAGAGAAGCTCTTTGTGAGCAATGGGACGAGTGCGTGGTTTTACGTTCCGGGAGACCGGCAGGCACGAAAGACGGATGCACGGAAGCTGGACGATATTCGATCTCCGCTGGCCTTCTTGCTGGGTAAGAGCAAGCTGGAAAAGGAGTTAGAGGGACTATCGTTGGCGCCGGATGTGGCGCCACTGGCGGCGGGAGACGTGGTATTGCGGGGAGTACCGCAGGCTATGGCGGACCGGGTAAGTGAGATTTTGGTGGAGGTGACTCCGGAGCATCAGATTGCGAGGATTGTGATCGACGAAGTGGACGGAGCCACGACGGAGTACAGGTTTAGCGATCAGAAGGAAAATGTGACGATTGCCGAAGGGAAGTTTGAGTTTCGGCCGCCGGCTGGGACGGAAACAGTGGAAGGTGAGGGTGGACCGTGAAGGTCATGCGGGCTGAAGCCGCCCGCGTCCAGAAAAGTGTGAACCAGGGCCAGTTTGAGCCGAAGTCCAATTGGGGAACAGGGGTTACTTGCGGTACTGGGAATGTAGGGAGTTGAGGCGAACAGACTTAGAGATGAGATGCGGGAATGTTAAACTGACCCGAGAGGGATGCCATCCCGGCAGGAATCGAAGATAACTTTAAATGGCGGAGTTTGTCGTAAAACTCGCGGACGAGCGCGGCAGAATGCACCAGCAGGTGGAGCAGGGGTATTCGGTGGCCGAGGTGCGGGACCGGTTTGCCTCGCAGGGGTATCTCGTCTACTGGGTGAAGCCGCAGGGGATGCTCTCCGGCGGGCTTTCGCTAGGGCGCGGACGGAAGCTGAAGCAGAGCACGTTTCTGGTGTTCAATCAGCAATTTCTCACGCTGATTAAGGCGGGGCTGCCGATCCTAAATTCGCTCGATTTGCTGATCAAGCGGCAGCGGGATCGCAATTTGCAGCAGATTCTGGAGAACGTACGGGAGCGGGTGAAGGGCGGAGAGTTGCTCTCCGACGCTTTTGCCACCCACCGCATGGTGCCGAAGATTTATACGACGACGTTGATGGCGGGTGAGAAAAGCGGAAACATCGATGAAGTGCTGACCCGCTACATTAATTTTCAGCGGCTGGCGATGACGTTTCGCAAGAAGCTGTTCGTGTCGCTGATTTACCCTACGCTGCTGGTGAGCGTGGTGACCATCATGGTGATGTTTTTGTTCACCTATGTGGTGCCCAAGTTTGCCGAGTTGTTTGAGAGTCTGGATGCGAAGTTGCCGACGATCACCCTTTTCATGTTGGCGGTGGGGCAGAATGCGCAAAAATATTTTCCGTTCCTGATCGGCGGATTGGTGCTGGCGGGTTTTATTTTCTGGCAGTGGAAGAAGACGGATCGCGGGGCGGACCAGATCGACCGGGTTATTTTGAGTCTGCCGTTGTTGGGCGGTATCCGGTTGAAGCATCAGGTGGCGACGTTTTCGCGGATGCTCTCGACGCTGCTGCAGGGAGGGCTGCCGCTGGTTCCTTCGATGGAGACAGCTGGCAGTTCCATGTCAAGCCGGCGGATTTTAAAGGGTGTGATGCGGGCGAGCACGCGCGTGCGGGAAGGGCAAGGACTGGCTGGCAGCCTGGAAGAGCAGAGTATTTTTCCGGACCTGGCAGTGGAAATGATCGAAGTCGGCGAGTCGACGGGAGCTTTGCCGGCGATGTTGAATTCAGTAGCGGAATTTTATGAAGAAGATGTGCAGACGGCTCTGAATGCGTCCATGGCGCTGATTGAGCCGTTGATTCTAATGGTCATGGCGGTATTTGTTGGCGGGGTGCTGATCTCGTTGTATTTGCCGATCTTTACCTTGGGAGTCCATTAATTAAGGAAGCGAGCCAAACGCGCGTTCTTGCATCGCAAAAAACGCGATGCTTCGCGCGGCTCGCTCAGATCCTTCGGCGACGATGAAACTGTCGCCTCAGGATGACAACAGAGCGGTTGCACGCAGGATGTGAAAAATGGCGATGGCTGAGAAGAAATCACTTTTCGTACACGGCGAAAATGGCGGGCAGGTGGTGACGACGGGAAATCCGATCACCGACCTGGAACGCGCGCAGGATGTGGCGCGGCGCTACCGCTGCGAGTTTGTGGACCTCGCCGACTTCCAGCTTCATCACGAATTGTTCAAGAAGTTCTCGCCAGAGTTGATGTTTCGCTACAACTTCGTACCGCTGGAAGAGACGGCGGACGGCAAGCTGGCGATTGCGATTGCCGATCCCAGCCAGTTGATGATGATTGACGAGATCAGCTTGCTGTTGCAGAAGCGGATCGTCACCAAAGTGGCGACGTTGAAGCAGATCTCGGACATTCTCAAGAAGACGGAGCAGTCACAGCGGGTTCTGGAAGAGGCCAGCGAAGGCTTCCAGATTATTCGCGAAGACGAGAATACCGGCGCCGAAGAAACGCTGACCATCGACAAGCTGACGGCGGCGGGCGATACCAGCCCGATTATCCGCCTGGTGGACACTACGATTTTTACGGCGCTGCAACGGCGGGCTTCCGACATTCATATTGAAACGCGCGACGATTCGGTGGTGATCAAGTTCCGCATCGACGGCGTGCTGACGCAGGCCATGCCGCCGATCGGCAAAGAGCATCATTCGACTGTCATTTCGCGTATCAAGGTAATGAGCGAACTGGATATTTCCGAGCGGCGGGTGCCGCAGGACGGACGCTTCCGGGTGAAGTACAACGGGCGCGCCATCGACTTCCGCGTCTCGATCATGCCTTCGATTCACGGGGAAGACGCCGTGCTTCGTGTGCTGGATAAAGAGTCGATGAGCGAGAAGTTCAAATCGCTCACCCTGGAAGTGGTTGGCTTTGACGAAGACGATCTGCGGAAATTCCGGCGCTACATTAAAGAACCGTACGGCATGGTGCTGGTGACCGGCCCGACGGGCAGTGGCAAGACGACAACACTATACGCCGCGGTCAACGAGATCAAGACCGACGAAGACAAGATCATCACCATTGAAGACCCGGTGGAATATCAGTTGCGCGGGATCACGCAGATTCCGGTGAACGAGAAAAAAGGATTGACGTTTGCACGAGGGTTGCGCTCGATTTTGCGGCATGACCCGGACAAGATTATGGTCGGCGAAATCCGCGATCAGGAGACAGCACAGATCGCAATTCAATCCGCTCTGACAGGTCACTTGGTTTTTACGACGGTTCACGCCAATAATGTGGTCGATGTGATTGGACGATTCCTGAATATGGGCGTCGAGCCCTACAACTTCGTGTCGGCTTTGAATTGCATTCTGGCGCAGCGGCTGGTGCGCTTGATTTGCGACTCCTGCCGGACGCAGGTGAATTATCCGCCGGAGGTGCTTGAGGCCAGTGGACTCGACCCGGCGCAATGGTCGAAGGTGCCGCTGTATGAAGGGCCGGGATGCATTGAGTGCGCGGGCACCGGATTTCGAGGCCGAACCGCCATACACGAATTGCTCGATTTGAGCGACCGAATTCGCGAGATGATTCTGGGCCGGAAGCCGACGTCGGAAATCCGGCGCGCGGCGCGGGAAGAAGGCATGCGGTTTCTGCGTGAGTCGGCGCTGGATAAGGTTCGGCTGGGGATGACCACTTTGAAAGAGATCAATAAGGTCACGTTTATTGAGGCTATGCGGTAAGGAGCAGTGGCCAGTGATCAGTGGGCATGTTGCGTTCGATTACTAGTCACTGAACATTAATCACTGGCCACTGTCTTGTAGTTCCTTTCCAGCTATTGCAATTCCAGCGGCTGGGCGTTTGAATTGAAGAAGTGTTGCATGGGAAGCGAGTGAACTGCTGAGATGAGTGCGGGGAAAAATCCGGCGAAACCGAAGTTGGCGTGCGAGATTGCGGCAGACCGCGTGCTGGTGGGCAAGCTTGGCATGGACGGGCGGAGCCTGGAAGCTTGCGCGGCGCGCGAACTAGCGCCGGGCAGCGTAGTTCCGGACCTGGTGGAGGGGAACTTACGCCAGCGGGATGCGGTTCGCGACGCAGTGCAGGCGACGTTAAGTAGCGTGGCAGGGCGGTCGCATGATGTGATTGCGGTCATTCCCGATGCGGCGGTGAGGGTGGTGCTACTGGAATTCGATACGCTGCCTTCCGATTCCGAAGAGGCGTCGGGGGTGGTGCGGTTTCGCATGAAGAAATCTTTGCCGTTCGATGTGGACAAGGCGAGAGTTTCGTATCACGCGCAGAAAACCGGTGACGGAGTTCGTGTGGTGGCTGCCGTGGCGCTGGCAAGCGTAATGGAAGACTACGAGATTGCTTTCCGCGAAGCGGGGTTCAGTCCGGGAGTGGTGGTGCCTTCCATGCTGGCGGCGCTGGGGGCGGCCGAGGCGCAACGGCCTACGTTGGTAGTGAAGGTGGATGCGCGGACTACGAGTATCGCGATTCTGAATGCGGACCAGTTACAGCTTTTCCGGACACTGGAGAACACGCGCGGCGTGACGATTACCGGCGATCAGTTGGCGGAAGATGTTTATCCTTCGGTTGTATTTTTTCAAGACACTTATCACTTGAACATCGAAAAGATTTTTGTTGCTGGAATCTCCGATACAGGGAGCGCGGCGCCCGCACTGCGCGCGCAAACCGGAGCGGACGTGCAGGAGTTGGTAAGTTCGTCGCAGTTGGGAGTGAGCACTGGAGGTTCGGTGCCGCGGTGGAGAATGGCAGGGGTGGTGGGAGCATTAATTTCTTAAGGCAGGCACGCCCATAGGGAGGGTCGCCTCGCGCTTATTGCGCCGCAAAAATGCGCCGCGGCGCAGGGGGCTCCCGCAGATCCTTCGGCGAGCAAAGAGCGCTCGCCTCAGGATGACAATTTTTAATTATGCGTCTTGATATCAATCTCGCGAGCCAGCGGTATGAGGATGCGCGGCAGTTCTGGATGCGGTGGGGAACTGCGCTCGCGGCTGTGTCGATACTGACGCTGGCGCTGGTTGCGACCACGATTTCTGGGTGGTTCGCGGCGCGGCGCGATCATGCCAGAATTGCTGAATTAAAAGCGGGCATTGCGCAGCGCGATCTGAAACGGCAGCAGGCGGAACAATTTTTGAACCGGCCGGAGAATCGCTCGACGCGGGATCAATCGCAATTTCTTAACGAACTGATCGCGCGTAAATCGTTTTCCTGGACGCGGGTGCTGGAGGATCTGGAAAAAGTGATGCCGGCGCGGGTTCATCTGGTTTCGATTCATCCGGAACTGGATGAAGAAAATCAGCTCAAACTAAAGATGTCGATTGCGGGCGATTCGCGCGACCGGGCGCTGGAATTGGCGCGGCGCATGGAGGATTCGCGCAGGTTTTCCGGGACGCATATTGAAAATGAGAGCTTCAGTCCATCGAGCTCGGGCGACCCGTTCAAGTTCAACATTGTGGCGACGTATGTTCCCGAGACGGCGCCGGCCGTGAAGGCCGAAACCACGAAGCGGAGCGGGCTCTGATGCCGGACTTACGGAAAACCCGGAAGAACATCCAGATAGCGCTCGGCGTGCTGATCGGAGTGGACGTTGTCGCTGTCGCCGTGCTGCTTTCACCGCTGGTGGGGTCGACGGAATCGCGGCGGCTGCAACTGAATGAACTGTGGAGTGAACTGCAAACGAAAACCCGGCAGGTAGAGCCGCTCACCGATCTGCCAAAGAAAGTAAACATCGCACGGCAGCAGATTACTGATTTTTACAAAAAACGGTTTCCCACGCAGGACTCTCAAATCGCAGTACAAATTGGGAAAGCTGGCGGTGGCGAGCGGAGTGACGATCGATTCCATCAAATACAAAGCCGGGGAAGATGAGATTGGGCAACTGGAGCCGGTCGAGTTGGAAGCCGACCTTTCGGGAAATTACGTTGCGCTGGCGAAGTTCATCAATGGTCTGGAGCGCGATGACACGCTGTTCGTCATCAGCAGCATCGAACTTGGCGGAGAGCAAACCGGACCAATCAAGCTGCAAATGAAATTGGAAACGTATTTGAAGGCGGGAACGTAGTGAAACTGGGAACGGAAAACCGGAGGAACACGATTCTGGCGGCGGTGCTGGGAGCGGTGGCGCTGATAGCGGTCGCCTACCAGTTTTTCCCGTCATCATCGACCATCGCTTCCACGGGAACGCCCACGGGGGCGTTGAGCGCGGATAGCCCGATTGCGCGTCCCGTCGCGTCGCGTCACGGTTCAGGAGCGGGGAAAAAAGAGCGCGCGCCCCAGAGCCTTGATCCAACGCTACATTTGCAGCAACTGGCGGCGACGGAAGCGATCAAGTATGAAGGGTCGGGAAGAAACATTTTTATATCGCAAGCGGAAGTGTCGATAATTCCTAAGCCGATCACCTCTGGCACCGCAGCTCGGGACTGAACCTGGTCTTTATCACGCGCCGCCTGCAGCGGCGCAGACTCCGATTCCGTTGAAGTTTTTTGGCTTCGCGAATCAGCCCGGGAGAACCGAAGAAAAGTTTTTCTTTCCAAGGGCGAGGATGTATTTATTGCCGGCGAAGGGGAGATTGTCGACCGGCGCTATAAGGTAGTACGAATCTCCGGCGACCTCGGTGGATATTCAGGATGTAGTCGGGAGCGGTCCGCCGCAAAGCATTCCGCTGACGCAGGGATAGAGATATTTTGTAGTTAGCAATTTTGTAATTTGGTGATTTTCAACCCCTTCCAGCATCTAATTATTTAGTAACTTCTTTCGCAGATTGCAGAAATTCATGGCTTCTCTTTCAACATTGCGTCCGTCCTCTAGCCGGCATCGCCGCCGCAGGGAGCAGGGCTATGTGCTGCTCACGCTTCTGCTGGTGGTTGCGCTGATGGGCATCGTCGCGATGGCCGTTGCTGGTTCCACTTAAATTTGAGCTGCAGCGCGACCGGGAAGAGGAAATGATCCATCGCGGCGTGCAATACTCGCGCGCCATCCGCAACTATTACAAGAAGTTTGGACGTTATCCCACGCGGCTTGAGGATCTCGACAACACCAACAACCTGCGCTACCTGCGCAAACACTACAAAGATCCGGATGACCGGAAAGGATTTCAGACTGCTGCACTATGGCGACCCGGGATGTCGACTGGGCGGCAGCATTGGCGCGGGAGTGGATCACTGGCGCAAATACGGTGGGACAGATGAACGGTTCGACGCCGGGAACATTCGGCGTTTGGCGGATCAGGCTCAAGTTTCGGGCAATCCTCAAGCTTCGGCGGTTCGAGCGGCGGATTCGGAAATAGTTCGGGCAGTAGTTTGGGCGGAGGATCAAGTGGCGGGTTTGGAAGCAATTCCAGTAGTCTTTTGGAGGAAGCTCGAACAGCTTCGGATCGGGATCAAGCTCTCAAAGATCTTCGGTACGCAGACAGGAACGAATACAACGCAGGCACGGACTCGTCTACTCAAGGGTTTCGCAGATTCCAGGAACTGCGCCGGGAGATGCGACCTCCAGCAACCAACAGGTGTTTGGCGGTGGGCCGATTGTGGGCGTGGCCAGCCCAGCAAGGACAACGACGATTCGCGAGTTCAATCACAAGCGACAAATATAACGAGTGGCAGTTTGTTTACGATCCCACGACGGACCGAGGCGGTCTGATCCTGACGCCGAACCAGCCGTCATTGCAGATGGCGGGACAGCCGCTGAATGGACAGCCTGGGCAACCTGGCAGCACAAATTCGAACGGAAGTTCTTTCGGGCAATCATCTTTTGGCCAATCGTCATTTGGGCAATCATCGGGATTTGGGAACAGCCAGCCGACGGGCTTCGGCAATAACAATGGCGGATTTGGTGGGCCCGCTCCGCCGCAGCAGCCGCCATCGAATTCGCCGCCGCAGTAAAACCGCTCCTCAAAGTTCGGGAAAGCAAAACGGCCTCACCATTAAGATGAGGCCGTTCTCGTTTACAGCAGATTTTGGAGGCGAAGCAATCTAGACGCTGAAGGACGATCCGCAGCCGCAGGTGCTCTTCACGTTCGGGTTCTCGAACTTGAAGCCGGCACCTTCCAGGGTTTCAACGTAATCAACCATGCATCCGTTCAGATACATCACGGAGGTGGCATCGACAAACACCTTGAGTCCGTCCATTTCGAAGGTCTTGTCCATCATGCCAGCCGCGTTTTCAAACTGCATGGAATAGGAGAAACCGGAGCAGCCGCCACCGACCACGCCGATGCGCAGACCAGCGGGCACAGGATTCTGCTGTCCCATGATCTCTTTGACTTTGGAAACCGCACTGGGCGTAAGCGTAACTGGCGCGGCCTTCTTTACTTCTATTCGGGATATTGGTGGTAACTTCTGGGACGGTCGTCGTAGCCATTTATTTCTCCTTGGCTCTGGAATTCTTAAATTATAGCAGAGGTGGCAAGCGGCGGCAGCAGTTAGCGTCGCAGCGGCCATCCAGCCAAACTCGATCTCCAATATTTTGGATGCTATCCCGATCTTAATAGTCGCAGAATGCTCAAAGCGAAGCCGCATCAGGGAATGGACAAGAATCTCCCGGCAGGGCTTGCCAGGTGGGTCTATAATAATTTCCGTTAGGGCGCTTCGAAATTTCAAATGCGGTAGATGAGCACCGCATTTTGGAATTCGGGAGAATGCCGAACAGGTTTGCAATCTGTCGAGGTGTGCTATGACCTGGACGTGGACTCCTTTGTTACTTGGACTGGCGGTTGTGTGGGGTATTTTTACCATCGGACTCATCGTCCTGCTGATCTATCGCAGCACGCTAACGATGCATGAGGAAGAGCAGTTGTATCTGGACGACGCCAACTCGCACATGCAGCAAGAGCAGACGGAACTGCTGGTGAAGGTAAACCGTCTGACCAAGCCGGTTTGGGTTTTCGGCGCCGGCTCGGGAGTGTTGCTCCTGGTGCTGCTGGGCATGTTCATCTACCAGGGACTGAACGCAGTCCAGTAGATCCGCGAGTCGCAAATTACCGCACGGCGGGAGCATGGAGACTGTGGCGTGCGGAGTAGAGTTATGCCTGCGCTGGTTGCGATAGCCTTGGCCGTGAAATCCCCTGAGCATGGTGCGCGGCTCTGACGGCCAGCGGATTCGAAGACAATCCAACCGGGTTTGTATAATCACCTTGTGCGAGAGTGGCGGAATTGGCAGACGCACCAGACTTAGGATCTGGCGGGTAAAACCGTGGGGGTTCGAGTCCCCCCTTTCGCACCAAGAAGTTAGGGCCAATCTGGAATTGGCCCTTTTTTCATTGTGCCCAATTTTGTGCCCACCTGCCCCTTTAAACCGTTTTAATCCCTGGCTGTGATACTTTAGGTGCCGCACGGGTAATCAGCGATGCAAAGCTCGCCATCTACACATACAGATGCGGGTCTGGCTACTGCTAGCTGGTTGCCGGAGGACCGCGTTGGACGCCGCAAGATCGTCGTCTTTGTGCTGGCTCTGGCTTTGCTGGTGGCATTGACATTCTTTGCCCTTGGGCAACATGCGCCGCCGCAATTTGCGCGACCCGCCTCCTTTTTTTCGAAAGATTGGTGGCTGCTGCCACATGAACAGAATTCCGTGTTGCGGCCCGCTGTCACAGATCAGCGTTTGCTTTCTGTCAGTTTTCCGAAGCCGCAACTGGGCTGGGCCGTGGGAGATCAGGGCACGATCCTCCACACTGAAGATGGCGGCACGAGCTGGACGACACAAGCCAGCAACACGATCGCATTCCTGCGCTCTGTCAGCTTCGCGACGCCGCAACTGCGCTGGGCCGCGGGAGACCATGGCACAATCCTGCATACCGAAGATGGCGGCAAGAACTGGAAGATCGGCTCACTCAGAAAAGCTATACGGGTATCACCATGCCTGTAGCCAAGTACGGTTACGACGGAGTCGCATTGACCGGCTGCACGGTTGCGCCGTTTTCCATTAACTCCCCAACCTATCTCAAAGGCCGTGAATCTGAGATGTGTTTCGGTTCGAGCACATCGGTCTTTAGCTACGATCCCATGGGTTGTGTGGCTGTCGAGAATACTAACGATGTCAACAGCAGCAACGGGACAGCTGGCAAGAGCATCCTGTATACGTATTATCTCGACGGCGAACCGCATGCGCTAACCTACCCGAGCGGAACGGTAGTCACGTACACGGCTACGACAGCGGGGAGAATTTCGACCGTAAGCGACCCGAGCAACACCTACGTCGCTACGCCATCGACCGCACCGATGTATTCGGCAGGCGGGCTGCTTGTAGGCATGAAAAATGGTTCTGCGATCAGTACCGCGAATGCCTACAATAGCCGTTTGCAACCGGTTACTCTTTCCGCCGAAACCACAAGCGCAACGCTGATGAGCCTGAGCTACAATTTCCATTCCGGAGCCGGCGATAACGGCAATATTTTTCAAATCACTGACAATCTCGACTCTACGCGCAGCACGGCTTTTCAGTACGATCTCCTAAACCGAATTAGTCAGGCCAATACCATTACCACCAGCGGTGCGAACTGCTGGGGCGAGGTGTATACCATCGATTCCTGGGGCAATTTGACCAACCGCTCCGGCCCCTCGGGCATGGGCGGATGCAGCACCGAAGGTCTGAGCCTGAGTGCCAGCCTCAAGAATCAACTGGTCGGACTTGGCTACGACGCTGCGGGCAACGTTACCAACGACGGCAACGGCAACGCGCCTACCTACGACGCCGAAAATAGAATCATCACCGACGCAGGCGTAACCTATTCCTACGATGCCGGCGGCAACCGTATGGAAAAATCATCGGGCACGTTCTACTGGTATGGCGCGGGTGGAGCGGTCCTGGCCGAATCCGATCTCAGCGGGAACATCAACGAAGAGTATATTTTCTTCAATGGCGAGCGCATTGCTCGTGTCGACCGTCCCAGCGGGACCGTACATTACTATTTTTCCGATCAACTGGGCTCCGCCAGTGTGATCGCGAGCGCTTCCGGGAGTGTGCAGGAGCAATATTTCTACTACCCGTTTGGAGGGATGCAATCGAGCGTTGGCAGCGATCCCAACCATTACAAATTCAACGGCAAAGAATGGGATAGCGAAAGCGGCCTGGACAATTTTGGGGCTCGATTTGATTCGTCCTCGCTGGGTCGATTCATGACGCCGGACTGGGCGGCGAAACCGACCACGGTGCCGTATGCAAAATTCGGGGATCCGCAATCGTTAAACCTCTACGCTTACGTCGAAAACTCGCCGATCGACCGAATCGATGCCGATGGGCACGTTACTTCGGCCGATTTCAGATGCCCTGATCAGCGCCATTGTGTCGATCAGTCGCCGGTCGGCACCTCCTGCGACAACACGGCAGACAATTGCTACACAGGAAATTGGTCTAGGGATTACATCTTGTGGAAAGCGCAGCAGGTGGCGCAGAATCAGGCACAGGGCGCAGGCCAAGGTGCGGGGCAACAGCAAAATGGAGATGTTGCAGCGGCTAATCACTATCTCTCGGGAAGCAAAGAAATGCGTCTCGTGGAGAAGGCCTTCAAGAGCCGGGGCTTCCATCTTGTAATCATTCATGATGGAAACGGGATTCCAAAATATTGCGCAAATCGGCGGCGGTCCGGCGGTCGGTTTCGGCCAGGTTGAACGGCCCACGATCAAGATGGTAAACGCAGCTTTTAATATGAATTTCACGCCGGAGAGAATCCTGGCAGATGACGACCTCAGTGTACAGATAGCAAGCTATACGCTTTCACTACTTCTGAAGAACACTCATAACAAAAGGGCTGCTTTGGACGGGTACGCTGGTGCCAGCGCAAATCCTAGAAATGCTCCCATCCCGGGCCGGTGGCTTGAGTGCGAGAGGCAGTTGCGGGCCGTTCATGCGTCCGACTGGAGTGCGGACGGTAATTCCGCATTCGAGCAGTTGACCTATGTTCTCAACGTCACTGCCATCAAAAAGGCACTCAAGGCGGCAAGACCCGATTCAAATCCGGATTTGGCTTTTCCAAGCAACCGCGGCATCGCGGTCTGACATATCCCCTCTGAAGAAATTGGAGATCCAATGCCGGTTCTAAAGCTGTTCCTGTCGGCTCAAGTCGACGTTCCGGACAAAGTCGGTTTCTGATGGGTCTAGTTGGCCAGCATGATGGGCGAACCTGCCAGCAGCCCGGCGGCGAGTTCGAGATCGTGAAGATCTTCGCGGCTGAAGTCCTGTGTATAGCCCGGATCGACGCCTTTACGCGAGATCTGGAGAACGCCCAGAACGGTTGAGTTGGGGTCGAGGATCGGAACGGACATCAGTTTCTGGATGGGGACGGGTGCCGACGCGAGGTCCTCCTCCGTGCCCATGGGCTTGATGGTCTCGAAGATGCTCGCGTGCTTTACCCGCGCAAAATTGTTGAAGATTTCGGCTTTCTTGCTGAGCGCAGTGTGAGCCGCGACGGCTTTGCTGGAAATGGGGATGGCCCCAGTGGTGCGCAGATGCTCGGGGAAAATAAACTTGAGCAGCCCGCCATCGAGGCGCAGCAGCGCGACTTCGGCATACTGGACGCGAAACACTTTCGCCAGAACCATGCTGACATCCAGCGCGCTAACGCCTTCTCCCAGGACAGATCCCAGGGGCAGCAGGTTTTCTGGGAGAATAATTTCTTCTTCGATGGCCGCGTTCTCAGGCTTATGGGTCATAGAGGACACTCGATGGATTCAATTTAAAACCTTACCAACTATCGCACTTTGAACGCCAGATGACAGTGGTAAGAACATCCTACAAGCCCTTTGGATTCAGCAAAGTAGCTTACGGCCATGACCTTTCGCGGCAGGCTGTTTCGCCAGAAACTTGCAGGTCCGATGACAGTTTTTGTCAGGAGAGCGTGGAGGCAGCGAGGACCGCGGGCAGAGAAAGGCGGTCCGTCAGCGTTTTCCTATGGAGTGGCTTTCCTTTCTGGCCCGAAAGTCATTACACTGCTTGCCATGAGTGTTCCGCCACAACCTAATGTGAAATTGACCAATGCCCCCGACTATCGGGAAACCTATGCCAACAGTGTGCAGATGCGGGTAAACGTGTGGGATTTCTTTCTCGTCTTCGGCACAGTGCAACAGCAGAGTGAAGCGCAGGTCGAGATCCGCAATTTCCAGGGCATTTATTTGAGCCCACAACAAGCCAAGGCTCTGCTTGGATTGCTACAGCAGAATGTCAATGGGTACGAAACGGCTTTTGGGGAAATTAAACTTGACCCGCGAATGGCTGCTGGCGGGCAAGTGCATTAAATCTTAGCTTTCCAGGGAAGGGTGTCTATGATATCCACATGGCTGAACGTGTCGGGGATGTTGTTATTGGTGGCTTCCGTGCCCGCGCTGGCACAAAGGTCCTCTGAGGCGATTTCATCTCCCAGGGCGGTGACAATTACTCCGCGTCAACATCGGCCAAGGTTTGTGGCTCCCGGAACCCGCCCTCCGTTTTTTGACCCCATTCGAAACGTTACAGTTTCGTACAACACCATTTGGGCTGGCTACGCTGTTACTGGCTCGGATTTTAGCCTTGTTCAGGGGTCGTGGATAGTCACCGCGGTCGACTGCACAAAAACGCCGAACAGCGACTCCTCGGAATGGGTCGGCATTGATGGATGGAGTTCCAATACCGTCGAGCAGATTGGTACCGACGCGGATTGTAACGGCAAGACTCCCTTCTACTACGTCTGGTACGAATTTTTCCCCCTCAACACGGTTGTCATCAGCGACGTCTCGATCGCACCCGGCAACAAGTTTTCGGCGATGGTGAATTATGCCGGCGATAGCGAGTACGTGGTCTCGATCACAAACGACACCACAGGAGAATCCTTTAGCAAGAAAGTACAGTTCAAAGGAGCCGACGGGAGCGGAGCTCCGAAGCGCAATTCCGCAGAATGGATCGAAGAGATGGACGGCAATGAACTCTCCGATTTTGGCATTGACCCCTTCGGCGAGTTCTACACCGGCGTGAGCGCTGGCACCGATTCCGCGACCGACTCCACAAATTCGGGGCCGATCAATGATTTCGGAAGCGCCGTGCAGGAGTCCATCTCCACCAAGAACGGCACCAGCGGTAGCAAGGACACCGCAGTTCCGTCGGCCCTCGCTTCCGATGGCGCCAGCTTCAAGGTTGCTTGGAAATCCGAGTAAGAAGGAAGTGTTCGGTCTATCCCTTCAGATACGGCAGCATCTCTTTAAATGCCGCGGATCCCGAAGAGCGCATCATCTCGTAGATCATCATCTCGGTAGAGGAAATCACCGCTCCGGCGGCGCGCATTCTTTCGAGCCCAATCTTCAAGTTCGATTCGGTTCGCGAACTTACCGCGTCGGACGCGACATGCACGATGTAGCCTTCGCGCAACGCTGCCAGCGCCGTCTGCATCACGCAGATGTGGCTCTCCATGCCGCACAACAGCAATGTATTTCGATTGCCGGGCAGCCGCTTGAGCAGCGTGCAAAAAACATCGCTGCCAAAACAAGAGAACAGATTCTTGTCGATGGCTTCAGTGTCCGGAAGCAGGGAAGCAACCTCCGGCACAGTGCTGCCCAATCCCTTCGCATATTGGGTGCTGACGATCGCAGGAATGTTGAGCACACCTGCCGCGCGGATCAGGAGTTGCGCATTGCGCACTAATTGTTCCTTCTGAAAAATCGGCGGCAACAATTTTTGCTGAATATCGATCACGAGAAGAGCGCATCGATCTGCTTCCAACGTTTGGCGAGCCACTTCAGCATAGCCGGAGGCGGGTTCGGAGATGTTTTCAAATGCGGCTGACATTATTGTTTTCCTGGCGGGTAAGCCCGCAATTTCGATTCTAATCCGATGCTTGGTTGTGGTGTTCTTCGCCAAAAGGCCACGATCCCCGACAGTGGATATTGTTGACCGCGCTCCGCCCCAAACCATAGAATCATAGTGCGTGAGACGCCGTGTGACTTCTGCCCCCTCGTTCAACGGCTAGGACACCTGCCTCTGGAGCAGGCTATCGGGGTTCGAATCCCTGGGGGGCAGCCAAACTCCTTGATTATGTAGAGACGTATCGCCTGGAAAGCTGCTCAGGACTCACGGCGGCAATAGACTGGTCGTCAAAAGTCGCACCTTCCGGTGGTTTCCTCTCAGGTCGGTTTTCCCCCTACGTCCTCAGTAGTGGAATCGATATTTAAACTCGCCGTATATTTCGCGGGGATTGTTCCAGTGATACCCGCCAAAGGTAAGGCTGTTGTCAAACTCGACGCGCCGGTTTGCAGCATTGAGTACGGTAACGGACGCAGAAAACCGTTCGCCGAAATCCTTGCCGAGCGATAGGTCGAAGCTGGTGTGCTGGGGCAAATAATTCCCCGGATAAGGTGCGCCTGGGAAGGCATTGCTGAATCCAGATCCGTAGTAAACATTGGTGGAAGCATACGCGTGCCCAGGCAACGTCAGGTCGCCGCCGAAGTTCAGCGTATTGCGCTGGTCATGATCGAGAGGAGTCAATGTCGAGGGTAGTCCGGCTTCGATTAATCCTCCGATGATCGTACCTGCGCCTTCCGCGATTTGATTAGAGTAAGCGAGGTGAACTTGTCCGCGGTGCGCGAGACGCGGAGAGCGCAACGTCAGCTCCCAGCCGCGAATCAGCGCATGTGAAATGGCAATCGGGAAAAAGATGCTGGAAGTGCCAACATTGTTATGGTCAAGGAAGTTTTGTACATCGGTCTTAAAGTTGTCGATATCGAGATCCCATCCCTGGTAAGGAATGTTCACGCCGAATTGATGTTCTTCGTCGCGTTCTCCGGGCAATGTCGCGAATCCCAGGCCTTGCTGCTGGGTAAAGTCAATTAGAGTAGGGCCGGAGACCGTCTCGATTGGCGGGGACTGATAGTAATGTCCATAAAAAGCGCGGAAGGTCCAATGAAGTCGGGGCACCGTGGCGGTTATGCCAAAGCGAGGCTGGATGGCGGATTCGTCGATCGGTGGCGCAGTTGCGCTGACCGCAAAGTTGCCTTCCGAGAAGCGTGTTGGCCGCATCCCCGCGGAGAGTGTCAGCCACGAAAACGGATTAAATTTCTCGTCGATGTAGAAGGCTTCGAAATTAGCCGTAGGATGTTCGCTATCGTTGATCGTAGGAAGTCCGCTGCCGTCATTAAAGATCGCGCCAAACAATTGGCTGTCGCTCTGGTAGAAGCTGATGAGCCCGACCTGCAAATCGTTTTTCTTGTAGTTGGAAGCAAGGCTGGCCTGCCCTCCAATATAAGCCGACCCTCGGTCTTCCGTGGTGGCAATCGGAACGTCATGGGGATTACTGTCATAGTCGCCGCGATTGTAATGGTAGAAAGGCGAGACCGTGGTCATCAGATGTGAATTGAAGGTGTGCAGCCAGGTGAAGAGCACGCCAGCATCGGACTCATGTTCTCCATCGCGCAGGCCGATGCTGGGAGTGTACTGACCGCTGGCGGGATTATTTTCGATGTCATTGGGAAAAGGATCGTAAGGGATCTGGAAATAATCGCGTCGGCCCGAAGTCATGAGTCGAAGCTGGTTGGAGGGGTCAACGTTATAAATGAAAGAACCGAAGCCGCCTGCTCCATTCACAGCATCATGCACAACCTGCGGCACCGGCGGCTGTAATCCAAGATTGCTGCGGTTGCCGTTTACACTGGCGTAGTAGGCGAACTTTTCAGTATGACTGCCGAAGCTGAGGGCATCGTTGGTCTGGTAGAAATTGCCGGCGCTTAGCACGAGTTCGGCTTGGTTGTTGCGCTCGAAGCCGGTGCGCGGAACGACGTTAAATACGCCATAAGTACGGTCTCCAAATTCCGCGCCATAGCTTCCCCGGTTCACCTCCACATATTCCAGGTCTTTGGGATCGAACTGCGGAGCCACATTCTGCGCGATGGCGGTGTTGATGACGGGAATGCCATCGAGCAGCCATGAGGTCTGGTGGCCTCCGCGCATGTGCAACATGTCGTGAGTGACGTAAGCGCCGGGGGTGTAGTCGGTGATCATGGCCAGGCTGTTCGAGCGGTCAGCGCCAGGTGTGCGCGCGATGTTCAAGCTATCTACCAGGGTGATGGGAGTAGCGCTATCCGTGGGCACGACCGTCTGCGGCGCCGAGACCGTAACCTTTTCATGCGCCGAAGCCAGTTGCAACTGAAAGTGAACCACCGGAACCGTTCCCGAGATAACTGTTACCTCCTGAGCCGTCTGCTCGAAGCCTTGTCCGGCGACCGATACGGAATAGTCGCCCAGAGGCACGGCATTAAATTGGAATTCACCGTTAGGGTCGGTATTGGAAGTCTTAGCCCAGCCCGATGAAGTCGCCTTCAGCATCACCATTGCGCCCTCAACCGGGCGGTGTTGCGGGTCATGCACGACGCCGCGTATGGCTCCATACACATTGGCGAAGGCAACCGGCCCGGCCAGCAAGACCACGGCCAGGATGCTAACTACTCTTCTTCTGTACGTCATTCTTAGCTCCGTGCAGATCGGGTTAGGGCCGCACCCGTTGCAGCACCAATCTGATTTGGCGGCATGCAATAGGAAGGGTCGACGGCAAACGCACTTATGCGCTGTAAGAACGGGGGGTTCTGGAGACTTTACGAGGCAGGCGGAGCGCGACTGGACTGAAACTTCGCGTATGCGATGGCAATTGAAAATTCTTGGGCGCGGGCCATGCGCGCACTGATCGTTCCTAGAAAGAACGCCGCGCTCTCCGGTTGCCGGTAAGCGCACTGAATGACAACGAAGGCACGGCAACAACCGTGGCCGCAGCAAGTGCCGTCGCGAATTACGAACTCTGCCGCGTCAGAGAGCCCTTCCGCGGAATCGTGGCAGCGGTGAACTGCCTTGCGCAGGCAACATGCGTGGGGTGAAGCTGCCGTGCCCGCCGGGGCCAGCGGGCCAAGGTTGCTCGCGAGAAGCGTCAGCAGCAGAAGTCCTGCGATCCGGCGATACGTGGATGTCATGAACCAATTCATCAGAGCAATGCAGGAAGCCTTGATCCCGGAGTTCCAAAAACTGTTCAAGGTTACAATTATTCCTTCGGAATGTGCAAATGAGATATCGTTACTTCCATTTCGTCTCTACCGCCGCGTCATGCTGGCGTTCCCTAGAAAAGCAGAACGGCTATGGTTAATCAAAGCGACCTGCTGGCGAAATTCCAGGAGCGCTTTCGGTCGTCTGGAAGCGTGTACCGCGCCCCGGGGCGCGTTAACTTAATCGGTGAGCACACGGATTACAACGACGGGTTCGTTCTTCCCGCGGCGATAGGATTTCCCTGTTGGGTCGCGGCTGGCCGCAGGAACGACCGCAAGCTCGTATTTCACTCGGAAACCTTCGGGGAGTCCGTCGAAACGAATATTGATAATCTTGATGAGCTTCGTACAGGGAAGTGGGCCGATTACTGCGTTGGCGTAGCTTGGGCGCTGGAACGATCGGGATACCTTCTTAACGGGGCGAATCTATACATCTTGAGCGAAGTGCCGATGGGCGCCGGGCTAAGTTCATCGGCTGCCTTGGAGGTTGCGGTTGGCTATGCTCTGCTAGATGTGGCGGCTCATGCAATCGATCCGACCAAGCTTGCGTTGCTCTGCCAACGCGCTGAAAACGAATTCGTCGGCGCACGCTGCGGCATCATGGACCAGTTTGTATCATGTCATGGACGCGCTGGGGCTGCACTTTTTCTCGATTGCCGGTCTTTGGATTTTTGCTTGGCTCCGATTCCGGCAGAAGTACGATTGGTTATTTGCAACACCATGGTGCGGCACAATCTCGCCGCTGGCGAATATAACGCGCGTCGCGCAGAATGCGAGTCGGGAATTCGACTGCTATCAACACGACTCCCTGGCATTCGCGCTTTGCGAGATGTCTCCATTGCGGATTTGGAAAGCAATCGCGACCTTCTCGGCGAAACTGTCCACAGGCGCTGCCGCCACGTTGTCAGCGAAAATTTACGGACTATGGACGCGGCAATCGCGCTGCAACACGGTGATGTTGGGGCGTTACAAGGTTTGATGGCCGCATCGCATCAAAGTCTTCGCGACGATTTTGCAGTCAGCTGTCGCGAACTCGACCTCATGGTTGAACTCGCAATGCAGCAAGCTGGCGTACTCGGCGCTCGCATGACCGGAGGTGGCTTTGGCGGCTGCACAATTAATTTAGTGAATGCGGCGCATGTGGGAGAGTTTTCCAAGCGTGTCGCCACGGGATACGAATCGGCAACTGGGTTACGTCCAGATATCTACCTTTCGGAGCCTTCGAAGGGGGCTGAAAGAGTGTCCTAGAGTAAGTAATGCTTCTCCGGCAACTCGCGCAACTTCTCGGCTGCATGTTCCGGAGTCGTATCGCGCTGCGGCGATGCCAGGAGTTCGAAACCCACCATAAATTTCTTAATGGCGGCAGAGCGCAACAGCGGAGGCAAGAAATGCGCGTGAAAATGCCACTCCGCGTGTTCGCCGCCGTCGGTTGGGCGCTGATGAAACCCCATCGAGTACGGAAAAGAAGTCTGAAATAGATTGTCGTAGCGTGTAGTGATGCGTTTCAGGATGTCTGCCAAACCAGTACGTTCCGCGGCATCCAGCGCATCGATACCGGTTCGGTGCCGCTTGCTCAAGAGTAAAGTTTCAAAAGGCCAGGTCGCCCAGAAGGGAACGATTGCAAGAAAGAAATCGTTCTGGCAGACGATTCGTTCCTCCAACTTCAATTCCAGTTCGCAATAATCGCAAAGAAAGCAGCATTTGTGTTCCTGCGAATACTCGGAGAATGATGCCTGTTCCCTGAGTGGTTCGTTGGGAATGGTTTGGGTAGCCCAGATCTGGCCGTGGGGATGAGGGTTACTGCAACCCATCATGGCGCCACGGTTTTCGAAAATCTGCACGTGATTAATTCCAGCGACGCGGCCGAGACTTTTATACTGTTCGGCCCAAACCTCGACGACGCCGGTTACTTCTTCAGCAGTCATCTGTGCCAGCGTCAGGTCGTGCCGAGGCGAAAAACAAACAACTCGGCAAATGCCGCTCTCCGTCGTCGCGATCAGAAGATTCTTGCTGGCATCTTCGACGCTCAGGTTTGCGATATCCGGTTGCAGTGCGGCGAAATCATTGTTGAAAACGAACGTCGCAGTATATGCCGGATTGCGAACTCCGCCTGCGCGCACGTTCCCGGGGCACAGGTAGCAATCCGAATCGTAAGTCGGCAAGGAAGATCGAACCGGCTTCTCAGTCTGCCCCTGCCATGGGCGCTCTGTGCGATTGGGCGAGACCAGAATCCACTCCCGCGTCAGCGGATTGTAACGGCGGTGCGATTTTCCTTGAAGCTTTTGAAGGTCCATCTTTTAGAGTTCGGCTTCAGAGTTCCCAGCCGAAGTGAGATCGTCGCTCACGCCAACGCAAGATCCAATTGTTTCATTATCACCTGAGTGGCAAGATTATCGCGCAACATTTCAGCGAAGACCTAGTTCAGCTTTCGTCGCGGGCAATGTGAACTACACGGCAAAGCAATTCAGATGCAGGCCATGTTTCTGATACGGAAGCTCCAGCGTCCAAAAGTAACGCAAAAGGCCGATTCGGAAGTGGATTTTGGGCCGATGAAGCAGATGAATGCCAGCACAACGTAAAGGGGAACCGCTTCTCTGCTGAGGTCGCCTTGGTATTCATGGCGATAAGTTACGTAGAGGGCAATTATGGAGGCTGTAAGTTGCAAGCAATCAATCCTGATCGGCAACCTCACCTTCAATTCAACCACCAAACTTAATGAGGTAGATTCAGTAACGTGTGGGGAAAAAAGTTTAACGCCTTCAGCTCAGTCGTTTTATCTCTGTGTTTGCTTGTCCTATGCGGTTGCGGAGCCAATCCCTCACCGGCGCCTTCACCCCTCCAATACACCTCGTACACAGCAGTCTACACTCTCTGGAAGCCTATTGCGGCTAACGGCCCCGCCCCTGACGAAGCGGTAACCTTCTACTCCGTAGAGCCATCGCTTCCCCCGGTTTAAGCTTCGATGCCAGCACAGGCATCATCACGGGGATGCCCATGACCATGCACCCTCCAGCCATTTATACGGTAATCGGTTCCACTCCGGCCGGCAACACTAAGGCAACGCTGACAATCACGGTCGCACTCTCTGGTTCGGATCTTCAGTTCAATCAATCCGCAGTCGGGCCGCCAACGGCCTCGCAGCAAGGATGGGCCACGGACGGCACTTACAACTATACCTTCGATACCCGAGCGATTTATAAACGGAGTAATAACTCAACCTGGAGCATGGTCACCTCAAACCTATCCCCCTTTAATGGACTTACGGAGGGCATCGATCACTCGGTGACGGAGAATATTACGACGGGAATCTCTATCTGCCAGCCGAGAGCTATGGCTACGCCGGCAGATGTACGTTTCAGTTTCAAACGCTTGCGGTCTATAGCGCGATAGAAGCCGGACTTCCGCTCGTCAATTCGCGCGACATTTCGGCCGATGGCCATGAAGTTTCCGGGGTGGCCGTAGTGCCCCAGCAGAATGCTTTATATGTGTCTTTGTTTTGCGACGGTTCGAAATTATGGATCTATGATCTTTCCACTTTAATGCTCACCGGCACGCTTACGCTTTCTCAAAATATTCACTACATTCAGGGTGTCTCCTACAACTCAGCCACGAACAGTCTCTTTATCGCTGCCGGCACTTCTTCGCCCTTTGAGCGTGGGGGAGAGATTTACCAAGTAAATCTCACGGGAACTGTGACCCCTGTGTACACCGTTACCAGTCCACATGAAGTCGAAGGCTTTGACTATACTCAGGCCACCCTTGGCTACATGGTCAATAAGCAGGTCTATTTCTTGGCAAATACTGCGGATCCCGCGGATTCGCAGATTGAACGAAAATGAACGCATGTAGGAGGTTTCGAAGGTAGGACAATATTCGATGCAGAGGCATCCTTCCATTCCTCAGATCAACCGTGAGCTATACGCCCGCTTGTCTCTGAGTTTCACCTTGTGCCGCCGTTCCCGCGCCTAAAGCCCGAACTTCGCTAAATCATTATTCATCAGTGTGATCTTGATGGTGCAGGTAAATTTGCGCGGGACCTACAATATCTACAACCGCTCATACGTCTACAGATGCAGGTGAAAGACGTGGCCAGCGCGGATCTGATGGCACTCGAACCAGACCAGCGGATCTCCGAAGTAGTCGCTCGGGAGCAGTCGCGGCTACGCAACTTCATTCGCCGGCGCGTGGCTGATCCGCGCGACGCCGAGGATATTCTGCAGGACGTATTTTACGAACTAGTGGAAGCGAACCGCCTGCTGATGCCGATCGATCACGTCACCGGCTGGCTGTTTCGCGTGGCGCGCAATCGCATCATAGACCTTTTCCGCAAAAAGAAGCCGGACAACTTCAGCGATCTCGACTTGGTGGACGAGGAAGACGAACTGTTGCAACTGGAAGACCTGTTGCCCTCGCCAGACGCAGATCCTGAGGCGCTTTATGTCCGCAACGTGATTCTGGATGAACTGGAACTCGCGCTCGAGGAGCTACCGGCAGAGCAGCGCGAAGTATTTGTGGCCCACGAATTAGAAGGGCGCAGCTTCAAGGAGATGGCCGCAGAGACTGGCGTGAACCTTAACACGCTCCTCGGGCGCAAGCGTTATGCGGTGCAGCACCTGCGTCAGCGATTACAGAAGATTTACGACGAATTTACGAAAGCGTGAGGAACTGAACATGAGAAAGAAATTGATCTTTATTATTCCGCTGGCAATTTTGGGGATCGCGCTGTTTATTCTGATTGGCGGCGAATTGGTAATGCACCTGTGGAATTGGCTGCTGCCGCCGCTGTTCGGCCGGCGCCAGGTTAGCTTTTGGCAAGCCTTGGGTCTTTTGGCACTCTGCCGGATACTATTCGGCGGTTTCGGATTTCACAATTCCGGCCGCCAGCGTCGCCGATGGCGCATAAAAGACCGCTGCGGTCGAATGACTCCGGAAGAGCGGGAACGATTCCGGCGGCGGGTGCGCGAAACTTTGGGAGTAGATCCGTCTTCCGCCGAAAGTACGGGGCAATAAAGCATGGGGCAATAATGTCTTGAGCTACAGCCTCACCAGCTTGCGCGCATATCGCTCGAGGTTCCCCCCGCTGCGGGAACATAACATTTTTGGGTGTAGTCCATCACCATGCGATCCGCATTGAATCGCCATCCCAGCGTGCGTATGGTTCGCTTCATGCGCTTGATCCATCCCCGCGGCAGGCCGTCCCGGTCGCGCTGATAATAAAGTGGAATCACTTCTTCTCGCAAAGCCAGGTATAAATCCTCTCCATCGCGCGTGTCATGGATGTTCATATCCGCATGTGTTCTGCCCGTACCAATGGCGAATCCATTCATACCGTCATAAGCCTCGGCCCACCACCCGTCCAGCACCGAAAGATTCAGTCCTCCATTCAAAACCACTTTTTGACCGCTCGTGCCTGAGGCCTCCAGCGGACGCCGCGGATTATTCAGCCAAACATCCACGCCCTGTACCAGATAGCGCCCAACATTGATGTCGTAGTCCTCGACAAACACGAATTTATCCGCGAAGCGCGCATTGCGCATCAATTCGGCAATCTGCTGGAGCAGGCGCTTCCCAGGTTCGTCGTTGGGGTGCGCCTTACCCGCAAATACAAACTGCACCGGACGTTTGGGATCATTCACCATTGTTGCCAGATTCTCAATATCCCTCAGCACCAGGTTGGCTCTTTTGTAAGTCGCGAAGCGCCGCGCGAAGCCTATGGTCAGCGCGTCCGGGCTGAGCACCGTACTAAGCCTTAACAGTGAGTCTTTGGATTCGCCTCGGTGCTTGGCCTGTTCGACGGCCCGTCGTCGGACGAAGTCGAGCAGCCGCGATTTCAGACTGAGGTGCGTCTCCCAGAGCTCGCCGTCGTCGACGTTCTCAATCCCTTCCCAAATGCGGGCCTCGCTGCTGTGCTGATGCCAATTCGTTCCCAGGTGCCGGTCGTACAGCCGGAACATCTGCGGAGCCAGCCAGGATGGAACGTGTACTCCATTGGTAATGTGGCCGATCGGTACCTCGTCCTCCGGCTTGCCTGGACAAAGTCCCGTCCACATCGCACGCGATACTTCGCCGTGCAACGCCGAAACCGCATTCGCCCGCCGTGAAAGCCGCAGCCCCAGCACCGTCATACAAAATGTCTCTTGCTGGTTGCTTGGCTTCTCGCGCCCCAATCCCATCAGGGTGTCCGTGGAAAGCCCCATTTTTTCGCGCAATGGTCCCAAATGTTCTTCAATAAGATCCGCATCGAAGCGGTCATGACCCGCGGGTACCGGCGTGTGCGTGGTAAACACCACCTCGCGCGAAACCCGCGGCACCACGTTGTCAAATGCAATGCCTTCTTCCTGCATGCGGGAGTGAAGCGCTTCCAGCACCACAAAGGCGCTGTGCCCTTCGTTCAGGTGCAGCACTCCGGGCGTGATCCCCATGGCCTTCAGCGCGCGAAACCCTCCCACTCCCAGCAACAACTCCTGCCGGATTCTCGTCCGCGCATCTCCGCCATACAAACGTGAAGTCAGCTTGCGGTCCTCCGCGGAATTTCCTTCCACGTCGGAATCCAGCAGGAAAAGATCGCAACGGCCCACCTTCACGCGCCAAACCTTGGCGTGAATGGAACCCCGGCGCGTCTCAATTTCCACTTCCACCGGACGTCCGTTCTTGCCGATCGCAGCCTCCAGCGGCAGCTGACTTACGTCCGTAGCCACATACTCTTCTTGCTGCCAGCCGTTGCCGTCCAGCCGCTGGTGAAAATATCCCTGCCCATAAAACAATCCTATCCCAACCAGAGGAATGCCCAGATCGGACGCGCTCTTGATGTGATCTCCAGCCAGCACCCCCAACCCACCGGAATACACAGGAAGCGATTCGTGAATCCCAAACTCCGCCGAAAAATAGGCCACCGGACGTGGCCGCAGAACTCCTGCATGACGTGTTCCCCACGTTCGATCCGCGTTCAGATACTCCTGCAACCGCCGGTAGGCGTAATTAATGCGGCTGTGCAATACCAATTCCGCAGCGCGGCTCTCCAGCTTTGCCAGCGGAAGTTCCGCCAACAGCGAAACCGGATTCTGATTCAACTGGGCAAATCGCACCGGATCGATATCGCGGAACAAGCTCGCTGTATCGTGGTCCCAGCTCCACCATAGATTTCG
Organism: uncultured Acidobacteriaceae bacterium; assembly: GCA_963818235.1. Lineage (GTDB taxonomy): Bacteria > Acidobacteriota > Terriglobia > Terriglobales > Acidobacteriaceae > Sulfotelmatobacter. The sequence goes on from CAWFRI010000003.1 coordinate 1,540,684, forward strand.
TGCCAGCGCCCACAATCGTTCCTGCGCGGGAGCGATAAAGCGGTCCAGCATTCGCGCTTCGCTCACCGCCGGCGCAACCTGTTCCGCGGCCTCGCTCAGCATGTGAACCTCGTCCTCGCGGAAAAGCCGGGGCTCCATCGTTTGCACCACCAGTACTCCTTGCAGCACGCCGCGGTCGATTAAAGGAACTCCCAGGAATGACTGATACTCATCTTCGCCAGCCTCCGGGAAATACTTGAAACGTGGATGGGTGTGCGCCTGTTCCACCGCCACCGGGCGCACCTGTTCGGCCACCATACCCGCAAGCCCTTCATTAATGGCCATTCGCAGCCGCCCGATGCACTCCTTCCGCAGACCGACTGTCGCCGCCAGCACCAGATTGGCTCGATCCGGCTCCAGTAAATAAGCCGAGCAAACATCGGTGTCGAAGCGCTTGGCAATCAATGCCACAACGTTCATCAGCGTCTCCGCCGGTTGTCCCTCCTTCGCCGCAAGGTTCGCGATCTCCTCCAGCGTCAGCACATCCGTTGCCCCGCGGATAATTCCGCTTCCGTCCGGATCTTGACCCTCGCCGTGTCTCTCGTCTACGCTTAAGCTCTCTGGTTCCATTTAATTCGGCCCCTGTGGGTCCGGAATGTCCTTTCTATACCTATCGGTTAGACTCTGCCTTTCCAGCATACGACAAAGCACACGTCTGGGACGCCATTCACTGAATATGCTTATTCTAATGACCTAACTTTAGTTACGCGAACGCTTAAGCCAATTGGAACGATCAAATGGTGTCATAAGCTCACGCTCGCCGAAAGGTAGCCCGAGTTAGCGGCCGGTTCCGTCGGGTGATGCTTTCTGCGAGCTTATCCAACGGCTTACCTTCTCTTCCAGTACATCCAGCGGCAGTGCGCCCTGATCGAGCACTGCATCGTGAAAGGCGCGAATGTCGAATTTATTCCCCAGTTCGTGCCGCGCCCGTTCCCGCAACTCCAGGATTTTCATCTGTCCCAGCTTGTAGGAAAGCGCCTGCCCCGGCCATGCGATATAGCGGTCCACCTCGGTTTGAATATTCTGTTCATCCATCGCGGTGTGCTGGCGGAAGAAATCCACCATCTGTTCACGGGACCAGTGTTTGTAGTGAACTCCGGTGTCGACCACCAGCCGCACCGAGCGCCACATTTCGTTTTCCAGCCGGCCGTAGTCGCTGTAGGGATCCTGATAAAATCCAACTTCCTTCCCAAGGCGCTCCGCATAAAATGCCCACCCTTCCGAATAGGCGTTGTAGTACACCCCAAACTTTCGGAACGGAGGGAGGTCGGTCAATTCGTTGGCGATGGAAAATTGCAGATGATGCCCCGGAACTCCTTCGTGATAAGCAATCGCTTCCACATTCAACAGCAGTCGCTTCGGTGGATCATACTCGTTCACGTTAATCCGGCCGGGAAGCGAATTGTCTCCGGCACCAATGCTGTAATCGGCGGGAACGCTCTCCGCACTGCGGTACGCCTCCATCGGCACCACCACTAGTTTGTTCTTCGGCAGCCGGCCAAATAATTGCGGCAGCTTGCCATACATCTGATCCGCATAATGCTGGTACAGATCAAGCAACTGTTGTCCAGATTTTGCATAAAGCTCAGTGTCTTTTCGAATATGCTCGTTGAACGTTTTCAGATCGGCAAAGCCCTGCTGTCGGGCGATGGTCAGCATTTCGCCTTCAATTTCGCCGACCTGCTTCAATCCGAGCTCATGAATTTCCTCAGGACTCAAATCTGTAGTAGTCATGGCGTGAACCGCGAAGCGATAGCGGGCGTCGCCCTCCGGCAGCGCCCAAACCCCCGGCTCTGTGCGCCCTTTCGGAGCATAATCCGTACGCACGAACGCTGCGAATTTCGCATAGGCCGGTGAAACTTCATTTTTCACTGTGGCGATGATTTTATCGTGCAATCGCTTCTGATCGGCTTCAGAAATTTCTTTGGGGAACTTCAACACAGGCTGGCTGAAAGGACTTGCGTCGGGAGAATTGTCGGCGATTTTCTGGGCCTGCGCGGCGACTTTTTCCAAAAGATATTTCGGGGGCATCAGATGGTCGCGCAAACCCAGTCGCATGTTCTCCGTCACTTGGTCAAATAGGAGCGGAAGCTTGTGCAACCGCGACAAATAATCTTCGTAATCTTTTAGCGAGCGGAACGGCGTATCGCTGGCCAGGCCGGCATAGTCCAGGTGAGGTCCGCCAAACTGCGTGGCCGGCATCTCCCAGTCTTTGAACTTCGCCGATTCAATCTCCTCCCGCAGACTGCGCACCATCAGCGCCTTATTTAATTTTTCTGACTCGGGAAAATCTGCCGTATCAATCGCTTCAATGCGAGCCAGCATGGCTTGGCTGTGCTGCAAGTCCTCGGTGACAGCCTTCGCCGAATAATCGCTAAGCCGGTCGTTGTAGCGCTTATCTCCGGTGTGTGTGGCCAGTTCCGGATGAACCCGCAGTTGATACTCCCAGTCTTCTTGGAGCGCGGTGCTCAGTTGCGCCCGCCGAATTTCCGGGGATGCTTGACCGAGTGCCGTGGAGATGGCGATAGCGGCGAGTCCGATCGAACCCATGATCGCGGAGAGACAATGCATACTGGCGGGCCTCATTTTCTACGGAAGATCGACAACGTTTGATTGAAAAGTGTACACCGTGACCGCTTGGCTAACGGTGAGGATGCACTCTAGATTCGCGACAACCCAATTGCATCTTCGACTCTCTAAATTACAGGAGGAGAACCCATGGCAGCAAAAAAGAAAAGCTCGGGGAGAAAATCCAGCGGGCGCAAGTACGGCGAGGCGGCTGGTAAGAGCGTAAAAAGCGCTATGCATCGCGAAAAAAGAGGCACACTGAAGTCCGGTCCCGGCGGCAAGGGCGGTACCGTGAAGAGCCGTAAACAGGCCATCGCTATCGGGCTCTCCGAAGCGCGCAAGAAGGGTGCAAGAGTGCCAAGGAAGGCCGCCTAGAACCCAGCCTTCGAACAATGGTCGGCGCGGGTGCTCCAGTCTCGGGGATGGTCGCAACTGAAGATTCGAGCGCTCACGCCTTTCTCCTTCGCTTGCGAACTGCTTTCTTTCATCCGGAAACGAGCTTGTTCTGAATATCCTTTTCCGCTTGCGCTACATTCTCCGGCCTGCCCAGATCCCGCCAATAATATTGGTCGGCGCGAAACGCCATGATCTTTTCGCCTTGGCTTGCGAGGCGCAGATAGACATCGATGATTGAAAAAACCCCTTGCTCTGTCATCAGTGCAAACAGACGCGACGAAATGACGTGGATGCCAGAAAATGCCCATGCCTGTATCCCGGTCGCTGGCTTTACTAACTCCTCTTTCTGGTCCTGCCCTCCGCGTCGCCCGCAAAGCTGATGCCCCTCGTCGAAAAGAAGATAGCGGGAAGTTTCGCGGTCCTGCACGGCGAGCGTGGCCAGCGCCTGAGTTTCGTTATGAAGAAGCATCATGCGCTCAAGATCAATCGCGCTTAGAACATCGACATTGTGCAGAATGAATGACTCCCCTGCGTCGCTTAAAAACCAGGAGGCGTTTTTAAGTCCGCCGCCAGTGTCCCGCAACTCATCCTCGCGCGAAACTTCAATATGCATCCCAAAGTTGTTGTTCTTTTTCAGGTAGTCTACAACCATGTCGGGAAAATGATGAACATTAACAATCACCTGACGGACTCCAAAATCCCGCAAACGCGCAAGCGTAATTTCCAGCATCGTCCGCCCGCCAACCTCCACCAGTGCCTTCGGGCGGTCGTTCGTCAGCGGCCTCAGTCGCGTTCCCAGGCCCGCCGCCAGAATCATCGCTTTCATTGCGCGGCGTTCTCCAGTTCGCGGTGGTGCAACACAACCTCCACGCCATTTCTGCCACGCAAACGCTTCGCTACCTGCTCCGCCAAAAATACCGACCGATGCTGCCCGCCCGTGCAACCAAACGAAACCATCAGGTTTTTAAATCCGCGTTTCTGGTAGCTATTCACGCTCGCATCCACCAGCGACATTACGCTGACCAAAAACTGGTGCACACTCTCCTGCTGATTCAAGTACTCAATCACTGCTGCATCTTTTCCCGTCAGAGCCTTGAATCGCTCTTCCCGCCCAGGATTCGGCAGGCTACGGCCATCGAACACAAATCCACCGCCATGTCCGTTTTCATCCTTGGGCATGCCGCGATGAAACGAGAAACTGAAAATGCGCAAGGTCAGGGTGTCGGCTTCGGAGGCCAGTCCCTGCAGTTTCTCCGAGGCCAGCATGCCGTTGAATGCACCCATCAGCGTGGGCAATGCAATCGGCAACTTCACGTTGTGCAAAAGCCAGCGTAAATTCTTCAGCGCGTACGGCACACTCTGCAAGAAATGCACCTTGCGTTCGTAAAATCCGCGAAAGCCATAAGCTCCCAGCGCCTGCAAAATGCGCACATAAACATAAGCGTAAAAATAATGCAGAAAAGTTTCGCGCTCGATCTTTATGAAACCACCCAGGGCTTCGATATAAAGATCCAGCAATTGCTGGCGCATCTGCGGAGGCAAATCAGCTTTCGCGTCGTAGAGCAGGGAAGCAATGTCATATTGCAAAGCCCCTTTGCGTCCGCCTTGGTAATCCAGGAAAAATGGCTGCCCATCGCACAGCATCACGTTGCGCGACTGAAAATCGCGATACATAAAATAATCACAGTCCGCGCTCAATAAAAAATCCGTCAAGCTGTTGAAATCGTCTTCCAAGGCCTGCTCATTGAACGAAATTCCCGCCAGCCTGAGAAAGTAATACTTAAAATAATTCAGATCCCAACCAATCGACTGCCGGTCAAAACTTCCCCGTGGATAGCAAAGGCTGTAATCCAAGTCGCGTCCCGCCTCAATCTGAAAGCGCGGCAATGTGGTCACCACCTTGCGATATGCTTCATCTGCGGACGGCGCGATGCGCTCCCCTTCGCGATTCTTCGACAAAAATTCAAACAGCGTTGTATCCCCAAAATCCTCTTCGAGATAAGCGCCGTGCTCCAAATTCTCGGCATAGATCTCCGGAACCGGCAGACCGTGTTTGCGGAAATGCTTCGAGAACGCGAGGAAGGCCGCATTTTCTTCACGTACGCCGTAAAGAATGCCGATTGCGCTGACTTGCTCATTCGCCAGCCGGACGATCTTTCGACCCGACCCGCCCAGCTCTCCCTGCAGCGGCTGAACCCGCTCAGGGGAGGATCGAAACCGCTCTTCAAACAGCCTCTTGAGAACGTCCATAGGGTTGTCTATTTACCAACCCCAACGATAACATCGAAGCGAAAAACCTTCGGCTCGGCAGGTTTACTCTGTGGACCCCTGTGCCATCTGTGGTCAAGATTTTAACTCCGGTCGCTTCGTAGCCTCGCTCGCTTCTCAGGTAAAGTAAAATGACAGACTCTCATGACCGACCGTCTTTACTATCACGATTCGTTTCTATATGACTTTGACGCGGAGGTTTCCTCCGTGCTCGAAACACCGCGCCTGGCGCTTATTCTCGACCGCACCGCCTTTTATCCCACCAGCGGTGGGCAGATTCACGACACAGGCTTCGTCACTGCCGAAAGTTCCGCGGCCAAGTTCCGAGTCACTGAAGTGGCCGACTCCGAAGAGGGTCGCGTCATCCACTATCTCGACGCTCCCCTCAAAGGCGTTATACCCGGAACCCGCATCCACGGCCAGGTTGACGCCGCCCGCCGCCGCGATCACATGCAGCAGCACTCTGCCCAGCATGTACTCTCTGCCGCGTTTGTGCGCCTGTTCAACATGCCCACAGTCTCGTTCCACATGGCTGATGACTACTGCTCGATCGACCTAGACACCCAATCCCTTACCCCAGATCAAATCGAATCTGCCGAGCGGCTGGCTAATGAAATCGTTCTCGAGAATCGCCCGGTCGATATCCGCTACGTAACCCGCCAAGAAGCCGAGTCTCTGGGCCTTCGCAAGCTTCCTCCTGCCGAGCGCGACCAACTCCGCCTCGTTAATATCCGTGAGTTCGACCTCTGCGCCTGCGGCGGCACTCACGTCGCTCACACCGGACAAATCGGTGGCCTGCTCCTGCGCAAATCCGAAAAAGTTCGCCAGGGACACCGTGTCGAATTCGTCGCCGGCCAGCGCGCCGCCTCCACTGCCCGCCGCGATTTTTCCACTCTCACCGCAGCCGCCGCCTTATTTTCATCCCACATCTACGAAGTTCCCCAGCAAGCCCGCAAGTCCCTCGATGAGATAAAGTCTCTGCGTAAACAGCACGAGCAATCTCTCGATGATCTCGCCGCCGCTCAAGCCGCTGCTCTGCTGGCCGAAACTCCCGAAAACGGTGGACGGAGAATAATCTTGCGTACTTTCTCTGGCCGTAACCTCGCCTACCTTAAACTTCTCGCTCAGAAACTCACTCGTCTCTCCCACGCCGTCATTGCCCTGCTCGCCGCCGATTCACCGCAGCCAACATTAGTCTTTGCCCAGTCCCCAGGCGAGCCCTTTGATATGGCGGCACTCCTGAAACAAACAGTGGTACCGCTCGGCGGGCGCGGTGGCGGCAGCAAAGAGCTCGCCCAGGGCAGCTTGCCCCAATCCGCGGACCCGGCCGCAGCACTCGCCACAGCCAAGCAAATCCTGGCTGTGTAGCCTCCTGCAAGCGCCGCATCCTGCCCGCCAAAGACGGGGTGTGCCAATCGTATGACTTGGGTGACTGCCGGGTTAGGGAAAGAAGATAAGTCGGGAATTATTTTCTTGACAAGATTTCAGTTAAAGCTGAAAGTTAGCGCCTGTATTTCTTTTCTGTCGGGCCCCTCGATACGATCATTGCTTTAGGAGGCGGAATGAACGGAATGAGCGGATTATTCAACTCCACTACTCTGGATGTAATCCTGGGATTAGTGTTCGTCTATCTCCTACTAGCTATCATGTGTACGACAATAAACGAGTGGTTGGCCGGAATGCTGAATACACGGTCGACTAACTTAGCTTCCGGCATCAAGCAACTATTGGATAAGCAGTCGGAGGTAAAGGACGGCGACCAAAACGCGTTTCTGCAAAAGTTTTACGCCCATCCGTTGATCTCAGGAATGTGCAGGCCGGGAAAAACCGGCACCGATGCGCACCCGGTTTATATTCCGTCGCGCACATTTGCCACTGCCGTAATGGACATAGCGACCCCGAATACAACAGGCGCGATCACATTCGCTGATCTCGAGTCGGGGTTAAAGGCGTGGCCGGATGGCGATGTGAAGAAAGCCTTGCTATCGCTGATTCAGAACGCCCACGGCGATCTTGGTCAAGCGCAGAAGAATATAGAAGCTTGGTTCGATGACAGCATGGATCGGGTTTCCGGGTGGTACAAGCGTAAGACGCAAGTGTTTACAGTGCTCATCGCCATTGGCCTTACCATCGGAGCAAACGCTGACACGATAAGTATCGCCCGCACGCTCTGGAGAAATCCGACTCAGCGTGCCTTGCTGGTGCAACAGGCAGAAAAGCGAAGTTCAGAGCAATCACAGACTGCAACCGGTTGGAAGTACGACGATCCAAATAAGCCTCTTCACCCGACGCCGATGGCCAAACCCTCGAAAGATGAGACGGAAGCTCTCGGAAGCGTGCTCGGGTGGAAAACAAACACTATGCCGGCCGATACTCTGGGTTGGTTAGAGCGCATCCTGGGATGGTTCTTGACCATGGTTGCAGTATCCCTGGGTGCGCCTTTCTGGTTTGACATTCTGAATAAGTTAGTGAACATTCGGAACGCCGGCAATAAGCCTGCTACCAGCGATACCGAGCCAAAACCGGGAACCGCCCCGCTCGTCGTCAACGTTCAAGGAGCTCCCAGTGCCAAAACTCCGTAGCGTTTTCGCCTTGATGGCCACGTTGTGGTTGCTTGCACATTGTGCGTTGGCGGAGACACTCGTGCTCAGTGCGCACTTTGTTAATGATTACAAAGACAAAGCAACTATCAGCGTCAAACTGAAAGTAGATGTTCATCCGCAGACGCCGCATTCCATCAGCAGCGGCGGGAATGACGGCGACATTCACATGTCGGGCCGTGCCGACGAGGTTGGCTTGCCGATGGTGGCGGAGATCGTCAACGCCCGCAAGGAATCGGCCGCGCTCACCTTGTTGAAAGCCACTGCTCAGGGCACGACGGTTCCGGTTAAGGGGGTCTGGAGAATCTGGTTTGAACACCTTGGCAAGGAAGACCAGGTGCAGGGAAACGCAGTTGATGTTCCCGACACGTCGAATCCAGCCCACCTTTTTGAGATTCACCCCATCACGCAGTTTGGAGATGATGCTGTTTTGGACGGATTCGTTGAAATCCCGGGATATACGGCATATCCAGCGCACGTTGCATTTCCATTTTACGAAAAGGATCCAGCAACGATTAGCACGTCCGATGGCTCCGTGACGATTACCAGCGGGGAAGGGAAGTATAACTATGCGGAGTTCGTGATCGAGCTAGCCGGTGCAGTACAGGCCGACAACGACGATGGATTATTTGTGCTGGCCAATGTTTACGATTCGAGTGATGAGGAAGAAGCGGTAACAAAAGATGTTCGGCGTATGGTGTTTGTTAAAGGGACGGACCCGGGAACCCAAGTGCTTACTAAATCGAAGGGCGACCGCATGCACGTGCTCGGTATCCCGCGCGTGAATCTCTCTGAAGTAATGGCGATGGCGACCGATGAGTCTACGCCGACCAATCTGCCGTACGAGATGATTATTGTGGCGGTACTGCCGGATTGAATGGTGAACGGACAGGACGCCTCTTTGAAATGGTGAGTGTCCTGTCCGCCAGTGTTTCGAACCTCGAAGCTGCTTTTGCCGCGACGAATTAGCAGACGTCAGGACAACTCGGCCCGAGACAAGTCTTACGCGCAGTGGGGCATTCAGTACAACCTGTGGTGGTAAAGCCGCCGGCCACTGTGTCGAGCTTGGCTTCATCCAGATTTCTCAGCGTAACCTTCTTCAGGGCAAGTTTCTTTAGTTGCTTCTTCATATATAACCTCCTGATCTGTTCGATTGTCGAGTTAGACGCATCGTGGCTAATATCTTATTAGTCATCGTTAGTGGCTAATAGATCGTCTGACAAGATTATCGGCTTAAGTCCGAAGCATTTCAATAGACGCATCCGCTGGCGGGATTGTTATTGATTTTAAGAAGGGAACGAAAGAGAGCAAGCCTGGGTGTGGAGTGAGTTAAGCTGGGGTGTGGCACAAGTTAAAAAGGTCCCGCTCGTGAGAACGGGACCTTTGACTTTACTGGCGGTTGACAGCTTCTTAGTACATGCCTTCCATGCCGCCGCCGTGTCCACCACCGCCGGCCGGAGCTTCCTTCTTTTCCGGAATCTCCGCGACCAGCGCTTCGGTGGTCAGCATCAACGACGCAATCGAGCCCGCGTTGGTCAGTGCAGTGCGCACCACCTTCGTCGGATCGAGCACGCCGGCCTTGACCAGATCCTCATACTCGTTGGTCAGAGCGTTGAAGCCGTAGTTGCTGTCCTTGGCTTCGAGCACCTTGCCGAGTACGACCGCGCCTTCTTCGCCGGCGTTCTCGACGATCTGCCGCATCGGCTCCTGCAGGGCGCGCTTCACGATGTTGACACCGATCTGCTCATCACCCTCGAGCTTCAGCTTGTCGAGCGCCGCGACGCAACGCGCCAACGCCACTCCGCCGCCGGGGACAATGCCTTCTTCCACGGCTGCGCGCGTAGCATGCATGGCATCTTCCACGCGGGCTTTCTTCTCTTTCATTTCCGTTTCGGTTGCGGCGCCGACTTTGATCACGGCCACGCCACCGACCAGCTTCGCCAGCCGCTCCTGCAACTTCTCGCGGTCGTAGTCGCTGGTCGTCTTATCGATCTGGCTGCGAATTTCCTTCACGCGGCCTTCGATATCACCATGCTTGCCCTTGCCTTCGACCAGGGTCGTGTTGTCCTTGTCGATGGTGATCTTCTTGGCCTGGCCGAGATCCGCAATCTGCACGTTCTCGAGCTTAATGCCCAGATCTTCCGTGATGGCCTTGCCGCCGGTCAGGATAGCGATATCCTGCAGCATCGCCTTGCGGCGATCGCCGAAGCCAGGAGCCTTGACGGCCGCGACTTGCAGCGTTCCACGCAGCTTGTTAACCACGAGGGTAGCCAGCGCTTCGCCTTCAACGTCCTCAGCGATAATCAGCAACGGCTTGCCGCTCTTGGCAATCTGTTCGAGCAACGGAAGCAGATCCTTCATCGAGCTGATCTTCTTCTCGTTGATCAGAATGTAAGCATTCTCGATCGCAACTTCCATGCGCTCGGGATCGGTGACAAAGTAAGGAGACAGATAGCCGCGGTCGAACTGCATGCCTTCGACCACCTCCAACTGCGTTTCCAGCGTCTTCGACTCTTCCACGGTAATGACGCCGTCCTTGCCGACCTTCTTCATGGCTTCGGCAATGATGTGGCCAATGGTCTCATCGTTGTTCGCCGAAATCGTGCCGACCTGCGCAATCATCTCGCCGGAGACGGGCTTGGAGAACTTATCCAGTTCACCCTTGCCGCGCTCGCCGGTCTTCTTGTCGAACGATCCGCAAACCAGTGCGACAGCCTTCTCGATGCCGCGTTTCATCGCCATCGGATTCGCTCCGGCAGCAACCGTCTTCACGCCTTCGCGATAAATTGCCTGCGCAAGAACGGTAGCAGTCGTGGTGCCATCGCCGGCCACATCGGACGTTTTGCTGGCCACTTCGCGAACCATCTGGGCGCCCATATTTTCCAGGCCGTCCTTCAGTTCGATTTCTTTGGCAACGGTCACGCCATCTTTGGTGATGGTCGGCGAACCGAATTTCTTCTCAATCACAACGTTGCGGCCCTTGGGGCCGAGAGTAACCTTGACTGCGTCGGCCAGAAGATTGACGCCGCGCAGGATCGCCTGCCGGGACTCTTCGCCGTGTACGATTTGTTTTGCCATGATTCTTTTCTCCTATTCAATTCTTAATGATTAAGATTTGTCATCCTGAGCAACGCGCTTTTTGCGTTACGAAGGATCTCCGCCAAATATGCCGCCGCGGGACCGAGTTATCGCTTCGCGCCGGCGGTTTCCTTCTTGCTGCTGCCGCTGGGCGTAGCCGCTCCGGTCAACACTCCAAGCACTTCGTCTTCTTTCATGATGATGAAGTCTTCGCCATCAATCTTAATTTCGGTGCCGGAATATTTGCCGAACAGAATGCGGTCGTCTTCCTGAACTGCGAGAGGGAAGGTCTTGCCCTCATCGTTGGTGCGGCCTTTGCCGGTCGAGACCACGATGCCCTCTTGTGGTTTATCTTTTGCGCTGTCGGGGATGATGATTCCGCCCCGTGTGGTCGATGCTTCCTCCACGCGACGTACCAGAATGCGGTCATGTAGCGGGCTAAATTTCGCCATGGTTTGCAACTCCTTTCAAAAGTTGGGTAGAAGGTTGATGGAACGAGAACCTATTAAATTGCTGGGAATTCGGCGTACTGTTAGCAGTCTCGCCTACTGAGTGCTAATACTACAATGTGAGCGGAGTATTGTCAAGGCCTTCCAGGCTTTTCCGGTCCTTGTCATTCCGAATCGGGCCGAAAGCCCGGTGAGGGCCTGCCCTGAGTTTGTGAAGGGAACCCGCTTGTCGGACCTAGGAGCCCATGCCTTGTAATCGATAAGTTACAAGGAGCGGAGGCCCCAGGGGGAAAGTCAACACTCTAAAAAATAAGCCCCGCGGAGAAGCGGGGCTCTAATTCGTAATTCCATTCACACAATTCGGCTATTTCCTAATTTTGGGTTTCCTGTTCTTACCGTCAGGGTTTCACACAGAAACATCCCAGCGGTGTGCATCGGTAGACCAATCCCGGCCCGCAGAGTATCACCGAGGTGCCGGCCGAAGAAATCGCGGAAGCATTCGACCTCCCGGCGTTCTGTCCCTGAGCACACAAGGCGATGAACGCGACGAACAATGCGGTACGGACGGCGAACAGTCTTGGAAGTTTCATAACGTTCTCCTGGTCATTGGATTGGCGGGCGGCGCGAAAATTGGCGGATAGCCAACTCTTGCTCTCTAACTACCACCTTATAAAAGAGTAAGTCAAGAAAATTATCGTAAGTGGACTAACTCCATACCAAGCCCGCTACCGCGCCAGTTACTCGCATCGCCACGCAACTTACTCGGTCAGTTATAAGTAGCTGGGGTCGGCTAGCTACCGCCTTAGTTGTTACGAGTTATGCAAGAGCCGTTATCCGCGTGTGAGACGGCCCCCCTTGCTCAAATGCGTTCAGCGAATGCGTCCGCAATCTCTGGGTATCTTTCATACTCAAGCTTGATCTCAGTGAGAGACCCCGGATATTTCAAATAACCGATCAGATTTTCGAGCGCGGTCAGTTCGGCTCCTAAAACCGTCCGTTTGGTTTCGCGAACCAGAGTTGTATTTTCAGATCTGTTTCTGGCGGCAGCAAGACTCCGCGAGGAACCCGTACTTCGTTGGGTGCGTTCAATTTCCTGGTCCCCGATCTCCTTTGAGAAATACTCCGCAGTCTCCCCATCACCGGCACGCAAAATAACCTTCGTAGACAAATTCGCCATCAATGTTTGCGCCTCATCCGCGCCGTAAGTTGTTCTAAGTTGTGAAATGGTTTGAAGTCCGAGAACGCACTTACAGCCATATTTTCGGAATCTGGAAAGACCCTTGCTTAAGCTTGTGACTTTTCCTAAAGAATCTACTTCGTCCATGACGAACCACAAATCGCGTTCAGGATTGATTGACAAGCTCAGGCCCTCTGAAAAGCCCATCTCCATTACCGTGGAAACCAGCGATCGAAGCATATTGAACTGATCATCGCGATAGACAATGTAGATCCAATTCGCTCCAGACTCGGCCCTGATCCATTCCCGTATCGAAAAGGTCCCCTCATCGGACAAATATCGCCACGACACAAGGAAAGTGGAGATGATGCCCCGCGTATTCGCCAACATCCGCTCGTTGCCTTCCCGACATAGCATCGCAGCTGGCGTATCGGCAAGCAACTCTCCAAGTTCGGCACTTTCAGCAGTCGTCATGTAATACAACAACCGCTTTACCGAATGCACCTTCAGTTTGTACAAGACGAGCATAACTTCGCTCAAAAGAGTTTGTGCGTAGTGATGCCATTCGCTAGAATCACCGGTCACGTCTGGAATGGCCGCTTTAGCGATGGTTGCGCAATCATATTCGTTGCGAAGTTCGGCGAATGGCGACCAGTTTACAGAACGTCGATCAAATGGATTAAATATCAAGTCTCCTTCCCTGTAAAACCGGGACAGGTACTCGCCTCCGGCGTCAGCTATCAATGCGCGACTGCCGCGCGATTGCACAGCTTTTAGAACCTGGCTGATGCCTTGAGACTTCCCGGTTCCGGTGGTGCCGGCAAAGAGAATATGCTGCGATTCAAGTGAACTGGGGATTGGGACGCCTCCGAGCGCAATGATCCGTTGATCGCTTTGACCGTTCTTGTTCTTTGGCGTTGAAGCAACCGACTTTACCTCGCTGCCTCGCAGGACGCGGCCGTCGCCCTTGTCGCTCTTAGGCTGTCGTAAGATCAAACTAATTCCTTTCGCGACCAGGGCCAGCAGGATCAACGCAGCGAGGATATGCAGCGGGGACATTTATCTCCTTAGAGTGTGGCACGTATATTAGCTGCAGCACGATGGAAGTATCAAGAGTGCTAGGAAGAAGCCGTGCCACAGAAGATCGTACACAGGCTTCGGAGACCCGACATCCGGCGTTATACTCCTACGACGAAGCCGGCAATATCTTGAGTGGAGGTCAAAGAAAGGAGCAGCCCATGGGTAACATGCGGATCGACAATGAGAGTAGTGGATTCATTGTGGGTGTTGCATACAATCTGCATTTCGGATTCGATTTCGGGGATCAACTACGAATTCAGACTGACAAAGGGGTTTCGGTCATGCCTCCGGGGCTGGATGATCCGGGGCGGAATGATCCAAAGCGTGCAGACACGGTGATGGACGACTTCCGCAAGCTACGCGAGAGCGGCGTAAATGCGGTAACCATTAAGCTGTTTACAGATGGGAGGACAGGAATTGACTTTGATCCGAAAGATCCTGGTCGCGCCCTGGGGGTGCAGAAGTCGGTATTCAAGGGATTAGAAAATGTGATGAAAATTGCGGGGGCGAATGGGATCGCGGTACAGATTGTGCTATTCGACCATACGTTCGCCGCCAAAGAAGCGGGTTTGCTGGATCCCAAGGAGGGCCGCAAACAGCTTGGTCCCGAGAGGAAACAGGGTCATCTGCAAGCGCTGGCAAACCCTGACAACCGAGAGTTGCTTCTGCGGAACGTTATCGCGCCCGTATTGAAGTATCTGCGCGGAAGATCGAATTTGCTTGCGGTCGAACTGGTGAACGAGCCCGAATCGATAATCGAGGGAATGCACCTCAATAAGGGTCAAAAGGGCATCCCTAAAGCTCAGACGGAAGCGTTTAAAGAGTACATGAGAACCGTCCGCGACTTGGTACACGACGCCGGGGCGCAGTTTACGGTGGGGTGCCTTGGGATTGCTTATGCGAAGCAGTGGCTGGACGTGATCGATCCGCAGCGGGACTTTATCAGTGTGCATTACTACGAGAACTCGCAGAACCTAGACCCGAAGTATGGCAGCTTGTACGGAGCCGACTCGGAGTTAATGAAGCTACACAAGGCCGGTGTGACTGTAGTATTTGGAGAATACGCAGGTAGCGGCTACGGCAAGGTGGGAACCAAAGCTTTTCTGGAAGATGCTCGCGCACATGGGATCGTTAAAGGCGCTTTGGGGGCTTGGTCGATGTACGACGGCAACGGGAAACCAGGGGCGGCAAATTTCTTGGTGCCGCTGGATGACTTGCGGCATTTCCGGCTTTTGAATCCCTTTTCGTGGCACCGGGGGCCGGCAGTTGCCAGAGATGGGTTGAATCATGACGCCTCGCAAATCCCTGCGCCAGGCGGGACGCCATCTCCTAAGAAACTTGAAGGCGAAAAAGAGATAAAAAGCCAAACTAAAGAGAAAAACGAAATCAAAGAGAAAGCCCATAAGCCACCGGCAAAAGGCCGCGAAGATTTTGGGCTATAAGGAAGCTTAGGTATCTTTGGGGGGGGGCCCGGCCAAAGACCACCCTGGAGGGTGCCCTCACTGAAGTTTCGCTTGGGCGGGGTTTTTGATGTTCATCCGTCACAGACCGAACGATGCGCTTCCGATAACGCTTTCCCATGCCTTGCGGATTACGAGCCGCCTACCATCCACAGCCCGATGTGACATCCAACCTTGCGCCGCGATTCGGATTCGTTCATCCTTGTCCCAGCAAAGGCCGTGTATTCAGTTCGTGCAGCCCGATCAACAGTTGGACTACAACTCCTTTGGTTGACGTACTTTGATACCTAAGTCTTTTAGAAGACGTAATTTGCAAGGAATTTCTTGCTAAGATGCTGATTCCATAAGCGCCCGAGTGGTAGGGGTGACCTCTATTTCACGGGTCATTCGACTGCCGAAGCAGATGTGCCGTACTCAGAACCAAATGCGGCGAAAGAAATATCTGTCGCGAGGAATTAATCTGGCGGGGTGGGGAATCTGGGTTATGATTTAAATCGATGCCATACATATTGGAACACCTCACCAGCCTGCGCCAGGAAATCACGGATTTGCGCAACATGAATGCCCGCTACACGGGCAAGGGATCGGACCACCAGATTGACCAGTCGGCCGTCGAGATGCGCGCCAACCGCCTGGCGGAGATCAAGAAAGAGCTCTCCCAGATGCTGAATCGGCCGGAAGACCCGAAAGTGTGGTGGGAAAAAGGCGGGCGGCGGGATCGGGTGGCATAGCAGACGTTTTAGAAGAGTTACAGGATAGAGATCGAAAGCGAAAGAGCGCGGCTCACAGAGCCGCGCTCTTCGGCGTTTGGGTGCAGATGGACCAGGGGTCCGGCGGATTTTGCGACTTAAGGCGCGGGCCGCTTGCAAAATCGGCGAGAGTCGGGCAACCTCGATGGGATGGCGCGAACGAACGGATGCCTTGCTCTGTGGTTTCTATCGATAGCCATTTTCGTTGTAGCGGCGGCTGGCCTGAGCCGGGCGCAAACCTGTCCGGAAGAAGGCGGCCACGAGTGGCAAGTGTGGTCCGGAGGCGGACACTCGGTGCCGGGTGGAACCCAGGACACGGAAGCCTTCGACGCGGGCGCGCGTTTCGGTTGGGTGATTACGGGCGAGCACTGGCCGTCGATCCTGCGCGGCCGATTCGAATATACGGTGGATGTGGTTCCGGTATATCTGATCTTCCAGCCCGCGAATACGGCGTATGGCTGGGGATTTAATCCGCTGGGGCTGAAGTGGAATTTTGTGCGGCGCGGGCGGTTCTCGCCTTATTTCGAACTCAGCGGCGGAGCGCTGTTCAGTAAGCAGACTATTCCCACGTATACGAACACAGTGAACTTCACGCCCACCGCAGCGCTGGGCACTCACATTCTTGGCGAGAGATATAACTGGAGCGTGGATGTGCGCTATCTGCATATATCGAATGCGGGGCTGGGAGACTATAACCCGGGATTGAATACGGTGCAGGTGCGGCTGGGAGTGGGAAGGTTCTGGAAAGGGAAGTAGAGCGCCACTAGCACCGTGCATTAGTGAAGACTTGAAGAAACGCCTGATTCTAGGCGAGGCGCTGTTTGGCGCGAACGGCTGCGCGTCGGGAGAATCTCCCTCGACTCGCTGGTGAAATGCGGGCCGAGGGATGACGACCGAAGAGATCGAGCTGTTACATTTTTCTAACTCACCGCTTTCAAACTAGGCCGCACGAGTGATTCTAGGTGTCCACGGTAACGGAGTGAGACCCTTCGTCTCCAGGACAACTGCAATTCACTTTATAGTAGTAAGTGGTCGTAGCCGCCTGGCTCACTGTAACGGTGACCTGACCCGAGGTGGCAACGTCGATATAGCTAAGGCCGTTATAGGTGCCGGTGACAGGTGTAAAGGGAAAGGGATCGGTGAGGCTGGCCTGGGTGATTCTGACGCCGACTGCCGGGATGCCCGTGAAGGCTACGGAGTTCCCGTTTTCAGCGGAGAAATTAGCCGTGCAGATTGGCGGAGTGAGAAGGTCTTGTCGCACTTTTCCTTTTGCCTTCTTAGTTACCTTGGGTTTTGGCTTATTGGCTACTTTCGCTCTGTTCGATCCCTTTGCTTTGTTCGCTACCTTCGCTTTGCTTGACACCTTCGCTTTATTCGCTACCTTCGCTTTGCTCGACACCTTTGCCCTGCTTGCTGCTTTTTTCTTCGCTTTAGGTTTTTGTTTTTTCATACGCTTGCTCCTTTCAAAATTGCCGATGCCGAGGTCCGCTCAAAGGCGCCCACTTTCAAAAAGATCAAAGCGGTTATTTCTCGTTCAGCCCAGCGGACTTCAAGATCTTACGGATGTGAAGACTTCATCAACTGCTGATAGCCAGGCGTATTGGTCAAGTTCGCGAACTCAGGATCGGTACGAATTCTGTCAGTCGTGTATCCAGCCTGCACCGCCTTGCCTAGCCATTCGATTGCCAGCCCGGTTTCGCCTAACTGGTTATAAACTCCTGCCGCATCCGTCAAAATTTCTTTATCGTTGTGTCCGTACTGTAGAGCCTGACCGAGATAGAGAAGCGCATGTTGACGGTCGTTGAGCATGGAATAATAACCCGCCAGAGCGCTGAGCACAACTGGTTCGCGGGGGTTGACCTTTAATTCTTCCAGGGCAAGGTCGATGGCCTTGCGGTTGGGCGCCATGGCATCGTTTTTCTTGCCGCCGTAATAGAGTGCGGTGCCCAGGTTACCCCAGATTACATATTGCTGAGGGTCCAGCTTGGCGGCTTCGCTGTAGGCGTTGATGGCGTCGGAAAACCTGTTCATGCCGAAGTAGGCAACCCCAAGATTGAGAAAACCTGGATAGCTGGGCCGGATGGAAATGGATTTCTTGAGAGGATCGATCGCCTTCTCGTATCGACCCAGATCATTGTAGATCGCGCCTACATTTACGTAGGTTCCGTACCAATCGGGGGCGATCTGAATAACTTTGGCAAACATTTGCAGGGCTTTTTCCGACTCATTGCGGCGGCGATAAAAGGTTCCGAAGAGGTTGTAACTCAATCGGCTATTTGGGTGGGACTGAATCGCCTGCTGATAGGCGTGTTCGGCCTCCGTGATCTTGCCCTCATGCTCATAAGCTTGAGCCAGGCCGAGGGCGGCATCTTCATTGCTGGGCTCAAGACCGAGGGCAAGCTGGAATTCGGCCGCGGCTTCGGCGAAGTGCCCTGTGCCGTCGAAGACGCGTCCGAGGCAGACGTGGCCGGCGGCGCCGGCGTTGCCGAGTTTGATGGCTTCGTTGCAGCTGTCCTGCGCCGGGGCGATCCACTGTTTCTCCTTGGTCTGAGAATACTTCCGCCAATAGCTTTCGCCGATCACGGCTTTCGCCATGCCAAAGTTTGGATCAAGCTTGAGGGCTTCGCGGGCCATCAGGGCAGCATTATCGAGATCTTCGACTTTGCCATCGAGTAGATAGCCTTGGGACTGGAGATAGTACTCATAGGCGGTTGCTTTGTCGGTGCCGTGGAATTTCAATGCATCTGCTTCTTCCGGGCGGAGCTGAAGGTGGAGAGTCTTGACGGCGCCGTCGGAAACAATTTTCTCCGCGGAAAATGCGTCGGTGACCGGTACGGTGAGTGAGCCATTGCCCAGCGTATTGCCTTGAGCCGCAAGCAGAGAATAGTTCACTTTGACCAGGGTGTCGGACTGCGGCTCCAGAGTGACAACTAGGCCGAGGTTGGCTCCGAACATGCGGGCGGCATCGGAGAGCCTGGAGATTTTCTTTTCCTGAAGGCTCCGGGGCGCGACGACTTCGAAGGCGCGATCCTCGGTGAGTTGGCCTAGCTTAGCGGCGATGCTTTCCACAAGACCTTCGCCCAGGGCTGTGAGTTTGGGGTCAGCGTTTGCGGTGGTCGTGGTAAAGGGAAGAACGGCGAGGATTTTAGTTTCGGGCAGTCCTCCGGCGG
Source organism: uncultured Acidobacteriaceae bacterium (assembly GCA_963818235.1). GTDB lineage: Bacteria > Acidobacteriota > Terriglobia > Terriglobales > Acidobacteriaceae > Sulfotelmatobacter. The sequence goes on from CAWFRI010000003.1 coordinate 1,559,718, forward strand.
GAGATTGCGAAGCGGCATTGTGCGAAGTGGACGCGAGAAACAAGCGCCGTAGGGGACGATAGGCGAACAACGCGGCCAAGACGACTAGAACAATTGCAAGAGCGGCCAGGGCACGATATTGATGAAATTGGCTAGGAGTCGACGGACTACGTTTTGGCTTTCCACCTTGCTGGACGCGGCGAAGATCGTCCAACAGAGCGGCGGCGGTGGGATAACGGAGATTCGGGTCCTTGGCCAGAGTGCGGGAGATAACAGCGGCGAGGGGGCCTGGAACGTTGGTGAGCGAGGGGGGATCGGTATGGACGATGCGGGCAATCGTGGTGGCGAGACTATTGGTTTTGAAAGGCTGCTCGCCGCCGAGCATTTCATAGAAGACCAGGCCGAGAGAAAAAAGATCGGAGCGGCCGTCGTCGGGCCGCTGGAGCAGGACTTCCGGGGCCATGTAGGCGGGAGTTCCGCCCGAGGCGGTCATGGTCTCCATGCTCTTGGTAGCGTCATCGGGATTGCTGTTCCAGGCGCGGCGGGCGACGCCGAAGTCGAGAATCTTCACTCGGTTGCCGGGAGCGAGCATGATGTTTTCGGGCTTGATATCGCCGTGGATGATGCCTTTCTCGTGGGCGGCTTGCAGGCCTTCGCAGCACTGGATGGCGATGGAGAAGAATTCGTCGGTCGAGATGGGGCGGGTGAGCCGCTGGCGTAAGGTTTCGCCCTCGACGTATTCCATGACCAGCCAGAGTTCGCCGTCATGCTCGAGAACATCGTGGATTGCGCCGACGTTGGGGTGATTCAAGGCGGAGGCCCGTTGAGCTTCTTTGAGCAGGCGTTTGCGGTCGGCGGCGGTGGAGTTGGTTTGGGGAGCCATGCGCTTGATGGCGACATGGCGCTTCAGCGTGGTATCTTCGGCGCCGTAGACTTGGCCCATGCCGCCGGCACCGAGTCGCTTGGAAATCGCGAAGCGGCCGACGGTAGTGCCCGCGAGAGCATCGGCAGCATCCGCATTGGCTGCCGGTGGGGGCGTTTTCATCTGATCATTCATATCTGATCATTCATGCGCGTGCGCAAAGCGCAATGGACTACGTGCCCGCCGAATTTGTTAATTCTAATCTTAGTTGCGGGGAAAGGCCAAAACCTAATGTGGAGTCTGCACCCTCAACGACAAGGCGACCGATGCGGTCAGCCTTGCTACAGCCCGCGCCAGCCAAGTATTCTTCTCACCTATGTCTACGCTAGTGGAATGTGTGCCGAATTTTTCCGAGGGATGTGACAAGTCAAAGGTTGACGCCATTGTGGCCGCGATGAAAGTGGACGGAGTGTACCTGCTGGATCGCGAGATGGATGCGGATCATAACCGGAGCGTGATTACTCTGGTGGGCGAGCGGGAGGCGATTCAGGAGGCGGCGATTCGCGGAGTGGGGAAGGCCGCGGAGTTGATCGATCTGAATGTGCATAAGGGAGCGCATCCGCGCATGGGAGCCACGGATGTGGTGCCGTTCATTCCAATCGATGGTGTAACGATTGAGGATTGTGTTGCGATGGCGCGGCATGTAGGCGAGGAGATTTGGAAGCGGTATCAAATTCCAGTTTATTTGTACGAGGCGGCGGCGACGAGGCCGGAGCGGCAGAATCTGGAGAACATCAGGCGTGGACAGTTCGAAGGGATACGGGGAGAGATTGCCACGAACGCGGCGCGGAGGCCGGACTTTGGCGAGGCGAGGCTGCATCCCACGGCGGGCGCGACGGTGGTGGGGGCGCGGAAATTCTTGATTGCGTACAACGTGTTCTTGAATACACCGGATGTCGAGATTGCAAAGAAAATTGCAAAGGCGGTGCGGTTCTCGAATGGTGGTATGCAATTTGTGAAGGGTGCTGGATTTCTGGTGCGGGGGATGGCGCAGGTGTCGATGAATCTCACGGATTTTGAGCAGACGCCGGTGCATCGCGTGTTTGAGATGGTGAAGCGCGAAGCGGCGCGGTATGGCGTTATGCCGGTCGCGAGCGAGATTGTGGGGCTGATTCCGAAGAAGGCGCTGGAGCAGGCAGCGGAGTGGTTTTTGCAGGTGGAGAATTTTGAGTCATCATTGATTTTGGAAAACCGGCTGACGGCGGTGATAAGCGGAAAGATGGCGGTAGGCGGGCTGCGGGCGGGCATTGAGCCGTTTATTGAGCAGTTGGCAGCGCCGACGGCGACTCCGGGTGGCGGGAGTGCGGCGGCGGCGGCGGGTGCGATGGCGGCGGGATTGGCCGTGATGGTGGCGTCGATGTCGCGGGGAAAGAAAGCGTATTTGCAATATGAAGCGGAGTTGAGCGCCGCGATTGCAAAGCTCTCGCCGCTGCGCGAGGAGTTGAAGGCGGCGATTGATGCGGACGCGGAATCGTACAACTCGGTGATGCTGGCTTACAAGACTGCGAAGACAGCGAGCGCTCCGGAAGGCGAGGCGATGATTGAAGCTGGGTTGAAACAGGCCACGAGCGTTCCGCTGGCCGTGGCAGAGAAGGCGAGGGAAGTGGTGCAGATTACGCAGAGTCTATTCGCGATTACGAATCCGAACATGAAGTCGGATTTGACGACTGCGATGGCGTTGGCACGGGCGGCGATTACGGGAGCGCTGGCCAATGTGGAGATCAATTTAGAATCGCTAAAGGATCAGGCCTTTGCGGGGGAAGTGCGGAAGCGGGCTGAAGCTCTGGCGAATTTGTCTTCGAGCTAGCTAACGGCCTTGCGGCGGAACTGGCGCAGGCCCGCGGCTAGGAAGAGCGCGTCAAAGATCGTCAAGACAATCAATACAGCTACTACAGGCAGATGCGGGAACTGAGGTACAAGCGTTCCGCGCAGGCCTTCGCTCGCGTAAACAAGCGGATTCACCAGCACAATTTTCTGGAGAATGGGGAAGTGAGCCAGGGCGCTCCAGGGATAGTAGGTGCAGCCGAAAAAAATCATTGGCGTCAGGACCATGCTGAACATCAGACCGATGTGAGTTTGGCTGATGCTGCAACCGAGAGCGAGGCCTCCGCAGGCGGAGAAGAGCGCGACCAGGATGGTCACTGCGGCGAAACTCAGCGGAGAATTCAGGTTGAAATCGACTCCGGGCCGCAGCAGCAACCACGCCGCGGGAACCACAACCAGGCCAGCCAGCAAGGCTTGCATAGTGCCGAAGAGAACTTTCTCGATGGCCAGCCAGGAAATTTCCATGGGTGCGAGCAGGCGGTCTTCGATTTCGCGAGTGAACTGGAACTCGGCGATTAGCGGCATGGCCACCGCCCAGACTCCGGTGAAAACCATGCTGATAGCCATGATGCCGGGCAATAGCAGGCTTTTGTACTCGGGGGGCATGTAACCGCTGCTTACCATTACGCGGCCGAAGATGAAGACGAACATCAAGGGCTGAAGAAAAGTCTGCAATAGCACCGGGATAATATTGCGGCGGGCGACATGAGCATCGCGTCCTAGTAAGGCGAGAAAGGCTTTCCAGTTCATTCGCGTAAGCTCCTGCCAGTGTGGTGTAGGAAGAGATTCTCCAGGCTGGGTTCGGAGATGTGTACATCGCACAACTCCACATTGGCGCTGGAAGCGAGGTTGGCAATCTCGGGAATTAAAGGGCCACCACGGTCGGCGTAAACGTCGGCAGAGCTGTCGCTGGTGGAATTTTTATCGTCCGCCGCCGAGTTCTGGAGGGCTCCTCGCTGCGAGTCATTCTTCGCGCGCACTTCTGTAACGCCGGCTAAAGTCTGCAAGCGCTGGAGCAATTCCGGTGAGTGGCGTCCAAAGCGGAGGCGCAGCAAATATCCGCCGGGAACCGAAGCTTTCAGCTCGGCGGGTGTGCCGAGGGCGATGTTGCGACCGTGATCGATGATGGCGACGCGCTGGCAGAGGGCGTCGGCTTCCTCCATATTGTGCGTGGTTAGCAGAATCGTTTTGCCGATCTGATTGTATTCGCGAATGATTTCCCAGAGAAGAAGCCGGGTTTGCGGGTCGAGGCCCGCGCTGGGTTCGTCGAGAAAAAGGACTTGGGGATCGTGCATCATGGCGCGCGCGATGGCAAGGCGCTGCATCATGCCGCCGGAAAATCCACGCACCATCTGATTGGCGCGGTCGCCAAGTTTGAAGCGGTCGAGCAAGGCATTGGCGCGCTCGCCGCGGGTGTGAGAGTCGATGCCGAAATAAGCCCCGTGGAAGAGCAAAATTTCGCGAGCGGTGAGGGAGAAATCCAGATTCGGACGCTGTGCCACCACTCCAATCAGCCGTTTAACGGCGACTTGTTCTTTCCAGACATCGAGATCGCCGATCCACGCATTGCCTGAGGTTGGGCGTACGCGGGTGGTTAAAATTCCGGCCGTGGTTGATTTGCCTGCGCCGTTTGGCCCGAGCAGACCGAAGATTTCTCCGGGCAAGATCTCGAGTGAGAGACCGTCGAGAGCGACGATCTCCGGCTTAGGCTGCTTGTTGCCTTTGCCGCGAGCTGAAGCAAAACCAAAGCCGCCACCGGAAGCAAGCGGGGGCGGGGATGTGTATATCTTTCTCAGATCGCGAGTGCGGATGCCAGCGAGCATGTCGAATTCCTTGGATGTATCAGCAATGGTGCAATTTTAAGATTCGTGGGTACCCGATGCGTTGCGTATGGGTCTAACGATGGAACCAGAGGAGTGAAGGATTGTCAATTTTCTTGGAAAATAAATCGGCCAGTAGAGATGCGGCCTATTTTGTCCCGCCAATGTGGAAAGGTTTTCCCGCCGTGGACCGAAATAGCGATCTCCCCAATGAATTAAACCGATAATTCTAGTCCCCGGCGCTTGTGGCTGCCGCCGGTTCGCGTCTTGATCGCGAATCCCACCAGGCATGTACGCCTTGTCGCGCCAGTTTAGAGATGGTGCCACGATTTTCGGAGATGACTTTCCACCAGGCAAAGCGGCCGAGCATGGGGAAATAGATTCCGCGGAAGCAGAGACGAGCGATCAGAATGTTAATGCGATAGCCGAGTGGTTGATCGTCGAGCGAATCGACGGCCTGAGCGATAGCTTCCGGACCGTAGGCGTGAGACCAGCCATAGTTCACTTCGGCGTGGGCTTCGGCGATGGTCATCTTGAGTGGGGTGTGAGCCATGGCAAAAGGAATGAATTCCTGCCAGTGCTTGGGCCGCGTAAGGCGACCAGCGACTTCGAGACGCTTGAGAAGGGGAGTGCCGGGAAGCGGGGTAAGCAGGCCGAAAATCGGCAGTCCAGGCGGCCATGTTCGTACTTGCGCAAGAGTGCGTTCGGCGGCGCCAACGGTGTCGTTATCCATGCCGAAGATGAACGACGTGATGGCGTAAACGTTGCGCTGGGCCAGGCGTTGCAGCACGGCGGCATATTCCTCCGGCTTGTTGAACCCTTTATTGACATCTTTCAAGTTGGCGGGATCAATCGACTCCATGCCGATAAAAACCCATTTACCACCGGAGGCGGAGATCAGATCCACCAGTTCTTGATCGCGCAGGAGGTTGGCGCTGATCTGGGCTACCCAGTTGACTTGCGCACCAGCGGCGATAATATCGCGCAGCAGGGATTTGGTGCGCTTGATATTGATGGCGAAATTGTCGTCGATAAAAAATACAGCAATCTGTCCGCGCTCTTTTCTGGCGCGGGCTTTCAAAAGCAAGAGTTCATTGACGACGCTTTCGTTGGTGCGAAAGCGGATGGAGTCGCCGAAGAATCCGGTGACAGTGCAAAACTCACAGCCGTAGGGACAGCCCCGTCCGGATTCGACCGGAACGATGCGGAAAGTTCCCCAGCCTTCGCCGATTTTCTGGAGCCATTTCTCGGCCGACTTGGGCACGAGATTGAATTGCTTGAGATCGATGGTGTCCCAGGGAATGACGGGATATTGTTTCAGCGAAGGCTTTAGCTCTTTGCCGGCGGCGTCGACCGGCGCATAAATGTCTTTCAATTCTCCGCGAGCGGCGTCGTCGACGATGCGCGGCCAGGTTTCATCGGCTTCGCCGAGAGCTACTGCATCTGCGTGACGCGGACCGCCGTCGCGGCCAAGGGCTTCGTCCGCCATTTCCGTGACGTGCGGGCCGCCCATCACGACCGGGACGCCAACGGCGCGGACTGCATCCGCCATGCGGTAGGCTTTGGCGATCATTCTGGTCATGGCACCGATTCCGACCAGATCGATTTTCTGTTCGATGACGTAGCGGGCGATTGCGGCTTCATCCATGGGCTGGGCGTTGCCATCGATCAGCACGACTTCGTGCTCTGCCGGAGTAAGAGATTGCAAGAGGAACATCCAGAGGTGCGGCATGAAGTTGCGCGTGACCCCGTTATCGGGGTTGTACAGTAGGATTTTCAATGGTCCCCTGATTTCTCTTGCTGTGGATTCTCGTGCGCCCAGGAAAGTGGGGTCGTTATGTGCGGTATCGTACAAATTATAAAAGGCATCTTACACTACAAGGTGCGCTAGGACACGAAATCAATATTTTCGAAGACATGGCGTTCCAAATTGGTTACAGGGCTAGTACCTTTGGCTGGCCGGAGAAGTGGTTGGCGGGCTTAGAATGGATCGTAACGGGAGCGGGCGATCCCGCATCAAAGTTGCAAGCGGCAGGTGTTATTCCGTTCCTAATTTTAGGGATCCGATATCGGAAACCGAATTCAGTTGAAGCGTAAGATCCTTGGGTCAAAAGAAACTCTATCGATGAGGTTGTATTGGTTATGAACTCCGTCAAGATTTGTTTCGGCACTTTTCTCCTTCTTGTTTTGTTCTTAGGTATTGCAAATGCCATGCCGTTGAATGGTTCAGCGCGCGCAGTGATTCCGGGAGATTTGCAGCAGCTGATCTCAGTAGATTACCGGGCGATCAAGGATTCGCCGACGGCCACCGCGCTGAAGCAGCAACTGATGCCAGATAACTTGAAGCAGTTTGAGGCGGCGCTGAAGGGGATTGGGATCGATCCTGATAAAGATGTGGATACGCTGGCGTTCGCTTCGTTCCGGACGGCAAAGCAGGGCATCAAAGGCGTGGGCATAGCGGCGGGCCCGTTTTCCATGAAGGCTGTGCTAAAGAAGTTGGTGGCGCAGAAGATCAAACCGGTCAAGTACCGCAACACGGCGAATATCTATCCCATGGATGGCGGGATGGTGATGACGTTCCTGGATGACAGCACGCTGCTGTTCGGCGACTCGGTGGCGGTGCGGATTGCGCTGGACGTGAGGGATGGGCAGGTCTTGAGCTTGGACACGAATTCGACTATGTCCGAAATGATGTCGAGCGTGGATTCGGCGCCGGTGTGGAGCATTCTAGATCAACTGGGAACGCAGAATGTGATGCGGTCGGCGCTGGGCGATGCGTCCAAAGTTGCAGATTATGACAGCATCAAGAAACGGTTTCAGGGGTCGCGCTACACCATGAGTTTTGATGGTGGCGTGAATTTCGACTTGACGGTGGTTTCTTCCGATTCGGTGAGCGCGGCCACGCTGGCTTCTGCTGGGAAGTTGGGCCTGCTCGCCAAGAAGATGAGCGCCAGCGCTCCGGAAAAGATAGCGTTGGATAATACGACCGTGGATTCCGACGGCGCGAATGTGAATTTCCATTTCAAGTCGACGGATGCGCAGTTTCAGTCGATCATGCACTCGGAGTTGTTCGCGGCGGTATCACACTAGCGGGAAAAGCATTTACCACGGAGGCACTGAGGCACGGAGAAGACCCAGGCGCAGTCGTGCTGTTCGATTTCTACATGTTGAATGGCTGATGAGCGGTGTAAACTTCAGGTATGACGGAATTCAGACGTGAGTTGATCGCTGACGCTGCGGTGAACGCCCTCGCGTGCAAGTGCAGGGGGTGCGACTGGCACCTTTTAGTGCGGCACTCTGCCAATGAGCCGGCAGGAGAAGTTGGACAAAGAGCATTTGATAATCACCGCTGCGATGACTACCCCGAAGGTCAGGACATTCAATCTGCCGCGCCGATCGTAAGAGAAGCAATGAAAAGCTAGTCTTGCTTACGCGACCGTGCCAGCCGTCGCCTTTGGAAATCAAACTGCACCACTACCTGACCCGCATCGCTGTCGTTAGGCACTTCCGTAGCGAATCTACTTTGGCATACGTGCGTTGCGCTTCTCGCGGGCCCAGCCTTCTTTTGTGATTTGCTTTGAGCGACCTATGGCGAGCGCATCTTCGGGAACGTTCTCCGTGATGCACGACGATGCGGCGACGTAGGCACCTTTACCTACGCGGACGGGAGCGACCAGAGTGCTGTCGCTGCCGATGAAGGCTCCGTCTTCGATCACGGTAGTGTGTTTGTGAACACCGTCGTAGTTGCAGGTAATTGTGCCGGCACCGATGTTCACTCCGGCGCCAATTTCGGCGTCGCCGAGATAGGTGAGATGGTTGGCCTTCGATCCCTTGCCCAGCTTGATTTTCTTGGTCTCGACAAAATTGCCGACGTGCGCGGCTTCTCCGATGTCACTGCCGGGGCGCAGATGGGAATAGGGGCCAAGGACGGCATTGGGGCCGATGCGGGCTTCTTCGAGAATGCACCCGGGACGAATGAGGACGCCATCGGCGATTTCGGAATCGCGAATCACGGAGTAGGAACGGATGCGGCAATTTGCGCCGATGCGCGTGCGGCCGAGAATCTGGACGAAAGGTTCGAGGATGGTGTCGGGAGCGATTTCGACGTCGTTATCAATCACGCAGCTTGTGGGATAGAGGATGGAGACTCCGGCGTCCATGAGGGCGTGGGTTTTGCGCATGCGCATCTGATAGTCGATGAAGGAAAGCTCGATGCGGGTGTTGGCGCCCAGTACCTCGACCGAGTTTGCAGTTTTCCACACGACTACGCTTTGGCGGGCCTGGCGAAGAACTTTGGCCATGTCGGTGAGGTAATACTCGCCGTGGGGATTGGCAGTGGAGAGTTTCTTGATGTGCTCGAACAATTCGGGCACAGCGAAGACGTAGAAGCCAGCATTAATCTCGTGAATATTTTTCTGTGCGGGGCTGGCGGATTTTTCTTCCACGATGGCCTGGACCTCGGCGCTGCGAGGACCCTTGCGCAGAACGCGGCCGTAGCCGGTGGGATTCTCCAGGTCGGCGCTGAGCAGAGTCATCGCGGCACGCTCGTCCAAGTGTAAGTTGAGGAGTTGAGCGATAGTTTGGGGCGTGATCTGAGGCGCGTCTCCGGAGAGGACGATGACGTGATCATAGCCGGAGAGCGCCGACTGCGCGACCATCAAGGCGTGGCCGGTGCCGCGCTGCTCGTCCTGTAAAACAAAACGAATGCCGGTGGAGGCAAGGGCAGAGCGAACTCGGTCAGCTTCGTGGCCGATGATGGCGAAGATATCCGCGGGAGGAACGACGCGCGAGGCGGCGGCGACAACGTGCGCCAGGAGGGGCTTGCCTCCGACCTCGTGCAAGACCTTAGGCAGTTGCGACTTGAGCCGTGTGCCTTTGCCTGCGGCCATGATGGCGACGGCAACACGGGGAACGGTGGTGGTTTTCGAGGACACTGCGGTGCCGGAGTTCTTCATTCGCCTCACTATACCTTGAGCCGGAGGGAGTACAGAAGAGGAAAGCCGGGTTCCGGGATCAGGTGGCTATTTCGTGAGGTACAGAATAAAATCCTCCGGCGGGAGTCTGCGCGATTTAAGAGAAGTGGTTCACTAAATAAAACGGAGGAAGAGATGCCAAAGTACGTGATCGAGCGGGAGATTCCCGAGGTGGGGAAATTGAGTGACGACCAGGTTCTTGGGGTTGCGCAGAAGTCCTGTAGCGTGTTGAAAAATCTGGGGCCGCAGATTCAGTGGCTCGAGAGCTATGTTACGGACGACAAAATCTATTGCGTCTATATTGCGCCGAACGAGGCGATGGTGCGGGAACATGCGAAGCAGGGCGGCTTTCCCGCGAACCGGGTTTCGGAGGTGAAACGGATTATCGATCCGACGACGGCGGAGGGATGATTCTTCGCGACCGAAACTTGTCGGTTGACTTTGTAGTGGCCATGCGGCGCGACTAAAGGCGCGCCTCTTCATATCAGTCCCGTTCCTGTTAAAGGCCGAGGCCGCCGTCGACAGCGAGAATTTGACCGGTAATGAATTGCGGGGCGGTGGCGAAGAAAAGAACAGCGGCGGCGATTTCATCGTCGCGCCCGTTGCGCTGCATCGGAGTCTGCTTGGCCATGCGGCGCATAAATGCGGCGGCGGATTTCTCTCCCAGATCGATCATGCCGGGGGCGACGGCGTTGACGGCAATTTCCGGAGCCAGGGCTTTGGCCATCACTTTGGTCAGCATGTGGACTGCGGCTTTAGAAGAACAATAGTGCGCATGCGTGGCCCAAGGACGCAGACCGCCGAGAGAGCCCATATGGATAATTTTGGCTTCGATTTTTTCGCTCTTCGATCCGGTGCGCTTGCGGCGCAGCCACTTTAGGGCTTCGCGCGAGACTAGAAAAGGTCCACGGGTGTTGGAGGCAAAAATGGCATCCCACTGACGAACTGTAAGCTTTTCGAACTCGGCTGTTTCATAATTTGCGGCATTGTTGACGAGAACGTCGATGCGGCCTAGTTCGCGGCCAGCGTCCTTCATCATGGACTTGACGCTGGCTTCATTGGTTACATCGCAGTGCAGCGCGAAGGCTCGTACCCCAAGACTGGAAAGATCGACAACGGTGAGCTGGGCTTCATGGGCAGAATTGCGGAATGTAATGGCGACATCGGCGCCGGCCTGGGCGAGCGCGAGAGCCGAGGCGCGGCCGAGCCGGCGGGCGCCTCCGGTAATAAGGCAAGCCTTGCCGCGCAGGGGCTGGGGATTGGAAGCGAGCATTTTCGGATTCTACTCCAGGGAGTTTATTCCGGATTTTGCGGGAAGTGGTATGACCATTTGCGCCGTTTTTTCCTTGCCAGAGGGTGATGTGGCAACGATACAATCGCGGCGTGCCGGAGTCCCGCCAGGTCGTGGTGTATTCGCGTAAGGGATGCCACCTTTGCGAGGTGGTGAAGGAGAGTCTGGCGAAGCTTTCGCGCCGGGGCGGGTTTACATGGCACGATGTGGATGTGGATAGCGATACAGAACTGCGTCGGCAGTTTAACGACGAAGTGCCAGTAGTGTTCATCGACGGGCGCAAGGCCTTCAAGTACCGCATGGACGAACGGGAATTTCTGCGCAAGTTGGCGAGTTAAAAGTTCAAGCGTCCAATCTTCTTTCAGCTTTCAGCCCGTGTCGTCCATGACACGGACGTGTCCTGGCGGACACGTTGCTGCTGATATCCGCCGAATAAGCCTAGTCCTCTCAATCAACTTGTTGCGGCAGGTTCCTTGCAAGTGAATGTATGCGATTCATTCGACTGGAGGAAACCCTTTGCTGCGACAAATTCTGGCCATAGCGTTCATTTTTTTGTGTACCAGCATTGCGTGGTTGATTCTGGGCGAGACAATTTCCTCCCGCACGTACGGCAGCAGCCAGCAATTGCAAGGCAAGGTAGCCTCGACGTGGGGAACCTCGCAGCAGCAGTCTCCGCCAACGGCGGCTTACTTCCACGATGAGGCGGAGAGCACAACCACCATTGAGAACGCGAGGTCGGTGGTGCGCACTCAAACTGTGCACCAGCAGGTTTTTCTGCCGGTGCAAGCTAGCCGGATTCAGGTGAACTTTAAACTAACGCCGCGGCAGAAGGGGCTGCTGTGGTACAGCACGTACAGCGTGGATTTTGCCGGTGACTATATGTTCCTCAACGCCACGGCGGCACCGCAGGAGGTAAATTTTCGCTTGAAATTCCCTGCGCAGAAGGCGATCTACGACGGGCTATCGATGACGGTGAATGGGCAACCAATTGCGCTCATCACGGGCGATCAGGGGACAGTGGCACGAGCGATGATGGGCGCGGGGGAGAGCGCAAATCTTCACGTAGGTTATCGCTCGCAAGGGGTGGATTGCTGGCGCTATGAGCTGGGGGATGGCGGCGTGACACAGGCACGCGATTTCGTGCTAACGATGAGAACTAATTTTCGGGATATCGACTTCGCCGACGACACGCTGTCGCCTACCTCTAAGCAGCTGATTCCGAGAGGGTGGCAATTGACCTGGCAATATTCAAACCTGGTTTCAGGATTTCAAATCGGCATGACGATGCCTGCGAAGTTGCAGCCAGGGCCACTGGCGGGAGAAATCAGCTATGCCGCCCCCGTGTCGTTATTCTTTTTCTTTTTTCTCATGTTCATTATTACGACGTTGCGTAAGATCGACCTGCATCCCATGAATTATTTTTTTCTGGCGACGGCTTTTTTTGCTTTTCATTTGTTGCTGGCGTATTCGGTGGATCATATTTCGATTCACGCGGCCATGATCTTGTCGTCCCTGGTTTCTGTGGGATTGGTAGTGAGCTATCTGCGGCTGGTTGTGGGGTTGCGATTCGCCGCGCTGGAGGCGGGAACAGCGCAGTTGATTTACCTCGTGCTGTTTTCGTATGCCTTCTTCTGGAAAGGATTTACGGGGCTGGCGATTACGGTTATCGCGATTCTTACATTGTTCGTGGTGATGCAGGCCACGGGCAGAATCCGCTGGTCGGAACGATTTGCGGTGGCGCGAGCGAACGTGACCTAGTCGAACGAGTTGAGCGCAGTATCACGAAGCGAGCGCAAGATGCTTTGATTTCGCTTGGCCATGTGGGTGTGCGTAGCTGACATGTACGTTACCTGCTATTGACCTTCTGCTCGCGCGAGTCTGTCCGAAGGTCGCATCCCATAGGTTATCTGTTGGTTGCGGCGCGCGCTGGATAAAGTGCAACTCAAGGACTCTCCTTGAGTGTCCTCTTGATCCCTTCGAGAGGTGGATCGATGCGCCCGGTGCGACCAGACCATTCGAATCGAACTGTGCTTATTCAGGGCGCGGCCTTGGTGGGCGTATTGTCCTGTCTTCTTTTGGGCAACGCATGCTCGGGATTTTCCACCCCGGCGAGTGCGAGCAGCAGCTCGACCACCACATCGACGACGAATTCAAGCCCCGGCCTCACGATTTCAGGAACGCTTCCTTCTGCGACGGTTGGGTCGGCTTACAGCGCGACAGTCGCGGTCAGCGGAGGCACCGTACCTTACGCATTTTCTCTGGCGTCCGGCAAACTGCCCGCAGGTTTGCAGATGGCTGGAACAACAGGAAAGTTTTCCGGAACGCCCAGCGCCGCCGGGAGTTACAGCTTCGCTATTTCAGTTTCGGATGCGGCCGGAGCCTCCCAACAGCAATCGTTACAGATAACAGTCGCGACCGCGCCAATCACCACTGGAGCAAACTCTTTTTCGAACTTGCAGCAAAGCAGCGGATGGGCGGATTATGGGCAAGGACCGCCGGATTTCGTGGACTGCTCGCCTTCGCCCTGTGATGGAATTACTTACTCCATGCAGCAGGGAATTAAGTCGCCTTCGATGAGCGGGTCGGCTGCGCAATTCAACCTCAGCGGAACGGCTGTGTATTCCGATGCATTATTCAACAACCACCTCATCGGAGCCTTTTCCTCGCAAGGCATGCCCGATCCGAATCAGACGTTAGTACCCACCTATCACAACTTCACTTACGACGTGTATTTTTACGGCACCAACCTGGAGCTTTCCCAGGCGGTTGAGTTCGATATCAATCAATTCTTCGATAATCTTGGCTTTATCTGGGGTCACGAATGTCGTGTCGCGGGCGGGCATGAGTGGGACATTTGGGACAATATTAATCAGCATTGGGTTGCAACCGGGGTGGCGTGCTACCCGAACGACAATGCCTGGAACCATTTGACGATTCAGGTGCAACGCACCTCAGCGAATCAATTGTTGTACCAATCGATAACTTTGAACGGCGTAACCAACACCCTCAACCAATATTACAATCCAGGATCGGCAGTGAACTGGTATGGCGTGACCATCAACTACCAGATGGACGGAAACTACCAGCAGGCGCCATACACGGTGTACCTGGACGACCTGACTTTCACATACGAGTAACGAGTCGCCGGAAAACATCCGCAGCAGGGGCTTTCCGCTACAATCATCCCGGCCATGTTGCGCACTGAGCTTTACGCGAATCCCAATAATGTTTTCGTTCACGATGCGATTCTGGCATCCTGCCGGAGGCATGCGCAGAAAACCGCTTTGGTGGATACGTCCTGCGGACGGCGGATGACTTACGCCGAATACGGGGAGACAGTGGAAGCGGTAGCGCGCGGGTTGGTTGCGGCTGGAGTGATGCCGGGAGAAGTGATCGCAATTTTTCTGGCGAACTCGTGGGAGTTCTGCGCGGCGTATCACGCGGCCACGCTTGCCGGAGCGATTCCGACTCTGCTCAACCCGACCTATCGCGAGCGCGAAGTGCGGTATCAGTTGGAGAACTCCGGAGCAGTGCTGCTGGTCACCGATGCGCCGAATATTGCTGAGGTCAATCTGGCCGCACTGCCGGATTTACGGCGTGTGTTTTGTACGAGAGAGCAGAGAAGTGGAAAGCCGTTTCTCGATTTGCTGAAGCCGGTGAGCGCGACGGTGCCGCGTCCAGATCATGAATCGCAGGAGACCTTGGCGGCGTTGCCTTATTCCAGCGGTACCACGGGCCTGCCCAAGGGAGTGATGCTCACACATCGCAACCTGGTGGCGAATGTTTATCAGTTGCTTGGGCCTAACGCGGCAGTGTTGAGGCCCGCGGATCATCTACTCTGTTTTCTGCCGATGTACCATATCTACGGATTGAACGTGGCGCTGAACCCGATGCTGATGTTGGGGGCAACTTTAGTCCTAATGCCACGCTTCAACGTGGCACAGGTTTGCTCGCTGCTTGTTGAGGAATCGATCAACGTGGCGCTCATGGTTCCACCGGCGATCAATGCGATGTGCGTGGCGGCGGAGGCAGGACAGTTTCCCAAGAATCACAAGCTGGATTGGGTGAAGTCTGGGGCGGCGCCGCTGGCTCCCGAGTTGCCGCGAAGATTCACGGCGCTGACGGGTGTGCCAGTATCTCAAGGATATGGCATGACGGAAGCTTCGCCGGTGACGCATGTGGGTTATTTGCAGAAGGAACTTTACCGGCCGGATTCGATTGGGCATCCGGTGGCACAGACGGAGTGCAAAGTGATTGGGACGGAGAATCTGGCGGCAGCGGCTGGCAGGACGGCAGAGATTGCAGAGGGCGAACCGGGTGAGTTGGTGATGCGCGGTCCGCAATTTATGAAGGGATATTGGAAGGAACCTGACGCGACCGCCGCTGTGCTGCGCGAGGGATGGTATTGGTCCGGCGACATTGTCACGCGGGATCACGAAGGTTTTTACCGGGTCGTGGACCGGCGCAAAGAGATGATCAAGTACAAAGGATTTCCGGTAGCGCCGGCGGAGGTGGAAGCGGTGTTGCTGGAACATCCAGGGGTGCGGGAGTGCGGAGTGGTGGGGCGCGCCGATGCGGAAGCGGGAGAGATTCCTGTGGCATTTATCGCTTTGCGAGAAGGATTCGCAACTGGCAAGAAAATGGAAGACGAGTTATGCGGGTTTGTTGCCGAACGGCTGACGCGCTACAAACAGCCGCGCGAAGTGCATTTCGTGGAGGTCGTTCCCAAGACGGCTTCGGGGAAAATTCTGCGCAGGGAGCTGAGAGAATTGATTCGGTGAATATGCGGAAACCCAGCGGCCACGCAGGGTGCGATCTCTGTGGCCGAGAGCCTTAAGAATCGGGTTTCTGAGTGGCATCAAGAAATTCGATTGGAGTAATGGAATCTTGAGCGCCCATTCTCATTGTTCTCTGCGTGGACATGCTTTAGTATCTCTGCCTCATGTTCCGCATCCTGCTAGTGTTTGCTCGGCGGCTGTGGCTGCCCCTGGTGATGTTTGCTGGATTCAGCCTGGGGTGCGTTCTTGTGTACCGCCATCTGGAAGGGTTGGCGTGGCGGGATGCGCTTTTCTGGATGATCCATCCGCACGCGATCGATCCCAAGCTGGTCCACAATTCGACCAAGTTGTTTTCGATCGTTGTCTACTGCGGGGTGTTTGGGTTTCAGATCTGGGTGGCGGAACGAGTGGCGGTGACGATTTTTAACCGGCAGGGAAGGGAGGCCTGGAGAACCATGGTGAACGATATCAGCATTGAAAAACTGCGCGATCACTTCATCATCTGCGGCTACGGGCAGGTGGGACGAACCGTGGTGGATCAACTGAACCGGCTGAAAATTCCTTTTGTACTAATCGAAACCAACGAAGGACTTTGCCGTGAGCTGTTGAAAGACAAAGTGTTGGCCATCCAGGGCGATGCCAAGAGACATGACGTGCTGCAATCAGCGGGGATCGAGCGGGCGCGCGGAGTGTGCATTGTGATCGATAATGACGCCGATAATCTCTACATCACGGTGACGGCGAAGGCGTTGAATCCAAAAGCGCGCATTATCACGCGGGCCGGGCAATCCCGCTATGCGCAGGCCATGCGAAATTCGGGGGCGGACGAAGTGATCATTCCAGAATACGAGGGCGGATTGATGACGGGGCGGATGATCGCGAAGTTTTATCCCGACGCGCAGGCGCATCTGGAATGAGGCTTATTTTTCCACGCCGCTTTCGCCTGCGATCTTTTTCGTCACGAGGAAATTCCAGATGGCATCATCTGCATTGAGGGCGTTGCTGGTTTTGCCGACTTCTTTCTCGCTGGTGTACGGTTCGCCACCCGGCCAGGTATTGCCCGCATTTCTTACACTATAGAGCACGACCTGCGCATTACTCTGGCAGGCGCTGTAGGTATAAGTCTTGGTGTCTTTGCCGCCTTTTTCTGCCGCCGGTAATTTGTCCTGAGTGGGCATTTCTGAGCAATGGTCAAACCTGGCCCAGGTTTTGGCGCTCTCATCCGCGGAGAGCACATGGAAGCGGCCTGGTTTGTAATTGCCGCCGCTATCGGGTACGACGGGGTCGTCGGTTCCATGGATGAAAAGCGCTGGTACAGCCCGGGAGGGCAGGCAAATCATGGTTTTCGGCATTGCCGCGCCTACGGCGGCGATGGCAGCGACTCGATCCGCCATGTTGCAACCGGCGCGCAACGCCATGAATCCGCCATCGCTCAAACCCGTGGCATAAATGCGGTGCGTGTCCACCGAGTATTTGATTGCGATCTGGTCGAGCATTTGATTGAGGAAGGCTACGTCATTCGCGGGTTCGGACCTGTTCCTGCTCTCGTCGGGATTCTCGCCGCCGCTCTGACCGCCTCCGGGATATCCTCCGCCGCCACCAGGATAACCACCACCGCCTCCGGGCCAGCCTCCGGGACGGCCAAATCCTCGGCGGCGTTGGGGCATGCCCTCGGATACTGCCTCCGGCCGTACTCCGATATTCCACTCTCCATGAAGGGCGTTGGGATAGACCGCAATAATGCCGTCTTTATCCGCGAGCTGGTTGAAGTGTGTGAGCCGCTCCATCTCACTCGCATCCTGATTTCGTCCGTGCAGAAGAATGACCACCGGGTAGTGTTGCTGCTGATCGTAGCCCGGCGGCACGTGAACAACATAACTGCGGGAGACGTCCTCCGCATCGACTTTTTCTTGAGAATCTTTTGCGGGGGAATTCTTATCGTGCGCGTCTTTAGCGGGCGTGTCCTGGGCCGGCAGGGAAGCGATGGAGAACAGCACGAGAGCGCAGGCTGCGAACAAGAGTGCTTGCCGCGATGTGCGGCGTTTAGCTGGTTGGGGGATGGATACCATTCTTATACGTCCTTTTATGCTCAGAAATGTCGGCTAGATACAAGCTACAAGAATCCAGGGAAAATATGTGACGGTAAATCCATAAGAGCCCTAGCGGAGAGCGAGGGTTGCTACGCCGCGCCCCGATGATTTGCAAAGTTTTGTAAGGGACTGGGGCGACGGGCAAAGCTGGAACTTTTTGCGCGGAGGTGCGTAACCATAAACATGAGCCGGAATTGAGCCGGCGCTTTCGAGTGACAGGAGGCGGTTATGGACGGAAGCTTTGTAGGACTGGCGGCGGTAGTGATGGCCTTAGGAATTCCGATGGCGGCGATGTATACGTTTTTCCGGGTGCGCAAGCTGCATAGCGATGAACGGATGGCGGCGATTGCGCGCGGGGCAGAGATACCGATGCAGGCGGAACTTTCCGAAGGGGCTCGTTCGCGGAGGTCGGGAATTCTGTTAGTGGCGGGTGCGCTCGGCTATATCGCCACTTTCGTCTTGATCGGGCGGGTCGAACCGGATGCTACGATTGCGGCGACTTTCGGCATTATTCCGCTGGCGGTGGGAATAGGGTTCTTTGTGGATCATGCCTTGATCCGGCGGGATGCGAGAGCGCACTAACCTTCGAGATGAGGTCACGCGCCGACGATGAACTTGAGCTGAGGGTCGGTTAAGGGAACCACACTTAGGCGACCCTGCCGGACTAGCGGAGATTCGGCGAATAATTTGTTCGATTTTATTTCCGCCAGCGATACAGGCTTGGCGACAGCCTTACCAACTTTAATCTTTACCTGCGGATTCTTGGGATCACTGGTATCCAAGGAGACCACACTGGCGGTGCCGACGGCGCTCTTTTCATCTCCCGTGTGATAGATGACTAGCTGCTCGCCGGGCTTCATGCCGCGCAGATTCTTGAGGGCGACGGGATTGGTTACTCCGTCCCAGATTGTGGTCTGTTCACGCTGAAGGTCGGCGAAGGAATAAACGGTGGGCTCGGTTTTCAAAAGATAGGGCATCGCAAGATTCTACCCGGCGGTTTGATTGACTTCCAGCCGCAAATTAGTAGCTTTCATTTCAAGGCGCTACTGCGGCTTCGCGTTAGGGTCTGCAGGTGGCGGAGTTTTTGCATTCTTGTCATTATTCTTCTCGTCAGGGTGGTCCTGGTACAGGGAGTATTGCCCCTGTGGGCGTTTCAGCTTGATGGTTAAGCTGAGCTTCGCGCGGTCCACCGTATAGTCTTCGCCGAAGGTCTGGAATCCGCTCGCCAGCACCTGTACACGCAGCGTCCCGTAGGGGACGCCGTCAAAGCTGGTTTTCCCGTCAATGTCGGTCTTAAGTTCCAGTCCACCCCTGCTTTGTTTTCCGTTCGTTTCCACAGGATGAATGATGACGGCGGCATTGCGAATAGGTTTGCCGTTGTCGTCCTTGACTACGAGAAAATCCATAGCAGCGGTGGGATCTTCCGATTTATCGCGTTGGGCAACAGCCACGCTGGCCAGAGTGAAAAGCAACAACAGGCTGAGAGCTGGCGACTTCATTCCTGCCAATAGTGCGCGAGAGGACCACAGCTTCTTCATATTCAGCATTCTACTGATCGGATACATCGGCGGAAAGTATCGGTCATGGTTTAAAGCTTTACCGCCGAGCGCGCTCTCCGTCCGCTGAGAGGCTGAGATCCCAGCTGCACCAGATCGGTGGCCACACGAGCGGTGTTGTGGCGGGCAACACCCGCTTCTTCCAGATAGTCTCCCTGAACCGGGATCACGCCCAGAGCCTCGATCGCATCCAGGTCGCCGACAATTTGGCATGCCCCCTCAAGCGCGTACTTGGCCTTGAGTTCGTCGGATACAGGCGTGCGGTTGATCAGAGCGTAGTCGAAGATTTGCTGTCCGGCGTGACGGTTGAGGGCGCGGATATGATCCGCGGCGGTGAGCCCAAGGCTCTCATTGGCCTGAGTCATGAGGTTGCAGATGTAAACCTTGGTGGCTGGGGAGTTGACGATGGCTTCGGCGATGCCGTGTACCAGCAAGTTTGGAATGAGGCTGGTAAACAGCGAGCCGGGTCCGATGCTGATGATATCGGCGTGAGCGATGGCGTCGAGCGTTTGGGGCAAAGGTTCGACATCGGCAGGAACGAGGAAGAGCTCATGAATACGGACCTTACTGGCGGTGATTTTGGTCTCGCCACGTACGCGAGTGCCATCTTCCATGAGGGCTTCGAGTTCGATGTTCGAGGTGGTGGCAGGATGAATGTGACCGCGCGTGACCAGAATTTCCGATGACAATCTCACCGCTTCGGAGAAATCGTGAGTAATGGAAGTCAGCGCGGCAAGAAAAAGATTGCCGAAGCTGTGGCCTTCCAGACCGGAGCCTTTGTCGAAGCGATGTTGGAAAAGCTGCGAGAGCAGGGCCTCATCTTCGCTGAGCGCGACAATGCAGTTGCGAATGTCGCCGGGAGGAAGCATGTTTAGCTCTTTGCGAAGGCGTCCGCTGGAACCGCCGTCGTCGCTGACTGTAACCACAGCGCAGAGGTCGCGAATAATTGGAGTACCGGGTCGCGCCCCGATGATCTCCGTGGGAGTGAGAGCGAAACGCTTGAGGCCTTTCAGAAGAGTGGAGAGGCCGGTGCCTCCACCGATGGCGACCACGCGCAGACCGCTCTCGCGCGAAGCTTTCTCCATGGTTAAGAGTCCGGCAGTTTTTGTTTCCATCGAGTGAATCTCGATTGGCCGCTTAATATGAGTCGTCTTCCCGGAAGGAGCTTTCCGGTGAGGAAAGATCGGCAGCCGGATCCGGATACAGCAATTCCGTGAAACGAGGATCTTCGGCCAGATTGTGGAAATCCGTGTCGTTCCTTGCCTGAAAGCGCAGACTGGCATTCAGATGCAAAGCCTCATCAAGGTGTTTGAGCGAATCTTCCACGTGGCCGGTGAGACAATCGAGCGCGGCCAGACCATAGATAACGAAATCAGTTTTAGGCGACTGCTTCACCAGTTTTTCGATGTGTTCTCGCGCGGTGACATAATCGCCGACGTTCATCAAGGAGACGGCGTAATCGAAATGCTCTTCGACCGTCTTAAACTGATTTGTGGTCGAACGCTCGAGATGCTGATTGCAAATGCTGAGATGGATCGCGGCTCGGTCGCTCAATTCCTTGCTGCCACCGGCCAAGATTTTTTGAAACAGAGGCTTGGCCTTTTCGAACTTGTGCTCCTGCAAGGCCCGTAACCCAGCCTCGTAGTTTTGAAGGGCCTGAGACGCGTGTGGATCGTCCGCAATCGATGACTTCTTAGGGTTAACCTTTTGAGCCATGTGAAGAATTTTTCCTGTGCTCGTCGTAATTGAAACTCCTTGATTGCAACTCGATAGTTAAGTATCACTCAAAGGGCCCGTATAGAGCAATTGACACAAGCAGTACGTGTTGCAAGTTTTGCAAAACGCCGTTTGCATCCTGTGGAGAGGGCCCACGTACTCGGGACACGGCACTAATTCATGCTCGCCGCCGCCTCAAGGTTGATTTGTTTCCAATCTCCGTTGATGATGCCGGCGCGAATCTGGGTCGCAGTCTTGCCTGCCTTGTGCTGTTGATACGAGTAGTAAAGTTCCTTCAGGCAAGTGGAGCATCGCGAACCGTGTGTGTTTTCGAAGCAGCTGTGCAGGCTGTTGTGGCCCATTCGGTCGCAATAACAGTAGCAGGGTTGCTGGTGGAGAACAGCGGGAATCTTCGATGCCAGTTCGTAGGCGTGGGTCTGATAAGGATACTGTGCATCCGCACCCCAGAGTTGATCCTTGGTGAGAATGGCGGGAAGCTTCGTTCCCTTGGGAGGAGGGCCCGCGTTGTAGGCGGGAATGCCGGTCCCTTCTTCTTCCTGCGGAGCGGCCCAGAGAGAGGTCATGGTCAGGGTGACAAACAACAGCAATGTGAGTGTCAAAGCGCGATGGATGAACTTGCGATGGAAGAACCGGGTCGCTGGCATAGCTGTCTCCTGAACTCATTTTAACCTGCTTTTCAAGATTGATGGGTGAATGGCGCTCTCGCAGCATGACCTGTATACAATAGGGAATTGCATGGCAGAGCCGCAGAATTCGGAATCGAGAGAGAAGACGACGCTGGCGTCGAGGGACGGCGCCTTGCCCGATCCAAGTACACGGCTGCGCCCAGTTCTGGGGGTGTGGCTACGCGACCTGATTCTTTCTGTGGCAATTTCCGTATTCATTATTGTCTTCATCTATCAGCCGGTAAAAGTAGAAGGCACCAGCATGATGCCGTCGCTCGAAGATCAGGAGCGAATCTTCGTCAACAAGTTCGTGTACCGGCTGGAGCCGATTTCACGCGGGGATATTGTCGTATTCCGTTATCCACGCGATCCCTCTAAGAGCTATATCAAGCGTGTCATTGGGGTAGCGGGAGACCGCATCCGCATCGATGGCGGCCAGGTTTATGTAAACGGCGAGGCTCTGGATGAGGATTACGTTCCACCCGCTTATGCTGATTCGCGCTCGTATCCGGAAACCGTCGTGCCGCCGCACTGTTACCTCGTGCTGGGAGATCATCGGTCAATGTCAAATGACAGCCGCGATTTTGGGCCGGTGAATCAGAGCTACATCTATGGCAAGGCCGTGTTTGGATACTGGCCCATGGATAAGCTGGGTAGAGTGCGGTGAAGGGTGTGGCCATTTTCGTGTTGGAAATTGCGACTGGCAGCGCTGCCGCAAACACCGTCGTCAAGGTCACAGTTCAGTTTTGCTCCCCTCGCCAAATGTGGCCATCGCAGTGACGCAACTGGGCAAGTCTGCTCCCGGCGCCAAGGTGATATTTACCGCGAGATCAAGAATGGGGAGAGAGCCTCGTGGAGTGGTGTAACGGATGAACATGGTGTTGCAAAGCCTCCCGAGCTGCAGCCGGGAAAGTATCGAGTCGTGGCAGATTCCGGCAAACTTGACGCGACGATGTACCTCGCCGTTGGTGAGGAAGCGGCACCGGATGCCAGGTGCGAGATAAAACTGACGCCGCCGGATGGCCCTGAACACATTCCTGCGCTCGAAAGACAATCTGCGAGCATCAGAGTGAGCGAGTTTCGAGGCGTGGTGCAGGACGATTCCGGGCAGTGATTCCGCGTACTAAGATCAGAGTTATTAGTAAGAAATCGCCCGACCACGGAGACCTAGCGGGCACCCAATCGGATGAGAGGGGTCGGTTCTCGCTGCCTCTCCATGACGGGACGTATCTCGCGGTCTTCGAGTTCGCGGGCTTCAAGAGGCAGGTGCTTGGCATCACTGTAGCGAAAGACGGGTGGGACGCGTTCCGGCTAACGATGGAGATTTCCGGTTCGGCGACGAACGTTCTCCCTGAAAAAGTGGAATCCGACGAATTAGAGCCTACTCGGCGTTGGATAAGCTGGGTAGAGTAACTAAAAGCTTCCCTATTGATTCAATGTGTTTCCCACGGTTCTTGTCATCAATTTGTCTGAGCGAGTGGAGGATTCTTGGCATGCACGCCACCACAGTAATCATCTACGCCCTTTTGGCCGTTCTGCCGGGGACTCTGCCGTTGGCGAGTGCTCAGGCCGGAGGAAACGCTGGCCCGGAGAGCAAGGATGACGGATGGTCCACGGGCATCTTGGAGTCGGCAGGTCTATCGACCAAACGACTATCCGACATGTCTAGCGCAATCCGCGCAGGCGGGTTCAACAAAATCGGGAGCGTGCTCATTGCTCGGCACGGGAAACTAGTCTACGAAAATTATTTTGACGGCGACGCCACTTCGCTGCGCGACACGCGCTCGGCCACCAAAAGCATCACCGACGCGCTGATTGGCATCGCCATTGGCGAAAAGAAGTTGAGTGGTGTCGATGCCCGCGTGCTGCAGTTGCTGCCGGACCGCGCGCGCAGACTACAGAACCCCGATCCGCGGAAGGATAAGATCACGGTCGAAGATTTCCTCACCATGAGTTCGCCGCTGGAATGCGACGACTGGAACGATGCCTCGCGAGGCAACGAAGAGCGGATGTACGTGGTGGAGGATTGGGCGCAGTTCATTCTGGACTTGCCGATTCGGGGCCGGATGCATGTAGGCGAACCGGTCGATCCGCCGCCTTACGGGAGATATTTCAGTTACTGCACCGGCGGAGTCTTCACGTTGAGTGAAGTCCTACAGAGAAGTACGGATGTTCGCACCGACCGTTTCGCCCAGGAGAAGCTTTTTGCTCCGCTCGGCATTACCGACGCGCAGTGGGTGTACTCGCCGTTAGACATACCGCAGACCGGAGGAGGCCTGCGGCTAAGCAGCCGCGACCTGCTCAAGATTGCACAGCTTTACCTGGATGGCGGAGTTTGGCAGGAAAGGCGAATCGTGGATGAAGCGTGGGTTCGAGCGTCCACTCAGCCACACGCCCGCATTGACGACGATACCGAGTACGGCTATCTCTGGTGGCTCAAGTCCTTCAAATCCGGGGGGAAGAGTTATCCGGCGTTTTTCATGAGCGGCAACGGCGGAAATAAAATTCTGGCGTTTCCGATGCTGGATTTGGCGGTTGTTATCACCAGTACGAACTACAATACGCATGGCATGCACGAGCAGACCGAGAAAATGCTCACTGATTACATCCTGCCATCGGTTGGGCAGTGATCTCCCAGAGATTGTTGTAAATTCGGTCGCGATCTAAACTTTCTACTCTGAGACAGCGTTCTGTACTTGGCCTGTGCGGAAATCCCTGTTAATATCTATAAAATCCACTCCCTTGGAGCGAGAATGCAAGCAATCCTTGCGCTGGAAGATGGCAAAATCTTCCGAGGCAAAGGCTACGGCGCCAAAGGCGAATGCTACGGCGAAGTCGTTTTTAATACTTCCATAACCGGCTACCAGGAAATTTTCACCGATCCATCGTATTCCGGGCAGATCGTTGTCCTGACCAACCCCCAGATCGGCAATTACGGTACGAATCAGGAAGATAACGAAGCTACCCGTCCGTGGATCGAAGGGCTGATCGTGCGCGAGTTCTCGAAGGTGAGCTCGAACTGGCGCTCGCAGCAGGTGACCGAAGAATACCTTGAGCAGTTTAAGGTGCCGGTGCTTTCGGATATCGACACCCGCTGCCTGGTGCGGCATCTGCGCGACCACGGCGTGATGCGCGGCGTCGTCTCGACCCTCGAGACTGATCCGGAAAAACTGGTGGCCAAGGCTCGGTCGATTCCAAAGATGGACGGCTTGGACCTTGCGAAAGAAGTGAGCACCAAGCGGTCTTACGTATGGGAAGTGGGTGAACGTTCGCACGAACCGGTGGCACAAGTGGGAGTGAAGGACGAGCCCGCGCGATTTCATGTTGTGGCTTATGACTTCGGGATTAAACAGAACATTCTAAGGAAGTTGCGCGGGGAAGGGTGTCGCGTAACGGTGGTTCCTGCGCAGACGCTTGCGGAAGATGTACTGGCCTTAAAGCCCGATGGAGTGTTTCTGTCGAATGGCCCCGGCGATCCTGAGCCGTGTACATATGCCGTGGACAGCATTCGGCGGCTGATGGGACGGCAGCCGATCTTTGGTATCTGTCTGGGACATCAACTGACCGGCATTGCGCTGGGCGGGAAAACTTTCAAGCTCAAATTTGGCCATCACGGCGGGAACCATCCCGTGAAGCAGTTGAAGACCGGCAAGATCGAAATCACGGCGCACAACCACAATTTCGCCGTCGATCCAGATTCGTTGCCGCAGAGTGAAGTCGAATTCACGCACATCGATCTGAACGATCAGACACTGGAAGGCCTGCGGCATCGGAATCTGCCGCTGTTCAGCGTGCAGTATCACCCGGAAGCCGCGCCGGGGCCGCATGATTCGCATTATCTGTTCAAGGATTTCGTGAAGATGATGGAGGAGTGGAAAGGGTGAGCCTCGCACGAGTGGCGCTGTCGATTGCTCTGTCTGCAACCTCCGCCGCAGCGTGCACGGCTATTGCTCCCAAGAACCCTGTGAAAGCGGCAGCATTATGCGGTCGCGTGCAGGACCCAACTGGCTCGCCGCTTTCCGATTTTGATTTGCGACTCGTACGCGAGAACCAAGAAGTTGTTGCCCAGGTGCAGACGGACGCAAAAGGTGATTTTCAATTTGCGCCTGTCATCAGGGGAACTTACTACATGACGACAACGTCGGGTGGGTGGCAGCTCGGAGCAGCTGTGAAGGTCACAAGCTCGAAAGAGTTCACAACGTGTAGGCATCCGCTGATCGTACAGCCGAGCCTCGGATGCGGAGGCGGCATAAGCAAGAAGGGATACCGTCCGAAGTATTAGTTTTGAAAGGGCGCGCCTTCAAGGCGCGCCGTGAGAGACAGAGAGAGAATCGCGGCTTTAGCCGCTGAGTTACGTAAACCTCGGGGCTAACGCCGCTTCAGAACGGACGCTAGGTCGGCGCGGCCGGAAGCCGCGCCCTTTCAAAGCGCGAACACGCTGGAGCATCAAGATGAGACCAACGAGGGAGCATGCAACGAACACCGGCCAAACCTACATGGCGACTTCCGCAACTTGGGAGCGGCGAGCTCTCTTTCGGAACGAACGTTGGGCTCGTTTGTTCATCGACACGTTGTATCACTATCGTGGCTCGGCGTATTTGCTGCACGAATTCGTGATCATGCCCGATCAAGTTCACATTCTGCTGAGTCCAAAGACGAGCCTGGAGAAAGCCGTTCAATTCATCAAGGGCGGGTTCTCGTATCGAGTCAAGAAAGAACTCGACTCGAATATGGAAGTGTGGCAAAAGGGATTCTCGGATCATCGGATTCGCGATGCAGGAGATTATTGGCGGCACGTCGATTACGTTCGACAGAACCCAGTTCGTAAGCACCTTTGTGAACGAGCCGAGGAATATCTGTACTCTTCGGCGCATCCGGGGTACGAGTTGGATGGGGTCCCTCAGGGGCTAAAGCCCATTCCTCTCGCAGGTTCGGCCGGCGCGTCTGAAGCCGCGCCCTTTCAAAACAAGAAGCCTAACGGCGCGCCTGAAGGCGCGTCCTTTCAAAACAAACCCGTCGCATCGGCTAGGTTTAAAGATAAATCCGGGAAGATCGCATCATAAAATGCCTAAACGCACTGATATCTCGAAAATCCTGATCCTCGGCTCTGGCCCTATCGTCATCGGCCAGTCGGCGGAGTTCGATTACTCCGGCACACAGGCTTGCAAGGCGCTCAAGTCCGAGGGCTACGAAGTGGTGTTGGCCAACTCGAATCCGGCGACCATCATGACCGATCCGGAGATCGCCGACCGCACTTATATCGAGCCGCTCACTCTCGAGTATTTGGAGGAGATTATCCGCCAGGAACGGGAACTCTCGCCCAGCGCGGGTTTCGCCGTGTTGCCAACGGTTGGTGGACAGACTGCGCTCAACCTGGCGATTGAACTTTCCGACGGCGGGGTTTTGGAAAAATATAACGCCATTTTGATTGGCGCGAATGTGGCGGCCATCAAGAAGGCGGAGGACCGGCTCTTCTTCAAAGACGCGATGCAGAAGATCGGCCTCGACGTTCCCAAGTCGGCGCTGGTGAACAGCACGAAAGACGGACTAGAGTTCGCGGGCAAGATCGGATTTCCTGTGATCATCAGGCCTTCGTTCACGCTGGGAGGCACCGGCGGTGGCATTGCCTTCAATCGCGAAGAGTTGGTGGAAGTTCTCACCCGCGGCCTCGATATGTCTCCCGTACATGAGGCGCTGATCGAAGAGTCCGTGCTGGGATGGAAAGAGTTCGAGCTCGAGGTGATGCGTGACACGAAAGACAACGTCATCATCATCTGCTCGATTGAGAATTTCGATCCCATGGGCGTGCACACGGGTGATTCGATTACCGTGGCGCCGGCGCAGACTCTTACGGATCGCGAGTACCAAGCCATGCGGGATGCGTCGATTAACGTGATCCGCGAGATCGGTGTGGATACAGGTGGATCGAATATTCAATTTGGAGTGAATCCTGAAACCGGGCGCATGGTCGTTATCGAGATGAATCCGCGCGTCTCGCGTTCATCCGCGCTCGCATCGAAGGCCACCGGATTCCCGATCGCAAAAATTGCGGCAAAGCTCGCCGTCGGCTACACGCTCGATGAAATTCCCAACGACATCACGCGCAAGACTCCGGCATGTTTCGAGCCGACGCTCGACTACGTAGTCGTTAAAATTCCGAAGTGGCAGTTTGAAAAATTTCCCGGCGCTGACGAGAACCTCGGTGTGCAGATGAAGTCAGTCGGCGAAGTGATGGCCATCGGACGTACTTTCAAAGAAGCGCTGATGAAAGGGATTCGCTCGCTCGATACCGGAAAGCGCATAGGCGGCGGCAAGCTCGAACCGAAGATCCTGACGCAGCGGCTGGTTACGCCGCACCCCGAACGCCTTGCCTATGTGCAATACGCTTTACGGCAAGGGCACACGGTGAAGCAGCTCGCCAAGATGACCTCGATGGATCCGTGGTTCCTTTACCAGCTCAAAGAAATTAATGACATGCAGCTTGAGCTGGAAAAGCATCCGATGGAGTCGATTCCGACCGAGGTGCTGCGCGAGTCCAAGCGTATGGGATTTTCGGATGGACGCTTGGCCAGTGTGTGGCGGCTTGAGGGTCAGGAAAAAGTTCGGCACCTGCGCAAGAAGCATGGCGTGCTTCCTGTGTATAAGCGCGTGGACACGTGCGCGGCGGAGTTTGAGAGCTTCACGCCGTATCTTTACTCGACCTACGAAGACGAAGACGAAGCCGCGCCCACCGACAAGAAGAAGATCATCATTCTGGGCAGCGGGCCGAACCGGATCGGGCAGGGAATTGAATTCGATTACTGCTGCTGCCACGCGTCGTTTGCGCTGCGCGACGACGGTTACGAGACGATCATGATTAATTGCAATCCGGAAACCGTCTCGACCGATTACGACACTAGCGACCGCCTCTATTTTGAGCCGCTGACCTTCGAGGATGTGTGGGCGATTTATCAGCATGAGACCTCAAAGGGCGCGCCGTGCGGCGTGATTGTGCAGTTCGGCGGCCAGACTCCGCTGAATCTGGCTCTGCCGCTGAAGGCTGCTGGCGTGAACATTATCGGCACTTCTCCCGAGTCGATCGATCTCGCCGAGGATCGCAAGCACTTCAACAAGCTTCTCGAAGAATTGGAAATCCCCCAAGCCGCTGGAGTAATGGCAACTTCGCTCGATGAAGCGGTCGCGGGAGCGAAAAAAGTTGGGTATCCAGTGGTGGTTCGGCCTTCGTACGTACTGGGCGGACGCGCCATGGTGATCGCCTACGATGAGGAATCCGTGGTGCGGTACATGAAGGAAGCCGTCGAATACTCGCACGATCGCCCGGTGCTGATCGACCACTTCCTCGAGGACGCGATTGAAGTCGATGTGGACGCGCTCTCCGATGGAGAAGATGTCGTCATTGGCGGAATCATGCAGCACATTGAAGAGGCCGGCATTCACTCGGGCGATTCTTCCTGCGTGTTGCCAGCAGTGGATATTCCCCAACCCCTGATGGACCGCATGCGTGACTACACCTTCAAACTAGCGCGAGCACTGAAAGTGGTTGGGCTGATGAATATCCAGTTCGCTATTCCGCGCGGCAATGGTGGGTCGGAAAATGGCGAGCGCGGCGGAAAGGTTTATGTGCTGGAAGTGAATCCGCGCGCGTCGCGCACAGTGCCGTATGTCTCCAAAGCAACGGGCGTGCCGATGGCGAAAATTGCGGCGCGCCTGATGACCGGGCGCAAACTGCGTGAATTTCTGCCGGAAAATATCGATCGGCGCGCCGATCTTGACACCGGAAGCTGCTACTACGTGAAGTCTCCGGTATTTCCCTGGAATAAATTTCCCGGCGTCGACACCGTGTTAGGGCCGGAGATGAAATCCACCGGTGAAGTGATGGGCGTTGGCGATAGCTTTGGCGAAGCTTTCGGCAAAGCACAGCTGGCCGCGGGCCAGAAGTTGCCGACACAGGGAACAGTGTTTATCAGCGTAACCGACCATGACAAGCGTCATGCCGCTGAAGTGGCCCGCAAGTTTGTCGACATGGGTTTCAAACTCGTCGCTACTTCTGGCACGGCCGATGTGATCGAGATGGCTGGGATGAAAGTTGAGCGCGTGTACAAGGTGAAGGAAGGCCGTCCCAACGTGGTGGATTTGATCAAGGGGCAGCGCATTCATCTCATCATTAACACGCCTACCGGGCTGGAGCCTTGGTTCGACGAAAGAGCGATCCGGCGCGCCG
The DNA here is from genome assembly GCA_963818235.1 of uncultured Acidobacteriaceae bacterium. GTDB lineage: Bacteria > Acidobacteriota > Terriglobia > Terriglobales > Acidobacteriaceae > Sulfotelmatobacter. Next base: position 1,589,574 of record CAWFRI010000003.1, read on the forward strand.
CTGTGACGGCGCGCATTCCCACCATTACAACGCTATCGGCGGCACGCGCGGCGGCGGAAGGGATTGCAGCGCTGCAGAGGGGCGAGGTGAACATCAGAGCATTACAGCACTTGCACGCAGATCGCGCAGTGAAGAGCCGGTGAAACCGTTCGTCTGAACTCCGCCCGTGACATAATTAGTGGGCGAGGCTCTCATGCTACTTCACGGTATTTTTCCTCCTATTACTACGCCGTTTTATCCCGACGGCAACGTCTATTTCAAAAAGCTTGTAAGCAATGTCGAGCGATATTCGCGGACGCCTGCGGCCGGCGTAGTTGTGCTCGGTTCCACCGGTGAGGCGATTCTGCTTTCCGATCAGGAGCGGCGCGACGTGCTGAAATCTGCCCGCGAGGCAGCCGCCCCGAATAAAGTGCTCATTTCGGGTGCGGGGGCTGAATCGGCCCTTGAAACGTTGCGGCTTACTGAATACGCCGCCGGATTGGGTTACGACGTGGCCATGGTGCGTACGCCGCATTATTACAAGAAGCAGATGCAGCCGGCCAACATTCTGGCGTTTTACCGCACAGTCGCCGATCGCTCGCCATTGCCGGTTATTATTTACAACTTTCCCCAGGCTACGGGCTACAACATCCCCGCCGAGCTTGTGATCGAGTTAGCGGAGCATTCGAATCTGATTGGCATCAAGGAATCGAGCGGCGATGTGGAAAAAGTACGGGCAATGGTGGATGGTACGCGGCATATTCGGCGCGGCGCCACGGTCACCGAGACATTCGATGCAGTCACACCGCGCATGATGACAGGCTCAGCTATGGGATCAAACGGAAGTGGCGGAGAACTCGTACAGGTTGGAGTATTGGCGGGTTCGTCATCCCCGGCGAAGCCTTCTTCGTCGTCGGTCACGGTTGTCGGCAAAATGAAAACTCGTCAGAAGGAAACGGGATTCCAGGTGATGGTGGGAGCCGCCGACAAGCTGCACGCTTCGCTCGAAGCAGGTGCGGTGGGCGCAATTCTTGCATTTGCTTGTGTTGCGCCCACTTCCTGTTACGAAATTTATGCAGCGTGGAAGGAGGGAGATGCCGGGCTCGCAACGCTAAAGCAGGAGCGCATTGCCCAGGCTGCGCAACGCGTAGTGGGTGAGCTGGGGATTCCGGGCGTGAAGCATGGCATGGACTTGAACGGCTACTTTGGCGGGACGGCGCGGCTGCCGCTGCTGCCGCTTACTGGCGATGTAAAAAATGAAGTCGCGCGACTGCTGGCGGATGTTAGGAATTGAGGCGTACGGAAGGCGTACGAATTTTCTGATAGAGCCCACGGCTTGTGATTCGGATCGCGGTTGCCGTATACTGAATTAGAACGAACGTTCGAACAAGCAGCATGTCTAGCTCCTCAACAGCAACGCGAGTGTCACTGCGGCAGCATCCCGCTTCCAGGCCGGCCACGCGCTTCGATCAACGCTTATCGGAAATCCTGGTTCATGCCACCAACGTCTTCTGCGAAAAAGGATACGAGGGAGCCTCGATGCGGGATCTTTCGCGCTCCAGTGGAATGTCTTTGGCGGGGCTTTATTATTACTTTGAATCCAAAGAACGGTTATTGTTTCTCATCCAGAAGCACACTTTCACTACGATTGTGCAGAGGTTGAAAACCCGATTGGATGGAGTAAACGATCCCGAGCAACAGATTCGTATCTTCGTTCTCAATCATTTGGAATATTTCCTGGCTAATCCGCAAGCCATGAAGGTCTTGTCGCATGAGGCAAACTCGCTGAAGAACGGATTTGCTGCGGAAGTGACGGCTATCAAACGCCAATATTACCGCATCTGCGTGGGCCTTTTGGAGAAACTGAAGAGCGAACGAGGCATTCAATTTTCCACCCGGATCGCAGTGCTGAGTTTGTTCGGCATGATGAATTGGATTTATACCTGGCATAAGCCGCGGGTCGATGCGAATGCGGAAGAAATCGCGCGGGAAATGGGCGACATCTTTTTGCGTGGCGTTATGAATGGTGCGAATGGCGTGAAAGGAAGCCACGAGCGCTGAGATGAATTTATTCCCTTCCGGCGGAGTAAAGTTAAGGCAGATCGGGATTTGATTGCGGAACTACAGCGATATTTACCACGACATTAAGGAGCTATAAATATGGCGACAACAATGCAGCCTGCGGCCGGCGAAAGCACAAAGCAGCTTGTCAATTACCGGACTGACGGCGGAGTAGCGGTGATTGAGATGTGCGACCCTCCCGCCAACACTTACACCTATGAGATGAATCAGCAGTTGGATGCGGCGATCCTACGCGCGCGGATGCAGAACGATGTTTATGTGATTCTGCTGACCGGAGCGGGAGACAAGTTTTTCTCGGCGGGCGCAAATATAAAAATGCTTTCCAGCGTGGATCCCACCTTCAAATATTACTTCTGCCTGCACGCCAACGAAATGCTGCTGCGGCTGGAACACACTCCAAAGCTGGTAATTGCGGCGATCAATGGCCACTGTGTGGGCGGCGGCCTGGAAATTGCGATGGCGGCAGACATCCGCATTGCACGCAAGGATGCAGGAAAAATTGGTCTGCCGGAAGTGAACCTTGGCGTGCTTCCCGGTACCGGCGGTACACAGCGTCTCTCGCGGTTGGTAGGGAAGAGCAAGGCGATCGAGTTGATGGTCACTGGCAGTACTTTCTCGTTTGAAGAAGCGCAGGAACTGGGCATCATCAACGACATCTACGAACGCGACGGCTTCATGGAGAACATGATGGAGTACGCCAAGCAGTTCTGTCCCCCGAACAAGGCCGCCAAGGCTGTGGGCCGGATCAAGCGCGCCGTGCAGACGGGATGGGAAATTCCCATGGAGTCGGCACTGGCAGTGGAGCGCGAGAATCAGCAGATACTTTTCCAGAGCGAGGATGCGAAGGAAGGTTTGGCTGCTTACGTGGAGAAGCGTCCCGCGGTGTTCAAAGCAAAGTAGTACCGAGTACCTAATTCGGAGCAGGGCGGGCTACGATGCGCGCCCAGCGCTGGAGTTCAGTTGGTTGAGGAAAGAAGAATGCTTGCTACGAAGCTAAACGTCGAGCCGGGGCAGTTGCTGATTGATGGGCAGTGGGTCGATGGCGTGAATAAATTTGACACTATTAACCCGGCGACAGGAGAGGTGTTGGGCCAGATTGCAGCCGCTTCGTCCGCGGATGTGGATCGGGCAGTGGATGCGGCTCGCCGCGCGTTGGCAGATCGTAATGGCCCGTGGCGAAAAATGTCGGCGAGCGAACGCGGGCGCCTGATTTGGAGGCTTGCAGATCTGCTGGAGAAGAATATCGATGAGTTTGCTGAGCTGGAAACCATCGATAACGGCAAGCCGATATTCGAGTCGCGCTATGTCGATATGCCGATGGTGGTGGACGTTCTGCGCTACTACGCGGGACTGGCGACGAAGATTCATGGGGAGACGGTCAATACTCTTGAAACGGCTTTTACTTACACGCTGCGCGAGCCGGTGGGAGTGGTAGGGCTGATCGTTCCATGGAATTTTCCGTTGTTGCTGGCTTCGTGGAAGGTGGGTCCGGCGCTGGCGTGCGGCAACACCATTGTGTGGAAGCCGGCCAGTCAGACTTCGCTCACCACGTTGCGATTCGGAAAGTTGGCGATGGAAGCGGGTGTACCCGCGGGCGTGATCAACATTGTTACGGGTCCGGGGGAAGTGGGCCGCGCCATGGTGAAGCACCCAGGGATCGACAAAATCGCTTTCACCGGGTCGACCTCAGTCGGCCAGGAAATCATGCGGAGCGCGGCGGACACTGTGAAACGTATCACGTTGGAATTGGGCGGGAAGTCTCCGAATATTGTCTTCGCAGATTCCGACATCGATAGCGCTGTAAAGGGGGCGATCACCGGAATTTTCTACGGCAAGGGTGAAGTCTGTAACGCCGGTTCGCGGTTGTTTCTGGAAAACAAGGTTAAGGATGAGTTCACCGAAAAATTAGTCGCCCGCGCCGCTAAAATGCGTCCCGCTGATCCCCTTGATCCGAAGACGCGGCTGGGCGCCATTGTGAGCCAGGATCAGATGCAGACCGTGCTCGGCTACATTGAAGCCGGCAAGAAAGATGGAGCGAAGCTGGTGGCCGGCGGCAATCGTGTTTCGGTCGATGGGGGCAACGGTTTTTTCATCGAGCCGACGATTTTTGACGATGTAAGGAATGATATGACGATTGCGCGAGAGGAAATCTTTGGGCCAGTGCTTTCGGTGTTGAGCTTCGACGACGTCGAGGAGGTCATCGAGCAGGCAAATAATAATCCCTACGGACTTGCGGCGGCGGTTTGGACGCGAGATGTAAAGAGGGCGCACAGCGTATCGCGGCGTCTAAAGGCTGGGACGGTTTGGATCAATACATACGGATTGATGGACGCTTCGCTGCCATTCGGCGGTTATAAGAGTTCGGGTTTTGGACGCGAACTGGGAATGCATGCAATCGAGCATTACACCGAATTGAAAACAGTTTGGCTGAATATGACTTAGGAGTGGATTATGCCTGGAAAAGTAGCAAAAATCGGAACCTTTAGCGATTGGGAAGGGATGTTCAACGACTGGCGCAAGGACATTGGCGTCAACACGGCGGACATTGAGGCTTTTCATTTCGACACGCTATATGGCGCGATCGATACCGACGAGATTGAGTTTGGTTCGTACAAGGGCCGGCGCAAGTGGGAGAATCTGCGGCAGATTCCGACACAGCAAATGCGCGATGCGCTGATGAACATGATCGTGTATCAGGGCGACACGGAATTTGCCAGCGTCGAGCAGCAGCGGAATCTGCTCGAGAACGCGCCTACGGATTGGGATCGGCGCGCAATTACACGGGTGATGATCGAAGAAATGCGGCATGGCTGGCAGATGTGCGCGCTGCTGGTGGATCATTTTGGATATTCGGGCAAGGTTGAGGCCCAGAAGATGCTGGAGCGGCGCGCCTTCGATAACAAGCGGCTGCTGGGGGCGTTCAATGTTGACGTCGATAACTGGATGGATTTCTTTACCTACACCGACTTCGTCGATCGCGATGGAAAATTCCAGCTACAGATGTTGAAGTACTCGGCATTTGCGCCGCTGGGGCGATCCATGTCCTATATGTTGCGTGAAGAGGCGTTCCACATGGGTACCGGCAATGATGGCTTGCGGCGCATTGTGGAAGCGGGGATTGTTCCGGGCTGGTTGATCCAGAAATATCTCAACAAGTGGATTTCGAGTTCCTATGATTTATTTGGCACCGACCATTCTTCGTCGGCGCATTGGGCTTACGTGTGGGGAGTTAAGGGACGATACGATGAGCCGAAGAATGAGCAAGCTCCGGACCTCGACGACCTGAACGATTACAACCGGAACTTATATCGCAATGAAGTGGCAGGTTTAATCGAGCGTTTCAACGGTTCATTGAAGCCGGGGCAGCCCAAGCTGTACGCTCCAGACATTAAGTTCAATCGCGAGATCGGACGATGGAAAGGGCAGCAGTTCCATGCGAAAACCGGCGAAGCGTTGGATGACCGGGCATACGAGGAACATTTGAAAGAAAACATGCCTTCGGCGGAAGACAAAAAGCTTCTTCTGGAAATCATTGCCAATGAAAAGAAGTGGATTGCGGAAAAGACGGGTGCGCGCGATCCGCTGGCGAGCATCGGCGAGGTGCGGAAGTCGGCGATAAATTTGTGAGTCAAGGTTTCTTCCGCAGGGCCGCAGAGACAAAGAAACATAGAAGAGCATGGCAACTGTTTTGACCGAATCCAAACTCGCCCGACTGACCGTCGACATCAACTCCCCGATGGCGAGGGTTATGCTGCGTAATGCCCCTCTTAATATCATTGATATCGTAATGATGGAGGAGTTAGGCCTGGTGTTAGCCGACATCGAAGCGCGTCCGGATATTTCTGTGATTGTGCTGAGCGGGGAAGGGAAGACGTTTTCGGCAGGCGTCGATGTGGCGGCCCATACTTCCGACAAAGTCGAAGGCATGCTGGGCAAGTTCCATGCGGTGATTCGAGCCTTGGTCGCCACGAAGAAAGTTACCGTCGCCGCGGTGCGCGGACATTGTCTGGGGGGAGGCGCGGAACTGGCGATGGTCTGCGACATCGTTTATAGCGCCGATGCTTCGCGATGGGGATTTCCAGAGATTAAGCTAGGATGCTATCCGCCAGTCGCATGTACTGTCTTGGCGGCTTTGGTCGGGCAGAAGCGGGCGGCGGAATTAATTTTGACCGGGCGAGCGATTAGCGGCTCCGAGGCCGCACAGATCGGATTGGCCAATCACGCCGTGCCGGAGGAAAAGCTGGCGGGCGCCATCGACGCTACTGTGCAGGAGTTGGTGCGCCTGAGTCCCGCAGCGTTGGCAGTCACCAAGAAGGCTTTTTACGCATGGGATGCCATGCACTTCGACAAGGGATTGGCCCGCGCCGAGAAGATTTATCTGGAAGAGTTGATGCGGACTTCGGACGCGCAAGAGGGGGTGCATGCCTTCATGGAGAAGCGCGCACCGAAGTGGACGGGAAAGTAATTCATACATACATTAATGGACTACGAGATTACAGCGGAAGAAGTGAAGATGAAGCTCGATCGAGGCGAGGAATTTACTCTGCTCGATGTGCGCGAACCATGGGAGTTTGAGACGGCGCAAATCGACGGGGCGAAGCTGGTTCCGATGGGTGACATTCCGTCGCGGGCGCACCAGGAATTAGATCCGGAGGATCACATTGTGGTGGTCTGCCATCACGGTGTGCGCTCGATGAATGTGACCGCATGGCTACGGCAGCAAGGATTCGAGAAGGCTCAATCGATGCGCGGCGGCATCGATGCCTGGTCGCGGACGGTGGATGGGGATGTCCCGGTCTATTAGCTGCGAGCCGCGAGTTGCGAACTGCGAACTGTGAGCAACCAATCGAGTATGCGATGATCACCGACTGCCACATTCACATTCAGCCGATGGAGATGTTCAAGCCGCACGCGCTCGAACTGATGAAAAAGAAGCGGCCGAACTTCGATCAGATTGTAGAGTTCTGCCGGTCGCCGAAAGCATTCCTCGGTTATCTGGACGCTTGCGGAATTGATCGCGCACTGCTCATCAACTATGTGGCGCCGGAAGTGATTGGGTTCACTAACGGCGTGAATCAGTTCATTGCGAATTACGTTAAGGAGAACCCCAAACGGCTGCTCTCGTGCGGCAGCCTGCATCCGCGGCATACGACGAACGTATTGGCTGATATGGAACAGATTCTCCGGCTGGGGATTCGGATGATCAAGATCCATCCTCCACATCAGCTCTTGTTTCCCAATGACTATCTGAACGGTGTGAAGGAACTCGAAATTATTTATCGAGCCGCCGAGGCCAACGGAGTGCCGGTCATGTTTCATACGGGAACGTCGATTTTTCCCGGAGCGCGCAACAAGTATGGCGATCCCATGTATGTCGATGATGTGGCAGTTGATTTTCCCAAGCTCAAAATTCTGCTTGCACATGGTGGTCGGCCGCTATGGATGCAGACAGCGTTTTTTCTCGTGCGCCGGCATCCCAATGTTTATCTGGACATCAGTGGGATTCCACCGAAAACCTTGCTTAAGTATTTTCCACGACTTGAGGAAATTGCCGATAAGACTCTGTTCGGTACGGATTGGCCGGGGCCGGGTGTCCCCGACATCAAGAAGAATCTTGAAGACTTTCGAGCGCTCCCACTGACCCCGGAGATGCAGAATCAGATATTGAGTAAAACCGCGTTGAGCATTTGGCCGGCGTAACCCGGCAGCTTTCGAGGGAATACAAGAAAGTGGTCAGACCACGGACCGGCCCGCAACTTGGAGTGCAAGCGCCTCCGGGCGTATAAAGGAAAGTTGCACTCCCCGCGTCTCTGGCGTGGCTCGGCAACCCAATCCATCTCAGTGAGCGAGACCTTTATGTCGAGCGTGACCAGCACTCCTTCCAGCAAAGGACTGGAAGGCATTGTTGCTACAAACTCCAGCATTTGTTATATCGATGGCGATCGCGGCGTGCTGGCTTACCGCGGCATCGATATTCACGAACTGGCGGACCATTCCACTTTTGAAGAGACGTGCTATTTGCTGTGGTTTGGGCGTCTGCCCAATCGCGGCGAGTTGAAAGACCTGCAAGAGCGACTGGCGCAAGAACGGCATCTGGACCCTGGCATTCTCCAGTTCTTACGTGACGTGCCCGGCACCGCATTGCCCATGGACGTGTTGCGGACGGCGGTTTCAGCGCTGGCGTTTTACGACGCCGACAATAAGAAAAACGATCACGACGCCAATGTGCGGAAAGCTATTCGATTGACCTCGCAGATAGCGATGATTGTTGCCGCATATGACCGCATTCGCAAAGGCAATGCGGTAGTGGAAGCCGATCGCTCGATCTCGCACGCGGCGAATTTTCTCTTGCAGTTGAACGGAACAAAGCCGACAGCCACGGCCGAGCGCGCTCTGGATATCGCACTTATTCTGCATGCGGACCATGAATTAAATGCGTCCACTTTTGCAGCGCGGGTAACGGCGGCGACTTTATCCGATATGCATTCGGCCATTACTTCGGCCATCGGGGCGCTGAAGGGACCGCTTCACGGCGGTGCGAACGAAGCGGTCTTTCACATCCTGCAGTCAATTGATCGCGAGAAGGCCGATGCGGTCGATTATGTTCGCGAGATGCTGTCGCAAAAGAAAAAGATTCCGGGCTTTGGGCATCGCGTCTATCACACGGAAGATCCGCGGGCTACGCACCTGCGAGCTATGTCGCGTGACTTAGGCCAATCCAGCGGGCAGCCGCAATGGTATGACATGTCGGAAAAAATCGAGCGCTTTGTTAAAGCGGACAAGAAGCTTAATGCGAATGTAGATTTCTATTCCGCTTCCACCTACCATACGCTGGGTATTGATGAAGATTTATTCACCCCGGTATTCGCCGTGTCGCGCATCAGCGGCTGGGCGGCGCATGTGATCGAGCAACTGGACGACAATCGCCTGATTCGGCCGCGGGCGGAATATCTGGGGCCGGAGTATCCGAATCGATATGTCGCGATGGAAAAGCGCGGATAAAGGCCGCGACAAAGATATTAAGTATGGCGCCTTCGGGCGCCATTTCTTTTGCTGACAGGTATTCGTCGGGGACATTCGATAGAAAGCAGGTAGAATATTGGAGATGATGCGCCGCATCTACCTCGACAATAACGCCACCACGCCGGTTCTGCCGGAGGTGCTTGAGGCCATGCGTCCGTACTTTGGCGAGCACTTTGGCAACGCATCGTCCATACACCATCACGGGCAGGAAACGCGCGCTGCGGTTGAGCGAGCCCGCGATTCGGTGGCTGGGCTGCTGGGCTGCCGAGCATCAGAAATCGTATTCACCAGCGGCGGAACCGAGGGCGACAATCTGGCGATTTCAGGCTTGACCAGCGAAGGCGATCACGTCATCACTTCCAGCATCGAGCATCACGCGGTGCTGCACGCTTGCAGGCATTTGGAGGAGAGGGGATGCGAAGTAACGTATCTGCCGGTGGATGGCCGCAGTCTGGTAGATCCCGATGACGTACGGCGCGCCTTGAGGCCCAATACCAAGATGATCTCGATCATGCTGGCGAACAATGAGACTGGAGTGTTGCAGCCAGTCGAGGAGATTGGGAAAATCGCCGCTGACGCCGATATTTATTTTCATACCGACGCCGTGCAGGCCGCCGCCAAGGTTCGGATTGACGTGAAGAAGATCGGCTGCGACGTGCTGACAATCTCCGGCCACAAAATTCATGCGACGCAGGGAGTAGGAGCGCTTTACGTTAAGAAGGGAACGCAGCTTCAGCCGCTTTTTTATGGAGGACGGCACGAGCGTTCGCGGCGTGCTGGAACCGAAAATGTTCCGGGAATTGTCGGTCTGGGTAAGGCCGCGGAACTTGCGATGCAAAGTTTTGAGCGAGGCGACGGCGAGCAGGTCGCCGCTTTACGAGACCGATTGCAGCAGGGAATTCTTGCGCAAGTGGAAGAGGTGGCCGTTAACGGGGATGGCGCGCGGCGGGTGCCGAATACGTCCAACATTTATTTCGATCATGTCGAGGGAGAATCGATGGTGATTTCGCTTGATCTGAAAGGCTTGGCGGTTTCTACAGGCGCCGCATGTTCCTCGGGCGCGATTGAGCCATCGCATGTGCTTACCGCAATGGGTCTCCGGGCGGACCGTGCCCGCGCGAGCATTCGCTTCAGCCTAGGCAAGCAGAATACAGCTGACGATATCGACTTCGCGCTGGCGCTGGTTCCGGAAACGGTGGCGCGCTTGCGGGAATTGAGCCCGGCGTACAGATCGATCGCCTCGATGTGACAACTCGATGTGACAAATCGTGACCAGAATCGCCAGTTTGATGAAGCAGTTCGCCTGATTGAGGTTGAATTGCTCCGAAAGCTGGCTGCATCTGACCGGCGAAAGTTACACGACGAAATCACTGGGCATGGCCATACAATTGATGAGATTGTAGATATAGGTTTAGCAATCTTCCCGAGATAAACATGCAACTAAAGAGAGAGATCGGTACATTGTTCCAGCCCTTGATCGGGCAAAAAGCTTGGGGCGCATCGGTCGGGAATGGAAGTTTCGTTACGATTGAGTTCGGGGAGAAACGCTTGTACCGTCGTCATTACCATGGCCAATGGCACCTTTGGCTCTACCTCTGTGAGTGGGATCTGACCTCTAATGACAGATTGCTGGCCCGTTCGGAGTCGAAGAGAAAGGTGATGCAACTGGCGATAGACAACCTGAACGGGTTGGAGTTGAGGAGCTTTGCCTTCGATTCGCAACGAATGGCGACGGAGTTTGGATTCGAACTCAATGTGAGCTTGCGATGCAGGCCCTATACCGATGCAGCTCCCGATGAGGATTGCTGGGTACTGTTTATGCCAGACGGACAAGTCGCGAGGCTGCGAGGGGCTGAGTTGAAGTACGAGCCCATGGATCGCGTACCTGTTACGTCTCTGATACGACGCTAGCAATACAATGGACGATAAGCAAAGGACAATTGCCGTAGCTATGTCGGGCGGTGTGGATTCATCCACCGTTGCGGCCATGTTGCGCGCAGAAGGCCACGATGTAATTGGCCTGACCATGCAGCTCTGGAACCAGCGCCGGCTGGCCGGGCACGAGGGCATGCCGGAGCAAGTGACTGGCCGCTGTTGCTCGCTTGACGACGTTTACGACGCACGCCGCGTGGCCGAGCACATCGGCATCCCATATTATGTGGTGAATCATGAGGAGCGGTTTGAGCGCGATGTCGTGCGTCCATTCATCGCGGAGTATCTCTCGGGGCGTACGCCGATCCCTTGCAGCCTGTGCAACAATCATTTGAAGTTCGATCAACTGCTCGTGGTGGCCCAGCAAATTGGCGCCGATTGCGTGGCCACGGGGCACTATGCTCGTGTGGAATACGACGATGAGTGTGGACGCTGGCTGCTCAAGCGGCCCGCCGATCATAGCAAGGATCAGACGTATTTCCTCTTTGGTCTCACTCAGGAGCAGCTCAGCCGGACGCTCTTTCCTTTGGGCGGTATGACCAAGCCGGAGGTGCGTGAGCGTGCCCGCGAGCATGGACTGGCGCTCGCAGAGAAGCCCGATTCGCAGGAGATTTGTTTCGTTCCGGGCGGTGACTACAAGCGCTTTATCGATGCCTATCTGGCTGACCGAGGGGAGTCTCTGCCGGATACCGCGGGCGAGCTGGTGACGGCTAACGGAGATGTGATCGGCGAGCATGCGGGTATTCATAACTTCACGGTAGGGCAGCGCAAGGGCCTGGGAGTAGCGACTGGATCGCCACTTTATGTGATTCAGATCAATGGAGCCGACAAGCAAGTGGTGGTCGGCGGCAATGAACATCTTTATTCGCGGACTCTGCGCGCACGCCGGGTGAACCTTATCGCGATGGACCACCTGCTTGAGCCGTTGCGAGTCACGGTGAAGATCCGTCACCGCCATGAGGGCGCTGAGGCGCTATTGGAAAAGATCTCCGCGGATGAGATCCTCGTGACATTCGATCAACCCCAACGCGCCATCACTCCTGGGCAGGCGGCGGTTTTCTATGATGGCGATGTTGTCGTTGGCGGAGCCTGGATCGCGTAAATCAAGTTCCGCTCTCGCCGCTTGGCCAGAGTTGGGTCACTACTAGCGCCACTGCGATTCCCAGGGATACTTCGACAAAGCGGTGCGACGCCACGATCCACGCGGGTTTTTGATGGGCGATCAACAGAATGATGCTTAGCGTAATCGCCGTAAAGCGGTAAGCGCTGCCCAATCGGAGCTGCGCACACAGAACTCCGGACAAGAAAATTGCGATGCCATAAACCAGTGTGCTGGAGGGGGAGATTGTGGCGACCAAAGCCCCCAATACTGCGCCCAGCGCGGTGCCAGCAAAGCGCTGCCAGGCGACGGCTGTAGGGTTAAGCGTAGATTGAATGATCACAATCGCGGAGATCGGCGCCCAGTAAAACTCTGGCAGCTTTAGAGTGCGGGCGAGCAGCAAAGACGTAACTGCGGCAATCGTGGTGCGGGCCGCATCCTGAAGCGTGTTGATGGTGAATTTTTAGGTGTTCGCCATGATGAAGGGTATGATACCCGCCGGAGTTCAGAATGCGCAGGTTCTGAAGCTGTGGCCGCTGCCTGCGGACTTCGGCCAGGCTGGTTCCGCTACCACCGGCGACAAGAAATAGCTAGAGTGATCGACTGTTCGCGGCTCGGAGGGAGTCCAAAAAAGATTGGCCGCGTTGCTTCAACTTCTACTCCAACCGAACCGTACAATCACAATCGCCGCATGCCCAGGGTTCTTCTCCGCTATGGTCGCGGCATTTGCGTCGGTCGTGTGCATCCTGCACTTTTGTGAGATCAAAATATTCTTCCCAGTAGGAGCGTTCTTCTTGCAGCGGAGTGGGGCAATAGCAGACTTCCACCCAACGCACAGTTCCGTCCTCGCCGACCCGCGCATCGTTCATATTGCGCAGGTACTCGCCTTCGGCGACGGAACCTTCGCCGAGCTTTTCGTTTTGAATAGCCTTAAGAAGGCTGCTGGTGCAACCGGATTTGACTTGAGCTTGAACTAGATACCGCATGAGGAATAGGCCGAAAATCGGCTGGTAATCCAGACGTCAGGATCTTTCAGATAAACATTTCATCCTGCGGTACGGGACGCCGGGGAGTGCGGCTGTCGCCATTATTCTTGCGACTCCGATTCCCCAGGAAAAACTCCACTCCCGCCGTAACGCCTCGGACAATTCCCGATACCTGCCGCACCGGCGAAACTACTGTTTTCGTTACCACGTCGGAAGTATGCTCCACTCGATCGAAGGTACGCGTCAGCATCTCATCAACCCGAATAATCTGTAGGCGGGCTCGATCCATTACATCACTCACGGTTGCATCCACCCGTTGCACCTCCGAGCGCACCGAAGCGGTGGTTTCAGCTAGATTATCGGCAATAGCTTGAACCTTGGGACGCAGTTCAACCAAGCTATCCATAACCTGACCGATCTTTGGCTGCAAGTCGACAAGATTGTCTGCAATTTGCGTCACCTTCGGTCGCAGCTCAACCAGCATGGAGTCGGTGGAATGAAGTATGGGCAACGTCTTAGCCTTCAACTCCACGAGTTCCCCTTCTAGCTTAGTCGTAGTTTTCCGAACACCGATGTACAATGCCACCAGGATGCCAGCCTGTAAAACGATAGCTGCGGTGGTTATCGCGATAAAAATCGGGACAAGATTCTCCATCATAGGAAACCTCACGGAAGAGCCTGAATTCGCTTCCGGCTCTTAGACACCCTTCGGAGGCGCAGTTTCCGTCGTCGCCTCTTGGTAGGCTTGCCGACCCGCTTCATACGCCGCCCGAAATTGATCCTTCTGCTGGGTCACTACATCGCGGCCTTTGTCGACCCAATCCGAGGCCTGCTCCTTCGCTTCGCGAGCACGGGTGCGCATATATTCACGTCCCTGTTCGGCGCGGGTCTTGATGTCTTCTCGCGTTTCGCTGCCCGCGCGAGGCGCGTAAAGAATGCCGACTAGACCGCCAATTCCCAGACCCGCCAGAAACCAAATGAAGCTGCTTCCGTCATTATCGGACATCGAGAAACCTCCCTGGATAACTGCCTGATTACTAAACCTGATTACTCAATCGGATGGTAGCACCCGCATACCGTAAATACAATTACGGCAGAACCCTTATGCGGGCATCCGCGCGACTGCAACCGCCGCTGGAATTTGGCTTACTTCTGAGTCGGATTCGTGGCGGGGGTTACAGGCTGGGTTTTGGCCGGCGCCGATTTTTCTCCCTGCAAAACCGACCGCGGGCCTTCATTTTTAATGGCATGGATGGAAAGCGTTACCGATGTCAGCATGAACAGCACAGCCGAGATCGTGGTGGCTTTTGAGAGAGCCGTCGCTGCGCCACGCGGGCCAAATGCGGCCTGGCTGCCTTGTCCGCCAAAGGCCGCCGAAATGTCTCCGGCATTACCGCTTTGCAAGAGAACGACAATGATAAGAAACGAACACACGATCACGTGTATGATGGTTACAAGAATAATCATGGAATTGAGCAATCCTTCCAGCTAAAATGAGTGGATTCTAGTGCACCATTAATAGTGCGGAAGGCTGGATTTGACCACTCCATCAAATTGATAGCACGTAGCTTACTGACTACATCCTGCCAAAAGCCCAGTCGCACCACTTCCGTTTTCTCTCCACTGCCCGATTGAACAGGCACTCAGCCAACTCGGGTTCCCACTGGTCCCTCTAGTGTGGCATCCCGAAGCCATTAAGGTCAAGACGCTTCCGGAGAAGTGTCATGCGGGTTTGTACGCCCAGACGATCTGCACTTCAGAGGAGGTTTGTTCAGCATCTGAATTGCACAATTTTAGGATTCAATTTTCGCCCACAGGTCTGTCGTGGTGGGAAGGTGCGCCTCTTGGAAGCACCGTTACCCAGAAGCATCGGACACGCTGGCAGGAACAAAGCGGCTTGCTAACCGTACCGACGTCGAAGCATCTCAACAGTTCTAGAGGCCAAAGACTCCGAGGCCGACTTCTCGTCGTGGCCGGTACACAATTAGGATAGTTTAAATGGCCCCTTGCATGCTTAGGTGAGCGTGGCTTCTATAAACCAAAGTTGATCAGTTCGTCCGATAGTTTGGGGTCAGAATGCCGTCAGAATGCCGAACGAGACACGACCATTCTGTTTCTGCGCACGCGTCCTACACGATGGCAAAAAGGCAGAACTCTGTGCGAAAGTCTTCTTATGCGATTGATGCTGTTCGAGACCGTTGATCATACTTGAGGATTATCTTCGGCTCCTAGGCTTATGGGCCTCCCTCGCCAAAGGCCTGACAATGTTTCTCCCGGCTCGCGACATCGATGCGGCGCCGGACCTAGGCGGAGATGTGCATAAGCCTACCTCGTCTATATCGAGCAATTTCATGTTTAGTATCCCGCACAAGCCGTACAACCCGCTTACAAACTTGTCACGATGAAAGTAACTTGGATGTTCCAGCGACTACCACAACGAACGTGCACTTATGTAAGGTCGCATAAGCTATTTGATATTTTCAACGCGATGAATAACGGCATGCGCTCGCTCTTGTTAGCCATAACTTAAGCACGGAATCCATATCATGCGAAGATGAAATGAGGCTAACGAGCAAGTAGTAAACACACAAGTTACTTGGTTTGCGGCAGCCAGTGGCTATGCGCGCAAAGCGAAGCCGATTTTTAATTATTTGCTAGTAGTAGAAAAATAGATTGACAAAATCAAGGGCACGATTCAAACTGCAACTAACAAGTGAGGGGCTCACGTCAGAGCCGCAATACAATTATCGCTATAACGACTAACCGGAACATTTAGCGGCAAGTTATTTGCCTTCGCCGCTCTAATTATGATTGATTATAAGGCAACTCCCGATTGCCTCTAATGGCGGCAGCCTGTCAACGAATGCATGAACTAATCGGAAATAATTACTTATAAGTCACTGTATTATACCCAACCTGCTAACCAGGGTGATAATAGTGCGGGCTCTCGTCTAGTGAGCTAACACGCTCCTCGATCCATTGTGCGTGTTAACAAATTCGACTTTATTGTGGGCGAAAGAGTACATCTTCTGTCGCGTGCCCCAACGTCAGCGTTGAAACATCCAGCAAGCTCCAGCCATGAAAAACCGAAACCTCGATTGCATAATCATCGGTTACAACGAAGTTCCATTCGCACAATATGAACAATTCCTGCGGAATTACGGAAAAGATACCGAAGCCTACCGCGACCTGAAGTTCAGTTTTGTTGACCTGGACGGCCAAAAGATGGATTACATCGGCCTCATGAATCATGTTTTCGGTAACGCAGGTAGAAACGAAACCAGGGCCGTGCTCGAAGAATTTAAGTCGGGCGACATCCCAAACTTAGCAGCGGTTTATCTCACTAATTTTCTTAGAAAAAGAAACCTGAATGTCCGCTATATCAATCTCTTTCAATGGGAAAAAGAAAAGCTGATTGCGTATCTTCGTGAAGATCCCTATTGCGTCGCCATTACCACAACTTTTTATGTTGTCAACCAGCCTGTTAACGAGATGGTGGAGTTCATCAGGCAACGCAACGATAAAGTTAAGATTGTCGTTGGCGGGCCTCTGATTTCGAACCATGCCAGGAACAATCAGGGAGACTCATTTAAGACCGCGCTGGATGACATGGGAGCAGACATCTATGTAATCGACGCCCAGGGAGAACTAACGCTAACTCACATCGTTGAGTGCTTGAGGCAGGGTGCCGAATTGAGCACAGTTCCAAACATTGTCTATTTTGAGAATGGAGAACTGCAACGAACCACGACGAGGCCTGAAAACAATTCTTTAGACGAGAACTTCATTGATTGGCGAAAATTCTCCGAAGAGAACCTGGGTCCAACGCTGCAGACGCGAACGGCGCGAAGTTGTGCCTTCAAATGTTCATTCTGCAACTATCCCGCCCGGGCGGGCGCCCTAAGTCTCACAAGTCTAGACGTCTTAGAGCGCGAGCTCGATTCCATGCGTGAGATAGGTAATGTGCAGAACGTGGTCTTTATAGACGACACGTTTAATGTTCCATTTCCGAGGTTCAAGGATATCTGCCGTTTGATGATTAGAAAACAGTACGACTTCAATTGGTTTTCGTATTTTCGTTGTAGCAACTCTGATGAAGAAGCCATTGACTTAATGGCTGAAAGCGGCTGCAAAGGTGTGTTTCTTGGTATTGAATCAGGATCGCCAACAATACTCACTAATATGAATAAATCGGCGACCGTGGAAAAATACGCTCAAGGTATTAGGTGGCTCCGAGATCGGAGTATCATGACCTTCGGGTCCTTCATTGTTGGTTTTCCGGGTGAGACTGAGGAAACTGTGAGGGAAACAATTGATTTCATAAGAGAAAACAGGCCGGACTATTATCGCGCGCAAATGTGGTATTGCGAGCCCGGAACGCCGATTCAGAATCACCGCGACAAATACAACATTATGGGGGAAGGCTTCGTTTGGAGCCATGCGACTATGGACAGCCTAATGGCGATGGATCAAATCGACCAGATGTTTTTAAGCGTGCACGAGTCGATCTGGCTGCCACAGTGGTCATTTGACTTTTGGGTAGTTCCATACCTGATGGGTCGAGGTATCTCACTGGATCGGTTTAGGTCGTTTATGTCTCAGGCGCACAAGCTCTTGGCACTGGAGATTGCCTCCGTTCCTGAACATCACAAGAAGTTGGCGCAACGAGATCTACTCAACACAATGATGAGTGATGCTCACATCCGATCTGGACCTTCCCGGTTTGTGCCCGCTGCCATAGTGGGTTTGTAAAGTACACAGAATCACTGCTGCAGTTCTTGCGATAGTTGAAAGCTACAGTAGGCGAAAGAAGGCAGAATCTTATGCGATTAGTCGGCGTGGTAGGAGCCGGCGTAATGGGCAGCGGTATAGCTCAAACCCTAGCTCATACAGGAACGCGTGTCCTTTTGCTGGATATTTCCGAGTCTATTCTCGATAAAGCGAAATTCAATATCAAACAGAACATGCGCGTGCAGCAAATGTTCAAAAAGAAAGATGACCTAACCACGACGAAAGACCCGCTATCATTCATCACTACCACTTCTGACTATCGAGTTCTTAACGAAGTTGATTTTGTCATCGAAAATGTGACGGAGAATTGGGAGATCAAGCGCCAGGTATTTATGAAGTTGGAAAGTATCTGCCAGTCCCGAACTATTTTTTCGAGCAACACCTCAGCTATCCCAATCACGCGTTTAGCCTCCGTTACTAAGCGCCCCTCGCAAATCATTGGTACACACTTCATGAACCCTGTTCCTTTAAAACCTGTAGTGGAAGTAATTCGTGGATTTCACACGTCTATCGAGACTGTTCAGGCCACCCTGGATCTGCTCGCCAGTATGGGTAAAGAAGGCGTGATCGTTAACGATTCGCCGGGCTTTGTCTCCAACCGCGTTTTGATGCTTACGGTAAATGAAGCGATTTGTCTGCTGCAAGATCAGGTAGCGACCGCGGAAGACATAGACCGAATCTTCCGGTTGTGTTTCGGTCACAAGATGGGACCGCTGGAAACCGCTGATCTCATTGGACTTGACACTATTCTATATTCGCTCGAGGTCCTGTACGAGAACTTCAGTGATCAAAAGTTCAGACCCAGTCCATTGCTTCGCAAGCTGGTTGATGCAGGTCTATTTGGACGCAAGAGCGGACGCGGATTCTATTCTTATGATGGCGATACTGGATCTTTGAGATAGAGGATAGCGCAACCTATGGACGATGCCAAAGAAAAGATCAAAGCTTATTTTGCTCGCTTCTTCCGTAATGCGGATCTCCGCGACGATACCGACATTTTTGCGACTGGATTTGTCAATTCGCTGATGGCCATGCAACTCGTGATGTTTGTGGAAAAAGAGTTTGAAATCACGATCGAGAACGAAGATCTTGATCTTAAGAATTTCAATAGCATCAATGCCATTACAGGTCTAATTAAGCGGCGGGCTTCCATCAGGGTTTGATCATCACGACGCTGACATAGCCAGCGAGTGCGAAATGAAAATTGAACTGACGCCGCAGCAAATATTAGACAAAACTTCGTTTCGCGCCTTCGTCGACGATCAGATTGTTCCCCACGCTGATCGTTTTGACCGCCAACAGTCGATACCGTTGGGATTGATCAAAAAGATCGGCAAGAAGGGGTATCTCGGCCTGAGTCTTCCGGTGCAGCACGGCGGTCACGGCAAGGACATGATCACGTTAGGGCTGCTTCACGAAGAAGTGGGTCGCGCGTGTTCATCGGTGCGCTCGCTTTTGACAGTTCACGGTATGGTAGCGCAGTCGATTTTGAGGTGGGGAAGCGGGCTGATAAAAGAGCGCTGGCTTCCTCGGCTGGCGAGAGGGGAGCTTATCGGGGCCTACGGCCTGACCGAACCAAATGTCGGAAGCGATGCTCAGAGTATCGAGTCAAAAGCGGAACATTTCCAAGATTTTTACATTTTGAATGGACAAAAAAAATGGATTAGTTTCGGACAAATCGCCGATGTCTTTCTGATCTTCGCACAATGTGACGGTAGACCGACCGCTTTCCTCGTGGAAAGAGATACTCCCGGGTTCTCTACCAAGCCGATCTCAGGGATGCTCGGAACCAGAGCCGCGATGCTGGCGGAGTTGCAGATGACCGACTGCCGCATCCCCAAAGAGAACATTATCGGGCGGGAAACTTTTGGGTTCTCTCATGTACTGGCGGCGACGCTTGATTTCGGTCGTTACAGTGTTGCTTGGGGTTGTGTCGGCATTGCGCAGGGATGCTTCGAGGCAAGTATCAAGTACATCGGGGAACGTAAACAGTTCGGTTCTTATCTCAAAGACTATCAGCTAATCCGGAAGATGATAACCGATATGGTTATCAATATAAAAGCTGCACGACTTCTTTGCTATCAAGCTGGTTATTACAAAGATATTGGAGATCCAAGAACACTTACGGAAACTTTAGTCGCTAAATATTTTGCTTCTACTATGGTTGCAAAGGTCGCTAGCAATGCGGTTCAGATTCATGGAGCGCACGGCTGCAGCAGTGAGTATTCTGTTCAACGGTACCTGCGAGATGCGAAGATCATGGAAATTATCGAAGGTAGCACTCAGCTTCTGGAAGTGTCGATCGCGCAATATGAGTATCAGAATATGGCGTTGGCATAAAGTTGGTTGAAACTTACAAATTTACCAATTCACAGTGATTCACTTGAGCGCTCAAAGCAAAGTGTCCGGACCAGTTCGCAACTCCAACATCAAGTGCGTCGTATGGGATCTCGACAATACGCTCTGGAATGGTATTTTGCTGGAAGACGACAATGTTGACTTGCGGCCCGAAGTCGTTCAGATCATTAAGGCTCTGGACGAACGCGGCATTCTTCATTCTGTGGCCAGCAAGAATGATCACCTCTGTGCAACAGCAAAGCTAAAAGAATTACAGCTGTTTGAATACTTTCTGCATCCACAGATTTCCTGGAGTTCGAAGGTTGTGGGTATCGGTAGGATCGCCAAGTCCATCAATATTGGTATGGATGCGATTGCTTTCGTAGATGATCAAGCTTTCGAACGAGACGAAGTGTCCCACGCGTTTCCAGAGATCATGTGCCTTGATGCCGCCCAGATAGGTCCTTTGTTAGACATGCTTGAAATGATGCCTCGCTTTATTTCCGAAGACTCAAAAGCGAGAAGACTGATGTACATTAACGACATCAAGCGCCAGCAGATGGAAGAAGAGTTCGTAGGTCCCAAAGAGGAATTTCTCGCTACACTCGGAATGCATTTTACGATCGAGTCAGCGCAAGCGGAAGATTTGAAACGGGCGGAGGAGTTGACGATACGAACTCATCAGTTGAATAGTACTGGCTACACGTATTCATATGAAGAGCTAGATATGTTTCGTCAATCGGACCGGCATCTACTATTAGTGGGAAGTCTCGAAGACAAGTACGGAACCTACGGTAAGATCGGTTTGGCGCTGATAGAGTGCTCATCTGATCATTGGAACATCAAACTCTTACTTATGTCTTGTAGAGTTATGTCTAAAGGCGTTGGCACAGTGATGATCAACTACATAAGAAAACTCGCCCAGACCCGCGGTGTTAGACTTTGTGCTGAGTTTCTTCCGACAGAGCGGAATCGAATGATGTATGTGACCTACAAGTTTGCCGGTTTTAAAGAAGCAGATAGGCGATATGATCTGGTCAGTCTGGAAAATAACCTGAAAACCATACCAGCCTTTCCTGACTACATTCAAATAAGTATTCCGAAGTGTGAATTCTAGCGCCAACTATTCTGGACTAATTCAAGACATTAGGCGTTTAATCCCCGCCGCCCCGCGTTGCTAGCGTGCCAACAGCGAGAGTTTTGCATGTCTACATCTGAACAAGAAACCCTTGAGTTAAATGACGTCGCGAGTCCGGTCGAGCGTAAGCTATGGATGTTTGGCCTGATGTGGTTCGGTCAACTAGTATCCGGCATCGGTTCCGGCCTCACCTCTTTTGCTCTGGGCGTATGGGTTTATGAGCAAACGGGCTCCGCCGCCAAGTTTACATTCATTGCTTTTTTGGGTGCCCTACCTTCTCTTATCCTATTGCCGATTGCCGGTGCGTTGGTCGATCGATGGGACAAACGATGGACGATGCTGCTGAGTGACACTGGATCGGCCGTGGCTATTCTATCGATGCTTCTACTGACTGTCAGTGGCAGCTTGCGGATTTGGCACATTTATTGTTGCGTCATCTGGCTTTCAATCTCCGGCACGTTTGGTCTACTGGCTTACTATCCAGCTATCACGCTCTCCGTACCCAAGCGTTTACTGGGCCGTGTCAGCGGAATGACATACGCATCTCAAGCGACGGCCCAGATTGCATCACCGCTTTTGGGCGGATTGATGATCGCACTCTTGGGCCTCAAGACCATCTTTGTGACTGACTTTGTCACTTTTCTTTTTTCGATCACGACTCTGGCGCTGATCCGAATTCCGAAAGTGCAGGCACAAGGCGGAGACAAAGTCCGTCCTTCGATAATTAAAGAAGCAATCTATGGATGGACTTACATTAAAGAAAGATCTAGTTTGCTGCTGTTATTGTTTTATTTTGCAAGCACCAATTTCGTCCTTACCATCGCGCTGGCGTTGTTTG
The DNA here is from genome assembly GCA_963818235.1 of uncultured Acidobacteriaceae bacterium. Classification (GTDB taxonomy): domain Bacteria; phylum Acidobacteriota; class Terriglobia; order Terriglobales; family Acidobacteriaceae; genus Sulfotelmatobacter. The sequence goes on from CAWFRI010000003.1 coordinate 1,611,779, forward strand.
CTCCGATGATATTGAGTGCTGGCACTCCCCAATTATTGGGTACGCTCAATTCAATTTCAGGTGTGGGGTTGCTGACCGGTAGCTTGGTGATGAGCGCCTGGGGGGGCCCAAGAGATCGAATACAAGGCGTACTTGGGTTTGGGTTACTGGTAGCAGGGGGCCTAATTCTGACTGGGTTGCGTCCGCAGGTCCTGATTATTGCTCCCGCAGTCTTCGCGATCTATTTCGCCATTCCAATTGTAAATGGTTGTAGCCAGGCGCTTTGGCAGTGCAAAACCGCACCGGAGTTGCAGGGACGCGTCTTTTCTCTTCGGCGGATGATTGCGACCAGCATGGCGCCACTATCGTTCCTGCTGGCCGGACGGCTTTCGGACCATTTGTTTGAGCCGATGCTTGCCAAGGGGGGATTGCTCAGCGACAGCGTTGGGCGGATTCTGGGAGTGGGACCGGGCCGAGGAATCGGTTCTATATTTGTACTCGCCGGTATATTTACCATCGTCATTCAGATTGTAGCTTTCAGGTTGCCTACTTTACGCCTAGCTGAATCTCTCTTGCCCGACGCCATTTCCGACTAACTCCTCTCCTGCGAAAATCCATGAGTATTACTTTCAACCATAAGGGCGGCCGACAGTTGACCCGCGGCACTTCAAGCAGTGAATGTTTCCATTCACTCTTTGAAGCGCAAGTGAAAAGTTTCGGTCAGTCTCCAGCCCTCATCTATGAAGGTCAATCACTGAGTTATGAGGCGCTGAATGACAGGGCTAATCAGTTGGCCCATTACCTGATGCAACGAGGTGTAGGTCCGGAAGTTAGGGTTGGCTTATTGCTACAGCGCTCTCCGGAGATGGTTTTAGGGTTGCTTGGAGTGCTAAAGGCGGGTGGTGTTTATATTCCGTTGGACCCCAACTATCCCGAGCAACGGCTGCACATGATCTTGGACGAGGCTGAACTAAAAGCAGTTCTGACGCAAAAAAGCAGTCGTGGAAAGTTCGGAACGATTTCCCCCGTGGAACTTTGCCTGGACGAGGAGCGGGAGGCAATTACCAAGTGCAACACAGACAATCCCAATAGCGGAGTGGGGCCGGAGAATCTTGCCTATATTATCTATACCTCAGGATCTACGGGAAAGCCGAAAGGCGTGATGATTCCGCATAAAGGATTGTGCAATATGTGCGCGGCCCAATTGCGCACTTTTGGTGTTGCTCACAAGGAACGTGTTCTTCAGTTTGCGTCGATAAATTTTGACGCTTCCATCTTCGAGATCGCTATGGCCCTTTGTGCGGGCGCGGCTCTGTATATCGCAAGCCGCGAAGCCCAACTATCTGCTGACCTCTTATTCAAGTTACTAAGAAAGAACCGCATAACAAACGTGACACTCCCGCCGTCGATTTTAGCCATCTCGGAGGCGGAGGACTTGTCGGCTTTGCAGACGATCGTGGTCGCTGGTGAGGCATGCTCTTCAAAGGTGGTTGCCCGTTGGGCCGCGGGACGGCGCTTTTTCAATGCTTATGGGCCGACGGAGACAACTGTATGGGCAACCGTAGCGAGATGTGTCAATGCGGAGGTGAAGCCATCCATTGGCGCGCCGATAGAGAACGCTCAGGTGTATATCCTGGATGCTGATCTTGCGCCTGTTTCTACAAATACTATTGGCGATCTGTACGTTGGGGGCATTGGCCTGGCTCGTGGCTACTTCAAATCTCCGGCGCTGACGGCAGAGAAATTTATTCCTAATCCATTCGCTGTTTTGCCAGGAGAACGTCTGTATTACACGGGTGATTTGGCGCGCCGCTTGGACGATGGCCAGATCGATTTTGTTGGGCGCAGTGACCAGCAAGTCAAGCTGAGAGGCTTCCGGATTGAGCTTGGTGATATCGAAGCGGCTCTGCTCGAGTATCCATCGGTGAAAGATGGTGTCGTATTACTTCGCGAGGATCAGCCTGGAGTGGCTCGACTCATCGCATACGTCATTCTGAAGCCGTCGCCACCTATAACCGACGGTGACTTGCGAAGTTATCTCAAGACTAAGCTCCCCGACTATATGGTGCCGACGGTGTTTGTGGAGATGGTGAGCTTACCAACCACGCCTAACGGCAAAATCGATCGGCGCGCGCTGCCAACGCCTGAACGCGTTCGAGCGGATATCAAAGAAACTTTCGTACCACCACGTAATCCGCTGGAGGAAATCGTAGCGGGAGTTTGGTCTGAGTTGCTAGGACTTGATCGCGTGGGAGTGCATGACGACTTGTTTGAACTCGGCGCCCACTCGCTCATGCTCGCCCGAGCCGCCGCACGGCTGCGTGACCAGTTAAATGCCGAAATCCCGCCGCAGTGCTTGTTTGATTCGCCGACCATAGTTAGTTTGGCTGCCGCGCTGGAGAGGAGTTTCGCGAGAGGTGAACAGTTTGATACAAAACCAATCAATCGAGTATCTCGAGACTCTGAGTTGCCGTTGTCGTTTGCTCAAGGGCGTGTGCTATTCCTGAAGCAGTTGTACGGTGCAACCAAAGCCTACAACGCGCAAGTTTCTATTTCATTTACGGGTAAGCTCGATATGGAAGCGCTTGAGCGCAGTTTGAGCGAGTTAGTCCGACGTCACGAAATTTTACGAACAACATTTCCTCAGAAAGATGGTCGTGCGGTCCAGTTCATTCACCAGGCAGAAAACCGAAAACTTCCTGTTATCGATCTCGCGTCATTGCCACCCGAACTGCGCGCGAGGGAACTCCACGAGTTGATGCAAGAGGAGATGGATCGCGTATTTGATCTTGACAAGTTGCCATTGATTCGCTGGAAGCTCTTTCGTCTGGCTCCGGAAGAACACCTGATGTTACAGGTCGAGCATCATTTCTTGCACGATGGTTGGTCATTCAGCGTATTGCTGCGTGAGCTTTTGCAAATCTATAAGGCTTTTTCTAACGGTCTGCCGTCGCCTTTGACGGAGCCTGCGATTCAGTTTGCCGATTTCGCAGTCTGGCAACGGGATTTCATACAGCAACCGGCGGCCCGGGCCCAGCTTGCATACTGGAAGAGAAAACTAGGCGGCACCCCGGCTTTGCTACCCCTGTTGACTGACTTTCCAAGACCCGCGGCTCTTAGCTTTCGCGGAAAGGCCCTACGTGTAGAAGTGCCGGAAGGAATTTCGACCTCTTTAAAGCGGCTCAGCCAGCGCACAGGCTGCACGTTATATATGACAATGCTGGCCGCCTTTCTGACTCTCTTACACCGATATACCGAGCAGGATGACTTTTGCGTAGGCACCGGACTTGCAAACCGTCGTTGGAAGGAGACGGAAGGCTTGCTGGGAATGGTTATAAACACAGTGGCATTGCGTGCCGACTTATCGGGAGACCCGAGCTTTGAAGAGCTACTATGCAGAGTGCGTGAAGTTACTGTTGGTGCCTATGCTAATCAGGATCTTCCATTCGATCAGGTTATAGAGGCCATTCAACCAGAGCGAAGCCTGAGCTATTCGCCGCTTTATCAAGTCACATTCAGCTTTCACGATGCTCCAATCATGGATGTGGATCTGCCAGAGTTGAAGATCAATATAGCGGAAGCGCTAAGCAATGAATCGGCGAAATTTGATCTAAATGTGGTTGTCATTCCTGACGGCGGACAACGATACCGTCGAAGTTCGGAGACGGTAGAGTCGAAGATGGTCATGATTTGGGAGTACAGCACTGACTTGTTCCGAGAGGATACGATCGCGCGCATGATCGTTCACTACAAGAGTCTGCTGACGGCTATAGTTTCAGACTCGCTGCAACGAATATCGGAACTTCCTCTGCTTAGCGACCATGAACAGCAACAGTTGGTAAATGAGTGGGACGAGACAGGGGAGGAGTACGGGGAGACTGATGTAGTGGAGAGGTTTGAGGAGATGGTGGAGGAGCGAGGGGAGGCGGTAGCGGTGGTGGATGAGCGGCGCCGGTGGAGCTACGTGGAACTGGAGCGGCGGTCCAATCAACTGGCGCAATACTTGCGGGGATTGGGGGTTGGAAGGGAGAGCAGGGTGGGTCTGTTGTTGCCGCGATGCTGCGAGTTTGTGGAGTGTGCGTTGGCGGTGATGAAAGCTGGAGGAGTGTACGTGCCCCTGGATCCGCAGCATCCTGGGGAGCGAATCCGGTTCATGCTGGAGGATGCGGGAGCGTCGGTGGTATTGACGGAAGAGAGCTTGGCGAGGGTGGTAGATGGCAGTCAGGCGAAAGTGGTTTTACTGGACCGGGATGACTCGGAGATTCGCGCGGCAGCGGGGAAACGGTTGAAGGTGGAGGTGGACCGGGACAATCTGGCGTACATCATTTACACGTCGGGGTCGACCGGACTGCCGAAGGGAGTAGGAGTAAGTCATGGTGGGCTGATGAATTTGGTGGCCTGGCATCAGAAGAGTTGTGGGCTGGGGCATGAGGACCGAGTGTCGCAAGTGGCGGGGTTGTCCTTTGATGCATCGGTATTGGAGATCTGGCCGTGTTTGACGGCGGGAGCGAGCTTGCACATTGCACCGGGGACGGCGGTGAAGGTGCCGGCCTTGATGGTGAAATGGCTGGTGGAGAAAGAAATCAGTGTTGCCTTTTTGCCGACACCGTTGGCGGAAGCGGTGTTGGAGGAAAAGTGGCCGGAAAGAAGCAGCAGGTTGAGATATTTGCTGACGGGTGGGGATCGGTTACATGGGAGAGGGCCGCGAAATAAAGGGTTTGACTTAGTCAATCACTATGGACCGACGGAATACACGGTGGTGGCGACGAGCGGGAAAGTGGAGGAAGAGGAGAGTGGTGGAGGGAGGCCGCCGATCGGACGGCCGATAGCGAATACGGAAGTATATGTGTTGGATGAGAGGCAGCAGCGAGTGCCGGTGGGAGTGGCGGGAGAACTTTACTTGAGCGGGGCGGGAGTGGCGCGGGGATATTGGGGCCAACCTGGGTTGACGGGGGGAAAGTTTGTGCCGAACCCGTACAGCAAGAAGGCTGGTGGGCGGATGTATCGCACGGGAGACCTGGGGCGATATCTGGGGAACGGGGAGTTGGAGTTTCTGGGGCGGCGGGATAGTCAGGTGAAGTTGCGAGGGTATCGGATCGAGTTAGGGGAACTGGAAGCGCGGCTGCGGGAACAAGAGGAGGTGCGGGAAGCGGTGGTGGAGATGCGGCAGAGAGAAGGGGAAGAGGCGCGGCTGGTGGCGTATGTGGTGTTGACGGAAGGTTGTGGGGAGGAGAGTGTGGGAAAGCTGCGCAGCCACCTGCGGGAGCACTTGCCGGATTACATGGTGCCGTCTGCCTTTGTGAGACTGGATCAACTCCCCCTCACCCCAAACGGCAAAATCGACCATCGCGCCCTTCTGGGACTGGAGGATAAGGCCGAGGCGGAGCGACGCTTCGTAGCTCCTCGAAACAAGGAGGAGGAGATAGTAGCCAACATCTGGGCCGAACTGCTGGGGTTAAGCAGGGTGGGAGTACAAGATAACTTTTTTGACTTAGGCGGCCATTCATTACTAGCAACACGGATCGTCGCCCGGGCCAGCAGCGCTTTGCAAGTAGAAATACCACTCGACAGCCTCTTTCGAACAGGTACTGTGACCGGTCTCGTTGAAGCTGCTCAATTTGCCAGGGGAAACAATCAAGGTGTACCGATTCCCATATCGTCCTATACCGGCAGGAGGGGCACGAAACAGCTGTTGAGAAATCTCGAACACTTATCAGATGAGCAAGTCAGCGCTTTGTTAACCGACACTTTGGATAGAGCCAGAAAATGAACGACTCCGCTAACGATATGCCGTCCGGTCTAAAAGAGCGGCGCGCTCTCTTGGAGCACTTACTTCAGCAAGAGTTAAAGACGGAGAGTTTTCCATTGTCATTCGGACAAGAAGGATTGTGGTTTCTGAATCAGCTTGAGCCGAACAGTCCGGCCTACAACATTTCTCGTCTGCTGAGATTTAAAGGCGAGCTGAACGTACAAGCGTTAGTTGGGGGTTTGAATCGAATCATTGAACGGCACGAATCTTTGCGCACACGTTTTGAAATACGCGAGGAAAAACCCTGCCAGATTGTTACGTCGCAGTCTCCGCTGGTCCTTTTAGTAGAAGATCTTTCAAGTCTGTCGGGCGCGGAGCAAAGGCCCACGGTGTTGGAGATAGCACATGCGGAGGCAGAGCGTTCATTCGATCTACGCCAGGGATCGTTGGTGCGGGCACGGCTGCTGAGATTGACTGCCACCGAACATGTGCTGCTTCTTTGCCTGCACCACCTTATTTGCGACGGCTGGTCTATGCCAGTGCTGTTTGCAGAGTTAGAGAAGTTTTACAACAGCGCTTGCAAAGGGGCAGAGGCTCAGTTAACGGAGTTACCCATTCAATATGCAGACTATGCCATCTGGCAGCGGGAGCGGTTGCAAGGAGAAGTTTTGGAAGGACAGTTGGCTTATTGGCGAAGGCAATTGAGCGGGGTTGAAGCGGTATTGGAAATGCCTGTTGATCGGGCGCGCTCAGCGGTACAAAGTTATCGCGGGAGCGTAGAGCGGTGGCAGTTAAGTTGGGAATTAACTAAGGGGCTAAAGCAGTTGGGTCAACAACAAGGAGCGAGTCTGTTCATGGTTCTGGTGGCGGCGTTTCAGACGCTATTGTGGCGCTACACCGGACAGAAGGATGTGGTGGTGGGGACGGCGGTGGCAAACCGGCAGCAACCAGAGGTCGAGAACTTGATCGGATTCTTGGTGAACACGTTAGCACTGCGGAGCCGCGTCGAGGGGAGCGAAAGCTTCAAGGATTTTCTGACCCGAGTGAAGGAAACCTGCTTAAGTGCGTATGGTCATCAGGAACTGCCGTTTGAAAAACTTGTGAAGGAACTGCAGCCAGAGCGCAGCATGGCCCACGCACCGCTCTTTCAGGTGCTGCTCACCATGCAGGACGCGGCACGCAACGAACTCAATTTATATCAATTGGAAACTCAGGTTGAGGTTATTCATAATGCTGCCTCGAAATGTGATCTAAGCCTGTACGTGAATCATCAACCCTCGCACGGACTGGAGCTTTGGCTCGAATACAATGCGGAATTACTTGAGGCCGTGACCACCAAAGAGCTTCTTTTGCACTATGAAAGATTGCTCGAAGAAATTGTTTTTAGCCCACAGCAGCGTGTAGGCGATCTGTCTTTTTTAAGCTCATCCGAGAAGCACAAGCTGTTAGTCGACTGGAATCTGACGAAGACCGACTACCCACGCGATTCCTGCATCACGAAATTGTTTGAAGCAGAAGCTGAGCGCCGACCGGAATCGATTGCGCTCCGTTTTGGAGACGAACAATTAACGTATCGAGAACTGAATCACCGGGCTAATCAACTCGCGCGTTATTTATGCGAGCGGGGAGTTGTGTTGGAGGATAAGGTTGCCGTGATGCTTAACCGCTCAATTGATCTGGCGATGAGCCTTTTAGCTGTGCTTAAAGCTGGCGGTGCGTATGTTCCGCTAGACCCCGAGTATCCACAAGAAAGGCTGTCTTTGATTGTTAAAGACGCAGCAGCCAAGCTAGTTATAACCGAGTCAGCCTTTCGTGAACGTACATACCTCGATTCCTCAAGAGTGATTGTTCTAGTTGAAGAATGGGAACAAATTAGGAAGCTGGAAGATCACAATCTTGAATCTCCACTCGATGCAAATAACTTGGCTTACTTGATCTACACATCAGGTTCAACCGGTAGACCAAAGGGCGTCGCGGTGTCCCACCGCAATGTTGTTCGCTTGGTGAAGAATACGAATTATGTCGAGTTGGGACCGGAAGAGGTCCTACTACTCTTGGCTTCTATTAATTTCGACGCCTCAACTTTTGAGATCTGGGGCAGTCTTCTAAACGGTGCAATGCTGGCCATCATGCCGCCTGGGCCTTTTACCATGGAAGAACTGGGTAAGGTGATTAAACGATATAAAGTTACAACGCTTTGGCTGACTGCGGGAGTATTTCATCAGATGGTGGGTGAGCGAGTGGAAGATCTGTCGTCGCTCCATCAGGTGTTAGCCGGAGGTGACGTTCTCTCGCCGTTGCACGTGGAAAACTTCCTGGCGAAAGCTACGCACTCCACATTGATCAACGGATATGGTCCAACCGAAAACACCACCTTTACTTGCACGTATTCGATTGCACGTCCCGCCTCTTTTCAGACCTCGGTGCCCATCGGCCGTCCAATCGCTAATAGTTCTGCGTACATTTTGAATCGCGAAATGCATCTGGTGCCGCGAGGTGTGTGGGGTGAGCTTTATGCCGGCGGAGATGGTGTGGCGCGTTGTTACCTTAATCAACCAGAACTAACCGCTGCGAGTTTTGTGCCGGACCCGTTTAGCGCCGAGCGTGGAGCGCGATTATACAGAACCGGCGATCTTGCCCGTTACTTGCCCACCGGGGATATTGAGTTTAGAGGACGACTGGACCAGCAAGTGAAAGTTCGCGGTTTTCGCATTGAACCACAGGAGATTGAGTCAGTGTTGTGTCAACACGAGGCAGTGGCTAATTGCGTTGTCATAGCACGCGAGGATGTTCCGGGCGATCAGCGCCTTATTGCTTATATTGTGCCCAATGAATGTCCGATCGAGACTGACAATCTGCGGAATTATTTGAGTGAGAAAATACCTCAGTACATGATTCCTACGAACTTTGTGACTTTGGCAAAGCTGCCCTTGATGACGAGCGGCAAAGTTGATCGTCGAGCTCTGCCAGTTCCCGAAATTAATCGCGCAGAAAGTGGTTCATTCGTTGCACCGCGCGGGCAAACCGAGCAAGAACTGGTGGAAATCTGGGCGGAGCTGTTGCGAATTACGCCTATAGGTGTGCAAGATAATTTTTTCGATCTGGGTGGGCACTCCTTGTTGGCCACGCAAATGGTTTCTCGAATCCTCCGTAACTTCGCAGTTGAGCTAAAGTTGCAGGATATCTTCAATGCGCCGACTGTTGAGGGAATTGCTGCCCTGGTCGATTCTGCCCTGATCGAGATGAGTGGTGATTCCGGTATTGATGCAGCTCTCGGCGTGCTAGAGCAACTGGCCGACGATTAAGTTCCCGGCACTTTGAATAATCGTCGCATCCAAGTCTCTTCATTTCTCCCAGGTACTATCCAGCCTTTTGAAGGAAATCTCATGTCGACATCGTCCGGGAAAGATCGCCTGAGGAATCTGCCGCCAGCCAAGCGCGCCCTGCTCGTGCAAGGGATGCGAGACGAAGCAGCGAACCGCCAGGAGATCAGCCGAATTTCCAGGCGCGCCGTTAGCGATCGCTCGCCACTCTCATTTGCTCAACAGCGCCTGTGGTTCCTCGATCAGCTCGAGCCTGGAAAGTCCTACTACAACGTGTCTTTCGCTCTGAAGCTTGACGGTCTCTTGAATCTTCCGGCGTTGGAATCCAGTCTGAACGAGATTGCCCGGCGACACGAGATACTTCGAGCTACATTTACGACGGTGGCAGGCGAACCAGTGCAAGTCATTACACCACAGCTGAGACTTGAGCTACCCGTGATCGACCTGAGCCCACTGCCTGAAGAGGAATGTCAACTCCGTATTCGAGATCTGGCGGGCATCGAGGCTCAGAAGCCTTTTGATTTGACCGCTGGTCCGCTGTTGCGATTGCTCTTGTTGCGGACGCGCGAGAGGGAGCATCTCCTGTTGCCAACTTTCCATCACATCGTATTTGACGGTTGGTCTGTCGGCATCTTCACGGAAGAGCTAACGAACTTATACGAGGCCTACTCCAACAATCGCTCATCGCCGCTGCCGGAGTTGCCAATCCAGTATGCCGACTACACGCTCTGGCAACGCGAGCGCTTGCCGGGTGAAAGTTTAGAACAACTAGTTTCCTACTGGAAACGGCAATTACGGGACGCTCCGCCGGTGCTGGAGATGCCCACGGATTTTTCGCGATCTGCGAATCAAGCCGTTAGCAGTGCTTCGTATGTTATTACGCTGCCGCCTTCGCTCTCTGATTCACTCAAACAGTTGAGTCGCCAGGAAGACGTTACGTTATTTATGACGTTGCTGGCGGCATTCGAACTGTTGCTCTATCGTTACTCTGGACAGAAAGATGTTGTCATAGGCTCAAGTATCGCTAACCGTACGCGAGCGGAGATTGAAGGACTGATAGGCTTTTTTGTAAATACCCTGGTCCTGCGTACTGACTTTGCAGGTCAACCGAGTTTTCGGCAGTTGTTGGAGCGCGTTAAAACGGTAACGATGGAAGCCTATGCCCATCAGAATTTGCCATTTGAGAAACTAGTCGAGGAATTGCAACCCGAACGCTCTCTCGGCCATACACCACTCTTCCAGGTGATGTTCGCCCTGCAAAACCAACCTCGGCTGTCTACTAAACCCGCAAGCATCCAGATCATCCCTTTGGATTTCGAGAGCGGAGCCGCCAAGTTTGATCTCACCTTTGTGATGATGGATACGGACAATGGATTGCGGGCACGGATGGAGTACAACGCAGCCTTATTCCAGCCTGAGACGATCCGCCAGATGCTGGAAAGCTTTCGGACATTACTCGAAAGCGCGGTCGCAGATGTTGATTGCGCGGTGCATTCGCTTCCGATGCTCGGCCACGCGGCTCGGCAGCGGTTGCTGTTTGGAAATAACCAGCGCCGGGAAGCATCCTCGAAGGAGTGCATTCATCAGGTCTTTGCGAAACAGGCGGCGCGGACGCCGGAGAGACCGGCAGTTGTTTTTGAAAAAATCAGTCTTTCATTCGAAGAGTTGAATCAGCGGTCGAACAAATTGGCTCGTTACCTTGAGCGTCTGGGAGTTGGGCCCGATGTAGTCGTAGGGCTGTGCTGTGAACGATCTCTGGAAATGGTGACCGGGCTGCTCGGAATTTTGAAAGCCGGCGGTGCATACATGCCGTTGGACCCTGCGACGCCTGCCGAGAAACTGTCGTTCATGCTCGCAGATACTCGGGCCAAAGTATTGCTTACGCACTCCGAAACAGCGACCGTATTGCCTGATCACGAAGTTCATCGAATTTGTGTCGATACCGATTGGGATCGCATTTCGTGTGAAAGCTCCGAAGAGCCTATCAACCGATCGAGTGAAAAGAACCTCGCCTACATAATTTTCACTTCAGGCTCAACCGGAAGACCGAAAGCAGTCGCAGTAGAACATCGGCAACTAAGAAATTATGTGAACAGCGTCTGCGACAAGCTGGAGCTTCCGTTTCCCGCAAACTACGCGCTGGTTTCCACGCTCGCGGCCGATTTGGGACATACGATGCTCTTTCCCTCGCTTAGCGGCGGCGGCACCCTGCATCTTATTTCTCATGAGCTAGCGACGGATCCCGAGGGCCTTGCCGATTATTTCCAGGAGCGTGAGATTGACTGTTTGAAGATTGTTCCATCTCATCTATCGTCCTTGATGCTAAGCGCACGGCCCGAGCGTTTACTGCCTCGGAAACGTCTGGTACTGGGAGGAGAGGCGAGTGCGGCTGATTGGATTGCGGCGATCCGCAAACTTGATCCAAGATGCCGAATTTTCAATCACTACGGTCCGACAGAAACCACAGTCGGAGTCCTCACCAATGAAATCGGAAATGAACCAATAATTTCCCCGAGTGTGCCTCTGGGAACTCCTCTAGCAAACACTCAGGTCTATGTTCTGGACTCGACCCTGGAGCCGGTGCCCGCCGGTGTGAAGGGTGAGATCTACATCGGAGGGGAGGGATTGTCGCGTGGCTATCTTAACCTCCCGGCCGTGACCGCAGAAAAATTCATTCCCGATCCGATTGGAGAAAAGCCTGGAGCACGCTTATATCGAACTGGAGACTTGGGCCGTTATTTACACAGCGGAAAGATCGAATTTCTTGGCCGTCTCGACCATCAGGTGAAATATCACGGCTATCGCATTGAGCTGGAGGAAGTCAGGAATGCATTGAAGCGTCATGTGCAGATCCGCGATGCGGTCGTGAAGCTGGTGAAAGATAAAGATGGAACTGACGTGCTGGTTGCGTATTACGTATCCCGCCAGGAAATTGAAGTCAGTGAGATTCGTTCGAAACTCAAAGAAAGCATCATGGAAGAAACACTTCCCACCGTCTTTGTGCACTTGAGGAAGTTACCCCTGACTTTGAACGGCAAGATCAATCATGCTTCTTTGCCCTCTTGGAACGAGGCCCGTCTAAAGACGCAACGTGATTACGTCGCTCCTCGTACACTCACAGAAGAAGCGGTTTGTGAAATCTGGTGCCGCCTGTTGAAGTTACAAAGCGTGGGAGTGCACGATAATTTCTTTGAATTGGGTGGTCATTCGCTTCTCGCAACACGTCTTATCTCTCAATTGCGCGAAGCCTTTCGAGTAAGCCTACCGCTGAGAGATTTGTTTGAAACCCCTACCGTGGAAGGTCTGGCGAACACTATCTCCGACCTCTGGGGCGGAGGACAGACTGCTGACGAAGTGGTTCGAATTGTGAAAGAGACCTCGCAGCTTTCCGGTGAAGAGCTAAGCCGGATGGCTTCGAGCAAAGTCCCAGCCGTTTCACGATAGCCAGTATGGATTCCCCTTTCATTAATAAACGAGAACTGCTCGATCTGTTACTCAAGCAGCGAGGACTTAATCTCCCGTCGGAAACCACAATCTCCCGGCGAAAGACATTCGGTCCATGCCCGCTGTCGTTCGCGCAGCAGCGGCTATGGTTCTTGCATCAGCTCCAGCCGAACAGTTCGGTTTATCACGTGCCCGCGGCTTTCATTCTCAAAGGTGAGTTGAATGTAGACGTGTTGAGCCGGAGTCTGAACCGCATCATCGAAAGACACGAGACGTTGCGGACAAGTTTTTGCGATCCGCAAGGGCAGCCACGCCAGTTGATCTCGGAGCATGCACCGCTGACCTTGCTAGTGGAAGATGTCTCCGAGATGGACACGGCGGGATGCCAGCAGGGAGTATTGGCCCGGGCGCGAGCTGAAGCCGAACGGCCATTTGATTTGCGACAGCCTCCGCTACTGCGAGCACGCCTGCTGCGGCTGAATGAGCGAGAACACGCATTGCTACTATCGCTCCATCACATCGTTTGTGATGGATGGTCGATGGACGTGCTATTTGCCGAATTGGAGCAGTTCTACAACGCTGGTGGCGATGCCGAGATCGGGGAATTACCGATCCAATATGCGGACTACGCTCTATGGCAGCGGGAGCGGCTCAAGGGAGCGGAATTAGAAACGCACCTTGCATATTGGCGTACGCAGTTTCGTGGAGACTTGCCGGTGCTGGAATTGCCCACGGATCGCCCGCGGCCGGCAGCGCAAAGTCATCGAGGCAGTGTTGAACGGCGGCAGTTGAGCCGGGATTTGACGGAAGCAGTGGAGCATTTGGGCCAACAGCAGGGAGCAACTTTGTTCATGGTGTTGTTGGCAGTATTTCAGACGTTGTTGTGGCGCTATACGGGACAGGAACACATCGTGGTCGGCGCGCCTGTGGCGAATCGACAACAAGCCGAGGTGGAAGGGCTAATCGGATTTTTTGTGAATACGCTGGCGATGGACACTCGAGTGCGAGGTGAGCAGAGGTTTACCGAGTTGCTGGCGGCCGTGAAGGAAACATGCTTGGGAGCTTACGCACATCAGGAGTTGCCATTCGAGAAACTGGTTGAGGAGTTACAGCCGGAGCGGAGCCTGACTCAATCGCCCCTGTTTCAAGTAATGCTCACTATGCGCAGTGAACAGCGCAGGCTTTTGCGCTTGCGCGGCCTGGAAGCTACGCCCCTTTCAATCGAACAGACCACCGCAAAATTTGATTGGTTGCTCTACATCTTTGTAACGGGCAATGGCTTACACACGGCCCTGGAGTACAACTCCGATCTCTTCGACCGCGATACCGCCAAGCGCGTGCTCAGTCATTATGAGCGGCTGCTGCAAGGGATAGCCGTGAATCCGGCTCAACATCTCTACGAGCTACCGCTGCTCAGTGAGGGGGAACGGCGAGAGCAGTTGGTGGAATGGAACCAGACGGAGGCGGAATTTCCACGGCACGGGTCGCTTTCCGAGTTATTCGAAAGGCAAGCGGAAAAGACGCCGGAGGCTTCGGCGCTCCGGTTTGAAGGGATGGAGTTCACGTATCGGCAGTTGAACAGCCGCGCCAACCAGTTGGCGCACTATCTGCGGGAGCAGGGAGTGGGGCCGGAAGTCAGAGTCGGAGTGCTGATGGAGCGTTCGGTGGAGATGGTAGTGAGTTTGCTTGGCGTGGTGAAGGCTGGCGGAGCCTATGTGCCGCTGGACCCGCAATACCCCAGCGAGCGCTTACTCACGATGGTGGGCGATGCTGAGCCCAGGGTGATTCTGACACAACCGGGCAGAGCGGAGCGTTTGGGGAGCAAGACGATAAAAACGTTCTGTGTAGAGGAAGAGCGCGAGTTGCTGGACCGATACAGCCACGAAAACCTTGCCAGCGTGGTCGAACCGGAGAACGCAGTGTACATGATCTATACCTCGGGTTCGACCGGCAAACCGAAAGGAGTAATCAATACCCAGGCGGGAATCTGCAATCGTCTTCTTTGGATGCAACAAATCCAGCAAGTGAATCGTGAAGATCGGGTTTTGCAGAAGACTCCGTTTAGCTTCGATGTTTCGGTGTGGGAATTCTTCGCGCCACTGATTACCGGAGGCTGTCTGGTGGTAGCCAAGCCGGGAGGGCATCAGGATGCAGAGTATCTGATCGGTTTGATTGCGACGGAACAAATAACCACAGTTCACTTTGTGCCTTCGATGCTGACGGTGTTTCTGGAAGCGGAAGGAGTGGAACGCTGCACGAGTCTGAAACGCGTGATCTGTAGCGGAGAAGCGTTGCCGTACGAAACACAGAAGCGTTTCTTCGAGCGGCTGGGCCATGCAGAGTTACACAATCTCTACGGACCCACGGAGGCGGCGATTGACGTCACTTACTGGAAGTGTGAAGCCCACAGTGCAAGACACGTTGTGCCGATTGGGCGGCCGATTGCGAACACGAAAGTGTACGTTCTGGACAAGCGGATGGAGCCGGTGCCGGTGGGAGTGAATGGCGAGCTGTATTTGAGTGGGAGGGGATTAGCGCGAGGCTATTGGCGGCAACCGGGGATGACGGCAGAGAAGTTCGTGCCCGATCCATATAGCAAAAGTGGGGGTGAGCGGCTCTATCGAACGGGAGACTCGGTGAGGTATCTGGGGGATGGGGCATTGGAGTTTCGGGGAAGATTGGACAGCCAGGTGAAGTTACGAGGGTACCGGATCGAGTTAGGAGAGATCGAAGCGGCACTGCGGGGGCAGGAGCAGGTGCGGGAAGCGGTGGTGGAGTTGCGGCAAGGGGAGAATGGGACAAGCCGGTTGGTAGGTTATGTGGTAATGAATGGCGAGGAGCGGGACGAGACGCGGGTGAAGGAGCTAAGGAACTATTTACGGGAGCAGCTGCCGGAATACATGGTTCCCAGCGCCTTCGTGCTGCTGCCGGAGTTGCCGCTTACTCCTAACGGCAAACTCGATCGCCGCGCCCTACCTGATCCGGATATGCGTGACGCTCCCGAAGAAAGTTATGTGGCGCCGGGGTCCGAGTTGGAACATGCTCTCGCTACGATCTGGCAGGAAGTTCTAGGGATCGATCGGGTTGGTCTGCATGATAATTTTTTCGATCTGGGCGGTCATTCGTTGTTGCTGGTCCAGGTGCGCACCAGGTTGTGTGAGCGCCTGCGGCAGGAAGTATCCGTGCTCGACTTGTTCAAATATTCCACGATCAATTTATTGGCGAAGCATCTGGGCGCTCAGGCCGCGGTAGAAAGAACGGAAACCGCGGAAGAATCCTGGCTGGCGAAGGCGCAAAGTTCAGTCCGGGCGCGCCGAGGCTCCCCGGAAACAGCGAGAGATGTGGCTATTATCGGCATGGCCGGTCGTTTTCCAGGAGCCAAAAATGTAGAAGAGTTTTGGCAAAACCTGAGGCGTGGTGTGGAATCGATTCAGGAATTCAGTGAAGAGGAAGTTAGATCAGCCGGTGTAAGTGAGCGGTTACTGCAACAAGATCGCTACGTTAGAGCGGGTAGTATCCTGGACGGAGTGGAGTTGTTCGATGCCGAATTTTTTGGCCTAACGCCGCGTGAGGCGGAGATCATGGATCCGCAACACCGGCTATTTCTGGAATGTGCCTGGGAAACGTTGGAAAACGCAGGCTACGATCCGCATTCATACGAACTCCCGATCGGCGTGTTCGCCGGGGGGAGCATGAATACTTACCTGCCAAGGCTGTATGCCCACCCAAACTTTCTTGGCGCCCTCAACAGCATGCAGATGCAGTTGGGAAACGACAAAGATTTCATCAGCACAAGAGTGTCTTACAAACTTGGTTTAACTGGTCCAAGTTTGACCATACAGACTGCGTGCTCGACCTCTCTAGTGGCAGTACACCTTGCATGCCAAAATTTGCTTGCCGGTGAATGTTCGATGGCATTGGCCGGCGGAGTCTCGCTGAGATTTCCTCAGAAGGCGGGGTATCTTTTTCAGGAAGGTGGAATCAGATCGCCCGATGGACACTGCCGCGCATTTGATGCCCGCGCGGCAGGGACAGTGGGAGGAAGTGGCGTAGGACTGGTGCTGCTCAAGCCTCTCTCTCGCGCGTTGGCGGATGGCGATCCGATCTATGCCGTGATCAAAGGGTCAGCCATAAACAACGATGGTGCGCTGAAGGTTGGGTATACAGCGCCCAGCGTAAATGGTCAGGCTGCTGTGATTGCAGAGGCGCAGATGATGGCTGACGTCTCACCCGAGACCATCAGTTACGTTGAGGCGCATGGTACCGGAACCCACCTTGGTGATCCCATCGAAATAGCCGCGCTAACGCAAGCATTTGGCAACCCCAACGGTCGAGGACATTACTGCGCCCTCGGTTCCGTGAAAAGTAACATCGGTCACCTGGATGCAGCGGCGGGGATAGCCGGGCTGATCAAAACTGTCCTTACGTTCAACCACGAAGAGTTGGCGCCCAGCTTGCATTTTGAAGTACCCAACGCGGAAATTGATTTTGAGCGAAGCCCGTTTTACGTGAACACTCAATTGAAACCATGGGAACGAGTAATGGGTGTGCCGCGCCGTGCAGGGGTCAGTTCGTTTGGCATCGGGGGGACTAATGCGCACGTAATTTTGGAAGAGGCGCCGGCATTGAGCAAAGACGAAATCTCGGCGGAAGAGAACCAGAAGGCACAATGGAACTGGCTGTTATTGAGTGCGCGTAATGAAGTGTCATTGAAAGCGATGCGCGAACGGCTGGCGGATCATCTGGAACAACATCCGGATCAAAACCTAGCTGACATAGCTTACACATTACAGGTGGGGCGCCGCAGCTTTGAACATCGCGCGGCCGTACTCTGCCGGAACTTGAATGAAGCGCTCTCCGGGCTGCGGGATGGCAATTTTTCAAGCAGCGGCGACGTGCCACCTGCGAAAAACGGCATCGTGTTTCTATTCCCCGGCCAGGGAGCCCAACACGTGAACATGGGCCGCGGTTTTTACGAAGCGGGGGGAGAATTTCGGCGAGTGGTGGATCAGTGTTCGGAAGTAGCTTTTCCAATATTGAGCTTCGATCTCCGCACTGTACTCTATCCGTCGCCTGGTAATGAAGAGAAAGCACAGCAGCAACTGCGTGAAACAGCCTTGACGCAAGTGGCACTATTTACGGTGGAATATGCATTGTCCGAACAATTACGGGTTTGGGGGATCCGCCCGGCTGTGCTGCTCGGACACAGCTTGGGCGAATATGTAGCGGCGTGCGTGAGTGGGACGTTCAGCATGGAGCAGGCGGTCGCCTTGGTCGCCGAGCGTGGCCGCTTGATGCAAAAGTTGCAGCCGGGAGTGATGCTGGCTGTGACTCTTGATGAGATGGAGTTACGGGATGCACTAGCGGCATCGTTCTCTGGATCAGAAAGACGGCTGTGGATTACCGGGATCAACGGGCCGCAACGGAACGTAGTAGGTGGTGACGTTGAAGCAATCGAGGAATTGGAGCGCTGCCTCAATGATAAGCAGGTGCGGACACAGCGACTACAGACATCACACGCCTTCCACACAGGCCTCGTTGATCCGATCCTGGATCAATATCGAGCGATTGTAGAAAAAACAGTGCGGCACCCAAATCTGAACGTGCGCTACGTTTCAAATACAACTGGGCGCTGGGCCGTTGCCGCTGACGTTCAACGGGCCGACTATTGGGTTCGGCAAATGCGCGAGCCAATTCAGTTTAGGGCGGGGGTTACCGAGATCGCTCGCGAAGGAAATTGGTTGTGGCTGGAGGTAGGGCCTGGGCGGGCACTGAGTACCTTGGTAAAGCGGCAATTGCAGTTCTTGGCGAGCGACAAGCAGAACGTCACGCAAGCTTCAGGCGTTACCGGCGATCATCATACGGTGCTAACGACTCTGGGTGATGGCATAGGAGAGGAATTAGCTCGAACCTTGCAGAGCATAGCCCAATTATGGACCAAGGGCAGCGAGGTCAACTGGGAAGCACTGCGTGAGTGGAGTAGCCAGCAGGCTGGGATAGCGCCGCGAAAACCACGCCGCGTCTGGCTACCCACCTATCCTTTTCAGCGCGAGCGCTTCTGGCTGGAACCTCTCGCGAAAACTGGAAAAGATCACGAGGAACTATCATCCTTAGATAAGAATGACCTTACAGATTGGTTCTACATTCCGTCCTGGAAACGGTCGATGCCGCGGAAGTTGGTTTCGGAGGTGGAGGCGAAGAAGCAACAACTGGTTTGGTTAGTCTTCCTTGACCAGAGTGGACTCGGTTCTGGTTTGGTATCCAAACTGAAAAAGCGTGATCAAGAAGTTGTTAGTGTTATTGCCGGATCAACGTTTGAAGCAAAAGATGATGGAGTATATATCATCGATCCGCGCGAGAAAGAAGACTATGACAAGCTCTTGATAAAACTGAGGGCGGCGAACCAAACTCCACGTAAAGTTGTCCACTTATGGGCGGTAGGCGATAACCCCGATCTGCCCTTGGGCTTCGAACTCTTGGAAAATTATCAACGAACAGGTTTCTTCAGTTTGGTTTATCTGGCACAGGCCCTTTCCTTTCACCTTCCAGACAACGAAATTAAGATCGACGTCGTCGCAACTGATCTACATGTTGTAACAGGAGAGGAAAAGGTTAGACCAGAGAAAGCAACTCTCTTGGGTGCCTGCAAAGTCATCTCTCAAGATATTCCTAGGCTTAGTTGCCGTAGTGTCGATCTCGGACTTTTACCAAGGGAATCCTCCTTCGACGATCTTATCGATCAGCTACTGGCCGAGGTTACCTCCGAAATGACTGATGCCTTAGTGGCATACCGTCGAGGGTATCGCTGGATTCAATCGTTCGAGTCAGTCAGACTGGAAGCTACCGAGGTCCCATTCAGACCAAAAGGTGTTTACCTCATCACAGGTGGACTCGGAGGTATTGGCTTGGCAGTTGCGGAACATTTAGGAAAATCAGTTAAGGCCCGGTTAGTGCTAACTGGCCGTTCGGAGTTTCCTTCTCGTGAATTATGGAACTCATGGCTAAGCAATCATAGGGAAGATGATCCGATTAGCTGCAAGATCGGACGATTGCTGGAGCTTGAAAACGTTGGATGCGAAGTCTTGTTTTGTCAGGCGGACGTTGCAAACGCGACGCAAATGGGAAAGGTCGTCGCGCTCGCAAGCCAAAAGTTTGGAGCGATCAACGGCGTAATACATGCAGCCGGGGTTGCGGGCGGGGGATTAGTGCAGCTGCGCACAAGGGAAATGATGGAGAACGTGCTGGCGGCCAAGACAAAGGGAACGCTTATCCTCGACCGCTTGTTCAAGGATAAGCCACTCGACTTTGTGGTTCTTTGTTCGTCCATTGCATCAATACTGGGTGGTATCGGAGGAGTTGACTATTGTGCCGCCAACAGTTTTCTGGATGCATATGCGCAGTATCGTGGTCGAGGTGCTAGAGTCTTTTCGATCAATTGGGATAAGTGGTTGGAGGCGGGTATGGCAGTCAGCACTCAGTCGCCGCGCCGACCTGCCCATCCTGTGGAATACCAGACCATCGAGCATCCATTCTTAAAAGCATGCACACACCGGACTACCACGGAACAGACGTTTGAAACAGTCTTTAGTAAGAATACTCACTGGATTCTGCAAGAACACAGAATTCGAGGTAAGGGTGTAATCCCAGGAACTGCCTATCTGGAAATGGCTCGGGCGTCGCTCGAACGGTTCCGCGCAGAAAGCCAGCCAATTCAAATCGGTGAAGTTACGTTTGTCTCTCCTTTAATAGTGGCCGACGAAGAAGAAAAGAAAGTCCAGGTGACAATCAAGGAGAGTAAAGATGGCTTCGATTTCGAAGTCACCAGCAAACATATTTCCTCCAATGGTACCGATTCGCCATGGGTGCGGCATGCCGGCGGAACTATAAATTACGTCTCTGGTGTCCCGGGTAGGTCAATCGATCTTCAGGCCATCAAAGAGAGGTGCGCGGGAAAAGAGGTCGAATATCTGAAAAGGTCATCGGCGCAGGGAAACTATGGACCTCGTTGGCAAACTGTGAAGCAAGTCTATTTTGGGGTCGATGAGGGATTGGCTGTTCTTGAATTACCACAAGAATATCTGAGCGATCTTGAGTTGCTTAAATTGCATCCGGCACTGCTTGATTTTGCCACGAGTTTTTTATCGATTCAGTATCTCGATCAGGAGCGCTACCTGCCATTCAGCTATCGCAAGCTCACGATCAAGGCGCCGATGAAAAGTAGAGTATGCAGTTATGCTCGACTTAAGCCGAGCGAAGATCTTCTGAAAAACCAGCTCGCTTTTGAGTTGCTTATCGTAGATGAGAACGGGAATGAACTGATCGAAGTCGAGCAGTTTACGATGAGAAAAGTTTCCGGTAAGTCTAGTCAGTTCACGTCTTTAACCATATCGGAGGGAATGGATGAACCTTATAAAACATTCGAGATGGAGAAGGGCACAGGCCACGGGATGCGCTCAAGGGAAGGGATCGAAGCTCTCGAACGAATTCTGGCATCAAGCACGCTGCCGCAGATCATAGTTTCAACGCGTGATTTCTCGGCCCTGCATCGCCATTATCAGGAAGCTAAAGTTTCTAAATCAGTTGAAGCGATCAAAGAAGCCGGCGCGATTACCTCTACACATGCGCGGCCGTCACTCGTTAACTCGTATGTAGCGCCTCGTAATCAGACGGAAGAAACGGTTGCCGATATTTGGCAACGAGTGCTCGGCATAGAGAGAATCGGTATATCCGATAACTTTTTTGACCTGGGGGGAGACTCGCTGGTGGCGCTGCAATTGATGAGTCGGGTGCGGGAGTGTCTCAATGTTGAGCCGCCGCTAGCGCGTTTTTTTGAGTCCCCCACTATATCGGGCCTCAGTTTGGTTGTGGTTCAACAGCTTGCCGAGACCGCGGATCAAAACGCACTCTCGGAAATATTGTCAGAATTGGAACAGGATAGCAGCCCGGCCGTAGCCTAATCTCCACATGGTATTTCACCTCTCCGCACAAAGTTAAAAAGTTAAGCCAACTCCGATGAGGAATTTCTCCAAACGGATAGCGCAGCTTTCTCCTGCGCAACTCGAAACGCTGAGACTGCGCCTGAAAAGCAAGGAAACCGCGCCCGCGATTTCCGAGGCGAAAATCTCTGCTCGCGCGAAGGACACAAATATCGTTCCACAGTCCTTTGGGCAGCAACGGCTATGGATTCTGGATAAGTTGAAGCCAGGCAATCCCGCTTACAACATTCCGACACCCATGCGCTTTGTTGGTGAGCTGGATATTGAGATATTGGAACGAGTTCTCAGTGAAATCGTTCGGCGCCACGAATCGCTGCGCACAAGGTTCTCTTCTACCGATCAAGAGCCAGTGCAAATCATTGAGCCTTTTTATCAGGTCTCTCTGCCGATCGTCGATCTGAGCCATCTCGCGGAAGAAGGGCGAGAGAAAGAAGCTATCAAACTAGGAAACCAGGATGCACGGGAAGCGTTTGATTTGTCGCAGGCGCCCCTTTGGCGCGCGAAATTGCTGCGAACTTCGGAAACAGATAATACACTGCTCCTTACAACGCACCATATCGTGACCGACGCATGGTCGTTGTCCGTGCTGGTGCGAGAAGTTGTCCAGTTGTACAAAGCATTCTCGCAAGGTCAGTCTTCGCCGCTGCCGGAGTTGACGATCCAGTATGCGGATTACTCTATCTGGCAAAGAGAATGGTTGCAGGGCGAAGTGCTTGATACGCAACTTTCCTATTGGAAGCGAGCGTTGGCGGGTGCGCCAGTCTTGCTGGAACTTCCGACAGACCGCACTCGCCCTTCCGTCCAGACTTTCAACGGTGCCAAAGCTCCCATACAGCTAAGTAAGGAATTGAGCGAAGCACTGGTCGAATTGAGCCGTAGGCAGGGTGCGACGCTGTTCATGACTCTACTTGCGGCCTTCAAGGTATTGCTCTACCGCTACACCCATCAGACTGATATTGTGGTTGGTTCGGCAGTCGCCAATCGTAAGAACTCCGACGTAGAGAAACTTATCGGGTTTTTCGTAAACACCGTTGCCATTCGCACGAATCTTTCAGGCAATCCAAGGTTCTGCGATTTTCTGCAGCAGGTACGTGATGCTGCGCTGGAGGCATTTTCACACCAGGATGTTCCCTTTGAAAGAGTTGTTGAAGAGGTTACGCCGGAAAGAAATCTTAGTCACTCACCTCTGTTTCAAACTGTCTTCGCTTTGCAGAATATTCGCATGGAGCCGTGGGAGTTGCCGGGACTGACGTTGAGCTCGATGGAACTCGACGGCGGTCACGCGAAATTTGATATCTCTCTCTCGCTGATGAATTCCGATCACGGTATTCGGGGTCGCCTGGAATACAACACAGATCTGTTTGAAGAAAAGACAATCACGCAGATGATCGTCCATCTCCAAGAGTTGCTGAAAAGTATTTGCGCAGCGCCAGAAGAGCGGCTCCAAACTCTACCGTTGCTGAGTGCGGAGGAAGAGAGAGATTTCTCGCGGTGGGACGAGACAGGGGAGGAGTACGGGGAGACTGATGTAGTGGAGAGGTTTGAGGAGATGGTGGAGGAGCGAGGGGAGGCGGTAGCGGTGGTGGATGAGCGGCGCCGGTGGAGCTACGTGGAACTGGAGCGGCGGTCCAATCAACTGGCGCAATACTTGCGGGGATTGGGGGTTGGAAGGGAGAGCAGGGTGGGTCTGTTGTTGCCGCGATGCTGCGAGTTTGTGGAGTGTGCGTTGGCGGTGATGAAAGCTGGAGGAGTGTACGTGCCCCTGGATCCGCAGCATCCTGGGGAGCGAATCCGGTTCATGCTGGAGGATGCGGGAGCGTCGGTGGTATTGACGGAAGAGAGCTTGGCGAGGGTGGTAGATGGCAGTCAGGCGAAAGTGGTTTTACTGGACCGGGATGACTCGGAGATTCGCGCGGCAGCGGGGAAACGGTTGAAGGTGGAGGTGGACCGGGACAATCTGGCGTACATCATTTACACGTCGGGGTCGACCGGACTGCCGAAGGGAGTAGGAGTAAGTCATGGTGGGCTGATGAATTTGGTGGCCTGGCATCAGAAGAGTTGTGGGCTGGGGCATGAGGACCGAGTGTCGCAAGTGGCGGGGTTGTCCTTTGATGCATCGGTATTGGAGATCTGGCCGTGTTTGACGGCGGGAGCGAGCTTGCACATTGCACCGGGGACGGCGGTGAAGGTGCCGGCCTTGATGGTGAAATGGCTGGTGGAGAAAGAAATCAGTGTTGCCTTTTTGCCGACACCGTTGGCGGAAGCGGTGTTGGAGGAAAAGTGGCCGGAAAGAAGCAGCAGGTTGAGATATTTGCTGACGGGTGGGGATCGGTTACATGGGAGAGGGCCGCGAAATAAAGGGTTTGACTTAGTCAATCACTATGGACCGACGGAATACACGGTGGTGGCGACGAGCGGGAAAGTGGAGGAAGAGGAGAGTGGTGGAGGGAGGCCGCCGATCGGACGGCCGATAGCGAATACGGAAGTATATGTGTTGGATGAGAGGCAGCAGCGAGTGCCGGTGGGAGTGGCGGGAGAACTTTACTTGAGCGGGGCGGGAGTGGCGCGGGGATATTGGGGCCAACCTGGGTTGACGGGGGGAAAGTTTGTGCCGAACCCGTACAGCAAGAAGGCTGGTGGGCGGATGTATCGCACGGGAGACCTGGGGCGATATCTGGGGAACGGGGAGTTGGAGTTTCTGGGGCGGCGGGATAGTCAGGTGAAGTTGCGAGGGTATCGGATCGAGTTAGGGGAACTGGAAGCGCGGCTGCGGGAACAAGAGGAGGTGCGGGAAGCGGTGGTGGAGATGCGGCAGAGAGAAGGGGAAGAGGCGCGGCTGGTGGCGTATGTGGTGTTGACGGAAGGTTGTGGGGAGGAGAGTGTGGGAAAGCTGCGCAGCCACCTGCGGGAGCACTTGCCGGATTACATGGTGCCGTCTGCCTTTGTGAGACTGGATCAACTCCCCCTCACCCCAAACGGCAAAATCGACCATCGCGCCCTTCCGCAGCCGGATGTGAGCCGGCGTGAAGTGGTCACTCCCTACGCTGAGCCGCGTAGCGAAATGGAGCGGCGGCTCGCGCGACTCTGGCGAGAAGCATTGAAGGTTGAGCAAGTTGGCTTGCACGACAATTTTTTTGATCTCGGCGGGCACTCGCTTTTGTTGATTCAAGTACACAGCAAGTTGCGTGAGGAGTTGAGGCTGGAATTATCCGCCATTGATTTGTTCAAATATCCAACTATCTCTTCACTGACGGAACATCTGAGGCGTTTGGGTGCGAGTGCTGAGGAGGGTGAACAAAAGGCCGAGGAATGGCTGATTCAGGCTCGCCAACGGGCTGACTTCAGACGGCGAGGCGCTCAGCAAGGTGAAGCCAATATAGCGATCATCGGCCTTTCGGGGCGCTTTCCGGGAGCAGCGAACGTCGCGGAATTCTGGGAAAACCTGCGGAACGGCGTCGAAGCGATGCGGGAGTTCAGCGAAGCCGAGATACGCACGGCTGGAGTTGGCGAGGAGTTGTTTCGGCAAGACCGGTACGTGCGAATGGGAACCGTGTTGGAGAAATTGGAATGGTTCGACGCAGAATTTTTTGGGATCTCGCCCCGCGAAGCTCAGTTGATGGATCCGCAACAGCGGATGTTTTTGGAGTGTGCCTGGGAAGCGATGGAAGACGCGGGTTATGACTCCGACTCCTACGACTTGCCAATCGGAATGTTCGCCGGCGCGGCTACAAACTCCTACATGTTTCAGCTCATGTCCAATCGAGAGCTACTTCGATCGGTCGGCGGTTTCCAAGCCAAGCTTCTTAATGACAAGGACTTTCTCACTTCGCGGGTTTCGTACAAGCTGGGACTCAAAGGGCCGAGTTTGACGGTTCAGACTGCCTGTTCGACGTCGCTAGTTGCCGTTCACTTGGCCTGCCAGAGTCTGCTCAATGGCGAATGTTCAATGGCCCTGGCGGGCGGCGTAACCATCGTACTGCCGCAGCGGTCCGGTTACCTTTATCAAGATGGAGGTCTCATCTCTCCAGATGGTCATTGCCGACCATTCGATGCGCGGGCGGCAGGAATTGTCGGTGGCAGCGGTGTAGGGATAGTGTTGCTGAAGCGCTTAAGTGCGGCCCTCGCTGATGGCGACTCGATTCGCGCCGTGATTAAGGGGTCCGCTATCAATAATGATGGCGCGCTGAAAGTAGGTTACACCGCCCCCAGCGTCGTAGGGCAAGCCGCCGTAATTGCTGAAGCGCACACGATCGCAGGGGTGCATCCTGAGTCTATCTCGTATATAGAGGCCCATGGCACGGCCACCACTCTGGGCGATCCGATTGAGATGGCAGCATTGACGCAGGCTTTTCGTGCGCAGACAGCGGAGCGACAGTTCTGTGCCATCGGCTCGGTGAAAAGCAACATCGGGCACCTGGATGCGGCCGCGGGAGTAGCGGGATTGATTAAGACCGTGCTGGCCTTCGAACACGAGGAGTTGCCAGCCAGCTTGCACTATGAGAAACCGAATCCGGAAATAGATTTCGCGAAGAGTCCTTTTTACGTGAATGCGCAGTTGCAAAAATGGCCTCGCAAGGAAGGCGAAGTGCGAAGAGCTGGGGTGAGTTCGTTTGGTATGGGAGGGACGAACGCACATGTAATCCTGGAAGAGGCGCCAGCAGTAAGCCACGAAAAAATCACGGCAAAAGAAGACGAATGGCAGGTGCTGACGTTAAGCGCCCGCACTGCGGATTCACTTGCCGCGGGGGAACGGCAATTAGCGACGTATTTGGAAGAGCATCGGGATCAGGCGCTCGCCGATGTGGCTTACACATTGCAAGTTGGACGCCGCGGTTTCGCGCATCGTGCCGCCGTTGTCTGTCGCAACCCCTTGGATGCGGCGGCCGTTATACGCTCGAACGACCCCCAAAAACTTCTCCACAGTGTGCAGCAATCTGCTGAAAGGCCCATTGCGTTTTTATTCTCGGGCATCGGCGACCATTACTCGAATATGGCTGCCGGAATTTACACGTCTGAGGAAACATTCCGCTACGAGGTGGACCGATGTTCCGAAACGCT
Source organism: uncultured Acidobacteriaceae bacterium (assembly GCA_963818235.1). Lineage (GTDB taxonomy): Bacteria > Acidobacteriota > Terriglobia > Terriglobales > Acidobacteriaceae > Sulfotelmatobacter. The sequence goes on from CAWFRI010000003.1 coordinate 1,638,328, forward strand.
AAAGCAGTATATTGGATGCGATCTGCGTGAGATTATCTATCCGCCCAAGAGCCATGCGGACCGTCAAAGTGACGTGTCAAACGTGCCCTCTCAGCCGCTGGATTTGCGGAGAATGCTGAATCGCAGTGGCGCGCAAGCCGATGGAAAAACCAGAAAGCTTAATGAAACGTGGATCGCGCAACCCGCGGTTTTTGTTATCGAATATGCCCTAGCCAGATTGTTAATGCATTGGGGAATTAAGCCGGAAGCGATGATTGGCTACAGCATAGGCGAGTATGTGGCAGCGTGTCTGGCGGGTGTACTTTCAATTGAAGATGCGTTGTTCCTCGTGGCAAAGAGAGCCCAACTGATTCAAACACTCCCGACCGGAGCGATGCTTGCGGTCCCGGTCTCCGAAAAAGATGCTCAAGGTTATCTGTCTAAAGAAATTTGGATGGCTGCTATTAACGGTTCGGGGCTTTGTGTTCTGGCGGGATCGGAGGAGGGAATCAATGACTGCGAACAGAAAATACGAAGCGCGGACTTGGCATGCCGAAGATTGCCAACTACTCATCCTTTTCATTCGCCGTTGCTGACCCCTGTCGCCGAACAATTCACTGGTTTGGTGAAGAAGGTGCACTTGAAGGCGCCAAAAATTCCTTACCTATCCAACGTCACCGGCGCCTGGATTACGCCATCGGAAGCAGTCGACCCGAACTATTGGGCGAAGCACATGTGTCAGTCGGTCCGGTTTGCTGATGGTCTCAGTGAACTCTGGCGAGAACCGAGCCGCATCATGATCGAGATTGGTCCGGGACAGTCGCTCACTAGTCTCGCGTTACAGGAGCGGGTGCATGGGACGGAGCAAGTCGTGCTGCCTACGATCAGAAACTCCTACGAGCAGCAGCCAGACATGAGCTTCCTCCTGGGTACACTGGCCAAACTCTGGCTGGCCGGCCTTACTCCCGATTGGAAAGCAGTTCATCTTGGAAAGCCTCGCCATCGGGTGCCTTTGCCAACCTACAATTTTGATCGACAGTACTATTGGCTGCCACAATCTGACGGTAATGGCCAGCGGCCGTCAGTCCAACTGGAGAAGAAACCCGAGATCGCCAGTTGGTTCTATTTGCCCTCGTGGAAGCGAACATCTCCTATCTCGTCACTCGAATCGGTGGGTGCGGGTGCTGAGCAGAAAAAACAAAATTGGCTGATCTTTCTCGATCAGTGCGGAATTGGCTTGCAAATTACGGCCCGGCTGGAAAGCGCGGGGCACAGTGTCGTAAGGGTAACGGCAGGCGGCATGTTCCGTGCGTGTTCTCCTTGGAGTTATACGCTGAATCGTGCGCGACGCGATGACTATGAAGGCCTCTTGGGCAAGCTTCGGGAGATCCATTGGAGCCCAACCCGCATTGTTCACCTTTGGGGATTAGACGTTGACAACGAGGGGTTAATAGGTCGCGAACTTTTCAACGATTCGCAAGCGTCGGGATTTTATAGTCTGATTTACCTCGCGCAAGCGCTGGGGCGTTATGGCGGGGAGTCGATGCAGATTGCCGTGATTTCCGACCAAATACAAGAAGTCACAGGCGAAGAGCGGCTCAGACCTGAGAGAGCCACCATTCTTGGTCCGTGCAAGGTTATTCCCCAAGAGTATCCCGAGATCGGTTGCCGAAGCATCGACGTTGTTCTTCCCTTACCCAGTACTCATGAGCAAGAGAAACTCGTTCAACAACTGATCGGGGAATTGCAGAGCAAGGATTGCGACGAAGCAATCGCCTATCGCGGGGGCTATCGCTGGATACAACACTTCGAGCCGGTGAGATTAGAAACAAAAAACTACCCCACCCGGCTACGCGATGGAGGCGTTTACTTATTGGTCGGTGGGCTCGGCAAGATCGGAATTACGCTAGCAGACTATCTGGCGAAGCGCACAAATGCGAAGCTTATCTTGACCAGCCGCTCTGGGCTTCCCCCACGCGACACTTGGGAAGAGTATCTAGAAAAGTGGGACGAGACAGAAACGGCTTCACGCATTAAGCGGGTATTGGCACTGGAAGCTCTCGGTGCTGAAGTGTGCATTCTTAAGGCAAATGTGACAGACCGCGATGAAATGCGTGAGGCTGTGCAGGAAGCCTACCGGCGTTTTGGTTCACTCAACGGTGTGATCTACCTGGCTGGAATGCTTGCGCCTTCTTCTTTCAGTCCCGTACAGGAAACTTCTCAAGCTGAATGCGAGCCAAATTTTCAAGCGAAGGGACACGGGCTTTATGTTCTTGAAGAGGTGCTGAAGGGACTTGACCTGGACTTTTGCGTGCTGTTTTCTTCACTTGCATCCGTGCTAGGGGGGCTCGGTTTTGCAGCCTATGCCGCCGCCAATACCTTCATCGACGGCTTCGTGCGGAAGCACAATCGGACAGCCATCAAGCCCTGGATAAGCGAAAACTGGGATACTTGGCTAGTTGGCCACGAAGGATCGCGCCACCTCGATTTCAAATCGACCCAGTCAGATCTCAATATGACACGCGACGAAGCAGTCGCAGCTTTCCAAGCGATTCTCTCGGCTGGCGGCGGGCTGACGCAAGTGGTTGTATCAGTCGGCGATTTGCAAACCCGTCTGGAGAAATGGATCAAGCAGAGAGCACCGCAAGAAGATAGATCAGGCGCGGTGATTGCCCCATTACCGGGCCATCCGAGACCGGGACTGCGCAATGCTTTCGTAGCTCCAAGAGTTGAGGCAGAGCAGGATATTGCTGAAATTTGGCAAGAGGTCCTCGGCATCAAAACGATAGGCATCTACGATAACTTCTTCGAGTTAGGCGGACATTCGCTACTTGGGACCCAAATCATTTCTCGAATCCGCAAAAGGTTTCAGGAAAACATTTCGGTGCGAACATTTTTCACTTCGCCAACGATCGCGGACCTGGCGGAGATCATTACCCAGCGGCGGCTTGAACAAGTTGACAGTGCTACGCTCACGCAACTGATCAGTGAGGTAAGACAAGTAGCAGACTAATAGCCTGTTCTTTGAAGAGTGGAATGCATGAGCAATATCGGTAGTCAACTTCGTGATCTATCTCCCAGCCAGCGTGAGCGTCTACTCGCCAGACTGCGGGAGATTCGTCCAGCCGACGAGCGGAGTACAAGAGCAGATTTCTCGCGCAGGAGGGCCACATCAGGACTGCTCTCCTTTGCCCAGCAGCGGCTGTGGTTCCTCCACCAGATGTATACGGAAACGACTGCTTACCACTGCCCTCTGACAATTCGGATCAACTTGACTGTTGACGTCGCCGTGTTGGAAAAAGCTCTCACGGAGGTTGTCCGGCGGCACGAGATTCTACGAACCACCTTTGGACTGCGAGACGGACAACCGATCCAGTCTGTGGCGCTGCCAGTCCCGATTACTCTTAAAACTACGGATCTGCGCGGTTTACCTGAAGGCGAACGCGAGAGCGCGGCAACAACTTTAATCAGGGAAGAGTTCGGCGAGCCATTCGATCTGGTCAATGGACCGTGCTGGCGATCTTCTCTGCTCCAACTCAACGACGATGAGTTCATTCTCCGGATTGTTCTTAATCACATTATTTTCGATGGTTGGTCGGTACCAATTTTCCTTAACGAATTAAAGACGCTTTACGAATCTTTCTCTAGCCAAGAACCATCACCGCTTCCCGAACTGCCAGCTCAATATCTTGATTTCACGGTAGGGCAGCGGGAGTGGTTACAAGGGCCAGCTTTGCAAACCCAGCTTAAATACTGGAAAAAGCAACTCGCCGATGTACCTCCCCTGCTCCTGTTGCCAGCCGATCGCGTGCGGCCGCCCGTGCAGTCGGCTCGCGGAGCAAATCAATTCTTCAGGTTGCCGAAATCTTTGAGCGAGAAACTCAGGGGACTAGGGCGTGCCGAAGACGCCACGATCTTCATGACATTGCTCGCTGCCTTTAAGACCCTGCTCTATCGTTATTCACGACAGACAGACATCCTGGTTGGTACACCGATTGCAAACCGCGACCACTGTGAAATCGAAGATTTAATTGGCCTCTTTCTCAACACTCTCGTCCTTAGGTCGAAACCGTCGGACCATATAAGTTTTCGCCAATTCCTGCGATCAATACGCGAAACATGTCTCGACGCTTACACGCATCAGGAACTGCCATTCGAACAACTAGTGGAGGAATTGCGCCCGGAACGTGACCCAAGGCATACGCCCATTTTTCAAGCCATGTTTGCTTTACAGGGTGCGCCGCCATGGTCACGAGTCGCCTCACAATGGTCGGTGCAGGGAACGGCAATGCAAAATGGCTCTGCACAATTTGATTTAACTCTTAATATGGAGGACCGCGGACAGGAATTAGTTGGGGCCCTCGAATACAGCACGGACCTTTTTGAAGATGCCACAATATCGCGAATGATCCGCAACTTCGAAAGCCTACTCGAGGGAATTGTCCACGATCCCGACACGCGCCTAGGTTATCTGCCGTTGATCAGTTCGGAGGAGCGTCACCAACTACTAAACGAATGGAATGCAACGCAAGCCGAGTATCCGAGAAACTTGTGCCTGCCGGGTTTATTTGTAGCGCAAGTCAGGCGATCACCGCACTCTGCTGCAGTTGCGAAGTCGAGAGTCGTGATCAACTACGAACAGTTGGATCGACGCGCTAATCAGTTGGCACATCGCCTGAAGCGAGCAGGCGTGGGACCGGAATCGGTAGTTGCGGCCCACATGCATTGGACAGTCGAGACGGTAATCGCGCTCCTTGGCATCTTGAAATCGGGCGCTGCGTACTTACCCCTCGACCCCGCCAATACTCCTTCCCGATTGAGCTTCATGCTGAAAGATTCAGCCGCGGCTATCGTGATAACTGATGAACGATCGGATACACCCTCCCTGCCCGACGGCGTTATCAGGCTAACCTTAGACAAGGAGGCCTCTAATTTGGCGATCGAAGGCGATACGAATCCCTCAAACCTTCCGGATCCCGAGAACCTGGCTTATGTGCTCTACACTTCTGGTTCAACCGGCAAGCCGAAAGGGGTTCTGGTAAGGCATGGTTCTCTTGTCAATCACAGTTTGGCGGTTATCAGACGTTATGGCTTGAACTCTAGCGATCGTGTGCTGCAGTTTGCCGCAATCGGTTTTGACGTTGCAGCTGAGGAGCTATTTCCGACGTTAATGACGGGCGCATGCGTTGTGTTACGTCCGGATGAATTGCTGTCGCCAGGCGATCTCCTGCGATTCATAGAACACGAAAAGGTGACAGTCGCAAACTTGCCCAGCTCCTACTGGCATGAGTTAGTGGACGAGTTATCACATACACAAGCGATGCTGCCGCCGGCGCTCCGTCTGATTGTGACGGGAAGTGAAAAGGTTGCGCCGGAAAAATTAGTACAGTGGCACAAGCTGCCAATAAAGAAACCACAGTTGATTAATGGCTATGGGCCCACTGAGGCAACGATCACTACTACAACTTACCTCTGCCGCGAGCGACAAAACCAGCCCCTTCCGCGCTCCGTACCTGTGGGGCGCCCAATCGCAAATGCAAAGATCTATCTGCTCGACTCAAATCTGCAACTTATGCCCCTGGGATCTCCGGGAGAGTTATGTGTTGCCGGCGATGTGCTTGCGAGAGGTTATCTTAATCAGCCGGACATTACTGCAGAAAAGTTTGTCCCGGATCCTTTCAGTGATTATCCGGGAGCGCGGCTCTATCGAACCGGCGACATAGCGCGTTACCTGCCTGACGGTAATATAGAGCTGCTCGGGCGCACCGATCACCAGGTCAAAGTCCGCGGTTTCCGCATTGAACTTGGTGATATTGAGTCTGTGCTGGCACAACATCCCGATGTTCGCGACGCGGTAGTGCTGGTAACTAAGCAGCGAAACGGAAAAGACGTGTCAGGCCCGAGCAGTGAGATCTATGGCGATGAGATCCAAACTCTCGCACGTCAGCTCGCAGGTCTCAAGCCGCAGATTGGCCTTAGGATATTAAATGAAATAACGGCGAATGTGGATTAGTAACACAATGTAACTTTCGCGGAATACTTCTTCCCTTGGCATCTAGTGTTCGCGACTTTGCCGGGCCTACTGATTACGCATTCCAAAAAATTGGTTCACCGTTGTTATCAAGCGGCATCCGGCCGGTAGGTAGTTGCTGCGCCGTACCTCAACTCCAAAGCTCCAAAAGCCTAAATGACTGAAGTCGTCGATTTCCAGCAGGCAGTTGCCGCCTTGTCACCGTCGCAGCGCGAGATGCTGGCAAACCGTTTGAGGCTGGTGTCCGAACAGGATTCTGATGCGGTCGGACACGAACGCTTGCTGGCTTATGTTGTTCCAAAACCTAATCGGCATCCATCAGTCGCTGAGCTACTCCGGTTTCTTAGAGAGCAGTTGCCCGATTACATGGTGCCGTCGGATTGTGTTGTGCTGGACGAATGGCCAAAGACGCCGGGAGGTAAGATTGACCTCCAGATTTTGTCGAGGCCGCGCACTACACCATTGCAATCCAAAACTGCATACATGCCGCCGCAGAATGCGTTGGAACAAGTGATTGCAGGGATTTGGCAGGAAGCACTTCCCGTCGCCGAGATCGGCAGGAACGATAAGTTTTTTGATCTCGGCGGCCATTCGCTCTTACTGATCCAGGTAAACCGAAAACTAAAAGATCATTGTCTAAAGGATATTCCGCTTGTGGAGATGTTTAAGTATCCGACGATCTCTGCACTCGCCGAATTTCTCAATGGACGGAGAGACTTCGACTCGTTGAACTCATTCCGGAATATTCAGGAGCGGGCTGCGAATCGAAGAGAGATGAGTCAACAACAACGAGCACGACGGCAGGAGTACCGGTCACATAGAGGTAGTAAGGAGTTGGCATGAGCGGGGTTGATTACCAGGCAGGTCAGGAAGAGATCGCAATCATTGGTATGAGTGGTCGCTTCCCGCAAGCGAGCAGTGTGAACGAATTCTGGCGTAACTTGAGAGAGGGCCGGGAATCGATCTCCCATTTCACAGTGCAGGAGGTTTTGGCCGAGCAGGTCGTGCCGCAAGTGGTAAGCCAGCCCAATTATGTCAGGGCGAGGGCCATCCTGAACGACGCCGAGTTATTCGACGCATCATTTTTCGGCATGCAGCCACGTGAAGCGGAGATCATGGATCCGCAACAGCGATTGCTATTGGAATGTACTTGGGAAGCGCTGGAAGATTCAGGTTACGATCCCAAAGCCTACGACGATCCGATTGGAGTGTTTGTCGGAGCCGGTTTCAACTACTATTACCAAAACAACCTCTCCTCAAACCCGAACCTGGTTAAATCCTTCGGTAGTTTTCAGACGTTGATTGGGAACGACCGGGATCACGTTGCCACTTTGCTTTCCTACAAGCTTGATCTAAAAGGGCCGAGTCTGACAGTGCAAACAGCCTGTTCGACTTCTCTAGTGGCCGTCCATCTTGCCTGCCAGAGTTTACTTAATGGCGAGTGTTCCATGGCTTTGGCGGGTGGCTCAGTTGTGGTTGTACCTCGCAAGTCGGGTTACCTTTTTCAAGAAGGTGGAATTCTGTCACCTGACGGACATTGCCGTCCGTTTGATGAACGTGCGGGAGGAACGGTAGCGGGCAGTGGCGTCGGGGTCGTTTTGCTTAAGCCATTGAACGCTGCTCTGGCTGACGGTGACTCAATTCGAGCCGTGATCAAAGGGTCCGCCATTAACAATGACGGCGCACTGAAAGTCGGTTATACCGCTCCAAGTATCGAGGGGCAGGCTGGTGTGATCGCGGAAGCACAGGCGATGGCCAATGTGCATCCTGATACGATTTCTTATATCGAAGCGCATGGGACGGCTACCTCGCTCGGCGATCCCATTGAGATTGCGGCGTTAACCCAGGCATTTCGTGCGCAGACAAGCCGGAAACAGTTTTGTGCGATCGGCTCAGTTAAGAGCAACATTGGACACCTCGATACCGCCGCAGGGGTTGCCGGTTTGATAAAAACAGTTCTCGCATTGGAAAACGAGGAGTTGCCGGCGAGCTTGCATTACGAAAAGCCGAATCCGCAAATCCATTTTGAGGAGAGTCCATTTTTTGTTAATGCGCAGTTGCGCCGATGGGACCGGAAACTCGATAACCCGCGCCGGGCGGGCGTCAGTTCCTTCGGGATTGGCGGCACAAATGCGCACGTAATTGTGGAAGAGGCGCCGCTCGCAGGTAATTCAGAAATGGCGTCGGTAAATGACTGGCAGGTGCTCGTGCTGAGCGGGCGCACCGCGAATTCGTTGCAGGCGGCTAAGCAACGGTTGGCGGAACATATCGAACAACATTCTACACAAAGCCTGCCGGATGCAGCTTACACGTTGCAAGTAGGACGTCGCACGTTCGCGCAACGGGCTGCGGTCATCTGTCGAGACCGCACTGAGGCCATTGCGGGTCTGCGCGGTCCTGCCGTCCTTGGCCGCGAAGTGACAGGTGAGCTTTTACCAGCAAGTAAGGGCTTGGTTTTCATGTTTCCTGGGCAGGGTGCTCAGTACGTGCAGATGGGCCGCAGTCTTTATGAAGCGGGCGGAGAGTTCCGTCGCGTGATTGACGAGTGTTCAGCAGTGGTTCGATCACGGCTGAACTTCGATTTGCGCGAAATAATTTATCCCGAACCCGGTAATGAATCTACTTCTCAACAGAAGTTGGCCGAAACTGTCGTAACCCAAGTTGCGCTTTTTGCCGTGGAATATGCCTTGGCGCTCCAACTGCAACAGTGGGGAATCAAACCGACCGTGATGATAGGTCACAGCTTAGGCGAATACGTTGCGGCCTGTTTGAGCGGAGTTTTTAGCCTTGAGGCGGCCACGGGACTACTCGTGGAACGCGGGCGCCTTATGCAGGAGTTGCCGCGCGGCGTAATGCTGGCTGTGAGTCTTGGAGCGGAGCAATTGCGAGAAGAGATCGCGGCCCTCAACAACGATTTCGGGGAGCAGCTCTGGTTAACAGCCGTTAATGCGCCGCGACGGAGTGTGGTGGGCGGTTCTGAAGCGGCCACTGCGGAACTGGAGCGCCGCCTGGAGATGCGGGCGATTAAAACGCGCCGGCTGCCTACATCACACGCCTTTCACACGGGAATGGTGGAACCGGTCTTGACGGCTTATGAACAAGTCTTAGAGCGAACAGTGAAAGCCGAGTTAAGTGTGCCGTTTGTATCCAATCAAAGCGGCGAGTGGGCGCAGCACGAAGAGGTACGAAGCGCGCAGTATTGGCTGCGACACATGCGTGAGCCGGTGCAGTTTAGTACCGGAGTGAGTACGATCGCTGCTGAAGGAAACTGGATATGGATAGAAATGGGTCCAGGAGATGCACTAAGCCGGTTAGTGAATCAGACGTTGCTACAAGAGGAGAGTCAAGAACCGAAGACCGTCAAATCGCGGCACGAGGTGGTAAGCGTACTTACCCAGCGTGACGACAAGGAGTCCCTTGGCGTGTTACGCAGCGTCGCACAACTGTGGACGTTTGGCACGGAAGTGCATTGGAGCAAGCTAAGAGACTGGAGTTTTCAGGAAGCGCTGGCGCGGCACGGGAGCAACGGACGAACGGCGCAACCTCGTAAGCTGCGTAGAATTTCTTTGCCTACCTACGCGTTTGATCGTCAACGTTTCTGGATCGGGCATCGGCGGAGGTTTGGGCCAAATGATGACCAATCTCCGTCGAAGGATGTTGGCGTAAACGCTGAAGCCGTCGTACAAACGGTTGCCGTCGACCCGAAAGTAATGGAAAATGCGCCCGCAATCTCGGTACCGTCGCCCGCGAGAGTGGCGGAGCCCGAACGGCACGAGAACATTATTGCCGGATTAAGGGCAATCGTCACGGAGAAATCCGGAGTTAACGCCGGAGCCTTGGCAGCGGGTGTTTCATTCTTTAATTTGGGATTTGATTCACTCATGCTTCTCCAGATCAGCCAGGGTATCAAACTCAAGTTTGGTGTCGACGTGGCCTTTCGGCTGCTGGTTGAAGAGTATTCGACAATTGGTTCCTTGGCAGCATATCTCGATCAGCTTCTTCCAAGCGGCCAATTAAACACAGATTCACGAGCTGTTGAATTGCGTATAAATCAATCGTCAAGTTCGTTTGTGGAATCTACTCCGGGTTCTTCTTACTCCGTTTCCAACGCAATGGCTGAGATGGAAAAATTGATTCGAGAGACATCGGACGGAAGCATATCGAACAACGCCGGGCGGGTGGTCGATGACGTAGCAAAGCTCCTGAGACAGCAACTGGTGGTCATGCAGGCGCTCTTCAATCAGCAGCAGTCATCGTCGTGCATGAATATACCCGTGATGCCTTTGTCAGTTGATGAAGTGGTTCACCGGGTTAACGCGCCCGATGAACCACCCAAGGCTCAATCCGCTTCGCCCACGCAGAGTAACCCCATTCAGTTTGGGCCCTGGCGGCCAGTAAACACAAACCGCGCGGATAGTCTGACTTCCATTCAGCAAGAGTACTTGAATAACTTTATCGTTCGCTACACGGCGCGCACGCGCAGATCAAAGGAACTGACGCAAGCTCATCGTTCCTCGCTTGCCGATACGAGAGTGTCCGCCGGATTTCGGCGGTTGTGGAAAGAAATGGTGTATCCCATTATCGGCCGGCGCTCGTCGGGTTCAAGAATCTGGGATGAAGATGGCAATGAATACATCGATTTGACAATGGGTTTCGGAGTCAATCTTTTTGGTCACGCACCATCTTTCATTACTGAAGCGTTGCAGGAACAACTGAGAGACGGAATACACATTGGTCCACAGTCACATCTGGCGGGCGAAGTAGCGGAATTGATCTGTGAGCTAACTGGCACGGAACGGGTGACGTTTTGTAACACCGGTTCGGAGGCCGTGATCGCTGCTCTGCGTTTGGCGCGCACCGTAACCGGGCGTTCTAAAATCGCCCTATTTGCCGGCTCTTATCACGGCATTGACGATGAAGTGCTGGTGCGCGGACAAAACCTGAACGGGGTCCTGGCGGCCATGCCAGCCGCCTTGGGAATTTCTCCGCACAAACTGCAAGACGTTCTCGTGTTGCCTTACGGCCGCGCGGAATCGTTGGCAATTTTAGAACGTCGGATGCCGGAGCTGGCGGCGGTGCTGGTTGAGCCCGTGCAGAGTAGTCGTCCAGAAGTACAGCCAAGGGAGTTCCTCCATGAATTGCGCCGACTGACCGCGAAGGGCGATGCGGCCTTGATTTTTGATGAGATGATTACAGGTTTTCGTGTTCATCCCGGCGGAGCCCAAGCCTGGTTCGGAGTGAAAGCGGATCTCAGCCACCTACGGCAAGGTTGTAGGCGGCGGTATGCCCATCGGAGTGGTGGCAGGTGAAGCTCGATTTATGAATGCGGTTGACGGCGGGATGTGGCAGTATCACGACGATTCTTACCCGACTGCTAACCAAACATTCTTTGCTGGTACTTTTTGTAAGCATCCTCTGGCCATGGCCGCGGCCAAAGCTGTTCTGACTCATTTAAAAGCAAGCGGTTCGGAATTGCAGCAGAAGTTGAACGGACAGGCCGCCCATTTTTCAGAAACTGTTGTTGCCGTCTTTGAACGACTTAATGCGCCATTGCGAATGGCATATTTCAGTTCACTTTTTCGGTTCCTCGTGCCGGCAGAGTTCAGCTATACAAGCCTCTTTGTAGCCCATTTACTGGAGAAGGGAGTTTTCATCGGCGACCGTGCAGGCTTTCTCTCAACTGCGCACTCAGAGCAAGATATTGAGACGGTAATTAAGGCGGTGCAACAGACGATAGAGGAATTGCAGCAAGGAGGCTTCCTTCCCGGTCGCCCATTCGGCGGCGTGGAAGAGCGCGAGCAAGGAATGTACATGTCCTCACCAGCCAACACCGAGTCAACCGCCATGCCTTCCGATGCTGCGCGCGCTTCGGCGAGCGATCAAACCCAAACTTCAGTACGGGATTTCCGAACTGTGCCTTTGACGGAGGCGCAGAAGGGATTGTTGGCGCTAATGAAAACTGGAGACGACACGATACGAGCATACAACGAGTCGCTGACAATGCGACTGCACGGCCCGTTCGATGTGTCGTCGATGGTGAATGCGTTCCAAAACATAGTCGACAGACACGAAGCCCTGCGCTCCACTTTCAGTTTAGAAAACGACCATCAGCGAATCTATTCCAAGCTTGAAGTGGACGTGCCGGTAGTGGACTTTTCTATGCTCGAAGACCACGAGAGGGAAAACTCCATTGCCGCTTTTCTTAAAGAAGAAACAGGGCGGGCGTTCGATCTGGAGAACGGGCCGCTCGTCAGCCTAAGAATTGCCAAGCTCAAGGACCTGGAACATCTAGTAGGCATAAGTACCCACCACATTGCATGCGACGGATTATCATTCGATTTTTTAGTTGCCGAACTCTGTGCCTATTACGATGCGGTCCGGCGCGGAGTTCCTTGCTCATTACCTCAGCCCAAGCAGATTAGCGAGTACGTTGATTGGCAGACGCAAAATCAAAACGGCGCTGCCATGGATCGCTCCCGAAAGTATTGGCTGGCTCAGTTCGCTGACGGTGTTCCCCTCGTGGATTTGCCTACGGACTTTGCGCGACCGGCGATTCAAACACACGCTGGAAAACTGGAACGGCTAATGCTCGATGGCGCACTGCTTGGCGCATTAAAGTCAAAGACTGCTCAGCATGGCTGCACGATGTTCACACTTCTTCTGGCGGCCTTCATGACCATGGTTCATAGACAGAGCAGAACGAGGAGCATTGTGGTTGGCACTCCATCCGCCGGGCAATCGCTAATGGGAGGTCAAAATCTCATAGGCTATTGCATTAACACTCTGCCCATCCGCAGTCGGCTCAATGAAGATGAATCCTTTACTGACTACCTTAAATCGATCCGCCGGAACGTTCTGGATGCTTACGATCATCAGAATTATTCTCTTTACCGACTGGTTAAGGATTTACGGCTGGTTAGAGATCCCAGTCGGCATCCTATGGTTTCGATTTCCTTCAACATGGATCGGGTCGGAGCCAAACTTGAGATGGCCGACCTGAAAGCGGAGATATTACAAAACCCCGCAGTCTTTGCCACATTTGATCTTTCCTGGAACGTGGTCGAAGTCTCCAACCAGCTCTATATCGAATGCGTTTATAACTCAGATCTTTTCAGATCCGCACGAAGCAAGAACTGGATGGCCGTTTACGGACTTCTTTTACAGAGAATTTCGACGTCAACCGACTGCACCATGAGAGATCTCTGCGCGGTGATCGACGAAGCAGTGGGCAAGTATCGTATGGCGCAGGAAAACACTTTCAAACGCAACCGTCAGGAAACTCTCCAAAGTATTAGGCGGCAAGCGGTCGGCTAAAAATAGCTGCTGGTCTTCGCGCATTCCTCCAGGAGAAATCAAATGCAATTACGTAGCTTGAACAATTCCCGTCTGGGACAGCGGAAAGCTGTAAGCGTTTCTTCCGCAGATTTGATCACGACTGAATATTTGGCTGGAAAGCCACTTCCTTTAGTAATCCGGCCATCCAGCGAAGGACTGAATCTGGCCGTATGGGCGGCTCACAACCGCGGTCTGATCGACGATCATCTGGCCACGCACGGAGCCATTCTCTTTCGCGGTTTCAAAGTCGAAGACGTTAATGAGTTCGACTGGTTTATTAGATCCGTTTCAGCGGAGATCCTTGAATATAAAGAACGGTCATCGCCTCGTAGTCAGGTCAGCGGCAGAATTTACACGTCGACTGAGTATCCTGCAAGCCAGCCGATATTTCCTCATAACGAAAACTCATACCAACTTAGCTGGCCGACAAAGATATTCTTCTTTTGCCTCGTGCCCGCAACCACAGGAGGAGAGACTCCGATCGTGGATAGCCGCAAAGTCTTTCAGCGCCTGACTCCAGAGTTACGCGAACGGTTTATCAAGAAGCAGGTGAAATATGTGCGTAATTTCGGCGTTGAGTTTGGATTGCGCTGGTCGTTTGCCTTTCAGACCACGGACAAAAGAGTAGTCGAAAACTATTGCCGTCAACATGAAATTCGTTGTGAATGGCGTGGCGACGACCAGTTGCGAACCGAAGCGATCCGACCGGCATTGGTCCGGCATCCGCGTACAGAAGAGTGGTCATGGTTTAATCACGCGACATTTTTTCATTGCTCGACGTTGGATCCGCTCATGCGCGAGGCATTGTTAAGCGAACTGGGCGAGGAGAACTTGCCGAACAACACCTATTATGGGGATGGTTCGTCGATAGAACCTCAAGTGCTGGAGGAACTTCGGGCAGCCTATCGTGACGAGACCGTGAGCTTTCCCTGGCAGTCTGGTGATGTGCTAATGCTCGATAACCTTTTGGTGGCGCATGCTCGAATGCCTTACACCGGCCCGCGTAAAGTTGTCGTGGGCATGGCCGATCCCCTCAGCTGGCACGATGTGCAGAAGCCTTCGGAGTGTTTTTGATGACCATCCAAAAGAGCGACGCATTCCGGCTCTCCCCGAAGCAAGAGCATCTCTGGTCATTAGGGCAAAGAGAGGGAGTGATGCCGTACCTAGCGCAGTGCGTGGTTATGATCGAAGGTCCTCTTGATCGCCTTCGGCTCAGAGAAAGTCTGTTTAGAATTGTCGAGCAGTATGAAATTCTGCGCACGACGTTCAGGCATTGGGCAGAAATGAATATCCCTGTGCAGACGATCTCGAAAGCCCAAATTGCATGGGCCGATCCATACGATCTCCAGAAAGTCCCAGTTCAGGATCGGCAACTCGAGTTGCAGCGGCTGATCGACACCAGCCGTCAGGCTTCGTTTGATCTTGAACAAGGTCCCGTACTCCATGCGCTGCTGGTTCAGTTGTCGCTCTCGGAACACCAACTGATTCTCACTCTGCCCGCTCTCTGTGCCGACGGTCAGACGCTAAGCAGTTTGGTCCAATTAATCAATGGTTACTATCATGATGGTTTACAGGAAAGTGGTAATGAGGCGTTGCAATATGCTGACGTCTCTCAGTGGTACTACGACGCGCTTGAGGGAGGGGATGGTCAGATCGGGCGAGAATATTGGCGCAAACAGTACGCTTCCGTAAGCGACTCCATCGTGCTGCCATTTGAGAAACGGAGCGCGAGCGAGACGGACTTTCGGCCACGAGTCTTTGCAATGAAAATGGCCAATGATCTCGATCGCAAAATCGCAGCTTTTGAGTGCGGCGAGGTAACTTCGCTTCCTGTGTTGTTTCTATCGTGTTGGCGGATTTTGTTATGGCGTCTTACCCGCCAATCGCCACTTCAAATCGGGCTCGTCTGCAACGGCCGGAACTATCCTGAACTGGAAAACGCTTTGGGTCTATTGGCGGCGCCCGTGCCTATACTGTCGTCGATTGATGCCGGGGTAACATCAGAGGATTTCTTCCAGGACACTGCCGAAAAGGTGAACGAAGCGCGGGAATGGCAAGACTGCTTTACCTGGACCAGTGTCGACGCTTCTGAGAGCGATTCTTCTCAGGCGTTCTTCCCAATTTGCTTTGAGTATTGCGGACACCCAACGCCATTGTTTACCGGCGGTACAAGATTTTCAATTCACCGGCAATATGCCTGCATCGACCGATTTAAAGTGAAACTATCCTGCATTCGAGTTGCTAACTCGTTTGTAGCTGAATTCCATTATGACTCCGAATTGTTCGATTTAGAGAGTATTCAGTGCCTTGCTAGTCGATTTCAGGCGCTGCTAACGAGTATGTTAGCCGAACCTGACGGAAAGGCGGAAACATGGGAAATTCTGGGCGAGGCCGAACGGCAAACTCTTGAGGCTTATAACGCAACAGCGCAGGACTTTCCGGATGACCAGTGTTTTCAGCAGCTTTTCGAGCTCCAGGTCGAGCGCTCTTCTGATGCACTGGCGCTCTGTTACGAAGACGAGCAATTCTCTTATGCCCAACTTAATGCAGCTGCCAACAATGTCGCGCGACATTTGCTTCGCTACGGTATGGGACCCGAAAGCCGTGTGGCTCTTTGCCTAGAGCGCTCGCCGCTAATGGTGATCGCGATGCTGGGGACGCTCAAAACTGGTGCTGCCTATCTACCGCTCGATGTGCAGGCGCCTGCCTCGCGATTGCTGGTCATTCTGGAAGATGCGCAAGTTTCGGCGGTCCTCACACAAAAACAATTACACGGATTGCTTCCGGAAGAATCAGGGTTTCCTATCTTGTGTTTGGATGAGGAAATGCTTCCGGTCAATGGAGACGGGTCTAAAAATCCACCCGCGGTTGGGCATCCAGAGAACCTCGCTTACATCATTTACACTTCCGGCTCAACGGGTAAGCCCAAGGGCGTGATGATTGACCATCGTGGTCTTGTCAACTATCTGACGTGGGCTAAGAAAGCGTACCGAATTGATGAGCGAAGTCGAACGCTTGTGCATTCGCCGTTCAGCTTCGATTTGACGATCACCGGTTTGCTGTTGCCACTGATGGCTGGAGGGACAGTCGAACTCGTGAGTGTTCGAGACGAACTGGAGCGACTTTGCGATGCTTTGGCCAACTCTCAACAGCACTATGCTCTGATAAAACTCACACCTTCACATCTGCAAGTATTGAGCAGTTGGCTTGGTGAACGTGAACGGAGTACTCCCATCGATGCCTTGATCATTGGCGGCGAAGCTCTTCCTGGTGATCTGCTCTCTGTCTGGCAGCAACAATCGCCCGCGACTCGCTTAATCAATGAGTATGGGCCAACGGAAACCGTGGTTGGTTGTAGTACCTATGAAGTGCCCGCAGCATGCCATGGATCGATAGCAATCGGCCGGCCTATCAGCAATATGCGGATGTACGTCCTGGACGAATCGATGCGCCGGCTTCCCGCGGGCGTAGTCGGAGAAATCTACATTGGTGGGGAAGGGGTCGCCCGCGGTTATCTAAGAAAAGCGGCTTTGACCGCGGAGCGATTTGTGCCAGACCCGTTTAGCATGGTCCCCGGTATGAGGTTGTACCGGAGCGGTGACCTGGGCCGGATGCGAGCCGATGGCGAGATGGAATATTTGGGAAGGACAGATGAGCAGGTGAAGATCAAAGGCTTCCGCGTTGAACTGGGAGAAGTTGAATTTGCTCTACGTCAACACCACTTGGTCAAAGAGAGTGTAGCGGTGTTGCAGGAAACTGGCGAGGAGAAAAGACTGCTGGGGTATGTGGTGCTGGCAGAAGGTAAGGAATCTGGCCGCGAGCTTAAACAAAAGGCAAGAGAAGAAATCAGGATATATCTGAAGGATGAACTGCCAGAGTATATGGTGCCGAAGGACATCATTGTGTTGGAGCGAATGCCGCTAACCTCGAATGGAAAGATTGATCGGAAAGTGCTGCCTGTGCCATCCAGAGAATTTCGCGAAGCGGATGACAGATACGCCGAGCAACTCAGTCCAGTGGGAAAAATATTGACAAAGGTTTGGTGTGAACTCCTAAACCTTGACCATGTGGACGCGAATGACAACTTCTTTGCGCTCGGCGGAGATTCAATCGTGGCCGTGCAGATAGCTTTCAAGGCAAAACAGATGGGAGTTAGTTTTCATCCGATGCAACTCTTTCGACATCCGACAATCGCTCAGTTAGAGGGCATAATTCACCCGCCATCGGCAGAATCGCCCAAACGCGCTCGGACGGCGGATTCAATCGCGCTTTTGGGACAATCCGCTCAGTCCGCTCTCGAATTTCCTCTGGCAAATCTCAATCGCGAACAGTTGGACTATATTCTGAGAAAAGCGTCGAAATAGAAAATCGGTCATTTTTATGCCGGGTGTAATAGACCTGTATCCACTTTCCCCAATTCAACAGGGAATTCTTTTTCATAGCCTGTTCAGCAAGGAAAGTGGCGTTTACATGGTGCAGACGCACTGCGTTCTGCATCCTTCGCCTGACGTCTCGGCATTCGAGCAGGCATGGAACGAAGTGGTGAGGAGGCATGCCATCTTTCGTACCGCTTTCGAGTGGGAGGGATTAGACGATGCAATGCAAGTGGTTTACGACGACGCCACGATTTCTCTTACGCAGTTGGATTGGCGCGCTCAGTCGGTGGCGGAGCAGAACGAACGGCTGCGAGAATATTTGGCGGCAGACCGGCTGCGAGGTTTTGACTTTTCAGCTCCGCCGTTAATGCGTTTAGCCCTGATTAAGCTCGATGACACATCATCTCAATTTGTCTGGACTGTTCATCATCTCCTGACTGATACTTGGTCCGAGATGTTGCTGTTTGGTGAAGCTTCTGCGTTATACGAAGCCTTCTGTGAGAAAAGTATTGTCAACACCGATCCAGCCCCTTCTTATCGTGACTATATAAAGTGGATTCAGACACAGGATCTCAGTGAGGCTGATGCGTTCTGGCGACGGCAACTGCAAGGATTCCAATCGCCCACGCCGTTGGGAATCAGGCAGACGCCTTCCTTGCGATCTGCAGCGGAACAGGCCTACGAATCACAGCAGATAACGTTGTCAACTGAGATGACGAGTGCCTTGCAATCTTTAGCGCGGCAGCACGAAGTGACACTCAACACTTTGACGCAAGGTGCCTGGACCGTGCTTCTAAGCCACTACAGCGGGGAGAACGACATAGTATTCGGTTTAACAGTTTCAGGGCGACCATTTTCTTTGCCGGGAGCCGAGTTCATTATTGGACCCTTTCTCAACACACTGCCAATGCGCGTCCAACTCGGCTCGGATGTGACCTTATCGGCCTGGCTACGAGACCTTCAAGCACTATCAGCTGATTTACTACAATTCGAATATAGCCCCCTACTTCGAGTGCAGGGATTGAGTAATGTGCAGAGTGGCTCACAACTATTTGAGAGCATTTATGTGTACCAGAGCGCCCCAGTGAATCTGTTGCACAGAGGAAAGGAATCAACCAACCACAGGCTCGAGATTCGCGATTTACAAACCGTACAGAACTCAAACTACCCTCTTTGCGTTCTAGTAACTCCGGCACGACAGCTCTTACTACAAATTACTTACGATTCTTCGGCTTTCTCTCAGTTGGCAATTGGGCGGATGCTCGAGCATCTGCGGAATTTGCTCGAGGGCATAATCGCTCAACCAACTAGCTATCTCTACGAGCTACCGCTGCTCAGTGAGGGGGAACGGCGAGAGCAGTTGGTGGAATGGAACCAGACGGAGGCGGAATTTCCACGGCACGGGTCGCTTTCCGAGTTATTCGAAAGGCAAGCGGAAAAGACGCCGGAGGCTTCGGCGCTCCGGTTTGAAGGGATGGAGTTCACGTATCGGCAGTTGAACAGCCGCGCCAACCAGTTGGCGCACTATCTGCGGGAGCAGGGAGTGGGGCCGGAAGTCAGAGTCGGAGTGCTGATGGAGCGTTCGGTGGAGATGGTAGTGAGTTTGCTTGGCGTGGTGAAGGCTGGCGGAGCCTATGTGCCGCTGGACCCGCAATACCCCAGCGAGCGCTTACTCACGATGGTGGGCGATGCTGAGCCCAGGGTGATTCTGACACAACCGGGCAGAGCGGAGCGTTTGGGGAGCAAGACGATAAAAACGTTCTGTGTAGAGGAAGAGCGCGAGTTGCTGGACCGATACAGCCACGAAAACCTTGCCAGCGTGGTCGAACCGGAGAACGCAGTGTACATGATCTATACCTCGGGTTCGACCGGCAAACCGAAAGGAGTAATCAATACCCAGGCGGGAATCTGCAATCGTCTTCTTTGGATGCAACAAATCCAGCAAGTGAATCGTGAAGATCGGGTTTTGCAGAAGACTCCGTTTAGCTTCGATGTTTCGGTGTGGGAATTCTTCGCGCCACTGATTACCGGAGGCTGTCTGGTGGTAGCCAAGCCGGGAGGGCATCAGGATGCAGAGTATCTGATCGGTTTGATTGCGACGGAACAAATAACCACAGTTCACTTTGTGCCTTCGATGCTGACGGTGTTTCTGGAAGCGGAAGGAGTGGAACGCTGCACGAGTCTGAAACGCGTGATCTGTAGCGGAGAAGCGTTGCCGTACGAAACACAGAAGCGTTTCTTCGAGCGGCTGGGCCATGCAGAGTTACACAATCTCTACGGACCCACGGAGGCGGCGATTGACGTCACTTACTGGAAGTGTGAAGCCCACAGTGCAAGACACGTTGTGCCGATTGGGCGGCCGATTGCGAACACGAAAGTGTACGTTCTGGACAAGCGGATGGAGCCGGTGCCGGTGGGAGTGAATGGCGAGCTGTATTTGAGTGGGAGGGGATTAGCGCGAGGCTATTGGCGGCAACCGGGGATGACGGCAGAGAAGTTCGTGCCCGATCCATATAGCAAAAGTGGGGGTGAGCGGCTCTATCGAACGGGAGACTCGGTGAGGTATCTGGGGGATGGGGCATTGGAGTTTCGGGGAAGATTGGACAGCCAGGTGAAGTTACGAGGGTACCGGATCGAGTTAGGAGAGATCGAAGCGGCACTGCGGGGGCAGGAGCAGGTGCGGGAAGCGGTGGTGGAGTTGCGGCAAGGGGAGAATGGGACAAGCCGGTTGGTAGGTTATGTGGTAATGAATGGCGAGGAGCGGGACGAGACGCGGGTGAAGGAGCTAAGGAACTATTTACGGGAGCAGCTGCCGGAATACATGGTTCCCAGCGCCTTCGTGCTGCTGCCGGAGTTGCCGCTTACTCCTAACGGCAAACTCGATCGCCGCGCCCTAATGAACTCAGAGTTACAGCAAGAGGGACAGGCAGAAGGCCCTATCGCGCCGCGTAGCCAGACCGAAATAATTTTATCCGGCATATGGGCTGAAGTGCTGCGATGTGAGAAGGCCGGAGTAAATGCTAACTTTTTTGACTTAGGCGGCCATTCTTTGCTGGCGATGCGCCTGGTTTCTAAAATACGAGAAAGCTTTAAAGTTGATCTGCCACTTCGAACCATTTTTGAGGCGGCAACGTTGGCAGAAATGGCGCGGGCAGTGGATACAGCTTTGCGACAGAATGCAACGCTTGAGATGTCACCGATTCAAAGGCGCTCGCGCGAGCGTCAGGCGCCGCTTTCCTTTGCGCAGCAGAGACTCTGGCTCATTCAACAGCTAAACCCGGAGAGTACCGCTTATAACGTCTCCAGTGCCGTCCGGCTTCGCGGCAGTCTCAATGTCGGCGCGCTTGAGAAGGCACTAAATGAAATTGTACGACGCCATGAAATTCTACGTACTACTTTTACCGTCAGTAGTAATCAACTTGCGCAGATAGTAGCTCCTGCCGTCCCGTTGAACTTGGATTTAGAAGACCTGAGAACTTCATCGGTCGCAGAACAGGAGGCGGAGGTCCGTCGAATAGCGACGCAAGAAGCGCAAGTAGTTTTCAATCTGCAAGAAGGTCCACTGTTTCGCGTCCGCCTGTTGCGCCTAAGTAATGATCACGTGCTTACTATTTGTCGCCATCACATTATCTTCGACGCCTGGTCCCATGAAATATTCACAAACGAATTAGTAACTCTCTACGACGCCTTTGACAAAGGGCAAACCTCGTCTCTACCGGAGTTGCCGATTCAATACCCAGACTTCGCCTGTTGGGAGAGGGATTGGCTACAAGATGAGAAGTTGAAAACGCTATTGAGTTACTGGAGGAAGCAGCTTGATGGTGCGCCGGCCGTGCTCAAGTTGCCGGCTGATCGACCGGCGTCTACAGTTTCATCTTACGATAGCAGGTGGCACTCTTTCATTCTGGATAAGAATCAAACCAAAACCATCCGCGCGTTAAGTCAGGCTGAACGCGTCACTGTGTATATGTTTCTGGTCGCGGCGTTCAAGACATTTCTCTACCGCTACTGCGGTCAGTCCGATTTTGTGATTGGAACTCCGGTCACTAGCCGCAACCTGGCTGAGACTGAACTATTGATCGGTTGTTTTCTCAACATGCTGGTGCTGCGTACGGATCTTTCCGGAAATCCTACTTTCCGCGAGTTACTTGGGCGCGTGCGCGAGACGGTGCTGGGAGCTTATACCCATCAAGAGATGCCCTTCGAAAGGTTAGTCGAGGAGTTGAAGGTCGGTCGCTCCCAGAGCAGCCCGCCCTTTGTGCAGGTTGTTTTCTCACATGTCAAACCGCTGTACGCAATCCCAAAAATTAGCGGCCTGGAAGTGACCCCGCTGAATTGTGAAGCGGAGACTGCGAAAGTTGATTGGCTGATGCTAATGGTGGAACAAGGGGAAGAGATCATTAGCTCATTGCAATACCGCGTTGATCTGTTTGACGACGAAACCATCACCCACGCGATGAGCCACTTTGAAAAACTCTTTCATAGCATTGTGCAAAACCCGGATACCCGTTTGGACGACTTCGATCTGTTGTCCCGCGAAGAGCAAATGGTCCTGAACAGAGAAATAGATGTAAGTCCATTGAGCCGGGGCTTCTCTTTTTAACCCTCAGTTGTATTCAGGGCCATTTAGTCACGCGTGTATTCGTCGCTGAAGTTTCTCGCCGGCAGGAAACCAGCCTTCCATGCCCCTCCGTTACGGCTGGAGTGAAGGAGCCAACAGTTATGATGAGCAATAGCGTGAGTCTGGCAGACAAGCAGCACCATAAAGAACTTAAATACTGGCTGCAAAAGCTCTCTGGCGAGCCGGTAGTTACAGGCATTTCGCTCGATTTCAAACGTCCTCCCACGACCAACTCCGAACGGCGAACATGTGAGATCGTTATCGATCTGGAGACTCAGAGCCGGCTGCGCAAGGCTTCTGCAGGGGACGAAATATTAACTTTTACAGCTTGTGTTGCGGCTTTAAAAATATGTCTTTACCATTACACACATAGTGAAGATGTCATTATTGGAACAGCCATCCATCAGGGATACCGGGAGTTGACCCTCGATAATAAGATCCTTGTCCTCAGAGATCACGTCAGCGGGAGTCACACCGTTCGCAATGTTATGGATCAGGTGTTACATACGGTTACCGAAGCATACGCTCATCAAAAGTACTCGTTTAAGCAACTCCTGCGGCACTTGCAAGTCGAGATGCAGCCAAATCGCGCGCCACTCTTCAATGTCGTTGCGCTTTTTGAAAACATCAACCGCTGTGAAGATGCAGAAGGGTTGCTTAATGATGTGACGATGATCTTCGCCGCACGAGAAGACAGTCTGAGTGGTGTGATTGAATACTCCACTGAGCTGTTCAAGGATGAGACCATCAGCGTCTTTGCACGACACTTTGAAACAATTCTGGGTGAGATGATAACCCAGCCGGACGCAAGGGTTTCGGAACTGCAATTACTGTCAAAACGCAAGAGAAATGAGTTGGTCGTTGATTTTAACGATACCGCTCGCGCCTTCCTCGGCGAGCAGACAGTGGCGCAACTGTTTGAGGCACAGGCCGAGCGGAGTCCAAACTCCTCAGCAGTTGTCTTCGAAGGACGAACCCTGACCTATCAGGAGTTGAATCACCGAGCCAATCAACTAGCGCATACGCTGCTCAGTCTGGATGCAGGCCCCGGAACGTTAGTGGGTATTTATCTGGAACATTCACTGGAGACAATGATTGCCCTCCTTGGGGTGCTAAAAGCGGGCGCGGCGTACGTGCCTTTGGATCCACAACATCCGCCGTCCCGCACTGCTTTCATGCTTTCGAACGGTGCTATCTCGATCGTGTTAACCCAGCAAACCCTTGTGGACAGGATAAGGGATCAGGTTTCAATTGCGATTTGTCTGGATAGAGCTTGGGACGATTCCATCTCAGTTGAAAGTATCGAGACGCCGCCGTATCAAACAAATCCCGGCGATCTGGCTTATGTCATTTACACTTCAGGATCGACCGGTACTCCCAAGGGCGTTGAAATATCGCATGCGGCATTAAGCAACTATGTTTTGTGGGCTAGAGAGACCTATCTCAGAGGAGACAATCTCGATTTCGCACTGTATTCGTCACTTGCTTTTGATCTCACGGTGACTTCGCTGTATGTACCGTTAATCAGCGGACAACGTGTTCTTGTCTACCGGCCAAAACAAGGTGAGTCTTCACTTTCCGCGGTGCTCGACGATAATCAGGCGGAAATCTTGAAACTGACGCCGAGCCATCTCGCGCTCGTGAAAGACCGGGACAACAACAAAAGCCGCGTGAGGCGACTCATCGTTGGCGGTGAAGCTCTTGATACCAATCTCGCTCTACAGGTTCAGAACAGCTTTGGCTATGCCGTAGAGATCTACAACGAATATGGACCAACCGAAGCCACCGTCGGGTGTATGGTCCATCTTTTCGACCCACCACAGGATGCGCGCGCCGTCGTGCCTATCGGAAAACCTGCCGCAAACATGCAAATCTTCTTGCTTGATGAAAACCTCAATCCCGTTCCAGAAAATGTGATGGGCGAGCTTTACATTTCGGGAGTTGGATTAGCCCGTGGTTTTCTAAACAACCAGCAGCAAACGGCCGAACGATTCATCAACAACCCAATACTGCCGGGGCGGAAGATGTACAAGACTGGAGATGTAGCACGATGGCTGCCCGCAGGAATTCTCGAATATATTGGGAGGAATGATGAACAAGTAAAGTTTCATGGATATCGAATTGAACTGAACGAGATTCGTAGTCTATTGAACCGGTACCCAGAGATCAAAGACAACATTGTGCTGGTATTGAAAGACAACAATGGCAACGATCTACTGGTTGCGTACTACGTTTCAAACGACCGACTGGACCCTGCAGTCTTGCGAGCAACCCTGGCTCGCAATCTCGTTGAAGAAACAATCCCTAATTTCTTCGTTCATTTAGATAAGTTTCCGCTAACGGGAAACGGAAAAATC
The DNA here is from genome assembly GCA_963818235.1 of uncultured Acidobacteriaceae bacterium. Classification (GTDB taxonomy): domain Bacteria; phylum Acidobacteriota; class Terriglobia; order Terriglobales; family Acidobacteriaceae; genus Sulfotelmatobacter. The sequence continues at coordinate 1,663,027 of CAWFRI010000003.1, forward strand.
GATCGCCGTGCACTACCATCCATCGAAGAGGTGCGGCGGCAAATCAAACCGGCGCTGGTTGCCCCGCGAACTCCGACGGAGAAATTCATCGCAGAAATCTGGGCTCAGGTATTGGGAATACCAAGTGTGGGTATCTACGATAATTTCTTTGAACTGGGCGGGCACTCCCTCCTGGCTTATCAGGTGATCTCCCGAATCGGCGAGGCATACCAAGTTGCGATACCAATGCGCAGCATTTTTGATGCTCCCACAATCGCCAACCTGGCTCTCTCAGTGACAAAAATGCAGATGGAGCAGGAAGACATTGAAGATGCTGCCCAGATGATCGAAGAGATCAAACTGATGTCAGGCGACGAGTTGGAAAACATGCTGGCTGCCGAAGGTCGACAGAATTCGGAAGATCCCACGGCCTAACCGCTCGGGCAGTAATGTACCAGCCAGCCTTAGCGCCTTTCATTCAGCTCTCGCAACGCTTCACGCTTCGTCACGTCCTTACTAACACCGGAAAGCAGATGACTAAAATTGATTCAGGGTTGAGCAACGCGGACCGGTTCCTCCATGTCCCATTCGACGCGGACATCTTAAACAAACCCCGAGCGCGTGCGGTCAGCTCGCCGGCAGACTCACATCACACGTCCGCAGCGCATGCCGGCGATAACGATGCTGAAAATACGGCCTTGGCAAAATCGAGCCCCGCTGTTGACGAGTTACTCGGAGATTTCTACGGAACTTATCCCTGGCCCTGGCAGCCGACGACGTTCAGCTACATCAATGATCCCCGTCTCGAGGCTGCGATGGTCAACCAGGATATTGGTGACTGGAAACATAACAGGCTCACGGAAAATTCAGCCATTTGGGTGGCGGGTTGCGGGACTAATCAGGCTCTTCACACCGCTTTAAAGTTTCCTCTTGGTACGGTTATCGGATCGGATGTTTCAAGCCCGTCTTTGGATTTGGCGCGAGCTAATGCAGGGAAGCTGGGAATCGCGAACCTGACGCTGAGGCAGGAAAGCATTAACCAAGTCGGATACCAGGAGCAGTTCGATTACATCATCAGTACGGGGGTCATTCATCACAACGCGGATCCGAAGGCGACACTGGAACGATTAAGTCTGGCTCTTAAGCCCGGTGGGATTCTTGAATTGATGGTTTACAATCGGTGCCACCGCCTGCTGAATACATCATTTCAAAAAGCCATCCGGATATTTGGCGAGCACGAAAAGACACTAAACTTCGAGTCGGACTTTTTGCTGGCACGCACTCTGGCAAACAATTTTCCGGTGCGGAACCAAATGTCAGGGTTGCTGGCAGAGACCCGCACCGCCCCCGACGCCGAGTTTGCGGACCTATTGATCCATCCTCTCGAACACAGTTATACAGTCGAATCGCTCGAAGTGTTGGCGGCGAATTGCGGATTGGAAATATTGATGCCATGCATAAGTACTTATGGAAAATTTAAATCGCCTACGATTGACTGGAACCTGCATTTTGAGAATCGTGAACTACAGAATGCCTATGACGCAATGCCGGATACGCGCCGTTGGCAAGTTTCAAACCTTTTATTGTACGAGCAGTCACCACTTCTCTGGTTTTACCTACAGCGTGTTGATAGCGGCCGCAGCCGAAAGTCCGAACAACAAATCTGCAACGAGTTTTTATCGAGGTCCTTCAAGAAAAGCGCCGCCAAACAGGCAACCTATATCAGAAACGAAGATGTGTGGGCGCTTGCGCCCCAAGCCGTTCCTTATCCGCTCGAACAACCCGACGCGGCCGTCGACGAGATCTATCGACTGGCGGATCCCGACAATGCCATGGGCCGAATCTTCAAGTACTTAGGCATCGAACCTACTTTCCAGGCGGTTAATCGCGCTCGCGTCAAGCTGACGACGTCGTCCTTTCCATACTTAAAAGCGGTGAAATGAGGGAGAAAATGAATCACACAATGATAGACGTCGCGTCGCTTACTCCGCAGCAACGCACGATTCTAGAGCTGAGGTTGAAAGAGAAGCGAGCTGCCTCGGCTATCTCGCGTTCTGTGATCGAAAGTCAGAGTAGAGAAAATAATACTTTTCTACTCTCGTTCGGCCAGCAACGTCTCTGGTTTGTTCAGGGGCTCAGTCCGGATAGTTACGTTTATAACATCCCGCATGCCTTGCGGCTAAAGAGGGAGGTCAACATCAATGTTCTTGAAACGGCCATGAGCGAGATAGTACGTCGCCATGAAATTCTGCGTACTACCTTCGTAGTGCGCGATGCCCAACCGGTTCAAGTAATTGCTTCGCCGAAGCCATTGAAGCTGACCGTGGACGATCTGAGCGGATTGGAAGCAGAAGAGCGCGAGGCGGAAGCTCTTCGGTTGGCAAATGCTGAGGCGCGGTACATCTTTGATCTTGAAAATGGTCCCTTGTTTCGAACGAGGCTATTGCGTCTCGCTGCGGATGACTTCGTGTTGCTGGTGTGCATGCATCACATCATCTGCGACGCTTGGTCTCTCGGCGTATTCTATCGAGAGCTCGAGGAGTTGTATTCGGCCTTCCTCCAGAACCAGCCATCGCGGCTTGCAGACTTGCCATTCCAATATGCGGACTTCGCTTGCTGGCAACGAGAATCGTTGCAGGGTGAAGTTTTGGAAAAGCAATTGGAATACTGGCGGGATCAACTCAGCCAGAGTCTTTCGCCTTTAGAGTTGCCCACTGACCATCCCCGGCCCACAGTGCAGACGTTCGTAGGTGCCACGAAATCAAAAGTGTTGCCAAAGTATATGACGCGTGCGCTGGAAGAGATCTCGCATCAAGCCGGCGCCACCATGTTCATGACACTTTTAGCAGTATTTCAGACGCAATTACATCTTTATACCGGCAGGAAAGACATCGTAATCGGAACAGCTACGGCAAGCCGGACGCGGGTTGAAATTGAACGGCTGATCGGATTTTTCACTAACACACTGGTGATGCGCACTGATTTTTCGGGGAATCCTTCGTTCCAGGAAATCTTGGCGCGAGTTCGCGAAAGTTCCCTGGGCGCCTATGCCCATCAGGATCTGCCGTTTGAAAAGTTGGTAGAAGAACTGGAACCGAAACATGATCTGAGTTACTCGCCATTGTTTCAGGTTGGCTTTCTGTTCGAGGAAGCTTCATCGCAGCCGTTTAAACTGCCTGGGGCCCGGGTCAGTGCGTTTGAGATTGATGAGGGCTCTGCGAAATGGGATCTTTCGCTCGCTGTGACCAGTACCTCGCAGGGTCTCTCAGCTTTTCTGGAATACAACACGGATCTTTTTGAGGCCACAACGATACAACGCATGCTCGGCCACTTTGAGCATTTGCTTGAACAAATCATCGCGAATCCTCAAGTGGAGCTGTCAGAGCTCTCCCTGCTCGCTGAATCCGAATGGCAACAACTGGTCGAGCAGTACAATGCGACCAAAAAAGAGTTTCCGTACGATGTATGCTTTCACAATCTCTTCGAGCGCCAGGTGGAGCGTTCTCCCGAAGCTCTCGCTCTCTGTTGTGGAGCTGAGGAACTGTCGTACGCGCAGCTTAATTCCAAGGCCAATCAACTCGCACATTATCTGATCGCTGCGGGCATCGGGCCGGAAAAACGAGTTGCACTCTGTTTGGAACGTTCTCCGCTGATGGTGATCGCACTTCTGGCTGTGAATAAGGCGGGTGGCGCGTACGTGCCATTGAATGAGCACTGGCCACCTGAGCGGATCAAGTTCATTCTGAACGACTCCGAAGTTTGCGCTGTGTTAACGCAGGAACGGTTGCGCCACTTATTTCCCGCGGAGACCAGGTTCCCTATCTGGTCTTTGGATCATGAATGGCCAGCGATCAGTCATAACAGTCAAGAAAATCCCGCGGCACGCGCCCATCACGACAATCTGATTTATGTGTACTACACATCAGGCTCGACTGGAATACCTAAGGGAGTGACGATGAGTCACCGCAGTCTTGTCAACTATGCGACCTTGATTCCGGAGCCTTATAATCTGCGCGCCGGCGGACATACATTGGTCCATTCGCCGTTTAGTTTTGACCTGACGCTGACTGGACTACTGCCACCGCTAATGGTAGGAGCCGCTGTGGAACTAGTAAATCCAGGCGATGAACTGGAAGGAGTAGGACAGCCGCTGAGTAGCTCGGGACGGCGTTACTCTCTGATAAAAATCACACCGTCACATCTGCAAGTGCTCAGCAACTGGCTTGGTGAAACGGGCCGGTGCGGTCACGTGGATGCTTTGATTATTGGCGGTGAGGCTTGCCCGGGCGAGGTGTTGCGCTACTGGCAAGAGCAGCGCGAGCCAACCCGCATGATCGACGAGTACGGGCCGACGGAGACAGTCGTGGGGTGCAGCATCTTCGAAGTGCCTCCGTCGGAACGCTATAACGGAATTGTGCCCATTGGCCGACCCATCAGCAATATGCAGATGTATGTGCTAGACGAGGCGATGCGAGTGTTGCCCGTAGGAGTGACTGGAGAAATTTATATCGGCGGAGAGGGCGTTGCTCGTGGTTATCTCGGCTTGCCCGGTTTGACGGCGGAGCGGTTTATTCCTGATCCCTTTAGCGCAGAACCAGGAAAACGATTGTATCGGAGCGGAGATGTAGGCCGCATGCGGGCCGATGGTGAAATGGAATATCTGGGAAGAACCGACGAGCAGGTGAAGATTCGGGGATTCCGGATCGAGTTGGGAGAAATCGAATCTGTCCTGCGCCAACATCCCGCGGTGAAAGAGAGTGCGGTGGCAGTGCAGGGAACCGGAGGCGAGAAGCGATTAGTAGGTTACGCCGTGCTCAGAGAAACGATAATGCAGGAGGCTGGCGAATCCACCCGGAAAGATATTCGGGAATACCTGAAACGCGAACTGCCAGAATACATGGTACCTGTGGACGTGATTCTATTGGACCGCATGCCACTGACGAGCAACGGCAAGGTCGATCGCAAGAATCTTCCGCTGCCACTGAAAATGCAACCCGGTTCTGCCGGAGGTTACGTCGCCCCTAGTTCGGATCTCGAATCCAAGCTTGTGGATATCTGGCAGGAGGTGTTGAATGTGCAACCGATCGGTGTGACCGACAACTTCTTCGAACGCGGCGGTCACTCGTTGCTGGTGGTGCGGCTGCTGGCCCGGGTTGAGGAAAAATTTAGACGTGAGATTCTTATCTCAGCTTTCTTCCGAAAACCGACTATTCGCGATCTGGTCGGAATGATGGAGGAAGGCGAGGTTGCCGATGTGCCCGCGCTTGTGTCCATCCAGCGTGGCGCCTGGCGTACTCCGTTTTTCATGGTCCACGCTCTCGGAGGAGATGTTGGCTACTTCAGCTGTCTGGCTCAACACATGGGCGATGATCAACCTTTTTATGGATTGCAAGCCCCTTATCCCACCGACCTTAAAGAGTTTGTATCGATAGAAGAAATGGCGGCGCGTTACGTTGAGGAAGTATGTAAAGCCTACAACGGTCCCTATCACCTCGGAGGGTACTCTTTCGGGTCGGTGGTGGCGTTTGAGATGGCCCAGCAACTTAAGCGGCAAGGAAGGGAAGTGGGCGTATTGACATTGCTGGAAGGAGGATCTCCTTACCAGATCAAGCAACTAGATGGCGACCTGCAACTCATGACGGTGGCCGGTTTGGCTCGCGATCTTGCGCGCCTCGCTAACATTGATCTGGATTTGCCGCACGAAAAGGTGCAGGCCATGAAACTCGAGGAAGCTCTCGAGTTCATTCTTGAGAAACTGAAACGAAGTAAATTGCTTTCAGAACGACTGGGCATTCCATGGATGCGTCGCTTTTCACACGGCGCCATCCTCAGAATGGAAGCCATAAAGAGATACAATCCGGCGGTCTATGATGGCGTAATCAGACTTTTCCGGTCCGAATTGAATGAGCCCGAGACAGAGAAAGCCTGGCTGGAGCTTGGGGTCGACCTATCAAACCCGTCACTGGGTTGGGATCTGCTTTCCACGAAGCCGTTGGTAATTGAACGTATTCCGGGCTATCACGTGACGATGGTTGAAGAACCATACGCGCCCGTGCTGGCTGCAAAGCTACGCTCGGCTATAGACGAAACCAACGCTGAGATCCAGTGACAAGTCACCAAATTTGTAGCGAATGATGACTACTATCACATGTCCAGACCCTTGGGTCGCACGCCGATCACAGGTCGACTCCCGGATTCGCCTGTTCTGTTTCCCTTATGCAGGCAGCTCAGCTCAAGTTTTTCGAGATTGGCAGGATGAACTGCCAAAGGAGGTGGAAGTTAGTCCAGTACATTTACCTGGTCGGGGAAGGCGTTCACAAGAAAAACCTTTCAGTGAGCTTCTGCCTCTTGCCCAAGCCTCAGCCGCTGCGCTCTCATCGTACCTCGATAAACCCTATGCCTTGTTCGGACATAGCATGGGGGCAATTATAGCGTTCGAAGTGATCCGTTTTTTACGGCGCGAAGGCATGCCGCTGCCACTTTACTTGTTCGCTTCAGGCTGCCGAGCTCCGCAACACTCGTTCACCAGGCATCGCACACATGATCTTCCAAGCGCCGATCTGATCAGCGAGTTGCGCAGCCTCAGGGGAACTCCGCCACAAATACTGGAGTCGTCGGAAATGATGCAGTTCTTCCTCCCAATAATCCGGGCCGACCTGCAAATGATACAGACTTACAGCTATTCGCCGGAAGCTCCCCTTAGTTGCCCAATTTCTGCGTTCGGCGGTTTGCAGGATTTCGAAGAAACACCTCAAATGCTCTCAGCCTGGCGCGAACACACTACGTCTTCATTCGATCTACAGATGTTTTATGGCGATCACTTCTTCTTGCACTCAGAGCACTGTCATCTAGTGAAAACTATTTGGCAACAGTTAACCAGAGTAGCGTCCCTTTGATTGGAGTTTCCGCATGATCGTCTTAGGTGTGCATGGTGGCAGCAAGCGTGACGACGAAGATAACCGCGCCGGCTTCATGATGCATGATAGCGCCGCCATCCTTTTGCGCGATGGTCAGATACTTTCTGCAATCGAAGAAGAAAGACTGAATCGGATAAAACACACGAACTGCTTTCCCGCGCGCGCCATCCAGTACTGCCTCAATGAAAACGGCATAACGCTGGCGGAAGTTGACAGAATTGCCGTCAACAGTGCTGAACACATGCTGGATGTCGCAGCCAAGCGAAACTTCCTAGCGAATGCCCGCCTCCAGGGCCCGGTTAGCGGCCGTAGCTACCTTGCTAATCTGTTCGCGAGCGAGTTTGGTGTCGATGTAGCGGCTAAGATCAAATTCTGCAAACATCATGTGGCTCACGCGTGGAGCGCCTATGCCCCGTCGGGCTATGACAACAGTCTCATTCTTGTGCTGGATGGAGATGGGGACAATTCATCCGGAATGGTATTAACGGCCGACGGCAATAAGATGTCCAGACTATCAGAGTATGGGCTTGATCAATCTCTCGGAAACTTTTATACGGAAATGATCGCCTTACTCGGATACAGCCGCTTCGACGAATATAAGGTAATGGGGCTTGCGCCGTATGGAAACCCGGACACTTATGGCCGCTTGTTCGAGAAATTCTACCGGCTGTTGCCGGGAGGAAACTATCAAATTCTCGACAGTAATATGACGATGATGCGCCTTATTGACGCCGGCATCGCGGATAAGGCCCGGCGTAAAGGCGAACCGTTCAGCCAAACCCACAAAGATATTGCCGCCGCCCTTCAGGTTGCTCTGGAAAACATTGTTTTTCACATCCTTCGACACTTTCAAACAGAAACGAAACAAAAAAGACTGTGTTTTGCAGGCGGTGTGGCGCATAACTGCACTCTCAACGGCAAGATTCTTTATTCAGGTCTATTCGATGATGTATTCGTGCAGCCGGCTGCACACGATGCCGGAAGTGCAATGGGCGCGGCTATTTCAGTTTTCCATGATGAGTGTTCCGGATATCGGCCGCAAAAGCTCGAGCACCTCTTCTACGGCACTGCTATCGGCAACACAGCAACGGCCACAGCTACGCAAGATACTATTGGAGTTACCCTGAATCAGTGGCGTAACTTTTTATCTTTTGAAAAAGTTGACTGTATTGCTGCCAGGACCGCTCAACTGTTGGCTGAAGGGTTTGTGGTCGGATGGATTCAGGGACGGTCAGAATTCGGCCCGAGAGCACTGGGCAATCGCAGCATCCTCGCGGATCCACGACCGGCTTCCAACAAATTATTGATTAACCAGATGGTGAAGAAGCGAGAGGAATATCGACCTTTTGCGCCTTCGGTACTCGAAGAGAGCCTTGGCGATTTTTTCGAGGTACCTTCAACCCGCGCTCAGTATCCATTCATGATCTTCATACTGAAGGTGCGGGAGCAGTTCAGGGACGTGCTGGGAGCAATAACTCACGTAGACGGCACCGCACGCGTGCAAACTGTTTCGCGCAGTAATAACCCTATGTACTGGGCCTTAATCGACGAGTTTCGAAAGCTTACGAGCATTCCGATTCTGCTAAACACGTCCTTTAATAACAATGCGGAACCCATTGTTGACTCAGTGGAAGATGCCATCGTGTGTTATTTGACCACGGGATTGCATTACCTTGTTATTGGCGATTACTGCGTCTGCAAAAAAGAAATGGGTCCTCGGCATATGGCGATGGAGGCACTGGCACCCAGTCTTCCAAACAGCAGAAGGCTGGTCAAAAGAAAGGGTCGTCGAAGCGATGGAAAAACAGGGCCAATTTACGAAATCGAAGGGACAATGAGTCATTTCTTTGCACGTCCGGTTATCGAAGTTACTACAGCACTGTTTCATGTTCTGATGGGCGCTGACGGTAAGAAAAGTTTAGCTCAGCTATTTCAAGAAAACGATATAAAAGACGATTGTTACCGTGCGCGGATTAGAGAAGAGATGCATGACCTCTGGGCTCAACGGATCGTCATCCTTCGCCCTCAGCACTAAGCCGTCGAGGGAAATCCGTGAGCTAACCGTGTATATAGTGAGCATATACAAGCGGAACTAAGTCGTTATGAGCTCGCAATAACTGGCACAGCAGAATGTGATGAGTATTGCACTGCAATTAAATCAGGAGGAAACAAATATGAGCGGCTCGGATGATAAAGATCCATTTGAAACTTACAAGGTGGTAGTAAACTATGAAGAGCAGTATTCGATTTGGCCTGAGCACCGTCCCAATCCACTTGGTTGGAATGATGCGGGCAAGGCTGGGCCCAAAGCCGAATGTTTGGATTTTATCAAGGAAGTATGGACCGATATGCGGCCGCTCAGCTTGCGCAAAAAGATGGATGAAGCGCGGGCGTAAGCATTCCTGCTGACAGGTTCTGCCCCATCTGCACGTTGGTCTTGAAGCCTTTTCTTTGCTTCTCCAGTCGCGAGTGTCAGCGTGTGCTTTGGCGCCCGTGTAGCTCAATCTAAGCGGCTATCTCGTACTGCTCTCCGTCAGAACCCATCACCGTCCCGGTTCGTCCCGGGGGCGGGCCGGCTACGTGTTTGCTCGAACAAGGGGCGTGATCGCAAATGCTTACAGAAAGTAGGAGTTGATATGGGTCAAGTAAGACGACAATATCTCTTGTTGACGAGGGTTGTTTGGGACATCATGAAAGGGATCCACGGGTTTCACCGGGTACAAAGTTGCGTTGCTGTATTTGGATCAGCCCGACTTACTGACGAGCGCGCACCGCTTTACCAGGCTGCACGCGACCTAGGTGTTCTGCTGGGACGCAATAATATTACCGTCATGACAGGTGGCGGCCCAGGACTAATGGAGGCCGTGTGTAAAGGCGTACGGGCAGCCGGGGGCCGTTGTATCGGGTGCCGCATCAGCCTCAGCCTGAAGCAGGCGGAAAACCGCTATCTTGATCGCTGGGTTACCTTCCGCTATTTTTTTGTCCGTAAAGTGATGCTGCTTCGGCACTCTCGTGCCTTGGTTGTTCTCCCCGGCGGACTTGGCACATTAGACGAACTGTTTGAAGTATTGACTCTTATCCAGACGAGAACAATCGCTCCGCTCCCGATTGCCTTTCTGGGAAGGGACTATTGGCAGCCGGTGCTCAACGTCTTGCAGCAGATGGTCACCGCAGGCACCATCAGCGCCAATGAGATGTCGCATGTAATGAGTCAGGTTCTGGTGAGTGACAGTGTGGATGAAGTCCTCCAACACCTGAAAAGTAATTCTGCTCAGGTTCCAAAGCCGACCCGCACTATGCTGGTCGGAGCGGGGCCCTCGTCAGAAGATCCTGCTGAATCAACATCAGCCATCAGCGCTTGAAATCCTTGCTAGCTCGGTGTCGGACCATGAAAAAAAAACAATTACGCGCTTGCCTCTGCACGGGAGAAAGCATGGCTGACAAGTTTCACGACGAATGTGGTGTTTTTGGGATATGGGGCCATCCCAAAGCTGTCGAATGCACATTGCGCGGTTTGTCGGCTTTGCAGCATCGTGGTCAGGACAGCTGCGGTATCGCCACAAGCAAATTAGGCCAGATTCAACGCCTCTGCTGTAGCGGCTTGACAGGCAACCTTGCTGCCGATCCTGCGCTGGCTTTGTTGACCGGCAGTATCGCCATAGGTCACGTGCGTTACTCAACCGTAGGCGAATGCAGCCTGGCGAATGCGCAGCCAATTGTTTTGAGGTGTCCACAGGCAGATGTAGCTCTCTGTCATAACGGGCAGTTGGTGAATATCGAGGAACTCAAGAACGAAGTGATGGCAGGCGGGGCAGATCTTCTGACCAACAGTGACAGCGAACTGATTCTTCAATTATGCAGTATGTCTTCAGCACCCGCCGCGGTTGATTCGATTGTGGAATCTCTTCCCAGGCTACAGGGTGCATATTCATTGCTCCTGCTGGCTAACGATGAGCTGATTGCAGCCAGAGACCCTCATGGATTCCGACCGCTATGCATGGCAAAGCTCGGAGACGCCATTGTGGTTTGTTCCGAAACCTGTGCGCTCGATGCTATCGGCGCCCAATATCTCAGAGAGATTGAACCGGGAGAAGTTACGGTAATAGGCCAGTCTGGGATTCGGAACATGGGTTTTCCACGCCACACGCAAAAAGCCCATTGCATTTTCGAACATGTCTATTTCTCAAGACCAGATAGTCATGTATTTGAGCAGAGTGTTGGAGGTGTCCGCACTCGACTTGGCCGAAATCTTGCCATGGAAGCTCCAGTCGACGCTGATGTGATAGTTCCTATCCCGGAATCCGGGATGTGGGTCGCTTTGGGATATCAGCAGGCCACGGGCATACCAATGCATCCTGGCCTCGTCCGGAATTCCTATGTGGGACGAACCTTCATCGATCCAGACTCCGAAAAGCGTCCGGATAAAGTGCAACTCAAGCTGAACCCTGTGGCCAGTGTGGTGAAGGGGAAACGCGTGTTGCTGATTGATGATTCTATTGTGCGCGGCACAACTATCGCCGGAATTGTCGAAAGCATGCGACTGGTCGGCGCAAAAGAAGTCCATGTCAGGATTGGCAGCCCTCCTACCGTAGCGTCCTGCTTTTATGGAATTAACACTCCGGATCGGACGGAGCTTATCGCTGCTGAACACTCCGTGGAAGAAATTCGGCAAGCAATTAACGCAGACAGTCTGGCGTACCTGAGCCTTACCGGCCTGCTGGACGCAGTTGAAACAAAGAAAAACGATTATTGCACCGCCTGTTATACGGGGCAGTATATTGTAAAACCCTTAAGCTTTACTTACATCGAGTTGAAGCAGCCTGAGACAGTAACTGCGACCGATTTGTGACATTGTGGTTAGGCGCTCCGGACGCAGGCGAATGCTTCTCTCCCATCAATCCAAAGCCAGCTTTCATAGTTGCTAGGAAATTCTCTTCGCCCTATTGAAATCCCATAGGTCAGAGTGCTATATATGGATCTCTAATAGGAGACGCTCATGGGTGACAAGACAGATGTATGGTTGGGTACGCTATCCCTTATGATTCTGAAAACGCTTGAAACCATGGGTCCGCTGCATGGGTATGGGGTTGCGCGCCGCATTGAGCAGACGAGTGGAAACTTGCTGGCGCTGAATTACGGGACGATCTACCCCGCTCTGCTGAAGCTGGAGCAGGAAGGCGCTATTTCTTCTGAGTGGGGTGTATCGGACAACAATCGCAAAGCGAAGTTCTACAAGCTGACGCGCCCTGGAAAGAAGCAACTTGAACGCGAAACTCATAACTGGGAGCAGGCGACCGCAATTCTGGGGCGCTTTCTCTCTCCGGCTCAGGAGGCGTGATGCGAAAGCTGAGAGCATTGTGGATGCGTTGGCGTGGAAATTTCGGTGGCAAGCAAACAGACCATGAATTTTCCGTCGAACTGGAAAGCCATCTTCAGATGCACATCGAGGATAACGTGCGCGCCGGAATGACCCCAGAACAAGCCCGGCGCGAAGCTCTGATGAAGCTCGGAGGTCTGGAGCAGGCGCGGCAGGCTTACCGCGAGCGCAAAGGATTGCCTTGGCCGGAAACGCTCTGGCAAGACATTCGTTTCGGCCTGCGAATGTTACGCAAACAAGCTGGGTTTACCACAATTTCAGTTCTAATGCTGGCACTTGGCATTGGCGCAACCACTGCGATTTTCTCCTCGATGAAGGCAGTATTGATGGCTCCTCTACCGTACAAGGATCCCGGTCGAATTGTGGCAGTTTGGACGGCGAATCCCGCAAGCGGAGGTCAACCCGGGCCAAGCACGGCGGGAGATTTCGCGGCGTGGAAACGGAGCGGTATCTTTGCGGATTTGGCTCCCTCGTATGACGATCAAATGACATTGACAGGGCAGGGGGCACCGCAGTTTCTGATCGGGTATGCGGTGTCGGCGAATTACCTCAGAATTCTTGGTGTTGAACCACAGATTGGGCGTCTGTATTCGGAACAGGAAGACCGGGCGGGAGGGCCAAAAGTAGCCCTTTTGAGTGATCACACTTGGCGCACGACATTTCACTCTGACCCAAACATTGCCGGCGCAACCATCGTATTGGATGGAAGTCCATATACCGTGCTGGGTGTGATGCCTCGTGGGTTCAATTATCCAGCTTCAGTCGAGGTGTGGACGCCCTCGGCGATCCCGCCGTCGGCTTTAGACGATTTCAAGAAGACATACGTGCGCATTCTCGGCCGGCTCAAACCAGGCATGACGCTTGCGCAGACACAGAAAGCAGTGAACGACGTAGAAGCAGTGATCGCGGCCTCCCATGCGGACACGGACAGCGGCAATCACGTTGTTCTGGTGCCGCTGCGCGAACAATTAACCGGCGACGTTCGCATGCCACTGCTCATTCTTATGGGCTCCGTTGGGCTAGTGCTGCTGATAGCGTGTGCGAACGCCGCTGGATTAGCCCTGGCTCGCGATGCCAAACGGCAAAAGGAGATCGCTGTCCGGCTTGCTCTGGGAGTGACGCGTTTGCGGCTGTTGCGGCAGTTCATGACGGAAAGCCTGCTGCTGGCTATCTTTGGCGGCGCAGCCGGAATATTGCTGGCGCTGGCGGGCACGCACTTTCTGCTGATGCTCTTTCCAACCGATGTAGCGAATCTAAACATCCCGAAAATAACGGAGATTCCAATCGATCGAGGCGTCTTTCTGTTCGCCATCGCGGTTACGCTGCTTACCGGAGTTCTTTCCGGGATTGTTCCTGTTCTAAAGGCGCTACGAACCGAGGCTGACCTTGCCATCAAGGATATATCGCGAGGAAACAGCCGCCAGTCGAATCGTTCGCGGAGTGCGATTGTTATCGGCGAGATCGCGCTGTCGCTCGTGCTGTTGACCGGGGCGGGGTTGGTGGCAACGAGTTTCCGAAAGGTGGTAAATACAGACCTGGGTTTTCAGGCACACCACCTTCTTTCTATGCAAGTATTTCTTCCTCCTGATCACTATCCGAGTAGCGGCGAAGCAAGGCGCTTGTTCGTCGAACAGGTGGTGAAGAAGCTAAATGCCATGCCCGGCGTAAAGTCGGCCGCTGTGACGAACTTCCTGCCGTTGAGTGGTTTTTGGGGAACAATTAATTTCCTGCGCCGTGGACAGTCTCCGCCACAGGGAGGGGACGGCCCCGAAGCCGACAATCTTATTATCACTCCTGAATATCTGCACACCATGAATATTGCGCTACTCCGGGGACGCACTTTCAGCGATGCGGATCGCAATGGCGGATTACAGGTTGCCATGATCAATCAGACGCTGGCAAAGCAATATTTCAAAGACAGAGATCCTATCGGCGAAGAATTGAATCTGGGTTCCGGCGACAAGCCAGACTGGTGGCAAATTGTAGGTGTTACTGGCGACGTGAAATCGTTCGGCCAAGACCAGCCCACACATGCAAATGTTTATCGGCCTTTCGACCAGGATTCCATTTCCACTCGTTGCGTTCACATTGCGCACAGAAACTGATCCCGCATCCATGGTGCAGGCAGCGGAACAGACACTTTGGAGTGTTGATCCTAATCTGCCAGTGCTAAAGGCAGTCCCTATGGATTTGCTGGCCAACCAAACGCTGGCTGTGCGCCGAGCGAGCTCCGTGTTGATCTCCTCGTTCGCGTTTTTGGCTCTGATTCTTTCATGCATAGGGATTTATGGAGTAATGGCATACACAGTTGCGCAACGTACTCAGGAGATCGGTGTGAGGATGGCGCTCGGAGCAGAGCGCGCAAATGTTCTGCGGATGATCATGCGTTTCGCTATTCGATTGATGTTCGCAGGCGTTATCATTGGTTTGGTCGGGGCCTTTGCGTCGTCTCGATTTCTGGCCAGCCTGCTTTTTGAAGTAAGCCCAATCAGCCCTTTGATTTTTTCAGTGGCCATTGCTGTGTTGGTTGCGGTTACACTTCTTGCTTCATACCCTCCAGCACGACGCGCAGCCTCTATTGAACCGATACGAGCGTTGCGGACGGAATAAGAATAAGGATAAGAGCAGGACTATTATGAAAGCACACGACCTCGGCGCATGGCTTGCTTGGCGTGTTTCGAGGGTGTTCGTCGGCAGCGATAAGCGCGGGCGACAGGCAGTGTTTAAATTGGTGCGGAAGGGGGGATTTGAACCCCCACGCCTTTCGGCGCCACCCCCTCAAGATGGTGTGTCTGCCAGTTCCACCACTTCCGCACTTTGTAAATGACTTGTACTCAATAGCTTAGAAAGTTCGTCCTGTGAGGGCATTTCCGACTGCACCGTATTTTGCACCGACTTCTTGCACGCGATGCGATCCTCCGGCCGCTGCAAGTCTGCCAGTCGCGCAAACAACTTGTGGACCGCAGCCTCCCGCGGGTGTACGTAGCGCATCGTGGTCTTAATGTTATCGTGTCCGGCGACATACTGCAACGTAAAGGGGTCCGTGTACTCTCCGGCCTCGGTCAGAAAAGTATGACGCATAGCGTGCAGCCCGGCATCGGGATGAGTCTTGATCTTCTTCCGTACCTGGCCTATCTGTTCCTCCAGCACCCAGGGCCCAAGAGGCTTTGTCGGATCTTGCGGGCTCGTAAAGACGTAGTCGCACTTGGAGTCTTTCAGAAGCCGTTCGAGTACTTCCTTCATCTCGTGATCGATCACCAGCTTGCGCTTTCGCGCTCGCCGTTTCAGACCGCGCTTGATTGTGAGCTCTCCGCAGATTTTCCCGTCTGCACGCTGCTCCGAGTGGAGGCGAACGCAATCTTTCATCAGTTTTAGCATCTCGTTACGACAGATACCGGAGTGGCGCGCCAGAATGGAAGCGGATCGCAAAGGTTCGGCAGCACGCGAAGTCCATTGCGCATACTCCATCGCGCTGAATATGTAATCCGTCTCACGCTCTGCTCCTTCGTCCTTCGTGTACTGTTCAACCGTCGGCACCTTGGCGATCAACTTAAGCTTGAGATGCGCATAACGCAGGGCCTTGCGGAAGGTGGCCAAATAGCGATTAACCGTGGTTTTGCCCACCGGCGTTGGTTTTCCGTCGCGCCGTCGCCCCGCTTGCTTCAAAGCCCAAGTCTTGAACGCTTCGATGTGAGCTTCGTCGATCTGGTCGAGGGGTAGATCAGCCCAAAGACCGTAACTGAGCAGCTTCCGATAGCTCTCCTTATAAAACTTAACTGTGCCGTTTTGTTCGGCTTTAGCTGTGGCAACCCACTCGTCAAAAGTTGTTTGGAACTGTCTCAGCGTAGGAATGCCCTTGGGCTTTTCATCACTCGCGGAAGATTTCCGCTGGGGTTCGGGTTCTTCGAGACCCGCCGCCTGGCGAACAATGCGAGTTCGCGCCGCACCGGCGATAGCCTCCGCTTCGCGCCGATTTTCGGTCCCAGTCGAGCGGTAGTATTCCTTGCCTCGGTATTGGAACTTGTAGGCGTAGTACGAGCTTCCAGAGCGTTTGAATACTTTCATCAGCCTGCCGCGCGTCGGGTATTGCTTGTCACGAACTGACGGATGGTTTCCGGCCGAATCATGACTCTTGTGCCGACTTTCACGTAGTCGATCCTACGACCCTGAATCCAGTCACGCAAGGTCTTGACCGAAATCCCCAGCAAATAGGCAGCTCTGCTCACGTCGAGCAAGGGTTCAATGGGATCGGATGCAAAGGCTGGGGGCTTCGCTTCGTGCAATGTGCACCTCGACTACGACCTCGTACTTGACACTACCGCACGAGTACCAATACAGTCAATATGTAACGTTACATAATTTGACTGGGAGGCCCGATGGCAGAGAAGGCAGCGACGCTGCACCAACCGGTGATTTCCATTCGGATTTCCGAAGAACTCCGCTCAAGGCTGGAATCGCTTAAGGAAGTGATCGCTCTCAAGACGGGCCAATCCGTCTCTACATCGGAGGCCGCAAAGCAGTTGCTTGAGTCAGCGAGAGACGACCGTCTTGAGTTAGCAAATCTGCTCACCGCGCCAACGGATTCTCTGCTCAAGATTCGCGGGAAAGCAGAGGCAAAGCTGCCGCTATCCCTGGCCGAATGGACCTTGGTTGCCTACTATTGCGCGAAGGGTGCAGAGTCGTTTACGAGCACCGAACAAGGCCAGCTTTCTTATGAATCTTTGGCCGAGATTCTAGAGGCATTTCTCGCTGCTTACGCTCTGGTACGCCGACAAAAGAAATCGCCCCGCGACTTTTTTTATTTGATGACGCTTCCCGAGGACAAACAGGCTGCAACAAAGGAGCCAGCTGCGGTCGGAAGCGACGACGTTCACCGAGTCGTTAAGCATACGATTCAAATGCTGAATGACTCGACTCAGAAGCGGCGCAGACCATTGCTTGCCATTCGCAACCTCTACACTCTCTTGGATGAGGAAAAGCTCTCGAATGTCGAGAAGCTGAACGATGCTCTGTTGCCCCATTGGGCTGCTCTTTGGCTGGTGTGCGCGAGAGGGCATTATGCGGCTCATCGCAAGCCTTTGCGCCGACGGCCAACAGAGGGGGATGACGACGATTTTGAACTCCCCGTGCAGCGAGGATTGCCCGCACAGGAAGAAGGCGGATACCGTCTCGATCTCGTGCGGGAGAAAGGCAACGAATTCTCCCCGATCTTGCAGTTTCCTGGGCCCCTGGCACCTCGCTATCCCGTGGGCGGATACGCACGGATTGCCGAGTTCCGAAGGATGCTCGAACGGCATGACATGACACGTCCATTCGCACAGTGGAAGGGGTCTTATTTCTCGGCCATCAACATGATCATGGAGAACGAGGAGTTGAATGTGTCGTTTTGTGCGCGCGAGAACGGGATCAGCTTCAGCTTTCCTATAGAGCACTGGAAAGCAATTCGCACTTTGTTTCAGCGCACGTGGCAGTCGCCAGACGTGGTCAGCGCATGGGAAACGTTGGCGCTGGAATATGGCGAGATGTAGAAGCGCGGTGCTTCGCACCGGAAGAAGGGTGGACACGTCACCCCCAATTTGGGAACTGCGGAGCGTCGATAGCGGCTCCGATGTTTACGCAGGTTAACTTTCGCTGCGTCAACAAATTCGCCTCCGCTGGGTGACTGCGATATTGAACGATGAGGTTTGTTTGAGACAGGTAGCCCCAGCGCGTCGAATCGCGTAAACGCGTTGAAGCGCAGGAGCTTACTGTGAACTAGCAATTACGCAGTTTAATCGCAGCGGAATCAAGCGCAGTAGTGCAACAAGGCGGTTCGTCCAATGAGTAGTCCCCGCGTTCAAGCTAATCCGCAGTCCAGTTTGCCGTTCGGAGAAGAAGCGAAGCCGGGCTTCCGCACCAAGACCGCGGCCACGAGACTGACTCCCGAAGAACTAGGAGAATTAGAATCTGCCGCCGAAAGCGCGGGACAGGCGCTCTCCGAGTGGCTGCGCGGGACCGCTCTGTGCGCTGCGCGACAGCGGCCCGCTGATCCCGCCGAACTGGTATTGGCCGAAGTCTGGGCGGTGCGTTACGCGCTCTTGAATCTCTTCCATGCAGCCTCTCAAGCGGCATCGGAAGGCAGACAATTGTCGCCTGATTCTGTCCTCAAAATTCGCGACCAGGCAGACGCACGAAAGCTTCAGCAGGCACGCAAACTGCTTGATGACTTCTTCGCCCGCGGGCGAAAGGAAAGAGCTCGTATGCCATGAGTGCCCTGTCTTTTCCCGGAAGCTTTTGGCTCTTGACGCCGTTGCTTTGGGGAGCTGCGATGTTCCTTTTGCTACTGGCTGTGCGGAGTCTGTTTCAGAACCGGTCCTCACGTAGGCGCCGGGATGTGGGGACGATCGAATGGGGCCGACCTCGGCCAAGTTTGATCCAGAGATGGAGGATGAAGATGGACAGAATCCGATTCAGACTGCCGAGATTTTTGCGGCGGCAGATGCCAGAGATCGCGCCGGAACCAGCGCCATCAGTGCCGGCGAATGCTCCCGCCGATCCGCTGAAGAAGCCTACCCAGCCGATGTTCGCGCTCTTTGTTCCGACCGTCAATGGTTCGACCATCGGTGCCCCCGAGACCGAACCCAAAGAGGCATTTGAGTGGGAGAAAAAGAAGGGAATCGAATGAGAGACGAATTGCCAAGAACACCACTTCACGCTTGAGGGACGCTCGGTATGCTCACGATCTCGAAACCGCTGTCCGCCAGCCAGGCGCAGAGCTACCATGCGCGGGAGTTTGCCTCGCAGGAACAGAACTACTGGAGCCACGATCAGCAAGGTCACAGTGAGTGGCAGGGCAGACTCGCCGAGCAGTGGGGGTTGCAGGGTGGCGTTGGTTCCGAACACTTTGCACGACTGAGTGAAGGCCAACATCCGCACACCGAAGAGCAACTCGTACGGCATCAAGTTTCGAGAACATACGAAGGCAAATTTGGCAGAGAAGTGACGAGCACCGAGCATCGCGCCGGGTGGGACGCCACATTCTCTGCGCCGAAGTCGGTATCGCTTACCGCTCTCGTGGGCGGCGATGATCGGGTGCGGGAGGCCCATCGGGAGAGCGTACGCGCGGCACTTCAGGAGCTTGAGCGATACACGCAGGCGCGGATCGGCAATGTCCATGCCCCGGAGACGACAGGCAAATTCATCGCCGCCACCTTCGAGCACGATACTGCGCGGCCCGTCGAGGGCTATGCTGCACCCCAGCTTCATACTCATGCCGTGATCTTCAACATGACCGAGCGCGAGAACGGTTTCGAAAATGGGAAACAGATGCGAGCCCTGCAGCCGCACGAGATGTTTGTGTCACAGCGTTACGTCACGGCGGTGTACCGATCCGAACTGGCTCTGCGTCTGGAAAAGCTGGGCTACGAACTGGAGCGCGGCAAGCATGGACAGCCAGAGATAAAAGGCTACACGAAAGAATATCTGGAGGCTTCCAGTCCAAGGCGTGAACAGATCAAAGACCATCTCCGAGAACAAGGAATCGACGGAGCGGCGGCGGCACAAATCGCTGCCCACCATACGCGCGACCGCAAGGAACTGCTGTCGCCTGGCGAAGTATCACAGCGGCACCGCGAGTTGGCCGCACAGTACGGGCATCAGGCCGACCGCGTCGTCGGACAGGCGCGCCAACATAGGCAATACCAGATGCCGGAGCCAGAGGTTCAGGCGAAGCAGGCCGTGACATGGGCGCGCCATCATGTCTTCGAGAGATCGGCTGTGCAGGACCGTCGCGCGATCCTTGAAACAGCGCTGGTGCGCGGCATGGGAGAAACCACCTATGCCCAGGTCCGGCAGGAGTTTGAGCGCCGAATCGAGGCCGGGGAGTTCCTCGAAGTCTCGCACGTTGGTGCTGGCCGACAGTACACAACCGCCGTGATGGCACGCATGGAGCGTGAGATCGTTGGCCGGATGCAGGAAGGCAATCGGCGTGACTACGGCGATCCCATGCTGGTCACGCCACACGTGCGCATCGCCACGGAAGACCGGCACCCGGCGTTGAAGGCGTCGCAGCGCCAAGCAGTAGACGAAATCTTTCTTTCGCGGGAGAAGCTTGTCGGTTTAGATGGCATCGCGGGCGCGGGCAAGACAACAACTCTGTCCGTGATCCGCGAAGGCGCGGCAGCCGAGGGCTACAGAGTGGAGGGTTTCGCGCCAACGTCCCGCGCGGCGCAGAAGCTCGGGGAAGCAGGCATGGAGACATCCACACTACAGAAGCATCTGGTACGTGGACGGCAGCCGGATAGCGGGGAGAAACGGCTCTATGTACTCGACGAATCCTCTCTCGCATCGACGAAACAAGTGCATGAGTTTGTGAACCGGCTCCATCCGAACGACCGTGTATTGCTCGTCGGCGACCGGCGGCAACATGAGGCGGTTGAGGCCGGGAGGCCCTTCGCGCAGCTCCAGGACGCCGGCATGAAAACGGTGAAGCTCGAAAAGATCGTGCGCCAGAAAGACCTAGAACTGAAACAGGTAGTTGAGCAGCTTGCACGCGGCGAAGTCCGCGAGGCGATACAGAATCTTGACCGGCAGGGCCGAGTCCATGAAATTCAAGGCCGCGACGAGCGCATCGCCGCTATCGCGAAGGAGTACGCAAAATCGCCGGAGAACACGCTGGTGATTTCTCCCGATAATCGCTCTCGCATGGAGATCAACGAGCGCATCCATGCGGAATTGCAGCGGAATGGCGTCGTTAGTAACGAGGAGTACCGCATCAGGACGCTAGTGCCGCGCCAAGACCTCACCGGCGCGGACCGCACATGGGCCGAGCACTATGAGGTGGGGGACGTGCTGCGCTATTCGCGCGCATCGAAGGAGACCGGCATCGGGAAAGGCGCGTACGCACAGGTGAAGAGCATCGACGCGCCGAAGAACCGGCTGACAGTTGAACTGCAGGATGGCACGCAGCGCACTTACGATCCACGTCGACAGCAGGGCGTTTCCGTCTTCCGCGAGGAGATGCGGAGTTTCTCAGTGGGCGACCGCATCCAATTTACTGCGCCGGCCAACGAGGTCAAAGTTGCGAACCGCGAGTTGGCCACCATCGAGAGCATTCACGAAAACGGGCGGCTGCGCTTGAAAATGGACGGTGGCCGTACCGTTGAACTCAACCCGCCCAAGCCTTCACATCTCGACCACGGTTATGCCATGACTAGCCACTCCAGCCAGGGACAGACTGCCGACCGTGTCCTGATTCATGTGGACACCGAGTTGGGCGCTAAGGATCTGCTCAACAGCCGCATGGCCTATGTCTCGGTCTCGCGCGGAGCGCACGATGCACAGCTTTTCACCAACGACCGCGAGAAGCTGCCTGCGGCGCTCGGTCACGATGTATCGCAGCAGAGCGCGCACGTGCCCGAGATCAAACCCAACGAGACAATTGCTCCGCAGCAGGAAGTGTCCCATGGTCAACACCAGGACAATGGCAAAGGTCTCGGAATCGGTTTTTAGAACCCCTACCTGCCCCGATAATGGCAGCGTAGCACGGGCGCAAACTCTGTCAAGGTCGACCTGAAGGTCGCCGCTATGCGGGCACGCACCTTGACGGGGTTTGCTCGACTCGCGCCAAAATCTTGCTTCTATTCCGGAGCGGGCAGTAAAGACATTCCAACAAGTTACCGCACGGCGCCCCACAGCGTCGCAATTCACGCATCCGTCCGTTTTCAGTGCTTACCCAAGCAGCAACTTTCTAGCGCAGCTGCAGCCATTCTGGGGTGATGTATCAACTTTCCCCCCGCTGCCGAAGGCAGCGCTTGCCTCTTCGATCCCGCGTGATCGCGCGGGAGCAACCTTGTCGGCCAAACTCGCTTGCTCTTCAGCACCCTATACCTTGGGTGTTGGCTAGTTACATTATCATGGATGCGGAAGTGGCATTTTGCATAGCCGCCTTGCTTGGGACGGTAATGTTTGTGGCAGGGGTGATGTTCACCGTGTGTGAATCGCCCCGCATCGGGTCAGCCTCGGCGGAATTCAAAGGTGCCTGCCCAGATTTCCTGGCGAGTCTCAGAGCCGCTCCAAACGTTAAAGCAGAAGTCTGAGGCGCAGGGATCTCACAGGGCCTTATCACCGGAAGGAATGAGTGGATTCTGCCAGCGGGTTGGGAGATTGGATGTACTGTGTTGGCTGCGATTCTGATCCGGCCTAATTTTGGGGAAATGCTACAGACTCGTCGGGAAGCCGGTTATTTGAAATTTGCCGCAACTTTGTCTATGAGTTTGACCGTGCTGTCCGACCAGACGAGCGGCAGTTGCTTCAGGGCGTTTGTCGTAACGAACTGTGGATAGTCCTTCTTCACGACGCGATACAGGTTCTTGGCCTTCTTCTTATCGCCGGAATAATACTCAGCGACGATAGTCCCCCAACATAGATCCAACTCCTCGGTGACAGTATGTTTCTCCTTAGAAGCATCGAATAGCTTTAAGGCCTTTGAGAAATATGATGTTGCGGACTGGAAGTCACCGCTGTCCAGGGCAACGTAGCCCGCGTTTGACCACGCCACATAGTTGTTTTCGTTTCCGTGGATGGCAGCCTGACAATGCGTTGTCGCAAGCAGAGTTTGGTTCCGACCATAATAGTAAAGGCAGTCCATAAACTCATCGGGTCCTGCGCTCGTCGCTTTCAGCGCTTCATGAAGACGATCAGCCTTCCCAGTGTCTCCGACTAGGAGATCAATAAATATGCCTTCAGAAATAACGTCGCGGTTCCTCGGGTAGCGTGACAAGGCGCTGTCCACGTCGGATTTTGCTGAGCTGTAGCTGCCTTGTCTGACTTCGGTCCGCGCCACCGCGACAGCGCATATAGGGTCGATGAAATCGCTATCCGCGTCGCAATTCTTGTACTTATCGAGGGCAACGTCCCACTTTAACTCTCTCTCGGCAGCTAGGCCATCCGCGAACAAGGTCCAGCCATTGTTGTCACCTTTCAGCGCTGTCACCTTGGCGCGCAGTTGGCGGAATGAATCCCAATCGCGGTTATGAAAGGCGGCGCCGGTGAGCAGCGTCAATACGAAAGCGTCGCCGGAGTCGGCTGGCAGGTCCTTTGGAACAAATTCGTACTTCTCTTCTGAGTAGTGGACTAGGCCGAGCAAGCTCTTATAGTAGGCCTCGTCCGACAGCCGCACTGCCTTGGCTGCGGCAAGCTCGGCCTGCTCCGTATTTCCTAACATGAGCGTTGAGAGTGCGTTCAGCCCGAAAGGGGCGGCGGCGTTCGGCCGCGCGTCAATCGCCGCATCGCAGGCTTGGATCGAGCCACTGTAGTCTTTCCTTTCTTGCGCTATCTTGCAGAGCAGCAATTGCCCTTCGAAACTGGCCCTTGCCGCCTCGGAGAGGCTCCTAAAAGAAGCGAGCGCATCGTCGTACTTCTTCTGATCAAATAGCGCTTGCGCGGAACCGAGCTCGCTGTCCTTGGTGGGGGACTCGTCACTAGTGAGATCGGACAGCTGGATTTTCATGCCTAAGGGCACTTTGAGGAGATGTTGCACGTCGCCCGCCCCCATCGCAAAACCGAAGCTGCCGTCCTTGAGCCGCGACGTCGTGACGCCTACTACTTGCCCCTGGCTGTTGAAAAGCGGTCCGCCGCTTGAACCCGGAGCAATCTGGGCGGTGATCTGAATAAGAAACTGGCCTTCGTCTTGCCGAAAGGCGCTGACAAGACCATTTGACAGGCTGGCCGAAAGACCCCTCGGCGCGCCGATGGCGTAGATGGTCTCACCAACCTTAAGTTCCAGCTCGTTTCCCAGGACGACAGGCGATCGATTACCTGTCTGAGCTTCGACGATGGCAAGATCCTTTGGGCCGCTGGCGGCCACGACGCTCGTGACAGTGGCGATCGATCCGTCATTGAAAATGATGGATGCCGAAGCGCTTCCCGCAAGAACGTGGTAGTTCGTGGCTAGCCGATTCTTTGCAACGATGAACCCTGATCCTTGGCCTATGGGGCCGCGATTAGCATCGAACGTCAGTACGGTGACCACGGATTCTTTGCATCGGGCGTAAAGGACGTCGGGAGACGGGCCTGCCTTCGTTTGCGCCGCAATGGGAAGTGTTCCCAGAAACAGAATCGCAAGACGGCCAAACCTCATGGATCGATCCTCCTAAATCATTCTGCCAGCGGTGCTAGTCGGTAGGTAGGTTACGTAAGTAAGCGCATTGACATCGCAATGAATGCAAACCTCATAAGGATCTTTGTTCTTCGTTCTGGTCGCAGCGGGCACGTTTGCGTCAACGACCTTCGTCAAAATCCTAAACTTATTGGCTGGTCTAAGTTTCGGGGACCACTATAGGCCATCTGCCGTCCCCGAGGTCCGTGACACCTGCATTTCCGTGCAGCGTGCAATGGGGAAGGAGAAGAGCCGCGAGCGCGTAGGCCGGTCGTTCACTCATCTTCTCGCCACGGCTATGATGTCTCCGTCTCGCGTGGACGCTATGACGCGCCGATTTATACTAACGATGCAGCGACGCTGGCGCAGGCACTCAGCCGCGACGTGTCCCATTCCCCAGCGATTCAGGAGGAGCCGGTGGCGCACAAGATAGAACCGCAAACCACGCACACAAATGAGATTGCTAGCGTGGCAATTCCGAAATGACATCCCCCGGATAGGCAGAGTGTAGCCGAGGCCCGGCCAGTGTCAAGGCCGTGCTGCGCGCGCCGCGTTCGCGGTCGAAGAGCCTTGACACTGGCCTCCGAGCCTCGGCTTATTATCCAGTTATCCGGGGGATGTCAGATTCTCCCTCTAGCCGTAACAGATGCTAGTTCCGACCTGCAATCGCATAGACCGTCGAATGGTGCGCGTGCGCCAGTATTCCGAGGGCGGAATAACAGCGCAGAGGGTTCAATCTGCGATCATTGATGCCGCCGGAAAGATGCCACCTCTCCCTCCCTCCCGCCGCCGCGCGCAGCCCTGCCGCGCCGCTAGATCCGGTCTGTCAATGTCTTGACGACACTACGCACTTGTCACTCGCTTCCAAGTCACGAACGTAACTTGCCGCCCGTACGGAATCGCCAGAAACTGGCATGTGGGTTTCGATGGCGTGGGCCAGAGGTCTAGCATGCGGCCAAGTACGTTTAGGCGGTAGGGATGGCTGTGTTTCACGTTAGTCATAATCTCGGCTTCGTGCATAATGCATTCGCCATTGCTCCTAAAGAGCTGCCAGGAGACGGGAAATGAACCGAGGCGGATTTTCGTGGTGGCGATTCTTCGGCGTATCGGCGTTCAAAGCGCGCGTCTCGCGGCAGATCGGCATCCCGCTAACTCGCAGTGGGCGCCGACAAAAGCTTGGATCGCTGATCTTACGGCTGCTCGGCATAGATAAATGGCTTTAGCCCATGAGCAAAACTTTAGCTGAGAAGTGGGCACAAATATTTCAACGAGAGGGTGGACAATGGCCGCAGGATAACCATTGGCCTGAGCAATGGGTACCGCTCAGTCCAGTTGGACAAACGTTGGATGTGTGCTCGCTGCGGAAATCAGTGGGAAGCGTATTGAGGAGGGATGGAGGTTGCGGGCCGTGCCTCCGGGGTACAATCCCCTGTACCCCGCAACACAGAATGATTACGTTCCAGCACAAGAATGGCTTCGACTCTTAATTCTCGCCGCCCGGAAGATTCCGAGCTTTCAAGGAAGCGCGAAGAACTGGCAGAACTGCAAGTTCGCCTGGCAGATCTTGAACTTCAGCTTCTCACTTTGCGTTTAGAATTGGCCGAATTTGAAAAACTCTATCACTCTAAAGTGGATCTGCTTTATGCTGAGCTGGATGAAGTTGAAGCCCTAATTGCAGAGCGGCTTGCTCGACTTCGGCCCCTCGACTCTAACACCGCACAAAAGGCCAGCGAAGCCCGAAAGCGAGCGGAGGAATCGCGTCGAGTTGCGGAGGATTCTTCGCGAACGCTGCCACATCCCGTTGAACGTTCCCAAAAGCTAAAGGACTTGTATCGCGCAGCCGCAAAGCAACTCCACCCGGACTTAGCTCAAGATGATCGCGACCGCGCGATCCGCGAACGTCTCATGACCGAAGCAAATCTAGCCTATGCCAAAGGTGATGAAGGCAGGCTTGAAGCGATTCTGGAAGAATATCAAAGCAACCCAGACACCGTGCTGGGCAGCGATGTCGGAGCTGAACTTGTTAGAACCATTCGACGGATCAGTCTTGCCAATATGAATATCAGAAAAGCCGAGACTGAGATCAGCAGCCTCAACGCCTCGGAAATCTGCAAATTGAAGACTACTGTCGATGAGGGGCGGCGACGGGAGAACGATGTCCTGGGCGACCTCGTCGAAAATCTCAAACAAAACGTTCGAGCCAGACGGCAACATCTTCAGCATCTATGAACCCTAAGACTCCGAGCAATGACGAAAGAGACGAGATCACATCGCTTGTTGTTAAGTCGTCGCATGAACTGAGCACCAGAGCGTCATTGGTCACCCGCGGGCTAAGAGATATAGCGGATCTCCTTCGGGCCAACTCTCTGAAGGCTACACAAGACCAGGCATGGGAATTTCATAAGCAGCGCAGATTCGCAGAGGCGGTTGCTGTATGCTCCGCTGGGTTAGAGATTGACCCCACGGACGAGATTCTTTGGCAAATAATGGGAGTAGGTCTCGCGGAGCAGGGCAGAAATGAGGAAGGGCTCGCCTGTTTGGAGCGGGCTCTGCAGATTGATGCGAGAAACCAGTATTGTTGGGTACTCAAGGCGCATCTACTGCGCAGGCTCAACCGCACAGAAGAGCAGCTAGGGAGCTGGCGTCGAGTGCTCGGGATCGAACCCGATTTCCAGGGCGCATGGAAGAACGTCGGCCGCTGTCTTTTTGACCTCGGAAGGTACAAAGACGCGGTTCAGGCGTTTGATTCCGAGATGAGATTGAATCCCTTGGATGAGGACTGTCGTTCGAGAAGGGAAACAGCGCTCGCTGAAATCGCGCACAATCAGGAAGATCATCTTTCCAAGCCGCAACTCCCTGATTGGAACGCGACGGGTAAGTGCTGTCCTGAAGATCAGTCACGGCTCCTCTTCTGCTTGGATCATCAATGCACGCATGACCTGTGCCCGGACGTTCCCCATTTGGATTTCGCCTTAATCCCAGTGGAGAATGTCCGTCCGGAAGTTCTGCAACGCTCAATCCAGGAAGGTCAAGCAGCAGGGGAATATTACGTTGTCCATAATGGTACAGGTTGGCACGTTCTGGAGGACGGCGAAGTTGGATGGGACCCGGAATCTCTCCCCGACGGAACAGTGCTCTTAAAGATACCCGAGCAGTTGCGCGGGCAGTTGCGCGGACCCTTTTCGAAAAGGGAAGCTAAGAACTTCGTCGAGGAAGAGAAGTGGCGGGATCACGACCAAATCGTGAGATTGCCTCGTATTGTTCCACACTTGTGGGTGAGCCCGGATTCCCATGACGCTGCAGATGGCTTCCCAGTCGGTTGCTCTTATTGCGGAGAATCTGATCCAGCACAGGAACGGAACCCCTGTCCAAAGCGCAGTTCGTACACTTGGTACGAGGTTCTTGACGTCCCAGAGGGTGCCGATGAGAATCAGATCGTAAGTGCCTACCGGGAACTTGTCAACGAGTGGGACCCAAAACGGCTGCAGTGCCGCGACGAGATACTTCTTGATGGCGGTTATTCTGAGACCCAGATTAAGTGGATTAATGCTGCTTACGCAGTGTTGAGCGATCCTGTCAAACGACCGCAATACGATGCGGCGCTTCTCAGACAGCGGCGACGGAATCCGGAGAGTCTCGCGAAGCAAACAGAGGTCACTGGCGAACGATCGGATGATGCGGAAGAGTGGACGAAGAAAGGGAACCTGCTCGACGCGAATGGGAATCATTTGGAAGCGCTTGAGTGTCATGAAAAGGCCCTGACGATCGACCCCCTATGCGTTCCCGCTTGGATCAACAAAGGTTTGTGCCTTGATGAATTGGGCAGACGGCACGAGGCAATCGATAGCTACGAGAGAGCCATCGAGATCGACCGATCAAACGACGGTGCTTGGGTACGCAAGGGAGACATCTTAGATCGAATGGGGCCGATTCGAAGAGGCAATACGTTGTTATGATGTCGCGCTTGAGCTATCCGCAGAGAGCATATCAGGCTGGATGGGAAAGGGCGCGGCCTTGCATCATCTTGGACGCTATGAAGAAGCCCTTTCTTGTTACGACACAATTCTTACAATTGATCGAGCGACGTGGACGGACTACGGGAGAGCACATGTCTATTCCAATGCGTTGAACTCTAAAGGGGCGAGTCTGTATCGCATGGGCCACTATCATGATTCAATCGAATGTTACGACAAAGCAATTGCTTTAGATCCAGAATATGCACAACCTTGGTACAACAAGCCAATACTTTACGGCAGATGGAGCAATTTGATGAAGCCATCCGTTGCTACGACAGGGCCAGTGAGATCGATCCCGAACACGCAGAAACTTGGAACAACAAAGGCATCTGCCTGAGAAAGCTCGGGCGATTAGAAGAGGCGCTTGTGTGCCATGAGAAGGCTGTTGCCTGTAATCCACCAGAAGTGCTTGGGTGGTATAACAAGGCACTCGTCCAAGAAGACCTCGGGCGGATACAAAATGCCGTGAATTCTTACGAAAGCTATCTCGCCGCTGCGACCACTTACGCAGACCATGAGGTTGAGCATGCACGAGAACGACTGCATATCTTGAAATCGGAAAAAACAGACAGCTCTGGTTAGCCGGCGCTTCTGCGCGCCGCGTCCACGAGGATCGCCCTCAAGAGCGAAGAAACCTACTTAATTCGCACTACATCCACGCCTTCGTCGTCATCATCCGCGACTTTGATGTGACAACCAATGCTAGTAGGGTAAATGATCACACTCGGGTCATACGCATAGTGATAGTGATAATGGTAGTTTTGTTGTTGCCAAATCTGGCCGTTCGCCATCTTGTAGATCACTTCGCTGTCCCACCCATTGAAATCTCCATCGATTTTGGTTTCGATGGCTGTGGAACAGTTCGGAACTGAGCGCCCAGCAATAACCGAAACCGCCGGAGCCGGGG
The DNA here is from genome assembly GCA_963818235.1 of uncultured Acidobacteriaceae bacterium. Taxonomy (GTDB): domain Bacteria; phylum Acidobacteriota; class Terriglobia; order Terriglobales; family Acidobacteriaceae; genus Sulfotelmatobacter. Next base: position 1,692,359 of record CAWFRI010000003.1, read on the forward strand.
CATGGGCCAGTTGATACGCCAACAGAACTTTATAGTCTTCTTGAAGTTTGTTGTACTTCTTCTCCTCGCTCTCGGCATAGATCGCGACACGTCGCAAGAGTTCATTCGATACGTCAGTCTGCAACGACAACACGGTCCCTAATTTGTCGATGTCTTTATCGTTGAGAGCAATCCCCGCACAGATCGTATTCGAGCGCATGTTCGCGAGTACTTCTTCGGACATTTCCGTCAAGTTCTCGTCGCCATATTGCGGATCAACGAGAACGGTGGCGAGATGATCGCATTTCTGGCGCTGCACAGCCGAGGAATCATCACGTTTTGGGAGCATCTGCAAAGTGATTTCCTTCCCGTAGTCTGCTGTCGCTTTCTTTGGTGAAGTTTGCGCCCAGTTCGCAGCGCTCAGAAAGACGATAGCGATCAGAATGCGCTTCATGGATTTCCTCCACTTCGCGAACCATAGCTCGCACGGTAGGTTTTCGCCAGAGTACCGCCGTCCCATGACCGCGGGCACTTCGGCGTGATTACTTTGGTCAGCGACGTGGTGCCGCCGATCTGCTCGCCGCAAGTAGAATGTGAGACTAGGGCCAGCGTCGGTAACGCCACGCTCACCACACGGCTGTGCTGTGGTCGGCGGTGCAGTCAGAAATTAGAGTGAAAGCAGAGCGATCTCTTGATAAAGATCGTCATGGTTTCGGACACGCACGGAGCACACCCAGCATTGCCGGCCGGTGACGTGCTCGTGCACTGTGGCGATCTGACGCACTTCGGATCGTTTGCCGAGCTGCGCGCCGAAGTCGAATGGCTGAAGAGTCTGCTGTTTCGTTACGTGATTCTGATCGGTGGGAACCACGACATTGCCCTCGGGAACCTGTGCGACAAAAAGCTGGAGGATCAGACTCGCAAGTTGCTCTTCGGCCGTATTCACTACCTACGCGATTCCGGCGTGACGATCGAAGGAATTCGATTTTGGGGGACGCCGTGGATTCCGCCTTACGCCGGCGTTTTCAATCTCCCGGAAGATGAGCTGCACGAAAAATGGGATCTCATTCCCTCCGACACCGATCTGCTCATCACCCACGGTCCGCCAGCCGGCATACTCGATGGCGGAACTGGAAGCGAGAGTTTGACTCAGGCACTGCTGAGGATTCAGCCGACGATTCATTGCTTCGGTCATGTGCATGACCATCGTGGGCAAGTCACGAAGGGCACCCAGTTTTTCAACTGCGCGGGCGAACCGTTCACTTCTTCGCCCGCGCTCCCGTGTAGTCTTTGATCGGCTCGTCCTCTGAATCCCAGAGAGCGATGTGCTCCCCGCCGCTCGTCCCAGATCTCGCCACCGTGGTGCCGCAACTGCGATTTGAGGATACTGTGATCCGCCCGACATTTTCGGGATGGAGGAAGTCTTCTATAGACTAGTCGGGTGAAGAGCTACCAGACCGCTGAAGCGGCTGAAGTCTGTCACGTTCAATGTCGGGACGCGGTTAGCTCGTCTGGGTATTTTCCGCAGCCGCCATAGCTTGTTCAAGTGCAAATCGTCCGGTCGCTTTGCTCCGGACGCCCTGCGGAAATCTGCGAATCGTGTAAAAAGGCTTTTGCGATGTGCCTCGGTACTCAATCAGCGCCTTGAGTTCGCCACCTTCAAACAAACGGGCGAGGGCGACATGTGACGGGGTGAAGAGCGGACCCGAACAAAGCCAATCGAACTTCCATTGCGTGTAGTACATTGCCTTGTGTATTAGCCTCAGAGCCCAGTGTGGGTAATCTGCGTGCCCAAGTTCAACGGAAATAAGAAATTCGTGGTTACTTCCGTACCGAAATTCACTTCGCCAACCTTTCATCATAAGCCAGTCGTCAAAATGATTTCCGATATACGAGGGGGCGCTGCCGCGCCGCAAGTGAAATGTGAGGATACTGCTGCGACCTGACATTTTCGAGAGCGGAGGAAGTCCTCTAAAGACTAGTCGGGTGAAGGGCGGCCAGACCGCTGAAACGGCTGAAGTCTGTCACGTTCAATGTCAGTATGTGGTTCACGCCATGGACGTACATGCTCGCCGCTAACCGTGCGTCGTGTACCTGAACTCCCAAGACGCCGTGCTGCACGACGATGCGCCGCCACTCCCGGTAGACGGCTTCACTGTCCGGCAAGAAAGTCATGCCAGCCTCGATCACGCGGACCTCGCGTTCGGCTTCGCTGACGGTCAAACCAAAACCATTGCGTACAACGGGCCGGGTCATAACGTTCCAAAACTCGGCGACATTCTGATGCGTGTAGTGAAAAATCGTACCTTGTCCGCCAAGTCGAGCAAGAGCTGTATCAACGAGTTTGTGCTGGGGATCGGAACGTCTGGCAACGCGTAGCAGGATGTTCGTGTCGACCAAACACGAGGGGATAGCCATTTAGTCGTGATCCTGGTAAATCCATTCCCGTGAGATGGTCTCTGGTAGAGGGGGAATTTTGTCCGAGAACTGCGCCAACGAATCAAGCCAGGCGCGGATCTCCTCCGGCGCACGCAATTGCCGACCACCTGCGGCTTGAGCTCCCACTTGCTGGGCCAAGATTTCTTCGACATAGGCTTCAGGTTGCAGGCCGCGTGCCCGAGCCTGGGCCGCGAGCTCATCCGGGATGTTGACCCTGATTTCCATGGTCAAACTTTAGCATAAAAGGAACAAAACAGCCCCGGAGGTACTGGATCGCCCCCCAACGGGACTGGACTCCCGGCTTGTCGCTCCCGCACTTGCCGAGCCAAAAAGGCTTATCCTTGGTCACCGGGTGAAGCAGGGGCGAAGCCTTGAGCGGTTTGGCGCATTTGTTGCATTCTTCTTGACGCGCCTACTAGCGGAGGCACAAGTGACAAAGCCGGAGACAGCGTGACCCTCAGAAATGCCCCCGGTATTAAACGTCTAGGACAGTTTCGATGAACAAATCTCAAACACTCTTGCGGGTCAGAAAAGATCAACGCCTATGGGCTGACGCCCATAACATTAAGCGGGACGGGGACTCCGTGCTTGCGCTGGAGAACAACCTCTATCAGCCTTTGACCTCCAAGACGCTAGACCAATACAAGAGCGGGGACGGAGATGAGCTAGGTCAGAATGGGAAGCGTGGCAAGATGTTTTCCCTCCGATCCTCTTCTGCGCTGGTGTGCAACGTCTTTGACTACTGGCAAGGTCGGGCTCTCGCACCTGTTCTAAAGGCTCTTCAAATAACCGAAGAGGCGAATGAAATTGCCTTCGAACAAAAGTTCAAGATGGGACTGGGAGGCAATCCTCCTAATCTAGATGTCGTGTTTCGTCGCAAGGATACTAGCGGGCATGTTACTGCGATAGAAAGCAAGTTCGCCGAGCCCTACGATGACCGGGAGCACAAGGGATTCGCATCCTCGTATTTCGAAAAACGTGGTCTCTGGGATGACCTGCCAACGTGTCGCGGTCTAGCTAATCTCATCAATGGCAGTGAGCAGTTCACATGTCTCGACGCTGCCCAATTGCTGAAGCACATTCTTGGCTTGTGCAGAAATCAAAAGCAGCATGGATTCACGCTACTGTACCTCTGGTATGACGTGAGAGACAGTGATGCTGCCGTGACTCACCGCGAAGAAGTCGAGAGATTTCAGCAGATCGTGTCTTGTGAGGTCTCGTTTCGGGGCATGACTCATCAAGAACTCTTCGCAGGTCTTCTCCCGCACAACAGGGGTACGGATTACTCTGAGTATCTCAGCTCGCGGTATTTTCCATGCTGAACTCACGGATTACCGCGTTCTACAGCGGCACCGAACCAGATGATCGCGGTCGTTACCTCCACGAGATTCAAAAGTGGCCAGATGATCTGCTGGAAGCCGTTCACGACCACATACAATGGCTCTTCCCGTTGCCCGAGGCGAGCGGATTTAATCTTGCCGCGCCTGTTCTGAACCGGGAATCCATTCAGGAATTCCGAACGCATCCTGATCTGCAAGAAAAGTTGCGAGTTTCTTTCCTGCGCATGATGAACTTCTACGGGCTTGAGACTCGTTCAGGCGAGCAAATCACAGTCACTCGCGCTCCGAACTTTGTCGCCAAGGCGACGTGGTGGCTTTCTTCCGGAAATCACAATCATCTGCGTATCACGAGAATCCTTAGGTGTTTGAGCCTTCTCGGACTGGAAGAGGAGTCAAAGGCGTTCTTCGGCTGTTTGTCTGAGATTTACGAAGCCGAGCAGAGCAAACCAATGCCCGCAATCAGCGACGAAACAATGCTGTACTGGAGAGAAGCAATCCATCTTGGCAGAAGTGAGCGGTCGGGATAATAGAGCAGAATATCAACCTCTTCATAGTAACCCCAAGGAACTGCACCGGATTTTGCACCGACTGCCTGCATCCGGGGCTTACTGGCACCTACTGGCCGTTCCGAGGTGCGTTATTGGAAGTGATTGAGGCGAAAGGTAGAAGGTTTATTATCAAAAGCTTGTAGAGAATTTCTAAAGCGATACGGGCAGATGGTGTGTCTGCCAGTTCCACCACTTCCGCACGATGTGAAACAGCACCAGAGGGCGGCTTCGATTATAGCAGACGGGAATTAGCAATTTTCGCACTCGTTCCTCGGGTTGTGGCTACGAGGCGCTCAACTGCTGGTGCGTTGCGAGAATATCGGCAGCCGTGCGCGCGACGCCGCGAGGTTCAGCAAACCGGAAGCGCCTGGTAGAACCGTAGCGATGGGCATGGAAATATTCCCTGTCGAGCAAATCTGTTCAATATAGTAAATATATATTCACCATACTGGCGAAGCAGCTTCAATGGATCAGCGCCCCGGTGACCGCAACCACTACTCCGATTACGCTCAATACAATCCCTGAATGCCAAAAAATCCGTTTTCCAGAAAGTAAAGTGATCGAAGTAATAACCAGGCCTATCTCCAGAAATACTTCGGCTAGGTCGTAGCGGTCGGCGCGTTTTCGCTCCATGTCGACTTCGTTTTCCAGTTTTTTCGCTTCATCCTGGATGTCAGCTTTCTCGTGCTTGTAGCGGTCTGCATCCTGCGCGGATTTTTCCCGGAACTTTGCGGTCGCCCCGGCGTCGGTATTGGCCACGCTCGCGCTGAGATCGGCGAACAGTTCATCCTCGTGCTGACGAATATTCTTGGCCTGATAGTACGACCACTGGTCGGAGGCCTTCGCCTGAAGCACGACCTCCTCGGTGTGCGCCCTGTGACCGAGCAGCGTTACTACCGCGACCATTACAGCCAGCACGGCCATGGTCAAGGAAACCGGCGCTAAATCAGGATGGTGCTGGGCGTGTTCGGCATGCTCTTGTAATTCTTGAAGCTCTTCACTCATTCGATCCTCCGAGCGCGAAATCGCGAAGCCACGTCGTAGCTCTCGATAGTACGGATTCGCGCCACTCCCGGCAAGCGGCGATTCTTCGTTCCTCGAGCACGATTCCTTATATTTATACTGTCCGCTGACAATCGGCCAGTTCTCTGTTTTCTATTCCCCCATCACTTTCACAATCACTCGTTTATCGCGCTGCCCGTCGAACTCGGCATAAAAAATTCGTTGCCAAGTTCCGAGATCGAGCTTGCCATCGGTGATGGGTACGATGACTTCGTGGTGGATCAGCAGCGCCTTCAGGTGGGAATCGCCATTGTCCTCACCGGTTTCGTGATGCTTATAGTTCTTGCGAAACGGCGCCAGATGTTCCAGCCATTGGTCGATGTCTTCGATCAGCCCGCTCTCCTTGTCGTTCACGTATATCCCCGCGGTTATGTGCATTGCGGAAACCAGAACCATCCCCTCTTTTATGCCGCTGGTACCTACAATTTTTTCCACCTGCGGCGTTATATGCACATAGGCTCGATGAGTTTTGGTGTGAAACTTCAAGTATTCAGTTAGGACTTTCACGAATTCAACTCCTGCATATAGATATTTTATCGTTGCGAACTTTTGGTCGCTTACTTCCGTTACCCCGGCTGTCGAAGAATCACGGAAGATTCGCCCGCCCCTGACGCATACTCGTAGTGTCTTGGGAGGAGTTCTGTGCTGTTCCGCCTTGATTATTTGTCCTGCATTCTTACCATTGTTTCTACCATTCTAGTGGGTCGGCGCTGTTGGGAGGGCTGGGTTCTGGCAGCCGTCAACAGCATCGTGGTTTGCCTGATCGGATTTCGTACCTCGCAATTCGGCTTCATTCCGGCGAACGTATTCTGCATTGGCTTGTATGCCGTTAATCTGCGCTCTTGGCGTAAGCCGGAGGTTCGTTAAGGCAGTTTGCGGATTTTTCCCGTCGCTCTCGTCTGCCACCTGTAGCACTCTGACCCTCTCCTTTGCCGTTCTCGATCCGCATTTCGCAACGATGCAACGAAGAAGAGCGCCGCGCTCCGCGCATGGGGCACGCTCGTCCACGGGAAAGTCATCATCGCTAAAGACGTTGTTTGGCGAAAGACGTTGTTTGAAGGTGTTGAGAGTTTAGAGCTTTTCCGGCAGAAAATCAGCAGGCCGCCACTCACTCTATGGTGCGCGGCGGCTTCTAATTTACAGGATTTACTGCAAGGGTTACGAATAATCACGCGGCATCTTATGCTGCATGGTGATAGACCCTAGAAGCCGAATCCAAGACTTATGCTCCAAGGCCCTGGCCGCGACTGATACTGGCCAGATCGAACCAATCCTTTCCGAATTGCGCGCCGCTCTCCACGAAAAAGTTCAAAGTGGAGAAACCTGGATGGCCCTCTGCGAGCGCGCCGCAGTGGAGCAGGATCCTAAAAAGCTTCTGGAATTAGTCAGCGAAATCAATCGCCTCTTCGATGCCCGGGAGAAACGTCTCTCCGGCAACAATCCGCAGACGAAATAGGCTCACTTAGTTTTCGTCCCATTGAAAGTCAGCGCCATCCGGTTTGCACTCGTGCGTGGAAAACTGCCGTTGCAGACTGTCTTGAGCGGCTGCCAGGTGCTTTGCCTCTGCAAGTGAGACCTTGAATTCGCAGTTGCAAACTGTGCAGACAGCAACAGCGGGCACGGTACCCATCCACTTTAGAACTCTTAGATTGCGTTTCCGCATGGTCTCGTTGAGCTTTGCCGCTAACGCATCGTCTCTTCAATTTCGGAAATCCAGTCGGGACGCTTTAACACTTCGCGTGGCTTGGGGCCATCGGCCGCACCCACGATGCCGTCCTGTTCCATCAGATCGATCAAATGCGCCGCGCGGCCGTAGCCGATGCGAAGCCGGCGTTGCAGCAGGGAAGTGGAAGCCTTGCCGAACTCGACTACAAGTTTCACCGCATCCTGATAAAGTGGATCATCTTCCCCGCTGCCTGATCCCTCAGCGCCCTCGCTGCTGCTCCCACCGGACTCGCGCTCGTCCTTAGGCGCTTCGAGGAATTGCTGCTGGTACTCGGCGGAGCCTTGCGCTTTCCAGAATTCGACTACGGCAGCAATTTCTTTTTCCGTGACTAGCGGGGCATGCAGCCGATGCACTCGCGCCGATCCAGAAGGCAGATACAGCATGTCGCCCTTGCCCAGCAGCGCTTCGGCTCCGTTGGCGTCGAGAATAGTTCGCGAATCCACTTTCGTGGCCACGCGGAACGAAATACGCGCGGGGAAGTTTGCCTTGATTAATCCCGTAATCACATCGACCGACGGCCGCTGTGTTGCCAGCACAAGATGAATGCCGACCGCTCGCGCCATCTGCGCCAGGCGCGTGATCGACTCTTCCACGTTGCTCGAATCCAGCATCATCAGATCGGCCAACTCGTCGATGATGATCACGATGTAGGGAATCGGCTTGTCGTCAGATTCTTCTTCAAACAGGCTGGGTGTGCCGTTCTCGAACAGCCGGTTGTACTGGTCGATATTCCGCACGCCCTTTGCGGCCAGTAATTTCAGACGCCGCTCCATTTCGCGTACGGCATTGCGTAGTGCGTTCGCCGCCAGCTTGGGCTCAGTAATGATCGGCGTGTAGAGATGCGGAACTCCTTCGTAATTGCCCAACTCCAGCCGCTTGGGATCTACAAGGATTAACCGCACTTGATCCGGCGTCGCCTTGTACAGAATGGACATGATGAAAGCATTGATTGCGACGCTCTTGCCTGAGCCAGTTGAGCCGGCAATCAGCAAATGCGGCATGCCGTTGAGATCGGCGGTGACGATGCGCCCGTTGATATCCTTACCCAGCGCCATCGTCAGCTTGGACTTCGTCCCCATAAATTCCTGGGACTCGATATTCTCGCGCAGCCAGATAATTTCGCGCTGCCGGTTCGGCACCTGAATGCCGACCGTCGATTTCCCGGCCATGCGCTCGATCAGAATGCTTTCAGCCTTGAGCGCAAGACAAAGATCGTCGGTGAGATTAGTGATGCGGCTGTATTTGATTCCTGCGTCCGGTTTAAACTCGAAAGTAGTAACCACCGGGCCGGGATTAATTTGCGTGATCTGCCCGTGAACTTCGAATTCGGCGTATTTCTCCGTGAGCACCTGCGCAAGAAGCTTTAGTTCATCGGCATCGACCGCTTGCTGCTCGTCCGGACGCTGCAGCAGACTGCTCGAAGGCAACTTGTATCCGCCCGCTGCAATCTTGGGCATGGTGGTCTTGGCCTTGTGATCGCTGTCGGCTCGCTGCGTCACTTCGGGGTCTACCGGCGCTTCCATGGCGGCGAGAGAATCGTGAAGAATTCCACCCGTGGTTGCAGGCGCACTCTTTACTTCGGGCTCAGGATCAAGCATCCGCTCGATACCTGTGCGCCGCGGCTCCGGCGCAACTCTCGCCTGCACAGCAGGTTCATTGGCGGCAGTCTGACGCGACTGAATCAGTTGAGTCTTTACCACCGGCTTTGAGACTCGGCGCTTGTCGAGCTCTTTCTGCTGCTGCCGTTTCTCGCGCTCTTCCCGCCAATCCTGATAGCGGTTCCACAGCGCCGTCACAAATGCAAAATGAGTCGGAACCCATAGTCGAATCGAGGAAAAGGAAAATGCCGTCGAAAGATACAACGCAACTGCCAGTATGCTGGCGCACACGATGTACGCTCCAGCCACGTTCAAGTAGTGGATTAGCACATCGCCCACAACCCGTCCCAACAAACCTTCAATCGGAATTACGTGCATCCAGCGAAGATTTCCCGGCAGCAAAGCCAACAGGGCGGGAACGAACATGACCAGCCAGGTTCCTCCCAGGCTTTTCGCTATTGGAGATTGAATCTTCCTCGATGCAAACCAGCGAATGCCGAGCATGAAGGGAAAAATCGGCAGAAGGAATGCTCCGATGCCGAAGAATTGCAGCGCAATGTCCGAAATGAGAGCCCCGACCACCCCGATCCAATTCCGGGCGGCGTGAGCTCCAGTCAGCACCGAGGCGCTGTTCATCGACGGGTCAAGCGGCGAATAGGATGCGAGTGCGAGGAAAAGGAGGAGCGCAGAGACGCACAACAGAAAACCGATCAGCTCATTCAGCCGCCGGTTGCCCGTGGGCACAAAGATACTTGCCAGAAAACGCATGTGGGCCGTTCTTGCACGGGACTTACATCCCCGTGGCGCGAATCGGCCAGAGCCCCACCATTATGCCAAGAACCAGCGGCGCGGGCAATGGGCGAATTTGGCGGGAGTGTACAGATGGATTCTGCTGCATCAATTTGCAACTTTACTTCCCGGAAGTGATTGCCGCTGGATTAAACGGCTATGCCGCCAACCTCGCCGCAAACACTAGAACCAGCGCACCAACAATGATTCGGTAAATGGCGAAAGGCACAAAGCCGTGCTTCCGTACGTAGGCCATGAACCACGCCACCGAGGCATAGGCGACGATAAAAGAAACGATAAAGCCGATGGCCAGGACGATCCATTGATCGGGCGTGATCTGCGAAACTCCAATCGGATTTTCGCCCTTGCCCATCACCGACTTGTACAACGTATATCCCGTAGCCGCTACCATGGTTGGAATCGACAAAAAGAATGAGAACTCGAGGGCCGCCGCCCGCGACATTCCTACAATTTGTCCGCCTGCAATTGTCGACATGGAGCGAGAGGTACCGGGAAAGACTCCCGAAAAAATTTGGCAGAAGCCAATCCACATAGCTTGCCCCAGGCTCATGGCATCCATCTTCCAGGTATGGATGCGGCTTACCGCAGCGGTTGGGCCATCCGCCTCGGCTTTCGCATTCATCGCATCGACCACCCACATCACGATTCCGCCAATGAGCAGCGACCAGCCGATGATGTACAAATTTTCCAGATGCTTGCCAATGACTTTGGTGAGCAGAAAGGAGGGAATTGCCGTAATGACGAAGGCAATCATTACCAGCGAAAGAGGATGAGTAAGTACTGTGCGGTCCCCGCGTTCGCCGCGTGGAAACGTGGACAGAAACTTGGCAATGCGGCTGCGAAAATAAACTGGCAAGCACAGAATCGCACCCAGTTGGATGACGATGGAATACATCTTCCAGTAGCCATCCGATAGGCTGATGTGCAATAGGGCTTCGGAAAGCCGCAGGTGCGCGGTAGAACTAACCGGAAGAAACTCCGTCAGGCCTTCGACAATTCCCAAGATGAGTGACAGTAAATAATCGTTCAATCGCCCTCCGAAAGTCAGGCAACAGTATCGCAGAAAAAGTTGGCGCAGTCGTTATCGGATCCGGCCCCTGAAGCTAGCTCGGATCGGCAGTGAGCACTGTGTCAGGAGAGGCACGCGGAGTTCCTGAGGCGATCAGTCACTCGCGTTCCCGTAGGTTGCAATGTCGTGCTGGATGTAGAAGCTCAGCCGTTGGGCGCGGTAAGCCCAGTCGGCCTGGCCGTATTGGCTGATGATTCTCTGCGTTAGCGACAGGGCGCGGTCTTTCGATTCGTTAGCCTTCTTCTGATTGGGCTCGTTCTTATAAATCTCGATCAGCGCCGCGCGGCGCCAAGCCGCATCGTACAAAGCCTCCGCGGCCGCTGGAGATTGCGGATGATCTTTCACATACGTCTCGTACAACTCAGCTTCTTTTTCGGGACACTTCGACAAGCCTTCCCAGTCGCCGCACAGTTTATTGTCCAACAAGCGGAAGGCGGCGAGATCGGCCCACTTCGTGTTGGGATATTTCTTCATGACCAACTTCATCCACTCTTCTTTCATCTGGCCGCGCATGTAGGAGTCGCGTTCCCGAGCGGAGGGCCGCGTCATCACATCGGCGCGCTCCATCTGCCAGCGAATATCCGCGGCCCGGTATAGAGCTTCGGGAGCGAGCGGCGATGCCGGCATCAGATCGTAGACGCGATAGTAGAGCCGCATGGCGTCCTGCGCCGCATCGCGCCGGCCGCGGCGTCGGCTGGCCTGGTCTTCGGAATCGACGGCTTCGCCAAAGATAATCCTGTCGCCATCCTGTGTTGTGCTCTGAACCAAGGAACGGTTCTGCAGCCAGCCGGTGATGGCCTTACCCTCGGATTCATCCTCGGTCGCGCCTTCTTCGTTGCTGGGCGCGCGCAGAATCGCTTCCACCTGAACCCAGTCGCGGCTGGTCTCGATGATAATCAGTTCATTTCCGCGCTTGACGTCTCCCACTCGTGCGGCGTCTGCACTGGGTGCTACCCGCAAGGTTTCTTCGTGTACGATCGTTCCGCGGACGGCATCAGCGCGGGCTGACGAGGTAAAGGCGAATGTGGCGAGAAAGATGATGGCAGCGATGGTCCAGAGCCGCTGGTTCATAAAATGTTGGATGCTAAAATCTGGTTTCCCTAAGGGTGTCCTATGAAGGATGGTCAAGCAGGCTTGGGGCGGTTGTCAATGTTTCAGCGCAAAACAAAACGCCCCAGACTCGTTTGAGTCTCGGAGCGTATGTTGATCAGCCCTCCCCCAAGTGCTGCTCGATTACGAAGATAAGGCATAGGCTAGATTTGGTAAATGGCACCGTCGTGCTATACGCCCCCACTAGAGTGCCTTTATATCCCGGTACTGGCGTCACAGTACTAAGGGTTCGATGAGAGTTACTCATAACCAACCGGCTAAGTTCGTGCGAGTCCCACATTTTTGTCCGAGCCTTCGAAATGCGCTTCGATCTCTTCCAATGTCTTGCCTTTGGTTTCTGGCAGAAAAAACACGGCGGTGACAAAGTAAACCACCGTGCAGATCGCGAATCCCCAAAACATCGTCGCATAGCCATACTTGCCGACCGTGGGCAGGAAGATGGCTGCGATGCCTGTCGAAACAGCCTGGTTGAGCAGCAAAGCGATGCTCATGCCGTTGGAGCGAATGCGAGTCGGCATCAATTCGGAAAGCGCCAGCCATACACATACGCCAGGGCCAACGGCATAGAAAGCCATAAATACGAAAAGTGTGATGGCCACCTCCCATCCGCTATGCTCGCTTGGCAGGGGAGTGATGAGGGCGTTATCGATTTTCAGCGGGGCTTGGCGGGCTGCGTCGAGATCGCCAAAAGGATTGGAAAAAAACGCAACTACCTTATTGGCAGGGACACAACTTTCGCGAGTGATTTCAATGGGCGTCGCGGCTGTGTCGTCGGAGCGCGCGGCCTTGGTGGCGGCGCGGAAATCTCCGTACGAATAGATGACGACCAACGAAGTCGGCTGGCTGCCGATTGATGGGATGGCGCTTCCGTCCGCGCTGAGCAACTTCCCAGCCAGCATTTCGTTGTAGGTGAGTGTGAGCTTCTGGTCCGCATTCACCATCGACTGAACCGGGTCTCTTGAATCCACACGCAGACGTTCCGTTTGGTGAAAGAGCAGGCCGGTGCAGATAAGGGACAGGATGATTCCCGCGGTTCCTACAGAGAGCAGGAATTTGCGTCCCTTGCGATCCACCAGCATGACGCCGCCGATGGTCATCAGGAAATTCACGATGGTGAAAAGAACGTAGCCCCAGTGAGCCTGAACATCGGAGAGCCCACTCTGCAAGAGGATATTGGTGTTATAGCCAATAATGGAGTTGATGCCGGTGGCCTGATTGCACGCCAAGATCACGCACGCGAGGATGAATGGGATTACATATTTCCGGCGCAGCAGCGATTCTTTGACTTTGGTTCCGGTCGAGTTCTCGCCTTTCTCGGTGGCCGCGGTCTGCTCCATTTCGGCGATTTCGAGATCCGCTTGCTGCGCGGTGCGGGAGCGGAGCAGCGCGGCGTAGGCAGCGTCGCGTTTGCCACGGCGAAACAGCCAGCGAGGCGACTCCGCCACCATGAGGCTGCCGATCACGAATAAAATCCCGGGAGGCAGCGAAACCCAGAAGATGCTCCGCCACGCCGTATCTTTAAAGGCGAGAAGTCTGGCTGCGTCGCCGAGTTTTGCCACCTCGTCGACCCGAAAACTGAAATACATTCCGACAAATGCAGCAGCTGTTATTCCAAGCGTCAGCAACCACTGGAAGACGCCCGTGCCTTTTCCGCGATTCGCGGCGGCCAGGCACTCCGCCAGATAGAGCGGAACTACTACCCCAATCAATCCTGCGCTGATGCCCTGCAAAAGCCGGCCAAGAATCAGCGGTTGGTATCCGTGTGAGACAGCAATGACTGGAATGCTAACAACAAACAGCACGCCGCTCAGCGTCATCAGAAGCTTGCGTCCCATCCAGTCCGCCAGGGCACCGGCAAATAAGGTTGAGATCACGCTGCCGAGCAGGACGGCCGCTACCACGGTCGAAAGCTGCCCCGCATTCAAGCCCGAAGTGGCTTCCAGATAAGGCAGGGCGCCCGCAATGATCCCCACATCCACTCCATAGAGCAGACCGCCCAGTCCTGCTACCAGAAGCAGAAAGCGGTTATACCCGGCTTTATCGTCGTGCGGCACGCGCCAATCTTCTCCGTGAAACAAAGAACCCCGAATAAAGAATCCCGAGTTTATTCCTGATACAACCTCCACAGCAACCCGCAGATCCGAATTGCCGTTTTATCCCTGTTATGACTCAGTTACCTGGAACGCTTGTCTGGGAAAGGCTACAATAACGTTATTATGGCAACCAGCACTCCTAAAGCTCTATCTATTTCGGAAATGTGTGCGCGAGTGAAACATCTAGGCTACGCGATTTCCGGCCGCATTCGCCTTTACGGAGAGGAGTTTGAAGTAGTCTCCGACCCGTTTCCGGAAGATGACGGCATCGCAGTCCGAGTGAAGACGAAAAGCAATTCGACGGTTAGAGTCCTGCAACTTCCTGCAACCGTTGTTCAGAGTGTGAAAGGGCGGCTGCCAGAGGCAGCCTAGCATTTAGGAATTAGCAGGAGAATCAGCCTTCTTCGGATGGGTTGCCAATTGGCGAGAGACCGTAATAAAAGCTTTGGCTGCCACCGAAAGCGTGCGATCACGCCGGTAGGCTAAGCCCAATTCGCGCCATAGTTCTGCCCCTTCAAGTTCAACCAATTTCACTCTGCCGGCGGCAACTTCATCGCGCGCAAAAGATGCGCTGATCAACGAAATGCCCAGGTCGGCAGCCACGAAGCTCTTAATCATCCCGATGCTCGGCAATTCCATCCGAACTTTGAGCTCTGAGTTGTACTCGCGGAAGAGCTTATCCAGCAATCGCCGCGTGTGCCCGGTCTTAGGCAGCAGCAGCGGGTATTTTACGACCTCACTGATGTGGGCCGCTTTCATCTTCGCCAGCGGATTCTTAGGACTCACCATCAACATCAGGCGATCACGGAAAATCGGTTGGACTTTCAGGCTCGGAGACTGAATCGGCAAACTCAGAACTCCCACATCGAGCGAACCATTCTCCAATTTTTCAACAATTTTGTAAGTAAAATTGCGGTAGATGCTGATCTGAACGTCCGGATAGTGTCGGCAATACTCGCCAAAAACCTCGGGTAGAACATAAAGGCAAGTGGCTTCGTTGGCCCCCACCATCAGCGTTCCCCGCGGCGTTTGCCCATGGTCGGCCACGGCGACAAGCGATTCGTCCCGCAGCGCCTTAAGCCGTAAGGCGTACTCGTAAAAAATTTGTCCGGCCGGAGTTAGCTTGACGGTTTTGCCGGAGCGGTCGAGGAGGCGGTCTCCGTACTCCTGTTCCAGTTGGCGAATCTGGGCGCTGACCGCCGATTGCGAGCGGAAAACTTTCTCTCCCGCGCGAGAGAAACTGCGCTGCCGGGCGACTTCCAGAAATGTAATGAGCTGGTCAAAGTCCATGTGGTTGGTCGGAGAATTATATAAGACTTTTCACCGATTCGGTTACGGTCCACTGCGCAAAAACGGGAATCAGCGCCCTGTTCTTTGGGGCACGGACGTTAAAGAGCAAGCCAATCCAGCCGATGCTAGCTTAAGACCCCGCTCCCGGCTCTCTGCTCGATCGGAGAAATACTGAGTGCCATCCCTTGGCTTGGCGATGATCGTGAAGGACGGCGCGAAGACGCTGCGAAACTGCATTGCCAGTGTTGCCGCAATCACCGACCAAATCATCATAGCGGACACTGGATCCAGCGACGGGTCACCCCAGTTGGCGCGCGAACTGGGGGCGGAAGTTTTCGATGTTCCCTGGCAGGATAGTTTTGCGCAAGCTCGCAACGCCGCCGTGAGAGCTTTGTCCACCGACTGGGTTCTCGTAATGGATGACGACGAAGAGCTCGATCCATCGGCTTCTGCAAACATCCGGCCTCTGCTTGAAAATGCCAAGGTCGGTGGCTATCTCGTTACCCTGAGAAACCATATTCCCGTTAAGTTTGGCTTTGGTGGGCATGCGCCGTCCATCAAGGTGAACGATTCCGCAATCCCGCGCGCGCCAGGCGCAAAAGCTTATGCAGACTTTGCTCTCTGCCGGCTGTTTCGCCGGCGTCCTGAAATTTACTATGCCGGCCGGGTTCACGAACATGTGGAATCGAGCATCCGCGCGCTGGGCCTGAAGCTTGCCTCCGCAGATATCATGATTCACCATTTTGGCCACTTGTGCTCGGCCGCTGAATTGCGTGCGAAAGATGAGTTTTACCGCAAACTTGGCCGGCTCAAGGTACAAGATTCGCCCAACGATCCCGAAGCTTGGGTCGAGTTAGGCCTTCAGGAATACGAGCAATTCAGAAACTATTCGGCCGGTATTGAGTGCTTCAAAAAAGCTTTGGCTCTGAACTCGCGCTACTTCAGCGTTCCAGCACTTTCGCTGGCGAACCTGTACATCGATATTCATGCTAACGATCGCGCTCTCGCTCTGCTCTCCGGAGTAGCCATGACCGGCAGGGCGGCGGGAGAGAAAGAACGCACGTGCGGCGACGCATTTTATAACCTGAGCCGGCTCAAAGAGGCTCGCGCTTCTTACCTTCGCGCTTTGGCAATACTTCCCGAGGATGCGCGCATCGACAGCAAACTTGGGCTAACCGAAGCCCGGCTCGGGTTAAAGAAGAATGGCCTCGCCCGGCTCACTCGCGCGCTCGAGGCCCATTCCGATGACTGGCAGATGCACGACCGCATGATCAAAGGCTGCATTCTGCTGAACTGGCTGCATCAAGCCGCTGAGGCTGCGGAGCGCATGGCTCGTGAACATCCTAATCCTGCCACATTCTTGCGCGCCGCCAGCATCCGAGCTCAGATGAAGGAATGGCAGGCAGCAGAAAATGGTGTAATGCGTGGCCTGCAATTATTTCCAGAGAATCAGGAGTTGCTCCAGTTCAAAGAGGAGTTGGGACGCGAGTTAACCCGAGTTTGATTGCATGCATAGCTTTCTGGTAAGGTGCGCGGCGACGGGTTACTCTAATTCATGTCCATTTCCTGCCCCGAATGCTCCGCCGCAATGCCCGACACTGTCGCCTTTTGTCCCGCCTGTGGCCGCGACATGCAGGCTGTTGAACCACCGGTCGAGCGCGCGCAGGGCACTGTGGGCGGACTGCCTCGAACTGCCGCTGGAGCTCTGGCTTACTGCACGCTGATCCCGGCTATCGTCTTTCTCCTCGTTGCCCCTTACGCCAGGGACCGCTTTGTGCGCTTTCACTCCTTTCAATGCCTCGGCCTATGGCTAGTAGCCATCGCGACCGGGGCCGGTCTTAGAGTTGCAGGCATCTTGCTGTTCTTTGTTCCGCTTCTGGGGCATCTCATGGTTCTTTTACTCTCCATGGTGGTGAGTCTCGGACTCTTCGTCATCTGGGTGGTGTTGATCGTGAAAGCCCTACAGGGAGAAATGTTAAAACTCCCCGTGATCGGCAATTTTGCCGAACAACATGCGGGCACGAGCCCAAGTTCTGGATCGGTAACTTATTGATTGCTTCTCTCTCGGCTTTCTGGTATTTTGCCCCGATGTTGCTCGGGCGGGTTTGCAGCCGCAACTCAAAAGTGAGGGGACTCCAATGGCGTTTTGCAATATGTGTGGTGCCCAGGTTGCCGACGGGGCAACCGTGTGTGCGGCGTGCAGTGGACGGGCCGCAGCTTTGCCCGTCACCAATGTTTCAGGGCTTACCGACAACGTGGCGGGAATGCTGGCTTATGTCACTTTCATTCCGGCCATCATTTTCTTGGTGACCGCGCCGTACAATAAGAGCCGCTTTATCCGCTTCCACTCTTTTCAAAGCATTTTCTTTTCTGTGGCCATCTTCGCCATTCAGGTTTGCCTGTCGTTTCTGACGGTTGTGCCTTTCCTGATTCTTCTCACCGGTCCTCTGCACCTTTTAGTTTTCTTGGGCGCGGTGGTTATTTGGGTCATCCTGCTGATGAAGGCAAACCAAGGGCAAATGTATAAGTTGCCCATCATTGGCGACTTGTCGGAAAAGCAGGCTGGGTAGTTTTCGGCCAACGGCGGCACTATGATCCTCGAACCTTAAAGCAGCCCATTTTTGTCTATTTTTGCAGGGGCATGAGCGGAATGTGCTCTGCCCCTTGACATTCCTCCCCTAAGCTGTCATTCCTATTAGCTTTTACTTCGTAGCGCGAATCGCGCCATCTTGTGGCGATTTGGGCTGGCGGAAATTCGTGGCATCTGGGGATTGGATTGAAAGTTAAAGTTTTCTATCACGATAAGTGCTTCGACGGAGCATCTTCGGCGGCGCTGTTTTCCCGCTTCTACCGCGAGCGCATCCGCGGCGATGTCGACTTTGAGTTTTCCGGACTTTTGCATCGTGCCGGGTCTCTATTCGATGAGTCGCATTTTACCGGCGACGAAAACGCCATCGTCGATTTTAAGTATTCCAGTTCTCCGAAGATTAACTGGTGGTTCGATCATCATGAGAGCGCATTCCTCTCACCGGCTGACGCCGCGCACTTTGAACGCGATGGGAGCAACCGGAAGTTCTACGATCCGGCATTTAAGTCCTGTACCAGCTTTATTGCCATGATCGGCGAGCAGCGCTTTGGCTTCAATCCGTCTCCGCTGGCAGACCTCGTCCACTGGACCGATGTCATCGACGGGGCGCTCTACCCCGACGCCAAAACTGCCGTCGAAATGCAAGCTCCCGCCATGAAACTAACCATGGTCATCGAGTCCGCCCCGGATCACGGATTCGTCCCCAACCTGATTCCATTGTTGGCCGAAAAGCCGCTGGCCGCCATTCTGGAAGAGCCGTTTATCGCGCCCCTTTTGCCGCCTCTGCTAAAACGCCACGAAATTTCAATAGAGATACTCAGGCAGCGCGCCGAATGCACAGATGGCACGATCTTTTTCGATATCACCGATCAGGCGCTAGAGGGATACAACAAGTTCGTTCCTTATTATCTTCATCCTGAATCGATCTATAGCGTGGGGCTCAGCAAGAGCAGTTTTCGCGTAAAGGTTTCGGTCGGGTCGAACCCCTGGGCTCCGCAGGAACCGGTGGTCAATTTGGCTAAGATTTGTGAGCGCTATGGCGGCGGAGGCCACGCCCGCGTGGG
Source organism: uncultured Acidobacteriaceae bacterium (assembly GCA_963818235.1). Classification (GTDB taxonomy): domain Bacteria; phylum Acidobacteriota; class Terriglobia; order Terriglobales; family Acidobacteriaceae; genus Sulfotelmatobacter. The sequence goes on from CAWFRI010000003.1 coordinate 1,711,074, forward strand.
CGCGATTTCCTTCAATGTCAACCAGCACGCGCAGGCCATTAAAGCCTCTCGTGACATCGTGAACGAATTGCGGGCCGCAGTGCGCGCGGGCAATCGATGAAAGCCAGTGCTCAGCGCTCGGTGAAAGTGATCAGTGAAAGCGATACCGAGAGGAGTCTTGGACTAGCCACTAGCCACAGATCACTGGCCGCTGGGTAGTGTCCTAATTTGAATTTCTTAGCGTTCAAGGCTGGCATGAATCGTGCTCCTAACCCACTCTGAAACCGTCTGTTTGCTGGCCTTCGCCGCCGCCGCAATTCCCTTGTTGTCCTCAGCGGTAAAGCGAACCTGGATTACCCGTCCCATTGCTTCGCCCTTCGGCAGTTTGGGCCGTCCCGCTTTCTTAGACTTGGGCATTACTTCTAAACTCCTGAATGATGAACGCTCTTACGGCGGTTAAAGGGGATACCACAGGCGGAACATGGAGCACAGTAACGTGCTGCTTAGGCTTGGATGGGTCGCCTGTATCGTGCAACCACGCATAGGCCGTATTCGCCTTGGGGTGGCCTTCCAGATGAAACACTTCCACAATCCCATCCCAGACTGTCTCGCCATTGAAAACTTCTTTGACAGGGACGCTCTCGCGGTGCGTGGCCTTCCCGCCGTGGAGCTTGTGAATTGCTTCCCTCAATTCGTCAATATGGCTCATGCAGCCGCCTCTATTAAATCGCCCACGCTCCAAAAGCTACCAGTTACTCCCGCTGCCATCGCTGGCGTGCAGCGGATGGTGCTGTGGCGTTTTACAAAGTTGTAGTAAGCGAAGTGCAGGGCAACCGCTGCCTCAAAGTTTTCGCGCTTCTTGCTGAATGCCAGCGTCAGGCGAGTCAGACGGCGCATATGCAGCCGCGTGGTCGCATTCAGGCGCTCAACGTAGCTGGTAGAGATTAGGCGCTCATCTGGAATGCCGATAACCGTCTTTTTCTCGGCTGAAACGAACTTGGGCGCACTATAGCGGCGATTGTCACTAACTTCCTCATGCCCATAAGTCTTGACGATCTGGCCGTAATCTACGAACTCGCCGAAGGCGTTTTGCATCGCGGCAACGTAAGCATTCAGACCATCCGTGGAGATTTGCACCCGGTAGGCCATGCGCTCGGCTACGTCTTGCACAAACGCCTTTGCCGTGGCCGCATCCCGGTTGCCGACTTTGAACGCCGGAACCAGCTTGGTTTCCGCATCAATAGCGCAGAATGTCCAAACGCTGCCGACGGCTTCATCGCCTTCGCGGACGTTGCGATCTTTCTTGCCGATGAAGCCCCAAATTTCGTCCATTTCTAGGCGATTGCAGGGCAGATTCCGCATGGTGGTATCTAGAACCTTCGCGCAGCCCTGACCAACCTTCACTCCAAGGCGCATGATCGTATCGCGGTGAACGCCCGTGATTCGCTCGATTGAACGGATGCTAGAGCCTTCGGCCAATGCTCCGATTACCGCGATTTGCTTGTCGGTATTGAGTACGTTTGCCATGTCTATTACTGTACTACAATAATATAATTTGTCAAGGTATTTCTGTAGTACAATTGAGCCGCTGTGAAATATTTCTTTCTCGCTTTGATCCTCACCGTCATACAGCCATTGCCGCCACTCCCACGGCAAGCGGTCAATAAACAGGCTGAAAAGACTACAGCAAAAGCCCAAGTATCCAACAATCGCCAGAATCCCCCCGATCCATCTCCTTCGATTGTTGTGGTTAATAACTGCTTCAACGAACATGAAAACGCCGACGCAAGCAAGAATGAGGCTTCCACTCTCCATCCAAACAGCCAGAAACAGCCTGAGCCGTGGAGTCGATCCGAAGACCTGACCCTCGCCTACGATATTTTGACTGGCCTCTTGGTGCTCATCGCCCTTGGGACGGGAATAGCGGTTGCTTTCCAAGCCGTAAAGACCGCCGAAGCTACTCAAGCCATGCAGGACAGTACCGCGATTCAGCAAGCGCAGCTTGTTCAATGGGTAGGTATTGAAGAGTGGAGCGGGGGCGAGGACATTTGGTTGTATGACGAAGATAAGTTTCTCCACCATCTCATGTTCAATTTTTACATTGTGAATCCAACCAACTACCCTATCGGTCTCAGTCGGGCCGATTGGGTTATCGGTAAACAAAAAGACGGGATTGCCATTAACGAATCGACTTTCCCGCCTCGGGGGCGACATTCGACTATCGTGGAATATCAATTGACGCACGAAGAATTCGAGGTCTACAGCAACGGGAAATTGCGTTACTTTGAAGTCGAAGGCTCGATCAGTTTTGTTGATGTTTCCAAGGTGGAACGAACCCAACATTTTGCGGTAACGCTCAATTGTGCTTTTGAAAAAGGCGTGGTTGGGTTCAAGCTCTACAAGACCTCGGGATGGGAAGCTAACAGAGCCAACAAGAAGGTATGGGAGAAGAAGACCGACGCCCAAAATCCAAATTAGGACACTACCGGCCGCTGCCTTCTGCTTTTCCCGTGATATTCTGAAAATTCCGTAGCGCCCGCGGCATGCCTTCCTCTGGAATGAAACCCGGTCTCCCTTCCGCGCAACGGCGCATTCTGCGGGCAGTCGCCTCTATCGAGTTCATCAAAGGCGTTTTTGTTTTGCTGGTTGGTATCATCGCCATTCTGCTGGTCCATAAAGACGCCTGGGTGATGGCAGAAAGCCTGCTCGCGCTCTTGCACATCAGTACGGACCGGCGATCGGCCCAGCTTTTTCTGGATTTGGCCGACGATATCACCGATGCCCGCCTGTGGGCGGCGATCAGGCTCGCCTTTGTCTATTCCGCTTTGCGTTTTATCGAAGCCTACGGGCTATGGAAGCAGCGCACCTGGGCCGAGTGGGTCGCCTTTGGATCGGGAACTTTACTCATTCCGCTGGAAATCCGTGAATTGATACGGGGTATAACCTGGCTGCGCTCCGCTGTATTTGTAGGCAATGTGGCGGTCGTGTGCTACATGCTTTATCTCTTGCGTACCGGGCGGATGAACCGGGCGAACGCTTTGGCGGCGGCCGAACCCCGCTCCAATAGCGGCAATTAGGGTCGAACGACTCTCGCCACAAATCGCTCGTTTGCATCATAATCATCGGCGATCATTCGCGGAGGGGACTATGCGCAGAGGCTTCTTGTTTTCCTTGATTGTGCTTTCGGCTGTTGGGATGGCTTTTAGCCAGGACACAAACTTTGCCACCGGCCCGCAGTATTTGATGACTAACGGTTCGATGCTCTTCGCGCGGCCAATTTCCACCCCATCTTTATCTCTGGCCGGCCCGCCGCTGCAAGTGGGGGCCACCAGCGCTACCGCGGACCTTACGGCTGGCGCCGAAAATCAGACGGTATCGCTACCGCCCGCCGATGCTTTGCCTGTAGTGGATTTCTTTTCTCTTTACTATGGCACCCCGAACCTCATCGAAATCAGCTTCAGCAATGCATCATCCTCCACCAGTGAACTTCCCGCTAGCATTTTGGATAACGGGGTTTGGCAGTTGACTACCGCGGAGGCGCTGCGCGAACGCGGCTTTGGCGTGACCCTGCCGGAAGCGGCGGCGTACCGCAAAACGCATCCTCGGCACGCAACTCACGTCTACACCAACGCGGATATCGACCGTCTGAAGAATTAAGGCTTCCAGGGGCTGATGGGATCGTCCCCGTGACACAGGCCGAAGCACGCAATGGTCCCCGCAATCACCATACCGGTGATCCATGCCTTCGGTCCATTCAGAATAGCCCCAATGCCCTCGGGCACCGCTTCTGGCCTGGCCGCGGCACCGCAGTGTTCGTCTCGAGTCTTCTGTTCGCCCTGCCGCACGATTGAGTCTGACGATTCGCCTTCTCTGGTTGTCCGGAAGGCCGCTCCGGCCGCGTGGATTTTCACGTCGTTCTGGTAGGCCGCGATTTTAACTTTCCCGTCGACATCGGTCACATTAAATTGAGTAATCTCCGCTGTGATAGGGATCACCGTAATGCAGTTCACTCGTACTTTCATTTGGCGCGCAGTGCTGAGTTCCAGGCCGCCATGGTCCAGAACAAGTTCATCCCCTTCAAATTGGACGAGGGTCTCGGGCGCTACAGTGACGGTCGAACCTTCGGCGTCGATTTTAGCGGCGTGGCCTTTTGGGGTTTGGATGAGGTCATGGCGAAAAATTGTGGAGGTATTTGGAGAAGGACTTCCGTTCAGTAAAGTTCCACCATCACTATTCAACAGCGCGCAGTCGGTGGATTGCGCCAGCAGAGACGCCGGTCCAATGACAATCATCACGCCGCAAATAAAATTGCGCCAATCCAGCAATGAACCTCCGCACAAACTCCCTTGCGCTAGGATAACGGGCAGAATTGGCCGTGAATATTGGCACGCGTGATGCTCTGCGGGAGGCAAATCCAGATCGAAAAAAAATTCCAGACCCTGGCGCTAAATCTATGAGAGGCAAGCAGATGCTGGTTTTGGGGTCCGGCGAGATATCCCTAAATCCATGATAACATTGGAGTTACTCGCAAATTATTGCGGTTTAAGGACTTAGGAGAACTTGCTGCGCCTAAGTGCCTTAGAATCGTAGGGCCCAGTCTGTAAAATATTGCCGGCACTTGAGTTATCTTAATGCTATTCAATTGTCAATGAACTAATGCGTATAGAAATAGCATCACAATTTTGTGGATCGAAGTCAAGGGAATTGTGAAAATCGGTGGCGAAGACTATTTTGGCGACGCGAACGGGGCGTGCGGGGGGTAGTGTCCCACCAAATATGACACTGCCTGGGGTACAATTTGTTTTTTAATTAGCTCGCGCATCGCACTAGAGCGGCCATGAACAACTAACACATAACCGCTAAAATCGAGGGAACTCAGTGCCTATTTTTTTAGTGAGTTCCAATACCTTGATGCGTCGGGAAGAAGTCATACTACCCAAGCTTGCATTTTTTATCAGCAATCCCGACACCAAGGAAGTTTAGTTCTGTAGTGGGTTCAACGAACTGGACTGAGACCTGTCGGCGTACAATTTTTCCACCATGAAAATACTCGCTCTGGCTGTGCTCTTGGCCGCCGTGCAGGCAGGTCCTCCAATCCCACGGAAGGCATCCAATGCAAACGCTGGCAGTAACAAGACAGTCCAATACGATCCCAGCAATCAAATGACACCGTCCAGCACCGCCTCCCCTGTAACATCCAACGAAAATCAAAACACCACCAAATCCCCAACCGATGCAAATACACAAGAAACCATAGTCATCCGCGAATTGGCTCCCGTGCCGCCTGCGGGGGCGGATTGGTGGTTCCGCACTTATGTGATCTTCACAGGTGCTCTGGTAGCAATTGGAGCCGCAGGCATCTTCTACGCCATCAAGACCTTGAATGCGATTAAACGGCAAGCTAGAGCCAATGAAGATCAATTGATGGAGATACAGCAGTCCGCCGAAAAGACTGACAGGATGATTTCCATCGCGGCACAGCAAGCCGAAAACAGCAGGATTGCCACAGAAGCGGCAAAAAGAAGTGCCGATGCCGCCCTGTTGAATGCCAAAGCCGTCATCAACGCCGAACGGCCTTGGATAGTAATCTCCGCCTCTTGGGTCAAGGAACTGCCGCACGGGTTTCGTATCAGCATTAAAAATCTTGGAAGGACGCCAGCGTACATCCTGTCTTGTAGCTCCGAACACCCAGTTCTGAAGAAAGAGGAGGGGTTGCAGCCCAAGCCTGTGTATCCAAAGGACGCCGAGACCAAACTGAGTCCATTTTCGACACTTATCATGCCAGACAGAGAAGAGACTCTTGCAGATCACGCCTTGGATGATATTCCCGGCTGGAATTGGCAAAAGATGCTTTTCGCGGAGACATTCCTCTACCTCTACGGGAGAGTAGTCTATTCGGACCACCTTGGGGAGGAGAAGGGAGATTTGAGCGACGGGGAGCCATACGAGACTCGCTGGTGTTTTTTCGTTAACGCAACTAACCCCCTAAGTTTTGTGCGCGATGGACCCGACGAATACAACAGTTACAAATAAGCCTAGCGCCACAAACCAAACTAGGACGCTACCAAAAGTGCGCGAGGCCTTGACTCGCGTAGTGCCTCGCACTATAGTGTTTTCCTCCTCCCCAAGTGAGACTGGCCCTCACCTCTGTCAATTTCTCGAGCGCCGGACTTCGCGTGCTTTAAGCAGTCGGGCCCTGATCCAGACACCACCTCGTCACGAAACAACTCTCAGGAGGGGACTCATGCAACGCCGAAAGCTTTCCATTCCGGTACTAACAGCGCTGGCTGCCTTCATGGTCGTTTCAATGGCAGGCACCTCTTTGGCACAAACGGAAACAGTACTGTTTAATTTTTCCGGCACTTCGGGAGGAAATAGGCCGCAAAGTACCCTAATCTTCGACAGTGCCGGAAATCTTTACGGCACCACTTACAGCGGAGGATATACCGAGGGTGGACCCTACCTGGGTGGAGCGGCGTTTCAGTTGAAGCCGAAGGAGGGCGGCGGCTGGACGGAGACCGTGATGCATAATTTTGGCGCGTCCGGTGACGGAACTTTTCTGACTGCTGGGTTGGTTTCCGATGGCGCCGGCAAGTTCTATGGCACCACCGTAGCGGGCGGGACATATGGTTATGGCACGGTATTCCAACTTCGGCCCACCAAGACCGGCTGGGCAGAACAGATTATTCATAGCTTCAATAACAACGGGAAAGATGGCGAGTATCCCTATGGCAGCCTGATCATTGATTCCGCTGGGAATCTTTATGGCACCACGAAAAACGGCGGGTTCAATTACTGCGTTTACCTGGCGGCGAGCTGCGGCACGGTGTTCGAGTTGAGCACGAAGACCGGAGCCGAGAAGATTCTGCATGACTTCCAGCAAGATGACAACATCGATGGATATTACCCAGTGGGCAGCCTGATTTTTGACTCGGCCGGCGACTTGTACGGGACGACGAGTACTGGCGGGTCCGGGTTTCAGGGCGTCGTGTTCGAGTTGAGCCCCAGAGCAGGCAAGCCATGGCAAGAAAGAATTTTGCACAACTTCACGTTCAATGGGACGGACGGGGCCAATCCGGTATCGAGCCTGGTGATGGATTCCGCGGGGAATTTATACGGGACCACAAGCTCGGGCGGCAATCAGCCGAACGGCCTTGGCACCGTCTTCGAGTTGTCACCAACCGAGACCGGGCCGTGGACGGAAACATTCCCGCACGATTTCAGTTTCTGCGGTGATGACGGTTGTGATCCCGTCGGCAACCTGATTCTCGACGGCGCGGGCAATTTGTACGGAACAGCCGAAAGCGGCGGAAACTCAGATGGAGGAGTGGTTTTCGAATTATCTCCGGTGGGCGGTGGAACATGGAGCGACAACGTGCTGGTTACTTTTAACAGCCTGGGTAGTGCGTGGCCTGGAGGAGAAAATCCGGAAGCAGGATTGGTATTCGACGGCGCCGGGAATCTTTACGGTACCGCTTACGACGGCGGCGAGTTCAGCGTCGGGACGGTATTTGAGATCACGCCTTAACGACGGCAGGAGTTCGATTCCAGAGCTCAAATTTAATTTCGAGGGGATGAGTCATGCGAAGCAATAAAGTTTCGATGGGAGTGTTGGGGAGATAGGGCGATCGAGCTGAGATTTTTGGGGCAGCGTTTAGGTTTTTGCAAAGTCAATAAACCCATGCTGCACATCGGTGCGGATGAGTTTCACGCGCAACTTGTCGCCGACGTCAAGGCCTTGCGCGCCTTGCGCCAGTAATCCTTCCACGTGCGGTTGCAGGGCGCGGACGAAAGTGCCTTTCGGCGTCACGCCAGTGATGATCGCGTCAAAAGTGGCGCCGATGCGATTCTGCATGGCGACGGCGGCAAGGCGCTTGGACATTTCGCGTTCGACCTTGCGCGCGGCGTCTTCTTCTGGGTGCAATTGGCGGCGATGGCGGTGAGTTCGGAATCCGAGTAAGGATTGGACTGGCCGGCAAGCATAGCTTTGATCAGGCGCTGCGTGACGATGTCAGGAAAGCGGCGGTTGGGAGCAGTGGAGTGAGTGTAGTCCTGCACTGCGAGTCCGAAGTGGCCGGGGGAAGGTTCGCCGGGACGCTCAAGGACGTATTCTCCCGGACCCAACAACTTGATCACAGTCAGGGAGAGATCGGCAAAATGATCGGGATCCGCGGCTTTGCGCTTGATCAGAAGATTGTTGAGCGCTTTGGAATCTGGGTCAGGCGGAAGTTTTTCGCCGTGCGTGGCCGCGAGCTGCACGATGCGGTCCCAGCGCTCCGGTTGCTTCACGATGCGGCGCAGAGATGAAACTTTCTCGAGCATTCGCGCCACCACGCCGTTGGCGGCGATCATAAAATCCTCGATCAATTCAGTCGCACGATTCTTTTGCTGCTTCTCCATGTCGACGACTTGATCGTTCACGATGAGGGGTTGAAGTTCGTCGGTCTGGAGACTGAGGGCTCCATTCTCGATGCGCTGGTTCTTTAGTTTCTGTGCAACCTCATCCTGCAGATGCAGCTGCGCTTGAAGGTCGGTGGAGGCGGCGACTTTGGCCGGCGCTGTCTCCGCGCCTTCCAGCCAGGCTCCCACAGAGTTGTACTGAAGTTGCGCGTGGTTGCGAACCAGGGCGCGATAGACGTTGCTCGAAGTGACGTGGCCGCCAGCGTCGACAACGAATTCGACGACTACGCTTAGGCAGTCCTGCTTTTCCAGCAGGGAAGTCTTGCCGGTGGAAAGCTCTTCCGGGAGCATGGGGAAGACTCGGATTCCGGTGTATACAGAGGTCGTTTCTCTGGCGGCGTGTTGATCAATGGGAGTTTGTTTGGGGACGAAGGCATCGACGTCAGCGATGCCGACGAAAACTTTTACGTCGCCATTGGGCAGATGCTCGGCAACTTCGATCTGATCGAGATCGCGGGAAGTATCGTTGTCAATCGACGACCAAAGGAGATTTCGCAGGTCGCGAACATTTCTGCCGGCCTCTATTTGGGGAGGGTGGGCGCGCAGTTCAGCCAATTGCTGTTGGACTGCGGCGGGAAAGTCGGGATCGAAACCGCGCTGCCGCATGATCTCTTTGGCGACGGATTGTAGATCGATGTGAGACGAATGAGCGTTGGGCATGAGTGTTTCGTCGTTGATGAAAGCCTTTCACCACAGCGGCCCAGAGGAAACAAATGCAAGAACGGAAAAGATTAGATCCTTATGATTTCCTGTCTTCTATGGTTTCTGTCGTGAAAAGGTTCCTATTCGGTGACCACCGCCTTAACCAGGTTTCGCGGACGGTCCACGTTATAACCTTTTTTCGTGGCCACGTGATAGGCGAAAAGTTGGAGTGGGATCACTTCAACGATTGGCAGCAGCAACTCCGGAGCCGCAGGGACGAAGAAGACATCGTCGGCAATGTCGGTAATCTCCTTGTCGCCCTCCGACGCTACGGCAACCAGACGGCCATGTCTTGATCGAACTTCTTTCATGACTTCGAGCGTGCGGCGATAACGCAATACGGAATCGGGATCGTGATGATCGCAGGTGGCGATCACAACGACGGGAAGTTTTTCATCGACCAATGCATTGGGGCCATGTTTCAGCTCTCCGGCGGGATAGCCTTCGGCGTGCGCGTAGGAAATTTCTTTCAGTTTGAGCGCGCCTTCGCGGGCAATGGCATAGTGAACGCCGCGTCCGAGGTATAGAAATTTCTCGGCCTGGAATTGTTTTTCGGCGAATTGGTCGGCGAGATCATCCCAGGCACGGAGATTGCGGTCGATGGCTTCGGGAAGCTGCAACAGGCGCTGTAGGTAGGATCGAGTGACTTCCGAGGTCATACGTCCGCGCTTGCGAGCCAGGAATAATGCCATCAGATAAAGAACGGTAACCTGCGTAGTGAAACTCTTGGTCGCGGGCACGGCGAGTTCGGGGCCAGCTCCTGTAATCAAGGCGGCACTGGCTTCGCGAGGAATGGTGGCATCAGCTACGTTCGAAACAGCGATGGTTTTCACGCCGCGAGTGAGAGCCTCGCGCTGCGCCGCAATGGTATCGGCAGTCTCGCCGGATTGTGTAACCACCATGACGATGGGGTCAACGGCGGCATGGGTGGAGCGATAGCAATATTCGCTGGCGTATTCCACATCAACGGCGACGCCCGAAAGGTCTTCAATCATGATTTCGCCGGCCAAGCCGGCATGGCGACTGGACCCGCTGGCGGCGATGATCAGCTTTTCGAATGTCAGCAATGCACTTTCGATGGCATGCAGACTGCCGGGGAAGAGAATGTCGTTTTTCAAATGTTGGTCGATGGTTTTCGCGATGGCTTGGGGCTGTTCGTAAATTTCCCGGCGCATGGCGTGGGAAAAGCGATCTGACGCAGTATTGGAACCGTTTGGATTCATGACTGCGGCGAGGGTAAATCATTTGCGGTGTGTCGGGCAAACGGTTGTGCCCGGGTCCCCGGCTTTTGCGTTGCAGGCAAACAAACGTGTTTATCCGAAGCGTCGCTAGCCGATGCTCACTCAAATTGACGTGAGATAATGGGCGTATTCGCATTGGCCCCGTAGCTCAGTTGGATAGAGCAGCGGTTTCCTAAACCGTTGGTCGGCGGTTCGACTCCGCCCGGGGCCCCCATTCGACTGTCTTACGGAGTCGGAGTGGCCTCCAGTAGCAGGTGGTCTTTGAATTCGGTCGTCAGCTTTGCTACGCCATTGGCCTCAGCCTCGAGTGTGCCGAGGTCCTTGCCTTCGCTGTAGTCGCTAACCCTATATTTGCCGGGCTTCAACCCTCGCAGCTCGATTTCACCTTTCCAATCTGAGGGTGCGAAGAATGCGTAATACATCTTGCCGTCTTTCGCAATGGCGTATGCCTCGGGAGTGTCATAGCCGGTTACGTAGAGGTCTTCGAAATCGCCTTTCGAAAGCATTTTTTCGTTGTATAAGCCGATCCACTTTTTCCAGCGCTCTTCTTTTGCTGGAGTTAAATTGACGTCTTTGAATTTGGGGCCGGGATCGGGCCAGACGAACTTCGTCCCTACTACCCCTCCGGTTCCAATGGTGGATGCGAAATCGTCGCCGTGCTCTTTCCAATCGTTGCCGACTTTGGTCATAGCGGAGAGTTCGACGTGATCTCCGTAAACGGCCGATTCAGGCCCGAGCAGAGCCTTATACATTTTTATACGCCGCCGCACCTGCCCAGCGCCCACTGGATCTGCGGTGACTGCCTGATCCATGAAAGGCAGCCACGCCAGCGACGGGGGAGTGCCGCACGGGCAGCTCTGCGTAACGCTCTGCGGTTTTAGCGCGCGCGTAGTCTGAAAAATTTCCTTGTAAATGTCTCCCATCGCGTTCACTGAAACCTGTGGGGACTTGTGGTGGTGCGCCGGGTTGTAACATTTCGGAACGCTGTAAATATTGTCCAGCTTGCTGCCGTCGAAGCCCCAATCGCGAATGAACTTCTCCGTGAGTTGTTTATAGTAGGCACGCACTTCGGGAACCGCGGGACATAGCACCGCCAGTCCTCGAGTCATGTGTGCGTGCTTCCCGTTCTTATCCAGAACTAGCCATTCGGGATGCTCCTGCGCAATCTTCGCTACGGAATACTTGTGTGACTCGTATTTGCCTTCGCCATCTTCGACCGCGAGCGGCAGCCACCACAATTGCGTTAGCATGCCGTCTTTGTGGAAGTCGTCCACCATCTTCTTGATCGAGTCTCCGGGGAAAGTGTCCTTGCGCGGGTTCCAGTCGCCGTAAACATCGAACCAGCGGTCATCGAGCGTTACCCACTTGATGCCCATCTCTTTCAACTTCGGAACCGTGCCCAGCATTTGTGCTGGAGTCACGTCGGCCTCATATCCCCAGCCGCACCAACTCACGTTGTAAGCTTCGCTTGATGGCTTCGGCAGCTCCCAGCCTTCTTTCTGCAACACGCTGGACCATATCCGCAGCGGCTCGTAGAAATCTCCCGCGAAGACCGAAAGAAAGCTGCGCGGCGTGGAATAGGTTTCGCTTGGCTTCAGCGTGACGTTGGCGGGATAGTCCACCTCGGTATTCAGCCGCCCATCCGTTCCAACTTTTGTAGGGATCGACGAAGGAATCGGAATCGTCTCGACGTGGCCTACGGCTTCTCCGACTTGGCGCGTCCAAAATGCGACTACTGGAATTCCGCCCCCGTAGCCACCCTTGATCATTTCTCCCATCACGTTGGGTTGAGAAAAAGCCGGCGTTAGTTTGACTACATCGTCTTTTCCCCAGTCGTAGCTCGATCCATGAAAGGACCACATTTCCCAAGGCTGCGCCTTCGCATCCGATAAACGCGCATTGAGTTTGCGCCGCTGGTTCACGCTTTTTTCGATAACCACGTTGGTCGCGCCGGTGTTCTTGTATTCCACTGTGCTCAGTAGAATATTGGGAAAGTTGTCATAGACTTCGAGGGCCAACACACTCTGCAATTCCGTCCCGGTAGATTTGAGCTGATGCTCTGGAATCTCCACGCGCTTGCCCGATCCCATTTTCCCTGTGGCTTCGCGCACCTGAGCATGATCGAGATCGAGTGCCAAATGTACATCCTTGTCGCCGACGCGTACGAAATCGCTATCCGCCAGCGTTCCAGCGCCGGGGTCGTCGAGTGAAAGCCTTGTTCCATCCTTCAGCAAAAATGCCTGTACATACCCGTCCGTCCGGATCTGAAATTCCGTGGTGCCAGTGGTGAGCACAACCGGGGCACCGGGCGCTATCGACACCTGAATGGTTGAGGCTTTTATTGGTTCGGATTTGGCATCTGCTCCCTTTTGGGAGAGTTCCGGCGAGGCTTTCGAGCTTCTTGAGCAGCCCGAAGCCGCGACGAGTAAAGCGAGTGCTATGGTTAGCGGAAATGTTCTGAATTGACCGGCGATCATAGTTGAGTCCTCATTATGCACTTCGATTGTGCGTTGTCACGTAACGGGCCAATCCGCTCCTCCAGGGCAACCGGTGCAAAAGCCCGAAATATGGCAGTTGACAAATGCTATCAAACGAAAGTAAAAGTAATCGTTCGTAATATTACACCGTAAGTCAAAATTCAGCACTCCCATTGTGCTTCAGCCCAAATCCGGCTGGAACTGATTTTCGGGATTAACACCGAGGAGCTCGCCATGCTTGTACGTTTCCGTTGCCTGCAAATCTGTTCATTCATTCTTGCGCCCATAGTCCTTGCCTTTGTCTCCCTGGTGTTATCTACCCCGCTCTGGGCGCAAAAAGATGCCGGCGCGATCGTAGGTTTAGTGCGGGATCCCAGCGGAGCCGTAGTCACAGGCGCGAAGGTTACAGTGAGCGATGCAGATCGTGGGATACAGCTGAAACTCTCCACCAATGACGCCGGCGAGTATGTCGCGAGTCCGCTCAAAATCGGGCATTACACGGTGACGGTCGAGAAGCAAGGCTTCAAGAAGGAAATTGCCGGACCAGTGCAGGTGAACATTCAGGATCGGGTTGGCTTGGATATAAAGCTGGAGCCCGGCATGGCCACGGAAACCCTGACCGTGACTGGCCAGAGCGCTCAACTCGAGACGGAAACCTCCGAACTCGGACAGGTTGTAGACAGCCGCAGGATCAATGCGCTGCCGTTGAATGGGCGCAACTATGCCCAACTCGCATTGCTCGGAGTTGGCATCGCGGCCGCCGAGCCCGGATCGCGGGTGGAAACAACCTACGGCTTTAGTTCCAACGGAGCACGCTCCTTGCAAAACAATTTTCTCCTGGATGGCATCGACAACAATGCAAATCTGGGAGACGTATTGAATGGCGCTGCCTATGTGGTGCAGCCATCGGTCGATGCGATCGCCGAATTCAAAGTTGAAACCAATTCCTATAGCGCCGAGTTCGGCCGGGGCAATGGCGCGATTATGAATGCCGTTATCAAGTCCGGAACTAATAAGTTTCATGGCGACTTGTTCGAGTTCCTGCGAAATGAGCAATTCGACTCCACCAACCCCTTCGACGAATTCGGCCAGCAGCCTTATAAGCAGAACCAGTTTGGATTTACCCTCGGCGGCCCCATCGTAAAAAATAAGTTGTTTTTCTTTGGAGATTATGAGGGCCTGCGCATCCGGCAGGGGTTGCCGCAACTCTCGACTGTTCCTACTCAGGCCGAGATTAGCGGGGATTTCTCCGCGTTTCTTACCACCACCCCCGCAATGGCGGTGGATGTGAACGGCAATCCTACCAATCAGGTCGCGCTGGATTGCAACGGCAGCCCGACTTATCAGGGGGAAGTTTTCAACTCGCGGCTAATTGGAGCCTCCGCAGCCAATCCCAACGGCTACTGCGGCGTCCCCATCGGGGGTTACTCCGGCGGACAGCCGACTAATATTTTTCCCACGGGAAGCATCGATCCGCTGGCGGGACGACTGGCCGCTCTTTTTCCGGTTTCCAATACCACGGAGGGTGGCGGCAACAATTTTCTGGCCGATCCCAAACGCAGCGAAACCGAAGACAAGTTCGACATTCGGGTCGATCAGATCATTAGCGACAAAGACAATTTCTTTGCCCGCTTCAGCTACGGCAACGACCGCACCTTCCTACCATCACCCTTCAACAACGGGCTCGATGGCGGCAGCTTTCAGGACGGTTACAGCGACAATGTTGCCGAGGGACTCGCCGCAAGCGAGATCCATACTTTCCGCAACAATCTGATCAACGAATTTCGTTTCGGTTTCAATCATCTTAATTCGCACCGCTACAACCTGAACTATAACGTAAATGTCGCGCAGCAACTCGGCTTCCCGGGAGTTCCATACGGGCCGGACCTCGGTGGGCTGCCTTCCATCGGCTTCAGTGACGGCACAGCGGCTATTGGCAGCTCAGGATATCTTCCCGCCATTGAATCGCAGCACAGCTACGTTTTTACCGATAATTTAAGTTGGGTTCGCGGACGCCATGCGGCGAAGTTTGGATCAGAACTTCGCTTCGAACAATTCACCATTCTCGAGCCCGCCGCTGCCCGCGGCACCATGAGTTTTGGCAGCGACTTCACCGACAATCCAGCTTCGCCCGGTTCCGGCGGCGAATCCATCGCTACGTTCCTGCTCGGCATTCCCGACGGCGGAAGTATCACTGGGCTGAACAATATCGACTACCGCCGCAATATTTATGCGTTCTATGCGCTCGACGATTTCAAGATGACGCCGAAGCTCACGCTGAATCTGGGCTTGCGTTACGAACTCTTCTCGACCATTAAAGAAGCGAATAATAATCAGGCGACATTCGATTTCAATTCGCAGTCGCTGATCGTTCCCAGCGGGCAAAATAAGCAGCTCACTCCTACTCTTGGAACCGAGCTTACAGTTCTGCGTAATGGTTCTCGGGGACTGATCTCTCCCGATCTCAACAATTTCGCGCCTCGCCTCGGAATGGCGTACGCGCTCGCCAACAAACTGGTGATACGCGCCGGTTACGGAATTTTCTATGGCGGACAGGAAAATGGTCCTTTCTCCAATCCCAGCCCCGGCTTCAACCCTCCATTTTTTGCGTCACAGGTGTTCAATCCAAATTGCAGCGTTCCTGCGGCCAACGCGGCAGTTCTTGATTGCTCCATCTCCGGGACCTTGCCGCTTAACGTGCTGTCGCAAGGGTTTCCCAGCAATTCGCTGAGTGATCCCAACACGCCCAGCCTTTATTCTCTCGCTACCCACCTTGTTACGCCCTACACGCAGCAATGGCATTTAGGCTGGGAATATCAACTTCCCGCGGATAACGTTCTTGAAGTTTCCTACGGTGGCTCCCGCGGTCTGAAGCTGTTCGCCTTCTATAATGCCAATCAAGCTATTCCCGATCCCAATCCATCCGATGCGCTCGCGCCCCGGCGTCCGGCCAACAACAACGATTGGCCCGGCGGTACCGGTGGGCCATGTTCGCTGGTGACGCAGGGGCAATTCTGCAATCCCGCGCTGGATGCGGCCATCGATACCCTGCGTTCGAATGCACAATCGAACTACGATTCGTTACAGGTACGGCTGGAAAAGCGATATTCACACGGCCTTCAGTACGAAGCGTCCTACACCTTCGCCCACGCTCTGGATAACGCCTCCAGTGCGAGCCTGGGATCGGTGAACAACGGCGATTTCCAGGACCAGCGCTTCCCCAACCAGAATTATGGCAACGCCGATTTCGACGTCCGCCAACGCTTTGTCTTCAGCTACGTTTACGACCTGCCATTCGGTCACGGACGCAGGTTCGCCGGCAATACTTCCGGAGTGGTGAACCAGATCCTTGGGGACTGGCAAATGTCCGGTGTCTTCTCTGCGGCGACGGGAAATTACTATACTGCAACCGATATCGTGTCGGTTTCCAATTCCGATTGTGGCGGCACGGTTGGCTTCTATTGTTCTCGCCCCAACATTGTCGGCAATCCCAACGCCACCCCTTGTATTCCTGGAACCCTGTTCAACACCTGTGCCTTTGCCAACAATACAACTCTGGGGACCTTTGGCAATGCTCCGCGCAACGATATCGAGGGACCGGGATATAAAACGTGGGACACTTCTCTGGTCAAGCAATTCCCAATCAGCGAACAGAAGCATCTTGAATTTCGCGCGGAGTTCTTCAACGTGCTGAACCACGTGAACTACCTGTTTGGACAATTTGGCGCCATCAGCGCCGAACCAACCCCCCTGGAACTTAACCCGACGAATCCGCAGAGCGGCTTCGGATTTCCGCTGGCGGCGCGAGCTCCACGGCAGATTCAGTTTGCGCTCAAGTTTTATTTCTGATGCTTAATGTCTCGGCTGATTAGGATTGACTTGCTATGGATCGACTTGTCCCAAGAAAACTAGTCCATGCGATCGCCGGGTTGGTGAAACCGGGAGTTGCGGCGGCAGCACTGCTCATCGCGCTGCCGACGCTGCAAGTCGTCGCGCAACAAACTGGCATCGGCTATAAACCTGCCGCCGATGCGGATAGCAAGAAAACCATCCTGCTGAAAGATTTTCAACCGGAATCCGCGCTGCATGCTGCTGTACACGAAATCCACCGAGCCAAGTTTCCTGTGATCGACGTGCACACCCACACCAATGATGCGGTTGGCATCGGAGATCGCGTCGATCCCAGGGAAATGGTCGCTCGCATGGACCAGCTCAACATCAAGACCATCGTCATTCTTACGGGAATGTGGGGTGACAAACTCCAGGCCATCATCGACTCCATGGTTAAGCCCTATCCCGGACGATTCGTGGTCTTCACACAATACGACTGGTCCAAAATCAACGACCCGAATTTCAGCCAGCTCATGGTGCAACAACTGCGCGACTCGGTGCAGCGCGGCGCCCGCGGCCTGAAGGTTCTAAAAGAACTTGGCCTGGGGGTGCGCGATGCAACCGGCAAGCTGATCACCATCGACGATCCGCGCCTGGATCCCGTCTGGGAAGAATGTGGACGGCTTGGCATCCCGGTATTCATTCACGTGGGAGATCCCGAAGCTTTTTTTCACCCCATCGACGCGCACAACGAACGTTACGAAGAACTCATCGAGCATCCCGACTGGAGCTTCTATGGCCCGCAATATCCGTCCCTGCCGGAGTTATTGGCCCAGCGTGACCGAATGTTTGCCAAGCATCCGCATACTACTTTCGCGGCGTTGCACTTTGGCAGTTGGCCGGAGAATCTGGATTTTGTCGAACAGACCCTGAAAAAATTTCCCAACGTCATGATCGAAACCGGCGCTCGCGAAGGAGAACTCGGGCGCCAGCCGCGCCGAACCCGCGAAATCTTTATGAAGTATTCCGATCGCATTATGTTCGGAACCGACGAAGGCGCCGGCGAATCCATCTACCAGAATTACTTTCGCTGGTTCGAGACCAACGATGAATATTTTCCTTATGCGCAATATCCGCAGCAGGGACGCTGGATGATTTACGGTCTGAGCCTGCCCGATGACGTATTGGAAAAGGTCTACCACCGCAATGCCGAACAATTATTTACCCAGTTCAAGGGCATAAAACAGAGCGCAGGAAACAGCGCGGCGCGAGAGATGGAAGAGGGAAGTGGGCGGCCGGCGCGGCCTTGACAATACTCTCGCTCCTCGACGAAAGTTGCTATTCGAAACCAAACGAAACACCATGCCTTCGAACGGTTTGCTCAACGAAGAACGCCGCCGCGAAATCCTGGCAGTCCTCCACCGGGATGGGCGCGTGCTGGTCAAGGATCTGGCGCGCCAATTCGGCATTTCCCAGATCACGATCCGCAAAGATCTTGAGTTCCTGGATGGACAGGGAATCATCCAGCGCACTCACGGCGGCGCGCTGCCGGTGCAGGCTGGTGCTCTGCTCGATCCCACGCTGCGCGAAAAAGAAAAACTTCACCGCAAACAGAAGATGCAGATTGCCCTAGCAGCAGCCGGTTTGGTGGAAGAAGGCCAGTCTGTACTCCTCGATTCCGGCACCACCACTACAGCCATCGCGCGAGCCTTAAAAGATATGGCGCAACTTACCGTAATCACCAATGCGATCAATATTGCGGCTGAACTCGCGGGCACGCATATTGAGGTGATTCTTATCGGAGGTACGCTGCGCAAGAATTCGTTCTCTCTCGTCGGCCCTTTGGCCGAGCGCACACTGCGCCAACTCAGCGCCGACATCTTGTTTCTGGGCGTCGATGGATTTGACACCAAAGCCGGCCTTTTCACCCCGAATTTGTTGGAATCGGAAGTAAACCGCGTCATGGTCGATATTTCACGGCGAACCATTGCAGTCTGTGACTCCAGCAAATTTGGCCGCCGCAGCCTGTGCAACATTATGCCGGTCACAAAGGTTCATGAAGTGATCACCGACAAGCAGATTCCAAAAACAGATTTGCACGCCCTTAAAGAGGCGGGAGTAAAAGTTACGCTGGTGTGACGTAAGGAAAACGAGGCCAATGAAATCGGCGGACATCATGGAGCAGGGCCAGCACACGCTGACGGAAATATTTTCTCAACCGCAGTGCTGGAGCGAGTGCCTGGAAAAGCTGGCGTCCAACGCCGATCTTCGCTCCGCCATCCAAATGGCGAAGCCGGCAACAGAGTGGATCTTCGTCGGGTGTGGTACGAGTTATTATCTCGCGCAAGCCGCGGCCGCAACTTTCAACCATCTCAAGCTGCCGGCTCGTGCCGTCCCTGCTTCGGATCTGCTGATGTATCCGTCTCTGACGCTCTATGTGGAGCGGCATTACGTCCCAGTAGTGATTTCCCGCTCCGGCCGCACCTCGGAGGCGATCCGCGCCGCGCAGATGCTTGAGAACCAGTTCAATCTTCGTACGCTCGCGATCACCTGTACCGACGGCCAGCCGCTGGAAGCGGCCTGCAGCTTGACCCTGAAGCTTCTCGACGCCAACGAGCAGAGCACAGTAATGACGCGCTCATTCACTTCCATGTTGCTGGGTCTACAATATCTGGCCGCAACGGCCTCCGGGAACGACGCCTTCGCCAGTGCCTTGCTCGAACTGCCGCAACAAGCAAGCCCACTATTGAAAGATATGCCCGAGCGTCTGCGCCGCTTCGCGGATTCCCGCACATTCTCCGACTTTGTTTTCCTCGCGCAAGGTCCACTCTTCGGCATCGCTTCGGAGTGCATGTTGAAGTTGACGGAGTCGTCGTGCTCTTACACCCAGGTGTTTCATTCCCTTGAATTCCGGCACGGCCCAAAATCCATCGCCGGACCGGACACCTTGATCGCATTCTTGATGTCGGAAACTTCTTACGACGCCGAGCTCGAGCTGCTCGAAGAAATGAAATCTCTGGGCGCGGCCACCCTGGTGATCGCAAATCGACTCGATGCAAGAGCGAAACGCGCCTCCGATTTCGCCATCGAGCTGGGTCTCGACGCGCCCGAGTATGCGCGGCTCGCAGCCTTCGTGATCGGCGGCCAGCTATATGGCGTTTATTACGGCTTGAAAAAGGGACTGAATCCCGACTCGCCAAAGAATCTGACGCGTGTGGTTGAGCTTGCCGATCGGTGATTCAACATAAGCCAACCTTTGGGCCTGACAAACACCAAGTCCTGCCCATAAGGTTGGAAATCAAAAGAAAATACTCCGGAGACCTGACTTACATCCCCGGAGTTAGTTGACTGATCTGCTTATTGTGAAGAGTAACTCGCACACCCCGCTTCGAGTTAATGCGAGTGGTGGTATCCCAGTCGATGTCATCGGTGCTGACAACGCCTCCGCCTCCGCTGGCCAGGGTATAAGTAATGCGGCCGTTCTGATAACCGTAACCACTTACTGACAAAGAGATTCCACTGGTCAGCACGAACACAGGCATGCCCGGCGAACTGCCCTGACTCACCGTCTCCGGGAGCGTCCTGACTAATGAAGCGTAGGAAGCCTGCGGAGCCACGGTCAATTCCATGTCCGTGGTCGAGGTGACGGCGCGCACGGAAAGCTGCGGCGTTTCCGGCTGAAATTGCGACTGGTGGAACGACTGGTTGGTGGGTTGGCTGAAGAAGTGCCAGCCGGGGGGGACGGTGCGCTGCGCTAGCTGCGGAACCTGAACATCGTCCATCAGCCGCAGAGTCATCACCGACTCACCTTTCAGCACCGGTCGTGGACCGCGCGCCGGCAGCATGATTACCTTCCATGGCCACAACGGCGGCAGCATCCACTCGACAACATCGCGCTTGGCATGCCCGTTTCCTTTGATGTCGCCTTCCTTGCCCACCTTGTAACCCCGGGTCGCGATCACCTTCGCATCCAAGGGCAAATCGCCACTCGGCAAGCCGATGCGGTCGAATTGCAGCCTCATGTTGCCCTTACCAAAAAAGTGGCCGGGCTCTTTTTCCGACTCCAGGTGCCCGACTAAATAACTGCCACGCGGAAACGCCTGCTGACCGAATTCGGTGACGCCTCGCAGATGGCAAAGAACGGGGTCGCCCACGGCCGCCGTGGCGCTGGAAAAGTTGGGTTCGTTGAGAGTGCATTGCAGAAGCGTGCCGGCGGGCAGGATAACATCCCGCGCACTGGCGCTTAGGGTCAAACCAAGGATGAGAGTAGCAAGGGTGGCACAACTGATGTACTTCATTGTGGCTTCTCCGTGTACCGCACCAATTCGCGATTGGATCGCGCCGAACCTCGCCCCAGTTCTGCGAAGTTAATCACAAAAATATTTTGTCGTCAATCAAGAATGTTTATTAGTCGGGAAGGAGTTGCCAATTGGGAAAGAATCGGCTTGTAGTTTCACGCGTATCTCAGTTATTTCCGATTTATGGAAGGTTCGTGCGGTGGCAGATACTCGAATCGCTTTTGTACTTGACACTCCTCGGATTCGGTAGGACAATTTCGCCGTACTTCAAACGGCCTTGCCCGCCTTCCCCTCGCCGGGCCGTAATTCAAATCAAGATGGTCAGCATAACCCGCTGATTGGCAGTGGAGCGCGTGCGCTTGCGTGCCGGTTCTGGCTCGTCATTTGTGGCCCTGGACTGACTGGAGGATGGTCGTGCAAAAAGGCGTGGGGAGCATGGAAACTCTGTTGGTGCTCGGACTCGGATTAGGTTTGCTGCGCGGAGGCAGTCCCAACCCTGCCTCTCCACTAAAGGGCCCGGCGCAGCCATCGGTCGAGGAAATCGCGCGCCGCTCCCTGGCCGAGCAATCAGGCAAACCTTATTGCGCGGCAAAAGACCTGCTCAATACCATCGGATCCTTCTCGCCCGACCTGCCAGATGGCGTCGAAGAGTTGTGCAAGTCCAGCGATCCATTGAGTCCTGAATTTAGAAGTCTGGCTAAAACGACCGAGATTAACTTTGCCATTGCGATCGTTCCCGATCCTATTCACACACATCTGAGTCTATTTTTCGACCGCTCGATGGATGCGATCCAGCAGGGTGCGCAGCAAGTGCACTGGATTTTCGACCGGGCCTCGATGCCATGGGATAGCCAGGAACATACGGAATCGACGGATTTTCGCATCCGGCTGCAACAGAACGATTACCAGGGCGATAAAGAAGACCTGCCTGGCCTCATGATTTTCCGGCGTGATAGTCCGGAGAAGCTCAATTCGGCTCTCTTTATTTTTGTAGTTGGGGAAACTCCGACCGGCGGCGTAACCAAAACTCAATTCAATACCGCAGTCAAATTGATTGCGGCTTTTACCGAGGCAAGAGATCTCCAGGCAAAGATTCCTTTACGCATTATTGGGCCGACGTCTTCCGGATCGTTATATTCTCTGGCTCAACTAGCAAGTCAAGTACCATCGAAACACTTCAACAGCGTCGTAATCCGCAGCGGTACCATTAGCAGTTGGAATACGGCGCAATGGTTCGAGAACTGGTTTAAAACTCACAAGTCGGAGAGCACGCCGCCGGTCGACTTCGCAACCTTTCAGCAGAGCGATCGCTACATGCTCCGCCGGTTTATCGAATTTGAAAACCGCAGAGGCTACGCCCCACAACAGATTGCTGTTCTCGCAGAGGATGAAACGGCGTACGGCAATCGAGAATTTTGCAAGGACGCTGGCAATTACGCCTCGAAATCCAGCCCCTGCGTTGAGGACACCGGCACAGCGGCTGATGCAGCGCAAGAGGCGGTTCTACAGAAGCACGAGGACTCGGTACTCCAACTCTACTTCCCACGCGATATTTCGCAACTGCGCAGTGCCTACCAGCAGGGAATTCAATCCCAGTCTTCGACGTCCTCCGGCAACTATCAAGTTCATTCGACGTTGCCGCTGAATCTGCAAGATACTGGCAGCGACGACGACTCCGTGCAGCAATACGCGCATTCACAGACGCCATTGTCGCAGGAGTCAATTCTTCTGGGCATCATTGCCGCGCTCCGCGAGCACCATATTCAGTTCGTGGTTCTGCAAGCCACCAATCCCATGGACACAATTTTCCTGAGCGGATTTCTCAAGAAGGGATATTCGCAGGCGCGTGTCGTAGCCACGCCCGCGGATCTCCTGCTCAGCCGCGACACTGACGACGTTTCGCTATTGCACGGGGTGATGGCTCTTACCACTTACTCTTTACTTCCCGGGATTAAGGATGAAGTGGCAATTCCGCAGTCCTTGCCAGAGACTCGTGTGAGTCACATTTTTCCCGCGGCCTATGCCACGGGCACTTACAATGCAACCCTTTCGCAGATCACCTGCATGGAAGCGTCTCCACCGCCGGGTTGCGAGGATTCCTCACCTTTTGTCCCGTTCGCCCGGTACGCGGAGTATGGCTGGCCCTTGCTCAGCGGACCGAGGGACGTGCCACTGGAGCCGGTGGTCTGGCTGACGGTTTTGGGCCGCGATGGGTTTTGGCCCGTGGCGAACTTGGAAGATGGCACCTATACGGAAGGAAAGATTCATTCCTCGACAAGACCTGTGGCTACGGGTGCGAATTCGGTTCCTGCGCCGTCCCCGCATTCCCGCGAATTCCCGGTGTGGCCGCTTTTCTGGAGGCTCTCCTGCGGATTTGTTTTGCTGTTGATGGCGACGTTCTGGCTGCTTCTCCGCGAAGGCTCCATTATGGCTGGCTCTTCGGCTATGACGCTCCTGGCTCCGGTGAAGGACTCGTGCCGGAGCGCATTGATCGCCGTTATCGGCTGGCTGCTGCTCCTGGCAAGTTTGCTGCTGGTTTGGCCTTGCGTTGCCTGGGTGGTATGGTCCCCTACGGCCGAACTGTTCCTTCTTCTCGTGGCCGCTGCCGTTGCAGTGGTTCACTGTCGAATTTGTGTCATAGAGCTTAACCGCCGGGGTCCCCCGAGCGACAGTCGCCTGTTCCTTCGCGTCGCGGTGTTGATGATTGCTTGCTTTGTGCTTATTTATGTACTTCCCGGCCACTCGCAAAATTCTTTTCTTTACCGCTATGTGCACCTTACCTCCGGCGTTTCGCCCCTGTTACCGTTGCTTTGCCTGCTGGCGGCCGGATTGTGGTGGGCATGGTTCTCGCTCTCTGGCCTTGCGCTGCTGGACCAACGGCATCCCAGGCTCCCTCTCGATGGTGATCTACCTAAGTCAGTGCCTCCCGGGCATACGTCGGCGGCGGTTATTTCGCGCATATGGCCCTCGGAGGAGTGGGCGCAAAGGATCGTCGACTTAGCTCGACCATGCTCGCGTAACCGCAGAGTTTACGGTCCGGTGTGCGCGCTTGCGTTCGTTGGGCTGCTTGCACTGAACTACTCTCATCCGCTTCTTAGCCTGGAAACACGGCACTTCGAATGGGCCTTTTCCATCGCTTTAGGCGCGGTAGTGTTGGCAGTATTTGGCTGTGTCTTCCGTTTGCTCGTGATCTGGATGGAATGCCGCCGCATCCTTACGGTCCTGGATCATTTTCCTCTGCGGCGCGCCTTCGGTGGACTGAATCTTTCTTGGGAGCCGTTTTGGCGACTCGGTGGGGCTCGCTGGCAGGACTTGTACCGCCTGGTTTCGCGGCAGTTGGAAACTCTTGAAAGTCTTAAAAGAGAAATAGAGCCTCGTGCGGGCGACCAAACCATCGATGATTTGGTCGATAGCATTAAGGCTACCGCCGACTCGCAGGACAAAATGCGCGGTGTGTTCGAGCGAACGCCAAAAATATTCGACTCCCATGGGCAGCCAGCCATGGTTGCGGTTGGAGCTGGCGAACCGGCTTCGTCCCCGGAAACGTTGCCATCTGCGACCTCGCATCCTTCAAAAGGATCGGAATTCTCAAATTTTTGTATCGACAGTTATCAGGAAATACAGGAGAAGATGGCCAAGACCTGTGCCGCGGCTCTTGCCTATCTCCAGTCGAGATGGTGGGACGACGAAGGTTTGATCCTGAGCGAAGTTGCCTCCCTTCCGGACGCGAAAGAAGGCAAGGACAAGGATGATGACGTTCCCGACCTGCCCTTGGCCAGCCGCCTGGCGGAACGTTTTGTCGCCTTGGTTTATCTGAACTTTATCCTGTGTGTATTGTTGCGAATGCGCACCCTGACCATCACAGTCGCGGGCCTCTACATTTTTTTGCTGCTCTCGGTAAGTTCTTATCCATTCGAGCCCAGGGTTGCATTGCGTTCGGCGGCCATTTTACTGCTGATATTCATCGTAGGCATGGTGGGCTATGTTTCCGCGGAGGTCCATCGCGACTCCATTCTCAGCCTCGTTACTCAGACCAAGCCCGGAGAACTCGGCGTAGCTTTCTGGGTCCGTATGGGATCGTTTGTCGCCCTGCCGCTGATCAGTCTTTTGGTTTCGCAGTTCCCCACGCTGAATAACGCTTTATTTTCCTGGCTTGAGCCGGCTGTAAGCGCGCTGAAATAGGGGCGATGGAGCTAGCCCGATCGGCAAAATAAAATGCCGAAACGTAACTTCCGTAACGCGTCGCTAGAGTCTCTAGTCTGCATCGGGTAAGCTCGCACTCTGTTACCATTACGGGAATAACCCTGCGGGGGCAGGGAATTCCGCTTCCCCAAGCGATGTGAGACAACTCAGCGGCGCAACCTACAGCATGATCGAGGATGGGATGGGGGCTTTCACGACTTTGGAAAACTTTATCAACCGATGTTTTCGCGGGCGCGCGAACTCTTCAACACTTCTTTTGGGCTTGACCATCGTGCTCGCGAGTTGTGGCGGCTCGTCGTCTGGAGGGGGATCTACCCCGCCCGCGACGCCAGTTGTGACTATTTCTGCCAATCCTACGTCGATCCCCACCGGAAGCTCCACAACGCTCACCGTGATCGCAACCAACGCTACTCAGGTGGTGCTCACCGACAGCGTGGGCGATCCAGCCTATACTTTTACCGCCGCAACCGGCGGTACGGACGTGGTAAGCCCCACCGCAAACGTAACCTACACCGCAACCGCAACAGGAGCGAGTGGCGCGACCGCCACCAACATGGTGAGCGTGACGGTAAATGGCCCAGCCCCGACCATGACTACATTTAGTGCTAATCCTCCGGCGATTCTGGCTGGCGCGTCCCTTAACTTGAACTGGACTTCTTCTTCAAATACCGCTTATGTGGTAATCAATACCAGCGTTGGCCCGAGTCCGGGCAGGGTTGCAGCCAATAGTCCGGTCCCCAATGGCTTCAGCGTGCCATCGCCAACCCAAACCACGACTTACACAGCGGTCGCGACAGATCAGAGCGGCCAACAATCCGCACCACTAACCACAAAGGTGACCGTCGACGCCATAACTTCGTTTGCCGGCATGGCCGAGGACTCCACGAACCAGGGTGAAACCGACATCGATCCGAATGGTGCCGTAGGAACTAAGCAGTTCCTGGAGTACGTAAATACGGAGTATCAAGGCTATGACAAAAATCCACCTTACACGCCCGTTTGGTCAACTCCGCAATCGATAGGAACGCCGTGGATCGGTCAGCCACACTGCGAAGATCCTAAAATTCAGTTAGACGCTGTCATAATTTTCGATCACCTGGCGAGCCGCTGGGTTATAGGCGCTAAGACCACCGTTCAGCAAGAGTATTACTTCTGCATTGCCGTCTCGAACACGGATGACCTCACATCTCCGACGTTTGCCTGGTACCCGTATTTTTTTAAGTTGGACGCATACCTCACGGCCGGCACATTGCTTCCGGATTGGCCGAAGTTAGGAACGTGGTGGAACGCCTACTACGCCGCAATGGATACAGTGGACGTTAGCCAACAGGCCGAAGTGGGAGCCGTCATCTGTGCGTTTAACCGGACAACCATGTTGACCGGTGCTGGCGTACCTAATGCTCCGGGCCAGTGCGTTCAGATTACAGGTCCACTTAGCGACGGCGTCTACCTTGCACACAGCCTTATACCGGCCGATGTTGATGGCACCACGCCTCCTCCGACAGGTCGAGACGAATTCATGGCTAGTATCGAGAACCCATCCTTAGTCGGCAATCCTCTTCCCACAACCTCAACAACCATCAATTTATGGGACGTTCACGCGCCTGATTGGTCGACGAATCCGCTGACATACACCTTGTCAAGCATTACGGTTCCAACTTACACCCCCGGATGCTATCTCTTCGATCCGGACAGTCCTGCCATCACGAACTGTGTTCCGGAGCCCGGTATTACCGGGGTCGGCGCTCAAAAGGTTGATTCGGTCGGCGACCGCTTTATGCCTCGTTTTGCTTATCGCAATTTTGCATCTGCAAGCGTTCCTTACGAATCATTCCTCATCAGCAGCACCGTCCAAACGGGGCTCGGGGTCGGTCAAAACTCCACACAAACGGGAATACTGTGGTACGAACTGCGCGGCAGCGTAACCCCCAGCGTATTTCAGCAGGGTCTGATTAGCCCGGACAGCAACTATTTCAGGTTCTTGCCAAGCATTGCTCAGGATCACGTGGGAAACGCCGCCGTAGGTTATAGCATCTCGAACACCTTTACCGATCCCGGCATTAGTGCTTCGGTTTGGAATCTCCCCAGTTCCACTGCGCCGACCGAGGTCACCATCATCAATGGCGCGGACGAAGGGGAAGAAGTGACGCCAGAGACTCCCCCGCAAAACGGCAACGGACAGTGGGGATCGTATGCGGGCATTTCGGTGGATCCGGTTGACGATTGCACATTTTGGTATGTGAACGAGTACTGGCCGGTTGGCAACGCTGCATGGGCCACGAACATAGCGTACTTCCAGATTCCTGGCTGCTCAGAATAAGGCGACGTATCTGATAAACATTTCTTGAATTACACTGCCGCGAGCTGACCGTCCCCAAGTCTTCGATGATGGCAGTGCGGACTAACCCATCCGAGCAAAATCTGCGCGCGTATGTGTTAAATACCGACTGCTATCCGAGTTAGCTCTACGTGCTTTGTGGTATGTGCAGCGCAGAAGCCCATGTAGCGCGATCATAGCTGCTCGATTGCCGACGGGCCTAAAGCTCGCAGATAGAACGCCGCTTTCAAAGTGAAGGAAAATGGCGGTCTATTGCCGTTGTTTGGCACGCAGTTTGCTTATATTTGCCCTCAGAGAAATGACCGTCCAAATCTCTCGGAGGAATTAATGAAAAGGCAATGGAAATCCCTGTGGTCCCTCGGCGTACTCGCTTTGATTCTCGGAGTTGGTGTATCGCTTAACGCGCAACAAGCCACGCCTCCCTCGGCGACTGACCCGGCAGCGGCTACTCCGCAGACGGGCGATCCCGCAGCTCCGCCTGCCGCACAACCGACTCAGCCTAATGATCCAACCGCGCAAGAGCCGGCAACCACGCCCCAGACCCAACCTAGCCCTACTCCGCAACCACCCGCGCAGACGGCTCCTGATGCTATGGCTGCGACTTCAGCATCCGAGACCCAAAGTTTCAGCGGAACAATTGTGAAGGCCGGCGACAAATACGTGCTTCAGGATGCCGACTCGGGCAAAACTTATGACATCGACCACCAGGACCAGGTGAAACAGTATGAGGGGAAAAAAGTCCGGGTGCATGGCACATTGGACGCAAGCGGGAAGATGATTCACGTGCAATAACTTTCTCGATTCGAAGTGATGAGGCCGCGACCGCTATCGCGGCCTCTTTTATTTGGCATTGTGTAGATGGGCCAATTGCGGGGGCGAAATTAGTCGTCGCGCCGCCAGAGGAACAGGCCTCGTGATCCGACGGCGAGCACCCCAAGTTGTGCTGGGTGCGAGGTTGCGGAGGGTGCGATTGTAGATAGCTCTGCGGTGCCGGAAGTCTGTCCGGTAACGATCGGTTGATTAGCCACGGTCTCGTAGGCGTAGCCGGTGAGCAACACGCGGGCGGCGGCGGGCGTAAAACAAGTCACGCTTAGGCGTGCCCATCCGAAGTGGATTTCCCCGTTGATCTTGAATTTAAGCCCGAGATATTTGTTGCGGGCTTCCTTCCATGGGCCTTGGCAGTTACCCACCGGAAAATCGTCGTTCGCCATGTTTAGACTTTGGGCTGGGTGAAACCGCCCGTTCGACCCAATGGCAATGCCGGCAGGAATGGCGGCGGCATAACCGGCGCCGTTGGAAAAAATCTCGTTCCCCGGTTGTTCCGGGGAAACCCCCACGTTCAGGAGCGCGCTGGTTGTGCTGTAAAAGTTAACGATCAAGAAGTCGTTGATACCATCGTGATTGAGATCGAGGAAGAAACCAGTGCCGCCGCGGTTCGGTTTAATTTCATGGTCGGCGGGCGTGTAGACAATCTCAGCCGTTGCCGCCGGCACGATAGCCAATAGCGCAACTCCTGCAGCGGTTGCGCCGAGCGCATAGGCGTTAAGATTTTTGTAGAGTGTGGAGGAAAGCTGAAACGGTATGCGGGTCGTTCGTGAGGTGCGCTGCATACATGCCTCCTGTGCGAATTTACTGAGCGTCACCGGGACTGATGCTGTCGGTCTAGTTATTGATTTCGTAAGTCTCTTCGCGATGCCACACCGAGAGTCCGGGGCAACCTAGCGCGAGCAATCCCAGTCGCACCGTGCGCGAGGTCGCCGATCTGTCGATGGCGGTCTCCTCGTCTGTGCCTGAGATTCGCCCGGTGAGAATGGGTTGATTGGCGATGGTTTCGTAGGCATAGCCCGTGAACGTAGCTTTGACGGTCTCTTTGTGGCTGTCGGTGAGTACAGTGAGCCGCGCCCGTCCATAGTGGACTTCACCGTTGATCAGGAATTTGAGTCCGAGGAAGCGGTTGGTGGCGTTTTTCCATGGGCCTCCGCTGACGTAGGTAAAGGCGGTGAGGCTGGCGTAGGCCATGTTTACATTATTGAAGACGAAAGGCTTGCCCGAGCCCACGGGAACTCCCGGGCCAGCGCAGCGGCGGTGAGTTGAAGATAGCGCTCTCGCGGACCCTGCCAGACTCCATTGCCTTTGACGGCGGGAACGATGTTGAGATCGTCGCCGAAGGGAGTGGTGGAGAGATGCAGATCGTTTTCAAGCGTGAAATCGATCGCGCCGTCGTGGTTGAGATCGAGAGCGTACTTGGAGCCGCTGGCAATTTGCCCGTTGACCGGAGTGAAGATGATTTCGGCTTGAGCGGTCGAAGCGACGGTGAGCAGCGTCACTCCTGCCGCGGCGGCGCTCAGGGCGTAGGCATTCAGATTTTCTTGGAATATGGAAGAGAGATGTGAAAGCTGGGGCGACAGGGAGCGTGGCATGGGGAGCCTCCTGCTGGGCCTACATTATGTTTCGAGCGAGTGCAACGTGTCAATTTCGATTTGTTTAAAATTTTAGGTCGCGGAGATTAATGATGCATGTACGAATGAGGCTGCACTACGCGGCGCATGTGCCCACGCTTGCAGGGGATGCAAGCGTGGGCGTGTCCCGCGAAAGGTGGGTGAACCTGAGAGGTGGGAGCTTACCGGCATTTCAGGCTGCGGTTTGCGTGTAAGCACGGGCTGGCAGTTGGGCGTCGAATATTTTATCTCCGCTGGAAACAGGTTTGCGGTCAAAGGCAACTATTTGAATAGTGCGCAAGAAACGAAAACGTTTCAGGGAAATTGTGCTAAAGATGAGAGCGAGGCTGGCCAACCATGACGAAGGATGCGAGATATTGGATTGCGAAGCTAGGGTTGGAGGCGCATCCGGAGGGAGGTTATTTCCGGCAGAGTTATGAATCGGATTTGATTCTGGCAAAGGAGAGCCTGCCGGCCGAGTTCACGGGCCCACGGGTTGCTTCGACGGCAATTTACTTCCTGCTGCGCGGAGAAGAATTTTCGGCGTTTCACCGCTTGCGCTCGGATGAAGTTTGGCACTTTTATGTCGGGGCCACTTTGGTAGTGCATGTCATCGATAAAGATGGGCAATATTCGGAGTTTCGGTTAGGGAGCGATCCGGATGCAGGCGAGGTGTTGCAAGCGGTAGTAAAGGCGGGATGCTGGTTCGCGTCGAGAGTCCGGGATGGGGGAGGGCTTGCGCTAGTGGGCTGCACGGTGGCTCCAGGGTTTGATTTTGATGATTTTGAAATGGCGAGGCGACAAGAGTTGGTGCGGAGTTATCCGCAACATCGTCGAGTGATTGAGAGGCTGACGCGGAAGTGAGGCGTGATCCTCAGGTTAATCCCCTAGTATGAATTCGACAGCAAAAAGTGGCCTTGCGGGCTTGACTCCGTCACGCATCGTTCTATCATTGGAACTAACGCTCCTCCCTAGGGCAGGGGACAATCCAACAACCTGAAATACAAAATGGAGGAAGTCCCCATGAAACTGAACGACAGCATTTCAACCTATGACGTTGCCGAGGCTTTACAGGGCGAGACCGGCAAATTTGACGTAACCAGCCCCAACGGAGAACGCTATTTCGTTACGTGCCAGCCTGGACACTCCATCGTCAGTTTGGAGTGGGCCGGTTCTGAGCCGAATTTGCAGCCTTTCCTCGTGCGCAAAGTAGCACAACCCATCACGACGGAGGGTCGCACCAAGAGATCCGCGGCTGCCTAGCATTTTTGGGTAAGCTCGAGAACCAAGCCCGGCCCCGATCAGGCCGGGCTTTTAATATGGATAGAAGTTAGATTTACTTCACCGCGGCGGCTTTTTGGGGGAACATTTCGCCGATGCGTTTGATTTGGGCGCCGACAGCGCGGAGTTTTTCTTCGATATTTTCGTAGCCACGGTCGATGTGGTAGACGCGGTCGATGATGGTTTCGCCATCGGCGACAAGTGCGGCAAGCACGAGCGACGCGCTGGCGCGCAGATCGGAAGCAAGCACGGCAGCTGCGCTGAGTGGAGTTTTTCCTCGAACCACGGCGCGGCAGCCTTCGATCTTAATGTTTGCGCCCATGCGGACTAATTCCTGAGCGTGCATAAATCGGTTCTCGAAAATGTTTTCCGTGATGATGGAAGTGCCTTCGGCTTGCGTGGCCAGCGCCATAAATTGCGCCTGCATGTCGGTGGGGAATCCGGGGAATTCTTCGGTGGTGATGTCGGCGGCAGTAAAAGGATTGTCACCCATGACGCGCACTGAATCCCCGTTGGATTTGGTCTTCACTCCGGCTTCGTGCAACTTATTGATGACAGCTTTGAGGTGAGTTGGATCGCATCCGGCGATGTTGAGATCGCCGCCGGTCATGGCTCCGGCGATCAGAAAAGTGCCGGCTTCGATGCGGTCGGGGATGATGCGGTGCTTCGCACCTTTGAGTTTGCTCACGCCTTTCACGTGGATGGTAGGGGTTCCGGCGCCTTCGATTTTCGCGCCCATCTTGTTGAGCAAGGCGGCGAGATCGGCGACTTCGGGCTCGCGAGCACAATTTTGTAAAACGGTTTCGCCTTCGGCAAGAGTGGCGGCCATGAGCAGATCTTCCGTGCCGGTGACCGTAATTTTGTCGAAAACGATCTCTGAGCCTCGCAATCTATCGGCGGTGGCCTCGACGTAACCGTGATCCTGCGTGATTTTTGCGCCGAGCTGTTCGAGTCCTTTTATGTGCAGGTCGATAGGACGGCTGCCGATGGCGCAGCCGCCGGGCAGCGAGACGCGAGCGCGGCCGCAGCGGGCGACCAGCGGTCCAAGGACGAGCGTGGAGGAGCGCATGGTCTTGACCAGTTCGTAAGAAGCCTCGGGAGTAGTCAGGTTTTTGCAGTGGATAGTGGTGCGATGCTGGGCGCGTCCATAGCCGAGTTCGACCTCGGCACCCATGGCGGCGAGCAGGTTGCGCGTGGTTTGAATGTCGCGTACCTGCGGAATGTTTTCGAGAATAACCGGTTCGTCGGTGAGCAATGCGGCGGCCATGCAGGGCAGCGCAGCGTTTTTTGCGCCGCTGACCCGGACCGTGCCGAGTAGCGGTTCGCCGCCGCGGATTACAAGTTTATCCATGGAAGAATGAGTCCTTGATGAAGATACATTCTAGCGGGGAATCGAGGCGGGGGTGGGTAATCGGGAGGGCACGGTCTAGTGGGGCAGGCAGCGGGCCGTAGACAGCAGGTTCCTCGCCGGACTTGGTCGCCAGTTTGGAATGGCAAGACCCAAGGGTGGCGAAAAAAAGAAGTCTCTCCTAGAACGTCCTGCGGAAGAGCCAGAACAGCGATCCTGAGAGCACCATCGCCACCGGCAACGTCAGCACCCACGCCAAGGCCAAATTCCGCACGGTGGACCACTGGATGCCGGAATGGTTGGCCGCCATGGTGCCGGCGATGCCAGAAGAGAGTACATGGGTGGTACTGACTGGAAGACCGAATCCGTCGGCGGCACCGATGGTCGCCATCGCGGTGATTTCGGCGACCGCGCCTTGTGCGTAAGTCAGATGGGTCTTGCCGATTTTTTCTCCAACGGTGACGACGATGCGCTTCCATCCCACCATGGTGCCGAGACCGAGAGCCATAGCGACGGCGACTTTTACCCAGAGCGGGATGAAGCGGGTGGAGTGGTCGATGTGCTTTTTGTAGTTGGCTAATACGTCGGTTTCAGAAGCCGTGAAGGTCGGGTTATGACTCTTCTGCATGAGCCGGATGGCTTCGCTACAGAGATACATGTCATTGCGGAAGTTGCGGACCTGGTCGTTGGGAATGTTCTTCATCTCTTTGTAGAGGGAGGTTTCGTTGCCGATGTCGCTGACTAGAGTGCGCAGGGCGAGCATGGTGTTGGGAGTAAAGTTCTTGTCGCGAATATATTGTGTTACGTCGTCGTGAGCGTCGCCCACAGCGGCGTTCGGGCTGACGTAGTTGCTGAGGACATCGGCAGCTTGATGGGAAACCGCGATAAAATCCTGCGAATCCTGATAGGTAATGGCGTGGTTTAAGGCATAGGCCGTGGGCACCGTGCCGATGAGAATGAGCATGATAAGGCCCATGCCTTTTTGGCCATCATTCGAGCCGTGGAAAAAGCTGACTCCGGTGCAGGTGAGGATGAGCAGGCAGCGAATATAAAACGGCGGCGGAGCATCTCCTTCAGGAGCCTTGTAAAGTTTTGGATCTTTGATGAAAGCTTTGGCCAGAAGCAGCAGAAGCATTGCGCAACCAAAGCCAATCACGGGCGAGAGCAAGAGTGACCAGCCGATGTTTCTGGCCTGACCCCAATCCACACCACTGGTGCCGCTGCGGCCGTTGATGAGTTGATTGGCGATGCCGACTCCGATGACCGAGCCGATGAGAGTGTGCGAGCTGGAGGCTGGAAGCCCGAACCACCATGTGCCAAGGTTCCAGATGATGGCGGCGACGAGCAGAGCGAAGACCATGGCGAACCCGGCCTTGCTGCCTACCTGGAGGATAAGTTCGACGGGGAGAAGCGAGACGATGGCGAAGGCTACGAGTCCGCTGGAGGCTAGGACGCCCAGGAAGTTCCAGAAGCCGGACCAGACGACGGCGATGTGCGGCTCGAGCGAGTGGGTATAGATGACCGTGGCCACGGCGTTGGCCGTGTCGTGAAACCCGTTGACGAACTCGAAGCCGAGCGCGACCAGCAAGGCTAGACCGAGAAGCAGGTAGGGCAGCAGCGAATCGCTGTGTACAAAGGAAAGATCGTGGATCAGGCTGTATCCGGCATAGCCAACGCCCACGGCGAGGACGACGCCGAAAATTAACATGCCGATCCTGCCTGGAGAGCGGGAAAGTTTCTGGTCGAGTACGGTGGAAGTCGCTGTGGCCATGGGTTCCTTTGATTCGGTATGAAGTCCCTCACTATACGGAAGGATTATTACGGGAGTGTGAAAATGCAGAGAGAAATGACCAGGGAGAGAAATCTAGATCTGGGCGCAATTGTTGAGAAACTTATTCTAAGAAGCGAAATTAGCAGAAGCCTCATCCAAGAAGAGTTCAGGAGGGAAGCTCATGGCTGAGGTGAAGTTGGCGTTGCTGGCACGAGTGGAAGCGCAGGCAGGTAAAGAGGCCGAAGTGGAAAGTTTTCTGCGCAGCGCATTGTCAATTGTGGACGATGAACCGGAGACAGTGGAATGGTTTGCTATCAAGATGGGACCATCGACATTCGGGATATTCGATGTGTTTAAGGATGAAGCGGGCCGTCAAGCGCATTTGAACGGACGCGTGGCTGCGGCTTTGATGGCCAATGCGGGGACGTTGCTGGCGAAGGCACCGGTGATCGAGAAATGCGAGGTTTTGGAAGTCAAGCGGGAAAAATAAAAGAGCATTTTCTCGAAAAAATAGAGATCAACCCCGCCCTGGAATGTGGCAACTAATTACACAGATGCCAAGAATAATTTCGCAGCGGCGTGGAAACGCGTGCGTTGCAATCATGGAGGAGTAAACAATGGCAGACGATATGGACAAGAACAAGCAGCAGAGCGGCCAGTATGGCCAAGGGCAGCAAAACCAGCAGAGCGGTCAACAGGGCCAGCATGGCCAGGGTCAGAAAACCGGGCAATCGGGACAGACTGGGCAAACCGGCCAGAAGAATGATCCCAACAAGAAGAATCCTTCTCAGGATGACGAGCAGGAAGAGCGGGACCGGCAGCGCCGTGCCTCGTAGTTCTTTGTCCACGAAGTGACTTAAAGGGAGTTCCAGCCGAAAGGTTGGAACTCTTTTATTTTTTGAAAGAAGCTAACATTTGCAATGAGGGCTTCGGGTATGGCGGGGCATTGTTTACAATACAAGATTCGTCCACCTGTCGCAGGGAATTCCTGCGCTGTGGGATGAAATCACTTTGGAACAATCGAATCCAAAACCCGACGCGTCCCCCCGCGTTTCACCCATCGTTTACTGGCGGGTGGAGGGGAGCCTGCTCGACCTGACGGTAGTGCAGCCTGTGGCGTTCTTTACTTGGAACGCGCAGACCTTCTCGGAGCGTTTGCGGAGGCGCGGGCTCATCTTTCTGATGGCGGCACTGCGGCCATTCCTGTATTCAACCAACAGAAAATTTGCGACTCGCGTAGTGCATACCGCGTTGCGCGGTGTGACGCGGGATCGGCTGGATCTGCTGGGCGAAGAATATTTCCAATACAAATTGAAGCCGCAATTAAAGGCGCGTGGCGTGGAGCGCGTACAGGAGTTGGTATGGTCGGGAGCGGACGTGGTCCTGGTAAGTCAGGGCCTGGAACATGTGATGAAGCCGCTGGCGCAGCATCTCGGAGCGAAGAGGCTGGTGGCGAACCGACTGGAATTTCGCGATGGCGTGGCTACGGGACGGCTGCTGGAACCGGTAATCCGCCCGCGCGGAGCATTGGCGCGAATCCAGGAACAAAGTCCGGACGGCCGGAGGGCGCCCAAGACGCTGGCCAGGCAACTGGACATCACGCTGGAAGAATTGCGGGCGGCAGCCATCTCATCCGCTCGGGAATCGGCTGCATACGAACATCCCATCGTTCACTTTGAAGGGCGACGGCAGTCGCCAGGATTTTCGGTAAGATGTGCCCTGACGGGCAAGCATGTGATGCTGATCGGGGTAACGGGATTTATTGGAAAAGTCTGGCTGGCAAATATTTTGCTCGAGTTGCCCAAGATAGGGCGAATCTATTTGCTGATCCGGCGCCAGAAGTCGAATCTGGCGCAGCGGCGGTTTGAAAAAATAGTGGAAGAATCGCCGGTCTTCGATCCGCTGTTTGAACAATACGGAGTTGGGCTTGGCGAATACCTGCGAGAAAAGGTGGAGGTCGTCGAGGGCGATGTAACTCACGCAGGTTTGGGATTGGACCCTGACACTGCACGCAGGTTGCAAAAAAATCTTGATCTGATTGTGAACAGCTCGGGGTTGACCGATTTTAACCCTGATTTGCGCGATGCACTGAGCACGAATACCGACGCGGCGATGACAATTCTGGAATTCCTCCGGGGGACGGACCACGCCGGATTGTTGCACCTTTCCACCTGTTATGTGGCAGGGGAACGCGACGGACGGGTAACCGAGAAGCTGATTCCAAACTACACGCCGCATCGTGTAGCGGATTTTGACGCGGAGCACGAGTGGCGTTCACTGCATGAAGTCATCGCGAAGGCGGAAGCGCAGGCTAAGGGTGAGGAAGTGACGGCGGGGCTAAGATCGCAGTCGCTGGCAAAGCAGCATGCGGCGAAAAGCTTGCAGGGCGCGGCTCTGGAGAATCAGATTCGCAAAAACCGTATACGGTGGCTGAAGACCTATTTGACCGAAGAAGGCACGCGTCGCGCGAAGGAGTTAGGCTGGCCGAATACTTATACCCTAACGAAAAGTCTGGCGGAATCGCTGATTGTGAAATATGGCGCCGGGTTGCCAATTGCGGTGGTGCGTCCGGCGATCGTCGAAACCTCGGTGGCCAAGCCGTTCTTGGGATGGAATGAGGGCATCAACACGTCGGCGTCGCTCTCTTACTTGTTAGGTACATATTTCCGGCAGTTACCGTCGAATGTGAGCAAGCGACTGGACATTATTCCGGTAGATGCGGTGTGCGACGGAATGACCCTGATCGCGGCCGCGATTGTCGAACGCCGGCACGACGAGTTGTACCAACTGGCGACATCGGCCACGAACCCTTGCGACATGGGACGCTCGATTGAACTGACCTCGCTGGCGCACAGAAAGCATTACCGGGCGCAGGAAGGATTGGAATCCTGGCTGCGGCTGCGATTCGATGCGATTCCGGTTTCGAAGACGCGATATCAGCGAATGTCGGCGCCGGCGCAAAAGGCGATTGTAAAGTCGATCCAAAGGATTATGTCGCCATTGCCGCTAAAGAAAACTCCGCTGGTGAAGGCGGAGAGAAACCTTGAGCGGCTGGAGAAATTGATTGAGTTGTTCGAGCCGTTCATTCTGTTTAATGAACACGATTTCGCCGCTGACAATGTGGAAAAGTTATCGGCCGTGCTGGTGGAAGATGAGCGCGAAGAATTTGGATATAAAGCGCGAATGCTGGATTGGTGGGACTACTGGATCAATGTGCACATTCCCGCGCTCCGCAAGTGGACGTATCCTCTGATTGAAGGCAGGCCGCTGGAGGCGCGCCCAGCGCGGAGTTTACAGAATGGTGAGATAGTTAAAACTGGGACGAACGGAAACTGGTGAATGGCGATATTTCTGACAGGATCGACGGGATATATCGGGGCGCACGTGGCGGCGAATCTGCTGCGGGACGGGGCCGCCCTGAATGTGCTGGTGCGGGCGCGAGATGTGAGCCAGGCCGAAGGAAGGCTATGGCAGGCTCTGCAGTTGCATCTGGACTTCCCCCAGTTTTACGAGTTTCTCCAGACGCGTGTGAGAGTGTTTCGGGGAGATCTAACGGAGTCTGGTTTTGGATTGGCGCGAGACGAATACGACCGGCTCGTGCACACCACGGATTCGGTAATTCACTGCGCGGCATCGTTGAACCGGAAATCAGAAAAAAGCTGCCTGAATGTGAATCTACGCGGAACGCTGGAGGTGCTCACGCTGGGACGGCACGCCGAACATTATCACGGGCTGCGGCGGTTCAGCCAGGTGAGCACTGTGGCGGTTGCGGGCAAGCGGCAGAATGAAGTGGTGAACGAGGAGCGGTCGATCGATTGGGAACGGTCGGATTACGATCCCTACGCCCGGACAAAAAAGTTCTGCGAGCATATGATGCGTGTGCTGCTGCCGGAGACTCCAAAGACAATTTTTCGCCCAAGCATCGTTCTGGGCGACAGCCGATATGCCGAGACCACCCAGTTCGATATGGTCAAGGCTTTTGTGTTTCTGGCCGGCCTGCCGGTTTTGCCGTTTCGTCCGACCGATAAAATTGACATTGTGAACGTGGATTTTGTGGCGGAAGCAATTGCGACGCTGCATCAAAAAGATCATCCGCAATACGACACGTATCATCTTTCGTCTGGAATTGGATCTCAAACATTTCGTGAGATTACGAAGGCATTAGCGGCGGCGCAGAATAAGCGCGCGCCCATGTTTGTGCCCGTGGCGGAGCGTCCCTTTTCAGGGTCCGTGAATTTTCTCGCGAACCGCAAAGGCGCGATCGCAAAGGGCGCGTCTCTGATGAAGGTATTCATGCCGTATCTAACGTGGAATACGGTTTTCGATAACAAGCGCGTGACAAGTGAACTTGGGAAGAAGCCGGTGCCATTTTCCGAATATTGTTATCCACTGATGAAATTTAGCAGCGGAAACAATTTCGAATATAAGTATCGGCCATGGCCAGCGGCGGCGGGAGGAACGGCCGCATGATGGACTTTGTTCTGGAGGCGTGGGTCAGCGCTTCGATCGAGCGTGCCAAGGCCGGTTGGATGCTTGGCGGAGGCCGGCGCTGGAAGCCGGGCGAGAAGTTGAAACTTCTGTTTGCCGGCTATAACGGCACGCGAAATATGGGATCGGACGTGCGCGTGGAAGAGATGCTGCGTCAGGTTCGCCATATTCTGGGCGCTGATCGCGTTGAATTCAGCGTGATGAGCCAGAACTTCGATTTTTCGCGCGGATATTTCGAGGGTACGAAACAGGTGCACCTGCCCGATATTTTCCCGCCGTTTCTGGCGAGTGAAGTGCCACAACATGATGGAGTGGTGGCGTGCGAAGGGTCGATGTTCAAGAGCAAGTTTGCCAATGCGCTGACCACGATGATGATTGGATCGCTGGGAATCGCTGCCGCGCAGAATAAGCTTTCCGTTGGGTATGGAGCGGAGGCAGGGCAGATGGACCCTTTGGTGGCGAAAATGTGTGGCCGCTATTGCAGGAATTCCTTTGTAATTACGCGGAACGAAGAATCGCGTGGAGTGCTGCGCGAACTGGGTGTGCCTACAGAATTGGGGACGGATACGGCATGGACCTTTGAGCCGCAACCGCCGTCATACGGACAAAGCGTGCTGCGAAAAGTGGGATGGGACGGGCGGACGCCGGTACTGGTAGTGTGTCCGATCAACCCGTTTGAATGGCCGGTAAAGGCTTCGGTAGCGAAATATGCGGTGCGCAGCCTGACCGGCGCATATAAAGATAGCCACTACCGCACCGTTTATTTTCACAACTCAGGACCGGTTGCTGAGCAGGCCTACCATAAATATTGGAACGCAATTGCGGATGCCGTGGATGTGTTCCGCAAGAAGAAGAATGTGTTTGTGATCTTGGCGGCGACGGAACGGCTGGATGCTCGTCCCGCAAGGCGCATCTCTGAAAAGCTGGGCGGAGTGCCAGTGATCACATCGGACGACTACACGATGTATGAAATGGTCAGTGTGTTGCGGGCGTGCCAGATGATGGCGTCCTCCAGATATCACGGGATTGTGACCTCGATGCCGGCGCTGGTGCCGTCGGTGGGAATTACCATGGATGAACGAATCCGCAATTTGATGCGGGAGCGTGGTCAGCCGGACCTTGTGATGACCGTGGATGACCCGGAACTTGAAGAAAAGCTTTTGGCGGCGTTGGAGAGGCTGAGCTGCGAAGGCGAGGCGATTGCATCTGGCATCGCGAAGACCGTGGTGAAAAATCTAAAAGTGATGGCTCGTATGGGTGTGTACTTTGAAGAGGAAGTGCAACGAAGGTATCCGGAATTTGAGACGCGCCGTGGTGAATGGAGTTGGGAGGACTATTTGCCGCCGATCAGCAATACCCTGCAGGAGTTGGTGACGGCGTACGACTAGAGAGTTAACAGCTCGGTCAAGAGAAATACGTTTAGGGATGCGAAGATAAGGGAAGTTGAGTTATCGGGCAGTCTTTCAATTCATACTTTGGATACGATCCTTTCATTCATCGATGATATTTTCTCGCACCTGCGGGCGGCTGCAGATACGCGCGTTCTCGCGGAGATTCGCGAAGGCGAAATCAACGGAGTAAGCGGAAATGAATTGCTGGAAATGATCCGCAAGGCGAGAACTTTTATCGCTTCGAAGAAACTGAACATGGGTGACCGCTGCGGCCTGTTGGCGGCCAACAGCATTCGCTGGGTAGCTATGGATCTCGCGTTGATGGCCGAAGGGCTGATTGTAGTTCCGCTCTATTCCCGTCAGGCTTCGGCAGAATTAATCGCGATGATGAAAGATTCAACCCCGTCCCTGGTGTGCTGCGGCGATGAATCTTTACGGGATGGGATTGGCCAGAATTGGAAGGATGCGCCTCCGCAAGTTTTATTTGACGACATTTTCGCAGGCGTAGATGGGGCGCAACTCGAGCGGTCGCAAGTTGGCAAGGATGATCCGGTAACCATTATCTATACGTCGGGAACTTCAGGAGAAGCCAAGGGCGTCGTACTAACGGCGGCAAACGTCGGCTTCATGCTGGACCGGACGGCAGAGCGGTTGGACAAGTTGATGTCGGGTTCGACCGCGCAGGATCGCATCTTTCACTATTTGCCGTTTACGTTTGCGGCCTCATGGATTGCCTTGCTCACGTTTCTGAAACGGCGAAGCCTTGTCACCATCAACATGGATCTGGCGAAGATTGCGAATGACATGCGGGTGGTCGCTCCCGATTATTTTCTGAATGTGCCTCAGTTGCTGGAGCGAATGCGCCGCGCCGTTGACGAGCAATTGTGGCAGACGGGCGGTGTGGCTCAGGCTCTTTATTCTCGGGCGAAGGCAGCGTGGGTGCGGCAACAGGAAAAGCAGTCGAAGACAGGCGATGCGCTGTGGCTAGGTTTGGCGAATCTGCTGGTATTTCCGGCCATTCGCAAGAAGATGATCGGAAAGAATCTGAAGGCATTGATATGCGGGTCGGCGCCATTGAGCGTTGAGACACAGCTTTACTTTATGATGCTCGGAATCCGTGTGCTTCAGGTTTATGGGCTGACCGAGACCACGGCAATTTGCACGATGGACGATCCGGCCCGAGTTGAGACTGGGCGGGTAGGTCCCGCGATTCCTCGGATGGAAATGAAACTGGGAGAGAATGATGAAATTCTGGTGCGCGGCCCCAATCTCTTTCCAGGATATTGGAATCGGCCCGAGCAAACCGCAGAAGCGCTACATGAGGGCTGGTTCCATACCGGCGATCAAGGAGAAGTGAATGCGTCGGGAACCTGGCGGATTGCGGGGCGGATCAAAAACCTGATCGTGCTGGGATCCGGTCACAAGATTTCTCCGGAGCCGATTGAGAATTCGATCGCAAAACTTTTGCCGGAAGCGCAACAAGTTGTGGTTGTTGGCAATGGGCATGGATATTTATCGGCATTAGTGACTGGAGCCGTGGCCCCTGAGAAGGTACAGACTGTGCTGGACGTGGTGAATCCGGAATTGCCGCACTACAAACAAGTGCGCGGTTTCTGCGTGATCCCGGAAGCCTTCTCCATCGATAACGGCTCGCTCACGGTGAATGGAAAACTTAAGCGCGATGTGATTTCGGCGCGGATGAAAACTGAGATCGAGGAAATGTATCGCGTGAAGCAAGCGGTATAGGCAAGTGCAATTCTTCCAACACGAAGGATACGAGATTGAACGAAGGCAACGTCAACGGGATAGCGGCGAGTACGTGCGGAGGCGCAGGTCTGTCCTGGACTTTGTCCGATGGTGTAATTGAACTAGCGCTACACCGCGCGCCTTGCAATGAGTTGGGATCTGAGTCGCTTGAGGAACTCGAGAAGTTTGTGACGGCTCTCGCCCACATGGAGGCAGAGGCGCATGCCCTCATTATTTATAGTGACATGAAGCCGGGGTTCTGCGCAGGGGCTGATCTCCGTGAATTATATCGGCGGTCGCAGGCGATGGAGAAAGTGGCTGCGGCCCAGGGTGTAAGGGATTTTCTCGAGCGCATTCACCGTGTATTAAATATGATCGACGCGTCGCCTCTGACCACAATTGCGGCGGTGCATGGTGTAACTTTTGGGGGTGGTTTTGAACTTGCGCTGGCTTGCGATTTGATCGTTGCGGATAAGATGGCGAGGTTTTGTTTTCCGGAGTTGCGGCTGGGTTTGATTCCTGGGTTTGGCGGGATCCCGCGGCTGAAGCGGGATTTAGGCAACGCCGTTGTGAGGGATTTGTTATTAACGGGGCGTAGCTTTAATGCCAGCAAGGCGCAGCAGATCGGACTGGTAAGCCAAGTGGTTGGAGAAGGGGAAGCGCTCCGGGCAGCACGGGCAATAGCGGCACAATTGAAGAAGTTCGACCGGGCTACCGCTGCCGCGGCGAAGAAGTTTATCAAACCCATTCCCCGTGAGGAATTGAGCCGGGAGATCGATTTGTTTTGCGAACTTTTTACGCGTCCGGCGGTGGAGGCAGGCTTGCGGAAGTTTGTGGAGAGCACGGCTGCGCAGCCTTATTTGCCCTAACGGTTCCGAATAGAATTCTAGGGCCTTGGCTTGCTCATGGGACGCAGCATTCTCGACGGCACACATTTATGCAGACTACAGATCAAACGCTGGATGAAATACTGAGTCTTGCCGCGGCGCATTTTAAAGTGCCGCGGGAAAAGCTTTCGCCGGACGATGATTTCTTCAAGACACTGGGGATTGACAGCTTGCAGACTCTGGATCTGCTGACCAAGCTGGAAAACTATTTTCGAGTGGAGCTCCCCGATTACGAATTGCAAGGAGTTTCGGATTTCCGAACGCTCGCGGGGAAGATTCAGGCGAGGCTGTAGCAATGGTATTTTCTTCCGAGGCAGCAAACTGGGTAACCGACTCGCTAACAGACTATTCCCTGCGTCTGTGTGGCGCTGTGTTGAAA
Source organism: uncultured Acidobacteriaceae bacterium (assembly GCA_963818235.1). Lineage (GTDB taxonomy): Bacteria > Acidobacteriota > Terriglobia > Terriglobales > Acidobacteriaceae > Sulfotelmatobacter. The sequence continues at coordinate 1,754,332 of CAWFRI010000003.1, forward strand.
TAGCTCTTGAATGCTCGATCTCCAAAAATACACTTGTCTGGGCGCGGCCTTGCGCGATGCGTTGGATCGCTTCTCCGCGGAAACCTGCCTAATCGAAGCGGATCGCGACCGCGAAAAAGTGCGGCTCATGTATTCCGATTTCAAGGAAATCAGCCTGCCTTTGGCTCGCGCACTGGAAGATGCGGATTTCGACGCCGGAGACCGGGCCGCCATTCTTATGACCAATCAGTCGAAGTGGCTGATTTCCGCGTACGCAATTTTCTACAGCGGCGGCGTGCTGGTTCCCCTGGATTTCAAACTCTCGGCAGCGGAACAGTTACAACTGCTGGAGCACTCGCGGGCGAAGGTTTTGGTTGTGGAATATTTCTTGTGGAGGGCGATTATCCAATCGCCGGAGTTCCACAATATCAAAACGAAATTGGTGCTGGTGACGGAAGCGCCACTGGGAGCAGACCTGGCGGGAGGCTTTCGCTGGGAGGATTTTAAACGCAAGGGCGCTCCGGATTTTGTAATGCGGCGGCGCGAGGACGTGGCGTGCATCGTGTACTCCTCGGGCACTGGCGGCCGTCCCAAGGGATGTGTGCTGACCCACGAGAATTATCTCGAGCAGTGCCGTGCGTTAACGGCATGGTACCCATTTTGGCCGGGCGTGCGGTATTTGAGTATTTTGCCGACGAATCATGCCATCGATTTCATGGTGGGATTCGTCGGCCCGTTCGTGTGCGGGGCGTGCGTCGTCCATCTGCGAACTCTGCGCCCGGAATTTGTGCGCGATGCCTTTGTGCGCTACCGCATTACTTATGTTTCTCTAGTGCCGATGATTGTGAAGAATCTGGAACGCGGGCTGCGCGCCAAGTTTGACGAGCTGCCGGTGTGGAAACGGGCGATTCTGAATCGTCTGATTGCACTGAATAAGCTTCTGACAAAACGTAAAGCCCGGGTAAACATGAGCCGCCGGTTGTTACCGCAGGTGCATCGCGCGTTTGGCGGAGAACTGCTGGCGCTGATTACAGGCGGGGCTTTTATGGAACCTTCAACCATGCAGTTTTTTTACGATCTGGGAATTCCGGTCGTGAATGGGTACGGACTCACGGAGGCTGGGACGGCACTGACATTAAACGATCTGAAGCCGTTTCGTGCGGATACGGTCGGTAAACCTCTTCCCGGGGTCGAACTGAGGGTGCTGAATCCCAACGAGGAGGGAATTGGCGAGATCGCGGCGCGAAGCAAAACCGTAATGTCGCATTATCTTGACGACGCGGAGTTGACTCTGAAGACGATTGTCGATGGCTGGCTTCTAACCGGCGATTTGGGGCGCTTCGACAACAGCGGGCATTTGCAGCTTTTCGGCCGGAAGAAAAATATGATCGTCACGGAGGGCGGGAAGAACATTTATCCCGAGGACATTGAGACGGTGTTCGATGGACTTCCAGTTAAAGAATATTGCGTGTTCGCTGGCAATTATGTTTGGCCGCAAAAGAAGTTGGGGAGGGAAATGCTGTTTATGGCGTTGCGACTTGAGCAGAACCAGCACTTCGACAGCGTGTTGCTGCAAGATATTGTAAATCGCAACCGGAAGCTGCCGGATTTCAAACGAATATCCGGCTATCTTGTGTGGGAAAAAGATTTTCCCCGAACGGCATCGATGAAAGTCAAACGGCAGGCGTTGGCTGACGAAATTGGAAAAGTTACGGAGCAGGGAGCGGTGGTGGCGCTGTGAGCAAGGACGAAGACCAGCCCTATCTTGCCATCGTGAATCCTGCGGCAGGAGGCGGGCGCAGTCGCAAGATGCTGGGACCGGCGCTGGATCGGTTACGGGCAGGCGGCCTGGCGGTCGATGTAGCAGAGACGCAAGGCGCTGGAGATGCGACGCGAATTGCACGAGCGGCCTCCGAACGTGGGCAAAGAAAATTTATCGCCGTGGGCGGGGACGGCACGTCGTATGAGGTGGTCAATGGACTCTTCCCGCAGGCCGACGCGGTCGAGCGCCCGACTCTGGGATTCTTACCGCTGGGGACGGGCAACTCCTTTCTACGCGATTTCAGCGAGCGCGGAGTGGAACATGCCATCGAGTCTCTGATCTCGAAGCGGACGCAGGCGTGCGACGTGCTGCGATTGCGTCATCGCGCAGGTGTGCTCCACTACATTAATTTGCTGAGCGTGGGATTTCCGGCGGACGTGGCGACCCTGCGGGCGCGACGATTTAGTAGACAAGGAGAGTTGGGATATGTGATCTCAATTTTTCTTGGATTGGCTCGGTTAAAGAGGCGGCCGTTTCCAGTGCGAGTGGATGGCGAAACCGAATTCGACCGTCGGCGCTGTTTGTTTCTCACTTTCAACAACAGCAAGTTCACCGGGGGAACGATGATGATCGCGCCCAAGGCTGAGGTGAACAGCGGGTTGATCGAATATGTCCGGTGGGGCGCAATTGGGCGTTTGGGGCTGCTGCGAAATCTGCCCACACTTTATGATGGTACTCATATTCATCACCCGTTGGCTGAGCGGAAGGCCGTGCGTCGTGTGGAATTCGATTTAACCGATCCGGTGGATGTAATGGTGGACGGGGAAGTGTTGACTTTGCATTGTGAGGAGTTGGATGTGTTGTCCGGAGCGCTCAATGTTGTGGCCTGAACACGTGATATAAAAAGAAATTGTTTTGGAAGGGAACTATGTCTGATCAGCGGCGAAAGCAGCAACAGAAACGAGATGCGGTGGCAGTAGCAATAGTTCCGTCGCGCAAGATGCTGATGTGGGGCGGGATCGCGGTATTGTTTGCTCTCGCTTGGGCAGGCGGCTGGTACTACAGAAATCATCGTTACGATAATTTTGCGAAATGCCTGGCGTCGAAGCAAACGAAAATGTACGGGCTGTATTGGTGTCCGCACTGCGCCGAACAGAAGGCAATGTTTGGGAAGGCGATTCGATACGTGCCTTATGTAGAGTGCGCAATTAAAGGTGTGGGCGGGATAACGGCGGAATGTAAGGCGGCTGGCATAAAGTTATTTCCGAGCTGGCAATTTGGCGCGAATCCTCCCAAAGAGGGCGTGTTTCCTATGCAGGAGCTTTCGGATAAGACTGGGTGCCCGCTGCCGTGAGTTCAATTCCCGATAGCCCGCTTGCGTCCAGTACAACTCTAGCGAAAGGCAGCCAACTCTTATTTGCGCTGATTGCGATCCTCGCTCTGGCGGGGATCGTAGTCTCCGCGGTGTCTCTGCAACGGCACTACGCGAAATCGTCGACTGCATTTTGCGATTTTGGCCAGAGATTTAATTGCGACATTGTCAACCGTAGCGAGTGGTCGAGTGTAATGGGAATTCCAGTGGCGGGGATCGGCGTGGCCGGCTATGCGGTGCTGTTCGTTCTTGCGGCATTTTACCGTTCACGGATGCAGACTCCGCTTCGACTGCTACTGGCGGCTCTGGCGGGGTTAGCCTTCGCGCTGTATCTCACTTACATCGAGGGCTATGTACTGGATACCTGGTGCATCTTGTGTTTGAGTTCGTTGGCCCTCATTACGCTGATCGCGATTCTGGCGGCTGTGATCAAGATACGCGTTCGCCTAAGTGATTGACACCAGTCTGATGGCGAGAATCCCAAAACGAAAGAATAGCGCAGGAGAGGTTTCCGCGATGATTCGCGCGGGCGGCTCGACAGGAGACTTGCGATTGCATGAGTTCCGCAGTCGCATCTTCAACAATATCCGATTCCTGCGTGTGTGGCTGCCGCCGGGGTATGACGAAGCGCAAAATGCGGATCGATATTTTCCCGTCCTGTATCTGAATGACGGCCAAAATCTGTTCGAGTCATCGACCGCTTTCGGCGGGGTCGAATGGAGAGTGGACGAGACCGCGGATAGGATGATCCGCGAAGGCTCGATTCCGCCAATGATTATTGTCGGGATCGATAATACCGGCCGGGACCGGATGCGGGAATACATGCCGCATCGGGCCCTGCATCTAAAGATGCTGCGCGTTCATGGAAAATATTATCCGGATTTTCTTATAAAAGAAGTAATGCCATTCGTCGAGAATACCTATCGTGTAGCGACGACTCCAGAAAATACAGGACTCGGAGGATCGTCCTTAGGCGCCCTGGTCGCGCTGCATACGGCAATTGCACGGCCAGGAATGATTGGGCGATTGCTGCTGGAAAGTCCATCGCTCTGGGCGGCGAACCGCCAGATCATTAAGGACAGCCGAGTGGTAAGAATCTGGCCGGAGCGAATATTTCTGGCCGCTGGCACCGCTGAAGCCGGAAGCCCCGAACGCAGCCGCACGGTAGTGGACGACGTTCGGGAACTCGCGGCCATCATACGCCGGGCAGTATTGAGCGAAAAGCGCTTGCGTCTGGTGATCACCGAGGGAGCAGGGCATACGGAATCGGCGTGGGGCCAGCGGTTTCCAGAAGCGCTCCAGTTCCTGTTTGGAAGCTAGGTTGAAACAACTGAATTTCCAGAAGTAATCGACTTCCTGCCCGTTGTCCATATCTCATACACGAGAGCAGCCATCACGGCGACAGAAAGCTGGAAGTGCGTCCAGCGCGCGAATGGTCCGAGGAGAGGAACCGCGAATGCAAAATACAAAAAAAGCGAGAAGCGCAGACTAGCCTTCTCGGGTTGAGAAACGAGCCAGTCAGAGAGCAGCAGGAAAACGGGCGCGAGGATGACGAGATCATAAACCGTGAGATGTGGTGCGAGCAGAACCGTGGAGAGCAGCAGCGACGAATATCGCAAGGACAAAGGCATGTGACTACGCCAGCAAACGACAGTCAGTCCGGCAACGGCGAGCGCGCTGACAATATAAAGCCAGAGTGCAACGGATGGCCACGGGACGAGCATAGTCCAAAAAGTGCGCAGGCAATGGGTCTGGTAAGGCTTAGGCTCGAACAGCGGAATCACGTGAGGAACTTCAAGCAGAACGTGTATCCACTGGCGTAAGGGAGCGGCACCGAAGTAGAGCCATGCCACTGACAACTCAGCAAAGGCGGAGAGAAGCGCGCCAGTGATAACCTTCCATCGGAGTGTGAGAAGGAATACGATGGCGATCGCCAGACCCAGTTGAGGTTTGAACACAAGACATCCCAGCGCAAGGCCGGCAAGGAATTCGTGCTTCGCACGCAGGGCAAGGAATGCGAGCGTAAAACAGGCGAGAGCCAGCGCGGAGGTTTGTCCCCAGGCGATGAGATGCCAGAAGGCCGGAAAGGCCAGAGCCAAAATTAAAACTGTTGACTTGACATGGCCAAGATTGGGACACGTACGCCAAACGGCATAGCAGCACAATCCGTAGATGAGCGTATTAAACGTGAGCCAGAGAATGAGCGCCCAGGGATAAGACATACAAGCAAACGGCGCGAACAGTATTGAAACCTGTGGCGGGTAGAGCGGCAGGTATCGAATGCCCGCAGCGGCGGGAACGCGCTGCGCAGCGAGGTCCGCTTGCGCCTGCATGTTGTACAGATCCCCTCCGCGGTGAGCGAGAGCGATGGACCCCAGCGTGTAGAAATGGAGAAAGTCAGTTCCCTTGAGGTTGCCCGCACGATCGAGCGTTCCCGGCGCAGAGATATTCCACAAGTAGACCGACCACAGGCAGAGCGCGAGGATCATTCCGTGTGCGCGGATGCGGCGCACAGTCAGCAATCCTGAGAAACTTGAGCGATGCGCCACGCTAAGCCTGCTCTTTTACCACGGTTAGGCCGCTTGATTGGGATGGTGACGCTCTCCGAGTGGGTGCAGACCCAGTCTGTGGCGTGGCGACTTTTTGCAGCAGGATCAACATGCCAAAGCAAGCAAAGGGGAAGGCCATGCTGGCAGCGAGCGGGATGGACCACATTTTCAGAAGCCAGTCCCGATGAGGGTTGAATGGGTTGGCCACGGCCACGATGGAAAGCAGCCAGGGAAGCGACGCGCACCCGCAAAATACAAAGGTGGCGGCTTGCGTCACCCTGCTTCTTTGCATGAGTTCTCCCCAGTAACGAACTGTAAGCAGCACTGTGGGAAACAATAAAAAGTGGTTGTAAGGCTGAACTACCGCGGGAATAATGGCGACCGTCAGCGTGAGTACAAAAGCCAGCGCAATGGTGAAGGCTGGTGAATTGGCTGGCTCACGCCTCACCCGCCAACAATATTCCGCAACGATAAACAGCACCAGAGAACTAACGATCCAACTTAGCGGCGACTGCAACAGCGTACCGAGAAAAGAAGTAGCCTTTGTGTACTCGGCATAGGCTCGCAAAACGCCGGGATATTCTTGCCACCAGGCCGGCAGGAGCCACGCTGAAACCAATAGCAGCACTATGAGGGTTATCGAAAAGCCCAAGAAGAGAGTCCGCCGTCGCCTCCAATCGCTGGCTGCCCAACAAGCGCACCACACCAGGAGTGGCAGGCAGATTTGGGGTTTTACCGTGGCCATTGCCAGGAGCATTCCGGCTATAAACAGGTTTCCAGAACTCATTGCCGCCGCCGCCGCGGCGATGAAGCATGCCGGCAGCAGAAACGGTTGCAGGAGGCTGAGATTCTGCAATATGGAAACGCTGGTTATGGTCAGAGCAAGTAGTGATGTCAGTGCCAATGGTGAAAGTCGTAGGCGAACAAAGCGCATCCAAAACGTCATGCTGAGAATTGCACAGACCACCAGGACGACCCTAAATAGAATCGCCGCATTGTGAAATTGCATCGGCGCTAAAGGGGCCACGAAAAAAATGAAGTAGACAGGATAGGCAAAGCGCTGCTGATCACGTCGTTCTTCCGGCCGCGAGGGGTCTAGTACCTTGCCGTAGAAAGCGATCTGGAGTTCGTGGTTTACCGCAACGCTGTAAGGGTCGCGGTGGTCGAGCAGCAAGGCGCGGCTAGCGTACCAACTGGGATAAAGATCGGTAAGAGCCTTGGGCTTGAGTCCTGATGACGAGGCAAGTGCAGCATGAACCGCATCTGTGTAGAGGCTCCAGTAAGCGCAACTACTTGCCGCTCCAAGCAGCGCAAGAAACAAAACAGCGAGTTTGCCGGCGAGAGGTGGGAGTGGCCGCATGACTCAGAAATCAGCCCGACCAAGAATAGCGCATTTAGTCTGGCGCTGGAATGACTGTAGGCCTCGAAGTATCTGCGTCCACCTCCCACACTTTTCGTTCACGAAAGTAAAGCAGCAACTCGCGGTTGGCTTCTTGGCCCATGTCGTGCGCCCAGACGACCTTGGCCGCATCGATGTTGGCCTCGTTGTAGACCCACTCGCGGGCAGGATCATGATGTGTTTCATAGCTCACAATAACCAATTGAGGGCCAGGAAGTTGCCGCAATTTGTGCAGCAGCGCTGCCCGTTCCATATCTCCACGCGGCCACGCCGGTTCGATCTGAACATGAACGGCCGCTGCCGCGATGCGCATAAGGATCATAGCGCACGCCAGAACTGGAATCGCGCGTACTAGGGAGGGGCCAATTGCGAATGATCGAGGCAGGCTGCGGGCAGTCCGCCACTGCCATATTTGGCGCATGCTTTGCACGAGAAGAATGTAGAGCGCTCCGGTGGCGGGAGAAAAATAATGAGGTAGGGTCCATGTCTGTATGGCGAAGCCGAGGACCATGGCGGCGCAGATCATTGCTGGTAACCGCATCTTGGGCCGGCTTACCACGCATGGAAATGCTAGGAGAGGCAATGTAAGCAATGGGCCCAGATAAAATTGCCACCAGAAAAAAAGTTTTTGCGCGGCGCGGCCCACATAGCCATCGAATGTGCGGTTTGTCTCGAACTCACTCAGCTCTTCACGATAGAAATCCCGCATTGCCGGGTTGTGATAGCCGGGATCCGGACGGGGTGTTTGCCAGATGAAGTAGGGAGCGGTGGCGTAAGTTTCGCGATTGACCCGATAGGTCATGCGGAACGGATTGCCGGTAACGCGGAAATAATAATAACCCGTCATTGCCGCTCCTACGGCCAGAACTGCGAGTAGCGGAATCACGACGCGAAAAAGTAAAGGACGCCACGCGGCCTGGCGTCTACCGGCGAGCCACCAGAGCATGGCCGCTGCCACGGGCAGGCTGAAGACGAAGCCCTCGTAGGGGCGACTATTGGCCAGGATAACGAGACCCAAGCCTATTAGTCCGGCATAGAGTATGCGTGGACGCTGGCGAAGGCGCGGCCAGGCACCAAGAGCCAGCGCACCGCCCATCGCAGCCACCGAAGCGCACCAATAGGTATTCATCCAATAGCTCAGGATGCCCAGCCGAAGAACCGCCAGCGCTGCTCCGAATAATGCCCAGGGCGGAGGCAGCCAAGCCTGCAGCATCCAGCACATTGCGGAGCACATTAACGCTGTCACAACCAACTGGCCGATCCATGGATTCCCGAGAATTTGGCCTGCCGCGAGCACCAACCCCTGTGCAGGCGGATACATCGACATGTATGTAGGGCGTTCAATGATGTGAAAACTCTCGAAGTGAATCCACATGGGGTGCGTGGGGTTTGTCAGTCTTCCGTGAGCGAAGGTGTCAGCGGCAAGTAGGTAGCTGAACTCATCGTCAAATCGGGGTTGCGGTACTCCGAGAATGGGTATTAGGCCGACTCTCACTACAATTACAACAAGGCCCACTAAGAGGACAGAGAGACGCTTGCGCCTTGCCAGACGGGCGAAGGCGCGCTCCAATCGCAGAAATAGCACGGGCTGATTGCGCTCCGCGGGGATGCGGGATGAGAAAAAAACTAAGGCTATCGCGGCAATGACAAGAACACCTTCTATCAGCGTCAGCAGATACGGAGCGAGCCGCGAGTATAGATTCTGCATCGTAACCGTGCCAATCCGTTACCGAGCAGTTTTTGTTTGAATCCGGCGCGACGCGAAATGACGCACATCGAATTGCTTCTAGACCAGTTGCTTATCCGAGGCCTTCTCGAATAATCCGTCGACGATCTGGATCATCTCATTGTCCACCACGCGGTTGCTGGAAATCGCCTCGCTCAACGTGATCGAAACAATCTTATTCGAACGTAGCGCTGCCATGCATCCGAACTCCCCGCGATGCACCATGTCGATTGCGCCCAGTCCGTAGCGCGTAGCCAGCACGCGATCAAAGGCGCTGGGAGATCCTCCGCGCTGAATGTGTCCCAGGATCACGGCGCGGGTTTCAAAGCCGGTGCGCTTTTCTATTTCGCGGGCGAGAATGTTGGCGATGCCGCCCAGTTTCACGTGGCCGAATTCGTCCTTGCCCATGTCTTGAAGTACCGGAGACCCTTGTCCGGGCTGCGAAGAAAACTTGGCTCCTTCGGCCACCACAACAATGGAAAAATAGCGGCCCCGCGCGTGGCGCTGGCGAATGGAATCCGCAACTTTATCGACATCGAAGGGGCGTTCGGGGATGAGGATAACGTCAGCTCCGCCGGCGATGCCGCTGTAGAGGGCGATCCAGCCAGCGTCCCGGCCCATCACTTCCACCACCATCACGCGATTGTGGGCTTCGGCGGTGGTGTGAACCCGGTCGAGCGCTTCGCAGACTATGTTGCAAGCGGTGTCAAAACCGAAAGTATAATCGGTTCCACCGAGATCATTGTCGATGGTTTTGGGGACGCCGACAACCTTGGCGCCTCGCTCGTGCAGTTTTTGTGCGACCGATAGAGTGTCGTCACCGCCGATCGCGATAAGAGCGTCAATCTTATATTTCTCAAGCGTGGCCATACAACGGTCCAGTCCATCAGCCCGCTTCGATGGATTGGTCCGCGAGGTTCGCAGGATGGTTCCACCGCGGGGAAGAATGCCGCCCACGGCCTCGAGATCGAGAGTCATGGTCGCATCGTCGACCAAGCCGCGCCAGCCTTCGAGAAAGCCTACGAATTCATCGCCGTAAGTGAAGATACCCTTACGTACAACCGCACGTATTACCGCATTCAGGCCGGGACAGTCTCCACCGCCGGTTAAGATGCCAATCTTCATGATGCGCTCCTTGAATCCAGATGGATGCTTGCGATGCACTCCAGGCGCAGACTGCATTCAACCGCAGCCGGAAAGCGCAAAACTTAGCATCCGCCGGGGAACAAATAGATTATCACCAAAGAGGAACGGATCCGGCATAGCGGTCTTCATTCACGCCGTTGTATCCCTTCGCGATCAGGCGTGGGCGATGATGCTTGATTCCTGAGGGATAAAAGACATAGGCTCTCATTGGCGGGCATGGGCTGCGCCACAGTTGGCTATTCAAGCGCGAGGTGCTCGCCATGGTTCGGTTCTTTCGCCTAGTATTGTTTTTTCTTTTGCCAATCGCAAGCCTGTCGGCCCAAAACAATCCAGCGCAGCAATCCTTCTCCGGCGATTCTTCAACCTCGAACCCGCAACCCTCGCCCTCCGCCAGGCAAATCACTCTGGACGTTCAGGTGACGGACGGTTCGGGCGCACCGGTTCGAGGACTTCAACCGCAAGACTTTACTCTCCAGGACGGCCAAAAGCCGCAAAGCATTGTTTCTTTTCACGCCTTCGAGGGCGCTCCTGCAGCGGGTGCCGACGCGCCCGCCGAGTTGGTCCTCGTAATTGATGCCGTGAACGCGCCCTACCAGATACTCACTACGGAACGAAATGAAGTAACCAAGTTTCTGCTGCAAAATGGTGGCAAACTGGCGCTGCCGGTTGAACTTGTTTTTTTTGCCGCCGCTGGAACAAAACTTCAGGATCGTTTCTCCCGCGACGGAAATGCTCTCGCGTCGCTGTACGACCAATCAGCCAGCGGGCTGGTTCCCAATAATCTCTCCGCAACGGAGCGTTTTGACCTCTCCATCAAGACGCTGGGATCTCTTGCCGCGCATGAAAGTAAGCGGCCAGGGAGAAAGCTTATGGTTTGGATCAGTCCGGGATGGCCGTTATTATCCGGCGGCAATCTGCAACTCACTCCAAAAGATTTCCAATGGCTTTTCGATTCGACGGTGGTGCTTACCGGAGCCCTTCACGATGCGCGCATCACCCTTTATGACGTTGATCCATTGGGCGTAATGAACTCCGGTGGGACAAGGCTTACCTACTATCAGGAGTTTCTGAAACCAGCGACCGCACCCAGGAAAATGCAGCCCGGCTACCTGAGCCTGCAAGTTTTCGCGGTACAGAGCGGCGGACGTGTGTTCAACTCCACCAACGACCTGACGAAAGCAATCGCGGATTGCGCGGCGGATGCCGACTCGTTTTATGTTCTTTCTTTCAATACGCCACCGGCGGAAACGCCGAATCAGTACCATGCTCTGGGAGTTAGCGTCGACAAGCCCGCGAACACGGTGCGTACTCGCAGTGGTTACTACACCAGCCCCGGCATTCGCTGAAAATACAGTTGCATGCCCTTCATCGCTCCAGGATCTCTTCTAATCTTCAGAACCGGGATCAGAAATAGTGCGGCCGTGGTCGCACCCTTAGTTATTCGCACTGTATCTTGTCATCTCTGATGCTACTGCTGACTGAAGTATCCCAAGGTCAACTGGTTGGGGTCCGTTTCAATCGCCAGAAAGTCTCCCGACGAATCGATCAAATAGAAAGTGAAGGCGTCGCTGTTGGTTTTAGTGACAAGGTCCAGTCCGGTGATAGTGCCGGTAAATACGCCGTTAGCGGCGGCGCCGTTGGTTGTGGTCACTGTGCCGGAGACGGACAAATCCGAATAGGTTGGTCCCGCGCTGTTCAGCCAGTTCAGATCGGCCGTGCCCGAAAAAGTTCCCGCGCTTCCACTCTCGGCGATCGGCCCAACCCCATCGAACTCACCCGCCTTGTTCTTATCCCACCCGGTGGCGGAGAGGACGGTGGATCCGTTGAAAGATGAGGTGCTGAACGAACTGCCCGATTGCTGGAAGGCTAGGCCGCCAAGCGTATCGGTGCTGTCCTCGGTAATGGCCAATGCATGTCCGCTACCATCAAGATAGAGCTGGATCGTAATTGGACCGGGGATCGATAAGGTTACTCGCCCGGTGCCCCCGTCCGGGCCAACACCCTCCGCATCCACCGTATAGGTTCCACTAACGGTGATAGGAGCCTGCACACCCGTCACCGTACCGTCATTGTGGTTCAGGAAGCCGGTGACAGTGCCATCGGAGTTAAAGGCGAAAACTCCCGCGACTTGCAGCGGGCTCCCATTGTTGGCCTTCTCGAAGCCGGTCAACCCGACCACGTAACTGCTTCCGGAGATGGACGAAGAACTGAAGTTTTGGGCATTCGTTCCTTGGCTGAGTGCGCCGCCGCCCAGAGTTCCGTCATAAGAGTCGTTGGTTTCGACGAGCCGAATATGATCGGCATCAGCGTTATAGCCAACCAGAATAATCGGCGAGAATCCAGTGCTGGGGTCAGGATTCAGTGTGAAAGTGAGCCGGCCGAATGAGTCAGGCGCGGATACAGAGCTGGCTGCCAGATTTTGAAGCTGAAAAATGTAATTCGGCAGTCCGCTATCGTTGAGGTCAAAGATGCTGCCCGTACCTGGAATCACCCCGGCTGGTGTTACATCGATTTTGAGGACCCCGCCGATGCTGACCGGATTCCCGGGCTTGTCCAGGCCGTAGAGGTTGAATGCGTAACCTCCAGACGGGGTGGTGGACGCCGCCGACTGCAATTCCAATATGCCACTGCCGGTAAAATTGGCGTCGTACTCCGCGATATAAGCTTTGGTGAAGCCGGTGCCAAGAAATGAGCAATCGAGAGTCTCCACTCCACTTACGCCCACCCGCGCGTCGGCCGAAGTGCAGGCGGTTCCTTCGCATGTATTCAGCGTGATCTCGAAGTTACCGTCAGATGTGATTGCAATGCTGCTGCCGGTGGGATTGATCTGGTCAAAATCATTGGTAGCGGCGTCGGTGATGTCCTGTTCTCCGGCGCTGATTACGCCCCCGCTGACGGTGAAGACGCCGGCGACGAAATAAAGAGGGTGCGCGATGTTGTTGCCGGCAACGTCGCCTTTTCCAAGTCCAGCCACTGAGTATACGTAGTTGCCGTCGGGAAGCGGCGCAGGTTTGCTCGATTTGCTGGACCCGCCGCAGGCTGCTAACCCCGCAATCAGGCTCGCATTGAGCAGAACAAGAATCACCTTGCTGAAACTACGGTGCGCCAACCGCAATCTAATTACCGGGCAGGCAAATGAGCGAGCTGAGATAACTCGTTTCATGGAGTCTCCTATGGCTGCTTAGGGGGAGTGGTGAATTGTAACCCAGATTGAATCTCCGAACACAGAATTCGCCTTCGGCATTTAATTTCATTGTATCGGCCATGTCCCTGTGGGTCGGATGGAACACTTTTGGTGGCTCCAGAGGTTCGGTCAGCTAGGAACCGGGCGCTTTCCGCGCTAAACTTCATTCACATGCGAGTGCTGGGCATCGATTGCGGCGGAGCGTATACCGGCTACGGAGTCGTCGAGATCAATCCGGCCGGGGCCTTGGTGTGCCTGACTTGTGGAGCCATTAAGCTATCGCCAAGAGAAACCCTGCCGCGGCGGCTGGCGCGAATTTATGACGGACTGGGAGCATTGATTGTGGAGCATCGTCCCGACGAAGTTGCGATCGAAGGGATTTTCTACGCGCTAAATGTAAAGTCAGCCTTGCTGCTGGGCCAGGTGCGCGGAGTGGCCCTCTTAGCGGCCGCTGCGGCGGGCCTCGAAGTCGCCGAATATTCGCCGCTCACCATTAAGTCTTCGGTAGTGGGTTACGGACGGGCGGAAAAGCAGCAGGTGCAGCACATGGTAACCCGTTTGTTAAGCCTGGCGGAGCCTCCGGAGCCGATGGACGCCTCGGACGCATTGGCCATCGCAATCTGCCATTTGCACACCGCGGGAACGCTGGAGCGGCAGAGGGTAGTGGCGCGGTGACAATGCCGATTCCTTGGGCTCGATCCGTTCTTCGCACTTGCCCGGCAATCGCGAGTATTGCGCTGATGGCGGTCTTCGCCTGCGCCATCGCAATGTCGCAGCAACCGCCGAGTCCGGCTTCCACTACCTCGGTAATATTCACTTTGGACTTCCCCGCGTCCGATCCTGCGCATTATTCGATTGCCGTAGACTCCGCTGGGCACGCAACCTACGAATGTACGGCGAAGACACAGCAGAATTCTGAAGAGCAGATCTACCGGGCGGAATTTACCGTATCCCCGGCAAACCGTGACCGGATTTTCGAGTGGGCGAAGCAGGCGAAGTACTTTTCTGGGAAGATTGATTCGGGGAACCAGAAGTTGGCATTTACCGGCGCGAAGACCCTTTCCTATCAGGACGGCCAGCGATCATTCACAGCGCGTTACAACTATTCGAGCCTGGAGCCCGTGCGGCAATTGACGTCTTTTTTCCAGAGCATGGGGGGTACACAAGACTACGGGCGTCGGCTGGCTTATTACCACCGCTATCAGAAGCTGGCTCTGGACGAGGAGTTGAAGCACATGGAGACGCAGGCGAGAAATAACGAACTCAGCGAAATCCAGGGGGTTGCCCCAGTGCTGCATGAGATTCTCGACGATACTTCGGTGATGAATGTGGTGCGCGCTCGAGCCCAGGCTCTCCTGCAGATGGGGCATGCGGAGCCAAACGGGCATTGAGCAGTCCGTCCGGACCTCTACTTGTATGCCAGTTGATTAGAACTAAGACGACCGCCAGCCGTCCTTCGTGTTTATAGGATGAAGTGTCGAGTGCCGCTGAATACAGCATCTACTGGATACGACCCACCTCTTGTCCCCGTTACCGTTGATTTCGCCAGACGGTTTCACAGGAGGCCCGCGATGCCATCACAAGCTCAAGCTCAAATTCAAACTGAAGATATGGTGGCCGTAAGACGCGAGTTGCTGGATTTGCTGCGTTGCCAGATGGATGTTCTTAATTCTGGATTGGAATTGACCGATAGCCAGTTGCGAGAGTGTTACGACCGGCAAGGTCGGGTACAGAAATTACGCGAGAAGCTGGAAGAGTGTTTGAGTTCCGAACTTTGTAGTCCTTCGCTCAGCAATGAAGCGCCGGATGTGCATTCATCCGCTCGCTTAGCGATGCTGTCCCCCGTGTCCATGGTGCATGTGCAAGAGTCAGCCGCACTTTGACGGCGGCGTCTCGCAACTGAATACGAAAGACTAACAAGGGAAATCGCGGCCATCCATCGGCCCCGTGGGCCGCAAGAAGGTGTTGCGTAGTTACGAACGTCACTCCCGCCTCTAATACTCGCCGCAATCTTCTAATATTTCTTGCCGCTCCCCAAATAGCCCGGTAGACTCCACTTCTGACAAACAGCAACATCCTCTCCTAACAATCTATCTCTCAGGAACATTAAAGAATCATGGGCCCCAGCCGTTCTGTCTGCTATTTGCTGGTTATTCTCTTTTTATGTTTTCAATTGGGTTGCGGTGCACCGCCTGCGCCGCCAGCCATCATTCAACAACCCGTTAGTCAGGCGGTGGTTGAAGGACAGGCTGTCAGCTTTAGCGTTGCTGCCGTTGGGCCGGCTCCGCTCAAATACCAGTGGTGGCGCAACGGTGCCCCTGTGGAGGGAGCTACTTCCGCGTCTTATACGATTGCAGCAGCAACCATGGCTGACGACTTGACCGAGTTTCAAGTGTCCGTCAGCAACGCCTTCGGCCAGTCGATGAGCACAACTGCTGCCCTCTCGGTTGGTCTTCTACAGGATGTGACCACTTTTCACAATGACAACATGAGGACTGGTCAATATCTGACGGAAACCTACCTGACTCCCAGGAATGTGAACGTGAACAGCTTTGGCAAAGTCGGATTTCTCGCCGTAGATGGCCGCGTCGATGCGCAGCCGTTGTTTCTCGCCAACGTAAGCATCGCCGGACAGAACCCGCAAAATGTGTTGTATGTAGCTACCGAGCACGACAGCGTGTACGCGTTTGATGCCGGCACTCAGGCTCTTCTATGGCAGGCGTCGCTGATCGGGGCGGGAGAGACCAGCAGCGACGATGGCGGGTGCTTTGCGGTGACTCCGGAAATCGGCATCACGGCGACTCCGGTGATCGACCGGAAAAGTGGGCCAAACGGAGCCATTTATCTGGTAACGGCCACCGAGGATAGCCAGGGTCAATATCACCCACGGCTGCATGCGCTCGATATTTCCACTGGAGCGGAGTTGTTCGGTGGCCCAACCGAAATTCAGGCGCAGTATCCAGGAACCGGGGCGAACAGTAATGGTTCGAATGTAATTTTCGATCCCGCGCAATATCTAGAGCGGCCCGCGCTATTGTTACTGAACGGGATCGTATACACCTCGTGGGCCTCGCACTGCGATTACGATCAATACACAGGATGGGTGATCGGCTACGATGAGTCCACGCTACGGCAGGCGAGCCTGATCAACTTGACGCCGAACGGCAGCCAGGGTGCTATCTGGATGGCAGGCGCGGGTCCTGCGGCGGACGAATCGGGCAACATCTTTTTGCTGGATGGAAACGGCTCCTTCGACCAGGACCTCGACGCAAATGGATTTCCTGGTCAAGGTGACTTCGGCAATGCCTTCATAAAACTTTCCACCAACAGCGGGCCCCTCGCAGTAGCCGACTATTTCGCAACCTCTGATACCGTTGCCCAATCGGCGGCAGACACCGATTTGGGCTCGGGAGGAGCCTTGGTACTGCCAGACTTGAAGGACGAATCCGGCCAGGTAAAGCACTTAGCGCTCGGCACCGGCAAGGACGGAAATATTTATGTAGTGGACCGCGATAACATGGGGAAATTCAATCCTTCTGTCAATGACATTTACCAGGAGCTTCCCCGGGCCACTTCTTCTCCCGGAGCGCTGCTGAATGGAGTCACTTCAACTCCGGCATATTTCAACTCGACCATGTACTTTGGCGCTGATGGGGACAATCTGCGCGCCTTCACAATCTCCGGGGCAAAGCTCTCTTCGACTCCAGCGGCTATGTCGGAGTATGTTTTTCCTTATCCCGGGGTTACACCAAGCATCTCGGCCAATGGCAATGACCTCGGGATTCTATGGGCGGTGGAGAACGCCAGTACAGCGGTATTGCACGCCTACGATGCCGGCAATTTAAACACTGAACTCTATAACAGCAATCTCGCCGGAACGCGCGATCAGTTTGGTGCTGGAAATAAATTCATAGTTCCCACCGTTGCCGATGGCAAAGTTTATCTGGGAACACCGAACGGCGTTGCAGTTTTCGGCCTGTTGCCTGGCAAGAATTCAGCCCATCAGGCGACAGCAATTCAGAGGCCCGCCTCGCCTGGCCGCGCGAATATCCCGAAGATCAAGTGACGACAATTCCGGCGTAGCCCACGACCAGATTGCGGTCGCCGGAAATGTCGCCCGAGGTCGCGTACTTTATCAGCTCGGCCGAGATTGCGCCGAGCTTTTTCGTCGCTGTGAGCATTGCCACCGCCGGGCCGAAGCCGCACATGCTGACGTGTTGCCCCGTGACGACGTCATAGAGAGCCCGTGCATCGAGCCGCAAAATAGCTTCGATTGCGCTTTGATCTTTCACGCGAGTCACGGCGTCCGATTCGTAATGATTCATGTCGCTGGAAGCCACGATGAGTACGGGTTCGGGATATGCGGCGATGGAATCCGCCAACGCCAGGCCCACCTGCTCAAGCGTTTCAAACTGTCTAATTCCCAGTGCGATCGGAACGAAAGCTAGTTTAGGCTGGCGGATTTGCAGAAAAGGCAGTTCGACTTCTGCGGCGTGTTCGGAACGGTGCGCAGCTGAATCTTCTTCCAGAAGCGGGCAGCGGCGCTTAAGGTCGGCGGCGAAATCGATGGCGATGGGAACCGGACCGAGCGGAGTCTCCCACGCCCCGTCACTCATGATCGCCAGCGGTCGGCCCATGCCGGTGTGGTTGGGGCACATCACGACGCAGATTCTTGGAATCGTGATCCCAGCAAAGACAGCCCCAGCAACGTGGCCGGAGTACATATAACCCGCGTGCGGAGCGATGCAGCCGAGTGCGCTCATTGTCTTCCGCGCCTGAGTCTGCGAGAAATAAGTGCGAATCTCTGAGGTGAGCGCTTCTGCATCCCGTGGATAGAAACGTCCGGCGACGGCGGCATGACGAACTGGAATCGCGGTCATAAACGGTCTCCGCGAAGCGGATGCTACAAAACAAAGTAGTGAACTTATGCTACGAGCCGTGCTGGTTCGGACGCAAGGCGCGATACAGGGCGGCGCTTTCCTCCAGGCTCAGAGTTTCGGCGCGAGCAGTGGCTTTCACCCCAGCCTCGCCCATGGCGGCACGAAGGCTTTTATCGTCATAAGCCGACTTCAAGTTGTTCCACAGCGTTTTCCGTTTTTGCCCGAACGAGAGTTTGAGGAAGTCGATGAATCCGTCTTTAAGTCCATTTGCGTGCAGCCCGAGCTCCTGATCTCTGGGAGCGATGGTGAGGCGCAACGCGGCGGAATGCACTTTGGGCGGCGGTGCGAAAGCTCCCGGCGGAAGCGTAAATAGCTTTTCCACTCGAGCATAAAGTTGCGCGGTCGCTGAAAGCAGGCCGTAATCACGGCTTCCGGGTGCGGCGGCGATCCGGTCGGCGACCTCGCTTTGCACCATGATCACAATTGTCTCAAAGTATTTCGAGTAGTCGAACAGGCGCAGCAGAATGTCGGAAGTGATGTAGTACGGAAGATTGCCGATTACTTTCGCCGGAGTAGGCTTGAATTCGATGCCAGGCCGGCTCAATCCAGGCCTGGGACCGAAGAGGGAATCGAAATCGATCGAAAGAATATCGGCCTCGATAACTTCGACGTTCGGAAACATCCCGAAGCGCAGACGAAGCTGGGCCGCCAGCACGCGATCAAGTTCCACGGCGATCAGGCGCCTCGTATTCTTGGCCAGGCGGGAAGTGAGCACCCCGCGCCCAGGGCCGATTTCGAGTACAGTATGCTGCGACACATCGCCCAGCGCATCGACGATTTGCGTGGCGTAACTATCGCTGGCAAGAAAATGCTGTCCCAACTTGGGTTTCAGTTGTGGGCGGCGTGTGGAGACGACCTTCGGCACGTTGACCCTCTTTTCCTCGGGCATATAGACTGAAAGTTCTGAAAAGTTCGCCCGCGGGCTCGGTGCGCGGGAGTTGCAGTCCCGCAACATATTCCATCATAACGTGCGCCCGCCGAAAACGGGTCTTACCTGGGAGGTTTCATGCACATTGCATTTGCGGCTTCGGAAGCTGTCCCGTTTTCGAAAACCGGCGGACTGGCCGACGTGGTGGGCGCATTACCGCGGGCATTGGCCGCTCTCGGGCATCAGGTAAGCGTCTACCTGCCGCGTTATAAGCAAACGAAGTTGGCCGATCCCGCGACGGTCGTGCGAAGCATCACAGTTCCGTTCGACGATAAATACCGGTTTTCCGCGGTGGTGACGGGCGGCAGCCAGGGCGGAGTGCGCTTTTATTTTGTCGACTATCCCGAGTTCTTCGACCGCGACGCGCTCTACGGAACTCCCGCTGGCGATTATCCCGATAACGCCGAGCGCTATGCTTTGTTCTCCCGCACGGTGCTGGAGGCCTCAAAAATTCTGGGCGTACCGCACGTCTTTCATTGTCACGACTGGCAATCGGCGCTAATTCCAGTGCTACTAAAAACGACCTACGGCGAGGATCCTGCGTTTCGCGATGTGGGCACGGTGTTCACCATCCACAACATGGGCTACCAGGGTCTGTTTCCGCCGGAGACTTTGCCGCTCCTCATGCTGCCCTGGGATCTCTTCACCATGTCGAAGATGGAATTTTTTGGCCAGGTAAATTTTCTAAAAGGCGCGCTCGTCTACTCCGATTACGTCACCACAGTCAGCCGGAAATACAGCCAGGAAATTCAGACCGCCGAATATGGCTTCGGACTGGAAGGCGTCCTGCGCGACCGCGCCGCCACCGTCGCCGGGATTTTGAACGGCGTCGACTACGACGAGTGGAGTCCACAGGCCGATAAGTTCACCACAGCCAGGTATTCGCCGCAGGATTTTTCCGGCAAGGCCAAGTGCAAGCAGGATTTGCTGACAGCGTTCGGAGTGAAAAGCGCAGATCCTAAGCTGCCGGTGATCGGAATCGTCTCCCGCTTCGCCGCTCAAAAAGGATTCGACCTGATCGCCCAGGTCATGGATCGCCTCGCCCGCGAGGAGATGATCATGGTCGTGCTCGGCTCCGGTGACAAGCAATACGAGGAAATGTTCGCCCGCCTCAACAAACAATTTCCCAACAAAATTGCCTTGAAAGTGGCCTACGACAACGCCATCGCGCACAAGATCGAAGCCGGTGCCGACATGTTCCTCATGCCCTCCAGATATGAGCCTTGCGGACTAAACCAAATCTACAGCTTGAAATATGGCACGGTCCCAATCGTCCGCGCCACCGGCGGCCTCGACGACACCATCGAGCCCTGGGACGCCCGCTCCGGCAAAGGCACCGGCTTCAAGTTCACCGAATACAACGGCGAGTCTCTGCTGCTGACCATCAAACACGCCCTTAACGCCTTCCGCGATCAGACCTCATGGCAAGTCCTCATGCGCAACGGCATGAACAAAGATTTTTCCTGGAACGCTTCTGCGCGGGAGTACGGGAAGATTTATGAACGGGTGAAGCTGATGCGAAGTACCGTCGCGCCGGCGATGGAGAGGGCGTTGGTGTAAAAATTGAGTGGAGAGGGCGTAATGAAAATAAAAGCCCCTAACGCAGAATCGGAACAGATCCTTCGAACCTGGGCGTCCTTGCCGCGCGCTGCCAACTCAGATTGGGATTCGGTCAGCAACGTCATTCGCGCAGCGGAAGCCGACTCCGCAAAGCAGGAATTGGAACTGCGGCGGCTATTGAAGGAGTCAGACGCGCGACTCGGAGCGGTATCCCTTTGCGACCCCCTGCGTGCGGGGCTTGGCCTGAACCGATGGTTGCGTAAAGAACGCGAGGAAGCATACTCGGACTGGCTCGAGTGGGTACTTCGGCAAGTACAAGCGCTGCCCCGAGGCGCCTGGAATGTGCTCTGGGTTCTTGGCGTGCCAGAAGAAGATATCCCCATCGCAGCGGACGGTCGCTCTCTTGAGATTACCCGGGAATTCTCCATTCCTGATCGAAGGCTTGATTTACTGCTTTCTCTTGTGGGCGCTTTAGCCGTTGTAGTGGAGGTGAAAAAGTACTCGGCCGAAGTCTCGCAAACGGAGAAACAGGAACTGTACTTCGAATGGCTGCAAACACAGGATTGCATATGGAAGAAGGCCATACTACTTGTCACTGACGCAGTGGAGGAAACCAGCCATAAATTTTCACGGCTGCGCTGGCGTGAGCTGTGCGCTCGCCTG
The DNA here is from genome assembly GCA_963818235.1 of uncultured Acidobacteriaceae bacterium. Classification (GTDB taxonomy): domain Bacteria; phylum Acidobacteriota; class Terriglobia; order Terriglobales; family Acidobacteriaceae; genus Sulfotelmatobacter. The sequence goes on from CAWFRI010000003.1 coordinate 1,775,540, forward strand.
CGGTCGATTTTACCTGTGATCGCACAACACTGCGGGCCAGTTAAGGCGGCAATCGTTGTTGCGTTCATAGGGGCGACAGAACTGAACCTGCTGGGCCTAGTAGCGCCAGACGAGCTACCTGACTCCAACGTAGGTCATTTGTCTTATGGCCAGACGATTAGACATCTGAAGAGGTGTGGGGAACTTCTATGACAGAGAACGGTAGCTTGCTTATCGAAGGGATGAGGTCCTATCCAAAGGCTCTAGCAGCGATCACCGAATTTGTTAGCTCGGTGATCTCGACCATTAGAGAAGTACTCACGGAGGACGAGAACGGTCTCTCGAATGCCGTTGACGTCAAAATCACGGATGAGGGTCTCATTGACTATCTTCGGCCGAGCCGTCTCAGTGGCTCGGGATCGGAGGACAAACTGATGGGGGTTAGATTCGACAAGCGACCAGAAATGGGCTGGTCCCTCTATTTCTATTTGTGGTGGTCTCCCGCCGCAGAATTCGGGATCTCCCTTTACTTCAACGATGCCCAACTGGCCGCTTTGGCCTTTAATTCGCTTGCAAAGGCCTCTGGTGGGAAATGTCGGACTCAGGGCAGCCGTGAATTGTATTTCAGCCGGCCTCTGGCGATGAATGACTCTGGTGAATTTAGGGAAATAGTCAGAGAGAGCGTGCAGGATTTCTCAGCTGTGCTGAGCAGGGCTGGCGGGCTGAAAAAGCTTACCAAACAAACGTTATAGCGATCATGCGGCTGCTAGAATGCGGCTCAGCATGGCCGCGCCCACGCCCATCCCGCCTCTCTCCCGCACCATCTTCCACGTCGATATGGACGCCTTCTTCGTCTCCGTGGAAGAGCTCTACGATCCCTCGCTGAAAGGCAAGCCGGTAGTCGTTGGTGGCCAGCGCCATGAGCGCGGCGTCGTCTCTGCTGCTTCTTATGAGGCACGAAAGTTCGGAGTCCATTCCGCCCTCCCGCTGCGAACCGCAGCTAAGCTTTGTCCGCAAGCCATCTTCGTCGATGGCCATCCCGAGCGCTACCGCGAGTGTTCGGAAAAGGTCTACAAAGTGCTCCAGGCATTCTCGCCGCAGGTGGAGATGGCCTCGATCGACGAAGCCTACCTCGACATGACGGGAACGGCACGGCTGCACGGCCCGCCGCTGAAAGCCGCGCACAAACTGCACCAGCGGATGAAGGAAGATACGCGACTGAACTGCTCGATCGGCATCGGCTCCTCACGCCTGATTGCAAAAGTTTCATCCGCGCAGGCCAAGCCCAATGGCGTGTTGTGGATTGTCCGGGGAGAAGAAGCGAAGTTCCTCGCGCCGCTCGATGTGCGCGCAATTCCCGGCGTCGGCAAGGTGACGGAGAGCCATCTGCACGCGCTTGGCATCAAGAAAGTTGGAGATCTGGCGCGCCTCGAAGAGTCCGAACTCGAAGAGCGCTTCGGCAAATGGGGGCTGGCGCTGGCCGGCAAAGCTCGCGGAGAAGACGCCGGCGGATGGTTCGATTCCGAAGTCGGCGCGGATACGGCTGCGAAATCTATCAGCCACGAGCACACCTACAACGACGACACCGCCGACCCAGCCCAGCTCGAAGCCACACTGATGCGTCTCTCCGAGATGGTCGGCCGCCGCCTTCGCGAAGCGAAAGTCTACGCCCGCACCATTCAACTCAAACTTCGCTACAAAGATTTCACCACCATCACCCGCGCCCACAGCCTGCCCTCGGCTACCCAGCTCGATGGCGAAATCTTCGAGCAGGTGCGCACTCTCTTTCGCAAGAATTGGAAGCCGGGAAGGGAAGTCCGCCTCCTCGGCGTACAGACATCATCATTCGAAGAACAGACAGAACAGATCAATCTGCTCGAAGGTGGCCGCCAGCAGCGCTGGAAAGACGCGCTGGCAGCAGCCGACAAACTGCGCGACAAGTTCGGCGAGTCCAGCGTGAAGCTGGCCGCAGGCATGCGCGGAAACTTCCGTGAGCGCACGCAGGAGAATCCGACAGGATTGCCCGGAAAAAAGAAAGAGTGAACGGCAAACGCACGCGGAGATCACCGTGGATTATTACACCGTACAGATTACGCCGGGGAAGAGCGGCGCATCAGCGCGGCGGAAAGCAGGCAAGATAATGCGGGCCTTAGCCCCAGCGCTAGGTCCCCGTCCCCGACAACTCAATCACCATCGGCCTCGACGACTCGCTGTCGTTGATCGTTACCGTTCCCGACTTCGCGCCCGTGTAGGTCGGCGAGAAGGACACGCTGATCGTGCAACTCGCCCCCGCCGCCACGCTCGATCGGCAAGTCGAAGTCATCCCGAACTGGCCAGCGGCCCTCATGGTTGAAATCTTCAGCTCGCCCGTGCCGGCATTGGTTAGCTTGACTGTCTGAGGCTTGCTCGTGGTGCCGTGCATCTGCTTCTTGAAAAAGAGCGGCGTGGTTGGCGAGAAGCTCACCGTACCAGTGTTCAGCAGGGTAATTACAGTGTAGCCGAAGGTGGCGGCAACGACCATATCCGGCCGCGAATCGCCGTTAAAATCGCCCAAGGCGACGAAATTTGTGCCGCCAATGGTCGGGTAGAGTACTCCCGGCTGAAATGTACCGTCCCCATTCCCCTTCAATACGGTGACGCCAGAAGGAGACTCCAGCGCTGAGGCAGCCAAATCAATTTTCCCGTCCCCGTCGAGGTCGGCGGCGACGACCCGCGTTGGCGCCGAGGCTGCATAATTGACGGCGTCTTGAAATGTGCCATCGCCATTGGCCAGCAGGACGCTGATGCCGCCAAAGAGGCTCCCTACCGCCAGGTCTAGCCTCCCGTCACCATTAAAGTCGGCGGCAGCCACCGAGAGGGGGCTCGGCGAAACCGGATAATAACCAGAGGCCCGGAACGTGCCATCGCCATTGCCCAGCAAAATATCGACTTGGTTGGCAGACCCAAAATAGCCAGCGACGGCAACGTCCAGATTATTGTCGGCACTAAAGTGGCCCACGGCTAAGCCGAAACCCGCAATGCCGTAAGGAATCGGCGTTGTGACCGGTGCCCCAAACGTCCCGTCACCATGGCCCGGCAGCACCGAGATACACTCGCACTGCGCCGACTCAGTCAGCCCGATAATGTCCAGTTTTCCATCGCCGGTGAAGTCGCCCGTTGCCACCATGTAGACGGGACCCGCGGTCGGATAAGCAGTTGCCTGTGAGAATGTGCCGTCACCGTTGCCTCGCAGGACGTATATATTGCCGCTAAGGGTATCGCCGACGACCAGGTCGAGGGTGCCGTTGTATCTAAAATCAGCCGCTATCGCGTAGGAGAACTGGGCACCAAACGAATAAGTGGCACCTCTGCGGAAAGTACCATCGCCGTTCCCGAGTAAAATCGTGATGTCGTTACTTGGGTTGAAGGCGCTAACCGCTAAATCAAGTTTACCGTCTCCATCGAAGTCCCCCACAGCCGCGGAAAAGGGTCCGCTCGAAATGTAACTGGCCGAGCGGGTCTCGAACTGGGCCAAGGCTTGTCGGGAATAAACGCCGAAATATGCCAGGAACATAGCCGCTATGAGAAGTCTGCGAGAGGCCAAAACGATTTCTCCGCACAGAATCCCTCTCAAAGTAGCACAAAATACGCTTCACTGGGCAGTTTTTCTAAATTCGGGTAGTGGTTCAGTTTGAATTTCCACAGGCTAGTATTCGGAACGGGCCTGTGGGAAACTCAATTCATGCCAAGGCTTGAAAACCACATTGACCGGACTCTCGGAGAGGCGAGGGAGTGCCTCACGGCACAAGAGATAACAGACCGATTGAATCAAGAAGTCGGTAAGAGCGAAGGCCCGTACAGCGTAGGCGAGATCGAAGCGAAACTTGATGCCATGCCAAACATACGCAAAGCTGGCAAGAAGTATTGCCGAAGGCGCGAGGACGCCAGCCAAGCCGCTGCCCGGATCGTGAGAGAAGCTACAGAGGATCACTGAAGCGCCGGAGGTTGAAGATTCATCCCCCGTAGAGGCACGCGAACGCCTAACCGGGTCAAACTGAACCACTACCTAAATTCGTCGGATCGGTGGCGTACCTGTGCAAATCTTTTCCTATGCGCATGCCTGCGTTCATGATAAGTTGCCGCTCAAGTCCGTAGGAGGCCTATGATCCGAGGATTTGTGACCCTGTTGGCGCAACGGTAGCCCTTCTTGTTTTTGCTGGTGCGCCACAGTCTGTGGCGCAGACGTCCCTTGGAGACGTGTCGATACAAAATGGACAGAGTTGTAGAACCCGCGGCTTTGACAGCGGCATGACTTGCACCGCAGCAACGCTCGTTGGCTGCTCCGGGGATGATGCCCTGCAATTCGTCTATGGAGTTGAGAATCCAACCGGAAAGAGCGGCACGATAGTCCTATTCTCCGGTGGCGGAGGAGGCACGGCGAGCGACGTCGCCAGCTTGCCCTACGAAATTTCGCATTACGTAGCGGCGGGATATCAAGTAATCCAAGTGGCGTGGGGGCCGGGCACGAGCGGGATGGCATTGACTGGGAGTTCACCGACTCGAGCAACGGAACCGCGACGAATGTCCTTACTGCGGCCTGCCGTCCAGCGACCTTTCTCAATTGGGTGCGAAACGGCGGCCAGTACGCTGGTCCACTTTGGACTTCCGGGGGCATGTGCGCACAGGGGTCGAGCGCCGGTGGCGCGGGAATTGCATATGCGCTTGCTTGGTACAACGCGGCGGGTTTTCTGGACAAGGCGCTGTTCCAGTCGGGCCCAACTCTCAGCGACATAAGGCAGGGCTGTCAGGTACCCAATCGGGACTATACAACAATTTGTTCCGGGACCGGCCAAACTGGGTGCGTAGGGTGGCCCGTACAGGAGCCCCCGGATACTCCCTTGAATACGTCGGGCACTACAAGAGTCAGGTCAACGCGTGGTCAGGAAATCCGACGCCCTCTTGCGCGAATAACAGCTCTCCAACAAACTACGACGCCAGTTGGTATGCGATGAGCATCGTCAACTTCCCGACCACTGGCCAGCAGCCCATCTTCAACTACCCGCGGACGGCGATTTCTGCGTGGCTTTGTGAGAGCACCGCAGCAGGTGTGCCTTCGAGCAATTCGGCTGCACAGGGGCAGATTTTCTACCAACAGTTCACCAGCCAGGTGCAGGCGGGGAACTCAATGTCCGTTAACGCCGTTACCCTGTGCCCTACAGACGAAGGCGCTGACCAAGGGACCGTCGCCTCTACGGGCGATGTTGGTTACGTTGACATCACCCAGGACATGACCGATCCGGTCAAGGGCTGCAAAGTGCGATGAAGGGACGCTCAGGCTATCGGGCGCTGCATTGACCTCAGGACGTCCAAAAACACAGGCCGGGTATCCCGGAGATGATCCGGATCCCGGCCTGCATCGTATTGCACCTTGGTACAGAACTTAGCTTACGAAATCTACTAATTGCCCGAGGGCGCACTCGCATTCGCCGTAGTCGGAGCCGCTGCCGGAGCCGCATTCGCTCCCCACCGTGCTAATCGCGGATAGAAGGGCGTAACTTCAAACGGCATTTTGTCGCGCGCAGAAGTAATCGCTACCGGCGAAGTCTTCACCATCTCCGCTTTGTCGTCCCAGGGATTGATCTTGACGCGTCCACCCAGGGGCAGAGCCGCGACCTGATCCAGCTTGTTGTTGTCGAGCGCCGGACCCTTTGTCGCCAGAGTGGATAGGCGGCTGATGGTTCCGTTTTCTGCCAGCGGATTGCCCAGATGCGTAGTCAGCAGCGCATTGAGCTGGGGAGCGCGGGCTTGCAGGGCTTTGAAGAACAGGCCCACATTATCCAGTTTCTGCGCGTACGGCGAATTGTTCAGCAGTTCGATGGCTTTCTTGTCGGCGGCCGCTTCCTCTTCCGGAATATGTTTGAATCCCAGGTTGTTGTAAGTGGAATCGTCCGAGAACAGCATGCGGTCGTTGAAGGCGTACTTGCTGCCCAGGTTGTGGCCTAGCACGATGTGCGCCAGTTCGTGAGAGAGCACGGCGGCAAGGCTGGCCTCGTCGGGAAGCACGTCGATTAATCCGCGGCTGATCACGATCGTATTGCCTACGCTAAAGGTTTCGAGCGGTGCCGTGAGCAGCACGCGGGTGCGCACCGGGCGCGGTAGATCGATGTTGTTGGTGACTTCCAGATTGTTGACCACTGTCTGGAGAATGTGATCGACATCTCCCTCCGGCGCCAGCAAACCGGCGCTGGTGAGGCGTTCGACGACATTATCCTCCGCCTGCTGTTGCCAAACCCGCTCGGCCTGCAACGGGGACGCATCCTGCGTGGTGGCGCTTTCATCCTTCACGCTGTCCACGCGAATCTGCGTGAGTTCGTCGTCCTTGCCTTCTTTCTTCAAGTCGTAGCCCCAAATGCGGGTCTGCGCTTTGAATGCAATCTTGTTTTTTACGCCGGCGCTAAAGTCGCCTTCTTCGCTGTAAATGTAAGCTGGCACCCAGTAGCCGGGAATCAAGTTGAGCCGCCAGCTATCCATGTGGAAAAAGTACGAATTGCGCGGCGCGGGATAGTAAGTGCCATTCAGTCGCACGATGTTGTATTCCTGATCTTCCACCCACAGGCGGCCAAGAAATCGTCCTCTGCCAGAATTTTTCTTCGGCGTGACGTCGAATACAAGACACCGTACGTCGCCAAGAAATTCGCGGCGGATGTAATGAAACTCGTAGTGTTCGCGGTCGAAGTCGGTACGGTCGGCGTACACCATCCAGGAGAATCCGATAGGCTGATACTCCACTTTGAAGAGCTTGTTAAAGCCGCCCATCAAGCGGGTTTGCATACCCTTGTCCTGCTCCTTCAAATAATCTTTGCGATCCACCGTCTCGCCCATATCCAGGCGCCCTAGAAAATAATGGTCCTCGCTCGGCACGGGACCGAGTTGCGGATCGAACGTCAGATTTTGCAGATAAGTTTCAACCACCGGCGTGCGGGTGGCCAGAGCCTTCATCAAGCCGTGTTCGCGCTCGATGAAACGGTCCACCACCTGATCCATTGTGGTCGGCTGCGGCAGCGCCGAAGGCACGGGCGCGGGAGCCGTCGATGCCTGCCCTTGCGCAGCCTGAGGCGTCGCACTCGGCGCGGATTGCGCACCTCCGGTTATGTTCGGCTGTGCTGAAGGTTGCGAATCAGACGCCTGCTGTGCGGCGGCGCTCACCGAGACCAGCAGTGCGGCTGTAAACATCCATTTCGAAGTGCGCATGACTTTCTCTCCAAGTTTCTTGATGCCGGTATTTCGTGAACCTAAAGTCGCGTAAAACCGTTCGCAATTCACGACCCGTAAAATCGAACTTCCAGACGAAGCCTTTCGTGCATCGGAACTCGTAATCCAAACTCTGTCGCCGAACTTTTAGTACGCCAGCTGAAACATCACGTGGACGACCGCCGTCGAATCGACAGGCTGCCCCATGCGCAACGCAGGTTTAAAACGCATCTTATTGGCGGCTGCCATGGCCGCTTCATCCAGCCCATGGCCCAGCCCTCGTACCACGCGATTCACGTGCAGCGTTCCATTGGCTCCGAAACTTACTTCCAGCAAAACTTCGCCTTCTAACTTCAGGCCGCGTGCCTCGTCGGTATAAACCGGCTGCGGTTTGTACGTGATCTCAACCGGAACGGTTGCCGGACCCGATTCAAGCTGTGCCAGCTTGGGTCCGCCATGCACCACCTGCTCGGCCCCGAATCCGCCGGTGGCTACGCCCGCTCCGCTGCTGCGGCCGTCGCCTTTGCCTCCAGTGGCAATGCCATTGCCGAAGTCGGCGCTGGCGACCGTGCCTTTAATACCTTTTGCGCCGCCCGATCCGTTGCCTTGTCCGGGACCGACTGGCATGTCAAATCCGCCCGCCTGCGCGGCATACAGCTTGGCTCCCTGCTTGCCCGTGCCCGTGAGGCCGTTGGGATCGCCGAAGCCTCCGGTCTGAACTTTCTGTACAGCGGCGTTCACCGTAGGAGCAACCGAGCTTCCCGAAAAATCTCCGGTGTGCAGCAATTGCGGACGCGCTCCGCCGGAAGTCATCTTGATCTGCGGCGCAGCGAAAGTATTGATTACAACTTTGGGAGCTTCCACCGGCTCGGGCTTGGCCTCCACGCGACGCACTTCATGCGGCACCACCAACTTCGGCTGCTCGAATACGGGCGCAGGCGGAAGCAGCTTGGTCTTCAGTGGCTTCACCTTAACCGGCGCAGGCTCCGGCTTCATGGAAGGCAGCGGAATCAATTCCGTAACCCGGTACGCCTTAAGCTGAAGTTTGTCGGGAAAAATTAGCCCAAGATTCACCAGCAACAGCAATAGCAACACCATGAAGGTGTAGCTGGCGGCCAGCGCGCGTTTATCGATCTTGCGCTCCGGCAAAATCCCGAGCTGAAAACCTGGTTGAGGCGTAGCCATGTATGAACTCCAAGAGTTCCCGGCCCGAGGGAGTGGACCAGGATTGGAGTTTTCACATTAAGGGAAAAAGGACAGTGGGGGAACGTGTCCACGGCTCTTGACCTAAGGTAACCGCAGAAAAACAATTTTGGGAAAAGCCCCCAAAACGGCGCGGGAACAGCCCAAGAGGAGTTCTTGAAGTTGCCTTTGCCGCTGCTCGTGTGGGACGGACACTCCTGTCCGTCGCCGTTGAAGTTGCCTTTGATCTTGACCGGGAAGCACGGCCTCCGCCATGCCAATTCCCTCCTGTCATCGTGCGAAGTTGCCTTTGCTTTTCGCTGTCATCCTGAGGAAGCGGAGTCGCACGCGAAGCGGCGACTTCCGACGAAGGACCTATGAAACTTGCCGGCAACGGACGGTATGACGGCGGGTCGCCCACATGCGGGTGCCCCTCGATAAGAGTGAAGGCGGTGTCAAGGACAAAAATATCCTGCGGTGTTTTTGGCACCGTTTGTTTGCCCAGAGAGGTTGAGGACCAAGACTCTGGAAATCTCACGCTGAATCACCCACCGGTGGTGATCTTTTCCTACCACCGTTAAGAGAAGATCGTTCCACCAACCATCGATTCGGTCCCAACATCGACCATGATTCTTCTATGCGAACATCCCGCCTCGTGCGGGATGCGAGAGCGCCCAATCAATTTCACGGTCTAGCTTGCGCCGACCAGGGGCACCCGCGGGCTGCTCTCGATGCGAACGATCTTCTCTTGAACGATCTCTGGATAGGCCACATTCGTGCGTAACATCCAGTAGAGTCGTACCGCTAACTTGCGCGCCGCCGCCACTTTCGCCACGCCTTTCGGCTTCTGATGACAGCGATGCAAATACTGCTTCTTCATTTCGGGATCGAAGCGTACCGCAATCTGCGCCGCTTCCACCAGCAACGAGCGCAGCATGCGGTTGCCTTGCTTGGTGATCGCTCCCAGCTTCTGTCTCCCGCCCGAACTTTCCTCGCGCGGAATCAATCCCAGATAACTCGCTACCTGCTTACCGCGGAAAGCGGCTTATGTCGCCGATGGTCAACACGTACGCCAGCGCCGTGTTCGGTCCCACTCCCGGCTGCGTCATCAACAAACTGGCCTGCGGGTTGTTCTCCGCTGCCCGTTGTACGGCGGAATCGAGCTGGTCGACTTGCTGGTTCAACATCGCCAACAGCCCCAGCAAGTCTTCCCGCCGGCACGCCGCCCAGGGTTTTAACGGCAGTTCGCGCAACAACTTCTGTCCGGCCTGGCTCCACAGCTTGCCCTTCCTCTGCACTCCCTTATTCAAGGAAAGGTGTTGCAGTTCGTTTTTTACCCGGCTCCGAATCTCCACCAGATTGTGCCGGTGCAGCACCAACTGCCGCAGATCGCGCTGCTCCCGGTCCGGAGTCCACAAACGGGGAAAGCGGCTCTCCATCATCAACTTCAAAATATGATCCGCATCCCGCTTGTCCGTCTTCTGCTTGCGCACATAACTGGCCCGGATCTGCGCCGCATCTCCGATCCACATGGCATGCCCCAGATCCTCGACCAACTCGATAAACCACTGGCTGTTGCCCGTGGCCTCCATCCCGATCAACCCCGGCGCCCTCAGTTGCTGATAAAACATTTTGGCCTCGCCGGCGGCATGCACCAGCTTCCGTTCCCCGCAATCTCCCGTCTCTGTGTCCACCCAGGAAATCTGTTGCCAGCTGGGATGGAAATCACATCCTATAATCATCATCGAAGGCTCCTTTCTTCCCAGCGTCTTCGTCCTCAAACAAAGACTACATGGGTTCGAATCGAGCCTTCACTCTTATCCAATCAACTTCTCGCGTCTCTTGCGAGAAGTGGGCGATCCACCGCCGGAGACCGCCCACCTAAATCACTAAGGCCTTGCTTTTTCCTCAGTCACTCCTGGTTCATCCATCACAGCAAACTACGCAGATCCCAGATAAACTCTGAGAACGTAACTCCTGCCCAGGCCGGAGATCCGCTTTTTGAAATTCTGTGCGGCAAGCGACCGCGATTCGACTGCGGCAGGTAGCCCTTTAAAGCAATATTTTGCGGATAAGTTCTTTAGAAGCCGGATTTTAGCCGAATCGGCGCAAAGCGATCCAGATTTAAATCCTTATTCTTCAAAGATTTAACTCTCCAAATCCGTATTTTTTTTTAATCCGGTTTGATCCGCCAGCGCCACTCTCCGCCGTCTTTGAAACCACGCGAACACCGGACCGCCCGCGAGAATTACCAGCACGCCAAAAAAAGAATCCGGCCAGTTTTCCCGGAAAGTGTAATAAAGAAGTACCGCCGCCACGGCGATGAATAGCGCAGGAACAAGAGGATAGCCAAGTACTCGGTAAGGTCGAGCCGCCTGCGGATCGCGCCAGCGAAAAACAAAGATGGTGCTGCCCGCGATCATGTAAAAGAGCCACTCCGCAAAGATGGCGAGAGAAAAAAGCTGGCGAAAATTTCCTCCCAGCAGCAGCAAGATGATCGATAAAACCGCCTGCACCACAATGGCCGCCGAAGGCGTATGAAAACGCGGATGAACTTCGGCGAGAGCGCGAAAGAAATATCCGTCGCGAGCCATGGCATAAGGAACTCGGGCTCCGCTCATGATGGTGCCATTCAACGTCACCAGCATGGAAACAGCCATGCCCATGGAAACGATGGCAGCACCCATGTGTCCCATAACCAGCGCAACCGCATCGGAGGCCGGCCGCGGCGACGCCGCGATCACGTTCGCGGCTAGAACATATTGCACGCCGGCATTGACCAGCACATACAGGACACCGACTGTGGCCACGCCCGCAATCAGCGCAATCGGAATATTGCGTTCCGGTTGCTTAATCTCACCCGCGACCATGTTGAGATCGTTCCATCCGTCATACGCCCACAGTGCGGCGACCAACGCCGCCATGAATCCGGCAATGCCGCCCTTGGCTCCGGTGAAAGTCCCCGCAAAGTTGCTCCATCCACGCCCGGTGGCACTGCCCATGCCGCTGAAGCAGACGAATACGATGCCCAGAATGATCACTACTTTTAATACGGTGAATACAAGCTGAAACTCTCCCGCCTTTTTCACTCCGAGATAATTCAGGATGGAAATAAGAATGGCGGCGGCAATAGCGAAAATCTGTCCCCAGGTGACGGCAAAAGCATGAGAGAAAACATTCGCCAGAAAAACATTGTCGGAGAAAAAAGAAAAGATGGAGAACGTTCCCAGAATGCGCACGAGTCCGGTTGCGATAGTTGCCACCGACGCGGGCTTCGCGATCACGAACCACGTCCAGCCGTAGAGAAATCCTCCCAGAGGCCCGTAGGCATCGCGAACGTAAACATATTCGCCGCCCGCCTGCGGCTTCATGGCGCCGAGTTCGGCATAAGTGAGCGCGCCGAAAAAGGACAGCAGTCCGCCCACCAGCCACGCAAGGTAAACAAGTTTGGCCGATCCCACGGCCTGCATCATCTCCGCCGGAACCAGAAAAATTCCGCTGCCGATGATGGTTCCGACCACCACGGCGGAAGCGTGGCTGACGCCTAAGTCACGGGCAAGTTCCGGGCGCTGGGAGAGCGTTGGCATGGGCGAAGTGTGCAAGTATACGTCACCGGCCGGACTAATTCGCAGTGTCGCTTCGGAGGAGAAGGCTGCTACTAAAGCCGACTAAGAACGTCACGATCGTCCCAATCAATACCCACCATGTCCATGGAACGTGCGTCCAACGCCAGAGGTATAAATCCGTGCTGAAGCCAAAAAGCATCCCCACCATCGCCCCGCGCTGGCTGGCACGCTTGGTCAGCACGCCCAGCAGGAACACTCCCAGCAGCGCGCCGTAGGCGACCGACGCAATCTGAAGACCGACTTCGACGACACGCCCAGCCTTGTGTAAAGAAAAAACCGCAAGAGCAAATAGCAGGATCGCAAAGAAGAAGGTGGCAATGCGCGAAAGACTCATCCGCTTTTGTTCATCAGTTTGCGGGCGCAGGCGAACATAGAAATCCATGATCGCGCTCGAGGAAAGCGAGTTCAACGCCGCGCTGAGGTTCGACATCGCCGCCGCAAGAATCGCGGCGATAAGCAGTCCTGAAATTCCATGAGGCATCTGCTTGACGATGAATGTGGGATAAATTCGATCGGGTTTTCCAAACGCCGACGAAGGCACACGATAGTAGGCCCACAGCATCACACCCACCGTCAGAAATAGCGCGAACTGAAACAGTATCGCCACGCCGCTGGAGATCAGAGCGACGGCAGACTGCTTCTGGCTTCGTGCCGCCAGCAGCCGCTGCACAAAGAGCTGATCGGTGCCGTGGCTTGCGGTTGTAAATGCGGCGCCACCGATCAAACCGGCCCAGAATGTGTAAGGGATCCACAGACTCGGCGTGAAATCGAACACTTGCAGTTTGCCCGCGCTCGCAGCCGCGGCATGAATGGCGCTCCAGCCTCCGGGGACAAGGTGCAGAATGGTCCATAATCCCACCAACGTTCCGGCGACATAGATTGCCGTCTGCACGACGTCCGTCCAGATCACCGCCGCCAACCCGCCCTCGAACGTATAGATGAGCGTCAACAGAGTAATGATCGCAATCGAAGATACTTCGCCTGTCCCCAGAGCGATCGCGACTACCACCGACACCGCATAGACTCGGACGCCCTCAGCCGCAGTTCGCGTCAGTAGAAACAAACCGGCGGTGAGCGAGCGCAAGCCACGGCCGAAGCGGCGTTCGATCAATTCGTAAGCCGTGTAGAGGTCACCGCGAAAATAGTGCGGAAGCAATACAATGCTGATCACAACTCGTCCCACCATGTATCCCATGACGACCTGAAGGAAAGTGAAGTTCGTGTCGTAGGCAAGTCCGGGGATACTGATAATGGTAAGGGTGCTGGTTTCGGCGGCAACAATGGAGAGAGCGATGGCCCACCAAGGAATATCCCGGCCCGCGAGAAAATAATCTCGAAGAGAGCGGTGCCGCTTGCGGAATCGCAAACCGAACAGGGTAATGCCGACTAAGTAGAGCGCGATAATCGCCAGATCGAGTTTGTCGAGGCCCATTTGTCGAGACCCATGATTTCTGCCGCTACACGACTTTGCGCGCCACGGTTTCGGTTGGATCGTAAGGCTCGGAGGAAGCAGCGATCAGCCACAAATGTGCCTTACCTTCGCAGCGGACCGCGTGAGAAGCTTCCGGCGACACTAACACCAGTACCGCGCTGGCGCCATCGAACTGCCGATGCTGGGCGGCTTGGCCCTCGCCTTCGTCCCAGTGCAGCGACCAGGCCGTGCCCGGCAAAAGCACGATGGCCTCGCGGCGGCGTAGATGATAATGATTCCCACGGATTGCTCCGGGGGCAGTGGACGCCATGTGAATATCCGCGATGCCGCCGAGAAAAGCCAGGGCCTCGGCTGGCATCGTAAAACTTTCACCGCGCATGTCGCCAGAGTTGCGGAGTTGCGAAATTTCAAGCTTCATATGAGTAGCTTAATTATGGAGGCAATCCCCAGCGCACGCGAGTGAGTGTTTGGAGACATCTGGCAAATGTTTACCTCCAGACGTTGCCTGCTACGTTTCTAGCACTGAGAGCCTGTGTTAGAAATAACCGTGGCTTATTACCTGGGCATTGATGGCGGCGGCACGAAAACTACGTGCGTTGTAGGCGACGAAATGACGACATTTGCAACTGCCGTGGCGGGTCCGAGCAACATGACTCGCGTCGGAGAATCGCGTGCCCGCCAGTCGTTGCACGAGTCCATTCGTGACGCTTGCGGAAAGGCGAAAATCGATCCTCGCGAAGTGCGGCGAGCTTGTGTCGGCGTGGCGGGCGTTGGACAAGAAAAGATCGCAAGCGTAGTTCGAAAGATTATTTCCGAAGTGATCCCCGGGGAAATTGAAGTGGTGGGCGATATGCAGATCGCGCTCCAAGCCGCTCTGGGCAAGGGACCTGGAGTGATCGTGATCGCTGGAACGGGTTCGATCGCCTATGGCCGCGATGCCGAGGGACGAACCGCACGTGCGGGAGGTTGGGGCTTCGCGATTTCCGACGAAGGTTCGGCGCACTGGATCGGACGCACTGCAGTTGCCGCTCTGCTGCGCGCAGCGGATGAATCTTCGGACGATGAAAATCGCAGCCCCCCGCCTCTTTTCCGTGAGATGAAATCTGTCTGGCCGGTGGAATCAGTCGAGGATTTAGCTCGCACCGCAAACGCTGCGCCCAATTTTGCTTCGCTGCTTCCTGCCGTGCTCGCAGCCCTCGATGCCGGAGATGAACTGGCGCGGCAAGTCCTTCAGCAGGCGGGCAGGGAACTGGCGCAGCTCGCCGGCATCGTCGTAAGGCAACTTTTCGCGCATGACACTGCCGTTATACCGCTGGCCATGGTCGGGGGAGTGTTTCGTTATGCCGCCATCACGCGCGAAGTTTTCTGTGACACTATCGGCAACCTCAACGCGCGAGTCGAGGTCAGCCCAGATGTGGTTGATCCCGTGGTTGGCGCCTTGGAGATGGCGCGTAAGCCAGACTAAACTGGCCCGACGAAATTAGCGGCCGCCCCCAACTTCCAGGATCGCACCCGTGGTGTAGGAAGCCGCCGGCGAGAGAAGCCAAAGTACAGCCTCGGCCACTTCGCCCGGCGTGCCCGGTCTTTGCATGGGAATAGTTCCTGCCAGCCGTTGCAGTCGGTCGGGAGCGCCGTTAGCGGCATGCAGCCCGGTTTCGATCAGCCCCGGTGCAACGGCATTTACGCGGATTCCTTCGGTCGCAACCTCACGCGCTAGTCCAATCGTAAGACTATCGATCGCACCTTTTGACGCGGCATAGTGAACCCACTCGCCAGCCGAGCCAGTGTGCGCAGCACGAGAAGAGATATTCACGATGGCGCCGCCAGTGCCTCCGTGACGCGTCGACATGCGGCGAACGGCCTCGCGGGCACATAAGAACGCTCCCGTTACATTGATAGCCATGACGCGCGTTAGAGTCTCCGCAGTCACTGAGTCCACTCGCGAAAAACCGCCGGTCACAGCGGCATTGTTCACCAAAGCTCTGATCGGTCCCAATTCGCGCTCGGCAGTCTTAAATAGGCGAATGACATCTTCTTCACGGGCAACATCGGCGTGAATCGCACAGGCACGGCCGCCATCCGAAATAATTTGATCCACTACCGCTTGAGCTTCGTTTTCCCCGGTTGAAAAGTTGACCGCGACGGAAAAACCGCGCTCGCCGGCTAATGTCGCGATAGCCGCGCCAATGCCGCGACTGGCGCCAGTGAGGATTAGAGTGTCATGGCTGTCTTGCATGTCCTGCAACCGAAGCTTGCCCAATAACAATGTAACAAGAAATCGTTTATCTGCCGCTAAAGCAACCCTGAGTTTCATACAGACTTGGATTTTTATCCGCGCCCGCAAGTAACG
This sequence comes from uncultured Acidobacteriaceae bacterium, assembly GCA_963818235.1. Taxonomy (GTDB): domain Bacteria; phylum Acidobacteriota; class Terriglobia; order Terriglobales; family Acidobacteriaceae; genus Sulfotelmatobacter. The sequence goes on from CAWFRI010000003.1 coordinate 1,791,339, forward strand.
CTTGCATAGTGTGCCTGCAACGCCTACAATCAGTGCATGCAATACACTATCCGCCAGGTGCCTCGCAGTCTGGTGAAGCCCTCCGCAGGGCAGCCCGCGAACGCGGAAAAAGCCTGAATGCGGTAACGATTGAAGCCCTCGCCCGAGGCGCGGGCATTACCGCCGAACGCAACCGGCAGCGCGATCTCGGCGATATCTCGGGTACCTGGCGCAAAGATCCCGCTTTCGACAACGCTCTTGCCGCGCAGGACACAATCGACGAAGAGATGTGGCGGTGAGGCTGGCGCTCGATACCAACCGCTATACCGACCTTTGCCGCGGCAATGCATCAGTTGTCGAAACCGTCGAACTCGCCGATGAAGTCTGGTTGCCCTTCATCGTGCTGGGAGAATTGCGCGCCGGATTTGCCGTAAGCAGTCAGGGACCGCGCAACGAGGCCGTGCTGCGCCGTTTTCTGCTGAAGTCCAGCGTCGGTGTGCTCTACGCCGATGAGCAAACCACGCATCATTACGGCGCTGTTTACCGGCAACTGCGCAAGCAAGGCACTCCCATACCGACCAACGACATGTGGATCGCGGCCCTCGTCCTGCAACATTCGCTTGTTCTGTGCGCCCGCGATGTGCACTTTGACGCGCTGCCGCAGTTGCCGCGGACGTAGGGGAATAGAAATGTCATGGGGTGTCCCGGCTTTTTGGTACGTTGTAAGATGGCGTGGAATGACAGGCGCTTTTACAGTCCGCACAAGCAGGTTCCTGCGTGTTTTATGGCATTTGCCGGCCAACCTTAAGAAGGTTAGGGCCGCTCGCGAGCAGCAGCTTCGCAACCAGAGGGCGAGTCAAACAGCGAAAATCATGAAGAGCTTCGAGCGGGCGATGACTATGGATGGACTGGGTTACGGAGGACCCTACTACGTTGAAAATCTCACGATTCAGTGTCTCCTAGAGATGGCCCGTGTCCAGGGATGGAATGGCCCGCATCCGGGCGAGTACCTGTACAAATGGAAGAATCGCGCGAGTTCGGAGGGCGTAAAGCAGCTCACGGAATTCGTCGAAGGCCGTCTCCGCTCGCGTCTGTCCGATCTGCAGGCCGAGGAAAAAACAGCTCAGAAGAGAGAGGAGGAGGGCCGCTTCGAGGTATATCGGCAGTGGCTCGACTCGAAGAGAGCCCTTCTTAACAAGTTCTTGGAGGTGGCCGAGCGCAGAGTTTCCCTACTGGACGACTATGGCGACGAGAAGTGGGACGCTCTGCCCAAAGAGATCGATAGATTCCTACTTAAGATCGCCCAGACCGAAACTGATGAAGATGCTCAGCGGGTTCTGGCTGGTGCCCTTAAGGAAGGCGAATACATGCTTCCCGAGAAATACTGCTGGCTCAAGTCTCGCTTGGCCGCCGAGTTTGCTACGTACCATGCAGAGCACCGGATGCCGGGGCCCGCGGACTTCGAGAATTTCTCCGGAACTGATTTTGAAGCGTACCTGGCTAAGCTGCTGCGCGATAGCGAGTTTGAGGACATTTGCGGAACGGGAGGCAGTGGCGATCAAGGAGCTGATCTAGTCGCAAGAAAGGGTGGAAAGAAAATTGTCATTCAAGCGAAATGCTGGCGCGGGCCGGTTGGGAACAAGGCTGTGCAGGAGGTTGCGGCGGCCGTGAAATTTTACGGTGCCGATGAGGGTTGGGTCATTACGACAGGTACGTTTACGCCCTCGGCTAAAGCGCTCGCCCAAAAAAACAACGTCAGATTGATTGACGGCTTCGAGTTGCGCAAGGGACTTTGACCTAACGCAGCAGTGGCCCTTAGGACAAAATTCTGTGACTCCGTGGTGAACCGATTTTCGGGAGAACTCTATTTCCGAAAATGATTGCTGATCGCTTCCGCCTGCACTCGCGTAACGACTGCCGACAGCGCCGACGCATCGGCGTGGCGGACCGCCTGCAAGCTGCCAAAGTGTTCGAGAAGGCGGCGAGTGGTGCTCTCGCCGACGCCGGGAATTTCCAGCAGTTCGGTCGAACGGTCGCGCATCTGGCGGCGTTTGCGATGGAAGGTCACGGCGAATCGATGAGCTTCGTCACGAATCAGTTGGACCAAATGCAGCACCGGCGAATGATGATCGAGCGCGACCGGATCTTTCTCCTGCCCGTAGACGTAAAGGATCTCCTCGCGTTTGGCGATGGAGGCGAGCGGCTGGTTGATGATTTCCAACGCTTCCAGAGCCTCGGCAGCGGCATGTAACTGCCCCAGGCCGCCATCGATCAGGACTAGGCTAGGCATCGGTTTCTCTTCCTGCTGTAACCGCTTATAGCGGCGTGTGACCACCTCTCGCATCGAGGCAAAATCGTCCACGCCCTCGACGGTGCGGATGATGAACTTACGGTAATCCGATTTCTTCATCTTGCCGTCTTCCCACACCACCATGGAGGCCACAGTTTCTGCGCCCTGAATGTGTGAGATATCAAAGCACTCGATGCGCTTGGGCAATTCGGGCAGGCTTAGAACGTCCTGCAACTCCTCCTGTATGGCCTTGGCGTTGGGCTTGAGCACACGAAAGCGCTGATCATACGATTGTTTGGCGTTGGTACCGGCAAGGTCGATGAGAGCGCGCTTATCACCGCGTTGCGGAACCAAGATGTGAACCCGCGCGGCGCGCGGATCTGAGCCAGCTACCTGCTCGGAGAGCAGGTCTTCGAGCGTCGCTCGATCCTCAAAATCAACCGGTACATAAAGATTGCGTGGAACGTACGGCTGGCTGATATAGAGCTGCTTGAGCAGAGCGGAGAAGAATTCGCCGGGATTGAAATCGACGCTTGTTGCATTGTCATCCTCAGGCTGGCGTTCCTTGCCGGTCGAAGGCCCCATGGAGTTGTCAGTAACGATGCTGGAACCAGCAGACGCGGGGTCTTCTGGAGTTTGCATAGGTTCTTCGCTTCGCTCCGGATGATAAGGTGAAAGCGCGCTGGTGAACTCCGGCAAATCTTCCCAGAAAAATTCCCTACGATCCACCACGCGGCCGCCGCGCATGTGAAATAGATTTACCGCGAGCATTCCATTTTCGTAGTGATAGCCGAAGACATCGGCGTCGTCGCCCTCAGCGGCAGCAATGCGCTGGCGCTCCTGCAATTGCTCGACCGTCGAAATCAGATCCCGATACCGTGCGGCGCGTTCGTACTCCTGAGCGGCGGCCGCCTGCCCCATACGCTGTTGCAGCGATTTGCTCAGATCTGTTGGCCGGCCTTCCAGGAATAATTTCACGTCGCGGACAGCTTCTTGATAAGTTTCGGGCGTCGTCAGTTCCTGCACACACGGCCCAAGGCACCGCTTGATGTAATACTGCAGGCAAGGACGCGGATGGAAACGGGTAAGGTCAACTTTGCAGGATGGAATCAGAAAATTGCGGTGAATCAGATCGACGATCCGATACGCGAGATTAGCCGGGAAATACGGTCCGTAATACGCGCTGCCATCCTTGCGCAAGCGGCGCGTAACGTAAACTCGCGGCCAGCGCTCGCCGAGCGTGAGCTTCACGTAAGGATAGGTCTTATCGTCGCGCAACAGGATGTTGAAGCGCGGCTTGCGCTGCTTGATGAGATTGTTCTCGAGCGCCAACGCCTCTTTGTTGTTGCGGACAACGATGTAATCGACGTCGACCGCCTCGCGCACCAGCGTGCCGGTTTTCGAATCTTCCCAGCGTCCTTCATGAAAGTAGCTAGCCACACGGCTCCGCAGGTTTTTCGCCTTACCCACATAGATGACTTCGCCTTCCGCGTTCTTGTACAGATACACGCCGGGATCGGTGGGGATGGTGCGAATTTTCTGAAGGAGGTTCATCGGGCGATCTTTGTATTCTAGTAGATGAGCAAGTGTGCGGGTCTGTTACAGGCTCGAATATGATTACAGTGGATGAGAGCGGTTTCCGCGTGTTAGCGCAAGAATTAAGGAGAAGCGTCCTCCGGATCTGCCGCCGCAGCACCCTAACTGACGCCCCAGCTCTACTTTTTAGCCGTATAAAATTTCCCCAACTCATGTGGCCTTTGCGTTACCGGACGCAGAAGAGTTAATGGTATGTGCTGCGTAAAAACCGCCAAACCGTTGAAAACGTTTATACTTATGTCTTGCCGTACCGATAAGGGAAACTGGCATCTCCCGTGCAAAAGTAATGGTGGAATATGCAGAAACCAACGACTGCCGCACGACGCGCATCCAATTGAGCGCGAGAAACGCAGTCAGGCCCGAGACAACTCTAAGGAGCTCCTCCTATATGAACCGCACTTCGTTGACGATAGCACTGGCGGCCAGCATGGCATTGACCATCGGCTGTACCAGCAAGAATTATGTAAAGCAGCAGACCACGCCGCTCATCAACAAAACTAATGAGCTTGATGACATGACGGCGAAGAACAGCAAAGATATCAAGGATGTTGATGCCCGCGCTCAGGCTGGCATCCAGGCCGTAAACGCCAAGGCCGCTGAAGTCGACCAGAAAGCCCAGACGGCTGGGCAGAATGCATCTCAGGCGCAACAGATGGCCGATGCCGCCAACGGCCGCGTTGGAGTCCTCACCAACACCGTAGCGAATCTGGACAACTACCGCCCCGTCGCCGAGACCTCGGTGAAGTTCGGATTCAATCGCGACAATCTCACGCAGCAGGCGAAGGATTCGCTCGATCAGATGGCGGGAAGCATTTCGAGCACGAAAGGTTACATCATCACCCTCGAAGGCAGCACGGATTCGGTTGGATCGGCCGAATACAACTATGACTTGAGCCAGCGCCGGGCGAACTCCGTAATTCAGTATCTGGCGTCGAAATACAACGTCCCAGCGCACAAAATTTACGTGATCGGCTTGGGTAAAGACAAGCCGGTGGAGACCAATAAGACGAAACAAGGCCGTGCCGATAACCGCCGCGTCGATGTTCGGCTGATGACCAATACGGTGGGCGATACTAATCAGCCCGCGACGCCGACCACGACGGGTCAAAATAATCCGTCATCGATGTAAGCTTCCTCATAAATCACTTCTCCTCCTCCCCGGAGGACTTGCCAACCAGGCCGCTCAACTCCCCCTGAGCGGCCTGCTTTTTTGCTTTGAACTGGAACATGCGGAGTAAAATATTTGGTATGCATTCGCGTTTATTTGCTCTAACAGTTGTAGGGCTGGCGATAACAGGTTGGGCGCAGCAGAGTACCTCTCCCGATAAAAATACCCAGAAAACGGGGCAAGCGAACTCACAGGAATCAACTCCGAATCTGGCGCCCCCACGCTCGGATCGAGTGCGGGTTGAGGATTTGGGATCGGATACGGGTGAGAGCTCAAGTAAGGATACGCAGACTGATCTAAATCCGCCGGAGGATGACGCTAAGGCACATCCAAAGAGCCCGGCTGCCAGAGCCGAGGCCGAGGCCGAAATGTCAGGCGGGGCCAGCGGGATTACAGAGTTCCACACATGGGATCCGCACAAGGCTGCGAAAAGTATTGAAGTAGGAAATTTCTACTTCAAGCGCGCAAATTATCGCGCGGCGGAAGACCGTTACCGCGAAGCGCTCCGCTATAAAGAGAACGATGCCGTGGCGACGATCAGGCTGGCGGTGTGCCTGGAGAAGTTGGGGGTGTTGGACGATGCGCGCAGCGAGTATGAAAGTTATTTAAAGATTCTGCCGCACGGGCCGGAATCGGAACAAGCGCAGAAGGCGGTCGACCGGCTGAAGGCGCAAGCGGCAGCGAAATCGCCATAGACACATTTTTATGAAGGCGTGCGGACAGCGCGCCCACGACTGGATTGCGGCTTTTTGCGAACCGCCCGGCGGACAACAGATTTTGCCTCGCCGCTCTCATCCTCGTGATGGTTTACCTTGCTTGCGGCGGCCTCTCCTAGAATCAGATTAGCCGGCCACTTGGGGCCCGAGCAGTTGCTTCCTTTGCTGCGCGCCGCTTCCGCCACAGTTACCTCGACCGCGTCAAGACAGGCGTGAAACATTTGTGTTCGCAGAGGCCCCACCGCCCCTCCGCGAATAAGTAGCATCGCGGTACCATGCATCAGGGACCACAGCGAAAGCATGAGGCGGGTGTGCTGCCGTGGCGTTCCCCCCAGCCGCTTGGTCAAGCGTTCGCGCAGCAAATTGAACGATGGCCATGGTTCGTGCAACGACGGAGCCACGGCAAAATTATCGAAGAGCACTTCATAAGCGTGCCGATTCTCCAGCGCAAATTCCAAATAGGTTTCGCAGGCCTGCGCCAGCGTGCGACAGGGACGCAGCCTGCCAAAAAGCTGTACCCTGCATTGAATCCGCAGCGCCCGCAGGATGTCGTCACGATCGCGATAACGTTCGTACACAGTTGGAGTCGTGGTCGCCGCCGCTTTGGCAACGGCGCGCATCGTCAGTGCTTTCTCTCCTCCCCGGGCGCGCAGTCGGCTGGCGGCTTCGAGGATGCGTTGTTCAAGTTGGGGGTCTGCTTGTCTGGGCACTGTTCCGCTCCAAAAAAAGGATGATTGCTGACTGTCCCAAAAACTTTGCTTACATATAATTTGAACTGTGTTCAACTAACAATGTACAATAAATGCACACCAAGCAAGTGAGTTGATCCCGCAGGCTGCGTCCTGCCGGCGCCGCAATTACAGTTTGTTGCAGCCTTCCCCCAAGGCAGAACGGCCCCGGCAGGATGCGCCGACTCAGGAGAGCCGGCGCAGATCGATCCCTTGCACCGAACGTTGCAACTAAGGAGTATAGATGTTAAACGATGATTCGAGAAAGCAGGCCGGGATCGCACGTTTAGCTTCCGACCTCCGCGCCGCGAAAATCGAACTGTTGAGCGCACAGTGCGCCACTGACCGGCTCCGGCTGCAATATTCCATGGAAGATATCATTTCTTTCGGGGAACGTCAGGCTCTAATGGGCGCGATTGCCTCTGCTGGCGCACTCTGCCGTTTCTTTTCTTCCATCGAGAGCCAGTTAAAACAAGCCGAACATCGGGAGTAAACGCCATTTCTATCGCGGATTTTGTCTCTTCGTCCACGCACTAGCCGCGCCAGCTTATTTTTCCACTCGAATAAACTCTCCCGTCGACGCGTTTACCGCAACCGTTAGTTTTGCGTTGTCGCGAGTTTGTCCGTAGATAACGTGCCAAACTAATTCATTGGTGTTGTGGTTCCAGTCGCAAATGTAAATCACAGGAATGGATGGGTCTTTTTCCAGGATTTTATCTCCGCCGTGTTTCTGGGCTACGGCAAAAGCCTGGTCAGAATCCACTTTCAGGAAGGCGACATCAAAGATCTGGGTGGATGCGTTGCTGGGATTGTAGACGTCTTCGTTACCAGGGGAAACTCCGCGCGAGGGAGCGTCCGGCGCGTTGCTGCCCGACCAGATGAATGGCTTGACCCCGTGTTGGGTGAGCGAAGCGAAACTGGCGCGCCATATCGCCGACTTTCCATCTAGGCCGTTGCCGTCAGTGGTAGGAGTGGATTCGATGCGAAATGGCTTTACGTCGGCGGCATAGTTGCGTGCGGCAATAAAAACTTTTTGAAAGGCGGCTCTCCCTGTGAGCAACTCGGGGCCCTTGGGTTCGGGCTTGGCCTCCGGGGTTTTTGGAGTGTTGGTATCGCAACCCAGAAGCAGCGCAAGAATTGCCAGCAGTGCCGCAGAAACAATTTTGGCTCTGGCATTCGGCGGCACGAAGTGTGGCATAGTCATGGCGGCCTTCCTGTTATAACAGGGATGATTTTATTGTCGCGCAACATTCTACCTGAAGTGCTCGGAAACGCGAGATGGCGTAATGGATTCCTTACTGGAAGAGCTGAATCAAACCTTGCAGTCAGCGGTAGATGGCATGTCAGACGAGCAGATGAGATGGCACCCCACCGGTAAGTGGTGCGCAGTGGAAGTGCTGGAACATCTGTACCTGACCTACACCGGAACAATCAAGGGATTCGAACGGGTTCTCCAATCCGGGAAGCCGATGGCAGCGCCCGTTTCGATGAGGTACCGCTTGCGAAAACTGGTGGTGTTGGGCTTCCACTACTTGCCGGAAGGGCGAAAAGCGCCAAACAATACGGTGCCGCGAGGTTTACCGGTTGAAAAAGTGCGCAGCGAAGTCGGAGTGAAGATTGCGGCTATGGATGAGATTCTTGCGCAGTGCGAGGCTCGCTTTGGGCGGGGAAGAGTGCTCGATCATCCAATTCTGGGGCCTCTGACGGCCGCGCAATGGAAAAAGTTCCATCTGATTCACGGCCGGCATCATGCCAGGCAGATTTTGAAATTGCGCCAGCATGCGTCGGTCCCGGCGACGTCGCAGTAAAAATTCTGCTGGAGCAAATTGAAAACGCCGGCAATGTGCCGGCGTTTTCTAATTGCGGTGAGTGTCGTTCTTCTTACGGCTCCCGCATGGCGGCGGGGACTCCGGCCTTGCGGGCCTCTTCCTGCATCTCGTCAAGCTTCTGCTTGGCGTCGTCTACAGATTTCTGTTTGTCGGCGATCTTCTGTTTATAATCCGCATCTTCTTTATCCCATTGGGTGGCGTTGCGCATGCGGTTACCGGCATCGGCGTACATGGCGGCGGCGCGAAGCTGATATTCCTTTTGCAGCACGTCGAGTTCGCGTGACGCCAGGTCGATCGAATTCTTCTGCGCCGACAGTTTATCCTGCCAGCCTTTCCACTCGGCTTGTTTCTTGTCGTCGTCAGTCTTGGCAGCGGCATCTTTGCCGTCGGCCGTTTTAGCCGCGTCCACTGACGGGTCTCCAGCAGCGGCGGGCGCTCCAACGACGGAAAGTTTGTCGTCCGTTGGAAGATTGTCATTATCGTAGACTTTGGGCTTGGCCTTGGCCGCTGGATCTTTATGGACCTTGCGGGCATAGTCACCCAGCGAGGATTGATCGGAAGGCGGCGTTGTGGTCTGTGCCAGGACTGGAGAACCAGCCAGGACCGTAAGCGATACGAAGGTGAATCCGATAGCGACGATGCGTTTCATAGATTGCATTTTTTCTGCTCCGTGGGCCGATCCATTGTCGGGATCTGTCTTTTGATCTTGCATGGTTCAAGTTTCATGTGGCTTGGCTTGTCACGCTTACGCGAACGCCGCCATCCGGGGCCGGGGGGTTTTCGGCAAGAAACCCTCCAATCCGGCGGTCCAGAATCGCCGCTTCGCTGGCGATGTCGGCCGCCAATTGCGGCGCTAACTCCGGATCTCGATTCCGCGCCAACTGCTGAGCATATCCCGCAATTGTGATTAAGGAAGTGCGCAGCTCCAGCGCCATTTCCGCGGATACTTCACCGTGCAATTCTTGTTGCCGGCGAATCTGTTCAAACTCCGTGCGGTCATTGATGAGGCAAGCTACTCCGAGCAGACTGCCATCGACGGCAGGAACGGCGGAAACTGTGACCGCAATGCGAAGCTTCTTTCCTGCGGGAGCGGTGTAATCGGCCTCAAGTTGGCGATGCTTGCTTCCCTCACGCAAAACGGCGTGAACTTCCTCTGCCACGCGAATCGGGAAGTTGGTCAACCCATCGGCATAAACGGCAGAGGAATCCGCTGAACGAACCGCTGCTTCACGGAAAATATCCTCCGCACTCATGCCCGAAAGTGACCGGAACCCCAGAATTTCCTTAGCTGCCGGATTGGCCTGCTTCACCAAACCATTGAGACCGAATACCAATACGCCCGAAGGCAGATTCGACAACACCGCCTGGCTAAAATTTTCCGTGGTACGAGCGCGGCGTTGCTCGCTGAGTGTCTGGACTTGCAGTTCATGCTTCTGCTGCTTTAATTGCTGGATGACAGTGTTATAAAGATGCACCGGTAAAGCCTCCAGAGTCGGGGGAGTGCCCGAGTCCAGGTCGGCTTCCGCAACAATGCTTCGGCGCACCCGGCGCATCAGCCAGATGGCGAATACAAACGCGCATCCTGCCGCAACCAGGATCAGCATGGCACGCAATACCAGTGGGTTGGCGAAAAGTCTTACCACCACAACCTCCCATACCAGTGCAGAAAATCGTTGCCCACGAAGAGCGCGAGCAGCGCCATGCTGCCGAGAAATACTCCAAACGGCATCTGGTAATGGCGGTAAACCATTTGCGCGGATTGCCATCCTCTTTGCCGCGCGGCTTGTAAGTTGTCCAGGCGCAGTGCGAAGCGGTGCGTGCGCTTGATCCACACCATAAGCACGGTTGCCAGGCCAAACACCGATCCTGCCAGCGATGCCGTGAAGATGGTAAAGATGGTGAGTTTCATCCCAAGAAAAGCGCCCACCATAGCCATCAGCTTCACATCGCCGAAGCCCATGCCTTCCATTCCACGCCAGCGCAGGTAAACCGCGCCCGCGCCATAAATGAATGCTGCTCCCAGAGCCGCTCCCAGCAGGCAATCAAGCAGGGAAAACAGTCGCGCGCCAAGGTCGGCGCTAACCGGCAAGTTAACCACTCCCGGTAGAAACTGTGCAGCGACGTCGTTAAGCGGGACAATCAAACTGAACACAACGCCCAGCGCCAGCCCAGGAAGAGTCAGCTTATCGGGTAATAGCTTGGTTTCGGCGTCGGTAAAGATGAGTCCGAGGAGCAGAAATCCGAAGACGCAGTATTTCAGTGTGGCCAGCGTCAGTCCCGCGTAGGCGTAGCAGCCGAGAAATAGAATGCCCGTGAGTATTTCGATTAAAAGATAGCGGACGGAAATTTTCGTCTTACAGTGCCGGCAACGGCCCCGGAGAATCAGCCAGCTAAGAATCGGCAGGTTGTCATAAAAGGCAATTGGTCGCTTACATTCGGGGCAAGCCGATCGCGGCGATACCACCGACAAACCCAACGGCAGCCGGTAGATGCACACGTTCAGAAAGCTGCCAAAGGCAAGCCCGAGAAAAAAAATCGACGATGCATACAGCGGGTCCATTGAATTTTGCCTGCGCTTTTCGGAGGGCTGGCGCTTCGCGCACCAGTCTTCCTTAGAACGCAAAATTGCCTTGGTCTTGAGTGGATTATAAGGCGGCGATGGTGGGCAGGACTAAGGTACCGAAGTCACTGTCCGAAGGGACAATAGGTCAGGGATAATTCAGCCTTATCAAATCGCCCTCCAGCAGGATGGAAGACGGATCGTACGCCGGCATGAGCCCGTTCCATCGAGTCCAAGTCCGTGGAATCAACCTACTTTCAGGTATGGTGCGATTTTGCCAAATTTCAGCTCGTTGCTCACGTACGAATACTGAAAACGATCGCAAGACACCATTGTCAAAGGCGGGCAACGCGCCCCACTCGAACAAAGTTGCCTGAAGGCTTTCGGTCATGGATTCCGACGGGTCAAGGCAAAAAATCCAGTTGTGACGGGCTTCCTCCAGGTAAAGCTTTGCCTCCACATGATCGTCAACAGTTACGACCCGGGCGCCGTATTCGCGGGCGATCCGGGGAGTTGCATCGGTCGAGGAATGATCCACAATCAGAATCTCGGCGCAGGGCAGAAGCATCTCCAGCGCCCGGCCTAAGAGCATGCCGGCATTTTTAGTATGAAGCAGCGCTGTGAACGGGGGCATAGTGGAATGAATAGACCCTCCCGAGTTTACCCAGCTCGGATAGGGCTGGGAGTCTCCTGGGAAAAAGGCCGCATTGACCGGCTGATGGCGGTATGAGAAACTTCTCCCGCCACTATGTGTAGAAGTATATCCCGGTTCACACCGCGTCTCTGGAATTCCCTGGCGGCTTTCTGCTTATGCCTGATCCTCGCTTCGAGCGTTTGGGCGCAGGATGTATTCAATTCCATGGGAGCCACCACAAACCTGACTCCCAGCTATGACAGCCGCGGCGGCGGTACCGTGCTCCTGCTGACGGTTTACGCTGGCACCAATAAGAAACGCCTCGACCGCCAATCCGTTGTTAAGCTTACCAACCAGACCATACAAACTATTAGCTGGCAAACGACCAATGATCAGTCCGAGGCGGCATTTGGCGATATGCCGTTTGGTCACTATGACATTGAAGTGAGTGCAGTCGGGTACATCACCGGGCACAAGGAAATGCAGGTCATCAGCGCTCTCAACACGGTAAATGCCGAGATCGTTTTACAACCCGACCCTGCGGCCCTCAAGCTGGATATCGATGAAGCGATGCCGACCAAAGCGCGCAAAGAAACCAAACATGCGGTTTCCGCGCTGAAATCAGGAAATCTCAAACAAGCCCAGAGATGGCTGGACGCGGCCTACCAGTTGGCGCCTGCCAATGCCGACCTGAACTTCCTGATGGGATACCTGAGCTACCAGCAGAAAGACTTCAGCCACGCGCAGAGCTACTTAGGCACGGCCGCAAGTTTGAATCCTCGGGACGTTCAGTCGCTCACTTTGCTCGGCCGCTTGGGCCTGCAAAAAGAAGATTATCCAACCGCCACTGCGACGCTGGAGAAGGCGGTCGCCGCCGATTCCGAATATTGGATGGCGCACGATCTACTCGCTGGCGCATATCTGAAACAGAAAAAATATGAGGAAGCCCGCGAGCAGGCTCAGTTGGCCATCGAAAAAAGCAAGGGTGGAACTAGTTCGGCTCGGCTGGTGCTGGGCCAGGCCCTGGTGGACCTCGGCCACAAACAAGAAGGAATCGACGTTCTGAAGACGTACTTGAAGGAATCGTCAAAGAGTCCTACTGCACCGCAAGTCACAAATCTGATTGCCGAACTGGAACGTCCCGAAGCGCTGGGCGGCCCTGCTTCAAGCAGTTCCGCGGTCTCGGTTCCGTTGGCGGGTGTGGACCCACTCTTCGCGTCTCCCGAAATGTCATTCACCATGAAGCCCTGGCAACCGCCCGGGATTGACGAGAGCAAATTATCCATAGCAGCCGACGTCACCTGTCCGCTCGATAACGTGATCGAGATGTCGGGCAACCGCGTGAAAGATTTAGTCAACGACGTCTCGCGCATTTCGGCAATAGAACGGCTTCTGCATGAACAGGTCGATGAGATTGGTAACCCTGTCACCAAAGAAACCCGGAATTACAACTATGTCGCGAATATCACGGAAGACAAGCCAGGCTTCCTCGAAGTGGATGAATATCGCGCCGCGCATCTGGGACTCAGTGATTTTCCCGATCAGATTTCAAGCAGTGGTTTTGCTGCACTGGCGTTAGTTTTTCACCCGGACATGCGGGATAACTTCGAGATGAAGTGCGAGGGGCTCAGCGACTGGCATGGGCAATCGGTTTGGCTGGTTCACTTTCGCCAGCGTGATGATCGCCCCGCCCGCATCCACGACTACAAAGTGGGTGCTGAAACCTACGCGGTAAAGCTCAAGGGCCGCGCCTGGATCACGACTGACAAGTTTCAGATCGTGCGCATTGAATCGGAGCTGGTGAGTCCGATGAAGCCCATTCAGCTTCTCAGCGAGCATCAGATCGTGGAGTACGGCCCGGTTCCGTTCCAAAAGAAGAACATGGAACTATGGCTGCCGAAGACTGCCGAGATCTATTTTGATTTCCGCCACCACCGCTATTATCGCCGCCACAGTTTCGATCACTACATGCTGTTTGCCGTCGATTCCCAGGAGAAACGCAACGAGCCTAAAGCCGTTCCGCCCCTAAGCAATCCAAGCCCGTTACCGAACTAGGTCCACGCCATACCATGCTCCACTCATTCGGTTGCCGCATCACTCGACCGCCGCGCCAGTGAATACGACGCTCGTCCAAACATAATTCCGGTTTCCACCTCCACGGCCTTTCCTCCACGCAGATACTTCTTGAACTTCCATTGCTTCAACGCGTCGGTAATAACTTTTGACTGATCGGGGAATGCGCTTAGAAAGTGAATATGTTTTACGTTGCCATCTTTGTCGATGATGATTCGCACCGGAACCGGGTTAAACCGATGCTCAGTTAGGATGGGATCAACCCGCGTGATCAGGTGTTCCTCGGTGGCATAATCTTTGATGCAAACCGGAGCGTCGCCTCCGCCGGCTCCAGCCTGAGGATCAGCCTCTTCGGGCAACTTCATCTTATTCATATCCGCGACCAAGCCTTCCAACAGCTTAGTGTCCTGGCTGGTCATTACAAATTGCACCGCGTGGCAGCGGATCTCCGTCGAAAGAACGTACCAATGCAACTCCGCAACCGGCGACCAATAGGCATAGAAGGTGAAGGGATGGCCGGCCACGGTAGTTTTTGTCGGAGGCAGTTCAACTTTGTAATCAGCCCGCAAATGATTCTTTGAATAATCCACCAGTTGCAATGCATTGGCGGCGGGGAACGGGGTGAAAAACATATCCTGCGCCGTCACTAAAATCGTTCCCCGGGCTGGTCCCTTGAACGTGTCCATCGGCCGCAGTTGCACCAGCACGTAGCGGCCGCTGTCCGAGGGCGGCGGCCCTTTGTATTTCTCTTCCCATTCGGAAGGCACCGCATAGCTCATTCCAAAATACTGGTTGCTGAAGATGTTATTGGTGACGCTTCCGCCTTCAGGCACCGGAGTCACGGAATCACTCGCGCTCGACCACGCACCCTTGACGAGAATGACCCCCGTTGGCACCTTGTTCACCGACTGCGGATTCTCGGAAAAATCGCCTCCATTTCTGGGAGGGTTCTGCGGTTTACTGGTTTGGCCCCACGCACAAAGGAACGAAGCAAGAGCAATCACAAAGCACAAAAAGCTGGCGCGCATATTCCTCCCGTGAGTTCCGTTCTTGGCGATTAAGAGTCTCCAATACGGATCTTGATAAATCCAGCGCCGGATGTATTTTAACTTGGCGCGTACTGGCGGAATACTCTTGTATCCCGCCAGCATATTCGCCTGTAAGCCGCTAGAGTGAGCGCAGGAAGTCGAGAATTTCCTGCTGCTGAGTAGTGTTCAGGTCGAAGAACTCCTCCTCCACGAAGCTGGCTTCGCTGCCGTTGCTCGCGTGGTCTCGAATGGCGGTAATCAAGTTCGTTGTGCGGCCATCGTGCAGCAGGAAAATCCGCTGCCCAAGGCCCCACAGAGGAGCAGTGCGGAACTGGTTGCCGCCTGCGCCTCCTTGAGATACGTTGTCCGTCAGAGTAGTGCCCATGTTATGGATCTCGATATCCGAGTAGGCATTCACGGGCTGTTTGCTCAACGATGAGGTGAAACTCGACGGTTGCGTCGTGCCAGGCGTAGGGTTGTGGCAGGTCGCGCAGCCGATCGAGCTAAACAGACCGCTGCCAGCGGAGATTGTCGATGCGCTGACGCTGGATCCATTGAGCACAACACCGCCGGTGGGTGGCGGCGCCAGGAAGCGCATGAAGTTGGCAAATGCCGAAACATCATCGAGAATCGCTGAACCGGTCGATGCAGGATTCGACGTATCTTCCGGATAGCCCGCTCCACTAAGGTTCAGGCAGGTCGATACCAGCCCAGTGTCGCCGGTGCCGCCAGCGCCATCTTCTCCCGGCAGTGGACGATCCTGCGGAAACAGCAGGTTGCTGATGCCCATTTCCACGTTGTAAGCCTCACCGGCAAAGATGTGCAGCGACTTATTCTGCGCCTTCCAGCCAAACCGGCTGATGGTGCCGTCGTTGCCGTTATGGTTGAAAGTGCCGGAAATGCCCAGGTCATTGTTGAGATTCTTCACCTGATTGGCCAATAGAGTCGAATCATCCAGATTTTCGATTAATCCAGTGCCAAAGGTCGGAGTGGGAATCCGGAAGATAATATCGTTCTCCGACACGGCGGTGGCAAAGCTGGGCTGCGGCAGGTTGGTACTGCTGGTGCAACTGCCGGCATCGGACCGCCCTGTCACGGTGAACAAAGTCTCCACACCCCCATTCGGAGAGCTGGTGTTGACCGAGCCGTTGCTGTTAAAGAAAAACGGGAAGCGGGCCTCAAGCGTGGGACCGTTGGCCGTTATGAAAGACGGCATGGTATTGCCGGGAGCGACGCCGTTGCTGGTGAAACTGAATTGCGGATTCGTGGCAGCGCCTGTCCCGCCAACCGAGGGTTGCGCGTGGCATGAGCTACAGCTATTTGAGTTAAATCGTGGTCCCAGTCCATTGTTGCCGGCCGGACTGCCGGAAACCGATTCCACCGCCTGAAAGCGAGTTTGCCCGTCAGTGAAGAACGAAAGAATTCCGCTCGGGCTGTTAGATAAAACCGAAGAGAGTGCCGCACCGGTGCCGCGGTTTCCACTCTGCACTCCGGGGTCGGTCTGAGCCAATGCCACTCCGGCGAGGAGCAGCGCCACTAACGCAAAACTGGACGCGAGTCTAGCTGTCTTGATCACGACTACCTCCTTAGTAAGGTGTCTGCTAGCTGGCTAGCCTGAATCTCTGAGAGATCCTGGTTAAAAACGTCCGGGGACCGAAATCCCGGGGCAGGGGGACCGGGTTTCTTGCTTTTCTCTGACAAAGTGGCAGAATTCGTCGACTGGAGAATCTCTCCTCCTTTCGGACTGGGCGACCGCGGCCCATGAACTGAAATATTGGGAGTGCACAAATGAATCCGGACAGGTGAAAGGTCAGGGGCGTCCGGAATCAGTGCTGCGCTTTGTAGCTCAAAATCGCTCGCGCGCAACAAGAAGATGCTGGTTGTTACGAAGTCAGAACAAGCTGACTTCGGAAAAGATCAGGATCATTAGATTTTTCTTAGGGATGGGATAGGTTTTACCCATGCGGTTGGCAACGCTGGAAAACAAGAAAACACGCTCGCGTTGTTCGGAATACCGGAACTCGGCAGGACATGGCACTTACAGTTTGACTACGAGCACTGAGCCTTAAGAAAACGAAGTAACAGTCTAATGCGAATCATCCAGCTTCGGACGCCCCGCGTTCGGATCTGCCGGCCTGATTACCGTAAGTGGAGCTTGCAGGGTAAAGCTCAAGACAGTCTCCGAGGGCAGCTTGATTTGCTGACTCTTGCCGGCGGCCTGCGCACCCGCACCGACCCCGGCACCCGCCGCAGTGCCGACAGCCGCCCCCTTGCCGCCGCCCGCGATGGCGCCGATAATGCCACCCAGAATGGCTCCGCCCCCAACCTTTTCAGCCGTGCTCTTGCTCCGCGAGCTGCCTTCTTTCCGGTACTGGTCGGTCTGCAGACTGTAGCTGCTTCCATTCGACGAGATGCTGTCGAGTTGCAGCACCACCAGCGACTGTCCCGCGAACTTGGTCGCATTCTTGAGATCGACGATATGTCCCGTGATGTCCGTTCCCGCTGGGATTGCCTCCGATCCTTCCGCGGAAAGAGGAAGATTCAACGAGGCGTGAAACGTGTCTCCCGGCTGGTTCTTTTCCGTATCGATACTGTCGATCAGCCGCACCGAAAGCGGCGTCCCCTGCTCAATAGTCACCTTGAGCGGTTGCGCAGGCGCTGGTGGCGCGGCCGCAATAGACGCAATCGCTGGAGCCGGATCTGCGGGCGGCGCGTCCTGCACAACTGGAGCCTGTGGTGGAGAGTTCTCGGCAGTTGCGTTGTCGCTCTCGCTTGCGGAATCATTATCGATGTCCGCGTTGCCTGAACCGCGGGAACGACTCGCCCTCCGGACGGGTGGCCGATTCTCAGAAACCGAACTCGCCAGTTTCGCCACCGCCGGAGCCTTTGCATTCGTCGCCGGTTTGCTCGACCCGGCACCCACCTGCAAGTTGTTGACGACTTCCTTTACGCCCTCCACTGATGCAGCCTGCCTCGCCGCAACCACCCGCTGCGCGTCGTCGTCCACAAAGCCGCCAATCGTCACTACTCCGTTGCTGGCTTGTACAGAAAGCTGCTTCGTAGAAAGTCCGGAGTCTTGTGCGTACTTGCTTTGAATGTCGCTGGAAATTTTGGCGTCGTCCGGCTTCCGCGAGCAACTAATGCTTAACGCCAATAACGTTGAAATGAAAATTCCTGCGAGCGCCAACACAATGGGCTTGCCTCTGAGCATAAGCGGACTCCTGAGATTTACCCTGGGATGAGCGAAACCGCTCGCCTACAGTGTATCTTTTGTGAACAAACCGCGCAGGATTTAGTGAAAATAGTTTCCGATTACAGGACCCGGCCCGGCTGGCGCTCGGAGCGGCTTCTAATGGATGAATTTGTAGTCGACGATGGATGCGGCTAAGAGACCAGTGCTGTCCGCATCCTGATCTTCTTTCGCCTTCTCTTTCGCGCGCTGGTCGCGCGAGCGAATTACTCGCCCCTGGCAGACCACGTTGCGATTGTTCTGGCCAGAGATTTCTTCCGGCATCTCGAACACCATCTCGATCAGAGCATTTACCGGCAGTGGCTGCGGCCCGCTAAACAACAAACCGGTCTGGCTCAGGTTTTCGATGACCCCTTCATACCATGTACTGGTGCTGTTTACGCGATAGCGGAGCGCTGTGTCCAGCTTCAATCGCCGGGCCCGCGGCGTCCAGGACGGCCGTTTCTCCCGCGTGTGATTGCGTCGAATAGTATTGTCGGGTTTGGTATGCTCCACCCGCTGGGTGCGCCGCATGGTGGCCCAGTCATATTTGTATTCGGCCGCGCACAGCAGGCAAATCTGGTAGTAGTCCCCGTCAGCGCCGCGCCTTGGCCAGGAGAACTCGTGGGAGCAACGCCCGAGCATAAGAACATCCATGATTTTCTGCGGCATGATGGTTACTTCCGGACCCGGCTTCGGACCAAATTGGGTGCCAAAGCATCCTCATCATCGCTCGAACCCGCGTTCTTGGGTAGGTTACTTTCGTGATGCGTCCCGATGGCAGTTATTTGTTTCGCGCGTTCTTTTGCGGAGCTTGCAGGTAGTGGTGCAGTTTTATTTGCCATCCTGAGCAAGCGCTCTTTGCGACACAATAATAGCGCGTCTGGCTCGCTTCCTATCAAATTGCACCACTACCTGCTCAGTACTGTCCTTACTTGGCTAATTCCGGGGGTAATAGGTTCAAGAACGCCAACCTCATTTCCCGTACTCATTCTTGACCACCACCCCACCCTTCATAACAAATTTCACATGCTGGAGCGTGCTCACATCCTGAAGCGGGTCGCCGTCCACAGCAATAATGTCGGCCCATTTTCCAGCTTCGAGCGTTCCGACTTTATCCGACCAGCCCAGCAGGTCGGCATCATTGATCGTCGCTGTTCGAATGGCCTGGAGCGGCGTCATCCCCAAGCTTACGTACACCGCCAGTTCATGTGCATTCAGACCGTGCGGATAGACCGCGGCATCCGTGCCCATGCCGATCTTCACCCCGGCTTCGATGGCTTTCTTTATATTCGCTTTTCCCGCAGCTGAGACCATCTGCATTTTGCGTCGGGTAAACTCCGGCAGATTGACCTTGGCGGCATTCTCCCTTTGCCAATCGATCAGGTATAGCGTGGGCACGAGATAAGTACCGTTCTTCTTGAGCGTGGCAATGGCGGCGTCATTCATCAGATGCCCGTGCTCGACCGAATCCACCCCTGCCTCTGATGCCCAGATCACACCCTGCGCCCCATGCGCGTGCGCAGCCACTTTTCTGCCCAGGCGGTGCGCGTCGGCGACGATCGCCTTCATTTCTTCAAGTGTGTATTGCGAGGCGTTAGGATCGTCGCCCTTGGAGAGCACGCCTCCGGTGGCGCAGACCTTAATCAGATCGGCGCCGTACTTAATAATCTCGCGGGTCTTGTGCTGAACGCCCTCAATGCCATCCGCCGCTCCGCCGCTACTGGCGTGATACTCGTAGGGGAGCAGATCGTTGTCGCAGTGTCCACCGGTGATGCTGAGCGGCGGACCGCTGACCAGCATGCGCGGTCCCGGCACATCGCCCGCATTAATGGCATCGCGCAAGGCCACGTCGCTGTAGCCCGTCGCTCCCACATTGCGTACCGTGGTGAACCCAGCCTCCAGCGTGACCTTGGCGTTACGCGCACCGATCAAGGCTTCGCGGGGAACAGAAATCGCCAGCGTTTCATATCCGAAACTCGGATTGTACGTGAGGTGAGTGTGGGCATCGATCAACCCCGGCAGTACGGTGGCGTTGGGAAGATCAATCATGATGGCTTCGGCCGCCGTCGGCGCGGCTGATGCCGGACCAATGCTGACAATTTTGTCCCCGTCGATCACAATCGCCTGATCGTTAAGCATCTTGCCCGAGTTAACATCGAGCACATGTCCGGCGCGAATCACAACGCGTTGCGTCGCCTGTTGCGCGACCGCCTGCATCATGAGAATAAAAAGTGTGACCACCACCGCCGCCGCGTATTTTCGTTTTAAATTCATTTTCTCCCTTTGTGATTTGCTGCTCGGCATTCGCACAATCAAAGATGACGAACACGAATCATAACGGCAAATGAACGTTGTGAGCCAAAAATGACATTTGCCAGGAGGCCTCGAGCCCGTCGGGATGCCACGGGCAACTCGAAGTTATAAGCTCTTTGCGTATGTTAGCGGCGCTTTAGCGCTTCCAATTCTTCCAGAGTGCGCGGCCAATCCGATCCCAGCAGCCGTGACAAACTGCGATCCGCCAGAACTTTGCCGCCCGTCTGGCAGCGTGCGCAATAGTTCGTTTCCTTATCGGCGTACCGAATCCGCAGCACCTTATCCCCACATCTCGGACACGGCTCGCCGTAACGCCCGTGGACGGCCATATCCTTACGAAACGCCGTTACCTTTTCTGGAAAGTTGCTCTTCGCCTCGGCGCGCAGGCGCTCGATCCACATGTCCAGCGTGTGCTTTGTCGCAGCAAACAATCTTTCCCACTCCTCCGGCTTTAGCTTCTGCGTCAAAGTAATGGGAGAAAGTTGTGCCGCGTGTAGAATCTCATCCGAATAAGCGTTGCCTATGCCGCTTAACAGCCGCGGATCGGTCAGCGCCCTTTTAAGCGTGTGATTCTCTGCCTTCAGCGTGGCTCGAAACAAATCGAGATCGATCGAGAAAACATCGATCCCTCCTGGATCGATGGAACGCAAACCGTCTTCTCCGGCGAGAACGTGCAGCGATGTCCGGCGCTTGGTGCCTGCTTCGGTCAGAACCAAAGATCCATCGGCAAAATCGAAAGCCGCCAGATTATTACGGCCAGCCAGTTTGGCTCCGTGAATTTTCCAGTGCAAGCGGCCGGCAATCATCAAGTGAAGCGCCAGCCAAATATCGTTGTCCATTCCAATTGCAATGCGCTTCCCAATTCGCCGCAGTTCGCGAACCGTCCCGCCTTCCGCGCTCGCCAGAGGCGGCTGTGCGGTTCGTAGTAGAAACGCGCTGTTCAACCGTACCTGCGCAAGTTTCTGGCCGACGATCCGCGGTTCCAGTGCGCTGATGTATGCGGCGATATCTGGCAATTCAGGCATGGATATTAGCTTGCACGCCGTACCCGCAATTTTGCAAGATCGCGTTTGGATTCTCGCCGCTTACTGGGCGTTAGCGCGAAGCACTCGGCGGAAGGTGGACTCAGCGTCATGCCGAGTTTAAAGCCGGACCCTACCAAAAACTTGGTCGCGGCTGCGTGTATTATCCCTTAATGGACGAAGGCTCGCGCGACGTGATCGTATTCGTCCTGGCAGGTGGAAAGAGCACACGGATGGGCACGGACAAGGCCTTTGTCCAATTCGAAGGCCGCACTCTGTTGCAGCACGCGCTTGAGTTAGGTCGATCGATTACAGCAGACGTGCGCATCGTCGGCGCTCAGGAAAGATTTGCCCGCTTTGCTCCCGTAGTAGAAGATATATTCCGCGAGAGAGGACCGCTCGGCGGAATCCACGCAGCGCTGCGAGCTTCGGAAACAGAATTGAATCTTATACTGGCTGTGGACATGCCATTTGTCTCTTTGGCATTCTTGCAGCATCTGATCGGCATAGCGCGGATTGCAAATGTCGCCACGGTAGTCGTTCCGCGCACTGGCGGTCGCTGGCAACCGCTATGTGCGGTCTATCGAAGGAGTTTCGGCGTCGTCGCCGAGAAAGCTTTGCTCGCAGGAGCCAACAAAATCGACTTGCTATTCAATGTCGCCGAAACGCGCGTAATAGACGATGGAGAACTGGACCGCGCCGGATTTACTAGCAACATCTTTCGCAACATCAATACTTGCGAAGAACTACTGAGGAACGCCAGCAAAGAGCCCGAAACCCAGGCGCTGCAATGACGGAACCAATCCCAATGCCGGAAGCCGTGACCCGCCCCTACATAGAATTTCGCGAAGTTTCTAAAGCCTTCGGCGACAAACCCGTTCTTGATCGCGTCAGCTTCGACGTCATGCCCGGTGAAACCGTTTGCATCCTCGGGCGCAGCGGCGTGGGTAAATCGGTTTCGTTGCAGATTCTCATGGGCTTTCTCAAGGCGGACTCTGGCACCGTTATCGTGGCCGGCGAAGACGTTACCGATTTTTCCGAAGTGCAACTGGAGGCGATCCGGAAAAAAGTCACCATGGTTTTTCAAAACGGAGCTCTCTTCGATTCACTCACGGTCGGTGAGAATGTGGCGTTTCCGCTGCGCGAAACCCGCGAGCTCTCGGAAGAACAGACTTACCAGATTGTCGATGGACTATTGCAGATGGTGGGCGTAAAAGAAATGCGGGATCTTCTGCCCTCCGACCTCTCTACCGGAATGAAGCGCTCGGTAGCCATCGCCCGCGCCCTGGCTGCCCGTCCCGAATGCGTTCTTTATGACGAGCCCACCACTATGGTCGACCCGCTGATGGCGCAACTTCTCGGCGATCTCATCAAACGGCTCAAGCTGCAACTGAACCTCACCAGCATTGTCGTCACTCACGACATGCGCCTGGCTCAGAAACTTGCCGACCGCGTCGTCTTTCTACACGAGGGCAGAGCGGTTTTCTTCGGTACTTACGCTCAGATGGAAAAATCCACCGAGCCGATCGTGCAGGAGTTTCTCGAACTGGACGAGTTGAAGATCGAAGCGTGAGTGTTCCCGTCGCCCTCATAGCGTCCCGTCACTTCGTGGCATCCCGTGATAGGGACGGTTCGCCTTTCGCGTGCCCCTCACAAACGAGAACCGGCAGCCGGGGATATTTTGCGAACCGCGGATCGCTGAAAGAAAGCTGGCATTGTACAAACCTGGAGCCGCGGTCCGATTCGATAATTCGGACGTGCCGGCAGTCCGCGCATAGCCCCGCCCCCGAGGCATACCGCGAGTGCTCGCTCAAAATCCCTGCCTAACCAATTCTTCCACCGTGATCGAACTCTCCGCCGAGCGGCTCATCATCTTCTCCACGTATTTTGCAATCACGTCCGCCTCCAGATTAACGAGGTCGCCGGGCCGTAACGAATGGAGGTTCGTCATCTCAACCGTGTGTGGAATGATCGCTATCGTGCACTTCCTGCCCTCGAGCTTCGCCACCGTAAGGCTGATGCCCTCAATCGAAACCGACCCTTTGTAAACCGTGTACTTTTCAATCTCCAGGGGCATTTCAATATGCAGCCACCAATTCTCCGAGTCCGCGATGCGGTCCAATCCGATGAATTTCCCCACGCCATCCACGTGGCCCTGCATGATGTGCCCGCCGAAGCGCCCATCGGCCTTCATGGGCAGTTCCAGGTTGACCAGCGCCCCTTCACGGATACGCGAAAATGACGTTAGCTTCCAGGTCTCCGGAGCAAGATCGGCGCAGAAGGATTCCGGTTTGATATCGATCGCCGTCAGGCAAACACCGCTCACTGCAATACTATCGCCTGGTTTTAAGTTTTTTGGACTCTGCTTCGCGGTGATGGTCACACGGCGATTCTCGCCGCGCTGCGCAATGCGAGCGACCTGTCCGACTTCCTCAACAATGCCTGTGAACATAAGACCTCGATCAGTAGGCAAATATGATAAACCCCAGCCGCAGAACGCCGGAACAGCCCGAAATCTCATAGCAACAATTCGAAGGGCTAATTTTCGTAAGGATCGCGCAAGTATCCTTCTACGGCGAAGTCTTCTCCGAATTGGTGCAGGTGCAGATGTTTTACCTCCGGCAGCTTTTCCACCGGTTGAAACGCCGCGCTCGAAACGAATGGAACCGAGCCGGCAAGACCCATAATCTTCGGAGCGTAATACAGAAAAACTTTATCGACTACGCCGGAAGAAAGCGCCATCCCGTTCACAGTCGCTCCGCCTTCGATCATCACACTCGTAATTTCCCGTTCTCCCAGCCGGCGTAATGCAGCGTGAATGTCAGGGCGGTGATCGAGAGAGAACGGCAGTTGTTCCACCCGAATCCCAAGCGCTTCGAGTTCTTTCTTTTTCTCTTCCTTGCCATCGCCGGAGCCATCAGTACAAAAGACCATCAAATCGTTCCTGCAAACGCCGTCTTCATTCACGCTTCGCACCAGCCTCGACTCCAAAGGTAGACGCAGGTGCGAATCCAGAATCACCCGCAACAGCGGGCGTCGTCGCGGATGTCCGCTACGATCCGTGAGTATCGGATCGTCAGCGAGCACCGTCCCGATTCCAACCAGGATGGCATCACTCTGATGCCGCTGTTCGTGTACATGCGCGCGCGCATTCTCTCCGGTAATCCATCCGCCCGCGGGAATTCCTGCTTCACCCTTAGCCACTCCCGGTGGTGGAGCGATCTTGCCATCGAGCGTCATCGCCGCCTTCAGAGTGACCAGCGGGACGCCATGCCGAATGTAACGCGCAAATGCCTCGTTAAGTCGCCGCGCCTCCTGCTCGAAGCCCCCGACTTCTACTTGAACCCCCGCCGCGCGCAATTTCTCGAAGCCTTTACCACTGACCTTCGGGTTAGGATCGGGCATGCACGCCACCACGCGCCGAATTCCGGCAGCGATCAGAGCGTCGGTACAGGGAGGCGTTCGTCCCTGGTGTGAGTGTGGCTCGAGATTAATATAGAGTGTTCCGCCGTCGGCCTTAGCGCCGGCTTGCTCCAGGGCAAGTACCTCGGCGTGTTTCACACCGGCATAAGTGTAAGTCCCTTCGCCACCGATGTTTCCGCGTGCATCAACGACGACCGCTCCAACATGCGGATTTGGCGAGGCCAAACCTAGTCCCGCGCGCGCTAAATCTAGTGCGCGCCGCAAAAATTGCTCGTGGGTGGCTGGGTCGGGCATTCTCCGCGAGGACAAGCTAAGTCCACTACGAAGCCGCAAAGTCACACAGAAAGAAATTTAACTGTTGCTTTCTCCGTGTCTCCGTAGTGGTAAAAATGGTCTCTACTCGAATAGTGAATCCACAAATTCCTTTGGATCGAACGGCAGAAGATCACCAACCTTCTCGCCCACGCCGACAAAACGCACCGGCAATCCTAGTTCACCCGAAATGGCAACCACCACGCCCCCCTTGGCCGTGCCGTCGAGTTTGGTGAGAACGATCCCCGTAACGCCTGCCGACTGCGTGAACAAGCGCGCCTGCTGCAAACCGTTCTGCCCCGTGGTCGCGTCCATGACAAGCAGCGTTTCGTGCGGCGCTCCGGGAATAATGCGTTGCGCCGTACGGCGCATCTTTTCTAGTTCCGCCATCAGGCTGGTCTTCGTATGCAATCGTCCCGCGGTATCGACGATCACATAATCCATTTTTCGCGCCGTAGCGGCCTGGAGCGCGTCAAACAAAACCGCCGCAGGATCGCCGCCAGGCTTCGTCTTGATTACTTCTGTCCCGGTTCGCTGTCCCCAGATTTCCAATTGATCGATGGCCGCGGCGCGGAAAGTATCCGCCGCGCACATCAAAACATTCTTGCCCTGTGATCGGAACACCTGCGAAAGCTTCCCAATAGTCGTGGTCTTGCCCGTACCGTTCACACCCACCACCAGAATTACTTCAGGCGTTCCTTCCACTTTCTTGACGGGTTGAGTATTAGCCGCATTCAGAATGGCCAGCAATTCTTCCTTCAGAAGACGTTTGAGTTCCTGCACATCTTTAATCTGCTTGCGGTCGGCCTTATCGCGGAGTTTTCCCAATACCTCCTGCGTAGTTGTGCTGCCAAGGTCGGCCCCAATCAAAGTCGCCTCAAGATCATCAAGCGTATTGCGGTCGATTTCCTTGCCAAACGAAACTACCTCGTCGATGCGTTCGGCCAGATTCTCACGCGTTCGCGTGACCGCCTGCTTCATGCGTTCGAAGAGGCCTGTTTTCTTTTCTTCTGTGCTGCCGAATAAAGTTTGAATCATGAGAAATCCTAAAGTTTGATTATAGCGGTCAGACGCGGTCGCGCCCCCGCAGCACCTAAGAATGAGAATGAAAGCCGCTAGACGCGAGTTCGTGCGAGGTTAGCGGGTTCGACATCAGGAAGCGCGGGCGCCGGCTCCGGAGGAACGACCGGGACGCTCGGGGTCGCATCCGCCGCCACGGATCGTTTGATCGCGATCCGCTGGATGCGGATCTCGCCCCGGGCATACACCGCCATCAGCGCCGCCACTGGTTCCGGATCGAGTCTTTTGCCGGCTAGATTCTGGATAATCTTCAAGGCCTCTTCCGGTGTGTGCGCGTGTTGGTAAGGACGATTTGTAGTTAACGCATCAAAAGTATCGGCCACGGCGATTAACTTCGCCAGCAGCGGGATTTGATCTCCCTGAAGACCATACGGATATCCCCGCCCGTCGAGCGCTTCATGGTGCAGTTCAATGCCCGGCAGCATCTCGGCGAGCTGGGTGACCGGGCGCAGAATGTTCGCGCCTTTGGTCGTATGGGTCTTCATGACTTCAAATTCTTCCGCCGTGAGCGCACCGGGCTTCTTGAGGATGCGATCCTCGATGCCGATTTTTCCTACGTCATGCAGCTGCGCAGAAATCTGGAGCGTCTCCATGAACGTCGCATCCAGATTCAATTCTTTGCCGATCATCAGCGAATATCGCGTAACCCGGTCAGAGTGGCCGCGAGTGTATGGGTCCTTCTCGTCGACCGCGCCCGCCAGCATTTGGATCGATCCTAGGAATAGTGCGCGATTTTCTTCCGCCGCCCGCTTCAAATCTTCAACGAATTGTTCCAGTTCCTGCGACATGGTGTTGAAAGTCTCGGCCAGTTCGCCGATTTCGGTACGGCTCCACAAATGGACGCGCTGCGAAAAATCCCCCCGCGCCAGCGCACGGCTGGATTGCG
Source organism: uncultured Acidobacteriaceae bacterium (assembly GCA_963818235.1). Classification (GTDB taxonomy): domain Bacteria; phylum Acidobacteriota; class Terriglobia; order Terriglobales; family Acidobacteriaceae; genus Sulfotelmatobacter. Next base: position 1,818,208 of record CAWFRI010000003.1, read on the forward strand.
TAAGGATCTGCAAGGGATTCGTAATTCTACGCGCCGCGAAAATACTCACGCCAATACTCAGCAACACCGCCAGCAGCGCCAGCAGTCGCGCCGTGCGCTGCATTTCATACACTCCGCGGTAAGCCTCACGCTGCGGTTTTTGCACAACCACCGCCCAATCGAGTGCGGTGACCGGGCTATATGTGCCGAGCATCTCAACGCTGTTGACGCCTTCCTTGGCGTCAAACTCCTTGGTGGCAGCCAGTTGCGCCTTGTTGCCTTCGTCCACAAAGTTCCGGACAATCTCCAGGCTCTTCATGTCCTGGCCGGTTACGTATTGTTGCGTGCCTGCGGCGACCAGGCGTCCCTGCGCGTCCACAACATAAGGAATGAGTCCGCCGCCGCTCACCTCGTGGAGCCGGCGAATCAAGAATTGCAAATCCACCACCGCGCCCACCATGCCTAGGAAACGTCCGCCGTAACTTACAGGGCTGCTCACCAGGACCACGGTTCGCGGAGACTTTCCGTCCTCCACTTGCAGCGCCTGCCCGTTGTAAGCGCGTCCGTCGCGGGCCGCATCGAAGGCGTGTTGCAACTCGCGCTGCAGGAAAGCGTCCGGCGCGATGCGGCCGGCTGAAATTCCTTTTGCATCGGAATTCAGCAGCGTCGCGTAGGCCAGTTCATCGGAGGACGAGACAAAATTTTCCAGCAGCGCCCGCAATTCCGGGGCTTCAATATTCTTGCTGCCAATATCGCCGCCGCTGGCAACTTGGATGGCAGAAGAAAGATTAGCCAGCATCATCTTCAGAGACCGCTCATGCTGCGAGAGATCGTCGGCCAGCGACCGAGTCACCGTATTCTGCAACAACATTTCGTTCGTCTTTAGCCGGTCCCGGTTAATCGCCTCCACTTGCGCGGAATAAAAGTACATCGGCACGATGCTGATCACCAAAAGAACGCCAAGGATTACATACAGAATAGGAATCCGCGCCAGAGCTGGCGGGCTGGAAGACGAGCCGCTCCCTTGATGCACTTCGGAAGCGCCGTCGATCGAAGTGGCGGCGGATTTCACAGGTATCTACAGAATTCTAATGTGGGAGACAGTGCCGACAGGTGAAAACCGTGAGCTTTCCCATTACCAAAGTGTCGGCGAAAACTGGCGTCTGGCAAGGCTTTGGCAGGAAAGCGTGCTGGCGCGGTTTTTAAGGCCTAAGCGTTTCGCTCTTGCCCCGGCGATTCATCAGTTCGGTAAATTGCTTCTCGCGGAGTTTTGCCCGCATGCAGGATCGCATACATCTGTTCCGTGATTGGCATCTCGACGCCGTGGGCATGCGCCAATCCTACAGCCGCCGTGGTGGTGAAGATTCCTTCGGCAACCATGCCGTGCATTCCGGCAAGAATCTCCGGCAGCTTTCGCCCGTGGCCCAATTCCACGCCCACGCTGCGATTGCGGGAAAGTCCGCCCGTGCAGGTCAACACCAGGTCGCCGAGACCCGCGAGTCCCGCCATGGTTTCAGCTTTGCCGCCGCAGGCCACGACTAACCTTGTCATCTCCGCCAACCCGCGCGTGATCAGCCCCGCAACCGAATTGTGCCCCAGGCCAAGTCCAGCGCAGACGCCCGCCGCAATCGCGATCGTATTTTTCAGCGCACCACCGAGTTCCACACCGATGGGATCTTCATTGGTGTAGACGCGAAAGCTGGCATTGCTGAACTCCTGCTGCACAGTTCGCGCGAGTTTCGCATCTTGCGACGCAATCGTGACGGCGGTAGGATCTCCGCGGGCGGCTTCCAGCGCGAACGAAGGGCCACTGAGAGCGCCAATGCGCTGCAGCGGAATCCCGTCGGCTTTCATTACTTGTGCGATCACCTCCGTCATGCGCAGCAATGATTTTTCTTCCAGCCCTTTGGTCGCGCTCACAATCATTGTGTCCGCGTGCAGCAGCGGTCTCATTTGTCCAAACAACCGGCGGCAATGTTGCGAGGGCATTACGCTTACCACGATTGACGCGCCCTCAAGCGCTTCTTTTAGATCGATGCAGGGGGTGACGCAGATTGGAATTTGCTGCCCTGGAAGAAACTTCTCGTTCACGCGCCGCCTTGCAAGCGAGTCGCAAACTTCCTGCTCGTGTACCCACAGCCGAACCCTGTGATTCCCCGTTCGTCCCAGAATGATCGAGAGTGCAGTGCCCCACGCTCCGGCGCCGATGATCGCGATCTCGCTCATGCGTGCCGCGCTCCCACCCGGCTCTCCGTACCGGATAGCAGTCGGCGGATATTTTCATGGTGCTTGGCGATGATGAGCAGCGAGGCGGCCGAGAGCATAACCAGCCCTGCCGGAGGCGCATAAAACTGGCCGATAAGCCATGCTGCAACCGGAAACACCGCGACCGCAACGGTTGACCCCAGAGAAACGTAACGGAAGATGGCCACAACCAAGACGAAGACACCCACTGAAATCAACACCGCCTTCGGTGCGATCACGACGAACGCTCCCAATCCTGTGGCAACTCCTTTCCCGCCCCGAAACTTTAACCACATCGGAAACATATGGCCGACGACTGCGAACAGTGCGGCCAGTTGCCAGTTGCTCGTAAGTTGGGATTGAAACCATGCGATCGGTGAGTTTGTAGGAAAGCGTTACCGCCGCCGTCCCTTTCAGCGCATCCAGCAGTAGCGTCAACACTCCAAGCAACGGCGATTTACGAGAGACATTCGTTGCGCCGATATTTCCGCTACCGCTTTGTCGTACATCTTCTCCTCGGAAGATGCGTACCAGAAGATATCCAAACGGGATCGACCCCAACAAATAGCTAACGGCGGCAATGACCAGGAATCATATACATTGAAGTTTCTAGCGCAGACTGAATGTCCGCCAACTTGGTATACCTTGATCCCCCAGCCGAAAGCTGGCTCTGGTACAGAAAAAACTCGCGGGCCGTCATCGTACCAAACTCCGGAGCAGGCAATGCCGCAAGTTTTTCCTGTAGGCGCTGAAAGCCGCGATTCGGTCCATCGCTCTCATCCCGGTGCGGCGAAGCCGAACGTCCACCGCCTCGAGCCAGCGTGAGATGTGCATTGTACGAATGTTCTTCTGGAGGAATTCTGAGCTCACCTAATTTTGCATCGATAGTCGCAGCCAGTGAAGTCAGCTTCGATCCTGCCTCGATTCCGATCCAAAATACACGAGCCGTTCGGGCTGTGGGAAAGAATCCATAGCCCCGAAAGTTCAATTCAAAGCGATCCACCTCGATACTACCCAGCGCTGGTTTGATTTCATCAACTCGCGCCTCGGATTGTTCCCCAATAAATTTCAGTGTAACGTGTAGTGATTCAGGCCGCGCCCAGCGCGCCTCCGGCGCAAACCCGCGCGTTCCCTCGAGAAAGCGAATTGCATCCGGTTCCGAACGTCATTATCGAGATCGACCGCTACGAAAAGGCGCATAGCAAATGGACTTCCAACCGCTCGTTCCTAACTTCTTGCCTTCTCACATTAACTTTTTTCTCACCATATCCAGTGCGAGCGTGGTGGCGAACCAGCGGATGCGTTTGCGATCCCCGGGAAAGTTTCGCTCGATCACTTCCGTCCCATTGGCGCTGGCTAAAGCGTGAAATACCAGTCCCACCGGCTTTTCCTGCGTGCCGCCGCTGGGCCCGGCCACGCCAGTAATGCCAACCCCAGAGTCGGTATCACAACGATAGCGAATCGATTCCGCCAGTGCCGCCGCCACTTCGCGGCTGACTGCGCCATGGCGCTCAATCATGTCGGCAGGAACTCCCGCTAGCTCTGTCTTTACAGCATTCGAATAAACGATGGCGCCGCCGGCAAAGTATCGTGAACTGCCGCCGACCGAAGTAATCCTCTCGCCCAGCAGGCCGCCCGTGCATGATTCCGCCACGGCCAGAGTGGCGTTTCGCATCTGGAGCCAGTAGCCGACGATCTGTTCGAGCGACTGGCCATCTCGCGAGTACACCGCGTCATCGAGCTCTTCTTCAACCGCGTCCGCCGCTTCGTCCACGCGAGCCTGCGCCGTTTCCAACGTTTCGGCTCGCGATTTGAAGTGCAGTTGAATCTCTCCCGCTCCCGCCAAAATCGTGGTCTGTACGTCGCCAAATCGTTTGTAGATTGGCGCCACGCGCGCATCCACGTGAGATTCGCCGAGCATCGCGACCTTCAATACGCGGGTTGCCAAATGCGCCGTCGGAAGCTTTGCCCGCAACCGCTCGCGGCACTCCGCTTCGAACAAAGCTTTCAACTCGTGCGGAGGACCGGGCAACAAAATAACAATGCGCTCCCGGCCTTCGATTTTTCCGCTCAACCACTGGCCCGGCGCGGTGCCGTTGGGATTAGGCAAACGGTCGCGCCTTCGATAACATCCGCTTGCTTGGCATTGTTAGCCGACATCTTCCAGCCGCGCGCAGCAAAACGCTGCTCGATTCTGTCGAGAATCTCAGCGTCGCGCCGTAGAGAAACGCCGAGAGCTTCGGCTACGGCTTCCCGGGTAAGGTCATCTTCGGTGGGCCCAAGGCCGCCGCTGAAAATCACGATCTCCGAGCGAAACAGCGCATGCTGCGCGGCCGCAACCAGCCGAGCGAGATCATCCCCTACCACGCTTTTGAAAATTATTTCGACGCCGAGCTGGTTAATCTGCTCGGTTAGGTAGAGAGAGTTGGTGTCCATGCGGAAGGGCGTCAATAGCTCAGACCCAACCGCGATGATCTCGGCGTTCACGGCTAGAAGTGTAAATGAAAACGGGCGATGCAACAGCGAGGCGTGGATGGACAGCGCTACTCCGGCAACAAGCGGCGCTCCCTGAATATTCCAGGAGAGATGATGCACTGCGTCCGTAGTCGCCAGAATCACGCTTCGTCCCGGCGCAAAAGCCAATCCCACCAGACCATGCCCGGCGACCTCCAAGCTGGCTTTGCCTTCCGGCGTGATCTTCACAATGCCGCGTCTGCCGGAAAGGGAAGCCGCCACATAAAGATTGCCAATAGAGTCGAAAGCCAAGCCCTGCGGGCGTCCCAGCCCACGGAAAAATGTGTGCATCGTTCCTTGCGGATCGATTCGATGCACCGCAGTCGAAACTCGAAGTGGTGGGTCCGGTTACAAATAGATCCCCTTGCGGACCGAACGCGAGATGGTAGGCGGAAACGCTCGGCTCCAGAGTGGCGAAAACAAATACCTGCTGATCGCGGCCAATCTTGAAGATCGTACCGCTGCGGTCGCCCACGTAAAGATTCTGATTCCGATCAAACGCGATTCCTGTTGCGATCCCCATACCCTCGGCATAGGTGGTCATGGTTCCGTTTGGCGCCACGCGATACACCGCGCCATCATGGCGCGACGAAACATACATCTGTCCCTGGCGGTCGAAGGCGATGGCGGTCGCGTTCATCATCTCCGCGACGAACGGCTTCACCGTGTAATTGGTATCGATCTTGAAGATCGCAACCGGAACCTTTTGCCCGCGCGACCCCGAAAATGTGGCGTAGATATTGCCTTGCGCGTCGATCGCCGGACTGGTGACTGGATGCAGATTCTCGGCGATAGGGACCGCCACCTTCACGTTATGCGCGTTGCTCACATGCCCGTTGGTGGCGACGACACCGGCCCGGAAGTGGCTCCCTCGGGAACGCGTGCCACCAGAAACGAATCCGAACTGACCACGACTCCGCCCTCGACGTCGCCAAACTGCACCCGAGGACGCTGCCACTGCGGCGGCCGCAATCCCGAACCTGCAATCCGCACTTCGCCCCCGGCCAGCGCCAGCACCGGCGATACGGACTCGATATGCGGTCCGCCGTTCGACGTTTTTGTTGCCCAGGACCGATCGGAAAATCCCATGAGGAATATGCTCGCCTTACCTTAGAAGACCAAAGTGCAGAAAGAGATGCACAACAATCAGCGCGTAGAGACCAGCGGCAATATCGTCCAGCACAATTCCGGTTCCTTCGGGAAGCGCCTCCAATTGTCGCACCGGGGGAGGTTTGAGGATATCGAAGACACGGAAAAGTATAAAGCTAGCCAGAAAAGATTTCCATGCCAGGGGTACGGCGATCAGAGCCACCAGTTGTCCGGCAACCTCATCAATCACCACGAACTGTGGATCCTTAATCCCGAAGCCTCGCGCAACCTGCGTTGCCGCAGGAATGCCAATCAGCGTGACCAGCCCCGCCAAGAGCGATTGCAACTGGAGTGCGCAGCGGAGGGCGCGAGAGCCGAAGCTAATCCTGCCCATAGCAACATGGTTGCGGCAGAAGCCCAGGTTCCGGGCCCAGGCCGCAGCCGTCCTACGCCAAAAAAAGTGCCGACTAGCATACGCCCATAGCGGGTGAACTTGCCGCATGCGGCGCCGGCGGCGGACTCGTTGCGAGTTGGTCACAAATCTTCGTCCGAATCTTCGGGGGTGATTTCGCGAATCTGCTCCTCCGCATCCTGACCGGGAGGGATTACATAACCTCCGCTCGCCCACTTACCCAGATCGATCGTGCGGCAGCGGTCGCTGCAGAAGGGAAACTCCGGGTCGCCGCTCTTGACGACTTTCTTGCAGATCGGGCAGCGGAGTTTCAGAGTACGCTTGCGAGGCATGGTTGAGAGTGCTCCGGCGGATCAATCGAGAATGAGCAGAAACTGCTGACTATAGAATCCGCGCCACCAGATCATAATCGTGCGCTTCGGTAATCTCACAGCGATAAAACTCGCCGGGTTGCGGAGTCATTTCCGCAGGAAAATCGTTCACGAAAACTTTGCCGTCGATCTCCGGAGCATGCATCGCAGTGCGGCCCTCCATCAGTAGATCGGTCTCTTCCGACATTCCTTCCAGCAACAGGTCAAACTCCTGACCCACCAGCGTCTTCTTTTTCTTTTTGCTGATCTGCCGCTGGATGCCCATCAGATGTTTGCGCCGCCGCTCAATCTCAGCGCAGCGAAAGTTTCTTTTCCAAACCGTAAGCGTCAGCGCCTTCCTGGTCGGAATAAGAGAATGTTCCCATCCAATCGAATTGAGCTTCGCGCACAAAATCGCACAGCTCCTCAAATTCCTTCTCAGTCTCGCCCGGAAAGCCGACGATAAATGAGGTCCGCAACGTCACGCCAGGGATGGCGCGCCGCATCTTCGCAATGGAACGCAGAAATACTTCCGCTCCGCCGCCACGCTTCATGCGTTTCAGCACGCTCGCCGACGCATGTTGCAACGGTACATCCATGTAAGAGCAAATCTTTTCGTGCGTTCCAATCGTCTCCAGCAGCTTGCCGGTGATCTTGTTCGGATAGGCATAGAGGAAGCGAATCCAGCGCAGGTCTTCAATCTGCGCCAGTTTCTCCAGCAGCAGCGCCAGGCCATCTTTCAGTCCAAAATCTTCTCCGTAGCAGGTAGTGTCCTGCCCGATCAGCGTGATCTCCCGCACGCCAACCTGCGCCAGCCGCTCGGCCTCGGCCACCACGGATTCGAATCGCCGCGAGCGAAACTGCCCGCGCAACTGCGGGATAATGCAGAACGTGCAAGGATGATCGCAGCCTTCAGCAATCTTGATGTAAGCCGTTGATTTCGGAGTGGCCAGGATGCGCGGCGTTTCTTCGTCGTATAAGTAATTGGGCAGATCAGCAATTGCGCCGTCCCATTGCCCGCGTGAAAATCGTCCCTGCGCAGCCCGCGCGTCGCCTTCGGCTCGAGATTGCAGCACGACGAACGGAGAATTGCTTTGAATTGGTGCCGGCGCAACGCCCGTTGCCGCCAGAATATTTTGCAATTCTCCTGTGCCGACCACAGCATCTACTTCCGGGATGCGCTCGCGAATCTCGTCGCGAAAACGCTCGACCAGGCACCCCGCCACGACTAACTTTTTCGCCCGACCGGAGGTCTTAAGTCCTGCCATCTCCAGAATCGTGTTCACCGATTCCTGCTGTGCGCTCTCGATGAATGAGCAGGTATTCACCACAATGACGTCGGCGTCCTCGGCTCGCGGCAGAGAGTTCTGCTCCGGCCCGCGCCAGAAGCCCCATCATCACTTCGCTATCGACCAGATTCTTCGGGCATCCTAGGCTGACAAAGCCCACTTTCGTGGGACGCGCCGGCAGGGTATCGTCCTCCACCATGGCGTCAGGTTTTTCGCGGGGAGCGTCGAGACAGTGAGGTTCTTAAAGGGCATGCAATCTCGCTATTTTACCATTCTACGTCCTGCATGTCCTGGCCGCGGCTCGGCCACACCGGCCTGCTATCTGTACAGTTCCGGCACCACGAGAGCCAGCCACCTGTGGATGAAGACCTTGCTCTCTCATGCTACGCTAATCGTCTACTGAACAGAAGCAGCTATCCCGCATCCTGGAGGGGAAATGTCTGGGAAACAGGCCGTACTCGCAGTCCTGCATGGTGAATATTCATCCTGGCAGCATCGCCGCTGCCCAGGACGAAAAGAACGAGTTGACCGGCATGTTGGCCGCATCTTCATCAGCGACCAGGGAATTCACGGCTCCAACGCGCCCACCATAAATCCTTTTGTTCGCTCCGGCAAAGGGCTTACCTTTGAAGTCGATTATGCCCGTCACTTGCAGGTACTGAGATTTATGCCACTTTCGCTCGAGGTTCCAGCCGTTTTCAATCTCGACGAAGATCTGGGCTCCGGTGGCGATGTCGTTCCCACCGGCTACCAACAGATATTCGTGACTCCTGCAATTCGCGTGAATCTGTTTCCCCGAAACCAAGGTTTCGCCTTGGGTGAGTTTCGGCGGCGGGTTCGCCCACTTCAGCGAGAGCAGCAATCTTAATTATTACGGCACGAATCCCGGAGGCTCAACTACCTCTGGTGTCTTGCAGGGTGGCTTTGGGTTGGATGTAAGTCCCTTCGGCCAGCGCATGCGGCACTTCAGCATTCGCGGCGAGGTTCGCGATTTCTGGTCCGGTACTCCTGATCTTCCCTTAGCCGATACCGGCAAGACCCGGCAGCATAATTATTTTGTCGGCGGCGGCATGACCTGGCATTTCTAACGGGAACCGAAGCTTACTTCCGCGCCGCCATTTCCACTTCTTCATACAACTCCGGCAGTCGCTGCGCGTCGTCTGCAGAATTCCCGAACCGCGCCGATTCGTAAGCGTCGGTGAATTTTCCAACTCGCGTCCGCAAGCGCTCATCCTCAATCACGCGAACAAATTCCTGCGCCGTCTGCGCCGTAGATTTCTTCACTCCGCGCCGCGCCAGATATCCGTGCCATGCGTTCATACCACATCGCAGCCGCCTGATCCGGCGATCGTTCGGGATGCGCCTGCAGTCGTCTCACGCGGAGCATCCGGGCAATCCGTCCCACGTTCCCCAGCAGCAGTAGCAGCAAAGCCGCCACACCGCCCACCGAACCAGCGGAACGGGGCCTGCTCCGCTTTGCGCTGACCACGCCGCGCCAAATTCATAAGCCGCGCATAAGTGCACTCTCGTCCAGTTCCGCGATCGGTCCCATGAATTGCGCGTGCCGCTGACCGCCGCCTGTCCCAGAATGTACTGGTGCGAGGAGTCGTAACTGATCACCCATTCGCGCCAGAACGATTGCGCCGCATCCAGGTACAGCATGGCCCGGTCCCAACCCTCCGGCGTCCCCACATCGCCACCCGGCGTGGGATCGAAGGTTATCCAGCCATAGCCAGGAAAATATGCTTCTACCCAGGAGTGCGCGTTCTTCGCCCGCACCACATAGTTTCCGGTGACGTCGTTGAATTCGTCACTGCGAAAGCCGTTCACTACGCGAGAGGGAATGTGCAGCGTACGCAGCATCACTGCCATCGACGAGGCGAAATATTCGCAATGCCCCTGCTTGCGTTCGAAAAGAAAATTCGCCAGAGGATCGGCAACCGGCGTGCGCAGCAACTGCAGCGTGTATCCGTAATGCGTCTTCAAATAAATTTCCAGCGCGGCTGCTTTGTCGTAATTATTGGTAGCCGAACCGGCAACCTGACTCGCCAGCCGCGGAATGCGTGGCATCGAGCGTCGGCGGTAGTTGCAGATAACGGCCATAACAGATTGCGGCAGGGTAGTCGCCTGCCGACCGAAGATCTCCCGCCGACGGCTTGGCAATATCTGAATCCGCTTCATATACATTCACCGCATGCTGGTTGTCGAGATCGTAAACCGCTCCGCCAGCATCCACTCCCAGAGCGCGATAGGTCCCCATCACGCGCCGTCCCCACGGAGCCAGAAAGAAAACATTCGTCCCAATCGGCTCCAGCAGCACGCGGTAATGAATGAGGTGAGGAATCGTGCTTGGCGCTGCCTGACGTTGCTCCATCCGGCGTCGGCGCCAATCCCTGGCTGAACATCGGCACGGAAAATGCCCCGTCCGCCTCCCGTTGCAACAAAAATTGTCCATGCGGGTTCGACCAGTTCTTGCCGTCGAAATTCGACAGTGCCACGCCCCGCCAGTGCAGCGCATACTGTCCGTGTCGTGTCTCCATTGATCTGGATGTGCATCACAACCGCATTCGACTGCTGAATCTGCCCGATCCTGCCCAACTGCACGCGATCGCTGAAGCCGGTAGAGAGATCATTGCCAAACGAATAGCCACCCAAGATATCCTGCCGACATGCGAGGCAAAAGAAAAAACACCGCCGCCGCCCCGATCAGGATCATCAGCACCAGCCTGGCGTCGTCCGCGCCAGCGCAGAAGGCCAAATGCCGATGCTCGTGCGCGTCATTGGAGTGCCGCGCCTGGAATTTTGCCGTCCGCTGCGATCGCCGCATCTCCATCAGGATGAAGGTGGCCACCGCCATCAGCATGAATCCGGCGAAGAAGAAATAGAAATACGCTGTCCACGGTGAGCACCGCGGAGGCGAGCACCATCAGAAACGCTAGAATCGCCAGCGTCGCATAGTCGCGATCGCGCCGCAGAGAAAAAGTTCGGACTACCACCGCGAACAATACCAGGTGTACCGTTGCCGCCAGAAAACCGCGGGAGAGCAGGAAGTAATCGGCGGCGTAGAAAACGAAATAAACAATAGTTAGAGGCGTCGTCCAGCGCTCCGAAATCACAACGCGACTTCGTTCGGCCAGCAAGAAACCGCGCACTGCCAGCGCCGCTCCCACCAGAAAAATTGTCGGCAGATCCAATGCCCCAGTACTTGCCAGCGTTCCAAACCCCATTAAAACAAGCAAGTAGAGTGAAAGCTCGAAGTATTTGTTGATCGCCTGCGGCAGCGGGATCACGCCGAATTGTTGAGCAGATTGCGCCATGATTTCTTCGCTGGGAGCTTTTGAGCCTGTCCTAAAACAGGTTCCGTTGCCAGTGTCCTATTGTTCGACAACTCCCCTTAAGAAGGGAAGGCCTTCCTGTGTTTTTCTTGCACCGAAAGTCACAATCCTTTTGCTCATCCCTTACAAAGTCTGGCGAATCAAAAGATCGTGATCTCGGATTTGCTAGAATGATTCAGGTCAGGCATCGGTCCTACGCGACGTACTCTCGCCAACCCCGCCAGGTCCGGAAGGAAGCAACGGTAACGGGCTCTTGCGTGTGCAGTGGGTCCCCGGTGCCTGGCTTATTTATTTCCTGCTCCAATCTGCCTTTACACTTTCTTACAACTCTTTGCGCAAGAAACCCCTCGCCGCATCATCTTATCGAGTGAGTGCAATCAAAAACTATCCAGGGGTCGGGAAAAATGCGCAGTCTTCCATCCAGATCTATTTCTCCAAGCGTAACCATCCGAGTCGCCGGCTCCCTTTCTCAAGGCCATCTAGCTTACCTCGACCAACTCGTTGACTCCGCTATCGAGTGCGCCTTTTGGCCTCTGCTCGATCTTGCCTACTTAAAAGAGTTGGATCACGATGCCCTCTCCTACCTCGTCTCTGGCGAAGGCCGTAACTTCGGCATCGTGTCCTGCCCAGACCTCATCCGTGAGTGGATGCAGCTCGAAAAGAAAAGCGCAGCGGCCTGACGAGCTGCGACTCAAGCGTCAGCCGAGTCTCAACCGCCCATATCGATAAGGCTAAGCCTCTTGGGTGAAGTGGGAGCTTCACCGTAGGATCGGTGCCCAATCCGCGGACGGTCTCTAAAACCTCAGCCTCACCAATCTTCGATGAGCGTAACCGCCGGTTTTCGTCACTTGATAGTTCGTGAAGCTGGTCGGATCGTGAACTTGATGCTCCCGAATGCGGCGCCATCAAGCTCCGCCTCGCTTCGAGTTCGACGGCGGTGTTGACATTGCAGTTGCTGGCCACGCAATCTCCGCCACCGTATCTTTGCTGGTTTCATAGGCCCCGGGCAGCGAGAATTGTCCTTCTCGCACACCAGCTCGTCAACACAGTGTTAGGAACACCACCAACGAAGCCGATCAACTTGGCGTGCCGCCAATCATGTTAATATCAAGGGCGTTTGCGTCCTCGTGGCCGTTCGACCCGCTCCCGGAGTGTCCGCATGACCGAAGCCCGTTCAAGATGCTCGCCATCCACGCCATTTTTTTCGTCGTATCCATGTTTGCAATCATGTTCGCAATAGCGACCTCCGCAGTCGCCCAAAAAGAGGTCGTGCTCGCCGATTTCAGCAATCCCGAAGGAGGGCCTGGCGGCGGGGTAATTCTCGATGCCGCTGGAAACCTGTACGGCACCACCTACTACGGGGGACTTTATGGCGGAGGCACAGTCTTCGAATTGCTGCCGACTGCTGGCGGAGGCTGGGAACCAGAGATGTTATGTTCCTTTGACACCCGGGGCCCCGGCGGATTTTCCCCTGCCGCAAGCCTGATTTTCGACGCAGCTGGAAACCTCTACGGCACAGCCCTCAGCAACTATGACGGCGGAGGGGGCGGCTCTGTATTTCGACTGAGTCGCCAACCGGATGGCGACTGGACGGAAACCCTGTTGCATAGTTTCACCGCTAAGCAGGATGGAATACAACCGAGTTCTAATGTGATATTCGATAAGGCCGGTAACCTGTACGGCGTCACAAATTACGGTGGCGCCCATCATTACGGCATAGCCTACCAGTTAGCTCCCCAGGCGGACGGAAGCTGGAAAGAGACAATCCTGCACAGCTTCGGCAACAGCAAGTACGACGGAAAGACGCCCTATGCGAGTCTAACGTTGGACGCAGCCGGCCACGTGTACGGCTCCACGTTGGGAGGCGGCACCTACGGTAACGGCACTGTATTCGAATTAGCGCAGAAAAACGGTGGGGGGTGGAGCTATCGCCTCTTGTACGAGTTTCCGGACTCCAGTAGCGATGGGGGCTCTCCATACGGAAGCCTAACCTTCGATGCCGCTGGAAACCTGTATGGCACAGCAGGATTCGGAGGCGCTGATAACCGGGGCCTGGTCTTCAAGCTATCCCCAGAACCAGGCGGAAGCTGGACGGAAACAGTGTTGTACAGCTTCAACGATTCCACGGACGGGGGCTTTCCCGTGGCGGGTGTGATCTTCGACCCTGCGGGCAACCTGTATGGCACTACCAATGCTCACGGTCCTTACAACTCAGGTTCGGTATTCGAATTAAGCCCGGCGGCTGACGGAAGCTGGATGGAAACGCTTCTGTCCACCTTCACCGGGAAAACAGACGGAGGCCGCCCGGACGCTGGCGTAGTGCTGGACAACGCGGGCAATCTGTTTGGCACCACGGAGATGGGCGGTACTGGGGACGGGACGGTCTTCGAGATCATAAGATGAAGGGTTAGAGCCTCAGCCCATCTGCTACGCAAGACTACTGCCGCCACACTCATCAAGCCACGGATATTTCCTTCCACTTGCCGTAACCAAGCGGTCCTCCCCGTCACCTCGTTTCGAGGCAGTGCGTGATGCTCAGCATCGGGCGGAACAGGTTGACTCTTTCCCTCGCGTTAGACATTCTGCCCTCCAATCCTGCAAAATACGGAGTCTCATACTCAGGAGCTCTCATTGACCACACCGATTCGTGTCAGAGCCAAAATCAGCGCCCTTGGCACCTATGTTCCGCCCAAACTTCTCACCAACGCCGACCTCGAAAAGATGGTGGACACGAACAATGAGTGGATCCTCGCCCGCGTCGGCATCCGCGAACGTCACATCGTAGAAAAAGGTGTTGCCACCAGCGACCTCGCCGTCGAAGCCGCCAAGAAAGCCCTTGCCCAGCGCGGCCTCGCCCCCAGCGACATCGATGCCATCATCGTCGGCACTGTCACCCCCGACATGTTTTTCCCTTCCACCGCCTGCCTTGTGCAACACAAACTTGGCGCCACCGGCGTCTGGGGTTTCGACATCTCCGCCGCCTGCTCCGCCTTCATCTACGCCGTCCAAATCGGAGCCCAGTTCATTAATTCCGGCACACATAAACGAGTTCTCGTCATCGGCGCCGATGTCATGTCCTCCGTCATCGATTACACCGATCGCGCCACCTGCGTAATTTTCGGTGACGGTGCCGGAGCCGTAATCCTCGAACCTGCCGAAGACGATTCCGTTGGCCTCATAGACTTCATCCACGAAGTCGATGGTTCCGGCGGCTGCTATCTATATATGCCCGGCGGCGGTAGTCTGAATCCTTCCACCCGCGAAACCGTGGACAAGAAAATGCACTACGTTCACCAGGACGGCCAGCAGGTCTTCAAGTTCGCCGTCCGCAAGCAGACCGAGGCCTGTCTGAAGCTTCTCGAACGCAATGGCCTCAAAGGTTCCGATATCGACGCCTTCATTCCGCACCAGGCAAATCTCCGCATTATCAACGCCACCGCCGACCGCCTTGGCCTGCGCCCGGAGAGCGTCATCACCAACATCGATTGCTACGGCAACACTACCGCCGGCACTATTCCCCTGGCCATGAACACTGCCATCGAAGAAGGAAAACTGAAGAAGGGAAGTCTGGTCCTGATGGCCTCCGTGGGTGCCGGCTTCACCGTAGGCGCTACGCTCTTGCGCTGGGCCTTCTAGCTAGCTGCTGAGTAGTCCCACTCGGACAAATAACGCTGGCCAGCGCAAATGACGTTCGTAATCGCGCCCCCGCAATTCTCTGAACCAAGTCTCCCGCCGCGCTGCTATCCTTTCGCAGCGTTCGCCTCACGTGGGGATGCGGCGAACCAGCAAGACCATGCTGCGCAAGACATTTTGTTGCCTTTGGCTAGCCGTGTTTTCGCTCGGTCCTGCCACAGCCCAAAAATCAAAAGACGATTCGCAGGAAACCAAACTGCTTGTAATGGAGCACCTGTGGAACGAAGCCCAGGTGAATCGCGATGCCCGCGCACTTGATGGCTTGATCGGCTCCGCCTTTGTGAATACCGAATACGACGGCGAGGTTAGCGATAAGGCCAAGTTTCTCGCCGATATCAAAGACCCGCAATTCAAACCCACCACTCTCACCATTCAGGACCTAAAAGTCACCATGTACAGCGATTCCGCCATAGTCGTCGGGATCTACCACACAAAAGGAACCTACGAAGGCAAACCCTACGAGCACTTCGGCCGCTTCACCGACACCTGGGTCTACACCGAAGGCCGCTGGCAATGCGCCGCCAGCCACACCAGCCTATTGAAGAAGTGACTTCCTCGGCCTGAACTCACCTTTACTGTCGCCGAAGCAACAGAACCGATTCGTCGGATGAAAGATTTTCATCCGTCCGCCCTGCGTCGATGGGTTGCTATTGTCGATCCAATCTGGAATCGTATTCCTGCGCTGAAAACCAGCGCGACAACGTTATGGAACCGGCAATCCAACCAGCCCGATGGAAAGTCCTCTTGGCCTTTGCCATCATTTATCTAGTCTGGGGTTCCACTTTTCTCGCAATCCGAGTGGGGGTAAGAGAAGTCCCGCCGTTCCTGCTCGCGGGCATGCGCTTCTTCGCCGCCGGAATCGTCCTTTACGCTTGGATGCGCATGCACGGCACCGCCTCGCCTACGCGCCGCGAGTGGGCCTCCGCTTCATTACTCGCTGTACTTATCTTCGTTCTCGACTACGGCCCTCTCTTTTGGGCCGAGAAGCGCGTCCCCTCCGGTATCGCCGCCGTTATGCTGGCCACCATCCCTGTATTCATGGCTCTCGCCGAGATTTTTTTCCTCCGAACCCAGAAGCTCACTCTACGCCTCGGTTTCGCCCTCCTGCTCGGCCTATGCGGCGTAGGCGTACTCGTCGGCCACTCCGCAAGTCTTGGCGGAAACGCTATCGATCTCTCTGGCGCAATTGCTCTCGTCATAGCTGCCATCAGTTGGTCCACCGCCGCTATTCTTACCCGCAAGTTATCCTTACCCGAATCGAAGGTGATGAGCTCAGCCGCCCAGATGCTCGCTGGAGGAATTTTCCTGATCGTGACGGCGGCGTTGTTAGGCGAATTCAAAGGCTTCAACGTTCGCACAGTCTCGCTGGGTGCCTGGCTCGCCCTCGCCTATTTGACCGTCGCCGGCTCAATCGTCGCCTTCACCGCCTACGTCTGGCTCATCCACCACGAATCGCCCACCAGAGTAGGAACCTACGCGTATGTCAATCCGGTCGTAGCTGTGGCGCTTGGATATTTCCTCGGCGGGGAAGCGTTGGGTGCGCGTACCGTGCTGGGCACATTGCTCGTGCTAGTAAGTGTCGTGGTGATCACGACGATGCCGAAGGAGGCGAGTTCCACAAGGCTGACTCAGGAAATCGAACTGGCTGAGCCGTAGCGGGGGCGGACGCTCGGATCCTAGAAGCCACATCATAAATGGGCTCGGGAAGGGCACGAATTTATTCGTGCCGTTAAGCCGTTGAAAACGTCACCGCGCTTCAGCACCTGAGGCCCGCCGTGATGAAACGCGTTAGCCCCGTGGCATGAGGACAATCTAGCTTTGTTCGCCGGACTAAGGTCCGTGACCCGCCGAACCTCCCCACTCAAGCCAAAACCGGGCCTGAGCGCTCCGCCCGCCAACTTCTCCCAGATTCCCAAGAGCGACAGCTAGTACGGCCAAGGATGCTTCTCGTGGCCGTCAATGCATTCCTGCCGCTGACAAAACCAGGTTTGGCAGTGCCCACACCACCACGGCGCGCCCGCATCGCCGAATTCAAGGCCACAGGCGGCGCAGGCGTTTCCTGGTTGCGGAATCGGCGGTGCTAGCGGTACTGGTTTCTGCATTGGACGGCGCGGGCCATTCATGAACTCCTTGTTTTGCTCGTTCTGCTCCAACTGCCACGCATGTGTGTATTGCCAACCCGGATCGCGAGGAGATCGATCCGGACACTGATTGCAGTAATCCTTACGAAATCGCTGATAGGTCTCGTTCAGAGATACGCCCTCGCGAGCATATTCGTGGAGGGTGCAATGGATGACCTTCGCTCCCATCGTCGGAAGCTGCAACTGCTGCGCCAGCATGAAGGAGAGGAGGCCAGGGCTACGGCGACTCAAGGTTACGAACATGTGAGAACAATCACGAAGGGCTCGGGTCGGGTCGAAATCCGTGATTCCGGTCCGCACCATTTCAGAGATCGGATTTCCCCGGTCGGCCAAATCTATCCCTAGCCCGGAAGCCATGTTCTCGTAAATCTGTTGCTCCATAGAAATCGGAATGGCCTCGTCGTCTGGCGCTTCGTTCGCCAAGGTCACCGACTGGTCTGTGAGCATGGCCCGCGTGCGCTCGCGGATCCCCTCGTCAGCGATCCGTTCGACCTGCTCCTCAGCCCAATGGACGCAAGCGGCACTGCGGTCCCTCGAGAGCATGCCTGCGCTGAGAGCCGCTTGAGCCCGTTCTGTGTGTTGACCGTACTGGGTAGCAATCGTGGCCGCAAGCCTGCAGACCTCGAAAACAGATTCGCGGATCAAAGCCGCCGCGTCGGGGGAACCGTCCAACTCCAGCCCGCAAATCAGTATTGCTGCGCCCTCCACGATCCGCAGAAACGCGAGTGGGAGCGCGGATTGATACGGCGTCTTCTCGGAGAGTCGCACCAGCCGAATAAATTGCCGATACTTGCGCAGAATCCGGCGACTCACCTCAGCCCTGAGGACGCGAAGCTCTGCGCGCCACCAGAGGTCGCCAGTAGCCTGATGCACTCGCCAGTTCTGGAATAGCCCCCAATCCTCCTTTACAAGGCGGTAAAACTCAGCGGCGACTTGGGAAATCAGAACATAAAACTTCAACGCTCCGGGCCCCTTGCGTGTTAGCTCCCGCAGCTTCGCGACGGTCGCAAGAACTATGGCGAGATGGTCGGCTCGGTACTCGTCTTGGGCACGACACGCGAGTCTCTCATTCTTTTCCTGGACAAGAACCGCAAAGAACTTCGATTCGACGCTCGATTGCGGCGAGGCCAAAACTGTCAGGATGGACTGGCGCGCGGAGTCGAAATCCCCCGACGCGGTGACCTTCTGTGCCGTTATCAGGTCGATTGCGTCGCTCTTGTCGCGCAAAGACCTGCTCAGTTCGGCGCTTTCCTTCACGGAAGACGTCGCCGCGATAAATGATGCCGACTCGATCTCCATCAGGCGTTTCGAAGCCAGGAGGGTGGCAACGAGGCCGATTGTCTCGACCAGCTGTGCTTTCGTCGCCGGCAACTCGTTCCTTACTGCTACCCGAACGGTGCACTCCCTTGGATGCGGGTTCTTGGCCAGCTTTGCGCAGAGAGCTTCATCCAGCTGAGGCGCAGACCAGAATAGCCTGTTCTGGACGACATCCGCCTGAACCACGAAGGTCGGTATGCGCAGTTCCTTTGCAAGGTAAAGGGCGTTGCGGGCCTTCAGCGTGACCGAGATGAAGTCGTTCTCCTTCGAGTAGCGCGGCTTCACCGTGCTCTTCAACTGAACGTTGAACAAAAGGCCGGTCGATTTGCCATCGCGAAAGATCTCGACCTCGAAGTCGCGTCCGTAATCCTTGCCGATTTTGTTAGCGGTCCACTTCAGCCTCGCGATGATGGTCTGCAGCAGCGCTTCGCCCTGATCATCTGTCTCGTGTTGTGGCGGCCTGAGCACTGGAGCCATTTTCAGCCATCCTGCACCCACAAACAACAAGGAAACTTTGGTGGCCCACTCAAGCCTGCCTTTAGCTTGAGTGGGGGATCCAGAGACAGAAGGGACCTCCCAGCAACTAGTTTGAATTGCACCCCAGAGAGAAGCGCAGGGCAGCACGCACCTCATTCATTCGTGCGGAACTAAGCGGGGCCACACGTTTCCCCAAGGTGCCGTTGCGACACCGTAACGGCATGGCGCAGGTCCCACCGTGCACGGGGACTTCCCAACGGCTCAAGGAATTTCCACACCCCCGCTGTGACATCCAACCTTGCCCTCCGCCAAGAATCGCTTCATCATGGTCGAAGCACCGACGGTAAACATAGCCGAGTGATGAACGTACCTAAGTCCTTTATCGGACGTAATTTGCGCGGAATTTCGTGTTAGCGCAGCGATTTCCGAACAGGAGGTCAGCAGGCCACAGCACAACCTCAAGCACGGCAGCGTGGGCCACGCAAAGGCGGCATTCCGACTTGCTAACTCACTGGGGCTCAAGAATCTTGCCCCTAAGTGATTGCAGCCCGGAGATCAACTCGCGAAATCTCGCTAAGCCAAAGATTACAAACGGGCGGGACCAGTAGGGGTATCCGTATTTTCGTACAGACCGGGCGCATCCCAGCCATTCACGTTCAGCCTAGGAGCGAGCCATCTAATGTCGACCGCAACCACGCCCCAAACTTTACGTTCGGGACGAAATCCACTACGGTCTCGTCATCTTCTCCGGCCTCACCAGCTGATCGAACTCCTCGCCGGTAAGATACCCCAGCTTCAACGCGGCCTCGCGCAGACTGCTGTGCTCCACATGTGCCGTATGCGCAATCTGCGCGGCCTTGTCGTATCCCACCTTTGGAGCCAGCGCCGTCACCAGCATCAGTGAATTCTTCACATACCAATCCACTTTCGCGCGATCGACCTCAATCCCCTTGATCATGTACTCGACATATCCGTGGCAGGCGTCGGCGACCAGAGTGACCGAGTGCAGAAAGTTGTAAATCATTACCGGCTTGTAGACGTTAAGCTCGAAATTCCCCTGCGAGCCCGCAAATCCAACCGCCGCCGTCGCGCCGTGAACCTGCACGCAGACCATCGTCATCGCCTCGCACTGCGTCGGATTCACCTTGCCCGGCATAATCGACGATCCCGGTTCGTTCTCCGGAATGGAAATTTCCCCCAGCCCGCAGCGCGGCCCGGAAGCCAGCCAGCGAATGTCGTTCGAAATTTTCATCAACGATGCAGCCAGCGTTTCCATCGCTCCTTGCGCAAACACAATTTCGTCATGCGCCGAAAGCGCAGCAAATTTATTGCCGTGCGAACGGAAGGGAAGTCCCGTCAATTCGGCAATTTTCGTCGCCGCCCGCTCCGCAAATTCCGGATGTGTATTCAGCCCAGTTCCCACAGCGGTTCCGCCGATCGCCAGGTCATAAAGCCCGTCCAGCGCCTGTTCCAGCCGTTTGATGTCGCGCTCCAGTAGCGAAGCCCAGCCGCCAAACTCCTGACCAAACGTCAGCGGCACGGCATCCTGCAAGTGGGTGCGCCCAATCTTCACCACGCTCTCGAATTCCTTCGCCTTGGCGGCGATTGCATCACGTACGCCCCTGATCGCTGGAATCAGCGCAACCTTTACCCGCTCCGCCGCCGCTATGTGCATCGCCGCCGGAAACGTGTCGTTTGACGACTGGGACATGTTGACGTCATCGTTGGGATGCACCGGCTTCTTCGACCCCTTCTCGCCCGCCGCAATTTCAATGGCCCGGTTTGAGATGACTTCATTCACGTTCATGTTGGTCTGAGTGCCGCTGCCCGTCTGCCAAACGCGCAGCGGGAACTGATCGTTCAACTTGCCCGCAATCACCTCGTCGGCCGCTTGCGTGATCAACTTTGCCTTCTCCGCTGGCAGTTTGCCGAGATCTTGATTCACCAGCGCGCACGCCTTCTTCAATGTGCCAAACGCCCGAATCAACTCCGGCGGCATGGTGTCCCGCCCAATGTTGAAGTGCAGAAGCGATCGCTGCGTCTGCGCCCCCCAATAAACATTTTCTGGGACTTCGATTTGTCCCATGCTGTCGGATTCTGTGCGGGTCTTCACTAGGGACGACGCGGCGGATTCAGTAAGATTAGACACGATGATCTCCTGTGCGTTGGACCAGAGCGATATTTGCTAGGCCCTTCGACGGGTATGAGGAACCGAGTATTATACGGCTGGCCGTCGTGCTGGGAGAACGCGTTGCTAACGCAGTCTGAAGGCACCTCCGCGAAGTGCCGGCGCAATGCCTAATTGAGCTTTCCGGTCTTCTCAAACTCGTTGATCGCTGTATCTAGGCTGGTGTCGCTTTCGGTCCTCTCGGTAGTTAACGCTCCCACCCTCTCAGCAAGTTGGAATCGGTTCAGTTGGTCTTTACGAAAGTACTGCACGGTGTAGTAGTCGACGCCGGACACGGTAAATTTGATGAACGACACAACGACCGTTGTTCTTCGGGACTCCTGAGTTCGAAATCTCTACAGATTTGAGCACCGTTAAATTTACGCCATCTGATAGGAAGAGCTTGAAATCCTTGTCCTCGTCCTGGACCTCGCTCTTGAGGAACTGAAGGGCTGCACGAACATCCTGTTTTGTTGCGATTCTGTTCACGGACCGAAGCGTCTGTTCCGGACTTGAGAGATCATACCTAGAAAGGTCTGTTCCGAGCGGATCCCGCTGCATTGTCCGAACCGATAATGCAATCGCCGCCAACGATAGGAGCAATGCGACGATAGATATTGCCCGATTAATCGCCATAACGATCAGCCTCCGCCGTCAGATGAGGAACCGGGTATTATACGGGGCGTGATGTTTCGCTTTCCTATAGACCACTATATTTGAGCCTATCCATCTCCCTGAGGATGGAGACGATCGCGACGGCTAGGGAAAGGCACCGCTCCCCTTCAGTCTGTCTGATGTTCACATATCCCCAATGTGCGATTCGATTGCGGAGATGGAAAAGTGCGCTTTGGAAATATTGCTTTGCGGAAACGTTGGCCGCGTCGGGAAATGCAGCCATAATCTTCCTTGCGACTGCGTTCTTGGCAACAAACTCGTCGAAGGTCATTCCGGTTGTTGCCTTGGAAACAAAGTCTGCGGGACCGGTGAAGCCACCTTTCTTCGGGTACTCAACCTCCCATGCTTTTTCCTGCGCCTCAGTAGGCCAAGCGAATGTTGTGGCGTAGCTGTCCATTCCTTTGACTTTGAAAAAAAGTCGAGTCAGAAACGACTCGACCGCCATCGTGCCAATGACTATCGAAAGGCTGTAGTCTCCGCGTTCCAACTCCGCTTTACTTCGATGCAAGAGCCGTTCCGTTGTGACGCTCACGCTCAGCGGATCTATGAGGCCCGCCGCAGTCCCGCACTTTGAGCACACGACGGCTGGCCAGCGACCGTCTCCATATGTTACGAACGGCAAGCTCTCTCCACAATTACACGTTATTTGTTGGGAAAATTTCATGTCAGAATTAACGGCTCGCACCGCCCATACCATCCCACTCCATCACTGCGCATGTAGTTCCTGCATCCCATGCTGACGGCGAACCTTGATTTTGCTCTCGTCCTTCCGCGCCTGCGCGAGATCGTAGGCAAGCTGCATCCGTAGCCAAGTTTCCGGCGTACTGCCAAACGCCTTCGAGAGCCGGATCGCCATCTGGGGACTAATCCCCGACTTGCCGTTGACCACGTTGTTGAGTGTTTGCCGGAAGGTTCTACTGGTGCGCCGCCCGCCTCGGCTGACTTTCCATCACCACGCGCAGAATGCGGTTAATGCGCGTCTGGTAGCCCTTGCCGTGACCCTTGAGCCAATCGAGCACGTCTGCATCCAGTCGAATTGTCAGTTGCTTTTTCGCCGGGGGCCAATTCGCGGTCGCCTTCTTCAGAAATTCTTTGTCGAGCGGCGGAATGTCAGAGTAGTCGATATCGGCGTCCTTCATGCGATCAATCCGAGCCAAGTCGCTTTTTATAGATTTCTTGTTCACGCCGGTTCCCCTTCCTCATAGAGATAATGCGCGTTCCCTCATCTCGTCGCGCATGGGCTATCACTACCAGACGCCCAGCCAGCAGGCCCAAGGTGACGAATCGGTCCTCTCCATAGCTAAAACGGGTGTCTTCAAAGGTCACACAAGGCCCGGAAAACACCTGCTCGGCATCCTCGAAGCTAAGGCCATGCTTGGCGATATTTTTCCGGTTCTTCGCCTCGTGCCATTCATATTTCATCCGACTTCATACCCCTAAGTGTAACTCTTTTTGTAGTTATATACCAGCGAGTGGTGACTCCGAGTTTGCCGTCCCTGCGTGCTAAAATCATCGGTCTCTAACTTCCGTCATGCCCGACTTTCTCACCGCCGAAGAGATTGAAACTCTGCCCAAGCCGAAGGTCCGCTCTCACTCCGAGCAGCACACCGACGTTCTCGTAATCGGCGCCGGCCCCACCGGCCTGGCCTGTGCCATTGAGGCCCAAAAAATCGGCCTCCGCGTCATCGTCCTCGATAAAGGCTGCCTGGTGAATTCGCTGTATCACTATCCGCCCAACATGCTGTTTTTCACTACTCCTGAGCTCCTCGAAATCGGCGATATCCCTTTCACCACCGCCCGTCAAAAACCCACTCGCGAAGAAGCGCTGGAGTATTACCGCAAAGTCACCGAGCACTACCATCTCGATATCCGCCAATACGAATGGGTCAAGACCGTTATGGGCGAAGACGGCAACTTTAGCATTACCGCCACCGACCGCGCCGGACGTCCCCACGATTACCAGACTCGCAAAGTCATCGTCTCCACCGGATACTACGACCTTGCCAACCAGCTCTGCATTCCCGGCGAAGATCTGCCCAAGGTCTCTCATTACTACGGCGACGCCCATCCTTATTACGACACCGACGTCCTCGTCATCGGCGGCAAGAATTCCGCAGCCATCGCCGCCCTCGATCTCTGGCGTCACGGCGCGCGCGTCACCCTGGTTTACCGCGGCACGCAACTTCACCACCACGTCAAATACTGGATCAAGCCCGATCTGGAAAATCGCATCAAGGGCAACGAAATTGAAGCCTATTTCAACAGCACCGTGCAGGAAATCGGCGTTGACCACGTTGTCATCAACACGCCGCGCGGCCCGCTGCGCCTCAAGAACGATTTCGTCCTCGCCCTCATTGGCTACCACCCCGATTACGATTTTCTGCGCAGCATGGGCATTGAACTTTCTCCCGATCAGCATCGCCCGGTGTGCGATCCGGTTTCCCTCGAAAGCAATGTGGCGGGAATTTACGTTGCCGGAGTAATTGTGTCAGGCTCGCGCACCAATGAAATCTTCATCGAAAACGGACGCTTCCACGGCAAACAGATCGCCGAGGATCTCAGAATCAAACTGCGCCCCAGCTCACAAAGCGGCAGTAAGTCGGCAGCTCGGGGTTGACGATACAATTTTTCTGGCCACTGGCAACCGCCAGCTTTTAATCACCCATTACGCCAACCGGTCAATCTTCGCGGCCATGATGAAGTCGCTCTCAGTCAGTCCGTCAACCTTGTGCGTCCACAGCGTAATTTCGGCTTTCCCCCACGCCAGCAGAATGTCAGGATGGTGCCCCTGCTCCTCCGCCACCGCTCCCACACGATTTACAAATTCCAGCGCCTTCGCGAAGTCAGGGAATTTATACTCGCGCATCAAGTGATGCTCGTCAATCACACGCCACTGCGGAACAACTTTGTGCAGCGCATCGAGTTCCTTCCCTTTGAGCGGAGGCACTCCACCCCGGCAGGGCACGCATTTTTTGTCGGCTAATTGTTCGGTCATAAAGTTTCTCCGCCGCCATCATAGCCGAATGTAAGCTGGCACTCGAATCTTTCCGACCGGGCAAATCCATGCCAATTAAAACAACGCTGAAACCTAAGCGCACCTCACCGCATCTTTAAAGGTTCATTCCGGACCCAAAAGCTTGAAACAGCGAGTCTTGAAACAGCGAGGCTTGGAACAGAAAGACAAATGATGCCACCACCGGCACGCAGCGGGTCCGCTCCAGGCGGAGGCAATCCCTGGCTGGTTGCGATCGCCGTCATGTTGGCAACCTTCATGGAAGTGCTCGATACTTCCATCGCTGCCGTTGCCCTCCCTTACATCGCCGGCAGCCTCTCCGCCACCAATGACGAAGCCACTTGGGTGCTCACCAGCTACCTGGTCGCCAATGCCATCATCTTGCCGGCCAGCACGTGGTTCTCCCTGCGCTTCGGGCGGAAGAGATTTCTGATCAGTTGCATCATCATTTTCACCATCTCTTCATTCGCCTGCGGAGCCTCCACCAGCCTGGCCTTCATCCTGATTGCGCGCGCCGTGCAAGGTGCGGGCGGAGGCGCTCTCCAGCCGCTCTCGCAATCCATTCTGCTGGAAACTTTTCCGCCACAAAAGCGCGGCCTCGCCATGGCCGTCTTCGCCCTGGGAGTCGTAGTTGCGCCGGTTCTGGGCCCAACGCTAGGCGGCTGGCTAACCGACTCTTATTCCTGGCGCTGGGCCTTCTACATCAACATTCCGGTTGGAGTCTTCGCAGTCTTCATGATCTCCCGCTACGTAGTCGATCCGCCATACATCAAAGACGCGCATCCCGGAAAGTTTGATGGCATTGGCCTCGGACTGCTGGCCATCTGGCTCGGCGCTTTGCAAATTATCCTCGATAAAGGCCAGGAAGACGACTGGTTCGGCGCCACCTGGATTCGCTGGACAGCTGCTATTCTCCTCACCAGCTTCGTCTCATTTCTCATCCGCGAGTTCCGCCACAAACAGCCGCTCGTCGATCTGCGCGTATTTCGCCATCGCAACTTCACCATCGGATGCATCCTGATCGGACTGTTTGGCGCAGCCATTTATGGCCTCGTAACACTGCTGCCGCTCTTCTATCAGGAGTTGATGGGCTACACCGCTCTGGCTGCGGGCTGGGCGGTAAGCCCGCGTGGCGTCGGCGCGATTCTCGCCATGCCCATGATCGGATACCTGACCGCCAAACTCGACAACCGCTGGCTCATCGCCTTCGGCTTTTCTCTCTTCGGCGCTGCCAGCCTGTGGTTTGGCGAGGTCAATCTTTCCATCGGCCAGTGGACATTTCTCTGGGCCATCGTGATCAGCGGCTTCGGCTCGGGATGCGTCTTCGTCCCGCTCTCGACTACTACGATGGCATTTCTGAAGAACGAAGAAATCGGCAACGCCAGCGGCCTCTACAACCTGCTGCGCAATATCGGAGGCAGTATCGGCATCGCCATTGTAAACACTGTCGTCACCCGCCACGAACAACTTCACCGCAACGAACTCGCCGCGTCCCTCGATCCCGGACGCGTCACGGTCCGCGGAAGCATTCAGGGCATCCAAGCCTACCTGACTTCGCAGGGCGGCGCCTCGCCTACTACCGCGCTACGCCAGGCCTATGGCCTCCTCAACCAGGGCCTCAACGGACAAGCCCGCCTCTGGTCCTACGTAGACGACTTCCGCTACATGGCCATAGCCTGCTTCGGCTGCGTCCCCATAGTTTTTGCGCTGAAGAAAGCGGTAGGGAGAAAAGGCGCGGCACCCGCGGCACACTAGGGAGAAGTATTATAGTGCGCAGCAGTTAAGCTCGCTCAAGGCTTACTAGCATGGGCTTACACCCTACCGGAATACCTAATCCCACCGCGCTATTAGAACGGAATATCCTCATCCGTAATCGGTCCCGACCCTGCACCCGCAGGTTCCGGCTCCGGCATGCGCTGGTCAAAGTTGTTGCCTCCACCAGAGGATGCCCCCGCACCGCGCGAGCTTCCGCTGAATTCTCCGCTGCCACCGCCTTCTCCGCGACCGCCCAGCAAAATCAGATCGCTGCCCACTACTTCCGTCATGTACTTCTTCTGCCCGCTGGTCTTGTCGTCCCAGGACCGCGTTTGCAGGCGGCCTTCAATGTAAACTTTGCCACCCTTCTTCAAATATTCTCCCGCAATTTCCGCGAGACGCTGCCACAGCACCACGTTGTGCCACTCGGTGCGATCCTGCCACTCGCCAGCCTTATCCTTGAATCGCTCGTTGGTGGCGATGGTTAGCTTGGCCACGGGCGTGCCCTGCGGCGTGTATTTAATTTCGGGATCTTTCCCCAGATTGCCGATCAATTGAACTCGATTAAGACTTTTCCCCGCCATTGCATGCTCCTTTGCAGGGGTTCACTATAGCAGAATTGGCCGCGTGGAAATGGTGAGAACCATCACAAATGTCTCGCAAAGTCTCATTTCGGGGCGCGCCCGAGCTAACAGCTAAAGGCTAAAAGCTAATAGCTTTTTGAGGTATAATCCGCACATGCCTGCCGCACCCGGAGCTACCCGAGCTGTCGGAATGGTTCCCGACGAAATGAAGTGGGAACCCAAGTCCAAAGGCCTGACCACCCCGCGCAAAAAGAAACCCAAAGAACTCGCCGTCATCACCGAGTGCTGCACCGGATGCGCCGGCTCGCCCGCCTGCGTGGAATATTGTCCGGTGGAAGACTGCATGTTCTGGGTACCCGACGAAGACAGCACGCCCTTTGGCCGCATCGCCGTCGATCCCATTCTCTGCATCGGCTGCAAAAAGTGCCTCAGCAAAGGCCCCGACGGCTGCTTCCTCGACGGCTGCCCCTGGGACGCGATCGCGATGGTGGAAACCACCGAAGTAGAAAAAGAAGTCGGCGCAATGGCGATCTGATACGGCTTCTCCTCGAATTGTCATCCTGAGCGGAGGTATGAATTCGCGAAGCGAATTCATACGGAGTCGAAGGATCCCTATCGTCGGAACGACTTTCAGAGCCCAAGGGAATTCATGAGGCGGATGAAGCACCGGGTTGCGCCGCCCGATCCGATCAAGGCTCTAGCTCTTAGAGCTCAACTGCAATAAATCCCACTGATTGCCGTATAAATCCTCAAACACGGCCACCGTGCCGTAAGGCTCGCGCGGTAAACGCACAAATTTCACCCCACGCAATGCCATCTCCCGATAATCTTTCCAGAAATCGTCCGTGTGAAGAAAGAGGAAAACGCGGCCACCAGTCTGATTGCCAATGCGGCTCTCCTCCTCGGGAGTCGACGCACGCGCCAGCAGCAGGTCAGGCCCTCGCGACCCAGCAGGACGGGCCAGAACCCACCGTTTGGAATTACCCTCGCGGTCTATCGCTGCGCTATCCTCGACCAGCGCGAACCCCAAAACTTGGGTGAAAAAAGCAATCGCCTCGTCATACTCGCGAACCATCAGGGAAACGTAGCCGATTGTCTGCGCCATCTCCTCGCTCGTCGAGTCAGTTGGAGAGCTTAGCGGCCCGCTCTCTTATCGCTTTCTCGGTTTCCGTCGCCTGCTGCCGCACGTCGTTCGAAATATCCGGCAAATCGCGCTCGTAAGGAAGAACCGCGGGAAGATCATCCGTCTGCCCAATCACATAAAGCGCCCGCAGCGCCTCCCAAACCTGTTCGGTCGAGGGATCGACCACTGCAATCTCCGCTCCCGCAGCGATGTTCGCCCCAGTCCCTGCCACGGATCGAATTCGCCCCGGAATCGGCGAACGAATCTCCGCCGTGTTATTTCCGGATTGCAGCTTTGCGATCAGCCCGCGCCGATGGATCGCTGTGCCCGGCCGGTCCGCATCGGCAATCCGTCCAGCTTGCGGGGCGGTAATTTCCGCCGGTTGCAACAACGCCACAATCTGCGGACGCCCCGTCGCATCTCCAAAACGCACCAGCGAAAGCGCCGCATTGCCCCGCACCATCGGCGCCGCATCGTTCAGCATCTTCAGCAACGCATCGTGAAACCCCGCGCCTGCCGGGTCTTGCCCCATTACCCACGCGTCGGTATTGCGCACCTCTTCTACCGGATCGCCCGCCAACTGCACCAACTCGGGATACCATTGTTGGGCCGTAGCATCGTGCCGGGTAATGCGCTCTCCCACCTGCACCAGCGCTTGCTGAATATGCCGCGGCTTCTTGGCATCGTGCAGATACTCGTTCAACTGCTGGTCAGAAAGCTTCCGCCCAAACCACGTATTCCACCAAAACAAAAACGGCATCAGGCAGATTAGCCACGCGGTAATGAAGAAAATAAGTTTCTGCGTGCGGGACATGCCCGGCTTCGGAACACTGTGCCTCGAAGTTGGCGGCGTATCTTCCGCAGTTTGACGTGTTTGAAGTTCCGAAGTCATTGGATATCGTTCCACCGAATTCCATGAACGTTAAATAAATAAAGAGTCCTACCTAGAATGGACTCTTTGTCGACGAACCCGAATTCCTGTAATCTGCTGTCACGGCTGACGTCGCGGTTGTCACCCATGACAAAATATTTCCCATCTGGCACGACTATCGGCCCAAAATTGTCTAGGCTCGGAGCGGGATTTCCTACGTGCTGGACATACGATTCGTCTAAGTGCGAGCCGTTAAGGAATACTAGCCCATCTTTAACAAGAATCGTGTCGCCGGACTCGCCGACAATCCGCCTACAATAAACATCGCCGTCCTGCCTGATCATCAATATTTCACCCCGGCCCGGAGCCCTGGAGCGGTAGTAGCGCAGGTCAGTCATAACCTGGTCGCCACGTTTGATTGTCGGTTCCATAGCCGATCCGTTGATCCCGAACCGAGCGAACCCAGCTACCGACGCAGTCGTACGAAGCAGCAACCCATCCGAAACAAGAGCCACGATTAATACTGCCAATAGCCACCACTTCGACGGTTTCGAGGCAGGATAGGAACGGGATTGAAGAGCACCGCAGCCCGCGTAAAGGGCAAAGCCAAACCATGCCCAGCCAATTAGCGGCCAAGCAATGCGGAACGCAGGCAGACGGAACTGAACTATAACCAGAAGAATGAGAAAGGATGTTGTTAGGAGAGTAGCCGCCTTGTGGCGTTGGTTCAGCAGAAAATGACCCAAACCGGGGATGAAGGAGGAGAATAGCGCCGCGAGTATGCGCCGCTTCTTTCTATTCCCTGACGCCTGATCGGAGACCTTGGCGTTCTCCGGGGAGTACGAGATTGGATCGGGCACTAGCACAGTTCAAGAATCCATATCAAAACTGCGGACACTGCAACGGCCTATGCTTACTCCACCACGTCCGCATCCAGCACCCGCTCCTGCTCCAGATAATGCGAAACCGCGTACTGCGCCAGAAGTGGCGTCAGCAGCCGGATTTCCGCTCCAATCCATTCGCCCTTGCCATGAGGCTGATCCGGCGCGTGATTGCAGCGCCCGCCGCTGCCAAACTGTGGCCCAAAGTCGGCACTCTGGATTTGATCGAACCGCTGGATCTCCCGCCACGCCTGATCGCCAACGGTTCCGGCAACATCGATTTTCAATCGTACGATCGCCATAGAAAAATGCACCCACCACGGAGTCACAGAGGCACGGAGAAAATCTAAATTCTGTTTCCCATTTTGTTGTCGTTCTCGGTGTCTCCGTGCCTCCGTGGTAAATCTAGCTATGCGGAAACCACCGATACAGCATGAAATAAACCAGCACTCCCGTCACGCTCACGTACATCCACAGCGGCCACGTCCAGCGCGCAATCGCGCGATGCTTGTCGTACCGCCCTCGCAACCCCCGGCTCAACGTGATGATCACCATCGGCACAATGATGATCGCCAGCGTAACGTGCGGAATCAGCACAATCAGATAAATGACGTGCCAAAAGTGGCTGCCCAAAAACCGGATGTCGCCGACTTTCGCGTGAAAGTAAAGATAGCAAGCCAGAAACAATGCCGACGCCGCCACCGCCCCGATCATGCACGCGCGATGCGCCGCAAGCTTCCCGCGCATGATCAAACTGCGGCCTATGAACAACAGCACCGCGCTCGCGCCGTTTAAACTCGCAATCAGGGCAGGCAAGTAGGCGTATTCTTCGGCGATCATATTTTGCCGATCCCGCCTTCGCCGATCACGCGGCAGGCCTCGTGGTCCGTCGGTTCGCCATCAGAAATGCAAGTCCAAACATCACCAGCGAAAACAGCAGCAGCGTCGCCATCGCCGAAGGCAGAGGGAACGTCGTCTCCATCCCCGGATAAAGCAAAGCCCGCAGCGCCTCTACTCCATACGTCAGCGGATTCATATACATCAGCGCCCGAATCCAGCCCGAGGCGCGGCTGATTGGAAACATCGCCCCCGACAGCATCCACAGCGGAATCAGAAAAAGATTGATGATGCCATGAAATGCCTGCGTGGAATCCATGGGCCACGCAATGGCAAAGCCCAGCGCGGTCAACGCGAACGAAATCAAAAAGACCACCACCGCCACCAGGAGAACTTGCGGAACATTCAGGTGCACCCCCGCGAACGGAGCGAACACCAGGAAGATCATGCCCTGTACCGCCGAAAGCGTAGTCCCGCCCAAGACTTTTCCCAACACAATCGCTGAGCGTGGCACCGGCGCGACCAGCACCGACAACAAAAATCCTTCCTTCCGGTCCTCGATCACCGACATCATGGTAAAAATCGATGTAAACAGAACGATCATGATCAGCGCGCCCGGATAAAAATAATCCAGATAGTTCTGTTGCCCCGCGCCTCCGCCCGATCGAAACGATGTTCCAAAGCCTGAGCCAATCACCACCCAGAAAACCAGCGGCGAAGCCAGCACTCCGACAACGCGCGATTTTTGCCGGTAGAAGCGAACAATCTCGCGCCACCACAAAGTAAAGGCGGGCATCACGATCCCCGCGGATGCGGGCGCCGTCGGTCTCGATAAAACTGCGGTCTGGGTGGCCACGACGTTCAACTCGCTTTCGCTGCCGGAGGTTTCGGTGCCGCAGCCGCTTTTTTCTTGCCGATCATGCCCATGTCGCGCATTTCCCAGTACGCATTCAACATAAAAACCGCGGAAAGGGACAGCAGGATCAGGGTCATGAACAGCCCGTCCACGGTGGTAATCATGCCGCTCATCAACGTCCATACGATCCCCAATAAAGGGAGAACGCCGAGCACCAGAGAAATAGCCAAAATCATGGAAAGCAAATTACCTCCTGTGACGCTTGGAAGCTGTCTTAGCCTCTTCTGCGTCGTCCTTCTCGCTCCAGAACTTATGCCCCGTGCGCCGGATGAACACATCCTCCAGCGCAGGCTTGCTGATCGAAAGCGCCTGGATCTCTCCCGGAAACGCCTCCACAACCTCGGTCACAAAACGATGCGCAGCCTCATGCTCGATGCGCACCTGATTTTCGAGAACCGTCGTATCCACATGAAACCGCGACCGAATATGCTCGGCCAGCAACCCCGGATCCTGCGCCGCTTCGAACAGCACGACATCGCCGCCGATTTCGCTCTTCAATTCTTCCGGCGTTCCCAGCGCCACCAGGTTGCCTTCATTCATAATGGCCAGCCGGTCGCAGCGCTCGGCTTCCTCCATCAGGTGCGTCGTCACCAGCACCGAAACACGTTCCTCATCGCGCAACATTTGCAAATACTGCCACAAATCCCGCCGCGCCCCCGGATCAAGACCAGTCGTCGGTTCATCCAGCAACAGCACGCCGGGATGATGAAGCAGTCCCTTCGCCAACTCGATGCGCCGCTGCATCCCGCCGGAAAAAGTTTCCACCAGCTCCTTGGCGCGGTCCGCGAGCCCCACCCGCGACAGAATTTCCTGAATACGCTTTTTCAGCGCCGATCCCCGCAATCCATAAAGATGTCCCTGATGCCAAAGGTTCTCGTAAGCGGTGAGTTTCAGATCGACACTCTGCGCCTGGAAAACTACGCCAATCTGCCGCCGCAATCGCGCCGGCTCCTGCGCCGCATCGCATCCCAGAATGGTCGCGCGTCCCGCGCTCGGTACCATCAGTGTGGAAAGAATTCGGAAGAGTGTAGTCTTCCCGCTGCCATTCGGCCCCAGCAACCCGAACAATTCCGCCGGTCGCACGTCAAACGAAACTCCATTGAGCGCCGTCCGATTCTCATACCGGTGAACCAGATTTTGCACGGAAATTACGGCAGGCGCGGAAGGTGACAACGCTTCCGCGGCGGTATCGACGAGTGCAGAGATTTTAGTAGCCAAGAGCTTCCTGGAATGAACCGCTTCTAGTCTACGACGATACACAGCTGAACATCGCGGAAATGAACCAAGGCGGCAAATAAACTTTTCGCCGGACGGAATCCGCGCTCAGGCGGCAGAAGTCTTCTGTTGCGCCTGAGGCACGCGCTCCGCAAACGCTACCGGAACGTGCCGCCATACTTGAATTGCGAGAACCACCGCACTCGCCAATAACAGAGCTCCCACAGCCACGTGCGCCACCGTCGATGCCACCATCGGCAACTCCGGCTGGGCGGCGGTTCTGCCCCACGCTATCCGGGTCAGGAATGCCATAAATCCCAGACAGAGCTGCGTGATCAACAACGAAATCATGACGATCGCCGGACGTCTCACCGCTTCAATATGCGAATACACCGAGATCGCCCGGATCGCCGTCCATGCCAGCACAAACGCCACAATCACCGCATTCAGCACGTGCGGCCACCAGCTCATCCCATGATGACGAAACATTCCCCCCAGGATCAGCTGTACATAAAGCACAAAGATCGAAAGCAGCGTCAGCGTGACCAGACTGGGCCGCCGCGAATCAAACGCCACCCGCGGTTGCTCCTCCACCCACTTACGCCCCGTAAACAAAGCAATGGCAACAGCGATACAGAAAAACGTTTGCGCAACCGTGGCGTGTGCTGTTGAAACCGCTGGCGGCTGAAATAACAAAACCGTAAGGCCGCCCAAAATCGCCTGCACAATCACCGTACAGAACGCGGCCACTGCCAGCCAGCGCATCCAGCGCCGCTTTTCCACCAGCAAAGTCCACAGTGCAATGGTCAGGGTCAGTGTCACCAGCGTCCCCGCCACCATGCGGTGGCTCCACTCGTAGCGCACGCCGCCCACGAAGTGTGGAACCTTTATCAGATATCCGAATGATGTGGGCCAGTCAGGAACTGAAAGCCCAGCGTCGTTGCTGGTGACCAGCGCTCCCGCTGTAATCACCACCAGTGCCGCGCACGCAGTGAACACGGCGAAGGCGTGATGGGCAGCGTTGTAGTTTGCCGGAATGGCTTTCAGACTCTTACCCCTTGGGTCGGCAGGAAAATAAACCCCGCTAAAACCGTGCGGGCCGCGCCGGCTGGCCCGGCCCGCAATTCCGAACAGGAGATTTTACCACTGCCATCGAGCCACAACCAACAAATCCCGTGGCTCGATGGTGGTGCAATTTGCTTTTTACGGCATTGTCATCCTGAGCGGAGCCGTTTTTCAGGCGTAGCGAAGGATTTCTCGCTAACCGCCCCAACGCGTAACCAAACGGCACCCCTACCTGTGGCTCGAACGCATCCTTACTCGCCCGCCGCCTTAAAGCTCTGGTCCACGGTCTTGGTTTCTTTCGGTCCAACGGTGACTTTCTGGTCTTGCTCGCCGAGTTTCTCCTGCACGAAAGCGATGGTGTAGTCTCCCGGCGGCAGGCCCTTGATCTCATATTTCCCGCTCTTGTCGGTAACCGCGTAGAACGGCGTCTTCACCACGTTGATATACATCTTCATCCAGGGATGCTGGTTGCACTTCACCGGCAGCATGATTTCTTCGCGGGCGAAATTCTTTTCGATTGCCGGCGATGACGGCGGCTGCGATTCGTTCCACTCGCGGTTATCCTTCGGTGTGGGATGAATGTTGTGCGTAGTCTGGTCGTCGTTCTTGATCTGCACCGTCTGCCCGGCCATCACACCCAGTACATGCGGATGATATTTGCAGCCGCTTTGGTCGAGAACTACGGGAGTCGTCGGCACATCGAAAGTGCGGCTGCCCAATCCGTCTTTCACATAAACAAAAACATTCGCCAAGTCCCCGCCATCCACCACCACGTTTTCCGCTTCGTTCATACCCTTGCAGGCTGGGTCCTGGCTCATGTCAATCTTGGCTTGCTTCGGCGCCGCGCCATCGAATTTCACCATGCCACTCACAGTTGCCACCGTTGCGGGATCAATCGGCGTTGCCGCTGGAGCCGGTGCAGCCTCTTTCTCTGCCATCGTGTTGCTCGATTGTTCCGTATTTTTATTGCAAGCCGCCGTTAGCAGCAAACCGGATAGCGCCAGCGCGCTTACCGATATTCTCCATCCCATTTTCGTATTCATGATGTCGCCCTCTCTCTGATTGATTGAATTATCGAAATAATTGTTCTTTTACCAAACCCGCCATTTTATCGCGAACCGCCGCTTATCGTTGCGTGCGAGGCCGCCGCCTGCCTGCGCTCGCCAGACCGGTGCATGCTCGCCGTCTTGGCATGTGGCATCGACGCCGCCACCTTCCGCTGTTCTTCCGGTGTCAACTGGAAGATGTAATCGGTCAGCAGCTTCCGGTGATCTCCGCTGTAGCCCTGAAACGACGGCGGCGTGGGCCCCGCAAATACCCACTGATTATTCTCCTGCTTGAATAATCCCGAAGGCATCGACGTTCCCGGACTCACCGCCTGCGGATCCGTAATCCACCGCTCCACCCAGTCCGGCTTCAAACGCTCTTTCGCCAGCAGGAAGTTTGGCGCGGTCGCGATCTTGTCGTGCGCCGGATCGCCCGTTGCGTGGCACTTCAAACATGGAGCCGCCGTACTTGAGAACAAACTCCGCGCCATGTCCGTCTCTTTCGTCGTAAGCACCGGAACCTGCTCCGGAATGTAAGGCAACGGCTGCTGCGACAGTGCCTGGAAGAAGCGCACTAACTTCCGCAGTTCGTTGTCCGAGAACGAGAACGTCGGCATTCTTACTTTCAAATAAGGCCGCACGCCATTGCGGTTCGTATCGCTAGTGCTCAGCGCCGGATTCGATAAGAATTTCCGCAGCCACTCCGGATCGACGCGCGCTCCCTCCGTCAAAAGTTTTGGCGGTAATTGCTCCTGATTGTCCTGATACTGCTGCAATCCCATCAAAATAGTTTTTTGTCCCGGGATGAACTGGTGGCAACCCATACAGTTGTATTTCTTGATGACCCACCAGCCCTCTTGAATGTCGTGTCGCGCATCGCCCGGCTTGTACTGATAACTCGCGGGCAGGGAAGTCTCTTCGCTCCCCATCAGGAACGTCGTCAGGTCCAGCACCTGATCCTTCGTCAGGTGCATGTTTGGCATGCGCAGAGCCTCAGTTTCCCCCTTAACCATACCCTGGTCATAAATATTGGGTTCCGCAAGTTTGTGTTCAAAGAATCCCTTCTGGTTGTACCAGGGTTCTTTCGCTGGACCGTCCGGCAAACGCGCCAGATCTTCTTTATCCTTGATCGGCTCAGCATTGTCGCCGCCGCGCTCCGCCGTGGTCGTGAACAGAGCGAAGTCCAGGCGCTCGATCGGCTTGCTGCCCTCAAACGTAAGCTCCGTTCCAATCCGGCCTTCGTCTTCAAACCCGGCAATCTCGTGGCACCCCGAGCAGCCAAAGTGCCGCACCCACTTCTTGCCTTCCGCCTTTAAGTTCGGATCGTCCATGAACGACGCATCCGGATACGCCGAAGGCTCCTGCTTCTTCTGCGTCATCAGGTAGGTCGCAATGTCTTCCGCATCCTCCGGAGCCAGCCGCAGGCTCGGCATCACCGTCATATTCTGGACTTGCAGTTCGTGCCCGTCATTCGGACACTGGCTATGATCGAGATCGAACTGATACGGCAGTCCCTTCTTCGCGTAATCCTCGGGACCAATATCCTTCTTCTCGTACGGACAATACGGCCGCGTACGCTCCCGTGCGTTATGAATCCAGCGCACCAGATAATCGTAATTCGCTTTTTCCCCCACACGAGTCAGATTTGCCGCGAACGTTCCCCCCTGCATCTGATCGCCTTCTCCAATCGAGTGGCAGGCCAGGCATCCGCGCGTTTCGAATAATTCTTTTCCATGCGCTGCGTTTCCCGGCTTGTGCTTGGGCAACGGATCGGTGAATCCCGATTGCCAGATATAGGCCGAGATCGCCTGAATCTGATGATCGTTCAGCCGGAAGTTCGGCATCTTTGTTGTTGGACGAAAATCCGTCGGCTTCTTCAACCACACCGGAATCCAGTTCCGGTTCAGCTTCAACCGCACATCTTTCAGATTCGGCCCGACCTTCTTCATGTCCTGCATCAGGCTGTGCGATTGATAATCAAGCTGCTGCAAACGCCCGTCCAGTTTGCTGTTCGCCACTCGCAAGTCGACCGCCTGCCCGTTCAGCCGGTTTGCATCTTCATTCGATGACGCCGCATCCGCTTCCTTCATCAGGTAAGCGGTCTGCTTCACATTGTCCTTTTTCGTGTTCTCGATCTGCTTGATCTGCTGGCTGATCGAATTCAGATCCTCGGGCTCCTTGTCATACCCTTCGTAGCGATGGCAGCCCATGCAGCCGCGCTGGCGAAAAAGATCCTTGCCATCGTTGATGGTTTGAAACTGCACGTCGCCGCTCACCAGCACCATGTCAGCCGCGTGGCAGTTTTGGCAGCCAGCCTGGGAATTTTCTTTGGGATACAGCGGCCACAGCCAGTGCTCGTAGTTTCCGTGCGCTTTTTCCACGCTCGTCGTAGCGCGCCCATTGCCTTGATGGCACGGCGAGCACCCAAACTTTTCCGGATCGTGAATCTTCAACAACTCAGGCTCGGGATGGCTCCCAAACGCCTCGGCATATTCGTCCGGTTTCTTCTCGCCCTTTGCAGTCATTGCCGCCGGAGTCACCTTCAGCGGCTCGCGTGCATTCATGTGGCAGGATTCGCAGCGGTCGACAATGTTGGCGTCGGCGACATTGATCTGCACAATCGCCGGTACCCACTCGGTAGCCCGCCGCTTTAATCCGTCAATCTGCTGCGGAGTAAGGTCAACCATGTGGTCGGAGATGTATCCATCCATCTTCGCCTTGGCCGCCGTCACGGGTTTCAACACATCGCCAAGTTCCAGACTCAGCTTCGTCCGCTCGTCGCGAATCCCGTTATAGGTTTCCTCCAATTGCGGAAATGTATATTTCTTTTTACTGCCGTCGGGATAATCGACCGTCGCCTGCTCGGCCTTATATTTATCGATTTCCTTCTGCTTGCTGGCCTTCGCGGATGCGCTGGTGCTCGTTTCCAGTTCGTAAGTCAGCGCATTCACATAGGCGCGCCGGTCGGTGAATACGCTCTGCACCGCCAGCAGCCGCGCGCTGGCGTCGTCCAGTTTTTTCCTCGCCTCGTCCGCTGCCGGCTTCGAATCCTGATAAGTCTTTTCGTAAGCCTGCTTGAGCGCAATGTAATCCGAATTTTGCTCCACGCCCGTTTCCGATTTCGACGAGCTCGATCGCGTCGTGTTCAAAAATGCCGTGTAGCGATCCTTCCAGTGTTCCTGGAAAGCCTTCCACGGACGCTGGCCCCACGCCTCATCCCACAAGGCCCAGAACAACGTCGCCATCAGAATCACCGTCGCGATCAGGTAATACGCGGCGTACGATTTACTCGTGATCGGGTCCTGCTCGAGGTTGGGTTTCTCAGCCACCGCTTCCTCCGAAAAATGTTCTCTCGCTTAATAAACGCTTGTTGCCTTAAACAACGCTTGTCATTCCGAACAGGGCCGAAGGCCCAGTGAGGAACCTGCTTTTCGTACTGTCATACGAGAATCAAATATTGAACCAGGGCGTAATCCACACATACTTGATGTGCCACAACAGCCGCAGCCCCATCTTCAACGGCAACGCCACCATGCTCAGCAACAAAAACTGCGTGATCCCAAATTGCAGCAGGCTCATCCGCTTGAAATCTTTTCCCATGTACCGCCGGAACAGCGAGTACACAAGAAAACCACCCAGCAGGTAATACCCGCCCACCACGGCCGCGCCAAACAAAGCCTTCGCCATGTTCGACGTGATTCCAAAAATATCCGGCAGATCGCGATTCACTTCGTAGATCAGCCGGTTGTGATCCCACGTCTGCCCCGGCCAAAACCACTGCCAACCGGGCCCTCTTATAAATGTTCCGATAATAATCATCGCGACCCACAAAACGATGAAGCCAAACAAAAATGTGCCAATGGAAAACTTGCGCTGCTTCCAGGTGTAATATCCGCTGCCCAGCGGATTCGTATCGATATAAGGGATCACCATCAATCCAATGATGATCATCGTCGGCATCACTACGCCTGCGATCCACGGATCGAAATAGACGAGCATCTCCTGCAGTCCGAGGAAGTACCACGGCGCCTTCGCCGGATTCATGGTCAGGTTTGGATTCGCCGGCTCTTCCAGCGGCGCGTTCAGCGTGATCGACCACACCATCAAAATGATGGTGATAATAATCGCCGCAAGAAATTCAATGCGCAGCAAAAACGGCCAGACGTGAACTTCCTTCTGCCAGCCCGGTTTGAACGGCCACGTCTTCCGGTGGTGAGTCTTCGCCAGCGCCGCATCGCCCTCCAATTGCTCGATCAACTGGTCATTGGCGCGCGCCTGCTTCCACGCCAGATAAATGTAAAACGCCAGCAGCGGAATCAAGCCCACGATCGGCACGTTATCCGGAGCCGAACAAATCTCCCAAACTTGTCGCCAGTCCATAAGGGTTCTCTTTGTCGATTACCAAATAAAGTGTTTGTCATTCCGAGTCGGACTGAAAGCCCGGCGAGGAACCTGCTTTTTGCCCTGAGCCGCTACTCGCCCGCCGCTTTCGGCCCCCGCCGAGGTTTATCCGCCTCAGCTTCCAGCATCACCGGCGCCGGCCCCGAAATCCCGCCGTCTTTCCTCACCCGCCAGAAATGCACAATCATCAGGATCGAAGCCACAATCGGAATTCCGATGCAATGCCAGATGTAAGACCGCAGCAGCGCATTCGCATCCACAATCGATCCGCCGAGCAGTCCGAATCGAATATCGTTATACGGCGTCATTCCCAACATTGACCCGAACGGCCCTTCATGTCCCAGCAGCGGCGTCGCCCGAGCCATGTTCGTTCCCACCGTAACGGCCCAGAATCCCAGTTGATCGTCGGGCAACAGATATCCCGTAAACGACAGCAACAAAGTAAACACCAGCAGCAGCACGCCAATGTTCCAGTTAAATTCCCGCGGCTTTTTATACGACCCCGTCAAGAACACGCGGAACATGTGCAGCCACACCCCAATCACCATTAAGTGCGCTGCCCAGCGGTGCATGTTGCGCAAAATTTTTCCGAAGGGAACATCGTGCTCCAGGTACAGCACGTCGCGAAATGCTTGTACCTTGCTCGGGTGGTAATAAAACATCAGCAGCACGCCCGTATAGGTCAGGATGATGAACAGAAAAAACGTAATTCCCCCCATACCCCAGGTATAGCTGTAACGCACCGCATCGCGGTTGATCTTCGCCGGATGCAGGTGCAGGAACACGTTGGAAAGCACGCCCAGCGCCCGGTTGCGCGGCGTGTCGTCGTGCTTGTGGCGGAAGATCGAGGTGTAGACCTGGGTCTTTGTCGGATCCTTCAGCCCCTCAATCTGTTCCTTCGCCTTCGCGGGAATATCGACCTTCATCGCCTGAATGTCTTCTTTCACGCGGTCGACCAGTCCCACCTTGCCGTTTTTCCCGTTCGGATTATTTTCGTCAGCCATAAATGAGTTCCAAACTTTTTTTCGTCCTTCCGAAGCCCATTCGCAAGTTTCTTGTCGTCATTCCGAAACTGGTGCGCAAATTATTTCTCGTCATTCCTCACTCATTCCGCGCGTCTCCCGTGGCAGTCAACATGGGCGAAGCCCGGTGAGGAACCTGCTGTCCTTTGCACCGCCACAACCCGTGCCCTAGACTCCCGTCAAAAACGCTCCTGGATCGTTGAAATGCGATGGTTGCCCTTTCGGCCACTGGTAGAGCCGCGAGGTGTCGACAATAATCTGGCCGTCCGGTGCGAGTTGCAAGTTTGCCCGGTCCATTGGACGCGGCGCTGGGCCTTCGAAGTTAATGCCTTCACTGTCATACCCGCTGCCGTGGCACGGGCACTTAAACTTGTTTTCTGCGGGTTTCCAGTCCGGAGTACAGCCTAGGTGCGTGCAGCGCGCGTAAATCACAAACAAGCGGTCGGGCGTACGATCTACCCAAATACGATATTTCTGCTGAAATTTGGTGTCGACTCCCAAGGTGAACTCCGAGGGATATCCAATCTTGAAAACGGAGTTCGGCTCGAAAAGAGTGCGAGGAAGAAAAAATCGGAAGAAAGCCAGAAACCACGCGGTCAGAAATGCCGTTACACCCACCCACACCAGCCGCCGCCGCCGCTGGTCGATCTCCGTATTCGATGGCCCCGCGGAAGAAAGCCCCGCCGAGGCTGCCGCCTTCGAAGTCCCCACCGCCGGCGTGCCCACATATTTCGTAGCATCTGCCGTACTTTTCGGCGCAGCTTGCGCCGCATCTGCATTCGGACTCGGGTTCGGTTGTTCACTGCCCGGTACCGCCATGAGTGCCCTCCTGTTTCCAATAACCTGTTTCCAATAAAGTAAATCAAAACTAAAGTAAATAAAGACTCGGTCTTAATCTCCCGCCGCGGCCAGCAACTCTGGCGTGGTTACCTGCCCTCCGGTATGAATCGGATCATAGGAATGCCCTGCCTGGTCGAGCGCCTGCAAGACTAAATCGCCGAGTGCGGAAATAAATTTTGCAGAATCGTTCAGCCCGGAACTCATCTCAAACTGCGTAATGCCCAGCCGCCAGGCTTCTTCGCGAGCTTCGTGGTCGATCTCGCCCAATGTCTCCACATGATCGGAAACAAACGCGACCGGCACCACGCATACTTCTTTAACTTTTTCCGCCGCCAGATCGCGCAGCGTCCGGTGTAGCGAAGGCTGTAGCCATTTGCTCGCCCCCACTTTGCTCTGGTAGCACAGCCGATTTCGATTGCGCCATCCGCCGCGCCCCATCAGCAACTGCACCGTCTCTTCAATCTGCCGCTGGTAAGGGTCGCCTTTCGCTACGATCGACATGGGAATGCTGTGCGCACTGAAAACAATCTCGGCCCGCTCCGGCTCGGGAAAACGCGACAACGCCTCTTCCACTTTTTCCACCACCGCGTCTAAATACATCGGATGCCGATAGAACGGTCCCACGTTGTGCAACGCCGTATCGTCCTGAAACAATCTCTGCCACTCGTTCAAGCTGCTGCCTGTGGTGGTCGAAGAGTACTGCGGATACAGCGGCAGCAGAACCACCTCATCGCATTGCGCTTCTCGCAGTTTCGCAATCGCCTCCCGAGTAAACGGATGCCAGTAGCGCATCGCCACAAAACAGCGCGCATCCAATCCCTGCTTCGCCAGTTCCACTTCCAGAGCCTGCGCCTGCTGCTCCGTAAAGCGCCGGATCGGCGAACCTCCGCCAATCGTCGCGTAGTGGTGCTGCACCTTGCGCGCCCGCGTCGTCGAAATCAGTTTGGCTAGAGGTTTCCGCCCGAGCCGGGCAAAAGGGAAGTCGATAATATCGGGGTCGCAGAAAAGATTAAAAAGGAAAGGCTCTATCGCAGCCAGCGTATCGGGCCCGCCAAGCTGAAACAGAACTACCCCTACACGGCGCGTTGTCTTCGCCATCCCCTCACAAACCCCAGAACGGGCGAATTTACTCCCATCTGCGGCGAGAGTCAATGGCGGATTTGCAAAACCAACCACAAAGGCACAGGTTCGCTGCGTCGCTGATTCACTAAAGGTCGCGGTTCGCCGCGGGGACAACTACGGACTAGCCGCGGAGCGTTAAGGCAATTCTCTTGACGCAGCAACAACGACTCTCCAGCCAAACCCTCATTTTTGCGCAAGGTCGCGGTTCGCCGCGGGGACAACTACGGACTAGCCGCGGAGCGTTAAGGCAATTCTCTTGACGCAGCAACAACGACTCTCCAGCCAAACCCTCATTTTTGCGCGTGGAGAATTTTGTACACCACTCCGTCACCCTGGGCGATACCCGCGTTTCCGCCATTGACCGTCGTTCCATAGATGACGCCGTGACTGCCGATCACAACGCCGGAAAGCGTAGCGCCACCGTCGGAGTGGCCGGTGAAGGCGTGGAGTATGGTTTGAGTCCACTCCTCGCCTTGAGTGACTGGTGGGGAGAGTTCGAAGACCTCGCCGCTGCTAACCGAACTCACGTTAGATTGGGTCGTGCTATAGAGGTTTCCCGCCGAATCGAAGGTTACTCCCGCCGCCGGCCCTGAGCCATCGTTGTAGTCAAAGCTGAAAATCGGCGTTTCCGTCCACGTTCCGCCCGATCCAGTTGGGGGCGAAACCTCAAAGACACTACCATAGCCATAGCCGCATCCCTGGTCGCCTCCGCCGTATTCGGTGGTTCCGTAGAGCTTGCTGCCGTGAAACATCACGCCGCCGCTGGGATAGGCGCCGTCGCCATTCTCACCCTTGAAGCGATAAAGCACGCGCAGAGTCCACGCTCCGCCCTGCGTTGCGGGTTTGCCAAGCTCGAATATCGTTCCCCAACCAGAGTTGCCGCTACAACCCTGGTGGCTTCCTCCCAGATAGGTCGAGCCGTAGAGGTTTCCGTTCTTGTCAAATGCGAGTCCACCCAGCGGAGTAGCGGGAGCGTTGTCCAAACCGGTGAACGAGTAGAGGACGTTGTGCGTCCACGCTCCGCCCGGCGCAGAGGGAGGCGTGAGCTCGAAAATGCTCCCACCGGTGGCCAATCCCGGACTCTCTCCGTAGAGATTTCCTTGCGCATCAAAGGCTAATCTTGAGACTTGCGTTTCCTCGATGCTGGCGAAGTTATAGAGCACGCTTTCGGTCCAGGTCCCTCCCGGTGCAGCCGGCGGACTCAGCTCGAAAACAACCCCGTAGTTCGACGCGCCGCCCCAGACGTTCGCGCCATAGAGATTGCCGGCAGAATCAATCAGCAAAGCCGTGTTGGGCGTGTAACCGCCGCTGCCGTTTGCAAAGCTGTAAAGAATATTCTCGCTCCATGTGCCGGCCTCGGGCGATTGCACCAGCTGATAAACGATGCCGCAGCTCTCATAATAGGTACACGCCGGATTCTCCCCTCCCATGGAAGTTGCGCCGTATAGATTTCCAGCGCTGTCCTCCGACAATGCCATGGGCTGAACGCCGTCCGCACCACCCGTGAATTTGTGAAGAACGGTTTCAACTTGCGCCGCGGCGAATGGTCCCGCGCTTAGAAGAACCAGCAGCACCGTGAAAAGACAAGAGAGATACGTAGGCTGGTGTCTCATCGAAATCTCCTTGATGGCGAAGCACACGAATGTGCGTCCAGATGGAATAGGGGGAGGACTACGGACGGCAGAGCGCTGCCAGATTACACGGAAGCACCAATCGAATCAATCGAAATAAAATGGGTAGTGATTGCGTTTTGTTGCCACCAGCGCGCGTCTAATCCTGATTGCGCTCAACTTTACGGCAGGCGCAACTCGCCGTGTTCCGGAACTACGATCTGTTGGCGCCGCCCTTCGTTGAAGTAAAGTACGCGCAGCACCTTGTGCACCATTGGGTCGGGATCGATGCCCATGCTCCGGTTATCCACTACCACGAGCAACCGGCCGTCATGTTTGTAGCCGCGGAGGGTCTCGGTGACGTCGACAAAGTGACCCTCACCGCCCCAAAACGCCCGCATAATGTGGAACTCGCGGTCATGCCACTCATATCCGCGTTCCGGATCGAGCATCAGATTCACATGGGCGTACTCGGGAAAATGAAATTCCTCCACGTTGCCGTCCCAGTGCCGAATGCGAATAAAAAGATCTTTCACATGACCGCGCGCTGGGTCGGTCCCGAACGTTTGGTCCGTTACGTCGAAGCGCAACACGCCATCGTGCATGAAAGAGCGAACCTGTGGAGTCACGTCAACCCGGTGCCCGCCGGCGCCGTACTCGGCGGCAACTAATTCGCCGCCCTGCGCGAGCGCCGTGCCCGCCAATAAAAACATACACGCTAGACCAGTGAATACGCCTGTGAGCAATCTGCTTTTCATAACGCCCCTTTTCGCCTCTTTACGAGGCTCCAAGCAAAATATTTGCCTACTGAAC
Source organism: uncultured Acidobacteriaceae bacterium (assembly GCA_963818235.1). GTDB lineage: Bacteria > Acidobacteriota > Terriglobia > Terriglobales > Acidobacteriaceae > Sulfotelmatobacter. The sequence goes on from CAWFRI010000003.1 coordinate 1,863,004, forward strand.
TGCGGCGGAGGCCGTCTTCGCCAGATCCATCTCTTCGATCACCGCATCGGCAAACTGCGACGTTCCTGACTTCCCGCCAACATCCTTCGTCAGCTTCGCTGGATGCCGGTAAACTTTCTCCAGTGCATTGCGAATTTGCATCGACGCTTCGAACTCGCCCAGATGCCGCAGCATCAACAATCCTGACCGCAACAGCGCCGTCGGATTCGCCAGATTCTTTCCCGCAATATCTGGGGCCGACCCGTGTACCGCCTCGAAAATTGCGCAGTGATCTCCCAGGTTCGCACTTGGCACAAATCCCAGCCCGCCCACAAACGCCGCGCATAAATCCGAAATAATGTCGCCGTACAAATTCTCCATCACCAGCATGTCGTACTGATACGGATTCATCACCAACTGCATGCACGTGTTATCCACAATGTGCTCGCCGTAAGTAATTTCCGGAAATCCCTTGGCGACCGTGCGGCAGCATCGCAGAAACAATCCATCCGAAAGTTTCATGATGTTCGCCTTGTGGATGGCGTGAATTTTCTTTCGCTGATTCTTTCGAGCATATTCGAAAGCGAATTTCGCAATCCGTGTGGAAGCTTTTTCCGTGATGATCTTCAAGCTCTCCACCACGCCCGGAACCACTTCGTGCTCCAGTCCGGAATAAAGGCTCTCCGTATTCTCGCGCACAATAATCAAATCCACATCCGGATACCGCGTTGGAATATGTGGCAAATTTCGTATGGGACGGAAGTTCGCGTACAGCTCAAATTTCTGCCGCAGCGCCACGTTGATGCTCGAAAACCCGCCCCCCACCGGCGTAGTCACCGGCCCCTTCAATCCCACTGAAGTCCGCTCGATCGATTCCAGCACTTCTTTCGGAATGTATTCGCCATACTTTTCGAATGCATCCGCGCCTACCTGGAATGTCTCCCAGTCAAACCTCACGCCCGTCGCCTCCAGAATGCGCACCGTCGCCTGTGTCACTTCCGGCCCGATTCCATCTCCCGGAATTAATGTCACCTTATGACTCATACACACCTTCATTTTTTCTGGCCACTGACCACCAATCACTGACCACTGCTCTTAACCTTCATCAGATCGCGCAACTCGTTCATGAACTCTTTAACATCTTTAAAATCCAGGTACACCGACGCAAACCGCACATATGCGACTTTGTCGTAGCGCCGTAGCCGGTTCATAATCAGTTCGCCCAGTTCGCTGGTCTTGCGCTCGCGCTCCTGCGATTCGATCACGAACGACTCTGCTTCATTCACAATCTGTTCCAGCTTGCTGATCGGAACCGGCCTCTTTTCGCACGCCCTCAGCAGACCGTTCAGAACTTTCTGCCGGTCAAACTTTTCGCGCCGGCCGTCCTTCTTCACCACCATGTACGGAATCTCATCGATCCGCTCATACGTGGTGAAGCGCTTGCCGCACTTCAGGCACTCGCGTCGACGCCGGATCGACTCGGCCTCCTTGCTCTCCCGCGAGTCCACAACCTTATCTTCGGCAAATCCACAAAAAGGACATTTCATGATTCTTAAAGTGCTAGAGAACGAAGGTACTTGGCTAAATTGAATTTTCAGGATTTAATACGGAAATTGTAACAGGGGGAGTTACGCCGGGACCCGCAGACGTACCTTAGTGATAGATAACTGCAATAAAACAAACTTCGCTCTCACGCCGAAGGAACAATGCCGTCCACCTCTTCCGCGTGATGACTTTCCTCCGATAACTTCCTCAACGAGAGTCTCTCCTGATGGGCCAGAATCAAGCCTAAAGGTACAACTGCCGCAAACGTAACCAGCCACAACAAAATCCCGCAACTCGCTGCCATCTCCGGAGGCACGTCAAACACGCTCGAGAGCGCCGCAATCGTTGCCATCTGCGATCCTCCGCCCACCGCCGGCAGTTGCAGCATCGACCCCAGCATGCTCGCTCCCATCAGAATCAATAGTTGCGAGACCGGTATCTCCAGCGCCGGCACGCCGTAGGAATGCGTTACTTCCTGGTACGCCAGCGCAATGATGTACCACATGCCCACCGACACCACGCTCAGCATTAGCAGCGATAAAGGGCCGTGGATGGTATCGAGCCCGCGCCCAAACTCCCGTATCTTTTGCGCCAGCTTATGGCCAAAATTCGCCGAGAGATGTCCAAATCTTTCCTCGACCCATTGCGCTACTGCGTCGCCACTGCGCCGGATCACAATTGCGCCGATGGTTAGCGCCGCCACCGCCCCCACCAGCAGGAACCCGCCTTCGCGAAACCGCAGGTAGTATTCCGGATGCGGAATCGCCGGCAGTGCGCTGGGCAGAAAAATCGCCAGCACCATCAACACCGTAAACGCCCCAACATCAAAAATCCGCTCGACCGCCCAAACCGCCAACTGCGAGGAGAAGGGAAGATCCGTCCGCCGCGCGATTAGGTAAGGGCGAATAAATTCTCCCGCGCGCCCCAACAATGCCAGCCCGGTAAACCCAATGATCGTAGGCGAAACCAGGTCCATCATCTTCGCCTTCGGACGCACCGGCTGTAAAAAAATCTTCCACCGTACCGCTCGCAAAAAATATCCGAAATAAATCAGCGCGACCGCATGCAAAACGTGAAGCTTCCGGATGCGGTGCGTCTGCGCCCAAAACGTTCCCCAGTCGAAGCTCTGCCAGTGGCGATATTGCAGGTAAACCAGAACGGCCAGGATGCAGAACACCACCACACTGGCCACAATTCGCTTTTTATCCATGAAGGGGAGAAGCCTCGCACCGCGCCCTCGCTGCGCGAAGTGGAAACGGCACTCCCAAGGTAACTGAGTGTGCCCAGAGGGTCAAACACGGTCAAAGATTTCAGCGGCTCAATCCAAAATCTTCTGCCCTCCCAACCCGGTGTCATCCCGAAGTCCAGCGTTTTCACCAGCGGGAAGAGGGATCTCCCTAAGCACGGACCGTTGGGGTCAAACGGGGTTGCTTCCGAATAACTTCTCGCCTACTTACACGTCGCCAGTGCAATAGCCCGCCGCACATGTCCCGAAGATTTCTTCAGTGCATGCACCGCCTCCGCCCGCGTCGCTCCCGCGCACAGCATCACCAATGCCACGGGAGTACGGCAACCGGAATTCTCCAGAGCTCGCCTCGCCGCCCCACCCTCCGCGCCCGACGCACGTTCCAGAATGCCAACGGCCCGCTGCATCAACTTCTCGTTCTTCGGCACCACATTCACCATCAGATTTCCGTAAACGTACCCCAACCGGCTCATCGCGCCCGTGGAAATCATATTCAGAACCATCTTATGAGCCGTCGCCGCCTTCATCCGCGATGACCCGGCCAGCACCTCCGGGCCAACCTGCGTCACGATGGCAAAGTGCGCGGCACGTTCCAGCGGAGACTTCCGATTGCACGTAAGCGCAACCGTGCGCGCCCCACGCTTTCGCGCCATTTCAACGGCGGCAACCGTAAAAGGAGTTCTCCCACTTGACGCGATGCCGATTACAACATCATTCTTCCCCGGCTTGCGCCGCCTCATTTCATCGCGGCCCTGCGCAGCGTCATCCTCGCTGATCTCGGAATCTGTCGCCAAAGCCTTTGCCCCGCCCGCAATAATGAACTGCACGCGATCAACATTAAATGTGGGGGGACATTCGGCCGCATCGAGGGCTGCAATGCGCCCGCTGGTGCCCGCTCCCACATAAATCACCCGCCCGCCGCGCTGCAACGTCGCCGCCGCCAAATCGATTGCGCGCGCAATCTGCGGCAATGCCCGTGCCACCGCCGCCGCAATCGTGCTGTCCTCCGCATTGATGAGCTGTGCAATTTCGAGCGCCGATTTGCAATCGAGCTCGTGAGCCGCCGCGTTCGGATGCTCTGTGCGCAGCCCGCGCAAATCGACTTTAGACTTTTGTTTTTGCTTCAAGAAGTGGTGGCCTTTCGAGGAGTGTGACCTTCATTCTAACTGTTCATTTCAACGAGATCGTCGAATCGCCAGGCCATCCCTGCGAATCGATCGCCTCCACAACGGCGTCATGAAATTTCGGTCTCACTTGCTTGATCGCAACATTCGAACAATCCGGCCACGTCCGGTTCGTCAGCAACGTAATTGACAGCTGGCGCTCCGGATCGATCCATAGAGAAGTTCCCGTATAACCCAGGTGCCCAAACGATTGCGCGCCAAAATATTCTCCCGATTGCGAAGGCGCCGAAGGCGTGTCCCATCCCAGTGCGTGCGATGTCCCCTGCGGCGCAGATTCTCGTCGCGTGAACAGCGCAATCGTATCCCGTCGCGCCAGCCCCTCGGAGTGCAACATCGCGTGAGCAAATAGCGCCATATCCGCAGCTGTTGAAAAAATTCCCGCGTGCGGCGCAACTCCGCCCATCGCGCTCGTGTTCTCGTCAAAAACTTCACCCTGAACAATGCGGTGACGAAAACTCCGGTCATCCACCGTCGGCGGAATCTGCGCCCGTACCTCAACTGGCGGATTAAATGCGGTATTCATAATCCCCAGCGGCGCAAATATCTCCCGTTGGCAGAAAGAGTCGATCGCTTCATCCGCCATTCGTTCCAGAGCGGCACCCAGAAGAATGAATCCAATATCGCTATACGCCGCCTTTGATCCCGGTTCCGCAACCAGCGGCATGGAAAAGACGGCCCGCAAAAGTTCGTCGCGACTTTGCGTCCGCAAAAATAATTTCTCGTGTGCCGGCAATCCTGAACAGTGCGCCAGCAACATGCGCATAGTAACGTCATGCCGCCGCTCATCTCGCTCCGCATCCGCCAAAAATTCCGGAACAATCGCCGCCACCGCCGCATCCAGATCAAGCAATCCCCGCTCGTAGAGCCGCATCGCCATGGCGGTGGTCGCCACTACTTTTGTCACCGATCCCAGATCAAATAGCGTCGCAGTGGTAACCGCGGGCGCGTCGGCCTCGTAAGTAAACTGCCCAAACGCTTTCAGCCCAATCAACCGCGACTGGTGCGTAACCGCCACCGAAGCCCCTGGAAAAACCCGCCCCGCAATTGCCTCGCGCACCACTCCGAAGCCGGACTCGAAAATCGTATCCTGATGATCGAGATCAAGACGCAGTGAACTGCCTGGCGGGATGAATTTCAGAGCGGAGGCGCTTTCCGGAAATAATTTCGTCAATCTGCCTCGGTTTATAGCAGAGAAGCGCGCACCCGGTAAAGCGCGGCCCGCCCGGCCGTCAAACGTTGCGCAAGCTATGTCGCCAAAGGCACCCCTTACTATAGTTCTTGAGATGATCCTCCCGACTTGTGTAGAGTCAAATCATCCTTCCTCTCAATTCAAAATCGAGCGCCTGCGAACGAAATCGCATTCTCCGGCAAAAAACGCCACACTCTTCGGCGTCCTGTTTTCCATCCCCCTTCGTCATCTTTGTACTCGCCCTATCCATCGTCGCCTCTGCCGCGGATTCCAGGCATCCCGCATCCGCCATGCATCTCCCCGCCGTGGACGCTGTCATCCAGCAAGCCATCCACGAGAACACAATCCCCGGTGCAGTCCTCGTTGTCGGTCACAACGGCCATGTCGTCTACCGCAAAGCCTACGGCAACCGCGCTCTTGAGCCGCGCCATGAACTCATGACGCTCGACACAATTTTCGATCTCGCGTCGCTCACCAAGGTGATTGCCACCACCCCCGCAATCATGCAACTCGACGAACAAGGCAAGATTCGACTAAACGATCCCGTCGCCGAATATCTTCCTGAGTTTGCCGCGAATGGAAAAAACGACATCAGCGTTCGCCAGTTGTTGACGCACTATTCCGGCCTCGAACCGGATGTGGATTTGAAAACTCCGTGGCAGGGAAAAGAAACCGCCTATCGCATGGCCTTTGCCGACGCCCCGCAGGATCCACCCGGTTCCCGATTTTCCTATAGCGACGTCAACTTCATCGTCTTGGGCGCTCTCGTCGAGAAAATCTCCGGCGAGGGCTTCGACGAATACTGCGCTCGCCACATCTTCGCTCCGCTCAAGATGACGCATACCCGCTTCATTCCGCCAACCGCATGGCGGCCCAAAATTGCACCCACGCAATATGACGAAAACAACCACATGCTTCGCGGCATAGTCCACGACCCCACCGCGCGCCGTATGAGCGGCGTCGCCGGTCACGCTGGATTATTTTCTACCGCCGATGACCTCGCCAAATTCGCTCAAGCCCTTCTGAACGGCGGCGGAGGCATCCTCTCACCCCTCTCGGTCGAGAAAATGACGCGCCCCGAGCAGCCTCCGTCCGCCCCTGTTCTCCGCGGTTTTGGCTGGGATATCGATTCTCCCTTTTCCTCGAATCGCGGCGATCTTCTCCCCGTCGGCTCCTACGGCCACACCGGTTTCACTGGAACCTCGCTCTGGATCGATCCCACCACCCAGACCTACATCATCCTGCTCACCAATGCAGTTCATCCGCGTGGAGGCAATGCTATCGCTCTGCGCTCTAAAGTCGCCACCGCCGTGGCCGCTGCCTTGCCGTTAACTTCCGGCGAAAAGGAAGCCCTGCGCTGGCAGAGCATCACCGGCTACAACGAAGCCCAAAGCGCCGTCCGCCGCATGAGCTCGCGCAACGGCAATGTCAAAACCGGAATAGACGTCCTCGAAGCTCATAATTTCGACGTTCTCCAAACTCCTGGCCGCAAGAAAAAAATCGGCCTCCTCACCAACCAAACCGGAATCGACTCCCAAGGCCGCCGCACCATCGACGTCCTCGCTGCTGCGCCCGGAGTTTCTCTCGACGCCATCTTCAGCCCCGAGCACGGTGTCACCGGCACGCTCGACACAACCAATGTTGCCAACACGAAAGATTCCACCACCGGCACTCCCGTCTACAGCGTCTACGGAGGCAAAGACGCAGCTCGACGCCCGTCGCTCGATGTCCTAAAGCAACTTGATGCCGTGGTTTTCGATATTCAAGATGCCGGCGTTCGCTTCTACACCTACGAAACTACTCTCGGATATTTTCTGGAAGCCGCGGCCAGCGCCGGAATCGAGCTGATCGTTCTTGACCGCCCCAACCCCATTACCGGATCGTTCGTCCAGGGTCCTGTATCCGACGCCGGCCACGGAAGCTTCACCAATTATTGGACCGTCCCGCCTCGTCACGGCATGACCATGGGCGAACTCGCCGAGATGTTCAACGCGGAGCGCAATATCAACGCCAAACTCACCGTGGTCGCGATGCAAGGCTGGCAGCGCGGCGACTGGTTCGATTCCACCGGCCTTGCCTGGATCAACCCCTCGCCCAACTTGCGCAGCATCACCGAAGCCGCTCTCTATCCGGGCGTCGGCCTCATCGAAGGCACAAACGTTTCCGTCGGCCGCGGCACCGACACTCCTTTCGAACTCCTCGGCGCGCCCTGGATGAAGAGCCGCGAACTCGCCGCCTACCTGAACGCCCGCGGCATTGCCGGAGTAAGATTCGTGCCCGTGACCTTCACGCCCACGGCGAGTAACTATGCAAACCAAAAGTGTGAAGGAGTAAATCTGGTTCTGACCGAGCGTAATGCCCTCGACGCCCCAGAGTTGGGAATCGAACTCGCCGCAGCGCTGAAGAAACTCTATCCCGCGGATTACAAACTTGACCGCCTGCCAGAACTGCTCGTGAATCAATCAGCCTACGATGGCCTCATCGCCGGCAAAGACCCGCGCCGCATCGCCCAGGATTGGCAGGACGACCTGGAGAAATTTGAACTCATCAGAAAAAAATATCTAATCTATTAGTCGCGATTTTCACTCGCGCTAATCCTGCACCCGCCGCTACGGCGTGATCTCAAAAACAATCCCTCCCGTCGAAGTCTGTCCCCCACCCGGCGCGGTGCTGTAAAGATTGCCGGCGGAATCGAGGATCAATCCGCTCGAGGGAAAATATCCATCCAAATCCCCCGGAGCGTAAATCGGGAAGGAGTGCAGCACGGTTTCGGTCCAGCTTCCGGCTGATGGAGAAAGTTTGTAAACGGTCCCCCAGGTGTCGCCCGTAAAGCCCTGCGACGTTCCATAAAGATTGCCCGCCGCATCGAAAACAACCGGTGCTAAAGGAGTGGCGCCGTCGGTTCCATCGAACGACAACAGTACCGTTTCCTTCCACCCGCCCGAGCTCGGCGCTAGCTTGAAGACCGTGCCGCAGCCAGTGCCGCAGTAGTTCTCAATGGCCTTTCCTCCCGCTGCGGTTGTGCCGTAAAGATTACCGGCTGCGTCGAGAATGAGATTGGCATAGGGACTTCTGCCGTCGCCGGATTTCCCGGAGAACAGGTAAAGCACGTGCTCGGTCCATGCGCCGCCCGAGGGTATCAATTCGAAAACGCTGCCACAGCCTCCGCCGCATACGCCTGAGATGATTATTCCGCCGAGTTCCGTCGTGCCGTAAAGATTGCCGTTCGCGTCGAAAACCACGCTGGCAATGGGATTGCGTCCGTCAGTGCCCCCGGCGACAAATTGATAAAGCACGCTCTCGCTCCATGAGCCAGAGGAAGGAGTTAGCTTAAAAACAGTTCCACATCCCAAGCGGCAGCCTTCGACGCCAGTAAAGCCACCGTATTCTGTAGTGCCATATAAGTTGCCGGCGGAATCGAAGATCAATCCTCCTTGTGGTTGGCCTCCGTCAGTGCCCCCGGTAAAAGTATAGATATCCTTTTCACTCCACTTTCCTCCGGACGACGGCGACAACTCGTATATGGTCCCTTCGCCAGCCGTGCCTCCGTACCGGAGCTCGCCATAAAGATTGCCCGCGGAGTCGAAGATCAACGCCGATGGAGTCGGCCCCTCTGTGTAACCAGGAAGACCGCTGGGGAAGCTGTACAGAATGCTGACCGTCCACTTTCCTCCGGCAGCAGGCGATAACTCATACACTGCGCCGAAACCGTATGCGGCTCCGCTATTGGTTGCCCCGTAAAAATTTCCCAAGGCGTCGGCGATCAGGGCTGTTGTCGGGTCGCCATTGCCGCCGGCAAAACCGGTCAGTGTCGTTTCCGTATAGGAGCCGCCCTGCGCCGCTTGCAGTTCAAACACTGTGCCGTTTCCAGAATTTGGAAACTCCGCAGTCGCCCCGTAAATTTGCCCCGACGAACCCAGCGTTACACCGTATGTTGGAGTCTCACCATCGGCTCCGTCCGTGAAGTTCCACAGAACGCTTTCCGACCATCCACCCGAGCCATGAATCAGTTCGAAGACCGTGCCCTCGGCTTTACTGCCGCCGAAGCGTGTCGTTCCGTACAGATTTCCCGCCTGGTTGAAGCTGAGATTGCCTACGGGATCATCGCCATCGCTAAGATTAAAGCTGTAAATGACACTCTCACTCCACTGCCCACCCGCCACAGGAGAAAGCTCAAACACCGCCCCGCACGCCGAACCCCTGCTACAACCCGTGCTCGTCCCGCCCACACCGGCTGTACCATAGAGATTCCCCGACGCGTCGAAGATCACGTCGCTGCTGGGATTGCCTCCATCCGCCCCGCCCGTGAAGCTATACAGCACGCTCTCTGTCCAGCTGCCCGAACTCGAACTTAACTTGAAGACGACTCCGTAGCCCAGCCCCGTGCCTAGAATTCCTCCCTCGGTGGTGGTTCCATAAAGGTTCCCAGCGCTATCCATCGCCAGTCCAGAATTCGGATTGGTGCCCTCGCTCTGGCCCTGGAAGGCATACAGAGTGGTCAGTGTCCATTTTCCGTTGGCTTCGGGAGTCATTTGAAACGCCGTGCCGCATCCTAGATTGACGCAACTCTGCCGGCCCAAGCCTCCGCCAGAAGTAGTTGTCCCATATAAGTTACCGGCCTTGTCAAAAATCAGCCCACCGTTCGGATTCACTCCGTCTTTGCCATGGAAATTCCAAATGACGCTCTCTGTCCATGCCGCACCGGCATGCGGCGTCAACTTGAAGATCGTCCCATCGGACTGCGAACCTCCGCCAGTCGTGCCTCCATAAATATGTCCCGCCGCATCGAACACCAGCGTGCCCGCTGGCCCATTCCCCTCGGTGGTTCCGTTGAAGCTGAAGAGCACAGTCTCTGTCCAACCGCCCTTCGAATTTGGAGAGAGCTTGAAGACCTCGCCAAAACCGTAGCTGCCGCCGTAACCCGTGGTTCCATAAAGATTGCCCGCTGCGTCCGAGATCAAGGTTCCATTCGGCTGCTGCCCGTTCGGAGTCAGATTGAAATCGTGCAGGATCGTCTCTGTCGAAGCAAGAGCGCGGCCCGGATTAGTCACGACTATGAGCACGAACAAGAAAACCAGGAAGAAAACCGCGCGTGGCAAAAGACTGGAGATGCGTTTCATGGAAGCTCCCAAACCAGCTTGTAGACTGGCAGACTGGCGAGGCGCGTGGGGGATGCTCCGTCGCGTGCCGATTATATAACGGTTTCCCGCTCGAATCGTAACCACCCCTAATAGCCGCTGGATGCAGCCGGGCACCCCGTTGCAGGAATGACGCATCTCAAGCGAGCAAGGCGTGCTATCCTCAACTTTTTAAAGGGAACGGTCGGGGCACCACTACTCGTTCGGCTGCGGAGGTTCGCAATGCGCGTGCTTTGGACATTATTGCTCGCTTCTGGAATGTCATTCAGCCAGTCCGCTCCGCCGCAAGCTGGAGGAGCGTCCGCACCAGATTCTTCCTCGCAACCCGCGGTCGTCCAATCCTCCGCGAATTCCACGGTTGCAACTTCCGCGCCACCAGCCGCCGCCAATTCGATCGTCATCCCCGCCGGAACCAAAATTCCGTTGTCCCTCAAACAAGCCATCTCCACCAAGAATGCCCGCGAAGGCGATGCCGTCTACGCCGAAACCGCCTTTCCCTTTGTCGTCGATAACCGCGTCATCGTTCCCGCCGGCGCCTACATTCAAGGCAAAATCGCCCACGTCGAGCGCGCCGGGCACGGCAAAGGCCGCGCCGAAATCCTCATGCACTTTACCTCCATGATTTATCCCAGCGGATACACCGTGATGCTCCCTGGCTCCGTCGAAAACACTCCCGGCGCGGATAGCAATTCGGTAAAGGACGCGGAAGGCACGATCCAGCAGGATAAAGACACCGGTAAGAAAGTTGAGGACGCAGCTAAGGGCGGCGTCTACGGCACCATGGGTGGCGCAACCGCTGGCGGCTTGGCCACGGGAGGCCTCAACGGCGCGCGCGTCGGAGCCGGAGCTGGTGCGGTAGCGGGCATCGCCTGGGCTCTGCTCAAACGCGGCCCCGATGTAAAACTCGACGTCGGAACTTCCATCGAAATGGAAATCCAGCGCCCCGTCACCGTCGATGCCAGCCGCATCACGATCGCCAAAGCCACGCCCTAGCTCATGTAGCGACGGCCGCCCTCGGCCGTCCGCCGAGCGCAGCGTGGCTACGCCGCCTCACTTCAAACTAAACAACGCATTCACATGCGCCGTCACGGTAACATTCTGCGGGGTGAATTCTTCCGTCGGCGCCGGCGCCGCATTCGCCATCGGCGTCATCGCCCGCGCCAGGTGAGGAACCGGCCCCCGCGTATTTTCGAACGTATCCACCGACGCGTACGAGAGCTCTCCTAACCCGCGTCCGCTCGCACGCGCCACCGTCTCCGCCGAGTTCCGAGCCCTGCGGTATGCGTCTTCCACGGCCTTATTCTTGGCTTCGTCGATATTTTCCAGCGTATAGTTCAACGTCTGCCGCTCGCTGACGTTGGCATCGGCAAGCTGCTGCGTGATCGGCCCAATCTTCGCAAAATCTTTCAGCTTCAGCGTCACGTCCGTGGTCACGCGGTATCCCACCACTTTCTGCTTCGGCTTCCACTCATACACCGGTTGCACCGAGAAAAAACCTATTGTTGCGGCTTTCGGCTCGATGCCATTCGCTCTCAGCACCTCCCGCACCTGCTCCGCATCCTTCGATGCATGCTGGTAAGCCGCCTGCGATTTCTCTTCCTGCACCGAAATATCGAATTGAATCACGGCCGTGTCCGGAGCGCTTTCGAACTTTCCATCCGCCCCCACATAAACAGAGTTCGGCATCGCCGTCAGTGCCGGATGCTCCTGCGCCAGCGCCACCGCGCTGAAAACAATTAGCGCCAAAAAACAGCCTATCGATTTCATGCAACCCTCCCACGCGAAACTTATGAAGCCTCTCTTATGGTAAGCCCGACAACGCTCCCTACAGTAAGAACGCGTGGGATAGCCAGATTGCAAACGTTATACAGGAAGAAGTACCCAGCGGAGCGGAAAGATGAGATGTCTAGTGGGTGGTTAAGACGCGCCCTTGGCGTTGGAAGAATAAGCAAACGGATAGCTCTGCGCGTTAATCTCCCGTCGCAGATCCTCGAAAATTTCGTCCGGCATCTTCAGAAATATTTCCACTACCTCCGGGTCGAACTGCCGTCCCGCCCAGGCCTGTATCTCTTTGCGCGCCGCAGTCAGAGTCCGCGCCGGCCGGTACGGACGATCGGAGATGATGGCGTCCAAAGTATCCGCGACCGAAAATATCCGCGCCCCCAGCGGAATTTCGTTCCCCTTCAACCCCCGAGGATAGCCCGACCCATCGAAATGTTCCTGGTGCGAATAAACAATCTCGCAAACTTCCGCCAGGAAGGGAATTCTGCGCAGCATCTGGTAGCCGTGGTAGCAATGCTCGCGCATGATCGCCCGCTCATCATCATCCAGCTTCCCCGGCTTGAGCAGAATGCGGTCGGGAATCGCCATTTTGCCAATGTCGTGCAAAAACGCTCCCCGCGCAATCACGTCGATCTGCTCCCGCGGCAGCCCCATGGCTCGTGCAATCGCCATGGTAAACGCCGTGACCCGCTTGGAGTGGCCTTCCGTCTCGCGGTCTTTCAAATCCAGCGCATCGCCCAGCGCTTGCAGCGTAATGTCGTAGGACCGCTCCAGATCGGTCATCGCCGTCTGTAACTGATCGGTACGGGCTTCCACCAGCGACTCCAGATTCGTCTGGTAAGTCCGGTTCTCCACCTTCAGTCGCCGGTTCTCGAGTGCCCGCCCCACTGCATTCAGCAATTGTTCCCGTTCGAAGGGTTTCAGCAAATAGTCATAAGCCCCGTTGCGAATGGCCGCCAACGCCACGGAGATGTCATGCACCGCCGTGACCATCACCACCGGCATCTCGGGAAATTTTTCTTTGGTGCGCTCCAGCAGCCCAATGCCGTCAAGGTCCGCCATCATCAGGTCGGAGAGCATCAGTTCAAACTGTTCGCCGGAATTCAGCAGGGCCAACGCTTCCATACCCGACCCCGACTGCTTGCACACATACCCGGCAGCTTCCAGGATGGCGCAGACAATCTCGCGGATTGCCTCTTCGTCGTCGACGACAAGAATACGGTCAGGCATGAGATGTCTTGCAATACTATCGGCGATTTTATCTCAGACGTGAGATTCCGAAAGTAACCACCGAGGTCCGGAAAGGTCATCGAGATATGCTCCCGCCGTGATATTCAACAAGCAGGCAGGCTTCCGTCTGCCCTGTGCCGGACTAATTACGCAGCACCATCGAACCGATTTACTGAAGTACTGAAATAAAGAAGTGATGAAATAAAGAAGTAATGAAATAAAACTGAACTCGCTGAACCGATCTGTTGAACTGATCTACGCAAAATGACCGCTTCCCTTTGGTCGCTTTGGAACATCGTCGCTCAACCAGCCCTCACCCGGCTGAAGCCCGCGGACTGGGCTATGTTAGCCGTTCTTGCCGCTTCAGTGGCTGTGCTCGGCGCGTTCCGCGAACGCTATCTCGCCGTTTGGACCGGAGCATGGTCGCTCCTCGCCGTTTCCCGCCTCATCGAAATCTACGGCGCCGCTAAGCCTATTCCCGCGCGCTATCTTCCCGCGCTTGAACAATCCACATTCGTAATCGCTATCGGCCTTTCTGCCGTGGCCGTCTTTCTTTATATCCGCGAACGAAATTTGCTCGCTCCTCTGGCCGCCGTTACTGCCTGCACCGCAGGTTTCGCCGTAGCTCGCGTCGTGCTCTGGCCCGATTCCTTGCCGCTTCGTTTCGCTCTCGAGGTCGCTTACCGGATCATTCTCCTCACCGCCGCAATCGCCCTGGTCCGCGCCCGTCGCGGTCGCCGCGAGCCCGCCACCGGGCTGCTCGCCATCCTTCTCCTGACGCAGCATCTGAACTGGCCGTTGCTCACCAGCCAGATTCCCGCGGGCATCTTCGCCCTCACCCAGACTCTGCTCGGCGTCACCATGCTTCTGTTCGTCTTTCGCGAAGCCCGCGCCCGCACTCAACGCCTCACCGCGCTCCACGCCCTCACCGGGAGCATCATCCTCGCCCAGCAGCAAGGCGGCATGATGGATAAGGCGCTTGAGGCCTTGCAGCAACTCACCAAAAGCAAATCCGCCTGGTTCCGCCTCATCGAAGGCGGACATCTCGTCGCCACTCATGCCGTCGGCGTTTCGCCCGACTTCCTGCGCGAAGTCGGCATCGCGGAGTTATCCCAAAATATCTCGCAGCTGCTCGAACACGGGCAGCCCGTAACCGTTCGCCGGAACGAATCCATCCCCGAAGATCCCCAATTGTTACAGTCGGAAAAGATTCGCTATCTGCTCATGGTGCCCGTCCTCGGAAAAAAATCGCCCATAGGCCTGCTCCTCTTCGGCTCCGCTGTGAATCGCAAACTCACCGCCGAAGAAAATGACTTCCTCGCGACCTGCGGACGCCAGCTCGGCATCGCCATCGAAAATTTCCGCCTGCTCGAGCAGGTTCTCCGCTCTCAACGCCAATGGCGCAACACCTTCGATTCCGTTCACGACATCATTCTGGCCCATGACGCGGAATTCCGCATCATCAAAGCTAATCAGATTCTTCTCGAACAATTGCAGCAATCTTCCGCCGATGTTATCGGCAGCACCTGCGAATCCGTTCTCCCGCACACTCTTGGCGAATGGACCGGCTGCCCCTACTGCGCCCGCGGCGATGAAGAAGTCACCGAGGCCGCTGACCCCTGTTTTGGCGGCTTTTCGCTCGTTTCCACTTCTTCCTATAACGAGCAGGGCAGCACCAAAAAGGGCACTATCCACATCGTTCGCGACATCACCGAGCGCCGCTCGGCCGAAGAAAAATATCGCCTGCTCTTCGATCAGGTTCAGGAAGGCGTCTACATCGCCACCCCCACCGGCCGCCTCCTCGATTGCAATGACGCATTCGTCCGCATGTTGGGCTATGAAAAGCGCGAAGAACTTCTCACCTTAAATCTGGATGAAGATATCCGCGTCGATGCCGGCCAGCGCGATTCTTTTCACAAACAAATCGACCAGCAAAACTACGTCCGCAATTTCGAAGTCACCATGCGCCGGAAAAACGGCACTCTGCTGCTCTCCTCCGAAAGCAGTTTCGCTACCCGCGACGCCGCCGGCAAAGTCGAGCGCTATCAGGGGTTCGTTCTCGACGTGACCGAAAAGCGCCGCGCCGAAGACGAAATGCGCCGCCGCAATCGCGAACTGAACGCCCTCAACGCGATGGCCGTCGTCGCGACGCAATCATTCGATCTTGATGAAATCCTCAACCTAACCTTGCGCCAGGTAGTTTCGTTGTTCGGTGCGGAGAGCGGAGCCGTCTATCTTTCCGATTCCGACGCCCCTACCTATCGCCGCCGCGCCGCCTGGGGACCGCGCAGCCGCGATAAATCCCGCCCTTCCGAAATCAGCTTTGCCGATGGCTTTGGCGACCTTGTCATGCGCTCGCGCGCCGAAGTGATCACCGCCGAATATCTTCCGCATCTCACCGGCGCAGTCGCGGATTTCATCCGCTCCAACAGCGACGGCGCATGGAACTGGGTCCTGTTCTGGGGCAAGGACAGCCCCATCGGCATGATGGGACTGCGCAGCCACGTCGAGTACGAATACTCCAGCGGCGAAGAGAATCTGCTGGTCGCCATCAGCCGCCAGCTCGCGACCACCATCGAGAAAGTCCGTCTCTACGAGGAAACCTGCAAAGCCTACGAAGACTTGCGCCGCACTCAGGAGCAACTTCTGCAAAGCGAGAAGATGTCCGCTGTCGGCCAGCTTATCGCCGGAGTAGCCCACGAGCTGAATAACCCGCTCACCGCAATCCTTGGCTACGCCCAGCTTCTCGAAAGCGAAGGCCTCAACGAGCGCGCCCAGGATTACGTCGGCAAAATGTTCAAGCAGGCGCAGCGCACGCACCGCGTCGTGCAGAATTTGCTTTCCTTCGCGCGCCAAAGAAAGCCGGAACGCTCTGAAGTCGATGTCCGCAAAGTGCTCGAAGAAACCCTCAACCTGCGCGACTACGATCTCAAAGTCAACCACATCGCCGTGGAAAAAACTTTGGTCGAAGATCCCGCCCTGGTCGTCGCCGATCCTCATCAGATCGAACAGGTGTTCCTGAACATCATCAATAACGCCGTCGACGCCGTCCTCGAAACCGGCCGTTCCGGCAAGCTAAAAATTCGCGTGAGCTGCGCGAACGGCTTCGTTGCCGTCCAATTCGCCGACGATGGCCCCGGAATCAAAGATCCCAAACGAATCTTCGATCCCTTCTACACTACAAAAAATGTCGGCAAGGGAACCGGCCTCGGTTTAAGCATCTGCTACGGAATCGTGAAGGAACATGGCGGCGACATTACCGCGCACAATGCAACCGAAGGCGGTGCAGTCATCGAAGTTCGTTTGCCCATGGCAGTCTCAGCCGGTGCAGTCGTTGAATCCGCGCCCGCAACCCCTGCTAAGCGCGAAGGCGCAATTCAGGGCCGCGTTTTGCTCGTCGAAGAAGAAGAGGCCGTGCTCGAGTTCGAACGCGATGTCCTCATGGGCGCCGGCGCCAACGTAGTCACGGCCACAAAAAGTGAAGATGTAAAAACTCGTC
Source organism: uncultured Acidobacteriaceae bacterium (assembly GCA_963818235.1). GTDB lineage: Bacteria > Acidobacteriota > Terriglobia > Terriglobales > Acidobacteriaceae > Sulfotelmatobacter. The sequence goes on from CAWFRI010000003.1 coordinate 1,879,796, forward strand.
TGCTCTCCGAGCCCTTCGATGCCGTAATCATGAGTGGCCGCATGCCCTCCGACTGGAACGCCAAAGAGGCCTATACCTGGCTAACCCAGAATTGCTCGGGAATGGAGAACCACCTGCTATTTACCTTCTCCCACGGAGTCGAGCAAGGTGAAGACCGAACCTTCCTCCAGCAAAACAATATTCCTTATCTCGTAAAACCCTTCGAAGTCGCGGATCTGATTTCCCAAGCCCGCCGCCTGCTCCAGAAAGCCCAAGCCGCAGCGGCCTCCGCCTAATCTTTCATCTGAGCAAGCGCTCTTTGCGCAGCGAAGGACTTGCGCGAGTCGCGGTGATCGGTCGCGTCTTTGCGATCCACCAGCCGCGCGTTTGGCTCGCTTCCGTTAAACCTTTTGCCGGTGTCCTTTCACAACTGTGCCCGCAAACTCTTCACCATCCTCCGCAAAGCCTTCTCATTGCGCCGGTACCATCGCCATTGACCCTGCTTCACCGCATCCACTAACCCGGCTTTCGTCAGAATCGCCATGTGATGCGAAATCGTGGACTGCGATAGCTTCATACGTTCCTCAATATCCCCGCCGCAAAGCCCGGAAAACTTTCCTGCCCCGCTCCCGGGTTGCTTGAGCGCAGCCAGAATCCGGCGTCGTGCCGGATCGGCAATCGCATGCAGTGTGATGTCGAGAGAATTCGAAGGAGTCGTCATAGCAGATCAGGAATATCTGCTAAATCGATGCTTGTCAATCTATAAACTTACACGAAAGCGAGATGCCCATTCACGCCCGCTCCCGCGGAGCCCTCAGCCACTCGATCTGGCTGAATTCCAGGTAGCGCACATCGCTCTCCGGAAGCGAACAATTCGATTCGTCGAGTCTCCCCGCTAGTGTTCCGCCGCGAATCCAATAGCCCGTTTCGTCCTGCTTAAGAATCGTCGCGTCGAGTGGATCCATGCCGTGCAGCTTGAAAACCACGCGGCGGTTCAACAGGCGGTTACGCTTCATAGGGATTTTTCACTTCTTGAGAATCGGATTGTAACCGTCATTGATCAGCCGCGCGCGCATCGCTTCAGCTTCCTTAATGTCGCTGAACGGCCCCACCTGCACCCGAAACAACTTGTCGGTGGAAGACCCGGTCGCCTCAAACGCCGGATACTGCTTCTTCTTAAGCGCGTCCACCAAAGCTCCGGCGTCATCTTGCTTGCTCACCGCCGCAACCTGAACAAAGTAACCCGTAGCCGGAATCGGCGCCATCGGATCAGGAGGTGCGCCTGTTTGGGCTCCTTGGTTTGCCACCGAACTGGACGACGATCCGTCCGCCGAATCCCCCGCCGTCTGCAAGGTAGAGGCCTGCCCGGCCGCGCTCTCAGGCGTCGTTGCCACCGCAGCTGCCGGTGTCAGTTGTGGATTCGCATTCTGCTGCTCCACTGCCTTATAAAACGTCATCGGCACGGCCGGCGCTGCCCCCGAGCCACCCGGCTTCGTGCCATTCGCCGCGTTCAGCGGCCCCACCGTCGCCCCCGGCACGCCCGCATCCGACTTCCGTCCCAGCGTGTAACCCAGCGCGAAGAACACCGCGCAGATCACCACAAGTCCAAAAAACAGTCCCAGCAGTTTTGCCGTGCCCAACGTGATTTCAGTATCTTGTGACGAAGCCATAACCATTCCTCAAAGTTGGCGCAACTTCTTCTATGCCGATTTAGCCACCGGTGGCGCATCCTCGCCGCCCTTGCCCAACAGCTTCTGCAAGCCAGAAAAGAAATCCACCGGCACCGGGAAGATGACCGTCGTATTTTTCTCCACCCCGATCTCCGTCAAAGTTTGCAAGTAACGCAGTTGCACGCTCACTGGTTCCGTCGCCAGCAGATGCGCCGCATCCACCAGTCTCTGCGCCGCTGAAAACTCGCCTTCCGCATGGATAATCTTCGACCTTTTCTCGCGTTCCGCTTCCGCCTGCTTCGCCATCGCCCGCAGCATCGATTCCGGCATGTCCACCTGCTTCACCTCGACATTCGTCACCTTCACTCCCCACGGCGAAGTGTGCATGTCCAGAATGCTCTGCAACCGCAAATTGATTTTTTCCCGGTGCGCCAGCAGTTCGTCGAGCTCCTGCTCACCCAGCACCGAACGCAGCGTGGTCTGCGCAAACTGCGAAGTCTGGTAAACGTAATTCGAAACCTCCACCACCGCCTTGCTCGGATCGGTCACCCGCAGAAAGATAACCGCATTCACCTTCAACGTAACGTTGTCACGCGTAATAATGTCCTGCGGCGGAACTTCCAGCGCTTCCTGGCGCAGCGAAACCCGCACCATCCGGTCCATCGGAGCCAGTACCAGAATGATTCCCGGGCCCTTCGCCCGGTGGTATAAGCGCCCGAATCTAAAAATAACTCCGCGCTCGTACTCCGCCAGAATCTTGATCGAGCTCAACGCATACAAAATGAGAATGACGATAACGATGCTGACGAATCCCACGCCCACGCCAAAGATTTCCATGAAGACCTCCACGCTCGAAGCGGCCACCGCTCCTATCGCGGATTGTAACGCAGGGAACTGAGATGAGTGTGGAATTTAAGACCCGCGCCGGTTGATTGCGCTGGTGCGCGGTCTTGGATTGGGATTCGAATTGCGTTTCGAAATGATTCGACTTGGGGGTTCGAGTTATGTCACAGCCGTCGCAGTCTGCCCCACAGCCACGGGCTCAACCTGCACCACTAGCCCGTCAACCCGCATCACCACCACCGACTGCCCAACCCCCACATCGGACGACGCCACCGCATCCCACAACTCCCCATGAACGAATATCTTCCCTCTCGGGGAAAGCGCCGTCTGCGCAACGCCAATCTGCCCCACCATTCCTTCCGACCCGGTCACAACTTTATTTCGCCTCGCCTTTACTGCCATCGTCATCAGGAATGCCGTGATCGCTCCCAGCGGAATGCTGACCGCCATCGCCGTAAGCAAATGCACCTGCATCTCCGGAATCGGCGCATCTACCAGCAACAACCCGCCCAGTGTGAGCAACGCGATCCCGCCCACCGTCAACACTCCGTGGCTCGCAAACTTCGCCTCCGCAGCAAATAGCGCGAACGCCCCCAGAATCAATACCAGCGCCGCAAACCGCGTCGGCAACAAATTTAGAGCGAAGGCCGCAATCAAAATAAAGACCACGCCCACCGTTCCCGGAATCACCGCCCCCGGATGGTTGAACTCCGCATACAGCGCCAGCGCCCCAATCGCCAGCAGGATGAACGAAATATTCGGGTCCATCAGATAACCCAGAATCCGTTCCTTCAGCGTCGTCCCAAAAGGTGAAATCGGCTTCCCCGAAAGATTCAGCGTCACTTCCTGTCCGTTGAAGCGCTTGAAACTTCTGCCCTCCATTTGCCTAAACAGATCGCTCTCGCTCGCCGCAACATAATCGATCAAATGTTGCGTCAGCGCCTCCTGCTCGGTAAACGACTTCGACTGGCGCACCGTGCTCTCCGCCACTTCCACATTCCGCCCGCGCCGCGCCGCCACCGACCGCATCAGCGCCGCCGCGTCATTCTCCATCTTCTGCTTCATCACATCGTCCACATTGCCGCCGCCCATCACCACCGGATGCGCCGCTCCCGTATTCGTTCCCGGAGCCATGGCCGCAATGTCCGCTGATTCCAGAATAAAAAATCCCGCCGAGGCTGCCCGGCTCCCGCTCGGCGTCACATAAAGAATTACCGGCACCGCCGAATTCGTAATCTTCTCAATAATCTTCCTCGTCGAATCCACCAATCCGCCGGGCGTATTGATCTCAATCAAAACCGCCTGATCGTTTCTCCGCGCCGCCTCGTCAATGGCGCGCGAAATATATTCCTCGGTAATCGGCTGGATCGTATCGTCGACCACCACTTTCAACACTTCTCCCGAAGCCGCCGAACCCAACAGAAAAAGCCCAGCCACCAGCCCGAAAATAATCTGCAAAATAGAAGCGCTTCTCATCGCTCGCCTCACACCCTACAACAATACTCGGAAATAGTGCGGTTCGAAATCGTCGAGGATCGCATTGCCCCGGAGTCATCCCGAAGTCCCGCGTTTTCACCAGCGGGACGAGGGATCTCCCGCCCCCACACAGCCCCTTCAAAACCGCGCTGTACCAATTCTTTATTTGCGCGACGCGGCAGCAACTTCTCCCTCGCGCTTCCCAATATGCTCCCCAGATACATTCCACCCCGGTAGCGTCGCGCTCCCCGTAATCAGCCGCGCTCCCCGCTCATAAGTGAAATACGACCACGCCCACTGGATCAGCACCAGCACCCGGTTTTGAAAACCGATCAGAAAAAAGATATGCACAAACAACCACGCCAGCCAAGCCAGAAATCCCGAGATATGAATCTTTCCAAACTCGGCCACCGCCGCCGCCCGCCCAATCGTAGCCAGGCTCCCTTTATCCCAGTAATGAAAAGGCTTGCGCGGCTCCGCTGCCGCGCCGTGCTCAATCTCACGGCGAATCACCTTCGCCACATAGCGTCCTTCCAAAATCGCCACCGGCGCTACTCCCGGCAACATCTTTCCCGCTTTATCCTTCAGCGCCGCCAGATCCCCAATCACAAAAACTTCGGGATGATCCGGAATACTCAAATCGGGCTGCACCGGCACCCGCCCTGCGCGGTCCACCGGCACTCCCAACTTCTTTCCCAAAGCGGAAGCCGCCACGCCCGCCGCCCACAAAATAACCGCCGCGTTCATCCGTTTCTCGCCCATGGATATAACGCCCGGCTCAATCTGCGTGACCATCGTCGAGGTCATCACTTCCACGCCCAGCCGTTGCAGTTGCTCCAGCGCGCTTCGCGAAAGATCTTGCGGATACGCCGGCAGCACATTCGGCCCGCCCTCCACCAGATGAATATGCGTTCTTCGCGGATCGATCTTTCGGAAATCCTGCGCCAGCGCATGCCGGCAAATCTCCGCCAAAGTTCCCGCCAGCTCCACTCCCGTCGGTCCGCCGCCCACCACCACAAAATTCAGCGGTTCGTCGGCCTTGCCGGCAGAGGCCTCACGCTCCGCCAGTTCAAACGCCAGCAACACCCTCCGCCGGATCTCAATCGCGTCCTCAATCGTCTTCAGTCCCGGTGCAAGATCTTTCCATTCGTCGTGACCGAAATAAGCGTGGCTCGCACCCGCGGCCACAATTAAAGAGTCATACGGAACTTCCAGGTCGCCCGCCCGCACCAATCGCCGCTCCAGATCAAATCCCGTCACCTCGGCCATCAGCACTTCAATATTTCTGTGCTTCCGCAAAATCGACCGGATCGGCTCCGCAATTTCACCCGGCGACAACCCCGCCGTCGCCACTTGATACAACAATGGTTGAAAGGTGTGAAAATTCTGCCGGTCAATCACCGTGATCTTCACGTCTGCGCCCGCTAGCGATTGCGCCGCGTTCAGGCCGCCAAAGCCCGCTCCCACAATCACCACTCGATGTGTCGCCTTGCTGTTCATAGCGTCACTCTATAAGATTCAGCGCGATGGCCATTGGCTCCACAAGTTCTGCTTCGCAACGTTCGCATCCATGGTTGCAATGGTTGATGCCCTCGATCACGGATCTGATTTTCATCGCCCTGCTCAGCCTACTTGCCTACAGCGCGCTTTCCGTGCGCCTTCTGGGTGACGCAGGCATCGGCTGGCACATTCGCACTGGAGAAATAATTCTCGCCACTCACGCCGTCCCCCACGTCGATCCCTTTTCCTCGACCATGTCCGGCCAACCTTGGTTCGCCTGGGAGTGGCTCTACGACGCGCTCGTCGGCTGGCTCGATAAAGTCGTCGGCCTGAATGGCGTGGTCTTTCTTACTGCCTTCGTAATCGCCCTTACCTTCTCTTGGGCGTTTCGCTTGCTTCTCCGCCGCGGCACAAACTTCCTCGTCGCATTGATCCTTGTGTTGCTGGCCGCATCGGCGGCCATGATTCATTTCCTCGCTCGCCCGCACGTCGTGAGCTGGCTCTTCACCCTCATCTGTTTTCAAATCCTCGATTCCTCCGAACCCCAAAGCCCCAACGCTGCGTCCCGCCCAAAATATTCTCTGTGGCTCCTGCCCTTGCTCATGCTCGTCTGGGTCAATGTTCACGGAGGTTTCCTAATCGCCTTCGCCCTTCTCGGAATTTATTGGCTCAGCGCGCTCTGGCAATATCTTCGTCTGAAAGAAGATCGTTTCGAAGACGCTCTCGCGAAAATCAGGGCAGGGAAGCGCGCTCGCGATCTCACGCTAATCGGCATCGCCAGTGCAGCCGCAACATTAATCAATCCTTACGGCTGGAACTTGCACCTTCACATCTACCGTTATCTTTCCAACCGTTTCCTCATGGACCATATCGACGAATTCCGATCCCCCAACTTCCACGGCGTCGCCCAAAAATGTTTCGCCGTCCTCCTTATCCTCACTCTTGCCGCATTCGCTCTGAAACGTCGCCCCTCCGTCCGGGCCCGCCCCAGCGACCTGCTCTTAATCCTCTTCGCGGTTTATTCCGGCCTTTATGCTTCGCGCAACATTCCGGTATCTGCACTGCTGATAATCCTTGTGATCGGCCCGCGATTGTCCGCCGCTCTTCAACAACTCGCGCCAAAATTACTAAACCGCCAATACGACAACCCCGCGCCAACCTTCCTCGACCGCATGCAAGCCATCGAATCCAGCCTCCACAGCCATCTCTGGCCGCTCGCCGCACTCCTTCTCACTGGCTGGATTACCTTCCACGCTGGCCGCCTAGCCTCGCAACCTCTCATGAATGCCCACTTCGATGCCAAACGCTTTCCCGTCGCCGCCGTAACCGGCCTGCAACAACGCCATATAAAAGACCCCATTTTCGTCCCCGACTCCTGGGGCGGCTATCTGATCTACCGCCTCTACCCCCAAACCAAAGTCGTCATCGATGATCGCCACGATCTCTACGGCGCGCCATTCCTCAAGTCCTACTTGAAGACCATGCATCTCGAACCCGGGTGGCAGGATTTTCTCAACCAGCACGATGTCCGCTGCATTCTCGTTCCCAGAGACTCCGCCCTGGCAACCATCCTCCTCGAAACCCCAACCTGGCAGTCGATCTACACCGATCACGTTGCCGCTGCATTCCTCCGCACCCCGTCGCCCGCACAATAAAGAGCGCTAAAATCCCTCCATCTGTGCCTCTTCCCAGGTTGCAAATCCCTTCACATTGACAGTCCCGCAATTCCGCGATAATGTTCACCCCGCGGATCACTATCACCGCTAGTACTTCCCCCAAGGATGCCCCTGCCATTCCGGGCGAAGTGGTTTGCAAATCATTTTCCGCATCTGAGGACAAATCCCGATGACCCGAAGTATGACCCGAAGTATGACCCGAATTACGCCCCGAATGTTGAGCCCAATGATGACCCGAATTCTGTCCAGCCTTCACACTGGAATTTCTCTACTCGCCTGCTTCACCCTAGCCCTTTGCGCTCTCCCTGCCGCCCATGCGCAGGAACCTCCCGCCGTCACCCTCACCGAGGTCAGTTCCGATCCGTTCACCGTTCCACCCGGCCAGCACGCCACCGAAGTTGAGCCTCACGTCCTATCCAGCGGTGCCACCCAGGTTTCCGCCTTCCAAACTGGACGCATCTCCCCCGGCGGCGCAACTGCCATCGGCTGGGCCACTTCCACCAACGGCGGCACCACCTGGTCCCACGGATTTCTTCCCGGCCTCACCACCGGCAACGGCGGAGGTCCCTACAACGCCGCCAGCGATCCCGCCGTCGCCTTCGACGCCAAACACGGCGTCTGGATGATCGCCTCCTTGCCCATCTCGAACACCTCCACCACCGTCGCCGTCGTCGTCAGCCGTTCTACCGACGGCGGTTTCACCTGGGAGAATCCCGTCAACGTCGGCCCCAAAGTCAATAGCTCCGATAAAAACTGGATCGCCTGCGACAGCTACTCCACCAGTCCCTTCTACGGCAATTGCTACGTCGAATGGGATAATCCCGATACCGGCGACGGCATCCTGATGAGCACCTCTACCGATGGCGGCTTAACCTGGAGCGCCGCCATCGGCACCGCAAACCACTCTTTCGGCATCGGCGGCCAGCCCTTGGTTCAGCCCAACGGCACGGTCGTTGTTCCGATCGAAACCAACGGCATCTCTTCCTTCATCTCCACGAACGGTGGAACTAGCTGGACCGCACCGGTCACCGTCGCTAACATCCAAAGTCACACCGATGCCGGCGGCATTCGCAGCGGTCCGCTACCCTCCTCCGCCGTCGATGGCGCAGGCACCGTTTACGTCGTCTGGGAGGATTGCCGCTTCCGCACCGGTTGCTCCACCAACGATCTCGTCTACAGCAACTCGACCGATGGCACTCACTGGTCCGCCGTGGCTCGCATTCCCATCGATCCCACCACCAGCACTGTCGATCACTTCATCCCCGGAATTGGCATTGATCCAACGACTTCCGGCGCTACCGCTCATGTAGCCGTTCACTATTACTTCTATCCCAGGAGCAATTGCACGCAGACCACTTGCCAGCTTTACGTGGGCTACATCTCCTCGCACAATGCCGGAACAACCTGGAATACTCCGGTCAAACTTGCCGGCCCCATGAAGCTTACCTGGCTTCCCAACTCGCAGAACGGTCTCATGGTTGGTGACTACATCGCTACCGCCTTCAGCAACGGCGTACCTCACGGAGTCTTCGCCGTAGCCGCCGCCAAATCCGGTAGCACCTTCAACGAGGCTATGTACACCGCCGAAGGACTCACCGTGCGTCAGGACGGTCCGCAACTTTCCTCCGCCGGCGACAAACCCCTTCACAACCTCTCCGACCCAATCGAGCACGAGCGCCCAGAGAAAGGCATAGTGCCGCCTTCGAAGCGCTCCGCCAAACGCAGTTCAAAATAACACTCGTGATCCCGGGCAGGATGTACTTCGCGAAAGCGAAGCACATCCGCCGTCGAAGAATCCCTGCTCAACCGAATACTGTCTAAAATCTCCGCAAGGCGTTTCTATTCCGATTCCATCTAAGTGTGCCGCCCCAAGTAATGTAGGGACAATCCCGGTTGACCTAAAATTGCGCTCCGCCTTTCCCTGTGATAGATTTCCTTCGAACCTTCCCCAAGGCCGCTGGCGTCATTCAAGCTCGTTGTGCCATTTCCAGTAGATTTCTCCAGGAGACTGCTCCGTGCCTCGTATCCTCGCCTCACTCACTCCTCTTTCTCGTCCCGCAGTCTTTCTCACACTCCTCTTGATCCTCGCAGCCAGTGCCTCCGCCACGGCTCCCAGCGAGAAGACCATTTACAACTTTCAAGCAGGCAACGACGGAGCGGGACCGTCGGGCAATCTCGTAGCCGATAGTGCCGGCAATCTCTACGGCACAACTGCGGACGGCGGCGGCAGTGCAGCCTGCCAAAATGGTGGCACCCAGATCCAGGGTTGCGGCACAATTTTCGAACTCTCACCACCCTCTGCCGGCCACGGAACCTGGACAGAAACCGTCCTCTATCGGTTTCAAGGTGGCACCGACGGTTCTAATCCCAACGGCGGATTGGTGCGAGATGCGGCCGGAAATCTCTACGGCATCGCCACCGGAAATTCCACCATCTGCATCTGCGATGTGATTTTCGAACTTAGTCCTCAGTCCGATGGAACCTGGGTGCAGTCCACCCTCTTCACCACTTACTACCCCACCGATTACGAACCAATCGGCGCACTTGCTCTTGACACAGCGGGCAATCTCTACGGGTTCACTTCGGCAACCGACAATTGCGGCGGCATCTTCCAGTTGTCGCCTCCAGTCTCAGGCGGCTACCCTTGGACCGAAACTCTGATCTACCAGTTTCCCAGCAACCGGTCCGATCTATGTGCTCCCGCCGGACCGATGATTGTCGACAAATTCGGCAACCTCTACGGCACCACTCAGGGTGTGGTCGGAGGGGCCACCACCGGTGCTGTTTTCAAACTCAGGCCGCCAGCTACTCCGGGGCAGCCATGGACCCTGGTAGTTCTTCACGACTTCACCGGAGGTGACGACGGATTCCAGCCCGAAGCGGGCGTCATCTTCCACAACGGCATGAGTCTCTACGGTACAACCTTCTGGGGCGGAACTGAGAAATCAGGTACCGTGTTCGAACTTTCGCCGCCAGCCGCGGGCAAAACCGGCTGGACCAAAACCACCATCTTCAACTTCGACGCCTACACTACAGGCCAAAGTCCCCTCGGATTGGTCTCCGATAAAGCCGGCAATATTTACGGTGCGGCACGCTTTTCTGTCGATGGGAATGGCGAGGTTTTCGAGTTGTCTCCTCCCGCCGCGCCAGGCAGCCCCTGGACCGAGACCACTCTTTACAGTTGGACCTGCGACTGCGGACTGCAAGCCTTATCTTCGACAAAGGAAATGCCCTGTACGGACTGGGCGCTGGCGGCACGAACAACGAAGGCCAGGCCTTCGCTATATTCCCGTAAACTCGCGACTCGCGAGCGGGCAGGCATTGGTTGCTAATGCCGCGCCCGCTCCTCTGCCAATGCCGGACTCTCTCTCAACCGCTTCGGAAAACTTTTCTCGTAACTCGCCAGCCCCGGACAAATAAAGTGATGCGCCGTCGTAAACCCAAACGTACGCATCTCGTTCATGGCCTCGTCCGCCGTCCAGCCTTCTTCCGCCATGCGATACGCCGCCACCATCATTCCTGTGCGGTCATCGCCCAGCCGGCAATGCACAAATATTTTCTTTCCCTTATTCTCATGCACCACTTCAAGAAATTTCGCGAACACCTTATCATGCGGCCGCGGACAATGCCACGGAATCGCCACATATTTCATCCCCAGGCTTCTCGCGGTCCGCTCTTCGCTCACGTCGTTGGCGTGCGTATCTATCACCACGCTCACGCCCATCTTCGCCAAAGCCTTTAGCCCCGTTGTGTTCAACAACCCTCCGCGATAGAGGGTTGGCGTCACCTCACCAAAATTCGGTACGCCATTTTCCGTCAACTTCCTTCCAATCACCCGCGTCTTGGGCGATTTCTCTTCCTGATTCTTTGGAGCGGTCGTCTGCGGCGCGGTTCCATCCACGCATACCGTCACCGCCAACAGCACCACCAGCCCCCACGCCCCGCCAACTGCCGAGCATCGCATAGGAAAACAATATCAATCTGGACGTGTCTGTATATACCCGCTTTACCCCAGGCATGTCGTTCTCGCCAGCACTATCAAACTTGATCTCACACGGACCAATTCATTGCATGAGACAACTTAGAGCCTGCCAGAGCGCCATCGATCCCTCGCTCCTGCCGTTTACTCACCCGCTTCTACAGGGAAAAAATACCTTTCCTCTGTGCGCTGCAGGACATACAAATCAACCGTTTGCTCTTAAAACGTAGTCTGCTGTCGCAGTCCATTACTCCTATGTCCATTAACGCCGAATTCCCGAGTTGCGCCATCTGTTCCAAGCCGCTCACCCGCGAAGCCACCGTGACCAGCGACCACGGTCTTCCCGTCCACCAAAAATGTCATGCTCTCGTAACCAAAGTGAAAGGTGTCAGACCCGACGGCGTCCATGCCGTCCGCTGCCCCTATTGCGTAGACGGTGGAAACTTTAAATTGATGAACGCCCGCGCCGATGGAGAATGGTTCCTCTGTCCCGGTTGCGGACACGCCACCATGCCCGGCCATTCCTCCTACCGCTGCAACTGCGGCAGGTGTACCGCACTCGCCTAGGTTGGCTTATTAGTTAGTCGGCTTAATTTGTTGCGTGAAAGGCCGTTTCTCATCGTGCGTCACTCCCGCCCATCACGCCAAACTGTGACGTGCGCGTGCCGGGATAATCCCCATAGGAGGCGGGCGAAAGGGCTATTTCACTTGTCGTTTTCCCCCGCTACTGCTGGTGCTTCTCATCCTCCAACAGCACCAGGTATTCCACCCTTGCCGAGTTAAACGCAAGATGAGTGACCACATATCCCGGTGGCGTGAAACCAGGATCGTTAAGCTTCTGCTCTAAATCCTGCGCGTCTCTTCCAAACACAACCCTGTATCTTAGACGTCCTGACTGACTCGATTGAAATGAATTGGCCATATGGCCTCAAAGTTTATCGCCGATTGCTCGGACTGTCCAAAGCTACTTCGTAGCTGCTCCTGTTTCGCTTGTTCCCACTCAACTTACGCTCGCTCGACTAAAGCTCGATAAACACCCGGAACCGGCGGCCGGTCCAAATGACTGACCTTCCCAAACTCAGCTCGCATAAATCAAAAATGAAAGGCTCGCTGTAAACTAACTACACAAATGCCCGAACTCCCCGAAGTCGAAACCATCGCCCGCGGCCTTGCCAAGCGCATAACAGGCGACATAATAGAATCCATCTGGCTCGGCGAAAAGCCCGAGATCCTCAAGTCCCCCGCGCCGGAAATTGCCGCCACTCTCGAAAACACCCGCATCCTCGCGGTTCGTCGCATCGGCAAACACATCGTTTTCGACCTCGAGCGCAATGATAAAAATACGGATCATGCGCGCTCACGCGCAAAATGCCGGAAGTCAAAAGCATCACCCGCCCAAGCCAGCCAACCCACTCACTCCCAATTCATCGTCCACCTCGGCATGACCGGACATCTGCAAGTCTGCGACCCGCAATCGGAAATCGCGAAGCACACCCATGCCATCGCCAAACTCGCCTCCGGCAGGGAACTCCGCTTCGTCGATCCCCGCCGCTTCGGCCGCCTCAGCGTCGCCGTCTCCGGAGACTTCGCCGCCGCCGGCATCGAGCCCCTCGAAGCCCAACTCGATCAGTTCATCCCGCTATTTCGAGGTCGCAAAACTCCCATCAAGAGCGCGTTACTGAATCAGAAACTTCTTCGCGGCGTCGGCAACATCTACGCGGATGAATCGCTCTTCCGCGCCGGAATCCGTCCTCGGCGCCGCGCCTCCGCCATCAACCGCGACCAGTTCGCGACACTACTTACCGCCATTCAAGAAGTTCTTCGTGAAGCCATCTCTCTCGGTGGCTCCTCAATCTCCGACTATGTCAACTCCGATGGCGAAGAGGGTTTCTTCCAACTCCAGCACCGCGTCTACGGACGCGAAACCGAACCCTGCCTCGTCTGCAAAACTCCCATCAAACGCATCGTCATCGCCGGCCGCAGCAGCCACTACTGCCCTAAATGCCAGAAGTAAAATGAAGCGGGACACAACCGCAGCCTATTTTTGATACTCTCTCAGCCATGTCTGATTTCTCCATCGGAGTCGATCTGGGTGGCACCAACCTCCGCATCGCTGCCGTCACCAGCGCCGGCCAGCTTCTCGAAAAAGTTACCCTCGGCACCAAGACCGCTCTCGGACCCAATCACGTCATCACCGAAATGTGTGAGGCCATTCAGCGCCTCTCTTCGCAATATCAACCGTCCGGAAATTTTCTCGGCGTCGGCCTCGGCATCCCCGGCATCATCGACATGCAAGCCGGAATGCTTCGCAAATCCGCCAACCTTCCCGGCTTCGACCAATATCCCGTCCGCGCCGAAATCGAGCGCCGGCTGGGCTGCCAGAAAAACGGGCATCAGAAAAACGGCGCTCGCGTCGTCCTCGAAAACGACGCCAACGTCGCCGCCCTCGGCGAGCAATGGCTTGGTGCCGCTCGCGGAGTTTCCAATATGGCGGTCGTCACCCTCGGCACCGGAATCGGCGGCGGCATCGTCCTCGAAGGAAAAATATGGCACGGCATGAACGGCATGGCCGGCGAGTTCGGCCACGTTACCATCGAACCCGAAGGCGTTCCCTGCGGATGCGGCAATCACGGATGCTCCGAGCGCTATGCCTCCGCCAGCGCCATCCTGCGCATGGCTCGCGAAGCGATCGCCGGCGGCGCCGCTTCATCGCTCGCCCAGGCCGCTTCTGCGGACCCCGAGTTCGGCGCGAAGTCGATCTACAACCTCGCCCTCCAAGGCGACGAGCACGCCCGCCGAATCTTCCGCACCTTCGGCCGCTACCTCGGCATCCTCCTCGCTGCCCTCATCAACGTTCTCAACCTTGATATGTTCGTCATTGGCGGCGGCGTCTCCAGTGCCTGGGATGCCTTCGCCCCCACCATGTTCACCGAACTCCGCACCCGCTCCCTTGTTTACGCCGCCACCGCGCCGGATGCGCCGTCCTCACAGCCCATCCGGGAAGAGCCGCCCTCGGCTGCCCAAGCCGAGCAAAGCTCGGCAGTCGCGCATACCGCTCCCACTGACCGCAACACAATCATCACCCGCGCTCTCCTCGGCAGCGACGCCGGCCTCTACGGCGCCGCCCGCGCCGCCGTCCTACCCAGCTAAAATTGTGAGGGCGCGGAGCCGCCCAAAGTCCTCGAAGCTTAATGATCTAGCTGAAGGGTGCCTCTTTTGCAGTCAGATGGATGATGGTTAAGTTAGTAAGTAAGATATAAGTAAGATATATCGACTTATACGGTCGTTCTAGCTTGACACTGTTTCCCACCTACTCTACGATCAAGCCGGTTGAGGATTCGCAGTTCCATAACCATTGACATAAGGAGCGCAAACGTGAAGAAGCGTACAAAGATCGCAATCGAGGAAACGCAGAAAAACCACAAACTTGGAATCAAGAAGACTACATTACGAGACCTGGATAAGCCGCAACTGAACAATGTTGCGGGTGGATGTAGTATTCAGCCTACTACGACCGTTCAACCAACCCATCAAGTCGAGTGCATTACTACCGGCCCCGGAGTTCTCTGAGCGCTTAGGCGGCTTCCCCATTTCTCGCGGGTTTTCGCGAGAGGTGGGGATTTTCCAACCCAGGCGACTCCCGACGAAAGCACCTATGCATCTTATGCGCGTGGCCTGACTGATCGGGACTACTTCCGCGTGAGCCGCAACTCGAGCATCATCCGCTCCTCGCCTTTGTCATTGATCAGGAAATGGCGATGAAGGAGAACGCGGCCATCTTCTTCAAGGTGCGCCCGCGCGACGGTCTTGCGCCCAGGGCGGTCGGGATCGAGGGGCGTGGCCCACAGGACGATGTTCTTGCCGTCGAACGTGCCGTCGCTCTGGCGAATCGACATCGTCGTCTGCCGCGAGTCGTACCACACGGTGGTGAATCGATTCGTTTTGGAATCGAAGCCGGAGATCCCGGTACCCGTGCTCTTCGTTCCGTCGCTATCGAAGAAGGTGAAATCCGACTGGAGAAACTTGCCGTCCTGGATCATGTACTGCTTACACGTGCCTTTGGTCACGATCGGCTTTCCGTTCATCGGGAAAAACGTCTTGACGAGATCCCAGTCTCCCGCAAATTGCGCGAGCAGCTTCTGACCGGCACCCGGAGCGTTGGCCGGCTCGTATTGATTGTGGGTTTGCTGCCCTAACGCCGCAGTGGCTATCAGCAACGTCGCTATAATCCATTTCTTCATGGTTCGCGAATTATATGCGAAAATCGCCAGCATTGAGCACCTTTGTGGCGTCACTCAAAAGAGGATCAATGATGGTGAAGCTTTCACGAATAGCCCCCGAACTCCCGGTTTCCAGTCTGAAAGAGTCCATCGAGTACTATGAGCAGAAACTTGGATTCCGAGTCGCCATGAAGATGCCCAGTGGGAATTACGCGGTCATTGAACGTGATGACATTGCCATTCACTTATTCCAGGAGGATGCCCGTATCCCATCGCCCCGTTGGCATCCACATCTTCACCGAAGACCTCGACGAGCTACATGCCGAACTGCAAGAGCGCGGCGCTCGTGTCGCTCAGGGAATCCGTCGCCAGCCTTGGGGAAATCGCGACTTCCGTGTGCATGACGACTCTGGGAACGAGATTAAATTCACCGAAGCTTTATCGTCGAATGAATAGGGGCTAGCGCGTACGCGTGCTCCCCATCTTTCCATGGATTACCACAATCGAGGCTGCCCCAACCTGTCGCGTTTTTCGGCAGGTGGGTGCCTTGGGCGATGGTGTCAGAGGGTTTGCTGAGGCCCATCATCTTTCTACGGCCACACAACGCGCCGGTGGTGACGAATGAACAGGGACTCGAGGTCCGCGGTGCCCACTTCATCGAAAATCACGACGAACGGCGCAGCCTCGGTCGTGGAGATGGAGGCACGTAGGCCAGCCCTCGCGAAGATTCACAAGGTTAAGATTCAGGCCGTATGAAAAATATGTCATTCCGAATCGGGCTGAAAGCCTGGTGAGGAACCTGCTGTTTGCTGCGGAGGACCTACCGCCCGAGCCACCAGCCCGCCGAAAACCGCGACGGACGGGGCTGCCTGAAGCTAGGATAGTGCCGACGATAAAGCCGAGGAAAGGCGGGTAGTCACCACGCGCAGCGGGGCGTATACTAGCCGAAACCTAGGCTTTCGAAATGGAGGTCTTGCGTTAGGAATGAGGGGAAACAATGGCGAACGAAATAACAGCAGCCCAGATAGGTTCAGTCATTGGGGACTACTACTACGTTTACACGCAAAAGGGCGGTTTTGGGGACAATGCCGTTCGGAATATCGCACAGCTAACAGCCCTGTATACTCTGGCGAGCTATTTGGATGAGTCTGTGAGATCGCCAATTTTGAACGTCCTCAGCAGCAGTATTCGCCAGCAATCCGAACAGCTAACCGCCGTAGCTGTGAAGTGATCGCCGGGGCGGGATGGCCTAGCCTTGCGGCGACTTGCAATGGCGGGTACCTCGAGCCTATCCGACTCCGCGGATGAACCTCAATGATCAAGCTCAACGCCACCCGCCCGCCGAAAACCGCGACGGACGGGTCAGGCTGCCACTTCCTTCATTCGGCCTGGTTCCCCTTGGCCTGTTTATCGAGATGAACGTCCTTACCCTCGGATATCGCATGCAGTGCGATGTAGTATTCGTAGACCGTTTGGAGGCGCTGCCAACGCAAATGCTTAAAGATGAAAAACGCAATTAACGCTGCGCCGGTAGACCCGAGTCCCCAGACCCAATCCCTATGGAAAAATTCGAGAAGCGCCGTGAGGCCGAGCACGAGGCACATACTGCGGAACAGCGCCGAGTGCGCGTCCAATCGCTCAATGTCAGCCGCCCAGGCCGGGAAGTCATTTCTTATATTTGCGAGGGCCCACGCGTATGGTCGAATCAGCCCGCCGTCCCCCTCCTCCAGGCACTGGTTCATCAGTTCGACGGCTCGGCGAAACAGGCGCAAGCCGAAGGATTGTTCAAACCAGTCGAGTTGGACACGCGCAGTCAGGCGGTCCAATGCCAAGCTGGTCACGTGGAAGAGATAACCGGCTAGGTACGAGACTACGGTAAACGCCACAATCCCTTGGCTTCCCGCGAGGTTCAGAGATGTCTCGATTCTTGTGGCTAGTGCGTGATTCTGAAGCGTCAGTAGACACACAGCAACCGCGCCAGGCACGAGAATTCCAAAGAAATCGACAATGCCGATGTAATAATCACCTGGCGTGCACAATTGCATTGTCGTACTTCATAGGCGACTCGAGGAAGAAGTTCCCAGCGAGGGCTCTCGCCATCCTCCCGAACAAGGCGACCGACCGAGTACTGGCCCAGCGGGGAGTTTTTACGATTCACAAGCACCGACAGGAAGATCTAAACACCGTCTGTAAGCACGCCCTCAAGAAGCTCGTTCTACCAGGCGCCGCTGTCCAGGACGCCCGCAACTTCCTAAAGCTCGCGGGAACCAACGAGTTCAACCTCTTTCCCGGCCTCGACGGCCTCGCACGGTGGCTGCGCCAGGAACACGAAGTAGACTCGGCTAAGCGCAGAAAACCCCGGAAAGGAAAACGGTCCGGGTCGCAGCCCAAGTAAAGGTGTCGAGGAGGGCCGGCCGTGGATCTGGCCGCGGAGATCCCCGCCCACCCGGCCCGGTAGTGGCCGAAATGTGCGTTGGTGGAAAACTTTGAATGCTTGCCTAGCTTTCGGAATCGCCGTATCGTGAAGGCATGTCAAGCCGCACGGAACTGACCGCCCTCAAAAATCTGCTTTCCCAAGCTGACCGCATCCTTGAGACTTCCCCAGCCCTGCCCGAAAACCGTACAGGCGCTTGCCGGGAACTGCTACAGACCGCACTCGCGTTGACGGATGATCTAATCGGCCACTCCACTACTCCCGCCGCTGTTATGGGCAGCAAGGGCGGCTCCGCAACTTCCAAGCGGCACGGCTCCGAGCACTACCGCCAGATGGCCGCACGGCGCAAGACGTACGGCGGAGGCAGACCGCGCAAGGAATCCGACTAGCCTTTCGCGCCAGTATCGCCAATCACAACCCGAACCGCTTCCGTGAATTTGCGGTCCTCTTCCTCACATTTCTCTTCTAGATTATCTGTCGATAGATGCAGGGCTTTCTCCAGTTCGGGCCAGTCGCTTTCCGTTTTTCCTTTGCGTTTCATCTTGCCTCTGCACGAAACAAGTCCCGATGCCTCTGCAAATAGGGAAGCATCGCGGGTCGCACAAATCTCAGTTTACTCTTCTCACTCACTCCCAGAATTGCCAGTTCCTCAGCGGCCAAGTCTTCCGACAACAGGATAGAGCCGTCATCATTGAATGCAATCAAACATCGGTCAACAAGTTTATCCATATTTGGCGTAAGCAATAGACCGTTGAATGGGTCTAGTCGTTCTTGATTCGTCGCACACGCTGCCCACGGCACTAGATGCGATGCAACAAGAATCTTAGAAAGCGAACAGCCCGTGACCGCACAACTTCCCCAGAGCGCAATTACATCCGTGCGGAAGTTGCCCTGCCCGACCCTCGCCTTGATGAGTGCTTCGCGCTCCGTCTCTTTCGCGCTTGCGGAATCAATCGGAGATTCGGAAGGTTCCTGCGATGGAGGAAACCAGCGAAGCTCTTGCAATGCCGTGATTAGAACGTCATCCATCCGCCATTGGAAATGGCCTTCCGCGTCGCTTTCTGTGCCCGATGCAATTGTGTAAGTCTTGCTGCGATGCACGAAGCCTAATTGCTCCGCAATTCGCCCGCACAAGACTCCGTACTGCAAGTTACCCGCCCGGTATTCGCCGTATCCGCCAAAGGTCGCTATGCGCTCCATCGAAAGCGTGCGATAGAGATAATGCGCCCTTAGCATGGACATTTGCGGCTCGGAAATCTTCGAGCGAATCGCGGTCAAAGCCGCCCTCACCTGCTCGACTGTAAAGTTCTTGTCCGGCAATTCCATATGAACGGATAGAATGGTGAGTCTTAAAAACGAAAAGCCCGGCGCGATGGCCGGGGGTTTTCGATTGATACCTAGACAGTTCAATCGTAAGCCCTTCATCGTCCCGGATGCAAGGGAGCGATGCCGAAAAAACCGTCCCTTCCGCCAGTCCCGCCGCTATCGCTAGAAACCCTCGGAGACGTTGAGACTGTTGAGGAATTTGCTCAAGCTGCGTTACGCAACTGCGGCGATTATCGCTATTTTAATGCCGAGAAAGCAGTGAGGATTTTGCGAACTTGCGTCGTACAGGCGCTCGACATACAGATCGTGTATTACAAATCTCTGCCCGATTATCGCCCGGAATGGATTCGAGAAATAAAAGAGAAAACGATAGATGCCATCGTCGGGCTTGTTGGCACAAACGGAGCGAAGGACTGGGATTTTTTCCAATACGAGGTGAGGCAAACAGTCAAAGAGCATTTAGCAGCCAAAGCGCGAGTCGTTAGAGTCGCACCAAAAGCGACGGTTTCCCCCGCCCTACCCAGCTATACAGATGCCTCAGATCCAAAGGAAATTACACCCAGTAACAGAGATCGCATCGAGAAGTTCATCCTAAAAATGGCCGACTCGGGGGCAAAGATCACCCGCAAGAAGATTTGGCTCACCGCAGGCTATCGAGACGCGACAGAATTTGAGCGATTTCAACGAGGTTCCGCCAGGAATCGGGCCGCGAGCGCCGCATTTAATCGCATACTATCCATGGAAGCCGATTCTTTCTTAGAACTCCTAAAGAAATCAAATCGCTAAGTTCCCCGCACTTTCCCGCATATTCCCGTACTCTCCCGTGTTTTTTCCCCGCGCTCCCGCTCTTGCATCCCGCACAACGGGCTGGATTAGGCTCTCAAATTGAAAGGGGGATAACGCATGAGAAGCACGAGAGTGCTAAACAGAGGACCACCACGAGGCGTAAAACCAAGCAGGAAAAGCGGTAGATCAGGGGAGCGGCCACGCTCCCTTGATTTGTAAATTCTAGCATTTTCCAGCCATAAACGCATTTTCCTATTGACAAACAACTAGCGGTAGCTGTATAAATGAACCCATGATGAGCACAGCAAAAGCCGATATGACAATGACTTGCGAGGCTTGCAACGTCGATTGTCAACGCTTTGGAAAACATCGCAACGGCCTTCGCCGTTTCCGCTGCCCGGTCTGCAAGCGCACCTTTACGGAGCCGCATAAGCGGACTCTGGGCGCGATGTACACTTCCCAAGAAAAAGCGATCTTGGCATCCCGGCTCTTGCTCGAAGGCAATTCGATCCGGTCTACGGAACGGATTACGGAACTTGATCGGACCACAATTGCGAAGATGCTAGTTCTCGCTGGAACGCACTGCGAAAAACTACTGGCCGATACGATCCAGAACCTTAAAGTGCGCGATGTCGAGGCCGATGAGATTTGGGGTTATGTGGGCATGAAGGAAAGAGCGAAGGCTAATCGGCCCAACGCAGCGGACACGCTTGGAGATGCCTACACCTACGTCGCAATGGAGCGCAACTCCAAACTGATTCTGGCGTGGCATCTCGGCAAGCGCAACAAACAGGAAACGCTCGCATTCATTATCAAACTTCGCCGCGCCACCCAAGGAAAATTTCAGCTAACAACGGATGGCTGGCCCTCGTATCCCGATGCAGTTGAGCGCGTTTTTGGAAGCGATATTCACTATGCACAGCTTGTCAAAGTCTACGCAGCTTCCCGCGATGGTGAGCAGCGGTACTCCCCCGCAGAGGTCGTAGACGTGGAGGTAGTTCCACGCGCCGGAATGCCTGATTACGAGCGGATTTGCACGTCACATATCGAACGCCAGAACCTCACCATGCGGATGCAGATTCGCAGACTGACCCGGCTCACCAATGCGTTCTCGAAAAAGTGGGAGAACCTGAGAGCCGCGATAGCGCTGCATTTTGCGTACTACAACTTCTGCCGCGTCCATTCCAGCCTTCGCGTAACCCCCGCGATGGAATCCGGCCTCACGGATCACGTCTGGACAATCTCCGAGCTACTCAGCTAGGCCAGCGTATAATTCTCCGCGCTGTCCCATCCTTCAGCACAAGTGGGAATCCTCCGGCCATGCGAAAAGAACAACGTCTTGCCCTTTGTGACTTACTCCGTCGCTACACACGATTACGAATGAAGTATTTTCATCTGATGGGCATAATGATGACGGCAAAGCAGACGGGGATAATGCCGAATGATTTCTTGCTTCAGTTGGAGATGCTGCGGGAACTGCCTGAGTCTCGCGCTGTGATAGAAGAAACCGAAGAACTGCTCGCTCATGTTCTGCGAACAATTGATGAAGACGCCCTGATGCAATTGATTGTAAAAACAACAGAGGAAGATTTTCCCAATTGACCGCTAGTTCTAGTCGTTTTCCTTTTCCTGCCATGCCGTCTCCGCGCTACAATGGATTCGGCAAAGAGATAGGTATTACAGGCCCCAAGTGACGTTGGGGCTTTTCTTCTTGGAGTCCAAATGTCCGACCTGATAGCCGTAGCCGCAATTGTTCTCGGTTTTGGCGTGACCGTAGTCATGTTCCGCATCCAACGCGAACTTCAAGTACAAAAAGACGCTTTTGACGCACACATAGACCAACCTACATGGATCGCTTACTCGGATTACTTGATACTCGCCTCAATCTTTTCTTCTCTCTTTCTCGTCTTGCTTCCACTGCTACTCTTCCCGTCACTTGAGCACGTCGCCACGCTTGCTCGTGCAGGATGTGTTGCGGCCATCATTTTGGAAGCTGGCTATATTCCCTCTATCTCGCGCACTACCGTATCGGCTTCGGCAAAAGCAGAGAGGGCGGTCGCACCAATCCGGAACCGATCGAACGTGTATTCGTTCGGTCGTTTGCAATCTTTGCGGCTGGCTGCTTCGTCTTTGTGCTCATCGGTAACTTTCTGCGCTAGTAGGTCATTTCGACCAACGCACATTTCGGCCACTACCCACCCGGCCCGCCGCCTTTACACCCCAGTCCGCCCCATGATAACCTCACTACTGTCACCAAGATAAATCGAAACTAGAACAGGAGTGCACCAGGTTAGTGCTAGCCAGAGAGCAAAAGAAATCTGTCATTGACCAGTATCAGACGCACGCGACTGACACCGGGAGTCCGGAGGTTCAGATCGCCATCATCAGTGAACGCATTGGCCAACTGACGGATCACTTCAAAACGCACCAGAAGGACCACGGCTCGCGCCGCGGCCTGCTTATGCTGGTCAGCAAGCGGCGTCGCTTGCTCGACTACCTCAAGAGATACGATTCCGAGCGCTATAAGACTGTCATTGGGAAGCTCGGCATCCGCAAGTAAGTAGAAAACCCGGGTGGCCCATCCTATCGCGCTTTTTGCGATAGGGTGGGGAAAGATACTCCGTCCATCTGTGGGATTTTTTGAATTTATCTCTGAGCACACCGCCTTCCTCTCGAAGCCGGTACAGCATTGAGTCGATTTCTCCGTGCGCATTCGGAAGCGAAAGTTGGGGCCCCAGGCTCTCATTGGCGCTCCGCTCACCCATGCCCTACAAGTCGGTCCATCCATCGCAGCCGAGCCAACCGGAAAGCGCAACCGCGCCCCTGATCAAAATAATTAAAGGATGAATATGAAACCAGAAGTCAGCACCGTCACCGTCGACCTCGCCGGCGGAAAACAACTCTCATTTGAAACCGGAAAACTGGCCAAACAGGCCCACGGCGCAGCCGTTGTCAGATTAGGCGATAACGTCGTCCTCGCCACCGCCACCGCCAACCCCGATCCCCGCGAAGGCATCGATTTTTTCCCACTCACCGTCGATTACCGCGAATATACCTACGCCGGTGGACGTTTTCCCGGAGGCTTCATCAAGCGCGAAGGCCGCATGAGCGACCGCGAAGTCCTCACCAGCCGCCAGATCGATCGCCCCGTGCGTCCGATGTTTGCCGAGGGCTTCAAGTGCGAGACTCAGGTCATCGCCTTCGTTCTCTCCGCTGATGCCAGCAACGACCCCGACGTTCTTGGAATCAACGGCGCATCGGCGGCGCTTACACTCTCCGACATTCCGTTCCTCGGTCCCATCGGCGCCGTGCGCGTCGGCCAAATCGGCGGGCAATTCATCATCAATCCTACTTATGATGAGATGCGCGAGAGCGTACTGAACATCATGGTGGTCGGCACCGCCGATGGCATCGTCATGATCGAGTCCGGCGCGAAAGAAGTCAGCGAAGAAGTGGTCGTCGACGCCATCGAATTTCGGCCACACCGAAGTCAAGAAGATCTGCGCCGCCCTCAACGACCTGCGCTCGAAAGTCGGCAAGAAAAAGCGCGAAGTCACTCCGCCGGAGTTCGATCAGAAGTATTACGACCAGCTGAAAAAGAAAGTCGGAGCGGAGTTGTCGGATGCGCTCGATACCAAAAAGCATCCCAAAGCTGAAAGCTATACTCTGGTCAAAGACATTAAGAAGAAGTTGCAAGCGGAAATTCCCGAGGACGACGAAAAAGCTCTTGCGAAATTGAAGACGTATTACGAGACGCTGCGCGAGCGCATCTTCCGCGAGGAAGTGCTGGAGAAAAAACGCCGCCCCGATGCCCGCGCCTTCGACGAAGTTCGCGACATCTGGATCGAAGCCGGAATTCTACCCCGTACCCACGGCAGCGCCATCTTCACCCGCGGCGAAACCCAGGCATTGGTCACCACAACCTTAGGTACCTCCGATGACATGCAGCGCCTCGAAGGCTTCGAAGGCGAAGCCAAAAAACGCTTCATGCTGCATTACAATTTCCCGCCGTTTTCGGTGGGTGAAGTTGGATTTATGCGTGGAGCTGGGCGGCGCGAGATTGGGCATGGCGCTTTGGCGGAGCGCGCGATTTCTGGTGTGCTGCCAACGGAAGAGTCGTGGCCTTATGCGATGCGAGTCGTTTCCGACATTCTGGAGTCGAATGGATCGTCGTCGATGGCGACGGTTTGCGGAGCGTCGCTCTCGCTGATGGATGCGGGCGTTCCGTTGAAGGCTCCAGTGGCGGGAGTCGCCATGGGGCTGGTGAAGGAAGGCGAGCAGTATGCCATTCTCACCGACATTGCGGGCGCGGAAGATCACTACGGCGACATGGATTTCAAAGTTGCCGGAACGAAAGATGGGATCACCGCGTTGCAGATGGATATTAAGGTCGCCGGCATCACTTCGCAGATTATGCGCGAGGCGCTGGCGCAGGCCAAGCGCGGACGGCTGCACATTCTTGGAAAGATGGAAGAAGTGATCACTTCCGGGCGCGTAAAGATTTCCGATTTCGCGCCGCGCTTCTATACGGTGCAAATTCCGGTCGACAAGATTCGCGACCTGATTGGGCCGGGCGGAAAGATGATTCGCTCAATCGTCGAACAAACCGGAGTCAAGATCGACGTGGAAGATTCCGGCTTGGTCAAGGTTGCGTCGAGCAATCAGGAGTCGGCGGCCAAGGCGTTGCAGATCATTGGCGATCTGACCGCTACTGCCGAAGTAGGAAAAACCTATCTCGGCAAAGTCACGCGGCTGGCGGATTTCGGGGCGTTCGTCGAAATCATTCCCGGTACCGACGGATTACTGCACATCAGCGAAGTGGCGGAGCATCGCATCGCCGATGTGCGCGACGAGTTGAAGGAAGGCGATCAGGTGCTGGTGAAGGTGCTGGCGGTTGAGGGCAATCGCATCCGGCTGTCGCGTAAAGCGATTTTGAAAGAGCAGCGTGCGAAGATGGGCGGCGGCGACGGCGCACCTCCGGCGGAGGCGGGTGAAGAACAGGAATCGGTTCCTGCGCCTGCGTTAACCGGAAGCATGGTGATTGAAGGCGGCGGAGATTTCCCAGATGATGAGCCGAACTTCAATCGCGAAGGTGGACCGGCGCCAGTTAGTAGCGGTGATCGCCCTCATGGCGATCGTCCTCCGCATGGTGGAGACCGTGGTGGACGCGGCGGAAGGCCCGGCGGCGGCGGGCGTGACCGCGGACGCGGTGGGCGCGGTGGACGTCCCGGTGGCGGCGGACGGGATCGCGGCGGGCGCGGCGGATCGGGCGGGGGAAGACACTAGAAACTTTCGCCACGGATTTGCGCGGACCACACGAATAAATAAAAGGCCACGGCGAGAGTCGTGGCTTTTTTCACGCTTGGGTCGTAGATACACTTTACAGCTTTTGTCCGATGGCGGCCTGCGCTTTAGTGAGGAAGGTTTTCGGATACTTGCCTTCGCCGCACAGCTTGAATGAGCCGAAATCTTTATACCACTGGCCTTCGGGCACGGATGGTTGGGATTCGATCCAGAGGCGCAGTTGATTCAGATCATTGAGGCTGATGTCGCGATCATGCATGCGCTGAAGGAGATGATCCTTGATAGGGGCGGGAAGGCGCGACCAGGTTTCGATTTTCAGCACTACTCACCGAAGACGAAGCGACCTAGATCGTCGCCCAGTTTTTTTACTTGTTCGGGAGCGCTGGCGGAGCGGAACCTTTCGGCCAGGTCGAGAAAAGCTCGTTCCTTCTGCCGACTGGCCTGAATGCCTTCCTCGATAAGCTCGACGATCACGCGGTTGTCGCTCAAGCGGCGGCGCTTGGCGATGCGATTCACCTGTTGGGCTACCTGCGCGGGAAGGGTAACGCTGCGACGAACGTGGCGAGATGCTGACATAGCACCATTTTACACCAGATTGGTGCAGGGTGCCGGGCCGTGAGGAGATGCTAGAACCTTTCGCCACGGATCTGCGCGGATTCACACTGATAAACAGGAAAGGCCACGATGAGAGTCGTGGCCTTTTTCATTTTGCAAAGTCTTTCCAGAACGAGCTAAAAGAACACGGCTGGCGATGCATTAAATTTCCTGCCCAGCCGGCGAATGTGTTGCTTGGTCAGTTCCCGCTTGCCGCGCAGCACCTCGGAGGCGATGCTTTCGGTGCCGAAGACATCAAGCAGGTCCTTCTGTCGGAGGTTACGGGCTTCCATCAAATGGCGGATGATGGCAGTAGGTTCGGCATCCGGTACGGGATCGTGCTTCGCTTCATATTGCTCTACCAGTACCGTGAACAACGCGATGAGCTTCTTTTCAGCCAGGCTGATCGACTTTTTCGCGGTAAGTTTTTCCAGTCGTTCTACGTACAGCCGGTTCTGCTGCTCTCCGCTGATAACCTCTGGTTTTTCGCGGGAGAGAAGCTCTCCGTATGCGTTTGCGGCGGATGTCATTTCGTCCACTCCTTCCTGTCGTATTCCGAATGAGTCAGCAGATGTTTGACGAAGATCATCTGCCAACGGTATTCGGTATACGGATCGACAAAATCGGCGCTGGGGTAGACCTTCCTCTCACGGCTGAGGTGCGTTTTGTTACGGGCCGAAAACATAGGCCGCGCCGACGCTCCTCTGGCCGCCCGAGAGACCGGTGGGTGCTCCGACTACGGCGGTAGTTCCGGCGACCAATACGGACCCACCGAAGCTGCTGCCTTGCGCGCCAGCGCTGAACTTTTCAGCGGGTTGACCGGTAGTGGCCCAGCCTGAAGCTGGCTTGTTGAATATGTATGCAGCCCCCTGCGCCACGTTTGAGCCGTATTTAATGTTCGGGGCCCCGACAAGAATGGTGTTCCCGCTTGCTGAAACGGAGTCGCCAAAATTGTTTCCCTTTCCGCCGCTCGAAAGGGTCAACTTGGCTGTCTCAGTTGCGTCTTGCCAGCCAGCTGACGGCTCCACGAAGACATAAGCGGCACCTTGGAGCGGATTCGATCCGAGGGTCTCGTCGGGTGCGCCGGCAACTACTGTTGCGCCACTGATCGCCACCGAAACGCCGAGAAGATTATTGTATGCTCCGTCAGAAGCGGTCAGTTTTGCAGTTTGGGTCATGTTTACCCAGCCGCCATCCGGTTCTACAAATACGTAAGCAGCCCCCACCTCCATGTTCGCGTCAATCGCGCCGATCACTGCTACATCGCCATCAAGCGCGACCGACCAACCGAAGAGCCAATCTTGCCCTCCATCCGATGGTGACAAGATCGCTGTCTGGGTCGCGTTGACCCAGCCGCTGGCAGGTTTGACATACAGGTAGACTTCCCCCTCCTCAAAGCCAAGGACACTGGAAATCGGGTCTCCCGCCAGGATCGTATCTCCGCTGATGGCCACGGCATTGATCCCCTCTTCCATTGTGCCTCCGTCCGATCCTGTGAGTTCGGCAGTCTGCGTCATGTTCCTCCAGCCGCCGCTCGGCTCGACGAAGACCAATGTTACGTACTGTAAAATTGTTGAATCATAACCGCCGGTGACAATCGTATTCCCGCTTATCGCCACTTGGGAGCCGCAGGGAACGTAGCTTCCTGCATTCGCGCAGCTGAGTTTTGCCGTTTGAGTCATGTTCGCCCAGCCGCTGGCGGGCTTGACGAATACGTAGGCCGCTCCTACAAGATTGTTTCCGCCGTCCTTTACTTCCGGCGCTCCTACCACGATCATATTGCCGCTCATGGCTACAGAGGAGCCAAACAAGTTCCCTTTCGCTCCGTTCGACGCGGTCAGTTCCGCCAACTGAATCAAGGGGTCGATTTGCAGCGGGTAGACCGCGCCGTCGTCGTAGATCCGCAAGAATAGCCTTTTGCCTTTCACCTCAAGCGACGCTTGCAAATCTTTCCCCGAGGCATCTTGGGCGCTCAGGCTGGCGTAGTGCAAATATCTGAAACCCTTGGAATCCAGCAGTTGCAGACCCATGCCGTCGGCGTCTTGTTCGGCGTGGAGATTTCCCATCAGCTCGATCGCGATCGTCAACGGCTTGCCGCTGCGTTTTGCTGGTGGCTCGGTGAGCGTAAATCCTTGTTCCAATCCGACGGGGCCGTTTTCGTACCATTCTGTTAGCGGGCCGCGGCGGTACTCCACGCGATTCTGATTCGCGTGCGGCAAGGCCTTCGCTACGGCTGTGATGGCGTCGCCATATCCATAACCACGCATGGTCATTGTCCAGTGCAGGTTGCGGCTCGTGACCTGCACGCCTGCAGTGGTGAATCGAGTCTTCAGCGCCCCGTGGGAGTTGGCCGCTTCGAGGCCGCTGTTGGTTGTGCGGATGTGATAGTCGGCGAGGTCGCGTCCGAGGGCGGCGGAGATGCTCGATTGCGCCGCCTCTGGGAGGGTGGATAAATCTTTGTTCGTTTTGGCGTCTGAAGCGGCGACGTACACGGTCGAGAAGCAGAATAGTGTGATGACGAAAAACTGGCGTACGAGTTTCATGGGAGCGCTCCTGCGGATCAATTGCGGGCTGCTTCTCGGCCGAGACAGAGACGCGGTGGGGGACCGCGGAGGTCGAGCGGGAATGATTCTAGCAGAGAAACGGCCAAGATTGCGGCTGAAAGAAGGTTCCCTTCGGCAGGCTCAGGTCAGGCTCTTCGTCGGGAGCCGCTCGCTTCGCGTGCGACTCCGCTTCCTCAGGATGACAGGGGGAAATTGGCACGACTGAAGGTGGTGGCCTTCCGGTCAAAATCAAAAAATTAAGGATCAAGAGCAAAGGCAAAGGCGACGGACAAGAGTGTCCGTCCCACATGATCGACTTACTGCCGCTTCAGGCATAATGACTCTGCATGAAATCGTCAGAGGATGGGCTGTTACGGCTGATTGCGATATTCAAATTTCTTAAGGCGGGATTGCTCATTGCGTTGGGGGTTGGGCTGTTTAGACTTCTTCACAAAGACATTGGGGACGTGCTCGAGCACTGGTGCGAGGCGTTGAAGCTCGACCCAGGAAGCCATTTTGTCAATTTAGCTCTGGAGAAGGCGGGCCGTGTGAGTCCGGCACAAGTGAAGAAACTTGGATTGGGAAGCTTTCTCTATGCAGGATTGTTCTTAGCGGAGGGCACCGGACTTTGGTTGCGAAAGCGCTGGGGAGAGTGGCTCACCGTCATCATCACGAGTTCCCTGGTCCCGGTTGAGATTTATGAAATCCACCGGCACCCAAGCTACGCTAAGTTGGCGGTGCTGGCGCTCAACGTCGCGATCGTCCTATACCTGATTTACCACATGCGCTCGGGAAAACGTCGGTGAGACGGGCGTGAATTGTGACCTATTCGCTGGCTGGAATCAGGTCGACTTGCACGGTTAGATTGCCGCCTTCTTCTACTTGCACGGGTTTGCCCGAGTCTTCGTAGGATTGCAGAAAATCGGGATCGAGATACATGCCGCGTTCGATCTCTTCCCACGCGAATAGCTTGTAGTCTCCGGGAGTTATGCTAGAGATAGCGAAGTGGCCGCCGGAATCAGTAAGTGCTTGCCGATAAAAGCGAGGCTGGCCGCGCCGTGCTCCATCTGGAATCAGAACGACTGTTGCACCGGCAAATGGTTGCTGGTCTTTGGCGACGGATCCGGTAATGCGTCCAGCGCCAGTACTTAGAGTTAATTCAACCGCAGCCGCATGGTTACGGCCGACTTTCACGCCAGCTTCCACTGGATCACCTTCTCCGCTGGGCTTCAAGTAATAACCATCGGGTAAGGGAAGTAACTTAATGTGATAAGTGCCTTCGGGGACGTCGTGAAAGGTAAAAGTACCATCGGAGCGCAGGGGAACGTTGCTGACGTCGGGGGCGAAGCCCATGGATGAAAGATCATCCTGCGCATCGAGCGCTGCACTAAGTTTCGTCAGG
Source organism: uncultured Acidobacteriaceae bacterium (assembly GCA_963818235.1). Classification (GTDB taxonomy): domain Bacteria; phylum Acidobacteriota; class Terriglobia; order Terriglobales; family Acidobacteriaceae; genus Sulfotelmatobacter. The sequence continues at coordinate 1,909,528 of CAWFRI010000003.1, forward strand.
TCAGGGTTGCCCTTGCCGTCAATATGGACATGGCCGTTCACGCTGGAGCCTGGGCCGATGATGACCTCCACATCGTTAAGATTGGCCTCGCCGACTTCGACGGGAATGCGTCCTCGGGCTACTTTTTCCGCATCGGCGTTGCCGAATTGCTCGGCAATCAGAGTGTAAGAGCCGGGGGCGACGCCACGGATTTCGAATGCGCCCTTGGAGTCCGTGGAGGCTTGTCCAGCGGGAAACGTCATGGATCCAGAACCGCCAACAAGGGTAACTTGCGCCTCTTTGACCGGGCTGGAGCCAACGTTGACGACGTGTCCGCTCACCCGCACGGAGTGCAGAGAAACAAAACCGAGGTCGAGTCCAGTGATCTCGTCGCCGGGATGAAGTTCGATCGGCTGGGTACGGGATAGGTCACTTACGCCGGGATAGAAGATTGGAACGTAAACCTGATTGCCAGGGCGCGTGGCCTGAGCGCGCGGATGTGTGGCGCGAACGTAATACTTGCCGGGAGCCAGTCCCCAGATGCGGTATTCGCCACGGTCGTTGGTGGTGGAGGTGCCAACGTCCGATAACTGCCGCTTCTCGCCCTGGTAAGTGAATTTCATTGCCTGCACAAATACGTTGGGAGCAGGTTCATCGCCTTCGGTGGTGACGCGGCCGGCGAGGACCGCCGAGGGAATCAGCTTAAGAAGAATGCCGTCGAGATGCTGTCCGGAAGATAATGAGATCAGGCCTGCGCGCAGGCCGCCGGTGCGTGGATCGCGGCTCACGTATCCATTGCGAGAAGCGGTGAGCCGATATCGTCCTGCGGATAGATTGTCGAAAGCAAAGTGACCGTCGGCATCGGAAACGGCGGAGCCTGGCTCACCGCGATTGCCTGAAAAGAGAACTCGCAGAGTCACGTCGGCGCCGCGCAGGGGCTGGCCGGTCTTGGAATCGATGACAGTTCCCTTGATCGCGCCTTTGTTTTGTGCGTCGTCAGAGGTCTGAGACGCTGCGCGGGGCGCGGCTAGCGCGATCAGAAGCAAAGCGAGAAAAAATGCTCTCATGTCGATTCGGGTGGACAAATGGGAAACAACTCCGAAAACATCACTATTATACTGGGCGAACGCCGATTCCAGGCCGCGATTGAAAACGCAAATCCTTTTTCAGTTGACGGGTTCCTTACACGGGGACGACAATTCGGCGACACAAATTCCGTTTGACGAGGCGGCGGTATGAAACGTTCCAAGGGCTCCCGCAGTGAGCAGCAACTTTCCGATTCACTTATAAGCCATGTGAATGCGTATGCTCTAGCCGCAAGCGCGGCGGGCGTCGGCGTTCTCGCCCTGGCGCAGTCGGCTGGAGCGCAGGTTGTGTTCAGTCCCGCTCATGGAGTTCTTGCGCCCAATCATTACCTTACAATCGATATGAACCATGATGGAGTTCCAGATTTCCGGTTCCATCTGGGTGCCTTCGCTTATCACACGTTTTACGCCACGCTGTCTGTGAAGCCGATGACTGGCAACGGGGTGGCGGCGGGGGACGGTTATGGCTATCCGGTTATGCAGGGATATAGCATTGGACCCGGCCAACTCTTTGCTCAAGGCGGTTCAGTTCGCATGGAGAGGACGGATGGATCGTTTTACCTCCATAATTTCCACAATTTGTTTGGGCCGTGGGCGAATGTTAAGAACGGTTTTGTGGGCGTGGAGTTCCTGATTGACGGGGCCATACACTATGGCTGGATCCGCATGACCGTAAATGCCAAGGATCTTCCGCTAGGCGTGACAATCTCCGGCTATGCCTATGAGACGGTCGCGGGCCAGCCTATCCAAGCCGGCCAGATGGCCGACCGAGCCAGCGCGCCCGCGGAAGGGGCCCCTATGGCGCAGCCTTCTCTGGGAGCGCTTGCCCTCGGTTCGCAAGGGCTGGAGGCGTGGCAACGCAAGTAGTTTTGCTTCCTCGCAGTGAATGTTCTCAACTGATCACTTTTCAAAAAGACAAATGGCGTTCCGGTTGAACCGGAACGCCATTCTTGCTTTACTAACCGCCTTATATACCCGCGCTAGCAGCTCGCGTGAGCGGTGGTGTGCTCAGCGCTTCACTTACGCGATCAAAGTACAACCGGTAAGAATGGTGTATCCCGTACATGACCGGGAAGACCACGACCGCTGCCTGCCAGCCGAAGCGATGGCCAACCAGGCTGAGCATCGATGTTACCCCCGCACTAACCACGAAGTAAGGGAATGACATTTGTACGATACTCATCCAGGCGCGGCGCATTGAAGTGCTCTGCGTCAGCTTGATGATAGCTGCCACCGGAACCGTTTGCCCCAGGAAGAAGGCGGCGGTTGCTGCGGCCAGCGTTAGAGGCGCGGATGACCACTCTGCCGTGGTCAACCAATTGGCGTTCCAGATCAGGTTCGCCATACTCGCCGAGAAAGCCATCATGCTGACGTTGAATAGCATTTGCTCCGGCTTGAACTTCTTACCCTGTTGCGGCCAGCACTGCACCGCGGTGGAGACGCACGCGATCAAGATTGCCTCCACTGCGCTGAGACTGATCACCGCCATCAACAGGAACGGAAGGTTGACCGACATATTGCCTTCGATGCCCGGCAGTTTAACTTTCATCCGCGACGTCGCCGCCGCTAGCGCCAGTACTGCCAGGGCATAGAAGGAGTGAAGTGTGTGACTTCCGAGTCCGGCGTAAGTGCTGCTTGTGGCCGCCGCCAGGACCATTGCTCCGATGAATGTTTGAGTTAGCCGTGTATTGCGATTCATTGTCCTCTCCTCTCTTTTGGTTTAGTTACACACGGCTTACTGCTCATCGTCTCCAGCATCGGAGAACGCACCATCGGTTGTTGAGACTGCTGCGCCCCAAACCACGCTAGCGGCTTGAGTCCCCGTGCCAGTGCTTGACCCCCAAACCACGCTAAAGGCACTGAGTAAGTTGTTGTTCCAAGGCAGTGAAGTGCCCCAGACCACGGAACTGCCGGTGACATTCGTTCCCCACACCACTGATGTACCCCAGACGACCGACGTACCCCAGACCACGGAGTTGACCGATACTGAGCCATTTCCGTTGAGCAGGGACGTAGTCCCGTTCGACGCGTTGTAAACCAATGACGGCGAGAGCGCTGCGCCCACCGTAGCCGGAGCTAGATCTGTGTTCGACACGGCGTTCTGCATGTCAAGCAGACCCGATCCAACAGAGAGCACGTCGTAGGTGCTGGTGAAGTTCTGCAAAAGATGCGGAACATAAGCGACGGTGGAGGTTGGGAACAACTTGTAAGTGGACTTCATCAGCCGCGCTTTAACCTGGTCCGGGGTTAATGCGCTGTTTTGCTGAAGAAGCAGAGCGACCGATCCGGCGACTGCCGGGGTTGCCATGCTGGTGCCACTCAGAGTGAAGTAGTCGTTTTTCCCGTCATTGCCGGTAACCAGTTCCGTGGGGAACAGCGTTTCCAGCGTAGTGCCCGGGGCGGACAACGAAACGATGTCGTTGCCGGGGGCGACGAGGTCGGGCTTGATCACGTGGTCGTAAGTTGTGGGGCCTTTCGAACTATAACTGGCAAGGGTTTCAGCTGATGGCGAGCTAGAACCGTTGCTCTTCATTGCGCCGACGGTGATGACATAGGGATCGTTGCCTGGCGCAGTAATGGTACCGAAGCCGTTGCTCCCGTTGACGCTGACGCGTCCGTAGTTGCCGGCCGCAACTACCACCACGATGCCGGCCTTCCAGGCAGCTTCCACCGCCTGGCAGAGAGGATCCTGGGTGTAGCTGACGAAAATGCCGCGCCCGAGTGACAAGTTGATCACACGGATGTTGTAGGTGTTCTTCAGCGTAATCGCTTCTTCGATCGCCGCGATCACATTGCTGTCGGTGCCGGCGCCGTTAAGGTCGAGCACGCGAAGGTCAATCAGGTTGACTGCGGGAGCAACTCCGCTGTAATTGCCACTGGAGAGATAGCCGTTGCCGCCGATGATGCCGGCAACGTGAGTCCCGTGACCATATAAGTCGTACTTTGCACCCAGCAAGTTAGTATTCGATGTACCAGTGAAATCCTGGCGATACACCACGCGCGACGTGGTCTCCGCCGAATTCTTAAGGTCGGGATGGCTGTCGTTAATGCCGCTATCGATCACCGCAACGCCAACCCCAGCTCCGTTATAGCCTGCGTTCCACGCAGCCGTGACGCTGGTGGCTACATCGGTGGTGTCGTCGAGACCCTTCATGGGGTGATCGACGCTTACCGAAAGAATCTCGGGATCCGCTTCGAGAGCAGGCAAGGCACTGACCGGAATCGTCATAGCGATGCCCTTGACTGTATGAAGTCTATGGCCTAATTGGGCGCCCAGACGCTGAACACGGCCTTCCTGCTCGGTCTGTGGCGCCTGTTTGTACTGCACGATAACTTTCACGGTCTCGCGACCGGCTAAACCCTGATGGGCTCTGCTAACCGCAGGCGTCAAGTCGGGGGCGAACTTGCCCGCTGGGCGGCCAGGTGTCCATTGGGCGAAGGCGGCCTCTGCAACTAAGAGCAGTACTAGAGCGCTTAAGCGTTTCCCCCAGGCAGCGCTGTGGCGCTCACCTCGGCCTGGGCTCTTTTGTTTACTTGTGTGCGACATAAGTCTCACCCTTCCTGAGTGTAAAAACGAATGTGGAACAGAATCGTGCTTCGACTCGGCTTACTTAGTGCACGGGCGGTGCCAATCGGGCGCCTGTAAGTGGTTGATATACTTAGATATTCAGAATGCAGGGCTGGGTGAATTGGGCCAGTCTGTCTCGCGAGGATGGGCGTGAGCCAAGTTGTCCATCCAATGGAAGCACGATTACTTTAGTGACAGAGGGCGGTTACTTGGCGAGGAGGTAAGCGTTGCGTCGAGGCGCCGGTGCATCCAATCAAGAGGGTTTAGCCTGCCGATGCTGCTTCGGCTTTTGGCACCGGCGTAGTTCTTTCGATCAGAATGTGCGGCAGGGCAGCCATCAGGCGCTGTGTATATTCGTGCGTGGGATTGCTGAAAATTTGTTGGGTAGTGCCACATTCTACGATCATGCCCTGATGCAGAATGGCGATGCGGTCACAGATTCCAGCTACGGAAGCCAGGTCATGTGAGATGTAGAGAATGGCCATTCCTGTGGAACGGTTCAATTCCCGAAATAACGCGAGAATCTCGGATTGAGTAATCACATCGAGAGCGCTAGTGGCTTCATCAGCGATGAGCAGCGCCGGACGGTGCATGATCGCCATCGCGATCAGAACCCGCTGGGCCTGACCCACGCTCATTTGAGATGGATATTTTCGTTGAAATTCATCGTCGGCGGGAAGGGAAACGCTTTCGAGAGAGGTTCGGATCGCGTTGGCGCAGTCCGCGGCTGTGCCGGAAGCATGCGCTCGCCATGCCTCTTTCAATTGAGTGCGGATCTTTAGGGCAGGATTTAGCGAAGCCAGCGGACTCTGTAAGACCAGCGAAATTGCACGTCCGCGCAGCGCTCTTAGTTCACCTTCGGAAAGTTTGAGCAGGTCTGAATTTTCGAAAGTGATTGAGCCTTCGGCCTGGGCGCGCTTCTTATCGAGAAGGCCGAGGATCGCCATGGCAAGAGTGCTCTTTCCCGAGCCGCTTTGCCCCACGAGTCCCAGGACTTCGCCACGCTGGATCTCGATTTCAACGTCACGCAGGACGGGTTGTTTGCCAGCATAGCCAACAGAGAGGCGGGTGGAGAGCAGAGTGGCGTCTTGTGAGGTCCCTGGTGACATCGGTGCGAGAGTTTACAAACCTTCGATTTACTTTGTGGCTACGGTGAGCCGGTCCGCGTTCCAAAATGTTTGTGGTGAAAGAATTACAGGAGCTGCTCCGTGAACCGAGGTGGATACGGCGGAAAGCGCATTCTTGTTGATCAGGAAAATAAATGGCTCCTGATCGGCCACGATTTCCTGAACGCGATCGAATGCTTCCTTCCGCCGCGCAGGGTCGCTCGAAGCCGCTTGAGCGCGCATGAGGCGGTCAATCTCCGCTTCCCAGGCGGTCTCTGGAACTTTCTGTTGTGGATTCCACTGGTGATTTTCCGCTGAGCTTAACCACACATTCATCTCGCCGTTCGGATCGAGATCGACGTTGGTCAGGCCCAAAATAATCGCCTCGTAGTCGAAGGTCTGCGTCATGCGTTCGATAAGGGAAGGGAAGTCGAGCGTAACCACATTCACATGGATGCCGATCTTTTGCAGATCATCCTGGATAAGGACGGCCATGCGCTCGCGCGGTTTGCTTCCTGCGTTGGTGATAATCGAAAAGATGACGGCATTGCCGTCTTTATCTTTGAGGGCGCCGTTTTCCATGCGGAAACCATCGGCTTGCAGCGCCTTCAGGGCTGCATCGGGATTATAGGTTTGCGGTTTGAGGTCGTTGTTGAACCAGAATTTGTTGGCTGGCGAGAACGGCCCCAGAGCCGGTTGAGCATGGCCTCGGTAGACGATGCGGCTCAAGTCCTCACGGTTAATTGCCTGTGAAATTGCGCGACGGAAATTCGCCGAGCGAAACCAATTCTTTTTGTAGGCCGGGATAGGGGCTTTAGCGACTTCGTTAAACCAGAGTTGTTCGCTATCGAGCGACGGACCAGCGTCGTGCACCAGTTGGGGTGAACTTGCGGCGAGCTTGTCAAAATAATCGGTGTCGAGCGAGTTGATCAGATCGAGCTCGCCGCGCTTAAAGCGCAGCATCTCAACGTCGCGGTTAGGCTGGATATCGAGACGAATCGAATCCAGATAAGGGAGCTTGTGCCCTTGCGCGTCGGTCTTCCAGTAATTTGGATTTCTTTTCAATAGAACGGTCGCTCCCGGTTTATAGTCGGCCAACATGAAGGGGCCGAGGACGGCCGCTTCTCTTTTCGAGGAGCGCTCGGAAAGAATAGCGACCTGATCGAAGAGGCGGTCGAGTCCGGCGACAGGGGCCGGGAACGTGACTGAAACTTGGATTGGAGAAATTATTTTTGTCTCGACATTGCCAGTGCCGGAGCGGAAAGCATCGCCGGTGGCCGAATGCAAGGCTGGATCCATCAGTTGTTGCACGGTATAGGCCACATCTTCGGCGGAGAATGGGGTTCCGTCGGAAAATAAAACTCCACTGCGCAGATGGAAAGTGATTTGCCGTCCATCTTTTGAGACCTTCCACGATTGAGCCAATTCCGGTTCGAGTTCCTGGGTCTGGCGATTCACCCGCACCAGCACTCCGCCGGTTAAATAGCGGATAGACGCGGATGCTTCGTCTTCGACTTTAAGAGGGTCGAAGGTCTTAGGTTCGGTGCGCAGGCAGAACCTTAATTCGCCACCGGACTGTGCAATCGCGTGACCAGCTAAACATGCCAGCCCAATTAAAATGAGTGCGATGAATCTGGAGTGCGTCTTTGCCATCTTTCCCCACAATCGTTCACAACTTTTCACGCCGCTACCTCGTCCTGGCTTGAAAGCAGGAACTGAAACGACATCACCACCAGCACGAGCAGAATCAGCGGTACGAACTTCCACGGTTCCTCGCCCAAAGAAACCAGGCCTTCCAACTCTTTCAGCAAACTTCCCCACGAAGGCAGGGGTTCAGCCACGCCGAGTCCGAGAATGCCCAGGTTGGCCTCGCTCAGAATGAAGACGGGAATCGAAATCCAAAACTGCGCATAAAGAACTGGTTTCAGATTCGGCAGTACGTGAATCCAAAATAGCCTTCGCGCTGGAACTCCACTGGCGCGCGCCTGGCGAACAAAATCAGAGCAACGGAGCAATGCTGCGGTCGAACAGAGGACTCGAGCGGCAGTGGTCCAGCCCAACAAGCCGAGCAGGAGAAAAGTTACGAGCACGGAAAACAATGGAGAAACATTCAGCGGCATCAATGCGCGGGCGGTGATCAACAAAAATAACCAAGGAAGCGAAAGGAAGAGGTCGGTCACTGCCATTGCAAGTTTGGCCCAGACTCCGCCGACATATCCGGCTAAACCTCCGATAAAAGCCGCCATTAGCGTGGAGAGCAGAGCGGCGGCGGGGGCTAGAAGAAGAGAGATTCGCGTGCCGTAAAGTACGCGGGCAAAGCGATCGCGGCCGATTTCGTCGGTACCGAGCCAGTGAGCGCGAGAAGGAGCAGAGTCCGTGACGTCGCGGTACTGCCGCGCATACCCCGCCGGAGCGAGCCAGTTTGCCGCCGCCGAGGCGCACAGCACAACGGCCAAAATGACGCACGCCAGCTTCCGCCAGAGATTCATGATTCCTGGCCTCGGACCATGTGTCCGATTACATCTGCTCCGGAGTTTGCCAGCAAGGTTACCAGCGTCACTAGAATCGTGATGTTTACGAGGAGTGGAAGATCGCGTGCTAGGGCAGCTTGCCACGCCAGTTGTCCGACTCCAGCCAGGCCACACAGAGCTTCGACTGGAATGGCCGCTCCGACCGCCATGCTTACGGATACGCCCGCGACGGCGAGCAACTGAGGCGCAACTCCGGGCAGGACGTGCCAAACGAGTATGCGAGCTTCTCCCAGGCCTTTCGCCCGGGCAGTAATGATGTGTGGCAGCGAATAAGATTTTGCAAGAAGATTTCGCGCGTAACGATAGATTCGAGGAAACACGATCAGCGCGATGGCCAATGCTCCCGGCACGTTCCAGAGCACGGAAAGCAATGCCAATACGGCGGCGGGAATGCAGAGAAATGTTCCGCTGACGAGAGTGCTCAATGCGTCATAAGCGGAGAGCCGTAGCCAGGCTGCTGTCAGAGCGAGTGTGAGCGCCGCAATCCAGCCAAGGCCCAGACCAACGACCAATAATCGCAAGGTGAGCGGAGCGCGCTCACGCAGAAGCGTTCGCACCGGCTGTCCCAGCGCAAGCGAAGTTCCCAGATCGCCATGTGCGGCCCGATTCATGTAGGAGAGATAAAAAGCGAATATGTTATGTTCCTGCCTCCGGGCCACGCTAAGCGCATGCACACTTTCCGCACTTAAGTGCGGATCAAGTTGTTGCTCGTCGGCGTCGAATCCCGGCGCGAGCCTGACTAAAGTCGCGGAAAGCAGCCCTCCTAGAAGCACTGTTGCGACCATCGCGAGCGCGTGTCCGGCGATTCTTGCTCTCATATCAAAAATTGACGCAGGTTCTTTGACGAACATCTATTTCACGGAAGCGCTTTGCGCCAGCGAATTTTGCTGAGCGGACGCTTCCGCGTGGTGGATTTGTTTGACGGCATACATGCGCCGGTCCGCTTCCGCCAGCAACGCTTCAACATCGAAGCTGTCCTCCGGACAGAAGGCCGTCCCTACGCTGAGGGAAACGACATCGCGTCCGCAGGTCGCGCGTCCGGCCTCAATGGCCGCCTGATTCAAGCGGCTAGCCTTTTCCAGTGCGGCCTCCGGAGTGAGCCCAGGGGCAGTGACTACAAATTCGTCTCCGCCCATGCGGGCCACATAGTCATATCCGCGGCACGCTTCTTTCAAGCGCATGCTGAACTCGCGCAGTAGCTTGTCGCCTTCGAGATGTCCGTAGGAGTCGTTGATTTTCTTAAGGCCGTCAATGTCGCAAACCATGACTGCCAGCGAAGTTTTCATGCGGCGGCAGCGCGCGACTTCCTGCGCCAGGTGGACAAACAACGAGCGGGCATTGGGCAATCCGGTGAGGAAGTCGGTAGTGGCTGAACTCTCGGCCTGTTGGTACTTCAAGGCATTCTCCACGGAGAGCGCCACTTTGGAGGCGACGGCGAGCAGTATTCGCAGGTGGTCGGGCGTGAATGCGTCCTGACTCGAGTGGTACATGGCCAGCACGCCGACTACGCCATGCAATCCTTCCAAAGGCACGGCCAGCGCGGACTGCAAGGTCGCATACTTTTCCGGGTCGGCACTGTATCCCGCCTCCACTTGCGGATTTCCATTGATGATCGGCTTGCCATTCTCTGCGACCCAGCCGCACAGGCCTTCACCCACCCGTATTTTCAGGGATGACAAAACCTTGAAGTTCTCTCCGCTGACCAGCTCTGGCAGCAGCCAGCCATTGCGATTTACGTATACAGCAATGGAGTCGTAGAGAATCAGCTTGCGCAAGCGCATCGAAAGCACGGATAGAGTTTCGCTGAGGCTAAGCGAGTTTCCCAGGTCCTGACTTAACTCGAACATGGCTTGCGCTTCCTGCCGCGCAGAGGCGATCGAGCTGAGGAAGTCGGTCTCCGGAGCGGTTTCGGCCGATCGCTCGAACCCGGCCGCGGGAGCGAGGCCACGCTCCACGCGAAGGTCTTTGGAGAAACCCGAGGGAACAAAGCCTGCGTCGAGGCTTTGGGCGACGCGCTCCAACTCTACGTAGCGGCTTTCAAGCAGCGCCACCACCTTCGGATCGAACCATGTGCCCGATTTCTCCTTCACCGTACGCATGGCTTGATCGAGAGGAATTGCCGGCCGGTACTGGCGATGCGAGGCGAGAGCATCGAGGCAGTCGACGGCCGCGAGAATGCGGGCTCCGATGGGAATTTCTTCGGCGGCGAGGCCAGCCGGATATCCCGAACCATCCCATCTCTCATGGTGCGAACGGACGATAGGGGCCACAGGGTAAGGGAACGCAACGCGGTCCAGAATTTCCGCGCCCACGAGCGGGTGAACTTTCATTTTTTCGAACTCTTCGGGAGTGAGCTTGCCGGGCTTATTAATGATGTGTTCGGGAACGCCCAGCTTGCCAATGTCATGCAAAAGTGCCGCGGCTCGCAGGGCTTCGATCTCGCCTGGCGACAGGCCCAATTCTTTGCCGATTTCCACCGCGTAGGTACGAACGCGCTGCAGATGGGTATGGGTTGTGTGGTCCTTGGCCTCGATGGCGAGGGCGAGAGCCTCAATGGTTCGCATATTCAGCGAAGCAATTTCCTCGACGTGGCGCTTCTCGATTTCAACGCGGTCTTTCTCGGCTTCCAATCGTGCGAGGTAGAGGCGATAGGAGCGGTACACCCAGTAAATGAGCGGCAATACGAGGAGCGATGTTTGCCAACCGGCGCGCTGATTGATAACACCTACCAGGCCGACAGCGGCGGCTCCGACCATGTAGTAGGGGAACGACCAGAAGTAGCACTCCGACCAGATCTTGCGTACAGATTTTCCTTCCGTTAGCGAAATGATTACCGAGATCGGCAATGTGTTTGCCAGGAAGAAGACCAGCGCGGCAACCATAAGGAGTACGGGCTTGGTAGCCAGCTTCCAAACGTCCAGCCGATGGTAGCTGGTGTAGCAAAGAGCGCTGGCGTTCGCCATCATTCCCAGCACGTTAAACAGGACCTTGACGGGATCGGGGCGGCTGCGGGCCTGCCAAACGCTCTGCACCAGGGTTGCGGTGCAGCCAATCACCAGGGTTTCAGGCAGGCTTAACTCCACCACTCCAAGAAGGATGAAGAGGAAATTCACGGACATGGTTCCGTCGATGCCCGGAAGCTGCACTTTCAAACTCGAGGCCAGAACAGCAATCACGAGGTAGCAGAGAAACCGCGCAAGATCGGCAGACTGCCAATGCCAGAGGGCAGAGCACAGCACCAGCAAACCTATCGAGACCGTGATCCCGACAAATAGTTTCGTGCGAGTCGACATTGCGTCGTTAGGTTGTCTTGCCGGGGGAGTTCACACACCACGGCCATGGCGCGGGGTGCTTGCGCGCACACGTTTTCCTTTCCTGGCCGCCGCTGAAATCCTAATTTTGTTACGGAGTTTTAAGTAGCTTACTGACGTAACCGAAAAAGAGCACCAATTCTGGAGTTTGGTTTATCGGTATGAGGGTTTTCGGGGTGCGTTTCCCGCGCTCGACGGTAACTGATTACTTTCGTTATGACGGCGCGCCGCATACTTCCTGCAACGGCTGCCTGCTGTGTCAAGATCAACTCCAAACGTGCGGAATGACAGCAGCCAATATTAACTCGCAATTGCTCGGGACGGCGGTTGGCTCAATTGCAGCCACTCGCGCGGCATCCGAGACATCGGAAGTGTTAGGTCAGGATTCCAGCAGCGCCGAAGTTCCGGCCGTCCTATACGCCGATCTTCACGGCAATATCAACGCGTTTAATGAAGCTGCTCTGAAAATATTTGGGCGCAGCCCAGGTGAAATTCTGGGTCAAACTCTGGGAGCTTTTATCACCGGAGAGCGGGGCGGGGAACCCTCGGAACTTCAGAAGGCCATACTGGGTTCGGTCTTAAAGCAAGGGCACTATCGAGGTTCGGTTCAGTGCCAGCGCCAGGACGAACAGGAGTTTACGGCGGATCTTTCCATTACGCTGCTTCGCGACGGGCGCTCCGTTCCGGTAGGAATGGTCGCGATGCTCTTTGTTGCAGCGAAATTGAAGACAGTGCCAGTTCCTCGCGAAGCGCAATCGCCCGGACGGGAAGCGGACGACGAATCGGCGCACACCGTTTCTCGAGAGATTGATGGCTCGGCTTTTATTCTTGCCAGTCCGCTCATGCATCGATTCCTGCGAATGGTGGAACGGGTTGCCGGCCACACGGAAACGGTGCTGGTGACGGGAGAAACGGGAACGGGCAAAGAATTAATTGCGCGCACCATTCATCAATCATCGCACCGGCGAAGCCGGCCCTGGGTCGACATCAACTGCGCCGCTCTTCCGGAAAATTTAGTAGAGAGCGAGTTGTTCGGGTATGAAAAAGGCGCGTTCACCGGAGCCGACGCTTCCAAGCCGGGTTTGTTCGAGATGGCCGACAAGGGCACGCTGTTTCTCGACGAAATTGGCGAACTACAGCTGCACACGCAAGTCAAGTTGTTGCGAGTTTTAGACGGATACCCGTTTTACCGGCTGGGCGGCCATCGGAAAATTACAGTAGACGTGCGCATCGTTGCCGCCACGAATCAGGATTTGGAAGCGGCGGTCACGGCGGGGCGGTTTCGGCAAGATTTATTCCATCGCCTGGGCCAGTTCCAATTGCGCGTTCCGCCGCTGCGCGAGCGTCCCGAGGACATTGTTGCTCTGGCCGAACATTTTCTTCATCTGAAATCTCCGCGCAGTTCATTTGTGCCTGACGCGGTTTCAGCGCTGCTTTCACACTCATGGCCGGGCAATGTTCGCGAGTTACGCAATCTCATCGCTCGAGTTGCCGTGCAGGCAAGCCATCCCGAGATCCAACCGGCGCAGATTGAAGCGGCAATGTCCGGCAGCCCCACTGCGCTGCGCCAGTCTGCCTCTATGCCTGTAGGAAATCTCGACAGCATGGAAGAGCAGATGATTATTCGCGCCCTTGAAAGAAGCGGCGGTCATCGCGGACAAGCGGCGGATCAATTGGGAATTTCCCGCCGCACTCTGAGCCGGAAGTTGAAGGAGTACAACATCAACATCACTGCCGGGGAGGGCGCAAACCCTCTCGGACTCATCAGTCTGGAGCAGCAGAAATTCTTTCGTGCCCGCATCGAGCTCCCGGTTACCTTGAAGAATCAGCAAGGGGAGGAGGTATCGGTGCAGGGCGTCAACCTGAGCACAGGAGGCATGGGGCTGGATGGGCTGAAAGAACCCATGCGCTTTGCCGGAATGCTTGAGGTGAGCTTTCCGCTGCCGGATACCGAAACTATTTTTCGCGCCAAGGCACGAATCGTTTGGATGGGCGATGAAGGCCGCGTAGGCCTGCGCTTCGCCGTCATCGATCCCGCGCTGTTCGAACAACTACAGCACTGGACCAACAGGAAGATGAAAGACGAAGGCTGGGATCTTCCTGCTTAACGGGCAGGCATCGCTACAGAATCGAGATTCAACTTTCGCGCCAAACTTACACGGTCGGAACACCTCCGGCGCTGAAGCCAGAAACATCCCCCGGCACACGCAGTCCAGCCTGCCGAATTGCATTCATCGCCTGCCGAAAATGTTCTTCGCCGTCAAACACAAGAGATCGCGAACCGGCTGCGAATGTCTCGCGTGTGCTTGCCGCCGGAACCATTCCGGTTCTTAAAGCTCGCGCGAACGGATTCGGCCGGTAGTGCAATTTTTGAGCGACTGCGAAGACTCGATCCTTGGTCGGCTGAGGAATCGCAGCGGATTGAGGAGTGCGATTCAGGATCGATGAAACCGTTCCGGCAGCGACTCCCGCGTAATCCGCAACGGTTTTGAGTGTGACCGGCGGCGACGGCAAGTCAGGAGCTGCGATCTTCGACGTCTTTCCTGTGTGTTTGATCATACGTGTCGCCTCATTCCTGTGCGCTGAAATATCGTGGGCCTGACGAAATACTGTTCGGAAGGCCTCGATCAGGAATAGCCACTCGGAAAAACGGGGCGAGACGCGGACAGCGAGGGCCGCAGTACAACTATTCCGCTACAAGACCAATCTGCCAAAATCCGAACATAAAGTCCAATCGAAAAAAGCTATCGCGAGGATAGGAAATTAACGATAGGAACATTAGTGTCCTTTTCTCCGCGATAGCTATGTTCGTCCATGATCCGGCTAATGGGCCGGCGCCGGTTGTGGAGCCACCTGCGGAGCCGTCGCCGCGGGGCTGGAGAAATTAACCTTCGGAACTTCGCGCGATCCCGGAGAAGCTTCGAAGTACGCTTCGTTGGACTTGAAGCCGGCGATGCCGGCAAAAAAGCTGTTCGGGAATTGACGAACATAAGTGTTGTAGTCGCGCAGCGTATCGTTGTAACGCTTGCGTTCGACGGCGATGCGATTTTCCGTTCCAGCAAGTTCATCCTGCAAACGTAAGAAGTTCTCATTCGATTTCAATTGCGGATAGTTCTCGACGATCAAAAGCAAGCGTCCGAGAGCGCCATCGAGTTGGCCATTGGCGGCGATCTTTTGCTGCGGCGTGCCCGCGGAAAGCAGGGCGGAACGCGCTTTCGCAATATCCCCGAAAACTGTTTGCTCCTGCTGAGCGTAGCCCTTGACCGTTTCCACCAGGTTGGGGATCAGATCGGCGCGGCGTTGCAGCACAATATCCACCTGCGACCAGGAGGCTTTGACCGCCTCGTCTTTGCCTACCAGCGTATTTTTCACGCTCACATACTGGCCGAAAGTAAACAGGACAATCAATAACACCAATGCGATTACAACTACGACTGCGATCAGACCCTTGCCCATGAGATTCTCCTGAAAATCATTCGTAAGACTTTACTATGAACCCAACTACGCGCACGGCGCGCCGGAATCGAGCATTCTATCAACTGCGGCTGTTACTTGTTCGAGGGCAGCCAAATATCGAGCGAAAACGTTGTCCACATCCAATTGCTTGGGTTTGGAAACTTTCTCGCGCACATCCAACACTTGCAGAAAAGGCGAAGGATCGAATCCTATCTTTTCAGCTAAGGCTTTAATCGCCGGCCTCTTGCCAATCGGCGCTTCGGACCCCAGCACGATTAGAGCATGGCGAAAAAGCGTTGCAAAAGACGATACGGACCGAGTCAGCAGTTCCCACATGCGCGCGTCGTTGCCCGAAGCGAGGAGCAGATGCTGGCGCAGCAGTGCAAGTTTTTCGCGCAACTCGTATTCCACTTGCACGCGGTGCAGATTTGAAGGGATGGATAAATCCTTGAAAACATCTTCTCCGTAAAGCACGCGATGGTGCTGCTTCACGTCCAGCAATTCGATGGTAAACACGTCGGCGGAGCGTTCGAGTTCGTCGCGAGTCATGAACAGAGGTGGCGGTTGTTTCTGCGCGTTCCACCATTTCACGGCGGGCGCAAGGAGTTGCAGTTTGGCGAAGGAAGCGTCGCGAACCACGCAGAACAAATTCACGTCGGAGAACTTCTCGTGGAAATCTCCGGTTACAGATGATCCGAACAGGATCATGCTTTCCAGGTTCGCTCCCGCCACCTCACGCAATCTTTCAACAAAGTCGTTGATCTTTTTCTCTGGTGCCATTTTTTAATCCTTTTGCTACCAACTGCTGCTGGCGCCGCCGCCTCCGGAACTACCGCCGCCGAATCCGCCGAAGCCACCGCCACCGCCAAATCCGCCACCGCCGCCTCCGAAGCCACCGCCCCGGAATCCGCCGCCTCCGCCAAACATGCCGGAAAACAGCATCCAGAAAAGTATGCCGCGAAGGGGAGTGAAAAGAACAATCAGAATTACGATGATGACAAGCACGACGCCGCCAGCTGAGATTCCCTGGTCAGGTCGCTGGGCTCGACGTGGGGCCGGGACGAACGCCGGGGTGGTGAGTTGAATACCCGCGTCTTGTGCGATCACGTTCGCGACCCGCGATGTGACCAGCAACAGCGCCTGGCTGTAATCGCCTGTTCGCATGATCGGGATGGCTTCCCGCTGAAATCCTCCTGTCTTACCGTCTGGCAAGATCGGTTCCAGTCCGTAGCCAACTTCAATGCGGGCGCGACGATCATTAATCGCGTACAAAATCAGTACGCCGCGATTCGTAGACTTGCTGCCCACTCCCCACTGGTGGAAAAGATCGACCGCATAACTTTCGATATCGGAGCCGTCGAGAGTCTTGACCGTCACTACGGCGATTTGCGCGTGCGCCTTCTCGTCGATCTGAAGGCAAATCTCATCCATCTGCGCGATCGATGGTTGATCCAGAACGCCGGCGAAATCATTTACATAATTCGAGTATTTAAGCTGAGCGACAGGTTCAGCCTGCGCGGCAAGAGCCAGCAGCAGAAAAAGGCTGGCCAGCGCGGGCCACAATTTGGCGCGGCAATTCATTCGAAGCAAATTGTACAGGAGGGAAGGGAGAAGAAGATTCTACTGCGCGCGGACAGAGGGCTTTCCGGAGAGCGCGGTTTTTCCGCACGCTCCGGAGATGTATCGTCAGCAAGCGTTATTGATTGACGCGAAGCAGCATCAGTGTGCCGCTTTCCAACTTGACGTTATTTTTGTCCGAGCTCACGACCGATCCCTCGGACGCATTGCTGGCGGTTGGGGTCAGAGTCAGGTTCGAGATGCCCACGACACCTTGCGTTTGCGCGGTGATGGGAGGGCGCGAGTTCCTGCTCGCCGTGGAATCGCTGGGCATGTTGTTGCCGCCGGCTGAAGGAGCCGGGGCAGGGGCAGATCCGCCCATCCCAGGGCGCGGGCTATTCACCGGAGCGGATGCGCTACCGGAAGGAGCTGGCGTGCTGCTTCCTCCTCCGCTGTTGTTCTGATCATTCTGCTCGCCAATAATTGCCTGAATCGACATGGGCATCTGCATCGCGCTGCCGTCTTTCATCACCGCGCGATCGAATGCGATTCCTACCTGCGATTCCTTCTGCTCTTTATTGCGAGGTTGTGCCTCGGTCACGTGCCCCATCACTTTTGTATCTTTGGGCACGAGCACGGCTCCGTTGGTGGTTTTCATATCCTGAGTGACGGTGGCTACGATTTCATCACCGGTCTCCGCTTTCTTCGCGTCTATGGTTTTGCTCAAGGAGACCGGGATTACACTTCCCGGGGCGATTCTGGTAGGCGCGGCGGAAGCGGAAGGAGTGGATGCTGGAGCGGTCGTCGGCGCTGGGGCAGGTTGTGCAGTTGGCAACTGCTCTTGCGAAGACGGCATGGTCTGGGCAGCTGCTACTCCTGCGACGAGAGCTCCCGCGACGATTGCGATTAAAACGGTTTTCATTCTCGACCTCCTGAACGACATTGGCTTCAGATCAGACGACGGCAACGCAAGCTTTCTTGATAGTTATTCGATGCGGTGTAGCGAATCGAAGTAGGCTGAGAAATTCGCCACACCCGGTCGCGGCGTGGATATCGAGACGCGGGTAATTTTCGAGTTAAGGGATTTAATCGCCAACCGTAAGAGATTCGATTGCATCAGAAGTGCATGATTCGTCATCTGCCAAGCACCGTCCTCGCTATCGCGCTGCTTACTCTGGCCGCTTGTAGCACTAAAGACAACCCGGATGAAATCCGGCAGCGGACCGCGGAAGCCACCGAAACCATGCGCCGCGACACGAAAGCGGTGGTGGAAGGCGTGAAGGAAGGCATGGGGCGCGACAATAAAGCGGTCAACATCAATAAAGCCTCGCGCGAGGATTTGCTTGCCTTGCCGGGGGTGACCGAACACGAGGCGGACCGCATCATCGCGGAGCGTCCGTATGACGACTCCCATGATCTCGTACGGCGTCATGTCCTGCCACAAGCGGAGTATGACAAGCTCAGCGACCGTATCATTGCGGGTCACTGATTTAGCTGCGACGAAGCATGTCGAGTCTGCTGGTCGTCTCGCGGACCCGGTTTGCGATGAAATCCAAAGACCGTTACCTTGTTCGGATCACTTCAGCGACGTCGCGCGCTCCGTGCAAAACGGCGACAATCTCTAGCGCGGCGGGGATACTGCGGTAGACGACCAAATAGGAGCCAATCGGCCAGAATCGTACATCTCGCTCGGTGAGATCGGATCGAGTATGTCCCATCCGGGGTCGCTCAGCCAACATCTCGAACGCCTCGAAGAACTCATTCTCCAGCTTGTCCGCGGCAGCTGCATTATCCGACGCGATGAAATCCCAAATGTTTTGCAAATCTTGCAGTGCGTCTGGAGAAAGCACATACGCGGGCATCGCTGCTACTTTACGCTTCTTGCCCGCCGCAGTCGCGCCCGTGCCTCATGGCCAGGGATGCCCTCGCCCCTATCCAGTTGATCGAGTCCCCGATCAATCTTCCGGCTCACATCAGCCAGCCGTTGTTGCTTCATCTGCTCCTGCTCTTCCAGCAGCCGCAGACCCTCGCGGATAACTTCGGAGGCAGACGCGTAGCGTCCACTCTTCACCTTGTTGTCGACCATCTGTTCGAGTTCCGGGGTTAAAGAGATGTTCATTGTATATTTAGAATAGCATAAGATATCAATAAATAACATAAACTGTTATTAGCCTTATCGACCCACCACTTTTTCCTCAACGGTCTGAGTGATCCTGACCGTGTCGACATCGTCGGCCGATAGCTCAATCGTTAGCGTCAGGCCGCCGAAGTGTACTCGCCCCGCTTCACTCTCGATGGGCCGCTTCATCTGTTCGAGCTTCGCAATCTTTAGCGTTTCCCCCGGTAGATAATATGGTCAGCGCCGCCACCGAAAATGCGCCACTCCCCATCCGATGGTCGCTCGGGCAGGCCGAAACCATAATTTCCGTCGATGCCATAGCTATTGACCCGAAAATCTCCATAGGGTCGCCTAATTCGGAGACAGGGGAACCTTGCAATGGCACGTCCCGAGTTCTTTATGCCAACTACGAAAACACGACTGGGTACTCCAGGTGCCCAATCCCCGCATTGATTTGTGTCCTCTAGGTGCAACTCCAGCGCTGGTCGACGGCGCCTTCCGAACATGTCTGCGAGCTGGAAATATTCCATCGGATAGGTTCCAGAGCTAATCCTCTGATAAAACTTCCAGTCCTTTCGTGAGCGGCAAGGGAGACCATCGGTGGCAGGGATAAGGACAACCACAAAGCCTGATGTTGATACCGGGGGGTCGTTTACTCCTGTTACTTGAACTCCAGCAATACCCGGCTCGACGACTTGTCCGATTAAGTCCTGTATCCTCGACTTGACCCTACCGGTGTCGGAGACGAGTTCAGCGTCCTGTATTTGGTCGGGCTTATCTTTATCCGGTTCAGATTTCGCTCTCAGGCCGACGATGATCACTCCGCCGTCCGCGTTTGCAAATCCACACGCAGCCTTCGCGATCACTCTCTGTGCATCTGAATCATCTGGAGGCCAGACCTTACACTCTAGATGCAGGTCCTCCGTGGATCCAACGAGAGCGTGAATAGACGACGGGTTTTGGAACGACCGAAAAAGCTCTTCCGCGCGTGAGGACATAATGCTGTGATCATAAACCTTGACGGGGAGAACTGTGACTTAGTGCGCCTACGTGCGGTATCATCAAACCGATGGCTGACGTACATCCATTTCAAACCGACGATACCCGCCTCACATCGGTTCACGCCAAAGTCCTGGCCGGCGACCGTCTTGATTCCGCCGATGCCCTCACGCTTTACCGCACCGGCGACATTCTTGCCGTAGGCTGGATGGCCAACCATGTGCGCGAGCGCATGCATGGTGACAAGACTTACTTCAACGTTAATCGCCACATTAATCCAACGAATGTTTGTGTGGCCGCCTGCCGGTTGTGCGCCTTTGGGCGCAAGAAAGATTCACCTGGCGCGTACACCATGGCGCTCGATGAGGCTTTCGAGACGGCCGCTTCCGGATATAGCGAGGCGGTGACGGAGTTTCACATCGTCGGCGGGTTGCATCCCGATCTGCCCTTTCAGTATTTCCTCGACCTCTGTTCCGGGCTCAAGCAGCGCTTTCCTCAGGTACACCTGAAAGCTTTTACCATGGTCGAGGTCGCTTATCTTTCGAAGCGGGCCAAGCTTTCCATCCGCGAAACATTGGAACAACTGAAAGCAGCTGGCGTGGATTCTTTGCCGGGCGGCGGCGCGGAAATATTTGCGGACAGAGTTCGCCACATTATTTGCGATCATAAGATCGATGGCGATCAATGGCTCGATACCGCGAAAATCGCGCATCAGATCGGGTTGAAATCCAACGCGACCATGCTCTACGGACACGTGGAGAACGATGAAGATCGCGTCGATCACCTGCTTAAGCTGCGCGCGCTGCAAGATGAAACCGGCGGCTTCCAGACATTCATTCCGCTGGCGTTTCATCCCGATAACACACCGCTGCAGCATCTGCCGAAAACCACTGGCATGCTCGATATCAAGCAGATCGCGGTGAGCCGCCTTGTGCTCGACAACTTCCCGCACATCAAGTCTTATTGGCAGATGATGACGGCGAAGATCGCGCAGGTCTCATTGCGCTTTGGCGCCGATGACATGGATGGCACAGTGATTGAGGAAAAAATCTATCACGACGCCGGAGCGACTACTCCGCAAGGTATGCGCCGCGAAGAACTTGAACGCCTGATCCGCGCCGCAGGACGAGAACCGATTGAACGCGATACGCTGTACCGGCCTGTGACGAGGACAGAAACGTCCGTTACGGTCGCGGTGTAACCTTTCTCCCAACAATATCGATCTGCGTTACTTAAAGAACTCAGTCATTTCCGGCGCTGCTGCCGCCGCGCCCGGTAAGTCGGTCATGCCCAGACCCTCCATCATCAGCCGCAAAGTGCTTTCGTGTTGGTAGAGCGTTGTGGACTGGTATCCAGATTTTGCCAGCGGGCTGACAAGCACCGCGGGGACGCGGCCGCCGCCGTATGTTGTATCAGTATCTTCGGCCTCGTCGAAAACTACGATAAGCAGCGAATTCTGAAATGCCGTACTCGCCAACAGCGGCGCGATATTGACTGAAAGCCACTGATCGGCGGCGGCCAGCATTTGATCGCTGGTGCACGTGCTCATTCCGACTGGGCAATTATGAGCGTCATCATTTACGTTCGGAACGATGAAGGCATAATCAGGGAGACTGCTGTTTGCCATGTCGGTCGCGAGTTGAGTAAAGGGAACGATGTTGTTTGCCTGCGTGGAGCTGCCTTGCACGTCGGAAAAATAAACGAAGGGATTGTGATGCTGAAGGTACGCGCCGCTATCGGTTCCTAAATAGCCAACCGACGGCAGAGACTCGGCATAGGATTTCCAGGTTTTTCCGGCTGCCGTCAGCGCCCGCACAACGTTATCCGCAGTGACTACTCCGCTGTATGAATCGCCCTCGGTTCCAGTAATGGATGTACCTTCGCCCACGGTGAGTTCGAAGTAATTCGGCAGGGACGGGTGCGCATCGGCATAATACTGCGTCGCCAGCCCATTCGCCGTGGCGAGACCGTTCAGATACGGCATGCTGGGGTTTCCGATCACATCGTTGTAGCTGTGATTTTCTTCCAGCACGATAAACACATGATTAAAGATTGGAATGCCGTTCCCACCCCCTGATGTTCCGTCCCCTTCGCCGCCGGAGCTTCCTCCACTCCCCCCGGTACCACCGCTTCCGCCTGAGCCGCTACTGCCTGAACTGCTTGCGGCGCTGCTGCTACCTCCTCCGCACGCACATTGCAGAATGCCAGCTACGATCAGGCCAATGAGAATGCCGCGCTTCATAGGGTCCCAGATGCCTGCCGCAAAGGCGTGACGAACAATTCACTAACCGCTGTTTTCAGGCGCTTCTTGGATGGCCGCTCTCACCCCAGAGTTGCTTAAGACAGGGCGATGAACACAGTGGCGAGGCGTGACATAACAAAGGCAGAAGAAGAGAAGTTTCTCTTCTTCTGCCAATGGGTCGACTCGGAAACCGAGGGGTGGTCTAAAGCTTCTCGAAGAACTCACATGCCGAGCACGAAATGTAAATTCCGCCGGGGACGCCGCGCTCGCGGTCCTTCATGCGCTTCACGATGCGTGTGGTCTTGCCGCACTTCGGGCAATCCGTGCTCTTGCTGGTGTCCATGACCTTCTTGCGGTCCGCTGTTTTCGCAATCTTTGCTCCAACTGCCATGATACGTTTCTCCTAAACTCAATTGCGCAGTTCACTCCGGCAACTTTCGCGCGGATAGTGGTAGATGGGATGGCTCAGAAATCCTGACTCGTAAGGCTTGCGTGATCGGGAGTCCACCCGGGAAGACTGTGCAGACTGCGTGCTGGCTTTCTTCCTTCGCCTTTGATTTTACAGTAAGGCCGAGCTGATTGTCTTGCTGTTGGTATCTCCTCGCGTTGACCCCGCTCCCCCACCCCTGCTACCGTCAAATGTTTGCCCTTCTGCATGCGCTTCTTCTGCCGGCGGCAAACCTCTAGCCGCGCCATTTGTCGCTGGGTTAGAGATTCATTGCTTGTGGAGATTTCATGCCTGCCATCAAATTTCGCGGTGTCGATTTCATCCAGTTCGATTCCTTGCTTACCGAAGAAGAGCGCCTGGTGCGCGATACCACACGCCAGTTCATTGAGGACAACCTCGTTCCCATTATTGAAGAATGCAACCGTGCGGGCCGCTTTCCACGCGAACTGGTCAAGCCCATGGCCGATCTTGGATTCTTTGGTGCTTCGTTGAAAGGCTACGGATGCGCGGGCATGGGCAATGTTGAATACGGATTGATGACGCAGGAACTTGAGCGCGGCGATTCCGGCGTGCGCAGTTTCGTCAGCGTGCAGTCGGGACTCGTTATGTACCCAATCTACGCGTTTGGCAGCGAGGAACAAAAACAAACCTGGTTGCCGCCCATGCAAAAAGGCGAAAAGCTTGGTTGCTTTGGCCTCACCGAGCCCGGATTCGGATCGAATCCCGGAGGGATGTTGACGCGCGCACGCAAAGTAGGGAACGAATATGTTCTCAACGGCGAAAAGATGTGGATCACGTCCGGCACCATCGCCGATGTTGCGATCATCTGGGCCAAGGTTGAAAACGAAGACAACAAAATTCGCGGCTTTCTGGTTGAAACCAACCGCCCTGGATTCTCCGCCGATGATGTTCACGGCAAGTGGTCGCTGCGCGCCTCGGTGACGTCCGGGTTGTCGTTGCAGGACGTACACATTCCCGAGTCAAACTTGCTGCCGAAAAGCGACGGATTGAAATCGCCGTTAATGTGCTTGAATCAAGCACGCTACGGAATTGCCTGGGGCGCGATCGGTGCGGCCATGTCCTGCTACGACTGTGCGCTGCAATATGCCATTTTGCGCAAGCAATGGCGCGACCAGCCAATCGCTTCGCACCAGCTCGTGCAAGATAAGCTCACGTGGATGATCAGCGAGATCACCAAAGCGCAACTGCTCGTGCTGCAAGTGGGACGCCTGAAAGATGCGAGCAAAGTGGAGCACCAGCACATCTCGATGGCGAAACGCAATAATGTCTGGATGGCCCTCGAATGCGCCCGCCTTTCACGCGACATCCTCGGCGCGAACGGCGTCGCCGACGACTACCCCATCATGCGCCACATGATGAACCTGGAGTCGGTAAAGACCTACGAAGGCACGCACGACGTGCACTCGCTGATCATCGGCCAGAGCGTGACGGGGATTGACGCGTTTTAAGGGAACTTAATTCAGGGCCTTGCGCACTCGGACTTTTTGATCGGTCACGACGACAAAGCACCCGGACCACCCGGCGACGGCTTCATCGCGGAAAATCTCTTCTACCCGTTCCACGAGTCTGAGACGGCTGGGTGAGTGGAGTCTAATCAGAATAAGCCCATGATGGGTGCCAGGCGCGAACCGCCGAGCATCCGAGAAATCCAGATCTTGCGTGATCAGGAGTCGCTGTTCTCGCTGCGCTGCGTGCCAAAGAACTGCATCGTTGCAGCCCGAGAGTCCCTCATCCGGCATGGTGTGAACGTCGTGTCCAAAGCTACGCAGGCGGGATGCAATTTGCAGCGGTAGGTTTTCGTCCAGCTTAGCCTTCATCGAATGTCGGGAGCCGCAGCGACCGCAGATCCTCTTTCGCCGACGCTGCCGCAAACGCAATGGCCGCGCGAATATGTTCTTTCGTCAACGTGGGGAAATCCCCAAGAATCTCTTCCGCAGAATCCCCCGCCGCAAGACTGGCAAGCACAGTGCGGAGCAGAACGCGCGTTCCTTTGAATATCGGTTCTCCGCCGCAGACTTGCGGATTTCGAACGATGCGGTCGCTGAATTGACCATGATAATTGTCTGCGCCATTCACAGCTAAGCTCCCGTGCTGAACATCTTAGCACGGTTCACAATTTTAACCATTGATTCGTATGTTGCTGATAATAAGAGCGTTACATGCACTTCCGGCGATAGCCAACATTTGCAAGGTAAGGATAGGAACCCGGTTCCGGATTGGAGCTATCGAAATGAAGAAAGTTCTGCGGAGGTTGAGAGCATTTACTGGCAGACTAAGCTCTAGTGTAACTCTAGAGTCGCTGGTGACTTGGGGATTCCGCCTCTACGAAATCTGGGAAATCCTCAGATTTGTGTTTAAGCACTAGAGCAAGCTGTTAGGGTCGGGAGTTTTTCCTGCCGACCCGCCTGACGACGATTGTGAATCGAAGAGTCGAGTGAAAAAACGCGACGATCTTAACGACGTAATCCGCGAAGAGAGCAGCCGAGGCAGAAAGCGGCCGATCAACACTGCCGCGATCAACGAGAAGGCCGAAAGAAGAGATGCCGTGCTGCGGATATTTCGGCGTGGTACGCGGGAGGATCTGCGGGCACTTCTGAAAACCTGGGACTATTCCAAGGAGGAAATCGAAGCTGCGCTCATCGAGTACGACGCTGCACTCGGTCAGCAATCTTCTTAGTTTCAGAATCGGCGTGTGCCTTTTTCTCAGGAGTCATTCTAATGGCACGGTCGTTAATTTCGGCCGCGAAACGTTCGGCCAGCTCTTCCAAACGATCTTCTTTTGGACGCTTAAGCTTGGCTACGGCCATCGGGTTCCTTTGTCTGGCGGTGATTCTACCACTCCCATTGTCGCTTGCGGATTAAGATGGCGCAAGACTGACTTTGGTAACTTCACGAAGTCGGTTTCTCCTTCGGTGGTTCCACCGCCGTAAACTCTTCAGCGAAACGCCGAGCGTAATCCTCAAGCAACCCACGCACCCGCTCCGGATCGGTCGACCGTAGCACCAATCCTGCGTGATGATGCTTCTTGATTCGCAGGGCAATTTCCGGATCGCCGTATCTTGAAGTATCCGGCCACTCCTGCCGCGCCAGCGAAAGGATCACTCCCGAGTACTCCTCGTGCACCGGTGGCAGTTTGTACGAGCCATCGCCGCTCGAGATTTCGATGCGCGCCCACTCGCGCCACAGATTAATTCCGGTGGCTGCTTCAACCATCTCATTGATGTAAGCTCCGCCGACGCGTGCCGCGCACTCCAGAAAATAAAAATGCCCATCGGCATGTGCTTGAATGAATTCTGCATGCGCCACGCCGCGCACCAATCCCAGCGCCGCAATCAGAGTGCGGTTCATCTCGCGCAAAGCGGAATCGGCATCGCTTCCACGAGGAACAGTGAACGTCGTGAAAACCCCTCCGCCTTGCGCGACGTTCATGGGCGGCTTGCCGTATTTGCTTACATTCATGAAGACCACTTCGTTTTCGGAGACCACTGAATCCACGTGATAAACATCTCCAGGAACGAACTTTTCCAACAAGTAGGAAGATTGCTTGTCTCCCAGTTGATCGAGGATCGGCCACAGTTCGTCGGCGTTGTGGAGTTTCTTGATGCCGATTGCGGAGGCCTCCTGGCGCGGCTTCAGAACCCATGGTCCGGGAACATGATCGAGGTAATAGCGGATATCGGCGTGATTGACGATGGGCACAAAATCCGGGACGCGAACGTCCCTATCCAGCGCGCGCATGCGCATGGCCAGCTTGTCGCGAAAGTATCGCATGGTCGTCAGACCCATGCCGGGCACGCGCAGATGCTCGCGCAGAGTCGAGGCCGTTTCCATGTCAAACTCGTCGAGCGCCACAATGCGGTCAATTTTCTGCGACCGCGCCAGATGAGTAACCGCCTGCACCGTATCGGCGAGCGGAAGTTCGGCCGGAAGATAAAAAGTGTCGTCCAGACTTTCGCGGGGCCAATCGGCATCGCGCAACTTCTCCGCCGTGAGCAGGATGACGCGGCATCCCTGGCGCTTGCACTCGCGCATGAACTCCTGGCCTTTTTCGTAGGTCGTGATGCAAAGGAAAGTCAGTGGATGCACTTCCGGCATGAAGCTCCTTTTTCCTAACAGGCTTGCGAGAATACCACGCCGCAATCCGCTTTTGGCATCGCTATTTTTTCATGGGTGCCCCGCAAATTTACCGTCTACAACCTAATCCGTCTTGACGGGAGCCTGTTCAATAGAGGATCATGCGCGGTGCTCTGCTGGGCGTAAGGCTGCCTAGACCTTGGAGGCTTAATGGCTACTCAAACTCGTCCGGAAGGTAAGGCCCGCAGTTTTGGGGAGAACATTGAAAGCGACCTGGCGTCGCGATTTCTGCGCGTGGTTGAGGTTGCGGCGATCGCTTCGGCGCGCACCATGGGACAGGGCGAACGCAAGCTCTCCGACCAGGTAGCCACCGAGGCCATGCGGAAGACCATGGATTCCATCCCGATGCGGGGCACCATCGTCATCGGCGAGGGCGAGCGGGACGAAGCGCCCATGCTCTATATCGGAGAAAAAGTCGGCGCCGAATTTCCCGACGGCCGCGAAGTGCCGGAGGTCGACATCGCCGTCGATCCGCTCGAAGGCACCAACCTCTGCGCCACCGGCGCGCCGGGATCGATCACCGTGCTCGCCGCTTCCGAACGCGGAGGCTTGCTCAACGCTCCCGATTGCTACATGGAAAAAATTGTAGTCGGGCCCTCCTGCAAGAACGCAGTCGAGATTGACGCTCCCGTGGTCGACAATCTAAAAAACATTGCAAGACGGCTGGAACGAGATGTGGAAGATTTGGTAGTAATCGTACTCGATCGCCCGCGCCATGAAAAATTAATTGGAGACATTCGAGCTGCGGGCGCCCGAATACGCCTGATCGGAGATGGCGACCTTTCGGCTGGAATTGCCGCCGCCGTTATTGGGACAGGAGTTCATGCAGTCATGGGCTCGGGCGGTGCACCGGAAGGCGTGATCACCGCTGCTGCCATTCGCTGTCTGAATGGATATATGCTGGGCCGTCTGGTGGTGAAGCCTGACCAGGAAGAGCGCCTGGCTCGCATGGGAGTGAAGGACAAAAATCGGATTTACGAAGCCGAGGATCTCGCTCCCGGTAAGCAATTCATCTTCGCCGCCACCGGAGTCACCGACGGTGCGCTTCTGAAAGGCGTCCGCTTCTTCGGGGAAGGCACTCGAACTTCTTCGGTAATTCTGACGCATCAGACCGGGAAGGTACGTTTTATCGAGAGCATTCACCTGGAGAAGGGACCAGACATCAAGGTGAGGTTCGCATAGAGGCCTGTCTAAGTTTCCCTACTTTACGTATTCCGATCCTTTCTTAATATCCTCGGGAATATCCGGGAAGGGCGGGAAATCCTGTGAATATCCTTTGAGCAGGCTCACGGTAACTTCCGCGCGCTGGGTGCCGTCGTGGATGGCGATCTTGTGCGGCTTGGCTTTTGAATAACCCTCCCACAGCGAAACGCCGGCATAGGCGCCGTCCTTGCGCAGAATGTAATACGTCATGTCAAGAAAGCGCAACTTGTTCATGTCGCCGTTGTAGTTTCGGACGATGCGCTTAAGCGCGTCCATGCCGGCTTCCTGCGGGGACATGCCATGTCGCATGTTTTCCACGATGGTGTGGGCGCCTGCGACTTTAATGTTTTCTTCGCCGCTGCCGGTCGCTCCGGCGGAGCCGATATCCTGATCGGTATAGCAGCCAGCGCCGATGATGGGCGAATCGCCACAGCGGCCGGGAAGTTTGAAGGCAAGTCCGCTGGTGGTAGTCACGCCGGAGATTTCGCCCTTCTCGTTCAGCGCGGAACAATGGATGGTTCCAGTGGGCGGGAAAATAACCTTGCGCACAGCGGCGAGTTGATGTTCGGGCTCAATGCCAAGATCGGCGGCGCGCGCTTGGAGGTTTTCGATTTTTTGCCGCCAGAGTTCCGATCGCGGCGTGTCTTTGTTCGAGGGAAGCTGCCAATGCGGGTCGGCGATGCCCGGTCCCCACCAATCGTCGGTGGAGTGAAATTCCTTCCAGAGCAGCCAAATCTTGCGCGAGCGTTCGGTGAGCAGGTTCTCGCGCGGATATCCTACAGCTACCGCGAAGCGCTCTGCACCTTCGCCCACCAGCATTACGTGGCCGGTGTGTTCCATCACGGCCTTCGAAACCAGCGCGACGTTCTTGATGTTGCGCACACCGCCGACCGAGCCGGCGCGCCGCGTGGGGCCGTGCATGCAGCAGGCGTCGAGTTCAACCACGCCGTCTTCGTTCGGCAGTCCGCCAAGGCCGACGGAGTCGTCGTTAGGATCGTCTTCCGGGCCTTTCACCACTCTGAGCGCGGCATCCAGCGTGTCGCCTCCGGCTTTCAGAAAGGCGAATGCGTCCTCGAGATAAGCGTAGCCATTGTTGGCGCAGACGATAATCGGCCGCTTGTGCGAGCCAGATTCTCCGCCGTGTTCCTGAGCGCTGGCAGTTTGCTTGGCATCTTCCCCCTGGACTCGGTTTGCTACTCCTGCGGCGACGGCTCCGAGAACGGACGTCTTAACGAAATCACGGCGCGAGAATGTCATGTTCCTCCGGCTGGTATGGAAGCGGGAAGCATATCATGCCGGACAGTCCACGGGCGCGGCGAAGGTCTGCCCTGTGGATCACGTAGCGGAGACATTCCTCGGCGGTGCTTGCAACAGATCTTCACTCGGGGGGGATTGCGGCTCCTAACTCCGAGAGATATGGATACCCCTCTCTGGCCCGCGGTATTGGAATCACCACCTTAGAAGGAAAATGCGATTTAATCTATGTGGCACAATCAGTTGTGGGTAAGATCCATCGCTCAAAGGACTTAGGCCACGCGTCGCGCCGCTTGATTCGATGCAACTCCTCCGCTGTGGCCATGATGGGCTGGTTTGGTTTGGGGCGCAAGGTTGGATGTCACAACGGTTCCCGCTATCCCGGCGAATTTCCCGACGAAAGTACTGCGGCTGGCAGGGCCCTGCACCATTCTCGCGGGAATCTCAACCCTCGCGCCAGTATGAGGATTTCACGTCCTTTCCGGCGGATTGTGGCGCTGTATGAGAGCGAGAACTGGACTTGTCGGAAAGTCCGGTACATCCTCACAGTATCCGCGGTCCTGTCATACGACATGACCCACAAGAGTCCGGATCGTTCTTTGATGAAGCGGGCTAAGGCTCGGTGATCGTCGGGTGCGTAGTGATTCAGGTACAACTCGCGGCCTTTGACGAAGTAAGGAGGGTCGAGATAGACGAACAGTCTGGGGATCGACTCGATTGCCTTAATGAAGTCGATCGCATCTAGGTTCTGGAAGGATATTCTTCCTTTGTACAACGCGATTCTCTCAATCCTTTGTACGAGCTGCCCTCGATTGAATCTCGCGTCAATCTTCCATCTACCCGTTTGGTCAAACCCACCGATAGGTCCTGCGTTTTTTATGATTCCAGAGCGATTGGTGCGATTCAGGTAGAAGGTTGCGAAGCCAACAGCCAGCGGTTCGTGTGCCGCGTGCCTTGCATAGATTGATTTTTGTTTTCTCCACTCTTTTGTCGATAGGGGTGTGTCTCTTACCAGCCTATTGAATTGCTCGGTGTAATCGAGAATGCAGGTCCACATCGCATAGATGCATGGGTCGGCGTCATTGAGGATGAGTCTATTAACGTGCTCGGAGAAGAGCAGAGATAGCGCAGCGCCAGCACCGCCAGCGTAAGGCTCAGCATATACTCCGCCCTCAAGGCTGTTGGCGGCAACGATGCGGGCCAGGACGCGGGACAGTAACTGTTTTCCTCCCGGATAGCGTAGTGGGCTCGCGGGAATCACGCGCTAGCCTTTGTAGCTGGCTTGACCGTGTGTTCAGCCATCAGGAATTCCATCAGCGACTCGAACGAGTTCCAAAACTGCTTGAGTTGCCGCTCGGTCGGTGCGACGTAGGGATTATGGAAGAACTGATCAAGGCTATCCAGCGACAGCGGGTACTGATCGTCCGACACAGCCTTCTTAAGCGCCTTGCGCGCCTGTCTGGGAATGTCAATTTCAGCGTCGTTCTCAAGAAGATCATTCAGCATCTGCCTTAGCGATGGTGTCCAAGTTGAGGGCCTCGTCCCCTTCTTGTCTAGCCGGGCTATGAGGGGGTTCATTTTCTCGGTCGATTCCAGATAATGACTTATCGACAGTTCCACAAATGTTCTGAGAAGGGCCCCGACGGCATTTTCGAAGCCATCGACCCTGAGGCTCTTTATCTCGAACAGGATCTCGGCGATTCTCGGCATTTGCAGGTGGCACTTGAAGCTCTTCGGTATGAGGTACGGGCTTGTTTTGTGCGCTTTGGTTTTCGCCGCGAGCGTCGCAGTTCCTCGGTTAGCCTCTCCGGTTCTGCCGAGCAGTGACGCTGAGGTAAAGCTGCCCTTGCCAAAGCCCTTTGGCGCAACGCTGGTTAGCCTCTTGAGATAGGCCTTGATGCCTTCTTCATTGTTAAGTTTGCGGGTATTAGCGTCTCCAGTGGTGATGTCTTGGATGATCCGGCTGTATGCTTTCTTGAACTCGGCCGCGGGAACGGTTCCCACGACCTCTCCTTTGTCGTCGAAACTGATTCCAAGGAAGTTTCGCATCAGTCGGCTTCCAAGAACGCGTTCCAGGGTGGAGGCGTTGAATCTGCGCGGATCCCGAACGATCTCCGTAGTTTTCGGGTCGAGCGGAAGTCCAGTGGCGATCTCATACATCGTATGGGTTCGTAGGATTCCGAGGAGGTTGCTCTTCGTGAAGCCCGTCGCTACAGCCAGCTGATCAATCGTCATGCCGGTGGTTCGGAGGGAATTTACATACCTTGCCTGCTGAATGGGCTCCCAACTCCTAACCCCCAGTTGCGTGTGCCGGTTCATGATCAGAGGAGCTGCATCTGATCGCGACAGCGCGGTCACGATCTTGACCTCTTGGACGAGAGGTGCGGCTAGTTTTTGGGCGAGTAATCTGAATCTGTTAACGAACTCCTGCGACGCAAGGTCCGGGCTCAAAAGGAGCTTTAGGGCGGCAAGCCGCCGGTTGCCTTCCACGACTGTTAGTTGCTCGTTTTCCACAATGCAGACCAGGATTTCCGTCGGGAAGAAGCCTTGAGCGGCTATATCTCTTGCGAGGTCGTAGACTCCTTCGTGGTGGACTAGCTCGGACGCTATCTCACGTTGGCTTGGTTCATGACCTAGATCGGGGATCCGCGGGTTCAACGGGTCCAGTAGGAGGGTTGTGATACCGACCGTTTGCTCTTCCCAGCGGGCGTAGTTACTCATCGGTTCCTTTCGGCGGGCGGGATCAACCGCCGATGGCCGAGCGTAAGGGAGAAAGTATACATCCCCGCAATTTCGCTGAGAAGTGAGCTCTGGAATACACTGAATGGCAGGTGCCTTTGACGGATGAGTGTGCCCGAGCAGCAGGTTCCTCACCGGGCTTGGCGCCCGGTTCGGTAATGACAAGGAGTTGAGTGGCGACTTGCTATGTCTTTCTGGGGCACGGCGTCAGAAGACCTGCAGGGCGGGGGCGTTTTTTCTGTTGTGGTGGGGCTTGACGACGATCTGCACGTCCTGATCGCGGGGCGAGGCTTACGCGTTGGGCCGGCGGAGCCGGAGATCCTTCGCTACGCTTGAAAGGCCGCTACGCTCAGGATGACAACCTCGCGCGAAAGTTAGCTGGCGGCGCCGCGGTAGCGTCCGACGAGCCCGGCTTGGCGGCCTAGGGATCGATTGGCGCGGGCTTCGGTGATGGCCTGCACTTTCCCGTTCTCGCCGGCGGAGCGGAAGCGCAGGAGGGCGGCGATGTTGCCGACGTTGTCGAACTCGGGATCGTCTTTGACGTAGAAAAGTTCAATGTTGTGCCGGAGGACCCAGGGCAGAATGGCTTCGGCAACGTCAACGACCTCGCGGGTCGTTCGTCCACAGACCGGACACATGCTCACCAGGTGGGCGTCTAGATGGCCGCAACCGGTACACTCGACGGCCTGCGCAACATAATTTTCGCCAATCAGCAAGGTTTGGATTTCTTCCATTTCGAGGGAGCGCAGAACGCGGCGCAATCCGGTGACGCCCCGACCGTTGCTGCGAGCCTGGCTGATGGTTTCTCGAACTGCCTCGCTACAGCGGCTCTGGCGCCAGCCGGCGAAAATGTGTTCTGCTTGAGAACGAATTTCATCGCCGCTCACATGCGCAAGCTCCGCCGAAAAATGGCCCAGCAACTTTTGCGCAGCCTCGGGATGCAACTGCGGCGAGAATTGCGACCAGTGCGTTTCCTGGCAGCCCAGAATCCATTTTTCGAAGGCTCCTTTCTCCAACGCATCTTTAATAAAATCGGCGACGAATTTGAAATGCTGGCGTGTTTCGTCGGCGACGCGGCGCTCGGCGTGACCACCGTCATACCCGGCGAAACCATCGCCGCGTCCACGGCGAGTGAGGGGATGGAAAAAGCCTTCGCGTTCGGTTAATTCGCCGAGGCGAAGATCAAACAAGCGGGCGCGATGCCGATCCATGAGGACGACGCCCAGGGTGGGGAACGCTCCCAGCAAGTGTGCCAGAGGTTTGAGATGAAAGTGCCGATCAACCAGTAGCTGCGTGCCGCTGAGTTGCGCGGGCAAATCATATTCGTGCCAAACGCCGTGCGCCGAGCAGGCAAAGATCGCCTTAGCGTGCGAACCGTTGCCCCGCAAGTCCTGCGAGAGGCGAACAATGCGATCGAGATCGGCGCGAGCCGACTCATGCTTATCTTTCTTGGAGAAATCCGTCTTGGAGAAATCCGTTTTGGAAGCATCTCCGTTTTTATTGGGCTCGAAACTTCTGGCTTCGAGTTGGCGCAGAGCTTCGCGCGCCAGATCCTTGGTGAGGATCGCTTCCTCCTTGTGAGCTTTATTGCGGGGCGTCGTGGGTTGAAAGTAGAAACTGAGAGCGCTGCTTGCCTGATCTTCAAATTCCGCTAATTCCTGAACCTGTTCACGAGTAATCATTCGAGAAATCCCTTTTGACTTTGAATTATGCGATGCCAGAAGCGGCAAAGCGCCCATTGAACTGGCCAACGAATTGGGGCGATTTGCGCAGGTGATCGCGCGCGGCAGAAATGGAGTCCAAGACGCGGTCCGGTGGAACGCCGGTGATAGCGGAGATTTCTTCGACGCCGAAGCCTTCGATGGCGTGCAGGATGAAGGCCTCGCGATGGTCGCGGCCTACATCGCGCAGAGCGGAGGCGATGAGGCGCATCATTTCATGCGAGCCGACAATTTGTTCCGGCGTCGACACTCGGCCGTCCGCAATGATGGTTTCTTCAGTGATGGTTTCATCTGGCTGATGAAACTGCAATTCAGGTTCGTCGCTGGCGCGAACATTTCGCTTGCGAGCGGATTCTTCCAGAGGCACGGCGCCACCATTGGTTCCTTCCGGACGGGAGAGCTGATCGAGGGCATCGAGCGCGAGCCGGTAAAGCCAGGGCTCGAGCGCAAGCCGCTCGGGCTTTTCGCGCCCCGGCTTTTCTCCATCTCCACCCAGTGCGGCGGCGATGGTTTCGTCAATCACTTCATCTTTGCTGATGGAATCGCGCACCACCTGGTCGGCGGTTTCGCGAAAATAAATTTCGCGTTCTACAAAACGTTCCAGCCGGGAGAGATTTACGTTGACATACGAACGAATGTCCTCGGCACAAACCATCGCGGGATAAACCACCGCGAGAGTGTCTTCGAAGGGTACGGAGAGGTTCTTCCGTGAAGAAACGTCTTTCTGGCGGCGAGTCCACTTGTGCGTGGAGCGCAACAGCTCTTTGTGTTTATTGAGCTGTTGCAGCAGGTCTTCGAACGCGTTTTTCACCGCAGCCGTGGCCGTCGCGGATTTCGACTGCACCGCCATCTGTCCCGAAGGCAGGCGCAGATTCAGTGAGACGCTGATCCCCTCGCGGGCGGAAACTTCTTCCACCATGCCCTTGAGGTGAATCAGTTCCGGGCGGAAGACCTGCAGGCGCTTTCGCAGTTTTTCGATTTGATGTTGTATGTCTTTTTCTACGGCGGGAGTTTTATGAAGACGGTAACTGATGTGGACGTTCATTAGCACCTCAAGCTTGCAAACGAAGGACGCAAACCAGTGCTTTCTACGACGATTGTACACCCGCGTGAGCGGTGCAAAAGTGAGATTTAAAATCTCTATTCTGAGATTTTGCCCCTTTCGGAACCAACCCCGGCCTCAATAGTTTCCTGTATAGAGAGCAGTTGCAGCGAACCACGCGGCCAGCTATCATCCGTGAATTATGAAACTAGCAAAAATCCTGCTTCTGGCCTCATTAGCGGCTACGGCGAGCGCCCAGACTCCCAATTCAAAAGAGGTCGATAGCGTCTATCCCGATGCGCACGCGCTATATCTCGATCTGCATCAGAATCCTGAGCTTTCAAGTCACGAAACGCAGACTGCCGCAAAGTTGGCGAGTCGGCTACACGGTCTTGGTTACGAAGTGACCGAGCATGTCGGCGGCACGGGGATCGTTGCCATCATGAAAAATGGCGCTGGACCGACGGTAATGCTGCGCACCGAACTTGATGCGCTGCCGGTCGAGGAGAAAACAGGCCTTGCGTACGCGAGTAAAGTGCGCGCCAAAGACGATGCCGGGCACGATGTCGCGGTGATGCATGCATGCGGCCACGATCTGCACATGGCATCGATTCTCGGCACTGCCGAAATCATGGCTCACAGCAAAGACACATGGCATGGAACTTTAATGCTGATTGGCCAGCCGGCCGAAGAGACGATCGGAGGAGCGAAGGCGATGCTCGACGACGGCTTGCTGACGCGCTTTCCCAAGCCCGACGTGGCTGTGGCCCTGCACGTGGGGAATACGCTACCCGCAGGCACGGTAGGGATTACGCCTGGAATTTACAACACGAATGCGGACTCGCTGCGCATCACAATTTACGGCAAAGGCGGGCACGGATCGGCGCCGCATACGGCGATCGATCCGATTGTGATTGCCGCGCGAACAATTCTTGCGTTGCAGACCATCGCGTCGAGAGAAGTGAAACCGCAGGAGATGGCAGTGGTGACGGTGGGTTACATTCGGGCTGGGACGAAGAACAACATCATTCCTGATCAGGCGGAATTGGGATTGACAGTCCGCACCAACAAGCCGGAGGTACGCAAGCAGGTGCTCGCCGCCATCACGCGGATTAGCAACGCCGAGGCAGAAGCGGCGGACGCGCCGCGTCCTCCGCTCATCGACCGCTACGAGGGTACGGATCTGGTTTATAACGACCCCGCATTGGCGCAGCGGATGCGTGGTGTGCTGGAGTCTACGCTGGGAAAAGACAGGGTCGTCATGGCCGAGCCGATCACTGCTTCGGAGGATTTTTCTTACTTCGTCGAGCAGGGAATTCCAGGATTCTATTTCAGCCTGGGGGGCGCGGATCCGGAGAAATACGCGCAGGCCAAGGCCGCCGGGACGATGCTGCCCTCGAACCACTCGCCGCTTTTCGCGCCGGATGTGAATCCGGCGCTGCACACCGGGATTGCAGCGGAAGTAGCCGTGCTTAGGAATTTGCTGAGCGGCTCGACGGAGGAATTGCGGAAGACAATAGCAGTTAGCAGTCCTTAGCGAAACCCGATGCGGTAAATCCAGCGCATTAAAGGCACGCTGACCATGTGGCACTTGCAAAATGCCTGAAGGCATACCTAATACGAATCGAACTTGAACATTGCTGCTAGGGCTGGCAAACGCCGAGATCCTTGGTCAGGCTCGTTGCTACCCACACGCGCGGTTGATCACGCTTGGACTTTGCTTTCTTACCCTTTAGGCTCATCCGGTCTCCCGGAGTAATGCCCACTGTGTTGCCGGTGAGTGAATAAACTTGCTGGTCCCGTTCGTCGGCGATCGTCATCCCATTCCTCTCCGACTTGACACAGCCCGTGATGGTTCGATCTTTCTTCGATTCGTGCATGATCACAACGGTGACGGCTACCGCGACCGCAGCGGTCACCACCACAATTCCGATGATGATGTTGCGGGCTGCATTGTCCAGGTTATTTGCTTTAGCGGGCGTGGCGAGGGCCAGACTCAGAACGACAATCAGAACTGCACGCCAGATACTATTTTGGGGCATGTGCCTCTTTAAATGTGACCTGGAATTGCATACTGTTGCGCCGCGTCCGTAAGGATTTTTAGCGGCGGGGACAGACGGATAGTTCTTGAAATGGAAAACGGAGCAATACTACACGGTTTCGCTTGTTCTGGAAGGATTTTCTAGGACCCAATCTGAGCCAGGATCTCTCTAGCTGCGGCCGCGGGATCGTCCGCCTCGGTAATTGGTCGCCCTACCACAATATGGCTTGCTCCCGCGGCAATCGCTTCCGCTGGAGTGACTACCCGCACCTGATCTCCGTGGGCGGCGCCGACTGGGCGTACGCCTGGAGTGACGACGGCGAAGTTGTAACCCAGTTCGGCGCGCAAGCGCGAAGCTTCGCGCGCTGAGGCAACGATGCCCCCGCATCCGCTGGCCAACGAAAGACCCGCGAGGCGCAATACCTCATCCTGCACGGTGCCTGACATCCCGATCGTCTCCAGATCGTTCTGGTCCATGCTGGTGAGCACAGTGACTGCGAGCACGATCAGCTCTGGATTCGTAGCGCCTGCGGCGTCTACGGCAGCCTGGAGCATCTTGCCGCCGCCAGAGGCGTGCACGGTCAACATACTCACGCCGAGCTGTGCCGCTTCGCGTACGGCCGAGGCCACGGTGTTCGGGATATCGTGATATTTCAGATCAAGAAATACCCTGCGGCCGGCGCCGACCAAATCCCGCACGATTTGCGGGCCTTCGGCGGTATAGAGTTGCATTCCGACTTTATAAATCGATGCCGACTCGCCGAGGGCCGCCACAATTTTATGTGCGGCAGCCGCCGTGGCGACATCGAGCGCCACGATCAATTTCTGACGCGGGTCGTTTTTTAGAGCCTCGGAACCCGTTGAATCAGTCTCCCGCGAAGCAGCTTTTGGGGGAACGGAGTGACTCAGATCGCTGCCAGGGATGAGATGGGGCAGAGTAGTCTGCATCCCCAGCAGTGTAGCGCGTCTAAGGAAGTTGCGCCATCGGATGGTTGGCGGCGATGGTTTGATAGACCGAGCGGTGCTGAGATGTTCCTCTTTTCACCACATCAAGTCGCACCCTCTGCAAGCCCTTCCGCTGGAATTGCAGAGCCTGAGCCGCACCGTAGGATAGGTCAATAATGCGACCCTCCACAATGGGACCACGGTCATTCACTTTTACCACTACGGCCCGGCCGTTATGCAAGTTTGTGACCTGCACATAGCTTCCTAAGGGAAGCGTGGGGTGCGCAGCGGTCATATCGTACATATCGTAGTCTTCACCGCTAGCGGTTGGTTTACCGTCGAAATCCTCGCCATACCACGAGGCGGTCCCTACCTGATAGGCTTTCGTTTTGGCAATTTGTTTCTGGGTTTCGGGTTTTATCTGGGCGGATCTACTTGGGGCTGAACTGGCCTCCGAGTTGTTCGGTCCCTGAGCCGCTCCCAGCCCGATGACCAGCAAGCCGATCATCAGTCCATGAGCTATACGTCTGCGCATTCAGTTCTCCTCGCATCTCAAAAAGTCGTCCTAGCTAGGCACTCCGTTAACGTTCTTAAATGGTAGGGTGCTGTGGGAGAGTTGTCAATCCGAAAGTACCGGGTCTATGGTGATCTCCTAGTAATCGATATCTTACGTAACTTGTTGTTAATCATGAGGTGTAGCGATCATGTCCATCAAAACAAGAGAGTTAGATGTTTATTAAATAGTAACTAGATGATATCCCGCAGACCGTGAACTATTTTCATCTCCAATAGAATCAGTTAGTTATGGCTGCTTTCTTTATAAGTTGTTTATTGCCAGTATTTTAGGTACAAGGTTGCTTATGATAAATATGATTTTTTTCGATTCCAAGGTCCTCAAAGGAGCGGTTTTGAATGGCTGAGGCGCCTCCCGTCATACTCACTATCGCCGGTTTCGACCCATCCTCGGGGGCGGGAGTAACTGCCGACATCAAGACTATCGCCGCCCACGGATGCTATGGGGTAGCTTGCGTAACGGCGATGACCGTCCAATCGACGGCTGGGGTCCGCCGGGTCGAGGCTGTCGATCCTGGATTGATCACCGAAACCTTGCAAGAACTTGCGGACGACATTCCCATTGCCGCTGTTCACATAGGAATGCTGGGCACGGCTAAGGCAGTACGGGCGGTAGCTGATTTTCTGGGTCGGCGCTTGGGGAAGGCCAAGCTTCTTAATGTCGTGCTTGATCCCATATTGAAGTCGTCCGCGGGCGCCGATCTGCTTGATTCCGCAGGTACGAAGGTTCTGATCGAGAAACTGATCCCCTTGGCCGATGTAATTACCCCTAACGTAGACGAGGCTGCGGCACTGACTGGATTGAAGGTTGGAGATATCGACGGAATGCGTGCCGCCGCTGCCAAGCTGCACGAGATGGGGTCGAATGCCGTGGTTGTGACCGGTGGCCACCTCGACAAAGCGATTGATCTGCTGAGCTTTATAACCGAGCGAGGAAGCGAGCAGGAAGTTTTCAAAGCCGAGCGGCAGCGTTCCACCTCGACCCACGGGACTGGCTGTGCTTTCGCTACGGCCATGGCATGCCATCTGGCCTTGGAGCGCGGTCTGCCGGAAGCCGCCTTACTGGCTAAGACCTACGTTACTGCGGCAATCGCCGCCGGCCACCCATTGGGTCGAGGAACCGGGCCGCTGCATCACTTCTACCGCATGAATCAGCAAAGGCGGGCAGCGGGCTCCGGAGGTAGTGAATCCTAAGCGCCCCGACCTTAGTTCTGCACAGTTACAGCTCTGCTTTTACGGCGTGATCTCGAAGACGGTCCCGCAGCCGACGACGGGGCCACCACTTTCTTCGGTGCAGAGGCCGGTGCCACCGTGATTCGTAGTGCCGTAGAGATTGCCCAGGGTGTCAAATACCAGGCTATTGGCGGGATCATTCCCGTCCGTCCCACTGCCGAAACTGTGCAGCAGCGATTCCGTCCAGACTCCGCCCGCTGTTGGTGTCATCTCGAACACAGTGCCACCGGAATGAGAAAAAGAGCCGCCGGACGTGGTCGTGCCGTAGAGATTGCCGGCGGCATCGAAAACCAGGCCGCCGTTGCCCGGATAGAACCCGTCGGTGCCACTTCCGAAGTCATGCAGAATCGTCTCCGTCCATTTGCCAGCCGCCGAGGGCGTCAACTCGAACACCGTGCCGCAGCCGGAGCCCTCATTGTTGTAACAGCTGGTATGGCCGCCGATTTCCGTTGTGCCGTAGAGATTGCCGGCCGCATCGAAGATCAGGCTGCCGCCGGGGCCATTGCCGTCCGGCGTGTCGTTGAAGTTGTAAAGAACCTTTTCCGTTCAGACCCCGCCGGTGGCGGGCGTCAACTCGAAGACCGTACCGCAGTCTCCGTAGGGGCAATTTGAATGTTTGCCGCCGTTGAAGGTGGTGCCGTAGAGATTGCCGGCAGCATCGAAGATGAGGCCAGCCGCGGGAATGTCGCCGTCCTTGGGGTAGCCCGCAAAACTATGCAGAATTTTCTCGGTCCAGCCGGTCGTGGTAGGCGACAGCTCGAATACAGTGCCCGAAACGTGAGCGCCGCCACCGGAGGTGGTGCCGTACAGATTTCCAGCGGCATCGAAGATGAGCGCGGCTTCGGGGGCAGTCCCGTCGCTGCCGGCACCGAAATTATGCAGAATCTTTTCCGTCCAGTTCCCGCCCGTGCCGGGCGTCAACTCGAACACCGTACCTGCGGCATGAGAGCCGCCATTTTCCGTCGTGCCATAGAGGTTGCCTGTGGCATCGAAGATAAGGCTAGTGACGGGATACAAGCCGTCCTTACCGTTGTCGTGGAAGCTATGCAGCACTTTCTGTGTCCAGCCTCCGCCCGCGTTGGGCATTAACTCGAACGCGGTCCCGCAGCCCTCGGAGCCGCACACTCCCTCGCCGCCGAGGATGGTGGTGCCGTAAAGATTGCCTGCGGCGTCGAAGATCAGGCCACCGACGGGCGCTGAACCATGCTCGCCGCTGCCAGTAAAGCTAAACAGCAAGTCCTCGGTCTGTGCGAAGGCGGGAGTGGCCGCCATAAGTGCGGTCGCAGCCAACGCGGTGAATGCCACATACGAGCCGAAGGGAAAAATCCTGCTTTTCATTGGGGTGACTCCTTACTCAGTTGCAACGCGAAGAGCGGTTGTGAGCTGCTTGTGCCCAAGTCCAACGCAACATGATGTGCAGACGTCAATCCGCAGACGCGAGAGATGGTCTCACTAGGGGAGGAGAAAAATATAGTCCGGGCAGTTTTGCGTGTCAAGCAGCAGCTAATCGCTGGTAGAAGGTTTTTTCAGCAGAATCCCTGCTACAAACGAGGCCGTCGCGGCCAGCAGCCATTCGATTCGCCACATCTGGATGGCTTGGAATTCAGCTAAATTGGAAGCCTTATAAAAGAGGCTTACTGCCAGAGCTCCTGCAACACACCCCAAGCCAATAATGAAGGCGATCAGGGCCGCCGTCGGCAAACCTGCGCGGCGCTTAATTTCATGGAAATGCAGATAGTGCAGCCACGCTGGCAGAGGAACCTTCCCGAATGCTGTCGCCACTGAGTCTGCTCCAGCTTCCACCCATGCCATGCTTTTCGACCACAACCCAGCCAGAACGGCCGCATCTGAGGAGGGCGCGATTTGCACTTCCGAGAGAGCGGGACGGCTCCCGCCGCAGGTATGGCAAAACCTCGCTCCAATCATGAACTCGCTGCCACATCTCCCGCACGTTTCCGCCATTTCTCCAGTTGCGGAGGCAGACGGTGGTCTCCAAAACTCTTGCTGCGTGTTGTGAATTACTTGGGACATAAATAAATAATCAAGGTTCTTAGGGAGCGTTATCCACAACGCAAACCGACAGCCAAAATGCGCCGCGTGCAAAATGTTTCAAGTCAGCGACTTGCAAATTTTTGGTCGTTTGCAATGTCCACTTTCGCGCAATTATTACTCGCAAACTCGGGTAAAGATGCTCCGGTTACGATGGGTCATTGGCCTATCATTCGCTGAAGGACTCGGCAGATTATAGTGCTCAAACCGTTGACAGTTCACTAATTTCCGGTCTTTACCCCATTACAATGGTGATTCTTCCGCAAAGCTTCCTGACTAACTCGGTTCCGCATCTCTCGGTTTCATCGAGTTCGGTTAGACTGAGAGTCAAAGCTAAAACCTTGGGGATGCAGTTAAGTCGGATATTCGTGCGAGCTTTGTTTATTGGCGGAATTCTGTTGTTTGTCGTGACCTTCGGCCTCCTCCTGCCCCCGGCTGGCGCCCAGACCCGTCCGGCTGAGGAACCCAATTCTTCGACTTCCGCTGTATCCTCAGCCCGGGACCCACTGATTGCGACCGCTTTCGACCACTTCTACAACATGGATTACGACCGATCCATCCAGGAGTTCGAAAAGGTGGCTGAACGCCATCCCAACGATCCCTCCGCCACCAATCACCTGCTCTCGACCATACTGATGCGCGAACTCTACCGCATGGGCGCGATGAATACTGGCGAGTATACCAATGACAGTTTCATTGGCCAGGCCCATCGCACCGCAGACCCCAAAGTGAAAGAGCGCATCAAGCAATTAGTCGAGCACGCTGAGAGCCTGGAGGAGCTGGAGCTTAAGACCGATCCTAATAACGTAGATGCGCTTTACGCCCGGGGCGTAACCCGCGCCCAGTTCTCTCTCTATACCGCGCTGGTGGAGCGCGCCTGGATTTCATCTCTGCGCAATGCGGTCGGGGCTCGCCATGATCACGAGAGGGTTCTGGAATTGAATCCAAACTACGTGGATGCGAAGCTGGTCGTTGGCGCACACAATTATGTGATGGGCAGCCTGCCGTGGAGCGTGAAAGCCGCAGTTGCGCTGGTAGGGCTTAGTGGGACAAAAGAAAAAGGCTTGCAATACCTGCGCGAAGTGGCGGACAGCAGCGGAGAAAATGGCGTCGACGCCAAAGTTGTTCTGGCCCTGTTCCTGCGACGGGAACATCGTTACGACGAAGCCCGCGCTTATATGCACGACCTAGCCGCCCGTTATCCCAGAAATTACTTGTTTCCGCTGGAAGAGGCCAATCTGCTGCGCTCTGGAGGTCACGTTTCTGAAGCAGCGGCTGCCTATCGCAGAGTCTGGCAGAACGGCCGCGAAGGCAAGTACGGCATGCTGCATTATGAGATAGCGGCATGGGGCTGGGGGGAGCTGCTGCGCAGCCAGAAAGACTATCCTGGAGCGGCGGCGGCGTACGAACTGGTAAGCCAAGCGCCTGACCCCGATCCCGAGACGCTGCAGAAAGCCAACTTGGCGGCCGGGGAGATGTACGACCTGCTCCAGCGGCGCGACCTGGCCATGAAAAAATATCAGACGGTCCTCGCTGAAAATGGCAGCACCCCGCCAGCGGAAAAAGCCCGCGAGCATATGAAAGAAGCGTATCGGGAGTGATGGGTGGATCAGGGAGCAGTCAGGGTCTCTGGGGAAGGGAACTTTCGCCATCCTATTACGTATTGTTTTGTAGAGATCGCTTAGAGGAGACTCGGCCATGTATTGCAACTACTGCGGCAAAGTGATTCAGGATGACGCGGCGGTTTGCGCCTATTGTGGAATTCGCGTGGGCGCATCGGTAGCGCGAAAGCGCCTTGTCCGGCCCCGCCAGGGACGCAAGATTGCCGGGGTCTGCCTCGGCTTCGCCGAGTATTTCGATATCGACGTGACCGCCGTTCGTTTGGTGTGGCTGGTTGCTTCTTTCATGACCGGAATCGGTCTCATCTCCTATCCCATTGCATGGATTGTCATGCCGGAAGAACCGCTGCTGCTGATGGCTCCCGTGGGCGCGCAACGCGTAACCACCCCGTAGAGAATCTGTGCCAGCGACAGGCTCTCGTTCCTGTGATTAAATCGCAGGCATGCAGCCCCTCGCATTGCAGAAAGTCAAAAGCGGCGACGCGGAAATCGTCTATCGAGTGTTGGGAGAAGGCCCTCCAGTTGTTCTGCTGCATCCGTTTCCCGCCAATCATGAGTTTTGGTTGCCCGTGGCGAATGCGTTATCCACGCGCTACCGCCTCATTCTTCCCGATCTGCGGGGCCACGGAGACTCGGAGATTGGCGAAGGCCCAGCCACAATGGAAAAACACGCCGACGATATTTCCCGCGTCATGGACGATGCCGAAGTCGGGCGCGCACCAATGGTGGGCGTCTCCATCGGCGGATATGTGTTATTCGAATTCTGGCGGAGGCATGGTGGGCGCGTGGCCGCAATGGGCCTATGCAATACGAAAGCTCCAGCGGATGGTCCCGAAGCCCGCGCCTCCCGCCTGCACGCGGCTGAAGACGTCCTCGACCGCGGCACGGAACCATTCTTCCAAAGCATGATTCCCCGCCTTCTCGGGCAGACTACTCGCGAAACACGTCCTGAGCTGGTCGAAGGAGCGTTGCGTATGATGCGCAAAATGTCTCCCGAGGATGTAGCCCAAGTGCAGCGTGGGATGGCGGGCCGTGCCGACTCGGTGGAAACGTTGAAGACCATCAATGTACCCACGCTTATTGTGACAGGAGAGGAGGACGTGCTCACCGGCATGAATGAAGCTGAATTGATGCGCGGGCGCATTGCTAATAGCAAATTGATGGCCATTCCGAGAGCCGGGCACTACTCTGCGTGGGAGCAACCC
The DNA here is from genome assembly GCA_963818235.1 of uncultured Acidobacteriaceae bacterium. Lineage (GTDB taxonomy): Bacteria > Acidobacteriota > Terriglobia > Terriglobales > Acidobacteriaceae > Sulfotelmatobacter. The sequence goes on from CAWFRI010000003.1 coordinate 1,953,708, forward strand.
GAGGAAACAGGAAAAGTATTGCGCCAGTTCCTGGATGGAATTTAAGCATCCGTAAGACCTACATTCGATCTAGAATCGATAAGCTTATGAAAACCATTCGTTTCGCCGTCCTACTTGCACTTTGCTATGTTGCGGGCGGCTTCTATAGCCGCGCGCAGAGCGCTTCGCCCGCGCGCCCCCGCATTCTCGGTATTGATCACGTTGCTTTCTATACGACTCAGCCGGATGGCGTAAAAGCGCTCTACAGCGGCACGCTGGGCTTGGCGTCTGCCGCACCGGTTGAGGCTGGCGGAACGGCTCGATACTTGGTCGGCAAGCAGTGGGTTGGGTACAGCGCTGCTCCCGATCCAAACGCCACCGACCGCATGGACCACGTAGCGTTTGCCACCAATAACATTGTCGCGCTGCGGAAATATTTGATTGCAAACAGTGTGAAAGTTCCTGCCATCGAAAATCACGCGGACCACACTATGAGCGTCTCCGTTACCGATCCAGAAGGTCATCGCATCGAATTCGTAGAACATGACAAAACCAAAGTGCCAGCCCCGCCCGATTCAGCGGTTTCCCATCACATGATTCACGTCGGCTTTCTGGTCAAGAACCGCGATGCTGAAGATCATTTCTACCGTGACCTGCTGGGGTTTCATCTTTACTGGCACGGAGGAATGCGGCCCGGAGACACCGACTGGGTCGCGATGCAGGTTCCGGAGGGCACGGATTGGCTGGAATACATGCTCAACCATCCCGAGCATCCCGATTTACGGTTGATGGGAGTGCTCAATCACATCTCGCTCGGTGTCGCCGACATGAGGAAAGCGCAGGCGCTCCTGGAATCGCATGGCTGGAAGCCGCATGATGGCGAAAAGTCGCAGATGGGCAAAGACGGAAAATGGCAGCTGAACGTTTTTGATCCCGATCTAACACGGATTGAACTTATGGAATTTAAGCCGGCTGAAAAACCATGCTGCGCTGATTTTACCGGCCCCCATCCCACCGACTAATGCACCAGCGCTGACTATCGATGCAGTCTTTGTTAGAATCCTCTCGCCATGATTGATACGGTTTTGGTAGCGGATAAAACGGTAGTGAGCGCCAAGGGCGATGGCCCCGCAGTCGATGTGAGCGGGGCGAGCGGTCGAGCATTTCTGCTTACTCTTGACATCACCAATATTATCGAGCAGGAGTCTTTCGAATTAAGCATCTTCGGTTCAGCGGACGGTGCGGCCTGGGAAGCGAAGCCTTTGGCGTCGTATCCGCAGATTTTTTATCGCGGCGAGTCTCCGCTTTTGCTCGACCTTACCGCGCATCCCACGGTGAAGTTCATACGCGCGCATTGGGAAGTAGCGCGCTGGGGACGCGGCACGGAAACTCCGATGTTCGAATTTGGCCTCCGCATAAAAGAAATTCCACCCGACGTCTTACGCGAGGCTAAGGCCGAGGCCGCGACCCTGGCCTAGCGAATACCCGTTCGGTTCTTGCCATGCATAGCGAATCACAAATGATCGTGCGCCCTGCGCGCAACGTCAGCGGTAGTGTCAGTCTTCCGGGGGACAAATCCATTTCGCATCGTTACGCGATGCTTGCCGCGATCGCCGAGGGTCCGTCACGGTTGGAAAATTATTCCACCGGCGCGGACTGTGCCAGCACGCTCGGCTGCTTGCGTGCGCTCGGAGTCAAATGGGAGCGCAAAGCCGGTGCTGGGAATGTGATTGAAGTGCAGGGAAGCGGGCCGTCGATGAGCCCTCCCGCTCAAGCCTTGGATTGCGGTAATTCAGGTTCGACCATCCGCATGTTGAGCGGCATCGTTGCGGGTCAAAAGTTCACCACCGAAATGGCGGGAGATGAATCGCTGGCCCGGCGTCCCATGGAACGCGTGATTGCGCCGCTCCAAGCCATGGGCGCACAGATCGTCTCTCAAAATGGGTGCACGCCTTTATTCATCACAGGCGGACACCTTAAAGGCATCGAGTACAAAATGCCGGTCGCCAGTGCGCAGGTGAAGACCTGTTTACTATTTGCCGGGCTTCTGGCAGAGGGCGAAACACGCATTGAGGAACCGTTGCGCACGCGCGACCACGGCGAAGTTGCGTTACGCGCGTTCGGGGCGCAACTCGACCGCAACGGAAATCAAGTACGTATTCGCGGCGGACAGCGCTTGCGAGGCATTGAGGCCGTGGTTCCCGGCGATCTTTCCAGCGCCGCATTCTTTCTATGCGCGGCTGCGCTTTTTCCCGGCTCGCAATTATCCGTCACCAATCTGCTGATGAATCCCACGCGGGCGCGGCTGCTCGATATCCTCATACAAATGGGGTTGCGCATTTCTGTTACGCAACTCGAAGAAGTTCACGGTGAATTAGTCGGTACGCTGCAAGTTGAGGGCGGGCGACTGAAGGGCGCGACCATCGCAGGATCCGATACCGCCGCGCTGATCGACGAGATTCCGGTGCTAGCCGCGATTGCGCCTTATACGGAGCAGGGAATTGAAGTCCGGGATGCGAAGGAACTGCGAGTAAAGGAATCGGACCGTCTCGCATCGATTTCCATCAATCTTCGTGCCATGGGTGCGCAGGTCGATGAACGCGAAGATGGTTTAAAGATTCCGGGCGACCAATCGCTTCGCGGTGCGGAGCTTGAGTCATTTGGCGATCATCGTATTGCCATGGCTTTCGGCATCGCCGCACTTCGAGCCCAGGGTGAAACTCTGATTCGCGGCAGCCAGTGCGCTGCGATCTCTTACCCAGAGTTCTTCGCCACGCTTGAGCACTTGACCGAGCGCTAATCGTGCGGGACGCCCATGCAATATCGGCCTTCGCGTTGAATCCAGTTACTTCCGTTCGAGGGCCGAAGTGCTCTAACGCCTCAGAAACAATCCAATATTGCGAGTCAAGTCTGCGCGTCGCCAAAAGGCGTGCTAGCCCGGAATGATCGTTAAGCGGAGGATTTCATGCGCTACAGTTGGCTTATGTTGGCTTCGATTTTGCTGGCGGTAACGGCCTATGCGAAAGAACCCAAAGCGTATGTAGATGGAAAGCTTTCGCAAATGGACTCAGTACAGTGCGGTACCGACGAAAGCGCGAAGAAAGCAAAGACGCAGGAAATACTGTGTCAGGAATATTTAGTCGAGACCGATCAAGTGGCCTACCGAATCTCTCCTGCACAAGCTCCTGGAAAACTGCTCGCTGGAAGACATCCAGTATCATCTCTATGTTCTGGATAAAGTTCGCCACGTCCTGGAAGATGCGAAGCAGCAGGGAACACTAACGCAAGATGAAGTAGAAAAGCGGCTAGGCCAGTGGCTCACCGAGTAGGTTTTCTCAACTCCCCACATACTTCGCATACAAACTTCGCGCCACGCCCATATCCGTAGTCCCCTTGATAATCGCCCGCCCGTCCGGAAACAGCGTCATTTCATACGGATCGCGCCAGAACTTCAACACAAACTCATTGTGCCTCACCATGCCCAGCAGTTCCAGCCTCCGCTGCATCTCGCCAAAATCAATCGGCCGCGCCTGCTCGTGGATCTGCACTGAATTTCTTCCGCACATCGTGATGTGCGCGCGCCCATCACCCGCCAGATGCACAAAGTCCCGCACCCCGCACGCCCTGCACCCCGCCCGCGGTTTCCCCGCCACAATCTCCACTTGCTCATTCGTCCAAACATCCAGCGACCACAACGTCTTCCGCAACTGCGGCATCGTCTCACCACCCACCAAAATCTTCATGGCCTCCGTCGCCGCCACCGCCGCCACCGCATTCACTGCCGTATTCAATATGCCGGCGGTTTCACACGTCTCCACCATTCCCCGCGGTGAATCCGGAAAGATGCACGCCAGACACGCCGTCTTTCCCGGAACCACATTCAACGTCACTCCATAACTCCCCACCGCCGCCGCGTAAATCCATGGCAGGGAACTCTTTACCGCGTAGTCATTCACTAAATAACGAGTCTCGAAATTGTCCGTCCCATCAAGAATTACATCCATATCTTCAAGTAACACTTCAATATTACGCGGGATTAAATCCTCCACCCGCGCCTCCACTACAATCTCCGAATTAAACCCCGCAATTTTTCGCGCCGCCGCAATCGCCTTCGGCAATGACTCCGCTGCATCCGCTTCATCGAACAATGACTGCCTCTGTAGATTGCTCGCCTCCACATAATCGCGATCGATAAGCCGTAGCCTGCCCACGCCCGCCCGCGCCAGCAATTGCGCCAGAGCCGACCCCGTCGCTCCGCATCCCACAATTGCCACCCGCCCCGCCGCCAGCCGCCGCTGACCCTCCGCTCCAATCCCTTGGAACAGAATCTGCCGCGAATACCGCTCTTGGAATTTCTCCCGCTCCGTACCCTGCCTCAAGGAGGTCACCAGTTCATTCTCCGCAAAACCTTTATTATAAGTGTGCTCGCTTCACAGGCTGCGCAAAAACTCCGATTCATTGGGGTTTCGGGAAGGGCACGAGTTCATTCGTGCCGTTTACTCGTTGGAAATACGTCCGCGCTTTAGCGCCTGAAGGATATCTTTTTCCCTCAGTGAGTTTTTCCGCAGCCTGTTAAAGCGACCCGTACGCGGAACACATGGACCCCGCGCGCTTGATCGATCTATCAAACGGGGCAAGGACATCATCATCTGAGAAGGCACGCCTCACTCGTCACATTAATAATATTCGCGCTCGCTTCCGCCGCTCACGCCGGATCGTCCGCCCGAGCTTCTTCCTATCAGGAATCGCAATCCCCGCTCGCCTCCATGTCCCCGTATGTCGGACGCACCATAAAATCCGTCGAACTCCCCGCCATTCCAGACGCCGCTCATCTCCTCGCCATGCTTCCGCAAAAAGCCGGCCAGCCCCTCGACCGCGATCAGGTTCGCGATAGCATCCGCACCCTTTTCTCCACCGGACGCTTCGCTGATATCCAGGCCGAAGTTTCCCCCTCCGGCTCTGAAGTCGTCCTCACCTTCACCACATCGCTGAATTTTTTTGTCGGCGGCGTCGACGTCGATGGCGCTCCCGGCCATCCTAGCTACAACCAGATCGTCAACTCTTCCAAATTTCAGCTCGGCGAATTACACACCCTCGATAAACTTGATCGCGCCCTCCAGAACATCCGCCAGCTTATGCAGGAGAACGGCTACTACCGCGCTCAAGTCACCGCCGAAACCACCTCCAACACCACCACCCAGCAAGTTAATATTCTCTTCCATGTCAGGGCCGGTCCACCCGCCAAAATCGGCGAAGTCAAAGTCGCAGGCCATTCCGCCTTTTCCGAGAGCCAGATTCAGGACATCTCCCATCTCCATCCCGGTGATCGCGTAACTGCCGCCCGCATCACCAACGCACTTCAGCATCTGCGAAAAAAACTTCAGAAGCAGCAGCGCGTTCTGGCTCAGGTCTCCATCGCCGAACAAAAATACATTCCCGAATCCAACTCCGTTAATTACACCTTCCTGCTCGAACCTGGCCCCATGGTCATCGTCTTCACCCAGGGTTTTCACGTTAGCCGCGGCACGCTCAAAAGAGAAATCCCCATCTATCAGGAAAACGCCCTCGATGACGATCTCCTCAACGAAGGCAAGCGCAGCCTGCTCAACTATCTCCAAAGCAGGGGCCACTTCGATGCCACCGTGGACTTTCAAAAAGAAACCACTCCCGATGCCATCCGGGTCACCTACCGCATCGATCCCGGTCCCGTGCACAAGCTCGAACTCGTCGAGATCCTCGGCAACAAATATTTCTCCCGCCAAACCCTCCGCCAGCGCCTCCAGATCCAGCCCGCCAGCCAGTTCTTTTCCCCCGGCCGCTACAGCGAAGCCTTGCTCAAGAACGACGTGGCCAGCCTTCAGGTTCTCTACGTTTCCAACGGTTTCCGGCAGGCAAAAATTCAAACCAAGGTCGACGACAATTATCACCACCGCCAAAATCAACTCGCCGTTCACATTCAAATCGACGAAGGTCCACAGACGCTCGTCGGCTCATTCCAAATCGTCGGCAATCAAAAGTTCGCAGCCAAATCTTTCCCCGAGCTCAATACCACCACCGGCCAGCCTTACTCCGAACAGAATCTAGCCACGGACCGCGAATTGATCCTCAACTATTACTTCAATCACGGCTTTCCCCATGCCATCCTCGATATCGGCACTACTCCTTCACCCGGCAATCCCAACCGTGAAGACGTCACCTACACCATCCATGAAGGCGAACAATTTTTCGTCAATCACGTCCTCGTCGCTGGACTCGACCACACTCGCGATTATGTCGTCCAGCGCGAAATCCAGGTCACTCCCATTCAACCCCTAAGCCAGGAGGATCTTCTCGACACGCAAACCAAGCTCTACGATCTCGGCATCTTCGGCGAGGTCGATACCGCCGTCCAGAATCCCGACGGTTCCGACCCGCAAAAAAATGTTCTCGTCCAGGTTCAGGAAGCCCGCCGCTATACCTTCACCTACGGCCTCGGCCTCGAATTCGAAACTGGATTGCCCGCCGGCACCACCGCTCCCGCCGGAGAAACCGGCGTCAGCCCGCGCATCGGTCTCGATATCACCCGCCTCAACGTCGGCGGCCGCGACCAGACTCTCACCTTCCAGTCCCACGTCGGAACTCTTCAGCAGCTTGGCGTCATCAGCTACGAAATTCCAAAAATTCTCAATAATGATCTCTTCAAGCTCTTCTTCACCATTTATTACGACAACAGCCTTAACGTCGCCACTTTTACCTCGCAGCGTCTCGAAGGCAAAATCGATCTACGCCAGCAAATCGGCAAGCAGCAAGCCAATCATTCCACCTCAATCACCTATCGCTTCGATTACCGCCGCGTAAAAGCCAGCAACTTCGCCTCTGATTTTTCCCCCGCCGAGTTCAGCCTGTTCTCTCTGCCCGCCCACGTCGGCGGTCCCGGATTTACCTTCATTCGCGATAAACGCGATAACCCTCTCGAAAGCACCAAGGGCCAGTACTTCACTCTCGATGCCTTCGCCGCCTCCAGTTACGTCGGTTCGCAATCCGATTACGGCCGCGCCCTCGGTCAGGATTCCACCTATTACGCTTTCGGCCGCCCCAATCACAAATTCGTCTTCGCCCGCTCCACCACCATCGGTGCCGAACAAGTCTATGGAGGCACTCGCATCCTGCCCCCCGGCTCTTGCCCGCTCAACAACCTTCAAACCGCCTGCCAGCAGGATATTTCCATCATCCCGCTGCCCGAACTTTTTTTCGCCGGAGGCGGCAACTCTCACCGCGGTTTCGGGTTAAATCAAGCAGGACCTCGCGATCCTGATTCCGGTTTTCCCGTCGGTGGCTCGGCGCTATTCGTCAACAGTGAGGAACTCCGCTTTCCTTCCGTCAGCCTGCCCTACCTCGGAGAAGGTTTCGGCTTCGCTCTCTTTCACGATATGGGCAACGTTTTCACCGCCGGGCACGACATGCTCAAGGGCCTCGCCCGCTGGCACCAGCCCAACCCCTCCCAGTGCCTGCAATTCAATCCATCCACCGCTCCCACTCAGTACGATGGTTGCGTCACCAGCTTCGACAACTCCGGCTACGACTACACCTCTCACGTTCTCGGCATCGGGTTGCGCTATAAGACACCCATCGGTCCATTGCGCTTCGACTTCGGTTACAATCTAAATCCGACGGCGTATCCCACGGGCTACACGCCGAGCACGTCAACGGACCCAACAACGGCGTTTTCTCCGCAACGCCTTCAGCACTTCAATGTTTTTTTCAGTATAGGTCAGCCATTTTGATGAGATTTTCTTTTTCCGGCACGATAACGACGGCCACGGCCGCCCTCGCCCTCGCGTTTCTTCTCTCCGCGCTCTTCATCGCCCCTGCGCCAGCGTCCGCCGAAGTCATCGACCGCATCGTCGCCACCGTCAATGGCCGCGTCATCCTGCAATCCGATCTCGATGAAGCCCTCTGCTACGAAGCTCTCCTCACTGATCGCCCGATCTCCAGTTTCTCCGACGATGATCGCCGCGCCGTTCTCGACCGCCTCATCGATCAGGAACTCCTGCGTGAGCAGATGAAGTCCGCCGACTTCCGCCATGCCACCGACGCCGAAGTCAACTCCCGCATCGCCGACGCCCGCAAGCAATATCCTCAAGCCTCCACTGACGACGCTTGGCGCTCGCTTCTCGCCCGCTACCACATCACCGAAAAAGATATCTTCGCCCACGTTCAGCAGCAGATCGATGTCATGCGCTTGGTCGATGCCCGCCTTCGTCCCGCCGTCCAGATCGACGCCAAATCCATCGAAGCCTATTACCGCGATCAGTTCGTCCCGAAACTGAAACAAGCCGGAGCCTCCGAAATTCCCCTCGACGAAGTCTCCTCCAAAATCCGCGAACTCCTCACTCAGGAAAAAGTCAGCGAAATGCTCGTCTCCTGGCTGCAAACTCTCCGCTCCGAAGGTCAGGTCCACATCCCCGGCGTTACCTCGTCGAATAACCCGGGAGTGCAATCGCAGTGATAGTGAGGATGACCCTCCCCGCGGATTCCACTCCGCCGCCTACTCGCCGATGGTGGAAATATCTTCTCGCCTTCATCGCCCTCATTCTCGTCTGCGTCGTCTCTCTGCTGCTCTACACCACCACCAATTCTTTTCAATCGCTCGTCCGTCGCCGCCTCGTCGCCGAGATCGAACGCATTACCGGAGGCCGCGCTCAAATCGGCAGCCTTCACACCATTCCTTTTCGCATGCAGTTCGAAGTGCGCGACATCACCGTCCACGGCCGCGAATCCACCTCCGATGTCCCGCTCGCTCACGCCGATGGCATTGTCGCCCGTCTCAAAATCACATCTCTTCTCCGCTCCGAATTAGCCTTCGACGAACTCGTCCTCGATCAGCCGGTCATTCATCTCGCCTTTTATCCCGACGGTTCCACAAATTTCCCCAAGCGCGCGGTCACCATCACCGGACCTACTTCCATCGAGCAACTCTTCGCGCTCTCCATTAACCGACTCGAACTCCGCCACGGACGCCTGCTCTGGGATGACCAGACGACAATTCCTCTCAACCTCGCCGCCCGCGATACCTGGCTGCAACTCGATTATTCCTACCTGCACGCCAGCTACAATGGCCGCCTCCTGCTCGGCCTCGTCGATACCAAACTCCTCGACTACCGTCCCTTCGCCTGGATGAGCTCCGCCGATTTCACCCTATCTTCCGACTCTGCCGATATCACTTCATTCAAATGGAACTCTGGCCACTCCAATTTTTCCGCCACCGGCCACATCACCAACTTTCGCCGCCCCCACCTTCAAGCCGCCTACGACGCTCATCTCGACCTCGCCGAAGCCGCATCCATCTCCCGCCGTCCCGACCTTCGCGCCGGACTCCTCGATCTCAAAGGCGAAGGCGCGTGGTCTCCCGATCAATTCGCCTCCAACGGATTCCTCACTCTTCGCGATCTCCTCTTCCAGAACGATCAGATTTCAATTTCCAAAGCCGCCGTCACCACCGGCTACTCCGCCACCGATCAGCAACTCAAACTGTCTAAAATTCAAGGCAAAATATTTTCCGGATCTTTTACCGGCGACGCCGAACTCAATCAATGGCTCGCCCCCGATCGGCATCTTTCCCCCGCAACCAGGAAAAAATTCGAAACTGCCACCATCTCCGCCGCGCCGCTCAACCGCCCTGCCACTCCCAAATCCAGGCCTCTCGCCATTCAAAACGCTCTCATCGTCCTTCATCTCCGCGATCTTTCCGCCGAAGATCTCGCTCTCGCCCTCAACTCCCACGCTCACCCTCTCCCCGATTTTCACCTCGCCTCGCTCGCCTCCGGCGCCATCGAAACCCATTGGAATGGAACTCGCCGCGACGCCGAAATCCAGTTCACCCTCGACGCCACTCCCCCCGATCATCCCAAACAACTCCCACTCACCGCCCATGCCACCGGCACTTACTACGCTGCCTCGGACGCTCTCGATCTCCCGCAATTCACCCTCGCTACACCAACCAGCCACGTCCAAGCCTCCGGAAACTTGTCCTCCACATCTGCTCTTCATCTCGCCGTTTCCACCTCCAGCCTCGTCGATTGGCTTCCCGTCGTCGCCGCCGTCCGCGGCCCCGCGCTCTTCCCTGTCATTCTCAACGGCCGCGCCACCTTCAACGGCAATCTCACCGGAGAGATTTCCTCGCCTCAACTTGCCGGTAATCTCCAGGTAGATAATTTCGACGTCAACATTCCGGCGACCGCCAATACTCATCCCCTTCAAACTCATTGGGATTCTCTTGCCACTTCCCTCCAGCTTTCTTTCCAGTCCATCGCGCTGCACAGTGGCACTCTGCGCCGCGATGGCACTTCTTCCGACTTCGACGCCTCCGCCACTCTCGACCACGGCCACTTCACCTCCGCCAGTGAGTTCACCCTCCGCGCCAACATTCACAACACCGATCTCGCCGCACTCCAGGCCCTCGCCGGATACAACTATCCCATCACCGGTACCGCCGACCTTTCCCTGCAAGCCGCCGGCACCGAATCCGACGCTAACGGCAACGGACAAATCCATCTCAACCACGCCTCCGCCTATGGCGAGCCCATCCAGCAACTCGATTCCAACTTCCACTTCGCCCACGGCGAACTCGCGCTCGATAACATCCATCTCCTCCACGACGATTCCATCCTTACTGGAAGCGCCGCTTACAATCCCACCACCCGCGCCTTCCGCCTCGATATCGCCGGAAATAATCTCGATCTCGCCCGCGTCCGCCAGATTCCCCCGAATCGTCTCGGCCTCGAAGGCCGCGCCGATCTCACCCTCAAAGCTTCCGGCACGCCGGATGCTCCCGTCATCAATTCCAATATCCACATCCGCAACCTCACCCTCGAGCACGAACTCGCCGGCGACCTCGACCTGCAAGCCGTTACCCAGGGCGATATTCTTCAAGTCACCGGCAACTCCCACCTCCAGCGCGGCTCCCTCCAGATCGGCGGCAACATCCAGATGCGCGATGGCTATCCCAGTGACCTCTCGTTCCGCATGGATCAGCTCGATCTCGATTCTCTCTGGCGCGCCTATCTCGGCGCTCAGCTTACCGGACACTCTTCCGTCGCCGGCTCTCTCCAGTTTCACGGCCAGCTCCTCCACGCCTCACGCTGGACTCTCGACGGCGATCTTTCCTCACTCTCTCTCGATCTCGAAAACGTCCAGCTTCATAATCAGGATCAAGTTCGCTTCATCCTCGCCAACCAATCCATCACCATCCAGCAACTCCACATGCTGGGGGAGGGAACTGACCTCACCGCTCACGGCTCCGTACAACTCTCTGGCGCGCGCACTCTGGATCTCGCCGCCGACGGCCATCTCGATCTCAAACTGCTTTCCAGTTTCGATCCCAATCTCACCGCTTCCGGCCTCGTCACCATGAACATGACCGTCGCCGGTAGCCTCAGCGATCCTTTTCCGCAAGGCCGCCTGCAATTCACCAACGGATCGCTCTCCTACGCCACTCTGCCCAGCGGCCTCTCCGAGTTCAACGGCTCTTTAATCTTCACCCGCGATCACGCCCACATCGAAACTCTCGCCGCTCGCACCGGCGGCGGCACCATCGCTCTCCAGGGTGACGCCACCTACCTCAACCATCAACTCAATTTCAATCTCACTGCTTCCAGCAAAGACGTTCGCCTGCGTTATCCCCCCGGTGTAAGTTCCACCGCCAACGCCGATCTTCACTGGGTCGGAACCCGCTCCGCTTCCACCATCTCCGGCGAAATCACCGTCAACAAAATCGCCGTCACTCCCGGCTTCGATTTCAGCTCCTACCTCGAGCGCGGCAGCCAGAGTTCGCCCATCACCGTCGCCAACTCTCCGCTCAACAACATCAAGCTCGACATTCACGTCCAGACCGCGCCCGAGCTCCAGATGCGCACCGCCATCGCCCGCCTCTCCGGTGATGCCGATCTCCGTCTCCGCGGCTCCGTTGCCCGCCCCGCCGTTCTCGGCCGCGTCGATGTCCTCGAAGGCCAGGCCACTTTCCACGGTACTCGCTACACTCTCGATCGCGGCGACATCACCTTCGCCAATCCCGTATCAATCGACCCTCAACTCAATCTCCAGGCCTCCACCCACGTCCGCAACTACGATCTCAACATCACCATTACCGGATCGCCCGACCGCGGCCTCAATCTCAACTACCGCTCCGAACCTCCGCTACCCAAATCCGATATCATCGCCCTGCTAGCCCTCGGCCGCACCGGTGACGAATCTTCGCAACTCCAGGAGCAATCCGGCCAAACCGCTTTCAGCGATCAGGCCACTGCGCTCATCCTCAGCCAGGCCCTCAACTCCACCGTCAGCAGCCGCGTCCAGCGTCTCTTCGGCGCCAGCAACATCAAAATCGATCCTCAGGGACTCACCAGCGAAACCAATCCCGTCAGCAACGGCCCCCAAATTACCATCGAACAGGAATTCGCCAACAACATCTCCCTCACCTACTCCACCAACGTCTCGCAAAGCTCCCAGCAGATCATTCAGGGCGAGTACTATTTCAACCGCAACCTCTCCGTCGTCGGCACCCGCGACCAAAACGGCGTAGTCAGCTTCGACGTCCGCGTCCGCCGCCGCAAAAAATAAAACCAGTTGGTCAGAAAGCGTCCCGTAGGGAGGCCTGACAATAGCCCGGCGCATCCAGCGCCGGGAAAACCGGAAACCCAGAACCGAGTCGCGCCCCGTAGGGACGCCTGAAATTCTCGCCGAGAATCTTCCGTAAACAGCGCGCGAGGATGACCCCAGGTTCAGCTGCGAAGCGGCGCAAGATTGCAGCCCACGGCGCAAGCCGTGGGTAAAACGTGGCAAATCAGCCAGCCCCGAAGGGGCGAAAGAATCCTGTGCTGACGCCGGGAACTTTCCTACCTCTGAAACCCATACACATCATGATGCCGGTCCCATCCCATCTCCTGATAAAAAACGCACCGGCCTAATTCCGAAATCATCTTCCTAACGCGCTCCGGCGACTCCAGCGAAATCCCATACCCCGCGCCATCCGGATAATCCCCATACCCATATCCCATCTGCTCATACTCCGCAAGCATCTTCTCCCGCTCCCGCAAACTCAGCCCATAATCGCATTTTTCCTCCCGCACCAACTTCGCCGCCGCCGGCCCATGCGCGCTGAAAACGCAAATCCCGCCCTCCGTCAAATGCTCTCGAAACATTCGCAGCAGCGCCATCGTAGATTTTTCCTTCAAATGCGTCACCAGCGACCCGCACCATATCAAATCAAATTTCTTCTCCGGCGAAATCCACGAAAAATCCATCGGCGCCGTCACCGCCTCCAGCGAAAACTCACGCACACAAAACTCCAGTGCCGGCGCATCGATTTCCGCTCCGCTAACCCTCGCCCCCGGAAACGCCGCTTTCAAGAATCGCAGCACTCGTCCCCAGCCCACGGGGAAATCCAGAACCGCCTTTACACTTTCCGCCTTCACTCCGGCGCTCGCCATCGCCGCCCGAATGCATCGTACCGCCGAAAGCCCTACCAGCAAATAATGGTCCGCCTGTCCCAACACATACATCGAGTCGAATGCCCCAACCGCAAGCGACACGTCTTCAATCAACTTCTTCTCCTCCGCGGTGAGCGCCTCAACCTCATGCACCCCATGCGTCGGAGTCTTCACCAACGTCTGTCCCTTCAGGATTCGCTCTCGCGCCCGCCGGAAATCCCCGCCAATAATAGTCGGACCCACCGTCCTCAATATCAACGGCTTCACCATACGCTTGGCGGTCGCAATCCCTGGACCCATTCGCAACACCTCTCACCGATTCGGAAGTACGCGCTTTTGCAGGAAGTATATTCCGCAGGATGAGTAATCTTTCAAACAACGCGCCCCCGCCCTCAAAAATCCCGCCCATTTCCGTAATAGGGAATCACGTGTCAAGCATGAACCGCCCAACTGAAAAAGCTCTATCATAGCCATGGCCCTAAACCAGCCATGAAAGCCGACCCCAATGCCGAACTGACCACTGAAAACTGATCACTGACCATTGCCTCCTCATGCCCACCCCTCAACGAATGCTCGACTCCCAACTCCGCCCCCGCGGCATCTCCAACCCTCGCGTCCTCGACGCCATGCTCCGCGTCCCTCGCCACCAATTTGTTCCTGAAAACCTCCGCTCCCAAGCTTACGAAGACCATCCTCTCCCCATCGGTAACGGACAAACCATCTCCCAACCCTACGTCGTCGCTCTCATGCTGGAATCCCTACAACTCGCTCCCACCGACGTCGTCCTCGAAATCGGTACCGGCTCCGGATACGTTACCGCCCTCCTCGCCGAACTCGCCTCGCAAGTTTTTTCCGTCGAACGTCATCCCGCCCTGGCCAATAACGCCCGCGCCGTTCTCGCTAATCTCAACTACCCAAACATACAAATCTTCACCGCGGACGGCACCCAGGGCCTCGCCGCTCACGCTCCCTATGACGCCATCCTGGTCTCCGCCGCCGCCCTCGCCATTCCTCCCGCGCTCCTCGCGCAACTCCGCGAAGCCGGCCGCATGATCATCCCCGTCGGTCTTCCCGACTCCCAGCAACTCCAATTCATCCGCATGATCAACTCCCGCCCTGAAATCTCCAGCGGCGATTCCGTTCGCTTCGTCCCGTTGATCGAAGACAAATCTTGACTGTCATCCCACCAAAGCGCCCCTTCGCGCGAAGGATGATCCAGAGCCGCGAAGCGGCGCAAGAATACAGCCCACGGCGCAAGCCGTGGGTGTGTAGGAAGTGGAACGAGAACTCCTGAGATCGTGCGCCTAATTCCGAACTGTCATCCTGAGAGAGCGCGTCTTTTGCGCGAACGAAGGATCTGAGCGAGCCGTACTATTCGACGGAGCCTGCCCTGAGAGAGCGACAGCGACCGAAGGGTTGTAAACTGCCTATGCCCATGTCCGCCATCGGAACCCTCCACGAAAAACTCGTCTTCAACCGCCGCGTAGAAACCCTCGCCAATTGGTTCGCCCAACTCGCACCGCCCTCTGCCCGCATCCTCGACGTTGGCTGCGGCGACGGCCTCATCTCCGCCGTTCTCCAGTCTCACCGCCCCGATCTCACCCTCCGCGGCATCGACGTTCTCCCCCGCAGCCACACTCACATCCCCGTCGAAATCTTTGACGGCTTCCGTATTCCCTTCGCCGACCAATCCTTCGACACAGTTCTTTTTTCCGACGTCCTTCACCACACTCCCGACCCTGCCGTCCTCCTTCGCGAGGCTCACCGCGTAGCCGCTCACAGCGTTCTCCTCAAAGATCACAACCGCAACGGCCTCGCCGCCGGCGCTCGGCTACGCTTCATGGATTACGTCGGCAACTCCCGCTTCGGCGTCGCCCTTCCCTACAACTATTGGACCGACGCCCAGTGGCGCGCCGCCTGGCAACAAATCGGTCTCCATCCCGAAAAACTAATCACCCAGATCGGCCTCTATCCCGCGCCCCTCAGTTGGATCTTCGGAGCAAAACTCCACTTCATCGCGCTCCTAACGCGCACGTAGAAGTGTCATAAATTGTTTTGGGAAAGAAAAAGTTTCAGGAGGGCTCGACCTGTTTAGAGAACTACTACTCAGCTACTTTCACCACCCGATACAAATTCGTATCCGGATACCCCGACCCCCACCCCGCCTTTCGCCATCCTGCGGGTTCACTTCCCAGCTTGGCGGTAAAGCTTCCTTCCAGCCGCAAATCGCTCGTCTTCAGCCCGCGCGGCAAGCTGTCATCCTTCGGCCAAATCAAATACACATTCTCGCCCGCCTTCAACTGCTCCTGCCAATCCAGATCATGATCCAACTTGCTCACCAGACCACCCGTGATTCTGGGCCGCACAAACAGATAGCGCGACCCCGCATTCT
The DNA here is from genome assembly GCA_963818235.1 of uncultured Acidobacteriaceae bacterium. Lineage (GTDB taxonomy): Bacteria > Acidobacteriota > Terriglobia > Terriglobales > Acidobacteriaceae > Sulfotelmatobacter. The sequence continues at coordinate 1,969,545 of CAWFRI010000003.1, forward strand.
CCACCGCGTAAAAATAAAATTCCTCCGGCCCGAATACCCGCGAATTCCCGGGCACATGACCGCTGACAAAATTCTGCAACGGTCGCGGATCGCGCTCCTCATAGGAAGCCGCCCACGCCACAACCTTCCCCGACCGGATCGCCATCAGAACGCCCGCCAGCACCACCCAGCTCAAAATCACCACTCGCTGCATCACACGCGGACCGCTGCCGCGCCAAATTTTCGCTGTCAAAGCCACCAGCACCGGCAACGCCAGCGGCACCACAAATATCTCGTAATCCCAAAAGCGCGCAATCGTCAGTAGCGACGCAACATAGTTCATCACCACCGCAACCGCCGCCAACCGCAAACCCGAACCGGCATTCTGACCCTCGCCATCCCGCAACCGCCCCGCCATCTCCAGCCCACAACCCAACACCAGCAGCATCACAAAAGTAAAAAGCAATCCTGAAGCCAGCGGCACGAACGGCTCATCAAAAAAATGCCACGACCCATGCAGAATCGGCGAAGCGCTCAACTTGTCCCCGCTGCTCAAAGCCGCAATCAATCGCAACCATCCGAGCGGCGTCATCCCCTGCGTCGCCGTCCATGCCCATACCGGAGCCAGCGCCGCCACTCCAACAACCACTCCCCGCCCCCGTAACTCCCGCCGTCGGTCCAGTACCAACTCAACCCCAATGCCAACGAACAATCCCAGCACAAACGGAAAAGCCCTCGGCGTACTCAGCGCCGCCAGTCCGCAAAAAATACCCGCCAGCACCGCCCAGCTCGATGACCAATAACCAAAGCCCTCCCGCCGCACCGCTCCGACCGCGCAAGCCAGCGAGATCATTTCCAGCATCACCGTAACCGTATCCAGCCTTCCGCTTGTCGCCCGCGCTCCCATCCCTTGCGACACTGCCACCAGCATCGCCGCCGCAGCCATCGCTGTCCGCGACTCATCCAGCCACCCGCTCACCCACGCCGCCGAAAAAACTAATCCCACCGCGCCCAGAAATCCCAACATCCGCCAGCCCACAATTGAAAGCCCCAGCAGCCGCACATCCAGCGCTCCCAGAAAACCAATCACCGGACCATAAAAAAGATCGCCGCGGATAATATGAGGAAAAGCGGCTAGCACCGTAGGCGTGGCGGCCCCGCCGCGCACCATCGACAAAGCTGTCGATGCGAACAAAGTTTCATCCAGCCAGGGTAGGGGACTTCGCGGAAGCAGCAGCAGCATCCCAACCAAAGCCGCCGCCGTAACCATCCAGAAGAAAATCGATAAGCGCGCGCCCGCCAGGAAACTACGTAAAAAACCAGGAGGCCGTTTCATGCGCGCATCGGCCGCTTCGCGCAAGCCTTCATCTCCGCCGCAGCCCCAGCACGCTCATAAAGAAGCTGGCGAAAATAGTCTGCGCGCCCACCGTCAGCAACAACGCGGCCGGAATCACAATCCTCATCGTCCGCGGATAATCCAGCATGCCAAAATGCTGCGCTCCCCATCCGCTTACCGCGTACACCGACGCTCCCAATCCCGCCAGCGTCAGCACCGCTCCCAATGCCAAGCCAACCTCTAGCGTCACATACCGGAAAAGTCTGTCCATCGCCGCATCCGGAGGCAGCAACCCTTCCGAAATCGCAAATATTTTCGTGAAGCAGGCAAACGCAATCGCCTGGAATCCCAGCAGTACAAACGTCGCCGCATACAACAGAGTGTGAACATCCAGGGTTACCCTGCCCACCGTCCTCGGCGCCGGCAACAGCCACAATCCCAGCGCCGTTCCCACCAGCATCAACGCCAATCCAGGATAAAGAAACAACCACCGCGGACTGTACAACAGAAAAAACCGCAACGTCCGCCAGCCATCCCTCCACGTCCTCAAATGCGGTGGCCGGCTCCGTCCATCGGGAGAAAGCGTAGTCGGCACCTCCGCAATCTGCATATGCAGCAGCGTCGCCTTCACCACCATCTCCGTCGCAAACTCCATTCCCGTCGTGCGCAAGCCCATTCGCTCATAGGCGTCTTTGCGAAAGCCGCGCATCCCGCAATAAAAATCTCCCACCGGACTCCGAAAAAACAGCCGCCCCAACTTCGTCAGCGCCGGATTTCCAAAATATCTGTGCAGCGGCGGCATCGCATCCTTCTGAATTCCTCCCCGGAAGCGGTTGCCCATCACTACATCCGCGCCCTTCCGCAATTGCTCCACAAAGCGCGGGATGTGCCCAAAATCGTAGCTGTCGTCCGCATCCCCCATCACCACATATTTCCCCGAAGCTACCGCAATCCCGCCCATCAGCGCATTACCATATCCCTTCGCCCGCACGTTCACCACCCGCGCGCCCAGCCGCTCCGCAATCTCCACCGACCCGTCGCTGCTGCCGTTATCCGCGATCACCACCTCGCCCGCAATACCCGCCTCGCGCATCGCCCGCTGAGCCTTCACAATGCACGTCTCCAGAGTCTCCGCCTCATTCAGGCAAGGCATCACTACCGACACTTCTATCGTCGCCACCTCGCCCACCGGCAAGGCAACCGGCTGGCGCTCCACATCCACTCTCAGCGCAATCGCCACGGTGAACTCCTTATACGAATCGTTTCTGTTTGTTTGGAGCACCGAAATAATAACAGGAACCTCGCCGCCTCCACGCACTACTTATCCACAACAAATCTCTTCGATACACATGTAGGGACAGCCGCCCTCGGCTCTCCATCGAGAAGCTCGATCCGTGTTGTCACCACTCTGGAATTCCCTGCCAATCCTGTACTCCTTAAAGATCGGCAACCTCTTCCGCAACCTCATACTGCTTCCATCGCCTGAATTGAGCGCGAGGGTTGCGGGAATCACTCGTCTTGCGGTACAAGGATGTCACTGACACGTGAGGGAACTGTCGTCACATCTTAGCCAACTGTTTCCCATCGCGCCTGTCGCCGTGGCCCTGTCCGTAGTTCTGTTCGCAGGCCGCTGGCTCACTTCGGCGGAAAATCTTGCTGCCGCCCTCGCAGCCCGCAAACGCGCGGCCATCCTCGCCATCGCCATCGCCGCCATTGTCGGACGTCTCTCACTTCTCTGGCTCTACCCCGTACCCGTACCCGCCGTTCACGATGAATTCAGTTACTTGCTTGCCGCCGATACTTTCGCTCACGGCAAATTAACCAATCCTCCACATCCCATGTGGATTTTCTTCGACACGTTCCATGTCCTCCAGCAACCCACCTACATGTCGAAATATCCTCCCGCTCAAGGCGCGACTCTTGCCCTCGGCCAACTGCTTGGCCATCCCTGGCTCGGCGTGCTGTTGAGCATGGCATTCCTGTGCGCCTCAGTCACCTGGATGCTCCAGGCCTGGTTCCCGCCTGAATGGGCGCTCTTGGGCGGCACCTTTGTACTTCTGCGCCTCGGACTCTTTACCTATTGGATAAATAGTTATTGGGGCGGCGCCGTCGCCGCCGCCGCCGGAGCCTTAGTTCTCGGATCTTTCCCGCGCATCATTCACCATCAGCGCGTTCGCGATTCTCTCCTGCTGGCTGCGGGCGCGGCCTTATTAGCCAATAGCCGTCCGCTCAAAGGTTTCATTTTCTGTATTCCTGTGGCCATCGCCCTGACAGTCTGGCTCGTTTCCAAAACCAGTCCCAATTTCGAAACCACCGCTCCACGCGTCGTATTACCGCTGCTCTGCATCCTCACGCTCACCGTACTTTTCGCTGGCTACTACAATTGGCGGATCACAGGTAACCCGCTTCTGCCGCCTCAAGCCCTTGCGCAACAGCGCTACGAAAACATGAACCTGCTCGCCTGGCAGCCGCAGAAGCCTCCACTTCATTACTCCAACCCACAATTCGATTACTACTTTAACGTCGCACTGCGCCAACAATTCGCTCCCACCTTCGCCGGCTGGAAATACAGATCCTGGCGCTGGATCAAAGGAACCTGGCAGTTATTCTTCGGCAGCCTTCTGTCCATTCCATTCCTCGCCGTGCCCTGGGTCTTCCGCGACCGCCGCACGCGCCTTTTGCTGGTTCAGCTTTGCCTCAGTGTTGCCGGCCTGCTCTCGGTGATTTATCTCGAACCTCACTACGCCGCCCCTCTCGTCGCCACCATTTTTGCGCTCTGGGTGCAATCTATGCGGCATCTGCGGCGCTGGAAGCTCTTCGGCAAACCCATCGGCCTAGCTCTCTCCCGCGTGATCGTGCTTGCCGCCTTGTTGAATGTCCCCGTCTTCATCGTCCAACGTGCCCTCAACGCTCAAACCGAAGCCGAGCCTCTCAGCGTCTCCCGCGCCCGCATGGTCCAACAACTCGATGCCACTCCCGGACTTCATCTCGTAATCGTGCGTTACTCGCCAGACCGCACCATTCAAAACGAGTGGGTATATAACGCCGCCGATATCGACAACTCAAAAGTCGTTTGGGCCCGCGAGATTCCCGGCAGCGACCTGCAACCGCTATTCAGCTACTTCAACAACCGCCACCTCTGGCTCGCCGAGCCCGACGCATCTCCTCCCCGTCTCCGACCCTACCCCGTCCCCTGACAGTCAAAGCAGAAAGTCGAGCGCACAGAACCGCCCACTGCCCACTAGCCTCTGCCCACTGTTCTACAATCTCCCCATGCCCGTCCTCCGCAACCTCCGCGTCACACTCGAAATGATCAAGTGGGAGCACTCCATCTTCGCCCTCCCCTTCGCTCTCTGCGGAGCCATGCTCGCCGCCTCCGGCATTCCCACCCCTCATCAACTTTTCTGGATCGTCATCGCCATGCTCGCCGCCCGCTCCGCCGCCATGGCCTTCAATCGCCTCGCCGACGCCGCCATCGACGCCGCCAATCCCCGCACCAGCACTCGCGCTCTTCCCGCCGGACTATCTCTCCCCCGCCTTCGTCGCCACGTTCGTGATCGTCTCCTGCGCCATCTTCATTCTTGCCGCGCGCAACTCAATCGCCTCACCCTCTGGCTCTCGCCCGTCGCCCTCGCCGTCCTACTTCTCTACTCCTACACCAAACGCTTTACGCGCTGGTCTCGCATCTCGTTCTCGGCTTCGCTCTCGGCATCGCTCCCGCCGCCGCCTGGATCGCCGTCCGCGGCTCTCTCGATCCTCGCATCCTTCTTCTCACCGCCGCCGTCACCTTCTGGGTCGCCGGCTTCGACATCCTTTACGCCTGCCAGGATTTCGACTTCGACCGCGCCGTCGGACTCCACTCCATCCCCCGCCACATCGGCATCCCCGCCGCTCTCTGGATCGCCCGCGCCTTCCACCTCATCATGTTGCTCCTGCTAGTAGCCCTGCTCCCCGCCTTCGCCCTCGGCAAACTCGCCCTCGCCGGAGTCCTTGCCGTCCTCCTGCTCCTGCTCTACGAACACTCCCTCGTCAAACCCACTGACCTCACCAAACTCAACGCCGCCTTCTTCACCATGAACGGCGTGATCAGTGTAGTCTTCGCCGCTTTCCTCGCCGCCGATCTATTGCTGCGAAAATAACTTTAAGGAACAAGATGAAATCGCAAGGAGATGACTTGGAGGAATGAGTATAATTGCGATTTTTCGCCACCTGAGGGCGAAAGCACGGATGGCTAATTGGATAGTTATTGGCTTCTAGCTTTTGTCACCTACTGTGAACTCAGGACTTACCACCGTGATCGCCATATTCCCAGTCGTAGGGCACGCCGGTGTCGCCGAGAATGAACCTTACGAGATCGGCGAAGCCCGCCTCGGACCGAACATCGTTCGACAGGACGACAACACAACGCTGAGCGGCTTCGATGCAGACCAGTGTGTTGGCGGTCTGGCCATCGTGGCCACCTTTGTAGAATCCATGCCCCTGCGGGCCATCGAAAGCGACGACCCCGAGACCCGCGAACAAATCCTTGCGCTGCTCACTCACCGGCAGGTCGGGAAGGAACAGGGGGAACTGATGATCTGTGGTGATGTGCAGGCGGGGCTTCGTCATCTCGGCGCGTGAGGCCGAACTTAGGCCATCACCACGCACCAGAGCCGCGGCAAACTTCGACAGGTCGGAAATCGTCGTATTCATTGAGCCCGCCACACGCACCTTGCTGCGCTTATCATGTGCCTGCGGCTGGCCTTGATCGTTCCAGCCATCGGCGACATTCGCGTCGAGACTGTCATGCCACACCAGGCTGGTGCGCGTCATGCCCAGCCGATCGAAATTGGCTTTGGTCAGATCGCCGACATCGAGCCCCAACCCCTGCGCCTTGCGGCCGTGTTCGATGACGAATTGCAGCAGGATGAAACCTTCGCCCGAATAGCTGAAGCGCGTGCCCGGTTCGTAATGGATGTGCAGCTTGTGGTCTGGTTCGATAAACCAGAAGTTGCTGAAACCGGTCGAATGGGTCAGGCACATGCGCGGCGTGATTTTTTCCCAGCGTGGATCGTCGGCTAGATCTTTATATGGCCCGTACTTGTCCGGGAAAACCGGATCGGGGCCATAGCTCGGCAGCGGCTTGTCGAGATCGTCCTTGATGGGTGTGTCGAGGTTGAGCTTGCCCTGATCGACCAGTTGCATCACCGTATAGGCAAACACCGTCTTGGTGAGCGACGCGCCGTACATGACCGTGTCCGCGGTCAGCAGATCTCCCTTGGCATTACGGACGCCGTAGGCGTGGACATAGCCGACCTTGCCGTGATCGATGACGGCAACCGCCAGGCCCCTGCCGTGGGTCTGGGTCATGATCTTGCTCACTTCGCCGTCGATGGCGGCGCCGGTGGGCATCGTTTGTGAGAGCACCGCAACGGGAAGGCAGCAGGCAGTAAGAAGCACAGTCAAAAGTGGAACCTTTTCCCGCGATGCCATCGGTGAACAGTCCTTCCAGACTCGACTTTAGTAGCTGCCAGCAGCGGAGCCTATAACTCTGTTTAACGTCTACGCATATTTCCGATTCTAAGGTAATCGCGTACACCGCATCGACTCGAAATCGTCCCGCCTTCGCCTCAAACTAAAGCGGGCGCTCTCACCCCCTGCGGTGAAAACGCCCGTCCCCCTCATTCCCTCATGCGTGTTCGAGGGCGTGAAGTTCGCCGAACCGGAAACTCTCTGCGCTCCCGGTCGTGCCTCCATCATCCCTTCCCACCGCTCACAATTTGTCAGACCCCTGTCAGCATTTTGTCAAAAACTATGTTTTCGGCAGCGAGCGCCGCGAATCCTCGAAGTTCGACGACGTTCCGTCCTCGACCGGCCTGTCCGCGTGGAAGTACTTGCGGTACGCGGCGATCCAGTCCGTCGATATATCGCGCTGCGCCGTCGCCAGGTCCACATCGCCGTGGCAAACCATCCGGTGCAGACGATCTTCCAGTTGATCTTTTACATGGGCGTTCCAAACTGCGTCCTCATACGGTTCAGGCCAGAGGTTCCTGATGTCAGTGGCTCCCCCCAACTCAGGAGTAATCAGATAGTCCACTTCGTATGCATCCGGACGCCCCGGCGTGACTCCATATAATTCAAACACCTTGCGCTTCAGAGAGACCGGAAGCACCGGCGCTATCTTCTCCGACGCCTCACCGCACACCTCACTCGTTGTCACCGCAACCGTCGCTCCCGGGGTCAGCCGCAGGTCCGGTTCCTCCCAATGTCCAAACGATGCCATCGTCGGCTGCGGTTTCTGTGCCGGGCCGTACAGCCGCATGGCGAGCAGCAAACACGCTGCGCTCGCCGCGCCAGCCAGCATCACCGCTTGACGATGCTCCAACAAACCGGTCCACGCATTCCGCCACCATCCGTTCCCGCGCTCCCTGTCTGCCAATTCTGTCAAACGCGCCTCTAGCAGCGCGCGTGCATCGGCCACCGGCGGCAGCTCCGTATCGCATGATTTTTCATGCGCTTCATTAAATTCAGCCTGCGCGCTCTTTAGCTCCTCAGCTCGCGTCCGGCATGTGGCGCAGTCTTCCAGGTGCGCCTGAATTTGCGCGGCGCTACTATCAGGCATTTCTTCGGCTGCATACAGCAATAGCTGCTCGTCCGGAACATGAAGATATTTTTCTTTCATGACTTAACCTCCATCGACCCGGCTCAGTCTTGCCAGCGACCGCGCCATCGACGCCGCTACCGAACCCAGCGAGATTCCCAGCGCCTCGGCGATCTCGCGATAACGTAATCCTTCAGCCCGCATCAACAAGCAGGACTGGTCTTGCTCGGGCAGCGCCCGTACTACTGCCAGCAGTCTCTTCTGTCGCAGCTTGTTCTGTAACTCCTCCTCCGGATTCGCACTCCGGTTCACACTCTGCTCTGGCGAATACTCGTTAAATTCCACCATCCTTCGCTGCTGCCGTTGGTTCGCTGCCCGCTGCTTCAGCGCCAGATTGCGGGCCACGCGAAACACCCATCCTCGAAGATTCTGCCTCGCCTTCCCGCTCCGCAAATGTTGGAACAACAGCAGGAACGACTCCTGAATAATTTCTTCTCCGTCGTGTGCCGATAGCCCCAAAGCGAGCAGATAGCGCAAAAGCCGGTCACGCAACTCTTCAAACAACTCCACTACTTGAATTTCGGGAGAAGGAGAAAGCCGTGAGTCCGCATCGGCTGGCCTCGAAAGCGGCCATGAAAGGATGGAATCGGAAGAGTACGACAAGCCATGCACCTTTGCGTCAGGGATGCGGGGAGAAATCGAGCTTAACATATTATTCCGCGCTTATCTCGATCTTGGCGGTTACGGAAGCGAAAAAATAATCCCTGAACAAAGCACCTAAAGAAAGAATATTCACTGGTAACGCTTCCCCTGTCCGATAGCCTGCTACACAAATAAGATGCACGGAATAATGGAGTACGAAAGTAACTTCTGAAGAATGCCGGATCGCAGCAGACTAGCTTAAAACTAAAGAGCTACCGGATAAAAGCGAAGCTGTTCGGTCTGAAGCCACACCATTTGGATGAAAAGTATGGGTGACAAGTAAAAGATGAAAAAGGCGTTGATGATTGCCGTGCTTCTGTGGGCTCTTCCCATGCTTTCGCAAAGCTTCACCGGGGAATTGCGTTTGACTGTCACCGACCCTTCTGGGTTGGGCGTGAAGAGCACGGTTGAACTCACCAGCGAGGCCAACCAGTATCACTATACGTTCACCACCGACGATCAGGGCAACCTCGATGCCAGGCGCCTGCCTTATGGAATCTATCAAGTCAAGATTGAGGCGCCGGCCTTCGCTCGAGTCTCCGAGCCGGTGGAAATACGCTCCGCTCTGCCCTTGGACCGTACGATTCGGCTGAAAGTCGCTACAGTTTCCGAATCGGCGAATGTCATCGCATCCGCCACGTTGGTCGATCCCTATCGCGCCGGTTCAGTCAATGAAATCGGTTTGGAGGCGATTCAGAACCGGTTGACTGCACTGCCCGGCCGCTCCATGCAGGACCTGGTGAACTCCGAACCCGGCTGGCTCTATGAAGGCAATGCGGTTCTTCATCCGCGCGGGTCGGAATATCAAACGCAGTTTGTAGTCGACGGCATCCCCCTTACCGACAACCGTTCGCCCAGCTTCGGCCCCGAGGTCGAAGCCGATGACGTCGAATCACTGAAAATCTATACCGGCGGCATTCCCGCGGAGTTTGGCAGGAAGATGGGCGGCGTGGTTGAGGTCAATACCCTCAAGAACCAAGACCCGGGATTTCATGGCCAGCTCACCATGTTCGGCGGTACCTATGACACGGCCGGAATCAATACGCAGGACCAATACACCTGGAATAAGAATACGTTTGGCCTGAGCGCCTCCGGCAATATGACCGGCCATTATCTCAATCCGGTCGTCCCTGAGAATTACACCAACAACGGCACCACCGGCAGTTTTTCGCTAAGCTATGAGCGTGACCTCACGCCCAAAGACCGCCTCACAATGATTGTCCGCCATGAACTCGCGCGCTATCAAATCCCCAACGAACTGGTACAGCAGAACGGAGCCTATCTACCGAACGCCAACAACACCGTCGGCTGCCCACCCGTTCCCCCCATCAATGAGCCGGGCGATTGCGTCTTCATTCCCGGAGGCCAGCTACAGACCGGCGACAACTTTGAAACCTCGGGAACTATTTCCTACCAGCATATTTTTTCCTCTGACGCGATCGGCGTGTTGCGCGGAATGTCCCGCGATACCTCCACCGATTTTTATTCCAACCAGAACTCCTGGCCCCTCATTGCAACCAACCACAACGACTTCAAGGAGATCTATTTCAACGGCAGCATCTCGGTTCATCATGGCAGGCAGGAATTTAAAGCGGGCATCGAGTCCGATGCCATCTTCCTGCACGAAAACACCAGCTACGTGATACCCGACTGCGCAAATCCTAACGATCCGCAATGTCCTGTCAATCTGGGGATATTGGATTCCGGCGCGATAACTTTTGACTTTCTCGGCAGCCGTCCGGATCTCGAACAAGCCGCTTATGTCGAGGATGCCATCCGGCTCGGCAACTGGTCCATCGATGCCGGCCTCCGCTGGGACCACTACCAGTTGCTGGTGAATCAGAATGCAGTCAGCCCGCGCCTTGCCGTCTCACGATACTTCCCCTCCGTTGGCGTAAATATACACGCCTCCTATGACCGTATCTTCCAGACGCCATCTTTCGAAAACATACTCTTGTCCAGTTCTCCGGCTGCCGAGGCCATAGACAACAGCGTGCCCGCCGTGCAACTGCCGGTCGAGCCTTCTCACGGCAACTATTATGAATTGGGAGCTACGAAAGCATTCTTTGGGAAGCTGCGGCTGGATGCGAATATGTTTCGCCGCGACGTAAACAATTACGCCGACGACTCCCAAATTCTGAGTACCGGAATCAGTTTTCCGATCGCATTTGACCACGCCATTCTCTACGGCGCGGAGGCCAAGCTGCAACTTCTGCAATGGGGACGCTTCTCCGGCTTCGCCAGCTACTCCTACATCGTCGGAAATGCCTGGTTCCCGGTGACCGGCGGATTATTCCTGGGAGATGATGCGGTCAATCCGACCACCGGACATTTCCCCGACTCACAGGACCAGCGCAATACAGTACGCGCCCGTGTCCGCTATCAGCTCGCTCCGCGCTTGTGGCTCGCCGTGGGAGCCGATTACAACAGCGGATTGCCCTTTCAACCTGATTTAACCGCGCAGCAGTACGCCACGGAATATGGTCAGGTGGTGGTGAATCATCTCAATTTTAATCTCGGCCGCATCAGTCCTTACTTCACGCAGAATGCTTCGGTGGGCGTCGATCTCTACCGGCACGAAAAACGCTCAATACGCTTCCAGGGCGACGTCGCGAACCTTAGCAATACGCTCGAAGTAATCGACTTCGGAGGACTCTTCTCCGGCAACGCCCTCGGCCCCTCCCGCCAATACACCTTCCGCCTCGTATCGACATTCTAGGATTACTCACGCGGGAGGCGTGGGCCGTTGGCAATCCTTTCTTAATTTGTCATCCTGAGCGAAACATGACCGGCCAAAGGCCGGTCATGCGCAGTCGAAGGACCCCGATAGCACCGACAGCCCTGGTGTTCGAGAGAATCTCAGCCGCTCTCACACTCTCTTAAAATACTGCACCGCCCGCTCATGCTTCTCCGCCGCAGCCTTCGACCCAAACGTTCCCAAATTCTTCCGCTTTCCCGTCTTCGCATCCTTCTTCCGCGAATAAAGCCGATACTCCCCGGATTGTAATTTTCGAATCATGCCAGAAAAGATGCTGCCGAACCGGCCAGAGTTGGAAATAAAAGTTGGAAGAAAGGATGAAGAAAAGAATTTGTCTACGCTTGCCTGCAAACTAAAACGCCGGTCCTTGCGGACCGGCGTGTCTGGTTCGAACTGGAAAATTCTAGCTCCCCGCAATCATCTCCTTGGGAGCTCCACCGTCCACGTCGGCCTGGTTAAACACCACGTTCGCTCCCATATGTGCTGGCCGGGGGGCCAGCATTTGCTCCTTGCGGTACACCAGATTACTCGCATTGAAAGTCGCAAGCTCAAATCCGTGCCCATGCGTAATCGCGTCCGTCGGACAAGCCTCCACGCAGTATCCGCAGAAGATACATCGGTTGTAATCGATGTTATAAACCTTGGCGTAGCGCTCAGCACCGCTGACGCGGTGTTCAGCGCTGTTGTCGGCGGCTTCGATGTAGATGCAATTGGAGGGGCAGTTGGCGGCGCAGAGGAAGCAGGCAACGCATTTTTCGAGGCCGTTTTCATCGCGCTGGAGGACATGGGCTCCGCGAAAGCGAGCTTCGATGCGAGCGCCGCGCAGGGGGCCTTCGCCGTCAGGATAGTTTTCGACCGTGGTGGGCTGGAACATCTCCATGAAGGTGATGCTCATGCCTTTGGCGATGGCGGCGATGTTTTTCAGGACCGGCATACTTTTTCTATTATACCGTGAGCCGGAGGCGGCTAAATGAGAAGCTGGATCTCTGGCGAGTATCGCCATTATTATCCTCGTGGTACTGATCAGCGTAAGTCTGTTTAGCAAACGCGAGCATAGAGCGGGCGCAAGTGAGAACGCTGCCGGGACGGCGGCCGAGTTCGCGCCTGGGGAGCGTGTGCTGGCCCCGGAGGGTTACCGGTGGGAGCAACACGACCGGACGCTTTTGATGGCATTGCGTTACGGGTGCGTGCATTGCGAGCGGAATATGGAGTTATATCGCGAGTTACAGGATCGATATGGAAAGGGCGGAGTCAGGACGGAATTGTTATCGGTATTTCCGGATGACAGCTATGTCGCTCAACACGATATCGATACGCACGGTCTGCATGGACTACCGTTTCTGGCGAATGTAGATTTTGCGAAGCTGCGCCTTGCCGGTACGCCCACTTTGCTTTGGGTAGATAGCCACGGAGCTATTTCGCGTTCGTGGGTGGAAGAGCTTTCGAAGGAGGAGCAAGACGAAGTTTTGCGGGCGATCCAGTGATGTGAATCTGGGATGAAGCTTCGGCGATGGCTCCGCACGATTGTTGGGAGCTACTTCGTTAGAAAGAAAAGGAGGAACAATGAAACGTTTGATATTGAAGCTCTGCACCGTTGTGCTGCTTTCCGTTACGCATGGAGCAGCGTTATCAGGAAACTTTATTGCAAGCGCGGCGACGAACCCGGTGAAAGATGCGAGCAAAACTAATTTTGTTTGCATTTGCGAGCCGAGCGGCTATGAGGTCATCTGTCACACGTCCTGCACGATCTGTTGTGGGTATTAGAAGAAGCAGTTGGCTGCCCCGGGCTTTGTCTTGGAAAAAACGTGCAAAGTACGGGGCAGCTGTGGTGGCAGACGTCCGGGCCTCGTACAGAAGATAAGGGTCGACCGCCCACGTTGTAGTGGCACACGGGCGCCGTTTCGCTTGACAAGGACCAGATGGAGTAATAGCCTCCCCACGATAGAAAGTTTGCGAACTGTAAGTGGACCAGATAGACCAGGTTTCTGGATCAAACTAAAATCGATGGATAGAGGAGAGGCTATGAGTATCACTGAGAAACAGGCAGCTAGCTTACCGGAGGAACTCCGGACCGCGCAGGAAGCGATTCAGCTTCCTGAAGTACAGGAGATGATGCGCAAGTTGGCGGTGTATAACCTGGGCGTATTTATGCCGCACATGCACGACGATGCTGGCAGATTTCAACCGAGTTCAGAGAAGTTTGTGCAAGTGGAGAAGGGCATGCGGGTATCGTTTGCGCCGACGGAAGAGATTGTGAACGACGAGGCGCGCTATCTTCCGGTGGGCTGGGTATGGAATGAGAATTTGCCGACGCCTATGGCTATGTGCAAGATGGCTTGCGTGAAGGACAACCCCGATGACACGATGCACTATAGCCAGCACGTGTCTGACGAGGACGAGTAACACCTTTCGTCTTCCGTAGTAACCCCTTGTTACGCTCGGGATAGCCAAGGGTGGCTATGCCCACAGGACTGCTTCGCAGTAGCTAATCTATCCCCAACTCTTTCGCCAACGCCTTCCACTTGCTATCCACAAGCGCCTTCGTCTTTGCATCCATGACAATTTCATCAGGCCACGGCCGGGTGAAGCCTTCGGTGGGCCATTTGCGGGTGGCATCGATGCCCATTTTCGAGCCGTAGTTGGCGAGGCGGCTGGCGTGGTCGAGGGAGTCGACGGGGCCTAGCGTGAATTGGATATCGCGCTCGGGGTCGATGTGGTTGAGGACTTTGAGGGTTACGTCGGCGAGATCTTGGACGTCTACGTCTTCGTCGACGACGATGATGACTTTCGTAAACATGGCTTGTCCGAGCGACCAGATGGCGTTCATCACCTTGCGGGCCTGGCCGGGATAGGACTTGCGGATGGAGACGATCATTAAATTGTGGAAGACGCCTTCGATCGGCAGATTGATGTCGATCAATTCAGGGATGGTGAGGCGCATGAGCGGGAGGAATACGCGCTCGACGGCTTTGCCCATGTAGGCGTCCTCCATGGGGGGCTTGCCGACTATGGTAGCGGCGTAGATGGGATCCTTGCGGTGCGTGATGCATTGCACGTGGAAGACCGGATAGAGATCTTCGAGGGAGTAGAAGCCGGTGTGATCTCCGAAGGGGCCTTCGGTACGGAGTTCGTCGAGGTTGACGTAGCCTTCGAGGACAATTTCGCTCGAGGCAGGGACTTCGAGGTCGACGGTTTCGCACTTGACGAGTTCGACGGGAGCGGCGCGGAGGAAGCCGGCGATTAAGTATTCTTCGACGTCGGGCGGGGCGGGGACGATGGCGGAGAAGGTGACGGCGGGATCGGTGCCGATGGCGACGGCGACTTCCATCTTTCCCGATGGATTTTCTGAGAGAACTTGGCCGCCGGAGGTACGGGCCATTATGTCAACCGAGTGTCTATTGGATCGAAGGTCAAAATCCCCACCTTGTCGCACAGGACGCGACAAGGATGGGGCACCCGCTTCCGATGAGCTGCCGGCGTTTCGCAAAGCTTGACGAAAATGTTCTGCCGCTACCTTCTGACGTTGCCAGTGGGTGCCGGTGGTTTTTTCGTCGTAGACCTGGAGGCGGTACATGCCTAAATTTCGTTTGCCGGATTTGGGGTCGCGGGTGGTAACGCAGGGGAGGGTGATGAAGCGGCCGGCGTCCTGGGGCCAGCATTGCAGAATGGGGAAATCGAGGAGGGAGAAGTTGTCGTGTTTGATGACTTCTTTGCAGGGGCCAGTCGGGACGGTTTTGGGGAAGAATTTTCCGGCTTCGGTGAGAAGCGGGAGCATTTTTAGTTTGTCGAGGAAGCCCTGAGGGGATTTCATGTCGAGGAACATTTTGATGCGGTCGGCGAATTCGTCGAAGGAGGTGACGCCGAGGGCGAGTTTCATGCGAGCTTCGGAGCCGAACTGATTGATGAGGAGTTGGTGGCCGGGGTGGTTTTTTATGTTTTGGAAGAGGAGTGCAGGGCCTCCTGGCTTTGCAGGTTCGAGGTTCCCACCCAAGCCAAAAGACGGCTTGGATGGGCCACGCTCTTTCGTGGTGATTCCTTTACTAACGCGGTCGGTGATTTCGGCGATTTCGAGGATGGGATCGACTTCGGTTTGGATGCGTTTAAGTTCGCCGGCACGGTCGAGGGCGGCGATCCATTGGCGGAGGTCGGCGAAGGGCAAAGGGAGTCTCCTGGGAACGGATGATTATAAACAGTGGGCCGTGGTCGGTGGGTAGTGGTCAGTTGAACCAAACCCACAAGTCAAAATCTTTACCACAGGGGGCACGGAGGGGTACGGGGTAAAGCTAGAGTTTGCTGCGGAGCATGCTGATTACGTCGTCGGAGGTGATGACGCCGACTAGTTTGCGGTGCTCGTCGATGACGGGAAGGGTGACGAGATTGTATTTGTCGAAGAGAGCGGCGACTTCATTGTCGCTGGTGGTTTCGTGGGTGAAGACGAGAGGTTCGGAGAGCATAGAGAGGAGCGGATCGCCGGGTTGCGCGAGGACGAGTTTGGCGAGGGGGACTGCGCCGGCGAGGGTGCCGTGGGAGTCGACGAGGTAGATGGTGCCGACGGTTTCGACTCCGCCTTCGAATTCGCGGAGGACGCCGATGGCGTTTTCCACGGTGGCGGAGATGGGGAGGGCCAGGAACTCGGTGGTCATGCGGCCAGCGGCGGTTTCTTCGCGGTGTTCGAGGAGTTCGACGACCTCCTGACTGGCTTCTGGCTCCATTTCGACGAGGATCTGCTCGGTGTGATCCTGAGAGAGATCGGCGAGCAGGTCGGCGGCGGCGTCGGGATCCATCTCCTCGACGATGTCGGCGGCGCGTTCGGAGTCGAGCGATTCGACGATGGACTTCTGAATATCGGGAGCGACTTCCTCTAAAGTTTCGGCGGCGACGTCTTCGTCGAGGGTGCGAAAGACGGCTTCACGCTCGTCGGGTGCGAGGTCTTCGACGATGTCGGCGATATCGGCGGGATGGAGTTTGGCGAGACCGTCGTGAGAGATCTTGAGCTTGACGCGGCGAGCGGGATCGGTTTCGATCAGATCGATGAACGTCCAAGGGATGGTGCGCGGAGGGATTTTTTCGACGAGGACGTGGAGTGCGGCCCGGGGCGCCAGGCCGCGCAGAAGGCGGCGGACAGCGCCGCGGGCTCCGATATCGATGGAGGTGACACGCAGAGTGGTATGAGGATTTCCGGCTTCGGTGACGGAATCGATTTGGAGTTCGACGTCGTTGACGCGGACAACTTTGCGGCCGTTGATGTCGATGACCTGTTGATCGAGGAGATCGCGATCAAGGAGGAATAAGCCTTCGGCGCCGTTGGCGGCGGGCCAGTCGGACGGATTGGTAGAGGCGTGGATATTGGCATCGATCGTGGAGATGGCGGAGAAGGGAAGCACGCGGTTGCCAGACTTGGTTTTGACGATGAGCGAGGCGATGCGGGTGCGGTCTTCCTGAGGAGCGAGAGTGACTTCGCGGACTCGTCCGGAGGGCGCGCCGGACGGGTCATACACGGTGGCGCCGAGAAGTTCGGAAAGAGGCAGCGTGGTCATCCCGGGTAGAGAATAGCGGAGATTGGCTGGGGAGAGAAAGGAAATGTGAGGGGACTGGGAAAAAGGGCGTTCCTCAGTTTGGGACGTTGATAAGGAACGCGTCGAGCTTCGCTCGACTGGACAGTGGGGGCGGCTGCCCCCGATAAGTCGCGCGGCAAACTGAGATGTAATCCGGGAAAAGTTTCAGAGAGATGAATTCGCGGGAAAATCCACAGCGATCGGGTTACGTTTTCGATACGTCCCATCAGGTCCGCAGCGCGAATCATCTATAATCGCGTGAAGGAAATTCCTAACCAAGATGCATTTGCTCTCATACTCTGCTTTCCTTGCTACCTATATAGTTGGGGGAGAAACCCTCGAATTGATTTCCAACACGGGCGCGGTCGCCAGATTTGTGCTGGTGACGCTGCTGGCCTTTAGCCTGATTTCATGGGCGATTATTTTGACCAAGTGGAGCCTGCTGCGGCGCGCACGAGTGCAAAGCGGGAGGTTTCTGCGAGCTTTCCGCAAGGCGCAGCGGTTGCAGGATATTGCGGCGGTTGCGGATCAATTCCGCCCCAGCCCTCTGGTGGGGGTTTTCGAAGGCGGGTTTCTGGAATATAAGCGCCAGCTGACGACGCCCTCGGCCAGTCTGCGCAGCCTGACCGCTGTGCAGCGCGGAATGCAGATTGGCGCGTCGGAAGAGATTACGCGGCTGGAGCGCAACGTTCCGTGGCTGGCCATCACTGCTGCGGTCACGCCATTCATTGGACTGTTCGGGACGGTGTGGGGAATCATTGACGCGTTTCACGGGCTCGGAACGGCGGGCGGAGCAACGCTGCGGGCGGTAGCGCCCGGCATTTCAGAAGCTCTGATCACAACGGCGGCGGGACTCGCGGCTGCGATTCCGGCGGTAATTGCCTACAACCTGATTGGGAATTCGATCCGGGTATTTGCGGCGCGGGGCGACGATTTCTCGCTTGAAGTGATGAACGCCATCGAAAGCATCCAGCCTCAGGCCGCGGCCGAAGTGAGGCGCTGATGGCTTTCACCGCTTCCAACGGCCGTACGCAGACGGCGCTCGCCGATATCAACATCACGCCACTGGTCGATGTTGTGCTGGTGCTGCTGATCATCTTTATGGTGACCGCGCCAGTGCTGCAATCGGGCATCGAAGTGAATGTCCCCAAGACCCGGACGGTGAAGGAGATTTCCGAAGAGCGCACGGTCATCACGATTAACAAAGATCAGCGCGTGTTCCTGGGCAACGACGCGGTCAACATCCATGAGATCGCCAGCCGGCTGAAGCAAAAAATTCGCGATCCGCGCAATCAATTTATTTTTATCCGCGCCGATGAGAACGTTCCGTTCGGCGCGTTCGCCACGGTGATGGACGCGGTCAAGCAATCGGGCATTACCAACGTGAGCATTGTCACTCAGCCTCTGGAAGAAAATGGCGCAAAACGCTGAGATTTTTTTCGAACACGATAGTTGGGGACGCGCCCTCGCCTGGTCCGCCGGCTTCCACGCCGTGGTTACGGCCATCATTATTATCGTGCCATTTATATTTTCCGGACGGAGCGGTTCGGAGTGGGGCGCGGGCGGCGGCGGTTCAGCCATGGGCGTGACGCTGGTGAGTTCGGTTCCGTTATCGGTTGCGTCCAGCGCGAACCAGAATGTTCTGGCCAATGAATCCAAGGGCCTGACAAAATCGCAACCAAAGATTGAGGAGAAAGAGCCGGACGCGATCGAAATTCAGGGCAAGAATACGAAGGTGAAGCCCAAGAAAGTTTCGACTCCCACCAAGGCCAAGGCGCAACCCACGCCCGAACCGGAAACCAATCAGGCGGCGTTTGGGGAGGGTGGGCCGGTGAGCGGGCCTTACGGCAGCTTTGCGGCGGGCGGCGCCAAGGGTGGTTTTGGAGTCTCGGGGGGAGGCGGCGATTTTGGCACACGATTTGGGTGGTATGTGCAAGTCATTCAGCAGAAAGTTTCTGAGAACTGGTTGAAGTACGAAGTCGATCCACGCATCACCAGCAGCGCCGAGCGGGTTTACATTACATTCGACGTAGCCCGGGACGGGCATCCTTTCAATGTGCAGGTGGAGCAGTCCAGCGGAATCCCGTCGCTGGATATTTCGGCGACGCGGGCGCTGCAACGCATTGACACCTTCGGGCCGCTGCCGCGGGACTATAGCGGCAATAAAATCTCAGTAGAATATTGGTTCGATTACAGCAAAAAATAAACTGGGCGCAGATTGCACCGGTGATTCTTTAGGTTCCAAATTCTCGACTATGATCGATGGTAACTTGAAAATAAAAACATATCGGACTACGATATTGTCGTTCGCGGTATGCTTTCGTTTCCTTGCCCGGATGCGCGATAACCGAAGACCAACTCCGCTCTCCGCCGCGCCTGCTCAGGGTCTGGCGAGCGCCTGCCTGTTGCTTCTGCTCGCGACCGTGTTCCTGACCGGGCCGGCCTCCGCGCAGGATTGGGTACGCACGGGATCGGGTCTTGGGGTCGAGCGGGTGCGGCTAGCGGTACCGGACTTTAAGCCCGCGAACGCCGATCCGCTGAATACTTCTTTGCTCAAGACTTTTAACGACACGTTCTGGAGCGATCTGGATAATTCCGGCGTGGTCGATCTGGTCTCCAAGAGTTTTTATCCGCTGCAAGTTCCGGGCAACCCGACGGAAATCACCTTCGGTGTCTGGAACTCGCCGCCGCCGAATGCGGCCATGCTGGCCTTTGGCAATCTGGCGGTGGCGGGAGGCAAGGTGATCGTCCAGGGCTGGCTTTATGATGTGAAAAATACGGCTTCGCCCTCGATT
This sequence comes from uncultured Acidobacteriaceae bacterium, assembly GCA_963818235.1. Taxonomy (GTDB): domain Bacteria; phylum Acidobacteriota; class Terriglobia; order Terriglobales; family Acidobacteriaceae; genus Sulfotelmatobacter. Next base: position 1,989,250 of record CAWFRI010000003.1, read on the forward strand.
CTTGGAAAGCAATATTCCGATCTGGCGACTGACGATTCCGCCCGGGTTATCGCACACAAATTCGCCGACGAAATTATTCTTCGTTTAGGGGGCGGAATTCCGGGCATCGCCGAGAGTAAAATCTTTTTCGTCAGCGATCGATCGGGCCACAAAGAAATCTGGATGATGGATTACGACGGCTCCAACCAGCGTCAGCTCACTCATCAGGGATCAATCTCTCTTTCGCCGCGCATCTCGCCCGACGGTTCGCGGCTGGCGTTTAGTTCGTTGACGAAGTCGGGTTGGGATATTTTGATGTACTCGACCGAACTGAACCGGCTCGTAGGTTTTCCACATTTTGGGGGTACAAATCTTTCGCCGTCGTGGTCTCCGGATGGCGCGCGCCTGGCGTTCTCGTCGTCTCGCGGTGGGCATTCGGAGATTTTCGTGTGCGATTCCTTCGGCGGAAATCTTCATCCCATGACGACAGGCAAAGGTCCGGATGTTTCGCCGACGTGGAATCGCAAGACGGGAGCGCAGATCGCCTTCGTCAGCGGCAGCACTGGACTGCCGCAGCTTTACACGATGGAGGCCGACGGCACGAACCAGCAGCGTATGACCGATCAGGGCTATGCGGTTTCGCCGAACTGGTCGCCCAACGGGCAATTTCTGACGCTGGCGTGGATCCGCAAATATGGTCCGGGCGAACCAGGATCCTCCGATATTTATCTGATGGATATCGCCAGCAAGCAATGGGTTCAGCTTACGCATGACGGCGGACGCAACGATTTTCCCTCATGGGCACCGGACGGACGGCATATTGTTTTTCAATCCAGCCGGTCGGGGAAAGAAGAACTCTGGGAAATGCTCGCCGATGGTACTAAGCTTCATCAGTTGACGTTTACGGGACGGAACTCACAACCAAATTGGAGTTGGAAATAAATTCACTTCGTCTGAACTCGAAATCAAGTTTCGGGCTCGCAGGAGAAACAAAGTAATGAGAAACGGAAAGAAAAACGCCATGAAGCAGCACACTCTGCAATCTGCCGCCACCGCATTTGCGCTAGGGTCCATTCTTTTGCTGGGCGCTTGCCATAAGAAAACTGCACCACCGCCGCCACCACCGCCGCCACCGCCTCCGGCGCCAACCGCATCGATTTCCGTGAGCCCCGATACGATTCAACACGGGCAATCCGCAACCCTGAGCTGGCAGACCTCGAACGCCACCGATGTTTCGATCGACGGCGTGGGTGCGGTTCAGCCCAGCGGATCGCAGCAAGTCACGCCTAACGATTCCACCACCTATCACCTGACGGCGAAAGGATCGGGCGGAACGCAGGACGCAACCACGCGACTCACCGTTACGCCGCCGCCAGCGGCTGCGGCTCCTCCAACGCCCTCGCCTTCGGAAGAAGATCTCTTCGGGCAGAGTGTGAAGGATATTTATTTCGAGTACGACAAGTCGGATATTCGTGGCGACCAACAGGCCGCCATCCAGGCCGACGCGCAATTCCTCAACCAGCACACCGAAATCAACTTCACGGTTGAAGGACATTGCGATTCACGCGGCTCGACCGAATACAACCTGGCCCTCGGCGATCAGCGCGCATCTTCAGTGAAGAGCGCGTTAGTGGCCGCCGGAGTCAGCGCCAACCGGGTTAAAACCATCAGCTACGGTAAGGAAAAACCGTTCTGCATGGAAGAAAACGAATCCTGCTGGCAGCAGAACCGGCGGGGGCACCTGGTTTACCAAAAGTAAGCGGCTTTAGTGGAGGGGGCATCGTGCAGGCGATGCCCTCTTCCACCGCAGCTCAAAGACGAGACAGCGTCTAGTGCAACGCCCTACCCATACCCATCCAGGTTCCTGTCCCCAATCTTCACAACCCATAGCTGGCGCATCCCATCTAAAATGGATCGAAGGAAATAAGCGCTTATGAAATCACACTTCCGCTCCGCTATTTTCGCCGTAGTTGTATTGCTGGGCCTTACTGCAATTCCGGCGACGGCCGTTAATAAAGAGACCATTCAGCTGCAGACGCAAGTGCAGCAACTGCAAGAGCAGATGACTGCGATGCAGCGCGGCTTCGACGAACGCATGGGCGTCATGACGAACCTGGTCGAGCGCGACACCGATGCCGTGAACAAAGTCGCCGCGGCCGTCACCGCCCTGCAAAATACTTTGCAAAAACAGCAGGGCGATTCCTCCAGCCACGTCGATCAACTTTCCGGGCAGATTCAATCGCTCAACGACAGCCTGGACGAACTGAAGGCGCGTCTGGCGAAAGTCAGCAAACAGCTCGAGGACATGCAAGCTTCGCAGCAGAGCGCAGCGGCCTCGACGGCGCAGGTGCAGGCGCAGCAGCAGGCGATGGCGGCGGCACCTCCGCCGGACGTTCTGTATAACAACGCGCTACGCGACTACAACGGCGCGAAGAACGATCTCGCGATTCAGGAATTTTCCGACTACGTCAAGTACTATCCCAACACCGACCTTGCCGGGAATTGCTATTTCTATCTGGGGGAGATTCAGTTCCGGCAGGGAAATTATCAGCAGGCGGCGCAGAGCTACGACCAGGTTCTGCAAAATTTTCCAACGGGAACCAAAGTTGCTTCGGCGCAGCTGAAAAAAGGGTTTTCGCTGATTGAGCTCGGCAAGCAAGAGGACGGAGTGGTGGAACTGCGCCATGTTATCCAGCGTTACCCGCGGTCTCCCGAGGCGCTGCAAGCGCGGGAACGTCTGCGGAAATTGGGCGTTGCTTCGAATGCACGGCCTGGAGAATGATTTTTCGGATGGAGCCTGCCACCGTCCCGCAAACAGCATCTTATAGGCTGGTTTTAGAAAGGGTCTCATGAAAAAGATTTCTGACAACGATCCGGACCGCGGCAAAGGCGCAACCGAAGGCGAAGATCATCATCACGATGGGAATGCCGCACTCAGCGAACCACTCGGACACCGCGACCAGGATCCGATGCTGAAAGATGCGGACTCCGGCTTTCCCGAGCCTGGGGAAAATCCGGAACACTCGGGCGGGTTGCAAGAGGAAGTGAAACCAAAGGTCGCTTGATCAAAGCGCGGCGAGGGCTGTTCGGTGTGGCTTTAAGCTTTCGCCGCTTCCAGTACGATTTTTTCCACATCATTACAGGCGCGGGTTCGAGGGTCCACCAAATCAAAATGGCCCGCGGCGGAAATCATAACCAGCCGGGCATCTTCTTTGGTTTTCGCTTTTACGTAATCCTTGCTTAAAGCCGGAGGGACAATATCGTCCTGGCTGCCGTGCACCAGAAACTGTCGCGGGCGAATCGCCAGTTGCATGGGATCGGCCTCGCGGTAATGGTCGGGGACTTCGGCGGGAGTGCCTCCCAGAAATTCGACCACGGCATTGTTGCTCAAATGCAATTGATAGGCACGCTGTAAATCGACCACGCCGGCCAGCGAAATCGCGGCCTTTACTCCCGCCTCATGCGCCGCCAAACACAGCGCGAGTTGGCCTCCAGCGGAATGTCCCAGCACTACTAACCGGGCCAGATCAAATTCATATTTGCGGGCGTTCTGGGTTAGAAACTGATACGCCGAGCGAATGTCGGCGAAGGTTCCGGGCCAGCCTCCGCCGGAATTGCCGACGCGCCGGTATTCTAAATTTGCCGTGGCCACGCCTTGCGCGGCCAGTGCTGCGCACAGGTGCCCCAGGTATTCCAGATCGTAGTGGGCCCGCCAGTATCCGCCATGGATGGAGATCGCCAGTGGATGCGGAGGCTTTGCGTGGGGGAGACGCAAATCCAGAAACTGATTCGGATCGCTGCCGTAGGCAACGCGAGCGTCGACTTTTGGTGGGGTTAAATTCAGAATGTCATCGGCTGTCATTGTGTGTGCTCTCTATGCTAGTAGTCTGGCTCCCTCAGGCGCTAAAGCGCGGCCACATTTACAACGTTAACGGCACGAGTGAACTCGTGCCCTTCCCGAAACGATTCGCTCATTTGTCGCGGCTTGTGAACTCGCGCCTTTCTGAAATCCGCGGCCAGCATTTTGACGAAGCTTGCAGGACCCATTTACGAGATCGCTTAAATCTACTCGTAGCGCAGGGCTTCGATCGGGTCCAGACCGGCGGCGCGCATGGCCGGAACCATTCCACTTACAACGCCGACTATGGCCAGGATTCCGGTGGCAACCAGCAAAATCATGGGCGAAACAATCAGACGAATGTCGCCGGCCTCGGCATGCTTTGCCATCGCGCTATAAAATGTCAGGCGACCGAGCGAGAGCGAGACGATATACGATAGCGCGATGCCAAGGACTCCGCCGACAGCCGTAATTGCCATGGCTTCGGCCAAGAACTGAAACAAGATATCCTTGCGCCGCGCGCCCAGCGCCTTTTCCACGCCGATCTCGCGGGTGCGCTGGGTCACGGAAACCAGCATCATATTCATCAGCCCGACGCCGCCGATGCCAAGCGTGAGCGCGCCGATAAATCCGAGCAATACTTTCAGAGCCAGGGAAATAATTCCGAATTGCGAGAGTTGTTTCTGCGCGTCAAAAACCTGTAGGGCGCGAATGTCATCGGCTTTGAAGTTATGCGCCGCTGCCAGCACGGTCCGCACCGTCTCATCCAGTTTGTCGTGATCGAGTCCCTGCGAATCCATCCAGATGCCATCCAGATAATGATTGTCTTTCAAAACGTTCATCGAGTTGTAGGGGATGTAGATGGTGCGGTTATCGTCGTCATCGCCTTCCTGCATGCGCGGCTTGACCACGCCCACCACTTGGAAATCCACGCCGTTAATGCGGATATCCTCGCCCAGCGCAGGGGCTCCGGAGAATAGTTTGTCTTTCGCCTCCGATCCGATTACGGCTACCAGAGCATGACTTGCGGTGTCGGCATCGTCGATAAATCGGCCCTGTCCCATGTCGAGATTCCAGATGTCTTCAATGGACGCGTCCATGCCCATCACCGGCATGGTGAAGGTACGGTTGCCGTTCTGCACCGAGGAATCTTTTTGCGACATTCTTACGACATGGCGGCACAGAGGAACGTTATTTCGCAGCAGTTCAATATCGTCATTGGTCAAGCGGACCTGAACTCCCGCCTTGTTTCCGCCCGCCTGTTGCGAGGTTCGACCGGGAAAGATTCCAACCGCGGTCGCGCCGAAACTCTGAAAGATATTCTGGATCGCGGTTCCGAAGCCGTTCCCATATGCCAGAAGCAGCACGACGGTTGCAATGCCCCATGCCATGCCCGCCATGGTGAGCGTAGTCTTGCGCAGGTCGTGGCGCATGGCGGCGAAGGCTTGTCCTAACAGATCTCGATGCATAATAGCTTCTGGCTGCTAGCTTCTGGCTTCTGGCTAAATCTGTGCCTCCGGCAATCTGTAATCAGCCCTGGTTTTATATTTGTATGAATCCGCGGTGGACGGCTTTTTGCCACTGATCACTAGCCTCTGGTCTTACTCTTTCCGTAGAGCTTCCACCGGCTGGAGTAAAGCTGCGCGGCGCGCGGGATAGAGGCCCGCCACTACTCCCGCCACTCCCAGCGAAACTACCGCCAGAGTAGCGGTGCGTACTACCAGCCGCGGCGGATCGAAGCCATCACCCAGCGACACTCCTGAAAGCACCTGCATCACGCCTGCGGCCACGGCAATGCCAAGGCCGCCGCTCAGCAGCGTGAGAAAAGCGCCTTCGACAAAAAATTGGAACATAATGCTGGCGTTCGTGGCACCCAGGGCTTTGCGCAAGCCGATCTCCTGAGTGCGGTCGGCGACGGCCACTAGCATAATGTTGATGATTCCGATCGCCCCCAAACCCAGGGTGACGAGGCCAACGCTTCCGAGGAACTCATTCATCGCGTCGAAGATCTTTCCCACCTGGTCAACCGTGTTGACGGTATCCCACTCATCGAAGGAATCCGGATTGTTGGGATCGAAGCCATGATTCCGCGCAACAACTTTATGCACCTCGAGACGCGCTGATTCGTGCAAGGGGCGCGACTTGGGCTGATACTCGATCAGAGAAATCACGTTCTCCGCTTCGCCGACGTTGATGGGGCGGAAGTATTCGTGCATGGTGCTGTACGGGATGAAGCATTTGAGATTTTGACTGTTGTTGTCGCCGTGGCCGATGCGCTGCAAAGTTCCAATGACTTCGAAGCGAATTCCATTCAGCAGGATGGTGCTTCCCACCGCGGGCCGGCCTGAAAATAAAGTCCGCCGCGCCTCGTCTCCGAGGACGATGACGGGACGCTTCTGGGCTTCGTCCATGGCATCGAGCCAGCGGCCGTTCTGAACGGGCAGGTAACGGATCTGGTTGAACATGGGCAGAACGCCGTTGATCTGGCCGCTGGCCTGGTAATAATCGCTGACGGCGCGAATGTCGCTGCGAGAAATTACGGGGGCGGCAGCGAGAACGCTTTTGCACTCGCGCAAAATATCGAGGTAGTCCTGGTAGGTGAGGTAATACTGGCGGAGCGCGGTGAAACTGCCCTGCACGGCGGGAGCCCGGCCCGACCAGATGAACATTACGTTCTCGCCCAGGGTATCGAACTGTTTCTTGTTGCCGGAGCGGAAACCTTCGCCCAGGCCGACGAGGAGGAGTAGAGAAAAAACGCCCCAGGCGATTCCGAACATGGTCAAGAAGGAACGCAGCTTGTGGCTCCAGAGGGTGCGCAAGGTTTGGCCGAAGATATCGAAAAGAAGCCGCATTCCAACTGATTATACGGTCTGGGGATCAAACCTTATTGGCATGGAAGGCGCGGTTCTGTATTAGCATTCTTTAGGCTGCAGGAGGTTTTCGAAGGCGATGCAAGTGAAAAGTGAGAGGGACTTGGTCCATGCCGGTTGGTATCGGCGACGGTGAAATTCGCTGGTATACGCGGAGCGGAAGATTTACATCCAAGAAGTGCATGATTGGGAAATTTTCCGGGAGGAAAGATTCATGGCAAATTACGGGATGCTGCGCAACTATCGATTTACGGACGAGGCGGAAGACATTCGAGGATCGAAGCTTTATGGCTTGGGCGACGAGAAGCTGGGGAAAATTGATGACGTCATTTTCGATCACACAACGGGGTTGATTCGTTATGTTGTGGTCGATACGGGCGGATGGCTGTCGACGAAGCAGTTTATTGTGCCAGCGGACCGGCTGCGGCCTTCGACGGAGCATGATAATGACTTCGCGGTGGATTTGACCAAGGCGCAGGTGGAGAGCTTTCCTGCCTATAAGGAGACGGATCTGGAATCAGACGAGCAGTGGTCGGATTACGAAGGGAAGTACCGTTCGAAGTGGGAGGCCGATCCGGTCATGCACCGGAAGGAGACAGACCGGAATATTACTCCGACGACGCAGCAGATGCCGGGGAATTCACCCTCAGCACTAGCGGCGGGAGCACCGTTGGCGACGGCGCCGACGCCTGAGGCGGGAGCGCGTGAGATCGAAGACACGGAGTTCGTCGAGCCGGGATATGCGGCCGGGACGAGCACGGTGGAGATTGACAGCAGCGCGGTTGGCATTGGGCCGAGATGGGACACGTTCCAGGATCGGTTGCGAGAGCGGCGGAAGGAAGTGATTAATACGGGAAGAACGAAAGAAGATGAGTATCGGAAGGCTAGTTAGGTAGAAGTTGGTTTTTGAGAGCCACGGCTTTGAGCCGTGGCTCTATGTGTTTGCCCAGAGAAGGGACTATCCAAAACTGGAGTTTGGTGGAATCCCACTTCTCGCAAAGAGACGAGAAGTGGGGACCCAAATTAGAAGTGGGGTGCGCCAAAATAGTCAGCGCGAGAAAGGGTAGGTTGGGACTAATTTTGCAGAGTGGCGGAGGGATCCGATAGGGCGATCAGTTTGCCAACGGGATATTCCTCTTGCGTGAGCGGAAATGAGGGTTCGGGATTGATGATGGTGAGGACTTCGCCGCTATGAACACCACGTACCATGAGGCGATCCCGTTCGATGCCGACAACACGGTATTTTTCGTCAAAGATTGACATGTGGGGTCTCACAGGTTGGATGCCGGAGCGAAGGGGCGCGATGCCAAAGGATCGGGAAGTGATTAGTCGAAGGTGCCAAGAGAGGAATTGTTAAGGATGTTTAGTCAGGTGAATCCGGTAGATGGTCTCCGGGAATAGCGTCAACGGGTACATCCACGGTGCCAATTCTTCCAGAGTTGAGGTCGCGCAGGAGAACGCGAATTTTGGTGGCGTTTCCGTGCAATTTGACGGCTGAGGTGAGAGAGAAAGTGTGTTCAACGGCGTCGGTGTATTGATCGGAAGAGAGTTGAAAGGTGAAAGCGGAAGTTTTGCGGGAAAGTTCGTCGCCGGAAGGGCGCTTCTGAATAAAAGTGAGTTGAAGAGCACCGGTTAATTTTTCATCTTTCATCGACAAGCGAAGCTCGGCGGGCGAGATATGCAGGTGCAAACTGGCAAGGCCGGGCTTTTTTCCCGGAAGGGCTTCGACGCTGAAGCGAAGGCCGGAAAACTCAAGAGGGCTGGCGATGATGGTATCCAGCATCTGCTGCTGGTCTTTATTTTGGTTCTGATTTTTATCGTTATCGTTAACTTCGGCTTTGGGCGCCGCCTGAGGGGTAATGAGGTAGCTGGAACGGTAGTGGAGGGTCACTCCGGGGCGCGCGACAGAGACCTCGATTTTGTGCGACTTGACTTGCGAATCGTCGTGATGAGGGTAAAAGCCGAGGGTGTACACAGTGCTGTTGTCATCGACGGCGCGAAGCACAGCCTGATCGAGGGCATTGGTGTTCCGATAGGGAACGCCTCCGGTGCTGTTGGCGATGACATCGAGAATGTCTCCGCGAGTTTTGGCGTGTTCTGCGTTCAAGGGATCGATGAGGTCGGTCTGGTCGATCTCGGCACCGATACCGTAATCGAGGAGGACGCCGCGGGCATCGATGGTGTAAACGGCAACGTTTGCATCGTTGAACTGGTCGATCACATCGCGGATCGCGGACCAGTCGTGCGGGCCGACGGTAAAGCCGCCGCCAACCCAGATCAGGCTTTTGCGGCCTGGCATGTGGGAGAGTTGAGTGCGGATCAGGTTAAGGGCGCGAACGGTGCGGTCGAGACGCGCGCCGGCTTCCTGATTGAAGGCGCGGATGGCACTTTTCATGATGGTCTCGTTGGCTTTTTCATTCGACGTTTTCGTGGCGGTGAGGGCGGGACCGATGCCTTCCTGGCGAAGAGCGGAGGGTTTTTGGAGCAGGGTTGTGAGCGACTTCGTATCGGTGGTGAAGTCGCTGACGAGTTTGAGATCCTCGGAGAGAATAAGAAGTGCGATGGGGGTCTTCGGGGGAATGCGTTCGAAGGAAGCGATAAGCGAGGAGCGGATGGCGGGCTGGTTTTCCCAGGAAGAGTTCAGCAGATCCATGAGGATGACGATGGGCACGTCGCCCGAAGAGTTAGCGTTGGAAAAGGTGTGGGCGGAGGCGAAGGGAGTTTGTCCTTGAGCGGGAATTGGGTTTTCTTTGGCAGGAGCGCTGCGGCGCTGAAGAGAAAATAATGTGATGGTTTCGGGATGGCCGTCATCTTTGAGGGTGAAATCCTTGACCGCAAGATCGGTTACGGGGAGTCCCTTTTTGTTTTTAGCAATGACGTCGACTTCGACCAGATTAATGGTCTTCCTGATGCGCAGGGGGGATGCAGATTCGGTGGACGGGGGGGAAGATTTTGGAGAGGGATTTTGCGCGTAAGTAAAATTCGATGGGAAGAGCGCGACGAGCAGGATGGCTGAGTGGTAGTGACGCCGTAAATGGGCGAATGGAAATCGCACGGGGCCGAAGGCTAAGCTTGAATTTTACCTTAGTAGCAGAAGGATAATCAGTCAAAAACGTCTGAAAGTTCTTTTTCAGCGCCGCTGAAAAGACGGCGGAGGGAGCGGAGAACGAGACGCGCGAGCAGAATGATGATGATGAACAGGAGGAATGCGATGGACGCGGCGGCGTAGGGATGGCGCGTGGCGAGCCAGGTGAGAGCAACGGCGACAGCGTCTTCGCCGAGGCTGAGAGAGATATTAGAGAAGGGTTCGGGGGATGGGGTGACGGCGGAGCGGAGGGCGGTTTTGCCGCCGTGGGCGGCGAAGGCGATAAGGGCTCCGAGAAAAGCGGCGAGAAGTTGTTCGGCGGGAGTGAGTTGTTTGGTGGCGCCGTAGGCAATCAGGGCGGCAACGGGAACGCGAACGAAGGTATGAAGAGCGCTCCAGATTAGATCGAAGGCGGGGATTTTGTCGGCGAAGAATTCGATGATGAAGAGGATGAGACTGACGGCGATGATGGGCCCGGTTTCGAGGAGTTGCAGACTGGGTGGAAGCGAGAGATGGCCGAAGCGGGCAAGAAGACCGAGAGCGGCGACGGTGGCATAGACGTTGAGACCTGCGGCAAAGGCGACGGCAGCGAGGATGGCGAAGAGTTCGGGGAGCGGGATTTGGAGCCAGTTGAGCATGGGCCCAAGTAGTGATGGCTACAAAAGGAAAAGCCGGTCGAGCTGCGCTCGACGGAAAGCGAGCGCGGCTGTCCCTACATTAGCATTTGCAAAAAAGAATAAGGGTCGCTTATGCGACCCTTGGGAATTTTACGTAAATCTGCTTACAGGGTGGATTCGATTTCGAAGCCCCAGGCTTCCAGAAGAGGCTCGGGGATGTACTTAGAGTTCTTGTTGCGGCGGGCCCACTCGCGCAGACGGGTGGAGCGCAGATATTGGTCGGGGGTGAGCTTGTACTCGCGCACGACCTGTTCGAACTCGGTGATGGTAGGGACAACCGGGCCGATAGGCTCGGGCTTGCCCCAATTGGGATTGCCACGTCGCTTTGCCATTAAGAACGCCTTTCGTACCGATGGGGGATCAACTCAACCGCAATCATTGCGCTATCTATAAGAATTGCCCTAACTATAAGATTCTCCTACCGCTAAAGGGATGCACTGAAAACGGACGCAGATTACGACTTGCGTCGAATCAGTCCCAAAAAGGTGTTTGGAGACTCAGTATAGTAGGGCAGTTTTGCGGGAAAGTCAATCAAAATTTAAGTGTGGGTAGCTTGAATTCTTAGCCACAACTAATTGTTTCTATTATGGTTAGGTTTTGGAAGTGCGGAAGGGAAAGCCGGCGAATCAACCGCCAGTAGGGGTTACAGACGTAACACGAACAGCCCGGTGCGCGATTGATGCGAGCCCGCCCTCCGGCTTACCATGGGAGTTACAACTTTCTGTCCGAAGCTGGCAAGCGGACAGAGCCGGAACATGGCAAGAAGTTGGCGAGTTGGAAGGACTCAGGGCGGATATGAATTTGAAGTCATTGTTGCTTTGCGCAGACGACAAAATCGTGCGGGTGTTGCGGCGAACGTTGGGCGACCTGGATATTGGAGTGGACCATTGCACGAGCGCGGAGACGGCTTTGCGTCAACTGACGCGGGAGCGGTTCGAGGCGATTATTGTGGATTGCGCGGGCCCTGGAGCGGCAGACGTGCTGCGGGGAGCGAGGACGGCTCCATGCAATAAGCGGGCGATTGCGGTGGCGATTCTGGACCCGACGAGCGGATTGCGATCGGCATTTGAGATTGGGGCGCACTTTGTGCTGTACAAGCCGGTTTCGGCGGAGCGGGCGAAGTCAAGTTTCCGTACGGCACGGGCATTAATGAAGAAGGAGCGGAGGCGAAATTCGCGGATTGCGGTGAATTTTCAACTAGAGATGGTGAATGCGGAATCCGGGGCGAAATTCAAGGTGAACACCACGGATCTGGGAGAAGGCGGGCTGGCGATTTCGCTGCCGCGGCGAAGCAAGCCGCATGGCCGGTGGAATTTGGCATTTACGCTTCCGGGGACGAACTCCCGTTTGGAAGTCGCGGCCGAGTTTGCGTGGGAGGGAAGCGGGACGCAAGTGGGATTGCGGTTTGTGGATGCGCCGCAGGAAGTCGAGCGGCAGTTACGGGAATGGCTGGAGCGCAACACGCCGGATGCGGAGAAGGACGATCCGCCAGTGCGTTGCCAGTTGACGGACCTGAGCCTGCGCGGCTGTTATCTGGAGATTGCGTCGCCATTTCCGGTGTCGACGCGGGTGACACTTTCGATGAAAGCTACGGGAATTGAAGTGCGGTCAGAAGGCGTGGTGCGAGTGATGCATCCGGATGCGGGCATGGGCGTGGAGTTTACGCAGAGGACGGCGGAGCATCGCGCGTTGCTGGAGAAATTTCTGGGCTGCCTGACGGAGAATCCCGATGTTTTGCCGGAGTTGCTTGTGGAGCCGGAGGGATTGGAGACGGAAGCGGGTGGGGCTTCGCGAATGCAAGCTGAGAGCGGCGAGGTGGACGATCCGTTATTGGCGCTATTCCGCGATCAAGCCGGGCTTACGGCGGATGCGTTTCTGACGGAACTTCGCAAACAACGCGGTGCGCCAGCCGCTGCGGCCGCTGCGGCTTTATGATTTGGGTTACTACAACGAAAACTTCCGACTAATTATTGAGGCAGCGGAGTTCCTTCCGCGGGTCCGCCTTTCACCAGTTCAGTCTTGACGGTTGACTTTTGGTTCGCCACCAGATCGATATCAGTTTCAAAAGGCTGATAGCCGGGCAGGCTAATTTTGATCTTGCGCTTGCCTGGTTCGACTAGCAGGGCCTTGCCGATGCCGTTGAATTCCGCTACGTGGCCGACGAAGACGCCGTCGACAAAAACGGCAGCGCGATTCGGATTCACATCCAGCTTAATTTCGGCGGTGATACGCGGAAGCTGCACGCGCATATCTTTTTCCATTTTGACTTCAACGGTTTGGGTTTGACCGGCGCGGACGTCGACTTTTTGAACGAAATCGATGTAGCCGCCCTGGCGAACGGTGATTTCGTGCTCGCCGGGAAGCAGGAGAAGTTTCTTCGATCCTTTGAGTTCGTGCAAGTATCCGACGTATTGTCCGTCGACCCAGACGCCGGATGTGCGTTCGACTTTGGAAGCGCCGACGAGATCAATCTGGCCGAGCACCTCGTTGCCAGCGTGCAGGGCTGGGATAAGAATTATGGAGCAAAAAAGAACAACCAGACCGCGAAGGATTGCAGAAGATTTCATAGAAGGCTCCACGCCGTAGTTGAGATGCGGAAGGGTAGGCAAGGGTAGCCGGGGATGAGCAGGCGGAATAATAGGCTAAAATGAACGCGAGCCGGGATGGCGAAATTGGCAGACGCAGCGGACTTAAAATCCGCAGGGGCGAAAGCTCTGTGGGGGTTCGATTCCCCCTCCCGGCACCAGCCAACCCATTAAGGACAGCTAGTTTAGATGAGCAGCATGGAATTGAGGGGTTTGTTCTGAAGCATCATTTGTGGTGCAGGCCCTGACCAAACTCTGCCCAAACTGCAATTCCGCGACTTTCTGCTCTTGCGCGGCTTCTGCGTTGTCGCGTTGTTGCCCTGCTAGTTTTGTCATCGCATCGCGAATGTCACGTCGCGAAACCACATTCATAGTTCTGGAGTTGGAGCGGCTGCCGACAGTGACGTTCGAATTCCGCAGCGGCGCATTGTTTCCCCGTCGTACGAATGCTAGACTTTCTTTGGCTGTAAAGCGATAGCCAACGCACGAGCGGGAGTAGTTCAGCGGTAGAACGCCAGCTTCCCAAGCTGGATGTCGCCGGTTCGATCCCGGTCTCCCGCTCCATTTCTCTTCTTAGTTTTACTTTTTGGCCTGGTTTTTGAACTGGTCTGCGGTGCCCACGAAAAATTCCTCATATTTTTGTTTGCTGGTTGGGGTGGAGGTTTCTCCGTTGAGTTTGCCCCAGACCATGGCGGAGTCACCGGAGTCTGGCAGTGAGCGATTGCCTTGCGGAGAATAGTACGCGTAGTGGTCGTGGGCCCAGCTGTAGATTTCGGGCGATGAAGTTCGTAAGGTGCCGTCAGCAGGAATTTTGAGAACGTAATCGCCCGCTTGTGTGGGTAGGGGCGCAGCGCCTGGCACTTCAAATTCGACGTGAATCCAGCCTGTGTATCCCTGGGGAATTAGGAAATGTGAGGAGCGTCCGGCAAGGCGGGGGGTCGGGGCCAACAGGAATGCCAGTGAGATCAAGGTTGCGAGGACAAAAGCAATGGCGATTATTCGCGCGGGGCGACTGGGAGTGGAAGGAAAAATCCAACTCGGCGTGGCACTCGTTTGCCGAAAGCTGACGGTTGCGGAATAGACGGTGACGATTGCGAGCAGGGCGATGGCGAGGAAGGGAAGAATCATTTGATGATGGATTTGGCGCGTGCGTGGATTTGTTGCTGATTGGCGGAAGCGGCGGTTGGCTGGTGAATTTTGGCGCGTAGAAGATTTGCGCTGGCGGGGCCGTAGAAAGTCCAGATCAATAAGGAAGCGACCAAAGCGAGTTTTGCGGCGGCGAGTGGTTTGAAGAGGCTGAGGAAGGCGGCCATCAGAAGACAGAACGATCCCAGAAGGGAGACGAGTTCCAGGGGATTTAAGGGAACTCCGTAGAGCGTCAGTGCGAGTAAAGAGGAGACGTGGAATCCGGTGATTAGGGCGGTGACGAAATAGAGGACGAAGGGGAGCATGTGAATATTTATGGAGAACAGCTTTCTGTGTACGAATAAGGGCTCAGGGTTGTACTCCAATTTCGAAGTTCAAAGTCGAGAGAGACAGGCGATATTGGTATTGAGCGTTGACGTAGCCGATGGCGGCGTCGGTTTGCTGCAACTGGGCCTGGCTGAGTTCGACGATTGAACCTAAGCCAAGCTGGTAACGTCCCTGAGCGAGATTCAAACTTAAATCGGCTTCTTTGGCAAGCTGTTCGGCGACGCTGACGCGCTGAAATGCGGTGTTGGCGGAGAGCCACGCGGTGCGGACGTCGCGCACGACCTGATCGCGGAGATCGCGGGTATTTTCGGCGGCGGCTTTGGCCCGGTAGTTCGCTTCGGAAGTTTCGGAAGTGAAAAGAAATCCGTTGAAGATGGGAATGCTCATGTTGACACCGATGGCACCATACCAACTGGAGACGAAATAGTTGGGGAAGCAGCCGCCAATGCAATCGGGACGGACGGGAGTGGCTCCGGCGATGCCAAGGGCGCTGATGGTGGGCAGGAGTTGGTCGCGTTGGGCGCGACGAAGTTTTTCCGCCGCCTGCTGGCCGTATGTGAGGGCTTGCAGATCAGGGCGTTGCTGCATGGCGGTGGTGATGAGGACGTCAACATCGGGCGGCGGTGAGGGGAGCTGCGTTTCTTCTTCGGTCAATTCGTAGCTGATTTGTTTATCGAAGCCGAGGATTGCAGTGAGAGCGGCGGTTGTGGAATTGACATTATTTTCGGCGTCGAGTTGCAGGAGTTTGGCTTGCGAGAGATTGACGTCGGCGAAGGATAAGTCGAGTCCGGATTTCAATTTGTTCTTGGTGAGTTCGTCGATCTGATGTTGTACGGATTGACGAGTGGTGACGGTTTGGTGTGCGACTTTTAGAAGAGCCTGGGCTTGCAGAGCGTTGTAAAAAGCTTGGTCGGTGGCGAGGACAATGTCTTCACTCGTAGCCAAGCCGTTTGCGTTTTGGGCTTTCTCCTGGAGTTTGGCAGATGCGACCAGGTTGGTGGTGCGGCCGAAATCCGTAATGAGTTGGTTCAGGGTTACACCAGCGCCGGCGTGTTCAAGCAGGCGCGGGGCGTTGAGGGCTCCGGCGCCGATGCGGCTGCCTTCATTAGCGTCGACGGCGGTGATTGCGCCGTTGAAGGTGGGGAGTTCCGCGGCTCTGGCCTCACGGTAGACCTGATGTTGGGCGAGCGCGAGCAAATGTCCGACGCTAATGCGTGGATTGTTCTTGCGGGCTAACTGCTCGGCCTGAGTGCGGGTGAGGCGCATGATGCCGTTCGGCGCGGGCATGGGTAGCGGCGATTGCGCGCTGGATGTGGGAGTTTGCGGAGTTGATCCAGGAGGAAAACTTACGGCTAAACTGGCGAGCGGAGCACGGGATATATTTTGCGAAAGTTGCGGCTGTGGCGCCGAGGGCAGGCCTTGATTCGTCGCGGGTTTCTCTGCAATCTGCGCCAGAGTGCTCTGGGACGCAATTGCGCATGTTGCTAACAGAAGAGTGATGAAAGTGGAGGCTTGGGTCGTTCTCATGCTGCTGCCTCGGGGGTGGGGTTGGAGTTGTTTTTTGCGCCGCGCTTACCGTAGACGAGAAGGTAGGCGGCGGGCACGATGAAGATGGTTAACAAGACGGAAGACGTGAGGCCGCCGATGATGGCGCGGGCCATGGGGGTGTATTGCTCGGCTCCGGTGCCTAATTTCAAAGCCATGGGAATCATGCCGAAAATGGTGGCGAAAGAAGTCATCAGGATGGGACGCAGGCGGACGCGGCAGGCGGTGATGACTGCATCGGTGGGGGATAATCCCTGGCGCTCGAGGGTATGAGCGAAATCGACGATAAGGATGCTGTTGGAATCGGCGATGCCGACCAACATCAGCACTCCCATGAGCGACATGACATTCAGCGTGCTGTGAGTGAGCGGGAGGATGATGAGCACGCCGATGAAGCCCATGGGGATGGCGAGCATGATCAGGAAAGGATCGATAAAGGATTTGAACTGAGCGGTGAGGATCAGGAAGAGCAGGAGAAACGAAATCAGAAAGCCGAGGGCGAAGCTCTTGAAGGAGGCCTCCATGCCTTGCACCATGCCGCGCAGGTTGACGCGAACGTTGCCGGGAATTTTTTCCTTGGCGAGAATGTTGCGGACTGCGCTGGTAACGCGGCCGAGATCTTCGCTGAATGGAGTGACGAAGATATCGACGGCGCGCTGGATCTGGTAGTGGTCGACTTCGGTTGGGGTGAGGATTTGCTTTACGTTGACGACATTCTTAAGGACGGTGGTCGCACGGTTGCCGCCGAGGCAGGCCCATGATGCGTGGCCCGTGCCGGGCTGCGGCGGGCCGGAGGGTCCGCAATTCATGCCCTCTCCGCTGCCGGGATCGCGCAGGGGGATTTGTCCGAGATCCGTCATGTTGTGAATGGCGGAGTCGCCGTGCTCGAAATATTGCACTGTGAGGTAATAGTCGTTGCCGCTCTTGCGATCGACCCAGTAGTTGGGAGCGATCATGTAATTCGAATTGAGGGCGGTGATGACATTGTCGACTACATCTTTTTGGGTGAGGCCTAACTCACCGGCGTGGACGCGGTCGACATCGAGGCGAAGGGCCGGATAGTTCATATCCTGCGGAATATAAATCTGGCCGACGCCATGTACTTCGTGAAAGCGGTTGGCGAGATTCTGCGCGATGCTATAAATCTGATCGAGATCGGGGCTGCTGACTTGAACATCAATGGGAGCGGGCGCACCGGAATTCAGAATGGCATCGACCATGGAGCCGCTGGAGAAGAAAGTGCGAATATCGGGAAACTGGCTGGCCATGGCCTTCTGCACGCGGTCCATATATTCGAAGCTGCTGAGCGAATGATCGTCGTTCAGGGCGACCTGGACTGTGGCGGTGTAAGGGCCGGAGTTGGTGGTGTAGAGCGAGGAGAAATCCGGTACGACGCCGAGGTTCGAGACGACGAGCTTCAGATCTTTTGGTTTGACTTCGTGGCGGATGAGGTCCTCCACTTTCGCGACGTATTGGTCCGTCATCTCGATGCGGGTGCCGGTGGGAACTTTGAGGTTGATGGTGAATTGACCGGCATCGGTCTTGGGGAAAAAGGCCAGACCGAGCAGCGGGTATATGGCAAGGCTTAGAACGAACAATCCACTCAGCATTGCGACCGTAAGGCCGGGACGCAGCAAGGCGCGCCTCACCCAGCGCTCGTAAAAATCTAAAACTTTGTTGAACATTCGGTTGAAGCGGGCGTTGAAGCGGTCGAGCCAGGATTGACTTTCGGGGACGGTGGGTTCGACGTCATATTCATTTTCTTTTTTGGCGTGCTCGACGTGAGGAACGGACTTAAGAAAGCGCGAGCAGAACAACGGGATGACGGTCATGGCCACGACATAGGAGGCCAGGAGCGACAGACAGAAGGCCAGAGCCAGCGCGGAGAAAAGAAATTTGGCAACGCCGTAGAGAAAGACGACGGGGAAGAAATCGACGACATCGACCAGCGTTGCGGCGAGGACGGCGAGACTAACTTCCGAGCCACCGACTTCAGCGGCGATCATGGGAGCGGCTCCCATTTCCAAATGGCGGTAGATGTTTTCGAGTGAGATAACCGAGTTATCGATGACGCGGGAGAAGGCGAGCGCCATTCCGCCGAGGATCATCGTATTCACGGTGCCGCCCATTAAGGCCAGCACCACGAACGCGGCGAGGGCAGAGATTGGAATGGAGAGCAGAACCGCCGAAGTGGCGCGGAAGCTTCCCAGGAAAATGAGAATCATCAGGCTGGTGAGGATCAATCCCAGCGCGCCTTCGTGCAGCACGGTGTGAATGGCTTCCTTGACGAAGACGGATTGGTCGAAGACGATGCTGGTCTTCATTTGATGCGGAATGTCGTAGAGATGCTGGATGAGCTTGCGGACGCCATCGACGACGGCGATGGTGTTGGTGTCTCCGCCTTGCTTCATGACGGGAATGTAGGCGGACTTTTGGCCGTCGATGCGGACGATGTTGTATTGAATCTGATGGGAGTCTTCGGCTTTGCCGACGTCATTTACGGTGACCCAGGAGTTGCCTTTGACTTTGAGCGGGACCTCGCCCAGTTGCTTCATGCTGTCAACCAGGCTGTTGGAGTAGACGAAATAATCGTAGGGGCCGATCTTCACATCGCCGGCTGGAAGGATCAGATTGGCATTATTCACCGCGCTGACTACATCCATCACGCTTAACTGGCGCGAGGCGAGTTTGTAGGGATCGACGTAGACCATGATCTGGCGGTAGATTCCGCCGAAGACACCCGGGATCTCTGCGCCCGGGACGCCGGCGATCTGGTTGCGAATCTGGAATTGGGCGTAGTCATGAAGTTGAGTTTGATTGAGTCCCTCACCTTTTACAGTGACCAGGGCCACGGGCAGGCTGGATGCGTCGAATTTGAGAACGACTGGCGGGAGGGTTCCGGGCGGGAGACGTTTGAGGTCGGCGAGAGCGAGGTTCGAGAGTTGGCTTACGTCGGCATCTGGATTGGTTCCGGGCTGGAAGTACACGCGGATGATGCTGACGCCTAAGAGCGAGCGCGACTCCATGTGGTCGATACCGGAGGCCAATGTGAAGAAGCGTTCCAGAGGATCGGTGATATCGGTTTCGATATCCTCCGGAGGCATGCCGGAGTAAAACGTGGCGACGACGACTTCCGGCAAATTGATGGGCGGAAATAAATCGACGGGCATGCGTGCCAGACTGGTGACGCCGACCACCAGCAAGGCGAGGCAGATCACGATGATGAAATACGGATTACGAATTGAAAAACCTGGCATAGAGTCTTCCGGTTGAGAAATCGGTGCTTACTGCGCGTCCTCTTCGTGATACTGCGTCAGGGCCACTTGTTGGGGACGAACTTTTTCTCCGGCTTTGAGGCTGCTGCGATCGCTCACGATAACTTGTTCGCCTTCACTCACTCCTGAAAGAATCTCGGCGTCGTTGGCCGTTTCCAATCCGATCTGCACACCGCGGTCTTCGATGGTGCTGTTGGAATCGACTACAAAAATCGTCGTTTTCTCGCCTTCGTGATTCAGGGCCTGCACGGGGACTGTGGGAACATTTTGTTCTTGTTGGAGATCAAGTTCGGCGTCCGCGTAGAGGCCGGGAAGCATTGCTCCTTTGGGATTGGGAACGTCGACTTCGGTGTGCATAGTGCGCGTGTCCGCGCGAACATCGACGGAGAAGCGGGCTACTTTCCCGGGGAAGGTGCGGTTGAGCGAAGGCACGTGAACGTCGACATGGTCGCCGATGTGGATGTAGCGAACATAGGACTCGGGAACGGGAATGACGAGACGGAAGAGATCGTCCTCGGAGAGGCGGACGATAGGCATGGCCTGCGTGCTGGAGCCGGTTCCGGCTTGAACGAGAGTGCCAAGGTTGGCGTAACGGTCGGTAATGACTCCGGGGAAGGGAGCGGTGATTTTCGAATAATCGAAGAGACTTTGATCGTGAGAGAGTTTGGCTTTGGCTACCGATAGCTGGCTCTGAGCGGCGTCCAGAGCGGCTTGGCCGGCATCGACTTGCGAGGAGGCAGCGAGATCTTTTCCTTGTGCATCATCGACTTCCTGTTGGGCGACGATTCCGGGCTGGCTCTGGAAGACTCCATTTAAGCGCGTGAATTGCAGGTGGAGAGCCTGATACTGGGCCTGATAACGGGCCAACTCGTGTTGGGCGCGGCTCACCTGATTGGCGGCATTCTTAATCTCGGCCTGATCCTCATCGAGTTGGGCTTGCAGTTCGGGGATTTCGAGGACAGCGATGACTTGTCCGGCTTTCACGTGGGTTCCGTAGTCGACATCGAGTTTTTTTACGTAGCCGGATTCTTTGGCGTAGACATCGATTTCCTGGAAGGGCACGAGTTCGGAAGATAAAGTGATTTGGCGGCCGAGGGATTTTTTCACGACCCTCGTTACGCCGACGGTTGCGGCGGGACCGCTGGCTTGTACCTGATCGCTGCGACTTCCGGAACAGGAAGATAAGGCGAAGATCGCGGCTACAAGAGTTGCGAGAGCGCAGGAGGGTAGCCGCTTCAACGCGCGGGCAGAGCGCTTATGGAGCGCGCGGTTGAAATTACCACCGTAGCTGGTGCTAGTACTCATTGAGTTATCCCTCACTAAACTGCGCCAACCGAGCCGCTGCAAACATGCCATTACGTTTCCTAACGCAGGTTTTTCATCACATGGCTCAACTTATCCACGGAGAAATCTTTGGAGCGGCAGAAATCGATGATTTGCCGCTCTTCGTTTTGTAAGCGTTGGGCAGCGGCGGGAATTTCGGCGGCGATTTCACGAGGAACAGTTAAGACGCCGTGCCGGTCGCCGTGCAAGATGTCGTTCGGTTTCACTTCCATGCCGCCTACATTGACGACAGAGCCGATCTCGAAGATGTGGGCGTAGGCATGAGAGACAGCGACACTGCCGGCGAACAATTGAAAACCCATCTTCTGTACGGATGGCAGGTCACGCACGGCGCCGTTGGTTACATAAGCGACGCAGCCGAGCGCCTGAAGAATGGCGGTGTGCATGTCGCCTACAAAAGCGCCGCGTCCGGGGGGGTGATCCATATCCTCGAGCACGAGGACTCGGGGCGCGGGAATTTGGAGAACGCTATTCCAGAAATCGGCGTGGTCGCGGAAGGTGCCGCCTCCGATAGGGGGCTCACCGCTGCGGAGGCGGGCGGTAACGGCATAGCCGACGGTGGAAGGCGCGTCCGCAAATATGCAGCGCACGCGGGCATCGGCAAAGCCGGTGTTGCGGAGCCGGACACCGAAGGACTCGATGGCATTGGCTACCATGCAGGTGCTAATCTGGCGGAGAGAGTCCAGCTCTGCTTCGGTTAGTAAAGGCGCAATCGCCATGCCCTATCCTTTCAGGGAAGCGGGAATGCAACTCATACAACGGCGTCAAGGAGGCCGAAATCCGGGAACCGAATGCTGTCAACTATAAAGAAGATGCCAGCACGCGAGGAGACGGATATAAGAAATTTTCTTTTGCCCCGTCAAAAGCAACGCCAAAAATGTCGATCAGGACTGGACAGCCAGAAAATTATGAAAGAGATGTTAACGCGGGAGGAGGCCGATTGAAGAGGCTCTGGTCGCAAACGATAGTTGGCGCGGCGGGACCGGCGGGGGCGACCCTGGGATGAAAATCTGGGGTCAGCAGAATTGTCAAGCTGAACACGGGAGGCGTCCAGGTGGCGGCGTTTTTATTGAGCCGCTGCCTTCGAGCGTCGATGAGCGGATGCGTTTGAATAGTTCTTACAGAACGGGAGGAAGTATCCCAAGGAGTGCTGTAACGGGTCGCCAGGCTCACGGTCAGCGAGCAGACCACGGAGAGCACAACTATCGCACTCAAAATTGTTCGTCGATCAGATTTGAAGTGGATTAGCAGTGGCATCTTTCGTGAGCTTGATAACTGATTGTTTCTAACATAGGACTTTAGGCTGCCGCAAGTTCCGAACGTAGAACCTCTACCTTGGTATTAGACGAGAATGTGCCAAGGCAGGGTTGTCTGGGTGAGCCTGTTTCAGCTATTGGTATCCCAAGGCGGGGCACGGGTAAGAGAGTAAAATCATCGAACTTAATCGAACGCATTCAAACTCGGCGATGACACCTTTGTCGATTTTCGGGTTGTTCGCGGTATCAGCGATGCTGATCTGCTATGCGCTGGAGGCGCGGAGCCGGTGGTTCATTCTGGCGTTTGCCGGGGCTTGCGTGTTGGGTTCGATTTACGGATTTTTGCAGGGAGCGTGGCCGTTTGGGTTGGTAGAGGGAGTTTGGTCTGCCGTGGCGGTGCGGCGGTGGGCGGTAGCGGGACGCACTAAGTAGTTGCTAGCGGGTGGATCGATGTTGTCGGAATGGTAACTCTGGTCACCAGCTCATGTGGATTTCCAGTTCGTGGGCGGGAGTGAAGTCGTATTCTTGCAGCCATGCCCGGGCGGAGAAGGCTTGAAAGGATCGTGAGCATGAACCTGATCCGCAGCCGCGTTTGCTGGCTGGGCTTAATATTCTGCGGCGGCGTTGGAGTTCTACCGGCGCAGAGTGCTTCCGCTACTGGCCCGAGCCCAAACGGATCACCGAGTTCGGGGGCGGGATCGAAAGAAGCAGGCGCAAAAAGTGACCGAGGAGAGTCGTCAGAAACGCAACTGGCGCCTCCACCCAAGCGCATGTTCGGAATGATTCCGGATTTCGAAAATACCAACGATGTGCCGGCCAACCAGCATCCGCTGACGGTGCAGGCAAGTACATACTTTCTCTGCACCAGGCGTTCGATATCAGCGCGCATATCGGCAATGCTTTTCAAGCGGCGATGCAGCAAGCGGCCAACGGACAGCCCGACTACGGCCAGGGTTGGGGAGGATACGGGAAACGCGTTGTCGCGGCCGAGGGCGATCAAATTACGGGTAGCATTTTGATCTACGGTTTTCTGCCTTCGATCCTGCACGAAGATCCAAGATACTTTCGGCAAGGGAAGGGATCGACGATGGGGCGGGCGTGGTATGCCTTCAACCGCACATTTGTGACGCGCACGGACAACGGTACATCCCGATTTAATAACTCGGTAATCTTTGGCCAGGCGATCTCCTGCGGGATCTCGACCAGTTATTATCCGCCGCAGGATCGGACGTTCAATCGCGCCCTCTCTAATTGGGGTGTAAATCTAGCGGGCAATGGCGCTAAAACGTGCTTTCGGAGTTCTATCCGGATGTGATGCGGGGACTGTTTCACCGGCGTCACAGCCCGGTGGCGGGAAATGGGAATTGAAGTATCGGCGGAGGCCGATAAAGCCAGCGGTTGCCGAATTTATTACCGGACTTACTTTCGATTTAGCCCCGCAAAAGTTCTTCCAGCATTTTGGGATCGATGTTACCGCCGCTGATGATGGCGACGTTGAGTTTGGTTTTCGGAAGTTCATCTTCGTGGAATAGGAAGCCGGCAACGGCCACGGCTCCGCTGGGCTCGGCCAGGGTGGCCGGGTTTGAGGCGAGGAGACGGACCGTCTGGCGAATCTCGGATTCGGTTATGGTGACGATGTCGTCAACGTAGCGGCGGATGTGCTCGAAATTAATGGGGCCGATGCTTTGCGTGCGGAGGCCATCGGCCATGGTGCGGGTGACTTCACTGGCTGGGAATTCAACGATTTTTCCGGCGTGCAGGCTGGCTTGTGCATCGGCTGCGAGTTCGGGTTCGACGCCGATTACTTTGATGGACGGATTGGTTAACTTGATGGCGGCTGCCAGGCCGCTGATCATGCCTCCGCCGCCGACAGGAGCGAAAACCGCTCCGACTTCCGGAAGGTCTTCTAGAATTTCCAATCCCATGGTGCCCTGACCGGCGATGATCTGCTCGTCGTTAAAGGGAGGGATGATTACGTATCCATGCTGGGCGGCGAGTTCTTCGGCTTTGATTTGACGCTCTGCGCTGCCGGGGCCCACGGTGACGATTTCGGCGCCCAGCGCCGCAGTGGCTTCGCGCTTGATGGCGGGAGCGTTGTCGGGCATGACGATGACTGCCTTCGCTCCGAGGGCTCGAGCGGCGTAGGCGACGCCTTGGGCATGATTGCCGCTGGAGTAGGTAATGACTCCGCGGCCGCGATCTTGCGCGGAGAGCGAGGCGATTTTGTTGTAGGCTCCGCGCAGTTTGAAGGCGCCGATGGGCTGCTGGTTTTCGGGCTTGAGGAAGAGGCGGCTGGTGGCGGATTCGGAGCGAGGGAATTCGATTAGGCGGGTGCGAGTGGCGATGTTGCGCAGGCGGGATTGGGCTTCTTGGATATCTGCTAGGCTGACCATGGGCATAAGTTTCCAATGTACCATTGGCCGCACGGAGAATGGCCTTGACATCGTGATGTCTTGTATACTAGCATCATGATGTGCGGACCACTCTTACTCTCGATGAGGACGTCGCGGCCCTGTTGAACAAGGAAGTCCGGAAGACCGGGGAACCGTTCAAGCAGGTAGTGAACCGGTACTTGCGCCTGGGGTTGACGACGAAACAGCCTCCGCGGAAGCCGTTCAAGGTTACACCCATCAATCTAGGGCTTCCTGACTTCGACAAAGTGGAGGAATTACTCGAGTACCTCGAAGGCCCGGACTACCGGTGATCGTACTCGACGCGAACCTTCTCATCTACTCGTACAACAGAGGTTCGTCTCATCACGCGGGTGCGCGCGCATGGCTCGAAAATACGCTGTCGAGCATGGAGGTGGTCGGACTGCCCTGGCAGGCAGTTTCTGCCTTCCTGCGGGTTATGACCAATCCCAAGTTGCCCGCCGAACGCTTTGATCTGGAGCAAGCGGCAAGGATCGTCGACCTCTGGTTGGCGCATCCGAATGTACAGGTTCTGACGCCCGGCGCCGGTTACTGGCCGTTGTTTCGGCGGATGGTGATCGAAGGGCGAGCGGCGGGTCCTCGAGTGAGCGATGCTGAGATCGCGGCACTTACAATGGAATACGGTGGCGTGCTGTATACGGCGGACCGGGACTTCGCGCGGTTTCCGGGGCTGAGGTGGAGAAACCCGCTGGCGTAGGACTGGCCTCGGTCCGCTTAACTCCAGATTGCTCCTTCGATCTTCGTCTGAGAATTGGTTGATTGGGTGAGGGAACATATCTCATCCAAACGTTTGCTCATCGCGAAAGCGGAAACTAGCGCATCAAATGCATCGTCAGAGTCAACAGCATGATTCAGATCGTTGGCTAAACAACGACTAGTAAACTGCTCAAGGAACTTGCGTCGCTCGTCGCGGTTGCTTTTCACTACGCCAATACTAAACAAGCGCGGGTAGATTTCAATTGCTAGTGGCCAACCTGGCAAATCGAAAGGCCAAATAGAGAAACCGCTTTGGTGCAACTGAAGTAGATGCGGCATACCGCGAATAGAACCGCGTCCCACTTGAGCCGGACCCACAAGTTTGAAGACCGACGATGGAGTACCAAGAACCAACTCACATTGTCGGCATTCCCTGTCGGGTTGCTGCTCGGGCTTACCTTTCGACCAGAACGGTAAGTTGCTCATCCATTCCTCACCCTGTTCTTTGGCAAGGCTCCAGAAATCATGGATTGTGCGACAGTTCTTGGATTTGACGAACCATTCGGGACATGAGAATGCAAAATCGAGTCCCCACAACCATCTTGGGAGTTCTTTTGCTCTCCTCGATTACATAGGTGATCACTTCGGTTCGATCAAGGCCAGACCGTAGGCGAACTAGGCGATCTCGTGAAACCTCCGCGAGCCAGATCTTCTTGCGCGAGCCTCTAAGCGCTCCAGACCAGTCAATAGCGAAGACTCGGGGGTCGACGTCCAACCGAGGACTCCTTCTAAATCTCCAAGATCACCGGCATAATCAGCGGCCGCTTCTGCGTTTGCTTCGAAATATAGCGCTTCAAGTCAGCGCGGATCTTCTCCTTGATTACGCCGTAGTCGGCTTTTTCTTCTTCGCTGGAGTGGGCCAGGGTGTCTTCCACGATGCGGCGGGCGCCTTCGAGCAGGCCATTGTCGCCGGGATTGAAGCCGCGAGTTACGATCTCGGGCGCGGTTTCCACGCGGCCCGAGAGTTTGTTGATGGCGATGATGGGCAGGACGATGCCGTCTTCGCTCAAGTGGCGGCGGTCTTTGATGATTAAGTCTTCGACTACATCGGTGCGGGAGCCGGAATCGATGCAGACCCGGCCTACGTTGACTTTGCCGGCTTTGCGGGCGTTGTGTTCGTCGAACTCGAGAATGTCGCCGCTTTCGATCAGAACTACTTTGCCGACGGAACTGGTCATGGCCGCGGCCATTTCCGCGTGCAGCTTGAGCTGGCGATACTCGCCATGCACGGGAATGAAATATTTCGGCCGGACCAGATTGATGATGAGCTTGAGTTCCTCCTGGCTGGCATGTCCGCTGACGTGGATGGGAGGAGTGGTGCCGTCCTCGTAGATCACGTGAGCTTCGCGGCGGAAGAGGTGATCGATCATGCGGTAGATGGTTTTCTCGTTGCCGGGGATGATGCGGGACGAGAGCACGACGGTGTCGCCTTTTTCGATTTTTGCGTGCTTGTGGTTATCGACCGCGGCGCGGGACAGGGCGGACATGGGCTCGCCCTGGGTGCCACTGATCATCACGCAAATTTTTTCCGGTGGGAAGTTTTTCATCTCGCCGGGATTGATGACGAGGCCGTCGGGAATTTCAAGGTAGCCGAGATCTTCAGCGATCTCGGCGGAGTTGTTCATGGAGCGGCCGACGAAGGCCACTTTGCGGCCATGCTGGTGGGCGAGTTCGACCGCCAGGCGGATGCGATGAATTGAGGAAGAGAAGCACGAGATGAAGAGGCGGCGCTGAGTGTGCGCGAACACTTCGTCAAACTTGCGGCGCACGGCGCGCTCACTGGGAGTGTAGCCTTTGCGTTCGACGTTGGTGGAATCCTGAAACAGCGCTAGCACGCCTTGTTTGCCGTATTCGGCGAAGGAGTGCAGGTCGAAGAGATGGTTGTCGGTGGGC
Source organism: uncultured Acidobacteriaceae bacterium (assembly GCA_963818235.1). Lineage (GTDB taxonomy): Bacteria > Acidobacteriota > Terriglobia > Terriglobales > Acidobacteriaceae > Sulfotelmatobacter. Next base: position 2,016,258 of record CAWFRI010000003.1, read on the forward strand.
GTGGGATCGACTTTGAAATCGCCGGTATGGATGATGACGCCGAGCGGAGTATGAATTGCGAGAGCGACACAATCCACCAGGCTGTGGGTTACGCGAATGGGATGAATCGTGAATACGCCAGCTTTGAAGCGCTCACCGGCGTGCATTTCGCGGAGATCGGCATTTTCGAGGAGTCCGTGTTCGTCGAGTTTATCTTCGACATAGGCGAGGGTGAATTCGGTGCCCCAGACGGGAACGTTGAGTTCGGAAAGAATCCAGGGGAGGGCGCCGATGTGGTCTTCGTGGCCGTGGGTGAGGATGATGCCGCGCACCCGCTGGCGATTTTCAATGAGATAAGAAATGTCGGGGACGACGATATCGACGCCGAGCAATTCAGCTTCGGGGAACATGAGGCCGGCATCGATCACGATAATGTCGTCGCCCCAGCGGACGGCCATGCAGTTCATACCGAACTCGCCGAGGCCCCCGAGGGGGACGATTTGCAGTTTTCCAGTTGTCATGGAGTACTGTTGATGCTAGCAGACTGTGTCACTTAGCGTACAGAGCTATCCCGGCATTTCTACCTGAATGCGGAATGGCATTGCAGCCGAAACTGGACTAAGGTTAAAAGAATGGCGGATGCGGAATCCAAGTCGTGGCTGCGGCTTCGCGCGGAAAAGGCTGTCAGCAAGGGACTGACGCGGGCGTATTCCACGGTGCAAGTCGACCCGCAGAAGTTTTTGGTGCAATTGCGCACGGCGTATCGATTGCCAGTTAGCGGATATCACGGAGTGTATTCGCTGGAAGTAGGTGAACTCGATCAGGTTGCGGATGATCTGATTCGGGGTGGAATGAAGCTGGCCGCGGCGGAGGGAGCCGGCTTTGGCCTTGGTGGGTTGATCACGATTCTTCCCGATCTTGGGATCCTTTCCGCGATTACCATGCGTATGATTCAGAAGCTCAGCTTGGTTTATGGCTTCCAGTTCAATACGGATAATGAAATTGCCGAGCTTTGGATTGCCGCCGCCAGCGCGGCGGGAGTTGACATCAGCCGCGAGTTGCTGGAGAAGGAAGTGGTGAACAAGTTTGTGCCGCGCGTGATCCAGCGCATTGCGGCACGGGCCAGCACTGAGGTGGTGGAGAAGTGGGCGGGGAGAATGATTCCTCTGTTGAGTTCGGCGCTGGGCGCGGGATTGAATTACTGGTTTGTGCGGGCATGGGGAGAGCGGGCCAAGGCTCACTTCAGGCGGAGATATTTGCAAGTGCGGGAGCAGTCTCGGCATCAGATTTTGGATGCGGTTGAACCGCGGATTTTGCCGGCGCAGACTGGATAGATGCGTTTGCCAGGTTCATGGGGCGATCCTGCCGCTGTGATACAAAAATAGGGATGAGCAAATTCGCCTGCGCCGCCATTCTGTTTGATCTTGATGGAGTACTGGTTGATTCCACGGGGTCAGTTGACCGGCAGTGGCGGGGTTGGGCGCGAGAGCAGGGAATCGACGAAGAGGCCGTGATCTCCATTGCGCACGGAGTTCGATCAATTGAAGTGATTCGTGCTGTGGCTCCGCAGCTTGACGCGCTGGCGGAGACGCGGAAGTTGGAAAGCCGCGAGGCTGCGGATCCAGCAATCGCGGTGATGCTAGGTGCGATCGACTTAGTGCGCTCGATTCCGGAGGACCAGTGGTGCGTGGTGACCTCTGGAACCCGGCAGTTGGCTAGCGCGAGGCTGGAACGCGTGGGCATCCCGCGGCCAAAGGTGATGGTGGCGGCGGATGATGTGGTGAAGGGAAAGCCTGATCCAGAGCCGTATTTGAAGGGCGCTGAATTACTCGGCGTGGATGCAGTGGCGTGCTTGGTGATTGAAGATGCGCCTGCGGGGATTCGTTCGGCGCACGCGGCTGGGATGAAAGTGATTGCGCTGGCCAGTACTTATGGGGCGTCGGTGTTGGGCGAGGCGGACGCGGTGATTTCGAGTTTGAGGGAACTTCGGGTTGAATTCGATGGCGTGCGGATGACTTGGGTTACGGTTGAGTAGCTACGCGACAACAGACGTCAGGTGTCGGAACGATGAACCGCTAACGAAGGTTTCGCAACTTCGGATCTTTCAATCACTTCAGCGCAGCCAATCTTCGAGTTCAATTCCACGATCGGTTTTTTCGTCCCGATATTTGACGATCACAGGCGTGTACAGGGAGATTCCCAGTTCTGCCGCTGCACCTTTCTTCACGGCGCGCGAACCGGGGACCACGACCGCACCCTCCGGCACTTCGAGCGGCGCATCCGAGGTTGCACGGTAGACTTCGTTACGGACCAAGTCGTAGAGTGGCGTGGATCGCGTCAGAATGGTTCCTGCGCCCAGTACGGCACGTGCTCGAACCAGTGTTCCTTCATAAATTCCGCAGTTGCCCCCGACCAGAACGTCGTCTTCGATGATGACGGGAGCGGCGTTGACGGGTTCGAGAACGCCTCCGACTTGCGCGGCGGCGCTGATGTGTACGCGCTTGCCGACCTGGGCGCATGAGCCGACCAGAGCATGGGAATCGACCATCGTGCCTTCGTCCACGTAAGCGCCAACATTGATGAACATGGGCGGCATGCAGATTACGGAAGGCGCGACATAGGCTCCGATGCGGACGGAGGAGCCTCCAGGAACGATGCGGACGCGGTCGGCGATGGCGAAACGGCGGGCAGGGAAGGTGTCCTTATCGACGAAGGTCAGAGCGTCGTCGCCCATCTCGGCTAACTCGCCGAGGCGAAAGCCGAGCAGGATGCCGTGTTTGACCCAGGTGTTGACAGTCCATCGGCCATCGATTTTCTCCGCGGCTCGGACTTTGCCTTGAGTGAGTGCGTCGCGGAACTCGAAAAATGCGGGGCGGGCTTCGGGATTGTGTTCGACTTCGCCCAGGGCAGCGAGGCGTTCGATGGAAGTTTTTAGGGATTGCATGCGGAAAAAGTATAAAGGAAATTCACGAGTCAAAAGTTAGAAGTCCGAAGGAGAAGCAAGACCGCTCTCACTTCTTCATTCTGACTTCTTTACTTCTAACTTTTCCTTCAAATGCACTTGCACTCGCTACGGATCAGAATACCAGTCATGGTGTGGGCGGCTTCGCGTCCGAGGACGATGGTTGCGTAGGGGCCGTGCCAGCGGGCGTGGTTGGCGTCGTGTCCGGCGGGACGACCTTTGCCTTGATTGCATTGGCCGCAGGACCCGCGGTGTAGGACGATTTTGTGCGGGCCGGCGACCCAGTTTTCATAGATATAAAACTCATTGGCCTCCGGACCGGGCGTTGCGGGCCTTGCGATCAAGCCGGCTTCCATCACGACCCTTTGCAGCTTGGAGCGAGTGTCGCGGCGCATGGGCAAAAGTGGGAGACGGTAATTTTCTTCGATGCGACCCATCATTGCCAGGACTGCTTTCACGGGAAGCGGACTGGACTCGATGAAGTTTGCCTGCATTAGCGCTAAATATTTGCGATGGATGCTGCGGGCCTGCGCCCAATCGTTGTTGAGGGCGGAGCGCGTCAGAGTGGCCATTTCGTGCGGGATCTCGTTTGACGCCACTGACACGACGCCGACTCCGCCGAGAGCGATCACGGGGAGGGTGACGGCGTCGTCCCCGGAGAAAACCAGAAAAGTTTCGGGGACAGAAGCAATCGCCTCGGCGATCTGCGTCATGTTGCCGCTGGCTTCCTTGACGCCAATGATGTTGGGAATCTCGGCGAGACGCGCCAAGGTTGCAGGTTCGAGGTTCGCTCCGGTGCGCCCGGGAACGTTGTACAGAACGATGGGCTTGCCGGGAACGGCCTCGGCGATGGCTTTGAAGTGGCGATACTGCCCCTCCTGCGTGGGCTTGTTGTAATACGGAGAAGCGGTGAGAATGGCGTCGACTCCAGGGCGCGCGGCAACTTCCTTGGCCTTCTCGACGGCGTCGTGGGTGGAGTTGGATGTGGCTCCGGCCATGATGGGCACGCGCCCGGCGGCCACTTCGATGGTGGTATCGATGACGTGCAGCCACTCGTCGTGGGTGAGAGTCGGCGTCTCGCCGGTGGTTCCGCAGGGGACAAGGAAATCTATTCCGGACTCGATTTGCCACGCTACCAGATTGCGCAGGGCAGCGTCATCGACGGAGCCATCCTGATGAAACGGAGTGACGAGCGCGGTACCGCAGCCACGAAGTTGCATGGTAATAAGATAACGCGAATGGGGAGCTGAGTGGAAACGGCTGTTGAGTTTAAAGGTCGCGCCAGATGTCTTTGAATTCGTAGAAACCTTTTTTACCTAGCAGCCATTCTGCGGCGCGCACAGCGCCATCGGCAAAGCCCTGGCGTGACTTGGCGTCGTGGCAGAGATAAATCCGGTCCGCGGCGGATTCGAGGATGACCTCGTGCATGCCTACTACTTCGCCTTCGCGAAAGGAAGTGATTTCGATTTCCTCTTGATTGCCGCCAGATTCGTGGATCACGCGCTGGAGGGCGATGGCTGTGCCGGATGGCGCGTCTTTTTTCGTAACGTGGTGGCGCTCGAATATCTGTCCGGAATAGCCGTGATGCAGGGCTGCGGCGGCCGAGCGGGCGACCTCGAGAAAGAGATTTACGCCGACGGAAAAATTTGGGGCGTACACGAGGGCGGTGCCTTGGGCCTCGACTAACGCCTTGATTCGATCCGTCTCGCCGTACCATCCAGTGGTGCCGACGACCATGTTCTTGCCAGCTTTGGTGCAGGTTTCGATGTGGTTGACGACAAAGTGAGGAGTGGTGAAGTCGATGACTATATCGACCTCGCGGAGCTTTTCCGCGGTGAGGGCTGCGCCGTCGGCGTTCTCGGAGGCTCCTGCAATTTGAATTTGGTGGCCGCGCTGGCGGGCGACGTCCGCTACCAGCGATCCGGTTTTTCCACGACCGAGCAGGAGGATGTTCATCGCGTCAAACATTGTAACCGCTGGGAGTGTCTAAATGGCATCACCCACAAAGGGGAAAAAGGGGCACGAAGTGGCGCGGAAGCAGGTTTAAGCGAACACTTGCGGGTCTAAATCTTGAAAAAATACTGTGTGCAGACGCTTGATTACTTCTGGAACTTCGTCTTCTTCAATGACGAAAGTTAAATTAATTTCGGAAGCGCCTTGCGAGATCATGCGAATTTTCTTGTCTTTGAGTTCGCCGAAGACGAGCGCGGCGACTCCGGGCTTATCGCGCAGGCTTTCGCCTACCAGGCAGACGATGGCTTTGCGGCCTTCATACTTCACGTCCGCGAGCTTGGCGAGATCGGCGGCCAGCGCGGGGATGGCTTGATTCGAATCCACGGTGAGGGAGACGCTGACCTCCGAAGTGGAGACGACATCGACCGCAACTTTGTGGCGGTCGAAGGCCTCGAAAATGGCGCGCAGGAAGCCGTGGGCGAGCAACATGCGGGGCGCGGCCACGTCGACGATGGTGATGCGTTTTTTAGCGGCGATGGCTTTGAAGATGTTTTTGATTTGTGGAGCGCGAGTGGTAATCTTCGTCCCTTCGCAGGAGGGGTTCATCGAGTTCAACACGTAGACCGGAATGTTTTTCTGGATTGCCGGCAGGACGGTGGCGGGGTGCAAAACTTTTGCGCCGAAGTAAGCAAGTTCGGCGGCTTCGTCGAAGCTGATGACCTTGATACGGCGCGCTTCGGGGCAGATGCGGGGATCGGTGGTGAGAATGCCATCGACGTCAGTCCAGATTTCGATGCGCTCGGCGCCCAGGCCTGCGCCGACGATGGCGGCGGAAAAATCGGAGCCGCCGCGGCCGATGGTGGTAGTGATTCCGGCGTGACTTGCGCCCACGAAGCCGCCCATCACGGGAACCTGACCGGCATCGAGCAGAGGTTTGACTTTGGTTTGCAGACGCTCGTTGGTTTCTTCCTGCTGCGGGACGGCTTGCATGAAACTGCTATCGGTAACCAGGACTTCGCGTGCGTCGACGAATTCGCTATTAAGCCCTTGAGCAGAGAAAGCGGCTGCGACAATTTTGCTGGAAAGGATTTCGCCGAAGGCGGCGACGTGGTCGGTGGTGCGGGGAGTGATTTCGCCGACGGCGGAAATTCCGCGGAGAAGTTCGTCGAGGGCTTCGAAATCGGATCCTAATTCGGAGTGGAAATCGGTAAACAGCGCGGTGCCGAGGAGTTCGCTGGCGGTATTGTAGTGGCGTTCCTGGAGGGAACGGCAAAGCTTGAGGGCGGTCTTACGTTCTCCAGCTCCGGCGGCGCGAGCCATGGTGAGCAACGTGTCGGTGACGCGGGCCATAGCACTGACTACAACCACCGGCCTTTGCGGCAGGCGTTCCTTTACGATGGCAGCGACGCGATTGATGGCGCGGGCATCCTCCACCGAAGTGCCGCCGAATTTCATGACGATCATCGGCGTAACTTCCTGGCGGGATTGCGGGAGTGCGGGTCAGATTGCATTCTGGAATTCGCGCTTATGAATTGGCGAGATAACCTCGGGCTTTGAGCAGTTCGGCGTTGAGCACGGCGGCTCCGGCAGCTCCGCGAATGGTGTTGTGCGAAAGCACGGTAAACTTCCACTCGAGCACACCGCAGGGACGCAGGCGTCCAACGGCGGTGGTCATGCCTGCGCCGAGATCGACATCGAAGCGCGGCTGCGGACGATCGGCGGCTTCGAGATAGATTACCGGACGCTCGGGCGCGCTGGGGAGTTTTAATTCCTGGGGTTCGGCGCGGTAGTCATTCCATGCGGCAATGATTTCTTCTGGTTTGGCTTTGGTTTTTAGACGAACGGAAATCGATTCGGTGTGACCGTCCTCGACGGCGACGCGATTGCACTGCGCGCTCATGGCGAAGGCGGCAGGGATGATTTTGGTTCCGTTCAGTTTGCCGAGGAGCTTGAGCGTTTCCTCTTCCACTTTTTCTTCTTCGTTCCGGATGTAGGGAATCACATTGCCGAGGATATCGAGCGAGGCGACGCCGGGGTAACCTGCGCCGCTGACGGCTTGCATGGTGACGGCCATCACGGCGTCGAGTCCGAAGCGCTGCTGGAGCGGGGCCAAGGCGAGCACTAGTCCGATGGCGGAGCAGTTGGGATTGGTGACGACATAGCCGCCGGAATTTTTGCGCCAGGCTTGAACGTCGATCAGCTTGATGTGTCCGGCGTTGACTTCGGGGATGACGAGGGGAACGTCCGATTGCATGCGCAGCGCGCTGGAGTTGGAAACCACGGCACAACCAGCCTGGGCGAAGCGCGGCTCCATTTCGGCGGCGATGGAGGCATCGAGCGCGGCGAAGATGATTTTGGGCGCGCCATCGGGCGTGGCTGGAGAAACCTTCATAGCGGCGATGTTCGACGGAATGGGAGTTTTCAGGCGCCAGCGGGCGGCTTCGGAATAGGTCTTGCCTTCGGAGCGGTCGGAGGCGGCCAGCCAGGCCACTTCAAACCAGGGATGGTGTTCGAGCATCTGGATAAACCTTTGCCCGACGACGCCGGTGGCGCCGAGAATTCCAATGGGAATTTTGCTACTCATATTTTATTGGTCGTAACTTTGTTGGTCGTTGGTCGTAAAGCAGATACTTGGAATTCTACAACAGGCGATGGCGGGGTTTGCTTGCCGAAAGTAACCGGCTTGGGGCGCACCAAAGGAGGAGGGTCCCAGACTTCGAAAGGATGGCGGAATCTTCCGCTATGCCAACCTTCCCGTTGGCTCCAGAAGATAGGTAGATGGCCGATAAGAATATTTGGAGGGCCGCCATGCCGGAGCTGCGCCAGAATTTTTTCACCAAAGAGTGGGTAATCATCGCGACCGAGCGCGCCAGGCGTCCCGAGGACTTAGCCATCAAGAGGACGGCACAAATTGTTCCGCCGTATATGGACACGTGCCCATTTTGCCCCGGTAATGAAAGCAAAGCGCCCACTGAGATTATGCGATTTCCGGCAGGCGGCTCCGAGCCGTGGGCGGTGCGCGTCGTCCCGAATAAATTTGCCGCGCTTTCGAGCGAAGTCCAGCCGACGCGGGGACACCAGGATGTATGGCGCCGCATCGAGGGCTTCGGCTTTCACGAGGTCATCGTCGAAAGCCCAGACCACTCCTGCTACATGGCGCTGATGCCCGATGCGCAAGTTGCCAGCATTCTGCGAGTCTATAAGGAGCGGTATAACCTCCTGAGCATGGATCGCCGCATCAACCATGTCACCATTTTCAAAAACCACGGCTTGGACGCCGGAGCCAGCCAACAACATCCGCACTCCCAGCTGATTGCGACGCCAGTCATTCCCAGTCAAGTCCAGCATCGCCTCCACGACGCTCTGCGCTATTACGACGATGAGGGGAAATGCATGTTCTGCCATATGCTGCAACGAGAAATGGCCGAGCACACCCGTGTGGTGCAACAGAGCGAGCACTTCGTGACGATGGAGGTCTTTGCCTCCGCTACTCCATTCGCAACTCACATCTTTCCTCTGCGGCACATGGCAAGCTTTGGCGATATCTCGACCGCGGAGATTGTAGATTTAGGTCGAGTCTTGCGGACTTTGCTGGCGAAGATATATGTAGGTCTGGGAAATCCCGATCTTAATTTTATGATACGCAGCGGTCCGTCCGATTACGCCAGTGCCCGGCATTTCCACTGGTATGTAAGCGTGATTCCGCGGCTAACCCGGATGGCGGGATTCGAATTGGGGTCGGGGATGTTTATTAATACCGTGCTGCCGGAATCGGCTGCGGAGTTTTTGCGCGGCGTGAATGGGGATAAAGCGGTGGGAGCGGCAGGGTAAAATTTGGGATGGTAGGTCTCGTCGGCGGCTAAGGCCGTCGATCAAAATATAGACGCTAACCACGGTGTTACTTCTTGAAACCGACCTGGGTGCCGATTACGTATTCGTCGAGAGGACCGAATTTGCGTTTTTCCGCGTAGAGGCGCCAGCGGCGGAAGACGATGCGGAGGCTGGCCATGACGGGGATCGACAGAAAGATTCCGAGAATGCCGGCGACCTCGCCGCCCGCCATCACTCCGAAGATTGCTGCGAGAGGGTGTAACTCCATGCTGCGGCCCATGATGCGGGGCGAGGATACATAATCCTGAATCAGACGCCAAACGCCCAGGAAAATGATGAGTCCGAGCCAGTGTGGATAACTCATCAAAAGGGCTACGCTCACGATCACCAGGGCGGCGACGAGCGGGCCAACTACGGGGATGAACTCGAGCATGCCTCCCAGAGTTCCGAGTACCAAGGCGTTCGGCATACCCATTATGCTCAGGACGATCGAATACGTCACCAGCGTAAGGGCCGCGAGACTGAGTTGGGCCCGGATAAAGTGCGCCAGCATCTGATTCAGGTCGCTGAGGACGCCTTGCAGGAGTTCGCGCTGGGGGCGCGACTGGACTAAGTCGAGCAGAATTTGGCTAAAGGCGCGGCCGTCTTTCAGGAAAAAAATCGACAAGAGGGGAACGATCAGCAGTAGCCACGCCTGTTTGGCGACGTCAGCAACCCAGAGGCCGACGCCTTGCGCCAATTTTGTGATCTCTTCGCTGTGGCTGGCGAGATAGTTCTGGGCCAGTTCCACAAGCCGGGAATTCCAACCGTGTTCTTCGCCGATTTGCTGCGCGATCTGGCCGGAGCTGAGACGGGAAAGCGCGGGGAGGGATTGCCCGAGGCGAGTGCTTTCGCGAGCGATCCGTGGTCCAGTGGAGATAAAGAAGAGCACGACCAAGCCGAGGAGAAATACGTAGATGACGGCGATGGCGACTACCCTGCCGTGGAGCGGCTTCTCCAGGTAGGAGACCAAGGGACTCATCAGGTAGGCGAAGAAAATGGCGAACAGAAAGGCTACGAGAGTTTGCCGGGCCGCGTAGAGAAACCCCAGGCCCAGCGCAAACAGCAGCACTGTGATGATGACCCGGGCCGTTCTTCCATCCGCCAAAGGCAAGTGCTTACTCCCGGCAAAACTGGATTAAAATCCGCGAGTACCGTCGATGTCATTCATATTAAATCCGAATATTAGTCCCGAACATTAATCTCGCGTTACCTCTGTATTATCGTCCGCAATCAGAACTCGGATGAGCTTGAATTGATCTTTATCGTCCACCCAAAGGGCCCAGGAAAAGTTTTCGCCCTTGAGGTTGAGACGTAGCAGCTCGCGTTCCGATCCACGAATTGTGACTTTTTCTCGTCCTCCGAGCTCCATGCGTACCCGCATGGAAGTGCGGTCCTGCGGCACCAGCACGCCGAACTCGACCGGACCCTGCTGGCACTTTAGAGTACCGCTATCGGTGTGGCAGTTGGTTGCCAAGTAACGCCAAGCTAGGACTTCGCGGTGAATAAAGAAGTTGTTGTCGAGAATGGCGGAGGTGTTAGGCATGAGAAACGGCTGTTCCGCAGCCTTGGAGGAAGATCCGGTGGTGATTTTTTCGAGCAGGAATTCGTCTTTGGGGGTTACGGTGAGAGAACTGTTGCCGTCAGTCCATTCATAACGGACAAGCTCTCCATTGCCGGTCATCTCCAAGTCTGATTTTTGGCCGGGACCGGAGGAATTGGCGGTTTCCTGGAGGTGGGATTTGACGATGCTGACGCCGTTATCCTGATGGATGCTGAAGGTTTCGGTTACGACGCGCTGGCCGCGGACGAAGACGCCGAAGGAGCCGGAGTCGACGGTTTGGACGCCGGAGGGTTTGGAATTCTTATCTTTATCGTTGGCGTAGGTTGCAATGGTGCAGAGCAGGACCGCCAGCATTGCCCAACGTAGGTGCGCAATCAGTGTCACTTATTTTCTCCTCGCTTTGCGTTCTGGAGCAGGTGCAAAGCTTGAATCAGCTCTGCCGCGATAGTTTCGATCAGCTTCCCACCGGTTTCCTGCCTTAACGTCGCTTTCAAGTAATGCGGACGGCGGCTTTCGTAGAGCTCTCGAAAGCCGGGCTCAGTGTTTAACAGAGGCCGTTCCATGGCCAGCTTCTCCGCCTGACGCTGACAGCGTTCCCAGAGTTCGTCGACGGCGGCATCCAAAAAAACTGTTGGGAGATTAGCCGCCTCGATCAAGCGAACGTTTGAATCCTGGACGAAAGCGCCGCCGCCGAGAGCGATTATTTTTTCCGAGCCGCTGCGTAATTCCTGAAGTAATTCTTTCAGAGCCTGATGCTCGGCGCGACGGAAACCAGCTTCTCCCGCATTACGGAAGATTTCCGCGATGGTTTGCTTTTCGCGTCGCTCGATGCGATGGTCAAGATCCTCAAAGGTACAGCCCAGGTACTGGGCCAAAAGCGGGCCAACGCTGCTTTTGCCTGCGCCCATGAATCCGAGCAAAATTACGGCTTGCAGTTGCGGCAGACGACGGGTCATATCAGGCCTGTCAACAGGCATAGCGGAGTCTGCGATTTGGCCGTTGCGAAACGCCGCTCTCGCTGATTCAGTTTGGTTTTATTTGTTGTCGGCGCGTTTTCTGAGATGGATTTTACCACTGAAGGTCCGCAATACGACGGTGGATGAGACCGCGACGCGGCCGACAGTACCAGCAAAGGCACGTCCCTTATCGAGAGTGAAGTAGGTGTGAGTTTTGGGTTGGAGGGGAATATCGTCGTGTACTTCTCCGCGAATGGAGCGGGCGCTGACATCGGCGGAGGTCCACTCGGGGATGGTGGCGTCAATATTGCCGCTGTGGCTGGTGAGGCGGTACTCGCCGCTGTTGCCGAAGTCTCCGGTGTAGTGAATGCCGCCGCTGGTGGAAACCACTTGTACGAGCGAACCGTTCACGCCGTTGAGGGTGACTTCGCCGCTGAGGGAATCGACTTCGACATGTCCGTTTTTAATGTTGTCGAGATTTACGGCGCCGTTCATGGTTTTGACGTGGACGTGGGCGTCGGAAATATCGCGAACATCGACCGCCGCGCTGGGACCCTCGAGGCTGACATCGCCGTGAAGTTTCTCGGCGTGGAGCGAACCGGTGCTGGAGTGCAGGGTGATGCTGGCATCGGCGGGAACCAGGATTTCATAATCCACGCGGCCGGAGTCGGGGTCAGAGCCAGCTAACAAGTGAGACTGGATATCGACTCGATTGCCGCTCTGGTTGTTATCGACTTCGACTTTGTCGGAGTGAAGAATTGCGGTGACGAATACGGTGTTATTCGACGACGGCTTGACGGAGATCGAGCCGTAGGGATTCATGACCGACACGCCAGCCCGCGGCCCTACGGTGAAGTGGTATTCCTTCTTGTTTTGGGCCGCCAGCGTGCCTGCAAGAATCACGGTAACCGTGACGACTTTTACCGTAATGGCTCTTACTGCGACAGCCCTTGTTGCGATGGCCCCGGCCGCGTTACGACTCACCATAGCTGCACTCCTGAAACTGAACTGCTAAATCATGGTCACCGAAGAAACTTCCGACATGCTCCACATTATTGCATCGATTGATCCATCGCCATTTCGAACAGCATGCTCTTCTGTTGATACGCATCCATTAGAGCGCGGCGGATCTCGGGGTCGTTGGGATTTTCATTGACTGCGCTTTGCGCGTCGCGGATGGAATCGTTCACTCGTCTCAGATTCTCTTCGTACTGGCTCTGCATGGAAGGATGGGCGGCGACTTCCTGGATGAATTCATCATCATTCAATCCCCAGGGATTGGCCACCGGCGCGATTGCGACGGCCTGTTGCAGGGAGTGTTCGGGGAGCGCACGGCGCCGTTCGTAAACTCCGACGAGTAGCAGAAGCATGGCGGCGGCGGGAACCAGCCAGCGAGCCGAACCCCAGCGAGCCGCAAACGAGGGCAAGGATGACCGCGGGGAAGATTGAGGGCGAACCAGGCCTTCCTGGCGCAAGGCAATTTCGATGGAGTTCCAAACTCGGGGGCTGGGTTCGTCGCAGGCTTGAAGTTCGCTGGCCTGGGCAACGATCAAGTTTAATTCCGACAACAACTCAGAACACGCGGGACACGTCTTCAGGTGTGTACTCTGTTCCGGAGCGCTTCCGTCTTCCACTTCCGCTAAGCTTTGTTGCAGCTCAACGCAATTCATACGACCTCTCCCCGAATCTACTGCGATTTTAAAACTCATCGCAGATCGAACGCCCCTGCCGAGGTTAGATGTTTCCTCGATCACTTCTATATGGCTCTACTTTATTTCCAAGCTAACCAGCCCGAGACTTGCCGGCCTTTTCGGCTCTATTCATCTTGAGCAGGTCACGCAACTTCATGCGCGCCTTGTGCAATTGCGACTTGCTGTTGCCGATGGAGCAGCCCACCAAACCTGCGATCTCATTATGCTCGTATCCTTCGACATCGTGAAGGACAAAAATCGTTCTGTAGCCAGGAGGGAGGTCGTTCACCGCCCTCTGCAACTGCAACCGGTCAATCGATCCGGATAGCGCCACATCGTCCGCCCCGAAATCTTTCCTTGGCGAGTCCTCGTCGACGCCTTGCGTGGTTTCTTCCAGAGAAACCACCGGCAGGCTTTTCTTCCTGAGGTGCATCAGTACGACGTTGACCGATAACCGATGCAGCCAGGTCGAAAAAGCCGACTCGCCGCGAAACGTGCCAATCTTGCGGTAGAGCTGGAGAAATGCTTCCTGAGCCAGATCTTCCGCTTCGGCGGTATTCGCCGTCATGCGCAGACAAAGCGAATAAACCCGCCTTTTGTGTTTGTCATAGAGCACCTGGAAAGCTTCCGCGTCACCCAACTTGGCCAGTTCAATGGCTTCGGCCTCGCTGAATTCGGTGCCAGGTTTATGTCGTGGCTCGGTCAAATAGTGTTTTTCCGGCCGCACTGATTGGGATGCGGCATAAGTAGTTTGTGTTGTACCGTTTGCGTGCCTTCGATGAACGATAGTAATGCCGCTTCGGTTCCAGAATATCAGAGAATTTCTACCGAACTGTGGAGGCGATTCCCGCCTCCTTTGAAAGAAAACGGCTGCGGGGAAAGCCTTTGCCTTCCGACATTTGGATGCATAATCCCCCGCTTTGCGTTTAAACCCGGCCCTCCGGAAAGAGTAGCGAGCTGCGGAAAATGGGAGTTTTCCCGATGATCAAGAACCGCCTCCTCAAGTTACACTTTTGGCCGTGGTGATGGTTTCCAGGCCGTGGCCGTGAGGGCCGAGTTCGCGCTGGCGGAGGAGAAAGGCAAACAAGACTCCAAGGATCCCCAGGATAGAGAAAATCCACATGCCAAGCCGATAGCCAGCTGGGTTAGTGGCGTCGGCATGGGAGTAATTGTTGGCCCAACCAACTAAGAGGTTGAGTCCGAACAGGCCGATATTCTGGATCATGGTCATCAGACCATAAGCTGTACCCAGTTTGGCCTGATCGACGATATAGGCTACCGAGGGCCACATCACGGCCGGGATCAGAGAGAACGCGACTCCCATCATTGCCATGGGGACATAGAGGTTGACGTGGGTGTAAGCCATCATCAGATAGACCGGGATCAGCAGCATTGACCCGAACATCATCAGAAGAGCGCGCTTACCGACACGATCAACCCACAGGCCGAACAACGGGGTGGCGATCATGGCGAAGAGCGTCAACATGCTGGACAGGAAGCCGCCAAATTCGCGGGAGGTGCCATGCGCCTCCATGAAAAATTTTACAGCGAAGGTTTGGAAAGGGAAGATGGCGGAGTAGAAGACGATGCATAGCGCGACGATGAGCCAATAACTCACGCCGAACTTCCACAGGTCGGCGAAGACTACTTTGTCGGTAGAGACATTTCCCAGGGTGTAATTCTTCTCGGCCCACGCCTCCATAAACCAGTAAACAATAGCTGCCACCACGCACAGGGCCGCGAAGGCCAAGGCAATCAGAAAAGGAGTGCGCCAGTTGGCATAGGCGGCGCGAGCCCAGGTGGGAGAATTTAGGGCGGCGAAGGTGCCCAGGCGAGCAGTCGTCAGGTTCAGGCCGAAGGCGAAGCTCAATTCCGTGCCGCGGAACCAACGTCCCAGCGCGGTGATGACGGCTACGTTAAGCGACTCGGCCCCCATCCCAAAAATGAGGCGTCCGGTTGCCATCACCGACAGGTGACCGGATGCCGCAGTGATGGCCGGACCAATAAAACAAAGCACCCCAAAAATCATCAACGACTTGCGCAGCCCGATGCGGTCGATAATGAATCCGCCGATCACCACAGTGAAGATGTTGGGGAAGCTGTAGATGGCCTGGAGAAAACCGATGTCGAAATCGGTGAAACCTAGCTGCGCCTTGAGCACGTCGGCGAGCGGACTGAGAGCGTCGTAAACGTAGTAGCTGCCAAACATCGCCAGACTGACAAAGATCAGGACCAGCCATCGGTACAGCGGACTTGGTTCGGGAAGAGCTTCCGTCATCCACGATCTCTTCTTCGAGCAGAATTAAATAAAGGACTACGAGCAGAGAAGATTAGCAGATTGCGTAAAGGCTGCGCGACTACACACACTCGTGGAAGCCGCAAACCGTTTTAGTACTTCACAATCGCAGCCAGGGATTTGGGATCGAGCGATGCCCCGCCCACCAGCGCGCCGTCGATTTCTTCCTGCGCCATGAGTTCCGAGGCGTTATCAGGCTTGACCGAGCCGCCGTAGAGGATGCGAAGGTGGGCGGCGAATTCCTCGCCGAAAACTTCAGCGGCTTCGCGGCGGATGACGGCGTGGGCTTGGGCGGCAAGTTCGGGAGTGGCGGTTTTGCCGGTGCCGATGGCCCAGACAGGTTCGTAGGCAACTACCAGGTTGACCGCCTTCTTGGAAGAGATGGCGTGGAAGGCGCGCACGCACTGGCGGCGGAGGACGTCGTCGGTGAGTCCGGCCTCGCGTTCTTCCAGCACCTCGCCGACGCAGCAGATGGGGTTGAGTCCGGCCTCGAGAGCGGTCTTTAGGCGTAGGTTCACGGTGTCATCGGTCTCGCCGAAATACTGGCGGCGCTCGGAGTGTCCGATGATGACGTGCTTGACTCCGAGGCAGAGCAGCATGGGCGCGGAAATTTCTCCGGTGTAAGCGCCTTCGGCCTTCCAGTGAACGTTCTGCACCCCAATGGCGACGTTGGAACCTTTGGAAGCAGCGAGCGCGGCGTCGACGCTGGTGTAGGGCGGGCAGACGACGATTTCGTCACGGTCGTGTCCGGCGACGAGAGGAAGGAAATGGTGGAAGAAGTCGCGAGTTTCGTCGGAGGTTTTGTTCATCTTCCAGTTGGCGGCGATCACTTTTTTTCTCATGCAAGCCCTTTCGAATTGGACCCGAGCGAACTACTGCGGATGCATCGAGTGTTAGGTTTCAGAACGTTCACGGAAGTGATAGTGTAACTTGTTTGAGCCTCAGTATGGACAGACCCGATCCGTACAATCTGGAACGCTTCGTAAAGGCACAGAATCCTATGTTCTGGCAGGTCTGTGCTGAGCTTTATGCAGGAAGGAAGGATAGCCACTGGACGTGGTTCGTCTTTCCCCCAACTGAAGGGCCTCGGGTCAAGTGCAACCTCGGCAGAATATGGGATATCCTATAGAGAGGAAGCAGCAGCCTACTTGAAACATGCAGTTTTGGGAGACCGACTCCGCGAATGCACAAGAAAAGCACTGGAAATTGATGCCTCTGCGGAGGATATCTTCGGTTACCCCGACTGGCTAAAGTTTCGCTCCTGCATGACGTTATTCGCGGCGGTATCGGGTGAGCCATTGTTTTATCAGGCATTAGACAAATTCTTTGACGGGGAATCCGATAAACGTACTCTCCAGCTTCTCAATCATCCAGCGCATGCGCAAGCCTATGCACCTGCTTCTGGAAGACCGGCTAACGGCTCAATAAGGTGCAGCCCGCACTCCGTCTTTGAGTATCCCGACCAGCGGCCTGCTCTGGGGTCTTCATCCGGGCGCACGGCGCGCGTGCAATGGGTGCAGCCAATGCTGGGATAACTGCGGTCGTGCAGCGCATTGTAAGGTGTCTCGTGTTCGCGGATATATTGCCACACTTGCCCTGAACTCCAATCGGCAATGGGATTGATCTTTATCAGGCCAAACTTATCATCCCATTCGATTTTGCCGGCGCTTGCCCGGGCGGTGGTCTGATCGCGGCGTATGCTGGTGATCCACGCTTGTAGTTCGCGCAATTTGTGGCGGAGCGGCTCTACTTTTCTCATATTGCAGCATTGATCGGGATTGCGCTTCCACAGCGCCGAACCGTGCGTCCGCTCTTGTTCCTCCGGCGAGAGCAGAGGATAAACCCGTTCAATCGTGATGCCATATTTCTGCTCTACTTGATCCATCAGGTTGTAAGTCTCTGGAAAAAGAAACTCCGTATCCAAAGTGAAGAGGCGGAAAGTCCGCTGCACCCGCGAAGCAATATCGATCAAGACCATGCCTTCTGCGCCGAAGGCGGAAGAGATCGCAACGCTGTTTCCAAAGCTCTCAAACGCCCAGGTCAAAACTCGTTCGGGCGCCCAGTTCTCGGCAGCCGTTTGTAGTTGCAGAATATTTTCTTTCATGGGAGTCGCTTCTCCTGCACACTGAATGCGTTTGCCGTTACACGGAAGGGTTCAGGCAGATCGGCAGGATAATCGGAGAAGTTCACCACATCACCTACCAGCAGCAAGGTTGGAGCCGGCAGCGTCGGGGCAAGATAAAGATGTGAAATGGCTGTGCGGTGTATCCTCTGCCGCGGAGTGGTAGCCTGCGAGATAATTGCGCAAGGCGTGTCTCCGGAAAATCCAGACGAGCAAAGTCTACCCGCCATCTCAGCGTAGTCATTGCCGGGCATGTATAAGACAAGTGTCGATTCACCCGCGCTAGAGTTACTCCATGCCGCATCAGAGTTCTCAGACGCGCGGTGACCAGTCGTTAGTACGAGCGTTGAAGAAGCTTGCCGATGCGTAAGCGGAATCCTCGCAGCGGCCGCCGCTCCCAGTGCCGACGTCACGCCCGGAACGATTTCGTATGCAATGTTCGATCGCCGTAGAGCCTCAATTTCCTCTCCGGCCCGACCAAAAATCAATGGATCTCCGCTTTTAAGTCGCACCACCTGAAGGCCGGACGCAGCCAGTGACACCATAAGAAAATTAATTTCTTCTTGCCGCATCGTTTTTTCCCCGCATCGTTTGCCTACATTCTGCACCTGGGCACTGGAGGGGATTAACTTCAAAATTTCAGGCGCGACCAGATCATCGTGAAGCACCGCGCCAGCGGTTTGCAGCAGCCTTAGCGCTCTCACAGTGAGTAGTTCTGGATCGCCCGGTCCTGCTCCTACTAAATAGACTTTTCCGTTCATGCCGTTACTCTCCTATTGTTCCCGGCAGTGTCTTCGCTCGTATTTACCGCCGACTCTTCTGCCAATGCCACGTCCAGAGCCTCTCGGCTGGCCAGCGAGTGCAGCAATTCGCGCTTGCGTTGCGGATTGAGACTGCTGGCCAGCACAAGCTTTCTTGTTGCTCCCAATTCCGCGACCCAGCGGGCGTATCCGGGACCAAACTGCCGTTCGAGCTGCTGTCGAATTTGTTGTGCTAGAGATGGGCTCTGCCCGCTGGTCGAGACCGCAATCTGTAGATCGCCGCGCCGCACCACAGCGGGATAATAGAAGTCGCAATAGTCGGGGACGTCCACCACGTTGCACAGAACTCCAAGCGCCTGCGCTTCGCGATAAATGAACTCGTTGAACTCGCTCGACGCCGTGGCCACAACCGCCAAGAACGTTCCTTCGAGATCTTGCGCACAAAAACTACGGAGTTCGAGGCCGATCTTTCCCTCTATTGCCCACTCATGGACAGCTTCGCTTGCTTCCAAAGCAATTACGCGGATGCGGGCACCGGTGCCGATCAGGCTGGCAATCTTCGGCTCGCCAACTTTCCCCGCACCGACCACCAGGCACCGTTTGCCTTCAAGCTTCAGGAACATTGGAAATAAGTCGCCCATTGTGTCTTCTTACCCCTCCACGCTGCTGGGCACGCGTCCGTCCGGCAGATCACGCGCGATCGCTTTCACCATTTGACCAGCCAGGAAGTCCCGCAATTCCGCATCATTGTGACGAGCAAAAAAGTGCCGGAGATTTTCGCTCTCGTCGCGATCCGCAAGGTACCGGCGCAGTAGTCGCTCGATGGCTTCCGGAACCTCGGTCGCCAGGCAACGATATCCAACAGGCCGCGCGATGGACTGATTCAAGCCGAGCGCTCCGCCCAGGCAAAAGTAATAGGCGTCCAACATCTCACCGTTCACTTTTAGCTTCTTGCCTTCGATTCCAACGTCGGCAATCCAATGTTGACCGCAACTGTTGGGGCAGCCAGTAACGTGCAGTTTCAAGTGCTGATCAAAACCAGGCAGGCGTTCCTCCAACTCTTCGACCAGCCATCGTGAGAAAGCTTTTGTCTCCGTAATAGCCAGCTTGCAAAACTCGCTGCCACTGCACGCGATAGCTCCGCGGAGAAATGGAGAACCGTTCACCGGTAGACCAATCTCTCCGAGTTTCTTTGCTAACTCATCCACGCGTAATCGAGGAACGTTAACGATGAGCAAATTCTGCATATTGGTGGTGCGCAACTCTCCATTGGCGAAGCGCTCGGCAAGATCCGCTGCCGCCTCCATTTGTTCGGGAGTGATCCTGCCGCGCAGAACCGCAGCCCCCACGTAGCAATAGCCCGTCTGCTTTTGCGGATGGATGCCGATGTGATCGCGATAAATGTCGACTGGAGGATTCTCGGGTTCCGCCGGATCAAGTTGAAATCCGATCCGCCGCTCCAGATCTTTTTGGAAATCACCCGGAGTCCAACCATGTCGTAGGAAAAGAAATTTCAGCCGCGCTCTTTCGCGATGTTCGCGTAGTTGCCCCGAATCCCGAAATAACTCGGCAATTCCTTTGATTACCGGCAGAACCTGATTCCAGCGGACGAAGGCATTCAGCGGTGCTCCCAGATAGGGTTCGGTGGAGAGCCCCCCTCCCACGCGTAGTGCGAATCCGATCTCAGATTTTCCACGCAGAACACGCTCAACTGCTGTGAGGCCAACATCATTGATCTCCGGATACGGGCACCACACGCGGCAGCCCGTGATAGAGATCTTGAACTTGCGTGGCAGGTTGTAGAACTCGGCATTGCCCGCCAGCATTCGATCCGCTTCCAGCGCGAGCGACGATGCATCGCAAATCTCATCCGCATCGACTCCCGCAACGGGGCAACCCGTGATGTTGCGCGTAACGTCGCCGCAAGATCCGGTCGTATTCAGCCCAACGCGCCAAAGTTCTTCGAGCACTTGTGGAAGGTCTTCAATCGTGATCCAGTGCAGTTGGATGTTTTGCCGAACTGTAAGATCGGCTGTTCCGCGGGCATAACGACGGGTAAGTGTGGCGATGGCGCGAAGTTGGTCGGAGCGCAACAAGCCATTTGGGATCCGAATCCGCAGCATGAAGAACGGCAGTGCCCGTCCCATTCCGCCATGGCCGCCAACCACGCCGGCTGCGTCGCCCTGCGTATACACTCCCCACCAGCGAAAATAAGTGCCGATCCACTCGGGGGGAATCGAGTCAAAGCCCCCGCGAGCAAAACGGCGAATTTCCGCTATTCCATCCCAGGGATTCATGGCCCGCTTCAGCCGCTCTGATTTCTGTGCTTTGGTTTCCGTAACCGCAGTCGTCATAATTAGCCACCAAAAGAAAAACCCACCGCTAGAAGGTCTGGCGGTGGGGTATAAGTGCCGGTAACTATGAAAGTTTTTAAGTCAGCAATTTATCCTCGCCAGAACACAAAAATGCGCAACAACAACATGCGCACATGCACTCTTGGCGAAAATTGCTGAAACTGATCATCCTGGTTTGGATGCTAGGCTCTAACCGCGGGATTCGTCAACTTACTTTCGATGAATAATTTCGATGCAAAGTATCGAAGTTGCAAATATAAGTAACCTTCGTCCAGTACTAGATCGCGGTAATAAGTGCTATGGGCGGATTGTATGAATAATCCGCCATGACAATCGTCGGTAAGAACCCTCAGTCCGCCGCCGAGTTACACGTCGCCGCCTCATCCCAGATGCGCACCCCATGCGTCTCCTTTAGAAGCAGACTTCCGACGACAAAAGTGATGCCGGCGATGATCATCGGATAGTAGAGCCCAGCATATATATTACCGCTGGCCGCGGTCAACGAGAGACCTATCAACGGCAATAACCCGCCAAACACTCCGTTGCCTATGTGATACGGCAGCGAAAGTGAAGTGTAACGAATCTTGGCCGGGAAGGCCTCAATCAGGTACGCTGCGATCGGGCCGTAGACAAGGCAAACATAAAGAACCTGAATGAAAATCAGGATCACCAGCATGGTCGTGTCAGGAGTCACGGCTTCCTTAACCGGCACCAGTGCGCCAGTCGCGTCCGTCGTCATAGCCGTAAGTGAGATTGCGCCCGTCACCTTGTTGCGGGAGGATTTTACGGTGACAACATTATTGCCGGCAGCCTGTTCCATGGCCTTGTAGATCGGGATGTAAGTAAGTACCCCGAGCAGGCACCCAGCCATCATCAGCTTCTTGCGGCCGATACGGTCCGAGAGTGCGCCCACTACTGTGAAGAACGGCATACCGAGCAGCAGGGCGATTGCAACCACGATGTTTGCCGTCTTCACATTCACCTTTAGAATGGTCTGCATGTAGAACAGAGCGTAAAACTGCCCCGTATACCAGACCACGCCTTGCCCCGCCGTGGCTCCGAAAAGGGAGATCAAGACCAGCTTCAGATTCGACCACTTTGTGAACGCATCCTTAAGCGGTTGCGCGGAAGTCATACCCGCGCTCTTGAGTTGGCTGAAGATAGGAGACTCTTTCATCTTCAGTCGGATGTAGAGCGAGATCATCACCAGGATGATGGAGATGAGGAAGGGAATTCGCCAGCCGTAAGCCGCGAAGTCTTCTTTCGACATCGAGTTTTGCGTGACCAGAATCACGATCAGCGAAACGAAGAGACCGAGCGTGGCTGTAATCTGAATGAAACTGGTGTAGAAGCCGCGCTTGTTATCGGGGACGTGTAGAAGTTGGAGTCATAGGAGTTAGTTGAGTTAAACCGGCGTCGATACTTCCGTTTTTGTGCGGCTACAATTGTGCTATATAATTCTCGACCTTATCCAGCGAGGATCAAATGCCGTTCCATCACCTCCGGATCGCAATTCGTCATCTGTTGAAATCTCCCGGTTTCACCGCAGTAGCAGTGCTGATGTTCGCTCTCGGTATTGGCGCGACAACAGCCATTTTCTCCATCGTCGAAGGCGTATTGCTGCGTCCGCTGCCTTTTCCGCGGTCCGATAGCTTGGTCGCGATTGCGGATATTCTTCAGGGCACAGATGTTCGTAGAAACGGCGAGATCGGTGTTACTGCCCCGGAGATCCGAACCTACACGCGGGATACGCGCACCTTCGAGAATCTTGGCGGTTATACCCAAACAAGCTATGAACTATCCGGCATTGGCGAGCCGGCGCAAATCAATGGAACTCGCCTCTCCAGCGGTGTGTTGCCAACCTGCAAGTTACGCCTCTCATCGGTCGATTTTTCACGCAGCAGGAGGATGAGGGGAACGCGCCGGTAGCGATCTTTAGTTATTCTCTTTGGCAAAATCGTCTGGTTCGGATCCAATCGGCAAACACCTGCGTATCGGCACGCAGGAAATGCAGACTCCTTGGCTGACCATTGTCGGAGAAGTTGCCGACATGAAAGATGGGTCGCCCGACGATCCCACCAAAGAACAGCTCTATCAGCCGGTCCAACAATTCGAAAAGTCCATCGGCGCCCTGGCTTCCGCCACCGATCTTAACGGGAACAATGGCTTCGCAATGCGTACTTCGGTCCAACCCGAGCAAATGGCAAATGCTCTGCGTGCGGTGGTTCGATCCATCGACTCTCAGTTGCCGCTGGATCAGGTTCAAAGCATGGAGCGTGCTCTCTCCGACAGCGAAGCTCCGCGCCGCTTTAATACCGCGCTCATCTCCGCCTTCGCCCTTGCGGCCATGTTATTGGCCGCCCTCGGTATCTACAGTGTAATTGCATTCTCGGGCGCTCTTCGCGAACAGGAAATGGCTATCCGCATCGCTCTCGGTTCGCAACGGTCTGGAATTCTGAACCTCGTATTCACTTCCGCGGCAAAACTCGCCATGGCCGGTTGCATCCTGGGCTTGCTTGGTGCCGCCGCAGCCTCGCGCCTGCTCCAGTCGTTCCTCTTCAATGTCAGTCCGTTTGATCCGCTGGTGCTAGCTCTTGCCGCATTGGTGGTTTTGATATTGTCCTTGCTAGCCTCACTGCTGCCGGCGCGGCGGGCGGCGTCAATCGACCCCATGAAGGTTCTGCGGGCGGATTAACATGCGGCCGCCTCGTCGCTGTCCAGTAACGGACACTAGATTTTGTTTGCGGACACCATTGCCCTTATGAGAACGATTTGATCGACTCATTTCCCTACGGTTTTAAACGAGATAACGCTTTTTCGTCTACGGCCTCATACTTGCTTACCCTTTAGCAATGGATATCGCACGACCAGAATTTAAGCAGCAGAAGCGGCGCCGGCAAATCGTGTGGATTGTTGTCGGCGTTGTGGTCCTCATCGGGCTGACCCTCGGCGTATCCCGGCTAAAGCCGGCCGCGCCCGAGGTCGAACGCAGCACGGTTTGGACCGATACTGTGAAGCGCGGTTCCATCCTCCGCCAGGTTCGTGGGCTCGGTACTCTGATTCCCAGCCAGGAGTTCACCCGTCAAATACCTGCAGAGACAGAAGCTACCGTGGTCCGCATCCGAATGCTTCCAGGGTCACAGGTTAAAGCCGATACTGTGTTACTTGAAATGAGCAATCCGCAAGTAGAGCAGGCCGCGCTCGATGCCCAACTCCAGTTGAAAGCTGCGGAGGCCGAATATCAAAGTCTTCGCGTCAAGTTGCAAAGTGACCTGATGACCCAAAAAGCTGGCGCCGCCACAGTGACCGCCGATTACAGCCAGGCAAAGTTGCAGTCGGAAACCGATAAGGCGCTCTACGATCTTGGCGTGATTTCCGGGCTTGCCTATAAAAACTCCAAAAGCAAAGCCGACGAACTCACTGCGCGCAACAATATTGAAGACCAGCGCCTCGATATCAACCAGAAGGCAATTGAATCGCAAATGGCCGAACAACAAGCCAAGGTGGATGAAATTCGCGCGCTCGCCGAACTAAAGCGAAAGCAATTGGACGCCCTGAAAGTTCGCGCCGGAATCGAAGGTGTTCTCGTGGACCTGCCTTTACAGGTCGGACAACATGTGATGCCGGGAACCATGCTGGCGAAGGTTGTGCAGCCAGACCACCTGATCGCCGAGCTAAAAATCGCCGAGACGCAGGCGCGCGATGTGCAGATCGGGCAGCCGGCGCTGGTGGATACGCACAACGGAACGGTGGCCGGCTCGGTAATGCGCGTGGATCCCGCAGTTCAAAACGGTACCGTCACCGTAGATGTAAAACTTACAGGCGAACTCCCGAAGGGAGCGCGTCCCGATCTGAGCGTGGATGGAACCATCGACCTGGAGCATCTCGATGACGTTCTTTACGTTGGCCGCCCCGCATTTGGCCAGGAGAACAGCACCATTAGTCTGTTTAAACTTGATCCCGACGGCAAAGGTGCGGTCCGTGTTCCGGTAAAAGTCGGGCGCGCCTCTGTTAACTCCATCCAGATACTTGAGGGATTGCATGCAGGCGACACCGTCATTCTTTCTGACATGTCGCGCTCCGATAATACGGATCGTATCCGGCTGAATTAGCCCGAGACAAAATCGAGGGAGAAAACTATGAACGAAGCAGGACAGTCGCTCATCCAAATCGAAGACCTGACAAAGATTTTTTACACCGATGAGGTCGAAACGCACGCCCTCTCCGGCGTTCATCTGTCGATTCGCAAGGGGGAATACCTGGCCATGTCGGGGCCGTCGGGATGCGGCAAGTCCACGCTGCTCTCCATTATCGGTTTGTTAGATACTCCCACGGGCGGTGTTTATCGGTTGAACGGCCAGCCCGTTGAGAATCTGGATTTTGCCCAGCGCTCCCGCATTCGAAATCAGGAAATTGGTTTCATCTTCCAAAGTTTCAATTTGATTGGCGATCTCACGGTTTACGAGAATGTCGAACTACCGCTGACCTACCGCCAGAAAATGCCCTCCTCCGATCGTAAGAATCGCGTCATGGAATCGCTAGAGCGCGTGGGTATGGCGCATCGTGTACGGCACTATCCTTCCCAGCTTTCCGGCGGACAGCAGCAGCGAGTTGCCGTGGCACGCGCTCTTGCCGGGCGCCCCTCCATCCTGCTGGCCGACGAGCCCACCGGAAATCTGGACTCGCGCAATGGTGAGGCCGTCATGGAACTGCTCCGGAATCTGCATCGGGACGGCGCCACCATCTGCATGGTTACCCACGACCAGCGCTTCGCCAAACACGCCGATCGAGAAGTGCATTTGTTCGACGGAAAAATCGTGGCGGAAGACGAGCTGAAAAAGCTCATGGCGGAAGTGAGCGCCTGAGCGC
Organism: uncultured Acidobacteriaceae bacterium; assembly: GCA_963818235.1. Taxonomy (GTDB): domain Bacteria; phylum Acidobacteriota; class Terriglobia; order Terriglobales; family Acidobacteriaceae; genus Sulfotelmatobacter. The sequence goes on from CAWFRI010000003.1 coordinate 2,041,635, forward strand.
CGTACTTCAGGATATTCGCTAGGACCAATTGCGCAAGCAGTGACCGCCCAAGCCGTCCCTGGCTGTTCTCCTGATCATGGTGGTCGTAATCGCTCCTAGCGCGCCGCGTCGATCACTTTAACCGGAATGAACCCGCAATCAGGAGATACATGATTCTACTCAAAAATCTCGAACGCAGTTACGACACAGCCGCCGGCCAAACCTGGGTGCTGCGCCGCATTAATCTGGAAATTCGTGAGGGCGAGTTCATCACAATTACGGGCCCGTCTGGAGCGGGGAAGTCTTCTTTATTAAATGTACTTGCTCTGCTCGATGATAGTTGGATGGGCGAATATTGGTTTCGCAACCAGGCGATTCACGAGATGAAACGCAAGCAGCGTAGCGAGTTGGCTAAGCGCAATATTGGAGTCGTATTTCAGAGCTATCACCTCCTCGATGATCTGACTGTGCTCGAAAATATCGACCTGCCGCTTTCTTATAAAGATGTTCCGCGCAGCCAGCGCCAGAGTATGGTTGCGGATACCCTGGACCGTTTTCAAATGGTGGCCAAAAAAGATTTGTTTCCTAGCCAGCTGTCTGGCGGACAACAGCAACTCGTTGGCGTTGCCCGCGCCGTGATTCACAATCCCGCTCTGCTGCTTGCCGATGAACCCACCGGCAACCTGCATTCCTCACAGGCCATGCAGATCATGGAACTTTTTCGCGAATTGAACCGGCAAGGCACGACGATCGTGCAGGTTACTCACTCGGAATCGAATGCGGCGTATGGCTCGCGCACGGTTCAGCTTCGCGATGGCTGGATGCTGAGCGATACCTCGAACCCCGAACTTCAGCCCCATGAGGTGGTGTCGCGATGAGACGAACCCTGCATGCTGAAAAATTCAGACAGTTCCTGGCGTGGGTCTGTGTCGGTATAAGCGTTACCGCATCGGCGCAAACCAGCGCACCTGTTTCCCTTGACATGCCGAAATCGCGCGACCCTTTGACCGCCTACTTAGCCAACGAAGTTCCCGAACCGCAGCTTACAAATTCCGCATTGCTAAGCCAGTTGGTTCAGGATGGTAAGTTATATTTGTCGCTTAAAGATGCCATCCGGCTCGCCTTGGAAAACAATCTTGACTTGGCAATCGCCCGATATAACTTACCCATCGCCGGCACGGATATTTTGCGGACAGCGGCTGGCGGCGTTTTCCGAGGAGTAAACACGGGCGTAGTGCAGGGAACTCCCGGTGGTGGAGTAGGCGGTTTTGGCGCTGGCGCTCCTGGCGCGGGTGCCGGCGGTACCACGGGGGGAGCTGGTGGCGCGGGTGCTGGTGCCTCGGGACTAGTAACGTCGACGCTCGGCACTGGATCTCCAATTCTTTCCTATGATCCCGCGATTACTGCAGTTGTCGGCGCGGAGCATCAAACCTCTCCTCTCGCTAATCTTCAGATTTATGGTGTTCCCTTGCTCCAACTCAATACCGGGCAAGCCAATGTTACTTATTCACAGGCGTTCCCCACCGGGACCAGCTTCACGCTACAGTTCAACAATAACCGCCAGACCACAAACAGTCCTTTTTTTAACTTATCTCCAGTTCTTAGTTCGATGTATCGCTTCTCCTTCCAGCAGGAGTTACTTGCCGGCTTTGGCCTTGGACCCAATCTCCGCTATCTTCGGATCGCGAATAACGATCGAAAAATTTCCAACATTGCCTTCAAAGATCAAGTAGTCACCACTGTCACTCAAATAGCGAACATTTATTGGGACTTGGTGAATGCTTATGAACAAGCTCAAGTGAGTGAGCAATCGCTTGCCTTTGCCCAGCAGTCATTCGACACCGCAAAGAAACAGCTCAAGCTTGAAAGCATTCCTGCAATGGACTTAATGCGCGCTGAAGCTGAGGTTTCAAAGCGGGATCAGGATCTGACCGTCGCTCGCACCACACTGCAATTGCAGGAATTGCTCATCAAGAACGCGCTCACCAAGAGCCTCGACGATCCAGTGCTCGCAGCCATGCCCGTCATTCCCACCGATCATCTGGAATCTACGCAGCCGCCCGCCTCTCATCCTGTCCAGGATCTAATCACCCAGGCCTTGCGCGATCGCCCCGAACTTGCGGAGTCCGATATCGATCTCGCGAACCGCCAGATCAGCAACAAGGCGGCGCGGAATGCATTGTTGCCCACTCTTGCGCTTGTCGGATTCTATGGCGGATCAGGACTAGGGGGACCTTTGAATCCGGTATATAACATCCCTGGCATCCCTAACTCTTCCACCGTTCCGGGTGACTTTTCCGGGGCGATCGCCAATGCTTTCAACAATACCGCTCCCGATTACTACATCGGATTGAGCCTCAACATTCCCCTCCGGAACCGCGTGGCCAAGGCCGATCAATACCGCTCTGAGCTGGAATACCGCCAGGCCCAACTTCGCCGCGAACAACTAAGAAAGCAAATCCGTATAGAGGTTCGCAATGCCCAGTACGCGCTCGAACAAACTGCGGCCCGGGTTGACGCCGCCCGCAAAGCCAGAGATTTGGCCCAGCGCACCTTCGAAATTATGCAAAAAGAACTGACTCTGGGTGCGGGCTCGACTTATCAAACCATGACCTCCCAACGCGACCTTGCGGTTGCCGAACTCGACTTAGTAACCGCCCTGACGGTCTATGAAAAAGCCAAAGTTGAACTTGATCGTGCTATCGGAAGCACTTTGGATGATAATGGAATCAAGATACAGGACGCGATAACTGGCACCGCGAATCATTCCGGCCCATAAACCATGCCAACTTCGGCCAAACCGTTTGAGACCGGCAAACTTATCGCTCCATCAAAATCCTCCCACGATCCCCGCATCCTGGCCGCCGACGATCAGCAGCACATTCTTGAAGCCCTCGAGCTCCTACTAAAACCCCAGGGCTTCAAAGTCGACGTAGTCCGGTCCCCAGTTTTGGCGCGCGAAGCTTTAGCCGATTCCGCCTATGACGCTATTTTGATCGACCTTAACTACACTCGCGACACCACCTCGGGGCGAGAGGGACTTGAACTGCTTTCCGAAATCATCGCGCTCGATAGCGCCCTTCCGGTAATCGTCATGACCGCTTGGGGCAACGTGGAACTTGCCGTCGAGGCCATGCGGCGTGGAGCTCGGGATTTTATTCAGAAGCCGTGGGAGAATGAGCGCCTGCTTTCCATTCTGCGCACCCAAGTCGAACTTCACCGCGCGTTGCAGCAGGCCGAGCGGTTGGCGGCGGAAAATAGGCTTCTCAGCGCCCGTGGCGGGCAGGAGTTTATTGCTACTGCGCCGTCCATGTTGCCGGTCCTCGAGTCTATCGCGCGCATAGCGCCTTCGGACGCCAATGTCTTGCTGACCGGCGAGCATGGTACGGGGAAAGAAGTGGCTGCCCACACTATCCACGCGCTTTCCCTCCGTGCCTCGTATCCCCTGATCGCGGTAAATACCGGCGGCCTTGCGGAGGGAGTATTCGAGAGCGAATTGTTCGGTCACGTGAAGGGTGCCTTTACTGACGCCCGTACCGATCGTATCGGACGCTTCGAACTGGCCGAGGGGGGCACGATTTTTCTCGACGAAATCGGCAATGTGCCTCTGCGCCAACAGGCTAAGCTATTACGTGTAATCGAAGCCGGAGAAATCGAACGGGTGGGTTCGTCCCGGAGCAAGAAGGTCGATGTTCGCTTGATTTCGGCCACCAATGCCGATCTTCTGGCCGCGTGCCGCGCTGGGCAATTTCGCGAAGATCTCCTCTTCCGCCTCAATACCGTCGAAATTCACTTGCCCGCATTGCGTGAGCGAAGAGAAGATATCCCAGTGCTGGCCATGCACTTTCTGTTGCACTATGCGTCCCGTTATCGCCGGGAAGTTCAAGGCCTCGACCCTTCCGCGATGCAATCCCTGTTGCAATATTCCTGGCCAGGCAACATCCGCGAGTTGGAGCATACCCTGGAGCGTGCCGTGCTGATGTGCCGCTCCAACCAAATCCAAGCCGCCGATCTGGGCTTGGGAATGCAGCGCCCTCAGGCACAAAATCTTGAAGAATTGAGTCTGGAAGCCGTAGAAACAATTCTGATTCGCAAAGCGCTTCACCGTTTTCAGGGTAACGTGAGCCAGGCAGCCGAGGCGCTTGGCCTCAGCCGCGGCGCTTTATACCGCCGGATGGAAAAGTATGGGCTCTAGCCCAGGGTTTAGCGATCCCTACGCGAGTGACTCACGAAAATCTGGATCTCCCTTCGAGCGGCGCATAACCCGATTTGTCGCCCTCTTGGCCGTTCCTGGACTGCTCGGCAGTGCCATTCTTCTTTGGCTCCAACCTTGGTCGCTTCAATTGAAACTGATTCTGCTGGGCGTTGAGATATTAGCTTCATTGCTCATCGCTGTCTCTCTCCACGAACATATTGTCCGGCCTTTGCAAACCCTGGCGAATGTTGTCGGTGCCCTGCGCGAAGGTGATTACTCTTTCCGCGCTCGATTGGCAGTGCCCAGTGACGCTCTCGGTGAGCTTTCTCAGGAAGTGAATGCTCTCGCCAATCTTTTGGCCCAGCATCGCATTGGGGCAATCGAGGCTACGGCGTTACTACGGCGCGTGGTTGAAGAAGTCGATCTCCCTATCTTCGCATTCGATCCGGAAGATAAGTTGCGCCTGGTGAACTCTGCCGGAGAAAAGCTGGCACAACAATCCTCTGCCCAATTGCTCGGTCGGACGCCCTCGGAGTTCGGCTTGCAAGCTGCCCTTTCCTGTGAAAACGAGACTCTCGTCGCCTTGAGCCTTGCCGGCGAAGCCCGCTGGTTCGTCCGGCGAAGCACCTTCCGTCAGCAGGGAGTGCCTCACACTCTGGTCGTATTGTCGGACGTCAGCCGTGCTTTGCGCGAAGAGGAAAGGCGGGCCTGGCAACGTCTGATCCGGGTCATGGGTCACGAATTGAATAATTCTTTGGCGCCCATCAAATCGATTGCCGGAAGCCTCAGCGCGCGGCTTTCTACCACCAATCTTGACCCCGAACACCGTCAGGACTTTGAACGCGGCCTGAGCATAATCGAAGCTCGCGCCGCTTCCCTCAATCGTTTTCTGCAAGCCTATCGTCAGTTGGCGCAGATGCCCGCCCCGGTTTTGCAGCCTTGCGCGTTGTTGCCATTGGTCAGGCGTGTCGCTGCTTTGGAAACGCGGGTGAACGTCAATGTGATTGCGGGACCGGAAATTATCCTCAAGGCGGATCCCGACCAGCTCGAGCAAATGCTTATCAATTTGCTGCGCAATGCTGCGGAAGCCATGCTTGAGCCGGCTGTTCGCGAAGACAATTCAATCGGATCAAATAATAATAAGAATGTCTCGGTAAAATCCGGACAGCCCGTAGCTCTTACCTGGAAAGTGACCGATAAAGACGTGATCCTGAGTATTGAAGATAACGGCCCCGGACTTATGAATCCTGGTAACGTATTCGTTCCGTTCTATACCACGAAGCCAGGAGGCAGTGGCATCGGCCTCGTGCTCTCGCGCCAGATCTCTGAAGCCCATGGAGGATCGCTTGAACTGACAAACCGTCCGAATCGTAGGGGTTGCGCGGTGAGAATTACTTTGCCGCGAAATACCCAATCGTAGCTATCAACCTTTTTCGAAACCGAGCGCTCTTAAAAGGAAATACAATTCCGGAGTTACGAACTCCTGATATCACCGGTGCAGCGATTAGCTCTCAGCGAGAGTCGCAGTCCTGGCTCCGCTGGCATGTTATGCCCAGTCCCGCGCTCCTTCTGTTATTCCCTATTCCCAGGTCATACCGGATCGTCTAATCGGCTAGCTACAAATCGATCAGAAAATAAACTTCAACCCAAACTCTCCGATGCGCGGATTATGAACTCCGCTGGGATGCAGAAAGTTGGTCGGGGCTTCGCCGTTGTCTGCGTTGCCATTCACACAATCGTTCGATCCTGAACTTGCCGAGCCGGAGTCCGTTACATATCCGCAACTGGTATTGTTCACGCCATTCCACTGCGGGTGATTGAACACATTGAAAGCTTCGGCGCGGAACTCTAGCGCTTTCGACTCCGTGACTTTGAAGCGTTTGAATATGCCCATGTCGAAATTCAAACGTCCCGGACCCGCGAGTGAATTTCGCCCTGAGTCCCCGAACGTCAACCCTGTAGGCTGTGTGTAAGCTCCGGGATTGTAAAGCAAGGGCCCGTACACCACCCCCGGCACCGCAGCGAAGCTCGGTTTCGGACCGTGCGGATCTCCCACAATATCCGCATACGAACCCGAACCAACATTGTTGCCGACCCCGGCGTTGTCGTAGTAGCCGCCATTCACAATCGTGAACGGTTCTCCTGACTGAGCCGTGGTGATGCCCGATATCTGCCAGCCTCCCAGCAGCGATCCCGTCAAGCCTCTCGCGTGCTGGAAAATCGGCAGATTGTAAATGTAGCTCATGGTAAAAATATGCCGCTGATCAAAGCCTGAACTGGCGCGGTAGGAATTCAAGTTGTAAGAATCGACGAACGCGCTGTCATAGCGGTCGGAAGAATTATCGATGGAGTGGCTGTAAGTATAGGCGACCGTGAGCTGAAGCCCATGCGCATTTCGCCTACCCGAAACTTGCAGCGCGTTATAGCTTGAATTAGCTCCGCCTACGATTCCATAAATTGAGTCATAACCCTGGTAGGGCCGGAACATATCGACGTTGACGTTGCCGCACGCCACGTTCAAATTCAGCAGCGCCTGGCCGGTGACCGGCGTTCCATTACCCAGCGTGGTGGGGGAATTCGATACATCGTCGCAGTCATCGCCGTCGCTGCCAATGTATTGTCCCTGCACAAACGGGTTTTGGCTCGCCGGAGTCGAGTGTAGCTGATTGCGGTCCAGTTGTTGCGAAAGGTGGGTTCCTTTGCTTCCTACATACGCGAGCACCACCATGGTGTCGCGAGCCAACTCTCGCTGAATGTCGAAGTGATATTGCTGGATATAAGGCCACTGCGTCTTGGTGGTAATGGAAGTCAGCTGAGAGTTGCCCCCGCCCAGCGGATAGACCAATGGCTGGCCGGTTGGAGATGTGCCGCCAAGATTGGTATATCCCGCAATGAACATTTGCACCGGCGCGATGATGCCCGGAGGATTTCCTTCAAGCGATTCAGTATTCGCATCGTTTCCATTCGCGTGTTCGAAGAAGATTCCATAGCCAGCGCGAATCGCAGTTTTCCCGTCGCCTTTCGGATCGAAAGCAAAGCCGATTCTCGGAGCCGGATTGAATAAGTGGCCGGACATGCAACTGCTGTGTACGCCGTTGTAGCCGCAGTGCACCATGCCAGTAATGTTGTAAACGCTTTGGCCCGGACCAAAGTCGAGCGCTCCGGTATTCGGATCCACCACCGGCGCATTGGCCGCAACATAAGCATTAGGATCGAAGTTGTAAGCGTGCCCATAGCGCTCGTAATAGCTGCCGTACAGGCTCACTCGCACGCCCAGGTTGAAGGTCAGCCGCCGCGTGGCCCGCCAATCATCCTGGAAATAGGGCTCCATGATCTTGTAGCGGTTGTAATATTTCAAATTCTGGTTGGGTTGCGCGAATGCGTTGATGTAGCCCACCAGCAAATCCGCAAAACCATTGCCCGTGCTGGAAAACGGCCCTCCGGAATTGTTGGTCTCGTTGTACGCGGTATTCGGATTTGCGGAAAGGTAAAGGCTTCCGTTGGGCTCCTCAAGCGCCGGTTCGTTTTTTTCTATAGCCTCGAAGTAGGTTCCAATCGCAATGTTGTGCTTGCCTTTGATCCAGCTCAAATTGTCATGGAAGCTGTAGGTCGGGTTCGAGTTAGTCCACGGCAAATAGCCCGGATCGATCTGCACGCCAAAATTTCCGTTCCCGCTGATCGAGAAAGATGGAATCGTCCCATTAAAGCCGTTCTCGAAAATACCCGTCATGGTCATGCTGGCCGGTCGCACCCATGCGTTCCCGGTATTGAAAAGATGCAGGTGATTCGCCCCATAGCTGAAGACGAACTCATTCATCAACGAAGGCGAGAGCGTGGTGGTCAATGTCGTCACCGCGCTGATTCCCGGGCCCTGTAGCGCTCCGCCGATCGCGGGCACGTTTGTGGTGTTGTTGCAGGTGCTCGGAGAGCAGGGAAAGCTCTGCGTCCAGGAGTCATGAATGAAGCGGAAATTCGCTCGCCATTTGGAGTTGATCTGATCGTCAACCTTAATCAGCTCCTCATGCCAACTGATGGGCTGCGCAAACGTTCCGATAAATGCATGCCCGTTATTCGGCAGGGGAATATTCGCCACCAATGGGTTCGTATTGGCCGAATCGAGATCGTTCGACGGAATGGTGTTACCGGGAAAACCCAGGTAATAACTGTCCCCATTCGAATCCTGCCCCGGCGAGGTGTATGCGGGGCAGTTCACGCTCACCACCTCCTGACCTTGGGGAGTGGAAACCGGAACCATACCCGCTCTCACAAAAGGAGTTCCAGCGGCCGGACAAACATCGCTAAAATTCCCCGCCCGCTCCGCTGTATTGGGAAGAAAAAGGCCGGGATTGTTATAAACCTGCGGGACATTTTCCCGCCGGAATTCCTGCGACCAGAAAAAGAACAGTTTGTCCTTCTTGATCGGCCCGCCGAAAATGTATCCAAAATCATTCTTGTTGTAATACGTTTTCGTCTGTCCAGGCAGGTCGAAGTAGTTGTGCGCGTTGAACGCGGCATTGCGGATAAACTCGAAGGCGTCACCATGAAAGCTATTGGTCCCGGATTTCGTCACCGCTTCGATGGTCCCGGATCCGTTGCGCCCGTACTGCGCGCCGTAGGTGGAGGTGAGCACCCGCACCTCGGCGAGCGCGTCAATGTTAGGGTAGACGTTAATATTTGCGTTACTGCCGGAATCGAGAACCTCGCCGCCATCGATCTGCCAATTATTAAATTCCGTGCGTCCGCCGTTCACCGCATAGGAGACACTGCCCGCTGGTCCCACCGTCCCGTCATCCTGTCCGGTTTGATCGCTGACTCCCGGAATTAGTTTGATCAGCGTGGTAAAGTCTCGACCGTTCAGCTCCAACTGCGTGATCTGATCTCCGGTGATCGTCCCCGCCAGTTCCGAGGACTCGGTCTCGACTCTGCCGACCGAACTGCCTTCTACCACAACTTCGCTGGTTACCTTGCCGACCTGCAGCTTGGTGTCAACCCTGATCTTTTCGCCCACGCGAAGAATGACCCGTTTCGCTTCAAAGGTCTTAAAGCCTGGCGCCGTAATAGTAATGTCATAAGTGCCGGCATTCAGACCGGCGAATAGATAGTTGCCATCCGAATTCGATGTGGCTTTGCGTCGTAAGCCGGTGGCCGAATTGCCCACAGACACCTGCGCTCCAACCACCGCCGCGCCGCTCTCGTCGACCACTGTACCTGTGAACGAACCGGAGGTCTGCGACCAGAGGGGAACGGTGCAAAGAAAAAAGACAAGCATAAAGTTTGCCGCTCTGAACTTCGAAATCATCCTTTATTCCCCGTTGGAGCGCCCTCAAATCCTGTTTGCAATGTTCCCACCATTTCAAATCGCACGAGTCGCCCCCTCTCCGGCGCAGTGAGTAAATATCCGCGCCCACCAGAGAAATTCCAGGCAACTTATAAACCCGCTGCAATTTGACGCATCATGGTGCGGGAAACAGGCCTTCGCCGTCAAGGCAGAATTCGGGACAGGCGTTCCGGGATCGGAATCCGTTTGATAAACGAAGAGATAATTCGTGGCAGACGAGGTAATACTTAAACCAGGTAATACAGAGGCTTCTCGGCTCCTGCAAACTCTGCCTGCATGCAATGGTCGCAGGCATTGTCTTCCAGGAGTTCATAAACATAACGAACAGCCTTGAGCGTGGCAGAGAATTTTTCCACTTCCTCCGGAAATACACGATCTTCCGGCAGCCAATCGTTAAAATGGAGGTTTGCCATCGCCTTCGCGAAAGCGGGACACACGCCGCAAAGCAACACTGTCACTCCCCGAGTCTCCATCTCATGCAGAAAATGGTCGAAGCGTTCAAGTGAAACCATGTCGGGATTACGGGTTCGCTTAAGGCGCAACACGATGAAATGAATCCCCTCTTCCGCGATGCGCCGTTTTAAATGATCGAAACAGCGGTCGAGCTCCGGGGCGGCGCCAAAGAATAATTCACCCTCCAAATCGTAGAGCATCATTGCCGTGCAACGCCGGTCCTCGGGCAAGCGCTCCCGGACTACGCGGTCATCGCTCACCACCAACTCGTTCCAATGCAGCAGCGAGGCGCGCGGAACAAACATCAGAATCGATAAAGCCACGCCAATCAGGATCGAAAACTCAACACTGATGAAGATCGCAGAGAAGGCTGTAACCAACACAAGAGCGGCATCGTAGCGCGAGGCCCGCATGGCATAGCTCAACCGTTTCCAATCGACTAGCCGCACCGCCGTTACCATTAGTAACCCGGCGAGAGCGGCTTTGGGAATGTAGCGGGCGAAGGGCGCGAGCGCAACCACCACGATTGCCACCGTCCCTGCCGCGAAAATGCCGGACATACGGCTTACAGCCCCCGACTGAAAATTAATCGCCGATCTAGTCAGCGAACCGGAGCCCGGCAGGCATTGGAAAAATCCTCCGGTAAGATTGGCCAGACCCTCAGCCAGACACTGCCGGTTGTAATCGAGTGTCTGGCGCGTCGTGTTCGCAATCGATTTTGCGATCGCCAACGCCTCCAGCAGTCCGAGAAAAGCAATCGCCAACGCGCTTCCCGACAATTCCTTCACCCACCAGAATTGAATCTGAGGAATATGCGGCATCGGCAGATTGCGCGGGACGCTCCCAACCACAGAGATAACGGTTGTTCCATTGAGCGCTGGTTTGGACCATCCGAAAGCGGCGGCCACAAGCGCTGCAACAATCAAGGACATCAGCATGTCGAATTGCGGCAGACGGTATTTGCGGGCCAATCGTCGGAGTAGGATGACGAGCACAATGGTTCCTACTCCAATGCCAAGCGCCTTTGGGTTCACGTGGCCGCCGCTAAGCGTCAGCCAAATACGATAAAGCACATGCTGTTGCCCGGTTCCGCGGTCACGCATGCCGGTCAAGTTGCCGAGCTGCGTTAGTCCCACCAAACTGCCGGCCCCGGCCATGAAGCCGATCACCACAGATTCCGAGATGTAGCGCGTCAAATCCCCCAGTTTGAATATCGCGATCAGGATCTGAATACACCCAATCATGATCCCCAACAGAAACATAGCCTGGTAGGCGTCGAGCCGCGCGTCGACACTGAAGAAACCGAGGGCGCTGAAAACCACAAGTGAAATCGCGTTCGTGGGGCCATTGATCAGGTGCGACGACGAACCGAATATCGAGGCCACGAGCGTGACTACAATGGCGGAATACAGTCCAAAGCGCGGATCGACACCCGCGATGAGCGCGTAAGCCATGGCTTGCGGCAAAGAGATGGCGGCGACGGTCACGCCGGCGACCAAATCGCTGCGCGTTTTTCCCCAGGAGTAATTGATCTTCATTCCGATTTAACCTCACCCTTCGTTGCAATCGAACCTTGGCCCACAAAACATGCGAGAACGGCGCACGTGTTCGGGCTCTCGAGAGGAGCTCGTTGATCACACGAGTGCGCCAATTTGTGCGCACACTCGTGTTTTTGGGGGGAGGGAAATGATCAAATCCGTGCAGTAATCAGACAGCTTTCCCCAGTTGTACGGTAGCAACGTGGGTATCTCCTCGACTGCTCTCACCTATGACAAGTTCCTCTGTCGCAGGCCCGCGGAAAGCGCATGGAACCAGCGCACGATGAACACAACAGCAAGAATCCACCACAGGAACCAGGTCTTCGCAAGAAAGAAGATCATGGTGTTCTCCTTCAACAAGCCGCCGAAAAGCGCGGCATAAGCTCGTCTGAGGCCATGATTACCACCACTAAAGTGTCATTCCCTGAGGAACATCCGCAGTATACCATATAGTCCATAGATGTAATAGACATTATTTTTAAGACAGGAGTTTGTTCGGCCATGGATCGAACCAGCACACGCAAGGAGAATCTCCGCTTTACCGTCGCCATCATCGGAGGCGGATTCACGGGAACGACGTTAGCAGCTCAGCTATTGCGCAGGTCCGGCGGAAGCATCTCTGTGGCTCTTATAGAAAGAGGCGCACGCCCTGGCCGCGGCGTAGCCTACGGTACCCAATGCGAAGAGCATCTGTTGAACGTGCCCGCCAAAAGCATGACCGCCTTTCCGGAGGATCCGGAGCACTTTCTGCGCTGGGCAAGGCTAAACTATGACCCTAATGTAAAGCCCGGCGACTTCCTGTCTCGACCGTTGTACGGTGAGTATATTGCCTCTCTCCTGCAACAAGAGATCAAACGTAATCCTGGGCAAATTGATCATGTACAAGATGAAGCCACTTCTTTAGCGCGTGTCGGCGATATGGCAGAAATCGGCCTGCGAAGCGGCCGAACCTTGTTTGCTGAAAAAGTGGTTTTTGCGTTCGGTAATTTTCCGCCGGGCGATCCCGGTCTTTCGGGAAGAACGCCGCATAGCCAGCGTTATGTTCCGAATCCCTGGAAAGCTGGTGCGCTCGGTGATGTTTCTCACGACCAGAGTGTCCTATTGGTCGGTTCCGGCCTTACCAGTGTGGATGTTGCGATCACACTGCGTCGTCTTGATTTTAGCGGAACCATTCACATCCTCTCCCGCCGTGGCCTGTTACCACAGACTCACAAACCAACCGCTCTTTGGCCGCCGTTCTGGCCCCATCAATCTCCCAAAACTGTTCGCGGACTCTTGCGCTTGATTCGCACCCAAGTGGAAGCCGCGGAAAAAGTGGGCAGCGGTTGGCGCGCTGTGATCGACTCCCTCCGTCCTTTCACACAAGAAATCTGGCGTTCTCTGTCGTTCAAAGAGCGACGCCGGTTCCTGCGCCACGTTCGTCCGCACTGGGATGTGCATCGTCACCGGATCGCGCCAGCGATCGGGGTTCCGCTTGCCTTACGGATTCAGGACGGCCAGACCAAGCTTCATGCCGGACGCATCAAGGCTTACGCTGAAGATCTCGACGGAGTTGACGTGACTTACCGCGAGCGCGTGTCTGGGCAACTTGAGCGTCTGCGCGTAGACCGTGTGATCAACTGCACTGGTCCCGAAAGCGATTGCCGCAAAGTGGATGATCTTTTGCTGACCGATCTCCTACGACGAAAACTGGCTCAGCCGGACCCATTGTTCCTGGGACTGGACGTTTCTCCAGACGGCGCCCTGATTGACGCACATGGCGCAGCTTCCGGCTTTCTTTATGCCATCGGTCCGCTTCGCAAGGGGAACTTGTGGGAGACCACTGCGGTTCCAGAACTTCGAGCCCAGGCATCCGAACTGTCAATGCTCCTGCTTGGTTTCGATGCCACGGACGCGGCACAGCCATTCGTGACAGAGGTGCCCGTCGCTGTTTAGAGCTCTACCGAGATACTTCACCGTAGTAAGTTCTTAAGTTCGTCAGCCGGATATCATCTGCTTGAGGGTCGTCGCGTTCTGAGCGGCATATCCATTTTGATCGTTGTCAAAGTAAAAATAGACGGCCGTCAATGTCTTGGCCCAAAGTCCGAACTGGCGGCACCATCGTCTTAAACTTGCCCGGCTGTAACTGGCCTGATATTTTTCGAGGTCTGGCCCGTGAAGGCGTACGTATGCGAAGTCAGTAGTCACTGTCAGAGGCGACTGATATCCGGCGAGTTCGTAAATGCAGAATGCCGCGCGAAATCTTGCAAGAAGATCATTGATTTGTGGGTTAATCCAGGTTGGATCACGAAATTCGAAAACGTAGCGGTAAGCACGAGGCAAGGCCTCCAGCAGGCCTTCAAGACGTTGGGGATTCACCCGCCACCGAGGCGGGAGTTGAAATAAGATCGGACCAAGTTTGGCCCCAAGATGTTCTGTTCTAGTAAAGATGTTCCGCAAAGCGCCATCTGGCTCTTTCAGTTTTTTGTTGTGGGTCAAAAATCGGCTGGCCTTCACCGAGAAGATAAAGTTCTTCGGCGTTGAACTTCGCCAATCGTCAAAAGCCGATTCCGTTGGTAAGCGATAGAACGTGTTATTGAGTTCCACGGTATCGAAGTATCTGACATAGAAATCCAGCATCTTGCTGGATGACGTTCCTGCCGGATAGAAGGGTCCCCGCCAGTGTCGATAGTGATATCCCGAAGTACCAATGCGAATCTCACATGCCATGGCTCGCGCCGCATCTCTCCTAGCGTGACGATTTCCGTTTTTTCCTGGTCACAGCGGCGGCCTGCTTGCCGAGCGCTGTTCGCACTGATTTTGGCAGGTGAGCGATTGTCCGTTTTCTTTTAGCAGTCGCCGCCGCCTTCTTAATGTTCTTGCGCGCCGCCGTCCGTTGTTTCGTCGTACTCATGGTTGTTCCTTTCTGTTTGAATTTTCGATCATCCTTATGATGCGAGCTGTTGCGAAGTTGATGGTCAGTAAAGCCGGAAGTTGATGGTCAGTGGTGCGATCGTCCCGTCCAAGGCTCGCTACACCAATCGCTGTATGGACTCAGGCCATCGCGCACGATTAAAATCGAAATAACGAATTTTATCTGGAGGTCAATCGTGAAAGCAGTAACTTATGAAGGGATTCATAAGATGTCGGTTTCGGATCATCCGAAACCGAAGCTAAAATCTCCAACCGACGCACTTCTAAGAGTTACAACCAGCGGCATTTGCGGCAGTGATCTTCATATGTACGACGGGCGCACTCCTCTCGACGAAGGGACCGTTGTCGGCCACGAAATCATGGGAGTGATCGAAGAAGTGGGCGAGGCTGTTTCGAGCATCAAGAAAGGCGACCGCGTCGTATTGCCATTCAACATTGCATGCGGATTTTGCTACAACTGCCACCGCGGCAATACTCATTCCTGCCTGACGATGAATCCGGAGGGTGCAAGCGCTGCCTATGGCTATGCCGGCATGGGCCCTTACGCCGGCGGACAGGCCGAATTTGTTCTCGTGCCTCACGCTGACTTTAACTGTTTGAAACTCCCCGGTACGCCCGGCGATGAGTGGGAAGACGATTTTTTACTTCTTGCCGATGTATTCCCTACGGGCTATCACGCAACCGAACTGGCTTGCGTGAGTCCCGGCAAGACTGTCGCCATCTTTGGCGCCGGTCCTGTCGGCTTGCTGGCTGCGTATAGTTCTTTGCTCAAGGGTGCTTCCGAAGTATATGTGGTCGATAGCATTCCCGAACGCCTTGAAAAGGCCAAAGAGCTGGGCGCGATTCCCGTGAACTTAAGTGAAGGTGATCCGGTCGAACAAATTTTCAAACTGAGAAAAAAGAATAAGGCAATTCAGCAGAGCTATCGCCCGGGCGAGGAAAAACTGGAAGGCGTCGACTGCGCCATTGACGCAGTCGGATATCAGGCACGTGACGACAAGCATCCCAACAAAGAAAAACCGACACAAGTCCTCGACAACGTGATTCGCGTGGTAAACCCTGCCGGTGCCGTGTGCTTGATCGGCGTGTACATCGCGCCCGATCCACGTGCCGAAGACAAGGACGCGAAGAAAGGAATCTTCCCCTTTCCGCTTGCCGACTTCTTCGACAAAGCGCTTAACCTGGGAACCGGCCAGGCTCCGGTCAAGAGATACAACGAGTATCTGCGTGATCTGATCGTCAATGGCCGCGCCAAGCCGAGCAAGATCGTGAGCCATCACATTGCCATCGATGAGGCTCCCGATGCCTACGAAAAATTCGACAAACGGATAGACGGCTATACGAAAGTCTTAATCAAATTTGGAGAAGGGAAGAAGGCCGCTTAAGGTTGCACTTGTAAGCCCGGTGACACTCGTCATCGGGCTTTTTTCGAGGACTCGTCCCGCCCCGCCTGGAAGTGCGGCCCCGCAACCCGCTGCAGATAAGCTAATCTCGCTGTTTCTTCGTCAGGTGCATTAGCGTCGGCGGGGGACCCTCTTTGCCGAGGCCTCTGCTCCCTCTGGTTCACGGAACGGTTCCACAGAAATGCGCTCGTAACACACTTCCAGCACGGTCAGGGATTCCGTACCGCCCGGCAATTGCAGGACTACGCTGTCACCCGCTGCCGACTTCATCAACGCGCGCCCCAGAGGTGACACCCAACTGATGTGGTTGCGCTCGAGATCGATCTCGTCGGTGCCCACGATGCTCACCACACGCTCCGCTCCCGAGGCATTGGCATAGCGCACGGTTGCTCCGAAGAATGCTCTCGTCGCCGCCTGCCCCGCTCTCGGGGCTTCCGGGTCCACGACTACCGCGGCTTCGATTCGCTTCGTGAGAAAGCGAATCCGCCCATCGATCTGCCGCAGCTTCCGCTTGCCGTACCGATAATCGGCGTTGTCACTGCGATCGCCGTTGCTGGCAGCCCACGCCACCACCTGCGTCACGGCCGGGCGTTCCCTGGTGAGCAGAAACCGGTGCTCATCTTTAAGGCGCTCCAGCCCGCTCGGTGTGATGTAGTTCTTGACCGGCGTCGCGGGCTCGTCGGCTTGTGGTTTTCTCGTGAAGCCTTTTCGCATCTCGTAGTCTTTCCACCGCGAATCCAGTCGGTGACCAATGGCGGACAACTCCTGCCACAGATGCCATAGCTTACACTCAAACCACATGCTCAACCGGGGCCATGCCTATACCGACTGCGCCGTGATTGATTCGGAGTCACCGTGGAAAGTGACACTGAGAGACTGGAACTGGGCCCACTGCTACGAGACATCTGCGGTTGAATGGAGGTCTCTGCTGGCCCAAGCGGAGAATGGCGATCGGGAAGCAGAATGGGGAGTAGCGGATCGGTATGCGGAAGGATGCAAAGACAAGCGAGGGAAAGTAATTGTAAGGCGGTCTCCCGCGAAAGCTGCACAATGGTTTCGGCGAGCTGCTGAACACGGTTGTGGCCCTGCCCAGAACAATCTTGGAATTCTGCTCTCCAACGGAACTGGACTCAGAAAAAACGTCGAGGAATCCCTGATGTGGCTCAGGAGAGTAATCCGCGCTGGAGACTCATCTGCTAGACACAATATCGCGATAACCTATCGCGAAAATGGCGACTTAAAAACAGCCGTCAAATGGTTTCGAAAAGCTGCGGAGGCGGATGACGCTGACGCACTAATTCAGCTCGGGATTCACTACTACTGGGGAAAGGGCGTAAGGAAGAATCCAAGAGCAGGGGTTCAGTGTTTCCGCACCGCAACAAAAGCAAAGAACATATCTGGATTCGGACGGGATGACGCCTTTTTCTTCCTCGGAATCGCCTACCATGAGGGCCGTGGGGTGCGAGCCTCAATGCCAAACGCCAGAAGATTCCTGAAACGAGCGAACGTAGACGGCGATCATGTGCCGGCGGACAAGATGCTGAGAAAACTGCGACCCTAGCCTGGGGCAAGCCACTCCAATCGCTCCTCTTTGGAGGACTCAAGGAGCTGCTTTGCCGCCTCCGATGTTGAGACGGGTTCGCCGCTCTTGGCGGCCATGATTTCCTTCAAAGTGTCGAGCCTTTGACGCAGCTCGTCGGAAACACGAATGGAGATCACCGGCTGCTGCAGAATTGGGGTCTTGTCTGCCAAGGGGTCAGCCTCACTAAAATATCGTAACGTTACGCATTGACTGTATTGGTACACCTGCGTTAGTGTCAAGTGCAACGTTTGCCCCCCGCAGCGCGACTTGGGTACGAGTTCGGAATAATGTTCGTACCTGGCGCGCTGGTCGCCGTTTGTCCGTTCCCGACACCGTATCGGGTTTTCACATGCCGCCTTGCCGAGGTTGCGTTCGCGAACTTTCGCGCTTCTACGTATTCAAAGTCGATGGATCTTCTCCACGCTTGAGATCGGCGGCGAGGAGCCGATGGAATAATTGTTCTCCGGCTTCGCGGCGTACGGAGAGGCGTCCGGCGCGGTAGGCACGGGATTTCAGGCCGCGCTGCACGTCTTCGCAAATGCCGAGATCTTCCTCTTGCACGCGATTTCCAACGTTTACTGACTGTTCGTTATATTCGCGGCTGGCTTCTCCGATGTCAGCAAAATAAAAATCGAAAATAACGGTGCAGCGATCGACGTGGACCGGGATCACGAGATTCGTGTCCATGTATCCCGCGTAGCAGTTGATCATGAGGTTGGGATGCTGCCAGAAATACCAGGCGCGGTCGCCCTTGCGGGCGGCGCCGGTGTCGGCATCTTCACTCGATGCGACCATGGGGCTGGATTGCAGGCAGTAACGATCTTCATTTTCGATGGTGTACTGCTTGTAATCCAGAACAGAACTCAATCCTTTGTGAAGATGGGGAACATGGTAACCGCCGTCGAGAAAGTTATCGACGAAGACCTTCCAGTTGCAATGGATGTTGTAGGTACGGCGATCGAAGTAGTGAAGTTTGCTAATGCCAAGCTGGGCGACGCGCCGGACGAGGCCGCCGAGAAAATCGGTAAGCGGAGCGGCGTGGTTATCGAGATTGATGAATACGAAACACTCCCAGGTTTCGACGCGGACGGGAACCAGGCCGTTTTGCGCGCGATCGAAATTTTCGACGCCCTCGAACTCCGGTATCCCTTTGAGTGATCCATCGAGGCCGTAATTCCAGCCGTGATACGGGCAACGCAACAAAGAAGCGTGGCCGCAGGGTTGAGTGACGACGGCGGCGGCGTGGTGACGGCAAACATTGTAGAAGGCGCGAAGCAGGCCGTCATTGCCCCGGACCACGACGATCGGTTCTCCAGCAACAGTAGTGGAGACGAATTGCCCTGGCGATTGCACTTGATCGGTGCGCGCGACCAGTTGCCAGGTCCGGCTGAAAACATTTTGACGTTCGAGTTCCGCGATGCGCGGATCGGTGTACCAGGCTGCGGGAATAGTTGAGGCTTGCGAGAGTGGGGCGCGCTCATCGTAGATAGCGAGGATTTGATCGATGGACGAGGACATAGGATTTCGCTGTGCAGATTAAGCACTCCATCCTAAATCGTATTGACCTTGTGTGGCGAGGGTCAGGCGGCCTTTGCAAGATGGCGAACGTCCGACATGCGAGCGAGCAAGAAAAAGCAGGCTCGGGTAGAGCCTGCTCAGTTCTCCTGCCGAATAAAAAGTTAGCCAGCATTGCGCAGCTTCGGCTGTTCGGCGTGCACAAGAGGCATATCCACCAGATGCTCACTGATGAACCAGACTTGCAGTTCATTGGTACGGAGCACGTTGCTCACGACAACGTCGTTGGTGCCGGCGTCATCAAGATCGTCGGCGCGTTTGGCCAGTTTGCGGCAGTGACCGATGATGATCTGGTGCGCGTCGATGAGGCGCGAAATTTGCACTGGAACCTCTTCCCTGCCCTTGGGTGGACGCTCAATGCGAGTAGTTTCGGCAACGTCAGCAGCCATGGCGATTGAGATTCCGCCGAGGAGTTGAATTCTTTCGGCGATCGTATCGACCAATTCCGACTGTTCTCCGTAATGTTTGTCGAACAAAAGATGGAGCTGATAAAAAGTTGGCCCTGCAACCTGCCAATGCGATTTCTTGTAGAGATCGCGGAGGGTCATGGTATCGGCCAGCAACAAGTTAAGTTGCTCGGTCATTTCGAGGCGCACGGGCTCTTCGAGTTCAAGAGGCAAAAGGTGCGAAACCGAGCCATAGGCTTGGATTTCAGCCGCATGTTGGTGGAGGCGAGGCTGCGCGTTCAGGATCCCGCGTTCGCGTACAGAACCTTTCGAGTTCGATTCTTTCTTGGCCATAACTGGGGTTCTCCTTGCAACTGAGTCACTTGAGATTCATTCATCGATAAAAACTCAACGCTGGTTCGATGCGAAGAGCCAGCCATGGGATGCGGTTGATTCCAGACGAACGTGAATATCGTAACTCTTTACAGCGTGGAGGACAGGAATCGAAGCATAATCACGCTCACGACCGCGATGAGGCAGCGCAAGTTTGACGATGCAGCAGGCATTGTTTATGATCGAAATGCGGGGTGGAGCAGTCTGGTAGCTCGTTGGGCTCATAACCCAAAGGTCGGTGGTTCAAATCCACCCCCCGCAACCAAAGGAATCATAAGCTTACGGGAATTTGGGTTAAACCGAGAAACCCCCAAAAACCCCCAATAAGAAAAACGCAATTGATCAGGGAGCCGCAACGTCGGCTCCCTTTTCATTTGTCTGCGCCGAGACTTCCGGGTTGAGCACCATCTGAACGACCTTGCTGTTTGCTTGGCGCTTTGTGCTCGATAGAGCCTGCCCATAAACGTTCATGGTCGTCTGAATACTGGCGTGCCGCATTAGCTCCTGCTGCACCTTCATCGGCGCTCCGGTTTCGTCGAGGAGCGTCCGATAAGTGTGTCGGAATGTATGCCAGCCGATTCCGGTGCCCAAGCCAATCGCTTCTGCAGCGGATTTGATGTGCTTCTTCTGGATTTCTTCCTGCCAGTAAGGCTTCTCCGTGGCGGGATTTGGGAAAACCCAATCCTCATCCCGTTGAAAGCAGCTCTGCTGTTTCCAGTTGAGCAACACTCTTGCCAGATCATCATCGAGCGGAACAAAATCGTGTGAGTATTCGGTCTTGACGAAATCCACACGGCAATGGACCGCGCTTCTCTGAACGAGCAATACCCGGTCATTGAAATTGAAGTCGCCCCACTTCAAAGCCACAATCTCGCTGACTCTGATCCATGCTGCGGGTCGTCGGGCATGTTTGTGCAGAGCGAGGAATTCATAGAGAAGCACGGCGGGCGTATCGGCGATCTTTCGATCTATGGTCAGGAGTCAAACCCCACGACCTGGAAGCTGGCCAAGATGAATCTTGCGCTGCGAGGGATAGAAGCGAACTTAGGCCCGCATCATGCTGATACCTTTCGCAACGATTTGCACAAAGATTTGCGTGCAGATTTTATCCTCGCCAATCCACCATTCAACATGAGTGATTGGGGCGGTGAGAACCTTAAGGAAGACGTTCGTTGGAAGTATGGTGCGCCTCCCCCTGGCAACGCGAACTTCGCGTGGGTGCAGCACATCGTTCACCATCTTGCTCCGTCAGGAGTCGCAGGCTTCGTGCTGGCCAATGGCTCCATGTCCTCGAACCAGTCAGGTGAGGGCGAGATTCGCAAAAGCCTAATTGAGGCTGACATGGTTGACTGCATGCTCGCTCTGCCCCCACAGCTGTTTTATGGAACACCGATTCCAGCATGTCTTTGGTTTCTAACTAAAAACAAGAAGAACGGCAAGCTTGCCGACCGGCGTGGGAAGTCATTGTTCATTGATGCACGCAATCTGGGAACACTAATTGACCGAGTGCATAGGGACCTTACAAACGAGGAGATTGTTCGAATCGCTGGTACTTATCACAGTTGGCGGGGTGAAAAGGATGCTGTCAAGTACGACGACATCCCGGGTTTCTGCAAGAGCGTTTCTGTAGACGAACTCAAACGGCACGGATATGTACTCACGCCGGGGCGGTATGTCGGGGCAGAGGAAACCGAAGACGATGACGAGCCGTTTGAAGAGAAGATAAAGCGGCTCATGTCGAAGCTGGAACTTGAGTTTGCGGAGGCCGAAAGACTTCAACAATCGATCCGCAGCGGGCTCCAATCGGTGCTCAATGCGAAATAGCTCGGAAGACATTCCTCGTGACACACCTAACATTCCGCCAGACTGGCAATGGCGATCTTTAGCGTCGATAGTGAAGGAAGATCGCGGAATTTCGTACGGAGTCGTTCAGCCCGGTGATTTCGATGCTTCAGGAGTGCCGATCTTAAGGGCCGACAATGTCAGAGACGGTTATGTTCAGCCCACTAATGTGCTGCGCATAAGCCAAAGCATTGAATCGAAATATTCACGGACGCGACTGCAAGGCGGCGAGGTACTGTTGACGCTTGTCGGCGCCTATTTCGGTAAGGCTGCTGTGGCACCGACTGAGTACAGAGGTTGGAATGTCGCCCGTGCTGTGGCTGTGATACCCGTGGACTTTGAAATCGAGCCCGAATGGGTCGCCTTTTGTTTACGGAGCCCGATGATCCAGAAATACGTTCAGAATTGGGCGACCACAACGGCACAGCCAACGCTCAACTTACGTGATGTCGCAAGACTCCCAATTCCGGTGCCTCCGCAGAAGGAGCGCAGACGCGTAGTCGAGTTCTTGAGTGCGCTCGATAGGAACCAGGCCATCAACGACGCTACGAATGCCACAATCGAGAAAATTGGGCGCGCAGTTTTCGAGTCTTGGTTCGTAAATTTCGATCCCGTTCGTGTCAACAGCACGGATCAACTCGGTCACAAGGCGTCACTGTTTCCTCGAAGGCTCGTTCCATCTGAGTTAGGGGAGATTCCCGAGGGCTGGATTGTTCGAAGCTTAAATAGTGTGGCCGAATTAGAAAAAGGACTGTCATACAAGGGTCAGTTCTTGAGCAAGGCCGGCATTCCTATGGTCAATCTGGGTTGTTTCGCAGGGAATGGCCACTTCTTGCGAGACGCATTCAAGTACTATGTCGGAGAATACAAGGATCGGCATATCGTCAGAGGTGGTGATTTGGTAATTGCCAACACTGATATCACCCAAAAACGAGATGTCCTTGGAAGTCCCGCCCTTCTTCCCGGTCCCTCTAGCAGCTCGTATTTGTTCACGCATCATGTTTATGCCATACGCTTCAAAGCAGACAAGATGTATTGGGCCCCCTATGTCTACAATGCGCTTCTTCGACCCGAATTTCGCGAACGCGCAATTGGGTATGCAACAGGCACTACCGTCTTGGCACTTCCGAGAGATGCTGTTTTGGAACATCGCATCTTGGATCCGGGCAACACCATCTTGGGCGCTTTCGCAGAATTGCTGGCACCGCTACTTCACCTCATGGAGCAAAATTCTGATCAAAACAGGACGCTGGTGGCTGCGAGAGACGCCTTGCTCCCAAAGTTGATTTCTGGAGAACTGCGAATGGACCAGGCTGAAGAAGATTTATCGGAGGCATTCGCGTGAAGACTAGTTCTCTCATGCGCTGTCCCGTCGCGGGCGGAGCCGAGGCGCGGCCAAATGCAGCCGGAGGATCAGAGGAGTGAGCCCCGCCGTAGTCGAGTCCACCGTTGAAGAAGCTGCACTCTCCTGGTTCGAAGAACTAGGGTACACCGTTGTCCATGGTCCAGACATTGCGCCGGGAGAGCTCTTTGCCGAGCGCGAGGGCTACGGCGATGTCGTTCTAGTAAAGCGCTTGCGCGAAGCGCTTCAGCGTATCAATCCCGACATTCCTGCGGAAGCCATCGACGAGGCTGTCCGGCGCATGCTGCATCCCGAAACTGCTAGCCTGGTAGAGAACAACCGACGCTTTCACCAAATGCTGGTGGAAGGCGTCCCCGTGGAATACCGCCGAGACGACGGCTCCATTGCTGGCGATCTGGTCAAGCTGATTGATTTCGACAATCTGGAAAACAACGACTGGGCCGCTATCAACCAGTTCACCGTCATTGAGAACAAGACCAACCGCCGTCCCGATATTTTGGTCTTCATCAACGGTTTGCCGCTCGGGGTGATCGAACTCAAAAACATTGGCGACGAGAACGCCACGGTTCGGGGCGCATTCAACCAGATCAACACCTACAAGAGTGACATTCCTACGCTCTTCGCCTACAACGAGCTTGCTGTGATTTCAGACGGCATTAATGCCAAGGCTGGCACGCTCACTGCCGACTGGGAACGCTATATGCCTTGGCGCACGGTGGACGGCAAGGATATAGCTCCCAAAGGCTCATTACAGCTGGACGTGCTCATCAAGGGCATTTTTGAGAAGAACCGCTTCCTCGACTTGGTGCGCAATTTCATCGTCTTTGAGAATGACGGCGGACAACTTGCCAAGAAAATGGCTGGATATCACCAGTTTCATGCGGTGAATAAAGCCGTGGACAGCACTCTCAGGGCAGCCGCGCTACGTGGCGACCGCCGAGCAGGAGTGGTCTGGCACACCCAGGGCAGTGGCAAGAGCCTTTCAATGGTCTTCTATGCCGGCAAACTGATCCGGCATCCCAAACTGGAGAACCCGACCATTGTTGTCCTGACCGACCGCATTGACTTGGACGGGCAGCTTTTTGGGACGTTCTCTCGTTGCGAACACGTTCTGCGTCAAACGCCGGAGCAGGCAGAGAACCGTGACGATCTCAAGTCCGCTCTGCAGCGGTCGTCGGGAGGAGTGGTCTTTACGACCATCCAGAAGTTTTTCCCAGAGAACAAGGGTGAGAAATACCCGATGCTTTCCGACCGACGCAACATCGTGGTCATTGCCGACGAAGCGCATCGTAGCCAGTACGACTTTATTGACGGCTTCGCGAAGCACATGCGCGACGCGCTGCCCAATGCGTCATTCATCGGCTTTACGGGAACTCCGATCGAGAGCGGCGACCGCAGTACTCCTGCGGTCTTTGGCGACTACATCGACGTTTATGACATTCAACGCGCCGTGGAAGACGAGGTCACGGTCCGCATCTACTACGAAGGCCGTCTGGCCAAGCTGGAGCTGAAGGCTGACGAACGACCCAAGATCGATCCAGATTTCGAGGAAGCCACCGAAGGCGAGGAAGTCGAGAAGAAGGAGAAACTCAAGACCAAATGGGCTCGCCTTGAAGCGATGGTCGGCACCGACAACCGTATTGAACTCGTGGCCAAAGACCTGATTGACCATGTAGAGAAGCGGTTCGACGCAATGGAAGGTAAGGCCATGATTGTGGCCATGAGCCGCCGCATTTGCGCCGACCTGTACGCAGCCATTGTGAAGCTACGTCCCTCGTGGCACCACGATGACGATGACAAGGGCCTAATCAAGGTGGTGATGACCGGCTCCGCCGCCGATGATGCCAAGCTACAGCCGCACATCCGCAACAAGCAGCGCCGCGAGGCATTGGCAAAGCGCTTCAAGAACAACTCTGATCCCATGAAGCTGGTGATTGTCCGCGACATGTGGCTCACAGGTTTTGACGTGCCCTGCCTGCACACAATGTATGTGGACAAGCCGATGCAGGGCCACGGCTTGATGCAAGCCATTGCGCGTGTGAACCGCGTATTCAAAGACAAAGAAGGCGGTCTGATCGTGGACTACTTGGGTTTGGCTGACCAGCTCAAGAAAGCCATGGCCAACTACACGCAAGCCGGTGGCAAGGGCCAGCCCACGTTTGACCAGGACGCCGCAGTCCGCAAGATGCTGGAGCACTTTGACGTGGTCAAGAGCATCTTGCATGGGTTCGACTATTCCAAGCACTTAGCTGGCAAGCCGGCTGAGCGTGTGCAACTGGTAAAAAACGCAGCGGACTACATCATTCCCCAAGAAAACGGAAAGTCCCGCTATTTGTCGTCGGTATCCGCTCTCTCTCGCGCCTTTGCGCTTTCGGTACCGCACGAAAAAGCGATGGCGCTCCGCGAGGAGATAGGCTTCTTTCAGACCGTGCGTGGAACACTCATCAAAACAACCCTCACCGAAGAGGAGCAGAAAAACCCGGAAGTCGTGGACTCTGCTGTACGCCAGATCGTCTCGCGTTCCGTCGCTTCTGACGAAGTGATTGACATCTTCTCTGTGGCGGGTTTGGGTAGGCCCGACATTTCTATCCTGTCGGACGAATTTCTGGAGGAGGTTCGGCGACTTCCCCAAAAGAATCTGGCGATTGAAGCCTTGCGCAAGCTGCTGAATGACCAACTGAAAACGCAATCAAAGAAGAACCTGGTGCAGTCGCGACTTTTCTCCGACATGCTGCAAAAAACCATTCAGAAATACCAGAATCGCTCATTGGACACTGCGGAAATCATTGCCGAGCTGGTGAATTTGGCCAAGAACATGCGCGAGGCCCAGAGCCGGGGCGATAAGCTCAAGATGAGCGATGAGGAAATCGCCTTCTATGACGCGCTCGAAGTGAACGATAGCGCGGTGAAAGTCTTGGGTGATGGAACGTTGCGGCAGATTGCTTTGGAACTGGTAGATGCGGTGAGGAAGAACGCTTCGATTGACTGGACCGTCAAGGAAAGTGTTCGTGCCAAGATGCGAGCAATCGTCAAACGCATTCTGCGGGCGCACGGATATCCCCCGGATAAACAGGAACAGGCGACTCTCACCGTTCTTGCGCAGGCGGAATTATTGTGCAAGGACTGGGTCTCATAATTCATCGCACAAAAATCGGGCCGGGCTTTCGAGCAACGTGGAAGAAGCATTCAAGTGACTACGCTTGCTGCCGCCGACGATCATAACATCGGCCCGCTGCTGGCATTCGGGCGCTCATAGATTCCGGACGGCGATCCGCATCCCCGTTCGCGGGGAAGCTGCACAATGCAGTTACGGTATTGCAACTGCGCCTCGGGAAAACGTGTGGTCCAGCTTAGTTCCGCACGCATGAAAGGGGGTGTATGCTGCTCCGCGCTTCTCTCTCTGTTGCGATGCAAAACTAGTTAGTGGGAACGTTCCGTCTGTCCCCGCATTTCGTCCCCGAGTGGCGGCGGATCCTGCGCCACGACTGCCACTTCGAGTTGCGGAACTCCATTCAGTTCGGGCGGCAATTCTCCGGGAACCGTAACGAGAAACTTGAAATTGCGTGGGAATCTCTCTTTATAGTCGCCGGGTGTGAAGGACAACCAGACATTCGCTGCAAATTCAAAATACTTCTGCAACTGCGCATTGATGTCAATTCCTTCCTTCGCCTCAAGTCCGGCAATGGTGGGCAGGAAGTGATGAACAAACTTTGGGCCGGTGCCCGAGTCTTCCCACTTGCTGCCGATGATGCCCGGAAATTCATGCGACTTGTTGCGATACGCGCTGATTTCCTTGTAAATCTCCGACGACTCAATCTCTTCCAGCGCTTTGCCCCAAGCCCAGAAGTATTTTAGGTCGGCGTGCTCCTTCTGCCCCTTTTTAATGGCGATGCGCAATGCCTCGAACACATGGTCCACTTGCCAGAAGAACGCAGCTAGATGAGCACGGCAGATAATCAGCTCGGCTTGCGTCATGTCCTTATAGGCTTGTTCAGCCTGCCGTATCTCATTCCCATGTGTTTGGAGAGCCTCCGTCTGCAAATACACGCGGACGTAGGCTAAGTGATAGGCGGCATAGTTAATCGCGAACCAGATTTCATACAGCGTGCCTACGAAATCGGGGTCCGGGACATCCGGCATGTCATTCTCGTTTTTCCCTCTAACTATCATGATTCGGAATTCTAGTGGCAGAGAGCGGCCTGGGAAGCGAAAAGACCTGGTGGCGAACAAAGAGCGAACAGTGGTACCATCTAGTCATTGTCCAAAGCCCACTATGTCCCAAGTGACGTTTGATCCTCGCGAAATGATCACAGCCCCGTGGAGGAAGTGTCCGTCTTGCGGAAAGGACAAATTTGGGATTCACATCATAGAAGGCTCTCGCGTAATGCGCCGTTGCCGCGACTGCTGGCACAAACAGTATTATCCCCTGCCGAAATTGCGGAAGAAGATCATCTATCTGGACCAGTTTGTCGTTAGCAACCTAATGAAGTTGGAGAATCCTGAAGTCAAGGGCCACGACCGAGTTGTGGCCGAGCCTTTGTGGCGCGAGTTGCGCGACTTGCTCTTCCGACTACGCCACCTTCAAATGATCTGCTGCCCAGATTCGGGCTCGCATGAAGAAGAGTCTCGCATATCGCAATTTAACGCGAAGCTGAAGAAGACCTACGAAGCGTTATCCGGAGGCATCACTTTCCAATCGTTTGATTCCATAGAATCAAAACAGATTGGCGAGCTTGCTCTCGCGTGGTCAGAAAATCGCGAGCCTGACCATGATTTCGGCCCGAGGAATGTCTTATCCAGGGATCCAAATGAGTGGAATGACCGGTTTTACGTTACCACTGGCGATAATCCTTTTCTCGTTCCAGATAAGGTAAAGACGTATCGTGCCGCACAGCACGCGCACATTGCGCATCTGTTTCAAGACGTGTGGGCAAAGGAGAAGCGTGACTTTCTTTATTGGTACAACCGAGAGCGGCTCAGCTATCAAGGACACTTAAGGGCATCATTTATGAGAAGTCAGAAAGAACGCCACGAAGCGGCGAGCGCTTACATGCAAGGCATCCAATTGTCACTTGAGCAGTTTGAAAAAACTCTGCCCTCATTTGCCGAAAATCTCTATGCAAGTCTGCAACATATCATTCGGTTCCCAAAGAAAGGAGGACAACGTTCTCCCGAAGAAAGGAATCGCTTGGAGGTCGAGTTTGGCAAAGCCAACAGAATCGCGGAGGCGCCCTTCGTTAAGTTTCAATCGCTCATGTTTGCCGCCTTAGCAATGCGGGCCGCACAGGGGCAAAAGGAACCGCCGAATGCAGGTACTACCACGGATATAGACACGGTCGCGCATTTGTTGCCGTACTGCGATGCTATGTTTATGGATAATGGCTGTAAATCACTGTTGCTGGATATCCCGCTTGCCTTGCGGCCACCGGAAACCACGCGGGTATTCTCACCGAACACCAAAGAGCAGTTCCTCGACTATTTGCGCCCAATTCGAGAGGGCATATCTACTGAACACATTGAAGCAATCCGCGAAGTGTATGGAGATGACCGCTTGGAAGGTATAGCAAGTGCGCAAGACAAAGAGTGACGTACTCAAGGCCCAACGGAATCGTTTTCAGCGCTCTGAGTCGATATTAAACCAAGGTCGCCAGATTCCAACGAGTCGGTCCTCTTCAAAGAAGCGCTCAGCTATCTCTTTGTCTGGAAACTCTCGGTGGGAGAAACCGATGCAATTGAAGATCACTTTCAGCGGGTCCGCTTCATTCGGGAACACATGCTCGATGCCAAATCGAAGCTGACACGACGTTGTCTTAGGCTTGGCTTTAACGTTCTCTGGATGTGCTAGGTGAAGGCGCCCAGGACAGTCGCGCTTTATGTGTAGAGAGAATCGCTGTTTTACATTTGTCGTTTTTCCCACATAGAGGCATGGATAGAAAAGCTCTTCAGGCCACCAATCTTGGTATTCAACTGCAACAGGGCGCTCGCCCGGTCCTTTGAGAATGATGTGTCTGTTTCCTGCCATAAGATCGGCTCGCGGGCAGACCCACCAAAAGGCGTAAATACCCGCGCACTCCGGTAAATTAGTGGACCGCCCGGCGAAGATTTGACCGACACGGCGGATGGACTCAGGTTTGTGCATCTTCGATCAGGGTATGATAGCGGGAAAACCGTCTGCTTTGGCAACGTATTTGTGAGAGTCGAAGTATGAAGAACGCTTCCAGATTCCGTAAGAACCAAAAGACGGTCGAATCGTGCGAAGGGACAGACCTCTTCAAACCGGAGAACTATTTCTTCAGTACGAAGGCGGAGGGCTGGAAGGAAACTCTCTATTTCAGGAGCCACGTCACAAAGCGAACAGGCAGACTGCGGCAGGACCACCCAGACGACCCGGTCGCAAAGATTGATAAAGTGCCTAAGACAGCTTCGCGGATGTGGGCCTCTCGAACAACCCAGTCGGCCTGATTGCCAAACTTCGCGGCAAGCTGGCGGTGAGCCTCCATAACCTCGACTGGCGTACGAATTTCTTTTTTGTCGCGGGTGTTGTGAGCGGCGATCTGCGCGGCCTCCGGCCCGCTGAAGCCGGTTTTCGCCATGGCCTGCTCGATCTGCTGGCGGCGGGGACTGGAAGCGTCCAGATACTCCAGCGAATACCCTTTAATCTCAGGTGCGCCTTTCTTCCCTGCCTCGATTTCATAGCCGAGATTGCGAAGCTGAAAGGTCAGTTCCGCTTGATAAACAGCGGTGGCAAACTGTTGGCTGTCGAAAAGACTTTTCGGCTGGATAGCGCGTGAGGAGCCATCCTCGCGCTCCGTCATATTGAAGACGACGGCGTGGGTGTGAAGCTGGGGAGCGGCGTAGCCATTAACCGGGCGGGCGGTGTCATGCTCGAACTTTGCCGCGATGAATTTGCCGGAGGTCTTGGCGGCGTGGTTGCCGCCGATCCGCGCTTGGGTGTACCGCTCCAACTCGGTGATGGCGGTTGTCACTGCGTGCCGATGGGCTTCTCTCACCCGCTCATCGCCGCCAACTAACGCCGTCAGGGAAACGGATTTTGGGGCGGAGAACGTCGCATCCCAACCGGCCCGGTGCTCGACCGGCTTGACGGTGGTTCCGTCTGCGGTGGTATAGGATTGCCCGCTGCGATGACGCACCAGTTGCTCGCCAGTGATCGGGTCTTGGCCTTCGCTCAAACGGGCAAAGTGCTGTGCGTCAACCGCCCCGGCAAGGCCGAATTGCTCGGCCAACTTGCCCTGCCACTCGCCGACGACGGCGCCGGCTTGCTTCCAATAGTTTTGCTCGGCAGACGTGAACTCTTTGGCGTGGTAGGTCTGCGCCTGGGCGGAGCTGAGGGCTTTTGAGATGGTGAGCAAATGCGCCTCTTAATTCGTAATAAAGTCCAAGGTTGTTTGTGTCGGCTCCTCGGCGTTGACGATGTTGTCGGAGGTCTTCGCGCCAGTGGTCTTTCCGGCGTCGGGCGCAGCCCCAGCGGCGTTTGTTTCTTCGACCGGCTTTGCCTCAAGATCAACTGCTGCGCGCGGCGCTGCCGGCAGGGCGGGTGGGGGCGCGGCGGTGCCGTCGCGGGCTTTGGCCTTTATGTTCTTGGGGTCGAAGGTGAGCTTCTCGTCCGGCAAGTGTCTGCGCTCGAATGGAATCTGATGCCCCTCGATATCGATGTAAGGAAAGGAGAAACCTGTGACGTAGTTCTCGTATTTGATGAAGGCGTGCAGGTCGGGCAATCCCGAGATTTCTGATTCCATCACTGCGGGCTCGACCTGGATGTCCAGCGCGAAATTTCTGCCCGAGCGCGTTCCGTCGAAGTGGCTTTCTTTCATGCGCTCGATTTCGACTTTGCCGATTGCCTTGCTGACCCACTCGCCTGCATTCGGCTCCTTGGTCTTCAGGAAAATGCTGGTCGTTGGCATGGATAGCATGACCTCTGCCAGGTGGCCGTAGATCACTTCCAACTGAGCCTTCCCCTGAAAGCCCATGATGATGGGATTGTTGCTTTTGCGGTTCTCGGTGAGGGCAGTGTGAAACTGGGGAAGACGCTGCAAGCTGGCCAGCTCGTCGAGCACAAACCAGACCCGTTTCTGGTGGGCTTTCGGTTCGTTCAGGAGGCGCAGCACGAGCATGTCGATCCATACGCTTTGCAGTGGACGAAGCGCCTCCCGCTCGGCTGGAAGCGAGGTGATGAAGATCCAACCCTGGCGTGTTTCCGACCACTCGGTTGCGGTCCACTCGCCGTTGCCAGCACCCTTGTGCGGCAACAGCCGAAGGCTCTTTGCCACCTTGCTGAGAGACGCCAACACGCCAACTCGTTGCGGGGGCGCTGAGGCGTCGATGAAGTTGGCCACCTCTGTGCGAGCGACTCGATTGTCGATCTCTTTTGGGTTACTCATCCATTCGATAAGCTCCTCCGGGGTCGGTCCATAGCGCAGCAGATAAGCGAAGATCTGCTGCGGAATCTCGAAAAAGAACTCGCCTTTCTTGTCCTGCGGAGGCTGGAACAGCGACACCGCGATTGCGTCCGCTTCTGAACTTGTGCGCAACTCCTCGGCTGGTCCCCAGTACGGGCATCGCCTGTCGAGCGGATTGAGAATGATGTCGTGCTTCGGGTCGTAAAAGCGGCGCGTGTACTCCAGCGCCGGGTCGTAGACGATGGCGGAATCGCCGCGGCTTCGAATCTGCCGGAGCATCTGCATAATAATGGTCGTCTTGCCTCCACCGGTGTCCGCGATGATCTGCACGTGTTGCGCCTCGGCCTTGGCCGGGATGCGAAGCATCTCCTTCAGACCGTCGATTTTGATGCCAAGTCCCTCCCCCTGTACCTTGCGGTTGAATTCTTTCGGCGTGAGCCGCTCCGTCCCTTTGAGCCGCCGGCCGTACCTCATTTGCTTGCGGCGTTTGATGTCCTTTCGGATGGAAAACGGGAGCTGGAGGAGCAACGATAGGAAACCGAAAAACAGTGGCAGCTGGTAAATCTCGGATAGGCTGTCGCCACCGTAAATCGCACTCTTGAGGTAGGCACTCAAGGGCGCATCGATGTAAGAGCGTTCCGGGTCCTGGTAGAGCAGATCATAGCCCGCCTGCAAGGCGGACTTGGAGAGCGCAAGCGGGAGCGGTTTCGTTCCCGGTTCCGGCGTGTTCCCGTCTGCCACGTCCGCGTCCGTGGCCGGTCGCGGTTGGATTCCGCGAGCGCCGATCATCACCAGGCGGTACTTGTCTTTGCGGCTGGCGGAGACGCTGCCCGCAACGCTCGACCGGATGTAGATCGGCGTGTAGAAGCGCTGCAGCGGAGTGTTGCCAAAGGTGAAGCGCAGGTAGACGAAAAGTCCGGTGAGGATCACAGCAAAGAGCACCGCGCCATAGGTGTAGATGGCGCTGTGCGGCGGGAAAATGATCGTTTCTTTTCGTCCCCAGTGCATGCTTGCCATTACGCTTTCTCCAAGTCTGTCCGCGTCTTGATCGCCAAGCTGCGTTTGTGCTTTTTGACCTCGGCGATGATCCCGTCGAAGACTTCCGGTGTTATCTTCTGCCCTGTCGTGAGTGGTTTCAGAAGGTTCGTGAGCATGAGCCGAACGCCGATAATTTCGACCAACTCCGGGCTCACGGGTGGATCGCCCGAGTCGCGCGCCAACTCGTCAAGAATCAGCTGCCGGATGAATTCGCCACGCTGCAGGCGGTGCTTTTTTGCCAGCTCGTCGAGGTGGTCCGTCTCGCGGCGCGTGAGTCTTGAAGAGACGTTGGTCATCCGCAACGACTCAAGCTTTCTCGCCCTGTCTGCAATCGAATCGTCATTCACTAGCGCCATGCGTGTTCCCTCCCATTACGAATGAAGTCGCACGGATTCGCGCGAAGTCGCACGAATCCGTATTGCTCGTAAGATGTTGATCTTGCAGGTTGCTGTTCACGAATCCGTGCGGATTCACCGCACGACCCTTTGAGGGGTGGAGTGTCAAAATTCTTCCGGTGCGAAGCACCGTTCTTGCACCACCACGAAATTGAATGGACGATCATGCCTTCACTGCGCGCACAGAAGCCGTGGACTCGACCCCGGCTGCAAGCTTCTTTGTCGGCTGCTCCGTCGCACCATTGCTCGGGCCTTTTCGCACACGCAAAGCGGGGGCAACCTGCTTGGCGTGTGCCGTCTTCAGGAAGTCCTGGAAGTCGCGGTCCTTTGAGAAGACATAGTTGAGCGCCTTGTCCACAACATCATCCGCGGATGCGTGGATGAAGGCGGCATACTGATCGACCTGCGTGGCGGTGACCTCATCGAGTCGGACAGAAGCACAGATGTGGCGGCTCTGGTTGATCTCAAGCAGTGGCATGTGGGTTCTCCTTTATAGGTAGTGGAATCAAGGAATCGTTATGTGCAGAATTGGTTAGCAAGTCAGCAGCAATAGGCGCCGCAGTCCGTGCGAATGCTGTGGCATGTTCTACCTCGAAGACGGGCTCAATAAGGAAGCGTTTCGCGTCGCGGTCATAGCCGCGAAGCGCAAGCACCTCGCGGACAACGCGGCGGCCTGGCTGACGTTCAACATGGACGACAAAATCGACAGCTTCTGCGATCTCGGCTTCGGTATCGGCGAACGTGCTTTGCGCGTGACTGCGCATCACGAGATTGGCGAAACGGTGAAGGGCTTTCTCCGCCGAGTTGGCGTGGATCGTAGCCATTGAACCCGCATGGCCCGTGTTGAAGGAATCGAGCAGCGTTCGTGCCTCGATTCCGCGGACTTCCCCGAGAATGATGCGGTCCGGTCGCCAGCGGAGAGCGGACTTTAGAAGGTCGTCGAAAGTTATCTTGGCCTTGAACGTATCAGTCTGGCATTCCGTCGGCAGAATGTTCGGCTTCTGGATCTGAAGTTCGGAGGTGTCCTCGATGACAACGAGGCGATCCTGTTCGGGAATAAAGTCGGCCAGTATCCGCAATAGCGTGGTCTTGCCGGTACCGGTTCCGCCACTGATAAGGAGCGTCTTACCGCTGCGAATCTGCTCGGCTAAGAAGTCCGCAAGCGCCCGCGTCAGCGTGCCGCGAGCGATCAGATCATCAACTGTGTAATGGCGGCTGGTGAATTTCCTGATGATGAGCGCAGGTGTACAGCGCACGACCGGCGGGATGACTGCCGCCAACCGACTCCCGTCCGGGAGTTGTGCGTGCAGAAGTGGGTTGTCCTCGTCGAGCTTCTTACCGAGTTGATTGGCAATAACTTCGAGGCCGGTTTGTAGCTTGCCGGCGTCGAACGAAATGTTCTGCTCTTGGAACATGATGCCGTCGCGTTCGTACCACCATGAGGCGTCGGGATTGCCCATGATCTCGCTGACGTTTTCGTCGAGCAGCAGCGCCTCAATGGGCCGAAGGAATGGAAGGATCAATTCGAAGCTCATAGTGGGAACCTCACAGCGATGGAAGCCCAGCGGATAGCCGGGCTTCCGAGAGTGAAGAGCAAGGGCTTATGCAGCCGTTTCCTCCTGGGGCGCTTCATCGTGATCCTGATCTTCCGGGGCGGCCTTTTCGGCGCGGTCCAGCTTCAGGATCGAAGCGACCCGAATTTCCCAGACGCGCTGCTTCGAGTCCGTCTTCTTGCTCTCGTACTCCCGGCTGCGCAGTTCGCCTTCCACCTGGATATGTGCGCCCTTGGTGAGCGTCTTGGCGAACTCCGAGAGCTTGCCGAAGACTACGCAACGGTGCCATTCGGTGTGCGAGATGTACTTGTCGTCCTTCTTGTAGGAGGACTTGGTTGCCAGCGAGAGTGTCGTGAAGCTGCCGTTGTTGGCGGTGCGAACTTCTGGGTTGCTGCCGAGAAAGCCGATGAGGGTTACTTTGTTCTGGTACATGAGAGTGTCTCCGTTTGTTGAATTCGCCCGTTGTTGCTCGGGTCACACTGGGCGGAGCTTAGCGAGTGGGCCCGGCTCCCAAGTGCCGAAGGTCTGCTTTCTGGGAGGGGCCCGAAAGAAGTTTGAGAGGCGTTCTTTGCCGTGGTTCTCAAACTTGTTTTGGGAGGAACCGAGACCCCGAAGGGGCGCGAAATGCGAAGCAGAAGACCGAGTGCCGCCGGGCGCCGGAAAGGCCCCGAAGCTGTGACCGAGCAAAAGACGGGATACATAACGGCAGACACGCTCCAGAGCAAAGTTGTCATCTGCACACTGGCTGCGGAAGTTCACCGCAATTGCAGTGCGATTCGAGCGGGCAAGTTCCGCCGTAAGAAGGGCGCAATTCGCCACCGTAGTTGCGCGTCGAAAGGCTCTTGTTCGCTGACTCCACCGCACACGAGGACAGGTAGGAAAAGCTAGCCGGATTAGCAGCATGAAAGGACATGAATAAGCCTCTGGGCAGGTCGATGAATCCCTAGCTGAATGCCTGGTCGGCCCGGAAGCGCACGATGGTCAGACCGAGGGGGTTCACGGCAAGCTCATTGTTTTTCACATTCTCGCGAAAGACATAGGTGACGCTGGCTGTCCATCGCTCCCGCTTGAGTTCGGAATGATCCGCGGGGTTGGTGTACACCTTCTCGAACTCGATGCGCGCCGAATACGGCGACTGTCGCAGGTCGTCAAGGATGACGTTCTTAATCTCCACATCGATATACGGCAAGCTGCTGTCTTTGACGTAATTCTGAATGCTGTTGTCCTTGCGTTCCTGGTCGATCACGGCGCGTTGCACGTCGCTATTGAGGAAGTAGAGCGACTGCGTTTGATCACGTTCGATCGTGAAACGATTGCGGCTGAAAGTACAGTTCTGCCCACCGGGTGAGGTAATACTTGTTCTCCGCTTCTTGCGGGCGATACTGAAAGTTCCGATAGTCGATCGCTTCGGCGTGGCCGACGTCGTTAATGCGCACAATCATTGGGTGCATGTTGGCGAGCGCTTGCTGACTCTTGAAGGTGAGGGCCGACAGCGCGATACAGACACCGGCGAGCACAAGAACGGTCACCTTCAAATAGGTGTTCATGACCAGCGGATCGCCGTACTGTTCCAGATACCGCTCCGCAGCTCGGGTGATTTCGGGGGATGGCTTTGTGCTGCTGCTCATGAATGAATGCCTCCTGCTTAGATCGCCCTGAGAATTGCCGCTGTGATCATCCCGCCCATTCCGCCGCCGTGGCCGCCGGACGATCCGGAGAAGATGCTCATGGTCATGGCAGGAATCTTGAAGAGGATGTAGATGTTGACCAGTACCAGCAAGATCAGCAACGGAAGCTCCTGCACCATGTTGCCGGGATCGGAGAAGTTGACCAGCTCCGTGTAATACTGCGCGAGCAGGTGTGCCAGGATGCTCAGGACGGCCGCGGCGAGCACCTTATAGAAGCAGAACCCAATGAATGCCCGGAGCCATCCCCAGAACAGAAACTCCAGCTTGTCAAAGACAAGAAACGGGATGAATACGGGACCGAGGAGGCCAACGACTGCGCTGGCGATTGCTCCATATGCGACGATGGCGCTGACCGCGGCGGAGAAGGTGGCAATCAGGACTTGAATAATGACGTACACGATGGCGTAGTAGGGATTCATCAGGGCTTTCACCATGCCGGGACCGCTCGTGGCCTGAGCCTGATTCAGCGTGTTCTGGATACTCGTGATGCTGTCGCTGCCGATGACCGAGACAAGGTACTGCGCACCGCCGTTGATAAAGCCGCGGAAGGATTGGCCAACACCTGGGATGCTGCTGTCGTAGAATCGCACGAGGGTATAGGCGAAGGTGATCAGCATGAAGAAGCTGAGGAACTTCCCCATGTGGAAACCCTGGCCTCCGTGGGTGGAGGCCAGCGATTCCTGCACCCCAAACCAGACGAGCATGATGGTCGCGAGAGCGATGCACATGCGAACCCCCAAAGCATCGATTGTGGGCGACGCTGTGGCGGTCAGTGCGTCACATCCCTGTGTGATCCAATTCAGCACTCCCATACATCACCTCTCGCGGGTACATCGACAATCAATAGGTCAGGGCTTGTGCGCCACCGTTGTAGGCCGGCGCAACATGTGTTTGATACGTGCTCGCGTAGTTCGCAGTGTCCTGGAATCCCGCCTTTAGTGCGTCCTGCTGTTGTTTCTGGGCAACGATCTGTTGAAGCGCAAGATTGGCGTTGATCTGGTTGGCATCCTGCATAGTCCGCAACTGCAGAAGCAAAGCCTGGTTGATGCGTTGAAGCTCCGCCATGATGGTCTGCTGGCTTGGATCTTGGGTTTGTGTCGCAGCTTCCAGATTGGCGATGTCGGTCTGTCTTGCCGTCTGATTGGCCCGGATCGTTCCAAGCGTTTCGAGATTGTTCGTCAGTACAGAATCGTTGATATCGACCGTGGCGCCCTGTGCGGCAATCTGTTGCTGCCCGGAGGTGCTGAAACTGCCGTAGCCCGGAATCATGCTGTTGGTGCGAGGAACGCTCACTTGTTGGTAGGCGGCTGACGCTCCATTTCCAGTGTTGGCGGAATTGACCCAGCCTCCCGAGTTGCCGTAGGTGTTCGAGATCTGTTGCAGCAGTCGCAGGTCCGAAGTCGGCGAGAGAAATCGTGAATAAAGCATCCGCGGCGCAAGGATCATCTGGTGGTAGAGGTTGTACTGCTGCTTCACCTGGTTGTAGGTTTGGAGTGCCGTGCTCGCGATCTTGACAGTGTTTGAGAAAATCTGTTGGCCGTTCTCGATCTGTTGCACCTGGTTGCTGATGGACCGCTCTTCGTGCTCGATCTGGGTGATGGCGTGGGCCGATTGAGTGGGATCCAATACAATCCCCGACCCGAACTGCGCGTGCGCGATGGTGTTCACCTCTTTGCGGGCCTTGTCCGCGGGTAGCGGCATCCACTCGGTGACCACATAGAAGTTAGCGGGAATCTTCAGCAGGGTGTCCAGGACCAAAGGCCGTGTCTCAGTGATGGCCTCTTT
This sequence comes from uncultured Acidobacteriaceae bacterium, assembly GCA_963818235.1. Lineage (GTDB taxonomy): Bacteria > Acidobacteriota > Terriglobia > Terriglobales > Acidobacteriaceae > Sulfotelmatobacter. Next base: position 2,079,471 of record CAWFRI010000003.1, read on the forward strand.
CATCGTCAGCACCCGGACGATGTGATCGCCGACGCGGAGATGATCGCGTTCCGCTTCGATATCCGAGTTGACGACCTGATAGTCGAGAAACTGCGTGGACTGCGGCCTGCCCGCAACGCGCCAGTCGTCGTAATTGAGCAAGCGGCGGAAGAACCTGAATTGTCCCTGCCGATTCAAGATCTCGATTTGCATGAAGTCCGCGAGCTGTCGAGCGAATGCCTGCACGCTTTGGTCGAGCCGTCGAAGATCGTGCTCAATATGCGTGCGCAACAGCGTCTTCATGCTGTCGTTGGTGAACTGCACTTTTAGTTCGCCAACGGCGCCCGCGGGATCGCGCAAGATTCGAGCGATTGCCGCGCCTACGCCGGTCTTCGACCTGGCGCCTTCGAGCAGAATGCAGTAGAAGATTTCAATCTGATAAAGATGGTCGCGTTTTGCTTCAAAGAACTTTCGCCGTTGTTCGATCGCTGCTTCCACAATCGGATCGTCATATTTTGCGAAGGGTATATCGGGGCGGTTCGATTTGAAGAGGTATTGGTAAACGTGGAAGCCTGGGCCAAACGTTTTGAGTGCCGCTTCCAACCGCTTCACTGCGTACTCCTGTTCCGAGCGGTCCAGACTTTCGTAGTCCACGCCGGGAACGCTCAGAACCATGCCTAGATCGCCACTTTTGGTAAGGAAGGCTGTCTCGTTCCAGAAGCCATAGAGGTTGATGTGGTCGTTGAGAGCCGCACTCTCTTTCCACGGCTTGATGACTTTATCGAGACGCAGCATCACAACACCTCCACCCGCGGGACTTGCTGTTTCGCCGCGTCGTAGCGCAGCTTGTAGCGTTCGGATTTCGCGAGGATGCGGAGGAAGGCCGGATCGCTGTTCGTTACCCAATGCCCGAAAGCAAAACCCCCGATGAATACGGCGATACCGGCGAGGATGGAATTGAAGAGGTTGAAGGCCCCCACTGCGCCGACGCATACGAAGTAGAACAGCGTCCGTTCAACGCCCAAATAGGTGAGCGGCTTGTGCAGACTCTTGAAGACTCGATTTGTGCGATGCTTCTGCTGTGGTTTGTCGGGCATAAGTTCCTCGTTCCAGGTGCTGGTTGAAAGTGGCGCTATACGCCCCAGAGCCAACTCAGGACGTTCACCGCAAGTACCGCAATGCCCGTTCCGGCAGCAACGCCGGCCAGCGCCTTTTTAGCGCCGGGTTCGCCGTGGGCGAAGCCATAGCCGCCGATGACAATCGCGACCAGACTTGCAACCTTCGCGATGGTGCCTGTGAAAAGAGCTTGGATAGCGTTAAAGCCGGTGTCGAAGGGACTCCCCTGAGCGTGAGCCGCCACAGGTAAGAGCAAGAGAAGAGCAAGCCACAGGGATTTTGAAGCTGACAGGCGCAAGCCCGCAAAACGCTGTCTCCGGTACAAGCTCTTAGTAGGCGCAAAATGCAGCATGAAAACCTCCAGTAGGACCTTTGGAATGCTGTCTTGAATGTTCACCATAGAGACCAATAGCGGAACGAGTCCAAGACTTACTTAGGGACGATCTATGCGTATCGGCTATGGTTCAGTTCCGGGGAGACACCGTAGGGAATGCTGGAGGAGTTAACAAAAGGAAGAGGAGCGGTAATGCGCTGGCCAGCAGTGAAGAAAACTCCCCTTTTGGTCAAGTATCTTGGCTGTCACTGTGGCTGCGATGTGCGACGCTTCATGCTCTGGTTTAATACGCACGAATGGAAATGTTCCGTGAACGGAATGCGCCCGGCATTGACTGCGGAGTCCGCTGGCCGAAGATGTCAACAGGTGACTCTTAGTTTGCTTTCCCGACCGAACGTTTTCGATGCGGCTCGCATCCAGATGCACCGCAGCCAACTTCGTCCTTGCCGGTATCGAATAGGTTGGCCACTAAAGGATGTCGCGCATTTCCAGAAAGCGATTTTGCACATTGTCCCATGACGGGTAAGACCCGTAACAAAGCATTCGACATTGCGCCTCATATTCGGGGCCAACGACGGACGCAAGTGCTGGCTGCGGGAAGAGAGCATCGCTCCGCGCGAAACTCATGCCTTCCGGGAAGAAATAGCTCTTGGGGAAATACGTTCGGCTGATCTGGTCGTAGTCCGCTTTGATCGTGGCGTATTCGGTCGAGCGGAGCATGGTCTGGACTTCCGGGTGTCCGGATAGTTGATACAGGTCGTAGTAGTGCCGGGCGTAGCTACCGAGAGCCTGACGGTCGCGCTTGAGGAGTTCGACTTTACTATGGATGGCGAACATTTTTTCAACAAACGTTCTGCGAAAATGCAGGAGGCGAAGAGGGAATGATCCTTCGTCTTCGGCACCGAGTGACAGTTTGTTCTCATGCAGATATTGACCTAAGTAGGACCACAACTCGATGACCGCGGATGGCTCGCGTCCGCTAGCGGTTCCGGCTTCAAGAAGGACGCGATTAGCAACCTCACCTGGGCCGCCGAATCTCTGGGCGTAGGAGAAGCGATCGTTGCGTCCGAAGCCGCCGATGGTCTGGCTCTCGTTTTGAACAAACGACAACGCAGGATGCCGACCTACGGCGTCACGAAGTTTTTTTAACTCCCGGTCGATGGCATTCTTTCCCAGTGCTGGCTGAAATGCTTTCGGATCGAGAAAGATGTCAATGTCCTCCGAGAATCGCTCAATTAGGTTCCATCCTTTGGCGAGGCTCGTACCACCCTTGAAAATGATCTTATCGCGGCTGGTTGTGGCGAGAAACCGAAGGGCCTCGGTGACGTAATAGTCCTTCTCAATAATCGCTGGACGCAGTTTGCGCTCGCGAAAGTGTTCCGCAGCGCGGAGGATTGCCTGTTCAAAATCGGCATGCTCAAAGAGTCGCAAGCTACCGTTTCTCCTTGGCTTGCCAAGCAGATGCATTAGGCAATGCGGTGAGTGTCCCGAAATCGAATCGAGACAGTGGATTCAGAGAAGCTCGCAAATGTTGTAAAGCCCGGCGATTGTTGCCCAGTTGCTCGGCGAGTGCGCCAAGCATGGCCCGAACACGGGGGGGTTCGGAATCTGCAACTGTGAGAATTCGACCGAGGCGTCCTCGTTCGGACAGCAGGGTCGTCAACTTTCGGATTGTGTTTTCCGGGCTCAATTCACTGAACTCAGCGCCGTTTCTTAAGAAGTCCAGCAAGGCAGCGTCTGTTTCGGACAGAGTGGCCCAAGCCTGCGGTCGTCGAGTATGAATTCGGGTGTCCTTGCCGACGAGCTTTCTCGGAAGACTGAGAGCACTGGTGGCGATCTCACCCTGTTTCGGTATTTGTGTGGTGAATCCTAGGAGATTGGCAGCGGCAATGCCCGAGGGAAACATCGTGTTCTGCCGTAAGGCTAGATTGCGAATCGACGCCGGGTTTGGCCTGCTTTTTCCGAGGGTGGTCTCGCGATTACGGTAGTAGACACCCTTACTGAGACGCTCGATGGCCCCTTGTCGCGTTAGACGGGAAAGAGCCTGTGCAACTGCCGAAAACGTGAGGCCGCGAAAGTCCTCGAAGCGCCACAAGCGTTCGCCACCTTGTTCGATACGTTGGCGGACTAATCCCATGATGAGAGGTGATCGACGTGGCGTTTTTGGCTTTGGTCCCACATCGCAAGTATGAACTCCCCGGAATTATTATGTCAAGTTTTGTTGCAATAAAACTTGACACATTTGGGTTCCACAAACCCCTTTTGGACCCCCAATAAGGATTTCCCAAAGAGATTTTCAATGACTTAGGGGTTTTTCGAGAGCCACTCGTACCCGTAGAATCTATAACTTACCGTTACTCGGTTCACTCATAACCCAAAGGTCGGTGGTTCAAATCCACCCCCCGCAACCAACGCAATCATAGAGTTACGGGCAATTGGGCACTTGCAGCAACTGTCCAAAACTGTCCAATAAGGGGAACTGCCTCACAGTTCCCCTTATTTATTGAATGGAGACCTCTTGATTCGCAGGCCTTTGCAAGAGGCGTTGCACGATTGGGCGATTGGCTTTGCGCTTGGCCAAGGCCGAGGCGTTGCCGTACTGGTCCATTGTCGTTGAGACGTGCGCGTGTCGCATGAGTTTCTGCTGTACGCCCACAGGTGCTCCGGTCTCGTCCAGCCACGCACGATATGTGTGACGGAACGTGTGCCACCCGATCCTGCCGAGTCCCAATTTCAGACCTGCAGGAACCAGGTAGTCGGTGCGCATCGAGTCGGCATGATACGGTCGACCCGTCACCGGGCTCGGGAACAGCCAGTGCTCTTCGGTATCGAGACAGAGCGCTTCGGCCCTCAGAGACGCGAAGTTGGACTTGCTGACAAAATATGGTGAGCAGGTCAGTCCGTTCTATTGGGCGGCGTTCGTCGCCGTGGGAGAAACCTCAACGACAGTTGGGATCAAACAGCAATGAACTTGACTCTCGAAGAACGCACAAAGATTTTCGACAAAGTCTGTCGCTTAGTGGAAACTAAGCACTTCGACACGTCCATGAACGGAGTGGATTGGCCGGAGTTGGTTAAGAACCGTCGCGACCAAATCCTAGCATCCGCGGAACCCGAGACATTCGAGAAGGAAGTTCAGCGTCTCGTGGCTGAGCTTAAGACTAGCCACACGGGTTTTCGACACGCTGGAATGCGAAACATCCCGGCTCGTCATGCCATCAATGCAACCATGCAACGCATCGTCGTGAACGGGAATGATCGCTGGATGTTTCAGGATGTGCATCAGGGAGGCCCTGCCTATTCTGCGGGGATACGGCCTGGAGACTTGTTGCTCGGCAGCCGTGAGCGGGACATTCGACCTCCAGATGGGCTAACGTTTTCGGTCGGCGAGTCGGCGAGCCTACTGATCGAGAAGCTTCACGGAGGCCAGCACACGGTTAAAGTCCAACTGCCCATCCCCAAGTCAAAGACACATCCGGTCACCGCGCCCGAAGCCGTTCACGCTGAGAAGCTAAACGATGAAATTGGCCTGCTCAGAGTCGCCATGTTCCCTGGAGTAATCGGGATTGACGTTGCGAAGGATATTGATCGTGGAATTGAATCTCTGGACGGTTGTAACCGCCTTATCGTGGATCTTCGGGGAAACACCGGCGGAGGAATCGGCGGGCTACGCTTGATGAGCTATTTGACACCCGGAAAACTTGAAGTTGGCTACAGTCTCACTCGGAAACGCCGCGACCGCGGTTATCGTCGTGAGGAACTGACCCGATTCGGACGGATTCCGTCCCACAAGGCAACTCTCATATGGTTGGCGGCCCGATATGCCCTCGTCGAAAAATCTATCCTGGTGGTCACTGAAGGTCTCGGCCAGCAACGATTCCACGGTCGAGTCGTGCTGTTGGTAAACGAGCACACCGCGAGTGCCGGCGAGATGGTCTCGGCCTTCGCAGAGGAAAACAATCTGGCAACCATCGTGGGAACGAAGACGCCTGGCCGTCTCTTAAGCGGCAGCGCATACAAGGTTGGACACGGATACATCCTTGGTCTCCCAGTTGCAGCCTACCTGACTTGGCAAGGACGGATGATTGAGAACAACGGGATTGCGCCGAAGTTTGCAATTGAACTTTCACGAGACGCACTGCGTGACGGAAGAGACACTCAACTCGAAACGGCAATCGAGGTGGCGAAAGCTTTGTAATCGCGGAATGCGTGCGTGAGTCACAAATGTCGCTGAGTTTTTATTGACACTCGCCCGATAATATCCAAGACAACGTACGACGCGCTTACTCATCGGCCACCCGTCTCGCGATCTCGCCTATGTCGTGAATGATGTTGAACAAATCAGTTCCCTCCAGATCCTCTAACTTCAGGTACCGAGCGGCGTCGGTGTTCCGACTCTTCGAATAGAGAGGCTCCTTCGGCGCGGGCTGCGGCAGCCCGAATATTCGTGCGACGATTTTTTTCAAGCGGTGCTTCCAACTCGCGCCGCTCCTCGAAAGATGATCGGTCGCGGAGACATAATCGAGAATGGGGAAGTATGCGGAAAGATCGGCACCGATGATCTTTTCGAAGACCTGCTGCGGGAAATAATTCTCGATTCCGTACCGTTCAAGGATGCGGAGATCAATGGGCACCCCCGACAATTTCCTGCGTTCCTCTCTCGCAAGCTTCGTGTAAGGCTTCCCGTGTTTTCTAAGCTGTCTGCCCTGGTCGCCATCAAGGACCATGATCGCCTCTTTGCAGCCGACGAGCCACGTGTTCGGATCGGGTTCCGCCCGCAAACCACCCCATCCCCCCACCGATCCGAAGATGATGTTGGAGCTCCCTCCCGCCTGGTCGATCAGCGATCTGAACACGGGCCGATCGGTCGTTCCCTCGCAGAGCACCTTGAGCCGGCTCATCGAGGTCGATCCTTTGAGCTTCTTGAGCACGTCGTCGAAGGGCGTCCGCTGCGCGGCCTCGATTCTTGCCGTGCGCTCCTGATCGATCGCCTGCGCGACCTGGGCAACTCTCCACGCCGGGGGAGCAAGGTCGGCCTGCTTGCGAATGACCGCCGCAGTCTTCGCACGGTCTATGTTCGCAAGCGCCCCCGAGACGAGGCCCACGAGCATCGGGAGTTCGAGTTGCAGCGCTCGCGCTCTCAAGGTCACGAGCTTGTCCCACGCGAAGTCGCTCTTGATCTTCGCGACCCAACCGAGCGGCGACATGTCGGGAATGTGCACGTTTCCGTTCCGAAGTTCGTCGTCCGAAAGCATCGCGAGCGCCCGCTCGGTAGTCGGTCGATGCTGCGCTTCGATGAGGATCTCGAACGCGCGGTCCCGCAGGTCCCGGTTCGCGCCAGCGTTCGCGATGCCCTCGATGAAGGCGTTCTCAATGCCGTGTTTGCTGAGGAGGTTCAGCGCGGTGATCTGGAGATAGCCCCGGTCTGCTTGGTCTGCAGCGAGGGTTTTCAGGCTCTCCGCGATCTCGGCGCACCATATCTCGCTGGAGTCGAGGAAGCGGACTATCTCTTCGAGCGCCCTTGGTGATGAAGGGGTCGTGAGAAGTCTCTTGAGCGTCGCGAGCGCCCTTTCGCCGAGCGGGTAGCGCTTGTGATGTTTCGCGACCATGCCAGCGTCCATGGCGGTGACCGCAAAGACGAGAGGTTCGTCCGGGTCGATCCTCAACGCATACCGATCGATAATCTTCCAGAGAAACGGAAGCACGCGCGGCTCCCATAAGGTCGGGCCCTCCCACCGAATATTCCTTTCGAGATCGAGGACTCCCATATCCTTCGAGATCTCCGAGGCGAGCCAGCCGCGGTATGCTTCGGGCAGTTCGGGCCAGTAGTCTTCTTTCAGCTCCCAGAAGATCTGCAGTGCGTCATTCAACGAGGCCTGCTGGAGAAGGTTCTCCTGGAGTGTGCTGATACGCCGGGCCCGCGATTCCTCACGTTTAGCTTCCTCATCGCGATATGCTCTGGCGTTTACGTCTTGTGCATCGATGACGCCTCCCGAATATCGCCGGAACATCTCACGGATATCTCCGTAGCAATACGGGGATAGTTCGCGGATGAGATCGAACGCCTCTTGTTCGATGAGCCATTGGGCGGTCTCGCGGGTCATGAGGGAGACGAGCAACTGGTCCACATAAAAGATGCGCCGCCTTTGCTCCACTGGGCGTCCGAGTGTTCGCGTGAAGAAAATGCGCGAGATCGTGCCATCGTGATCGGCTTCGCGCATGGATGCGAAAAGCTTGGGCATAGGCCCGCTCTGGTCGGGATAGATCTGCAGCCTCTCTATGGTTTCAAGAAGATCGGCGCAGACCTCCGCGACCTCCCGGTCGAGTAAAGCTGGAAGCCGCTCGAAGATCGGCTCGACGTAGGTTTCTGTGCGAATGGCGTTCAGATCGTTCGGATGGTCGACGAAGTATCGGAGCGTCTGCAGGAGCGCTTCACGCGATTTGAATTCATGGAAGTGGTAATATGTTGCGCTCAACATCGCGTTTTCGCGAAAAATGAGGGGCAGCACCTCGGGGATCTGCGGCTCGCCGATAATGGCGCCGATCATATCGAGAAAATTCATGTGAAGGGGATCTTCGCGATCGAGCGCGGCCAAGAGTTCGGGCACGTGGGCGGGCATGCCGACGTTCACGAGCGCAACCACCGCGCAATAACGAAGATCGACACCCAACCTTCTGTTCTTTACTACGTCAAGGGCGACGGGAAGCACTTGAGGGTGCGAGCGCATGCCCAGGATGGCAATGGCGTTGCCGCGGACCACGTCATCGGGGTCGGCGAGGCTCTCCAGCAGATTGCGTTCTGCTGCGTCAGTGACAAGCCGCGACAGTCTGCGCGCGTTGATTAGAGGATGATGCAGGAGGTACTGTTTTTCCCGAATGCAGGTCTGCAGTGCGCTCGCAACGATCGCCGTCTTTTCCTCGTTCGAAAAGGCGGCAGGAGACGAAGAAATGGTCCAAAGGGGATGGCGGCGTACAAAATAGGCCCGCACCGGAGGATTGAGCTCGACAAGGTAGCTCACAGCATTGAGCCAGCTTTCATTGGGCGTGTTGAGGTCGAGGAACGCGAGCTCCTTGACGCGCTCCAATGGTGCGTTTTCGAGCTCCTCCGCCGCGAGATATTCGCCGTACGAGCGCATCTGGAATGCTAGGCCGTTTGCGGTGCGCTTCAAGATCGATGCGTAAAGTTCGTCGAGCAGCTTGCGTGCGTCCGCATCCGAAATGCGCATGGCCTCTTTTATGACCTTGAACGCTTCGTCTTCGGTGAGTTCGTTTCTAGAGTACGTTTCGAGCGCCACTCCCAGCATCTTGAGAGCCCGACGCTGCTGGTGCGGGTTGACGCGAGGCCTGCTTAGGATTAGCCGGTCGATCATGTAACTCAGATTCTCCGACCTGCGATCGCTCAGCGACCCTTCCTCGCGATATTTCTCGATCATCACGGACAATATGAATGGGTTCCGGATTTCCTCGCTCGCATCCGCAGCACGCGCGGCAGCCAGAAACGCATCAACATTCACGTTCCACTTCGCTAGATATTCGGCGATGTCCTTGTCGCTGAAATCTAGAATGTGGAACAGCGACGTAACCGTCGGAAGGGATTCGCGATGGGCCGCATAAAACGCTTGCCGCGCCGTGAGTAGGACCGATGCACTGGGATCTTGCTCGAACAGATGCTGAAGGTCGGTACCCAGCTGTGACAGCATGCCTCTCGGGATCTCATCGATACCATCGAACACGTATGCTCGTGGAATCGGCTTTCCTTCTACCGCTAGGGCAAGGTCGAGCACTGCGGCCGGAGCCGCCACTGTAATGAGCGATCGAAGATCGCCGCGGTACCCCTTGAGCTCTGCGAAAATCGGCGCGCGCTCTTGTTGGCGCGCGAATTCATGGATTGCGGCCCGGGCGACGACGGATTTCCCGCCGCCCGGTTCTGCGAGGATCAAAACGCGGGAGTGTTTGAGAACGTCTGAAAGCTTCGGTTCGCGGTCTCTTAATATCCCCCGGTACCGGAAATCCATCTCAACGGGAATCCCGCTGGCGTCTTCGACCGCAGTGAATCGGCGCTCCACGTAGCGGTCGAGTGGCCGTTCACGGAGCAACCCCGCGAGATATTGTCGTAATTCTTCCTTCGTCATGTCGCCTCGCACTTCTTACATTACTCAGGGGCATTGATTTGTAAAGTCGAGTGTTGTTTGTGAAACCACCTGGGTGAAGAGCTCGGTAAGCCAGATCGCCGGTCGCATCCATGCCCCATTTCAACGCACTGGGTTTTCGCAATGGAATCCGACCCGAAACTTGCGCTGCATCAGTTCCGACCAGTGGGAAAGGCGCTCTCCGAACCTCTTCGGGATCCCTGCCCGCGGCAGTGGCAATCCTGATCGATTGTCTATTCCGATTGTTATGACTTGGTTTACTCAGGCCGTTGTCGGCAACCCACTCGCAGGTAGAGCAGGATATGCGTCGAGATGATCGATTAACTCGCCGATCTGGCTAATTATGCTGAGGCTCTGCTTAAAGTCCCGGTAAGCAGGAAATAGAATCCGGCCGTGCATGACCGCGTCTCGGAAGTCTGTAAAGTTATACCGTCTTTCATACTCACTATTGCTGAGGGCTCTGCCCAGCCTCTCATGCAAGAAGTCGCGCCACGGAGAATGCTTTCTGAGCGCATCGTTCACTTGGTGGAAATCCAATTCATCCACGAAGCGATTGCCTCCCATTTTCTGACGCACAGACTCAAAGCGTTTCCGAACCTTCTCAAGAACTTCGGATGAAAGATTAAGCCCCTTTTCGCTTGACAGGCCGCTGCCATCTTTTGCCAGCAGATCTCGCGACAGTTCTTCAACCCGACTTAAACCGGCGTATAGCTGAATTCGAAACTCGCGGCTGTTAAAAGCCCAGTAGGTAATCAGTCCCGACACTCGATTTCCTCGGAGCGTAAGGTACCATTCGCGATTGTCAAAAAGGTAGAACGCTTCGGCAAGTGGCGTCGAGTCTGGAATGTAGTCCGAAACCGATGTCTCCCGCATTGTCGTGATAGTTCGGTTTTCGTTCACTGGATGCTCCGTGCAGAAAACTGCCTCATAGCTCCGTCCGTCTGCCGAGACGGGCACAACGGAATATCTTTTCTCGGCAACAATGTGATTCGCAGCGTTCCCATCTCCTGGCGCGACATACTCTATTTGGGTTTGATGAACCATGACATCGCCCACGACAAACGTCTCACCAAGCTTCCGCATCAAAGTGGCGAAGGAATGGAATTCGTGCGGTGGCGTCGGCAGTGGGCGCTGAATCATCTATCGGGACAGGACTTCCGCCGATTGTATCAAAATAGAGACTGGCCACCAGTGGGGAACAAAAGGCGAATTTGCTACGCTTTTGCCTGTGGTTCTCCGAACATGCACCGTCGCGGTTAGGGATCTTCGAGACGTTGAGCACTCCATAGAGGTCGCCGGAGAGACACTTTATGAAGCGATCGCTACCGCTCTCGCGGCTTTCAGCAGGACAGTTGGGTAGGAGAAATCGGCCAGGGATTCACAACGGTGACTGTTGTTGTCCAGCAGCCGCCCGTTAAGCACGAAGTCAAGATGAAGGACTTTGTCTCATGGCTCGGACGCCAAGGACGTTCTCCCGCGGAGGTCATCCTGAAGCAAAAGCTGGAGAAAATATTGGGGAAGGTAAACCACACGGGACGTGACCGAAAAGGCTAGGCAAACAAATCAGCAGGCAGAGATCTCTCAGGTTCTCACTGACTCGAAGTTCGAGGCGCTTTGTGGGAGTGCTTTGGTTGCTCCGCTGGAGCAGCGCCCGTTTTCGAGGCCGGCGGCTGAGTGATCGTCGCACCTGGCGCGAAGGGGTCCTTTCCTTGAAGCACCGAGGATGCAACGAAACCAACAAATATCATCCCGCTCAACAATCCCCACACGAGAACGACTGGCTTCCAGGGAATGAGAATCCGCATGACAGAACCTCCGGGGACGACAAGCGGCACCCGATTACTCCCATTATACTGCGGAGACCTCAGACATCTTCGTCGAAATATCGTGCTCGTTGGGACTACGAGAACGTTCTCGGCCACTAATCCTAGTCGTTGTGAAATGGGGCTTCAGAGCACGCGAACGGGGAATTGCATCCATTCCACGCCTGACTGGCGCAGACCCAGAGAATACGATCCTGGAGAAATGCGGGTGAGGTCGACATCGACTCTGAGGACCACAATGTGGTCTTCGAGCTTAGCCGTGGCACTCCCGCGGAAAAGTTCAGCGCCACTCGGATCGAGCAGCGCTACATCGTACGCCCCCTCATTGCTTCCGATCGGTAACTCCAAGTTCAGAGTCTTTGCGCTACGGGGAACTTCTAACAACAGCTGGCTAGTATCGGGCGGGTTTTCACCTCTGACTGTCGCACGACCACGCAAATCGAGAAGCGCAATTACGGCAGTTTGCGCCGGCGGCCTCGTTCGTACCCAGAACCATCCCATCACCGCGAAGATGAAAACCGCGGCCGCAGCTAGCCAAATCTGAGTTCGCCGTCGATCCACGACCTGCTTACGAAATTGTGTGAACTCTTGAAAGCACGGGCTGCAGGAACTGAAGTGAGTGAGCCAACGATCCGCTTCTGATAGTGGCACTTTGCGAAGGGCTATGCATCGGAGCAGCGCAGAGTCGGGACAACCGACACGTTGCGGGTTTGGAAAATCTCGGGATAAACCTTTCCCCAGGAGATCCAATATCCGCTTTTCTTCGCCGTTGAATTCTTCTTGTGCCTTCAGAACTTGCCTGCTTCCAGTTGGAGTCGTCTCACGAATGAAAACCCAAGTTTAACGCGACCAATCAATGCAAACCAATCTAGCGCGACGCGCCGATTACGTTGGACCGCCCAGTCGAGCGCGGAGCTTACCGATTGCATAACGAAACCGAAGTTTGGCCTGATGTTCGGTCAGGCCTAGTTGCGTCGCGATTTCCTTCCACGAGTATCCGTACTGTCGAGCGGCCCAGACCTTGCGGGTCCACTCGTCCATGTTCCGAACGGCCTCTCTCAGCTGGATCGATTGCTCCAGATCGCGCACCGCCTTTGAATCGTGGGCCTGCAAGCGCTCCAGATCAGGGCTCGTCGGAAGATGCTGTATCGTCTGTAGTCGTCTGCGCTCCTTCTTTAGAGCGCGGTTGAACCGGTGATGGAAAGCACCGAAGAGATAGGCTTCCATATCCCTTATTTTCCAGTTTCTCCCCTTGGACCGCTGAATCGTTTTCGCGACCGAGCGCAACACTCCCTCCCAGACCTCAGAAGCAAAATCAAGGGCTTCATCAGAGCTTTTTCCCGGCTGCTCTCTGTACGCATGAGCCTGAACGCTTGGCCACAAGCGCCTCGCGACGGCAATCAATTCGGTTATCTCGTGCTGGGGAGCCGCGATAGGGGGGATAAAACTCGAAAGAACCCATTCCGGGCTCAACTCGCGGCTGGACATCTGAGAGGGCCTCAACCCGACTCACAAATTAGATGGCCAGAATCAAATCGTGTCATGCCGCCTAGTCAGTGTCAAGCATTCTCCTTGTCCAGCGCCCCTTTCGGCCGATTGGAGAAAAATAGATTATTTCTTGATACTTTTCCCGCGCCGCCGGTTCCTTGACTAGATGTACGGCATTGACCAATCTCCGCCGATGAGGAAGGGAGCCGGAGAAGTGTTCCCCAGGGTTGAAGTACGTCACCTTCACGCCGTGGTTGTCTTGGCCGAAGAGCTGAACTTCACTCGGGCCGCCGACAGATTGAACATTACCCAATCTGGATTCAGCAAACAGATAAATGAGATCGAAGCCCTGCACAGATTTCATTTATTCATTCGCACGAACAAGAAGAATGTGGAACTCACCGAAGTGGGCCGCATCTTTGTCGAAGAAGCCCGTCTGGCGCTGTGGCATATGGACAGAGCCGTTCATGCTGCTCGCGAGGGAAGCGATAGCATTTTGACCATTGGGCACTCACCTGACGCCGACGTTGACTGGATTTCAGCGCTTCTCTCAATCCGGCTGCCCATGTTCCCTAAACTCCGCGTTCAGCTCATTAGCGAGTTTTCCAGCGAGTTGGTCCGGCGCGTTACGGCAGGCGACTTGAATATGGCGTTGGTGACAGCACCGCCCGAAAGCTCTCGGATCACGGCCGCGGCATTCGCTCGAACGCATCTCTATGCCGCACTCCCGCAGGCCCATGCAGCGGCTCAGAAGGAAGAAATTGCTTTCCAAGACCTGGCAAAAGACGAATGGATTCTATTTGCCCGGCGATCTCATCCCGTGGTTCGTGAGGCAATCATGGACGCGGCACAACGTCAGGGCATTGCTCCGAAGCACGCGCACGATATCCTTACCGCCCAAGAAGCAATTCACCTGGTATCCCAGCACGTTGGAGTGGCTATCGTGACCAGGCCTGCCTCAGTGGGCCCCAGCGCCGAAGGTGTAGTTATGAGGCCGCTGGCGGATCCATCTTTGTCTTTCGAGACGTGCTTGATTATGAGAGCCGACGAAGATTCGCGATTGGCGAACGATTTCGGCCGATCATTTCTCCAAAAATGTACACCGCGGCGTCCGCCCCCGATGCAACTGACTCTACCCCTGCCTGCTTAGCCACAATCACAACACCGGGTGAACCTGAATGACTATGGGCACTCAGACTACCCAGTGCAGATCAGCGCGACCCATGGAGTAAAGACGAAAACCACCCCCGTCCGAGCTTCTCCCTAAGCGTATTCAGCTTCCGATTGTGGCAGCGTCCCAGACTCATGCCACTACCGCATGGGCATGGCAGCTTGTTGGCCTCACGTTTCTTCTTTGCAAGGAGACGCACAAAACCGAGTAAGACGAGATCATCGTCCACGCCGAGCATAGCTGCCAGATCGTCGCGAAGACCACGTGTCCCGTGCGACAGTTCGCCAAATGGGAGTACTCCGCCACTCTCGACGATCGAGTAGCCATAGAGATAAGGGATAACGCATCGCTCAACAAAGGAGAGAAGGGAGGGAGTTTCGGCGAGAATCAGTCGTAGACGAGTCGGCGAGCCCAAACACAGATGGCCGGAGTCCAGCTTATGGAAGTCGCGCGGGATGCGCATTGCCGTCTCTCGGACTGCCGGAGTGGTTCTGGGATAGTCAGAAGGAACGGAGATACTGATTTCATATCCATCAGAGATCGGCTTCTGACCGCGAGTCTGAGCAGAAAACTCAAGACTTCCCGCGATGATCGTCTCGTCCCTCTTGGTAGGTTGGAGACGGAGCTCAGGATATTTCCGTAGCAACTCATCCACACCCCAGTTCAGCAGCACTGATGCGCGCATTCATTGATTTCCCCACAGCTTTGGCGCTCTGGTGATGGCTATCGCCGGCGTGACGCCGGAGACGCTGCGAACCGAAATGGGTGCCGGTTGAAATTGCCGCAGCTGCTCTTGCGTCAGATCGAGCCGGAACATCTGGCGCACACTTGCAGAGAGTCGGTCGCCGCGAAGAAGGTCGGGAAGCCGGGCCAGATCGGCCTTCACCTGTATGTGCCAGGACCAAAAATTCTGTTCAAGCTGCGGCTCCTTGGTCCATTTGTCGGCATAGTCTTCCGCGGGATCGGCCGGATTGGGAACCCGCGGTCGTCCGGCGCGAATGAACGACGGCATCCGGTCGACGATTTCAGTCAAGGCCTCGAAGATGTCCGATGCCCCGTTGTAGGAGTGGGTCGCCAGATTGGTGAGAATCATTGAAATCGGCGCAACCGCGGAGTTCTCCTGGAACATGACATCCCGGTGGCGCTTCAGCAACTGGATACTACGCTGAAGCGGCGTTTTCCACTCATATGCAGGGACATCTTCGACCGAGCTGTACAATCTCGACTCCACCAATCGCCGCAAGCGCGGAAGAGCATAGCTCCGTGTGCGCTCCTCAAACCAGCGTGCAAACCCGCGAGGGTTGCTACTGAGCCAATTCGAACTGGTCAAGGTGTAGTGCGGGTGGCGCTTGTCTGTGATCGCCACCGCACGTTTAGCCAATTCACGAGGAACGCCGAATCCGATGATGGTCGCAATGACGCTTTCCTCCTCGGCGACACACGGCAAGGTATCTAGATGAAATGTGACTTCGTCGGAGTAGTGCAGGCGCCAGCAGCAATTCGTCTCTTCGATTGGAGACAACATTTGGTGCGCTTCAGCATAAGCGCGGATCTCTTCTCCAAAGAGCGTCTTCAGTTGCTTCTGCGTCATCGCCGTCTTCGGCATCGTGAGCGTCACCACGTTATCGAGGTCGTATTCCCCCTCCGCGTTCAAGGGCCGGTTGACGGTCCCGTATCGGAAGGAACCTTGGGGCGTTACATGGGGCTGGAATACCGCGACCTTGGACTCCGGGCGGCAAAGCCACTCTCCGAGGGACCGGTGCCGGTCCGCTGCTCGCCGGTAGTAAGACTCCGGGATATCAAGCGAGTCAATGATGCTGTCCAAGAGCTTTACAACGAGTTCGTTCGCCATCTGACGGGCCTCCTAAGAGATCGATAAAGCAGGTACAAAGCCTCCAAGCGGATTGACCTGATCGTAGAGTTGCCAAGGCATGTCGGCCTTTGGCATGCGAACTCTGCCGACTTCAAGACAGGCAGAGACAGGGGCCGCAGGAAATATGTGAAGAATTGCTGACTGCCCATGCGCAAACTTGATCTGGTCGAACACGCGCCGTAATACAGCTCTCAGGTCTGCGAGCTGTTCCCGGCTCTTCATCAGATCGTTGTGCGGCGTCTGTACCGTGATGACCCAGATGCTGGCATCCTCGCCGAGCACGGAAGTGACCCTGTTGACATCGATGGTCGCGCTCAAGGAAAGTACGAGCGCTGCCTTTCCATTCTTCGATTGAGGTTTCCGGATCAAGTAGCCGGGAGTCTCTGTTCCCGAAGGCCAGACCCAGCTCTGCGGTTCGCGATGCAGTTGGTAAACGTCGCAAGGGATGATGTCCCCCAGTAGCGTTCCCAGATGGATCAGCAGCGGCTGCGGTGCCAGCGAAAACACGGAAAGATGCACAATCTCGCCGTCCGCAATCCGTTCGCGTACCCGCCGCGCGAACTGCTTCTCAAGGTTGTCTCTCTCCGTGAACCAGAACTGCTCATCGCGGTCGGAAACCGCGCTATTCTGCAGCCCAAGACTGATCGCATGATCAGAGGCCGGATAGCGTTGCGGGAACATGGCCGTCGCCGCACCTGTAAAGTTCAACGGCGCAGAGTGTTCGCCGATGTTGGCGCCATACAGGAGAATGTGGCTCTTCCTGGTTGAATCGATGCTGGTCACGAGTTCAATGCGGCGCTCGTGTTCGCGCTTCATCTCTTGGAGTAGCGCCGCCGGGTAGCGGCCGCCGTCCACTGCTGCGTCGATCTTCTGGTGGCACCCGTGGCAGACGAGAATTAGATTGTCGATCGAGTTCAGGTCTCCAGGCGACACCGCGTCGTTGCCGCGAGGCCCCCCTTCGCTGAAGGAATAGATATGGGCCTTCTGCGCGATGTTCGAGCGCTCGCTCGTTACCGAAGACTTCCAGAGCGGTTTGTTACAGCCCGCAAACTCGCAACGCCCAGCGGCCCGGCCCCACAGGAAGTTCTGAGTGGTGATAGAAATCGAGCGCGAGATGTCCTTCACTTCTTTTAGTGAAAAAATCACTGGACTTGGCTCCGCTGATCTGTCACGTGCGAGCGAGAGTTTGCCATCTTTAGTAGTTGCTCCCTGCTACGGACATTCCGGTAGGCTGAGGAGGTTATCGGGTTGCTCTCCGTCCGCCGTGGTTTTGAGATACTTATTGCCAAAGCGGCTCACCGCCACGATTACCCAGACCGTGCTGCCGTTGACCGATACGTAGAACTGCCAACGGCCACTCTCGATCCCGGCAATGGCATCTTGCTGCGAAAGTTTCCAGCGGGTTCGGTCCGCATTAACGCCGCCGACGTAGAGAATTCTCTCGTGAGGGTTAGTCCGGTCGCTCTTGTTGATACATCCAATCTGAACTTGCTGTGCCATCTGGTCCCTTTCTGAAGTAGCTCGATCAGTGTGCAGTTTCAATATACCACAATAGCGAACCAAATGTTCGCTGTAAGCGAACACGCTAATCTACCCCTTGCTTATCTGCCTGAAAAAGCAGAAGATAAAGGCGGGTGACACATGGAAACAGTCGGCAGCAGAATCCGTAAGCTTAGGGAGGAAAAGGGACTTACCATCGATAAGATCTCTGAACGCACGGGCATCAGCAAGGGCTTCCTGAGCGACACCGAGAACAACAATCGGAACATGAGTTCGCAAAATATACTCAAGATTGCGAACGAGCTGAACGCCTCACTGGACTACCTGCTCCGCGGTGGTGACGTAGCGTCGCCGAAACCGGAACCTCTGACCATCCCGCCAGAATTGACCCAAGCCGCCCGCGAAATGAATCTTTCGTTCACGCAGACCGAAGCGTTGCTGGCAGCACATCGGTCGGTTGTAGCACGGCGGTCGAATGAGGAACGCAAAACACCTACCCTTCAGGATTGGAAGGAGATGTATGAGTCGCTGAAAAAGTTCCTCGTCTAGGCCGCCATGGATCGTCTACACAGCCAAAAGATATGGGAGATCGCGTCCGCGCTGCGGCTGCCGTCGAACGGCTCGCCCGCGGATGCCATCCTCAAGTTCTGCGAGCAGAGAGCGACGGCGATGCTAGCCGACTTCCCTGATTGCGCAACCCCTTCGGCCTTGCTCGACATAGTGGCTGCAATCCTTGGAACCACCTTTGAGGTGATCCGTTCAGATGAGGAAATGGTCGCGCTGCAGCGGCGATATGTACAAAGTGGCGAGTTTGGTTTCGCGTCGCTCGATAAAGAACTTCACGGTAATGTTTACGGCGTTACATACCGTAGGATGACCGCCCGGACAGGCGAAAGAGTCTTCGTTTCCGCGATCGACTGTCGGGGCGACAAAGGCTTGCGATCTTACTTCACAAAGTGGCATGAGATCGGGCATCTTCTAATTCTCACGGATCAGCAGAGGAGCACCTATAAACGGACCCATGTGCGGGCAAGCAGCAAGGACCCAGAGGAAACGCTCGTCGATTTGATAGCCGGTCACATGGGTTTCTTCCCGCGGTTCCTCCTGCCGGAAATTGGAACGGCTGTGACGTTCGCAGAAGTTGAGCGCATCAAGGGTAAGCTCTGTCCCGAGGCCAGCTTTTTCTCAACCGCAATTGCCTATGCGAAACACCATGGGCAGCCGTGCTTACTGATCGAGGCCAAGATGGCGCTAAAAAAGAAGGAAGAGGCCAACCTTATCCAAGGATCGTTCGGTTTTTACGATCCGCCGGTGCCTAAGCTCCGCGTGCAGTCGGTGGTACCAAGCAACAACGCGCGGCAAAACGGGCTTTACATTCCGAAGAACTATCGCGTTCCGGAGTCTTCTGTTATCCATCTTGCGCACAACGGGCAACAGGATCACGCAGCCGCTGGGGAGTGCCTTTCGCTTTGGGAGTCCTCGGATGGCAAGTGCCTCGGACCCATGCCAATTCAAATCGAAGTGCGCCAGTCCTTCGATTCTGTTTTGGCGCTCATCTCTTTGCGGGGCGGACCGGGCGACGTGGGGGAGTCGATACGACAACGCTACGTGCCTAGCTAGCCTTTCTTTCGGTGGAGGGAATTTCTGCTCCGCGGGCTGATGAAGACTTTCGACTCGCGTCGAAATTAGTGTGGTATCTACCGAAGAAACAGTGGTGCGGGCGGAAGGACTTGAACCCTCATGGGCCGTTTAAGCCCTGCGGATTTTCATACTGTCTACGGCTTTCGCCGCCCGAGCGTGAGGCCTTTGGAGGGCTCACGCCAGGTTTTGCGGTCTGGACTATCCCTTCATGCTCCTCCGGAAGATCCGGAGTTTAGGTGCTGCCCGTCTAGTCTTTACACCTTTCCGGCTGGTGTCTCTCCGGGCTTGGCTCGGGATTGCCATTTAAGATTTCCCCGAATTTGAGCAGTTCTGCGTCCCCGGTTTTCCAGACGAGCACTCAAGTTTTCCTTGAGTCCGCTGAGTATTCCATTCCGCGCCGGGATTTATACTCCACGTGATTTACGGATTTTCGCGAAATCGCTCGCATAGAACGAGGGACGAAGATGGCCGAACAACACACGATTCTTGGCGGCAAGGTTTGCATCTACAAGCGTCCGAACAGCAGCCGCTGGCAATGCTCAAGCTTTTTCGCGGGCAAGAATCGTCGTACTAGCACGAAGGAAGAGAGCCTCGCCAAAGCCAAGGACGTCGCCGAGGACTGGTATCTACAGCTTCGGGGAAAACTTCTCACTGGAGAGCTCAAAGCTGAAAAAACCTTTCGCGAGGTGTCTGAACAATTTTTACGCGAATGCGAGATCATGACGCGTGGAGAACGTAGCAAGCAATACGTGAAGGGCCAGTATTTGCGGTCGAGCGTTCACTTGGTGCCCTTCTTCGGAAACATGGACATCTCGAAGATCACCACGGGAAAAATCGTGGATTATCGAGTTCACAGACACGAACAAGCAATTGCGAAACGCGGCAAGCCGCCGGCACACAGCACCATGCACCACGAAATCGTGACGCTGCGCCAGACCTTGAAGACCGCGCTTTGCCAAGGATGGATCGACCGGCTTCCAGATTTCTCTGAGCCGTACCGGCGATCATCGAAAGTCTCCTACCGGGCGTGGTTTTCGCCAGAAGAATACGAGAAACTCTGCGAAGCGACTCGAAAACGCGCACTAGAGCCGAAGAAAAGGGGCCTGAAATGGCATGCGGAGCAACTGCATGACTATGTCCTCTTCGCGGCCACTACTGGACTGCGGCCTGATGAGGCACGGCGCCTTGAGTTCCGCGATGTCGAGATCGTTGACGACGAGCCTTCGGGCGAGACGATTCTCGAGATTGAAGTGCGCGGAAAACGGGGATTCGGATATTGCAAGAGTATGCCCGGTGCAGTGAGTCCATTTGAGCGACTGAGAAACAGGCTCCGTCCGAGGCGTGTTGATGGCGTGCGTTCCGCCAGCGAAGTGTCCGACAACTCTGATGCCCTCGGGAAGGAATGGTGCACGCCCGAACCGACCGACCTCATTTTTCCCAAATGGCAGAGCGAGCTCTTCAAGACCATCACTGAGGAGGAGAATCTTCGGTTCGACAGAGACGGCCGACCACGTACGGCATACAGCCTACGGCACACGTACATCAGCATGCGGTTGATGGAGGGAGCTAACATCTATCAAATCGCTAAGAACTGTCGTACGAGTGTCGGAATGATCGAGAAATATTACGGGGTGCATGTCAAAAACTCGCTCAACGCAGCTGCCATCAATGTGGTTCGCTCGGGTAAAGACGAGATGGCGGAAGAATTCGAATACTTGATGGAAGAAGAAGAATGAGCGTGAGCCACAGCGATCAGCCACTCCCGCAAAATCAAGCTTGCCTCGCTCCCCGGTATCGGTATCTAAAGCCTAGTATATTAGGCTATTTAGTTGTATTGCGTGACAACACCCGGTATACTAGGTGTATGTTGCTACTGTCCGAACTAGGAGAGCAGATCGCCGCCAAGCGCAAAGCACTTGGCCTGACACAGCCCACGCTTGCGAAAAAAGCCAGGGTCGGACTCTCCACGCTCGACGCCCTGGAGAACGGACGGCTGGGCGAACTTGGATATTCCAAGATCACAAATATTCTCACCGCGCTGGGATTCGAGCTGAAGCTTCAGGAATCGAGCGCGGGCCGGCCGACGCTTGAACAACTCATGGAAGAGGGACGGGATGATCAAAGTCTGGACCGACGCCGCTGAGGGGGGACTACTCGATCGTCACGGCGAGCGCGGCAGCACTTTTGCTTACCTCGCCGGCGCTCCGTCCACGCGCGCGGTCTCGGTGACGATGCCTTTGAGGCTTGAGTCGTGGAGCGTGCCCTTTGGCCTACTTCCGGTTTTCGAGATGAACCTGCCCGAAGGCGCACTGCGCGAGCGGCTCCGCCTTGCCTTTGCGAAAGCCACCGGGACCTTCGACGAATTCGACCTGCTGGCCATTGTCGGCCGCTCGCAGATCGGACGCATCCGCTATACCGGCGACAAGGAACACCTGCAGGAGGACGTGCCCTTCCAGTCAGTGGACGAGATCCTCGAACGCAGGCGCGGCGGCGACCTCTTCCGCTACCTGCTGGAGAAATTCGCGTCCTTCTCCGGGATCAGCGGCGTGCAGCCCAAAATCCTCGTGCGCGACGAAAAGGCTTTCGCCGAGATGGAGCATACTGGACACCGCCTCTCGCAGAGCTACAAAGGCGCGACCCACATTGTGAAGCTGTGGGAGCCCAACGAATATCCGCAACTGGCGGCCAACGAGTATTTTTGCCTCACCGTGGCGCGCAAATACGGACTTGATGTGCCCCCCTACCGCCTGGCCGAGGACGGCATGGCGCTGGTCATTGACCGTTTCGACCTGCGCCTGGACGGGACATATCGAGGAGTTGAGGATTTCTGCGTGCTGAACGGCCGCAGGACCGACGAGAAATATCGCGGCAGCTACGAGACCTCGGTCATGAAGCGATTCGGACAGTTTGCAAACTCGACACATGTGGGCGAAGACATGGAAAAGCTGTTCGCCCTGATTGCCCTGAATTGCGCGCTTCGCAATGGCGACGCGCATCTGAAGAACTTTGGGATTGTTTACGACGACGTTGAGGGAGAAGCGAGACTCGCACCCGTCTATGATCTTGTGACGACCTCCGTCTATCTGCCGAAGGACAGCATGGCGCTGACCCTAAACGGCACGACGAAATGGGCGAGCGCGAAGGAATTGCAGCGACTGGGCGAGACGCGGATGGGGGGCACCCCTGCCCGCGTCCGGCAGATACTCGAACGCTTAGAGGCTGCGATTGCGGACACCTCAAAGGAACTGCACGCCTACATTAAAGCGCACGCGGAATTCCTTGAGATAGGCAATCGCATGCTCCAGGAATGGGAGCAAGGTGTGGCGATTTCGCTTAAAGAAGCCTGAGCAAACCGTCTGTTCTACTACGTCAGCGCCGCTGTCTTGTGGTGCAGTCGTTCGCGTGCGGCCGGCGGATATAATGGGTCGAAATTACCATGCTCATCAAAGAAAAGCTCCCGCAAGGACACATTTATCCCCAGATTACGCAGGCCCCAATCAACTACTTTGACTTCCTGAACTTCTTCCGGGGTGGTCACACTATTGACGACAACTTGGGTGCTACCGTTATTGCCAACAGCCTGCAAGCCAACTTGCTCAACGCCGCGATCAAGAGCGGACATCTCCAAAAAACGAAGAACATGGCAATGCCTAACGAATCCCTTGCCGACATTTCCCTAACGGAACTGGGGGCGGAACAGCTTATGACGCCACAGAACGGGCAACAACTCATGGAAGGCAAGAAATCCGAATGGGAGCGAGTAAAAAAGGAGCCATTGGGCGAGGGTGGACAAAGCAAGGTGTATCTCGTCCGCACCCCCGAGAGAACGAAACAACGCAGGCGCAGCCTCGAAATCATCAACTCGCACGCCCCCATGCTGACGGGTACCAAAGAGTCTATCTCTAGCCACAATTTGGAATACGTTGAAGCGATTCGAGACTACACACGCCCGGACCTTCCCGAAGAACTTGGTGCGATGAAAGAGTTCAAGATTCGAGATGATGAAGAACAAAGTCTCAACCGTTTGCATCAGGAAATCGAAGTTCTACAGCAGAATCGACCGGGTCTGCCGAAGCTCTTAGGCTTTGACATAAAAGAACGGTGGATGGTCACCGAATTCTTCCCCAACGGAACGCTGGAAGATCATCTCTTGGAATACAGAGGCAACGCGGCTCTCGCGTTGAAGGCGTTCCGATCAGTAGTCGCTACGATTGC
Source organism: uncultured Acidobacteriaceae bacterium (assembly GCA_963818235.1). GTDB lineage: Bacteria > Acidobacteriota > Terriglobia > Terriglobales > Acidobacteriaceae > Sulfotelmatobacter. The sequence continues at coordinate 2,102,761 of CAWFRI010000003.1, forward strand.
TCTTCTTCACAACGAAAACATAGTTCACCGCGACATCAAGCCGGCGAACATCTTCATCGGCAAGGAGCACGTCTTTGTTCTCGGCGACTTCGGGCTGGTCTACGTTCCCCATCGCGAGCCGCGCATCACCCGTTTACAAGGGGAGACCGTGGGAGCGGGTGATTTCATCCCTCCGGCGACATGGCGAGGCATGGGCGCCCGACTTGAAACCGTTAAAACCGACTTCGACGTGTACATGCTCGGCAAAGTTCTTTGGTGCATGGTCGCTGGTAAACCCAAGCTCGACCGGGAATTTTGGGATGAGCCTGAGAACGACCTAACAAAACTGTTCCCAAGTGATCCGCACATGCACATGATTAACTTGATTTTGGGACGCTCCGTCGTTACCAGAGAAGAGAAATGCTGCGGAAGTGCCAACGACCTGCTGCTCCAAGTGGATACCAACCTTGAGCAGATCAAGCAGGGCGGTCAGCTATTGCTCGATGGAATCGCGAGGATTTGCCATGTGTGCGGTGTCGGACGGTATGCGCGGCAAGCTCTCGTAAAAGACACTCCTGGCTACAACATGCGGCTCTGGAATTCGGGCGGGGCAAACGACATTTCGACGCTCGGTGTTGAAGTCTGGGAATGCGACACCTGTCATCACATTCAATTCTTTCGCACTGATCCGCGTCCGTAAATAGAAAGGGCTGCCTTGCCGATCAACTTCCTGGAGCAACTCGTCGCCGAGTGGTACGAATATCGAGGTTTTTTTGTGCGCCGTAATGTCAACGTTGGAAAGCGGACTGCGGGCGGTCATGAGGGCGAATTGGATGTAGTCGCCTTCCATCCGGTTAAGAAACTGCTTGTTCAGATCGAAACGTCTATGGACGCCGAAAGCTGGGCCCAGCGAGAACAGAAATTCAAACGGAAGTTCACCACAGGTAAGAAGCACATCCCGATGCTGTTCAGTGGATTTGAGGGACGCGATGCCGCCGTTCTTCGACCTGCTGCGCGAAGAGCCGCAGCCAGCCGTCCGCGTGGTGCTCGGGCTCTTCATCTTCGTATACATCCATGCTTATATGGAATGGCAACGGCCGCGTCGGGCGCTTTCTGATGACACGATCATGGCGTCGGGCGGATACCCTGGAAGGTCATTCCGCTAAGCGACAACAACGCCTAGGGGAATGCTCTCGAAAAAGCGAGTGTTGGGAAAACACGTCTGGCAGGCGAGCCCTTGCCGGCAGTGCCGAAAGCTTCGCCCGTAGACGAACGCTAGAACAATTCTCGATCTGCAGGGAGTAGCACACGTACGAGTTGCCGAGAACGATTCACCCGTGAAGATGCTGCTCGCGCCGGAGGATCTGGGATCAACGATCCTCTTCCTCTTAAGGAAGCGGATTTCAAAAAGCTTCAAGGCTAACGGTGCGATCGTTCACTGTCCTTTAACTGTCCAATAACGGTTCCTTAACGTCACTTACAAGGTTTTTCGAGGGCCACCCGCGTCTTGTAAGTTGTTGAAAATACTAGTATTTGTGGGCTCATAACCTAACGATCCTTAGGATTCCTTCTTGCTCCCTCGGTGACTCTCGCAGACAGCACATGTATCGTGCGCGTCGATCAATGACCAACCATTTGGCGCACACAGCAAGGGAAGTATGCGACTGGTTGGGATCATCGTTGCCGACAGATGTTTCATTGATTGGGCAAGTTCTCCGAAAACGGATCTGCACGTCGACTGTCCGATGGCTGTCCAATAAGGAGTTCCAAATCGGAATGGGATGACAACCCAAAGGCCGTGTGGGTCCGCGAGGTTGGGATTGCATACACTGGGTATCAACGTTGTGCGGTACGTCGAGTGAGCATTGTTTCCACATAATCCAGGCGCATGTAAAGCATCTCCCGCTTCAATGAGCTGTGGCGATCGGCTTAGCCGCGACCGAGCTGGCTGTCAGGGAAGCTACCGAGTGAATCAAGAGCAACCTCGAAGATAGTAATTATTCAGAGCTTCCTAAGCTTTGCCGCCAACTCAAGTGCATTCGGAATTGCAGCGCCGAAAGCGGTGTTGTCGAAAATACACCATACACGCGCTCTTGCACCTAAACTTGCCGCTTGCGCGACGATCATATTCAGTGAGTCGCTGGAGTAGGCAGAGAAATATCGGCAGGGAGACCCGTGGAGCCGAAAGTAAGCCAAGCTTGCCAGACCACCGGGCCGGGCGGCGGCAGGTACGCACGCCGGGTCGGCGACTACGCGGGCAATCTGATATTCCATCAGCAAATCATCAACGTGGGGTTCGAACCAGCTGCCGTGGCGTGGCTCCCATACAATGTCCCCTGAAAAACTCCCACGAATCAGTGCGAGGAACTTCCTAGCGCGGGCATAGTCGAATTCCAGACTAGGCGGCAGTTGTATGAGGACCGGACCAAGCTTTTCGTGCAGACAGTTGATCTGTTCAAGAAACGCCGACAAGACCTCCGAACTACAATTCAGCCTCGCCTCATGGGTGATTGCCTTGGGGGCTTTGACTGAAAAGCGGAATTCAGCCGGCACCGACCCAGCCCACCTTTCCCAAGTTTCTTTCTTGTGCGGGCGATAAAAAGACGAATTGATCTCGCAAGAGTTGAACGCCTGCGAGTAACGCTCCAGGTGGCTTCCTCTGGACGCGAAATGCGCAGCGGCCAGTCGTGGAATACTCCACCCTGCGCATCCGATTCGAACGGGCTGCCGCGACAAATTGCGATTTTCTTCAATCGAAGCGTCGGATACGCAAGGTTCCGTCATTTCCTCGGGGTAATCCAATCGTGGAGGATCTGCTCGTCAGCGGGGTAGAGAGGTTTCAAACGTACCGGATCTGCCAGCCCGTTCTTCTTGCCCATTTCGAATTGTTAGTCTCCACTCTACTGAGTCGAGTTGCTCAAGCTGCTCAATCAATCTTGCCGGCACATTGTGCGTGCCCGCATTCGCAGGCAAGCTCAGGACCGGTCTTTAGCGTTTCGCAGTGTGGGCTGCAATATCGGCTGTCATTTCCAACTAAGCAACTGCAGCCGGTGTGCGCACATCGATTTTTCTTATTGTCGTCCATTGGGAAATCCTTTCAGTTTGGTTGTTGGGAAATCGTTCTTGTGACGTATCGTTTTGTGTGAAGCGAATGATTGTCGCCTCAGCGAAAACCCCCAAGGAGGTAGGCGATGAGCAGGATCAACAGAATGGTGCCCAGCCCAATACCAGCACCACCTCCATAACCCCAGCGGCTATGACCGTAATAACCTCCACCGCCGCCCAACACCAAAATCAGGATAATGATCAGGATCAACATACGATTTCTCCGTTTCTGTTTACCTTGTCTGGAATTTCACCATATTTTTCGCGTTGAAGCGTCAAAAAACATCCGCTCTCACGAACCGACACATTCGGTCCTGCCTTAGGCCAGCACCCGTACTGACTTTTCCCGGTTCCATTGTCTTGTCTTAGCTGCAGTGATAAATGCATTTTCCTCGTTGGCGCTGACCACGCCGCCGTCCTTTCCGATATTGGCGGCTTTCAAAAGCGATTTCGCGCCCTCGTCGGCGGCAATGGCCTTGAGATGACCGAACGCATCCCGCACAAAGTCAACTGCCGCACTCTCTAGCGACAGTGCCTTCGCGCCTCCCTCGGAGAGGATTACCGCGACGGCATCGAACAGTACAGAAGGCATGCCGGCCAGTTGGCCGTCTGCCGACATCATCGACCCGCCCGCGACCTTTGCACCGCCCACTTTGGGCGCGATGATCTTAACGGTGGCGCCCGCTTCAATCGCGGCCCTCTTGATCTTCTTGATGAGATCGCCGTCCGACCCATCCGCAATCAGGATGCCGATGGCGCGGCCCGCAAGTGTGTCTTTCATCTTTCCAATAATCTGCAACGCAGGCGAGGGTTTCAGTTTCTGTACGGGTGCAGCGGGCTTGGCCGCGGTTGGCACTGTCTCCAATCCCAGACCGCCGGCTACGCGCTGGGCAAGGTCCTCTTCTATATTGCGCAGGTGGCCGACCATCGCTTCCCGGACGTGCAGGTGCTCGACCTTTGAAAGCTCAAACACCAATGCGGAGGCGATATGCGCCTGCTCATAGACCGTTTGGCTGAGATAAAACTGGCGAGCCTGACTGTAGTGATCGGCGAAGCTCTCGGGCCTGACTCGGCCTTTATCTCCGGTTTCTTTGATCGCGACACTGCGAAATGCGTTTACAGGGCGCTCGCGTGGTGAATTCTTCGACAAGGAATTGGGCTCATAGGAAACCCGGCCCTCGGGTTGCTCCATCTGCATGTGCCCGTCGCGCTGCTGGTTACCGAACGGACACTTGGGAGCATTGACCGGAATCTGGTGAAAATTAGGCGATCCCAGGCGCGAGAGCTGCGTGTCTTGATAAGAGAACAAGCGACCCTGCAATAACGGATCGTTTGAAAAATCGATGCCGGGCACGATATGAGAAGGACAGTACGCCACCTGCTCGGTTTCGGCGAAGAAATTGTTCGGCCAGCGATCCAGAACCATGCTCCCAATCACTTTCAGAGGCACCAGTTCTTCCGGAATCAGCTTGGTCGCGTCTAGATGGTCGAACGGGAACGCGTCCGCTTCCTCTTGGGTAAACAGCTGAACCGCAAATTCCCACTCAGGAAAGTCGCCGGCAGCGATGGCGTCGAACATGTCGCGCCGGTGAAAATCCGGGTCAGCGCCCGAAATCTTGACCGTTTCGTCCCAGATGGTCGATTGCAAACCCAACTTTGGGCGCCAATGGAACTTCACGAACGTCGATTCGCCGGTAGCATTGATCAGTCGAAAACTATGGATACCAAATCCCTCGATCATCCGCAGCGACCGCGGCAGGGTGCGATCGGACATGATCCACATCACCATGTGCATGGATTCCGGCGTGAGGGAAATAAAATCCCAGAACGTGTCATGCGCCGTCGCGGATTGAGGGAAGCCTCGGTCAGGCTCCATTTTCACGGCATGGATGAGATCTGGGAATTTGATGGCATCCTGAATGAAAAAGACAGGAATATCATTCCCCACCAGGTCCCAGTTTCCTTCTTTCGTGTAAAACTTCACCGCAAATCCGCGTACATCCCGAGGCGTGTCCACCGAACCTGCGCCCCCTGCAACGGTTGACAATCGTGTGAAGACCGGCGTCTTCTCCCCGACCTCGGTGAGTATTCTAGCGGTTGTGTATTTCTTGAGCGAAGAGGTCAGCTCGAAATATCCATGCACACCTGTAGCTCGTGCGTGAACGATACGTTCGGGAATACGCTCGTGATCAAAATGCGTGATCTTTTCGCGCAGGATGAAGTCTTCGAGAAGCACAGGGCCGCGCGGATTGGCCTTGAGCGAATTCTGGTTATCTGAGAGCGCGACACCCTGGTTTGTGGTCAGTGCCGGATGCTGGCCCCCAGCAATCTGATGCACTTCTCCGCCCGCGACTGGTTTTGTCTCGGGATTGCCTGCTGATTGGTTTTTCGGGCTGTGAGTTCCAGAAGTAGGTTTCGTTGTTTTTCTGACCATAGCGACTCTCTCCTCAGTCTGCCCGGCACCCAACCGAGGTTAAGGACTCTTATGCGATCTTGACCGACTCGTTCGCCTCGGCAACCGATATCCTGTCCTTAATCGCGGCGTATTCGTCCGGCGACAGAACGATGCGGGAGACGAGTTCGAGCTTGGTGCGATACGGACGGTTTTCAATCAAACGCTCTTGGGTCTCTGCGGAGAGCCCCAGTTCCGTCAGTTGGTCGGTGTTGGCGGAATTTAAATCGATCAGGTGTTGGGAAACGAGTTCCTCGGGTGAGTGATCGGAATAATTCAGGTCGTCGTTGGTGAGATGAAAATTTCGAATTCTGCGGCGCCCGACATACCATCGCCAGGCGTAAATCAGGATGGCCCCTGAACAGAATCCTCCAATGATCGCCTTCGTGGATCTTTTCACGTTGTTTCTCCGAAGTCGGATTACCTTGAGCAGCCACGATTGGATGTTGTGGAAATCGGTTCGGTTGTGGTCGGCAGGCTCACTCCTGCCGAGAGAGACGAAGTATGTATGCCGAGATTTCGTCTTTTACTTCGTATATGCCCAGTGATCCCCAGTCATGACCAACGTCGCATTGTCCGAAGGGTTCGAAGCCAGCGAGGACGCGACACCAGGGTATGCCGTTTTCATCTCTGGTGAATTGGCCCAATTGGCAACGTTGGCGATTTGATAGTGGTAAGAGACGGCGACAGTTTTGGCACCTTCGCTATTCGTGCCCAACGTCGAATTGTCGATTGACGTGACCTCTCGATGTCCATAGCAGAAGTTGCCATATCCCGGCTGCGTGGAATCCGGGGTCCACGACGTCCGACCTTTCTCTGACAGGTCGTAATTGTTCACCTGCTTCGAGGCAACGATTAGAACCTTCTTCTCCGCGGTAGTCCGGGTGAGCAGGCCCTCCTGCGTCAATGCGTCGTATCCCTCAGTCTTAGCATCGTCCGACGTGGCTGCCTGGACGGGGAACTTCTTCGGCTGGGACCAGATGCAAACGGGATAAGCCTTGAAATGGTCGTTGATCGCCGCTTTATAGCTTATGTCCGTCTCGCTGCCGTTGTTACATGCTGTCGACACTAGCGCGATCAGACCCAAAACTGCTGCGTAACCCATTCGCTTAGTGAGCATAGGGACTCCCTTCATTCCAGATCTCATGAAAAACCCAAACGCCGCCCCTAGGGAGCGGCGTTTCCGCGATGAAAGATAAAGAATTTTAGGCCGCTGCTTTCTGCGGCGCGCCGCTCAATAAATTCGCGGCAATCTTTCTCAGTTTGTTTTCTGCTCCCTGTTCCTCGGCCAAGGATTTCTTAAGCAGACTGACGACCTCGTTTTCGCCGATCCGCTCTGCTAGGCTGATCGCAGTCAGATACCCAGCCATCTCATAGTGCTCAACGCGGCTTCCAGCGCCGATGATGCCTAGATCAAGGACCGTTTCGTTCCCGTCCTCGCTTAATGCCTCCGCGCCTTCCTTAATACAACCTTCCATGCCGACGCACTTCTTCCCGCTCGGCTTGATTTCGAGGATCCCCGCGATCTGTTCGAGCCGCTGCACCTGCGCTTCGGTTTCTTTTAGGTGCCCTTTAAATGCATCCTGAAGAGCGGGATCATTCGATCCCTTTGCCATTTTCGGAATGGCTTTGATGAGTTGCTTCTCAGCGGAATACAGATCTTTGATTTCGTCTTCCAGTAGATCCTTCAAGACTTCTTTTTCAGCCATGTTTAAACTCCTCATTGTGGAATCGTTCTAGTGCACTCAACAGACCTTGGAACTTGCCGTGAACTTGACTTGTTTTTACAGTCAGTGACTCAGAAGCGCGATGAGAATAACAATCGGTATCGGCACGCCCAGAAGCAAAAGCAAAATTGAACGCATATAGCCTCCTTAATTATTTAGGTTCCTCATACAGAATCTAGACAGGGACGTGATCCCGCTGCTTTCCACCGATTGTTCCTGCGTAGCTTGCACAGAATGCACCGCTGAGTAGGGCCACAAATAGCCAAAGTGAAAGATGAGCGATCCCTTTTCGCACACGATCGGCCGATTCCTGAGCTTCGCCGAAGACATCGGTCACTCGCTTCTCCGCGTCGGATGCATTGAGTCCAGTCCGAGCCGATACCAATTGGGCCAGATATGACTTGTCCCCACTTGGCAGCGTTCCTTGGTGGAGGTCGTGAGCAAATATCCTCGATACCTCAGCTCGCTCGGACACATCTTGCTTCTCGACGGCAGAAGCGTTGCCACGAAGTAGCGTGTCGACGAAGTATGCGGTGGGATCGATCGCGGATTCCTGAGGGGAACCGGTCGTTGCCACAGCCTTCTGCGTGCCTGCAAAAGAGGCCGCTGAGGATGCCAGGAATCCGGCTGTAATCACCATTCCTACCGCCCACACTAGCAACCCGTGCGCGGTATCACGAAAATAGACTTCGTCGGTGTGAACCCCAGTCCATTTTGTTCGTAATCGGCCTCCCAGATAACCGCCAAGAGCAGAAGCCAGGATCTGAGTCAGAATGAGCCACACGATGGCCCCGCTTCCGATGGCCGCTGCAGAAGCTCCGTTATTTGACCAAGGGGATATGGCCGAGAACCCAAGTCCCGTTCCCAATGACAACAGGATGAGGGAAAGAGCTGCGGCCACAAAAGCGCCTCCAACTACCGCTGCCCATGACACGGCTGAAGTGTAGGCTTCGTTTTTTGCGACGTTCGAAGGTAACTCCCGATCTACAGCAGGGCGCAAAGGTTGTGCCGCCAAGAAGTGCCTCCTCAATTAAGCACGAAACTAAGACTCGGTTCGCTCCTTATCAGTTGCTTGTTAACTTCAGATTTTTCAGTTATTTGGAGGAGCTCTAGTATCGATTGAAATTGAGAGAAGGGATTAAGATGAAGTCCAATGAACACTCCGCGAACCCGCGGGGGCAATCCGGTTTTCAAACGCATTGGGGGCATTTTTGCGAATGCTCTACCAGCCGCCAATCATTCGATCAGGACAAAATCGCCGTCGACCACGGCCGCTTCTATGGCCCTGACAAGCGCCTCGCCAGCCTTGCTTTTCGCGACATAAGCCTGAGCGCCGCTCTTCTTGGCTTGCTCGATGAAATGCTTATCCGCATGCGATGAAAGAATTACGATCGCTGTTTCCGGCAGCTTCGCCGTGATTTCCCGCGCCGCAGCGATCCCGTCTAGCACGGGCATGGTTATGTTCAGGACGACCACGTCGGGTTTCAGTCGCTGCGCTTCGTCGACCGCTTCGGCGCCGTCGCGGGCTTCGCCGCAGACCTCGAAACGCGGATGGGAATCCAAAATGTGCCGCACGCTTTTTCTGATAACCGGATGATCATCCGCCACGAGAATTCGCAGGCGTCGATCATGCAGCGGTTGCGGGCTTGTACGCAGATCGCGGGCGGACACAAAATAAAAATAAGGAGGTAGAACGCGGCAGGCCATACAGCGCAAATCGTATTAGCTAAGAAAAAGATGCCTAGTTCAGAGCGGCAGAGACGTTGCACGATCGAGCCGCCCCAACGTGGTTGGGTTGTTCCGGCGTCTCATTATCAAGCCGTAGTGATAACGCCTGGCACGCTTGCTTGTAGAGCCTCAGTCTTGCTCTTGTCCTCGGGCGATGCGCTTTTCGGGAGCGGGATGGTCGCGAAAATGCGGGTTCCGGAGCTTCCGACTCAATCTTCATGATCCCTTCGAATTGACGCAGGCGTTCCCGCATCCCCCCTATCCCAACACCCGAGCGTCCCGATTGAATCTCAGCCAAACGCGCAGGGGACATGCCCTTCCCTTGGTCCCGGATATCTAGGATGATTTGATTCGATTCACGAGCAATCCGGATCGAAGCAGTCTCGCTCTCGGAATGCCGGTGAATGTTCGTCAAACA